>CAWFOD010000017.1:0-520741 GCA_963817305.1 uncultured Acidobacteriaceae bacterium | reverse complement strand
ATGCCTATGCCCAGTGCCGCTCCAACAAGGGCGCGCCGGGCGTCGACGGCCAGGACTTTGCGGACATCGCTCAGCGTATCGCGGTAGGGACGGCCATTACTGGCCGCCCCCCGCACAGATCCGAACTCGCCCGACTAAGGCATCCGGCTCCTACCTGGGGTGCTCTGACGTCAAAGCGCACGTCGGGCCAAGGATGAAGGATGCGCGGGCTGGAAAGCCAGTCATCGACCAACCTTGTCATGCGATCCCACGTGAACCCGTCTTTCTGACTGCGCCGTCGAAGCGTGCGTCGCCGAGGTCGGTCACATGGTGCCGGAACGCCGAAAGGGCTCGGCTATTGGTTGGGACCGCATAGTAGGCAAAGTGGCCGGTCACGACCTGCCTCAACCACCTCCCCTGTTGGAGAGATGGAACAGCCCGGTCGTAGCGATTGGCCCAGATGTTGATTGCCGGTTTCAGCCTCGACCAGCTGAACGGTGATGCGGATGCGATCGGCGGCGCTCCGCACGCTACCTTCGAGCACATAGCGCCCCGAGCTGATGCCCGACCTGCTCAGATCGACTGCTCGGCCCTTGTAGGTGAATGACGAGTTTCGCGCGATGACCAAAAGCCAGGGACAGCGCGACAGCGCAGTGATGATGTCCTCTGAGATGCCGTCGGCGAAGAACTCCTGCTCGGGATCGCCGCTCATATTGGTGAAGGGCAGCACTGCGACCGAGGGCTTGTCGGGCAGAGGTAATGGCTGGGGCGAGTCCGGCAATGGCTGACCGACAGGGACGGCACGGTCCCGAACCCGATAGACGCGCACTGGTCTGGCGATGTTCTTCACCTCTTGCTCGCCCAGATCCTCGAAAAGGTAGTCGAGCCGGTCGCGCACCTGATCGCGCACGACCCGACTGACGCAGATGCCGCCGGGATCGGCGAGCGCCTCCAGTCGCGCCGCTACGTTCACCCCGTCACCGAAGATGTCGTGCTCCTCAGCGATCACGTCGCCGAGGTTGACGCCGATCCCGGAACTTTATCCGCCGCTCCTCGGGCACCTCCGGCTCGCGATCGACCATCCCGCGCTGGACATCCACAGCGCATCGCACGGCGTCCACCGCACTGGCGAATTCCGCCAAGAAGCCGTCGCCGGTGTTCTTTACGACCCGACCCCTGTGCGCCCCCGATCTTCGGATTGACTAGCTCCCCGAGATGCGATTTCAGACGTTCGTGCGTCCCCTCTCATCCGCTCCCATCAGGCGCGAGTACCCGCCATATCGGCGGCGAGGATCGCGGTGAGGCGGCGGACGGGAGGCATTTGTTGCGCCGGTTTGTTAGCTTAACCAAACTCTAGCGGTCTGGCGCCAGATAGGGATGCGGTCGCCGAACTCACCCGAAGCAAAACGCCCGCCCGGGCCGGTGCACTGACCCGAAGGCGGCGAGAGGGCGTGGCAAAACGCTTTTGGAGAAGACGGCGGCCAGGCCAAAATAAACCATCCCGGACTTGCTGTCACTACAGCGGTTACGAAGGTCACAGCGCATTACGCTGCTGCACAGGCTTACCTTGGCGGAACATGTTTACGCCGACCAGAACGGCCGGCACGGCGCAGACCACCCAACCAGCACTATAGCCACCAGACAGCCCGAGCAGCAACGAGAAGACCGCGGGACTGGACAGCGCACCGATCTGGCCGAATGACAGCACCCCACCGGTAACCGCGCCCACTCGTCCCAGCAGCCAGACGCGCGGCTTCCGACAGCATGATGCCGTGCCAGGACAACGCCGTGGCGCTGACCACCATTGTCACCGCGCCGATTGCCAGCAACGGCCAATCAGGCGTAAACGCACCAATCAGCCCAATGCTGACAGCCATGCCGAAGGCCAACCCGCCGACTTAAGTGTGGCGCGACAAAGAAGCCGCCCACCCAGGCCCATAAAATGCGGCCCGGCAACGCCACCGCAATGACGGTCGAATACAGCGATCCAGCTGCGACCAGCGGATGGCCCTGTGAGGTCATGTCGGTGACGAATATCGGCAACAAAAACGGCCTGTGTGCCGTTGAACGCAAAGCAGGCGAATGACAACGAGCGCAGCTAGCGGACCGCCAGCACTGCAGTGATCGTGGTGCGCAAATCCGACAGGCGGATCAGGATGCCTGGCCGATAACTCAGTATCGAGCCGGCCACGTAGTGGCTGGAGCATCAGCGCGACGGCCCAGCACAGCGCCGCGCTCGCCAGCATCGTGTCACGCCAGCCAAACGACTGTGCCGTAAAGGGGCCAAGATAGCCGGTCAGCAGAATGCCTGCGGGATGGCGCACTGGGCAATGGAGAAGGCAAATGGCGCGTAGCGCCTGACGGACCAGCGCCCCAGCAACTGGGAACTGGCCGGGGTTGCAACCGAGGGCAACGCCATTGCCAATCAAGGCCGACAGAACGAAGCCGACGGCACCACCGAGGACTGCCACTGCCAAACCGGCGCCTGTAAACAGCAGGGCGATCTGGCTCATGCGAATGGCGCATGCCGGATGTCGTCGAGCCCGCCGCTCCCAACTGGCCGATCAGCCCGGCAAAGGCAGTCAACGAGAAATAGATCCCGACCCAGGCGGCATTGGCATGTAGTTCTGCGATGATCAACGGCGCAAGCACCGCCGGCAGCGCCCGGGCGATCGAGCCGCAGGTTTGTTGCAGAAACATCGCCGTGACCGCGATCAGCATATGGGTCAAGTGAACGCTTCCTCCGGATGAGTCTGTTCCAAACCACCGGCGCGCCTACTACAAGCAATTTTCTTGTTCAAATACTCAATAGGCCCTCGCGCCCCAGGATTAACGGGGTGCCTGGGAATGCGCGCCTGCGGATCACGATAATCGAAGCGGCCTAGCTATGGTTTCGGCATCAGCCGGGATCGGCGCTGAGCCGGTGTCCAACCTGTCCAACCTACCCAACCTGACGGGCGGTGTATCATCTGACGGGATGTCGGAAGGCTTAGCCTCAGCCGGGAGTCAGTCATGCTATCGTCGTACCGCGTGGCCGCGAAGGGATGCGAGCGTGGTTGCCGTACCGTTGGACGCTCCCTTCCAGCAGATAGCGCACACCGAGTTCGCGGGCGATCTGCTTGGCATTCACTGGCCTATTCTTTTAGGTGAAGGCGCTGTCGCGCGAGATTACGAACATGCCTCCGATCCGCGACAGATCAGTGGTGAGGTCCTCGGTAATTCCGTACCAGAAGTACTGCTGATCGGGGTCGTTGCTGAGATTGGCGAAGGGCAGCACGACAATCGACGAGCGTGGGCGGCTTGGGGCGCTCCGATCGAAGTGGTGGCGGTTGCCGCGCTGACCGCTGGGGCCGTGGAAGTTGTCCTTGAGCAGCCCACCCACCAAGCAATCATGGCGATGGCGAGCACTGTTGCAACCGTCGCCGCGATTGGAGGGACGATGCTGCGCCTCCGATGTGCTGAGATCGGCACCTCCCGTATCGGCACCGCATCCGGCATCGGCATTGCGGCGATGGTTTCGGGGCGCAACGCAAAGGCGCGCACAGGCCGTGCGATATTCTTGACGCTCTGCTCGCCGTTGTCCTCGAAGGCGTAGAGGAATTGTCCCGGATCTGGTCGCGAACCACTCGCGAGATGCAAACGCCGCCTGGTTCTGCCAAGGCCTCCAACCTAGCGGCTATATTGACGCCGTCACCGTAGATGTCATCTCGCTCGACAATCACGTCCCCGAGGTTGATCCCAATCCGAAACTCGATCCGCTTCTCCGGCGGGATGCCTGCGTGGCTGCGGCGATCCCCCGCTGCATCTCTACCGCGCACCGGACGGCATCCACCACGCTGGGGAACTCGGCCGGAAGACCGTGCGCCGGTGTCTTTGACCACCCGACCGCGGTGCTCGGCGATATTCGGCTCGATCAGCTCGCGCAGGTGTCCCTGAAGGCGCGCGTGGGTCCCCTCCTCATCCGCGCCCATCAGGCTCGCGAGTACCCGCCACATCGGCGGCGAGGATCGCGGTGAGACGGCGGACAGGGGGCATGGCTTGTCCGGCGGCAGGAGGTACTAACTAACTCTACCCTGAGACCGGCGGCGGCCCTAGCGTCGAGATCCGTGGTCAGTGCATCCCGCTGGTGTCGCGCGGGTCGGCTTGCTGATAAGGCGCGTTCGGCGTCTGTCCCGGCCCGACTGCCACAGGGGCGCACCCGGCGAGCGCCAACACGACGAAAAGGGCAGCGAGCCGTTGGTCCCACTTCATCTCTTTTCTTTCCCGGCTGCTCTACGCGCTAGCCAGCGGCCCAACTAGGTTCGAATAGGATCATAAAACTTTCCTGGGTGCCCTGCTCAGCCGTCGGTGGTACAAACAGGAACATACGGCTGTTTCTGCGGGTTTGAACGATGGCGCGCAACAAGGTGCAATTTCAAAAGGGGCTCAGCGAGGCCCAGTTTGCTGTTCTTCCCAACGCGAGGATGCGTGCCGGGAGGCGGTGATGCGCTGGCGCTGGCCATCCGGCTTTGTCTGCCCGGTTTGCGCAGGGGAGCATCACAGCTTCGTGAAGACCCGGGCGCTTTACCCAGTGTGCCGCCTGTCGACGGCAGACATCCGTGATCGCCGGAACGATTTTCGCGGCAACCAAGGTGCCGCTGTGCATTTGGTTTCGCGCCATGTACCACCTCACTCAGAGCAAGGGCGGCATCTCCAGCATTGAGTTGGGCCGCCGGCTTGGCGTCACCCAGACCACCGCCTGGAAGATCAAGCACAAGCTCATGCAGGCGATGATGGAGCAGCAATTGGTAATGTTCTGCTGTTCCTATTACTTGGCTCAGTACGTGCTTGCGATTGCAAAAATCGACCCCAGCACCTTCATGTGAAAGACCAGAACGCCAAGTGTCAACAGCAATCCGATTTCGATCACCATCAGCACCAGGCGGCTCGACATCAGGGCCAGCAGAAAATCTCCGCGCCGCATGGGCGTGCCCACAAAGCGCTTCAACAATTTGCGCTGCCGCATATCGACCAGCGCAAATCCCACGCCCCACATTCCGGAGTTCATCAAATTCATTCCAAGTAATCCCGGAATCAGGAAATCGATGTAGCGTGACCCCGGCTCCGAGGAAGTGACCACACTTGTTGCCACCACATCCTTCCGGCCGGCGGCCGTTTGCAAAGCATTATCCGCTTCCGTTTTAGCCAGTACACTTTCCGGACGCGCCGGATCGTATCGATATCGCAACCCGCCGTGGCCGTCAGGCTCAATCACCAGATCATATTTTCCCAATCGAAATCCTTTTCTGGCGGCCTGCTCATCCTGCACATCGATCTTGAATGACGCGTGTTGCGGAGAGCCTTCTAGCAATGTCCGCGCTTCGTCCGCCCCCGCACCGGATACAATCGCAACGGAAGAAGCGTCCGCAGGTTTATTGCGAAAAGCAATTCCAAGGCCTAGCGCCAGCAACAACGGAAACACGAACACCCAGAACACGACTTCAGGCTCGCGCTTCAATTCCAGCATTCGCGCGCCGAGAAGATGCAGGTACCCTGACCAGCGTCCGTTGCGCTTTGGAAATTTGCGGCGCCCCAAAGGCTGGTTTGCTTTCGGAATTTGTTGTGCTGTGGCCATTGAACCGAACCGCTGGTACTACTCTTCTCGCAAGTGCCTTCCCGTCAGCCGGACGAATACATCTTCCAAACTCGCCTGCCGCGTAGTGAGATGTTGCAATTCACTGCCCTGCTTTCCAATCGCATCCAACAAAGCCGGAATGGTCAGATGAGGCTCCTTCACGCTGAGCGCCACCATGCCATCATCCTCGTGGACTGATTCCACGCTGGGCAGTGCTCGCCAGGTCTCGAGCGCCGCTCCGTCGGAATTTTCGGCCATCTTATAACCGACGGCAAACTCCACCACATGATGACCGCCGAGACGCTCGATCAAACTAGCGGGTGAACCCTCCGCAATGATCTGCCCATGGTCAACAATGGCCAGCCTATCGCACAATCGTTCCGCCTCATCCATGTAATGCGTGGTCAGCAAAACCGTCCCGCCGTTGCGTTGAAATTCGCGAATAATGTCCCAGAGCTGCCGCCGGCTCTGCGGATCGAGGCCCGTGGTGGGTTCGTCCAGGAAAAGAATCTTCGGATTGCACACCAGCGCCGTCGCCACTGCCAGTCTCTGCCTCTGACCTCCAGAAAGTTTTCCTACCCAAGCGTCCGCCTTCTCCGTCAGTTGCAATTGCTCCAGCACTTCCTCGGACGACCGCGGCTCACGATAAAAGCTGGCAAACAATTCGACCGTTTCACGCACCGAAAGCTTTTCCGATAATCGCGTCTCCTGCAGCGAAATGCCCAGCCACTCCCGCATCTCTCGCGCATCTTCGCGCCAGCTGTGCCCGAAAATCGAGACTTCTCCGGAAGTCGGCTCCAGCAACCCCTCGAGGATTTCGATAGTGGTCGTCTTCCCCGCCCCGTTCGGACCGAGCAGCCCAAAGCACTCCCCGGTTTCGATCTGCAGGTTAAGTCCACGCACGGCTTCGACCTTACCGTCGTAAGTCTTGCGCAGATCGCGACATTGAATGGCAACCGTCACGCTGGCATTCTAACTGAACCTATCGGTGATGGGACCCTAGCAACCCGAAGTTTTCCTCCGCGTGCTCCGCGGGTTTTCCCCGCGATCTCTGCGGTTCAAGCTTTCAACACGATCAGAGCGTTAAGGACGTCCTAATCGCAGAGTTCGCAAGAACGCCCACGGGGCGAGCGCGGACAAAGGGGGCTCAAACACGCCGGTTCACACCTCTGCTAAAATGTCGCATCGCCGAATCCACTTCCGGCATCGTTAAAGTCATGTGCATACCCAAGCGCGGCTTCACTTGACGGCATTCGTGTGTCGTTTCCAATCAGGTTGAGTTCTCAGTTGACCGTTCTCAGTGGAGAACACGAGAGGAAGCCGCTTATGCTGCGCAAAGCTTGCGTATTGTCGTCTCTTTGTTTCGTCCTCGTTCTATCCCTCGCTGCCCAGGATTCCCGCCACTTCACATTTCATTACGCCTTCACGGTCAAGAATCTTTCCGCTGGCGAAAAAGTTAAAGTTTGGATTCCCGCCGCCCAATCCGACCCCTATCAGGAAGTGAAGATCGTCTCGGCAAAAGGCGATCTACCCTTGAAAAAGACGCGCGAATCGAAGTACGGCAACCAGATTTACTATGCCGAAACTGATTCTGCGAAGCCCGAGTTGCACTTCGATATCGAGTATGACGTGACTCGCCACGAGCGTGTCGCGCTCGGGCCGAACGCGCCGCATCTGGTTTCGGTTTCACTCTCCTCCACCGAACGGCAGCAAGACTTGCGGCCCGACGTTCTTGTCCCGGTAACCGGCCTGCCCGCTGATCTTGCGGTGAAGGTCACCCAGGGAAAGACTCAAGCGCTCGACAAAGCCCGTTCCATTTACGACTACGTCTTTACCACCATGCGTTACGACAAAACTGGCACAGGATGGGGCCACGGTGATGTGCTTTATGCCTGCGACGCCAAAAAGGGCAATTGCACCGACTTCCATTCCCTGTTCATTGCCATGGCCCGCTCTCAAGGCATTCCGGCCCGCTTCGAAATTGGTTTCCCGCTTCCACCCGGTCAGCACTCCGCTGAAATCGCCGGCTACCATTGCTGGTCGGATTTTTATATCGACGGCAAAGGCTGGATTCCTGTGGACATTTCCGAGGCCTGGAAGCATCCGGAGAAACGCGACTATTTTTTTGGCTCCCACGATGTGAATCGCCTGCAGTTCAGCATGGGCCGGGACCTGCGCCTTAGCCCTCCGCAGGATGGCAAGCCGCTGAATTATTTTGTCTATCCCTACGTAGAGGTAGATGGGCGCGAGTATTCGAACATTTCTCTGGCTTTTTCATTTGCCGATGTAAGCGCCGCGGTGGCGATGAAATAGTGTCTGGAGTAGATTAGCCGTCGGCGTTCCGCTGTGTTTTATCGCCCAGATATTACGTCCCCGGGCCCACTCTGAGGGGAAGGCAAATCTGGCGGCGGAGGAACGATTGGACGAGGAGCAGAACCGTCATCCGCCCCTGGCCCCTGTTGTGAATCCTCGCCGGGACGCTTCAGGCTGGGCGCGTTCGCCGGACGCGCTTGCGGTTCTTGCTTCGCTTCTTTTTCTTCGGGATGGTCCAGGATGACTTCTCGTTGCGTGCGAACAATTTTTTCCCCATCCACTTTCATGGTCTCGACGCGGACTACTTCGTCGCCTACAAAGCGAACGAAATCGACATCCGCCGGCGCCTCCCCGTAGATCCACTCTTCATACTGCGTTTCCCCGTCCCGCTCGCGAACCTTTTTCGGCGGCTTGCCTTTCGCATGCAGCACCATCTCCTGATTCATCCCCACCAGCACATGATGCGCCTGAATGGCGTCCTTCACTTTAGGAGGTACGCTGTCGAGATACGCCTGTTCCTTGTTCCTGGCATTGAAATCGAGCACCGGGTAAAGCAATGTTCGCACCTGCGCAGCAGTCATCTCCGGAACATACTTGTCGAAATAAAGATCAATGCAGGAACCATGTGCATTGGTCTGCGGCATCGCTTCCGTTTGCGCAACCGGCCCGTTGGCCCCATATACCTGCACACGCTGGTACCACTTTTTTCTCTGTATCGGCCCGCCGTTAATTTCGAAACGGATGTGATCGTTCTTGATTTGCACAAACGAGATGTGCGCCGGATCGCCGGGTTTCAGCGCCGGTCCCCATAGATTCAGCGCCTGCTCCAACTCGACGCCATTCGGGGAGACCACTCCATCTTTCACCGCAAGTCCCTTAGTCCCCATCGGGAACGCAGTCCGCGCGTAGACCAGTTGAGTCTCGAAGACGCGAATAATCTCTAATCGGGTTTGCTTGGAAATCCGGGGAGCGTTCGCAGGTATCGGAGTGGAGGGCTCCTGCGCCGCACTATGAGCGGCCTGTTGCGCCGACGAACCGGCCGGCGGGATCTGGGATCCTCCCGCATCGTTCGATTGACAGAATAACGCGGAAGTCAGGAAAAGAATCAGGGAAGCGAGAAGACCAGTTCGGCGTGATCGCATACAACACCCCGGGGCGTGACGCTTATTATATGCGATGGAACCCCAGTCTTGATGGTTGCTGTCAATTCAAGATAAAACGCGAAGCTGTTATACGCTTTCCGGACCGCGTTTCTTGTGCTGCTGGCACTTGGTCATAATCGCCGAACGGAGACGGGTGCGCAGGTCTTCGGGCAGTTCGTACAATTGCGAGTCGCGGTAGATTTCAATGGTCTTTTTGGTCGTGTCACAAACCACGTAGCAGTTATGGCACCAGGAAAGATGGTTCTCCAACTCGACCTTGGTGTTTTCGTCGATCACGCCGTCCAAATAGTTGGTCAGCTCGTGCAAAAATTCAGAGCATTTCACTGGTTGCCATCTCCACTCTCGCGTTTCTGAAAGTAACGTCCCAACCGTTCGCGCAACTGCAGGCGTGCCCGCAGCAGCCTCGACTTTACCGCCGGAACGCTCAATTCCAGCGCTGCCGCCGTTTCCTCGGTCGAAAGTCCTTCCACATCCCTCAACACAAACACGGTCCGAAACCCCGGGGGCAGTCCCTGGATCGTCTTGCTCAAAATCTCCCGCAGTTCCGCCTGCGTGTACTGTTGCTCGGGATTGGGGCTCCAATCCGCTATCTCGCGCGGAAGAGAATCATCTTCCGTCTTAATATCTTCATCCAGCGAAACCGTGCGCTCCGGCTTCTTCCGGCGCAATTTCATCAGCGCTTCGTTCACCGCGATGCGCACCAGCCAGGTATAAAACTTCGACTGCTCCTGGAACTTCTGCAGATTCCCGTACGCCTTAAGAAACGCCTCCTGCACCACATCTTCCGCGTCCTCGCGGTTTTGCGTGATGTGTTGCGCAATGCGAAAAACGTTACGGTCGTACCTGCGAACCAACTCTTCGAAGGCCGAGTCGTCGCCCTGCTTGGCCGCTCGCACCAGCGCTAACTCATCGGTGACGGGCCCTTCTAGTTTGTTTTGGATGGTTTCCATTCTCTCGACGATGCAGTATTTTGCGGCTACAAATTAAGAAACGCGATACTGAAAGGCAAGCTGTTATTCTACTTGGTAACCCGCGTCTTTGCCCAATCGCTTTCAGGTTTCTTGTGGAACGTATTTTGAGGTAGAGTCGGTGAGGAGACTATGACGCGGTCGAACACGTCCCGACGTACTCTGGGACAGCCCCACAAGTGCCGTATAATCAGCAGTTAGAACCGCGAGTTTTCGGGGTCGTCCCACAGGCATGATCCCCACCTGAGCAAACGGTTTTCCAGTATGGCGGAACGGAATCACAAACAAGACGAAGCGCAGTCTGGCCACCTTGAGGAGATCGTCGCCAGCGCCGTTTCACACGCGCTTCAGGCGCACATTCCAGCCCTGCAGGCGCAAATTGTGCAGCAGGTGTTGCAGGCGCTGCCACGGCAGGCAAGCGAAACTTCTGCACCCGCTTCCGCGTCCTCAAAGCCATTGGTTCATTCCGTCGCCAGGATCCACGCAGGCACCACGCAAAAAGAAATTTTGCGCGGTTTATTGGACGCCGGTAGTGAGTACTGCTCCCGCATCGCTTTATTCGTGGTGAAAGCGGGGGCGGCGTCTGGCTGGCAAGCCCGCGGTTTTGGCGACGACGAAATCGTGAAAGATTTCGCTCTCGACCTCGGCGCCGGACCGGCCGCACACACTTTTCAGAATCGCGTTGCAACTCCAGGAAATGTCGCGGAGATGGGCCGCCAATTTGTCGACCACTTCGGCAGGCCCTCCAACGAACAGGTCTTGGTACTACCCCTCGCTCTCAAAGACAAAGTGGCAGCGCTGGTTTATGCCGATGGCGGCGACGGTGGCCAACTGGATTCCGACGCTTTGGAATTGCTCGTGCTCGCCACCAGCGCCTGGCTGGAAGTCGTTTCTTTGCGCAAGCAGCATGCGGCGCCAAAAGAAGAATACGAAGCGCCTCCCAGAGTTGAGCACGCGGCTCCGCCAGTCCAGACCGTGTCGTCGTATTCCGACCCCTTCGCCAGCCACGCTCCCAAACATGTTCCCGCCAGCGTTCCTGTCGAACCGGAACCTGCGGCGGAAGTTGTCGAGGTAGCCTCAGCCCGCGCCGCCACCGCGGCCGCGCCAGCCACGGCCACCGACCCGCTGGCTGGACTCTCGCCGGAAGACGCCGATACCCATCGCAAAGCCCAGCGCTTCGCCCGCCTGCTGGTGGATGAAATCAAGCTCTACAACCAGGCTAAAGTTGCCGAGGGCCGCCGCAACAAAGATTTATATGATCGCCTGAAAGAAGACATCGATAAGAGCCGCGGCACATTTCAGAAGCGTTATGGCAGCACAGTAGCTGCGAGTGCGGATTATTTTCAGAACGAGTTGGTGCGAAGTCTGGCCGAGGATGATCTCTCCATCATGGGGCCGAATTTTCGGCGTTAGACTTTCAGCATTCTTTGGCAGTTGGCATTTGCGCGAAAAGTAAAAAGTGGTTCGATCAGTCTCCAAGGTCTGGTGGATTTTCGCAGCTGCGCTTTTCTGCAGCTTCTTTGGCGCTCTGCTGGCCTCAGCCGATGTGCCCCCGTTTTTCGCGTCCAGCTCTGTACAAGATCAGGGAACGGAATCCTCCGCCAAGGCCGCTCAATCAACGCAACACGCTGAGAAACACAACACCGCGAAAACCCCTGCGACGGCTAAGCCGCCGGTCGCGAAAAAGCCTGCCGCTAGCGGAGCCAAACGGCATTATGCCAACGCGCGTAGACGGCGCACCGTTTCGCCCCGCGTCCGCCGCATGCGCCAGGCCTTTGTCGCATCCGCCAGCTTACGCCCCATGGCGCAACAACTCCTTCAGGATCGCACCCTGCCCGCTTACGCGGGGGTGCAAGCCTATGCCCGCGCACACGCCAAAGAAGATGCCGGGGCCTTGGCATGGCTCGTGCTGGGCTACGCCCACGTACTCGATAAAGACTACGCCAAAGCGATTGATCCCCTGAGCCGCGCCAAGATTCATGCGGGAGACCTGGGCGACTACGTCGGCTACTATCTCGGAATTTCCTACCTGCAAACCGGGCATACAGCTGAGGCGCTCGCCACTCTGGCAGACTTCGGGAAAACGCATCCTGATTCCCTGCTCGTCCGCGACGCCGATGTGAGCTATGCCGATGCGCTTCTCCTTGAAGGTCAGGCAGCAGAAGCCGTCGCTCTATTGGAGAACATTCGACGCCCCATACGCTCCGATCTGGAATTTGCCTTGGGCCGCGCCTATGCAGCGTCCGGCGACAACGCAAAAGCGGCCGAGATCTTCGCGAACATTTACTACACCATGCCCGCCGCTACCGAAGCCGATGCGGCCTATGTCGAGCTGAAGAAGCTTCCCTCTTCCCCGCCTCCAACCGTCGCTCAGCTCAAAACGCGTGCTGAAGGATTGGTCAGCCGCAAGCGCTACGCGGAGGCGGCCGACGAATATCGCACTCTGGCAAACCAGGCCACACCCGAAGAGCGGCCGCGCATGCAGTTGGCCCTTGCAGACGCTCTCCATCGCAGTGGCAAGAACCGCGATGCCAAGCAGGTGCTCGCTTCCGTGGGCAATGTTTCCGGCGAACTAAACGCGCAGCGCCTTTATCTGCTTGGGCAGGTCGCATGGGCGGCAAACGACAACGATACTTTCTACCGAACTGTCGACGAGTTACGCCAAGCCGACGCCACCAGCCCCTGGCTGGAGCAAGCCCTGCTCTCCGCCGCTAACTTGCATCTGGTGCATCACGAGTACGACCAGGCCCTCGATGCCTTCCGCGAAGCCCAGCAACGCTTTCCCGATGGTCCGCGCGCTTCCTACGTTCACTGGAAAGCGGCGTGGCTCACTCTGCGCCAGGGACGCAACGAAGATGCCAAGAAGGCGTTCGAGGAACAGATTGCGATGTATCCCTCGGGCGCGGAAACCCCGGCGGCTCTCTACTGGCGCGCCCGTCTGGCCGAAGAAGACAATCAATTCGTAATGGCGCGCGCCTTCTACCAAAAGCTTTCCGATCGCTATCGCAACTTTTATTACGCCGAGCTGGCCAGGGAACGGATGAAGCATCTCCCTGCCACGAATGACGCGGCCGCAGTTACGCAATACGCGATTCTCGACCACGTACCACCCATCAACAATTCCGACAAAATAACGGAGACCGATCCGCCCACCGACGAACTTCGTGTGCAAAAGGCACAACTTCTCGGCAATGGAGGCCTGGTCGATTTTGCCGTGCGCGAACTGCAGGCTGCAGCCGCAACCGACGGCGGTAGCTGGGCTCCCGCGGAGACTGCCCAACTTTACGTTGAAACCGGGCACTACGACCGCGCCATCGAATTCATGAAGCACTCCGCTCCCAATTACTTCGCTCTCGACATTCCAGATCTACCGAGAAAATATTGGGAAGCTCTTTTTCCAA
The DNA here is from genome assembly GCA_963817305.1 of uncultured Acidobacteriaceae bacterium. GTDB lineage: Bacteria > Acidobacteriota > Terriglobia > Terriglobales > Acidobacteriaceae > Sulfotelmatobacter. The sequence continues at coordinate 507,303 of CAWFOD010000017.1, read as the reverse complement.
AACCTTATTGGAATGATCTAAAACGAAATTCAGATGCCAATAAACTCGATCCTTATCTGGTCGCGTCTCTGATCCGGCAGGAATCTGAATTCAATCCCAACGCCGTCTCGCGCGCCAACGCGGTCGGCCTGATGCAGTTGCTGCCCAAGACCGGCAAACTCGTGGCCAAAGAAGTGAAGTTGAGGCGCTATAACGCCAGCCAGTTGTACACTCCCGCGGTGAATTTGCAGTTAGGCACACGCTATTTCCGCGGCATGGTCGACAAGTTCGGCGGATCCTTCGAGTACGCCCTCGCCGCTTACAACGCAGGCTCCGATCGGGTGGACGACTGGCTTGCCCAGGGAAAATACCGCGACCCGCAGGAATTCGTCGAGTCTATCCCCTTCACCGAGACGCGCGAATACGTCCAGGCCATCCTTCGCAACGCCAGCGTCTACAAGCAACTTTACGGCACGCCTTAGACGCATCAGCAACGTTCCGAATTGACTCCCTGCTGTTAACCGCCTGATAATCAAGTTGCGATCTAATTCGCGTATGGATATCTACGAACACATCGTGCAACTGCGGCGTGAAGGACGCCGCGGAGCCGTAGCTACCATCGTGAACGTGCGCGGCTCGATTCCTTCTTTCCGAACCGCAAAAATGCTGGTGCGTGACGATGGCTCGATCGTCGGCACTATCGGCGGAGGCTGCGTGGAAGCCGACGTCTGGCAGGCTGCCCGTGAAGTCATGGAATCGGAGAAGCCGCGAACCCTCACATTCGATCTCAATCAGGACCCGAAATACGATACCGGGCTGGTGTGCGGAGGCACACTCGAAGTTTTCATCGAACCCGTCCTCCCTCCAGCGTTACTTTATGTTTTCGGTGCAGGTCACGTTGCGGTCAATCTTTGCCAGGTCGCCGCAAATGCAGGTTTCGAATTGATCGTCACCGACGATCGCACCTCCTACGCCACCACAGAGCGCTTCCCCAATGCTCGCGAAGTACATGCGCTGGAATTCGATGAAGCCGTAAAGAAGTTTGATCCCAACGAAACTTCCTACATTGTGATCGTCACTCGCGGGCATCGCGACGACATGCGCATCCTGCGCTGGGCGGTACAGACCCGTGCCCGTTACGTCGGCATGATCGGCTCCAGGCGAAAGGTGATCGCAATTTTCAAAACCCTGCAGCAGGAGGGCCTGCCTGCGCATTTGTTCAATCGCGTGCACGCCCCGATCGGCCTGGATATTGGCGCTGTGACTCCCGAGGAGATTGCGGTTGCCATCACCGCCGAACTGATTGCAAATCGGCGCCACGCGACCTCCTCCCTTCCTCATATGAAGTGGGTCTCGCAAAGCCCTGAGAGCAATCCTGAGAACACGGCTGCGGCAGCTCTCGATGAGCGCAAGGGCGACTGTTGATTGATGATTGTTGATTGAAGATTGACAACCTTCGATTAATTAATTTTTCGTATCCATCGTTGAACTCGCTTTAGGGTTTTCAATCAACAATCAGCAATCGAAAATCAACAATTGCTCTCATTCCTGCTATCTTCACCTCATGACCATCGCTGCCAGCTTCGCCGGTATAATCCTCGCCGCCGGAGACTCGTCGCGCATGGGCAGAGACAAAGCTCTACTTCCGTGGCCTCCGGCAACTGAAAAGATGAGCGAAGAGGCGAGGTCCGGCGAGACATTTCTCTCGGCGGCGATTCGCTCCCTGTCGCCGGCGACTGATTTTGTTCTGGTTGTCGTGGGAAAGAACGTGGGCCCGCTGGCGCCGGTCGTTTATGCCGAAGGCGCTTCGCTGGTGGTCAACGAAGCCCCCGCTCGCGGCCAGTTCAGTTCGCTGCAAGTTGGCTTGCAGGAAGCGCTCAACCGCGGCCGCGACGCGGCGATGGTAACGCTGGTCGATCGCCCTCCAGTAAATCCCGCCACGCTCAAAATGCTCCGCCACGCATTCTCGATCGCGAAAGAGAACATTTGGGCCGTGGTGCCCGAATATTCTGGCAAGCACGGCCATCCCTATCTAATCGGACGCGAAATGATCACAAAGTTTCTCGAGGTCCCGCCCACGTCGGTGGCCCGCGATGTCGAACATGCCAACCAGGTGCATATTCAGTATGTGCCAGTGGATGACCCGTTGATCGTGCTCAATATCAATACGCCGGAAGATTACGCGGCGCTGCTGGAGCGCATCCAGAATTGTTGATTGCTGATTGCGATTGCTGATTGGGATTGCTAACTCGACCCTGGATCTGTTCTTCAATCATCAATCAGAAATCCGCAATCATCAATGTTATTGTTCCCGTTGCGCTGTTCTCACCAACCCATTTATGTTCAATAGATGAACGCCGCTGAGGCTCCAACATTTCATCCGCTCACAAACGATTTCCTGGATTCAATTCTGCGACTTTCACCGCGAGTCGCGGCATTCGATTGTGATGGCACGCTCTGGTCGGGCGACCTGGGCGAGCGCTTCTTCGATTGGGAACTGAGGCAAGCCGACATCGTTTCCGCTGATCTCGATCGTCCCATGCGAGAGCGGTATGCCGCATACAAACGTGGCGAGGTCGACGAAACCGCAATGTGCGGGGAAATGGTCACCATGCACCGCGGCATTTCAGAGGAGAGCCTGCTGATTGCCGCGGCCCGCTTCTTCGATCAATTCTTCGTCGAACAGATCTTCCCCGAAATGCGCGAACTGGTGCGCCGTCTGCGCGAAACCGGGTGCGAAGTGTGGGCAGTTTCGTCTTCGAACGAATGGGTAATTCGCGCTGGAATGAAATATTTCGGCATACCCGAAAGCCACATTCTTGCCGCTAAAGTGCATCTCGATCGCGGAGTCGCTACGGATCGACTGCTCCGCGTGCCTTCTGGCAGCGGCAAACCTGAGGCGCTTCGCGAAGTAGTAAAAAGAGAAATCGATGTAGCCTTCGGCAATTCGCGCTGGGATGCAGAAATGCTAGCCATGGCAAAACATGCCATCGCGGTGAACCCGAATCCGGACCTGGAGACTACTGCGAAAGAACGTGGTTGGAAGATTTATTTTCCCGAAGGAACAGCGTCGCGCAGTTAAGATTGCCAAAGGCTTCTGCATTTTACGATTGAGCTGCCCATGTATTCCCCACAGTTACTCGATCATTTTCAAAATCCGCGGAACGCAGGAGAACTTCCCGACGCCGACGCGACGGTGGATATCGAAAATCCTGCTTGCGGAGATATGCTGCGGCTAACGCTGAAAGTAAACGATGGCCGAATCACCCAGGCGAATTTCAAGGCCAAAGGATGTGTCGCTGCGATCGCCTGTGCTTCAGCATTAACCGAACTGCTTGCCGGCGCCTCGTTGGCCGATGCAGCCAACCTGGACCGCGAAGATGTGAGCCAGGCCGTTGGCGGCTTGCCTCAAGCCTCCACTCACGCCGCGCAGTTGGCGATGGACGCGCTTGCCGCCGCTTTGCGCCAGATATAACTTTGTCATGACCAATCATTCGCCACGCCGCATCGCCAGCCTGCAGCCGAGCGCAACTGTAATTCTCGCCGCGATCGGCGAACTCGGCCGCGTCGTGGCATGCACGAAATACTGTGCTGATGTGGTTCCGGAGATCGTTTCCCGGCAATGTGTCGTCCTTTCCGATTCCTGGACGGCAAATTCGGAACAGATTATTTCCGCCAATCCCGACCTTGTCATCGCCTCCGTGCCCTACCAGGAAAAAGCAGTCGTCGAAATCCTCAAATCTGGAACCCGTTTCCTGGGCTTTGCTCCAAAGACCCTCGCCGACATTTATATGGACATAGCAGTCATCGCGGGCGCCGTCGATGCAAGTGGTCCCGGCAAAGCGCTGATCGAAGCCATGCAAAAACAAATCGAGCAATTCCGAATACGTACCGCCGCATTGCCTCGTCCAAAGGTCTTCTGCGAAGAATGGGGCAAGCCTCTGATCGCGTCGCAAGCGTGGGTCGCAGAGCTCGTCGACGCAGCCGGAGGCGAATTCCTGGGTGTGCCGGGAAAACAAATTGCGGTCGACGAAGTCGCACACATGGATCCTGACGTTCTGATTGCCGCATGGTGCGGCGCCGGCGATCGCGTTCCGCTGGAGAAGATCGTAGCCAACCGCCGGTGGCAGCGAACTTGCGCGGCTCGCACTTCCCATATTTATTGCATCAGGGATGAATACCTCAATACACCGGCTCCAACGTTGCTCCATGGCCTCGAAGCGCTCGCCTTTGCGATTCATCCCGAAGTATTTGCTCGACCGGATGGAATCCGTCAAATTACCTGCGTTTCATCTTCGACGGACGCGAGCCTTACGCTCTGAGTTAAGATTTTCGTTATGCCCACTCAAACCAGAATGGATGAGGTTCGCAAAGAAATCTCGAAGCTCACGGAGGCGTCCTCCACTGCAAAATTCCTGATGCAGGGCATTTGCAAACTTTTGCACGAGCGCATGTTGAAATATAACTGGGTTGGATTTTACATACTCGAACCGGGTACCAAACCCGGAGTGCTGGTACTGGAAAGTTTTGTGGGAGCCATGACTCCCCATACCCGCATTCCGCTTAACCAGGGCATCTGTGGCGCGGCCGCTTCCAGCGGCAAGACGATTGTGGTTGACGACGTCAGCAAAGATTCACGCTATCTCGCTTGTTCACTAGAGACCAAGTCAGAGATTGTTGTGCCGATTTTCGTGAAGAATCAGGTTGCCGGCGAACTCGACATCGATAGCCACTTCGCAGCCGCGTTCGGCGCCGAAGATCAGCAACTTGTCCAATACTGCGCCGAACTCGTAGGCAAAAAGCTTGAACAATCCTTCGGCTGAATTCTTTGTCTTTGTAAGCACGCGATATCAGTAGCCTGGGACTTGTGCAGAATTATGAAAAGGGTCGTAGCCGCGGTAATCGAGAAAGACGGCAAACTGCTGGTCTGCCAGCGCACGCGTCATCAAACCATGCCGCTCAAGTGGGAATTTCCGGGAGGAAAGATCGAGGAAGGTGAGCAGCCTCGCGACGCACTGCGCCGGGAGTTGGAAGAAGAACTGGGAATTCACGCCAAGGTAGGCGACGAGATCGCCCGCGTGCAGCACATTTACCCAAATGGCGCCGCGGTTGAACTCAGATTTTTTATCGTGCGGGAATACGATGGCGAAATCGAAAACCGCATCTTCCGCGATTTGCAGTGGGCCGCTCCCGACTCATTGCCCTCTTACGATTTTCTCGAAGCGGATGCATCTTTAGTAAAAGATCTGGCAGCCGGAAAGCTTCCCTAGATCTCATTTCGTGGGCTAGCCACCAACTTTTCCGGTGACCGAAGCCCACGCCAGCGCCAAAGACAATCCCACAATCAGGATAGTTGTCGCCCACGCGACAGCGTTAAACAGATGCGAGTTCACATACTCGCCCATCAATTCTTTCTTGTTGATCAGCAGCAGCATGAAGATCAACACAAACGGCAACACAACTCCGTTCAAAACCTGTGACCAGAGAACGATTCTCACCAGCTGCGCTCCGGGGATCAGAAGCACCAAAATGCCGCCGGCAACGATCAGCAGAGTGTAAAGCCAGTAGAAAAATGGAGCCTCACCGAATTTCTTGTCCACTCCGGATTCAAATCCCAATCCTTCGCAGACCGTGTACGCGGTGGAAAGCGGCAAAATTGAAGCGGCAAAGAGCGAGGCGTTGAATAAGCCCACGGCGAACAAAATGTATGCGTATTGCCCTGCCAACGGCTTCAGGGCCTGCGCCGCATCGGCCGCATAAGTAATGTCGCGGACTCCGTGCACATAGAGCGTGGCGGCACAGGCGACAATGATGAACCACGCCACGATATCGGTAAACATGCAGCCCGTAATTACATCCCAGCGCGAGGCTTTAAGGTTGCGGCGAGTGACACCTTTTTCCACGATCGAGGACTGGAGGTAGAACTGCATCCAGGGTGCAATGGTTGTTCCCACCACGCCGATCACCATGAACAGGTAAGCCTGATCGCGAAATGCTTTGAGAGCTGGCGGCTTAATCGTAGCGATCGACGCATCTTTCCACAGTGGATGCGCCAGCGCCCCGGCGAAAATGTAAGTGATGTAGAAAAACGAGGCCGCGAGGAAGACCTTTTCGACGCTCTTATACTGTCCTTTCACCACAATCAGCCAGACGATCACCGCGCAAATGGGTACCGTGATATAGCGCGAGAGGCCGAATAATTCCAGGCTAGTGGCGATGCCGATGAACTCCGTCACCACGTTGCCGAAGTTGATGATCAGAATTCCCAGCATCATCAGAAAGGTGATGCGCAGTCCGAATTCCTCGCGGATCAGATCGCTCAGCCCTTTGCCGGTCACCGCTCCCATGCGAGCGCTCATCTCCTGTACCACAATCAGCGCCAGCGTTATCGGGATCATCGTCCAGAGCAGCAGAAATCCATACTGGGCCCCGGCCTGCGAATAGGTCAGGATGCCGCCCGCGTCGTTGTCGACGTTTGCCGTGATGATCCCGGGCCCGACGACTGCCAGGAACAGAAGGGTCCGGCTTTTCCAGCGTTTGAGAGGTCTCATGCGCAAATTTCGCAGACATAAGGATGGAACACGACTTACACAGGCGACGGAACAGAATAAACGGAAGCGGCGAATCTGAATACATTAAAAGTATGGCGGCGGCAAAAAATTGTAGTCGCTGCTCTGCTAGATATGATCCTCGGCGTTGTCATCACCGCTGAGGATCGGAAGCTAGCCTTGGACCGGCTCCCCGTGCCCATGCGACTTCGAAAATACAATCTCTACGATCAGCAACCCCGCTCCCACCACAATCGCGCTGTCCGCCAGGTTGAAAACCGGCCACTGATACTGCTTGACATAAACCAGCAGAAAATCCACTACGCGGCCGCGCGCCAGCCGGTCCCACAAATTTCCTAACGCTCCCCCCATAATCAGCGACAGCCCCACCCCGGTGGCAATGTGAGCATGATTGTTCTTCCATAGCAGCACAGAAACCACAATGAGCGCGACCACGGAAAATGCGATCAGCAATCCCGTCTTCCAGGGAGCAGTCGGGTCGGCAAAAAGGCTAAACGCAGCGCCGGTATTCTCGGTGTGTGTGATGCGAAAAAAACCTGGAATCACCTGAATATGCGCGTAAAGCCGGATGCGCTGTGCCACCAAATGCTTGGTCCAGCGATCCAATGCCACAACAGCGACAACAATAACAAAATAGATGGCGCGAGCGGAGTTTTTGGTCATCCAGATTATCAGCCTGAAAATATCTTAACCCGCCGGGTCGTCTAACTGCTCAAGCACGCTCCGGGGTTCCAGTAAAAGAGACGATTTTTCATCGAATAATTTGCGCCTCCGCGCGCTCTGCGACCGTTTCTCGGCATCCTCTGCGTTGAAGGTTTGGGAATTTCTGCGCCGGGAGAATATCCTTACTCCATCGCCCGCACGGGAGAACACACTCATGAAAGCCGTCCGCATTCATCAATTCGGTGGTCCGGAAGTTTTGACCTATGAGGATGTCCCTGATCCTCAACCGCGCGAGGACCAAATATTAGTTCGCGTCCGCGCCTGCTCTCTCAATCACCTCGACATTTGGGTGCGCAAGGGACTGCCGGGCGTCAAATTGCCGCACATTCTTGGTAGCGATATTGCCGGCGAGGTCGTCGAGGCCGGAGAGTATGTCGCTGGGTTCAAGCCAGGACAGCGCGTGCTCATCGCTCCCATGCACTTCTGCGGACATTGCTCCAAGTGCCTGGCAGGCCTGCAGAATCAATGCCGCGACTTTACTGTGCTGGGAAACGGCGTTGACGGCGGCAATTGCGAACTCATCGCTGTTCCTGCAGCCAGCGTGATTCCAATTCCTGATTCGCTCGATTTCGTTCAAGCGGCCAGCGTGCCGCTGGTATTTGTCACCGCGTGGCACATGCTCGTCGGCCGCGCAGGCGTTCGCCCCGGACAGACTGTGCTCGTCCTGGGGGCGAGTTCCGGCGTCGGCATCGCCGCCATCCAGCTTGCAAAATTCTTCCACTGCCGCGTTATCACAACCGCAGGCAACGACGCAAAACTAGCGAAAGGCCGCGAACTTGGCGCCGATTACGGGATCAACCATTACCAGCAAAAGATTTCCGAAGAAGTCCGCAAGATTACCAACAAGGAAGGCGTCGACATCGTGGTCGAACACGTCGGCGCTGCTACGTGGGACGAGAGCGTCAAGTCTCTCAAATCAAGCGGCACCATGGTCACTTGCGGTGCCACCACCGGCCCGAACGTCAACATTGATCTGCGGCATCTATTCGCCCGGCAGCTCACGCTCCTGGGTTCGTACATGGGAACCATGGCCGAACTGCACGAAGTTCTAAAACATATCTTTGCTGGACGCCTGAAGCCAGTCGTCGATCGCGTTTTCCCATTGGCCGAAATCCGCGCAGCCCACGAGTATCTGGAAAAGAGTGAAATGTTTGGAAAAGTAGTCCTCAGCATTTAGCTACTGCGCCCGATACATCCCTTCTTAATTTTGCTGCTCGTCTTCGGCCCTTTGCTGGTCTTGTTCTCGGTGTCGTTCAGGAGTGCGCAGAAAGCCATGCGAAACGCCTTTCGCGTCGGTGTAGCTTCCCGTAATTTCCCCGGCGGCATTGATGCTGGTAGGTAAGGTGCCGGTAGACCCGGGAGGGTCGAAGGTGGATAACTTGCCGTCAGGTTCCCTCATGAAACCGTGCTGCCCGCTGTTGCCGATGTAGCTTCCCGTAATCACTCCCGCAGCGTTGATGCTCTCGGGAAAAGTTCCAACCGCCCCCGGACCGTTGAAGACCACGATCTTTCCGTCGCGGTTCCTTACGAAGCCATGCACCTCGAACAGGTCGCTCTTATAAAAAGACCCTATGACTACGCCCTCACGGTTGATCGACGACGGCATGGTGGCCAATGCCGCCGGCGGATCAAACGTGGTGTACGCTCCGTCCCGCGAGCGCACAAATCCGTGCTGCAGAAATGGGCCTTCCTCGTAGTATCCAGTGATCTCTCCGCTTGAGCTGATGCTTGTGGCGAACGTTCCATTCGAGCCCGGAGGATCGAAGCTTGTGATGGCTCCGTCGCGATCCCGCAGGAACCCGTGCGAGACACCGCCGGCGTCAGTGTAACTTCCCGTAATCGCCCCATCGGCGTTGATGCTTGCGGGTTCGGTCTCTACCGAGCCAACGGGATCGAAACTGGTCAAGGCGCCGTCGTGAGCGCGCACAAAGCCGTGTCCTACCAAATTTCCTTCAAAGTAATATCCCGTAATCGTCCCAGCGCGGTTGATGCTTGCCCCGACAGTAGCGGTCGCCCGCGGAAATTGAAAAGTGGTGGTCCTGCCACGCCGCGAGCGCAGGAAGCCGCGGAAAATCTTGCCATCAGAGTAATATCCCGTTATCTCACCAGATCGGTTAACGCTGTTAGGAATGGTTTCAATCGAGCCCGGAGGATCAAATGTCACTAAGGCAGACTTTTGCGCACTCGCGTGCAGGCTCAGTCCCAGCGTGCACAGCGCGAGGAGAGCGAGGGTAATCCTTCCCGTCTGTCTGATGATTGAGACAATTTGGGCGGCGAAGAGTGGACGAGTGGTCATTGGTTCAGCTCCTTACGCAGAACCCTCGGACCATACTAAGTATAACGAGGAGGCTCCGCGCTGGGTCTTTGATGTCGTCCGGCTTGCGAAGGAAGCCATCCTCTCACCGGCTCGACAGAAATGCGCGGATTCAGCGCTTCTTAATTGGAGGTTTCACAGGCTTCGATCTTTTCCCCGTCTTGCCGCTGCCGATGGCGGTCGCGGCACTGCCTGAACCTGAAGTTGTTACCGTATTCTTACGCAGATCAATCACAAAACTATCAATCAAGCTTCCGCTAGGCGTTCCGGTGCTCGGGTAAGGCGCGGAACGGTAACTTCCTACAATCTGGCTCTTGCTCACTTCCAGGCGAAGGAATCCAAAGTTTTTCTGGTCGTATTGCTCCAGAGTCAGGCCATTTTCCAGCGTCAGTGGTACCTTGGGAGGCCCGCCGTTCACCGTATGCAGCGCCGCCAGGTTCGTGTATCCGCCCGCACCCGCCACCACGTAAGGAATCTGCAGCTTTCCCTTCGGCCCCTGCACCACGCTTGTGAACCGCTGGTAGTTGTGCACGTGCCCCGACAGAATCAGATTGGGATATCGTTTCGTCGCCTGAAAGCTGCTGGAGAGAATCTGATCCGCTACGCTGCTCCCCGAATGCTCAACGTCGCCAGAAAATGGCGGGTGATGAATCGTTACAATCAAAGCTAGATTCGGATCCGCCGCCGCCAACTCTCCCTTGAACCAATCAATTTGATCCGGATGAATCTCCGCTTCCGTTTCTCCCACGTTAGAAAACAATCCCAGGATCGTCGCGAACGGAGTAGTAAACGTCCAATACACATTCGGCAAATCCATTTGGGTTCGATTCGACGCAGTCTTCAACGAGCCCAGCTGCGCAGGATTCTTCGACATGAAATTCTGAATCCAGCCATCCAGCGGAAATTTGTTGGGATCGACCGGCCCGTCCTGTGGATCGTCTGGCTGGCAGTCATGATTGCCCGGAATCGAAACGATAAAAGCCGGATAATTCTGGTAGGTATCGTAGAAGTACGCGCCATATTTATCGATGTCGCCGGCAAAATAAATCACGTCCCCCAGATGGTAGTAAAACGCCGGCTGCCTATTCTCCGGAGAACTTTGCGCGTCTTGCGTCATCAGTGCGGCTACCAGATCCTGTGGTCCGGAGTCTCGATAGTCCCCCGTGTCGCCCACAGTATGGAACGCCATCACCCCCGCATTTTTTATCTTGTTTACGTCAGCGGCAGAGAGCAACTGCGATAAATCAAATCGGTAAGGAGACGGACCATTCGGTGTGGGCAGCGGCTGGAAGGGATAGTGCGGCAGTTCAACCTGCGTAACGGCGCGCGACGCCTGCACAGGAAAATTCGCCGCAGGAATCGGAGGAACGTGGCTTCGTCGTTTCCCAGCGCCCATCCCGGTGCTGAACGAATGCAATGGACTCATATACATCTCCTTCGATGATTGTGGGGCGTGATCCGGTTGATAAATTTCGCCCCCATGCAGCGCAGAGCGCAATGGCGTCAAAACATGCGAGCGGGGCCTGAACTTCTAGGAGGGGAAGACGCAGTCAGCTTATCGCAAAGGATTGGATTGTCAAGAGCGGGGGAGACGAGACTAACGGGCAGAGTAAAATCGAATCGTGTTTTTTGAGATCATAGGAACGATTCTGGATACTGAAACAATCGCCTCCGGCAAAGCCATCCGCGAGGCGCGCCGTCTAAGAAGACTCTATGGCGGCCGTACCTGGAGAAAGCTCAAGGGAACAGCCACCATCAGGTTCGGCGATGGTACGATGTGTTATGCCCGAGTTGCACTGGTATGAGGCGCATGGGGTCGGTGCGAAAGAGGTCAAGATCAAGCGCATTCTAGAAATCCAATGAAACCAAACGAAACTCGATTCGTCGCTTGCATCAAGAACAAAGACTATGCCGCCTCGCTCGAATTGAGAAAGCTATATCAAGTGGTAGCGGATAAGATGGCCGCAAAGTTACACCAGCTTCGCGTTATTGACGAATCTGGGGAAGACTACCTTTATCCTGAAGAGTACTTCGTGCCGGTGCAACTTCCCGAGTCGGCGGAAAAGGCCGTGCGGAAAGCAAGCAGCCTGAGGGGCTGAAACTGCTCTCTGGTTTAGAATAGAACTATGCCCACGGAACTGAATTTCGGCCCCTACGTCGACCTCGAAAACGGCAAGAAGATCGTCAAAGATTTGACCTTCGGTAATCCCACGCCGGAGGGAGTGGTTCTCACGACTCTCGATTCCGCCGTCAACTGGATGCGAAAGGGTTCCATCTGGCCGATGACTTTCGGTCTGGCCTGCTGCGCCATCGAAATGATGTCGATGGGAGCCTCGCGCTTCGATATCGCACGCTTCGGAGCAGAAGTCTTTCGTCCCTCGCCGCGTCAGAGCGATCTCATGATCATCGCCGGCCGCGTCTCCAACAAAATGGCGCCCGTCATCCGCCAACTCTGGGAACAGATGCCCGAACCGAAGTGGGTTATTTCCATGGGAGCCTGTGCCACCTCCGGCGGCGTTTTCAACAACTACGCGTTGGTGCAGAGCGTGAATCAGGTCATACCGGTCGATATCTACGTTCCCGGCTGCCCACCGCGTCCTGAGCAACTGATCTACTCCATCACGCTTCTGCAAGAAAAGATTCAGAACGAGCGCGGGACCATCCGGAAAGCTCTAAATCTCACATAAGCCTTCGTCTCGCAACAAGGCCTTTTCGCTTTTGCCTGCAATTTCCGAGTTTTGTCTAAACTCCCTTCCAACAATAAGTTGGCCAGCCTACCGTACCGAAATGGGAACCGCCAACCCAGAACTCGAAACCATTTCACCGATTTCTGAATCTAAGGGATTGAGGGTAGGATTATAGTAGAGTTCCGTAGGCAGCCTCCCCTAGTTTGCTCCCAGGAATCAGGTCGCGTGGAAGGTGCTACATGATGGCAAGATTGATTGATGCGGTTTTCGGCTGCAGACATCCTCGTTACAGTTTCCCAGTCACCCTTCGTGGTAAGGCGCGCCGCCCCCAGGCCGGGGCGTTGACCGGAACCTACGTCGCTTGCCTCGATTGTGGAAAAGAATTTCCCTACGATTGGCAGGAAATGAAGGTGATCACTTCATCCGCAGAAACACGTCAATATCGGGCTGCGCTCGCCACCAAGCAGGCCGCATAAGCGGATGCAATTGTATTTTGGTTAACGGCCAGTCGGCTTCTTTTTCCTCGCCAGAACGCTTGACTCAACGTGCAGTCACTGCCGTACCCGTTCTCTTCTCCATCGGCACAAACTCCCGCTCCTCATGCCCTGTATAGATCTGCCGCGGACGTGCGATCTTCTGCTCCGGATCGGTGATCATCTCTTGCCACTGCGCCAGCCACCCTGCTGTGCGCGGAATCGCAAATAGTACGGTGAACATCTCCGGACGGAATCCCATCGCCTGATACATAATCCCCGAATAGAAATCGACATTCGGATAAAGCTTGCGCTTCACGAAATATTCATCCTCCAGCGCAATGCGCTCCAGTTCCAATGCGATCTCAAGTTTCGGATTGCGCCCCGTAACTTCGAATACCTGCTCGGCGCACCAGCGAATAATCTTCGCCCGGGGATCGTAGTTCTTGTAAATGCGGTGCCCGAATCCCATCAGCTTGACCCCGCCTTCTTTGCTTTTCTTGATGTAAGCGGGCACTTTATCCTTCGAGCCAATCTCGTCGAGCATTTTCAGCACTTCTTCATTGGCCCCGCCATGCAATGGTCCCGCCAACGCGGAAGCTGCCGACGCCATGGAAAGATAAGGATCCGTTTGCGCACTGCTCACCGAACGCATGGCATTGGTGCCGCAGTTCTGTTCGTGATCGGCATGCAGTATGAAAAGAATGTCGAGTGCGCGCGCAATCGCTGGATTCGCCACATACTTCGGCTCCACCATCTTCCACAGCATGTTCATGAAATTTTCGGCGTAGTTCAAATCGTTGTCCGGATACACGTAGGGAAATCCCACGTTATGCCTGTAGGACATGGCTGCAATGGAAGGCACTTTGCCGATCAACCGCTTGATCTGCAGCAGCCGGTTCGCGGGATCATGCACATGCTTTGCGTCCGGATAAACAGTAGAAAGCGCTGCCACCGTGCTGACAAACATTCCCATGGGATGACCGTCATAGCGAAAGCCTTCCATGAACATCTTCGTGCTCTCGTGCAGCATGGTGTGGTGCGTAATGTCATAGACCCAGTTCTTGAGTTCAGACTCGTTGGGCAATTCCCCAAATAACAGCAGATAGGCGACTTCCAAAAACGTGCAGCGCTCCGCCAGAACTTCGATCGGATATCCGCGGTAACGCAGTATCCCTCGGTCCCCGTCGATATAGGTGATGCTGCTGCGGCAGGATGCCGTGTTCATAAACGCCGGGTCGTAGGTCATCAGTCCAAAATCTTCTGCGCTGGTTTTTATTTGACGCAGACTCATCGCACGGATCGTGCCATCCTCAATCGGCACTGTGTAGGTCTTTCCGGTTCGATTGTCGGTGATTGTGAGTGTGTCCTCTGGCATGAAAGAGCCGCTCCTCTGTTCTACGCTATAAGGCTAGCTTATCCTTAATCGCTTCCAGAACAAACTGCTGTGATCAAGATCACGGTCCTTGGTGACTTGACTGCGCAATTCGCGGATTCCAAACAAAAAACCGGCGGCCATGGGCCGCCGGTTCGCTCACCTGCACAGCCTTTTAGTTGGACGACGAATCATCCCGCCGTTTCAATGTCGGACGATCGTCATCCGGGTTGGTGTTGCCCGTATTGTCGCCGCCGCTGGTCGAGGTACGGCGTAAACTCGGCTTGTTCTCGTCCCTTTGATCGAGGACCTTGTGGCGGTTTTCAATCGATGCCAGCCGCGCCTTCACATCGTCGAATTCCGACGTCGTCACAATGTACTCAGCCTTGGCCGGCAGAATCTTGCGGATTTCTTCCTGAGTCTTCTCAATCCTGTCCGGAGTCTGTGGATGCGTATCGAAAGTCTTCGCCAACGTCCCCGGTTTCTTCTTCTCCATCGCTTGAATCTTTTCAAAGAACGAAACGAAGGCCGAGGGATCGTACCCGGCGCGGTACATATACTCCACGCCCAGGTAATCCGCTTCCGCTTCGAAGCCGCGCGAGAATTTCAGAAAGCCCAGCATCGCCGCCGGTCCCGCCGCTTCGTATGCGCCGTAGCCAATTCCGCCGCCCACAAAGATCAGAGGAATGGTGGCCAGTTGCATCAGAGTGCCTCGCGTCTGCTCGCGCGCCAGATGGCATGCTGCCACATGCGAGATTTCGTGCGCCATCACACCGGCCAGCTCAGCTTCCTCATCCGCGGCTAAAATCAATCCCGAGTTCACGTAGAAAAACCCGCCCGGCAGGGCCATGGCATTCACCACATCGGAATCGATCACCTTGATCGTGAACGGTACTTGCGCATCCGAGTTCCGCACCAGATTCTGCCCGATCCGGTTCACATACTCCGTCACCACGGGATCATTCACCAGCTTGACCTGCGATTCAATCTGCTGGGCATACTGCCGCCCCATGGCAACTTGCTTCTCAATGCTGTACCAGTTGCCCACGCCGCGCCCGCAACCCACGTTGCGGTTCCCCACCGCATCCACGTCGGTCTTGGAGCCATCGTGCTTGATCTGGCTGTCATCCTGCGTCGGAAGATTGGCCGGAGGCTGTGCCGGAGCGTTCTGCACATCGCCTGCTTTGGGTTGAGTGTTGTTCTTATCCTGATCCTGCGCCATCGTCCAGGGCACCGCGCTGAACGCCGCCAATCCCACAGCAATTGCCAACCAACGCAATTTCATAAAAAACTCCCTACAGCACTCTTACCCGGATTATACGCTTGGCCTTCCCTAGCCAGGCGCAACTTTCCTTAAACCTTTAGACGTTGTATTTCCCCTGTGGGGTTATCCGCCTTCGGCGACCTGCCCCGCCAAATGCGATGCCTGGGCGGGTTTGCTCATCCCAGCCCTTGTTTGATCCCCAGGGCCGTCGTAACATGGCCCGTCTTTCCATTAAAATTCGGAGGCACCGCTTGCTCAATCGCCGCCATTTCCTCTCCACTGCCGCAACCGGTATTGCCGCAGCCACCGCCTGCCGCGCAACGCTCTTTGCCCAACTCGCGAATGCCCCCGACAATCTTCCAGATTCCAGCTTGTTCGGCAAGAACGAAGACGCTTACTGGGGCGAAATCCGCAAGCAATTTCTCATCCCGGCGGATGAGATTTACCTCAACAATGGTACCGTCGGCTCCAGTCCCGCGCCGGTTCTTCGCGCCGTCTTCGACGGCTATACCACCACCGAAAAGATGGACCAGCAGGATCCCGAAGACTATCCCATCTGGGGATACGCCGCGTGGAACGAATTTCGCGACCCCTTGGCCGCCTTCGTCGGCTGCCATCGCGACGAGATCGCCCTGCTTCGTAATGCCACCGAAGCCAATAGCTACATCGCCAATGGCCTCGACCTGAAAGCCCGGCGACGAAGTCCTGATGACCGACCAGGAGCATCCCGGCGGCGAACATCCCTGGAACCTCAAAGCCAAGCGCTACGGCATCGTCGTAAAAAGGGTCACGCTGCCCCGGCCCGTAAAAGATTCCACGCAGGTCCTCAATCTCTTTAACGACGCCATCACCCCGCGCACCCGCGTCATCTTCTTCAGCCACATCACTACGTTTCTCCGGAGTGGTTCTGCCCGCGAAAGAACTCTGCGCGCTCGCCCGCTCGAAAGGCATCCTCTCTGCCGTGGACGGCGCTCACGTGCCGGGCATGATGCGCCTCAACGTTCACGACTCGGCTGCGACATGTATTCCGCCAGCCCGCACAAATGGTTGCAAGCGCCCAAAGGCTCGGGCTTTCTCTACGTGCGCGATGAAGTGATCGACCGCCTCTGGAACACCATCGTCACCGAAGGCTGGGACGAGCCCTCAGCTCCGCGCCGAACGCTTCCAGCGCATCGGCAGCTCAAACGTCCCCGCGCTCTACGGACTGCGCGCCTCGATCAAACTGGCCAATGACATCGGCCTCGACCGCATCGAGCGCCGCCATCGCCAGCTCGCCGATTACATCCTCGATGAAATGAAAAAACGCGGCGCCGAATCCTGGACCTCGCCCGATCCCGCCCTGCGCTGCGCCATCATCACCGTCAACGTTCCACCCGTCCCGCGAATGGACCTGGAAAACTGGATGTGGAAAACGCATAAAATCCGCATCCGTGGTGGCGACCCGAATAAGCTGCGTCTATCGACCCCTTATTATTTGCAGAAGAAAGACATCGACCGCTTCCTCGAGAAATTCGACGAGTACAAAGAGGACAAGAACCATGGCGTAGCCATGGTCATCTTCAGATGACCATGTGTGTTACAATGTGTCCATGAAGACGATCGCAGCTGCGGAGTTCAAGGCGCGCTGTCTTACGCTTATGGAAGACGTGCGCTCGACCAGGGAACCCATAGTGATCACCAAGCGTGGCAAGCCGGTTGCAAAGCTGGTGCCTGCAGAACCTTCGAAGCGAGAGTTCATCGGCAGATTGAAGGGCGTTTTCCGGATCGTTGGCGATATAGAGTCTCCGGCTGTACCGCCAGAAGATTGGGAAACTTCGCGTTGATTTTGCTTGACACTCACGTTCTGATTTGGGCTAACAACGACCCGAATCGGCTATCGCGGGCCGCAGCTTCGGCCATAAGACGGGCACGTCTTGACGGTGGTCTCGCCATTTCGGCCATTAGCCTTTGGGAAATAGCAACCCTGTTCGCGAACGGTAAGATACAGGGCTATGGCACGGTTGAGGCTTCTGTCCGTCTGCTAATTGAAGATGTCTCAGTGCGCCCCATTACGCCAGAGATCGCTGCTCTCGCTGCCCAGTTTCCGAACGACTACTCCCGAGATCCATCAGATCGCCTGATTGGCGCAACCGCCTGCGCCGAGGGCCTCACCCTGATAACCCGGGACGAGAGAATCCGCAAAAGCCCACTGCTAAGAACCGTCTGGTAGCATCGCCCGTTCTAATAGTTGTAATTCCTAGTCGTAATACTCCAGCCCCAAATGCGTAATCAACTCCTCACCCTTCAAATGCCGCAGCGTGTTCTTCAGCTTCATCAACTGAATAAACAAATCGTGCTCCGGATAAAGCCCCGGTACGGTCATCGGAGACTTAAAGTAAAAGCTTAACCATTCCTGAATTCCCAACCCACGCAGATCCGAACACCGCTTCGCCAGATCCATCAAAAGCACCAGGTCGAGCACAATCGGCGCTGCCAGAATCGAATCCCGGCACAGGAAATCGACCTTGATCTGCATGGGATAGCCCAGCCATCCAAAGATATCGATATTGTCCCAACCTTCTTTATTATCACCGCGTGGCGGATAATAATTAATGCGCACCTTGTGATACATATCGCCGTAGAGCTCGGGATAAAGTTCCGGCTGCAGAATATGCTCCAGCACCGAAAGCTTCGATTCTTCCTTGGTCTTGAATGACCCCGGGTCATCCAGCACTTCGCCATCCCGGTTACCCAGAATGTTGGTCGAGAACCATCCATTCAGACCCAGCATGCGCGCCTTGAATCCGGGCGCGAGAATCGTCTTCATCAACGTCTGCCCGGTCTTGAAATCCTTTCCCGCAGATGGGCGCTTCGTTCTCCCGCGAGAGTTCAAGCATCACCGGCAAATCCACCGTCAAGTTCGGTGCGCCATTGGCGAACGGCACTCCCTCCATCAGCGACGCGTACGCGTACACCATCGAGGGCGCGATCATCTCATCGTTTTCGCGAAGCGCCTTTTCAAACGACTTCACCGTTTGGTGCGCCTCCGTCGCCGCAATATAAGATTCCGTCGATCCGCACCACATCGTCACCAGCCGGCTCGCCCCGCTCGTCTTCTTGAAGTCGCGAATGTCGTCGCGCAACTGCTCGGCCAGGTCCATCTTGGTCTTGCCCTTCTTCACATTCGGACCATCGATCTTCTTCACATAATTGTGATCGAACACCGCCGCCCGCGGCGTCACCGTCGAAAGAAACGGCTTCAACTGGTCGAGCAACCGCTGGTCGAGCACGCCCGCATTCGAGGCCGCTTCGTACATGTTGTCTTCGAAAATATCCCAGCCGGTGAACACCAGATCATCCAGCCCGGCCAGCGGCACAAACTCTTTAATCTTCGGCGATCGCCCATCCGTCCGCTTGCCCAGGCGCACCGTACCCATCTGCGTCAGCGATCCAATCGGCTTTGCCAGCCCCTTGCGAATCGCCTCCACGCCGGCAACAAACGTCGTCGCCACCGCCCCCATGCCCGGGATCATCACTCCCAACTTCCCTTTCGCCGGCTGCATGGTGCCGCTGTCTTTATCCCTGGAACTGCTCCGCGCCTTCGCTTCCGATTTCACTTCTACGCGAGAGATCTTCGCTCCCTGCTTTGCAGATTTATTCCGTGTCGCCATAGGTTGGCCGCTTCCTCAGTAAGAATCTATATGGATAGCAAACCTAGTATGTTCTCGTATCCAGCAGGATTTTTGCAAACCAGAGCGGCCAAACGCGCAGAAAATCAATTCAACAGGCCAACCCCAGCATCAAGCGGTCAGTAATCTCGCCGCAGATACAAGCAATAAATATTTTGCGTTGGACTCTTACCCGCTCATCCCTCATCATGAAATCACTTCGCAAACCAGCTCTGCAGCCGGTTCCGCGAAGCTGATGTTTGCATGCCGGCCCTGCCGTCGGTAATTGCAATCTCCTGACCTCGTTGTTTCTCCACTCAATCTGAGTACGCGTGACCCGGTAACCGCCGGTCGTCGTGTGATCTCAGACATGCCACAAACAACAGGAGACTCCAATGAAATCGATTCGCAAGTTTGCCTATGCCGCCGTTTTGACCGTAAGTGCTCTCAACTTCGCGCCCACCCTGGCTTCTGCCCAGGATGAAGGCGGGAGCTTCACGCTGGCTCACGAAGTCCATTGGCAAAACTCGGTAGTGCCGGCCGGAGACTACCGCTTCACTCTTCAACCCAAGGGTCCATTAGAGATGCTCACCTTAACCAAAATTACCGGCAGACCAGCATCGTTCATGCTGATCGCGAAAGTCAGCGAGGCCGCCCCCAGTTCCGAGGCAGGACGTCTCGTAATCCTGTCGAAGTTCGGTGAAGCTTACGTCAGCGCTATGGACCTTCCCCAGTTTGAAGTTACGCTGCAGTTCGCAGCGCCCGCAAACTCAGGCAAGGTAGTGGCTGAACTGCATACCGTCTCAGCCGTCCGCTAGCCGCTCAACGCTTCGAGAGCAGACCCGATAAAGGTCTGCTCTCTTTTTTCTGCGCAGATTGTTAAGTTGGTTCTTGAGGATGGAACAGTATCTAACGGCAGAACGCAGCCTTCACGACGGCCCAGACGTCCGTGAATTCCCTTTTACTTCTTCACTCAGCACAATCGCTTCGGCGATTTCCTTCATCGCCTTGCGCTTCTGCCGGCTCTGCCGTTGCAAGGCCAGGTAGGCTTGTTCTTCGGTCAATCCCAACTCACGCTGCAAGATTCCTTTGGCGCGCTCAACTACCTTGCGCGTCTGCAATTGTTCAAACAAAGTAGTATTCGCATCCTCCAGCCGCGCCATCTCGATCTCTGCGCCTACCAGAAATCCCACAGTCGAGATCAACCGAATCTCCCGCCGCCGGTAAAGATGATGCTCTCGATGCTGCAGGTTGATCACACCCACGACCCGCCCTCGGCACATCAACGGCACCGACAAGAAAGCTTCATAGCTGTCTTCCGGCAACTCGTGAAAAAATTGAAACCGCGGATCCAGCGCCGCTTTTTCCGCCACCGCCACCGGTTCGTTATGCTCTGCCACCCATCCCGTAATCCCCTGCCCAACACGCAGCTTGAGGCGATCCACCACGTCAGGATGCGGATTCTTCGAAGCCCGCAAAACCAGTTCTTCCCCTTCCAGAACGTAAATCAGGCAGGAATCGCACTTGACCAGAGCCGTGGCAAATTCGACCACGCGAGTAAGCACATCGTGAAATCCATCCGCTGTCGCCAGCCGGTTGCCAATCTCGTGCAGCAAATCAACATGTAGTTCTTCAACTGATATTAAGGGATCCATGCTTAACAGTATGGGTCTTCGCAACGCGTTGTCTAACATTAAATTTCAATGACAGTCATAAGAATTTCCCCGCCCGATTGTTACTGTCCTTTAACAATCTTTTTCTTCCGCAGAGCATCGAGGCACGAACCGGAGCTAAAACGGTTTACCCTGTGGTCCCTGTGCCCCCTGTGTTAGAGGTTTTCAAGGTTTCCCATCCAGTTCCACCGCCTTTACCGGCAAATCCCAATGCCCATCCAAAATCTCAAACCTCCGCTGCTCTTCCCGCTGAAAAGTTTCCTGATCGGGATACATCTGCTTCTGCAGCGCCGCCTCATCGAATGGCTCATTCGCCACGGTCGCATTTTTAAAAATGATGGTTACTCGGTAATCCCAGCGCCCGTCTTCAGTGGTGTGATAGCGCGGCTGATCCATCCACACTTTCGCAATCCGCCCCATCTCCATTTCCTTCTTCAAAATGGGATAGTGATTCTTTTTAAACAGCTTTAGAAATTCATCCGCATGCCCCCACTTCGTCTTGTAGTAATACTCGACGACAAATGGCCGCTCGGAAGTTGCGGGTGCAGATTGCGCGAGGCAAGCAAGGGGCGATAACGTGACGAAGAAAAGAACCAACGCGAGCGCGCGAGAGATGGAAATCACAGAAGCCTCCTGGTGAACATCAGCCTTGTACACTAACAGGAGGCTAAAGAGAAGTATCCATGACCGGAATCGAATGAAAAACGACGAGCAACAAATCCTGAAACTCTTTGAAGACGGCGATCGTGCGCTGATCGCCGCCGATCAGGCCGAACTCGGGCGCATCTACGCCGACGACTACATCCAATACGATGAGTCAGGCGATTCCCATACGAAGCAAGACCTGTTACAGAATCTCAAGTCAGGCAAGATCCGCTATCTTTCGATGGTCTCCACCGGACGCCGAGTCCGGGTGCTCAGCGAAGACGTAGCCATCGTGCACGGCTCGGAAGACGATGATGTCGAGCAAGCCGGACAACGCTTCCCGGTCAGTTATGTCTACATGGATGTGGTCGTGAAGCGTGATGGCAAGTGGCAGATTGTGGCGTCGCAACTTGCGAAGCCGATGTAGCGCTTGAGCCCCGCTCTCGTGGGTGCCTAGCTCTGGGTCCGCATCCTGTTCTGCCAGTGGCTCCAAACAAACCACGCCACCGCCGCCACCAGCATCACTCCAATTACAGCATCAAACTTGTGGAAATATTTCCCTAGCTCGCGCCAGTTCTGTCCCAGCTTCATTCCAAAATAAGCCAGCGCCAAACACCATGGCCACGATCCCAGAAAAGTATAAAGATGAAATCGCCCGCGCGGCATGCGCGCCACTCCCGCGGGCAGCGCAATGAATGTGCGAATCACCGGCAGCATCCGCCCGAAGAAAACTGCCAGATATCCCCAGCGCAGAAAAAAGCGGTCCGCCCAATCCAGCTCGCGCCGGCCCATCAGAATCCAGCTCCCATACCGCTCCACCAGCGGACGCCCGCCATAGCACCCAATTTCATACGCCACCAGCGAACCCAAATTACATCCGATCGCACCAGCTGTCGCCACCCACAACAATTTGAATGTCCCGGTAAAAACCAGATAGCCAGCAAACGGCATGATCAATTCCGAAGGCAGCGGAATACACGCCGATTCAATCGCCATCAACAGCATCACGCCGGCGTAGCCGGTCGTGCTGATCACGGAATTAATAAACACAAAAATTACAGCAAGAAGTTTTTCAGTCATGAAGTTTGAAACAAAGAATGGAAACTGACTTAGTGTATCGGAAATCGCGGAAGACAATGCCGCGCTAGAAAGATCCTTCCTGCGTAAACGTATATCCCGGCAGCGCCGCGCCTTGCGGAGTCTTTGTCACTTTAATGCGGACAGTCGGCGCGTCCGGCGCCGTAATCCCTGCCGGCCGCAGCATGGCGTACTGCGCGAATACTTCGCTGTACACCTTGGTGACCAGATAATCCTGGCCATCCGCATCGCTGCGCCACACCTGCCCGAGCTGAATGGAACTCACGGCCATAATAATTCTCAGAAGCTGAAGGACTGAGCCTCAAGACTACCGAGTGATGTTAAGCGAGTCAATCATCGCTCTGGTTACCGAGGTCTCTGCTAAGATGTTGCCCTCATGCCCCGCGGTCAAACCCCTCGCCAACCCGCCCGCACCGGCCGCCAGGACCGTGTGGAGCGGACGCCCCCGTCCGCGCAAGCTGCGCCGAAAAGCAGCGAAAGCAGTGGCAGCACCAAGGCTCAGTGTAGGGACGGCCGCCCCCGGCCGTCCAGGCAGCGCGAAAATCCCGCCAGCCTCCAAAACAAAGCAATCCTACAATCCCCTCGCTCCCGAACGCATCTCCGAAATCCTGCGCCGCCTCGACCAACTCTATCCCGACGTAACCTGCGCCCTCACCCACACCAGCGCATGGGAACTCCTGGTCGCGACCATCCTCTCCGCCCAATCGACCGACGTAAACGTAAACCGCGTCACCCCGGAACTTTTCCGCAAATATCCCACGGTCCAAGCCTTCGCGGCGATCACTCCCGAACAACTCGAGCCCGATGTCCGCTCCACCGGCTTCTTCCGCAACAAATCAAAATCCGTCGTCGGCGCCGCGAAAAAAATCGTCGCCGACTTCGGTGGCCAGGTTCCTCTCAACATGGACGATCTGCTCACCCTGCCCGGCGTGGCTCGCAAGACTGCCAACGTCGTGCTCGGCTCGTGGTTCAAAATCGCCGACGGCGTCGTCGTCGACACGCACGTGCACCGCATCTCCCGCCGCCTCGAACTCACCACCAACGATGACCCGCAGAAAATCGAACAGGACTTAATGCGCATCATCCCGCGCGAGAAATGGATTCTCTTCGCCCACCAATGATCTGGCACGGACGCAAACTCTGCATCGCCCGCAAACCGAAGTGCGTCGACTGTCTCCTCGAAAATATCTGCCACGCCGCCGACAAAACCTGGAGCACAGTCGATCTGCACAAAAACGCGAAAGCGTAGCAACATCCACATTCGTTCCATCCTCAAAAGTTTGCCCTGTCATCCTGAGCGAAGCGAAAGCCTGCCCTGAGCGAAGTCGAAGGGGACCTATGTAACCTGTCTCCGCCGCCACCGACTCCCGCGTTCTCTGCTAAACTCTCCCTTCCGAGTCACCCCATATGCGCTCTTCCATCCTCTTTGCTATCGTCATACTCATGACCACAGTTGTCACCGAAAGCCTCCCAGCCCAAACGCTCCAGGCACCCCAAGCCGTCACCGATCCCAAAAAGATCGCCTCCAAGCCCAACGCGCAGGTCGAGCCCAAGGGGCTGACCATCGAAAAGCTCTACATGACCCGCCAGGTCGGCCGCGCCACGTGGTCTCCAGATGGCAAACAGATCGCCTTCATCTCCAACATGAGCGGACGCAACAACCTCTGGCTCGTTCCCGCCGAAGGCGGATGGCCCGTTCAACTCACCGTCAGCGACCAGCGCCAGACCGCGCCCGCATGGTCGCCCGACGGAAAATGGATCGCCTATCAATCGGATTACGACGGCGACGAGCAGTGGGATATTTTTCTGGTCTCCCCGAAGACCGGCAAAGTGGTCAACCTCACCAGCACTCGCGAGATTGCGGAGCAGAATCCCACCTGGTCTCCCGACGGCCGCTACCTTGCCTATGAAGTCAAGCCAAAAACGTCAGCCGCCTACGAGATCGACGTCTACGACACGCTGATGCGCGAGGTGAAACACATCACCACCGGCACGCCGCAAGATCAAAGTAATTCGGATCCTATCTGGTCAAAAGACGGCAAGTACATCGTCTACACGCAGGAACAAGCGAAAGGTACAGACTCCAATATCTTCATTGCGGAAGTAGCCACAGGAAAAAGCACACTGCTCACCCCGCACGGCGGCGAACAACGCTACTCGAGCAATGACATTTCTCCCGACCGCAAGCACGTACTGTTCACGTCGAACGCAAGCAACGGATACGACAATATCGGCCTTCTCGATATCGCGAGCAAAAAGATTTCCTGGCTCACCCAGGATAAATGGAGAATCCGCGGCGGCGAATTCTCCCCCGACGGCAAGCGCCTCACCTTTAGCGCCGATGTCGACGGCAACGAAGACATCTATCTTCACGATCTTGCGACGGGCAAGTCAACCGTCTTACCTATTCCCAAAGGCGTGAACGAGCCTGCCGGCGGCCACTCCGCATTTACAAAAAGCAGCTCGCACCTGCTCTACTACCACAACGGCCCCACCGCTCCCGGCGATCTCTGGGTCTACACCCTCGCAACCGGCAAGTCGCATCAAGTCACGCACTCGCTCGTCGCCGGAGTCCGCTCCGAAGATATGGTCGAGCCCTATCTCATCCACTATCCCAGCCGCGACGGCAAGTGGACCATCTCCGCCTTCCTCTATGTGCCCTTCAACATGGCGCGCAACGGACAGAATGCCGCCATCGTTTACATCCACGGCGGCCCCACGTCGCAGACCATGAATTCCTTCAACCGCTTCATCCAGTACGCCGCCAATCAGGGCTACATGGTCCTCGCGCCGAATTATCGCGGCTCAACCGGATACGGCAAGGCATTCCAGCAGGCAAATCTCTTCGACATGGGCGGGGGCGATCTGCAGGACGTCCTCGCAGGAGTCGACTGGATCAAGCAAACCGGTCATCTCGACCCCAAGAAAATCGCCGTCATGGGCGGCAGCTACGGCGGCTATCTCAGCATGATGTCCGTTACAAAAGCGCCGGATGTCTGGGCCGCGGGCGTGCCCATCGTTCCTTTCGTAAACTGGTTCACCGAAATCGAAAACGAAGACCCGGTTCTTCAGCAATCTGATCTCGCGACCATGGGCGACGTCGTAAAAAACAAAGCGCTCTACGAAGACCGCTCGCCCATCAACTTCATCGACCAAATAAAAGCGCCTCTGCTGTTACTTGCTGGAGGTCACGACCCGCGCTGTCCGAAGTCAGAAACGCAGCAAGTCGTCGATGCCATCAAAAAGCGCGGCGGCACCGTCGACTACAAAATTTACGAAAACGAAGGCCACGGCTTCGCCAAAGTTGAAAATCAAATCGACGCCTACAAACGCGTCGCCGATTTTCTGCAGGCGCACGTTCCCCCGGCGGATTGCAGTTGCTCTCTGAATGAATAGTTAAATTGTTTCAGAAGATTGCGCTGCGGAAATGGCCTTTACCAGACCAGGAATCGTAAATTCCTTCGCGTTAATATCGGCTCTGAGCCCAAATTCTCGTAAGGTAGAAGACGTCACCGGCCCGATAGAAGCAAGTTGGATCATGGAGCCCCGGACGCCTCGTCCGGGGAGCCCTTCCACCGCTCGCCGCGCGGACTGCGCCCCACCCAGCAACTCCACAAAGTTCCGCACCGTCGAAGAACTGGTAAACGTAACCACATGCGGCCGCCGCCGCGGATTGCGGAGCACGGCCCGGAGTCTTGTGCGCGAAGCTCGCGGCACCACCGTCTCATAAGCCTCAACCACATCCACCCGCGCTCCAGCCCGTCGCAACTCCCGAGGAATGACATCCCGCGCAACTTTCGCCCGCACCAGCAATACCCGCTTTCCTGTCACACGCCGCTGCAAGCTGCGCACTACAGATTCCGCCACATACTCCTTCGGCACCACATCCACCTTGACCCTGTGTTGCTCAATTGCTTTCTTCGTCGCCGGACCAATCGCCGCGATCCGCAGATGCCTGAGGTTTTCGTCGCTCGAGCCCAGCCTTCCGATCCGCTCCCACATGGCCTCCACTCCGTTCACGCTGGTAAGAATGAGCCAGTCGTACTCCGCAAGATTTTTCAACGCCGAATCCAGCGGCCTATAGCTGCGCGGCTTGCGGATTTCAATGAACGGAATCTCGATCACTGTAGCGCCCAGTTCGCGCAATTTGCCCGATAGCGCGCTCGCCTGATGCCGCGCCCGCCCCACCAAAACGCGCACGCCCGATAACGCTCCCTTTCCTGCGCCGCTGGCTTTGGGTCGCTCCCTCATTCTCCTGACTTCTTCTCCGGAGCTTTGCCGAGACCCTGCTCTTTCATCATGCAAGCCACGCCCGATACGACCGAGTCCTCCGCCTTCTCCAGCGATGCAATCACGTTCGCCTGATCCTCGCGAGTACGATTCTGGCTGAGCTTGAATTTCCCTTCAATCTTCGTCGCGATAATTTCAAAGCCCACAATCTGCCGCAGCATGTTCTCCTGATATTTCTGACTCAACCCTTCCCATTGCTCGCGATAAGCAGGTTCGAATGTCTCCATCAGTTCGTGCAGCATCCCATGCAAATCCTGCTCTGAAGAAAAGATGCGCGCCTTCCCGTAAACATGCACCGCCGCATAGTTCCATGTAGGCACGCTCTCCCGGGCCGTGTAGTTTGTCGGCGAGATATAAGCATGAGGTCCGTGAAAAATGGTTAAACATTCCGCATTCTGTTCGAGATAGCGCCAGTGCGGATTCGCCTTCGCCACATGCCCATGAAGCAGCACCCTCTCTTCTTCCGCCCGCACGAACAGAGGAAGATGCGTGGCAAATGGCCCGTTCTCAGTGGATGAAATCAAGATGGCAAACGGATTCGCGCGCATGAACGCAATCGCATCCGCATCATGCCGCAAACGAAAATGTTCAGGAATATACACAGGATCGATTGTTTCAGCTTGATTGCTACTCGGCTACTCCCAGCGAAAGGTATGTTTTCTGCAAGCCGAAACCTTCACCTAAATCCCTTGCCGTGCCGCTCACGGCTGCGGCGGAACCGCCAACCCACGGCCGTACACAGCGTCCAGAATCTCATCGCCGCCCGCGCCTAAGCAAAGTATCGCCGACGGCATTCCCGAGCGTTTCAGGATCGTTCGACATTCCCGTCCCGCGATTCGCGCAGCAGCTTCGATCCATCGGGATCGGCCACAATCGCCTCCAGATGCAATTTTCCATTCCGCATCTCCGCAAACGCGCCGATCGGAACCTGACATCCTCCGCCCAGGCGATTCAACAGCGCCCGCTCGCAAGTCGTAGCGGCGCGCGCCGCGGCGTCATCCAGGAATGACAACTGCTCGCGGACAACCGTATCCCCTTCGCGAATCTCAATCCCCAGCGCACCCTGCCCGGCCGCCGGACACATCATCTCCGCGGGAATAATCTGCTTGATCAGCTCCGTCTTGCCCAGCCGTTTCAACCCCGCCGAAGCCAGAATAATCGCGTCGTATTCGCCCTGTTCCAGTTTTCGCAGCCGCGTATCCACATTCCCCCGCAAGGGATGAATATCGAGATCAGCCCGCACCGCCTTGAGCTGTGCCTGCCGCCGCAAGCTGGACGTTCCCACTCGCGCCCCTTGCGGCAGGTCTTCAACCTTAGAGTAATGCCGTGAGCAGAAGGCATCCCGCGGGTCTTGTCTCTCCGTGATCGCCGCGATTTCAAATCCCGCTGGCAGCTCAGTAGGCAGGTCTTTCAGCGAATGCACGGCGAGATCAACTCGCCCGGCGGCCAAGGCTTCTTCAATCTCTTTGGTGAACATCCCCTTGGTGCCAACCATCGCCAGCGCAACATCAGTAATCTTGTCGCCGGTAGTATGGATGATTTCAATCTCAACCTCGTGCCCGCGCGCGCGCAACAATGCGGAAATATGGTTGGCTTGCCAGAGGGCGAGTTGCGAGCCGCGGGAGCCGACGCGAAGGCGAGCCATCAGTGGCGCGTCTCCATTTCTTTTCTGTTGGAAGCTACTCCGCGCCCAGCCTGAGACGCCGGCCCTTTTTCCTTTGTCGTGCAGATTAAACAGCCTCCGCACCACGTCAATCACCGTCGTCGCCTCCGCCTCGCGCGCCGCAGTCTTCAGCGTAGTGATCGGCGTATGCATCACCTTATTGATGATGCCACGCGTCAACGCCTCCACTGCCATCTCCTGCTCAGGAGTCAGCGGCCCCATTCGCCCGCGCACGCGATCAATCTCCGCCTGCCGGATCGTTTCCAGATGATCCTGCAAGCTCACGATCGTCGGCACCACATCCAGCGTATGCAGCCGCGCTTCAAAGCGCTCAACTTCGCTGGTGATGATAGCTTCCGCAAGTTCAGCCTCGTGATGGCGATCCGCCACGTGACTGCTGACGGCCTGCTGCAAGTCATCGATGTCGTAGGAGAAAATCCCGTCGAGTTTGGCCATCTCTGGCGAAACGTCGCGCGGCACCGCAATATCGATAAAGAACATCGGCTTGTTCTTGCGCCGTGCCAGAAACTGTTCGCCATGCTCGCGCCGGAAAATCGCATGGGGCGCGCCCGTCGAAGTGATCACGATATCTGCGCGGTCGCACGAGTCATAGAGATCGTCGAACTTGATGGCCTGACCATTAAACTTCTGGGCCAGCCCGATAGCCCGGTCGTAAGTTCGGTTCGCCACAAAAATTGACGCGCATCCATGCGCCATCAGATGACGCGCCGCCAGTTCACTCATCTTCCCGGCGCCCACGATAAAAACATTCTTCCCCTGCAGCGTGCCAAAAATCTTCTTCGCCAGCTCCACCGCAACCGAAGCAATCGAAACCGATGACGTTCCCACCGCAGTCTCACTGCGCACTCGCTTGGCAACCGCAAACGCCCGCGTAAAAAGCTGATCTAACTGTCCGCGCACCGCGCCCACGGCGCGCGCGGTCGCGTAAGCTTCTTTCACCTGTCCCAGTATCTGCGCCTCGCCCACCACCATCGAATCCAGGCTCGAGGCCACGCGGAAAATATGCCGCACCGCATCCTTCTCGCGAAACTCATATAGATGCGCGTCCAGTTCGTCCGCCGTCAAATGAAAATGATCGTGCAGAAATCCACGCAGGTCGGCCGATCCATTACTCGTATGAGTAACCACTTCCACCCGGTTACAAGTGGAAATAATCATCCCCTCTTCGATTCCCGGGTGCGCCGTCAGATCGCGGCAGCAGTCCGGCAGCCGCGACTCCGGAATCGCCAGCCGCTCCCGCACCTCGAGCGGTGCGCTCTTGTGATTCACGCCAATGAGCTGATATCTCATGAAGCGGCAAACCTGTGAATGGCGGAAAAGTAATTCGCAGCCCAGGCCACAATCGCGGCCACAAACGCAAACGTAGCCAGCACCGCCGCGCGCCGCCCGCGCCATCCTGAATTCCACCGCGTGAACACCATGATCATGTACACGGCCCACATCAGAATCGAAAGCAGAATCTTCGGATCCTCAAAATCGATGTGCCCGTAAGTCGACATCGCCACGATCGACCCGGTAATCAGACCCAGCGTCATGAACGGGAACCCCAGCAGCAACGACCGGTATCCAATCTGGTCAATCACTTCCAGCGCCGGCAAAAACGAAATCAGACTGCTCGGCTTCTTCGCCTTCAGCCGCCGTTCCTGCAGCAGGTAAAGCAGGCTGGCTCCGAAGCTCAGCACCAGGGCCGCATATCCCGTGAAAATCAGAATGATATGCGCAATCAGCCACCCCTTATGCTGCACAAATGATGTCAGCAGCACCGGCTGTTCATCCACCGCCGCCACAAAAGTTAGAAAGAACACAATGGGAAATACGACTACGCCCGGCGAAGTGGTCTTATAAATTGCGTAAATGACCATGAAGAACGTCATGGAAAGAAACGCCAGCAACGACTCGCCATTGTGCACCGATGCCCAAGCCACATGCCCAGACAGAAAAAGCTCCGTAAGCGACACAAAATGGAAGACCATGCCCAGGCTGGCCGCGTGCAGCGCAATGCGGCTAAAAAGATCGCTGGTGCGGCTGAGCGCAAAAAATGCGTAGACCAGCCCCACGAAATAACAAGCCAGCGCGAAGCGCAACCATAGCAATGCCATAGGCAAGGTAAGTATCAGAGTCCGCTGAGCTTAATGCAAGTCAGCCCGGTCCTTAAGAAGTTGTCGGCTGCCCCAGGAACCCATCCCTCCACGGATTATATTCTGCATAAGGAACCTGGTAAGTGGAAACGCCAACCATCACGCGCGCTTGTGACTTGGATCACAATCGGCTCACTCCACCCCCAGATTAGCCAGCGATTCTTCAAGTCCCGCCGGATCGATCACCAGCCGCCGCCCATTCGCCATCACGTCTTCCAGTTCGTCGAAGGCACGAAACAAGCGCAGCTTTGCCGCCGCATACTGCTCCGCCTCCGTCAGGCTGCGCCCGTGGGCCGCAGCCCACTGGGTCAATACCTTCTCAGGCAGAAACACGCTAACCGCGTAGGTCATCTTGCGATCGGAAGTCACATCAAATACAAACTCTGTCGCGGGAGATTCAGGGTCCTCAGCCAGCGCAGCCCTTTTACCCACGAAATAATACTGATACACGTATCCCTGGGTGCCCGCGTAAGTCTTAAGCCGGCGTAGGGTCATGCCGACATTATGAAGGGTCGATTGAGATTTGTCGCCGGCCACTGCTGGATTCAGCGTCTCGTTCTCATCAGCATGTCCCACCCTACCCCGCGCGCCGCGTCAATGACGGTGAAAGCGAAGAACCAACAAAGTCTCCGACCAGCCCGGCGATCTCATCCGCAGCCGTGTCCAACGCGAAATGACCTCCATCCACGATGTGGATTTCAGCATTCGGCACATCCCGCCGGTAGGATTCCGGCTCCGAGGGATCAAACGATGACTCATATTTGCCCCAGACCACCAGCAGTCTCGGTTGGTTCTCGCGCATCCATGCCTGCCATTTCGGATAAGCGTCCACATTCGTTCGATAGTCGTAGAAGAGGTCGCTTTGAATCTCGGCCTGACCCGGCTGGTTGAGAAAATAGAATTCATCCGTAAAGAGATCCGGATCATGGCGTTCCACGTTGGGATCGTTTCCTACATGGCGGGCGCGTGTGGTGGGTAGAGACAGAAGATTCGTACGAAGCGCGTCTTCGTTGGCAGCGCGATCGGCCCAGAAAGCGCGCCGTGTCTTCCAATTCGCCCCCAAGCCTTCGTTGTGGGCCACTGCGTCCTGCACAATGAGCGCCTCAACCCGCTCCGGATGCGCCAGGGCCATACGAAATCCCACCGGGCCGCCATAATCCTGCATGTAAAGCGTATAGCGCGTGAGCCCCAGCGCTTCCGTGAAATGATTTACGACCTCGGCGTAATGATCGAACGTGTATGCGAATTTTTTCGGGTCCGGCCAATCGCTATGTCCGAAGCCCGGATAATCGGGAGCGACCAGGTGAAACCGATCCGCCAGCCGGGCGAAGAGCGGTTCGAACATTCGCGAGGATGAAGGCAGTCCGTGCAGCAGGAGAATCGTCGGCGCGTCTTTCGCGCCAGCCTCACGGTAAAAGATGGAGAGTCCATCGATCTCGATCGTGCGGTAAAAAGTCGGGTATTTCATAGGATGTTCCTTTTCGATAGTTCACAAAGAGCTCTTCGACCGAAAATTTGCGATCGATACACCGTAGCAACGCGGCAAACATACTCCAGCCGGTCTCACATCGTCAGAACCACGCGAAACTCTGCCTTGCCGCTCAGCATCCTGGCATAGGCCTCCGCTGCTCTTTCGAGTGGATAAGTTTCAATCATGGCGCGCACACCGCTTATTTCAGCAAAGCGCAATGTGTCCTCGGAATCGGCTGGCGTTCCGGAGGCCCAGCCTTGAATCGTTTTGCTCCCATTGATGAGTTGCAGCGGCGTAACCTCAATGGGATCGCCAGAGGCGCCAACCACCAGGAGCTCGCCGTTCGGACCCAGCCCGTCGATCAGCTCTGACATCGCCTTTGAATTCGGCGCGGTGGCCAGAATCACCCGCGCTCCCCCGAGCTTCTGCAATTCTTCAGCAGCATTCGCCGACCGGCTGTCGATGTACACGCTTGCTCCAAGCTTCTTGGCCAGCGCTGCATTTTCAGCACCACGTCCGATCGCCGCCACTCGATA
This sequence comes from uncultured Acidobacteriaceae bacterium, assembly GCA_963817305.1. Classification (GTDB taxonomy): domain Bacteria; phylum Acidobacteriota; class Terriglobia; order Terriglobales; family Acidobacteriaceae; genus Sulfotelmatobacter. Next base: position 474,737 of record CAWFOD010000017.1, on the reverse strand, counting down.
ACCAAACTTGTTCGCGAATTGAATTCCCAAATGACCCAGCCCCCCGATACCCTGCACCGCAACCAGATCGCCAGGAAGAGCGCCGCTGTGGCGCAGTGCGTTATACGTGGTAATTCCCGCGCACAGCAGCGGAGCCGCGTCGACATCACTCAGGCTCTCCGGGATCGACGCCAGCGCCTCCACCGGAGCCACCATGTATTGCTGATATCCCCCGTCATAGCTGATTCCACAAACTTTCAGATTCCGGCAATTGCGGAAATCTCCGCGCCGGCATTCGCGACATGTGTTGTCCTGGCCGCCATGCCAGCCAACCCCAACCCGCTGTCCCTTCTTCCAATCCGTAACCCCGGCGCCCACTTCATCGACGATGCCCGCAACTTCATGTCCGGGCACTCGCGGATATTGAATCCCTGGCCACAATCCTTCTTTTGTCAACACGTCGCTGTGGCAAACCCCACAGGCCTGCACCTTGATGCGCACGTGGCCCGCATCTGGCTTGGGAATCTCGCGCTCGACAATCTCGAAATCGGCGCCGGGCCTTGAGACTTGCGCCGCCTTCATCTGCGTCACTTTCATGGGAACTACTCTGCTTGTTGCCATAAATCCTCCTATGAATTTTCCCTGGTTTGATAAACTTCGCGCGCTTCAGTCTTCCGTTTCGAATACCGTTCCCCAAAGACATGTCGGGCTCGGCACTGCCTGGACGGAAAGGCTGCACGAGCTCCCACTAGTTTGCTGCCATTTCTCCCGCCGTCTTCGCCGTCAGTCTCATGTGAACCGCAATATTGAGGTGATTTCCGACCACGGCGTTGAAATTCTGAGGAGCGCCCACGTCTTCCGCGTTTGCTGCGTGCGGCGCTTCGGGCAGGGCCGGCGCCATCAGAAGCGTCCCTGTGCATTGCGAGCCGCGATAGTCCTCTCCCCCGCCACTCGACGCCTGGCAGTTTTTATCCTGCACCACCGGCGGCCAGTATGTGCTCACCACCGCCCGCAGCAATTGAGGATAATCTTCGTGGAACACACCAGTCGATCCCGATAACGCGATGCCGCCGTCTTTCTGACCATCCTTTCCCTCGGTTGGGGTATCAAAAACAAAAGTGGCTTCATGCGAAACCCGGTGCACCATCGGCGGTCCATACATCGGCCCCATATAGCCTTCCCCAGAACTGATTTCCACGTTGCGATCCACGCGAGTGAGGACCAGCTGGCCCGTCGTTTTTAACCGCCCGTCCGGCATAAGCACGGCCCCCTTGGAGTGGAAACACACCAATGTGTGGTTTGACAGGTTGGCCACCCAATCGCTCAGGAACTTCCCCTCTTCGTTAATATCGGGCGTCATGGAGTCGGCGGGATACAGCCGTATATCGAAGGACGACTTGCTGAGGTTGTCGTTGTCCAGCTCCACTCGGCCATTCATTCGCGCGAAACCGAGGGTGACATCCATTTTCGTTTTTCCATAATCGGTGGTCGCATCCGTGACCAGTTGAGCGTCAGAATGGTGTACGTCCACCTTCCACGACCCGGCTGTGAACGTTGTCTTGCTGGGAGCGCCCATAGCGAGCATTCCCGCCACTACGAATAGAAGCTTGTATTTCCACATTTCCTTCTCCTCCCTCCAGATCAATTTTTATGCGATTGGATGAAACCCTTTCAAAAGCCCTGGGGTTAAGGTGATGAGAACGGGAAGAATGAGCAAGCTGGACGTCGCGGCGAACCCCGAACCGGCTCAAGCCACTTGGATCAAGTCAGCAATTTCTTCTCCCCACAGAGTGGAAGAATCCTGCCAAATCAATCCGATTGAATGCGACAAAGTCTATAAAACTTTCGCTCTGCGGTCAATCGCCCCTGGGTACGGTAATGTGTCAAATTTGAATCTATTTTGAAAGCGCACAGCCTCAGTTGCGCCGTAATCGCCGCAAAACCATACCATTTAGTCGCTTTCTTTTAGACAGTTCACTAGCTCTGTCTCGCACAACTCCCTATCTGGGCTATCCCGCACCAAGGTACAGAATGGCCCCAAAGGAATTAACTTTCCACCGGGATCTGCCGATATCCTCCTTGGATGTCCCCCTTCTCACCGAAATCAAAATGACCGACCATTGGCATTGGATTGCTCTCGGCACCCTCATCCTGCTCGCTATCTATGAGGAAATCCGCATTTACCGGATTCACCGCGAATCGGAAAAACGTGAAGAGCTATTTCAGATTGTTACCGAAAACGCCGCCGACATGATTGCCTTGGTCGATGTAAAAGGCAATCGGCTTTACAATAGCCCCGCCTACCGCCGCATTCTCGGGTATTCCGCAGCCGAACTGGGAGAGACCTCAGCCTTCGATCAGATTCATCCCGACGATCGTTTCAAGGTACTCGAAGCCGCCCGCGAAGCCCGCAGCACCGGCGTTGGAAAAAAACTTGAATATCGCATTCACCACAAAGACGGAAGCTGGCGGGTTCTCGAATCGATCGCCGGCACTATCCGCAACGCCAAAGGCGAAGTCGCCAAACTTGTCATCGTGAATCGCGACATTACTGACCGCAAGCGCGCCGAACAACAAGCCGAGCACAATTCTTTTCATGATGGTCTAACCGGACTGCCCAATCGTCGTCTCTTCCTTGATCGCCTTCAGCAATTATTCGAGCGCGCCCAGCGCAATCCCCGGGACCAGTACGCCATTCTGTTCGTTGATCTCGACGGCTTCAAAGTTTTCAATGACACCATGGGCCCCGCCGCCGGGGATCAGATCTTGGTCGAATCTGGCCATCGTATCGAAGCCGGACTTCGCGACGAAGATACCGTGGCGCGTCCGCAGACTCAGCTCACCGCCAGAAATGCCGTTCTCTCCCGGCTGGGCGGGGATGAGTTCACGATCCTGCTCGAAGGCATCGCCGATCCCAGCGATGCCATGCGCGTCGCACAACGCATTCTGCTGGGGCTGGCGAAACCGCTTCTCGTGGAAGGCCGCGAAGTGCGTCCAACAGCCAGCGTAGGAATTGCAATCAGCGCCGTCACCCATGATCGAGCCGAAGATCTGCTCCAGGACGCCGACGTGGCCATGCGCCGCGCCAAGTCCATGGGGGGATCCCGCTGCGAGGTCTTTGACGAAGCCATGCACAACCGCGCTGTCAATCGGATGAAGCTCGAAGCCGAATTACGAGAAGCCATTACCCGCAGCCAGTTCCGCATCCACTACCAGCCCATCGTGAAACTAGCGAGCCGGGAAATCATCGGCTTCGAAGCTCTCCTGCGCTGGCAGCATCCCGATCAGGGTCTGATTTCGCCACACCATTTCATTGCGGCCGCCGAGGATTCCGGGTTGCTCTATGCCCTGGGCCACTGGCTCATACTCGAGGCCTGCAAACAACTGCAAGCCTGGAAAAATCAGCATCCCACTCAGTCCGTTACCATCAGCGTCAACCTCTCAGCCAAGCAATTTGCCGATGACCGCTTCGTCCCCGAACTGCAGGCAGCCATGCACGAAAACTGGGGTCGAACCATCGCGCCTGCGGCTGGAGATAACGGAAACTATCGCCGCCTCCGATCCCAAACTCACTCTTAAGGTTCTTTCCCATTTAAAGCAACTTGGCATCGCAGTCGTCCTCGATGACTTTGGAACCGGGAACTCCTCTTTAAACGCCTTGCGCCTGTTCCCCATGGAAGCCCTGAAGATCGACCGCTCCCTCATCAGCGGTATGCTGGCGGATCGCGGCACCGCCGAAATGGTAGAACTGATTGTTCTTCTGGCCCATAAGTTGAAAGTGAGGGTTATCGCCGAAGGCATTGAATCGGCAAAGCATTGGGATCGTCTCTGTGAGATCGGTTGCGACCTTGGCCAGGGCTATTTCTTTTCCCAACCCCTCGACCCGGAAGCTGCCGGAAATTTATTAACTCAAGGCGGTCGGCTGCTCCAAGCCAAAGTTGCTGGAGCGTAATCAGTCGGGTTCGATCCGATCCTTCATTCAAATTCCTCTTCCCATCTTCCGCCTCCTGCCTATACTCTTCTTTCTGAAAAAAGACGCCGATCTGAAGAGATTGATCTGGCCTATAGATTCGGCAGGTATCGATGCTCAATCCGCCCACGCTGCAACCACCCCGGCTCAGCCCTGCCGCCCGTCACATTCGTCGCGCCAGTTGGGCCCTGATCGCACTAGAAACTGGAGCCGTCCTCTTTGCCGGAGGTCTCACTCTGCTTTATCTCAATCCCTTCTGGCATTTTGATGAAGCCGGTTTTCTTGACTGGCGGGTGCACTGGTGGAATGCCGCTGCCGAAATCCTCGCCGCTGCCGGCCTCTTGATCGGAGCACTCGCCCTGCTCGCATCCCTGGGAGTGATTCTCTCGCGCCTCGCCGGACGTCGATCTTGGCCTTACGCACTCATCGCTTTACTTGTGTGCTGCGGTTTGATTTGGATCAGCCCCTCTGGCTTCATTCGCGATCTGGACGCGCACTTCGAGTGGAATACCGCCGATGGTTTCAGCGTTTTTCGCCTTCAAACCTGGGACGAAGCCTCCGCCACCTGGCGTCCCATAGAAAATTCAGTCTTGCTCTGGATGGTTCAAATCCAGCTTCAACCTCTACTGCGCGGATATTTCAAGATGAACGACTGGCCTAAGATGAACGGCGATGTCAACGTCAAGGTCGCCAGAATTCTTCCCATAGCGTGGCCTGTTGCCTTGGGCAGCGGTGGCGAAACGCTCGAAGATCCCGATCAAACTCCGCTGATGCGCGCCGCAGTCGCGGAAGACCTGAAAGCCGTAAAACAATTACTGTCAACCGGCACCGACGCGGGCATCAACTCACTCGACCAGGGTGGACAATCCGCTCTGATTCTTGCCTGTCAAAATATCAAGGCAAATCCAGAAGTAGTGAAAGCCCTCATCGCAGCCGGCGCCAACGTAAATCTCCGCAGCCGCAACGGCTATACCGCCCTCACGTGGGCTCAGGTCCGCAACAATGTCGAGGTCACCCACCTTCTCCGCCGCGCCGGTGGTAGTCCGTAACGCCGGCGTTCCGTCGACTTTGGTGAGAGCAAGAAACCTCACCCATCAATCTTCGCCTCCCGCAGCTGCTTCACCGCGGTCTCCGAACTCACCGGCGAATAATAAACTTCCTTGAACGTGTAAGACTTCGCCTTCGTCGCCAGCACCGGCATGATTTCAATGTGCCAGTGATAATCATCGTCGATCGTTTTCCAGTAACCCAGCGTCTTGGAAGGATGCAGACTGTTGGGCGAAGTGTGCAGCACCAGATGAAACCCCTCCGTCAGCGCCCGCACCCGCTGCAGCGTGCGCCGCAACAGCGCCGCAAGGTTCGTGCGTAGTCCCGGCTTCGATAGCCCCGTCCGCTCGAACGACGCCTCATGATTACGCGGCAGAATCCATGTTTCATAAGGCACGCGCGGAGCGTAAGGTCCAATCGCTACATAGTCGCCCCGCGCCTCAATTACCCGCGAAGCCTGCCGCTCCTCCTGATTCAGAATGTCGCAGAATACGCAGCGCTCTTTGGCTTGAAAATACTCCCGCCCCGCCCGCAATTCATAAAGCACTCGTCGCGGCACAAACATGGTCGCAGTAATCTGCGAAGTGGGATGACTGAATTCCTGGCCCGCATTCGTGCCGAAGTCCTTAAACAGACTGACGTACTTGATACGCGGGTCGCGCTTCAGATCTAAAATGCGTTCTGCCGCCAGCCGCAGAAATTGCCCAATCTCCTCGTCGCTCGCGTTCCACAACTGCCTATCGTGCCGGGGATTCTCCACCAGAACCTCATGCGCACCCACCGAACTCATGCGGTCGTAAATCCCATCTCCGCGCCGCTCCGGCTCGCCTTCAATGTGATAAAGCGGCGCAGGATGCACCATTGACCGCGCAGACCATCCCGCCGCGCTCGGCACAGAAGAAATAATCTGAGTCGGTTGCGGAGAGTCGGGACAAAATCGACAGGCCGCTTCAGGATGCTGCGCGCTTACCGCCGTCTCGTCCCCAGTCATCACCCAGGAACGTGTAATCGGATCTTTGCGGAGTTCCATGCATTAGGAAAACACTCATGCAGAAGCCCCGTCAACAAACATTTCAAGAAACAAAAACTTCGTGGCACTTTGCCTGCCATGAGCGCGTAAAGGTCCTTCGTGGGGAATGAATTTATACTGCAGGCCCATTTAGCCAAACCCGGCTGGAATCACGATGATCCTTTGTTATAATCCGCGCCAGTCCATTCCCTCGATTTAAGCTGATGACCGAGCCCTCCACTCCGCTGATGCGCCAGTACGCCGCCGTCAAAAAAGAACATCCCACAGCCCTTCTGTTCTTTCGTCTGGGAGACTTCTACGAGCTTTTTTTCGACGACGCCATCGTAGCTTCCAAAGAGCTGCAAATCACTCTGACCTCACGCAACAAAGAAAAAGGTATGGCCGTTCCCATGTGCGGAGTGCCCCATCACGCCGCCGAAGGCTACATCGGCAAACTCATTCGCAAAGGTTTCAAAGTTGCCATCTGCGAGCAAATGGAGGATGCCAAGCTCGCGAAAAAGCAGATCGGCACAAAATTGGTTCGCCGCGAAGTCACCCGCGTAGTCACTCCCGGCACCGCCGCCGATTCGTCTCTCAACTCGGACGAAAACAATTTTCTCGCCGCTCTCGCGCAAGTCGAAGACCGCGTCGGCTTCGCCGCCCTCGATCTTTCCACCGGCGAATTTCGCGCCACTGAATTCTCCGGCGAATCCGCGCTCCGCCGCGTGCAGGAAGAATTAGAACAACTCCGGCCCAAAGAATTGTTGTATGGCTCGGCCGCTCCGCTGTTCGATTCAAGCGCTCGGCGGTCGCAATCTCCTCAGCCACACTCTTCGGCTTCCACCTGCACCGAAACCCCGCTCGACGATTGGATCTTCGCCCCAGATCACGCCATTCCTCTCCTCGAAAATCACTTTGGAGTCCTATCCCTCGAAGGTTTTGGCCTCGCTGGCCGCCCCGCCGCAGCCGCGGCCGCAGGAGCGATTCTCTACTACGTCCGCTCCACTCAGCGCGGTTCACTCGATCACGTCGACCGCATCGGCTGGTACGAGCGCCAGAACTGTCTGGTGCTCGACGCTGTCACCGTCCGCAATCTCGAACTGATCGAACCCTTATTCGCCGGAACGGACGCAGGCATCACACTGTTTCGCTCGATCGATGCAGCCGTCACTCCCATGGGCAAGCGCCTTCTGCGCGCCTGGTTGCTGCGCCCCTCGCTCGATCTCGCGGAAATCAACGCCCGTTTAGACGCGGTCGAAGCCGGCGTAAAAGAAACCATCTCGCGCGAAGAGTTACGGCGCGCACTCGACGGTGTTCTGGATCTCGAACGCCTGCTCAGCCGAGTCACGCTCGAGACCGCAAATCCACGCGATGTTCTCGCCCTCGCCTCGTCGCTCGCGAAAATTCCGGCGATAAAAGCCGCCGCCGCGCGCCTGAATGCCGAGCGCCTGCACACTCTGCACGGATTGCTCGACGACCTATCCGATCTCCGCGACCGCATCGAAAAGACAATCGTCCCCGAACCGCCGCTCAGCTTCTCCGACGGCGGCGTCATCGCCCCCGGCCTCGATCGCGATCTCGATGACCTCCGCGAACTCTCCCGCAACAGCAAGCAAGTCCTCGCCCAGATCGAACAACGCGAGCGCACCCGTACTGGAATCGGCTCGCTCAAAGTAAAATTCAATTCCATCTTCGGCTACTACATCGAAGTGTCGAAATCGAATCTGCACCTGGCTCCGCAGGACTACGAACGCAAACAGACTCTGGTCGGAGCCGAGCGCTTCACCACACCTGAACTAAAAGAATACGAAGCTAAAATTCTCGACGCGCAGGAAAAGATCGTCGAGATCGAGCGCCGCCTCTTCACCGAGTTGCGCACCGCCATCGCTGCCGAAGCCAAGCGGATCCGCCAAACCGCGCTGGCGCTGGCCGAAGTCGATGTCCTGGCATCTCTAGCGCACGTTGCCGCCCTCCGCAATTACTGCCGTCCAATTTTCGTTCCTCCCGCAGAAAATGGCGCAGGCGATCTCGAAATCCTCGAAGGCCGCCATCCCGTAATCGAACAGCAGGAAATGTCCGGAGGCACCGACCGCTTCGTTCCCAACGATCTCTATTTAAATTCCTCCACCCATACCATCCTCCTGCTCACCGGACCGAACATGGGCGGCAAGTCGACCTATCTTCGCCAAACCGCGCTAATCGTCATCCTCGCCCAAATGGGCTCGTTCGTTCCCGCCCGCTCCGCGCGCCTCAGCGTCGTCGACCGCGTCTTCACTCGTATCGGAGCCAGCGACAATCTCGCACGTGGCCGCTCCACTTTCATGGTCGAAATGACAGAAACCGCCGCGATCTTGCACACCGCAACCGCTCGCTCCTTAATCTTGCTCGATGAAGTCGGCCGCGGCACCTCCACCTACGACGGTCTCGCTATCGCATGGTCCGCCATCGAATATCTCCACGCCCGCGTGCGCGCCAAAACTCTCTTCGCCACCCATTATTTCGAGCTCACGGAATTGGCCGAACAACTTTCAGGAGTGAAGAACTACCATGTCTCGGTGAAGGAAACCGGCGGCGGAATCGCATTTCTCCGCAAAGTTGAGCCCGGCGCAGCCGACCGCAGCTACGGCATCGAAGTCGCGAAACTCGCAGGCCTGCCCAACGAAGTCATCACCCGCGCCCGCGAAGTGTTGACCGAGCACGAGTCTGCCGAGCGCGAACTCACCGGCCATCTCTCCCCGGGGCCTCGCCTCCCCCGACGCAGCTCACGATCTTCACTCCCATCTCTCAGCCCGTACTGGAGAAGCTTCGCGAAGTCGACTTGAACCACCTCACCCCGCTGGAGGCGCTCAATTTGATAGCGCAACTCAAGAAAGAAATTTGAGATGACCCGCGGCGTGAAATCCAGCTCACAGAAAAACATCGGCCAGCTTCTCATCATCGGCTTCGACGCCACCGAGCTGACGCCGCGCCTCAGCTTCCCTGCTCACCCGCTCCAGCCCGCCGGCGTAATCCTCTTCGCACGCAACATCAAAAGCTCCCGAGCAAACCTGGCGTCTCCTCCGCGATTGCCAAAAGTGCGTCTCCACGCCGCTATTCACCTGCGTCGACCTAGAAGGCGGCCAGGTCGATCGCTTCCGCGATGCTCTCGGTCCCGACTCCCGTCCGCCGCGGAAGTCTTCGCTACCCGAGACCGCAAACTTTTCCGCAAGCACGGCCAAGCTCGTAGGAGAAAACTGCCGCGCCCTCGGCTTCAACCTCGACTTCGCTCCCGTCCTCGATCTTGCCTTCGAAGCCTCGCGCAGCGTGATGAGTTCCCGTGCCGTTTCCGCCAATCCGCGTGAAACCGTAACCTACGCCCGTGAATTTCTCGCCGGACTGCGCACCGCCAACGTGCTGGGATGTGGCAAGCACTTTCCCGGTCTCGGCGAAGGCACCCTCGATAGTCATCACCATCTTCCGGTAATCGAAAAATCTCTCAAGAAACTTCTGGCTGAAGATCTACTTCCCTATCGCTTGCTCCGCGCCTCGTTAAAGCTGATCATGATTTCGCACGCTGCCTATCCGCAGGTCACGCACGATCGCACTCCTGCTTCGCTCTCTCAACTCTGGATCACCGATGTCCTCCGCAGGCGTATCGGCTATCGCAACCTGATCGTATCCGACGATCTGGAAATGGGCGGTGTCTTGTCCGCGGCTCCCATCGGCGAAGCCGCCGTCGAGCACATTCGCGCGGGTGGAGATCTTTGCCTGATCTGCCATCGCGAAGACTACATAACGCAGGCCTACGACGCACTCATCACGACTACCGAGCGTGACCCGAAATTCGCCCGCCGCGCCGCCGACTCCGTGCGCCAGAGTGCTCGCATTCAAAAACAAATCGGCGAAAGTTCTGCGCGCCACGCCAACAACTCCTTCCGCCGCAACCGTCGAAAAGCTTTCGCGAAACCTCTGGGAATTCGGCGAACAGATCCGGCTGGCAACCCTGGCGCGCGTGGAAGCCGTAAGCCCGAAATCCGCCGGTCGTAAACTTCGCTAGGAATAATCCCGGGCTTCCGCGATCATGACGAAAAAACCAATGATCGTGGCTGGAGTGATGAGCGGCACCTCCGCCGATGGCATCAACGTAGCTCTGGTTAGAATGAACGATTCGCGACAACCGCGCGACGCAAACACGCGGTCACAAGCGAGCTTCCAACTCATCGGCCACGCGGAATACGCTTACCCGAAGAAAGTTCGCGCAGCCGTACTCGCCGCAATGAATGCCACCCGGGCCAGCGTAGCCGATCTGTCTCGCCTGAATTTTCTTCTTGGCGAACTCTATGCCGATGCCATCCTCGCCACCCAAAGCCAGTTACGCACAAAAGCCGACCTGATCGGCTGCCACGGACAGACCCTCTATCACCAGGGCGAGCCCGCACGTTTCCTCGGCCGCAAACTAACCACTACCTGGCAAACAGGCGAGCCTGCAATCGTCGCCGCCAGAGTGGGTGCTCCGGTGGTTTCGGATTTTCGTCCCGCGGACCTGGCCGCCGGAGGCAAAGGTGCGCCCCTGGTTCCCTTCCTCGACTACCTGCTTTTCCGCGACGCGCACATGGGAAGAATCGCGCAGAACATCGGTGGCATTGCCAACCTCACCGCAATTCCCGCACGCGCATCTGCCAGCCAAGTGATCGCCTTCGACACCGGCCCCGGCAACATGGTGATCGACGCCGTCACCGACCATCTATTCCGCCAGCCGTTTGATCGTGGAGGCAGAATCGCCGCCTCCGGCAAAGTACAAGCTAACGTCATTCGCAAAATCCTACAGCGCGACTTTTTTCGCAAAGCTCCTCCCAAAACCGCCGGGCGCGAAGAGTTCGGCCGCGAATTCGTTCGCGAATTCCTGCAAGCCTGCGGCCGCCGCCCCAAACAAGATATCCTCGCTACGGCCACAGCCCTGACCGCAAAATCCATCGCCGACGCCATCCGGCGTTACACGACGCAAGACCCAACTCGTAAGCTGCGTTTTCACGAAATGATTCTCTCCGGCGGCGGCGCGAAAAATTCCACACTCGTGTCCATGCTAACCGGCGAACTCGCCGCGCTCGGATTGCGCCTCCGGTTCTCCGACGAATTTGGCCTTCCCTCGGCCGCAAAGGAAGCGGTAGCCTTCGCCATACTCGCTCACGAAACCTGGAATCGCCGCGCGTCCAACCTTCCATCGGCGACGGGAGCGACCCGCCCAGCAATTCTGGGCAAGATTTCGTATCCTTAGAAAGGTCTGGTTATGCCGGTTTACGTCGCACTGCTGCGCGGAATCAATCTCGGCGGGCACAAGAAAATAAAGATGGACGAGCTTCGCGCTTCGCTTGCGGCGCTGGGCTTTGCTGAGGTGAAGACCTATATTCAGAGTGGAAACGTCGTATTCAAAGCCGCAAAAATTTCCGACCAGGCGCTGTCGAAAAAAATCGAGGCAACAATTCTTTCAAAGTTTGGCCACTCCGTCTCTGTCATGATTCGAACCGCCGAAGAAATCAAGCAGGTGATTGCCAATAATCCCTTTCTGAAACAATCGGACTTTGACCAAACGAAGCTACACGTCATGTTTCTCCGCGAACCGCCTGCCGCATCCGCTGTTCAGCAACTGGAGGCGCTTGTTCTCAAGCCGGATCAATTCCGCTCGCTCGGCAAAGAACTTTATTTTTACCTTCCGAACGGTGTGGCCGAAAGCGCTGTAATGAAGAAGCCGATCGATCGCGTTCTGGCGATACCGACGACCATGCGAAACTGGAGAACCGTTAACACCATCCAGCAAATGTGTGTGGACTTCAGTTGATGCGCCGCACCATTTTCATTCTGGCGGCGCTCGCGCTAAGTCTTGCGCAGCTATCGTGTTCTCATAAGCCCGATCCCAACACGCTGGTCATGCTGATCGAATCCAGCCCGACCAATCTCGATCCCCGCATCGGAGTCGACGCCCAATCCGAGCGCATCGACAATCTCATCTTCGACGACTTGCTTTCTCGCGGCGACAACTTGGACGTCGCCCCCGGCCTCGCCGAACGTTGGGAAATCCCTGACCCTCTCACCTACATCTTTCACTTGCATCACGGCGTAAAGTTCCACGATGGCCGCCCGCTGACCTCACGCGATGTGAAATGGACGTTCGATTCTCTGCTTCAGGGCAAGATCCGCAGCACCAAAGCCGCCGTCTACCGCTTCGTCGATCACATCGACGCTCCCGATGATGACACCGTCATCTTTCACATGAAAGAGCCCTCCGCAACTCTGCTGTGGAATCTTTCCGACGGCGCCATCGGCATTGTCCCTTACGGCAGCGGAACCGAAATGACCACGCATCCCATCGGCTCCGGCCCTTTCAAATTCGTCAGCGCCGAAACCGACAAAGAAGTCATCCTCGAGCGCAATGACAATTACTGGGGCGAGAAACCGAAACTAACCAGCGTTCGTTTTGCCGTGGTTCCCGACGCCACTACACGAGCCCTCGAACTGCGCAAAGGCAGCGGCGACGCGACGATCAACGCGCTCACGCCCGATACCGTGCTCACTCTTCAGCGCGATCCGTCCCTCGCCGTCGAACGCGCTCCCGGAACGGTGCTGGCTTACATGGGATTTAATCTTCGCGATCCCATCCTGCGCGACGTTCGCGTCCGTCAGGCGATTGCCTATGCCTTCGACCGCGCGCCAATGATCGAATATCTCTGGCGCGGCGAAGCGCAGCCTGCGCGCAGCATTCTTCCCCCGCAGAGCTGGGCCTACAACGGCAACGTGCCCGCCTACGATCATGATCCCGAAAAAGCCCGCCAGTTGCTCGATGCCGCCGGTTATCCCCCCATCAACGGAATTCGCTTTCACCTCACCATGAAGACCTCAACGGACGAAAACACTCGCCTCATGGTCGCCGTCATGCAGCAACAGTTGCGCGAAGTGGGAATCGCACTCGACATCCGCACCTTCGAATTCGCCACATTCTTCGCCGACGTGACTCACGGCGCCTTTCAGCTCTACAGTCTGCGCTGGATCGGAGGCAACGAAGATCCGGATATCTTCGAATATGCCTTTCACTCGTCAAAGTTCCCGCCCAACGGAGCCAACCGCGGCTACTTTTCAAATCCAAAAGTCGATGCCCTCATCGACCAGGCTCGTCGCGAAGTCGATCAGACAAAGCGCAAGTCACTCTACGCTGAACTGCAACTGATCCTCGCCGAGCAACTCCCCTATATCGATCTCTGGTATCTCGACAACGTTCTCGTCCACAACAAACGCGTGCGCAATCTGCAGCTAAATCCCGCCGGCAATTACGACTTCCTCCGCACCGCCGAACTCGCTCCGTAGAGACGCACTTAACAGTAGGGATAGCCGCATGTGGGACAGCCGCCCTCGGCTGTCCGTCGAGCGCAGCTCGACTGCTTTTCCGCGTGTTACCATCGAATTTTATCTCTCACATGCGCATCCTCTTCATCGGCGACATTTTCGGACGCCCCGGACGCACCATCGTCCAAGAGCGTCTGCCCGGCATAATCCGCGATGAAATGATCGACCTCGTCATCGCCAACGGCGAAAATTCCGCAGCCGGCTTCGGCATCACTCCCGCTCTCGCCGAGGAACTTTTCGAATTGAATATTGACGTCATCACCACCGGCAATCACGTTTGGGACAAGCGAGAGATCCTCGACTATTTTCAAATGGTCGAAGGCAACGGCAACAGTCCACAGCGGCGAATTTTGCGCCCCGCAAACTATCCTGCCGATATGCCCGGCTGGGGTTTGTATCAGGGCAAGAAAGGAAACGTTCCCTACGCCGTGATCAACCTGCAGGGCCGCGTCTTCATGGCCTCGAACGACGATCCCTTTCGCACCGCCGACCAGCTTCTGCAGAAGATCGACGCCAAAATAATTTTCGTGGATTTCCACGCCGAAGCCACTTCCGAAAAGATTTCCATGGGTTGGTATCTCGATGGCCGCGTCACCGCCGTGGTCGGCACCCACACTCACGTCCCCACCGCCGACGAACGCGTTCTCCCCAAAGGAACGGCCTACGTCACCGATGTCGGCATGACCGGTCCCTACGACAGCGTGATCGGCGTAAAAAAAGAACTCGTCGTCAACAAGTTCCTTAACGGCATGCCCGTGCGCTTCGAGGCAGCCACCGGCGACGTCCGCTTGTGCGCCGTGGTCATCGATTGCGACGAGACCACCGGCAAGGCCCGCGACATCGAGCGCCTCATGCTGAGTTGACGGCTTGCCGCAAGAACCCGTCATCCATCCGTTCTATCCACGCTGTCCCCGAGGCGGTTTAAATCCAAGGTACCCGGCACTTCTGGCTCTCTCGGGAAAGCAGCACGGCAGGTTAGAATCATCCGAATGCGTAGCCTCACGTTCATTGCGGCGGCCTGCCTCCTGTCCCTTGCAGCCATTCCGCTATTCGCCGCCAGCAACGCGTCCGCGGACACTCCCATCATCTCCTGCGGCAACGGCGTGCCCGGCGGCATCAGTTGCATTCCGTCCAGGAAGGATGAGAAGGAAGCGCGCACGGCTTACGCTCGCGGAGTGAAGCTGGAAGAACACAAGCATATTGACCAGGCCTTCCTCGCGTTCGATGAGGCGTCACGGCTGGTCTCCCAGGACACCAAATTCTTTGCGGCGCGGGAAGTGGCGAAATCACAATTGGTGTTTCAGCACACCGAGCGCGGCGACGCGCTGCTGGCCGATGGCCAGCGCGATCCCGCAGTGGCGGAATACAGCTCCGCCCTCAAACTCGACCCTGACAATGACTACCTGCAGACTCGCCTCGCCGAGGCGCTCCGCACGGATGACTCCACGAAGCCCACCCCTTCGCCACTGCTCGCCGAATCCTCTGAAATCCATTTGCGACCCAGGCCGGAAGTGGCGACCTTTCACTATCGCGGCGATGTTCGCGGCCTCTTCACCGAACTGGCTTCCGCCTATGGCGTTACCGCCGAGTTTGACGATTCCGTCCAGCCCATGACGGTTCGTTTCTACGTCGATGATGTCGACTTCTTCACCGCTCTCAATCTTGCCTGCCGCGTCAGCAAAACCATGTGGTCGCCGCTCGACACTCACCAACTCTTAATCGCAAAAAATACTCCGGAAAATCACAAACAATTTGATCGCATGTCGCTGGCAACCTTTGCTGTTCCCGGAGGCAGCACTCCACAAGAGGCAACTGAACTCGTAAGCTCACTGCGTAACATCTGCGAATTTCAAAAGATAAGTCCCGGGCAAAATGGAGTCCTCGAAGTGCGTGCTCCTCAGGCAATGCTGAAGGCCTGCACCACGCTCATGCAACAGTTGAGTAGTGAGCCGCCCCAGGTCTCACTCAACATTGAGATCTATCAGATCAGCCACAACCTCACGCGCAACATCGGCCTGCACATTCCCGACACTTTTAATTTGTACAATATTCCAGTCGCGGCGCTCGCCGCCCTTGGCGGACAAAGCATCCAGTCTCTGATCAACCAGCTGATTTCTTCCGGCGGAATCAATCAGGCGGGCACCTCTGGACTTTCTGGCTTGCTGGCGCAATTACAAGGCCAGCAGAATTCCATTTTCAGCCAGCCCCTGGCCACCTTCGGCGGCGGACTCACATTCTCCGGACTGAGTCTCGATCAACTGAGCGCCGCTCTTTCCCTTAACGAATCCTGGTCCCGCGCCGTGAGCCGCGCCACATTGCGCGCCGGCCAGGGCAAAGAGGCAACTTTTCACGTAGGCGAGCGATATCCTATCCTGAACGCTTCTTACGCACCCGTTTTTAACTCCCCGCAAATCTCCCAGGTGCTCGGCAATCAGAGCTATGTTCCGCCCTTTCCTTCGGTGAGTTATGAAGACCTGGGGTTAAATTTGAAGACCACGACAGTCATTCACGGCGGCTCGGACGTGAGTTTAAAGCTGGACTTGCAATTGCGCTCGCTCACCGGTCAAAGCGCGAACGGCGTGCCTATCATCTCCAATCAGGAATATGAAGGCAGCATCCGTCTTCAGGATGGCGAGCCCGCCGTAGTCGCCGGGGAAATCTCCAGCAGCGATATTCGCTCGATGACTGGCATTCCCGGTCTCGGCGTCATTCCCGGCCTCAACCAAGCCATGGTGAATAATTCCCTCACCACCGAGAACGACGAACTGCTCATCGTCATCACTCCCCACATTGTGGCCAACCGCAACCTGAAGACCGACGCAATTTGGGTAACCCAGAACTAGCGAGGTCTGTTTTCGGGCCTCCGTCCTGCGGTTCTTACAAGAAAAGCATCACGAGTTCCCTGCACCATGAAAGGCGCCACCTCACTCCCGTGTGGAAAGAATCTTGGAAGTATCGCGCCGCCTCAGTCCCGTGTGAAAGTAAACATGGAGGTATCGCGGAGTAGCGCCGCTTCCATCTCTCCTCGGAAGGCTAGCCCGGATGGGCTGCGGCACAACGCTTTTGCTCGAGGACGGAACAGTTCCTTTCAGATCAAAACTGTCCCTTTCAATACCGTGGAAGAGCGGCGCTGTCCCTTTTAGTACCGTGGAAGAGCGGCGCTTCAGCGCCGCGTTAAGTGCTCAAACCCTTGCGGGCTTTAGCCCCTGTGGTCGTATTCCCTGAAGCATCCCGGGAAGGCGCTCTCTCACTTCCCTTGCTTCGCCGCGAAATCCACCAACCCCTTCAATGCCTCCGCCGGAACCTGGCTCACATTCCCAATCGTTCTGCCGTTAATAAACAAAGTAGGCGTGCCGTTCACGTTCACCGATTTTCCCAGCGCAATCGAAGCGTCCACCCGAGCCTTGGTGGCGGGCTGGCTGGCGCAAGCGGCAATATCCGCCCCTTTCACGCCCGCTCCATCCGCCAGCGCGGTCAGCTTCTGATCAGCGTTTTCCGCCGTAATGTCAGACTGAGTTTCGTAGGTCTTCGCAATAAATTTCCAGAACGCGTCGTTGGAAGCCTGCGCCACACAATCAGCATAAGCCGCGCCCTTTGCCGCCCAGTTGTGCATCTCGAGCGGAAAATTCTGAAACACAAAGCGCGCGTTCGGTTCCGCTGCAATCAGGCCCTCGATCGCAGGCTGCGCCGCTTTGCACGCTGGACATTGCAGATCGCCAAACTCCACGATGGTGACCGGCGCATCTTTCGGTCCGCGCGAAGGTCCGGTAATTCCCTTTTCCAGTATCTTGTTCACCCGCTCAAACGGTTTCGCCCCGAACGGAATAATCTCACCCACCACCGCATGTTCACCATCCGCCGTAACGTAAAACCGGCTCGCCTGCTGTCCCTGCGGGCTGGCCAGTACCACGTCAACCTGCGCCAATCCCGGCACCGGCGCCGGTTTGATGCTGGAGACTTTCCAGGTCACACCCGGCTCATAGCCAAAAGTCTGCTGCATGAAGGAATCCACCGTTGCCTCCGATGGAAGATTCACCGCGGGACTATTCATCGACGGCGCAGCGGATTTTTCCCCACTCTTCGTTTTTGTTGGAGTTTGGCCAACCATCAGGCCACAGGTAATTAGCAGAATAAAAATCGCCTTACTAGCACTACGCATGATTTCCTTTCAACTCGAATTAAGAATCTATTCTGGAGAGGCTCAGAGAATGCCAATCCAACAATCCCACACGAAAGCAAATCTGTTCCTTGAGATCGCGGTGGCCTCTAGCGCCATGCCTTGCGAAAGCAAATCTGTTCCCTCAGATCGCGGTCGCCTTCAGCGCCATGCCTTGCGACGCTGCACCTGCAGCGACCCGGCTGCAACGTTCTGCCTGCAGCCCCGTGGAAGAGCGGCGCTTCAGCGCCGCGTAAAGCCGGCCACGAATGCGGGCTTTAGCCCCTGCGGAAGTAAGAAATTCAAACTTCACTCTTCGCTGCAATCGGCAACCGCCGCCCATATCCAAAAGCTTTCGGAGTAATCTTGATCCCCGGCGCCGCCTGCTGACGCTTATATTCCGCCCGATCCACCATTCGTAAGACGCGCCTCACCACTTCAATATCAAAGCCATGATCCGCCGCGATGCGCTCGGCCGTGTGCGCATCTTCCACGTAGTCCTCCAGCACCGCGTCCAGAATTTCGTAAGGCGGCAACGAGTCGCTATCTTTCTGATCCGGCCGCAACTCCGCCGACGGCGGCTTCTCCAGCGTATCCTGCGGAATCACCGGACGCCGCGAATTCACATAGCGACTCAACCGATAGACCAGCGTCTTCGGCACATCTGAAATCACCGCCAGTCCGCCCACCATGTCTCCGTAAAGTGTACAGTAGCCCACGCCCAGTTCACTTTTGTTGCCGGTGGAAAGTACGATGGCGCCGAATTTATTGGAGAGTGCCATCAGCAGCGTGCCACGCGCCCGCGACTGAATATTCTCCTCCGTCACATCTTCCTTCCGATTCGCGAATACATCTTTCAAAGTTTCCCGGTACGCTTCCACTGCACTGTTGATCGAAAGCAGTTCAAACCGAATGCCTAGATTCTTCGCCAATGCGCGCGCGTCAGCAATCGATCCCGCCGAAGAGTAAGGCCCCGGCATCCCCACGCCAATCACATTCTCCGGTCCCACCGCATCGGTTGCAATCACAGCCGTAAGCGCTGAATCAATACCCCCGCTCAGTCCGACGATAGCCTTCTGAAATCCGCACTTACGGATGTAGTCGCGCGTTCCCAGCACCAGAGCCGAATACACGCTGGCCTCTTCGCCTTCAATCTGCTCATGCATATCTCCGGTCAGAGTTTTCGAATCGAAGTAAACCAAGTCTTCTTCGAACGATCGCCCCTGCGCGATGATCTTCCCTTCCGCATTGAGCACCACACTCGAACCGTCAAACAGCAAACTGTCATTGCCGCCAACCTGGTTCACCATTGCAACTGGAACTTTATGCTGCCGCGCAATCGAGGCCAGCATGTCTCGCCTTACCTCGCGCTTTCCAATCCAAAAAGGTGACGCGGAAATATTCAGAACAAAATTCCCGCCCGCGCGAACCAGCGCCTCGATCGGATCCACTACATAAAGCCGCTTCGGCCAGAACAGTTTGTCGTTCCACGCATCTTCGCAAACTGTGAGCGCCATGCGATTCCCGCAGAAAGGAAAAAGCTCCTGCGATTTTGCAGGAGCAAAGTTGCGCATCTCATCAAACACGTCATAGGTCGGCAGCAGCATCTTCGATTGCAGGAAAGCAATCTTCCCATCCTGCAACAGCGCCGCGGAATTCATCACCGACTTGCCGGTATCAGAATTGGCCGGAGTGACCAGCCCACAAATTACCGCGATCCCGCGCGTTGCTTCGGCAATCCGCTCCGCGCTCTCGCGATTGTGCGCAACAAACGAAGGCCGCTCCACCAGGTCACGCGGCGGATAACCACACACGGACAACTCGGGAAACAAAATCAGCCCCGCGCCCTCCGTCTGGGCGCGCCGCGAAAACTCAATCATCTTTGCCGCGTTGCCGGAAAAATCTCCAACCGTCGGATTAATCTGCCCAAGCGCAATCTTCACATTTGTAGTGTAAAGCCGAGGTCAGCACAGAGGAAAGCTGGAAGGAAAAGCGGAGTTTCGATTTACACGCACGATGCTACGAATGGCACACGCCTACGGCTTGGCCGATGATGGCAGTGCAGGGGACTCGTTCCCGCGCCCGCCGCCGCGGCGCTCGCCAACGGAGCACTGGCGGGCTCCGCTACCTCGCGCTTCAAACAAAGATCCATGGCCGCCGTTATGCTTCGAACTTCCTGCTGCTTCATCGCCAGCCATCGGTCAAACTTGGATTTCTCCCGCGCCGCCTCGTCCAGATTGCGCTTCACCCGCGCCGCATACTGCGCCTTCACGCGCTCCAGTTCTTCCTCAATCCGGATATTTTCTTCCGCCTTTCGCGCCCACTCCGCTTCAATCAGCTTCGTCTGCTCCGCCTCATATCGATCCAGAGCCTCCTGGCGCATCTTCGCATCCTGCTGCACCTGACCCAGCGAAATGTCGGCAGCTTCAAGCGCCACCATCACCGCCGCTCGCTTCGTCTCATTGGCCAACCCAGCCATATGTTCGCTGTTCAGCATTTCGACTACTTTGTGAATGCTGTACCCCTTCTTGGAATTCGTAATCCCAGCCGCCTGGTAGATCTCTTCCATGGGCAACAGGTCGACTTGAAATCCGGCGACACACTCTGCTTTGCGATCCTCGGCGTCCCTCTTTGCATTTGAATCTGCCTGCTGCATGGAATTCTCCCTTCCGTTCCTGCCTTGCCCGTGTTCACTGCTTGCTTCGGGTTTTACGCTCGGACTCTCCCGCTTATTTTGCCACGGCGCCAGTTCGAGCCATTTTCGTGCCATAGATTTTTTCTCCTTCGGAGCTTCCCTCGCTCTCGCCGAATGCGTTGTTCGAAATCTGCTTCGCCGGTGCACCCCAAAATCTTCCTCCGGTCGCATACGACGGCGATGCTCCGGTATCACCCTCCCAGTTTCTCCATCCATTCCGCGCTCAACTCCTCGTAAAGAGCCAATCGGCGCACTCCGCACCATGCGTTCGCCGGGCTCGCCTTCTATCGCAGGCCCTGCTGCCGGAGCTTTGCTCGCGATCTCTTCCAGTGACCCAGGCTCGGCTTGCGCTAGGGATTGCTTTTCATTTGGCGCAGCTCCCGCTTCTCGTTGCACACCGACCACATAATCCCAACCCTCGCTACGGCAGTATTTGACCACTCCGCAAAACTCCTCGAAGCGGCCGCGCACTCTCAGCTTTGCTCCCACTTCGACTTGCTTTTTCATGCGTATGCATGCGCCACTCA
This sequence comes from uncultured Acidobacteriaceae bacterium, assembly GCA_963817305.1. Classification (GTDB taxonomy): domain Bacteria; phylum Acidobacteriota; class Terriglobia; order Terriglobales; family Acidobacteriaceae; genus Sulfotelmatobacter. The sequence goes on along the minus strand of CAWFOD010000017.1, from coordinate 453,980 downwards.
GCGACTTATCTTCCAGCCGCGCGGGCGCACTCAGTAACTTTCCCGTTGCATCCTCCCACGACACCTCCGCCAGCATCATCACCGCGATTCGACTTTCGCGCGCAGCGGTGCTCATGCGGAATCTATCGGCAATAAATAAAATGAGTTCATAACCGAAGGAATTCCGGTTATGATCCTCGGCTTAAAATGTTCCCATTTCTGGATTTTTCAGCCGGAAAGACCACTAATCATCATCTCCCGCCGGAAGCACCGTATGCTTCGGCGCGGGCATCGGCGCATCGCCTTTTTGATCTCGCCACAACACCTTATTCAGCCGCGCTGCTCCCGCCGCATCCGGCCGCGAGAAATCCATCTTCGTCGATTCCTTCCCGCCGGGCGCATCCCGCTTGTTCGTCTCGTAAATCAGTCCGTTTTTGAGATTGCGATAGTCCGCTTGAAACGCAGCCTGCTCACCCGCACCTGAAAACATCGGCCCCATCGGCGGCGCATAAGCATCATTCTGGTTCATCGCCGGTAGCCCCAGCAGCATCTCCATGGTGTGAATCAGATTCACGGTCGTGTAAAAGCGGTGGTCGACATAAGGCGCGTTCGCCGTTCCCGGCGAATATTTACTCACAACAAGCGCAATCGATCGGTGCGCATCCACATGGTCCGCTCCATTCTGCGCGTCGTCTTCCAGAATAAATATCGCGGTGTCATCCCAGTATGGGCTGTGTGAAACCGCATCCACCACGCGCCCCACGGCCAGATCGTTATCCGCCACCGAGGCCTGCGGACGCGGCTTCTCCGGCCGCGTGCCTCCCGTATGATCATCAGGAAAATAGAGCAACACGAACGCCGGCAGCTCAAATTCCGTCCCTTCGTTCTCCTCCCGTGCTCGCTTGTAAGCGGCAAATTCGTTCAAAAATTCATCCGCGCGAAGCTGGTCGGGATAATCCGTATTGAAGTCGGGATATAACGGATCAAAATGATCTCGCAGCACCGCCTTCGTCGCCTTCACTCCCTTGAAAAGCGGCACCGCCCACGGCCACGGACTCGATCCGCCATGCGGATTGCCCACATTCGGCTCCAGATCATCGCCCTTCTCCACATCTGTCCGCGGACACGCCACTTCCTCCTGCGAGGGCGTTCCCTGTTTCGGCGACGAAGCCTTGGGAATTTTATTGCACCACTCCGCATTCACATACTCGCCGTAGTCCCGATAACTCAGTCCATGTCGCGCCAGATTGTCCCAAAGAAATCCCGTCGCGGGATCGTCGATATCCGCCTCCTTGTGATCCAACGGATACTCCCCCGCAACCGTCCCCTGAAAATCATACGTCCGCTCTTTCCCGCGGTAGGCAATCTGCCACGTCTTCTCGTTGTAATCACTGGTAATGGCCGCGGTTGACCACAAATGCCCGTCGCCGGAAACTTCCCCGCTATCGTAAAAGTTATCCAGCACTCCGAACTGCAACGCGAGCTTGTGTTCATTCGGCGTAATGTCGGCTCCGTACATGGTCAAACTTGAATCGCCATTGCCGGTTTTCAGATCGCCCAGAATCTGATCGTAGGTACGATTTTCTTTGATCACATAAATGACGTGCTTGATCGGATTTTTGCCGCCGGCGAACTGAATCGTTCCGGGATCGTTATGCAGCAGGTTGTCATTCTCGACCGTTCGTGTAAGTTCATCGAGCCTGCCGAGAGTCGAAGGAATATTCAGCCGCGCGATCGATCCCCGCAGCAGCGTCGGAATATAAGGATGCGCCTGATGTTTGAGCTCGTGTGCAGTCTTGCCCATCCCCTTGTTCGGTCCGGTGCCTTCGCCCTTAGCAGTGGCGATCAGGAGATCATCCCCGTGAACGGCGAGCGCACTCGGATACCAATCGGTAGGAATGAATCCTAGAGGAAGCAACGCGGCCGCCTCGTCGCCCACCAGCTTTGGCTCGGTTGAGGTATCAAATGCCGCCACTGCATTCGAAGAGGCATCCGCTACAAATAATCGCTTCCCATCCGCCGACGCCGCCAGCGCGCCAGGATAAGTTCCTGCAAATTCCTGACCCTTGATTTTCGTGCTCAGCAGCGCAACCATCTGCTGCGGTCTCGGTAGAAACCACGGCAACCGCATCCGCATTCGACAACGCCACGTAAAGCAATTTCTCATCCGGACTGAGCAACATCGCCGTCGGATGCGAGCCCGGCGCAGTCGGATCCTCCGGCTCCTTTAACTTGATCCACCGCACAACCTTCCCGTCGGTCAAATCCAATTCCGCAACCTGCGACCCATTCCACAAGCTGCACCACGCGCGCCGTCCATCGCGTGCCGCTACAACCGCATAAGGAAAAGAAGCTGGCACCAAACGGTTCGTACTCAGATCGAAACTCTGCAGCACCTTGCCGCTCGCCACATCCAGCAGCACCGCATTGTCGGAAAGATTGTTCGCCACAAGAAGTTGATCTTTACGTTTTCCCCGGCCCCGGCCGCCAACCAGCGCCATCCCCGCCGGATAAGGAATCGCCGTTCCCGCTGCCGTCTTCCGCAACTCGAGCGAAACTTTTTTCTCCGCACCCACCGCCTGCGGCGCAATCGGAATAAACCGTTCCGCCTCCACCTTGCCGCCATGGAATTTGTAAACCGCAATTCCGTTTCCCGTGTCGCCCTCTTTCTCCCCGCTGGGATCAGTAATCGAACCTACCGAAGCGTAAAGATGTTTCCCATCGGAGCCAAACACGAGGCCAAGAAAATAACTCTGATGCGCGTTCTCGCCGAATCTCTTATCCGGATAATCCGTGAGTCGATTCGTCTTCAGATCAAGCACCGCAATTGATTGCGTCCCCAGCGTCTCCTGAGTTCCGTACCCGTCGTTCAGCAGAGCCGCATAACGCCCGTTCGGGCTGATCGCAATCGTTGCGGGAAAACTATTCGTACTTCCAATGCGCCCCGGCACAGGCGTAGTCAACTTCTTGCTGGTCGAAAGCGGGATCGAGGATTGCCCCGGCTGAGATTCTTGTGCCGAGAGAGCTGTTGGCAGAGAAAAAAATAAGGCAGTGACGACAAAACAAAACGTGGAGAATCGGATCACGCGGACCTCCGGTCAATCTAAATCTGCGAACGGAGATGAAGCAGAGTGAGCGTAATCGAAGCGGGAATCCGTGGTCAAAGCAGGACTGCATTGGAAAAGTATCCGACGAAGAAAACGAGGAACGTTGCACCACGGAAAAGCCGCAATAGAAGTTAGACAGAAATTAGGACGAAACCGGAATCTTCCTAAACCCCCGAAGCCCTCGACGAACCTTCAACTCCAGCCGCAGACTCCGGATGCTCCTCCGCGCCAACATTGTGCCGCACATCCGCTCCCTGCACCCAGAAGATCACATCCTCAGCGATGTTCGTCGCGTGATCGGCCACGCGCTCCAGATTGCGCGCAATCAGCAGCGCATCGAGCGCCTGCCGCACCACTTCCGGACGCTGGTTCATCGTCTTCACCAGTTGGATGAACGCATCATCCTTCATGCGATCCACCACATTGTCCATTTCGAGCACAGCCTGCGCCAGCTCAACCTTTCCTTCAATAAATGACTCTAGCGCCCTACGAACCATAGCACTTACCGCAGCTCCCATGCGCGCGATATCTACCGGCAAATCAACGCTCGGCAGGTCCATCATGTCCATCACGCGCTCCGCAATGTTTACCGCCTGGTCGCCCACACGCTCCAGATCAGAATTAATCTTCGTCACCGCCAGAATAAAGCGCAAGTCCACCGCCATCGGCTGCTGCATGGCCAGCAAATCGAACGCCGCCTCGTCAATCTCCCGCTCCGAAGTGTTAATCAGGCTCTCGCCTTCAAGAACCATCTGGCATCGCGTGAGATCGCGATCAATATAAGCCTGCCGGGCACGATCCACGGCCTGCTCCGCCAATCCCCCCATGCGGAGCAACTTCTGCCGCAAATCGTCGAGCCCTTGCTGAAAGCGCGTGCGCATTCTCTCAACCTTCCTTCTACGAAGCTCTAACCAAACCTGCCTGTGATGTAATCTTCTGTCCGCTTGTGCGTCGGTTTGGTAAAGATCTTTTCCGTCTTATCGAACTCGATCATCTTACCCAGCAAAAAGAATCCCGTAAACTCGGCGACCCGCGCCGCCTGCTGCATGTTATGCGTCACAATCACGATGGTATAGCGCTCTTTCAACTGAAAGATCAACTCTTCGATCTTGCCCGTCGAAATCGGATCCAGCGCCGAGCAAGGCTCATCCATCAGCAGCACCTCAGGCTCGACCGCCAGTGCCCGCGCAATGCAAAGCCGTTGCTGCTGCCCGCCCGAAAGGCTGGCTCCGGATTTCTTGTGTACGTGATCCTTGACTTCATCCCACAATGCCGCAGCTTCCAGCGAACTCTCCACAATCTGATCCAACTTCCGGCGGTCGCTGAAACCATTCAGCTTCAATCCCGAAGCCACATTGTCGTAGATCGACATGGTTGGAAACGGATTCGCCTTTTGAAAAACCATCCCCACCCGGCGCCGTAGCTGCGTCGCCGAAGTTCCGTTGTAAGCGTTAATCTCTCCGATGTGAACCTGTCCCGTAACTCGCGCCTCGGGAATCGTTTCATGCATGCGGTTCAAGCATCGGATGAAGGTCGACTTGCCGCAACCTGAAGGCCCAATCAGCGCCGTGGCGTGGTTGGCCGCCATCGTCAGCTGAATGTCGTAGAGAGCTTGCGTCTTTCCGTACCACGCATTCAGATTTTCGACTTTGATTCCCACGCCCATAGACTATGCAGCTCCAAACGTACCACGGCGCACTGCAAACCGCACCGCTGCCACCGCGCTGACAATAAGGACGATCAACACCAGCGCTCCCGCCCACGCCTGCCGATGCCACTCATCGTAAGGAGAGATGGCGTAATTGAATATCTGCAGGGGCAGCGCGGCTGTCGGCTGATTCGCCCGCAGATTCCAGAATTGATTCCCGAAGGCCGTAAATAGAAGCGGCGCAGTCTCACCCGCAACTCGCGCAAACGCCAGCATGATCCCGGTAATCACCCCAGAGGTCGCCGTCCGCAATGTGATCGACAGCGTCGTCCGCCACCGCGGAATTCCCAACCCGTAAGCCGCCTCGCGCAATGCCCGCGGCACCAGCAATAACATCTCTTCCGTAGTCCGTGTGATCGTGGGAATCATCATGATCGCCAGCGCCACGCCTCCGGCCAATGCCGAGAAATGTCTCTGGTACAGCACCACGATCGAGTAAGCCACAATTCCCACTACGATCGACGGCACTCCATTCAGCACATCCGCCGTGAACCGGATCGCGTCGCCAAAGCGATTGCGTCCGTACTCCGCCAAGTAAATTCCCGCGCCCACTCCTAGCGGCACTCCGATCACACTCGCCAGGGCCAGAATAAGAACGGATCCCACAATCGCATTCGCCATGCCTCCGCCCGCTTCGCCCACCGGCTTCGGCGTCTGCGTCAGAAATGCCCAGTTGATCGATCCCACTCCGCGATACACCAGATAGGCAAAGATCGCAAACAACGGCACCAGCACCAGCACAACTGTCAACACCGCGACCCCGGTCATGGCATGATCGGTGAACCGCCGTCGCAAGGAGATCTGGGGAACAGTATTCTCCGCGGATTTTTTACTCTCAGGCACCGGCCCTCGCAGGCTGCCCGCGCGTTACCGACCATACCAGTAATCGCGCCAGCGCGTTGACCACAATCGTCACCAGAAACAGCGCCAACCCAATCTCGATCAGCGCCGCCAGATTCAAATCTCCGGTTGCTTCACTAAACTCGTTGGCCAGCACGCTCGCCATGGTGTAGCCCGGCGCAAACAAGGATTTCGCGATCTCCGGCCGGTTTCCGATCACCATCGTCACTGCCATCGTCTCGCCCAAAGCGCGCCCCAGCCCCAGGATGATGCCGCCCATAATTCCCGCCCGCGCATTGCGCAGCACTCCCAGCCGGATCATCTCCCAGCGCGTTGCGCCCAGCGCCAGCGCCGCCTCCCGCTGATGCTGCGGAACCACCATCAGCACTTCCCGCGTGATCGACGAAATTATCGGAACGATCATGATCGCCAGAATAATGCCCGCCGCCAGCATGCTGATCCCATACGGTGGGCCGTCAAAAAATCCCGTCCAGCCCAACGTCCGCGCCAGGAAAGGTTCCACATAGTTGCTCAGGATTGGAACCAGCACAAAGATCGCCCACAGCCCATAAACCACGCTCGGAATCGCCGCCAGCAGCTCGACAAAAAACGAGAGCGGTCCGCGCAACGCCTTCGGGCACATTTCCGTGGTGAATACCGCAACCCCGATCGACAATGGCACGGCAATAATCAGAGCCAGTAAAGATGAGACCAGCGTCCCGTAAATGAACGGCAGCGCCCCAAATTGTTCGTTTACCGGATCCCAGTCTCTTCCGGCAAAAAACTTGAAGCCAAAAGCGTGCCACGAAGGTCCGGAGCGCAGCACCAGTTCATAGACGATCAGCGCGAGCGTCCCCAGCACGGCCAAACCGCAGAGCAGCATCGCGATCTTAAAAATCTGGTCGCCGGTTTCGCCTTTTTTCAGGAATAAATGGGCAGGCTGTCTTTTTACCGATGTGTTATAGCTAACTTTCGTGGATTCTATCGGTTGCGGAGCAGGCATATCGGGCCGAGGTTGCGCGGGCAATGCCATTCCGCTTCACCCTAGCAGAATCCTGTTAACAGGGTGTTAAAATAACCAGGCTTTTCGGGATTGCCTTTCCACAGACAAGCCTGTATTTTCTTCTACCAATTCGTTTTGCCTTATGTCGATTGCTCCAAAGCGCAGCCGTGAAGTTTTCCAAAATCTCGAGCGCGACCTGGTCAAGCTCTCCGCAAAACCTCAGGCGAAGACTGTGCATCGTTTCCGTACCGGAACCCGCCGCCTGCAAATATTGCTCTCCGACATTTCGCCCAAGCTCGATCATAATGACAAAAAGCTTCTGAAACAATTAAGTCGAATCCGCAAGCGCGCCGGCAAAGTTCGCGACCTCGACATGCAGGCGGCGGCTTTACGCAGCCTGAAAGTTCCCCGCGAACCGCGACGCAAATCTCAACTGGTGAGCCAGTTGATCGAACTCCGCGGCCGGCAGGAGAAAAAACTCCGCAAGCAGCTCGATAAGACTACCGTTCGCGAAATTCGCAAGCGCCTCAAGCGTGCCGCCAAGCACTTCCATCCCGATGCCGGTCGCGATCCGTTATCCGTGGCCCGCGCGATGCTCGCCTCCCTCGATCGAACCAGCGCCCCTCTCACTGATGCGGTTTTGCACCAATACCGCATTCTCAGCAAGCGCGCTCGCTACGCCGCCGAATTCGCCATCCCTTCTCCCGCATCCGACCACTTCATCGCTCAGGTAAAGCGAATCCAGGATGCTCTCGGCGACTGGCACGACTGGCTCACCTTAACCCAAAGCGCCGCTGCCCACCTTGGCGATGTCAGCGAATCGCCCCTGGTTGCCGAGCTTCATAACGTCACCGGAGCAAAATACCGCCGCGCCGTTGCCGCCCTCTCCCAAAGACAGATTACTGCGGCATCCGTCTCGCATCACCCCGCCCGGGGTCCACTCCCGGCGTCCGCGGGTGCAGATGCCAAGACCGCGTCCGCTGCCTGACCGCCTGCCTCTTTGCGACAAAGCCTTTTGTGACGAACCTCACATACAACCGTATCTGCCGTCACTGCGTCTAAACCCAACTTCGTGTTATGTACTCGCTCATGGGGGCACTCCGTGCAGGACTCAATGACCTTTCGCGCGCTGAACAGCCAGGCGAATTGCGACCTCTGTTCTGTCAATCCTGCGGTGCTTCACTTTGATGTCCGTTCCGACCAGGATCGATCACGACAGCAGGGTGCATGCTGCACCGGATGTGCCTTCAACATCCTCGCGGCTCTTGCCAAGGTTAAATTCCAATCTCCGAAATAAAACGTCGACTTTCAACTGCCAACGATTCGACTTCGACAATGTCCGTGGCTTTACCCTGTGCCCTCCGTGCCCCCCGTGTTAAAGATTTGTTGTTCCTTTTCGCTCTTCCCAGCGACAGATGACTCATCATCCCCATCCCTGTAAACTGTTCCCCTCGCTCCCATGCCGACCTTTGCCGCCGTTGACATCGGTTCAAACTCCGTTCGACTGAAGATCGCGCGGCTCACGCGCGGCCATCTTCGAGAAATCCATGAAGACCGCGAAGTCACTCGTCTTGGCGAAGGCGTCTTCCGCTCCGGCTTTCTCACTCCCGAATCGATGGCTGAAACCGTCAAAGTCCTGCGCCGTTTTCACCGCGCCACCCAGCAAGTTGTCACGGATCCAGTCCGCGTAGTCGCCACCAGCGCTCTCCGCGATGCCCGCAATTCCCAGGCTTTTCTCGAATGGGTTCGTTCCGCCACCGGTTGGACCGTTGAAATCATCTCCGGCCTCGAAGAAGCCCGCTTGATTCACCTCGGCCTCGTTTCCAACCTGCGTATCGATAGCGCTCCCACGCTCATGCTCGATCTGGGCGGCGGAAGTTGCGAACTTACCGTTTCCACTCGTGGCCAAATCCGCGAAACCGTCAGTCTTCCCTTAGGTGCAGTCCGTCTTACCGACGAATTCCTGCGTCACGATCCGCCGCGCAAAGGCGAACTCAAGCGACTGCAGGGCTTCATCGCCCGAGAAGTCAACCGCGTCGCATCGCGCATCATCGCCGCCAAAGTCAAGAATGTCATCGCCACATCCGGTACGGCCGACGCTCTCGCCACTGCCGCCAGCAATATTCGTAAGAACGGAACTCGACAGCGCCTCATCGTCTCCCGCGCGGAAATGACTCGCCTCGCCAAGCGCCTCGCCCGCCTCCCCCTCGATGAGCGCCGGAAGATTCAAGGTATCGGTCTGCGCCGCGCCGAAATCGTCGTCGCCGGAGCCATGGTCTATCACGAACTTCTCGACCGCTTGCACCTCAAAGGTTTTCGTTATTCTCCGCTGGGCTTGCGTGATGGTTTGCTCGCGCAGATGGCCGCCGAACACGACCGCAGCACGCGCTCCGGCAGGCAGATCGAATCCGAACGCTGGGAATCCATCACCAAAGCCGTAACTCACTATCGCGTCGATATGAAGCATGCCCTCGACGTGCGCGACTCCGCGATGTTTTTATTTTCCGCGCTGCGTTCCGTGCATGGCCTCGCGCCCGAATTCCGCGAGTGGCTCTCCGCCGCCGCCATGCTTTATGAGGTGGGAGACTACGTCAACCGCAACGGCCATCACCGCCATACTTACTACATCATTTCGAATTCGGAAATTCTCGGCTACACGCCGCAGCAGCGTCGTCTGATCGCCGCCATCGCCCGCTATTTAGGAAAGTCGCGCCCAACTTTGGATGAGCCTCCCATGAAGGCACTCGATCCCGCCGAACGGCCGGGTGTGCAGAAGGCGATTATGTTGTTGCGCCTGGCTCGCGCCCTGAATCTTGGCCGCACCCGCGCCGTACAAAAAGTACGAGTCACTCAAAAAGGCGCCGGAGTGCATCTCACTCTGCTTCCGCGCCGCCGCATGGGAGTGGACCTTGAACTCTGGGCCATCGAGAAAGATGCGCCTTATTTTCGCGAAGTGTTCGGCCGCGCACTCTCCACCGCCGCCGTATAAAGCGTGCGCAGCGCCTTCGGCGTTAAGCACCACTGCAGTGTCCCCGAGCTCCGCCGCATATCCACTCGCGCCACCGCTCCTTTTTTTAACTCTACCGACGCTTCGCACCCGGACTCGCTGATCACGGTTCCCAAAAACTGGCTCAGATTAGGATTATGTCCCACTACCATGATCGATTCCTGCTTGGCATACTTTTCCAGCAGCTTGCGGAAATCCGCAAAGCTCGCTCCCGGGCGCAGTCCCGGATCCATCTGCAACTTGCCTTCATATCCCATCTCATTTCCCACCAGCGAGGCGGTCTGCGTCGCCCGTTTCAGAGGACTGGAAATAATCACGTCCACCTGCGCGTCAATCGCAGCCAGCGCACGCCCCACATATCCGCACTGCTCGATCCCTTCCTTATCGAGCGCGCGCTTCTCATCCTTTTTCGGATTTACAAAATGTTCCCCGGCGCTGGCATGCCTTAAGAAATAAATAATCATCGCGATTTATCGTTGTCTGGGTTGCGGGCTAAGTGCAGTTGAAGCGGAGTGTGACCGAATCTGTCTTCGATCCAATCGAAACCCGATACTATCAAACGAATCCCGGAATGTGAACTTACCCTCCGTGTGCTCCGCGGAAGTTCTCAGCGCCCTCTGCGCTTCAAGCTGTTGGTTTCAAGCATTGTGATGACTCACCGCACGGCAGATCGCGCAACCCTGCGTTTCCTCGCCGGAACTGCCGGTGGAACCGAACCCAGTTGTTTTCCCTCCGCCACACTGATCAGATAATCCTGCGCACTAAAAGCCGCCGCGCCCGTGGGCGGCCTGCGATTCCGTTTTCCCTTCACAGGCTGCCACGCCCGGATATAAGTCGCATCACGCAACAGGATCCGCGCCTTGCGGTTATCCGCCAGCAAAGAATCGAGAATTTCCCGCCGCACCCGCTCGCGCAAAAACTCATCGCGCAACGGCACCAGAACTTCCACCCGCTCGTACAGATTGCGCGGCATCCAGTCGGCACTGCCGATGTATATTTCTTCCTCGCCCCCGTTGCCAAAATAATAAATCCGGCTGTGTTCCAGAAATCGTCCCACGATGCTGCGCACCTTGATCCGGTCGCTCAGTCCCCGCACCCCCGGCCGCAAAGCGCAAATGCCCCGCACGATCAAATCGATCTCCACTCCTGCCTGCGAAGCCCGGTACAAAGCCTGAATCACGTTCCTGTCCAGCAGCGCATTCATCTTGGCGATGATTCGTCCCGGCACGCCCTGCCGCGCGTGCTCCGCCTCGCGATCAATCAAGGCAATCGTCTTCTCCGCCAGATCGAGTGGCGCCACCAGCAACGGATCGTAACTCGGATTCTCCGCATACGCTGTCAGGAAACTGAAAACATCATGCACCGCGCGCGTGATCTCCGGATTCGCCGTAAACAAACTCAGGTCGGTATAAATCTTGGCCGTGGTGGCGTTGTAATTTCCCGTTCCAATGTGCGCGTAGCTGCGCGGCACTCCATCCGGATCGCGCCGCACCAGCAACGAAAGTTTGCAGTGTGTCTTCAGCCCCACCAACCCGTGAAATACCTGCACTCCTGCATCTTCCAGATCACGCGCCCAGCGGATGTTATGCGCCTCATCAAACCGTGCCTTCAACTCCACCACCGCCGTTACTTCTTTTCGCGAGGCCGCGTCGATCAACGACGGCACGATCAGCGAATGCTCATTGGTCCGGTATAGCGTCTGCTTGATCGAAAGCACGTTATCGTCTTCCGCCGCCGACTCAATGAACGCCACCACCGCGTCGTAGGAATCATAAGGATGGTGCAGCAGCACATCGTGCCGTCGTAACTCCTCAAACAGATTTTGCGATTTCGCCGTCAACCGCAACTCCCGCGGCGCAAAAGGACGGTATTTCAAATCCGGCCTCGCCGTCTGGTCATACACATTGAACAGCCGCGAAAGATTCACCGGACCATTCACCGGAAACACCTGCCACGCATCCAGCTCGAACACAGTTCGCAGCCGGTCGATCATCTCCGGATCGGCGTCGGCCTCAATCTCCATGCGCACCGCATCGCCCTTGCGCCGGTTGTGCAACTCTGCCCGCACCGACTCCAGCAGATTCCGCGCTTCTTCTTCCTGCAGATAAAGATTGCTGTTCCGCGTTACCCGGAAAGGTGCCGCCGCCACAATGTCGTAGCCGTGGTACATTTTCTGCGCATGGTGCGCCACCAGGTCGGCGAGAAAAATAAAGTCCGTCGTGTTTTCTGACGGCAGCCGCACCAATCGCGGCAAGCTGCGCGGTACCGAAACCACTCCTGTGTAAGTCAACGCCGAGCGCCGCCGCCTGCGCAGCAGCAGTCCCAGGCACAATGCTTTATTGATTACACGAGGAAAAGGATGCGCCGGATCCACCGTCACCGGCGTAAGCAGAGGATCTAATTCCTTCTCGCAATACTCGTCCACGAACCGCCGCGCCTCGGCGTCCAGTTCATGCATCCCGAGCACACGAATCCCGTTTTCCGCCAACGCCGGCCGCAGCGTATTCCAGCACTCGTATTGTTCATCCACAAACTTGTGCGTGAGCCTCGCCAGAACCTCGCGCTTATCGGTAAGCGTCAGCCCGTCCGGTCCCGCTTCGTTGTAGCCGTCTTCAATCTGCTGCATCATGGCGGCTATGCGGATTTCGAAAAATTCGTCCAGATTGCTGGCCGAGATGGCGAGAAACTTCAGCCGTTCCAGCAGCGGATTTCCTGCATCCTCCGCCTCCTCAAGCACACGTTCATTGAACGCGAGCCACGAAGTATCACGGTTGAGATAGTACTCAGGATTTTCCAGCGAAAGGCGAGCCATGTGCAGGGTCTTACACTACGTTAATTTTTTCCTTGTCGACTGCGAGGTCGACTGCGAGCCGCAAACTTTCAAAATGGGGGAGATTTCCACCGACTGGGATTAGTATAAAACATCCTCAACGCAACCGCACTTGGAGGGATTTGAGGGATCCAGAGGTTAGTCGTTCACCTCGATTTATTCCCTTCACGACTGCCGTCATCCCGAAACGATGCGTACTTCAGCCGCGTGAGGGATCTCCCACTCAACCGGCGCAACGCGTAAGCCTAACTCAACCACTCCCGATCAAAGAGGGGATTTCCCGCAGCTCCCGCAACCCCGTGCTGAAAAAACTTCCGGCGCATCGCAGCAGCAAACTCTGCCACGCGACGCGCCGGTAAAAACAACTTCCATACTCACCCCTACGGCAGGTAATAGCGGAAGGACGTAAACACCATATTGTCCAGCCCGCTCGGCGAGACGCCAATTCCCGGCGTAAAGCCACTTCCATGCCACGTATCACGCGCTACGTAAGAGTACTGAATGCCGTATTGCAGCCTGCCCTTGGGACCTGTATAGATGCGATACCAGTAGCCGGCCGTGCCCTCGAGCAGCACCCGCGTATCGGCAGTGCAACTCGACAGACTTCCCGGAATGAAGCCCGTGCCTACGCCCGGCGCGGTTTCGGTGTAGCAACCCTTGTTCGAGAAATTCGGCGACCCGTATCCAATGAACTTGTTTTCAATCGGATCATATCCTGCCGCTCTCCCCGCATATTCCGCGCCACCGTTGAAATACACATCCCACTTCTTGCTGTGCCATTCGAGCGTTGCCAGGCCCTGATACGACCGAATCAGATTGAGCCCGCCGTTCGCGTAAACCGCCGCATCCGGTAATCCGCCCGTACCGTAGCGCCCAATACCGCGTCCAGTCAGTCCATGCAGACCAAAATCCACATGCTTATCGGCGAACGACCAGCGTGCGTTCGCGCCGACGCCGCCTCCATTATTCGACACGTTAGTCGCTCCCAGAGCGTTCGGACCGGCCGTCGTGCTGCCGCCGCATAGCGTCGTGGACGACGCTACTTCGCCGCAGGGAAATACCCGGTCGCGGAACCGGCTGTAAATACCAAACACTTCATAATGTCCGAATCCTGGCTCAAACGCCGCTTTCGCGATGATGTCAGGCGAAGGATTGAACGAATAGTTGGCAATCGGGCTGCACGTGGTAACCGGTGCGCCGCTGCTGTTCAGAGTCGTACTGCAAGTCGAGATCGCAGCATTGTAGAGACCGCCCGCCGCTCCCGCGGAACCTATCACAAAGTTATCCGCATTGTTGTGGCTCGTAACCGTTGCTTCCGGATTTTCGATCGAGGCGGCAAGCCAGAATTTGTTGCCAAAGTTCTGTGACACGCGCAAACCGTACTGCCGCGCCCAACTGAAGCCGACGGTATACTGTGGATCGATCGTCATTGGGAGAGCCTCGGTTCGGTTATCCGTGCCGTGCTTTGTCTCGGTCGCCAGGCTCCACATCTGCCCACCCGTGATTGTGAAACCGTTGTCCAGCGCCGCCTGACCCCACGCTTGCCGTTGCCGCAGCGAGTAACTGTTGCTCTCGTTATTGTTGGAGGTCACAGCCGCCGACAGAAAGTCAGCTTCAACATAGCCAGATAGCTTGGCGCTCGCCAATTTCCCCTCAGCCAGAGCCGAAATTCGCGACTGCCGGCCGGAACCAAAGAATTCTGAAATCGCGCTCTGGCTCGCACCCGGCATGGTAAGCGAGTTGAAAGGCGTATTGATATCGGCGCCCAGCGCCCGCGAACGCCGCACAAATTCGGCCGCCGCGAAGCCGCCCGGCGTAATCGTAATTCCTTTATAGTGAAGCGCGATCGGGCTCTCAATCTCTGCCTTCACATTCTTCTGCGTCTCTTGTATCGAAAGCGCCGTGTTGTTCACGTTGGTCTTTAGATCGGTCACGTCGCTCTTCAATTCCGTTACCGTCGCCTGCTGCTGGCTCGCCGTCGCCTGCGCCGCGTCCGCCTTCGCAGCCGCGTCACTCGCCGTGGCCTGCACCTGGCTCACTGCCTGATCCTTGTGATGCAATTCATCGCGTAGCGCCTGGATTTCCTGCTGCTGCGCCGCCAGCGCCGCCTGCTGCGAGGCCACTGCCTCCTTCAACGCCTGCACTTCCGCAGCCGTTGCGGTGGTTGTTCTAGCTTTCTTGGGTTTGGGCGGCGTACTGGTTTGCGCCACCACGCTTGTAGCGAGACACAGAATCGCGCACCACTTCCCTGCAGAATTCATCACACTCTCCTTAGTTTTTTGTACGATGACCGAAATCCCTGGAATCTACTTAACCTGCTTGATCGCTTCCTTCTCTTTTGCCACAACACTCTCCGGCAGAGGCGCATACGAAAGCGCGGCCGTCATCTTCTGGCCATCCGTGACCATCCAGTTCAGAAAATCCGCCAGAATTTTCCCCTTCGCCGCATCTTTCGATTGCGCCGGAATCAGCAACCACGTAAAACTCGAAATCGGATACGCTTCCTTGCCCGGCGCATTGGTAATCGAAACCCGAAAATCAGCCGGCATTTTCGGCGACGAGGCGGCCGCCGCAGTCACGCTCTCCAGCGACGCTTTCACAAAATTCCCCGCCGCATTTTTCACGCTCCCGTAGGGAATGTTGTTTTGCACCGCATAGATCAACTCCACGTATCCAATCGACCCTTGCAATTGCCGGATCGAACCCGCCACGCCTTCGTTCCCTTTTCCTCCCAGCCCAATCGGCCACTTCACCGACGTTCCTTTTCCCACCTGGCTCTGCCACTCCGGACTGATCTTCGACAGGTAATCCGTCCAGATGTAGGTCGTTCCGCTCCCATCCGAACGATGCACCACGATGATGTCTTTGTCCGGCAGATTCACTCCCGGATTCACACTCGTAAGTTCCTTATCGTTCCATTTTGTGATTTTTCCCAAAAAGATCCCGGCCAGCGCCTCCGGAGTAAATTTCAACTCCACATTCACTCCCGGAATGTTGTAAGCAGGCACGTCCGCTCCCAGCACCGTGGGCAGGTGAAGAATTTTTGTCTTCGCTTCCTTCAGCATCTCGTCGGTCATCGGGCCGTCACTCGCCCCGAAATCCACCGTGCCATTAATCACTTGCCGGATTCCGCCACCGCTGCCGATCGATTGGTAATTAATCTGAATGTCAGGATGCAGTTTGTGATATTCGCTGAACCACTTCGAATACATGGGATAAGGAAACGTGGCTCCTGCCCCATTCAGCGTGGTCTGAGCGATCGCCGGCACAGCCAGAAGCGCACACACCAACAGCAGCACAGTTCTTCGCATTTAAGGATTCTCTCCCTGGAAATGTCTCCTAGTTTCTAACGGCCACGTGTTAAAGGACCGTTACAAGTCGATGAATTTCTGATGAATGGGGAGGAAGGATTGTTATGCAGGCCATCGCACGATTTGTGTTTTTGCGGAAATCGACGTGGATAGTAAAGTGGACAGTAAAGTGGATAGTAAAGTGAAAGAACGGCGCTTTAACGCCGTATAAGGCATTTGTGCCAATGAGCGTGCTCGCAATGGCATGGTTCCGCGGTCGCACGCAGCGCTATCTCAGGTACAAGGCTGCTACCATACCGATGATTACACTGTTGCGAAGTTGATTTCTTTTCGCCATGAACAACTTTGAGCGCCGGCAAGCTCATGCATTTATGCGAAAGCGCAATCTCTCGAGTCGCTTCTTTCTTCCACACCGGCAGGTACTCTCCGCGCCACGCAAAGATTCTTTAACCGAGCTTGGCCCTGCTCGCCCCGCCGCACCTTTACAACTCCCTTGCCGCCTGACTCGAACGCCGGCATTCCCGTGGAAGAGCGACCCTTCAGCGCCACCTGAGGCCGATTTCTGTACTTCGGGCTTTAACCCCAATGGTCGCACTTTCCCTCAATCGCTCAGGACGACATTTTCATGACCGATACGCTCTATGCTCCCGGTTGGCCCGGCATCCCTCCGCGCTGGACCTCCAGCGCCAAGATCGGCGTCGGAACGGCTCTGAATCAACACAGCAAGGTCTGGTTCACCACCAGTCACGGGATTGTCAACGAAGTGTATTTTCCCCGCGTCGACCAAGCCTGCACGCGTGACCTCGGATTGATGGTCACCAACGGACGCGATTTCTTCTCCGAAGAAAAACGCCATTGCACATTCGAGAGCATCCCGTTCGAGCCCGGAGTCCCCGCCTTTGAACTCACGAACACCGAAATCAATGGCCGCTACCGCATTCACAAAGAAATTCTCACCGATCCTTACCGTAACGTCCTCCTGCAAAAAATTCGCTTCGAACCGCTGCAGGGCCAACTCTCCGACTACCGCCTCTACGCCCTGCTCTCGCCCCATCTCGCCAACTGCGGCGCCGCCAACACGGCCTGGGTCGGCGATTACAAAGGCGTGCCCATGTTCCTCGCCGAGCACGATGGCACCGCACTCGCCTTTGCCTGTTCCGTTCCCTGGAAAAAAATGTCTGTCGGGTTCGTCGGCGCCTCCGATGGATGGCAGGACCTCTCGGCTCACTTCCAGATGCAGTGGGAATACCAGCGCGCCGAAAACGGCAACGTCGCCTGCACCGGCGAAATCGATCTCCCCGCCTGCAACGGAGAATTTATCCTCGCCCTCGGCTTCGGCTCCATCGTCACTGAAGCCGGTCAGCAAGTCCGCTCCACTTTATTCGAGGACTACAACGAGCTTCGCCAGCATTACGTCTTCCACTGGAAAAATTGGCAGAATACATTGATCAAGCTCGATGAACCCTTGCGCGCCAACGATCTCTACCGCGCTTCCACCGGTGTCCTGCGCACCCACGAATCCAAGGATTTTCTCGGCGGCATCATCGCCAGCCTTTCCATCCCCTGGGGCTTCAACAAAGGCGACGAAGACCTCGGCGGCTATCACCTCATATGGCCCCGCGATCTCGTCGAAACCGCGGGCGCGCTCTTGGCCGCCGGCGCCGTCAGTGACGCCGTTAGGGTTCTTCGCTATCTCGAAGCCACTCAGGAAGCCGCCGGCAACTGGGCACAGAATCTCTGGCTCGATGGCCGCCCCTACTGGGGCGGCGTCCAGATGGATGAGACCGCCTTCCCCATCCTCCTGCTCGATCTTCTCCGCCGCGAAGCCGCGCAGCACTTAGGTAAACTCGAGCGCTGGTGGCCGATGGTCCGCAAAGCTGCAAGTTTCATCGTCCGCAACGGCCCGGTCACGCAGCAGGATCGATGGGAAGAAGACGGCGGCTATTCTCCCTTCACACTCGCCGCAGAAATTTCCGCCCTCCTCGCCGCCGCCGACATCGCCGAACTCACCGGCCACAGCGACATCGCCTCTACTCTTCGCGATCACGCCGACGCCTGGAACGACAACATCGAGCGCTGGGTCTACGCCACCGGCGGCGATCTCGCCCAGCAAATCGGCGTCGAAGGATATTACGTCCGCATCGCGCCGCCCATCACCGATGCCGTCGCCTCGCCCACGCAAGGCTTCGTTCCCATCAAGAATCGTCCTCCCGGTCAAGGCATGGAGCGCGCCTTCCGCATTGTCAGTCCGGATTCTCTGGCTCTGGTGCGCTTCGGATTACGTGCCCCCGACGATCCTCGCATTCTTAATACCGTCCGCGTCATCGACGCTCTGCTCCGCGTGCAACTCCCCCAGGGCCCGTGCTGGTACCGCTACAACGGCGATGGATATGGCGAACACAAAGACGGCTCACCCTTCGATGGCACCGGCATCGGCCGCCCCTGGCCGCTTCTGGCCGGCGAGCGCGCCCACTACGAACTCGCCGCCGGTCGCCCCAAGGAAGCCGAGGCCTTATTGACCGTGATGGAAAACTCCACCACCGGTCACAGTCGCCTGCTCCCTGAACAAGTCTGGGACGCCGACGATATTCCCGCGCTCGAACTCTTCCGCGGCAAACCCACCGGCTCCGCCTGTCCGCTGGTCTGGGCGCACGCCGAATACATCAAGCTCCGCCGCTCTCTGCGCGACGGCAAGATTTTCGATCAGGCTCCACAAACCGTGCAGCGTTATCAAGTCGAAAAACCCATCCGTCAAATCTTCGGCTGGCGATTCAACAACAAAACCCGCTCCGTCCCCCGCCACAAAAAACTTCGCCTCGTTCTCATGACTCCCGCCGTCGTGCACTGGAGCATCGACAACTGGAAAACCTCGCAAGACACCCACACCCGCGACACCGGTCTCGACACCTACATCCTCGACCTGCCCACCGCCTCACTCCCGGTCGGCGCACAAGTCGTCTTCACCTTCTATTGGCCGAAAGAAAATCGCTGGGAAGGCAAGAACTACACGGTAACCGTGGAATAAAGCAGGAAACGGATTAAGCTCGGGGCTCGCCACTGTTAATGTGGGCACAGCCGCCCTCGGCTGTCCGCCGGGCGAAGCCCGGTGCGGCGTGTAGGTCGGACAAAATCACGGCCCTGTTAGCCGCGCAAAGTATCTCAGCTCTCCGCCCGCGGCTCCGAATAAATAATCTCTACCACCGTGCAATCGTCATTCAACGGATTCCCCGCACAAAACTCCGATACCGCCGAAAAAATTCCCTCCAGCGTCGGAGCCTTCGCCGCGGCCGCCTCCAGTCGCGAATCCTCGAAAAAATCGCCCATCGCGTTCTCCGCCTCGGTCACGCCGTCGGTCACCAGAATAAAACGGTCCCCCGAATTCAACTGGCACCGCGCGCTTTCAAACGTCGCATCCGCCAGCAATCCCACCGGAACATTCCCGTGCGGAGGCCGCATCACTTCCCCGCGGCAAACCAGCAACGGCTGCACGTGCCCGCAATTCACATATTCCAGATCGCCATCCCGCCGCAGACGCGCCAGCAGCACCGTCGCATATTTCTCACCAACCAGCTTCTCGGTGAAGAACCGGTTCACCGCCGTCACCACATCCAGCAGCGGCATCCCCGTACTCAAGTGCGAATAAATCATCCCCTGCAGCGTGGAAGCCAGCAGCGCCGCCGAAACTCCCTTGCCGCTCACATCCGCCAGCACCACCGCCAGCCCTTCTTTCGTATTCACTGCATCAAAAAAATCTCCCCCAATTTCCTTACAAGAAAGATTTTTCCCTCGCAATTTCGCAAACGGCACTTCCGGAATCTTCACCTGCATCAGCCGCTGCTGAATGCTCGCCGCAATCGTCAACTCCTGCTGGTACCGTCGCGACTCCTCCTCGGCCTGCACCAAACGCGCATTTTCAATCAGCGACCCTGCTTCTGTCGCGATCGCTCGCAAAATATCGTGGCCCACTCCGGAAAATTCCCGCGACGCAAACCGCGAATCCACATACAAAACGCCCGCCACTTCAGAAGGCGCATTCGGCGCCGGAGTCTGCTGGTCGCGCGTAGCCTGTACCTGCCGTTTGCGCAGCGGAATACAAATCACCGTCCGCAGATCGTAAGCCACAATGCTTTGCCGTGCGGCCAGGTCCGCCGAACTCCCGGTGTCGGTCAGCAAAAATTCCGAGTTCGATCGCAGCGACTCATCCAGCGCGGAATGCGAAATCGTCTTGTCATCCAGCAGCGCCTCACCCTTATTGTTTCGTCCCGCCGCCAGCCGCAGATTCCCGTCATCATCTTTCAGGAAAACATATCCCCGCTCGGCCCGCGTCAGGCGCAGCGTTACTTCCAGCATCGTCATCAGAATCTCATCCAGCACGCCAGCCGTATTCAACTTGCGCGCCGCTTCCAGAAACAGCGTCAATTTTTCCAGGTCGGTGGCTTCCTGCGAAATCTGTATCCCGGAAATCTGGCTGAGAAATTCTCGCGCGGTATTCGACGTCCCATGCGCCGGATTGAAAATCAAATACGTCGAATCCCGCGCCCCAAATTCCAGCCGGTCATTGCGCTCAAGTTTCTGCCGCTGAATCCGCTCTCCGTTAACGAATGTCCCATGCTTGCTGCCCTGATCCACCAGGAAGAATCCTTCTTCCTCCAGCACAATCAGCGCGTGATCGCGCGACACCCGCGGATCGGCAATCACCAGGTCCTTATCCACCTTCCGCCCCACGCTGAACGGAGTTCGGTTGAGCACAATATTCTTCTGCTCGTTTCCCTGCACCAGCACCAGCGCCGGAAACACTCCCGACCCCGACGACTGCGGACGCCCTATTGCATTAAGAACCATGAGATCTCAAACGGGTGCCCCATCCTTAGTCTCCGCAGAACTTTGCAGAGACAAGGTGGGGATTCCCCAACCTTCAAACTGACACTATGCCGATTAAGATAATGACAGGAATCATACCCCGCCGGGAAGGGCCTACCCAGCCACCTCCCTAAACCACAAGCCAACTCCAGGCCGAAACTCAAATGCGAACAAAATCAGCTGACACTTCTTTTCCTGCCGGAGCCCTCTGTCGCCACAGCGCGACGCCGGCTAAGGCATAGATCCCCATTGCGATCAGCAACAACGCGCGCATGCCGAACACCAGAGACAAATTCTCCATCAAACCTCCCGCCACCGCGCCCAACAGATTCGCTCCCAAGGCCGCACTCTGCGACTCCACGGTCCGAAATTGCGATGCAAACAAGATTCCGGCGAATACCACAGGAATCGAGAAAATCGCCACAGCCACCGTCCCTACCACGGTCGGAGATCCCCCGATTCGTTCGAAAGGAAACCAGAACGCCAGCGCCAGCCCAGCCAACAATGCCGCCACATTCCATGCCGATGAAATAGGCTTGCGGCTAAGCTCCACGATCGCATTCGCCAGCAGCAGCGCCGCCAGCATTGCCGAAATCACGATTCCGTTCACTTGCCACGTGGTGCCGAAGAACAACGCCAGCCGGCTAATCACCTGGGTCTCGAGCAAAAGAAAGCCTGCTCCCATCCAGAAATAAAATAATTGCGGTCGCCGCGGCGCATCCCCGGAAATCCGCCAATAAAGTCCCAGAGCCAAGAGCACGATAATCGCGGAGATCGACCAGTAAGGCCGCGGAATTGTCTTATCGCGCTGATACAAGTATGGCCAGTCGTCAGTCGTAACCGGCACATCCCCGCCTCCGCTATCGACAGGATTCCGCGCCACGAAATCGGCCAGCCTCGGATCGCTGCTCAACGCTTCTTCCACCCGATTCGACGCAGAAATCACGAAACAACGCGCCCGCGCCGTATAACTGGAATCCGCATTGAAAACCACGGCCTCTTTGCCAAACGTGGAAGCCAGCATTTCTTTCAGCCTCCGCGCCATCCATGGCCGGCGCACTTCAAACTTCACAAAAATAACTCCGTCCGGTTTCAAGTGTGCCTTCGCTTCGCGAAAAGATTCTTCGGTATACACAAAGTTATCGATCCGCATATTTGCATAATCGGAAAGTTGCGTATGCGAATCGAGCAACCCGAAAAGAATCAGATCGTACTTTTTCGTGCTGCGCTTCAGGAACGCCCGTGCATCGGTCAAATGCACCGAGACTCGCGGAGAATCATAAGGATGCTCCGGATGTTCCTTCCTTCCAATCTCCAGAATGGCAGGATCAATCTCCACCGCATCGACCAGCGAACTATCGTTCCGCAAAGCCGCGGCAACATCATTGCCGGTCCCAGCGCCAACAATCATCACCGCTGGCTCTGGCTCCGCGAAGCGAAACGGCACGTTATAAGGATTCTCGTCGACCGGCTCGGTCAGCGCCTTCGGATGCCGGGCCAGAAAATCGCTGGCCAGGTTGACGATAAATTGATACCCAATATGATTTACCCGCACCAGCCCGCCCGCCATCTCGCCATTCGAAGCATAAATCCGGGTGAAATTAATTTCCTGATACGGCGTCCATAAACTGTAGTGGTCGCGATCGGAAGGTTCATGCAAGAGCAGCACCAGCGGAACCAGCAGGCACGTCAGCAAAATTCGCCGCTCAGTATTTTTCTGCAGCGCGGCAAATCCCAGCAGCACAATCCCCATCCAAACCCAGGGTGGAAGCATGAGCCGGCTGGCCAGCAGAAATACCAGAATGCCCGCCAGACTCGCGGCCAGATTCAGGGAATATGCCGTCAAAGGTTTCGGCGTGAGGTTCATTTGCCGGCCCACTTCCTGCCCCAAAGGCACGAACACCCACACCACCAACAAAAACAACAGAGCCGAAAGAGCAGCCGCCGTCACAAATCCCAGCACATTGCCCGAGGTGTTTGTGTCCCAGATACTCGTGTCGGTCCCGGCGCCCAGATTCTGCGACAGATTTTCCAGGACCCGCGCCGCCTGCCAGGGCAACCGGACGATGAGCAGCAAACCGAACAGCGCCGTAACCGCGGTATTCCATCGATTCGGCTTGCGCACCAGCGCGCATCCCACACCAAAGCCAAGAAAGCACAGCAGCAATGCCAGATTCTTGAAATAGGCAAAGATGCGAACTTCCACCGCAATCCAGCGAATGAAAGCCAATTCGGCGAATAGAACAAGAAAACTGGCAAGTAATAACCGCCATACGCTGCGCTGCGATTCCTCCTCAGGCCGTGCGACCGAAAAATCGCGCTTCCGCCGTTCGCGAATGGCAACCACCAGCCGCACAACTACCAGAATGACAACGGCCAGGATGTACGCGGTCGTTCGAGAACTCATACGCGCAGGATTATCACACAGTTTGAACGGGAGAGACTCAGTCAAGCTGGATCGCTCGTCAACTCGCTTTCGCGAATCACCACTCCGCCCTTCGACTCGGCTAAGCTTTTATTCACGCAGAACAAAATCAGTGCGAACACCCATACCGGCAACGCAAATGTAGCCAGGAACGGCCATTTCCACCGCTCCATCGCCCAGCCGCGCATCCCCACCAGGTAGATCGCACTCAGGCTCAGGCTCGCAGCCCACTCCCATCCCACCACCAAAACCCCAACCAGGTATGCGAACCGCCGAACTCGTGACCGCGACAAAAACATCGCCCGGTCCCGCACCAGTACGAGAATCGCTGGCACCAGCAGCACCTGGTTATAGGGCGCGTACATCGGCACAACCAGCACAGTCAAAGCCATCACCAGCGCCACCGCTTCACCAAACTCCACCGCATCGCCCGCCTTCCTGCGAACTCTCCACAGAAAAAAAGCGCATCCGATCACCGCCGCTGCGGCCAGAATCTTTCCCGCAAACCCCCACGGCACAAGTTGATCCAGCACTGATTGGTTCTGCGTATACCGGTGATACTGCCCGAGCGCAGCCATAAACATCCTCAACCACCCCGGCAGAACAATCTCTGCTCCGCCCAGCAACACCACCATTACCAATCCAAAGCCAAACACCAACCTTCGCCGCGCTCTCCAGTCACTTACCGCCCACACCAGCAGCCACCCCACAAAAAGCCACGCCAGTTGCGGTTTGATTGTCGCCAAGGCCAACAACGCTCCCCCGCAAAACAAATATCCACTCGCTATGCACGCTGCCGCTGCCGCCAGCAACCCGGCCACCAGCAAACTCAATTGCTGCAGCTTGATTCCCTGCACCCCGGGAACGCTTCCCAGCGTCAGTGCCATCGCCGCGGCCATCGCCAGCCATGGCAACTTCCATCGCAGCGCTTTCAGCCACAACCAAACACTCCCCGCCGTCACCACCAGCAACAGCCAATGAAAAAATATCTGCACCTCGTGGAACGGCAGCCCAATCAGCGGAGCCAGCACAAACACTACGTACACGGGATAAGCAAATCCCTGCCGATCCTTCGGATCATCCGCCCGCGCTGGATCGAGCGCCCGCCCGTAATATCCCTTCTCTATTTCAATCGTGAGGTCGTCACTATAAGGATTGCGCCCGTGCAACAACAGTTCGCGCGCGCCCAGCCAGCGCGGATACAGATCCGAAAGATTTCCCCGCGGCCTGTGGTGCGCCGCCGCATCCGCCACCTGGTAGCTCACCAGAATCCGGTCCACGTAGAACCACATGCTCGCGGCCGCCAGCGCTGCCACAAGAAAAAACCCAACGAGTTTCCCGCCGCTACGCAAATGAAATGAACCGAAGTCTTTCCAGGCAGCTCAAAGCAACCGCCCCATGTTACAACTGGTGGACAATTTCTCTCTCCATCTCTATGCGGAACCGAATCATCGTCGCGGCGCTCATTGGTGTCGCCACCGGCATGTACTGCACATTCTGGTTAACCCGCCTTCACATCGGCGCCGGTGATTTCACCTGGGCCATCTGGGCAGCGCGTGACGTGCTCGCTCACCGCAATCCCTACGCCCGCCCCATGCAGCTCTATCCGCTCACCGCCAGTATCTTTGGATTTCCCTTCTTGCGCATGCGCCCCGAACTTGCCGGCGGCGTATTCTATGGAATCAGTTCCGCTCTCATGGCATTTGGCCTCACTCGCCACGGCTACCGCCGCCTCTTCGTATTCCTCGCCTACCCGTACTGGGCCGGTCTCATCACCGCGCAATGGACACCTCTCATCGTTGCCTCCGCCTTTCTTCCGCCCTTATTACCCGCCACTCTCGCGAAGCCGCAGATCGGACTTCCCGTATTCCTCACGCGATTTTCCCGGCGCGGCCTCTTCGCCTGCCTCATCGTCATCGCACTTAGCTTTCTATTTCTGCCGAACCTGGCCCTGGCTATGGGTCGGTAGCTTCCATCAATATGCGCGATTCTTCCCCTTGCTCGTCCTCCCGGGCCCGCTGCTCGCCTTGGCTCTGTTCCGTTATCGCTCCAACGACGCCCGCCTTCTCTTTTTGATGGCCATCGTCCCGCAGCGCTGGTTTTACGACATGTTGACACTGTGGCTCATCCCAAAATCGTGGCGTGAGCTCTCCACTACTGTTCTGATCAGTTGGGGCGCCGGCATCTGGCGCTGGTACTACACCCCGCACAATTTCACCCAGGTCGGCCGAGTAGCTGTGATCTTTCTCTATCTGCCCATGCTGGCCATCGTGCTTTTCCGCCCCCATCCCACTGCGGATGAGGTCACGCTCTCTTCATGAAATCATGACCTCAACCCTCACCACGAAACACACCTTCCTCGCCGTACTCTTCTTTGGGCTCTTCGCCATGACGGCACGCAACGTCATCGACCCCGACGTCTGGTGGCACCTCAAAACCGGCGAGTACATCGCCCAACACAAATCAGTTCCTCGCACCGATCCTTTTTCCTACACTCGCGCCGGTCACCCTTGGGTCGCTCACGAATGGCTCACCGAACTCGGAATGTACGAACTTCAACTCCACGCCGGATTCGCTTCCCTCATTGTCCTCTTCGCAGCGATCACCACCCTTGCATTTTTCCTTCTCTACTTGCGCTGCGGACCCGCTCCCTACCTCGCCGGCATCGCCACGCTCTGCGCCGCCTGGGCCACGGCGCCCCTCTGGGGTGTCCGCCCGCAAATTCTCTCGCTGCTCTTCACCAGCCTCTGGCTCCTGATTCTCGAGCGCTCAGAAAATAATCCCAAGCTTCTCTGGTTCACTCTTCCGCTCACCCTCCTGTGGGTCAACCTTCACGCCGGATTCGCTTTAGGTCTAGTCCTCTCCGCACTTTTTCTCGCTGGGGACTTCATCGAACATCGTCTCGCACACCATCACAGCTCTTTTCCTCGGACCAATGCATACCTTCCAAAAGCAACGCTCATCCTTCTTCTCGATCTTGCTCTCGTCCCACTGAATCCCAACGGCCTGCGCATGTTCTCCTATCCCCTCGAAACCCTGCGATCCACCACGATGCAGAACTACATCGTGGAATGGGCTTCCCCCAATTTCCATCGCCCAGAGTACTGGCCCTTCCTTCTTCTGACTCTGGCCACCTTCGCCACTCTTTGTTGGTCGCGAACTTCCGTACGCCCGCGGGATCTCATCCTTCTGCTCGTCGCCCTCTATGCCAGCCTCATTTCCATTCGCATGATCCCTCTTTTCGTTTTAATCGCCACCCCGCTAATCGCGAAGCGTCTCGGAAACTGGCCTCGCTCCCGTCCCCGCCCCCGCAGTAATTTCCGCGCATCGCTCAACGCAGCCATCATTCTCGCGATGGCCATCTTCGCCATCGTGCGTGTTTCCGAAGTTATCCATCACCAGCCCGAGGCCGAGACCTCAGACTTTCCCGCCCGCGCTGTCGCCTTTCTCCAGCAACACCCTCCCTCTGGTCCCATCTTCAACCTCTACGATTGGGGTGGCTATCTCATCTGGAAGCTCTATCCCACAACTCCGGTTTTCATTGACGGCCGCGCCGACCTTTACGGCCCCGATCTCTTCCACGATTTCGCCGACGCCTATCAATTGAAGAACCACTGGCAGCAAATTCTGCAGCACTGGAATGTCCAGACCGTCATCATCCCCCCAACCTCCGCCCTGGCCGTCGGCCTGCAAAGCGCCCCCGGTTGGACCGTCTCCTACCAGGATTCCCAAGCCATCATCCTGACAAAGCCTATGTGAGGACAGCCGCCCTCGGCTGTCCAATCGAGCGCAGCTCGATTCCCGCCCGCGTCCTACCGGTTACTCTCGGTATGCAATAAATTACACTTTTGGCCAATTCCCACCCCATTATGGTTTATATTCTGAACAATCCTCCGCAGAACAAAGCAAGCTACCGGTAATGGTTCTCCGGAGGCCGACGCTTGTGTGCGCTTTCAATTTCCAGTACAAACTCTGATGTTTTCTTTTTAGGAGACAAACTATGCAACATCTTTACAGGCTCTGGCGCGACGACCAAGCCCAGGACATTGCCGAATACGCCGTGATGCTGGCTGTCATCCTCGTCATCGTCGTCGGCACCATCCGGCTGATCGGCTCGAATGCAAACAATGTGTTTTCGAATGTCGCCAGTTCCATTCAGTAAGATTTTGCTCAGTAAAATTTCTCCTGGCGCAACACAGCAGTCGAACGATCACCGAACCTCAGGCGCGTATCGTCGTCTCTGCTGCCCTTAACGGAGTGCTATGAATCGTACGCGTTTGCTGATGATCGGTGTCGTCGCCTTGGCCCTGGGCGCCTTCGTCAGCCTGTTCGTCTATAAAAATCTGCAGGGAAAAAGCTCATCCACCGGCGAACCAGGCGTCGACGTTCTGGTCGCTGCCGATGATATTCAGGTCGGCGCCCGAATCGAAGAACACGATGTTCGGGCGGTCAAATATCCCGCCTCGGCTCTGCCTGCTGGCACTTACAGCGCGCGCTCCAAGGTCATGGGCCGTGGCGTAATCCTCCCCATTTCCAAAGGTGAGTTCATCCTCCCCAGCAAGCTCGCCCCTGAAAACGCCGGCTCCGGTTTGCCTTCCCTTATTCCTCCCGGAATGCGCGCCGTCTCGGTTCGAGTAAATGAGGTCGTCTCCGTCGCCGGCTTCGTCGGTCCTGGCACTCGCGTCGACATACTCCTTACCGGAACTCCCAATGGCAGCACGGAAGATCAAACCACCACGGTATTGCAAAACGTCGCCGTGATCGCCTCCGGCCAGCGTCTCGAGCGCAACGCCGCCGGCGATGCTCAGAACACACCGGTTATCACGGTTCTGGTTTCTCCCGATGATGCCGAGCGCCTTACTCTGGCCAGCGCCGAAGGCCGTATTCAGCTCGCCCTTCGCAATCCCCTCGATACTCGCCAGGATGATGTCGGCGCAGTCAATGCCAAAGGACTCTACCGAGGCGGAACTCCGGTCGCTGCCGCGCCCACCCCTCACGTGCATTCCGCGAGGCCGCCGAAAGTTCAGCCCCAGCCCGCTTCCATTCTGGGGATTGAGGTCTATCAGGGCGACAAGAAAAAAGAGGTCGTCAACTTCCCCGAAGGTAGTGAGGAGCCCAAATAGTTGAAAGACGAATCCTGCATGCGCGTCTCATTACAGCTGGCGGGCTCTCCCGTGGAGACGAATCATACGATGAAGTTTCGCACGACACTTTTGACAGCCATCGCCCTCCTCTTCACCACATCTTCGTTTGCTCTCGCATCTCTTCAGGAGCCCAACCCTCCCGCGCCTCCGCCGCCGCAAGAGCAGCCAGTCCCTTCGAATCAGACCACGCTTCCCCCTCAGTCCTCGCAGCCGCAAGGCTCCGCCCCCCTGCGCGTCATGGTCGACAAATCGCTCCTTATCAACACCACCGAGCGCCTCAAGCGAATCTCAGTCACCGACCCCACCATCGCCACCGTGCGGGTCATCACGCCCACGCAGATTCTCGTCCACGGCCTTGCCCCCGGCGAAGTCTCCCTGCTCATCTGGGATGAAAACGAACGCTCGCGCAGCTTCGATCTCCGCGTCGATGTCGATGTCAGCGCCTGCGCCGAAGAAGAACGCCGCGTCTTTCCCGACGAACAAATCTCCGTCTCACCCTCCCGCGCCGCCATCGTTCTCTCCGGCCACGTCACCACCGAAGACGTCGCCAAGCGCGCCGGAGAACTCGCCTCCGCCTATTCCAAGAATGTCATCAACGTCCTCACCTTCGGCCCCGTCGGCGCACAGGAAGTTCTGCTCGAAGTAAAGTTCGCCGAGGTCGATCGCTCCGCCCTCACTCAACTCGGAGCCAATGTTTTCTCCACCGGCGCTGCCAACGTTATCGGAACCTCCACCACCGGCCAGTACGGCGGCTTTAGCCCACCGTCCGTGACCCAGACGCAAGGACAAAGCCCCCCGTTCTCTGCGACGGAAACTCTGAGCAGCGTGCTTAACTTAT
Organism: uncultured Acidobacteriaceae bacterium; assembly: GCA_963817305.1. GTDB lineage: Bacteria > Acidobacteriota > Terriglobia > Terriglobales > Acidobacteriaceae > Sulfotelmatobacter. The sequence continues at coordinate 424,928 of CAWFOD010000017.1, read as the reverse complement.
TTCTCTTTCAACCCAATATTCACCTGGGTGCGGTAATCCAGGCTCTGCAGACCAAGAATCTTCTTCAGATTTTGTCCGAGCCCAATCTCATCGCCGTGAACGGCAAAAAAGCCAGCTTCCTCGCCGGAGGCCAGTTCCCGTTCCCTATCGTGCAACCCGGCCAGGGATTCACTGCCGTCACCATTTCCTTCAAGGAATTTGGCGTCAAGCTTGAGTTCACCCCCGTGATCATGCCCAACGGCAACATTCATCTCGTCGTCGCGCCTGAAGTCAGCACTCTCGATTTCGCCGACGCGCTCACCATTTCCGGTTTCACCGTTCCCGCCCTCAGCACCCGCAAGGCGGAAACCGAATTCGAATTGCGCGATGGACAAAGCTTCGTCATCGCCGGATTAATCGACAATCGCGTCACCGATACCTGGAACAAGATTCCCGGCCTGGGCGATATTCCGATCCTGGGCGCGTTTTTCAAAAGCAAAAACATTTCCAAAAGCAACTCGGAGTTGATGGTCCTGTGCACCGTACACAAGATCTCGCCCGACAATCAGGCACGCCCCGGTCCCCCGAATCCGCAGCCCTTTATCAACAACGACAAATTCGACGGAACCAAAAACAAGCCATCGGGAAAGTAACGAGCGCGAATTAAAAATCGGAAATCGGAAGTCGGAAGTTGGAAATCGGAAGTCCGCACAATGCCAGAAGTCACCGTAGTCATCGTCGCCACCGATAACGAGCAGCGCACCGTGCTCCAGGTGTTGGTCGACGGTACCAGTGTCGCCAGCACCGTGCATACCTGCGCCAACTTCCCCGTCGCTGGCTCCGACCCCATCATGCGCCGCGTCCAGGCTGCCAATCCGGACGTTCTCTTGGTTGACATTCCCATGGACAACCCGTCCCCGGCCATGCGCGCCATCGAACTTCTTCGTCAGGAACTCCCCGATTCCGCCGTCTTCGCCATCGGCAGCCTGAGCCAGCCTCAGGTGATTGTCAGCGCCATGCGCGCCGGTGCCCGCGAATTCATCGAGCGTCCCACCACCACCACAGATTTGCTCGAGGCCTTTGTTCGCCTTACCGCTGCCCAGCGCCGGGTTCACAAGGAAGGCCCGCGCGGCAAAGTCTTTACCGTTGTCAATGCCAAAGGCGGTAGCGGAGCCACCACCGTCGCCGTCAATCTCGCTCTCGCCCTGCAATCGGCCCATGGATCCACCGCTCTGGTCGATCTCGCCCCGCTCGGCCACACCGCGCTGCACCTCAATCTCAAACCTCTGTTCAACATTTCCGACGCCACGCGCAATCTTCACCGCATGGATAGTTCCCTGCTCGAGAGTTTCATGACCCGCCACAGCGGCGGCCTGCAACTGCTCGCCGGAACCAACGCACCCGCAGCCATCGAACCCTCCACCGCTGAATTTGTCCGCCTCTTCGACATGCTGGTCGGTCATTACAAATATGTCGTCGTCGACAATTCTTCCCGTCTCGACGCCGCCAGCCGTCTCGTCTCGAATCTATCGGAGTGCGTTCTGCTCGTAGCCTGTACTGACGTGGCATCCCTGTGGAGCGCCGCCCGCGTCCAACAATATCTCGGCGAAACCGGCAACCGCGAGCGCTTGCGCCTGGTCCTCAACCGTTTTCGAAAAGTCCCCGGCTTCACCGAGTCCGACGCCGAAAATGCCGCCGGAGTAAAATTGCTGTGGCGTGTCCCGAACCAATATTTCGCCATATCTTCGGCCATCGATCGTGGATCGCCGGTCATGGAGCAGAGTCATACGGATATCGCCCGTTGCTTTTCCGGGCTGGCACAAGAACTGACCAGCAACGACGTAGACGTAAAACGCGCCGCCTGGTCCTTATTCAAAAGCGTATGAAGTTAAAAGTCACAAAGGGTGCCCCGTCCTTGTCTCTCCGTTCTTTGCAGAGACAGGTCGGGAATCTTGACCGCAGATGTTAGTCCGTCCCGAAAACGGGCGTAGAGCAGCGCAGAAAAGCGGCTTTAGCCGCTGAGCTTCGGTCCTCGAAAAGTATATGGGTAACCTGCAACAAACCTTCGAGCACAGCCAATACCAGCAGGTAAAATCCGACCTGCACCGCAAAATCCTCGACCGTCTCGATCTCGAAAAACTCGGACGCTCCAACGGCGACGCCGCCCGCGAAGAAGTCCTCGTTCTCATCCGCAACGCCGTCAACAACGAGGCCGTTCCTCTCAGCTTCGCGGAACGCGAACGCCTTTCCCGCGAAATTCTCGACGAAATCTTCGGCCTCGGTCCGCTCGAACCCCTGCTCAAGGATCACACCATCTCCGACATTCTGGTCAACCGCTTCGACCGGGTTTACATCGAGCGCGCCGGGAAGCTCGAACTCACCGGCCTGTCCTTCAAAGACAATCCGCACCTCATGCAGATCATCGAACGCATCGTTTCCCGCGTGGGCCGCCGCGTGGACGAATCTTCTCCCATGGTCGACGCCCGCCTCGCCGATGGCTCCCGCGTCAACGCCATCATTCCTCCGCTCGCCCTCGACGGTGCTTGCCTCTCTATTCGCCGTTTCGGACGCGATCCCGTCACCGCCCGCAATATGCTGGAGAATCACACCCTCACCGAAGCCATGCTCGAATTGCTCTCCGTGATGGTCAAAGGAAAGTTGAATCTCCTCATCTCCGGCGGCACCGGCGCAGGAAAAACTACTCTTCTCAATGTGCTCTCCGGCTACATTCCCAACGTCGAACGCATCGTCACCATCGAAGATGCCGCCGAACTGCAACTGAAACAGGAACACATCGTCCGCCTTGAAACCCGCGCTCCCAACATTGAAGGCAAAGGCGCTGTCCGCATGCGTCAGCTCGTCATCAACAGTTTGCGTATGCGCCCCGACCGCATCGTCGTCGGCGAGGTCCGCGGCGAAGAGGCCTTCGACATGTTGCAGGCCATGAACACCGGCCACGAAGGCTCGCTCACCACCATTCACGCCAACTCCGTCCGTGACGCGCTCTCCCGCGTGGAGAACATGGTCTCCATGGCGAACCTGAACATTCCCGAGCGCGCCGTACGCCATCAGATCGCGTCCGCCATTCACGCCGTCGTGCAGGTCGCGCGATTATCTGATGGCACGCGTAAAGTCATCTCCATCTCCGAAGTCACCGGCACGGAGAACGATCTCATCGCCATGCAGGAAATTTTCACCTTCGAACGCCGTTCCGTGGATGAAAATGGAAAAATTCGCGGATGCTTCAAAGCCACCGGAGTGCGCCCCCAGTTTGCCGATCGCCTTGCCACCGGCGGCGGCCGCCTGCGTCCCGCACTATTCGAATCAAAAACCGAAGTCTGAGGGAGACAAATCTGCAGATCGCGAACAAAAATAGACTTGTCATCCTGAGCAAGCGTCTTTTGCGCAGCGAAGGATCTAGGCGAGCCGCGCGATGTGTCGCGTTTTTTGCGACACAATACTCGCGCGTTCGGCTCGCATCCTTATCGCCTTCGCCCTGCGGAACTCCACAAAGGCCTACAGCATCATGCCACTCCTGATCGCAGTTCTCGTCTTCATCGTCGTGGCCCTCGTGGCCTTCGCCGCCTTCTCCCTGCTCGACGAGCGCAGCGCCCGCGCCCGCCTCATCAAAGACCGCCTGGCCACCGTCCAGAAAGCTCCGGAGCGCGAGCCCGACGAAGAACTCGCCCTGCTCCGCGATGAACAACTCAGCAAGATCCCCGCCTTCGACACTTTGCTCCGCCGCTCCGCCCGCGTCTCCGCCATGCAAGACGCCCTTCTGCAGGCGGGCATGAAGTTCCGCGCCGGAAATTTCCTTCTGCTCTGCATTCTCTGCGGCGTTGCCGCCGGACTCGTCACCGTCCTCTATACCCGGAATGCCGCCATTGCCTGGGCCGCCCTCGTCATTGGCGCATTTCTTCCCTACTCCGTCGTCTCCTATCGCCGCCAGAAACGCTTCGAAAAATTCGAAGAGCTCTTCCCCGATGCCATCGACACCCTCGCTCGTGCCGTCCGCGCCGGACACGCCTTCACCACCGCTCTGGAAATGATCTCCAACGAAACCACCGAACCCCTCGCATCCGAATTCCGCAAACTCTACGAAGAACAAAAGTTCGGCATGCCCGTCCGCGATGCCCTCATGAATCTCACCGAGCGCATCCCTCTCGTCGACGTGAAATTCTTCGTCACCGCCGTCATGCTGCAGCGCGAAACCGGAGGCAATCTCGCCGAAATTCTCGACAACCTCTCCTACGTCATCCGCGAGCGTTTTAAGATTCAGCGCCAGGTTCGCGTTCACACCGCTCAGGGACGCCTCACCATGGCTCTGCTCATGGGTATGCCCCCAACCGTGTTAACAATTCTCTATATCTTCAGCCCGGAATTCGTTCATCCGCTCTTTTACGATCCCATCGGCCACATCCTGCTGGTGGGTAGCATTGTTTTGCAAACCGTCGGCTACTTCGTGATCCGCAGGATTATCAAGATTCAGGTATGAAGTTAATAGCACACGAATCGTTTCGGAGTGGCAGCACATTAGGTTTTGGTTGGTGCAGCAGAACCCGAGCAGCAGAACCCGGGCAGCAGCAAATTTTGGGTGGCGCAGCGCTTTAAGGGCTGCGATAAAAGCGCCCATACTAGAGAGCGGCTTAGCCGCTAAGGTTAAACACAAATCGAACCATGTCAATGATTCTCCCCATCATCGTCTTCATTACCGTGGTCCTGGTGGTCTTCGCCTTCGGCGCGGCCGCCGTCACCCCCAGCTCCGTGCTGGGAGCCCGTCTCCGCGCTCTCGGCGGCCACGCCACCGTCGCGCAGGAAAAGCCCGCCGTCAAAGTACGGGAGCGCATCGAGCAAGCCCTCGATCCCCTCAGCAAAGCGATTCCGCTTTCTCCCTCCGACGTTTCCCGCACCCGCGCCTGGCTCATCCAGGCCGGACTTCGCGAATCCCGTCACGTCAGCTTTTATTTCGGCGCCCGTATCATGCTGGCTCTCGTCGGATTCGCAGGCGTCGTTCTTTTCTCCGGCTTCGACAGCTTCCCGCTCCTGGTCTGTGTCCCGGCTTTCGGTTTCTTTCTGCCGCGCTTCATCCTGAAGCGCATGATCAAAGACCGTCAGCATCGCATCCGCATCGCTTTACCCGACGCTCTCGATCTCACCGTCATCTGCGTCGAAGCCGGACTCGCCCTCGATCAGGCTCTCATGCGCGTCGGCAAGGATCTTCACCACGCTCATCCCGATCTCAGCGACGAATTCCATCTCGTCAACCTTGAAATGCGCGCCGGCAAACCCCGCGCCGAAGCCCTGCGCAATCTTGTCGACCGCACCGGTGTCGATGACATCCGCTCCCTCGTCGGCACTCTCATCCAGACCGACCGCTTCGGCACCAGCATCGCGCAAGCTCTCCGTGTTCATTCCGATTCCCTGCGCACCGCCCGCCGCCAGCGCGCCGAAGAGCAGGCCGCCAAGACCACCATCAAAATGGTCCCCCCACTCGTCATATTTATTCTGGTTCCGTTCCTCTTCGTCACCATCGGCCCCGCACTGATCCAGGCCTACCACTCCCTCGTCAGCAAATAATTAAGGGATGACTGGCTCGGAAGAACAGACTGGGAATGACAAGCCAGGAATGACTGGCGATGAGCGAATAGAAGAATTGGGAAGACGCTGAACCTTAACGTCGCAGACGTGAAAATGCCCCGGAGGGGCATCCGACAATAGCCCGGCGGTTCAGCGCCGGGTAGAGCCGTCGATCAGAACGCGTCCCGGAGGGACGCCTGAAACTCGCGCACATTTTCCAGCCTATGGGATTCACTCCACGCGGCCACGCCTTCAACCAAACTCGCCAACGCTTTCTCGCCACTCATCTCGCCGTGGCCCAAACTCACTGGTCCCGTTTGCGCGGCCTCCTCGGAGCCTCGTCGGATGACTTCCGTAATGGCTGCGGCCTCTGGATTCGCCCCTGCCGTGGCGTGCATACTCTAGCCATGCGCTATCCCATCGACGTGCTTTACCTCGATCGCGCCAACACTGTCGTACATGTCATCGCCAATCTCCAACCCTGGCGCTTCGCCCCCGTCCACCTGCGAGCCGCGTCAGTGCTGGAACTGCCGACCCACACCATCGCCCAAACAGAAACCGCGCTTGGCGATAAAATAGAAATCCAACTCCAGGAGGACATCAGAATCCACTTGCTCGATAAGGGTTAGGCGAATGTCGCTTCAAAGCCTTCGGACAATCCCGAGCCCATTGGACTACCGTGGAAGAGCGGCGCTCGAAGGTCTGCGAACCAGGGCTTATAAAATACCGCAGAAAGAGCCGCGGTCCGAAGGTCTGGCGAACCGTCTCGGACCCAAAGAGTACCGTGGAAGAGCGGCGCTTTAGCGCCGCGTAATTGCGCGAAATGAGATGGGCTTTAGCCCTTGTGTTCAACTAAACCGTGATTGAAACTCTCCAACCCGAAGAACTCACCACCCTCCACGACGCTCCCAAGCTTCTGGTGGAATGGTCGCCGCGCTGGCAGGAGTTCACCACCTCCATCCGTCCCGCCTTCTCCCGCTCCGCTCCGCGTCTCGCCGGAGAAGCTCCCTTTGGTATCCTTCCCTACCGCGGCCTGATTTCGTCTCTGCTGCTGGAAGCATTCCTGATTTTCGTCGTCATCGTTCTTCCGCGCGAAGTCGCCAATCTCCGTCCCTATGCCGCCCCGCGCATCCAGCGCGAGGAGGTCATCTACTACTCTGCCAATGAACTCCCCCGCACCGAAGACTTAGGCGGAGCTCAATCCGGAGCCTCCGGCCACGCCGGTGGTCAGGAAGCTCACCACCGCACCCAAACCATCCACGTAGCTCGCGGAACCTCACTCGTCCCGAAAGTCGTCGACGCTCCCAGCGTCAAACTTCCTTCTTCCTCCAACCCGGTCGCCAATTTCCTCGCCGTCAAATCCATCCCGGGACCACCTCCCCTAGAAGGCTTACACTCTTCCCTAACTTCTCCTAGTCTCACGTCGAATGTGATCGCCCCGGCGCCTTCGCAGATCGCGCGAGATCAATCCCGCGCCGCTCTCACGCTCAACAATTCCATAATCCAACCAGCTCCGGATATTTCTTCTCCAAACTCACGCTCCATCCCAGCTCTAAACGCAGGTGTAGTTGCACCCGCGCCCACCATTCATTCCGAGCACACTCTCTACGCGCCCAAACTGGATTCCACCATCATCGCCCCGGCCCCAAGAATTTCCCGCGACCGCACCCAAGCCGCACCTTCCCTCAACTCCAGCGTGATCGCTCCCGCTTCCACGCGCGTCAGCCGCGACCAGTCCCGTCCCGCTCCTTCTTTCAATGGGTCAATCATCGCTCCCGCACCTTCGTCAATCGCGCGCGAAGTTTCTCCCTCTCGCGTGCAGATGAATAGCACCGTCGTTCCCCCGCCCGTCTCCGCGCCTGCGCGCGAAACTCAGCGCACGGCACAACTCAATCTGCCCGCACCCGCCGTTGTTCCTCCACCTCCCACGCAACCGGCCAACGGATCATTCGTTAGCAGCATCATCGGAAAACTCTTCGGCACGCAGGATGTCGTCCCGCCCCCGCCAGCGGTCACTCCCGTAGATGCTGCCGCACCACGCAATACCGGTAGCGCCACCCTCGCCACAAACGTCATCCCGCCTCCCCCCTCCGCCGGGAATTCGCGCTCAAACTTCGGCTCCTCATCCGGACGCTCTCAGTCTTCACCCTCCGTGATTCCACCGCCACCATCGGCCGCCAACTCAGGTTCAAACTCCTCAGGATCATTTAGAAAATATTCCGGATCTTCGCCGAATGTTTCTACCATCGTCCCCCCACCACCTTCCGTAGGCGGCTCTCCGAACGGAACCCGAAATTCCAATGGCTCTGGAAATGACGGGTCTTTTGCCAGCAACATAATCCCGCCTCCGCCCTCGGCCGGAACCGGACCTTCAGGCTCCGGCGCTAACGGCCTCGGTCGTGGCGCGCCCGGAGATATCGGCTCACCCCTCGCTCCGCCCCGAGCGGCCGGCGGAAACAAAGACAACTCCGGAGTAGTTCTCTCCACCAATCCCGGTTCCGAACGCGCCCTGCCCGGCACTGGCGGCAAGGGCTCACTCGCAATGTCTCCCTCGGGAGGCGATCAACCCGGCCTCGGTGGCTCCGGAGGTGGCTCCGGCATCGGCAACGGTTCTGGCCCCGGCAGCGGCTTATCGAATAAAACGACAGCAGAAAACTCCGGCGCAGGAAAGTCTGGCGTTGGTCATGGCTCCGATCCCAACGCGCGCGGCGGAATCTCTCCCACCCCTGGCCCCGGCGGAGCCGGCTCGGCGCCCACCGGATCATCCCCCGCCCCCGGCGTCGAAATCCGCGGCGGCAGCGCCATCGTCAACCTTCCCAGCTTCGACGCCAGCAACAGCAGCGCTCCCACCGTCCCTGGCCGCTCTTCCGTCAAAGCCGACCAGGGTCCCGCCATTACCATCGTCGCCACTTCCCGCTCCGGCGGCGCATTCGATTTTTATGGCAAACTTCCCGGCGAAAACTACACCGTGTATCTCGACACCGTCATCGGCACCGTCGTCATGCAATTCGCCGAAGCCGACCCCGGCTCCCATCCCAATGCCGGACCACTCACCGGACCCCAGGGCTTACGCACTGACCTTCCCGCAAATCTTCCCCGCGCCCGCGTCGTCATCAAATGCAAACTCGACGCCTCGGGAAATATAAAAAATCTTCAAGTGCTCGAACCCGGCCCCGCCGCCATGACCGCAAAAATCATCGCCGCCCTGCCGAGCTGGAAATTCCGCCCCGCCACACGCGGCTCTCAACCCGTCGAAGTCAACGCCATCCTCGGCTTCAACATCGACACCAACGACCGTTACTAAGCTCAGAAGGGATAAGCTCGGATGAAAGCCCGTGGCTTTAGCCGCGTCGGCGAGTACGCCGTGCTTGACGAGTAGGTTCTTGGGATGCGAAGGTGGATCGAAACGCTTGCAGTACCGTGGAAGAGCGGCGCTTCAGCGCCGCGTAAAGCTCCCCAAAAATTAACCGGGCTTTAGCCCCTACAACCGCAACCGCGCCATCATCCCATACGCCTTCCGAAACCACCCACGCTCCCGCCGCTTCTGATACCCGGGCATCGTCGCCCGCTTATCCAAAATCTTCTGCACCCACTGCCGCGCTTCCTCCACTCGCCCCTGCGATTGCAAAAACAAAGCATAGTTGTAATAAGTTTCCGAACTGGTAGAAATCTTCGTCGCTTCCTTAAAAAGCTTTTCGGCTTTTTCCGTCTTCCCCGTCTGCGCGTAAGCGTGCGCCAGCAGCCCGATCCCACGATGAAAGTCATACGTCGGATCCTCTTCCACCGCCCGCTCCAAATCCGGCACCGCCGCGGCAAAATCTCCCAACTCAATCTCTGCTACTCCCCGCCGGTAAAACGGATCTACCGAATCCGCCCGCTGTGAAATTGACCGGTCATAACATCCCCGAGCCTTGGCAAAATCTCCATCATCCAGATACAACAATCCCAACTCCTCGTAGTTTCCCGCCGAAGGATTATCCAGAATCGCCCGTTCCAATTCATGAATCCTTCGCCTGCGCGGAAATACCTGGAACGAACTGCGCAGCAGCCCTGCATCTGGAATCACTTCGACCACGATATAAATCGCCGCCCCAATCCATCCCAGAAAAAGAATGATAAAAATCCAATAAAAATCCGGACGCCGGCGAATGAAATGCACAATCGCCACCGCCATCAACAGAAATGACCACCAGTGAAAGAAAAAGCCTAGAAATCCCATGGACTGCGAAATATAACACGCTGCAGCGAAACCGCGTCCTCCAGCTACAGCAGATGCCTTAAGGCTCTCTAGGTTAAAGCCCGTACAGCATTTATTCATCTTTTCTGCAATTGTTACTGGATGGCAACCTCCCCCGAAGAGCGTGTGCGTCAGCTATGTTCGTTGATCGACACGGCCCAGGGAGAGGAACTCGAGAAAGCGCTCCTCGAACTTCGCAGCGCCATCAGCGCGCTCATCGAGAATGCTCACAACGTTTCCACCTACAACCTGATCAATTTTCCCGTCGCAATGGACAAACGCAAGAAAGCCTGACTCGGCTAGGCTTCACGCAGCCTGTGTCACAATATCAGTGTGACTGAAACCGTCAGCCTTTCGCCAGGACGCTCTCCAGGTTCCACTCTTGGCTCCATTCGCCTTCTCGCCTCCGATATCGACGGCACCCTTCTCAATCCTCAATTCCAAATTTCTCCCGACGATCTCGCCGCGCTGCGCCGCGCCCACTCCGCCGGCATCGAGATCGTGCTCGTCACCGGACGCCGCCACACCTTCGCCCTGCCCATCGCCCAGCAACTCGGCTTCGATCTCTGGCTCATCAGCTCCAATGGCGCCGTCACCCGCTCGCTTTCCGGCGAAACTTTCCACCGCGACCTCATGCCCCGCCAAACCTGCCACGATATCTGCGCCGCGATGCAAGAATTCCGCGGCCACACCGTTCTTACCTTTGATAAAGAAACCAAAGGAGCCATCGTCCTCGAACACCTCGACGCGCTTAACGCCAGCATCCGCCGCTGGCTCGAAAAGAACATGGCTTACATCGACTTCGTCATCCCTATCGAAAACTCCCTCACGACCGATCCCGTGCAAGCCATGTTCTGCGGCTCCATGGCGCGCATGGCCCAGGCTCTCCGCGCCCTCGAATCCTCTGGCCTCGATAACCGCATCACAGTCCTGCGCACCGAATATCCCGAGCGCGATCTTTCCATGATCGACGTCCTCAATGCCGGATGCTCCAAAGGCCACGCTCTCGCCCGCTGGGCCGACCATCGCGGCTTCCATCGCGATCAGGTCATGGCCATCGGTGACAACCACAACGACATCGAAATGCTTGAGTTTGCCGGCCATCCGGTTATCATGGGAAATGCCTGCGAAGAACTCCGCTCCCGTGGCTGGAGCATCACACTAGGTAACGACAATTGCGGCGTAGCCGCCGCCCTGGCCGACGTATTCGGAAACTGAGTTCTTAGCCGCGGCCTTGGCCGACGAGTGCGGCGCGTATAGTACCGTGGAAGAGCGGCGCTTCAGCGCCGCGTTGAGTGCCCGGAAATTTTCCGGGCTTTAGCCCCTGAGGGATTGATTCTTTTCTGAAGCACGCCGCAAGATGAAACAATCGCGTCCAACTCGGACTCATTACATCGCGATACTCGCTCGCGAACGCCTTCGCCTCCGACTCCGCCATCCTGCGCAACGGATTCTCCATCGCCCACAACCATCGCCAAACCATCGGCTCCATCACTCGCCTCTACATCGATAGCGGTCAATCCAACTTCGTCGACATTCCCACCGCCGATATCGATCACTTCGAATCCGTGCCCGACCCTCCAACCCCCGCTCCACTCGCGCAGCCAGCCGTCATCGCTTCGCATCCCTTCGATCTGAATCAGACTGTGAAAGATGCCAGCGGCACCTACCGGCTCGATCCCGATCTCGTCACCAGCGTCATCCGCGCCGAAAGCGATTTCAACGTCCACGCCATCTCGCCCAAAGGCGCGCAAGGATTAATGCAGCTCATGCCGCAAACCGCCAGCCAACTCGGCGTGCACAACGCCTTCGACCCGCAAGCCAACGTCGAAGCCGGAACCCGCTATCTCCGCACCCTGCTCGAGCGTTACAACTTCGACCTCATCAAAGCTCTTGCCGCCTACAACGCCGGACCGCAACGCGTCGAGCAATACAACGGAGTCCCTCCCTACTACGAAACCAAAGCCTACGTCGCCCGCATCGTCCGTGACTTCAACAAAAAGAAACTCGCCGCCAAATCCGCCGCCACTCCCGCGAAAAAACCCTCCACCCCAAAACCCACCTCAGCCCACGCCAAACCGAAACCAACTCAAAACCTGGCCCAGAACTAACCCCGCCCTACCCTGTGCCCCCTGTGCTCCCCCGTGTTAAAAGTTTTTGATCCTAAGCCCACTTGACTCCCCTTGCTATAATAACTATTAGAAATAAACCGCAGTAAAACTAAATCTTCCAGGAGCATTCATGCCGAAGCGCGATCCCCTCCGCCCCAACACCAAACGCACCGGCGAGCGCTCCGAAGCCGCATTCCTCTACCAGGCCAGCCAGCGCTGCTTCGCCATCTCCAAGCCCTGGGGAGACTCCGAACGTTACGATTTCATCCTCGACAACCGCCCCCAACCAGCAGTTCACCTCTTCCGGATACAGATCAAGTGCACCGACTCCCTCCGCGCCGATGCCTATGAAACCCGCGCCACCTACACCGTCGGCAAACGCCGCGCCGTCTACACCAAGCGCGACATCGATTTCATCGCCGCCCACGTCGTCCCGCTCGACATCTGGTACATCATCCCCGTCGAAGTCTGCACTCCCCAACCCATGCTCCGCTTCTATCCCCATCGCAACGCCCGCATCATGCGCCTCGAAAAATACCGCGAAGCCTGGCACCAACTCGACCCTCCCCTAACCCTCCACGCCAGCATCGACGAAGACTATCCAGACGAGGATTATCCAGAGGAAGATTATCCAGAGGAAGATTATCCGGAGGAAGATTATCCGGAGCAAGAACGCCATCCATAAGAAGCCCGCGCCGAAGCCAGCGACCCAAAGGTCCCGTAGGGACCGCCCGAAAATAGCCCGCCAGTTCACTGGCGGAGATGTAGGAAAGAAAATGGAAAACCGCGTGAGACGCCACGACTGCCAGCACAACCGTGGAAGAGCGGCGCTTCAGCGCCGCGTAACCCCACCCACTCATATAACCGATGTCATTCCGAACAGGGCCGACTGAATTGCCGATCAAGATCAAAAAAACCGGGCTTTAGGCCAAGACACGCACATGTAGGGACAGCCGCAACCGGCTGTCCATTCGAGCGCAGCTCGAAACTCTCGTGTGGGACAGACACTCCCGTCCGCCGCCCTTGACCTTGATTCTGCCTTTCAACACACGACCCGAAGCGATGAAAGACGCCACGACAGCCAGCACAACCGTGGAAGAGCGGCGCTTCAGCGCCGCGTACGGCCTCACTCACTTTCTTCAACCCCTGTCACTCCGAACCGGCGCAAGTTCCCTTCTACTTCGCTGAGCCGTTGATCTATCCTCTGCAACATGCGGCGGGGGCGCAGGTCTTGCTGGACACACCCGGCGCAAGGGCGTAACAATTTCTGTTCAGACATTAGCGCTGATACGAAAGGAAAAGCGAATGGAATTTCTAGCGTCCCTCTCGGGATTCGCTGGCGATCTTCCTGTTAAGACGACCTTCCAGTGGATAGAGGAAGCTGCTGGCAAAGCCGAAGGCATCTGTTACTACAAATATCCCATCGTGGGTGTTTCTGGGACGCCGGACCTAGTCTTCCTACTTCAGCTCTACCAGCCCATCGTGGTGAAGTGTTTCGATATCACGCTTGAGCGCATCGTTGCTATCGAAGACGACACATGGTGGATTCAGGAAGGAAAGCACGAAATAGAAATTGACTCTCCGGGCGTCGTTATTGACGACCTGGCCACAGAGCTCCGGACAAGATTCGATAAAGTGCGCGACCTCCGCCGGCGCCTCGACCCGAAACCGGTCGTGGGCCTCCCTTTATGCACAAAATCGGAATTCTGCAAGAAATTCGGACCACTTGCGAATGTCATTTGGTCCGGAGGCGAGGGTGCCAACGAACACCTCCTAAGACTTAATCAGCCGCTCGACAGCCAACAGTGGCGACTCGCAAGATCGGTCCTTCAAACCGCCATCCCTCTGACAAGAAACCCGGGCGGGACGGCGAGAACGGCGGACACCCTCGGCAGCGCGATAAAAATGCTAGATACGGATATAGCATTGCTCGACGAACAGCAGAACAAAGTCGCCATCCAAATACCGCCCGGGCCGCAACGCATCCGCGGCCTCGCGGGCACTGGAAAGACCGTCCTCCTGGCAATGAAGGCAGCTAATATTCACCATCACTTCCCCGACAAAAAGCTCCTCCTAACGTTCAATACACAAAGCCTCTACAACCAAGCCCGCAATCTCGTGACTCGCTTTTTCCGCTTTTACAGCGACGTCGATCCGGATTGGGACATCCTCCACATACGCCACGCCTGGGGTGGCCGATCACGACCCGGAGTGTACTATGATCTGACTCAAAGACAGGGCTCGAGGGCGCTGGATTTTCGGTCGGCCAAGGCTCAGGACTCCCTTACACCATTCCGGGCTTGCTGCTTAGCGGCTCTTCAACAAAGAATCGATCCTGAGTACGACTACATCCTAGTAGACGAGGCCCAAGACTTCCCCAAAGAGTTCTTCCCCATTCTGTACAAGCTGTCTAGGCCTCCCCACGCCATTTATTGGGCCTATGATGAACTGCAAAGCCTAGCCTCCCTCGAAATCCCCGATCCGGCAGAACTTTTTGGCGTCGACGAGCAAGGTAAGCCCCTCGTTTCGCTGGACGTCGACGAGGACGAGGGTATGGACCGAGACCTGGTTCTCCTAAAATCCTATCGGTGCCCTCAGACGGTACTTATGCTCGCGCACGCGGTCGGGCTGGGAATCCACAACCCCCGGGGCCCAGTTCAGATGCTGGGGGACGAAACCTCGTGGAAGGCGGTCGGATACGAAATTGAATCAGGGCACCTTGACCAGGGCAGCCAGGTTGTTCTTTTTCGTCCACCGGAAAACAGTCCAAGCCGAATTGCTCAGATGTACACGGGCAAACAGAAACTGGTCTCCGGAAAGAGCTTCAATACCTTGGCAGCAGAGCTACAGTGGGTTGCCAATTCCATCTCTTCGGACATAAAAGATGAGGCGGTTGCGCCCGAACAGATTGTGGTCATCTCGCTGGATTCAAGGCGCGCGAAGGATTATATGATGCAGCTGCAAAGCATGCTGATGCAGCTGAGCATTGCTTCCACTATCCCGGGACTCGTGGACGACGCCTCGGATTTCGCCGAGGCCGGCATGGTCACTCTTTCGACGGTGTTCAGAGCGAAAGGAAACGAGGCACCAGTCGTTTATATATTGAGTTTCCAATCGCTGTACGATTTCGCCGAGGAGATCGAGACTCGCAATCGAGCCTTCACGTCCATATCCAGATCGAAGGGATGGGTAAGAATAACCGGCACCGGCCGAAAAATGGTCGAAGCAATAAAAGAGCTTAAACAGATTCTTGATGAGATTCCTCGGTTCAAGTTCGTTTTTCCCGACATGGATAAAATCCGAAAGCTCGACGCGTCTGAGACGACGCGGCGGCGGCGAGCCGTCAAGACGGCTAAAGCGGCGGTCGAAAGCCTCAAGGCTCTGGCTCCCGGAGCCCTAGCGGATCTGAGCGAAGGTGACCGAAAGACCCTGCTCAAGCTGCTTCAGAAGGCTGCAAAGTGAGTCCGGCCGACGTCGAATCCCAAGTTCGAGATTGTTTCTGGGACTGGAAATCGCTGCTCGTCAATCCCCGATTCTGCCGGAGCGGATCCCGAATAGCTTGGAACCGCTACTCGGGAGGCATTATTAGAGAGCCAGTGAATTATGAAAAGGTCCGATCCGTTGTCGAAGAGAAACAGTACAGCTTCCAGTGCGCAGATGACGGCTCCGTCTTTCAGCTCTTATATGAATTTGACGGTAACGACAATATCCGGATGGTGCGCCTCGCGTTCTACAAGGCTCAATTGCCCATGGAAGAGGAAGATCTTCTGTCTCCCGGACCTCTACCCGACTTCGCCGACGTGTTCATCCCCTGGCTAAGGTTTGATTACACCCAACAGTACGCAGCCGGGGTACTGCACCACGAGTCCCACATGCACATCAGCGGGTTTCCTAGGACGAGGTTTGCAGTCTCAGGCGTGCCTGGGCCCCGCCAGTTTGTCGAATTTGTGATCGCTTCCTGCTACCCCGAGTACTACAGCGCGCAGCGGCTCGATCAGAATGGCACATACCGCGACCCAGAAGAGATGAGTAAGCTAAACGTGCGCTGTATTCACGGTCAGTCCAACGGCGTCGTGGATCGGATTATCCACATCCGGGTTCCATAGGCCGGCGGGCACTCACATCCGGGTGTCACATTTATCGGGCCTTTTCCTTTCAATCACTTACCGCCATCCAATCCCCCATCCAACCACTAAACCCCGTTTTTCGCCCATTCGTTGGGATAAAGGTGCTTATCCTCTTCTCCTCCCATAGGATAGCCACAGACAACTCCCAGGGAAACGTGTACAAACCAGGGTCTTATCAACCAGGTTCAACTCCTTGGGAGAACTCGAGCTATTCGTTGGAATCTCAGGTTCCGCGCCAGGCGAACGCGTTCATTAAGCTGAAGCCAGCCCCGGAAACCGGAGATTCAAGCGAAGAGCTAGAAGCCAGGAGCCAGAAGCTAATATGCGCAAGCCGATTAAGTACGTAGAGAAAGCAGTCACAGTCGCCGCCAAAGGCGCTTGGGTAGTGTTCGATCGTTTGAACCGCATCAACCCAGGTGCGTCCCCAACCCCGAAATGGTCCGACAAGCCTCTGCTCAAGTCCTACGAAAAATCCAAGCCGCCGCTCGGCTGGCCGCGCTCCACCGATTCTCTTTGCCCGAAGTGTGTGCCCGAAATCCGTCAGCAGATTCTCGATGGCAAACTTCCGCACGAAGTCTTGATGAACGAAAAAATCGGCGAGATCAAGGCCACCATCGTCGAGCGCGACGGAAAAATTCTGATGGTGAAAGATTGTCCGAAGCACGGCCACTTCGAAGACGTGATGTCGATCGACACCGATTTCTCGAAGCATCTCGAAGATGTTTTCCCCGGACGCGACATCGTCGCGCATAACGACGAGAAGCTTCACCATCACGGTTCCTCCACCGTGAAGTATGGACGCGGCTCCGTGCTGACCATCGATCTCACCAACCGCTGCAACATGATGTGCGATCCCTGCTTCATGGACGCAAACCAGGTCGGCTTCGTACACGAACTGCAGTGGGAAGAAATCAAGACGATGCTCGACAACGCGATTACCATCAAGCCGCGACGTCAGATGAGCGTTCAGTTTTCCGGCGGCGAGCCTACGTTGTCTCCATATTTCCTGGACGCCGTGCGCTACGCGCGCAAAGTCGGATACAACTCCGTGCAAGCAGCAACGAATGGAATTGAATTCGCAAAAAGTTTTGAATTCTGCCAGCAGGCAGTCGAAGCAGGAATGCGTTACGCGTACTTGCAATTCGATGGCATCGGAAACGCTGCCAACGCGCACCGCATGGTCGGAAATTTGTTCGATGTGAAATTAAAAGCGATCGAGAACTTGCACAAAGCCGGAGTAGAAATCGTTCCGGTCGTAACCATAGTTAACGGCATCAACAACGAACAAGTCGGACGCATCATCAAGTTCGCGCTCGACAATCCGAAGACGATCAGCTTCCTGAGTTTCCAACCAGTAAGCTTCACCGGACGCGACGAAGCCGTCACCGACGATCGCCGCCAGGCCCAGCGCTACACGCTCTCTCACCTGGCGCACGACGTAAAAAATCAAACCGGATTAGGCGAACCCAGCCGCGACTGGTTCCCCATTTCCTTCATGGGAACATTCAGCGACTGGGCAGATCTAATGCACGCCAACGACGCAAAAAACGACTGGGGCCAACTATCCTGCGGTTGTCACCCGAATTGCGGGACGGGGATGGCGGTGATGATTGATAAGGAAACCAAAGAGGCCGTGCCGGTGACCGCGTTTTTGGCGGGGGATCAACTGGCGAAAGACATCGCCAAGGTGAACGATGCGTCGCGCGGAAAATTCTTGACCGGGTTTGGCATGGCGCTGTGCCTGATGAAGAATTACGATCCGTTCCAATCGCCGACACATTTCAAGCTGATGGATCTGCTGAAGAAGTTCGACAAGAACTATCACATCACGGGAAAGAACTACGGCAAAGTTGGGCCGGACCGGACGGTCGAGGATGTGATGAAGCGGCGTACAACCGATCGCTGGAATTTCCTGTTCATCGCGGGAATGTGGTTCCAGGATTTGTTCAACTATGACTTCCGCAGAACCGAGCAGTGCATTATTCCTTATGCGACGCAGGAGGGCGAGATTTCATTCTGCGCTTACAACACGGGCGTGGGCTGGAGAAACATTATCGAGAAGATGCACATGACGGCCACGCTTACCAAGTGGTACGAAGAGCATGGACGGCACGAGATTTTTGCCGGCGGAAAGAAAGTGAAGATGGAGGACGAGGCGCACTCGCTGCTGTTGCGTGAGGACATCGTCACCAACGAACTGCAGCACGATCTCGACAAGCTGGGCATCGCGAAGAATGCGCGCGAGGAGAAGAAGCGGGCACGGGATGCGAAGGCGGCTTTGGCGGTCGATCACTCCGAGACTCCGATTCCGGGACATCGCGGACCGCAGAAAAATGATGAGGCTTACAACGCGCGCATGGCTTCGCTGTATCGTGAAGTTGTGCTGAAAGAAAAACCTGCGGTGGCGGAAAATGGATTTATTCCGCTGGGCGCGTTGGGCAAGCCGAACGGTGGAATCGCTGCAGCTCCGAAACCGGAAGTGGGTGAGCCGGTGGCGGGGGATTGAGAGGCAGATTCTAACTTAAAAGCTATCGGGCCGCCTTCGGGCGGCCCGTTTTATTTCACGGACACGATTATGCGACGAAACGCGTTTCCGAATTTCTGGTAGTGGGCTGTTTTGAATTTTAGCCAGATTAGTGTTGCGCGTAGCAATGTAAGTCTGGGAAACTGAATCATGGTTAAACGGTCAAGCAAGAGAGATTTCGCACAGAATGCGCTGAGGGTTGTGGAGATCGCGACAGGCGCACCATTGAAGGCTAAGAAAAAGAATCCGGCGGCTGTAGCCCTCGGGAAGCTAGGCGGAAAGGTCGGCGGAAAACGCCGAGCGGAAAAACTGAGTCCCGAGCGCAAAAGGGAGATTGCAAGCCAAGCTGCTAGGGTAAGGTGGAAGGCGGAAAAGGCCGAGCCGAGCTAGGTTTCAGTGTTGACCTTCAATTCTTCCTCGTCTCGTAGCTGCTGGTCGTGTTGTTCTGCAATCGCCGCGTCGTCGTCCTCGAAGTCTTTAGGGTTAAGTGACACAGCACTGCGTTTTTTGGGTTTTGGTTTAGCCCCGTACCACTCAGGAAGCCCCCAGTCGCCATTTACGTTCACGATGTCGCCTACATTATTTTCGCGACGGCTCAGGCTAGCGTACATCGATGCATAGGTAGTCTTTTTCAGGCCACCCTTTTCAAGGGCGTCAATAATCGCATTCGTAGTTTGCGTCTTCCTGTTAGACATTGCGAGAAACTTCTTGGCAGCATCTGGCAACGTCATATTGAAAAACGTGTCCTTTTCGATCTTGGCTGGCGTGCTCGGCGTTGCACCAGATGTTAGGGCCATACCAGACATGCGTTCTCCGATCTCGCGCAGCTTGGCAACGTCCGCATCGATCTCCGCATTAACCTGCGCACGACGTGCTTCTAGCGCGGCAATTGCAGCTTCAAATGGATTCTGTTCGTTGCTCATGACCTTAACCTCGTTATTGAAAATCGGCCCGTTTCGTGGTATATTTGATAAAGCCAAATTGGGGGACGCACCACGTCTGGAACGCCCCCGCTCTGGCAGATCGTGTAGGGAGTTTCCTTTGCCCTTAGCCCTTTTTAGGGGCGAAACTTCTTATCATCTGAACCACCTTTCGGGCCATTCGCTCTGGGCATGCCGGCAAGCCTATCCAGGGTCGATGGCCCTTAGTATTTCTAAATCATATCACTTTAAGGGGTACATTGTCAATAAACCTATAACAAACTGCGATTGTGCTTGACATTGCTTTAACGCTCAAGCATAATGATTGTCATGAACCGCCTAACAAATGAACGTCGCCCACAGGTAATCGGAGCCTTGATAGAGGGAAACAGCATCCGTTCCACGGTGCGTATGACTGGCGTCTGTAAGGACGCGGTTCTCAAACTCATTCGTGACATGGGCGCGGCGTGCGCGGCGTTTCACGATTCTGCAGTGCGTGGCGTCCGCGTCCAGCGCGTGCAATGTGATGAAGTGTGGAGTTTCTGCTACGCGAAAGAGAAGAACGTTCCTGAATCAAAGCAAGGAGCGGGAGCAGGGAGCGTATGGACTTGGACCGCGATTGACGCAGATTCCAAGCTGATTCTCTCGTACCTGTGTGGCGGGCGCGATGCGTCGTGGGCCTGCAAATTCATGGAGGATTTGGCGTCGCGTGTGACCACGCGCATTCAGATCACGACTGACGGTCACCGCGCTTACGCGGAAGCTGTCGAAGGTGCTTTCGGAATGAAGTGGATTACGCGATGCTGATAAAGTTGTACGGCTCTCCCGCCGATAATCCTGATAGCCGCTACAGCCCTGCGCAGTGCATTGGTATTTGCACTGGTATCTTGAGCGGTGACCCTGATCGCCAGTACATTTCCACGAGTTATGTGGGGAGGCAAAATCTCAATTTGCGGATGGGTGTCCGACGGTTTACACGCTTGACGAAGGCATTTTCGAAGAAGTTTGAAAACCACTGCCATATGGTTGCCATCTATCATGTGTACTACAATTTTTGCCGCATTCATCAAACATTGCGGGGCACTCCTGCGATGGAAGCGGGCCTCGCGGACCACGTTTGGAGTTTGGGGGAATTGGTACATCTACGTTCGACTGCAACGCTAAAAGCCGCATGAATAAAAAATTGATGACAGTTTTAGTATTTAGTGGTAGGCTCCCTTCAGCGGGTGCTTCCGCCATTGGCCATGCGTAGCATCTCTCGCTCCCCTTCCACCATCTAACCTGATGGAGACCGTGTTATGCCGTACACCTCAAAACAAGTAGCTAATGAGTTCCTAGAGCTCGCCAAGAACGAAGGCAAACAGCTCACTCCAATGCAGTTGCAAAAGCTGGTTTATTTTGCCTACGGCTGGTACATGGCAATTACTGGAGAACGGCTTCTTGATGAACGTGTCGAAGCGTGGCAATGGGGGCCTGTGATCCCTTCTCTGTATAGCGAGTTCAGGCGTTACGGGAGTGGACCAATCACATCGCCAGCAGGCGAAGCTTATTTCGAGAACGGACAGGTAGTCACTAGAGCCTATCGCCTTAATAGCGGTGATCCTGCGCGAGACATGCTCGCCCGTCAAATCATCGCTAGGGTCTGGCAGTTGTATGGTCGTTATTCAGCCAGTCAATTATCGAGCATGACTCACGCGGAAAATTCGCCGTGGAGTCAGGTTTACGACAGGGACGTTCGCAATACGGATATTCCGGACAACGTGATAAAGGAATATTTCGAGCGACTCGCCGCATCCCAGCATGACAGACAACCAGTCGCCGTTAGAGGGTA
This sequence comes from uncultured Acidobacteriaceae bacterium, assembly GCA_963817305.1. GTDB lineage: Bacteria > Acidobacteriota > Terriglobia > Terriglobales > Acidobacteriaceae > Sulfotelmatobacter. Next base: position 403,622 of record CAWFOD010000017.1, on the reverse strand, counting down.
ATCAACCCGCCGCCCTCACGGTCGATAGCATCGTTGTGGCCCCGGCTGCGCCAGCGGCCGGGGAGTTCTACCAGATTGAAACCCAAAAGATAGAATTGGATAGGCTACGCCTAGAGAATAATGCGCTCAGTGTAAACACTGGACATCGCGACCGCTGGGCAAAAAAGCTTTTCCCTCTCTGCGCTGGATGGCTCATCTCAGTAGTGGCCGTTCTGATGTTGGAAGGTTTTCATGTTTTAGGTTTTCATGTTTTGGGTTTTCATCTCGATAATTCGGTTCTAATCGCTTTCATAGGAACTACCACTGCCGACGTTTTGGGTCTAGGATACATCGTGGTCAATTACCTGTTCCCGAAGCCAAGCTAAAACCAATAAATTCAAAACAGCCCACTACCGAATTTCTCCGTCGTTTGACATTTCAATTGCTCTGTTTATCATAAAAGGTGTTTGGCGAACGTCGTCTGGTATCTCGAAGCCCCGAGCGATACTCGGGGCTTTGGCTTTTTGGAAAATTCCCGTCTATCCCTATATTCTTTTTGGGATAGCTATTTACTTTACGGACGTGGCCGCGCCGTCATAGCCTGAGGTTGTGCCGGACAATCCAGTTTTCCTGAAATTACAGTGGGCCGAGAAGCGTCTCAGAGAATTGGATGGCATTCTCGCCGCCTACAGTGCTCAGCCCCAGCCCATTGTCATAGAGCTGGATGCTAATGAAAACTTTCTCCTCTACCGCTTGAAGCATGATCCAGTCATTCAGCCAGACATTCCACTAATGCGGGAGATATTCTCCGAGGCCTCAGGAGTGCCTCGGCGAATTGCATAGGTCCTTCGTTGGGAGTCCTCGGCGTAGCCGAGGACTCCGCTGCCTCAGGATGACAATCGGCGTTGGTCGACACGCGAAAGAATGCGTCGGTTGAAGCCACATGAATATTCATTGGCCGCCCCAGGCGCTTGTGGTGGCGACGGAAACGGAACTTTGAGGTCCGTGGTTCCCACTCGTCGAAAAACGCGACGAGTGGGGCAGCCTCGGGCGTGGAAATGGAAGCGCGCGTGAGGCTGCCCGCCAGCTTGTGTGCTGTCGGCGAGTTGCATAGGTCCTTCATTGGGAGTCCTCGGCGTAGCCGAGGACTCCGCTGCCTCAGGATGACAATTGTGGTTAATCAAGATGCGGAAGAATGGGCGTCGGCTGAAGTCGCATGAATATTCATTGGCCGCCCCAGGCGCTTGTGGTGGCGACGGAAACGGAACTTTGAGGTCCGTGGTTCCCACTCGTCGAAAAACGCGACGAGTGGGGCAGCCTCGGGCGTGGAAATGGAAGCGCGTGTGAGGCGGGCCGCCAGCTTGTGTGCTGTCGGCGAGTTGCATAGGTCCTTCGTTGGGAGTCCTCGGCGTAGCCGAGGACTCCGCTGCCTCAGGATGACAATTGTGGTTAATCAAGATGCGGAAGAATGGGCGTCGGCTGAAGTCGCATGAATATTCATTGGCCGCCCCAGGCGCTTGTGGTGGCGACGGAAACGGAACTTTGAGGTCCGTGGTTCCCACTCGTCGAAAAGCGCGACGAGTGGGGCAGCCTCGGTCGTGGAAATGGAAGCGCGTGTGAGGCTGCCCGCCAGCTTGTGTGCTGTCGGCGAATTGCATAGGTCCTTCGTTGGGAGTCCTCGGCGTAGCCGAGGACTCCTGCCTCAGGATGACAAGGGCGGGTGGCCCATCCTTTCGCGGTTTTTGCGAAAGGATGGCATTCCGCTCTGCTGAGCGATCACGGGTCAGACCTCAAGCCTCCGATGACCGGACCAGCAAGGGAAATCAAAAACTGGACAGGTTCGGGAATCCCCACCCTTGCAAAAGGCGCAAGGGTGGGCCACCCCTCTTAGAAGAGATCTGCACGGATGGGCCGTTACTTTCGAGTGCTTAACGACTGCTGGATCGTTCCCAAAATCAGCATTTACCGCCATACTCGGATTGGGCACAAACGGAGTCCAAGATGAAAGCTTGGTGTTTGGGTATCGTCATACTGATAAGCGTGGGCGTGAGTGCTTGGGCTCAGGATGATTCTGTGATGGTGACGTCGAAAATTGTCGCCATGGAAAAGGCCTGGAACCAGGCGTTCAAGCTTCGGGACGCAAAGGCTGTCGATGGCATACTGGCTGACGATATCGTCCTCATCAACGACGACGGGAGCCTGCAGACCAAGACGGATTTCCTGAATCTGATTCATTCTGCCAAGGCCTCCGAAGAAGAGCAGGTCACGCCAGAATCGATCAATGTGCATGTACAAGGAGATGTGGCAATCGCAACTGGCGTGTTTCGGTCGAAGGGGATAAAAGGCGGGAAGGCGTACGTGCGGCAGGACCGATTCGTTGACACCTGGATGAAGAAAAACGGTAGCTGGGTTTGCGTGTCGGCCTCGGCGACGCCGGTGCTGCATTGAGTTGAGGTTGGGAACCTATCTTCGCATCATCGCCCGGTTTGGGCTTTCTTAAGAGTGGCCGGCGGGGGCGCCGGACAATCCGCATTCTTTCCACAGCTTTTCCCAATTCCAGAGTCCAGACATCACTTTCATCGGCAATGGACAACCGAACTGATGGGCCAGCATGCTCACCTGCCCGCGATGGTGGGCCTCGTGAGCGAGCATATAGCAGAGCATTTCCGGGCCAACCGGCCACGGTTGGGCCCAGCCGTCTCTGCAAAACTCCTTAACGCGACCTCCGCCTCCACTGAGGGCTTCGGCGATCATTTCCGAGCAGCGAGCGGCGCTTTCGGCTAATCCAGCGCGGGCCTGCGGCGGCGTGCAGCGGGAGCGGTTGAGCTGCGGGGGCACCTTCAGGTGCGGTGCAGTCAGCCTGATCCACTTGGTGCGAACATTGTGCATGTGGGTGAAGATCGCCGCAATGGTGCGGACGTTACCGGGCGGTTTGGCCCGCCAGGCGGCAGGATCAAGATGATCAATGAGCATCTGATTCATGCGGTCGTTGGCGGCAAAGATCCGCACTGCGGATTGGGCGAGTTGAGGTTGAACCCGGAGTGGACGCTTGGTCACGGCTTTACTCCTCGACCTATGATACTTCCCGGGCGACGTTCTCAATTGACAACCCCTGAGACCGTCGCAGATACTGCAACCTGCGCATGTAGGATGCAACGGCACAGCGCCGAAGGGCAATGCCCACCTACGATCTCATCGTGGAGGCCTACATGCCCAATCTGGAAAACCTCAAAAAGCAAGCCAAGCTCATATTGCGGTGGCACCGCGAAGGCCACTATCCTGTCGGCGCACAAATCCGGAAGTATTTGCCTCGTTTCCAGAATATGGCTGACTCCGAGATTCTTGCGGCGAGCTTTAAGCTCAGTGATGCGCAGGAAGTGGTCGCAAGACAGGAAGGCTTCGATAGTTGGCAAGCCTTGAAGAGCGGAGTTTCGACTTCGACGCTCAAGGAGAAGTCATCGCCATCGAGAGCGACGATTGTTGGTGCGGAGCCGCAACTGCTGGTCACCGATATCGAGAGATCATGCGAATTCTTCCGTGGGAAATTAGGCTTTTCGCTGGTATTCAGTTATGGCAAGCCTCCCTTCTATGCCCAGGTGAGACGGGACGCGGCGCATCTAAATCTACGATGCGTCGAGCGACCGGTGATCGAGGCAACGGTCCGTGATCGGGAGGAGCTGTTGTCGGCATCGATGACGGTCGCTACCGCGGAGGAGATCAAACTGCTGTTTCTTGAGTTTCGCTCCGCTGGGGTTGCCTTTCATCAGACGTTGAAAAAGCAACCCTGGGGCGCCAGGAATTTCGTGGTCAGGGATCCGGATGGGAACCTGCTGCTGTTTGCCGGACCCGCAAACTGACGGCGATCGGACCGAAGCGCGCGCTGCACGGCAAATTCGCAGGGATATGAGCAAGGCGTCCGGTACTATGCACATCACTCGTGTGGCAGGTGGCGTCCGACTGCGTTGAGTAACGGTCCCCCGGCCGTTCCCTCAACAGCAGTCGGACATCCAGCCGCGCACTGCGCCTGAGTTCAACAGGTGTAGCAGTGCAAGCCTGATTTTCAAGTTGCGCAACAAATCACGGGCTCACCGGCATCGAATCTCACACTTCGAACGCTTCCAGAACTGTGGCAATCACGTCTTCAGCCAGGATTGGATTAACGAAGCCACACAGGTGAACCGCGCTGGAGACGATCTCATTGAGTTGAGGTTTCGGTAAGGCTCCCAATCTTCCGGCGGATACCTGGACTTGTTGCAGCAGCACTATCAACTGAGAGATTCTCTGATCCTTCAGATACAAGCGCGCATCGGAGTAAGCCTTGCCGAATACGGGGTCGGGGTGCAGTGGTTCGGCGGACCAGTGAGGAAACCGCACGCTTAATTTATCCATCGTTGCCTCTCTGGCTGGAGCCGAACGGCGGAGCGCCGCCGAGTTCCCGGGTCAAATGCTTTGACCATTGATTAACTGGCTTTTTCATTGCGATTCCTCCAGTTTTCGAGCCACTGACTGAAAAACGGTTTGGGTTGAGTTCTTGCGGACGCTGTCTGGGAAAGTTCGGTTCCCGACGACCAGACCGGCTCCTCCGTTTTAAGGGTCAGGCCATTCCGGAGAGTGGATCCACGAGCATGCCCTACGAATGCTTCCTGCGATTTGCCGGGAAGGACCTCGCGCAGAGCCCAATCGATTCGACGCACACATTCCTCGACTACTTTCATCTGAGCTTTACCTTCAGACCCGTGGGCGACGAACATCAAAGGCTGCAGAGCATTGCGGATGTGGTGATTTGTGAGATCGATCAGGTGAAGGTGTTCGCTTAACCTGCGCGCCTTCTGGCGCTCGTACAGATGAAAGATGGATCCGGCAATCAAACCTCCGAGCAGGTCGTCGACGATTCGGCGCGATTCCTCAAGCCCAAAGTGTCGAGAGAGCTGATCGGCGGCGATCAGAACAGCCGATACGAAAACGAAGAGAAGGGCGGGCTTCCAGAGGGTGGAACGCCAGGATTGGTCAGACTTATTGAACTTCATGTCGTCGCTCCTAAGGGGTCATCGGTTACTGAAGACGGCAATCTGAGAGCAATGCAGCGAAGATTGTGTCCACTCAGTGAAATCGGGGGGGAATGCTGCGCGCACGCAACAAAGGAACTGTCGGGGGCGCGGAGATTCAGTTTGAGTGCGAGAGCTGACTCAGATCAGGAGCGTACAGAGAAGCTGCTGTAGAGAGCGTTGATGGCGTTGGCCGGGTGCAGTTGCGTGGTCAGGTGTATGGGTGCTGACGACACACCCAGCTGCACAATAAACCGGCAACACCGGCATAACCATGTTGGGGTCGACTACGGGAATGATGATCTGGATGCGAAGCCGAACGGGAGGCGCCAGATTTACAGGCGCATCCGCTTCATTGAACTTGGTTTCGGGAAGGTCGACTCGGGGCACAACAGATACGCAGACTGACGCACCCAGAAGAAAGAGAACAAGTAGCCAACGAAGTCCCTTCACGACACACACCCCAAGTAGCAAGAAAAATACTCCGGCGAGCACCCGTTGTCAATGAGGTTCTTCACCGAATGAGGCCTCTGACGGCGGACACAAGCCCAAAATGGAGGGATGGGAAACTGGGGTTCGCCGCTGGAGCGAGGACGGCGATGCGTACAGTGAGCAGGACTTATAAGTGATGCGCTGTATTGAAGCGAGCGGAAAGGCGCTGGTACGGTGAGGACTTACGTGACGCAAGTGTGCTGAATCCATACGAGTCTGGAGATGGCCTTATGAAGACGACTGTGACGAACAGCTTGCTGGTGCTGGTGACGCAGGTAGCGATGGCAGGTGCGATTTTCGCGCAGAGTGGTGCAGCTCCGCTTTACCCGGCGAACCCGCACCCGGAGCAGACTCCGAATCCGAGCCAGGACCAGGCCCCGCAGGAGATGAATCAGAATACGGGCCAGAACGATATGCCGGTGTTCCGTGTGACCGTGACCGAGCGCACGACGAAGGCGGTGAATTACCGGAACCGCGGTGGGTCAACCGAGGTGGATTTTCGCGGCACGGATCTGATGCCCGAGGTGACCGGGCACGCCAAGGTGGAAGGCAAGGGCGGACGGCTGACGATTGACGCGGAGTTTGCTCACTTGCAGCCGGTGAAGATGTTCGGCGGGCAATACCTTACTTATGTGTTGTGGGCGATTACTCCCGATGGCCGCGCGGTGAATCTCGGAGAAGTGGTGCCGGGTGGAAATGGGAAGGACAAGATTGATGTAACTACTGATCTGCAGGCGTTTGGGATGATTTTGACGGCGGAACCTTATTATGCCGTGACGCACCCCAGCAATAAGGTGATTGCGGAAAACATTATCAAACCAGGGACCAAGGGATTTGAGGAGCCGATTGAGGCGAAGTTCGATGTGCTGGAAGGACAGCAGTACACGATCGATGTCCCGGTGGATCAGTTGCCGTCGAGCCGGGCGAGCGATAAGGTCCCGCTGGATTTGCTGGAGGCGCGGAATGCTGTGGTGATTGCGAAGGCGGCGGGGGCACAGCAGTACGCTCCGGATAGCCTGGCGAAAGCGGAAGACATGCTGGAGCGGGCGGAGGATTATTACCAGCGGAAGCAAGGAAGGACTCCGATTGGGACAGCGGCGCGGGGAGCGACGCAGATGGCGGAAGATGCGCGGGTGCTGACGCTGCGACGCAAGGAGCAGGCAAAGCTGGACGCGGAACGACGGGCGCGCGAGGAAGCGCAGGCCAAAGCCGAGGCGGATGCGGCAGCGGCGCAGCAACAGGCGGCGCAGGCGCAGGCACAGGCTGAGGAGGATGCACGGCGGAGAGCTGAAGCGGAGGCTGCACAAAAGGAAGCCCAGGCAGCGCAGGCGGCGGCCTTGGCGCAGCAGCAACAAGCGCAGGCGGCGGCAGCGGCGGCACAACAGGCAGCGAGCCTGGCTGATCAGCAGCGGCAAGAAGCGATTCAGCAAAAAGAAGCGATGCGGGCGCGCTTGCTGGCGCAGTTGAATCAGGTATTGCAGACGCGAGATACGGCGCGGGGGTTGATTGTCAGCATGCCGGACGTGTTGTTTGCCTTCAACAAATACGACCTTAAACCCGAGGCGCGGGAGCGACTGGCGAAGATTTCGGGGATCGTGCTGGCTTATCCCGATTTGAAATTGCAGATTGAGGGCTACACGGATTCGATTGGCAGCGATGAATACAATCAGACACTCTCCGACAAACGGGCGGAGGCGGTGCGCGATTATCTGGTGAGCCAGGGAGTATCGATGAATAGCGTGACCGCGCAGGGGATGGGAAAGGCCGATCCGGTGGCCGATAACAGCACGGCAGCAGGACGGCAGTTGAACCGGCGAGTTGAGATGATCGTATCGGGCGACGTGATCGGAAATCAGACGGGACCAACTGGAGGGCAAGGACAAGGAACGCCGAATCCTCAGTAATTCGAAGGGGAACATCTTCGCGCCGTTGGCGAATGCTGCCTTGAAAGTCGCGATCAAATCGTATTAGGCTTCGCTGCATCCCTCTGGCTGGAGGATGTAAGTGCAAGACGAGAAGAAGGAAGTCTGGTGGAAGTTGTGCGAGCAGGCGGCCAACGAGCAAGATCCAGAGAAGCTGCTTGAACTAACGAAAGAAATTAATCGACTGCTGGAAGAAAAAGAACTACGCCTCAAGGGAGAAAAGCCTGCCGGGGCTGCATGACAGGCGGAGGAGGATTCGACGAAGCGTTCGTGGGCTCTTTGCGTGTGTGCGCTAGCAGGCAGACGTCAGAACCCCACATGAGTAGTCTGATATTAGAGAGGAGGCTCAGTATGGACAGGCCTATTCCTCGATCTCCATCATCTGTGGGACCGTCATTCCAAAATCCTTCGAAGAACGTGCGTTGTAGTATTTGCGGGAAACCCGCGAGTCTTGAATCTGCCAAGGCTGATGAATACGGACGAACGATTCATGAAGAGTGCTACACGCTTAAAATGAAACTGAAGCGTGCTACAAGCCCTCCGGCGGCGTAAAGGGTTTAAAGACAGCGCCTTTTCGTGAGGGGTGCGAATATTCCACGGCAGCGCAGCGTCTCTGTGTCCTGACGTGATTCCCGATATTCACACGGCCGGCGCGCAGCGTATCAGGTTTGTTCTTCTTCTGGAATTCTTACCTCCCTCGCTTCAGGCTTAAACCTTAGGACGCTTTGCTACAATCTGTCGGTATGAGCTCGCAAACTTCATTCATCGATGTACCTGCGGCGATCGAGGAGATTCGCGCGGGGCGCATGATTGTGGTGGTGGACGATGAGGATCGCGAGAACGAAGGCGATCTTACGCTGGCGGCGGAGAAAGTGACGCCGGAAGCCATTAACTTTATGGCGAAGTATGGACGCGGACTGGTGTGCCTGGCGATGACGGAGGAGCGGCTGGATCATCTGCGGCTGGGGCCGATGTCGGCGGAAAATACCTCGCAATACGGGACGGCGTTTTGCGAAGCGATCGATGCGCGAGTGGGAGTGACGACGGGAATATCGGCGTATGACCGGGCGCGCACGATTCAGGTGGCGATTGATCCGGCGACCAAGGCTTCGGATTTGGCGCGGCCGGGACATGTGTTTCCGCTGCGCGCGCGAAAAGGCGGAGTGCTGGTGAGGGCGGGACAGACCGAGGCTTCGGTGGATTTGGCGCGGCTGGCGGGACTGATTCCGGCGGGAATTATTTGCGAGATCATGAAGGATGACGGAACCATGGCGCGGGTTCCGGACTTGATTGAATTCTGCCGCGAGCACGGGCTGAAGATGTTGACGGTGGCGGAATTGATTCGCTACCGCATGGCGCATGAGCGCTATGTGCATCGCGTGGGCGAGGCGCTGGTGGAGACGCGGTTTGGCGAGTTTCGTCTGATTGCTTACGAGAGCGAAGTGGATGGCGGAGAATCGCACGTGGCGTTGATTAAAGGCGATGTGGAGGGGAGCGATGCGCCGGTGCTGGTGCGCATGCACGCGCATTGTTTAATGGGTGACGTGTTTGGATCAACGGGCTGTGAGTGCCATGCCACGCTGGAAGGATCGTTGCGGCGGATTGCTCAGGAGGGTCGCGGAGCGTTGATTTATCTGCATCAGACTTCGCAGGGATTTTCGAAGGAAAAAGTTGGAGAGCGAACGGCGCTGACTTTTCATAAGGGACGGAAGTTGCCGTCGCTGCTGGATAACGAGCGGCAAACACAGCGCGAGATCGGGATCGGGGCGCAGATTCTTTCGGATTTGAAGCTGAGCAGGATCCGGTTGCTGACGAATCGTCCGAAGAAAGTGGCGGCGCTGGAGGGGTTTGGGATTGAGATTGTGGATCAGGTTCCGGTGGCGTTGAGCGAGGCGAAGGCGAGATCCTAAGTAATTATTACTGCGGGCTGATTTGGGCGTCGCGTAATTCGACGACAGGGGCTGAAGCCCACTTTTGTTCTTGAGGCTTTACGCGGCGCTGAAGCGCCGCTCTTCCACGGTTGCGCGCGCGGCGATGTTTGAATCGCTATCAGAACGGCTTGCGGACGATGACTTCGCTGTCACGGATGAAAAACTGGGCGGAGCATTTTTCTGAGCCGCAGATGACGGGGACGAGGCCGCTGATCTGCCGGCGGGTGATTAATCCGAGCATGCCGCAGGACGGGCAGGCCAGCACGGCCCAGTAGGGATCTTCCTTTTCGCCGACTTCGCCGGCGTTTTCCAGCACAAAGACGGTTCCGGGCTGCATGTGTTCCGGGATCCATTCATTGATCATGTCCAGTTCGCCGACCATCTTTCCCCCTTGTGAACCCAGACTTTGTTAGCCACTAAACCCTTTGTCTAAGAGACCTTTCTAGCACGCCGACGCTCGGGCGGCGCTATTACGGAAGTACTCACTTTTCTGGCGATCACGTCGGCGCGCACCTGACGGACCGCGTCACTGAGGCAGACGCCGAGAATCGGCTGACTGGAATTTTTCAGGATATCGACGATTTGCCGCGCCGATGTTTCGAGATAGAGGTGGGTGCCATCGGTGAGCAGGTGAACGTCGGAGGTGCGGCTGACGATTTCAGCGAGGGGCTTGCCGACCTCGCGGTCCAGGAAGCGCATGACCTTTCGTACTCCCTGCAGCGAGAAGCCTTTGCGGCGAAGCTCGCAGATGACGGCCACTTCCGTGAGGTTTTGCATGGAGTAGAGGCGGCGATGACCTTCCCGTTCGGGCTTGACGACGCCGCGTTCGTCCCAGTACTGGAGCTGGCGGGCGGTGATTCCGGTGAGGGCAATCACGTCGTGAGATGGAAAGCGGTGATGCATTGGTCCCCGATTATGTTTGAAACAATTTGAATGCTGAATGTTTCAAACATTTTAGAGAGAAGTGAGGGGGAGTCAATGGACAATCGGTGGGAGGGGTTAACTAGAACGATGCTTGGGCCCGCAGCGGCTAAAGCCGCAGTCGAAAAGCTGAGCAGAATCGCAGTGCTGAAGTTGCGCCACGTAAAATCCAGGAGGTGGTTCCGGAGTCAACTTGCGGCCCCTAGGGCTAAACCCCAGATTGCTTGCAAGGCCTTTACGCGGCGCTGAAGCGCCGCTCTTCCACGGAGCATCCGCCCCCGACGAAGTGCACGATCTCGAGGCGGTCGCCATCTTTCAGAATTGTCTGGGGCCAAGAATCACGCGGGGCGATTTCGCGGTTGAGCTCGACGGCGACGCGGTCAGATTTCATGTTCAGGGATTCGATCAGAAACGACAGAGTGAATTCGGCCGACGGTGCGGGGTCTGGGAAAACGCGCTCTTCTCCGTTGATATGCAATTTCATCCTGATGGATTTTCTCACGCCGGGACGTCAGTTCCCTACTCGGATTTGCGCAGGGCGAATTTGCGGGTGACGGTGCGGCCTTCGTGGTTGGCCTGGACCATGACGGAGGAATCGGGCAAGGACGATTCATCGACCTCGATGGAAATGGCGGCGTTGCCGGCGGAATCGGTGACGGCCTGGGTATAGAAAGGCGCCGCGTCAGGACGAGCAAAGCGAAAGATGAGGCGGGCGGCAGGAACGGCCGATCCAGCCTCGGTCACACGAAGTTGCATGGTAAGTTTGCGATCCGCATGGACAGAGGCGGCGTTCTCCCATTGCACATCGAGTTGTTTGATGCCGGCCAGGGATTCGGTTTCGGCATGATCGAGGACGTCATCCAACTTGCCTTCGCGGATGGCTTCGAGGACGAGGCGATGCTGATCGCGCAACTGTTGCTCTTTTTGAGTATCGCTAAAATCGGGTTGCTGGGCGGAAGCCGCGTACGAGATAGCTTTCTTGCCGATACACCTTCCGCGCATGAAGACTTGCGTCTGCAGCAATTTCTCACTCTCGCGCGCTTCGCTTTGCACGTGGTAGATGGTGTCGCCGTGTTTGACGTCGGTATTGAAGCCGAAAATCATAAGAATTGAGTAATTTGTAATTTGGTACTTTCGCAATTGAACAGCTAGAGCACCCCCGAGCTTACAACGTTCGCGGCGCTGTTGGGGCCTTGAATTTCAATTTCCGATTGCTCAATTGCATAATTGCCAAATTCCTCTTCGTTCCCTTGACACTCGCGCGCACCAGCACCTAATCTAGAATGTTTAGTTAACGCTTGGCGCGAATTATATATACGCTCTCCTATGCCAGACAATTACTTCGCAAGCTACCTGCCTTTTCTCATCCATATTCTGCTGGCTGGGGCGATTGCGACCGCCATTATTACGCTTTCCTGGCTGATTGGGCAGCGTAAGCCGACTCGGGCGAAGATGGAAGCCTATGAATGCGGCATGCATCCGGTGGGCGACTCGCGCGGGCGATTTTCCGTGCAGTTTTATCTGGTAGCGATGCTGTTTATTTTGTTCGATGTGGAAGCGGTGTTCCTTTATCCGTGGGCGGTTATTCTTCACGATCTCAAGCATTTTGGTTTGTGGGAAATGTTCGTCTACATCGGCATTGTTCTGGTGGGATTTTTTTACGTGTGGAAGAAAGGCGTGCTGGATTGGGGTCCAGAGGCCATGCGGCGAGGAGCACGGTAATGGCATTGGCGCCCTGCGATCACCGATCTTGAACAACTGAAGAGTCATCCCGCGGTGGCGCGGCTGCTGACGTGGAATCCGGCAGCGGTTACGGGAGGTAAGTTCGACCGCGACGAGATGACGATCACTGTGGATCGGTCGTGCATTCGCGAAGCTTGCGCGCTGCTGCGGGACGATGCGGACTGCGCCTTCAACTTTCTTTCCGATGTGACTTGCGTGGATTGGTATCCGGCAGAACCGCGGTTTGAAGTGATTTACCACCTGCTGTCGATTTCCAAGAAAGAACGTGTGCGGCTTAAGGTTCGGTTGGACAGTGCGAGTCCGGCAGTGGAGTCGATTTGTTCGGTGTGGCCGGGGGCGAATTATTTTGAGCGCGAGGTTTTTGATTTGTTTGGAATTCGCTTTACGGGGCATCCTTACTTGCGAAGGCTTTTGATGCCGGAGGATTGGGAAGGCTATCCGTTGCGAAAGGATTATCCGGTGGAGGGTTACCGCTGATGGCGCACCTGACAGCGACGCCGGTTCTCGAGCCCGGTCAGGATCGGACGATGATCCTGAACATGGGGCCGCAGCATCCGTCCACGCACGGCGTGCTGCGGGTACTGCTCGAGATCGATGGCGAGACCGTGGTGCGGATCATGCCCGATATTGGATTTCTGCACACGGGAATCGAGAAGACGTGCGAGGCGAAGTTTTACCAGCAGGTGGTGCCGCTCACCGACCGCATCGATTATCTGTGCCCCATGACCAACAATCTTTGTTATGTGCTGGCGGTGGAGAAACTGCTGGGGCTGGAAATCCCGCCAAAGGCGCAGTGGATGCGGGTTTTGATGAATGAGTTGACCCGCATCAATTCGCATCTGGTGTGGCTGGGAACGCATGCGCTCGATATCGGGGCGATGACGGTATTTCTTTATTGCTTCCGCGAGCGCGAAGAAGTGTTGAAACTGTTTGAGGCGATCAGCGGACAGCGCATGATGACTTCTTACTTTCGCATTGGCGGGCTGGCGCTGGAGCCGCCGCTGGGATTTTTCGATCGGGTGAAAAAGTTTGCAGGATATTTTCCAGAGAAGGTGGATGAATACGAAAATCTGCTGACGGGAAATCCGATCTGGGGCATGCGGACCAAGGGCGTGGCGCGGATGACCGCGGAGGATGCGATTGCGCTGGGAGCGAGCGGGCCGACGCTGCGCGGGAGCGGAGTGGATTTCGATTTGCGGCGCGATATGCCTTATTCGGGGTATGAGAATTTCAAGTTCAAGGTGCCAGTGGCGCAGGAAGGCGATGTTTTTGCGCGGTACATGTGCCGGGTGCGCGAATTGCGCGAGTCGAATGCAATTGTGAAACAGGCGCTGGAAGGAATGCCGGAGGGGCCGATCAAGGCGAATGCTCCGGGGGTGGTTTTGCCGGACCGCGAAAAGATGAAGACGCAGATGGAGGCGCTCATCTATCACTTCAAGATTATTACCGAAGGCTTTGCGGTTCCGGCGGGCGAGGTGTATCAGGCGGTGGAATCTCCGCGCGGCGAAATGGGATATTACGTCGTGAGCGATGGGACGGCGAAACCTTATCGGGTGCACATGCGCGCGGCTTGTTTGGCGAACCTGCAGACGCTGCCGAAGATGTGTGAGGGCGGGCTGATTGCGGATGTGGTGGCGGCGATCGGAAGCATTGATATTGTTTTAGGAGAGATTGATCGGTGAGGCCTTGCAGTTTTTCAGCGATTCCAAGCTAACCCTTACCACCGAGGACGCAGAGGCTTCTCAGAGGATTTGGTCATGAGGTTTTCGGAAGAATTCGAGGCGCGGTTTGCGGAGATGTTGCCGCATTATCCGACAAAGCGGTCGGCGCTGGTGCCTACGCTGCTTTATGCGCAGGATGAAGTTGGATTTCTTTCCGATGAAGTCATCGCGGAACTGGCCGGACGGCTGGATTTAACGGAACTCGAAGTGCGCAACGTGATCAGCTATTACTCGATGCTGACAACCAAGCCGCGGGGCAAGTTTAATGTGCAGGTTTGCACGAATATCAGCTGTCTGGTGCGGGGCGGCGAAGAGATTTTGCGGCACTGCGCGAAAAAGCTTGGCGTGGGAAACCACGGAACCACTCCGGACGGATTGTTTACGCTCGAGGAAGTGGAATGCATTGGCGCATGCAGCTGGGCTCCGGCGGCGCAGGTGAATTACGACTTTCATGAGAACCTGACGGCGGAGAAGATTGATAGAGTGCTGGACGAGTACAAGATGAAGGCAACGCAGTAACCGATTTCCAATTGCCAATTTCCGATTTCCGATTGGATTGCTTTTCAATTGGCAGTCGGCAATCGAAAGTCGACATTTTTTTGTTATGGCTTCTTTAGTTTCACATCCCGATGAGGTCAAGGTTGTCTCCCGGCGATTTGGCCAGGGCGCGACTGATATTGACCGCTATCTTGAGCTCGACGGCTACAAGGCGGTGCAGAAGGCGCTGGCCATGGAGCCGGACGCCATTATTAATGAGGTGAAGAATTCCGGGTTGCGCGGTCGCGGGGGCGCGGGATTTTCCACGGGGATGAAGTGGTCGTTCGTGCCGAAGCAATCGGCGAAGCCGAAGTATGTGCTGTGCAACGGCGATGAAAGTGAGCCGGGGACTTGTAAGGACCGGCTGATCTTTGAGCACGATCCGCACGCGGTGATTGAAGGAGTGATGATCGGCGGGTTCGCGGTGGGCGCGAAGAGCGGGTACATCTACATTCGCGGCGAATATCGATATCTATCGATCATCATGCAGAAAGCGATTCGCGATGCGTACGCTAAAGGATTTCTTGGGAAGAACATTTTTGGCAGCGGGCGAGACTTCGATATTTTCTGGCATGGCGGTGCGGGGGCGTATGAAGTGGGCGAGGAATCGGCGCTGATGGAATCGCTCGAGGGCAAGCGCGGGATTCCGCGGATTCGGCCTCCGTTCCCCGCTGTGGTGGGCCTGTGGGGCGGACCAACCGTCATTAATAATGCGGAAACCCTGGCCAACGTGCCGCACATTATTCTTGGCGGCGCGGAGTGGTATGCCAAGCTGGGCACGCCGAAAAATGGCGGCACACGGCTGTTTTGCCTGAGCGGAAACATTGCGAAGCCCGGCGTCTACGAACTGCCCATGGGTTACAACCTGAAGAAGATGATCTACGAAGTGGGCGGCGGGAATTCCGAACGGGCGCAAGTTGAAGGCGGTGGTTCCGGGAGGGTCGTCCTGTCCGGCTCTTACCGCTGATGAAATCGATGTCGCGATGGATTTCGACTCCGTGGCCAAGGCTGGGTCGATGCTGGGTTCGGGCGGTGTGGTGGTGGTCGATGACACGCAGTGCATTGTGAAGTTCGCACTCCGCACGATGAAATTTTACAAGCACGAAAGCTGCGGATGGTGCATTCCCTGCCGCGAGGGAACCGACTGGCTGGAGAAGACGCTGACTCGTTTCCATCGCGGCGGTGGCGTGATGAAAGACATCGACAACATGCGCTATCTGTCGGAGAACATGCTGGGGCGGACGTTTTGTCCGCTGGGCGATGCGGCGGCAATGCCAACGATTGCGTTTGTGAAGAAGTGGCGCAAAGAATTTGAAGATCATTTGGAAGGCAGGCCGTGTCCGTTTGAAAAAGAGGGCTCGGTGGAAGAACTGCCGGTATTAACTCACTAAATTCTCATGGCTGACGTAACTCTTACAGTTGACGGGAAGAAAGTCACCGCTCCGGCGGGGACGCTGTTGATCGAGGCTTGCAAACGTGTGGGCATTGAGGTGCCTTCGTTTTGCTATTACCCGAATCTTTCGTTGCAGGGCGCTTGCCGCATGTGCCTGGTGAAGATTGAGAAGATGCCGAAGCTGCAGACCGCGTGTACCACGGTGATCAGTGAAGGCATGATCGTCACTTCGGATAGTGAGGAGATCAAGCAGGCGCGCAAGTCGATGGTAGAGATGCTGCTGGGGAATCATCCGCTGGATTGTCCGGTGTGCGATGCGGGCGGCGAGTGCGAATTGCAGGACATGACATTTTCTTATGGCGCGGCCGAGTCAAAATTCATGGAGGCCAAAAATCATAAGGATGAGCAGCAGTGGTCGCCGGTAGTTTTTTTCGATCGTCCGCGATGCATTCTTTGTTACCGCTGCGTGCGGGTGTGCGGCGAGGGGATGGACGTTTGGGCGCTGGGAGTGCAGAACCGCGGCGTGAGTTCGATCATCGCGCCCAATAAAGAAGATCATCTGGAGTGCGAAGAGTGCGGGATGTGCATCGACATTTGTCCCGTGGGCGCGCTCACTTCGGGTGCCTATCGCTATAAGACGCGGCCGTGGGAGATGAAGCATGTGGGCACGATTTGCACTCACTGCGGCGACGGATGCAAAACCACGCTGGGCGTGCGGCGCGCCGATAAAGGCATGGAAATCGTTCGCGGAGATAACCGCGACAAGAGCGGGACGAATGGAGACTTCCTCTGCATCAAGGGGCGGTACGCATTTGACTTTGCGAATCACGAAGAACGGCTGACGCGTCCGCTGATTCGTAAGGATGGAAAGTTAACGCCTTCGACGTGGGAAGAGGCGTTTGAATTGATCGGGAAACGATTTGCATCCATTCGTGACGTGGAGGGTGGCAAGGCGATTGGCGTGGTCGGTTCGACGCGGACTACGAACGAAGAAGATTATCTGCTCTCCAAATTCGCGCGAATCGTATTGAAGACGAACAACGTCGACCATCATCGCACCGCGGACTTCCCTGCCCTGGCGGCGGCGCTGCGTGGAAAAGCGAATTCGACTGCGAGCATGACGGATGTTTTTACCGCGCCGGCTACGCTGCTGATTGGGAACGATCCCACGGAGCAGCATCCGCTGCTGGCGTGGCAAATTCGAAACAATGTACGGCTGCATCGGGCGCGGTTGTATGTGATCAATTCGCGGCCGATCAAGCTGCGGCGGCAGGCAGCCAATTTCACGCAAATTCCGGAGGGAGCAGAGGGAAAAGTTGCGGCTTTTCTGGCCGGAGATGATTCGGCTCTAGAGGCGATTGCCGGACATTCGTCGCGCGAGCAGTGGATTGGACTTCGTGACCAATTACGCGGCGAGCAGAATCTGGTGATTGTGTCTGGGTCGGAGATCCGGGGCGCTGACGTGGCGAGTCTTGTTAAGTTTGGCGCGGGTGTTCCGGGAACGAAGTTTGTTTGTCTCGCGGATTATGCTAATTCGCGCGGGGCGGCCGATATGGGGCTGTATCCGGATTTGCTGCCCGGATATCACCCGATCGCGGGCAACAGCGAGTTTCATCGCGAGTGGGGCGGGATTCCGCACGCTGCGGGACTTGATTTGACGGGCATGGTGGAGGCGGCGAAGGCCGGGCACGTTGAAAGCGCTTTATGTCGTGGGATCGAACCCGGTGGGACGGCTGAAGATTGATCCGTTCGCGTTTTCGAAGAGTTTCGTTGTCGTGCAGGATATGTTCCTGACTGAGACGGCGGTGATGGCCGATGTGGTTTTACCGGCGGCGAATGCTTATGAGAAGTCGGGAACGTTTACAAATACTTGCGGTGATTTGCAGTTGCTGAAAAAGGCGGGCGAGGTCACGGGGACGAAATCGGATTTCGAGATGATCGTTCGCATTGCTGACGCGATGGGCTTTGATGTGCGCAAACTGGTGCCGTTCGGTGAAGGCGTGCGCGCTGGCACGCACGCGGATATGGGGCAATCGCGCGGAGCACAATCCGGCGAGGCCGACCGTCACGCCGTGTGGCTGGAGGCTCACGGGCTGGAGCCGAAGATGAGCCCGTTCGATCCGACGGCGATTCTGGATGAGATTCAGCGGCTGGTTCCGGGCTATGACGTTTCCCGCATGAACGTGATGGCGGGCAACAGCGAGCATACTTCGTTGGTTGAAGCCGGACCTGGAGTTGCGCACCAAGCGGAATCGATCCAACCCGCGAATGATGATCTTTTTAGTTCCGGAACTCTGGGACGATATTCGCGCGCTCTGAAATCGGTGGTGGAAAGCCACGAAGTGAAGCCTGCCGAAGTCGCGGCGGACTGATTCACCTATTTATATCGGCGGTTGTGAGAGGACGGAAAGATCTTGTCGGTGGGCGTGTTCATACTCGTGTCGATCATCAAGTCGTTGATCGTGCTGGTCGTCCTGCTTACGGCGGTCGCATACACGGTTTGGTTGGAGCGCAAAGTTGTTGGACACATGCAGAACCGGTGGGGGCCCACGCGGGTGGGACCATTCGGATTGCTACAGCCTGCGGCTGACGGATTGAAATTTTTGTTCAAGGAAGATCTGACACCACCGCACGTTTACAAGCCGTTGTTTCTGGCGGCTCCGATGATGGCGGTGATTTTTGCGCTGACTTCGATTTCGGTGATTCCGTTCGGGAACTCGATTCCGAATTTTCGGCTACAACATTCCGCTGCAGATTACGGATGTGAACATCGGCCTGCTGCTGATTCTGGGCGTCACCTCGATGGGCGTGTACGGCGTGGCGCTGGCAGGATGGTCGTCGAACAATAAGTATTCGCTGCTGGGCGGACTGCGAGCCAGCGCACAGATGGTGAGTTATGAAATCGCGCTAGGCCTTTCGCTGGTGGGAGTGCTGATTCAATCGGGCAGCTTTAGTTTGCGGACGATTGTGGACATGCAGGCGGGGCGGTTTTGGGAGTTCATTCCGCGGTGGAATATTTTTCACGGGCAGTTTGTCGGATTCTTCATTTATCTGATGGCTGCTTATGCGGAGACGAACCGCATTCCGTTTGATCTGCCGGAAGCCGAGACTGAACTGGTTGCGGGATATCACACGGAATACAGTTCGATGAAGTTCGCCATGTTTTTCATGGCGGAATACGCCAACATGATTACGGTGGCTTGCGTGGCCACGCTGTTATTTTTTGGCGGATGGCGCGGGCCGCTGTTTGGGCCTCCGTTGCTGCAAGCAGTGCTGCCAGTATTCTGGTTTCTTGCCAAGGTTTTCTGTTTTCTCTTTCTGTACATCTGGGTGCGTGGGACGTTGCCGCGCTTCCGCTACGACCAACTGATGTCTTTTGGCTGGAAGTTTCTGCTGCCGCTGGCGATTGCGAATCTGGTAGCGACTGCGATTGCCGTGGCCTGGTAAAGACAGTACTGATTCATGAGTTTCCATCTAATTCTATTTCTCGCGTTTGGCGCGGTTTGCGTGGGCGGGGCGGTGAACCTGCTGGCGCAGCGGCATCCGATCAATAGCGCGCTGTCGCTGATTGCGGTGATGGCGGCGCTGGCCGGGGAATATTTATTGCTGGGGGCAGAATTCGTCGCCGCTGTGCAAGTGATTGTTTATGCCGGGGCGATCATGGTGTTGTTTGTTTTCGTAATCATGCTGCTCAATGCAGGCGTGGAGGAAGAGACCAAGGGGAGCCGCATCGCCTTATTGTTTGGCGTGCCTGGTGTACTGACCAGCAGCGTACTGATGGCGTGGGTGGTGGTGCGGCATTCGGTAACGGAGTCGGTGCCGATCGGGGCATTGCCGGGACATCCCACAGAGATTGCGCAGCTTCTTTTTCACGATTTTCTGCTGCCGTTTGAAGTTACTTCTGTATTAATCCTGATTGCCATCATGGGAGCCGTGGTGCTGGCGAGCAAGCCGGAAGCGACGGCGAGGAAGGTGGACTGATGGTTCCGTCGTATGTGCCACTCTCTTATTATTTGCTGCTCAGCGGATTCTTGTTTGGCTGCGGCGTGGTTGGGTTTCTGATCAAGCGCAACATCATCACCATCTTTATGTCGATTGAACTGATGCTGAACGGGGTGAATCTATCGTTTGTGGCGTTCGCGGCGCATTGGCACGCGCTGGCGGGGCAGGTATTTGTTTTCTTTGTGATGGTGGTGGCGGCGGCGGAAGCGGCGGTCGGACTGGCGATCATTATCGCGGTTTATCGCACGCGGGAGACATTGAATGTGGATCAGGTGAACCTGCTCAAGCTATGAATCCCATGCTCAATCTCTGGCTGATCCCGATTCTGCCGCTCGCGGGCGCCGCGATTAACGGCTTCTTCGGGAAAAAGTCGTCGCGCAAGGCCGTTACCACGATTGCTTTGGTGTTCAGCGGGGCTGCGTTTGCAATGGCAGTGTGGGTCGCGATGCAGTTTTCTTCGCTCACGCTTCCCTATCATGAATATTTTGCGCATTGGATACGGTCAGGAAGTTTCAGCGTTGACTTCGCGTTTTATCTCGATCAACTGTCGCTAGTGATGCTGCTGGTGGTGACGGGAGTTGGATTTCTGATCCATGTCTATTCCGTCGGCTACATGTGGGAGGATCCCAGCTACTATCGCTTTTTCAGCTATCTGAATCTATTCATGTTTTTCATGCTGACGCTGGTACTGTCGGCCAACTATCTGATGATGTTTATCGGGTGGGAGGGCGTGGGGCTGGCGTCGTATCTGCTGATTGGTTTCTGGTTCACCAAGAATTCGGCAGCGGCGGCGGGCAAGAAAGCGTTCATCGTAAATCGCATTGGAGACTTTGGATTTCTGATTGCGTTGTTTTTGCTCATCAAGCATTTTGGTTCGCTGAATTTTGATCAGGTGTTTCAGAGCGTTCTGCCCATGGGAGCCGAGAAGGACGGCGCCGGACTGCTGACGGCGATTGGCATTCTGCTGATGGTAGGTGCGTGCGGGAAGTCGGCGCAGATTCCGTTGTACATTTGGCTTCCGGATGCGATGGAAGGTCCGACGCCGGTTTCGGCTTTGATTCATGCCGCGACCATGGTGACGGCGGGCGTGTACATGGTTTCGCGATCGCACGTGATTTTTGAACGAGCGCCGATTGCGCTGACGGTGGTTGCGATTATTGGAACGCTCACGGCATTTTTTGCGGCGACAATTGGCATTGCGCAGACTGACATCAAGAAAGTTCTGGCTTACTCGACGGTTTCGCAACTGGGCTACATGTTCATGGCATGCGGAGTGGGCGCGTTCTCCGCCGGAATTTTTCATCTGATGACGCACGCATTTTTCAAAGGGCTGTTGTTTCTGGCGGCGGGCTCGGTGATCCATGCGGTAGGCGGCGAGCAGGACATGCGCAAGATGGGCGGGTTGCGGAAGAAAATTCCGTGGACGTTCTGGTGCATGACTGCAGCCACGTTGGCGATCTCCGGAATTCCTGGGTTTTCCGGCTTCTTCAGCAAAGACGAAATACTGTGGCGCTCTTACCAGGCGAGTTGGGCTTATTGGCTGGTAGGAGTGGTGACTGCGTTGCTCACATCGTTCTATATGTTCCGGCTGTGGTTTATGACTTTCTTCGGTGAGTATCGAGGCGAGGCGGAACACGGCCATGGAAGCCACTCGGCGGATGGTGCGCACGGAGGGCACGGACACGGCGGGATTCACGAGAGCCCCAGGGTGATGGTGATCCCTCTGGTAATTCTGGCGGTGCTTTCGGTGGTGGGCGGATATGTGGGAGTGCCGGGATCGCTGGGCGGAAACAATCGGTTCGACAAATTTCTCGGACCGGTATTTCACGGCAGCGCTCCAGGCAATGCGCAGCCCTCGGCCGTAGATGAAAAAGGAGTGCCAGAGAAGGAGACCGAGGGTCCGGAGCCGAAGACTGGAGTTTCGACCGAGTTGATGTTTACGGGGATTTCGGTGCTGGCGGCGCTGTTGGGGTTTGGACTTGCATGGCAACTTTATTACCGGCGGACGGACTTACCGGACAAGATTGCGACCTCGATGGCGGGAGCATACCAGACACTGGTGCACAAATATTATGTGGATGAACTCTACGGCGCGGTCTTTGTGAAGCCGCTCATCAATTTTTCGACGCGAGTTCTGTGGCACGGCGTGGACCAGAAGATTATCGATGCCACCGTGAACGACGCGGGATACGGCGCCAGGCATGTTTCCGATGAAGTTCGCCACATGCAGTCGGGCAACATTCGCTCGTACGCGGGATGGATTGCGGCGGGTTCGGCAGTGGTGATCGCCTTCATGATCTGGATGTGGACGGGAGCGCGATGAGTACGGACAATCTCAGCTCCATCATTCTTACGCTGGTGACGTTCCTCCCTCTGGCGGGCGGATTGCTGCTGGTCATGTTTCCCCGACGCGACCGCGACATCCGGATTTTTGCGCTGGTAATTTCGCTGCTGACGTTTGTTCTGTCTCTGCATCTGCCGGTTTATTTCCATCGCGGGCAAAGTGAATTTCAGTTTCAGGTTGACCGGCAGTGGGTTTCGACTCCCAACATCCACTACCACATGGGAATCGACGGAATTTCTTTGTGGCTGGTGGTGCTGACGACATTTCTCACGCCGTTGTGCGTGCTGATTTCCTGGAACTCGATTCACGAGCGGGTAAAGGAATTTTTCATCCTGCTGCTGATTCTGGAGACCGCGCTGATTGGCGTGTTCACTTCGCTGGACCTCTTTCTCTTTTATTTCTTCTGGGAAGCGACGCTGATTCCCATGGCGCTGGTGATCGGCATTTTCGGTCACGAGCGCAAAGTGTATGCCGCGGTGAAATTCTTCATGTACACGATGATTGGATCGGTGTTCATGCTGGCGGCGATTCTATGGCTCTATGCGCATACCGGATCGTTTGACTTCGTAACAATTCGCGAACAGATCGCGAGCGGTGCTGTGCCGGGGTTTCCAGCTGCGGCGCAGTGGCTGTTTTTGGGATTCTTTCTGGCGTTTGCGGTGAAGGTTCCGCTGTTTCCGTTCCACACGTGGTTGCCGGATGCGCACGTGGAGGCGCCGACGGCGGGCTCCGTGTTGCTGGCAGGCGTGCTCTTGAAGATGGGAACGTATGGGCTGTTGCGATTCAACCTTGGATTGTTTCCCGAGCAATCGCGGCACAACGCCTGGTGGATCATGATTCTGGCGCTGATCGGGATTATTTACGGCGCGCTGGTGGCGATGGTGCAGCCGAACATGAAGAAACTGATCGCGTATTCGTCGGTGAGCCATCTGGGATTCGTGGTGCTGGGGATTTTCAGCTTCACGCAGGCGGGGTTGAATGGCGCGATGTTCGTCATGCTGGCGCATGGAGTTTCCACAGGCGGATTGTTCATGCTGGCGGGGATTCTGCACGAGCGGCGGCATACCTATGAAATCAGCGAATTTGGCGGATTGGCTTCGCCCATGCCGATTTACTCTGCTTCGTTTCTTGTAATTGTGCTGGCGTCGGTGGGACTGCCTTTGTTTAACGGGTTCATCGGCGAATTTCTGGTGCTGAGCGGATCTTTTCAGGATAAGCCGATTTACGGAATTCTTGCAGCCACCGGAATTATCTGGAGTGCAGTTTATTTGCTTTGGATGTACCAGCGGGTTTTTTACGGCAAGGTTACGCACGCGGTGAATAATTCTTTGAGTGATCTCTCGGGATTCGAAAAATGGGCGGTGTGGCCGTGCGCTGTGGCGGCGCTGGTGATGGGAGTGGCTCCGATTTTGTGGCTGGGAGCGATTGATCCAGCGGTACAGGCGGCGCTCACGCCGTTCGTGCGGGTGGCGAGCAGGATGGTGGGACAGTGATCGCGACTCTTTTCCCAGCTTATTCGCAAACGCTGCCACAGAGCGCCGATTACGTGCGCGTGCTGCCTGAGATTGTTCTCTCCGTGTTTGGCGTCATTGTGATGTTGATGGAACCGCTGCTGGATGAGCGGACCGGGCAAAAAGTTCTGGGGATCGTGGCGTTCGTGGGATCGCTGGTGGGGCTCGGGGCGACCTGGATCATGGCGCAGTCGCCTGGACCGGCCTTCTGGAACACGGTGCAAGTGGATAAGTTCAGCGTTTTTTTCAATGTTCTGGTGATCGCGATTGTTGCCGTCGTGATTCTCAGCTCGTACGAATACATGGCGGTACAGCGGATTCGCGCCGGAGAGTATTACGCGCTGGTTCTTTTCGGCGCAGTCGGCATGGCGCTGATGTCCTCGGCGGTGGAACTGGTTCTGATTTTTATCGCGCTCGAGATTTCTTCCATCTCTTCGTATGTGCTGACGGGATTCCGGCTGCATGAGGCGAGCAGCGCGGAAGGATCGCTGAAGTATTTTCTGTTGGGGTCGTTTGCCACGGCATTTTTTCTGTATGGCGTGGCGTTGATGTTTGGGGCCACGGGATCAACCAACATCGACCAGATCAGCAGAGCGCTGCTGGCGGGGCCGATTCCCTTGCTGGCGTTCGTGGCCGTGGCGTTCATGTTTGTGGGTTTGGGATTCAAGGTGGCGGCAGCGCCATTCCACGTGTGGACACCGGACGTGTATGAAGGAGCGCCGGCGCCGATTGTGGGATTGATGTCGACCGCGCCCAAGGCCGCGGCGTTTGCGGTTTTGTTGCGCATTGTGTTTGTGATTAACGTCCATGCCATCTTCTGGGTGATTTGGGTGACGGCGGCGCTTTCGATGACTTTAGGCAACGTGGGCGCACTGGTGCAGACCAATGTGAAGCGGCTGCTGGCCTATTCTTCGATCGCACACGCGGGATATCTGCTGGTAGCTTTCGCCACTGCGCCGACGCTGGGTATTTCGGCGGCAATGTTTTATACGGCGAGTTATGCCGCGATGAATGTGGGAGCGTTTGCCGTGGTGAGCCACTTCGCCAACGCGGGCGAACGTTATGTGACGCTGGAGGACTATGAAGGGCTGGGACGCAGTTCTCCGCTGCTGGCGGCCACGCTCACCATCTTTCTGTTATCGCTGATCGGCATTCCGATGACGGGCGGATTTTTTGCGAAATTCTACGTGTTCAGCGCTGCAGTGAAAGCGAACCTGATCTGGCTGACGGTGATTGGCGTGCTGAACAGTGGAATCGGCGCTTATTACTACCTGCGCATCATCGTTGTGATGTACATGCGGGAGGCGCGCAAAGAGGTTCCGGTGAGCCGGATTCCGATCCCATTGAGCCTGGCTCTGGCGGCATGTGTGGCGGCGACGCTCTACCTGGGAATATTTCCCAGCGATGTTTTGAAGTTTGCGCAGAGTTCGGCGCAACAACTGGTCCAGCAGAGTTTGCCGGCGCCGGCGCAAACCTCGCCGACTCCAGTTTCTGTGGTGCGGGAACCTCTTTAGCTGCAGGTGCATTACTTGTGGAAATCTCGAATAGTTTGGTTTGACAAGCGCGGCGGGCTACGGCATTATGGGTCCACTGTTTTTCTCATCCGGCGGCAAGAGACGTTTCGAGTTGGAGGGCAAGTATGTCCGAAATGATCAGCAGATTATGGGTAGAAGATGCGGGGCAGGACATCGCCGAGTATGCAGTGATGCTGGCGGTGATTCTGGTCCTGGTGGTGGGCACGATTCGTCTGATCGGATCTAATGCCAACAACGTATTCTCCAATACTGCCAGCTCGATTCAATAGGGCGGCGAATTTAGCGTCGCAGGTACCGTCTTAAGCACAAACAGGTTTTCTTCATGACACGATTTATCTCGTTTACCGGGCAGTTTCGCTACTACTGGTTTACCAGGGTAGCGGCTGCGGCGGGGCTTGCGAGAAGATCGAGTCATCGATAATCGACTAGATTCAAGCGAGTTCAGCCAAAGGCCGCGATCCAAGGATCGCGGCCTTTGCTTTTGGCAAATCCTGAGGAGGGCAGACCGATGATTGTGAACATGTCAGAGAAAGCCACCGAGCAGCAGATTGCTCACGTAATTGAGCGCATTCGCGAGGCGGGCTATCAACCGCACGTCACACGCGGCGTGGAGCGGACGATCGTGGCCGCGGTGGGGAATGGACGACGCCACGAAATCGAAGCCCTTGCGGTAGCGGGCGGAGTGGAGAATGTAGTCGCCATTGCACAGCCCTTCAAGCTGGTGAGCCGGCAGGTAAAGCCAGAGGGCACGGTGGTGAACGTGGGCGGCGTGAGCATCGGCGGGCCGGGAGTGGTGATTATTGCGGGGCCGTGCTCGGTGGAGTCTCGCGAGCAGTTGCTGGATACGGCGCATGCCGTAAAACGGGCGGGAGCGACAATGCTGCGGGGCGGGGCCTACAAGCCGCGAACGTCACCTTACGACTTTCAAGGATTGGGAGTGGAGGCGCTGAAGATTCTCCGCGAAGCGCGCGAGGAGTCTGGGCTTCCGGTGGTCACCGAAGTGATGAGCACGGAGGATGTGGACATCATCTGCGAGTACGTGGACATGCTGCAGGTGGGAGCGCGGAATATGCAGAACTTTGCGCTATTGCGGAGACTGGCGACAATCAAGAAGCCGATCCTCTTGAAGCGCGGTCCGTCGGCCACGGTAAAAGAGTGGCTGCTGGCGGCGGAATATTTGCTTTCCGGAGGAAATAGTGAAGTCGTGCTTTGCGAGCGCGGGATTAAGACATTCGAAACGGAGATGCGGAACACATTCGATCTGGCGGCAGTGGCGCTGGCTCGGGATCTTTCGCACTTGCCGGTGATCGCCGATCCTTCGCATGGAACCGGGAAGCAGAGTCTAATCGCAGCGGTGTCACGGGCAGCGGTTGCGGTGGGAGCCGACGGATTGATTATCGAAGTGCATCCCTGCCCGGAGCGGGCGCTCTCCGATGGAGCGCAATCGCTCGACTTCGCGGGATTTGAGAAAGTAATGAAGGCGATCGCCGAACCTCTGCGGCGAGCGGCCGTGGTTGCGGATATGGCGCGGGCTTAAGTTCTGAACTGGTTAGCGCTTGTTCGTCAGTGCTTGTGAGTCGAGACCGGGGGCTTGATTTGCATCACCGGGTCTCCGAGCAGGTTGTAGGTTTTGCGCACGGCGAGGTCGGTGATGCCAGACTTCGCTTTAATGATCGCATCGCCTAATGGCAGGCGCGATGGGCCCATGGCGGCCTGCACCACTAATTTGTCGAGAGTGGTTTGCGGCGGAGCCTGGTTGAGTCCGCTGGAAGCAAGAACCGCAACGGCACCGCCGTCGGGCGCGAGCATGAGAGAAACTGCCAGCGGGTCTTCGTAAACATCCTGAAAGAATCCATTCAGGCAATTCATGATGAGGAAGACGGGCAAGGAAGAGCCGTTGGTCAAAGTGCTCGCCTCGGTGCTGTTGAAAAGATTTTCTCCTGACCATTCATCCTCAGAACCGTGGCCCGAGTAATTCACCAACAACTGACCAGAGTTGATGGAGGTGAGAATTGTCTGCTGGGCATCGGGGACGGAGGTGGTGGTGAGGAAAACATCCGTTACTTGCATTGAAGCAGGCAGCTGCGCCTGCGCGAGCTGGCTATCTGTAGTGAAGTTTTCGGTGTCGTTCGTATCGGCGACCATGAGGGCCTGCGCGGTCCAGGGACCATTTGTGGATTGGCCTTCGTAGGTGGCGATCTTTCCGGCTACCAACTGGGCTTCCGCGGAGGTGCTCACGGGCAGGCGCCCGGTGGCGATGGTCGGAATGCCGGTGTTGTTGAAATCGGAGAACCAATCGTCAGAGGCGGTCATCATGCCGGCCGTGGCGATGATTTGAGTGGGAACGAAGTCGAGATGTCCAAAGCCGAGATAATTCCGCGGATCAAACGAGGCGCGGCCATTCAGCAATAGATAATGGGGCGCAGTATGCCATGCTGTAACGGCATTTTGCAGGAAGGCGCGAATGGCAGCCGGACTGTGCTGACCAAAAGTGAATTCGTCGTAAAGATCGTCGACCGACACGAGCGCGGATGACTTGCCCAAGGCTTCATGCGCGCGTTTTAGTGGACCGAGAGCACCGGCGAAGTCGTCAGACGTCACCATTACAATTTCGCTGCCGGATTGAGCGCTATACCAGCGTGATGGATGATTCTGACGGATTCCTGCCGGCGAAGCGATGGTGGCACCAACGACAGCCATCAGCGTGTGCTGGGCCGGGGCGGATGGATTTGTGGTGGACCATGGCACCTGTATCGCAGCTGTATAGGTTTCGGATTTCGGATCCGTTGTTACCTGAGGCGTAAGTTGTACGGGTTGGTTGGGATCGGTTATGTCGACCACGACGACCGATGATTGCGTGAAGCCGATGAGTTTGAGTTCATCCCCGGCGCGGCCGGTGAAAGTTAATTCGTTCGAATCGGCGGCATAGGTATGCGGATAGGTGATCCGGATCGACTGCAGCAAGCTGTAATCGTATTCACCGTTTTGCGACGTGAGTGTGATCGTGTTGGCGCCTTCTTGTAAAACACCCGGCGGCAAAGTCAAATCGAGCGTGCCTTTTGCTTCGCCGGTAAAGGTGACGTCGCCGAGCGAGGCGCCGTTCAGCGTGACGGTGACGTCGTGAGGAACGCCAAGAATCACGCCTTGCAGAATCACATCTAACTTTGCGGATTCCGTGGATGTGGAATCAAGATGGGGAACCTGAATGGTCTCATCGACGGCTGTGGAGGAGACGAGTGGCCCGAAGAAATTGTAACCATTCGCGCTAGTCAGGGCCGAGTAATAAGTTGTACGAGGCGCGAGTTCCACGGTAAAGGGGAAAGCTTGCGGGAGCTTGATTCGAGCCCGTTGAAACGGGCAGGTCGTGAATGCGCGCCCCTTTCGAATCTTCCGTGACGAGGAAGTAAACTCTGGTTCCGGAATATTGCGTGTCGATGCCCGTGCCATAGAAACAGATCGCAGCTTGCGGGCCAAAGCCTCGGAGACCGGCGGTGGTTCCCGTGATCTGCACAGGTTGCTCGATGGCTTCGGCATAAAGATGGAGATAAGCGGGATCGACATTGGGGCTGAGGCCGGCAGCCACAAGTTGCGGTTGCGCCAAGCAATACCAGCCTTCGTGCTTTACATAAATCTTGATCGCGGAGTGTGCCGCAAGAGCGAACTGCTTCTGCTGTTGCGCGGCAGTAGGCGAAGTAGCGGGAGAAGAATTCTGCGAAGTGTTTTCGACGCGATGGCTGGATCCATCGACGGAGGCTGCGGGCTGGCTCTGGTTGAGATGATTCAACATCACACTCGGAGTTGCCTTGGCATTGCTGGCGATCTGGGAGAGTCCGGATGCGGTGGCGGAAACCGGGCCGTGAAGAACACGCGTCCCGTTCACGTCCACGTCTTCGAGCCAATAGGGAGCGCTGCCAGCGGCGGGAGAAGAATCGATCCAGGTGTAAGTGCGGCCGGAATGTTTGGGGAGGGCTCCTTTCATGAGCAGCGCCGAGCCGGCGATGAGGGAAGAATTCAGGCGAACGCGCTCGCCGCCTTGTTCGCGGTAAATGTTGAAGCCGAGGTTGTGCACTTCCGTGCCCGTTTTCCAAAGGAGCACGACGCGGTGTGCGCCGGTTTTATCCTGGCCAGTCTGCGCAATGAATGATTCCAGCTTGATGCTAGTGGCGGCGGTGATGGTCTCGATCTGCGTAGATGTATTCGGAGTGGTCATTTGATCTGCGACCACGCTCGCCGTGTTGGTAGCGATTCCTGGCGCGCCGGCCAGGGTGAGGATGGTTATTGTGGCGGTGCCGCCATTGGCCATGGTCCCCAGCAAACAGGTTACGGTTCCACCAGCTTCCGAGCAGGTGCCGGCACTGGTGGTGGAAGAGAGATAAGTTACATCCGTTGGCAGCGGGTCAGTCACGGTTACATTGGTTGCGGACGACGGACCATTATTGGTTATGGCGATCGTGTAAGTGAGCGTATCGCCCTCGGGGACGGTGGGGGTGGGCATGGCTGTCTTCACGATCGAGATACTGGCGCTGTTTGCATTGGCCACGACAACCGCTGCCACCGCGGTGTTGCTGGTGATGCTGGGAACAATGTTCGAAGAAGTGGCCGTCGCGGTATCGGCAATGTTTGTGCCGGATGCGGTTCCAGCATTTACCTGCAGAACTAACGTGAAGCTGGCGCTTGCATTGAGTGCCAGCGTGGCAACAGTACAAGTAATCGTGCCCGTGGCTCCGATGGCGGGAGTGGTGCATGTCCAGCCGGGAGCGGTGATGGATTGGAAGGTGGTATTCGGTGGCGTGCTTTGCGTAAAGCTTACGGTGGTTGCCGCAGCCGGACCATTATTGGTGACGCTCTGCGTGTAGGTGATGTTGTTTCCCGCGGCGACTGAGGTTGGCGTCGCGGTATTGGTTACGATTAAGTCGGCTTGAGTGGCGAGAGCGACGACGTCGGTGGCGATTGCAGTATTGTTCGCGGGATTGGGATCGGACGTTGATGAGCTTGCGGAAGCGATATCCTTGATGGCCGTTCCGGCGGCGGTTCCGGCGGTTACTGCAAGCGCGACCGTAAAGCTGGCTGAGCCCGGAGCAAAACTGGGATTGGTGCAGTTGATGGTCCCTGCGCTCCCGACTGCGGGAGTGCTGCAGGACCATCCGGCAGGCAGAGTGCCGATGGAAAAGAATGTCGTATTCGCCGGCGTAGTCTGGGTAAAGCTGGCGCCGGCCGCGATGCTTGGTCCAGCGTTGGTCACAACTTGCGTGTAAGTGATGTTGTTGCCCGCTACCACGGGCACCGGGCTCGCGGTATTCGTAACGGAGAGATCAGCCGAACCGGCCACGAGCACGCTGGCCGAGGCGCTATTGTTGCCGGGATTCGGATCGCTGGCGGAAGTGACTGTATCGGTTTGCGTGATCGTAGAGCCGGAGGTTGCGTTGTTGTTCACCTTCACGACGAATGTGAAGTTTGCAGTGGTGACACCTAAAGTTGAGATCGTGCAGGTCAGTGTTCCCACCGTGCAAGTCCAGCCACCCGGTCCGGTCAGCGACACTGCCGTAGTGTTCGCGGGCAGACTTTCAGAGAGCGTGATGGTGCTGGCGCTCGCAGGTCCGGTATTCACGACGGTCTGCGTATAGGTGATGTTGTTTCCAGCCGAGACGGGATTCGGACTGGCGGAATTCGAAACACTGAGATCGGCCTGCGTGGCGCTGGCTACCGGGATGTTAACGGTGGCGGAATTATTGCTGGTGTTGGTGTCGCGGGATGTGGTGGTAACTGTGTCAGTGTCGGTAATGATGGTTCCTGCAGGAGTGCCCGCGTTCACAGTCACGACCACGGTAAAGGTGCTGATTGATCCGGGCGCGAAGCTGGGGTTGGTACAACCCGTGGCGAAGGAGGTGCAAGTCCATCCAGCGGGAGCTCCGCCATAAGACGTGAAGGTGGTGTTTGCGGGGATCGCTTCATTGAAAGTCACGTTGGCGCAATTACTCGGGCCAGTGTTCGTCACAACCTGGGTGTAGGTGATGGTGGCTCCAGCGGCGACGGGACTGGGTGTGCCGCTGTTGCTGACCGCCAGGTCGCAGGCGACCGTGACAGGGGTGCTGGTGTTGGTGGTGATGGTGAGTGCGTTGGTCGCGGAAACCGAAGAGGTCGCTGCGATCGCAGCAGCAGTAACACTCGAGGGAACGTTGACGACGACGACGATGGACGCGGATGTCGTGGCCGCCATGCTGGTATCGGTGCAGGTTATATTTCCGGTTGCGCCCACGGCGGGCGTAGTGCAGTTCCAACCAGCGGGAGCCGAGACGGAAGCGAAAGTAGTGTTGGTGGGCACCGCCTCGAGGAAGCTCACGCTTGTGGCAGCCGCCGGGCCGCTGTTCGTAATGGTCTGGACGTAAGTAATATCATTGCCGGCAAAAACCGAGAGCGGGGTTGCGGCAGTGGAGAGAGCAAGATCAGCTTGCGAAGTGGTTGCGGTCACTGTGTCGGTTGCGATCGCAGAGTTTGCGCCGCCTGTCTGGTTTCCGGCATTCACCGTTGCAGTATTGGTGATGGTCGTCCCAACCGGCGTTGTGGCATTCACTTTGTAAACGGCCGTGATGGTGCCGGTTGCACCCGGGGCCACGCTGGGATTGGTGCAGCTTACCGGGGGAGCAGTGCAAGTCCAACCCGGGGCAGCGGCGGTTGAGATGGAAACATACGTCACATCAGCCGCCGGCACGGTCGACTCAGTAAAAGTTGCCGCGGTGGCTGTGAGGGAGCCGACATTCGTAATTACCTGCGTATAAGTAATGTTGCCGCCGGGAGCAACTCCGTTTGGCGATGCGGCATTGGTGACAACCAGCTGAGCTCCGGCAGCGGTGCCTACGATGGTGGAAGCCGAAGCGGTGTTGTTGGCCGAATTTGGATCGCTCACTGAAGAACTTACATTCGCAGTATCGGTAATTACGGTGCCGTTGGCAGTGCCGGTATTTACTTTGGTGACCAGCGAGAAAGTGGCGGCTGTGCTGCCCGCCATATTCAGATCCGTACAGACCACGTTGCCGGTGCTGCCAACGGCTGGGGTGGTGCAACTCCAGCCAGCAGGTATTGCCATGGAAACAAACGTAGTGTTGTTGGGAACCGCTTCCACCAGCGAGGCGTTGTCGGCGGCGCTGGGACCATTATTGGTGACTACCTGCGTATAAGTGATGTTGCTGCCCGCGGCCACGGGATTTGGCGAGGCTGCATTGGCGATGCTGAGGTCGGCGGTTGAGATTACGTTAGCTACATCGGTAGCGCTGTCATTCGCCAGATTCACTTCACCGCCGCCGCTTACTAACGCCGTGTTGGTTTCGACGGAAGGAGCGGTCTGCAAAACATTAGCGTTAATGGTAAGCGAAGGATAAAAACTGTTTGCCGGAAGAACTGCGGAGGTGACGCAACTCACAGTCTGGGAAGCGATAGAGCAAGACCATCCGGTACCGGTGGCGCTGGTAGGAGTGAGGCCGACGGGCATCGTATCGTTCACGGTTACGGTGCCGTTGGTCGGGCCGTACGGGCTCAGGTTCTCAACCGGGATGGTGTAGCTGGCGGTTGATCCGCGAGTGAAGTTGCCGACATGGCTCTTGCCGAGCGTCATATCGGGGGTGCATTGCGCGCCGGACTGTGTGCCGGAAGTCTGGGTGATGGAAGCGTTGGTGACGCTTGTGCCGGCCGCTCCAGCGGTGGCACCGTAGGGGACGCCGGGATTTTCAGTGAGGCCGCTGGCTCCGCCACTCAGGCTAATACTTGCCGGTGCGCCAGAAATAAGAACCACGCCGCCGCCACCCCCGCCGCCGGGGCCGTGACGATTGGCGAGAGTGTAGGGCTCTGCCTGCCAGGCGTTACCACCATTCCCACCGTTGGCTTGCAGCGTGAGACCGCCCTCGCCGCCGTTGGCGGAAAGAACAACGATCGTGCCGCCAGCTCCGCCGCCGCCGCCAGCATCATTGGCGGTGAGGTTATAAGCGGAAGTGCCGTTGGCCGTGAGAGTTCCGGTCCCGCTGAGGCCGTAGGTGCGAATAATGATGATGCCGCCGCCAGCCGCGCCAGCGCTGGCTTGATTGTCGCCATCGGAATTGTTACGCGTTCCCGCGCCACCACCGCCGCCCATGGCAACGCGGTTGATGGTGGCGGGAAAAACCGTACCGCCCTCGCCACCTACGCTGAGATTTGTGTTCCAGGAGTCGCCACCAAAACCTCCGGCACCACCGTTGGCACCGCCGCCGCCGCCGGCGTTCTGATCATTGTTGACGGGATCGGAGTCGGTGCCTCCGGCGCCTGCGTTGCCGGGTGCCCCGCGAGCCATGCTGCCATCGGTGCCCGCAGTGCCGCTGGGATAGCCGGTATTCGTCTGCAGAAAAGTTGTGCCCGATTCTACCCACGCAGGTGTGCCGGCAATACCTTCGCCTTTGTTGGCATCGTAACCGGCCTCGCCGCCAGCGGCCCCGGTGTAGGTGGCGGGAGCGGGCGCTTCATAATCTGTAGCGGCACCGGCTCCGCCGGTTAATTGCATTCCCGCACCGCCGCGGAAGCCCAGACCATCCACGGCGATGGTGGCTCCATTCAGCGTCAGGGTGCCGGAAGTGTCGAGCGCGAGCACGCCGCCCGTTGAACCATTCCACGCGAGTGCAGTAGGCGGAGTGGTTGCGTTGAATGACGCCGTGGAATATTGCGGCACCACAATCACCTGATACTTGCTTTGGCCCGCGTTTGCCGAGACTGCGGCGGAATGATAAGCGAAAACCGTTCCACCGCCGCTACCGGCTCCCGTGATGGTTACGGATCCTCCGGTTGCGGGAACCGCGTTTTGCGCGGTAACGAACTCATAATCGCCCGCGCTGTTCAGATTCGTGAATCCCTGGCCGGTGCTGCCGTTGCCGTAAGCGATGGTATTGGCGTCGTCAATGCTGGCATCCTGCATCTGGATAATCAGCAGAAGATTGCCAGCTGCGATGGCGGTCCCAGCGCCGGTTGCCGCACCTACGGGGATCGAGGTGGCTCCGGCGGTGACACTGGCGGTTCCGGGATAGTAAGTGTTCAAGATTCCGGAGAGGTTCGTTCCGGTTGTAGCCTGCGAAACACTAGCGCATGAAATTGACTGCACCGTGGCGACGGCTGTGTAGGAATTGTTTCCAGTGTTGGGATCGGGGGGGCTTCCGGAATCCGTGATGGTGACGGTATTGGCAAATGAACCGGTGGCGCTGGCAGTTTCCACCACCGCAATGGTAGCGGTGGCCCCGCTGGCAAACGGAGTGGGAAGAGTACAAGTAATGGGACCGGATCCGGTGCAGGTGGTTCCCGCGCTGGGAGTGACAGAGACAAGCGTCATTCCAGAAGCCAGACTGTCAGTGAGGGTAACCGAGTTCGCGGCCGAGTAGCCATTGTTGGAGACGGTGATGTTATAGGTTGTATTTTGTCCGAGAAAAACCGCACTGCCCACACTGGTGGTGACGGCAATATCGGCGGTAGACGGATTGATGGACACGGCACCAAGCGACCAGTTCGAGGTGCCGCTGAAAGTTTCGGATATAGGAACGCTGGGCGCTCCAGTGCGGGCGCTGCCGGAACTGCGAACATCCGTCGCGCCGCCACCGGTATTTGTATTCCACTCCGAGACCTGTGGACCAGGAACGGTGACGGTTTGATTTCCGGTGACCGAAAGCGTATCCAGAATCATTCCATTAATCACGCTGGGAACATCGAGCTGCGAGTTTGCGCCGTTTGCGCCGTCCGCAGAGACAAAGGGACTCAGTGGAACGGTTTGGTCGACTCCGGTAAATGTCACGGCACCAGCTACCACGCCAACTTGTTCGGCGGTGCCTCCGGGTATGTCGACTGAGACCACGATGTTAAAGGTTCCCGCCGCTGGACTGAGCAGGTACCACATCTCGACGCGTCGAGTGTTGCCTGCATCGTTGTGCGCTCCCAGAAAATGGAGTGCCGTGCCGTTGTACGTGACCGAGCTTACGGTGGTTGTGGGCGCGTTCACGATGTTCATGGCGACGCCGACGATCAAGAGCCCGGTGGTGGTTGTGGCCGTGGTATGAGCGAAGGTTACCGTCTGTATTCCAGAACCGTTGATTGCCTGCACCTTTGACGTAGCGGCGTCAACGATCACCTGGGCTGCGGGGTTGATGGATACTGCTCCTTGCGCCCAATTGGAAGCGGCACTGAAAGTTTCGGTCATGGAAACGCTGGGAGAACCGGGGGCAGTGCTTCCGGTGCTCCTCACGTCGCCGGCCACAACAGCGCCTGATCTTGCGTTCCAGAGGGATGTGTGAGTCCCGGGGACCGTAACGGTCACATTTTCTGCGACTGCCAGAGTATCCATGACCATACCGTTGAGAACGCTGGGTACGGTGTCAGAAGAAGCTGTACCGGCTGCGCCACTTGCGGATACGAATGGGCCCACGGGAACAGCCTGATTTACTCCGGTGAAAGTAACTGCGCCTGCGACGACTCCTACGCGTTCATTTACAGCTCCGGGTATGTTCACCGTTACGACAACATTGAGATTGGTTCCGGCGGTTGGGCTGAGCAGGTACCACATTTCCACCCGGCGGCTGTTGGCGGCATCGTTTTTCGCCCCCAGAAAACTCAGTCCGGTGGCGTTGTAGGTGACCGAACTCACCGTCGTTGTGGTCGCATTGACGGTGTCCATGGCCACGCCGACGATCAAAAGTCCAGTCGTGGTGGCGGCGGTCGTATGCGTAAATGTGATGGCCTGCGCCCCACGGGCATTCAGAGAGCTCGAGGTCGACGTAGTAGCGTCAATCACAACCTGGGCGCGCGAGTAGGAGACGAGCGACAACAATAAAAGTGAAGCCAGCGCGATATTCGAGGTGCGCGAAGTTGCAGCACGAAGCAACTTGCCCGCGAGATATTGCGCACGAGCAGCCCCCTGCAACAATTTGCCGGTGAAACCGTTTAAGTTCGCGGTCACGATTTTCGTTCCAAGCCTCACTTCTTTGGCGAGAACAATGCCCAGGATTTGGTCGGCGCGCACCGGAGGATCGTCTTGCTGTCCGCAATCGCCTCGAGTAATGAAAAAATTCTTATCATGATCGAGAAGCACGAGGCGGTGAGCCCGGAATCCGCTATGACCTTTCGTAAGTACAATATCGCCCTTCCGTAATTTGCTCACGATTACGGCGGTAACATGCACAATCTCGCCGTTGCGGATGCAAGGGGACATACTGGCGCCGCGCGCCTCGAAGCGCACGGTAAATCCGTTACTCAGAAGCTCGCGGCTGAGGGCCTCGAAGCGCTCTGAATCGGACTCACTTTCAATCATTGAATTGAAGAATTTTTTCTACGGCGCGCTCGTCGGGCTCGAAGGAGTAGCGATAGCAGGGGACGGAATCGGCAACGCGCTCCAGGAAGCTCAGGGCGTGGTCCACGTATTCGTGACGGTGGAAGGGGACGAAGGCACGCGCGAAAAGTTCGGCGACCACCTGGCTGCGCGTGAGGCGGGTGAGGATGTTGCCGTGGCCGTGTTCGAGAACGAAAATTCTTTGCAGCGGAGCGCGCTGCGGGAGGGCGAAATGCGCTTCGCCATGCCACGGGGTGCCGTACACGTAGATCTGGTTCGGGTCTGCTAAGCGGTTACTTTCGTAAGACGCTTTGCTACGGATTTTATCTTCCTCAGCCGAGTGTTCGCGAACCGGGTGTTCGCGGACCGGAAGTTCACGAACGATGATGCGGTCGTCGCTGAGGATGTCAACATCGTGAAGTGAGGTCCAGAGGCGAGCGGTGGTGCTCTTCCCTGCTCCGGAATGGCCGACGAATAAGTTGTTTGCCCCGTTGGGGCCGACGATGCCGACCCCGTGCAGCTCGATCGCGGGCTCCTGGGTGAGGCGGTGCATGATGAGGAGTTCGTCGAGGGGATATTCTAAGGGCTCGGGAACGCCGGGTACGGCCGCAAACGATTGCTGATTCATCTGCAGCGTCGCCTGGCGAAAGCGGGAGTCTACGATCAGCCTTTTGTAGGGCTGCGACCCGAGAAAGGGAACGTTGAAATCGAACTGAAGGCTATCTTCCGCTTCGTACACACGCCACACAGCTCCGGATTCAAACAGTGGAGGAACGCAGCATGAATCGATTCCCGCGACCCACTCAACTCGAACGTGAATGTCGGAAACACCTGTGTCAATGTGAAAAGGCTGAAGAGGCGGGACCAGTGCAACATCAGCGCGGCGTTGACCAGCAAGGTGGACAGATACGCCGCCGACGGAGAAGCCACCGTAAAGTGCGGCACGAGAATCGTCGAGTTTCGTCAGTCGCGGCACAGGGTGGCTCGTCATTTCCGACCGCAGGCTCCGGGAATTAGTACCAGCTAGGATCCGGCGTTCATACAGGTGAATCCACAGATACCGCCCGGTCCCCCCGTCCCGGCAACTTTGCAATGGCCTAAAACTGCTTCCTCCGGGCGGAGACTGATAGTCGTCAGTTTCGGCGACTCGTAGATTTTCTTGCCCTCGGTTTGATTTGTTTTCTGATTCATAGGGCCTTGATTCTGGCTTTATTTTCAGTGACTACCACAGCCACCGCATCCGGCGGCCACGCTGACGTTATTCAGAATCGGAAAAATTTGCTGCCTGCCGGTCCAACTGTCTACATCGATCTCTTTCGTCTGGATACGGCGCGCGGACTCCAGTAACTCCTGGTGCTGACTACCGCCAGCGCAGAACTCGCACTCTCCGTGCTGCGGGATTTCAACTCCGATCACGGCTGCGCGCAGATGTGCCACGTTGCAAAGAAAATCGACTGGACTCTCCCGGTCGCCGTTTTCCATTTCGCCATTGGCGGGACACATTCCGCAGAGCGATTGAATGCGACACTGCATGCACTTTGTGACGCGGGAGCGTTTGCGGGTGCGCAGCTCCTTCAGAGAATGCTCCCAGGTGGGCTGCAGGCCTTCCCGGCGAATGTCAAACGTCTCTTGCTGCGAAATTACGCAAATTCCCATTTCTCCATAGGCATTAATGGCAAATGAATTGAGGCCTCCGCCGCAGAAATACACAGTGTCGTTCTTCGAGAGGCTGGGAGGATGATCCATTTCATCTTTGGCCAACCTGCGATATTCGCTCACGCCCTTGGGAGCATGCATATCGAGAGCTACCACGTCTTCCGGCGAAAGCCGCACTGCCAGCGGGCTTTGAGAGCAGTCAATCCGAGGATTGATCTGGCCATCCATCTTGAACTCGACGCCCAACTCCTCTTCCGCAAACTGCCGCATGGCGGAGACTTCATGTTTGTTGATGCGTAGTAGCTACGGTCTTTAATTTGACCGGCAATCCGCGTTCGCGCAAGAGCCGGATTCCGCGCAGGCAGCGGTCGTAAGAGCCGGGGATTTGGGTAAGGGCTTCATAGGTTTCCCGGGTGCGACCGTAGAGCGTGATCTCGATGGCAAAGGGCGGCCATTCCACCAGGTAGTCTGCAATCTTTTCGGTGATAAGAGTGCCGTTGGTGAAAAGCGTAATCAGGAAGCCCTTTTGCTTGGCGTGAGTGTAGATCTCAAGAAAGTCCTTGCGGGCGAAAATCTCGCCGCCAGTGTAGATAAGCCAGAAGCAATCCATTTCGACCAGTTCGTCGAGCATTTTGAAATGCTCTTCGGTAGTCATTTCACGGCTGCGGGCGGCTTGATCGCCCATGGGAAGATTGTTGTAGCAGTGCTGGCACTCGAGCGGACAGCGGCGGGTGACTTCGATGGAAACCTGCATGGGCACGCGCTGACCGGACTGTCGCTGATGCACGTCCGCGCTGAATGCTCCGTAACTCAGTTGTTCCATGGTCCCCCTGATTTATCCCACCCTCAGTAGCGGCTCGCGAATCTGCACCAAGTCTGCCGCGAGCATGTCGTGCAAAAACTGTTTGACGTCTTGCTCCGCCTGATCGCGCTCGACCGCGTATTCGTTTTCGACAACGCTGACCAATTCGTCAAGACTCTTCGGCGATTCGAGCGATTGCCAGATTAAAGAGCCGGTTGGGTTGAAGCTGTAGATCGACGCGAGATCTCCAACCTTGCCGCGCACGGGAACGATCAAAGTCTCTCCGGCGACGCGGCGTGATACTACGGATTGCGAGCGCACGAAAAGCTGAGCCAAGTGAGGGCTGGAAGAGTCTTCAACAGGTTCCGTGGTTCGCAGCAAGACAGTGTCCATAGAAAATTTTGGGAAACAATCTCCGCTTTGGATTACCGCAGAACTGCGCCTATAAAGCAATTGCGCCGTTGGGCGGAGGTATTCGGTTGGTTATCACCCGTGATGGTTCAGAAATATAGCCGCGACAAGGAGTTACGGCATCGGCGAGATTGGGGAGAAAATAAAAACGGAAGATGACATTTTCCTGGTCGTCCGATTGTTGGTAAATCGCAATCCGGAAATTATCGAAGAACAAATCCGTAGTGACTCCGGTAACCATCGGAGAGCAGAAAAGTTGGCTATGATGAAGGCCTGGGGTAGTGATGAAAAAACTCAACTTCCTGGTCTCTCTCACCAACGACGACAACGACTACCAGCAAGAGCAGGCGGCCGCGGCAGAGAAAGCTGCGCGGCGGTTGGGTGTGGACCTGAAGATCATCCACGCCAATAATGATGCGGTAACGCAGAGCCAGCAGTTGCTGCATTACATTCAGGGAGCGGCGGCAACGCGTCCCGATGCGATTGTGTTCGAGCCGGCGGGTGGAACCGGGTTCCCGCAAGTGGCGCGTGCGGCTACGGCCGCGGATATTGGCTGGGTGATTCTGAATCACGAAGCGGATTATGTTCACCAGCTCCGGCAGACTTGCCAGGTGCCGGTATTCTCCATCAGTTCCGATCATGGCGAAGTCGGAGAGATTCAGGGCAAACAGTTTGCCGCGTTGCTGCCGCAGGGCGGTTCGATTTTATATATCGAGGGTCCAGCGAACAGTTCCGCGGCCAACGAGCGAACTGCCGGTATGAACCGGACCAAGCCAGCGAATATTCAAGTGAAGACGATGCGAGCGAACTGGACGGAGCAAAGCGCGCACCGGGCAGTGACTTCGTGGCTGCGATTGCGAACGTCGCAAGAAACGCAAATCGATCTGGTGGGAGCACAAGACGACAGCATGGCAGCGGGCGCGAGAAAAGCATTTGAAGAGATCTCGGGAAGTGATCGCGAGCGCTGGCTGAGGATTCCATTCACGGGATGTGATGGCTTGCCGAAGACCGGGCAGGCCTGGGTGCGAAGCGGAGTGCTGGCGGCAACAATTTATATACGTCCTATCACTGACCTGGCGTTGGAGATGCTCACCGAAGCGATTCGCACCGGAGTCCAGCCAGCCGAGCGGAAACTGATTGTTCCCGAGTCTGTCCCTTCTTTCGAAGAGCTCGCAGCGCGGACGGCAAAGAGCGGCGCCGCGAAGCTGCATCGCACAACTCACGCTTAAGCGCCGAAACCGGAGTCAAGCATTAATCGCTGTTCTAGCTAGGGTGGTTTGCTTAGAAGTTGCTGAAAATCCTAAGCTCTTCACCGCCCCAAGCGAGAGAGTGTCAATCGTTCGGCGAACGTCACAAGGCGTGCTGGTTGGGATCTCTGACGTGTGCGAGCGTGATCCTAATCAGTTCAAGTTCAGGCGGGAATCTCTGGTCTGGAAAGCGAGAGTTAATTTCGGCAGAGTGCCGCGCCTCCGGCGATGCCGGCATCGGCACCGTAGTGGGCAGCCACCAGGGGAACTTCCTGGCAATGGGAATTTACGCACCACTCGGGCAGCCGATTGCGAATCAAATCGAAGAAGGGCCGCAGCATGGCGCCGGCGCCTCCTCCAATGATCATTACGTCCGGCTCAAGTAAGTCCACAATGTTTCCCAGCCAAATGGCGAGGAGGCCCGCGGTTTCTTCTAAAACCTCTTTGGCCAAGTTATCGCCCGCGGAATAAGCCTTGCCAACCATCTCGCTGCTAATGCGATCGAGATGGCCGCCGGCCAGATCAAATATTTTCGAAGACTGGCCTGGCTTGGCGAGCTTTTCCGCCGCTCTGCGCGCGATCGCCGGACCGGACGCCAGCGCCTCGATGCAACCCAGCTTGCCGCATCCGCAACGCGGACCGCGATAGTCAATTGTGTTGTGACCGCCTTCGGCGGCGGCGCCGGTGCGGCCATGGTAGATGCGGCCATCGAAAACAATCCCGGTTCCAATGCCAGTACCGATGGTGGCGCAAAAAACATTGCGAAAGCCGCGGCCAGCTCCCCATAGAGCCTCGGCTAACGCAGCCGCGTTTCCGTCGTTATCGAGTCGAACCGGAACTTTGTAGACCTTGGAAACTTCTGCAGCGAGCGGAAAATTTCGCCAACCCGGAAGATTTGGCGGATTGATGACGACGCCATTGCGCGGATCGAGCGGCCCGGGAGCGCAGATGCCAATGCCCGAAATCGGGCTGTCTGTCGCGGAAGAAGAGGAAGCACGAACTGCATCGATCGCTGATATTACCGCCGCCAACCCGGCTGCAGCGTCATTGGCTGCCATGGGAGTTCGCGTCTGAAAAGTGATTTCGCCGGCAGCATTCACCAGGCCGGCGGCTACTTTGGTGCCTCCCACATCCACACCGATGAGGTGCGGAGTCCCCGAGACTTGTGTCATGCGATTGGCATCCTGGCCAAAGCTTTATACCCCAAGAGTTGGGCTCTCATTCAGTTTGAAGCTGTTCTTTTCGTCGTCCTCACGCCCCGAAGAAAAGTCCCACGTTCAGCCAATGGTAAACTATTTGGAGAATGGTGAGGGCGCGTAGCTCAGTTGGTAGAGCAATGCCCTTTTAAGGCATGGGTCGAAGGTTCGAATCCTTCCGCGCTCACCAGATTTCTCTAACGATTGGTCTGCGGTTTGATTGCGGCATTCCCTCCTGTTTCTGGAGTCATGTTCGGGCCTCGCTTCTGGACTGACTACTTCAATTTACCCTTATTCAGTTTTCGTCGACACGGCGTTGGCATTCGCCTGTTGACAATAAATCTCCGTATAACTGAAAGAATAGAGACGTAAACATTACTAAGCATGGAAGTTCTCCTGTCCTCGCCCGCCTTTCCCGCAATATCAGATTGTCAGGAGCTTCGCTTACGCCACGAAGCTCCTGCAGAACTTCACAAAATTTTTTCAAATCTTGACAACTTCTCTTTGCGTCGAGGGTTTGGTTCAAACGAAGCTCATCAGCTTCCCGGTTGAGATCTCAGCAGTGAAACGTGAACTGCCCTGACGCGTAGCTCTTTTGCGTGAGAGCGGTGCATTCCATATCAGCGCCGAACCTTCACAACTGAAAAGGAGACTTATGAAACGTCGCACACGTGTCGTTATGCAACTCGCATCTCTGTGTTTTGTTCTGGCCGCGTACGGATTCGCGGCCGATGACGCTTACCTTTACATCGTGCACGGAATTCCCGGGCGCGATATCGCCGAGGGTCTTAGCCCCAGCTTTCCCATCGACGTCTTAGTGAATGGCGAGTCCTGTCTGGAGCGAGGACTAGCGTTCGGCACCACCAGCGGACCGCTTAGTTTTTCTCCGGGAACGTATGATGTGGAGATCAGCGAGGCCAACACGCTGGCGCCGTGCACGAATCCGTCGATCATCACGGCGAAAGTGGCTCTGCCGGCTGGCACGAGCGTGACAGCCGTGGCCGCAGTCAGCAGCGGGGAACCCACGCTGCTGCAGTTCGCCGATAACCTGACACCGGTAACCGCGGGCTACGCGCGATTTGTATTCGTGCAATCGGCTGACGCCGGCGCACTGCAAGCCACGCTGACACAGTTAGGAGTGAAGGACCCGAAGACCTTCACTGTGACCGTGAGCCCCGGCAAGCAGCAGGGGATCAACGTGCCAGACGGGACGTATATGGTGCAGGTTACCGCCTCCGGCAGCACGACCGCGCTCGCGACGGAGCAGATCAATATGGCTGATCAGACCGTTAACTTCACCTATGCTGCCGGCGAAGCGAGCAATGGCTCGGTGGGCCTGATTAATAAAACTGTACGAGATGTGTTTTAAGCAAGACCACTCGAACTGGGCCGCGCTTGCGCGGCCTGGTTCTTGTTGTTCGTCGAGCGCCTCTCGTTATTGTGGCGTGATGGTGATCCTCAATGTTGCTGTATGGTTGATCGCGCCCGTGCCACTGGTCGACGCGGTGACTGTGACAATGCTGGCTTGGGGCGAAGTGATAAGGCTTGTGGCCTTGTTGCTGCTACCGCATGAGGTGAGCGATGCCAACATCAGCAAGAGAGCAGCTGCGCTAAGAAATCGCGAACCCCGGATCAAACGGCGCCGCCGAGTTCCCATCCCTAAGATCATTCCTGTGGTCGGCGCCAGGAATGCATAAATCGGCCATAGAGCAAATGGCTTCGGCCCGCGCAAGATTGCGCTGGCGGCAGTTGTAGTAATTGTGAGCATGCAGGTGACCGGATTGCTGTTGCTCGGAGTAAGGTTCGCCGGATCGAAGGTACAGGTGCTACAGCCGGTAAACCGCTGCAGGCAAAACTCACCTCGGTGTCGAATCCGTTTTCTGGCGTGACGGTAAACACAGCTTTACCGCTTTGTCCCGCCATAATATTTAGAGCGGAGGGATTGACTGACAACTGATAATCCGGATTCGGTGCGGATGCAACCGTGAGAGTCTGCGCAAGCGAATTGGAACCGGCAAACGTGCTGTCTCCGCTATACGCAGCAGTGATCTGATAAGTATTTGCCGACAAGCTGCTTGGGTCGTAGTCGTAAGTGGCCGCGCCAGCGGTGATGGCAGATGTTCCTACATAGGTCGATCCATTTAAGAACGCAATCGTCCCACTCGGAGTGCCGCTGCGGGATACGGGTGAGACCGTAGCCGTCATTACGACTGGTCCGCTCGATCCCGCAACAATGTTCGAGAGGGAAAGGTTCACGCTGGTAGAGGAGGCAGTAGCTCCGTTAAGTCCCGCCGACAAACTGAAGAATGTACCGCCGTTATTTGCGCCGCCTTGCGTCGTTGTACCGTAGAAAACTCTGTTAGCAGCTTGCAGTAAGGCTGCCTCCGGGGTATTGCCGTCAGCGCAGTTAGCCTGAGAGCAAAAGTTGTAAAGCGTGGTTAAATTGCCGGACGGGGTAATCTTGAAAATTGTGCCGCACCCGCTTTCGCCGCAGA
The DNA here is from genome assembly GCA_963817305.1 of uncultured Acidobacteriaceae bacterium. GTDB lineage: Bacteria > Acidobacteriota > Terriglobia > Terriglobales > Acidobacteriaceae > Sulfotelmatobacter. The sequence goes on along the minus strand of CAWFOD010000017.1, from coordinate 359,416 downwards.
CGCCCGTTCCGCCGTACGCAGTAGTCCCGTAGAAGTTGCCATCGCTTCCTTGAATTAGCCCGCCCACCGGACCCCAGCCGTCAGTGCAGTTGGTTTGGGAGCAAAAGCTGTAAAGAGTGGTCAAGGTTCCCGTGGTGGTAATTTTGAACACTGTGCCACTCCCGGCGCCGCCGCTATTCGCCCCGCCAGAGTAAGTCACACCGTAGAAGTTCCCATCGCTGCCTTCGACAAGCGCACCCCGCAGGCACAAGAGCTTTTAAGGGCCGTGAATGTACCTGAGGCGTGGAGTAGGCCGACGGGCGCGCTTCCATCTGTGCCGTCAAAGAAATGGAGTGTCGTCAGTGTGCCTGAGGGCGTTATTTTGAAGACAGTGCCACAGCCCGCAGGGACGCAGCCATCTCCGCCACTCGCAGTCGTTCCATAGAGATTCCCGCCGGCTCCCTGCAGTATTCCGGTTGGGGATGCGCCGTCGGTACAGTCGAAGTCGTGGAGAGTTGCCAAAGTGCCGTCCGCAGTGAGAGTAAAGATCGTCCCTGGGGTAGGGTTAAACGAACATGGAGTACCGGTTCCTCCAATCTTAGTGGTTCCGTAAAAGTTGGCACTTGTGCCTTGGATTAACGCGGTTGGAAGACCGCCGTCGGTGAAGTTGAAGTTATGCAGCGCGGTCAGATTACCCCCGGCATCAATCTTGAAGATGGTGCCACACGGATATGATGTGCCGCCGCAATCATAATTGGTTTCTATCTGTCCAAAAATTGTTCCGTAAAAGTTCCCATCGGTACCTTGCACCGAAACGAACTGGCCTCCGCTGGCATACGCAAAGCTATACAGCGTTGTGAATGTCTGAGCGGAGGCAGCAGAAACGGCCGCAGCAAAAAACGCAATAGTGATTCCAGCAACTTTTAATAGGCCTAGTTGTCTCGGCCGGCGTTCTTCCCGGCTTCGCAACATTGCAAAATCGGTGGTATCAAGGGCCTGTCGACTGATCATAAAGGCCTCGTGCGCGAAGGGTTCTATTTGGCAGTGATCCGAAATCGCGAGAGAGCACCTGGGTAAGCCGGCGGCATGGCGACCCGGGAAACTTCGGTGGCCAATGCCAGCAGCAACCGATTATCCCGTTATACCAACCTGGGGTCAATAAAAACGCGTGTGATGTTATTCTCCTTGGTTGGATTTCCAAACTTCCACGTTTGAACACTTGAGAAAGGGTAATCACTTCACAATGCCGGGAAGCTGGAACAAGTACCGGGCGGCGGCGATGAAGGCAGCGGCGACCTTGCCGGGGGCTCGTCGTATAGCTCAGTTGGGCGGAAAATTATGGGGCCAGTCTCCGCAATTTCGCGATGTCTACACTCGCGACGCCCCGTCGCCTTCCACTCCGTTCAACATCTTCAAGGATGCATGGAGTTCAGCTGTGCCCGGATTTGAAAGCGGCAACGCCCCGCTTTTCGACGACGCTCGCATCAAATGGCTAGAAACGCAGCTCGGTTCATATTCGGGGCAATGCGTACTTGAACTTGGTCCGCTGGAAGGCGGCCACACTTACATGATGGAGCGGGCGGGCGCAAATGTGATCGCGATCGAGGCCAACCAGCGCGCTTTCCTGAAGTGTCTGATTGTCAAAGATGCCCTTCATCTGAAGTCTGAATTTCTCTACGGAGATTTTCGTCCCTATCTGGAAACGGCCGTGCCAGGTCGCTTCGACTTTGTCCTGGCGGTCGGGGTGCTCTACCACATGCTCGAGCCGTTAAAGTTGTTGCATGACATCGCTCGGGTGACGGATGCCTTCGGCCTGTGGACGCATTACTATGACCGGGATCTCATGCGCGGCAAGCTTCGCTTCGACTCCCAACCGGTCATTCAGACGGTCGAGGGAAAATCCGCGAAGGTATACAAACAGTATTATCTGTCTTCGGGTGGGACAGCAAAGTTTTGTGGCGGCACCGAGCCAACGAGTTGCTGGGTCACCAAAGACGGACTGCTGCAGTACGTGAAAGGTCTCGGTTTTGAGGTTCAGGTCGGCGAGGACAATCCCCAGCATCCAAACGGGCCGAGCATCTTGTTGTTTGCGCGACGCGTGTAATTTCCATTTTTTGGAAAACATCTGAGCGAAACAACTCCTGTGCTAGCGCGGAAAAAACTTGCACAAATCGTGCGGCAGAGCGCAGAATTTTTGTGTTAAAATGCCGCCTATTTCAGGGTTGGGTTTGCGCAAAACAGTAGCGCTACTGCTGCGTAAAAAAGCAGTCCCCCTTAGCCATATCGAGGCGCCTGAGCCGGAGAGCATGTTGGAATGAACGTTCGCCAGAACCGAATTTTCTCGCGCCTCGCGATGTTCGCGGCTTTTGGTATCGTGTTTTCCACCACGGGTTGTTCGCCGTCTTCACTGCCGCCCGGGGCGATTGGCAACGCAGGGAGATACAACTATTCGCCTTCCGTCATCGAGACGGGAAATATACGGCAGTTCTGGTGGTGCAGCGAGGGAGTCAATCCTCTCGATAGTTCTCAGAATGCAGACGCAATCTATTACCAGTCGGTTAACACGTCAACCCACCAGTCCTACGGCCCGGTGTTGGTGCTGGCGGAAACGCCGGGCGCATGGGACTCCTTGTACACATGCAACCCAAAGGTAATTGGCGGCGTTTTCGAGAACCCTTTGGGCGACGGGCAAACTTATCGCTACGCAATGTATTACGTGGGTATAGCAAGTAGCGGGGGTAATAACCAGATCGGCGTAGCATTTTCCAATGACGGTGTCCAATGGAAGAAATATCCGCAGCCGATTATCTCGTCGAGCTCGACCGCCGGGTATGGGGTCGGACAGCCCGCCCTTTACAACGCCGATCATAAATCCGCGATCTCCATGTTCTATGAAGACAGCAATCCCGCTTTGCATCATGTAGAGGCGGTTTCAGCCGACGGCATCCACTTCGAAGTGCAAGGGACGTTGACTTCCAACGGGATTGATCCAGACGACCCCCAAGAGGTGTGGGGAGACGTAGCTTACGATTCGAAGGCGGCCGAGTGGTATGCCGTCTTTAATCGCCCGCTTCGTCCAGCTTCAACAACTGGCGGAGTAGTAGAGCGCGGGCAATACGGAATTGAACTTTACAAGATCGAACAAAACGCTCTGCTTACGGGAGATAAGTCCTGGCAACAGCTTGCAATCCTGGACACGAATAGCACTAGTTACGAATCGAACTTCATCGCCGGGTTTGTGCGCGATCTGTATGGCAATGTCAATGTGGCGGGTTACCCAACGATCCAGATGTACACATCCGTCTCCTGGCCGGAACCGAGCTGGGATGCCAGTCCAGCCGCAGCAGCTACGTCGGCTCTGCCGCCCAGTTGGATCCTCTTGCCCATGAAATGGGTGCCGACCGACAGCGGACCCGTTCCCTTCACCAGGTATTTCAATGGACGTGTGCATGAAGTGACTACCGGTTGGATTGCTTCGAACGCGGGCTTTCGATCAGAGGGAATTCTAGGCCACCTGTATGCGAATCCTGCCCACGGAGCGACACTGCCGTTTTATGCTTGTAAGGCCGGAGAAACAGATTACTTCGTATCGCTTGATCTTGCGTGCGAAGGGCAGCGTGCCCTCGGCAAGAATGGCTACGCATACTCGCAACCAGTTGCGGGACTCAACTTGACGGCCTTGTACCGCTGCAGCACGGGACACGACCATTTCGTCAGCAAAGACCCGAAATGCGAGGGCCAGACGACTGACGAGCTTCTGGGTTACGTTACCCCCTGAAAACTTTGAATTGGGTGTCAGTCCTGGCAATTCCATAGGACACCAGTTCAGATTCCAGCCCTCCGGACTCAGTATTGCCAGGTCACTCCAGGATAGAGACTGGGCACGCGAAATGCACGGTATGCGGTTTGGGAACTCGGACTGATTTGCATTTGCCAGACAACCTGCGGAGGAGATGTTTGGGTAACTTCCTGAATTTGCGATGCGACGTTTGGAGCCGGAGGATTTTGTGGAGCGTTCAGATCGAATTCGACATTGCCGTTTTCTAACTGGTTGATGCTGCCGCCCCAAACTCCGAACCAAGGAAGGGGATCAGCCCAGAAAAGATTGGCGACACTGGAACTTTCATCAATCTGAAAGATGGTGGCGCGGGAGTAACATTGCGGCGCGGTGATACATATATCGCCACTACTATCAAGAACACGGTTGTCCCCGTTGTCCCAAAGTGCAAGGGTGGTTTGCGAGCCGTTCTGGCTTATGATCGACGGGAAATGCTGGTACGAGAACCACAGGCTCGGATCATCGGTTGGGATTCCGCCTTGGGTTAAAGCGAAGTCACCCTGATATCCGAAATGCCAAAGAACGTTGCCTGTGCCTGCTCCGTTGTTGTAGTCGATTTTGATCACCCACGATTGATGGCGCATCGACAGGAGCAAATTGCCATCAGACGTGTACAAAAGCGCGTTGCTGTGGGTCCAATCGGGCAAGCCATTTAAATGGCGATTGGGATTGAGATAATCGAAGCTGTTCCACGCCCAGACGGGATTCCAGTTCTGGTCAAGGTCAACCAGGGCATCTCCAATTACCGGGCCGGAATAGTCTTGAACGGTAAGATCCTTCGAAAAGTTTGTTAGCAGAATTACATGGCCGTTCGCCAAGGGGAGCAGGTCGTGATGAAGGCCTGCCGGCACGAAATCAAAGCCGGCAGTCTGCATTTTGCTCTGCAGCGCGCTGATATCCATTTCCCGAATCGTAGTTCCGTTCAGATCGACCTCGCGCAGAATGGATTGCGCCCCGCTCACCAGACTGAAGAGCAGGTGCCCATTAGAAAGGAGTTTGATCGTCTCCGGAACGAAGTCCGGAGCCATCTGGTAGTACCAAATCGGGTTGGCATCGCGATCGGTAAAAAAAGCTTGCATCAGATTATCGTTGGGCGAAATCACTTCGACCATCTCGATCCCCGGATTCTCAGGAGAAACAGTGGAGGGGTTTGGGCGCGACACTACCAGCGTGGGAAAAGGCATTGCGGGCAGCGGGCCGGTGGCGAACGTGACGTCCGAACCAAAGAACGTATTGGTCCCACTCGCACAGAGGGCCTGAACTTGTGCGCGCATGTGATAGGTCGTGGATGCTTTCATGCCCGCTACGATGATGCTGGCACTTGGAGCAGCAGAGGAGGTGGGATACCAGGCGGTACTTCGTCCGTAAGATGTATCCGGGCCAAACTCAACCATCGCCTGACCGGGGCACCCGCCCAAGCCGGCCGATACAGTGACATTTGCTATCAAAGGGTTCTTTGTTGCCGAGACAGATGTGGAAGCTACACCTGGTGGGTCATTAAAACTCGCCCCGCCGCACGCAATTGTTAAACAGCTCAAGGTAAAAATTGAAAACAGCAAAAATGGCCGTAGCGGAGCCAGATTCTTCATCGCTTAGTTATCCCCCTCCGGGATGGAAGCCGTGGCAGGCAAAACTCTGACACGAAAACAGTAAAATGTTGAGATTGGGCGAAATCATACCTCAAAAACTCAAAATTCCAAGAAATAATTTGTAAAATGAATCGATCACGCTCTTCCCATTTTGTATGAAATGAAAAGGCGCTCAGAGGAATGTACAAAAATAACTGTGCGCCGTCCACTAAAAGCGCTGTGCCGATTACTATCTTTGGTCTGAATTCTTCTGACCGACCCGAGTCTGGCAGGGGTCGACCGAGAGGCCGAGGCGCTGTTCACGAAACCAGTTTTGCCGGTGGCGGAATCGATATCGCCAGAGACGGCCTCTTGCCGAGAGAGTAAATGTTGCGTACCCTTATGCGGTCGAGAGTCTCCACGTAACAGGGGAGCCGGAGAGCCTGCATCGTCAAGCTATGCGGCACAAGTCGCTAAAAAGAATCACGGAGTTGGAGTGAACTCTTTCGTAATTACAGGATTCCTGAATTGACCATGCGAAAATCGCTGCCCTTGATCTGCTGCTTCCTCTGGTTTTCCATTGGCATCTGTTTTTCGCAATCTATTAGCGACCCGCTGTCCCAGGGCACAAGTTCTCAAAGCACCACGGATTGTTCCGATCCAGCGATGGCCAACAGCGCCCAATGCAATGGTGGGCAAGGTCAAGCAGGCAGTGGTAACCAAGGAGGCGATAATTCGTCCTCTGCCGTACGCACTCCCACCCTGACCAACGCTGGGGGTTTCAGCCCCGATGAGTACACCCCCAGCAAGCCTCCACTCAATCCCTCGGAGATCCCGCAAGCCCAGGGGCCGTTGCGTCCGGAGACGGAATTTGAACAGATGGTGGCTGATTCGGTCGGTCGGCCATTACCGTTGTTCGGTCAGTCGCTGTTTGCGCAAGCTCCCAGCACATTTTCTCCGGTTGATTGGATGCAGGTTCCGAGCGACTACATTATTGGACCCGGCGATGAACTGCAGATCAGAATTTGGGGACAGGTGCAAGCCAATCTGCGGGTGGTGGTCGACCGCTCCGGGCAAATATATATCCCGCAGGTGGGACAAATTTCGGTTGCCGGCATTCATTATTCAGATCTGGAACAGCATCTGAAGAATGAAATTTCGAAGATTTTCAAGAACTTCAACATCACTGTAAACATTGGCCGGTTACGCTCTATCCAGGTATTTGTGGTAGGCAATGCCCGCTACCCGGGAACTTACACGATCAGTGCGCTGAGCACATTGGTTAATGCAATTTTCGCTTCCGGTGGGCCGACTCCGCAGGGATCACTGCGGCATATTCAAGTACGTCGGGATGGCGCTACGATCACAGATTTCGATTTCTATGACCTGGTGATCAAGGGCGATAAGTCCAAGGACGTTCGCCTGCAGCCGGGCGACGTAATCTACATCCCGCATATTGGACCGCTGGTGGCCATTGCGGGTTCGGTGAATTCACCGGCAATTTATGAGATGAAGGATCATTCGACACTGAACGATCTGATCGATATTGCCGGCGACTTGAGCCCCGTCGCCGACACCAGCAAGATTACGATTGAACGCTTCGTGGATCATACGGCTCGGAAAACCTTGGAGTTCCCATATGACGAGCAATCCCGCGCCGAGCCGCTCAAGGATGGCGACATTGTTCGCGTTTTCTCCATCGTTCCACGTTTTGAAGACACTGTAACATTGCGCGGCAATGTGGCGAACCCCGGCAGATATCCCTGGAAGCCGGGAATGCGGGTACGCGATTTGATACCAGACGCACAGGCGTTGCTCACTCGTCGTTACTGGCGCAACCGCGCCGCCATTGTGAATGGCAGCGCCACGGAATATCCCATTCCCGCGCCGCCTATTCAGAATCCCCGCAATAGTCAGAATCAGACGCAAGCCAACAGCGCAACAACCCCAAACGGTACATCGCCTGGCGCCGCCGCTCCCAGCGGCACGGGAGCGGCTGGTACTCCGGAATCAACACAGAACAGCAATGTTCCCAATGTGGCGTCGCAAGGGATGGGTGGCTCTGCGAACACCGCGAATTCGCTTTACGCGCAGAGTGAGTTAAGCCCCTCGGCTAACCAGACGCCAAGCCCCAGCGGTAATCCGAATACTACAAATCAACAGTCGTTACAGATGTCAACGACGAGCCCCTATCCCAACGTGGTTAAAGATATTGCTGAGGATGTGCGGCGCTATGCTCCCGAAATTAATTGGGATTACGCAATTATTCAGCGGGTGAACCCGGTTGATCTTTCTTCGAAACTGGTTTGGATGAGCCCACGCAAGGCGATTATCGAAAAAGACGAGGCGAGCAACCTGGAGCTGCAGGCGGGGGATATCGTAACGATCTTCTCGCAGCGGGATATCAGTGTGCCGCAAGCGGACCGCTCGCAATACGTGATCGTAGAAGGTGAAGTGAAACGCCCCGGTGTTTACAAACTGGAAACCAATGAAACGTTGCGGTCGGTCTTGATTCGTGCCGGAGGGTTGACACCAGACGCCTACGTCTACGGTTCTCAACTGGTTCGCGAATCGGCACGAGTGGATCAGCAGAAAAGCCTTAACGAACTGGCGCAAACCATGGAGGTACAAATCCGTCAGTCGGCAATGTCAGCGGCGGCTTCAACCAACCCTGGGGACCTGCCGGAATTAATGGCGGCCCAGGAAGCGATTATTACGCAACTCCGGAACACTCGTGCCAGCGGGCGGGTCGCCCTGCCGGTGAAGCCCAAAGATACGAGTATCACCGATTTTCCCGATATCGCGATGGAAGATAACGACCGTCTCTCGATTCCCCACGTTCCTTCGACGGTCTCCGTGGTCGGGGATGTATATAACCCGGGATCGTTTATTTACGAAACCCGTAACAGCGCTGGCGCCTATCTGGAAATTGCAGGCAAGGGAAAACCGCAGTCTGACCTGCACCACGCGTTCGTGCTGCGCGCAAACGGGGTGGTAGTCGCCGCCAACAACATCAACGGCCTTTTCGAGGGAGCAAAATTCAGCCGCCTTCGGCTATACCCTGGGGATGAGATCGTTGTACCTTACAAGCTGCCGACCGGCGCCTTTCTCCGCGGCCTGCAAGGCTGGACGCAGGTTTCCTCGCAGTTAGCCTTGACCGCAGCAGCGCTCGCAATATTAGCGCCTTAAGCCTATGCGGACTTTCGTCGCGGTTATCGGCCGATGATCTATGCCGATCAGCGCTGGATCGGAGAGCATGGCATCGGTCGCTTTGCGCGGCATGTGCTGGCCGATCTCGACTATCGTCCGGTTCCGCTGGCAATTCATCCTGCCGCGCCTTTGGACTCATGGCAGCTCGCGCGGGCGCTTAGCGAGCTGACTCGAAATGATTTATTTTTTTCCCCGGGCTACAATTCGCCCCTGTTTTGCAACGCTCCTTTTGTGTTCACAATTCATGACCTCAGTCATATCTACTGTCCGGAGAACAGCAGCCCACTCATTCGGCTCTACTATGCGACCGTGATGAAAAGAGCTTGTCGGCGCGCGGTCAGCATTCTTACGGTTTCGGAGTTTACGCGCACACAGATTATCGAGTGGTCGGGAGTTCCCTCAGAGAAAGTTTTCAACGTTGGATGCGGGGTCGATGCCGCCTATCGGCCGGGAGGCGATTTGTACGGGGTACCCTTTTCCTACCTTCTATGCGTGAGCAACCGCAAGCGGCACAAGAACGAGTTTCGAGTAGTGGAGGCCTTTGCCAAATCCGGTCTCGGCGCGGAGATGAAGCTGGTCTTTACCGGCAATCCCACAAGGGAAATTGCAGAATGCATCGAACGGCGCCACGTGACCAAGGCTGTTCACTTCATGGGCGCGGTTCCGGAGGAAAAACTGCCGGCACTTTATCGGGGTGCGAAGGCGTTGGTATTCCCTTCCCTGTACGAGGGATTTGGCCTCCCGGTCCTGGAAGCAATGGCTTGCGGCACTCCAGTTGTGACCTCAAATATCACGGCCATGCCTGAGGTTGCCGGAGACGCTGCCCTGCTGGTGAACCCAACTTCCGTGGAACAGATTGCGGGGGCGATGAAACAGGTCGTGAGCGACCAGTTGCTGCGGGGTCAGCTTCGAGAAAAAGGCTTGCAGCGCTCAGCTCGAAAAAGCTTGCAGCGCTCAGCTCAATTTTCGTGGGCCGGTACGGTTGCGAGGGTGCGTGAAGTGCTTGCAAAAAGTGTGATTCAATCAAGTACATTGGATGGTTAAGCGGGAATCGCGTCCCGCCGGAGTGAGATAAGAGAGACGAATGCCCGACGTGAATGGTTCAGTTCGCTCGCTGCGCACGGAGATATTCTCCAAGCATTGGCCGTTGGATGAAGAGATTCGGGTCACTGCGGCCACATTGCCCTCCCACAGTTTTCTGGCAAATTCCTCCGGCCAGTATCTCTACGTCTACCTGACGCGGTTCGTGAAAGCGCTGTCCGAAAAACATTTCGCACGGCCGTTCAGCGACTTGTCCGTGCTTGACTGGGGATGCGGCAAGGGTCACGTCAGCAAACTGATTCGTGTACATTTTTCAATTCCTCCGCCAGTATCTCTACGTCTACCTGACGCGGTTCGTGAAAGCGCTGTCCGAAAAACATTTCGCACGGCCGTTCAGCGACTTGTCCGTGCTTGACTGGGGATGCGGCAAGGGTCACGTCAGCAAACTGATTCGTGATTTGGGGCCAAAGAGCCTCGATAGCTGCGACATCTTGTCCGACAGGGACGATTCCGCGTTTGGACAAGAGGTGCCAATTATCAAACGGTTCGGCATCCAGGTGAAGCCGCTGGAGCACGAATATATCCTGCCCTATGAGTCTGAGAGTTTCGACGTAGTACTAAGCGTTGGCGTTTTAGAACATGTTCCTAACGACCGCGCTTCGCTGATTGAGATCACAAGAGTTCTGAAGCCAGGTGGATTATTTTTCTGCTTCTTCCTTCCCACAAAACTATCCTGGACGCAGCAGATCTGTCGCTGGCTCGGAGATAACTATCATGACCGTCTCTATACTGAAGACCGCGTGACTGAGCTCCTGCATTCCGCGGGCCTGAACCTGCTCGACATGTGGTATCGCCAGCTGCTACCCAAGAACTCGGCGCACTATCCGAACTTTCGCCTGTTCGAAAGATTCGATCAGTTCATGACGGAAAACACTCCGCTTCGCTACTTCGCCACCAATATTGAATGTGTAAGTGTCAAACCCGGAGCGATGCTTCGTAACTCCTGAATCACAGTTCGGAATTTCCAGTCCGTTTCATAGCCGAATTAGCTGCTTCTCTTCTCGCGTTATCCAGGGTCAGTCCGCATGGTCAATTGCGAACGGCGTGGTCTAAACATTCGCTGGACGCAAAGACAAAACCAGGAAAAGAAATATATCCCCGCCAGAACATACAGACTTGAAAAACCCGATGAAACGGCTAAAGAACCGGCGACGCTCAGCAGCATGGAAGAGGCGAAGGCCTTCCTCATGGAGGACTGGGGCGGCGCCAAGGCACGTTTGACGTCTGTATCGACGCGCCTCGCAAGCACGCCGAGCATGAGTCCCATGGCGACTACTCCAAACAATCCGAAATTAAAGAAACTCTCTCCGAAGGCCCCTGGTCTCAATCCGGGATGAACCTGGGGATCAAACCCGACCATCGACGATGTCATGGCGCCCAGCCCCCAAGTGTCCCGAAACTGCGAGGCGAATCGCGGGATAAATGCGAGCACGGCGGCAAGATATGTTTTGCCAGCCCAAAATACGTGATCCCATGCGGTATAGACCCAGGCGAAATCCCGTAAATCCGCGAAATTTTCCCCATAGAACAACAGGAAAAGGAAAGACGCAAAAAACTCCGCAGGTGAATATTGCCCGGCGCGCACATTCCCCAAATAGAATCCGAAAACAACGATAACCGCGACCATGATGCCAATCTTCAGAAGGCTGACCCTGCCGCGCAACTTCACCAGATAACACAGCAACACGCTGATATAAATACTAAGTAAACTGCTCCGGGCACCGAAGAACACCAGACCGAATGTCAGAAGCAAGGTGCATGCCAGAAGGCTCCTCTCCTTGGTATCGGTGTATCGCGCAAGGCAGTGGGAGGCGATGATGATCGAATAGCTGGAGATCAGCAGGGCGACAGGTCGATAGGTTGGGTTGGCAAATGTGAAACTGCGCAGATTAAAACCGAAGCCGCTTTGCGAAAAATATATGCCAAGAATCAGCAACTGCAGTGCGAAGCATAATGCCGTTTGAAATATCAACACGCTTCGCGACGACATAACCATCATCGAACAACGAGGGACGATGTCGAGCACTCCTAGCGTTGCATTGCGCATACCCGCACCAATTCGAAGCCGCCATAAGCTTCCTCCAGCCAGTACGGCGAAATAGCCGAGCAGGGTAATTAGAAAGACGACAGGCAAGACGGCAACAACAGCGTCCAGATCGCTTCCGAGAACAATTCCATTCAATTCGCTCTTGGCAAACGGAAGCATGATCATGTTGGGAAGTATGCAGAGAAGGAACAGGTTCGTATGCCAAAAGTCGATTCGATAACCTTTGAGATAGCAATTGCGGTAGTAGGAGACCGCAAACAGAGCTATCGCGAAAACATCGAGGGCATAGAGCAGACTCCAGGGGATCGAGGGCGGGGGATGCAGCATCAGCGTATCCTGGGAGAGAGTGGCGCCGTCTGCCGATAGTCTTGTACTCCAGCCCAAACACTCTGGCAACGAGAAAACTGCAGCCGCGCTAAACGCCGAGCGAAACGCAACGTTAGAAATAGGAACGAAGCCAAACGAGGCGCCGGGGAATGAAGCTGGAGAATACGCAAACCCGATGCGGTATGGTGGCGGTCGAGGATAAGCCCGTTTCCTCCAGTGCTGGCGTTCACCTTATGCAGCACTCGTGAATTTGGCGCGGCCGCGATTCGCCATCCTTTCTTGCGCAGTCGCAGGCAAAACTCAGTGTCTTCCCAGTACAGGAAAAAACTCTGGTCCAGCAAACCGACGTCTTCGAGCGCGATGCGAGCGACCAGCATGCTGGTACCATTCAGCGTGTCAAACCAGTCATCACTGTGGGGCTGTGTTGTGATCCGTCCATAGCCGATCCACAGATTAACGCGTGACCCCGCCCACGCTTGCACCGTCGAAGGTGAGTCCGCATAGTAGCAGATGGAGGCCACTGCACCGATGTGCTCGTCCGTCAGCGCTTTGGCCACGAGAGCCGAAAGCGCGTCCGGTGCCGGCTTCGTATCATTATTAAGCAGCCAAAGATAATCCGCTCCGTGCGCAAGCCCATACCGGATGCCGATATTATTACCACCCGCGAAGCCTAGATTCGATCCGCTCTCCAGCAGCAGAACATCAGGATGCGCGGCGCGAATTCGAGCGACTGAATCGTCAGAGGAACCGTTATCCACCACAATGACGGTCAGCTGAGGATAGGTGCAATCCTTCAGTGCGTCGAGGCACTCGACGGTGTCCCGCCAGCCATTCCAATTCAGAATGATGCAGGCAACTTTCGAATTCGAATTCAATGGGACTCGTCCCACCCGGTGTTATCGATCAAGGTAAAATGCCGATTAACCATTTTAAGCCATCCATCTTGTGCTCATCTATTTTGTGACGATATGCCTGGGATTGAACTTTCGGTCGCGATGTGCACTTTTAACGGCAAGCGATTTCTGCGTGCGCAATTGGATAGCATCGCTCTGCAACAAAGGCCGCCAGACGAACTGGTGGTATGCGATGACGGATCCTCGGATGGTTCCATCGAAATCATACGGAAGTTCGCGGAGAGCGCACCCTTCCCTACCCGACTCGTGTTCAATGCCAAGAATCTCGGATCGACCAAGAACTTCGAACAGGCGATCTCGCTCTGTCGAGGCGCAATCGTGGCTCTGGCCGATCAGGACGATGTCTGGTATCAGCACAAGCTCGAGAGGATCGAGAATGCGTTCCTGAAATCAAGCGACATCGTAGCCGCCTTTAGCGATGCGGATCTGATTGGTAGCGATTCACACCTGCTGGGGTCGCGACTTTGGCCCACGCTTCTGTTTGACACCAGAGAACAGAACAGGTTTTCGAAAGGGAACGCCCTGGGCGTGTTGATTAAACATCCCGTGGTCACCGGTGCCACCATGGCCTTCCGTAGAAAGTTCTTTGAACCGATGATTCCTATTCCCAAGGACCAGATTCATGACAAATGGATTTCCTTCTTGTTGGCAGCACACGGAGGATCCTTCGAAGTTATTTCAGAACCCCTGATGCAGTATCGGCGGTACCAAGAACAACAAATAGGCCCGGGACCCCAGACTCTCAGGCGGCGAGTGGCACAAGCGCAAGACAGGGGAGCAGATTTCCATCGTGCAGTCATCGCGCAGCTTCGTCAATTGCATACCAGACTTGAAGATCGCAGGCAGGACTTCCGCTTCGCTGAAGGCGCGAAAATGGAGATCGAGCGAAAAATCTCTCACCTCGAACATCGTGCCGGACTTCCACGCGTTCGGGTCGCGCGAATCCCGGGTGTACTTCGAGAGGTTTTCAAGGGCGGCTATCAGCGGTACTCATCCGGATGGAACAGCGTGGCGAAGGATTTAGTTCTTCGTTAAGCCTTGCGCCAGGGGGACAATCACTTGTTCCGGCGACTCATAGTTTGTCTCGGTCCCATTCTCCCAATCAGGCCATCCCATGTCCCATGCAGAAAGCTGCGAAGCTTAAGCGCTCGGTCCTCTTCGGCGATTAAGGACAATGCCGTGTCGTGCACTTGCCGGTAGATGACCTTTAAAATCCACCGGGGAAACAGGAAACAATATTTCCGGTAAAAAGCAATGGAATTTCGTGCAATGTAATAGTGTCTGAGTGGGCTGTGATGCGTGGTATGGAAAGCACAGCCCAAAATGCGGGTTGTCGAGGGATTGCCCGGAGCGTGAAGTAACAGAGCCTGTTTTGCGTCGGCGAGGAGGTAGCCCGCGGCCCGAATTCGAAACGAATATTCCCAGTCTACAAGATCGATAAAGTATTCCGACGCAAACCATCCGATCTCATCGAATATCCACGCCGGCATGAGCGACCCAGAAGTCATGGGTAATACCGGGGTGCCATCGCTGGCGCGTGGCACTGCGGCCTCGATACCCGTCTGCGGGTCGATGTAGCGAGGGTGTATCGAACCCACTCGTTCCCGATCGGGATGACTCTCCCATGTAGCGAACATCTGACAAACAAAACCGTCGGTGATCCCGCTGTCCTGATCGAAGAAAATCGCCCAAGGATAGCCCGCGCTTTTGGCCCAGCGAACACCTTGATTCAATGCCTCGGCAATGCCGAGATTCTCTACATTTTCGATAAGGTGAAACCCGAGAGTGTGGCTGGCGATGCGTAGCGAGTCAATCTCATCCGCCTTCGAGCCATTGTCCACTATCACCAACCCGTGCACTTGGGCGAGAATCTTGGGCACATTTTCGATCAGTCTCCATGCTCGGGTGATGGGTGACGATCACGGCGCAGACGGTTAACGCCGTCATTTCGAGTATCCCTCCACGCCCATGGTTAGCTGTTCCGGTACTTATGGTCCGAAGGAAAAGGGCTACGGCGCCAGTGTTTGCCACCCCGCCCCATAAATTGGTCGATTGTCAATCGGTTGGCTGGCGCGACTCGCTAGGATGATGATGTGGGATGGCTTAAGAGTATCAACACAAAGGATTTCGAGGCCGATGTGATTGACTATAGCGACGGCAGCCATGGTGTCGAAGACGTGATGATGCATGGCTCGATTGATGTGATTTGCCAGACAGCGCTGCTCGAATTGGTCTTTTGTTCCTGCCGGTATATCCCTGGATAGGTCGTGCAGTTCCAGTATCTCGGGAAGGTGAGTCAGGTCTTCTTCACCGACCGCGTTTTCGTAGTCCTCAATCATGTGAGCGAGTGGGGTGGTAGGACGGCGCCAGTCGAAGGTGCCATCTTTATGCGGCAGAATCAACAGTAGCAGTCCATCATTTTTCAAAACTCGTTTCCACTCGGCGAGCGCGAGCAGGGGATTGGCAATGTGTTCGAGGCAATGGCAGGCCAGGACGCAATCGTAGCTGGAGTCCTGGATCGGCTGGAGATTCGTGGCGTCACAGATGATTTGGCTGCCGGGCGGCTTTCCGGGCTGATAAATGAAGGTACTACCCTCCCGCACTTCTCCCGTCCAAATTGTGCTTCCAGAATATAAGCAATTGTCCAAAGACCCAAGGACATCGTAGATTGGTACTGGCCCAGTGTCTCCTAGCGTCGAACTGGGACCGCCTATTTCGAGACCGCGTTTTGCGCGCAATCGCGAACGATAGTCAGCCACGGAGGCCAACTTTGAGTACGCGGGACGCCGTAGGAGTTCTGTTAAATGCGGTCCTAGAATGTTGCGGGCGACGGCCTTAGCTGTTTTCATGATCTCCATCGAAAACCTGTTTTCGAGCTTGGCCTTGTCAAACCTAGAATCGCGACTGTCGCCTCCGGGGCGACTCCACGGACGGCCAACTCGACCGCCGCAGAAGTTAAGTATACGGTATCCGAATTCGGCAAAAGCTTTGTTGCAGCGTCACGCAATCGATCAAAAGACGTATGGTACAACGTGGTTTTGTGGCTAGCTCATGGCAGTATGCTGCATGCTCCCCGACACAATTGTCGCATTGGGCCTGCGGTGACTTTAAGGGATCGATCCGCGTAACTTAGACAAAACAATTACGGAGCCACAATCAAATACAATCGAAGTTCGACCGAGAAACTGCCGCGTCTGGGAGACAGACTTTGTCAATCGATGTAAAAGAGGTCAGCCATCACTCCACCCGTCCTTCCAATCTTGAGCGGTGGCTGAATTTGGCCGCACATGGCCTGGGGCTGGACCGAGCCGTGGTGTTCACTGTGCTTGCCCGAACATGGACGAGCGGGTCTGGGCTAATCACTGTTGTCCTCATCGCCCGTTTTCTCTCGCCTGCAGAACAGGGGTACTACTATACCTATGCGAGCCTGATCGCCTTGCAGATGATCTTCGAATTAGGTTTCTCGCAGGTCGTAATGCAGCTCGCCAGTCATGAGCGAGCGCACCTTTCCATTGCGGCGGACGGCTCCGTAACGGGAGATGAAACGGCCCACGCCAGATTGGCTTCTGTATTGCAAATATCAGTGCGCTGGTATTGCGTCGGCGCCTTGCTTCTTGCTTTGGCCCTCATCCCTGCTGGCTTTTATTTTTTTTCTTCACATCAGCATTTGGGAGACATCGTGGCATGGCGGGCTCCCTGGGTCGCGGCAGCGACAGCGGCGGTCTTCGCTTTTCAATTAGACCCTTTGTACTCTTTTTTTGAAGGCTGTGGATTCGTCTCCAACGTCGCTCACATGCGCTGGATGCAGGCAATCGTCGGAAGCCTCCTTGCTTGGACAACACTAATGACCCACCACGGACTCTATGCCCCCGCTACAGTTATAGCCGGCCAAGTCGTGGTCGGGGCCGCCTGGCTCTTTCTCAGACGCGGTCTGCTTGTCGACCTGCTGACACACAAGACAGGAGACCGGCACATATCATGGCAAAACGAGATCTGGCCCTTCCAGTGGAGAATCGCGATTAGCTGGATTTCGGGATATTTCGTTTACCAAACATTCAATCCATTCCTCTTTGCTTTCAAAGGGCCAGTGGCTGCTGGCAAGATGGGCATGTCGCTCAATTTCGCTAATTCTTTAATGGTGATAGCGATGGCCTGGGTATCGACCAAAGCTGCCCCGTTCGGAACGCTCATCGCTCAAAAACAATACCTGCAGTTGGATGCGCTCTTTTTCAAGGCGCTGCGGCACTCCACTTTTGTGGCAGGACTGGGTGCCATAGCCATCTGGTCAGGTACGGCCTATCTCCATTTCACGCGCAACCGCTACGCAGAGAAGCTGCTGAGTCCGCTGCCATTTGCGCTTCTGCTCATCGCGGCCATCCTCAACCACCTTTTTGCCTCCATGGCCACCTACTTGCGTGCACATAAACAAGAAAAGCTCTTTCAGTTGTCGCTCTCCATAGCTGTCGCTGTTCTTCTGTCCAACTACTACTTCGCCAGGACCTCCGGTGCATTGGGGATGGTCGCAGGGTATCTGGTGATTATGGTTTTGTTGGGCCTAGGATGCGGCACGCTGATATTTAAAAGATATCGGAGATTGTGGCATGATGATGAACAGAACTGCTAATTCGACTGGCAAGGAACGGGAGCACGACAACAAGACCAATGAATTTCAACGATTCGCGACTCGTAAGTCTCCTGAGGCTCTTCCGCCGAAGGGGGCTCCGCTACAGCATGAACACAGTTGCTACGACGCTTGCTCGAAAATATTTGAGGGCTCCCCGGAATGTTCTTGCAGATTTTGAAATGGTATTGAATGAGGAGCGTCCGGCCTGCCTGTCAGCTTCCCAAGACGGACCTCTCCGAATCAACTGGATTCTGGCAGGCATCGCGGCGGCGCACGGTGGTTTATTAAATGTTTTTCGAACCATTCAACAATTAGAAGCTTGGGGTCACGAGAATCGTGTCTACGTTCTGGGGAGGCTGCCGGGAGGCTCCACTCTAGCCAAAGAGCGTATTCGGCAGTGGTACTTTCCCATCAATGCAGAAGTGGAAGTACTCTCGGACAATATCAAAGACTGTGATGCTCTTATTGCGACTTCGTGGCCCACTGCGTATGCAGCCCGAGGCGTCGGAAATGCCGCGCAGAAGTTCTATTTCGTTCAGGACATTGAGTATATGTTCTACGCTCCGGGCAGCCAGTATGAGTTTGCTCGACAGACCTATCAGTTTGGCTTTCGGGGAATAACTTTGGGGTCCTGGATTGCAGACGTGCTGAGACGGGACTTCAATATGGAATGCTCGCCTTTTGGCTTCTCTTATGACCGCGATGCTTATGCGAGCACAGGTAGTCGTCTGCTGCCCGGAGGAAAGAAGCGGGTCTTGTTTTATGCTCGTCCAGAAACTGAGCGAAGGGGCTTCGAACTAGGCGTTCTCGCTCTATCGCTCGTGGCTAAGAAAATGCCGGATGTAGAGTTTGCGTTGGTTGGATTTCCAGGTCAATCGTCCGATCTTCCCTTTCCGGCGATTTTTCTTGGAGTTCTTCCCATTTCTCAGTTGGGCGCCCTGTATCGCAGCTGCGATGTAGCCTTGGTTCTTTCACATACCAACCTATCTATGTTACCCCTGGAGTTGATGGCGTGTGGATGCGCGGTGGTGTCCAACGAAGGACCAAATATCCAGTGGCTCTTGACCGATCAAACCGTGCAATTGGCGAAGCCAGATCCTAAATCTCTCGCGGAGGCGGTTATCGAACTTCTTTCGACAGACAAACTGCGGCTTAAAAAGATTGATGCGGGGCTTGCGTTCGCCCAATCCACCGACTGGACGAAAGAAATCCGGACGATAGAATCTGCGCTACTTGCAAACAGAGAATATCCACCTCGGGTAGCGCATCCGCAGCTAATTCAGTCAACATGAGACCGTCAGGGCTAAGCTGTGCCCTGTGGAGTCAGGGCTTAGATCGCTTGACTGAATCGGAAAAATCTAATTGGCTGGCTTCGAAGTCCTTTCAGTCCGCAACGAAATTTTATGGGAATCATCTATCGACAGGCAAAGATGCTCCTGGACGCTCACCGTGCTGGTGTTCCGATGGATCGTCTTTTGATGATCGGTCGTCAATCTCTGCTTCTTCATCCCGCGGAGTTGCGGGCGGTTCGGCAGGTCTGCCCACGAGCGCTTGCCAACTATAAATGGGGGGAGTACGCCGACCGTTTTTTCAGTGAATGTCTCGGCGTTTCCCGAGTGAACACGCTGGACTACTCGCCCTACGAGGGCGCGGATCTGTTACACGATCTCAACCAAACGATTCCGGCCGATCTTAAAGGGCGATTCGATGTGGTTATCGAGGCCGGGTCAC
Organism: uncultured Acidobacteriaceae bacterium; assembly: GCA_963817305.1. Classification (GTDB taxonomy): domain Bacteria; phylum Acidobacteriota; class Terriglobia; order Terriglobales; family Acidobacteriaceae; genus Sulfotelmatobacter. The sequence continues at coordinate 340,077 of CAWFOD010000017.1, read as the reverse complement.
TGGAACACATATTCAACTTCCCTATCGCCATTGCGAATCTGATGCAGATGACAAAAGTAGGAGGTACGATCTTCGCCTCCACTGTTGCGAACAATCTGTGTGGTCATGGATTTTACCAATTCAGCCCAGAACTTATATTTCGAGTCTTTACCCTCGAGAATGGTTTTGAACTTGGAAAGGTTCTCGCTCTCGAAGCACGTTATCCAGGTATAGAGTTGGCTCCGATATCCGACGCTTTCGAGGTCGCAGATCCTGCCAGAGTTGAATGCCGAGTAGGACTGATGACCCATCGTCCCATTATGTTGTTCTTCGAGGCCCGCAAGACGGCGGAATCTCCACTTTTTGCCAAATCTCCAATGCAGAGTGACTACGCCGCAGCGTGGGTTCCGAACGACAAACCCGCAACTCCAAGAATGCCGCACTGGGTCAGAAATCTGCCGCTATATTCGTCGTTTCGAAACTGGCTGCGTGAGACTTCCATCCTGCATTCGTTTGACAACTGGCTCACAGGACAGCGTCAACTTAGACAGTTTTCGCTGAAGAACACACGGCTGTACAAAAAGGTCTAGTAGAATCAGGAAGGCGTAATAAGTTGTGCATGCCACTTGCGATCTGCGGATTTGGCATTCTACGTTGCCGCACGACGCGACGTCTTACGACTTTAACATCAGAAAATTGACCGCACTTGCTGCGCAATATTGCGCCCTGTGGGGACGCGGGTTAAGTTAGTCTTGCGTAATTATTTTCGATAGGAAATGAATTCAAGCAAATATTGTCCCGAGGAATCTATGAAGCGCATTCTTGCATTACTCACTTTTGTGTCGGTAGGATTCTCCTTGGCGGCGGCGCAACGGCTGCCCGAACTGGCTGTCCCGGAAAATTACAGACTCACTTTTACGCCGCATCTTGAAAAGGCCACATTCGATGGCGATGAGACCATTTCCATCCGGATCCTGAAGCCAACCTCCCAGATCACGCTCAATGCGGTCGACATTTCTTTTGAAGACATCACCATCACCAGTGGTGGAGCTACGCAGAAGGCCACGGTCACTCCTGAGAAAGATAAAGAGATGGTGGTTCTGGCGGTCGAGAAGCCTTTGGCTGCCGGGGCGGGAACCATCCACATCACTTATACCGGAATTCTGAACGATGAGATGCGCGGCTTTTATATCGGCAAGGATGATCAGGGACGCAAATACGCAGCCACGCAGTTTGAGGCCACAGACGCGCGCCGCGCGTTTCCTTCATTCGATGAACCCGCGTACAAAGCCACCTTCGACATCACCGCAGTTGCCGACAAGGGGCAGGTGGCAATTTCAAATCAGAAAGTTGTTTCCGACACTCCCGGGCCGGGCGACAAACACACGGTGCGTTTTGCCACGACGGTGAAGATGTCCTCCTATCTTGCGGCTCTGGTTGTCGGCAACTTTGAATACATCGAAGGCGAAGCGGACGGCATTCCGATCCGCGTGTATGCAACTCCCGGCAAGAAAGAGATGGGGAGATTCGCCCTGGAGACAGCGGAACATGTTCTCAGTTATTACGATAAATATTTCAGCATCAAATATCCCTACGGAAAGCTCGATCTAATCGGCCTGCCGGATTTTTCCGCCGGTGCAATGGAGAATACCGGCTGTATTACCTTCCGCGAAGTGATCCTCCTGATCAACGAAAAGCAGGGCGCGATCGAATTGAAGAAAGAAATCGCGTCTGTGATCGCTCACGAGATGGCTCACCAGTGGTTCGGCGATCTGGTGACGATGCAATGGTGGGACGACATTTGGCTCAATGAAGGTTTCGCCACATGGATGTCGAGCAAGCCGATCGAAGCATGGAAGCCGGAATGGAATGTAAAACTGGACGACGTAATTGACGATGGCAGAACTCTCAATACGGATTCGCTGGCCAACACGCGCCCCATCCATCAGCCTGCCAACACACCGGGGCAAATCATGGAACTGTTTGATGGGATTGCGTACGGCAAGGCTGCAGCGGTTTTAAGAATGCTGGAATCCTACCTGGGCGAGGAAACTTTCCGTGCCGGGGTCAATGCGTACATTCAAAAGCATCAATATGCGAACGCCACGGCCGCTGACTTCTGGGACGCGCAGACCAAGACTTCGAAGAAGCCGGTCGACCAGATCATGCCGACATTCGTGGATCAGGCGGGCGTTCCGATAATTAGTGTGAAGCAAGCATGCTCTGGAAATTCCACCAAGGTGACGCTGGATCAACATCGTTTTTTTTACAATCGCGAGAAACTCGATGCACCGAATGATCAACTCTGGCAGGTTCCCATGTGCATGAAGGGATCCGCTGGAAAGGAAACGCCGGAATGCAAACTTCTCACGCAGCGAGAGCAGACCTTCACTTTACCGGGCTGTTCGAATTGGGTTTTGGGGAATGCCGGGGCTGCGGGTTACTATCGCGTCGGCTATGAGCCCGATGCGGTGCGCGCCCTGGCAGCAGATGCCGAAACAAAGCTTTCGCCCGCGGAACGAATTGCATTGCAGACGGACGTATGGGCCTCGGTGCGAGCGGGGCGCGAACCGGTGGGCGACTATCTGGCTTTGGTGCAGGGCCTCGGTGCGGATCGCAATCGTGCCGTTATCGAAGACGTTCTCGATCACCTCAACTACATTGGCGAATATCTGGTAACCGATAACGACCGCGACTCCTATCGCGCATGGCTGCGCCAGTATCTCTCTCCCATGATGAAGGACGTGGGATGGGAACCGAAGCCGGGTGAGAGTGATGAGGAGAAAACACTGCGGGCACGGGTATTCTACGCTCTGGGCTACGACGCTCGAGATCCGGAGGCGCTCGCCGAGGCGAGGAAACTTGCGGAAAAAGCTTTGGTGAACCCCGCATCGGTGAGCCACGAAATGGCGGCTAACGCATTTCGACTCGCAGCCTTGAACGGTGACGAGACGCTCTACGACAAGTTGTTGGCGTTTCTGAAGACTGCCAAATCTCCCGAGGAATATTACATCGCGCTTTTTGCTCTGCCCCGCTTCAACAACCCGAAACTGCTCGAGCGGACTCTGGAGTTTGCAATTTCTCCGGAGGTTCGTTCGCAGGATGCGCTGCGACTAATCAGAAACGTGATGCAAAATCCGGCGGGAGAAAAACTGGCGTGGGACTTCGTCCTCAATCACTGGAATTCGGTGGAAAAAGCTGGTGGACCTTTTGCCAGCGCCGAAATTGTTGGAGCCACCAGTTCATTCTGCGATGCTCGCATGCGCGACCAGATGGCGGATTTCTTCGCCGCTCACAAAATCGAATCCGCGGAACGAACCTACCGCCAGTCGATCGAACGCATCAATGACTGCATAGAATTGAAATCGCAGCAAGAACCGAAACTCGCGTCGTGGCTGGGAGAGCACGGCTCTATGGCTGGAGGACAATAAAATCATCAGCCAATCTGGCCGTTATTTGTAAACGTTATATTTAGACCGAGGGGTGGGCCACACTTTGCCGGCCCGCTCCTGGTGATTCTTTTGTCCACGGTGTTACTTGAACGGTTTGATGTAAAACTTAGAATCCCTATCGATCACCGTGACTGCACCATGCTTTGTTATAATCAACAACGTTCCGCACGCGTTCCGCATTGTGCTGTTTTCCGGTCGGCAATCCTGCGACAATCGACGTGAAGCGAACAAGCTTCGTGGTCTGCGATTTAGGCGGATCCCGAAAACGTGGCCAGGTAGCTCAGGTGGTAGAGCGCAGCCCTGAAAAGGCTGGCGTCGGCGGTTCAACTCCGTCCCTGGCCACCATATTTTTCAGTGAGTTAGCTCCCCCTAAATCCTAAACTTTGTTCTCAACTTGTTGCAAAAACTTGAGTGGACCTTGCAGCATTCGCTTGAGTAGTGGTTTGCCGCGAGACAACTTTCAAATTCCAACCTACCCGCGCTTGCGGAAGATTCAATATGAGGAGATTTACCTTGCATGCTCCAGTGGCCAGCACAACGTCTCCGATAACGCACTCCCACGAAGCGCAACCTGGTGACGAGCAAACGGATGTGTAAAATCTGGCGACGTGCCCTATCATAAGTGAGACAGCCGCGCGCGGGCGTGGCGGAATGGCATACGCAGCGGACTTAAGGAAAACTTGAGTGCTCGCCGGGAAACCGGCGATGCAGAACTGCTCAAATTCGGGGAAACCTTAAATGGCAATCCCGAGCCAAGCCCGGAGAGACATCCGCCGGGAAGGTGTAGAGACTAGACGGGCAGCACCTAAGCTTCGGATATTCCGGGGGAAGGTGAAGGGATAGTCCAGACCGCAAACCTGGCGTGAGCCTCAAAGAGCTCGACGACCGGGCGGCGAAAGCCGTAGACGGTATGAAAATCCGCAGGGCTTAAACGGCCCGTGAGGGTTCAAGTCCCTCCGCCCGCACCAAGTTTTCGCTCCGGGTTCGAGACCATCCTGTGTTTGATCTTGTACTGCGCCACAGTGTGAGCGGGATAGATATTCCAAATTGTACTTGCGGGTTTGCGAACGATCTTTCCAATAATCCCCCCGATCAGTGCCACGATTGCCAGCGTGGGACAACAAGCCGAAACACGCAACCGAATGAATCAACCGCTCTCATAAGGCCTGAAGTCTTCCGCTGGACGCTAGGAGACGAGGGACTGGGCGGCGGCGATGGCGGTGGCGAGGGTCGACGAGTTTGAAACGCCGCCTTGGGCAAGATCTTTGTTGCCACCGCCACGCCCGCCGAGCGGGGTGATGACTTGCTTCAGAACAGCCGCCATATCGTGAGGCTGGCCAGACGATTGTGCGAAGATGAGGGCGGGCTGCGGTGTTTGGGTGGCGAGAAGTGCGACGACAGAGGGCGAGAGACGTGCGAGTTTTTGGGCGAGAAGTTTTATAAAGGCCAAGTCACGGTGGGGAAAAATCTGCGCGATTACTTTGCGGCCATTTGTTTCGGGAGTTTCGGCTAACAGAGTTGCCGCTTGTGCCGCGGCGAGATCGTCGAGCAATTGCTCGCGCTGTTTGCGCAGAGACTTGATCTCGTCGAGAGATTTGCCGGCGTTCTCAGGGACAGCGTAGATGTGAGAAGAGAAAAGCGCGGCGGTTTCGGTGAGGGTTGTGAAATCGCGGCGAGCGGTTCTGACGGCGCGCAGTCCGGCGACGAACTCCACGCGATATCCCTGGCGAACTTTTTCCGTTTTGCGCAGAAGCAGTCCCGCGATTTGGCCGGTGTGATTAACGTGTGTGCCTCCGCAGGCGGAAAGATCGAAATCGTGAATGTCGATCAGGCGCAACTCCTCCCGTTCCGCGGGCGGAAGTTTCCGCAAGCCGAGGTTCGCGGCTTCGTCGCGATTTACAAAGCGAATATCTACTGCACGATTCTCAAGCACAACTTCGTTCGCCAAGCGCTCGGCTGCTTCCACCTGCTCTTGTGCAAGCGAGGGCGTGTCGAGATCAATTGAGCAATAGTCGTCAGCCATGTGGAAGGAAATAGTGCGCATGTTGAACAGTTGGACGAAGGCGGCGGAGAGCACATGCTGCGCGGAATGCTGCTGCATGTGATCGCGGCGGCGGGCGACGTCGACTTCCCCGTGCAGGCGGGTTCCAGGTTGTGCGTTCTTGAGCGGCGCTTCCAGGTAATGGACGACGTGCCCGTCCTCGGAATCGGCGACTTCGGTGACGCGAATTTTGTCTGAATTTTCCAGCGTGAGCCAGCCGGTGTCATGAATCTGGCCGCCGCTGGTGGGGTAAAAGGCGGTGCGGTCGAGAATTATTGCCGGACGCGGCGTGTCGAGGACCGTGCGGACCTCAGCGTCGAAGTGGCATAGAAAAGAATCGCAGTAGTATAGGCGGTCGGTCATGCTGCCTTCAGCATAGGGATGGAAGCGAGGGTAATCAAGTCGTTGCCACCGGCCATGCGTGTGGGCTTGCTCCGCTGGATTCAATGTTATCTTGAGGTGACCGCACCCCCGTATACATTGCCATGATAGATGTTCTCAGAAAACTTTTTGAAGAACGATTCCACGACGCTCCCGCGAGAATAGAGCCTCTGCAAGGCGAATTGGGTGGCTCGGGGCGAAAGATCGTGCGACTGGCCAGCGACAAAGTCAGCGCGATTGGAATTCTGTATGGAGTGCGCGAAGAGAATGCCGCCTTTCTGGCGTTCTCCAGGCATTTTCACAAGCATGGTTTGCCGGTGCCGGAAATTTATGCAGAGGATTTGAACCACGGCGCTTATCTCGAAGAAGATTTTGGGGACACTACGCTGTTTGATTTCCTCTCGAAGCATCGGGAGGGGGACAAGATTGCCCCAGCGGCGGTTGATGCGTATCGCAAGGTAGTCCAGGCATTACCCCGCTTTCAGATTGAGGCAGGACGCGACCTCGATTACAGCGTCTGCTATCCGCGAGGAAGTTTCGACCGGCAGTCGATTGCGTGGGATTTGAATTATTTCAAGTATTACTTTCTCCGGCTGGCCGGGATTTCTTTTAGCGAGCAGGCTTTGGAAGACGACTTCGACAGCCTGACAAACTTTCTGTTGAGCGCCGACCGCGACTATTTCATGTATCGGGATTTCCAATCGCGCAATGTCATGCTGCGACGTGGGGAACCGTTTTTCCTGGATTACCAGGGCGGGCGCAAGGGCGCGCTTCAGTATGACATTGCTTCCCTGCTCTACGATGCCAAGGCGGACCTGCCGCCGGATTTGCGGCAACAATTGCTTGATCTTTATATCGACAGGCTGGGGGATTTTGCGAAGATCGATCGCGAAGAATTTCTGCGCTACTTTTACGCTTATGTTTATGTGCGCATTCTGCAGGCGCTGGGAGCTTATGGCTTTCGCGGATTTTACGAACGGAAAGCGCATTTTCTGCAGAGTGTTCCTTACGCGTTAAAGAATTTGCGGTGGTTGCTGCACAACGTAAAGCTGCCGATCGCTTTGCCGGCTTTGATGGAAGCATTTAACAGCATGCTGGCCTCGGAGAAACTGCAGGGGCTGGCTTCGGATGCGGACGATCTACAGGTCCGGATTTTGAGTTTTTCGTTTCATCGCGGGCTGCCGAAAGATGAAAGCGGAAATGGCGGCGGATTTGTGTTCGATGGGCGAAGCTTGCCGAATCCGGGGCGGGAGGAGCGATTCAAGGCGCTCACGGGAAAAGACGCGGCGGTGATCGAGTATCTGAATCAGCAGGAAAGCGTGCACCAGTTTCTGGCCAGCGTAATGTCGCTGGTGGATGCCAGCGTGAACAATTATCAGCAGCGCCGCTTCAAACATTTGATGGTGTCGTTCGGGTGCACGGGCGGGCAGCATCGGTCCGTATTTCTGGCGGAGCAGGTGGCGAAACGGCTGCGTGGAAGGAATGGTGTGGAAGTGGTGTTGCAGCATCGCGAATTGGAGAATCGTGATCCAGTTTGAACGGGAAACGAACCGGACGCGAGATCTGAAAAGCAGGTTCCTCACCGGGCTTGACGCCTGGTTCGGAATGACAAGAGATGGGCTTGACGGCCGGTTCGGGATCACAAGAGTTCGGCTGGGCCACCGGTTCGGAATGAGAAGTGTGCGGTTGGAGAAGTCGACGCAATGAAGGCGATGATTCTGGCGGCGGGGCTAGGCACGCGTCTGCGTCCGCTTACGAATGATCGTCCTAAAGCGCTGGTGGAAGTTGGAGGGCGGACGCTGCTCGAGATCACGCTGACGCGGCTGCGGACGTTCGGCGTTGGCGAAGTGATCGTGAATGTGCATCACTTTGCCGATATGGTGGTCGACTACCTGAAGGCCAGGAATAATTTCGGGATGCGCATCGAGGTTTCGCGCGAAGAGGAATTGCTGGATACCGGCGGAGGGTTGAAGAAGGCGTCGTGGTTTTTTCTGGAGAATCCGGAACGGGATGAGCCTTTCATTCTGCATAACGTCGATGTAATCAGCACGATTGACCTGGCGCGCATGGTGAAGGTTCATTGCGAACTGGAGGCCTTGGCTACGCTGGCCGTGCAGGAGCGCGAAACTTCGCGGTATTTGCTGTTCGATGAGCAACTTCGGCTTTGCGGACGACGAACTGGAGGCGATGGAGCCCTTGAACTGGTTCGCGATTGTCACCAAGTCAAGGCGCTCGCTTTTTCGGGAGTGCATGTTATTTCGCCTCGTATTTTCTCGCGAATCACGGAAGGTGGCGCGTTCTCAATCATCCCAACTTATTTGCGGCTGGCGAAGCAGAATGAAAATGTCCATGGCTTCCGCGCGGATGAATATTATTGGCGGGACCTGGGCCGGCCGGAGAGCTTCACTCTGGCGGAACAGGATGCGGTTAAGGGACGCTGGGAATAAATGGCGGATGGGATCGCGACATTCGCCAGCGACGTCGAATTCGATTGATACCGTCTCGAGGGCATCTAGTACAGGATCGATGTGGATCAACGAACCCGCCTATACGACGTATGGGGTTGGCTCCCAATTTCAGTCTTACCTTTGACGGCGGTCGCCTGCCGCGATCTGCTGCAACCGTGGGTGTTGATGTGGGTTCTTGCCTTCGCCATTTATCTCAGCCTTAAGTGGCTGACATGGTGGATGGCGCGGTTACGAATTGCTCATCCGGCGTGGCGCTCAATAGCCTACCTTCTGGCTTGGCCGGGAATGGACGCGGATGCCTTCCTGGAGGCAAGACTCCATCCGCCACCACGATCCGCCAGAACGTGGCTCTGGGCGATTTTCGAAACTGCTCTCGGAGCAATTTTGCTCTGGGTAGTGGCCGGATCCATTCCGCAAGCACAGCCCTTACTGCGCGGTTGGGCAGGAATGTTTGGCCTAATCCTGCTTCTTCACTTTGGTGCTTTCCAGATAATTGCACTTATATGGCAGGACCTTGGGGTCAAGGCCGAGCCGATTATGTCGGCGCCTCTCCGGTCCACGTCGCTCGGAGAGTTCTGGGGTAAGCGATGGAATCTTGGTTTCCGTCAGCTTGCCCACGAGTTGATTTTTCGTCGAGCGTATCGAAAATTGGGGGCGGGCATGGCCAGTTTCCTTGTCTTCCTGGTTTCTGGATTGATCCACGATTTAGTGATATCGCTGCCGGCGCGCGGAGGTTACGGCCTTCCCACCCTTTACTTCCTGATCCAGGCGGCGGGCGTGGCTGTTGAGCGCTCGACGTTTGGAGCCCGGCTTGGGCTGGGACACGGCATACGCGGATGGTGTTTCATGGTGGTATTCCTTACGGCGCCGGTCTTTGGGCTATTCCATCCGTGGTTTGTGCTACGTGTAATACTTCCATTCATGCGAGCAATTCACGCGTTATGAGCGATGAACTGGTGAGACGGCTGTTTGACATCGACCTGTGGTTCGTCGGCGCTGCACATTTTGTGATCCTTTGTGCCAGCTTTCAAGTGCCGTACCGACTGGGGTGGAAACAGGACCTGCAGCAACTGATGCCATTCAACAGGAAGTTGCTTTGGGTGCAGAGTGGATTTACGGTTTTGACGATCATCGCTTTTGGCACGCTGACGTTAGCGCTACATAAGGAACTCCTCGAAGGCAGCCGCGCCGCCTTGGGACTTGCCTGCTTCATCGGGATTTACTGGACTGCAAGAATTCTGGTTGATGCGATTTACTTTTCTCATTCCGACTGGCCCAAGGGAACAGTGTTTGTGATCGGACACACGCTCCTCACCCTGCTGTTTTCTTTGCTTGCGGCGAGCTACGTCGCGCTATTCGTCTGGCACGTCTGGCGGAGGACAACATGGCTGATCGGGTCTTGGCGCTGGCGGGGAGAGATCATTCTCCGCGTGCAGACTCAGGAAGGTGATCGTCCAATGGCGATTGCCGCTTGGGTTATCGTGTTTCTCGCTCTGCTGTCAGCTCCCATTCTTCTCGTCCGGTTTTGCAAACGGTCGGTAGCAGCCTTTCATCGCCTGATTACAAACCGGATTGCGAGCCGGTTCGCCGCTCGATTGCCCGGCTTCGCTCTGGTTACCAATATAGGTCGAAAGTCGGGCAGGCTTTACCGGACGCCGGTAAATGTTTTTCGAGAAGCCGATGGATTTTTGATAGCGCTCACTTACGGGCGAGAGAGCGGATGGGTTAAGAATGTTCTGGCCTCCGGAGGCTGTCAGCTTGAGACGCGTGGCGTATCGTATCAACTGTCATCACCAATCCTCGTACATGACCCAACACGGCAACGATTTCCGTTTATGGTGCGGATAATCCTGGGCCTTATCGATGCGAATGATTTCCTGCAGCTCTCAACCTCTCACTCGGAGGAACCATTCAATAAGGTCCGATAACTCCGGTAATGGCGCGGGAAGCGGGTGAAGGCGACTGACGTGCGGTCGATGTATCCAGCATGTCCAGAATTTCCCGCGCCCGAGAAACATTCTCGCGGCTTCGCCGCGGAGAATGTTTTCTCCGCGGCGCAAATATTTGGGAAGACGGAGAACTTAATCGGGGCTGCCGATCGCGGAAATCAAGGCGTCGATCTCTGATCCGTTACCCGACGTGTGAATTCTTTGCAAGCGACCTTTTATTTCCCTGTAGATTCCTCCGTTGACGACTGTTCCCTGTTCTGTATTCGAGCCTGTGACAAACAAGCCACCTTCCTTCAGCGAGTGGACGATATTCTTCGCAGCTTGCATCAACTGCAGTTCGGAAAAATAAGAATAGTTCAGGATGTTCATTGCTCGAATAACGTCGAAACGTTCGGTAGGGCCGGAAAAAACATCATAGGCGTCAAAACGAAAGTTGCTCTGTTTGCTCATGTAGTCGAGACACATCCGACCGACAAGCTCTATCCTGGTGCGCTGAATGTCAGGGCCCCCAGCCTTGTAGTGTTCCAGCAACGGGCGGGCATAGAAGACCCTCACGAGATGCCTTATCAGAAAATTTAGAGGATAAGGCATTATCCTTTCCCGCCAGCCGAGCTCGATGAACACAAATGGCGGGGTAACGATCTGCAAGACATGCTGCTGATCATCCACGATGAGCCGATTCGCACCATGCGTACGTTTTAGGACATACAAAAAAGGGGCGTAATCCGACGCGCGGAAGTTGAGCTGTCCACCATACAAGCGGTTTAGATGGTCGTAGAGGTCGCAGGAGGTTCGTCCATCCGATACACCGATGTCGTGCACCCGGATGAATTGGCTGGTGGGGAAGTGAGCAGCTATCGCGGAAATCGACACTTGGTCGAAGTCGTCGAAACGCCGCGCGTAAGTACTTTTTAAAACTCCGTTGTGAACTCGGAACCGACGTAAGATTCGTTCCTGTATCTTGTCGATCTCGGCCGGTGGCAAACCATCTAAAGAGTTATACAGATCCAGAGCGATGAATTTGCGGCTGTTTACGAAGCCTTCCAAATGGTCCGGCGTCAGTTGCTCCCTCTTGAATATTCCAAGTTTGAACATGCAGATCGAGGATCCCTGCGTAAGTTGCCTAAAGGTCGGAGAGAGAAAGCACAAATCCAGGAGTCGTCTTGAAAAGTCCAGCTACTCCTTCGATGGCGCGAGGCTCTTCGCGTACGTGTGACGCACCAATAATACTCGTTCTCAAGCAGACCAGAGTGAGGTGAGGAAGTCCGCATCGGAGGGGGCGAAATAAGCGATTAGAGCTGGTGATTCCGCTGCTTCTAATACGGCCCGATAATTCCGGCGATGGCGCGGGAAGCGGGCGAGGGTGCGTGATCTGCGGTCGAAGTGTCCAGCACGTCCAGATATTTCAGTCCCGAGCCCGTGTTGAAGAGCACGACCGTGTCGTCTGGCGTGAAGAAGCCACTGGCTAAGAGCTTTTGATAGGCGACGAGGGATGCGGCGCCTTCGGGGGCGGCGAAGATGCCTTCCACTTTAGCCCAGTGACGAACGGCGTCCAAAATTTCCGCGTCGGTGGCGACGAGGGCGACGCCTCCGCTCTTTTTCAGAACGTCGAGAATGAGATAGTCTCCATACGGTTTAGGTACGCGCAGGCCGGCGGCGATCGTGGAGGCGTGCGGCCACATTTCTGCAGAGGCGCTGCCTTCATCCCAGGCTTTGGCGATGGGAGCGCAGCCGGCGGCTTGCACGCTGATCATGTTCGGACGCTCGGCGCCGATGAAGCCGAGTTGCTCCATTTCGTCGAAGGCCTTCCACATGCCAAGCAGGCCGACACCGCCGCCGGTTGGATAAATGATGCCTTGCGGCATCTTCCAGCCGAGCTGTTCGGCGACTTCGTAGCCCATGGTTTTTTTGCCTTCGACGCGGTAAGGCTCCTTGGTGGTGGAAACGTCGAACCATTTTTCTTTTTCCCACGAATCGGAGGCTTTCAGCTCGGCAACTTTGCGGGCGCAATCGGAGATCAGTCCATCGACTAGTGTTACTTGGGCGCCGTAGTAATCGCACTCGACGCGGTTCGCCATGGGCACATCTTTCGGCATGAAGATATGGGCTTCGATGTTGGCGGCGGCAGCGTAGGCGGCGAGCGCAGACGCGGCATTTCCGGCGGAGGGGATAGCGAGTTTTTTCAAATTGAAATGGCGGGCCATGGTGACAGCGGCGGAAAGTCCGCGAGCTTTGAAGGAGCCGGTGGGATTGAGGCCTTCGTCCTTAATGAAGACATTCGGATATTCGCGGCTGCGTAGCATGGGTGTGAACCCTTCGCCGAGGGTAACCGGTGCGGCTTGGGGAAGGACAGCATCGTAGCGCCACATAGTGGGCGCGAGGGGCAGCAGCGATGACGGCGAGAAGGTTTTTTTGATGGCGGCGAGATCGTAGCGCGCGTAGAGAATTCCACCATCTTTCGGGCAAACGGTTTGCGGACGATCGGCGGGATAATGCTCGCCGCAACGGGTGCATTCGAGGTGCGTGGGGCGGGACACGGAGAGAGTTTAACAGGCGCGAAGCGCGGGATCACAGCCGCGAATGCGATTGCCCGGGGTCATTGATGCTTTGGATTATCTGGGGGTGAAGATGATTGCAACGTCGTCGGTGTAAACCGGCTGCCAGTGCGGCGTTTCGGCCAGAATGTTGGCGAGGGCCGAATCTTTGGGAAGCAAAATATATCGGACCGGAAATTGCTGGAGAAAATCCTGCCATCCTGGTTCGACATGCATCATCTTCAGATACGACTTAAGAAATTGTTCGCCGTATAAATCATGTCGATCGTCGACTGCAACCTTTACTCGTGGATAGAAGCGATAGATCAGGTATCCGCCCCAGGAATCCGGCGCAAGGATTGGGCCTGGCAAATTTTGGCCTTCGAGGTAATCAACTGCGCGGGATGGGAATCGCCTGCTGTCAAAATGCGCGTTCACAAGCTGCTTCGTTCCGAGCACGCCGCCATGAAAAATAATCCAGCCTGTGAGTATGAGAGCTGCAAGCGGCCAGATGTGGCCGCGGAGTCCGGCCTCGATCTTTTGCATTCGCTGAAAGAATGGCGGCGATGTTGAACCCACTGCGCTCGGTCGCTTTTCCAGGCTTTGCAATGCATGAGAAAGCCGAGGGCCGATCACCAGAATCAAAAGCAGCGCTGACACGGGAATATTGCGCGCAGCGTAGAGGCCCGAGTACACCGCGAACAATAATATCAATGCTTCACTGGGCCGAACCCCAGGCGCCTCACGCGCTTTGGCGGCTAATGCAACCAGCGCAAGCATGAGGAGCGCAGCAAAACATTTTTGCGCCACGCCGTGAAAATTGGGAGATTGAAACTCGTCGATATGATCCATCAAGAAACGATTTGAAAGATAGTGATAGATGTGGACATGCAATCTCCAGCCATAAGGATTCGCTAGCGTAGCCAGAACACTCAACAGGGCTATCAGCGCAAGGTCTCGAGTCCGCTTGGCCGCCTTTATCTTTTGGAGAGCATCTTCGATGCGGTCTTCGCTGAGCCGTAAATATTCCCAGAGTGCAGCAAGCCAGTAAATTGCCAGCAGAACAAAACCTAACAAAAATCCTCCGTGAATATTCACCCAAAGCAACATCAGCAAGGGCAGGAGCCACTGATAGCGACCACGCTCTCGTAAGTTGGCAGAGTTGGAGTCGCACATTTTCCCTGTAGAGCAGTCCAGGACGTAGAACCACACGATGGTGAAAAGCCAGCTCACCACATGCGGACGCGCGAAAAAATGGATCATGGACGCCGAAGCTGCCAGCAGGAGCAGGATAAGTGCTACGGGAAAGCTCGTGCCCCGGCGCAGAAGCAAACGAAACGTCCACGAAAAAGTCAGAGCGATGATCGAGGCCGTCAAGAAAATTACTCCATTCAGGCCTGCGGCCTTATCCAGCCAGCCGACCATCACATCGTAGAGCCATTCCCACGCAAACCAGGGTTGGCCGGACATGCTCGAAGAGAAGGGATCGGCGTGCGGAATCGCATGGGTCGCCAGAATGAGCTGCCCGGTGCGGATGTGCCAGCCGATTCCGGCGTCGCCTAACAAACGAATCGCGAGGACGGTGTAGACGAGAAGGCTGAGCAGAGCGACAAAAATCAAATCTCCTGTCGAGGGTATGAGCCATTGCATCCAGGAGGGACGAAGAATATCTTTTCCAGAACTTATGGAGCCGATGGTCATCCGGCTGAATCTTATAGAGTGACGCAATGAACGGCAAGAGTACACACCGGGTAGTGATTGTGGGATCGGGCTTCGGAGGCCTGAACGCGGCCAAAACGCTGGCGGGCGCGGATGTAAAGATCACGGTTATCGATAAGAAGAACCATCACACGTTCCAGCCTCTGCTTTACCAGGTGGCGACGGCAGGACTTTCGCCAGGGGAGATTGCGGAGCCGATCCGGTCGATTCTGCGGAAAGACAAGAACATTGAAGTGCTGATGATGGAAGTGACTGGATTCGACCTGAAGCAGAAGGTGGTGCTGACGCCCGACCAGGAAATTCCATACGATTCGCTGATCGTGGCTGCGGGCGCCAGCCATGCTTACTTTGGCCACGACGAATGGAGAACTCTCGCGCCAGGACTTAAGACGATCGAAGATGCGCTGGAAATTCGGCGGCGCGTTTTGTTGGCGTTTGAATTGGCCGAGCGGCAGGCTGCAGCGGGCGAGGCGATTGAACCGCTGAATTTTGTAGTAGTCGGAGCGGGGCCAACAGGTGTCGAACTTGCAGGAACGCTGGCCGAAATTTGCCGGCACTCGCTGGCGCACGACTTCCGATTGATCGATCCGCGGCGGACTCGCATCCATCTTCTCGAAGGCGGGCCGCACGTGCTTCCCGCTTATCCGCAAGATCTTTCGCGGAGCGCACTCGAACAATTGCAGCGCCTGGGAGTGGAAGTGCAGACTTCCGCAATGGTCACACAAATTGAAGCGGGAGCGATTTACATCGGCGAAACGCGAATGAAGGCTGACATTATCTTATGGGCCGCCGGAGTAGCGGCTTCGTCGCTAGGCAAGAAACTGGGAGTTCCCGTGGATCGCGCGGGGCGAGTTCTGGTCGAGCCAGATCTCAGTGTTCCCGGCCATCCAGAAGTTTTCGTGATCGGGGATCTCGCCTCGCTTAAGGACAAGGCGGGAAAGTTGTTACCCGGGGTCGCGCCGGTGGCCATTTTGGAAGGTCGCTATGTTGCCAAGCTGATTCGCCGTGAAACGAAAGCTCGCGCAACCGGAAATGGCGTACTCCCGCCCCGCAAGCCTTTTCATTATTTCGACAAGGGCAGCCTGGCTACCATTGGTCGTGCGGCAGCTGTCGCGCAGTTCGGCAAGATCCATATCTCCGGATACATCGCGTGGCTGGCTTGGCTGTTCATTCATATTCTTTTCTTAGTTGGATTCCAAAACCGTGTGCTGGTTCTTACCCAGTGGGCGTGGTCATATTTCACATATGAGCGCGGCGCCCGGCTGATAACGGGCAGCACGAATCTTCCCGGTTGGCACGGCCTGTCCCTGGTGGAAAGTGGCACTAACGAAGTCAAGCAAGAAATTCCTCGCGCGATGCGCAAATAAGAGTAAGAATATTCCTGAGGGCAGTACCAGCTCATGAAAAGCATCGGGGGAATTCTTCTCAGTCTCGCAGCAGTTCTTGTCCTAGGATCCGCTTCCTCCGCGGAGGTACTAAAGATCGTTGTCGATGACACGGTTCAGCCCATTACTCAGGAATATATCTCCCGCGCGATCGATGAAGCGAAACGGCGCAATGACCAGGCAGTATTGATTGAACTCAACACGCCTGGAGGACTGGTCGACTCTACTCGAAAGATCATCGAAAATATAACGTCGTCACAGGTCCCGGTGATTGTTTACGTCGCACCCAGTGGAAGCCGCGCGGGTTCGGCTGGAATCTTCATCCTCGAAGCCGCCGACGTCGCTGCGATGGCGCCGGGAACCAACGCAGGAGCGGCGCATCCCGTGGTGATTGGCCCGTTCGCCCCCAAGCTTGACGACGAGATGAAACGCAAAATCGAGAACGATACGGCGGCGCTGATGCGCTCGGTGGCCTCGAAACGCGGGCGCAATGTTGAGGCCGCGGAAAGCGCCGTGCTTGAATCCAAATCATTTACGGAGCAGGAGGCTCTGTCGCAGCACCTGATCGACTACGTGGCTTCGAGCGAGGATGATCTTTTCCGTCAGATGGAGGGTAAACAATTTAAGCGCTTCAATGGACAGGAGGTCATGCTGAGGCTTTCCGGCCAAGCCATCGTACCGTTCGGCATGACATTGAAGGAACATATCCTCGATTATTTGATGGACCCGAATGTTTCATTCATCCTGCTCGCGATTGGAGCGCTTGCACTTTATGCGGAATTCAATCATCCGGGAGCGGTCATTCCCGGGACTGTGGGCGTGGTTTTTATTTTGCTCGCGGCCTTTGCGTTGAACCTGCTGCCTACCAGATTCGCCGCGCTGGTGCTGATTCTTGGGGCCTTTGCGCTTTTTGCGGCGGAAGCCAAGTTTGCGAGCCACGGAGTGCTGACGGTCGGCGGCATTGCGTTGCTCACGCTGGGAGGATTGCTGCTGGTTGACGCGCCAATTCCCCAGATGCGCGTTCACTTGCTGACGGCGCTTGCGGTGAGTATTCCTTTGGGATTAATTACGGCGTTCCTGATGACACTGGCTCTCAAGGCAAGGCGAAATAAAGTTGTAACTGGTTCGGAGGGTATGGTGGGAGAGATCGGCATCGCCCAGACCAACCTTTCCCCGAGAGGCAAAGTCTTCGTGCATGGCGAACTCTGGGATGCCATCGCATCGTGCGATGTTTCGGCCGGACAATCCGTGGTAGTGAATCGGATGGATGGACTGCTTCTTCAGGTCGAACCCTTGGCTGCGACTCGACGCACCCCGGCGCCAGCGATTTCTTAGTGGGATCGCGCACCAGCACAAGCAACTGCCCGGGGCTGAATTCCGCGCTCATCCCGGTTACCTGCGTTACAATCCGGCGGTAGAGCGTTCTTGCTTCGCACGTGGAGGTACCAGTGGAAATCTTCGGACTTGGATTTTTCAGCATCGCCCTTATCATCATTGCTCTGTACGCGTTAAGTTCGATCAAGATTCTGGCGGAGTATGAACGCGGCGTGATTTTTCGTTTCGGACGCCTTTACCACAGAGCAAAGGGACCGGGCGTAATTCTGGTGCTGGCTCCCATGGACCGGATGGTGCGGGTTTCGCTTCGGCAGGAAGCTCTTGAGGTTCCTCCGCAAGACATCATCACCCGCGATAACGTTACGCTTAAAGTAAACGCCGTCATCTTTCTGCGAGTGACTGATCCCAGCAAAGCAGTGGTGGAAGTGTCGAATTACGTTTACCAGACCTCGCAGTTCGCACAGACGACGCTCCGCTCTGTGCTGGGTGAGCAAGAACTGGATGAACTGCTGGCTCATCGAGAAAAGATAAATTTGCGGCTGCAGAGCATTCTCGACATGCACACTTCTCCATGGGGCGTGAAAGTAACAAATGTTGAGGTGAAGCAAGTCGATATGCCGGAATCCATGCTGCGCGCAATGGCGAAACAGGCGGAGGCGGAGCGGGAAAAGCGATCGAAGATCATTCATGCGGAAGGCGAGTTCTCAGCCGCGCAACGGCTGGTGGATGCGGCGCATCTGCTGGCAACAGAACCGGTCAGCGTCCAATTGCGATACCTGCAGACTCTGACGGAAATCGGAGTGGAGAAAAACACCACTGTGATCTTCCCGGTACCGGTAGATTTCTTTTCCGGGCTGCAAAAATTGTTAGGCAAAACCGGCGACGAGAGCGCGCCCGCCGTTAAATCTGCTTAATTCAAGTCGCGCCAACTTTTCGAGGAGTAGTTATGGCTTCGTCACCGGACACGGAAATCACGTTAGGCACAGCCAAGCTCTTAGGGATCTTTTTTGGCCTGGTCATGATCTGTGCAGTTTTTTTCGCGCTCGGCTATACGCTGGGGCGAAAGTCGGAATCAGGGTTACCTTCCGCTACAACGCTGGGGCCTGTGCTTGCGGCCAACGGCGGGAAACCGGCAAGTTCCGCTACGAACTCTTCATCTGCGCCGATGAGTTTTTATAAAGCGGTGGAGCAACAGAGTGCGAATCCGCAACTGACGCCTGCGAATGCTGCGGCGACTCCGGCGACGGATGCATCGACAGAGAAATCGACAGGGCCATCTACCACAACTTCTGCGGGAGAGACGCAGGCCGCAAATCTTCCGGATCCCATGGCTCCAATACCAGGCACGGGGTACTTTGTTCAGGTGGCTGCCGTCAGCAAACAAGAGGATGCCGACGCCTTAGTCGACGCTCTCAAGAAAAAGCAGTATCCCGCATTTGTTGCAAATACCTCTACCACCGACAAGCTGTATCGCGTACAGACCGGTCCTTTTGGCGACATTAAAGAGGCTGAAGCCATGCGTGCGCGTCTGATCAACGACGGCTATAACCCAATCCTAAAAAAGTGAAAGCCCCTCTATGAAGCGGGACCACCTGTTGAACCGCCGCGTAGTTTTCAAACTACACGGCATGGATCCACTCGATGCCACAATTCTTAAAGAGGATGAAACTGGTTATTGGATCCGCGGCGGAACGCTGGCTGGTCAACTGGATCGATCCAACTGTTCTCTTCCGGAAAGCGACGTGAGGTATCTTGAGTTCAACCGGATCGAATGGATGCGCGCGCCACGGCAACGCGCGGGGTAGGTCTTTGCTTTTCCTATTGCATATTGACAAGCGTCAATTTACAGGATATTTCTGATTGGCCTATGACTCCTGTGACGCATTCTCTCGACAGCGCGCTGCATGCGATTGCTGACCGCACGCGACGACGAATTCTTGAAGCGCTCCGAGAGCGGGGAACAGCCGCCGGTAAGAATTCCGGTCTGTGTGCCGGCGATATTGAAGAGCGCATAAGCCTTTCTCAGCCCACCATCTCGCATCATATGGCGATTTTGACAAAGGCTGGTTTAGTCGATGCGGTGAAGCAGGGACAATGGCGCTGGTACAGGCGCAATGAGAAAGCCCTTCGGCGGCTGGTAAAGAGTTTGCGAGCGCAACTGTGATGCGACGACTGGCGATCAGAATTATCAGCTAGCGGCTGAGGCTGCGTGCGCCTTCTGCAGCAGGCGCCGTGCCTGGGAAATGAGATCGGCCACTTCGAAGGGTTTCACCAGGTAGGCAATGTTGTTTTCCTGGAGGAAGGTCCGCTCATCGCCCTGCTCTCCGCCGTGGGAGAAGGTGAACAGCAAGTGATTTTCCATGCCGGGGCAATTCTGCTTGAGCCAGGCGTAGGCTTCCTTGGCATTCCAATCGGAGGGCATTCTGCCACTCATGATTATCGCGTCGAAGGGCTCGGAGAGTAAGCGTGTTTTGACATCCTCACTCTTAGTGGCTGTAACCACATTCGCGCCCGCGCCCATGAGCACGTCGCGCTCGAACTCGAGCACTGCTTCCTCTTCTTCGACCAGCAGAACGCGCCCTTGAATAGCGCCTTCGCGCTTCGGAGCGGCCGGCGCGGCCTCGGGAATCGTTCCTTCACTCACGGCCATGGGCAATCGCACCTCAATCACCGCTCCGCCATCCAGCGCATTGTGGGCCGTAATGTCGCCGCCATGCTCCTTCACGATTCCGTAGCAGATACTTAGCCCGAGGCCAGTTCCCTTTCCAACATTTTTCGTGGTGTAGAAGGGATCGAAAATCCTCTTGGGATCTTTGATTCCGGGGCCGTCATCGGCAAACTGGGCGGCTACAAAGCCGGCGCTGCAGGTGACTTGAATCTTGAGTTTTCCGGCTCGGCCAGTCTCCAGAACGGCATCAACCGCGTTATTGATGATATTCAGGAAAACTTGTTCGATCTGATGCGGGTCCGCCACCACCGTGGCGGGATCTGCTCCCAGATCTTTCTCGACCGAGATGTGGTTGACCTTCAGATCGTAGTCGCGGAGTGCCAGGGTGTCTTCCAATACTTTGCGAATGTCGACTTCGGAGCGTTCCGGTTTTCTCTGGCGTGCGAAGGAAAGCAGGTTCTGTACAACGCGGTGGGTGCGCTGCGCTTGTTTGAACATCTTGCCCACATAATCTGTCGCGCGTTCGTTCAAGCCTTCACTTTCGAGCAATTGCGCGTAGCCGAGAATCGCGGTCAAGGGATTATTCAACTCGTGGGCTACGCCAGCGATGAGCTGGCCCACGGCAGACATCTTCTCGCTTTGCAACAGTTGTTCTTGCGTGCGGCGGAGATCTTCGTAAGCTTTGCAGGTTTCTTCGTACAGGCGGACCTTTTCGATCGTGGTGGCCAACTGGCGGCTGATTGCGACGAGCAGATTTTCTTCGCCGGTGGAGTAGGCGTATTCCACATGGCTGCGAAGTCCCATCATTCCGATAGGACTGTCCTTGCCCCAGAACAGTACCCAATTCCACGCGCCGTCACTGTTGGAGCGGATAAATTCCGCAACCGCCCCGGTAAGATGCGGCAGGTATTCCGCCGTAATCACTTCAGCGCGCGAGCGCATGACTAAATCGCCAAAACCATCCGCAAAACTGATTTCGGCAGGCCGTGATTTGTCGCGGCTGCGCGGACCCCACGCGGCTCGACGGCGATAAGTTGGGGCATCAGAATCGGAAAGATAAACGGCACCACTCTCGGCGCCGAACAGCGAGACGACCTGCCGCAGGGTAAGGTTCAGGATTTCATCCAGATCGAAAGACTGGGTAGCCACGACGGCCATTGCGTTCAGTGCGTTCAGTTCGCGGTTGCGACGGCGCATTTCGTCTTCCGCCCGCCGCTTCTCGGTGACATCGAGAACAAAACCCTGGTAGCGTTCGATCTTTCCAGTGGCGTCGCGTGTGGCAAAACTGCTCTCGGCGGCAAGTAGCAATGTGCCGTTTTTACGCCGCATGGTCACATCAAAATGGCGGACATAGTTGTTCTGTTCGATCGCCTTATGGAAAGATTCTCGCTGTCCCGCATCTACGCGAATATCTTCGTCCAGGTTCAGGGGGAGCAATTCTTCCCGCCGTTCATAACCCAGCATATTCACGAGCGCGTCGTTGCAATCGAGTAATCGGCCGTCCGGTGTGGCGACGTAGACGCCTTCCTGTACCTGGTCAAATAACAGACGATATTTTTCCTCCGCAGACCGCCGCTCGGTGATGTCGCGAACGATGTGGATGGTGCCTTTCTGCTGACTGCCCTGCTCGCTGTAGGAGGAACTGGATACCAGGGAAAAGCCGCCAAAACAGGGGTCCGCGCCTTCGGTGACTTCTTCGTCC
This sequence comes from uncultured Acidobacteriaceae bacterium, assembly GCA_963817305.1. Taxonomy (GTDB): domain Bacteria; phylum Acidobacteriota; class Terriglobia; order Terriglobales; family Acidobacteriaceae; genus Sulfotelmatobacter. The sequence continues at coordinate 318,464 of CAWFOD010000017.1, read as the reverse complement.
CCGCGGGCGCAGTAGGGGCATCCTGTCCACTCGCCGAGGCTGTGCGGCAATACGGATTCGCAGGTGCTGCCGATCACGTCGGAGGAGGATTGCTCCAAGTGCTCGAGGAGAACCTGGTTGGCCTTGATGACTCTGAATTCCGCGTCGTGCGCCAGAATAATGTCGTGCACCGAATCGAAGGTGTTTCTCCACTGCCGCTGCGAGCGTAGAACCTGCTCCAGCAAGCGGAAGTTCTCGATGGCGATTCCCAGCTGCCGGCCACATGTTTCCAGGAATTCGCTTTCTTCAGCAGTGAGTTTTCGATTGGACGCGCTGCCCAGATAAAGTAGTCCGATCGGCGACTTCTTTCCCAACACCGGAACCGTCGTCAGATAATGAATTCTTTCGGACTTCAGCAGGCTTTGATCTTCAGGACCCGCAGAAGTGCTTCGCGCCATCTCCGGCTTGCCTCGATCCAACATCTGCGACACACTCGGGGACAGCTCGGCAATGGCTACCTCGCGCAGAAATTCCGAAGAAACTCCGACGGCGTGTGTAGCCACCAGATGTCCGCTCTCGATCAAACGGAACCAGGCGGCTTTGCTCCTGGTAAGCTGCCGCAAAGATTCCAGAGCCTTATCCAGCATGCCGCCCTGCTGTTGCGCCTGGACGATGCTCTCGGTTAGGGCGCGGAGAACAATCAGCCGCTGGGCGCGCGCACGCGCTTCCCGGAATACAACCAGGAGCATGCTGACCCCCAGCAAAGTGTCGGAGGCGACGAAGGCGCCGGCGGGAATCACCGCGGTAAGAGCGGGCCAATTCAGATGCTGGACCAGAAGAAATGCCGCGAGCATCCATGAGGTTGCTTCCCGACGGCCACGGCGGGCGCGCAACAGCGCGACGGCTGCAGTGAAGAGAATAATTCGGTAAGAGACTTCCAGCGCCACGCGCAGTGGCAAAGAATCCGGCCAGAGCAGAACGCGGGCCACGGCAAAACCCGCAGTACAAACGGTGACTGCGATCAATGGGGTTACTAAGTTCCGCTCGCGGATGTAAGCAAAGATGGCACCGGCAAACAGGCCGATTGCAATTACAAATGCTGCTTGTTCAATCGCGGGCAGATAGCGAGCAGGCAATTGTGTCCGTGCGCCGTATATGTGCACGAAACGAGAAGTGACCAACAGCGTCCAAGCCGCAGTCCAGATCGACAGATAGCGTTCGCGAAAGACTGAGAGCACCAGCAGCGATGCGCCAAGAACAATCAGCAGCGCCCACTCCCCGGGCTTTAGCCTGGCGGCGGCCGGCTGTGCGACGTTATTCCAGAAAGACCAAAGCGACGCGGTCATGGTTCGCAGATCAGTTTCGCAGATCAGTTTCGTAGATCAATTTCGCAGATCAGTTTTGCAAACCAGTTTTGCAAAACGGTTCGGCAAATCGGTTCAGGCAAATCAGTTCGACCGTTCCCACGCGGTGACTTGCGCGTGGGGCAGACGTGACACTGCCTGACTTCTGAATACCATGCTTCCGGCCGATCTCAATGTTCTTTCCGGACCTCAATGGTTACTTTCGGTATCTCACGTCTCAGGTAGAATCGCCGATAGTATCCTGAGACGCTCTGCTGGGACACTGATGCCTGATCGCATTCTCGTAGTGGACGACGAAGAGGCAATCCGCGAGATTGTCTGCGCCATCCTTGCGGCTGCAGGTTACACCTGCAAACAGGCCGGCTCCGGCATGGAAGCCCTGGCCCTGCTGAATTCCGGCGATATGTTTGAGCTGATGCTCTCCGACCTGATGATGGCGGATCTCGATGGCATCGGCCTGCTGGAACGCACGAAAGAAAAATTCCCCGACATGCCGGTGGTGATGGTTACCGCAGTGCACGACATTTCGGTTGCGCTGGCCGCCATTCGTAACGGCGCTTACGATTACCTGCTTAAGCCCTTCGAGCGCGAACAGTTGCTCAATGCCGTGGGACGAGCTCTGGAAAACCGGCGGTTAAAAGTAGAAAACCGTACTTACCAAACGAACCTTGAGTCTCTCGTCGAAGCTCGCACCGACCAACTTCAGGCGGCGATGACCGATCTCGAGCGCTCTTATGACATTACGCTGCAAGCTCTGGGCGACGCGCTTGACCTCAAAGACCGCGAGACCGAAGGCCACTCCAAACGTGTTACCGCTTTTACGATGGCCATTGCTCGTGCCATGGGTTTGCCGCGGGAGCAGATTGATGTTATCGCTCGGGGCGCGTTCCTTCACGACATTGGCAAAATGGCGATTCCAGATCGCATCCTGCTTAAGCCGGGAAAGCTGGACGATGACGAGCGGACCATCATGCGCGAGCATTGCTACCACGGTTACCAGATGCTCAAACGGATTCCGTTCCTCGCGGAAGTTTGCGAAATTGTTTATTCGCACCAGGAACACTTTGACGGCTCTGGTTATCCTCGAGGCCTGAAGGGCACGGAAATTCCTTTAGGGGCGCGCATTTTCTCGGTTGCGGACACTTTGGATGCCATCATTTCTGATCGGCCTTATCGTCCGGCTCGAACTCTGGCAGCAGCACGGAAGGAAATTCAAGCCTGGTCGGGACGCCAATTTGATCCTGAAGTGGTGGAGATCTTTCTGAAGATGCCCGACGACATCTTCGAGGACCTGCGCCGGGAGATTAACGCGCAGAGCTATCCGTTTGCTTATTCCTCTAACGCCAAGGGCGCGTCCTAAGCCGGGAGTTCCTGCCCGGAACTCCGGATTGCAATCTCAAACATTCTGTGCGTTCCCACTAGTGGCGAGTCTCCTGGCATTCGAACTTAGCGTCAAATTGTGGCGGATAATTTCCAACGGAGGAATTCCATGAAATCTGCAGTGTGTCTTCTGGCGCTCTTCATCCTGACAGCCGCATCGTCAGCACAGGAGCATCCTGCCCTCACCGCGCAGCCCAATTCTGTCTACGTAGGCGCCGACGGAAAATTCGAATCGGCTCCGGACACTGCAGTAATCCAGTTCAGCATCTCCGTACAGGAGGACAGTTCTCAGGCGGCGTATCAGCACGCCTCGAAAGATGTGGAGGAGGTCCGCGAAGTGCTGCGCGCCAATGGCATCGAACCGAAATCCGCGACGATCGGATTTTTCTCAGTCCAGCCGATGTATGACTGGAAGAATACCAGGCAGAAAGTGATTGGTTATCGCGTAACCACTGACGTGACCCTGAAGCTTAAAGATTTTTCGAAGATTGGACCTATCACGCAGCAGCTCGCCGATGCCAACGTCAGTGAGCGGCAGACTTTGAACTACACGCTGGAAAATGTTGATGAAGCCAAGAATAAAGCGGTGGAAGACGCGTACCGGCGTGCGCGCAACTCCGCGGAGACGCTGGCCCGTGCCAGTGGCCGGACGCTAGGCGAGCTTTCCTACGCATCCGTCGATACGTTTGAGAACCAGCGTATGCCGGTCCCGCGCATGGCGCGCGCCATGGCAGCCATGGGCAATGCCGCACAACCCGCGCCAACTGAGGAATTCACGCCACAAAACGTGACGGTGACGGCGCATGTGAATGCGCTTTTTGTTTTGAAGTAGTCGCCCTCGCTATGCTCGGCAAGACGGCCGATCCGGGTGTCCGCAGATAGTGGATGCCAGGCCAAAAGCGGCCGGTCCTTATGGCGTCGCTTTGGCGACGGCGATGCGACTCGCATCTACGGCGATGGGGCGTTGAATTTCCATCTCGATCGACGTTCCTACGTCCAGCCTTACATCGCTGCCGCGCTTCAGCAGCGCCCACGCGATCCCCGCCGCCGCGCCGGCACCGGCTCCGATCCGTGCTCCATTCAGACCCCCGGTGGCGAGCCCTCCGGCGGTCGCGCCACCCATGGTGCCATAAACGCCGCCCTTGGCTGCGTCTTCTACTCTTTTTCCAGTGTCGCTGTCTTGCTGTATTGTGCCTTCCGAATCTTTCACCGACTTGTTATCGGCACCCGGCGTATTCTCGACGGAGGCGGGCAGCATCACGGTGTACCCGCTGGGAAAAATTATTGACGTAAAGTGCATCAGGATCTCCGCCCGTCCTTTGCCGTGGCCAGCGCGCTCGACGTGGGCGATGTTTCCCTGAACGTAAGATCCAGCGGGCACAATCACGTGGTCATTCATCACAAACGGAAATGCCGTCTCAGCATAAACCGCATCTCCTTCACGGGCATTCTTGGTGGAGATTGCCTGCTTGAGCGAGAGGGGAATCTTAGTTCCGGCGGGAATCGTGATGGTGTTGGGATTGGCGGGTGGAGCAGGTGCAGGAGCTGGAACGGATTCCACACGATTCGGGACCGTCGGTTGTGCAGGGGCCGACTGCGACGCAGTTCCTTGAGCAAACGACATTCCAGATAGCAACAACACAGTCAAGAGGGCCCGCATCGCTAGTCTCCATTCAGCCGGACTTCCTAACATTGGGGCAGAGGATACCACGGAATCAATGCGTAGGATGCTTGTTGGACCTGACAGGGGTGCCTGGCCCCGCCCCTTGATTTCTAAGTATCCACCAAACCGAATACACACCTAGTAGAGTAAATACTTTTTTCGCATCGCTTCAAAATTCTCCAGCGCTTGCTGCCAATCCTGTGCGATGCGCCGCGGATCTTCACTTTTTGCCAGACCGTCGTAAACGTTCTGATTCACCAACAACTCCATCATGCGTTCCATCTTATAGTCCGCCGGATACAGCTTTCTTAACGCAGCGGCTAGCTCGATTCCCAGCTCGGGTCCGTCGAGCGCGTTGCGATCGGTAAGAACCAAGTTCACCCCTTCGCACTTTTGTCCTGCATAGTTGCTCGACGTTGGAGTGAACGTGATGGGAACGAATCTGACTCCGGCAATCGCGCGTGCGTTCAAATACGAAGCCAGTTCGCGGCTCTTCATCCAGGGAGCGCCGAGCACTTCGAAAGGACTATCCGTGCCGCGGCCAACCGAAACATTCGTTCCCTCGATTAGACCAACTCCCGGATATAACGCTGCTTCGGTCACACTGCGCAAGTTTGGCGAGGGATTTATCCACACCAGGCCGGTTGAATCGAACCAGTCGCCGCGCTCCCAGCCTACCATCGCAACCACGGTCAGCTTCGCGTTGATGTTCCGTTCCGCGTTGAACATCTTTGCTAGCTCACCCATCGTCATGCCGTGGCGAACTGGAACAGTCCAATAATTGTTGAAATTCTCCACGCCCGCGTCTGACACCGGCCCCTGCACGAACGATCCCGTAATCGGGTCAGGCCGGTCGAGAACAATCACCTCGATCCCTGCCTTTGCTGCGCCCTCCAGAAAATATCCGAGCGTCGTTTCGTAGGTATAAAACCGCACCCCGGCGTCCTGGATATCGACCACAACCGCATCCAACTGCTTTAACACTTCAGGCGGCGGACGCCGTGCCGCGTCCTTCGCGCCGTACATGGAATAGACGGGAATTCCTGTTGCCGCATCTTTCGAATTATTTACGTCCGTGGTGTCCAGCGTTCCGGTGACGCCATGCTCGGGACTGAAGATCGCGTCCAGAGAAACCCCGGGCGCCTGCGCGAGAACGTCTATGGTTCGTCGTCCGCCGGCGTCCACACCCGTCTGGTTAGTCAGCAAGCCAATTCGCTTCTTGCGACCGGCAATCTGCAACACATCGAAGCCGTGCTCTTCGATGACATCGATGCCCGTCTTCACGTTGCCATTGCGCGTGCTCATGCGCCGTGCCGCACTTTGCGCTTCGTTGTAGCCAGTGATGCTTTGCCAGCGCAGGGCATCTTTCTGGCTGGCAGTCAGCGGAAGCGCCGCCGCGACTGCCGTCGCAACTTCTGATCGCAGCGCGATTGCGTTTCCCTTCCCACGAGGATGCACTGCGTTGGTCAGCAGAATGATGTAGGTCTGCGTGGTTGGATCGATCCATAGCGATGTTCCGGTAAACCCGGTGTGCCCGTAGGAGCCGACTGGCAGGAGATCGCCGCGGTTTGAAGAGAACGGAGAGTCGATGTCCCAGCCAAATCCGCGCAGCACTGGCGCCGACGGAGGCTGCTCCGGCTGCGTCATCTTCTCGACCGAAAGCGGCGAGAGAATGTCCCCACCACCATTCAGCAGGGTCTGGGCAAACTTCGCCAGATCGTCTGCCGTGGAAAACAAGCCCGCATGGCCCGCCACACCGCCCATTCGCCGCGCCGTTGGATCGTGCACCACGCCGCGCAGCATGTGCTCGTTCTCGTCGTACTGCGTGGGCGCGATTCTTGCCCGCCATGCCGCCGGTGGCAGGAATCGCGTATGCGTCATTTTTAGCGGCAGGAAGATGTGGCGCTGGCAATATTCGTCCAGCGACTCGCCTGAAACTCGCTCCACAAGCGCGCCCAGCACAATGAAGTTAATGTCGCTGTAGGAAAATCTCGAGCCCGGTGGATCTTCCGGCGTTTCTGCAAACGCCATACGGTAGGCAGTCTCTTTGCCTTCCCAGGGCGTTTTCAAATCGAGATCTGGCGCCAGTCCGGAGTAGTGCGTCAACAACTGCCTTATCGTAACGTCGTCTTTTCCGTTCTGCGCAAACTCGGGAAGGTATTTTGCTACCGGATCATTCAGGCGGACTTTGCCTTGCTCGACCAGTTGCATGACCGCTGTGGTGGTCGCAATCACTTTGGTGAGGGATGCCAGATCGAAAATCGTATCCAGCGTCATGGGCTCGCGCCGCGGCTCCAGCGCGCGATTGCCGTAGGCCTTCCGATAAATCACGTGCCCGTTGTGCCCGACCAGGAGAACGGCGCCCGGAATGTTGCCATCGCGAATGGCTTGCTCGATAACGGCATCGACAGAGTGCAGATGAACCGCGGCGGCGGGTGACCTGGAATCGACCGCAGCCAAAGCCGTTAGCGACGTCAGAAGAATGACGCAGGCTACGATCGGCGACAGAGACAAGTTTGATTTACGGGAAAGGATGCTTTGACTCTACACAAGCACCGCTCATGACTCAAGAAGCGCAAGTACAGGGTACCGTGGATGCCATATCATGATTGCATAGCATTCGAGTTCTACATGCCATTACCAGCCCCGCTAACGCCGCTACTCGACGCATCCGAGGATCAAGATCGCGTCTTTGCCTCCGCTTTCTCGGTTCTGGAAGAAGCCATTGCCGAGCGCGCTTTTCCGGCAGCTTCGGTCGCGATTGCAGTCCAGGGACGGCTGGTTGCGGTCAAAGCCTTCGGCCGGTTTACCTATGAAAGCAGTGCTCAAGTGGCAAGTCCTACGACGCTGTTCGATCTCGCATCTCTCACCAAGGTGGTAGCGACTACACCCATGGCGATGCTTCTCTACCAGCGCGGACTGCTCGATCTGGATGCCCCGGTCAGCGCCGTCGTGCCCGAATTCCTATGCGATGCCGAAAAGGATCCCCGCCGCCGGGAGGTAACGTTTCGCATGTTGCTGGCGCACTCTTCCGGCCTGCCGGCGTATGAGAAATTATTCTTGAAGACGCGCACTGGGGACGAGTTGCTGCACGAGGTTTTTATCACACCACTTGCTACCGACCCTGGCAGCCGGGCGGAGTACAGTGACATCGGATTTATTCTTCTCGGTGTCGCAATGGAACGCCTGGCGGATGAATCGCTTGAGCGATTCTGTCTACGCGAAATCTTTGCACCGCTGGGAATGACACATATAGCATTCAACCCGCCGTCAGAAATCCGCACCCAAATTCCTCCGACAGCAGACGATCGAGATTTTCGTCATCGCATCGATCCAGGGCGAGGTGCAGGACGAGAACGCCAGCATTCTCGGAGGAGTTGCAGGACATGCCGGACTTTTTTCTACGGCTACCGATCTCGCTCAGTTCGCCCATGCGATGACCAGTCCCGGTGCACTCATTCGCCACGAGACGATTGCGCTGTTTACCTGCCGCGAATCCGCACCTGCAGGCACATCTCGCACTTTGGGATGGGATACGCCCTCCGCGCCTTCGCAGTCGGGGAAGTATTTCGGGCCTCGATCTTTTGGGCATCTGGGGTACACGGGAACGTCTCTATGGATCGATCCAGACCGGCAACTCTCAATCACTTTACTCACCAACCGCACCTGGCCTGATTGCTCGAATCATGCGATCAAACAGGTGCGCCCACGATTTCACGATGCCGTGATTGAAGCACTCGAAGCGATCTGAAGCAGCCAGCGCTTGATTGTCGGGTATTTAGCTAATTGCTGGCATACTGGAAGCGACCTATCGCACTCGAAAGGCTCTCTGATTGAAATCAACTCGCAAGTCTAAAGCTCGCCAAAATCAGGTTCGCGTAACTCAGACTAATTTCAATCCAGTTGTTTTAAACCGAACCAATCTGCGCAGCCTTCGCACCGAGCAAGCCAACAGTTCTGCCGCTGATCTTGATTGCAAATCCTCCCTCGAGATTGCGCGGCTGATGAATGCAGAAGACGCGACCGTTCCGGGGGCGGTTGCTCGTGTGCTCCCACAGATTGCGCGGGCTATCGATTTGGTTGTCGCCGCGCTGCGGCGTGGTGGACGACTCATTTACGTTGGCGCGGGGACAAGCGGGCGCATCGCCGCTCTCGACGCAGCCGAGTGCTCGCCCACGTTCAACACCGATCGCGTTCAGTTCATCATTGCCGGAGGCTCCAAAGCTTTGGCCACGGACTCCGAGATCAGCGAGGATGACGCCAAGCAAGGGCGCGAGGAAATGGCCCGACGCAAACCGGGAAAGGGCGATGTCGTGCTCGGCATTGCGGCCAGCGGACGAACTCCATTCACGGTTGCCGCCGTCAAATTGGCGCGCGAGCGCGGAGCCCGTACCATTGCTCTTACTTGCAATCCCAACTCTCCGCTGGAACGTGCCGCTGGTTTCGCCATCGTGGTTCAGGTCGGTCCCGAGGTGCTGGCCGGATCGTCCCGGATGAAAGCCGCCACGGCCCACAAGATGGTGCTCAACATGATCTCCACCGGCGCCATGAGCCGCCTCGGTTATGTCTACGGCAGCCTCATGATCAATGTCGTGCCGAAGAATGAGAAGCTCACACAGCGCGCTGTCGCCATCCTGGAACAGGCGTCGGGAGTCAATTCCGCAGCTGCCCGTAGGGCGCTGGTAGCTTCCGGGTATCGCACCCCCGTGGCTGTTGTGATGCTGATCGCCGAGGTAACTCGAGCTGAAGCGGTCGCCGCCCTGAAAAAATCCTCCGGCAATGTGCGGCAGGCCATTTCGATCGCAGGTCAGAAGTAGAACCCCGCTTGAACCTGCTTGTGTGACGACTCCCTTGTTTGACCCTCTGGGCACAGTCATTTACCTTGAGAGTGCCGTTTCCACTTCGCGCAGCGAGGTCCGCGGCGCGAGGCTGCTTCCATTAATGGACAAAAAACGAATATTGGCCAGTGCAGTAGTGTTCCTGATCCTGGCCGTTCTGGTTTATTTGCAGTATCGCCACTGGCAAAGCTTCGACTGGGGTACCTTCTGGGCGGAAACGCATCGCATCAGGAAAATCCACGTATTGCACGGGATTCTACTGATTTACATCGGATACATCCTGCGCGCAGTGCGGTGGAAGATTTTTTTGCAGCCGGCCCGTCCCCACGCCAAGATGATCGACATGGTTTCTCCAACCGTGATTGGGTTCACTGGTTTGGCGCTGTTGGGGCGCGCGGGAGAGTTCATTCGTCCCTACCTGATCGCCCGGCGCACCGATCTTCCTTTTTCTTCTCAGCTTGCGGTCTGGACGGTGGAGCGGATATTTGACGTAGGGGCGTTTACAGTTCTAATGGTGCTGGCCATTTTTTTACCCAGCGCACTACCGGCGATTCCGCATCCGGAATATTACGTGCGGTTTCGCGAGGGCGGATTTTTGTTGATTGGAGTTGTGCTGGCGCTGACGGTAGGTGCGGTCGTGGTCCGACGCAGCGGCGACGCAGTGGCGCGATGGGTAGAGGAGAGATTCGGCCATCTCTCGGCGAATTTCGGACACAAACTGGCACAAAGAATTCGGGAATTCGGCACGGGACTCGACACCATTCACGGGCCCGTTTCGCTGCTGATGCTGAGTCTGGTTTCGGTTGGAATGTGGTACATCATAGCTCTGGCATACAAGGAAGTGACGCACTCCTACGGCGTGGCTTCACTGGATATTCCGGTGTCGCAGGTCTTGATTCTGATGGGAGCCAGCATGCTGGGATCGATGCTGCAGTTGCCTGCGGTGGGCGGTGGCTCGCAGATGGCAACCATTGCGGCGCTTTCGAGCGTCTTCGACGTTCCCCCGGAAATGGCAGCGAGTTGCGGGATTTTGTTGTGGCTGGTCACTTTTGCGGCGGTGGTTCCGCTGGGACTTATTCTGGCGCATCATGAGAGGTTGTCGCTGAGAAAGCTGTCGGAAGAAAGTCATCGCAGCGAAGAAGCGGAGCTTAGCGGACCTCCCGCCTGAATGCTCATACTGTCTATTACGTAGGTACCGGATGCCGGTCCGGTTAGGACGCGCCTGTTACAATTTCTGTATTAAATCCTGAAAATCCATTTTGGTCGGCAGTTTTGTTTCCGCCAGCATTAGCGCCATGAAATGTCCTTTTTGCGGATTTGCCAACGATAAAGTCGTAGACTCGCGCGAGAGCAAGGAGGCGGAATCGATCCGCCGCCGGCGCGAGTGCCTGAAGTGCAGCAAGCGCTTCACCACCTACGAGCGCATCGATGAAATCCCATACATGGTGGTGAAAAAAGATGGTCGCCGGGAAAAATTCGACCGCCAGAAAGTATTGAATGGATTACTGCGGGCTTGCGAGAAGCGGCCGGTACCGATCAGCAAGCTGGAACAGATTGTGAACGAGGCGGAGTCGTTCGTGATCGAGTCGCAGGAACGCGAGCGCAAGACCAGCGAATTGGGCGAGCTGATTATGAATCGCTTGCGGCGTTACGACAAAGTGGCCTACGTGCGGTTTGCATCGGTCTATCTCGATTTCAAAGACGTCAACGAATTCATGAACGAGTTAAGAGACCTGGTGAAAGCGAAAGAGGCCGGAGACGTGCGCAAAACCCAGAAGGCCTGAAGCAACAGGAATATTCTATGAGTCATAGAGTAACGCTGATACCCGGCGATGGCATCGGCCCGGAAGTAAGCCAGGCGACAGTCCGTATTCTCGAAGCGACCGGGGTGAAGTTTGACTGGGAAACATTTCAGGTGGGCGCCGACGCGTTTGAGAAGTATGGTGAATACATCCCGAAAGATGCCCTGGAATCGATTGAACGTACTCATGTAGGTTTGAAGGGTCCGGTGACTACGCCCGTGGGTGGCGGCTTCTCCAGCATCAATGTGGCGCTGCGCCAGAAATTTGAGCTGTATGCGAATTTCCGCCCCATTCGGAACCTGCCGCATATTCCCACGCGTTATCCTGACGTGGATCTGATCATCGTGCGGGAAAACACGGAAAGTTTGTATTCCGGACTGGAGCACGAAGTGGTGCCGGGAGTGGTCGAAAGTCTAAAGATTATTACCGAGAAGGCCTCTACGCGTATCGCAAAGTTTGCCTTTGAGTATGCACGCAAGAATCAGCGCAAGAAAATCCACGCCATCCACAAGGCCAACATCATGAAGCTATCTGATGGATTATTCCTGCGCTGTTGCCGCACCGTGGCCAAGGGATATCCGGAGATTACTTACGGCGAGCACATTGTGGATAACACGTGCATGCAACTGGTGATGAACCCTTACCAGTACGACATGCTGGTGATGGAAAATTTGTACGGTGACATCATTTCCGACCTGTGTGCGGCATTTGTCGGCGGATTGGGATTTGTGCCCAGCGCCAATCTCGGCGACGAGTGCGCGATCTTTGAAGCAGTTCACGGCTCGGCTCCGGATATCGCGGGAAAGAACCTGGCAAACCCAACCGCATTACTGCGCTCGGGACTATTGATGCTGCGTCATCTCGGCGAGTTCGAGGCATCGATGCAGATTCGCAACGCGCTGGAAAAGGTATATCGACATCCCGAAAAACTGACGAAGGATGTTGGGGGCAAGGCTGGAACCTCCCAGTTTGCTGACGCGGTAATTGAGGAGATGGAGAAAGCCAAGACTGAGCCAGCCGCTGTTCGCTAGAAAATCCACTTTAGCTTGGGTGCCTCGTTAATGGGGCGAAAGGGGCGTTTATGAAGGAAAGATTTATCGCAGCTGTAATTTGGAGTTTAACGTTAATGTTTCTTCTTGCCGGTTCTGCCTCGGCGCAAGGTGGTCAACTGGTCGCCGCGGAATACGGCGCCGGCAACCATCGGATTGATGTGACTCCGCAGGTGCGCTCGTTTATGCATGACGGAGTGCTCCAGTTCGATGTCAATGATCGTAATCTCGGAGTTGATCCCGCGCACAACCATGTAAAAGAACTCTTCATTCGTATTCGGCACTGGGATGGAAACGTCGAGGAATTTCGCTATCCCGAGTATGCCCACGTCAATCTGGAACTTGATCCGGATAGAGGATATGAGTGGCACGACCACGAATTTCACATTATGCGCGCCTACTACGGCGGCGCCGGGCATTTCGTGGATGTTACCGGACAACTGCGCAGCATGAAGCACGACGGCAGGTTATTTCTCGTGGTCGATAATCGCAGCATGGGAATTGATCCCGATCCGTCGGTCCACAAGGTATTGCGGGTTTTGTACTGGCATGACGGGCAACGGCAGCAAATCGTGGTCCCGGAACACGCAGAGCTACGATTGCCGTAAGGCTCCAGCGCAGATTGTCTTGATACATATGCGGACGCAAATGTTGATTCTTCGCGTCCGCATATTTTTTTGGGTCCGAAATTAAACTTCGCCGCATATCTTTTATTTGCTTTTGTCCCTGAGGTTGCAATTCCGCCATTGACTCTCGCCGCAGATGGGAGTAAATTCGCCCGTTCTGGGGAATCAGAGGGGATGGCGAACACAACGCGCCGTGTGGGAGTAGTTCTTTTTCAGCTGGGCGGGCCCGATACGCTGGCTGCGATAGAGCCTTTCCTTTATAACCTTTTCTGCGATCCCGATATTATTGACTTTCCTTTTGCCCGTCTCGGCCGTAAAGCTCTGGCCAAACTGATCTCGACCACGCGTGCCCGAAAAGTACAGCATCACTATGCAACCATTGGCGGAGGCTCGCCGATCCGGCGGTTCACGGAGCAGCAGGCACTCGCGTTGGAGACTGAGTTGAGGAGCGAGGGGCTGGATGCGCGCTGCTTTGTGGCCATGCGCTACTGGCATCCGTTCACGCGCGAGGCCATCGCTCAACTTGAGGGCGCCTGCTGCGATGAGATGGTTCTGCTGCCCTTGTATCCCCAATATTCCTCGACTACCACGGGAAGCAGCCTGAATGAATGGCGGCGGCGGTTTCACGAAAATACGCCAGTACACAACGTGGGGCCGTTCTATCGGCATCCGATGTATTTAGACGCGGTTGTCGAGAAAGTAGACGAGGCGTTGTCGCGCTTCGAAAATCCAGCCCGGGCAGAGATCGTTTTCAGCGCGCACAGCATTCCTATGTCAATCATCGCCAAGGGCGATCCTTACCAGCGGCAGATTGAGGAAACGGTGCGCCTGCTGATGGTGCGCGGCGGCTGGCCGAATCGTCATCGTCTCTGCTACCAGAGCAAAGTTGGCGCCAGCAAGTGGTTGCAGCCTTCTTTTCACCGGACATTGCGTGATCTGGCAGCGGAGAAGATTCGCGATGTCTGTGTTGTACCGGTAGCCTTTGTTTCCGACCACGTGGAGACGCTGGGCGAAATCAATCACGAAGGACGCGAGGAAGCGCGGCGGCTGGGGATTACTCACTTCGAGATGAGTTCCGGCCTGAATGATTCTCCAAAATTTATATCCGCGTTGAGCCAGTTGGTGCTGCAAGCGCTCGAGGCGTCAGTTCATTCCTATAGTCCGATTCATAACACCGGAGGGCAAGTTGCGGTGCCGGGGTTGCTGGCCGCCGCAGGCGATTAGTACGAATCTTTAAAAGCAGGGAGGCACTCATGGCGGTTCCGGGAACTGAACAACCGAACCCGAGCACGACTCCAGATGCGGCGCAACCGGCGCCGCGAGGCGCGGTCGATGCCACGAAGTATGTAGGCACGCCGGCGGTGGGAACCTCAAGAGCAGCAGCGTCTGCCGGACTTTCGTCGGCGGGACCTTCGAACACAGATGTAGACCGCCGCCGGCGACGTCTGGTATGGGTGGGCGTTACCGCATTTCTCACCGCATGGTTTCTAGCATTTTTCCGGTTCTTTCTTCCCCGCACTCTTTTCGAACCCAACTCAGTTTTTAAGATTGGCTATCCTTCGGAGTTCGCGCTTGGCGTCGACACCAAATTCCAGCAAAAGTATCGCATCTGGGTTGATCGCACGCCGGACCGCATATTCGTGATCTACGCGCGCTGCACCCATCTGGGATGCACGCCCGACTGGAAACCCAGCGAAAACAAGTTCAAATGTCCGTGCCACGGCAGCGGCTACGACAGCGAAGGGATCAACTTCGAGGGACCGGCTCCACGACCTATGGACCGGGCCAAGGTCGAACTTGCAGCCGACGGGCAGATCATCGTCGATACTTCGCGGCTGTATCAGTGGCCGAAAGGGCAGCCGACTCATTTCAACGACCCCGGAGCATTTCTGCCGGCATAGCTTCGTGACAGCCCCGGCCTATGCGGGAAGTACTCAAAGAAACCTTAGAGGAATTTCATGGCTGAAGAGAATAACGGCAAGAATGGCAAAGTCGGACTCGTCGACCGCGTCAAAGACGACATTCAGGCGATGAAGGTCGACATCCCCGCCAAGGCGAAAGAGCAAATTGAAGGACTGAAAGATCCGACCAAGACCCAGGTCTACACTTCCATCTTCCGTCACAAGCACGACGACACTCCGCGCAATCGCGCTCTGGGCGTGCTTTCCAATGTATTCCTGCATTTGCATCCGGCGAAGATCAACCGCGATGCCGTGCGCTATAGCTATACCTGGGGCATGGGTGGGATCACTTTTTTTCTCTTTATTATTCTCACTTACACCGGCGTGCTCCTGATGTTTTATTACCATCCGAGCAAGGTGCAGGCGTTTCGCGATGTGCTGTATCTGGAGCACGACGTTCCCTTCGGAAAAATTCTGCGCAACATGCACCGCTGGGCGGCTCACTTGATGGTGATCGCGGTGTGGCTGCACATGTTCCGCGTGTTTCTGACTGGCTCGTACAAAAAGCCGCGCGAATTTAACTGGAATATCGGCGTGCTCCTGCTGGTGTTTACGTTGTTGCTTTCCTTCACCAGGTTACCTTTTGCCGGACGATCAGCTCGGATTCTGGGCTGTAACTGTGGGAACGAACATGGCGCGCGCCACGCCGCTGCTGGGGCACGAAGGTCCATTCGGCTCGATGCTGGGCATGACGCCCTACAACGACGTGCGCTTCGGTTTGCTCGGCGGATCCATCGTGGATGCGAATGCACTGCTACGTTCCTACATCTGGCACTGTATCGGAATTCCGATCGTGGCTTCCATCCTGATGATTGTGCACTTCTGGCGTGTGCGGAAGGATGGCGGGATTTCCGGTCCGGCTCCGGTGATGCTGGAAGCGGAAGCGGACAAGCCGCGCCGGGGACCGAAAGCGGCGGGCGAATGAGGTTTATGTGGGGACAGCCGCCCTCGGCTGTCTGCCGAGCGCAGCTCGGAATTGAGTGCCAGCAAAAATAGTCGAGCTTCGCTCGACATGGACGGCCGAGGGCGGCCGTCCCCACACGGGGTTGGTGGAGAGATTATGGACTGGCGACAGATTTGGGAGATTTGTTCGGCTCCGGATAACGTCCCGATCGTGGGCTTGATTCCGCTACTGGCGTTCTACATTTATCTGGCGTGGAAG
This sequence comes from uncultured Acidobacteriaceae bacterium, assembly GCA_963817305.1. Classification (GTDB taxonomy): domain Bacteria; phylum Acidobacteriota; class Terriglobia; order Terriglobales; family Acidobacteriaceae; genus Sulfotelmatobacter. The sequence goes on along the minus strand of CAWFOD010000017.1, from coordinate 302,640 downwards.
CAGGCGCATGCCAACGATGTGCTGATCGAGCAACTCGAAGGCGACGCCGCCCTCGCTAAAACGCATCACCGCAAGACCTGGCCATTCAAACCGGGCTGGCAGAAGGAAGTTCACGTTTGGCCGTTCCTGCTGCGGATTGAATTTCTCGCGGCCATCATCGTCACGATCGTTCTGATGGTCTGGTCGATCACGCTGAATGCGCCGCTGGAAGAACCCGCCAATCCGAACTTGACGATGAATCCGGCGAAGGCTCCGTGGTATTTCCTCGGGCTGCAGGAGATGCTCGTTTATTTCGATCCGTGGATCGCCGGTGTGGTCATGCCGACTGTAATCATCGTTGGATTAATGGTCATTCCATACATCGATACAAATCCGCTGGGCAGCGGGTATTACACCTGGAAGCAGCGCAAGTTTTCTATTGGGACATTCTTGTTTGGCTTCATCATCCTGTGGGTTTCGATGATTCTGATTGGAACTTTTATTCGCGGGCCTGGTTGGCAGTGGTTCTGGCCGGGGCAAACCTGGGATCACAATCGTCTGATCTATGAAGTGAACCGCGATCTACCGGATATTTTCGGCATCACGTCCAACATGGCGAAGGCGGTGTTCGGCGCGATTGTGGTTGGCGGCTATTACGTGCTGGGAGGTTTTCTCGTGTACTCGCTGTTTCGGCGATACATGGCGAAAGACTTCAAGCGCATGAGCCTGCTGCAATTTGGCATCACACAGTTCCTTTTGTTGACCATGGTGGCGTTGCCACTAAAGATGGGTCTGCGGCTGTTGTGGCACATCAAGTACGTGTGGATTACGCCCTGGTTCAATGTTTAGCTTGCCATTCTGAAACGTAGAAAAGCATTCTGCCTGGAGGCAGGAATTCCTCGCTCCACTCGGAATGACAAAACTTAGCGGACAAATAGATTTTCGGAGGAAGCGGTGGCTGAGAAACCCAACCCCGAGCAAGATCCGATCACAAGTAAGTCGTATGCCGCGTATTACCTGATCGCGACCGTGATTCTAATGGCGACTTTGTTCTGGGCCTTGTGGGATGAGGCTTGGGGCCAGCGCCCGTGGAAGGCGTTTCAGGAACACTGGAAAACCCGCTACTCCGCATTTTTGAACACCGCGCGGTCGAAATCGGCGACGTCAGAAAAAGATGTCGAACAGAATCCGGATTATGTCGCACTGAAAGCGGCATACCAAAAAACCTATCAGGATTCGAAACCGCAGGCCGACGAAGCGCGCAAGAAACTGGATGATGCCAGCGCGCGGCTGCTTGCGGTGCAAAGCGTATTCACCGATCGTCGCGCCTACGTGAACGCGTTGACCTACGAGTACGAAACCAGCACAAGCGATTCCGCAAAGGCGAGCAAACGAAAAGAAATTGACAAGTATAAGAGCGAGCAAGCTACGGTTGAGTTTCCGGACGGCAGCAGAAAGAAATTTACCTTCCCGGAACTGGAGGAGACGTATAACGGGATTCGCAACGAGCGCACGAAATTAAGTCTGGATCTTGGCGAGGTGCTGAAGCCCGTAACCGCCGCCAAGGCAAAAATGGACGGATACATCTCCGACCATATGGTCGATTTAACGCCGCAACAGATTGATGGCTTAAAGAAGAGGGCGACCGAATGGGATCCCGCAATCGTTCAGATCAATGTGGCGGAAGCTAATATTGTCGACCGTTGCGAGTCCTGCCACATGAATGCGCGGGAGCCTATTCGAGTCACTGCTGCATCGATGACTTCGAAAGGTGAGAAGAAGCCCGATGAATACGCAGAGGCGTTCGCGAGCCATCCTGAACCGGAGTTGTTGAAGATTCATGATCCGGAAAAGTTTGGTTGCTCGCCCTGCCATCAAGGGAACGGCCGCGCCACTACGAGCGTGGAAAAGGCGCATGGGAACTATGAGCACTGGCTGTGGCCGTTGTATCCCAAAGAGAATTCGGAAGCGGGTTGCCAGAATTGCCACGCGGCCGACATGGTGCTGGCCAGCGGCGACGTGCAGTGGCAAACCATTAATAACGGTAAGGACCTCTTCCGGCAAAAAGGATGTATGGGCTGCCATCGCTATGAAGGCTATGACAAAGAGCCCGAAGACCTGAACACGATCAGCCAGCAGATCAAGCAGATCGAAACGCAGAAAAAAGACAATTTGAAAGAGACTGCATATCTGATGAAACAGGCAGATGCGGCGGCCTCCAATGAAGATGCAAACCGGCTTAATGGTCAGGCAGTTGACTTGAGAGTGGCAAACAGCAAGCTGGACGGCCGCTTGCAGCAGCTCGACTACCAGTCGCACAGTCTGATGCAGGACATGAAGAAAGTTGGCCCCAACCTGAAAGATGTGCGGCTGAAGCTGAACCGCAACTGGATTCCAGTGTGGTTGAAAAAGCCGACCGACTTCCGTCCGACTACGAAGATGCCGAACTTCCGCCTGAGTGATCATCAGATTCAGGCGATCTCAGCCTACATCTGGCAGTCGGGGCTCACCGATCCACTTCCGAAACACAAGCCTGGGAATGCGGAGCATGGAAAAGAATTATTTGAGACGCGAGGATGCTTGGCTTGCCACTCGATTGGCGAAGGCGATCAGATGCATGGTGGAACCTTCGCCGCGAATCTGAGCCGCGTTGGCGAGAAAGCGAATTACGATTACCTGGTTCGCTGGATTCATAACGCGCGCGAGCGCACGCGTCCTTATTGTCCTTACGAAAAGAAAGATATCGGACCAGAGGATTACGCAAAGAAGGGACTGCCTTATCAATTTGATCTCGAACACAGCCGGTGCCCGAATGACGGTCACGAACTGCAAGTGCAGAACATGACTGTGATGCCAAGCTTGCGGCTTTCTCCGGAGGATGCGGAAGATATTGCTACCTACCTGATGACACAGAAGAAGCAGGAGCCTTCCTCGTATCCGAATGCTTCCTACATGGATGACCCAAACCTGAAAGCCGAGGGTAAGGTCTGGGTAAGACACTTTGGCTGCTCCGGTTGCCACGAGATTGCCGGCTTCGAAGACGAAGGACGCATCGGCACAGAACTTACATTTGAAGGCAGCAAACCGATCGAGCGTCTCGACTTCGCGTTGTTCACAACCATCGCACAGCGTGGCGGCAAAGGATGCCGAGCCGATCAAGAACAAGGAAGATCTCGCACGTTTGCCGGATGGTCCGGCGACCGAGCCCTGGTACAACCAGAAAGGATTCTTCGAACACAAGCTAGCTGAGCCCAACGTTTACGACCAGGGCAAAGTAAAGAGTGAAACCGAAGCGCTGCGCATGCCCAACGTGCACCTGACGAAGGAACAGGTGCTCGATCTCACAACGTTCCTCATGGGAAGCGAAGAGACTTCCCTGCCCGCGAGTTATCAATACAAACCAGGTGACGCGCGGCATGACATTCAAGAGGGCTGGTGGATCGTTAAGAAATACAACTGCATGGGATGCCACCAGTTTATTCCCGGCCAGCAGACCATTCTGATGGGATTGCCGCAGTATCAGGACAACCAGGAACAATTGCCGCCCAAGCTCTTGACCGAAGGGGCGCGCGTGGATCCGGAATGGCTGCGCAAGTTTTTGTCGAATCCTGCCTGAGCACAACCGATACGAATCGCAATGGCGTGCGGCCTTATTTGAAAGTTCGAATGCCGACGTTTTCGTTTTCTGATAATGAGTTACGAAAGCTGGTGCGCTTCTTCCAGGCATTGTCGCAGCAGCCGATGCCATATATTCCGGAGCAGGTGCCGGTGCTCACGACAAAAGAAACGGATATGGCGCGAAGCCTCTTTTCGAGCAGCGCGGCGCCGTGTTTGAAGTGTCACGCCACCGGTGATCCGTCGCACGACAAGATCGCCACGGCGCCGAACTTCCTCTTGGCTAAAGAGCGATTGAAGCCGGACTGGGTCGAACGCTGGATTACCGATCCCCAAGCCGTGAGTCCGGGAACTTCGATGCCCTCGGGATTATTCAGAGAGCAGAATGATCAGTGGGTATTCGCCGGGCCGACGCCACCGTCGTTTCAAGGCTACACAGGAGATCATCGAAAGCTACTGACCGACTACATCTTCCAGTTGACTCCGGAGGAACAGCATAAAGTTGCAGCGTCCATGCCGCATGCAAAAGCGGCAAGTTCTTCGCGGCCGACGAATCGCAGGCAAGCCGCGTCCGAGACGCATCATGCAGTGAGTGGCGGTTCGCGGTAAGATGATCGGTTCGAAGGAACAGATTTGGTGCCGGCAGAACCGGGATCACTGGCCTGCGATCGGAATCACAGGCATTTTTGGAATCGGATACTAACTACTATAAGGATGGAGAGGGCGACATCATGAATATGCAAACAGCTTGGAGGGTATCGGTAAGCGCTGCGGCATTGTCCGTTATGCTGCTGACTGCCGCGTGTAATAAGAAGGAAAATACCGAGCAGTCCAATAACAACATGGCGGAGCAGCAAGCGGCTCCCGCACCGGCCGCCACTCCGATTGATCCGGCAACCGTCGCAACCGTAAAAGGGACGGTAAAGTTTGATGGCACGGCGCCGAAGCAGGCCAAGATCGACATGAGTCAGGATCCGGCATGTAAAGGCACGAACGAAGCGGAAAACATTGTTGTCGATCACGGCGACTTGGCCAACGTTTTTGTGTACGTGAAAGACGGACTGGGTAGCCGTACGTTCGATGTTCCCAAGGATCCCGTCGTTCTCGATCAGAGTGGCTGCAAATATCATCCGCATGTGCTGGGAGTGATGGCCGGGCAGACGGTTGAGATCAAGAATGACGACCAGACGACGCATAACATCCATCCCACACCGAAGGACAACCGGGAGTGGAACGAATCACAGCCGCCGTCGTCTCCCGCGATCGAAAAGAATTTCGCCCGTGAAGAAATTATGCTGCCGGTGAAGTGTAACCAACATCCGTGGATGAAGATGTACATCAACGTGGTGAAGACTCCGTTCTACGCGGTTACCGACAAGAGCGGAAACTATGAAATCAAGGGCCTGCCCCCGGGCGATTACACCATCGCGTTCGTGCAGGAAAAACTCGGCGAGCAGGATCAGAAAGTGACAGTCGGCCCGAAAGAAACCAAGACGGTCGACCAGAGCTTCAAGGCCAGCGGCGAGTAACTTCGTCTTGAAAACGGTTTTGATAGTTTGGCCCTTGTTACTGTCTGATAAAATTGTCTCTTCAGGTGCGGACTGAGCCATCTGGCGCAGTCCGCACCACTGATCGCGTTGACCATGGGAAATCCTCCGAAAGCTCTTCCGGCAGCATACAACCGTGCTCATCACGCCTTCGCAGTTTTTACCGCATGCGCAGCTTTTGTGGTGATCACGGCTGGTGCTCTGGTCACCAGTAACGACGCAGGACTGTCGGTTCCTGATTGGCCCACATCATTCGGATATCTGGTGAAGATTCCTCATTTCGTGGGCGGAGTCCGCTACGAATGGAGTCATCGCATGGTGGCGGGAACCCTGGTCACCCTGACTTTGGCGATCGCGGTATGGACATTGCTGGTGGAGCGGCGGCGCTGGATGCGCTGGCTTGCTATTGGCGCATTTTGTACGGTCATAGTGCAAGCGATTTTGGGTGGACTTACGGTTTTACTATTCCAACCTCCCGCGGTTTCCACTGCCCATGCAACGGTGGCGCAAACTTTCTTCTGCATCGCCGTTGCCATAGCGCTCTTCACCGGACGCCGGTGGGTTGAAGAAACGCCGCAAGTAGAGTTTGATTCGCGGCGGCCTAGCTTAATCACGCTCACGCTTCTTTCTATTTTTGTGCTCTATGTTCAACTCGTGCTGGGAGGGATGTTTCGCCATCACGGCATGAGCTGGTGGCCGCACGTGTTGAATGCTGTGATTGTCTCATTCGTGCTGGCCTGGACAGCGATCCGGGCGATTTCGGTGTATTCGCACATTGAAGCGATACGGCGGCCGGCCATCATCATGATTTCGCTGCTGATCACGCAGCTTTGCCTGGGGTTCACTGCTTTTCTGACGCGCGTGGCATGGGGCAGGGATGCGGCACAGCCAGAGCTGCCCATGGTGGTATCGACGGTAGCGCATGTCGCTGTAGGAGCGCTGCTGCTCGCGACGACTGTGGTTCTCGCGATTCAGGTATGGCGGCACGTTCCCGTTGCCTTTGAAGAGCGTGTGCCGCAGGCACAAGGGGATGCTTCGGCGGCCTGAACATCCATTGAGTAAAAGTTTTATTAAGCTTTGGCTCATTTCCGCGATGCTCTGCTGCATATCGTCGTAAACTAATATCGGGTTCATTTAGGACACTCTTGGCATCGAAAGTTTCCGTAGTCGCAGATACCGCACCCGAAGTAGCCGTTTCCTCGGCTGCCGTCATTTCCGTTCAGAATTTAGTGCATCGCTATGAGAATCGCACTGCGCTGAACGGAGTTTCGTTCGACGTGCGGCCGGCGGAACTATTCGGCCTTCTGGGCCCGAACGGTAGCGGGAAGACGACGCTTTTTCGGATTCTTTCCACGTTGATGGTTCCGAGCGGCGGCCGGGCGATCATCATGGGGTGTGACGCGGCGCAAGAACCGGCGCGGCTGCGACGGCAAATTGGCGTTGTTTTTCAGGCGCAGAGCGTCGATATGAAGCTCACCGCCTACGAGAATCTTTGGCACCAAGGCCATCTGTATGGCTTGCGCGGAACAGCGCTCAAGAAAAGAATCGCCGAAATCCTTTCGCGGGTTGGACTCGCGGATCGCGCCAAAGAACTCGTTGAAACTTTCTCGGGTGGAATGCAGCGGCGCATCGAACTGGCCAAAGGGTTGTTACATCATCCGGGCGTGCTTTTGCTGGATGAACCGACCACCGGCCTTGATCCCGGGGCGCGGCGCGATCTCTGGCAGTACCTGCAGATGTTGCGCGACGAAGAACAGGTTTCCGTTTTGGTGACCACGCACCTGATGGAAGAAGCCGAGCGCTGCGACCGCCTGGCCATTCTGAACGAAGGCAACCTGGTAGCGCTGGGTACGCCGGCGGAGTTGAAGAGCGAAATTGGCGGCGACGTGGTAATGCTCGATGCGGCCCGAGACGCCGGACTGCTGGCTGAGCGAATCCGGGCCCGGTTTCACGTGGATACCACGGTTCTGGAAAATCAGGTGCGCATAGAACATAAAGGCGCACACCGCTTTGTTACCGAAGTGGTCGAAGCTTTTCCGGGAGAGATCGAGGCGCTTTCGATCAGCAAGCCGGCACTCGAGGATGTATTCATTCGCCGCACTGGACACAAATTCTGGAGCGATAAAAACAACGAAACTGAAGAAGAGGGGAAGTCCTCTTCAAGAGATCACAGGAGGTAATGTGCTTGCTCTCTCTTTTGTGCTAGGGGTTGTACCGCTGGTAGGCGTGGTTTGGATCTTTTTGAGCGGCATGATCACGTTGTCGCCGCTGTCGGACACCGTTGACGGCTTATTCATGACTTTGATTCTGCTCGCGCTGTCTGGGACCTTTCTGTTGAACGCGTTCTGGGAAATGCGCGACCGGGGCTTGATTGGCAAGAAGAAGGCGGTCGCCCCAGCAGTGAAATCTCCGACGGCGAAAGCGGGTTAAGTTTTGGCTACTCAAACGGCAACTTTGTCGAGACCGATTGCACCGAGCTCCGCGGGAGTGTTGCTGCCCGCCTTCACGCTGTGGTGGCGGGAGATTGTTCGGTTCTACCGGCAGAAATCGCGCGTAGTGGGAGTGCTGGCATCGCCGCTGGTGTTTTGGGTAGTGATCGGCGCGGGATTCGGCACGTCTTTTCGAACCGGCGGAGGACAGAGTCAGCAGCACTATATGGATTATTTTTATCCTGGCGCGCTGATCATGATCGTGCTGTTCACTTCGATCTTCACCATGATGTCGGTGATTGAGGACCGCAAAGAAGGGTTTTTACTCTCCGTGCTGGTGGCGCCGGTGCCGCGCTCCGCGATTGTGCTGGGCAAAGTTCTCGGTGGGACAACGCTGTCGGCAATTCAAGGCATGATCTTTCTGGTGTTCGCTCCGTTCGCCGGCATCCATCTTAATGTGGTGCAGGTTTTATTGGTGGCGGTGGTGGTTTTTCTGATCTCGTTCGCACTCACCGCGCTGGGCTTTGCTATCGCGTGGCCCATGGATTCCACACAGGCCTTCCACGGCATCATCAATTTGTTTCTGATTCCCCTGTGGCTGTTATCGGGCGCGCTGTTTCCGATGGCGGGCGCATCGGCATGGATTCGCGCCTTAATGTATATGAATCCGCTCACCTACGGAGTGGAGGCACTGCGCGCTCTTCTTTATCCCGGGATGGAAGCAACGTTTCCTTTGTCTTCGGCGATGGCGACACTACTTCTATTTTCCCTGGTAATGTTTGGACTCGCGTTTCTGATGGCCAATCGCCGCAGCACGAGGCCGGCCGCGTGATCGCCGAGCAATACGCTTACTTCCCTGCCCTTATCGCCAGCCTGAACGGAGGCAGTGCGGTTCTTCTGTTCACGGGCCGCAGCCTGATTATGCGGGGAAAAGTCGCCGCGCATCGCGCGTGCATGATCGCCGCCGTTGTGTCGTCAGCTCTGTTTTTGGCCTGTTATGTTTATTTTCACGCGCACGTGGGTGATATCCGCTTCCTGGGCAGCCACTTCTGGCACATCGTTTATCTGATCGTGCTGATCCCTCACGTGACGCTGGCTATCGTGATCGTTCCCATGGTGATCATCACGCTGAGCCGCGGGCTACGCGGCCGTTATGACAGCCATCGCGCCATCGCGCGCTGGACCTGGCCGTTGTGGATGTATGTGAGTGTCACAGGGGTGCTCGTATACTTCATGTTGTATCGGTGGTTTCCGCACAGCTAGGGCATTTTTGATTGTTCATTGATGATTTTTGATTGAAAATCAGGATCCGATTCGGGTGGTGTCAATCAGCAATCGGCTATCAACAATTGAGTTTGGTATGGCGATCGTACGATTGAAAATCGATGTGTCGGGAACTGTCGGTGACGAGGCTTGGCGCCAGATCAAACAGTTCGATCAAATTCAAAGCGCGGAATTCGGTCCGCAGTTCGGCAGCAGTGGGCGTAGTAATCACGGCCCTGATCAGCCGTATGCCAAAGGCGAATGGATTGGCGCCGAAATCCGGCTGCAGACGCCGCTTCTGGCCCAGTACGCCGTCTCCCATTATCTTGAACAAGATCGGGTGCTCGATGCCGATGTGGTGGAGTAGGTGTCGGTAGAACATGTCTGCTAATCCGGTTCCTGATCAATCGATTGACACCGCGAAGACTCGCAAGCCCGGCATGTCCCGCAATCAGAAGATTCTCTTCTTCGTAACCGCCTGGCTGATCTGCCTGATGCCTTTCCTGTTCTGGTGGAACACGTGGTTCGGGCGAAAACTTTCCGACCAGCAGTTGAACGAATATTTGCACGACACAAAGAAGCCGCGGCACATTCAACAGGCGCTGGTCCAAGTCGGTGAGCGCATTACGCGGCACGATGCAAGCGCCAAGCAATGGTATCCAGAGTTAGTGCGCCTGGCGGGCGACCCTGTGGAGGAAGTGCGCAATACCGATGCCTGGGTGATGGGGCAAGACACGACCGGCGCGGGATTTCACGAGGCGCTGCTGAAAATGTTGAATGATCCATCACCGATGGTGCGTGGAAATGCGGCGCTCTCGCTGGTGCGGTTCGGCGACGCTACAGGTCATCCGCAAATTGTCGCGCTGCTCGAGCCCGCGCGAATTATTTCACCACAATCCGGCAGCATTGTAGATGCTGACCGCCCCGGCACAGCCATCCATCAGAACGGACTGATCGCGAAGCTGCGGTATGGGAATACGACGGTGGAAATCCGTTCGCCGATTCCGGGACGCATTCGTTCCGTAGCTGGAACCGGCGCGAGCGTCGCGGTTGGGGCGGAAATTGCCATGGTCGATCCCTCAACCGAACAGGTGTGGGAAGCGTTGCGGGCGTTGTATCTCATCGGACAACCCGACGATCTTCCTGCAATTACTCCCTATGAGCGCGAACTTCCCGACATCTCGAATGACGTGAGGCAACAGGCGGTTGAGACGGAAAAGGCGATTCGAAACAGAGAAAGTCGCTAATTTTAAACAGGAAAGATGATGGCGCAGACGATAGGCTACGTCACACTGGTGGTTCGCGAGTACGACGAGGCCATCGCGTTCTTCACGCAAAAGCTGGGGTTCGAGCTGGTCGAAGATTCTGCGGCAAGTGATCGACTGGGGCGGGAGAAACGCTGGGTGCTTGTTACTCCACCACATTCGCACGGTACGAAGGTGCTTCTAGCGCGAGCGTCGACAGCCGAGAGAGAGTCGCATCGGCAATCAGACCGGGGACCGAGTATTTTTGTTCCTTCATACAGACGATTTCTGGCGCGATTATCGCGCGATGACTGCACATGGCGTGAAATTCTGCGAGGCGCCGCGGAAAGAGACGTACGGAACGGTCGTGGTGTTCGAGGATCTTTACGGCAACAAGTGGGATTTGCTGCAACTGCGGAATTCTGGCGTCTGAAAGCTGACGGATGAGATATCAAAGCTAGATCGCCATCGGTCCCACTTCTTTTTCCACTTCAACAATGTCCACCATCACGATGGCATCCCAGGGGCAGCCGTCGAGGAAGCAGCCGTCGGGGCCTTTGCTCAGGCATTTCTTGCAGCCGATGCAAAGAATGGGATCGACGGCGATGCGGCCGAAGGGTGTGCTGTCTTCGTCGGGAACCCAGAACATGCAGTCTTCCACCGGACAATATTCCACGCAGGCAGGCGAACCCGCGCAGCCGGTGCAGCATTCGGTGATGACGGCGAGCTCTTTTGGCTTTTTCTTGCGCGGCGTGGCAAGACCTTTGGATTTCGGCTCCCACTTCATTTCGTCGGGAACCATTCCGACGGCTTTAGGCGCTCCGGTTCCACGCACATCAGGTGCGGCAGGCATGGCGGGATTATAACCCGGATTCGTCACTTTGCGGCGGCTTCGTCAGCAGTTTTGTGGATTCACGGTCCGCCCCGAAATGAGACTCCGTTCGTGGATTGTGACGCTCCGCAGCATTTCCAAGCGGCCAATTCTGCTATAGTGAACCCCTGCAAAGGAGTTTCTGATGGCAGGAAAAAGTCTCAACCGGGTTCAACTGATCGGTAACCTGGGCAAAGATCCAGAAATCAAATACACGCCGCAGGGCACGCCCGTGGCTAAGCTGACGATCGCCACCAACGAACGCTTCAAAGACAAAGCCGGCGAATGGCAGGATCGCACGGAATGGCACAACGTGGTGCTCTGGCAGCGGCTTGCGGAAATCGCGGGAGAATATCTGAAGAAGGGTGGCAAAGTTTATATCGAAGGCCGCCTGCAAACCCGCTCCTGGGACGACAAAACCAGCGGGCAGAAGAAGTATATGACCGAAGTAGTGGCCAGCGATCTGATCCTGCTTGGCGGACGCGGCGAAGGCGGGGGCGGAGAGTTCAGCGGAAGTTCGCGCGGCGCATCCGCCGGCGGCGGCAACAACTTCGACCAGCGCACGCCAGAGCCTGAGCATGCGGGCGCAGCATCAGGGCCGATTACGGATGAGGATATTCCGTTCTAGGCATCGAAAAGCGTAAGGCTGACACGCAGCCATCAATTCGATGCTAATGCGCCGCGGGCGCGGCGCCTCTTTTCGCCACTGCTTTCTTCAACGCAAAAACGATCGGCACACAGCCGAAGCAAGCCAGTGCCATATAACGGAAGTCATCCACGTAGGACCACAACCGCGCCTGCTGGTTCAGATCGAAGTTAAGCAGTCCATAAGCTTGGCGCAATGCGTCCGTGGAAGAGGCTCCGCGGGAGCTCAAAAAGGCTTGTATTCCATGGAGGCCGCCATAAACCGTAACTCGTCCCGGATCAAGTGAACCCGCCAGTTCGTTGCGATGTATCTGCTCGTGTCGCGAGACGATTGTGTTCACCACAGAGATGCCGATGCTTCCGCCAATATTTCGCAAGAGATTGTAGAGGCCGCTGGCGTTGCCGATTTCTTCATTTTTCAGGAAGGCCATTGCGGTAGTCGATAGCGGGACGAACACACAGCCTGAGCCGAAGCCGCTGATCAGAATTGCCCACAGGAATGTCCACTGCCCGATTGAAAGATTCACCTCTCCGAACCACAGGCTGGCCGCGCCGAACATCGCGAAGCCGAACGCGATCAGCCAACGGTTATCCATCTTGGCGGTCAGGTATCCGATAATGGGCATGGCGACAATGGCTCCAACACCGCGTGGACTGACCGCCCAGCCCGCGGCCAGCGCCGTGTACCCCATCAGCTCCTGATAGAAGAGCGGAAGCAGTGTGACCAGGCCGTAAATCCCGGCGCCGAATAGCCCGATCAGGAGGCATCCGATGGCAAAGTTGCGATGACGAAAGACGCGCAGATCCACCAGAGGCTTGTCGTGACGAAACTCGCGAATCAGGAACGCGATGAAACTTATGATCAGAATTCCGGCAGCCCAGCGAATCCAGGTGGCGCCAAACCAATCGTCCTCCTGTCCCTTGTCGAGAATGATTTGCAGCGCACCCAGCCAGACGGCCAGCAGTCCCAGCCCGATGCCATCGAACTTTCCGGGATGCGCGTCCTTGATATACGGAGGATCCACCACGTAGCGGGAGATCATGAATATGGCAAATGCTCCGACAGGAATATTGATGTAGAACGCCCATCGCCACGTATACGTGTCGGTCAACCAACCTCCAAGAGTGGGCCCTAGAACCGGCGCGACCACTACGCCCAGGGCGAACACCGCCATCGCGAAGCCGCGTTTTTGCGGAGGAAAAGTTTCCAGCAGAATTGATTGCGATAATGGCTGTAGCGCTCCGCCTCCCGCACCTTGTACGGCGCGTGCGATCAGGATCATGGCCAAACTGGTGGCGGAGCCGCAGGCGAACGATGAAACCGTGAAGATGACAATGCAAGTGATGAGAAATCTTTTCCGCCCGAAGCGCAGCGAGAACCAGGAACTTGCCGGCAAGATGATGGCGTTCGCCACCAGGTAGCTGGTCAGCACCCAGGTGGCTTCGTCATTGGTGGCCGATAAACTGCCGGCGATGTAGGGCAGCGCGACAGCCGCGATGGAAGTATCCAGAACCTCCATGAATGTCGCGAGCATGACAGCAATTGCAACCAGCCAAGGATTGCCTCCGCCGGGAGCGGAACCGCTTCGTGCCGGTTGTGCTGTCATTTTTCTTTCTGCCCCAAAAGCTTTCTGGTCCGGAATGAGCCTTTAAAGATGCGCTGGCAAGCCCCGAGGTTTCAACGTGTTTTGATTCTAGTGCGTATGTTTAAGAACCGGTGTGCCATCCATTTTCGGATATCATAATTTCTGGAGACTTCCATGGTCGAACAACTCGCCGACAAGAAATGCGTTCCCTGCCGCGGCGGAATACCGCCCCTCAAAGGAAAGGAACTGAAAGATCTGCACAAGATCGTTCCGCAATGGGACGTGGTAGAAGAGCACCACATCACACGCGAGTATAAATTTCCCGACTTCGCTCAAGCGCTGGAGTTCGTAAATCGAGTGGGAGCGGTAGCCGAGGAACAAGGACATCATCCTGACATTCTGCTGGCGTGGGGTAAAGTAGGAATTACGCTTTGGACTCACAAAGTCGATGGCCTCACCGAGAGTGACTTCATCATGGCCGCTAAGATCGATCGGATTCTAGGCACGTAGGTCTGCGGACACCTTTCTATGTTCGGCAACACGGTTGTTGCAGCGCGGCGCGCCGAGTTCAGGCTTCCTTTTTCGAACGCATCGCCAGCGACCACAGACCTGCGGGAATAAACATGATGAGTCCTGTATAGGTGGCGAGTGTGCGAGCCGGCACTCCCGCATCCAGCAAGCGGCCACATAGATAAGCGCCGGCGGCGATGGTCAGCATCGAAAAGCCCAGATCGGCAGAAAAGACTCGGCCGCGGAATCGGTCTTCAGTGTGCAACTGCAGCAGCGTAGTTGAGAATACCCAGACGGTCGATCCTCCCATGTGCGCGAGCATGGCGCAAGCACTTGCCATCCACACTGTGCGACAAATCCCCAGAGTTCCATATCCCAGGGCAACAACAAGATAACCGAAAAGAATGCCGAGTTGCAGGCGGCGATCGCTACGCCCCGCCCACCGTGCCGAGATGAGCGGGCCAACGAGTGCGCCCAGCCCGCGTCCGCCGAGCAGGATGCTCATGCCGAGCATCGCCCCGCGCGCCGCATTCACATTATGCCAGTGAACGGCGAATTCGTTCGCCCCCAGCACGGTGAAGATCACCCAGCTTGGTCCAATCATGAGTTCGCCGGCTTTGGCGAATACCGCGGGCAGAAGCGTTCTGTGATTCCGTACGTAGCGGATTCCTTCCAGCACAGGCGAGAAATCGACGAGATCGCGCGGTCGCAGCGGAGCGGCGGACTCCGCATGCGGCTCGGCAAACCGCATCCCGGTGATAAGCAGAGCCGAAGCCAAAAACGAAAGAGCATTCAGGATGAAGACTGCGTCCCGTCCGAAGAAAGCAGCGACCACTCCGCCGACCGACGCCCCGATCAACAGATTCACTGACCAGGTTGCTGACGACAGTGTGTTGGCGATGAGAACTTCGCCCTTGGCCGCGATATTCGGGATCACCGCACTACGGGCCGGCTCGAAAAAAGCGGCCATCAGGGTCTCCGCCAGCAGCAAGGGATAGACCAGCCAGACCATCGAGCGCGAACGCACGAACAACATGGCGAGGACCACAAAGATCCGCACGACGTCGGCGGTGATCATCACATGCTTGCGGCGCAGGCGGTCATTCACCACACCCGCGGTCGGGCCTATGAATGTCTGCGGTAGAACCTGCAGAATCAAAGCCAATGCCACCGAACTGGCGTGGCCGGTCAACTGCAGCAGCAACGTGTAAATGGATAGCGTGTAGAACCAGTCGCCAATCTCGCTGACAATCTGCGCCAGCCATAGGCGGCGGAAATTCCGATTCCCGCGCACTAATTGCAAATACGATGCGAGAGAGATCGACGGAGCCGCACGTTCGGGTTGAGGTTCCATGCGAAGAGTTAGGGTAACAAAGATTCACTCCCGCCTTTGTAGCTTGGCATTCGAGAGGGTTGGAATGTGTATCTGGATGCGCATTGCAGCTGCTGCTCGTTGACTCCGGTTCATCGACGTCCTAAGATGCCACTCGCTAACGGAACCGTGTTCCATGCGTCGGAGTGATGGAGGATCTGATCGATGAAACGATGCTTGCGTCTTGTCGCGGTTATTCTCTTTGTCGGCTTTGCGTTTGCGCAGAGCGATGACATCGTTCCTAACGAGAACCTGGTGGTCGAGGGGATCCCAAAGATTCCCGCTGCCTTGGCCGACACGGTGGGACGCTACAGCGATTTTCGCGCCGCTAGCTTTGAGAGTTGGAACCCGGATCGGCGCGAGATGCTGATCGAAACTCGCTTCGGCGATACGGCGCAGGTGCATCAGGTAAAAGCTCCGGGAGCTGCGCGCACCCAACTCACTTTTTTCCCCGACCGGGTTGCGGAGGCGCTCTACCCGCCCGTTAACAACAACTCGTTCCTGTTCATGAAGGATGTGGGCGGAGGAGAATTCTTTCAACTTTATCGTTATGACCTTGCCACTGGTGACATCACGCTGCTCACCGACGGCAAGTCGCGCAACGTCGACCCACGCTGGTCGTATCAGGGCGATCGTGTCGCCTTCGGCTCGACGCGGCGTAATGGCAATGACGTCGACATCTGGGTGGTGAATGCAAACGACCCCAGCAGTGCACGAATGGTTGCACAGTTAGAAGGAGGGGGATGGAGCGTTACTGATTGGTCGCCGGATGGCAAGCAGCTCCTTGTGACGAATTACGTATCGGCCGCCGAGAGCTATGTGTGGCTCATGGATATAGCCTCAGGTAAAAAAGAATTGTTGACTCCGAAGTCTGGGACGGAGACCGTGGCCTACAGCAATGCACGCTTTGCGAAGGACGGCAAAAGCGCCTACATGACCAGCGATCAAGACTCGGAATTCCAACGCCTCATCAAGATGGATTTGGCCAGCCGCAAAGTCACCGTCCTCACTCCAGCCCTCAACTGGGATGTCGATGAGTTCGATCTTTCTAAGGACGGACGCTGGATTGCTTTTGAAGCGAATGAAGATGGGATCAGCATCTTGCACGTGCTCGATAACACAACCAACAAAGAAGTTGCGGTGCCAAAGTTACCGGTCGGCGTAATGTACGGCATTCAATGGCGCAACGACAGCCGCGAGATTGGATTCTCGCTGAGCACGGCCAGCCAACCCTACGATGCATATTCCTTGGATATGGCTTCGGGCAAGGTCGAGCGCTGGACCTTCAGTGAGACCGGCGGCCTGAATACATCCGGCTTTGCTGAACCGCATTTGATTCATTGGAAATCGTGGGATCAACGATCTATCTCGGGCTTCCTTTACAAGCCGGGAAACAAATTTCCCGGCAAGCGGCCGGTGATTATCGACATTCACGGCGGCCCTGAGGGTCAGGTGCGCCCGGACTTTCTCGGCCGTGACAACTATTATCTGAATGAGCTCGGCATTGCGATGATTTATCCCAACGTTCGCGGCTCGACTGGATATGGCAAGAGCTTTCAGAAACTCGACAACGGATTTCTGCGCGAGGGATCGTACAAGGATATTAATTCCCTGCTCGACTGGATTCAGACCCAGCCCGATCTCGATGCTAACAAGGTCATGATTACTGGCGGAAGCTATGGCGGATTTATGACCCTTGCCGTCGCTACCAATTACAACGACAGGATTTGCTGCTCCGTAGACGTAGTGGGACCGTCGAACCTTGTGACTTTTCTGGAGCATACCTCCGGCTACCGGCAGGATCTGCGGAGAGTGGAATACGGAGACGAACGTGACCCCAAGATGCGAGAGTTCCTGGAGCGGATTGCGCCGGCAAACAATGCCAGGAATATTACCAAGCCTCTGTTCGTAATCGCGGGGCAGAACGATCCGCGCGTACCGGCCAGTGAATCCTCCCAGATGGTGCAAATTGTGCGGAAAAATGGGACGCCCGTATGGTGGCTAATGGCAAAAGATGAGGGTCACGGCTTCGGCAAGAAAAAGAACAGGGATTATCAGTTTTACGCTACGGTCGAGTTTGTGAAGGAATATCTGTTGAAGTAATGTGTGCGTTTTCTAGGATTCAGGCCGCAGTTTGATTTTGAGGTCTTCGGCAATCTGTTTGCCGTGGAAGCGGCCGTTCTCGATGAAGATTTCATTGGTGCGCGATCCGGCAACGATCACACCGGCAACGTAAATTCCCGGCACATTGCTTTCCAGCGAGACCGGATCGCAGACCGGGCGATGCTGGTCCTCTGATAATTCGATCCCCATGCTGCGCAAAAAATCGTAATCAGGATGGTAGCCGATAAGCGCGAGGACGAAATCGTTCTTCAGGCGCAGTGGGCCGCCCGGAGTCTTGATCACCACATGATCGACTCCGATTTCCTGCACCGTGCTGTTGAAATACGCTTCGATCTCATTATTCTTGATGCGATTCTCGAGGTCAGGCTTGATCCAGTACTTTACATGATGGTGCAGTTGCGAACCGCGGTAGACCAGCGTGACGCGTGCACCATGACGCCACAGATCGAGCGCCGCAATGGCAGCCGAGTTCTTGCCTCCGATCACCAGCACATCGGTGTCGTAGTAAGGATGGGCATCGCCATAATAGTGCGATACCTTGGCCATCTCTTCACCGGGAATGCAAAGCTGATTGGCGAGATCGTAATAGCCAGTGGAAACGATTACCTTGCGGGTTCGATAGTCATGCGGACGGCCAACCCGGTCGGTGGCCGTGATGCTGAACTTTCCATCTTCCCCCATGACAGTTTTAACCCATTCGTACTGGCGAATGTCGAGCTCGTAATGTTCTGAAACTTTGCGGTAATACTCCAAAGCCTCTTCGCGGGTAGGCTTCTGCCGGGCCGTGGTGAAAGGTATATCGCCGATTTCGAGCAGTTCCGGTGTAGTAAAAAACGACATGTTGGGCGGATAGTGATAGAGGGAATTCACGAGACAACCTTTGTCGACGACGATGACGCGTAATCCGATTTTTTGCGCTTCGATGGCGCAGGCGAGACCGGTAGGCCCGGCTCCGATCACCAGCACGTCCGTGTGCTGCTCGGAATCCGGACGAACTTTGGTCTTGGGCAAAGTTTCAACGTCTTCGGCGGTGAGAAAGTCAGGCATCGATTCCTTGATCGGTGCAATCTACACGGAGCTATGAGCGTAGATCGGAGACCGATGATTCTAGCATGCGGACGTTGCGGTTTCTTTTCATCACAATGCCGCGTGAGCTCGGGTACGGTGCCGTATGCGCTCCGCGCTATAATTTGCAGTTACGTCATCCATTTCCAACGCTCCGGTCAGGACCTGATAATGCCAATCTCCACGGAAACCGCAAGCCGCATGCGCATTGAATCCGACAGCATGGGGAAAATCGAAGTTCCGGACAACGTTTATTGGGGAGCGCAGACGCAGCGCTCCCTGCTGCACTTCAACATTGGACGCGATACCATGCCGCCCGAACTGATTCATGCGTTCGGGACGTTGAAGAAGGCAGCCGCTCTGGTGAACCAGGATTTGGGGAAACTGCCGGCGGACAAGGCAAAGCTGATCGTGCAGGCCGCGGACGAGGTGATTGCAGGCAAATTGGACGATCAATTTCCCTTGCGCGTCTGGCAAACCGGCAGCGGCACTCAGACCAACATGAACGTGAACGAAGTTATCTCGAACCGCGCCATCGAGATTGCCCGGGGCGAGAAGGGATCGAAGAAGCCTGTTCATCCCAATGATGACGTGAATATGTCCCAGTCTTCGAACGATACATTTCCCACCGCGATGCACATTGCAGCCGCGGATCGATTGAAGAACGCGCTCATTCCGGCGATCAGAAGTGTGCACGATGCGATTGCGGCCAAGGCGAAAGAATTCGAGAATGTGGTTAAGATCGGCCGCACCCACCTGCAGGACGCCGTGCCCCTCACGTTTGGCCAGGAATTTGGCGGGTGGGCCAGCCTGCTGGAGCGGGATATCAAACGGCTGGAGCAAGCTCTGGATGGGCTTTACGATCTCGCTATCGGCGGAACCGCCGTGGGTACGGGATTGAACACACATCCCGAGTTCGCCGAGCGCGCTGCGAAAAAGATCGCCGAGCTCACCGGACTTCCCTTTCGTTCTCATGGCAACAAATTTGCGGCACTTTCTGCCCATGACGAAATCGTCTTCGCGCAGGGCGCGATGGAAACGCTAGCAGCATCGCTGATGAAAATTTCGAACGACATCCGCTGGCTGGCTTCCGGCCCGCGCTGCGGTCTCGGTGAACTTTCCATTCCGGAGAACGAGCCCGGTTCATCGATCATGCCGGGGAAAGTGAATCCTACACAGTGCGAAGCCATGACCATGGTTTGCGTTCAGGTGCACGGCGCGACCGCAGCCGTGGGATTTGCCGGGTCGCAGGGGAATTTCGAACTCAACGTTTACAAGCCGGTGATGATTTACAACTTCCTGCACTCCGTCACCCTGATTACGGACGCCTGCCACGGCTATGTGGAATACATGATCAAAGGTATCGAGGTCGATCGCGCGAAGGTTGATTGGTACGTAAAGAACTCGCTGATGCTGGTAACAGCGCTCGCACCCAAGGTGGGATACGACAAGGCAGCCCAGATCGCGCACACCGCGCATGTGGAGCACAGCAGTTTGCGCGAGGCTGCGTTGAAGCTGGGTTATCTTACAGGCGAAGAGTTCGATCAACTGGTGCGTCCAGAAAAGATGACGCGGCCGTAAAGGAATAAGAATTGCGGTTCAGTCAAATTACAGTTCATCCTAACTAGGGTTCAGCCAATTCGGGTTCTCTCTCCAAGACGATATCGACTTTCCTCTTCGGCGTGGTCGTGATGACCACCACGCTGATCAGAATCAGCAAGGTCCCCGCTATCGTCCGCACGCTGAGTGACTCGCCAGCCAGCGCGTATCCGAGAAGCACCGCTATAACCGGATTGACGTATGCGTAAGTGCCCACCTTAGTTGGCGATTCGTGATGAATCAGCCACACGTACGCAGTGAAGGCAACGATTGAGCCGGCCACGATCAAGTAAAATAGCGCGAGCCATGCGCCGAACGTAACTGCGCGTACATCGAAGCCAGTGAATTCACGCAGTCCGGCGGAAGTCATGATGAGCAGAACTCCTCCGACCAGCATCTGAGCGCCTGAACTCATCACTTTGGATTCTGGCAAGGAAAACTTGCGGGTAAGGATTGTTGCAGCGGTCCAGCTGATTGCAGCAACGATCAGAGCGATGGCCCCAGAAGTATCAATTGCCTTCTCGCCAGCGCCCGACAACGGACCGACGAGAACCAGCACTCCACTTACTCCGACCACTAATCCCAGCGCGAGCCGCGTGGAGAGTTGCTGTGTGCGCAGGAAGCAAATCTCGGCAATAGCCATGAACACCGGGATGGTTGCCATCATGACCGCCGTCACTCCGGATGCGACGCGCTCCTCTGCCCAAAAGATCAAGCCATAATCAAAGACGAAAATCAGCACGGCCAGGAACGAAATCGCGGTCCACTGGCGGCGAGTCGGCGATGGCGTACCCTTCAAGCGCATCCAGGCGTAGAGCACGATCCCAGCGATGAAGAAGCGGATTCCGGCGAGGAGAAACGGGGGCACTTCGCGGACGCCGATGCGAATCGCGAGAAATGTTGAGCCCCAGACCAGATAGATGATGGCGAAGGCCAACAGAATCTTCCATCGACTTGGCCGGAACTCCATCTCCATGTTGACTTCCGCGCTTGCGTAACAATCGTCCCATAATTCTAGATTGGATCGAGGACGACCCTCAGTGTGAGCAGATTTTCGGTATGGAAAGTTTTGATTTGCCGAATCGAATTTATAAGAGGTTGGTTGTCTGATTCTGGAAGTTTACTTCTTCAGCAGGCTGGTGTGGCTGGCGGCGCATTGCCAGCGGCCTTCGGTGAATACCCAGGTGTCGGTAAAGCGTCCGAAATGTTCGTAAGGCTTACCCTGGTAGGTTCCCTTCGTATGATAAATGCCAACCACCACGGCCGAGTCGGCGTACATACTGACTTTCAGATCCTGAATTGTCAGAGTGATAGGTTTAAACTGCGGATCTTTGATATCGGCCAGGAACTGCGATTTGTCGCTGACTTCGCCATCCCACTCTGTGTTAACGAAGTTGGCGCCGATCATGCCGTCGAGGGCGCGTGCATCGCGATTCACCTGGGCTTCGTTCCACAGGTGTTCCATCACCAGCAATTTGGTTTGCTGGGAGTCGTCTTTGGACTTTTGAGCGATCGCGTGCCCTATCGAAACGAAAGCCAATAGCAGGCAGCAGCATGTAGAACGCAGCATGGTCTTGCTCGTTCACCGCATCCCCACGTGAGGCGAACGCTGCGAAAAGATAGCAGCGGGTGCAAAACAATTCCACCGAAATGTTCGGTGGAGACATTACGAACGTCATTTAAGACAGGGACGGAAAGCCTCGCTTTGTTCGGCTGGAGGCTGAAGGCGGCCACTCCCCAGGTGAGATTCATCTAAGATAGCTGACAGTTAGAACGCCCAACGCAGCAGTGCCGCACCGACTGTAAAGCCCGCGCCCACAGAAGCCATCAGGACCAGACTTCCCTTCTTTAGCTTGCCTTCTTCAATGGCCGTGTTCATGGCGAGTGGAATTGTCCCTGCCGTGGTATTGCCGTAACGATCAATATTGACGATTACGCTTTCCGGGCGAAGGCCAAGGCGCTCGGCAGTGGCGTTGATAATTCTTAGATTGGCTTGATGGGGTATGAAGGCGTCAACATCTGAACCTTTCAGGCCATTGCGCTCGAGAAGTTTCAGGCAGGCTTCGGTTTGTTTGCGAACGGCGAACTTGAAGACCTGCTGGCCATCCTGGTGGACATAATGCATTTTCTGTTCGACGGTTTCACGCGACGACGGATTCAGGCTTCCTCCACCGGGCATGTAAAGATAGCAACCACCGGAGCCGTCGACCTCATGAATAAAATCGATCAGGCCTACGGAGTCGTCCTCGGCAGCTTCGAGTATCACAGCTCCCGCGCCATCGCCAAAAATTACGCATGTCGCGCGATCGGTGTAGTCGATGATTGAGGACATAACGTCGGCGCCAATTACGAGAATTCGTTTATGCGTGCCTGCGGCGATGAACTGCGCTCCTGTCTGCACGGCATAGACAAATGCCGAGCATGCGGCGGAGAGATCGAAACCCCAAACGCCGGTCGCGCCCAGCTTGTGCTGCACCAGGCAGGCCGTGGAGGGAAAAAACATATCGGGCGTGACCGTGCCGACGATGATGGCGTCGATGTCATTTGGAGTCAGGCCCCGCTGCGCCAGTGCCTTCTTGGCCGCCTCGACCGCGAGGTCGCTGGTGGCCATTCCTTTTTCCACGATATGGCGTTCGCGAATGCCAACGCGGGCAAGAATCCAGTCATTGGTGGTATCGACCATTTTTTCCAGGTCGGCATTGGTGAGAAGGCGAGGCGGAACATAGGTGCCGAGGGCGCTGATCTTGGCCCTGATGCCGGCTCTGGCACGCGTAGGTGTGGTCAATGAGAGCTCCTGAGTATAAGACTCAGTATTTTGCAGGATTGGAAGCAGAATGTCTAACTGAAGGGAACCATTTCGTCCGACGCTGAGTGGGCAGACGCATCGAAAGGGACGAAGAACAGGCGTGCAGCATTATTAAGCGACGCGGGGTAACAGCCCGAAGTCGATAAGCGTTATCGCGATATTTCACCATTCAAACGCGCCCGACGTTCAGTTTTCTGGAAAATTCTATCGGCTACGGATTTTGGCGACCAGGTAACCCCGGCAACGAAACTATTGTTGGCGATTACATTCATTGATCAGTTTGCGTGAGGCGTCTGAGATTTTCCGTAGGTGGGTCATTGAAACTCCACGGTCCTTAGGATCCCTATTCCATCGTGGAGGAATAAGACTTTATGGATCGCGACGACAACGGAGCCGTCGAGCGCGGCCGGCCAACCCTTAAGCGGCATGACTGTCCTTTTCGTACTGCATCCATTCGCGGATAAAGTTCGGGCAACCGACGATGCCGAAGTGGCGTCCTTCCCCACCCACGAGGTAGATAAGAGCGTCATGATCCAGCTCCATCAGATGCGCCAGGTCGAGCAGTGGCCACAAGGCACATTCGATCGCGGAAGAAACAAGCTGATCAACATAGGCGAGATGACCTTGCGATAGCGAGCCGGAGACGCGGATGGTTACAGTTGGAGAAACGAAATTTGATGGAATCCGAGTATTGCGCATGTTTTGTACTGCACCTCGCGATAATCTTGCAGGCCTGACTAGATAAGATGAGGCGGCGAGGCGCTTCTTGCGCAAAGAGTTGTAAATTATGCGTAAAGCCGGATTGGCAAGCCGGGTTGGCTAACGAAGATAAAAATAAGCCAGGCACCGGGAACCCACTGCACACGCAAGAGCCCGTTACCGTTGCTTCCTTCCGGACCTGGCGGGGTTGGCGAGAGTACGTCGCGTGAGACCGATGCCTGACTGGAATCATTCTAGCAAAGCCGCAGAGGTTCCAGGCGCAGGCAGAGGTTGAAGATCGCATCGACAAAGGGATGGTGACTTTTGGTGCAAGAAAAACTCACGAAGCCCTTCCCTTCTTGATGAGATGTATCGAACAATAGGAGTCTGACAAGAATCTGATGCGATCACGGGTTCGGTCGACCTTTATCAAAAAAAGCATGCCTCAGCCTTCTCCACTTCCGGGCATCATTCCGCTGCCGCAAGCGATCAACAAGTACTTCGAACTCTCTCTCTATTTACTTGTTTTGATGGGGTTTGGCGCTTTAGCGAGCACCGGAGGACTTGATGTTCCGACGATTTTGCTAGTGGGATCAGCCCTAGCCCTGCGGGGCTTTTTACTAGCGGAGCGACGTCGCGTCGTATTTTCCGAGCGCTGGACCACGCCTCTCACGATTGCATACTTCGTCTTCTACGCTGCGGATTACTTCCTGCTCTCTCGGGGATTTCTGCCAGCCACGGTACACCTGGTTTTGTTTGCGGTGGTAGTGCGAACGTTTTCCCTGCGGCGCGATCGCGACTATGTGACTCTGGCGATTCTCGCGTTTCTTATGGTGCTCGCGTCCGCAGTACTGACCGTGGACAGCATTTTCCTTTTCTTCTTTGCCGGATTCATGTTGATGGCGGTGGCCACGTTCATCCTGATGGAGATGCGGAGATCGGAGCGGACAGCGAAATTTCAGGCGCGGCACTCCAACGATGCGCACGAACACCGGCATCTGGCATTCGCACTGGCAAGGACGACGCCCGGATTGGTGCTCATGATGTTGGTGGCGGCGGCGGCAGTATTTTTTCTTTTGCCTCGCATGTCGGCGGGTTATCTGGGCGGCTATTCGTTCGGCAACGATCTCTCCACCGGCTTCAGCGATCGCGTGCGCCTGGGCAGCATTGGAAGAATTCAGCAGTCCAATTCGGTGGTAATGCATGTCCAGATCAGTGGTGACAGGCACGGCCAGTACACGCTCCACTGGCGGGGAGTGGCGCTGGCAAACTTCGATGGCAAGAACTGGTCGAATCCTCGAGAGCAATTCATACTGCAACGGGAAGGAGACGGTGCATTTTCTATACCGATCGCGAGCCAGGGCGTGGCTTTAGCCTATGAGGGGCAACGCCAGGCAGCGCCAGGCACCTACCCTCACCTCATTCATTACCGCGTCTTACTTGAGCCCATTGGTACAAACATTTTCTTTCTCGCCCCTTGGGGGCGACGAGTGATGGGAACGTATCGCGCGCTGGGCGTGGATGCGGCTGGAGCCGTTTATGATCTCGACAGTCAACATACCGTGAACGTCTACGAGGCGGATTCTGATATTGCCAAACCGTCTGCCTCAGATCTTCGGACCGCGGGGAGCGCTCTTTCGCAGTTTGTCTCACCGTACTTACAGCTTCCCGCTCTCGATTCCAGAATCCCCCGGCTGGCGGCGCAGATTTCCGGTTCGGCTTCCAATAACTACGATAAGGCGGTCGCGCTGGAGAGTTATTTGAAAACGCATTACGGATATACCTTGCAGTTGCTGAACGCCCCGGTTGTCGACCCTCTGGCCAACTTTCTTTTTGAGCGCAAGCAAGGGCATTGCGAATATTTTGCCTCTTCGATGGCGGTGATGTTGCGCACGCTGCACATTCCGTCCCGCGTAGTGAACGGTTTTCGCAGCGACGAATTTAATGACGTCACCGGCAATTATGTGGTCCGGGCCAAGAATGCGCACTCGTGGGTGGAGGCCTACTTCCCTGGCTACGGCTGGATTACTTTCGATCCCACGCCGGGCGGCGATGTGGCGACGCCGGAGGGTTGGGACCGGGCCATGCTTTATCTGGATGCGGCGCAATCGTTCTGGCGGGAGTGGGTGATTAGTTACGACTCCTCGCACCAGTACATTCTGGGACATGCGGCGCTCAGCAGCACGCGCAATTCGTGGGAAAGATCAAGAACATGGGCCAAATTGCGTTATGCACGCCTGCTCAATCTGGTGCGGCGCGGGCAGCGGAGCGCGGAGCAGACGCCTACGCGCTGGTTCTGGGGCGTCGGTGGGATCGCATTCCTGGTACTCCTGTTGGGCAATATGGGAAGGATTGCCCGGATGCTCCGCGTGAGACGACTTCAGGCGCATCCCGAACGATCGCCGGATGAAGCAGCGGTGATGTGGTACGAACGCATGGCCCGATACCTAGCACGGCGCGGGGTAAAGAAATCTACGACGCAGACAGCACAGGAATTCGTTCGGGTGATCGAAGATGAGGGCTTGCGCCTGCGGGTTGGACGATTCACCGAAGCTTACGAATCGGCGCGGTTCGGGAATTCCTCAAATGACGCGAAGAGGCTGCCGGAGTTGTATGAGGAAGTGGAGCTGGCGACTAAGAAGTGAACGCCCCTAGAAATGCCAAGTCATGCCACCGCCAACAAAATAGTTATGCTGCCGAGTCTTACCTGTATCAGCCAATGGAAGATCAGGAGTTCCGGACCAGAAATCACGAACCTCACCGCGAATGCTGAAGTGCCGCATGCGCTTGCCGAAGGGACTCACATCGAGTCCTAGACCAACCTGTAGCACACCTGAGGTGGTTGAGCCTCCAGGATTATTGCCGTAATAATTGAGATTGCTGCTCTCACTGAAGTGTCCAAACCCGCCGCCGAAACTCGCCCAGGGGGAAACTCTGGTCGCAGGAAACAGATTCAAGCGAATTGCTGGAGTCACGAAAATCTGCTGGTAACCGGAGGGAACAACGTCGCCACCAGATCCCAGGTCCTCATCGAGATTGAAAACAGCAGGCACTTCGGCCGAGATGGCATAAACCTCGGTACCCAACAGGTGGCGGGCATAATCGACTTCAAATGTCAGGCCTTTGCCGGATCGAACAAAAGGGTTAATTGTGGGGGCGTTTGCGCCGTGAATCCCCTGGTCGCTTATGAAGATGCGCCCCAACATGCCGGTCAATTCATTCTTCTCGTCCTGTGCCTGTGCGGAGGCTGTCAGGATGGACATTCCCATGATCAGGACTGCGAGTAAGGCCTGTTTCCCAGACATTTCCCCTCCAGGACGCCGGATAGCTACTTTTGGTCGGTAGTGCAAGCGTAGCATGAAGCGCAAAATCTTCATCCACAGCTTGCTGGCTTTCGTGGTACCGATAGTCACAGACGAGAACTGGGCCTCAATCTTGTTGCGGGACTAAGTGCGGGACTAAGGGTCGCTAGCGAGGATCGATAAAATGTTAAAATAGTTGGATTGCATGCCGTCTAAGAGCCTCACTATCCCGAGTCCCCGCGAAAAGAATCCTACCCCCAGAGCGAACGTTGATACTGATCCGGTACGCCCGCAAAAGGTAGGTTTCGTCAGCCTGGGCTGTCCGAAGAATCTTGTCGACAGTGAGGTGATGATGGGACTCTTGGCTCGCGCCGGAGCCGAACTTTCTTCCCGAGCTGAGGATGCGGACGTCATCGTGGTGAATACATGCTCGTTTATCGAGAGCGCGCAACAGGAGTCGGTGAACACGATTCTCGAGATGGCTGGGCTTAAGACATCGGGACGGGCAAAAAAGCTGGTGGTGGCGGGATGCCTGGTGGAGCGCTTTCGCGACGAGATTCGCCAGCGCATTCCTGAAGTAGATGCTGTTGTTGGTACCGGCGAATTGCAGAACATTCTCTCAGCAACTGGCGTGGCGCCGGTTGTATCGCCGAGCAAGTCACCATTCGTCGTGCTCTCCTCTCGGCCTGAAGGCGATGCCCGGGCTGCGCAGGGACGATTTTCGCGCGGGCAATGGGACGGCGCAATTGCAGATCTGCCAAATTATTTGTACGACGACGAAACACCACGCATCCTGGCCACTCCGAAATCTACGGCGTACATCAAGATCGCGGAGGGCTGCGATCATCCTTGCACGTTCTGTATCATCCCTCAGTTGCGCGGACAATTTCGTTCGCGGCGGTTCGAATCCGTAATTGCTGAAGCCGAACGCCTGGCGCAAGCTGGCGTGCGCGAAATAACATTGATCGGCCAGGACACCACCTGTTACGGCGAAGATTTTGGGCTGAAGGACGGCTTAGCGCTGCTGCTGGAAAAACTGGCGCAGATCGAAGACCTCCGCTGGATTCGTTTCCTGTATGCCTACCCAAATAAAATCACGGGCAAGCTTCTGGAAACGATCTCAGCGCACGAAAAAATTTGTTCTTACATGGACGTCCCGCTGCAGCATGCGTCCGCGAGCGTGCTGAAACGCATGAAACGGGGAGGCGGAGCGGAAGTATTTCTCCGTTCCATTGACAAGATGCGGAGCGCCATTCCTGGCCTGACTCTGCGTACGTCATTCATCGTCGGCTTTCCTGGAGAAACTGAGCAGGAATTTGAAGAGCTCTGCGATTTTGTCGGCGAAGCTCGATTCGATTGGATGGGAACATTCTCTTACTCCGATCAGGAAGGCGCCGGCGCGTACGGTTTGGATAAGAAGCTTTCACTCGCTGAGATTGAACGGCGGCGCAAGCATCTAATGGGCATCCAGCGGCAGATCAGCAAGAAGAAAAAGAAGGCGCTGGTGGGACAAGAGTTCGACCTGTTGCTGGAAGGAAGTTCGGAAGAGACCGATCTGCTTATGGAGGGCCGCACGGCAATGCATGCTCCGGAGATTGATGGCAAAGTCTTCGTGAACGAATTTCCAACTGAGGCAGATCCCCAATCAGGGGAGTTTTATCGCTGTCAGATTGTGGAAGCGCACGACTACGATTTGGTCGCGAAAATACTGTAGCGATCTGGTTTCTGTGAAGTTTTCTAGCCAGTGGCACGTCGATTAGCAAGGATCCAGGCAGTCCTAAGCCATGCCCCGCAAGCGCACCCTAAAGCTCCGTTGCCCGATCTGCAAGAAAGTCGTCAAGAGCAGCGACCCGGAATTTCCTTTCTGCAGCGACCGTTGTCGCACGATTGACTTGGGTAAATGGGCAAGTGGTGCTTATGTGATTCCCTCCCCGGTCAGCGACGCGGAGGAGCACGTTCGGGAAAGTACTCCTGAAGATCAGGATGAGGATTTGTGAAAAACGCTTCCGACGGCGCCATCACGGAATCCGTCCGAAACGGCGTCCCGACAGCTGCCGGGGTCACGCTTTCAACCCCGCGGTGGGCTGCGCTAGTCGGTACATTTTTGGGGATTGGACGTCTGCGACCCGGGCCGGGAACCTGGGCATCGGCCGCGACAGTGTTGCTATGGGCTGCACTCGCCCACGCCCTCGCCGCCCCGCTGCGCACTCCGATTGCGTTGATCCTGGCGGCGTTGGCCACGCTGATTGGTATTCCGGCCGCGACTCGGGTCGCCCAAGGCTCCGCGATAAAAGATCCGCAATTTGTCGTGATTGATGAGGTAGCCGGACAGTTGGTGGCCCTGGTTGCCGTTCCCCTGGCATGGAAATCTTTTTTGGCGAGCTTTATACTTTTTCGAGTCTTCGATATCCTCAAACCGCCGCCGGTGCGACAATTGGAGGCGCTTCCAGAAGGTACGGGAATTGTTCTGGACGATATTGCCGCGGGTTTGTACGCGCTATTCGTTGTGCATCTCTTTCTACGCTTTGGTCTTCTAAGGTAAGACGAGTGGGTTTCACATGGGATTTTCCGATCGTGTCCTCGGCAAGAAAAATGTAAACGGCGGACCGCACATCGAGTCCGTTTCACCCGTGCTGGCGCTGGCGGGAGGCGAAGTGCGCATTGCAGGTTCGGGATTGCGACCGCCGCAATGGCAGCGCCCGCGCGTGCAGTTTGGCGACGTCGAAGGCGGAGTCGTGATCAGTTCGGATTCGTTTCTGGTTGCCCGAGTTCCGGCGGGAGCGACTTCCGGTCCGGTTGTGGTGGCGACGAACGGTCATGTGAGCAACTCGCAAAACGTGAAGGTCGCTGTACCTATCGCTGAAAATCTGCATCCCGTTACCAGTCCCGCGATCGACGCCCAAGGCAATATCTACGCGACGTTTTCTGGCTCGCGCGGCCAAAAAGTTCCTGTCGCAATTTTCAAGATTGATACCAACTACACGGTCAAGCCCTTCGTCGCGGAGATGATGAACGCGACCGCGATTGCTTTTGACCGCCAGGGACAGATGTATGTTTCCTCGCGCCATGATGGCGCGGTGTATCGGGTGGCCCCCAACGGGACCATGACCACGTACGCCGAAGGAATGGGAATTGCGACAGGAATTGCCTTCGACCGCAACCAGAATCTCTACGTAGGCGACCGCAGCGGCACTATTTTCAAGATTGGCCGCGATCAGCAGGTTTTTGTTTTCGCCACGCTTGAACCGAGCGTTTCTGCATACCATCTTGCGTTCGGTCCGCAAGGAGATCTATTCGTGACTGGACCGACGACGTCGAGTTTTGACAGCGTTCACCGAATCGACCCGCACGGAACAGTTCATAAGTTCTTCCGCGGCCTGGGACGTCCGCAGGGCTTGGCTTTCGACGCCAGCGGCAACGTATACGTTGCGGCTTCGCTCTCAGGCAAGCGCGGCATTGTGAAAATTACACCTGAGGGCCAGGCGAATCTCGAGGTTGCCGGGCATGGTCTCGTAGGACTGGCTTTTGCACCGGGCCGCAGTGTGGTTTTGGCTACCACTGACGCCGTACATCATCTCTCCTGGAACATTCAGGGACAGCCGCTCTTGCCCGAGTAGCGCGTAAAGTGCCTCCGCATCGGCCTCACTCGCTCCATCGACATCTTGTTTTCATTTACACTTCTAGCCGTGAATGCCGAGATCATCGCGGTTGGGTCTGAGCTACTGACGCCCTTCCGCATGGACACAAATTCTCTTTATCTCACCGAGCAGATGAACCAGCTCGGCGTCGAGATAATTTTCAAGAGCGTCGTCGGGGACGATCTGGGACGTCTGGTTGCGGCCGCGCAGCATGCTCTCATTCGATCCGATGTCGTGATTTTCAGCGGTGGCCTCGGTCCCACGGAAGATGACCTGACCCGGGAGGCCGTAGCGCAGGCTTTGGGCGTTTCCCTACATCGTGACGCGCAGGTTCTTGCCGGGATCGAGCAGCGTTTCGCCGCGCGTGGTTGGAAGATGTCCTCCAACAATGCCAAGCAAGCCGATGTTCTCGAAGGCGCGACCGTGCTGCCTAATCCCAACGGCACCGCGCCCGGTCAATGGTTCAGCGGCCAGATCGAGGGACGCGAACGCATCGTCATTCTGTTGCCTGGTCCTCCGCACGAGTTGAAAGCCTTATTCGAGGCGGAATGTCGGGAGCGGCTGCGGGAGAAATTGCCAACTGCGTTCCTCGCAACTCGAGTGTTGAAGGTTGCCATGCTCGGTGAATCTCATGTGGATGCGCGAGTAGCGCCCATTTACAAACGATTTGCCGACGTGCAGACCACGATTCTGGCAGGAGCAGGAGAGATTCAACTGCATTTCAAATCGCGTGCCGAGAGTTTGGAAGCGGCGCAGGCGCGGGTGGACGAAGCAGCAGACGCAGTTGAGGAAGAGCTCGACGATGCAGTCTACTCGCGCGATGGCCAGTCGCTTGAGCAAATCGTCGGCTACTGGCTCCAGATGCGCAACGCTACGCTGGCCGTGGCTGAGTCTTGCACCGGGGGGCTGTTGGGCGAGCGAATTACCTCGGTGGGAGGAAGTTCGCGCTACTTTGCCGGTGGCGCCATCGTTTACTCAAATGCAGTGAAGACCGAGCTGGCAGGAGTGCCCGCAGACATGATTGAGCGGCACGGCGCAGTCAGCCGCGAAGTAGCAGCGGCGCTGGCGGAGTCGATTCGCTATCGTTGCGATACCACTCTGGGGATCGGCATCACGGGCGTGGCTGGGCCCACGGGCGGAACGCCGGAAAAGCCGGTGGGCCTGGTATTTCACGCTTTAGCCAGCGCCAGCGGAACCGATGTGATCGAACGAAATTTTCCCGGAGATCGCAAGCGCATCCGGTGGTTCGCCACCACGCTTGCGCTGGATATGGTGCGAAAGAAGTTAATGTGAAAAGAAATTCTTCTTATGCGGCTTTTCGTAGCGCTCGATATTGACGATAACATCCGGAACCGGATTGCACGCTTCCTCGACGGTGTTCGCGGATTTGCTCCGGACGTGCGCTGGGTGCGGCCTGAATCATTGCACGTCACTTTGAAATTTATCGGAGAACAACCCGAGTCACAAATCGAAGTAATCCAGCAAGCGCTCGACGGAGTCGAGGCTGACCATTTTGAATTGAACTTTCGGGGTTATGGATTTTTTCCAAATGTCCGCGCACCGAGAGTGTTCTGGGTGGGAATTGATTCGAATTCGAAACTGACTTCGTTGGCAGCGGCTGTGGATGCAACGCTTGTGCCACTCGAGATTGAAAAAGAAGAACATGTTTACAATGCACACCTTACACTAGCCCGGGGTGCTGGACGCTCTGGGTCGCCCCGTCGGGAAGAGAGCGACAGAGCGAATCACAGATTTCAGCGCTTGCAGGAAATACTATCGGCATTACCAATGCCTGAGTTTGGTTCGATGACGGCGCGTGAGTTTTTTCTGTATCGCAGCCAAACCTCGCCCGCGGGCTCGAAATATACGAAGCTGGCGGGATTTAGTCTGCGCTAGCAAACCGCAATGTTCGCGATACTTCTCATCGTCGCCGTCAGCTACCTCCTGGGATCGATCCCGTTCGGATATTTATTGGTACGCACGTTTCGCGGCGAGGATGTGCGGCTAAGCGGAAGCGGAAATATTGGAGCGACCAATGTTGCCCGCAAATCGCCTGTGCTGGGGGCGCTTACGTTGCTGCTGGATGCGCTGAAAGGGACTGCAGCGGTTCTGCTGGCATACGCCGTGGTGAGCCGAATGCCTGCATTATCTCGTGCCTGTGTGGTGATGTCACTGGCAGCACTGTTCGCGGTTCTCGGCCACGTGTTTCCGGTGTGGCTGAAGTTTCGTGGAGGCAAGGGGGTGGCTACCGGTCTTGGCTCATTTGCAGTGATAGCGCCTAAATCAGTGCTGCTAGCAGTTGGAATCTTCATCGTCGCCATACTCATATTTCGTTACGTCTCACTGGGGTCAATTCTCGCTGTAGCGTTCTTTCCCTTTCTTGTTTACGAAATGCACGCATATGGCAATGACCCGAGGGCGCTCATTTTGATTGCGTCCACTTCCCTGCTCATCATCGCCAAGCATCACGAGAATATCCGTCGCCTGCTTGCAGGCACAGAGAGCCGAATGGGAGTGAAACGCGCATGAGTGAGATCGCAATTATCGGAGCCGGCGCGTGGGGGACCGCGCTATCGATCGTTCTGGCACGAACGGGCAATCATCAGGTTCGACTTTGGGTGCACGAAAAAGAAGTCTGCGACACCATCGCGTGCCAGCGCGAAAACAAAAAGTTTCTTCCGGGGCAAACGATCCCTACGCGCGTTGCTCCTTTCCACGACCTGGAGAAAGCGCTCGATGGCGCGGCCATCGTGGTGAGCGTAATGCCTTCACAACACTGCCGCCACCTGTTTGAGCAGATGAAGCCACAGTTGCGCGCGGATACGATCATTGTCAGCGCCACCAAAGGATTGGAAGAAAACTCCCTATTGCGGATGACTGAAGTGATCTCACAAGTGATCAAGCGCGGCGATATCCCGCTACGCATCGGCGCGCTCAGTGGGCCATCCTTCGCTTTGGAAGCTGCGCGTGGGGATCCTACCGCAATCACGATAGCTTCACAGGATCGCGATCTCACGCGCACCGTGCAGCAGGAATTCAGCAATGCCAGATTCCGCGTCTATACCAACGACGATCCGATTGGAGTGGAACTCGGTGGCGCCTTGAAGAACATAATCGCCATCGCTGCCGGCGTCAGCGATGGCCTTGGCCTCGGCCACAATTCCGTGGCGGCTCTCATCACTCGCGGGTTGGCCGAGATGACGCGACTGGTGGTCGCCTGCGGCGGCAAAGCAGAGACCATGGCGGGGCTCGCCGGACTGGGCGATTTAGTGCTGACCTGCACGGGCGGTCTCTCCCGCAATCGCAGCGTGGGCGTGGAACTTGGCCGAGGACGCAAGTTGCCAGAGATTCTTGCCGGCATGCATGGAACGGTTGCGGAAGGAATTTTCACGACAACCGCAGCTGTCGGACTGGCTCGCGCCCACGGTGTCGAGATGCCCATCACGGAACAGATGTACGCGATTCTTCACGAAGGTAAGGCTCCGCGCGATGCGATTTATGAACTGATGACTCGCAGCGGTAAGAGCGAAGCGCTTAGGGCTGAAACCTGACTTTTGGGTGTTGTCCTGCCAAACCCTTACTACGCGCCTCTTTCCGCCGAAACTTTGGTAATGGTGAGCCTCACGGTTTCCATCTGCCGGGCGTCTCCGCCACATTAAAATTCTATAGATACAAGTGAAAACCGCCGCCACTTCGATCGACGGCGCTTCCGAATCAGGTCAAGGGAGCGACTCGTCTTCCAAAGCGCCAACTCCGGCGCGCATTCCCATTTTGTACGTAATTCTCGGCGTGCTGCTGGTGATTAGCATTGTCCCCATGTATTTCTACTCCGCGCAGGTGGAGGCGATAAACCGCGACCGCCTCAAGACCAACGAAATGTTGCTGCAAAATACGGTGACGCGGTCGTTGGCGGATGATCTGTCGCAACACGAGCGCTCGCTGCGAATGATGCTGGCGAATCTTTCTTCAGCGATTCAAGTGGCAAGCGGCGGCGATATCGGCAGCAAAAATATCGAAGCGCCGGAACTGCGCGCGTTGCTGGAACATTTTGTTTCGTCTTCCGACGAACTTGCCTACGCTACATTGCTGAACTCAGACGCCAAAGGAATCTCTGCCGGCCGTATAGCGCCAGACGCGTTTCTGCAACGCGAACTGCAACATGCCTATGATGCCGCCCGCGATGGCCGCGCCTACAATGGGCAGGCGCTGCAGGTGGAAGATGGCAAGACTTCGCGCACAGTGGTTTTAGTCAGCAGTCCGGTCAGTTATGGGGGACATTTTCTAGGCATGGTAGGGGCGGTCGTGGATTTGCAATTCCTGATTCGCCGCCTGAAAGAAGTGAGCGGCGGCGGACTCATTCCTTATGTCGTAGACGCGCAGGGCCGACTGGTGGCTGCCGGGACTCAGCAATATGTGACCGGGCAGGATATGAAGAGTCTGGAAATTGTCCGCAATTTTGTAGACGAGGGCAACAAGGCGCAGTTGGCTGCGACCAAGGAATTCGCGGTGCAGGAAGGCAAGGATAACGTCGAGATGCTTGGCACCTACAGCCCAGTCACTGCGCTCGATTGGGCGGTGGTGGTGCAAAAGCCACAGCGCGAGGCATATCGTGGGGTCTACGAGATGCAGCGCACGGCACGCCTATTGGCGTTACTGGCCGTGCTGTTGAGCATTGGCGTCAGCATTTTTGCGGCACGCAGAATTACGAATCCTCTGCAGATCCTTACCCAGTCCAGCCGCGCTCTGGCGCGCGGCGACTTTTCGCAGCGTGTTCATCTGTGGAGCCGCACCGAAATCGGCGAATTAGCCGAGACGTTTAACACCATGTCCCAGGATCTCGAGCACTTCGTCGAAGACCTGAAACGAGCGGCAGAAGAAAATCGCGCGTTGTTTCTCGGCTCGATCCAAATGCTGGCGGGCGCGGTCGACGAAAAAGATCCCTACACCCGTGGCCACTCCGACCGTGTCACGCGTTACTCACTGATGATCGGCAAGGAAATGAATCTGGATGCGACGTTTTTGGAGATTCTGCGAATTTCCGCGCAGCTCCACGATGTGGGTAAAATCGGCATCGAAGATCGCATTCTGAAAAAACCCGGCGCCCTCACCGCTGAAGAATTTGAGGTCATGAAGACCCACACCACAAAGGGCGCCAACATCCTGCGGCCCGTAACTCAGCTAGCGGATATGCTTCCTGGCATTGAACTCCACCACGAAGCTCTAGACGGGCGAGGCTATCCTTATGGCCTAACTGGAGAGCAGATCCCCCTCCTCGCGCGGGTGATCGCGGTCGCCGACACATTTGATGCCTTAACCACAAATCGTCCTTACCAGCATGCACACACGCCCGAGGAGGCCCTGAAGATCATTCAGAACCTCGCTGGCAAGCGACTCGATCCCGAGCCGGTGGCCGCGCTGATGGCGGTTTACGGGCGAGGCGAGATTCGCATACAAAGGATCGCAATCAAAAGATCAGTTGCTCCGGACGCGGCCGGCGTCATTCCTCCCGCTGCAACGAGCCCTGCGATTCCTGCTGCCGAAGTGGCTAACCTGGAAAGAACCCGAGTCTAGCCACCTTCATTCCATTGACTGAAAAGCCTACTGTCTGACGAGCGCCGGCGGAGCTGCGCCGGGCCGCTATAATCAAGCCTAGGCTTTCTGATGATTCAAACTTTATTCGGCAGCACGGAAGAAAAGAAAACTGGACTCTTCGAGCGCATGAAGCAGGCGGTCACGCGTACGCGTGAAAACCTCGCGGAGCGCATTGAAGAAGTAGTCTCGATCGGGAAGGAAATAGACCGCAACACGCTCGACGATTTAGAGGCCACGCTGATCGGTGCCGACCTCGGAAGCACGACTACCCAGGAAGTTCTGGGTAAGTTGCGTGATAAGGCTGACCGTAAGCAAATCAAAGACGTTCAGGAACTCAAACGCCTTCTCAAAGAGGAATTGCTTGCCATTCTGAACGCGGCCAATACGCGGCCCGTCGAACGAGTGGAAGGTACACCGGAAGTG
The DNA here is from genome assembly GCA_963817305.1 of uncultured Acidobacteriaceae bacterium. Classification (GTDB taxonomy): domain Bacteria; phylum Acidobacteriota; class Terriglobia; order Terriglobales; family Acidobacteriaceae; genus Sulfotelmatobacter. Next base: position 266,331 of record CAWFOD010000017.1, on the reverse strand, counting down.
ATTCTCGTAGTCGGAGTAAATGGCACAGGCAAAACGACGACGATCGGGAAGCTCTCGCAGGTATTTCGGTCTCAGGGCAAGAATGTGCTGATGTGCGCGGCGGATACATTCCGCGCCGCAGCGATTGATCAATTGGAAATCTGGGGACAGCGGACCGGGACGGAAGTGATCAAAACCAAGCCCGGCGGCGATCCCGCAGCGGTCTTGTTTGACGCACTGCAGGCCGCGACCGCGCGAAAGACGGATTATGTAATTGTCGATACTGCAGGCCGCCTCCACACCAAGACAAGCCTCATGTCGGAACTGGAAAAAATGCGCCGCACGGCTCAGCGCATTATTCCCGGAGCTCCACACGAGACGCTGCTGGTGATGGACGCGACGACTGGTCAAAATGGCTTGCAGCAGGCGCGGCTGTTCACACAATCCGCGGGGGTGACCGGTATCGTGCTCACCAAACTAGATGGTACGGCGAAGGGTGGAGTAGTTGTTGCCATTTCGCGTGAGTTAGGACTGCCCGTTAGATTCGTCGGCGTAGGCGAGAAAGTTGGCGATCTGTTGCCGTTCGATCCAAAAGAATTTGTGGACTCTCTGTTCGAATAAAGGTTCGAGTGAAACGTCACGCCAGATTCACACCCGCCAAAGATGCCGGATCGCGCAACTGACGAACAATTTCTTCGCCTCGCTCTCGATGAGGCGAGTAAGGGCATTGGTTTGACCTCGCCTGGTCCCTGCGTTGGTACGGTCATTGTCAATTCCGGGGGAAGCATCGCAGGTACCGGGTACTATACCTACGACGGCGTGAAACATGCCGAAGTGCTGGCCCTCGAGCAAGCTGGAGTGAATGCGCGTGGCGGCACTCTCTACATCAACCTCGAACCGCACTGCCATCAAGGTCGCACGCCACCGTGCACAGACGCCTTGATCGCCGCTGGAATTCGTCGCGTGGTTGCCTGCATGCCCGATCCCAATCCCAAAGTGAGCGGAAAAGGCTTCGAGCAACTACGAGCAGCCGGCATCCAAGTCGAAGTCGGCATGCTCGAGGTGGATGCGCGACGTCTCAACGAAGCTTTCGCCCGCTACATTCGTCAAGGCATTCCGTTAGTCACACTGAAATCTGCGATGACGCTCGACGGCAAGATCGCTCCGCCGCCCGCTGAATCAGTTCGTAAAGTGGGAATTCCGCGTGGAGGATGGATCACAGGAGAGACTGCGCGCGCCCACGTGCATGAACAGCGCCACCAGAGCGACGCCATTCTTGTGGGGATTGGAACAATCCTGGCTGACGATCCATTGCTCACCGATCGCAGCGGAAATCCACGGCGGCGCCCGCTTCTGCGTGTGGTGCTGGATTCGCACTTGCGGTTGCCGATAGAGTCTCGGCTTGTTCAAAGTGTGATGAATGGCAAAACATCCAGGAACGATGTTCTGGTTTTCTGTTGCCACGTCGAAGAAAAGAAAAAGAAAGAACTGGAAGCACACGGCATTCGGGTAGAACAACTTTCAACGGACTCTTCCGATACGCACGTGGATATGCATGCGGTGCTGCAACGCTTGGGAGAACTCGAAATTACGAGTTTGATGATCGAGGGAGGAGCAACGGTTAACGGGTGCGTGTTTGCCGCCGGCATCGCTGACAAGGTTTTTCTGTACTATGCACCCAGCATTCTGGCACTCGATGGGTCAATTCCATTTGCGTCCGGAAGCGCGTCGAGTAGTATGAACGACATTCTGAAAGTGAAACATCTCCAGCTACATCGTTTTGGAGAGGACTTCGCGGTCGAGGGGTATTTGCACGATCCATACGACGACTGAAACCGTTGCAGCGTGCAAGCGGAGAGAACAATTCAGCACACTCACTCGCCTCAATTCCCTACGCTGGGTTTATGATGTTGGGTTGTCATCGAGGTTCTCATGTTCACCGGCATCATCGAAGAGGTCGGAACTGTTAGTCGTATTGAGCAGAACGGCGAGAATCGCCGCATCGCGATAGCGGCCAAGAACGCGCCGAGGGAATTGAAACCGGGCGACAGTATCGCCGTCAGTGGCGTTTGTCTTACGGCGCTCGATATTAAACCGGAATCGTTCTGTGCCGATCTTGCTCCCGAGACCTGGGCGCGCACTTCTCTTTCGCGCATGCATGAGGGAGCGCTCGTCAACCTCGAACTCCCCATGAAGGCCGACGGGCGCTTCGGCGGACACATTGTGCAAGGTCACGTGGATGGGGTCGGCAGACTGGTCGAACTTGAGCGCATCGCCGACTCGGAGAATTGGTGGCTCCGCATCGAACTGCCAAGGGAGATCGAGAAGTACACCGTTTATAAAGGGTCAATTTCAATTGAGGGCATCAGTCTTACCGTGGCGAAACTCGAAGGTCGAAGATGCACCATCGCCATCATTCCGCACACGGTGGAGATGACGAATCTCCACTCGCTCCGGCCCGGCGATCCGGTCAACCTCGAAGCCGATCTGATTGCGAAGTATGTCGAGAAGATGATGAGCGTTAATGCAGTGGAGAGCTCGCTCACCGTGGAAGAGTTAGTCCGCCAGGGATTTTGAGCGGATGCGTAATGACGCGGCATACAATCCTGGCAAAGAAGAAGAGAAACTACGTAGCGCCGGGCTCTGTGAGGATTGCCAGCATGCCCGGATCATCAAATCCGACCGGGCCTCTATTTTCGTCCAGTGCCAGCTTTCATTCACCGATCCGCGGTTCGCAAAATATCCACGGTTGCCGGTTCTCATTTGCAGTGGTTACGTAAGGCGGACGCTTGCAGAGTAAGCAGGGAGATTTCCGTCGCCTAAGCCGCTCTAACACTCGATTTTCAATTCGTCCAACTCCAGAAATTCCTGAACGATGGGTTCTGTAGATTTTTTCATCTCCGCATAGGTGCCGAAAAAGATTGCTTTGCCTTCATGCAGAAAGACCACTCGGTCTGCCAGTTTCTCCGCCAGCCGCATGTCGTGAGTAACCACGATGCTGGTCAGGTTCAATTGAAGTTTGAGGCGCTTGATGAGGTCGCCGAGAAGTTGCGCCATCAGCGGATCCACCATGGTCGTGGGCTCGTCGTAAAGAATACACTGCGGCCGCGCAGCCAGCGCACGCGCAATAGCCACCGAGCGCTTCATGCCTGTCGACAGATCCGATGGCAACAGATCTCGCATTTCTTTTACCCCCACCATCTGCAGCAGGCCGTCGACAATCTGATAGATCTGCTCTTCCGATAGTTCTCTGCTCTCGCGCAGGGGAAAGGCCACATTCTCGCCGACGGTGAGGGAGTCGAAGAGCGCTCCATTCTGAAATACCATGGTGACTTTTTTTCGGATACCTTCCAGTTGCTCTTCCGAAAAGTCGGTGATGTCTTCCCCGGCGACAATCACCCGGCCGGAATCTGCTTTGAGAAAACCCATAAGAATCTGCAGAGAAACCGATTTGCCCACGCCGCTGCGCCCGAGAATGCAAACCGTTTCGCCGGGCATTACGTTGAAACTGACTTGAGCAAGAACAACATTATCGCCAAACGCCTTCGAGACCTCTCGGAACTCGATGTAGGGGCGGCTTACGGTTTCTGGCATTTTCAATTGACTCTCAGTGGTCAGGCTCAATTACGTTATGCCCTCGGCTGCTGCTCCAATTGTTCGGGGGTATTCAGGTTGCGAAAGATAGTGCTTGAGAATCCCGCGCTGTCCAAATCGTCTTCCTCGATCACGCGGGTTTCCACCGCATTGAACAGCGCATCGATCCTGTTGCGGCCGGCAAGCAGGGCCTGCTCGGCCAGCTCGGCGAATCGCAGACGATAAATTGCGCACAGTGGCTGCCGACGGCCGTCACTGCGCGGAACGATCACGGTTGCCTCGGCCGCAGTTCGGGCTTCGCGGATCAAATACTGCATTAATGTCGCAGGCACAAAAGGCATATCCACGGCCAGCATAAAGTTGAGTTCGGTGCTTGAAGCGCGCAATGCGGCATGGATTCCGCCTAACGGTCCGCGCTCCCGAAATATATCCTCCACCACCGGCGCGAATGGCGCAAACTTTTCCGCCGCTCCTACGATTCGAACGTCTGGAGTAACTGAACGCGCCAGGCTCAGGGCGCGCTCCAGCAAAGTTCGTCCTTCGAATTCGATAAAGGCTTTGTCCGCACCCATTCGGGTGCTCTTTCCGCCAGCCAAGATAAATCCTGTTACGTCGACCGCGACAATGCCCCCCATGCCGCGATAATACACTGCCCTCCATTTCAAAATGATGCGACGTTGCAAAAGTTGAGGGACCACGTGCAAGCTATTAGACATGCCAGAATTGCCGGATGTTGCCGCGTATATCGGCGCACTCGAATCGCGAATCATTGGTCATCCCATCGAACAAATCAGACTTGCCAGTCCTTTTCTCCTGCGAACTGTCCAACCGCCGCTTGCGAGCGTGGAGGGCCGTGTGGTTCGCGAACTGCGGCGGGTTGGCAAGCGCATCGTGATTGGAGTTGACGATGATCTCTGGCTGGCGCTTCATCTGATGATAGCCGGCCGATTGCATTGGCGCGCCGCGGGTGCGAAACTAGCCGGCCGCCAGTCGCTGGCAGCCCTCGATTTTCCCCATGGTTCTCTGGTGCTTACCGAGGCTGGGTCGAAGCGGCGCGCATCGTTGCACGTCTTTGCAGGCGCGGAGAGCTTGCGTTCCATTGACGCGGGAGGAATCGACGTGTTTGCCAGCGATCTCAGCTTGTTTCGCGGGACGCTCACGGCAGAAAATCACACGCTCAAAAGAGCGCTGACCGATCCGCGTCTGCTAAGCGGCATCGGCAACGCCTACTCGGATGAGATTTTGCATGCAGCGCAGCTTTCTCCCCTCACCCTCACCCAGAAAATGAAATCCGAGGAATGGGAGAGGCTGTTCGCTGCGACCCGGAGCACGCTTGAGTTCTGGATAGACCGGCTGCGCGAGGAAGCGAAGACAGCCTTCCCTGAGAAGGTCACCGCGTTTCGCAAGGGTATGGCGGTGCATGGACGCTACGGCGAGCCATGTCCGAGATGCGGCGACAAAGTGCTGCGCATTCGTTACGCGGATAAAGAAACGAACTACTGCGCGCGCTGCCAGACCGGCGGCAAAGTTCTCGCCGATCGTAGTTTGTCCCGGCTGCTGGGATCGGATTGGCCGCGCACATTGGAAGAACTCGAAGCGTTAAAGCGACGCTAGATGAACGGAAGCCGAAGTTTTGAATGTCACGACGCTCAGTACGCTAGCGCGCAAGTACGCGGTTGATGAGCGCATCACGAAAGTAACCTACCCAAGAACTCGAGTTCGAGCGATGATGAGGTTCCGGCAACCCGCTCAGTTGGTCGGAAGGCAAGTCGAAAGTACCCATCATGCCGCAGAAAATCATGGATGTTCTTATGCTTGGGCGTTGTTCCCACGAATTTTCCTGGCCACGGCGCGGCACGGACGGAGATTATTATCAGAGTTTGTCTGCTATGCGCCGCCGAGTACAAATACGACTGGACTACCATGCGCCGCACCGAGCGTGTGGAGCATGCGAAACCGGAGACCGGGATTCGACGCAATCACGCGAGAGAGAAGCGGCCCTCCTGGACGCCTCGCGCCCGCAGGCTGAAGCTGGACACGGCGCTGCGCTATCGAGTTAACAGCACCAGCACGTGGTACGAGGGGATTATCGAGAACCTCAGCCAGACGGGACTTTTGTTTCACGGCCCGCAACCGCTTCCGGTGAACGCGTTGATCGAGATGGTGTTTGAGATGCCGGAGGAAATCTCCGGCCAGAAGAATCGCAATGTGGTCTGCCAGGGTCGCGTGATCCGGACTCGGGGTGAGCTGGCCAAAGCCAAGCAAGATCCGGAAATCGAGGGTAGCGCCGGGCTTTTGGCCGCCTCGATCGTCGACTACAAGTTTATCCACTAGAAATATAGCCGAGCCTAGCTAAGCGTCTCCTCGGCGCTTTGCTGGAAGTTGAAACGGTTTCCGGGAATCCGAACATCCGTCAGCATTTTGTCGTTTTTGAAGAACTGCAGCGGTCGCCGGCAAAATGCTGAGTATCTATCAGAAACATATGCTGATGCGAGCCGGAAGCGGCTCGAGCCTGTTCTGACTCCGTAACAGCCAACACTTTCTTGTTGCGCCGCCATCAATCTGCGCTACAAAGCGCAGCACTGATTTCGGACATCCCTGACCCTTCACCTGTCCGAATTCATTTGTGCATTCCCGTGTAATTCCTGTAATTGGGCTCCGTCGCCCAGTCCGAAAGGAGGAGCTTTTTCTTCGATCGGGAATTCTGCCACTTTGCGGGCGGAAGCAAGATCCCATTCCCTCACGCCCCGGGATATCCGTCCCCGGACCATTTAACCACGGTCCCAACAAAGATCCAGCTGCCCAGCAAGCTGCTTACAAGGAGGCGTCGTGATCGATACAAGTAGATTCGCGTCCATCTTTACTTTGGCAGTGTTGTTCCTGACCGGAGCGGCATTTGCCCAGACCGACCCCGGTGTTCAGAGTGGAAATCGCGGCACAGGCGCTGCGCTTTCTTCGGTGTTGTCGAATAGTCCGAGCGGGATATTAGCTTTTTTCACTGATGGTCAAGCTCGATTCCAGGAGGTCGAGTCCGTTTCCGGCGGAGCCAATAATGGCCTCGGACCACGCTTCAACTCGAACAGCTGCAGTTCCTGCCACGCACAGCCTGCTCTCGGCGGGACTGGCGCTGCCACTAATCCAGAGTTCGCCTTCCCCTCCAACGGTGTCGCTCCCGGCAATACCGTCCCTTCTTTCATTACGGCAACCGGGCCAACTCGCGAAGCCCGATTTCCTTTCTTCTTTAACAGCAACGGCTCGGTGAATACCAGTGAGCCCAACGGCGGCGTGGAGGATCTCTACACCGTGACTGGCCGCTCCGATGCCGGCACCTGCAACAACAGCAACACCTTGCCGCAGCCCAGCTTCGCTACTGCCGTTGCGGCGAACAACATCATCTTCCGGATTCCCACGCCGACTTTTGGAGCAGGTCTGATCGAGAATCTGGACGACTCCACGCTGTTGAATAACCAGATCGCGAACAACAACAACGATCTTGGAATTTCTGGCGCTTTCAACCGCAACGGAAACGACGGCACCATTACACGCTTTGGCTGGAAGGCGCAGAACAAGTCTCTGCACATCTTTTCCGGCGAGGCTTATAACGTGGAAATGGGCATCAGCAATCTGCTGTTCCCCCAGGATCGTCCTCTGCCCGGGGAAGACCAGCAGGCAACGGGGCTACCTTCGACTTGCTTGAATCTCTCTGGCTCCGGGTACCCGGAAGACTCGAATAATCCGGGATCCGCTGGCGCTGCAGTTCTCGATGACGTCTCGGCGTTTGCCGACTTCATGCGGTTGCTGGCGCCGCCTCCCGCGGGCGCGGTCGTGCTGAACGGATCAACCGTCAGTTCGTCGACAATCGCTGCCGGAAGCTCGCTTTTCGTCGCCACGGGCTGCGCGACTTGCCACAACCCCACCGTAGGCACCACACAGGTGTCGAATGTCACCTCATCGTTAAGCAAAGCTAAGGTGAGCGCCTATTCCGATATTGAAATCCATCACATGGGCACGGGCTTGGCGGACAACGTCTCCCAAGGCAATGCCGGCGGCGACCAGTTCCGCACTGCTCCGTTGTGGGGCCTCGGACAGCGCATCTTCCTGTTGCACGATGGCCGCACGACTAATTTACTCAACGCCATTCAGGACCATGCCAGTCGTGGCAGCGAAGCAACCACGGTGGAGGAACAGTTCTTCGAACTTAACTCCACCCAACAGCAGGAAATACTGGACTTTCTGCGCTCGCTGTAATCCCTTACCGCAACCTTCTGGCGAGATTTGGAACATCTCGCCAGAACTTTTATCGGTTGAGCAGAAAACGGTCCTCGATTATTTAGCCGTGCAGCTCCATTGAAAATTGGCTGGATTCGCAGGAGGAATATGCGCTTTCGATTTCTATCTCTTGTGCTTGTTTCCGCCTCGTCCCTGTTGGCTTGGAGTCAATCCACTCAACCACAAACCACCCCTGGAAATGGTGGCGATTTTTCCGATGTCATCCAGCCGGTCACCAAGGTGCCGACAGGAGTCATTCTGGTAAAGGGCGCATGGTCGAGCGCCAGCGATTCGGTCACCGCTGTGCCCGAAAGCGGGACCGTCACCAACAGTACATTTCGCAATCCGTATTTCGGAATGAGCTACGCCATACCGCCCGGCTGGGAAGAAAAATATACGGGGCCCCCTCCATCGGATAGCGGTCGTTACGTGCTGCTCCAACTCAGGCCCGCGGACACATTCAAGGGAACCGCTCGTGGAAACATTCTGGTCACTGCGCAGGATATGTTCTTCACACCCCTACCCGCGGCCAACGCGCTCGATCTGATTCATTACTCGAGAGAGCACCTGCAGGCAGATTACAAAGTTGAGCTACCGCCAACTCAGACCACGGTCTCCGGTCATGCCTTCACCTTCTTTGCCTATTGGTCGCCGATAGCGGAGCTGCATTGGTACGTTCTGGCCACTGAGATCCGCTGCCATGCGGTGCAGATTGTTCTGACCAGCCGAGACACGAAATTGCTGGAAAGTTTGATTCTGGATATGAACAAAATGCAACTGCCGGAAGAGGCTGGTTCTACCGCGGGGAACGGTGGAGGTCCGTTTCCAGTGTGCATCAAAGACTACGCTAACGCTGAGAATGTTATAACGCGGGTTGAGCCCGTCTTCAGCGAGCATAGGTTTAACCCAGTTCCGGTACGAATTATTATCGACAAAGATGGAAAGGTGAAACACATTCACTTCGTGAGTGCATTTCCTGATCAGGCGAAAGCCATCAGCGACGCGCTGAAACAGTGGCAATTCAAGCGCTACGTGCGCGCCGGCCAGCCGCTAGAAGTTGAGACCGGAATAATGTTTGGCCGGGTAACCTATCCTATGGCTCATCATTCAAGCGGCGGTACGACCGAGTGAAGCCGCGAGGTCAATTCTGAACGGGATTTGCTTTGCTTTCCCTGGAGGGGCGGCTTGCGGCTCTTTTCGCTTTTCGTCGGAATCTACGGCAAACAACATATAGTGATCAAAACTGTGCCGACGATAGTAGCGGTGATGGCGAAAATCAAAGTAGATCTCCGCAGTTTTCGGCAGCCACAATTCCATGTTCTTTTTTTGGAATGGAACGGGACCATACTCCACAATCTGATGTTCGCTGAGAAGTTGAATCGGCTTCATGGGGCTCACCAGTTCCGATTCAATACGCACGATCTGGAACTTGTCGGTGGTGATCCAAGCCCTGCCTTTTAGCTTTACCGCATAGATCTGTCCGCCCACCTTGTAGTCATGAATACGGGCGGGACGATCGTCCCGCTGCCGAAAATGGACCAGCCAAACTGACTGCCCGTGCCAGTCACCCTGACCTTCGCAGGTCATCTCGAAGTTATCCCGCATGTCGGGATGAAATACGAGTGCCAGAGCTGCAAACCCGCTGCTGGCAATGTGATCGGGAAAATCGGACAGCCCCAGGTGGGACGAGCGATATTCGTCGACTTCGAGGAAACCAGGCTTATCCTCCGTAACAGACGCCACGTAGTTGTAATTCCGAGTTTCCTTAGTGATGGGATTGCCAATCTCATCCACTTGTTCATGCAGCAGGTGTTCAATGGCAGCGATGCGCGAAACATCCGTGACCAACTCCTTCACCCTCTGACCCGACATTTCAATCACGTTAGGCAACGGACAAGTCACACCTGCGGCCACGGAAAGCTTGGTGTCGTCGATTCCCGGTGGTTGCCAGGGCTTCATTGTGAAGGACATTTCCGGAGACGCGAACAGAGGGTCAACTCCGGCCAAAGAGGTTGAAACCGAAGGAGATCCAGCAGTGGGAGCTGCGATTTCGCTGGGGCGCTCTAGTTCCGCTATTAAAGTGCTTACCTTTGGCGCAGTGGGGCTCTTCGGCGATTCCTTCAAGTATGACTTTAAAGCTTCAATGCCTTGCTGCTTCTGGCCCAGATCTACCAGTGCCTGCCCCAGCACCAGTTGCGCTGAGACGGCCCCACCCTTCCCCTTGGCGATTGCCAGTTCGGCTTGCTGACGAGCCTGCTCGTATTTATTTTGTCTGAGGTAGGCGCTGGCAAGCAAATCATGGGCCATCCAGTACTCTGAATCGGCGGCAACCGCTTTTTCCAGAATCGAACTGGCGCCGATGTAGTCTTCCCTTTGAAGCCCCAATCGTCCCAGCAACGTGAGTGACTGCACATCGCGCGGATTCAGGTTTGCGGCCGTACCCAGGTAAGTCTGCGCGTGGTCGAAATCCTTTTGCTGGTAACGCAGGTATCCCATGAGAAAGTTGATGTCCGAATTGTCCGGCGCCATCTGGTAGGCGGCATCCAGCCACTTTTGAGCCTGTTTGAGATTTCCAGATTTAAGAGCGGAAACTCCGCGCTTGGTCTGTTTGCGGGCTTTGCTCGGCATACTTTCGTCAACATCGAGCTTTAAGGCAGTTGGATCTGGTTGCAGCACAATATCTAAATTCACCGTGTTGATAGAACTGACCACTTCGATTTCTTTATGCCCGGTGATGTATCCCACCGCGCTGACTTCGATGTCGTAATGGCCAAACGGCATATCGCCGAACGACGCCACCGACTGATCTGTAGTGGTCTGCCAACTGACGGTTTGTGTCGTCTGGTTTGTGAGTTTGACCACCGATTGCCGGTCAAGGCGCTTCTTGTTGTTTCCGGCGTAAACGGTAAGCAGTAGAACGGTTCCGCCGCCCCGGCTATCGTAGCTGGGCGTCAAATTCGTGGTGGCGCCAGTCGCGTTGAAGACATCGCCACGCTGCGCTGACACACTTGCCGCGAGCAGCAAGCTGGCGGCAAAAACCGCGACGGAAGCCCAGATCCGATGCGATAAAGGGATTGAAGCGCTGGGGTACATAGTGGCGCGAGAAGTTTCTCACGACCGCATTGGCCGGTCAATCGAGCATTTAGCCGAGCCAAGTGGCTGTGCTGTCCATTGCTGCCTCGGATCGTCGTAAACTCTAGAGAGTCATTGAATCGAACTCATGCCTCCCATCACAGCATTGCTACATACGGCAAATGCCGGTCTGCGCCTGGGTCGCGCCTTGGAAACGCTACTTCCCTGTGCCGAGATTCTGATTGTGGATCATCATTCCAACGACTCGACATTGCGTATTGCTCGGCAGTATGGAGCCCGCATCGTGCGGGGTGATATTCAGCCAACTGCGAATGGATACCTTGACCAGGCCCGTTGTGATTGGGTTCTTTGTCTGGACCCTTCGGAATCTATTACTGAAAGCCTCCAGGCAACTTTGTTTGAGTGGAGTTCGTGGCCGGCCGACACGATCGCCGGGAAATCCTCTTTTTCCGTTTTTGTGCGCGAACAGATCTGCGAAAAGTGGCGAACCAGTTCCAAGACTGAGACTCGGCTAGTCCCACGAAGCTGGACTCAGTGGAACGGACTCCTCCCTGCCGTAGACCATTCCTCGATCCCGCTGGAGGGAGAGTTGCTGAGGCTGGTCTACCCTTGACGCATCGTCCTTTCGGACAGTGACTTCAGTACCTTAGTTTCCCTGCCGTCGTCGACTTATAATCCAGTCAAGATTGAGGAAAATTAGCGTTCTGGGGAGAGCCTGCGCGCTTGAAGCGACTTGCCTTCCGAGAGCGCTGCGAAAATCCGTGGATCCCGTATACGCATTGTCGATTTTTGTTATGGGGCTAGCCTTTGGCAGCTTTCTGAACGTGTGTATCTATCGCCTGCCCTTGGGGTTATCCGTGGTCTCCCCGCGTTCGGCCTGCCCGCAATGCAAGCGGCCGATCGCCTCTTATGACAACATCCCCGTTCTCAGTTGGCTCCTCCTGCGTGGCCGGTGCCGGCACTGCCAAGCCAGGATTTCGGCGCGCTATCTCCTTATTGAGTTGCTCACCGGAACTCTTTTCCTGGGCTGCTATGCCTACTTCGGAATCACCTTGGCCACGCTGAAGTACTGCGTATTTGGGTTTCTTCTACTTGGCCTCATCTTCACGGATGCCGAAACAAAACTTCTGCCTGACAAACTTACGCTGCCGGGCCTGGCGCTGGGGATTGTCTTCAGTCTGATGGTACCCGTCAACGACCTCGCTTCGCAGCTTCTGCCTGGAGTGCTGAATCTGCCCTTCAGCGCCGAAGTGGCCAATCATCTACTTTCGCTCCTCGATTCCCTGCTCGGCGCGGCTCTGGGGGCTTCGTTCATTTACGGAGCAGGCGCGGTTTACTTACGCTGGCGCGGAATGGAAGGCATGGGCTTCGGCGACGTAAAACTGATGGCCATGATCGGCGCCTTTCTCGGGATGAGGCTGACTATTTTCACCATCTTCACGGCTTCGCTGGTGGGTTCCCTGTTTGGCTTGGCTACCGTGGCGATGGTCTGGATCAAACGCACGCATCGCTTCCAGCGCCGATTGGCCGACTTGCAAGCCGCGCGCCGGCGGGGATGGCAATCCGCACAGATGGTTTATCGCCATTATCAGATGCCCTTCGGCGTCTTTCTAGGGCAGTATGGCCCTGCTCGCACTCTTTATTGGCAACCAGTTCCTACGCTGGTATGGGAGGCTCTGGTGGTAAGGCTGTTTACAAGCCCTCTGGTCATGCGGTCGATGCTTCTGCTGTTCGCGGCCGGCTCGGGGTTTATCGTCGCCATTTTTCTGATGCGCCGCCTGCGGCGCAACATCGCAGCCGAAGCCGATCTTGACTCCGTCGCCGCTCCGACTCTGGATACTTTGCCGGTCCACCTCTACAACACTGTCATCCAGCAACTGAAGCAGCAAAAGCACGAACTTCAAGTGCAGACGCTCACCGAGCAGCGCCGCGCTCGCACCACAGAAAACTTCAGCCAGACCGTGCTCTCCAACCTTCCTTCGGGAGTGTTGGTTTTCGGGCTGAACGGATTGCTCAAACAAGCCAATCCCGCCGCCAAAGAAATTCTTGGTTTCGCTTCTCTCTCTGGAATGAGCGCGGCGGATATTTTCCGTGACGCCGAGATTTGCTCTCCAAACTCCGGATCGCTTTCTTCCCGTGGAGCGGCCGACGATCATATAAGCGTCGCTGAGGAAATCCACGCAGTTTTGCACGAAGGCAGTAAACGCCGCCAACTCGAAGCGGACTACACGACTCCTGCGGGAGGGAAGCTTCATCTTGCGGTTACGGTTTCTGCAGTGCCCGCAGTCGATGGCAGTCTACTCGGAGTGGCCTGTCTGATCAGCGACCGCAGTGAGTTTGAACAGATCCGCCGCCAACAGGAGTTGCAAGGTGAAGTTTCCGCCGAAATGGCTCTTGAGTTACGCACGTCCTTGACAACCATTGCTGGGTACGCGCAGCAATTGGCACGAAACCGCGATCCCGATCTTGCTCCGCAACTGGCGGCGGATATTGCGGGTGAGGCTGCCAGCCTGGACCGCCGCATTGGAGGGTTTCTGGCGGAGAAACAATCGGCTTCGGATTCCGCGTTCCGCGCCAGGGCCGCAGGTCGAAACAGTTGAATTCTGAACGAACAGTAAACGGGCAGGACCGGACCATGGATCCGCCCACGGATTTACACAAAGGATGAAAGCTATGAAGCGCATCGCAGGTTTTGCACTTACAACCGCAACGTTCGCCGTCGCCTTGTTCGTCATGGCCGGTTCTTCAGCCCAGGCGCAGAGCACCACCACAACAACAACAACCGCGCCCGATCAGTCTTCGCTGGGGGATTATGCCCGCAAAGTGCACAAAGATCCGGCTGTGAAATCAAAACCCAAGGTCGTCTTTGATAATGACAATCTTCCGAAGGAAGACAAGCTTTCCGTAGTTGGAGAGCCGGTTCCAGCAGACGCGAATTCAAAAGCAACGGACGATAACGCGAAAATAACTGACGATAAAGACGCCGCGGAAAAGGCCAACGACGATCCAGCCAAGAGGCAAGCAGACTGGAAGGGTTGGCAGGACAAACTATCGGCGCAAAAGAATTCAATTGATCTGTCATCGCGCGAACTTGACGTTCTGCAGAAGGAATACCAGCTTCGCGCCGCCGCCATGTACGGCGACGCCGGCAACCGCATGCGCAATGCCGCGGCGTGGGACAAAGAAGACGCGGACTTCAAGCAGAAGATTGCCGACAAACAGAAGGCTGTCGAAGATGCCAAGCAGAAGTTGGTTGACATGGAGGAAGACGCCCGTAAAGCCGGTGTCCCTGCGGCCATGCGGGAAACGCAAAGCACCGAATAAGAATCCGCAGAAATCTGTTTGTTGTGCTAAAACGCCGGCCAATGGTCGGCGTTTTCGTTTCTTCACTTCTTGCCGTCAGGCGGCGGACCTTCACTCCCAGCCTGTTCCCGCAGCTTTAGAATCTGCTTTATATGATGATGTCCGTGAATCCAATGGAATTTTCTCCACTGCGCCGCCGTCAGAGGCCCCAGAATCGGATGGTCAAGGACTCTGCCGTGCCCAAAGCGAGCCTCGCACTGCGCAACGATTCCGTCCATCACCTCGAGTTTTTGCACCACCTCTCCTCTCACTGTTTCAGGATCGATACCCCTCGGCACAGTTTGCTTCGGCGCCTTCCTGCCATTCGGAAGATGGTTGAACAGCAGCACCACCAGAGTTCGCAAACTCTGCTTCACTGTCGCTCGTCCCGCGATGGGCTTGCCGGCGGCGAGAACGCGTTCGAATCCTTTGATTGTCCCAGTATAGGTGAGGTACAGATGCTCCAGCACTTGTGCCGCGCACCATTTCTCAGCCGGATGCCAGCTCATCTGCTCACTCGACATTCCCTCCATCGCTGACTCTAGTGATTGTTTTAACTCTTTGAGCAAGGAATCCATGCCGCCATCTCGTGTTTCCGCGCGTTCAGGTAAAATGTTGCGCGACGATGAAATCATCCCCAGTTATAACAGGAAGGTCGCTATGAAGATGCGGGACTTCGTTTGGCAGAAACGGGCAGTTGTAAGGAAGACTTGCGCCAGCGCTGGCTTGCGCGGGCTCGCATCCAGGGGAACTCTTGCTGCAGTCGTCTTCTTGATCCTTTCTCTCTTGGTTGGCTGCAACTCGAACCCATCCCCGGCGCCTGAGGCCAAGCCGGCACCGAAAGGTCCGGAGTTGCTCACGGCACGGGCAGCATTTCAAAAGCTTTTTATCGCCGCCCGCAACTATGCAGCAGATGTAAAACCGTTTCGGATTCAGTCCACTCCGACCACGGACGGTAATGGCCACGATGGAAAGTCGGCGATCTGGAGCGCCAGCTTCGCCTCTGCGATGCAGCACGGTGTAAAGCCCTTCACCTGGTCCGGCAGTGACGCGCCCGATGCTCCCTCCCGTGGCGTTTCACCTGGCAATGAAGACGTTTACAATCCGAGCAATGCCTCCACTCAGGTGTTCGACGTTGCCTATCTCAAAGTCGATTCCGACCAGGCGTTTGCGGTAGCTCAAAAACACGGCGGAGAAAAGATTCTGGAAAAAGATCCTTCGACTCCCGTGATCTATGTCTGCGACTGGAACCACAACACAAACGAACTGACATGGCATGTCATCTACGGAGCTGACCGCGACAATGCCAAACTAACGGTCGCCGTCAATGCCTCAACCGGTGAGTTCATCCGCGTGGAGAAATAAACCTGTTGGTTTTCCGGAAAGAGTGGAACAGGAGCAGCGGGAAGATTACTGTCCAGCCCGCTCTTGCGGGTCGGCTTGCTCGAGGGCTTGTTCAACGGAAGAGAAATAGCGGCACAGCGCGTCGGCAGAAGCGATGGCGGCCTTCAGCGTTCGGAGTTCGCCAAACGAAACCAGGTCTGCAACGGAATATTGAAGCCGAAGGCGATCGGTCGCACACTGGGCGCTCAGCAGTTCGATCTTTGCGGCACGAAGGTCGGAGGTTAAACGGGCAATTCCTGCTTGTTTTTGGGGATCATCGTTGGACATCAATAGCTCCTGATTTCTGAAACCTGGTCAACCGTTGGTGGCGCATCCTGCCGGAGCCATCCGCCTTGGGGGAAGGCTTTGACGAAGTCATTGGCGGCAGCGGCAGGATGCAGCCTGCGGGAGAACTCACTCGCTGTTATGCTTATATTGTACATTGTTAGTTGAACATTGTTCAAATTATTTGGTTTATATATTTTGGGCCCCCAGCATTGATTCTCTACAGATGGAGTCGAGCCGTTGCCCAGACAAGCAGATCCCCAACTTGAACAGCGCATCCTCGAAGCCGCCAGCAGATTGCGCGCTCGAGGCGGCGAAAAAGCCCTCACCATGCGTGCTGTCGCCAAGGCCGCAGGGACCACCACGCCAACTGTTTACGAGCGGTATCGCGACCGGGATGATATTCTTCGGGCTTTGCGTATCCAGACGCGCACAGAACTTTTTGCCACTCTGCGCGCCTCCCGCACTCTGGCCCAAGCTTGCCAGTCCTATCTTGAATTTGCCCTGGAGCACCGCCACGCCTACGAAGTGCTTTATGACCAGTTCGCCGAACCGCCGTCTCTATACGAGCCTTGGCCTTCCTTCAATTTATTGCGCGAGCGCCTGACCAAGCGCCTGGGAGGAACGCCGCGCCAACACACTCGCCTCATGCTTTCACTCTGGTCTCTTATGCATGGCACCGCGGTGCTGTTGATTCGCGGCGGAGCGGTGGGCGCGTTGCGCACACAGATGTTCCATGCCTGCCTTGACGCTGTGGAAGTCGTAGTTGCAGAAGCCGCGCGATCCAGGGGCAAAATCTGCTCTGGACCGAAGTGGCCCGCGAACCTGATTCTGGGAGAGGAAGCTGAAAGCAAGGTGAGCTCCAGCGAAGAAGGCAATACAAAACTTCGTGCCCGCTCGGTACGGAATAAAAAGAAATCCAGACGCAGGCGCAATCTCCGAACTACGTAATTGAAATCAGTTACGGCGTCTTGGCGGTTCCCGACTGCAACTTCAGCCGGTCAAGCGCTTTCTGTGCCTGTGCGGATTCCGGTCCGTGCGGCAGAATCTTCAGATAACTTTCGTATTCGGCGCGAGCATCATCCAGAACACCCAGCTTTTCCAGACATTCCGCCAGCCGAATTGTCGCCACTGCGTCATTGTCTTTGTATTGGAGCGCATCGCGATAGCGCCCCTCGGCTGCCCGGTAGTTTTTCCGTCGGAAATAAAAATCGCCGACCTCAATGCTTTTTGCGGCTTTGTGCGGATCCCAGGTGTGAAACTCCGTAACCGCGCCGGTAGTGCCGGACACGCCGATTTCGGCTTCGGCTACCGCCGTTGAACTTTTTGGATGCATCTTGGAATCGTCAGCCGGCGGACTTAGATCGATCTGCGTATCTTTGCTCGAACTTTCCCCCATTTCTGATCCCAAATCATCCGCCTGCACTCGGTCCGAGCGCGGTGGCGCCAGGCTGGAACCAGAAGCCGTCGATTGCGTGGAATTCGGCGGCGCCGCTCCAGGCGAGTTACGGTCTGCAGAACCTCCCTGCTGCCCCCATACCACTACCGAGAAAAATAAAATTGCAAACGCGATAAGCCGCAAAGTCATATTCGATATTTTACCTCCGGCGTTCGCTGCTTGAGACCAAAAAAACAGGTCGCTCAGGGGGAGGATTGAGCGGCCTGTTGGCAAAGTCCTCCGGGGAGGAGGAGAAAATTGATTTATGTTTTACATCGAGGACGGATTATTTTGTCCAGTCGTCGCCGGCGGTGTCGGCTGGTTCGTGTCGCCTACAGTGTTTGTCATCAGCCGCACGTCGACACGACGGTTGTCAGCCCGACCCTGTTTTGTCTTGTTACTCTCGACCGGCTTGTCCTTGCCCAATCCGATCACGTAGATCTTGTGAGCGGGCACGTTGTATTTCGAAGCCAGATACTGAATCACGGAGTTTGCGCGGCGCTGGCTGAGATCGTAGTTGTACTCGGCCGATCCCACCGAGTCGGTGCTGCCCTCAAGCGTGATAATGTAACCCTTCGTGGTCGAAATATTTCCCGCCATCTGATCGAGCGCGTCCTTCGCCTGCTGCGTGAGGTTGTCGCGGTTGAAACCAAACTTCACCGAAGTCTCGGCCACCGGACGATAGTTATCCAGATTCGCCACGGTATTGGTAAGAACACCTACGCGGCCATTGGCGGCATCGGCCATCTGCTGCGCCTGGTTCGCGTTCTGCCCTGCCGTTTGAGCTTTCTGGTCGGCCTCGGCCGTCTTGGCGTTTACTGCCTGGATGCCGGCCTGCGCCCTGGCATCTACATCCTTGATGTCTTTGCTGTTTTTCGCCGTCATGTCATCAAGCTCGTTCGTCTTGTTGATCAGAGGCGTAGTTTGCTGCTTCACGTAATTCTTGCTGGTACAGCCAACAGACGCTAACATGCTGGCCGCCAGTAAAATCATCAACGAAGTGCGGTTCATATTGGAGAAGCTCCTTGAGTTGTCTCGGCGCGACTGGGAGTTTCGCGCGTATCTGTGATGCGGGCCCTTGGACAGTTGTTGGTCCCCGCAAGCCCTGCCATTACTTTTGCACGGGAGGTGCCAGTTTCCCCGGTCGGCACCCTAGGTTATAAGTATAAACGTTTTCAATAGCTTGGGTCGACTTACGCCCATTTCCCATTAACTGGACCGGCGCCCAGGGAACGCAAAGCACACATTCCATAGGGAAATTTTATACAGTGCTTGTGATCGGCGAATCACTCCGAGATTGCGTGCCCAAGAGCTCGGAATCGTTAAATTCCAAGACGTTTCTACTTCCAGATATCTGTAATCGGCGAGGCATCGCGGTCTCCTTCAGACAAAGGCTCCAAGCCAAAGTTGTCTTCGATTGTGCGCAGCACGCTGTAATGGGTGTAATGGCGATCGAGCACCTTCGCATCCTGCCGACTGGCTTCCTTCACCATGTCGCCGAGAAAGAGTGTGTATATTCTGTTGTCGGCATTGTGGTCGGATTCATCAAACGTAACGACCACGAGCGTGCCTTTTCGCAGCTTCTCGGGAAAAGTCTTGTCAAGAAACTTATGCAGCCATTCTGCTGCGAAGCGGACGTTTGTGTTGTGCCCATCGTTGTTCATATTTGGCGAGTAAAAAGAATAGGCCACCAGCCCCGCCTTCGCGTCCTTGACGAAGAAGTTGTCGTCCCCCAGCAGACTATTTCCCTTGCCGGAGTCGACCCGGATCACATGGTCACACCATTTTTCCTGCACTTCTTCAAAGCTTAGAAAGGGCACATGCTTCCGCGCGTAATCACCCTTATTGCTTTTCGAAACATGCTGGCTGTCGATTCGAAAGGGACAATTTCCTGCCGGCAATTCTTCTGCGTAGTTCTTGAAATCCAGGCCCTTGGCAATCAAACGATCGGCAATAGTTTTATGCGCGGCATCATTGGGAAAGTTGACTTGCCTGTCGGCCAGAAATCGTCCACGCCGGTGAACTCCGAAGTCTGTTCCTGCCACCATCGCCAGATAGTTCGGATAAGACGGATGAAACAATGCATGAAAATTTGAGAAGCTGGCGCCATGCGTGGCCAAGTCGGCCAGGTTTGGATCCTTCACCGCGGCTTCGTAGTCGCCATTTTCGAGAACGATAATCACGACACGGTCAAAATGATGGGCGCTAGCCTTTGCTGCAGCTTCAGCGGAATTATCTTTTGTTTGCTCGCCAGGCTTGGCGCCCGCAGTTTTATTGGTCTGTGATTGCGGAACTGCCCACGCGCCTTCAGTAGTGCATGGGTAAAAAAACAGAATCGTGACGCACACTGCAAAGATCACCTTTGTGAAGGGTTCCGCTCGGGCTGCACATTTTGTTTCCATCTGGCATTCGTGGAACACAATAGATTGTCTCCTCATCCAATAGAATAAATAAGAACTCCGTAATGGACCTGCTCCAGAAAATCCGGACCATCCCTACCGAGCCCGGCGTGTATCTCTATAAGAACGCCGACGGCGAAGTGATTTATGTCGGGAAAGCGAAGAATCTGCGCAGCCGCGTGGCCAGCTATTTTCACGAAGGACGGTGGGAGGATTCGAAGACCGGAACTCTGGTGCGCGAGGCCGTCGATGTTGACTACATTGTGGTCGCCAACAACAAAGAAGCGCTGGCACTGGAAAACAATCTTATCAAGCAGCGCAAGCCGCGCTTCAACATTCTGTTGCGCGACGATAAGACTTATCCTTACGTGAAACTCACGCTCGGCGAGCGCTGGCCGCGGGTGTATGTGACGCGCCGCCTGCGCAAGGACGGGAGCGCCTACTATGGTCCCTATTTTCCGGCCAACCTCGCGTATCGAATCGTCGACCTGATTCACCGGAATTTTCTGATCCCATCCTGTAAAGTCGACCTTACCCGCTTTCACCCGCGGCCCTGTCTGCAGTTCTACATTAAGCGGTGCCTTGGACCGTGTGTGGAGAACCTGACCACGCCCGAAACCTATCAGGAAGCGGTACGCGATGTGAAGTTGTTTCTGGAAGGCCGTCCCACGGATTTAGCACGCTCGCTGCAGCAGCGAATGGAACAGGCCGCTGCCGCACAGGAATACGAACGCGCCGCCCGCTATCGCGACCTGATTTCAACCGTAGAGCAATTGCAGGAGCGACAGCGCATCGCCGCCGCCGAAGGTGACGACGCAGATGTATTCGGTTATCACTATGAAAACGGCATGCTGGCGGTAAATTTATTTCACATGCGCGGCGGCCGCGTGGTCGACCGCCGTGAATTCTTTTGGGAAGACTTACCGGAGTTTGCGTCGCCTTCAGAGGCCGAGTCCAACACCAACAATATAGGGGTGACTGGCTCTGCGCAGGCTTCCGACGATCCAGGCGAGCCAAGCTCAACTTCTCCTGCCACGGCGGGAGATCCATTCAATCCCGGCGAATTCTTTTCTGCTCTGCTCAAGCAGCTCTACATCAGCCAACCTTATGTCCCGCGCAATCTCTACGTGCCAGTCGATTTCGAGGATCGTGCAACTCTTGAAGACTTGCTTTCCGAGCAAGTCGCAGGTTCGGATCCCCGCGCCGCGCGAGTTCATATTCTGGTGCCGCAGCGCGGCGACAAACGCGCCCTCATCGATCTTGCCGGCACCAACGCGAAGCAATCCTATGATCAACGCTTTCGCGTGCTCAAACCCAACGCTAAAGCGATTCAGGAAGAGCTACAGGAAGTTCTCAGTCTCCCCGAATTGCCCAAGCGCATCGAATGCTTCGACATTTCGCACATCCAGGGCGCGGAGACGGTCGCCTCCATGGTGGTCTGGGAGGATGGCAAGATGAAGAAGTCGGACTATCGAAAATTTATTATTCGCACGGTCGAAGGCGTCGACGATTTCGCTTCCATGCGCGAGGTGGTAACGCGCCGCTACAAACGCCTGCAGCAGGAAGAGAAGCCCATGCCTAGCCTGGTTCTAATCGATGGTGGCCTCGGCCAGTTGCACGCCGCTGCGGCCGCACTGGAGGCGCTTGAGATCATCAACCAGCCGCTCGCCGCTATCGCCAAACGCGAGGAGATTCTCTATGTCTACGGACAAGAAAAAGATCCAGTCGTGCTCGATCATCACTCGCCGGTGCTGCACTTGATTCAACTCATTCGCGACGAAGCTCACCGCTTCGCCGTAACCTTCCATCGCAAGCGGCGCCAGATGCGTGATCGTTCCACCGAACTGATGGAGATTCCCGGGCGTGGGCGAGAGCACCACTCGGCGCCTGCTTGAGCATTTCGGCAGCCTGCAGGCCGTTCGGCAGGCAGACGCGTCAGCGCTCTCGGCAGTTGTTACGCGGGTGCAAGCCGAGGCTATCAGTAATCACTTTCGGAAGTAACAAATACGAATCGCAGAGATCGCTGGGAACGTCCGCGAAGAGCGCCGCGAGGTGCGAAGAATTTTCATGTAATTTCGGCGCTCTCAGCGGGGTTTCTCTGCGTTCTCTGCGATTTCAGGTCTTGAACTCGTCGACGACTTCCCAACATCAAGTTGGTGAAGTTCTCCGCTTTGATAAACTAGCGCATCTTTCATAAGATCATGCCCAACAAAAACGAACCTGGCACACTCATCGTGACCGGCGCCAGCCGCGGAATCGGCGCAGCCGTCGCTCAACTGGCGGGCGCACATGGATTTTCGGTGGCAGTTAACTTCGCCACCGGGGAGGCGGAAGCGCGAAATGTTGCGGAACAAATTGTTTCTGCCGGCGGACGTGCCTGCGCGATTCATGCTGACGTCGCCCGCGAAGAAGATGTCATCACCCTCTTTCAAACTGCCGAGCGAGAACTGGGACCGATCAAAGCCTTGGTGAACAACGCCGCGATCACCGGCGGATTTTCGCGAGTGGACTCGGTGAGCGCTAAAACTCTCGAACAAGTTATGGCGGTCAACGTAACCGGTGCCTTTTTGTGTGCGCGTGAAGCGGTGCGCCGGATGTCAACGGTGCATGGCGGAAGCGGCGGAGCCATCGTGAATATTTCTTCGCGCGCCGCTCGCACCGGGTCAGCCGGAGAGTGGGTACACTACGCTGCGTCAAAGGGCGCGATTGATAGCTTTACGATTGGATTGGCACGCGAAGTTGCGACGGAAGGAATCCGCGTGAATGCAGTTGCTCCCGGCCTGATCGAAACCGGACTGCATGCCGCCAACGGCGCTCCAGACCGGCTGCAGCGCCTGGCGTCTACCATTCCGATGCAAAGGGCAGGCACGCCGCATGAAGTAGCCGAAGGCTGTACTCTGGTTGCTTTCTCCCGCCGCGTCGTACGCCACCGGAGCCATCCTCGAGATTGGCGGCGGACGCTAATTCACTTGCAACGAGTTTGAACGCCGAACTACTCCGCGGCGGCTTCTGGCGGGGAAGCGAGTTTCCGCGCGATCTGCAGCGCGCCCGTAACCGGCTCTACTACATGCTGGTTGATCTCCACCCGTGGATCAAGCAGGTGAAGCGTATCGCAAAAAATCTCACGCACCATAAGCGCATAGCGAAAAACTCCGCCCACCATGGCGAGCGGGATGGCCGCACCATCACACAATTCTTTTTCCGGAAAAAGCGAACGGACCACTATAGCAGCAAGGTCTGCCAACTCCTGGCCCGCTTGCGTGAGGACTTTTCGCGCCACTTCATCTCCAGCATTGGCTGCGGCGATCACTGCGGGAAGCAATGTCGCGAAGTCTGGATTCGTATTCGCGGTGCGCGCCACTTGATCTACCGATTCCGCCTTCCAAATGGATTTAACCTCGCGGAAAAGTGGCGAGACGTAACGAGCCACTCGATCATCTCCAGGTACATCCGCGGCGCGGAGCAAGGAAGAGACGGCAGTACGCCCAATCCAATGCGCCGACCCTTCGTCGGAAATGGCAAATCCCCATCCGCCCGCGCGGGCAGTTTTTCCCTGGGCATCGCGCCCGAAAGCAATCGATCCGGTACCTGCGATAACGACCACTCCTGGCTCAGTGCCCAGAGCGGCCTGCAGCGCAATCTGCATATCGCCCACCACTTGGATTTCAGTCGAGATCACTTCTGCAACGAGCTTGCGAACAGCATTGGCCACTTCTTCACTCGCGACTCCCGCCACGCCAACGCAAGCACGATGCAGTTGCTGCGGATCAATTTTCGCGGCTGCACACGCTTGACGTATGGCCTGATGCAGCGACTCCCGCGCCCGCACTTCTCCCACGCGGATGATGTTGCTGGGTCCGGCGACGGCCGAACCAAGTAGCGACACCTCATCGCCTACAGCGCATGTAGTTTTGCTGCCGCCGCCATCGATGCCAAGGTAGTAAGCCACGGTTATTTCTATCACAGGCAGTTGTATGCAGAGGCGTCGTTGCGATCGACTGTCAGCCGATGTCTATAGAGACGCACTCGCGTCCACCGAGAATTCCCTCCATAATTGAAGCCAGAAAAATATCAGCGCAACAAATAGCGGCAGAACGCATGGGCCTCGACAAACTCGATCTTGCGATCATCGCAATTTACCTGGTCGGCATTACTCTCTTTGGATTGCGCTTTCGCAAGCGGCAGCGTTCGATTCGCGACTATTTTCTGGCGAGCCGCAATATTCCCTGGTGGGCGATTGCCCTCTCGATCGTTGCCGCCGAGACCAGCACCCTAACCATTATCAGCATCCCGGGGCTCGCCTACGACACCAATCTGGCCTTCCTGCAAGTGGTCATGGGATACGCTCTGGGGCGCGTCGTGATCAGCTTTGTGTTGCTGCCGCATTATTTTCGCGGCGATCTCTATACAGCTTATGAATTGATCGAACGCCGCTTTGGCCGCGCACTGCGCTCACTCACCGCTGGCATTTTTCTGCTGACGCGAACCGCTGCGGAGGGTGTGCGGGTCTATGCCGTGTCGATTGTAGTGGCAATCGCGCTCGGCACGGGCGAAGTGTGGTCGATTGCGATTATCACTATATTGACGCTCATCTATACCTTCGAAGGCGGCTTGGCCGCCGTGATCTGGACTGATGTAGTGCAAACCGCAATCTATGTTGCTGGAACGCTAGTAGGAGTCTGGACGATCCTGCATCTGGTTCCCGGCGGCTGGAGCGCCATTCACGCGGCCGCCGCGAGCGCCGGCAAACTCCAGGTATTTGATTTCACCCCGAGTTTTTGGATTCCTTACACGTTCTGGGCTGGCGTGATCGGCGGAACCGCATTCACGACGGCAAGTCACGGAACGGATCAACTTTTCGTTCAACGACTTGCTGGCCGCACGTGGGCAAAAACAGTCTGCGGCTGCACTCATTTCGAGCGGCGTTGCGATTCTGTTTCAGTTTGCGTTGTTCCTGTTAGTCGGAGTCATGCTTTGGGCCTACTACCGCGTGCCCTCCGCAAACTTCGGAAAGCCCGACCGTATCTACCCGACATTCATCGTCAAGCAGATGCCGCACGGTATTTCCGGGCTTCTGATTGCCGCAATTCTAGCGGCGGCTATGTCAAATCTGAGCGCAGCGTTGAACTCCCTGTCATCCAGTGCGATCCTCGATTTTTATCTACGCCTGCGCCCCAATTCCGACGAAAAGAAACGAATGAACCTTTCACGGCTGGCCACCTTCTTTTTTGCCGTTCTACTTTTTGGCTTAGCGATTTTGTCTCTGCACAAAGTGGGGCGCGTGGTTGAGGTCGGGTTGCAAATCGCATCCGTTGCCTACGGTGCGCTCCTGGGAGTCTTCCTGCTCGGCGTGCTGACGAAGCGGGCCAACCAGCGCGGAGCTATGGCTGGAATGCTATTCGGGTTCGGAATCGAGTTGTGCCTGTGGCGTTGGCAAGTACCGTGGACCTGGTGGGTCATCATCGGGACGATTGTGACGTTCGCAGTGGGATACGCGTTCAGCTCGCTTGTTCCCTACCATAAAGAAAACCAGCCCCACCTCTAACGTATACTTGCACCCTTCAACCATGCCGCAGCCGGCCCAACAAACTATCGTCCGTCCCGAGCTTGCCCGCGACCTGGGCGTCAGCCACGCCTCGGCCGTGGTAGTGGGAACCATTATCGGCAGCGGAATTTTTCTCGTGCCTGCGGAAATGATGCAGGCGGTTGGCTCGGCCAAGCTCGTGTATCTGGCGTGGCTTGTGGGCGGCCTGCTGTCTTTTTTTGGCGCTCTCACTTACGCCGAACTTGGCGCGATGAAACCGCAAGCCGGCGGAGAGTACGTTTATGTCCGCGATGCCTATGGTCCGCTGGGCGGTTTTCTTTACGGCTGGACTTGGTTTGTGATCGCGAAACCCGCCTCTGTCGCTACTGTTGCAACTGGATTGGTGCGCATTCTGGGCACGTTCTCCATTTTTTCTTTTTTTTCTGAAAATGTTTTTCTGACAAATATTTATTCCCATCCCTTCGCCATCACCTGGGGACAGCTTGTCGCCATCGCCGCGGCAATACTTATCTCCGCGTTGAATTATCTAGGGGTAAAGAAGGCTGGCGAATTTCAACTTGTATTCACCATTCTGAAAGTAGTCATCATTCTTGGCATCGTCGTGGTGTGCTTCGGCGGAGCAGGCAGCGCCGCCGGACGCGGCTGGAGCAATTTTGCCAGCACATTCAACGGAGCCAAAGGCGGCATAGCCGGCTTCATGGCCGCGCTGGTCGCCGCACTCTGGGCGTATGACGGATGGAACGACCTGAACATGGTCGGCGGCGAGATCAAGAATCCCGGCCGCAATATTCCGATTGCGCTGATCGCAGGCGTGGCCACCGTAGGCGTTCTTTACATGTTGATGAATGCGGGCGTGCAGTATGTACTGCCCGCCAGTGCGATTGCCGCCTCGCCGCGTCCCGCATCGGATGCCGTGGCGCTGGTGATGGGACACATGGGGGCGGCCATCGTTTCGGCAGGCATGGCGATCTCCATGCTGGTCACGCTGAATGGCACCATTATGAGCGGAGCCCGCGTGCCCTTCGCCATGGCTCGCGACGGATATTTTTTTCGCGCTCTGGCCGACGTGCATCCCCGCTTTCACACACCCTCGGCGGCTATCGTGGTGCAGGCGATCCTGTCAATTATCCTGTTGTTGCTGGGAGGAAACTTCCGCCAGCTTTTTTCTCTCGCCATTTTCGCCGAGTGGCTCTTTTATATGATCGCCGGCAGCTCCATTTTTATCTTCCGCTGGCGTGATCCGCAGGCGGCTCGACCCTACCGCGTGTTCGGATATCCGCTGGTTCCCGCGCTGTTCATTGCTGTCGCGGCGGTGCTTCTCTATTACACTTTTCGAGAAAACTGGCCGAATTCCTTCTACGGCTTGCTGGTTATTCTGGCTGGGGCGCCGGTTTTCTGGTGGTTTCGTCGGCGGCGAACGACCTCGGTCTGATCGATCTGGGTTGGGATGCGAGCTGTTAAGGCCGCCCAGCATCCTGTATTGCTGCCGCCTTTTGCACGTTTCGACGTCCTTTTACTCCCGCGCCCGAAAGTATCTTTTCCCCCGGTTACCTTAGGTCAAGAGCCGTGGACACGTTTCTCCCCTGTCCTTTTTCCCTTAATGTGAAATCTCTAATCCCGGTCCGCTCCCTCGGCCTGGACTCTCTTGGAGTCGATTGATAGCTATGCCTGAACAAGCTTCATCCGGACACAGTTTTCAGCTCGGGATTTTACCGGAGCGCAAGATCGACCGGCGTGCGCTGGCCGCGAGTTACGGCTTTGTCGTGCTGCTCGCTCTGCTGCTGATCAATCTCGGCATGCTGTTTCCGGATCGGCTTCAGCTGAAACAGTATCGAGTGACGTCATTGATTCCTATGCCTGCGTTGCGTCCGGAACACGTGCCGGTCAACCGGAAGCCGTTGGTAAAAGTGAAGCTGCTTCCTCCCGCGCCGGTTTTTCAGCAACCAAAGCTGGTCGTGCCGCACGAGGTTCGCCATATTACCGCGCCGGAACCGGTGGAAGCGCCTAAGGTCGTGATCAATACGTTCAGCGCTCCTCAGCTCAAGATGACTTCCGGAGGAGCGCGCCCACAACTCTTGCACACGGGAGATTTTTCCGGAAGTTCGGTCGCGCCCACGGTGAACGCTGCGGTGCAA
Source organism: uncultured Acidobacteriaceae bacterium (assembly GCA_963817305.1). Classification (GTDB taxonomy): domain Bacteria; phylum Acidobacteriota; class Terriglobia; order Terriglobales; family Acidobacteriaceae; genus Sulfotelmatobacter. Next base: position 238,869 of record CAWFOD010000017.1, on the reverse strand, counting down.
AAGGTGCAGACCGGAGGCTTCGGCGATCCCAACGGTTTGAAAGGAACAGGCAAGGAAGGCGCCAAGCTCTATGCGGCGCAGGCCGGCGGCTTTGACATGCCTGTGGGTCCCGGACAGGGCAACGGATCAGGCGGAGCGAAAGGCATCAAAGGCACAGTAGCCAGCGCCGATTTCGGCAACGGCATTGCGACCGGAGGTAAAGGCGACGGCCGCAGCAATGGGGCTGGAATCGCGACCGGCGGCTTCGGCGCGGAACAGGTGGTGCACGGCGGACCAAAGCTCGCGCAACTGGATTCGGGTCCTGCCACCAACCCAGTTGAGATTACGTACAAGCCGCAGCCGGTGTACACAGCGGAAGCTCGCGACTTGAAGCTGGAAGGCGAAGTTCTACTGGAAGTAAGTTTCGGAGCAAACGGAACGCTGCATGTGAATCGCGTGGTTCGCGGACTGGGTCATGGATTGGATGAAGCTGCCATTGCAGCGGCAAACAAGATGCGCTTCAAGCCCGCGCTGCGCATGGGACAGCCCGTGGATTCGACGGCAGTGGTGCACGTGATGTTTCAGTTGGCGTACTAAAAGTTTGGAAGCACGGAAGGATTCGTCCAAAAGGTTGGGTCCGCGGCCTGAGACGTGCGAACTGAATCGTGCTTGAGAAACATTGGTCAAGAAACAGTATTGAAGAAACGGTATTAAGAACTCTGGAGAGAAAGACATGCGCACTTCGAAATGGATGTTCACAGCGGCACTGCTGGTCTCGGTAGGGGCCGCGGCACAGCAGGCGGCTGATGTTCAGCCCGCGGCGAAAGCGGACGCGACTGCACCGGCACAGGCTCAAACCTCGCAGGCACAACCGTCTGCTCCACAGTCCCAGGCATCGGCGGGAACGGCTCCTGCGCCCACGCCTTCGGCCCTGCCGGCGCCCACAACCATGGATCAGGTTGTGGACCGCTTCATCGAGCGCGAACACGGCCTCATGAAAGCTTTGGCGCAGCGTACGCCTGTAGTCGAGACTTATCTGCAGAATCTTACTGCGGATCCGCAACTCGGTCCGGTCCCCAGCGGCGACCATTATTTTCTGGGACGCCTGGATATGGGCGAGACCGTCGACCGCAAGGACTATCTGAAGGAGCAGGACAAGGGCATGGAGACGCGCCTGATGGGCGGCTTCAACAAACTATTTAAGGTCGAGTACCAGCCCATCGGTTTCTCCTGGATGGTCTATGCCGACCGCACTGATTTCGACCGCGGGCACTATGAGTTTCATTATGTTCGCCGTGAGTTTCTCGGCGACGTTCGCTGCCTGGTGTTCGACGTCACGCCCAAAAAAGGTTCGGGTAGAGGGCGCTTCCTTGGACGCCTCTGGGTCGAAGATCAGGAATTCAACATCGTTCGCTTGAATGGCACCTACTATCCGGCTCCGCGCAACTCTTACTTTTTCCACATGGATAGCTGGCGCCTCAACCTGATTCCCGGCTACTGGGTGCCCGCTTACATCTACAGCGAAGAGGGCGACTTCAGCGCCGGCGTTAAAAACAAAATCGCTTTCAAGGCGCAGACCCGCATCTGGGGCTACGACCTGAAAAAAGAAGGCAAGGACGACGAACTCACGCAGATTCGCGTGGACAGCGTGAAGGATGAAAGCGCAACTACGCAAGATGCTTCACCGCTGCAGGCGGAGCGGGTTTGGCAGCAGCAGGCCGAAGATAACGTTGTCGACCGCCTCACCAGCGCTGGATTGCTGGCGCCTGAAGGCGATGTGGATCACATTCTGCAGACGGTGGTCAACAATCTTGAAGTTACCAACAACATCGACCTGCCGCGTCCGGTACGGACTCGCGTACTGCTCACCGCTCCGCTCGAAACTTTTAGCGTGGGCAACACCATCGTGATCAGCCGCGGATTAATCGACGTTCTTCCCGATGAGGCCAGCCTGGCAGCTGTTCTCGCTCATGAACTGGCGCACATCGTGCTCGGCCACAACCTGGGCAGCAAGTATGCGTTCAACGATCGCATGCTGTTCTCCGACGATTCCACCTACAACAACCTGGGCTTCAAACATATTCCGGAAGAAGAAGCCGCCGCCGACAAAAAAGCAATCGAACTGCTGAACAATTCGCCCTACGCGCAAAAGCTCGATAATGTTGGCCTGTTCCTGAAAGCGCTGCAGGCCCGCGCTCCGCAGCTCAACGCGCTCCTGACCACGCATCTCGGCAATCCGCTGGCGGAAAACGGAACCATCACCCGCCTCGCCGCTCTGGATACGAAGGGTCCAGCGCTCGACAACAACAAACTGGATCAGGTCGCCGCTCTGCCTTTGGGCGGGCGCGTGAAGATCAATCCCTGGAACGACACGGCAGAGATGGTAAAGACTGCCCCGGTGGCGATCACCTCGGCGCGCGACAAAATGCCGTTTGAAGTCACGCCGTTCTATCCGCGGTTGGCACGCTGGGGTGCATCGAACGCGCCGACGGCGACGCCGAGCACTGCTGCTAACTCAGGTTCGGGCAACTAACACCTTCAACTCAAGTTGCAATAAGACGAGGCCGGGATCCGGAATCACCTTCCGGGATACCCGGCCTTCGTTTTTATCTGTCATCCAGAGCGAAGCAGATGGTTCGCGAAGCGAAGCATCTACGCAGTCGAAGGATCCCTACCCTTGACCTTTCTTCTTTCCCGGCAGCCCCGCCGGATTCTCGTGCGTCCGCTCGCGGAAACTTCCCCGCATGCCCGCGGCCAGCGAAACGCTGGATTCGCCAAATTTGTCGCGCAAGCGATCTGCCGCAGCCAGCGCATCTTTCCAGCGCTGCTGGCGCCTGCCTTCGAGCAAATTAATCTGCTCCGTCTGCCCCTCAAACGACGATGCCTGCACTCCCAGCAGCCGGACCTCGCTCCCCGGCTTCCAGTTCTTGCGAAATAGTTTCCGCACCTCTTCGAAGATTTCACCATCGAGCTGCGTAGGCGCCGGCAAACTATGAGCCCGCGTGATGGTGGTGAAATCTTTATAGCGCAGCTTGAGTTGAATCGTGCGTGCGTAAAAGTTTGCTTCGCGCAAGCGCCGGCCGACCATCTCTGACAGCCGCATCAGCGTCGCTTCCAGCTGGTTCGTATCCGCGGTGTCTTCGTTGTAAGTATGCTCGTGACTGATGGATTTTGCTGCCGTATCGGCGCCCACTTCCGAATCGAACCATCCCCCCGCATCTTCCCCGCGGGCTTTGCCCGCAAGCGCCAGTCCCCACTTGCCGAATCGTTCTTCGAGTTCCGATTCTTCCAGCCGCGCGAGGTCGCCCACTTTCTTGATGCCGAGCGCGTGCAGATGACTCTCCATCACCTTGCCGACACCGGGAATCTCGCGCACATCGAGCGGCGCGAGAAACTTCGCTTCTTCTCCCGGGACAATCCACAGCACGCCGTTGGGCTTAGCTTGCGCGGAGGAGACTTTCGCAATCAGCCGCGATGACCCGATGCCGATCGAACAATTCAGCTGCGTTTCTTCCTTCATCCGCTGGTGCAATTTGTGTGCGGCTCGCAGCGGTGGACCATGCAGACGCGCCGTTCCAGTCATGTCGAGATAAGCTTCGTCGATCGAAGCCATCTCCACCTGCGGCGAAAATGCGGTCAACACTTTGTAGGCTTTTTCCGAACACTCGCGATAGCGCTCCGGATGACCATCGACAAAAATAGCCTGCGGACAAAGCTTCGCCGCCGTGCGCAGCGGCAGCGCCGAATGCACTCCGAACTTTCGCGCCTCATACGAAGCTGCCGAAACCACCCCGCGTTCATGCCGCTGCCCGCCGACGACGACGGGCTTTCCTTTCAGCGATGGATCGAACAGCTCTTCCACCGAAACGAAGAACGCATCCATGTCGACGTGGAAGATGGTGCGGGAGAAAGCCGGGATGTCGGAGGCCGCGGCCATGATTGGAGAATTCTAGCAGCGGCGTTATCTTCTGCACGCCCCGGGATGTTTGGGGCGTGAGTCGATGAGCAAGATCGTATGGTTACAACAGTTACCTATAAACCACTGCTCCACCGTACCTAAAATAGAACTCATGCTGACGACTGAGCGCCACTTCCGCGCCGTGCAGATGTTCTGCATACTCACAGTGCTTACCTGCGTCCGAGTTGCAATGAAGGTCTCTTGCACCTCAACTGAAATAACTACGTTTCAGTGGGTTGTGATTGCACTGGGACTTTGGGCAATTCCTTCTGGATTCTTTTTGCAGCGGACGATTGTCGGCCACTCCGATAAACTTCGGCGATCAACCCGATCTACCCCGCTCAGTCGCTGGAACGCAGGCAACCTAGTTCGCCTTGCGACTGCCACTTCCGTAGCGCTATGGGGTCTAGTTCTCCGCGAAATTGGCGGCCCTGCGTGGCTCGCCTACATTTTTTTCGCCGTCGGGGGAATGCTGCTTTTGATGTGGAAACCGGGCGCCAGTCCGCAACAGTCGAGCGAACACCCTCTGGCATAGTGCCGCCATCTTCGTAGTTGGCAATAGATCCCGATTACACTCACTGGCTCGAACCGCATTTGCCTCACAAAGCCTAGACCAATACCCGGTCCCCGGACGCCGTGGCTGGCGCCGCTCCCCGCATCTGCCTTACGCGTTCATAAACCTTCCCGTACTCCCGCGCCGAAGCATTCCAGGAAAAATCCTTGTTCATGCCGTTGCGCATCAGCGCCTGCCATGAAGTCTGATCGCGAAATGCCTGCAGCGCCTGCTTGATCGTCAGCAGCAGAGACTCGCCGTTATATTCCGTAAATTTGAATCCTGTACCTTTGCCCGAGCGCGCATCCCAGGGCTCAATCGTATCGTCGAGGCCGCCCGTCGCGCGAACGATCGGCACCGTGCCATATTTCAAGCTGTAGATCTGGTTCAGCCCGCAGGGTTCGTATCTCGAAGGCATCAGGAACATGTCAGCCCCGGCCTCGATCTTGTGTGCAATGGCGTTGTCGTAAGCCACCTTCAATGCGATCTTGTTGGGAAACTGTTTGCTGAGGCGGGTAAACATTTCTTCATACGTTTTGTCACCGGAGCCGAGGACTACCATGATCATCTCTTCGCGAGCCAGCCGGTCCATGATTTGCGCGATCAGGTCAAAACCTTTCTGCGCGGCGAAGCGCGAAACAATTCCAATTACCGGCAGTTTCGCGTCGGCATTCTTGACTCCGAACGCCGCCAGCAGATCCTGCTTGCACTTGGCTTTGCCGGACAAATCCTGCGGCGAATATTTCGCAGCAATAAATTTATCGGCTTGCGGACTCCATTCGTCGTAGTCCACGCCATTCAAGATTCCAGTTACCGTAGCCGCGCGGTCGCGCAACACGCCCTCCAGTCCAAAGCCATATTCCGCAGTCTGGATTTCCTGGCTGTATTTCTTACTCACGGTGGTCACGTAATCGGAATAGGTGAGCGCGCCCTTCAGAAAGTTTACCTGTCCGAAGAATTCCATCTTCGACATGGTGAACAGATCCCAGGGCAGCATGAGCAGCGGTAAAGTTTCCGGCGGAAACAGTCCCTGGTAGCCCATGTTGTGGATGGTGAACACCGTGCCCGCCTCGCGAAAAGCAGGATCCTCCGCATACACCGTGCGTAGCAAGACAGGGATCAGCGCCGATTGCCAATCGTGACAATGAAAAACGTTGGGCACACCCAAAATTTTCGAAGCTTCGAGCACGGTGCGGGAAAATAGCGCAAAACGTTCGGCATTGTCGGGATAGTCTCCAGCGGATGTGCCGTAAAGCGCATCACGATCGAAATAATCCGGATAATCGACAAAGTAAAAACGCACGCCGGACTGGCTTCCGCCCGTCACCACGGCAGAAAAGCGGTATTTATCATCGAAGGGAATCGTAATGCTACGCACGACGGTCGCCGGTTCTGTCAGCTTCGTCTGCTTGTAGCGCGGCAGATAGACGCTCACCTGATGCCCCAAAGCGGCCAGGGCTCGGGGCAATGCGCCCACCACGTCAGCCAACCCCCCGGTCTTTGAAAACGGGACCCCTTCTGAAGCCGCGAATGCGATGTGCATGAAAACCTCCAGGTAAACCCGATTTTCGCGGGCGCACGTTATGATGGAATACGTGGTGCCGGAGTTTACTCTCCCGCGCACAAGCACGCGGGCTGAATTTTCAGTCTAATGCCCGGGGAAAAGAGGGGTCAACGTGCCGAAGGTCGTGTCCACGCGCCGCCCGCAACTCAAGCCCAAGTTGGGACAGCACTTTCTCGTCAGCGAGAGTTATGCCTTGCAAATCGTCGACGCTCTCGGCGACGTTTCACAAAACACCGTCCTCGAAATCGGCCCGGGACGCGGCATTCTCACATCTTTATTGGCGAAACACACTCGACGTCTCATCGCCGTGGAACTCGACCGCGTGCTGGCCGCACAGCTTCGCTTGCGCTTCGCGATGTTTCCTAACGTCGAAGTCATTGAGGCGGACATTTTGTCGATCGATTTCGATTCCCTCTTCGGACCCAAACCAGGCTTGAGCCGTCCCGGCATCGAATTCAAGCCTACTCCAGCGAATGTAATCGGAAACCTTCCTTACTACATCACTTCTGACATTCTGCTGCGTCTGTTCGACTACTCGAAGTACTTTGAGACGATCGTGGTTCTGGTGCAACGCGAAGTCGCAGACCGCATCGCCGCCAAACCCGGCAGCCGTGACTATGGACTGCTCTCCGCCACGGCCCAACTCTATGCCCGCGTTGAGAAACTCTTCACTCTGCCGCCGGGAGCCTTTGCGCCGCCACCGAAGGTTCACTCCACTGTGTTGCGCTTGACCATGGCGGGTCGACACCAGCAACTCGGTCTTGAGACGGATGGTTTCAAGCAGGGCTTCATTGACTTTCTCAAACTCTCATTTGGGCAGAAACGCAAGACGCTTTGGAACAATTTAAAATCCAACTACGCGGAGCCCGAACTGCGCGCCGCCCTGGCAAAGGCGCGGGTGAAGCCTGCCGCCCGAGCCGAGACTCTGACGCTGGAAGAGAGTGCGGCCCTATTTCGCGCCTTGCGCCGAAGCCAGGAAGACTCGTAGCATAAATAGCAGTGCTATTTCGCCGTACCCCGCTTGGCGGAGATTCCTCATGGCTACGGCTCTCGTTCGCCAACCCGCTGTCGCCGGTCGGTTCTATTCCAGCGATCCAGACGTTCTCCGCAAAGAGGTCGAAGCTTACCTGAGCCAGACTCCTTTGGGTATAGCCACTGGCGCGCTCGGCTGCCTCGTTCCTCACGCCGGTTACATGTATTCCGGTCATGTGGCAGGTGCCGTATTTGCAGGATTGGAAGTTCCGGAACTTTGTGTTGTGATGTGCCCCAACCACACTGGCATGGGACGCCCACTGGCCATCATGAGCGATGGAGCGTGGGAAACTCCGCTCGGCCCCGTGCCCATCGCCAATGATTTTGCGATCAGTCTCAAGCAGCGCTGCTCTCTGCTTCACGAAGATTCCGCCGCACACCGCTCCGAGCACGCCATCGAAGTTGAGTTACCGTTTCTGCAAATCCGTCAGCCCCGGTTGAGATTCGTTCCGATTGCACTTGGAACCGGACAGTTCGAAGCGCTCGAGCAACTCGGCATCGCGCTGGCGGAAGCCATTGTCGCGCACCGCAAGCCCGTGCTCATCGTCGCCTCCAGCGATATGAATCATTACGAGTCCGATGCCATCACTCGGGTCAAAGATCAGAGCGCGATTGAAGAAATTCTTCGTCTGGACGCCCGCGGCCTTCACCATGTGGTTACCCAACAGCGCGTCAGCATGTGCGGTTTTGGGCCCGCGGTGACGATGCTGACGACGGTAAAAAGGCTGGGAGCAACTTCAGCCGAACTGGTGAAGTATGCGACTTCGGGCGATATCTCTGGTGATCGCGACGCAGTGGTGGGTTATGCAGGTATCGTAATCAGGTAGAGCGTCGGACGATCGCGCCAGCAATTTCGCCCGCTTCAAGTTATGCCGCCAACGGCATCGCCGAAACCGGATGAGGTGTTGAGACGGTTTCCTGCTCGCTCAAAAGAGATTGCAACTCCTCACGCAGTTCCTGCACCCGTCCCTGCCGGTTGTAGCACTCGATCAACTGGCTATCTGTCAACCCGCCTGGAGAATCCAAGGATTCCATTTGCTGGCGAAGCAAATCCAGCATCTCCCGTCGTACGGCCACGATATTCTTATCTTCAACTTGCCATGGCATCGGGTTCTCCTCCGAAAATCATCTCGCAAATCAACGTTAGCGAGGGCCGAAAAGCGGTCGTATCGAGTGGATACTGTATTTGAAAGACATAAACCACTCTGGGGAGCACCGTAAAAAAGGCGGCCCTTGGGCCGCCTTTGCCAAACAGGTGTCGCTTATCGATGTCCGCCTGCACTCGCTGCGGAGCCGTGTCCCGCGGAGGCAGAACCGGCGTGCCCCGTACCAGGATTCATAGCTCCCCGCTGCTCGCCAGCAAGGAATCCTCCAGAGCGGAAAGAACTCGCAGCAAACTGCGGCGCTGAACGTATCTCCACGAAGCCTGTCTTCGCCACTTGCGTGTTCAGGTGATGCAAGCCCTCTACCGACCCTCGTGGAATTCCCATCCCCGCGGATCCACGGCTGACTAACAGACTCGTCGCTGGACCCTCTTTGAGGACTGGGCCGCCTCTCCCTACAACCACTGTGGCCGCCGTACCCGTAGGTTCGACGGGCGCTCGAAACCCGGCAACGGCTCCCACATAATGAATTCCGCCGTGCCACCCATTAAATGCACCCGGTTGCCAACCCCAGCCTAAGCCCGGAGCATACATCCAGTTGCCATAGTAGTAAGGCATCCATCCCCATGGATAGGCAGAGGCCCACATGTAACCCATGCCGGGATAATACGACCATGCGCCGTCCATAAACGGATTCCAGCCGACGCCCGTGAAGAATGGCTGCCATAACATGCCGTAGCCGGGAAAGTTTGTATAGCTTCCGTAATAGTTGAGGTCGCTCAACCCGTAACCATACGGCGTAGGATTATTTTTGGCGTACTGGTCGTGATACTCAACCGCCTGCTTGTCCCAGTCGTCGTAGGAATCTTCTTTGAAACTCTTTGCCGCCGTGGAGTGATCGCCGTCATTCACATCGAAGGTAACCATTTTCTTCTTGTCTACCTTCACTGTTCCAGACGGGCCAATTACCTCGACTTCATTCTTGAAACTGGCAACCTCCGCGGAGTCGGACGAAGCCATAACGCGAAAGTGAGCAGGCTGGCTCAAATCGACTTTCTCTTGAGAAAAATGCAGCGTGAACTTATCTCCACTCTTCCCCAGCCAGTTCACATACGTCCTGCCCTCTAGCAAGTTCACGGCGGAGAAACGCTGGCCTGCATCGCTCAAACCTAGCGTGCTGAACAGGACTGTAGTGTTGGGAGCCACTCGCAGCGTGCTGCCGTCTTCGAATTCGATTTCCGCGCGTCCATTCGCGCGCGTGCGCAACTGCGTTCCCTGGGTGATCGGAAGATTGAGAAATGCGTTCTCAAAGCCCAACCCCGCGTTCTTATCGATCTGCACTCCGCCATGCACGTCGCTCAGGCGAACAATGCGGGCTTGCGAATTGGCTGCGGCCGGCAGCGCTGAAAGCGCGCAGAGCAGGGCCGTCAATACCATCCAGTAAAATCGGAGCTTGAACATAAAACCTCCTCATCCAACCTGTGGTCGTTTCCGCATCCCCTGGTTCGCTATCAAAAAAGTTCGCTGCCGAAAAATCCTTCTCTTTCCTACCACTGGCCCTACAGAGCAGTTGTCAAGTAGTTGTCAATTTTCACTGCTCGGGCCGCTGACGGCAATTGTACTCCTCAGGACAAGCGCCTTCCTGTCAACGTTCACCCCCATTGCTCTGCATTTGGATCAGCGCCTTCGCTCGCGCCCGCACCATATTAATCACCGAATTGTCATCAACAATCGCCTGCAATACTGGTTCGACGCTTTGGATTTCGCTGAGCTCATTATCCCTCGCCTGGGCTTCCATGCGCTTTAGCTCTTCATCGAGCGCCAGCTTCTGATAGCGATGGTAATAAGCCAGCCGGCGTCCATAGTCGAGGGTTGCTTCCATGCCCTGGAATAGCGTCGTCAACTGGCGCACCGGCTCCAGACCCGAATAATTGTAGCGCGCGGTATAGGATTGCTTCCCGTCCTGATAGCTCAGGATCTTGTCTCCGGTAGAAGCCAGTTTCTTATTTCCTGAATCCACCTTTCCGGAGAAATATTTCGCCTGTTTCGCCCACTCAAAAATCCGTTGCCGGTTGGCGGCGGTTACATTGAATTCCGTCCGGTAGGATTGCCCTTCGGCGTCTTCCTGATCTTTCACCGTGCATTCATAGTTCGCATGCCCATTCGCATCGACTGCGATCGAATAATGGGTGGGGTCAGAAAGAGGAAAATCCAGAGTAAAGGTGACGGTCGCAGCTGGAACTATGTCGCCGCTCGCCGGAGTTTGCCCCGACGCGAAGCCGGACAAAAAAATCAGGGACAGTACCGCACTAAACACCCGCCGAACACTTATTGCTCGCATAGAAACAGCCCGCATCACCGCGCTACGGCCCTCTGTCGCTCCAGCGTTCCAGCGGTATGCAAATGGCAGATCGCAATAGCCAGCGCATCCGAGGCATCCATGGGCTCGGGAGCTTGCGCCAGACTTAGCAGGCGCGTGACCATGTGTTGCACCTGCTGCTTCTCCGCCCTTCCGTATCCCACGACCGATGACTTGATGGTCAGAGGAGAATATTCCGCTACATCAAGACCAGCCGCAGCCGCGGCCAGCATCGCGACTCCACGCACCTGCCCAAGCTGCAGGGCCGACTTCACATTCAGGGCGTAGAAAATGCCTTCGATCGCCACTTCATTCGGACGATGATCCACAATTAAAGCGCCCAGCCCGTCATAAATTCGCGACAGCCTTTGCGCCAGGGGTTCGCGCGGCGAAAGCTTGATGGCTCCATAGGTAAGGCAGATCAACTGGCCGTGGCAATCCATCTCGACCACTCCGTACCCGGTATACGCGCCGCCGCAATCGATACCCAGGACTCGCATGTGAGTGCAGTTTATCGCGGAAGGTACTGGACATCCTAGTAGAGTCTGCCGGGCGCCCTTACGCACCTTGGTGCACGCGTCCTGCACAATTGTGTTTGTTTTGAACTCAGCGCCTGCATAATAGAAAAATGGGGCATGCTTTTCTCGAAGAACGCTGGCTGCCGAAGTCTGTCCTTTGCTTACGCGATTATAGTTCCAGGAAATTCTTTCACGATCTGGTTGCCGGAATCACCGTGGGTCTGGTCGCGTTGCCTTTGGCCATGGCTTTTTCCATCGCCTCAGGACTCACACCGCAAGCTGGTATTTATTGTGCCATCGTCACTGGCTTTCTAATTTCATTGCTTGGCGGCTCGAAGACGCAAATCGGCGGCCCGACCGGCGCCTTCGTCGTAGTCATATCGGGCATTGTTGCGCTTCACGGCGTGGATGGACTTTTCATGTGTACGGTGATGGCCGGCATTCTGCTGATGATCATGGGCGTCGCTGGCATGGGCACGGCGGTGAAGTTCATTCCGCGTCCCGTAGTCATCGGTTTCACCAATGGGATTGCCATTCTGATCGCCAGCACCCAGGTAAAAGATTTCTTCGGACTGCAGCTGTCCAAGGTTCCGGGCGTCTTCTGGCAGCGAGTGGAGGCACTGGCCGGTAACTTCCGCACCTTGTCTTATACCGCAACCGCACTGGCTGCAGGCACGGTGCTGGTTATGATTTTCTGCCGCGCCGTCTCCAATCGAATCCCGGGCGCGATCGTTGCTTTCCTGCTCGGAACTGCAGCGGTAGTCTTATTGAAGCTACCGGTCGAAACCATCGGTTCGCGTTTCGGCGGAATTCCTGCTGGCCTGCCTCACTTTGTAATTCCCCGATTTCGTGCGGATCTGATCCACGGATTGCTCGGGCCGGCTCTCACCGTGGCAATGCTGGGAGCGATCGAATCCCTCATGTCGGCCGTGGTCTCTGACCGGATGAGCAATGACCACCACAATCCCAACGTCGAACTGATTGGCCAGGGTGTCGCCAATATCGTTTCCCCCATGTTTGGGGGGCTCCCTGCTACTGGCGCCATCGCCCGCACTGCAACCAATATTCGCTCCGGCGCTCAATCTCCCGTCGCCGGCATGATTCACGCACTTACCTTGCTTTGCATCCTCATATTCGCCGCTCCGCTGGTGAGTCACGTCCCGCTGGCCGTACTCGCTGGAATTCTGATGGTGGTCGCCTACAACATGGGTGAGTGGCGCGAGATTCCACAACTGCTCAAGCTCACAAAAACCGACATCAGCGTCTGGCTCGTGACTTTCGCGCTCACCGTTTTCGCGGATCTAACGGTTGCCGTGGAAGCTGGGATGATTCTGGCTGCATTGCTTTTCATCAGCCGCATTGCGGCAACTACTACCGTTTCCCAGGTCACCGACGAATATGTTGAAGACGGCCGCGTACACATCCTGCAGGACAAAGACATTCCTTACTACGCGACGATCTTCCGCATCCATGGACCGTTTCTATTCGGCGCTACCGACAAAATCAATGCGGTCACCGAAGACCTGCACACGCTGCCGCCCGTGGTTATCCTGCGCCTCCGCAATATGACCGCTCTCGATGCCACCGGGTTATTCGCAATAGAAGAAGTTGCCCGTCAACTGCAGGCGACGAAGCGCACCTTAATTCTTTGCGGCGCGCGCGAGCAGCCCGCCAGCCTGATCCACCAGGCGGAGTTCGAGGAAGTCGTGGGTGCGGAGAACATCTGCGAGAACGTGCAATCCGCGCTGCGCCGCGCCGCTCAAGTCCACGACGAACTGGAGGCCACCGCAATCGGGCTGAAGAATTGAGATAACTTTACAATTGGCTTAGGACTCAACGTCCAAGCGGTGGCACCAAAGTAACGAGGCGAACACCAAAAGCGGAGCATCTTCGGTTAAGATCGCTGGAGGTTACCGGTTCGGAGCTTCTATGAAACGTATTGCGCCTTTCCTGCTGCTATTCGCTTTGACTATTGCGGTGTCGATGCCGGTCTATGGGCAACGAGAAAACAGGAGTATCGGAGAAAATGGACGCGAGGCACGCAGGGCAGCCAAGCAGCAGCAAAAGTACAGCAAAAAGGCAGCAAAAAAACAGCGGAAAGCGATGAAGAAATATCAGAAAGCGCAGAAGAAGGCGAGCCGGAGATCACAGCACCGTCACAGATAGCCTCCGCGTTTTTGCAATCGAGTACATCTTAGCTCCTTTCTAAAAGTCGCAAGCCACATCTTCAACAGCCAGTCCATCCAGAGATCGCTTCTCCACCAGCATCATCCCTCATTAGTGATAATCTATTTCTTCCCAGCGACTGCTGAATCCCGCGCTTAGGGCTGCGGCTGAATACAGGCCCCCGCCGGGCGTGCATTCCAGGGATTCCATCTGAATTCTTAAGGGGAGTAGATCATGAAGATTGGCATCCTGACCGGGGGCGGAGACTGTCCCGGCCTGAACGCGGTGATACGCGCAGTGGTGCGCAAGGGCGTTTTCACCTACGGCGACGAGTTTGTCGGATTCCTGGAAGGCTGGCGCGGCCTGGTCGAGGACCAGACCATGGTTCTCGATCTCGAAGCTGTAGGAGGAATTCTGCCTCGCGGGGGAACGATCCTGCGTACGTCGCGCACCAATCCTTCGAAACGGCCCGATGGCATTGATCGCTGCCTGGCGACGCTGGACAAACATAAAATCGATGCCATCATCGCAATCGGCGGTGACGACACTCTGTCAGTAGCGCAAAAACTTCACGAACGCGGTGTCAAGGTTGTAGGCGTTCCCAAAACGATCGATAACGATCTGGGCGGCACCGATTACACCTTCGGATTCGACACCGCGTGCAATATCGTCTGCGAGGCGCTGGATCGCGTGCACACCACTGCGGAAGCTCACAATCGCGTGATGGTGGTGGAAGTGATGGGCCGCGATGCCGGCTGGATCGCGCTTTACAGCGGCATCGCCGGTGGCGCTGATGTCATCCTGATTCCCGAGCGTCCCTTTGACGTTGACAAAGTCGCGAATTCCATTCGACAGCGCCACGAGCGCGGACTTTATTTTTCGATTGTGGTGGTGGCCGAGGGCGCGAAATTTTCCTCCGAACCAGGCCAAGGTTCGCCGGTTCTGCAAGACATGGGCAAGGACGAGTTCGGCCATGTGAAACTCGGCGGGATCGCCAACATCCTGGCCCGTGAAATAGAAAAACGCACCGGCTTTGAAACTCGCGCCGTGATCCTCGGACACATTCAGCGTGGTGGTTCTCCCAGCGCTTTCGATCGCGTGCTGGCCACCCGTTATGGCCTGGGTGCCATCGACATGGTGCACCGCGGCGAGTTCGGCTGCATGGCCGCCCTACGCTCGAATAAAATCGTCTCGATCACTTTGAAAGAAGCGATCTCGCGCAATCGCGTCGTAGACGACGAAATGATTCAGATCGTCGACGGACTGTTCGAGAGAGCCGCCGACAAACAGCCGGCGTAAGAGGCGAGTCGTCCTTCTTCCGCGGACGATTGGAATCCTGTAAGCTCATTTCGCAGTCGCAGGAAAAACGGCAATGCCTGGGCTCGGTCACGATGCAGAACCTTTATTCGCGGCTCGCTCCCTATCTGCTGACTTTGATTGAACTCCTGCTTGTCGTAGCCGCGGGAGCATTGATTTTATTCTCCTCTCGAAGTCCTTCCCGCAAAGATCAGCCTGCCGCTTTTGGCATGATCGAGCGAGCATTCGCGCGAGCCGCCCGACGTCGCCGGCTCAGCGTCCTGGTTGTAGGGTTAAGCGTTATCGCGATCCGCGTTGCTCTAATTCCAATTCTCGGCGTTCCTCGGCCCGTTGCTCATGACGAGTTCAGCTATCTTCTCGCTGCCGACACTTTCGCCCATGGCAGACTCACGAACCCCACACACCCCATGTGGGTCCATTTTGAAAGTTTCCACATTATCGAACGGCCAACCTATATGTCGATGTATCCACCGGCCCAAGGCCTTGTGCTTGCCGCCGGACAAATTTTAGGCCACCCCTGGATTGGCCAACTTCTCGCGACCGCTCTCATGTGCTCTGCGATTTGCTGGATGCTGCAAGCATGGGTGCCTCCGCCGTGGGCCTTGCTGGGTGCGGTGCTCGCGGCCCTACGCCTCGCTATTCTCAGCTATTGGATGAACGGTTATTGGTCAGCGTCGATCGTTGCTCTGGGCGGCGCACTTGTGCTCGGAGCATGGCCCCGCATTCGTAGGCGCCAAAGCGTGCGCGACGCTTTGGTGATGAGTTTGGGCCTCATCGTTTTAGCCAACAGTCGTCCCTACGAAGGATTGGTCTTCTCCATGCCAGTCGCTCTCGCCATGCTGGTCTGGCTCTTCAATAAGAATCATCTCCCGTTCCGCCAGTCTTTGCCGCGGGTAGTGATGCCAATCTTTCTGTGCCTTCTGGTCGCATCGATTGCCACCGGCTATTACTATGACCGAGTAACCGGTAGTCCCTTTCGAATGGCCTATCAGATCGAGGCCACCTCTTACGGCGCTGCGCCTGTATTTCTCTGGCAGACACCGCATCCCGAAAACGTAGATCACCACGAAGTGATGCGAGATTTCTACAGTTGGGAACTGAACGTCTTTGAGACCAATCGTACGCTTGACGGTTATCTAAACAACCTTTGGGAAAGACTAACTTTCTGCTGGCGGTTCTATCTGGGCCCGCTGCTGACAGTCCCTTTGTTAGCTCTGCCTTGCATCATTCGGCGGCACCGCCTGTGGCTGCCCATTGCGATATGCGCTGTTATGGTTGTGGCGATGTCGGTCGAAACCTGGAATATGCCGCATTATTTCGCCCCGGCAACCTGCGCTCTCTACCTAGTGTTGGTGCAAGGGATGCGGAGTCTGTGGCACTGGTCTCCGACTGGCCGCCCATTGGGAAGAGCCATCGTTCGCGCGATTCCGATGCTGGCATGCGCTATGATCCTTCTGCGCTTGACGGCGGCGGCTGCTCATGTCCAGATTGAACCCTCGTGGCCAAGAAATGACTTTGGAAGGGTGATCATCGAAAAGCAGCTTGAACACCTTCCCGGCCAGCAGTTGGTAATCGTGGACTACGGCCCGAGCCACGATTTCGACCACGAATGGGTCTTCAACCGTGCCGATATCGACGCGGCCAAGATAGTCTGGGCGCGCGATATGGGGGAAGAAGCGAATCAGCAATTGCTGCGTTATTTTAAAGACCGCCGCGTGTGGAAAGTGAATGCCGACGCGTCGCCCCCGCAACTGGAACAGTATGAAGTTTCGGCTAAATAAGAATCGACTCTTGCTTGGGTTGAGTTTGTTCGCAGCTACTATTGCAACACTCTATTCCGCGAAAGTTCTGGGGCCGTGGGACAAACACCGGGGCGAAGTTCACGACGGGATCAAAGTCCAGATGGGCGACCTCTATTCCCCTTGGTATGGTGCACGCGAACTCTTGCTGCGCCGGCGCAACCCCTATGGGGCAGAGGTAAGCCATCAAATTCAGAATGTTTTCTATGGCCACGCCATCGGCCAAACCAATAGTGACCCATCCACCGTTGTCAGGAACGAGCAGCGCTTTGCGTATCCCGTGTATGTGGTGTTCCTACTTGCTCCGGCAGTGTACACAGATTTTGCACGCGTAGTGCGTCCCTGGACCGAGTTTGCTTTTGGCATATTGACCATCATAAGCGTATTGCTTTGCTTCAATATCCTCCATTGGCAACAGTCGTGGGAAATGGTCATGGCAGTCGCTTTGTTTGCGTTGAGCAGTCCGCAGATCGTACAGGGCTTACGTTTCGAACAACTGGCGCTCGTCGTCGGCTTCCTGCTGATCGCGGGCGCGTGGTGCGTCAGCAAGCATTACCTGGCGACCGCTGGCATCTTACTCGCTGTCTCCACCATTAAGCCTCAAATGGCCGTTCTGCCTCTTTGCTGGTTCGCGATTTGGGTCGCCGGAGACTGGCCCAAAAGATGGCGGCTTCCCGTTTTTTTTATAGCGACTGTGGCTGTGCTGATCGCAGCCGGCGAACTGCTTCTTCCCGGATGGATAGGATATTTTCTTGCAGGCCTCGCGGCCTATAGACGATACGCGCTTCCTACGTCGACGCTTGGCATGGCGCTTGGCAATACCCTCGGCGAAATCGTGGGAGGAATCCTCATCCTTTGTCTGCTAGCTTTTGCGTGGCGTAATCGAAAAGAAGCCGGCGACTCAAGGCAATTCACCGCTCTGCTTGCTGCTTTTTTCATGGGCGACTTGCTTGCGTTCCCGCTGTTTACGCCATTCAACCAGGTGCTGCTGATTCTGCCTGTGCTGCTGCTTTTGCAAGACTGGAAGACTCTACGCCGTTTTTCCAAAGTTGTTTTCGTCATCTGCGTCGGTTGGCCTTGGGTTATGTCGGCCGTTTTGTTGCTATTTCCGCCGCATATCGATTCGCCCAGTCAACTCCCGTTGCTCCCTTCTTTCCTGGTTCCCTTTATGCCTCTCGTCCTGCCCTTGTTGCTGATGACGCGGCGCCGCCGGCCGACGAATTCGCCCGCTTCAGATTTAAGCCTCGCGTGAGCGTGGATTCGGTATCATGCGGGCTCATGACGTCGAGCTTGTCCGCATCCTGGATAACCGCCTCTCGCCTGCGTGCACATGGATTGATTCTCGCGCTTTGCCTATGGTCCGTTTATTTGTGGAACATTTCCACGTCCGGCCTGATTGATCGCAGCGGCAATCTCAAAGGCACGGATTTTCTTTATTTCTATACGCTCGGTTCGATTGCGCTCACTCACCATGGCGTCGATCTGTACAACATGCGCGCGCAGGCTGAAATCGCGGCGCAGCGCGTTCCCGCTGCGGCCGGCATTCAATACTTGCCGCTCTATCCGCCGCAAGTTTCAATTCTGTTCGCTCCGTTCGCCCGTCTGCCTTATCCTCTGGCTCTGACTCTCTGGCTCGCCCTGAGTACGCTGATTTACGGATTATGTTGTTATTTCGTGTGGCGTGCTGCTCCCAATCTGCACGATCATGGAATCACAGTTCTAATTCTCGCGTTTGCATTTCCGGCGTTCTGGCATCTGATCGCCTGGGGACAAACGTCCGCTGTTGCTCTCGCGTTGTTCGTGCTCGCATATTTCGCGCTGCGCAAGCAACATGACTTCTTCGCCGGCCTGGTATTCGGATGTCTCATATTCAAGCCCCAGCTCGGTCTGGCCGTTGCCATCGTCTTCCTAATTACCCTGCGCTGGAAGGTCATTACTGGTGCGTTGCTGTCAACCACAGCCGAGTTGATGCTTGCCTGGCTCTACTATGGTCCAGAGCCGCTTCGCGAGTGGTCCCATGTCCTGCTCAACATTCCGAGCGTGCTTCCGCTCCTGGAGCCCAAACCCTACCAGACTCACTGCCTGCGCACCTTTTGGAGCATGCTTGTTCCCGCGCCCTCAATTTCGTTCGCGCTTTACGTCATCACCGCATTGATCATCGCGGGATTCGTTGTGGCCTGCTGGCTCCGCCCCTTGCCTTTGTCCTTGCAATATTCTGCGTTGCTACTTTCTACTGTTCTGCTTGCACCGCATCTCACCGTCTACGATCTTGTTATTCTCGCGCCGGCGTTCCTGCTGCTCTCCGATTGGATCGTCACGCAGAATGCCATCAACACTAACGGTCTCAAAATTCTCCTGTATCTCACTTTCGCGCTGCCGCTGCTGGGTCCGTTCTCACGCTGGACGCACTTCCAGTTCTCCGTTCCCGTGATGGCCGCTCTTCTGTATGGGATATGGACAACTGGAAGGAAATCCATTTCAATCGAAAATCAGCCCGGTTAAGCTGGCGTTCCGAACAAGAACCGCAGCGCTTCGGGAAAACGCTCGCCCCACGCCGACTCCGTGTGTCCGGCGCCATCTTGAACAACCATCCGAAAACGGCTCTCACTTAAAACCGCACGCCGCATAATCGCCGCCAGTTCGCGCACATCGTCTACCACCGTGCGGCTCCGCTCAGGGCTTCCAGCTTCTGCGGTTCCTGCCGCCAGAAATATTTTTTCCGGCCAGATTCTTACCGTTCGGCTCTCCTTGATTACTTGCCGGTTCGACGCCCACAGCGACGGACTCTCCAGCAGCAACCGGCCGATCACTCCGGGCCGTGCCATTGCGGTATACAACGCGATCAGCGCTCCCAGAGAGGATCCGCCCAAGCCAGTATTCTCTGGGCTCGTGGCCACGCGATAAATATTCTCCACAAACGGCATGACTTCCTTGATCAAAAAGTCTGGATAATATCGCCCCAGCACGCGCAGCATCATGGGATGCATCGATCGATGCGGCATGTACTCACGCAGCCGATCTTTGCCCATGTTATCGATGCCCACGATAATTAAGGGACGAACCGCGCCTTCACGAATCAGCCGATCCGCAGTTTCATCTACGCCCCACTCCACTCCGCCGAACGCGGTCGAGGACTCGAAAAGATTCTGCCCATCGTTCAGGTACAGGACCGGGTAGTGGCGTTCTCGATTTTCGGAATCGTCATAACCCGGAGGCAGCCATACTCGAAGGAAGCGGGTGTTCTTAAAAATGCGGCTGCGAAATTCATGCAATCGCAGGTCTCCCGTCGCGCCGCCAGCGCGAATCGCCTCGGAAATGGCCCCGATTTTATTTTCGTTTTGGATTCTTCCCATCAGGCAGGCGTCAGACGCGGCTTCCGGCGCGCAACTTCAAAATACCCGCCAGCAACGTGATCATTGTGATCAGCGCCAGCGAACTTAGACACAGAATGCACCAAGTTTCCAAAACGTGGCCTTCGACATAGGTGAGATACAAAGCGAATAAGAGCCCCATCAGAGACAAGCCGAGCAGGCGAATGGGCGTTTGTATTCGCGCACGAGAAAAAATAGCCAGCGCGAAGAGCACTCCGTAGCCGGCCACACCGATTGCAGCTACTGGGATACCCATCACTGTGGAATACTCGCTGCGATTCACGATGTCGCAATTGAATCTCTCTCCGAAATCGCAGAAGGCGGACGCCGATTTCGCATAATGACGCTGCAACGAGACGGTCGAGACCACGATTCCCGCCAGAGCCAGTGCCGCTATCAACGTGTATAAAATTCCGGCAGTCCGATTCGGTATTGAACTCACGGCAGCGCGCACCCGGTTTTATCGGAGAGCTCTTCCAAAGGATAGACACCCTCTTTCGGAGGGTTCGAGCCAAACTGCCAGCTCGGAAACAGCTTCACACCGGCCGCGCTGCACGCCGGCGCCAGTTCGCGCGACCCTTTGATCGCGCATTCCACATAAGGCACGTATTGAAACGCTTTTCCAAACATCGCTTTCTGCTCGGCGCAATGCGGACACCAATACAATCCGTACATCTTGGTTTGCTTTGCCGCCAGGCACTTGGCAAAGCCATCGTATCGATGATTCGTGTAGTACCACCATCCGCCGTAAGCCAGCACTGCCACCATCACCATGACGCCCCAAATCACCGTGTTCCGCGAGGACTTAGCGGGTTCCACGACCGGATTCTGCTTCTGCCGTTGCTTGCGCCTCTGTTCAGACATGACTTATTTCCTGCATTCCACTTTTATAACATGCGCTCAGACGACAACATTCAGAGCTCCCGGGAGCACATCCAGAACCTGGCATTGCAAAGTCAACACTTCGCCATCAACCATCACATCCACCGGGCCGTCTAGATCGAATTCCACCTTGCGCACGGCTTTTCGCTCTGCGAGTGGGTGATGAATGTGCGTGCCATCGTAAAGCCCCGGTAAGTTGCGCATCAGCCCGAGTCGACCAATGGCACCCCAGCGGACGTATTCAATCAGTCCACTGTTGGTTTCGGCCTTGGGCGCAATCATCATGGTCCCGCCGGTGAACTTGCTGTTATTAAAGGTGAGAAACAGGCAGCGACGCCGGTCAAATTCTCTTTCTCCATCAACGCGCACTGGAAAGGGTCGTCTCTCCAATCGCACCAGCCCGAGAAAAATGGAAATAAAGTATCCAAGTTCGCCCTGCCCGCTGAATCGCCGAGCCCGCAAAGTCGCCACGTCAGCCGGAAAGCCCACACTGAGAAGATTGATATAGTGAAGTACACCCTCGCGATGATGCAACCTCAATACGTCAGAGGTTCGCGTTCTTTTTGAAATCAATGACTCGATTGCGTGCTCCACTCCACGATCGCTGAAATCACGGAGAAAGGAATTGCCCGTGCCTAACGGTAGAAATCCTAACGTGGGCCGATCGCCCGCGCTGGCCTGCGGGAAAAGTCCGTTCACAACTTCGTACGAAGTCCCATCCCCGCCCACAGCAATAAATTTGCGAAAACCCCGTCCATACGCCTCGCGGGCGATTCTCGTAGCGTCGCCGACGCCCTTCGTCTCTTCCGCTTCAATCGTCAAACCAGCCGCTCGCAGCCGATCTAAAGCTGGACCCAGCATTTTGCGGCTTCGGCCGCCGCCCGCGGCCGGATTCACAATAGCGAGGTAACGGCCGTCCTCGCTCACAGTCCGACCACCGCGCGCCGGTCCGCCGCTTTTCCGATTTCTTCCGCCAGAGCTTGCCGTTTCACTTTCATCGAGGCGGTACGCGGAAAGTCTTTCTCCCAAATGATGTATCCCGCGATGCGTTTGAAATCCGACAGGCGCCGGTTACGGCTCACTATCTCCTGCAGCAGCGCGCTGTCAAAACGCTGATTCTGCTCGAGTCGCAGCGCTATTACTAACATTTCCCGCCCTAATTCTTTTTGCGGCCACACATAATTCGCGGCGAAAATGCAATACTCCTTGACCGGAAGTCCATCGAACACCGTTTCGATGTCTTCGGGATAAATATTTTTGCCGCCCTCGGTCACGATCATGTTTTTCTTCCGCCCAAAAAGCTGCAGATGTCCGCTCTTGTCAAAGCGGCCCAAATCGCCCGTCAGCAGCCATCCATCGACGATCGTCCCCAGCGTCAATTCCGCGTCATCCAAATAGTGCGACATTACAGTCTTACTCCGCGCTGCTATCTCTCCAATTCCTTCTTCGTTCGGACTGAGCACTCGCAACTCCACACCGGGGAGTGGTTTACCCACAGTGTCGGCTCGGAACGGCTTCAGATCGTTCAAGGTGAGCGCCGTTCCCGCTTCCGTCAACCCGTAACCGTTGACCACCGGAATCCCCAGATCGTAGAAAAACTGCATCGTCGAGGGTTCCATGAATGCTCCGCCCGTGATCAGCGCCAGCAACTCTCCACCGAACGCGCGATGCACTTGCGGCAACAACATGCGGCTTATCCTTACACGGGGCCGGCGTCGGGTTAGTAACTTGTTAACCGAGATCATGCGATTCAGAATCGCACGCTTCCACGATGGCAACTCTTCGAACTTAGCGCGCAGCCCGCGCTCCAGATTCTTCACGATCATCGGCACCAGCGAAACATAAGTGATCCGATAGCGCACAAAAGCGTCTCTCACGAATTCGGGGCGTAGGGTCCGCAGATGGACGACGCATGCGCCGCATACGAATGGCCCAATGAATCCGACCATGAAATCAATCGCGTGATTCGTCGGCAGAATGCTTAAATAGCGCACCCCCGGCCAGAATGGATACAACGCAGTCAACGCCCGGCATTGCTCCAGATAATTTTCATGCGTCAGCACGCATCCCTTGGGACGGCCACCGGTGCCGGACGAATAAACGATGCAGGCCACGTCCTCGCGCTGCCGCATCACAAAATCAGGAACGCCTTTGCGCTTGAAGTCTTCCCACCGGAATCCACCCGCAAGGTCCGCTCCCAGCGGAGCCTCCGTGACCAGAGCTAATTTTGTCTTGATGTTATGAAATTCCGGCGACTGTATGATCGCCCGCCACAAGTAGTACTCCACCACCAACACTTTGGCCTTTGAGTGTTCGAGCAACTGCAACTGCTCGGCGGCGGTGAGTTTGTAATCCAGAGGAACCAGGACGCCGCCCACGTAGAAAATCGCGTACGCCGAAATCAGCCACTTCGACTGATTTGTCATCAGGATGGCGGCGCGGTCGCCCGCATCGAATTCCGCATCCTCCAACGCGCGCGCCAAAGGCAGACTGATCTCTTTGAAATCGGAGTAGGTCAACTGCGTCTTCTCGCGGTCTCGATCCGCTTCAATCAGGCAGGTCTCGGCGGAAAAACGATCGAGAGCATCGCGCAGCGCCGCACCCAGGCAGCTATATTTTTGGAGATCGAGCATAAGGACTTGCCGATTGGCGATGGTTGACTATTAATGCAAACGCAGCCGGAATCCCAAACCGACTCCAATCAACAATCACAAATCAGCAATCAACAATTGAAGGTCTTCACTACAGTCTCGCCTGAATCCTCCCTGCCAAGGTGCGAAAGTCTGAAACTCCCTGCAATTCATAATCCGGAAGTTCCACATGAAAATGATTCTCCAGTTTGGTTAGCAAATCGAGCGTCTGCAAGCTGTCGATTCCTAAAGTTCTGAAAAAGTCGTCGTCAGGAGAAAGCTTTTCTCGCGGCACTTTGAAATGCGCCGCTGCGAGATTCAATATTTCATCCAGCGTTTGCTCAGCAGTCTGCATATTTCCACCCAAGTCACAATCTCATTCCAAAAAGCCCTCGAGCCCGCAAAATATGTTTCCGTTTCGCAGACTGTATGCGGAACTACTAAGGCAAATAAGGCTGAGCATCCGTGCTCTCGACAAACCTTCGCAATCCAGCCTCCACTGCCGGGCGAGCAAATAGTTCGCAGAATAAATCGATCTCCCGGCGCAGTTCCTCCTGCGGAATCGGTTTAATAAATTTCTTCGCCGCCGCAGCCGTGGCATGATCGAACTTCTTCAGCTGTGCCGCCGTTGCTCGTGCCGCCCGCAAAGCTTCGCATTCACCGACCACCTGGCTTACCAGCCCAATTTGCTGCGCCTTCGTAGCGTTGAAACTGCGCCCTGTCAGCAACAGATCCCTCACCACCGCATTTCCCAAATCACGTTTCAAACGAGGAATGCCGCCAAAGCCTGGTATCAATCCAAGCCTCAGCTCGGGAAAACAAAACCGCGTCATCTTGTCGGCGATAATCAAATCGCAAGCCAGCGCCAGTTCGAATCCTCCGCCGAACGTGACTCCATGTACTGCCGCAATCGTGGTCAACGGCGATGCATCGATAATATTCAGCACGCGGTGAATACGCTCCAGAAAATCCCGCACGCCTTTTGCTGCGTCGAGTTTCTCCATCGCCCGCGAGCGCTGGTACAACTCGCGCAAATCCGCACCCGCACAAAATCCCGGCTTCATCTCGCTATAAATAATGAGCGCGTGAGCTTCCGCCTCCATGCTTGCCAAGGCGGTCACGAACTTTTCGAACTCTTCAAGCGCCGTCGAACCCAACTCGTTGCAAGGGGCACGGTGCAGCGCCAACTCAATCACACCATCGCTCAGAGTCCAGGACAAAGCGCTCGCACCGCACGCGCTCTCCAATGTTGCGTTAGGCTTTCCTTCCTGCACTCTTAATGTCCTTCGTGGTGATAGCTGTCTTGTCTCTAACTAGACGGCCTGCTTCACTCGGTACATGTCCTCAATTTCGTTTTTCATCCGCGCTGCGATCACATCGCGCTTCAATTTTCCATTTACTGTGAGTGATCCGTTCTCAATCGAAAACGGCTCCGGGATAATGCGGAAGGCTCGCACTTGCTTGTAATGCGGCAACTCCGTGTTCACCGCATCCAGCGCTGCCTGTACTTTCTCGGCCGTTACGCTTCCGGTCGCCAGCGCCGACAAATATCCGCGGCCGTTACCGACTACTACCACCTGCTGCGCTTCCGGCAGCAGTTTCGCGATCGCATTCTCGATCGGCTCCGGGGAAATCTTGTGCCCTGAACCCAACACGATGAGGTTCTTGATTCGTCCGGCGATTCGCCAGTTCCCGGCCGCATTCACCTCGCCTTGATCGCCGGTGTGGAACCACCCGTCGCGCAACGCTTCGGCAGTCTGCTCGGGCCGTTTCCAATACTCACAGAAAATATTCGGCCCCCGGACCAGGATCTCATCGTTATCGCCGAGTCTCATCTCCATTCCGGTAATCGCCGGGCCGACGCGTCCCACCTCGACCCTGCTGGGATCGTCCATCGTGCAAATCGCGGTGGTTTCCGTTAAACCATAAACCTGAAGCACACGAATTCCGAGCATCATGAAATAAAGCTGTGTCTCGGAACTCAGCGGCGCCGAACCGCAAATCAGAGCCTTAAGATTTTTCCCGATCATCTTCTTCCGGATGGCTGGAAACACCAACCATTTCGCCAACCCCAGCCATAGGGCGTCACCTGTTCCCGCATGCTTCTCTTGTTGCCGCACCCATGCAGCCTTGGCCCGCGAATAGATTGCCTGAGGGATTCCGCCGGTGTGCCACAGTTGTTCATCTACGGCTCGGCGCATTCGCTCCAGCAATTGGGGCACATTCAGAAAATAATCCGGAGCCACCGTACGCATGTCGCTCGCGATTTTCCCCAGGTCCATATTGATCGTAATCAGGCTGCGCCGCTTCAGAAACGTAAGCAAGGCAATCCACGAGGCAGCAAACGTGAACGGCAAATAGTGGAAGATGCAATCCTGCCGCGCAGCGCCGGAGGATGAGCCACCCATCAACTCGCTCAAGCGCTCCGCTGTGCGGTCGAGCATGAAGCCCACATTCGCCGCGGTCAGCACCACACCCTTAGCCTCGCCCGAGGTGCCTGAAGTGTAGATGATCGCCACGGGATCATCCTTCCCAACCTGTGGCCGATCCAATTGCATTCCATCTGCGCCAGCAAAAATCTCATCAAACAAAAACTGCGGAGGCGCTTCCGGCCAAGTCTGCGCAATTCCATCCCGCAAGGCGGCGTCACCGCAGCACACCATCGAAGGAGTGGAATCCCGCATCATCGCAACCAGTTCCGCCGGCGCCTGCCGCGAATACAACGGCACCACGATAAGTCCCTCCGCCATCAGCGCCAGGTCCATCGCAACCCAACGAATACTGTTGGCAGCCAGCAGGCCGCACCGGTCACCCTTTTTCAGACCTTTAGCAGCAATAAATGTCCTTGCCTTCCGAATCAGTTCCAGCAGATCGTTTCCGGTTACGCCCGTGATTTCACCTTCACGGATTTCGGCAAGAATCCGCGTATCCGCAGCCGCGTTCAGCTGCGAAAAAATATCTCCGATGAATGGAATGGGTGTATTCAAGAGATAAATGGCACGATTAAAACTTCCAACGACCTCACAGAACCTCAGTTGTAAGCCGAGACTAAATCATGTAACCCCTTGCTCATCGGTGGCAAATAATCCTCCCAGCTCCACTCGCCCCGGCGCGTCTCAAATTCCGGGTACCTTCTTTGCACTTCTTCTTCAAAGTACACACCCATGCGCGCCATCACCTTAAGATTCTTCACCACCGTTTGCGCAATGCCTGCCGCGATCGATTCCCCTTCACAACTCAATTTGTCCAGAGCCGCCAATAACTTGCCTTCAAGTTCCGGATCGTCCACCGTCATCAGCAAATCCTGATGTCCTCGCTCCCGCATCAGATTGCGAATACGCTCATCCATGGTGATTCCAGCCGACGGCACAAGACCTGGCATTGAGGTAACAATCCCGTGATATCTCGATGACGCCATCATGTGGCACGACCGCAGCACGCTCACCAGTTCATACATGTTGTATTCATCCGATGTGAGTACCGGAACTCCACCAAGCTTCTCAGCAATTCGATTCGCCGGACGCGCATCCAGTCGCTCCGTAGCAGCAAGGATCACGAATACATTCTTCTTCTTGCGAAATGCATCTACCGCATTCGCGATTGCGTTCCAATATTTGTGATAGGCCTGCTCCGCCGCCGGCCCCGAATTGTGAAAATATACCGTACGGTAGTGGCTATTCTTGTAAGCGCCCGTCAAACTGCGCACGGCATACTTCGCAACCGATGCCTTGACCGGCCATTCAAACGGATTAATCGGACACACCACCAGCACCGGCGTTCGCCCGTCCCAGCCAACTTTTCTGAGAACGCTCTGTCCATACTCGGGCGGGCGCGGCTCGAACGTCCATGCGGTATCGGTTCCCAGTTCCGTGGGTACGCCTAGCTGCCGCAAAACTCCACGCGACTCCTCATTCCGCGTAATCACAAATGAATTCTTGCAATAGCGTCCGCACATTTTCGCGACGACTGGGTCCATATGGCCAGCTTCCGCCCCATATCCCACCGAAAGCTTGTTCTGCGCTGCTGCAATTCCCAGCGAGCCGATCATCATTGTGGTCAGAGCATTGGCGAACTTGCTCTTGAACATCGACCCTTCGCACGCCACCACTCCATCGTGCTGCGGAACTTCACTCGCCAGAAACGGGGGGAAAATATCCGGCAGATGCACTTGCTTCGTTCCCTCGAAATATCCACGAGAGAAATCGAAATTCTGGCTCATCACGCTGAACTCCACTCGCTCTGCGCCCAGGATGTGCCGAATCTGCCGCAACATTTCTTCCACGCGCACATCCGATCCCATGTTGCGCGTGCCGTTGTAGCCCGCGAACAGCAGTTTTAATTTCTCACCCGGCTTCCAGCGCTTGCCTGCGCCCAGCATCCATCCCGCCTTGGCGCGCTCAATCGAACTGCTTACCCACGCTTCGAGGATGAAGTCCATCATGCGGCTGTTCCTCCTGCTGCCGCCGGCCAGGGCCGATAACGGTATGCGAAATCATTCTCGCTGCTGAACTTGAGAAGCGGATAACAGTACTCGGAAAATGGTACCGGCTTCTTCCCTAATTCAGCTGTCACGCGCGAATTGTCGAAGACGGTGTTCCATACCAGATAGGGCATGAATACCTTCAACAGCGACGCGCCTTTGGCAATCGACCCTTTGCGATTGGCTAAGAAATTTACCGACCCCGCGAACGGGCGCTCTGCCACCGGAACAAACACGGGCGCACGCTTATTTTGTGCCGCCGACAATGCCTTGGTAATTTCACGAAAGGTCTGCGATCCGATGCCGGACGAGAGATGATACGTATCGAATTGCGGACGATCTTTCTGATGCAGCGTCGCAATCGCTTCTGCCACGAAGTCCACATTCACAATATCGATCTTGTCGGTTGGACGAAATGGCAGCGCCGGCAATCCCGCCAGAAACACAAACGCCTTCACCATATCGAATTGGGTTGTTTCAGCATAGCGGCTGTCGCCCAGCACGATGCTGGGACGGAAAACAGTCTTCGGAGTCTCGGGCAGCAACACGCGCATCATGTGCTCGCAGAATTTCTTGGTTCGCGCGTAGGGATCGTAATCCGAACGATCCCAGTCAATCGATTGGTCTTCGCTGACCACTTCGTTCTGCCGCTTGCCCGCGACGGCTACCGTGCTCACCTGGCTGAATCGCCGCAATCCGTGATAATGCTCGGCGCTCCGCGCCAGCGTCAGAACTTCCAAAGTGCCGCGCAAATTCACATTCAGACAACTCTTCTCAGACTTTCGGTTCAGCGATGCCGCACAATGAATGACCGAATCGGTGGTGTGTACCAGTCGATCATATTCATCGCGGCCCAAGCCAAAGCCCGGCGCGGTTAAGTCACCACGAAACACGCGCACTCGGGTCTGCAGAAATTCGTAAAATTGCGGAAAGTCCAGATGCAATTGCAGTGCCTGCCACAAGCGCGCCTCTGCGTCGCCCTCATCGCGTGTGCGCACCAACACGTTCAGCGCCGCTCCGTCCCGCAACAAATTCGCGGCTACGTGCGCTCCAATGTATCCCGTCGATCCTGTCAGGAATATTGCCATTCACCAATTTCCATTCGTGCCGGTTTTGACCGTCTCGCCATTTTCTAAACTGCGTGCCGGGCGCGCCTCCAGCGGCCTACCCTCGATCAAGGGGTAGGTCCACTTGCGCAACGCCGGGATATGCACGTTGATCCAATAATCCCACCAATCGAGCATTCGCGCCTTGTATCCGAATTCTTCGCGCTCCTCTTCCACCAGCGCATGCGACAGTTTTTCTATATTGTCGGCGGCAAAATCGTGCTCATTCAGCAGGATGAACGGCTCGAACAACTCGATTAACTTTTCCAGCCGCTCCAGATTTCTCTCAGCTTTCACCAGCGGCGTCTTCTTCAGCGGCAGCGGCGACATGATCCGCTGGATCGACTTCACAATCGCCTTCTGGGCCGGCGCCGACATTCGCTGATAGCGCGTCTTCGAAACTGGAATTGCATCGAAGCGCAGGCGCAACCAGAATTCAAGGCCTTCCTGCGCCCGGTAATGTTTGCGGTGCGCCAGTGACGTTAATTCGATCGAGCGCCCCATGTCGCAAGGATTCGTGGCCGACGTTGCCAACTGATAAAGCTCGTCGTGGCGCCGCTCGACAATCGCCGCGGCAATCAGCGTCATCCCATCGCACACTGCATCCACGGGAATGATATCCAGTCGCTTGCTCTCGTTCGAGGGCAACTGCCGGAAATATGTTCCTAACAAATAAGAGAGCGACGCCGATGTATTGATCCCTTCATTCCACCCGAGGAACGGCTTTGCCACGGAAGTTTCTACAATCGCCGGACGCACAATTGCGATGGGAAGTCCCTTGCCATATTTTATGATCAACGACTCTGCCAGACTCTTCGTGAGGGTATAGGTGTTGGGCCATCCCAGTTCTTTCGCGCGGCGCGTTCCCTCATCGGTTAAATAATTTCTCAGCCATCGAATCCGATTCTTGCGGATTTGATTGTCCAGAGCCGCGCCCTGCAGGCCTTTCGCCGCATGCTCTTTGGCGAGAGACTGCGACCTTAAATCGGCCGTCATTTCCTCGCCTTCAGCTTGCGCCTCCGCCTTCGCAATCACTTGTTGCAGAGACCGCCATTCCTGCTCGGCGTCGAAATTTGCCACATGGCGCGGCGTGTAATTCGGAATCAACTTCTCTGCCACGCGCCCATCGCGTTCCCCTGCGACATAACAAGTAGAAAGGTGCAGCAATCCCGCATGATCGGTCGCCCGCAAGAACTCCAGGATGTTCATCGCAGCATCGGTATTCGTGCTCAACGCATCCCGCAGATCGGGATTGAAATCCGTCAATCCCGAACTATTCACAATCAGATCAAGATTTTTCTGCAACCGCCGAGCTATGTCAGGATCCAGGCCCAGGCCGGGGCGGGTAACGTCTCCCTCGACCACCTCGACTTTTTCCCGCAAATACTCTCCGAGCCCGACCCCATACTTTTCGAATAACGGATCGAATACTGGCGACTCTTCCACGATCTTTTCAAATCGACGCTGCGCCGGATTGGATTTCTGTCGCCGGATCAACAAATAGATCTTTCCGACCTTGGGCAACTCCGTCAGGGTATTTGCCAACCAAACTTTGCCGATGAACCCGGTCACTCCAATCAGCATGACGTGCTTACCCGACAGCGCTCGCCGCACGGAAAATCCGGGGGCTTGCTGTCGTCCTTCGAAGTGTACGATCGGGTGCTCGTAGGCTATCGATTCCCGGCCGGATCCAATGATCGCCGCCCGCAATTCTTCCAGCGTGATGTCCAGTTGTCTCGCCAGTGTCTTCGGCGCACGGCGGCCATCGGGACTTTGTTCCTGAACCCGGGCGAAGGCTCCGCGCGGGCGAATCACCGGCTCCAGCAGTCTGCCCGTCGCCACGCCATCGCGAAACTCCAGCCGGTTTGCTACGAGTCGCTTCGCCCCAAGATGCTGCGCCAGCGGCTTCATTACGTGCTCAAGCCCCTGACTCACCAGCACTACATCCGCGCCGGAGCGCACCAGCTCCTGCACCCGCTCCACTCCTCGGGCCTTCAACTGCGGTTTCAATTTGTATTGGAAATATTCTTCGCCCAACAGATCCAGCCGGTCGCGTGTTACCCCGCGCAAAGCGGTATGCACCACCCGGGTCGCGAACTTTCGATTGGTCGAATACAGAAACGGGCGCAGCGCAGCCAACAAGAAGATGAGGCCGCGGCGGCGAAACCGTTCCGTGAAGGTCTGGGCGTTCCAGGTAAAGAAAGCCACAGGCTGCACGACCGTAAGGTCGAGCAGGCTCCCCTCCACGCGCCAATACACGGCGGGTGAGATGCGGGTTGAGACGTCGGATTTTTGCTCAGATCGTTCCAAAGCACATTCGTCCCCAGCGCAGGGATTCCCCAACGCGGCTAGACGAATCTACCATTGTAAACAATGCCTGCCCAAACGCCGAACCCTTATCGAGACGCCGCGCTATCTGGAAATCGATTCTCCAGCCACGACACGTCGCGCAGAGTCGGAACAAAAAACGAGGAGTTCCGGCAATCGACCGGAACTCCTGAGTCGTATTTCGCTTTATCTAAAACTACGATGCGCGGCGCTGACGATCCCGCTCTTCCTGCTCCTCGTTCTGAGAAGGATTCTTCTTGTTCGGATCAACATTTCCCTTTTGCTGTTGGCCGGATTGCCCAGTCTGCCCGGTCTGTCCGCTCTTTTGGCCCTGACCGTACTGGCCCTGTTGACCGCTCTGCTGGTTCTGCCCTTGGCCGTGCTGACCGCCCTGCTGTTTGTTCATATCATCTGCCATGTTTACTCCTCCATTTTTTGCAGAACGCGTCTTGGCGCGCTGCTGCAGGATTTTTGCTGGCATCTGTTACTTAGTTGCCATACTCCACCGCAGGGTTGATAACTAATTTGCACCCGATCAGAGCAGTAAAATCATAAAGTTGTCCTTCATTTGGACTGCTTCGCCTCCAATACCTCGCACTTCTCAATCACGGGAGCCTTAGCCAGCAAGGTTCCCGCATTTGCCATTAGCGCCGCAGCAACCCGCCCGTTCAAATGCGCCTGCCTTCCCGCCTCATCCTCAAAGACATCAAAGATCCCGAATGTTGAGGGGCCCATCTTGATGGCAAACCATTCCACCGTTGCCGGCTCTTCCTGCACAATCGACAACGCGCTCCGCAGAAAGCTTTCCACCTCAGCTTCCTTGCCTGCCTTCGCTTCAAGCCGGGCCAGCAACGCCAATTTCACTTTAGCCATTTTTGTTCTCCTTTATATATTTCCGATGCCTCACATTGGATGTCTGCACTCGTGTTTTTGTTTCGCAGAGGATGGCAATCCTGTTCAGGCCATCCTACCCACCAGACAAAGTTTTCAGCGGTCGGATAATTTCACACTGGCGTAACAATCGTTCCGTATAGTGACGGACTTCAGCACTCAATCCGCTTTATCGCCGTCAGACCTGAGGAACGATCATGGCCACAGCAACCGCTACACCGAGCGTACTCGACCAAAAGCTATCCCGCTCTCCCGGCAAGCTTGGAATGTTAGTTTTCGGCGTCGTGCTGGTTATCGGCGTCGGCTACGCTGGCTCCAGTCTGCTGCACGATCTCTCGTTCGTGCGCAACGAATCGGTTCTGCCGTTTGTCCTTCTCGGTATCGCGTTGCTGGTTGCATTGGGTTTCGAGTTTGTCAACGGATTCCACGACACTGCGAACGCCGTGGCCACGGTCATCTACACACACTCGCTTGAACCCCATATTGCAGTGGTTTGGTCAGGCTTCTGGAATTTCCTCGGAGTGCTTGTATCAAGCGGCTTGGTTGCATTCGCTATTGTCTCGCTGTTGCCGGTTGAACTGATTCTGCAAGTGGGCAGCAAAGCCGGGTTCGCCATGGTTTTTGCGCTGCTGGTCGCCGCCATCATCTGGAACCTTGGCACCTGGTACTTCGGATTGCCCGCTTCGAGTTCGCACACTCTTATCGGCTCGGTGATCGGAGTCGGCATTGCCAATCAACTAATGAATGGCAGAAGCGGCACCAGCGGCGTGGATTGGGGCCAGGCCGCAAACATTGGCAAAGCGCTCCTGCTCTCGCCTATCGTCGGCTTCGGTGTCGCCGGCCTACTCCTGCTTCTCGCCAAAGTCCTCATCAAGGATCCCAAACTTTACTCGGCACCCGAGGGCTCGGAGCCCCCTCCGTTCTACATTCGCTGCCTGCTGATTCTTACCTGCACTGGCGTCAGCTTTTTCCACGGCTCGAATGACGGACAAAAAGGTATGGGCCTCATCATGCTGATCCTGATCGGCACCGTTCCTACCGCTTACGCCCTCAACCACGCCGTCACTTACAAAGACTCGCAGGATTTTATTGCCGTCTCCCAGCAAGCTGCCGACGTCCTGAACAAGTATGTTAGCCCCAATGCAGCGATCGGCGACGCTCACGAAGATGTCACCAGTTACATTCGCGACAAGGAATTCACGCCTGACACCATGCTGGCGCTGCGCACCCTGGTCAGCGACATCGGCAACGAAACCGCTCTCTACAAAGAGATGAAGAACATTCCAAACGACCAGGTGCGCAACTTCCGTAATGACATGTACCTGATCAGCGAGGCCATTCGCCTGATGCAAAAGAGTCACAACCCGACTTTCACTACCGAAGAAACAGCTGTCCTTGCCAATTACAAAAAACACATCGACCATTCCACGCGCTTCATTCCGCTTTGGGTAAAGGTCGCGGTAGCGATGGCTCTGGGCCTCGGCACCATGGTTGGATGGAAGCGAATCGTCGTCACCGTGGGAGAAAAAATCGGCAAGAGCCATCTCACATACGCGCAAGGCGCAGTAGCAGAAATCACCGCCATGGCCACGATCGGCGCTGCGGACGGATTCGGCCTGCCAGTCAGCACCACGCATGTGCTTTCCTCCGGGATCGCCGGCACGATGGCTGCCAATCACTCCGGCATTCAGTGGTCCACCGTGCGCAATCTGGCCTTGGCGTGGGTGTTGACTTTGCCCGTCGCCATGATTCTGTCGGGATCTTTATTCTGGCTGTTTCGTAAGACATTTTAAGAAATTTTATCGGTTTCTCACTTCTTGTCATCCTCACCGGTCGCAAGCCGGTGAGGAGCTCTGCTTTTAATTAGGCCCCACTAGTCCGTGCCCTCTCGATTACCCTCCTCCAGCCCAGTTCCCCGATAGAATGGATTTTTCAGGACTCATACATGGACAAACTTGTAATCCGCGGCGGCGAGCCGTTGCTCGGCACGGTGCGCGTAAGTGGCGCGAAGAATGCAGCGCTTCCCTGCATGGCTGCCGCGCTGCTTACCGACGAACCTGTCATTCTCGAAAACATTCCGCAGGTGCGCGACATTCAAACCACGCGCAACCTGCTGGCCGCCATGGGCGCCGAGGTCGAACTCGGCTATGGACGCGCCCAGCACCGCACCACGATTCACTGCAAAAATATCGCTAGTCCCGAAGCTTCCTATGAACTGGTGAAAACCATGCGCTCCTCCACGCTGGTTCTGGGGCCGCTGGTTGCACGCTGCGGACGCGCCCGGGTATCGCTTCCCGGAGGATGCGCCATCGGCAGCCGTCCGATCGACATGCATATCAAGGGGCTGGAACAGCTCGGCGCCAAAATTACGCAGGACCACGGTTACGTAGAAGCCGCCGCGGATCGCCTGCGAGGAACCGAAATTGTTTTCGACAAGATAACCGTAACCGGCACGGAAGATCTGCTCATGGCTGCCACTCTCGCGGAAGGTGAAACTATTCTGCAAAACTGTGCGCGCGAACCCGAGGTTGCCGACCTGGCCGCCTTACTTAACAAGATGGGCGCGGAGATCGAAGGCGCTGGCACGCCTACCATTCGTGTAGAAGGCGTTACCAAACTGAAAGGCGCGAAACACCGCATCATCCCCGACCGCATCGAGGCCGGGACCTTTCTCATCGCAGGAGCGATGACCGGCGGCGATCTCAACATTATCGGATGCGATCCTACTCATCTCGATGCCCTGCTCAGCAAACTTAAAGAAGTGGGCGTCAAAACGAAGTGCACCGCGGAGTCTGTCCGCGTGATGGGAGACAATCCGTTCACTGCCACCGACATGAGCACCGAAGAGTTTCCCGGCTTCCCTACCGACATGCAAGCGCAGTTCATGGCGCTGGCCACGCAAGCCGAAGGCGCGTCCGTGATCACAGAGAACATTTTCGAAAACCGGTTCATGCATGCGCAGGAATTAGTTCGCATGGGTGCAAACATTAAAATCGAAGGACGCCGCGCGGTGGTCCGCGGAAAAACTCCACTGAGCGCCGCGGCCGTCCTCGCTTCCGATTTGCGTGCCAGCGCATCGCTCGTCCTCGCCGCGCTGGTCGCTGATGGCGAGACCATCATCGACCGTGTCTACCACATCGATCGCGGATATGAAAACATTGAAGAAAAGCTGCGCGGTGTAGGCGCGCAAATCAAACGCATCGGAGAGATGTTCCCTAAAAGAGCAGCCGCCATGAAGTAGGTGGAGGCAAATGAGTGCAATCGGGATATTACGTCAACCAACTTGACGCTTTTCGGTTTTCTCCTTTTGCGTGCAATGTCAGACAGCTATAATGCTAATAAAACCAGGAAGGTTTTATGTACATCTTCCGCCTTCTGGCTCTCGCAGTCCTGATTTCCGTATGGGTTCCACTGGCCGCACACGCGCAGGCAGCTGCGGGCCCGATAGTAAAATGCCCGCCAGGGCAGGTACAGTCGCCTCTGTGGTTTAAGAGTCCCTTTCTGGACGCCGCCGCATCCCAACAATTGCCTGCTTACCTGGACGGACTCAACGTGGCAGACATTATTTCTCCGCGTGAATTTCGCGGCTCGCAGCAGCACGATCTAATCGTGGTAGACGCGAACGGTGTTCAGCGTCGAGTCCCCCTCCGGCTCCCGTGCGGGTTCGACGTTTATCCTCACACTGAGCGCTCTGCTCGGCCGAAGAATCCCCGAATCTGAATTTTGACAACTGTTGCAGCCAGGCCATTGCACTCATTGTCTCCGGAAAGCGAAACTCACGCCTACTCCCGCGTCAAGCGCTCAATCACTCTCCGATGCTGCGGATAATCTCTCACCAATTCCTCGCGCTTCCCCATTTCAAAATCCTCAAACTCGAATCCCGGGGCGACGGTGCAGCCGACCAGCGCAAATCCCTTGCCATCGCGCACGCGCGAGGCAAACCAGCATCCTGCTTTCACTACTGCCTGCAACGCTTGACCTGCCTCCGGATCGCTTCCTAGCAAAATTTCCGAATGCCTTCCGTACTGGTCAATCACATGCACAACCAGAGTCGATCCCATATAAAAATGCCAAACTTCATCCGACCGCAATCGGTGAAACGCAGAGAAACTTTCGCCTTCCAGTAAGAAATAAATCGCCGTCGAAGCCGCCCGCCGTCCGTTAAACTCCGACGGTAAAGCGTCCTTCGTCAAAACCAGATCCGCTCGATAAGTTTGCCTGTAATGCCCGCCCTCCGGATGCGGTTCCAGGCTCAGCTTCTTAATCCAATATTTCGCATCCTTAGTCATCGCGACCTCTTATCAAACTGACGCTCACTCCAGCAACTGAAACGTTTCCCCGCGCTCGCTCACTATGGAAAAGAAGCTTGGTAGCAAAAACATTTTCTGCACGACTGCCAGCCCTTGCTTACCGGCTAACCGCCGCCTGAAATGCGGGTAAGCTCCCACCTGCCAGGTTCGCCACCCTTTTGCGGGAAGGCCCACCCTTGCATCCTCTGCAAGGGTGGGATTGTTTTTCTTGGATGAAGGTCAGTTAACTCGAAGGAAGAGTGAACTTGAGCGTGATCTGGGTCTCCATTTCAACGGGGCGGCCATGCACGAGCTGCGGCTTGAATTTCCACTGCCGCACCGCCGTAGCGGCCGCCTCAGCCAGTTGAGCGTCTCCGCTTACCACTTTGATCTGCTGTACGCTTCCGTCACGTCCGATGTGCAGGTCAAGCAGCACTGGACCCTGCACGTGCTGCGCCAGCGCTTGCTCGGGATACTCAGGTTCCACACGCCGCAACAAGTTACCCTCCGCCGCGTCGGAAGACAATTCGACGATGCTCGCGGGCTGCAGCGCCGAGCTCGCGGTTTTTTCCGCCGACGCCCCTCCCGCAGCATCCGTCTCGGAAGGCGGGATGCTGAAGATTTCTTTGCCGTTTTCATAGATTCGCAACGAGCCGTCAGGCAAGTGCCCTGTCTCTGGTCGCGAAGCAGCTTCATTGGTTGTGACTTTGTTCTGCCCGCCCGTGGACGTCTTCGTTTGCACTAGATGAAAACCGGTCGTCTGGTTGCCGCCCGAGATTGCCTTGGCGGGCGCTGACGAGGCTGCGGCCGACACCCTTGCTGCATGACGCGCCGCCCTGCTTGCTTTCACCCATCCCATGCGCATCGCGAGCGCGGTGCCCATCAGAAGCGCCATTCCGACCACCACTGCACACATCAGTGCAGTGATCCAATCAAATCGCCGAGAGACTGCAAATGGAGCCGGGGCATTCTCCGAGGCGTGTTGCGTCGCCGCCGGATCCTGACTCGAATCCTGACTCGAATCTTGGTTCTCGATCGTTTCAAAAGGAATTTCCGCCGATTCCTCGATATCTGTTTCGGAGATCTCAGTTTCGGCGTTGTTTTGCAGCATTTCGCCGACACTGGTCGGAGCAAGCTCGAGCGCATCCAGCGAGGACTTGCGCGCCTGGATGTTCCTGAGGATGCGGTCCGTCAATACCTCAAGCGTTCTCAAGTCCCGTTCGCCAAATGCGGCCAGCCGAGCGGAGAAGACCTCAAAGATCCCGATAGAATCTTCACCCCGCAAAAGTGGTAACACCACTACCGAGCGTATTCCGAGCTCCCGCGATGCTTCCGCGTCCGCGTTCGGATCAGTGAGGGTGTCGTCACAACGTTGGATCTGCCGGCTGCGCAGGCAGGCCCCCGAGAGCCCCGAGTTCATATCCAGAGGCGTTCCCAACTCCGGCGCATTCCCCCCGGTACTAGCGCGGCAAACCATCTCCCCATCGCGGGCCAGAGCGATTGCGGCACCGGTGGCCCCGGTCGCCAGACAAGCCTGTTCCACAATCTCATTCAGCACAATATCAAGTGCCAGTTCGCCGGAAAGTTGTGCTGGAATGCGGCCATGTCCGTGAGTCGCGAACTTGGCGGCAACTTCGGCAAAATCCGATTCCTGCCGCGTGGTTCCGCTGTTTTCAATCGCGGAACCAGTCGGCGTAAGCGGCAACTCTTCAGGGGCACTCTCAGAAGGAACTGGACCGGCTGGAATAGACTTTCCGGGATCAGGCCGCCAAATGGGGTGATGAGCCATACCAGGTACGCACAAATTCGACAAAGAGCTCAGCGTCTGTAGCGGAGTTTCGCCCTAAAGTGCAGCCTTGTCAACAAAGAATCCGCATTTCCCTCTGCGCCGCGTGTGACGAAGAACGCCCTCTTCGACGTCGTGATCTTACCCTCCTTTTAGTCTCTACGGCAAACCATCCTTGGCGCGCCCTCCCAAAACGGTAGAAAAGACAAGAGTTCCGTCGAACCGTGACTTTTGCGCTTCCCTTCGTACGAGGAAATGTTAAAATCCACTTACACTTGGGGCACGGGTTATAAGTCTTCCCAGGCTGGTTGTTCTCCCCCTTGATTCTCCGTGAAAACATCTGAAAACGTTCAAAGACCTTAGATCTCAGGGAGTTTGATCCATGCGCATCGCTGTCGTCGGTTCCGGATACGTAGGATTGGTTGCAGGCGCCTGCTTCGCCGATCTCGGTCACGACGTAATCTTGGTGGACAATGATGAGCGCAAATTAGCCGCTCTCAAGAACGGCCAAGTACCCATTCACGAAAAATTTCTGCCCGAATTGCTGGGACGTCACCGCGGCCAGCGGCTGACTTTTTCCGACGATTTGCGCGAAGCCGTGCGCGCCAGCGCGGCCATCTTCATTGCTGTCGGAACACCGCCCACCGAACGTGGCGAGGCCGACCTTTCTTTCGTCGAATCCGTCGCCCGCGAAATCACCGGCGCCGTGGATGACTACAAGGTTATCGTGGAAAAAAGTACCGTTCCGGTCTACACCAGCGAGTGGATTCGAAAAATCATTCTGCGCAATGGCGCGGACGCCGCCTCTTTCGATGTAGCTTCCAACCCGGAGTTCCTGCGCGAAGGTACCGCGGTTACCGATTTCCTGTTTCCTGATCGCATCGTCGTCGGCTGCGACAATGAGCGGTGCGCCAACGTTCTTCGCGAAATTTACGCGCCGCTCACCAGCGGCACCTATTACGAAACTACCGGCGCCATTCCGCAGCCTGACCGCACTTCCATTCCCGCTCCCATCATTGTAACCAGCACCAAGAGCGCCGAACTGATCAAGCATGCCTCGAACGCATTTCTTGCGATGAAGATTTCGTTCATTAACGCGGTTTCATCGATGTGTGAATCCGTCGGTGCTAACGTCAATCAGGTATGTCACGGCATCGGCACCGACTCCCGCATCGGTCCGCGATTCCTGAATCCCGGCATCGGCTACGGCGGATCTTGTTTCCCGAAAGACGTGATGGCCTTCCGCGCCGTCGCCCGGGAATGCGGATACGATTTCCGTCTGCTCGACGAAGTGATGCGCATCAACGAAGATCAGCGCGATCGCTTTCTGCGCAAAGTTCGCAGCGCCTTGTGGACGCTGCGCGGCAAGCATCTCGGCGTGCTCGGCCTCGCCTTCAAAGGCGGTACCGATGACATCCGCGAATCTCCCGCTATCATGATTGTGCAGGCGCTGATGCAGGAAGGTTGCAAAATTACCGCTTATGATCCGGCCGCGATGGACCGCACTCAGGAATTAATGACCTCGGGTCTCAAGTTTGCGAATTCAGCCTACGAGGCGGCTACCGGAGCCGACGCTCTGCTGATCCTTACCGAGTGGGAGGAATTTGCCAACCTCGATCTCCGTCGTCTCAACGACGAACTGAAATATCCGATCGTGATCGATGGCCGCAACCTGTATGATCCCGAAGTGATGGCGGCTAACGGCTTCACCTATTATTCCGTAGGGCGCGCAGCTTCTCATCCGGATGGCGTGCCTGCCGCTCTGCGCAACAGCGCGAAGAAAGCATGAGTCAACAACGCGCTCTGGTCACCGGTGGCGCCGGTTTTCTGGGATCCCATCTGTGCGATGCCTTGCTCGGCAACGGCTGGAGCGTGGTGGTCGTCGACAACCTGCTCACCGGCCGCCGCGCAAATATCGAACATCTGCAAAATGACTCGCGCTTTGAATTCATAAACAAAGACATCTGCGAACCTTTCGATGTGGGCAAAGTCGACTTCGTATTTCACTTCGCGAGTCCTGCCAGCCCGGTCGATTACACCATTCACGGAATCCCTACGCTGAAAGTGGGATCGCTCGGGACTTTCCACGCCCTCGATGTCGCTCTTAAGTACGGCGCCAAATATCTCGTCTCGTCCACTTCAGAGTGTTACGGCGATCCGCTCGAGCACCCCCAGAAAGAAACGTATTGGGGTAATGTGAATTCCATCGGTCCGCGCTCGGTCTATGATGAAGCCAAACGCTTCACCGAAGCCGTCACCATGGCGTATCACCGCTATCACAAAGTCGATACTCGCATCGTCCGCATCTTCAACACCTACGGCCCGCGCCTGCAATTGAACGACGGCCGCGTGGTATCGAATTTCATGAAGCAGGCGATTCGCGGCGAAGACCTCACCGTTTACGGCGATGGCAGCCAGACCCGCAGCTTCTGCTATGTCAGCGACGAAGTGGATGGGTTCCTTCGCCTGGCAAAATCTTCGGAACATCTCCCCGTCAATATCGGCAACCCGAACGAGTTCACCATCCTCGAGTGTGCGCGACACGTATTGAAAATCACCGGATCAAAAAGCAAAATCACGTACGAACCGCTGCCTCCGGACGATCCCAAGCAGCGCCGTCCCGACATCACCAAGGCCCGCCAGTTGCTCGGATGGGAACCGAAGATCGACCTCGAAACCGGCCTTCGCATGTCGCTGGATTATTTCCGAAAGGCTGTGGCAGAAGAAGCTACCATGACAAAATAGATCTACCCACCGTTTCGGGTGCGCTACTCTCGCCAGGCGAACGTGGTAAATTGACTTTTTGCAATAAAGGCCCAGTCCATTTCGCCAATGGAGAAACTCCCGATGCGCACGCTCATCGCCAAGCCTGTCACATTAAAGCTCGCCCCACTAAAGGTCGTCACTCTGGCTGTCGCCGCTGTTGCAATGCTCCCCGCCATTCTTCACGCTCAGGCAAAAGACGAAACCTCCTCGATCAAGGTTGAAACCGCCAAAACCGAAACGCCAAAGCCCGAACAATTCAAACCAGAACAACAAGCCAGCAAAGGCTCGGTCACAGTGGGCGGAAACATTGTCAATTACGACGCATTTGCCGGCACGCTGGTGGTGCATCCCAAGGGGTGGGACGATGTTCCGCAAAATGCCGACCCCGATCCCAAGAACAAACCCGCGGAAGCCAGCATGTTCTATGTCGCCTATTTCAAATCTGACACCAAAGGCGCGCCTCGTCCACTCACCTTCCTCTACAACGGAGGCCCTGGCTCCTCCACCGTTTGGCTTCACATGGGTGCATTCGGCCCAAAGCGCGTGGTTACTGCCGATGACACTCACACTCCGGCCGCGCCTTATCCGGTCGTCAATAACGATTTCAGCTTGCTCGATGTGAGTGATCTGGTCTTTGTCGATGCACCTGGAACCGGCTTCAGCCGTCTCAGCGGCAAGAACCGCGAGAAAGCTTTTTACGGCGTCGACCAGGATGCGCAGGCCTTTGCCGATTTCATCTCGCAGTTCCTCTCCAAGTATGGACGCTGGAATTCGCCGAAGTACTTGTTTGGCGAAAGCTACGGCACGACACGGTCCGCGGTCCTCTCTTATATCCTCGAAACCGAACGCGATATCGATTTCAACGGCGTCATTCTTCTCTCGCAAATATTGAACTTCTCGCTTGATTCCGACATCCCTGAGTTCAATCCCGGTATTGATACGGCGTACCAGTTAGTGCTTCCAACCTATGCAGCGACTGCCTGGTATCACCACAAACTGCCGGAGCAGCATGCGGAACTCGCGCCGCTGCTGGCTGAAGTTGAGCACTTTGCCATGAACGAGTATGCGCTGGCTCTCGAAGCTGGCTCCTCGCTTCCTGTCGATCAACGTCATGTCATTGCGGAAAAGCTTCATCAATACACCGGTCTGCCCATTGCATACATCGAGAAAGCGGATCTACGCATCAACGGGGGAGAGTTCGAAAAGAATCTGCAGGACGAGAACGACCTGACGACCGGGCGCCTCGACACACGCTTTTCCGGGCCTACATTTGATCCGCTCAGCAAAGAAGCCGAATATGATCCGCAGTCTGCGGCCATCTCTTCAGCCTACGTCTCTGCCTTTAACGACTATGTGCGCAAGGATTTGAAATTTGGCGAGAACCGCGAATACAAGCCGGTAATCGAAGTGTGGAGATCATGGGATTTTCTGCACAAAGCTCCGGGCTCCCCCATGGCGCTGCCGATGGCGGCGAACGTGATGCCCGACCTGGCCATCGCGATGAAGTACAACCCACATCTGAAAGTTCTTTTGAACGCCGGTTATTTCGACCTGGCCACTCCGTTCTACCAGGGCGTCTACGAAATGCAACACCTGCCGATTCCGCCCGACCTGCAAAAAAATATCGAATTCCAATTTTACGAATCCGGCCATATGGTGTACGCGCACCAAGCGTCGCTGAAGGCGATTCACGATAACGTGGCAGCGTTCATTGTGAAGAGCGAGAACTCCAAGATGAAGTAACGCTGGGGCAAGGTCATCGGCACTCCCCTGTCATCCCGACGGCCGCGCGCTTCGTGGCGCGAAGGATCTACGCAAACCTGCTCGAAGAGTCAATGAGTGCAATCGCGATGTTTCGCCAACTATCTGGCGTTTAGGAAAGACTAGCTCGAAACAGTGTGACGGCCACGCAAAATCAACCACGCTATTCCGCTCAGTATCGCAGCGGTTGCAGTCCGGGAACGCCACAGAAATTCCGGGCTTGCAGTGCCCCGATCATGAAACAGAGCAGCGACCAATCCTCCGGGGACCAACAGGACTT
Source organism: uncultured Acidobacteriaceae bacterium (assembly GCA_963817305.1). Classification (GTDB taxonomy): domain Bacteria; phylum Acidobacteriota; class Terriglobia; order Terriglobales; family Acidobacteriaceae; genus Sulfotelmatobacter. Next base: position 195,951 of record CAWFOD010000017.1, on the reverse strand, counting down.
CGCAGAGCAGGTCGGGGACAGAGCCTGCCTTGAATCGATGCTGAAGAACGGACAAAGATACTGTAAGCGCGCTCCCGATGAGGACGGCGCTAACGACGGTCTTCCAGTTGGACGCCCGCTTCATGCCAGCATTATGCGCCAGTGGTCAACAGTTGAGACCTGGCAATTTCGCTCATTGAGGGATTTTGAGCGTAATCGCGATGTTTCATCAACTAGAACGTGAAAACCTTTTCAGGATGCCCCCGAGCATACCTGATCCAAGCGGTGTAGATGGGACTGCCATCCAGATTAGGCTGTGTTGCTGAAGCTTTGTCCGTGAGTTCGTTGATTCTCTCCATCAAGCCTCGGCTTTCGAGACACCGATAATAGTCGTCGGCTTCCTTAATCTCAGGCTTGAGGGGATTGACAATAGCGTGCGCCTCCGCGAAATATTGTGCGATTTCGCCCAACCCCAATTCTCGAAGCCCGACTTCGGTCTCTCGCACGAGGCCCGGTTCCCCAAAATTCAGGAAGTGCCAGCCGATGTCATCCATCGTCAAGCTGATGTCTAGGTGATGGGTTGCCGCCATCGCACGGAGGCCGATTGGCAAACTGCCGATAGCTGCGGCATAGGAACCGTCCTCGCTGTACGGGTCTGCGACTGAACCGACAGACTTGCTTAATTCAGAGAAAATCGCCTTGAGCAATTCCTCATCACTAAGCGCAAGCATGGGATACCGCCCTTTCTGCTCGGTTTCGGCGTTGTCCATGGCACAAACTCTACGCGAAACTGACACCACGGGGAAGACGATTGGCGTAATCAGGCGATTGCACTCATTGACCCGACAATTAATGTAAGCGGGATGTTACGTCAACCATCCGGCACCTATCGAGAACATGGAAAGATCGGCCACAGTGGCCGCTACGAATGCGACCGCTCGATTTCAGGTCTGTATGGATAATCGACAATGATCGCCCTGCCATCGGTGAAGGCTTTGACCGAATGGCGAACATTGCTCGGCACAACCGCGACCACCCCCGGTTTCAGGATCCGGGCCACGCCTTCGATTGTCACCTCGAGTTCGCCCTCGATGACCTCGTAGACTTCTTCCTGAGGATGGAAGTGCTCGTGAATGGTCGAGCCGCGTTTAAAATCGTAGTGCGCAAACGTCATGTTTTCCGAGTGGAAATAGCGTCCGTACCACCCCGGCAAACGCTCGATCACTTTAAGGCTGCGGGTGTCGATAAAGGGCATAGGACCTCTCATGCGTGAGCGATTTTACCAGTGATTAAGGGCTTCCCAGCCGCGGCGGCAGCACTCCGGAAATAGTGCGGGCGAATTCTATTTAAGTTTCCCAGAGAAAGCTCTTTGTTTAAGGCGTCTCTTAGTAACTGGCTTTGCTTTTTCCTGTCTTTGCGCGGGAGACGTTTCACAAGCCAGACGGCGGTTGTCGCCGCCGCCCGGTCACATTGCTACTCCGGCAAAACAGCCAGGGCCGCGGGATTTGCAATCGTATAAGGCGAGCCGGGTGCTTGGCCAAAGCTCGTGGGCGTCACCGTAAACACGAAAAGCCGGTTGGATGGCGCGGCGAGCGCGTAGAGATGATTGTTGTTATCCCAAAAAACTTGCACGATGTTGTCAGTGGTCAACAGGCCGGTATATTTCGTGATCGGCTTGGCGCCATTGTAGTGGACCACCTCCAGTCCGTTCTCGCCGCCAACTGCCAGCAGCAGGCCTGAAGGCGACGCCCACACATCGCTGACGGAGCCCACATCCGTAGCCAACATGTTCTTGTACGTGCTGGTGGTCTCCAGGCTGCCTGAGCTGTCAGCCGTGAAGACGCCGAGCTGCGTGGGTCCATCAATCGTCATGTCATTGTTCGGAGTGAGGGGAACCGCGATCTGATTCGTCGGGTTCGCGGCAACCGAGCCGGGACAGTAGGCACCCTTGTCCGGAGCCGTGGCGGGGATGGGCGGGGTAAGATTCAGATCGGTCAGCGTTCCACTGGCGCTACGGCTGAAACCATAAAGGTCCGGGTCACCGTGATAGCACGAACCTCCATAGGCATACTTATTGTTCGAAACGAAGCTGAGCGTCCCATAAAACTGCGCACTCACCGACGTAGCTCCCGTATAGCTGAGCTTGCCGGTGTCCTGGTCAACGTCGAACGACTGATAGGCATTGTTTAAACCACCGTCAGCGTTGTAGTCCCAGTCATACAGAGTTGCGCCGGTATGGTCGAGAAACAGTGCGGCGGGTCCGCCGCAATCGCATGAATTGAATTTCTGTGCATTGACCCATGACACCGGCTTCAGTGCACCAGTCGAGGAAATGGAAGAGGTATAAATGTCGATGCCGTTGGTGGTGAAGAACCACTTGTTGGTCAGCGCCATCTCCCCGCCTTTGGCGGAAAAGGGCGAGCCCGCAATGGGGGTTAACTTTCCGCTCGAACTTGCCGAGTATGCATTGATTTGCCATTTACCGCTGCTTGGCGAGCTGGACACGTATACATAGGCAACCGGCGAACTTTGCGAGCCTGTATTGTCAAAAGAATGGGTAGCGTCCTGACCGAATGCGCACGCGCATGATACGAGGACGAAGTAAGCGAGCAATTTTGCATTCGTTTTCATAGCTTTTTCCTTTTTCTCAGGGAGGGTTGTTCAGGTTGACTCCTGGTAGTTGCGGAGGCGTTTTGGGCCACTTGCGGTCCGAACATCAGATGCCTTGGACAGGGGGCTGTTGGTCTTTCCGCGACGGTACGTAACCCTATGCGTTCCTACATTGATTTTTGGTGGGGCGCGGGTTCACGGTAGACTTTCTACGGTTTTCCCTGCGGACCGCTAAGACCTCGCTTCATTACCAGTAGTGGCAGAAGCCTGAAACCGCGAGACATTTTGGGGCGAGGAGCATTTTGCCGTCGCATGATGGGAATCCAGCGCTCGCTGCGGAACTGCCACCATCGATCAATGATTTTGTTTAGGAATTCACAACAAGGAAGAACGGCGCGAATTTGCAGCCAGCGGTAGCTTTAAGAACTCTGCGCGGTGGCCGCCACAAAATCAATTAACTGTTGTACTCCACGTCGTTCGTCTTTCGTGTTCAGATGAAACAACACGCCCATGCCATAGCTGGGATGGGAAGCTTTCACAACCCCACTCAGGCGCAATTTTATTTCGTAGGTTCGCACCACAATCTCAACCGTGGTGTCCACGGCGAAAGCCAGCGGCATTTCGAGATAACAGCCTCCGGGGCTGAGGTCGCTGAGATGGCAGTAGTGCCTCACCGAACTTCCCTTCTGGTAAACCTCGGCTCCCAGGCGGCAGGCATAACGGGTTTGCCCGCGGCGATTGTCAATCCCGTCACGCAGACGCGCGGCCGCTTCTCCGTCACTTCCAGTGGCGTCCGCTTTTTTACCACGCGCGTTCGCCAGCACACCATCTTCGTCCGGACGGATGGAAGACTCCACCTTCAATTTCTCGGAAGCCAGTTGCCCTTTTACAGAGTCCTGCGTGTTCATTTTCAGCCATTCTTGCAGTACCCGCCGGGAAGTCTGCGGCACATCCACGAACTGAATTCCGGCGCGTCCATTCCAGTCCTGCCAAACCACTTGACCCGAGAGTCGAACATTTGCCGTCTGTCCCGGCAATTGAAACTGAAAATAAACTTTGCAAGTTGGCGGCAGTCGCTTGCCGAAATTCACCGCCATGCCTTCTTCCGCCAGATTCACCAGGGTAGCCTTCGCCTGTTCGCCACCAGCGTAATCGATAGTGGCATGAGCATGCACCGGAGCGCGAGTCTTGCGGCGCTTGTCGCGGTGCAGTACGCTCTGCGCCGCGCGCAAGCTGCTCAATGCGCGCTCGTAGGAAACCGGTTTGTACAGCACGAAGTTAACGCCAAGAGAAAATATCTCGCGGATATTTTCCTGCCCAGTCACTACAGCAACTGCCAAACTCGCATCGTTCAACCGCGAAGAGCGGCTCTCATGCAATAAGGAAGTCACATCGGCCTGGGTTTGGCAATCAAGAATGATCAGATCGAAGCGCTGCTGCGCCAGTCTGACGGCCGCGCGCGCAACCTCCACACACAACTCCACCTGGATGCCGAGTTCCTCGAGCACACGATTCAGCACCTCGACTGAGGCTTCGTCCGCGCAAACCAGGAGCGATGAGAGAGTCATACCTTCAAGCATCGTAGGGTCACTGCGGTTCATCCGACAAGTTACCGGAGTCATTGCAAAAGCCACCGCCAGTCAGCTAACTGTCGCAGCCTCAAGCAGGTGACATCAGTCACCATGGTGATTACAAAAGACCAATGCTCTCGCGTTACACCGTAGTGCTTTGACGCTGCCACCACCCCTCCCTAGTATGAAGATCGACTAGCCATATCGAGATGCGACCAGTCTGCTTTGCGAACGGTTGCACTTTTCTCGAGCGGTCAGCGCCGAAAGAAGCCTATGGTATCGCGAAAGAACAACGGGTTTTCGCTTCTGGAGTTGATGATCACTGTCAGCATTGGTCTGATATTGGCCGGCATCAGTTTCATCGCTTTCCGACCTGTACTGAATCAAGGGCACATCAACTCGGCTTACGATACGACGTTAATGGCTCTGCGTAATACTCGAAACCTGGCCATCACTCAAAGCCACGAATACTACGTTAATTTCAATCCTGTTGGATTTCCCGCGGGCACTATACAGGTCGAGTACCAGCCCGGGCCGGTTGGCGGAATTGCACAACCGATTCAGCAAGTGATTACATATTCGATTCCTTCAGATGTGAGTTTCGCGGTGCAGGCGGGATTCCCGGGCGCTGCACCGGACGGATTCGGCGCTGGGGTGAATGCCATTGATTTTGGCCAAGCCCTGGCTGGCGAGCCCATGAATTATGTTGTCTTCATGCCCGATGGATCCGCGCAAGACAATCTTGGGAACTTCAACAGCGGCGTCATCTATCTGACTCGCCCCGGCGACAACATCTACAACAGTTCACGCGCTATTACCGTTTGGGGAGCAACCGGAAGAATCCGTGGGTGGCGATTGACCCAGACAGGCGGGGTGGCAACATGGGTACAACAATGATTAAGAGAGAACAATCCGACAGGAAGAGTTCCGCGGAGAGCGGTTTCTCGCTTCTTGAAGTCCTGATTGCAATTGTCGTGATGACGATCGGACTGCTCGCCGTGATGGCTAGTTTTGCTACAGCAATAAGCGCCACGGCGTCGGCGCAGGAAGACCTGATTGCCCGTCACAAGGCGCTCGATGCCATGGAGAGCATCTACACCGCTCGTAACAGCCAGCAGCTTCCTTTCTCCTCGATCAATAACATCGCGAGCGGTGGAGTTTTCAGGAGCGGACCACAGCAACTACTGTGCGCTGGACCCGACGGGCTGGTGGGCACTGCAGACGATGTTGCATGCACCGCACCGGACACTGGCGCGGCTTGCCCCGGCGGAGTGGAATGTCTGGTGTTGCCCGGCCCCGATGGTGTTCTGGGTACGGCCGATGACGTTACTCAAAGCCTTGGCAACTTCACACGTACCATCACCTTCAATCCAGTGTTGCAGACGATCAACGGCGTGGTGAGTACGAATCAAAATCTTATCGCCGTTACAATCTCCGTCTCCTACACGAAAGCAGGATGGCCCGCCCGCACTTACACAGTAAACGGATTGATCTCCAGCTACCACTAAGGCGGAGGACACGAACAAACATGAAGATTGTCATCCCAAACTCGCAACGCGGATTCAGCCTTCTGGAATTAATGGTTGCCTCTACTCTTGGCTTAATCGGGATTCTGGCCATGACGAGCCTTTTCCGTCAGGGAATGAACGCAACATTCACGATCACTCAGCGAGCTGAAACCCAGCAGAATATGCGGGCCGCCATCGAATTGATGACCAAGGACCTAAGCATGGCGGGCGCGGGCTTGCCCTCGGGCGGACTGCAGCTGGCGACCGCCAGCGGCAACTCGAAAGTCGCCTGCAACCAGGCCGGAACCTGCTACGTTGCTGGCGACACTTATCCCAATGGAAATTTCATGTATGGCATTCTGCCCGGCTTCGCAAATGGCGTTCAAAACGGAACCATCATCAGCAGCGCCCCGGCGGCGGTGAACGACAGTGTTACTTCCATTTACTGCGACTACAATTTCCCGCTTACCAACTTTACCTTCACCTTTCCCAGCACTACCCAGGTGAATGTCGGCGTAGTGAACGCCGGTGTCACTCCAAATAACATCCTGGCGCCGGGCGGCCTCAACGTTGGAGATTTGATGTTGTTCCTGGTGAGCACTCCAGGCAACGGCAGAGGCAGCGGAGGTACCAGCGACGCTCAGACGGCAGCCGCCGTCGCGGAGATAACCGGCCTTCCCACTAACACACAAATCAATTTTGCCGCCGGCGACGCGCTCAACTTTAACCAGACGGGTGCCAACAGTCTGGCAGCGGTCGCGGCCGCTTACGTTGCGGGTACTACCATTACCGTCTGCCGGCTTAACGCCGTCACTTATTTCCTACAGGTGCCTCCCGCTGGCGGAACAGTGCAGACGGTGAGACTTATGCGCCAAGTGAACGGTCTGAATGCGGTCCCCGTAGCCGATAACATTATCAACCTCCAATTCAGCTATGACGTGATCAATTCAGTAGGCGGCACCATGAGTGCCAATCAATCGAATCCGCTTGGCGCTGGACTCTCTCCCGCCCTGATTCAAAAGGTCAACATCTGGGTTATGGGGCAGAGTTTGCTCTCGGCAGGAAAGCAATTCCAAAGCATGTATCTGGCGAGTTCCACCAGCACTGGAAACATGAGCTTCTGCAATTCATACAGTGCCAGCAGCACGGTGTGTCAATGATTGAGTTGCAAAAGTGGTTTGTCTGCGGTTTGAGGGGGAAAGACATGAATAAGAGGAGACGAGATTCGCGTGGGTTCACGCTGATAGCAGCGCTTTTGTTGACCCTGTTGTTGTCCGCCATGGCCGTGGGCCTTCTATACCTTGTGAACAATGAGCAGCGCATGGGAGGCAACGACCTGGAAGGCAACCTGGCCTACTATGGCGCGGAATCAGGGATCGAGAATTTAACCGCCCAAATCTCTCAGCTGTACCAATCCTCGCAAACACCCACAGCAGCGGCTCTTACGGCGCTCGCGAGCCCGGCAAATTATCCTACCGCTGTGACGGGGTCAAACATTACCGGCATGAATTATGTCGAATCCATCACCTGGCCAAGCACGCAAACCAACGGGCAGCCTTGCCCCAATCTCCCTAACCCTTGCGGCGCGTGGGACATTGTTGGCTCTGGCCCAGATCAAGGTATGGTTGCGTCTCTTATTCCCTTCAATTTGCAGGTCACCGCTACCCGCGCTTCCGGAGCGGGAGAGGCCACGACCAACGCTGGGATTACGCCCACAGGAGCTTCCGTAAACCTTACGCGCACGGTGGAAGTAGCTCTGCTTCCAGCCTTTGAGTTTGGTGTCTTTTGCGACGGCGATTGCGACTATTTTGCCGGTCCTAACTTCAATTTCGGTGGTCGAGTTCACACCAACGGAAATTTATTTCTCGCTTCTGGCGCAGCTTTAACTTTCACTGACAAAATTGCTGCGGTAGGCAATATCGTTCTCGACCGCCTGGAAAATGGTCACCTGACGTCCTCTGGTTACGGTGGCAGCGTTTATGCACCTAGCGCTGCCGGTGGTTGTCCGGCCGCGCCCGGAGCGGGTCCGGCAGCTAACTGTCCGCAACTCACGGCAGGCAGTTGGTCTGGGGGCATTCCAACTGGAGCGGGTGGGGCCAATGCCGGATGGACTGGCATCTCCACGGGAACATTTCACAACTTCGTAATCAACGGACTCACTGGCGCCACGAGCCTGCAATTGCCCTTCGTGAATTCTTCTCAGATCGGCGCAATTGATATCGTTCGCCGACCCCAAGCTACCGACACTACACTGTTGACGAATTCGCGTCTCTATAGCGAGGCCGAGATTCGCATTCTGCTGGCGGATGATATTTCACAACTTCACCCCGAGCGCAGCGCTGGCGTACTCGACCCCAACGACGTTCAACTGGGCACGCCTTCGACCGGCTACTTCAGACTCTCGGGAACGCCCAATACCGACTACATGTACTACGGCAAGGGCCAAACCGGAACGGGAAGCTTTATCAAGCCCACGGGCTGCGCTAGTAGCCCTTGGCCCCTGCTCGGACAGGTCACCTGGACGACCCCGTGCCAAAGCGTATGGCTTCGGGTGGAATACCTGAATAATGCCAACCAGTGGATCGGAGTCACACAAGAATGGCTGGGATACGGCTTCGGTAGAGTGTACGGTGTTTCGCCGAGTGTCCCCTATTCCAGCACCGGCGCTCCTCCCGCAGGCGCAAACCAGATTAGCCCGGCCATCCTGATTCTTCAACAGCTGCAGAGCGGTAAGGCCGCAACGAGTGGCTATGAAACACCGGCCTCCGGCACGACGCAATACAACTGGATTCCGATCAATTTTTATGATTCACGCGAGGGCGAGCCGCGCGATACTCGAAGTGGCGGCACGGCAACCAATGTCAGTCCCGAAGGCGTGATGAACGCGGTCGAACTGGATGTGGGCAACCTCTGGCTTTGGCTGCAATCCTTGCCTGGTACTCCATACTCTGGAGGCAGCGGACACTTGGTAAATAATACTAACCAGAATGGTTACATTCTGTACTTCTCGGATCATCGCGGAATGCAACCAGATCCCGACGCTAACCGGACAGGCTTCTATAACGGCTTTGTCGGTATATCCGGCCTGGAGGACGTGGTTAACTCTGGATCCGCAACTGGGGTTCCCGATAATGCATTGGAACCGCTCGCTTACTATGCCTTCTCGCCTGAAGACGTGGATGGCAACGGCACTCTCGATACATTCGGAGCAAAATACTTGGGAGCGGGATTTGGCTTGGCCGTGGGGGCGTCGGGCATGTCGCAGGCGTACTACATCCCGGGCACGACTGCCGGGATCTCTGGACCGACGACTGCAACCTGGAATTTAGTAACCGGGCCCCGCCACGTGTTGCGACTCGTGGATGGCGGCATGAATGCCGCCGGAGTCAGTTATTTACCACAGCCCATTTCGCCGGCGACTTCTGGCAATGGTTTTACGGTTGCCTCCGAAGAGCCGGTCTACATTTGGGGAAATTACAACAGTGGTCCCGCCGACCCCTTCTTTCCCAGCGCGGGCGCCAACGCCACCACGCCGCACTCAGCAGCTTCGATTATTGCGGACGCGGTCACTCTGCTTTCGCCCAACTGGCAGGACAGCAACAGCTTCAGTTCACCCTCGGCAATTGCTGGCAGACCTGCGACGGACAGCTATTATCGCGTGGCCATTGCCGCCGGCAAGAGCATTCCCTTCCCGCAACCAGCCTGGGGCGCACAAGACTTCGGGACCGACGGCGGCATGCACAACTTCCTTCGCTATCTGGAAGATCGTGGAGGCACCAACGTCTACTATGCCGGCTCACTGATCAGCATGTATTATTCGCAATACGCCACCGGCAACTTCAAGTGCTGCAGCTCGGTATACGGAGCTCCCACGCGTAACTATTTCTTCGATACGCAATTCCTGAACCCTGCCAACCTGCCTCCCGGAACTCCGATGTTTCAGGACGTGGTTAGTTTGGGATTCCATCAAAACTTCACCCCGCAATAAACTCAAGGCTAAAAACCCCGGTCCCGCTCGCGCGGGGTCGGGGTTTTATTTTTGTTACGCTACTCCATCGCATGGCCTTCTCGAATTGCTCCGAGGAAAAGCCGCGGAATTGCTTTGGTAGGTCTAGAACGAAACCTCGATCGGCTTTCCGTTGAACATCACATTTCGTGTGACCTTGGCCAATCGCACTACGATTGGCCTCGATTCCGTCGCCACGGTTCCACACGCGCGTCGTGTAACTGGCTGGAATCGGGAATCGCGGCGCCCTCATAGCGATTGATTTCCGCCCGGCCCACATCTCCTGTGTTCCACCCCCAGGGCTCCATTGCTGATTCATGTCATTCGGCCCCCGAAGCAGCAATTGTAGCGGAACTGGCGATCCAAGCAAACGTTTACCATTTTGCGTACCATCCCTTTGTCGGAATTGGCTCTGGTCGGAGGCACTCCCTGGAAAACTGCGCTGCCGCATGCTCAATCTTCCGAGCACGATTGGCGCAAGCGGCGGCAATGAAGATATTTCGGCAGTCGCGAAATCGATTGCGACGCTGACGGAATCATGGTCTGCGCAAAGAACAAATGAAATATGGTTGCGTGATGCTGCGGAATTCGACTTCCATTCTCACTTTCATCCTGTGCTTCGCCATTTTTTCTCTGGCACAAAAGCATGGCGCTAGCTCAACCCCGATCCCCGGACCAATGCTCGACCAGGGGACCGCCGAATTCGATACTCCCGACGCACCATCCTCGTGCAGACCTTGGCCGACCTTAAAAATGAAGGGATGAATGCTGCAGGCCAATGCTCTTGAAGCCAGAATGCGTAAGGAGGAAGCTATGGCAGCGAAATGCCTTGGAACTCCACCGGACAGGAGGTGCTCTATGGCCTGGACCAAATGCTTTGGTTGTTGGGAAAAGGCCGAGGTAACACTGGATCCGATTCTTAGATATGATCCGACGATTCCACATTGGGGCTACAAGGGAAGCGCGCGCCGGAACTGGGGTTTTATCTTTGCAGGCAGGGATCGCCGGCTTGAGCGACAATTACTGAAACCCGGTCCTTGCAATTAATTCGGATTTTGCAGGGCAAACGCTTTCTGCAATTGGCTGCGAAAAATTCAGCCGCCTGTGGGCATGGTAAGATGCTAGTCGCAGAGGGTTAGTCTGCAAGCCATTCATGGACATCCGTGAGATCGCGCGGAGAGCGAAAGTTTCAACTGCCACCGTATCCAGAGCGATTAACCGTGTTCCCACGGTAGATCCTCAACTTGCCAAACGAGTATGGAAGGTGGTGGACGAGCTTGGTTACTATCCCAATACGCAGGCGCGGGCGTTGGTTTCGGGACGCAGTCGTCTGTTTGGCCTGATCGTCTCCGAGATTACCAACCCCTTTTTCCCGGAAATCGTACAAACGTTCGAGAATCAGGCGGTCGAAAACAACTACGAGATACTGGTTACCTCCACCGTGCACGATCCGAAACGCATGGAATCGTCGGTGCGGCGCATGATCGAACGCCGCGTGGACGGGGTGGCGATCCTGACCTTCGGCATGGAAGACACCCTGATCGAACACCTTCGTTTTCGTAAGGTTCCACTGGTATTCGTCGACGTGGGACCCGACGTTCCGGGAATCGCCAATATTCGCGTCAACTATCAAAACGGAATTCGACAGGCGGTGCAACATCTGGCCGCGCTCCGCCATACACGCATTGCTTTCATCACTGGACCGCTGCATCTAAAGTCTGCCTTGGCCAGGCGAGAGGCTTTCAAACTATCGATGACGGAGATTGGCCTTTCCCCAGAATTGATCGTGGTAGGCGATCACAGGATGGAGGGCGGAATGCGGGCGCTGGTGGAGCTGAACAGTTTGAGTAACCGCCCCACGGCGGTGTTGTGCTCTAACGATATGACCGCGATCGGAGTCTTGCGCGAAGCCTACGACCACAACATCAGAATACCGAATGACCTCTCGGTAGTGGGATTCGATGATATTCGCATGGCCGAGTTTACAATCCCGCCGCTAACGACGGTGCAGATGTCGCAACACGAGTTGGCCAAGATTGCCTTCCGGGCTCTGTTGACAGAGGTCGAATGCGAGCCAGCGGCTCATCAGCACCACAAGTATGAGCTGAATACAAGCCTGGTGCTCAGACGTTCCACCGCTCTGGCCCCGGCTGGAGGACTCTCCACAACGTCCGTCAAACCGAGCCGGGCGGACGGATCGCGCAAAGTCGCCTCATCTGGCTCGCGCCCGTAAAGGCTGATCCACGTGCGGGTTCTTAAAAATTACAAAAGATGCGATTGACCGTGCCAAGACGAACGGGGGTTGCAATTGTCCAAACATGAGAATAAGCTATCTTCCGTTTTAGTTTGAGTAAACGATTACTATAACGTGAATCAAAAACGGCCGTAGTTCACACTCTCGGGAAGTGATAAAACCAGAGGCATGCTAGAGCATTTGCGGGAAGAAGTCTTAGAGGCCAACCTGGAATTGGTGCGGCAAGGTCTGGTCCTCTACACGTTTGGCAATGTTAGTGGCATTGCTCGCCCCGAGGGCTTGGTGGTGATCAAACCCAGTGGTGTGCCGTACGAGCAAATGAAACCGGAGCATCTTGTGGTAACGGACATGGAAGGCAAAGTGGTGGAAGGGAAAATGCGTCCCTCGTCTGATTTGCCCACCCATTTGGTGTTGTACAAGCAGTTTACCGAAATCGGCGGGGTGGCTCATACGCATTCTGAATATGCCACAGCGTGGGCTCAGGCGCGGAAACCCATTCCCTGTTTTGGCACGACTCACGCGGACTACTTCCACGGTCCTGTGCCGGTAACCTCTGAGATGACGGATCAAGAGATCGCTGCACGACTACGAGAAAAACACCGGCCATGCGATCGTTCACGCGCTGCGGCAAACGAATGCTTCTGCAACTCCGGGCATACTCGTAGCCAACCACGGCCCTTTCGCCTGGGGAGCGGATGCCGCAGCTGCCACACACCACGCTGTGATTCTGGAAGCGATCGCGCGCATGGCATATTTCACTCTCGGCATCCATTCATTGGCGCAACCGGTCGGCGCCGCGCTACACGACAAGCACTACCTTAGAAAACACGGGAAGAACGCTTATTACGGGCAGGCAACGGACACACGCAAAGACAGGGTCAAGGACACGCAATGACGTTATTGCCGGCGTTCGCTCTGCCCACCCGCCTGGTACACCTGTCCACCATCGATGTTGTCATTGTGGTCTTTTACTTTGCTTTGGTGCTCTCCATCGGCTGGTACTTAAAAGGTCAGGCGAATACCGGCGAAGATTTTTTCATGGCCGGGCGCGAGATGACTGCATGGGTCGCCGGTCTCAGTTTCCTTTCAGCTAATCTCGGCGCGCTCGAACTGATGGGCTGGGCAGGCTCCGCCTATCAGTACGGAATTCTCGCGACGCATTGGTACTGGATCGGCGCCATCCCGGCAATGCTGTTTCCTGGCGCTGGTGATGATGCCGTTCTATTACATTTCCAAAACGCATTCGGTCCCGGGATATTTGAAACTCCGTTTCGGCGAATCCAGCCGTGCGCTCTCCGCCGTTTCATTCGCCTTCATGACCGTGCTCATGAGCGGCGTCAACATGTTTGCCATGGCCAAGGTCATGCAGATCGTGCTGGGCTGGGACATTAATTTCAGCATCTGGGTCTCGTCGCTGACGGTCGCGATTTATGTCACGCTCGGCGGCCTGCGCTCGGCCATTTTCAACGAAGTCTTGCAGTTCTTTCTCATCTGGGCCGGGGCACTGCTGATTCCGATCCTCGGACTCTACGAAGCCGGCGGCTGGACAAACCTGAAACTGCAAATTGCGCACCGAGCGTCGGAACAATATGTTCATCTGTGGTCCGGATTAGGCTCGTTCAGCACTAATCCGATGGGCATCCATTGGACGGGCATTGTATTCGGGCTGGGCGCCGTGATCTCGATGGGCTACTGGACCACGGACTTCCTGGTGGTCCAGCGCATTCTGGCTGCGAAAGATATTCGCAGCGCGGAAATGGCGCCCATCATCGGCGCAGGATTCAAGATGATGGTGCCGATCATCGTGATCCTGCCCGGGCTGCTTGGCTTGGCAGTGTTGCCGGAGAAACTGGTCCCGGAATCCGTGGCCACCGTGACCGGAGCTCATAGCTATAACGATGTGCTTCCGCTCATGCTGGCCCGCTATTGTGGTCCCGGCCTGCTTGGCCTGGGAGTTACAGCGCTGATTGCCGGCTTCATGTCCGGCATGGCGGGAAATGTCAGCGCCTTCACCACCGTCTGGACCTATGACATTTATCGTCCCTTCATCAACAGTAAAGCCAGCGACCACCATTACGTGAACATGGGACGGTGGACGACCGTGATCGGCGTGCTGATCAGCGTGGGTACGGCGTATCTGGTGATGCAGTTCGCCAGTATCATGGACTACGTACAGGCGTTGTTCAGCTTTTTTATTGCGCCACTGTTCGGAACGGTCGTGCTCGGAATGTTGTGGAAGCGTGCCACGGGGCCGGGCGGATTCTGGGGATTGCTGTGCGGCACGCTCTCCTCGATCGGCATGTGGAGCTGGGTAAAGGTGGATCCTATCTGCGCTGCGTTACGTGGCGCTTTCGCCCGACGCCAAGGGTCTAGCACAGGATATGTATCAGGCATTGTGGTCTTTTATCGTATGCGTGGTGGTGACCGTGGCTGTCAGCCTTGCCACGAAACCCGTACCAGACGGTCAATTGACGGGTTTGGTTTACGGGCTGACGGACGTACCCTCCGTCGGAAATCTTCCGTTGTATCAGAAGCCAATTTTCTGGGCGGGCGTGGTCACAATCGTTTTCGTGGCGCTCAACATTATTTTCTGGTAAAGGCTCAGCGAGGTGGGCGGATGGCAGTCAGAATGATTTCGATCTGGTTCTTCATCGGCATATCGTTAGCCGTAAACGGCGCGCTGATCCTGGCCGCTGGAATTTACCAGCTGGTCAATCCTCCGGCGAATCCTGGCGTTGTCCTGTTTCACTTGCACGCCAACGTGTGGTGGGGCGCGGCATTGCTGCTGTTCGGTCTTATTTATTGTTTCAAGTTCGCGCCGTCGGCGTAGAGGCTAAGCGCGAGTGAGGTGTGACATGGCAGAGCATCACAGAAAAATGGTAATGGGAGTGATCGTGGGGAACCGCGGATTTTTTCCCGACCATCTCGCCAAGACGGGGCGCGAAGAAATTTTGCGCGCGCTTGCGGCGGCGAACATGGAGGTCGTCGCGCTCACTCCGGAAGAGAGCAAGTACGGAGCGGTAGAGACACGTGAAGAATCGCGGCGTTGCGCCGAATTGTTCAAGCGCAATCGCGATCGGATCGATGGAGTCATCGTCACGCTGCCGAACTTCGGAGAAGAGCGAGCCATTGCCGACGCTCTACGCCTGGCCGACCTTCGACGTACCCGTGCTGATTCAAGCCACACCCGACGATCCGCGAAAGATGACCATCGCTTCGCGCCGCGACAGTTTTTGCGGCAAGATGTCGGCCTGCAATAATCTTCGCCAGTACGGCATTCCCTATTCCATCACCACGCTGCATACCGAAAGTCCTGACTCACCTGAGTTCGGCCATGATCTGGAATGGTTCGCCGCCGTCTGCCGGGTGGTCAAGGGATTTCGCAACCTGCGCGTTGGGCGCCATTGGCGCCCGCCCGGCTGCGTTCAACACCGTGCGCTATAGCGAAAAGATATTGGAGTCACACGGCATCTCGATTGAGACGCTCGATCTTTCCGAAGTGCTCGGTCGCATCGACCGCATGAAGGACAACGACGATCAAGCCCAGGCCAAACTGGCTGCCATCCATAAATATGTGGATGCGAGCAGCGTGCCGGCCCCCGCACTATTAAAGATGGCTAAATTGGGAGCGGTGGTCGACGACTGGATGACGGCGACTGAGGTCACCATCAGTGCAGTGCAGTGCTGGACTTCGATCGAAGAAAACCTGGGCGTAGTTCCTTGCACCGTCATGAGCATGATGAGCAACGAACTGCTTGTCGAGCGCCTGCGAAGTGGATATCTGCGGCGTGCTGGGCATGCACGCGCTGCAACTGGCCTCCGGCACGCCTTCGGCTCTTCTCGACTGGAACAACAATTATGGATCCGACCCGAACAAAGCGGTCTGCTTCCACTGTTCGAACCTGCCCAAACATTTTTTTCGCTCGGTGAAGATGGATTTTCAACAGATCATCGCCGGCACCGTGGGCAAAGAAAATACGTTCGGAACCTGCGTCGGGCTGATCAAACCGGAAAAGATGAGCTTCGCGCGCTTCTCAACGGACGATACCTCGGGCAAGATGCGCGGCTACGTGGGCGAAGGACGATTCACCGACGACCCGCTCAACACCTTTGGCGGCGCGGGCGTGGTTGAGATCCCCAACCTGCAGAAACTGCTGCGGTTTATCTGCGAGCGAGGCTTTGAGCATCACGTCGCCGCCAATCTTTCCAGTGTTGCATCCGCTGTGTATGAAGCCAGTACGCGTTATCTGGGCTGGGATATGTACGATCACAGTTGCGAAAACGGAGCTTGCTGATGGCGATTGTTGCCGGGGTCGATTTTGGAACCTTGAGCGTTCGTGTCTCCCTGGTCGACAGCGAGCGTGGATTGATCGACTCCGCCATCGCCGAGTACCCGTTGCACCGCAAGCGCGAGGATCCGGAGTACGCCACGCAATCGCATGACGACCATATGCGCGCTCTGGCCACTGCTACGCGCGAAGTTTTGAAAAAGACCGGCATTAAGGGCGATCAGGTGCAGGCCATCGCGCTCGACACCACGGGTTCCTCCGTGATTCCAGTTGACAAAGATCTTCAACCGCTCGGCGAATATTATTTGTGGTGCGATCACCGCGCTAAAGGTGAAGCGGCCGAGATCACGGAAGCCGCCCACCGTGAGGGTTTGGAAGCCATTCAATGGTGTGGCGGAGTCTACTCCTCGGAGTGGGGATTTTCCAAATTGCTGCACTGGCTCCGGCACAACCCTGATAAGCGGTCAGATTTTGCGTCCGCATTCGAGCATTGCGACATGGTGGCGGCGACTCTGGCTGGCATCACTGATCCTAAGAAAGTGAAGCGCAGCATCTGCGCCATGGGGCACAAGTGGTTGTGGAATGCGCAACTGGGCGGCCTCCCGCCAGAACGCTTTCTAGTCAAGGTAGATCCTCTCCTGCAGGGCGTGCGCGACAAGCTGGATGGAGAGTACGCGGCATCAGATCAGATCGCCGGCAGGCTTTCTCCGTTCTGGGCGGAAAAACTTGGCCTCAAGGCAGGGATTCCCATTCCCGTAGGAGCGTTCGACGCGCATTGGGATGCGATTGGGGCCGGTTGTCGAACTGATGACATGGTGAATGTCATTGGCACCTCGACGTGCATCATTGGAATCACGCCGTCGGTGAATCTGGTGCCCGGAGTATGCGGTGTGGTGCAAGGTAGTGTGCATCCCTTACGCACCGGAATCGAAGCGGGACTATCGGCCGTCGGAGACATTTTCAATGCTATTGCCTCGCGCGCCGGGACCGATGTGAAAACGTTGAGCGCGGGCCTGGGAAATTATCGCGCGGGACAGACCGGCCTGCTGCGCATGACCTGGGATAATGGCGATCGCACGGTGCTGGTCAATCCTAACCTGCGCGGCGTCACGCTCGGATGGAACCTGCAGAGCACAGCGCAAGATGAACTCTTCGCTGCCATCGAAGGCACCGCGCTTCACACGCGCGTCATTCTGGATCGCATGGCCGGACACGGCGTACACATTAAACGGGTGATTAACGCCGGAGGCATTCCTCAGAAAAACGATACTCTGAACCAGGTGTATGCCAACGTCCTGGGGCGTCCAGTGCTGGTTCCAAGCAAGAGTGTGGTGAGTCTTGGATCCGCAATTTTCGCTTTTATGTCTGCAGGTACCTTCAAGACGATCGAGGAGGCGCAAGACAGGATTTGTCCTACGCACCGCGCGTTCCTGCCTGATAACTCGGCTCAGCGCACTTACGAAGAACTCTATCCTTTATATAGCAAGTTATATTTCACTTTGGGCCAGCGCGGCAGGGATGGCCTGGGCGATATTCTGCCAAGCTTAATCGCAGTAGCTGCATCTTCAATAAACCGAAGCA
Organism: uncultured Acidobacteriaceae bacterium; assembly: GCA_963817305.1. GTDB lineage: Bacteria > Acidobacteriota > Terriglobia > Terriglobales > Acidobacteriaceae > Sulfotelmatobacter. The sequence continues at coordinate 178,153 of CAWFOD010000017.1, read as the reverse complement.
CGGCGTAGCAGCGAGGACTGGCAAGGAGCAAGGAATGACTATGGGCTTTCAGAGAGTCCTGCGAACCGTCGCAATCAGCGGGTTGTGGCTGGCACTTTTTTCTTCCATGAACACGGAGGCTAAGACAAAGGTGACAAGCGAACCTTTCGGAAAGATGCCGGATGGAACTCCGGTGGAGATTTTCACGCTGACCGACGGCGGTTATGAAGCTCGAATCGCAACCTACGGCGGGATTGTAGTTTCCCTGAAAGTTCCGGACCGGAGCGGTAAACCGGCCGATGTTGTGCTTGGTTTCGACAATCTCGATGGATACGTGGCCAACTTCAATGGCCCGTCCGACGCGTTCTTCGGAGCGATCATTGGCCGCTATGCGAATCGCATCGCGCACGGCACCTTCACTCTTGATGGCAAAAAGTACTCTCTGCCGCTAAATAATGGAGAGAATTCCCTTCACGGCGGACCACACGGCTTCAACAACGTAGTCTGGAAAGCAAAGCCGATCGCAAATGGTGTGGAATTAACTTACCTCAGTAAGGACGGTGAAGCCGGATATCCTGGCAACTTGTCGGCCACTGTTCGTTACACGCTGGTCAAAAACGATTTGCGAATTGAGTATTCTGCTACCACCGACAAAGACACCGTGGTAAACCTGACAAATCATTCTTACTTCAATCTCGCCGGGCAGGGCAACATCCTCAACCACCAACTAACCCTCCACGCATCCCGCTTCACTCCCGTCGATGCCACATTAATTCCAACGGGCGAGTTGAAGCCGGTGGAATCAACCCCGTTTGATTTTCGTAAACCTACCGCAGTCGGAGCGCGCATCAATGCCGACAATGAACAACTTCACCTGGGTCACGGCTATGACCACAACTGGGTATTGGACAGTGGCGGCAGCAAATTATCCGAAGCTGCCGAGGTCTATGATCCGAGTAGCGGGCGCGTGATGAAAGTTCTGACCGATCAGCCGGGAATTCAGTTTTACAGCGGCAATTTCCTCGATGGCTCAATCAAAGGTAAGGGTGGAAAGCCAGACGAATTGCATGCAGCATTGTGCCTTGAAACGCAGCACTTTCCCGACTCGCCAAATCACCCGAATTTTCCCAGCACGGAATTAAAGCCAGGCGAACGCTACCACACGGTTACTGTTTACAGCTTCTCTGTTCGTTAGTCTGTTCGTTAAAACCGCTTGCAGCATGGGCGTTGGAAATATAAGTGCCCTGGAAAACGGCCCGCGTTGTACGCCTTCAACTTTGGCTAGGTTTGCAGGACCAGATTCCAAACCTGCATCGACGTGGCTTGCCGGTTTGCCCATGCGTAATAAGGAATAAACGTGAGTGGAACTTTTCTGCTGCTCTCTTCCCTGCTGTATCGCGAGTAGAGTGTGCTCTCTGATGCTCCTCGCTCGTAGACCGCGCCTTCGTGATGAAGCACAACCATGCCGCCGAGCAAATCACTCCTGACCTCGCTTTGAAATTGCTCTGCGGCGTGACGTCCAGGATTCACCGCAACATCGCTGAGCGAGACACCGCTCGGCTGATCGACCTCTTCCAGACAATAGATCAGCGGCCCTCGCTGTATCGCGACCCTCCCGGTATCATCGGCAACGCGCGGATTCGCCTCAATCACCTGAGGCTTTACCTCAACGCTTAGCTGAATGATGTCTCCGGGCGACCAACGGCGGCGGATGGGAAGATATGCCCCGGGTTTCGCGCCCGTAATACTCTGGTCGTTCACGGCAACTTGAACTCGATCAGCCCAGCCGGGGATGCGCAAATAAAAAGTAAACTCCGAAGCGCTCGCCGGATTAACTGTGATCTCTACACTGCCATCCCACGGATAGTTTGTTTTCTGCGTGACCTTCAGTCCAACTCCGTTCTCCAGGTGCCAGTCGAGTTCCGAATTATCGTACAGATGCACATAGATTCCGTCCGCGCTGGTGCTGTAGAAATAGCCCGGGAGTGATCCAAATGTGCGCTCGAGGTTCGGCGGACAGCAGGTAACGTCGTACCAGGGGTTCCGGATTTTGTCTCCATTAGACGGATCAAAGGCCAGAGGATTGCGATAACAATACAGCGTGCCGTCGAGCGACATTCCGGAATTGATTCCGTTGTACAGTGCGCGTTCGATTACATCGGTAAACTTTCCCTCCCCGGTAACCGCCAACATGCGCCAGTTCCACATCATGTTGCCGATGGCGGCACAGCTTTCGCCGTAAGCCCGGAAATTGGGCAACTCGTAAGCATCGCCAAATGCCTCGCCGTCAGCGCGCGAACCGACTCCACCTGTGACATACATCTTAGTGGTCGTCATGTCGTTCCAGAGCCGATTCAGCGTTTGCAAATAGGCCGGATCTCCCGTTTCCATGTAATAGTCGGTGGCGCCGCAACAGGCGTACATGGCGCGAACTGCATGTCCTTGCATCTTCGTGCGCTCCGTAAACGGAGTTCCGCTGAACATGTAAATGGTCCGCCGTTCCGGCAATTCGATTCGCGCGTCTCCCTGAAGGATGTATCCGGCAAGCTCGAGTTGACGCTTATCGCCGGTAATACGATAGAGTTCGATCAAGGCCATCTCGATTTCGGGATGGCCAGATACGATAGGCTTCTTTGGCGCTGGACCGTAATTCGGAATGAGGAAATCATCGACGAAGCGAATGCCGGCATCGAGCAACCGGCGATCACCCGTGGCCCGATAGTATGCAATCGCACCCTGCAGCATGTGTCCGATGTTGTACAACTCATGACCGGTCGACTGGGTTTGCGGGAGCATTCGCAAAGACTTGCGATCATCCTGATAGTAAGTGTTCAGGTAGCCGCTGGGTTCCTGAACCGCTACTACTTCGTCAATGATTCTGTCCGCTGTCGCCCGAAGCTCGGGACGATTTCCGGATTGCAGCACAAACCCAACTGCCTCGGTCCACTTGTAAACATCGGAGTCGGAAAACACCGGTCCGCTCTGCGGAGCGGTGCTCTTCCCTAGAAGGCGGCGGAAGTTATTCATTCGGCCGTTGGCTTCGAGCAAATCGTGCATAGTTGGAATGCTCTTGGTCGCGTTGATTTCGCGGCGCTGCCCCCAGAAACCACTCGTAATTGTGACGGCTCGCACCGGAATATCCCGCAGCTTCGCATGAGGCGACTTGGCAAGATTCTCGATGCCCTGATCTTTCCAACCCGGTGTGTCGGTCAGCGTCACAGCGGAGAGTGCGAGATTGCTTTTTTGTCGGCGTCACCGCCAGCAAATGCCCGGCGAACAGGCAGGGACGTTACCGCGGCTACCGAAACTGCCGAGGCCACAAATTGTCTTCGCGAGATTTCCCTCTTTTCGGCCATACTCTTTACCCTTTGTTTACATAGACCATTGAATTACCGTATAGGAGCGCGCCGGCAGCTCGAAGCTGGTTTTGCCGCCAGAAGCGGCATGCACGGCAAATGATTGCGGAGCGATTCGTTTCGGCGCAGCAAAACTGTTCGATGCCTTGAGGTCATCTCCAGTCAATAGATTTGCCGAAACGACGCGGCTTGGAGCCGCATCTTCCCACACAACTTCAACGTCGCGAGACTTAGCAAGGTCGCGGTTCAGAATAAAAAGAGAAATTTTCCCGTCACCGCGGTCATAAGAGGCGGCAGCATCCACATATGCAACCGGATCTAATCCGGAAACTTCGTATGTAGAAGCCTCGACCAACAGATCCAGCACCGCACCTCTGGCAAATTGCAGTGCCCAACTGTAAGGATAATAGATTGTCTGCTGGAACAAGCCATTCGCGTCCGTCATGATGGGAGCGATCACGTTCACTAATTGCGCGAGGCAGGCGATCTTTACCCGATCCGCGTTACGCAGCAAAGAATTGATCAGTCCCCCGACCAGCAGCGCGTCTTCCAGGTTGTAGATTTCTTCCAGCAGATGCGGTGCTTCCTGCCGGTGGCCATCGACCGCATCTCCCCGAGTGGTGCGGTACCAGACATTCCATTCGTCAAAAGAAAGCCACAACTTTTTTGGAGAGCGTTTGTGTCCGCGCACCAGATCGCAAACTGCGACCGTCTCGGCGATCTGTCGCTCCATGCTGAGATTCAGGGCAAGATATTTCGCAGTGTCACCGCCGGTGTCGCGTTCGTTGTTGCCGAAATAGCGGTGCAGTGACAGACCATCAACGTAGTCGTAACACTGCTCCAGCACTTCACGATCCCATTCGAGATAGGTTGGCATCAACGGACCACTGGAGCCGCAGGCGATCAGCTTCAGAGACGGATCGACATAGCGCATCTGCCGCGCAGCATCCGCCGCCTTCAATCCATATTCTGTGGCCGACATGTGGCCGATCTGCCAGGGACCATCCATCTCATTGCCCAGGCACCAGTGTTCTACTTTATAGGGATCTGCAATGCCGTGCTGACGTCGCAAGTCGCTCCATTTGGTGCCCTTTTCTACATTGCAATACTCCACCAGAGCCGCGGCTTCTTCGGCGGTGCCGGTGCCGAGATTCAGTCCCATTAACGGCTCGGTACCTGCCGCCTTGCACCAAGCCATGAACTCATCGGTGCCGAACTTATTGGATTCGATTGTGTCCCAGGCTTTGTCCAAGGTGCGCGGGCGGTTTTGCACAGGTCCAACGCCATCCAGCCAGTTATAGCCGGAAACAAAATTCCCTCCGGGATAGCGAATGATCGGAACTCCGAGTTGACGGATCTCATTGAGAACGTCTTTACGAAATCCGTTAGCATCAGAGAGCTTCGATCCAGGATCATAGATGCCTTGGTAGATTGCGCGCCCAAGGTGTTCCAGGAAAGAGCCGAACAGATCGCGATCGAGCGGCGCGATGGTTCGACGGGTATCAACATAAACCCGCGAAGCGGTTCCCGTGCTTGCTGAGGGAGTAGCTTGGCCGGGCCTACTGGCTACCAATCCCTCTGCGGCTCCGCCAAATAGCGCGGCTGCGGAACACGCTACTCCCGCGTTCGAAGCTTGCTTTAAGAACCGACGTCTGGAAGAAGAAAACTTATTCATCACACCCTTTCTGGTTAGGGCTTCTAGTTTAAGGCGATGCGTGACGATTGGCCTGCGCAGTCGGGAACAACAGACGCCGGGAAGGGCCCTGGTTCTAACTTAATCATGAACTGCCCCCACATCGTCCCCGCGCGGTAAAATCATAATCGAGTAAACGATTTCTGCTCAATGCAGCCAGCTTACAGCGCCAGGTGCTGGGCCTGTCAAGGAGTATTTCGCCAACGTCATTAGAGACACCTTAGAGTATAGTGTTTTTGCCCACACCCTCACTCTAGAAAATACGGTAGAGCGTTCTTTCGGCAAGCTGAGCAATCGCTTTCACATATCTGAAACTCATTTTTGGGCATGCAGTCAGTAAGCACATTTCACGGATCTCAAATGGAAACTCGCCAACTGGGAAACAGCGACCTCCGCATCACTCGCCTGGGAATTGGCGCCTGGGCGCTTGGCGGGAGTGGCTGGAATGGAAGTATGGGGCCGCAAAACGAAAACGATTCGATCCCGGCGATTCACGCTGCCTTGGATCTCGGCCTCAACTGGATTGATACTGCCGCGCTCTACGGACTAGGTCACTCGGAAGAAGTTGTCGCGCAGGCGTTGCGAGGCCGCGGATCGCGCCCGTATGTATTCACCAAGTGCGAGCGTGTGTGGGATGCGAATGGAGCCATTGGCGCCTGCCTTAAGGCCGCGTCGATTCGGAAGGAGTGCGAGGACAGCCTTCGCCGACTGCAAGTGGACGTCATCGATCTGTACCAGATCCACTGGCCAGAGCCTGACAACGATATCGAGGAGGGCTGGACTGAACTCGCGCGGCTAAAACAAGAAGGAAAAGTCCGCTATATTGGCGTCTCCAATTTCACCGTTAGCCAAATGAAACGCGCACAAGGCATCGCGCCGATTACCTCACTGCAGCCGCCTTATTCGATTGTGACTCGCCAGATCGAGAAAGAAATCCTTCCTTTCGCTCTACAGAACAACATTGGAGTCATCGTGTACTCCCCGATGTCGGCCGGACTGCTCACAGGAGCGATGACGCGCGAACGGGTGGCAAATTTTACCGCCGAAGACTGGCGCAGAAATCTTCCGAATTTCCAGGAGCCGCTTTTGTCTCGCAATTTGAAACTAGTTGAGTCCCTGCGCGCGATCGGAAACAGGCACGGACGCTCGCCAGGAGAAGTGGCGATTTCGTGGACTCTGAAGAACCCAGCCGTGACGGGGGCCATTGTCGGGTTTCGCAATCCGGAGCAAGTTTCCGGCATCACCGGCGCCGCTGACCTTCTCTTGCTGCCAACCGATATGGCGGAGATTGAGCACTCATTGAATCGCGAAGGGATTGCTTGAGGGCGCTCCTTCGTTTTTAGTTTTCATAGTGGAAAACTTCGCTCCGTTGTCTGACTGATCGCGATGATAGCCAGTAGCGGACAGGTTCGCCCCGTGGCGGCAGCGTGCCGCACTTGCGGTGTGGACAGACAATGATGAGCTCTTGTTGATTTAAAGACTCGCGTCCAGAAAGCAGTTGACAAAGGGTTCTTTAGAGGGCGAAGCTAGTTGTAGCAAACGTTTGCTTACTCCGATCCGCAACGGTTGTGTGTCACTATGGCCAATAATCTCAGCCGCAGATCTTTTCTTCAAACTGCCACAGCCACTACCGCAGCCGCTTACCTTGGTCGCGCGCTGCCGGCCTTGGCCGCCGCAGATCACGGCACCATCGCCATCAACACTCCACTCACGACCTTTGCATATTCCGAGGTCGAATTGTTCGACGGTCCCATGAAACGGCAGTTCGAGGAGAACCATGCCCGTTTCTTGAACCTCGATGATGATCGACTCTTGAAAGTCTTTCGCCAGGTGGCAGGTTTGCCAGCTCCGGGCGAGGATATGGGAGGTTGGTATGACCTCACCGGTTTTAGCCTTGAACATAATGACTTTCATGGATTTATCGCCGGCCACAGTTTTGGACAATATCTCTCTGCCTTGGCCCGTGCCTATGCAGTCACTGGATCGGAGCCGACCCGGGCAAAAGTGAATCGCCTGGTTAAGGGATACGCGGAGACGCTCGACCCCAAGGCCAAATTCTTCGTGAACTACCGCCTGCCCGCCTATACCTACGACAAGCTCTCCTGCGGCTTGATTGACGCACATGAATTCGCGCACGATCCCATGGCGATGCAGGTTCATGAAAAACTTACTCACGCGATCACCGCATATTTGCCGGATAAAGCTCTTTCCCGGCAAGAACAACGAGCCCGTCCACACCGAGACACGTCTTATACGTGGGACGAAACTTACACTTTGCCGGAGAATTTGTTCCTCGCGTATCAACGAAGCGGCGACCCTTTTTATCGCGACATGGCCAAGAAGTATCTCGAGGATGACACCTACTTCAATCCTCTCGCCCAGGGGAACAATGTGTTGCCTTTCGAACACGCTTACAGCCACGTGAACGCATTCAGCTCCGCCATGCAGGCCTACATCACATTGGGGAGTGAAAAACACCTGCGGGCTGCGCAGAACGGATTCGAGATGCTGGTGAAAACCCAGAGCTTCGCTACCGGGGGATGGGGCCCCAACGAATCATTTGGAGAACCTGAGACGGGGCAACTGGGAGACAGTCTGAGGTTAACTCACGCCAGCTTCGAGACTCCATGCGGCGCCTATGGCCATTTCAAGATCACCCGCTACTTGCTTCGCGCCACTAAGAACCCGCAATACGGCGACAGCATGGAGCAAGTGCTCTACAACACGATCCTCGGAGCATGGCCAGTTCAGGCCGACGGAACATCGTTCTACTACTCTGACTATGCCGATACCGGCAAGAAAGTCTGGTACGGGCAGAAATGGCCGTGTTGCTCGGGAACCTTCCCGCAACTGGCGGCGGACTATCACATCAGCACTTATCTGCGGTCGGCAGATGGTGTGTATGTGAATCTCTTCACACCGTCCCGCGTGCAATGGAATGACGGCGGCGCGCGATTCGCCCTGACGCAGAAAACCAGGTATCCGTTTGATAACAAAATCCAGATCGAGGTGTCCGGTTCGCAGTCCAGGGAATATACGCTTTACGTGCGCATTCCCAGCTGGGCCACACCAGACCCGGTGCTCTCTGTCAACGGCACGCGCGTGTCAGATGCTGTGCAGCCCGGAACGTTCGCCGCCATCCGGCGCACCTGGAAGGATGGCGATCGGGTCGAAATCGAATTGCCGATGCCGCTACGCCTCGAAACCGTGGATGTAAATCATCCGCAGCTGGTGGCCTTAATGCAGGGGCCGCTGGTGCTCTTTGCAGTTGCCGATTCGCAGCCTAGCTTCGATCGGAACGCTTTGCTGCAAGCCAAGCCGGCAAACAACCCATCTGGAGATTGGTTCGCAGATTCGGCCGATGGGAGCCGCGTGACCATGCGTCCCTTCATGAACATCGACAAGGAGAGCTACAGCACGTACGTGTTATTGAAATCCTAACGCACGCAGGAAGGGCTTCGCGGAAGTTTTGTTACTTTAACTGCGTTTCGTCTTCGACTAATTTGTACTGGTTGCGTTCGCTCTCTTCCCTTGCAGCCTGCTTGCGCAGAAGCGCAAGTTGCTTGAGCCGGTCGGGAATCTCACGTTTATCGCCCGCCTTCCGAAGAGCCTGGATCAGGTGATACAGCGCAGTTTGATCCTTTGGATCTTGATCCAATGCCCTCCGGCACTGCTCGATCGCTTGCGGATATTTCCCTTCCTGCAGATACAGCTTCGCCAGAACTGTTCGTGCTCCACTCAAGTTCGGCTGCAAAGCGACAGCCTGCTTGGCCGATCGCATCGCGAGTTGAAATTCGGGCGTTCCCGGTTCCACGCCTTTCTGCGAAAGAAAGTCGGCCTGCAAGTAAAGCAAGGGAGCATCCTTCGGCCTTTGCGCGAGTTTTTTTTGCACTGTAGCCAGCGCACGGCCCACATCGTCCTCTTGCGCCGCAAGCAACCCTTGGGCGGCGGAGCTTAAAGACTGACGAGGGTCCAGCGTGTGGGCCGTTTCAAAATCGGCTTCCGCCTTGTCATACTGCGCCAACTGAACGTAAAGAACGCCGCGCGCCAGGTAAAGTGGCACCGCACCAGGCATCTGGCCAATACCATCGCTCACTACGTCGATACCTACCTGAAAGGAGTCATGGGTAGCGCTTATATTGGCAAAATCCACGTAGAGATTAACGTTTTTCGGATCGAGCAGAATCGCCTGCCTCAGGGTGGCAATCGCTTGCGGCGTATCTTTATTGTCCTCATAAGCAGTTGCAGCCAGTTCCAGGGTTTCGACTGTCTTCATCACCGCCCTCAAGAAGCGGAGCTAACGTGGCCAGAGCTTCCTGCGGTTGGTGCGCCATGAGTTGGACCGAGGCCAGCAGCCGGCGCTCTCGTCGATCGTCCGGATTGAGAAGCAGTGTTCGCTGGAAGATTCTTGCCGCGTTGTCCGGTTGCTTAAGCTTCACCAGGCAGATGCCGTATGCATGCAGTGCACTGACCTTGGAGTCAAACAGCGTGCCGGTTTTTTCAAAATGAACGACGGCTGCGCCACAGTTTCCTTGCTGATATTCGAGCACCGCGAGCATGCCATGACTGATGGCATCTGCAGGTCGCAAGCGCAGCACACGCTGCAAGAGTGGAATCGCAGCCGCGTCCCCTGCCTCGTACTCGATTTGGATCGCCCCTTGCAGCGCCGGGAGATAGTCCGGAGAAATCTTGAGCGCGCTGCGAAACGAGCCCAGCGCTTCCTTCGGATGTCCCTCTCCCGCGTATGCCGCACCTTGCATCGCCCACAACTGCGCATTTCGCGGCGAAGCTTGCAGCGCAGGCCGAAGCAGTTCGAGCGCCTTTTGAAACTCCCCATTCTGCAGGGCGGAGGCGATCGGCGCGAACCCCGCCGCCGCGTTTTGAGCCGCGGCAGCAGCCAATAAAATCCCGAAAAGAAATAAGGCGAGAGCAGACGAGGAAAGGGTTCGAATTCCACACCTTCCTGTCATGGCCCGATCCCGTTCCTCCAACCCACTTTATACTTCATATCAGTCTCGGCTACACCGTGATCGGTGCTGCCACTGTAAGAGCACAATTCATCGGCGCGTGTGATCACTATCTTGGAATCGGAAAATGAAAAGCCGGCTCGCTTCAGCGGGCCGGCTTTTGTGATCGGGTAAACAAAGCTCAGAATGAGAGCCTGCCCGCCAATTGCCAGAATCTAGCCTCGTGGGAGGATGTCGCTTGGCCGAAATTTCCATCCGGAAGATTCATGTCGATGCCACCGGTTTCGATGTTTGAAAAGCCGGTGAAGTCCACATAGTTTGCGCGGTTGAAGAGGTTGAAAATGTCAAACCGGAATTCAAAGTTGACTCTTTCCGTAATTCGATTGTCTTTGTAGAAGCTGACATCCGTCTCGATAAAGTTCGGCCCGCGGAACTGCATGGCTTTCTCATTCCCCTCACTACCGAAAGCAGGAACGGCGAAGTCAGTCTTGGGAATTGCTCCCGTCAGCCATGCGCTGTTATTGGTTGACTGGCGGTAACTAACCACATCTGGGTAAGCGAGCGTGTCACCGTCCGCGTTGTAGTCACCGCTGCCGGCCTGATACGCCACTGCAGGATCCGAGGCCGAACATCCGGTTACATTGCTTAGGTTGCCGGATCGACACACTGCCAGGAAGCTGTTGGTATTCGAAGGAGTCAAGGGATAGCCAGACTGGTAGATGCTCGTACCGCTGATCCCCCACCCACCAGTGACATAACCCAGCGCTCCTCTTCCGTTATTCAGCCCTTTTACCGAATAGTTGAAACTAAGAGAGAAGCGATTGGGCACATCAAAGATGGATGGTCCGTAATACTGCTGAGGATTTAACGCCGCAGAATTGGGATACTGCAGCGCGTCGTCCTGGGAACGCGAACGAGTATAGGACGCATCGAAGTAGGCACGCGAAGAGTGCCCTCTGACATCAAAGATCACAGCGTCATAATTTCCATACCGGTCGTTGTCAGCGTAGCTGATTGTCCCAAAGCTCTTGTTGAGCCGGGTTGCACTGGGAATGACCGGGGTAGGGCTGGTGTTCTCTTGGTTGATCAGGTCACCCGCAAATGAGTTGATGTCTACTCCGTAGGAGACATTTCCGATCGAGTTGCCGTTGCCGACCATGTTGTAGGAATGGGATCCGTTGTATCCCACGCTGGCGGCAAAATTTCGTCCGAGACTCCGCTGCAGCGTCACGGACCAGACGTCCGACTTCGGAGATTTCAACAGCGGGTTAATGCCACCGATGGCAAAGCTTGCTCCAACAATTCCTCCCTGCGCATTAAGTCCCCCGCCTTGCTTGCGGCGTTGGCCCCGTGCCCGGGCCGAAGGTCGGGAAGGTAAATCCAAAAGGAGGTTTGCTGCTGTTGCCAAGAACAAAGATGGGAGCCTGTGCGCTGGCAGTGCCTCCCGCGAACGAATGTGGGCGCAACTTCTCCCGGAGGGCTGCCACGGAACTCTTCCTGCACGTTGGCCTGGGTGAGCCAGTTGTTGTAGATGCCAAACCCGCCGCGCACTACCCAATCACCCCTTCCTGTGACATCCCAGGCAAAACCCACGCGAGGACTGAACAAGTTGTCGACCGAGTGCAGCAGAGCGTTGTGCGTAGCCTTGGCGTAGCCATTCGCGACTTGCTGCTGCTCGGTTGTCCCTGTGCCCAGGTAAAAGTTTCCAAAGACTGTCGACGCACTCTTGGACCAGGGATTGCCGCTGTCGTCATACCGCAGACCCAGGGTGACGGTCAGAGTCTTCTTGGCCTTCCAGGTATCTTCCGCAAAAAGTCCAAAAGTCCGGGAAGCTGCATCCCAACTCCACAATTGCTCCTTCCCGGTTTGCGGATTGTAGTAAATACCGTTTTCGTTCGTGGGAGCGTCCTGTGCCAACGTCAACAAGTTGCTGAACGAAAACTTCGGCTGTGACCACGGCCCCTGGAAGGGCTCGACGTCGTCGCCGTACCAACCTTCATACCCGAACTTCAAGGTGTGTGTACCCTTCACGTGAGTGAGAACATCCCGCCAATGATAGTTGTGCTGAATGAAATCGCCCTGCGCAAAACCCACGCCGAAGGCCTGCCCGGCATCGACATTGATGCCGTTTACTGTGACCGACGGAACGAAGTAACCTGACGGTGTTGCTCCACTGCCCAGGACGCCCTCCACGCGGCTCTGACCGATCGTAAATTCATTCAACATGGTGGGCGAAAAGGTATGCGTCCAACCGGCCTGCCCCGCAACTTGCCAGGTATTGTTCAGCGCGGAGAATTGCGGCATGGCCGAAGGCGCGCCAGTAAGGAGCAGAGTGCGGAAAATGCTGGCGTAAATGCGATCGTTCTTGAAGTCCTTGTCCAAGCGGCCAAAATACTGCGTGCCGTTGCGAATCGACGTGCCGCCAAACGAGCCGGTATCGATCATCGGCATAGAACAAGGGATATTATTTGCCACCGGAGTGTCCGCAAACTGCCAGTACCAAGAACGTCCTGCGCAGTTTGGGAGACGGTAACTCCGGTTACACCAACTGGCTGGTAAGTGGTCAGCAGGCTGGTTCCTACCGTCTTCGCCGCGCGGTGGTTCGCCTTGCGCAAATTGGCTATAAACTGAGGCGCCGCGAAGTTCACCGATCCGCCGGAGCTCGACGAAGAACGCAGCGGCTCCACTGCAAAATAAAAGTAGAAGCCGTGATGCGGAATCACTGGACCGCCAATCGCAAAATCCATGTTGTTGGAATGGAAAGGGAGGTAGGGGATAGCCGACGAAGTGCTGGCTCGCGTACATCTTCTCGTAGTTGAAATAATCCGACGCTGAACCGTGGAATCGGTCAGAGCCCGATTTCGTGGTGAACATCGTTTGCAAGTCCGGCCGCGCGGCTATACTCACTGGTGAAGGTATTGACCTGAATACTGGTCTCGCGGATGGCTTCTGGTTGCGGAGTCAGATTCAGAACGCCCTGGCGAATTCCGCTGGTCACGTCCAGACCGTCCACCACATACTGATTGTTATTCCCGCCCTGACCATTGGCGCTGGCGTCGACCTGCTCTTCAGTTGAGAAATTGTCCACGCCCGATGCAGGACTTCCCGCCGCGCTTGTGCCCAGGCCCGAAGCTCCGGGCGCCATCGTCACCAGCGTTACCAGGTTGCGGCCAACAATGGGCAATTGCGCGACCGCCTGATTCTCGAGAGTCAGTTGTGTTCGGCTATCCGCGGTGTCGACCACCGGAGCCTCAGTCGTGACCATGACCGTCTCGGAAATCGAGCCCACCTTCAGCGTGACTGGCACGCTCAGGTTCTGCTCGGTCAGCAGGGTAATGTCGACCTCAGACTTAGCGAATCCTGACGCCTCCACTGTAACTTTGTAGGAACCAGGAGCAAGGCTGAGGAAACGGAAATTGCCTGCAGCGTCTGAGGCGGTTGCCTGCGCCGCATTCGTGGCCACATTCACCAACCGCACGGTGGCCTTCGCTATGCCTGCTCCGGACGGATCTTGGACGGTGCCCTGGACGCTACTGGTGAACTGAGCGAAAGCGCTGACTGCAGAAAACAGAACCAAAAGAGCAAAGCAAATCGCACGACGGCTTCCCGGCATGGTTCCTCCCAAGCTGGCGCCCTCATCCTAGAAAGCGCTTCGAGAAAACGTTTACTAAGCGAAGTAATGTATACATACTAGCCGCTTCTGCTGTCAAGAACATTTTCGTCGATCAGGGAACTGTGTACCTGGAAATGGGCAATCACAGTTTCCGCAGCGTCGCTACGCGCCGTCGCCCGTAATCATGGTGCAAGAATTGCAACTCCTGGCCCGCCCTAGCTCCGCGCCCAGCCTTTATTGGGAGAGATTCCTACTCCTTCGCGCAAAGTAATCAAACGGTTCGCCGCGACATTTTTGTGATTGCTCATGCAAACCGCTGGGCCAGTAAACCTCGATATCAACGGCGCGACTGCCGCCTAAACCGAAGTGCAAGCGGGAATCGTTGCACGAGTAGAAACTGGACTGGCTGAGCACTGCCTGAGCCTGCACTTTGCCGCCGTAGCGCACCAATACCCGCGCTCCGATTGCGCTGCGGTTTGATTTCACTCCCTCCAGTTTCACTTTGATCCAATTCTGTTTTTGCTTGATGTCATTCCGTAATAGAGATGGAGGTTCATTCAGATTGATGACGAGAATATCGATGTCTCCATCGTTGTCGAAATCTCCGAACGCACAGCCGCGACTGCAGTGAGCCTCGGTCACGCCGGGCCCGGCCTCTTCGCCCAATTCTTCAAACGTGCGGTTGCCCAGATTTCGAAACACCGCTCGCGGAGTTTTGTTGGCATACTGCGGTAATTTGCGTTCGACCTCTGGATATACGCTTCCGGTGACCATGAACAGATCCGGGTATCCGTCATTATCCAGATCGACGATTCCCGCACCCCAGCAGATGTACCGGGTATCGACCGCGAGGCGCGAGGATCGGGTTACGTCGTCGAAATTGCCCTTCCCGTCATTGTGATAAAGGCCGTTGGCGTCTTCGGCAAAGTGCGTCTTGAAAAGATCGAGATGGCCGTCAAGATCGTAATCGCCCACCCCGATGCCCATTCCCGCCTGCTCCATACCGTCGTCGCTGAGCGCCACTCCGCGCAGCACACCTTCTTCACGAAACGTTCCGTCGTGGTTGTTCATGAAAAGCAAACTCGGGGTGGAATCGCAGGCAACAAAAATGTCGGTCCATCCGTCTTCGTCGAGATCGGCAGCGACTACTGTCATTCCATAAGACCCGGTCGCGCCCGCAATCCCCGCTTTCTGGCTGACGTCAGTAAAAGTCCCGTCGCCGTTGTTGCGGTATAACGAGTGTCTTCCGGTGGGCAAGCCTCGCGGTCCGCATTCCACTGGGACGCCTTTCCAATTGCAGTTGACGTTCTCCCCTGGCACCGGCGCGTGCTCGAAGGAGAAGCGTACGTAATTGGAGACGAAGAGATCCAGGTGGCCATCCCGATCGTAATCAAGGAAACTGCAACCGGCTCCCCACCGCGGTTGATCGTTCCACAACCCGGCTGCCTTGGTCACATCGGTAAACGTTCCATCCCCATTGTTGCGATAAAGGCGGTTTTGCCCGAAGTAGGTGCAAAAGATATCCTCAAACCCGTCGTTGTTGTAGTCCCCGATGCAAACACCCGAGGCCCAGCCTACCGCGTTCAGTCCGGCCTTCTCGGTCACATCCGTAAAGGTGCCGTCACGGTTGTTTTTGTAAAGACGGTTTGTCGCTCCAGGCGGATCTCCGGTTAAGCGTGTACCGGACAGAAGGAAAATATCCATCCATCCATCGTTGTCGTAGTCGATGAAAGCACAACCGCAACCGACTGCTTCGAGAATATATTTCTTGCTTTCCACTCCGCCGTAGATCACCGGAGCTCGCAATCCGGCGGACGACGCCACGTCCACGAAATGCGCATAAAAGGGCCGTCCCGAGGGTGCCGGCCGAGCAAGCGGCTGGACGGTGTGAGAAGAAACTCCTTGCGCCAAAAGTTGCCGCGTTGCCGCGAATGCCGCGGAGCCAAGGGAGAATCGTAGGAACGCGCGGCGGCTAAAGGTCAAGGCTGCGGCTTCTCCATGGTAGGGGACTTCTCTTCCACGAGCTTATACCGGTTACGCTCCGCTTCTTCCCTACTTCCTTCCATCCTGAGATTGGCTAATCGCTTGAGCAGGTCGGGAATATCCTGAGTATGCCCGGTCTTGCGCAGCGCCTGGATCAAGTGATAAAGCGCGGTCTGGTCCTTGGGATCGCTGTTTAAGGCCTTGCGGCTCTGCTCGGCGGCCGCCTCATTTTCTCCCGCCTGCAAATAAAGTTTTGCCAGGATGTCGCGAGCATCGGCTAATGAAGGACGAAGCGCGATCGCTTTTTCGGCGGACTTCAAAGCCTGTTGGAATTCCGCACTGCCCGGGTCCGGACCACGCTGGGTCAGAATCTGCGCCTGCAAGTAAAGGAGAAACGCGTCGTTTGGTTTTCTGGCCAATTTCGCTTGCACGGTTGCAAGTGCGCGTTCCGGATCATTTTGTTGCACCGCGGCAAGACCCTCCGCAGCCGACCCTACAGACTGACCCGGATTAAGCGCATCAGCCACTTCAAAATCGGCCTCTGCCTTGTCGTATTGCGCCATTTGCACGTACAGCACACCACGAGCCACATAAAGAGGCGCCGCTTTCGGCTCTACCGCCAGCCCCGCGTTGATCATATCCACGCCGACCTGAAATGACTGATGGTCGAGAGAAATGTTGGCAAAGTCGACATAGAGGTTCACATTATGCGGGTCCGACAGAATCGCTTCACGAAGAACTCGCACTGCCTCTGGAGTATTTCCATCGGCTTCGTAGGCGGAGGCGGCAAGCGCCAGGACCTCGGAATCAGCCGTATTTTCTTGCAACAGTGGTTGCAATGTAGCGATCGCATCTTTGGGACTCTGCGCCGCCATTTGAGCGGATGCCAGACGATAGCGCGCATGGACATCCGTGTTCGACTGCTCGAGCGCCCGCACGAAGATCGCAATTGCTCCCTTGGTGTTTTTTAGTTTCATCAAGCAATCGCCGTACGCCTGAAGGGCACCGGGTTGGGAATCGACCACTGCACCGCCTTGCTCGAAGTGTGGGACCGCAGCGGCGCAGTCCCCACGCCGGTAATCCAGCACAGCCAGCATGGCATGGCTGGTCGGGTCTCCAGGATGCAGCTTCAGGATTTGCCCCAATAAGGGAGCCGCCCCATTGCTGCCATTCTCGTATTCAATCTGTGCGGCTCCTTCCAGCGCCGGCAGATAACTCGGCGAAATCCTCAGAGCGTGGCGGAACGCGGTGAGCGCTTCCTTTTTGTTTCCTTTGCCATCAAGTGCAATACCGCGGAGCGCCCACAGTTGCGGATTATCAGGTTCCTGTTCCAGATCGGAATGCAGAAGTTGCAGCGCCTGATCGAATTGCCGCTGTCGCAACGCCGAAGTAACCGGCTCGATTCGAGGGGGAGTTGTCTGGCCGGCGGCAAAGCAGGAGACGACGACCAAGGCAGTCAGAAGGCCAGGCCTGACAACGGTGTACATGGCACCCATCTTGCTACATCCTAGCAAAGGCGCAGGGAAATCGTTTGCTGAATATCCAGAAAGCCTGGGCGCTACGGTCCCGACGGCTCCGATCCTGTTCCTGCTACGGTTGGTTTGATAAATGTCGCTTGGTCGATCGGTACGTTCTGCTGAATCTGTTCCAGTTGGATGGTCGAACTCGCGCCAGGTTGAACAATGGTCCGGCGGAACGGGGCCTTCACTGCGTCGACATCGCGATAATCAGCATAGTCAATTTGAGTGGGAACACTACCGAGCGGCGATTCAGCATAGCGCACGAGTCTCACCAGGAGCCCGGATTGCTCATCGAAATAAAGTTTCACGGGCGGCTGTCCCTCCCGTTGGCCAGAAACGACGTAAGCTTCGCGGTCGGCGATGCTTTCCGGATATTCCACTCTGAGTTCAGCAAAGAGCTTCTTGATATGAAGGGGGAACTGAAGGTCTGCATCAATCCGGGCCGCATCGAGCTCCGCGCCACGCATTTCGTGGGGCGGACGGCCCGGTATAAGGGACCAACCCTCCACGCCGTCGAATACACTGACGCTCTCCCCTTTCGGCATATGGCGAACCAAAGCCTGCCTGTCCGGAGCCTCGATCGAAAATCTCGATGCCGACCGATTGTCCCCCGGATAGAGAAGCACCTTGTTCTCTGCGGCTAGTAACGTTTCCTATCGCAACTGCGCCTCCGAGCGCCTGAATATAGCGGTCAATGAGTTGGTCGGCAGTAGGCAAACTTGCAGTAAGCCTGTCGCCTTCAACAGCAGCATCGGTTTGCGCCTGCCGCAACTCTTCACCTGCGACCCTCGGCAAGCCCTCCGGTTTGAGCGATCCTCTATGGCAGGAGTAGCAGGTCACTTCTCGATATCCTGAGAAACTGTCTTTGTCTATGGTCAACATCATTCGCATCATGTCGCGTGCAATCTGTTTCGGCTTCTTGTCGTCTTTTTCAAAATGCTCCGGCACATGGCAATGAGCTGCATTCCACTCCCAGCGATGCGGCGATGAATCGCATGGAAGGAATTAATTGATCAGATGGGATGCCCTTCAGCACTTGAATATTCTTGAATACGGACTCAGCCGTTCTACCGCCATCGGTGGTAGGATTTTTGTCCGCCGTCTCGTTCGGAAGCGAGATTTTTTCCATAGCCGCGTTGAGTCGGTCGGAGATTTCGGCGGCCTTCGCCAAATCCCCCTGCTGTTGGTAGAGATTGATGAGTGGAACGTCGGCGGCAAGATGGAATGGATCGATTGCAACCGCACGTTCCAGATGCGCCACAGCGCGGCTAAGATTCCCACCCTGCAAGTACGCCGATGCGGCGTTTGTCTCAGCCGGGGCTGAGTTGGGATTCAACTGCAGCGCCCGCTCGAAAGCGAACTCCGCCTCCGATGTTTGCTTTGCCATGAGTAGAGCGCTTCCGATCGAAGTAAAAAACTCGGCGTCATTGGAGAATTGGTTTTGGACCTCCGTCAACATCCGATAACCGCGGACGACGAATGGTGGCGAGTGATGCTCCATTCCCGCATTGATGTAGGCGATCCCAAGATTTCGCTTTTGCAGATCGGGCGCAGGCTCGCGCCATGCAGAAATATCCGCATCCTCTGGAACGGTCGGTTGCGACTCTGGACGCCGCTGGATTCTATGGTCGGTGAAAGCCGTATGTCCCCCGTCCTTGGCGTCCCGCCGGGGCATGTGGCAGCCGATGCAGTTGCTGTCTTTGGCTGGATGCGATGGAGAGAAACTTGCTTTATGGCAAGAGAGGCATTTCGATCTGTAGTACTGGACTGGTTCCAGCGGCTTATTGTGTGGATCATGGCAGGTTCCGCACCAAAGTTTTCCTTTGCTCTGGCGGGCGCAGGTGCTGCGGGCGAGTTGCTCCACGTGGCTGATGACTTTAAACTTCCCAGCATCTGTACCGGGAGGGGAGACGTTGACATAGGTTGTGAAAACATCTTCTAACGGTTGGCCTGCACGGAAGTCGCTAAACTTCCTTCCCGGATTTAGAACTCTGCCAACTCCCAACAAGTGGCACTGTTCGCAAATACTATCTCGAGCTGGGGGCTTAAGTTTCGCAGGATTGATGATCGTTCCCGCTCGTGGATCACTGAGATGCTTTTCGGCCGAGCCATGGCAA
The DNA here is from genome assembly GCA_963817305.1 of uncultured Acidobacteriaceae bacterium. Lineage (GTDB taxonomy): Bacteria > Acidobacteriota > Terriglobia > Terriglobales > Acidobacteriaceae > Sulfotelmatobacter. The sequence goes on along the minus strand of CAWFOD010000017.1, from coordinate 158,925 downwards.
CGCTCACAGGTGATACTTTCCGCAGCGAATGCGGGAGACTGATACCCGTTCGAGGTGCCGGAGATATGCAGCGCACTTCCGGAGTGGCAAAAGAGGCATGCTTCGGCCACGGGCCGGGTGAAATCCGGGTTTGGCTGTCCCTCATATCCTGGCGCCAAATCGTACGCTTGCCGACTTTTGTAGTATGCGACCGGGGATTGGAATAAATGGCCTGCCAAGTCGAGCAGATAGCCCGAGGCGTGATTGCCGGACCCGATCACATAATCGATACGGTAATTGGTTACATCTTCACCACTCTGCAGACGCTGCCAATAGCCCGCTGGCGAGGAGTACATCGTAATCTTTGCGTCGGGAGTTTCTACCGTACCATCTGGCTCCCGTCCAGCGCGGCGCAGGGAATGAGCCATCGCAGAGCGTGCGTATCCCTCGACTTCAGCGGCGTGGCAGAACTGGCAGCGGCTCGAACCACTCGGCTTCACGATCTGTGACGCAACCACTTGTGCATCCGGACTCGCCGAATCGTTGCCCGATCGCCCTTGTCCCGAGGATGCAATGCCTGGCAGTACTACCAGAACAACTACGAACAAATGCATCGCTCGTTTCAAGATCATGATTAGGATTTAAGGCAGCCGGACGGAATTGTACCTCGGTTTTTTTGTCAGCAGGAGGAGATGCAAAATAACCTCCTGGATTCAGGCCAAGGATTTGCTCCGGGCCAAATCAGCCTCAGCCATCGCACTCTTGCCGAGCGCAGCTAACGCCGATAGAAGCTCGAGATGGTCCGGTAAGCAGAATCCTTTAATATAAGAAGCTGCCGATAACGGTTCAGTGATATTCCTGGACGCTGTGGCAAGCTTTCTTACTTCAATGGACAGAAGAACATTCTTAAAACGATCGGGGATGGCGGCACTGGCTCCGTTGTGGGCGCGCCAGCTATGGGGAGACGCAAACAATCTTGCGAGCGATCCGGGAAGTGCAGACCTTCGGAACGCTACGCACGCTGCTGCGGGAATTCGGCGCCGGCGGCCGGCGGACGCGAATTGGCCTTCGCAGGCGGCGTGGAAGCGGCTGAAGGATGAGGTCGATGGAAATTTGATTTCGGTGGAATTTCCGATGGAGGCTTGCATAAAAGATACCGCAAGCACGGCCTGCCAGAATCTGTTCAACAATATTCACAATCCTTATTACATCGGAGATCAGCCGGGCTTGACGCAAACGCTGGGATGGGTAGACGCGTGGGTGAGCAGACCCAGCGTCTATGCCGTGGCAGCAAGCAATGCAAATCACATCGCGGCGGCGGTGAACTTCGCAAGGGAAAATGATTTGCGGCTGGTGGTGAAAGGCGGCGGGCACAGTTATCAGGGAACCTCGAACGCGGCGGATTCGCTGCTCGTGTGGACGCGGCATATGCACGACATCACCATGCATGAAACATTTGTTCCGCAGGGATGCCAGGGCAAGCACGGCCCGCAGCGCGCGGTAACCATCGGCTCGGGCGCAATCTGGATGCAAGCCTACGACGCGGTGACGACTAAAGGCGGCGCGTATGTGCAAGGCGGCGGCTGCACTACGGTCGGCGTGGCGGGCCTGGTTCAGAGCGGAGGCTTCGGAAGTTTTTCGAAGCATTATGGAACCGCGGCGGCGGGATTGTTGGAGGCGGAAGTCGTCACCGCAGATGGGACGGTGCGCATTGCCAATGCGTGTATGAACCCAGATTTGTTTTGGGCCCTGAAAGGCGGCGGAGGGGGAACATTCGGCGTAATCAGCAAAGTAACGTTGCGTGTACGCGAGCTGCCAGAATTTTGGGGCGCGGCGATCCTTACAGTGAAGGCCTCATCGGATGAGGCGTTTCGGCGTTTGTTGCGGTACTTCATTGGCTTTTATCGTGAGCATCTGTTCAACGATCATTGGGGCGAGCATGCGAGCATTGGGACCGACAATGCGCTCGACTTGTTGATGGTGTGCCACGATTTGAATACGGAAGAAGTAAAAAAGATTTGGCAACCCTTTCTGGATTGGGTGGCGCGCTCGCCGGGCGCATACACGATCGTGCGTCAACCGATCTTGGCGAGTATGCCAGCCCGGCATTGGTGGGATGTGGAGTGGAGGAAGCAGAACCATCAAGCCGTGTTCAATTTGGACCAGCGGCCGGGAGCCAGCTCTAACAATGCGTGGTGGACCGGAGACGGCGGGCAAGTGGCATGGTTCCTTTACGGATACGAATCATTATGGATGCCTGCTTCTCTGCTCGAAGATGATTCGCAGGAGCGGCTGGCCCAGGCGCTGTTTTCCGGTTCGCGCCACAAAGAGATCGAGTTGCATTTCAACAAAGGTCTGGCGGGAGGGCCGCGGGAGGCAATCGAAGCGACACGCGATACAGCGACGAACCCCGCGGTGCTGAATGCATTTGCACTGGCCATCGTCGGCGATGCAGGCGGCGGATATCCGGGCGTGCGCGGCCATGAGCCGGATGTTGAGGCCGGACGAAAATCCCGGCAGGAAATCCACCAGTGCGTCAATGAGTTGCGCGCGATCGTGCCGGATGAAGGAGCCTACGTTTCGGAGAGCAATTTTTTTCAGCAGAACTGGCAGCAAGCTTACTGGGGAAGCAATTACCCCAGGCTAGCCGCGGTGAAAAAGAAATACGATCCAACAGGATTGTTCTTTGTGCACAACGGCGTGGGCTCGGAAGAGTGGAGCGTGGACGGATTTGTGAGGAGAGGGTCCGCCCCCGATCGAGGCCGCAGCGCAGGATTTCTTTCCAAGGTTATGCCTTAACCTGCCTCGGTGGTCGCGAAACCTATTGAAGACTTTGCCGTTCCTAAGTTGGAGAGCAGGGGCGCTTCGCGTCCTCGGGCGGTAACTTTCTCCACGGCTACGATCTGGCCATCCTCCACAAGGAGCGCGGAATCAAAGTTGTTCACTGTGGGGCAGACGTGGCGCGGTATGAGATAGAGCGCTTCGCCTACCTGTGGCACTTTGGTTTCGCGATGCGCCGTGTTCAATGCCATTGGAAGATGCTCTTCACTGGGCGCGAGAGGCGTCAATTCCGGATGTCCGGCGACCACGCACGTGGGCACGCCGGCATCGGCCGAGACAGCTTTATGCCCGGCGTCGCAGGTGATGATTCCGTCGTGCGGCCGGCTGACGACGCGTGTCAATACCAGCGCCGCTGGCGCGTACCCGTATTCAGCGGGCAGTTGCGCCAGACTTGTAGCATCGCAATAGACCATCGTTCCAGGCGAAACGCGGTGGACCAACCCTGCGCCGTGAAAACCTTCGTATGCGATAGAGCAAGGGAACGTCGGGGTTCCTGCGGTGACGACTTCCGGCACGGTCATCCCACTTTTCTGGATCGCAATCACAAGCTTCAGCAGACTGTCGTAGCCGGCATGCGCCGCTGTAGTCCGTCCCGGCTCGTCGAGTCCGCCATATTGGCCGTCGTAGTAGTGCAGGCCCGCGAATTGCAACCCTGCTTCTTTGACAGCACGCACAAGCCGAACCACTTTGTCGGTCTGCCCCTGTTCAATTCCTGTTCGATTCATGCCAGGATTTATGTCGACGAACACACCGACTGAGCTGCCTCGCCATTGCCGCAACTGCTCTTCGCTCTCGACCAGGACTGAAATCCGGACGCGCGGAAACTGATTGGCTATTTCGAGCACGCGGTGTGCATTTGCGCCGACCACCGGGTAGGCAAGAAGGATGTCGGCTACTCCGCTGTAGCAAGCAACCAGCAGTTCGAGCGTGGTTGCGCACTTGAAACTCCGGACTGACCGCTCCACAAGCATGCGGAGCGTATAGGCCAGCTTGGCCGTCTTGATGTGCGGGCGCCAGCGATCCGGATCATTTCCGAGCAGATGCAAAGTCTGCGCAATATTTGACGCCACGATTTCCGGATAGACGAGAAGCGCCGGAGTAAGCACATCTTCAATGCCCGCCACACGGTGGCGTTCGTCCCAGGGAAACTCGCTGAGCATGAGTTTATGCGCCGCCATTACTGCTTCGATCATATCGCGCAAACCTGACTCAGCGCCATGGAAGCATTTGTTCCCATCCGTTGGGGTCGTAAGCCCTGCCGAGCACTGCCGGCTCATTCGGTCCTGCTATCGCAAGGAATTCAGCATTGCTTCTTCTGTTGTCTTGCCATTCGAGTGTTACGCTCATAGCGTAGTAGCAGACGCACCGATTCAGTAGCGCCTAGATTCCGGAGCTTGGCACGCATGATCGCACTCAGACTCTTTTTCACATTGGTCGTTTTCCTGTCCGCCGCATTCAATCTGTTTGCCCAGGACCGTTCCTACGGACGGTCGGTCGTCGCTACGCAGTACGGCATGGTCGCCACCAGTCAAGTTTCAGCCTCACAAGCTGGAGCGCTCATCCTGGAACGGGGCGGCTCCGCCGTGGATGCCGCGATCGCCGCTAACGCTGTGCTCAATGTCACAGAGCCCACTTCCAACGGTATGGGTGGGGATCTCTTTGCCATTTATTGGGAGGCGAAGACGGGCAAGATCTACGGCCTGAACGCCAGCGGCTGGGCGCCGAAGGCTCTTACGATCGAGCATCTCCACAAAAAAGACATCACTGCGATGCCGCAATTCGGCATCGATTCCGTCACCGTTCCTGGAGTGGTCGACGGATGGGCCAAGCTGCACGATCGCTGGGGAATACTGCCATGGCGCGATCTTTTCCAACCCGCGATTTTTTATGCAGACCACGGATTCCCGGTGGCCGAGATCATTCACGCCTGGTGGGATGGCGACCACGATGGCTTGCTGACGAATGCCGAGAGCCGCCGCGTATTTCTTCCCGGTGGAAAGGTGCCGGAGACTGGAGAGATATTTCGCAATCCCGATGTCGCCCGCGCGCTCACGCTGGTCGCCGATCAGGGAGAGTCAGCGTTCTACAAGGGAGATATCGCCAAGGCAATCCTCAAAACCTCCGACGAACTCGGAGGAACCATGACTGCCGACGATCTCGCGTCTTACTCCGCGGAATGGGTCGAGCCGATTTCGACGAAATACCGCGATTGGACCGTCTACGAACTCCCACCCAACGGGGACGGCATGGCAGCACTTGAAATGCTCAATATCATGGAGCAGTTCAAGCCCGATCCCGCAGGTCCGCATAGCCCGGGTGAGTTGCATACCCGAATCGAGGCCATGAAACTCGCCTACGCCGACGTGAAGGCCTACGACGGCGACCCGCGTTTTAGTAAGATTCCGGTTGATCAGCTTTTGTCGAAAGACTACGCGGCCAAACGCGCCTCACTCATCGACCCAACAAAAGCCAACTGCACAGTCGCGCCTCGAGCGCTTGGCACCAGCGATACTACGTATTTCACCGTCGTCGATCGCGAAGGAAATATCCTCTCCATCATCCAAAGCAACTACAACAACTTTGGATCGAACGTGACCGTGCTGGGCATGGGATTCGCCTTACAGGATCGCGGCGGCCTTTTCTCGCTTGATCCCGCGTCTCCCAACGCACTTGCCGGCCGCAAGCGTCCGTTTCATACCATCATCCCCGCTTTTATGCAGCGAGGTGACGAACACATCGGCTTCGGCATCATGGGCGGGCTGAATCAACCGTTAGCTCATGCACAATTTGTGTCGAACGTGGTCGACTACCAGATGAATATTCAGGCTGCGATGGAGGAACCACGCTTTACTGACCGCCAGCAACTCGGCTGCAGAATCGTGATCGAATCGCGTGTGACGCCAGCCACGCTCGCAGCCCTCAGCAAGATGGGACATGTGCTGCAGGTGCACCCCGATTACACATCCCTGATGGGCCGCGGCCAGGCGATTCTTCACGACAGTAAGACTGGCCTGAACTTTGGTGCTTCCGATCCACGTGCCGACGGCGCCGCAATTCCGGAGCAGCCGAACTTCTTTGGCGCATCGTCCAGGCGTTAGCTGGGCATCAACATGCAGAGCCGGATCTCTGGACGATTGAAGGACCAATCGCCGAATGGCTCGCGCTAGCTCCGACACAACTGAAATTGCTCGAACTTGTGCAACGCAGCTTCGACTGCGTGCCGATGGTCGCGGGAGGCCTTCCGGCCGATCCAGTTCCAGCCCTGCACCAGAAGTTTTTGCCGCAACCGGTCGGTCTTGAGATCGAGGGCGGCAACGATCCGATCACCGATCAAGACTGGGCAACAGAAATAACCAAATACCCGCTTGTGCCTGGGAACGTAAGCTTCGAAACGATACTCGTAATCGAAGAAGAGCCGGAGTCGCTTGCGCTGGATGATCAGAGGATCGAACGGCGACAGAATGTGAGTCAGTTCCTGCGCCGGATCCGGAATCGCATCGAGGGTATCCGGGCGGACCCAGTGCAGCGATTCGCCCGCTCCTTCTAGTTTCACAGGGATCAGTTCGTTTCGACGGACCCGCGACTCCAGAAGACGCCTCATCCTTGGTTTGCGCCGAGCGTCCAGATGGCAAACCGATTCCACGCTCACGATCCCCTGCGATTGCAGAGCACGATCGAGCAGGTAGTTCAATGTCTCTCTCTCGGTCGCTGCCCGTGGCAGACGGTCCCAACCGAAATGGCGAGTCATAAGTTCATAAGTCTTCAGCATTCCGACCCGCTGGCTAATCGTCAGCAAGCCCTTGTAGAAGGCCAGTTCCAGCACGCGTTTGGAGGGCTTGCGGCTGGCCCATGCGTAGTCTTTTTCCATTGGCTCATCCTCGATGTCCCGGATGGTGAGTGCGCCCTGTCTGCGGATGCGCGATAACACTCGGCGCAAGTCGCCGTCTGAAACCGTACCGAACCAGCCGTTGCGTCGTTGCCAATCCTCGTGCGCCCGGCGCATATCGCGCACATAAAACCGCAGGTTCTCCGTAGGCACATACGATAGAGCATGCGTCCAATACTCGAAAACCGCTTTGTCGATGCTCTGTGCCTGATGCAGATGCTCGCGCCGATAGGCAGGGATGCGCGTATAGAGAATGTGGTGATGGCTGCGCTCGATGACGTAGATGGTGTCAATCTGCAAGTAGCCCAGGTGCGCCACGGCTGCCGGCGTGGCCCGCGGGCCAGAGCCGAAGGGTTCGATGGTGTCCAGGCGCTGCGCCTGCAGCCAGATTCGGCGGGCCCGGGCCGAGGTGAGTTGCACGAGCGGATTCTTCAACACGAGTCTCTTCGACGAAACGAATTTTTTAGTGTGAGAGTCTTATAGGTCACGCCACTTCGGCAGTCAAGAGTGACATTAATAACGGTCTTTTCTATGGAAGTGCTGTTTCGTTTCTATGGAGTTCACCCGTGCGGTTCTGCATCTTAATATTTGACGTGGTCGTGGCGCTGCTCCCTATTTTGTTTGGTAGCAGCCGAGGTCTACTTTGCCGGACTCGACTCGCGGTGAGCCGTCAAGATCCAGTTCTCCCACCGGCAGTCCCTCGACCCTGCCAGCGCGAATCGCGGGAGAATCGGATTGCAGATGAAAATCCTTGGCGGCAGTATCCACAAAATGTGGATCGAGAAATCGGGAATGGCGGTCGTTCCCGGTAGCCTGAATGTAATTGTCGAATCCGGTAATTGTGGCCGAAGCTTCTACCCATGTGCTCGCCTTTAATCCTGAGGCGCAGTAATAGAGGTTGTGATCGATATTGACGGGCGGGTGCTGTTTGTCGACCTGGGATTTGTTCACCGAAATGAGACAGCGTGGCCCGGCATACACAATGTTGTTCGCAAAAATATCGTCTGCCATGTTCCACTGCATCTGGAACTCACCGGACCCGGTTGCCGACGTATCGTTATCGTAGAGCGTGTTGTTGATCACGGTGCAGTGCTCGGTGTGCCCCCGTTCGGGCGCATAGCCCCCGATGGAAACGCCCGCAGTGTGAGCGTGATAGATAAGATTATTCCGTGCCGTGATGTAACTGGTAGCGCGGTCCTTGTGCTCGCTGGCCAGCTCGATTCCGAAATCCACATCGTGCATTACATTCTGCTCGATGAGGATTCTTGTGCCGCCGTCCACATAAATGCCATCGGAATTCTGTTCGTCGCCGTATGCCGGATTGCCGCGCGAAGTAATGTTGTAAACCAGATTCCCGCTTACAACTCCATCGCGGGCCTGGTCGACAGCAGGATCGGGCGCCGTGCGCTCAAAACCGATGACGTCGATCCCGATGTTGTTGTTATCGTGGACAACATTGTGCGTGATACGGAACTTTGTAACGTTCCCGTTCACGACGAGCGATTCGCTTGAACCGGTTTGCAAATGATGCACTTCATTGCCATCAATCACCAGGTCGCTGATCGGAGTTTTGGCGTCGGTGCCGTATACCGCAATGCCAAATCCGTTGGCACCATGCCCAGGACCATCACGGCCTTCAAATGTCTGCTCAATATGATGGACATTGTTCTTCAGCAGTTCGATATGAGAGCCGGAACCCATCACGCTGATGCCCAGTGGAGTAAGACGATGCTCGGCAGTGCGGAAGTTGCGAATTTCAAAACCCTCGATCCGCACATAGCTCTGGTTGTGAACTGTAAGTACCGCCTGCCTGCCGGAGGGAGTGAAATGCGCCGCATCGAGAACAGCCGTCTCGCCAGGATAGCTTTGAAAAGTAATAAAGCCGGCAGTCGCGCTGCCCGATGCCTTGATGGTTACGAGTTCTTCGTAGACCCCACCCTGCACATTAACGGTACCGCCCGCGCGCACCGTATTTGCGGCATGTTGAATGGTGCGCCAGGGCGCAGCCTGCGTGCCGGGATTCGAATCACTTCCGGCGGTTGACACGTAGAATGAGGAGTTGGTCTGGCCAAGGGCACCGCAGGCGCAGGCAAATAACAAAAAAAGAATTACCGGTTTTAGATTCACTTTATCGTTCCTCAATTGCGACTCCGCGAGTACCAGCAAAACCGCATTCTCCCCGAGTATTCCATCTTCCCGCTTGATTTTATGAAATAAAACGTAAGTATTCGTAATACAAGCAAATAGCGGCAAAGTCAATTAATTTTGCAAGAGGAGAAGAGAGTATGGCCCGCTGGTCGCACGGAGTCTATGGCATTTTCTACGGTGTCTCTACACGCCGAACCAGTATGGGGAAAGCACCCCATTGTCAGGAACGTCCAGGATTTGCCCTCTGCACTGGACAAACGAAATAAAACGATATAAATAGTAAGCTTCACAAAAGTTGCTGAAGGGGAATGAATTCCAGTGCTCACGCCTGAATGCCAGATCAGTTTGGCCAAATGGAATCGAACCTTGAGTGGGGAGTTGACTGCCAATGCAGCGTAGAGATTTTCTGAAAAGCACTATCGCTGTTGCCGTAGCTGGTGAACTCGGAGTCGGAAAAGCGCGCGCCAATGTCCCTGCTCACAATTGGGGAAAGTACGACTTCGGCTGCGGTCCTCCAGTGCACGACCGGCTCAATCAGGGCCCGTTTCCTCAATACCCCCCGGACGCCGTCATCGCCACTGACGATGTTGTGATGACCACTACTTCTTCGGAAGACGTGGTGCCGAACTACGGCAAGGGACTGGTCACTTACATTACGGCGGACAGCGGCACCGAGGAAATCAAGTCCGACAATATTCCACAAGCGATCGAGGACCTAGTTCGCTTCCCGTTAGGGCAGCAGCTTTATATCCGTCCGACATGGAGAGAAGTGCAACCGAAGCCCGGGCGCCTGGAACTGCCCGATTACGTGAAGCTGGTTTTTGAATTGGCGAAGAAAAACAACAAGCGTGTCGGATTGCGCATTCAGATGTGCGCGCCCGATTATAAGCACGAAGCAGCCTTGCCCGATTTCGTCCTGGAAAAAGTGCCGAAGGTTGACTTGGTCAAGCCTGGCGATCAGGAAAGCATTGCCGCAGGAAAGAGATTTCTGGAGAATCCACACTCGCGTTACCAGCCCCGGTACGACCATCCTTTTTTTCAGCAGGCATTCAAAGAGCTGGTCGGCCAATTGGCAGCGGATTTCGACGGTAACCCACTCGTCGAATATATCGACACCTTCATGTACGGATTCTGGGGTGAAGGTCACACCTGGCCGTTCCCGAACAATCCTTTTCCTGATTATCTGACGGCAGAGCGAACCTGGATGAATATGCTTGAGGTCCAGCTTGACGAGTTTAAAAGAACTCCCCTGCTAACCAACACGCAACCGGATTTCAGCCGGGTTGGTAATTCGGAAATGCTGGACCGAACGGTCCGCAGCAACAATTGGATTCGCAGCGACACCATTTTTATCGAGAACGAGCAGATCGAAGCGCTCAGCAATCGTCCACCGTGGATCGCGGCATTGCTCGAGCAAGGGCTTCCGGGAAAGCCTCCTGATCCGAACGCTGCAATCGAAGGAATATCACCGGCAGAGAACATGATTGATCACGTGATCGATATCGGGGCAAATTACTGGTCGCTGTGGAATTTTCACCAGATCAACGCAAAAAATCTGATGAGCTATTACCAGGCCTACCCGGCAGCCTTCGACCGGATCAATCGCCGCATCGGTTATCGGGTAAGGCCGTCTTTCATTTGGAGCTACAAGGACGGCAGTCATCAAGGGCTGATTGTTGGCTTTGCCAATGACGGCATTGCGGGAGTGCCAGGTGTATTGCGGGTGACTGTCGAGAGTCAGGATGGAAAGATATTGAAAACTGGTTGTCTGGATGCCGGCTATCCGTTGCCAGGCAAGATCAGGCAGGCGCAGTTCGTGCTTCCCAATGTCGCAGATTGGAAAGGATTGAAACTAAAGGCCGAGATCGAGGTCAAGGGAATGAGCTACCCGGTGCGCTGGGCATGTCACCAGAGGCTCAACGACGACGGCTCGCTCACACTGCGACCCAACCTCCGTCAGCAGATCTAGGCTTGCGTATTGCAGTTCGAGAGACGCGTGAATTCTATGCATGACAAGAAAATCAGGGACAGACACCATTCCGCGTAAACTTATGCGACGTATGCATGTCAAAAATTTGCTGTGCCAGATAGACTGTATGCATGGCACACGTGTGCTATTCACTTGATCGGCGAAGGATTCTACCCTGTCAGCGAGCAGTTCTGGGGAGGGCTGCCCGACAAGCGCTCGCGGCTCGGACCTGAGTCGGGAGCGTTTTGTTTTGCGGCGAGTCGGTCGTCAAAGGAGACGAATGGATACGATTGTGATGATCTTGTTTGCATCTGTGCTTTGCGCGATCACTGCATTGAACTTTATCGAACTGCGCCGCATCCGCAAGAGTCTGGAATCCTCGGAGCGAAAAGCAAAATTGACAGCACAAGTGTAATCCGGCATTTCATTTAGCACGGAAGGGCTATTCCGGAATTCCGAGCTAGAGTCTAAGTTAATCGCAGCATCCGACCCGTACCTCGCAATTTGGCGTCTGCGGTCACAGACGTCTGGGCGTGGTCACAAGCCATGTCCACTACCCGCCTCTATTTCGAGTGCCCGAACTGTCACATGCAGTATTTGCTCAAGAAAGGCGCTCTTTACTATAGCAACGGAGCGTATATCGAAAATGTTGCCGGCGCCCCGGAGTGGCAAAGGTTGCTTTGCCCATGCCGTCCTGAAACTCCGCACAAGTTCAAACTCAGCGAAACCACAAGGTTGCGCGTATTTTCGGACGATGAGAGTGAACGCACGCACTTCTTACTTCCAAAGAACCGCTGATTTCCCTTTGCATGGGGTTTCCCAGGTTCGCTGAGAATATTCCTGTTCCAACCGCTATTCCGCAGGATCGTAGTTCAGGTTTGGACCGAGCCAGCGCTCGACTTCTGCTACGCTCATACCCTTACGTTTGCCATAGTCGGCGACCTGATCACGGTCGATCTTGCCGAGGCTGAAATAGCGTGATTCCGGGTGGGCGAAGTACAGCCCGCTCACGCTCGATCCGGGCCACATCGCGAATGACTCAGTGATCTGCATTCCGGTCTTCGCCTGCACATCGAGTAAACGCCAGAGAGTACCTTTCTCTGTGTGATCCGGACAGGCCGGGTAACCTGCAGCCGGCCGGATCCCGCGGTATTTCTCCGCGATCAGATCCGTCTTGCTCAGGCCCTCGGCACAACCGTAACCCCATTCGTCCCGCACTCGTTTGTGCAGGCATTCGGCGAACGCTTCCGCCAGACGATCGGCAATGGCTTCTGCCATGATGGCGTTGTAGTCATCGTGCTCAGCTTTGAACTTGTCGCACAGCTCCTTCAGGCCGATTCCGCTGGTTACAGCAAACGCACCGATATGATCGCGCAGTCCTGTTTCCTTTGGTGCAATGAAGTCAGCGAGCGACCGGCAGGGCTCGCTGCCTTCCCGATTTGATTGCTGGCGGAGGAAGTGGAATCGTTCAAGCGTTTTTGCACGGCTGTCGTCCACGTACAGCTCGACATCATCGCCGAGGGCATTGGCAGGAAAGAAACCGTATACTCCGCGCGCCGTAATCAGATTCTTCGCAATGATCAAATCCAGCAGAGTATTGGCTTCGTTGAAAATCTGGCGCGCCTGCGCTCCGTGCGCTGGGTGCTCGAAAATGCGCGGGTAAACACCTTTCAGTTCCCATGTATGAAAGAACGGCGTCCAGTCGATGTAATCGCGCAGCGTCGCCAGAGGAAAGTTATCCAGTACGCGCACCCCGGTAAATGCCGGAACCGGCAGATCTTCGGCACGCCATTCGATTGGAGTCCGTCTCTTTCGCGCGGCGTCGAGAGAGACGACACTAAGCTTCGGCGCGGAGTGAGCCTTGCGGATCGTCTCATAATCTGCGCGATGCTGTGCCACGAACGCTGCACTTGCCGTCGTCGCTCAGAAGGCTGGTCGTCACTGGGACGGCACGGCTGGCATCCAGAATATGAACCACTGGCTCGCTGTAGTGCGGCGCGATCTTGACTGCAGTGTGCGCCCGGCTAGTGGTTGCTCCGCCGATGAGCAGCGGCAGCTTGAAACCCTGACGCTCCATCTCACGGGCCACATGCACCATCTCGTCTAGAGACGGCGTGATCAGGCCGCTCAGCCCAATCATGTCCGCCTTCTCCGCCTTGGCGCGTTCGAGGATTTTTTCGCAGGGGACCATCACGCCCATGTCGATCACTTCATAGTTGTTGCAGGCGAGGACGACGCCGACGATATTCTTGCCAATGTCATGGACGTCACCTTTGACTGTGGCGAGCACGATTTTTCCCTGAGCTTTGACCGTCTGGCCAGACGCAGCCATCGCAACTTTCTCCGCTTCCATAAACGGTGTGAGGTGCGCCACGGCCTTCTTCATCACGCGGGCCGACTTAACCACCTGGGGCAAGAACATCTTTCCGGCTCCGAATAGATCGCCAACCACGCTCATGCCGGCCATCAGCGGCCCTTCGATCACCAATAGAGGGCGGCCCAGTTTCAGGCGAGCTTCCTCGGCATCGATTTCGATGTAGGCATCGATCCCCTTCACCAGCGCATGAGAGAGACGCTCTTCCACGGTGCCGTTGCGCCACTCTTCCGCCTTTTTCTCGTTGACGACGGCGCTCACACCCTTGAGCTTCTCGCCGTAATCGACCAAGCGCTCGGTGGCATCGGGCCGGCGGTTTAGCAGAACGTCCTCGACCAGCGTCTTCAGTTCGGGCTCAATCTCCTCGTACACCTCGAGCATTCCAGCATTCACGATGCCCATGTCCAGGCCCGCCGTGATGGCGTGATAAAGAAATGCCGAGTGCATGGCCTCGCGCACCTTGTTATTGCCCCGAAAGCTGAACGAGATGTTCGAAACGCCACCGCTCACTTTCGCGTGCGGCAGGTTGGCCTTGATCCACCGCGTAGCATTGATAAAGTCAACCGCGTAGTTGTTGTGCTCCTCCATGCCCGTGGCAACGGTGAGGATATTCGGATCGAAGATAATGTCTTCGGGTGGAAACTCAACTTCGTCGACGAGTATCCGGTACGCACGCTCGCAGACGCGGATCTTATCCTCGTAAGTTGCGGCCTGACCCTTTTCGTCGAAGGCCATCACCACCACTGCCGCACCATATTTCAAAACCTTCGCTGCGTTCCGGCGAAACTTTTCTTCGCCTTCCTTCAGCGAGATCGAGTTCACAATGCCCTTGCCCTGCATGCACTTCAGGCCGGCCTCGATAACCTCCCACTTTGAGGAGTCGACCATGAAAGGCACCTTGGCCACTTCAGGCTCGCTCCCCAGCAATTGCAGGAACCGCGTCATTGCCGTAATGCCGTCGATCATGCCTTCGTCCATGCAGATGTCGAGAACATTCGCTCCATTCTCGACCTGCTGACGAGCCACGCTTACGGCTTCTTCATATTTGCCTTGCTTGATGAGTTTCGCGAATTTCGGCGAGCCGGCCACGTTGGTCCGCTCACCGATCATGATGAATACTCCGGATTGTTGGGTGAAGGGCTGCGATCCCGAAAGACGCAGTGGCTTTACTTTCGTGGGCGCGCTTGCGCCCGCGCTATCGGACACACTCACGCTCGACTCTCAATCTGCTGGGAAAGGGATTGTTCAGCAGGCAGCACTCCCCACTTGCGCGGAGGCTGGCCTTCGAGCGCTTTGGCGATAGCAGCGATGTGCTCCGGAGTGTTGCCGCAGCAGCCGCCGGCAATGTTGATCAGTCCAGCTTGCGCAAAGTTTCCGAGATAGCGCGCCATGTCCTGCGGCCCCAGATCGAAGCCCGTTTCTGACAAGGGATTCGGCAAACCGGCATTGGGGTAACACGAGATCGGTACGTCCGCCTTCTCGGATAGCTCTTCCAGGAACGGATACATCAGATCAGGTCCGATAGAACAATTGAGACCGACCGACAGCGGTTTTACGTGCTGCACAGCATTCCAGAATGCCTCGGTGGTCTGCGCCGAGATCATCGTTTCCCCACCCCGGCCTACGGCTGCAGAAATCATGACCGGCAACTTTTTGCCATCCTGATCGAACACCTCACGAATCGCAACCAACGCTGCCTTCGCATTCAACGAATCAAAAATTGTCTCGACCAATAGCAGGTCCACGCCGCCAGCAATGAGTGCACGCACTTGCTGAGCGTAGGCTGTCTTAACCTGATCAAAGGTGACGACGCGAAATCCAGGATCGTCGGCATCGGGCGAGTTCGAAAGAGACACCGTCAGCGGCCCGATAGCTCCGGCCACGAACCGCTGTCGCGAGGTGGCAGTGCTTACACGATCAGCCCACTCACGGCACTGCCGCGCCGATTGCTCGTTGATATCCGACGCCAGACTACCGAGAAAGGGATCGTCGATGACCTTTTGATAAAACTCAGGATCCTTCCGCCCGCCGTGTTCCCGCGGATCGTCGACAAAAAATTCGCTCTGCGTAATGCTGGTTGCCCCAAAAGTGTTTGTCTCGATGATGTCTGCGCCGGCTTCCAGAAACCGGCGATGGATGTCGCCGATCATCTCTGGTTTCGTCAGTGAGAAGAGGTCACCGTTGTTGAGCAGGCCCTTCTTCGAATCTTTGAAGCGGTCTCCGCGAATGTCCGCTTCCGTCATGGCATAAGTGCGGATCGTCGTACCCATCGCTCCATCGATGATGGCAATACGATTTTCCAGAATCTTTTCCAGAGGATGTGGATGGGCTTTCGTCATTTGCTCCTGAAGAACCCGAACGCGTTGCTTTCCGCTCCGACACTGCGTGCTTCCCCGCCGAAATCCGTCACTATTAGATTATAGCGATTGGCAAAAGGTCCAAACTCTGGCGCGCCAGATCAGGGAAGTAGTGTAACGTTTTTATTTGCATCTGGGCCGTAAAGACCTGACAGAGAAGGCTTTGCGGTCACGGACTATGGCGGGCACAGCAGTTTGGCAATTGAGCTCGTTCTTCAATTGAGCTTGCCCATTCAGGATCTCTTTTTCGAAGTCCTTACCGCTTCGTGCAATCCGGAGCCCTGAATCTATTCTTCTCTATTGATTCACGACCATGTGCTATTTTAGCAATCGAGATGGTTAAATATTATGTTGTGATATGCAAGTCCGTTGATGAGGGAAAGCCCTGCAAAACCGTCTTCAAGTTTGACGTTGCGAAGGAACTTTTGGGAGAGCAGGTCGAATTCCCATGTCCGCCTCTGGACGGCTTGACTTGCCCGGTATGTCACCAAACTCATGCCTATAGTTCGGATGATGTTTTAGAACTTGTCCTGCCCGATCCAGTATCAGAAGGAGTCTCCGATCGTGCAGTTCACACAAGACCATGGGTTGCGAGTAAGTAGCCGCTACCCTTCTTGATTTTCCAAGGAACCGTAGACAATGAGCTCGGATGAGGATGTGACGTTCAGGGAAATCGAATCGGCGACCGAGCACTCGGTTTTCAATCGTAGAACGTTCCTAGCTGCCAGTTTGACCTACGGACTTGCTGCGATCACCAATGCGCGGTTGGGAGCCACCAACCCGTCCCGCCCGCTTACGATTGCGTTTGGTTGGGTGCCCAACTGTGAATATGCCGACATCTTCGTAGGAATGGAAAAGGGGCACTTCGCCAATGCGGGACTCTCGATCAAATATCTCGGCGGAGGGCCAAATGCTCCGGTGTCGCTAGTAAGTCTGGCCGCTGGGCAGGCCGAAATCGCAGGAACCAGTTGGCTGCAATTGCTGGACGCAGAAGCCCACGGCAACGACTTTGTCATTATCGCTTCCATGGTTCCGGTTACTCCCGAGGGATTAATCTCGCTGCCGCGAAGGCCGGTGTTGAAGCCTGCGGATCTTCCCGGCACGCGCTTCCTGGTGCAGGGTCCAAATGAACGTGATGTCCTCGATGCCGTCTTTAAAATCAATCATCTTGCCCCAGAGCACCGTTATATCCCCGCGGGCTATTCACCCGACGCTTTGCTCGCGGGCGGCGGAGATGCTTATTTTTGCTTTGTCACCAATCAGCCAGTCATTTTTGAAGACATGAATCTCAAAGAGGGCAAGGACTTTCTGGTTGCGCGTATGGACCAGTTCGGTTTTCGCGTTCCTTCTCAGTTGCTCGTAGTGGAACGAAAACGGCTGGTGGCGGAGCGCGCAACGTTCGTCGCATTTCTTCACAGTCTGCTGCAGGGGTACATCGATAATAAGAAAGATCCGAGCTACGCGGCCTCACTGGTAGTATCAAAATACGGACGCGACTATGGCTTTTCTCTTCATCAGCAGGTCCGTTTGAATCAACTCCAGCTCGAACTCGAGAAAATACCCGGCACACGCGGGCCCTATTGGATTAATGAAGAACAGCTCCGCGGTTCCATGTATGATGTGGCGCGGGCTACGGGCCGCACCAACCTGCCGGATCCGGCGCGGATCATGGACTTGAGCCTGCTCGCGGAAGCCTACAAAGGACTGCCGCTGTAATTCTTGGCAGTCCAGATTCCTGGCGATCCGGTTCCAATCACAATATTCAGATCAGATCAAAAATATGATCTGGAAGCGGAGACAGCATGGAACAGCCCGGCACTGACATTGACCTGCTCATCACCGGGGCCGAAGTGCTGACTTTCAACGACGCGAATACGGTTATCCGCGACGGAGCTATCGGAATTGCTGGCAACAACATTGTCTGGCTCGGCAAGAGCGATGAAGCCGCGACGCGATCCCGCGCGAAGAATACTCTGAAGGCTAGCGGCATGATCGCAATGCCCGGCCTGGTAGATTGCCACGTACACACGGCGCAGCAGTTTCTGCGAGGCAAGCTGGCTTCTCTTGGCAACATGGGAAATCTTCGCGAACCCATCTGGAAGCGCTATCTCATCCCTTTTGAAAGTGGTCTCGAGCCAGAAGATGTTTACTGCAGCGGCTTGAGTGCATATTCTTCGATGATCAGTTGCGGCACAACCTGCTTTCTCGAAGCGGGTGGTCCTTGTCCGGATGAGATGGGCCGCGCCGCAGACGAAATTGGCATCCGCGGCCGGATTGCCATGTCCACAATGGACATCGACGAAACTCTGCCCCAGGGCTTTCGTCTTTCCACAAGTGAAGCCTTGCAGCGCAGCGAGTCGCTGGTCAAACGCTGGGAAAAACATCCTCGAGTGAATGCTTGGCTGGCGCTACGCCAGATCATCGTGAATTCTGAAAAGTTGCGGCTCGACATGGACGCCTTGGCGCGCCAACTCGACACGCACATCCACACTCATCTCTGCGAAGGCACCTACGAGGTGGAGTACACGATCGATCAATTTGGTGCCCGGCCTGCCGAGTACCTGAATGCCATCGGCGTGCTCAATGACCGCCTGCACTGCGCTCATTCCGTGCTCATGAGTCATACGGAGATCGATCTCTATGCCGCGAATGATGTCAGCTCCTGCCACTGCGCCATGAACAATTTCATCATCGGTGCGCCGCATTTATTTGAGCTGGTGCGGCGTAACGTGCGGGTTGGTCTTGGCACCGACGGTGCTGCTACGCGTGGAACTCTCGATCTCTTTCAGGTGGCGCATTACGCCGTGCTCGGCCAGCAAATTCTGGATGGAACCCCAATGCACGGCTCGGCGCCGATGAGCTACGTCGACATGCTGCGCCAGGTGGTCCGCGGCGGGGCACGTGCCGCGCGCCTCGAGACGCAGATTGGGAGCCTTGAAACCGGCAAACTCGCCGACATCATCCTGATCGGGACTGGCGACTATGATCAATATCCGATGTACGATCCGGTCATCACGGCCGCAGAACACACCGTTGGCCGCGACGTTCAGACGGTGATCATCGATGGCCGAATCGTAATGAAGGATCGCCAATTGCTCACCGTCGATCTCGGTCCCATGCGAGAGCGAGTAAAGAAGCAATACGGAAAGATCATGGAACGTTTCGACCGGGTGATCGGTGAGTAATTGGCGAACGATGACATGAGCGGCGCAGGCATTGAAATTCGCGATCTCGCCAAACGATACACTCCGCGCCGCAGTGTGATCGTGGAAGCCATTCGGCATCTGGATCTCAGCGTTGCTCCCGGCGAATTCCTCGCCATCGTCGGCCCATCCGGTTGCGGCAAGAGTACACTTCTTCATCTGGTAGCAGGCCTTGAGCCACCTTCCAGCGGCAGCATACGCATCGGTGACGCCGCGCCCGAAGAAGTCGTGAAGCATCATCGTCTCGGGATCGCCTTTCAGGACTCTGCCCTTCTGCCGTGGCTTTCTGTGGAGAGTAATCTCGCTCTGCCGTTCAAACTCGCAGGACTATCGGTGGATCGGAATCGAATATTGAAGCTCGTCGAATTAGTTGGTCTCCAGGGATTCGAGCGAGCCCGGCCGAGCCAGCTTTCCGGCGGGATGCGGCAACGCGCGGCGATTGCCCGCTCGCTTTGTCTCGATCCTGAGGTTCTTCTGCTCGACGAACCATTCGGAGCGCTGGACGCGGTGACGCGGCGCCGGCTCAATATTGAATTGGAGCTCATCTGGCGGGATCGCGCGATTACAACCATGCTCGTAACTCATTCGGTGGACGAGGCACTTTTTCTCTCCGACCGAACCATCGTGATGGAAAAGCCAGGCGCAATCGCGCATGTGGTGCAGGTTCCGTTTTCCCGGCCGCGCACTCCAGAACTCTTGCGGCGCGAAGAGTTCCATCGTTTGGCGGACCAGGTTACGTTGTGGCTGCAACCGTAGACCGAAAACGTCTTGAAGGATTCGCAATGGAAATGACACAACGCCGATCAACCACCAGCGCGCTCTACGCTGCGGCAGGACTTGTGCTTTTTCTTGCGCTCTGGCAATGGGCCGGCAAGGCGGCAGTGGCCGGCCCCGTGTTGCCCGCAGTGAGCGATGTCGCCGTTACATTATTCTCTCCCGATAATTTTCCGCTGCTGACTCGTTCTGCCTTGGCTACGCTCGCATCAGCGGCCAAAGGACTGCTTCTGGGTGGGTTTCTTGCCGTGTTGTTCGCAATCGTAATGCGTCTGCTGCCACCGTTGCAGCCTGGCCTTGACCGCTTGGCGCTGCTGGTAAACGCAACTCCCCCGATCGCACTCGGACCGATCCTGATCGTGGTTTTCAGTCGCAGCCAGACTCCTACTGTACTCGCCGGAATTCAGGTGTTCTTTCTTCTTTATGTAGCCGCTTCTTCCGGAATGGCCGCGGCATCTTCGACCCTGCGCGATGTGATGACGGCATTCGGCGCCAGCCGGTGGAAGCGCCTGCTTCACCTGGAGTTGCCATCAGCTTTGCCGCACCTTGCCGGCGGCCTGAAGGCGGCAATATCGGCTTCTTTCATCGGAGCCATTCTCGGGGAATGGTTCGGCGCGCCCCAGGGACTGGGATTAGTAATCCTGAATGCCATGCAAAATTTTCAGATACGACTCATGTGGGCGGCGGTGACGATGGCCGCGGCGATGTCGTTGACTGGTTTTCTAATCGCCGCTGCGTTGGAAAAAGCACTGACGCGAAGGTTCATCCAATGAGGCGCTTCGTTGCTCAAACCTGGGCCGTGATTATGCTACTGCTTGCATGGTCATTTTGGGTTCGCCATAGCGGGCTGAACGGAATCGTCATTGTCACGCCGCTCGCGGTAGCGCGCGAACTAATGCACAACCCTTCCTTCTATGTTCAGCCTGCCTTTCACACGATCGAAGTCGCACTCTTCGGCATGGTCGGCGGAATAATCTTCGGGCTGCTGCTCGCCATTATTACGTGGATGTCGCGAATCCTCGGCGGACTGACGACTCCGTTGGCGCTTTTGCTGACGTCAGTACCGGTAGTCTGCCTGATCCCAGTGCTGACGCGGATTTTCGGCTATGACGATCGCACCGTCTTCGTCACTGTCGTCATCCTGTGTTTTCTGCCCGGTTTCGTTTTTGCCAGCGCAGGCCTGAAGGCATTGCCTCCCATGGCTGGTGAATATTTTTTTGTGCAGGGCGCAGGACGCTGGAATCGTTTAACGCTTCTGGCGCTTCCCGCTGCCGTTCCAAGTCTGGCTGTGGCGCTGCGAGTGCTTTCCGTGCAGAGCGTGCTCTCCGCGCTGATCGCCGAGTTTCTGATGCAAACCGGTGGCCTCGGTTTTCTGATTGCCACTTCGACAGCGGACCTCGCCATGGATCAAGCCCTGGCCGCGTCCGTCGTCACGATCTTGATCGCATTGACTTTTTATCTCTCTGCCTCGCTCATAGAGCGGTCAATTCAGAAGTATTACAACTGATCTCACACCAGCTTTCAGAAGGAGCACCATGTCACCAAAACACGAAGGCGAAGCGAATTACCAGAGCCAGGATATCTGGAGCCGCACGACGAGCGCCAACGGATACGGCGTCGACGAATTGCGTTCGGTCCTGCAGAAATCGATTCGTCGCGGCTGGGTGGAAGATGCCGCTCTCGCAGCATACGAACTGTTTTCCTCCGGACCTGAGACCGAAGAAATTTTGTGGCGGCGTCTGGAAATCATCGCTACTGAAGATATTGGGCTAGGCCTCGCAACAGCACCGGCAATCATCGAAGCTTTGAATCAGCAGCGGCAGCGCATGCCGGACCGTGGCGACCGCTGGATCTATTGCGCCCATGCCGTACGCCTGCTGGCGACCGCGCAAAAGGACAACATGTCAATGGAACTTGCCGGCTGGACTCGAGAAGTTGTAGCCCGCGGCGAACGCAAGGTGGAAGTACAGGATTTCATGCTCGACCTTCACACCAGAAAAGGCGCGAGCATGGGCAGAGGGAAAGCGCATTGGTGGAATGAGGGCGCGCGGCTGGAAAATCGCGCCGCTGGATACGACCCGAAATGGGGAGATTATCTGCGCAAGCTCGATGGCGCGAAATGATGCGATCGAGAACCACCTCAGCTCGGCAGTATTACCGCTGGTTTGGCGTGAAGTAGCGCACCGTAACATCGTCTCCGATATAGGAGACCCGATGCTCGAGCACTCCGCGCTGTGCCGCGGGTTTGTTGGTGAAGTAGCGAATCGTTACATCATCTTTAACGTAATCGACTTCATTCTTGCGTACGCGCACCCGCCGATGCGCGGTTCGGGAATGCGCCGGTTTCGACCGGGCTGGCGCGGACGCTACTGGGGTGCTGCTGCTCGTTAGTTGGGCGGCGCTCCTCATCGGAACCGAATTCGAAGGCTGAAACGGCGCTGGCTGTCCTGACGTGGAAGACGGCGGCAGAGCCGCAGATTTCAAGGGTGATGCAGATCGGCGACCTCCGAAGGCAATCCAGCAGGTGAGCAGCAGCACGGCGGCAACTGCCGCCAGCCCCGGCTTCCAGCGTGCGGGCCACGGAACCCGGTTCGCCTCCGGCGAGTTCATCGTAGCCAGCAACGCAGGCTGCCTGCGCGTTTGTGATTCTCGGGCGAGCTCCAGTGCGGCTGCGCCAGCCTGGTAGGCCGGGTATTTGCTTGCGGCGAGCTGCACGGCTGCGGGGCCAATTGGAAATTTCGGCTTGCGATCGGTAATCTGCTCAACCTGGGCCGAGCCGGGTAGACTCGCTCTCACGTTTTCGTTCTTTTCAAGCACGCCAGTGCGAGACATCGCATCTTCGATAAGGCCAGCCATTAATCGATAGGTGCGAACTTCACGATCCTGGAATGCGTGCGGCTCGGCAAAAATTACTTGCAACAGTCCCACCGCGGCGTGGTCCCGGTAAATAAGGAAAATTGCGAGCGCCATTCCTCCGAACTGGCGGCAAATCGCTGCTTCAATGCGTGTGTCCGTTTCCGCATTCTCGACGCGAAGAATCTCGCGGCTGGCGTGCGTATCCGCTGAAACGACCAGCGAAGCCATGGCGTGACGGCCAACATAAGAGGAAGCAACTCCGCTTCCGGCTCGGTACACCAGTTGATTTCCCTCCAACACGGCGAGAGCGATCCCATCAGCATTCGCTACGTCGCGGGCACAATCGACGATCAAATGCATAACCCCATCTGCGTCGAGTTCACCTTTCGCGATCAGCCGTTGCACTTCCACAATGGCAGAGAGAGACTCGCGATCGATTTCACTTTCCTGCACGGCAAAGGCATTTGCCAAGAGTTCCTGGAAGGATTCGCGATCGAAGCTGGGGTTAGGACTCATGCCCGGAATACTACGATTCTGCGGCTGCACTGCTGGGTAGGCGAGCGGGCCGAACCAGTTTCGCGGGCCAACTACGAAAGTCTCTCACCGGGCGAAATCCGGTGTCAATAGCGAGCCAGCCGCGCGATTCAATATTCGATTTAACGTCGCGAGCCAAGGACTCGTTTCTTACATCGCACCCTATTATTGGGCGTCTACGACACATCGAAAACCAATCGTGCCGGAGCGGTCGCGGCCCGGAGACATTAAAAGATATTTCTGATGTTCATCCAGCCGGTAGCTTTGCGGGAAGTACCAGATCGACCCTCGAGGCTGATACTCTGCGCCGCCTCGCACAATCGCGGCACGAGTGTGCTCATCACGAAACTCGTCGGTCCACTGCGAAACATTTCCAATTAAATCGAGCACGCCGAACGGGCTCGCACCCGCGGGAAAAGCGGCCACATTCGCAAGCGGCGAGATGGTCCGGCCATGATCGGGCGGCGGCATAGCTTTCGAATTCCAGTCGTTGCCCCAGGGATAGATTCGCCCATCAGCTGATTGTGCCGCGTATTGCCACTCCCATTCGTGCGGAAGGCGCTTCCCTGCCCAGGCCGCATAAGCACGAGCATCTTCAATCGACACCCAAGTGACGGGTTTATTTTCCCAGCCTTGCGGATAGTGTCCATCTTTCCAGCCCCGAAGAAAATTGTGATCGTCGTTGGGACGGTAAGCGGTTGCACTCAGGAACTTCGCGAACTCTGCATTCGTGACCGGCGTGCGATCGATATAGAAGGCGGGCACGTGCATCGAATGCGTGTGGTAGCGCCGGGCTGAATTTTCCCAAGGATATTGAACGTCGACTCCGGGATCGTTGCCGCCTTCAATCTCGATGCCGTGAACTTGAAAATTGTATTCGCCGCTTGGAATCATGACCATGCCCGAAGGCGCGCCGGACGCCGGTTTCGTGGTGTTGATTTCGACGATTGTCTGCTGCACAGCCTGCCACCCACGCGAGAAACTCGATAAGCGACGCTGCGAACGTTGTGCCATAAAAGACAGGATGTCCTTCAGTCGGCCGGCGGACGAATCCTCTTCCGTTGCAAGGACCGCCCCAAAACCTCGGCCTTCTATTTCAAAACTCAGGATAGCGTCGCTTCCGCGGACCGACGGCTTGAGTTCTGTCCCATGCCACAGATCATAGAAGTGAATACCGGCGTGGAAAGGCACTCGCAGTTCCGCACCGGCAACGTCGTATTCATTGCGGTTCACGATCGTCCACAGTGTGGTGGAATTATTTGGAAATCGGCTCGCGAAAACTCCGTCCTGCACGGTCGCAGTATGCGGCTCCCAATCCGGGCTGCGAAGATTGTCTGCCATCGCCCGCTCGATGGCAGTGAAGCGTAAAACCGCTTCAGCATCGTTCGGATTCATGCCGTACCAGAATCCCCAGAGATTTTCGAGAACCGCATATCCCTGTCCGTTGAAGAAGGCGTGTTGCAAGCTATCGGTTTTATCGCGAGTGAAGCGGTCGGTCACACTGACGGTATGACGGGGCTCCATCCACTTAGTCTTGCTGACCATGGGAATAAACGGGTACTGCTTACCCTCCCAAGTCACCCAATCATTCCAGGAGATATTCGTCCACGCGATGGATTCGTCACGCGGCTGAAATTGGGGTTCAAGCGCCAAGGGAACGCCGACGGCGTCGGAAGCCTGCCGGAATGATGCTGGGACGCTTTCCAGAGTGTCAAAGTTAATTCCGTCGGCTCCAATCTCTTTTAGTTCCTGAGAAATTGAGGTAGCGATATTGCTTTCCTCTCGCGTGCCGGTGTCCCAGGCAAGATAAGGAAAAAATACTTTTACGCCACGAGCGTGAAATTGCTCGACGAGATGGCGCAACCCGGGCAATCCGCCGGGAAGGTCCTGCAAGAGATCGAACTGGTTGCGGTCGTCGACTCCGAGATTCGGATAGACATGCCAGATGAGGACAGCATCTACCTTGCCCAGGCGGTGCTCGGTCTCGCTCAAAAACCGGTCGACGGTGTACTCACCTTTTTCCGGGTCGTACAAACTCCGATCCCAGATCAGGACCTGCACCTGCAGAAAAATGTGTTGTGTCCATTCGAGGTCAGGCCGTTCGTACTCGGCACCGTTGTATCGCAAGCGCACCCGCCGATCGGTGCGCCACGCCTTCAATCCATCAAGCCAGGCGGCAGCCTGGGAACGGTTGTCGGGCCCCGAGAAAAATACCTCGCTCGGAGGCGGCGGCTCCGTGAGGTTCATTACGCCGGTCACGGAGACGAGTCCGTGCCTTGCCTCCCATTCATCGGACAAAGCCGTCGAGGCTAGGAACAAGACAAAAGTGATAAGGGCGGCAACCCTATAAATCCTGGAATGACTAGGCTTCATGATCACGGCTTTTGAAACGATGAAACTCAATGCGCTTGTGGGGTCGGAGCCTTCATCAGGTCCACAAACATCTGGTTGAATCTTGCCAGATCCAAATCCATCTGGATTTCGACGAGCCGCTCTCCCAGCTGTGGTTTATCTTTTTCCGTCCACGTGAGAGTGTCTCCGTAGCCGGCCCCGTGATCGATATTCACGCTCATATAGCGGGTTTCTTTTTTGGTGATCAGCGTCGGATCAATCCACGCGGCGGCGGCAAGTTCGTCCCACATGTAAAAACCGCCTTGATCCTTCATAAAAAATTTCACCACATATTGTGCTGCGGGATTGTTGCTCTTGTTAATCTCAGCCACCATGGCATCCGTGATTTTGGTTTTGACGGAGATGTCCACCGGCGTGCAAACGATCTTCTTCCACGGAGCCGCCAGGACGCTCTTCGCGGCCTCGGGATCGAACCAGAAATTAAATTCGTGACGCGGGTCGCTAATGAACTCGGGATCATCGGTCTGTGGGTTCAAGCTTCCGCCCATAAATACCAGACCCTCGGCCAGCTCCGCAAAATGGGGATCGATAGCATTGGCGAGCGCCAGGTTCGTCATGGGCCCGCCCTCATAGATGGTCACTTCATGCGGATATTTGTGCACCATGCGAATCAGGAAGTGAGCCGCGTCCTCGTCCGAGGGTTTGGTGGTGGGTTCACCCTCGAGAAGTTTGGGAATCACATCGTGTTCGTGCCACCATCGTTCGTCCCAGGCGCCGGCGAATGCCACTTTGCCGTACATCGCCTGCCACAAGAGAGCTTCCTTACGTCGATGTACCAGCGGAAACTCTGCTCCAGGCACGACCGGGATATCCGTGCGGCCAATGAGTTCCAGCAGTCGCAGAGTGTGCGCTACCTCTTCGTCGCGCCACTGGTTTCCGCTGACCACTGTTATCCCAAGAACTTCCACCTTGGGGGATTGAATCAGAGTCAACAGGGTCTGCATGTTGCTGCCGCCGGGCCCCGAACAATCCTGATTGATGATGACTTTGCGGCGCTGCTGCGCAAATCCCAGGGTACTCGCAATCAGGAGGAAAAGAATTAGGAGCTGTAATTTCAGGTGTTTCATCACAAACCTCCGCTCGCGTGCTCTTCAGTCACGATGTGCGCCGTCCCTCTTGACGTTGCAAGAAAACGAACGGGAAACTGAGCCGAGATTTTGAACAAAATCTTCGTCAGTTTCCCGTCGATGGTTGTGGTCGCTCAGAAATACAACTTTAGAGCGAACTGCATGACGCGTGGATTGTTCACCGTGCTATTGATCTTTGCGAAGGTAGAGGGCGTGGAAATGTCGGCGCCCGGCAATCCGAACTGAGCGTGATTGAACAGATTGAAGAACTCAGCACGGAAGTCAAGCCTCAAGCCCTCCCGGTAAGGCAAAAGGAAATGCTTTATGGCCGAGAAGTCGGTATTTACGAAATCCGGGCCGTAGAGCGGGGTGCGGCTTGCATCGCCAAGCTTGCCGGCCGCGGCTGGGACAAAGCAACTGGTGTTGAACCACTCAATTAAATCGTTGGGGCCTGAATTAGGATTGCAAATCTGGTCAGGACGGTTGTAGTTGTTGCCGCCCTGATTAAAACCAACACCAGACGCATCGAAGCTATTGAAAATGAACACGGGAAATCCCGACGTGATCTTTTCAATGACATCCACTTCCCAATTTCCCAGGACTGCTTCAGTCACAGCGTTCCCGCCGTTACCGAACTGTCTTCCTTTGCCATAGGGCAGATTGTAGATTACGCTGGCGCTCAAATTGTTCTTGAGATCGATCTGCGACAGCGCCCAGTCTGCTTTTTGCGTTCCGGGCAGTGGCCAGTAAGTGGCACCGGTGCTCGTTCCGACTCCATCAGGGAAGCCGGAGTCGAGGGTCCGAGCATAGGTATAAGAGAGCAAAGCGTAAATGCCGTGCCTGGCGCTCTTGGTCTCTGCCTTGACCTGTAATGAGTCGTAGCGGGCGGAGCCGGTATCGGTAATGTTGTCGATGACAGGAGAGCCATTCGGAAACGTCGGTGGTCCCCAGGGTACGTTCGTGATTCCGCAACCCAGCGTATAGCTGGGATCATAGAGAGGATTAGCGGCGCCGCCGACGGTTGGGAAACATGCCAAAGGCGATGCGACATTCAGATTCACGCCGTCTACAAGAATATGTGAGCTTCGCGATCCCGCATAGCCCACGGTCAACACGACATTCCCCGGCAGTTGGTGCTCAACATTCAAGTTGAATTGCTGTACGCGTCCCTGCTTGAAGTTAAGATTCTGCGACTGGATGGTTCCCTGGAAGTCGTAAGGATTAGGAGGCGCGGTAAACACGGGAAGGAAACTTCTGGCCAACCCGCAGTTCAGCGGAGTGGGAGAAGTCGTGTTTCCGAACGGGCAGAGTCCGCTGAAGTTGTCGCTTTCCGCATAGAACGGAGGATTCTGCCAAGTTCCCTGGGCACCCTGATTCCATGAAGAATCATGGAAGATCGAATACCCCGCGCGAATCGCTGTTGTGTCGGTTCCGAACGGCTTCCAGGAGAGTCCAATCCTGGGCTCCAACGCCGTCTTGTCGAGTTGAACACCGATCCTCGAATCTGAATTGACGCCCGGGATCAGAAACTGTCCGGTCTGAAAGTCGAAGTTGGCCTGACGATTGTCAGCTTCAACGATGGGAGTGACGAAGGCCCAAGCCAATCCGATATTGGCAGTCAGGTTCCTCGTAATCCGCCAGTCGTCCTGCGCATAGGGACGAAATAACTTCCACCGGCGGCCGGTGGTTGCGCCCTTAAAGGTCTGGTCGTGAATGGCTCCGCCAACTTGCCCGACGAGCAGGTCAGCGGAAGCATCAAGGGTGTAGCCGCCAAACAGAAGGAAGTATCCGTCCTGAAATCCGTTAGTGACCACATTCATCTGATTGGCGCGGATTCCGCCACCGACACTCAGAGAATGGTTACCGCGAGTCGTGTTCCACGAGTCGGACACAGAGAAAACGTTGGTACCACCCTGAAAGGGAGCGAAGCCGCGATCTCCGAGGTTGTAATAGCCGCCGAACAACTGGGTAGAGGTGAAACCGCAGCTCATGCAAACTTTGGTGGACTGATTGAGGCTGGCCGGCAATCCAGTGAGGCTATCGCAGGCAGAACCTAAATCTGCTCCCTGAATGCCCAACTTTGCAGATTCGCAAGTGGCATTTCCATACGACAGAATGTAGTTGAAAATTCGATTGAATCCGACCTGGAATTGATTGATGGTGCGATCGGAGAATATGTGGGTTTCAGAAATTGCCACATTCCGCCCGTGATTATCGATATCCTGGTTGCTGGCAAACGCATTCTGTTCGGCAAAAGCCGGGGCACCTCCAGGCACGAATGAGGTTGCCTGATCGTAGCTAAACCGGGCAAACATCGAATCCTTGCTGGAAAAGTTGTGGTCCAGACGGATGTCAAACTCGCCTTCATTCAACTTACGAACTGGAACGTCGGAATAGTTGTATCCTGCGCTAGGATTCGTAGTATTCGGCAACGGGAAAAAATTGATCATCGCTTGGCCGATGGGATCGATCATGTTGGCAGGAATCTTGTTACAGGTTTCGGCGCCGGTAGGCTGAGCTCCTCCAGGACCTGCGGGAATCGGATTGCCAGCCCCGTCGCACTGCAACGCAGCTCCAGTGTAGGGATTGATGATGTCACCATACCCATTCACATTCTTGGGGCCACGCATGTTCGCTTTCTGGGTCCCGTACGGATCGAACGTGTAATCTCCCGTTCGGTACGCAGCCGTGGGAACCAAACCTACAAACGGAATTCCGTGCCGTTGCCGCTTGGCCTGATAGTCGAGGAAGAAAAACGTCTTATCTTTCCTGATCGGGCCGCCCACTGCGCCGCCGAACTGGTTCAAATTGAACTGTTCCCTGGTGGAAGCAAAATAACTGCGGGCATCGAGATCGGTATTACGGAAGAACTCGAATAAAGATCCGTGGATCTGATTGGTTCCGGATTTCGTGGTGACCAGCACCGTCGGACCCGCGCGGGTGCCGTACTCAGCAGAGTAAGTGAAAGTGAGAACCTTGAATTCCTGAATCGCATCGATCGAGGGCAAGATCGCGATTCCACCTGCAGTGAGCTCGTTGTTGTCGTTGCCATCTAACAACCAGTCGGTGCTGCTGGCGCGCGAGCCGCCGACCGAGAGCGAATACGATCCGCGGGCGGAGACTTCGCTGCTGGGACCGCCGTTGAAGAAGCTGTTGGGATTCGTCTCCTGGGTCGTGCCCGGAGCCAAAGTCGCGAGTTGCACAAAGTCCCTGCCATTCAATGGCAGTTCAGCCACCTGCTGCGAGTTGATGACCTGACCCAGACTTGGAGTCGTGGTCTCGACAGCTACCGCGCTCGCACTTACGTCGATTGTCTGAGTGACGTTGCCGGGAACCAGCGCGAAATTTACTTCCAATTGCTGGTCGGTTTGCAGTTTAACGTCTTTTTGCTGCGCGGTCTGAAAGCCCTGCGACGCGGCAGCGATCGTGTAGGTCGACACTGGCAGGAGGGTCACAACATAGTGACCGGAGTCGTCAGTCTTGGCTTCGCGGACAACGCCGGTTGCCTGCGAGCTAATTTTGACGGTTGCGCCGGAGATTACGGAACCGGTCTTGTCCGCGACCGTGCCCGAGATCGTGCCGGTAGCCTGTCCGAAAAGCGATGGACAAAGAAACAGAGCGAGTGAAACGGAAAACGCGAGACGAGCGCGCTTTACCATGCGATGGATCCCCCAGTGGTCCTTGGTTGTTACCGCAGCACAGGTTGTTACCGCAACACAAGATCGCCTATCTACTCGAGCGACCAGCCCCATCTAAAGAGTGATGCTTGCAAAGAAAACAATTGCCAGACCATATATCCCCGCGAAGAGAACAGTCAAGAGTTTTCGTCAAAATGCCCCGATTAACCTGTCACCCAGGAACGCTTGTCCCATCCTGCAACAAGAATTGATCGCCATTTGCAGAGACAACGGCTTCAGTGGCTCATCAGATCGACGAAAATCTTCTCGAACTTGGTCTTATCCACTTCCATCTGAACGCTGGCCGGATGCAACTGTGGCGGCGGTATCAAATGTCCCAGCCATTTGTCGCGATCCGGCCCACCGGGCCCGCTATAAGGCAGAAAGAAGTGTGGAATATCCTCGGGTTTCTTCCACACAACCGTATGGCCGTAGCTGGGCCCGTGAGAGATATCTACATCGAGATACATCGTCTCCGATTTCGTAATTACCGATGGATCGATCAGAGAGGCAACCAGCAGTTCGTCCCACATCATTGACCAAAGCGATGTTCCCGTAGGGGGAACGAAATCCAGATAGGAACTGCGCACATAATTTGCCAGTGGCCCACCCGCCTGCACCACTCGCTGCATCAGAGCTTTGCTGGACCAGACTTCCGCTCCAGCCTCGAACGGCGAAACAACAATCTGCTTCCAGGGAGCGCGCATGGTAATCGCAGCCGCCTCCGGATCCCACCACCAATTCAGTTCCGGTCCACCGCCGCTGCTTCCACCCATAATGTAAATCGCTTTTGTCATGGGCACGATATCCGGGTCCATCCGAATCGCCAGCGCGATGTTTGTCAGCGGACCGGCACAATACAGGACCACCTCGCCCGGATTCGCCCGGATCGTATCGATGATGAAATCGGCAGCTCGGCCGGGTCGCGCTTTCACCTTCGGAAAGCCGCCCGGAGGCGCCCAGGTCTGCTCGGGCTTCGGTGCATCGGGATTGAACGATCCATGCCATCCGATGTAGGACCCGTATAAAGCCTCGCGCGCTTCCTGTTCACGCGCCGTGTTCAGCAACGGCATTTCGGCACCAGCAATGACCGGGACATCCGTTCTACCGGCCAACTCGGTCGCCCAAAGCGCAAACACCGTCGCCGGTTTCATCCACTGATCGCCGCTCACTGTAGTAATTCCCAGCAGGTCGATTTGCGGTGCCCGCAATAACATGAGCAGCGAAAGAAAGTTCGTGCCCTGCGGGCCGGCGCTGTCCTGGTCCGCAATCACTTTGATTTTGGCTGACTGCGCCGAGAGAATTCCGCACAGCAAAAGCGAAAAGATAAGCGAGACAGGAACTTTTCTTCTGAGAGCAAACAGACCGTTAGCAGTCACACGCCTCCATAACATTGATCGCACGCATTGCCCGCAGCGTCGCTCGTAGAATGATCGCTGAATCGATCGCTGCGGGACCAACGTTCAAAACTCTTTTCGCATTAGGCTTAGGATGGCTTTCTCGTAGACCACTCAGCGTCGTAGCGTTTCCGGTCATAAAACGACTTCTGAGTTCCGACGCCCGTCGTGGAAAGCCCCGCGTAAAGATTGGCGCGGCGTACCGCATCGCGCTCGGGCAGGCCTTCGCCAAGGAACACGGCGAAGCTTCCGATAAAGGCATCACCTGCGCCGGTGCTGTCAATACTCTTCACGCTGAATGCAGGAATGTGCTCCATGCCTTCCCGACCAGCTAGCAGCGAACCGTTCGCACCCAGCGTCAGAATTACTCGTTTTACTCCGCCGGAAAGCAATTTGGCCGCGCATTGTTTCGCATCTTCCACCGTCCGCACGGGCATTCCCGTGATCGTCTCCGCTTCGCTCTCATTGGGAACAAAATAATCGAGTCCAGCCAGCGCGCTCATGTCGACAGGTCCCGCGGGAGCGGGATTCACGATGCATCGAATGCCATGCTTTTTGGCGAAGCCCACGCAGTAGTAGACGGTTTCAATCGGAATTTCGAACTGCATCACCATGCAGTCGACAGTCTTCAGCATATCTGCCGCGGCGTCTACGTCTTCTGCTTTCAGCAAATCGTTCGCGCCCTTCACCACAAAAATTCTGTTCTGGCCGCTGGGCTCCACGAAAATTGGAGCCACTCCGCTTGAGGCTCCTTCGATCTGCTTGACGTGCGCCGTATCAATGCCTAATTTTCTGAAATTCTCGATGGTCGCCGGACCGAAGAGGTCGCTGCCCACGCGCGCCATCATGAACACATCGGCTCCGCACAACTTTGCCGCTACCGCCTGGTTAGCGCCTTTGCCCCCGAAGCCGAGATCAAATTTCTGTCCAAAAATGGTTTCTCCCGGTTTAGGAAAACGGTCCGTAAAGGTAACGAGATCAATATTTGCGCTGCCTATGACCGCAATGCGAGGAGTTTTTGCCATATGATTTCAGGGCCCTGTGAATGCAATCGTACGAAATTCAAAAGAACGAGGAGTCTAGTTTTCGCTTACGACGGTTGTCAAATCCGTCTGGGATTCTAGCTCTCGCCCGGAGTTTTACTTGACACTCATCGTCTGTAACGCTAGGCTACATCGCCGAAACTTTCCCAACTTAATGACAATTCCAGCGGTTGTGATCCCGGGCCCCGTTCGTACTCGTCGTTTCACGTTCTTCATAACTTTAGCCATCCTGATCGCGGCGTTCCCGCTCCGCGCTGCCGCAGCCAAAAAAATAATTATCGATACTGACCCGGGAACCGACGACGCTCTCGCCATTATGCTGGCGTTGAATTCGCCGGAACTGGACGTTCGGGCTATCACCGTCGTGCCCGGCAACGTCGAGTTGGAGATGGGGCTGGACAATGCGCTGCGAATGGTATCGCTTGCCAATCGCTGCGACATTCCTGTTGCTGCCGGAGCGCATCATCCGCTTTTTCAAAAATTGATTACCGCTCAGTTCTGGCACGGCAAGAATGGATTGGGCAACGTCGAATTGCCGCCCAGTAAGTGCAAGGTGGATCCTGATTTCGGTCCCGATCTTATTATCAAGCTTGTCCATGCCTCTCCGCATGAAATCACTCTCGTTCCGGTTGGTCCGCTCACTAACATCGCCCTGGCCGTCGAAAAAGATCCCTCCATCGTTCCCTTGGTGAAAGAGGTCATCATCATGGGCGGGTCAATCAGCGGAGGCAACGTAAACGCCGCTGCCGAAGCCAACATTTATAACGATCCGGAAGCCGCGCAGATTGTTTTTCAGGCTGGATGGAATTCGCTCACTATGTCAGGCCTCGAAGTTGGGAACAAGGCACTTTTCACTCCCGGTTATCTTGCGGAACTTCAGAAGACACACGGCCCGATCAATGATTTCATCAGTTCCGTGGTGAAGTATTTAGTTGATCTGACTCTGCAATACGGCGGGACGGGCGCTCCCATGTATGATCCTTCCGCCGTAGCCATCGCCATTGATCCCAGCCTGGTCAAGACCACCGAGATGCATGTTGATGTCGAAACTGAGGGAAAATTTTCCCGCGGTGAGACCGTCGCAAACCGCCAGGGCTACGTGGAACGCAATGTCCTCCACGGCGACCACTACGAGATTGAAGGCATGGATAAGGTAAAGCCGAACACCAAAGTCTGTGTGGACGTCGATGCCGACCGTTTCCTGAAACTGTTCATTTCCCGAATTCAGGGTAAATAGGAGAAACGAATGTTTACCCCGCATAGCTTAACCATTGCTCTGTTCATGATGATCACGAGTGCCGTGTGCTGGGGATCATGGGCCAATACGTTCAAGGGCGTTAAGAATTATCGCTTCGAGCTTTTCTACTGGGATTATGCCCTGGGGATATTCTTCATCTCGCTCGTGCTCGCCTTAACCATGGGAAGCACGAGCAACAACGCCGACAGCTTTCTGAACAATGTGCACTCCGCAGACGGCGCAAACATTATTTCCACCATGGTAGGCGGCGCGATTTTCAATCTCGCCAATCTCTTACTGGTAGCCGCCATCGATATGGCTGGGCTCGCTATCGCCTTTCCAGTCTCAATCGGTATCGCTCTCGTTGTGGGTACAGTCCTGAGTTATGGGTTACAGCCAAAAGGCGATGTTGTGTTGCTGGCATTGGGCGTGATCTGCGCGGTCATTGCTGTGATCATGGATGGCAAAGCTTACGGCAGCCTTAACGTCGCGGGCCGCTCGGTGTCGCGAAAGAGCATTGTCACCTGTATCGTCTCCGGCGTTCTGATGGGCTTGTGGGCTCCCTTCGTAGCACGCGGCATGACTCATGGGCATCCGCTTGGCCCCTACAGCATTGCAGTGTTTCTGACTTTGGGAGCTCTGCTCTCGTGTTCAATCTGGAACGTTTATTTCATGAGAAAGCCGCTGATCGGCGAACCGGTCGATTTCAGCGGCTATTTCAAGGGGCCGGCGTCCGGCCACATACTTGGATTGCTGGGCGGCGCAATCTGGGGGACGGGGATGGTTTTCAACCTGGTCGCCGCGAGCTTTACCGGCGTAGCCATCTCTTATGCCATTGGCCAATCGGCTCCCATGGTCGCCGCATTGTGGGGCGTATTTGCCTGGAAGGAATTTGCCGGTGCTGGCAGCCGCGCCAAGTTATATCTGGTCGGAATGTTCGTCTTCTATTGCATTGCCATTCTGCTGGTCGCCAAGGCAAATGGCTGAAATTTATTTGACTCGGTAATTTTCAAGTTAGGTTTTCAAAACAAGACCCTGGGGGGGAACTTCAAATGAAGCCAAGGAGCTTCGTTGGTCTGCTTGTCGCCTTTTTCACGCTAATTCTTACGACGCAACTTCAAGCACAAAAAATAAAGATCATTCTGGATCAGGATGCGCGTGGTCCGGCGACCACTGATATGCAGTCATTGCTGATCTTCTTGCAGTCTGACAGGTTTGATGTTCTCGGAATCACCACCGTCAGCGGCGATCAGTGGATGAAAGAAGAAACACAACGCACACTACGCCTGCTCGAGATTGCAGGACGCACAGACGTACCCGTCGCCGAAGGTGCTCTATTCCCGCTGCTGAATTCGAGAGAAGAATCCGAACGCTGGGAGAATTTGTACGGAAAGCTCGGCTATAAGGGCTGCTGGAGCGATTTTTCCAA
Source organism: uncultured Acidobacteriaceae bacterium (assembly GCA_963817305.1). GTDB lineage: Bacteria > Acidobacteriota > Terriglobia > Terriglobales > Acidobacteriaceae > Sulfotelmatobacter. The sequence continues at coordinate 123,742 of CAWFOD010000017.1, read as the reverse complement.
GCGTCCGCATGTGTCGGAAGCATACAAGGCGGGATACCACGATCCTTACTTTGTACCGCCGCTGGTTGAAGGTGAACCACATATCAAGCCGATTGCTGAGAGTGCGGCCGAATTTATCGTTCGCATGGTCCACAAGTATCCCGGCGAAGTCGTAATCTGGGCAGGTGGACCGATGACGAACATTGCTCTCGCATTGCGTCTCGATCCTGAAGTGGCGACGCTGGCGAAAGAACTGGTTCTGATGGGAAGCGGGATGTATGCCGACAATGGCGGTATCGACCGCCTTGATGGCCGCCGCGAATTTAACTGGTGGTTCGATCCCGAAGCAGTTCGTATATCCATGCGCGCGCCCTGGAAAAAGATCACCATCACGCCGATCGATATTTCGGTAAAGACTACCCTGGGCAAGGAAATTCACGATGCCATCGCCAAGGCAGACACTCCAGTCGCCCAATACTTGACCAAATATTCGGAGCCGAGCTTTATGTGGGATGAGCTGTCGGCTGCGGCCCTGATCGATCCTTCGATCATTACCGGGCAGAAAGAATATTACGTCGACATCGATATCGATCACGGCCCGAGCTACGGCGAGACGCTCTTTTGGGGACCGGAAGCATCAGTTCCTCCTTACGAGCACAAAGCCACCGTACAGTTCGATGTAGATACGAAAAAGCTTTATGATCTTTACATCAAACTAATGACGCAGCCGCCGCATGCTCATTAACTTCTTGTCTTAACAAGAATCATTTTTACCTTTTTCTTATGGGAGCAATGGTATGACTTCACGACTGGCAGGTCCGGTGACGCGCCGGCAATTTGTAACTTCTTCAACGGCAGCTCTCTTTGCATCCAGCCTGGCTAGCGCTGCGCCGCTGTCGCAAACGTCCGCTCGCGATGGCGCAGGCGGACAATCGCGCGTCATTATTGATACGGATCCCGGAGTCGATGACGCCTTCGCTTTGCTGCTCGCAATGCGATCGCCCGAGTTGAAAATCGAAGCGATAACTCCAGTGGCCGGGAACGTGCCGCTGTCCTTAACTCTTCCCAACGCACTGCGCATGGTTGAGATTGCCGGCCGCACCGATATTCCCGTTGCCGCCGGCGCTAAGGCTCCTTTGGTGAGGCGCCTGGTGACGGCCACTTACGCGCATGGCGAGAACGGCCTGGGCGGGGCAGTTTTTCCCGAGCCAAAAATCAAACCCGTAAGCGAACCGGCGGCGCAACTGATAGGCGAAATTATTCGCAAGTATCCCGGTGAGGTCACGCTCATTACGATCGGACCGCTTACCAATATAGCCGCGGCGCTCGCCACTGATTCGGATTTGGCAGGCAAGGTGCGAGGCTTGGTGATGATGGGTGGCTCGCTTTCCGGGGGAAATATCACGCCAGCCGCTGAGTTCAACATCTATGTCGATCCGGAAGCAGCCCGCATGGTTTTCCAGTCGGGAATTCCGATCACCATGGTTGGCCTCGATGTAACCCGCAAGACGGCGCTGACCGATGAGCATGTGCGGCAACTCAGCGCGGGAAAAAGTGCAGTGAGCCAGGCGGCCGCCAAAATTGCCCGCAAGGCCATTGACCATAATCGGGCTCAAGGATTTCTGATCGGGCCCAACATGCATGATTCTCTGGCCTTAAGCGCGTTCCTCGATCCCTCAATTTTAAAATTTGAGAACTATTACGTGGATGTGGAAGTGAACGGCGAACTGACCGCAGGCCAGACGCTTGGCTATAGCCCAAATGAGGGCGATTTGCGACGAACGCCGGAGATGCAAAAAGAAGCCGAATCCAGAATGGTCATTCGAGGATCAGCGCCGACGCTGGCGGGCACCAAGAATTCTCCCGTGCTGCGCGACAAATACGTTCCTAATGCCAGGGTGGCATTGCAGGTAGATTCCCCGCGTTTCTTTGAACTCCTGATCGGACGCTTGTCAAGCTAACCGAGTCAGTCGCAGGCACGCTAAATCTTGCAGTTTCGGTCTGGAATATCCGACTTGCCGGATTGGCTGCTGGCGGGCTTCATTGGTTTTTGGAAAACGGCTTTTGCGTTCTATCGGACCTTCGGAATCATCAACCAGGCCACCGCGCTACCTGCCAGAGACAACCCGGCGCAAATCAATATGACCACTCGAAATCCAAATACAAAAGCTTCTCTGATCGATTCGCTAACGGCCGTTTTCATGCTGGGCGGGAGTTCGGAGGGAATCGGCAAGCCAGCCAGTTTGATCGCATTTGCCTTAAGCTCTTGTGGAATGCCAGCCGCGAGCGATAAGCGAGCCAGGCTGTAGTCCAGTCGAAAACTAAAAGTCTTCACCATCACAATACCGAGGATTGCGATCGCAAGCACGCTGGCTACGCGGGCCACGGCATTGTTCACTCCGGAAGCCGTGCCAACTCGTTCTTCACTCACGGAATTCATAACCACGGTGGTAAGCGGCGCCACAGTAACCGCCATTCCAAATCCAAGAACGATCACCCCGGGAAAAAATGTCCTCCAATAACTACCGCCGATCGCGGGCACAGCGAACAGAACGAAGCCCAATGCGGCAATGATCGGTCCAAGGATGAGCGGTCGCCTTGCGCCATAACGGGCCACAAGTCCGCCGGACCAGCGAGAAAGAAGAAACATAAGCAGGATCAGCGGAAGGATGGCGAAGCCGGTTGCGGTCGTGGAATAACGCTGTACTTGGATCAGGTCCAAGGGGAACAGGAAAAAGAAAATTCCGGTCGCCGCATAAAGAAAAAGCGTAAGTAGATTGGCTCCAGCGAAGCTGCGGGACTTAAACAATCCAAGTGGAAGCGTGGGCACAGCGACGTTGTCTTCGACAAAAACGAACGCAATAAGAATGACGGCGCCCACGATCAAACTAAAAAAAACCAGCGGGTTTCGCCAACCCAGACTTGGCGATTCGACGAAACCGGTAACCACGCCCCCGAGGCCTACAGTAGCGAAAATTGCTCCCAGCCAATCGATGCGCCCCGCGCTCTTGCTGCGGCTCTCCGGTATCCGCCAAAGCGAAATCGCCACGACCACCACCGCAATCGGCAGATTTAAGAAAAATACCCACCGCCAGGAGGCGTGTTCAACCAGCCATCCTCCCAGCACCGGCCCAACCGCAGTAGTGATCGCCGTGAAACCTGACCATGTCCCGATCGCTTGCCCACGACTTTTCTCGTCGAAATTCGCACTAATGATTGCCAGGCTGCCGGGCACCAGCAGTGCGGCTCCAACACCTTGAATGCTTCTTGCAATAATCAGTTCCCGAATGCTCGAGGCAAAACCGCAGCCCGCCGACGCGACAGCGAAAATCGAAACACCCGTCACGAACATGCTGCGACGGCCGAACAAGTCGCCGAACGAGCCGCCGACTAAAATCAGTGCGGCTAAAAACAGTCCGTAAGACTCGACCACCCACTGCAGATCCACCACGGTAGCCTGAAAACTGGCCTGCAGTGCCGGCAGAGCTACATTGACGACGGTGCTGTCGATGAAGGCCATGCTGGAACCGAGGATGGCTGCGGCCAATATCCAGGCTTTGGCCTCGGCAGCACACGGAACTGCGGCGCCCGCCGTTTGCATCACCGCTTCGTCGCAAGGCGTTCTCATTCTGTCTATGAGTGTCTTTTACTTTATGCCGGACGCGCAAGGCTTCTATCATGTCCGCAACGTTGTTGGTTTACCTATGACGCCAATGTCGCCCGGGTCCCGACTCTGACTTTCGTAAAGTTTGAGACGGCGAAGATCCGCGCGGCTCCGCTGATGCTCTGACGCGCGTCGCTCCGCCTTACAGCAACGGAATGTGAAATGGAGCGAGTTATGTGCGGCTGGAAGAGATGGTCTTATATAGTTGGAGGAAAGATCATCGCCCGAACTGGCGAACTCTAAATCAGGGAAGATTTAGGACAAAGAAGAATGAACCTGCAGTCGAATGCGATCACAGATCAAAGCGACCAGTCGATGTCCGCCTTCCTAAGGAACCTATCACCATCTTGCACAGCGCCCGCCCCGAATGACTAAGACAAGGACGCAGAATATACGTTCCATTGAATGGCTGATGTTCTTTCTGGCTGATGTTCAGACCGGGCTCGGGCCATTTCTGGCAGCTTATCTGGCGGCGAGCGGATGGAATCCCGGCAGGGTCGGCTATGCCCTCACATTCGGCGGTTTGGTTTCCGTTGCAACCCAGACACCGGCCGGTGGCCATCATCGATGCAACTCGTCGCAAACGCGCCTTGATAGCAACCAGCCTTGCGGTTCTGGTTGCGGGCGCTTTGCTGCTGATGGGGCATCTGAGTTCGATCGAAGTGTATTGCGCGCAATTCCTGATCGGCAGTTCCGGAGCATTTCTGGCGCCTACGGTCGCAGCCATCACTCTTGGAGTCGTGGGATCGGCCGCCTTCGACAGGCTATTCGGAAAGATTCAAAGCTTCAATTCCGCAGGCAACGTATTCACCGCCCTGCTTGTCGCTTACATAAGTTATAAATTCGGATACCGAATGATATTTGCCGCGGCTGCATTTCTCGCGATTCCGGCGGCAATCGCACTGTTCACGATCGACCCTGATCAAATCGACTATGCCCGGGCACGGGGAGCGGCGGATGGAAAACACAATGCTGGTGATGAAAAGTTCTCGCTGCTCTTGAAAGACCGCATCTTGATCACTTTTGTTGGAGCAGCATTTCTTTTCCACCTGTCGAACGCCGCCATGCTGCCTCAACTTGGCGAGTTATTGTCAAAGGGCAGCCCGAAAGCAGCGGCCCCATTCATGTCAGCTTGCGTTATCGTCACTCAGTTGGTCATCACACTATCGGCGGCATGGATTGGAAAACGTGCCGCCACGCATGGACGAAAGCCGCTCCTGATGCTGGGTTTCGGCGTACTGCCGATCCGAGGCGTTCTCTACACCCTGACTCATGCCACCGGAGCTCTGATCGGGATTCAAATTCTTGACGGAGTGGCAAACGCGATTTTTGGCGTCGTCTCGATTCTGGTGATTAAGGACAGAACTCGCGGGACCGGCCGTTTCAACATCGCCGCCGGGGCGCTCGCCACCATGGTTGGGATTGGCGCCGCGCTTAGTACAACAATTGGAGGCATACTGATTCAACGTATCGGCTATCGCGCTTCCTTTCTTGGCCTGAGCGTAGTCGCTCTGATTGCATTTGCGGTGTTATGGGGCTTGATCCCGGAAACTCTTTCACCCGCGGCTCTTGACACAACAACGGATGGAAAACCGGGAACCATAACAGAAGGAGGGGCTCTGGCGTAATCAGAACTATGAGTACGCAATTCCATCCGAATCCATGCATGCGAGCCGAGGCTGCTGCCGCTTGCATCTCGTACAATCGCACCCTACTCCACAATTGGCATCGTCAGTCACGAAACGAAGACAACGTGGTCGCACTCCGCGCAGAACACAGTAACTCGCTCCAAGTCAGGCGCCAACAAGAATGGGAGAGAAAGGTAGATGTTCTCCCCCGCGCTCGCTCATCTCCTGATTTTGACCGTCGTCGCGGTAAGCGTGGCGCTCATGCTGATCCGCCCACGGGGTGTGCCGGAAGTTTACTGGATCACCGGCGGGGTTCTCTTGCTCTTGGGACTGAGGCTCGTAACCCTTCGGCTTGCCTTGCATGCTTCCGGCAAAGCTTTAGATGTCTGCTTTTTTCTCGTTGGCATGATGCTGCTTTCCGAACTGGCGCGGGAGCATGGCGTATTCGACTGGTTATCGGCAATCGCTGTAAGACGTGCGGATGGATCCTGCCTCAGGCTATTTGCCCTGGTGTACGCAGTGGGCACAGTGGTCACGGTATTCATGTCAAACGATGCAACCGCCGTCGTTCTAACGCCGGCGATACTTACCGCAGTTCGGAAAGCAAAAGTCCAGCCGTTACCTTATCTATTCGTTTGCGCCTTCATCGCGAACGCTGCGTCATTTCTTTTGCCAATCTCAAATCCCGCGAATCTGGTCGTCTTCCACGATGGTATGCCCCCGTTGGGCAAGTGGCTTCTCGCATTTGGAGTTCCTTCCCTGTTATCCATTGGCACAACTTTCATCGTCCTGCGCTGGGTCTATCGCGAAGAACTCGGCAAAAGCATTGACCACGCCGTCGAACCGCAAATCCTTAACGGCAACGGCAAACTCGTGCTGGGCAGTGCCGGGCTCATGATCGCCGTTTTGCTTACTGCCTCCTCACTGGGCAAAGACCTTGGCCTGCCCACCTGTCTTTCTGCTTTGGCCATCACGGCGATTGTCTGCATTAAGGAGCGCAGTAATCCACTGGCTCTGGCCCGGGAAATCAGCTGGGAAACCTTGGCGCTCGTCGCTGGCCTGTTCGTAATGGTCGATGCCATAGAAAACATTGGCGCGATGCGCTACACGAAAGAATGGCTCGACTGGGTGCAGCATCTCAGCGTTGTAGCTGGGAGTTTGATCGCCGGCTTCGCAGTCGGGATTGCCAATAACTTCGTGAACAATCTTCCGCTTGGCCTCATCGTCGGCAGCACTCTCCACGCAGCACACGCCAAGTGGCCGATCGCCGAAGCGGTTCTCATCGGAGTTGATCTTGGACCGAATCTTTCGATCACAGGATCTCTGGCCACCATTTTGTGGTTGATTGCGTTGCGCAAAGAAAATCTCAATGTCAGTTTCTGGGATTTCCTGAAGGTGGGTGCTATTGCCATGCCAGTCGCCCTGCTCGCGGCGCTGGGCAGCGCAATCGTAATGCAGTTGTGTTTTGCAAATTTGTAGTTTGCGTACCGAACGGTCGAGCCAGGCAACTTTCAGGCCGTCGTCCAGTCGATGGTTGTGATCGTCAGACGCGAACTCTAGTTCCGCACGTCTCCGGAGGGGTTAAGCGAACGTGTCGGGCCCGGATCAGCATCGCTGGAAAAGCGAGACGGCTGAGGCCGATATCCGCTGCGCGTACGGATCTTGTGTTTCTTCAGATGGTCGCCTACCAGTCTTACCGTGATCGTACGCCAGCCGGAGTTGGGATTGTATTTCGGGTAGTAGCTTAGCGAATAAAGATGTTCCAAATCGTCCCGGACGGAGGCAAATGCCTGCTTCTCGTCCCTCCAGTTCTTGGCGAAGTAGGCTTTGCCGCCAGTCGCAGCGGTCATGCGGTCAAATACGGCGGTGGATACCGGTTCCAACCTCGCCTCTTGCGTACTGATCATGTAGATCGAAACGCCGGCAGACTGGGCGAATTCGGAGACATCCTCCGGTGGTACCACGCTGGAGTTGTCGGGACCATTGGAAAACACGACAACGACTTTTCTACCCTGAGATTGACTCGCATCCTTGAGCGTCAGCAACAAGGTGTTGTACAGCGCGGCTTCGTCTCCGGCCACCGTCGAGCGCACTGCTCGTAAAACTTGTGCCCGGTCTGAGGTAAGAGCAGCGGCTCGGGAGAGATCTCGACTGTAGGAATAAAATGCGATTTTGTCCGCGCTGCCCAAAGAACGAACAAACTCGGCAATCGCATCTTGCGCGAATACGAAACCGCGATACATGTAATTGCTGGTATCAAACAGAAGAAAGACGTTCGCTCCGGCTATCAACGACGCCAGAGACTGGGGCGGATTCCCGGAAGAATCCTTGCGCGCATTGTCCACCATATCCGCAGATCCTTTATTCTCCGTCGTGTCAATGAGGCTGAGAGCAGGCTCATTGCCTTCCGCAAAGGTCGCAATTTTTTCCGTAATCCCGTCTTCAGTAACGGCAAAATCCTTGGGTTTGAGACCTGTAATATAATTTCCATCCTTGTCAGTCACCGCTACGTTGAGCTGTACCAAGTTGACGACCACGTGAAGATCGGGAGTCTCCTGAGATTCGACTCCGGTTCCATAGCCTATGAAGAGAATGGAAAAAAAGAAAATAGATAGAAAGGTTTTCCGTAGCATCGTACTTGACTTCCTGTTCTGCGAGCCCATCGATGGGATCGCTACATTGCCTCACTGCCCTCCAGTTGCAAGCGACACCATCTTACCGTTCCGAAACTGTTCGCCTGTTTCGTGCATCGCTCGAAGCAGCGCCGGCCAGTCTTCCAAATCAGTTGCGAAGATTTTCTCCACCATGGATCGAGTCAACTGCGGAACCAGGCGATTCAACGTTACCGCCTGAAGCCCCGTCTCATCGGCTAATCGAGCCCAGTACAGATTGGGCGAATCCCAGGACTCGCCCAGGAAACGGCTGGCGTATCCGGTAAACGCAGGAAGAGGACCAATATTCAGCAGTTCTCTAAAGTAGGTTTGATCCAGGGTCGGATGGGGCACACCAAAATCGTGCGACAGGCGCCTCCAGTTGACTTGGTCGGGATCCTCACGCGAGAGCGCTTGCAGTTCCTCGCTGGCGCTTCCCCAGGTGCCGGTTTCTCCGGGGTAGCTGCGATAAAATTCTGCCGTCAAATAAAATGTGTCAGCCGGCGTCATTCGCGGCAGTATCTCCCGCGCGTGTCCGGCCCTGAGAGCCTGGTCGATTTGCGCCAGCCGCCGGGGAGTCGTGCGCTCCGAGAGGATTGTCATTACCTTCGCCCGCAGTTCCTCATCCTTGGCAGAAGCGATTAGGAGTTCCTCGCCGGTTCGCTGATACAGCGCCACCGCGTGCAATTCCTTCTGACTGACATTCCACCAGCGCGGCAAAATCGCATTGGTCAGCAGGACAGGCGTCAATTCCTTCCAGACGAGGGCTTGAACGTTTTCCGGTGAGATAAAATCCTGTTCGAGATCAGCGAGAACATACGGCAGATCGGCAAGCGAACCAACGAAATGGGCGCCTCCACCTGCCGGTGATCCTTGGCCGAGCAATTGCGGAGTCTGCCAGACACTCTTTATTCCACTCACCGTTTCTGCGTCAAAGTCGTGAGAGCGAACCAGCAACGGGTTGCTATGCAGAGCCTGGGCACCGGGCGGCTCGTAATAGGCATAATTCAAACCAACCAGCGTATCCCTCAAGAAAGAAGCCAGCTGACCGCGTGCCTCCTCCAGTTGAGCGGGTGATGGTGAGGGTGACTTCAACACTCTGGCTACGTCGCTTCGCATTTGCACTTCGGTGTGATGGTTGTTGTAGATTCCGGCTGACCATTCCGTTCTTTCGCCATTGGTGAAAATCGGTCGCGGCATCTCGAATTCGCGTATTTCGCCCGCCTGGTGCATCACAAACTCGTCCATCGATTTGCCTTGACCTTTTGCAGTTATGGCATCGCCTAACGCGAGCAGCGTGTCGAGCGAGACCAGCCGCTGCCCATCGAGTACGGAACGAATTCTTATGGCGAGCTCCTTGTGGACCCGGATGGCTTCGGCCGTAGTCTGTCGAGGTCCCGCGAGCAGCTCGATGATTTCATCCTGAGAAACTCCAGGCTGGCCACTGACAAATCGAAACATCTCTTCCAGCGAGGATCGCCCCGCGTTATACAGTTGAGGAGCGGTTCGAATTTTTGCGAACGGCTTGATCACTTGCTGCCATGAATCATTCAGCCGCAGATTCGGGATTTGTCCCTGCCGGGCCAAAATCTGCCAGATTCCGATATTTGCCTGAAACGTGCCCAGAGCATTGCCACGCACAGGATTGGGAACGTTATTGAGCGCTTCCGCCGTTTCCAGAAACATGACAATCGATCGATCATTTAATTCCTGGAATTCCGTGAAGATCCGGTACTGATCGCTGAAATCAGCAAACTTGTCCGCCAACAGGCGTACCGTAGCCGGAGCCAATCGACGTTCGGGAGCTCGTCTGCTTTCGAGGGCGCTGATCATCATGTACTTCTGCAGCGGGCCGTCATCGGTTGTCGCCCGCGAAAGTGCGAACATGGCTTCGACCAGCTGATCCGGTGTGGTTATGTGGGCGCTGCGTCGTCCCCACTCGCGCACAGTGTGTGAATCGCTCTTTTGCCGAAGAATATCTCTCCATACCTCGAGATTTCCTGGAACCAGAGGTTCCCCGGTAGATTCGAACTGAAGCCGCGTGGCCAATAGCAGCAGTTCAGGAGCAGGCCTGAACACACCGACTGTGGCTCCATTCGAAGGATCTGGAGCTCGAAGAGCCTCGTAGAAACGGCGCAGTCGATGCGGCTCGATGAAATATGCCTGGCGACTTCGACTCACCCGCGACAGCACATCGAAATATGCAGTCAGCCAGCCTTTATCGGTGGCAAGCAGTTTCTGGATAAAGTTTGCCGGTGACGCCGGGCTGGCCCCTACCACATCTTTCCAGGCAGCCTCCGCTTCTGGCCCGCCCGGAACGATTACCCGTCCATCACGAATGCAGAGGCGGCTTCCGTAGAAATCCAGGACGGCCGCATACGGCAGAAGTTTCCTGATTCCAATCGATGTTTGCAGAACCTTAGCGGTTTCAGGATCAAGTTTGGAAAATGCCCAATACAAGCGTGCCAATGCCGGGTCGTTTATGATTGTGTCAATCAGATCCCTGCTGACTTCCTTGTGGTTCTTCGCGCTGGCCATGGTCCAGTTGCCCGCCGCGAACAATACCGGCACAGCGAAAGACGAGTATGCGTAGGCGAAAGGCTTGCCTCCTTGCAGCGTCCGTTCCAGTTCTGGAAGAGGAAAGCCGGAGTCGATGGTTACAAAGGCCCTTTCGGAGTCGGCCGTTTGCAGCGACGTGTCAGCCGCTCCACAGTTTGGCCGGGTCCGATAGCCAAGGATAGTCAAAAGCGGTTTCGCGTCATCGCAATTGGTAACGTGAATCTTGCCATCGACGCTAACCAGCAACGAAAGCTCCCGGGCCTGAACCACATACCGGCTTAACAGAATAAGAAATTCAGTTCTTCTGGAGCCCTCATAACCTTGCATAAACACGTTTCTGCTCAGCAGAGGAAGCATTTCTTCGGGAGCAATCTTCTGGCTGATGCCGGCCATGCGCAGAAAGGAGCGTAAAGGACCGGGGATCATGAACTCGGTGGAGTCCGCGCCCACCCCGTCTGGGGGCAAGGTCGCAGCCCCGTCGGCTGGGTTCGAAACATCTGAACCAGCGGAGCTTACGGCGTTCGCAGAAAGAAAACAGGAAAAGACCAGCGCAACTACGAGAAGGGACGAGCCAAGAGGGACTCTCACGGAAGGATACCTCTTAGAGCCGGTAAAACTAACTCATCCGGGAGTACGTCGCGGAGAGCAGGGATTGTGATTCATCCGCGAAACTGGGTCGTTCGCCGTTTCTGAGTTTGTGATCCGGCCCCGATTCCAAAATCCAATGCCGCTCACAATAAACCATGCTTCCCGATTATCCAAGCAATTTCGTCAGTCTGTGATGGGTTTTTCCGTCCCTCAGCGGGGCGTATCGAAAGGGACGGCGAAGCCGAAGGCTGTGGATAAATAGATTGACAGAACCCAGGAAGCAGCATGACAATGCTTCGCGTCAACAAAACGACATGATATGAAAGCAATCGATCTGAATCGCAAGCCAAACCGTAATAAAGCGAAGCAATCGCGGGCTGAGATGGAAACTCATGGATGCCACCTGCGCGCTGGTGGGCGATCCCCGGCCGGGCAAAAATCAGCCAGGGTTTCCGATACAACGAGAGAACTCATTCGAGCAGCAAACGAAAGCGAGACGAAGTCTGGAGAATACAAACCTATAAACGCAAATCCACAATCCCCCATGGAGGTTTTCAATGACTAATTGCTTTGGTTCGCAACGGACGGCCAAGTGTTACCTGGTTCGCGCTCTGTTTCTCCTCCTATCCTGCTTGTTCGTGCTTTCTGTCGGCGCGCAAGCCACGGTTTATTACGTTGCAAAAAACGGCAATGACTCCAATAGCGGCAGTGCGAGCGCGCCCTGGCTCACCATTGGGCACGCCGCCGCGGAAGCTCATGCTGGCGATACCGTCTATGTGGGAGCTGGAACCTATAACGAGAGCGACTTGTTCGCCAACTCGGGAACCGCTTCGGCCCCGATTACATTTAATGGACAGGGTGTCGCGATTGTGGATGGCACCGGGGTCGCCTGCTGTACCACTCCTAGCTTCGCCTCCAGCAACAACTTCCTCTGCTGCAACACGCAGGGATTGTTTACCATCGGCGCAACCGGCGGCGTGAGTTACCTGACCATCGAAGGGTTCACAATCCAAAACTACAAAACGTCAAGCAAAACAGAAGTTCCCGCAGGCATTCTGATTGCGGGCAGCGGGACCGGGATTAACATACTCAACAACACGGTGAAGAATATTCAAACCACGGCGGGAAAGAATGGTAACGCTTACGGGATTGGGGTTTTCGGTATCAGCGCCACTCCGCTCAGCGTGACGGTAAGCGGCAACACCGTTACCGGGTGCCTGACCGGGGAAAGCGAGACGACGACCTACAACGGCAACGTGCAAAACTTTGTTGTCTCCAACAATACGATCTATAACAACGACAACATCGGCATGGACGCCATCGGTTTCGAGGGAGTCGGTCCGACGGGTTACGATCAAGCGAAGAACGGAGACGTTTACGGCAACCTCATCTACAACAACAGCGCCTTCAAAAATCCCGGAGAAGGCAACTCATACGATGAGGATGGCCTGTACTGCGATGGATGCACGGATGTGATCTTCGAGCGGAACACGCTTTACGGCAATGACCTGAACATCGAAGCCGCCAGCGAAACCTCGGGCGAAGTTTCGAGCAACGTTATTATCCGCAACAATCTGGTCTATGCCGCAAACTCATGCGGTATTTCTGTCGGCGGCTACGCCAAATCGGGGACCGGCGGAAGTACCGATATCACCATTGTGAATAACAGTCTGTACGATAACGACACGCAGAAGACCGGCAGTGGCGAGTTCCAGATCCAGTATCGCGCTACAGGGATTTTGTTTGAGAACAATATTGTCTATACCGGCGCCGAAGGGTTATTCATGTATGGCTACGTGTCGGGCAGCGGAGTAACCGCCAATTACAACGATTACTACACGACCAGTTCGACCACCACGTTTGAATTGAATGGAAAAAGCTACTCGTCCTTCGCGTCCTACAAGTCAGCTACTGGACAGGATAAGAATTCAGTATTTGCAAATCCCGACTACCTCACCCTCACCACTTGTAAGTCGACCAAGGAGAGCGGGCCGCCGACTCCAATTACCACCTGCTCACCGACCCCGAATTTTGACATCTCGACCAGTTCTCCTGCCGAAAACACGGGCAATGCCAGCCTGGGTTCGGCTGATTACGGAACTGTGGACTTCAACGGAAATCCGCGTGTCAATGCCAACGGGCAAATTAACATGGGTGCCTTTGAACAGTAAATGCTATGCGGGCATGCATTCGTGCATGCCCGTTTTACCTTACTCTGGCAGCGCTAACGCTTAACCTTGAAGGATATTCGCACATGCGTTTCCGGTGCATCGCTTTGCTTGTGCTGGCCGGCGTAGCCTATGGTCAAACGAACCTCCGGCCACGCCCTCAGCTTCTGAAGCGAGACTGGCGAAAATCGCTTCTTCCGCGACCGATCAAGCCTCTTCAGTGAAAGTTAAACCCGATGATCCGGTGATTACGTTGAATGGTTTCTGCGCCGATTTGGACCGACAAGGCGATTCCTGCAAGACCACGATCACTCGTGCTCAATTTGAAAAGCTTACGGATGCGCTGCAGCCGGGGATGTCACTTCCCCTTCGTCTCAAGGTAGCCAACGCTTACGCGCGCAATTTGAGAATGTCAGCGGCAGCTGAAAAGCGCGGCCTCGACAAGACGCCCGAGTTTGAGGAAGAAATGCGCTTTGCGCGGATGCAACTTCTCGCTCAGGACCTGGACCGCGCACTGCAGGCGGAAGCCAACAACGTCACCGAAGCCGATCTCGACGATTATTACAGGAAGAATGAATCTTCCTACGAGCAAGCTACGGTTGCCCGGATTTTCGTCCCCCGCGCGAAGGCGACCGTCCCATCACAGCAACGTGAAGCGCCAATAAGAGCTGATGAAGAAGCGATGACGAAGTTCGCTGAAGCGCTCCGCGTCCGTGCCGCGAATGGCGAAGACCCTGACAGCCTACAAATCGAGGCCTATGCTGAAGCCGGAATCACGCGGACCAAAGCCGATACAAGAATGGTGAATGTGCGTCGGAGCACTCTCCCTCCACAACATGAGAGGGTCATGGACCTGAATCCGGGAGAAGTCTCCCAGGTATTCTCTGATCCTGAAGGTGCCCATTTCATCTACAAAATGATCAGCAAGAAGACCTTGTCACTGGACGATGTGAAGTCCGAGATCCGCACGCAAATCTCCAGCCAGCGTTATCGCGATAGCATGAAAAGCTTCGAAGGCAACGTCGTGTTTAATGACGCGTACTTCCTCCCGGCGAAAACGCCAGCGGCTGAACAAGCTCTCACGCGAAAGTCAACACAAAAGCCTGACGCCATGCAGTGAGCTGACAACCTTGGCGACGGCCTCCTGGCGTTGATACGCTTCTAAAAGCCGCTCAAAATGTCGAGGCGCGTTCGCAGCCACGGCGAACCTGCGACTGTGTGACGTCCGGTGACACAATACTCAAACGACATATTCGCGCAGCGTTTTGTAGTATGGATTCCGGTCTTTTTCCGACAAAGACACTAAAATGGAGAACCATTTCGAAAAGCTTTTGTATTGCTGACACCAATTTCCCATACTGAATCGAGGGGTTGCTCCATGAGGTGCGTATTGGTGCAAATCGTGGTTCTTATGCTGATCGTCGCAACGACTTCTTCAGCTCAAACCTCGAACTTTTCGCCGAAGAGCCAACAGATTCCCGTGCCCGAATGTTTGACCATCAAGGAACTGTCGGAGGACGGCTCGAAGCCGTGTGGTCCAACCGAACACGACGCATGGCTTGCGGATATCACGCATTGGAGGATGGAACGCCGCATTCGTATTGGCTACGACGGTGCGCGATACGAGTTGCCCGCGTTGCAATGGACCCAGTCGAGTTTCATCCAGCCGCAGATGATGGTTCAGGATCGTTACTTTTACGATCCCAAGGCCGGCAAAGTACACCGTGGTTCGTTACCTCGACGATCTCGAAAAGCGTTACGGGGGAATTGATGCAGTCCTGATCTGGCCAACCTACCCCAACATGGGGATCGACAATCGAAATCAACACGACATGATTCGCAGTATGCCTGGCGGCGTTGGCGGCGTGAAGCAAATGATTGCCGACTTCCATCGGCGCGGAGTGCGGGTGTTGTTTCCGATGATGATGTGGGACCAGGGAACGCGCGACCCCGGAATGCCCTGGCCAGATGCGATCGCCAGCCTGATGAAGGAAATCGGAGCCGATGGAATCAACGGCGATACGCAGGACGGCGTTCCCTTAGCTTTCTCGTTAGCCGCCGACAAAGTTGGTCATCCCCTCGCTTTTGAACCCGAAGGAGATCCTTCAGACGAAGCCCTGGCGTGGAATGTCATGACATGGGGGCAATACGATTTTCCTTTCACTCCTCTCGTGGACAAATATAAGTGGCTTGAAACACGCCACATGGTAAACATCTCGCACCGTTGGAATCGTGACAAGACTGACGATCTGCAGTTCGCTTTTTTCAACGGCGTTGGCTGGGAGAGTTGGGAGAACATCTGGGGCATCTGGAATGGCATTACGCCGCGCGATGCTGAAGCGACCAGACGTGTCGCTACGATCGAGCGCGCGGTCGCGTCTTTCCTGGTGAGTAAAGACTGGGAACCGATGTCGCCCATGCTGCGGTATGGAGTGTTTTCGAGTCGCTGGCCTATGAAAGAGGAAACAGTTTGGACGATCGTAAACCGCAACGAATATGACGTTGACGGCGATCAGATGGAGGTTTCGTCCGAGCAAGGGCTACGCTACTTTGATCTTTACCACGGCGTCGAACTCAAGCCCGAAACCAGGCCGGGCGGGAGATCGGTGCTTGCATTTTCGATTGAAGCAAAGGGCTACAGCGCCGTTATGGCGACTAAGATGCCAGACGAGAGCGCGCTGACGTTGATGTCCAGGATGAAAGATCTAACAGCGACCCCGCTCAGCAATTACTCTCATGAATGGAAGGATTTGCCCCAGCAGATTGTTCCCATTCCGCCGACGAAAGAAGCAACCAGCGCGCCGGAAGGAATGGTCAAGATTCCTCGGGGTGATTTCCTTTTCAGAGTCTCCGGAATCGAAATCGAAGGACTCAATGACATTGGCGTCGACGTCCAGTACGCTTGGGAGGATTCTCCTCGTCGATTCCACGAGCACCCGATGCAGGTGAAGTCGTTCTACATCGACAAGTATCCGGTCACGAACGCTCAATTTAAAAAGTTCCTGGACTCCAGCCACTATCATCCCAAAGACGACCTGAACTTTCTCCGTGACTGGAAGGATGGAAGCTATCCGGCAGGCTGGGAACAAAAGCCCGTCACATGGGTCTCGCGAGAGGATGCCAGCGCGTATGCGAATTGGGCTGGAAAACGCCTGCCCCACGAGTGGGAGTGGCAATACGCCGCCCAAAGCACGGACGGCCGCCTCTATCCCTGGGGCAACGAATGGGATGACAGCGCTGTGCCCCTGCCGGACAAATCACGCACCATGCGCGGCCCCGATCCGGTCGATGCCCATCCTAAAGGCGCCAGTCCGTTCGGCGTCATGGATATGGTTGGCAATGTATGGCAGTGGACCGACGAGTTTGTTGACGATCACACAAGGGCTGGGATTCTTCGCGGCGGCAGCTACTATCAGCCACAGGGCTCAATCTGGTATTTTCCGCAAGCTTACAAATTGAACGAGCACGGCAAGTTGTTGTTTATGTCCCCCAGCATGGACCGCTCTGGCGCAGTCGGATTCCGTTGCGTCGTAGACTCGCGGTGATCCAACGGTGATTTATAAACTGTGATCTCGTCGCGTGGGATTGCCTCTTAATTATTATTCCTTTGGGCTGCGCGACCACATGGGCACGTTCGGGTTCAAGCCGCCTCGGAAGTTCAGAGGTGTTGCATGACCCTGAGACACGGCTACGGGTTCATTCGACGGAGATCGCAGGAGTTCGAACGCATAATCTTCAATCTGCTTGCGGATTTTGGGATCTCTTAACGCTGCCAACAGTTCGGGCTTGCCAACGTGCGTGAACCCACCACAAAACGGGCACTTTACTAAATCGTCGTTGACCATCGTCGCCTCCTGGATATTACCGCTGAACTGTCTGGGAACTTTGTACAGCCTGATTGCATTGCAATCCATGAAGGGCGGGCAAGCAGTGATTCGCATCTCGTCGGCCAGTGATGGGGGTCACCTATTGGCCGGTCGTCAGATATTCGTGAATGGAGCGGGCGGCGCGGCGTCCGGCGCCCATCGCCAGAATCACCGTAGCCGATCCAGTCACGATATCGCCTCCGGCAAAAACTCCAGGGCGCGTCGTGCGCTGGGTTTCGGAATTTGCCTGAATGTAACCCCGTTTGTCCGTGCCCAGGCCCGGTGTAGTGCTCTGCACAATGGGATTAGCAGTGGTCCCGATCGCCATGATCGCTACGGATAACGGCAGGTCGAACTCTGAGCCTTTGACCGGAACGGGCCGTCTGCGGCCTTTGTCATCCGGCTCACCCAATTCCATACGTACACAGCGTGCTGCGCTCAGCCAGCCCTTGCCATCGGAAAGTAATTCCACAGGCGCGGTCAGCATTTGAAAGTTGATGCCTTCCTGTCTGGCGTGGTGAACTTCCTCGGCCCGCGCGGGCATTTCCGCGTCGCTGCGCCGGTAGATCACGTAGGCCTTGCGCGCTCCCAGGCGCAACGCCGAACGGATAGCGTCCAGCGCGGTATTCCCACCACCGATTACGCCAACATCTTTTCCATGCAGGTCGAGCATAGGCTCATCGTAGATGGGAAACTTGTAGGCCTTCATTAAGTTGATGCGTGTAAGAAATTCATTGGCGGAGTAGACCCCATTCAGGTGTTCGCCGGGAATGCCCATGAACTGCGGAAGTCCGGCGCCGGTGCCGATGTAAACCGCGTCGTATCCTTCTTCTTGAAGGAGTTCATCGATGGTGACCGTGCGGCCCACCACCACATTAGTCTCAAACTCCACGCCCATCTTGCGCATGTAATCGATTTGTTGGTGAATGATGTGTTTGGGCAGGCGGAACTCAGGGATACCATAGACCAGCACTCCTCCCAGTTCGTGCAGTGCTTCGAATACGCGTACCTTATGCCCCTTCTGAATAAGGTCCCCAGCCACAGTAAGGCCTGACGGTCCACTGCCCACGACCGCAACTTTCTTGCCGGTCGGCGGAACGCTGGGCAGCACATGATTTCCCATGCGCTGTTCGTAATCGGCGACGAAGCGCTCGAGATAACCGATGCCCAGCGGTTTCACTTTTTTCGAAAGCAGGCATTTGCCCTCGCAGTGATCCTCCTGAGGGCAGACTCGTCCGGTTACCGCGGGCAGCACATTGTCTTCGCGAATCTTCGCCGCCGCTCCCAGAAAGTCACCAGCGACGATTAACTCGACAAATTCTTTTACCTTTACACCTACCGGGCAATTCACGGTGCAGGTCGGTTTGGCGCACTCCAGGCAGCGCAATGCCTCTTGCTGCGCCAGTTCCGGACTGTAGCCGAGATTGACCTCGCTGAAATTCCTGTTGCGCTCATCGGCGGCTTGCTCCGGCATGGGCTGGCGCGGAACCTTCATGCGCTCTTTCATTGGCAGTGGAGCTATGGAATTTTTTGCTTCCGAATTCATCGTTCACCGCCCGGCGCGATCGCGCACGCGTCTTCGTTACTCCCGTGTTCCTGATATGCGGCAAGGGAGCGACCCTCGGCTTCGCGATACATTCCGCCACGTTGCACCAGCACCTCGAAATCCACTTTATGTGCATCGAACTCCGGTCCGTCTACGCAGGCAAACTCGCTCTTGCCATCGACCAGCACGCGGCAGCCGCCGCACATTCCAGTTCCGTCGATCATGATCGGATTCAGGCTGACCACCGTGCGGATATTGTCTCTGCGCGTCATCTCCGCCACAGCCTTCATCATCACCACCGGCCCTATGGCCAGCACCAAGTCGATCCGCGTGCCGTTCTGTATCAGTTGGCGAAGTTTGTCGGTCACGAAACCTCGATCAGCATAGCTGCCATCGTCGGTGGTGATGAGGAGCGCGTCGCTGACGGCGCGCAGTTCCCGCTCCAGAATGACTAATTCTTTGTTACGCGCGCCGATGATGGAGATCACGCGGTTTCCGGCTTTCTTCATTGCGGCCGCGCTGGGATAAGCCATCGCGGTTCCGACTCCGCCACCGATCACAACCACGGTGCCGAAATTCTCAATCTCGCTCGGCTTGCCCAACGGCCCCACCACATCCAGAATGTGATCGCCGGCTTGGAACGAGTTCAGCAGCCGCGTCGTCTTCCCCACCGACTGAACCACAATGCTGATGATCCCGAGTGCCGGGTCGGAACTTTCGATGGTAATTGGGATGCGCTCGCCTTCCTCGTAAACCCGCAGAATCACGAACTGGCCAGGTTTCTGTTTACGGGCGATGCGAGGAGCTTCAAGGACGAAGCGTTTGATGCCGGGTGCAAGAAACTCGGCGTCGATGATTTTGAACACGAAACCTCCGCTAGAGAATCACAATCTGATTGTGCGGGAAGGCTGCCGTAGTGGCGGTGATGGAGATCACAACGAGATGTGAGCCACGGGGATGCAAGCCTTTAGCTGGTTTCCGGCTTGAAGATCACTCCTCTGCCGGTGCGGCTGTTCATAATCACGCTGATGGGGTCGTCGAAGTGAAGATGCCGGACGCATCCTTTTTCGGCCATCGACGGCTGGTTTCTCAGCCAATCCCAATCGATCGAGCCTTCGCCTGCTTCCGGATTCACCGTGAAATACCCGATCTGAAACGCGGTCAGATTCTGGAAGAAATGGCTGCCTTGCGACGGGGTCACCCGAAAATCTCGGAATCCCGCTTCAACGATCACCCGTGCGCCAGAGATTTCGTCCCACTCGACGGGAATACCAAGCCACGGATCGTTTGATCCCCAGCGGCCGACGCCGATCAGAAGATAGGGACGGTTCTCCGCACTCAGCGAGGCGTTGAAATTCGCAACCGTTTTAGCGACTTCCTGACTGCGCCCGCGTTCAAAGCGCTCGGAGTCCACTACTACTACGTCGCGGAGATTTTCGATACGGCCGTTGCCCAGCACTCTGTTGCTTTGGCAGATTAAATCCTCCACCCGGACGTCGCCAATGTTCAAGTCCTGACTCTCGCGGGACAGCGTGAGCGGTCGAATCTGCAGAAAGGCAAACTGCGCGACATCGTCCGCCTGCTGCGGCAAACGTACGGCGAATTCGATTTCCACCGGATTGCCCAAGGCGTCTTCGCCCGCTTGCATCAGCTCATCGAGAATCTCCGCGAGAGGGAAAATGCCATGCTTGAGGATGTATGAAAAAGTCACGAGGCGCCAACCGGGACGGCCGAGCCCATCGTAGACAGCGTGGTTCTCTCGTGAGTATGTGGATCCTACGGGCTGCAGAGTACCGTCAACTTCGGCAACGTCGAGGCCGAAGCGCGTCTCGTGCAAACCTGCACCGCCAGCCCCCTCGAGTTGCAAGGCCCAGAATTCTGACTGCGAGGTTGCAAGCATATCTTCGACGGATGAGAACTGCACCAGGTTGCGCGGATAGCGCGGGCAGAACGTCAAACATTTTCCGCCGTTGACGACCACCCGCCCCAGTCCCAACGCTACGGCCGCGATCCCATCTTCGAAGGTCATCGGAGGCACAGGATAGAAATTGCGAGAGCGCACTACTCCCGAAATATCCGGATAGAAGCGCGGCCCGTGCTCCGCTCCCACAACCTGCTGCAAGATCGCCGCCATCTTTTCTTCTTCCAGGCGATAAGGCGTGGCCCTGATGTAGGCCTTGGCATGGCGACTGAAGGTGGAGGCATAGACCAGCCGTATAGCCTGGCTCAAGGCTTGCACGCGGTCGCGCAAGTCAGATTGCCGGTTGCCCAGCATGAAAGTTTCATAGACGCCGGTGAAGGGCTGATATTGCGAATCCTCGAGCAGGCTCGAGGAGCGCACCGCCAGTGGATACTTAACTTCGGACAAGAATGCTTTCAAATTTTCAATCAGAGCAGCGGGGAGCGGCGCGGCGATAAATCTTCGTTGAATCTCCGCATCGTCGGAGCAATGCAAGGCAAAGTTCAGGAGCTTGTTCTCGGATACGAATTGATCGAAAACATCGGTGGACAGGACGACAGACTGCGGCACTGCGAGGCGGACTCCGGGAAAACGGTGGGTTAGGCGACGCTTGCGCAACAGGTGTCGCGCAAAGGCCAAGCCGCGCGCCTTGCCGCCCAGCGAACCCGAGCCAATGCGCAGAAAAGTGGATGGCTCGAGCTCGAAGGTATCGGCTTTAAAATCGCCGATCAGTGCCTCATTCTGTTCGCGGCGATAGGTGTGGATCGATTCGATCAAATCGCGGCGCAGATGTTCCGGGCTGGCAAAGTCGGAAACTTTTCGCGGGCGTAACCTGGCCGCCAGCGCGAATTCGGTGCGCGCCATCAGCCAGTGTGAAAAGTGGTTGCGCTGGCTGTGATAGAGCAGACTCTCTGCCGGCAGTTTCTTCAGCTGACGTTCGAGTTCGCTCAGGTCCTTCGCGCGGCCCACCTCGAGCAAATCGGGCGAGCGAAATACGAAATCGCCAAAGCCGAATTCCTCGGTGAGAATTCGCCGCAGATCCTGCAGGAGAGTGGGCGAAAGCTTCTGCAGAAATGAATAACCTTCTGCATAGGCGCGTTCCCGGAATGCCGGCCGGCTGGTTTGCAAAACCACGGGCACATCGGGCACAAGCGCTTTAACCAGCCGCGCCAATTCAAACCCGGCCGCTGAGTTGAGTGTGCCTTCCCAGGGAAACTCCACGTCTGATACCAGGCCGATCAGACTATCGCGATATTGCTGCACCAGTTCGGCGGCCTCTTCGAAGCTGGAACTCAGCAAAATCTTGGGGCGAGCCTGCATGCGCACCAATTTGTGAGCCGTGTTAATACCTTCCTGGATCACACGGCGTGATTGCTTGATCAGCTCGGCATAGATCACGGGAAGAAATGAGGAGTAGTAGCGGATGTTGTCTTCCACCACGAGCAACACGGGAACACCCATGGCTCGGGTGTCGTGCAGCACGTTGCGCTTGTCTTCGACGTATTTGACGATCGCGATCAGGATGCGCGCGTCACCCTGCCACAGGAAGATTCGCTCTACGTCCGTCACTGGATTGCGAGCGATAAAGTTTTTAACTTCGCGATAGTCGTAGGCCAGCACGACTACGGGTATATCGAGACCCGCGAGCTTTATTTCATGAGCAAGTTGGGCGGCGTCCATCTCGCCGATGGCAAGGTTCGAGACGATCAGGTTGAATTGAGGATTCGAACTTGCCAGTTCAAGCGCCTCAGCGCAACTTGAAACATGAGTAATGCCAGGAATCTGCTGCAGGTTGAGGTCGAGAGATTCGTCGACGAGCAGTTCGTTGAGACGCCCGTCCTCGCGCAGAATAAAAGAGTCGTAGAGGCTGGAGACCAAAAGTATGTTCTGCACTTTGAAAGGCATCAGGTTCTCGAAGCCTTCAAAGCGCTGTTCGGGTTCGAAAATGGAGTTCGTAACCGGTAGAACGCTCATTGAAATTCAAAATCCCCACCTCATCCCTGCCAAAAAGCACAGGGACAAGGGTGGGGTACCAATTTCATTCCTCAAACTTAAAATCTCTACACCAACCCCTGATCCAGCATGGCATTAGCAACTTTCAGGAAACCGCCGATGTTGGCGCCGTTCACCAGATTGCCCGGCGTGCCGTATTTCTCGGCCGTTTCGTAACAGTTCTTGTGGATGGCGATCATGATCTTGTGCAGACGATCGTCCACTTCCTCGCGAGTCCAGTTCAGCCGCGCGCTGTTTTGCGCCATCTCGAGCCCCGAGGTAGCTACTCCTCCGGCGTTCGCGGCTTTGGCCGGACCGTACAGGATTTTCACATCGAGAAACATTTTGGTGGCTTCGAGCGTGCTCGGCATGTTGGCGCCTTCGGCAACCAATTGAATGCCATTCTTGATGAGATTTGCCGCGTCCTTCGCGGTGATTTCATTTTGCGTGGCGCTGGGGAATGCGCAGTCCGCTTTGATATTCCAGAGAGGATTGTGTTCCAGTTTGATGTCCGTGGGCATGAAGATCGCTCTCTTGTAACGATCCCCATAGTCGCGGATGCGCCCGCGTTTCACGTTCTTCAACTCAATGATCCACTCCAGCTTTTCGCGATCGATGCCGTCCGGGTCATAGATCACGCCGTTCGAATCGGACACCGTCACCGGCTTGGCTCCGAAATCGAGAAGCTTCTCGATGGTGTATTGCGAAACGTTGCCGCTGCCGGAAACCAGGCAGATCTTGCCTTCGAGCGAATCTTTCCTGCTCTTGAGCATTTCACTGGCGAAGTACACGCAGCCATAGCCGGTGGCTTCGGGACGAATCAGTGAACCGCCCCAGGCCAGGCCCTTGCCGGTGAGCACGCCGGTGAACTCATTGCGCAACCGTTTGTATTGTCCGAACAGGAAGCCGATCTCGCGGCCGCCCACGCCAATGTCGCCTGCGGGGACATCGGTATCCGGGCCGATGTGGCGCTGCAGTTCGGTCATAAAGCTTTGGCAGAAGCGCATGACTTCATTGTCGCTCTTGCCCTTGGGATCGAAATCGGAGCCGCCCTTGCCGCCGCCCATGGGCAGAGTCGTGAGCGAATTCTTGAACACCTGTTCGAACGCCAGGAATTTCAAAATGCCGAGATTCACCGACGGATGGAAACGCAGCCCGCCCTTGTAAGGGCCGATCGCGCTGTTCATCTCGATGCGGAACCCGCGGTTGACTTGAATATTTCCTTGATCGTCAAACCAGGGCACGCGGAACATCAGCACGCGCTCGGGTTCGACAATCCGCTCCAGGATGCGGGCAGATTGAAATTCGGGATGCTTGCCTAATACCAAACGCAGAGAATCGAACACTTCCCGCACTGCCTGATGAAATTCCGGCTCCGCGGGATTCTTGGCTTGTACGCTGCACATCACTTCGCCAATGTAGTCCGCCGGAGCTTTGATTCCCGGCGGTGTCATTACTCTTGAATTCATAGTCCTACCCTCCATAGTTGCACCAGTTACGAATAAAATCTTTGCGCGTAAAGCAGATCCAATTGTGGGCTTTGCGGAGACGATTACAGTGTTTCGGGATGCATGTGAGGGTGATATCGATCACCTTCTATCCCTTTCTTTGCGTCGCCCGGAGATCTGGCAGGCGAGCCTGCCCGGCTAATACTGCGTGAAGCCGTCGGCCTGCGTGACGGCTCCGACGGCCACGTGACGGTCGACATAGATTCGGCCTGCTTCAAGCGCCTGGCGATCCAGTTCCAGCAGGTCGGCGTTTTTCACTTTCACCTCCAGCACTTTCATGGCGGTCGCCGCGTGCAGGCACTCGGTCGCTTCGAGAAGCGCTCCCGCCATTACGACATTGGCTACTTTGGCCGAACCCAACCGGTCGGCAATCTCTGATGCCGGAATGCAGACCACTTGTGCCTGCGAAATACAGAAGTCCTCTGGAAGTTGATCGCGGCCGTAGAGAATGATTCCGCCGGGCGCAACCTCGGATGCAAACTTGCGCAGCGACATCTCATTCATTGCGACCAGTACTTGCGGATGCGAAACCAGGGGCGCACCAATTCTTTCTTTCGACAGCCATACATGGCAGTGCGCGCTGCCCGAGCGCATCTCTGGCCCATAGGACGGAAGCCAGCTTACTTCCAAGCCTTCGCGCATCCCCATCTCGGCTAGCAACTGGCCAAGCAACAGAACACCCTGCCCGCCGAAGCCCGCGATCTTGATACCGAGTTCCCGGTAGTGATGGTTGAACGTGGATCCAGCCTGCGTCGCGTCTGCGCGCTTTCCCGCGATCAATTCTGCTACCGTCTTATGCGGAGGTGCGTTGCTCGCCGGCATCTCAATTTTGCGATCTCGGAAAACTTCCAGCGGAAAGTTTGGAATCATTTTCTCCGCCACCCAGCGCCGTGCCTCGACGGGATCCTTGCCCCAGATCGTGGGGCACGGCGAGAGAATCTCAACAAACGAGAAACCGGCGCCATCGCGCTGGAGCTGCAAAGCTTTATGCACGGCGCGGCGCGCCTTCATGATGTTCTTGTTGTCGGAGAGCGCCACACGCTCGATATAGACCGGAGCCTCGAGCGAAGAAAGCATTTCGGCCATATGCAGGGGGAAGCCCTCATTTACTGGCCGACGCCCCCAGGGCGAGGTTGTGCTTCTTTGACCCACTAATGTGGTGGGGGCCATTTGCCCACCCGTCATGCCATAGATTGCATTGTTGACGAAAAAGACGGCAATTTTTTCGCCGCGGTTGGCGGCATGAACAATCTCCGCCGTTCCGATGGCCGCCAGGTCGCCGTCGCCCTGATAAGAAATTACTACTTTGTCCGGGCACGCGCGTTGCAATCCCGTCGCGGCTGCCGGGGCGCGTCCATGCGCGACCTGCACATTGCCTACATCGAAATAGTAGTAGGAAAATACCGAGCAGCCTACGGGGCTCACCAGGATCGTGCGGTCCTGCAGTCCTAATTCCTCGATCGCCTCCGCAATCAGCTTGTGGACCAGGCCATGACCGCAGCCCGGACAATAGTGAGTTTGGTGCTTCAGATCGGTCTTGCGTTCGTACACCGGATAGAACACTTCTGACTTCGCATGCACGACTTCGTAGCCGTTGGTGCTTGTCTCCAGATTCGCTTCGTTGATATCTGCACGTTCCCGAGCCATTGGTTACCCTCTTATGCGAACCTTCTTAAACCAAAGCGGACGTCTGCTCTTCGATCTTCTCCACCAACTCTTCCACCGACGGCACATTGCCTCCCACTCGTCCGTAAAATTTCACTGGCTTATTTCCATTCAGCGCCAGGCGGACATCTTCCACCATCTGTCCATTGCTCAATTCGACTACCAGAACTCTCTCAGTGCGCGCGGCCGCCAGTTTCAATTGTTCCGTCGGAAAGGGCCAAAGCGTAATCGGACGGAATAAGCCAACTTTGATTCCCAGAAGGCGAGCCTCATCCACCGCGGAGCGCAACACCCGCGACACGATGCCGTAACCCACCACCAGCAATTCGGCGTCTCCCGTACGATACTGTTCGCACCGAGTTTCGGCCTGTTGCGCGCGAACATATTTTGCTTCCATGCGACGCTGGTGGGCTTCGAGATCGTCAGCCTCGAGGTAGATCGAGCTCACAAAATTCTTACGGGTTTCAGCCGTGCCCTTTACGGCCCATGGCTTTTCTGGAGGCTCGATTTCGCGGTATTCGAGATCGAGTGGCTCCATGACCTGGCCAATAAAACCGTCGGCGAGTACGATCGCAGGATTGCGATACTTATCGGCCAGTTCAAAAGCCAGAATAGTCAGCTCCGCCATCTCCTGCACCGACGCTGGGGCGAGCACCAGATTGCGATAGTTCCCGTGGCCCCCGCCTTTCACCATCGCGAAATAGTCGCTCTGTTCAGGCGCAATGTTGCCCAAGCCCGGTCCGGCACGCATTACGTCGACAATCACGCAAGGCAACTCCGCGCCGGCAAGATAGGAAATTCCTTCCTGCATCAGGCTGAGCCCGGGTCCGGAAGAAGCCGTCATCACCCGCACTCCGGCAGCCGCCGCGCCATAGACCATGTTGATGGAAGCCGTCTCGCTCTCCGCCTGCACGAAGGTTCCACCGATCTCGGGGAAAAACCGAGCTGCAGCTTCCGCAATCTCGCTCGCCGGAGTAATCGGATATCCGTAGTAGGCGCGGCAACCCGCCAGCAGCGCACCCTTGATGACTGCTACATTTCCTTTACACAGCTGTCGCATGATCGCCTCCCTGCGCTGCCACCCTCTTGGGCGGCGACAGCCGATAGACGATGATGGCTCCCGGCTCCGGGCAGCAATAGAAACAGATTCCGCATCCGGTGCAGCCTTCCCCCGTGTAGCGCGCGGGATGTACGCCGAAGCCGCTCAGTTCTGCAGCCAGTTCGAGACACTTCGGCGGACACGATTCCACGCACAGCCCGCATCCTTTGCACTCTTCGACATCGATGGTGATGTTGCCTCGCGATTGGCCCATATTCCTTACCTCGCCGCAATCTCGAGCGTCGGTTCATGTTGCAGCCATTTGATTTTTTCGCAGTACTCGTACAACACCTGCCGGAATTTAGGGTGCGCAATCTCGATCAAGGACTTGGCGCGCTCGCGAATGGTTTTGCCATGCAGGAACGCAACTCCGTATTCGGTCACCACGCAGCGGATGAGGCCGCGCGAGGTGACCACCCCCGCACCGGGGTCGAGCACCGGAACAATGCGCGAGAGGCTGCCGTTCTTCGCCGTCGAGGGCAGTGCGATGATGGACCGGCCGCCTCTCGAGCGTGAAGCACCACGCAGAAAATCGACCTGCCCTCCGATGCCGCTGTAAAACTGGCTGCCGATCGAATCGGAACAAACCTGCCCCGTCAGATCTATTTGCAGCGCAGAATTTATCGCGACCATATTGTCGTTACGCGCGATCAACACCGGATCGTTGGTGTAAGCGGTCGGGTGAAATTCAAAGATGGGATTGTTGTGGACGAATTCGAACAGCTCATCCGTGCCAAGCGCAAATCCCACGATAATCTTCCTGGGCTTGAAGTTTTTTCGCACTCCCGTGATCACGCCGGCCTGGATCAACGGGATCACGCCATCCGAAACCAGTTCGCTGTGCACTCCGAGATCCTTGCGATCCATCAGTAATGGCAGCACAGCCTCGGGAATTCCTCCGATGCCAATCTGCAGCACCGCGCCATCTTCGATCAGGCTGGCCACGTTGCGCGCGATGGCCACATGCAGATCGGTAAGCGCGGGCTTCTTCAGCGCGCACAACGGTCGCGACGATTCCACGATCGCATCGATGTCGTTGACGTGTATGAAACTGTCGCCGTAGGTGCGCGGCATCTGGTCATTGATTTGGGCCACGACGTGCTGCGCCACCTTGGCCGCGGTCAGCGTGGTATCCACGCCAACCCCAAAACTGCAGAAGCCGTGGGGATCGGGAGGAGAAACTTCGATGAGCGCCACGTCAATCGGCATTGCGCCGCTCTCAAACAAGCCTTCAATCTCGCTGAGGTGTATGGGAGTGTAGTCGGCGCGGCCCTGGCTGATGGCGTCTCGCACATTGGGTCCGATGAACATGGCATTGTGGCGAAAATGCCCTTCCATCTCCGGCGCCACATAAGGCGCGCAGCCCATCGTCATCATGTGGACGATCTCCACATCATGCACCTCTGGGGCGCGGCGCATTAGCGCTTCGACCAGAGTCTCCGGTTCGGCGCAGCCTGGCTGAATGTAGACTCGCATCCCGGAGCGAACCAGGCGCAAGGCATCATCCGCTGCCATGAGGTTGCGTTTGTAATGGGTTTCCCAGGACATTCGAGGGGTCACCTCGCTACATTCAATTGTCTCTGAAACCCGGGTTGCGGAGAGATATCAGGGATCACCGGTTTTAGTGATGGAAGTCACACGCAGCCGTAACTTGTCAGCGAAATTCTCAGGCCCTGACCGCGGTGATCGGTATCACGAACAGCGGTGACTCCTGGCATCGCCTCTAACATCTTCAGAGACGAAAATATGAGCACACGCGGCTATGGAAGGCGCCTGGAACTTCCATGAGCAGCAAGCGGCGCCAGACCGCTGCAAGTCCACGGCCCCGGTCACGTTGTGGCATTCAGCCCTCAAGTGCCGCCATCCGCGATGGAATTGAGGAATCATGGGAGGTGGGTTATGAAAGCCCTGGAAGCTGGGAAACGAATTACGCTCAACAACATCTTGTTTGCAACTGATTTTTCTCCGCGTTCCGACGCAGCATTGCCTTATGCCGTGGCAATCGCTCGTCAGTACGGGGCAACGATCTATGGCGCCCACGTGGCGTCGTCCGAGGATTACCTGTTCACCGCGCCAGATTTGTGGCCATCTCGTCTCCAACATGAAAAGGAATTGGAACCGGAAGTACTAAAACATCTCGACGAACAACTCGGCGCTGAAAAGCACGAAGCACTCTTCGGCGTGGGTGAAGTCTGGCAGACTCTGTCTGGGTTCATCGGCGAAAATGACATTGATCTGCTCGTGATCGGCACTCATGGCCGCACGGGCGCGCGGAAGTTGCTGATGGGCTCCATCGCGGAGAAAATATTTCGTCAGGCCACTTGTCCCGTTCTCAGCATCGGACCGAACGTGGCCTCTAAGCGCGAGGATGAAATTCAATTCCGCAATATCTTGTTAGCGACAGATTTTGGCGCAGAGTCCTTGGCTTCCTTACCGTTCGCTTTCTCGTTGGCCGAGGAAACTCAGGCACGACTGACGTTGCTTCATGTCATCGACCAACCTGCAGCAGGCATAATTGATCTGGAAGCGGCCACGGCGTCCGTTTGGCGTCGATTGAATCAGCTGATTCCTCCTGATGCCGAGGCGTGGTGCCATGTCGAATGCCGAGTCGGATTTGGCCAGGAGTTCGCTCTACCCGCGCAACGGATTCTGGAAATCGCCAACGATAGAGATGATAAGGTAGCCGACTTGATTATTCTGGGGGTGCGTCCGACGCATCGCTCGGTGAGCGCCGTTACCCATTTGGGCCACACTACAGCCCAACACATCGTAGCGCATGCTACGTGTCCGGTACTTACCGTTCGCGGTTAACAACGCCGGGGGATGTCTTCTCCGCAACGCAACATTCGATGGCAGAACTCATCTCTGATGAGTTGAAGAGATTACGGAACGATTAATCGCAGCCTCTGCCATCCGAATTTCCGAGCTACATCCTTGTATATGCCTTGAAACGTATATGCTAATTGGCGTATACAAAGAAGGTGGAATCCGTATTCGAAATCATCGCGGAGCCGAACCGCCGGGCGATATTGAGCCTCCTGGTCTCGTCCCAGCAGTCGGTGGGAGAGATCGAGCGTCAGCTTCATATGCCGCAGCCGACCGTGTCAAAGCACTTGCGTGTGCTGCGCGAGTCCGGTTTCGTGGAATCCACAGTGGATGCACAGCGCCGTCTCTACCGGCTGAAGCCTGAACCATTTCGAGAGGTGGATGCCTGGCTGGCCCAGTTTCGCCGGTTCTGGTCCACGCACGTGGATGCTCTCGAACGCTACCTCGACCGCATGGGGCGCTCAACGCCAGCGAAATCAACACCAACGAAAAAGAAAACAACTAAGAAACCGACGCGGCTTAAACCGCGAGCGTGATAAAGGAGAAACAAATGAAAATCAAAGTGACCAGCGTATACGTGGATGACCAGAGCAAAGCCCTGCGTTTCTATACGGAGGTGCTGGGATTTGCCAAGAAAACCGACTTCAGTCAGGGACCATATCGTTGGCTGACCGTAGCCTCGCCCGAGGAGCCGGACGGCACTGAACTGCAGCTGGCGTTGAACAACAATCCCGCGGCTAAAGCGTATCAGGAGGCGATCTTTCAACAGCACCAGCCTGCGGCCAATTTCTTTACGGACGACGTCAAGGGCGACTATCGAGCGGATCAAGGCCCGAGGCGCCGAGTTCACCATGCCGCCCACCGACGTGACCGGCTCGACCATTGCCATGCTGAATGACACCTGCGGCAACCTCATTCAGCTTACGCAGCTGAAGCGCTGGTAAAGCAGTTCGAAGGAGGAAGAAGGTGAACGATCGCGCGCAGTACACACCGGGTCCCGCCAGCGGTGCGCGGATACAAAAGGAGCGGGTACAAAACGGCCGCGGGCAAGAAGAGGAGAAGTGGACGCTGGTTCTCGTCCGCGAACTGCGTCATCCGCGGGAAAAAGTCTGGCAGGCGATAACCGACCCGGCACATCTGCGCGAGTGGGCTCCCTTCGATGCCGATGGGAGCCTCGATGCGGCTGGGACCACGGTGAAGCTCACCACGGTGGGAGCGCCCACGCCGCGCATTACCGAAACGACGGTGACGCGCGCGGACGCTCCCGAGCTCCTTGAGTACAAGTGGGGTGACTTCGATATGCGGTGGGAACTCGAAGCCTCGGGTGATGGCACGCGTTTGACATTGTGGACTAACATCGGTCACCGCTTCATCGCAATGGGTGCTGCCGGTTGGCACATCTGTTTCGATGTTCTCGATCACCTGCTTAGCGGAACTCCCATCGGACGCATGGTTGGTCCCGACGCCATCAAGTTCGGCGGCTGGCAGCGCCTGCACGCGGATTACGCCAAACAGTTCGGCATTGAATCGCGCTGATTGGTCGGCTCAGCCGGGTCAGACGGCATGGATCGAGGAGGTTCACGAGATGATCAGCAGTGCTACCCAACGTTGAATGCGGATCCGACCCCGGAATTTTAGGATGCAGACGTAAAAGCGACAGGATTACGAATCACTTACCGGCTCCGCCAGCGCCGCTTCCGAGTCTCTTCTTTTTCCCGGCACCCGGATGCGGCTTGTAGTAAATAATGTCAGACGCTATTTTCAACATTTCGAGGGGACGGCGGCGCCGACCAGCCGTTTCGGTGCGTCCTGCGCATAACGATGTTGGCCAAAGCGAGGAACGATGTCACGCAGCCAAAGTAGTGAAAGAGGACGAACGGTAACCTTGCACCTGGTTTCCAGTCTGGATGGTTTCATCGCGAAGAAGGACAACAGTGTCGCCTGGATGGATAGCCCGGGAAGCGTATACGAAGCCGGAGTTTCCATTTCGGAGGAGGAAGTTGCAGCCTTCGTAAAATCGGCAGATTGTTACGTGCTCGGTTCCCGCACCTATGAGCACGCACTTGAACTGGGCTGGCCCTATGGCGACACTCCGGTGGTAGTGATCACCAGTAGAGCATTGCCGACGACGAGAAAGAGCGTCGAGTTCTATTCGGGCGATCTGCAAACGTTAGTGGACGTGAAACTCACGCCTCGATTCCGAAATATCTGGCTGGTAGGTGGGGCCTTGTTGTGCCAGCGTTTTCTCGAACTCGGCTTGGTGGACGAAATCAGGCTGACGATTGCGCCAATCCTGTTGGGTGAAGGACTGCGACTTTTCGATGGTTCCCTGACGGAGCAGAGATGGAATCTGAAGGATGTAGTCGCTTACAAGAACGGCTTCGTTGAGCTATCGTACTCCGCCTGTTGAGTGAGCCAAACGTTCTTCGTATAGTGCCTGCATGCGCTTGATCTTGCTGCTGCTTTGTCTAATTGTTCTGGTGTTCTGCATCGCCGTCTATGCCGCTTGCCGGGTCTGGCGGAAGATGAGCACTGGCAGACGGATTCTGGGTGTACTGCTGCTGTCGCCACACTTTCTGTTTATCGTCTGTTTAGTCGTGTCATTGCTATGTGGCCACCCTCCGCCAGGGTCGCGTTGCTTCAACACACAGTTTGTATGCGGCGTTTTCATCGTATTCTTTCTGCCGCTTCCAGCTTTGGTGGGCACATTAGCGGCGTTTGTAATGTTCAGACGCGCTCGCATGCCTTTGTAGGCTTGATCGTCGGGCTCCCGTATTTCTTTTTGAACCCCATCGAGCCAGAAGAAGTCTCCACTCGTGACGGTTGCAGGTTACGCTGAGGGCGGCTAAATTAGGTGCGAGAGTTAAAGTTCTATATGAAACAATCTGTCCCGAAAAAGCCCGTCCCGGTGGTATCCGCGTCTGCATTCGTCTCTGCTTCCGCGTTGATCGATGAAAAGATCAAGCAACTTTCTTCCGGGCCCGGGGGCGAGTGGCGCGGGAAAATGCTCGCGAGAGTGCGCACGATCATACACGAGGCAGACCCTGAGATCGTCGAGGAATGGAAGTGGATGGGAAGCCCGGTGTGGTCGCACGACGGAATCATCGCAGTGGGCAACGGCCATAAAGATAAGGTGAAGCTTACGTTCGCCCACGGGGCGAGCCTGGCGGATCCTGAGAAGCTGTTCAACGCAGGCCTCGGAGGGAACATGTGGCGTGCGATCGATTTGTTCGAGGGCGACAAGATTAACGAACGCGCATTGAAGAATCTGATCCGTGCCGCCGTTGACTACAATCAGAGCAAGTTGAAGAAGAAAGCGCCGGCGGGTAGACGAGCGAAAGGACGCAGAGCTTAAAGCAACTGCGTCGCGCACTGCGACGCCGGCCGCCTCAGGACTTGCATGTTTTGCATCTGCTGCATATGACGCGGCTTTGGGAATGAGGGCGCGTGTTTGTTTGAGAACGCAGGTGGGAGCTGCACAGTCAGGCGAATTTTTGCTAGGTGAGCCGTGGGACTCCTTTGCCCCATGTTTCCGGAGGCGCGAGTTCGCGTCGAATTGGGGGCGAGGTCATATCACGCACATCGGAATCAAAGATCCGAATTCCCTGCGAGATCAGATAGTCGGCAGTTCTTGCCGCCAATGCCTGGATGGTGAGTCCCGGATTCGCAGAACCCTGGGTGGGCATGACGCTTCCGTCGCACACAAAAAGATTGGCGATGTCGTGGGTCCGGCCAAACTTATCCACTACGGAAGTCATGGGGTCCGATCCCATGCGTGCAGCGCCCACAAGATGAGCGTAGCGGGCCTCCTGCACAACTTCGGTGGCGCCGGCGGCGGACATGACCTCCATGGTTTTTTCTTTCGCGAATTTGATCAGCTTTTTGTCGTTTTCGTGCAGGTTGAAACTGACGTGGGCGACGGGCAGGCCGAAGCGATCTTTTTCTCGCGCGAGGGTCACGCGATTGTCCTCCCAGGGAAGAATCTCACCCAGCAAGCCGAATGCAGCCCAGTGGTTGTAATCCATCATTTCGCGGCGCAGGCCCCATCCCCAGGCTTTTTTAGCGGCGAGCATCTGCTTGCCGAAAGCTATGGGCAACGGGCCGACCGTCTGAATGGCGAACCCGCGAGCGAAGTCGTGCTGAGGATCGGTCTCGTAAAATTCTTCGGTCAAGGCGTGTGCCGGAGGAGCTTTGTACATCCGCACCGGTTGATCAAAACGTCCCAGGACAACGTTTCCAGCCTGCGCCATCAGATAGCGGCCGACCGTGCCGCTGGAGTTCGCGAGTCCATTTTCGAATCCGGGGCAAGCGGAGTTTAACAATAGCCTCGGCGTCTCGATGGCATAACCAGAGACAATCACAGCCTTCGACTTCTGAAAATGTGCTGCGCCGTTTTTGTCAAAGTAATGTACGCCGGTGACGCGTCTTTGTTTGCCCAGTTCCACTCGAGAGACCATGCATTCATCGCGAATCTCCGCGCCCTTTTTCAAAGCGTCGGGAACATGAGTAATCAGAGTACTGGCCTTCGCGCCGACCTTGCAGCCTTGAATGCAGAAGCCGCGGTAGATGCAATGCGGACGGTCTCCATGAGAACCGGAGAGGATGGCCACCGGACCGCCAATCGACACGGGAATGTTGAGCGCAGTGCATCCGCGAATCAGCGCGTTGCCGACGCCGCCCATGGGATGCGGTCCGTAAGCATAGCCATGCGGATGTCCCCACGGATAGTAGGCAGGGACCTGCGACAGGCATTTCCAATTCCAGTTGCTCGTAATAAGGAAGAAGATCTTCATACGTGATGGGCCAATCGACGCCGACACCGTCGCGGGAATAAACCTCGAAGTCGGAAGGATGCAGCCGCGGAGTGAATGCCGCCCAGTGAACCGAACCTCCGCCTACGCCCTTGCCGCAATTGTTCGCACCCAGCGCCAGCGGATCGGAGCCGCCGGTGACGCGCGGATCCTCCCAATAGAGTTTGTGCGACCCTGCTTCGTCGCTGACCCAATCGCGCTCGGTATCCCAGAAGGGACCGGCTTCGAGACCGAGGACGTTAAAACCGGCACGCGCCAGCCGTTGCAGAAGAATGCCGCCCGCCGCTCCGACGCCAACAATAATGTAGTCGACCTCGTCTCTCTCGTCGAATTTCCGCATCGGCGCGTGCAAGTATTGCAACGAGCCCAGCATGTGCTCGCCGTTACGCGGCGGCTGGAACGATCCGAGAATTGGCTGTTTGCGGTTCATCAGGACTTGTGCTGGTCGGCTTCGGTGTGGTGGTGGGCGGCCGACTCGACTTCAGCCGACACTGCAGCTTCGGGCGCGAGCCACGCATAACGTTCTTCCTCGACCTCCCATGGCTCCGGCTCGCCGCGCTCCAGGCGCGTGTAGGCGCGGGGGTAAGCGGGACCGCCGAATCCGATCTCATCCCATGCCCAGGGGTGGGCGTAATATGCGTCAATCGCATCGCCCATCACCAACTGCCAGAACCGATGTACCGACATCTTCTCCCAAATATCCGCGGCGGCCTTCGGCTCGCCATCATGAATTGCCTTGAGTACCATGTCTTGGTCGCGATACGGCAATGCGAGAAAACCGGCGCCGTAGCGAATTTCAGCCTCCTTATTAATAGCCTCGTGCCCCAGGCGGTACGCTTCACCATCCGGCGGCATGTTCTCGAATCGATATCCCACGGTTTGATTGAGGAACAATCGATGGTCAAGCGGAGCGACGATAGGAATTTGGTGGTCAGGAGTTCTGTCTGTCTGCGGAATCAGGTGAGCAAACACCGACGTCCAGAAATCCCATTCTTCCGCGGAAAAGAATTGCCTGGCATGGTTTGCGTTCACGCGCTCGGTGACGACCCGGCGCGTCGCATCATCCCAGAACGCTCTTTGGGAAAGGGTGCTGAAGCCAGGATAGTAGCCGGGAGTATTGCGAGGTTCGAGCGGATCGCCATTGACATCGCGAGGTAACAAAGAAGAATCGACGCCGGTTATGGTTGTTGCCGATCCAGGCTTCATGCGTGCCTCCGGCGCAGCAGACTGGCCAGCAGTCCAAGCATTCCCGCCGCGCCAAACAGCAATGGGGCAAAGATCGGCGGCCCGTACATGATGTTATAGAGGAGATGCTTGCTGCCACCTGGCCGGCGAAGCACGCCGCGTCCGTGATAATAAAATCCGACGGCTGCGTCTGCCGAAGCCAGCAAAGACAATGCCGGCAGCGCCGTGGTGGCAAGCCGACGGCTCTTTACGGAGGCAAAGGAGGCGGCAGCGAGAGCGGGTGCAAGAATAATGGGAGTCCACTGCACGGCATAGCGAAAATTGTTTTTGTAGTGCGAATAGAAAGCTTCGAAGCCGCTGAGCAGCGCGCTGACTCCGGTCACGATCGCTACCTGCCGCTGAAAGCGTCCCTCGCGAATATCCTGTTCCGCCGAGAGCAATTCCCTTCCTGCCTTCGCGGGCAAAAGCCTGGCGAGCAAGTGTTCTCGTCGTGATCGCGGGTTGCAGGAAGCTTTTTGCCGTCGAAGGAAGGAGGCGATGAGCCCAAGATACGCGCTCGTACCAAACAGCAGCGGGGCAAAAATCGGCGGCCCCATAATCATGTTGGTCATGGGAAGCCGCCACCCGCCTGGTTTTCGCTGGATGCCGCGCACGTGGAAGTAAAAACCGATGGCGGCATCGCCGAGCGTTACCGCCGAGACCAAGCGCAGAACGGTTCTGGCTGCGCGACCACTGAAAAAACCGGCGATGCCTGCAACCGCCAGCAAGGCGCTCATGATCACCGGCGTGTACATGACGCGGCGGCTGTAGCTGCCACGATAATGTTCGTAGGCGACTTCAAGACCACTTGCGATGCTGGTTCCCGCCGTCAAGAGAGAAAGGCTTCGCTGGAACCGTCCCTCCCGGATTCGATTCGCGACGATTTCCAAATCGTGCCGAGCAGTACTGCGAGGGCGCCCGACGGCGATCGTGAATTGACCCGGCATCGCCTTAGACGACCTCGCGTACTTCGTCCAGAGCAATCGTTTTAAGAATCTTCATCGCGTCCTTCTGTCCTCGCAACAGCGACTTGGCAAAATGGATTGCCTGTTCCGTCGTCACTTTACCCGGCATCGGCGGCTCATTCGGATCGACCACCGCCTGCACCACCGAAGGTCCTTTATGATTGAGCGCTTCGCGCAGAATTGATTCCGCCTCTTCAGGATGCTCAATGGTGAATCCCCGGGCACCACAGGCTTCGGCTACTTTGGCAAAATCGATTGGTTGCAGTTCCACTCCATACTCAGGATTTCCCTCGAGAATCATCTGCTCCCATTTAATTTGTCCCAGCACATTGTTCTTGATCACGATCACAGTTACCTGCAGGTCGTATTTCACCAGAGTAGCGATCTCGCCCATGAGCATGGTTAGGCCGCCGTCACCGACTACGCACACAACCTGCCGCCCGGGATAAGCGATGGCAGCGCCAATGCTGTAAGGAAGCCCATTGGCCATCGTCGCCAGCGAACCGGAAAGCGAGAACTGCATGGTGCCTCGCATCTCGACATAGCGCGCCGTCCAGGTAGCGATGGTTCCGCTATCGGAAGAGACGATGGCATCGTCCTTCAACAATTTATTAAGAGAGTAGGTGACCACTTGCGGCTTCATGGGCATATCTTTGCGTGTGCCGCGCTCCTCCATCAGCTCGTTCCAGTCCCTCATGTGAGCCCGGGCTTTCTCCACGAAGTCATGCTTCTTCCGCTCCAGAAGAGGCAGCAAGGCGGTAAGAATTGTCTTTGCGTCACCGACCAAACCAACATCTACCGGATGCCGTAGCCCGACGCGGCTGGGATCAATTTCGATCTGCACGCATTTCGCTTGACCAGGTTTGGGCAGAAACTCCATATACGGATAGCTCGTGCCGATCATGATCAGCGTGTCGCAATCATTCATGGCGTCCACCGAGGGAGCGGTGCCAAGCAGCCCGATTCCACCGGTGGTATAGGGACTACGGTCAGGTAAGACTGCCTTTCCCAGGAGTGCTTTCACGACTGGCCCGCCCACGATGGTTGCGAGTTGTGTGACTTCTTCCCTGCAGCCGAGCGCGCCACGCCCTGCAAAGATTGTGACCTTCGATCCGGCGTTGATGATGTCAGCGGCTTGCTGTAAAAGCGTTTCGGCTGGTCGGGCAGTGGATGGAACGCTCCAATCTCCGCTGTGGTGTGCGACGTTGGCATTGCTGCGGTGCTTATTGGAAACTTCCCACTCCTGAATGTCTTTCGGAATACAAATATGAGAAACGCCGTGGCGAGCGTAGGCGGTACGCACCGCCATGTCGACTACATTCACGGCGTGCGCCGGGCCCATGACTCGCTCATTGAAAACCGAGACGTCCATATAAAGCTTGTCGAGATCGACGTCCTGCTGGTAGTCCATGCCAATCAGATCGTGAAACGTGTGCCCGGTAATGGCCAGCACAGGCTGCAGATCGCATTTCGCGTCGTACAACCCATTGAGAAGATGCACACCGCCGGGACCAGAGGTCGCGCAGCAAACTCCGATCCGTCCGGTATATTTCGCATAGCCTACGGCAGCGAACGCCGCCGCCTCCTCGTGCCGCACCTGGATGAATCTCATTTTGTCTTTGTGAGTTCTAAGCGCCTCGAAGAAACCGTCGACTCCGTCGCCGGGGAAGCCAAAAATCGTATCCACTCCCCATTCAATCAAGCGCTCAACAATAAGATCGGAAACCTGTTTCGCCATAAATTTTCCCTTTCGTCATTTACGCGCCAAGCGCATGGTGTTCTTCGATGCGGCTAACTTTGATGGTGTAGATCAAATCCGATAAGCTGCCGCATCTTTATCCTTTAGCTCGAGACCATTTCCCGGACGGGTCAGGTCCGGTTTCATAATTCCGCTTTGCGGTTCGCAGAAGCCGTCAAAAAACATTCGTTCAATACGAGCATGATCGTGAAAAAACTCCATATGAATGGCTCGCGGCACGGCGCAGCAAACATGCAGATGCATGCTCGGTCCGCAGTGCGACGAGAGTGGGATGTTTGCCGCCCAGCAAAGCGCGGCGACATTGAGAAATCCGCTCATGCCCCCGCATCGGGTTGCATCCGCCTGTAAGATTGTGATTGCCCCGGCATCGATCATCCTGCGGAAATACCAGGCCGTGTAGCCATACTCCCCGGCCGCAACGTCCATTCCAATGGGGGCGCGAGCGCGAACTTCACTGAGTCCCGTGAGATTGTCGGAGCTGACTGGCTCTTCGAGCCATCGCACTTTTTGCTCGGCAAATTTGTGCGCAAGACGAAGGGCCTGCGTGACTGTGTATGCTCCGTTGGCGTCCACAAATAGTTCGCATCGATCGCCGATAGCGCTGCGCGCGACCTCCACGCGCCGGGGATCATCTTCTGGATTACTTCCTACCTTCATCTTCACCATCGAGAAACCCTGTTGCGCCCAGCCGCCGAGTTGATCTCGCAACTGCGTGTCGTTGTATGAGGTAAAGCCACCGCTTCCATAAACCGGGATGCCGTCGCGCACCATTCCAAACAGGCTGACCAAAGGGACATCCAGAAGGCGTGCGCGCAGGTCCCACAGCGCATTGTCGATCGCAGCCGCCGCCATCCTGGTGATACCGGTTTCTCCAAGATTGCGAACGCTGCGGTAAACATCCTGAAGGACCGCTGCATGCGAAAAGACATCGCGACCGGCAACTACCTTTTGCAACATCGTGTCCACCAGCTTCGCTGTCGACTCATCCGCATAGGTGTATCCGAGTCCCGTCTTCCCACCTGCCTCGAGGCGAACCAGCACCATCGTCGTACTGTCCCACGCGTAGGTGCCGTCAGCCTCAGGGGCATCGGTTGGAATCCTGAAGCAGTCCACCTTGCCGCTCGTGATTTTCGTCTTCGCTGCGTCGATCAATACTCGTCCTCAGAATTCTGTGAATACGGTCGCGCCTTCGGAAGTCAACGCAACTACGTCACAGTGCCGCATGCCGCCATAACCGTCGAAGTACGCGGCCGGTTCCACGTTGAAAGTCATTCCCAGCTCGAGAACATCGGGAGATTTCGGATGAATTCGTGGCAGAGCGTTTGCATTGGCCGCCGCAAAACCTACACCGTGCCCGGTGGAATGCTTGAACGCATCCCCAAAACCATGTGCACTCATCACATTTCGTGCAGCGTGGTCCACTTCACAAGCGCGGGCCCCGGGACGAATCGCGAGCAGTGCTTCTCTTCTTGCTTCGCAAATCGCGGAACGCATCGTGTCCTGCCGATGAGAAGCCGGGCCCGCTGTATAGGTGCGGGTGATGTCCGTCCAATAGCCGTCAGCGCAAGTATTGGCGTGGATCATCACCAGATCGCCGGCCTCGACTGAACGTTGTCGAGTGCGTGCATAAGCGGCGGAAGCGCGAGCAGAGTTCGGGCCAGACATACAAAAAAAGGAGCCGTAACTGCGCTCTACCGCCGCAGTTTTTGTGGAAGCCTGGAAAGCGGCCTGCAGGGCAGCCGCGATTTCTGTCTCCCGTCTTCCCACTTGTACGACTTCGGCCGCGCGTGCAAATCCCGCCGCCGCGATCTCCGAGGCCCGTTGTACGCACTCCAGTTCTTTGGCAGTTTTGTGGGCTTGCATCTGTTCGAGTGCGTGGTCGCAACTTGTGTAATTCGCTTCGGGGAGCAATCGCTGGAGCAAGGCGAAGAGAGAAAATCGAAACTCCACGGAGGAAAGATAGGTTGCGGGTTGCATTGCTTCATCCAACTGAAGGCCGATTGCGGCGTGGCACAACCCGAGCCTGGTCGTGAGTTGCCGCAACGGATCCACTAGCGCGTCTATGGGAGTGGAGAGAGTGGCCAAGGTTGAGGGTTGATAAGGAACCAAACCTGCATCCGAAGTTCGCTGGGCAAGTTCAACTTCGTCTTCGGGCAGTACCACGTGGACTTCCCCGTCTTTGGTAAAGACGGCGACACTCGCTCCCATTACAGGCCAGTATCCGGTCAGAAGCAGGACCGCACTCGCCGAGTTGCAGATCATTGCGTCCAGATGCGACTCTGCTAAAGTTTTGGTCACTCGGTCTTTTCTATCGGCATCGATCACATCAATAATCGGAGGCAAGATTCGGGCGGGAGCCTTGCGGTTGTAAGAAGGAATACTGAGCAATGGGTAAAAACAAAGAGAGCCAACTGAACACAATAGCGCTCGTCAGCTTCTGAGGATGCACACCATTTCGAGCCATATCCCTGGGCACTCCACTTTTATGATTCCGCCAGCCTCGCCTGGGTTTGCGTAATTATTTCCCGCCGCTGAATTCGATCGAACGTTCGCTGTGCGCATCGTGAAACCTGCACAGGAACGCCTTCAGAACAATCTGACCGGCCCATATCGCCGCCCAGCAGCACTCCGGCAGGTACTTTCCATGACCGAGGCCAGACTATCCCCACGAATCTCGGCAGTGGTTGAGTACGTGAAGCTCCGAATGCTTTGTAGCCGGCCCGATTTAACGCGAAGCCGGTGGATTGAAGAAAACCCTGTCCTCGGGAAAGGGCTCTAATCTATATCTCGCAGCGCAGTTCGAGCTTTCGCGCATAAGGTTTGCGTGTTTGGTTTCGCGCGCACAGGAGTCTATTCGTGAAAAACGAGGTTGTGGTAGTTACGGGCGCTTCTGCCGGATTAGGTCGTGCGATCGCTCGTCATTTTGGAAGCCATGGAGCGAGTGTCGGCTTGCTGGCAAGGGGAGTCGATGGTCTCGAGGGTGCCAAGCGGGAGATTGAAGCCGGTGGCGGCAAGGCTTTAGTCTTGCCGACCGACGTAGCGGATCCAGACGCCGTGGAGCAGGCGGCCGGGGCTGTTGAGCGCGAGTTCGGCCCCATTGATATTTGGGTGAATAACGCGATGGCTTCGGTGTTCTCTCCCGTCAAGGAAATGGAGCCGAAGGAATACAAGCGCGTCACGGAAGTGACTTATCTCGGCGTTGTTTACGGAACGCTCTGCGCGTTGAAGAGCATGTTGCCGCGCGACGAAGGGACTATCGTGCAAGTCGGTTCGGCGCTTGCCTATCGCAGCATTCCACTGCAATCCGCTTACTGCGCCGCAAAACATGCAATCGCCGGGTTTACTGACTCGCTCCGCTGTGAACTGATTCATGACCACAGCAAAATTCGCCTTACCATGGTGCAGATGCCGGCATTGAATACTCCGCAATTCGGATGGGTCAAGAGCCGCCTCAAGCACAAAGCGCAACCGGTCCCACCGATTTTTGAACCAGAAGTAGGCGCGCAAGCCATTTACTGGGCCGCCCATAATGATCGCAGGGAAATCTACGTCGCTGCGCCGACCGTAGCCGCTATTGTCGGGAACAAGATTGCTCCAGGTCTTCTCGATCACTATCTGGGTCGAACCGGGTTCAAGTTCGCAGCAGACCAGCGAACCGGAGGATCCCAACCGGCCGAACAATCTTTGGTCACCGGTGCCGGGCGATCATGGGGCGCGGGGAACTTTTACCGGCAGAGCGCACGCTAAAAGTTACGAGCTTGAGGCGTCGCTAAACCGGCGCTGGATCGCAGCCGCATTCGCCGGCATCATCGCCGCCGGCGGCTACTACTTTGGGTCGCGATCACGAAAGATCGATCCGGCAAAGATTGATCCCGCGAAAAACAGTAAATCGGAACGCAGTTATCGCCGGTCAGTCTATCGACGAGCAGCGTAGGAAAGCGCCGTTGAAGGCGGTCATCCAACCGCTCATTCAGTTTTCCGCGGACGTTGCCGTTAATTGGCGGTAGAGCAGACCGGTGGCTACACCGTAAATTACATGCGCCACGAGCGCCTCAGCCCGCATGGCTGCGGTGTAATCCTCTCGCCTTCAACACGCCGAGCGCGGGTAAAACCAACTCGTTTCCCAGATACCAGACTCCCGCGCCGAAACAAACGCCGGCCAGGCCCGACATGATTCTCGAATGCACGATTGCAGGCGATCGATAAACCATCGCACCATAGAGAGAACCTGCCGCCC
The DNA here is from genome assembly GCA_963817305.1 of uncultured Acidobacteriaceae bacterium. Classification (GTDB taxonomy): domain Bacteria; phylum Acidobacteriota; class Terriglobia; order Terriglobales; family Acidobacteriaceae; genus Sulfotelmatobacter. The sequence goes on along the minus strand of CAWFOD010000017.1, from coordinate 81,047 downwards.
CTGCCGTTGCATGGTGGACGAACTCCGCCCCGCTTTTCAGCTCTCTGTGCGAGAGATTGCGGCCGGTCATCCAATGGGTCGCGGAATTCGCAATGATGCTGGTAGCATCCCACTCTTGCGCACTGTAGGGCAGCGAGTGATCGCGCCCTCTCCGCCGATTTGCAGTCAGATTCGTGAACCGGTCCATAGCCGAGACGGCTCCAAGCCCGGCAGCGAAACCGCATAGCAGCGCTCTGAGCAGAGACTTCGATTTTCGTTGAGTTTGTGGCAATCGTTTCTGGACCATTGACTTTTTCATTCCGTATGTAGGATGCGATCGTGTGCGGCGCCGGTTGGAGTGGACATGTGTGAGGATTTAACCTTACTGATGCGGTACCCGCCGCAAATCCGTTTCTCTGCTGCCCGAAATCTTATACGCCAAAAACCTCCATGTCGCTGGCGAGGGCGTCCATGATGGCCTTGCGGGTTATTATTCCTTGCACTTTACTGGGGGACAAATCCGCTTTGTGCGCAGCTACCAGCGCGATGCCAGAGTCCGAAGAGCGCATCGCAGCAACTACGTCCCATACGGAATCACCCGGCATCACAACTACATAATTGCTCAGCGCAACATCCCCGATCATCGCGGTGGGACTGGCATGGCTGAGGATGGCTGGATCGTCGCCGGGCACCACTCCCTGCACGGCGCCAGCCCCGTTTGTGACAACGAAAGCGTCATTTTTGGTGGACGGAAGATCTTGCAGGCGTGTCGAAGCCGGAAGGATCTGCAGCTTCGAATTCATGATACTCGCGGCGCGGCGGGTGAATTGAAGATCGGCCCGAAGGGACTCGGGCACTGGGTCCCCACGCAGAACCAGTTTGTGCGTGTAGACGCTATCCTTCATCAGGCTTCGTCGTACACCGTAGCTGATGGCAACAGTCAATGTCATTGGAATGATCACCGTGTAGTCGCGCGTCATCTCGAAGATCATTACGATCGCAGCCATGGCAGCTCCGGTCGACCCTCCTACAACTCCAGCCATTCCCGCGACGGCAAACGCGGGCGCGCTGATATGAAGTGACGGGAATATTCGGTGAAGCACGACGCCGTATGCGCCTCCAGCCGTCGCGCCCAGAAACAGCGCTGGGGAAAATACACCGCCGGATGCTCCCGAGCCGAGCGTCAAAGAGGTGGCGAGCAACTTCGCTGCAAACAGCAGAACGAGAAAGTACATGGGGAACTGCACACTGGCGAGCACATCTTGAATCGTGGCATAGCCCACTCCTTCCACATAATAATGTCCGGAAAAGCGCATGAAGAAATACAGCATGAGCCCCACGGTCAACATTCCAGAGGCATGCCGCACGTAGTATCCGCCTTTGATCCGATTCTCGAAGAAGTGCTCGAATCCATAAATGGAGTAAATAAACAGTGCAGAAACGAGACCGGCGATCACGCCAAGAATGGCGTATGCGATGAGGACCTTCGGATCAGTCAATTGAAAATATGTCGTTTCAAGAGCAGGGATGGAGAAAGATGGATGCGGTCCAAAAAAGAGTTGGCCCACGTAGGTGGCGGTCGCGGTAGCTGTGACCACTGGCACCAGCGTTCGCGCGCTGACTTCGTGCATGACGATCTCTACCGCAAACAGCACGCCGCCAACCGGAGTATTGAACGTAGCTGCGATTCCCCCACCTGCGCCAGCCGCGATGAGGGTGACAACCTGCCAGGTAGGCAAGCGCAAGAGCTGTCCCATGGTCGAACCAAAAGAAGAACCAATCTGAATGATGGGCCCCTCGCGACCAACTGATCCGCCGCTCCCGATCGACAGCGCTGAGGCTAGCGCTTTGATGACGGACACGACCGGACGAATCACTCCTTTGTGGTAGAAAACCGCATCGATGACTTCCGGTACGCCGTGGCCTTTCGCCTCTGGAGCGAAATTCTTCACCAGGAAAACCACTCCGAAGGCCCCGACGACCGGGACAAAGATTACGAATGGCCCCCAGAAGCCTGGCGGGGTATGCGTGTTTGCGTTGTATGCTGCGGAGAGCTTGCCCAGAAAGAAAAGGTTGTGAAAGATTGCAATGAGAGCCCGGAACGCAACAGCTCCCAGACCTGCCACGATCCCTACCAGCAGGGACAGCGCCCACAAGATTGCCGGTCCAACCCTTCGTGCCGCCGCTGTGCGGTTACCAGTCAATGCTGTTTCCCAAACTGTCGGGAAGCAAATCCACCTGTTCCACTAGTTCACGATCTCGCTCCCTCCGCTGTTTGGATGGTCGAAGAGAACGCTAAGCGGGGAGGACGCAAAAGTCGGTTGGATGCAACAGACCCAGATTGCGTTTCAGGATTCTTCGTAAACCATTCAAGAGAATGGCGGGGACGACGGGACTCGAACCCGCGGCCTCTGCCGTGACACGACAACAACGAGATGTAACTGATTGATATCAAACGGTGTCGGCGGACGTCGTTTGATACAAAATGATACCCACATGACACAGAACAATCTTGATTCTCCTAAAATACGCAGTTAGGTTGCTTAAGTTAGGTGACGGGCATCGTCCCAGTCCTAATTAATCGCTTGGTCGCCGTAAGGCCACACCAACTCGCCGAAGGCAAACAACCGAATAGTGACGGCCATCAGGCAACCTGATCTGTCCAATACGGCACACTTTTTCGTGCTAAGCCTGGCTAACGTGGGGAGGCGGAGCCTTTGAGGTTCTCGTCCAGGAATTCCTGATAGACGATCAGCAGGAGTTTATTTTTCCGACGACAAAAAAGAAAACATGGTCGTGGAGAAGAACAGCTATCAGCAGAAGATAAAACAGGTGAAGGTCCCGCGTTCGAAAAGAAGAGGTGATTGAATGAACAGGAACCCTGGGTTGCGAACTTTTGTAATCGCAGCTTTGTGCGCTGTGGCTGTCGTGTTTCTAACCACTCCATTGACCGGGCAGGGTGTGTCACTTGATCCGGCCAAGATGCCACGTATTGCCACCGTCGATGAGCGCTTCCAGTCCTACAACATCGAAATGGTTGAAGTGATCGGGGGAAGGTTCTGGAAGCCATATGGGAGCACAACGAACGAAAGCAAAGCGCAGGAGTCCGCCTCCCAAGCGGGTTTCGCTCCGGCAGGCTTCGATCCGAACCTTTATCAATATCGAGCGCCTATTGATCTTTCAAATCCGCGATTGCGAAAACTGGCAGCGGCGTTAAGCCCTGCATATGTCCGAGTCAGCGGCACGTGGGCCAACAGTGCCTATTTTCAGAATTCAGATAACGCCGCCCCAGCTAACGCCCCAGCAGGTTTCAGCGGAGTCCTAACGCAACAGGAATGGAAAGGCGTCATCGATTTTTCTCATGCCGTGAATGCCGAGATCGTCACGTCCGTGGCAACGGGACCAGGACCCCGTGATGCGCAAGGCGTGTGGACCTCCGAGCAGGCTCGGGAATTGTTTGAGTACACAAAATCTGTTGGAGGACGAATTGCGGCAAGTGAATTCATGAATGAGCCCACATTTGCAGCGATGGGAGGCGCACCGAAAGGATACGATGCCGCAAGCTATGGCCGCGACGTCGAGGTGTTCCGTTCGGTCCTTCGGAAAACGGCGCCCGATACGCTATTTCTCGGTCCAGGCTCAGTTGGCGAGGGACCGTTCGCGATACCAATGGCCGGCGGAGTGTTGAAATCCGAAGACCTGCTCCACGCAGCCGGTCCGGTATTCGACGTTTTTTCGTACCATCTTTATGCCGCTATTTCGCAGCGGTGTGCCAGCATGGGCGCATCATCACAGACAACGGCAGCAGCGGCACTTTCTCCAGACTGGCTCTCGCGACCGGAAAAGATTGGCACATTCTACTCGGACCTTCGAGACAAGTTCGAACCGGGCAAATCACTCTGGATTACGGAAACCGCCGATGCAGCCTGCGGTGGAAACCCCTGGGCGTCGACTTTTCTGGACACCTTCCGATATCTTGTTCAACATGCAAGCCTCGCCCAACGTGGCGTGAAAGTAATTATGCACAACACATTGGCATCAAGCGACTATGGCTTGTTAGACGAAAATACATTCGCACCGCGCCCGAATTACTGGGCTGCTTTGCTTTGGCGACGCCTCATGGGTACGACAGTTCTCGATCCACAGGTACCATCAACTCCGAATCTCTATGCTTATGGGCACTGCCTGCGAAACCATTCCGGTGGCGTCGCGCTCTTGGTCATCAATGCCGACGCACAACAAATCCATGAAGTCACATTAATCCCCGAGGCAGAGCGCTACACGCTGACTGCCAAGCAACTTCAAGACAGAGAAGTGCAGCTCAACGGAAAGACTCTTCAGCTGAATCGTGTTGGCGACGTTCCAGAATTCGTGGGTCAGCGAACGCCCTCAGGTCGCATTAGTTTCGCGCCCGAAAGCATCACGTTCCTCGCAATTTCCAAAGCTAACAACAGCAGTTGTCGCTAGTTCGCGACCCGACTCACGTTGAGGCGATTTGACTCAAGGAGACTACTTTCATGAGCGAGAAGAAGCCAACAGCGATCCTTGCAAGTCTAGCCACATTGCTTCCAGAACTAGAGGCTGTCTATAAAGACATACATGCCCACCCCGAGTTGTCGATGCACGAGACGCGAACCGCTCAGATTGCGGCGGATCATCTCAAGGCCAGCGGCTTTGAGGTCACCACCGGAGTCGGCAAGACGGGAGTTGTCGGTATATTGCGCAACGGAGACGGCCCAACCGTAATGCTGCGCGCTGACATGGATGCGTTGCCCATCAAGGAAGCTACTGGACTCCCCTATGCGAGTACAGTTACAGCGACAGGCGCTGATGGTAAGACCGTGCCAGTGGCGCACTCCTGCGGGCACGACATGCACGTGGCCTGCTTGATTGGAGCGACCTCGCTGTTTGCCAAAAGCCGCGATAGCTGGCATGGAACGTTGATGCCAGTCTTTCAACCAGGGGAGGAGACGGCACAGGGCGCTCAAGCCATGATTGACGACGGGCTCTTCAAACGGTTTAAGAAGCCCGATGTTGTGCTCGGGCAACACGTCATGAGCTTGCCATCCGGGCACCTCGATTGGCGTACAGGAGTTGTGACCTCCGCTGCTGACAGCCTGCAAATTCGTTTGTTTGGGCGTGGTGCGCATGGCTCGATGCCAGAGGCGAGCATTGATCCCGTTGTCATGGCCGCCTCCACCGTCATGAGGCTGCAAACCATCGTCTCGCGAGAAGTCGCTCCAACAGATTCCGCCGTGGTGACGATTGGGGCGCTGCAGGCGGGCACGAAAGAGAATGTTATTCCTGACGAGGCGATTATCAAGTTAAACGTGCGCACCTTTGATGAGGGGGTCCGCAAACATGTGCTTGCAGCGATTGAACGAATTGTGAATGCCGAAGCAGCAGCTTCAGGTGCGCCGAAGCTACCGGAGATCACTCCACTGGACCGCTATTCATTGGTAACAAACGATGCGGATGCGACAGAAAAGGTAGTTGACGCGTTTCGCCAAAACTTCCCTGACGGCTCCGTAGAGCAAACGAAACCTTCGATGGCGAGCGAGGATTTCGGATGCTTCGGGGCGGAGTGGCATGCTCCGGCGGTGTTTTGGTTCTTTGGCGGTGACGATCCCGTGGTATATGACAAGGCGAAGAAGGATGGCACGCTCAATTCGCTACCGACCAACCACAATCCGCGCTTTGCACCGGTAATCCACCCAACTCTGGAGACCGGTGTGAAAGCCCTGGTTGTTGCGGCGCACGCATGGTTGGCCGCGTGAACAGCATCCTGATACACGGACATCAACTAGCGGGTCCCTTCCTGGATGCAGTGGATCTGCTTGGCACATTCGTTTTCGCACTCAGCGGTGCGGCAGCCGGTGTCAAAAGCCGGTTCGATCTGTTCGGTCTAATGGCACTCTCGTTCGCGGCCGGTAATGCCGGCGGGATCACACGGGATGTGCTGATTGGCGCGGTGCCACCAGCGGCCATCAGCGACTGGCGCTATCTCGGGGTCTCTCTTCTGGCAGGATTGGTGACGTTCTTCTGGTATCCCAACATCGATAAACGTCGCAGGCTGGTGTTGTTATTCGACGCCGCGGGACTCGGCCTGTTTGCCGTCGCCGGCACACAAAAGGCGCTCATCGCGGGACTCAATCCGGTGATGGCGATTTTTATGGGAGTGCTCACCGGGATTGGTGGTGGCATATTGCGCGATGTGCTTGTCAACCAAACGCCGACGGTGCTCGAGGCGGATATTTATGCAGTTGCTGCGCTAGCCGCTGGCATCGTAGTGGTGATCGGATATGATTTGCATTACCCGGCGTTTGTGGTGTTGACCGTGGGCGCACTACTTTGCTTCTGGCTGCGGGTCATGGCGATATACCGAGGATGGCATTTGCCCGTCGCCCTGTCGCAGGATCGACAGGATTGAATCATCGTTGGCTACGTCGCTTAAGAGTTTGAGCCAGAGAAGCGAACTTTCCGGTCTAGGAGTTTGTCGGCTAAGCGCTTTACCTAGCACAGGTCGGCTTGTAGGAAGTTTCACCATCGGTACTGGGAAATGCGCAAGTATCCAGGATCTTGTCTCCAGTCTAGCCGACTTCCCGTTACCAAACTGGCTAAGTTCCTCGAAGGCCGTTTCTAGATAGTTTCCGGCTTGCCGACGGTACGAAAGCTGAGGCGAATCGCCATTGTCGATGCCGCCCGATTGCGGGATCGTGCCCTTCAACCGGCATCAGGCGCATTGCGAAGATATTCGTCGATTGTGGGACCGAATGATGATTGATTCATCGCCAGAGATCTGGCGTCGCCTAAGATAATGACTATCGGTGGTAGGCTTGTTGCTGTGGCAAAGGAATCGGCCAGCAGAGTTCTGTTGATCGGCGGGCGGGAAGTCCAGATCACGAACCCCGAGAAGTTATACTTTTCTTCGCAGATAAAAGTCACCAAGCTCGACCTTGTTCAATACTATCTCTCCGTCGCGCCGGGTGCGCTCGCTGGAATTCGCGACCGGCCAATTGTTCTCAAGCGTTTCGTCAACGGCGCCGAGGCGGAGGCCTTCTATCAGAAGCGCGCGCCAGAGAAACGGCCGACCTGGTTACGTACGGTCACTTTGTCGTTTCCTTCCGGCCGAACTGCTGAGGAAATCGTAGTCGATGACACGGCTGGGCTTGCCTGGATCGTGAACCTTGGCTGCATCGAACTGCACCCGCATCCGGTGCGCTCCAGCGATCTAGACCATCCGGATGAGTTACGCATCGATCTGGATCCGATTCCCGGCGTTAGTTGGGACGATGTGCGCCGCGTCGCACTCGAAGTGCGAGTCTTTCTCGATGAGGTCGGCCTTCGCGGTTGGCCGAAAACCAGCGGCTCGCGCGGCATGCACGTGAATGTGCGCATCGAACCGCGTTGGACGTTCACGGAAGTTCGTCGTGCGGCTGTGGCCTTATCGCGAGCGGTCGAGCGCCGCGCCCCCACGCTGGCCAGTTCGAAATGGTGGAAGGAAGAGCGCCATGGCGTCTTTCTTGACTACAACCAGAACGCGAAGGATCGGACGACGTGCTCTGCGTATTCAGTGCGTCCTCTGCCCGATGCTCGCGTTTCGACTCCTCTTGATTGGCACGAAGTGCCCGATTGCAATCCGGCAGACTTTACCATCTTCACGGTTCCTGAGCGGTTCGCGAGAACCGGCAATCCGCATGCCGGGATGGATGCATCGTCTGGCTCGCTGGAGAAATTACTGGAACTCGCCGATAAAGACGAAGCAGCCGGTATTGCCGATGCACCCTGGCCTCCGCACTTCCGCAAGATGGAAGGCGAGGCTGCGCGCGTGATGCCTTCCCGCGCGAAATCTGCCGCGAAGAAGCCAGTAATAAAAAATCCGCGCGTGAAGATGCCATTGATTACGGTCGCGAATTCGCCTGATAAGGCGGCCGCGCTGGCGGGTCTTGAGCGATGGAAGGCCAAACATGCGGATATCGCAAGTTTGCTTGCTGTGGACGATGTGCTGATCGACTCGATGCGCGGGAGATCATCCACATGGACGCGCATCCGTATCAACCTGCGTCATGTCCCCGAGGAACAACGTCCGCCGCAGGAAACTCCAGAGCCAGACGATGATCCCACACGCGAGTGGCGAGAGCGCTGGAAGAAGAAAAAGGCAACCGAGTAGACTCACCTTCCCTGCGGAAAAATTGCCGCAAGTTCCTGCGGAGCCACAACCTCAAGCTGAGCGTAGGTACAGTCGTTGGGCTTTTTGTCGGTTCGCCATCTGCGGAACTGCGCCGTGTGCCGGAAGCGATCGCCCTGCATGTGATCGTACGCAACTTCCACAACTAATTCGGGCCGCAGCGGTTCCCACGACAAATCTTTGCCTTGGCTCCAGCGGCTCTGTCCGCCGGGCATTCGCTTGACACCTTCATCATTCTCAGTCGCGTACTCAGCCCAAGCCTTCCACGGATGGCTCACCAGCGCATCTTTTCGATAAGGCTTGAGGAACTCCACCAGCTCTTTTCGTTTTGCCGTGCTGAAACTCGCGCAGACTCCGACGTGTTGCAAAGCGCCGGCATCGTCGAACAATCCGAGCAGCAGCGAGCCGACCATTGTATGCTCGCCCTTTTTATGCCAGCGAAATCCAGCCACCACGCAATCGCAGTCGCGTTCGTGTTTCACTTTGAGCATCACTCGCTTGTTCGGCTCGTAAGCTCCTGCAGTATCTTTTGCCATCACGCCATCCAGGCCTGCACCTTCAAAGCGGCGAAACCAATCGGCGGCAATACTCCGATCGCTGGTTGCAGGTGTCAGATGAATCGGCGGTGAAGATGAAAAAAGCAACGATTCCAGTTCGCGTCGCCGCTTTTGAAACGCCTCGCCCCGGAGATCGCGATCTCCAAGGCAAAGCAGATCGAAGAATACAAATGACGCGGGAATCTGCCCGGATAAAAGCTTTACGCGCGACGCCGCGGGATGCAAGCGTAATTGCAGCGCATCAAAATCGAGCCCATCATTCTTGACGATGACCAACTCTCCATCGAGCACACACCGTGGGGGCAGCGCTGCGCGCAGTGGTTCCAGCAACTCAGGGAAGTAACGATTGAGTGGTTTCTCATCACGGCTTTGGATGAAAAGTTCGTCTCCATCGCGAAATACCAGGGCGCGAAAACCGTCCCACTTCGGCTCGAAAATCCAATCTCCCTCTGCGGGCAATTCATCCACCCGTTTCGCGAGCATCGGCAGGATCGGCGGATTTACTGGAAGATCCACACCCCATGGTATAACGTGTTCATCCTTAATCCCGGCTAAAAACGAGTGCTTGAATGAGGAGGGTGAGAGCTAACTCTGCGAAAGATGGAAAACGTCCCCAAACGAGGTGTCAATTATTTCACGACGGATTCGAGTGGCAGAGAGCGCCTCCGAAAACGTTACCGTCCTGAGCGTGTACGAATCCTGTTTGTGGGAGAGTCTCCACCGGCTTCCGGGCGATTTTTCTATCAGGCAGATTCGGGACTCTATCGCGCCGTCAAGGAAACATTTCTTACTGCCATCGCGCCTCTCGCCAAAAATGATTTCCTCGATTCGTTTCGTTCTCTCGGTTGTTATCTCGTGGATCTTTGCGGAGAGCCAGTGGACAATATGCCCCGGCATGCCCGTCGGTGCGCTTGTCGTGCTGGCGAAGTTCCCCTTGCACGAACCATTCGAGCACTCCGGCCGATGATCATTGTCACTATCGTCCGCTCGATTGGCGCAAATGTGAAACGTGCTCAGGAACAAGCTGGCTGGTCAGGTCTTCAGCTTGAGCTGCCGTATCCAGGTCGTTGGCATTCTCACCGGATGCGGTTTCGTCGGCAACTGGTACCGTTACTGCGGAAGACTTTGGGTAGCGTCCAGGCACTTGATTCCTGCAAAAGAAGCGAAGGAATTCAGTGAAGCCAGTGATCTCAAGAAAATAACTGAACCTTGAGCGGCCGCGGTTCTCGAAATTCCTGAGTGGTAGATTGATACCACTGGGAAGTTCGCAGAAGGCTGCTTAGACAAGGAATCAGCGCGGCATTAGCCTTTCCCGGGGCGGTAAAAACATTCACACTAAGCCTGTTCAAGGCGACAGGCGCGATCACGGGCGCGGCCTCTTTCAGTTCGTTTGCGACGAACATCCTGGTGCTCCTTTCGATGTCAGAACGAGTGACTGTTCAAAGCGAAATCGGCAGACCGCCACCACGAGCGCAGAGTCGGCATCCCATCCGGCCCGAGTGTTAACCGTAGGTGACAGTAGTGCTCTGTCCGACCTCGATAATGTAGCCGTCAGGGTCGCGGATGTAGCAGCGAATCTCGCCGTACTTGGGTATCGGCGGCGTGATGAACTCCGCTCCTCGACTTTTCCACAGTTCGTAGCAGGCTTGAATATCCGCAACGCGGAAATTCATAAAGCTGTTGATGTGATTTGGGTCGGGGACGCTGAGCGTGACCGTCGGCTTATCCGGGGTCGGCCCGCCTCCAACGTTCAGAATCATCCAGATATTCGCCAACTGAAGGTACGGAGGCGCGTTGCCGTCACCCATGCTCAGAATGCGAGCGCCGAAGACCTTTTCGTAGTAGCGAGCCGATCGCTCGACGTCGGCGACGGTGAGAAAATGCGCGACACTGATCCCCTCTCGCGGGGGCATCTCATAGCTCTTCTGGTCGACTTGTACGGCGTTCATTGATGGCTCCTTTCGATACAGTGCTCATTACAAATTGGGTGTTCGGAGTCCCGCTCCCTAGCGCGCAATTTGGCCCAGATAGTATCCGAGCCGATTTTCGACATCGCCGGGCTTGTGGAAGCCGCGCTCCATCAGCGCTTTGATTCCATTTTGTGCGGCAGGTCGCCCGAGCGACGTGATGCACGCATCCCACCCGGCACCGAGCTCGACGTCCGGCGGCAGGCTGGTGTTGACGAGGCGCTTGGTCTGGGCGATCGCCCATTTGTCGAACTTGGCGATCCGGGTCGCGAGCGCTTCAACGAACGCATCCAGCTCGGCATCGGGAAGGGCGCGATTGATGTAGCCGTAGGCCTCGGCCTGATCTGCTCTGATGTCTTCCGAACTCAAGAGCACTTCGAGGGCGCGGTTTCGGCCGATGAGTCGGGGCAGCCGGGCCATGGGTCCGCCGCCGGCGACCATTCCCACACCCACTTCCCATTGCGAGATGACGGCCTTCTCGCGGCTGGCAAAGCTCATGTCGCAGGCCAGCGTGATCTCGCTGCCGTTGCCGGTCGCACGGCCGCGGATGAGGGCGATCGACGCAACCGGCAAGCGGGTCAGACGCACAAGAAAGTCCGGCCAAGGCGGCAGGCCCGTCGTGCCCTCCGGCAGCGAGGTCAGGTCCTCAATCTTGGCCGTGAAATCCGAGTGATTCAGGAAGTACTCGTCCACCGCACTGTCGAAGACCACGACCCTGACCTGCCCGTCGGCCTCGAGAGCGTTGATGACTTCCTGGAACTGCTTGACCATCTCCGGTCCCATGACGTTGATCGGCGGGTTGTCGATCGTTACACGCCAATAGGCGGGCGATCGTCGGGTTAGGCGAATCTGTGCGGGTTTCGCAGGTGCGTTCATCTGTGTGAGTTTGGCAGGTGCGTTTATAGTCACTATGGAATTTCCCCCGTGACCATTCAGCCAGAACAAAATGTGTCGTGCAATTGGACGATGGTATCGGCGATACCTTGGTCCAATTGTTTTGCTCCCCTCACCTCTGGCCTAATTGCAACCGTTCGAGATGCACCTTGATTGGGCTTAGCGAACTTATTTGTGAGGAGAAAACACCATGTCTGAACTTGTGACGAAATCTGTGCCGCAAGAACAACAAGAACAGAGGATAGAAACGCACATCGCCGTGAAACGCATTGGCGGCTTTGCTGTCGTTGCGACAGCCGTGGCAGCGCTCGCCGTTCTCGGCGCCGCGGCCCTTTTCGCGCAAGGCCGAGACAAGGTTGACGACAAGTACTCCCTGGTATCGCCGGGCGGAATCGCGTTCTCCGACTTCAGGGGATACGAGGACTGGGCTGATGTCTCCTCCGCCCGAACCACCGAAATACTCAAGGTGATCGTCGCGAATCCCACGATGATCAACGCGTATAAAGCCGGCGTCCCCGGTAACGGCCAGCCTTTCCCGGAGGGGTCCAGGATCGTCAAGCTCCAGTGGAAGTTGAAGAAGAGCACGGAGGCTCCTTTCGCCGTGGAAGTGCCAGACGTCTTTTCCCAGGCTTTCGTGATGGAAAAGGACAGCAAGAGATTTTCGAAAAGCGGTGGCTGGGGCTATGCGGTGTTCAACTACGACCCCGCATCCGATAAGTTTAGCCCCGATGCCAAAAGCCCTTCAGACTGCGGATATGCTTGCCATACGCCAGTAAAGGCGAAGGACTACATCTTCCACCCGTACCAGAAGCGTTGAACCAGAGCGTCGCCTGCGACAAGTGGCGAGCTGGCCATCACTCGTAATAAGCCGGCAACTTCTTTTGCGAGTCGCTTTGCGCCTGATCGTGGTTGATCCAGAGCTGCGCATGCTCCTTCGCCATGACTGCCGCTATCTTGTCCATGGACTGGAGCGAGGCCTGCTTGTTCCAGTTATTGTCAGGGACGTAGCGATGTTCGAAGCTCGTCTGAAAATGCACGACATCGCCGCTTAGAATCACCGCTCCAGTTTTAGGGAGCCTCACGAGCAAAGATTGGTGGCCGGGTGTGTGTCCGGGCGTGGAGAGCAGCACGAGGCTCCCGTCGCCAAAGATATCGTAGTCGCCGTCGATGAGCTTTACCGGATGCTTCTTGTTAAAGGCAACGGTGTCTTGCCGGCTCCCAGCCCATTCGTACTCGACTTTCTGTACCAGCATGAGCGTATTGGGAAACATCTCGACATTTCCCGCGTGGTCCGGGTGGCTATGTGACACGGCCATCAGTTTGATGTCCGAGGGCTTAACGTGTATCTCTTCGAGCTGAGCCGCGAGCGTGATTGGTTTGCGCCAGATCGGGCCGGTGCCGGGCCCCCACTCGTGAAACACCTCTTCATGATTAGGCATTTTTGCGACAGCATCATCAATGCCCGTGTCCCACAGAACCCAACCCTGGGTGTGGTGGATGAGGTAGCAGTGGCCGGGAAAGCCGACGGGCTTTCCAACATTGACGCCCGGTGTCCAACGCGATTGGTCGGGCCCACTGCCGTCACCGCAGTCGATCACATAGAGCCGGTCTACTCCGGACTTGACCTGCGGGTTGGGAGCGGCGGAAATTCGCACGACTGGGACGGCAATGGCCAGCGTCAAGATCGCAACCGAGAACGCGAACGTAACGTTTGCTTTCATGAAATCCTCCATTCGAAAGCTGCTCGAAAGTGGGCGATGTGATTCAGTTCTCGTTTACACCTTAGAAGCAGCCCTGGGCGAAGTTGAGGCCGACTAAGGTTGGAACCCGTCCGCCATCCACTTGGCGAATAATTCAATGCGAGATAGCTGCCAGGGACCTTCTCCTTTTGGTGGCGGTGGTGGCATCACGGCGCCGCCGATTCCACGGATGCGATCGTAGATGGCGACAGCATGCTTTTTGACGTCATCGTAACTTTCCAGGTTAAACGCCTTGCTCATGCCTTGAATGTCGCGCTCCGTAAAGAGCGGGCGAATGTCCGTTTGGAAGCTGGTCGTTTTTGTCATGTGCGCCTCGCGGGTCTTCGGCTCATTCGGCCACAAGAAAATGGGCTGCGCAATTGGACGATGGTATCGCCCATACTTTCGTATTGACTGCAGTACTCTCACGACTGACGTGCTAGACGCTGCCGCTGCATCCGTGTAATGTGGTCATCGGTGCAGAGACGTGTCCAACACGCGGGTCGGGCCGTGCAGGCGAAGATGAACTCTCGGGATGCGTGGATTGCAACGTTGCGACATCTCCAACCGAGTTGGTTGGACAGGGGTGTACGAGGGGTATGCGTCACTGGCAAGTTTTTTGGTGGGCCGGGGTACGGATGTCAAGCTGACGATGGAAATGATGCGGCACGCGAATCCACGCATCGCCTTGGAACTGTACGCACAAAGCACGATGCCAGCCAAGCAGCAGCTGCAAGCACAAGTAGTCAGGGAATGGGCCATTCAAAAAAAGAATGGCGGGGACGACGGGACTCGAACCCGCGGCCTCTGCCGTGACAGGGCAGCCATGAAATGTAACTGATTGATATCAAACGGTGTCGGCGGACGTCGTTTGGTACGAAATGGACCGTAGAACAGTTCTTATCGTCCCCTTAACGTCCCCAAAAATTGTAAAGCGACTTTTGCTGCTCAAGGCTGCACGCCGACGCTCGATCGGAAAACGTGTTACCGCCGTGAAAGAGATACTACGATTTGTAAGTAATTGAAACCAGAGGCACGGATCGCAACGATTAGAGCAATAAAGCAGTTCCAGAAACGCTTATCGAACCCTTCGTGAACCCTCAGTGAAAGAACAACCACGTTAAGGAAATACAACGACTTGCAAGAGGCGGGCGGCCACCTAAATCCTTGCTAGTCCGTACAAGCCAACACATTTACGTACCGTAATCCGTACCGCGAAAAAAGCCGCTATGTAGCATCCAGAGCTACCGGGTATCCATTCTCACCGATTCTTGCCCGTCCAAAGAGGAGGCTCTAGGGCTTCGGGTCGCGCGTGACCGCTTGTGATGATTACTTCCGATAAGCCGACTTCTCGCTACTTATCGTGGTTCACGAGACGATAGCTTCGGGGGTGCACAGTCAAGCGTCGTTCAACACCGGCAGTGCGGATGCCGTTTAGTGTCAAAGCAGGCCGCGGTGACCAGCGTAGTTTTTGTCGACGTCCAGACCACGCTCCTTGATAACCTCGGCAGCAGCAACCAGTGCTGTAGCGATGGCGGGATAGCCAACGTATGGCAGCGCCTGGATGAGAACTTCCTCGATTTCTTTCAATGTGAGGCCGTTATTGAGCCCCGCCCCCATGTGGATGGCGAATTCATGGGGCTGACGCATGGCAATCATGACGGACATCGCAACTAGGCTGCGCGAGCGCCTGTCCAGACCGGGACGAGTCCAGATATCCGCAAAGACCTGGTCGACCGCATAGGCAGCGATCGGGGCACCGAAACTGTTTGAGTCAGCGGAAGAGCTGAGTTTTGCGGCCGCCTGGTCGCCCATCATTTCGCGGACTACATTGATTCCGGCTTCTCGATTCGTCATGATTGAGTCCTCCTTGTAAAGCTCAAGTGACTTCTCCAAGACTATCCGAACGGCAAACGCGCGAGCATCGAGGGATCCCTTCCCGGCCCCGGCTTTTGGGTTCCGGTCTCTACGCCGACCTATAGATGCTGACGGGGAGGGACATTCTTAGCAAATGACGCCGACCTGAATGCTCACTTGCGGCTGCGCACCGAACTTTCACCCGCAGACACTTTCTTGTTGGCCCTCTTTTTGGTGGGCTTGATTCGGAGTGCATCTATGGGCTTCCGGCGCGTAGAAACAGCCATCAACCACGCCTCAAACCCAAATTCGAGCCCGCTTGCCGGTTTGATCTCGCCTAACACTTGAGCGGCTTCTAGCGCGACGGCTCCATGTAGGAACGCCCAAAGCGCGACGGATGCTCGCGGAGCTCGGTCGGGCCCGGCAATTCGTTGCACCTGTTCGACGGTGAACGCCCAGAGGCTTTGGTGGGAGGTCGCATCGTGCTCTCGCGCGTGGAGACTCATCATCGCCTCGTAGAGATGAGGATTGTCCCTTGCGAACCCTATGTAAGCAGATGACATTTTGCGGATTGCGGGGACCGGTTCGCACCCGTCGGCTGCCTTCCTCAGCGCCAGCTCCAGTTGCCGGGCCGCTTCGTTTGCCAAGGCAGCTTCGAGCGCCCGGCGATCTGAAAAGTAATGGTAGATCGCGTTGGGCGCGAGGTCGAGGGAAGCAGCGATGTTTCGTAGCGATAAGTCGCGAATACCCCCGCGAACGAGTTCCTTCACGGCAGCAGAAAGGATGGTTTGACGATCTGTTTTCGACGGATACGGCATACAGAACACTGTACACCTTGACACGTCTCCGGCCAAGATGTACGCTGTACACATTGATGATGGACAGTGATCATCTTAGGAGAAATGCGATGGCGAACAGCAAAGATGTCGTGGTCACCGGGAGTCTCCACCGGAATTGGTTGGGGAACCACAAAGGTGCTTGTTTCAAAGGGATTTCGCGTGTTCGGTTCTGTACGCAAGCAGGCTGACGCCGATCGTTTGCAAAGAGAGTTCGGTAACGGCTTCGTGCCTCTCATGATGGACATTACGGACGCCGACGCTGTACATCAAGCTGCCCAGAAGGTCGGCTCCATGATAGGCGACAGGAATCTGGTTGGCCTGGTGAACAATGCAGGAATTGTGGTGAGTGGGCCGCTGCTTTATCTGAGGCCCAGCGAGTACAGGCGGCAGTTGGATGTCAACATGATCTCCCCGCTTGTCGTAATCCAAGCCTTCGCTCCTCTTTTGGGAACGGATAAGAAGAGGCAGGGTCCCGCCGGGCGCATCGTGAACATCACCTCTAGCGGCGCAAAAGTTGCTATCCCGCTTCTCGGTGCGTATAGCGCCTCCAAATTTGGTCTTGAAGGAATGTCGGACGTGCTGCGGCGAGAACTGATGTTATTTGGCATCGACGTCGTGATCATTGAACCGGGCACCGTGAACACGGCGATGTACGACAAGGGCGAAAAAGAAGATCTGAGTGAGTTCAAGCAGACCGAGTATTGGGAGGCGGTGCAGAACTTCCAGAAGTTCATCGTCACCGAAGCACGTACTAACGGCTTATCCCCTGAGCGTCTGGGCGAAGCCGTCCACGTGGCACTCAGCACGGCGAAACCGAAGGCACGCTACGCGGTCATTCCGCAACGTTTCAAGAACTGGACTCTGCCCAGACTTCTTCCTGCGAGGATGCTCGACGCCGAGCTCGCAAAGCAGCTGGAACTCACAAAGCCGTAATCAGCCTCGAACGGGTGGGTTCTCACTCCTCGATAACCCAAAGGTCGGCGGTTCAAATCCGCCCCACCGCAACCATGAACGCCACTGCCGAAATGCGGTGGCGTTCGCCTGCCCGATTCGGAATGGCGTCCGGCGGCGCCTTCGGGCCTTTCGCCAATCATCCCAGATGGCGCCGGGTGCACGGGGCTCCCGCGCAACCTGGGTGAATGGGCAGATCAGCCCAATGATCAGCGTGCAGATGCTGACTCTGTTCCTCATGTTCATTACGTCCGGTAAAGAGTCTTCACACTTTCGTGAAACTTCAGGGCCAACGGAGGCGCGGCATACTTGTCGGTCACAACCTCGATGTATGCACCTCGGTCGCCCTCAGACGCGGTCTTAAGGGCCTGATCGAATTCTCCGCACGTGCTGACACGCGCCGTAAACCAGTCGTCGCATCCAAGCGCCTTCGGCAAGTCGGCGTAGTGCCACTGAGCAAGATCGTTGTACTCGACGTCGGGATCCTTGCAGAGCAGCCGTTCAATCAGGTAGCCCGAATTGTTAAGCACGAAGACGATGGGCTTCAGCCCGCGCCGGCCGAACTGACTGATCTCCTGGGCTGTCAGTTGATGGGAGCCTTCACCTGTAATCAGCACAACGCGACGGTGAGGTGCCGCGACTGCTGCTCCAAAGGCCGCCGGGGTCGCATATCCAATAGCACCCCACAACGTCTGGTTGTAAAACTTCGCGCCCTTCGGCAGGAGTGCAAACGCCATTCCAAACCCGGAAGTCCCGGTCTCAGTAATGACGATATCGTTCGGTTTAATAAAATCCGCCCAGCGAGGATAAAGCGCGTCTGCGGTAATCGGATCGCTGCCGGCGCCCTTTACTGGTCCGAGCGAACCTGGTTGAACCGGTGGTTTCTGATTTCGTTTCTTAACACGCCGCGCGAGCTCAGCGAGGACATCTTTCATTTCGACATTGGGATAAACCCTTGTGCCCACATGAGTGCGATGGTGACGGATATCGATGGTCTTTTCCGGGTCAAGATGCGCCGTAAAGGCGCCCGTGCTGAAGTCCGTGAGAATGGCTCCGATCAGAACGACGGCGTCGCATGATTCAACGTACTCACGAACCGCTTCGTCCATGAGCTTTCCGTCGTACATGCCAATGTATGCTGGCTGTTGCTCTTCGAGTGTGGATTTGTCCATAAGCATGGTGGCGAAAGGAAGTCCGGAAGCATCCACGAACGCCTGGACGGCGTCCTGCAACCCCGCACGACTCGCCAGGACTCCTGGCAGAATGCATCCGGTCCTGGCTGCTCTGAGAGCCTCGATGATCTCAGAGACCGCCCTTTCCAGCGATGCAGGGTCGCTCTTCGGTGGATCGAGTGGCGTTGCATTGCTCACCGTAGGCTGATTCGCAACATCTGCCGGGAACGCCATATAGACAGGCCTGCGATGGTAAAGCGCCTCCGCGATCAGTCGTTCCGTTTCGTAAGCCGCGTTTTGCGGTGTCATGATGGCGCTGGCACAAACGACTTTTTCAGCCATCTTGTGGAAGAAGTCGAATTCACCGTTTCCCAGCGTGTGGTGGACGATCGCGCGCGCGGCTTGTGTCGGCAGATTTGGCATTCCGACTAGATGGAAGACCGGCACATGCTCGGCGTAGGCTCCGCCGATTCCATTGATAGCGCTCAATTCGCCGACGCCGTAAGTCGTGTTCAGAGCAGCGATCCCGTGAATGCGACCGTACCCGTCGGCTGCATACGCGGCATTCAGTTCGTTGGAGCATCCGACCCACTCGATACCCGGAACACGCAACGATTGCATCCTCTATGGGAAAGGCAAAGTCTCCGGCAACGCCGAATACTTTGGATATTCCGATGTCCTTAAGTCTCGACAGGACGTGCTCGATTACGGTCGTCGACGTGACTGTGTTGACTCTTGCAATATTTCTTTGCTTGACACTGCTTCTTTTGTTGGGGCGGATACACGCGACATAATTTGATCTCCTCAAGTCTTGGCGTTCGATGTTGAAGATGTGCTTTCCTCTCTAAATGAAGGGCGCATCAGGTCGATTTTCTTTTCTCGGCGACTGGTTGACTTTTAGCCTGCATAGACTTCACGAGGTCAGCGGCCGACGCTCCTTCGAGCGACAATCCATAGCCAACTTCTCGCACGATGCGCTCCTTTAACGGATGAATGAAGTGCACGCGTGTGTTGCGGCGCGTTACCTCCGGCACCTTTAGGTACAGCGCGGCGAGTTCCCGCGCTCGGCTGAGCGCCTTTCCATTCGGAACGACTTCGGCAACGACTCCCCATTCGTGCGCGGTGCGCGCCGTCAGCGGCTGTGGGTTCAGCAGAAACGCCTCGGCCCGCCCTGCTCCAGCGCGATAACTCCACGTCGTAAATATTCCATCCCCTGGCACAATGCCTCCCGCGAAGTGGGGGACGTCGTGGAAAGTCGCACTCTCGCCTGCGACGATCACGTTGGCCAGCAAGGCATACTCTGAGTGCACATGCGCTCGTCCTTCGACAGCCGCGATGACAGGCACCCGTATATTGGCAATGTTTTCAAGAATCTGACAGCCCTCGTCGTGAGTCTGGCTCCAAACACCGGGATCAGCCACATCGCCGAAAGTGGCGAAATCAATTCCAGGAATGAAATCGCCGCCTGCGCCGGTCACGATGACGATCTTGTTCGCTCGATCTTGCGCGATCCGGTAGAAGGCGTCGAGAAACTCTGTATGGTCTTGAGCGGTGAAGGTGAACGGCCCGCCGTTGCCGTGAAATTCAGCAACCAGCACACCTGTGTCGTCTCGTGTCAGCTTCAGGCTGCGGTACTGGGAAAAATAAGCTGGTTGAGTCGTTTGCATAAGGAATTCTCCAAATCGAATTGAGGCACTTCAATCAACAACCGGTCAGAATATCAACCTAGTTTTGCAACATGGCGTGGTCCGCTCTCAAATGATGGCGCACCGAAATTGACGGCAAACGACGAATGACTCGAGGATTCGAATCGCATCTGCTGGCGGGTGGGAGCACGAGAATAACCAAACCAAGTGGCGAAGGCTGAATGCCGGTGACTCCGTGTTTATGCGTCATGCTCGGAGTGTGAGGTCTGCCGGATGTAGGGGAACCGGGTCTTCGTGTCGATATAAAAACTCCGAGACGTATTTGCGACAGAAGATGCCCACCCGACCAGTTGCGATACTTGCGTTAACCATCTTGATTGTCCGCCAGCAGAGCCTTAGTCTCGCTTACCCAAAGTGTCGGCGCCTACCTTCGGAGGACGACATTCATTGGAAGCTCGATTGCTAGTCTTCGACTGGATCGTAATGCAGCACCAATACTGCACTAGGTTGGACACTAAGCAGGAGTGGATGATGGCTATCATCTCGCGAGGTTTTTCCGGTCGACGCAGCGCAGCAGACGCAAAACTCCCGCCCGGTCAACATCTCACCACCGATTTTCCCGTCTTGTCTGCAGGTCCAACACCGCACATATCCCTCGATCGCTGGGAATTCACCATCGATGATGGCAGCAACGTTTTGAAGCGATGGGACTGGAAGTCGTTTCGCGAGTTGCCTACCGAAACGATTACCGTTGATCTGCACTGCGTAACGCGATGGTCGAAACTGGGTACGTCGTGGGAAGGTGTTTCGCTAGATGTCCTGCTTGCGGATGCTGAAGACAGATTTGCCGTATGCAATGTTTCGTTCGTATGGCGATTACACGACGAACCTCCCCTTGAAAGATGTCATGAACAAGCAGGCCTGGATCGCGTTCAAATACGACGGTGCCGACCTTGAGCCCGAACACGGTGGCCCCGCGCGGCTTCTCGTTCCTCATCTCTATTTGTGGAAGAGCGCTAAATGGGTGAAGGGCATGACGTTGATGCCGCACGACAAACCGGGTTTTTGGGAAAGTCTCGGCTATCACATCTATGGTGACCCATGGCAGGAACAGCGGTACTCGGACGAGTGACGTGGCGTACCGCAAAGGTTGTTGCGGTGCACGACGAAACAGCGACTGCGCGGACGCTCGCACTTGCTGTTCGCGATTGGCCAGGCCACGTCGCTGGCCAGCACGTGGACGTGCGTTTGACCGCTCCAGACGGATACTCTGCGGTCCGATCCTACTCCATTGCCTCTGCGCCGAGTTCCGATGGGCGCATTGAAATCACAGTCGAGCGACTGCCGAACGGCGAAGTCTCACCGTACCTCACGCAGGAAGTCATGGTCGGCGATGAGCTAGAGTTGCGAGGCCCGATTGGCGGATGGTTCGTGTGGCGAAGCGACCAGACGGAGCCGATCCAACTGGTAGCCGGTGGCTCCGGCATCGTTCCTCTTATGGCTATGATTCGCTCGCGTCGTTCGGTCGGCAGCAGCGCACCATTCCGGTTGCTGTATTCCGTCAGGGAACCAGAGACCGTTTTTTACCGCGATGAACTGCGGGCATTATCAAATCAAGGCGAACTCAGTAATGATCACTTACGCGTACACGCGAGTGACTCCGAAGGATTGGCCGAGACCCGCCGGACGCATCGACGCACCAGCTGATTGCGATGGGTACATGGCCTTCGACCCTTCGGCCAACCAGCTACGTCTGCGGCCCGACATCATTCGTTGAACATGCCACCGACCTCCTGATCGCTGCCGGCCATGATCGCGAAAAGATCAGGACAGAGCGCTTCGGCGCCACTGGAGAACGGGCGATATAAACCGTACTGCTAGGCAGCTTTCGTAGCCAATCCACCTTTCTCAATGATGAAGTTTGCGATCGGCTCAACCCCTTCGCCGCTCTTCAAATTCGAAAAAACGAACGGCCGCTTTCCGCGCATTCTGAGCGTGTCTGCTTCCATTACCACGAGATTTGCCCCTACCATAGGAGCCAAGTCAATCTTGTTGATAACGAGAAGATCGGAGCGCGTAATTCCAGGGCCGCCTTTGCGAGGGATCTTCTCGCCTTCCGCAACGTCGATCACGTAGATCGTCAGGTCTGCCAATTCGGGGCTGAAAGTTGCCGCCAGATTATCTCCGCCCGATTCGACAAAGCACAGTTCTGCGTGCGGGAATTTCTTGTTCATGTCTTCAATGGCGGCGAGGTTCATAGAAGCATCTTCTCGAATTGCAGTGTGAGGACAGCCCCCCGTTTCGACTCCCATAATGCGCTCAGCCGCCAGTGCCTGAGCACGGGTAAGGATGAGCTGATCCTCCTTTGTGTAGATGTCATTCGTAATCACGTAAATGTCGTATGTGTCGCGGAGGCGCTTGCAGAGCGCCTCAACCAGAGCCGTTTTGCCAGAACCGACAGGTCCGCCAATACCGACGCGCAAAGGATGGGCTTGGGACTCGGAACTCGAAGTATTAGTCATGAGCGAAACAACCTCGTGTATTGGGTTTCGTGCAATGCGGAAGCGAGATCGACCATGAAGCCAACCGACCCCAGATCGTGAATCGTTGCCTGTTGAGCTTGTGCAGCTACGGCCAGCACTGCTGGCTCAAGCTCGGCGATGGCAAGCTGCCCATCCGTTTGCCCCAGCGGCACCAAGCGAACACCCGCGGTTATCAAGTTGGCGAGGTAGCTCTGCAGAAATGCGGGTAGAGCCAAGGTCGCCGGAATGTCTTGCTTTGCTGCACGAACTCCGAGCACGACCGACAACACCGGTGAAATTCTTAGTTCCGAGAGCAATTCTGAAAGAGTCTCCAGGAGGGGATCGGGCCACACTCGGCGCAACGTAGCGAGGCAGGACGCGGCCTGCTGCGAAGTTTCAAGCGCAAATTCCGATGTCCCCCGAAAGGCGGCTGCGAGTTCCGCAATTTCAAGCAACTTTCCGCGGTCGTCCCCTCTTGCCGAGCGCCAGGCCTCCATTAAGAAAATCGCTTCGTTTCGTCCTGAGCCGTAACAGAGATCTGCTTCCAGCCAATCAACTAGACTTTGGCGATCATGAATGTGGCCAGCTTCTACCGCCCATTCGATACCATGAGAGTAGCTATACGAGCCGGTGGGAAACGCGGGCGAAAGCCAGCTTTGCTGCCTCAAGAGAGCCACCTGTGAGACAAAGTGTTGGTGATCACTCATGATGCATGCTCGCTGTCATGATGTTTGTGGTGGTGGCCGTGGCCGTAAGCACCGCCTTCGGGCTGAAAGGCGGACTCGACCTTTTGAAGATCCGCTCCGAAGCCGCGGAGCATATCTTCGATCACATGGTCGGGCCGAATCAGAAGAACATGGTCTCGAATTTCGGTCGGCAAATGCCGATTACCCAAGTGCCATGCGAGGCGCATCAGCTGGATAGGATCTTTGTGTCTGACTTCGACAATGTCCTCCATAGCGGCCTGAACCGTTAGCCATCTTCCATCGTCCAGTTGCAGCCCATCTCCATCAGCCATGGCAACGGCTTCCGGAAGATCGAGAAGAACATCGTCCCCTTGATCTCGCGGTCAGGCGAAAGCGGCGGCGATGACGCGCGTCAAAGTCGAGAGTGAGCGAGCCTGCTGCGTTTTCCGCTGGCCAATACCCGGCGGGTCGATGAACAGAAGCGCGATGAGCGGGATCACCGTGAATGGAAGCGTTATGCGCAGTCATAGTCATACTCAGTACATGAAATAACGTTGAGCCATGGCCAATACTTTGGCCGGCTCGCAAGTGAGAAGGCGGCCATCGGCCCGCACTTCGTAGGTTTCGGGGTTTACTTCCATGCGAGGCGTGGCATTATTCAAAATCATCGAACGCTTGCCGATCTTGCGCGTGTTGGAGACCGGAAGGAGTTTCTTTGCAAGGCCAAGCGCCTCTGCTTTGTTGATTAGAGCCTGGCTCACAAACGTCACCGAGCTTTCCGTCAAAGAGCGACCGAACGCACCGAACATGGGCCGGTAGTATTCGGGTTGCGGCGTAGGGATGGAGGCGTTAGGGTCTCCCATGATCGCGGCCGCGATCGTGCCGCTCTTTAGCACCATGTCGGGTTTCACCCCGAAAAAGGCTGGATCCCAGATGCAAATGTCGGCTAGCTTTCCAATTTCGATCGAACCGACATACGTAGAAATGCCTTGAGCGATGGCGGGATTGATCGTGTATTTCGATACGTATCGTCGAGCTCTGAAGTTGTCGTTCTCGCCCTGTTCCTCGCCCAGGCGCCCGAATTGTTTCTTCATTTTGTCCGCGGTCTGCCAGGTTCGGATAATCACCTCTCCCACACGGCCCATGGCCTGACTGTCTGAAGACATGATCGACAGGGCCCCGAGATCATGCAAAATGTCTTCGGCCGCAATGGTTTCCTTGCGAATCCGGCTCTCGGCGAATGCGACATCTTCAGGAACTCGCGGATCGAGGTGATGGGTGACCATCACCATATCGAGGGCCTCGTCAAGAGTATTTACGGTGTATGGTCGCGTTGGAGTCGTAGAAGATGGAATGACGTTTGGTTCGCCACAGACTTTAATGATGTCCGGGGCGTGTCCGCCGCCCGCTCCTTCAGTGTGAAACGTGTGAATCGTTCTGCCCTTGAAGGCGGCGATTGTATTTTCGACGAAACCGCTTTCGTTGAGCGTATCTGTGTGGATAAGAACCTGCACATCCATGTCATCCGCGACAGACAGGCAGCAGTCAATGGCAGAGGGTGTTGTACCCCAATCCTCATGAAGCTTGAAGCCGCATGCGCCGGCCTCGATTTGCTCAACGAGGCCTGCTGCAGAGCTCGCGTTGCCCTTAGCCGTAGAAGCCGAGATTCATGGGAAAGGCATCGGCGGCCTGGAGCATCCGCCGAATGTGCCACGGACCTGGAGTACAGGTCGTTGCATTCGTCCCTACAGCAGGTCCCGTCCCGCCGCCCATCATCGTGGTCAGGCCTGAATAGAGAGCTTCTTCGATCTGCTGCGGGCAGATGTAATGAACATGGGTGTCGATGCCGCCGGCGGTGACAATCTTGCCCTCGCCGGCGATCACTTCGGTTCCGGGGCCGATTACGATCGTGACGTTCGGCTGGACATCCGGATTTCCAGCTTTCCCGATGGCTGCAATGCGGCCGTCTTTGATGGCGATATCTGCCTTCACGATTCCCCAATGATCGAGTATCAGCGCATTGGTGATGACCGTATCCACCGCGCCCTCACTGCGCGAACGCTGTGACTGCCCCATGCCGTCGCGGATGACCTTCCCGCCTCCGAACTTCACCTCCTCGCCGTAGGTCGTGTAGTCCTTCTCCACTTCGATGATGATGTCGGTATCCGCAAGGCGTACCTTGTCCCCAACCGTTGGGCCAAACATCTGCGCATAGGCGGCGCGGTTCATTTTGTTAGGCATTCTTGATTACCTCTCTGGCTCTTTCGGCAAGGCTCCCATGACTGCCTTGTGGAAGCCATAAACGAGGCGCGCCCCTGCGTACGGGACAAGGGAAACCTCGCGGGACTGACCCGGCTCGAAGCGCACGGCTGTTCCCGCCGGAATGTCTAAGCGATACCCAAGCGCCGCTTTCCGATCAAATCGGAGAGCAGAGTTGGTCTCAGCGAAGTGGTAATGGCTGCCAACTTGTATCGGCCTGTCGCCAGTGTTTGCGACCTTAATAATGATGGCGGCCCTGTCCTTGTTCAGAACGATGTCGCCAGTTGCTGCAAAAATCTCGCCCGGTATCATGTCAGTCCCGCCTCAGCGAATTGGGTTGTGAATGCTTACGAGTTTTGTTCCATCGGGGAACGTTGCTTCCACTTGCATCTCGGGAATCATCTCGGCGATGCCTTCCATCACCTGGTCACGGCTCAGCACCTTGCGGCTTTCCGACATGAGATCAGCAACCGACTTGCCATCGCGGGCCGCCTCCAAGACGAAATCGGTTATGAGCGCAACAGCTCTCGGGATAGTTGAGCTTGACGCCTCTTTTAAGCCGCTCCCGAGCGACAATTGCGGCCAGTGAGATCATCAGCTTGTCTTTCTCACGCGGTGTGAGGTTCATAAACGTCTCCGTTCTGCAGCTTTAGCATGACCACATTTTCGGTACCTGGAAGGGTCCGGAACCGAGTTCTGGTCCGAATTGCTGGAGAAAGCTGCGCAACGCAAGCTTCAAATCAGAGGACTCTTTCGCTGCAAAACGAACGACAATAAGTCCGCTTACCAATGTCGCCGCACAATTGCATCCAAGGGAAGGAATAATCTCCCGCAAACACTCTAGTCGTTTGTCTAGATGAGGTCCGAAATATATCAGTGTCGCGATTGCGTGGCAGTCCGAGAGCAAGGCTTTCCGGTCAAGGTGCGGAAAGGTCTCGTCAGTGATGCGAAAGCTGTCTGCCCAGGTCAGGCGACCGTCTCTTTTTACTCGCCAGCTATCGGTTATGTTGCCGCCGACAACGATTTCGCCATGCGCGGCACGCCCCAGTACCAACCACTCTAGTGCAAGCAACTCGGCTCCACGGAAAAGTTCGATCTCTGTCGTTCGGTGAAGACGTGCCCAATTGAAAACAATGGTTTCTTGCGGCAGCCATGCCAGCCGAGCAGATTCGTGCGCCTGCAACCTGGTTGTAACCCGCGCGGGTTCGTTCAACGCCCCATACACCTTTTCCGCTGCCTGCGACGTTACCGCAATCGAAGCGCCGGGGAGGGCGGTGACACACAATTCAAGTCGATCACCGCCCGCAACACCTCCTGCTGTGTTAATTAGAACCGCCTCTTCTACGGCACGATGTCCGGTCCTTGGAAACATGACGCGAATCGGAGAGCGTTCGAAAATGTCCTCGACCCGGGTACCGTTTTCGGAACCAATCAATACGACCCGGCCGCATCCGTCCGCACGTTGCAAGTCCCGATCCGAAGGGCGATCCTTACTCACATCTGGCGCGCCAGAAGAACTCAATTGCGGCAAGTTTTCTTCGCACCGGACCAGATGACTGAACTGAGTCATTGCGTCGCCATAGAGCGGAATCAGAATCCCGCCAACCCCTCCGGGCTGTTGTACGGGATCGCGACGCTGGTCACCTCCTCCAGCGAGCCATCCGGTTTGGTAGCGTACCCGACCAGCTTCGAGGCGTTCCCGTAGATCTGGTAGAGAAAGGCGCCATCCGGCGAGACCCAGTTGTCGCTCGGGCCGCTGCTGACGTCTCCACAAAGCCCCCTGAAGGTGCCATCGCCCTCGACAATCGGACATGCGGGATCCTTGGCGACTTTGAGTTCGAGGCCGTCGATGTGGAATGTGGTGATGTTGCTGTACCCGAAAACCGTAGCGTACAAGAGTCGGTCATCGGGGGAGACGGATGCCCAGCAAAGTTCAGCGATCTTGCCTCGCCTCGTGTCGATCGGTACGACCTTGCCGACGCCAATTCTGCCATCTTCGTCGATTCGGCCTAAGGCCACTCCATCGCCGACGGCATATCCGATGATGAACGTATCCGGCCGGTTGTGCAGGAACGCGATGTAGAACGGAGAACCACCTCCTCCATCCTGGAAGGAGCCTTCGCCGAGCGTGCCGTCCGCATTGACGCGGTGAATTACGATGCCATCGGGATCCGGCGCATTCGAAGCGACCGACCTTGTTTCGCCGTCTGGACCGGTCACCCAGAGAATGGGTGAACCGTCCGGATAAGTGCCGGAGATCGCAATGGGCACATCGAACGTGGTGCCGACAAGAAGAAATTTCTCATCTGGTGAGAGCACCCCCATAGTCGGAACACGGTGCGGCTTGTCTGGCGTGTTACACGTGTACTTCTCCGCGCGCGGCGTAAGCTTGCCATCACTGGACACCGACATGATGCCGGATGTGATCGGGTCCGAACGAGTGCACGACATAGAGCATGTCTTTCGAGGGCGAGTATGCCAGCGACTTGGCAGTACCGCTCTTCCCCTCGATTGCGTTCCCTGTCGGCTTGGTGTCGATCAGCTTGAGCCTGCCCTGGTCGCCGACCGCAAAGCTGGAAACCGAATTGTCCCCGCCGTTTGTGGCAAACAGAAATTTGCGATCTGGTGAGAGGATGACGCTAGCCGCGCCTTCAAAGGAGTTGGGCGCGCTCTCCTGGCCGCTGATCGGCTTGAAAGTCCCCGAACCGGCACCGCCGGTGGCAACACGTTCCACCTCTGTGAGCGTGCCGTTAGCGGAGCGATGGTAGTGGATGATAGCGTTCTTGACCTCATTGGTTTGCATGTAGAGATGGCCACCACGACCGTTCATGCTCATCTCTCTTGACATCCCCATTTCCTTCGGCATATTTATTCTCCCTTTTTTCCCTTTGAATTTGGATTCGATTTCTTGCTTGTCTCAGCCACGCTGACAGAAATCTCGGCACTCTAATACCCTTTTTTGTCACGAAGCAACGGATAGAACTGAATCCAGGTCATGTCTGTGTTGGCGACATTGGCAAGGTGGCAGCCGGCACATTCGGTCACAGGTGTCTCCGCGGCGCTCGCAGCATACGGCAATGGATGATGGCCGAAGGTAAAGAATCCCCAGCCGTTGGTCTTAGCGAACCGCTTGCTGTCTTTCACCGTCACGTCGATGCCGTTGTACTCGCCGTTGAAATATCCACGTCCGGATGGTTCCTGTACGAGAGCCGTCTGGAAAAGTCGGATTAAGAACCCGGGTCAGTTCTTTTACGATGACTGTTCCTTCTGGAAACTCGCCTGTCTTCAGATAGGCATCGACGTTTTTCTTTTCGACGTATACGTGGTGATACTCGGGGAAGTTCGCCTTTCCATCATTGAGGCCGTTGGGCGTCAACGGGGCGCCCACAAAAACCCACGTGCGAAAACCGGTTGGCAACTCTAACTTGCCATCAGAATCGAACACGGCGCTTGACTTTTCAGACTGGGCAGCCGCCACCGGCTTCGCGACCAGGAGGTAGACGGCTGAGGCGGCGAGCCCAAGTCCAACGATGATTGTTAACAGATGCTTTTGCATTGCAATTCTCCTTCTGAAAACTCTTCCGATTGGGTCTCTGCGAGACCGTTCTGGCTATTTCGATTTGAGAACCGGGTAACCTTGTACGTACACCCAGTCGGTGGACTGCGCTGGAACATGACAGCCCAGGCAGTCTTTTTTGTAATTCGTTGCCACCTGCTTATCGGGGGCGTCGGCTTTGAAGAGTGCCCATCCCCATCCATCTCCCCACAGCGGATTGCCGGGATAGCGGCCCTTCTCGTCTTTGATCATGACGAACCACACTTTCGTTTGCGTAGCCCAATGTGCGTCCCCGGTCGTCAGTTGCGCGTGATCGGTCGCAAAGACCTCTTTCACCAGTACGGTTCCGTCCGCGAACTTTCCGGTCTTGCGGTAATACTCAGCTGTGCCCGGGGGCGCGTACGTGTAGTGCATCTCGGTGTTGTTGTTGAGATCGACCGGTGTATATACTCCAAGCCCCTGATAGAGATCTCTAAAATCAGCCGGCTTGCGAATATTTCCCGTGTTGTCGACAAGATCAAAACCGTTGGCGATGCCCTTACTTTGGGAACGGAGCGTCTGCTGGCCCGTTAAAACAACGAGGGCGACAATTAGCGATGCAATGCGACCCATTTATTCTTCCTCCTGTCTAAACAATCGAAGCAAGCTGAACGGCCAAAGTGGCGGCCTCAAAAAAGGCAAGTATTCGGAGCCGCCGCCGAAGAACTCGGAAAATTCAGAATCTGTTGGCACGTAACTCGACAGCCTCGGTCCGCGCTCCCTGTTCTCAACGGTTGCCTCATTGTTCTCGACGACCGACATCTTGTTTGTAGTCACTGTGAGTTCCTTGCAGCAATATCGCTGCGCTCCTCACGTGAGCAACTGACTGCCCAAACGCGTTTCACCTTGAAAACAGCAGTCTGATTTCCTCTGCATCGCTCCCATCAAGCGTGCGCGGAGCAGTCAGCATGAATTCACCTCGATTGTGATGAGGGCATGTGCAGGTTGCAGCCGTGACGAAATAGCGACTCCGTACCGGCTCCGCGTTGCAATAGCGACTCCGCGAATTGAAAATCAAGCGATTTCCATTGCAACGATGGCGCGTTCAGCGCGTATCCGGCTTCCACAATCTATGACGTAGACTGTCACTCGATAAGAGTCGATGCGAAAAACGGGTCCAACCCGGCTTCAGAACCGTCCCGCCTTCTTGGATGAGCATGCATTTCTCTTCGGTCACTGAGTTGCAGAGCTATGCACAGCGCGGTTGGTTTCAGCAGGTGAACAGAGGTTCCATCTATGGCGACGACCATGATAGAAATCAATGCAGAAGCAGGGGTGGTCGAGGGCTATCAGAGAAGAGTGCAGGAGTTAACAGACGTTATCTCTAGCCACTCGCTTCGCTTTCGTCGAATCGCCCTGGGTCATCTGGGCAACGCCGCTGACGCGGAGGATGCAGTTCAGGACGCTTTGTTGTCAGCGTTGAGACACGTAGACCAATTCAAAGGGCGAGCGAAGATGTCCACCTGGCTGACAGCGATTGTCATCAATTCCGCACGCATGAAGTTACGTAGGCGTCCCCCACAAGTGCATGTCGCTCTGGAGGAACCCTGTGGCGAGCAGAGTCTCCCCCCGGCAGACATGGTGTCGGATACCCGACCAGGTCCCGAAGAGCTATATCGCAAGCGACAAATTGCGGAAACGTTGGCTTACGCGACTCTGCGACTCTCGCCGGTTCTGCTGACGGCCTTTCGATTGCGCGATGTCGATGGTTTGAGCATTCGCGAAACGGCGCAGTTCCTCGGGGTGCCAACTGGAACAGTGAAGGCACGGCTCGCCAGAGCTCGTAGGAAACTCAGACAAGTCATTCAGAAGAGCTTCCGCGAACGCATCAAACTTCCGACTGTGACTCGCGCAGACCGCTGAGATGTCTCCCAACCCCACCCGCAGTAATACGAATTCCCTTATTCAAAAACATAGGCACCCCTATCACAAACAATAATTGCGTTCTGCGAAGAATCAGGCTCGAATGCAGTTTGGGGGTTGGGCCGGTTCGTGCCGCGCCACTTACATCGCCGCCAGCTGGGTAAGAAAAGGGCAATCCGCGGGTTTAGAATCTTCTTCGTCGCGGGCAACGTCGGGTGCCACTTCTACGGATGGAGTGTTTTCGCCCAATTCCAGGAACGTCTCGGCTTCGGCTTTAGGGACTTGAAGCCGTTCATGGGGTTCCAGTGAAAGCAATCAGCAACGTCTTGGAAACTGGCTTAACGATATTCACTCCAGGGCGCGACGCGAAGTTGCGGAGGTTGTTAGCTCTGTCTGCCGAAGGTGTCTCAAGTGGTGAAGGGAGTGCGCAGCTTTTTGTTCGAGGCAGGGGTGTCTTCAGTTCAATACTTGTCGCTTTAGCCTTAATCCTGTCGTCTCTCGTTGGCGCAACACCGGCAGCACATGCGCAGGCACAAACCGCCGGCGAAATTACCGGACAAGTTCTGGATCCATCCAAGGCCGCCATTTCCAATGCTGCCGTTACGGCCACGAACAGCGCGACCGGCGCCGTTCGCAAGGCACAAACCGATAGCCAAGGACACTACGCATTAACGAACCTTCCCGTGGGGACGTACAGCATCACTGTGGAACACGAAGGCTTCCAGCAGTTAAAGCAAACGGGCGTCATGTTGAACGTGGCGACGACCGTCACGTTGAACTTAACGCTTACGGTAGGCTCCGTGAAACAGGAGGTGGTCGTCACGTCCGAGGCGCCCATCATTGACAAAGCTGACGCCAGCACCGGCACGGTCCTCGACAATCAGGAAGTCGGCGAGCTGCCGATCAACGGACGCGACTACGCTCGCTTCAGTTTGCTTACTCCTGGAGCCATTTTCCGTAGCAACTTCATCGCGGACCTCACCTTCGACGGCCTACACTCCGTTCACAATCAGTTCTCGATCGACGGCATTGACGCCTCGCGCGTCGACCAGCCGTACATGGCGAACGGCTTCGAGCGCGGCGCGCGATTGCTCACCGGCAGCCTGGATACGGTCGAGCAATTCAACGTGCAGACCAGCGACTACAGCGCGGAATACGGCCGCGCTGCAGGCTCCTATATCAACATCGCCACCAAATCTGGAACCAATGATTTTCACGGAACCGCGTACGACTACTTCCGCAACAACATTCTCGATGCGCGGAACTTTTTCGCGACCACCGGCCCAGCGCCGGAATTCCGCTTTAATGATTTTGGCGGGAATATTGGCGGCCCAATCCGCAAGGAAAAGACCTTCTTCTTCCTAAACTACGAAGGATCGCGCCAACGCATCGGCATCACCGGCTCGGGCACGGTTCCGAGCGCGCTTGAGCGCAGCGAAGTCGAGGCCACTTCTCCGCAACTCACGCCGATTCTGAATATGTTTCCCATCGGCACCTCTGCTGGTCCCGATCAGTTCACCGACAACTACACGACCACGCAGGTTTCGGATGTTCGTGAAGACACCGCCTCCATCCGCCTCGATCAGGTATTCAGCACTCACGATTCCGCATTCGTGCGCGTCAATGTGAACGACTCCGACGTCCACGGGCCGCTCTTTGGTGTTGTTCCGTCTTCCTTGGGCGTGGACGACCACCAGATCGTTCCCGTGCGCACAACGAATGTTGCCATTCACGAGGAGCACGTCTTCAGCGGGAGCATGGTGAATGACTTCCTCGCCGGCATGCAGCGCTGGGGCAGCCAGATCGATCAAGCGGAACCGTTGCCGCTGACCACCGTGGTCGGGTACAGCGTCATCCCCGGAACGCAGGGCAACTTCCTCGAGAACAATACGAGCTTCCAGTATGGCGACACCATGAGCAAGGTGAAAGGCCGCCATGTCCTGACTTGGGGCGGCACCATCTACCGCATCTGGGTCAACAGCGACAGCACTGCCAGCCCAACGATGCAGTTCAACTCACCGCAAGCTTTCGTCAACGACCAGCTTTCGACCGTCACCATCGTGAACGCCACTCCCGGCAACGGCGTGCGCGCGACGCAAATCGGTCTTTTCGTCAACGACCAGTTCCAGGTGCTGCCGACTCTGTCCTTGGACCTCGGTCTTCGCTACGACATTGAAACCGTTCCTCACGACTCGCGCTACGCCACTCGGCCCTACGACACGCGCACCGGCACACTCGGGCCTCCAGGCGATCCGTACTTCGCGATCAACAATAAAGACTTCGGTCCGCGCGTGGGCATCGCCTGGTCCCCAATGCAACGCCTCGTGATCCGCAGCGGCTACGGAATTTACTTCCAGGATTATCCCGTGGGCTTCGGCTCGTACTATGTTCCCGGAAACACCGTGCCGGGCAACGTCACGCTTTTACAGCAGCAGATTCCGAACCTGTCCTATCCCTATGATCCGTTCCTCTCGCAGGCAGCCACGCCTCCGCCGCCGAACGTAAACGGCTTCCCGTGGCATAAGCCGGACATCTATTCGAACCAATGGAACCTGAGCGTCGCGGATCAATTTGCTCAAAACATGTCTTTCCAGGTCGCCTACGTAGGCAACCATGGCGTGAATCTGTGGCGCGAAGAGGGCATCAACTACATCGATCCCACGCTCGGGGCTCGTCCGAACCCGAACTTCGGCAACATCACGCTCCAGACCAACTCGGGCTTCAGCTCTTACAACGCTCTGCAGCTCTCCTTTAATCGTCGTGCGGCAAGGCTGGTTTGAGCTTCCAGGCAAACTACACCTTCGGCCACGCGATTGACGATGTAGAAGATCCAGGGGCTTTTCCGCTTCCGACCCTCAGAACCTCAACAACATAAAAGCCGAGAGAGGCAACGGTTCCGGCGACGTCCGCCAGAACTCTACCTTCAACCTCCTGTATGACGTGCCGCTCGGTGAGGGCCATCGCTTCCTCAACTCTGGGCTTCGGCAGCAAACTGGCTCTCAGGCTGGAGCGTCTCGACGCTGGGAATTTTGCGCACAGGCGTCGCCGATACCGTTTACATCGGGACGAACACCTTCGGGAACGGCGATTTCATCAACCAACGGCCAGATTGCGTTGCTGGCATTGATCCTTATGCACATCCGAAGACCATTACCGACTGGCTCAACCCGGCGGCGTTCTCCATGCCGGCCGCGGGGACCTTTGGCAATTGCGGCCGCAATACCATCTATGGGCCGAATTTCCGCAATGTGGACTTCTCCGTGCTGAAGGAGACGAAACTCGGCGAATCGCGTAACCTCGAGTTCCGCGCCGAATTCTTCAATATCTTTAACCATCCGGCGTTCGATCAGCCGGACACCACGTTCGGCACCCCGAGCTTCGGAGAAATCTTCAACACTCTCGGAAGGACTTTGGGTGCCGGCACTTCACGCCAGATTCAGTTTGCGCTGAGGTTCAGCTTCTGATTCGGAATTGGAGAGCGACAAGAACTCACAGAGGCACAGTTTTGAGTCTGCGGTCCTGACCAATGCATTTTAAAACCGCAAAGACCTAACATGTATGCAGGACGTATAGGCAGTTATATATTCTCTGAGAGTAATTCACACCTGTACCTGAAACGGTAATCGACCTGGAATGTGTTGCCACTGATGCCAGCGAACGAGAAAGCACGTGTCAAAATCGCGGCGGCTTTCGTCGTAGTCGCGTTAAGCCTGCTTCTCTTGTGTCCTTCCGCACTTGCACTAGACCCTTCACTCGACGTGAGTCAATACGCGCATACGGTATGGAGAGTGCGTGATGGCTTTGCGCGGGGAATAATTTGGGCATTTGCGCAAACGCCCGATGGTTACTTGTGGCTGGGTACGGAATTCGGGTTGTATCGCTTTGATGGCGTACGTGCGGTCCCCTGGCACCCGCCGACGGGTCAGGATCTCCCCTCCCATATTATTTACAGCCTGATGGTCGCGCACGATGGGGTGCTGTGGATTGGCACCATCAACGGGGTTGCGTCCTGGAAGGACGGAAAACTTACGCGCTATCCGAAGATTGACGGACAGGTGATTTGGGCCCTCCGTGAGGATCGTGAAGGGACAATATGGTCTGGCGGCGGCCTCGGCAGTGAGACGGGTCCGGCAACGCTCTGCGCGATTGGAACGAGCGGCGTCCGCTGCTATGGGAACGATGGCAGCCTGGGCCGAGGAATGGTTGACAGTGTGTATGAGGACAGGAAGGGCGATCTCTGGGCGGTTACGGGAACTGGTATGTGGAAGTGGAGGCCTGGTCCGCCGAAGTTCTATCCACTACCCATCGGAGTTCGTCCCCTTGAAGGTTTCACCGAAGACGACGCCGGCAAGTTACTGATCGGCATCGAGGGAGGACTTCGACGGTTCTCTGACGGAAAGATCGAAGCATATCGGCTACCTGGCACTGTGCAGCCCTTCCTGACTAGAAGACTGCTCCGCGACCATGATGGCGGCCTCTGGATCGCTGCCTACAACGCGGGCCTTGTGCATATCCACGACGGAAAAGCGGACGTCTTTAGACAAGCAGACGGCCTGTCTAGCGATGATGTCCTCGCACTGTTTGAAGATCGAGAGAACAACATTTGGGCTTCAACCCCGGACGGCCTGGATCGATTTCGGGCCACTGCAGTTGCTACCTTTTCTGTTAAAGAAGGTTTGTCCAATAGCCTGGCATGGTCGGTTCTTGCGGATAGAGATGGAAGTGTTTGGGTTGCCACGCCTGGCGGCCTCGATCGGGGGCGTGAAGCGCAATTCACCACGTACGACAAGCTCAATGGATCGGCCCCGACTTCTCTTTTTCAGGACAGTGGCGGACGAATATGGGTGTCCACGCAGAGGCAGTTCGGATATTTGGAGGGTAATCGATTTGTTTCCGTGGCCAGGGCTGGCGTAGAAGCGTCGGACAGCATTGGTGAAGATTCGGCTGCGAATCTGTGGATAGCCGACCGGCAAAAGGGACTGTTTCAGCTGAGGGATAGCAAATTCGTCAAACAGATTCCCTGGATCGGCCTTGGCCATAGAGACTTTGCGCTAAGTTTGGCGGCGGATCCTTTGCGAGGCGGTATTTGGCTGGGATTCTATCAGGGCGGCATCTCCCATTTCACCGACGGCCGCATTAAAGAGACATACACAGCCGCGGACGGACTCGCCAAAGGCAGTGTCGGTAATCTACAAGTGGAGAGAGACGGCACGCTTTGGGCGGCAACCGATGGTGGCTTGAGCCGGATGAAAAATGGGCATTTCGCCACGCTTTCTCATGAGAACGGGTTACCCTGCGATGCGATTCACTGGATGATACAAGGCGACGATCATTCGTTCTGGTTGTATACGCCATGTGGGCTGCTGCGCTTGGCGCGCTCCGAAATTGACGCTTGGACTGCCGCTGAGGATAGAGGTCAGGCGGCGAAGCAGATAGTTCACCCCACCGTCTTCGACGCCTCGGACGGAGTAATGATGCACGAAGTTTCCTTCGACCGAGCCGGTGCTCCGGTCGCGAAATCCCTGGACGGAAGAATTTGGTTCGTGTCCTACGATGGTCTCAGCATGATCGATCCGCGCCACCTTCCCTTCAACGAAGTGCCACCGCCGGTGCACATCGAACGGATCACCGCGAATGACAAAACCTACGATGCGTCGAACGGATTACACCTTCCACCACGAATCCGCGATCTTAAGATTGATTACACTGCGCTCAGTTTTGTTGCGCCGGAAAAAGTTCAGTTCCGCTACATGCTCCAAGGACAGGATCGCACCTGGCGGGAGGTCGTCAACGACCGCGAGGTGCAATACTCAAACCTCCCGCCGGGAGATTACGTTTTTCGCGTGACCGCAGCCAACAACAGTGGCGTGTGGAACGAAACAGGAGATACGCTCCATTTTTCGATTGCACCGGCCTACTACCAAACGAACTGGTTCCGTGCGCTTTGTGTGGCAGCTTTCCTCGGAGTGCTTTGGGCAGCCTATCGCCTCCGCGTTCAGCAACTCCGGCGTCAAGAAAGGAAGCTTCGCGATGTGATTGAAACAATGCCGACATTTGCCTGGACCGCGCTGGCTGATGGATACGTGGATTTTGTCAACCGCCACTGGGAGGAATACACGGGGTTGTCCACCGAGAAGACGATCGGCTCAGGCTGGGAAGCCGCGGTTCATCCCGAAGACTTTGAGCGACATTCCGATGGCTGGCGCGCCTCACTGGCAAGCGGTCAACCCTTCGAGAGCGAGGTGCGCTATCGGCGGGCGGTGGATGGGCAATATCGTTGGTTTGTGACTCGCGCCGTGCCGCTGCGGGATGGGAGAGGCAAGGTCATCAAGTGGTACGGTATCTCGACCGACATCGAGGATCGCAAACGCGCCGAACGGCTTCAAGCAGACCTGGCTCACGTAAATCGCGTGAACACACTGGGCGAATTGACCACCTCGCTTGCACACGACATCAAGCAACCAATTGGTGCAGCGGTGACAAACGCTGAAGCCTGCGCACGATTTCTTGATCGCGATCAGCCTGATGTATCCGAAGCACGAGAAGCCGCATTGGAAATGGCCAGGGACGCAAGGCATGCAGGCCAAATCATCGACCGTGTCCGGTCACTTTACCGAAAGGATTCTCCACACTTGGACATAGTCGACGTAAACGAAATCATCGAGGAAATGGTCCTGCTGCTGCGAGGCGAGTCCCACCGATACGCAGTTTCGCTGCGCACGGACTTAGCAGACGAACTACCGACAATCACAGCCGATCGTGTGCAACTACAACAGGTATTCATGAACCTCATGCTCAATGGTATCGAGTCGATGAGGGAGAACGGCGGCGAACTGATCATCAAGTCGCAGTTGAGAGAAGATGGTAAATTGCAGATCTCGGTCACAGATAACGGCGTGGGCTTACCACCTGAAAAAGCAGATCAGATCTTTAATGCATTCTTTACGACCAAGCTTCAAGGCACAGGTTTGGGACTGGCAATCACTCGCTCCATCGTGGAAGCGCATGGTGGGCGCGTGTGGGCCGCCGCGAACTCCGAACGAGGCACCACCTTTCACTTCACACTACCCATCAGAACGGCCGTCCCTGCATGACTTCCTCCGATCAACCTACCGTGCTCATCATCGACGATGACTCGCGCATGCGAGAGGCTATGCAACGTCTATTGAAGACGGTCGGTTTGCATTCCGAGTCTTTCGCCACGCCGCAAGATTTCCTGGGTCACAAGCTTCCGGATGGTCCTAGTTGCCTCGTGCTTGATGTGCGACTCCCTGGAATGAGTGGATTGGACGTCCAAAGCAAATTGATTGAGGCGGGAGTTCAGATCCCTATTATTTTCATCACAGGCCATGGAGACATTCCCATGACTGTCAAAGCGATGAAGTCTGGCGCGGTGGAATTTCTGACAAAGCCATTCCGCGATCAGGATCTGATCGATGCGATTCAGCAAGCTCTGAAAAAGAATGTCGAGACGAGACAGGAGCAGAACGAGACTGCGCAATTACAAGAACGCTACGCAAAGCTGACGGTGCGCGAGCGCGAAGTCATGCGTCTCATGATTTCCGGTATGATCAGCAAGCAGATTGCCTCGACTCTAGGAACGAGCGAAATTACCGTGACGGTCCATCGCGGCCAAGTCATGCGCAAGATGCAAGCTAATTCCCCAGCTGAGCTGGGAAGAATTGCGGAAAAGCTTAAACTTCCGACAATCACTAGCACAGACCGCTGAGAACGCCTCCCGACGCCGCCCGCAGTTATTACGAACTCCCTTATACAAATATATAACCCTCCTTATCACTAACAACAATTGCGTTTTTGCCAAGAACGGACCAATCCTGTACCTGTATGGCAAGGGAGAAGAAACAAATGGTTGCCCTTGTTGAAGACGACGATTCGTATCGAGTCGCTGTGCAACGTTTGCTGAAATCGGCGGGTTTTTCAGTGCAATCGTTCGCCACGGCCGAGGATTTCTTGAGATCGGGCTGGCAGCACGAAACTGGGTGTCTGATCACCGATATCCGGATGCCGGGGATGTCTGGACTGGACCTTCAAGCTAAGTTGAATGCCGATCACTGCCTGATTCCGACCATTTTTGTCACTGCACATGGGGATGAAGACATGCGATTGCAGGCAATGCGAGGCGGTGCGGTGAAATTTATGGTCAAGCCTTTTGATGGTGAAATTCTTCTTGAGAGCGTTCGAGCGGCCTTTGAGGCCGCGGGCTGATTTAAGTCGGTTGCGTGGTTTTTGGTGGAAGGTAATTTGTGGGCACGTCCGAGAGACTACGATCTGTCGCGCACGACGATAGAGACCGACAATTCAATCACATTGTCGGCAATAGCCCCGCCCTTGAATCAGTTCTTGCGGAAGTGCAACGTGTAGCGCCAACTGATTCTACTGTGCTGGTTCTGGGAGAAACTGGAACGGGGAAGGAATTGGTCGCCCACGCCATTCACAATCTGAGCCCGCGCTGTGGGCGCCCCTTCGTGAAGCTTAACTGTGCTGCTATCCCATTCGATCTCTTGGAGAGCGAGTTGTTTGGGCACGAGAAAGGTGCTTTTACCGGGGCGGTGACGCAAAAAGTCGGCCGCTTTGAAATGGCAGATACCGGCACTCTCTTTCTGGACGAAATTGGGGACCTGCCTCTGGCTTTGCAGCCGAAACTTCTGCGCGTTCTGCAAGAACAAGAGTTCGAGCGCCTGGGTAGCGGCCGCACGCATCACATCAACGTGCGACTCGTCGCCGCCACTCATCGCGATGTGGATGACATGGTCGCAAGGAATGAATTCCGCAGTGATCTTTACTATCGGCTGAACGTATTTCCTGTTCTGGTTCCGCCCCTGCGGGAGCGTCGAGAGGATATACGAGAACTGGTCCCGCATTTCGTCGAGGTGTTCGCGCGTCGCATGGGGAAGCACATTCCAAAGATAACGCAGGCAACCATGAATGCCTTCGTTGCATACGATTGGCCCGGCAATGTGCGGGAACTGCAGAATCTAATGGAACGCGCTGTAATCCGATCGGACAACGGAGTGCTTCCGAATCCTCTTCCCGCGCCCCAGGAAAATACAAAGCGCTCGGTTGCCTCTCCAGGTACACTGCGGGATCACGAAGCGGCTCTGATTTTAGAGACGATACGGGTCGCCGGAGGAATGATAGGAGGGCCTGAAGGAGCAGCTGCCCGACTTGGTCTTAAGCGTACAACGTTAGTGTCCAAAATGAAGCGGCTCGGGATCTACCGACCACGGTATCAACGACTCATCGGTGAGTCCAACAAAGGATCCGAATTGCCCAATTGAGGACCTCACTGGTCCAGGCGAGCCACTCGACCGCAACTGGACTGGCAGATCACTCGTCATCTATCGACTCACGTGAACTACATCTTCGTTTTCAACGCTTCATCTGAAGAGCAGTCCATCCACGCGACAACGAGCATGAGCTACATATCGCCGTGGGTAACGCTTCGCTTTTGAGTTGTACGTGATGAATGAGTAGGATTTCAAATCGAAATAAACAGGACCCCTGCCGGGGACAAGAATGTCACCCCTCCGGAGGGGCGGTAACATGGCACCGTTGGATTTCGGTCCTTATTTATGCCCTTCAAATTCGCCATCTTTTATGTCGCTACAGCCGTGGATTCGCTCACCAATCGTGCTTTTCGCGGCTGATCACCGTACCGCGGGAAAATCGAAGCGCTCGCAAGTTGTTGAAGAATTTGGCGTCCCCGACGGGATTTGAACCCGTGTTTACGCCGTGAAAGAGATATTACGATTTGTAAGTAATTGAAACCATGGGCACGGATCGCAATAATTAGAGCAATAAAGCAGTTCCAGAAACGCTTATCGAACCCTTCGTGAACCCTCCGTGAAAGAACAACCACGATAAGGAGGTACAACGACCTGCAAGAGGCGGGCGGCCACCTAAGTCCTTGCTAGTCGCTACAAGCTGAATGATCTACGTACCGTAATCCGTACTGCGAAAGGGCCGTTACATCGCAGGCAGGACAAGTGGGCACCAGCCAAATCTCTCAGATGGACGGCGGTACAATCATCAGTTCTCGCTGCAGCGTGCCGTTCCCGAAGGCCGACCTTTCCAAGGGCTTCTTCGTTGAATGGCTTTAAATTCCGTCGTAGCGGGAATATCCACGTTCGGCCCAATAGTCTCTTGGCTCTTCCGCGACATACGTAATCCTGGTGATGGCCTTCACATTTTTCAAACCAAGCTTTACGGGCACCAGCAGACGGAGCGGTGCTCCATGATCCACCGTAAGGGGCTGACCGTTGAAGTGCGTGGCGAGCAGCGTCTGTGGATGGCGGGCCGTCGCCAGGTCGAGCGACATAAAGTAAGGGTCAGGATTTCCCGAGGCATCGAGATTGACCGAAGACTCCACACGCGCCCATTTAGCTTGCGACATTGGTGGGTAGGCGCGAAGCAGATCGTCGAATCTCAGACCAGCCCACCACGCGATCGCACTCCAGCCTTCAACGCAAACCAGCCGCGTAATCTGCTCATGCACCGAGAAGCGAGTCAGGAGATTCCGAATATCGAGAGAGACGCTCAGGCCAGAAGCGAGCCCATCCAGAGTCAGATTCCATCCAGAAATATAGCCGGGATCGGGAGTAGCTCCGTTGTAGTTGTTCTTGAGCGGGGTAATCTGCGATTTGGTGTACGTGGGTACGCTACGATTCACCGAGTAGAGAGCTTCTGCAACGTCATCGTCGATACGCAGTGCTCTGTTTAGAAACCACTCCTTCGCCTGGAGAGTCCATATTTAGACGAATACCCATGCGACTGAGCGTCTCTTGCGGCAGGAGAAATCCACGCGCCTGCCAGCGCTGCCAGCGCGCCAGCCCCAAACACCAGAAAGTCGCGCCGGCTGTGATAATGCAGGACCCGGGGAGCCATCTCAATTGCTGGGAGAGGTCGCTCTGCGAAGAAGCTTTGAGGCTTTTTCACGGAGACAGATTTCGCAGCAACAGATGCGGCTGGGTGGTCTGTTTGCGATTTGCGGTCCACTAGCGGCGACGGCGATCCATCTGCGTCCGCCGATTGCTTTTTGTTTCAACGGCCTCAGGTTTTTCATTTTCAATGGCCAATGGGGCGGCAGGATTCGCACCTTCTAGGCCAGCTGCTGCTGACTTCGCTATCTCCGGTTTCGGTCCTATGCCCGTCGAAGCTTTATCTTTCGGCTCTGCTGAATGCATTGCCATTTTCCTTATGATTCATTTGCGATGACCTCCGACCGCTCGACTCTCGTTGACCAACCCACGATCATGCTGCGCAACGTATCCCACCCGTCGGCGAAAACCAGAATCACATGCGGCACGACGAAAAGGATGAAGACCCACATGAGCCAGAAATGCCAGACACGCGCCGCGTCATACCCTCCAAAGATCGCAGCCAGCCAATGGAGCTGCATGGGCTTGTGAATCGCCCATCCTGTAGCGACCGAAAGGCAACCCGGCGACCGGAACAGAGAAGTATGCTGCGCGCTGGAGCGCGTTGTACTTTGTGTTGAAAGCGGGATGCGGCCATTGGCGGCGCGCTAGTTTGGCGAACGGAAAACCGACGTAGTACCGGAACATCCTGAACGCGTCACAGCAGATCGGTCCGGCGGGGCAGCAAGGAGCGCCAGCCTCCTCCCATGACCAACCCTGCAACGTACACCGAGCCATTCAGCATGAATAGGTACGCGCACAGCCAATGGAGGCGCAGAGCGAGAGCCAACATGCCCGGCCCGAGGCTCATGTGGTTGTAAATCCAGTCGGGTGGACTGCTGTAATGATGCAGTCCAGGCACATGGGCGCATATCCAGATTCCAATATCCGCCGCCACATCGAAGTTTCCCGTATTCGGATCTGGCTTGTGTTGATAGATCGGCGAAGCCCAGTAAATAGAGATGCCGCTCAGAATGAGGCCGAGAAGGATCGGCACATTCAGCCAGTGACTCCAGCGCACCAGGAGATGGTGCCTCCTGGCCACGAGCACGCCCGGCTGTTCCGGCAACGTGCTCGTGGAGGTCGCTTCTTTACGTGGAGTTGTGGCAACGAGCTCATTTCCCGGAACCTCTACTGCGACTGGCTAGTGGACGCCGCCGCCGGAACGAACTGAAAGATCTTGTTCGTTGTCAAGCGTTCCGTCCGGCAGCTTCTCAGTCGTTGCATAGACGACATCGCCCGGCGCTGAAAGTGACTGTTTCAGGTGCGACTTCCGTCACCGGGACATTGGCAGGTATGGAGATCGTCTGGGAGCCGTCCTGATATTGAACCACCAGCGTGGTACCGCCGCCCTTCTGTACCGTGCCGTTCGTCATGCGTGAGTGCGAAGGCGGGCGAGAGACTGAGCCGTTGGTCATTCTGCTGTGAGTGGTTGCACCTGGCGGGTCTGTCAGAACACTGCCTTCCGCAGCCCCACGCAATTCCGCGGGAAATATGATGATCTGCTTCGCGACTTCTTTTCCATCCGCCTGCTCAGTCGACGCAACGCCGACATAAGAGCGCAGTTGCGACATGACTCAAATCCGACGGTATCTGCTTGTAGGTTGTGAGGGGCTGCTTGACGGCAACGTGGACCACGCCTGCAGGTGTCGTAACGTCAAGCGACTTACCATCAAATGACTGGAGCTTTCCGATAACACCGGAAATCGGAGTGGCCGCTTGCTGCGCCTCGGCCACACCGATAACGAGCGCACAGGCGAGAAGTGTTAAGCCGAGACGTTGCATCAGCCCTAGGAGCGCTGACTTGGGCTCCTGGGGCGCGGAACCAGTTTGGAATGTTTGTGAGATTTGCATTTCTTTCTCCTTGAGAATCATTTGTTCTACTTAATTGTTGTTTCTTTTTCTTTTGGTTTAGCTTCGGATGAATGCGAGGATGTCCGCATTGATCACGTCGGCATTCGTGGTCATCATGCCGTGGGGGAAGCCAGGGTAAATCTTGAGCGTGCCATGCTTGAGCAGCTTGCGCCTGCAGCAATGAAGCGTCTTTGTACGGTACGACTTGGTCATCGTCACCCTGCATCACGAGAGTCGGCACCGTGATCGCTTTCAGATCGTCCGTTTGGTCTGTCTCGGAGAAAGCCTTGATGCCTTCGTAATGAGCGAGTGCGCTGCCCATCATCCCCTGACGCCACCAGTTCTGGATGATTCCCTGCGAGGCCTTCGCGCCGGGTCTGTTGAAGCCGTAAAACGGACCCGAAGGCACATCGAGAAAGAACTGCGCCCGGTTCGCAGCCAGCGCCTTGCGGAAGCCGTCGAACACTTCGATCGGAGTGCCGCCCGGGTTCTTCTCGGTCTTGACCATGAGCGGGGGAACGGCGGCGATAAGCACGGCCTTGGCTACGCGGCCCTGAGGCTCGCCGTACTTCGCGACATAGCGCGCCACCTCGCCACCACCCGTCGAATGGCCGATATGGATCGCATTCCTCAGGTCGAGATGCTCGACCACCGCCGAGGCGTCGGACGCGTAATGGTCCATGTCGTGGCCGGTGGCCACCTGCGAGGAGCGACCGTGACCGCGCCTGTCATGCGCAACGACGCGATAGCCGTTGGCAAGGAAGAA
Organism: uncultured Acidobacteriaceae bacterium; assembly: GCA_963817305.1. Classification (GTDB taxonomy): domain Bacteria; phylum Acidobacteriota; class Terriglobia; order Terriglobales; family Acidobacteriaceae; genus Sulfotelmatobacter. The sequence continues at coordinate 36,776 of CAWFOD010000017.1, read as the reverse complement.
CAGCATCTGCGTGTCCCAGTCGTCCGACGACAGAGGCCAGCCGTGGTGAAACACGATGGGCTGTGCGTCCTTCGGGCCCCAGTCCTTGTAGAAAATCTGTGTACCGTCTTTGGTCGTAATCGTTGGCATATCATTTTCTCCTGCTTCTGATTGTGAAGTTGTCGAAGCTGCCATCCCATGCAAGAATGGAGCCGGTTTCCCGATTGCTGCGCCTGCGGCAAGAACACCAAGTGTTTTCAAAACATCGCGTCGGTTAGGGTGAAACATTGTGCGAACTCCTTAGAGTTGTAGGGGCTCGGCCGAGGATCAATGCAAGACGACCGAGCCCAACCCAGCACATCCAGCTATTAGTTACGAGCGGATAGTCATTCACTTCGGCAGTTCGGTCCCTGCCTGTTCCGCTGCCATGTACTTCGCATACCAGTCCGGCCAGTTCGCGTCGCGCTGCCCGTTGCTCTTCTCGTGCTGGCCGTGGGCGGCTGCCGCGCGCCGCATCGCGCTTGCCAGATCGGTTGTGGAAGCGAAGGTCGTCGTTGCGGGATCGATGCGCCCAGGCGCCCGCCGCGTGACCTCCTGGACGATCCACGCGTTGCCATCGGGATCTTCGAAGGCAACGTATGAGCGATAGCTCTGGCGCTCGGGGTCCGGGCCGCTGATGCGCCCTGCCGGCGAGAACGGCGAGCCGTGAAATACTTCACTCGCGTTGACGCCCCTGGACACGAGCTCCTTTTGGGCGGCTTCGATGTCGGAGACGATCAGCCCGCCCCTGAACGAGCCAGGCGCGGCCGACGTAACTCCTTTGCCGAATGAAATCGAGCTCCCTGAACCCGGGGGCGTGATCTGTACGACGCGAAAATCGTCTCCCACAACGAGATCGTCGTCGAGCCGCCATCCGAGTCTTGTGTAAAACTCCTTCGCACGGTCGACGTCCGAGACGGGGATGAGTGAGACCTCGAACTTCATGTCAACTCTCGCGACACCGGCGTCATACTTCTGTTGTTTGAAACTGCTGACTGCTTGACTCATGTGATTTTCCTTTGCTCGTGATTTCGTCTCCCGAGCCTAAGAGGCTCATAGGGTCCTGAGACTTGCACTCATCCTTTTAAGGGTGTGGTTGCGAGGAGCTCCACTTTTTCCACCTGCGGAGAAACCGCAAATAATTCGCTGGCCCGAGCTCCCAATGCCTTCGCGATCTCGCCAGTCAAGTGGGCATTGCGGCCCGCTTCATTTGCAAAGGTGTCAAAGATGCCGAACTTCCGCGGACCGATCTTGAACGCATACCATTTCAAGGTTCCTTTTTCATTCAGCGCGAGTCGCTGACCTGACTTCAGAAATGCCTCGGCATCAGCTTCCTTACCAGCGCGGGCTTCGAACGTGACCAACAATCCGATTGCTTCCATTGACTTCTCTCCTGGTTGAATTAGCTCCGACCGCAAACAGTAAGCAGTTGCCCTGGTTTGAGATTTGTTAACGCTACCGCTCTGCTCACAATTGTGAGTAAACTGCATATCGGAAGTGGACTTGTGCGGATTTCTGCTGGGGTGGTCGGAATCTTGCTAAAATTCACGCTCGTCCGAGAAGATCCGACTCATTAGAGGGATCGGGGACGAAGAGTTGGAACGAACTACGGCAAGTGTGGGTGATCGCGGAGTTCGATGCAGTTACAGGTTGACATCGACGACTACGCGGCCCCGAATCTTTGCTTCGAGAATGCGCCTAGCAATATTCGGCACCTCGGCTAGACCCACCACCTGCGTCGTCTGAGCAAGTTTCTTGAGATCAAGGTCGTGAGCCAGACGCGACCAGGCTTTGACCCGGACCGCTTGCGGTGCGTTCACGGAATCGATGCCGGCAAGCGTAACGTTTCGTAAGATGAAGGGAACTACTGTTGCGGGAAGATCGGAGCCCTGAGCAAGGCCGCACGCCGCCACGACGCCGCGATATTGGGTCTGCGCCAGCACATTCGCCAAGGTATGGCTGCCGACAGAGTCCACGGCCCCAGCCCATCGCTCAGGGGCGAGAGGCTTTCCCGGTTCAGAGATCGTGCTGCGATCAACGACATTGGCTGCGCCGAGCTGGCGCAAATAATCCGCCTCTTCGAGGCGACCCGTCGAAGCCACCACACGGTAGCCTAGTTCGGACAGCAACGCGATCGCTATCGATCCGACGCCGCCACTGGCGCCTGTCACAAGGATTTCCCCCCGGTCGGGAGTGATGCCGCCGTGTTCGAGAGCCAGCACCGATAACATCGCGGTGTAGCCTGCCGTTCCGATGGCCATGGCATCCAAGCTTGAGAGCGGCTTCGGAATCTTGACGAGCCAGTCGCCGCTCAGCCGAGCTTTTTGCGCGTAGCCGCCGTTATGTGTCTGACTGAGACCCCGGCCGTTGGCAACGACCCTATCGCCCACTTCGATGCCCGAGCAAGACGAGGCTTGGACGGTGCCGGAAAGATCGATGCCCGGGATCAGCGGAAATGTCCGGATGATCGGCGCCCGACCTGTAATCGCCATTCCATCCTTGTAGTTCACGGTCGAGTAGTCGACGGCGACCGTGACGTTGCCTGGCATGAGGTCTTTCTCTTCCAATTCGATTAGGTCCGTGGAGATCTTCTCACCATCTTTGGTTGCGAGGAGCGCTTTGAAGGTCATTGATTTTTCCTCGTACGGTTTTGAGTCAGGCTCGCGCACTGTCCAACCCAGATCGAAGAAGTTCTGTCTTCGCAGCCTTCTCAGCATGGACGGAGAGGTTTCTCGTCAGAGTTCCATGTGGGCGCACGTTAAGCGGAAATCACGAGGCCTAACGAATCTTCTGAGCAGATTTCACACGAGCAAGTTGCTACGGAGCCGACCAGATCCTGGCGATACTCTGTCGGGCTAACTCCGCAGACGTCACGAAATGCCTGAGCAAAGTGCTGTTGAGTCTTAAACCCGCATGCAACGGCGACGTCCAACACTCGTGCATCGGGAGTACGCAACATCGCCTTGGCACGCTCAAGCCTCTGGCGCAGAACAAATTGATGCGGGGTCTCGCCCGTTGACTTGCGAAACATCCGCGCGAAATGAGCTGTACTCAAGTCTACCGATTGCGCCATCTCGTCGAGACTTAAGTCGTCTTCCATCTTCGCGTGGACCAACTCTTTAATTCTTCGCAAGCGCGCAGAGCCGAGTCCGCCTCGGTAAATCTGGACGGGACGGTGTCTTACTGCATGACCATTGACCAGCGTTATAGCCATGGCCTGTTCAACAGAATCCAGAAACAGCCGTCCGCTCGGAAAGCCAGCAACCATCTCCGCATGAACGGCTGCGACCATCGCACTCAGGCGCGGGTCCGCAAACTTGCGCGAAGGGCGCAGTTCCACCTCACCGTAAGCCCCGTCCGAGCAGGCCATCAGTGCCTCGTCGGAAATACCGAGTTGCAGGTGCGATACGTTCATGACTCCAACCCACTCGCCCACATGACGATGGCATAGTGCTAGGTCGCCCGCCCTGTAATCGAACTTTTCCAGTGCGCAACGCTTCGAGCCCCACTCAATTGAACCGGGGTGCAACATCATTGCGAAAGCCTGATCATGCCGTACCCAATGACGCGGCTCTGTGTCAGGGTCGGGGGGAAAGAGTTCAACTTTCATGTTCGGGACTCCCTATTTTGGCCCTGTGGCTCACCTGTCGAAAACTAAGGAATGAGCCACGAGCCGGTGATTTGTTTCCTGGCCATTCTGCGAGAACCAAATCGCTCCACACCAATAGATTTGGGAAGTGACATTGCGATACGTCGTATGTTTCAATCACACTGATAGGGAGTACCTATCAGATGGAATTACGACATCTGCGCTACTTCACCGCCGTCGTAGAGTGCAAAGGGTATCGGGAGGCATCACGGCGGCTGCATATTGCTCAGCCCTCGATCAGTCAGGCTGTGTCCGATCTGGAAGACGAACTTGGTCTGAAGCTCTTTTCGCGAACCGGTCGCAACGCGCGTTTGCGGCCGGAAGGCGAGATATTTTATGCGGACGCCGTTCGTATCCTTCAACAGGCGGAGACTGCCATTGTCACCGCCAAGCGGGCTGCCCAAGGCAAAGTTGGGAGGCTCTCGATCGGATTTATCGGTTCGGCAACCCTCTCTTTCCTGCCTGACCTCATTCGCAGATACAAACTGGAATATCCGGACGTAAAGCTTGCACTCCATGACCTCTATCCTGTTGAACTGGACCAGGCATGTGACAGAGGCGAGATTGATATCGCCATCACGCGAACCCTCTCGCTTGAGCGCAGCAAGAACCGACAATCGAGAGTATTACTGCGAGACCCCCTGGTTGCGGTCCTTCCCCGATCCAGAAAGCTAAAATCAAAGAGAAAAAAGATTCGCCTTGCCGATCTCGCGAATGAACGATTCATACTTTTCCACCGAAAAGGAGCTCCTGGTGTTTTCGATACCATCGTTGGAGCGTGCCGATCTCAAGGTTTTTCTCCGCGGGTTGAGAACGAGCCGAATTCGATGCAGACGATCCTCTCGTTGGTTGAGGCGGAGGAAGGCGTAGCCATCGTACCTGCCTCCACGAGCAATCTCCGGTCGAATGGCGTCCAGTTCATTCGGCTTGAGCCGGATCTGTATCTCGACCTGATCGCAGCGTGGCAGCTCGGCGAGCCCCCAGTCGTATTGCGCACATTTCTCAACTTTCTAAATGCCCATGCGCATGCAATTCGCGCTAAGGCCGAACTTGCTCTGTCCACCATCGCCCGGATCAAGTCATAGCGATCTCGACGACTGTGATGTGGCGAGGTGACCGCGACGCCTCCTGCACCTCTTCTGGGAAGGGCCAAACAGGCATTGTCGCGGTCTACCTCATCGACAATGGGCGCTCATCATCAAGACGAATTGTGTGGCACGGGTGTTTGGTTGAACACCCGTACCACGCCTTCGGCCGCGACTATTAAAAACGGAAGACGATGCCGGCTGATGGTTGGGCAATCTGCGTCCAGCTGTCCGTATTCAGGCCAGCAAGGTTGAAGCTCGGAGCTTTATAGACCAATCCTCGATATTCGGCTCGCAATGAGAAGTGCCTCGTGAACGCGTATTGTGCGCCTACGCCGTACACGAATGCGGCTTTCGTTTCCAACGTTGCACCAGCGAAAGTGCCACCGAAGTTGCCGGTTGGATCAAACACAAGAGCTCCCGCTCCGGCTAGAGCATACGGTTGTAACCTGGCAAAGCTGGGCAGTTTGACTACCGCGGAGCCAGTGATTTGGTGGATGTCAGCCTGGACGCGGGCCGGTGTGCCGCCGAAATAGAATTGTGTGTTCCGGTCGTAGCCGTAGTTCGCCTCGGCTGCGAGCCAGCGATTGAAGTTGTAACGATAGCCAAGCAGAAGTCCGCCTGTGTCGTTGGCACGTTCGAATACCCCGTTGCCTGCCGTGTCCTTCGTGAAAAATCCCGTGCCCTGGACGCTAATTTCTGATCGGTTCTCCTGTGCGACTGCAGTGACGGATAGGAGTGCCAAAATGCCCACAATCATTGCTGTTCGCTTTATCGAGTACTTCGATTCCATGCTCGGTCTCCTTTTGATGTCTGCGATGCCCGGTTCTCGTATTTGGCGGTGTCTGCGCTGGCCAGGAGGTTCATTGCAGCCATGATTAGCACTTCCTCCAGCGTGGAGCCGCGAGTTGTGATCTTCCACATGACCGCCTCACAATTGATTCGAAGCATCGCACCCGTCTCAGAGGCAAGAGCCATGCCAAACTTCGTGGCACACGCAAGTGCTGAAAAAGCGCTGGGTTAGCAGAAAATCGATCAGCTCTGAAAATGTTGAAAGGGTCGAAACTGTCGAGTGTGTTAGAAATGCTGAAGAGGTATCAGCACAATACGTGAAACATCTAATCGGCTTGAGTTCATGACTACTTGCGAGTTAACCTGTGACCGCGATTTTGCGACCTGCAGAGGAGATGAGTCATCATCTATGCGGGTATTCGGAGTGACTTAAAGTCAGGCGTCCAGTAGCGAGCAGTTGGATTGTATATGGGTACAGACGTCATTATTGCGCCTCAAAGCGACAGCCACCGCTATGAGGCTGTGCTACGCATCAGTGAAGCGATCGCCGCGTGCCACGAACCTGAAGAACTGGCTAAAACTCTAGCGGATCAAATTGGCAAGCTGCTGCACTTCGATCACCTTTACTTCGTTGTGGTGAAGGAGAACTCCGAGGAAATCGAATACTTGGTTTGGGGTAAGGGCCCACTACCTCTCCCGGACTTGCCGATGGAAGAGTGGCCGTGGTGGGAGGCTGTCCGTAGTAGGGATACACAACATACCGCCGATTGGGACACAGAAGAGCGCTACCCACGATTTAGAGAATGGGCGAAGAGAATGGGGCTAGGATCCGGGGTCCGCGTACCGTTGACCACACCGCATCGTCGATTGGGCGTTTTCGGAATCAACCGCGACGCAGTGAATCCCTTCAGCGCGGAAGAAATAAGTTTCCTAGGCCTGATCGGGCGTGTCGTTGCCTTCGCACTTGATGATGGTTTGAATCTCAGGCGCGCACAACATCAAAATGATCAACTGCAGTTGCTTCTGAATCTGACAACTCGAATCACATCAAATCTTCAACTTCGGGACTTGTTGCGTGTGATTGCAGCAAACATTCGCGAGGTTATACGCGCGGACGCGGTAACAATTGTGCTGCCCGATGCAGCTTCGGAGAAATTCAGAGTATTTGCAATGGATTTTCCGCATGGAAAAGGGGTCGCCAAGGAAGAGTTGCTCGTTAAGCCAACTGCGGCTCTTAAGAAAGCGCTGGACACCTTGAAACCAGTAGTCGTTGACATGCGGGAACGTAACGAGTTCACGTCTGACGCATCTGACATAGTGGCTGCGGAGGGCATAAGAGGCTTTTGCAATATTCCACTTGCAAATCGCGGCCGGGCACTTGGGATTTTGGCACTTTTACGCACGACGGATGCTCCGTTTTCGCCGGGAGACATCGATTTCCTCAGCCGCGCGTCAGGCCAGCTCGCCATCGCCATTGAAAACGCGCTGGCATACCAGGAGATTTCGCAACTCAAAGACAAGCTTGCCCAGGAGAAGCTGTATCTCGAAGAAGAAATCCGCAGCGAGATGAACTTTGAAAACATCATCGGAAATAGCCCCGCGTTGAAACAAGTTCTGGAACTTGTTGAAACGGTCGCTACCAGCGACTCTACAGTCCTGCTGCTTGGGGAGACAGGTACAGGCAAGGAGTTGATCGCGCGTGCCATTCACGACCGCAGCCGACGCAAGGAGCGCACGTTTGTGAAGCTCAATTGTGCCGCCATTCCTACCGGTCTGCTTGAGAGTGAACTGTTTGGACATGAAAAGGGCGCGTTCACTGGCGCGATTGCGCAAAAAGTCGGACGAATGGAACTGTCAGATCAGGGCACTTTGTTTCTGGACGAAGTCGGAGATATTCCGATCGAAATTCAACCGAAATTGCTGCGGGCATTACAAGAGCGCGAATTTGAACGACTGGGGAGTACACACACGCGAAGAGTCAATATCCGGCTCGTCGCGGCGACCAATCGCGATCTCGAACAGATGATTGCAGCCCGCGAATTCCGAAGTGATTTGTACTATCGCTTGCATGTATTTCCGATCCGAATACCGCCTCTGCGGGAACGTAAAGAAGACATTCCACAATTAGTGAGTTATTTTGTGCAGAAGTTTGCCAAACAAATGCAAAAGAAGATTGAGGCTATTTCTCCGGCGGTCATGAAGGGGCTTACGGTTTGGGACTGGCCGGGCAACATTCGTGAGCTAGAGAATTTCATCGAGCGGGCGGTGATCGTCACGCGCGGCAAATCGCTTGAGGCGCCAGTTGGAGAACTCCGGAAAACAAATACGGTAGTGTTCCCGCGTGCCGAGCGGCATAACGTCGAGCAGGTCGCTGGAGAAAGAACAGACTCACCAAGCGACCAAACCAGCGTTGCTGACGAATACGAACGAAGGCAGCGTGATGAGATCATACGGGCGCTAACTGCATGCAAGGGGCGCGTTGGTGGCACCGATGGTGCTGCCGCAATCCTAGGAATGAACCGCACGACCTTCCTTTCTCGAATGAAGAAATTCGGCATCTATGCGAAGCAGTATGCTTGATCTCCAGCCCGCCTCGTAGCGTCGACATTTTCGACGTTTTCAACTCCTTCGACCTCGATATTCCGATTTCCGGCGTTCCTCTCCTGACAATTCAGCGACTTACAGCCCCGCAGGTTTGGTGTGCGTTTTGCCCTATCGCGAGTGGGAGAAGCAATGCTGAAGATCTCGCTCGTTGATAGCGCCAGGCAACGTCGGGTGATTGTGGAAGGAAAGCTCATAGCGCCCTGGACAGCCGAGCTAAGGAATGTGTGTCAGGAGGCAAGAGCAGACCTTCGTGGTCGCGAACTCGTCATCGAGATGAAACATGTCACGACGATCAGCCAGGAGGGCGAGAACGTAATCCTCGAATTGATAAACGGGGGAAGTCGATTCCGCTGCCACGGCGTGTTTACAAAGCATGTCGTGAAAGAACTGACTCGTCGCGCGAGCAGGAATCTGAAGATGCGAGCAGGTGATTGAAAAGAGGAAGCTATTGATACGCGGGCCGCGATAACTTTCGCAGGATTGAGGAAAAGAGCATGCAAAACATCAGTGCATACGTCGCAACTGAGGAGCGCGAGGAAATTCCAAATGAAGGAAAGGCGGCTCAACAATTGGAGCACATCATGGCTAATGGCATGCCGCCTCTGTACAAACGGGCATACCGCATCCTAGGCAATGCGGCCGACGCAGAGGACGCGGTTCAAGATGCTTTTCTCGCTGCATATACGCACCTGCACCAGTTCAGGGGGCAGGCAAAGATCTCTACTTGGCTTGCGACCATCTTGCTTAACTGCGCTCGACTACAACTACGTCGGCGGGCAAAACATGTCCAAGTGTCTCTTGACGAATCCACCGGGGAACTGCAACCAGTTTCAGTGTCGGAACGCCTAGCAGATCACCGCCCCAATCCCGAAGACGAATGCAAAGAGTCTGAACTGAGTGCTCGGTTGACTCGGTTGCATAGTAAGCTCTCTCCCGCTCTGCGTAGGACATTTCGGCTGCGCGATGTCGAGGGCTTATCGATCCGCGAAACTGCGCGGATCTTGGGAGTACCAACCGGTACTGTGAAGGCCCAGTCAGCGCGAGCTCGCAAAAGACTCAAAGAACTGATGCGGCTTACTCTCAGGCCGCAATCTCGGAGACTGCCAAATCAATCGTTTGCGGTTCGCAAATTGGGCAGTTTATCCCGGCGCTCTTCTGGTAACTCACATGTTCTGTGAACGTTTGGTGGAGGCTGATCGCGCAGGTTTCTTGGTCGAAGCCGCTCACGAGACTATCCGATGACTCACGCCGCTCAATTTGCACTGGCGCACGGCGCCGCACTTCTTTTCGCTTGGATTCTGCTTCAGCAAGCCGGTATACCGATTCCGAGTGCACCGCTGCTGATTGCAGTCGGGTCACTTGCGAGCTACGGGCGCTTGCGCCTGGTACCGTCGCTGGTCGCAGCTTTGACCGCTTGCCTGCTAGCGGACGGATTCTGGTACAGAGTTGGACGGCAGGGGTGGACAGAGGGTCACCGGTTTTGCCGTACAAACAGCAAGTGGCAAGGCCGCGCGCTAAGGCTCATCCGGGGCCATTTCGCTGCCACCTTTTTATTAGCAAAGTTCTTCGCTGGCTCGAATTTAGCTTCCCTGCTGGCTGGCAAAGAAGGCGTATCGGCAGCGCGGTTCCTTACTTACGAGAGCGTTGGCTCTCTGACATGGTCTGGTACGTACATCGCGGTTGGGTACCTTTTTCATGGTCAATTTCATTGGACGCTCGCGCAGACTTTACGTCCGCTCCTGGTCGCTCGCGTCGCAGTGTTTCTAGCAAGGTTTTGGCGTCGTAGATCGCTGGCGCATGCTGCGCTGTTTGTGCTGGCAACGGTCTTCTTCTGTCCGGTGCGACCTGTCAGCCAACACAACGCTGGTCTACGAGTGGCGACTGCTTTTACACCCCACAGCCCGGTGAACGAGAGTAGCTGGTTTCTGGAGTGGCTGCACCGATGAGCGCCAGTATTTGGAGACGAAGGAATGACTGAACGCGCCCATATTCAAGATCGTGAAAAAGAAGGAAACGCGTACGCGAGTCACGAGGACTATCACACAATCTTTAATGAGGATCTGAAGGAGCTCTATCAGCTGTCGTTTCTACTCACGAGCGATCCCGCAAAGGCCGAGCGATGCCTTGTAACCGGTCTTGAGGACTGTGTCTCGGGAAACCCTGTCTTTCGTGAGTGGGCACGTTCTTGGGCGAAGCGCGCCATCATCCAGAATGCAATTCGTGAATTGAAGCCTCGACCCAGCCAGTCAAATTCACCTTTGTCTGGAGCTATATTCTCCGATGTGGACCAACATTCAAGGGGTTTAGGCGAACATTTCAAAATCGACGCCGTGTTGCAGCTTGCAGATTTCGATCGGTTTGTGTTCGTCATGTCCGTCCTGGAGCATTACTCGGAACACGACTGTGCCCTTCTCCTCGGGTGCTCCGTTAGAGACATTCGGGAGGGTCGGACTGGTGCCCTGAAGGAACTGGCAGCTCACCTCACATGGAACCTTCCGACAATCATCTCTTCGTGCAAGAACATAAGTGAAATGACCATTGTGTGCAATCAGTCTTGACTAGCTCGTAGCTGTAGAGCAAATAGTTGCCGAAGACCAGAGATACTGATGAGGTGTTTTATGCTGACAAACCAGGAGCCGGACCGCAATATCGAAGACCTGACTGACACGGAGATATATAGCCTGATTCGATATCTTGAGCCGAATCCACAAAGCGCGAACGAGATGGATGGGCACCGGGATAAAGATAACGGTGTCGTCATCTGCGTCTGCTTATACATCGCACTGCTGGGGTGCCTCGAGTTCGTCTGGTTGTTTTGGAGATGATCCGCTTTTCGTGTGCCTGGGAATGCTCAATGTCAGGTCTATCGCCTTTCTCAACACTTTCAACAGATTCGTCACCGCATCACGCGTGATCGTGGTGGGACTCTCTAGAACTCAATCACTTAATCCAGCACGACATTTGGCATGAGGCTTGCCTTCTCCATGAGCGATGGCACGGAAATTTCAAATGGAGATTGCAGCCATGGAACACACTCAATCTCTCTCGTTTTTGCCAGGAAATGGTCATTCTGTTCCCTTCGTAGAGTTGCGCCAGTCGCTTCCAAGTAAGGTCGCGGCCATTTCTCCATTCGTCGACCAGCTAATGCGGTTCGTACTGCACTTTCGGAGCGCGGATGGAAGTGAGATCGACATCGAGATGGCCTTGCGGGAAGCCCTGGCAAACGCCGTGATTCACGGCAATGGTGATGGCTCTTGCAAGAGCGTTTACGTCACGTGTCGTTGCTATCTGGACGGAGAAGTCTCAATCACCGTCCGGGACGAGGGACGAGGCTTCGATAGCAACGCAGTACCGGATCCAACCTTTCTTGAAAACCTGCTGTTCACGCATGGTCGTGGGATCTATGTCATGAAAACGCTTATGGACGACGTCTGTTTCGAAGAGGGCGGGTCCGTTGTGCGGATACGAAAGAACGCGAACTTTAGTGTAACTGCACAGCGGAAATCGGGATGACAAGCAAACTCGGATATCGCGTTCTTGTGATTGCGGTGCTTGGTACATGTGCGCTCGCTCAGGACCATAGACAGCCGAGTGCCGTGGCCAGCATCAGCAATGCGTCGGCGGATAATTCACCGAGACTAACCTCGCTACGCCAGGGCTTCGAGCCAGGCGAGCGGGGACTCGTGGCGGACAACCAGCCCTCTCATTATTACTGGAAATCTGCGTCCGTAGGTGACAGCGCCCAATTGCTAACCCTTTTTTGCAGGGCATGCACGATTGTAGAGGGGATCGAGCGAGACACGCCCCTAATTTCCGTTCTGCGCGACACGCTCGGTGATCAGACCACTGAGAATGACCGTGTTACTTACGTGTGGCTGTTGACCTCCACACGGCCTCGCGTGAGGCAGCGAATTCTTTCGGCCATTCCATTCTTCTACTGGCGCTTAGGCAACGGCTCGGGACCGGTCAGTGCGCACAATATTCCTCCGTTCATGGATCTGAGCGCGCCTGAAAACCCGATGATGGCGGGGATTGAGCGAAACCTGGTCCAGTGGGCTGCGTTCGATCCGCTCTCTACTTCGGCACGGGCTTCGACACTGCAGTACAACGGCAACAGCCTAGATAACACGAGACTACATCTCGAAGAGGCAATCAGCTATCTCCGCGCGGCGCCCGTTTCGAACGACGCTACGGCATTAACACAGGCGCAACTCGATACCGTGGTGGCCCGTTTGGAACTACGCAAGACGCTTCTGGGTGGTCTCGCCAGCGAAAGCCAGGCCACAAGAGTGGGTATGCAATCCGACTTTGAACGGGAGCGTATCCGCAGCCGTAACTTGGAACTGCTGCGGCAATGGGCGGAAAAGACTGGGCTGACCTTCGGGCCTCTGAACCTCGCGGGCAATCAAGGCCATTACGCGATCCTCTGGTTTTCGCAAAAAAACTCAGCGCCCCGAGGGGGAAGTTTGCTGAACCCAGTTTGGAAACTCTTAGGTATTCACAACCCGTGGAACGACGAGGGATTGAAGAACTGGGCTGGTCCCGTTTATGAACGGGGGTTCGATGAGAATGGCTCCGAAAAACCTATTCCCCTCGCAGTTTACAGCCTCGACTATCCGAAGCAGCCGCTGATGCTGGTCGATTTTCGGCACAAGCTGAGCAGGCGGCGGCGTGAAGTCGGCCAGCGTTCCGTCGACGAATTGATTGGCGGAGTTCTCGGGCTCTCGCACTTTACAAGTTGGTATTTTTACGTCGCATTCGACCTTCACCGTTTTGTTGTGGGGCGTCGCGGAACGGCGCTAGATAAGGCTTCCCGACTCGACTGCTATTCGGATTTTCGTATGGAGCTGGCGCGTGATCGCAGTATAGATCCAGCCCTCAAGGAAGACATGGAAAAGCGGATCCGGTCGCTGGCCGTCAATCCACTGGAAGTAGCGCCGCAACGGGAAATTCAGAATGCGTTTGCCCGCTACAACTTGCTCGAGCAGGAAGCAGAGGATGGTCGTTTGATGGCGCGAGTCGACCATGAGCGTCGCTTCGAGTTGTCCACCTTTGGTGAAGGCGAAAAGGCGAAATTAGCGAAAAGCATGCTGCATGTCGTTACGCTCGGTCTTTATAGGGAGCAGGCCGAGCGCAACGACATTTTCACGCTGGATCGTGAGCGCCGCGTAACCTATCAATTGAGATTTCTGGATCCACTGATTCAGGCCGAGACTCCCCCCGAGATCGCCTACGATAGCCAGCGTATCAAGGCAGCTGTGCGCGAGCTGAGCAGCTTGATGCCGGCCATCTCGTCGTCCGCCGTGCGGTCGCACGCGGAAGCGACTCTTGCACGTCTGAAGAATCTCTCGAAAGATAACGAGCTCCAAGCTGAGTGCATCACTGCGCTCGCTCTTATGAAGCAGACCGGCGCTTTCACAAATGTCAGGCCTGCCGGAGTTGCAGCTTTTTCTAGCAGCACCGTTGACGCATTTTCTTCTGGAGGAAGTAAATGATTCGCGTCTTGGCTTTAGCCCTGCTCACATGTGCGGTTGCATTCGGTGCTGAGCAGCCCGCACAGAGAGTTGTGATTCTCAAAATCGACGGGCTGAATGCGGATTTGCTCTATCGCAACATGCGCGAGAAAGATTCGGCTACAGGAAAACCGCGACTGCCATGGTTCGCTCATATTTTCGGTGAAAACGGCACGGTCTTCGAGAACTTTTACACGCGCGGCATCAGTCTTTCGGCGCCCTCCTGGTCGATGTTAGACACCGGGCAACACACTATCATCCGAGGTAACGCAGAGTACGACCGTTACACGGGCGAGATCTACGACTATCTGAACTTCTTTCCTTTTTATCTCGGCTACGCTCGAGGCCGAGAAGTGGACATGCCGGGCACGGAAGTGCTGGATGCTGCCGGAATTCCGCTGTCTATCGATGCATTCGGCTATACGCACACCCACGAGAGTTTTCAATTGTTTCAACGTGGTGTCTACTGGCCGACTCTGAAGCACACACTCCGCAGGCATTTCTCCAAGAGTGCTATGTTGGCCACGCTTGAACATGCCGGGGCACCTTCCTTCGAAGAAGCGCTGGATGACGAGACAGCATCCGAAGTCACCAGCGCATTGCAGCAGCCCAGAATCTCGTATCTGGATTTCTTCACCGGCAGCCTGGATCACGCGGCACACGCCACGAACAATCCGGCTGCCTTGTACCAAGTGCTGCGGCGGCTTGACACACTAGCAGGACGCATCTGGACCGCCATTCAGAATAGTCCGATGGCGGACCAGACTATTTTTGCCGTGGTTTCAGATCACGGGATGAACAATGTCCCCGGAATCTTCAGTCAGACCTTCAGCCTTCCTGATCTGTTCAATAGCCCCAGCGGCGGAGCTCATCATGTAATGACCGATCGTTATCAACTCAGCGACTACAAGCTGAAGGGTCTGGATCCGCTAGTTCACCGAGTCATCACACCTAGCACAGCTTCGTTCTACCTGTCAGGGGAGGCATCCCGATATCCGACAGCGTGGCTTGATATTGACGGAAACGAGCGTACAGCTGTGCATTTGCGCAACAGCGACCTAAACAAGATTCACATCTTGCTGATAGAGCTTGCAAAACCAGAGCTTCAACCCCTAGTGCGGCAAGCCGCTGCTGACTATCTTCGCCAGACAATCGATTCCCACCGCGCGGCCTGGAGCAAAACAGCGAACGAACTCGACGAGGAATTGGCGCAGTTGAAGCAAGCGATCGAAGTTCGCAGAAAGATAGTCGCGGAGCAGCCGAAGAAGTGGACTCCCGAGCAAATCGCAGCCGGTGACGACAAGGCAGGACGACGCCTTCGAGACCAGTTGCATGCCTGGGAACGCGAGTATACGAGTTACAGCGTCTATGTCTCGCATGTTCGCGGGTTGCTTGCTTTGAATCCTGATCCGAGCCTCCCGCTGCGGACGAAGATTGAGGATCTCGTCCCAGAGTTCTCGGCAGGCAATAATAATACCATTCGCGATCTACAGCACTATATTGTAGGTCCCTCTCGAGACGGACTGGCGCTTGATGCTGCTGGTCACCTCGATCCCGAACGCTCGTTCCGCTACGTGGACAATTTCGAACTGCTTGCTTCGCAGCGAGTGCGCAATAATCCACAGCCAGCACTGTCTTCGAGGCCTATCGATTTCCTTGCCTTGTCATTGCCGGACACCGATTCGAACCATGCCTATTGGTTGTACGGCGACGAAGATCATCAACTTGTCATCCTGACTGATCCTGAAGGAAACATCGCCGTCCGACCCGTTGCCCATTTGCATCAGGATCAAGAAGGCAAAGTGAGGTGGTCGGAACAATCTTGGGTTCCTGGATTTCCACTGCACTTATTCGAAGATTCGGAGCTCCAGCTACCTGACGGAAGCGATCGCGGCTCATGGCTGAGCGCGTGGCATACCGAGCACGAGTGGATGCACGCTGTGCACGGGTGTGCATACTCAAATGCGGTGATCGGCATCACGGAGGAATTATCACCGGTCGCAGCCAATGTTCCCGGGCCGCAGGGCGCTGACCCGATCTTGCTGCGCTTCGAGCGTCGGCGGCGCGAACTGGTGCAGGCTGATTTCCATGTGTTTGCGTCGGACCATTGGAATTTCAATTCTCGCTTTCCGAATCCCGGCGGAAATCACGGAAGCTTCTTTCGCATTTCTACGCATTCCGTCTGGATGCTGTCAGGAGCTGGCATACCGGCGAGAGTGGTGACTGAGCCATACGACAGCTTGAATTTTGGCTCGACGGTCTTGAGCCTAACGGGTCAGAGGCCACCAATGCCGGACCGCGTGGTCACGCTAATAGAAAAAGACAGTGGGTCCATCGCGCATGCAGAAGATAGCGGAATTGTTCAGCCACAGAGAGGAGAGCTGAATGATTCAGACACTTTGAAAGATCCAAACGCGGCAGGAACGCGACTTGTATTAAGAGGTGATACGAAACAATGAAGAATCACAGTTTCCCACGCCGCGCGCCAGGTGGCCCGGGCATTGAGCCGCGGTGGACACACGGTGCCAAAGTTGCCGTCGGGACGGCGTATTCCACCTCCAGCCGAGTGTGGTACACACTCGATGCTGGTTGTGTAACCGAGGTCTACTACCCAACGATAGACACTCCGCAAATACGTGACCTGCAATTCCTCTTCACCGATGGCGAAACATTCTTCCACGACGAGCGGAGGAACTTTACCTCTGAAATCGATTGCATCGCTGAAGCAGCATTAGGATTTGAAGTAACAAACCGGGAGAACGAAGGCCGTTACACGGTTCGCAAGACGATCCTGGGGGATCCGTACCAGAATTGCCTGCTCATTCACACGCGTGTTGAAGCACCGCCTGAATTGCTGTCCAGGCTTAAGATGTATGTCCTTTGTGCACCCCACCTCGAAATCGGCGGCTGGCACAACAACGGCGAAATTCTACAACTCGGGGATAGCAAGCTTCTTCTCGCACACAAGGGAAATACATGGCTCGCCGTGGGGACTACCGTTCCATTCACCGAAGCCTCTTGTGGATATGTCGGCGTGAATGATGGCTGGACCGACCTGGCTGACAACTATCGTCTCGATTGGCAGTACGAAGAAGCACTAGACGGCAATATCGCTCTGACTGGCGGGCTGGATCTTTCTCACGGTACGCGGTTTACAGTTGGGGTCGCCTTCGGCACGACTCAGCACGACGCGCTGAGTACTCTCGGTCAGTCGTTAAACATTCCATTCGAACGAACACGAGAAGCGTTCATTCACCAATGGGAGCAGACCTCCAAACGGTTTTCCCTCGCGTCGAAGTCCAACAATGCAAAGCTGTATGAACGCAGCGTGAATCTGTTGCTGGCGCACGAAGACAAAACCTACTCGGGAGCCATGATTGCCTCGCTCAGTATTCCGTGGGGCGACCAAAAGAGCGATGACGAACTGGGCGGCTATCACTTGGTTTGGACCCGCGACCTGGTGAAGTCGGTTACTGGCTTGCTGGCTGCCGGAGACACAAGCACACCGCTGCGCTCTCTCATTTATCTTGCCGTGTCGCAGCGGGAAGACGGCGGCTTTTACCAAAATTTCTGGCTGGACGGCCGACCATACTGGACAGGGATTCAGCTCGACGAGGTTGCGTTTCCAGTTCTGCTGACATGGAGACTCTGGAAGGACAGAGCTTTGGGCAACTTCCTTCCCTTTGAGATGGTTCGTCGTGCCTGTGGCCTCCTCATTCGCCAAGGGCCGATCACAGCGCAGGATCGCTGGGAAGAGGCCCGAGGGTACTCGCCATCCACCCTCGCCGTACACATCGTGGCGCTAATTTGCGGAGCGGAGTTCTTTGATGACCGTGGCGAGCACGCTACTGCCGAGTTCATTCGCGATTATGCTGATTTTCTCGAATCGCACATAGAGCCCTGGACGGTTACGACCGAAGGAACCTTAGTGCCGGGAATCACGCGGCACTACATTCGTGTCAATCCCGCCAGCTCTTTCGATTGCGCCGATGAGGACCCGAACCACGGCACGCTGGTACTTGCCAACCAGCCCCCAGGCGCTCGCAATAAATTCCCGGCGAAAGAGATCGTTGATGCTGGTTTTCTAGAATTAGTACGTTACGGAATTCGGAGCGCCAACGATCCTATTATTAAGGACTCACTCCGTGTCGTTGATGCCGTGCTAAAGGTCGATACTCCCTACGGTCCTGCCTGGCGGCGATATAACCATGATGGTTATGGCCAGCGCGAAGACGGTTCCTCTTACTCGGGCTGGGGTACGGGACGCCCTTGGCCTTTACTGACAGGCGAACGCGGGCATTACGAGATTGCCGCTGGTTGTGACGCTAAGCTCTTTTTGCAAGCTCTGGAAAACTTCGCGCAAGGGATCGGACTGATGCCGGAACAGATCTGGGACGGGCCAGACCTGCCCAACCATTATCTTCGTTTCGGTGGAACAACCGATGCGGCAATGCCGTTACTTTGGGCGCATTCCGAGTACGTGAAGCTGCATCGCTCTGCTGCGGACGGGCGAGTCTTTGATTTAGTTGAAGCGGCTTACGAGCGGTACGTCCAAGGAAGTGGTGAACGCAAAACCATGGAAGTCTGGAAGTCGAATCGTCAGGTCCAAACGGTACCGGCCGGCACGCTCCTGCGCATACAAGCGAACTCCCCGTTTCTGTTGCACTGGACTGACGACGAGTGGCAATGCTCGACTGATGTAAGGTCACAAGGAACGGCGATTGGGATTGAATTCGTGGATATTCCGCTGCCAGAAAAGAAGAAGAATCCTATTCAATTCACTTTCCTGTGGCTCAACGAAGATCGCTGGGAAGGCAAGGATTACAAGGTGAACGTACGAGAACAAGAGGCGACTGGGCACAGAAATGTGGACTATCTGCGTAGAAAGAAGGCCCAACGCAAGCGTGCAGCTACCGTCGGCTGATCACTCGGTCGCCGGGTAATCCGACTCGACCTTTTTCCTTGGACCGCCACGACGCCTTCGGTATGCGGAATCACTCGCTTGAAAACTCCGAATCGGCAGGCCGTTAGAAAAGCTCTCATCGTTGTGGCGTTATGCAGCAGAAGCAGACCGCGCACGCTGAGTTCGGTGCGCTGCTTCTTGTTCGATCAATTCGTCAATTGAGCGTGCCAGAATCGATAAACCACATAAGGAACATTTAGATTCCAGAAGAAGTCCTCATTCTGCACTACGGAACTCCGATTCGTCCCTCCCGCACTTTTCTTAAGCCATTAAGTGTCCGGCGCCATTTCTTGTTGATGGGGTTCGGCTGTCGAGTACCGGCTTTCTCGACACTTTCGACCTCTTCGACAGCTCCCTTGCTGCGCTACCTGAAAACTTCCTTCAATTGCCGTTACTTAGCCTCGTGTCAGTTTTGGTATGCGATTTGCCCTTGGACAAGAGTGCGATCGCGTGACTAACGCGCCTAAATCGACAAGACGACTCTCGGGCCACATTTCCCCCAACCGAGCAGCGTCCCGATTCAGGCGCGTTAGTGACGCGATTGAAGCGGAAGTTGAGTAACCACGATTGAGGGGAAAAGATGATGAAGCAAATATCTACAGCTTTAGTTAGTGCAGTTCTCCTGGTCCTTGCACTTGGCTGCAGCGACGGCAACGTTCGGGCCGCTGCCCCGCCTCCACCACCGGTCGTCGAAGTCGCGGCGGTCATTCAAAAGGATGTGCCGGTTCAGGGCGAGTGGGTGGGAACGCTCGAAGGCTACGTCAATGCACAGATTCAGCCTCAAGTGAGCGGTTACCTGATTCGCCAGGATTATCAGGAAGGGGCATTCGTTAAAAAGGGTCAGCTCCTCTTTGAGATCGATCCCCGTCCCTTTCAGGCCGTGCTTGATCAAGCCAAAGCACAGCTGGCGCAGGCCGAAGCGCAAAAAGCGAATGCTGAGCTCAATGTGAAGCGCGACATTCCCGAGGCGGAAGCTCATGCAATTCCTCAGAGCCAGCTTGACACCGACACGCAGTCGCTCCTCGGGGCGAAGGCTGCAGTTGAGGCCGGCAAAGCGTCGGTCGAACAGGCCGAGCTGAATTTGGGCTACACGAGAGTCGTGTCGTTAATCGACGGAATCGCCGGCATCAACACGGTGCAGGTGGGCAACCTGGTGGGACCGTCAACGGTCCTCACTGCGGTTTCGCAGGTAAGTCCGATCAAAGTTTATTTTCCCATCAGCGAACAGGAATACCTGCGCATGGCGGACGGCGGTGGTCCGGGGAGCGTGGACTTTCTGACGCATGCCTCAAGAATCCCCTTGCAATTAACTTTGGCCGACGGGAGTGCTTACCCACATCCGGGCAGAATCATCTTCGCGGACCGCCAAGTAAACACGCAGACCGGAACCATCCAGATCGTGGGTGAGTTTCCCAACTCCAGGAATCTGTTGCGGCCGGGCCAATATGCACGTATTCAGACGCCCATCGGAAACATCACGGGAGCGCTCCTGGTGCCGCAGTCGGCGGTAAACCAACAGCAAGGAACGTACCAGGTCAGTGTGGTCGGCGCCGATGATCGGGCGCAGCTCCGCACCGTAGAGGTCGGACCGAGAATGGGCACGCTCTGGGTGATCACGACGGGCCTGAAACCGGGAGAACGCGTCGTGGCGGTTGGTGCAGACAAGACAAAAGAAGGCGAACTGGTGAATCCCACGCCATACAAAGAGACCGAGGAGCGCTAATCATGGCGAACTTTTTCATTCGACGGCCCATCGTCGCGATCGTGATTGCAATCCTCACGGTCATAGTCGGAGTAATCACGATTGTCACCTTGCCGGTAGCGCAGTTCCCGCAGATCGCTCCGCCTGAGATCAGGCTGCAAGCCAACTATCCAGGTGCTGATGCGCAGACCCTCGAGCAAGCGGTTGCTACACCCATCGAGCAGCAAGTCAGTGGCGTGGACAACATGAGCTACATGTACTCGCTGAACGCCACCGCGAACCAGCAAACGTCGTTGATCGTAGATTTCGATCTCAAGACTGATCCCAACACGGATCTGCTGCTCACGCAGTCTCGTCAGCAGTTGGCCAACGGTCAGTTGCCGCCCGAGGTAAACAACTACGGAATCACGTTGAAGAAGTCGACCACTGCACCCCTCATGCTGGTTGCGCTGTATTCGCCGCACGGCACTCGCGATTCGAACTACCTGGCGAATTACGCCTACATCAACCTCAACGATCCGATCGCGCGCTCGTACGGCGTCGGCCAGACCCAGGTGTTCGGCTCAGGTCAGTACGCTATGCGGCTATGGGTGAAGCCTGATCAAATGGCGAAGCTTGGCATCACAGTCACCGACATTGCTAACGCCCTTCAGGCTCAGAACACTGTCAATCCGGCTGGTCAAGTCGGGGGTGAGCCAGCCCAAAGCAATCAGCAGTTCACCTACGCCGTGCTAGCTCAAGGCCGCCTGACTTCTCCGGAGCAGTTCGGCGATGTTGTCGTGCGCGAAGCACCGAACGGTGGAACGGTTCGCGTCAGAGATGTCGCCCGAGTCGAACTGGGAACGCAGGACTACAGCCTCCTGTCTCGGCTCAATGGCAAGCCCAGCGCCGCCATTGCCGTCTACCAGTTGCCGGGAAGCAATGCTGTTCAAACGGTCGCGGGCGTCCGGAAGCTCATGGCGCAGATGAAACAACGCTTCCCGCAGGACATCGACTACACCGTTTCGCTCGACCAGACACTCCCCGTCACGGAGGGCATGAAAGAGATCCTTTGGACTCTCGCGATTGCGATTGTGCTGGTCATTTTTGTGGTCTACCTGTTTTTGCAGGACTGGCGTGCCACCCTCATTCCAATGCTGGCCGTGCCTGTCTCCCTTGTGGGTACGTTTGTTATCTTCCCGCTGTTCGGCTTCTCGATCAATACGCTTTCGTTGTTCGGGTTGGTGCTCGCAATTGGACTGGTGGTCGACGACGCCATCGTGGTCGTGGAAGGAGTACAGCACCACATCGAGGAAGGACTGAGTCCGAAGGATGCCTCCATCAAGGCGATGCAGGAACTCTCCGGCCCGGTGGTGGGGATTGCCCTGGTCTTAGCGTCGGTGTTTGTGCCGACGGCCTTCATTCCTGGCATCACTGGCAGGTTGTATCAGCAATTTGCCATCACGATCGCGATCTCTGTGATGCTGTCCGCATTCAATGCTCTCACGCTCAGCCCTGCACTTTCGGCGCTTCTCCTCAAACCCAAGAAGCAGACTCGCGGACCGCTGGGAAAATTCTTCGGCTGGTTCAACACATATTGTGAGCGCTCTACCGACAGCTTTGTCCGCTGGTCCGGTGACCTGATTCGCAAGGCCGACTGTGGTGATGGTACTGCTGGTAGTCGCCGGCGGTGCAGCTTGGTTCTTCAGCAAACATCTTCCCACCAGCTTCCTGCCGGATGAAGACCAAGGCTACCTCTATATCAACATGCAGCTTCCCAAAGCCGCTTCCATGGAGCGCACAAGCGCGGCCGCAAAACAGGTAGAGGACGTTCTCGCCAAAACGCCGGGAGTTCAGTACACGACCAGCGTCATAGGTTTTAGTCTGCTCAGCTACGTCCGAACTTCGTACAACGCGTTCTTCTGGGTATCTCTAAAGCCCTGGGATGAGCGCCAAAGCCGGAGCGAACAATATCAAGCCATCAAGGCACATTTGAACCAGGAACTCAAGGCGCTTCCAGATGGGACTGTCTTTAGTTTCTCGCCACCCGCGATCCCCGGCGTCGGCACCTCGGGTGGCGTCACGTTTGTCCTAGAGGATCGCGCCGGCAAAGATGTCAAGTTTCTAACGGATAACCTGAACAAGTTTATGGCGGCAGCTCGCAAGCGCCCTGAGCTTGCGCTGGTCAGCACCACCTTTATGCCGAGTGTGCCGCAAGAGTTCATCAATGTGGACAAGGACAAGGTTTTGAAGCAAGGCGTGAATCTGACGGATGTCTACAACACCATTCAAGCGTACATGGGCGGATTGTTCGTCAACTACTACAACGACTTTCGGCCGCACGTGGCAGGTGTACGTCGAGGCCGAAGCGCCTTACCGGGCGACAACCAACGATCTAGGCCAATTCTACGTCCGCAACGGACAAGGGGCAGACGGTGCCGCTTTCCGCGCTGGCAAAATTCGAGAACCGTTCCGGTCCCGAGTTCACGATGCGCTACAACGAGTACCGGTCCGCACAGATCAACGCGAGCCGCCGCGCCGGGTTACAGCTCTGATCAGGCATCGGCAGCCCTCGAAGATGTTTTCAAACAAACCATGCCCCGGGAAATGGGTTTCGATTACCTGGGCATGTCTTACCAGGAGCAAATGGCGCGGCAGGGAGTACCGCCGTCCGTCATCTTCGGATTTTCGCTGTTGTTCGTTTTCCTAATTCTGGCAGCTCTCTACGAAAGCTGGACAGTACCCTTTAGCGTGCTGCTCAGCACACCAGTCGCAGTGTTCGGCGCCCTCGCTGCGCTCTGGCTGCGTCGTTTCGTAGTGGGCCTTTACCTGCCACAGTACATGGTTCAAATCGAGAACGATGTGTACGCACAGATCGGACTAGTGATGCTCATCGGCTTGGCTGCGAAAAACTCGATTCTGATCGTCGCATTTGCAAAGGAAGACTACGAAAAACGCGGTATGTCCCTCGTCGACGCGGCACTTTCCGCGGCGAAGCTTCGGTTCCGGCCCCTCATGATGACCGCGCTCGCCTTTATTCTCGGCTGCGTACCGCTCTGGACGGCGTCCGGAGCAGGTGCCGTCGCGCGCCAGATCATGGGCACGGCGGTAATTGGAGGAATGATCGCGGAGACCTTTATCGGCAGATTCTTTGTGCCGGCGATTTTCTATGTGGTCGAGAAATTGTCAGGTGCCGAGCGACGTGGAACATTGCCACTCACGCCCGCCGAGGCGCCCAGTCAGGGGGACTGAATTATGAAGAACACTGCACTCTTAGGAATTCTAGCCGTGCTGGTTCTGGAAGCCGGCTGCATGATGGGGCCGAAATACAAGCGGCCGACTGTGGACATTCCGCAGCAATATCGTGCACCCGCGCCACAACAGGTCGCCGCAAGCCTCGTCGCTGGGCAACGAACGATGGTGGCAGGTCTACCAGGATCCAGTTCTGGCACAACTGATCCACACTGCCATTGCGGACAATTATGACGTACGCATCGCCGCCGCACGCGTGCTCGAAGCCCAGGCACAAGTCGGCATTACCCGCGTCCAACCAGCTCCCCTCGGCGAGCGTCGGTGCGGACGTTTTCAGCCAGCAAAACGCCAAGGTCACAAACCTATTTCCCGCTTACCAGGTGAATGGAGGCGAACTGAATCTCTCGGTCATCTGGAATCTGGACTTCTGGGGAAAGTACCGTCGGCAAACCGAAGCGGCTCGAGCTCAATTACTCGCGACAGAATGGGGTCAGCGAGCAGTAATTTCCTCGCTAGTCGCTAATGTAGCGACGGCCTATTTCCAGCTTCGCGCACTCGACAGCGAACTCGAAATCTCAAAGCGCACCCTGGCATCGCGGCAACAATCCCTACAGTTAACTCAGTCCCTTGAGAACCATGGCTCAGCTTCCGGACTCGACGTAGGTCAAGCAGACCAACTCGTCTACACCGCTTCGGAAACGATTCCTGATCTCGAGCGGCAAATTCAGCAACAGGAGAACGTGCTCAGCGTTCTTCTCGGCGAGAATCCCGAATCCATTCCTCGCGGACGTGCGCTGACCGAACAGCACGTCCCCCAGAACGTTCCGGCCGGCCTTCCCTCGGAATTACTCGAGCGCCGACCGGACATTCGCCAAGCCGAGCAGATCATGGTCGCAGCCAACGCGCAGATCGGCGCTGCAAAAGCTGCGTTCTTTCCCAACCTGTCGCTCACCGGACTGGGAGGGCTGGAGAGCAACGCCTTGCACCAGTTCATCAGCAGCGCCCTCGGAAACTTGGTACGCCGCCTTCAATGTAAGTCAGCCAGTCTTCCAAGGCGGAGCGCTCCGCTCGAACCTTAGGCTCGCCCGTGCCAACTGGCGAGATGCGGTGCTCTCCTACCAGCAGACTGTCCAGAATGCCCTTGGACAGGTCTCCAATTCACTCGTCGCTTCTCAAAAAGACCGTGAGTTCCGCGAGCAACAGGAATTGCTCACGCAGGCAGCGCAGCAGACTGACCAACTGTCAGAGGTGCTTTATAAGAACGGCGGCGCCAGTTATCTGCAGGTGCTGACCAGCGAAACGAATTACTTCTCGGCGGAACTCAACCTAGTGCAAGCCCAGCTGAACGAGCGTTTGGCGCTCGTGCAGCTTTACCAGGCCCTTGGCGGCGGCTGGCAAGAATAAAAGAAGGGCAAAGATGCTTAAGACAAGTCTGGTTGCATACGAAGGATCTCCTGAATCTGGACCTGCATTATGAAACGGATAGTGTCTCTCTCAATCCTCTTCGCCGCGCTCATCGAGTTTGCTATCGAGCGCGCCAGGTTCGACCTGTGGATTGTGGCGGTAGTTGCGATCGTGACCCTACTGTGGATATCGCGGGACGAGCGCTACGCTCTCATATGGACTCGCAGAAGCACGACAACATAGAGTCCGTTTCCAGGGGATAGTTGCAATGTTGATGAATGTCTGAGCACCAGATCGTCGCGTACCGCTCCATTGGAGCGGGTTTCAATGGAGTGTTCGGTGAAAGGTAGATTGAAAATGAAAACAAAGTTGTTTTGTTCGCTCCTCCTGTTGACTGCTCTGGTGGCGCCGGGTGCGCTAGCGTCTGCCGATGGCGGCGACAGGAATGTTCACACAGGGAGGGGTCAATTGCTCGTCACCTCGGTTGACGACCCAGCACTCAAGGATGTGCCGACAAGTCCCGCCGCGGTGCCGAACGATCCGAAACAAGTGCTGCGGGATTATGACTCGTTAATGATCGCGCTCACTCAGAAGTTCTGTGCCACACTCGCGACGATCGCTGAAGCTGCCGAGCGCGGCGACCTAAGCAGCGAGCAGGCTAGAGAAATGAGTGCCGAGCAATATCAGGTCACACACATGCAGTTTGAACTGCTCAGTCTGTGGCGTGGAATCGAAGAACAGGACTCGGCGAGAATTCCTGATGTTGAAACAAAACCGGATTCAACGCAAGAAAGCGAAGTCGTAATGGTGGCGTTGCCGTTCTCGTCTTTTCAACTCAATCCTTCTTTGGCTACGTATCTCAGTTTGACGTCCTCCCAAGTCGGAGCTATCCAGGAAGTGATGATGCGGGAACAACAGAGACTCGAGCCTTTGATAACGGCGCTTCGAACTACTCGAGAGAAGCTACTTGCAATCGGCAGCGAACGCATGAATGAGAAGCAGGTCAAAGCTCTCGCCGATACAGAAGCAGGTCTGCTCGCAAGGCTGATCGTCGCGAACGCCCGCATGCAATCCCAAATTTACAAACTTCTGCGCCCAGAGCAGCAAAAGACACTTAGCGATCTCGAACGAACGCAAGGCGCAGCCACATCGGATAGTAGGTAAAGGAGCAATCCCTGTGAAATACAGATGGCGGCCACGCGCGTCACAGCTGATCCGAACGCGAACATTGCAGAGCCATACAGCTTCGACCTCACTTCTCTCAGTCAAACTCCAGACTCAGGCTTTAAGTCGTTAGAGTTCTCTTTCGGGAGCATGAATCTAGCAGGATTCCGACCAACCCAGCAGAAATCTGCACAAGTCCGTTTCCGATGTGCTGTTTACTTACGGTTGTGGCGGAGGTCGGTTCCGTCAAGAAGCCAGGAGTCAGAAGACAGCGCGTTAAAGGGAGTCTACAAATGGCAAATGCGGCGAAAACAGCAATTGTTACTGGCGCGTCACGAGGGATCGGAGCGGGGCTCGTCGAAGCATTCTTGAAGCGAGGCTACAACG
The DNA here is from genome assembly GCA_963817305.1 of uncultured Acidobacteriaceae bacterium. Classification (GTDB taxonomy): domain Bacteria; phylum Acidobacteriota; class Terriglobia; order Terriglobales; family Acidobacteriaceae; genus Sulfotelmatobacter. Next base: position 10,264 of record CAWFOD010000017.1, on the reverse strand, counting down.
TAGTCGCAAACTCGAGAAACATTACAACGGCGAATGCATTCGCTGCCTCAGCGAATCTTGCGCTGGTCGATGGAGACATCGGTGATCGAAGCACGGCCGCGAAGCTCGTGGACACTGGGGTATCAAAGTTTGGCAGGATCGACGTGCTGGTCAACAATGCGGGTGTTTTCATTCCGAAAGCCTTCACCGAATATACGACCGAAGACTTCGACACGTTAGTCTCCACCACAGTCGCAGGCTTTCTCTACGTGTCACAGCTCGCCGTGAAGCAAATGGTGAAGCAGAAATCCGGCAGCATCATCAACATCTCAACCACCTTGGTTGACCAACCCATCGCAGGTGTAGGGGCGGCCGTTCAAATCATGTTGAAGGGCGCGTTGAATGCCGTGACCCGCGCCCTAGCCATTGAATACGCGAAGGAAGGTATTCGCGTAAACACCATCGCACCTGGAGTAATCAATACTCCCATGCATAAACCGGAAACGCATGACTTTCTGAAAGGGTTAAGCCCGGCCGGCAGAATCGGCGAGATCAAAGAAATCGTCGATGCAGCTATGTTTCTGACCGACGCCACATTCACCTCGGGTGAAATCTTGCACGTGGATGGCGGCGCGCACGCAGGCAAATGGTAAATCGAGAAAGCTCTCGGCCTGCCAGCGCTGAGCAGCGGTTGAAGGAATTTGGCATCGAGCTCCCCACACCGCCTGAGCCGTTCGGCATCTACGCGGAAGCGGTGCAGACGGGCAACCTGCTCTTTCTCACCGGAATGCTTCCGACTGTAGGCCGCGAAGCCAAATTCATTGGGCGCGTTGGCGCGGAGCTCGACGTAGAGGCAGGGCGTGCGGCGGCTCGCCTCGCGGCGCTCAACGCCCTCGCCGTCACGCGGCAGCATTTGGGATCGCTCGACAAAGTGAAGCGGATCGTCCGGCTCGGAGTCGCAGTCGCCACTTCGGGCGATATCCGTGAACAGCCGAAGGTGGCTGACGGCGCTTCAGAGTTGCTGCAGGATATTTTCGGAAAAAGCAAAAACCCTAGCCGGCTAGTGTATGGCGTCGCAAGCCTTCCACTCGGTACGTCGGTCGAGTTGGAAATCATTTTCGAGATAGCTGGATAAGAGAGGCCTCAAGCAGGGCAGCCGCTCAGATACGAAGACACAAGGAGAGATTGGGATGGCTAGTGTCACTGAACTCATTACACCTGAGCAGCAGGCAGAAACACACTCGGCCGTTGAACGGATCGGCGCCTTTGCAGTTGCCGCCCGACCAGACCACCTAGCAACCGATATTCGGCAGCTTTATAAGCGCAACATTCTGGACAGCATGGGGTGCGCGATCGCCGCTGTTTCTGGTTCGGCACTCCGAACTCTACGCGACCAGATCGAAGAATATCGGGCCCCGGGTCGCTGCACGTTGATTGGTGGCGGCAAGACCTCTCCCGATCAGGCCGCACTCTTCAACTCCTCCCTTGTGCGCTATGTGGACCTTCTCGATAGCTTCATGGCGCAGGGTGGCCTTTGCCATCCAAGTGACAACTTCGGGACCATCCTTGCAGCGGCCGAATATGTCGGAGCATCCGGTGAGGAATTCATGTTGGCACTCGCAGTAGCGTATGAAATCCAATGTCGGTTCACATCCGCCGTGCCTGTAATGGCAAGGGGTTTCAACCACGCTACCCAGCTCGCAATCTCTGCAGCCGCGGGTGCAGGGAAACTGTTTGGACTCTCCGCCGGCGCAATTGCCAATGCAATCTCGATCGCGACCATCGACAACGTCTCGCTCGCAAACGTGCATGCCGAACCAGTATCGCAGTGGAAGGGCTTCTCGCCCGGAATGACCGGGATGCGCGCCGTCTATGCTGCCTCGTTAGCTAGGCGAGGTTTCACAGGCCCAAAGGGTTTGTTTGAAGGTCCTTTTGGACTGGAACTCATGTTCAAGCAATCGATTCTTGTGGATTGGGAACAGCCCTCGCTCGAAATCATCACACAGACCGTCATGAAGAAATATTGTTCGCTGATTCATGGCCAACCGATATTGGAAGCGGTATTAGAGCTGAAGCGTAGTAACCGTTTGACAGCAGACGACGTTGGGGACGTGCGCTGCGATGTCTTCCAGGGCGCCTTCGACTTCGCGGGCGGCGGAGCCTTCGGTCCAAAGAACCACCCTCAGATGAAAGAGCAAGGCGATTACAACATTAATTACCTCATCGCAGCCGCGCTGCTCGACGATCAACTGGGCCCCGCACAACTGGATGAGGCGCGTATCCAAGCTCCAGACGTCCAGGCTTTAATGAAGCGTGTAGAGATTCGTCCTGATGAGAGTTTCAGCGCCCGCTATCCCCATGAGTTGAGCGCCCGCATCACGATTCGCACTAAAGACCAACGTGTCTTTGTGAAGGAGCAACACGGCTACGAGGGAGGGCTGAATAACCCCATGTCGTGGGACCGTACTGTTGAGAAATTCCACTGGTTGAGTGAGCCTTTCGCCGATGAAGGTCTTCGAAACAGGCTCATCCAGGCTGTGCAGCAACTCGATGCGCGACCGATCTCGGATCTTATGGACTTACTCTCCCAAGTCCGGTGCACCGCTACCTTTCCGAGAACTCACCCCGGTATTCAATGACCGTTCAGTGTCGATGAGCGAGCTTAGATTTCAGGAAAATAGGGTCGATTTCAAAAAGGAGAACAAAATGAAAACAAGAGGAAAAATCTTGGTACTAGTCTCGAGCGGTCACGGCTTGCCCTTGCAAGATGGCAAGGTTTATGCCGGCGCTGGCTACTACCTCAACGAACTGACGGTTCCGGTTCGCGCCCTGATGAAGGAGGGTTACGAAATCACTTTTGCCAACCCGAAAGGCAACACGCCGCAAATGGATGTCCATTCAGCCGTCGCCGACTTCTTTGGTGGGGACGAGGCCAAGCTTCAGGACTTTCTGAAATTCCGCGACAGCCTGACTGGGCTCAAAAATCCAACTCGTATCTCGGATGTCATTGCATCGGGCCTGCACCAATACGACGCTGTTTTCGTCCCGGGCGGCCATGGCCCGATGATGGACCTTCTCGATGATCCCGACGCTGGCACCGTGATGAGACACTTTCACGAAACATCCAAGCCTACGGCTGTGCTCTGCCATGGCCCGATTTCACTTCTCTCGGCGCTTCCGAATTCGACGGAAGTGGTCGCCGCGCTGGCGGCGGGGAATGCCGCTGGGGCGCGGGCAAAGGCTCAAGGTTGGATATATTCCGGATATAAGATGACCATCTTTTCGACAGCGGAAGAGCGGCAGCGGGAGCCTCTTGAGATTGGTGGTAAGGTTCTTTTCTACCCGGACTTCGCCTTGCGTACGGCGGGCGGTGACGTAAGTGTGGTCGAGCCTTGGAAGAGTTACGTCCTCCAAGATCGCGAGCTGATCTCAGGTCAGAACCCGTTCTCTGATGAAGCGCTTCTGAAACTTCTTCTACCGGCACTCGATGGGAAAAAGAAGCGAGTTGCTTAGAGCGATCAAAGCAAAATCAAGGAGGACCAGATTCCAGCGCATCGACGCTAGCTAAACCTTCGGTGCAATGCCTTCATTTCATAGGGATGATCATGCGTGCTTCCTGGAACCAGAACCGGCTCACCGCCGAGCTCGGAATCGAATATCCCATCATTCAAGGTCCGCTCGGCGGATTGTCATCGCAAAGATTGACGGCCGCAGTTTCCAACTTTGGCGGACTCGGATCATTTGGTGCACACAGCATGGCGCCCGACGCCATCAAAAACGTAATCTCGGAGATTCGCTCTCTTACATCAAAACCGTTCGCGATGAACTTGTGGGTGTCAATGGAAGATGAAGGTGCGCGAACAGCAGATGAAAACGGATTCAACCGGAGCCTGGCTCCGTTAATCGCTGATCTTGCTGACTTGGGTGCGGCCCGTCCAACGTACAAGCCATATTCGCCGAAGCGATTTGAAGATCAGGCCCGTGTGCTGCTGGACGCAAACGTATCGGCATTTAGCTTCATCTTTGGAATTCCACCAAGAGAAATCCTGGAGGAGTGCCGGGCGAAAGGCATCGTCACCATAGGCGTAGCGACAACGCCCGATGAGGCTGCAGCTCTTCAAGAAGCCGGCGTGAATGCAATTGCCGCTTCTGGCTTCGAAGCAGGGGGGCATCGCGGATCATTTCTCCGGCCAGCCGAGGATTCGCTTACTGGCACGCTGTCGCTAGTCCCACAGGTCGTCGACATTGTCAATGTGCCGGTGATTGCGGCGGGGGGAATAGGAGATGCACGAGGTGTAATCGCCGCCCTGGCTCTCGGCGCAGACGCCGTTCAAATGGGAACGGTATTCCTGGCGTGCGAAGAATCTGGCGCCGGCCGCCTTCATCGCGAAACTTTGCGACGACGCAATGCCGGACGTACTGCCTTAACAAAAGGATTCACGGGAAGACTCGCGCGGGGAATCCACAACCGCGTGATGGAGAACTTGAATCGAAACGCGACCGAGATCCTGCCATATCCGCTGCAACGAGAACTCGTCAGAAATCTCGCAATCGCAGCAGAGGCTGCGGGACGGGCAGATCTGGTGCCGATGTGGGCCGGGCAAAGCGCGAATCTTTCTACTTGCACTGACGTATCGGCTTTTTTGACCTCATTGGTCGAGGAGGTTTCTGAAATCGCGGGGCCCATCATTCAGTGGAGCGCAGCCCGCCGTGGAAGGCAAATTCTTAATAAGGCGAAAGAAAGAGAATGAAAATATCAAATATCACTGGAAATCGACGAGGTCGTCGTCCGGCCCACCGCGCAGGACTTCTAACGCGGAGCGCTCCGAGCAGCATTCAGATCGCTGCCTTAGTTCACAAACTTCCTGCCAGTCCAGCCGCGGATGAACGCGCGGCGGGCCAAGCAAGACTAAATTAATCCAATTGGAGAAAAACAAAGTGTCTGAACAAATCAAACTTGATCGCCGGTACTTGCCCAATTCGTTCGTGGCGATCGCCGCCGCTGTCACTATCATTGCTATTACATTGACGGGGAGTTGCCTTGCTGAGGCACAATCCAGCAGGCAGAACGTACCTAGCTCGAATGCTTCGTTCGGATCTATCAAGCAAATCGATGCAGGTCTCCTCAACGTCGGCTACGTTGAAGCGGGTCCCACCGATGGTACACCCGTGATTCTCCTGCATGGCTGGCCCTACGACATTTACACCTACGCCGACGTTGCTCCTTTGCTGGCATCGAAGGGCTACCACGTGTTCGTGCCGTACCTGCGCGGCTATGGCACTACGCGCTTTCTCTCTGGTGATACGTTTCGGAACCGGACAGCCGTCCGTGGTCGCTGTGGACATTGTCAATTTTATGGATGCCCTCAAGATCGACAAAGCGATCATTGCTGGCTTCGATTGGGGCGCGCGGACCGCTGACATCATGGCGGTGCTTTGGCCAGAACGCTGCAAGGGGATCGTTTCGGTCAGCGGTTATCTGATCGGCAGTCAGGAGTCCGGCAAGGCGCCGTTGCCACCAAAGGCTGAGCTCCAGTGGTGGTACCAGTTTTATTTTGCGACAGAACGCGGCCGCGCAGGTTATGACAAATACCGGCACGATTTTGCGAAGCTCATCTGGCAGCTGGCTTCGCCGCAGTGGAACTTCGATGACGCGACGTTCGATCGCAGCGCAGCGTCCTTCAACAATCCGGATCACGTCAGCATCGTGATCCATAACTACCGCTGGCGGCTGGGCCTGGCGGAAGGCGAGCCGAAATACGACGCTCTAGAAAGGCGGCTTGCGGAAGCCCCGGTGATCACGGTGCCCACCATTACGCTTGAAGGTGATGCCAACGGTGCCCCGCATCCCGACAGCAGTGCCTACGCCAAGAAATTCTCAGGCAAATATGCGCACCGGGTCATCAAGGGCGGCGTCGGGCACAATCTGCCTCAGGAAGCGCCACAGGCCTTTGCCCAAGCTGTCATTGATGTCGATCATTTCTAAGGAGCAACCTATGCACCCCTTCTGCTCATCCTCTTCGCGTCGATTCTTGCAGACGTCTCGTGTGGTGCTGGTGGCTTCGATGATGCTCGCAATATTTCAACTGGCGGCCGACGGCCAGGGAAAGGAACGTCCCGTGAAATACCCGACTGTGTATCGCACGATACAGATAGATGGACTGTCCATCTTTTACAGAGAGGCGGGGCCGAAAAACGCGCCGACACTTCTCCTGCTGCACGGACTTCCGTCTTCGTCCCGGATGTTCGAGCCTCTTTTCGCCCGGCTTTCCGATCGCTATCACCTTGTTGCGCCCGACTACCCCGGCTTCGGACACAGTGATCTGGCCAGACCCGAAAAAATTCGGGTACACGTTCGACCACATCGCCGAAACCATGAATCACTTCACCGAAGCTCTTGGGCTCTCTCGCTACACGCTTTACATGCAGGATTACGGGGGCCCTGTGGGTTTTCGCACGGCCTTGGCCCATCCGGACCGGATCGAGGCGCTAATCATCCAGGACGCCGCGGCACACAACGAAGGTTTGGGAGCGAACTGGAAGACGCGGCGGGCCTTTTGGGCCGCCCGCGCCGCCAACGAAAACGTGCTTCGTACCAACCTCCTGTCATTGCAGACGACGCGGACACGCCATGTCGGAAGCGATCCCAACGTGGAACGCTATGACCCCGATCTGTGGACGGATGAATTTGCTTTTCTCAATCAGCCCGGTAAAGTGGAGATTCAGAGCGACCTTTTCTACGACTACCGCACCAACGTCGCCAACTATCCCAGGTGGCAAGCTTGGATGCGCGAGAAACAGCCGCGCCTGCTGGTGATTTGGGGCAAGTATGAGGCATCGTTTGACTCCTCGGAGCCGGAAGCCTACCAGCGAGATGTGCCCAAAGCTGAAGTCCATATTGTCGATGGTGGTCATTTCGCGTTGGACACGGCTGCTGACGAGATCGCCTTATTGGTCCGAGACTTTGTCGGTTCACATGGAGAGTCGCAGGCCGGCGCACTGGATGAGGCATTTTCAAACCCGCGATGATGCCTGCCGCAGCTTGAAAGATCGAAGGCCGAATGTATTGTTTCATTCAACGATTGAGTTGAAGCGGCCCTAGGAGAAGAAATCTTGGCGACTGCAACGATCGCAACCCGTCCCCCTTTGCCTCCGTTCACTCGCGATTCCGCGATTCAGAAGGTGCGTCTCGCTGAAGATGGCTGGAACACTCGCGATCCGGCAAAAGTGGCTCTTGCCTACGCCATCGATTCACGATGGAGGAACCGCTCGGAGTTCATCAACGGACGAAGCGAAATTATTGCTTTCCTCTCTCGCAAGTGGGCCAAAGAACTCGACTACAGGCTCATCAAGGAAATGTGGGCATTCGCGGGAAATCGCATTGCCGTGCGCTTCGCTTACGAGTGGCACGATGACTCGGGTCACTGGTATCGCTCCTATGGCAATGAGAACTGGGAGTTCAATGACGATGGGCTCATGGTGTCAAGGTATGCATCAATCAACGACCTCCCCATTTTGGAAGCCGATCGCAAATACCACTGGGCACTCGGGCGACGTCCCGAAGGCCATCCTGGATTGAGAGACCTGGACCTCTAGTTTTTTCACGCGAGTAGCTACATTGTTCGTAGAGACGTACCCCGCCACGCGCATCCAACAGTTGAGGGTGTTTTAGGGGGCTCGGGCGCAAACGATTGAGAAGCGGCATCCTCGCGATGACTGTTTGCGCCATCGCCTGTCTTGGAGTTAGGTGTCACAGCACACTGCTGGACATCGCCGCAGCAAGCAATAAGGTCGCACATCTTCCCCAACATTTATGCGGTATTCCTGACTGCGCTGGAACACAATTTGTGCCTGGATTGTGCCTATGGGCAAACATGCCCGAACGGAGAGGATACGCGCCTTTCCGTCAGCCGACGGATTGGGTCTTCGCCAATCCGACGACTCAGGGTAGGCTGCCCTTCTGAGGACAGACTTTGATGCGGCACTTCCTCCGGCCGGCAGCAATAAAGTTGGGCATCACCAAACGAATCGGCTGGCACTCCTATGATCGCTCGTTCTATTCTCGTTCCGAACAGCGGCTACGTCATACTGCAATTCCTGTAAGAACGGCAGCACATACTTGTGTGCCTTATCGAACGATAAAGTGAGCGCAATCGAACAAAAGAGAGTACGCTTAGAGAGTCTCCTCTAACATCTTTCCGCCGTCCCCATTTGGGAGACGGTTCCTTGCGCAATCTGACAGCATTCGCGCTGTGAAGGGAACCGCTTTTTGACCCACAATCATTCATCCATTCTCGCGTCCGTGTCGCCGTTAAGGAACGTCAAGATTGATAACGACGGCAACTCCATCACAAACCAAATCCTTCCCAGCCTGCCGAGAAAAGAGTGTGATTTCATTCTTTCTAAGCTGGTCTTCGTGAGTTTGAGACTCTACGATCTGCTCCAAGAGGCCGGACAACCCATTCGTTATTGCTATTTTCCGAACACCGCGATGGCTTCGATCTTGAACGTGATGAATGACGGTAAGAGTGTTGAGGTCGGCCTGGCCGGCTCGGAAGGTTTCGTTGGTATCCCGCTGATTGCAGGGTTTCGGACGAGTGTGACCCGAATCGTGGTTCAAGCGGAGGGCACAGCGTTAAGAGCAAATGCGGATGATCTTCAAAGTGCGCTTCGGAGTTGCCCAAAATTGCTTGCGGCCTTGCTTCGCTATTCTCAGGAAGCGATGATGGAGGTTACACAGATTGCGGCGTGTAATCGGCTGCACAGTGTTGAAGAGCGATTGGCCCGATGGCTTTTGATGACCCAAGACCGCATTGGTTTACAGGAGCTACCACTCACTCAAGAATTTCTCTCCCAGATGCTCGGGACTCGACGGTCTAGCGTCTCGGTTGCCGCCGAAACCTTGCAAAAAGCAGAATTGATCCGATATAACCGTGGGCACGTCTCGGTTGTCAATCGAGAGGCATTGGAGAATGCCTCCTGTGTGTGCTACGGGGTGATCCGACGGCAGTTAGAAAAGTGGAGAGCAGAGTCAATCGAACTATTGTGATGGTGAAAAAAAATATTCCAAAGGAAGGCGATCAAGTTTTCTTGGAGGGACAAGGATTTACTCGGTACGTCGTCACTGATGTTGACCGTGCCAAGCAAACGGTTCGGGTGAAAAATATCAGCGGAAGCCCAATCATTCTTTTCTCCGACATTCCGTGGGCAGAACTCTTGCCATCGGAAAAATGAAGGCCATCGGCTCTCCCCCGAAAACCAATGACCTTCGCAGGAGTGAACCTTATTCAGTGCCCCAATCTACGGCTATTTGTAAACGGTTGTCAACCTGATGTGTTTACGAATTCCGAAGGGGACGTACCTTAATTGTGCGGATAATGCGGTTAGGGTGTAGGGTGACTGGTGACTCCCAGAATCTCCGTCTCCGCGAGTACGCGCCTTCCCCCGTTTATGCCGACTCGCAGCGCGTTGAATATCTTGGGGGGCAAAGGGTGTGCGGAAAACGCGCACCCTTTTTGTCTAACCTTTTTAGGCTGGCAATCGACGCAAATGGAAACGCGTGTTTTTCCACAAGGTGAACGCGAGGTACCGACAAATATCAAGGCGACCGCTTCTCGCAAGGAACCACTGTATTCTATCGAACATATTTATGACGTCTAAGTGACTGAACTGTGCTCGAAATCAGCTTTAAATTTGGGGTAGTCTTCGCAACGAGACTTTTCCCGCTCTGAAGCTGTTGTCTAGACAATCCACGTGTGCGAGACAATCCGATGTTCAATCCCGAGGATTCACTGACGCACGAGGAAGTCCTGCTTCGTTTCAAGAAACTCTTCAACAGGGACATGACCCCAGACGAAAAGAGCGCCTTCTTCTCGCCTTCCGAGCCGACGGCCAAGCCGGAAGAAAAGATATGGTGACGTAGCGCTTGAACGTATCAAAATGACTGTGTACGCCATCAGACAGCGCAGTCTCACGCGTCCCTATATACTCGTCTACCGAAATGCTTCCGAAGAACGAAAACGCATGATGTACCTCTGCCGGTGCATCAAGACGAACAGGACCGCGCAAAATTCATGGCACTGGTCACGGAGTTGAATGAACTGCTGGCACGCAAGGAACATCGTCTGGAATCGAAGACTAAGCCAAACGGTAATTAACATTTTTTGCTTGCTCACCGATTAAGTCATGCACCGATGTTCTGCTGTGGAAAAGCGACTCGCCATCCAGAGCCGGTCTTTCGCCCGAACTTTTGATCAGCCGTATCGCCTGTGAGCACTGCAAACGA
>CAWFOD010000016.1:0-1131338 GCA_963817305.1 uncultured Acidobacteriaceae bacterium | reverse complement strand
CTGGGTGCGGGCGGGCGAGCCGGTCGCCTCCGCCCCGCTCCCGCGTACCTGCATTGCGGACGACGCAGTCGCGGTGGACCGGCTGCTCGCCCGGGCCTAACCGAAACGTAATCAACAAGGAGTTCAAATGGCACACTCAACACTGCAAGCAAAGTCGCAACTTACCCACTATCGAACGGCGACTGTCAACGGCCGCAAGGTGTTTTATCGCGAGGCCGGCGATCCGAGTTCTCCCACGATCGTCTTGCTGCATGGACTGCCCACCAGCAGCCAAATGTTTCGCGAACTGATCCCGTTGCTAGCAGCCGACTTTCACCTGATCGCTCCCGATTACATCGGATTTGGCCATTCTGATGCTCCTTCGAGAGATGATTTCGAGTACACCTTTGACGCTGTCACAGCACATGTGCGCGGTCTGCTTGATCAACTCCATCTCACGTCGTACATCCTCTACATGCAGGATTACGGCGGCCCGGTGGGATTCCGCTTGTTTGCTGAGAGCCCAGAGAAAGTAAAGGGATTTATCATTCAGAATGCCAATGCCTACATGGAAGGTGTAGGAGACGCTCCCAAGAAGGTGCTGATGCCGCTGTGGGAGAAGCGCACGCCTAAGACCGAGAAGCCCGCGCGAGAGTTTGTCAGTCTGGAAGGCACGAAGTTCCATTGGTTAGTGGGCGCAAAGGATCCCGAGGCTGTCAATCCGGACAACTGGGTACTCGATCAAGCATTACTCGATCGTCCTGGGGTGCAGGACTACCAGGTTGATCTGCTAGAGAACTACAAATCCAACATCTCACTCTATCCCGAGTGGCAGGCTGCTTTCCGCGCGCACAAGCCCCGAACACTGATTACCTGGGGCAAGAAGGATCCGTTCTTCGTGCCGCCCGGAGCCGAGGCGTACCTGCGTGATCTGCCAGAAGCCAAGCTCGTTTGGCTGGATGCCGGGCACTTTGTACTCGACGAGAACGTGCATACTGTGGCGAACGAAATTAAAGCTGTCTTCGGTCGCTAACTATCTCGTTTTGCCATTCCTCAGCGCGCGTTGAGAGTAGTTAGCTGCGTGACGCTGAATATAACATCGCTGTCGTATCCGGGCACGAAAGGAATGTATGCCACGGTTCAAAGACAAACGTGTGCTCGTGACAGGCTCCGGAAGAGGGATCGGTGCAGCAATCGCACGCCGATTTGCACTCGAAGGCGCCCGCGTGTATCTCACGGCTCGGAGCCACGAGGAGCTTTCCTCTACCTGCAATGAGCTGCGATCGCTCACCTCAGAAGTTGAATTTGCCTCTCTTGACCTGACAGAACCTGATGCAGCTGCGAAGCTTGCTACCTATGTGGAGCAATTGTGGGGAGGTATCGACATTCTCGTCACCAATGCTGGCGCTGCGCCACAAGGTGGTTTCCTCGAACTGAAGGACGAGGACTGGGCAGCAGGGTTCGGGCTGAAGCTCTTCGCGAATCTCCGAGTCATCAAGTACGCCTGGCCTATGTTGAAGGCTGCAAAAGGGCACCTGGTGATGATTGGCGGAGGCACGGCGCGGTCACCGGAGCGCAATCTCTCCCTGATATCCGCTGTGAACGGCGGCATCGCGACCCTGTCAAAGTCGATTGCCGAGCAGGGACTTGAGGATTGCATTCATGTCAACCTGGTTCAGCCGGGCACGATCCAGACCTCGCGCCGTAGAAAAATGATGGAGAGGCTTGCCGCCCAAGAGGGCATTGGCTATAGCCAGTATCTTCTTGACTCGACCCGGCGTTTGAAGATTTCTCGTCTCGGCGAACCAGCCGACGTTGCGGAAGCCGTCGCCTTTCTAGCAACAGAAGAAGCGAGATGGATTCATGGAGCCATCATCGATATCGATGGTGGGCAGAACAAAAGTGTTTGAAACGCAGGGTTCCTTGATGCCAGTCGTGTGTTCGCATCGGTTGTTCTGCGGAGGATGCGGAAAATGAGCGAGACGCGCGAGGAACTCACTGCAGCAGCCGAGGCTGTATCGCCTCAACCCTCCACTTCTTCGGACTCGGACATTGCTTTTCGCCATGATCTGGCCTTTCCCAAATTGAGCGAGGAAATGCTTGAAAGACTCGGGGCCTACGGGCAGGAAGAGACTGTCCCGAAAGGCACTTGTCTGTATATGTATGGCGATCGGGACACAGACATGTTTGTGGTCCTCGCAGGGTGAGATTGAGAGCCGACTTCCAGTGAAAGGAGGAGGCTCAAAACGTTTCCGCTCTTTGCGTGCGGGGGAATTCACGGGCGAGCTAAACGTCTTGAACACGCAGAGATCCGTTGCCGAAGCACGAACGGCATCGACGAGCCGACTGTTGCGAGTCTCTCGAATGAACTTGCGCACGTTGATGCGTGCTGAGGGCGATCTCGCGAACATTATCGTTTCAGCTTGCATATGGCGTCGCATCGGCATGATCAGCGATCCATCTACGGGAGTCGTACTTCGGGGATGCGAAGCCGATCCGGATCTACTAAGCCTCCGTCGCTTTTTGGTTCGCAACTACTATCCGCACCGGATAGAGGAGTTGCCAACAAACGATGAACCTGGCAACGGCCTTGCTGCTACGAAGATGCCAGAAGTTGAGCTGCTGGATGGTCGCGTCCTGGTTCGGCCTGCCATCTGCGATCTCGCTGACGAACTAGGCATTACCGAAATTCCTGAGCCTCATACGATCTATGACGTTGCTGTTATCGGAGCAGGCCCTGCAGGTCTTGCCGCCGCGGTGTACGCAGCTTCTGAGGGTCTATCCACGATTGTCATCGAAGGAAATGCGCCTGGAGGGCAGGCCGGGACCAGTTCGAAAATTGAGAACTACCTCGGATTTCCGAGTGGCGTTTCGGGGGCACAGCTGGCGAGCCGCGGCCATCTCCAGGCGCTCAAGTTCGGAGTTCGCTTCGCAATCTCGCGCGACGTTGTGAGCACAGCACAAGCGAACGGCCTGCATCGACTGATCCTTGCTGGCGGTGTGGCTGTTTGCGCACGCTCTGTAGTGATCGCAAGTGGAGCGCGTTACAGACGACTCAATGTGAAGAACCATGAGCATTTCGAAAACAAGGGGCTCTACTATGCCGCGACCGCAATGGAATCTTTGCTTTGCCGAGACCGGGAGATCATCGTCGTAGGAGGAGGAAACTCAGCCGGGCAAGCCTCGGTCTTCCTTTCGGGAATTGCGAAACATGTACGCCACATCATTCGCGGTCCATCTCTAGAAAGCTCCATGTCGCAATATTTGATCTCGCGAGTCGAACGCTCTCCGCACATCACTCTCGATACAGATACCGAAATCACCGGGCTCGACGGAAAGGCGGCTCTTGAGTTCGTCACGTGGACGAATCGGAGAACTGGCGTATCCGTACGAAAACCAATTTCCAGTGTCTTCGTCATGATCGGCGCGGAGCCAAACTCCGGTTGGGCATACGGCACCGTCAAGCTCGATGACAAGGGATTTGTTCTCACCGGTGGTGAATGGGGGTTTGAAGCCTCACCGTACGCGACGAGTGTTCCCGGTGTCTACGCAGTCGGCGACGTGAGGGCCGCTTCTGTGAAACGTGTTGCATCTGCTGTTGGAGAGGGCTCCGTGGTCGTCTCGGACATTCATCGGTATCTTGCTCAGAACCGCGTCGAATTCCCAGAGCAGGCGAGAGTCACCTGACAGGTGCCAGCGAGTCCCTTCCGGATTCTGCAAACCATGTCGAGGAAGGAATGGCTGACCCTCAGGCCATGGTAGATGAAGTTATGGCAAAGGAGAATGCAATGATGACACCAGTCGATACAGTACGTAATTTCTATGCGGCAATCGCAGCAGGTGACACCGGGAAGATGGTTAGCCTGATGACTCCAGACATCGAGTGGATCTCAGTGGTTGCTTTCAATATTAAGGACAGAGGTCCCGAGGAGGTTATGAAAAAAGTGTTCGTTCCACTCATGCAGGAGTGGGAGAGCTTCTCACCAGATCCTTCGGAATTTCTTATTGACGGCTCGACGGTGGTGTCACTGGGCCGCTTCGCTTGCGTACACCGCGCCACGCACAAACGTGCCGACGTTGCATACGCGCACGTATGGGATATCCAGGACGGGAAAATCAAACGCCACCGTCAGTACATCGATACTTTGGCGCTTGAACAAGCTAGACGCCCCTAGCGCTGCCGGAGCGATCTTCATCGCGCAACACGCTTCTCTTACTCGATACTTCCGGCAAGAGGTGGTCGCAAAAGGAACATCGTAATGAACTGGATAGCAAACTACGTTCTTGCCACGGCCCTTCTCGCAGGCACCGCACAAGCCAAGCCACTTCCATCGACCAACGCTACGACGACCTATCATCGCGTGCTTGTCGACGGCGTCGGGATTTTCTACCGAGAAGCCGGCCCTGAGAGCGCCCCAACCATCGTGCTCTTTCATGGCTTCCCGTCGTCTTCGCGCGAGTTTGACATGCTCATTCCCTTGCTCGCGACAAAATATCATCTGATCGCTCCGGATTATCCCGGGTTCGGTTTGAGCGACGCGCCCTCGCCGTCCGCCTACACTTACACGTTCGATCATCTTGCCCAGACGATGAGTGATTTTCTGGAGAAGCTCAAGGTCACGCAGTACACCATGTACCTTCACGATTACGGCGCACCAATCGGCTTTCGCATCATTCTGGCGCATCCCGATAAACTACATGCGCTCATCATTCAAAACGGCAACATCTACAAGGCGGGCCTTGGAGCCAAATGGACAAGGATCGCGGAGTACTGGGCTGATCCGAAGGCGCATCCTGAGGTGCTGAATGCGTTTCTTTCCTTCGAGGCCACCAAAGATCGGCATCTAGCCGGCACGTCTCATCCCGAGCGCTACAATCCCGATACTTGGAACAGCGAGTATACCGATCTGTCGCGACCCGGTCAGCGCGAGATCCAGGGAGACCTGCTCTACGATTACCGCAACAACGTCGCGTCTTATCCGCAATGGGAGGCGTGGCTCCGCAAACACCAGCCTCCCACCCTCGTGGCATGGGGCGAGCACGACCCTTCCTTCATCGCGGCCGGTGCAGAAGCCTTCAAGCAGGATCTACCGCATGCGGAAATCCACCTACTCGACGCCGGGCACTTCGCACTGGACGAAAAGACTGACGAGATTGCGGACCTGATCCTTCAGTTCATGGCCAAACATCCTGAATGATGGCCGGGGGCACGAGCATCGCATAAGGGTTGCCACCGTAAGCGGCAATGACAAAGGGCACCAGCCCTTCCATCGCCGAGTAAGTCGTGACCCGAGGTTCTGCGTAGTTATCCAGAACATTCGAAGTAACCGGCCCGGGATCAGTCTCGGTGGCGATCACATTGGGCGCGAATTCGACGCACCGTTGCGGAGTCCACATTTTACTCATCCTTGCCGCGGTCATTGCCATTAGCCTGATCGCCGTGAGTATTTTCTTGTGCTGCGGATACGCAGATCGGCTGGGTAGAGTGATCGGAGAAACGGGATTCTGCTTGTTTGTATTGAAGTACAGACTATGTGGAATGGAATCAGCACGCGACTTTCGTCTGTCAAACTGAATATCCGATAATCAGCGATTCTCTACGTTGCGAAATGAGTACCGAGGCAAACCGCACATCCTAATTGAACTGGTTGGTGCGGAAGGAGCGTTGTAAGCCCCGGATAAAGGTTCGCGGTTTATCAAACCTTTTCGAACCTGCCGCAACAGCAATCCATTCTTAACTGATTGGCAAGACGCAAACTAAGCGAATCAGCCACATCCTGCCCGGTGCCGCGACAAAGCAGCGGCCGGTTTTGCTCACGCTTTAGGTTGAAGCTCGCCAGACCCTTCGACAAAGACGTTTCTCAAAACGACTCGAAGCGGCCAGGTTCGACCGAATGAGCGATGCGTTTCCAAAAAGAAGAGACTCCCGGCATGCGTAGCTGTGAAGCGCGCCCCAATCCTGTACGGATCTGAATTCGCTCTGCTACAATTCACTCACGGGGCAGGGACAGCTGCTCTGGGTTTGTGTTTGCCTGCGGAATGGTTATTTAGCGTGGTGTCCATGGTGGCCATTAACCTCGAAATTCGGTTCGACGGGGTGGAAACAGGCGACACAGGCGAATCGGTTGAACTTGAGGAACGCCAGTAAATACGCGGTCTTCCGATAAGGGTAAGAAGACAAAGAAGGGGACGTAGTTCAGTTGGTTAGAACGCTGCCCTGTCACGGCAGAGGCCGCGGGTTCGAGTCCCGTCGTCCCCGCCATTCTTTTCAAGCACTTGCAAACCTAATCTCCCGCGAATCAGGGGATGTTAGGGGACGATAAGCGCCGGACGAGAATGGCCCCATCCCGAAACGCTCACCAACAGCATTCATTGGATCAGGTTTGTCTTCGGCAAAATACCTGTCGGCAGGATGGCGTTGACCAGCTTGTCCTGGGCCAGCCGTTTGGTCCTCGACGTTGCCTGCAGGTATTTGTTCGTGACATGGAGGTTGCTGTGCCGCAAGTAGTCGCGGATCGTGAGCTGATGTTCGCCCATCTCCGCCAGCATGGTTCCAACCGAGTGCCGAAAAGTGTGCCAGCCAACACCCGTGATTCCGATTCGTCTGAATGCAGGCTGAATCTTCTTCTTTAGCACTGAAGCTAGATCCAACGGCTTGCTGCCTTGCAGTCTTTCGGATGGAAAAACGAAGTCTTCCGGCTTGTTGTAGAGGCTTTGTGACCTCCACTCGTGCAAGGATTGTTTCAGGCTTGGATGCATCGGCAACAGCTTTGCGGACGCTTCCGTTTTTGTGCTCTTCAGGTTCCCGCCTCGGCGCCAGTAATACGAGTGCTGCACGCTGAAGCTCATGTTTTCGAAGTCGCACTCCAGCCAACGGAGCGCCCCGAGTTCGCCTTGGCGAATTCCCAAGGCTCCTTCCAGAAACACGAGAAGCTGATCCCGAAACTCCAGTTCCGCCAGCCCGCACTTGAGCTGTTCGGGTGACAAAACCAACGGGGATCTCCGACGCTTGGCGCTGATTCGCACGCCGGTGCTCGGGCCTCGCTTGCCCCCAGTCCCAACCGGTATGCCTGAAGAAATGGGATTGTGGCCACAGAACTCCCACCGAACGGCGTGCGAAAATAAAGCCGACATCACACACTTGATTTTGGCTTTGGTCCCGTCCGCCACTCCGGTCGCTCGTAGCCAGCGCTCTACCTCGACAGTTTTGACTTGTTCTAATGGCAGATTGCCCCAGCGTGGGACAATCCAGTTCTTTGCGTAAATTATGTACGCATCCTGTGTGGATAACGCTTTGAGAGGCAACTCCTCTTGAGAGTAGTGCTCCCAGAGCGTGTTGATTGTGGTTCGCCGCAGGTTCCTGTGTTCGCAGCGATTGTTGATGGTTAGCCGAAGAGCGTCTGCTGCTGACTGTGCCGCAGATTCGGTCGGGTATTTCTTGACATCCCCAATCTGGGCTTTGCGATGCACCAGTTTCCCGTTGATGTCTTCTTCCCACCATCGGTAGACCCAGACTGCCGGTCCCTTCTTCCGCTCTTCTCGTTCTACGCTTCCGTGTTGGTAACGTGTCCGTCTAAACAAAGCTTCTCCTTTGTTTAAACGGTGTCGGCGGACACCGTCAGAATAGATCGGCTAAGCATTTCGGTCGAGTTATTTTTGTTTCTCAACGTGGAGCCGTTCAGCCGGCGAGTTTCGCGAGCCAGCGATCGAGCGTGGAGGCGCGAAAACGCCATCGTTTCCCAACTTGCACCGCTGGGATTGAACCGCGGCGTGCCTTTGTCCTGAGCGTTCTGGGATGCATCCTGAGAAGCTTGGCGGCTTCGTCTGTGTCTAGCAAAGGTTCGAAGTCTCTTTGACTCTGGATGCGTTTCCGTTCTAACGGATCTTCGGAGGCTACTTGGCTGGCGTTTTCAAACATCGCTGTATACCTCACGCTCGCCCGACAAAAGTGTTTAGCGCGGATACTTGACGTTCCGAGGCTCTGTGACGGAGTAATCCGTCAGGCGAACCGGAGTGTTAACTACTCTGAGTCCTGCTTCCTCGTGTGTCCAATCACTTCTCAGCCAAGAACTATTCCCGGAGGTTATAGGTCGACCTGTACCGCAAGGATCTGGCATCGCACAAACCGCGGCCGGGATCTTACGAACGATTCGTTTCGAGTTGGTTTAAATAATTTAGGCGGGCCGCCTTAGTTGCATTTGAGATTGTCAGGCGGTGCACAGCGGTAAAAGCTTTCAGAAAGGTCCGTCCGATCAGTCGTTCGACTCACCGACGAAAGGACTTCCATGAGGACGGTCTGGGCGGTTTCGGGATAAATGGAATCGCGGTAATCTGAAGTATTTTCCGGAGATAATTTGTTCGCTCAAACGACCCTATCCAAAAAGCTGACCCTGCGGCGGTGATTCTCGCTCGACAGGTCTCGCGCAATCCGCGTCATCGTTCTGCACTTGATTCACGCGACTACTCACCGGATACGCGCCCATTTGGAGCGCATCATACGGCTTCAGCATTTCCAGAGCGTCCGCTGTATCCTTCAAGCCCGGATCGAGCCAAAGGTCGTAATCACTTGCGTTCAAGATCACAGGCATCCGATCGTGCACCGCAGCTGTGACTGCATTGGGCGTGGTTGTAAGGATCGTGCAAGTCTTAATCCAGTCACCAGTCGGAGCCTTCCATCTCTCCCACAATCCGGCAAATGCGAAGAGTTGGCCTCCGTTCACCTCAAAGCAGTATGGTTGCTTGGTCTTTCCGGCCCTCTTCCACTCGTAGAATCCATCGGCTGGCACCAAACATCTTCGGTGCTTCAGTGCGTCGCGAAATGCGGGAAGGACGTGAGCCGTCTCAGACCGTGCATTGATCATTCGCGCAGCACCGGACATGTCTTTCGACCACGAAGGTATCAATCCCCAGCGCATTTGCGAGAGATCTCTCGTTGGATCAGCAGGATTCTGCCGAATCACCAGTACGGGTTGCGTTGGCGCGACATTGTACCGGGGCGTCCAGTCTTCCTCACCAGCGATCGCATCGAAGCGCTCTTCAATGATCTGCTTTCTTCGCGATAGCCGGTACCGACCGCACATGGAACGTAATTATTGCAGATCTACCCGCGAGCAGCGGGTATTGAATCAGCACAGATTCCCACTGACCACCGCGCAGTTTACAAGGAGTTCAGTCCGCTATAACCGCACGGAATAGCATCCCGTCGAAAAGTTATTGGACACTGAGAATTGACTGGCCTTACGGTGAGCGAATCGCGGCGATTTGAATTCGCATCTGGAGGTCACGATGTACCGCCTGAAGGTCCTCAAGAAACTTCCTACAAAAGAATTCCAGTCTCACAACCGATTCGCAGGTTGGGCTCTGGCAATCTTTGCCACTCTGCTGCTTGCTTCCACCTCCGCTCATGCCCAAGGAAGCCCGTTCGACACAGGTTTCAATGCACTTCAAACACTATTCACTGGGACCATCGCGAAAGTTGCAAGTCTGATTGCTATCGTCATCGGCGGCTATGGTTTCGCACATGGCGAACCCGGAGCGAAGAAGGCCCTCGCGGGAGTCGCTGCGGGAACGGGCATTGCCGTCCTCGCCGTCAACGTTCTGAGTTGGTTGTGGGGTGTATAGCGTCAAGCCCCACCCAGGTCACGATCTCGCCGCGTGCCCTATGAAGAGACGTGAAACGACATGACCGACAAAGCGCAACAGAAACGTCGCACAAATCGGGTTTTCAAGAGTCTGCACAAGCCGCTCACCTATTTAGGCGTTGAGCGCACGCTCTTCTACTTCGTCTGCGTAGGCGCTGTGGGTGCCTTCAATCTCTTCAATTCCATCCTCGCCGGTGTCGCCGTCTTCATTGGTGGCTTCGCGTTCGGTCATTGGGTCACGAACAGTGATCCAGCATTCCTCCGGATTCTGGCGAAGTCCGAGGGCTACAAACTCCGGTATGACGCAGCTAAGCAAGAAATTCCGCGCGTGGAGGTAGTGTGATGTTGCGGCTCGACAGGGTCATCAAGCCATGGAAGGAGAGCGCGGCTTTGAATGCGCACATCAACCTCTATGGCTTTTGGAATGACACGACCTTCCTTACCAAAAGCGGCGATGTCGGCATGGTTCTCCGCATCACCGGCGTGGACTACGAAAGTCTTGACCGCTCAGAACAGGAATACGCAGTCAAGCGGCTGGAATCCGCACTCAAAGCGTTTGGGCCAGGCTTTCATGTTTACCAGTATCTGTTCAAATCAAATCGCCCCGACATACCGTTCGCCAAATATGACGATCCGGTCGTAGACGCAGCGATCGATCAACGCCGAAAGTTCTTCGAGGCCAAACGTGATCACCTCTATCAGATTGAAATCTTCTATTGCATCTTGCTCGAAGGTCCTCGCTCGAAGACAGGTGTAGGCGCGGCGCTGGCTCGGCTCTTCCATGACCCGTCCGGCGGAGTTGGCGAATTGAAAGCGCAGTTCACGAACGACAGCATGAAGACGCTACTGCGTACCCAGATCGAACAAGCTGTTCGGCGGCTTGACCAGCAGGTACTGACTTTCTGTCGACAGCTAGCAGACCTCATGCAAATCGAAGTTCTGAATCAGGAGAAGCAGTTTACGATCTTTCGCCGCTTACTGAATTACGACGGCTGGCGTATCGCCGGTCGTCCGCAGTCAACGCAGTTTCTCGACTATCAAGTTGTCAATTCCGATATCGAGGCGGAACGCGACCACCTTCGTGTAGGCGATCACATCGTCCGTGTCCTGACGATGAAAGAAGCCATTACGGAAACCAGACCCCTGGTGCTTGACGCCTTGTTGAAAATTCCCGGCAACTTCCAGGTCATCACAGAGTGGACGCCGATTCCCGCAGATAAGGCACGCAAAGAAGTGAACAAGCGCCGTCGCCATTTCAATGTGTCGAAGACGGGCTTCGTCTCGCAAATGGGCAACGACGCGACCAACACAAACCCGCGTGATGTGCTGGTGGATGAATCGAAGCAAGCCGATATCGAAAATCTCGGGGATTGCCTTCGCGTTCTCGGTGAGGGCCAATCGCTTGGCGATTTCTCATTGACGATCGTGCTCTATGGCCAGTCCAAAGCGGACTTGGAGCGACTCGTAGCCGAGTTCACGGGTGTCTTCACCAATGCTGACGGCAATCTGTTTGCCGAAACGTACAACCAACTGAACGCTTATTTTGCCATCATCCCGGGCAACTATGCGCTGAATCTCCGGAAGTTGTTGTTGCTGAACACCAACTACGCGGACCTATCCTTCCTGTTCACGATCCTCCCTGGCGAGAAGACGAACGCGTTTCTTGGCACGGAGTGTCTGGCAGTGGTCGAAACCGACAACGACACCCCTTACTTTCTAAATCTGCATTGCGGCGATGTTGCCCACACACTCATTCTGGGCATGACCGGGAGCGGTAAATCGTATCTATGTAATTTCCTTCTGCAGAATGCACAGAAGTACAAGCCTTTGACGTTCATTTTTGATATCGGCGGAAGTTTCGAATCGCTAACGACCATCTTCGAAGGCTCCTACCTGAACGTGGGCCAAGAGGCACGGGACTTCACGATCAATCCGTTCTCACTCCCTCCGACCAAAGAGAATCTGCAGTTTCTCTTCAGCTTCTTCCGAGTGCTCATCGAAGGTAACAATCAACGTTACCGGCTCGATTTCAAAGAGGAACGCCGGCTATGGGACGCGATCGAGCGCATATACGTACTGGAGCCTGGCCAGCGCACCGTCTCCAACTTCGCCAACATCATTGGCGAACTCAAAGAACGCTTGCATCGCTGGACCCGTGGCGGGCAATTCGGATTCCTTTTCGACAACTCTGACGACACGCTCTCGTTCTCCAGCTTTCAAACCTTCAACTTTCACGGTTGGGGTGACGCCCCAGACGTTTTGGAACCGCTGCTGTTTTATGTCCTCCATCGCGCCTCGAACGAAATTGCCGATCCGGAGAAACTCGGCAAATTCAAAATCTTCCTGCTCGATGAGGCGTGGCTCTTTATCAAGAATGAAACCATTCGTAACTATGTGGTGCAGGCACAAAAGACCTGGCGCAAGCACAAAGCGGCAATGATTCTTGCGACACAGTCGATCAAAGAACTTGAAGAGTCCGGGATGCTGGCCGTTGTGGCCGAAAGCTGTTCAACGAAAATCTTCTTGGCTAATCCAGAAATGAATCGGGACGTATACCGAGAGGCGTTCCATCTGAACGATACCGAGCTTGATTTGATTGGCGGTCTCGTGCCGCCGGGGCAGATGCTCATTCGAAAGGCGCAGAGCTCCAAGAAAATACACCTCAACGTGGATTCGGTCTCGCATTGGATGGCAACGAACAACCCTCGTGACAACCTCAAGAAGCGGGACTATTTCAAACTTCACGGCTTTGCCGCGGGTCTCCGCCGACTCGCAGAAGAGTATCCATTCCAGCCGCGTGGCCTGGCCGTATCAACCCGAAGCCCAAGTTGTTGAGGAGACATTGCAATGCGATGTGTCAAATTCATCGTCGAAACTGTTTTGGTGGCTTCTTCTGTTGGTCTAGTTGCGCAGGACTCCGCGAGGACCGTGCAGTATCACTCCCAGGACATTATTCCGATCCGCGCCAAGCTGAAATACACCACTCTGATCGAGCTGCCTACGACTGAGAAGATCATGCAGGCTGCCACAGGCGATAAGGAATTCTGGATCGTCGACGTTGTCGGCAATTTCTGCTTTGTGCATCCTGCCAAACAGGGCATCAGCTCCAACTTGAATCTCATCACCGATAAGGGAAACATCTACAGTTTCACTCTCCAGGACGTTTCGTCCTCGCCGACAAACCCAGATTTGAAGGTGATCGTCGAACCGGCCGACCGCTCGGCCATCGTCGCTGCGAATGGGCCGCCCCAGTTCATTCCAGCCGCTCAGCTAGAGCAGTCGCGTCAGCAGCTCGCAGCTATCCAATCGCATATTGAGCAGGCGGTAGACGAGTTCAAAAGCACCTATCCAACTCAACTCAAATTTGACTACGAGTACAAAGCCAATCAGCCGCCCTTCGACATCCAGGCGATTTATCACGACGACAAATTCACCTACATCAAAACCAACGCACCAGAAAAATTCAGTGTGTATGAAATGAAAGACGGCAAACCCAATCTAGTGACATATGACCTGCGGGAGGGGACGTACATCATTCCCAAAGTCATGAACGAAGGCTACGTGGAACTGGGGAAAAAGCGAATGGAGTTCACTCGCAAGGGATAGCGATCATGGCCGACACTTTCACGCCCACCAATCAAGCGGAAACCGTGCAGGCGGAGCCGACATTGCGACACTACCTCGACTTGCCAAAGGGCGTCTTGCAAAAGAACCTCAAGACCTTCGTGTATTTGGGTGCAGTGTTTCTGGTAATCGTCGCCGCACTCTTCAGTTCCTCCGGGAAGAAATCGCCCGCACAACAGGCTGCCGCTAAGGGGCAACCGCCGCAGCCCACGCTCCAGGACAATACCGACAGCAATGTGCAGGAGTTGAAGAATCAGCTTCAGGCTGAGCGCCAGAAGGAACAGCAAGCAGCACTGGCAGCTACAACTGCAGATCCGGCGCTTGCGTCTGCGACGCCTGCGCAGCAAACCCGTGCCGCAGCGTACAGCCATGGTGGCATTGCGGTCCCCTGTGTTTCGGGCCGACCCTGCCCGCAATTGCAGCAGGTAAATGGGCAGGCACAACTAACGCCTGATCAACAGCAGGCACAAATGACTGCCGCAAAGGAGCGAGAACGGGCTGACAACGCTCGTTTTGCTTCCAATCTTGTGTACTCCCGCGGTCCCGAACAAACTCAACCGCAAAGCCAGCTAGCGCCGACCCAATTTGACCCCATTGAACGGCAAACGAGCGGCGGCGTGATTAAATCTCCAACTGACGACAAACAGCAACAGCCACAAGCAGAGGCCGGCTACAAGCGCCCGCTGGAAGCGAACATTGACTCTGCGACGGGCCAGCCGTACCTCATTTACGAGAGCTCTATTCTCGACACCGTGTTGATGAACCGCCTGGATGGCGATGCAGTTGGGCCGGTCAAGGTTCTTGTTTCAAATCCGTTGTATTCCCACGACCATCAGCACGTCATCATCCCCGAAGGAACCGTCGTTCTAGGAGAAGCCAAGAAGATTGGAGCTGCGGGCTTTGGCCAACAGCGCCGGATGGCCGTGGTCTTTCATCGCTTGATTATGCCGGACGGTTATTCCGTCGATCTTGATCAATTCCATGGACTCGACCAGATCGGAGAGGAGGGACTAAAAGACAAGGTCAACAATCACTATCTTCAGATTTTCGGCACCTCGATCGCTTTGGGCGTGGTTGCTGGAGCGGCTCAAATCACCCAGGGTGGCGGAACAATCACCACGAGCGGTTCCCAGGCATTCACGACTGGCGCAGCGGGAAGCGTTTCTCAGTCGGCCACCACAATCCTTGATCGGTTTATCCAGATACCACCCACAATCACGATTCGCGAGGGCCACCGTGTCAAAGTCTATTTCACTCAGGACTTGCTTCTTCCTGCTTACTCCAACCACACTATTCCACAGACGTTTTAAGGAGGTCTTCCATGCGATCCGTTGCCCTCTCCCTCTTGCTTCTGTGGGCTATGACCATTGTCGGCTGCCAAAGCAAAACCGCGAAGGCGAAGAAGTTGCAGGATCAGTACAACACCGAATACCCCGCGTATGCAAAGGAGTGCGTCGATCCGGAGACCGCCGGAGCGGCCAGAATGCTGACGGGCGAAAAGCTGACTGCCGAGCAAATGGCGACCCTAGAAGCGAAGAAAAAAGAACGTGACGCGCGATGCAAACCAGAAGCAGATCGCCTCGCTGAGATTCAGCGACAAATCCTCGCCTTACAGCAGTAGCGCCGTATTGCTGTAATGCATTGTGTTGCCAACGGCGAAGAAGGGACTTGAAACAATGAAAAATCCAATCCTCGCCGTACTGGTTCTTGTGTTCGCATCGGTATTTCAACCGACCGCAAACGCGCAGTTTGGGTCTGGAATCGTATTTGATCCGACGCAGTCGGGCCACGCTATTACCCAGATCGAACACGAAGAGCGATCCATCGCCAATCAAGCCCAACAGATCGAGCAAGGCCAACAGATCTTTACCAACACCGTCAAGATTGCCACGACTGCTCTTCAAACCTACAACACGGTAATGCAGCAATATCAGTTAACGCGCCAGATGGTGCTGGCGCCAAGGATGCTGTACGCCCGTTTTCTGTCACCGACGTCGGATTTGGTGTTGCTGCGGCAAATCTCGAATACCTACGGTAATTCGATGGGCTGGCTAAACTCGGCAAACACGGGAAACGGAGCAACCGCGGCGTACCAGCAAGTGAGCGTTCCAAACACAAACAACATAATCCCTGGGTACAGCACGGCTAGCATGGCTGGCCAAATGCAGATCGCTGCGCAGGGGGCTACGGTTGACCTTGGCGATTCCGTAATGAGCAACAACCTCCAGGCCCTCGGGACAATCCGCGCCAATCAAGCCGCAAGACAGGCGGACATCGCGAATCTCGAGGCCGCGACTCAAACCCAAGATCCATCCCAGCAGACCATCATGGCCGAGCTGCAGCGGATCAACCAAGCACTGCTCCTCCAACTGCGCACATTGCAGGACGCAAACCAAATCAATGCCAACCTCGCCTTGCAGCAGATCGTGGCCCAAAAGCAACAGCAAGACGCGATGAAGTCGGCCTTTCGGGATTCGTCGGGATACGAAAACTATTACAACGCCAATATCACAACTACCAGCGGTGGCGCAGCAAATCTGCTGACACAAGCATATTGAGCCCGGTTAGAGCAAAGAAAGAGCGCATGATCATGGGTACTGGACTGTTTGAATTTATCGCGCAAGGATGTCAGACCCTCGCGGCGGCGGCAGCGCCCTCTGTCGCCGCGATGGGCGTACACATTGTCATCGCCCTAGCTACCATCATGCTGGTCTGGTTTGGTGTGCAAGAGGCGCTGTCATCGGCGCATGGCGGAGCAGGTTTTAGCATGGCGAGATTTCTGAATCTCTTCATGCTGCTCACCTTTGCATACGCGATGGTGAACTACTACAACAGTTCAATTCCAGGACTCGGCTTTTCTATTAAGAGCTTCATAGACGGTGGCACTAGCAGTTTGGTAAGTCTCATCGGCGCCGATGGAGCCACCTCGATGTTGAGTCAGATCCACACGGCGTCCGCCAAGACCGGCTCCTCAATTCTGAACAGCTTGATGAACCCGTATTACGCCATCGTTTACTTTGTAGTGCAGTTCCTGCTAGCGATGCTGGCAGCAATTATTTCCGCAATCCTTGCTTACGGCGCAATCGCCGCTACGATCATCGGGCTGCTGGGGCCTCTCTTCATTCCTTTTCTTGTATTCGACAAGCTTGACTGGCTATTTTGGGGATGGCTGAAAGCCTATCTCGGATTCAGCTTTTACAAGGTCGTCGCTGCGGCCACAATGAACGTTCTTTCCCACGTACTGACCAACTACTACATCCAGCTTGGCCAGAGCGTATCCGACCCTTCATTGATGGTGCAGACGCTGCCGCTTCTTGTCCTGCTCGTGTTGGTCAATGTCTACATTCTGTTCAAGATTCCAGCTATGACCCACAGCCTTTTTACTGGCCACACCGGCGGTCACGGTGGGGGACTAGGAACGGCAATGTTGGCGCTACGAGCGGCGATGTAAGCGAAATCGAAATGAGGCCAGAAAAATGAGCACCGACACCACAACGAATTCAGCAATCACCCGCGCCGCGGAGCGCTACCTGGAGCAGTACGGCGATCCGCTAGTGATGAACACCTATTTGAAGATGACCGTCCTAGTGCTAGCCGGTGTCTGCTTTGCACTGGCTGCGCTCGTATTCAAGAGCCAGGGTGCTCTTGCCAACATGCACCCGTTGATCGTTCGTATCAACGATGTAGGCCACGCCGAAGCCATTGACTATCGGAACTTTCAATACCGGCCTCAGGAAGCCGAGAACAAGTATTACCTAACCCGCTGGGCGGAGCTGTATTTCAGTCGGAATCGCTTCACGATCGAGCGAGACCAGACCGCATCTCTTTATTTCTTGAACAGCGACGTGCAACGGGCAGTGATCGACCAGGAACGCAAAGACAACAGCATTCAGAACTATGTAAAAGACAGCTTAGTGCCCTATGTGGATGTCGAGGTCAAGAACGTGATCCTCGACGACCTGCGACAGTCGCCCTATTCGGCCCGCATTGAGTTCGAAAAGGTGTACTCGAATCCTGCTGATCATACGGAACTCAAACGGGAACGATGGACAGCCACTGTCACTTATATCTTTCGCGAGAACGTGAAAAACAACGAGCTTGCCGTGAACCCCCTCGGTCTGACCATCGTGCGCTTCCGGGCTGACCAGGCATTCAGCTAAGGAGAGACCCGAACTTCCAGAGACTTAACGATGTCCATTTCTGCTGCCAATTCGGCTGGCCTGCCTAAAGTGTCCCTGTGCCCCTGGACGTGGGCAAACCAGAACTTTATCAGCCGCAACGCTGACAACCATTTCGGTCGTTCTTTTCGCGGAGATGCCAGTTCAAGTCGTACTGCCATTTGGTGGGACTTCCCTGAGCCGAGCGCAGAGGAGAACTTTGCTCTGAAGCGTGTCTGCCGTTTTGTATCCCGTCTTATGCTCGGTCACCGCTTTGGGGCTATTCCGGCGCCCGGCGGCACTCGGTCTTCTGCTTCGCATTGCGCGCCCCTTCGGGGTCCCGGTTCCTCCCAAAACAAGTTTGCAAAACACAGCAAAGAACGACCTGCAAACTTCTTTCGGGCCCCTCCCAGAAAGCAGACCTTCGGCACTTGGGAGCCGGGCCCACTCGCTAGCTTCGCCCCACGTGACCCGAGCAACAACGGGCGAATTCAAAAAACGGAGACACTCTCATGTATCAGAACAAAGTAACGCTCATCGGCTTCCTCGGCAGCAACCCAGAAGCTCGCACCAACAACCCAGACGTCAGCGTCACGACTCTCTCGCTGGCAACCAAATCCTCCTACAAAAAGAACGGCGAGTATGTCTCGCACACGGAATGGCACCGTTGCGTCGTATTCGGCAAGCTTTCCGAGTTCGCCAAGACGCTCACGAAGGGCGCACATGTCCAGGTTGAAGGCGAGCTGCGCAGCCGCGAATACGAGAGCAAGAAAACAAACTCGAAGCAGCGCGTCTGGGAAATCCGGGTCTCTTCGATCCTCAAGCTGGACCGTGCCGAGAAATCGGCTCCGGAGGATCAGGATCACGATGAAGTGACCCAGGAAGAAGCGGCCGCATGAGGCTCGCACTTGTCACTCTCGGAAGCCCGGTCAATGCCGGGCTTCCATTGTCGTGAGGCTCCCGCTATGAGTTTCGAATTGATCCTTCCATTTCTTCGGCCAATCGAGTCGCTTTTGCTGGACGAAAGCGTCAGCGAAATCATGGGCAATCCCGATGCCTCATGGTTTTACGAGCGCGAGGGAAAATTGTGCCGAGATTCGGGTATCTCATTCGACGCCGACAGGCTGCGCACCGGCCTCGAAGTCATTGCCAACCAGCTCGGCAAGAGGCTCGACGAAGACAATCCACGGCTACAGGCACAGCTTCCAGATGGAAGCCGGCTGGCGGCATGGATTCCACCCATCGTGAGTCCGGCACCGGCAATCGCAATACGGAAATTCACGAGCCGCCATTACACCGTTGATGATCTGATTGCTCGGGGCACACTGACGCAGCCAATTGTGGACCTCTTGGCAGACCAGATTCGTAGCGGGAAGACCCTGCTCATTAGCGGAGGAACGGGGACTGGAAAGACCACCCTTTTGCGGATACTTGCAAACTCAATTCCTGAAGAGGAACGCATCCTCGTTATCGAAGACACACCGGAACTTCACATCCGAAAGCCAAACATAGTTGCGGCCCAGTCCCAAACAGATACCTTCAAGAACACCGTAACTTTTGACGAACTATTAAAGGACACTCTTCGCTTCAGACCCGACAGGATCATTCTCGGCGAAGTGCGCGGAATCGAGGCGCGAACGCTGCTCGATTCCTTGAACACCGGCCATACCGGATCGCTAGCAACCATTCACGCCAATTCCGCCGAAAAGGCCCTTCGCCGTTTCGCCAATCTCGTCATGCGCAGTCACGCCCAAAGTACCTTTTCCGACACGGAAGCTGAGATCGGAGAAGCCATTGATTTCGTCGTTCATGTCGAACGACAACCAGGTCGGCGAATCCTGCGTGAGGTCTTGGCTATCCTGGGATACGACCGTGATGCAAAGCGCTTCCTGATCGAACCTGTCTTCGAGACTCAACATCCAGAGTCCGGCAATATCGGAGACTCAGGCTCAACCCAAATGAAGGAGAACAAATATGCCATTGCTTGAAATCAACCAGATCCGCCACATCTGCGCCTCCGTTCGGCTCGACGAGGCGACTGCTGCCCAGGTGGATCAATACGCTGCTTTTATCCAGGCATCCGCTGACGACGTCGTGGACAAGGCGCTGAACTATGTCTTCTCGAAAGACCGTGATTTTCAGGAGTTCCTGAAGACTCCGCAGGCGAAGCAGGTCGCTTCGACTTTGCGCGTTCGGAAAGCCGTAACCAATGGTACGTCCGAGCAGCCTGGGAAGAAGGTCGTTAGTGGGGTGGAATCCACGCCTTCTGTGCGGGCGGTGAAGGCGTGATCGAGCGTCCAATTTTGTGGCAATGCAAGAACGGTGCTTCGCACCGGAAGAATTTTGACACTCCACCCCTTCGAGGGTCGTGTGAGTGCACTGGGGTGCACTTTCAGCGATTTCAAAGACATGACGATTTTCGGTGCACTTGAGTGCACCTGTGCAATGGATGGCCAAATGGCAATTTTGAAAACAATGCCAGACAAGAGTTCTCATGGCGATCGCACTCTAAAGCGCGTCTTCCCAGTGACGGTGAAGCTAACAAAAGAGGAACTGGGGAGAGTGACTGACTTTGCCAGATCGCAGGGACTTGCACGAGGGGAATGGATTCGCGATGTGATTCTCCGAGAAGCGGGGGAAGGACCAACGAGTGATCCAGCATTGGCGGAGGTCCTTGGAGTTCGCTTGCTCTTAGTAAACGTACTGCGACCTGTGGCCTCTGGCCAACTCCTAGCCCCCGACGCATTCGACAAACTCCTGGATGAGATCAGCGAGGCGAAGCACCAACTCGCGGCGAAGTTGACCGCTCCCGCAGGAAGGAGATAGCCACCATGGGAATCACCAAATGGGGGCGCAAAGAAACAATTATCTGGCCGCCACACAGCCCGATCTACACCTATGGGGCGGTATTCATTGCGGTCGTCTTGACCGGATTCTTCATTTACTGTCGGTTCACCTTCGGCAACGACCCTTTACAGCGGTTCTATGCGCCTTCCTACATCCGATCGAGCGTCGCAGGCGCAATCGGAGCGAGCCGTCGGGACAACCATCGGATGCTCATGCTGGGTGGTCGTGGAATTCCACCACGTCTCGCCACGAACGGGGACGTGACAGAAGGCACGACACCGGAACCGGGGGGCAAGCCCATTCCACTTGCCATCTCGCGGTCCGCTATGCGGAGCGGCTATGAACTGCTTTATCTCAGTCGGGAACAGAATTACAACGACGCGTCCTTGAGTGCTTACCTCAAGACTGCGATTTACGGTGGCGACAGCCTCTTCGATATCTACAAGCTCCCGATCGTTTTGGGGATCGTATCACTTATCATCCAGCTCCCATTTTCCATCGCCAAGGACGTCCGACGGCGGCGACAACTGAGATACGGACGACGCCTGAAAGGCCCAGAGATGCTGACGCCGAAAGAGTTCAACAGCAGAGTCGGCGGAGATGGCATCGGCATCAAGACTGACGAAATGAAGGCGATGATACGGATACCGGTGAGAGCCGAAGCACAGCACATGCAGATCATCGGAGATACCGGCGCAGGCAAGACAGCCATCATGCTGCAGATCCTTCGACAGATAAGAACTCGTGGCGATTCCGCCATCGTTTATGACCCCGCACGAGAGTTCGTCCAACGCTTTTATGATCCGAAAAACGGCGACGTGATTTTGAATCCGCTTGACACCCGGTGTCCTTATTGGGGTCCTGCGGAGGAATTGCGGCGCCGCTCCGAGGCCAAGGCTGTGGCTGTGTCGCTGTTCCAGCCGCCGCAGGACAAGAAAGGTGAATTTTTCATCGAGTCGCCGCAGAAAATATTTGCATTTCTGATGGGCTACGGCCCAACACCCGAGGAATTAGTGAAGTGGATGTCAGATCCGCAAGAGATCGACCGAAGGCTCAAAGGGACGGAGCATGCCCACCTCATCGATCCGAAGGCGGAGCATCAGCGTGCCGGTGTCCTGGGCTCGCTTGGGTTAGTCGCTGACAGCCTCCGCCTGCTTCCAAAGAAGGGCCAGGGAAACGGCGAGTGGTCGGCAACGGAGTGGGCCGAGACACGGCAGGGATGGATCTTTATAACTTCGCTTCCTGCGGAACGCGAAGCCCTTCGTCCGCTTCAGAGTCTGTGGATCGACTTGCTCGTCTTGCGTCTCTTAAACGAGCCGAAGGACGGACAAAAGCGGGCATGGTTTGTGATCGACGAGTTGGCAAGCCTGCAGAAGCTCCCCCAACTCCATACTGCTATCACCGAAAATCGCAAGAGCAAGAACCCGGTGATTCTGGGTTTCCAAGGGAAGGCGCAGCTGGAATACCTGTACGGCCACCTCGCTGAGGTCATGCTGTCCCAGCCAGCAACCAGCATTTGGCTCAAGACAAAAGAGCCGAGTGCTGGCGAGTGGGTCAGCAAGTTCATTGGAAAGGTCGAAATCGAACGGCTTCGCGAGACTCACTTCGACGGCTCCCGTGCTGGACGAAACTTTGCCTTGGACCGTCAGGTTGAACCGCTGGTAATGGAGTCCGAAATCTCAGGCCTTCCGGATCTGCATGCCTATATGAAGTATGAGAACTATGTGACACGCTTCTCATTTCCGTACTTCGATATGCCGATCGTCGCGACTGACTTCGATCTGCGAAGTACGCCTGAAGACAAGCTTCCGTACGATCCCAAATCCATCGGAGCAGCTAAGCCGCAATCCCGGTCAGTCGAATTGAAGCACGAACCTGGTGTGCCCAATCCGCCGCAGCGAAAATCGCCAAGGACAGCGACGGAGATACCCCAGGGCACGAATCTTGATACAGGCGTCGACGCTCAACAAAGCCTCAACCTTCGGGGATAGGTACTTGCAATGTTGACCATTTCGAAACCGCTTTCCGCGGGCCAGGCTCAGACCTATCACCAGAAGGAGTTCACCGCAAAGGAGCAGAACTATTGGTCGCAACGCGGCGTCATCGCGGGCGAGTGGCAGGGGCGCCTGGCCAGTGGGTTCGGACTTTCTGGGGCGGTCTCTGCCGAGGACTTCGCGAGTCTCACCCAGGGCCAGCATCCACAGACGGGCGAACAGTTGGTGCGCCAGCGATCGTCATATGAATATCAGGATGCCGAAGGCAAGACCATCAAAACGATGGAACACCGGGCCGGATGGGATGCCACCTTTTCCGCTCCGAAATCTGTTTCGCTAACCGCTCTAGTCGGTGGCGACGAGAGCGTCCGCGAAGCGCATCGGGAGAGCGTCCGCGTTGCCATTGATCAGCTCGAACGTTACACACAAGCCAGGATCGGCGGCAACCATCCGCCCGAGACTACGGGCAAGTTTGTCGCCGCCAAGTTTGAGCACGATACAGCCCGCCCGGTCGATGGCTATGTCGCGCCACAACTGCACACGCACGTGGTGGTTTTCAACGTCACCCAACGCGACAACGGCCAACCACGGGCGATTCAGCCGCACAGCCTCTTCGCCTCGCAACAGTTTGCCACGGCCGTTTATCAATCCGAACTGACCTACCGAGTTCGCCAACTTGGTTACGAGATCACGACAGGGCGAAGCGGTGCTCCGGAGATCAAGGGCTATACCCAGGAATACCTCGACGCATCCAGCCCGCGGAGCCAACAAATTCGTGAATACCTCGAACGCACAGGCCGCTCCGGCAAGGAAGCTGCCGAGATCGCAGCGCACTCGACTCGCGACCGCAAGGAGATCCATTCACCGGTAGAGGTGATGGCCGCACACCGAAAACTGGCAGCCGATTTTGGGAACCAAGCGGATGCTGTTGTGCGTGCGGCTCGGGAGCGATCTCAACATCAGGAGAAGCGCCTCAAATCTTTGGATCGAGTTCGAGAATCTCTTACCTTTTCTCGCGACAAGAACTTCGAACGCGAGGCGGTTGTGGATGAACGGGCGCTCATCCGTGACGGGCTGCGTCGCGGGATGGGCGAGATTAGCTACACCGAGATCCGTCACAACCTTGACGCTCGCTTGGCCTCCGGGGAATTCCAAATCGTTGAACGACCTCAGAGCGTTCCGGGGTGCCAATTCACGACAGCGAAAACCATCCAAGCCGAACATGAGATTCTCCGCCGGATGCGGGAGGGTCTAGACCGTTTGGAGCCAGTCCTTTCGCGTCCACACGCCATTGCAATTGCCGATCAATACTCGCAGCTTAACCGGGCACAAAGGACCGTGATCGAGGATGTGCTGAGCTCTCGGGACCGGATTCAAGGAATCCAGGGATTCGCCGGCTCAGGCAAGACGAGCACCCTCGCCGCCATCCGCAGTACCGCGGAAAGTCAAGGCTATCAGGTCGAGGGTTTCGCCCCGACCTCCCGCGCCGCGAGCCAGTTGAAGGAGGCGGGAGTCGACGCCGGAACTCTGCAAGCCTTCCTCGCCCGAACGACAAATCCAGAAACAGAAGACGGCAAACACTTGTATCTCGTCGACGAATCGAGCCTCGCCAGCACCAACCAGATTCGCGAATTCCTCTCGCGACTAGGCGGCCATGACCGTGTGATTCTAATCGGTGATATCCGCCAACATCAGGGCGTTGAGGCCGGCCGCCCGTTTGAGCAGTTACAGGAGGCCGGAATGCGCACAGCTAGACTCGATGAGATCGTTCGCCAACGGGACCCTGCTCTGAAATCCACAGTCGAATTGCTGGCCACGGGCAACATTTCCGCTGCACTCGAAGCACTCCAACAGCAGGGACGCGTCAAAGAGATTCCCGAACGCAGAAGACCGAGTCCGCGCAATCGCCAAGACTTATGTTGAATCGCCCCAGAACACCCTGATCGTTTCGCCGGACAACGCGTCCCGTCGTGAGCTGAATGTCGTCGTTCGTCAGGAGTTGAAGCTCATTGGAACGCTTTCCCCGGAAGACCATAGTTTGCGTGTCCTGGTCCAGCGGCAGGACATGACTGGGGCCGAACGCTCTTGGGCGAACCACTATGACGTCAACGATGTAATTCGGTACACACGTGGCAGCAAAGCCATTGGAATCGGGGCCGGCGCGTATGCGTCGGTGGTAGCAATCGACCCGTCCGCGAACCTGCTCACGGTTGAGAAAGCGAACCACGAGCTTGCGACGTACGATCCCCGTCGTCTGACCGGCGTGAGCTGTCTACCAAGAAGTCGACCACGAGTTCTCCATAGGCGAGCGCATCCAGTTCACCGCACCCGACAAATCGCTCGGTGTTGCGAATCGCGACCTTGCCGTCATCGAATCGATCCATCCCGACGGCCGGGTGATCGCGGGCCTCAGTAATAACCGCCAGATTGAATTCAATGCCCGTGAGCATCCTCATTTCGACCACGGCTATGCTGTCACGAGCCACAGCTCTCAGGGGCTTACCGCCAAGCGCGTCCTCGTTCACGCCGACACCGGCGTTCACCCGGACTTGCTCAATTCGCGATTTGCGTACGTTTCCGTATCGCGTGCCAGCCACGATGTCGTGGTGTTCACGGACGACGTGGCGAAACTCGGCCCCCAACTAGGAGCCGATGTCTCGAAGACATCCGCTCTTGAAATCAATCAGGCGTCATCCATCGCACAGGGAATTGGGCTAGGCTATGACGGGATTGACCCTAGCTGGCGCGGAGCGTCTTTATTGACCGAATCGAGCGGCATATCGAATGCTGTGCAAGCTATTGATAAATCTGTAGTTGATATATATATTGCATGAAATATTAATAAAATATTTGACATTTATGCCATCTAGGCAGTAGCATAAACATGGAGAATCAGGCAGATGCGGACGAGAACACTCGACCATTTGAAGCGACGCCTTCGCGCCGGACGTGTCTACCGCAGAGAGGATCTCCTGCCTTGGTCTCATAGTGTCGATCGACACCTCAAAGAACTTACCGGCGACGGGACGCTCCAGAAGCTGCGTAACGGCTTGTACTACAGCCCTCGAAAATTTGAATTTGGAGAGGCTCCCGCGGATGAGCATGAGTTGGTGAAAGCGTTCTTGAAGACAGACCGTTTTGTCGTGACCTCCCCGAATGCCTACAACCAGTTGGGACTTGGGACAACCCAGCTCTACAACAAACGCGTTGTCTACAACCAGAAACGGCATGGGACATTTCCGCTCGGCAATCGCATGGTCACCTTCGAGCGCCGCATGAATGTTCCCAGGCAACTGTCTCCCGAGTTTCTGCTGGTTGATCTTGTTAATGAACTCGGCGAGCTTGCCGAAGACCGGGATACCGTTCTTTCTCGCGTTCGCGAAAAAGCCAAAGAGATGAACCCGAAAAAGCTCTCACGGGCGGTTTCGCTCTACGGCAAATACTCGACGCAGAAAAAGTTTCAGGAGATGCTGCAACATGCCGCCTGATAGCTTTTTGCACGAGAGAAGCGATTTCAAGGCACTTGTCGAGACAGTTGCCGACAGCGAAAAGATTAATGATCCGGCGCTCGTGGAAAAAGACTACTGGATCATGCATGCCGTCTTTGGGCTCAAGCAACTGGGCTTAACGTTTGAGCTCAAGGGCGGCACTTCGCTTTCTAAGGGATTCGGAGTCATCCATCGCTTTTCCGAAGACATCGACATTCGCATTGAACCCTTCGACGAATTGCAGGTCGATACAAATCCAAATCACGAGAAGCCGCAGCACATCGAGTCGAGGCGCGTGTTTTACGAAAAGCTGCGGGACAAGATTAAGATCCCAGGTATCACGGCCGTCGAGCGGGACACGACATACGATGACGAAACGCTGAGGAACGCCGGCCTCAGGCTAAGCTACGATACCCACTTTGGTTCAATCGCCGGCCTCAAGGATGGAATTCTCCTGGAAGTCGGTTTCGATCAGACGGCTCCGAACCGAGCCGTTACGATCTCTTCCTGGATCGTAAAGTTTGCAGAGGCAAAAAGACTTCAATACGCCGACAACCGAGCCCTCGACATCGCCTGCTACAACCCCGAATACACTTTCGTGGAAAAGGTGCAAGCTGTGGTTCGAAAATACGGCCAGTTCAAGGTGACCGGGAAAGTACCCACAAATTTCCTCAGGCACTGCTACGACATTCATCAACTCCTCGACGTGGAAGCTGTGCAGAAATTCATCGGGACTCCGGAATACCCGGCCCACAAGAAGAAGCGCTTCAAGTCTTTGGACCAAAACGTTGCAAAAAGCGGAGCCTTCACGATTGAAGACGCGGACGTCCGCAAGCAACTCGAAGCCGAGTATTCAAAGACGGCTCCACTTTACTATCGCGGCCAGATTCCATTTAACAAAATACTCGCCCGCATTCAGCAAGACCTCACTCGTTTCTAGCTTTGAGGCCGGCCATGCTGGCGCACGGCGATCTTTCCACTTACGGCCCATCAATCCGACTAGTCATTAGTCCGGATTGCCCTGTCCTCCGACAAGCAGAACTGTGATTGACAGATCTGGTCTCTCGTCACCACCAGTCCATCGTCGGAAGCGCCCGACAGTTGCATCACGCACGAATTGTCGCTGCTCATTTCAGCGCAGCCTTGACCGGATCATTCACGGATCCGCTAAGCTCAATCAAGGAAATGGTGAACTCATCAAACCACAACTACCGCGCTTCATTTTGCTATACTCACCAGCCGACGGGCCTGTATGCGTTTTCTTTCGCTCCTACGGTGTGTTGTCTTTTTCACAGCGCTCCTTGCATGTGCTGTTGAATCGTCTGATCCGGAACTCAACCAACTCGATCTCGAACTCCGCACCTACGCGCCTGCGAGCGACTGGATTACGCCCTATGCCTCAAATGGCCCTTTTTGTTGCCCGATAACTCACCTTGCAGTTTCTGTGACAATCTTCTGGCAGTTACCTCTGGAGGATATTGGATAAGCCCCAATGGGGATAATTGTAGTGTGATCAATCGATTGCCACCTGACATGCTAGCAACAACTGGGGACGGGACATTTATCGTCGTTCCCGGCAGCGGTCTAATGGAAACGGTCAGTAATGGTCAGTTTTCACCTATCCGCAGTCCACAGGGCGGACCAGTGACCGATCTTACCGAAATCGATGATGAATTGTATGCAGCCAACGCGTCCGCGAGCATTTTTTCCGCTTCAGAAGCAGGGAAACTTTGGAAAAAACTTCCGCTAGTGTCCCCAGCAGCACAAATCCGATCCGTCACTGCACTCGGTGAAAACCTTTACGCAGGAACCGGTCCAGATGGTGAGGTGTATCAAGGCACTAGCCATGGTTCATCATGGAGCCCAGCAGTCGTCTTCCCGACGACTCAGGGCAGTTCAAGCGCCTTGTTTCCCTAAAAAACGAAGTCTATGCGATCACCGAACGCGGACTGTTCAAGCCGGATATGCATGATGTATCGGCTTCACGGCGTCGGGCTCGACGTTATTCAACGTTCCGAACGACACCCCGCAGATCGCGACTTCCGACAACGGCGTGATCGGCGCTTCTGGCACTGCGAGCATGGCTTAACGAGAATCTTGAAAAACCAACTTCCTTCGGACGTGACAAGCTTCGGCTCGGTATCTGTTGGTTCAAGACCGACGCCACCGAACACATCTCCCGTATCTGGCAGATGGTTCAGATCCTTGAACGCAACGGCATTTACGTGAAGAAAATCAGAACAGACAAACCCGGATACGTGATCTACGAAGACGAGTGGCAACTAGTTGCCGAACCCTTCCGCAAAGGCACAATGCCGAGAAAATAAGGAATCCCGACCAAAGTCTGGACTGCAAACCACAAGCTCAGGTCAATTGTTGAAACCAGGCGTTTACACTCATTCAGAATTTGGCCGATCTCCGTCCGGGTCAATGAGTGTAATCGGGATATTACGACAGTTTGGGCTTCGCGACCTCTGAATATAGATCGCAAGATCGATGTTCCGTTACGATCTCCTCGTGATGAAAAAGGCCTTCTGGGTACTTGTCCGCGTCGCGTGGCTGGCGATTTGCGTCGTGGCCTTGCGCAATGCGTACAGGGATCAAGGCACTCCGATTGGAAAATGGAAGAAGAGCTAGCCTTCCAGATGATAGTTTTGTCCCACCCGTCTGCTCTACTCTTGGCCGCCGGATTGGCTTTGACAGGTGCGATACTCGGGTTGTTTCATCTCGCGTTGCCAGCATCCAGCGAACTTGAAATGACAGCTACTTGGCTTCTATTCGCGGGAGCTGGCTACGTCCAGTGGTTTATTTTGCTTCCTTGGCTTCTAAGACGGCGGGGAAAAATACGAAACCTCAATGAGTGAAATGGGTATGTTGCCAACCAACTTGACGCTTTTCGCTCTTCTCCTTTTGAGTGCAATGTCAGAGCTATAATGCTGGCGAAACAAGGAAAGTTCTATGTACATCTTCCACCTTCTGGCTCTCGGGCTCCTGATTTCTGTACGGGTTCCACTGGCCGCACACGCGCAGGCAGTTGCAGGCCCGATAGTAAAATGCCCGCCAGAGCAGGTACAGTCGCCTCTGTGGTTTAAGAGCCCTTTTCTGAACCCTGCCGCATCCCAACAATTGTCTGCTTACATTGACGGACTCAACGTGGCAGACATTATTCCTCCGCGTGAATTTCGCGGATTGCAGCAGCACGATCTCATCATGGTGGACGCGAACGGTGTTCAGCGTCGAGTTCCCCTCCGGCTCCCATGCGGGTTCGACGTTTATCCCCACACTGAGCGCTCTGCTCGGCCGAAGAATCCTCCCGAATCTGAATTTTGACAACTGTTGTAATCAGGCGATAGCACGCTTTGACCGCTGGTCGGGGGTGAGTTAAATCGCCGATTTTTCGCCAAGCGTCGGCCCCTTTTCTGGGTGTAGAGTCTTCCGGTATCGGTTCAAGCCGCGCACACAAACAGTCTCACCTCTAGCAGCAGGAGTTCAAATGGCAAAGTACGAGGTAACAATACAAGGTCAGATAATTGAAGTCGATGCGAACTCAGAAGTCGAGGCAAAAATGAAGGCCATAGAACCTTCTCTGCAAACCGCCAGCCCATGGTGGATTGATGATTACGAGAACGAACTATTGCGATCTATCACGCGTATTGCCAAGAAAGAATAACTTTGCTTGGCGCAACTTAAGCGCGTCTGGAAAACTCAAAACCCAAAACTCATGCCTTGCGGTCGATGAGTGAAATCGGGATTTATCGCCAGCTGACGTGCTACCCTGTACAACAGCAGCGCGCCCAGCGCGAATGCGTATTCCATTGGCTTGCGTAGATCGGCTTTCACCAGCCAGATGTAATGAATCACGGCCGCAGCCACACCGGCAACGGGGAACTTGCGCCGGTTCAGATAAACACTTTGACTGGTAGATTCTGACGACGCGATCTCTCCGGCTTTCTTGATCAGGCATTCAAAACATCTTTTTAGGGGAGCTTCCTCTCAATGCGGATTCGCGTGTTCTGAGGGTTAGGGCTGGACCCCGGTCTCGAAGTTCAACGTCGAGAGCGACAGCCGATACTGGTATTCA
Organism: uncultured Acidobacteriaceae bacterium; assembly: GCA_963817305.1. Lineage (GTDB taxonomy): Bacteria > Acidobacteriota > Terriglobia > Terriglobales > Acidobacteriaceae > Sulfotelmatobacter. The sequence continues at coordinate 1,101,527 of CAWFOD010000016.1, read as the reverse complement.
GCATTCACATAGCCGATGGCTGCGGCGGTTTGCTGCAGTTGCCCCTGACTGAGTTCGACGATCGAAGCGAGGCCCATTTGATAGCGTCCCTGTGCCAGGCTTAGTGAAAGGTTGGCTTCCTTCGCCAGTTCGGCGCTCACACCAACTTTCTGAAAGGCGTTCGTGGCCGACAACCATGCAGTGCGCACATCGCGCACCACGTTGTTATGCAGATTTCTTGTGCTCTCCCGTGCGGCATTCGCCCGAAACTCCGCTTCGGAGGCCGAAGCAGTGAAAAGAAAGCCATTGAAAATTGGGACTTCCATGTTCACGCCGACAGCTCCGTACCAGGAAGAAATAAAGTAGTTCGGGGTGCAAGTGCCGCCCACGCAGTCAGGCCGCACTGGCGTGCCCCCCGCGATACCCAACGCGCTGATGGTCGGCAGAAGCTGGTCGCGTTGCGCGCGGCGGAATTTCTCTGCAGCCTGTTGGTTGTAAGTGAGCGCCTGCAGATCGGGACGTTGTCGCAAAGCTGTGTTAATCAGCACTTCCACATCCGGTGGCGGAGGCGGCGGAGCCTGGGAATCATCTTCCACAAGTTCGTAATGGATGTTCTTGTCGAAACCGAGGACGGCAGTGAGTGCGGCGATCGTGGAGTCGACGTTGTTTTGCGCATCGAGCAGCAGCAACTTGGCTTGGGATAAATTTACCTGGGCAAATGTTAAATCGAGTGTCGATTTCAGCTTGTTCTTTGTCAGTTCGTCGACCTGGTGTTCAACCGATCCGCGAGTGTCAACCGTCTGTTGCGCAACTTTGAGCAAGGCTTGTGCCTGCAGGGCATTGTAAAAGGCCTGGTCAGTTGCGAGAACGATGTCTTCCCTGGTGGCCAAACCATTGGCGTTTTGCGCTTTCTCCTGCAACTTTGCGGAGGAAACCAGGTTGACCGTGCGCCCGAAGTCTGTGATGAGCTGAGTGAGGGTGACTCCGGCTCCGGCGTGTTCGAACAGGTGAGAAGCCGTAAGGAAGCCTGCGCCGATGCGACTGCCTTCATTCGCGTTGACAGCGGTAATGTTGCCATTGAAGGTGGGAAGCTCGGCTGATCTTGCCTCTCGATAGACCTGATGCTGAGCCAGGGCGAGCAGCTGTCCGACGCTGACTTGCGGATTATTTTTAATGGCGATTTGCTCCGCCTGGGCGCGAGTTAAACGCATTACGCCGCTCGGCGGCTGCGCGAGTGTTTCAGCTTTTTCACCTGCCGGAGATGGCATCTGCTGGGCTTCCGCCGCGGGAAAAACAAGATTGGGCGCAACTCGAGCATTGATGCGCGTCGGAGTGTTGATCAGGCTCACGCTTGCCTGCGGCTGAGGAGCGGATGGCAAGTCTTCGGCGAAACCCGATTGGTAAGCGATCTGTGCCAAGCCAGGCTGGGACAGAACCGCCCACCAGGACAACCGTAGTATGAAAAGTATGAGAGCTAGTTTCATGCGGTCGTCTCTGTCGTCGTAGTTTTCGCGGTCTGCGGATTGCGTTTGCCGTAAACCAGCAAGTACGCCGCCGGCACGATGAAGATCGTGAGGACGACAGAAGAGGTCAAACCTCCGATGATCGCCTTTGCCATAGGCGCATACTGTTCAGCGCCGGTGCCCAATTTCAGGGCCAGGGGAATCATCCCGATGATGGTGGCGAGCGATGTCATCAAAATAGGTCGCAGGCGCACGCGGCAAGCAGTGATGACCGCTTCTGCCGACGACGAACCCTGTTTTTCGAGATTGTGCGTAAAATCCACAATGAGAATGCTGTTTGAGTTCGCGATTCCGACCAGCATCAGAACTCCCATCAGCGACATAACGTTTAATGTGCTGTGGGTAAGTGGGAGGATGATCAGCACCCCGACAACCCCTGTGGGAATCGCCAGCATGATCAAGAGAGGATCGACAAACGATTTGAATTGAGCGGTCAGGATGAGAAATAGCAACACGAAGGAAATCAGGAATCCTACGGCGAAGCTCTTAAACGATTCCTGCATGCCCACCACCATACCGCGCAGGTTCACGCGCACATTTCCAGGAACATTCGCCTTGGCAAGAATGTGGTGAATTGCGCTAGTCACGCGCCCCAGGTCTTCGCCGGAAGGAGTCACGTAGATGTCGACGGCTCGATGAATCTGATAATGGTCGACCTCTGTGGGGGTCTGCACTTGGTTCACGGCGACCACATTACTAAGGCCGGTGGTTGGCCGGCTTCCACCAGAGCACGCCCAGGCCGGTTGATCGTTTCCGAGTTGGGTCGGCTCGGCAGACGAGCCGCAGCTCATTCGTCCCACAAACGGATCCCGCAAGGGAATCTGGCCAAGGTCAGCCATGTTATGAATTGCTGCTTGGCCTTTCTCGAAGTACTGCACTGTCAAGTAATAGGCATTGCCACTCTTGCGATCGACCCAGTAGTTGGGGGCGATTTGGTAGTTGGAATTGAGAGCGGTAATGACGTTGTCCACGACATCTTTCTGGGTCAGCCCGAGTTCGCCGGCATGAACGCGGTCTACATCCAACCGTAGGGCAGGATAATTCATGTCTTGTGGAACGTAGACTTGCCCGACACCCGACAGATGGCGGATTTGAGTCGCTAGGTTCTCGGCGATGCCGTGAATCTGGTCCAAGTCAGGGCTGCTGACCTGTACATCAATCGGTGCCGGCATGCCCGTATTCAGAATGGCGTCAACCAAGGACCCACTGGAGAAGAATGTGCGAATCTCAGGAAACTGTTTGGCCATTCGTTTCCGAACGCGGTCCATATAGTCGAAACTGCTCAGAAGGTGCGACTTATTAAGCTGCACCTGCACGGTGGCCGTATAAGAACCAGAATTCGTTGTGTACAGTGAAGAGAAATCGGGAACTACGCCGATGTTGGAGACTATCCTCTTCAAATCCTCGCCTTCCATTGAGCTCTTGATCAGATCTTCGACTTTGGCGACATATTGGTCCGTCACCTCGATGCGGGTACCGGTAGGAACTTTCAGGTTGATGGCGAATTGGCCTGCGTCGGTCTGCGGGAAAAACGCCAAACCCAGCAGCGGATACAGGGCCAGGCTTAAGAGGAAGACACCGCTCAAAACCAGAACTGTACGCCCGGGACGCATTAGGGCTTTCCTCAACCAGTGCTCATAGGCATCCAGGATCTTGTTGAACATCTGGTTGAAGCGGGCATTAAACCGGCCCATCCACGATTGGTAGGCCGCAGTCGCCACTTCATTCGCATGCTCCTCGTTCTCACGTTCGGCAGCGCGAGGCACCGCCTTCAGAAAGCGTGAGCAAAACAAAGGAATCACGGTCATAGCCACGACAAACGAGGCTAGTAGCGAAAGACAGAACGCCAGAGCTAGGGCGGAGAAGAGAAACTTGGCAACGCCATAGAGAAACACGACCGGAAAGAAAACGATCACGCCCACCAGGGTGGCCGCCAGCACCGACAGGCTTACTTCCGACCCACCGACGTCGGCTGCGGTTATGGGCGCTGACCCCAACTCCAGATGGCGGTAGATGTTTTCCAGCGAGATCACCGAATTGTCGATCACGCGTGAGAACGCCAGAGCCATGCCTCCCAGGATCATGGTGTTGATGGTGCTACCCATCAACGACAGCACCACAAACGTGGCCAACGCTGACAATGGAATCGAAAGGAGCACCGCTGATGTGGCACGGAAACTTCCAAGAAAAATCAGGATCATTATGCTGGTGAGAACAAGGCCAAGGAATCCTTCGTGTAGAACGGTGTCAATCGCTTGTTTTACGTAGACAGACTGGTCAAATACGATGCTGGTGACCATCTGCTTGGGAATATCGTAGAGATGTTTGGTAAGTTGGCGCACCCCATTCACGACGGCGATGGTATTGGTATCGCCGCCCTGCTTCAAGATGGGGATGTAGGCGGATTTCTGGCCATCGATGCGCACTTCGTTGTATTGAATCTGGTGGGCGTCCTCAGCTTTCCCGACGTCGTTCACCGTTACCCAGGAATGTCCGTCGAATTTGAGGGGCAGTTTGCCCAATTGCTCGACGTCGTCAACCAAGCTGTTTGAATAGACGAAGTAGTCGTACGGCCCCATCTTTACGTCGCCCGCAGGCAGAATAAGATTCGAGTTATTGACGGCTTTGACGACATCCATCGGGCTCAGCTGTCGCGACGACAACTTAAACGGATCAACGTAGACCATGATCTGCCGGTATGTTCCGCCAAAAACGCCGGGGATTTCCGCGCCGGGTACGACCGCAATCTGATCGCGAATCTGGAACTGTGCGTAGTCGTGAAGCTGCGTTTCGTTGAGGCCCTCGCCCTTTACCGTAACCAGCGCCACGGGGAGGCTGGAGGCATCGAACTTCAGCACGACCGGCGGCAGAGTTCCTGGTGGCAGACGTCGCAGATCAGCCAGCGCTAGGTTGGAAATCTCAGTGACGTCTGCATCGGGGCTCGTCCCAGGCTGGAAGTACACTTTGATGACACTCACTCCCAGGAGTGATCGGGATTCCATGTGATCGACGCCCGCGGCCAACGTGAAAAAACGTTCCAGCGGATCGGTGATATTGGTTTCGATGTCCTCTGGCGGCATGCCAGAGTAAAACGTCGCCACGGCGACTTCTGGCAAGTTAATCGGCGGAAACAGGTCCACAGGCATGCGAATCAAGCTGGTCGCGCCGATGACCAGCAGCACCAAGCAGATCACGATGATGAAGTACGGGTTGCGAATTGAAAATCCTGGCATAACCTATCCAATCTTGTCTTCTCCGAAGTTGTTGGCTTTTTGCTGAAGTCGATCTCTCATTGCGCACTTCCGTCGTGGTACTCCATGGCCGTGACCATTTGGGCACGAATCTTCTGTCCGGCCTTCAAACCACTGCGATCGCTGACTACGACGCGCTCCCCCTCCTCTAGTCCGGAGACGATTTCGGCGTCGTTGCTGGTCTGCAATCCGACCTGCACGGAGCGTTGCTCCAGCACTCCATTCGTATTCACAACTAGGACGGATGCTTTATTGCCTTCGCGAATCAAGGCCTGCACGGGGACAGACGGAATGTTGTCTTTGCGATCGAGTTGCAGCTCAGCTTCGGCATACAAACCGGGCAGCAAGACTCGCTGCGGATTAAGAACATCAACTTCGGTGTGCATCGTCCGCGTGTCCGATCGAACATCCACCGAGAATCGGGCCACCTTTCCCTGGAACGTCCGGTTCAGCGAGGGCACACGAACATTTACTGGATCTCCAATGTAGATGTAGCGAACGTAAGCTTCCGGAACAGGAATAACGAGCCGAAACAGGTCATCCTCGGACAGTCGAACCAGCGGAATCGCTTGGGTGCTCGAACCAGTGCCCGCTTGTATCAGTGTTCCCAGATTTGCGTAGCGGTCGGTAACTACTCCGTCAAATGGCGCAGTGATTCTCGAGTAGTCGAAGAGGCTTTGATCGTGACTCAGTTCTGCTTGGGCGACAACCAGTTGGCTCTGCGCCGCGTCCAAAGCCGCCCCACCAGCGTCGACCTCGGCGGCAGCAGCCAAGTCTTTACCCTGAGCGTCGTCCACTTCCTGCTGCGCCACCAGGCCGGGTTGGGTCTCAAAAACTCCGTTTAAGCGCGTGTATTCCAGATGCAGAGCTTTATACTGCGCCTGATAGCGGCCCAGTTCGTGCTGCGCTCTGGTCACCTGATGCGTTGCGTTTGTGATTTCTGCCTTGTCTTCCTGCAGCTGCGCTTCGAGTTCCGGAATCTCCAGAAGAGCCATCACCTTTCCGGTTTTTACGTGGGTACCGTAGTCGACATTCAGAGTCTTCACGTAACCGGATTCTTTCGCGTAGACATCGATCTCCTGGAACGGCACCAATTCCGAGGACAAAGTCAGTTCGCGGCTCAGCGTTTTCTTGACTACGTTCACCACTCCCACCGTGACTTCCTGTTGAGCATTAGCCTCCGCACTGGCACTCCGGCCCATGGAGCAAGATGACAGACCGAGCGCAAGCGATGCCGCTGCGAGGCCCGCAATCACGGAAGACAAGGGGACCTTGTGAAGCCAGATGCGAGTTTTGAGTGAAGTTCTAAGGTAGCGGGACATCTTGGGCCTCAATCGTTTTTGATCGCATCAGGAGGGAAGTGCTGAAACATCTTCTCTACTCCCCTGTTCAGGTCCTTGATGTTCTTGTCGGACTTGTCGGAAAGCATGCCGCTTGACACGCCTCGCCAGACCAACGTTTTTGTCTTTGCATCAAAGAGATCGACAACCAGTGTGCCAACCGTGTAAGTTTCGGATGTAGTCGTGGATTCTCCGAAGCCCCCAAAACCACGCCAACGCCAGCCGCCGCCAAAGTCGTCGTAGAACGTGTTCAGAGTCTGGTGGTTTCGGTTGATCTCCATAGCGATAATTGAGATATCGCCGCCGGATTCCACTTCGGTCCAGCCTTTTTCTGTGAGCGCTGCGTTCACCGCGGCTTTGATCCGATCAACCCATAATGGATCTGGCGTCCGCACTTTTTCCCAGCTGTAGGTTTTGTATTGACTGAAATTGGCGGCGCGATCGTAGTCCGTCTGCACCTGCTGGGCGAACGACGCATTCGCCAGAAAAAGAACGAGCCCTATCAACACAATTCGCATTTTCATGATGTCTCCTTGAATCGTTTGTCCGGCTGACTTTGCCGAGTTCGAATGGCGAGCCGCCCGCCAGTCGCGGGGTAGCCGTTGATCGCTGGCGGGCGGCCATTCGTCATAGAATCTGCACTTGCACCGGAGCCCCGAGCGTCGTGCCTGTAACTGGCACGATCACGAGATAGCGGCGCTGTGCTTTTACATCGGTCTCTACGAGCTGCCGAATCGGACCGATGGCATTGACGATCGCCGCGCCAGCCGGGTTCGTCATGAAGGATTGAAGCGGCTGCAGTGCACCGGTGCCATCCGGCTTCTCGGCGAGGGCCAGCACGTAAGGCTGCTTCGGCTGCAATCCGGAGACAGCAGCTTCCAGCACCTGGATCAGACCTTGATCGAACAGAGAGACGCTAGTCGGCGCATTGATCGCCTCTGAAGAGGAGGCTGCGAGGGTAATATGTGCGACCTGGCCCGCGACGCCGAGTGATTGTAGGTTCTGGGTTCCGGGTCCCGACGGCACCGCATCGGGAACATAGGTGATAGCTTGTGGCGCCTGGCCCATGAGAACTGTCGCGATTACCTTGTTGGTAAGCGTATCGATGGCGGTGACGCCGTCACCGTTCTCCAGCCCAACATAAACGCGGTTGCCGTCGCCAGACGGCCAGACCCCATGCGGCAGCGCCCCCACCGGAATTGTTGCGACTTGCGAGAAATCGCTGGTGCGGAATACTTTCACTTCGTTGAGGCCACCAATGGTTACATAGGCGAAAGTGCCGTTCGCGTTGTGGGCAATATTGACGTGGTTGGTGATCGGGCCCGTGTTGAGCACCTTGAGGACTGTGAAGGGAGGCTTGCCATCGAACACCTCAGTCTTGCCGGTGTCTTTCAGGGTGAACCAAACCTGGGTACCATCCGGTGTCGCCGCGATGTTGGGGCAGAACGGGCTAGCCTGTTTGACCCTACCGACGATGCTGTGTGTCGCCACCGAAACCACGTCCGTCTCCGGGTTGAAGGAAGAACAAACGTAGCCGTATTTGCCATCCGGAGAGAAGATCTGCATGCCGGGCCCTGCAGGGGTCATGATGCGGGTCTTTTCCTTGAAGGTTTTGCCATCGAGGACAGCGACATAGTTCTCGCCGCGCACTGTAACCCAGACCTCCTTGCCGTCGGGAGTAAAGAAGGCTTCGTGCGGAGCGCGGCCGACGTAAGTGATGTGCTTCACCTCGTTTGTCGCGGTGTCGATGAATGCGACTGAATTCGACCCGATCGAGACAACAGCGATCGTGCGGTGGTCAGGCGAGAAGCCCATGCCATGGACCAGAACCTGCCCTTTGTAGAGTGGGCTGAAATTCCTTGGCGAGGGATCGCCGAGGCGGATGACGCCGAGTGTCGTGTTGCTAGACGGATCGACCACGGAAACCGTGTTGGAGAACTGGTCAGCTGTGTAGACGCGGTCATGAGAGCTGATGGGTATGTCGGGCTGGTCGAAGGGTGCCTCCCCAACGACGGGCTGGCGCATCGGAGAGAGGTCCTGGGCCGAGGCTAGAGTCGCCGAACCGATGGCGAACCCCACGGCTGTGACCACGGCGGCTGCAATAAGCGAAGTGATTAATTCCTTTCTACTTTTCAAAATCTGGGCTTTTGAATCTAGCCATGTGAATCTCATTGTTTCTCCTTCTAAAATGGTGCTGACGTTGATGCGGCTACCCTGTGATCCCCCATGAAGCGGAGAGCAGTAGCCGTGACGAATGAATAGAACTTTCGTTGCTACACTGATTTCCGTCACGCAAGAACAAGCAAGTCTTATGCCAATGCGCAGCCTGCAAGGATCCCTTCTCGTTAATGAGCTTGCAGCCAAACGATTGAGACCGTCCCCTAACCTGCATCAAGCACACCTGTTCTTATATCGACAGGTGTCAGTGCCCGGAGCAATTCGATTCGCTTCATAGCTGCCTTCCGGCAATCGGAACAAGATGATTGCTGCGTCTGGGACACCTTACGAGAGGGTCGCGATCGCTCTCCTCTAACTCTGACAAGAGGCTATTTGTGCGCATGGGGCGTTGGATGCGTTGGCGACGAGACGGACGGCGGCAATGGTTCGCCCAAGGCAAGGCGCATCAGGGAAATCTGCTGGATCTGATCGACAACGATTTCCTGGGCGATGAGCCTCAGCTGCGCCTCGTGTCCATAGCGCAATTCAGCCTGGGCCATGTCGATCGCACCCTGGTGGTGCGGCACCATCATCGCGACGAAGTCGCAGTCGATACTGCCGGTCGGCTTGATCGTCATGTCATTCATCATCTTCGTCATGGCGGCATCGTTCTGCGCCACGAAGGGCCGCTCCTTCTTGAGAGACGGAGGCACATTGTCGGCTAGTACGTGCGAAGAGGAACCTGCTATCGCTGCGGTGCCCGCGAAACTTCCCGCAAGCGCTGCTTCCGTCGACGTAAGCTTCTCGCCCGAAGCCGCGCGCATGACCGCAATCTCCTGAAGTTGCTCTGCAACGATGTCTTGGGCGATGCGGTGAAGTTGTTCGTTTTGGCCGTAGCGGAGCTCCGCTTCGGACATGTCGATGGCGCCTTGATGATGCGGCACCATCATCGCCACGAAGTCATGGTCGACATCGCCCGTAGGCTTCACGGCCATGTCACTCATCATTTTCGTCATGGCCGCGTCGTTCTCTTTCAGGAACGCGGCTTCAGCAGCGCTGGACCGTCGTGAGCGGCCCTGGGCCGAAGTTGGAGTCGCCGAACCGATGGAGAACCCCACGGCTGCGACCACGGTGGATGCGACCAGCAACTTGATCAAGTCTTTTCCGCTTTTCAAAATCATGGCCTTTGAATCTAGCCATGTGAATCTTATTGTTTTTCTTTCCAAAATGGCTGACGTTGATGCGTTCACGCTGTGATCCCTCCTTGGATGTCGGCGAATGGTAGCCGTGACGAATGAATAAAACTTCGTTTGCTACACTGATTTCCTTCATGCAAGAGCAAAGCAAGTCTTATGCCAGTGCGCAGCCTGCGACGATCTCTTCTCGTTGATCAGCTTGCCGCCAAAACGATCGAGACCGCCCCCTTGACCACATCAAGTGCACATGTCCTTATATCGACAGTGTCAGTGCCCCGTAGCAATTGGCTTCGCTTTATAGCTGCACTAAGGCAGTGGAACGAGGTGATTGCAGCGTCTGACTGAAAAGATGCGCAATGCACGAAGGCAACAAGAGACGACCGACATAGTTCGAGTGGGTAGATTGATGTTGTCGAGGTATCAGCGCACGGTTGGGTCGCGCGGTGGGTTGGCAATGCTACGAATGTGCCAACCCTCTCCGCTCTGGGCTGGGACCGCGAATGAAGATGGGGGATATCTTCAGAACTAATCGTCGAAAAGCGGTGGATGGACCGCCACCACTTTTACAGCCGACGATCTACACTCGTCAGAGCCCATTTATGACGTTGCTGCCGTGTGGATTCACCAATAGTGTTTCTTGCCTGTCCCGGGCCAATTTCGACTCTTCTGGCTTCGAGTATTCGAATTCGTGTCCGATCGTCTCTCCAGGATAGAACCACTTGACAAGGGCGGGCGTCCCATTGGGCCCGCGTTCGGCTAGCGTCAACAGGGTATCATCGGGTGGGCTGAGCCGGTCACTCGGTACCGTAAATACGGTAGCGTACAGCGTCAACCAATTTTGACTGAAAATCTGCACGACATTGCTGTCTGTATCGCTGTTTGCCAAGACGAACCAGTAGGTACCTGCGGGCAATGTTCGCCCTGGGACCTCCACTGGTTGACTGAACGTAACCTTGGTTTGCTGATTTCGCACATCCGCTCTTGCCGGGGCGATCATCATTGCACAGCTTATGAAGACCCCTAGGATAATGCTTACTAGCGATTTCGTATTCATGATTTCCTCCAGATCTCGGCTGCATTGCCGGATACTCATACAGATGAGCGTAGTGTTCCCCTCGCTACATCATTACTTATTATTGGCGATTACAACTGCTTATAGAGTGGATGAGCAGAAAACGGGGTACTACATCTTCTTGAGCGCCGCGACGTCCTCGATGGCGACTATCGGGTCATTAGAATCGCGCTGGGAACATCATCGCACAACTAATGAGGACCCCTAGATCCAAATATCCTTTGTCAGCCGGGCGTTCCTAAACCTAGACTTCTTCCAATAGATGCTGCAACACGGAGGGGAGTTCATCTGTGCTGACGCAGCTTTCTGTCAAAGAGAGTGAGCTGCGAATCTGGTCACAACACTTCAGGATTACGGGAACACCTGGGCGCACTCTCCGTAAGCTCTCCGCTACGTTAAAGTTAGCATGTTTCCTAACTTGGACATCCAGCACGACGGCACTTACTTGGCGCATGATGTATAGGAGGGCAACTGCTTGTGTAGGGCTATCAGTGCTGAGGACCTCGCAACCTGTTTCTTTGAGGGTCGCTAGAACCGAGCTGTTACCGTTCGATCGATCGACTATATAGAGGATTGTGTGTCGGTGCTCCACTGTTTGGTTCCTTCCTGCTGCAAGGTCCGGCTGCATTGCCGGATGCCTATACAGATGAGCGTGGTGTTATTTGGCTACATCAATACGTCTTATCGGGGATCACAATTGTTTATCGACATGAGTAGCAGTAACAGTAATAGGTACTACTTCTTCTTTGGAGCTACACCATGTCCAGAAAGGCGACTATCCCGTGATAAGAGGGGGAGAAAGCTGCGACAAGGAAGAAACTAGACAATCCCACGAACATTAGGCAGCTTTCCCGTCGGACGAGGTGCTAGATCGTTCGATTGAAACAGAAGGAATCTGTGAAACGCTCCCGCGTTACCCGTGGGCGCAGGTCCAGCGGGATAGGCGATAGAGAATTGCCTTGAAAGCTTCAGCCCTCGAAGGCGTGCAATCTTTAGCGTCCCCAGCGACAGCTGATTGCGTACAGCCCACCGCGAAATAAAGGCGACGCCAAGACCCGCCTCAACGGCGCTCAGCAATCCCTCTGTGGAATCAAGTTCCATTTGGATCTTTAGACTGTTTCTTTGCAACCCTGCAGCGACGATCGCCCTTTCGACCACACGTCGAGAGCCCGAGCCAAGCTCCCGCATCAAAAGCGGTTGTTGTTTCAAGGCATCGACCCCAACCTCTTGGTCCGCCCAGTCATGGTTCGGGGGAACAACAAGCACCATATGGTCTTGCAAGAATGGTTCGATGTTTAGATCCTTGCGCCGATTCGGCCCCTCGATCAGGGCGAGGTGCACCTCATGGGCCAGAAGGGCATCTAGCATAGCCTCGGTGTTGCCGCTGCGGACGATAACCTGAATCCGTGGATAAGCATTGACAAAGCCAGCAATGAAGTTTGGAAGGAGGTATTGCCCAATCGTCTGGGAAGCACCGATTGCTAACTCCCCTGCTTGTTGCCCAGAGATTTCGGCGACGGCAGAAAAAGCTTGATCGCAAACCTCTTTCAGCTTATCGGCGAACGGCAGTAACACCTTGCCGCCAGCGGTTAGCGTGATATGTCCTCCACTGCGGTCAAACAAAGGAACCCCGAGTTCGTCTTCGAGCGCCTTTACCTGTTGCGTGACCGCCGGCTGCGTTAAAAGTAGTTCTTCTGCCGCACGACTAAAGTTCAAATGGTGCGCCACCGTTCGAAATACACGGACTCGAAAGTTTTCTATCACGAATGTCTAGCCTCTTCTCAACGACGAAATGCTGAGCCAGCACGCACCGGCCAATAACCGCCTGCACCGCCGAACTATAGTGAGCCTCCAACGAAATTGAAGACCAGAACGCACACCGCAACAGCCGCCTGGAGAAAGCAACGAACGGGTCTCCGGGTGGGCGCCAGATTGAACCCGGCACCTGAGCGCCGCTTTGCCGATATAACCCGGGACTGAGATTTTTCTGCTCCCTCGACTGCAGAGCCCCTCGAAGTTGGCTTCCAAGCGGCGACCGTCCAGAAGTTACCGTCGATCTTCGCTTGGGCCTCTTCACGAGAAGCGAAGCCGCTCCCAACGATGCTGGGCCCGGCGATGAGATCGCGAAGCGATTCCTCGTCAGAATAGGCAATCACGAAACGTTCCGAAGGACCTTCTGCGTGTCGATTTTCGATCACTGCGTATTTTGCGATAGGCGAATTGACCAACCCAGTCACGACGTTACCCTTCCCATCAAGGACACGTACACCGAATCCATTGCAAGCCGGATTCCAAACATGTCTTGTCGGTCAAGGTTCTCCTCTGATGTATGCATCCGTTTCCCACACGGTTGTTTCTCCTGGTACGAGAAACAACCGGCACACGGTTTACAGACGGACGGCATATCAGTTACCCATGCATTTTCAACCTATGCACCTGAAAGCGTTTGCCCGGCGGGCGCATTTCGAGTGGGACAAATGCCGGAAGTCTTCAAATACTGGGAAACTGAAGGTGAGGTAATCGCTGCTTCGGTAAAACTTCCCGTGCAATGTTCTGGCGAGAAATCGGCAGAATAACAGCTGTCAATATTCCGACCCGTTGCTCGAGCAATACCGCTCAGGGATGCCCACGTGCGACTCCCGGGTAAAGTGGAATTTCGGACTGACGTGCATTCTCCGTATGACCAAGCATCGATGTCGGCGTGGCAGTAACACCTCGCTGTGATCTATTCATCTAGACCCATGCTTTGGCCCCAAGGGCCAAGTCCACGGTCATGGCATAAGTGCAATACATCAGCCAGATTCCGGTAAGAACCTGAAAGAGACCTACGAGGCGGGAGCCGGCACTCCAGGAGAACAAGCGTGTAGGAATCTCGATTGCGTAAACCAAACTCAAACCGACGAAGATGATCATCACGGGAATGTCGCCGGCGCGCCGAAAAACGTCGACTCCCAGAATGCTAAGGAACAGGAACGCGATCGCCATCCAGCCATCCGGCTGTGCGCTTGAATCGATGTAGCGGTGGTGGGCCATGGCAAACCAATGAATGCCATAGGCCGTGAAGGCGAGACCGGCCATATATAAAGGAGCCGCATTTCCGAAAACGTTGAACCAGGTCAGTCCCACCAGAAGATAAACGCCGGTGATGAATTGCATGAAGCCCGGCATCCAGAACCCCCACATTCCCATCGTTCTGTTCACATCCGGGCTGGTTCTTGGAAAACCAAACAGGGCCTGCCCACCCCAAATGAAATAACCGGTACCAAGGCCGAAGAAGCCGATAGCCACTGGCACGAACCGTGACGCTGCGAAGCTGAATGCTTGTGTCTCCATCTTTCTTTCACGCTCCGATTAAGCCATTGCAACTTCCGTTCCACTGGTACGGGAGTGTCGTATGGCGACTGAGTACAGTCATAGTTATGGTCTGGCAAATCTCACGATCGGAGCTCCGGCTATGACTCGAACGATCGCGTGTCAACAAGCGAGACCGGATTTCGACATTCGTGTCAATGGCCGGACACTCAAGAGAATTTGAGAGTTCCTGATGACCACGAATCTGACTGATTGCCAATGCACGGGTTTCTGGAACTGAAACTGCATCGCGGATGAAAGCGCCCAAAGCCCACTCTGTGATGAAGAAGGTTGCAATGCGAAGATCTGTCGTCCTGGTTCTCTTGCTTGTTTCGTGTATGGTTCGGCAGCGCGTTAAAGCTCAAACAGTTCCTGACTCGAACGCGAATTCTGGATCGAGCACTAATTCGAGCTCCGCCGGCGCGCATCTGACCCCGCCGGAAACGATGATTCCCTGGACTGGCTGTTTCCCGTCCACAAGCTGAACCGAGTCTTTGCCCAACTGGTTCCGCATTGGCGGGGAATTTCGCGGTCGTCTCGAGGGTCCGACAGGAATCGGGTTCACCGGCACAGACGATTTCTATTACCTGGACCGCTTGCGCGTGAAGCTGGGCATTAAGCCCAAGGACTGGCTGCTGTTCTATGGCGAAGTGCAGGATTCTCGTATTTTCTTCAATCACCACATCGCGCAATGCCAATCCGTACGAGGACAAGTGGACGCTTTGGCAGGCCTATCCTCAAGTAGGTAGTTCCGAGACAGGTTGGGTAGATGCCCTGGCGGGCCGCCAAGTTCTGCGTTTCGGCGATGAACGCGTAATCGGCCCATCCGAATGGCTTAACGTCGGTCGCACTTTCAACGTCGCGCGGGTTGACCTTCATCATCCGGGCTACATAGTGAGCGTGTTCGCTTCTTCAGTAGTGCCCGGCGACAACAGCGACTTACACAATGCACTTCCGGGCAACAACATGTACGGAGTTTACGGAAGCTTTCAGAACATCGTCCCCAAGGCTGACTTCGAGCCCTACGTTCTATGGCGCGTCGCGCCCTCGAGCTCTGAACTTCCGGAGACGCTGAACCGTGGCCACCTCAATGAAGTCACCATTGGTCTCCACTGGAAGGGCGATCTACCCGCCGCTTTCGATTACGACACCGAGTTCGACGGACAGACAGGATCGCTGGGCTCATCTTCCATTGCCGCGTGGGCGGGCTATGCCAGCATTGGCAAGACTTTTCGCAAGGTCGCCACCGCGCCTCACGTTTTTCTCGAGGGCAATTACGCCTCTGGAACGAAAAATCCGAACGGCCACGAGTGGAATACTTTTGACGAGCTCTATCCTTCGAATCATGACAAGCTTGGCTTTGCCGATCTGGTTGGCCGCCGGAACCTTGTGCAGTTCCGAACCGGAGTCGAAGAAGAGCCCACGAAAAAGTGGAAACTCAAACAGCAATTTGAAGGCTTCTGGTTGGCCACTTCAAACGACAACTACTACGCCAGCAGCGGGGCAATTGCGGTTGCGGCCCATCCCGGCGCGAGCCGGCACATCGGCAACGAATTCGATATGGTTGCCGAATACGAAGTGAATAAAGGACTGAACTTTGGCTTTGGTTATGGCCGCATGTTCGCCGGACAATTTCTCGACACCACCACGCCGAGGTCACGATTACAGCTATCCCTACGCGTACTTCGAATACAACTTTTCGAAATCCGGCTTTCACTTTCCCGTTACGCCGAATAAGCGGAACTAGTCTCTCAGCGATGGGAGAATCTCAACGCGTTCTTGTAATCTTTTTAGGTACTTCAACCTCTGCTCCACATGCAGAAAGAAGTGGCTGTTCCGACACGGAACGATGGTGTGGCTCAATTTCTCGTTCGGCTTTTTGCAATTCAATGCTCTTCAGACACGGAATGTGACGGAAGTTCGCCTCGCCTTAAATGTGGTTATCGACGACTGACTTCGAGAGTCGGGGCCCTCAGCGCAAGTGGAGTCCGCAGGGCTTGCCGACCAGAAGTATCAAGCTTGCACAAACGCGACAAATCAACTTATTGCGACCCTGCATGACGCCAGGTGGCTCTTTAACCCAGCGATAGGCTGCAGGACTATTCTGGCAAAATTCACAGCTTTGCTTCACGCTGGCGGGCAGTTCGGAAAAGATGCGAGTCGACGTATCTTCAAATGTAGGGTTTATAGCAGTTGACGCCATAACAACTCCTGCATGAAACACGAGGAGACGATATTGCTTGCCCGTCAGTCTCGCGAGGAACCGATAAGGGTGACCTCATGCAAAACGGGTTCCAAATACGTTCGGTCTGCAACGCGATTGACGAAAAGTCCACACGCAAACTAACCCGCTGGATTGAGCGCGCGATCATCGAAAATCGTAACGCGTGTGCCGTTGGGATGTTTTGTAACTCAATCATCCTGCGGCGTCGAGCCCTAGCGCAAACATCAAACTACGGTTGTCGCAAATCCAGAAGAACCCTGTTCTATAGCCCGTTTTGATGTTACTTGTGTGCGCCGCTACGGTTCATTTGAAAAGGCATTAGAGACCGTCGTAGTAGGAATACCCGCGCTCCGCCCAATAGTCTCTTGGCTGTTCCGCAAAGTATGTAATCCTGGTAACGGCCTTTACATTCTTCAAACCAAGTTTCACGGGCACCAACAGACGGAGTGGCGCTCCATGATCCACGGTAAGAGGCTGACCGTTGAAGTGTGTGGCGAGCAGGGTTTGTGGATGGCGGGTCGTCGGCAGGTCGATCGACATAAAATAAGGGTCAGGATTTCCTGAGGCATCGAGATTGACCGACGACTCTACCAGCGCCCATTTCGCTTGTGACATCGGCGGGTAGGCGTGCAACAAGTCATCGAATCTTAGACCGGACCACCATGCGACCGCACTCCAGCCTTCGACGCAAACCAACCTCGTAATCTGCTCATGTACCGAGAAGCGAGTCAGGAGATTACGAATATCGAGAGATATGCTGAGGCCAGAAGCCAGCCCATCCAGAGTCAATTTCCATCCAGGAATATAGCCGGGATCGGGAGTGACTCCGTTATAGTTATTCCTGAGTGGGGTGATCTGCGATTTCGTATAGGTGGGCACCCTGCGATTTACCGAGTAGAGCGCTTCTGCAACATCATCATCGATACGCAGCGCTCTGTTCAGAAACCACTCCTTCCCAGGGGAGTCCAGATTTCGACGCACACCCAAGCGGCTGAGCATATCTTGTGGCAGGAGAAATCCACCGCCTGCCAGCACTGCCAGCGCGCCAGCCCCAAACAGCAGAACATCGCGGCGGGTCCAATGACGCAGGACCAGAGGAGCCACTTTAATCAGTGACGGAGGCTGTTCACGCGAGAAGCTGTTCGCCCTTAAGACCGGCGTAGGTTCTGCGGCAATAGATGGAGTTGACTTGGCAGGCTCCGGCTTGCGATCCACCGATGACCGTAGCACTTCGTCTCGCTCCGGTTGCAGGTCGCGAACCTCGGCAGCCTCGGAACCCTCAACGTCTCTCAAACAAGGAGCCTTCGCCTCTTCTGGATTGACATCCAGATCCCCCGAAACCTCTCCGGCCTCAGAAGGTTCAACTCGTGGTGACCCGGAAAGCATTTCTTCCGCAGATTCAGGCTTCGAAGACGCCGTTATTTCCTCGTCCGTCTTTGCATTCGTTGGAGATGTATCTTTCGAATGCTGGGCATCACGATTCTCTTCAGGGTTCATTCTCTAATCCTTCCGATCCCTCCACCTTCGTCGACCAACCTACGATCATGCTGCGTAGCGTGTCCCATCCGTCAGCGAGAACTAGAACAACATGCGTTAAAGCGAAGAAGATAAAAAACCACATCAGCCAGAAATGCCATACACGCGCAGCGTTGTACCCTCCAAACAACGCTGTCAGCCAATAGAGCTGCATGGGCTTGTGAATCGCCCAGCCTGTAGCGACCGAAAGCAACCCGGCGACTGGGACAGAGAAGTATGCGAGGCGCTGGAGCGCGTTGTATTTTGTGTTGAAACGAGGATGCAGCCATTTGCGGCGCGTCAGTTTGGCGAAGGGAAAGCCGATGTAATACCAAACCATCCTGGGTATGTCGGACAGATCCGTCCGACGAGGCAGCAAGGAACGCCAGCCTCCTCCCATCACAAGGCCTGCAAGGTACAGCAGGCCATTCAGCATGAATAAGTAAGCGCACAACCAATGCAGACGCAGAGCCGAGGCTAACATATACGGCCCGAGGCTCATGTGGTTGTAAATCCAGTCCGGTGGACTGCTGTAGTGATGTAGTCCGGGCACATGTGCGCACACCCAGATACCGATGTCCGCGAAATAGTCGAAGTTGCCAGTCTGTGGATCCGGCTTGTGCTGATAGACCGGCGAAGCCCAGTAAATCGAGATGCCACTCAGAATAAGGCCAAGAAGGATCGGCACATTCAGCCAGTGACTCCATCGCACCAGGAGATGGTGCTTCCTGGCCACGAGCACGCCCGGCTTTTCCGGAAACGTGCTCGTGGCCGTCGGTTCATTGTAAGTAAGTGCTGGAAGGCTCATTGGTCGAACCCCTACTACATTGTGTTTTGAGGCGCCGCTGCCGCGATAAGAAAGACTTTGTCCGTCGTAAGCGTCCCGTTTGGCAGCTTCTCAGTCGCTGCATAGACGGTATCGCCGACAGCAAACGTCACCTTTTCCCGCGCGACTTCCGTAACTGGGACATTCGGAGGTACGGAGATCGTCTGAGCGCCGTCCTGATAGTGAACCACCAGGGTCGTGCCGCTGCCTTTCTCTACCGTGCCATTCGTCATACGTGAGTGCGACATGGCAGGGCGAGAGACTAAACCATTGGTCATTCTGCTGTGAGTCATTGCTCCCGGAGCCGCATCCATCATGGAACTGCCTTCTCCGGCCCCACGCAGTTCCGGAGGAAATATCTTGATCTGCGTTGCCAGTTCTGTTCCATCCGACTGCTTGATCGACGCCACGCCGACAAACGATGTCGAAGTGACGTGACCTAAGTCTGACGGAATCTGCTTGTAGGTTGCGAGGGGCTGCTTGATGTTGACGTGGACTACGCCCGACGGCGTCAGAATGTCGAGCGCACTTCCTGTAAATGATTGGAGTTTCCCCTTCACACCGGAAAGTCGAGGGGCAGCTTCCATCTGGGCCCAGGCTGCATGTGGGGCTATCTGCGCAGCCAGTAAAGAGATGAATACGAGACGCAATATCGAACGCTTCATTAAGATGTCCTTTCAGAATGGTTGAGTTTTTCGGACCAGCAGTAGCCGTGACGAATGAATAGAACTTTCGTTGCTACACCGATTTCCGTTACGCAACAAAGAATGCAAGTCTTATGCCAATCCGCAATTCTGCACAAATCCCTTCTAGTTGATGTGCTTGGAGCCAAACGATCGAGCCCGCCGCCCCTAAACCGCATCAAGTACAGCTGTTCTTATATCGACACGTGTCAGTGCCCGTAGCAATAGAACCTGCTCCGCAGCTGCTCTAACACAATCAGAACGAGATGATTGCCGCGTCAGGGACACCTTACGGGGAAGTCGCGATCGCGCGCCTTTAACTCTGACAAGAATCTATTGGTGCGCATTCTGATTGCTTGCGCTGGAGATCGGGTCCCACACTGTCGGGCGTTCGCAAAAGCAAAATACCGATGACTTTCGACTGGTCACGGCCAATAAATGGGATCGAGTGTGACAACACCTCGTCGACTTTTAGATTTGGCATTTTTCGTGCATCAAGATATTTCAGAACAGCTGACGCGATTCACTGGTTGGCGGACAAGAGACTGAAGAAAGGTAGAAAGCATTATGAGCGATCCGACAAATGACGACACAAGGATAGACTTTCCATCGCGGAGAAGCTTCCTAGGTATTGGTTCTGTGGCACTTGCAACTGCAGCTCTGACCGGACTAACCGCCAATGCGCAGGAGACTGCAGACACGCGAAAAGCAGAGCATGACTCTTCTTCGAGTGATCCCGGGCAGGAGAACAGACCGCTACTGGACGAAAACCCCAACTCGAACACGCCTCCGCCGACGGATCACGGAGACATCGGTCCGATTTGGTATTCCTTCGACCTGGCGCACAAGCGTGTCCAAGAAGGCGGCTGGACGCATGAAGTGAACTCGAAAGTCTTGCCGACGTCAAAGGATCTGACCGGCGTAAACATGCGGCTTACGGCAGGCAGCTTCCGCGAATTGCACTGGCATACCGCAGACGAGTGGGCAATGATGCTTTACGGCAGTGCGCGTGTCACTGTCATGAATCCCGACGGTAGCATGTTCATCGACGACGTTGGCAAAGGCGATTTGTGGTTGTTCCCAGCAGGTTTTCCCCATTCGATTCAGGGACTAGGGCCGGATGGTTGCGAGTTTCTGCTGGTCTTCGACCAAGGTGACTTCTTTGAAGACGGCACGTTCCTTCTCTCTGAGACGATTGCTCACACGCCCCGCAGTGTCTTAGCGAAAAATTTTGGTCTCGAAAAAGAAGTCATCGATAAGATAGTAAAGAGCCCGTCGCTCTACATTTTTCCGGCTGACCTTCCTTTGTCTCTCGCGCGAGACAAAGCGGCGATCGGAGGACAGCGTGTAGCGTCTTCAATTCAGTACACCTTCAAAATGTCAGAGATGGCACCGAGCAAAACCACTCCAGGAGGGGAAGTTCGCATCGTGGACTCGCGTAATTTCCCGGCATCCAAGAATGTTGCCGGCGCACTCGTGACTCTCAAGCCGGGAGCATTGCGCGAACTGCACTGGCATCCCAATGCCAGCGAGTGGCAGTTCTGGCTTGCCGGCCAAGGGCGCATGGGCGTCATCATGAACGAGGGAAGAGCCCGCACAATGGACTTCAACGCGAACGACGTGGGCTTCGTTCCAAGGGTTGCTACCCACTACATCGAAAATACCGGTAAAGGGGACGTCATTTTTTTGGAAATGTTCAAGGCCGACCAATTCGTCGACGTCTCTTTGAATAATTGGCTGAGGCGTGTGCCGCCGGAAGCGGTATCTGCACACCTGAATCTTGATAGTGAGCAAATCGCCAGAATTCCAGCAGAAAAAGAACTCGTGATTGCCGGCTAAAGTCCCTGCCTGATGGCTAGCGTACAGGTAGCTGAAGGTTTCCAGAAAGGTTACTTCAAGAGTCAGTCCTGAGTCCCTGTATTAAGTCGGATGATCATGAAACATGCTCCTTAGAGAACTCGGCGGAGGCTAGGCCAAATTCCAGTCTCCGCCACCTATTGTGTGCAGTTGCACACGGATGCAATTGCGAAGGCGGCCACCAAATCTACTGACGTCGTATGAGCGGATCAGGGCAAGCAAGAGTATTCCTGTGTTGAACGATTGGCGGACAGTGGGCGCACGCCTGAGGATGAGTGCCGAATTTATGAACTGAATGCACTCGTTCGAACCTTTGCCGTACAGCTCTCGCCTACTTCAAGAAAAACATTTCAGCTGCGCGATGTGGACGGTCTCTCACTCTCGGAAACAGCCTGCATTCTGGGGATACCGAGCAGCACAGCGGGTAGAGTTTCTGGAGCTTGTATCGCTTAAGTCACAGATCCACACCGTCCAGTGTTGGACACGGTGGCTCCGGCTGCTGTTGCGTTGGGCCCGCAACATTTTGGCTGCTGTGCGGGCGAGGCTTGCTAATCCCAAGCCTCTTCATCTTGTGGATGAGCGTGGTGCGCCTTACGCCAAGTTTAACCGCAGCACCTTTTGGGCCGCCCACTACCCAGCCGACTTGGTCGAGCGTCTGTAGAATCACGGTGCGCTCCGCATCGCTCAGAGTATTCGGAACCACCGGGATGGTGAAACCCTTCCTTCTGCCTGATGGCAGAGGATTCGGAAGCACGCCATTATTTGCAAGGATCACCGCTCGTTCAATCAGGTTCTGCAGTTCGCGAATATTTCCCGGCCATTGGTAGCAGGTGAGGGCTGACATCGTAGTCGGAGGGATGCGCTCGATTGTTTTACCGACCCGGCGTCCAATCTTTTCTACGAAATGCATCACCAGTTCGGGAATATCCTCGCGGCGCTCCCGCAACGGTGGCACCAGGACGGGGAACACGTTTAGCCGGAAGTAGAGATCGCTGCGAAATTCGCCCCGCCTCACCAAATCGGTTAAATCACGATGCGTAGCAGCAACCAGCCGAACGTCGACTTGGTGAGTCCGAGTACTCCCCAAACGCTCAAACTCCTGTTCCTGCAAGACGCGGAGCAGCTTGGGCTGCAACGCTGGTGGAATATCACCTACCTCGTCCAGGAAAAGTGTGCCTTTGTCCGCCAATTCGAACCGACCCACTTTTTGCGCGATGGCCCCGGTGAAAGCGCCCTTCTCATGGCCGAAAAGCTCGCTTTCCAAAAGATCCAGCGGGATCGCCGCGCAATTCAGCTTTACGAATGGGCGTCCGCGCCGCGAACTGAGATTGTGTATGGCATGTGCTATCAGATCCTTGCCGGTGCCCGTTTCTCCCATGATAAGCGTGGTGGAATTTGTTGGAGCGACAATTTGGACGAGCTTTAACACTGCCCGGAGGGTCTCGCTTGCTCCGACGATGCCTGCAAAGCCGTCGTTCACAGCTTTGCCCTTCAGTGACTGATGGCCTCTGGATTCGATAATTGAGAGCAGTGCCGAGGAAGTGGATTCGGCGGTCTCTTTCCTGGGAATGTCGTCCTCATATTCTCGCTCGGTGAGACAGGTTCCGACGTCCCTTTGATTTTCAGAAAGAAGCCCATTTCCCCAATTCATGTTCGTAGCCCATTGTGTTGCTGTTGCCATGACCTCTCCTTCACTGTCGTGACCTTGTTCTCTGCTATCGCCTTTCTCCCGCAATCCACTCGCGGATGTATGCTGCGCAGTTCTTGAGCTGTATGCTGCCCGCTTCGCAGCGCCTAAGAAAACTGACAATCTCTTGATCCACGAGCCTCAGGTCTTTCAAGTCCAAGACGATGCGCCGACCGCTCGCTTCTGCGCTGATCAACGTTTCCAACTCGCTTACGTTTTCTGCGCCCATTCGACCGCTCAGCTTGAAGACCACCAACTCTCCGTTCGCTGTCCTCTCAATCTTCAGCATCCGCCCTCTCCTGGAACGGGAATTAAAACTCCGAGTTCAGGCAGCTTCGCCTTGTAACACCTCGAACTCCTGCCTGAGATCCAGAGCAGAGACCGCATACACTGCGCCGAACTGATCTCCTCGAATACGCTGCAGAGTTCGCTTAGTCCTTATTAATTGCAGTGGATTTCGCCATACGATTTTCAGCTCCATAACTCAACTCCTCAACCTATTCTCCCTTGCGCAACCGTTACCGGGTTGCCCCCGTGGGGCCGTCACACGTTTTTGTAATGGCAATCACAATGCCAACCGTAAGCTGCTGAAAATAAAATGACTTGACGGAGAATGGATTACGGACTTTCGTGAAAGCACGATATTTCGTGGACACTCTTGCAGGTTGGTTGCAAAACTGTGCTGCAAATGCGGATTATTAAGGGCTATCCGGTTTTGAAGCGATTCTTTCTTATCTTTAGCGCCTTGATCTTCGAATCCAGGGTAGTTCCTGGCATACCCAGTTTGGCAGCCGCGCCCAGGGGACCGTACACCCGTCCTCCGGTTTCTCGCAAAGCTGTCTCAATCATCTCTCTCTTCTGAGCAGCAAGCCTTTCGGAGAATTCCAACCGCACTTTCGCTTCAGTTGCCGAAGGTTGTCGAGAAAGCCAACTTTCATCGACTGAGAGATTCTCCGTGTCGCACACGATCACCGATCGCTCAATGACATTCTGCAATTCGCGAATGTTACCCGGCCAGGCGTATGACTGAAGCAGTTGCAGACTCTTTTTGTTTAGCGCGCGGATGCTCTTTCCCGCCCTCGTTGCGTAACGATCGATGAAGTACTCGACCAGCACCGGAATGTCTTCCCGTCGTTCCCGCAGAGGAGGCACCTCGATCGGAAAAACGTTGAGCCGGTAAAACAGGTCGCTCCGAAATGTACCTTCTGCAATAGCCGCCTGCAGGTCACGATTGGTGGCAGCAATCACACGAACATTAGTGCGAATTGTTCCAGTTCCACCGACACGCTCAAACTCGTGTTCCTGCAGAACACGCAACAGAGCGATCTGGGTCGCGGCAGGAAGCTCTCCGATTTCATCGAAGAAGATCGTTCCTCCTTCGGCCAACTCAAACCGCCCTAATCGCCGCTGAAGTGCCCCGGTGAAGGCGCCCTTCTCATGGCCGAACAGTTCTGACGCGATCAAATCGCGTGGCATGGCGGCGCAGTTCACGCTGACAAACACTCGCGAGGAACGCTGGGATCGTTTGTGGACGGCACGCGCAATCAGTTCCTTGCCCGTGCCCGTTTCACCGGTGATCAGAACAGTGGAGTCTGTAGGAGCAACCTTGGAAACACGAGAGAGCACCGCGTGCAGCGCTGGAGAAATTCCCACGATCTCCTCGAACATCGACGCCCGGTCGATTTCCTCACGCAAGGCAACGTTCTCGTTCTCGAGTCGATCTTTCAGGCCCTTGATTTCTTCGAAGGCTTTCTCTATCTCGGCTCTCGCCTGCTTCGCTGCGGTGACGTCGGTCACAGCACCCACAAATTCCAGGTCGCCCGAGGAAGTCTCCGAGGCGCGAGCCAATACGTGGAGGTGCTTCACCGAACCATCCGGCATTAGCAACCGATGCTCATGATCAAACTTTTCCCTCGCTCCGATCGAGCGGTCGATAGTCTGCTGCGTGAGATCTCTGTCCTCGGGATGAATTCGCTGGAATACTAACTCTAATGTGGGCGTAACCGTTCGATCATACTCAAAGATCGTGTAGGTTTCCTCCGACCAGTAGATTTCTCCATTCGAAACGTTCCAGCCGAAGCTGCCGGTGTGGCTTATGCTCTGGCCTTGAGCCAGGTAAGCCTCGCTGCGTTGTAGATCGGAATAGAGGTTGGCGTTCTCCAGCGAAATCGCGGCTTGCGAAGCCAGCATCTCCAGCAGTGCGACCCGGTCCGACGTGAAGGCGCGCGGAGTCAGGCGGTTCTCGAGATAGAATGCCCCGACAAGCTTCGTCTGTTTGAGGATGGGCAGGCAAAGCACGGATCTGGGGCGCTTCTGCCGAACATACTCGTCCTCCGAGTACAAGGTCCCAGCCGAGGCATCATCCAGGACCACGCGCTCCCGCGTCCGAATGACGTATTGGAGCGCGGATTGAGGGAGATCAACTGGTGTGATGACTGCCTGTCGAACCGTGACCTCGACCTTGCCGTGGCCGGTGGTGGCCACCGCCTCGATCCGCGTCTCCGCACCCCTGAGGAGGATAAGCAGGCCTCGCTCGGCCCCGGCGTGCTCAACCGCGATTCGCATGAGCTTCTCGATCAGCTTGCTAAGCACAATCTCGCTCGAGAGCGCCTGTGAGGCCTTGATTACGGTCCCGACATCTAACTGCCTGACCGGCGTGTCGATTGTGGATGTAGTAGATGTAGGAGGGCGTTCCTCCTGCAGATGCGGGTAGAGTTCGTCGAGTTGCTTCACCTTCCCGAGCGCGCCCCAGCGCTCGTAGCAGCTCCGGGCATTGCAACGATAGGCATGGGCGCTCGTCTCAGAGCCGCGCGCGGCGTAGAACCGGGCCGCCACCTCATAGGCCAGCGCTTCATTCTGGACGAAGCCGTTCTCGTGAGCCGACTGAATCGCCTGTTCGTAAAATTGCATCGCGTCGAAGGCGCGTCCTTCGATGCGGGCGATCTCAGCCAACACCAGCAAGTGCTTGTCGGCAAAAGTCGGTGGATAGTTTTCGACCCACTCGCGCAGTTGTTCGCGGTGCGCCCTCAGGAGTTCGCGCCACGCTCGCTGCTCATCGGCCGACGCCGTCTCGTAAAGCGCCAATACCGTCAGCGCGGTGTAATAGTAATAGTCGAGTAGTTGGATCTGGGAGGCTGAGGCTCCAAGCAACCGCTTAGTCTTGTCGGCTGTTGCCAGCGCCTCGGCATAGTCGCCTGAAAGGAACCGCGCCTTCAGTTTGAGGATCCAATACCAGCAGGGCAACAGGGGTATCCGGAACTCTGTGAACCGGGCCTCGAACGTCGCCTCGTCGAACTGCGCATCGTTGAAGGTGGAGAAGGTTGCGGTCAGGCCCTGCATCGTCGCGATGAAGCGTTGCTGACTTACGATAATGTCCGCGCCATCGCCGAACTTCGCTTTCCGAACGAACTCCAGCGCCACCTCCGACTCGCGCCACACCAAATCGAGCGGATCGTTCCGGAGAAGAAGCAAGGGGACGACTCGCAACATCCCGAAGCAAGCGTAGGTAGGATCACCCGTCTCCATCGCGGCGCGAAAGGATTTCCGATTGAAAACGATCGCCGTCGCGATCGATTGCGTCCAGACGGCAGCTGTTCCCGTGGAGCCGTAAACTTTCGCCTGACCTGCAAGGAAGCCGTGCTTCTCAACGAGGTCGCATGCAAGGCTTGCGAAACGGTAGGCCTCATCGTAGCGATGAAAGACCCATCCAGGCCCGGACATCCAGTGGGCAAAGGCGGCCACGGAAGCGCCGCTCACCCCGTGCTGCAGGCTGACGTTCACCATGCGGCACATCTGCAAGCAATACAAACGGAAGTCGGTAAAGTAGGCGGGGGTCATGAGGTACGAGAGAACCTCCATAGCGGCCAGCAGTTCCGGATCGTTCATCAGCGGCAGATCCATCAGGCTCTCGATCGAGCGCCCATCGAGAGTTTGCCGGACCATCTCGTATTCGGCCTGGACCTGCTCCTGCGTGGGATGCGCGGGCATGTCGATGCCCAATCGGCGCAGGCACGTGAGCCCGGTAGCCACAGCCTGCTGGTATTCCGACTTTATGACATGTAGCTGAATCCTCAGGCGGTAGACGGCGGCCTCGCCGACCTTCGATGTGCCTCTCAGTAGCAACTGCTCAATCAGTTGCCCGGATGTGTCGAAGTCACCCGTCAGAAGCTCGCATTCCGTGCGTTCCAGCCACAGGCTGAATGTCAACTCGTACTGGCTGCTCCAGTCCCTTTCGTCCAGAAGTGCCATGCCGACCGCAAAGTACACGCGTGCCGCCGCGTACGCTGCGGATGCCTTGGCCTTTCGTCCGGCGCGCAGATCGATCGTTGCCACCCGCGCTTTCTCGTCGCAATCGATCAGCAGCCCGGCGCCTCGATTGAAGTGGTTCGCGACATCGAACAAATGCTCGGCGAGCTGGTCCGCCGACATGCTCGCCAACAACACGCGGCCGATGTGCAGGTGGACATCAGCACGGTGCTCTTCGTGAATCAGGGAATACGCTGCCTGCTGAATCCGGTCGTGCAGGAATTTGTGGGTGCCCTCTTGCTGGAGGACGAGCCCGGCGCGGACGGCTTGCTGGAGGGCCGCGTGCATCGCCCCTTCCGTTTCCCCTTGAACCATTGCAAGGGTGGAGACTTCGGCAACGTTGCCCAGGCACGCGAGGTGTTTCAATGCTTGCTGCGTGGGTGCGGATAACCGTCTCAGCTTTCCGGACATGAAATCCACAACGTTATCGGTGTAGCTCTTGGCGCGGATGCGATGGATATCCCATTGCCAGGTTCGTGCGACCGCATCGAATGCCAGCAGTCCCTCTTCGGCCAGCGCCGTGAAGAACTGGATCGCGAAGAACGGATTGCCACCGGTCTTTTCGTGAACGAGCTGCGCCAGAGCATGGGCAGAATCCCGCTCGCAGTGCAGTGCATCGGAGACGAGCCGGCCGACATCTTCGAGCCCGAGGGGCGTCAGCGCAATCTCCTTCACCCTCGCTCCCGTCTTGCGGATTTCCTCCAACGTCCTCATAAGCGGGTGAGACGAACTGACTTCGTTGTCGCGATAGGCCCCAACCAACATCAGGTGTTGCACGTCCGGATGGCTGATCAGGTGCTCCAGGAGCTCAAGCGTTGCCGCGTCCAGCCATTGCAGATCGTCGAGGAACAACGCGAGCGGATGTTCCGGCCGCGCAAATGCTCCGACGAAACGCCGGAACACCAACTGGAAACGGTTCCGCGCGTCTTGCGGAGGCAGGTCCGGAACGGACGGCTGTTTGCCAATGATGAATTCCAATTCTGGAATGAGGTCAGCGATCAGCTGCCCACTGGGACCCACGGCGTCCACCAGAACCTTTCGCCAGTGTTCCAACTCCGCTTGGCTCTCGGCAAGGATTTGACGGATCAGACTTTGGAAGGCCTGTGCCAGAGTGGCGTATGGAATGTCGCGCCTGTACTGGTCGAACTTGCCCGCCGCGAACCGCCCGCGCACCGGAACAATCACCTTGTGCAGCTCGTTCACCACCGAGGATTTGCCAACGCCGGAATAACCAGATACGAGCACAAGTTCAGGCGTGCCGTGAGTCACCCGGTCGAAGGCCGCAAGCAGGGCGTCCACCTCGCGTTCACGCCCGTACAACTTCTCTGGGATCAGCAATCGGTCCGAAAAGTCGTGCGCACCCAGCGGGAAAGGATCGATGCGCCCATGCAATTGCCACCCCTCCAGGCACAGTCGAAGATCGGCTTCCAGGCCGGAGGCAGTCTGGTAGCGCTCCTCCGGGTTCTTGGCGAGGAGCTTCATGACGATGGCAGACAGCGGGTCGGGGACTGCGGCACGATCACCGGGCGGTATCGGCTGGCGCGCAATGTGGCAGTGGACCCACCCCAGGGGATCGTTGGCGGCAAATGGCAGCGCGCCCGTGAAAATCTCGTACAAGGTGACGCCCACCGAGTAGAGATCGCTGCGGGCGTCCGTCGAGCAATTCATGCGGCCGGTCTGCTCAGGCGCCAGATAGGCAAGCGTGCCAGCAATAATCTCGGGCGGTACAGGCGCCTGACGCTCGCGCGGCAACTGGGACGCAATCCCGAAGCCGGTGAGCCACACCTTGCCGGCGTCGTCGACCAGCGCATTCGCAGGCTTGATGTCCTTATGCAGGAGGCTGTGCCGATGGACTTGGGCGAGTGCTGCCGCCAATCCGATGGCAATGCGCAAGAAGCGAGCCAGGTAGCCCGGTTGTCCCTGCTCCCGCTCAAGAACCAGATCCAGGGGTTCACCGCCCGGATCCTTGAGTACGAGCAGTGTCCTGCCCTCGTGACGAGTGAGCGCCAGAGGCTTGGCTGCCCACGCGGGATCGAGTTCGGAGGCGAGCAAGTATTCGTGCTCGAGCCGCCGAAGACTCTGAGGTGGCGGATGTTCTGTGGTGGGAGCCAGTGCCAAGATCGGCGATGGGTCGCCGTGCTGTCGACCGCGGTAAAGGATGAAGTCCGCGGCTTCTCGGAGGGGCACCAGCACGTACCCGGGAGGATCCGAGATGGAGGAGAACACCCTCGTCGCCACGGCTGCAGGACCCCAGTTTGCTCATTTTGACGAGGAGCTGTAAGGACGTCAACCCCTAATGACACCAATGGCCGCGCAGTCCGGTGAATGTATGCCAGAGTCGTGGCTTTACGAATCCACACCCCGTGCGTGTGGGCGTACGTTTTACTTGTTGCGCATGAAGCGTCGGGTCCGACGCAACAATATTTGCGGCCTGCGCCTTGGCGGTCTGCGCAACCTGACGATGTAGCGTTGCGGGGCTTTAGCTAGAGCCGC
Organism: uncultured Acidobacteriaceae bacterium; assembly: GCA_963817305.1. Taxonomy (GTDB): domain Bacteria; phylum Acidobacteriota; class Terriglobia; order Terriglobales; family Acidobacteriaceae; genus Sulfotelmatobacter. The sequence goes on along the minus strand of CAWFOD010000016.1, from coordinate 1,072,068 downwards.
TATTCGGCGTAAAATGTGCGCACAGATTTTGACTCGCCTTCTGTTGTTTCTTCAGGGACCTCGCGATGTGGAAGACTGCGATCCCGGCCAAACGCCCCTTGCTTGGAATTCTTGCATTTGTTCTCTGCGCTCTGCCGATGCACGGCCAGACAGCCAATACCGGAGCGATCGCTGGCATGGTGATCGACCCCAGCGGAGCCTTAGTTCCACGTGCAGCAGTGGCCGTCAACAGTCAGTCCACTGGAGAGGAGCGTGATCTCACCACGGATGCTGAGGGGAATTTCGCGGTCCCATTCCTCAGTCCTGGCAACTATGACCTTACGGTTCGCGCGACCGGATTTGAGCCACTCGTCTTGAAAGGCGTTCACGTTCAAATCACCGAGGTGGGCCGGCTTGAGATTCAGCTTACGATCGGGGGCGCAAAGGAACAAATCGCGGTTAGTGCCAAGCCTCCTCTTGTTCAAACGGAGAATGGAACTCTGGGACGAGTAATCGATCAGGAAACCGTCGTCCAGTTGCCGCTCGTGGATCGCAACTTTACGGAGATCCTCGGCCTGACCGCGGGAACAAACACGGATATCGTGGATGCCACCCAACTAGGCGCCGGAAGCCAGGAGATCCGCGCCAACGGCGCGCGTAGCGGTGACAACAATTTCATGCTCAACGGCGTAGATGCGAACAGTTACAGCTCCAACACCACCGAGATTACTCCTTTCGGTGGAGCGGGGATCGCGATCCCCGCTCCAGATACCATTCAGGAGTTCAAGGTCCAGAATTCGCTCTACGACGCGCAGTATGGGCGAAGCGGAGGTGCGAACGTAAACGTCGAAACCAGGTCGGGCACCGCGGATCTTCACGGGAGTGTCTATTACTTCGGCCGGAATGAAGCACTGGACGCGAACAATTTCTTTGCGAACGCAACGGGGGTGCCAAGAGGAGAATTTCGGCGCTCACAACCGGGGGGAACTTTTGGGGGGCCGATGCCTTGGTCAAAGAAACACGCCTTTTTCTTCGTTTCGTATCAAGCCACCCGGGATGTGAACGCGGCATCATTGAGCACGAGTGTTTCCTCCTTGAGCCTTCCTCCAATACCGCAAACCCGCACACCAGCCTCCCTGGGGGCTGTATTCGGAGGGGCAACTGGGGCATTCGGAGGTGTGGCCGTGGCCTCGGATGGTTCGAATATCAGCACGGTAGCGCTCAATCTTTTGAATGCGAAGAACCTCGATGGAACGTTTGTCATCCCAAGTCCGCAGACTTCGGGGAGCAGTGTGAACTACACCGCAGTGGTGCCGGGCCACTATAACCAAGACCAGTTCAATACGAACCTCGATGTCAACTTGCGCGCACCGGATCGACTATCAGCAAAGTTCTTCTTTTCAAACTCGAATCAAGATGTTCCTTTCTTCGGGGCCACTGTGCCGGGCTTCCCGGCGCTCCGTTCCTTTGAGAACCGGAATTTGGCAATCGCCGAGACTCACATTTTCTCTTCACAAATGATCAACCAATTCCGCTTTGGGTTCTCTCGCAATGCTGGTCATAGCGTCGCCGGAGGTACTCTCACCGACCGAGACGTGGGGATAAACTACCCCAACGGCACCCAAGAGGGCCTGCCCCAAATTAACGTTCTCGGTGCTTTTGAGCTTGGAAATTCCCATAGCGACCGAGGCAAAACAGCGAATAATAATTTCTATGTCTCGGAAACCGTGTTCCTATCCAGGGGCAAGCACGACTTTCGCGTGGGCACGGAAATCTTCCGAAATCAGTTCAACCATCTAAGCGATTACACGGCCGGTCTTATGACACTCCTGTCGTTCCCTGATTTCCTGCTCGGTTTGCCCGCCGGGCCTGCCGGGGCGGGAAGGAACGGCACATCGCTCTCAAACATTTTCTTCTCAAGCTTGGTTGCTGGAATTCCCCATGTGGGGCAACGTGCAGGCGCTGCGGATTTGTTTGCGTTGGATGACTGGAAAGTTAGGCGAACACTCGCCATGAATCTCGGGGTTCGAGTCGAGGTCGACGGCCAACAAAGCGAAGTCGAAGGTCGCGAATCGAACTTCTTCCGTCAATTCTACATCGCACCCCCAGCAGGAGGGTTCGGAGATCCAATCTCATCGGGATTCGTCCTCCCCAATAGCTTTCACGGTCATGCCCCCACCGGATTTCCACGTGAGAATTCAACGCTGTTGAATCATCCCATTCAAGTTCATCCAGAACCCCGCGTCGGCTTCGCGTGGCAGCCCCTTTCTTCGAGGGACCTGGTTCTTCGAGGAGGATATGGCATCTACGCGAACCGCACCAGCTTCGCGGGAAACGGCTTATTACTAGCTCTTAACCCGCCGTTCGCGTTGAGTGTTACGCTAACTGGCGGCGCTAATGCGACCGCTAGCCTGGAGAATCCCTTTCCAAATTTGCCGCCGAACTCCTCATTCCCAAATTTCGTAGGCAACATGCTACCGGGTCCACCGTTTACCGAGAACAGATTCCTCGGAACCCCCACCATCACCGATCCTAATTTTAAGGAGTCTACGGTCCAGCAATATGACCTCGATCTGCAGTATCAACGGAAGAGCTACGTTTTCTCCGTCGCATTTGCCGGCGCGAAGGGCACGCATCTCGCCGTGGGGCGGAGCAACAATCAGCCACCTCTCTCTAGTCCCTCTAACCCTGTGAACGGACTCTCAACCAACTCAGCGGGCAATGCGACCGAGCGCGTTCCCTTCGTCGGGCTGTCTCCTCCGTTCATTGGCCGTCTCGAAAGCAGTGGGAATTCAATCTACAACTCTCTACAAGCTACGCTGAAGAAAGACATGAGTCATGGTTTTCAATTCCTGGCAGCCTACACCTTTTCCAAGTCAATTGACGATGCGGGGGATAGTCTCGGCGGTGCTATCGGTGGTGGATTCGGACTACCTATCGTGGGGCAAGTGGTATACAACGATCAAAACAATCTCGCTGCTCAGCGCGGCGTCTCCGACTTTGATCGAACTCAGCGACTGGTGATCAGCGGTACGTGGAATGTGCCCGGCCCCACTGGCGCGACAAGCGCGACTCTTCGGAAACTCGGAGATGGCTGGAGCATCTCGGGTATCGCCACTCTGCAGTCCGGACTCCCTTTCAGCATCATGGACAGCGCAGCCGGTACGCTGTTTGGGCCGGCAACCCTGTACACCACAGGAAGCCTGGCTCCCGGAGCGGCAGTTGGCGATGCCGGTCGGAGTGGAAGCGTCAGCAGCCGTGTGAACGAATTCTTCAACACGAGCACATTTGTTCCGGCGCCTTGTATTCCTGATGGGGGGCTTATCGATGGCCAGTATCCGGTATCGGGCGGCAGCCCGACTTGTGGGGGGACAATATTCGGCAACTTGGGAAGAAACATTCTACGCGGCCCGGATCAACGCGTTGGAGACATCGCTTTCATTAAAAGCACTCCCCTGACGGAGCACGTAACGCTGATCTTTCGGTGGGAGGTATTCAACGTGCTGAATCGGCCAAATTTTGCAAATCCTTCGAACGACGTCTCGACGCCAACCACGTTCGGCGTGATCAGCGCACTCACGGTGAATCCCCGGATTATGCAATATGCGCTAAAACTGGAATTCTAGTGAATGGCAACGAACCCCAAGACTTTCTTCAGCCCCACAGTCCAGGACGAGATCAGGCTGATTTCGGCACGGCCGTTCTAGAGGTCACATCAAATCAAGTTTAAATTTCACAACCAGAATGGTAACGTCATCGTCGAAGCCCACGTCCCGAGAAAAATCTGTAAGGCTTTCAAGGATGCAATTCATTAGCTCATCCGCTGACATCGTATGACCGCGCCGAATCAGAGTCGACAGGCGTTCCATTCCAAATTCTTCTCCCAGTGAATTCTCTGCCTCGATTGCGCCATCGGTGTAGAGGACCAGAACATCTCCGGCAGTGAGGCTAGCCGAGTTGGTTGCACAAGCATCGCTGTCGAACATTCCGATCGGAAAGCACGAGGAGTTCATCAGAACAACATCATTAGACTTGGCTTGAAACAGGAGCGCGGGATTGTGGCCACAGTTGACATAGCGAAGGGACCGCGCGCGCGCATCAATCTCCGCCAGCAACAACGTTACATAGCGGTTGCTGTCAGATAGAGAATGGAGCGAGCTGTTCAAGCGATTCACCACCTCCAGCATGTCTCGCTTCTCCTTCGCTTCCAGCTGTACGGCAGCCGCCGTGGCGGACATCAAAAGGGCCGCTGGAACTCCCTTTCCGGCGACATCCGCAATTACGATCTGAATGGTGTGCTCATCGATAGGTATGTAGTTGTAGTAGTCGCCGCTAACACCTCTTGCCGGCTGCATCTTGCCGGTGATTTCCAGCCCGCGGATCGAGGGACGATGGGTAGGGAGAAACATCGTCTGAACCTGTGCTGCTAATTCAACGTCCTTTACAAGTCGATCGCGTTGGTGACGCACCGTCCTATCAAGTTGTTCTTTCTGCGTCACGTATCTCTGGATGACGTAGACGACGAAGGTGAACCCAACGGCCGCCGTGAGATTGTGCGCAAGCCGTGCTTCGAGGCTTGGATAGGGAGGACCAAAAAAGTCGTGTAGAAAAACGCAGACCACGATCAGCGCATAACTCATCCGGGTGCGCAGAAACATGGCACTTATCCCGAGAGGCAAAATGTAGAGATATCCCAACGAAACAGTAGAGACGATGAAGTCGGCATACGCAACCGCAGCAATCGATGCGAAGATTAGCGTCGCTGGCAGCCACTGTGCGCCTGTGGCAGCCACATCTCGCCGCAAGAACGTTCGCGAATAGAGCGACGTTAGAGTTTCAGAGTGAGTCCCTGCGATTGTCCCCATCGTCATTTTCTTTTCTTGTAACCGGCATTACAAAGTGTGTTGCCGATGCTCCATAGCTGAGCGCGTGAGGCCCGAATCAAAACCTCATTGAGTTCTAGGCTGCAGATTGCTGTTGAGGCTGAGCAGCCCTGCCTCCTTCATCAATTCGGCGCGGCGGGGACACGATCAGTGGAGGCACGACCGAAACCTCCACATGAAGTCTATTGATTTCTTGGCAGCGGATTATCCGTCGTTTGCAAGTGGCGACCAAAGGCTTGTAAGAAATCAATAGCTGCAGCCAGACCGCGCAAACTATCTTTGCTGAGGAGTCGTCGTAGCAAGCCAAAGATCCCGATTGGCTTTTCCTTCTCGGCAGTAGCTTCAGCGATGCCTTCGGGAATGGCCTTGAAGATGCCCTTGAACCATTCCGGCTCAATGCCGCCGAGAATTTGCTGCCAGAAAAGCAGATTCCTGATAGCACGAATCGCTTCAGGCTTTTTGACATTGTCTACTACGATCTCCAGAATCTCGTCACTCGCTGCCAGGGCACCGCGCATGAGTTCGAGCACGCCGCGATTGTGCAGTTCCTGCAGCACTTCGTATGCGGCCAGCATCGCTTCAGCATGTTCTTCGGGCGCCTGCTCCAATCGGGCGCGCAACTCAGCACGTGGATCGCGCGGCGCGATTTCTAGATGAATCGGTTGAGCCACTGAATTCTCCTAACCTCACTTTTTGGTCTGCAGTTGCACCAGCCCATTACCATTTCCTGGTAGTGCATAGTCCGCTCGCTTCCACTTGCGTTCGACTTCCACTCCGTCCTGAGGCGTCGGATGACCGAACCGAGAATTGATGCGGGGTAGAGGGCTCTCGCCGACTTCCGCCAGCACCTTCAGGCAAACACTGGCTTCTTTGTAAGCGGGCGTGTTGGTCACGGGGTCGGTGTGGCTGCTGGTCAGCCGGTTCACTGGGCTCTCGACTGAGTTCATCGGCATGTAGAGCTCCTTGCCTTGTACGCGATCAGTGACCAAGGCGCGCACTCGAACATTCCCGTAGCGCGAGATCAGTTGTACCCATGTTCCGCTTTGAATGCCGCGTTCTTCTGCTAGTTCCGGGGAAACTTCCACAAACGTGTCGGGAGTCTTCTCTCGGATCCCTTCGGTGCGATAAGTAAGGTTGCCTTCGTGAAAATGTTCCAGAAGCCTGCCATTGTTCAGGTGCAAGTCAAATTCAGCGTTCGGCCGATCGGTGGACCCAATCCAGGAAACCGGAAACAGCCTCGCTTTTCCATCGGGGAAAGGAAAGCGTTTCGTATACAGCAGAGGCTCATCAGTTCCGTCGGCAGCGACTGGCCATTGGAGGGATCTGTAACCTTCCAGCCTCTCGTAGTTGACGCCGGCGAACATTGGAGTCAGAGAGGCAATTTCATCCATGATCTCGGAGGGATGCTGATAATGCCAATCGGCGCCTAACCTGTTAGCGACGTCCTGGACGATCTTCCAATCTGGCCGACAACCCGCCAGCGGTTCGAACACCTGGTACAGGCGCTGGACGCGACGCTCGGTACTGGTGAAGGTGCCTTCCTTTTCCAGGCTCGGCGTGCCGGGCAGGACAACATCGGCATAGCGGCATGTATTGCTGAAAAAGATGTCCTGCACAACGAAGAAATCAAGCTTGGCGAACGCCGCCGAAACATAGTTGGCGTTTGAATCGACTATGCTCATCTCTTCGCCGATCAGGTACATTGCCTTAAGCTTGCCCTCATGGATCGCTTCCACCATCTGGTGATTGTCTAGTCCCTTGGTGGTGGGGAGTTTTACGCCCCAACCAGTCTCAAATCGCCGACGCACTCCGGGATCATCGACAGACTGGTAGCCGGTTAGCATATTGGGCATCGACCCGTGGTCGCTGGCGCCCTGCACGTTGTTGTGTCCGCGGAGCGGATAGGCACCGGTCCCGGGTCGCATGTAATTCCCGGTGATCAGTAACAGGTTCGAAATGGCGGTGGAGGTATCGGAACCCTGCGATTGCTGGGTGACTCCCATCGCCCAGAGGATGCACGTACTCTTTGCCTCCGCAATCATGTGTGCGACGGTTCTGATCGACTGCTCGGAGAGACCAGTGAGCCGCTCTGCCGCTTCCAGAGTGTAAGGCTCTAGGCTCTTTCGGTATTCCTCCAGTCCATTGACCCATACGTCCAGGAACTTCGTGTGCGCAAGCCCGCAGTCGAGGAGGTAGCGGCTAATTGCGGACAGCCAGATCAGGTCGGTCCCGGGGTTTGGATGCAGAAATAGATCTGCGCGTCTTGCCATCTCATGTTCTCGCAAGTCGGAAACAATGAGCTTCTGGCCGTCGAGTTTGTGAGAACTCTTCACCCGAGTTGCGATAACCGGGTGACTCTCCGCCGTATTGCTGCCAATGATGATGACGAGATCAGCCTGCTCCATATCCGAGATAGAACCTGAGTCGCCTCCATAGCCGACAGTTCGGAACAAGCCCATCGTCGCTGGCGACTGACAATAGCGCGAACAGTTGTCGACGTTGTTCGTTCCGATTATGGCGCGGGCCACCTTCTGCAGGAGGTAGCTCTCTTCGTTCGTGCACTTAGACGAAGAGATGAAGGCGAGGGAGTCCGCTCCATCCTTCTCTTTGATTTCTGATAGTCTGCGAGCAATGAGACAAATCGCTTCGTCCCAGCTGGCTTGGCGGAACCTGCCGCCCTCGCGAATCAGCGGCGTGGTCAACCGATCCTCGCTGTTTATGTGCCCCCAGCCAAATTTTCCTTTTACGCACGTGGAGATGCCATTGGCTGGGCCGTGCTCGGGAGCGATTTTGAGGATGTGGCGATCTTTTGTCCAGACGTCGAAGGTGCATCCTACGCCGCAGTAGGTGCAGACCGTCTTTGTCTTGCGGATCCGGTGCTCTCGCATCGCATGTTCGGCCTCGGAGACTTGAAGGATGCTTCCGTATCCCGTTTCGGGCTCGACTCCTTTCACGATGTCAATCATCCCGCTCAAGGCAGACTTCTTCAGAGATGTCAGGAATCCGGCATGGCCCAGCATGGTTTTTTCCATAAGAGCATTGCAGGGGCAAACCGTGACGCAATGGCCGCACGAAACGCAGCTTGACTCTCCGATGCTGGAGCCGCCATCCCAGAGCACACGAGGATTGGGGTCTTCCCAGTTGATCGAAAGCGTTTCGTTAACCTCGACGTTCTGACATGCCTCGACGCACCGGCCGCAGAGAATGCATTGGTTGGGGTCGTAGCGATAGAACGGATTTGTGTTATCGACCTCGTAAGGTTTCGTCCGGAATGGGATTTGCTGATGCTCAATCGCCAGCAATTTTGTCGTGTTGTGGACAACGCAGTTGCCATTGTTGTTGTCGCAGACCGTGCAGTACAGCATGTGATTGCTCAGGATGCGATCAAACGCTTCCACCTGGGCCGCCTCTGCCTTCCGCGACTTCGTGAAGATTTTCATTCCGTCGGCGACTGCAGTAGCGCAGGCGCGAATCAGGCGGCCGTTCTCTTCAACCATGCAGGTATCGCACGTTTGGACCGGCCCCAGTTGCGGGTGATAGCAGACATGCGGAATAGCTCCGCCACTACGATTGATAACATCGATGAGAAGCTCGTCAGGTTGCGCTTCTTGAGTGATGCCGTCAATTTCTACATTCGCCACAATACTCGTCTCCACGTTGGCCGGCTAAATCCGTCTAGACGGCCTCGTTGATCGAGTTCCGAACTCGCCCGAGGCTTGCTCCCAGACCTGACGCCAATCCGTCAGACACTCACCTTGACAGCGGAACTCTTGGCCGCGTTCCCCCATGCGACCCCCGCATTCCGGGCACACACAATTTAAAATGCCGGAGATGACATCTGTGCTTGGCCTTACGTTGCTGCCTCTCATGAAATGCATACGCACCTCGCAAACGACTATTTCAGTCCCGGCGTGCCGTGTCCTGAAAAACCACAGTCGGCGCTGAAGCTGAACTACAAGCATGAGTGCATTTCGTTTTCCAAAGTGTGGGACCAAATGGATGGTGGTGAAGCATCGTTTCCAAGAAGCAGAATTACGCTCGAACACGGGAAATTGAGGTTCACCCTCTGTGTGGTTTTGAGAAAGTAGAATTCCAGCAAAGCGCGAGAACTGTCCACATACTGACGAGGGTCAACGGCTGGACGGCTGTTGGTCCCGTATCCGAGTTCTCTCCAGCCCGTAGCTAACTTAGGTTGATTTATCTCTCTGGAAACAAGCAGATCAGTGCCAAGCGTGACCGATTGGAAGGCAGCGTGCTTTTCTGCAGTCGTACCTAGAGGAGAGGGGACATGCAAGCCACAGAGACTGCCGGGCGTGAACCGCAAATGGATTTCAGTATTCGCGAAAATAGGATCGGGGAAATGCAGGACGTCCTGACGCGGTACCTGCCGCGGTTCCACAGGATCGCCTATCGACAACTGGGCAACGTAGCTGACGCGGAGGATGCGGTTCAGGATGCGCTTCTTGCCGCTTACAAGCACTTGGACCAATTCAGGGGACAGTCCCAGATGTCCACATGGCTAACCACTATTGTCTGTAATTGCGCACGGATGCAACTGCGAAGGCGGCCACGCCAAGTCCGCGTAGCGTTGGATGAACGGATCGGGGACAAGGAAGAGTATTCCGTATTGGAACGATTGGCGGACAGCGGGCGCACGCCTGAGGATGAGTGCCGAATTTATGAACTGAATGCACTCGTTCGAACCTTTGCCGTACAGCTCTCGCCTACTTTGAGAAGAACATTTCAGCTGCGCGATGTGGACGGTCTCTCACTCTCGGAAACAGCCTGCATTCTGGGGATACCGAGCGGCACTGTAAAGGCTCAGTTGGCACGGGCACGAGCAAAGCTCAAAGACGCAATACGCCGTGCGCTCGAACCGCGACCTCGAGTCGCCAAGCATGGCCAGAAAGTGAGGACAGACCCTGAAATGAACGTCACCCGAGGTAGAGTTTCTGGAGCTTGTATCGCTTAAGTTACAGATCCACACCGTCCAGTATTGGACACGGCGGCTCCGGCTGATGTTGCGTTGGGTCCACAACATTTTGGGCGAGGCTTGCTAATCCCAAGCCTCTTCATTTTGTGGATGAGCATGGTGCGCCTTACGCCAAGTTTAACCGCAGCACCTTTTGGGCCGCCCACTATCCAACCGACTTGGTCGAGCGTCTGTAGAATCACGGTGCGCTCCGCATCGCTCAGGGTATTCGGAACCACCGGGATGGTGAAACCCTTCCTCCTGCCTGATGGCAGAGGATTCGGAAGCACGCCATCATTTGCAAGGATCACCGCTCGTTCAATCAAGTTCTGCAGTTCGCGAATATTTCCCGGCCACTGGTAGCGGGTGAGGGCTGACATCGTAGTCGGAGGGATGCGCTCGATTGTTTTACCGACCCGGCGTCCAATCTTTTCTACGAAATGCATCACCAGTTCGGGAATATCCTCGCGGCGCTCCCGCAACGGTGGCACCAGGACGGGGAACACGTTTAGCCGGAAGTAGAGATCGCTGCGAAATTCGCCCCGCCTCACCAAATCGGTTAAATCACGATGCGTAGCAGCAACCAGCCGAACGTCGACTTGGTGAGTCCGAGTACTCCCCAAACGCTCAAACTCCTGTTCCTGCAAGACGCGGAACAGCTTGGGCTGCAACGCTGGTGGAATATCACCTACCTCGTCCAGGAAAAGTGTGCCTTTGTCAGCCTACTTTCTTGGGCTGAAGATTAAACATTGAGCTTCTCTCGTCCCCTCTTCCCACATGTCGGTTTGCTCCCAAACGGCGCGTTTGAACCGGTAAATAATGATTTTGCGGCGGATCTGTCCGCTGGTCGACGTTCGTTGACAGAAGTCAACCTATTAACACTTGATTCTTGGGACACGATCCGGAATCAATTTCGCTGCAATCTAGGAGCAGGTACTTGACATGCTGATTCCTCGAAATGGCAAAACACAAAGCGAAGATAGATCTTTCGATGAAGCTGATTTTTATGTTGAGGCAGCTTGATTTTCCCATCCTATGGCACGGGCAGGGTCGTCAGAAGTGGTCGAGGGCAGCAACGAAGTGTATCCGGCGCGTGCAAAATCTGAACTCGAGTCTTTCGAAGCAGTTACCAATCCAACGTTCCGATTGAATGCGCGTTGCCGTAGAGCGAATTCCTTGGTGTTATTCGGGTCATCTGCAACACTGCGCGGCGACAATGTCCCGGAAACTCAATTGCAAGCACGAGGGAGGAAACCGATGCGCCTTCATGGCCATAAGCCGTTTGACATCGTTCTTTTGCTTGGCCTGGCGTGGGTGAGTGTCGCTTACAAAGGCGCCTCATCGGCGAACCGGGCACTTGCAGCATTGTCACCACCACGGCAAGGCCCGGGGCCCATTCCTCCTGACGGTCCGCTAGCGCGCCCCAAGTCTCTGCAACAAATCGGCGTACCGGTCGAGGCAACGCGTATAGCGGCGCCGCCCGACAATCCCCAGACGCCGGAGAAGATCGCACTGGGTGAAAAGCTATTTTTCGACGGCCGCTTGTCACTGAATGGAACTGTTGCTTGAAGCACCTGCCACGATCCGGCACGCGCTTTCAGTGACGGAAGACCGGTTTCGATCGGCATCAACGGGCGAGCTGGCCAGCGGAATGCTCCGACGATCCTAAACGCCCTCTACAATGTGGCGCAATTCTGGGACGGCCGTGCGAAAACACTTGAGGAACAGGCGGCTCTTCCCATCATTAATCCAAGTGAAATGGGCCAACCCAGCCTCGACGCCGCCGTGGTCGGGATCGCGGCCGTGCCGGAATATGAGCAGGCATTTCGGCGTGTATTCGGCCGGGCGCCTGATGGGACGGATCTCGTGCGCGCCATCGCAGCCTATGAGCGCACACAATTCTCATTCGATTCTCAATTCGACCGTTTCATCAAAGGAGACAAAAATGCAATCAGCGAGTCCGCGAAACGAGGCTGGAACCTGTTCAACACCAAAGCTCGTTGTGAAAAATGCCACGCCTTGACGCAACAAACGCGCGATCCGGTCTTCTTTATGGATAAGGATTTCCACAATATCGGCATCGGCATCCTTCGACACAATGTGGTCGCGCAGGCATGCAAGGCGGAGCTAGAGATCAATTCGGGCAATACCATCGATGTTGATCGTGCCGCGATTGAGTCAGACATGTCTGTGCTTGGCCGGTTCCTTGTGACCAAGAAAGACAACGATATCGCGTCCTTTAAGACGCCGAATCTGCGCAACGTTCTGATTACCGCGCCGTATTTTCATGATGGTTCGCAAGCCACTCTCTGGGACGTGATGGACCATTACAACAAGGGTGATGGGATCAAGGATCCCTGGCTCGATGAAGATATGCAGCCGCTGGCACTGAGTGAATCTGAAATCGATGATGTCGTGGCCTTCCTCTCCTCGTTGACGAGCGCACAGTATAGGGAACAAGGAATGAAGGAACTGGAACGGCAACGCTCGCTCTCGCGCACAAGTCGCCCGCAGCGCGACACCGCCCGAGCCTTCGGCCCGAAGCCGGTTCAGCCTAAGCCGACCCGTAATTGTGCAGCCACAGTACAGGAGGCAAAATCGAAATGATGCTCAGGTTTTCTCTTGCCGATATGCAATGGACCTCAAGATGCTGGAGTTCCGCTCGGCATTTGGATAACGGGTATGGACCTTTTCTTGCGGAAGTGACTTTCAGGATGTCCGCTTCGGACCGCAGTGGAGAAGCGGCGTTGGTTCGCACTTCCCTAACGTTGGCACATTTACAGAGTAGTTATACCGTAACGACGGTATTGCGCGCTAACAGCTTTTTCGATTAGGGATGAAACACACTTCTCGTTGGGCGTTTTTTGGCCGATGTCAAGCTGATTATCGCGCCCTCAAGCCATATTTAAGGGTGAATCTTATTACCGGGATGCTTCTTAGGATCTCGACCACCCTCTTCAAGAACACCCACTGCAAGAAAAAAAGAAACACACCGGGCGCCGGAGCTGCGATGCTATGGCCGAAAATCAACGAACTTAGGTCCGGACCGCCGGCCATTGATCAAATGTCGCGGGCCCAGAGCCGTTAATGTCAGCAGTCTTGGCTGCTGAACAGGTAACTGTCCGAACAAGATCTCGCGCAAGGAGCGATTTATGAATCGTCGAACGTTGACTTTAGTAGTAGTCCTTGTATCGTCTGGGTTGTCGTTCATCTCACGAACTCTTTCGGCCCAGAATGCCCCGCCGTCGGCACAGCCAATCTACAACCCGTATCCGCCCGGGATCCTGCCGTCCAATTTGGATTCAGAGATAGCCAGGGTTCTGCGCGAAGTGGATGTTGTCGAGAGCCGCGCCACAGCGCGCTGGAAAGCCTTACCCTCCCCAGTTCTGACAGGTCAGCCTCCGGTCCTCAAGAATACCGGAACGGAGGCAATCGAAACGCTCGGCGAGCTAATGCTGTTCGACAAGAACATGTCAACCGGAAGAAATCAAGCATGCGGGTTTTGCCATATGCCATACGCCGGCTTTAGCGGACCGATCCCGTCAATTAATCTGACCATGGTCTCTTATCCTGGGTCGTTTCACTATCGAACCCGTGTCCGTCTGCCGCAGAGACACACGTATGCTCCTTTTTTTCCGGTGCTGCAGTACAACAAAGAACAGCAACTATTCTTCGGCGGAAACTTGTTCGATTCGCGAGCGACCGGATATTTAACGAGAAATCCAAGTGCGCAACAGGCACAGGAACCGCCGGTGGATCCGAACGAAATGGACTTTCCTGACACTGCTTGCGTCCCCTTCCGACTGCAGAGCGCTTCGTATCGGAGTCTCTTTGAACAGGTCTGGGGCAAGGGCTCGCTCGATATTAACTTTCCGCCCGAAACGGAACAGATCTGCGCAACTCCCGGAGGAGCTGCCGTGTTCGGGGAAAACACCATGCCCATCCCTCTGAGTCCGACCGATCGCAACCACGCTAACGCCGCGTATGACGACTGGGGACATTCTATGAGTGCCTACGAGCAGTCCACGCAGGTCAGTGCTTTTTCGTCGAAATTCGATGCGTTCATAAAGGGCAAGTACACGATGACGTCGGACGAGATGGCGGGTTACACGCTTTTCAACGGCAAGGGTAATTGCAACTCGTGTCATGTCGACGGCAGGGGGACCACTCTGCAGCCCAGTCAGGTGGACACGAGTACAAACGCGACCGCAAATCCTCCTCTGTTCACGTGCTTCGGTTCCGCTAATGAAGGAATACCACTGAATCCCAGGATCCCCTTTTACTACGAAACTCAACCTGACGCCTCCGGGTTCACTCCCAATCCCTATGGCTTCGCATTCAGGGATTTGGGAATGGGAACTTTCCTTCGAAGCGGTCCCGGCGCCGCACCTAATCCAAACGACCAGTGGACACAGCTCGCGCCAACCGTGGACGGCCAATTCCAAGTGACCAGCTTGCGTAACGTGGCGATGACACCGCGGCAGTGTTCCACCACCGAAGCCGGCACGGGGAAGCCTTACTTCCAGAAGGAGTTCTTTCACAACGGCTATCTCAAGAGCCTGAAACAGATCGTACATTTCTACAACACACGCGACACCAGCTATGCCTACCCAGTCACTTCCGGACACTGCCCGGCAGGAACCGTTGAGAAGGTAACCTGCTGGCCGATGAAAGAGGTGCCGAACAATCTCGACACGACGACCGGTATGCTCGGCATGACGGATCAAGAGGAAGACCAAATCGTCGCGTTTTTGGAAACACTTACTGACGGCTACACGACGACTTACGCTAACAGTGATACCTTTACCGGTAGTTGCATGACCTGCAACCCCGCCACAGATCCCAATTGTTCAGCGTCGAGGCAAGGGAACGCCGAACTCATCCCGACTCCGCCTCTTCCGACCTGCGCATCGGCGATCTGCGACGTGCCACCGCTTCCGAGCCCGCCGATTCAATAGAGCAATACGCTGTGGGGATGTCGGCGTCTCTGGCTCGTCCGTCTCGCAAGATTTGGGGAGCGAGCGGGCGAGCCGGAGGTAAAAACGGTCGATGGCAGTTTGCCATAGTTTCTTCGATTTTAACTGGAGGTTACTATGAAAAAATCAGCTTTCAAGTTTGGCCTGGCACTGTTTGTCTGCCTTTCCATGTCGGTATTGGCGGATACCGTCTATTCCTTCCAGACGGTCATATATCCGGGCGACACCTTCACTCAGTTGCTTGGCATTAACAATGTGGGCAAGATAGCTGGCTATCACGGAAGTGGGGCTACTGGACACCCCAACCAAGGGTTTACGCTGGCTCTTCCTAACCACTTCACTAGCGAAAACTTTCCCGGGTCTGCGCAGACCCAGGTCATCGGTGTCAACAACAGAGGGAACACGGACGGGTTCTATATCGACGACGCTGGCGTCAACCACGGGTTCATCAACTTCCAGGGCACCTTCATCAGCATTGACTTTCCCAACCCGACTTCGGTTTTGACCCAACTACTCGGCTTAAATGACCAGAATGAGGCGGCCGGGTATTGGCAGAATGCCTCTGGAACCCAGTTTCCCTTTACCGTGCAGGGAGGGGTGTTCACGGGGCTTGACCGGGAGGGCGTGCTCCCGTCGCACACCAGTGCTCAGGCAACCGGCGTGAACAATGCCGGAGACGTTTCCGGATTTTACGTTGACAGCGCTGGCGTCAACCACGGATTCCTCCTGCACGATGGTGTGGTCACCACACTAGACTTTCCCGGTGCTACGTTGACGCAGGCCTTCGGTTTGAACAATCGGCATCAGGTGGTAGGGATTTATATGGACGCGGCTGGCAACACGCATGGTTTTCTGTATGACGTCACGGCCCTCGAATTCCAGTCGGTAAATGACTCCAGAGCCGTCGATGCAACCACCATCAATGGGATCAACGACGTTGGCCAGATTGTCGGGTTTTTTGTCGACCCGATAACTGGGAACACGGATGGTTTTGTTGGCAGAATAGCTCGTTGTATCGACTAGAAACGCAGTTTCAGTCTAAAAAACTCAGGTTTAGATTCAACGCGGTTACCGGCCTGAGGTGCGCAATATGAATAAAGCTCTTCTGGCATTGTCGATCATGATCCTGAGCGGCAGTCTGCTTGCTCAAGAAAGTCTAATCACTCCAAGACCCCGAGCGGGTACAGATTAGCGAAGGGCCAGAAGTCCCGTTGGTGGGTGGCTATTTGACGGTTATCCGATTGACGGTGAACAATCCCGCTGGCTCAACCGTGCACTACGGGGTTGTGCATACAAGAGGAGCGTATCGACGTTCAGAAGATCAACGCGGCCGGCACTAAATACGGAAGGACGCTTATCGAAGTCCTCGCCGGTGACCCGGAAGCACTCGGGCGGCCCTGCACTTGCCGCGTGCATTGACCCATAACCTGAATTAAGTAAACAAGGAGAAAAGCTATGAAGTCACAAACATCGTCTCTCCCCAACGCCGCGCGAGTGGTATGGTGGCGTTCGTTCCGCTTCTTTATGGCGTTAGCCATGGTCATCGCAGTTCGCACCACAGCGTGGTGTGCCGACGTGATCTACCTTGAAAGTAACAGTACCGCCGGCAATTCCGTTTTTGCTTTCAAGTTTGATTTCACCAAGGCCCCAAACCTGATTAGCATCACGCCTGCAGGTGGCATTGGCGTGTTCAATAAAACATTTGCCCTCGGTCCGTTCGATTCCGATCAAAACCTTATTGAAAATCCAGAGGGTACGCTCCTCTTTGCCGTAAACTCGGGCTCGAATTCCATAGCGGTGTTTTTCATCAATTCCGACGGGAGCCTTACTGCGGTCGACGGTTCCCCCTTCCCCTCAGGCGGGAGCGACCCTGTGAGCCTGGGCCTGAACGGCCATATCCTTACCGTGGTCAATAAGGATCAGGATCCCGCTCAGAATGGCAACTTAGTTCTGCCGAACTATACGACGTTCAGCGTATCCAGAAATGGCGCGCTTACTCCGATTCCGGGGTCCACCGTGTCTGTGGCTTACGGCAGTTCGCCATCTCAGGCGCTCATAGCCTCTCGTGGATCCGTCGTGTTCGGAGCGGATTTTCTAGGTGGGCTGCTGCAATCGTTTCGGCTCGATGAAGATGGCCGGTTGCGCCAGAATCCGCCTCAAGCGCTGCCGGATTCTATCTTTACTGGGCAAACCGCCCCCCATGGGCCGCTGGGAATGCGCACTCACCCGAATCAGCCCATCCTCTATGTGGACATCACGCTGATCAGCGAAGTAGCGGTGTATACGTATGATCGGAGAGGAAAACTCTCGTTCGTCCGAACCGTCGCAGACTCGGGAGCCGCGCCTTGCTGGGCCGTCGCTAACCACGCGGGAACGCGGCTTTACGCCACCAACACTGGCGATAATTCCATCGAGGTTTACGACTTGACGGATCCGTTCAATCCTGTAGACCTTCAGCATTTCGTTATGGAGAGCACAACGGGGGCCCCATTTTCGACGGTGATCAACGAATCTGACCAGTGGCTTTATGTTTCAAGCGAGCAAGACGCCACAACCGCCACCACCGCAGCGAACGCCTTTCACACTCTGAAGGTGGGTGCGGATGGGACGCTGAGCGAACCTTTTCTGCCCACCGTCCTTCCCATCGGCGGAAGCGTACCGGTGGAAGCTCAGGGAATCACAGTGGTGGGAGCACACTAGTCAGGTCCGCCGTCGCCGGAGCCCCCGAAGCACTCGGGCGCTTATCAATGGCCGTTGACCTCAGTATTTCGTTCTTAATCGTCTTGAGATTAGTTGAGGTGCGCAATATGAATAAAGCTCTTCTGGCATTGTCAATCATGATCTTGAGCGGCAGTCTGCTTGCTCAAGAAAGTCCAATCACTCCGAGACCCGAGCGGGTGCAGATCAGCGAAGGGCCAGAAGTCCCGTTGGTGGGTGGCTATTTGACGGTTGTCCGATGGACGGTGAACAATCCCGGTGGTTTGCCGGTGCACTACGGGATTGTGCACTATGGCAGGGATCCAAAAGATTTGAGCCAAAGCGCCAAAAATCCGATCAGGCTAAATCCTTACCATTCGTCGACGGAGTTCCGCGTGAACCTATACGACCTCCCGCCGAAGACGACCTTCTACTACACCGTGGAATCGATGGATTCCAGCGGCAAGAGCGACGGAGTAACCAGTAAAATAAAAACCTTCACTACACAATAGCCGAGAGCGTATACATCCGGGTGTTCAAGCTTAATGTGGCTCCCCCCTTACCTACATTGCAGAGGGTCATGAGTACGCCAGTGCGAACGTTCGGGACACTCCCCCGGGAGGAATGCCGGGAGGATTCTGCTCGGGATCAAGCAACGGAGCCGACCCCGACCCAGCGATTCTGGTCGCACCATACCCTACGGTGATGCTAACGCGACGGTGGTGAACGGCCGTTTGCTCGTCTATGACGCCGTGCACCTCGCTGCGGATGGCTCGCTGAAAGTTTTGTGGGACTCGCAAAGCTTTGCCATCACGTTTTTGTTCAACAAGTTTGATCCTCCAGTAATTGATGGAGGGCAAGTCTATGCACCCAACTACAAGCGCGGCGTAGATCTTTACCATTTGGCCCAATAGGAGGGTTCAATGCGGATCATTTGAAGTCGACGGAGAGTCTGAATTGCGCTCAATTCCACATTGGCCGATGCCCCAAAGTTCGGCCGTTGCGAGAGACACATTGTGACCTGTATGGTATCCTCGCAAGTCCGTTCGGGCCCCAACTCAGGAGTTGCCCGTGGCCGTTTGTGCCAACAGCTCTTTATTAGCTCAGAGACAAAGACATGCAGCCGCCGAGACCCGAAGCGTGGCTTCTGCCGCGCTAACTCCACCAGCTGCGTTCGCAGCGGTTCATCGCTGCGCGTCGTCTCGTAACGATAACTCGACACCGGCATCGTCATCAGCCGGCACGCTCGCCGCTCACTGAACGCATACTCTGTCGCATCTGCCCGATAGCTGCCTTCGTAGTCAGTGCTGTCGGATTGTTGTTGAACGAAAAGTGTTTTTGACAGCCACAAAATCGTCCTCAGTTTTCGGCCCCGCAGAAATCACTCTCGAAGCCCTGCTCGCCTTAGTATTCGGCGAATTTCAAATCTCCATCTTTGTCGCGCAACAAGACGACCGGTGCGTCTCCCGTGAGTACATCGCCTTGGAAGATGTAGAAGGTCCCCGACATAGCCAGGGCTTCCGGAATGGAAATGAAACTCAGCACCGTAAACCTGCTTCGAAAATTGCTCTGGGGTTCCATCGGGTTCCTAGCCCCATGACTCCCGAAATTTCGGGTATCGCCATCAGTTCATTCCACTCCGCAATACTCAGCATGTCTGGACGAGTGTCATCGCAGCACTCATCAGAATCTCCTGTGTGGTTGCTGGTTTGAGGGGCACCCATGTTTGTATTTTCAGTTTAGCCGCGTGTTCCTACTTGTAAGCAGCTTCGCTTCCTTTAATTCGCCCATCGCAGCACGGATCAACGACTCCGCAACAAAGGAGCGGCTTGCTTTTTTCTTTTTCGCAATCGCCGAGATGAGGTCATATTCCTCTTTGTAGAGGGGAATACCGACGATCTTGGATTTCCGGCGTTGCTCCTTTATTTCGATTTCCATAATCGAACCCTAACATTTTGTTAAAAGCCGTCAAGGCGGTCCATCGGGCATGATATCAATGGCAGCCCGCCGTGCCGCACCCCTACTACAGTTGCGCTGGCGGCGCAGGTTCGTACAGATATTTGTGGAATCCCACGAATACCCGGCTTATGTCCTCCGGCTTGCCAAGGCCGGCGATGGCATCAGCGATGGAGTCGGAATGCTTCAAGCGAAGCAACGGGGTTAGCTTTCCTAGATCGAGTGAAGTTTCAGCTTGCGAATTTCAATGTGCTGGATAATCGCGGAGAACGGAATAAGCCTTGAGTATTGCTCCCGAGGCATGGAAGTACCCAGCCCAAAACCGCTGTAGCGTTTGCCAGTACGCAATCGATTGCCCAGCTCCGTCTACACCCAACGCATAGACCTGGACCCCGGAAAGACTTGCTGCTAGAGCGTCCGTGTTCGGCGGCATGCGGTCAAAATCTGGGGCCAAGCGTGGAGACTCAAGATCGAGGCTCCGAGTGTGATGGCGCATGTCCGAAAAGATCACGAGGACTCTGCGATTTTTCTGTGGGACCGGTCGAATATCTGAGAAGCAAGGAGGAGGGAACCGAGAATGTCCGTATAAGCAAATGTCGGTTCCAATCGTTGGCTCCGGGCTTGCCAGGCGAGCAGTAATTGGTTCCTCGACGCTGTAAGGCGCTCATTGAAGTATCCGGCGTCGTTGGGAAGTTGGGCCGAAAGCAGGATTGAGGGCTGGACAAAACTCTCGCCAGTGATACCGATCACCGTCACGTGAGCGCCGCTCGGCAGGGTCCCAAGGGTTTTTGCGACAGCGTCAATGTTCTTTTTGAATTCGGTTTCCTGATCGCCATTGCGGACGGCGACTGACTGGGTAAGATCAACGGCGATCACCCATGCCGGACCGTCTTGAGCCCACACGCGGGGGATTAAGAACAGGACGGCAATCGAGAGGACTAGGAGCTTCGTCATCGCACTCTTCGCGGTTCGGGTGAGCATCGCTTCGTAGAAATTGCGCCAGAAGCGCTCTGAGAAAACCTGAGCCACGTTTTGCAAGGCGGTGATCTCAAAGACGAGAGAGGTCATGCGACGGTGGACTGCGAGAAGTTCCCGCCGCAAGTCATCCCAGTTCTCGGGACAATCCGATGCGAGGCGGCGAGCGTCATGGAGCGCGATGCTTGCAACCATCTCCATCGCTAGGGAAAGCAAGAGCATCGCGAAGCGCAATAATCCCAGAGTACCGTCGTAGAACGTGCTTTCGATTGCCGCAACGGGTGCGCCGTCTTCTACCACGACGGAGGTCATCCTCTTTATTTCCTGGGCGAGGAGATCGCCCCGGATCACTGCAAGAAGCACGAGGATGACGAGCGCGGCGGCACCGGCGAATGTGGCAATCCATTTCATCCATAGCGTGGAGTTCCAACTTTCGAGGATCTTATCCACCAAGAACGGCGTCACGAGCCCGATGCCTAGGCAATAGACATAGCTCATGCGACCCAGACGAAACGGAGCAAACACGACGGCGGCTTCTGAGGTCGCCCGGCGGGAGAGCGTGCTGCAACCGTTCTTTAAGGTGATCCTCATTTTCGAGGCACAAAGAATACTCTGCCTTGAGGGAGAGTATCGTCGGATGGTTCGTGAGGTCGATTCGACGCGCTTCGTGCGCGCGGTACGCCTCGACCTGGTTCAACATGTGGTCAACGCTTTCAAGCCCGAGTTGTCGGCTGATGTCGTGATGAGGATTCAATTCGCCATTCATGTGTGATCGGATGGGTACGGACCCGAGCAAACCTACCCTCATCAATACACAGGCACCAGTCGTTTCTGTTACCGATTGACCTGCGGTGCGGAGCATCTATTGTTGGGCGCAATGAGCTGCGCGAAACAAGAAATCGAGATCGAAGTTACCGGTGCGCAGGACCTTGAGCCGGGCGACCGTGTACTGTTGAACTTTTCTTCGTGAGCACGCGTGTAACTGCGGCGCACCGTCTGATTCGAAAACCGCGCTAACACTTCCGGTGACTAGTATCCTTCGGCAGCCTCCCACACATGCAGATCTCACAGAGCTGCGGGATAGCCTCGACCGACTCATGGTCGTCAAGGTCGACGTGCCAGCGGTTTCGTAAGATCTCCGGTCGGGTCTTGGGGGACAATTGCCACCACAACCTCCTTTATGCGAGGTAGTCCGTTAAAGCAAAACAGTTAATTTTGGTAAGACTTAAGCCATCAGCTCACGGTGCTAGAATGCGTTCGCGTCGGAAGCGTCCGACGAATGGCTGCAAACTATGTCCTCTCAGGCGCCTCCGGTGAACGCTACCCATTCGCATGATGCTGCCTCCGCTGATCTTGCAAGAGTCGGCGTGATCCTGGCCGATCTAGGCAATCTGAATGTCACAGCCCTGAAGTATCTGGTCGTGCATCTCAACACGCTCCAAAGCTCCATCGAGTTTGAGTTTCTGGCAACAGTATCCGACGACCCCGTGCTAGCGATGTTGTCCGCAGGAAAACTAGTTGACCGTGAACACTGTCGATCATTGCTTTCGTCATTTCACGAGCGAATTATCAGCCAGTTTAAGAAGGAACAGGCCGAATACGACCTCGCTGATCGCTCTCTACCGAACAATTTTGCGATCATATCCCTTGCGAAATTTTCAGACGAGCATTACGGCTTGAAATCCGGGCCAATTCAGGTGCAGGCTTTGGGCAATTGGGAAAGGAGCATGGCTCCGCCCTCCATTCTGGAATTCATCATCGTCTTACTAATGCGCCAAGCCGCAAGCTTCTTGGTTCCTCGTCTGGGCAAGTCTTTCCATCTCGGGACGAAGGGCTGCCTATTCGATTTCACGGCTGATCTCGGAGAAGCCCGGTTTAAGGCATTGCAATCGTTTGTCTGTAGCGCGTGCCGCGAGGAAATGAATGGGGCTGGGCATCCCAACGTCGCCAATGATATTGCGCGCGTTCTAGACCTAAGCTGGCTGGGTCTACCGACTGATCCCCACTGCCCGGCAGGCATCGTTGCGAAGCTTGGATACAATCTCTTTCTCACAAAAGGTATCGAGCCGACATTGTGGGAGAACGTACGATCCATCCTTCGCGACGAGGCAACAAAGGAATTCGTGAAGCTCCTATTCGCAATACTCCTTGCCCTACTTCTCTTCAGGCTGGGACTCAAGGGCGAGTAAATCCGGAACTATTTACAAGCCCCATCGCTCGCTCCATAATACCGGGATGTTCGAGCTCCCCATGATTGCCAAGCCGGGATTTATCCTGCTTCTTTTTCTCGGGGAGCTTTTGATTTTGCATGTTCTTTTCATTGCAATTCCGTTCTTACGCCTGAAGAAAACGGGATGGGCGGTAATGCAGTATCTTGTTATCGCGCTTGCCCTACTGGGTCTTCTAAGCGCTGTGTCCAATGCCCGGCAGCTTGTCGCGCAAGGAATGTTAAGTATCAGCGGATCCCACTTGGGATTCGAGTTTCGCGATTTGCGCCAACGTGTGGATCTTTACAGCTCTCCTGGGATTGTCTGCAGAACGTTCGTGCGAAGTGAGTATTCTCCGCCACCCGAGGTGTTCGACCGAACCCAACGCGAATACGACGAACTATGTCAGTGGTTCAAAAGCGTAGCAGGTGCTCTGCCGCATGAATTACCGCCAGGAGATCTCGAAATCAGTTGAGAAAGCTTGCCATCCTCGCCGCAAATTTCCGACGAACAGCTCAAGGGTACTGTTCGTCTCTTCAAAGAAACTCTGGATAGCTACAACGACGCAGCGAAGGTTGATCGGGATCTGCAGTTGAAATCCCAGCGTACCGACGGCGACAGCTTCTTCATCTTCTTTTTACCATTGTCGCTTTCACTCGCGCTTGCTTTGCAGGCGACGAAGCTTACTGCCGAGACCTGGCGGAAGATATGGTAGTGCACACCGCGAATGATAACGTCCTCTATCATTCATGATCAGGATGCGGGTAAGTGCCGCCCTGCGATTGTCCGAAACTGACATCCGGCACACAACTGGCGCACTAGCAACTCGAAATGATCGGATTTCACATGCGCACCATAGACCGTCCAACTGATCGGACGTCAGTCGGGCGGTCAGGAGGATCTTACTGGAATCGCTCTGGATTCAGCCTCCCAACGTCCTTCGGATTTTTTGTGAGGCGTTTTGCAAGGAAAACCACTGACGATCCCGGTGGAAGTCACTCTGGAATTCTTGCCGGAAATCCACTTTGAAAATCATCAATGCAGGCACCGTCTACAATTTCGACACCATCGATGTAGACGGAAAACCAGAAGTATGTGCTTGAAAAGATTGGTCGGGGAGAGAGGATTTGAACTCCGACCCTCTGGTCCCGAACCAGATTCGAGTGCTTGTTGAAATCTACTGAAACTTGGAGGTTCCAAGTGATTTCATTTGCTGTCTTTGAGATTCTCTTTTGAACGTTGTTGAATTTTATTGAACGAGAGTGCTTTGACCGCTACAAAATCGTCTACACTTCATTTGCCTATGTAAAGTGTCGCTGGAAATTGGCAGAGAATGTTGCAGCGGATGGACGAGGCACGCTTCGAACGCAGGCACGTCAAGGTGATCCGACTGCCCCGAAAGTCTGAAAACTGCGGCGACATTCTGTCCTAGTTTTTTGATCAGCTTCGAGAGCATTGGACTTCAAAACTCAAACTGGAAAGTATCGGCACAGACGAGGAACCCATTGCAGAACTCGCTCTCCCAACTGACGCGGCAACTAGCATTTGCTTCTTCATCCTGCCCGACAATCTGTTGTCATTCTATCGAGAGCGAGTGTTTCCACTTGCAAAGGGTTAGGGCTTCGTGCCGTTGACTCCATCCGTTGTTGTCGTTCCGGGCGACTCGCTCTGGCCAAAGATTGATTCGTTGATGAGCCGCGCAGAATTGGTCGTCGCTGACATTGCGAACCGTGCAGCGCTTTCAGAGTTGATGAGCAATCGTTCCAAAATCATTGGCAGGCGGCTCTGCGTCATTGTGGACGAGACACTTCAGCAGCGAATTGAACTCACTGCCGATCTCGGCAATTTAGTTTATATAAACAGACTGCGAGACCTTTTTGGGGAGGGCGGAGATGCGTTCGTTGCACGACTGAACGACTGGTTTGCCCTATCGGCAGCAGACACGCGCCCCCGATTGGAAGAGGAACCAGCACGTCTTTTAAAAGCGAAGGAATATCGCACTGCGATCATCGCAGCGATCA
Source organism: uncultured Acidobacteriaceae bacterium (assembly GCA_963817305.1). Classification (GTDB taxonomy): domain Bacteria; phylum Acidobacteriota; class Terriglobia; order Terriglobales; family Acidobacteriaceae; genus Sulfotelmatobacter. Next base: position 1,047,402 of record CAWFOD010000016.1, on the reverse strand, counting down.
GTGTTTTGGAAAAAAGACTTCGGGAGCGGCTCAGCCAGCGCAGGTTCCATACGAAGAAGAGTTTCGCCACCAACCCGATGATTGACGAAGCCGTCCAAGAGGCGATAATCACGCCACAGCAGCGCGAGCAGTTGAAGCAAGGCTCCGAACTAGAAATGTGGCAGTCCACTTGGCAGGGGACGTTAACGCTGCGCAGGCAACCGAAATTGTCAACGGAGTGGCTGCGGTGCTCCAACAGATCGGGCCGTAATTGCTTTGTTAGCCAGATCGGAAGGACTGACGACCCATGAGCGTCGGAGCCATCATAGTTATCACCATTGCGGCTTCAGGCGTTTTGATGATGCGGTTTCGCAAGCGATGGCTGGCGAAGATCAACATTGCCTTCACGAATCGGATAACCGGGCTGTTCGCAAGCTGGCTTCCCGGCTTTGGCATCCTGACCCACCTCGGGCGAAAGTCCGGCAAGGTCTACCGAACTCCTGTGAATGTCTTTCGAGCGTCGAACGACTTCATCATCGCGCTCACGTACAGCAGCGAATCGGAGTGGGTGAAGAACGTGCTTGCGGCAGGCGGCTGCGGACTCAGAACTCGCGGGAAGGAATATCAGCTTTCCGCACCGAGGATCGTGCGTGATACTACGCGGCGGCGATTCCCGTTCCCAGTGCGGATCGTTCTAAAAGTCGTAGGCGCGGAGGAGTACATAGAACTTGCACGTCACTAGGACAGATCAAATTGTACACAGCTTGGCGAACATTCTCTTTCATAGGTTCCGTATTTCTTTGCGCAGCATTCGCCAGCGCACAGTCAGCGCAGAAGGAACCGTCCGCAGTTGTTGAGCTTGGAGCCGCTCCCGAGAGGAGTACCACCGAGGGGCAGTCAAGCTTCGGCCCCACGGTTGCTGTTGAGGTCACACCGATAGAAAAGTGGCTCGAACTTGAGGCTGGGATCACGCCTCTGTTGCGGCGGCACTCAACAGAATGGGGTGTAGACCTACTTTTCAAGAAGCCGTGGACTTTCTGGGACAAGTTCGAATTTATGATCGGTGTCGGCCCGGAGTGGATTCACACGAACGCCTACGGAATAAGAACGAACGCAGTTGGCGCAGAAGTGGCTCCCGATTTAATGTTTTGGTCATCCAAAAAGCATCGGGTCGGCTGGTATCTCGAACCGAGCTACGAATACGAATTCGGGACGAGGCATGAACACTCTCTGGGTGTGAGCGGCGGTCTTCTGATCGGGGTTTTTTGAAATACTTTCACCCACCAGCTTTGATGGCTAGGCCGGCCGAGGAACCGCTAAAAACTCGGATCTCACCGCCGTTTTCTCGGCGCACCGGAACCTCATTGACGTTAATCGTTTGAAAATCGGGGGCAGTCCAGCGTTTGTTTTTAGGTAAGGTAAGCCACAGCTGAAGCAGGCGGACCCTTCCTTTGGTCCTGACGTCTTCGCCGTGAATAATGCCGCTGCCCGCGGTCATCCACCGCACTTCGCCGATGTTGAGTGTGCCGCCCTAATCGCGGTCAAAGATCGCGCCGTCGAGAATGAGAGTCACCGTTTCAAAACCGGCATGCTGGTGAGGACCACCAACTGGCCCGTCGCCAATGTCAAGATGATCGTCCATCAACAAAAAGCGTTGAACTTGAATAAGTCCTTGAACTCGACAGAGTGCTTCACCTCGACTGGGCGAAGCCGCACCAGCAGTTTGCTGCCGGCCTGCAGTGCGAAATGCATACGCTCATTGTCGTAGGCCAACGCGGTGCAGAAGATCTTGGAAGCGCGGATCGGAGCGGAGAGGATCGAAGCCCGGCCGCAGCAGGACGCCGGGATTGAATCGCTCGTCGTAGCCTTTTTCGAGCCAATTCATGGCTTGATCCGTGTCGGCAAGAGATGCATAAATCACGGCAATCTCGGAAGCATTCGAATAACCAGGGTTTGAGCGCTTCTTCAGATCGGCCAGAAGCTTTACCGCTTCGTTTCTTTTGCCGGATGCCACATCAGCGCGAGCAAGATTAGCGATGAATGCCGGGCTACCCCCAGATAGCTGGACCGCTGTTTTGAGCTCTGCGACCGCTTCCTCGTACATCCGTTTTTGCAGGTAGGCCTGGGCGAGCTGATTATGGGCGAGAGCGAAATTAGGGTCCATTTCGATTGTCTTGCGGCTTTGTGTTATGGATTCGTCATATCGTTGCGCGAGGACCAGAAGCTCTGCCAGATCCGCGTTAATAATAAGAGACAGCGGGTCCAGGTTTTGCGCTTTCTTCATTTCCGCAATCGCTTCGTCAAATCGGCCTAACAGACTCAAGTGCCACGCGTACCAATGGTGAGCGGTTGCGTAGCCTGGATTCAGCTCAATGGCCCGACGGAATTCCTTACCAGCAGCGTCAAAATCCCAATCGAAACCATCCAGGACGAAGGCAAGGGAGTTGTGAGCTTCGCCGAGCGTGTTGTCCAACTCAAGTGCTTTGATCGCCGCCGCCTTGGCTGGGGGGAACGCTTCCTTGGGAGTCATCACTGCGTACTGCCAGTCTCCCAACAAAGCATACGTGTCGGCTAAGCCCGAATAAGCTTGGGCGTATTTCGGATCTTCTTCGACTGCCTGTTTGAAATAAGCCAAGGCGACCTTTAACCCATCTGCCGTTCGCTTATTCCAGAAGTAGCGCCCTTTCAGATAGGACTGGTAAGCTTCCGGAATTACGACCTTCACGTTTTTCAGGGCAGCTTGTTCCTGCGGAGTCAAATTGATCCGAATTTGATCTGCGATAGCACTTGCCACCCTGTTCTGGAGGGCCAGAGTATCGCGCAAATCACCCTCATAACTCTGTGACCATAGGTGCTTATCGGTAGAGGCCTCGATCAATTGCGCCGTGATGCGGACCTGATCGCCTGAGCGGAGCACGGTGCCCTCTACCATGGCATCCACGTTCAGCTCGCGTGCGATCTGCGGCAACGGTTTGCGCGCTCCTTTATATGCCATCACGGAGGTACGGGAGATTACTCGTAAAGCGCTGATCTGCGCGAGGTCAGTGATTAGCTCATCCGTCATGCCGTCAGCGAAATAATTCTGGGAAGCGTCGCCAGAAAGGTTCTCCAGCGGAAGCACAGCAAGGGATCGAATGCCCGTGGGAGCAGGGGTCTGCGAACGAAATCGCCAAACGCAGAGAATCGCCAAACTTAGGACGAGCGCCAAGGCTACGATGATCCAGCGCGTCGGCAACAGTCGGCGTTCGGGCGCAACCGCCAACCCGACGTCTCGGATCTTCTGCCGAGCGCCTGTAGCCGATAGATCTGCCGCCACACGTTCTTGCCTTTTTGGGCGGGCGTCTGTATCGACCACCAACACGTCCGCAATAAAGCGATAGCCCCGTTTCGGAAGAGTCTCAATGAATCGAGGACTCTCAGCCGAGTCTCCCAAGGCACTCCGCAGCTTCCCGATTGCGATATTGAGCGACTGATCGAAATCTCCGAAACTCTCGCTGGGCCAGACTCGGCTGCGCAATTCCTCCCGGGTGACGACTTCCCCCGGATGTTCCAGCAGGACCTTCAGCAGTTTCATCGGCTGCTGCTGCACTCTGATTCTGAAACCCCCTTTGCGCACTTCGCCGGACTCAAGGGAAACTTCAAAGATTCCGAATCGCACGACGGAGTTGGGCTGAATGGATTCCATAGCCGCCCCTTGGGCTCAGAAGGAGTCTAGCACTTCGCTCAACAGCAACTCCCGACTTCAGGATAGGCGCAATGTAAACCGCTGCTGTTGCATATAGATAGCGGGATATGAATTGTATATGTGTAAAAAACGGCCCGTTGATTGACGTTTCGGCGATTGCCTCATCAGATGTGAAGCAAGACAGCACTTGGGTTTTAAGCTGGGCAGGAGAAGTCAATGAGGGCTATTGGACTGGCACGGCACAGGGTTATTGGTTTCGCGACCTCCTCTTTAGATAGCAACGGACCGACGGCAGGGTTCGAAGACCTGGCCATGCCCCTTTTCGATTCCCTCTACAACTTCGCGCGCTGGCTGGCGCACGATTCGAACGATGCCGAAGATCTCGTACAAGAGACCTATCTCAAGGCTTTGCGCAGTTTCCCATCGTTTCAGTCAGGCACCAATTTTCGGGCATGGATATTTCGAATCCTGAGGAATAACTTCCTGAGTTCCTGCTCAAGGCTCGAGCGACGAATGACCGTTGCGATCGACTCGGAGAAGGACGGACCTGAACTGGCACTTGAAACGGAAACTCCCGAAACGATTCTAATAAATCGCTCTAATTCCAAACTGGTGCAGTGCACCATCGACGATCTGCCGTTGCATTACCGGGAAACCCTCCTTCTTTGTGAAGTGGAGGAAATGTCGTATCAGGAGATCGCGGAAATACTGTCGATCCCGATCGGAACGGTTATGTCACGTCTGGCCAGGGCGCGGAAGGTGGTTCGCGAATCACTCCTGGACGCTACCGGTGCACCGCAATCGAGAGACTTGTCTGTACACATCGAGGCGCACTAGAAAGAGGAAAAGCTATGGCGGCGACCACCTTGGCAACCTTGAATACTCCAGTATTCGAACTGCAATCGGCTCCGTCGGAGCGGATTTTGGTCATCGAGCACGATGACGCGCTGGGAAAGGTCTTGCGACGACTTTTCTCCTCGGAAGGATATGCGGTCGATGTCGTCTCCGATGCCGTTTGTGGTTTCGAGAGCCTTCGTCAAGGATCGCCAGCTGCAATGATCATCGATCTAACACATCCAGGAGCTTCGGGATGTGATCTCTGCAAGAAAATTGCAGATTGGATTCCCAGCTTGCCCCTTGTAATTCTCAGCGGGAGTGTGGATGTTGAGGACAAGGTCCTTCTGCTGGAACTGGGTGCCGACGATTACGTGACCATACCTTTCAGCCCACGGGAACTTGTTGCGCGTTTACGGGCGTTAATCAGGCGTGCGTCGCGCTCAAATCCAAAGAACGCAGAGGTTTATGTCTTTGCGGACGTAAAGGTGGATTTTTTCAAGACCGAGATCACTCGGGGCGGCGAGAAAATCACTGTTACTCCAAAAGAATTTAAGACACTCGAATTCCTGACAAAGAACGCCGAACGCGTGATCTCCCGAGAGGAACTTCTCAATGAAGTTTGGGGTTACCAACACTACCCCTGCACGCGGACGGTGGACAACCACATTCTGAAGTTACGACAGAAACTGGAGAGCGACCCTTCACACCCATCGCACTTTCTTACAGTACACGGTCGGGGCTATAAGTTCTTTCCTTAGGTGGGACAGCGCAAAGAGCCACGCGATAGGGGTGTCCGTCGAGCCTCTCAAACTCAAATCTACGACGCGGCTTTGAACAATTTTGCAAGACTTTCGATGTCAGTAGCACTGGCATCCCCAATCACAAAATAACGAAGGCCGCCTTGACTCCATGTTTCCATGCTGAACGACAGTTTGTTCGCCGAAAGAGAATTGTCGTCCAGCCTGGCTGGAAGTGAGCGTTCCTGGAACACGAACACCGAAATGTGGTGCTTCCGCACATCGTAAATGAGATGCGCACCCGGCGTTTGATCAAGATAAGTCATCCGGCCCCCGAGCAGGGAAAAGTCGCTATTCTGAAGTTCCGGCAAATTGAAGGCGAACGGAATCTTTCCCTGGAACCAGGGTTTTACTGTGTGCCGATCCGTGGAGATAACATCTACCGGCACTGAACTGGCCAGCGTGGCTACGTGCAGGTCTGCAATTTCGGTGAACACCTGGTCTCTGCCGGATCGGTTGCCCAGAGTCAAGGTTCCGGCCGCGAGAACGATGGCTGCTGCCACCGCTAACGTCCATCCCAGGCGGAAACCATGCCGCGGCTTGGACGCAATCCTCTGCTGCATTCGTTTCCGAAACTCTGCGCTCGGAGTGAAACGTTGTCCGGCCAAATGAATCGCGCGTTTCAACTGCACGCGTGAAAGGACATCGGCGGAGCAGGACGGGCAATTGCGCACATGAGCGCCGAAAGTTCGCAGCTCCCCCTGCGGAAGCCCTCCGTCGAGGTAGGTGTCGAGTTGTTCTTTCCAGGATTCACAGACCATGGTTCGTCCCCCTAGAAATTCGTAGTCCTGCTCCTTGCTGCAAATGTGGCGGAAACTGATTCTGCAGAGTTTGTCTAGCACGCGATAGGCGTGACATTACAGTACGGATAGGAACCGCGAGCGTGTTGGAAATCTCTTGATACGACATCTCCTATACCTCACACAAAAGAAGGATCTCTCGGAAATGCACGAGAAGTTCATCGATCGCAAAAGATTCATGGCTCGATCTCTCCAAGAGAAGCGTCTCTGGTGTGTCGTGCTCAATGGCAGGTTCTCGACCCTGCTCTTCTTCGTCGAAATCGAGAGGAAAGGTCCCTTGTAACATTCAGGCCCTTGCGAGAGGTCAAGAACGTATTGCGCAAAATACGATAGATCCACGCCCGAAAATTAGTACCCAACTGAAAAGACGAGAACCCCTTCAACGCCCTTAGGTGGGTCTCCTGAACCAAGTCTTACGCTTCATCGCGATTCTGCGTGAGCCCGTGAGCGAAGTTGTAAAGCTGATCGAAGAGAGGGATGGCTAGTTCTCCGAACAAGTCGAGTTGGAGATTCGCTCCTGACCGGTCCACATGATGAGAACTTCAGAGCCTTGGATTTATTCCCTTCAGACCACAAAGTCTTGGGGAGAACTGAATGTGAAAGTTAAATGAATTGCAAGAAAAGCACTACAAGCATGCTGACAGATCCTCATAAGCCCCGAATAATTCCCGCTGCTGTTGAAAACTAGCTTTCTACTCAAATATTCCATTGAAGTGGAATCAATTGTCTTGCCGCTCAGGACAACTATCCACTTCAATGCGGAATAAAACGTTGGGAAGTCGGTTATCCATGGTGAAGTTCATTTCACAGGAGCGGATTGTGAACAAATGGTAAATCCTTTCGATCTCAAGACGGCGCTTCTGGCAAAACACGCGCAGCATGTGGTGCTAATCCACTTCCCAATCGCCCTGTTTATCACCGCGGTGGCGTTCGACCTTATGGCGCAATGGACGAAACAACGCGGCTTGGCAACGGCGGCCTACTACAACTTGCTGGTGGCAGCGATTTCGACTGTTCCGGTTCTGGCTACTGGGCTACTCGCGTGGCAGTTCCAACTCGAAGGAAAGAAGCTGAAGGGGATTCTCTTGCTGCACTTGGTACTCGCATGTGTCTCAAGCGTGATGATATGGCTGGTCTGGTGGGTGCATTTCCGCTCCAGAAGAAGGACCGTATACCTGCCAAGTTACCGCCTGGCCGTCGAACTTGTTGCAGTCGCTCTTATTGCCTTGACCGGGCACTTAGGCGGCTTCTTGAGCGGCGTCAACCTCCCTGGCTGAGGATGCTCCGACGGGATCTTGCTCAGGATAAATAGAAGGACGGGAGAACACATTCGGGTAGCAGCAAGAGTCATCTAGGCCGGTACATTGGAAAGCTACATCGCAGAAATCACCGGTCGCGCCATTGTGGCTAGTTCTCGCCTTATGGCTGGCAACGTAAGACTTTTATTGAGGGCCTTACGCAGGTTTTACTTCTTGCAGACAAATTGCAGACACCCCGCAGACAACTAACGACTTATGCCTGGAATAAATGCAGTGGTGGCAAGTTACCAACACTGACAGAGATTCGGATCGAGCCGGAAAGCACGACCTGACTGGACCGACTGCCTTCAAACTAAAAATCAAACACAAAGGAAAAGCAATGAAGAAAGCTACATTTCATGCGCTCACCGGTCTATTAGCACTGGGCCTGGCATTCGGCGCTAGCTTCGCACAAGCCCAGGCCGGCACGCTGGACACAAGCTTCGGCACAGGCGGGACAGTAACCGCAAATCTGGGCGTCGCTGCCACGACCTTAACTGCTTTCGAGCAATCCAACGGCAACATCGCAGTCGTTGCCGGGCTCAACAACACCGGCTTTCCCGGTATTGAAACATTTGCCCTGCTCAGGTACACATCCAGCGGGACGCTGCTGAGCACGACGACCGCCTCGTTCTTCGCCAACGGCGATAGTATCCCGGTTGCAGCCGCAATGCAGTCCAACGGCGACATCGTAGTGGCAGGAACTACGACTGGAACCACCGCAGCAACTGAATTCGCTCTAGCGCGGTTCTTGCCCACCGGCAAACTGGATACTACTTTTGGCCAAGGTGGATTGGTGACGACCGTGCCGAAGGGAGAATTTCCAGCCGTATCAGCACTCCTGGTGCAGCCTAACGGCCAGATACTGGTGGCTGGGTCCGCGGGATCGGGTCTGAGAAAGGTTCCGTCCCCAACGGTTCTGGTTCGGTACAACCCCAACGGTAGTCTCGATTCGACATTTGGCACGGGAGGAATTGTGGAGGAGCCTACTCCTATCCTGGCTCCCACAGCACTGGCGCAGCTCTCCGACGGTTCTTATTTGGCCGTTGGTGGCGCCTCTTCTGAAGCGTTCAGCTCGACGGGAGTGTTGCAATCGACCGTGACGGCCGAAACGGTGGCGGCTTTCAACCCATCGTCACCATCCTCGGAAGCGATTATCTTCCAGCCCAACGGCGACTTTGTTGAGGCTGCGATTGTGGGGAATGGATTCCAGAAGACTGCCGGCGAACTGTTTCGTTTCAGTGAAACAGCAGTTCTTGATTCTACTTTCTCTTCCACGAAGTTTACCTTCGGCGCACAGAGTCAGAACCAGCCCGCGGCAATCGCTCTCCAATCGAATGGGCAAATCGTGGTGGGCGGTCTCAGTGGTCTGGCACGATTCGAATCCAACGGCGTACTGGACAGTGCATTCGCCACCGACGGATCAGTGGCCACGCCTTTTGGCATTTCAGGAGTGCTGATACAAACCGACGGGAAGATCGTCGTGGTCGGCAATCAGGTGAACGTCGAGACAGAAATCACAACCTTGACAGTGACGCGATACTTGGGGAACTAACTGAATCAGCAATGAGAGACGGGAATGCAGGTCCGACGAAGGATTTAGCGCGGATACGTCACTACCTGCATTCCTCTCGCGTCCAGCTATCCACACCATAACAGGCGGTAAGTTCAGACACGGCGGGTGCGGGAACACCGCGCCGAGTGGATCGGTGCCGGCCCTAACTCGCCCCTGACGGCAATACAAAGCCAGGTCTGAATTATTCTCGGAGGCCATTCCCTCCCAGGAGACAGTCCTGCGATTGTGTTGCCCCCTGTGCAGTTTGCACCTAACAAGGCGGCAAATGCCGTCCAGACAACTGTGGAAGCTTTCTGACGACTCTTCGCTCTTGGCTGGAATAAAACCCACTCAGTTCAGTTATCAACTGTGGACCCTACGAAAACAACTGGAGGCCAGATGGTAGACAAGAACAAAGATCTTATCGATCAGAAATTACAAGACCTCAACAACGACGGCGTCGATCGTCGGGGATTCTTGAAGTGCATGGCATGGGCCGGCACAGGCCTCGTCTGGACTCTGAGCGGTGGTATTCCGACGTCCCGGGCATTTGCCAAGACCGCACATCGAAGCGGTGGCAATGGCGCCGACTTCACCTTTGTGCAGATCAGCGATAGTCACATCGGCTTTAACAAGCCGGCCAACCCGGACGTTACGTCGACTCTGCAGACGGCAATTAACAAGATCAATGCGATGCCCCACAAACCGGATTTCATCATTCACACCGGTGATCTGAGTCAGCTCTCAAAGCCGAGCGAGTTCGACACGCTGGATCAGGTACTGAAGGGTGCGTCGGCGAAGCAAATCTACTATGTGCCCGGTGAGCACGACATGCTGAGCGACAACGGTGAGCAATTTTTGGAGCGCTATGGAAAGGGCACCAAAGGTAGCGGCTGGTATAGCTTCGATCAAAAAGGAGTTCACTTCGTCGGGCTTGTGAATGTCGCCAATCTCAAAGCTGGCGGCATGGGATCGCTTGGCCACGAACAGTTGGAGTGGCTCGAGGACGATCTCAAGGGCCGCTCTGCCAGCACTCCGATTGTGCTCTTCGCACACATTCCGCTGTGGACCATCTATCCCGACTGGGGCTGGGGAACCGACGACAGCGAACAAGCCTTGTCTTACGTCAAGCGCTTCGGTTCTGTGACGGTATTAAACGGCCACATCCACCAGATCATGCAAAAAGTAGAAGGTAAGGTTTCGTTCCACACCGCGATGTCGACCGCGTTCCCCCAACCCGCGCCAGGACAGGCTCCTTCAGCCGGACCGATGAAGGTGCCGGCTGACCATTTGCAAAAGGTCTTGGGAATCACGGATGTGAGCTATCTGGTCAGCGGTCGCAGCCTTGCAATCGTCGATTCGCCACTCGACGACTCAGGCTCGTCGGCCCCAGGAAACGCAAGTGCGCCCCTGGCGTCAGTCGACTTGATCCATAGCTAGAGACCGAGAGGAATCTGGTCGCAACAAATAAGATCGAACTAGAACGTCAACTAGAAAGGAAACAAAACAATGACGAGGAAAAATATGTGGGTTGCAGGTGTGGCCATACCGGTAATAATTGCAGTGGGAATACTCTTCCCTGGCTCATCAAAACTCAAGGCTAATGACCAAGCCCCGGCAGCAAACGCAACGGTAAACATCGACAACTTCGTGTTTGGCCCTCGGACAATTACAGTGCCAGTGGGGACGACGGTTACTTGGACAAACAAAGACGACATTCCTCATACAGCCGTTAGCACTGATGGCGTGTTCAAGTCCAAGGTAATGGATACGGACGAACAGTTCTCCTTCAAGTTCACCAGGACCGGAACGTATTCCTACTTCTGCTCAGTCCATCCCAAGATGATGGGCCAAGTCGTGGTGCAGTGACCTCAGACTTCGAAGTGGTGCGCAAGGAGACGGCCTCCCGCTCCCAGCCACATCGGTTGCTACGAAAGGGTCGTTCTCCAACGAGCGGTAAATGACTATGAACACAAACTCGACACAATTCGCAGCTAGCAACGACCTGGATCTTGTTCACGCTAGCAAAAAGGGAGATGCTGCTGCTTTCGAGCAACTTGTAAAGCGATACGACCGCAGACTTCTCCGAATCTCTCACACGGTCACCCGTAATAGGGAAGATTCCGAGGACGCGGTCCAAGAAGCCCTGTTGAAAGCCTTTCAGAATCTCGCCGACTTCCGAGAAACTTCCCAGTTCTCAACCTGGCTGATTCGCATTACTGTGAACCAGTCGCTTATGAAACTGCGAAAACAGCGTACACACAAAGAGGTTTCCTTGGACGAGGATTTCCAGGCAGATAGGGAGGCGCTTGCATTGGACATCGCGGGTCGAGGCCCGAATCCGGAGCAACTGTGCTGGGCTTCTGAGTTGCGAGCCATCCTTGTCAGAACCGTAGAAGAACTGCGCCCGATCTTGCGGACGGTCTTTGTGCTCCGTGACGTCGAGGGCCTCTCAATCGAACAGACCGCTCAAGTGCTCAACCTAAGCCAGTCGGCGGTGAAGGCGCGGCTGTGGCGAGTCCGGTTACACCTTCGCGAACGCCTTAACAAATACCTCGATGAGCGCACGACGTTGACGCCGGAAGAGCTCGCTCCCACGAGCAGGGTGACTAAAAAGGTGATCGGTCTTTTTGCCGAGTGCCTTCGTGAATCGATCCCTCACGCTTATTCGTCGAGTGTCGCTGAGGTAACCTAATCCTTCCCGAACGCATGTCCCGCCAACTTTGTAACGCGAACAGACTGAGTACCCATCGTTCTGTGAGCGACCATCATCACGCTGGCTAAATACTCGCACTCACATCCGTTACAACTTCTCAACACATAATTGACAAAGAAGTAACAACGGCGCTGTATCCCGTCAGCCATGAGCGCGTCTAACGTACTGACGCTTACATGGATGACTGAGGCGTGCGTAATGGCAGAGACGGAATAAAGCTCTCACGTGCACTGTTATCAATGGTGAAAGAGTCAGACTAAGGTTTTATAAGGAGAAATCATGAAGAAGTCGTACTTGACAGCTGCACTTATGTTGATGTGCTTACTCAGTGTTGGGGTAAGTGCTCACGCTCAAGATGCCGATGTGGTCGTCGTGAGTGTTCCCTTCGAGTTTGTCGCCGGAGGCGCCACGCTCCCCGCAGGGCAATACCGAGTGAACCGCGTCAATCCTGGCCTGAATCGAGAGCTGGCCATTAGCGGCCATAACAATGGTGGCGCATTTTTACTTCCCCTCTCATTCGACGACAACCCCACAAATCAGCCAACGCTCAGCTTCGAGCATGTTGGTGGTAAATACTTTTTGAGCAAGATCACAACTCTGAACGGCGTTTATACCATGCCGTCCTCACTGGAGATGGTCATGCTTGGCAAGGCGAAGTTTCCAAGCACGAGAAATTCATCCGCCTCGGGCGGTCAGTAAGCCGGGAACAAGATGTGGGTTCTCGCGGTTGCGACAGAGTTGTCGAGACCTAGGAGGCATTACCCGATTCTCGATTCTCTTCCAACTCGCGTGCTCAACAGCGACGTATTTTTGATCTGCTCCTCTAAGGAGTGAAGCTTTTCTTCCGTCAGACTAAGCACGCGATGGCAGGGACACCGCCTCCGTCGCGCACTTTAAGGATCTCTGACAGTTCAGAGAGTGTGAAGCCCAGCCGGAGCGCTCGCCGAACTAGTCGAACGCGATCAACTGCGTCACGGCCATACCTGCGATAACCGGCAGAAGACCGCGGTGGCTCCGCCAAAATTCCAATCCGCTCGTAGTGGGGAATCGTATCCGGGCTGACTCCGGTTAAGTGCGCGACTTCTCCGCAGCGCAATGATCGGTCCGTGCCGTCCATTCCCAGTAGTATGAACCTTAGAAACTGGTTCCAAGGTCAAGCGTTTTCTTCCGTTGCACGCCGTTGCCGGCTGCGTGTAGTGGGGTTGTTATGATGTTTGCGTGCCGCCTGGAAAGCTCGCCATCCTAATTGCAGTCTTCTTCTTCACAAGCGTCGTAAGCGTTGTTACTGGCAGCACGCCCCTCATTACCGTTCCGGTGATGATTGCTCTCGGCATCGAAGCCCATGTTGCGGTTGCTACCAACATGCTTGCTTTGACTTTCATGAGCATCGGTGGCTCCTTGCCATTCATGGGGAAGGGCGTGGTCAGCCGCAACCGTTTGCTACCCTCGATCATTTTCACGATGATCGGTTCTGCCTTAGGCGCATTGCTGTTGCTTACCTTACCACTCAAAGGCCTGCAAATCACTATTGCTGTGGCGATGATTGGCGTAGCCATTTTCTCCCTCCTTAACAAGAACCTCGGACAGGCCAGTCACGATGCACCCGCGTCACAGGCTGGGATAGTCGCTGGCTATACTGTTACTTTCCTTCTGGCGGTCTACGGCGGCTTTTTCAGCGGAGGTTACGTCACCCTGCTCACCGCTGCTTTTGTTCTGCTTTTCGGTATGACCTTTCTCCAGGCCGCGGCTACGACGAAGGTGATCAATGTGTTTTCTTCGAGTATTGCCACGCTGGTCTTCGTCTGGCGTGGAGTCGAGGACCTGAAGCTCGGCATCATTCTTGGGATCTCGATGTTTCTAGGAGCCCTACTGGGGGCACGCATCGCGTTACTGTTGAGCATAGTCTGGCTGAGGCGGGTCTTCATTGCGACAGTGCTCTGCCTCGCGATTAAGATGCTTTGCTTCCCGGCCTAACACAAGACACCGAGGAACGCAGTCAAGGCGGAGTGTTTTGTGGTTATTGTCACCAGCGCGATGAGTGAACATCCCCTAAACCATCCACCGAAATGCCCTCTCTACACTGGAAATCTTTTTCCATGAAGTCGCGCCACTGTCACTTGTTCATAGGCAAAAGGTACTCCTGCATGACAAGCAAAGTAATGCCAACCGTTGCCACTATCGTGGTAAAGATGCTCAACCGCTTCAACAGCGCTGGGTTTTTCACGTTCCGATAAAGAATCGGGAGATTGATGATCGCGCTCGCCACCGACGCCAGGACTACGCCTTCCGCAGCTAGGCTCGCTCTCATCTGTTGATGACCGACCATGTTCGCCGCAGCTGCGGATGTGCTCGCGCTGCTAACTAAGCCTCCCAGCATGCTGATACCGAGAAACCCAACTTTTCCCAGATACCGCTGACCCAATGTAGACAGAATTTGAATCAACAAGAAGAGCGCAGCGAAGCTCAGCACACGGCGAAGAGAAACCGGCAGCTCCAGGTGAAGGTCCGTGGGGCCCACAACATCGTGCTTGCTCGCCCGACGAACGAAGACAAGCGCCACGATAGACATCGCTAGCAGGGGCCCTGCCGCGGTTATTACGGCGGTTGGCGATAAGATCGCAAGAATGAGCAGATTGCGCACAAACATCGCCACGATGGTAAGCAGCATTGCTGAAAGGGCAACGCCGGTTGCAACCCCTGTTTCAACTGGTCTTGCCAGCTCTAGTGCAGCCGCACTGCTGTTTACAAATCCCCCGAGGAACCCGCTGACATACACTCCCCGAGCACCGTACATTTTCAACAAAACGTAATTTGCGAACCCAATGCCGGCAATGATAATTACCGTGATCCAAGCCTGTCGGGGATTAATCAGTTGCCAGCGATCGATAAACCGATCCGGCAAAACCGGATAGACCACCAGCCCTATCAGTCCTAGCAGAACAGCACTTCTAATCTCTTCCGGCCGTAATCCGCCCGCGAACCGTCGCAACTCTCCTTTCCACGCCAGCAACATGGTCATCAGAATCGCCGATGCAACTGGCGTGAACAAATGTCCCTGTCCGGCAAGGGCTCCTAAAACGAAAATTACGAGCAAAGCAGTTGACGTTGTCGCTTCGAGAGATCGGTCAACCAAAATACTGCGCGCATTCGCAGCAAGTACGATCAGAAGCACGCCGACCAGAGAGGCAATGGCCATCGCCGGACTAAACAGCGCGCCCGCGGTCCCCAACAAAGCGGTTAAAGCGAAGGTTCGTGCACCCAAGTCCTTGTTCGACCACTCTCGTTCAATTCCCACCAGGAGCCCAATACCCAATGAGACCGCAATCTTTGACGCGACTTCGGCTGGCGGGAAACGACTGACCACCATCGAAATATGCGTCCCTGAAAGACCCATAACAGAACAATAACCCAGCGAGTCCCCGAAGCAATCGAAATCCTCGGCCTACAGGTCCTGACGAGCCAAGCCTAGAAACCATTCAACCCCCTGAATTAAGGCCTTCGTTTGGAATAAACGATGCAGACGGGCGAGGAACCCGTCAAGGTTGCCCTTCGGCTCGCTCCGCTCGACCTGTGACTGAACCCTCGCCCGTCTGCTGACACCGTCTCCGCTATGAAACGAAGGCACACAATCGAAGCCCAAAACCAAAAACTTCGGTTGACATCACAGCGCCTTCTCATGGAGGGAAAAACATGAAATTAGAAGACGTCAATCAACGCACCAAAGAGGCGGTCGATTTTCTGGTGGCCGCTTTGGAGTCCGGTCACAGTGAAGTCCTCACCGCCTACCTCTCCGCCATGGCCAAGTTCCACACCTACAGCTTTGGCAACATCCTGCTCATCGCACGCCAGAAGCCCGAGGCCACCAACGTCGCCGGGGTTCGCACTTGGAACTCGCTTGGGCGCTTCGTCAAGCGCGGCGAAAAAGGCATCTTCATTCTGGCTCCCATGATCGGCAAGAAACGCAGCCGGGACGAAGAAGCCAGCTCCGAGGACGCTGACAACAAAGACGGCCAGCCCCGGCTTTACGGGTTCCGGGCTGTCTATGTGTTCGACATCACGCAGACCGAAGGCAAGGAACTCGCCACCCTCACCGAAGTCAGCGGCGACGTGAGCGGATACCGCGAACGGCTGTTCAAGTTCGTGGAGACGCAAAAAGTCGAGGTGAGCTTCTCCGAGCGCATTGCACCCGCCAAGGGTCTTTCCCACGGCGGAAAGATCACGCTGCTGTCGGGGATGCAACCCGCCGAGGAATTCTCCACGCTGGTGCATGAGATCGCTCACGAGATGCTGCATCGCGGCGAACGCCGCACCCTCACCACCAAGCAGGTCCGTGAGACCGAAGCGGAAGCCGTGGCCTTCGTGGTCTGCCAGTCGATTGGTTTGCGCAACGGAACCGCGTCCCAGGACTACATCCAGCTTTGGCACGGAGACGCCAATCTCCTGCGCGAGAGCTTGGAAGCCGTTCAGCAAACTGCTGCCGTGATCCTCGGGGGTATTGCCCCCGAGCCCTATGGCTGTCGCCGTAGCCGCCTGACCCATCACGTCTCGCAGTCACGCCAGAAATCCGCGAGTCCATCACGAACCGACCACCCACGAAATCAAAGGAGAAAAGAAAATGTCGAATACGCAAAGTGCAGTTAACAACCATGAATATCGCAGCGTCCCCGTAGCGGCGCTGATTGAGTCTGCCAGCAATCCCCGCAAGCGATTTGACGACAAGAGTCTTGAGGAACTGTCCGCTTATGTGCCTGGACACATAAACGGCGTCTTGTGCCGTTGATCATTTTGTGGCCGAGGACACATGGGTCGGGTTTGCTTACTCGATTCGAGTTTCTGAGGGACACATAACGCGAGATGGCCGAACCTTGACCGTCTATGCTGGTGCGAGCACACCTTGAAGCTGTCAGACTCGGCGATCTGATGCAGGTTCTTCCGCGGACCATTTCCTCGGAATCCGCAGCGTGGCGTGCTACCGCAGAGTAGGATAGAGTCCAAAAAAGAGCAGTAGAACATCCAGCGTGTCGGCAACTCCATGAGCTACGATCGACACACTGAGGCTTCGTCTACAGGCGAGATAGATAGCGCCCAGAAAAACGCCATCAAGCATGTTTTCCAGTTGTCCCGTGATTCCCTGGTCGATATGACTAGCTCCAAAGACGCAGCTGACGACGATGAGGCTGACGGTCCACGCCGTTCGGTTCGATCGCATTAAGTCAACCACGCGATTCATGAGATACCCTCGATAAACCATCTCTTCGCCGAACGCGGCGAGTGTCCATGTGCCAGCCAGAGCGATGAGAGTCCAGGTAACATTTCCGTGGAGTGCACGGAAGAGTTCCAGGTCGGGTGCTTTGCCTATCCATCGCATCAGCAGCGGCTGGGAGATAAACAGCTCCAACAATTCCATGGCGACACCGCAAAGGACTCCGAGCAAAACTGTTTTTCCCCAATTCTGGAATCGCACCAGACCAACATCCGTCCAGCGCAGGCCGCGCAACCAGAGTGAGAGCCAGGCGAGAGGAAACAGATAGAGCGTTTTGCTCAGATAGATGTGATGGTGAACGTCCGCCCAGAAAATCAGCGCGATTCCACCAAATTCGCACAGCGCCAACAGCCGACTGTAGGTCCACCTTGGTTTTCGCGGATTCTGGGTTTCCAATACTTCGATCGATTCGTTCATTGTTGTTTCCTGCTCTGTCTAAACGGCTATATTTCGGTGTGGTGCCCGTGATTGCCTGTAGAGCCGAACGCACCAGATCGCGAAGCGCGTGGTCAGCATGACCAGCCCGAACCCTGCGACGAGCCCAATCGGCACGATCCACCATCCGAGTACGTCATGGCCACCGGCGGGCGCACTCCCAAATCCAAGCCTTAAAGACAGATCGAGATTACCGCTGCTGTCATGGAAGCTCCACAATCCTGCGCTCTGTGGATGTATTGGTTTCAGTACAGCGCACACAATCAGCGATGCTCCCAGGAAATATCCGACCAATGAACCAATCAGCACAAAGAATCCAGCTACGCTGAGACTTGCCCATCGGAACAAGCTTGCCAGGATTCGAAACGGCGAACGGCTCACTTCCGCCCGCACCAGCGCAGCGTCAGTCAAGTATTCGCTTGCCAAATCTTCAGGGCTTCCGAGCTCCTTAATCGCGGCATCGACCTCTCTGACCGCGAGTTCTCCGTTCACCATGGCCTTGTCGAGGAGATGGCTATGCAGTTCCTCAACGATGTCGTTGACTTGTTCGCTGTGTAAACTGCGCAGGCACACGCGTAACCTGCCCAGATATGTATCGACTTTCTCTTGCGCTACGATCGCCATCTACTTTCCCCTCGGGAGCGCACTGAGCAAGCGATCCATGCTGGATGAAAACCGTCTAAAGATCCCAGACATTTCCTGCGCTCGTTGTTTCCCGGCCGATGTGAGGCTGTAGTATTTCCGCGGATGCCCGGAATCCGATTCCACCCACTCACTTTTGAGGAATCCAAGTGACTTGAGCCGGCTCAGTAGCGGATAGACAGTACCCTCGGAGATCACCAAATCTGAACCGCTTTCCAGGCGTCGCAGAATTTCGAGCCCGTAGAGTTTTCCGTCCCATAGAGCGGCGAGGATCGCTAACTCCAAACAGCCCTTTCGAAGCTGGACTTCCCACTTCTCGTTGTTCTGCTCATCGCGGCTAGCATTCATTGCAATATACTATGCACTACATAGTATATTGCAGTCAAACCGAATGCGAACCACGTTCCTATAGAAAATCGGTGGCGTACAGCAAACCCTGTATAGAGGGAATTCGGTTCCGAGCCTAGAATTCGTTGGTTTGCCTCTCCTGTATCGGTCTGGCGTCCCTCTTCATTTTTGAACTCTGAGTAACATTGGTATGCGATGAATTCGCCTCCTCGGCCTACAGTGCTCTGCGTTGATGACGAAGACTCGAATCTAACGCTGCGAAAGCTCCTTTTCGAAGCTGAAGGTTTGGAGTTTCTTGATGTTCGATCTGGCGAGGAAGCTCTGAAATTATTTTGCAGCAGAGAGATCGCAGGCGTGGTCCTCGACTGTTGGATGTCGGGAATGAAGGGCACGGAGATCGCTGCGGGAATGAAGCGACAGCGCCCCAAAGTTCGGATCATTGTATTGTCTGATTCGGCCTGCTGCCCGGAGAATCGGCAATGGTAGATGGGTGGTTTCAGAAGAGTTGGATGCAGCCGAACGAACTTGTTCGTGAGGTTCAACGGCTTCTTGATCGTTCCAGCGATATGCAGCAAACTGCCACTTCCCAATGAAGACGCCGAAGCTCAGACAGTCATTTTTCAATCTAATAGCACTTGTGCTCCTGCTTTCCGCAATTCCAGCCGATAGTTCCGACACTGCCCAACAGCCCAGCAATCCCCTGAAAGAGCTAACACTGGAGCAATTGGGAAATGTGGAAGTGACGACAGTGTCGAAAGAACCGGAGCAACTCTGGAAAGCGGCCGCAGCCGTTTTTGTTCTTACGGGCGACGATATTCGCCGCTCAGGGGCGACCAGTGTCCCCGAACTATTGTGCCTCGTGCCGGGAGTCGAAGTCGCGAGAATCGACTCCGATCAGTGGGCAATCGGCATTCGCCGGCACCGAAACGAACTTTTCAAAGGGCGTTCTGGTCTTGATCGATGGGCGCAGCGTCTATACTCCGCTCTACGCCGGGTGTGTATTGGGACGTTCAAGACGTTCTTTTACGGAGCCTGGCGGGACATGGAGAGCCTTTATCGGGACAAAAGGATCCGTGCTATAGGCGTCAGCAATTTTCACCCTGACCGGCTGATTGACCTAATGCTGAATAACAAGATTGCGCCTGCCGTCAACCAGATCGAAACGCACCCGTTCCACCAGCAGATTGAAACGGCGGCGTTCCTGAAGGCAAATGATGTTCAGATCGAATCCTGGGGCCCGTTCGCGGAAGGCAAGAACAATATGTTCACTAATGAACTGCTGAGATCTATTGGTCAAAAACACAGAAAATCTGTGGCTCAGGTTGTGTTGCGTTGGCTAATGCAACGTGGCGTAGTCGCAATTCCGAAATCGGTTCGAAAAGAACGTATTGCTGAGAATTTCAACATCTTCGATTTTGAGCTCGACGCGAACGATATGGCGCCTATTGCAAGTTTGGACCAAAAAACCAGTGCTTTCTTCGATCATCGCGATCCAGAAAAAGTAAAATGGCTTGTAACGCGCTGAGTACAACGCCGCCGTTGAACAATGTTCAAGCGCCAGATGTGACAATAGAACCTCTGAAGAAATGAAAAGCGACGGCTATCAATCCTTTGGGTGGATATAGCCGATAGGATGGGCGCTTGTCGACAGTTGTGCGATTGATGACGAGAAGCCGACTTCCCATTACTAATCGGACGTTGATGCTTTCGCCTATTTCGACCTACGATATTTGTCGCCTGAATGCGAGAACCATTGGGGGGTGACTTCGCTCGATTTCGGCTGTCGCTTTGGCGGGATCGTCTTGATTGGCGTCGTTCGGACCCAGCGGCAACCTCGCTCTCATTCGCGAGGTACGATCCCGAACTACACCTCCACGACTTCACACTCTGTCGCGCTTGATTTACGTTCACTTTTTTAGGTCGAACTTTCTGGAGGGCCCGAAAACTTACTCTGAGCTTGACTAAGCGAAGGGTCCACACACCGTCCATCAAAACCGCAGGAGTGGACCTGCTTACGGAGCAGGCGCGCTGCGCTTGTCGAGATGCCGATCGAAGTACACATCCGCTGCATTGAACAACATCATCCACGATGAGTAGCGCGCCATGACATGAATCTCGTTGGGAATCACGATTACGTCATGGTCGATGTTGTGCGACCGCAAGTCTTCGATGAGTGCGGTGGACTGCTGGAGCGGTACATCGAGGTCGCCGTCCGCCTTCACTAGCAGCACGGGTGAGTGCCACAGGCCGATGGTCGCGATGGGGGAGGATTCCACCGCCGTGCGGTTCGCATCGTCTGCGTCGATTGGCTGGCCCACCGAGGACAGGAACGTCGACCAGTTATAGATGCCCGCATACTCGACACCGGCCACGAGTGCGTCGGAGGCACGCGCGAGACCGAGTTCGGCCATGAATCCCCCATAGCTGTCTCCCTGGATGCCCAAACGATGTGAGTCGACGTCCTGTCGGCCTCGCAGATAGGTGATGGCGCCGAGGATGTCATTGAGCTCGCTGCCGCCGCCGGGGCCTAGGTTCTCAGCCTCTCTGTAGTCAAGGCCGTAGCCGGTACCGCCGCGATAGTTAACTGACAGCACGATGTAGCCCTTGGCGGCGAGGTACTGATTAAATGCATACATCCAGTTATGCTCACGGCTGTCGGTATTGAACCCCAGCAGCATCTGTAATTGAGGGCCGCCGTGGAAGAACAGAATCGCCGGGTGCAGCTTTGACGTGGTTTCACGTGGCAGGAACAGTTGCGCGTGCGTTTGCTGGCCATCCTTCGCCGGAAAGGTCACGGCCTGGGGCATGACGAGCTTGGAACTCGGGAAGGAGGAGGGGATGGCTTCCGGAGCGAGTGGCTGCCATTGCCGCCCGGCACTCAACACGACCGGATGCAGCGGCTGGTTGCCGTCGCTCTGCAATGCAAAGAGAGCGCCGTCGGCGCCGATCTGCGGCATGTCTTCGATGGCGTGGCTCTGGTCGGTGCGCACTGCCGAACCTTGCTCGACATCGACCGTCCAGATATGCAACCTGTCGGTGTCATCGTGAGTGGATGAATAGACCAGGCGCTTTCGGTCCTGGCTGAAGACGACGTGTGCGACCTCGAACTTTCCCACCGTGAGTGCGCGGGCCGTCCCGCCCTGCACGGGGACAGCGTATAGATGCAGCCAGCCGCTTTTCTCCCAGGGGAACACGAGATCATCATGGTTGGTCCAGAACAGGTTCGTCGCCGAGGGCGTCGGATGGAATACACTGCCGGCTCCCGCGTCGGCAATCCAGACACGTCGCCCCTGGCCGGTTTTCATGTCCGCCGTCCAGATCGACCACGGCCGTCCGCTGCGGTGGGAGAAGTAATCGGAGAGAGCTTTCTGGGCCAGCACATGAATGAAGGCGATCCGCGCGCCGTCCGGTGAGAACGCGGGCGAGCTGTCGTAGTCGAGACTCGGACTCAACCAGACGATGGTTTGGTCAGCGAAATCGTAGACACCGATCAGCGAGTGGTTGCCTCGATCGCTCACGAACGCCAAGCGCTTGCCGTCCGGCGCCCAGGTCAGCGAGTCCACTGTTCCCTGATCGATGAGCAGTGGCTGCGCGTCGCCATCGCCGCTCGCGGCCACCGTCAGAATTCTTTTCTTGTCGACAAACAGCAGCCTGCTGCCATCGGGCGAGAAGGTAGGGGAGTCTCCCGCGCCGACCTTATGCGGCACGCCGCCGGCCGTGGCAACCACCCATACTTCCTTGGGCATTGGGCCTTGCGGAGAGTTATTAACGTTGGCCGGAGTCTCGTCCCAAAGATTCTCGCCCCGTGTAAAGGCGATCGACTTCGTATCCGGCGCCCAGGCGAGGTCGCCGATGTTGAAACCGTCGCACTCTGTGTACGGTGTGATTTGGCGCGCTTCCGCGCCATGGGAGGGGTCTGCTACCCAGATATTACGGCAGCCCTTCGCGTCGAATACCCACGCCACGGCTGCGCCCGTGGGCGCGGCCACCATGTCGTACGGAAATGGCGCCTGCATCACATCGTTGAGTGTAAAGGCCGCTGGATGGGCTCCCGCAGCCTGCGTCATGAATAGGCCTGCGCAGGCTGCTGCCGCGCTCCAGAGCCGCAACTTTCCCAAACCGAAGTCAATCATGTGTCTTCCCTTGTTCAGTGGCGAAGTTCGAAGAGACGTTTGAAAAATCGGCGCAGGAACCTCATGGCAGGTCCTCGGTTTTGAATTCAAGAAAAAGCGCGCGATGATAGCCACGCGCGGCGCTACTACTTAGACCAGGGCGGGACTATGCCGTTGGTGCGCGCGTATGCGATCGACTGCCCCAGATGCTCGTGTTGATCTTCGAGAATCAGCATCAGCGCATCCTGCTTGGTGATGTCTTCTCCGAACAGTTTCACGTGTGTCTGCAGGTCGTTGTCGGAAAGTCCCGTGATCGCTTTTTGTAGATTGGCGTAAGAAGCCTTAAGAGCGTCTTGCATTTTCCCCGGATCGGTAATGGGCGCGGGCTCTGTCGCCTTATTCGGTGTGTCCGAGAGAGCATCGGCGAGCAGGCTATTCTCCTCAACGATCAGGTTGAACACCTCGCTGACGGAGCGAACGCCCTGGCCGGGCTTCCAGTCGTACTTGCCTGCCATCACGCGCGCGAGGCCGGTGAATTTTTTGGAAAGCGTTCCGGCATCGTCTCCGAAGGCCGCCTGGATTTTTGTCGGCTGCGCCTGCGCCAACGGCATCATCAGAGCGACCGCGAGTATATACGCTCCATACTGCGTCAAAATCTTCTTCATGAGAAACTCCTTTACCTCAACCTGAATGGTCCTGCTCGGTGAACATAGGTCGCGAAGAACCAATATTTGCAGGAAAAGTGACATGCGGTGTCGGCGATGAGGCAAGCGGCAGGAATTAGGCGTCAAAAGGCATCTGGCGCTCTCGACGGCTCGGTCCTCAGTGATGTCTCCTTCGACGCTACAGCTATAATCCGTGCCGGAGGTTCAACACCCATTGCTACAAGCCACGCCAGAGAGGGGGCGGAAGAAATGGATTTTGATCCTGTGTGGGTGGACGATTGTGGGGCTGTTGTTTGCCGCGCAACAGATCGTGGTGGAAAAGGTGCAGGGTTCGCAGGTTCACTGGGTGATCGAGGGTGCGCTCGAACTTCTCTGGTGGTACGTATGGGCGGCGTACACGCCGCTTGTGATTGGTCTAGCCAAACGGTTTCCCTTGATGGGGCCGAGGTTTATGCCCCATATAGCGATCCACACAATCACATCGCTCACGATGGCTCCCCTGGCATCTGTCACCCAATACTTTCTGAGCCTTGGACTTCTCCGGTTTGTCTTTCACATCACCCGTCCTGATGTGCACCGCTTCCTCTCGTCGTTCGGAGTCGGTGTTCTTTTCATGAGCTTTACCGGCATACTCACATACTGGTTAGTGGTCGGCTTGTACCAGTCGATGCACTTTTACCAGGTTGCTATGGAACGCCAGACGATAGCAGCGCAACTGGAGACCCAGCTCTCCCATGCAGAACTTGAGAATCTCAAGAGCCAGCTGCATCCGCACTTTTTATTCAACAGCCTTCATGCCATCGGTGTTCTGATGCAGGAAGACGTCGATGCTGCAAGCCATCTCCTGGTCAGCCTCGGCGACTTGCTGCGCATGGCACTCGAACGGCGGGAGAACGAGATCACCTTGCAGAGCGAACTCGAGTTTGTCGGCAAGTACCTGGAGATCGAACAGACACGCTTTCACGATCGCTTGAAGGTTCACATGGACGTGCCACCTGACCTTCTCGGAGTCTATGTACCGAGCCTGGTGCTTCAGCCACTGGTTGAGAATGCCATCAAGCACGGCATCAGCGTGGATTCTGCCGCAGGCCGACTGGAGATCACTGCGCAACGCCACAACGGCAGAGTCTGGCTCTGCGTCCGCGATGACGGCCCCGGTCCGGCACCGGGATCGCGCCTGCGACTGGGCGTCGGGCTCACCAATGTCCAGTCACGCTTGAAACAGCTCTACGGGGACGAGTCGTCGCTGGAACTTACTGGGGGCGACGGTCGAGGCTGTGAGGCCATCATTACCATTCCACTGAGGAGTTCTCATGAAGACCCGAGTCCTCATCGTCGATGACGAACCGATCGCCCGGCGCGGTATCCGTCGCTATCTGGCCAAACACAACGATATTGAAGTTGTGGGCGAGGCGGCGAACGGAATCAGTGCGGTGGAGCAGATCAATGAACTTCATCCCGACATCGTTTTTCTCGATGTGCAGATGCCTGATCTGGATGGTTTTGGAGTCATCGAAAATGTGGAGCCATCGACCGGCCCCGCCCCCGTTTATGTCTTCGTCACGGCTCACGATGCTCACGCCATTCGTGCATTCGAAGTGCACGCTGTTGACTATCTGTTGAAACCGTATGATAAGGAGCGATTTGCCAAGGCCTTGGTTCACGCACGCCAGGTTCTCGAACAGCGCAGGGAAGCAAATCGAGATTTCGAACCACTACTCCAATCCCTGCGAAGTCTCCGCCCGTTCGAACGCTTTGTGGTGAAGGACAAGAAACGGATTTTCTTTGTCCCCGTTTCCCACGTGCTGTGGATCGAGGCCACGGGAAACTACGCCTGCATACACACCGCCAGCGACCGTCATCTGTTGCGGGAAACGTTGGCACATCTCGAAGAGAAGCTGGCGCCACGCCAGTTCATCCGCGTGCGGAAATCGGCCATCGTGAATGCCGCTTGCATTAGCGAGATTCGTCCGATGTTCGACGGCGTTTACGACATCGTACTAGCCGACGGAGCAGTGGTTACGTCGAGCCGCAGATACGCTCACAAGGTAAGGTCGTTGTTGGAATCCTAGGCTTGGCAACTGGGATGGAGATTGGCGCGTCGGCGATCAGGATTGTGTGAGAACCGCCATGAAGAACCACATAGGTAACGCCAAACGCCGATGGCACCTTTCATCCGACCAAACCCCGTTGCCGCGAGAAAACGTGGTGCCATCCCGACTTCCCGGTACCGATGTCACAGGCAGATTATCGGCCAGTGGCGATGGCGAAAATCATGCCTGCGCTAAAGAGATAAAGAATAAATAAATAGTGGGATTTCGTCTTTAATTTTGCGAGTCAAAACGAATAGGCACGCCATCAAAGCAGTTCAGAGTGGGGGAAGAGGTTGGCTTGAAACAGTTTGTCAAGCCGACCGCCCAGAGCAAACAGGAAATTATCCGACAGGCCGACAAAATATTCGGATAGGGAGAGTGTTACGGAACATCTCTCAAGGAGAACGAACATGAACCGTCTTAACTCTATGTTAGAACGCAACAAAGACTTTGCTGCTCAGCAGTCTGCTGCAGGCACACTTATGCCTTCGCTTCCGCGGGCGCTGCCAAACGTAAAGGCCATCATAATCGGTTGCGCTGATATGCGTGTGGATCCGGCCCATGTACTTGGAATTCAGCCGGGTGAGGCTGTTGTGATACGTAACATCGGCGGTCGAATCACCCCGGGGTTGTTGGAGCAGTTGGGTCTACTCGGGCGAATCGGTGAGGTTGCTGGAGAGGCTCCTGGAGGCGGCGGGGAGTTTCACATCATCGTACTTCAGCACACCGACTGCGGCATCACTCGACTTGCGGGCGACCCCGCCAAGTTGGCGCACTATTTTCAGATCCAGGACGGGGATCTCAAGCAAAAAGCGGTTACCGATCCCCGCGCAGCGGTTGCCGGCGACGTTACGTTGCTCCGGGCAATTCCCGCGTTGCCGGGCGAGTAGCTTATATCAGGTCTCGTCTATGATGTGGCGACCGGACTCGTTGAGATCGTCGTGCCACCGGCGGCGATTCGTACTGTGTCAACTTCACTGGATCACGGTCGGAGTAGCGACCTTTCGCGCGTTGCATGAGGGGTGGCGCGTTGATTTGGAAAAGGCGGATTCAGGTGTCTTCTCCCGACGGCTGGGCACTACTCCGGGCCAATATCGCAAGTCATCGAATGCGGCGGACAGGAATCCAGAGACTTGAGCAACCGCACAAGTAGTCGTCGCGTCGCGCCTTGATTAGTCCTGGGAAACGCCGTTCTCGCCATCGAAGCCCCGCAAGCACTAAAGGGGAAAGGTGCAGGTAGGGCTTCTCCTGCACTTTCTAATCACAAGCTCAAAACACTAAAAGGCTTTTCGAGCCTTTCTCGGTTGATACCGGGATGTTTCGCGGGTCTTGGGGAAGGTCATCGCCCAATCGACGAGCGTCTTCATCGCCGGACAGAGCGTTTTCCCAAACTCGGTGAGTTCATATTCCACTTTTGGTGGAAATTGAGGATGAACGGTTCGCTTCACCAACTCGCACTTCTCAAGGAGACGCAGCTGTTGCGACAGAATACGTTGTGAAATGCCGGGGACGGTCCGTTCAAGCTCAGAAAATCGCCAGATGGGCGCGCGAAGAGCCGGTTCAGAATAACGATCTTCCATTTGCCTTCGAGACTGTCGAGCGCCGCCTCAACCCTCTTGGCTCTCTCGAACTCGAGGGGAGTCGCCCTGAGATCTGAAGATTCGGCGATTTCCTGCGTAACTAACAAGTCCGTTCGTATACCCATCGCGCATCCAATCCTGAGTTTGAAAAGCTTCTCCAGAATATCCGGGGTTTGGCTTCGATACAGGAGGATAAATGGCGCAGGTATGGTTGGTCACCGGCAGCTCTCGTGGTTTGGGTCGTCCCGGAGGGCCAATCCTTCCGCCCACCGATGAAAACTGAATGAACCGCGGGCCTTACTCGGCGGCGAAGTGGGGTGTCGAAGGCTTCTCCGAGGTGCTTTCGCGCGAAGTGACACCGCTCGGCATCAAGGTCACCATCGTTGAACCGGGTGGCTTTCGCACAGACTTCGCGGGCAGTTCCACCCAACTTAGCGAAGGTCATCCTGAATACGATTCGACGGTTGGAGCTACCGCAAGGTTTCAGCGGAACTACAACGGCAAGCAGCCTGGTGACCCCAAAAAGGCAGCTCAGGCGATCGTCCAATTGACGCAAGAACGGAACCCTCCGTTGCGACTCTTGCTCGGCAGCGATGCGTACGCCGCCGCGGAAAAGAATGATCTTGCGCGATTAGAGGAAGCACGAATTTGGAAGAAACTCAGCGTCTCCACAGATTTTGAGACGAAGTGAAGAAGCTGCAAATATTAAGCAGGAGAATCGGAAGTAAGCGCGGATTGGCGATCTATCTCATCCGGGTCGATACAATTGAAGTGTCGTCCTGAACACGAACGCCGATCAGGAAGAGAGAAATCCATGAGCAGTTCAAATCCGAAAAAGAACAAGGCGATCGTGTTGGAGGCATTCGATACCTTGTTCAACAAGCGAGACTACGTTGCCGCGGAGCGTTTCTGGTCTCCCCAGTACATTCAGCATAGCGCTCACATCGAGCCCGGACGAGACGGGCTCTTCAACCTCATCAAAGCCGCGCCGCCATCGCTCAAGTATGAACCCGGAGTGGTTCTTGCGGAGGGCGACTACGTCATCCTCCATGGTCGGTTCTCCAATATTGGCCTTCCTGTGAACTGGATCGCAGCGGACGTCGTTCGCCTAAAGGACGGAATTCTCGTCGAGCACTGGGACGTCATTCAGGACGAGGCCACCGAACAACAGTCCAAGAGCGGGCGCCCTATGTTCGGCGACTCGTTTCCGAAGTAAGCACGCGGAACACCACTCGATACGATCAATCACATCCCGCGAATCAGCCGCATGAAGGCATCGATCTTCTTCGTAATTCGCGCCCGGTCGGGACCGAGGTTCTGCTCCAGGCAAATTCCGCTAAAGAACGTGACGATCAAGCCAGCGAGGGAATCATTATCGTCACGAGATCCACGCGCTGCTGCTAGATTGTCGACGAGTAGCCGATGGGCTTTAATTAAGCTCGCGACCATGATCTGGCGGGCTTTGGGGGGAGGTCTGCGAATTCGCGCATAGAATTCACCGAGAAGCAGCCCTTCTGGCCCCAACTCCCATAGCAGACCTTGAGAAAACTCTCAACGTTGGTCCAACCCTGAGGCTGTTTCGTCAGGTGTCCGCGTGCCATCAGGACTTCGAAATACCTGCGCAGGCTCTCCACGAACAGGTCTTCTTTGTCCTTGAATTCCGTATACAAGCCAGATTTGCGCACACCTGTGGCCTGTTCCAGGTCCTGAACACTCGTCTCAGCGAGGCCATGCTTCCAGAATACCGGGATCGCTTTTATCGAGGACATCTTCGCGGGTGAAGAGTTTTCGTCGTCCAGGCAACCCAGCGTACGTAGTAAGCCCGCAACCGCACTTTCTTTCTTCTGTCTGCTACATCAGCTGCAAGCTAGTCAAGGCAACCGACCGACCAAAGCAATGCGCTAAGGGAATGTACGTAAATCGCTGACTTTAACAAGGAAGAGAAGATCATGCGGAGGATGGTGTCGAGAAATGTCCAGGCAATTTCGACACTTGTCGGCGATTTGTAAAGGGGTGTACGTCTAGAAGCCGCAACTCAGAGAATGAGCACGAGCCCAGGTGAGATGGGGTATCGCTTCGAACAAAAATGTCGTAATGTTCGCCAGCTGTCGAATGGTATGTCGAGGTGCTCGACAATCCCGTGCTGAGTCTCCAGCTCTTGCTGCGCAACCTTCGTTCGCTCAAGCACTTGACTGAGCGGAAAGCGAACCGAAACTTCGGCATCTCACATGCCCCTTGAAGCGCTACGGTGAGTACGAGAAGGAGCAAATCACTATGGCTCAAGAAGAGCGCAAGAACTGGAGAGAGTTGTGCAAGGCCGCGCTGCGAACAAAAGATCCCGATGACGTGCTGAAGATTCTTCAGGAACTCAACCAGGCCCTGAAAAGCGAGGAGCAGGTTCGTCGTGATTTCAGGGAAGCCTTGAGAACGACAAGTCCCCAGTGGCAACCAGGATTCCAGGCAGCATGCACGCTGTGGAAGCTTTCTCAAGTGTCGCAATGATCGCATCGGCCGCGGCTGCGAGCGAGTTCGGATCGCTTCGTGGCGCGGAGCACAACCCAGCACGGGCTGATTGGTAAGATCGGCCGGGAACGCCATGTACACCGGTCGCCGATGAATAGCGCCTCCGCGATCAGCCGTTCTGTCTCGTAGGCAACATTTTACGGAGTCAGGATGGCGCTGGCACAAACGACTGGCTGGGACATACGGTGAAACAGATCATATTCCCCGTTCCCCAGCGTGTGATGCATCAAGGCGCGGGCGGCCTGCACTGTCATATTTGGAGCGCCCACGAGGTGGAATATGGGGAGATGCTCTGCATAAGAGCCGGCAATTCCGGCAAGGGCGCTCCGCTCGCCCACCCCATAGGTGGTACAGACAGTATCAATCCCTTTGATTCTTGCGTACCCATCTGCCGCGTAAGCAGCATTGAGTTCGTCGCAGCATCCAATCCACTGCATCTTCGGGTGGTTGCAAACGGCATCGTTTACGGGGAACGCGAAGTCGCCGGGCACGCCAAAGACGTCGGTCACTCCGATGTCATTCGACCGCAAGAGGACATGTTCAATAACTGTCATTGGAATCTCCTGCGGACTGTCCTCGGCGCGCGGCTTCAAAACGGGAGGCGCCCTCTGACTTGAGTTCCTCCACGCTGACCGTGGCATTGCGGTTATGTGTGGGGTGCACTTTGTCCGCAGCGCAGTCATTACCCGCGGCCGCTTGCGTCTTATTGTCAATCGGGCCGTTCTCATTCAGGCGCACATCGTAGACTGCTGAAAGTGTATCCAGGCGAGAAATCATGTCTCGCGTTACGGCGAGCTTCAATTTCTCAGCTCGTTCGGGGCTCATACTGCCGGCTTCCACGCGTTCAGAAATGCTTCGCAGGCTGGCGTGAGCGTCTCGCAGCAGTCCGTCGACGCGGGCGGCGTATTCCTCTGCTAACGCAGTCATGGTTTCTGCGCTCACGGAGCAATTCGGAGTCGCAGCTTTTTGCGCAGAGGCGGGAAGTGCAGCGAGAATCATGAGAGCAAAAAACATTGTATTTTTCATTTCATCCTTCTAAATGAGTCGTGATTTCCGTCCCTGTGTGGGCTGCATTAAGAAGTGCAATCGGCGCGCCAATCGCAACTTGTTAAGAAGAGCGGGTTTGCGAGAAATTGAAGGTCCCGATCGCAGGAAAACCCACGAGATTTCGTGAGTTGGTTTCGCGCGACGCAAAGCCGATTAATCGATCGCGAGGACAGTGATTGATGCTTTAGAGGAATCCGAACTTCTTGGCTGATTGCCTTGCGAATGTAATAGGATTGTTCAACCATTTGGGCAGCTTGGCGAAGGATCGATCGATAAGTGTTGGGAACCCATATGAAACCACCATCAAGGCTAACTAGGTGGCGGCTGCAAGGGCTGCTGGTGGCGCTTTGTGTAATGCTAAACGGTTGCAAATCGCAAAGACGCGATGGCGTACTTTCCATTGAATTCACCCATGTTCCTCCCGCAGCGCAGGGTGGGGGGGCGCGGGGTGACGCGGAAAAGCTCGACACCATCGCAGGACGAGTTCATGGCTCTCATCCAGGTGAGCAGCTCGTAATCTATGCCCACAGCGGGCCGTGGTGGATTCAACCCGATCCCGATCATCCATTTGTTTCGATTCAATCGGACTCTACGTGGAGGACCCCAACTCATTTCGGATTAGAGTATGCCGCTCTGCTAGTAGAACCTGGCTATCACCCGCCCTTGACTTTGGACCTAACCCCTACTCCGGGTGGCCCGATAGCTACGGTAGCGATCGTGAAAGGCTCCGGCCCGCCGACCTTCGCTCCCACCAAACCTCTGAAGTTCAGCGGATACGACTGGGCCGTGCGCACGGTCGCGAGCAATCGCGGAGGATCGGAAAACCTGTACGATCCAGATAATGCCTGGACGGATGCCAATGGCGCGCTGCATTTGCGGATCACCCATAGGTCTGGCTTATGGTACTGTGCGCAACTAGCCCTAACCCGCAGTCTGGGATATGGCACTTATATTTTCAGAGTCCGAGATGTCTCCCATTTAGAATCAGCCGCGGTTTTTAGCATGTATACCTTTGACGAATGGCACGGAGATCAGTATTACCGTGAAATGGATGTTGAGCTGAGCCGGTGGGGGGATGCCGCCAATCCGAACAATGCGCAGTATGGCATTCAGCCGTTTTATGTTCCTGGAAATGTATATCAGTTCAAGGCTCCAGCCGGCCCTCTGACGTATACCATGCGATGGAAATCGGGAAGCGTGGCCTTCACAACGACCCGTTCGTCGCGCGACGGTACAGCGGGAACCGTTGTAGCTGAGCACGAATTTACTGTGGGTGTACCTGCGCCGGGCCAGGAAAAAGTCAAGCTGCAAGTTTACCTAGTTCCAAGCGAAAAGTATCCGCTGCAGGAGGATGTTGAAGTTATCATCGACAAATTCGAATACCTCCCGTGATCCGGGACGCCTAGCGTGGCCATTGCTGGGATTGGCTGTCGCTGGATTGGTGGTTGTCTGCCACTCAGTTTCTGTATTCGCGATTGATCCCAACCGAACGCTCTTGCAGTACGTTGACAATTCCTGGGGAACGGACAAGGGATTCCCGGGCGGTACGATTACTTCGATTGCGCAAACTCCCGATGGCTATCTCTGGATTGGAACAGACAGGGGAATAATGCGCTTTGATGGGATCAATTTTCATCTCTTCGAAGCAGGGTCAGCGACACCCACGTTCGGTCCTGTGCGCAAGCTTCTTGTGGATGGGCAGGGGACTCTGTGGATTCTATTACAAAATACGAAACTCCTGCGCTACCGTGATGGAACTTTCGATCTTGTGCGAGGTGAGGCCGAAAACGGCATTACCGCATTAGGAGAAGGAGCAGGAAATGCAGTCCTGCTCTCCTCGCTCGCGATGGGCGTATTGGTGTACAAGGACGGAAGCTTTGTGAACGTGTCGAAAGCGCTGCCGCCGGGACAAAATCCGTATCAGACCGCTGCCGACTTTAGTTGGTCAACCAGCATCGCACCACATCGGTTGATAGAGCCCACCGCTGCCGTGATTTCGCTCGGGGCAACCACTGACGGAAAGATCTGGCTCGGGACTCAGGATCGAGGAGTCCTCGCTCTTGACGGAGGTGAAGTTCATACTGTCACACCAGGATTGCCCAATTTGCGCGTTAACTGCTTTCTGCCTCTTGAGAACCACAAGCTGTGGATTGGAACGAACCAGGGTGTCCTGCTTTGGAACGGAGCGGAACTTACACGGGGGGGGGTACCTTCGTCTCTCCGCAATGTCGAAGTTCTTTCTATGGCTCGGGATCACGATTCGAATATCTGGGTCGGAACGACGCAGACATTGATTCGAATCAACGAAGGCGGTGTTTTTCCCTTAGCAGAGAAAGTTCGTTCTCCCGCGAATCGGACGACGGCACTCTTCGAAGATCGGGAAGGAAACCTGTGGATAGGCGGCGCACAGCGCCTTGAGCGTCTGCGTGACAGCGCGTTTGTCACATATTCGCTCCCGCGCCAGCAAAGTACGGGAGCGTTGTATGCCGACCCCGATGATTACACTTGGATTGCACCGGCTGAAGGAGGCTTGTGGCGGCTGAAGGCCGGCAAATATGGGGCCGTCGCCACGGCTGGGCTTGCCGGCGATGTTGTCTATTCCATGACCGGCGCCACACCGGATAGCTTATGGATCGGACGGCAACATGGAGGACTGACTCATCTCCGGTATGTCAATGGTGCATTCGTCGCCAAGACGTTCACGCGATCCGAGGGTTTGGCCCAGAATAGCGTTTATGCTGTTCTCGAAGGTCATAACGGCACAATCTGGGCCGGAACGCTTGCGGGCGGGGTAAGCGAATTGAAGAATGGACATTTCACAAATTACACCACCGAAAATGGTCTGGCATCGAACACGGTTTCTTCAATCGCTGAAAGTTTTGACGGAACGATCTGGTTCGGCACACCTGACGGTCTCACTGAGAAGTCGGCCAATGGATGGCAGACCTATCGTGTAGCCGATGGATTGCCGGCCGCAGAAATTGATTGTTTGTTCCAAGATTCAGGCGGGTTAATGTGGATTGGAACTGCCGAAGGTCTCGCATTTTTCAGCGCCGGCCAGATACATACTCTCGCGGCGGAGCCTGACTCTTTGCATGAACCAATCTTCGGAATTGCAGAAGACAGAACCGGCTGGCTCTGGATTGCAACTGCCGATCACATTCTTCAAGTAAGACGCGGAATTTTAAACGGTAACGAAATGACGGATGTGCGCGAATATGGGCTTGCCGACGGCCTGCTTGGCACCGCGGGTGTGAAGCGGGACAAATCTGTGGTCGCAGACTCGCACGGACGCATTTGGTTTTCCACCGATCGTGGCCTTTCTGTAGTCAATCCAGCGCGGGCGACCGTCAATCCCAAGCCGGCTCTTGTTCAAATCGAAGCTGTCATCGCGGATGGAAATGCGCTCCAACTTGGAAGCTCACCAAAAGTTCCGGCAGGGCGAGAGAAGATTACGTTTCGGTTTGTTGGTCTGAGTTTGGCAAACGAAGAACGGGTCCGATACCGTTACCGGCTGGATAATTTTGATACTAGCTGGAGTGAACCCGAGGCAGCGCGAGAAGTGACCTATAACAGTCTGGCACCGGGACCCTACCGATTCCGCGTGGTCGCGAGTAATAGTGACGGCTTGTGGGATGGGGCAGAAACAGCGATCGATTTCAAAGTCGAACCTGAACTCTGGCAAACGTGGTGGTTTCGTTTGGCTGTAGTGCTTTGCGCGGGATTCATGGCATTGTTTGCATACCACGTTCGCATGCGGCAGCTTACTAGACTGCTCAATGTTCGGTTCGAAGAGAGGCTGGCGGAACGCACGCGTCTTGCTCAGGATTTACACGACACGCTCCTACAGGGCATCTATAGCGCTTCCCTCCACCTTGATCTCGCTAATAATCGCCTGCCGGAGGATTCACCTGCGAAGTCTGCCGTCGCGCGCGGTCTGGAGTTGCTGAGCCAGGTCAGCCAGGAGGGACGCACTGCCCTCCGGTCTCTCCGTTCCCGACAGACCATTTCCGACGGACTTGAGCATGCTCTCTCTCTGCTTCCCAAGGAATTTGATCTGCCGGGAAGCATCGATTTTCTCGTGACCACCGAAGGTCAGCCCCGCGCCCTGCGGCCATTAGTCCGCGATGAGGCTTACCTTATTGCGCGGGAGGCAGTGATTAACGCTTTCCGCCACGCTCAGCCCACCAAGATCGAAGTTGAGGTAGATTATGTGTCGCGCAACCTGCGTGTCCTGGTGCGGGACAATGGCTCCGGGATTGATTCCCAATTTTTGCGGATTGGCCGCGACGGACACTGGGGGTTGGCGGGCATGCGCGAGCGCGCAGAAAAGATTGGCGGAAGGCTCGAGGTATTGAGCGGGGTCGATGCCGGAACGGAAATTGAACTTTCGGTTCCCGGCGCGCTAGCCTACAAGGATGCCTCTGCCAGTCAATTCTGGAAGTGGCTGCCCCGCTTGTATCCCGCGAGACGGAGAAGGAGCCTGCAGCAAGCGAATGTGAGGAACAAACGCGAATGAACGAACCCAAAACCATTCGTGTTCTCAGCGTCGACGATCATCCTCTCGTGCGTGAGGGGCTCGCCGCATTGATCAATGATCAAACCGATATGCGGGTTGTTGGGCAGGGCTCGACCGGCCACGAAGCAATAAAACTCTTTCGCGATCTTGACCCACATGTTGTTCTCATGGACTTGCGACTTCCTGATATCAGCGGGATCGATGCTATGGTTACAATTCTCAGCGAGTTTCCGGCGGCACGAGTCATCATTGTTACCTCTTCTGAAGGAGACGTGGAAATGCAGCGTGCTCTGGAAGGCGGAGCGAAAGGCTATATGCTCAAAAGCATGCCGCCCAAAGAGGTGCTCGAAGCAATCCGCAAGGTGTATGCCGGCAAAAAGGCCATCCCTGCGGAGATTGCCGCCAGCCTTGCGGACCATCTGAGCGACGAATCGCTTACGGCTCGCGAAGTGGAAATTCTGCAGCAGGTTGCAGAGGGCAACCGCAATCGCGACATCGCCGACCGGCTCTTCATCTCCGAAGGCACGGTGAAGGTTCACATCCAGCACATCATGGAAAAACTTGGCGCGAAGGATCGCACCCAGGCAATGACTATTGCCGTCCGCCGCGGCATTATTCACCTCTAAAGCGGGGAGTTCTTCTGCCACGCACATTCTTCAGTGATATCCGGAAATACCACTTTAGTAGTATCCAAAACTTTTAAATTCGGGAGATGCATGCCGGTCTGGAAACGGATATGTTTTTGCATGCGGTGTCTTAACCGTGGAGTCTGAGGAGAAGAGAGATTGCAGCGTTGGTATAAAACATTTCCGCACGGTTTGCATGGCGCCGGGCTGCTTGTTCTGCGAATTGCGATTGGTGCAAAACTTCTCATTGAAGCGTTTACTTGTATGGTGGAACCTCAGGGTTGGAAGCTGGGAGTATGGCTGTTAGCTTTGCTGGCGTTTGGAATCGGAACTTCGTTTGTACTGGGCTTCCTGACTCAGCTTATGGCGGGCATTTCGGCGCTAGCCGGAGCGGCTACTTACGTTTGGCACCCCGCCTGGGCATTTTCCTTCCTGAGCTTGACGAGTTTCGAAGCAATCGGAATGGCACTTGCAATTGCGCTGTTAGGCCCGGGCGCAATTTCCCTCGATGCTTATTTATTTGGCCGGCGTAAGATTGTCATCCCTCGCGTAGCCAGGTCATAGTTTTATTTTCCAACGCTCCACTTTCCACTTCCTGATTGTGTAAAACTCCGGCTCCTCTTCTTGAACTATCCTGACCCGAATATCCGAAAGTGGTATCTCGCAGATTTCCTGCAGCGATATGAAAAAAACTGCTTATCGCGAGATGCGCCGGGTCGCACAGCGGCTGCATAGTAGCACCATTAAGAACGAAGATTTAGAGCGGTGTGGAGAGATCAAATGAATTACGCGGTTTTGGATGTTGAAACGGAAATTCCCGCAGGAGAGGCGCAAGAATTTGGCTTGATGCTCTCTGACCAACCAATGGCTTCACTTCTGGATATCCAAGCTCTCGATCGCTTGATGAACCCGGATTCGGCCGCGTATGTGAGCACTCGGCATATCGAGCAGATCATGGATGTTGTGCCGCAGCACATGTTCATCCTCGAGCCGAATGCGACGTTGTCCTTTGTGAATCGCGCAGCGCGCGAGTACCTCGGACCCATTGACGCCATCAAGCCCACGGAGCGTCTCCGGGCTATCGTCCATCCGGAAGATTTCGAGGCGCTCTCGGGCGCTTACGCGGACGCCATCGCCCACGGGATTTCCATCGAAGCCGAAGCGCGGGTTCGAAACAAGAACGGCCAGTACCGGTGGTTTCTGCACCAGCTGATGCCACTGTGCAATGAAGATGGCGAGATTGTTCGCTGGTGTGGCACGCGGATCGACATTGAAGACCATAAGGGAACCAAAGAACAGGCCCAGCGCGAGAATCTTGCGCTGCGGGAAGAAATTGCGTCAGTGGCGATGTTTGAAGAGATCGTTGGCACTTCGCCTCGTTTGCAGGCTGTGTTGACTCGGGTCGCGAAGGTCGCCCGCACCGACTCCACCGTCCTAATCACGGGCGAAACTGGTACCGGCAAAGAGTTGATCGCACGCGCCATTCACAAGAACTCCGATCGCGCAGGCCGCCCGTTTGTTAGCGTGAACTGCGCCGCGATCCCACGCGACCTGATCGCATCCGAACTGTTTGGACACGAGAAGGGGGCATTCACCGGTGCGCTGCAACGCCGCATTGGCCGGTTCGAGCTGGCCGACGGAGGGACGCTGTTTCTCGATGAAATCGGAGAGCTTCCTGCCGAGACGCAAGTGGCTCTGCTGCGCGTCCTGCAGGAACGGGAATTTCAGCGGGTTGGCAGCAATCAGACCATTCGAACTAATGTCCGGGTCATCGTCGCTACGCATCGCGACCTGCCCGCGGCCATTGAGGCCGGCACATTCCGCAGCGATTTGTACTACCGAATCAATGTGTTTCCGGTGGAAATTCCTGCACTGCGCGACCGCAAGGAAGACATTCGCCTGCTGGTCGGATACTTTATCGGTCGCTACGCGCAGAAGACAGGGAAGCGCATCCAAAACATCGAAAAGAAGAGCATGGACCGGCTGCAGTCCTATCCGTGGCCCGGCAATATTCGCGAGCTACAGAATGTGATTGAGCGATCGGTGATCCTTTGTGACTCTGAAAACTTCTCGGTCGACGAAAGTTGGCTTTCTGCCCAACCCCGGCCCAGCCGTCCGTTGACGGAAGAGATGGTTTCGCAGGAGAAGGAACTCATCGAGGCGGCGCTGGCAGAGTGCAAAGGGAGGGTTTCCGGTCCTGCGGGTGCAGCTGCCAAGCTCGGCATGCCGCCCTCAACCCTGGATTCCAAGATCCGCGCCCTCAAGATTGACAAGCACCGCTTCTACACGAACTAAGTTTCGATAGAGCGTTTTCCCTCCGAATGGCTGCGGCAAATAAGCCCACGCCCCTGTGGGCCGCCGCAGCCCCCCGCCTTTATGCGCTAGCCTAGCGACCGGGATCTCTTGGACTCTCGGCCCCACTTGGCTTGCGAGCCGACGAAGTGCGTCCGCGTCGCCACGAGTTGCTCACGTAATTGGACGGGACTACCGTTACCCGGTAAACGAGACGATCTGATCTGACAACGGGAGCTTTATTGCGTGACTGCAGTGGCACATTCACCCTCGCAGTCGGGATGTTCTGCTAACACAGACTCTTCGCGATTCAGAAGCCAGGGTTCCGCGAGTGGCTTCGGCCGATAGCTTGAGACGAGCCGCGCCACGACGACGGCGACGAAAAAGACACCGGACATACTTTCGAGCGCAGCAATGATTCGCACATAGGGGTTCAGCGGCACAATCCCTCCGTAGCCTACGCTGGTCAGGGTCACCATGCTGAAATAGAGCAATGTTCCAGTCTGGGTAAACGGCATCTTCTGGTTAAAGGCGTGGTCGACGAAGCGATTCAGAATCCAATAGAGCTGGGAGAGAGCAGTAGCGATGACAAGGTAGGCGATGAAAGCTTCAGCAATTGGGTTTTGTGGATGCCCGCGCTCGGAATTGAAGTGATCGAAGATAGCCCATAAGATCGAACACGACAACATCAGGCCCACCGGGGACAGGTTCGCACAGGACTCGCGCCAATTCCCGAAAACTTCCAGGATTCTTGTGATCGTCCAGAGTCCTGCAAGCGGAAGCACGGTATGGCAAACGATCCTGCCGTTCGCCATCTTGCCGATGCCGGCGAGCACCATCAACAACACGCTTAGTCCGAGCAGCGCGCCGGCGCGAGGGTGAGTATCTGCGACCGGCGAGGCCAGCATCTCCGCGATCAGCGCCCACATAAGAATGTATTTGCCAGACCGCGAGAAGAACGAGTGCAACCATTTAATTGACATAAGAAAACTCCAGTCCGGTTTCAACCCTGGCCTTGCACGTTACTCGACCGGTGACCAATCACCGGTCGGGTCGAATTCCTGAATCGATGCCGCGACCTTCGCCGTGTCAGGACCCAGATCGCGCTCATAGACGACGCCATTGACGCCAGTCATGAAAGTCATGATGCCGGTTTCCGCGTACTCGACAGGCGTCGCCAGGATGGCGAAGCCGCCGGTCATCTTGCCATTCACGATGTAACTCATGGGGCCGCCCGGAGCGTCGTCGCCCTGGGCAGTCAGGATGCGGAGCGTGTATCCATCGATGACCAGAGGCTGATCCGGAGAAAAAGATGCGAGCGAGGAGTTCGGCAGTCCGCTAAGACTCGCCAGCGGGCTCTCGTTCTGCGTGTCCGACGCAGGCCAATATAGTCCGTCCTGCTTTCCCGGAGAGCTAATGATGCGCTGCGCAAAAGCTGCAGAGGCGCTGACCGCGAGATACATCTGCTGCGCATCGGCGAGCTCGGAGCAGGCATCGATGGTCAACAACTCATTGCGGCCGATGTCGCGCGCCCGAATCTCTTGAGCGCCGGCAACGGCATCAAAGTACCAGCGTCCCGAGGAATTCTTCGTCAGCGGCACTGGAAAAGCAAAGTTATCAGCGCCGATGTAGAGCACACGGCTGCCATCGGTCATATCGACCCAACGGTTCATCCGCTTGTACTTCGCGGCGAAAACCTTCAAGGCGGCAAAGTCCGCCTCTTTTTCGCCGGTCGTCAGAAGAGCTTTCGTGTCGAGGCCCAGAATTTGCGCGACAGCTAATTCATCGCCACTCTGGACAGCCTGGGCCAGTGCCGCACCGGCGTCGGACGGCGACTGGAACGTCATCTGTGTGTCTTTGGCAAAAGCCAGTTTTGTTGTCTTCAGTTGCACAACCCCGATCGCGAGGATGGCGAGCGCCACTGCGGCAAATATACCGATGTGCTTCCGGCTATTCGTTTTGTTTGTATTCGAGTTCATTTTCAATCTCCTTCAAGAATGTTTTGGTGTGGTCTGATCGCGTGATCCCATTTACCGACGGCGTCCGCCGCCCCCGGAAGAATGGTGAACCGGTGCATGCATCCGGGCCATGTGCTCTTGCGGGCGACGCCCGGCCATGCTGCCGCGGCCACGATTGCTTTCAGCTCGATTGGCAGCGCCGTCTCCACTAAAGCGGGAGCGGTTCTGCTCGGCGCTCATTGAGTGGTTCTCTTCGCCTCGGTTTTGACCGAACGTCTGGCCGCCGTTGTTGGGAGTCGTGCTGGTGTGCTGTACGCCGCCATTCCCGCCAATCAACCCGTGATCGCCGTTATGTCCGCCGTTGTCCTGATGCCAGCCACCGTTGGGACCAAAATATCCATTCGGGTGATAGGCACCGTTCGGGCCGTAGTGCGTGTCGGCGCCGGGGTGATAACCAGGAACGGGGTGATAGGCGCCGTTGCTGCCGTAATACCCACGGCCACCATTCCAGGTATGGTTGTTGATGTAGGTGTTGTGGTTATAAATAATGGTGGTCGAACCACCGCCTCCACAACAGCCCCAGTGCAGTCCCCACGCGTGCCAGCCCCAGCCGAAGCCTCCGCCCCAGCCTCCGCCGCCGAACCAGGCTCCAATCGTGATTGGCGCACCGAAGTAGATGCCCACTCCCGCCGATACAGGCAGCGGCGCAGGAACGTAGTACGGCACCACCACGGGAGCGCCGTAAACCACCGTGGGGTTATATTGCGGAACATAGATAACCTGCGGGTTCGCCGGCTGTATCACGATCGTATTCGCCGCTGGGGTGGTGACCGTGATCTGAGAATTCGATTGCAGGGACCCAGCCGATTGCGCTCTTGCGCGCATGGTTTGCACAGCCGCCATCACGTCAGACTGCTGATTGGCGAATGCCTGTCCAAGGCTCGACGTCCATGAGAGGTTATGTGCCAGATTGTCGAGCACAGAAGGAAACTGCGTTAACGCCTTCACACTAGGATCCCATGACTGCTGATTGGCAGCCTGCGCCAGCGCCTGGCCGGTCAGGTTTTTATTCTGCGCGAGCCAGTCGTCGGCGTAGGCGACTTGCTCCGGATTTGTTGAAGCCGCGAGCACCTGCGCCACCAACGCATCGGGATAAAGCGCGATGGGAGCAACAAGCGCATTTAGTTGATCCGCCGAAAGCGGGGCGAGAGCCGGTGCTGGCGTCGCGTTGCTCTGCGTCGGGTAATTCGTCGGCTGTTGCGCCTCAGGCTGAGCTGCTGGCTCTGGATTTGGAGATTGGTACAACGCCTGAGTCTGATAAGCCGGCTGCGATTGGTACGACGGTTGAGACTGATACGTCGGGGCCTGATAGGAGGGCGCCTGATACTGAGTCTGCGCTTCCGGAGGAGCCAGGATCGGCTGTGACGAGTAGACCGGCCCGGTACTCGGAGCAATCGGAGCGACAGCAGCCGTGGCCGGACGTGTTGCCTGCCATGGCGCGTGCCTGCCTCGAACGCCACACATTCCGGACATGGAATCGCCGAAGATCTCTCCCCTGAAATGAAGAACATTTCGCGTCACCGTGTCGAATCGAATGTGGTGCACATTGACTTCACCTTGAATCGGTCCCGACTGATAGGTCCCCTCGAAATATCCGGTGATGCGGTTGCCGTATTGGGCGATTTGTACGTGTTTGATTTCGACCGTGCCGTTCCCGGCGTTGGTGGCGTAAATCGTCCAATTGCCTTGCACGTTGTCGGGTGGTTGTTGGGCAAAAGCCGAAGTGGCGAAGGCGAGCGCCAGAACGGCTAGAGCCAGCTTGAGCGCGGTGTTGGTTCTCTTCATAAACATTTCTCCTTAGAATTTCTCGCGACTTCTAGACTTCATTGCCGCTCGATGAAGAGAAATGCAACCGGGGAACCAAACCTATCGGGCTGATTTATATGGAGTTATGGTGTCGCGACGGTCCCCATCGCTCGGAAATTCCCGAAATCTCAAAATTGGGAAAGCGGGCTGGGTGGGATCTCAGTAACGATGAGAAAGGAAATGTCTTTCTGACATCGGAGTGTCGCAGGATAGCGAAGTCTGTCCAAAAAAAAATGGGTGCAACGTCGAGCGCCGCACCCAATCAGTCGACGAAAGTTTTTAAACTCAGCCTTGCTGACGGTTAGGCAGGCCTCGCCGCGCGGCATTGCCTTGGCCTGATGTTGGCGGAGCGCTAGGTTTCTGCTGGTCCGACTTCGGCGGAGCAGGCGTGTTTGGCTTTGCCGGCTTCGTTGACGGCTGACTCGGACGATTCGGTTGGTCGCTGCGCTGCGCGGCTCGACGACCGGTTTTCGGCTGAGTTGAATCGGGCCGATTCGAATCAGGCCGACTCGAACCAGGCCGGTTTGAACCGGGTTGGTTTGAATCGGGTTGTTGTGGTTTGCCAGGTTTTACAGGTTCCCCTGGCGGTTGATTCGGACGCGTCGGCTGGTTTCCTCCCGGTGCGGCTGGGCGACCGGGGCGTGGCTGGTTCGAACCCGGCTGATTCGAACCGGGCCGCCGAGGTACCCTAGGGCTACTCGGTTCCTCGGACGGCTGATTCGGGCGCGTCGGTTTGTTTCCACCCGGCGTCGTCGTCGGCTGATCTGTTCCCGATCGATTTCGATCTGGCCGATTTCGATCCGGCCGGTTCGGCGTCTCGGGCTTGCCCGGGCGCTCGGACGGAGGATTGGGCGCAGGCTTCGCTGGATTTAGGTTCGCAGGTCTTCCCGGCGCTTCTGGTTTGCCTGGCTTGACAGGTTGACTCGGTGTTCCAGGCCTGCCCGGCGCGACTGGTTTACCTGGCGTGCCCGGTCTGCCAGGCGAAACTGGTCTCCCCGGCGAAGAACGGCCAGGAGAGCTTCCGGGGCGTCCGGGTCTCGGCGCTCGATAGTTTGGCGGCCGGTAATGGGGTGGGCGA
Source organism: uncultured Acidobacteriaceae bacterium (assembly GCA_963817305.1). GTDB lineage: Bacteria > Acidobacteriota > Terriglobia > Terriglobales > Acidobacteriaceae > Sulfotelmatobacter. The sequence goes on along the minus strand of CAWFOD010000016.1, from coordinate 1,004,688 downwards.
TAGCCCCAGTTGCCGCGGTAGCCGGGACGATTGGCCCACACAATCGGTCGTCGATGATATGAGTAATGCGGCGGACGATAAGGATTGCCCCATCCGGTCCAATATCCATGGTTGTAGTAAGCGCGCCTCGCTCCCCAGTTCCATCCCCAGCCGCCCCATCCCCAGGGCCGGTTGTCTAGAATCAGCGCACCGATTCCGATTCCAACGCCGAACGTGATTAATGGTGCGGTGACAATCGCACCGGCAACGGGACGAACATAGACCACCGTAGGGTCATACTGCGGCACATAGACCACAGTCGGACTCGCGGGCTGGACGACATAGATCGTCTGACCCGCCGACTGTTGCACCTGTACCTGTTGTTGCTCGTTGCTGCGCAAGGCGCCGGAGTCGTACGCCTGAGCGCGCAGCCGTTGAATCGATGCAGTGACGGCGTCCTGATCATCCGAGAACGCTTGGCCGATCGCGGCGTAATCATCGATGTGATCGGCCATCATCGAAACGACGGACGGAAAATTCACCAATGCAATGAAAGCGGGATCGAATCCCTGTGCCTCCGCCGCCTCGGTAAGTGCGGTCCCCGTCAGATCGGGATTGGCCGCCAACCAAGCCTCGACATCCAGGATTTCCTGTGGATTCGTTGATGCCGTGGTGATCTGGGCGAGCAGCGCATCCGGGTAAAGCGCAACCGGCGCCATTAGCTGATCGAGTTCCTCCGGCGTTGGCGGCGCTGCCGCCTGCGCCCAGAGCAACGGACTGGGCGCCTGAAGCGCCATCAGCCCGATCAACAGCATAGTTATTATCGAACGCACTTTGCTCAGCATAAGTCCCTCCTTGCCCTAGCTATTCGACTTATTCTTCGGAGATTTCTTGTTCAGTTCAGAGAGCAACAACTTCGCCGACTTCGGCGCAGGAACCTCTTTGTTGAAGACGATGTCGTGTGCGGTGATTCTTTTTCCGTACAGCTTTTGGTTGGCCCCGCTGTCGGCACGCAGGGTCGAACCGGTAAGAGAAATGCCGGCAAAGAGCCCACGAGCGCGGGAATACGAAAAAATCTCGGCCTGCATGGCAACATCGGTTTCGGCCGAGACATTGCGCCCAACCGGACCGGCCGCGGCGGAAATATCTCCACCGAGTTTCACCTTGCTCGAAAGAATGCTGCGGGCTGACCGGGAAGTCATCAACAACAATACAAAGTCGGTGGATTGTCCGCCAATCTGAAGCCCGAAGCTTCCACCTTCGAGAGCCATCATGGTCGGAGCTCCCCAGGGACCATTGAAGTCCTCGCCACTGCGGCAGGTCATTACACCGCGTCCATAGCTTCCGCCGAATCCGAAAGCGAGCTTAAGGACAGACGGCAGAACGACCACACAATCAGCTTTGTCGATGACACTCTGTGGAATGTCGTCTGGAATGTTTAGAATTTCCTGCATCACCTGTCCCGCGTTAGCGACGCGATCCTGCTCCTTGTCCTGCGCGAAAACGGGCGAAGCAATGATAGTCAGAAGCACGAATACAACACAAAGCGTTTTCATAGGATTTATCCTCTCTAAAATTAGTTTTGTTTCAGTTGTTGTTCTCGGCGAAATTCGCGCATGCGATCATTCGCGTTTACTCCGATGTTCTCTTTCTCAATTGCACGTACCGTTAGCCTTTAGTAGTTCCTCGATCTGATTTAGGTAACGCTCGATGCGTTCTTTCGATGCGGCGTTCCTTCCGGCCATCAAAATCAGTTTCACCGATACCAAAAAAACACCTGCTTCAAGAAACAGTTCATGCGTAATCCCCTTGACGGCTAATGACAAACCGAACAGTACAACTGTCAGCAGGATCAAAGCGCGGGACAATTGATCAGTCGACTTGAAGATTTTCATGGCGATCGCTCCTTTTGATCGAACAGGTCTCTGCTCAGCAAGGGCCCGCCGAAAATTGACGGCCCTTACCTGGCAGTACCTCTCAATTGCCCGTCGGTACCAACACCGCATCAGCAGAAGAAAGATCCACTCCTGCGACTTCGGTATTGATCGAAACGTTCTGAAGCTGCGCTTTCTTCCCGGGCTGCGCGGAGAAGCTCAACAGATACTGGTTGTTGAGTATCCTCTGCAGTTGATCGAGGTAGGGCGCGAAACTCACCGGCTGCTGCAGTCCCAGAAAGAAGGATTCGCCACCGGTAACATCCGACAGCTTCGCAATGCTCATCTGCCCGTTGGTGGCCTCCCAGTAGTTGCGTGCCAAACGGCCCACACCCGGGGCATAGATCGTATGAATGATCGTGCCGGTGCGCATTGCGACCTGGTTGGCCGAATCGACATCGGGATTGCTGTACAAGCCGTGCCGGCCCATGGCGCGGCGGGCGCGGTCAATTCCGTCCGTGATCATCAAAACCTCACGCCGGTTCTGGGTTGCGGGCCAGCGCTTCATCAGATCGATCACCGAGAGGTAAGGACTCCCGTAAGCTCCCGCGGAGCCAAGGGGCAACCTTAGGGAGTTGGCAGCCGCAGTGTGGTCGGTCGTCGGGTTCTGGATAACTTGGACCGTGGCGTTCCGCATATATCCGACGCCGATTGAAGTCGTCGACGGCTGCGCGTTGATGAACGTCTTCAGATCATCAAGGTGCATCCCCAAGGCCGGGTTCGAGGAGTCGTCGATCAGGATGAACAACTCGAGGCCGGCACGATCCCCCTCAGCCGGAACCCACTCCGTCACCTTCAGGCGCTGTTTGCCTTGGGTAACGGCGATGTCTTGTTGACTGAGGTCAGGCATGCGTTTATCGCTTGGCACGCTTGCCGAGACGGTCATGGTTACGGGCACCGTGGTGGCGCCCTTTTCCTGTGCGTTCGTAGGAGCGGCAGTCATAATCGCCGCCGCCATCGTTACTGCCGCGCAAAACATACTGATGATTTGTGATTTCATATCGCATTCTCCTTTTATTTTGTTGTCGAGCGTTGCTTGAATCTCAGTGTTAGTAATGCAACGTCGGTTCCAAATGACAAGTGATTGAAAACATAGGTGATCCTTTAAGTTCAAGGTTCCGAACCTCTCGGAAATTTCCGAGAGTTCGGAAACCTATAGACCCGAAGAGAAAAGAAAATCAGGGTTGTTAACAAAGATCAGGAGACATTTGGCACTTCCGCGACGGGTGTAAAGCGATGGGAGCGCCGCCTTTCTTACTCTCGATCAGCGGCGCATCGCGCTTCAGGTAGGTTATGAAGAGAAGTGGCTAGTTCTGACCTTTTGTGGGCATATCCAGGCGAACGACGTGGCCTGCCTCGAGTTCATATTCCGCCTCAATGACGGTGAGCTTACCTGACTTCACAGCATTGCTGATGATCTCGCTATTGACCGACAAATCCAGTGCGCTTTGATGAACGTTTTCCTTGATCGCCGACTCGACCAGATCATCCGCCTTTGCGTAACTTTTCGCTCGAGCTACCGCAGGATTGATCTTTTCTACAATAGCGTCCAGGTTTTCGCTCGGCATCTTTTCGCCGGAACAAGCTGCATTCACGGCTCCGCACTTCTGATGTCCAAGCACGACGAGCAGAGGACTGTGCAGGTGCTCAACCGCGTACTCGATGCTTCCGAGCGCCACTTTATCCGCGACATTTCCTGCGGTGCGTACCACAAAAATGTCGCCCAGGCTCTGATCGAAGACTAGCTCTGGACCTACCCGGCTGTCGGAGCAGGAAAGGATGATTGCCTTTGGAGATTGTCCCGAGGCAAGTTTATGGCGGAGCGAAACGAGATTGCGCGCCTCGGGCTTACCGGCAACAAATCGCCGATTCCCGGCCATCAAGCTGTTCCAGACTTCCGCCGCAGACGGACCTTCCTGACTGGCAACGTGCGATGCATGTTGCGCAGGAACCACGGACGGCGTTTGCGCTGCCGCGGCACCCGCGAGCGATAACACGAGGCTAAGACACAATGTGCGAATCATCGATATTCCTCCAGAATGAATCTGCGTCTTCGATCGGCTTCGGAATGCTCAGCATCACCGTATCCGTCTCAGGGAGAATCTGATACTCAATCAAAGGCGGAATCTCGAACCACTTGCTGTCGTATTCCATCAGACTGCCATTGATCGCGATCTTGCCAGACCCACGAATGAAGTACAGCGTCGCCGCGCACGGCTCGTTGCGATGTTCTATGTTGTTGTCATTGGCATTTATATAGGTTAGGTTGCCAAACGCCATTTCATCCTGATCAATCTGAAGATTCTGCCTTCCGGGCAACTTCTCAACGGTGATCTTATTAGCCGCTTCCCTCATGATGTCCCTCGTTATCTAGTGCCGAACCGTGTCAAAAGCTTTCGCTCTTGACATTGCAAGCTCGGTGCCAGATCGCCAAGCTTTGAATACGCTGGGTTTAAGGCTCATGGACGATCCCGACTTGGTGGGAAATCTTCGAGATTTCGGGAGGCGCAGCATGCGACGAGTGTTGCGCAGGAACAGCCTAGGACTGCTCGAACCGGGAGTGCGCGAGCAATAACACGACGCCGAGATATAACACGGCATGGATGATTTCTCGCGTGTGTTATAGCTCGCTCTACTTAAAATAGCAAGCATGTTATTCAAGATATCGTTCTTGCGACGCTGCATCTTGCGGATTGTTACTGGCTAGTCGATTTTCCTTCCAGAGCAAGATGAAGCCTCTGCATGCTCTGTTGGCCTTCGCAGACAAATCCGGTTCGCGGTTATCCAATTCGGCCACCAGCGAAAGCACGATTGCGATGGTCAGGGGCAGAACGATCATTGTCAGAAATAATCGGCGTCGCATGCTGTATCCCACGACAAAGCAGGTCAGCACCGATATCGAAATGTGGGCCGTCCAAATGACGCTGGGTATGCGCTTTTCGTCGGCAGCGAGCCGCTGTTCAATCATGTCGCCCATTGTGCCAAGCAACTGCACAAATATCGAAGTCAAGGAGTTCGTGTTTTGCTGAGTGAGCGCGGCTGTCTCCTGGAGTACATCCTTTTGATTTTGATGGGCATGTTCGATACTCGTCAGACTTACCTGCTCATCCGGTTCACTTCTGTCAAAGTCGAGGCGGGCATCAAACATATTCCCGCGAGGAGACAAGTATCTTGTCGCGAAACGGTTCCGGTACCAGTTGGGCGCGCTCCTGAACCGTCGCGATCGCGTTGGCTTCAGCTACCATGAGCTCGTTCCGGTGCTCGTAGTGCGGCAGGGCCATAGGCAGACTGAATCCCAGCAAGAGGCTGAGGAGCACAATCAGTTCATCCCGCGCTGATTCGATCAGCGATTGGCGCTCTGCATCGATATTCGTCAAGACTTGCCTAAGTCGAAATCCAAGTTCGACGATCGAGATTAAGGCGCCTAACAGTAGTGGGAAGAATATTTCAGTATGCGCAATGATCCATGGCATAGGGGTCCCCAAATTCTGGCGCTTCCAAGATCCATGAAATGACGGGAAGAATAGCACATACCACTTCAAACGTCAGGCTGTTACTGCAGTGGAGGGTCTGTCATGCCCTGAAATGAAGTTCCGAGAAACTTTCCCGTGGCGTCGAAATTCCAGTTGAAAATTGCCTGGCCTGCACTCGCACACGCATGACAGCCGTTGCGCAACGGGTAGGCTACGGTGAACTGTATTCCGCCACCAGATCCAACTTGCGAGTTTGGCCACATCTTTCCGTCGCGATCTCCGGGCCAGATACCGACATTGGGAAATTGTTGTTTGACGTTCTGGAACTGACGGCTCTGTTGCATGGTTTTGACGTCGAGCAGTTTGAGATCCTCAACGTTAACTATCCGTGGTTTGCCATTTACCAGCAGAAACCCATAGTTGGTGTTAGCCCGCAGCGGATATGTGATCCACGCAAAGGCGACTGGACTTTCGTTCTGAAATCCGGTCATCACACCAAAGTCCCCGTGACTTTCTTTGTAGAGTTCGCGTGTGAAATTTACTGCGTCGGCTGGTGCACCGGCTTTAACCATCTGGCCGAGCATGCATTCCGGGTGTGAAAAGGAGGATTGGCGACAAGCGGCATGGGCTGTCGTCATGAATTGAGCCGGCAGCTGCCAGACCGACGAATCGCTGATTTTTGCCGGGAGCTTTGATTGTGCGGTCATGCTGACAGCCACGCAAAGGATAGCTACCACTTGAAAGGCATATTGCATATCAACCTCGAAATTTGGTTTTGGTTCCAGGTTCTCCCTTTCTCGAACCGAAAAACTCTCCGGCGGCGGTGGCCGCACTGTCCCGCCAAACGGCCCTGTTCGACTCCATGAACAGCGAGCAGATCGCCCCGTCCGCCGGCTTGAGCGTGCGCGTCGAAACCCTCACCTCGCTCTTCTGCTGGGAACACTGACCTTCGGCTCATTGCGAGCCCAAACCTCCTGCCCCATCGCGCGCACTTTATCCAGAACTCGGCCCGACTTAGTGCTGAGGAAACTCAGTCCGCTTTCCGTGAACATCTAGAACTATCCGCACACTTCCTTCCAACAGGACATAGAACAACGCGGGCGCACCGCCTGAAGACCATTCTCCCGGCTCAAGCCACACATCGGCGATAGTCTGTGCCAATCGAGCGCATTCGGATTCGTCAAGACAGGCAAAATCTTGGCTTTCCGCAATTCTTCTGGAGTAAACATGAAACCCGCTTCGAAGTCGGCACAGATAATCGTGAAACTTTTGTACCACACAACGCGATCAATCAGACCCACGCCGACGAACGCAGACGGCCTCCCGCTCCACGAAAGTGGTCGTATGTCGCCCACTAACAGCCTGGGTGAAGTGACAAGCAGCGACATGGCTCGATATCGGACAGGATTGAGCCACATGGGTAATGATAAACGCGCTTGTATTGACTACCGGCGAACTTCCGAATTGTCGGCTGGCCGGAAGTTGGAACAACATTTATTTCGAATCCTGTGCGCGAAATGTGTGCCAGATTCCGAGAATACTGATATTCGGAGAAACGGCCAATCCCGCTCACTTTTTGCAAGCCTGGAGGAAAATCTCTATGGCTCACAACGTTGGCCAGATCATCCTAGTCGGCAAGCTGTCTACATCGTATGCAATGACCCTATGAGCAAACGAGGAACTTCAATAGCACAAATTCAATGGCAACCATCGTTACTAAAGTAAGCCTTTGAAACACAGGTTATTGCGTCGATTTCGAAGACGGCTTATAAGCTTCGCTCGCGCGCCTCCCTCAACGATTTATCTTGACACCATATGTTCATGTGGAGTTTTCATGCGCAAACCAAAAGGAGAGGCTCATGCCCAGTCATGATGGGCAATGCCACCTATTGAAAAGGAGAACAACATGAACGTACATGATCGCTCTGAACCAACCGGCAGACGCTTCGGTGATTATGAAAGACTGTCGCTTCACCTGGCGTTTCTCCTGTTCACCATTTCGTTTTCAAGCTCCGCATTTGCGCAGGCTATAACTGTGTCTGTATCTCCGGAAGTCGCATCGGTAGCAACTGGAGGATCACTAAACGCAAGCGCCACCGTGCAAAACGACTCTTCGAACCAAGGAGTGACGTGGGTACTTACGGGAGATGGAACGAGTGAGAGCTCCCCCGGTTGTTCCGGTTCCGCTTGTGGAACGCTGACGAACGTTGGCACCTTCTCCGTTACTTACGTAGCGCCCTCGACCCTGCCCAGCCCTGCGACCGTAACTCTTACGGCCTATTCAAAAGCCAGCAACACCAGCTCCTCTTCCACGAATATCGTGGTTACCTCAGGCTCGCTGAATGTATGGATATCGCCGACCGGGGCAACCGTCTCGACGGATCAAACGCAGCAGTTCACCGCGATTGTATCGGGAAATTCCAATACCGCGGTGACATGGGAAGCAAACGGCATAACGGGCGGCAACTCGACCGTCGGCACAATCTCGACCTCCGGGCTATACACCGCCCCTGCTACAGTTCCTGGCTCTGGGACAGTGACCGTCACTGCCGTCTCGCAAGCCAACAACGCGATATCAGCATCGATCACGGTTGCCGTCATCTCCCCATACGCATCAATAGCCGCAACCCCACCCTGGATTCCCTTGCCAATTCACGGTGCGACCGTGGCAGACTTTAGCTTCTCCGGTGCGGTACAGGATATCCGGGCTGCAAAATACCAGGGCGAGCTGGTCACTTCTCTGAATAATCTGACGAACCAGCCTACGGTCCGGCTTACGTTCACACTCTGCGGAGTTGGGCAAGACGGCAGTTGTTCATCTCCTGCCGCAGCTAGCACCTATACCTCCGCGTTAGAAACTCTGAAGTCACAATCACGCCCGCCATTTCTACTGGGCGAAGTACTCGACTCGAGTTATCAGGGCTGCTTCACCACAACCACTGCCCAGTCGCGTTGGACCGATTATGTTTCTACCCTGGGTTCATACGTCGATGTGTGGGAGGTGGGCAATGAAATAAATGGCAACTGGCTTGACAGCACCGATGCAGGTGGCACAGGCAAGATTAGTTGCCCATGGACGACGCCTAAAACCACCGACGCCAACGTCGTCACCGACATGATCAACGCCTACAACACCGTCAAGGCCGCGGGCAAGCTCGCGGAGTTGACTTTGTATTATCCCGGCGCCGGATCGAGCTGTGATAGCCCGGCATCGTTCGATCCCATTACTTGGACAGAAGCCAACGTTCCGTTAAACATGAGAAACGGGATGGATTATGTATTCGTCAGTTACTACCATCAGGACTGCACGGCGGGCGCGGACCCGAGCGCCTCGGCCTGGGGCACTTTCTTTACCCAAGTACAAAATCTGTTTCCGAACGCAAAGATCGGATTCGGGGAGTGGGGATACAGCACGAAGAAGCTGACAGGCTCTACTTTGACCACTTTGCTCAATCAGGGCTATGGCATGGATCCCTATCCGTTGCCGTTTTCGGCCAGTTGGGTGAGCGGTGTTTTCTTCTGGGAGTGGGGCGACACGGCCGTGCCCTACAACTCAAGCCCCGGTTCCGTTTGGGAAGTGGTCAATACTGACATGCAGAGCCAACCCTAGGCCTGCAGAAATAAGGGCCAGCCATGGGGGTTGGCCCTTTCTTTTTCACGCACGTAAAGTAGCTTTCCCGGTTCCCACCTCAGGTTTGCGGACTGAAATTACCGAAGCGGTATACCGGTCGCCGCGCAATAACGAGACGCTATATTCAATAGCTACATTTTGCGTGTCGTACGTTGTCTCTTTGATGATGAGCAGCGCGCTTCCTACCGAAGTCTGAAGGATCTCAGCTTCGTCTTCTCCCGCAATCACAGCCCCGATCACTTCTTCCGCCCACTGCAGCCTGCGCTTGTAGCTGTTTTCGAAAATGGCGTACAGTGACTGTTTCTCCAGATCCAGTTTGTCAATTCCTGAGAAGATGCGTGCGGGAAGGTAACTCGTGACCACGGCGACCGGCTCTTCATTGACCGAACGAAGTCGCCTGATCCGGTAGATGCGCTCTCCTGGCGTTAACTTGAGAGCCTGCGCTGCTTCCAGCTCAGGGTCTTCCAGCCCCATGCTGAGCAGGCGAGCGGACGGAGTAAGGCCGCGCCTTCGCATCTCCTCGCTGAAGCCGCGAAGCTGCTGAAAGTTCCAGGGAACACGGCCGGATCCAACGATGGGTCGCTTGCCCTTGGCAATTACCAGCAGTCCTTCAGAGCGCAGCTTTTGGAAGGCTTGGCGTACCGGCATCTTGCTGACCTTGAGAGCCTGGGCAATTTCGCCTTCCGAGCAAAACGTCTGTCCCTGGCTCAGCTTGTTCTTCATGATCAATTCGCGCACATGATCGACAATCTGCACGTAGTAGGGCACGAAGCTGTGGCTGTCGATCGTAAGACCAAGTCGTTCGATGGTGATGGGATCAGGTTGCGTCACGGCAAGCCTCTATAAACATATTATGCAATGTATATATCATAGACGCACCTCAACTTTACAAGTTTATTGTGTGAATGGTTTGCAGCTCTCGACCGTGGTGATAACTAACGTACTATAAGCACCTTACAAGAATTATAGGGGCTGTCACCACGAGAACGTATGCTCTTAGTCGAAAAATAATCTTGACATCATTTGTGCATACGAGGTTCATATACGTTTGTAACCTTGGGAGATCCCATCATGGTCGCCAATCCCGCTGTTCGAAATTTGCAAGGATGCATGCGCATGAGTTCTTCGCGAGGGTTTGCCCGCGTCACCGCGAACATCTTTCTATTTTTGCTTTGTGCTCCCATCATCGTGAACGCTCAAGTCGATTCGGGAAAAATTGTGGGCACGGTCAAGGACGCCTCGGGTGCGATCGTGTCGGCGGCCACCGTGACCGTCACCGAAACTCAGACGAACGCCGAGATGAAGATTGCTACCAACAATGCAGGTGAGTATGTGGTGACGGAATTGAAACCCGGAATCTACACGGTGACGGCAGAGCGACCGGGCTTCAAGACGGCGGTTGAGGCCCCGTTCAAGCTCGATATCAATCAAGTGGTGCGTGTGGATTTTTCTTTGGTCGTGGGATCCGTGCAGGAGCAAATCATCGTCACAGCCGCTGAGCCGCTAGTGGAATCGGAAACTTCATCGATTGGGCAAGTGATCGGGGAAAGCCAGGTTCACCAGCTCCCGCTCAACGGACGAGATTTCATTCAGCTCGCCTATCTCAGCCCCGGGGTGAACATGGGTCCGGCCAGCACCGGGAGCACGGGCAACGTGCAGCAGGGCAATATCCCCGAGGATGAGCGCGGTAATGGTTCAGTCCAGGTGAATGGATTATGGGCGACCAACAACAACTACCTCTTAAACGGATTCGACAACAATGAGCAGCAAATTGGTTTCGAGTTGATCGAGCCGCCGGTTGATGCCATTCAGGAATTCAAAGTTCAAACCAACAACTTCACCGCCGACATCGGTAAGGGCGGGGCGGTCGTCAACGTGGTGACGAAAGCAGGTACCAATCGTTTTCACGGCAGTGCGTTCGAGTTTCTCCGCAATTCCTTTATGGATGCGAAAAACTATTTCGACAATCCCACTGCACCCATTCCTGGTTTCAAACGCAATGAATTTGGAGGCTCTTTCGGCGGGCCGATCATTCGAGATCGAACTTTCTTTTTCGTCGATTATCAGGGACGGCGCATCCGCACCTCCGAAACCTATCTCTCTCCTGTGCCCAGCCCCTCCGAGGTTGGTGGAAACTTTTCCGACTTGTTAACTGGACCCTCGCCCACCGTCATCGTTGACCCGGTGACCGGTAATCAGTTCATGGGAAATAACAACGCAAGTCCAAACGTCATACCGTCGTGCCCCAGTCCCACTGGTGGAGCGTGCCTTGATCCAGCCGCGCTTAAAACGGTCGCCCTTTTTCCGCAGCCGAATGTTGCCCCCGCGTTGGGAGATCTCTTTCTCTACAATCCGGTCAACCGCAACAATCAGGACGCATTCGATGTCCGCGTCGATCATCAGATCACTTCGCAGAATAGCTTTTTCGGCATCTTCAGCTACGGGAATGTCCGGGATCATAATCCCGACCCGTTTCCCGGAATCGCGGGAGGTGGTTCCTTTACCGGCGACATCAACAACAAGTCTCTGCTGGCGGGCCTTAGCGATGTGCAGGCGTTCTCCCCGACCAAGATCAACGAACTGAAGATCGGTTACACGCGTTACGTGGTCGATGCTGTTCCTTTTTTCCAAGGGCAGCCGCTCGCCACGCAGTTGGGAATTCCAGGAATCAATGATCCCAATAGCCCGATCACCGGCGGTCTGCCGAACATCGAGATCAGTGGGTTGAACAATCTGGGAAACGGCGATTATTTCCCGGAAACGCTGAACGAGGATAACTATCAGTTGCTCGATGCCTTCACCTATATTCGAGGACATCACTCCTTCAAAATGGGAGGCGACCTGCGGCGACGCGAGCATGGTTTTTATCAGGTTCAGAATCCTCACGGAGACCTCTTCTATACCGGCCAGTTCACCAATGATCCCTTGGCCGATTTTCTGATTGGATACACGCAGAGTCTTTTCCGCGACGCACAGACCGGAGCCTACGGCATGCGCTGGTGGGAATTCGGCACCTATCTCATGGATGACTACCGAGCGTCAGACAAACTTACTCTTAACCTTGGCGTTCGTTACGATGTGTACACGCCCATGGTTGAAGAACACAATCGCCTGGCTAACTTTGATTTTCAAACGGGATACTTTGTCGCTCCCGGAGTTACCCCCGGTACGAGCCGTTCTGGCGATGTAGTTACGAACTGGAAGAATTTTTCCCCGCGCATCGGTTTTGCATACTCCCTCGGCGACAACGGCAAGACCGCAGTACGCGGCGGCTACGGAATTTTCTACGACGAACAAGCCGATCAGAACGATACCGAACTGGCCTACAATGATTTGCCCGGCGTCTATGGAAGCGAGTCCTTCACTGCTGCTTTGGGCTCCTCCACACCCGTGATGGTTCTCTCCGAGGGGCCATCCCCCATTGTTTTTTCCAGCATTACGAATCCCACGGGCCGCGCTAGCGCCGCCTACTTCCACAATCCCACCACCTACATTCAGGAGTGGAACCTGAACATCGAGCGCCAACTCATGAAGGACATGGTGCTCCAGGTAGGATACGAGGGAACCCGGGGAGTCCATCTGACGTACTTGAGAAATCTCAACCAGGCCACGCAACCGCTGGATTCGAATTTTTCCGATGCGTCCGGAAACGAAGGACGGCCTTACGAGTCGACCGTTCCCAACATCGCTGCCATCCGCACCGAAGGCCACGACATCAGCCTGATCAATCATGGCCTGCAGGTTCGCTTTGAAAAGCGCTCTTCGAACGGATGGAGCATGCTGAACAGTTACACTTTCCAGCACACCATCGGACAGGCGACGGAAAGCGAAACGCCCAACTCCGACGGCGAGCCGCAGGATACCTACAATATGCGTGCCGAGCGCGGCGATATTACTCCCGACTTCCGTCACCAGTTCACTTCCGCATGGTCCTATGAACTCCCGTTTGGTCCCGGACGGCGCTACCTCCAGGACCCGGGCCGGTTGGGACTGCTTACCGGGGGCTGGCAGTTGAACGCGATCATTTCGCTATACTCCGGCCAGGCGTTTACGCCGTATTTGTCTTTCGATCCCACCAACACAGGTTCGGGCGGACCACGTCCGGACTTAGTCGGCCATCCGTATGACTTTTCCAATGCCGCCGTGGGTTTTGATGGCGGTAACAACGGAGGCCCTACCGCGGGCTGCGCGAATTCGACTCACCAGAATCTCAACTGCTGGTACAACCCCGCCGCATTCGCCTTTGCGCCGCTTGCTCCAGGACAGACCTTCGCCACCATGTTCGGAAACGCGACCCGCGGCAGCCTTCGCGGTCCAGCGTTTTACAATACTGACTTCTCCGTCTTCAAGGATTTCAAAATAAAAGAGAAAGGCCAACTCCAACTGCGAGGCGAGATCTTCAATCTATTCAATACTCCGCAGTTTGCCCTGCCCAATAACCTGGTGGATACTCCAACCGCGGGTCAGATCACGAGTACGCTGCACGAGTCGCGACAGATTCAGGTTTCAGTAAATTTTTCATTTTAGTATTTTGCCAAAGTGATTCCTGATTCGTCGGCATCCTAGCCAACTTGGTGCCAGCGAACTTCAGGAGAGGAATGAAACGAATGCATTTCACAAGAATTCGACAGATTACGATCGCTGCGGTCGCGATCGTCTCTATTTTCCCGTCAGCATTCGCGGAGGCAAAAGCACGTTCGCGAGACCAGAGCGCTCCTGCTGCGACCGGCCAGTCGGCGCCACATCTACCGGCGGTCCATCTGGACGGGAATTACTTTTCTCGTGATGGCCATCGCTTTATCCCGGTCGGAGCGAACTGGGTACCGGCGAAGGCGGCCATGCAATGGCCAACGCAGTGGGATCCGAAGGCTATCGAAGCTGATTTTGTGCGCATGCACGAACTCGGCTTTAACACCATTCGTCTCGATTTTGTTTGGGCATGGCTCGAGCCTCGCCCCGGCGACTACGATCCTGAGGCGTTTCGCAAACTCGACTTCCTGATCGCGCTCGCAAATCGTTACCACATCTACTTGCACCCTAGTCTCTTGATTGGTGGCGAGGTGGGTGAGGCATACTGGGATGTCCCTTACCGCCAGGGCCGGCATCCTCATTCTGATCCAGACATGCTACGCCTCGAGACCGACCACGTCGGCGAACTCGCCCGCCGCTATGGAAAAGAAACCGCGATTCTTGGCTGGGATTTAACCGATGAGCCTCCATTTTGGATTGTGCCGGACAGCACCACCGATGCGATGGCCATTAACTGGACGCGGCTCCTTTCATGGTCGATCCGGCGTCACGATTCGCTCCATCCCATCGTAGTAGGAACCAGCATGGAGGATGTGGGACGCGGTCCATTCCGTCCAGACAATCTTAGCGAAGAGGCTGACTTCTTTAGCGTTCATCCTTATTCCATTTACGCGCAGAAGCTTTTCCCCGATGCTATGCTCTCCGAGCGCGGCAGCTATGGCTCAGCATTCGAGACCGCTTTGTCGGGCGGTGCAGGCAAGCCGGTTATGGTGCAAGAGATCGGGGCTTCATCCGCCCAGTATGATCCAGAGCAGATCGCAACGTTTCTGCGCGCGAGCCTCTACTCCGGGCTCGGCGCGGGTGCGAATGGATTTCTTCTCTGGTGCTACACCGATGCCGCTCCGGACCAGTTCCACAAAGTGCCTTATCTCCGCTCTCCGCACGAAACGCAATTCGGCCTCACCACCTGGGACGGTAAAGACCGGCCGTCCGCAAGAGTGTTTAAGGAATTCGAGGACATTGTTGCCCGCCTGGATCTAACGGGAATCGCGCCGGCTCCGGCCGACGCTGGCATCATCGTTCCCTACGAGTGGTCAAAACCGCACGGCGATTTTTCTCATTTCGGCTTGACTGGTCCAGAAGTTGTTCCGTACACCTCGACCGATGAAGGGGCGAATGTCGCAGGCCAGTCGCAGCCGACGTTCAGCGAAGAAAATCTATGGATCACCGGTTCGTGGTTGTCGTCCTTTGTGCTCGCGCGGCGCGCCGGAATGAAGGCAGACTTTCCGCGCGAGTATGACGATTGGCAAAAGCGTCCGTTGGTGCTGATGCCGTCGCCGCTGACTAGCACGGACAGTTTTCTGGTTCACGTGCACTCGGACTTCTGGGAGAAAGCAAAACAATACGTCACGAACGGAGGCGCACTCTATGCATCGGTTGCCGCCGATGCCGCCATTCCGGAGATGGAATCGCTCTTTGGGGCGCGGATGGTCGATGCGAATCCGAAAGATGAAGTCACTCTCAAAGTCATTGCCCCATTCGGCGATTTGAAGGTCGGAGACACTTTTCACTACTCAGTCCCTTCCGCGACTCCGCGTTCGTGGGGTTCGATTCTTGAAGTCAAAGGCGGTACGATCATCGCGGTCGATCAGGACAACCGGCCCGCGCTTGTGGCGAATACCGTGGGCTCCGGGAAGACACTGCTGAGCGCGTATCCATTGGAAAATTATCTCGCGAATCTCCCGGCGGCTTTTGATAAGCCAGAAAACACTCACCGGATCTACGAAGCTTTTCGCGAATGGTCAGGACTCAAGCCTCTGTTCCGCAGTGACCAGCCATCGGTGGAAGCCTGCGCCCTGAGCGGCGGAAGTCGCGGGTATGTGGTCATCACCAATCATGGATCCGCTCCGGAAACTGTGACCATCACAGCCGCTGGCTTTCTCCATTCGGTTGCGAGAATCACATCGCAAGGGTTGACGCAGATTCAAGTCGCTGGCTCCAACTTCAAGATCGATATCGGGGCTTATGAGGGTGCCGTACTTGAGTGGAAATAGTTCACAAACTAAAGACCATAAACAGGAGACCCCTTGATTGCAGCTGTAGATATCGGAGGCACCAAGATAGCCGTGGGGATGATTGATGGCGACGGCAAAGTATTAGCCCGCCAGGAATGCCCGACCAATCCTGATGGCGGCTATGCGAACGCTTTGCGGAACATCACGGAGTTGCTGCGAGCCACAGCTCGGACCTCTCATGTGCAAATCACAGGCATCGGAATCGGGTCTACCGGACCCGTTTACCCTCTGACGGGCGAGTTTGGCGATGTCAACTTTTTCCCCAACTGGAAAGGAGAAAATCCGGTCAAGGATCTCAGCCATATATTCCAAGTGAAAGTGGCGATCGAGAACGATGGCGACGCAGCTGCTCTCGGAGAAGCCGGGTGGGTTGCCGGCCGGAACAGAAAGAAATTAATTTATGTGACGATCGGAACTGGCATCGGAACCGGGCTTCTTTTTGACGGACAACTTTATCGCGGCGTCGATCAGTCTCATCCGGAGATTGGCCATCATCTTGTCGATCCTTCTGGTCCGCCTTGTGTGTGCGGCTTTCGCGGATGCTGGGAATCTCTGGCGGCTGGCCCGGCCATGGTTGCATGGTTGGAGAAGAATGCGCCACCGGATTATCCCCACCGCGCTGAACTAACCGCCAAGAGAATTTGCGAACTCGCTCGACAAGGTGACAATTGGGCAATGCGTGCCGTTGAGAATGAAAGCCGGTACCTCGGTCTAGGCATGGCGAATCTGGTTACCATGTTTGTGCCCGAGATCATCGTCCTCGGCGGCAGCGTCATGAAAAGCGCTGTCCTTTTTCTCGAAGGCATTCGCCAGGTCATAACGTCCAGCTGCCGCTTGGTTCCTTTTGAAAGAACAGAATTGGCCTTGGCTTCGCTGGGCGAAGACTCAAACCTGATTGGAGCCGCGAGAGTTTGGTACTACCGTTTCGGCTCGGAGGACGCGACCCGTGCAAGCTGATTTCTCCGTAGTCGAAGGAGCATACCTTCGCGATATCCTCGATCAACCGCGTGCTCTCGAAGAAACGCTGGCAGAACTCGAACTCTCGGGGGCTCTTCAGCGACTCGCGGGCCGCCTGCAACAGGGCAACTTCAACACCGTTGTCCTCACCGGAATGGGCTCTTCGTTCCACGCTCTCCATCCCCTCAACATCGAGCTGATCGATCATGGTTTCACCGCCATGATGGTGGAGACTTCCGAACTTCTGCACTATCAGAACCGGCTCTTCGATCCAACGACCTTGATCGTAGCGGTGTCTCAGTCCGGCCAGAGTGCCGAAGTTGTCCGCCTGCTGGAGATGAATCGTGGCAAGTCATCCGTGATTGCGGTTACAAATACGCTGGGTAGTCCTCTAGCCGAGCAAGCCGACGCAACCATCCTCAGCCTGGCAGGCGAAGAATTTTCGGTTTCCTGCAAGACCTATCTGACGGCGTTGATGGCTCTGCAGTGGCTTGGTGATGTTGTCTGCCAACGTGATTTGCAACGCACACGGCAGGAACTTGAAGCCGCTGGTCAAGCAGTTCGGAATTACCTTGTCCACTGGAAAGCGCATGTGCAAGATCTAGCGCAGATCCTCAACGGCACTCGAAATCTATTCCTCGTCGGCCGCGGACCGTCGCTCGCTGCTGTGGGAACCGGAGCTCTGACCATTAAGGAGTCTGACCATTTCCACGCCGAAGGTATGAGCAGTGCGGCATTTCGGCACGGACCCTTTGAAATGCTCAGCGATGAAACTTTTGTCTTCGTCTTTGCCGGAGAAGAAAAAACACGAGAACTGAACCAGAGCCTCTTCGCCGACATTCGCGGAAAAGGCGGGCGAGCTGAATTAATCGGCGAGGGCGCGGCGTCACGCTCCTGCCTTCTACCTTCCGTGCCGCGGTCGATCCATCCAATTGTCGAGATACTGCCGATTCAGATGGTCACCCTGGCTTTAGCGGCTCAGGTGGGGCGTGAACCTGGCCGTTTTGAATTGGCCTCAAAAGTCACCACGAAGGAATAAAGGAATAAGCGGATGAGCTCTCGCTCCATGCCAAGAAACCGATACATGGTAGCCATCGTATTCCTGACCTTCTTCGTGATGTCGTTGCTGACCAATATTCTCGGTCCGATCGTGCCCGACATCATCAACAGCTTCAAGGTCAGTCTGGCTGCCGCGGCCTTCCTTCCTTTCTCATTCTTCATCGCGTATGGAGTGCTGTCGATTCCTGCTGGCTTTCTGGTGGAACGCTTCGGGGAGAAGCCCGTGATGATCGTCGCCTTTCTAGTGGGCACAACGGGATCGCTGAGTTTTGCCCTCCACCCGAGCTATGCGGTAGCCGTGGTCTCGCTGTTTGTGATGGGATCGGCAATGGCTACGCTGCAAACCGCGATCAATCCTCTGCTGCGCGTTGCCGGAGGCGAAGAGCATTTTGCATTCAATTCTGCTTTCGCCCAGCTTGTGTTCGGTAGCGCTTCCTTTCTGAGTCCCTATATGTATTCGTATTTGGTGCTGAACTTAGGCAGCGAACACACAAATCGAAATCCGCCGCTCGACCTTCTGGCCAGGATCACTCCACCGACGCTGCCTTGGGCCTCTATGTACTGGATCTTCGCGGTGTTTACCCTAGCCATGGTGGCCCTACTTTCCTTCAGTCGTTTTCCGCGCGTCGAACTCACCGCCGACGAGCAGGCCGGCTCACTGCAGACGTATGGCAGTCTCTTTCGCAAGCCGATGGTCTGGGCCTTCTTCCTCTGCGTTTTTGCCTATGTCGGATCGGAGCAAGGCACCGCAAATTGGATCTCTGAGTTTTTGTCGAAATACCACAGCTACGATCCTCACACCACCGGCGCAACCGCAGTATCTTGGTTTTGGGGGCTACTCACGGTGGGCTGCTTTATCGGGATGTTGCTTTTAAAGATTTTCGACAGCGGCTACGTGTTGATCGGAACTTGCCTGGGAGCGCTCTTGTGCTTGACCGCCGCTCTGTTCGGTCCGGCGACTGTTTCAGTCATAGCCTTTCCTGCAATCGGCCTGTTCGCATCCGTCATGTGGCCGATCCTGGTTTCTTTGGGACTCAACTCCGTTGCTGAGCACCACGGTTCGTTCGCCGGAATTTTGAGCACCGGAATTATGGGTGGCGCGGTGGTGCCGCTGATTATCGGACGGATCGGGGACCACTTCGGCCTGCGCGCTGGGGTGGCATTTCTCTATGTCACTTTCGCGTGTGTTCTAAGCGTCGGCTTCTGGGCGAAACCACTCATCACCAACGCGACCGTCCGCCTTAAGAAAGCCTGAGGCTCCGTCCCCTCCTGAGGCACGTTTAGCAGGACATAAATAATGTGGGACTTCTTGTCTCTGGAATTGCGTTTGAACCTGGCCTTTCCCCGAAATTGTTCCGGGCGAAGTCGGGTTATGGGAACCGATTCCGCCTGACATTCCATGAGCCGTCTAAGCGCGCCAAGTCCGCTGTTTTCCAGGGTCGGTGTGCCAACGGTGTGCTCAAAACTGAGGGACCTTCCAGCTAAAGGGTCGCTATCTTTTGCAGTCGCTCAAGCAATATCGAGACGCGAGCCTGACTCGCTTGGTCGGGAAGCAGGTAGCCGGGTAATGCATCGAGAAACTCACGGGTGGCAAACAGCATCCTGAATTCTGCGGCAATGTATGCGCCAACGTCCTGCGGCCCAGAGTGGATTTCTTCGGCTAGTTCCGGCCGTGCATCCAATACCGCCATCAAATCTTCGAGATCATGACTCGATTGATAGTCATGCTTACCTC
The DNA here is from genome assembly GCA_963817305.1 of uncultured Acidobacteriaceae bacterium. Taxonomy (GTDB): domain Bacteria; phylum Acidobacteriota; class Terriglobia; order Terriglobales; family Acidobacteriaceae; genus Sulfotelmatobacter. Next base: position 985,096 of record CAWFOD010000016.1, on the reverse strand, counting down.
GACCAGCAAATGCCTCTAGCTTCGTCGCGCAGAAGTAAACTGCCGTCACAACTCGAACGCGCAGGTCCGGTTCCAGCTCATGTACGACGGCGGAATCCATAGCCGGCTTGTACCAGCGATTGGAAAACCCCAGGATCTTCTCGTCGAGAGGCATGACGTCCAAAATCGTCTTCTTCAGCCGCCATCGGCAAAGCGGAGCTCCTTCACTGGCATCCTCGCTAAAGCCGCACCTACGGAGTCGTTCCGAGAAATCAGCGTATGCGGCGTATGAACTGATCTCGGCAATAGCATCGACATCGTAGGTGGGACGGACCTCCGCGGCCGCTTTGTCCGTGATGAGAAGCGCTGTTGTGCTTCCTCCTACAAAGACCAATTCGCCAAGGAGTGGCTTGAGAAGTCGGGCTGCCTCAGCGAGCATTTCGAGATTGTGCTTTGACATTTTCTGTGTGCAGTCTGCTTATCAGCTCTTTCTCTGCGATCTTACGCTCACGTGCTCGCCCATCCCTGATGGCATCCACCAGGGCGAGCAACTCGTAGAGAATGGGATCGCGGAGCGCGGCGGCGGGGGCGGTCCTATATAAAGGTTCGAGAGCTACGCCCCGGGTTTCTCCGTCTCGCCATGGCCAAACCGGAGGAAGCTCATCACTGGCAATTTCATTCTTCAGCGGGGGAGCGGCGAACGAAGTGGGCACACCGCGAGTTACCTCGCCGTGTTCTGCAGGAAATGCATACTTCACCCCATGCAGGAGGAATTCTTCGATAGCTGAGAGATTCGGTTTTTCCTGCAACTCCGGGCCATGCAGAAGCCGAGCTTGTTGAAGACGCTTGATGGCAGCATGGATCTCAGAGGGACTCATGTTGAGATCCGCCGCGATCAGGGACATCGGCGGGCGCTTGCGCTCATAGGAACAGAGTTTCAGAACGACCATGATGTCTTGGGGCTTTAAAGGCATGCCGTTATTCTATATTCGCGATTCGCGAATAGCGAATACAATCGTATTGGCATTGAAACTACGTGACTTACGGCCCGTCAGCCATACAGCTCGGAACGCCCGCTTGAAACCTTATCCTTGTTAATACGATTAATATGCTGTGTGCCGGATCCTCCAGTTTGATGTTTGACTTCTTTCCGATTTACCCCCCATTAGCCAGCAATCAGAGTTCAAGGGTAAAGCGGTCACCTTCGGAAACAAGCAAGAAGTCCTCTCCGTTGCTTTGTCTTCGCAAATGATACAATGCTTACAACAGTTACAGTTAGGAGGATCGATGAAGCCAGCACGTTCGATAGTACTCAGCATGCGCCTGCCGGTGGAGAGTGGGAAACGTTTGAAACGAATCGCGAATCGGCACGGCTGGACACCGAGTGATGCTAGCGCTCGCTTGGTGGAAGAGGGCTTAAGGAGGTCGGAATTTGCCTTCTTGGATTTTCGGGATTCACCGGCAGGCCGACAGGCCTATATCCAAGGAAGCACCCTGGCGATATGGGAAGTCATGTTGCTGCTTCGCAGCTACAAGGGAGATGTCAAGGACGTCGCCAAACACCTGAATTGGCCGGAAGCGAAGGTTCGAGCCGCCCTTAACTACTCGGAGGCATTCCCCGAAGAGGTGAACGAGGCAATAGCAGAGAATGATTCAACCGATTTCGACAGACTGAAGCGCATGCTTCCACAAGCGGTTGACTTTGCCGCCAGAAAGATCAAGCGGGTGTGACATGCTCAAGCTGCTTCTCGACGAGCACATTTCCCCGGAGGTAGCGAGGGGCATTCAACGTCGGAATCGATCGCTGGTCGTCCACTCCATGGCGCAGTGGCAAGGTGGAAACTTTCTTGGGAAGGAAGATTCTGTTTGCTTGTTAGAAGCGGCGAAGCAGCGGTTGACCCTGGTCACTTATGATCGCAGGACGATTCCTCCACTACTAAAGCTCTGGGCTGAGGAAGAGCGACCCCATGGCGGTGTGATCTTTGTCGATGAAAAGACAATTTCGCCAGCAGACCTTGGAGGCCTCGTCCGGGCGCTGATTTCGCTCGCTGGCGAGGCTAGCGAAATGGACTGGACCAACCAAGTGTACTTCTTGCGGAGCGGACGCTGATGCGTCCCTTGATCACACAACACAAACTTTGGGGGAGTTCTCGGCTGCTGTCTTTGTGCTAGTGCGAGGCCCTCTGGGTGCGAGTCGTGTGCTAGATTTGGCGTCTCGAAATCAGCACGATGGCTGACGTCCGATCAGTCGGGTCATATCTTGCAGCCGCATGGATATTGACTGTCTTTAATCAGCAGCGTGCCAACTAAGTGCCGGATTCAAGGTTAGTGCATTTCGGAGGGCAGCACCTAATCCTTGCTGGTTCCGAAATGATGAAGGACGTTATCATTCAGAGATCGCCATCTCGACGTGACACGGTTCTTCAGAACCTCGTTTCCCGACAACCGGTCATAGCGTGAAAAGTAACTTCAATGAGCGACTCGGTCTGTTTCCCCGGATACGCTGAAGGGTGTAAGGGACCGCGCGATACTCGCCACCCTGCTCTATCACGGCATCCGCCGCGAAGAGCTCTGTCTCCTGCGCTTGCGAGATATTCAGAGCCGTCAGGGCGTCATGCACCTACAGGCCACCGGGAAAGGCAGCAAGATCCGCTATGTGCCGATGCACGCTCTGGCGCAAAGGCTGATCGAAGAATACCTGGCGGCACTCGGGAAACACGCTGGGGGCGGAATGCTCTAAGCTTGGATGGTCCCCTCTTCCGTCCCGTAGCAAACAACCGGACAGGTACGCTGGACAAGCATCTCGACCCCCGGCTCGATCTACAGAAACATCGTCATCAAATACGCTCCGGCCAGCGAGATCAGTGCTGAAGCAATCGGGGTATGCGTGCATTCGATGCGCGCGACTGCGGCGACCAATGCGCTCTCGAATAACGCTGACATCGCTAAGGTGCAGGAGTGGCTCGGGCACGCCAATGTCTCTACTATCCGCCTCTACGACCGGCGGGATAGCAAGCCCGAGGACAGCCCGACTTTTCACGTAAAGTATTGAAGACTCAGACAGGCTGCTGAGCACGCCCTAGGATGAGAGGCGGCTTCGTTGAACAAAGACTTCAAATACGTCAGTTTCTCGGACATGCAGTACCTGATGAGCGGGTTGTCGTTCAATCTGCGTAGATGCGCCGACGTTCTTGATGGAGTGCTGACTGGCTTCAATGAAAAAACCAGTATTCCCGATCAGATTGTCGCCTGGAACGTTAAGGGAGGTAATGCCAATGAGCCGCTCTGCTTCCCGGATCGAGGGCGATTCATCGTTGATTTGACGCAATCAATGGGCACAGATAAACGAACGCTCTGGGCTGCAGCCTTGCTCGAAAAGAAGGATGAAAAGGAAAGAGCACCCGTGCTGTTCATCAGCATGCATTCACCCTCGCTCGACATTCCGATGCGCCTTGAAATTCCCCTGCGTGCCGTAATGAAGGGAGGGCCGTCCTTGCGGGACACTTATTCGGTGTACCTTCATGCTCTCCTGGCGGATGACGGAACGGGCTTTGTTTACTACGTATTACCAAGCGTGGATGGAACACCCGCTTTTCCGAGCATACGAAGGCAGCGGTCGCGAAGAAGTCCCACAGATTATTCCCCAGGAAGTTAAACGAGCTGGCTGAGGCGCGCGTAGCGCAGTTATCAGGTGGTGCTGAAAAGCGCCCGAAGCTGACCGGGACTGTTTCGGCGCTTTGCGGCGTCGGTTTGAGCAAAGACTCAGCGATGGATGTCGAAGAATACTTGGTGGAGAAATACAGTCTCTCATCCAAGCATCCAAGCGGCCTTAACATGATTCCGGGCGGGCGGGAAGGTATAGCAACCTTGCACAGATTGTTCGCCGCAAAGGATAAGGAGCCTGTAGAAACCGAGCAGCGGGAGATCGTCCTCGATCAATTTTTGAGGGCCAAATCGCAGCTCGGCACAGCAAATCCAGCCATCGCGGAAAAATGGAATGATCCCAAGTATGCAGAGGCAGTTATCTGCGGACGGGAGAATCGACTGGGAGCTGACCAGGTACGCGAGATTCGCTATCTGGCCGCGCTCGGCGGTAACCCCGAGGAGATAAGAAAACAGGTGGGAGCAATCGACGAGAGTCAAATTCAGCGTGTACTGGCCGGACGAACCTATTCACGAATCAAATAAGAGGCCCGCGATCTCTTTGCGATGCAGAGCGTTGAGAGTCATCGCCCGGCCCATCGTCATGGCGGGGAACGCTTCTTTGGAGATTGCAGATGCCTCAACTGAGGTTATATTGCCGGATGGCCGGCGAGGAGGTGAAGGCATGGGGAGTTCATGCGACCTGAGTTTCGATGCAATATCGCTCCTGAGCCAGAAGTCCTATGTGCCGGATGAATTCGTCTGCCTCTTCCAGGAAAGTGACCGCCGCGAATCGCCGGAAACAGACGAGGAATCAGTCAGTATCGGTTATTTTGCCCCACCTGAGGTTGTGCGTCAGAGGCTTGATTTGCTCGGGTACACGCTCGACTACGGGCGGCAGCATTTTCAGAAATGGCTTGAACAAGAGCGACAGACCTATCGCGAATACGAGGAGGACGAAGGCGGAAATTGGGCCTCTGAGACGGTGGCGGCGTTGCAGGCCCTGAACTACGAAGAGTGGCTATCGAGAGCCAGGGATGTTCTTTTGACGCGGTACGATTTCAGTCGCCCGAGGGATGAATACAAAGATGAGATCGACCGACGGATGCGCGATTTGCAGGATAATTGGTTGTTTTACGATGCGAATGTCCTGCCCATCATTCGTTCGCTGCTGGAGGTATTCCCGGAAGTCCGCGAAGTGGCGCTCGATATCGGCGATCTTGTCGGCGGTGGTTACCTAGACGCCGATGAGAAACTTTGCGAGGTAAGAAGAACGCCGGATCTGCAAACGCGGTCTGATCTGCAGCCGACTGTCATCCTGGCTGAGGGAAGCACGGATATAACCGTACTCAAACGATCACTTCAGCGGCTTTACCCATATCTGACGGATTATTTTGCATTTTTCGATTACGAAGCGCCCCATGTTGATGGGGGAACGAGCTACCTGGTTAAGTTCCTGCGGGCCTTTGCTGCCGCACGCATAAACACCAATATCATTGCGATTTTCGACAATGACGCTGTTGGCCTCGACGCCCTCAATTTGGCGTCCAGCCCACCGCTACCGGCCAACATTAAGGTGACAAGGTTACCCGATATCGAGCTTGCCCGCTCCTATCCGACGATTGGGCCGCAGGGGGAACACAAGATCGATATTAACGGCAAGGCCGCAAGTATGGAGCTGTTCCTGGGAAGGCACAATCTCTCCACGAAAGACGGCGCTCTGACTCCCGTTATTTGGAACAACTATCTCCATGCTGCGCGCCGGTATCAGGGTGCGATAAACGACAAGCGAAGAGTCCTTGAGCAGTTCTTGAAGGAAACGAGCGAGGAGAAGAATTTCGACTACTATCGTGTCCGGTTCCCCGAATTGGTTGTGTTGTGGGAGCATATCTTTGGCTTAGTGAGGGAGCCTCAACGTGAAATCCGCCTGCAGAGCGAGTTCTAACACATGAATCAGAAGAGAATCAAAATATGAGCAACCGAGACCGGACTCAGGAAATCCTTGACGTTAAACAGCGGGACGCCCGATGGATATGGTTCGGCTCGTATGGACTTGAGACTCTGCGGCGCGAGTGGCTGAAAAACCGCCAGAATGAGGCATGTGAGCCGGACTTTTATGTGATCCGAACCGTGACCCTGCTAGAAGTGTTCACGCGACGGAATCTCGCTGACCTGATTGATCACGACAGACGCTTTACCGACAGGGCCATCGATTTATCAAAGCACGTCAAGATAGACTTTGCCCTGATTCGTGACATTCAGGGCCGCACGATAACGCTCGGCGATATTCTGGCCCACAGCGTACCCGTAAACTCGTTCGGTCAAACGGTGGGCTATTTCGAAACACTTCTTGGAAAGCCCCTGCGACCACTGCTTGAGGTCGCGCATGACCGATGGGACACCGAAGTTATGAAGAAGTCCACGGGGCCCATAATTAGCGATTATGAAACGCTGGCTCGCGCTCTTGTTCGTCTGTTCGAGATCAGACACATTCTCTGCCATGAAGCGCCCCGCAAATCGGTCTACGAAGCAAATGAGATCGACGAGTTTCTCGATAGGGCTGTTCAGCTTGCCACGGCTTTGCACGAGGTTCTAACACTGGAGAGGTTCGGACGTGTGCCGCTCACACAGACGGACATGAATATCGAGGCAGGCCAGGATTTGAAAAAAACGGAAGATGAAATGGACCGGCTGTTTGCTGCGGTGGAAGCGAGAGTGACGGAGGTAGATAGCAAGCACGCAGGCATCAAGACACTGGGCACTGATGAAACTTGGCTCCGGAATCTTAAAGATACTCAGGAAAAGTGGCTATCCTACCGCGAGGCTCATTGCGAATTTCAGACGTATCTAAACCGGGGAGGAACAATTAGACCGCTGCTCTGGGCCATGGAAGCGAATCGGCTGACAGAGCTTCGGATCGCTGACTTAGAATCCTGGTTGAAGCAAGACGCGGAGAGGTGACGCCAGGAATTGGCGCCATACAAACCGGATTATCACGTACTGAAGATGAGGCCGAGGAGTGTGGAGTCACCATCGGATTTAGATGTGTGAGATGCGCGGAAGCAATTCGTGGTTATTACGGAAAGCTTGGCGTATATTTCTCTTTTTCTATAGTGTCCCGATGCGCCTTTATGTCGCCGTTACCGATAAAGATTGGTTTGCTCTGCACGCCTCGAAGCCTGAAGTCGAGGAAGTGAACTTTTGGCGTCCGTCGCCAGACGCCACGTTCAAAGCGCTACAAGCCGGCGAACTATTGCTTTTCAAGCTGCACTCGCCCGACAACTTCATCGCCGGTGGCGGCTTCTTCACTCGGTTCCTTCAGCTGCCGGTAAATCTGGTGTGGGAGACGTTCGCAGAGGCCAATGGTGTACGATCACAATCCGAAATGCGGGAGCGAATCGCATACTACCGACGCAGCCCAATTGCAGCCAACGAAAATCCTACGATTGGCTGCATTATGCTGGCAGAACCGTTCTTTTGGAATCGCGCAGATTGGATTCCGTCGCCGGCAGACTTCAAGCTGAACACCGTCACCGGCAAAGGGTACGATTCAGAAGCCGGAACGGGAAAGGAGCTTTGGAGTGCCGTATCGGAACGACTGATGCAAAGCCGTGCGGCAGTTCTGGAGCCCGGAACGGCCACAGTTGCGGCGATTGAGACACACGGATTCGGAAAACCACAAATCATTCTTCCCCGGCTCGGCCAGGGCCTATTTCGTATTCTTGTCACCGACGCCTACTCACGCAGATGCGCGATCACCGGAGAGCGTACGCTGCCAGTGCTGGAAGCGGCGCATATCAAGCCGTACTCGCTGGTGAAACGCCATGAACTACCCAACGGTTTGCTGATGAGAAGCGACCTCCACAGGCTCTTCGACGAAGGCTATGTGACCGTGGACCCAAAGGATCGATGTATTGTAGTGAGCAGTCGGATCAGAGAAGAATTTGAGAACGGAAAGGATTACTACAAACTCCAGGGGCAGGTGCTCCGAGAACCGAATGAAACGTGGGCGAAACCTTCCCTTGAGAATCTGGAGTACCACGCTCAGAACGTGTTTCGGTAAGTCCCGACCTTTTCAAGCGCCGCAGGGGGCTGTCGCTTGATGAATTGAAATATGACGCGTTTCGCGCGTGGCAAATATTAAACCAAAGTGAAGTACTATTCAGGAATGTAGCCAAGATTCTTTAGGCGGTTAACCAAAGCCTGGGCACTGACACCATATCTGCGCGCTAGGCCGTGTAGAAAGTCATCGTCCAAGAGATCGACATATTCCTCGTTTTGCAGATCCTCTTCGAGAAACTCCTTTGGCATTAGAAGCGTAGCGGCGAACAAATTTGCTTCCCGCTCTGCTTCGTCAGTTCCCTCACTGGAGGCACCACTCCTGAGCCTTACGCGAAAACTGTGATCAATATGGAGCTGTTCTTGGTCATGAAGAAGCAGGTGGCCCAGTTCGTGTGCGGTGGTGAAGTTTTGACGCACAGGCGCGTGATGAGTATTAATGCCGATAACCGCCTGCCCTTCGTCACGATAGAGGAATCCAGAGATGTCATCTTCCAAGGCCTGATGGAAAATTCTTGCCCCGTTCGCCTTAGCAATTATTTCCACCGGCACGGGAGCACGCGAAATTTGATGGGCGGACAGCAAGTCTCGAACCAAGGATTCAATCTTTCGTCGTCGGATGGCCATGTGTCTCCTCCTTCTCCGTAGTTTTGATCCCCGCCTGGACGAACTCCCTGGCTTCCTTCGACAGGGCAGTGAGGTCAGGCATGTTTACCGGCTCAGGTCGAAGGCGCTCCGGCAGCAAGGCATTAGCGTTAGCCTCCGCATCAAGCGTTTCAACGATGTCATAAAACGTATGCAACAGGATATTTTGCCTCCCCTTTTCGATGTTGCTCATCGATGGCCGCTTCAGGCCAACGGCCTTTGCGAGCCCTTCCTGTGAAACTCCCCGCTGCAGGCGTTTGGCGCGGATGAGCTCTCCTACCTTTTTATAGAAAACCTCGTGGTCGAAGATGCCGAAATTTGGATCGGGCAAGAACATGCGAATTACGGATTGCTGGTCCGTCCCAGATTCAGGAACGGGCAGTGGGAGAACGACAAAAGCGAAATTCGTGCATTCCCGAAAGCTTATTGGACTATCGGACACGTCATGGAGACGGGTCTGGTCATTCCGGGCAAGAACAAGATATTTGAGTTCGCTGACATTGACCAATATCTATTGTTTTTTCAGGACACGGTCGTTAGGAATTCCGGGTCTAAGTACGAATACGAAATAGCGGGACACTATTGTGATTATGTCCGGGAAAGTGCCGATCCGGAACAGGTGCCCCTTCTAATACCTGAATTTCGTTATGCGGGTCTAAATAAGAAACATGTATATCGGTTAGATTTTCTTACGATAAATCCTTACACACTCGACAAGGTTGGGTTCGAGCTATCTCCCTGGTCAACGCACGGATATCTGAAGAAAATAGGCGGTCTTACACAAAAGCAGATCAATGGAATGGCGGCCGACAATTTTGCCAGAGAAATGAAAAAACACCGTTCTTTTTTCAAGGAGCACGACGTAGTCTGCCTAATTTTCACGGATGATTCACTGAAGGACACTAAAACCCTATTCGACGAGGAAATTTGTCCCTATCTACAGGCAGAGAAGCCCGAAGTTCAACTCTCTTTCCAGATGATGGAAGAGTTTCTCGATGAGCTGTGATGACGCAGCGGAGGCTTCTAGCTCCTGCCCGTCTGCCTGCCCCTGGCTGCAGCTGCGGCCGCATTTTGGGCGGTGACCAATGCTTACCCTTCATCCCTGCACCGTGCGCGCTCCCTGGGTCCTTTCACTAACTTCCGACAGCTTACTGGCCGTCTCTTAGACGCTCCAGCCGCGCCGGATTGCACTGATGCACCAGAAAAAGTCGGCCTGACTGCGATCAGGACCATCTCCTTCTCTCGATGGCGAAGCACCGTTAAGGCACCGCTGATAGTCGGGCCACTGCCGCTCTCGGTTAGCTGTGCATACCGTCAATACTTCAGGTGTGCAGTTTTGCATGACTGCACATTTGCCCTTGTGCCATGCTGCGGCAGTGATGTCGTGATGTCCTGGTATCCGTCAAATCTTCAAAGTTTCAGATGCGCACTACTTCGGTTCTGCATTTTTGCAGTGATGACGTTCTTCATAAATGTTGTTCTGAAGAACTGACCGGGGAGAAGTGAATCAAGCGTTCAGTTAGCCTGCCTAAAAGACAAGCACAAATAGGAGAGGAAGCTTCAGATATTCAGATGTGCGCGGCTGCACGTCTGAAGGTGTGCACACCTTCAGACTGAACCCCGAAGAAAACGAAAAGGTTGCTGCGCCCGGTTGGTAGGAATCGGAGCGCATTGGGTAGGCGAGGGTCCGAGACACAGAGAGCATGCTGATAAAATGCCACCGAGGAGATTTCAAACACATGGCTCAAATGGCTGGTATTGTCCAGCAGTTGCAGAACGAGCGCGAGCGGATGGCGAAAGAACTTCGCCAGATTGATACGGCGCTGGCCGCTCTCAGCGGTAGTGGGGGCGGAAGGCAGACAGGCAGCCGGACATTGTCGGCACCGGCAAGGGCGCGTATCGCCGCCGCTCAGAGGGCGCGGTGGGCGAGAGTGAAGGGACGGCAGAGTGGTACGAGCGTCCCTAAGAAAAGAACGATGTCGGCTGCGGCGCGCAAGAGAATTGCGGCCGCGCAACGCACCAGGTGGGCCAAGGTAAGGGCGGCAAAGAAAACGGCGTGACGGAATATGCGGCTGGTCCGCAAAGAGGCCTGAAGTGGCGAGGTCCAAAGAAAATATCCTGGCTCGGTTGAAAGAGCAGATGGAGTTCCTGCGGGCCTCTTTGCGCGGCTTTTACGCGGGAGATTTCGCGGAAAGCGTGCGGATTGCCACCATCATCAGGGTGTTGGTTCATGAGAGCCGTACAAGCAAGCCACTGCTCACGCAAGCCAAGCCGAACGGTCTTGAGCTTCCTATATTGGGGAATGTCGGAGAATGGCCCGGCGAGGAACAGATTCTGGGCTTTGTGGTGGGCGTGAGAATCGGCCAAACCCTGGCGCCTGCCGTGGACCTTGGCTCCTCGCACTACGCCTTGAGTACCGTTGGCGCATGGTGGAACCGGACGGTGTTCACGTTTCCCTCACGCCTTAGCACGCAGTTGACTTACAGGAGAAAGCAAGTCGTCCTTATCCTTGCCAACAGGGAAGGGGGAGCCCACGTAGACGAAAATGAGGACCAGGACTACGCCAGGCTGCTTACCAGTCTGCCGCTCTCCTTTGTGGTTTCCGGACTTCGAGTCGAGACCCCCGACTTGGCCCGGTTTCTGACGGCGCAGTCCGGTGTCGAGATGCTGGAATGCCTGAAACGCAACTTTTTCCCCGATGAGGATGTGCCGCTGAAGTGGGAGTTCGGGGTGCCTCCAAGGGTGGCGCAATACATGGAACAGATCGCAATATCGCAGACGATGATTGTGCCTGCATTCCCGAGGGGCGAAGCGCGAATTACGAAGAGAAGCTAGATCGTTCCAGCCCACAACCCAACCCACAAAGGTTGATGTCTTATACGACTTCCGCGAACTTTGGCAGTCCCCGCGGTTCTGTTAAGTAGTTGAAAAGCTTAATCACGCAGCGCTGTCACGGCAGTGTTCGGGCGGAGCGCCTCCGAGGGCCGACTGACTGTCGGAGAGTGAGAACCCTCCGTTTCTTTGCGATTCCGCAATGATCCGTGTGCGACCAGTGCGCCGGAGTCGCAGTACGGAACGGCCTCCATTCGCCAGAAATCCCCTAGTCAGACACCCTCTTGCCTCCCTGTCAGCAAACCAAACGCATTTTTCCCCGGAACTTGAGCTTGCAAATTGCCCGGACGCATGTCTGCTTCCGGAGAAAGGAGGAACATCTATGTCTCGTAAGGTTGGTCAAATCATCGCACGCGGCGAACGAAGGTGGCTCGTCCGCGTTTACTTGGGGCGCGATCGAGAAACGTGCCGGCGCGCCTACCACAATCGAACAATCTACGGCTCTCTTCGGCACGCACAGGCGTACCTGACAAGACGGTTGCATGAACGGGACTTGTCCCGAGGGGTCGAAGGCCTTCAAGTCACCGTAGACGAATTCCTAGATCACTGGCTGAAAACGGCTGTCAAACCAAAAGTCCGAGGGAAGACGTACAGCGACTACGCGGCCATGTTGCGCAGATACATCCGTCCGGCAATTGGCGCAAGAATCTTGGCCTCGCTCTCGCCTCTTGAAATCCAGGCCGCATATCAGGTCATGATCGAGAGGAAACTCTCGGCACGGACAGTTCGATACGCGCATGCGGTTTTGCGGGCCGCAATGAGGCAGGCGATCCGTTGGCAGTTGCTTCTCGCAGATCCGACGCAGGGAGTTCAGCTTCCTAGTCAGCAGTGCGGAGAAATGCGCGTGCTATCCACAGAACAGGCTCGATCGTTTCTCAGGTCTGCATCGCACTCCCCACAAGCGTGCCTTTTTGCTGTGGCTCTCACTACCGGAATGCGCCCCAGCGAATACCTCGCCCTCTGCTGGCGGGACATCGACTGGGATCGTGGAACCATCAGCGTCGTTCGAACTCTCCACAAGAATGAAGGGCAATGGACCTTTTCGGACACGAAGCGGGTACGCAGTCGTCGGGTCGTTAAACTGCAAAGGTGGGTGCTTGATCTACTCCGGAAGTTGAAAGGCGGGGCGGATGAGGCTGGAGCGGCGTGCGACTCAGAATTCGCAGACCTAATCTTTACCACAACAAGTGGCGAGCCGATCAACGAGGAATACTTGGTCAAGAAACATTTCAAACCGCTCCTGCGGGAAGCTGGTCTGCCGAACATTCGACTGTACGATCTCCGCCACACATCGGCAACCCTTGCACTCACGGTCGGAGTTGCGCCCAAAGTGGTTTCTGAACAACTCGGACACGCTAGCGCTGCCTTCACGCTGGATACCTACTCCCATGTGCTCCCGCACATGCAGGATGAAGCCGCCGCCAAGATGGAAGCGGCGCTCATGAACGGTCTCTCGCTTTAGTCAGAACTCTTCCATTTCCAAAGAAAATAGCAGTCTTTTGCTCCCCCGGACTGGAGCAAAGAAAGGAGGTGTCCTCATGACTCGCAAACTGGGTCAGATCATCGCCGTTCGCGAGAATACCTGGATGATTCGCATCCCCATGGGCTGCGATCCTCAAACCAAACAGCGCAGCTATTACAACCGTACCGTTCATGGCTCCCTGCGGCAGGCTCAGAAATTCCTGGGAAAGAAGGTCAACGAACTCGGAGCCTATATTGAGCGGGACGGTGCGAAGATTCGCTTGGATCAGTACCTCGATCAGTGGCTCAAGACGGTCAAATCGCAAATTTGCAGCAAGACGTATGAAGGCTATGAAAGCCTCCTCGCAAAGTACATCCGTCCATCACTCGGGAAGAAAACTCTTGTGGGCATCAGGCCATTGGACGTCCATGGCGTCGTCTATGAGCGCGATCTGGGTCCTGACACGGCGTTCAGGCAGGCTTTGCGATGGGAAATGATCTTGGAAGTGCCGACCAAAGGACTGAAGCTGCCCCGTATCCGACGGCGTGAGATGCGGGTGCTCAGTATCGAGGAGGCGAAGATATTCCTGAAATTCGCATTGCCAACGATGTACGGGAGCCTGTTCGCCGTTTTGATTACAACCGGGATGCGGCCAAGCGAATGCATCGGCCTCAAGTGGCAGGACATCGATTGGGAACGGGTAACGGTCAGTATTAAAAGGACGCTTCGGAAAGGGCCCACAGGGCAGTGGGAGTATGGCGAAACAAAGCGTGCCGGCAGTCGAAGGCTGATCAGATTACAGAATTGGGTTCTCGCGCGACTGAAGCAATTGAAGGGATTCCAGACCGCGCACCCGATTGTTGATCCCGAAGAATGGCCAGAAGCGGTGGACCTAATCTTCGTGACTGAATTCGGTCGGCCAGTCAATGTGAATAGCCTAGTCTACAAGCACTTCAAACCCATCCTGAAACGAGCCGGACTGCCGAACATCAGACTTTATGACTTGAGGCACACCGCGGCAACCCTAGCGCTAACCGTGGGCGTTTCCCCAAAGGTAGTCTCGGAGCAACTGGGACACACAAGTGCCGCGTTCACTCTGGATGTGTATTCCCATGTACTGCCGCACATGCAGGACGATGCAGCTGCGAAAGTGGAGGCAGCTCTACTGGCACACTGATAAGTCAGCGGGTCAAGAGCATCAGCGACAACCGAATCAGGTGGTATCCTGCCGCTATGGCTGACGATGGGCAGGAGCTTCAAGCGCTCAATACGGCTGTAGCATCGATCAAAGCCGAGATTGAGAAGGCATCGCCAAGTCGCAAGCAGAGGATTTACGAGGCTGTCGCGTTAGCCGCGTTGAGCGCTATCCCATGGATCGGAGGGGTCTTCGCTGCGGGTCTGAACTTCAAAATCAGGGCGGGAGATGTTGTACACGACAGTCTTGTGGAAAAGTGGTTGTTGGAACATCAGAATAAACTGCTTCTTTTGCGGCAAACACTTGAAGAAGTCGTTGTCCGTCTAGATAGCTTGGGCGATGAAATTGATTCGCGGATACAGAGTCAGGAATATCTTGGTCTGCTTCGAAAAGCGTTCAGAGAGTGGGATAAGGCCGATACAGACGAAAAGCGGCAGCTTGTGATCAAGCTGATAACGAATGCGGGCGGTACCAGAATGGTCTCCGATGACATCCTCCGGTTGTTCTTGGATTGGATTGACCAGTATCACGAAGTCCATTTCGCGATCATTCGCGTAGTGTATGAGCAGCGAAATGATCCACCAACACGTTATGACATCTATTCGACGATCTACGGTGAGCAGCGGATGCCGCGCGACGACTCTGCTGAAGCGGACCTATTCCGACTCCTGATCTCAGACCTTAGCATCGGAAGAGTAATACGACAGCCACGCGAGACCGACTGGCAGGGACGATTTAAACGCAAGCCGCGAGGCCGTCGAACTACAAGCGGCACGCTCGAATCTGCATTTGAGGATACGAAGCAGTATGTGGTGACGGAACTGGGCTCCCAGTTCGTTCACTACACCATGAATGAGCTAGTCAAACGACTTGAGGTCAGCAATAGGCCCCCGGAATCCGCGAATCCGAATTCTGCACGCGATTAGGCAATTTCAAGCCCATGCAGGATAAGAACGATCGCTGGAGTGAAATGCAGCGGCTATCCAGGAAGGGATACAGATAGCAGGCTAAATTCGTAAAATCACTTTACCGATTTTCTGGCAGCCTCGAAAGTGTCCGCAAACTTCACAATCGACAGGCCTAGTGCGTCACAAATCCCAACGAGATCGAGGAAATCAAGCCTCCGTTCGCCCGTCTCATACTTGCTGATGAATGCTTGCTTGACTCCAATTGCCTTAGCCAACTGAACTTGCGTGAGATTTCGCTGGTTCCTGAGATCGCGGACAATGGCAAGCAGAATCTGTCGTTCGCGTTGCTTTCTGCTCGTACGCTGACCGGATCCGGGCATCGTTGGTCAGCATAGGTAGCCAATATGGAATACTCCAAAATGGATTACTCTGGGCGATCATTTGCAGCCCTCTTCGAACCTCCGTGCGAAGTCAGTCAGAGGAAGTTTGATCGCATCGCAGATCGTTTTGAGTTCAAGCATGTCGATTCGACGTTCTCCCTGTTCATACTTGCTAATACGGGCCTGGGTTACGCCTAGGAGTTTCGCCAACTGCGCTTGCGTTAACTTGGCCTCTACTCGAACTCGACGAAGCAGACGGAGAAATACTTTCCGATCACGTTGGCGCTCAGCAGAGAGTCCTCCGATCCGCTCCATGCACGGAGCATAGGAATCGTTTGACAATTACTCCAAAATGGATTATTCCAAGACGGAATAGAAATCGCGGCTTTGGGGTAGTATGCCGGCTCGTTGAACAGATCGAGCGGGATGGTGCCGAGGGCTCGGAGTGAGGGTAATGACTCGGAAACAAACTAAAGACGTGCAAGGTAAGACTGAGTCCGCCACGGCGAGGCGGATTCGGAAGTTACTGAAACTAAAACGTTTCAGTGTGTTTAGCGGTGTGCGAACCGACAGATCTGCTTGATCCTTATTGGTAGGGTCGAACACGAACCCCTTCCGCCCTTGGAGAGGGTAGGGAAGTCCTTAATTACGGATGTAGTTAGCGAAGCAGCCTGGAACCGCTCCCCCGTCATGGATAGTTCGATCACAATTCGCCTGCCGGAACTGGCGATCGCCGAGAAGCAAGCGAGCACAGTCGAAGCGCAGCACCAGGAAGCCGGTCTTTCCGACGAGGCCTTGATCGCCCAAGTTTGCCTTGGGAGCAGGGAAGCGCTGGCGACCTTGTTTCGCCGCTACGCCCGTCTCGTCCGCGGAATTGCCTTGCGGGTCTTACGGGACGCATCCGAGGCGGATGATCTTGTTCAGGACGTCTTTCTCCTAATTCATCGCCTCTGCGGAACCTTCGATGGATCCAGGGGCTCCGCGAATTTCTGGATTTTGCAGCTCACGTTTCGCCGGGCAATTTCCCGCCGGCGCTACCTAAATTCCCGCCACTTCTACACGCGAGTGGAACTCGATGAGCAATCATCCGAGGGCGGGGAAATCCGTTGTGGGCATTCCGCCGATCCCTTCCACTCAATTTTGGCGGAACTGGACCTGCAGAAAATGTTCAGAACCCTCTCCGAAGACCAGCGGAAGACTCTCCGGCTGCACTTCATTGAAGGCTATACGCTGGATGAGATTGCGACGATACTCGGCCAGACCAAGGGCAACATCCGCCACCATTCCTTCCGGGGATTGGAACGGCTGCGAAAGCAGATTTTTGCTGGCAAATTGCCGGGCGCGAGAGCAGTATGATACAAGGTTTGCCCAAGCTAGGAGCAGGGGCGTTGTCTCAAACCGGACCCCATGACGAATTCCTAGAGCTCTGCGCCGCTTCAACCTCTGGCGACCTCACCGATGACGAGCAGAGACGGCTGCAGGAGCACATCGCCATCTGTGCGTCCTGCCGCGAAGCCCTTCGACAATACGAATCAATAGTCAGCGATGTAATTCCCGCGATCGCTGCTGGCGAAGAGGCTGAACACGTACAGCGGGCCGAGGTTTGGTCCTCAGAACAGCAAGACCAAGCAGAAAAGGCATTGTTTGACCGCCTTGCAAAGGAAGAGAAACATCGACCCGAAGAAACCGGAAATAGCAACGGGGCATCGAGCTTCCCCCATTGCATCCTGCCATTCGCAACCGAATCCACCTGGCAGCATGTCTGGATGCTCTACGCGGCCGGCGTTCTGCTTTTTTGCGCGCTCAGCTTTTTCGCGTATCGCGTGGGCATGCGTCGAGGAACTGACATCGCCAAAGTCCCTTCACCACAAATAAACAGGGAGGAGACATCTCCCACACCGGCATCGCTCGAAGAGCAATTGAGCGATGCCGGGCACGATCGCGCCGTGGTCAATACAGAGATCGCTCAACGCGATAAGATGATTGCGGACCTGCGACATCAACTGGCACGACAGTCTGCGCAAATCAACGAAATGAAGGTGGCGCAGTATCAGCTTGAGAGTAATCTTCGCGCTGGCGATGCGAGCCGGCAAGACCTCAGCCAGCAAAAGAGCGAACTGGCACAGAAGCTCGAATCGGCGGAGAACAATTCCAACTCGCTGGAACAGAAATTGGACTCCCTTGCCCAGCAGTCTACGCAGGATGCGGCCCTTGCGAAGGCGTCAGAGGCCAGGGTCAACGACCTGACTCGCGAGCTTCAGGAGCAGCAAGCTACACTCGAACAACGCGATGAACTCCTAAGCCACGACCGGGATATCCGCGAGCTCATGGGTGCGCGGGACCTTTATATTGCGGAAATCTATGACGTGGCTGGCACGGGTGAAACCAAGAAGCCGTATGGCCGCGTTTTCTATACTCGAGGCAAGTCGCTGATTTTCTATGCTTACGATCTGGACCAGCAAACGGAACTGAAACGTGCCAGCACTTTCCAGGCGTGGGGTCGGCGGGGTCCGGACCGCCAGCAGGCCATCAACCTGGGCGTTTTCTACGAAGACAATGATACGAAGAAACGCTGGATTCTAAAGTGTGATGACTCGAAAACACTGGCGCAAATCGATGCGGTATTTGTAACGATCGAGCCCAACGGTGGCAGTCACAAGCCCAGCAGTAAACCGCTTTTGTTCGCTTATTTGAAAGTCAACCCCAATCATCCCTGATTTCCAGTTCTCATTCTTCTTGGATACTCTGTATTAGTTGCGACGGTTGATCGGTTGATCCCCATTTCTAAAAGTTGGCCACTCAAGACCTTCTAATCGATCTGATCGATCCGACATGATTAGACTAGGGCATCCAAGGTAGGTCGAAAGTCCGCCAAAACCGCACTGACGAAAAACGTCCTCTCTTTGATTTTGTGGAAGCTCTGGCCGGAATCTCGGACAGCTTCAAGACGGTCGGAACTTATGCCTGACGCGATAAACCTCGGCAAATACTGATCGTGCACCCGCAATGGTCGGGCTGTCGAACAGCTTCGGCAGAACAGTGGATGCTCGACGGTCATCTGCGTTAGAGTCCTGCATAGATAAGGAAAGAAGAAGGCTACTTCGAAAACGTACTGTGAATCTGCTAACTAACTTTAACGGAAATTAGAGCCGCAGGGATTCCGCCGTGTTTCCGATCCTCGAATTGCGTCATCTGCACGCGGTAGTAGTTCTAGCCGAAGAGCTGAACTTCACGCGTGCCGCACAGATATTACATATCGGTCAGCCTGCACTCAGTAAACAGATCAACGAAATTGAAAAACAAGGTCGGCTCCATCTATTCATCCGGAAAAAAGGACGGATAGCGGAACTGACGGACGCAGGGCGAGTATTTGTAGAAGAGGCACGCATTGCTCTGTTTCACGCAGAAAAGGCCATTCATTTCGCCCTCGCTGCTCAGGAAGGAGCCGAAAATGTGCTGCTCATCGGACATTCGGATTACGCCGATCCGAGCTGGATTTCAGCCCTATTTGCGATACGGTTACCGCTCTACCCCAGGCTCAGAGTTCGCCTCGTGACTCGGCCGGCACTGCAGTTGGTTCGCGATGTTTTGGCAGGTGAACTTAGCCTTGCGCTCGTGACCGCGCCGCCTGAAGACCCTCAAATCACCATCGTTCCTTTCGCACGAGCCCCGCTGTACGCTGTCCTTCTGCGCAGTCACCCCGCGGCAGAAAAGGATCGAGTCGCTGTTCGAGACTTGGCCGCTGATGATTGGATTCTACTTGCCAGGAGCGTCCATCCCTTTATTCAGGATGCAATCTCCCAGATAGCACAATCGGAGGGAATTGCTCCCAAAGAGGGTCATGACGTTGTGACAGCGCAGCAAGCGGTTCATCTCGTATCCGAACGTATCGGAGTAGGAATTACTTTTAAGCCCACGGGGCCTAGCTTGCATGAAGAGAACGTAGTGATAAAGCCGCTTTCCGATCCGGTCCTTTCTTTTGAGACCTGCTTAGTTATGAGAGCTGAAGATACTTCCAGACCAACAAATGAATTCGGCCGAGCATTCCTTAAGAGATTCGTTCCGCATATTCTTCGGGCGACGCAAATAGAATTGCCGCTGTCAGCGTGATCGTCATTTCCAAAATGTCATCGCTTCGTTGCGGCTATAGCGTAGCCGACCGAAATCGCCCAAGTTCATGTCGCACAGCCTGATGCGTGTTTCCTTTATTTGTTGCGGGGGTTCAAAAGGTTCTTTATATCCCATAGCAGCCTAAGCGGGGTTCCAACATTCACCGCATCACCACGCCTCTGAGAACTCTTAGGACGTCGTGCTAGTGATGCAGCAAATATGCTTTGGCACCCGACTTTCTCCGCTAGAAATAAATCCTGGCCAATTCATCCGCGGTCAAAGAACGTTATCATTCCATTCTGCCGATGGCCTGTGGCGAGCCTTCAAAGGCTAAAGAAACGTATTGTTTGCGTGGCAAAGTTACCACGATGTCACATACGAACCACATCAGATTCGAGAAAACGATCAGGCAAGACTCGCTTCAGCGAAAGAAAGATTTCTTGAACGCCGCATTTCGCTGAGGTGCTATTTCCAAAATCTGGGCGAACTCTGGGTCGCCGTGTAGATCATTCAGCAATGGGTCTTTGTCAATGTAGGGATAGCTGAAGAAACCGCCTTCAACGCTCATCCGAAGCGCACGTAATGCTGAACTCCTGTCTGCCAGGACGGCGTACGCCTGCGCAATCTTGTACGTGGCTTCCGGATCCCCGACTCCTCGCTGTTTTACTGTTCAACAGCTGCAAGCCTTCTTTTGCGTGCTGATGAATTGCGTCACTCAAAGCCAGCGCGAGGTAATTGCCCTCAAAGCCGACAACACGCCATTAGCTCAGCCGCAGGCGCGTGATCGCCAGGCATAACCCTGTCTGCGGACAGGCTTGTTCCCAGATCTCATGGCCAGCCAATCGAACGTCATGCCGAATCGGCCTTCGCACGCGATCCACGTTCCGGTCCCGCCAGGCAAGTCTTCCCCCTGCGCACGCCATCACTGCACCACCGATTTGCGACGAAGCGTGACTCGCGACAAAGCGTGAAGATTGCATCCGGGCCAGACGGAGGAGTTCACTTCGACGCTATTTTCAGATTCTTGCGGAATCGCTTCACACGCCAAAGGGAGCTACCTGGGGATGCGGGAACGAACGAGCACGATACCCGTCCGCTCGATTGCAAGACGCCCCAGGGAAGGTTCCCTGACGACGGTCGGTACGCCGTACAAATTGCCAGCACGGAGCGCTGTTTGGGAAGATCTTCTAACGTCGAACGGAACCCTATGCGGCTCTGGCAATCGTGCTGATTCCGCAGCGGACTGATTTCTGGCAAGGACAATCTTCACTGATGCCCACTGTCCCGGCTCGATTTGCTTCCACCCATCTCTTTCAGAACCAAACCATAAAGGGTGAGCGTTTCCGCACACCCTCTAGTCCCCTCAAGACATTCAACGCACCCTGCGATGCGGCATAAGTCGGGGGAAGGCACGCACTCGCAGACGCGGAAATCCGAGAGTCATCTGGTTAAGTTACACCCGCGTGCCAAACTCAGAAAGAATTAGTTTGTACAGTCCGCAATCCGTAACGGGCTGGAATCGCGTCTGTGCGGTAGCGTACAGACAAAACTTTACAATCGTCTTAGATTCGGCTCGAACGTATCTGCCATATGAAGGCCGTTGTGTTTTCGGGGGAGAGCCGATGGCCTTCATTTTCCATTAAGTTCCCGCCGATGGCAATAATTCTGACCCGATATCGAACCTTTCACTTGGTACTTTCTAGACCGGAGGCAATCTGCTTGGCTATGCCTTAGCCAGACACTCCGGTCCTTTACTTGAACCCGTACAGTCGCCGCCAATCGCGTAGGGACCTTGAATTACACAGATGTTCATGTTTCGCCGATCCTTCAGCAAGATTTCCTCACCGCTACAGTTTCCATCGATTCGGCAGCGCCGGAGGCTGCTCTATAGCGGGCAATCGATTATCGCCGTAACGGCATCCAACTCGCAGCCATTTGAAACGATAGGTGAAATCAAAACCGGTGGCAGCAAACGGAAACCTCTTTCTCCCCAATTCTAAGATCGCAGAACTTCTCGCGCTAGCTGCCGACAAAGCCAAGATGCCCCTGCAAAAAGCCCTTCGGCGGGCCTCCCGCAAGGCCTTTCTATGGCCAGAAGAAGTTACTGTACTAGTCGAAGAGGGGAAGTCCCTCACTGAATTACCTGGAGTTGGACCGCATTTAAATCGGATTATTCAGGGCTGGATCGAAACACCGGCGAGAATGTCGAAACCGCCCGAGATTCGGAAATCATTTCTCACGCTGCCCGAAGCACGTGCCGCTTTAGCCAAGAAGCCTTCTTGGAGCGCTTGTTTAAGAGGCGATCTGCAAATGCACACGCAGTGGAGTGATGGCTCAGGTTCTATCGAGGACATGGCAAGGGCTGCGTCCGAGCGAGGATACGAATACATAGCAATTACGGATCATTCCAAGGGTCTGAAAATCGCTGGCGGGATTAACGAAGAGCAGTTGCTAACGCAGGCGGAAGAGATCAGTGAAGTGAACTCGAACATGCAAGGGGAGAATCCTTCCGTCTCCGTATTGCGATCCATCGAATTAAATCTGAACCCCCGTGGCGACGGCGACATGGATCGAGATTCTCTGAAACGTCTGGATTTGGTGCTTGGTTGTTTTCATTCGGCCCTGCGCAAAAAGGAAGATCAGACTGATCGTTATCTTTCCGCGCTGAGAAACCCTGACATTCAAATCCTTGGCCACCCACGCGCGGGCGGATTTATAACTTTCGGCTCGGGCTGAATGCGGACTGGGGTCAAGTGTTCGATCTTGCTGCGGAATTGGGCAAGGCGGTGGAGATCGACGCCTATCCGGACCGTCAGGACTTGAGCATTGATTTGCTGAAAATTGCCAAGAAGTCCGGCTGTCGAATCTCGTTGGGGACAGATTCCCACGATCCACTACAGCTTCGGTTCATGGAGTTTGCGCTAGCCGCTGCAAGCATTGCTGGGTTGAAACGTGAAGGAATTCTAAATTTCATGACAAAAACGGAACTGCTGAATTGGACAGCAGGCTTACGAGATCGGTGACGCTGCACTCGATCAGGCAGTAACTTATAAATATGAAACGGATCGGTGGGAATCTATAGGAGAAATATTGTTGTGAGCGCAGTTGCCATAAAGAAGGGTCAGAGCCGGGAGAAAGCAATGGGGCTCAAAGATATGGGCAGCGTCCGTTGTGACGGTTGCGGCGAAGAATTCGTCGTCAATCACGAGCCAGCCTCAATCGATAATCATCTCGCTGAAAACAGGCAACTTGGCTCGAAAAGGTTCTTGCAAATGATCACGAGAACGATAAGAAGCACCCCGACAGAATCGAACTGCTTCAATGCACTGACAACCAGCCGGGATAATGCGGAGTGGAGCACATCTTTAATGTCCTCTCTCAGATGCCGCGCTCTCTTCCCAGTCATCGGGCGGCAAGGGTACTCCCCAAATATTTTGCGGCTTATCAAGCTCGATCCCGCAGTGCAGCGGATTCTTAGGATCGACATAAACTACCCGAGCCCCGGATCGCTTGTCAGTCAGGTAGACATAGACCGAAATTCTCATCCCCGTTCTCAATCCGAATGCCGTAGAGATCAATGCTCCGTGGACGTTGACGACAATAGTCTGTCCGTCGCAAGTCCGACCTCTAGAATCATCCTCAAGCGCAATAACCACCTTCAGAGGGACACGAGTGCTGCGTCGGGAATCGCCAAATGTCGCCTTAGAAGGCATGGCTGAAGCATACACATGGCAACCGAAACGCGCGATTGCTAGCGCCGTGTGCAGACCTCAGCGCGGAGCATTCCCAAGGCGGGTATCAAAACGTAAGCGGACCATGAGCGGGTTTCAGAGGCTGATCGAACGACGGTCTCGTGACTCTAAAGATTTCAGGTGGATCGCGCTGTACTGCCTTTAGCCATAGCAAAGCCATGAGAGCGGCGGTGACGTCGCAGACGATCATCAAGTAAAAAACGGGCACCCAAGAACGAGAAAGTCACGTCGGCGGTGTAGGTAGGTGCTTTGCGGAAACGCCACTACCGGACGACCCGTCCTGGTTTGAGCTTTGCATTATTTGCGAGAAGTTCGAGTCAAAGCCGGAAGATGATTGTGTTGAGCTAGAGGGATAACCTTGCTGTACGAATCAGAGTGTTCGAACTTCGTAAGCCCAATATCTGATCAAGCCTCATTTGGGTTTTGACCTTCGCACGCAAGCGCATCCATCCTACCTTTTGAAAACCAGTATCACTTCCGCGGTCGCGCTCGACCAGTTCTTCGCATCCCGAATTCGCCTGATTGCGAACCTCTAGCCATGTGGCGTGCTCAGGCAGGTAAGGTCGGACCTCACGGCTCACGACATCCTGTCTTCCGCATTTCGTGCGTCGGCAGCGGAACAGGCCATGGTACACAACGACAAGTGTGATGGACCACGAAAGTCCTCTGAAACGCATCCAAGCGTTGAGAGGAGGCTCAGTCGAAGGCTTTGAGTCGAGAAATAGGAAAAAACAATGCAGCTACGTCAGTGTGGCTACCAGTACTCGTTCTCGTGGCGACGATAAGTTCTGCGCAGGTGCATGTGTCTACGGCCGTAACCGAATCTCCCGATCTGAACCTGATCCTACAACGAATGGAAGACGTCGAGCTCAGGGATGCCGCCCAGTCTCGCGCGTACGACGTAACGCAAGAATACAAAATGTTCCGTGGTGCCGAGACCCAACCCGCTTCTGAGATTACGGCGCAGGTCGATTTTCTTCCCGACACGGTCAGATACAAGATTACGCAGACACGAGGAAGCTCAAGGGGCGAACAGATAGTTCGATACCTTTTAGACCTAGAAACTTGGGTGGCAAAGAATGGGCTTGGCAGCGAAATCAGTCGAGCGAACTACGACTTCGTCTTTCTGAGGCAAGAGGACATCGGTGTCATTCCTGAGTACGTTTTGGGAATCGTTCCCAAGCGGAAAACTAAATACCTTTTGCGGGGGCAGATTTGGGTAGAAGGGAGCACCTTTCACATAAGGCGAATTGAGGGTATTCCCGCTAAGAGCCCCTCTTTATGGGTTAAGGGCATTTACATCACCCTGCAACTTGGACCTCTTGGCAGTATGTGGGTGCCGATTTCCTTCGATGCGGTTGGTACAGTGCGCTTCTTGGGACAGTTCACACTTGATGGAATTGACAAGCAAGCCTCCGAGCCACACGCTGCTAGCCACAAATAAGTAGGCGATGCCCTTCATGGTTCCGAGACTGTCGAGAGAAATCAATCTATGGCTGCCTGGTGCCTCTTAGTAGCTTCGGTTCCGAAGGAACCTCGGCTCTGGAATTATCTTCAGCCGTGATGAAAACTTCAAACTCCTCGTTGGACACCGTGTCCTCGAAGTTGCCTTCGAGCTTGTTGTTTACTTTCAGCACCCCTCGATTCTCGGCGTCTTTTCCCCGCACCTGCGTCCATATCACATAACTCTGACGCGACGGGGTGAGAGCATCGGGTTTTGCTAAGTGATATATCTCGACCTTGACCTTAAGATTACCGTTCTTGTCTTTGCTTAAATGCGCTTTGCCCTTCGCGGCTGGTATGCTCGGGTCGGCGGTTAGGCGAACGTCCGAGGCCGCTGCGAGGCAACTCAGTCCGAAGAAAACTAGGCCAACGTAAATTGCGGTCATGCGGTTCATGTGTGTCATTTTTTCCTTCATTCGCTCTCAAGTGTTGTCCGATTCGACTGTGACCAGCGTCCACGGTGAAGATATGCCATCAAGCATGAAAGGCAGCGTGCCCTTCATCCGGTTGACGTAGCACTCCTCATGGACAGCATTAGCATTTTCATCGGCCCACAAATCTCTTTGCAAATCCACGGGCTTAATGCAAAGTGCGCAGGGTATCTCTGGGAAAGACGGCTTTCCATAGCGTGCCTCCTTTAGAAATCACTAATAAAGTAGCCTGAATGCCAAACGTAAACTGAGCAATTCGGACCAGTGTGACAACTAGATCACTGTCCGCCGTTGTGAGCGTTAATGACCATTCAGCCTTCGTCGCTTTCCTCCATAATAGCTGTAGGAGCATATCCAGTTTGGACGGTCCTTGGTAAAACATCTCATTCCCGCGAAGACGAGACCTGATTTCAACCCCGTTGCTTTTCTTTCGACCATCGGAAAAGGCAGGGAGATGCTGTCTTTTCAAAGCAGAACACGATTTTTGCGCAGGGTGATACCACCGACGGGCTGTTTTTTATCCAGAGCGGGAAGGTAAAGACTCAGCGTCGTATCGGAAGCCGGAAAAGAAGCAACTCTTGCCATTTTAAACGACAGAGACTTCTTTGGAGAGAGTGGTTTAACTGGTGAGCTTCTGCGCATGTCATCTGCCACTGCAATCACAGACTGCATTCTTCTGCATGTCGAGAAAAGTGCGATGATGCTGACGATGGGTCTGCAACCAAAACTCTCGGCCATGTTTGTAAAGTATTTGCTGAAGCGGAATATGCGCTATCAAGACGATTTGGTCGATCAGCTTTTCAATTCCAGCGAAAAGCGGCTTGCAAGAATTCTTCTCTTGATGGCGCACTTCGGCAAAGAGGGAGTCTCGGACATGTCAGTGCCGAGATTAAGTCAGGAAATTCTCGCCGAAATGGTGGGGACAACACGGTCACGAGTTAGCTTCTTCATGAACCGATTCAGGAAGTTTGGCTTCATCAACTATGACGTGGGGGATAATCTCCATGTCCATAGTTCATTGCTAAACGTCGTCCTTCATGACGACGAAACAACCGAGAACTCGGGGGCGGAGAGACCAACCGTCACCAGCAAGAAGTGTTTGGAACCGCCTGTGAGGCGCGGCGGAACACCCGACAATGAGCGTGCCAGACGGCCGCCCCTCTCCCGCCTTAAAAGACACCACGGAGTCAGCGCACCGTAACCGTTTTACTCAGATCGGCTTGTGACTCTGGTCGCAGCCAATATCAAGCAATTGCATTGACTGCCACTACCCAACAGTAATCACACTCTCTTGCCATATCTCCTTCCTCAAAAGGTGAGTACACTCTTGGTCAGGAAGTTTTATGAAAACACTATTTCTGGCCATAGTGATTGCGATTGCCGCCCCGGCTAAACAATGCAATCCCACCAGACCTAACCAAAACGGCAATGGTGTGGGCAACAACAACCACAGCACGCATCAGACTGTTACCGTACCTGAGGGGGGACGAGGTTGGAATTACCTGGCTTTGGGCCTCGCGGCTGTCGGAGTTTCACTTTACGTCCGAAGTAAGTTGAATCGCAGAAAATCTTAGCGGCGTACGTCTACTTTCTCAGAAGAGAACATCGAATGGAATTTGAGAGCCTTTACTTCCGGCCCACCATAGCGACCCGACCCGAGACGACGGATTTGCGACCGAAAGAACGATCATGCTGGAGCAGCTAGTAGAGGGGGAACGACGATCCGGGCCGATGCATTCGTTGTCGGAACGCCCGAGATGCCGGGGGGGGGAGGATCGGAATTCTTGCGAAGTCTCACAACGAGATGGCTCAACGAATTTGCTCGGTTCTCTGGACACCCAAAACAATCTCTTGCTCTGATTCTCAGTCGGATAATCCCCATGCAGAATCCAGTAAAGACCGCATCGCAAAGTTGCGGGAGGAAATAGCGCAAATCAGTGAAGCGAATCGGCAGCACATGGCGGCATGGAAAAGATAAAGGGCTCCGCGGGGGATCATGAACGTCGGCTCCAGAGGTAGGAAATCCGTGACGAATTGGCGGCTTTGACCGATTGGAAAAAACCGTGAACATGAAGCGCAATTTAGGCCGGTGCGGTCGCCTCAACTTCACCGCAACTTCCATAAGAAGAGGCAGAGTAGTTGCATAGAATGGAACGGTCGCTCGCATTGTCGTCCCGAGACCAGCGGATTCTATTTCCAATTGGCCGTTAAGTTCGTGCAAGCGCTCGCGCATCCCAGCCAAACCGACGCCCGTCTCCGCACTCGCTCCATGAAGCAACCGCAGACGCTCTTCTGGTATACCCTTTCCGAAATCTCGCACCTCCAGAATCACCGTTTCTTCCGCATGTTGAAAATTTATGCTCGCTTCAGACGCTCCGGAATGGCGATGCACATTGGTCAAACTCTCCTGCAACACGCGGAACAGAGCGATCTCCACTCTCTTCGGGAGTCGTCCCCCGGAATTCGCTTATCTCGGCTTTTACGTTAATTCCGCTGCGCTTGGCGAATCCTTCTATATACCACTCGGCTGCACACGCAAAGCCCACCTCATCCAATAATGGCGGATGCAGTAAGTAGGACATGGTACGAATCTCTTCGAATGGCCTGATCGGTCAATTGTGCAACATCGGAAAGAATCGCTAGCCTAGCCGGTTCCGCCTTGCAATCTTCCTGAAGGAGAGAAACGCTTATTTTCAGCGCGGTTAACGTTTGGCCAGTGCTGTCGTGCAGATCGCGGGCTATTTTGCGCCTCTCCTCATCCTGCACTTTGAGCAGACGCTGAGAAAGTTTTTGAAGTTCTGCGGTGCGTTCCAGAATCAAGGTTTCTAGTTCGGAGTGGGCATGCGACAACCTCAAATGCTTTGAAATCCACATTGGGTCCTCCTCGGGAGCGGTGGGAAAGACAAATAGGGTCTCTAGTTCCAGCATCTAAAATTGTCCCATTTTGGGAATCAGAAATCTGATCAATCTTGATCACGGAACTACAAATCCTCAAGGGTCCTGTTCACGAGCTACTTGTGATCGATGTGCTCTTTAATCTTGGATACAAATCTCGGCGTGCGGCTCTTCATTAGCTGCTCAATACCGGGCCTGAACTCATGCCACAGGTTCATGCCCGCTTCATTGCCAACTGTAGAACCTAAATCGCCGAACGGCTCCCCGAGAGATCGCCTCCAATAGGGCCGCGAGGCAGTGGCCGCGGCCATCGAAGTCAGCACCCGCAGCAGGGATGACGTATTGAACCTGCTCTTTCCGAATGCATCCCGCCTGACAAAAATCCGCGAACCTGCATACGTAGCCCTCCCCAGCAAGCTAGTGCTGCTCGAAGAGTGATAACCCGATTGCTGCTTCAGCGCTGACGAATTCAAGTACTGCTTAAGAACGTTGCTTGACTCTCTTTGACTGGATACCTGCTTCTGGTGAGGGGCGAAACCACTTTGACGCATCAAGCCCGCTTTGCCGTCCATCCCGCCGAATTTTAAAGCGGAGTGTGCTTTCTCGGTGAAAAGGTTAGATTCTTGTGCTGCAATTACACTCTGCACCGAAGGGGCATCAGGAAGGGATTGACATAGACTTTGGCATACGGCCCCGAATGCGACCAATAACACACACGAAACGACCCCGAAGGGCCCAATTCGCCTTACCATACCCAGCCCCGCAAGCGTCAAGCTCCGACCATCTAACCGACGATTCGCTTCTCTGATCCCTCGTTGAAGCTAGCACTCCACCCAGCCTGATTCTGAGCAAGAGTGCTCAATCCGCAAGACTATCTGCGAGCCAGACGAAGTCTCCCTTGGAAACCCCATCCCGGCTCAGCGGCAATTGGCAAAGATGTGCAGTTTTGAACAGACGGACTTTGAGCATTTCGACATAATCTGGGGCTCGGACCCTTGGAAAGGAATACGATGGATCATATTGAACGCTCCACCGAGCCCAACCCAGACCTTGTGGAATGCGCGATCGTTGAAGTGCTGGAGATCGCCAAGCGCCAAGGCATCACGCCTCTTGATTTTATTCAACTGCTCGATTCCGGGATGCGAATAACTGACTTCTTGGCTGCGCTGATACCGTATACAAAAGGCAATCGCACCGTTGATACTGACTGCTTAGGGACAGCATCCGCCCATTTTTGTTTGGAATGTCTTGCGGATCGGTGTTACGACCAGCCTTGACTTCTTCGTTCGTAAACATTTGGTCGGCGGGTCGCAGCGATGAGCCAGGCATTCCATTAATCAGGAGCAAGCAATCAAAGAATTTGCTGTGGCGAGACACAAGCGGAGCGGCTGAATGCGTAGAAGTGTGATGGTTGGATATGTTTTGGTTTGGACCGATGGATTTCAAAAGACTTAATTCGTTCCGATAGCTGTTTCGACTCCTCGACTAATTTCTCAGCCTGCGTGATCAACCGGACGGTATTCTTGTTCAGTTCTTCGATCTTGCCTCCCAAGGAGGCAGATTCTTCGTCGCTGCGAGGATTGGGGACCACCTGCGTGCTGTTGAGCAGCATTGAAAACACTCCCATGTGAGTCATCCGATTGCACAAGAGAATCGACGCGGAGAGAGTTGCCCGCGATCGTCGCGTTCAAAACTACAAAAAGGAGAGGAAGTCCGCCAAGCCCGTTCAAATACTCTAGGCGTCTTTGTCGATATCCCCAGAATGGTGGCCGTTTTTATTCGAACGAGCCGGAATGCCAAATCATCGTCAAGAGTATTGTGGCGGCGCGGTTCACGCTTTCTCCGATTCGAGATGCCGGACGTTATTCCGGCTCCTCGGATCGTGCAATTTAGAGTAGCTTTTATGCTGCTACGGAAACGTCGCGCTTCTGGAAGGTCGAGGTCACAACATCAAATGTTTGAACCGCAGGAGTCCCCTCGATAAATTTTGCCAGAGTCTTCAGCACCTGCGGATAAGTATTGGTGTTGTAACTGTCGGCATCGCTCTTGTTGTCCCAAAGGCTGATTGCGGTCACACCGATTCCACCGGCACCAGCGAGCGTGAGTTCGTCCTTGAAGCCATTCTGTTTACGAAGCAAGGGAACGATTTCCTTCTCAAACGTTCGCGTGTAATCGGACAACATATTAGATTTCAGATGAATCGAGACATTGCGTGCAAACATAGGCAACCTCCTTAGGGTTGGGGTTGCTAAGAAAGAGAACTTTAGATGGGCTGACTTAGTTCAGGAAACCTGAAATGAAGAGAAGGTGGTAACCACCTCAATCACAACCCTAGTCTTATATGGTGGGCCTGGCAACGGGCTATAACGAGCACTTGCGTCTCTGGGCGCTCCAAAACAGATAACATTGTTCTTGCGCCGAATCAGCCTATTATCCCCTAGGAACTGTCAGCCGGAGTTACGCACATGGCAGCGAATCGAGTGATCCTCTATTTCGACAATCAAAACGATGCTGTGCTTTTCACTCTGGCCGCCAGTTCCGTAATGTCAGCAGAAGAGCCAACCGGCAGCAGCAATGCTGCGGTCAAGGTTGCGGAAGAGATTTGCAAAGCCAGTCGAATCACGACTGCGGGTGTTCTGAACCTCGCTTAAAAGGGGCACAATCGATGATTTGAAAACCTATTCTGCAAATAGGAATCCCCTCGCCGCCCGCGGAGATTTCAATCCACAGCACGCCAATTTGGCAATGCCTTGTGGATGCGAAACGACACCCACCACTTATCAGCCACTGCCGATTCTTTTGCGCCTACTAAATTATGCTTTTCTTAGGTTTGCCGCCTGCGGACCGTTCTTGCCCTCGGTGATTTCAAATTCAACTTGATCGCCTTCTTGCAGACTCTTGTATCCCGCACGTACTGCGCCTCCGGTGCTGATTGCCGCGTTGTCCTTGGTTGTTTTTGCGGTGTGGCACTTGCGACAAGCACTGGTGGAAAGCTGCTCGTTCCAGCAATCGTCGGTGTTGTCGGCGCTCTTAATAGGGACATTCGTAGGGTACAAAACCCACCATACTCTGGTCTTTCGGACGCATGTCCCGACCTCGCCGTGGCGATAGTGGAGGACGTGATTGCAGTTGCAGGAAGCTTGCTGATCATTTCGCACATCTAGAACCCCTGCTCTGGATGCTTTTTTGCCGTCTGCGGCTTTCACCATAGCCGCCTTTGATCCCTCGGCAAATCTCTTTTAAAGCAATGGCGACAACGGATACCCCAGTTTGGCAAGCATCTGTCGCGGACGAGAGAAAGCAAGAATGTCATACCATACGATATCGTCGTTGCGGTTCCATTCCACGGTGAATCGTTCTTCTCCGCTCTCTGCGTGTTCGCCAATGTGCCGCAGGCGAAGCCAAATCGGTTCACTGACCCTTCTCCGTCCACGGTGTAGAGGACGCGGCGTGCATTTAGCGACTAAAGCTTCTCCAGGATGCTCGGGACTAGACGCTCTAGCGTTTCCGTTGCCGCTGCTACTTTGCAGAAAGCGGGATTGATCCAATACAACCGTGGGCATGCCTCGGTTGTTAATAGAAAAGCATTGGAGGAGGCCACCTGTGAGCGCTATGGGGTGATCCAAAAGCGAATACAAAACTGGCGAAGGGAACTCGATCAATAACCCATTGACCTTCTGCCTAAGAGCGCACACAGAAAACTAGAGGCGATATGTTCAACACGGAGGAATCACTGACGCACCAGGAAATCCTGCTTCGTTTCAAGAAACTCTTCAACCGAGACATGACCCCAGCGGACAACAACACGTTCTTCTTACCGTTCGAGATCGATGCTGTCCAAAAAAGGCGGATGGTGCGACCTGATGCAGGGTAGTTTAGGAACTTGACGAATGGCTAAATGCGATTTGCAGGCACAGTGTTTTTATAGCGCACAAGTTCTTCAGTTTCAAATTAGTGCCAGGGAAGAAACTTCGTCCCCCTAGGTGAGGCTGCTGGCATCTCCGAACGTATATGCAATCCTGCGATCGTTGACTGTGAATGATCGCCCGATTTCCCGACTCCTCAAAAGCGAAGAAGTTACATCGTCATCACTTCGGGTTGAAGGGCCGGGAATCATTGGCGGCTATGCCCCGCAAGTGGTGGTGTCGATAACGGATTCAACATCCCCTGTCGAGAACCGATAGCTACTAATGGTCAGAGGTCTGGCGTCGGTCGTCCCGTAAAGAACATCAGAATCGATAAAACTAAAAGAACCTCCGGCGCGAAGAGGAACATGCAAAGCTTTGCCGAAGCTTGCATTCGGCAGAGAGCCGACACTCATCGTCGCCGGGCTAAAGCTGTAAGCAAGAGTTGAACCGCCCTGACCGATGACATAAGACTTGCTCGTGTCTGCGCTGCACATATTCGAAGACCCGCTGCCTTCAGTCAGTAAATGACCACCGGGATACGTGAAGTCGGATGTTTCGTCGGGTACCCGAACCATCGTTGAGCCAAAATCGGGATCGGTGAAGGGCAAATTTACGGGAGGGGGAGCCATCGGCGTTTTAGGATGAATTGACCTGTCTGTAAGCGCGTCGGGATAGGGCTCGCGACTTTGCGCAGAGATCACAGGCGCAATCCGGCAAGGTAAGTATTGCCGACTATCCATCTGAGTGGTCAAACCGCCTTCATTGCCTTTTCTTCAGACTATAATGGCGCGACACCGAATGACCCTTAACTCTGGCACCAAACTTGGCCCCTATGAAATCCGGTCTCCGTTGGGCGCCGGCGGAATGGGGGAGGTCTACCGTGCTACGGATACCCGCTTGGATCGGACGGTGGCGATCAAAGTTCTCGCTTCGCATCTTTCATCTTCGCCCGAATTGAAACAGCGCATGGAGCGGGAGGCTCGGGCCATTTCTTCGTTGAACCATCCGAACATCTGCCATCTTTACGACATCGGCTCGCAGGACGGAACCGATTATCTGGTGATGGAGTTTCTCGAAGGGGAAACGTTGGCGGAGCGCCTTCGTAAAGGTGCTTTGCCTGTGGGCGAAACTCTCAAAATTGGGATTGCCGTTGCCGAGGCGCTTGCTGTGGCGCACCGGCAGGGGATCGTGCATCGCGATCTGAAGCCGGGAAACATCATGCTGACGAAAGGCAGCGCGAAGCTGATGGACTTCGGACTGGCGAAGTCCGCTGTTGCCAGTGCTCCTGGGGGAGCGACGAGCGCGCCACTTTTGTCAGCAGCTCGGACGATGAGCGGAGCCAGCCCCGTTTCTCCGCTCACTACGGCGGGTACGATGATCGGAACCATCCAATACATGTCACCGGAGCAGATTGAGGGTAAAGAGGCAGATGCGAGATCGGACCTCTTTGCACTGGGCGCTGTTCTTTACGAAATGGTCACCGGCGCCAGACCCTTTGAGGGCAAGAGCCAGATCAGCGTGGCAAGCGCGATTCTCGAAAAAGAACCGGAACCAATTTCCGTAGCCCAGCCACTTACGCCGCCGGCGTTTGATCACATCATCCGCGCTTGTCTTGCAAAGAATCCCGAGGAGCGCTTTCAGACAGCGCAGGACATTGCGCTGCAGCTGAAGTGGATCGTGCAAAGCGGGACAGAGGTTCGCAGCTTCAAAGAAGAAAAAAGAAACAACCGCGAGCTACTAGCCTGGTTGATCGCAGGCGGACTCGCCCTGATGCTGATCGCCGGCGCTTTTTGGTGGCATCGATCGAATGGAGTAGAGCAGGCGACATATTTTTCTGCGCCCCTCCCGTTCGCTGCGCGATCTATCGCAGTAGCTCCCAATGGCCATACGGTAGCTATGGTTGGTCATCGAGAATCCGAGCGAAATAACGTGCTCTGGATCTATGAACCGGGATCGCCGGACGCGACCAGCCTTGCCGACACCGGAGGCGCCACCTTCCCCTTCTGGTCTCCTGACGGACGGTCGCTCGGATTCTTCGCAGATGGGAAACTGAAGAAGCTCAATGTGGCGGGCGGTCCGGTGCAGACACTGTGCGATGCTCCTACCGGACGCGGGGGCACCTGGAACAAGGATGGCGTTATCCTTTACACTCCGAGCGGAACGCTTGGAGTCGGCCTCTATCGGATTTCAGCTTCGGGTGGAACGCCAACTCAGGTAACGGTTCCGGACAAAACCTTGAACGAAGACAGCAACCGTTGGCCAGTATTCCTGCCGGACGGAATTCATTACTTGTATTCGGCAATTAATCTTTCGGGACGAAGAGATCTCTATTCAGTCTACCTGGGTTCGCTAAGTTCGAATGAGAAGCGGCTTGTGGTCAGAGCGAAAGGCAACGCAGCATACGCCGCTCCGGGATACCTTCTCTTCTATCGCGATCAAACCCTTTTCGCGCAACACTTCGACACCGGAAAATTCGAGCTTACTGGAGAACCTGTTCCCCTGCTCACGGATGTCCAATTCTTTCCGCGGATTTCTCAAGCGGTATTTGCCGCTTCCAGCGGTGGGTTGCTAGTGGCCCAGAGAAATGCAGATTCCGGCGCCTCCCAGGTGCTGTGGTTTGACCGTAAAGGTCAACAGATCGGAGTCGCACTGAACCCCGGCATCTACGGCAACATAATGCTGGCCCCAAACGGCAGAGCTGTGGCCTCAGATACCACCGACGCAGCAAGCCAGAATACCGACATCTGGACTTATGATCTCGAAACCCGGGGTGCGAAACGGCTGACGTTTGATCCGGCGTTGGACTCACTGCCGATCTGGAGTCCGGACGGAAGTCGAACGATTTTTGCGTCGAATCGCGAACTCAAGTTCGACTTGTATTTGAAGTATACCAACGGAGCCCAAGAGGAGAAGATCATTCCACAGGATGGTCCGGATCGGTTCCCGACGGACTGGTCGCGCGACGGGAAGTATGTGATCTACGGACGCGGCCCTGATCTATGGTTTTTGATGTTGCCGGAGCTCCGAGCCACTCAGTTTCTGAAAGCGAGTTCCACATTAAAGAGCGCACGCTTCTCCCCCGATGGCAAGTGGGTCGCCTACGCCTCCAATGAGAGCGGACGATGGGAAATTTATGTAACCTCTTTTCCTGAAGCTCGTGGAAAGTGGCAGGTCTCGAACGCGGGAGGGGATCAGCCCCGATGGCGCGGCGATGGCAAGGAACTCTTCTACCTCTCGAACGACAGCAAAATCATGGCGGTTCCGGTGACCATAGGCTCCAACTTCGACGCCGGCACGCCGACGGCACTCTTCCAGGCCAATCCCCGCGAGATGTTTGCAACCTCCGAGCTGTTCTCCTACGATGTCAGCAGAGACGGCCAGAAATTCCTCATTAACGCGCAACTCAAGACTGCGATGACACCCTTGTCTGTAGTCTTGAACTGGAGTGCAAAGTTGAATTAATAACCCCGTAACCACAGGCCCTCGAAAGCAGAAAGTAGAGCGACGATGAGAACGGAATTTCTGCAATTTAACGGCGCTGTCGAGCGGGATCCCGCCATCGATGCGTGGATGAAAGCGCATGCAGGTGGATTGGGAGCGATCGCGCATCAGTGGTTTCAGGTAATGTGAAAATGTGGGGACGAAGTCCGGGAGCTTTTGCATGACGTCTGTCCGGTTGCTTGTTTAGGAGATGCGCCCTTCGGCTACGTCAATGTATTCGCTTCGCACGTAAATGTGGGATTCTTTCACGGCGCGGCGCTGCGGGATCCGGCGCGCTTGCTGCAAGGCACCGGCGAGTTCATGCGCCATGTGAAGTTGAAACCAGGACTCGCTACAAACGCTACAGAGCTCAGGAGCCTCATCGATAAGGCGTACGCGGACATAAAGGCTCGCGTCGAAAACGGCTAACTCAGAGAAAAGCATTGGCAGTTCTGGTGTTGGATGGTCGCCGGATGACTGGCCTCCCGGAAGTTATGCCCGGAACAAATCTTCAAAGACGCGGGCCCGAAGTCGGCTTCTGGGAAGTAGCGCTGCGGAATTGAGTGAACTTATGACGTTCCAGTTCCTTCCCGCGAATCCGGCACATAGGCGCGAACGCGACAAATGCCGTAATTCTGGATTCGACTCTGATATCACAGCGCAATGAGGTACGCATACGTGGACCGCGAAGAGCGCATATCGTCCTCCTTAGACGGAGGCCAGCAGCCTGAAAAATGTAATGCCCGTCGGGAGGTACGCGATCGTTGCTCTCTAATGCGCTCTGCGACAAGCCCCAGTTTTTGGCGAGAACTTCGGGAGGAGTGTGCCGGGTCCAATCAGATATAAGGGTTGTGTTGCCTTCAGAAAACTTGCCGTCATCAAAAACCAGAACGAACTCGCATCCATCGGGAGCCAGTCCTTGAATGGAATGAGGCGTTCCGGTGGGAAGAACCAAAAATTATTCTTGCCTACGTCTCTGACAAAGCTTTTGCCATCATTGTCGATGGCCGTAATCCGCAGTCCCGCTCAGCGTGATGGCCCACTCGGCGGCGTTATGCCAATGGAGTTCGCGAATCCCGCCCGCCGTAAGGCGCATGCTCACGCCGGCGATATCTCTAGAGATTGGGAAATCTTCGACGGTCACCTGGCGCGACCAGCCGCCTTCCTGAATCCGTCGATGAGCCGTTGAGAAGGAACTCCAGAACGTCTCGACCTCCCCATGGTCTGTCGCGGGAGGAGTAAACGTATTAGGATTGGCATCCTTTAAAAGCTGGTTTTCGGGCCCAGTATCCGTTGCGCTTGCGTTGCGCTGAGCTGAGCGTCTTTGACCTTCTGAATATCTTGCGCTTGTTGTCCTCGGGCGCAGGAAACCAGGGCTGCGCCAAGCAACATGCCAGAGCTACGGCCCAAGAATTTACGCCGATCCCACTTTCTCCTGTCTTCGTTATGCAACGAATCGTTCGGCGCCGTGGGTCGTCGTGCTTCGGTCATGACTAGTCTTCGATGAAGAGTGGAGTCGGCGAGTTTACCGTTTTCTTCAACTCAACTTCTTCGAAGGCGGAGAGACCAGAGAAGGTTTACGCACCTGTGTGGCTATCCTCGTCGAATTATTAATTTGTGCTCCCTCAGGCTTATAGCTGAAATAAACGGCTCCTCCGATAATCAGCGCACCGCCATCGAAAGCCATCCTCCCCAAGACCTCATGAAGAACGGAAACACCGAGAATCGCCCCGACAAGCGGTTCCAGGTTTACGAAGACTCCTGCTTGAGAGGGTGGCACCCGCTTCAGTCCCCCATTCCACAACAATGTTGTGCTCGCGGTAGCGAGTAGTCCCTGTTCCGCCACGGCAGTCCATGCGCGTATTGAGTAATGGCGCGACGGAACGCCGAATGTAACAACCACGACCGCCAGCAAGAATATACGGATCCGATACACGCAGGCCGTCACCATCATTGGCGAGTGCCTCTGCATCAGGCGTTTGAAATCACGATAGGGCGCGGTGAACTTTAATGCTGTTTCTTTTTCGGATGCCACACAATAGAGAGGGGGTCGCGAGCTTTGGCAATGAGTCCACGCTGTTCCAGTGTCTGGATTGTATTGCGATTAGCAGATAGAGGGCGCATTTCTTCATTATCTTTCAACCGGAGCGAGTCACCATTCGCAGGTGGAAAAATTTAGTTTTTGCGGTCGGAATTCTGGACAATAGCAGAAACGAAGAAGACGCGCTTCCGTTTATGTGATGCGAATCAACGGCAACGGGAGCCAGGTGCCAGACGACAAGATCCTAATTTGTGGACTTGAGATCACGAATTACCACATCTTCGGAAACCGCAAGTATGCATTTCCGTCCATCAAATTCGATCCAGTCGGCGGAATAGGCCGTGAGCTTGATTTCACCGGACTTTGCACGAAGTCGCGTCATGACATTTCGAATCGGACCACCTCGCTGAAGCTGCGTCACCAGTAATCTTCGGTCGGCAGGGTCGTCCCATATCCGCAGTTCACTCACGGTTCGTCCGAGGACTTCCTGGCGGGAGTAGCCGTAACGCGATTCAAAGGCGGCGTTAACTTCCAGGAAAATGCCTTGCTCCAGCGTCGTAATCGAAAACGCAACCGGACTCGAGTCGAATATTTTCTGAAATTTCTCTTCGGAAACCCGGCGGCACTGCTCGGCTTGGTCGAGCGCGCGTTCTGCATTCTGCAGATCCGAGAGCCGTTTTTCCAGCTCCGAGCCATAGATCTCGGCAGTCGAATACAGACGTGCGTTTTGAATGGCCGCAGCAGCGGGTATGGCCAGCAATTCGGCGCGCCGGAGGTGGTCTTCCGTAAAGTGTTTTGGTTCCAAGTGGCCGACGGACAGAAATCCCAGGAACTCCTCGGAGGCAAGCAAAGGGACGCCAAGCCATGATCGGAATTGCGCATGTCCCTCGAATGTCTGCCATCCCGCCTCCTGTTTTGTATCCGCAATCAAGACGTGTTTTCGTTCCGAGCAGATGCGCTGAAAAAAGGGGGACTCGTCCGCAACAAATGTCAGCGGGCTGCGAGGAGATTGCTTCGTGGATTCAGGGCATGATTTTTCTCCCAGCGCCAGCCAGTGGGGACCGCCTTCGGGCACGAGCACCCGAGCGCACGTATAAGGGACTAACTCAGCCAAAGAACGGAGGAGTGCGTCGAGAACGCAGTCCATGTGCAAGTCCTCAGTTAGTGCAAGTGTGGCCTTGCGCAACGCCTCCGCCTCGGTCCAGGCAGAGTTCGCACGGGCGAGATTGGCCACGACCCGGTCTTCGGCTTCCTTGAGCGCGGTAACGTCGAGCGCGGTGCCGCCGAGGCGGACGATCTTTCCATCCGCGTTTTTCCGTGGAAAGCCGCGAACCCAAACCCAGCGAACCTCACCCTCAGGCCTAACAATTCGAAATCTTTCTTCAAAGTGGCCGCTTTGCGCCGCTTGCTTCAGCTTTCCGAGCACGTGAGACCTGTCATCAGGATGAATGGCCTTTTCATACGAAGAGGGTTCCTCAAGCAAGGACTGACAGGAGCGCCCAGTGATCGCTTCGTAGGCGGGATTGACATAGGTGGCTGTCCTCGTCTCGGGGTCGATCACCCAGAAGATTTCCTGAATGTTGTCGGCCATTTGGCGAAACTCCTGCTCCCTGTCTTCGAAAACAGTTTGCACCTGGCGCTCTCTTCTGCGCGTCTGGCGGATTACATCGGCCGACACGAGGGCGAAAATCAGCATGGCGGCGATCAGGGAAATCAGCAGCGCGAGCGCCACCCGCTGGGACTGAAGATTGGCTACGAGCACGGCGACGAC
This sequence comes from uncultured Acidobacteriaceae bacterium, assembly GCA_963817305.1. Lineage (GTDB taxonomy): Bacteria > Acidobacteriota > Terriglobia > Terriglobales > Acidobacteriaceae > Sulfotelmatobacter. The sequence goes on along the minus strand of CAWFOD010000016.1, from coordinate 946,043 downwards.
GAGAATGGCCGAGGAGACCACGAGAGCGAAAGAGGCGATCTTCCACTCTCGTTTCGGGGTTCTTTTTGGAGCTATTTCAAAGCGGGGCTTGTCGACTGGATCCACGGTGAGCACCCAACGTATTCTTGCCGGACTCACCGACATGATACGCCCACCCTATGCGGCCAAAAGCGTACGAAGGCGTATGGGGATTTTTCGAGAACGTACTCGGATTCGCGCGGCTGATGAGGTCAGAACAACGTCGGAGCCGGATTCTCCACTGATACTTCTCGCGCACACTTCTCATCGTCGTTCTCAGGGCGATTCACGCGAAGGCCGACCAGATATTTGCTCATAGGGTTGCATGACCGCATGCCGGCCATTCTGGATCCCGACGATTAGGAGCGCTGTTGGATCCCGGCATCCTCAATCCGGAAGTGATTCTGGACTGTCTAAAACCATTCGATGCCAGCAGCCAAGGATTTCCTCAACGCTCGGCGACGGTTCCCCATTCCTCTGCGGATCGTTCTCCGGCTCATCGGCGCGAACGATTGCACGCAGCTTTCGGTTTCTCGCGGACAAGGCGCTTAGAGCCGCATCCAACTACTTGTCGTACATTTCGTAATGCATAGAGCGGGACTCCCTTTCGATCAGGAAATCCTTGTCAAAATCGTAGTATTTCGCCACGTTGATGTCGTCTCCGGCAAAGGCGCGGATCGCGTCCTCGGACTCCCAGAACGTAATCATCAGAAAATGTGCTGTATTGCCCTCCATACGACGTAGCGCGTAAGCGCCCTTGTTGCCGGGGCTCGAACGGTAATCTGGGATGGCGACAGTTCGCATCAGGTTTAGATACTCGTCACTCTTGATTGCCGGGGTCGCGCCATGCCAGCTTCGGGTGATCATACGGAACTCCTTAAGAGTATCGTTTGCATCCAGAAGTCTTAGATGATGCACCCGGGCGATGTGCACCCATGCCCGGCTCAATGACTGAAACTTTGGTTCCGAGCCGCGAATGCGAGCAACTGTTCCACCTTGCATTACGCAGCCTGTCAGTATGGAGATTCCAGAGACGCTAGGAAATCTTCGACGAATTGACGGCTTTGACCGACTGGAAAAAATTGTGAACATGCAACGTGATTTTGTCTTGTGCGATGCTCTTGTAGGTGCGTCATGTACGATCGAATCCCCGGTCCCAATAACTCCTCCGCAACGAGATCGCCGGGATTGCAATTGCATGGCTGAGGGATAAAAGTCTGCAAGAAGGCGATCAAGTTGAATTTAAAGTCACTTAGGGCAAGAACGGTCCGCAGCGGCGAACGTAAAGAAAGTGTAATTTGCCGAGCGATTATAGGAACTAAATCGCCAATCGGAAATAGAATCCGCTGACAGTATCCCAATTGCCTGACTGATCGCCCCTGTTGCGAATACGGGCTGCTTATACTTAGTTATACAATCAACGTCGTAGTCACTTTAGAGGGGGCAACCAATGGCGAATCTTACCAATGCTCTTCATGAGCTTCGTGCAGAGCGCAATCGGGCGCATTTGCACGTGGAGAAGTTAGATCAAGCGATTTCAGTGATCGAGTCGCTAAATCGTTCGGGAGCATCCCGGAACGGAAACCAACCGAAGCGAATCATATCGGCAGCTTCACGCAGAAAAATGGCATTGGCACAAAGGGCGAGATGGGCAAAGGCTGGGAAGGGATCGCAGTCAATACCCGGGGCTGCAAAGTTGGCATCTGGTCGTCCTGCGAAGCACACGATGTCGGCATCAGCGCGGAAAAAGATTGCGGTGGCACAAAAGGCGAGATGGGCAAAGCTGAAGGCGGGGCAGAAGAAGGCGGCATAGTGACGACGGAGCCTGCTGCAATCATGTGGCAGGCTTTCGTGTTTGCGCGGCTTCTACGGTGTCCCATTAGGCAGCTTTCAGCTGGCATCTCTCCAACGTATATGCAATCCTGCGATCGTTGACTGTGAATGATTGCCCGATTTCCTGACCCCTCAAAGAACTCTGCGACCGATAGTGGTGACAAAGCGCTGACCACGATCGTGCTGATCTTCGTTTTCATGAGATTTCAAACGTTCCCAGAATCGCTTGGACAAGTCAGGATTCGATGCCTAGCTTGCGTAGTGTTCGAGAATGTTTTTTCTCAGGTTCTCCGGGATTGGCCGATTGGGCTCCGATGTGATGCGCTCTAGCAGTTGTGCATAGGTAGGATTGCAAGAGGATAATCCGCCGCGCGGCCGGATTCGTGCGATCCATCGCAGAGACACCCCCAAGTCCCCCCGAAAAGCCACATACCTGCGCGGTGAGCAACGAGTTAGCTTTTACAGGAATCGGCATCGATCGCTTCTCATCCCCTACCTATGATGCGATCAGGCTCCGCGGCGGTTGCGAGATAGCACCTAGCCCACTGGGGCAGAAACCGCATCCTAAAAGGTATTATCAACTCGATGTGCTAGACCGATGCACGCGATAAGCCCCATTTTTTCTCTCGTTGGATCCGACCACACGCTAGAAATTGCCGGAGTCAGGCTTTTAGGATTCAACCAGGCGAATGGGCGCAAGCTTGTCCTGACTCTCATCTTATTCTCGATACTATATCTGCTCAGCAAGAGTTTGCGTTTCCTCGCAAACCAGGTCGGTGGAAAGCGCCAACGCGTCGCCTTCTGGACTCGGCAAGGGATCGGTCTTGTCACCTTCCTGCTGGGGATAGCGGGCTTCGTTTCAATCTGGTTCGACAATCCCGCGCGTCTGGCCACTGGCGCCGGCTTGGTTGCGGCGGGCCTCGCTTTTGCGCTGCAAAAAGTGATTACCAGTTTTGCAGGGTACTTTGTCATTCTGCGAGGCAAGACATTCAACGTCGGTGACCGCATCAGCATGGGAAGCGTACGTGGCGATGTTATCGCACTCAACTTCATCCAGACCGTCATCATGGAGATGGGAGAACCTCCCGCTGTTCAAAGTGAAGACCCTGGCATGTGGATTCGCAGCCGCCAATACTCCGGCCGGATTGTCACCATTTCCAATGCCCGCATCTTCGAAGAGCCGGTCTACAATTACAGCCGCGATTTCCCCTACATCTGGGAAGAGATGCACCTGCCCATCTCCTATAAAGATGACAGGAACCGCGCTGAACAGATCATCCTCGAAGTCGTAGAGCGTAATACCCAAGACATTGCGAGCCTGGCACAACCAGAACTTGATCGCCTGAGGACATCGTTTTTCATAGAAGCTGCCGACATCCGGCCAAGGGTCTATCTGCGGATCACAGACAACTGGGTAGAGCTGTCGGTGCGATTTCTCTGCCGCACCCACGATATTCGAGGGCTGAAAGATCGCATCAGCCGCGAGATCCTGTCAGGATTTGACGAGGCAAAGATAGGAATCGCCTCCAGCACTTACGACGTTGTGGGCTTCCCGCCGATCAGGCTGGAGACCTCCGAGAACATTGATCGCTCTGGCGCGGCCCCTGAAGTCAGGTTATCGGTCCAAAAAGCATCCTAGCGGACCGGGATTGTGGAGCGACAACTTCTGCGAAACAAATTAACGCAAAAATATGACGAACAGTCCACCTAGCATGGCAGCACCGAGGGTAAGCCACGCCACGTAATCACCCGGATGGCCGCTGTGAAGCTTTCTTAAGAACGAATCTCCGCGTTCCAAATGGTCCGTGAAATCCAAGACAATCGTGAAACGCTTGCGGAAGACCGTCGCCAAAGCTAGGAATAACGCAAGCACTCCTGCAATGCTCGATCGAATCGCCGATGACACGAGCGCGGATTGCCGCGGCAATGCCGGAGCCGCAGGTTCCGCATTGTCAAGAACCATCCGAGCATTGGTGGACTGATTAGTGAACAGGTCGGCCGCAGCTTCGGTTGTGCTGCGCAATTGAGGAATCGCGGCAAGGGCAATTCCCATCAGAATAAGAAATGCTGCGGGAAGGAACATTGTCACGGGCGTATTTTCATGCTGCTTGTCGGTTTCCGGGCGCTCATCTACTCGAGAAGACTTATCGGACGGGGCGGGGTCGCCCCAGCCAAAGAAAATCCTGAAAGTTACGCGCAGCACCGCTGCCGCAGTGATGATTTCGACAAACAGAAACAAAAAAAACAGCCAGCCATGGCGAAATTCTTTCGCTGCGTCGGAAATCATGCTCTCGCCCAACCATGTGCCAAAGGGCGCAACTCCGGCCAAACCCCAGGCTCCGAGGATGAACAAGGCGGCGGTAAACCACATTCCCCGGCCGCGGCCGTGCAGATGATCTTCTCCAATCCGCTGCAACCGATGCAGTACGATGCCGGCGCAGAGAAACAGGCCGCCTTTGATAAAGCCATGCGACAGCGTGTAAACGATGAAACCCGCCAGTGCTTTCGGCGTAAGCAAAGCAAATCCCGCCAGCATGAGACCCGCGTGAGCTATGGTGGAAAAAGCGAGCAGCCGCTTGAGATGATGTTCCGCATAACACATCAATCCTCCGATTACCCCTGTAATCGCGGCGACGACAAGAAAGATCTCGCGCAGCTCGTGCGAGTGCGTAGCCACAGTGCCTGAAAATATTGTCCAATACACACGGACGACAGCGTAAATACCCAGTTCCACCATCACACCCGAAAAGAGCACGCATACTGGACTCGGCGCCACCGCATGCGCATCGGCCAGCCAGAAATGAAATGGAACGATGGCGGCTTTGACCATATAGCCGATCGAGATCATGAGAAACGCGAGCAGGATCAGCGCGTCGGCGTGCGTGCCAAGCGACCTGCCAATCTGGGCGAAGTTCAGGGCGCCGGTACGCGCGTAGAGGAGCGCGATGCCAATGATAATCATGAACGCGCCTACAGTATTTACCACGGCGAAATTGTAAGCGCCTTGCAATGGAGCAGGCTCAAGTGTCTTAAGCCCGCAAAGCGCAAACGCCGATACGCTCATCAGTTCGAAGAAAACGAACAGATTAAACAGATCGCCAGAGTAGCTGAATCCGCACATTGCCGCCATGAAGATCAACATCAAAGGCTGAAAGTGATTTTCATTGTCTTCGAAGATTCTCCAGGAATAGATCAGACCAGCCGTGGTTAGCAGAGCCGTCAGTACGGCCAGTGCAGCGCCGATCGCATCCACAGTAAAGCAGACGCCCAGTACGACGCCTCCCCTGCGCGGCCACCAATTGCCGAACCAATAAACCTGCGGCTGAAGCCAGACACCACGCAGAATGAGAACCGTGATCACGGTGCTCGCCGTAGCCGTGGCAATCGCCAACATGTCGGACGCCCGCCGGCCAATCCACTCTCCGCTCAAAGCGATGAAAGCCGCCGCGAGCAGCGGCATCGCAATAGGCAGCGGAATAAGCGGGGCAATCGTCATAGGGCCATTCCGTTTGTGAGTTTAGCCAGTCAGGATTTTCAAGTCTTCAGGATCAACAGTACCCGCCAGTTCATTGGCCTTGACGACCATGGAGAGTAACAGGGCCATCACCGTGGCTTCGACCACGATGTCGGTCAGCATGAGGGCCTGCACAAGGGGATCCACCACAGGCGTGCCTACGGGGATGTCTGCGAAAACCGGTGCAGTGGCGCCTGTCTTGTATCCAATAGCTAGCAACAGTACATAAGTCGACGTTTGAAGAACTGCCAGACACACGACCTGATGTACCAGGTTTTTGCTGGTCACTATCCCGTATTGGCCCCAAAGAAAGATCCACGCGGCTACCACATAAGGCAGATAACTTAGCATAGCGATTATTGTCCTTTCCGCCTTTCGATCACTTCTTTCAGGTAGCTCTGCATCAGCAGAACAAATCCGCCCGCAACTTCCATTCCAACTGAAAGGCTGATGAGCGCGATCGTCCCCGACGAAAACGGGTCGCCTGTGGTCCCCTGTTCATGCCAATCAGTACGAAAGTCGCAAAAAGAGCCTTGAAGGATTCCGGTTTGAATCCGCGCTGTAGAAAAATGGCCAGGGTGATGAAGGCTGCACTGAGCGAAGCTGGGGGCGCTATGTAATGCAGCCGCTGGTAAGGGTCGCGCATGACTACCATCCCCACAACAGACAGCAACGTGACCAGGACGGCAGTGGCCAGCAGCACTGCAATGGCGATGGTCTTCATCGTAGGAGCCGCGCGAAGAAATGGGCAAAAACAATTCCGCCGCCAAATGACATCAAAGCCATGGCGATCGCCAGGTCCATCATCGGCATGCGGTTGAATGCAATGGTGAGCAGCATCAGCAGCAGCGTAATCAATACACCCGTCATATAAAAAGAGACTAGGCGGTGCCTTGAGTCTCCCCTCATCGCGGTCCAAACCAACGGTACAAGGCCAAACATCATGACCTGCGCCGACAATTCCCAGATATTCATACTCGCGCTCCTAGATCCCTTGTCATTTTCGGAAGTGAGCTGCTTACCAATTCGTGTATCAGCATCTTCTGATCACTCACATTTATGCCAAAAACAATAGTGCCTGGGGTCATGGTTGTATAAACAACTGCGAGCACGCGACGGCCGACAGCACGAGAATCGTCTATTGGGCCAGCATCGAATGGTACTGTGTAGAATAGCGATCCGGTGCGCCTAATGCCGAGAAGGTCTTGGTCTGCGACTGCAATGATTTTCCACGTGTCGGAGACTAAATACCAAGGGACGTACCATACGCACAATACTTCCCGAAGTGTGGGTGAAAACTTGGCCGGATATCGCCGATTGATGATGACAAGTCCTAAGGTCGCTACTAAGGTCGCAATAAGTCCCAGCAGGAGTTCGTGGATGGCGAAAGTGCCCACAAAGGCAATCCAAAAGACATAGAAAATTGGAAGGCTGAGCCACGGCAGCACGAAAGTTTTCCTGACATTCTTCACGTCACAGCCACCGGAACGCATCTACCCGACTATTCTTGTTGGCTCCCATTGCACACCCTCAACTACGACGCATAGAGTTCACGCGCACACTCCGGAATGTCTTTTCCCGCCAAGCCGGACCGCTGGGCACGATAGCAGCGCCCGAGTTCCTCGACATGGGGCAAACCGGAGATCAGACCCATGCATGCCACGATTGCGATGAAGTCTTTCAGAGGAACTGGAGGTTTCCGGAAGCGAAGTTTGAAGTCGGGTTTTTCGGACCCCAGTCCGAGCAGCGACAGAGACTGTTCCGGATGGAGGCAGACCATGGTGGCGATAACGTCAAAAGGAATTGTTTGCATGTAACCGTGGGTATGCTGCTCGCGAGGAAAAATCTTTCGCCGCGAGACCGTATAGTTGACATCCCAGGCGACGGTCATTTCGTGCGCCAGCCAACCCGCTGCCATGAGAGCTAGTGCTCCGGCATTCATCTCCAGAAACAAACCCGTTAGGATCGGTGCTCCGGCCTCCGCCATCATCAGCAAATGCATGACCGATTCTTTCGTGCCGCTGGTCGTCTCAATTTTGGTCTGCCGATGCCAAAGCCAATCAAGAAAACCGGTGAGCGACCATACCGGCATGATGATGTACATCAGATACCGTCGCGTCGCATCATCTGCCGCTTGGCGGGACTTTTTGAGGGTTGCTGGCGTCGGTTGATCTCCGGTCCGACCCTTGGACAAAGCCACTTTGGCTGCCAAGAACGCCAGACTTGCACCGGTCAGCAACATCGAGAAAACAGATTTTTCGGACATCGGAATCCTCGCGTCCGGGGTGATCTAGGGATAGTCCACCGGGCGTGCGGCATTGGGATGCGCAATAGGCTCAAAGCGATGCTGTCCTTTTGTTCTTGTCGACTTACCATGCGGCGGCGCGCGCCGGCACCAGTTTGTCGGATGAATTAGTGCTGGCGCTATAATGACTCGTCGAGTTTGGGAACGATGGAGATGCACGATTCCGCGCTTGCCCAAGTACGCCGCGCCAACCGGTCAATTTCAAGGCTTTACAATCTGGTGCTTTCGTCTTGCGGATTAACCGCAACACAGTATGTGTTGCTTCAGTCGATTGCGGCAACGCCTGAGATCTCGCAGTTGCAACTGTCTGAGAAGCTGTCCGCCGGGTCAGCCACCCTGTCGCGAAGGCTCTCGTGCTTAAGAAAAAAAGGCTTAGTCGACTTGCGGCTCGGCGCGCACGGCACCCGAATCTATATGATGACCCCCGCCGGCCGCGCACTGCTAAATTCGACCTCGTTGCAGTGGGAGTCTGCCCAACATGGCTTGCGTACTGCATTAGGGGATAACAACTGGCAGCTTTTTAGCCACCTCTGCGACCGCGTCTGCGAAGCTGCAAAACGCGCGGAAACGATGCGCGTCGCCTTCTCTAGCAGGCAGACTGCCGACTAATTATGTACTAGCCCTCATTCTTGCGCTTGCTATGGCAAGGTTTCGCATTTTCTCTTTCTGTCGATCCCTTTGAATTCCCGAGGCTCCCTGCCGCGCGCATAACTCTATTTTCGTGAGAAAGATCCATGAGGGCCGGTACGACCGCTGCCCAGCAGCACCTGCAAGAAATCTGGGAAACACCGAAGACACTCCGCGGATGGTTCTTCATCTGTCTTGACACGGTCCGACATTCTTCTTACGCGTCACTGATGATGACGCCAACGGTCTGATTCCAATCCATGCGGGTTTGATTCCCTCCCGGTGGGGATGGAGGAAGCACGAAGCCTTGAGGCGGCCCCATTCCCGGAGGAGGTCCCATTGCCGGAAGAGTGACCTTCTCCAAGATGCTAACTGTCGCGGAGCTAACGTTGGTTGTGTAGATCTGCTTCTCGTCCAGAGTGACGTAAAGCATATGCGTTCGGTTCTGTCCGGTGCCCATGATCCAATCGATCTTGGCCGATACGGGATCATAGGTTGCGACCGCCTTCGCGCCCTCAGCTGTGAACCAGACCTTTCCTCCCACAAACGCGAGACCGTGAGGCCCATTCAGGGCTCCGTATCGATGTCGGGCAGGGCTTTCTGCCCAACTAGGTCGATAACCGAAAGCGCATGGTATCGGCCCCCACTGTAGATCGAGATATAAGCTGTCTTCCCATCGGAAGGCGCGATCACCTCGTGGGGATCGGGGCCGACAGAGCACGTGCGATGACCTGCAGCGTATTCGGGTCCACTATGGCGAGTGTGTGGTAACGCTTGGAAAGCGCCAACAAGGACCGACTCGGCATCGACTGAGCAACCACTCCAATCGCGACGGAAAGGAGTGCGGCCATTGCGGCACCGGCAACTCGCGATTGGAGATTCTTGGTTCGCATCATTCTTCTCCATTGAGTTTGGTGTTCGATGGCGTGTCGATTTATCAGACTTATTGAAGGCCTTTCAAGCGATTCCCACTGGCTACCTGTTCTGAGTTTAGTTATATCGATCCAGACTTGACCTACGGAACGACTGCTTTTATAGCAAGCGAACGTTCACGCCCCGCCCCGAACTTGTACTGGTAGCTCGGTTCAAGATACCAGCCAAATCTGTGCCTCCTGGACGGCAGGACGATGGAGCATACTGCAAGACGTTTGGTCATAAGCCTACTCATTACTTTATGCATGAGAGATATGGGTAGCAACAATTTAGCGGCGGAGCCGACGTTTTTGTATTCGATCCCGGCTGATTTTGAATTGACAATCTCATTACATGCTTGAGTAGGCGATCCCGCGATCAAACAGGTATCCTTAGATTCTGCTGGGATGAGATCGTGCGCTGGTGTTATTGGGGAGTCGCGAGAAACATGCCAATGAGACCAAGCGCGCCGCAGCATCAACGCGGGCGCAGACATGAGACTGTGGAAACTTTTGGTATGGCTCTGTGGCGTCGGATTGATTGCGCTTGGGCTCTACGGAGCGAGCATGATTTGGCACGGCCTCAGCACGGCCGATCGACCCAGCTACGTTGAGACGGTTGTGGCTCGAACTGCGCGCAACTTTGCCATCCCCCGAAAGGCCCGCCAGGAAACAAATCCATGGAAAGCCACGCCCGATGTTCTGAAAGAGGCCCAAGAGAGTTTCTTGGATCGTTGTGCCGTTTGCCATGGGCCGGATGGCGCGGGACAAACCCAAGACGGCCGGAACCTTTACCCAAAGGTGCCGGACTTGCGTTTGCCCGAAACTCAGAATCTGTCTGATGGAGAGATCCGCTACATCATCCGTAATGGCGTACGACTCACCGGAATGCCAGGCTGGGCGAAACCACACGACGAGCAGAGCGACGACAGTTGGAAATTGGTCCTCTTCATCCGCAGCTTGCGTCAGCTCACCAGGGAGGAGCAGGCGCAGCAGTCAGCCGCGGCAAATTCGGCTCACTACGTAGGTTCGCAGACCTGTCAAAAGTGCCACGCACAAATCTACGAACATTGGCGAAAAACGCCGATGGCAAATGTTGTTCGGGACCCTCGCGAACATCCTGACGCCATCATTCCAGACCTAGCAACAAATTCCGTTGCCAAGTTCGCGAAGGACGAAATCGCTTTGGTTTATGGCAGTCTCTGGAAACAACGTTACTTCACGAAGAGAGGCAGTGATTATTTTCCCGAACCGGCACAGTGGGATGTGACACACCGCGTCTGGCGTCCGTATTTTGTTGCGAAAGGGACTGACTGGTGGGAACCGTTTTATCCGCCGGACAATATGCAGCGGCCGACGGGTCCGACCTGCGATGGATGCCACTCGGTCGATTACAACATCCACACCAAGGAGGTGGCGGAGTGGAATGTTGGCTGCGAAAAGTGCCACGGGCCGGGAAGTGAACATGTGGAGCATCCCTCTCGCGGAAACATTCTGAATCCGGCGCGAATGGACTATGTCGCGGCAAGCGACACCTGTATCCAGTGTCATTCCCAAGGACGCCCACCGACGAATCCGATGGAAGGCAAGAATTACGACTGGCCCGTTGGGTACCATGTCGGCTTGAACCTTCGGGATTTTTGGCAACTTGAAGAGCACACTCTGGGGGAAACGACGTTCACGCACTTTCCGGACGGCACGGCCCACAAAAACCGCATGCAAGGGAACGATTTCGTACAAAGTGTGATGTACCGGCGCGGAGTGACTTGCTTCAGTTGCCACGATGTGCACGGCACCGACAACTATGCGCAATTGCGGAAGCCTGCGGACCAACTATGCCTCGATTGCCACGGACCACTTTCGTTGAACGGTCCACGCACGGGCACCATCGAGGAACATACCCATCACAAGAAAGGATCGGCGGGAAGCAGTTGCATCGCCTGCCACATGCCGAAAATTGAAACTACGATTGCGGACGTAAAAGTACGAGCGCATACGTTTGCTTTTATAACGCCAGCGATGAGCGACAAGTATAAGATTCCGAATCCCTGCATAACGTGCCACGCGGACAGATCCACGGCTTGGGCCACCGCGGCTTTGCGGCACTGGCCGGAACGCTCGCCTTGGCGCTTAGACTGAAGCTCCTGAATCTGTGTGATTATCAGAGATGGAGGAAATGCATTTGAGAAAAGTTTTTGGGCGTTTGTTCCTGGTTTTAATTGCGGCATTCGCCCTGCCAGTGGGAGTTCGGCAGAACGCGTCTTCTGAAAACGCGGCTCCGCTCGTGTTGACCGGAGCCATGCCGTGATCGACTCAACAACAACATCTACGTAAAGCTGCCGGACTTAAAGCGGATCGCCGTCATTTACACAGAAGGATGGATCGCGTTTTGTTAACGAGGATCGGGATTGTGCACTGAAAACCAAGCGGGGGCAAATTACCATGAAATCGTTGCCCCACCCGAAGACCTTTGACGCCGCAGAACAAACTGTTCAATCCGGTCAACTTGCGTCTCGATGAGCTAGCTCCGAGGGGAATAATCGGTCCTTCGATTGGTTAGTAATCGCGAAAGGGACAACCGATAAGCCGAGGCGCAAGATGCGCCGCTGCAGAAAGTTATTGTACGACATTAAAAGATGTTTGTAAATGATTTATAATAAATGAGATATTGGTGGAAGCGGCGGGAGTCGAACTATGCAGTGTATTGAGAACGCGTAAGTTATTGATTCGCGGAACTGCCACAACGGCTAAAAAGGCCCCATTGCGCGATCCATTGTACGTTTATTGTACGAAAAACTCTCGCGCTGGAGTTCCGCAGAAACCACAGCGGCCACAGTATCCCACAGATTCGACGAGCTGGATCGAGAAAGAACTATACTCATCCGAAGTTTTTCGTGCGTGTCTCCCCAGAGGAAACGAATTTCGCTGGGACCCTAGATAACGAATGAAGCTGGATCGCTATCATCCAGGTCCTCTGTATTTTGCGGGCTTCGGACCACTCCCTCATTGTGTCCCATGCGTTAAACTTCTTAATCGAACACTCCGGCCCGCAGAACCCGATGAGCGTCCAGGCGTCCATTCCGCAGCGGACAGACGGTCGACGATATGAGGCAGTGCTTCGCCTTAGCGGAGCTCTTTCGCTGTGCCAAGAGCCCGAGGACCTAACGAAGATCCTCTCTGAACAGTTGCGCGAATTCCTCGACTTCTTACAGTTTTACATCGTTGTCTACAAGGAGAACTCCACTCAAATCGAATGGGCTGTGGTCGGCCGAGAGAAGAGCCTCGTGTCGGCGTACGCGGATGTGCCAGTTGAACAGCGGCCGTCGTGGCAGGCATATATCAGGCAGGAACCGATTTACATTCGTGACTGGAACACCGATGAAGGAATATCCATCCGCTTCAAGCAAGGGATTGCAGCACAAGGGCTTGAGGTCGGACCGCTCGTCTTTGTTCCCCTCACCACGCCACAGCGCCGCCTCGGTGCTCTGGGCATGTCGGGACAGCCTGGGATCAGTTACAGCAGCGATGACATTAGCTTCCTGCGGCTGATTGGTCGAGTTGTCGCTTTCGCGATTGACGACAATTTCAACCTCAGCCGAGCAGAGGCCGCAAACGCGGAATTGCAACGTCAGAACGAACGGCTGCAGCGCAGTGAGCGAGAGCTGCGCGAGGTTATAGAAACTATTCCGTGCATGGCATGGTCGGCCTCAGCCGATGGGGCTGCTCAATTTTTCAACCGCCGTTGGTTGGATTATGCTGGCCTAGCGGCAGATCAAGTGGAGAATTGGGGCTGGACAGCCGCAGTTCATCCGGACGATCTGAACGGGCTCGTGGATTACTGGCGCACCGCAATAGCCTCCAGCCAGCCGGGTGAAATCGAAGCGCGCTTGCGTCGTCTCGACGGGGTGTACCGCTGGTTTTTGTTCCGAGCGACTCCATCCTTCGACGACAAAGGCAAGGTTGCAAAATGGTATGGCACAAATACTGATATCGATGATCGCAAAAAAGCAGAGCAAGCTTTACCTGTTGGATTAGAGACCGCGAAGGGCTGTTATAAAGTTCTCGATCTTGCGAGTCGACGAGGCTTTGCCGGATTTAAGGTTGCGCTCAATGCATAATCCGGAGAAGAAGGAGAGCACCATCTCTGCAATTGTGGGGGGAGCCATCTTGGGCTTTTCGGCTTCGATGTTCATGGCAAGAAGGTGCTGCAATAACGCCCGATTCTCGGTCACGACCCCGTAAGCCTCATCCGGAAGGATAGCGAACTCCCGCATGGAGTTGACAGAAAAGCACCCTTGCTGTTCCCCCTTGTTGAGAGGACCAATCTTGAGAAATGTTTCGATGTTCTTCCAGCCCAGAGGCTCCTTGGTGAGAATGCCCCTCTTCCCTTGGCTCTCAAGATAGTGCCGAAGGCACGCTACGAACAGATCTTCCTTGTCTCGAAACTCCGTATAGAGCCCTGACTTGTTCACACCCGTGGCTTGTTCCAGCTCCTGGAGGCTCGTGGCCGCAAACCCGTGCTTCCAGAAGACAGGTATCGCCTTCTCCAGCACTTCCTCCCGGCTAAAGTTCTTCGGGCGCCCCATGGACATATTGTCCGATAAAGAACTAAATAGTTCAATATCTCTGCATCCTCGCTGCGTCTTCATCATCGTATAGAACTGAACGGTTCACAACCGTCTGACAAACTTGAGACGTGAGATCGCCGCAATGGTGGCCTTCGTCGTCGGTGGAGTTTATGTGATGTCGAATCAATCGCTTTTCAAACCATATCGGATGGGAGACCTCGATCTTCCTAACCGCATCGTCATGGCGCCTCTCACCCGGATGCGCGCGCAGCCGCATGATCATGTGCCCACGAGGTTGCAGGCAGAGTATTACGCGCAGCGTGCTTCGGCCGGACTGATCATCACCGAGGCCACCGCGATTAGCCCGGAAGGATTTGGCTGGGCCGATACACCCGGCCTCTGGACGGAGGAGCAGGTCCGCGGATGGCGAGGTGTCACGGATGCCGTGCATGCAGCCGGCGGCCGCATCATCTCTCAGCTCTGGCACACCGGCGCGATCTCGCATCCTGAATTACTGGCCGGCGCGCAGCCCGTGTCCGCCTCGAACGTCGATCCTCGGCAAGTGTCGTTCACCCGGACGGGAAGGAAGCCCACAGTAACACCACGGTCTCTGACGAAGCGGGAGATTCAATCCACGGTTGCGGACTTCGCACGAGCTGCGCGAAACGCCATGGAAGCCGGTTTCGATGGTGTCCAGATCCTTGCCAACTATCTTTATCTTATTTCCCAGTTTCTAAACGTCACCACCAACCTGCGTAAAGACGAATATGGCGGGAGTCTGGAAAATCGCTCGCGTTTTCTCTTCGAAGTAGTCGAGTCGGTCGTGGATGAGGTCGATGCACAACGGGTTGGCGTCAAAATCAGCCCAATGCACGAAGGCGGCGCATTTCAGGCTAACGACGAAACCCTGCCCGTCACCGAATACGCAATTCAGAAACTGAACGCCTACAATCTTTCGCATTTGTTGCTCATGGGGAATACCACCGATTTTTCCGGCACTCCACTTGAGAAATTGGCTGACGATGGTATGTTTCGGCATTTCCGCCCCCTGTTCAAAGGCGCTCTGATCGCGAACGTGAAGATGGACCGTGATCGCGGCAATCGCCTTATCGCGGAAGGTCTCGCAGATCTGGTGGCGTTCGGCCGTCCTTATATCGCAAATCCTGACCTGGTCCAGAGGTTTGCGGAGAATGCCCCTCTTGCCGAGGTCGATTGGGAAACCGTCTACGCCTCGGGGGCGCGTGGCTATTCCGATTACCCAACCTACCAATCATCGCAAGATAACCCCGCGGGCTGACCATGCCAAAGACAACACCCCAACAGAAAAAGGCGAATCGCTCTCAGAGCCTTCGATCCTCTTTCACGCAATATTCACCTACACACAGATTGGAGACATCATGAAACTCACTGGAAACACCATCTTCATTACTGGCGGCGGATCGGGCATTGGCCGCGCTCTGGCCGAAGCGCTGCACAAACGCGGGAACAAGGTGATCATCTCGGGTCGGCGCAAGGGCCATTTGGCCGCCGTCGTGACGGCCAATCCGGGCATTGAGGCGATCGCACTCGACATCGCCGATCCCGACAATATCAACAATGTAGCGAAGAAGCTTATTCAAGAGTATCCCGACCTAAATGTTCTCATCAACAACGCCGGGATCATGGAACCAGATCAGGCGGCTGGTGTTATCGACGATGGATTGCTTCTGTCGACCGTCACGACCAATCTTCTGGGCCCAATTCGGTTGACATCGGCTCTAGTGGATCAGCTGAAAGGCCATCGTGGAGTAATTCTCTACAACACTTCGGTACTTGGGTTCGTGCCCTTGGCTGTGACGGCTGTCTACTCTGCTACTAAGGCTGCACTCCACTCCTATGCGTTGTCGCAACGCTTCCTGCTTCGAGACAGCGGTGTCAGAGTTCTTGAGATGGCGCCGCCATGGGTGCGCACAGAACTCATGAACAGCCAGGAAGCGGAGCAGGCAATGCCTCTCGACCAGTTCATCAACGAAACGTTGGACGTGCTGGCAACAGATGCTGATGAAATTCTTGTTGAGGCGGCGAAGCCTCTGCGGGCCAATCCTGGCTCCCATGAGCATGCCTTGGTGAACGGGTTCAACGAGCAAATGCTGAAGCTATTCGCTCCGAGCCAAGCTTAACCGTGGTCGAGCCGCGTCTCAGTGTCAGGCCGACTGAGAGGAAGGGAGAATGAAAAACTATGTCCGAAACTAATAAGCTGCAAGGAAAAGTGGCCGTTATTACCGGTGGCACGACTGGGATAGGGCTGGCTACAGCAAGGCTCTTCGTCAAGCAAGGGGCTTACCTATTCATCACCGGCCGTCGTCAGAGGGAACTCGATGAGGCCGTTAAGGCGATCGGGAGCAACGTCACTGGCATTCAGGGAGACATTGCCAGATTGACCGACCTTGACCGTCTCTACGAGGCCGTAAAGACGAAGGGGCGAATCGATGTCGTTTTCGCCAACGCCGGCGTCGCTGAATTTGCTCCATTGGGAAAGATTACGGAAGAGCATTTCGACAAGCTTTTCGACATCAACGTTAAGGGCACCCTGTTCACCGTGCAGAAAGCCTTGCCGCTGATGAACGATGGCGGCTCGATCATTCTCAATGGCTCAGTCGCAAGCGTGAAAGGTACGCCCGCCTTCGGTGTGTACGGCGCGACCAAGGCCGCCCTCCGTTCTTTCGTGCGGACCTGGACATTGGATCTCAAGGACCGCCATATTCGCTCAAACGTTATTAGCCCAGGTCCGACCGACACGCCAGCCATAGATGGGCAACCTGCGGATTCCATTGCACGGATTGTATCCACCATCCCAATGGGA
Source organism: uncultured Acidobacteriaceae bacterium (assembly GCA_963817305.1). Lineage (GTDB taxonomy): Bacteria > Acidobacteriota > Terriglobia > Terriglobales > Acidobacteriaceae > Sulfotelmatobacter. Next base: position 929,425 of record CAWFOD010000016.1, on the reverse strand, counting down.
CGCGTGGGGGAACCCGATGAAATTGCCAAGGCGGCGCTGTTTCTAGCTTCGGATGATTCCAGTTTCGTCACTGGTATCGAACTGTTCGTTGATGGCGGAAGAGGACAAATATGATTGAAAGCCGCTGCGCCGCGAAGACGGATTTATTGCTTCTCGATTCGATTCAACCCGTCTTTGAAGAGACTCTGGACATCATTAAGGTGTGTCGTAGGATCATTGTTGTAGTCCATGAGGCGGTGATGGTAGTTGCGCTTCGCGGCGCGGTCGTCGGCGATCTCGCGGACGACCCCCAAAGGGGGGCGTCGATGATGAAATCCACCCGTGACATCGAACGTGGCTTTCTCCGGCGCGCAATAAATGCTCCACGTGTTTACGCTGGTCGGGTATTCGCGGTTGTCAGCGCGGTTTCAAACCGCTTCGGTCGACAGAATGGCCGTCGCCTCTCGCACAATCTTTTGGTCGAGTGCGTTTGGCCTCATTTCGTGGGAGGCGTCGAGATCGAAACTCAACGTCGGGGACGATGCGAATTGCGTGACTGCGAACCAGCCGCATACCGTCCGGAGAACTCCCCAGTCGCCCGTATAGATCTCAAGCTCGAGCGGTTCATTCGGATAGCCTTCGTCGGTCATATCGCCCGCCCAAACCGACGCAGGGTGAGCATCGTCGCGCCAAACTCCAGTGGTGATCCCCTTGAAAGGCGAAAGCGTCAGCGCCGGCGTCTGATCGAATAGCGCTCCGCAAGACCCCCAACGTGATCGTCTATCCGATGAAACACAGAGTGCGAAGGTGGAGGTGAGGTTGCAGCATACGCAACTCATGTCTGCACGATCCAAAATGTAAGCAAGACCGCATACTCAACGTGCGACCCAAGGTCATGGCATCAGAATCCTGGCCAGAATTATAGGGCGCGAGTCCGTTATCGGTGGCTGAGTTTCGACAGGAAAACTGCCCACGGCATTACGGACGGCACCCTGAATTGGCAGGTTGCCAAGGTTCAGAGATATTTATGAGACCGGTTGTAGTTCGCTGCGCTCTTGTTGGTCATTTCTCGAAGTAACTCCTTCGATGTCTGGCGCAGTCTTTGCCCAAGAATGATTGCTAAGGATCGATAAAACCTCACGCCGAATGCAGGGAAGGCGGTAATGAGTTGACGCAAGTCGCCAGACAAGATAGCATCCGCTTCAACTTCTTCCTTCGCAAACACCGCCGCGGTCGCCCGACTATCTCCGAGGAACGCCATCTCGCCACAGATATCGCTCGCTACAAGTGTCGCAAGAATTGCGTTGGAATTCGTCCCCTTTAACTCAACTGAAGCCGAACCACTACGGAGAATATAAAGGTGATCGATGCGAGCGCCTTCTTTGATGATTTCCTGACCTAGATTGAAATTGATCCGGTTGGCTTTAGATTCGATCAAGATCCAGTCATTTCGAGTTAGCTCCTGCAAAGTGCTATTGGCCATCTCCGGCTTAGACTAGGTCTCTTTGATAGGATGGATGCCGCGTCGAGCGCATTCTTCTTAGCGGGAATATAAGTTCGAGGAGATCGCGCGCGGCGAAATCGCCATTCCAGGCATGTCCGACCGGAAATAACGAAGCCTGTTCAAAGTTGAGCCTTCTCACTTGCGGAGCCGAGTAGCGCTTCCTGCGATCTTTCGCTTGCATGATTGGTTCCTTCCCCCGACGCCCCGCCCCCTTGAAGCGAGGCTATCAAGAATAGAAGCGCTGTCAGCACAATTTTAGTTTCCGTTACGAAATCCGAACAGGGAGTCTTCACCAAAGTTAGGGTGAGAAAAGCTAGCAGTGCGTGGGCGTAAAGAGGTGCGAATAGTCGTGTAGGACTTCGGCGCGGAACCGGGCCGCAAGACTTACGGCTTGAACTTAATCTCGATGTGCCAGGCTAGGATATTGCGGCATCACTCCGCTTACAATCTTGCGGCTGCTCGCCGGAGCATCTCGCGTGTCCGCGCGATTGAATGCGAGCAAAACTGGCACAAGAAGAACTAAAGCAATGGCAATTCGATTCTTTATGGAGCCGACCTTCCCGACCGCGAATCAATCGAGAATTTCATTTGTCACTGAGCAAACGAACCAAGTTTAAGTAATCGGAGGTCGCAGCTCTTAAGGTGGCAGTCAGCTGACGGTGAAGCGTTTCATTCTGCTCGGACGCGGCTCTTTTGCGATAGCGCCTGAGTGTCTTGTCGGCCTCTCGCATGGCTCTTTCAGCTATTCTTACCTCTTCCAGTGTTGACATCTCAATACCCGGGCCCTTATAGCCAACGCTACACTCGCCTGGCCTGTTTCACGTTGAGGCGATGATGGCAGCGGTGACAATGAGGGTCAATTTACTTTGGTAACGAGGATCTCGTAGGTGCAAGTTGCGCGGATACCCAACCGTCCTGTCGCGTCTCACCTGTTCCGCAGAATTTCGAAGACTCGTCCGCTCATTGGAATAAGTTGACGCCCTTCTGCGGTCTTGCTGTCAGGCACAAAGATCACGATACGCATCGTTCCTCATTCCTGTATCGCACATCAAGATGAAGATGTCCCGGACGAGCGCACGCTCCGCAATTTGCCGTTAGGCTCGGTAGTGGGGCGGGTTGCGACAGCTCTCTCGCATTAGTACCGTCTGGAAAAATGTCATTCACCACTCGGAAATAGCTTTTGCTACCCCTGCGGAGTCACTTTACAAATCGTGTCGATATTTCGTCTTTCATTCGCTCATGCAGATGTAGACAATTTTGTAGCGGCAGGAGCACACAAGTTCAACAAAATTCAACACGCTTCATGCTCAGCTCACAAAGTATTCAGCATCAATCACTTACAAACAACAAAATTATACACACTACTACAAGCACTCGAATCTGGTTCGGGACCAGGTGCTCTACCCAAAACTCCTCTCGGAAGTCCTTTAGATTCAATTGCCGTATTTCTGCGAGTGTTGAACTTTGTTGAGATCGATTGAAAGTGGAGGCTTTGACAGCTACAGTTTCGTCTACATCGATCGTAGGTGTCGCGGCGAAGTACGACAAAGTGGCTTCCTTCTGCGAGCTTTACGAAGTGCAACAACAGGTCGACCACCTGGACTTGCACCAGGTGGTCGGGGCGAGAGCTGCCCGTGCCTTGCGAGCCTGGGTTGCAGATAGAGGTGGGACAGGTCATTTTGTCTGAATCATACCTGCCTTGTTCCGAAGGGCGAGATCAGGTCTAGATCTCCTCGAATATACCTCCATCTTGCCTTGGGAGTGTGTCAGTCACCGAGCGCACATTGCTATTTCGCGCGAATGGTTTAGAGAACATTCGCTATCTGGCTTACGGGGATGCATCGGAAGTAACGGAATACCGCTGGACGCGATTCGCACCGCGCCCAGAGCTTGGGTTTTATAGAGCCCGCACGACAAGAACAACAAGCGCTATTACAACAACTGTTCCCAACAAGCCATAACCGAACATAGTCCCTCCTACCTCAAACCGTGTGACACTTCGGACCTACTCTAATGATGCTGAGTGATGGTGAGTTTTGCTGGTCAGTTTTGCTCACGAGGCTCCGGCCAGGCATGATTACTCAATTGCACATTTTGCTCTCTTTGGGGAAGTTCCTAAAATGGTCAATACTGCTCAGCCTTTCCTTCGCGTTGAGTCTACGCTGCTCTAGACCCTCCAAAGGAGGAGCTTATGGGCAGCCGTCCCTTCCCAGAAATACCCTGCGTGATTTGTAAAAAGCCTGTGGACCTGCAGGTTGATTTGTGGCTGACGAAAACGGGAAAGCCACGCACGCGGACTGTTACGTCAAGCGGATTATTTCAGCGGATCTAGCTGAGACGTGTGCCAACAGCCCTCTATTTCCGCGAACCGTGGGGATGCACGAAGACAGCAATTTCTGTAATTAGCAAATTAGGGGAACGACTTGATTTAACTTTCCGCGATGAACAAATTTAACAGTTGCTCACATCGAGCACAGAAAAGGTCAGCTTATGACAAGAATCGGTTTTGGATTATCGAGATGTCTTCTGGTAGTCGGTGCTAGTTTTCTACTGCTCGTCGGAACAGGGTGGTCACAGGACGAGAAGAACGAGTCGAGTATTCAGAAACGAATCGATACGTCGGCCAACGTTCTCAACGAGATTATGGGGACGCCAGACAAAGCAATTCCCGACAAAGTGATGAAGGATGCGAAGTGTATCGCGGTGATTCCGTCCATGGTGAAAATTGCGGTTGGCTTCGGGGGAAATCACGGGAAAGGTATTGCCGTCTGCCGTTTAGAAAGCGGTCGCTGGAGCGCTCCTGCGCCGATTACGATCACCGGCGGAAGCTGGGGTTTGCAACTCGGCGGCCAGGCTATCGACCTGGTATTGGTTGTGATGAATCATCACGGGATGGACCATCTGCTCTCAAGCAAGTTCAAGATCGGAGCTGATGCATCGGCGGCGGCGGGCCCAGTCGGCCGTGACGCTGCTGCCGACACTGACTGGAAAATGAAAGCAGAAATGTTGACCTACTCACGAGCGCGGGGACTCTTCGCGGGCATTGACCTATCCGGCTCGTCGGTCACGCAGGACAAAGACGAAACCCGCCTTCTTTACGGAAAGTTTATACCGTTCGAGGCTATTTTGAAGGGCAAAGTTCGACCGCCAACTGGGAGCGGAGCGTTCGAGGCAGCGTTAAGGAAATATTCGAACCAGGCCGGCGACCACGGCGAGTTGAAAACGACGCCTAACAGCGCTGAGTCCGCTAGTCGTGTTAATCGTTAGGAGAGGACTCCTGCCACGAGCTCGCGGCGGGAAGGGGGACATGTGAAGGAGATGATGCGCTGTTTGTAAAGCATTGTTGCACAAACTCCGTTTGTGCGATTCCGTGTGCAGTCGTTGCGGATGGATATAGTAGCCGATGGAGTTTCAAAGCTGATTGCGGAACCCATGTTACGGGCTAGGTTCTGGCCCAAATGGAATCAGCCGGCTGAAGGCTTTCCGCGGCCTTTCCTAGACGGTGGCGACTAGAATTATCCCGTGGCGACTGCATCCCTATTTGGTCTGCGTTGCAGCCTTTTTCTTCGCAAGTTGACCTTCTTCGATGGCAAGCACGAGCGTCGCCCTACGTTGCTGGAGGAATTGCCACCTAAGAATCTCCGTCAGGCAGTCGGTAGATTCCACCAAGACATGCTCTCGTCGAGCGCAACGAGCGAGATGGAAAGATTGCGAGAGAGGTTGTTGAACATTGGAGGGGGAAGGGGCTGCCATCCCTGGCATCCTTTCTTCTCCTGGTGGGCTCCCATCTAGGTCTGATCGATCTGTTTCACCTCTTGCGGCATTATTCTCTTCAGGTCCGCATCGGTTTCTCCAACCTCAGATTTGATTTCCAGAGCCATGCACACGATTAGGAGCGGCATCGGAAATCTCGTGGTTATCAGTCCTATTACGAGCCAGAAATAGAAAGCGGCGCGGGCCCTGCACTCGGACCCGCGCTGACAGAGTTCGGACACAAAAGCCACACAGAATCAGCCGCTAAAGGTTGACGCTGAGTGCAATGTTCACGCCGGGATACGCCGGGTTGCACAGGTAATATACGCCGTCAATGTCAATAACATAGAGGTTCTGCGTGTAGAGCCAGTTGCTGGGCCATTCGCCAACGAACCCAAAGGAATAACCTCCATATTGGAAGCGGTGATTATTGTAATCGCCTTGGGTGACACGAAATGTGTGTTCGCTGCCAAAATTGGCTTTGTAACGGTCGTCGGGGATGCGGCCATTGCTATTACCGCTGGCACGCTGTGCAGGCTCTCCGGGCTTTGCCTCCATCTGCTGTTGCTTGGCGTTTTTCTCTTCCGGCTTTCTATTATTGTCTTGCTGTTGCGCAGTTCTCTCTTCGGGTTTCGTGCTCTTCTCCGGCTGCCGCGCGCTTTTCTCCTCGGGTTTCGCGTTCTTCTCTGGCTGCTCCGCGCTTTTCTCTTCCGGCTTTACGGACTTATCGGGCTGCGCCTTTTTCTCCTCCTGGGCAGGCTGGACTTTCTGTTCTTCCTGCTGGTCGTGTTGATCCTGTTGTGCATATACCGGAGCAGCGGCTCCTAGGGTCAAAGACAAAACTGCTGTGCTGATCACTCCTACTAGTTTCATGGGGGTTCCCTTCATTTTCTATCGTTGGCTCTATCGCAAGCCTTCCTGTCATCGTTCTAACAATGACAGGTGTGAATCTTTCGCGTCTGAGCAACACAGCTCATCTGTAAGAATTTGGGTTACACGGCCGGAAGCGGAAAAATCAGCTTGAGTTTCTGCAGAGGCTGCAACGGGGGCGATGCACGCCTAGGACCGCGAGTTACACCGAACCTGCCGCGATTTGATCCTGCCGCCCAGGCATCGTAGTCGCCGCTTCCGGACTCGGTCCGCATTTACCGCGCAATTATGCTTCCATTTCGCCAGAGGCTTCGGAAACCACCACATGCTCTTCGTAGGTGTCCTGGACCCTGGAAGTTGTTGGTCGTACGCGGCGGCCAAAGAATGCCTCTCTTGCTAGGTTGAAAATCGTACGGCGATTCTGGGCGACAACTTTCAGCCATGCCATTTTCCCCATCATGGGAAAATAGATACCGCGGAAACACAAACGTGCGAGGAAGATGTTGATGCGATAACCAAGAGGCTCGTCATCGAGAGAATCGACGGCATGGGCTAGAGCTTCCGGGCTATAGGCATGCTCCCAACCATATTTCACTTCAGCATGAGCTTCTTCAATGGTCATCTTCAGCGGCGTGTGGGCCATCTCAAACGGGAGGAACTCTTGCCAGTGCTTGGGACGCGTCAGCCGACCCGAGCTTTCCAAACGCTTGTAGAGCGGGGTTGCGGGCAAGGGGGTTAGGAGTCCGAAAATGGGCAGACCCGGCGGCCACTTCCGAACTTGCGTAAGCGTGCGCTCTGCCGCGCCCGTAGTGTCGTTGTCCATGCCGAAGATAAATGACGTGATCGCATACACGTTGCGTTGGGCGAGACGTTCGAGCACTGCGGCGTACTCACTAGGCTTGTTAAATCCCTTATTTACATCCTTCAAGTTCGCGGGATCAATCGATTCCATGCCAATGAAGACCCACTTGCCACCCGAGGCGGCGATCAGATCGACCAGTTCTTCGTCGCGTAACAAATTGGCGCTGATCTGGGACGACGTTCTAGCGGACGCCGCCAAACGCTACCGCGTAGATGCTGAGAAACTCCAAAAAACCGTGGCGGAGGAGCTTGCGGCGAAACGAGATAAGAAGACGAAGGCCAAAGCAAAGCCGAAGAACCGTAAAACGGCGGCATAGCTTAACCGGAAAATCGACTCACATTTTTGGCGGAGTGCAAGTTTGCATTCCGCCATTTTTATTGATTTGAATGCCCAACGAGCAGCCGATTGCCTTAACCAGAAATTCGCCGCCGCGCACGTCCCGGAGACCTGCGCGGCTTAATCCAGATTGGCCAACGCCTGCCTGTCTGCGACGGGTTTGCTGTGCCTCAAGAGAACATGCACGAGAAATACCCCCTCCGCCGTATGAACCTCTCGTATCGCCGCGCCATCCCATCCCTAATGAAATCGGATGAACGTGAACGTATGTATCAACTATGCGCGATGATTGAGAAGGAACAGGACCACGGAAAGTTTCTCCGCCTGATTCAGGAACTCAACGAATTGCTGGAGCGCAAGGAGCAAAGACTGGAAGACAGGACCAGGGATTAAAGACGCTCCCTGTCAAGGCACTGCACAGCCGGTTTGCTCGGAACATTTCAGGAGATTTTGCGCCTCTCATTTGGTAAGGCACGGCTGCTACCCAGCACTGCAACCGCTTTTATTCTGACGCGCTCTATGACCTGATGAATGGCCGTCTTGAGCTCGGGAAGGATTAGATTCAGCTCATCTTGGTCTCTTGAGGCGGCGACTTTTGCACACAGCTCTCGGATGCGGTCTTCAAGGCGACGCGAGTGGCTGGACATAAGGGAAGAGCAGAGTCTACGCGACACTGGCCCTTCTTTAGTACCACAGGTTATTGGAACTGTTCGATACCCTACATACTGTAGAAACTCCGCCTCAAGCATTTGCCCTATTCCTGCACCGCCGGACGGGTTGTCAAGCTTGCGCACATCCTGCGCGCGCCCTCGAAAGCCGGTCAACACCTGCCGGTCGTTCGGCATCTGACAGTCAGCATCTGGCCAATATGCTGCGGAGGGTGCGTGTGCCTGTGCGGTCAGTGCTGTCAGTGCTCGTCGTCGATGACAGTCCAGCAATTCGTAAAGCTGTTTGCGAACTCCTGACGCGCGAGGGAGACTTTGAAGTCTGCGGCGAGGCCGAAAACGGCCAGGAGGCCATCGAAAAAGCACAATTGCTCCGCCCAGCCTTGATTGTGACCGACCTTTCCATGCCGCTTATGAATGGCCTGGAGGAAACGCGGATTCTCAAGAAACTCATGCCCACCGTGCCTGTGATCATTTTCACCGCTCATAGTAACCCGTTTGTCGAGAAGGAGGCTCTGACCTCGGGAGCATCCGCCGTCATCTCCAAATCGGATGCCGTGGCAGTACTCATCGGAAAAGCACGGGAGCTGCTGGACCAAATCGCCGCCTGACTACTTCGCTTTCCCGTCTGAAGATTCCAGTTAAACGGATCCCCTTGGAATATGTGAGGAGCAGGTGGTTTGGTCGCTCAAGTAAAGGCTCAAGTCAAGAAAGAATTGCTACTCCGTTTCCGTAGTGACTCTATTGCCTACTAGGACAACCTGGTGAACAAGATGCGCGGCGGCAAGTCGTTAATGGTTCCCCTCAGACGCAAAGAGCCGCCCGGGAGCTATGCTGCGCTACGACGGGCGGCTTACTACCCCCTCAGCTTGCCTCCGCATTGTAAAGGGTTTCACCGTCCTTCGTCGGTGTACACAGCCATTAATGCGCCGCTCGTCCGACATTCCGGACTGGTTCGCCCAAACAATGATGATGGCCGGCTTTAGTTCGTGCAACCAAGACCGTAGTCTTGTCCAAGCTCAAACGTGCCTCCCTGCCGCAGCTTGACTTGGCGAAAGCCAACCTTGCACAAATCCTTCTTCCATTGGGGCAAGACCCCATTGATGAACTGCACGCGAGTAGCCGTGTCCTTGAACATCTCGGAATCGAGATTCAGTTCATGCCCACGCTCCGCGCGGGTGCCATGTACCCACACAGTGATGTCATAGCCCATCCCGGTGAGCCTCTGTTGCAACTGTTGCGCAAAGAGATCGCGTTGTGCCTGTCCCAACTTGTTCTGTTCGTCCAATCGCGCCTGAACTTCGGGAGCTACTTTCCATCCATCCTTGGCGTCGAAGATCACCGTATTATGGAGACTCCCTGAATCGTTGTCGTAGTCGCCGCCGATTCCCCACTGATACAGAGCGTCATCATGTTCGCCGTAGCCGCACAGCCCGTTAGTGTCGATAAACTGCTCGTTCGCACACTTCTCACCACGATAAACCGAGAAGATGCCGTCCTTCTGCTCGTTAACTCCAAGGCTCTTAAAGTCGTGTGATCTGACCTTCTCTCGGAAGAACCAGATCAGGCTCTTCAACTGTTCGTCCGTGGTACTGGTGGGAACCACGGCAGAAATCGGACTGATTCCATCATTCTTAAATTTGTAGATTCGGAATTTCGGCGGTGGGATCGAGGGACGAGTGACTTGCGGTTCAGCGATTGATGTGGAGCTTTGTTCGGTCGTTGTCGAAGTCGAATTGTCCGATTTGTCCGAAGACGACCTGCCGAACATCCCGATGATGATAACCAACAACACGATGCCGCCCACGACGAGCCAAACTATATTGGACTTCGGCTTTTGCTGAATGGTTTGACCCGTTCGAACCGGAGTTACGGCCGACGGCGATGGGGGTGGGGAAGAAATTGCGCTCTCCCGCACGACTGGCAGAAGCGGGCATCCTGACTCAAAGCGGAGCCGCAGTTTTGGCAATACATTTTCTTGAAAGCCTTAAAGATCCGGGGGAAGGAAACGGCAATTGTCCCACCGTTATGCGGCGAAATGCAAACGGACTTTTAGAGGTTGGTTTCGATCACAGTTTTACCGGATGTGAGCCGATACCAAGAGCGCTGGAGCGCACAGGACTAGAGAGTACTAAGCCTCTTTAATTATTCCCCTCTCTTTCATGCGTTTAAGGTGATAAAGGATTGACTTGCGCAGAAATATTGGCGCGACCTCTGGCGGAATCGGCTTCTTGTACGTCCCTTCATACTCTTGGGTTGTGCATCGTTCAGCCAATTCTTCAAGTCCTCGCTCTGTTGGAAATGGAACAAGCGAGTCGTACAGCTTTGTCATCTGACCTCGTTGCAGTTTCGGAACCGCAGCACTGGTAAGCGCGAAGCGCGGATTTGTTGCAATGTAAGACCGTGATTTTAGAATTGTCATTCTTCGCCGCCAATTCGAGCCGATTTATACCCGGCCTCTCATCAAACTACGAAAATAGCAAGTTCTGAATCTGGGCAAGTTCGACGGGTGCAGAGCATTCTTCGTCATCATTTGCCGCATGATTGATGCGAGTGCTTATCGGATAGCATCGCATGAACTGAGCATCGTAAGGCTTCAGCAGTTCGGATGCCGTAGTCACATCCTTCATTTCGGGATCGAGCCAAATATCGTAGCTGTCTGGATCAAGAATGACTGGCATGCGGTCGTGCACTGCTGAAGTCACAGCATTTGGGCTCGTGGTCAGAATCGAGAAGGTCTCTACGATGTTGTAATTCTTGTCGTTCCAGTGATCCCATATTCCGGCGAACGCAAACAATTCGCCGTTATTGACTTCAAAACAGTACGGCTGCTTAACTTTTCCCGCCCGCAACCACTCGTAAAATCCGTCCTGCGATTGGTCAATGGGTCACGGAGCGCGGGCTTCGTCCCCGCCGTCTCCGATCTTGCGTTAATCATCGGGCGGCGATTGACGCGTCTTTCGCCCACGAAGGAATCAGTCCCCAACGCATCAAGGACAATTCCCGGCAAGGTTCCTTCGGATTCTGCCGGATGACCGGAACGGGCTGAGACGGCGCAATGTTATAGCGGGGAGTCCACTCGGGTTCGTCAGACTCAGTGTCGAAGTACTCCTCGACAAGCTGTTTTCTTCGCGACAGACGATAGCGCCCACACATTGGGAGATTATGGCAGATCGGATGAGCATCATGCTGCGGATCGATCCGACTCTCGACACCAATGAAATCGATTACTCGGTTATCTATCGGCCCACCCGCCGGTACATGCGATTGCTTGATCGCTAGTTAAACGCCTGCCTGTCACGCGGAAGGCTTCTGGTTCGAATTCCTTTGCTCTCGCGCTCGTCCGCTTCTTTCGGGTAACTAGCCGGTCGGGGCTGAATACTTCTCGCCGTCGCCATCGGCGCACGAAGCTCGGTGTCCGGCGACAAGATCACGGCGCGTTCGATGAAATTCTGTAACTCGCGGACGTTGCCAGGCCAGTCATAATCCGTTAGAACTTTCATTGCGTATCCGGGAATTGTTGTGACTCTTCGATTCATGCGGCGAACGCAATCCTCGGCGAAGAATCTTGCGAGCGACGCTACGTCCTCACGACGCTCGCGCAAGGGTGGTACTGAGATGGGGAAGGTGTTGAGCCGGAAATAAAGATCGCTGCGGAACTGCTTTTCGCATAGCATCTGTCTCAGATCGCGATGGGTCGCAGCTATCAGCCGAACGTTCACTTGCTGGGTTTGGTTGCTGCCTAGCCTCTCAAACTCCTGCTCCTGCAGAACGCGCAGCAGCTTGGCCTGGAGTTCGAGGGGGATGTCGCCGATTTCATCAAGGAAGAGGGTGCCTTTGTTCGCCAGTTCGAAACGGCCGATTTTGCGGGCGACGGCGCCGGTGAAGGCTCCTTTCTCGTGTCCGAAGAGCTCGCTCTCCAGCAAACCGAGTGGAATCGCAGCGCAGTTGAATCTCACAAATGGACGGTCACGGCGAGAGCTGAGATTGTGGACTGCACGAGCGATTCAGCAACAATGTCGGCGAGGCTGGGGATGAGGAGGTTTCCCGATTAGCGATCACCCAGCACATCGTGGTGACGATTTCGGCGGATACTCCGATATACGTGGTCCTCGAGCACACCCCCAAGACCAATCAGCTTTCTCAGCAACCAAGTACTAGGAGCGTTCCAACATCCAACTCCGCCAACGTTGAGCAACTGCGCCAACTATTGCAACTCCAGCGGGAGCGGAGCCAATCGCCCACGAGCAACCAATCACCGCAATAGAAGACTGGTTTTCAGCGATAGAAGGAGCGGCGAAATAGTGTGTAGGCCGCTTTAACTGAAAAGGCTGGCGTCGGGGGTTCAACTCCCTCCCTGGCCACAAAAATCACCTATCTTCAACAAGTTACGCCTCGTTGTTAATCCGACACATCTGCCCGATTGGGTTATAAATCGATGATCTTCGATATTCGTAATCCTCTGTGTCTGTTGGGGTTAATGAGTGGTAGAGCGCAGACCAGAAGGGCTTGGCGTCTGCCACTTAACGACAGTTCAGCCTAGGGCTAAGTCGCCATGAAGTCGATCCTTGCGAACGCACGAATACCTTAGAGCGGCGTTGATGAATGGCGATTGGAAAGTGTGGAATCGACTCAGCCAGCGCGTGGCATTTTGAAGCGATATTTGTTGATTTTGAACCGCTTGATTTTCGAATCGAGGGTTCGCGCCGGCAATCCTAGTTTCGCGGCCGCGCCCGACGGGCCTGAGACCTGTCCATCAGATTCAGCTAGTGCGGCCTCAATCATTTCCTTTTCTTGACGCGCGAGGACGCGATTCAGAGTACTCGGCCGGCTGCGGGCCACAGGCAGTTCGCGTCCAAGCCAAGTCTCGTCCACGGAGAAGGTTTCGCCATCGCACAATATGATGGCGCGCTCGATTACGTTCTGCAGTTCACGAATGTTTCCAGGCCAGCCATATGCTTGTAATAATCGAAGACTCTTCTTGTCGATCATTCCGAATTTCTTTCCAGCTTTCTTACTGAAACGGTCAATGAAGTACTCCACCAGCAATGGAATGTCAGCTACACGTTCTCGTAACGGCGGTACCTCGATAGGGACGACATTCAGTCTGTATAAAAGGTCCTCGCGGAATTTGCCTTCGGCGACGAGCGTGTTCAAATCACGATGAGTGGCTGCGATTACCCTGACGTCTATAGAAATGGCTTTATTGCTCCCCACGCGTTCGATCTCGCGTTCCTGCAACACTCGTAACAGGGCGACTTGGATCTCGGGAGGCAGGTCGCCGATTTCGTCCAGAAAAATTGTTCCTCCGTTTGCGGCTTCGAAACGTCCTAGGCGTCGTTGGGTTGCGCCTGTGAAAGCGCCCTTCTCGTGACCGAACAATTCGGAAGCAATCAACGATTGTGGGATGGCTGCGCAATTTACACCGATGAACGCCCGATCCGCGCGATTGGATCGTTTGTGGATGCTGCGGGCTACCAACTCCTTTCCTGTACCGGTTTCGCCGAGAATCAAGACTGTCGAATCGGAAGAAGCTAGCTTAGCGATTTGGCCTAACACTTTCCGAAGCGCATCCGAGGAGCCAACGATGTCCTCAAACATGGAGTCGCGATCGATTTGCTCTCGTAATGCCAAGTTTTCATTCCGTGTCCTTTCCTCCGCTCGGACGCGGTCATCGATGTCAGTTCCAGTTGCATACCAGCGGGTCACTTGGCCCTGATCGTTTCGGAAAGGGTTATAACGAATAAGGAACCAACGATATTGGCCGTCTTTCCCACGAGCCCGCTGTTCAATTTCAAACGGAGCCCCGCGGCCGAGAGCAGTCTTGCGTTCCTCGCGTAATTTTTCCAAGTCGTCGGCGTGAAAGATCCGTTCGCGAAAAAGCGGAGCAATCACATCTTCCGCGGTCAGACCGGTGTAGTCGAGCGTCGCTTGGTTGGCGTAGATGGGGGTGCCCGAGGAATCCTGAACGACAATCGCCTGCGGTATCAGGTCGGTGATACGCCGGAGTTCGCGTTCGTCTTCTCGTAGCTTCGCTTCTATTTCCTTGAGAGTTTCGATATCAGTGCATGTTCCATACCACCTAACAATCTTGCCAGTCTCCTCTCGTAGTGCCTCAACTCTCATGAGGAACCAGCGAAAAACTCCATCATGGCGACGGAGACGGGCTTCCATTTCACCTGGTTCACCCGACCTCAACTGCTCTTTGCACTGCTCCACCAGCGGGGCACGATCTTCCGGGTGGATGGCAACTTGCCAACCCGAACCATGGGATTCTTCAGGGGAAAGTCCTGTGTATTCGTGCCAGCGCCTGTTAAGGAACTCGATCGAACCATCCGGCAGCATGCACCAAGCCAGGGCCGGAATCGTGTCGATCACGTGCCTTAGTTTGCTTTCCGAATTCTTTAATTCGTCCAGCGCTTTCTGGAGTTTCTCTTGGGGTCGCTGCCGTGTCAACGAAGCCATCGCGCGATTATAAAGCGGGTATCGTTTCCTGATCAAAAAGGAATTCCTGAAGAATCAGGACGACGTGACAGTCCAAGTGCAACTGACACAGGCTATTGCAAATGGCCTGTGGCTTGCATTAACGATCTCGCCTTCCGGAGCTGATAAGCATGACGCTGCGGATTGAACGGTGCAAAGATCGGATTCGACTCAGCGGCGAATTGCGAATTGCGCATCTGGAGCAAGTCAAAACCGAGACCGAGGGGTGCGAATCGCCTGTCGTCCTGGATTTAGAGGAAGTTGATCTCATCGATCTCGAAGGAGTTTGTTTTCTTAATGCATGTGAGGCGAAGGGCATTTCAGTGCTTCACTGTTCGCCTTACATCCGGGAATGGATGCTGCAGGAGCGAATCCGAGGGATGAGGTAGGCGTGATGAATGCGTTGCTGGATCTCGCCATAAAGGCACATGGCGGCTTGGATCGCTGGGACCAGGTGACTTCCATCAAGGTCGACACCTCTATCACCGGAGCCATTTGGTACGTCAAAGGACAGGTAGATGTGTTGAAGGACGTTGTCATTAACGCCGAGACAAAACGGGAACGGCTCACGATGGAGTTTCCAGGGCAAAATAAGCGAACGATCTTTGAGCCAGACCGGGTAGTTGTACAGACCGCCCAAGGCGAGGCCATCACCGCGCGCGATGATCCAAAGAAGTCATTCGAAGGTCAAGCTTTCGAAACTCCGTGGGACGATGTGGATGTTGCGTACTTCAGTGGGGAAGCGATGTGGACTTACCTGACCATTCCATTTATGTACGCGCAGCCAGGCTTTGAGACAGAGGAGCTATCACCGATTCAATCAGACGGCGAGACCTGGAGGCGGCTCAAGGTAACCTTGCCCGACAATGTCAGAAGTCATACACGCACGCAGATTTCCTGTTTCGGTCCCGACGGCCTTCTGAGGCGCCATGACTATACCGTCGATATTCTTGGCGGAGCAAAGGCTTTGAATTATGCATCCGATTACCGCAACGTTGATGGGATTGTCTTTCCTGCCACGCGCCGAGTCGTAGCTTACGAGGGTGACTACCAGCCAGTGAGAGAGCCTGTTCTGGTCGCAATCGATATGAAAGAAATAAGTCTTCTTTAGAGGTGCGGCTGCGGCAGCCCAGGCATGGCTTGAGCGACAAAGCTGCAGGGAGGAAATTATGTCGGAAACTCTCCAGGAAAAAAATAAGGCGCTCTTGGTTAAAGGATTTGACGTCCTGTTCAACAAGCGCGACTTCGCAGAGGCGGGAAAGTTGTGGTCGCCCAACTATATCCAACACAGCGGCCACATTCCGCCCGGACGAGATGGGCTCTTCGGGCTTGTCAAGGCATTCCCAGCTGACACCAAGTGGGATCACGGCATGATCATGGCGGAGGGCGACTTTGTGATGGTCCACAGCCGGTACTCGAACGGAGACGGTTCGGCGCTCATTGTTGTGGACATCATGAGGATGAAGGACGGAATTTTCATGGAACATTGGGACGTCACCGAGGGAGCTGTCACAGAAGCTGAATCGAGGAGCAAACGTCCGATGTTCGGAGATTCGTGGCCAAAGCTCAGCTTCAAAGAGAGCAAGCTTAGCAGTGCCTGGTGAGGTTTCCATTTCAAGGGAACAAGTCGAACCTTTCATCTGCCCACAATAGTTCTATGCGGAGGAAGCACATGGCTCTTATCGATCAGCATCAATCCACGACAAATCACCCACTCACCAAAGAAGAAGCGCGCGCAATCGTCGCGCCTCTCTACGAGGCCCTCAATGAACCGCTGAAAAAAGATGTCTCAGTGTTGCTTGCTCAAGCCACTAATCCCGACTACCGCTCGTGTTCGACCTTGACAGACTGCGTCGATCGCGAAGGCCTCGCTGAGATATTCAAGGCAATGGGCAAGATGGTTCCGAACCTTCGGTGGACGATTCAGGACGTATGGGCCACCGAAGACCGGATTGTGGTGCTCGGCGAGGCCAGCGGCACGCCAACGGGAAACTTTTTCGGCGTCGAGCCGACCGGTAGGAGCTTTAGAACAATCTCCCTTGATATTTTCACCGTAAAAAACGGCAAGTTGTCGTCCGCTTACCACGTCGAAAATTGGACAGGAGCGATTGCTCAAGTGAAAGGCGAGTAAATGGATACGAAGGATTCTCTTCTAAACTGGGAAGTATTCGTGACACCCGGCATACCCATCGTCACTCGTGATCGGCCGCCGGACATAGGGGAGACATTTTTTCAGGCGATGGCGTCAACTCTCATCTACGGGAACAAAGACGCTGTACTCGTCGACGCCTATCTGACAACCAAACAGACCAGTGCCTTGGCAGATTGGGTCGTGTCAAAAGGCAAAAACCTGACGACCATCTACATTACACACGGTCATGGCGACCATTGGTTCGGAGTTGGCGCTCTTCTTGAGCGATTTCCCAACGCTCAGGTGGTGGCAACACACAACACCATTCAAGTAATGCGCCAAAACGCCTCGCCGCAGGCGCTTGATGGCGCGTGGAAGCCAGGATTTCCCGGTCAGATTCCGGACAAGCTGGTGATTGCGGAAGAGCTCAAAGGGAATGTCATCGATCTGGAAGGCCACGAATTGATCGCAGTGGAACTGGGGCACACCGACACAGACTATACGACCTGTTTGCACGTTCCTTCGATCGGACTCGTGGTGGCCGGCGACGCCGCCTACAACGACGTTCACCTTTATCTTGCCGAGTCGACTCCGCAGAAGCGGCAGGAGTGGATTGCCGCACTCGACAAGATTGAGTCGCTCAAACCACGCGCGGTTGTGGCTTCCCATAAGCGACCGGAGAACGAAGACAATCCCAGAATTATCGGAGAGACGCGGGAGTACATCCGCGACTTCGATCGGTTGGCGCAGACGACAAACACCGCGCAAGAACTCTACGAACGGATGTTGAAGCTCTATCCGAATCGAGTGAATCCCGGCTGGGCGCTGTGGAGTTCGGCGCGCGCGGTGAAATCATAAACGGGACCCATGGTCCCTGCAAATAAGAAAGGAAACGTCGAGATGTCGAATAGCGCAATTACCGCGCCTACACAATTTCTCCAAACCTCAAAAGAGAAATACGCCTATCGGCGTTTCGGCAAAAAGTCTACGTATCCGTTGCTCTTCATGCAGCACTTCACGGGCACTCTCGATAACTGGGATCCAGCCGTAACGGACGCACTGGCCGAGAACCACGACATCATCCTCTTCGACAATGCCGGTGTGGGCGGTTCTACGGGCAAAGTGCCTACGACAATGGCGGAGATGGCGGAACACGCCGCTGCGTTTCTCGGTACGCTCGGGATCGAGACATGTGATGTTCTGGGATTTTCTCTTGGCGGGGTAATCGCTCAGCAGATGGTGCTGGACAATTCCAAAGTGTTTCGCAAGATGATCCTCGTCGGAACGGCCCCACGCGGCGGTGAAGATATCATGCACCTCGAAAAGCCGAGCCTCGCGAAATTCCTACACGATACAACTCTGAAGGGATACGAGGTACTGCAGACGATCTTTTTTCCGCCGACAGACACGAGCCAGGCGGCTGGCAAGGAATTCATCGGACGACTCATGCAGCGTAAGCAAGATCGGGACCCGATAGCGGGACCCGAGGTCGCGCAGGCGCAGATGGCCGCATTTCGCGAATGGGAGAAATATTCAGGCAGTCGATTCGCTGACTTGAAGCGGATTCAGCAGCCAACGCTCGTGGTCAATGGAATCCATGACGAGATGATCCCTGTCGCAAACTCGTACTGGTTAAGCGAGAACCTGCCCAATGCGGTTCTGCTGACCTACCCAGACGCGGGCCACGGGTCGCTGTTCCAGTGGCACGAGTCCTTCACGCGCCAGGCAGAGGCATTTCTTATCGTAGATTCACCCTACGCACCGTACTAGGGCGGATTCGTTTGAACCGTTGAAAATTTCGTTAGTCGATGCAAAAGGAGACTACGTATGAGCAACTACTCGCACCTTCTGTCACGCGGTCGTAGTTGCGGAAATGATGAACGTGGTATGTGTTACGACAACAGTTTCGGAAGCCTAAACCAATGGGAGGTTAAGTGAACGCGGAAGAAGTGCTTGGACTTCACACGGATGGCTTCAACCGAGCATTGCAACAGCACGATTACGCTGCACTGGGGGCAATCTACTCGAACCGTTATATGCTCGTTCGGCCAGACGGGTTCGTGCTGAACAAGGAACAAGTGTTGAAGGATCTGATTGAACACAAAGTGGCATTCTACCCGATTGATCTTACAGGCGTGGCCGTGCGCCTTCTTGGATCAACCGCAATCTTGACCGCCGAAACCACAATCCTATCCTCCCGCGATGGAAAGCACACATACCGACATATCCGAATCGTCGCTGTATATGCTCAGGAGGCCGATGCAATCAGACTCGTCCATTTTCAGGCCGAGCAGAAGGAGAAGCTATGAAATCTGCAAACCAGACAGTCCGAGAAAAACCAGTGATCCGAACTGTGGAGCTAGAACGTTTCAGCTTGACTACCTCAAAGCCATTGGATCAAGTTGTCGCGGCCTTCAATGCCGCGATTGGACATCCCGATATCTGGGAGTTCTGGGAGTCCGCTCACCGCGCAAAGTCAATGGCTGAACTGGAGAGCATAGTTCAGAAGTCTGTCGGCAGCGCGGGATTGATGTTGTTTGTGGAATTCGATCACGGTTCGGTTGTACGCAAGCAAACGCGTAGTGACACGCCCCGGATTTTCCGCTTCTTGATTGGCAATCCTCTCATCATGAAGGAAATGGCGAAACATATTCCGGACGCCGGGTCTTATGCTCCTGTGACGGTTCTCATCGATGAACGGCCGGACGGCGTTCACCTGTCCTACGACCGGATGGCGAGTTTCCTGAAGGCATACGGCAACGCCGAAGCACTCAAAGTCGCCAAAGATCTGGACGAAAAAGTTGAGGCGCTACTCGCATCGGCTGCAGGTTAACACCGAAAAGGAAATGTCAATATGGCAGACTCTGCGAACGAAAGCCCGCATCCTCTCGTCAAGAAGGTGCTCGATTCCAAGCCGCCGATCGCGAAACTCATCGACTTTGAAGTGGAACGAGTTGCCCCCGGACACGCTATTGCAGTGCTGGAAACTGGACCGCAACATGCGAATCCAATGGGTACTCTCCATGGAGGTGTTTTGTGCGATGTCGCCGATGCGGCGATGGGAATAGCGTTCGCATCAACCCTGGAACACGATGAATCTTTCACAACCATGAATCTCGCGATCAATTTCTTTCGACCCGTCTGGAACGACAGACTTCGGGCTGAGGCGCAGGTGATCAATCGCGGAAAGAATGTTGGCTACGTCGAATGCGAAATCACCAGTAGTGATGGGAAACAGGTCGCGAAAGCAACTTCAACATGCTGCGTGTTGCGGGAAGAACGGTCCAAACAACGATAGCTCGATCCTGGGTGCACCGACGATTAAGCGTACTTACGCGGCCACGGGCATGTCCGGATGCCCGAGGCACCGCCAACCCAGAAAATGTATCAAGGTGAACTGTCTTACTGAATGCGCCTGGCGAAGCAGAGGAACGTCGAAAAGTTAGACTTGCTGCTTTTTCAATTCGCTCAGGCGAGGAAATCTTCCTGACTGATACTCGGCAAAGAGCCTGGCAATGTCCTGCTTCGAGTCTCCTATAAATGGGCCATAGGATACGATTGGGTCTCCTTAGGGGTTGTCCCGCATATAGCACCAGCCGCGCTCCGGATTCGCCAGCGACTACACGCAACACGCTCGTACCGCTGTCAGTCGGCCGATCGAGCCAACCGACCTGCCCAGTGTTCAGCTCGGTGTCGCCGATTCGAACCGAACCATCAATGACAAATGCAAAGCCGTTGTACGATGCAGCTATGTCCAACTCGGCCGAGGCGTGTGGCTCTAAACTGATCTCGACCATCGTGACTGGTACATGGTTTCGCGTGCCTGACTGAAGGCCGGCCGAGGAACCGCTATAAACTCGGATCTCAGCGCCTTTTTCGCGGCGCACGGGAGCCTGATCGACGTTAATCGTTTGAAATCCCGGGGCTATCCAGCGTTTGTTTTTGGGTAAGGTGAGCCATAGTTGAAGCAGGCGTACCTTTCCTTTGGTCCTGACGTCTTCGCTATGAATAATGCCGCTGCCCGCGGTCATCCACTGAACTTCGCCGGCGTTGAGTGTGCCGCCCTCATCGCGGTCAAAGATCGCGCCGTCGAGAATGAGAGTCACGGTTTCAAAACCCGCATGCGGGTGAGGACCACCAACTGGCCGGTCGCCAATGTCAAGATGATCGTCCATCAACAAGATGAAGGGATCGTTCATCTCGAAGTTTTCGGGAGACAGGACAGGCGCAGCTAGATGTCCCGGACCGACGAATCCAGGTGCCGCTGGAGGAACGTTAACCACGCGACTGATACTGCGTTGTTGCAACATTTCTTCTCCTACTGAAATCAATTCCCCCTTCACTCAAAACGCTTAGTGAACGGGCGCTTGCGCCATTCGAGTGGTGTATCGCCAATCATGGACTCAGCACGCAAGTACCATTCCTCTCATACTGCGACGCAATTTATGCCTGCGTCGCAGCCTTCGCGCTGAAGATGCCCTTGAAACTTTCGCGGTACTGCAGGAAGACCAGAATCCACAACACGCAAGCGACCAGAGCCGGCGCGATGGTGCCGGGTGACATCGTCAAGTGAAACGCCAGGATGTTGTAGAGCTCCGCAGCCAGCAGTGTCAGCGCAAGTGGCACGAAAAAGCCGAAGAGCAACAGCAGCCCACCAAGAACCTGCCCCGCGAAGAAGAACGCGGCAAAGTGCGATGCGACGGTGGCACCAAGAAACTGCAGCGCCAGCGGATTCGTGGGCGGCGGCTGGTGGATAAAGTTGAGAAATCCATTCAATCCGAAGACCGTAAACTGAAGGCCGAGTAAATAGCGAGCAACAATGGAAGTAGTTTTCATGAGTGTCCTCTCTTAGAAGGTCTGCGCGTGCGTCTGCACGGCTTGAAGGTGTGGTGCGAGAAATGTGTTCCGGTCCTTCCCCTGGTTCAGCGCGCTGGTCCCACCTGCGGTAAGGAAGGTCGCGTCCGTCACGCCGAGAAAACCAAATACCGACCGCAGATACGGTTCCACGAAATTGAACGAGGCCATTCGCGTCTGGGCGTCGTAGATACCGCCGGTTGCAATGATGAAGGTTGCTTTCTTGCCGGTGATCAGCCCCTTCGGCCCTTTCTCACTGTAGGAAAAGGTCCTGCCGACGCGCGCGATCTGGTCAATCCAGAGCTTGAGAACCGAAGGCACGCCAAAGTTATGCATCGGAACTCCGATGACGTACTCATCGGCCTGCTCCAGTTCGGCGAGCAGCGAGTCGGAGAGCGAAAGCAATTCCTTTTGCTGTGGAGTGCGGGCCGCTTCCGGCGTGTAAACGGCAGCGACCCATTCCGCATTGATTGGCGGTATGGCTGTGGAGTTGAGGTCTCGGTTAATGACCTTTCCGTCCGGGTGCGCAGCCTTCCATTGCGTGACGAACGCAGCGGTTAGTTCGCGGGAGACGGACCGTCCATAGAGCGGGCTGGAATCGATGTGAAGCAGTGTTGACATTGATAATTCCTCCTGCACGACATATGATGAGTAGACGACATATGTCGATTCAGGAAAATAAACAACTGTCGCTTTAGTCCGTAAAGGGGTATGCTTTCATCAATATAGAAATGGCCCAGCTTCTCCAACCCGAGGCAGAAACGACGGATCCGCGCATCCTGCGCAGCCGCCACATGCTCATGGAAGCGTTAGCCAGGTTATTGAATAAAAAGGAGTTCGAAGACGTCTCTGTGCAGGAGATCGCCGACGAGGCCACCTTGAACCGGGCCACGTTTTACTTGCACTATGCGGACAAGAACGCGTTGCTGCACGCCATGACTGAATCCCGCTTCCGCGATCTGATCGAGCGCCGGGCCATAACGTTTACCGATTGCAATGGAGCATTGCGCGCGGTCGCACTCGGCGTCTGCGACTATCTTGCGGAGAGCACAGGCTGTCCCACTCAGTTGTCGCGGATGGCGCTCGAAGGCTCGATCATTCCAATCGTTGAGGATATGTTCAAGGAAGGGCTTGCCCATCACGGAATGGCTCCCGGCGCAGATGCGTCACTCCCAGCGGCCACCGCGGCCTGGGCCGTTTTTGGAGCCGCACGCCGCTGGTTCCAGACTCCCAATCGCATGCCCGCGGAGGAGATGGCAGCCAGGATTGAAACCATGGTGAGCCCGATTCTTTTCGGCGCCTCACCATAGCAAAACGGAGACAACCAGTATCGGGCGGTATCATCGTGCAGGAGTTTCCGCCCATCAGAATCTCCCAATTCTTTGCACAGATCAGTTCTTTTTCGCTGGGATAGAGGAGGATGAATGCCGCAGGTATGGTTAATCACCGGCAGCTCTCGCGGTCTGGGTCGTGCAATTGTTGAAGCTGGCCTCGCTGCAGGCAATAAAGTATTGGCGACAGCTCGGGACATTAAGTCGCTGGCTGATCTGTCGGAACGATATGGAGGTCAGGTCAAGCTCTTTGCAATGGATGTGACCGACGAAGCAGCAGCAGCGAACGCGGTGATGACGGCGGTCGATGTATTTGGCTCGCTGGATGTGGTCATTAACAATGCGGGATATGGCAATCTTTCGTCCGTCGAAGACACGCCTCTTTCGGAATTCCGGGCACAGATCGAAACGAACCTCTTTGGAACGATTATTGTGACGAAGGCAGCTCTTAGGTATTTTCGCGAGAAGAAAGCAGGACACTTCGTTCAGTTTTCATCGGTGGGCGGAAGGATTGGCCCTCCGGGACGCGGGCCTTACTCGGCGGCGAAGTGGGGTGTCGAAGGCTTCTCCGAGGTGCTTTCGCGCGAAGTGGCACCGCTCGGCATCAAGGTCACCATCGTTGAGCCCGGTGGCTTTCGCACAGACTTCGCGGGCAGTTCCACCGAACTTAGAGAAGGTCATCCTGAATACGATTCGACGGTTGGAGCTACCGCAAGATTTCAGCGGAACTACAACGGCAAGCAGCCTGGTGACCCCAAAAAGGCAGCTCAGGCGATCGTCCAGCTGACGCAAGAACGGAACCCTCCGTTGCGACTCTTGCTCGGCAGCGATGCGTACGCCGCCGCGGAGAAGAATGATCTTGCGCGATTAGAGGAAGCACGAATTTGGAAGAAACTCAGCGTCTCTACCGACTTTGAGACGAAGTGAAGAAGCAGCAAATATTAAGCAGGAGAATCCGAACCGCGCGAAGGCGGCTAATGGTTCCATTTGGACTGGATTCTTTCCTTCTTCGTCTTACTTGACGATCAGATTGCGCGAATCAGCCGCACGAAGGCGTCGATCTTCTTCGTAATTCGCGCCCGGTCGGGACCGAGGTTCTGCTCCAAACAAATTCCTCTAAAGAACGTGACGATCAAGCCAGCGAGGGAATCGTTATCGTCACGAGATCCACGCGCTGCTGCTAGATTGTCGGTGAAATCTGGGTCGCCTCGGTGATGATTAACCCCGCGGACGCACGTTGCGTGTAGTACTGCACTGCGAGCTTACTCGGCACGCCGTCCGCATTAGCGCGGCTTCGAGTAAGCGGCGCCATGAAGAGGCGATTTCTCAGGACCAGTGATTCGAACAGAGCGGATCGAAAAGACTCCTCCCGTTTGCCCTCCTCTTTATCACTATCACTGCAGCTATTGCTGCGATGCCACTTGTGTTCGATTGAATGTAGGTAGCTGAACCACAGAGTCCAGAGCAACAAGAACACGATGAAGATGGTTTTGGTCGGACTCCGCCATCTCGCCTTCTCGTCCGCGAAATGGCGGGGCCGACCAAAGTTCTGAGCCCCATTTGTCTAGTCGAGGCGCTCCACGATTGGACAATTGATAGAAAAGCCTGCGCTCCCGAATGGCTTCCCACCAGGCCCGGTGAGAAGCCCGTCTTGCACGAACGTGAGGATGTTGAATTCTTCACGCAACTGGCCGCGGTATCCGTGGTTGATCGCGTCCTGGGTCCACTCATACAAATTGGCGTCCCATGCCGGACTGTAATCCAGAGCGATGGTCGGGATGCCACCTAGAGTGTTGTTTGGTCTGTGGCCGTCCGCCAGATCCGCAGATAGACCTTGCCGCAGTGGGTTGTTGCAGTCGCCATCCTCAGCACCATTGGTTGCGATGAAAATTCGCTCGATGGGACTTGAGAAGCTGTCATCATCCCCCAAATGGAGCTTTTGCATGAGTGGGGCGAAGGTATTGTGTTCGATGGCTGCCGCCAACGGGATACTTGCATCCATCGAGATGTACCACACCGGGCGACCGAAGCTGAAACCATTGATCAGCTGAATGGTTACCGTCATATTGGCAGGATCGATGGCCACGACTTCATCGTGAACCTTGGAATAGTCCACACCGCCGTTCGGGAAGTTGATCTGATCGGCGTTAACTCCGAAAGCGACGATCGGAGCGTTATAGATTACTCCTGCGGCATTCACAATCTGGACGTAGGGACTGTAATTTGCATCGCCGATAGCTCCCGGCTTTGCGGAAACGGGCGGAAATTCGGCACCGGAAGGCCCGGGAACAATGCTGCGATTGGGCGAAAAATCGACGGTGCCGGCATTAAAGATGAGATTCCCCTGATCGTCAAAATTGGCCGTCCGGGCGCCTACCGAAGCAAACGTGAGTTTGGCTGAGAAATTCAAGCCTAACTCGGCAGCCACGCTGGAATCGTCGACGTCGGTCAAGACGTACCACACATTCTTGCCCGAGCCCTTCATGTGGCCCAAATACAACGGCAGGGTGATGGTCCCATTGATGGCGTCCAACTTGCCCGAGTCGAGCAACTGAACCGGGCCGACCAAGCTCGGGTTCACGGTGGAAGGGGATGGTCCAAAGTACGACAGCCCGACTGCGGCGCCTGTAGATGCGGGAGCTGGAAACACATCGCACCCTGGTAAACCAGCCCTCGGGCCAAAGCCAGGCCCTTGCTCAGAATTGAAGTTGGTGGGAGTCGCTACAGCTGCGGCTGAGTCTGAGAGGTCCGGTACGCTGGGCACGGGACGCTTCAGTCTTGCGTGCATCGCCAGGATTTGTGGCGAGAGCGGCGAAGTTTGGGCTGCAATGGGCTGAGAGAGCACACCACCGGCAGAGAGAGCGACGAGAGCAGCAATGGATAACCTGCTCGCGAACGCTCGAAGCAATGTGTCAACTACTCTTTGCATTTCTTATCTCCATGTTTCAAGAGTCGTGCTGAGTTATGGCCAGCACGCTGTACATGGGAGTCGAAGAAAGTAAGAAAGCTACAGGATGGGTGGTGGCGGAATTTGCTATTTGGATGGGTAGTGTGCGGGGGGTTGTGCCCGTAACACATTTAGACGCTTTCTGAATTCAGATGGCGTGAGACCGCAAAAGTTTTTGAATTCGCGACTGAAGTGACTGCGGTCGAGATTACCAAGTTCAGCTCTGATTTCTTTTACACTCAAAAACGTCTCTCCCAACATCCTCTCCGCCTCTCGCATCCTTAGTGTGCCGATATAATCAGAGGGCGAAAGTGAAACTTCGGTCTTAAAAACGTGACAGAATCGCCAACGAGACATATTGACCGCCCGCGCCAGTTCGGCAATCGAGACACGCTTGTGTAAGTTGGCGTGTATCAATTCGAGGGCAGCGATAACTCGGCGATCCACTCTAGTCTCCTACTCTACTGAACTGCGCACTCATCTATAGAACTTGAAGTCGACGGCGTTATTTGGGTCTTCCTGGAACCGCTTTATCGGCTTTCCTGAATATGTAGACTCCGTTAGATCTGTCCGAGTCCTCCGTCCACGTTGATCTCAACACCAGTGATGTATGAAGCGTCCTGGGATGCAAGAAACGCGACGGTGGCCGCAACTTCCTCGGGCTGCCCGAATCGCTTCAGCGGTACTTTCGCCCCGATTTGCTTCGCGAATTCGTCGACAGCTTCTTTTGGCAATCCGGTCCTCCCGAATATCGGAGTGACGATTGGCCCTGGAGCGACTGCGTTCACGCGGATGCCTCGCACGGCGAGTTCCGCGGCCGCCGTCCGGGCAAACGAGCGCAACGCTGCTTTGGTCGCTGAATAGGCGCTGGTGCCGATTTGACCTTGAATATCGGCAACACTGGTGTTCAGAATGATCGAAGCACCGTCGTTCAGAAGAGGAATTGCTTTCTGGATCGTGAAATATGCGCCTTTCGTATTAATCTCAAATTGTTCGTCATAGGTACCTTCCGGCGTCTCAGCCAGAGGCGCGAACTTCGCAATTCCAGCGTTCACAAACAGGACATCAATCTTGCCAAGCTTTTGCGAGACTTCGGTATAGAGCTTGTCCAAGTCTGCGAGCCTCGCAACGTCTGCCTGGACAGCCAAGACTCCGTTGCCAATCGCTTTGACTGCTTCATCTAAGGTCTTTTTGCTTCGACCCGAGATAGCCACCCTCGCCCCTTCCTGCTGAAGACGCTTCGCCGTCGCCAGGCCGATACCGCTGTTTCCGCCAGTCACTACCGCCACTTTCCCTTCCAGTCGCTTCATCTCTCCTCCTAATATGAAGACCGCAACCCGCTCACAGTCCCGAAACATCGTGGTCGTCGATCAGTTGTGGTCGTCTGAACGATTTAGATGATCGTCTAAATCAAAAGACGCAGCCGCAGGACAAGAATTGCCTAGAACTTCCGAAAGCACAGTAGGGCTATTGGATTTATCGGCTACACTAACTGAAGACCCTGTTATGGACCAAAAGCGCGCAGAAAAGGTTTCAAAAGCGTTGGCAGATGCAACAAGGCTTTCCATTCTTGAAGGTATCTCCGCCAGGAAAGAGATGACGTGCGGTGATATTGCACGGCTTCAGGGAATCACGCCAGCGACAGTTTCGCATCATCTTAAAGTCCTTGCCGACGCCGGTCTGATCAAGTGTCAGCGCGCGGGTCCATTCGTCAACAGTCGCGCTACCGGCCGAACGCTGCAACAATACATACGATTCCTGGCTCGGATGACCCGACACAAGCAGTCGCCGTAGCCAGCGATTTTCCTGAGAAAAAACGTCCAAGCACGCAACTTAGGTTCAGAACGTCGCACTAGCAAACATATTGGTGACTGCTCGTTAGTCCTTGAACAGATGAGTAGCGTGGGTGATCGCCGCTCCCGCACGCATGGCGGCCGCAACGGTCGCCGTTTCAGCCAGCATCTCGTCCGTTGCTCCCGCATCCCGGGCAGATTTCACGTGCAATTCGATACAGTATGGACACTGTGTCGTGAGCGCGACAGCCACAGCCATGAGTTGTTTGTTTAATACATCGACAACTCCGGGAGCAAATGCTGCTTTATCGAAGGCCCAGAAAGCCTTCATCGTTTGCGGGTTCTTCTCGTCCAGCCGCTTCAGCTTGGCAAGATTCTTCATGTCATACATTGCGATCTCCCCTGCACTTATTTCTCAGTAGTGATTAAAGGGCCGAACCTGAAGTTTTTTCCGCGAGGATGTCTACCATCTGAATCTGGGGAGCGGCAACAAACAGCTCCGCGGCGTGAGCGAAGAGCGCCTTGGCCACTTCGCCATTGACGTGGGCGCTTCTTCCTTTTTCGTCATGGAAGGTATCGAAGATGCCAAACGTTGCTGGACCAATCTTGAAAGCAAACCAAGCGGTCGTACCCACTTCCGCTTCGACCAGAGGCGTGGCCGACTTCAAGAATTCCTCAACCTTGTTTTCCTTGCCAGGCCGAGCCTGCAGCGTAACCAGGATTCCAACTCTATTCATCCGATTTCTCCTTTGTTTTTTTACAGCGGGGTTGATACCGATCGACAAATCCGTGATGGGCAACTAATTCGCCGAGAGGTGATCGAGCGCATCCTGTGCAGACATCCGATCACCGTGAGTGTGGCTAATTTTCTCGAATGTGATCATCCCTTTCTTATCGACAATGAACGTTGATGGATATGCTGTCTCGTTAGGCGCATCCCACCGCAGCCCATACAGATTAGTTACGCTATAGTCCGGATCGGTGACGAGCACCACGTTGGACGGCAATTCCGGTTGCTTCGCTAGGAAGTCGTTGGCGTGCTGGTCGAGGTCGGCCGGAGGTCCGGGGTAGACAAGGAGGACAGTGGTGTTTCTTGCCGCAAAGTCGGAAGCATGCTCCACAAAGTCATGTACCTGCCTCATGCAGTAGGGACATTGATAGCCGGGAAATCCTCGCAACATAACTAAGACGAGATCGTGTCCTTGTTGCACGCCTGACATCCGAATGGCTTTGCCCGAAGGTGTTGAAAGCGTGAAGTCAGGGGCTTTGGCACCTACTGTTGGAGTCTCAGCGAACGCGGATACTCCAATCGACAAAGCCCAAATGGCCCCAAGGACAAACAGCACTGTTCTGTTGACGTGAACTCTGGCGAGCCTACGGGCTCTCTGGAAGGTAAAACCAAACACGCGCATGCCGGTCGACTCCTAGATTGGAATACATCATGTAAGACACACAACCCGAGGAAAAGTTACAGCGCCCTACACTTCTTTCACTCTGTTACGAATCACTGCCATCGTCTCTGGCCATGGTGCGCGCGTTCTCCGGTCGTGCCGAATTGCTCGGATCGGCTGCGGCAGCTGTAGCCATGGTTCCTTATAACCCGGGACGAAGGTGCACTTTTATTGGGGTATCGAACGAAAGGAAGTTGTTGCGAAGATCTGCTTCGTACTTTTGCCGGTCGTGCCCTTGGTACGGCAAGACTAAGAAAGCGAGACCTCAAAGGAATGTTATGGTCTCTTCAGAAGACTTTTTCGAAATGTCGGGTACACAGGCCTCCCGAGCCGGATATCCAACGACGAGAATGAGGAATGGCTTCTCCTGGGACGGACGCCCCAATATTCGGTTGAGGAATCCCATCGGACTCGGGGTATGGGTCAGTGTGACCAGACCGGCGACATGGATGGCCGAAATGAGCATGCCCGCGGCAATGCCAACCGATTCTGACACATAGTAATTCTTGATCTTGCGGCCGTCCGCCGTAACTCCATAGTGTTGGGCAAAGATAACGATAAGGTAGGGAGCAGCCTCTAAGTATGGCTTGTTTTCGTCCGTTCCCAGTGGGGCCAGAGCCTCGAGCCACTCCTTGGGAGCGCGTCCGTGGTAGAAACGATGCTCCTCTTCTTCCGCAGCTACGCGAATCTTATGCTTCACTTCGGCATTACTGACTACGACAAAATGCCAAGGCTGCTTGTTGGCACCGCTGGGGGCGTTGCGCGCCACGCACAAGCAATCTTCGATCACCTCACGTGGAACGGCACGCGAAGAAAACTGACGTACGGTACGGCGTCGGAGCATTTCATCGCGAAACGACTTCGCACGGCGGGCCATCTCTTTGGCAGAAACCTCGTCGTAAGTGGCGAGCGGAAGAAAACTTGGGGCAGACATCGGGCACCTCCTCGCAGCCTTATTCTAAAGCTGTCAAGACGTTGGTTGGACCAGCGTACACGAAGACGTAAGGTGCAGGGTTTCGTGGAAGGTTCGATACAGTGGACAATGCATCGCGTAGATCTGGTGGACGCGCTCTACGACCGGCCTGGTTTCTTCTGGCGCGATCAGGCGCATCTCGACATGGACGCGCCGGATTACCAGCACACCGTCCTCAGTCTCAACCTCACCAGTAATCTCTCCTGTCAGTCGCCCGTTGCTGGCATCGATGTGGCGCGCTTCCAGCGCACCTCCAAAGGTACCAAGCATTCAACCCGCAGTGGACGCGATGACATAATCGATCGTCGAAGCGTGAGATTCAGTCAGCGTCGCAGGATCCACTTTGTAGTGCTCCGCGATAGCACCGTGCACGCTGAAAATCACCGGTTGCGGTTCGCCCGCAACATAGGCAACACGCAGGGGGCCCTTCTTGCGTTCAATCCGTGATTTGGAAACATAGACCACACCGCTCATGGCTTTCCCCCCGGCCCGTCTAAAACGATTCTTCCCCGCCAACTATCGCTGCGCAAGTGGATTATAGCCTGCACAGCGCGTTCCAGCGATTCTGGATTGGCTGCCTTGGCTACCCTGAACTCGAACTTGAAGAACGCAGACGACGCTAGTTCTGCTTCATGCTGTCATCGTGTTTCATGGTGTCGTCTTTCTTCATGTCGTCTTTTTTCATGCTGTCATCCTTCTTCGCCTTTTTTTTGGACTTCTTGTCCTTCTTCATGTCGTCCTTCTTCATGTCGTCTTTCTTCATGCTGTCGCCCTGTTTCATGCTGTCGTCCTGTTTCATGCTGTCCTGCTTCATGGCATCGCCAGACTGTGCAAAAGCCGAAAGCGACACTGCCAGAAGACACATTGCCATCAACCTGCTAATCATCTTGTTCATGAATTTTCTCCTATTCACGTTCGAATTGACGCCGAGAAACCTGGTCGCATACATGGGATGTGAAGTACCGTGGAAAGTTACAGGATCCTTCCGCCAAATTGCGCCTTTTCGGAAGGTCCTTGAGTTGATAGTCAATAAGACCGAAAGAATTCGTCGCTGCCGTGTGACTTTTTTCGAATTGGTCCATCTGTGTAATATGGTGGAACGCTGTCCGAAAGCATCCACTTCCGAGAACGCTGTATTCTCCGAGAATGCCGACCCATTTAGACAACGAGCAATCGCTGGTGGCCGCGGCCCAGGCGGGCGATTCGGACGCTTTCGTTACTTTGTTGAATCAGTACAGCCGGCACATTTATCGCGTCGGTCTTAGCATTACCGGCAACCACCAGGATGCCGAGGACGTCCTCCAGGAATCGTCGCTAAAGGCCTATCGCGCGATAGCGGAGTTTCAGGGGAACTCGCGCTTCTACACGTGGCTGGTGCGCATCACGGTGAACGTGGCCTTGGGCAAACTAAGGAAGCGTGCCTTGTGGAAAGAGTCATCGCTTGATGAGCCACAAGAAGGCGAAGATGGCAGCTACATCCCCCTGGAAATCGAAAGCTGGGGCGATGATCCGGAAAAGGCCTGCCTGAATGGCGAACTGCAGCGGATATTGGCGGAAGTTATCCTGAAGCTGGACCCAAAGTCGCGGACGATCTTCACCCTTCGGGACGTCGAGAAGTTCACGATCGAGGAGACTGCCCAACTGCTCGGCCTCAGCATCCCCGTGGTAAAGACCCGACTCTTACGCTCTCGACTGAAGTTGCGCGAGGAATTGACCAAGTATTTCGGAAAGGATGCCCGCAATGCGATGCCGACAAGTCGTCGATAAGATCTCTGAATACATCGACGGCGAGCTTGACCCTGAACTCGTGCGCGAACTTGAGCGCCACCTGCAGCATTGTGAGGACTGCCGCGTCGTAGTGGATACCACGCGCAAGACCGTAGAGGTTTTCTGCCATACGGACCCCGCACCTCTACCCAACGACGTGCGTGAACGACTGAACCAAATGTTTAGGCACAGCTTCCGTAAAGGCCAGCCGAACTGAGCCAGCACGTGGATTCTCGGCTAATCAAAGTCGGGAGTTAGGCCGAGGCCCGATGAGAATCGGTTGGCGCAGGCGTACAGCGACGTAACCAGGACAGCGTCGAAGATAGCAGCATCGTTCCAGCCCAACTCTCGCAACTTCTCGATGTCAGCCCGCCGCATGTCGCCTGGATTGGTAGTAAGCTTCTCGCAAAACTTCAACAACTCCATGACCTTTGGATCCAGCGGTGCCGACTTGTAGTCGATCGATAGTCTGCGGCTGAGAGATTTTTCCATGCCCATGCGGCCCAGGATCTCCAAATGCGCCGGGAGGCAATAGCTGGACATGTTGATTCCGCTGACGACAGTGGCAATCTGCTCCTTGATAATCTTGGGCAGGCCACGCTCCTCATTCATAGCGTTCGTGTAGAGATTCACCTGGTCTTGAAGAAGCTGAGGGTCGTGGCCCAGAGCCTGAAAATAGTTAGGCAGGAAACCCCATCTGCGAGTGACGTATTCGTAGATCTTTCTGACATCAGCGCTCGCTTGTTCCTCTGGCAAAACCGGTAGAAAAGGCATCACAACACCCCGTAGGCAGATTGACAATCTCCACGTTAAGAAACGCAGCTCTCAAAATGGCAAGACCAGTCTCACGATCGCCGTGGAAGCCGTGGATGGATGATAGATGAATCTCGGGACGCTCTGCAATTAGAAGCGGCTCTCCTCGTTGAATATGAAATGATGCGGATTCAAACTTATTTCCGCCAGCCTGATCTGATGTTTCACGCGAATGATTTTCGCGTTGGCGATTGTTTTCAGCTTGGCCTGGACGGCTGCCGCTCCTGCGCGAGAGAAACTGAACCACCTCGCCGCCGACAATTCGCCGTACCTCAAGCGGGCTATTTCTCAGCCGGTGGATTGGTACCCTTGTGGCGCGGCGGCTTTCGGGCGGGCGAAAGAACTGGATCGTCCCATCCTCCTGGATGTGGGAGCGGTGTGGTGTCCGTGGTGCGATCTCATGGATCGAGATACCTAAACAAAACGGGCCACCAGTGTCGACCGGTGGCCCGAAATGCAAATACAGCAAGGTCTAGAAGGTTAGATGCAAACCAAACTCCAGCACTCGAGGTGCACCCAGACCGAATACGCCCGTTCCATTCCCGACACGGTAGGATTGAGCGCTCGTGCTTCCGGCGGTAATGCTGTTGATCGAACCACTACCTTGGGTAAGCCAGCCGGTCATCACGCCCGGAGGCTGGTTAAAGTTGGAGAAGTTGGCCACATTGTAGAAGCCAATACTCGGTTCGATCGTGAACCGCTCTTCGAACCGATAATCCCAGCTGGCCCTGAAATCCAGGGCTCTCGTCCATGGGTAAGTCAACTGGTTTGGTGGGGCTTGGGCCACTATCGGAGCGACGGCGCCGATCTGTTGCAGTTGCGCGACGGTAAATAAGTCAGCGGTGACCAGCTTTTGGCCGGCCGGGGTGGGCTCATTTCCGTAGGTCGCGTTGTAGCCGTTGATTGCGTTGTTCAGTCCAGTCACGCCGAACTGGCGCATGAACGCGCCGTTCCTGGTGCCGGGCATGGGTTGGTTAAAAATCCCACTTCCGGTGAAGTCGGTTTGGTAGATCTGTCCCGGAGTAAAATTTTGACCGATTATCACCGGGCTTGACAGCGGACTATAGAAGTGCGAGATCACCCCAAAACGGAAGCCATGGGATACATCGAAGCTTCCGCCGAAGGAGATCTGGTGGGTGCGGTCGAGCAGTGACGGCCCCATGAACCGCAAGGGCTGATTGTTGTCCGCCGCGGTCAGGACGAAATCCTGATCATTTTGAGCCGCCGGATTCCCCGGGGGTGGGGGACCCTGGAAGGCCTCGGGATTTACAAATTTCGAGAGCGAGTAGGCGACTTGGAAGTTTGCCGCCTTCAGCCCTGGAGTCGGGTTCACTACGTTCTGCGTCAGCTTCATCTGCAGGGCGTTGTAGACCGAACGGCTAATAGGCTCCTCCATGTAGAACTGACCGAGCGCGGGATTGGTCCCTGTGAAGGCGCAAGCGCAAGCCCCACCCGCATCCAGAGGGCTTCCCATCCCGTTTCCTACGAAATCGCCGATCTTAGCTCCCGCATTGATGGTCGATTGAAGGTCCCCAGGATGTCCGAACGCTGTCTCAGTCGCAGAGATCGCGGCTGCCGCATTGGCAGCGTTAAAGTTGGAGATGTCCCCGGCGTGGTTGAGGTCCACCGCGAGCAGGGCATGGGTCTCGACGTTCCGCAGTAAATCCGCGCTGAGCACCATTCCGTGATGGATCTCGTGCTGGATGCCGAGATTCATCTGTACCGCGCGCGGGCTGACATAGTTGGAATCGAACAGTCCCTGGCTATTGTCGTATGCATTAACGTTCGCGCCGAAGCTTTGGTTGCCTGGCGTCAAGTAATTGCCGATGTAGGCGGGATTGGGGTTCGTCAGGCTGAACGGCGTGTTGGCTTTGAACGTATTCTCGTAGGCCACAATGGTCGAGGCCGCATTGCCGATAGTATCGGAGCAGGCAGTTGCCGTGGTTTCTCCCAAAGCAAGTTGCGCAGGATCGGGCCCGATCACTCCTGTGCCATTTGAGCAAGGCTCCACAATCTGAAGGAAGGCACCATGTTGTAAACGCGAGGGCCGGTCAAAGAGAACGTTGTTGAAGATGACATTCTCGTAGTACAACCCGATGCCGCCACGAACTACGGTTTTGCCGTCTCCCTTTCGGATCCCAGGCAACACCCAATTGCGGAGCAAAGTTGCGATTGGGATTTCTCACCGCATTTCCATGTCCGGGGAAGTACTGGTTGATGGGAGCGATGGCAGGAAGGTCGCTGTCCGTCCGGCCCGTGTCGCGGTCCCAACGCAAGCCGAGCGCAACGGTCAAGTTAGTCCGCACCTTCCAG
The DNA here is from genome assembly GCA_963817305.1 of uncultured Acidobacteriaceae bacterium. Classification (GTDB taxonomy): domain Bacteria; phylum Acidobacteriota; class Terriglobia; order Terriglobales; family Acidobacteriaceae; genus Sulfotelmatobacter. Next base: position 894,600 of record CAWFOD010000016.1, on the reverse strand, counting down.
CTATCGCCGACATAGAAGGACAAGCGATTGTCCGGGCCCAGGCCGCCGGCGGGAAACCCCAAGGCAGGTTCAGTGGTGGAGTAGCCCTGACCATTCGATGCGAGCACCTGACTGATGTGGTCGTCTAGCGGGTTGCCATCGGGCGGAGGAGTGGCACCACTGATCTGCGGTGCGCTACCAAAGAAGCTGGCAAAGCCGCCGCCTTGAATATGGTTGAAGCCAAATCCGTAACGCAGAATGTGTTTGCCCATGATCCTGCTGCCGTCATACTTGATCTGATGGTCGCTTTGCGGAGTGCTCTGCGGTGCCAGTTCGTTCGGCCCCGTGCTGAAGCTTCCGATGAAGATATTGACTCCGAGGTTAGCCAATGGCAGGTTCGTCCCCGTCGTGGCGTCGACGATCTGGTTCTGGAACTTCAAATACGAAAAGCGAATGGTGTGAGTAAAACTGCCGGTATTGAAATCCAGGCCCACGACTTCATTTCGCGTGTAGTCTTTATTGTTGTAGACAGAGAAACTACTCGAGAAGAACGTGGCGTCGGCTGAATTCTGGAAGTAGTTGAAACGGCCAAAAAGACGCGCGGTCTTGGTCAGGGAGTAGTCCAAGCGGCCAGTCAGCTCCGTCTCTTTAAAAGGAGATTGAAAGGTTCCCGAATAAGCTTCGAACGGAGCTGCTTGCAGAACCGGCGCGGCCTCATGCTGCAGGGTGCGCTCGCCGTCGACGAAGAAGAACAGCTTGTTCTTCAGGATCGGTCCGCCGATGTCGGCGCCTTCCTGGTTCCGCTGCCAGGGGGTTGGGATTCTCTGGCCAGTCAGTGGGTCGACCGGTGAAGGCAAGGCAGCGGCGCCGACAGTGCTGTCGCGGAAGAAGCCGAAGGCCTCGCCGTGGAATGTGTCGGTGCCAGACTTGGTGGTCACGTTGACCGCGCCAGAGGAAGTCAAATCGTTAGAAAGATCCAGGCTTGACTGCGCCAGCGAAAACTCCTGAATCGAACTCGCCGGAATATCTTCGGTCGTCGTGCCAACGGTCTCGTCACTGACGTCCACGCCGTCGACGCTGATGCGGGCAGTGCGCCCAAAACGGCCGCCGAACGAGATCGAAGAATAGCCAACTTTAGTGGGATCAAAGTTCGCTCCGTCCTGAATCTGCACGCCGGGTTCAAGTTGCGCGAGATCAAGGAAGTTGCGGCCGTTTACGGGCAGGTTTGAAATTTGCGACGCAGTGAGGACGCCTTGCACTTCGGCCTGTTCCGTGTTCACGCCAACTTCACTGGCCTGCACTTCAACTACTGTGCTCTCCTGGCCGATTTCAAGCTTGATGCTGCCGTTGGCGGTGTTGTTCACCTGAACGTCCACCGACAGTTGCGTGGTTTTGAAACCCTTGGCCTCCGCGCGCACCGAATATGTGCCCGGAACCAGCGCGCCTGAAGAATACGTTCCAGTGTTGCTGGTGATGGCATGGACGGTTTGTCCAGTGGGGCCAGTCATGGTGACTTTGGCGTTGGGCACGACTGCGCCGCTGGCATCAGTCACTATGCCAGAAATGCTGCCGTTCGATACTGAGGTCTGGGCGAATGCCACAGAACACAACAGCAGCGCGGATAAAGCAACCAGCGCCAGCAGCGTAAATCGTGCGCTGAGGCGAGGCAAACTAAACATGGGCTGAGATTTCAGCTTGAAACTCATCACTTCCTCCATCACACTGGATTTGCCCGCAAACTAATTTGCGGCAGAATGCTCCCACCGCTGCTGCGACCGCCTGCCACTGTCTGACAAACTTTGCGGATGCATCGCATAACGTGCTGCAGTGGACAAGGCACGCCGAGGGCCGTCTCAGGAGGAAATACGCGAAGTCCCGCTGCTCAGGTGCGGGTTTCTGGTGCTAGAGAGTGACGAATTGACCAATTAAAGAAACGAAGTAAAACCAGCCCACTGGTCAATTCATACGGATATCAGTAGAGATTGCCGCCGATGTTATGAGATTCGCAAGGCTACAAGAGTATTTGCCCCGACAACTGCCAAGCTATTGTTAACATACATACCGGTTGGTATGTTAGAGCACTCTAGCGACAGTAAATGTCTCGCCCTTGACGCGGGGATTACAGAAATGGCTGGCGATAATCTTCGATGCCCCTGGCGCGAGACCGTTGCCTCCGTTTTGCGAGAGGGCCAGGCCCCACGGAAGTTCGCCGAAGGCTGGCACAAAATGCTCTGGAGCCGGAAGTGATGAAAGCGGGGGATCAAAAACATCGTGACCTGACTGTAGTCTCTGCGCGCGCCGGGCAACCACAAGAGGCGCTGATCGCATCGTTGTAGAAGTCAACCTTATTCCATACCGACTGGTTTGTATGTTTAAATATCGACTGGAGACACGATGAACACTCCGAAGAGAGTAGTCGGTGTTTCATTAGCTAGAAGCTCGATGGTGGCGGCAGGCTTCAGGAGGAATCAATGAACTGGAAGATAGAAGCTAAGATCGCATCGGGTGCTTTGGTGCTGGTTATCGCTCTGGGGGCGGCGCGGCAAGCGCGAGCGCAGGACGCCAAAACCCCGTATCCCAGCATGGCTCCGCTGGAACAATACCTGATAACGGATCGAAATGCTGAGATTACTCTGGCACGGAGCGCGGCTCCGCCGTCCATCTCCCGCGATGCAAAGGTTTTGGTCCTTGGACCGCGCGGCTACGAAACTGCTGCTGAAGGCAGGAACGGCTTTGTCTGCATGGTAGAACGCGCGTGGATGAATCCATTCGATAGCCCCGAATTTTGGAACCCTAAGAATCGCAGCCCGATTTGCTTAAATCCGGCCGCCGCCCGAACCGTGCTGCCGATTACTTTGATGAGGACAAAACTGGTACTGGCGGGAAAGCCGAAAGAAGAAATCAAGGAGAGTGTCAAGGCCGCGATTGAGAAAAAGGAATTGCCGGATCTTGAAGCTGGCGCGATGAGCTACATGATGTCCAAGGATGCGTACCTTACCGACGCGGGCAGCCACAACATGGCCCATCTTATGTTCTACATGCCGCTCGGGACGGTATGGGGTGCAAATCTGGTGGACTCCTCAAATCATCTGTCGGAACCGTTCCCCGGATCCCCTCTCTTACTGGCTCCCTCCTACAAAGGCAACCCGGAACCGATCGATATGTTCCTGATGGGCACCGGTGTATGGTCCGACGGAACGACGGCTCCGATGTAGGACGCAGCCTTGAGAGAAACGCGGAATGTCGTGCCCGAGTTGCTCTCATCAGGTCGGTGAACACCGGAGTGTGAAAACGTGATGAAAACTGGGTTCGAGGGAGCGGAAAGGCGAGCCTCGCAGTGCGCGAGGCGTCTGCTGGCCGCTTCGTTCTTACTCTCCACGGTCGCGCTGGGACAAACGCAAGCGCCGACAAAGCCGGAGCCTGCCACAATTCGACCATTCAAAGTGCATGTTCCCGACAGCGTTCTCATTGATCTTCGGCACCGTTTAGCCGAGACCAGATGGCCCGACCAGCTTCCGGGCACGAGCTGGGAGTACGGTGCCGACATCAAGAAGGTCCGGGAACTCGCGGATTATTGGCAGAACGGCTACGACTGGCGCGCGCAGGAAGCCAAGATCAACCGCCTTGAGCAGTTCACCACGGAAATTGACGGACAGCAGATTTATTTTATCCATCAGCGCTCGCCACGCCCCGACGCAATACCCTTGTTGTTGATTCACGGCTGGCCCGGTTCGATTGTTGAATTTCTGGCACTGATCGAGCCTCTTACCCATCCCAAGGACAACAATAGTCCGGCATTCGACGTCATCGTTCCTTCGCTTCCTGGCTTCGGGTTCTCCGGACCCACCACAACTCGCGGCTGGGACCCACAGCGTATGGCGAGGGCCCTGGTCGTTCTCATGGATCGTTTGGGGTATTCCAAATACGGTATCCAGGGCGGCGACTGGGGTTCGCTGATCGCCCGCGACATGGCTTACCTAGCGCCTGCGCACGTAATCGGGCTTCACTTGAACCTTCTCACCGCGGACCCGCCGAGCCCGGACGCAATTGCGCAAATGAGCGATGTGGAACGCAAACGTTTTTCATACTTTGACCGGGAAGAGAGCAGCTTTTTTTTCCTCCAGGCCGCTGAACCCCAGACTCTTGCCTATGCCCTGTCGGACTCCCCGGTCGGGTGGTTGGCCTGGATGATCGCTAGATTTCAACTGCTTACTGACAACAACGGCGATTTCCTCACAGCGGTAGACCGCGACACATTTCTGACCGATGTCACCCTCTATTGGGTGACCGGTACGATTGGCTCCGCAATGCGAATCTATCGCGAGAACCGGCTCACCGGCGGTGAGACGGCACCACACCCACGGCTGGAGACTCCGGTGGCGTATGCGGATTTTCCAAAGGAGGTATATGCCTGTCCGTTTAGCTGGATTATTCGGACTTACAACGTCGTACAAAGGACGGAGATGCCAAAGGGCGGACACTTTGCGGCGCTGGAACAACCCGATCTCTTGCTTGATGATATGCGGAATTTCTTTGCAAAGGTTGATCACAAACAAGCCGAAATTGTGCCCTGACACGAAATGGAACGGTGCGTGCAGATCGTCGCTCGTGGGCGGCTGGGTTGGGCGCGGATTTGCCTGACTCTTAGGCGCGGGTCCGGGGCGGTCAGTCAAGACGCTTAGGCATGCTGGAACAGAGTAGATGGTGAGTCGAAACCATGCGCGTGTTGATCGTGGATGATGAGTCCCGGGCCCAAACGGCTCTGGCAAATATCCTGTCGGCAAGGAGCGACGTGGAGCACCTCGATTCGGCCAACCATGCGAGCGAAGCGCTCGCGAAATTGGCCACGGACTCCTACGATGTTTTGCTTCTCCACATCAATATGCTGGACCTGTCGGATACTCAACTAGTAGACCAGCTTAGGAAACGAAACATTCCGTTGCCGTCTATTGTGTTTGTAACGACACACGTCGAACACGCGGTCGCAGCCTTCGAGAGGCACACAGTAGACTACGTGCTAGAGCCTTTCTCGAACGAAAGTATCAACGAAGCTATGGACCGCGCCTCTCGGAGAGCAAAGGGCGAGCGGGCCGTAAGATTGATCGAAGCTTTGCCGGAGTTGCAAAAGCTGTCTCCGACCAGTCACCCGATCATCGCAATCAAAGCTAACGGAAGGATCCTCCTCATCAATCCTGGAGAGGTGGTCGCAGTTCAAGCTGAGGGCAATTATGTGTCGCTTCAGCGGGAATCGGACTCCTATCTGCTGCGCGAGTCAATTTCGCTGGTGGCAGAAAAGCTGAAGCCATACGGATTCATTCGGATCCATCGATCTGCGCTCGTGAATGCGTCGTTTGTGGTAGAGATTAAGCCGTACTCGACGGGAAAGTATGGTCTCCGCGTCAAAGGTGGAAAGGAATACGCAGTTACCAGTGGTTACAAGAAGAATCTCAAACCCCTCACAGAATTCCGGATCGGTAGCGGTGCTTTCTTTACGGAATAGCCTACTCATAGACGCAACCTGGAGAAGTACCTGCAATTCAGTCGGATTAGTCGGCACTCAGCGTCCGCAATTGCCTTAGCGTTTCCGACGGCTCGGTACGGATCGTGTAATCCGCATTGACATCGGCCACGCGGATGATGCTCCCTTTATCGATTACATATCGTGCAGGTAACGGCAAGCGATATTGTGGCTCATCGTTGAACCTGTCTAAGGTGCTGCCGAACGACTTGTACAGCTCGCGCAAGTAGTCCGGCAGTGTGAAAACGAGCCGAAATTGCTCCGCGACCTTCAAGTGAAGATCCGTCAGAATATCGAACGACAGGTTCAGCTTTTTGTGCAGCGCTCGCGTGTATCTTTCGAGCTCAGGAGTGATGACAACAATTTCTGCACCTAAGGCTCGCGCCTCGGAATGGATCTGCTGTAGAGCCTCCAGCTCCATATTGCAGTAGGGTCACCAGTGCCCTCGGAAGAAGCTGACTACCAGCGGACCCTGGCGCAGGAGATCGGTCGAATCTACCTGTACGTGATCCTGATTGAATAAGTTGAAGCTCGGAGCATGGTCCCCCGCCTTCAATGCTCGCCCTTCGATCCCCGTAGCCTTGAGTTCGGCCGTGGCGCGATGCATGGTTTCGATCACTTGGTGCGGCGCATTGTATGGCGGAGCTCCGGATTCAAATGATTTCTTAAATTCATCCAGTCGTTCTTGAAGGCTTGCCATTGCATTCTCCTTGCGGCGCGGAACTGGGGATTGAAGAAGTTAAAAACTGGATTTCGCAATTTTACTTCAGATCGCCGTGCGCAATCCATCGACGGCGAGCTTCGCGCCGTAAATGAAAATGGCGCGATCTGCTGCCAATCCGCTATCTCGTCGGGTGTCGCGGGAGGGCCCGATGGTTCATGCGCAGCTAACTGCTCCAGACTCTCGCTCATCGCATCACAACGTCTTCATGCGCACGCCGCTCGGGCCATATATTCAGTTCAAGTTTTCGTCAGCAGATTGACGCGGCCTTGCTCAAACCGTAGAGGCTCATTCCCGGATTTCCTTATCTCCAGCCATGGTCGCCAGATTCACGATTGCGCTTTCGCCCCTCTTGGCCATCAGCGTTCGTTGGTGTGGGAGCGGAACATGGGAGCGTGAAGCCCGAGGCCCAAACGCGATGAGCGGGATCCGTCTGACCAGTTCCCGGCGATCTTTGTCGGAGCCATGATATTGCCACCCGAGCAGCCAACTCAGTCCCAGGCGAATAATCGGGGCGATGAACCAATTGCGGTGCTCGTAGTCTTTCATCACCTCCGTGGCCTCTTCTTCACCGAGAAAACGGTGCGATGCGGCAAAGTGCTGCGAACCGACCGTCACCTCTTCGTCGGGCTTTGCTTCAATATTGCGAACCCAGTCGGAGTTGGGACCGAATCCATTTACCACCACCACCTCGGGACCTTCCTTCCGGTAGTCGACGACTTCCAAAACGGTCTGGCGCCGGAGGCCAGTGCGCCGGCCAGTGTGAGTCAAGAGTAAGCAACGTCTTCCGAATAGCCAGCCCAGTCGCCACCGGTAGAGGTATACAGGCGCACGAAAGAAGTACCACAAGACGCTCTTCCGATTAATTGCAACCATATCGTGCCCGCAACCTTCCATTATCCGCGGTTTGAGGCCGTCAGGACCATACGGTCCTGGTCGTAGGCTGTCTCGTCGCACCATCAGCGGCCATTGTCGGAAAGAATTTTTGGGGAGAGCAGTCGGTCCCGCTCACTCCACGCGGTTCCGTTCAACCAGACGAGCAACTGCAAAGTGACGACGGAGAGGTTCGCCCACGGCGGCAATAATAAGGACCGCGATGGTGATGGTGAAGGCATCCTGCAGAGTCTGCATTGAACCCAGGGACACAAGAAGGGTAGTCGAAAGTGATGCGGGTTGACTCGCCTTGAGAGCCAAAGTGGTGGCGGTCGTAATTACGACGGATAGGACGGCAGCCCACAGGCGAGGAGAAGTTATGAAGCCGACGGATACAACCTTGGGCGCGTTCCAGGCAGCGAGCAACCACAGAGAGAGAAATCCCGCACCCAGCCCTACCATATGTCCCACGATAATGTTGTATGTTCGGGCGCTCGGTGCGAGGGGTTTCTCCACTAATTCGTACGCGGTAGGGCCAAGGCTGGCGAAGATAAGAGGTCTGCGCACGGCCAATGCGATTGCGCCGATGACCAGAATGAGCGCACCCTCTCCGAAAGATGCGTAAAGGAGATTCTTGATTTTTGTCATTTTGTTTCAACCAGAACCGTCGTCTTGTTCAGACGGTTGCAACTGCGAGATTTCGCGCGTCGCCATGATCGGTTGAGCAATACATATTGTGTCGCCGCCAGTCCCCAGCCGAATCTAGAGTCGAAATCGAGCGATTGTCTCGGCGCACCTTGGCGGGCGCGGAATTCTTCGTTTGCATCCTACTCACACCTTACCTGCAATTATAACGTCAGCTTTAATGGATCCCCGTTTGCTGGCGTCACGCACCGGTTCTGGTGACCTCGGTTGCAGAGCGGAACGCGACTTCCAGCGTCGTAATCTCCCAGGGTGCAGAAACCCTATCCACTCGTTGGAAAGAAGCCACAGAATACAGAGCAGGTTCATCGGTGGTATTGTCTCTGGTAAGAGCGGGTTTTGACGACGTAAAAACACAAGCCGAGGAATACCGATGCGAAACAATCTCATTCTCTGGGTATGTCTTCTCATTGTAGGTTTTCTTATGGGTTTCGTTCCGCAATATTCGCGAGCACATCGGTTCGAACAAGAAGTGGCAACCTCGAATGGCCAGCTGGAAACATGTCAACTGCGAGATGAGGCTACGCTCATGTACCTGGAGGCGATGCAGAAGAATTACGGAACCTCAGGAGATGATGCCAGCCGTTTCTTCGATCAGGCTCAGCGCCTTGCGAACAGCACCAAGGATGCGACCCTGCGCAATGTGCTGCGAGAGATTCTGGGGTCGCGAGATCAGATCACAGCGGATCTTGCCAAAGGAAACGCCTCTGCGGTTTCCGAGATGGAGCCGCTACTCTTAAAAGTGGAACAGGGAACAAAAAGATAGCATGATTTAGATTCGAGAAAACCGGATTGTTGCAGAACAAATGAAAACAATTCCTAAGGAGGTAGACAAATGCAGCTCGGAATGATTGGTCTGGGACGAATGGGATCGAATATGGTACAGCGGCTTTTGAACGCGGGTCATCAGTGCGTGGTGTACGCCAGGCGTCCACAGGCTGCGCAGGAGTTGGTTGAGAAAGGCGCTGAGTCTTCCGCCAACCTCGCTGATTTCGCAAAGAAACTCAGCAAGCCACGAGCCGTGTGGTTGATGGTCCCGGCGGCGGCGGTAGATTCGGTACTGGCCTCGCTGGTTCCGGTACTCGAACCCGGCGACATAGTGATCGACGGTGGCAACTCTTACTACCACGACGACATTCGGCGTGCGGAACAGTTGAAAGGGAAGGGAATTCACTATGTCGATTGCGGAACCAGCGGAGGCGTGTGGGGACTCGAGCGCGGCTACTGCCTGATGATTGGCGGTGACGAAGCGACTGTGAATCGTCTCGATCCGATCTTTAAGTCGCTGGCTCCCGGTGTTGGCACCACGGCGCGTACTCCGGGAAGAACGGGTGAGCCGTCGACATCAGAAAATGGCTACCTGCGCTGCGGCGCGAATGGCGCCGGACATTTCGTCAAGATGGTCCACAACGGCATCGAATACGGCATGATGGCCGCGCTGGCCGAGGGACTGAACATTATCAAGAATGCCAACGTCGGCAAGGAGAAGCGCGAGGACGACGCGGAGACTACGCCGCTGCGCCACCCTGAGCTTTATCAATACGACATGAATATGCCTGAGGTCGCGGAAGTATGGCGGCGCGGCAGCGTAATCGGCTCATGGCTTTTGGACCTGACCGCCGCTGCTTTGCGCGAAAATCCCAATCTCTCAAACTTCGAAGGGCGAGTGTCGGATTCGGGAGAAGGAAGGTGGACGGTGCAGGCCGCGGTGGATGAGGGCATTCCGTCGCCGGTAATCAGCGCGGCGCTCTTCTCTCGTTTCGCCTCACGCGGGAGAGAAGAATATGCCGCTAAGCTGCTTTCCGCGATGCGCTATGAATTTGGCGGCCACAAAGAAAAAGCCGCGGAAAAGCCGGAGGCAGCCTGATGCCAGAGTTTCAGGCGGACGCCTTTGTATTTTTTGGCGCCACCGGCGATCTCGCGCACAAGCAGATTTTTCCCTCTCTGCAAGGGCTGGTCCGCGACAAAAATCTCAATTTGCCGATCATTGGTGTAGCCAAGGCAGGCTGGAATCTTGATCAACTCAAAGCGCGCGCCAAGGACAGCCTGGAGAAAAACGGCGGTCTCGATCAGGATGCTTTTGGCAAGTTGATGGGCCTATTGCGTTATGTGGACGGGGATTACAACGATCCAAAAACTTTTGTAGAACTCCGCAAGCAGTTAGGAGCGGCGAAGCAACCGCTCCACTACCTGGCGATTCCGCCGAGTTTATTCGGCACTGTCGCCGAGGGTCTTGCCCAATCAGGTTGCGCTGACAATGCGAGTGTTGTGGTGGAGAAGCCGTTTGGACATGATCTGGCTTCGGCTCAGGAACTCGACCGCATTCTGCACCGCTATTTCCCCGAGGAGCGAATCTTCCGCATCGATCATTTTCTGGGGAAAGAACCGGTGCAGAACATTCTCTACACCCGCTTTGCCAATCCGATGTTCGAGCCAATCTGGAATCGCAACTACGTTCGCAATATTCAGATCACCATGGCAGAGAAATTCGGAGTCGAAGATCGTGGCAAGTTTTATGACGAAACCGGCGCGATTCGCGACGTGGTGCAGAATCATCTTTTGCAGATACTCACTATTCTTACTATGGATCCACCAACTGGCGAAGCCCATGAAGCGTTCCGTGATCAAAAAGCCGCGCTGCTGAAGGCCGTCCGGCCGATCCTCCCGGCTGATGTGGTACGCGGCCAATACAAAGGTTATCGTGCGGTGCCGGGTGTGAATACGGCTTCCACGGTGGAAACATTCGTTGCTCTCAAACTATTCATCGAAACCTGGCGCTGGGCGGGCGTTCCTGTCTACATTCGTGCGGGCAAGATGCTGCCGGTAACCGCGACGGAGATTTTTGTTGAATTCAAGCGACCGCCGATCGAAACCTTCGGGGAAATCGTGCCCACTTCCTCAGCGCATCTGCGGATGCGCGTCAGTCCGGACATCGCGATCGGCATGGGAGTTCGAGTGAAGACTCCGGGCGAGCGCATGACGGGCAGCGATGTAGAACTCAGTCTTACCGAACAGGCCGCAGACGATATGCCTCCCTACGAACGGCTGCTGGGCGATGCCATGCGGGGGCAGAGTGAGCTCTTCGCCCGCCAGGACCTGGTGGAAGCGCAATGGCGTGCCGTCGAACCGATTCTGGGTAACGTAACGCCGTTCTATCACTATGACCCAGGAACATGGGGTCCCGATGAGGCGCAACAACTCATCGCGAAAGATGGACCATGGATTAACCCAAAGCTGCCAGGATCAGCTTGAAAGAGGCCACTTCGACCGCGGGGTCGACTGATTGATCCGCCTTACCTTTTTCTTAAGCTGGCCGCGTCACCGGCGAGTGAGAACAATGAGTTCGACAGTGTCGGGCGGAAGGGGATTGGACAGATTCAAAACGCTGTCTTTCCCGGATCCAGTTTCGACCAGATCGAGGTTCTGAGTCTTGCTGATCCGGTAGCGCTTCACGTCGAATGGCGCAGCGCCCCAGGGTAAATTCTTAATCGCGAGATTGTAGCCAGCGTTATTGCGATAAACAATATCTGTGCGCGCAGGCAGGAATTTGACTTTCGACATATCAGGCATGGGCGGTGAAGTCTTTTGCAATTCTGGCGGCATTGGCATGAGATCCGGTTTGTAGTTTGCTGGAATCGCATAGTTGCTGATCAGAATCTGAACTGTGTTGCCGTCCGCGGAGCGGCCTGCGAGCGCAGCCAAGCCGAAAGTATCGGTGCCCTCGACCGGTAAGCGCTGTGGCGTGTCCAGCATCTTCGCCCATCGCCTTGAACGTGTAGGCGGTTTTGAAATATTTGCCGTCAAGACCAAAGAGGCCCATCCATGCCGCATCTCCACGATAGAAGTGCGCGTGGTCGATCGATGTGTCCTGGAGATAGCTGAGAACGGCGCCGATGTAGGCGGCGTTATGTGCGCCCTGAAGTTCAGCTTTTTCTGCTTCTGTAAAATCCGCACTCAGATTCCATTCGGAGAGAATGCTTTCTGCGCGCGGGAAGCCATGCGTATCCAAAATACCGCGGATTTCCCGGGCGAGGCGAACCGCGTCGTAAGGATCGGCGGAGCCATTGGCGTAGGTATGCCAGGAATAAAAATCTAGCGGCACCTGATGCGAGGCGCAGTAATCGATGAATCCTTCACGGTAGCCGCCGTCGTCGGATGGAAAAGCTTTGCCGTCACCACCAACTTTCAGCGTGGGATCGACGGATTTCAAGGCGCGTGCAGTTTTCTCGTACAGAGAATAAAACTGTTGCGGAGTTCCGGACCAGAACAGCCCATCCGGCTCATTCCAAAATTCCCAATAGCGAATGTTGTCGTGATAGCCGTTTGCCCAGCCCTGGTTGTAGTGCATGGCAATGTGCTTCACCACGTTGGCAAACTTGTCGAAGTCCTCGGGAGGATTGACGTTTGCACCCCAACTCCTTCCGATTCGGTAATAGACCTCCGCTCCACTGGCACGAATGGCGGCGATCATCTTGTCAGTGGGAAGAAAATTGTAGCTCTGAGGTTTCTCGGGATCAGCACTCCAGTTCGGAAAAATGATGCTGGCATTCCCCGCCTCGACTACTCCGGAGCGCTGCGCTTTGTCGGGAATGAGCCAGGCAAGTTCTCCGTTGTCGAGAATGAACTTCGAATCGATTTCCGAAGGGCCCATTGCATCGTGGGTTCGAACCTGATTGATGCGAAGGTCTCTGTATTGTTCAAGCAGATTGGGAAGTCCCGCCATTACGGGATTCGGTGGGCCGTTCAGCCCCTGAAACGAGCGAATCTCGCCGATCACTTTACCGGCATCCACTTGTAAGGATCGATATCCCACGTGGGTTGTATCCTGGGTAAATCCAGCAACAACGATCATTAAGAGACAGAATAAATAATGCGAAATCATTCTCATTCCGTAAGGCTCCCACGTTCAGCCAGCCGATTTTATCTCGCCACAGCGACCTTTTCCTGCGTCCAAAACTTTGTGATCTCTTCCAGGGAACGGCCTTTGGTTTCGGGGATCAGCCAGCCGACCAGAATGATGGTTAACAATGCGCCGGCGCTGAAACACCAGAAAGTGCCGTCTGATCCCAGATGTTTCTGCATGATCGGAAACAGCTGATTGCCGAGGTAGCCAACCAGCCATAGCGCAGTAGTAGCGATGGACATGCCGCGCCCGCGAACCTTGGTCGGATAAATTTCTGAGATGATGACCCAGCATGCGACGCCGTTTCCAAACGCATGTCCAGCAACAAAACTCATTACGCAAATCAAAACCGCCAGGCCACTGCCGTGAATATGATAAAACCACCCGACTAATGCAAAGGAAACAAACTGCAAGGCAGTGCCGGCGAGGATTAAAGTTTTACGTCCAGCCCGATCCACCAGCCAGAGAGCGAAGAGCGTAAACAGAAGATTGATCAGGCTCACCAGCACCGACTGGAAGAATGCGTCGCTGGTCGCGGTTCCTGCCGAGCGAAAAATCTCCGGCAGAAAAGAAAATAAAGGTGTGATGCCGCTGATCTGTTGCAAGCCCGCCAGCATAATGCCCAGCAGCAACGGGCGCCGGAACGTGGTAAACAGTTCCGAGATGTGGCCTTCTTCCGTGGCCAGCGAATTCTGAATTTCAGCCGCTTCACGCTTCGCAGCCTCTGCGCCATTGATTTTGGCGAGCACGTGAATGGCCTCATCGCGACGTCCCATTTTCATGAGCCAGCGAGGGCTTTCGACCGCGGGCAGAATCATCAATCCGAAAAGAATCGCGGGGACAACTCCGGCGAAAAACATCCAGCGCCAGCCCGTGGTTACGTTCCACGCTTCGTCACCCATACGCTGAATGAGCATGTTGACGAACACTGCGGCAAGAATTCCGACCACGATTCCGAGTTGGTAAAGCGTGACACAACGGCCGCGAACCCGGGTGGGGGCAATCTCGGCAATGTAATTCGGAGAAATCACTGAGGCCGCGCCGATGCCGACTCCACCAATCAACCGCCAAAAAACAAACTGATGCAAATTCGCGGCGAACATCATTCCGACCGAAGACAGAGCGAAACAAAGGGCGCAAAGTGCGAGACCCTTTTTCTTGCCGAGATAATCGGCGACGGTTCCGGCTGCGGCGCAACCAGCGATGCAGCCCACCAGGGCGCATCCTGCCGCCCATCCGATTCCTGTCGCGTCTAAATGAAAGAACTGGCTTAAATATCCAATTGCTCCGCTGATCACGATATTGTCGTAACCAAAGAGCAAGCCACCCAGCGTTGAGACTGTCGCTGCGATTACGAGTGGGCCGCGTGAGTATGCCGGAGCAGAAAGAGTGGTCAGGCTAGTTTCCTTCATGAGCGGCTGCCACGCGTGGACCTTGTGGTTGCGACGATTCGATCATAGCCTTTGCTGCGAGCATGAAGCCGAGCGTATGCGCCATGCCGGCGTGCCAGGGCGCGGAGCAGGTCATCTGCGGGGTGTGATCGGGAATGAGTACACCATCGAACCCGTTGCGGTGCAGGATTGCAAGAATGCGGATCATGTCGACGTCGCCTTCGTCGATGAACGTCTCGCGATAATGCGGCACTTTTCCCACGACATTTCGGAGATGAATGTATGCAATCCTGCCTTGCTTGCTGTATTGATCGATTGCGTCATAAATATTGCCTTCGGTCATTTCTGCAAGAGTACCGACGCAAAGCTCCAGGGCGTTAGAGCGGCTAGGCGCCAGGTCTATTAATCTTTGATACATGTGAGGCTGGTAGACGAGGCGCGGCTGACTGCCGCATCGTCGGCATCGGAGGATCGTCAGGATGGGCGGCGAGTTTTACGCCTGACTCCTCGGCCACGGGAATCACTTCTTCCAGAAAGTTTTGCAGACGCCGCCACAGTTCTTCATGCGAGATCGAGGGCAGGACACCGGCAGGCGCGTTGCGGTCATAGATCATGTTCCAGATCGTGCCGTTTGGAATGGGCACCTCTTCGGCGGGGCCGTCCATGCCCAGGGTGATTGCGTGTCCGCGCCCGAGCGGAGCCGTCACTCGACCGCATACTCCTGCCAAACTGAAGTTATAGCCGAGCACGGGAATCCCGGCCTCGCCCATGCGGCGAATGATCGTTTTTACTTTCTCGATCTGTTGTGAGCGCAGCGGACCGTTGAGCAAAATATCATGCCAGTGTGCAGGGTCGAGATTTTCGATCGCCGCCAGAATGAGCCCGGCACCTTCAATTTCGCCGCGCAGTGTCGTCAGTTCTTTCGCAGTCCAGAGATGGTTTGGGTCTCCAGCAACTCCCCAGGCTTCGTATTTCGAGCCGGTGGGCTGGTTGTCTCGCGGGTTGGAAGGGCCCTGATTGAAGTAATCGACGAGATGAACCACCACGTGAGTACACCCAGCCTGGCGTGCGAAATCGTAGTAATCGCGCGTCAGCATATGACGGTAAAGGCCCAGCCCAATTTTCATAATCGATTTCCGATGCCTGCGCCGTAATCCGGACTGAGAATTTGACCATTGATTTCGCTTGCCAACGGCGAGCAGAGAAACACGAATGCGTCCGCGATCGATTCGGGACTGTTTCTTCGTCCAAGTGAAACACGAAGAACAAATTCGCGATAAGCGGGATCTTCGTCAAACACTTTCAACGAACTACCAGCTGCAACGTTTCCCGGCGAAACCACATTCACTCGAATGCCGGTCAGCGCATATTCAAGGGCCAAGCTTCGAGCGAAATTTTCCAGCGCCGCTTTCGCCGACGAGTACGAAGGGATTTGCGTGTGCGGCATTCGAGCTACATAAGAAGAAGTAAAGATCGAGATGACCGGCAATCTTGCGTTGCATCCACTGAGCGAGAACGGACCGAGCCAGATAAGTTTGCGCAAAATAATTGAAACGGAAGATGCGCTCATACTCAACTTCCGATGTGCTCGCGAAAGGATGTAAACCGCAGCCGCCGGCATGACCAATCACCGTATCCATATTCGGAAATTTCTCGAAGGCGGTGTTTACGATGCGATCCACCTGGCGGGAGTCAGTAATATCAGCCGCCAAATAAAAATAGGAGGAAGGCGGGATTCGCCATTCATGCAGCATCGATTCCGCTTGATCGGCAGCTTTGATGTCGGTGAGCACGAGCGTGGCGCCGCTTTCGACGAGCCTTCGGACCACATGCTCGGCGATCGCGCCCAGCGCACCAGTAATCAGAATCGCCTTGCCTGAAAGATCAATGGTGATCATGTATGCCGGCCCGTTTCCTGGAAAGAACTTCGCAACCTGTTTCAGTGACCAGCAGATTGTCCTCGATCCGCGCGCCTCCGCCACGTTCGGGGACGTATATTCCTGGCTCAATCGTAATCATCATGCCGGGCTCAAGCTTCGCGTTTACCCCGGGCGCAATTAGAAAACCGGGATCGTGATAGCGAAATCCGACGTGGTGACCGGTATGGTGGGGAAAGAAAGACGAGAGTCCTCGCTCTGCGATCTTGTCTCTGGCTAACGCGTCCACATAACCAGCCGAGACACCCGCGCGCACGCCATCGATCGCGGCCTGCTGCGCGGCTTCGGCAAGAGCCAGTATCTCCGCCGTCTGAGCCTTCGGGGAACCGACCGCGCCGGTGCGCGTAAGGTCACTCCAGTAACCGTTCACGCAGGTAGCGAGTTCGATCAATACCAAGTCGCCATCCTGCAAGCGCCGCCCGGTTGAGCGATTGAATTGGCCGGCGTGGGCACTGTTCGGGCCAGATTGCACCATCGCCCATGCGCGGGAGTGAAATATTCCATCGCGGCCAATCTGTCGATAGATCGCTGACTCAACCGCAGCTGCAACCTCAGCCTCGGTAATTCCCGGGGTTAGATTTTCGAAGAAGGCATCCAGGCCAAGATTCGCGACTTGGTTGGCCAAATGGATTGCTTGAATCTCTTCTACGGTTTTTCTTAAATAAAGATCAGCAAAAGCCGATTGACGCTGAGCATCACGCGTCGCGGCAAGCGCTGAAAGCTGCGTCGCAAAACCCTCAGGAATGGGAATCTGCTCGGCGGCTTGAATTGGCAGAGAGGTACGTGAGGCGGAATGAATCACTCCTACGTGCTCAGCCTTGATGTCTTTTTTCGCCAGTTCACTCCTGACCACCGAAACCAGCGCCGAGTATGGATCGGAGCATTTTAGATCGCCCCATGGATATTCTCTGATTCCCAACCCGTCGGGAATATGATCGCGCGGTTCAATCTGAGGAACGAATAGCAACGGGTCGTCATCGGCAAAATAAATCAGCAACGAGGCGCCCCAAAAAGGAAAATAGCCGGAGAGCATCAGAAGTTCGTCGGGCCGCCACGCAATCCAGGCTCCCAAACGATTTTCCTGAAGAAATCTCTGTACCTGCTGTTGGCGAGATAACGGTTTTACAGTCGATGCGCCCATCATTCTTTACATGATTCCATACTTCTCGAACGCTTCCACGGCGCTGATGCCTTGTTCAATGGCCTTCCTCACCAGCTTTTCACCGCGGGCTTTTTCGAGCGCCCGGGTGAACACTTCAGCCTCCGCTTCGGCAGGAACCAACAGAACTCCATCGATGTCACCAAAGAGAATATCTCCCGGACGGACGCGCACCGCGCCAATTTCGACTGGAATGCGGAAGTCCACGACCTTGTAACGTGGAGCCGAGTCTTGCCCATAAGAACCGAAACCGAAGGTCGGGAAATTCATATTCAGAATGGCTTTTGTATCTCTCACGTATCCATTCAATACCGCGCCTCGGCTGCCGAGTTTGCTGGCGCGTGTACTCATCAGCTCACCCCACAACGCGTTTCGCGGGGAGGCGCCGGTGTTTACATAGACTTCATTCGTGCGGAGGTCGTCGAGCGCTTCCAGCATCAAGCCAAACGGCTTGTCCATCAGCTTGTTTGCGCTGCCTGAGATCCTTTCGGCAAACACATCGAGCGCCAGGACTGGCATTGCGCGTCCGATTACAACCATATCCTGACGTAGAGGTTGAATCTGCGGCGGGAGGAACTGATGCTGAAGCTCCAGTTTGTCCATCACGTCGCCCACAACGCAGGTAAACAGCTCGCGCTGCACGATGGCAAAAAGTTCGTCGTCCGAGTTCCACAACTTCGACGTACTCATTGGCCGCGCGCCTCTTTGACTTTTTCCACGAACTGCTTTGCAAGCCGTGTGATGGAGTCAAAATCACCAGTCTTTGCGCCAGCAGTCAGATTGCCTCCCACTCCGATAGCCACGGAGCCAGCCTTGATCCATTGGGCAACATTCTCCAGGCTCACCCCTCCGGTGGGCATCAGTTGGGCTTGTGGAAGGGGACCTTTTACACCTTTAACAAAGGTCGGGCCGAGGATCTCGCCAGGAAAAACTTTAACGATATCCGCGCCGCACTCCATGGCTTCGATCACTTCGCCGATGGTTGCCGCGCCCGGCATATAAGGCACTTGATAACGATTGCAGAGGCGTGCGGTTTCGACGTTGACCGCCGGGCTGACGACAAATTGCGCGCCCGCGAGAATTGCAATGCGCGCGGTTTCTGGATCGAGAACCGTACCCGCTCCGAGCAAAATTTCTTTGGAGCATTTTTTTGCAAGATGCGCGATCACTTCGGCTGCTCCCGGGACGGTGAATGTGATTTCGAGGGCAGCAATGCCGCCGAGCGCGCAGGCGTCCGCAATTCGGGCGGCCTGCGTAGGGTCCTCCGCGCGGATGACCGCGATAAGGCCTGACTCGATGATCCTTCGTAAGACTTCTATCTTTGCCATTGACATAAATTCTCGAACACCTCACGCGCAATCATTCAAAAAAACGTTCGCCCTTGCGAGCATAACGCCGGGCAACCTCTTCATTTAATGTGACTCCCAGGCCGGGTTTTTCCGGCACGGAAATGAAACCCTTCTGAATCAAGGGTGTTGGCAATCCTTCTACCAGATCATTCCAGAAAGGTACGTCAGAAGCGTGAAACTCCAGGGCCAGAAAGTTTGGGATCGCGGCACAAAAGTGAGCTGCCGCCAGGGTGCCAACCGGGCTGCTGATATTGTGCGGAGCGACCGGCATGGTGTGCACATCGGCGAACTGAGCGATGCTTTGCGCGACCGCCAGACCCCCAACTTTCTGCAGATCTGGAGTCACAATATTGAGTGCATGCTGCGCAATAATTTCCTGAAATCCCTCGAAGAGGAAAAGATTTTCCCCGGTCGCGATCGGAACACGCACTTTCGAACTCACTTCCTTCAGCGCGGCGGTATTGCTGGGCGGAACCGGATCTTCCAGCCACAACAGCCGGAACGGCTCCAACTCGCGCGCCACTTTTACAACGTCACTGGCGTTATAGCGCCAGTGGCAATCCACCGCAATGTCGGTATCCCTTCCCACAGCTTCATAGACCGCGCCGATCAAACTTACCATGTGATCTATGGCGCGATTGTCCAGCACTCGATTGTGAGGATCGGACCCCGCAGTGCCGGGCACATCCAGATCGAACTTCAGAGCGGTGAATCCCTCTGCTTTTTTCTTGAGGGCCTGGCGACGATAGTCCTTGGGCGATGCAGACGATTCTCCAACAGCCTCCCCAAAATAATCTCGTGCAGTATGGGCGGCGGATTGCGGATCCCACGATGCAGCACGGGAACGCAAAACTTCGTCCAGGCTTTCCAGTGCTTCACCGCCATGACAATCTGCATAAATACGAACTCGATCGCGAAACTTTCCTCCCAGCAGGCGATAGATAGGTACATCGAGCCATTGACCGAGCACGTCCCAGAGGGCCGCTTCGATGCCGCTGATCGCGTTGTAGATAATGCCTGCGACCGAACCGGCTCCTGATGTCGCAAGCTGCAGCTTACGAAACAGCCGGTGAATATCGCGCGGGTCTTCCCCAATCAGCAAAGGCTCAAGCGAGCGCAGAATGCAGGTGAGTCCGGGAGCAAAAAAGCATTCACCCAGGCCGCGGATTCCTTCGTCGGTCTCGATACGAACGAAGGTCCAATCGAAGTTGCCCTCAACTACCGCGGTCTTCAGTCTTAGAATTTTCACTCTCGATTATTCTTTCGCCGCGATTATACGCCGCGCTGGTTGCGCTCCGTGGCCGATTGAGCCACAAAAGTCAGCACGGCAGTGCCGGAAGTAAACAAGGCGCTCACGAAAACAGCTAGAATGCTGGGCTATGATCCCGATCAATTTAAAAGCGGCACAAAGCTGCAAGTGGGATTGCGTCAGCCTGGGCGAAGTGATGCTGCGGCTCGATCCCGGTGAAGAACGTATCCACACGGCGCGAAGCTTTCGCGTCTGGGAAGGAGGCGGAGAATACAACGTCGCTCGCGGATTGCGACGATGTTTCGGCATGCGAACCGCTGTGATAACTGCATTCGCAAGAAATCCGATTGGTCAACTGCTCGAAGACTTGATTCTTCAGGGTGGCGTCGATACCTCGCTCATCCGCTGGGTGCCGTACGACGGCATTGGCAGGACGGTGCGCAACGGTTTGAACTTTACTGAACGGGGCTTCGGAGTGCGCGCTGCAGTGGGTTGTTCGGATCGTGGCCATACCGCTATTGCCAATAGCCAGCCCAAAGATTTTGATTGGCAAAATATCTTTTCGGAAAATGGTTCTCGCTGGTTGCATACCGGTGGAATTTTTGCGGCGCTTTCTGATTCCTCGGCGTTGGTCGCGATGGCCGCCGTCAGGGCGGCAAAGAGTTCAGGCACCCCGGTTTCTTATGATCTGAATTATCGAGAATCTTTATGGAAGGGAATTGGCGGCAAAGGCAAGGCGCAGGAGGTAAACCGCGAATTGGTGTCTCAGGTCGATGTTCTCTTCGGGAACGAAGAAGATTTTTCCGCGGCTCTCGGGATCGCGATCGAAGGCGTGAGCCCCGACTTCAGGGATCTGCAAACAAAAAGCTACGAATCCATGCTGCGTCGCGTCGGTGATCTTTACCCCAACCTCAAGCTGATTGCAACTACGCTGCGTACCGCGCACACGGCCACCAGGAATGACTGGGGTGCAATTGCATTGTGCGGAGGAGAAATCATTCATGTTCCTCAACGACCCACGGAAATCATGGACCGAGTCGGCGGAGG
The DNA here is from genome assembly GCA_963817305.1 of uncultured Acidobacteriaceae bacterium. Classification (GTDB taxonomy): domain Bacteria; phylum Acidobacteriota; class Terriglobia; order Terriglobales; family Acidobacteriaceae; genus Sulfotelmatobacter. The sequence continues at coordinate 873,772 of CAWFOD010000016.1, read as the reverse complement.
CGATTCATTTGCATCTGGTTTGATCTATGGTCTGCTCGCAGGCAAAGGCGCCGAGTGGGCCGTTCGGTGCGGCGTGGCGCATGGCGCCCTTGCTATGACAACCCCCGGAGACACAAGCATGGCAACGCTTTCCGAGGTCGAGTCGGTAATGCGAGGGGAGTCAGCGCGCATCACCCGCTAAAGAATCCGACGACGGAGACGAAGGGCGATATCAAGGCATGAAAGAAACCTGGCGATGGTTTGGGCCGAACGATCCGGTTCCTCTCGATCACATTAAGCAAGCGGGAGCTAGCGGCATCGTTACCGCGCTGCACCATCTCTACCGCGGCGAAGCCTGGCCTGTGGACGAAGTGCTGAAAAGGAGAGATGAGATTGTCGCTGCCGGTTTCGATTGGTCAGTAGTGGAAAGCATTCCAATTCATAATTCGATCAAGCTTCGATCCGGACAATATCGGCATTTTGTCGATGCATGGAAAGACTCTCTTGCCGCAGTGGCAAAGGCCGGCGTTCCGGTCGTCTGCTACAACTTTATGCCGGTGGTTGATTGGACGAGAACAGATTTACGATGGCGTCTGCCCACCACTGGCTACGCTCTGCGTTTTGACGCGGCGGACTTCGCAGCGTACGACCTGTTCATTCTCGAGCGTAAAGGGGTGCGGGAAGAATACTCAGAGGAACGTATTCAAGCGGCGCAGGTTCGCTTCAGTTCTATGTCAGAGGCTCGCAAGAGTGATCTGGAATCCACCGTCATTGCCGGACTCCCGGGAGCCGAGGCGTCCTACAATCGTGAAACGATTCGCAGCTTGATCGCGGGCTATCACGGAATGGCGGCCGACGATTTGCGCAGCAATCTTATTGCATTCCTTCGCGAGGTTGCTCCGGTAGCGCAGGAACTTGGAATCCGGCTCGCCATACATCCCGACGATCCGCCATGGCCGCTGTTTGGCCTGCCGCGCGTGGTTTCCACGGCCGAAGATGTCCGGGCGATTTTTAGCGGGTGCGATACACCGGCAAACGGGTTGACGTTTTGTGTTGGTTCATTTGGAGCAAGGGCGGATAACGACCTGTTGCCCATGGTTCGCGAGTTCGGAGCCCGTATCCATTTCGCGCACCTTCGGCAGGTGACAAGAGAGCCCGACGGATCTTTTCACGAGGCAGAACACCTCGCTGGCAGTTCCGATATGGTGGGCGTGATCCGCATCCTCCTCGAAGAAGAAGCGCGTCGGCGGCAAACTGGGCGATCAGATCATGAAATTCCCATGCGCCCTGACCATGGACATTTGCTAGCCGACGACATCGGCAAGAAGGTAAATCCCGGTTACTCCCTGATAGGGCGATTGAAAGGTCTGGCCGAACTGCGCGGAGTCATGCAGGGTTTGAAGCATGCGATTCCGGAATTAGCCGACTAATGGGTTGCGCAAGTTGAGGATTCAAACTATATGGGCGATTTTGCAGGACGTGTGGCAATAGTCACGGGCACCACAGGAATTGGCCGGGCGATCGCAATGCGCTTCTCCGCAGGCGGCGCTCGCGTGGTTGCCTGCGGCATCGAAGTAGCGGCAAATCAGGAACTGGCTCGCGATGCGGCCACGCAGAAATTGAGTCTTCAGGTTGAAAACTGCGATGTGACGGATCTCGATCAAGTGCGCTCGATTATCACGAAGACGGTCACCCAGTTTGGTGGGCTCGATGTCATCGTCAATGCAGCGGCGATTCATCCTTTTGGCACTGTCTTGCAGACTGATCTCGCGACCTGGAATCTGTGCATGATGGTGAACGTGGGCAGCATCTATCTGTTGGCTCATCTCGGCATCCCGGAAATGAAAAAGCGTGGAGGGGGATCGATCATTAATCTCGCATCGGTTCAGGGACACGCCTGCCAGCGCGGTGTCGCTGCATATGCCGCGTCTAAGGGAGCAATTCACAGCCTGACTCGAGCTCTTGCTCTCGACCATGCGGCTGACAATATCCGCGTCAATTCGATCAGCCCCGGCTCCATTCGAACGCCGATGTTGGCGCGTTCGGCGGCAAACTTCTCACCCCATGTGCCGGTGGAAGAATCATTCTCGCGTTTTGGCTCGGCGCATCCGCTAGGGCGTATCGGAACGGTGGAAGAAGTCGCGGAGCTCGCGGCGTTTCTGGCGTCAGACAAGGCGGGATTCTGTACCGGCGGCGATTACCTTATCGATGGCGGGCTGCTCGCCGGAATCGGCGTGCAATAAGGTTGCGGCGTGTTTTGTCTCCTGCTTGCGGTAAACTTCTACAGGCTACAAACAACCATCCGAAGCGGCACTTCGAATGTGACAGCGTTTTGCCTGAGTTTGTTCTGGCCGCACTTTCCTCATGATTTCCAATTCAAAGTTGCCACCTAACGAACCTCCGGTCGATCCCCCACAGGGAAACTCGGCTCGGAAAGAAAATTTTTGGGTTCAGGCCGCTCGTTACAGCCAGTTGGCGTTCATCTTTCCCGCCGCCCTCGTCGCGGGATGGCTGGTCGGGATGGCACTCGACCGTTGGCTGCATACCACCTGGCTCTATCTTGCCGGGATTCTTTTGGGCATCGCTGCCGGTTTTATCGAACTCATCCGAGCCGTTCTTCGGGACACGAAGTGAATCTCAACCCGCGATCCGAACTGGCTCCAGAGTCAGAACATTTCTTTTCTGGTGCTCTCGACCGCATTCGGCGTTTCATGGCCGTTCTTGCTCCGCTGCTGGTTGCGCTCGCCTGGTTGAAGTTTGGGCTCCAGACCGCAGGCGGTCTCGCCTTCGGTTGTGCCATTGCTTACATAAATTTCTTCTGGTTGAAGCGGGCGATTGCCGGCTTTGTCGATCGTGCCGCTGGCGCCACAACGTCGCAATCCGGGCAGGGAATTGTATTTCGCTTTCTGCTGCGCTACGTTTTAATGGCGTTGGGCGCCTATGTTATATTGACTGTTTCACCCGCGAGCCTGAATGGGCTTCTTGCGGGCTTATTTTTGCCTGTGGCGGCAATCGGCTGCGAAGCGGTTTACGAACTTTACGCCGCGCTGGCGCGTGGAGTTTAGCGGTTCGAGCGCGAAAAAGCTAAGAAACGATTTTTATGCATGAACAACTTTGGTTTACGGCAATCCTGAACCGCCTTTTCGGGGGCCCGGTCACATCGTTGCTACGAGCGTTGCATATCCAACCCCGGTACCCAGCGACCCCTATTCCGGATTCATTTGCCATGGAGCTTCTGGTTTTCGGATTTCTACTGATTCTTTTTTTACTGGTTCGCTCGCGACTTTCAGTAGACCGGCCTGGTGCCTTGCAGCATGCCTTCGAAGGAGTTGAAGGGTTCATCCAAAGCCAGAGTGACGAGATTATCGGCCATCACAGCGAGCCCTACACCGCGTTTCTGGCTGCGCTCGGCTTTTTCATTTTATTCTGCAATCTGATCGGTGTGATTCCTGGGTTCGAATCGCCGACCGCCATTCCGGTAGTTCCCCTGGGTTGCGCTATTTGCGCGTTCGTCTACTACCAGACCCAGGGATTCAAGCACGCAGGGATTGGCTATCTGAAACATTTCCTTGGACCTTCAGATCCAACGATGTCGATTTTTCTGCGAATCCCCTTAGCTCTATTGATGTTGCCTATCGAGATCATTAGCCATCTGGCGCGAGTTCTGTCATTGACCATCCGTCTGTTCGCTAACATGTATGCCGGGGACATGGTCACATTGGTTTTCTTTTCGCTCGTCCCAATCGGCGTGCCAATTCTGTTTCTGGGACTTCACATTGGGGTGTCGTTGCTGCAGACATACATTTTCGTCCTTCTGACCACTGTCTACTTGCAAGGAGCGGTATCGGAAGAACATTAGAGTTTTGGAATCCATTTGGAGAATTTAGCCGCTAGCGTGAGGGCGTCTGCAAGGTATGGCGTCAACCACCCACTGGCGGTATTTCATACGAGGAGAAACACAATGAGTAAGTTAAGCAAGTTGTTTATGGTACTCTCCGTACTTGCGTTCGCCGTCCCGGCTTTTGCGCAGGGCGGAGCCGAGAGCGCCGGAGTCAACTGGGTCGCCATTTCCGCTGGATTTTCCATGGCCTTTGCCTCCGGCATCTGCGCACTCGCGCAGGGCAAGGCGACTGCCTCCGCCGCAGAGAGTCTGGCACGCAATCCAGCCGCTCGTCCCGGCATTCAGCTGGCACTGATTCTGGGGTTGGCGCTGATCGAGTCGCTCGCGCTGTACACGCTGGTTATTATCTTCGCCAAAGTAAAGTAGATATCTCGATTAGAGTTAAAAAAAGAAGAGCCTCTGCTAAAACAGAGGCTCTTTTCCTTTCGGCGACAGTTGATTCAGGATGTTGTTCAGCTTTTCCGGTCTCCGCCCCAATCCGGTTCTTTCTTTTGTGGAGCATGGCTTAGGGCGTCCACCAGCAGCCGGCGCAAGCGGAAGCGACTTTCGAGATCGGTGTTAACAATTTCGAATCCCACTTCATTCACGCGCGCCCGGCGCAACAAAACGTGGGCTCGAATCTTTGAGCGCATTCCCAGCGAAATCTCCAGATCAGCCTCGCTGCCGATGCGAAGATTATCTTCCTTGGTGCCCATTCCTCCGCCGAGGCTCAGCTCGCGGATCAGAATTTTTGATTTTCCCCACGAACTGCCAATCGTGGCGGCGACGGTGCGCGAGAGTACCATTCGCTCGTACCGGCGTTGCCGCACCCAGGGGCATGCGGGAGCCGTATCGAGAGGAGCAATCGCAAGCTCTGCCGGTTCGATTCCGCTGTCGGAGAGAATTTGAGCGCTATAACGCGGATCCGTCTTGGATAAAGACTGCGCTGCAGCGATTCTAAGTTCGCGATGATGAACCCACCCAAACCGCTTTTTTGTCTCTACGATCTCCCGCAGCAGGGACACTGCTTCAGCGTCTTTCAAGCGGCCCAAAGATTCAATGGCCTTCAGTTGGACGAACGGCGATCGAGAAGCAGCTTCTCCGGGTTTCGCCATGGCGAGCAGTGGATGAGCTGCGTTCAGGTCACCGCTCATGCCGATTTCATCAATGGCTTCCGGCAGGACCACCGAATCGAGCACTTCCGCCAGTTCTAATAACGTTCGACCCCGGTCCACCGCTGCGCCGTATGCGATTTGCCGGACGACGATGTCGTGATAAAACCGGTTCCACTCCGGCAAGCGCATAGGCAGCAATTCGAGCAAGGTGCCTACATCGAGCCGGCTCAGCAATCCGACCACTGCTGATGCCTGCCTTGGCTGCCCGGTCCGCAAAATTTCCCGGAGTTGCGTCAGCGCCGGAGATCCCATCTCTTTCACCAGTTCGACCATGAGATCGCATTCGTCCCGTCGCATGCAGCGAAAGAAACGGTCGGCCAGGTGTTCGGCCCCGGTTTGGCAAGTCCTGCGCAACACCACTAGCAGATCCGCCGGCACTGGATCGCAGCGCAATGCTTCCTCAATAAACTCCGGGATCCGGTTCTCCACACCGACTCTCGGCCGCAAATCATTCACCATGACGGGACGCTGTTGCAGCAACATTTCCATCCCGGCGCATACTGCATTTACCGCTTGATAGTTCTTGGCCGCGCTGGACTCCTGGCTAAGCCTTACGAAAGCCGCACTCAGCAGGCTCTGAAGCTCGGGATCCTTCTCCAGGCAAAGCTGTTCGGCGACCTTGCGAATGGCAGTTCCCATGGCCTCGCCGCCAAGCCTGGCATACAGATCTGCCAGTTGGCTCAACCCGATGGCGACTTTGCGGCGTGCTTCAATTTCTTTAGTGCCCAGGCAGCTCGAATAATTATTCAGAATTTCCGCAGAGGTTTGCTTATCGTCGCGATCAAGCAGCACTTCCACGAACTGCCGCAGGTTGCGCGGCGGCACACATGGAGCTTCATGCGAGAGCAGAACCGTCTTCTTACCGGACTCCGGCACTTCGGCCCAGAACATCCGGTCCAGGATGTCGGCATGCGACTCCACCAGGATGCCGGCCTTATTCATCTTCTCTTCTTGCAATTTCAGAATCTGGCGCAGCGAATCCATCTGCCGGCTCATGTGCTCCATCATTTGGTGCACGGCGTTCACTTTGACTTCGCCCTTGGAATAGCGCTCCAGGGCGAAGCGGATCGCCATATGTTCGGCCGCCTTCATCAGCAGCGGAGTATCTTCCTGCTCGGTGGTGGCTTTCGCGGCCAGGCTGCCCAACAGTTGCTGCAAATTCAGCCGCATGTTGGGATCGGTCTGAACTAATTCCTTCTGCAGGTCTTCGGGACTGGCGCTGGGATCTCCTTGAACCTGGCCAAATCGAGTCAACAGGCGGATGGCCTGAACCACTTCCGCTTCCTGCAGGGGAACTACGCCGCCTTCCCAGGCTTGCGCTGCACCGGTTCCGGTTCCAGTGCTGCCATCCGGGGCCGGGCCTGCTACCCAATGACCGCCGGGAATGTTTGGAACGCTGCCGAAGGGAACTACCGTACCTGCAGGTTGCCCTTGGCCGCCGCCTCCGCCAGAATTCGCGCCTTCCGCCGCTGCAATCAATTGCAATAGTTTCTGCGGATCGTTCAACCATTGCTTGAATTCCGGTCCGAGCGTTTGCGCTGCAATCTGCGCCGCCACACTGATGTCGCCAGTCAACGGATCCGCAGCCACAAATTTCACTTCATTTATTTTTATCGTGCTTTGCTTGCCCGCATTGCTCAGGGCTTCCTTGATCTGTTTGGATACGTCCTGGGCCTTGGAGCCGGCTACTGTAAAGGCTCGTACGAGCCGGGTAAAATCATCGATCGTAACGTCTTTGGAAAAGTGCAGGCTGGCCAGCCCGGCGGTGGATAAGAGTTGCCCGAAGCTCCGCTCGGTTTGACCGGTCTCGAGCGGCACTCCATCCAGCAGCAATTTGTTATCTGAGACACCAAGCAGAAAACCGCCATCCCCGGCCGCGGGCAAGCCCTGTTGCAACTCATTCCAGGTGACTTCGAACTGCGCTTCCGTTCGCTTATGTTCGTAACCGTACATCCGCGCGTACTTAATCAGGATGTTCAGGCTATGGACAAAGGCTCGCGCCGATGCCGCCCGGTTGGCATGGAATGTACTTGAGTTCGTGATAAAGCGCTCCTCGAACTACACTCTGCAAGTAAAAGGTTAAATCCAGACAGTAAGGGGGTGCACATTACGGAGGTAACTGGCCATTTGCGGCGGCTCCGCTCGTCTGCATTTGCGCGGGATCGAAGAGTCTCCTGCGTGTAATTTTCTGGGACCCTTGCAGCCACTGGCTATCGTAGTCGACTCCGGCGAATATATAGTGATACGAATATTGCGGCATCCTGGAACTTCCGTGCCTCCCTCACGTCCAACGCGCCCCAAGAAAGTCACAGGCTTGCGCTACTGGATGCTGCAGGTTCTCAACGAGTGCGACCATGTCTCGGCCAATTTTGGTCCCGATCCGGTTCACGATCTTCGCGTCGCTCTGCGCAGGTGCCGCTCTCTGGCTGACGGATTGATGGCCCTCGACCCCGACCCCGGCTGGAAGGCCATGAAGAAGGCGGGCAAACGCCTGTTCCAGCGCCTCGGCGCCTTACGCGATGTGCAGGTGATGATGGAATGGGTAGAAAAACTTGGCCACGCCCAAACTCGGGAGGAAGAGGAGGACGGGTCCGCGAAATCTGAACCGGCCGCTGAATCCGTATCGCGCGCAAATGGTTCGCACTTTAATGGCGCCGATCCGGTTGCCCGGACGCTTCTCGAAATCCTGCACCGTCGCGAACTGGAGCAGCAACGCGAAGCGCAATCGGCGCTCGAGGAGTTCGACCGAAAACAGTGGCGGCAGTGGAGCAAGTCTCTACCTGTGCGCGCTGCCCGTATTCGGCAGGGAAGCGCACTCTTTAAACATCTCGCCCTGGAGCGTTGGACCGCGGCCCGCGAGTTGCACAACCGAGCCTTGCGCAATCGGTCCCAAGTCGCGTTTCACAGTCTCCGCATCGGCATCAAGCGATTCCGCTACATCGTGGAAAACTTTCTTCCCGTCGAGCATAAGGCCTGGAGCAATGACCTGAAGGAGCTTCAGGATTTGCTGGGTGAGGTCCACGACCTCGACGTACTTTGGTCGACGGCTGTCGAGTGTCAGGTTTTTCCCGATCAAGATTCGCGTCAGCGCTGGCACGAAAGAATTCTCTCCGAGCGCGACAAGCGTCTCAATGGTTACCGCAGCAAAATGGTGGGCGAGAATTCTTTGTGGAACATGTGGCGTGCTGCCCTACCCCAAGGCAAGCAAATTCATGCACTTGCGACGCGCCGCATGAAGCTTTGGGCGAATGGCCTCGATCCCGACTTCCCACATTCCGAGCGGGTGGCGAGTTTAGCTCTCCAACTCTACGACGGCCTGCTTGCGTGGGGATGGCAGCCTTCGGTAGATGCCAGTTCTGCCCGCTCCAGCCTGCTTGCCGCCGCTCTACTCCACGACGTCGGCAAGTCCGAAGGTCAGAAGGGACATCATAAAGCGACATTCGACCTGATTCGCGCCCATGGCAACCCCCTGGGGTGGAAACCCGTGGATCTGCAGCGTGCCGCAATCGTCGCGCGTTTTCACCGAGGAGCGCTGCCCACCAGAAGACACAAAACTCTGCGCGATCTTCTTCCTGACGAGCAAAAAGCCGCCATCCAGCTGGCAGCCGTTCTGCGTCTGGCCAATGCCCTGGACGCCGCCCACGACGGTCACATTCGCCGCATCCAGATTGAAAATGATCACATCTCCACGAATGGGGACGAAGCATTGATGATCGCGGCCGAGGGATATTCTCCAGTAGGAAAATCCGCCCAGACCATCGCTGCCGAGCGCCATCTGCTGGAGACTCTTCTGCGCCGGCCGGTAATCATCAGGCCTTTGATCCCCGCACGACCTGAAAAATATCGCTTGAGGATAACTGCCTCGCCGGTCCGCCGAGGCGCAGCACAAACTAAATCTCGAGCGAGAAAGAGTCCGTAGTCAGTAGCTTTCCAGTCACTTTCCACGAGCAATATCAGCAGCTACAACTGAAGAGCCCATGACCCATGCCCAACTTGTCGAGAAAGCCGTGTGCTGGCTGCGCAGCTACCGTTGCGGAGTCGTTCTCTCTGAGCAAGCCTGTATCAGCGGTGAGATGCCCGATGCGATCGGGTGGAAGCGCGCTTGCCACTCCGTACTGGTCGAATGCAAAGTCACGCGATCTGATTTTTTGGCTGACCGCACCAAACCTTTTCGCATAAAGCCCGAACAGGGCGTGGGATGCGAGCGGTTCTACTTGGTTCCCGCGGGACTTCTGCGCATCGAAGAGCTCCCCGCAGGTTGGGGATTACTGGAACTCCGGCGCGGCAGAATCGATACCACGCATGCCTCCGCGAAGAATCTTCGCACTGCCACCGGATTTCGCTATGAAATGAATCTGCTGCTCGCGAGTCTGCGCCGCGTCGAAGTGCGCGTGGAGCCGCAGAGCATTACCGACTTTCTAAAGTGGAAGAACCGCATGGCGGAATACAATCGCGGCACATTGCCCGAAGGGCTGGCTTCAGCTGAGAAAGAATTTAACGTGTTCCTGGAATCGGATCTGAGCGTAGATGCGTGAGCTTGCACCACCAGGCAGCAGCCACACTACAACTCCCTGCGCCCCTCCATCGCTTTGAGCATGGTGATCTCATCGGTGTACTCAATGTCGCTGCCGACCGGGATGCCCATTGCGATCCGCGTCACTTTCACTCCTACGCGCTTCAATTGCTGCGAAAGGTAAGCAGAAGTGGCTTCTCCTTCAATTGTGGGATTGGTGGCCACGATCACTTCATCGACATTACCCGCGTCAACACGCGCGATCAGATTGGCGATGCGTAATTGTTCCGGCCCGACTCCGTGCAAAGGTGAAAGTGATCCATGCAGCACGTGGTAGACGCCATTGAAGTGCTTGGTTTTCTCAATAGCGGCAATGTTGGTCGGTTCCTCTACAACGCACACCAGCCGCTGGTTGCGGGTGGCGCTGGTGCAGTAAACACAGGGATCAACATCAGTGATGTTGTTGCACACGGAGCATAGTCTGAGGCTAGCTTTGACGTCGCGCACCGCAGCGGCCAACGCTTCCGCGTCCTCGTCACTTGCGCGCAGAATGTAAAAAGCCAGTCGCTGTGCGCTCTTTGTGCCCACGCCTGGCAGCTTCTTCAGTTCGTCAATCAACCGCGACATCGGCTCGGCAAATTTAGACATATTATTTTGGAGATTGCTTCAAGGAATCATTCAATCGATGATTCAGTCGCTAGAGTCCACCGATCCCGAGTCCGCCCAGCATGCCGCCCACCGTTGATTGCATCGCGTTATCCACCTTGCGCGCGGCTTCGTTCACCGCGGCAAGCACCAGGTCCTGCAGCATTTCCACGTCGCCCGATTTCACCGCTTCGGGATCGATGCGCAGGCTAAGCAATTGCTTTCGCCCATCCATCTTCGCAGTTACCGTGCCGCCCCCCGACGTGGCTTCCACCACCGTCTCCTGCATCTTTTTCTGCAGCGCGTCGTACTGCGATTTTGCTTTCGACATTAATTCCTGCAGGTTGAATCCGCCCATAAAGCTCTACCGTTTCTCCTTGTAATCGATCACCGTACGAATCTCTGCGCCAAATTTCTCCTGCAGCCGCCGGACGACGGCATCTTGCTCGGCCCGGCTTCGGCCGCCCAAGCCTGGGTTGCTTCCTGAGGTTCTCACCCCGCCGTTGCGCTGCCCTTCCTCAGGACCGAGGGTTGCACCCGGAACAATCTTCAGCTTGACAGCCCGGCCCAAAACGCCGCTGGCCGAAGCAATCGCCAAGCGCCTGGCGTCCACCCCCAGCGACATATCGACCACGGTTTGCGACTCCGAAACCTTGATCACTACTTCGTTTCCTTCAACCGACCATTCGCCAGCTTCCAGCATTGAGGCCAGGATTCGCTGATTGCCATCCATCAGGGCCTGCAGGACGGCGCTCTTCAGTCTGTCGCCATTCAGCGCGCCGTTTGCCGGCTGGAGTCGGGAAATTTGTGCGGTAGATTGCATCTGCATGCCAGCTTGGGCGACTGTGTGCAATTCTCTGTGGGGCTCATGAAGTGAACTGATCTGCAGGTCCGGCGCAGTCTCACCGAGGTTCGCAGGCGCAGCGGCGCCCATGATCACGGGGGCGGATGAGTTCCCTGAACGCGCTGCGTCAGCGGGCATCTGGTTGTTGGAAAGAGGACTGCCGGAAAATGTTTCCGTAGATGACTCCTGTTGCGGACCAACCTTGCGCGCGGAATCAGCAGCGAACGGCGAAATCTGAATCGGACGAGCGGACGGAATCGCGTCCGTGCGGCGTGTATCGACCGCGGGCGAAGCCACGATGGAAGGACGCGCAACGATTCTTGAATTGTTAACTCCAGTACCCGAAGAACCCGCCATGTCGCTGAGCAATTGTTCGATCGGCAATAAACGCTGTGCGTGGCTCATCTTCAGCAAACCAAGCTCAAGATGAAATCGCTGCTCTTGCTTGTATCCAAGTTCGCCATGCGTCCGCAGCATAATCTGTAGATGACGGGTGAGGTCTTCTTCACTGAACAGGGCGGCGACGCGTTCCACGCGATCGCGCTCTTCAGTCGAAATCTGCAGCAGAGAAGAGTCCTTGCCAGCGATTTTCGCCACGGTGGCATTACGCAAGAAACGCACCATCTGGCGGGCAAAATGAGTCGGGCTATGGCCTTCGCTGATGAGATGGTCGACCTGCCGCAACACATCTTCACTGGCGCCACGCGCAACCGCCTGCATTACTTCTTCCAGAATGTGCGCAGGCGCGGCTCCCACCAGATTACGCACCGAGTCAGCCGTAAGCCTTCCGCTGGAAGATGCTATCGCCTGATCGAGGATCGACAGCGCATCGCGCATGGAACCGTCGCCGGCCTCAGCCAGCAACGCGAGGGCGTCATCATCGGCTTCGATGTTCTCGCGACCGACCAGATCACGTAATTGCGCCACGATGGCATCGAACTTTACAGCGCGGAAGCTGAAGTGCTGGCAGCGGGAGCGGATCGTCTGCGGAATATCTTCGGGTTGCGTGGTTGCCAGCATAAAAACGATATGATCCGGCGGTTCTTCAAGTGTCTTCAGCAATGCGTTGAAAGCCGCGTCGGTAATCTGGTGAGCTTCGTCGAGAATGTAAATCTTGAAGCGGTCGCGTGCGGGCCGGTAGCGCGCAGCCTCGCGCAGTTCGCGGATTTCGTCGATGCCACGGTTCGTGGCGGCGTCGATTTCGATTACGTCTACAGCATTGCCAGCTCGAATCTCAGTGCAGGATTCACAGATGCCGCAAGGCTCGGCCACTGGCTTATCGGATGACCGGCAATTCAAGGCGGCCGCCAGGATGCGCGCCACGGTGGTTTTTCCGATCCCGCGATGGCCGCTGAATATGTAGCCGTGCGCAGTGCGTCCCTGCTCCAGAGCATTCTGCAGAGTCCGGGTAACGTGTTCCTGTCCGATGACCTCGGAGAATTTCTGCGGACGATATTTGCGCGCCAGGACGGTGTAGCTCATGAGCCGGAAGAGTCGATTATACGTGATCGTAGACGCGATGGTCGCGTCGCCATTTCACCAGAAAGCTTGCTAAAAGCATATGCTAGGCATAGTCTAGTGCGTCGATCTTGGGCTGCTGAGCTTCCGCCTGTCTGGCTAGCTCTGCTCCGCCGCAGAGGAGAGTATGGAATGCAACTAAAACTGACAACGAAAACAAAAGATGGAGTCTTAATTGTCGATTGCATCGGCCGCATCGTATTTGGCGAAGAATCTTCGCTCATACGGGAGACCGTAAAGAAAGCTATTTCGGAAAATAATCGCATCGTGCTTAATCTCGGCGAAGTCAGTTACATCGATTCCGGCGGTCTGGGCACTCTGGTGGCCTTGCGTACGACTGCGCAGAACGCCGGCGGCACGATCAAATTAACGAACTTGACGAAACGTGTAGGCGATTTGCTGCAGGTCACCAAGTTGCTTACGGTTTTTGATGTCTACAATTCCGAAGCGGAAGCCATCGAATCGTTCCGCAAGGCGGCGTAGTTCAGCCTGCAAGTTGTGAGTATGCGCGGCCGGTTTGATCCCTCGCGCGTAATCCGCAAACGCCTCGGCTCCCCTGAATGGCTTCTCGCGTTATATTCATTTTATGCTTGCTGGTTAGCGCCAGCGGTTATGTCTCCCCGCCGGTCGCACTGGCTTTGGGACTGGTGTTTGGCCTCACCTTGCCACATCCCTACGGGGACCTGGCCAAGAAATCTTCGAAATATCTTCTGCAGGCTTCTGTGGTTGGGCTGGGCTTTGGAATGAACCTGCATCAAGTCATTCAGGCCGGCCGTCACGGATTCGTTTACACCATGCTCGGCATCAGCTTCGCCCTTTTGGTCGGCATGGGGTTGGGCTCCCTGCTGCACGTTCAAACGGTGCCGGCATTTCTCATTTCTACTGGCACCGCCATTTGCGGTGGCAGCGCCATAGCTGCGGTAGGGCCTATCACTCAAGCCAGCGACGAGGAAATGGCGATCGCGCTGGGCACTGTTTTTGTGCTGAACTCCGTCGCCCTGTTAATTTTCCCCGGCATTGGCTCTGGGCTTAAATTGACGCAATCGCAGTTTGGTCTCTGGGCAGCACTGGCTATTCATGACACCAGTTCGGTGGTGGGCGCGGCGGCAAAGTATGGAACCATAGCCCTGGCAATAGCGACCACTGTAAAGCTGGCGCGGGCCTTATGGATTGTTCCGCTTTCGGTTGCAACCGCAGTGGTTCGCGGCGCCAAGGCGAAGATCCAGTGGCCGTGGTTCATTGGACTGTTTTGCCTTGCCGCGGTATGCAACACGTATCTTCCTGGCGGAGCGCGCGCTTACTCGCTTGCGGTGAAGGTCGCCAAGGTGGGATTGACTGCGACTCTATTCTTGATCGGCAGCGGAATCTCAGTCGCAACCATCAAACGGGTGGGACATCGTCCGTTGCTGCAGGGGATAATTCTGTGGCTGCTGGTTTCTGTGGGATCGCTGTGGCTGATTCGCATAGGATGGATTGCCTTGTGAAAGAGCGCCGCAAAAACGCGAAAAAAACTGGCAGCAAGAGGAATCCGCGCAAACCGGTTCAAGATGAGTCCTCTGGAGATTCCTCCTCAAAGATGCGACTGCGTATCGAAGCCGCCATACGGCGTATTCCCATGGGTAAAGTTTCCACCTACGGAGCCGTGGCTCGCGCCGCAGGACTGCCGGGAGCGGCGCGGCTTGTCGCGAGAGTTCTGCATCGCGGCTTCGGCTTGCCGTGGCAACGCGTGTTAGGGGCGGGCGGAGAAATCAAACTGCGCGGAGATTCCGCGATCGAACAGCGACTGCGATTGGAAGCTGAAGGTGTTCGCTTCCGTGGCCGCAAGGTGGATATGAAACAGTGTGAGTTTAAGTCCGCGCGCGCGAGGAAACCCTGAGACGAGGCCGATCAGATCACACGTTACTTTTTAAACTGCTCGTCGATTTCCACTTGATAGCCAGTCACCATCTTGTTGGTTTCATTCGCCATCCCCACTACCGCGATTAGTTCTTTGAACATGGCGTCGGTCATGCCTTTTTTCTGCGCCGATGCGGTGTGCGAGGCAATGCAGTAGTGGCATTGATTGGTTACACTCACGGCTACATAAATCATTTCTTTGGTTAAAGGATCGATCGCGCCCGGCGCCATGATCTGCTTGATATCTTCCCATGTCCGCTTCAGCGTGGCGGGATCGTGGGCAATTGCTTTCCAGAAATTGTTGATCCAATCGGTCTTGCGCGTCGCCATAATGTCGTCATACACGGCGCGCACTTCCGGGCTGGCGTCTTTGTATTCAATGAGTCCGAGGGTTGCCATCAGTTCTCCAGTTGACAATGATTCGCCATCAGCAATTGGCCATCGGCAATTAGCGTGACTCGATCGCGACAATTGGCTGGTGCCGACCAAAGCCAATTGCTAACTGCTAACTGCTAACTGCTAGCTAATGCTTGCTAATTGCCAAGGCCTACTTCGGCAGTTCTCCGCTTAGTAACTTTTCCAATGACGCCGCGGGACAACGCACTCCTACGTAAAACTGCCCGAACAGCGCGTATACAGCGCTCACATGGTCGAAGCGCATTTCATAAATCAATTTCTTGAAGACCAGCGGATCATCGGCAAAAAGGTCGACGCCCCACTCCCAGTCATCGAAGCCGATTGACCCGGTAATGATCTGCTTTACTTCGCCAGCGTAGCGCCGGCCCACCAGGCCGTGCTCGTTCATCTGGCGCGCACGTTCTTCAATGGGAAGGGTATACCAATTCTTCTCTTCGCCGCGCCGCCGGTCCATCGGATAAAAGCAGATATAGCGGTTCGGAGGAATCTGAGGGAACAGTCGCGGGTGCATGGCCTCGCGATGCCGTTCAAGTTTGCATTCGATCTCGGCTTTCCATTGATCGGAATGCGGCTGGATTCCCTGCGCCGCGAGTTCCTTGTAGATTTTTAGAGTGGAGTCGTAAAGGCCAAGTTCGATGATGGAAAGATAGGAAGATGTGGGCTCAAAGTATTCAGTCAGGCGCAGGCCGGCCAGTTTAAGCTCCGCCTGATTAAGCTCGGCAAAAGACTTGCGAAAGTGCACGAGCATCAAATCGCCCTTGTGCCCAATCAACGAAAAAAGTGCGGATTGCCCGGACGATCCCTGTTCCATTTCACCCAGGACAGTCGCCGCCTCGATGGCGATAGACGATCTTGTGGCTTCGGGCAGAGCTCGCCAGGCCGTCCAGCGAAAGCGCATCATCTGATGCAGCACGCTATAACCTTCAGTCGTCAACGGCACTTCGGGAATGTCTGCTGTACCGGTTTGCGGATGAATCTGCGGAGGGTTGGTCGTTGTTGTCGTCATTGGATTCTCGCGATGGGTGCCCATTTGGATTCGCTCTCCATTGTACGCAAAGCCGGGAGGCGAGCGGAGCTACGATTTACAATCATTCTGAACTTCACGCGAAAACGCATGCAGAAATTTACTTTAGTTTGCCTTGCGCTTACCTTTGCCGTTCCTCTCGCCGCGCAGAATAAGCATATCTGGGTACTGCGCGCGCCCGGCGAAGCGGTTGAATACGATACCGCGACATTCGCGGAGAAGGCGGTGGTCAAAATTCCCCCCGAGGCTCTGACATCGCCGCAAAATTTGCAAATCAATGCTTTGGGGCAAATGCTCTTTGCTCCCACCGTGGCTTTGCCCCTCACCGAAGGCGAGTTTGCCGCGGCAAGGAAGATTTGGTTCTGGAATGGCCGTACCCCAACTACCTTGACGCGCGACATCTCTAGAACCACGGCCACAGTAGGATCGAACTTGGCCATCACCGAGTCGGCGCCCGCGCCATTTCTCTCGGCGGACGGGGCTCATCTGTTCTGGTTCTCGAATCAGACGCGCCGCCTACAACGCGACGGAGTAGATCTCTCCAACAGACTCATTTGGACGAGTTGGCGGACGGATCTCGATGCGGCGAACCGGGTGGAGATTGCCTCGATCACTCTTCCCGATTGTACGTGCGAGACTGGAGCTTGCGAAGAAAGCTGTCCTTACGAAGAAGTCTGGATTCCCAGCGAAGGGGTCGGCAAGTTTTTTCTTCTGACTCAGTTTGTGGCGGGACAAACGCAAGCGATTTATAAATCGAGCTCAGCCTATGTGGAAGAGGCCGGCAAATGGACCGCGAAGTCACTCGATCCCCCGTTGCGCCGGGTATTGGATGCGGCGGATGCGGACGTCATTCTCGAAGCCGTTCCGGACACCGGTTGCTGTGGATGGTCGAATGAGAGCGATGATCAGACCGTGGTGCGTCTTCACAGCAAGATAAGTACTGTATTCGATGAGTTGGCCGAGTACAAAAATCCTGACTACGATGTGAGCTTTTATACCCAGACTGGCCAACTGGCGCCCGATCTCGGCTCGGTCGCCTTGACGATCGGCGCCACATCCATGCCAAACACGCCGATCCAATTAGCAGAGCAGGGACAAGCCAACCCGGAAGAGTCACAGCGCATTCGCAAAGCACTGCCGGAGCTTCCGGCGGTCGAAGTGAAGAGTTTGAACTTGCGGAGCCCGGATGGCACACCCCGGCGCGTAGCCTTTTTACCGCATGCCGCGCTGGTAGGCTGGATCAATGACAAGGAGATTCTGATCGTGGAGGATCACATGTTGGTTGCGTACAACACCGCGAACTCGAGCCGCAGAAAATCGGCCATACCTGTAGAAGATTATCAGCATGCTTTTCTGCGGTGAATTTCAACATCGCTCGCGGATTACCTCCATTTTTGAGCCTTAGCGGCGTAAATCCGCCGTCCTTCATTGACTTGAGGCCGCAGGGGACGTAGGATTTTTCAACGTGATCGGGCGGACTGTTTCGCACTACGTAGTGATTGAAAAACTCGGCGGCGGCGGGATGGGTGTGGTTTATAAGGCCGAGGACCCGCGCCTCCACCGCTTTGTCGCGCTCAAGTTCCTGCCTGATGCGGTTGCCCATGATCCCCGTGCGCTAGCTCGTTTTCAGCGCGAAGCGCAGGCCGCGTCGGCCCTGAACCATCCCAATATCTGTACGGTCTACGACATTGGCGAGCAGGATGGCCAGGCCTTCATCGCCATGGAATTTTTGGATGGGCTGCCCCTGAAGCATCGCATTGCTGGCCGGGCGGTGGACACGAAGACTCTGGTTTCTCTGGCCGTCGAGATCGCTGATGCCCTCGACGCGGCCCACACTCATGGCATCATTCACCGCGACATCAATCCGACGAATATTTTTGTGACCAAGCGCGGCCACGCGAAGATTCTCGATTTCGGCCTGGCCAAGTTGACCGAGGGTGACGAAGCCGTTCTTAGTGGAAACACTTTTGGAGATGTCACGCAGTCGCCGGAGGATCCTGCGCGCCCCGGATATGCCCTGGGAACCATTCCTTATATGTCGCCAGAGCAGGCGTTGGGCCGTCCGCTCGATTCCCGCACTGACCTGTTTTCTTTCGGCGTGGTTCTCTATGAGATGGCCACGGGGGTTCTACCTTTTAAAGGGCAAACTACCGCTGCGTTTTTTGAATCCCTGATTCATAGCGTACCGGACTGGCCGTTGCAATTTGGCGCCGGCACTCCGGCCGAGCTCGAACGCATCGTGCGGAAAGCCTTGGAGAAGGATGCCGGACACCGCTTTCAAAGCGCTGCGGAGATGCGCGCTGACTTGCAGCGGCTGCGCCGCGAGGTCGAGTCTGGGCAGGCCCTAACCGCTGCACCTGCAACCCCGCGCGTGCCGGATTCAAAGGACAGAATCCGCGCAATGTTTGCGACCGCTCTCACTACGGCCACGCCTCAACCCAAGCCGAGTAAGGCGCCATGGTTGGCTGCTGGGGTTGTTGTATTAGCAGCTGTGACTGGAATAATTCTGCTTCTCCGATCGCCGGAATCCCCGCCTGCAGTGATTTCGTCGTTACAGATTACGAGTGACGGAACCTCGAAACGCTCCCTGGTCACTGACGGAACCCGGTTGTACTTTTCGGAATATGTCAGCGGGCACTCAGTGTTGATGCAGGTCTCCACCTCAGGTGGCGAGACTGCCCCTGTCCCGGTGTCACTGGCCAGCGCCGATGTCTACGATTACTTTCCCGGCCGTTCCGAGTTACTGGTGAAGGGGGAAGCGGAAGGCTCCGACACCGAGTGGCCGGTCTGGATATTGCCGCTGCCCGCGGGCTCACTCCGGCCGGTCGGGAACATTCTCGCTCACGCCGCAACCTGGGCACCCGATGGCCAACACATCGTGTATGCGAGGCAATCCAGTCTATATGTTTGCAATGCGGACGGAACGGATTCGCGCCAACTCATTACGGTATCCGGAATCCCATTCGCTCCCCGATTTTCTCCTGACGGTCGCCGGTTACGCTTCACCATCCGCAATACCGACCAGCGTACTTCTTCCCTATGGGAAATTTCTAGGGACGGGAAGAACCTGCACCCGGTATTGCCGGACTGGAACAAGCCCGCGCAGGAGTTTGGTGGAACCTGGACTCCGGACGGAAAATATTTTCTTTTTGAATCCACACGCGATCATACCCAGAATATATGGGCGCTTCGCGAAGAGGCGTCATGGTTGAGCAATTTGTTTCGCAAGACCGAGATCACGCCGACGCAGCTTACGGTGGGACCACTCCTGTTCAGCAATCCGACACCGAGTCCGGATGGAAAAAAGCTATTCGTCATCGGCCAGCAGCGGCGCTTCGATCTGATCCGGCTGGAGGGCAAATCGAAGCAGTTTTCTATCGATCTGCCAGGTGTATCGGCGGGGGAAGCGGATACGACGCGCAATGGCGAGTGGATCGTTTATGTGTCGCATCCCGATCTCACGTTGTGGCGCAGCAAAGCGGACGGAACTTCGCGTACGCAGCTCACCTACGCGCCGATGCTCGCGCACATGCCCCGCTGGTCGCCTGACGGAAGTCAGATCGCGTTCATGGCATCACGTCCGGGAACTCCCTGGAAGATATTCGTCATGCCGGCTGAAGGTGGCACGCCTCATGAACTGACGCCGGAAGATCACAATCAAGGCGACCCCACCTGGATGCCAAAGGGTGACGCCATCGTTTTTGCAGGTATGCCGTGGCTGGAGTACGGGAAAACTTCTGGCCCAAATATTCACATCGCGAACGTGAACACCGGGCAAGTCTCAAATGTGCCGGGTTCGGAAAATCTTTTCAGTCCGCGCTGCTCGCGCGACGGACGCTCCATTGCGGCTCTTTCTGCCGACTCAAGCAAGTTGATGCTCTACGACACCGAGAAAAAATCGTGGAAGCAGCTCGCCGTTTCCCGCTTCGCTTTCGAGAACTGGTCCCGCGACGACCGGTATATCTACGCGGAAGATTATCCCGACAAGATGGATGACATCGTGCGGGTGAATGTAGCAAACGGCAAAATCGATCGCTTGCTCAGCCTGAAGGAAATTCCGCGGGGATTCGATCCCTGGGAATTCTGGGTCGGCCTCGCTCCGGATGATTCGCCGCTGCTGATGCGGGATAAAAGCACACAGGAAATCTACAGCCTCGATGTGCGGTTCCCATAACTTCTGGGTTATCGGCTGGCGCTTGGTGAGCCAGTTGTAGACGATGATCACGAACGGTTCCGCTTTGTGCTAAACTGTGCCGGAAAAACAGGGCACACTCCCCCCGTACCCTTTCTCGCGTTAAATCCCAAGAAGTACAACTCAATTACAAGTTGCGAAAGGAGACGAAATGAGAGTCACAAAGCTGCTCTTGATATGCATGTGCTGCGTTATGGCTGTTCCAGCCCTTTGGAGCCAGACAGCGACTGGCGTGGCGAAACCAGGAATCCTGGGATACCTCGATCCCCACACCGGCGCGTTTCGGCCGGTCCCAACATTGGACGACGACAGTCTCGAGCCTGCGACCCTGACTACATTCGGCGGGACGATAACTGTAACGCTCACAATCACGGTGAAGTCCACCGGACTTACAAACTTCACTTGCACAGCTGAAGTTTCCGTGTTCGATTCCGCTACCACCAGCCCGCGCGGTTACAGCGAGAGCGCTACCGCTGTCGCGACCGGAAGCGGATCGACAAGAACCTGCAAATTGACCATACCCTATTCCTGGGCACTGGCTACTCAACCCAGCGACAGCATGACAATCAGCTACATTGCCTTCGGAAGCGGCACAACCTCGGCGACGCAGCGCACTAGTGGACTCTCTCCCATTGAAACCACCAAAGTCCCGGCAAATGGCGCTACCACCGCACTCACCGCGGCCGTCACCCTTTAAAAATCCAGGGCGGGTCTGAATGACCCGCCCCTTTTTTCTGCAAATTGTAGCTCCTCCGCAGAACGGACCCAGATCGCAATAATCAGCCGAGGGCGCGGCGAGCCTTTCGTCGTCCCGCTCGATAGATTGCCCAGCCAAGGGTATTGGCGCCCAGCACAACCACGATGATCTTTAGCGAATAGGCCCATGAACTTTCCACGTCGACAATGGGAAAGATTGATAGCACAACGTACAGCAGCGTCATTACAAATCCCGAGATGGCAGCCAGGCGCAGCCACCATCGCGGGCGGAGTCCACGATCTCTCGGCGATAGAAAAGGAATCGCGAACAATGCCAGATAGGCGATGGCGTAGAACGTAAATGACCAGGTCAATAAAAGTTCATAAGCTTCCTGCGGGCCGACTCCAATCAGTGCAACCACACTGCCAGCCACGGTGACCGCGCCCAGAAACAAGATGGAGTTGACCGGAGTTTTGTATTGCGCGTGGAGCCGGGTAAACCATTCCGGCAGTAAGTGGTCCCAGCCCGCCACCATGGGCAGCCTGGTGCTGGCGCTGAAGTACACGCTGAACGACGTTGGATAATTCATGAACAGCAGGACAATCGCCAGCGGAACAATGAAAGCGGCAAAACCGAAGGCGCGCGAGCCTAGGCGCAGCGCCTGTGGAATGGGCCCCACTACATCTACGGCGTTGGGTGAAACAAACGCCAGGATCGAACTGGTCGCGAAAATATAAATAAGCGCGATGAATGGCGCTGTGATGATTACCGAGCGAGTAAGATTGCGCGCCGGATTGCGGCACTCTCCGGCGAAAATCGCGACATACTCAAAGCCGCTGAGCGCGCCAAACATCATTTTTGCGAAAACGCTGAGACTGAATAGCGTAAGGGGCGGCATCGCCATTCGAAGCGGGTGGTACTCGCTCAGTGTCCCGCGCCAGCGATTCCATAGCGGAGTCGCAATAAGTACCGCAAGCGTAATTAAGGTGGCGATACTGCCCGCATTGCTGATCCATTTTCCAAGGCGAAGCCCCAAAGCGGACATCAACATCATGGCGAGAATCAGTACGAAAGAAACTGCGAGGATCAGCCATCTGCTCGCGGCAATCCACGCTGCGGCTGGACCTAAAGCATATGCGACGAATGTGGTCGTGACCAATCCGATTACCGCAACATACAACATCACAAACAGCCACAGATTCCAGGCCACCAAAAATCCAACCTGATCTCCAAATGCAAGTCGCGCCCACTCGTACAAACCACCTTCCAGCGGCATGAGTCGGTTCAAATGAGCGACCACCATCGCCAGCGGAATGAAAAACAGAACGAAGGCCAGAAGCCAGAAAGCGACCTGGGCTGTTCCTGCTTTCGCGGCGGTGCCGAAGAAATCAAGGACGATCACCAGTAGAACCTGCGCCATCACTAAATCGAACAGACCAAGTTCTTTGCGCAGTTCGGCGCTATGCGGTTGGGCATCGGCCCCTGTAAGCCGCACCGGACTATCGTTTGCCGCTGTCAATTCTCTATCCGGATCACTTAATGTCTGCCATGCTCCATAAGCTGGCGCCGCCATTTTGTCATATTGATGGGTCGTCTGTGGGCATTCAATTTGAGTTCTGGTATTCGCTCATTTGTTCGCGGTTGGTGCCTGCCCGGGAGAAAAAAAATCCTTAACACGGGGGAAACAGAGGCCGGGCGCTAGAAGGTGGGATTGCTCATGTTGGTCAGGATCGGGCCGTCAACATCCTGCGACAATGGCGCGCAATCTGTCGTTCTTCTTCGGTGGGGATAACTTTAATTTTGTCTGACGTGAGCCCAAGAGCTTCAAGGCCTTGGATGGCCGCGGCGCGAATGCGTTCGCTGTGTTCTCCAATGCCTCCGGTAAAAACGAGCACGTCGGCACCCCCCAGCAACGCGAGGTACGCTCCAATTATTTTTCGCACCGAGAGGGCGAAAATATCGAGCGCAAGTTCGGCTTTCTGATCTCCCGAACTGGCACGCTCTTCGAGCGCCTTTACATCGCCTTCTCCACACGAGAGAGCGAAAAGGCCGCTCTGATGATTGAGCAGATACTCAAGCTTATCTGCATCCACTTTGTCTTTCCGGAGAAGATAGATGATCACGCCAGGATCAAGGTCACCTGATCGAGTAGCCATGGGAATACCACCCGTCGGAGTAAGACCCATCGTTGTGTCAATCGACATCCCGTTTCGTAGCGCACACAGGCTCGATCCGTTGCCGAGATGAGCAAAGATGGCTCGTGGTGGCATCTTGGCGCCAAAACGATGCACCAATGATTCGTAAGAAATCCCATGAAAACCATAGCGGCGAATGCCCACATCCGCGTACCGTTGCGGGATGGCGAAGTGGAATGCGACTTCCGGCATGGTTTGGTGAAAAGCATCGTCGAAGCAGGCAAACTGCACCGCGGAAGGAAAGATCGATTGCGCTGAAGCGATCAGCGATAACGCTTGCGGAATATGCAGCGGAGCAAAGTGCACTGCAGAGCGGAGTTGATCGATAACTTTTGCAGTAATGACTTGATGGTTGCGAAGTTCAGGTCCGCCATGCACGATGCGGTGCGCGACGGCCGCCGGCGTGCCGTCGAGATGTTCCCTGATCGCCTCGGCGAGAGCGGCAAGTGCATCGCTCTGCGATTCATGGATACAGTCGCGCCGTAGCAGCGAGGTTCCGTCAAAGGAACGAATATGCAACGAGCCATTATCCCGTCCGATGCCATCGGCGCTCCCAGTCAGCAGCGGCTCTTCGTCGCTCGCGCCGGGCCGGTAAATACCAAACTTCAGCGATGACGAACCGCTGTTGAGTACCAGGATAAGGACGTCTTCTTTGCCTCGGTCCTTTGCCATTCTTAACCGGGCCACTTCCAGTTACGAATTTCTTCCTTATCAATGCCCTGGGTGTGAGCGTAGCTGATGCTCTCGATGATCTGGCCTTTCAGCCATTCTTTGACGTGAGCCCCGATGGAGCGCAGGCGAGGAACGCGGTCGATGACATCAATGGCCAGGTTGAAGCGATCGATCTGATTGATGATCGCAAGTTCCAGGGGGGTGTTTATATTGCCTCTCTCCTTATATCCACGCACGTGGATGTTGTCATGATTCTTGCGCCGGTAGCTCAGTTTATGAATCAACGAAGCATAGGAATGAAAGTTGAAGATGACGGGCTTATCGGTGGTGAAGAGCGAGTCGAAGTCCCGGTCGGAGAGCCCGTGCGGATGCTCAGCGTCTGGCTTGAGACGGAAGAGATCCACGACATTTACAAAACGAATTTTCAGATCTTTAAAGTGTTCCTTCAGAATTGCCACTGCGGCGAGAGATTCCATGGTCGGGATATCGCCGGCGCAAGCCATTACCACGTCTGGATCCTCGCCGTCATCGGTGGAGGCCCAATCCCAGATGCCGATGCCTTTGGTGCAATGGATTGCAGCATCCGCCATCGTGAGGTATTGGAGGTGGTCCTGCTTGTCCGCGACGATTACGTTTACGTAGTCGCGCGAGCGGAGGCAGTGATCTGTCACGCTGAGCAGGCAGTTTGCATCCGGCGGCAAATAAATGCGCACCACGTCCGGACTCTTGTTCGTGACCACGTCAAGAAATCCCGGATCCTGGTGTGTAAAACCGTTGTGATCCTGCCGCCACACCAGTGAAGTTATGAGCAGGTTGATCGAAGGTATTGGTGCGCGCCAGTCGAGCTCTTTCTTTGATTTTTCCAGCCACTTGGCGTGCTGGTTGAACATGGAATCGATGATGTGAATGAAAGCTTCGTAGCTGGAGAAAAATCCGTGGCGGCCGGTGAGCACGTAACCTTCAAACCAACCTTCCAGAGTATGCTCGCTCAACATTTCCATCACGCGTCCGGCGACATCGAGTTCGCCACCGTCTGCGTCATCTGGCTCGAATTCCGCAAGCCAGGTTTTTTTCGACGCAGCATAAATCGCGGTCAGTCGGTTGGACGCGGTTTCGTCCGGCCCGAAAACGCGGAACGAGTTCATGTTGCGGCGCATGACTTCGGCAAGAAAATGCGCCAGTACGTCAGTCGGCTGAGCGTAGATTCCACCCGGTGCCTTCACTTCAACTGCATAGTCGCGAAAGTCTGGCAAAGCGAGTTCTTTGCGCAGCAATCCGCCATTGGCGTGCGGATTGGCCGAGATGCGGCGCTCGCCGGATGGCGCAAGCGCTTGTAGTTCTGGTATGAGAGTTCCGTTGGCATCGAATAGTTCTTCGGGTTTGTAGCTGCGCATCCAGTCTTCCACTATTTTCAGATCCTTCTTATTTGTCACTGGATCCGCTACCGGAACCTGGTGTGCTCGCCACGTACCTTCCACTTTGTGTCCGCCGACCTCCTTCGGTCCCGTCCATCCCTTCGGAGAACGAAGAACGATCATCGGCCATCGCGGGCGAGTCGCAGTTCCGCTAGAGCGAGCCTGCTGCTGGATCGACCGAATCTCCAGAATGCACTTTTCAAGCGTTGCAGCCATTTTCTGATGCATCACAGCGGGATCATCGCCTTCAACAAAGTAAGCCTTGTGGCCGTACCCGGTCAGCAGCGCTTCCAGTTCTTCGTGCGGAATGCGCGCCAGAATCGTGGGATTCGCGATCTTGTAGCCGTTCAGGTGCAGGATGGGCAGAACAGCGCCATCGCGAATCGGGTTCAAAAATTTATTTGAATGCCAGGAGGTTGCGAGCGGACCGGTCTCAGCTTCACCATCGCCTATGGCGACGGCTACGATGAGATCAGGATTGTCGAACGCTGCTCCATATCCATGAGAGATCGAATAACCAAGCTCGCCGCCCTCATGAATTGAGCCCGGAGTCTCAGGCGTACAGTGCGAACCGATTCCACCGGGAAAAGAAAATTGCCTAAAGAATTTGAGCAGCCCCGTTTCATCACGGCTCTTATCGGGATAAATCTCAGAGTAATGACCTTCGAGATAGCAGTTAGCAAGAGTGGCTGGAGCGCCGTGGCCAGGGCCGGCGATGTAGATCACATCCAAGTCGTACTTTCGGATGAGCCGGTTCAGATGGACCCAAATCAAAGATTGGCCGGGATCCGATCCCCAATGGCCCAGAAGTCGATTCTTGATGTGTTCCGGCTTCAACGGTTCGCGTAGCAGGGGATTCGCGCGAAGATAAATCATGCCTGCGGACAGATAATTGCAAGCTCGCCAATAAGCATCCATCTTGCGCAACTCTTCGGACGGGAGTGGAGTTATTTCAGTTTCGCCAGCCATCAGATCTCTCCGAAAATTTCAGTGCGGTGTGTTTAGCGGTAAATCTACCTTACAACCTTACCCATCTGATGCGGAAGGTTGTCGCGGCGATTTACCGACTTAGATCAAGGTTGTGAAAACGCGTCCCAGCAAGTCTCGGCCTGTTTTTCACCTGTCGTCATGATCGTGGTTCGTTTTTTTTTGCTGCATCTCCATTACGCCCGTAACTATCGGGTGACATTACGCTGTGTTAGACCTTTCTAATGAGAGCGGGATCGCCCCACAGTTCGGCCTTGCCGGGTGGGAGTTACCACAACTGCGCGGAGTGCGAGGTAAAGAATGGCAAAGAAAATCCTTGTAGTGGATGACTCCAAAACTGCCTTGATGATGGAGCGAGAAATTCTGGAAAGGCGCACGACCTACCAGTGTGTAACCGCGTGCGATGGGCAGGAAGCCGTTGAAAAGGCGCAACAAGAACATCCGGACCTGATCCTGATGGACGTCGTAATGCCCCGTATGAATGGATTTGAAGCCTGCAAGATGATGCGTCAGCAGCCGGGCACGCGCGAGATCCCCATTGTTCTGGTGACCACTCGCGGAGAGGAGTCCTACATGGAGGCGGGGTTCCAGAGCGGCTGTAACGACTACATTACCAAGCCGGTAAACGGTACCGAACTCGTCGCCTTGCTGGAGAGCTACCTGGGCGAATAGCGCGCTGGCGCACTCCGTCGAAACAATGCAGGAATGATTTAACTAAGGATCTTCATGACCGCTGATAAGAGCAACGCATACGGAGCAAAAGCCGCTGCAGCGGAGCCGTTGAACGACGTGCGCCTTCGAACCGCTCGCAAGAGGCTGCTCGAAAGCAGCGGGCAAGAGGACGCGATTGAGGCCGTGCGCGAAATCGTTGCAAACTTCCTCGGCTCCGAAGAGATGGGCCTCTTCCAGCTTGATCGTAGAAGCAAGACTTTTGAAGTGTTTTGGTCTTTTGGAATTGATCTCGAGGAGTACGACTTGTTGCGAACTCTGGGGGAACCCGGTCTTCAGCGCTTGATGCGCGGGGAGTGTCACGTGGAATTCGGAGTTCGCGACCAAGCGGGAGTGATGGCCAAGGCGCAAGCGTTTATTCCGATCATCGTCGGGGACCAAACCATAGCGGTCCTCGCGATCCTGCGTCTGCTGCCGCAGAAGGCCGGGTTCGAGCGGTCAGACGTGGAGATCTTCAAACTTCTCTCTCACGAAGCCGCCAAGCCTTTGTTCGGTCCGACCGGCCATACCACTACCGGTGCGGAAGGACCAGGAATGAGAGTATGAAAGATAGTTCCCCCAAATTTAATCCTGCAGTCCTGCCTGCCGAGGTCATGAAGAGTTTTGAGCCCGCGGACTCGAATCAGCCACGGCACTTTCTCTACCCCGGACAAGTATTTGTAACCCGCGAACCGATGACCATTTCCACCATCCTTGGTTCCTGCGCGGCCGTTTGCCTTTGGGACCGGCATAAGAGGGCGGGAGGAATGAATCACTATCTGCTGCCTGAAGGGCAGGCTGAAGGGCCGAACCGCTTGCGATACGGCAATGTTGCAAATCCCGAACTTCTGCGCGAAGTGCTGGCATTGGGATGCGAACTACGAAATCTGCAGGCTAAGGTTTTCGGGGGATCCAGCGCGTTTGCCGTCGACATGTCGCAGTCCGTGGGAACACGAAACGTCGACTTGGCCGAAAGTTTTCTTCGCTCCGCCGGTATTCCTATCGTGGAGAGGGAAGTCTCGGGAAAACATGGACGCAGGCTGGTGTTTCACGTAGCCGATGGCGTCACCATGATCAAGAGTTTTGACCAGGTGTAGGGAAGACTTTTCATGGGAATTCGCACACAAGAAAGGGGGAACGGTGGATTTAGCGGATTTTGATCGTGAAGCAGTCCTCGCGTCGTTCCTCGCCGAGTCCGAAGAAGGTTTGGACACGATGGAGCGAATTCTGGTCCAGATGGAAACAAGTCCACCTGATCCGGAGCATGTGCACAGCATTTTCCGCGTGGCTCATAGCATCAAGGGAAATGCGACCTCGTTGGAACTCAGTGAGCTTGCCGGGTTTGCCCACGTCGTCGAAGATTTACTGGATCTGTTTCGTGAACAGCAAACGCAGCCCAGCGGGGAACTGATCTCGCTCCTCTTGAAAGCAGTGGACGAGCTGCGCAGTATGGTGTCCGCTGCGTCGGCCGGGAACCAGGAACTCACCCATGGACAGCAGGATCTCAGACGAGAGATCGCGCGCGAGGTGGAAAAGCGATCGAAAAGAGTCGTCAAGGTCAACGGAGTTGCAGGAGAATCCGGTTCAGCAGTGAAGAGCGATACGCTTCCGAATGCCGGCCCGCGTACGTTGCGCGCCGATGTAGAGAAACTCGATCACATGTTGAACCTGACCGGGGAGATTGTGATTGCGCAGGGCCGCCTCCGCCGGATGATTGAAAAACTTGGTAATGAACAAGGGCGGGCCATTCTGGAGATGCATCGCGAGGCAGAGCGCTTGTATATGGATCTGCAGAGTGAGGTGATGAGCATCCGAATGGTGCCGGTGGGACCGTTGTTTCGTCAGCTGGTGCGGTCAGTAAGAGACCTTGCCCGCAGTCACGGAAAAATGGCGCGGCTTGAAGTGCTGGGAGCAGACGTCGAAGTTGATACGACCGTGCTTGAGCAGTTGAAAGATCCTCTGCTGCACCTGGTACGCAATGCGGTCGACCATGGTCTGGAAAAGCCGGACGTGCGCGAGAGACAGGGCAAGAACCCTTGCGGAGTGATAAGGCTCAAAGCCGCACACAGCGGCGGAAATGTTCTGGTAACGCTGCAGGACGATGGAGCGGGATTCGATCGCACACGAATTCTCGAGAAAGCAAAACGTGTCGGGCTGGTGTCTGCGAAGGACGAGATTCGAGACCAGGATATTTACGATCTGGTTTTCCAGGCCGGATTCTCTACAGCCGAATCAGTTACTGATCTTTCCGGGCGCGGCGTTGGCCTCGATGTTGTGCGGCGCAATATCGATATTTTGCGCGGCACAGTCGAAATATCAAGCACGTCCGGCAAAGGCAGCATTATCACCATCCGCCTGCCATTGACCTTGGCCATCATCGAAGGTTTCTCGGTGCGGGTAGGCGCCGAAACTTTCGTTGTGCCGCTAGAGCATGTAACTGAATGTACGGAATTGCCTGCGGAACAGCGCAGCTCAGAAGCCAGCGGAATCCTCAGCCTGCGCGGAACCGCTTTGCCCTATGTGAGATTGCGGCACGCCTTCAGCCTGCCCGGTGACACTCCGAAGCGGGAGAACATCGTGGTGGTCAAAATCAACGATTCCTATGCGGGAATCGCCGTGGACGAATTGTTGGGTGGAATGCAGACCGTGGTAAAGCCGCTCGGCAGAGCGTTTCGCGCAGTGCCGGGTATTGCAGGCTCCACTGTTCTGGGAGACGGACGCGTCGGCTTGATCATCGATGTTCCCAGTTTGCTGCGCGGAGTAATGCAGTCGAGTCTGCAGGCACAAGCTTAGTACTGAGGCAAAACATTTCGAGGGGTGAAGAACAATGAAGACTTGGCAAGATCAGAAAATAGGTACCCGACTTGGGGTTGTCTTCGGGATCATTCTGTTATTCGTGATTGCGGCCGGCGGATTTGGGTTGAGCTGGCTGGGGCGGCTGAATTCCAACATGTCGGCTTCGATGCAGAAGCGCTACAACACGGTTGAGTTAACTCACCAGACAATTGAGCACTCGATCACCAATGCCCGCATCACGCTCCAATTATTTGAGACAACGAATCCTGATCAAGAGAAAAAACTGAATCAGGAAAATGAGGGAATCAGTCACCAGATCACTGCGCAAGTTGCGGAGATTGAAAAGAGCCTCACCTCTTCGCAGGAACGGGACCTCTTTGAAACGGTTACCCATAATCGGGAAGCCTATATTTCAGCCAGGCAAAAAGCCAAGGGCCTGCTCGCTGATAAGAAACGGGACCAAGCGATGGAGGCCTTGAGCACGGAGGTAATTCCAGCTCTCGACATATACCGCGCATCATGGCAGAAACTTATTGACTTCCAGACTGCGGCCATGGAACAGAGCATGAAAGAAGGCCAGGAATCCTATGCTGCCGGACGCAAAATTGCGTTCTTGCTGCTGATCCTTACTTTGATCGTTTCTC
Source organism: uncultured Acidobacteriaceae bacterium (assembly GCA_963817305.1). Classification (GTDB taxonomy): domain Bacteria; phylum Acidobacteriota; class Terriglobia; order Terriglobales; family Acidobacteriaceae; genus Sulfotelmatobacter. Next base: position 843,575 of record CAWFOD010000016.1, on the reverse strand, counting down.
CTTTGGTCGCGATCAGTATCACGAAGAGCATAACAGTACCGATCCAGCAAGCCGTCGAGCATGCGGAGCGCATCGCCGCAGGCGACCTGACAAAAGAGATTGCTGTGACAAACAGCTCGGAAACCGGCAAGCTGCAACAAGCTATGCATGAAATGAGCAGCCGCCTGTCAGGCATCATTAGAGACGTCCGCGAAGGATCCGCAGCGGTTGCGTCAGCCGCCCAGCAGGTCTCTTCCTCATCCGCAGAGTCTTTCTCAGGGCACCAGTGAACAAGCCGCGTCGGTGGAGGAAATGAGCTCCAGCCTGGAACAGATGAACGCATCCATCAGCCAGAATGCCGACAACAGCCGCCAAGTGGAACAGGCAGCAGCAAAAGGCGCGCTGGCGGCGGAGGAGAGCGGAAACGCGGTGAAAGAGACCGTCGAAGCGATGAAACAGATTGCAGCAAAAACCTCGGTGATCGAAGAGATCGCCTACCAGACCAATCTACTCGCGCTCAACGCCGCCATCGAAGCGGCTCGCGCCGGAGACCAGGGCCGGGGCTTCGCCGTGGTCGCGGTCGAAGTTCGAAAGTTGGCCGAGCGCAGCCAGTTGGCCGCTCAGGAAATCGGTGGGCTGGCGGGAAGAAGCGTCAGCGTGGCGGAACGATCTGGAAAATTACTCTCTGACCTGGTGCCATCGATCAAGAAAACCGCGGATCTGGTTCAGGACGTAGCCGCGGCGAGTACCGAACAGTCCGGCGGAGTCACGCAGATCAACCAGGCAATGTCCCAGGTCGATTCAGTCACTCAGCGCAACGCGTCGTCGGCGGAAGAACTTTCCAGCACCGCGGAAGAGTTAGCTGCGCAGTCCGAACAACTGCAACAGTTGATGACTTTCTTCCGGGTGGCCGGGGAGCAGAATACGCATCGCAACGTTGACGGCAAACAAAGAGTCTCGATGCCCTTGAAACCAGCATTCAGAAGCGACTTTGCGCGCACTGGTCAGAAACAGCACGCGAGCACCAGGGTCGAGGAAGAAGCCAACTTCTCTCCATTCTGAAAGTCACAGCCGAGCCTTCGTGGCTTTGTTGTCGCGGAATGGCGGCGTGCCGAAGCCGGATGCAATCGGCAATGCTAAGAGAAATGTGAGGATTGAAATTATGGGGGCGCTTAACCAGGAGAAGAACCAACTCCCTCTGAGCACCGTGCAGTACCTTACTTTCCTGACCGCAGGCGAAGAATATGCGATCAGCATTGTTAAGGTGAGGGAGATCATCGAGTACGAGGCTGTTACCACTGTGCCGAAGACTCCGATCTGGATTCGCGGGGTCACAAACTTGCGCGGTAAAGTTGTTCCGGTCGTCGATCTCGCCGTGAAATTCGGATTGCCTTCCAGCAAGATCTCCAAATTCTCTTGCATCATCATCACCGAAGTGATGTTTCAGGGCGAGAATTTGACGATGGGCGTCCTGGCCGATTCTGTAAGCCAGGTAATAGAACTCTCCGCAGACGAAATCGAAGCCGCGCCGCCATTCGGTACGCGGGTCAAGACGGAATATCTGCTTGGCATGGGTGCCCTGGGCAAGAAGTTTTGCCTGATTCTTGACATCGATAAAGTCCTGTCTACCGATGAATTGTTAGCGGTATCGGAGTCCCTGGCCGACGAATCTGCTGCCGATCCTTCCGCCGTTGAGAAGGCGGCTAAACAGGAACACTTCGAGGCTGGAGCGTAGCTGTGTCCGCTGGAGCAGGTGCCGGCAAGGCGCAGCGCAGCTCCCGGCAAGATCGATACATACTCCGATCAGTTACCACATCTTTCGGTAAGTCCCGCGCTGTTCGAAAAGTTCCAAACGCTCATCTACTCCGAAACTGGTATATGGCTAGGGAGCGCAAAAACGGCGCTGCTCTGTGGGCGCCTGTTTCGCCGGCTTCGAACCCTTGGCATCACTTCGCTGGAAAGCTACTACGAATGCGTTGCGCAGCCCGACCAGCAAGAGGAACGTGAGCGGATGATCGACGCTATCACCACCAATGAGACCCGCTTCCTTCGCGAACCCCGGCAATTCGAGTTCCTGGTGCAGAGCGTGCTTCCGCGCTGGCGAACGGACGCTGAGCAAGGTTTGCGGCCCAGGAGAGTGCGGATTTGGAGTGCCGGATGCTCTTCCGGAGAAGAGCCTTACACGATCGCAATGTTGATGGCCAGGCATCTGCCGGCGCATGAAGGTTGGGACGTGCGCATTCTGGCCACAGACATCTCGAATCGCGTGCTGGAGAAAGCCCGCAAGGGTGTTTATCCCATCGCCAAGGCGAAGGAGTTGCCTCTCGATCTGCTTTACAGTTTTATGCTTCGTGGGACGGCTGACCGGGATGGTGAGATGAAGGTGAAAATCGAGATCCAGCAGATGGTTGATTTTCAACGGCTGAATCTGGATCAGGAATCAAATCTTGCCGAAAGTCCATTCGATATCATCTTTTGCCGCAATGTTTTAATTTATTTTGATGCCGCGTCGAAATCCAGAGTGGTTACAAGTCTTTATCGTCATCTGATCGCCGACGGTTTCCTGTTCGTGGGACACGCGGAGAACTTAACCAGCATTTCGGCAAATCTACGCAGTCTTGAGCCTACCATCTACCGAAAGACCGTAGATCGAGAGGTCTCTTGAATACGCCGTTGAACGGAAACGCCCTGCAGGTGCTGGTTGTGGATGACTCGGCCATGGTGCGCCAGGTCATGCAGGCCATTCTGAGTACCGATCGCAGAATCAACGTGAAGGCTGCGGCGGACCCCCTGATTGCCTGGGCCAAGATGCAAAAAGAATCTCCCGACGTTGTCATCACGGATCTGGAAATGCCGAGGATGGACGGGCTGACCTTTATCCGAAAAATCATGTCAGAAATGCCCACGCCGATCGTCGTTTGTTCCGGTCTGGCGGCGCGTGGAACAGAGCTTGCATTTCGCGCGCTCGAAGAAGGCGCGGTCGAAGTGATCACCAAGCCCAAGGTCGGCGTGCGTGATTTTCTGCACGAGTCGGCGGTTACACTTCTGGATGCGGTTTGGAGTGCGGCTCAAGCCCAGATGAGCCCGCGAACGCCGGCTGCGCCTCGTGCCACTGCCGATGTAGTTCTCCCGCGCAAGCACAAATCTGCCTCTCTTTTGCCGCCGAGTGGATTAATCGCTGTCGGCGCTTCCACCGGAGGTACGGAAGCATTGCGCCTGTTTCTCGCTGCTTTGCCCACGGATTGCCCGCCCATTGTGATTGTGCAGCACATGCCTGAAGTCTTCACCAAGGCATTTGCAGAGCGACTGAACAAGGAATGCGCAATCGAGGTAGAGGAAGCCCGTGACGGTGTCCGGTTACAAAACGGCAGGGCACTAATCGCTCCTGGTAACCGCCATATGCTGGTTAATCGCAGCGGGGAGGATTTTATTGTTCAGATCGTCGATGGTCCACTCGTTTCGCGACATCGACCAAGCGTGGATGTTCTTTTTCGTTCCGTGGCAATCGCTGCCGGCTCCAAGGCAATTGGCATCATCATGACGGGCATGGGTGACGATGGCGCCGAAGGCCTCTTTGAGATGAAGGAAGCCGGAGCCGCAACCATCGCGCAAGACGAGGCCAGCTGCATCGTGTTTGGTATGCCGAAAGAGGCGATCGCCCGCGGGGCCGTAGATGTTGTGATGCCTCTGGAGCAGATCGCCGGTGCCGCCGTAAGCCTACACACTCGGTAGGCGACCCGCAGGGCTATGCCGTTCGTGATCTGCCGCGATCATTAGGGGCTCCTTAGAATTAAGCTCGGTTAGAGATACTCCCCGGTCTCTTTCAGCTGTGGCTTGCAAATTTTCACAGGCACATTTGATCAGGTCTAGGAAATCTTAGTTTCACGAAGGAGACGATTTATGGCTACTGGTGCAGCTCCCGCGCTCGAACCCAAGGCGCAAACAAAAGCGGAAGGTGCGGTCGAGGTCGCCGAGGCGCCGCCCGCAACCTTAAAAGATCGCATTGTAGGTCTGCTTCATCACATCTTCGCCGGACGGGACGAATACCTGGGATGGCGGCAATAAGCGGTTGGCGTCGCGATTGGCCGCTATTTCACGAACGTGAGCCCGTGCGGAACCAGCCATCGGAAGACATACGCGTAGAGCATCACAATAATTCCGACGATGGAACCCAGCGCAACCGAGTGCCAGAACACAAAGCGAAAGATAACTCCTTCGTTGCCTACCTGCTCCGTAGCCGCGGTGGCAATGGTGATCGATTGGGCGTCCACCATCTTACCCATCACTCCACCGGCGCTATTGGCCGCACACATGAGAATGGGATCGATGCCGAGTTGTTGAGAAGTAATCCGCTGCAGACTGCCGAACAACGCATTGGATGATGTATCGCTCCCGGTGAGCGCAACTCCCAGCCATCCCAAAAATGTGCCGAAAAATGGATAGAACCATCCGGTGCGGGTGAACGCCAAACCCAGCACCGCATCCAGGCCGGAGTAGCGGGTCACGAATCCCAACCCCAACATGAATGAGATCGCGATCATGGCCAGGCGCATTCGGACCAGCGTTCGCCAAAATATTTTCATCAATTGCAGCGGGCCCAGCCCGAGCAGAAAGCCGGATACAATCGCGGCCAAAAAGCATCCGGTACCGGTAGCCGAAAGCCAATTGAAATCGTAACGTGCGGACTCTGGAGTTGGCTTAGGCACCACTGGAGCGGAGCGCGAAACCGCGTTATTCAAGTACGGCACATCCCACCCCGGCGGACCGCTTCGCACTTTGCCATTCGCCAGTACCACTTTAAAAGCCGGAGTGGTCGCCTGATTCATCGCCAGTTTTATTTTCGGCAGTCCCCACAGCAACACAAACAATGACAGAATTGCGAAGGGCGTCCAGGCTTTGAACACTTGCCCCGCAGTGTAGGTGCGGGTTTTCACCAATCCATCGAAAGACTTGGCTGGCCACTCGCCGCCTTGCTGATCCGTGATTTCCGCCGTCGCTTCGATGGGAGCGGACGGTTTATCGTCATAATCAAAGCGCCAAATCTTTTTTGGCTTCCAGAAGCGCAGGAAAATCAAGACAGCGACGAGCGAGACCACGCCTCCCATGATGTCAACCAGATTGCTGTCGACGTAATTCGACCAGAAGAATTGAGTGAGAGAGAAAGAAACGCCGACTACGAGGATGGCGGGAAATACCTCGAAGGTTTCCTTCCAATTGACCATGGTTCGCACCAGCCAGAAAGGAACAATGACGGCGGTGAATGGCAGGATGCGACCGATCATCGCGTTAAGATCGGATTCCGGTAGTGCGGTTACGGCCGCGAGCGCGTGAACCGGAGTTCCGATCGCGCCCCAGGCGACCGGCGCGGTATTGGCGATCAGATTCAAAGCGGCCGCATGGAACGGCTTGAATCCGAGGCCGATCATGAATGCGCCGGCAATCGCGACTGGTGCGCCAAAGCCCGCGGCTCCTTCGATGAACGCGCCAAAACAAAATGCGACCAGCAACACTTGCAGCCGGCGGTCGGCGGTGATTCCGGCCACCGACTCCTTCATGATTTCAAACTGACCCGTCTCCACCGAAATGTCGTAGAGATAGACCGCTGCCAGAACGATCCAGGCGATTTTCAGAACTCCAAAGGCTACGCCGTAGCCAAAGCTCAGGGCTGCCAGAAGAGGAGGCATTTTGAAAAAAATAATTGCCACCAGGACGGCGGTCGTCGCTCCGGCGATGGCGCACCAGTGTGGCTTCACTTTGAGACCAGCGAGCAGGCCGAAAAGAACAATGATGGGAAGCGACGCCACCAGAGTGGAAAGCCACCAATGGCCGAGAGGATCGTAGATCTGAGTCCAGTGCATTTACCGCCTCCTGGCGAACAAATGTTCTGCCTGCAGAGATCGAGCCCGCGAAATGCAATGCTGCGACTTTTCAAAATGCGATCAGTTTGTTTCCCAACTCCTGGGTACGTTGACGTAAGAGCGATCCAATTCGGTGACCGATGAGCAACCAAGCAACCGTAGAGTTCGTTCCAGATCGACGCGCAGAATCTCGATGGCGCGATCGACCCCAGCTTCTCCGGCGGCTGCCAAGCCATAGGCATAAGCGCGCCCGCACAGCACAGCACTCGCTCCCACGGAGAGAGCCTTGGCAATATCAGTACCGCGACGAATGCCGCCATCCATCAGCACTTCAATGCGGCCTTGCACCGCTTCCACAACTTCAGGCAAGGCTCGCAAGGAAGCTGGAACTCCATCGAGCTGCCGGCCACCGTGATTTGAAACTGAAATCGCGGCAGCGCCTTCGTCTACCGAGCGTCGGGCATCGTCTGCGGTTAACACTCCTTTGATTACGATTGGACCCTTCCACACTTCTCTGATCCATCGCAGGTCTGCCCATGTCACCGCCGATTCGGCCAGCGCCGCATTAATGTCGACCAAAGGCATTGGTCCCTTGCCCGGAATGATGACATTCGGAAGTCCTGGCAGACCGCCATCCATCAGATAGCTCATGAGCCAGCCCGGACGCGAGAGAATTTGCGGAAGAAAGGGAATCTTTTCGAACGGCCCGCCACTGATTAGTTCCTTCATGCCGTTGCGATAGTCGCGCTCGCGAATACCAGACACCGGAGTGTCGATGGTGACGACGAGTGCGTTGAAACCCGCGACCCGCGCTCGCTCAATAGCAGCCTCGGCGGCGCCGCGACCGCCCATCAGATAGAGCTGGTAAAAAACGGGTCCCTTGGAAGCGGCTCGCACGTCTTCAAGTTTGTGCCCGGAAATTGTCGAGAGAATGTATCCCGTCCCAGCCCTGCCTGCGGCGCGCGCGGCTGCCACTTCGCCTCCGGGGTGCATCAGGCGACTATAGCCTACGGGCGCGAGCAGAAAGGGAAGAGAGAGATCAAAGCCTAAGACGCGCGTACACAAACTACAGTTCGCCACCGCAACCGCGTGACGCGGCCGAAAAGTGACATCATTGAAGACGCGGCAATTTTCACGCAGCGTCACCTCGCCCTCGGCGCCGCCATCAAGGTAATCGAATACAGATTTTGGAACTCTTTGACGTGCGATGGGCCGGAAGTCCTCGATGCAGACAACTCGGGGCGAGGCGACAGAGTGCGCGGATCTCGTCATTGCTGGTCCAGAAGTGCAGGTTCAGCGTCTGGAATCTTCAGGCAGGCGATATCGTACCATTTGCAGAATCGCTGCGGAATGAAATTTTCCCTGCCAGTTTGGTCTGTGGATGCGGTCGTTGATTTTCACAACGTCTTGCTGAGTTTCAAGGGCAGCGGTTCCAGCTGGTCAAAAGTATAATCTTGAGGCCTTTTTTCCGAACGCCAGCGAAGGAATTTTGTGCCGTGCCGGAAACGGCCTCCGGAAAAGTGTAACTCGATCAATCGTTTTCCTGGCGGAAACCTGAGTAGATCTTTTTCTTGCCATAGCGCGTTGCGCTTAGTTGGATGCCCCTCCGCGGGTGATACTCCGCGCGGAGGAGCGATCGGGAGAGCAGTTAGTCTCCCTGCATTTTACTCGCGCTGGCCGAGGTGATCGGCGCGATCTGCTTGGCCTCCCGCAGATGACTCTTCAATACCGGAAGCGTCTTTTCAGCAAACTCCTTTACAGCCGGATCGCTGGCAGATGTTGCTTCCTGCTGAAAATCGGCAACATCCTGAGTATGATCCTTTACCATGTCAGACATGTAGGCTTTGTCGAATTGCTCGCCGCTGAGTTTCGATAAACGCTCTTTGGTCATCTCGTCCTTAGCGCTGAGCTTGCTGGGAAGAGTAATACCTTGGCTGCTCGCAACTTCCTTTAGCTGATCGTTGGCTTTGGTGTGGTCGTTGACCATGCGTTGACCAAATTTCTTAACCTCGGGACTGGATGCTTTTTCGGTTGCCAGTTTGCCAAGTTCCACTTCCGCCATTCCACCCTGCGCGGCCTCGCGCACAAACTTCTTATCGCTGGAGCTCACGCTGCTGTTTGTTGAGCCCTCAGACATCGAATTTGTCTGACCGATCATCGCGACAGGTAACAGAGTAAGGGACGCGATCAGCGCAAGACGGCTCGTTAAACTACTGATCTTTTCCATAGATTTCTCCTTTCCATAAGTATTGCTTTGAGCTGGAGGCGGAGCAATCGATAAAAGCCCGTAGGGCCTGACCGGTGATGCCCTACGGCAGCCTGCTGAATGTGGCGTCGTCAGAAGGGATTTGTCAGGAGACGATGGTCACGATTTCAATTGCGCTCTGCGTATTGCCTTTATGCACGAGAACGGAATTCTCCCTACGCTCAAGAAACAGGTCAACGGTGATACCGCCGCAGCGCAAGTCCTTAATGGCAAGAGTTGCGATTCCTTCCGGGAGGTAGGGGTCATCAAACACTATCCGCTTACGTTCCGCGTCGATAGAAATGCCGAGACAGGCTTGCAGGATCAGAAAAGGAGCGGCCGCCGCCCAGGCCTGGGGCGAGCAAGCCACGGGGTAAAGTGTTGGGCCTTCTCCGCCACGCCGGTCAATACCGCAAAAAAGTTCCGGCAAGCGGTGCAAATCGACCATGCTGCTCAAGTCGAGCAGCGCCATGAATATTCGCCCGGCAAGTTCCTTGTATCCATATTTCGCCAAGCCAGATGCGATGATGGAATTGTCGTGCGGCCAGACAGATCCGTTGTGATAAGAAAGCGGATTGTAGCGCGCCTCGCATGCGGCAACGGTGCGAAGTCCCCAGCCTGTGAAAGAATCAGGCTGGAATAACGTTCCCGCAACCCTCTGGGCGCGATCCGGAGAGGCGATGCCGGTATAGAGGCACTGTCCAGCGTTCGAGGTGCGAACCCGACAGGGCTTTTTCTTGCCATCGAGCGCAAGTGCGTAGGTGGAAAGATCCTCACACCAGAATTGTTCTTCGAATTTCGCCCGCAGATTCTCCGCTTCCATCTCAAGCGCCGCCGCTTTCTGGGATCCTGCGGTAAAGCGGCACAAATAAGCAGCAGCCAACTTTGCGGCGTAAGCGTAACCTTGCACTTCGCAAAGTGCGATCGGAGCTTTGGCAATCGTTCCATCGGAATGGAAAATGGAGTCGTTGGAATCCTTCCACCCTTGCTGCACCAGGCCTTTGGCAGAGCGTTGTTTGTATTCCACAAACCCGTCACCATCGATATCGCCGAATTCATCAATCCAGTTCAGCGCGCGCTCGATGTTCGGCCAGAGATGCTGGATAAACTTATAATCCGCGGTTCGTTCGCAATAGGCGCGGGCCAGCATGATGAAAAGTGGGGTTGCATCCACGCTTCCGTAATATCGGCCGAACGGCACTTCGCCAAGTGCTGCCATTTCTCCGCAACGCATTTCGTGCAGGATTTTTCCTGGCTCCGCTTCGCTGGTTTCATCCACGTGATCGGCTTGCGTTGAAGCCAGGCATTCCAGAACCCCCCTGGCTATTTCTGGATTCAGCCAGAGTGCCTGCAAAGCCGTGATGATTCCGTCCCTGCCGAAGACAGTGCCAAACCACGGCACACCAGCGTAGGGATAATCCTTTTCTGGATTTCCCACCATCATCATTTGCACATCGGAGATGGAACGATTGATCCAATCGTTGAAGCGCGAATTCGAACTGTACATGTGTGGAAAAGATGCACCCACGCGATCCAGTTCTTCCCGGGCAGCAGTCATGGCTCGCGAATAACCATTGGCCTGTATCTTTGCGTTAGAGTCGCACGAGATCGATAGACGAAAGCTGGCTCGTTCTTTGGGGCGCAACCGAACTTGATAATCCAGTTCCCGCTCCGACGAGCGCTGGGGCGATCCGTCCCATTGGATCCTGGTCCGGCGTATCGTATGGTCCAGTCCCTCATAGGACAGCAGAACGGAATTCTCTCCCATTTCTGCGGGCAGACGCTTGCCTTTGCGGAGCCGGTGCATTCCGCGCACTTCGAAAATATCGGCGAAGTCTGCGTCGAAAGTCGTGCGGAAGGGAACCACCAATTCCGATAAGCCGTGGTTGACAAATTCGATCTCTTCGAAGCACGTGTTGCTCCATAAAAACCTTGAGCGCAGCACGTGCAGCGTTCCGCGCGGCACCACTACTTCGTTGTTGCGAGAAACGTCCAGATTCGCCAAATCACCGGTAAAGAGAAAGTTGCTCGTTTCCACGGTTGAACTGAGAAGCAAGGGGACGCGTTCCCCACAGCAGTACGACGAGTTCCGACAAATGCCGGGTGTCCTCAAAGAAGAGTCCCTGCTCTCCCATGCCGGTCGTTTGCACATCCCCGAGACGGTCGAAGACTAAAAAAGTCCTTCCGTATTTAAGAACACGCGCGCGATCATCGATTGGCGACTGTGAAGTCGCTATGTAGTAGTGTTGGGTAGCAGATCCGTCCAACTCATAACTCCGTCGTCGAGAGTGATTGTGGTTGGCTCTTTGCGAACCAGCTTTTTATAAATGGTCAAATATTCGGCAGCCATTCGTTCGTCAGTAAAATGTCGTTCAAAATGTTTGCGGCAAGCCCGGCGGTCGATTCGTTCCAGGTTCTCCAACGCATCCACGGCGCCATCCACGTCGTCGACGATGAAACCTGTTACTCCATCGTCCAGAACCTCAGGCACCGATCCACGACGATAAGCGATGACCGGCGTCCCGCAAGCCAGAGCTTCAATCATTACAATCCCGAAAGGCTCCGGCCACTGGATCGGAAAAAGGAAGGCGGCGGCGTCTCCGAGAAAATCATTCTTCTCGTCATGCCCAATCTCGCCGATGAAATCAACTCGCCCTCTCTTCAGCAGCGGCTTGATCTTATTCTCAAAATACTCCGTGTCCGCCGTATCCACCTTCGCCGCAATCTTCAACAGCATGCCGGCGCGGCAGGCAATCTCGATGGCGTCCTCCAACCCCTTTTCCGGCGAGACTCGCCCGAGAAATGCTAAGTAATTTCCTTCTCCGTTTTTCCGCTTGAGCAGTCGGCGAGGCATTCCATGCAGCACCGTGCCCTGCCAGTTCGCCCATGGAACGGGCTTTCTCTGAGCGTCGGAAATAGACACCAGCGGCATCTCGCGAAACGTCTGAAAGACAGGAACGAGATCGGGAATATCCAAACGCCCATGCTGCGTAGTTAAGCACGGTACCCCGGACCGGCGGGCCAAAGGAAAATGAATATAGTCGAGATGGAAATGAATCAGGTCGAAGTTTCCAGCTTCCCGAAATACATAATCGGTCATGATCGCGTGATGTGCAACGGGATCCTGGCATTCTGCGTCAAGCCGCAGCGCCCTGGGGCAGACAGGCACGAGCCTGGCATTCGTTACCGAATCTCCGCTGGCGAACAGCGTGACATCATGGCCCAAACGCACCAGTTCCTCAGTAAGCCAGGACACGACACGCTCTGTGCCTCCATACAAAACGGGGGGAACACTTTCGTAAAGTGGTGCTACCTGCGCGATTCTCATAAATTGTAAATGACACACTCTGTTCAAGATCCTCGCTCTTGAACAGGGCACTTAACTACACAATAGAGATTAAGTGCAGCTTTGGTCTATAAGGTGGGCGCTGTAGCAAGGCGCGGAACCAAAGTGCCGTGAAAGAAGATCCGAATCGTGAATGTGCGACGCAGGGCGCGATCTCATCGTCGCGCCTGCGTCGCTAAGACGTCTTAGTGAGGAGGAAAGTGCTCGAACATTTTATCAACGGCTTTATCAAGTTTTTTCTCGTTCTTTTCTGGATTGTTGGTCAGCGTATCACTCGACACACCGCGCCAAATCAGTTGCTTATTGTGCGCATCGTACAGGTCAAGGACCAGCGAGCCGACCGGATAATTTTCCACTTGTGTCGTAGTTTCACCTATACCACCCCAACGCCAGCCCCCCAGCCCATCGTAGAAAGTCTGGTATTCGCGCTGGTTGTGGGCGCTGCCGACGGCAGTAATGGCTACGTCGCCACCACTGTCCACTCTTTGCCAGCCTTTGGCTTGCAATTCGTGGTCGACTGCGTCTTTGATTCTGTTCTCCCACAGAGGATCTGTAGTTTTCACTCTCGCCCAATAGTAGGTGTGATATTGGGCAAAGTTTGCGTGATGGTCATAGTCGGTTTTCACGTCCTGCGCCAACGCAATTGTGGCAAGAGCCAACAGGACGGTAACGACTGAACAAAAACAACGGAGCGCTTTCATAAGGTTTTCTCCGAAAATTTAGATCTCGTGCGCAAGGTCGAGGCAGGTTCGCGCTCAACGGGGTGCGCGAATTTATGATGCGTACACTTTGCGATGGGATTATTCCGATATTACCGGTCGGTCGGCGGGATCGGGCTGTACCAGTCAATCGCGGCGACCGCCTGGCGGGCTGAGTCCCCGTACTTGCGTCTCTTTAACATCGCCGCTCATCTTTACATCGCCCTCGTGCGACTCTGCGAAAACTCGCGCAGTTCGCTGTGCGCCAGAGTTCTCTCTCGTCGCGCCTAACAACCTCAAACAACAGAAGCACATCCAAGGTCCGTGTCTGAGCCCTCCAAGATCGACCGCGTTGCGCAAGATCCTCCCGTGACCTCGTCGATACCCATGCAGGTCCCCGAGGAACAGTCCGCACTGTTTCGCGAGGTCCTGATGGCGCTCGAGGAAAAACAGTTCCCGTATGCGGTTTCCGGAGCTTTTGCTCTGCGAGCGCACACCGGAATTTGCCGCTTCACCAAGGACCTTGACCTGTTCATGACCGCTAAGACATCGTGCGAGATTTTTCCCTACTTGCGCGAGCGCGGCTTCGATTGTGAAGTTCGCGATCCGGTGTGGCTGGCCAAGGCCCGCAAGGGAGAATTCTTCGTCGATCTGATCACCGGCATGAGCAACGGTGTCATCGTGGTCGAAGACTCCTGGATCGAACGGGCCACCCCGGTTGTCGTGTATGGGATTAAGACTCGGGTGCTTTCGCCCGAAGAGTTGGTCGCCTCGAAGATTTTCGTGGCGAAGCGGGAGCGCTTCGATGGCGCGGACATCGCCCATGTAATTTATGGCACCTACGGGTGCTTCGACTGGGAACGGGAATTAGAGCTGGTCGGGGACCACTGGGAAATGCTGTTGTGGTCTCTGCTCTTGTTTCGGTATGTCTATCCGGCGCAGACGCATTATGTTCCCGCAGCAATATGGCAAAAGTTGCTTCGCCGCCTCGAAACCCAGATATCCAGGCCGCAACCGGAGGCGAAGTTTCGCGGGAGCCTGGTGGATGAGAACATGTTCGCCATCGATCTTAACGAATGGGAGTTGGCGAACTTGCTGGAGGAAACTCGCGAGAAGCGATTGGCGGAAATCCGCGGCACCAAAGAATGTGCCACCGCTTCAGACAGACCGGGCCTGATCAATCGAACTGCATGAGAATCGCAGCCACAGCTGATTTGCATTTCACGCCTCAGGTTTACGCCAAACTGAAGGACCAGTTTGAGCGGGTGCGGAACGACGCCGACGTTCTGGTTTTAGCGGGCGACCTCACGAATTTCGGCCAGCCCGACGAGATGGAGCCGCTGCTGAATGTGCTGGTTCGATTGCGTCTGCCAACAATCGTGGTGTTGGGAAATCACGACTACGAAAGCGGTAAGGAGACGGAACTGGCTCGGCTGATTACCTCTGCGGGAATCAAGCTGCTCGATGGCAGCGCCTACGAACGCGATGGTGTGGGTTTTGCCGGCACGAAAGGATTTGTCGGCGGATTCGGGCGCGGCATGCTAACCGCGTTTGGCGAACGCGAGATCAAAGACTTTGTCCGAGTGTCAGTCGACGAGGCCCTTAAGCTGGAACGCGCCATGTCTCAGCTACGTACTCAAAAACGGGTCGTCGTGCTGCATTACGCGCCTATTGCGGAAACGGTGCAGGGCGAAGCTCCAGAGATATTTCCATTTATGGGCAACTCGCGGCTCGCAGAAGTAGTCGATCGTCACGGAGCCGATCTGGTCGTGCACGGACATGCTCATCATGGAAAGCTGGACGGTCGAACCACCGGTGGAGTTCCAGTACACAATGTTGCCATCTCGCTGCTGCAGGCGCAGGAGCCATCGTCGATTTACCGAATCTTTGATATCTGAGGCGATGACAAACCGCGGGCGAAAGCACGATCTTTCGTAACTGTTAACGAATTGGTTAAGTCATGCTATACTGATTCTAACGCTACTGCCACGGTTTGCTCGTGACGCGGTGATCCTGTTGGATCAAGATTCATCTCCGCTTTTCCTGCCCGCCGTTTATTCAGCGTAAATCCAAAAATAGAGTTAAGAGCGGCTGGGAACTCACTACAAGTGTATTTAGAGTTTGATCAAGCCCCTCCAGAAAGAAAATTACGAATGACAAGTTTTACGGAACTACCGCTATCTTCTGCTTTACAGCAGAGGCTGGCGAAAGCTCAATTTAATATCCCTACGCCGATTCAGGCGCAGGCCATACCCTGCGCGCTTGAGGGCAAAGATGTCCTCGCGACCGCGCAGACCGGTACCGGAAAGACGCTGGCTTTTCTGATCCCCGTGATCGAAATGTTGCAGCGTGAGCCGGCGCAAAAAGCCCGCGTGCTGGTGTTGCTGCCCACCCGCGAACTGGCGATTCAGGTCAACGAAGAGTACGAAAAGCTGCGGGGAAGGGAACTCTCGAGGGCCGCTCTGGTAATCGGCGGCGTCTCAGAGAAGTCGCAGATTCAGGCGGTTCGAAGCGGATCAGCCCTGGTGATTGCAACGCCCGGCCGTTTGCAGGATTTCATTACCCGCAGGCTGATTGACTTGCGCGAGATCAAGATTCTCGTCCTCGACGAAGCTGATCGTATGCTCGATATGGGCTTCCTTCCTGCCATCCGTCGCATCCTCGCAATTCTGCCGCAACGCCGGCAGACTCTATGCTTTTCGGCCACGATGGAACAATCCGTTGCTGGCCTGGTAAACGATTCCATGCGCGATCCAGTTCGGGTGGCCATTGGCTCAGTGTTGAAGCCGGTCGAGAGCGTTCGACTGCAAGCTTACGAAGTGCGTCCAGCCGAAAAGCCGGATGTGCTGCGGCAGTTGCTCTACGCGGAAAAAGGGCAAACGCTTATTTTCGCGCGCACGAAACGCGGAACCGAGCGATTGGCCAAAGAATTGGTTCGCGAAGGTTTTTCCGCGACCATGATCCACGGCGACCGTTCGCAATCGCAGCGTAACGGAGCGCTCAGTGGATTTCAACAGGGCAAGTTCCAGGTGCTGGTGGCAACCGATGTGGCCGCCCGCGGATTGCACATCGATGACGTCGCGCACGTGATCAATTACGATCTGCCTAAGATGGCTGAAGATTTCATCCATCGCGTTGGACGTACGGGACGGGCGGGGTCGGAAGGGCTAGCATCCAGTTTGGTAGCGGGAGCGGAGGTTATCGAACTTCGCCATATTGAACGCGCCCTGAAATTGCGCATCGAACGCAAACAAGTGGACTGGGCCAATGCGGAGCGCTCACAGCGTGTTGTTCAAAATACGCTGGCCAGCCGGACTTTAACCAGGTTGCCTGGGGAAGTGTTCGCCTGAAGTCTAAGAAGGTAAAAAGGGCGCGTCTTTCGAGACGCGCCCCTCTTTTTTGCAGATTGCAACCAACCAGGAATTCTGTGTTACGGTTCAGTTTTCTCCGGGATGCGCTCGCGAGGGATGCTGGAAATTTCCGCATCGTCGGCGCCCATTTGAAAAAGAGCGGCCTGCTCGGCGGCGTGTTTCTGCAACTCGATCAAATCCAGATCGCTCGAATCGCTTGACGTCCCCAATGGTTCCTCGGTTTTGCGCTGAATCCTGCGCTCGGCTTTGTCGCGCTGCTTTTGCTGGCGCGTGTGTTCTTTCTGGCGTTTGGTAAAACTAGATCGGCCTCGTCCTGGCATTCCCCATCTCCAATTGTGTATTTAAGCTCGGCGGCTGATGCGCCTCGCATTTTTATTAAAGTGCAGAACTCCGCTCACAGCCATCTACCACTAAGAAAAACGCCTCGGAGCTCATTGAGTATGACTTCGTTAATACCAGTGCATCGATATAATTTCATCGATCGACAGTATTTACCAGCGGGGCTCGCGCGGTTGACGCGCATGACCCTGATAGTCGTCCCTGCCGCCCCCGCCTCCGCCACCAAAGCGCTTCCCACCACCTCCGCCGCGAGGCGAGTCGGTCTTCGGTTTTGCCTCGTTGATCTTCAACGCCCGCCCGCCCATTTCGGTGCCGTTCAGGGCCGCGACTGCCTTGTCTGCTTCCGCAGGATTGGTCATTTCCACGAAAGCGAAGCCGCGCGCGCGGCCGGTCTCACGATCCGTAACTATGCTGACGCGCTCGACGGCGCCATGCGCTTCGAAAGCGCCGCGCAGTTCGGCTTCGGTGGTGCTGTGGGGTAAGTTGCCAACATACAAATTCTTCATAGGATTTCTTCTCTTTCTGTTCTTTCTACCGAGGTTGTTTCTGTCGCAATTGCCGCTGAAAGGGTTGGTTGAGAGCGCATGTCTGCAGGTTCGGAATGCCGCTCAATCGCTTCCGCCCAGCGCGAGGGCCGGGGCGCTTCCCGAATCGCGCGCGAACGGGCTTCGCTAACCGAGCGCACCGAAGAAATTCTCTTACAAGCTTCCAGTATTCCCCAGCGTTGCGATGGATTTCCCGAACCTTGAGCCAGCAATGCGGCGACCATCTCCTTGTGAATTGAGTCTGCATTCGCCTCGAAAGGCGCTGTATCAGAATGCGGCGTGGTCGCCAAATACTGCGGGCTGCCCACGAAGAACGCGATTTGCTGAGTTGGACTGGCACCGCGAATATCGATACAGAATTGATCCCGGCTCTCCCCTTCAGCGCTAGCGTTAATTAAAACTAGATTATATAAATCGGCTCGCCACCAGCATCGAGCCTCGACAACGTCGGCGGCGCAATCGACTTCGATGCCCAGCTTTCTCATTACGTCAGCCCGCAAGTCACGTTTCGTCTGCGAAGTGTCGAGCAGCAGCACTCGCTTTTTCTTCGCAATACCGCCGTTCGCGACGGAAATTGGCAATGCCACGATGGGCGCGGTCATGCCGTCTTTTCTTTCTGGTCTGCCTGAGAGCCTGCCGGTACAAGATTCTTCTCAGCCAAAGTCTTCAACATCTTCTGATTGCTGATTCGACGGCTAATTTTTTGCCTGCGTCGACGGTTGAATCTCGCTTTGTCGCCATTGATTCCGGACATGTCTGTTACCTGCTTTCTGACGGGCTCAACTAAACGGGAGGAACTATTGCGCAAAGATCCCGCGCGGTGAAGTGTTTCCTGGGTTGAACTGAAAGGCTGAATGCCTCCTGCTCGCCGTTCTCAAGACGATCTTCCGCGCCGAGCACAAGTGGCTTCCGGAGGTATTGGGTGTGATCACGTTATCGCCTTTCAGAGAATGTTCTCAATCGCGAAGGCGCAACGTTCTGTCGGGGTGTCTTCGAGGTTAAGATCTCCAGTATACCCTGCATTCCCGGATTTTGCCGAAGTTTCGCCGCTCACGAAAAGACATTGAGAAGTTGCGAAAAGGCCTTCACGGTTGAGTGGGACTGACATTACTTTGGCTCTTTCCTTTGCATAAAAGAAGGCAAAGCACCAGCGCTCCTCCGCCCGCTCCGCCGCCAATTTCGAGCCATTTTGTGTTTAGGCCGTGACCCGCGCTTTCCGGCGGCGACGGGGCTCCGCAGACTTCCGATTCTTCGCGCTTGGCTTGCTGCCCCTCGTGCACAACCCCGGATTGGGAGGAACTCGACTCGGCAGATGGTTTGTGAAGGCCGCCTTCTTGCCTGATGTTAACGTCATTCTTTCGCGCCGCCACTTGAACGGACGCGCTCACATCGGTGACTTCGTACTGGGTCCGGTCGTTGGAGAGAGGTTCCACTCGCAGACAGTTCACATGTACGCTCATCGATGTCGATGTTCCTACGGCGACGCTTCCGTGCTCCAGCGTCAAATAATTTCCCTCGAACTTTACGATAGATTGCCCCTGAATGAGTACGGACGATCCTTCCGTATCGAGATTGGCTACGAATCCTAGTTTCGTCTCCAGTGAATCTCCGGGGAATACCACGGTGGAATCTGCCACTTCCGCGCCATTTACCCACACCCCGCCATTGCTATGCAACAAAGCCGAACCTGTGTCCGCTGCAAACAGCGATGCAGGAAGCAGGAAAATCAACATCCACGAAACGAGATTGCGTAAAAGGGACACACCCATAGCCAAAATAATTTTCCACACTGGTCCTCAGAGAATCGTAGCGGCAGGGAGCTCGGTCGTCTATTAGCTCCGCAGGTGCCGCCGGCACAGAAGTGCTTCGTACGAACTGGGATAGTTTTCTGCGGGGTTACGCCAACTCCGGTATGCTTGGCAATCACATTTTGCCGAAGAGGCTCATGAAGATTCAGTGCTGAGTTCGATCGAAGTGCTTGACCCGAAGTTGACCCGAACATGGAACCAAATTCAACGAGCGCGGCGGTAATTGAATTCCGGGACGTCCTGTACACGCTGCCGAATGGCCAGTTATTACTGCGCGGCTTGAATCTTGAGGTGCGACGCGGCGAGACTTTGGTATTGCTGGGACGCAGCGGGTCGGGAAAGACTACCTCATTGAAGCTGATCAATCGCCTGCTGATGCCCAGTGGCGGGGAAGTTCGGGTCGACGGCGCCGACATCGCTAAGAGCGACGTCATTCGACTGCGCCGAAGCATCGGCTACGTTATTCAGGACATCGGCTTGTTTCCGCACCTCACCGTTGAGCGCAACATCAGTCTTGTGCCCCGAATCGAAGGCTGGGCTGCCGATCGCATCGATGCTCGCGTTGCCGAGTTACTGCAGTTAGTGGGATTGGATGGCGAAGTTGTTTCCCGCTATCCTCACCAGCTCTCAGGCGGGCAGAGGCAGCGCGTGGGAGTTGCCCGGGCGCTGGCCGCGGATCCTGCAATCCTGCTCATGGATGAACCATTCGGTGCGCTCGACGCGCTCACCCGCGATCAACTGCAGCGCGAATTTCTGGCGCTTCAGCGTCGACTCAATAAGACGGTAGTCTTCGTCACGCACGATTTGCGCGAAGCCCTGCGGCTGGGCACACGCATCGCGCTGATGGAGGCAGGGCGATTAGTTACGGTGCTGCCTCCGCACGATTTCCTGCGATCCAGCGATCCATTGGCCGCCGCCTATGTGCAAGCTTTCGGAGAGGGATTGAGTTCGGTGGCAACTCGAGGAACGGAATGAACCTCATTCACTTTTTCGTACAGCACCATGAAGAAATTCTGGAACTCACGCTTGAACACTTGTGGCTGGTCGGAGTTTCCACGCTGCTGGCGGTGCTCATCGGAATTCCGTTGGGCATCGTGAGCGCCCACTGGCCGGTTTGGAACAAGCCGGTGCTGGGCAGCGCGAACATTATCCAGACCATTCCGAGTCTTGCCTTGTTTGGTTTTCTGCTCCCCGTGCCCTGGATCGGCGCCCGTGCCGATCGACTGGCTATCCTTGCGCTTACGCTGTACGCGCTCTTGCCAGTGATTCGCAATACATACACTGGTATCCGGGGGGTGGATCCATCCGTGGTGGAAGCCGGGCGCGGCATGGGGCTCACCGATCGGCAACTTCTGTTGCAGGTAGAGTTGCCTCTCGCGGTTAGCGTGATTCTTTCCGGGGTGCGAGTTGCCGTAGTGGTCTCCGTTGGACTCGCAACAATCGCTGCTGCGATCGGCGCTGGAGGTCTTGGCGAATTTATCTTTCGCGGTCTGGCGATGGTGAATAATCAACTTATTCTGACCGGTGCAATTCCCGCCGCAGTACTGGCGCTATCCGCAGACTTTAGTTTGGGATGGCTGGAGAGGCGACTGCAACCGCAATGAATAAATGCAGCCGTGCAACCGTAGTATTCGCAGTTTTGCTCTCTCTGTTCCTTTCTTCATGTGCCCCGTCACACGCGAACCGCATCGTAATCGGATCTAAAAACTTTACCGAGTCACTAATGTTGGGCGAACTGCTGGCGCAGATCGTAGAAGCGCGCACTCATCTGAAAGTCGAAAGGCGTTTCTATCTGGCGGGAACCTATATCTGTCAGCAGGCAATGCTGGCGGGACGCATCGACATCTATCCCGAATATACCGGAACTGCTCTCACCGCTATCCTGAAACAGAAAGTGGAAGGGGATCGAGCGGCGGTTTATCAGCGAGTGAAAAGCGAATATGAAAAGCGCTTTGGACTAACCCTCAGCCCGCCGTTTGGGTTTAATGACACTTTCGCCATGGAGATTCGTGGTGCCGACGCGCGCCGCCTGCATATTAAAACTCTATCGCAGGCGGCCGCGTTCGCTCCGCAATGGCATGCCGGTTTTGGCTATGAATTCATGGAGCGTCCCGATGGATATGCGGGACTGGCTGCGGCTTACGGCCTGCACTTTGCCGGACCACCACGCGTAATGGATCTGGGTCTTGCTCGCTCCCGCGTTAAAGGATCACCAGATTGACATCGCTGCGGGCAACGCCACTGATGGCCTGATTCCGGCGTTCGATCTGTTCGCGCTGGAGGATGATCGCCACTATTTTCCTCCTTACGAAGCCGTCGCCGTGATCCGCCAACAGACGTTGCAGCAGCATCCTGAAGTGGGTGAAGCGATTGCTGAGTTAGGAGGAAAGATTTCCGATCAGGAAATGCAGAAATTAAATTACGCGCTCGACGGGCAGCGCCGCGATGTCAAAGACGTCGCACAGGAATTCCTGCGCAGCAAGGGATTGATCCATTAAATTAAGACTTCACCCGGCTCTTGCCTAGATTAATAATTCACCGCGCAACGTCAACACGGCATTTCCCTTAAGAATCACTCGCCCGCCTTTGACTTCGCACCAGATCTCTCCTTCCCGCTCGGAAACCTGGCGCGCGTGCAGCATCTGTTTGCCCAGTCGGCTCGCCCAATAAGGGGCCAAAGAACAGTGCGTTGAACCGGTCACTGGATCTTCGGGAATTCCATAGCTTGGAACGAAATAACGGGAAACGAAATCTGCTTCCTTCGCGGGAGCGGTGATAGCGACACCTGCAGGATGAAGTTTTTCAAGCAATCTGAAATCAGGACGAATGCATCTGACTTCTTGCTCGCTCGGATAAACGGCGAAGTAATTGTCTTCGATTTGCAACACCTCTGCCGGAGTTTTCCCCAAACCTTCAACCAGAGCCGTCGGCGGTGAGGGACATGACCAGGGCGCGAGGGACGGGAAATCCATTGCAAACAAATTACCGTCGCGGGCAACCCTCAGCTCTCCCGAGTAACGGGTTTTGAAGTGCACCGCGTCGAGTCCAGGTGCAAGAATTTGCATCAATACAAAGCCGGATGCCAGGGTTGCGTGTCCGCAAAGCTTTACTTCACAGCGCGGCGTAAACCACCGGAGTTCATAATGTTGCCCACTCGGAACGAAATATGCGGTCTCAGAAAGATTGTTTTCGGCGGCGACCGAAAGCAATACCCCGTCATCTAACCATTTCACGAGGGGGCACACCGCAGCCGGGTTGCCCGCGAACGGTTTGGCAGTGAAGGCGTCGACATGGAATATCGCAATCGACATTCCCTTATGGTACCCGGAGCGAGATGCGGATAGAATCACGACACTGCAATCTGGCCTGTTTTGTCGAGGCCTGCCCCGTTCGTCGTTAGACTTTCAGATTCGGAGACGCGCATGCCTGCCATTTATAGCGAAGCCGCCCCGTCACTTACTAATGGAAGAGCTATCGGCCGCACGTCAAAAAACCGACGAGCTTTTTTCCATTGTGAATCCCGATGCGCTTTACGATCGCCCCATTGCTGAACGCCATCGCATCATTTTCTACATCGGACATCTGGAAGCATTCGATTGGAATCTTTTGCGTGATGTGCTGGGATTGAAAAGCTTCCATCCCGAGTTCGATCGTCTGTTTGCTTTCGGTATCGATCCGGTCGGGGGTGGATTGCCGACGGATCAGCCTTCGCAGTGGCCATCGGTTGCCGCGGTGCGCGAGTATGTTCGAAAAATTCGCGTCGCCTTGGATGAGAAACTTCCTGAGGCGCTGGATTCCGATTCCGCCGGCAGGGATGGATTTCCACTCAGCTCTTTACTCAATGTTGCCGTCGAACACCGGTTGATGCACGCGGAGACGCTGGCATATATGCTGCATCAGCTTCCACTGGATCGCAAAATCGGGCAGGCAGAAAGTATAAGCTTGGCGAGCGCTCCGGTTCATCATCGCCAGATAGAAATTCCTGCCGGACAAATCACGCTCGGTTTGTCGCGTGCCGGCAATTTGTTCGGTTGGGATAATGAGTTTTCAGCCCACACAGTAACCGTTCCTGCTTTTGCCATCGATCGATACAAAGTTACGAATCAGCAATACCTCGCATTCATCGAGGCAGGCGGCTACGAAAATCGTTCACTCTGGATCGACGACGAGAATGAAATCGGGACGAATGATAGCGACTGGACCTGGAAATCAGAACACGGGATTTCTCATCCTGCATTTTGGAAGCGCGAAGGCAATCGATGGCTGTATCGGACCATGTTCAACGATGTTCCTCTTCCATTGGGCTGGCCGGTTTATGTAAGCCAGGCAGAGGCGAAAGCCTACGCAAAATGGGCCGGGAAGTCGTTACCCACAGAAGCCGAGTGGCAACGAGCGGCGTATTCCACTGCCAATGGTGAACAGCGTCCGTACCCCTGGGGCAACGAGTCGCCCTCGAGCGAACTCGGCAACTTTGATTTTGCAGGCTGGAATCCCGCGCCAGTAAATGCCTTTCCCAAGAGCCGCAGTGCCTTCGGGGTGGAAGGAATGCTAGGCAATGGCTGGGAGTGGACTTCGACAGAATTCGCCCCCTTCCCTGGATTCGAGCCGTTCCCCTTTTATCGCGGCTACTCCGCCGATTTTTTCGATGGCAAACACTTTGTCATGAAGGGCGGATCGGCGCGCACCGCGGCGTGTATGTTGCGGCCTACGTTCCGCAACTGGTTTCAGGCGCACTACCAATTCATCTATACCGGATTTCGTTGCGTAAGCCGCTGACTCGTCATAAGGAGCTATCAACATGCTCGTTCACGCTATCACCGCCGACCTGCAGTACGAATTCGCAGCCGACGTTCGCGCTGGCCTCACCAAGCCCAGCCAGAAGGAACTGCTCTCGAAGTATTTATATGACGATGTAGGCTCGGCATTATTCGAAGTCATTTGTCACCTGCCGGAATATGGCCTCACGCGTGCCGACGAGCGTTTGCTGCGGCGGCACGCTGGCGATATTGTGGAGCGCCTCCCCACGCCGATTGCCGTCGCCGAACTCGGCAGCGGCAGCGGCAAGAAGACTCGCCAGATTCTCGAGGCTCTGTGTCGCCGCCAGCGCACTCGTTACTATCCCATTGAAATTTCTCCGACTGCCTTAGCCATGTGCGAGCGCGAACTGAGCGACATCGATTGCATCAGCATTCTCGGCTTCGAGCGGGAGTATCTTGATGGTTTGCTGGAGGTGGCCGCTGAGCGGCGTCCCGGCCAGCATCTGCTCGTGCTTTTCCTGGGAAGCACGATCGGAAACTTCGATCGCATGGCCGGACTCAAATTCTTGAACCAGGTTCGTCGCATTCTCCAGCCCGGAGATTCTCTTCTGCTGGGCACCGATCTCGAGAAGCCGAGTTCCCAACTGCTGGCAGCCTACGACGACGAATTGGGAGTTACGGCCGCATTCAACTTAAATTTACTGGCTCGCATCAATCGCGAACTGGGCGGCGATTTTGATCTTGCCCGCTTCGAGCACGTGGCGAAGATCAATCACCACACGCGGAGCGTGGAAATGCATCTTCGATCTACGCGTCGCCAGACGGTGAATATTCCCGCCGCTGAACTTGCCGTCGAATTCTTCGAAGGCGAAACCATCTGGACCGAAAGCAGCCACAAGTATTCTCCCGACGAAATTTCTCGGATGGCAAGCACCACGGGGTTTCGCTGCGAGGTTCAGTGGATTGATGACCAGTGGCCGTTCGCGGAGAATCTGCTGATCGCAGAGTAAATGACTCGCAGAATAGCACCGAACCATCGGATTATCCGCTTCGTTCGATCCGTCTTGCTCATGTTGTGAAGGTTTCAATTTCGAAGTAAAACTTTGTAAATGCCCCATCCCGTGGGCTGCGCCGATGTAGATTAATAGGAGGTATGAAGGCAGCCACAAACCGTTTTCTGGCGATTGCATTCTGCACAGCAGCCGCGACTAGCGTTATTTCAGTTTGCCACGCCCTACCAAACGGCTCGGTAACCCAGGAAGCCCAGGCTGCAGCCAGCAGGCGTATCGGTGCCGTCAAGGCCATCAATGGAGCGGTAATCACCTTGACGCCCGATTCCGGTCCTGACCTCAGCATCACGGTGCAACCCGCAACTCGCATTGTCCGCATTGCGCCCGGCGAAAAGACTCTGAAGAATGCTACCCCGATTCAGTTGCAGGATATTCAAGTCGGAGACCGCATTCTGGTCGGAGGCAAACTATCTGACGATAATGTGTCGCTCCTGGCTTCGTCCGTTGTGGTAATGAAGCGCTCCGACCTTGAAGCAAAACATCAGCAGGATCTGCAGGACTGGCAAAAGCGAGGCGTGGATGGACTCGCCAAGGCGGTTGATCCCGCGGCGGGAACCGTGACAATTTCTGCACGGGGCAAGGAGATCGTTCTCCATACCTCCGCCAATACCGTCATTCGCCGGTACGCTCCGGATTCCGTGAAATTTGACGATGCCAAACCCGGCACTCTGCAGGAGATTCATCCCGGTGATCAGGTGCGGGCGCGCGGCGATCGCAGTGCCGATGGTGCCGAACTAACCGCTAATGAAATTGTTTCCGGAACATTCCCCAATATCGCCGGCACTATTAACTCGATCGATGCAGGTTCTTCGACACTCAACATTCATGACTTGCTGACGAAGAAGAACGTAGTCATCAAGATCACTCCGGACTCACAGCTTCATAAGTTGCCTCCTGAAATGGCCCAAATGATGGCAAAGCGCCTCAAGGGCGCCGCAAGTGCTGCCATGGCTAGCGCCGCGAACGGTTCCACCCCAGAAGCGAATGGCCAAAGCGCACGGCCCTCAGGCGCTTCGGGAGGGAATGCGATGGGTCCGCATGGCGGCGGCGCGCCGGATTTGCAGCGGCTGATCAACCGCACTCCGGCAACTTCTTTAGCCGATTTACACAAGGGCGATGCGGTAGTCGTGCTTTCGACCGAAGGAACCGCGGAGGGAGCGGGCACCGCGATTGAGTTGGTGAGCGGTGTAGAACCGATCCTGCAAGCTGCACCGAATGCCGGGCAGGCCATGATGCTTGCGCCCTGGAGTTTAGGTGCGCCCTCTGGCGATGCGGGAGGGCCATAGCCTTCTCCGCAATGAAATCATGCTTGCAATACCCCAGATATCGAATCGGAATGGAATCCTTGATGAACGTAAGGCAGTGTTTGTGTTTCGTACTTGTTTTCTCGCTGTTTCAGTTTTGCACGATGGCTGCCAGCGGCCAAACTGCTTCGGGCTCCTTGCGCGGACAAGTAAGTGATCCTTCGGGCGCTGCCATTCCGAATGCCAGTGTCGTCCTTACCCCGGCGGCTGCTGGTTCCACCCCAATCAAAGCGCAAGCCAACGGCCAAGGACAGTATGAATTCAAAGGGCTCGCACCCGGCCAATATACGTTGAATGCCGTCGCCCAGGGTTTCTCGGTCTACGAAAACGATAACGTAGTCGTTCCGGCGAACCAGTCTCTAGTGCTCAATGTACCGATGACCATTGAAGTTGAGCAGCAGAAAATTCAGGTCGAGGATACGGCGCCCACCGTCGATGTGAATCCCTCGAACAACGCCGGAGCCATTACCATCACGGGAAAAGAACTGGAGGCCTTGCCCGACGATCCCGATGAATTGCTAACCGACTTGCAGGCCTTGGCCGGACCTTCCGCTGGGCCTAATGGCGGCCAGTTGTACATTGACGGCTTTACCGCCGGCCAGCTTCCTCCGAAGGAGTCAATCCGTGAAATTCGCATCAACCAGAATCCATTCTCCGCTGAGTATGACAAGCTCGGTTACGGCCGTATCGAAGTGTTCACCAAACCGGGTACCGACAAATTTCACGGCCAGCTCCAGGTGAATGGAAATGACTCCGCTTTCAACTCCCCGAATCCGTTTGGCGGTGCCAACCAGCCCGGTTACGATTCCACCCAGTTCAGCGGCAGCGTGGGTGGACCGATCAATAAGAAGTCATCGTTCTTTTTCGATTTTCAGCGGCGGAACATCAACGATCTTTCTGCCGTCAACGCCATTACACTCGATCCCAGCACTCTCACCGAGGTTCCGGTAGTTGAGGCGGTGCCTTATCCGCGGCATCGAACCAATCTCACGCCCCGCATCGATTACCAGCTCAGCAAAAACAACACACTGACGGTGCGTTATCAGTACTATCGCAACACTGAGGATAATGACGGCATCGGCCAATTCACGCTGCCCTCCCAGGCCTACAACTCGGACTCGACCGAGCACACGCTGCAAATCAGCGATACCCAGGTCATCGGCGCAAAGATCGTGAACGAGCTTCGATTCCAATATCTGCGCGAACTGGACAATCAAATCGCACAAAGTACCCAGCCAACGCTCAACGTTTTAGGATCGTTCGATGGCGGGGGCAACAATCAGCAAGACATTCTTGATCACCAGGATCATTACGAGTTGCAGAACTACACATCCATCATCCACGGCAATCACACCGTAAAGTTTGGCGCGCGGCTACGCGGCATCCGGGACGCAAATAGCCAGACCTCAGGATTCAATGGAGAATTCACGTTCTCCTCGCTGCTCCCCGATGCGCAAGAGGCGAGTTGCGTGCCAACTCCGGGGCAAGCGCCATGCCCGATTTCCTACGCGACTGCCATTCAGAACATGGGAAACACGACCACTCCAATCGCGACTCAACTTACATTTACGAAAGGCAGTCCGCCTCTGGTGGTGGGAAACTTCGACGCCGGACTTTACTACCAGGACGATTGGAAGGTGCGCTCCAACATTACGCTGAGCTACGGCCTGCGCTTTGAAAGCCAGACGGGCATTCAGGATCATGCCGACTGGGCGCCCCGCTTTGGTTTTGCCTGGGGGGTGGGCGGCAAAAGCGCTCCGCCCAAAATCGTTCTGCGCGGCGGCTTCGGTATTTTTTATGATCGCTTCCTGGAAGAGCAAATCCTGGAAGCCGAGCGTTTGAACGGCATCACGCAGGAGCAGTTTGTCATCGACAATCCCCAATGCCCGTCCCTTACTGATTTCTCATCCTGCACGGGAGCGGTAGTACCGGCTACGCCGACGACTTATCAGATCAGCCCGCGTCTGCATGCACCTTACACGACGCAAACCGCCATTAGCGTGGAGCGGCAACTGACGAAGGTCTCAACTTTAAACGTGACTTATTTGAACTCGCGCGGCTTCGATCAATTGCTCACGATTAATGCCGACGCTCCCTTTCCCGGCACTCCCTGCAGCCCGACTTGCGCAATCCCCGCCTCAAATCTTTACCGCTATGTGTCTGAAGCTGACTTCCGGCAGAATCAATTGATTGCCAATACGAACTGGCGAATCGGATCGAAAGTGCAGTTTTTCGGCTACTACGTTCTGAACTACGCGAATAGCGATACGTCTGGTGTTTCCAGTTTTCCCTCGAACTCTTACAACATCAGTGCGGATTACGGACGCGCTTCTTTTGATATGCGCAACCGATTCTTTCTGGCCGGCTCGTTCGCTCTTCCCTATAATTTCCGGCTCAGCCCCTTCATGGTCTTGAGTTCAGGTTCTCCGTTTAACATCACCACCAGAAACGATCTCAACAACGATTCCATCTTCAATGACCGCCCCGGGCTGGTCTCAACTGCCACGTGCCCTTCATCGGTGACGCTGACTCCGACTTCAAATATTTACTGCACGCCGCTGGGAACTTTCAACGCGGCTCCGACTGCCGGGGAGAAGCTTGTTCCGATCAACTACGTGATCGGTCCATCGCATGAAGTTGTGAATCTGCGTCTTACGCGGACCTTCGGTTTTGGTCCTAAGGCCTCCGGTCCCACTGGCACGCAGGGGCACGGTGGACCGGGCGGAGGTGGTCACGGCCACGGCCCCCTGTTCGGCGGCGGTCCGATGGGGATACCGAGCGGCTCTGATCGTCGCTACAATCTTTCTTTGGGTGTTTCGGCGCGCAACGTTTTTAACAAAGTCAATTTCGGAAACCCAAGCGGCATTTTAGGTTCACGATTTTTTGACACATCGAATGGACTAGCATCGAATGGACCGTTCTCGAACGGTGCGGCCAATCGCCGCATTGATTTGATCGCGACCTTCAGCTTCTAGTCAGGGACGATAGGTTCTTACGCGAGAATCCACCGTTGGGGTTATCCTAAAAGTGGGGGAGCGCTCCAAGTCACCGACGCCTGCGAAATAATTCCGTTTGTCACTCATTCCCACCACAAGACGTAAGTTTCTTTACTCTGCGGCAGCGGGGGGAACGCTCGCGATTGCCGGCGACTCCGTCCTGCTGGAGCCGAATCTCCCTCGTGTTGTCCGGCAGGAGTTCTCGCTAGCCCGCTGGCCGGAGCGATTGAACGGCTTTACCATCGCTTTGTTGAGCGACTTCCACTACGATCCCTATTTTTCCGTGCATCCCTTGCATGCGTCTGTTCCGCTGGTGAACGGGCTGCGTCCTGATCTGATTGTTTTAACGGGAGATTTTGTTTCCGTACCTCCAGCCGGAGACCCTTCCAAAGCAGCGTTTGCCGCCGAGCCCTGCGCTAAGGTTCTCCGCCAAATGAGCGCTCCGTACGGGTTATGGGCGGTCCTCGGAAATCATGACTGTGATACCGACCCCGTGGAAGTTACGCGCGCCGTCCAAGCACAGGGCATTCGGATGCTACAGAATCAATCGCAGGCGATTGAGCATGATGGTGCGCGCTTCTGGCTGGCGGGCGTGGATGATGTCCTCAGCGGCACCGCCGACGTCGCGGAAACACTCCACGGTGTCCCACCCAACGACGCTGTGGTCTTGCTTGCTCACGAACCTGACTTCGCCGATGAAGCTGCAAAATTTCCTATCGATTTGCAGCTCTCCGGGCACTCCCATGGAGGCCAGATCCGGATTCCGTTTGTTCCTCTCTTTTACTTGCCCGATCTAGCAAAGAAATATGTGATGGGAACCTACCAGGTGGGTCCGCTGCCCCTTTATACGAACGCCGGTATTGGGACCGTCAATATCCCCGTGCGATTGAATTGCCCTCCAGAAATTACCTTTATCACCCTTAGGTCCGCCCCAAAGGCGTAATTTTCTAGCCGGGAACATAACAAGCCAGGACCACTTCATAGGCTGGCGTAAGTGCAATAGCCTTCACACAGCTGCGTGCCAATGGCCTTTCGCCTCATCTCAAGCGATTGACAATAAGCATTTTATAAGAGGTGCAGGCTGGCACTAGACTTGCCCAGAAACAGATGGAGTCATCGGCTCCTTGAGTCGCGACATGCTTCGTCGTTTCTGGCCTTTGTTCCTGGTCCTCACAGTTCCTGCCACCGCTAGCGTGCGGCCGGTAGTGCCGCGTCCCGGCAAGGCTGTTTTGTCCGAGCGGGAACACAAATTGTGGAAGACTCCCTTGCGCGCCTCCGAATACAGCGATGTGCCTCATGTCAGCGCGCGTGCCCGCTGCGAAGATACTCACCCTCCAGAAGCCCTTACCACGCCCGACCCGCTGATTGTTCCTGTAGCTTCTGGAGCCAAGGTGAAGGTGAGCTTCATCATTGGTGCAGATGGACGCGTGCACAGCCCCCTGATTCTGCAGAGCGGTGGAACTCTGGGCGACCGCAATGTTCTGCAAACCGTAGGCACCTGGCGCTATCGTCCAGCCACTTGTAACGGTGTGCCCACCGAAGCCGAGGGCAAGATTGAGTTTTCCCGCCGCTAGCACGCGCTTGGACTAGAATGAATTACTATTCCGTTTCTCGGAACTTAGTCCAGATCGTGGATAGCGAAAACCAACTCGGGAAACCATCTGGTGCGACTCCGGCGGAGGATGCACCAGAAAGAACGCCTGCCACAGGCTCAGACGATTCTTCGGCCGGAAAAACCCGTCAACGTCTCTTCCCCGAAATGCGCCGTCCCAAGCCCAATCAGGAAGCGATTGCCGCGGCTTTGCAGGCCATGCAGCGTCTTACCATGAAGATGGATTCCGAATCCGCCGCCGAGGAGAGCGCGGTGCAAGCCGCTCCCGCTGCTTTTATAATTTGCTCTTCGTGCGGACACAAGAACCGCGAAGCCAATAAATTTTGTGGCATGTGCGGACTTCCAGTTGAAGCCTCAACTGATGAATCGCGAGCCTCCGAATTGCCGGAACTCGAATTGCCAAATTTTGGCCTGCCGGTGCCTGCCTCACCGGGATTCGAGGACGAGCCGCCTCCGTCTCGAAGAGCTTACGCAGCGAAGGAAGCCGAGCAAGAGGTGCATCCCGCGCCTGGTGCGGTAGAAGGTCAGCATCACTATCATCATCATTATCATCACCACTATTTTCAAAGTGGAGTGGAAAGTGGCGTCGCAGCGCCACGAGGGAATGCGCCCGACAGCACTCGCGAAACGGACCGCATGAGAATTGCGGCTGCCGCCAAAGGCGAGCCGATGAGCCGCAGTGAAGCTGCGGTGCGGCGCGTGACTCAGGAGTGGGTGCTGGCGTGCAACACGCGACAACTGGATGAGTTACTCGATCTCTACGCGCCGGATGCCGTGGTCGTGCGCTCTAACCTGCCACTGCTGCGCGGAGCCGCGGCGGTGCGCGAGTTCTTTTTCTCCGCCATCGAATCCGGTCTGGGAGAAGTTGCCGTGGAACCTCTCCGCGTGGAAGTGCTCGGCGACCTGGCTCACGAAGTCGGACGCTACAGCGCTCTGGTTCCAGGCACTGCCGGAAAGCGACGCGAAGAGCGCGGAAAGTATTTGTGGGTCTTCGCTAAGCAGAGCAACGGAGATTGGAAGCTGGTCTCGGAGTGCTGGTCGAGCGACCTTACCCTCACCAGCGCGGAATCCGATATTCCGAAGCCCGCGACTCCGGTCGCATCAAAAGCGTTGCCTCGCAAGCCATAACATCCGCCTTACGGCCTCACGCCAAGATTTTCCAGGTCCTTCCGCAATTGATCGAGCGTTTGCATCTGAATCGTGTGCATGCCCAGCTTGGCGGCGCATTCCAGGTTCAGGGCGCGATCGTCGATGAAACAGCATTGCTCGGGATCAATCTGCGTGATCTCAATGGCGAGACGGTAAATCCCACTCTCGGGCTTGCGTAATCCGACGAAACAGGAACTCACAAACACGCGGAAGATTTCCCGCAAGCCGAATTTCCGGATGCGGTACACATTTAACTCGCGGGACTCGTTGTTGATCGTGCCCATGAAGTACTTGCCAGAATTGGCAAGCGCGCGCGCAAAAGCCAAAACGTCGGTCATCGGTTGCGACAAGGCAAACATGTAATCCCGAAACTCTTCGCGCGCGAATGGACGAGCTGTATAAAAGACGGTGCGATCCAGATATTCATCGAGCGAGATCTTGCCACGTTCGAACGATGACACAACCATCTCGTGCCGTGAGTGGAACTCTTTTTCGTCGACATGAAAGTGTTCCAGCGCTTGGGCGCGTTCCTTGTGGTCCCATGCATTGGTGAGCAGAACTCCTCCAACATCCCAAAAGATGGCGCGAATGTCAGACACTGATCATTTCCTCTCTTTAACTTCCAACCCATTAGTCTAGATGATTCAGCTGGACGTTTATTTCCGATCTCATCTGCAGCCTTCCGGAGACTCATCGCTTGTAGACTGTAGTGTCAGGATGGTAGTTCCGCCAATCGAACCAGTAGTCTTTCAAAGCGGGGATTCGGTCGAGACATTTTCCCTGCGCGGAGCCGGAAATGGCGCAGCCTTGAAAATTCCATTGGCTGGCGGTCGTAGCGTCGACCAGCATCCAGTCCTTGCTGTCAGCTTGCAAGAAGAACTCAGCGTCGCGACCATCGATGCGGCTGAGAAAGACACGGAATGATTTGCCATCGGGGCCGAGGACAAGTAGCAAAGGGATACCATTAACCCGATCCACTACCGGGGACTGCTTCGCAAAAGCTTCCCAGGGATAAGCGCGCGCCGCGTCCGTTGGTCGTGATTCCAATGACGACATCACGCGACTTCAGTTCCGTGCCGGGAAAACTGATGACGACGGGCAGTTTGGCAACGTCCGGCTCCCAGTTGCTGTCGTATTCCTTTGTGTATTTGGTGACGGGAGCGAGCACCTGGCCAGCGGGGTATTCGGTTTTCCACTCACCAAACGTGAGTTCGTCGCTGAGCAGAAGATTTAGCGCTGCGCCCTGCAGCGGACCATAGATGGCCTTGCCGGTAATCTGCTGCCACCATGTGCCCGTCTCTTTGTCGCGCATGAGGAAGTTCTGGTTATTGATTCCAGCCAGATAAAAGTGCAGCACTCGTCCGTTGATGGTTCGTGTCCACACCAGACCGGTGTGACAGAGCGTTCAATAAGTAACCGCGATCGGCACATCTGCCACCACATCGTTGAGAACGTGATGGTAAGCCATCTGGCTGATGGGATAGGCGCGCGCGTCATCACCCAAGCGAACCGACATGACCATTTCTTTCGAGTCGAGTTTGCTTTGCGCTTGCCCCAGGAACCGCGCTTCGGGGATGGGATGGAACATCCACTCAAAGTAGTTGAGGCGAGCCATGACGGCGGAAAAAGAGACCACGATCAACGTAAGCACAAGCGCGGATTTTCGCCAGCGGTTCGCGCCTTTCCACAATGCGAGGGCAAAAACGAAACAGGCGAGCGCGGCAATCAGCGTGCCGAGCGGAGCCCGTTGCCGCAGCGCCATTGCAACCAGGAGCGCCCGCGGCGCCTGATAGCGAAACGGTCGAATGATGAAAGCAGGAATGAAGAACAAAGCGATGCTGACGAGCGCGCAGATCGAGAAGGCGATCCACAGGTTCGTCTTTCGGTTCAAGGTTGGTTCCACGATTGTTCGGCATCTTTAACGATTACCTGATGGAGCTCGGTCGCACGTTCTCAGCTGCTGCGCTTCAGAGCGCGGCGAACCTGGACTCCCGTCTATTTCTTCGATCCTCATGGGACACGGAAGAGTATCAGTTCCGCATGTTGTAATAATAAACGAGCTAAAAATGAATAGCCTCGGGTATCGACCGACCATCATCCCAGCACCCTTGTGGAGAGGCCGAAGGATCATCGTATTTCTCGAAGGGATCGGGGCGATGTTCGGTTTGATGAACTGGCGGCATTTAGCCACAACCTGGAAAATGCCTTCGACGAAGTCCGACAACGACAGGCTGAGCGTCACTATGCGACGCCTACCTGTTCAAGCCGATTGATATGGGAAAACTCAGAGAACACATCCGAACGCTGAATCTGTCGTAATAAGAGTTTTCGCGCGGAAAATGCGAATTCTCTGACTGCGTTTCACTGGAGCAGAATGACCGGCGCAGCATTGCGATCACCCTGTGATGAACATGTTCGGCTTTGAGGTAATGCGCACGCCACAACGCTAACCCTGCGCTAAGGACCAGTCGGAGGGTCTGAGAGTTGAACCATCAGTTTGCCACGATTGGAACCATCGAATAGTTTGTTGATCGCCGTTGGCGCGGACTCGATACCGCGGACGATCTCCACCCGGTATTTCAGCTGGCCTGAACTGTGCCACTGCGTGAAGTTACCCACCATCTCCTTTACTTTCGAAGCGTAATCAGTTGCGAGGAAACCTTGGATCTTGAGGCGCTTGCTGATCACCAGCGCAAAGTTGGAAGGGCCCGGAACGGGGGCCGTAGCGTTGTACTGCGAAATCAAGCCGCAAACCACGACGCGACCAAAGGTGTTCATGAGGTAGAGCGCGCTTTCCAGGATTTCTCCACCGACGTTCTCGAAATAAATATCCACTCCGTTCGCACACGCAGCCTTCAGCTGTTTCTTGTAGTCTTCGTCTTTGTAGTTCACGGCAGCGTCGAAGGCGAGTTCGTCTCGTAGCCAATTGCACTTTTCTTCGCTTCCGGCAATGCCGACCACACGAAGTCCCTTGATCTTGCCGATCTGGCCGACGAGCGATCCGACCGAACCCGCAGCGCCGGAGACCAGAAGAGTTTCGCCGCTCTTGGGCTGTCCCACTTCGAAGAGTCCACCGTAGGCGGTTAAGCCTGCCAGTCCAAACAGTCCAAGGTAAGCCGAAAACGGAAGTCCGCTCTCCGGCAACTTCGTCACGCCTTCACCATTGGAAAGCACATACTCTTGCCAGCCGAACATCCCTTGGACTCGGTCACCGGCGGCAAATTTTGGATGATTTGATTCCTCCACTATTCCGATGGCCAACCCCCGCATGATTTCGCCAATCTGCACGGGCGGAACGTAGGACGGACGGTCAATCAGCCATCCACGCATCGCTGGATCGAGCGAGAGGTATACGCTGCGAATGAGAAGCTGGCCCTCCTCAGGCACGGGCACGGGTTGGGACACAAGCTCGAAGTTGTCGGGTCTAATCAGCCCCGTGGGTCGCGATTTGAGCCGCCATTGGCGGTTTACCCGGGTAGCAGCAGTCATAGCGGAGGACGAATCACGGTCAGACTATGTAGCGCGCAGCGGCCAGAAGTCTGCCGGCAATGTTGCGCCGCAGTGCAACCCCATCGACCGGATCGTAGTTTGCAAAGCGGCGCAGAGTCACCATATTCTCCTGCAGGGCGTGGCCAGCCGAGCAGGCGCCGATGACATTTCGCGCCGAGACTTCTACTCGATCCATCGCCTCGCGCAAGAACACCGCGCACATGTCGGCCGCATTGGTCCCTTTGCCCGCGGCTGCAAGCTTGCGACTGCGAAGCAAGCTCGACTCCATGGCGAAAACTTCCATGACGACGTCGGAAATGCTCATCACGATCTCCTGCTGCTTTTCCATCTCAGCCCCATATTTTTGATAGGCAATCCCGATCGTGAACAGCGCAATCTTCTTCGCGCTCTTCACAAGCCGCGCGTCTTCATCTTGATCTCTGTCGGTGCTCGCGGAGGCCGTTGCGTCATTCCCGGGGCCGCCGACGACGGCTTGAGCGGCGGAGATGAGCCCCAATTGCCCACGGGCGGCGCGTTTCAGCAGCATTCCCGTGATGAGGAGCCGGTTGATTTCGTTGGTGCCTTCGAATATACGGTTGATTCGTGAATCACGGTAAGCTCGCTCCACCGCATAATCTTGATGATATCCATAGCCTCCATGGATTTGCACGCCTTCATCGACAACGTAATCCAGCATCTCCGAAGCATAAACCTTAATCATCGAGCACTCGGCAGCGTACTCTTCAACCGCTTTGAGCTCGGTCTGTGAGTCGGCGTGCTTATCTTTAGCATGAGCGGACTGCTCCAGTTGACTCTCGATGAGTCCCACAACACGCCACACCATCGATTCCACAGCAAAGGTGCGAATCGCCATCTCCGCCAACTTATGTTGGATGGCGCCGAACTCGGCGATCGGCGATCCGAATGCTTTGCGTTCTTTGGCGTATTTCAAGCAGATGGCAAGCACGTTTTTTGCTCCGCCCACCGCGCCAGGGCCGAGTTTCAAACGGCCGATGTTGAGAATATTAAACGCGATGATGTGCCCGCGTCCGATTTCGCCAAGCACGTTTTCAACCGGGACTCGGACGTTGTCAAAATACACGGCCGTGGTCGAGCTGCCCTTGATCCCCATCTTGTGTTCTTCGGCGCCGCTGGTCACTCCAGGAAAGCTGCGCTCCACCAGGAACGCCGTGAACTTCTCGGCGCCTACTTTTGCGAATACGGTGAAGAGATCTGCCGCGCCTCCGTTGGTGATCCACATCTTCTGTCCATTGAGGATGTAGTATTTGCCGTCTGCGCTGAGATCCGCGCGGGTACGCACGGCGAGAGCGTCGGAGCCGGCCAACGGTTCGGTTAGCGCGTAAGCGGCTAACAGCTCAACCTTCGCCAGCTGTGGGAAGATATTTTCGCTTCTGTTCTTCGTTGCCAAAGAAAAGAACGGGCAGCGTACCGATCCCGGTATGAGAGGAGTGCCAGGACCCGTACGAAGCGTCCCGGGCCAGGTGCTCACCCGCGATCATTACAGAGGGCAGGTCCATTTCCATGCCGCCGAATTCTTCAGGGATCGGTATCGCGGCAAGTCCCAGTTCGGCCGCCTTCCGCAACACAGTGATAGCAACACCAGTCTTTTGCTGACGGATGGCTTCGAGATGAGGTTCTACATCGTTGGTCCAGAACTCATCGACCGTGCGGGCAATGGCAAGGTGCTCTTCGTTCAGATCTTCGGCTGTGAAAATTTCGTTCGGCGAGCGATCCTCAATGAGGAATGCGCCGCCCTTGACTTGAAGAGGAGTTGCCGCGGCAATTGTCATTGTCTTCTCCCGAATCGAACGATTGCGACCTCACGCTGCATACTGTGTGACGGCAGTGCTGCTTTTTGACGTTGCGAGTCGCAGCTCGCAAACCAGCCAATTCACCTCATCCATGCTGATGAGAGAATCACATTCTCAAATTGTGTTAGTCTATATCAGATATGAGTAACTAACGTCAACATCAACAGAAACATTGAACACCGGCAGCGCCGAAGCGAGCCATGGGATCGCAATTTGTGAGAACGTCCGATCGAAGCTCCCATTGTTAGAATCGATCCGATGTCTCGAGCATCGACCGGTAGCGCGTCCTGCAACCCTGATCAGGAGAACATACGACTATGGCTCGTGTTGAAGTTGCCGCCCCGCAAAGAAGTCGAAATCGTAGGAACTCGGTGATGCGAAATGCAGCAGCGCAGATCCATCCAGCGCAAATTCGCGAGATCCCAGGGCTTCGGGAGCGCAAGAAGGCGCGACTTCGTCAGCAGATTATCGAGACGGCCATCCGATTGTTCCGCAAACAGGGCTACGAGAAAACTCGCATCGATGACATTGTCAAAATTCTCGAAATCAGCCAGCCGACTTTCTTCCGTTATTTCCCGAGCAAGGACGCGGTTTTACGGGATGTGGGTAAGCGTGGCTTCGAGTGCATCGCGGAGCGCCTCAAATCAGAACTTTCCACCAAGGCCGATACCGCCGAGCGCTTGCATCGGCTATATCACGCCATGGCGCTCGAAGCGGAAGCCGACCGGCCTCTATGGAAAGCGGTGGTGCTGTCGGGTGCGATGGATCCGGTGCGTTCGCCGGAGGTGCGCGGAGTCGAGGGAGTTGCGATCAGCCGGCTGCGGGAAATTCTGGCACAGGGTCAGGAACGTGGTGAAATCACGAGAGCGTTCCCGGTCGTGCATCTTGCCGAATTTATGGAGGCCCTCTACCACACGGTGGTCCGTCAGTGGACCGTCGACCTCACGGGACCTCATAAACTGACCGAGCGCGTGGACAGCGCCGTGGAATTTTTCTTGCGCGGCGTTAAGCCGTGATCGGTGTCCCGGACTCCCGTCTATTTTTTTTCTGATTCCCCGAGGCGAAACTCAATGAAAGCTGCGATCTTGCGCGATTTCAAGAAACCGCTCTCAATCGAGGAATTGGA
This sequence comes from uncultured Acidobacteriaceae bacterium, assembly GCA_963817305.1. GTDB lineage: Bacteria > Acidobacteriota > Terriglobia > Terriglobales > Acidobacteriaceae > Sulfotelmatobacter. The sequence continues at coordinate 806,051 of CAWFOD010000016.1, read as the reverse complement.
ACGCCCTCATCCCGAAGCGGATGAAGTTTTGATCCAGGTAGAAGCCTGTGGTGCCTGCCATTCCGACTTGCACGTGGCTGACGGGGACTGGCCGCAGCTGGCAGGAATCGTGAAGCGACCGCTGATTCTCGGGCACGAAATTGCGGGTCAGGTAGTGGAGAAAGGCCCGGCAGTGCGCGATTTGCAAATCGGCGATCGCGTTGGCGTGCCCTGGATTTACTGGAGCTGCGGCGACTGCGAATTTTGCCGCGAAGGCAACGAGAACCTGTGCACTCGCCAGAAGATAACCGGGGTCACTGTGGATGGCGGCTATGCCGAATTTGTAAAGGCGCCGGCAAGTCACGCATTAAGAATTCCGGATAGCCTATCCGCGCTCGAAGCCGCCCCACTTTTTTGTGCTGGGCTCACCGTTTATCGCGCCCTCAAAGGCGCCGGGATTGTCTCCGGTCAGCGTGTAGCCGTTTTCGGGATCGGTGGCCTGGGACACCTTGCAGTGCAAGTAGGACGGGCTTTTGGTGCGGAAGTGACCGCGATCGATATCTCCGAGGAGAAGCTGGAACTAGCGCGATCTTTCGGCGCCACTAGCGCGCTTGCTGCCACCAGCGATGCGGTCAAGCAGTTGCGCCGCAAAGGCGGAGTCCACGTGGCGCTTGTTACCTCTGCAGCCAAGGCGGCTTACGATATGGCTTTTTCTTGCCTGCGGCCGACTGGCACTCTTCTGGTGGTAGGCTTGCCGTCGGAGAATATCTGTTTCCCCCCGATTTTAATGGCTAGTGGCGAGGTCCGAATCAGAGCGTCCGCCGTGGGAACGCGACAAGACTTACGGGAAGTGCTGGGCATGGCTGCCGCAGGGAATCTACGCTGCCAGGTAGTTGCGCGCCCGCTTGTCGAAGCCAACGAGGTGCTCAATGAGCTACGCAGGGGCCAAGTCTCGGGTCGAATCGTGCTAACTCCCGCCTAAGCGCGCTCGCAGCGGGCAATCAAGATCACCAACAACAACCACCCATCCGCGTTTTGCTGAAGATATTGAAATTACCAGAGTGCCTCCGCAGCCGGCCATCCCGCTGTGCGTCAGGATGCCAGCGGTTTCCTTCTTGACGTTAGCGACTATTATGTGATACTCACTCTCACAATCTGTGGTTTTGCTATTTACGATTTGAATTCTTAATTGAGAAGGAAACAGGTACTCGATCGGCATTGACGGCTGGAGAGGCGCAGCTCCTGGCGGATTACCGGAAGTTGACTCGCATTTGGAACACTAGGGCCTTCGGGCGATGTCCTCACACATTGGTAAGGAGAATTCTATGAAGTCACTGGCATGTGCTTTTGTCTGCTTGCTGCTGGCAACCAATCTGGCCGAGGCACAGGGCGTCGGCTCGTCGGGAGATATTACTGGAACGGTAACCGACTCCGCGGGGGCGGTGTTGCCAAAAGTTACTGTCAGTGTTGTTGACACGCAAACAGGCGGGAAGCGCACGGTCGTGACCGATGGCGCGGGCCAGTACCGGGTCGAAGGACTCTCTCCGTCGATCTATGAAGTGAGTGCAGCGCTGCCCGGCTTTGCAACCGACCTTCGCAAGAACGTCCCGGTCGCCGTGGGGCAAACGGTGATTTCGGACTTCCGCATGAAACCGTCACAGGTGGCGACAGTAATCGAGGTGAGGAGCGAACCGCCAGTGGTAGAAACGGAAAGAGGAAGTCAGGCAGACAGAATCACCCAGACTTACATCGCCGACCTGCCCATTGACCGCCGCGATTACCTTACCTTCACCTTGCTCGCGCCCGGCGTTTCCGATTCCAACCGGCTGGCTGGGGACCAGGATTATCGGGTCAAACAGACACCGCAAAGCGGTCTCTCATTCTACGGAAGCAACGGCAGAGGAAATAACATCACCGTCGACGGGGGTGAGACCGGAGACGACGCGGGTGGCGTGCGTCTGACCGTGAGTCAGGACGCGGTGCAGGAGTTTCAGATTAACCGCAGCAACTATTCGGCTGACCTGGGATCAGCCACCGGCGCTTCCATCAACATCGTGACCAAGTCTGCTACGAACAACGTGCATGGCACGGTCTACGGCTTTTTCCGCAACGACGCCATGGACGCCCAGAATCCTTTTTCGTTCAGCCAGGCGTTGCCGGTAGGTGCGACATTCAATCCCGCCAGCCCAGATTCCGTAGGTTCGCCTATCAAAGACACTCTGAGCCGCCAACAATTCGGCGGTGCCGTGGGCTTCCCCATTAAGAAAGATCAGACATTCCTGTTCGTGGCTTTCGAGGGGTTGCGGCAGAATGCACAGAATGCAGTTCCGATCCTGACAGATACGGATGTTTTTCGCCCCTCGACGTCTCAGAACGCGGTGATTGCGGGGCTGACGGGAGGGAATGTAGTGCCTTGCCTGAGCGGCCCCGTGGGCGCTGCGGTTGCCGCGCAACTGGGCTTGCCGGCCCCGAGTCCAACGACGAACCTGCCTGCGGCAGTATGTGCGCAGATCCTGTCCGGGGCTCTCACAGTGAACCCCGCGGCCAATCCTGTGGACGCTTTTCTGGTGAATCAGTTCGAGGCAGACGGCGGAGTCTTTCCTTATGACTCGCACCAATACCTGGCATCGGGACGACTGGACCACCGCATCAACACGAACAACCAGCTTTCTCTCACGTATAGATATGGACATGACTTAGAGGAATCTCCCGACGTGCAATCGCTGACCGCCTTTTCGGCGGGCAGTTCCATTCACAACTATGACAACAATCTCCAGGGCGCCTGGTATCACCAGTTTAGTCCGAGCACAGAAAATGAGGCTCGAGTGCAATGGGACTACAACAGTTTTCGAGTGATCCCCAATGTGCCAGGGGAGGTGGGTCTCCAGATTCCCGGTTTTATCAATAATCTGGGAACGAACATTTTCCTTCCCAATCTCACGATCCTGCGTAGATACGAGTTCGCAGATAATTTCACGGTGATCCGCGGCCGTCACACGTTAAGGTTCGGTGGTTCGGAAATACTTCGCGGGAATCACACGGAGTCGCATACATTTTTTCCCGGACGTTTTGTCTTTGGATCGCTCCCTGGAGATCTGCTGACTCCATTGCTTCCCAGTTTGACTTCTTTGCAGTCAGCATCGTTCGGACTTCCGGAGGTTTTCCAGCAGGGCTTTGGTAATCCGACCTACCCGTATTACACGCGACCGCTGACTGCGGTGTACGGGCAGGACTCGTGGACGATTACGCCAAGTTTCACGCTTAACTACGGCCTGCGCTACGAACTGGATTCTCAATTCGCTCCCTTGACCACTTATAAAAAAGATTTCGCGCCACGGGTTTCTTTTGCGTGGGATCCTTTGAAAGACCACAAGACAGTGATCCGCGGTGGTTACGGAATTTTCTACGGGCCTGTTGATGCTCAGATTCCCGACGTGGACTTGAGCCTGGGAGTGGTGAACAAGAACAAATCTGCGGTCGAAAACAGTACGCCGGCCGGGCAGGTGGCCAACTTGACCGCGACCTGCGGGTTCTCGCAGTTCGGTCATCCGATTATCCCCGGTAACGGCTCCAGCCCGTGCAATCGGGAGATATCTATTTATGTAGATCCGATCGGTGGAGTTCCAGCTTTAGGGTTGGCAGGAGCGCCCACGATTTTCGCGGGGTTGTTTGCGCAAGGATCAATTCAATGCACAACGCCTGCTCCGGGAAATGCCGCGTGCATCACTCCTGCTGCGGTCGCTCCGTTTGGCATCGATGTTACGAACAGCGGCCCCGTCGGTCCGCTGCAAGTAGTTTTCGCCAATCAACCGGGTTATCGGCCGCCGATCGCGCAACAGATTTCCTTCGGAATTGAGCGTGAAATCGCGCCAGGATTCTCCGTCTCTGTCAGCGGTATCTATTCTCATACCCAGAGGCTGCCGGTTGCTATCGATACCAATCTGCTGCCCGCGCCGTTCACCACTTTAACTCTCGCCAACGGTCAAAATGTTTCTTATCGCAACTGGAATACGACGGCCGCCGGAGCCGATCCGCTGGGAGGCACTGAACCCGGTGGTCTGCCCTGTGATAATCCGGTCACAAATGCCACCCAATGCTTTGTGAATCCGCTGGTGGTGCAGAACAATGCTTACAGTTCGGAGGCGTACGCTCTTTACGAGGGCGGCATTCTGGAAATCAAGAAGCGCTTCAGCGATCACTTCACGCTGTTCGGGAATTACACCTACAGTAAAGCCTTCGACACATCGACGGATTTCAACAGCGACTATGGGCCGCAGGATCCGACAAATATCAACATCGACCGCAGTCTCTCCGAATTTGATGAGCGTCACAAAGTGGTGATTGCGGGCGTGTTCGACAGCCCGTGGAAACAAGTTATCTTGTCAGGGTTCCAACTGTCGCCAATTTTCAGTTACCACAGTGGACACCCTTTTAATTTGCTCGCAGGCGGAGAAGTGAACGGCGACAATCACACAACCAATGAACGGCCCATCGGCGCAGCGCGCGACACTGGTCTTGGCCCTGATTATTACGACTTCGACGCCCGGTTGACATGGCAGCACAAAGTGGGCGAGAAGGCGAATGTGCAGATCACGGCGGAGGGATTCAATATCGCCAACCGAACGAACTTCGCCAGCGTAAACAACGAAGTGAGCCCGCTGTTCGGCCTCACGCCGGGGTTCACAACGTTTAACGTGCACGGGGTTCGGCCGGGCACCGCCCTTGGCGGGTGGCGGGACGGACACGCCGAGTACTCCGCTGTCTTTCACCTCGGCGTTCCCGAAGCGACAGATCCAACTCGGCATTCGCTTCAGCTTCTAGAGTCGCGGGGTTGGTCTTGTTCTAGCATTGGCGAGAAACCGCCCGTTAGAGGTCGCGAGCGTTTTTTCATTCCGAGGGACTCGATGGCATTTGTTGAAAATCAGGGAGCAAGAATCTATTGGGATGAACAGGGCCATGGCGATCCGGTCTTGCTGATCATGGGCCTCGGCTACACCTCGGATATGTGGTATCGCATTCGACCCGCACTGGCAGCGCACTATCGAACCATCTCGCTGGATAACCGTGGCGTGGGAAGGAGCGATGTGCCTGCGGGTCCGTATCCGATCGCACTGATGGCGTCTGACGCGGCGACGGTTCTGGATGCCGCCGGAACCGAGAGCGCTCACGTGTTCGGTGTGTCAATGGGTGGCATGATTGCGCAGGAGTTTGCGCTGCGATACCCGAAGAGAGTGCGGTCGCTGATACTAGGCTGCACTGCGGCCGGCGGACCGACGGCAGTACGCGCTGAACCGGAAGCTACGCAGATGCTGATGGCGCGTGACAAAATGAGTCCGGAACAGGCTGCGGAAGCAGCCGTGCCGTTTATCTACGATTCGAACACTCCGCGTGAACGGATTGATGAGGACATTGCGATTCGTCGGCCGTGGTTTCCGCGGCCCGAAGCATACAAGGCACAGCTGCAAGGAATACTTGCCTGGGAGGCGTACAGCCGCCTCTCCGGAATCGCCGTCCCAACCCTGGTGATCCACGGGGAGAATGACCGGCTGGTACCGCCGGGCAACGGAAAGTTGATCGCGGAGCGTATTCCAGGCGCGAAGCTCGCTGACGATTCCGCAAGCCAGCCATCTCTTCTTAACCGACCAGACGGAAGTTTCAAACCAAACTATTCTGCAATTTCTTAACGAGCAGGTCGGAAGTGCAGGAAGCGATGCCGGGTCGGAGAAGGAGAAGGTTTCATGTTAAAGGAGACCGCCGGCACCACCCAGGATTCCACGGTGACGGTGAATGTCAAGCAGCTTTTTGATCTAACCGGACGCGTTGCAATCGTCACCGGAGGGTCAATCGGACTGGGGCGCCAAATGGCCGAGGGTCTGGCGGAAATGGGCGCCGACCTGGTGTTGTGCGCTCGCAAGAAGGAACGCTGCCTTCAGGCCGCCGAAGAATTGCAGCAACTCGGCGTCAAAGCAATCGCCCTCGGCTGCGACGTCCAAAGCCCGGACAGTATTCAGCAGATGGTAGAAGCGACCGTCTCCCAGTTTGGGCGAATCGATGTACTCATCAATAACGCGGGAATTTCCTGGGGCGCTCCCGTCGAGGAAATGCGGCTCGAGGATTGGAACAAAGTCATCGAGACGAACCTGACGGGAACTTTTCTGTGCGCGCAGGCGGTGGGAAAAGTCATGATTCGGCAAGGGCGCGGGAAGATTATCAATATTGCGTCGGTGGCTGGGCTGGGCGGCGCTCCGGCGGAACTTTCCGCCATTGGTTACCACGCCAGCAAGGGCGGCGTCATCAGCTTTACCAAAGACTTGGCCTGCAAATGGGCAGCGCACAACATTCAGGTGAACGCAATCGCTCCCGGCTGGTTTCCTACACACATGTCGAACCGCGTGCTGGAGCATCACAAGGATCTGTTCCTCTCCCACATTCCGTTGCGGCGTTTTGGCAACGAACATGACTTGAAAGGAGCTGCTGTATTTCTCGCTTCTGCCGCCTCGGACTATGTCACCGGTCATGTGCTGGTGGTGGATGGAGGTCAGTCAGCGTGGTGACGCCCAAGCCATGAATATTCCGCTTACTCCCGTACGATTCCTGCGATATGCCGAACAGCAGTTCCCCGGCAAGACCGCCGTGGTCTGTGGAGAGCGACGTTTCACCTATGCGCAGTTCGCGGAACGTGCCGGCCGTCTCGCCGGTGCTCTGCGCGAAGCGGGCGTGAAGGCAGGCGACCGGGTTGCATTTCTCAGCCTGAATTGCCATCGGCTTCTCGAAGCGTATTACGGCGTACTGGAAGCCGGTGCGGTGCTGCTCCCATTGAATTTCCGGCTCGCTCCTCGGGAACTCGCCTACATTCTGAACGACGCCGGCGTGAAAGTTCTCTTCCTGGAAAAAGAATTCGCTGAGGTCGTGGATTCTTTTCGGCAAAGCGTTTCCACTGTGCAGAATTTCTTCATGCTGGATGCTGCACCGCAGGGAGCCTGGCTCTCCCCAGGAAATTATGAAGACATCCTAGCGGCGGCAACGCCTTACCGGGCGGATGTGATGGACTTCGACGAGAACTCCCTGGCTGAACTGTTCTATACCAGCGGCACCAGCGCCGATCCCAAGGGAGTGATGCTGACCCACCGAAATGTTTATCTCCACGCTCTCTCCGTCATTGTGACGTTCATGACCAAGCCGGATAGCGTGAATCTGCACACCATTCCACTGTTCCATGCCAACGGTTGGGGCACTGCACATTCCGTCACCTTTATGGGAGGGAAACATGTCATGCTGCAGCGCTTTACCTGCGCGGAAGTCTTCCAGTTGATTGAGCGCGAGCGCGTCGACTCGCTGAGCCTTGTGCCGATCATGGCGACGGCATTGGTGAATTCGCCAGACCGGCAAAAATATGACTTGAGCAGTCTCGAGTGGATTTCGATCGGAGGAGCGGCTTCTTCTCCGACCCTGGTGCGCGAGACCGAAGAAAAACTTGGTTGCGTGTGTTTTGCCGGATACGGCCTGACGGAAACTGCGCCGGTACTCTCCACCGCCAAACTGAAGCCGGGAGAGCAATTCGATGGTGGAGAGCTTTACGCGGCACGGGCGATGACCGGGTACGCGATTCCGGGCGTGGAGCTTCGCGTGGTGGACTTTGAGGACAATGATGTTGCCCGCGACGGAAAAACCATGGGGGAGATTGTCGCTCGCGGCGACGGTGTGATGCAGGGCTATTGGCAACAGCCGGCGGCCACGGCGGAAGCGATGCGCGGTGGTTGGTTTCATACCGGTGACATGGCCACCATCAGCGAGGATGGACGCATCCTCATCGCTGATCGCAAGAAAGACATTATTGTCAGTGGCGGTGAGAACATTTCATCGCTCGAAGTGGAGAAGGCGCTCCTGGCGCATCCCGCGGTCTATGAGGCTGCTGTCATTCCAGTTCCAGACGAAAAATGGGGCGAAGTGCCCAAGGGGCTGGTTGTAGCGAAACCCGGATCAAACCCAACGGAAGCGGAATTACTCGAATTCTGCCGCTCTCGCATTGCGCACTTCAAGTGTCCGCGGTCGATTGAGTTTCTGGAGAGCCTGCCCAAGACTGCTACCGGGAAAATTCTGAAAAAAGGATTGCGCAAAAAGTATTGGAGCGAACAGGAACACAGCACGCACGAAGTTACGGCGCGCAAGTGAACCCTTTGGAGATGCGGGAGAGAGTTCAGTGCCATGGACGATCTAGTTCAACTTGCCAAAGATAAAGATGTCGCAATCATCACCGTCAATAACCCGCCAGTGAATGCCTTGAGCCCCGGGGTCGCGAAGGGGATTGCCCAAGCCATTGAGCAGGTAAGCAAGGACGATGCGATAAAGGCCGTAGTGCTGATCGGTGGCGGCCGTACCTTCATCGCCGGCGCGGACATAAAAGAATTCGGCAAAATCACGTCCGGCAAGACCCAGCGAGGCGCGGGCCTGCTCCCGCTCCTGCTTCAGATCGAAGATGTGCGAAAACCAGTGGTGGTGGCGATACATGGCAGCGCGTTTGGCGGCGGCCTGGAGCTGGCGATGGCTGGCCACTACCGGGTGGCGGCTCCGAAGGCTCAACTCGGCCAGCCCGAAGTGAAGCTCGGCATTATTCCCGGCGCAGGTGGCACCCAGCGGCTGCCTCGGCTAGTGGGCGTCGCCAAGGCCGTCGAGATGTGCGCAGAAGGCAATCCGATTACGGCTCAGGAGGCGCTGAAATTCGGCCTCGTCGATCGTCTGATCGAAGACGATCTATTACCGGGCGCCATAGCTTTCTCGCGCGAAATCGCTGCGAAACCACTGCGCAAAACTCGCGAGCGGAACGAAAAAATTAAACTCGAAGTTCCCGAGCAGAATTCGGTCTTCGCTGCCGCGCGCGAAAAGGCTCACACGAAACAGCGTGGAATGATGGCGCCGCTTGCGGCGATCGATGCGGTGGAAGCCGCCACCAGGCTCTCTTTTGATGAAGGATGCCAGGTAGAGCGAAAGCTGTTCGATGAGTGTCTTTTTTCGGATCAGTCCAAGGCCCTGATTCATGCGTTTTTCGGCGAGCGCGAAGTCGCCAAGATTCCAGACGTACCAAAAGAAACTCCGATTCTTCCGGTACGTTCTGTGGCGGTAGTGGGTGCTGGAACGATGGGCGCTGGAATCGCGATGGTATTTGCGAATGCCGGTTTTCCCGTGTTGCTAAAGGAGGCCGACCAGCCGGCGCTTGATCGTGGACTGGCCACCATCCAGAAGAACTATCAGAGTTCGGTGAAACGCGGCCGGCTTACGCAGAAAATCGCGGATGAACGCCTGCAACTCATCAAGCCGACGCTCAGCTACGACGATTTCGGCAAGGTCGATATGGTCGTCGAGGCCGTGTTCGAGGGCATGGCGCTCAAGAAAGAAGTCTTCGGCCAGTTGGATCGCGCGTGCCGACCAGATGCAATCCTTGCGAGCAACACATCAACGCTCAACATAGATGAAATAGCCTCAGCCACTTCGCGCCCCGGCTCCGTCATTGGCACGCATTTTTTCAGCCCGGCGAATGTTATGCGCCTGCTCGAGATCGTGCGCGGCAAGGCGACCAGCAAAGAAGTGATCGCGACCTGCATGCAACTTTCTAAGAAACTGGGAAAAGTCGGGGTGCTCGTCGGCAACTGCCGGGGCTTTGTGGGAAACCGCATGTTCGGCCCCTATCGCCGTGAAGCGCAGTTCCTGGTGGAGGAAGGCGCCAGCATCGAATCCGTTGACAAGGCATTGTTCGACTTCGGCATGGCGATGGGACCCCTGGCGACAGGCGATTTAGCAGGGCTCGATGTGGGCTGGCGTATCCGTAAAGAGTACCGGCACCTTGAAAAGCCTGGGCTACGGCAGCCGTTCGCGGAGGACCGTCTCTGCGAACTGGGCGCTACGGCCAGAAAACCGGCTGCGGGCTGGTACAAGTACGACGAGAATCGGCGTCCGATTCTCGATCCTGAAGTCAACGAGATGGTGCATCGGTGGGCCCGCGAAGCCGCCATCGCGCAACGCAAATTTTCATCCGAAGAAATCGTAGACCGGTGTATTTATGCCCTGGTGAATGAAGGCGCGCGCATTCTTGAGGAAGGCATCGTAACGCGCGCTGTCGACATCGACATCATCTATCTAAATGGCTACGGATTCCCGGCCTATCGCGGCGGTCCGATGTGGTATGCGGATACCGTGGGACTGGATAAGGTCTACCACCGCATCTCAGAATTTCATCAACAGCATGGCGAACTCTGGGAACCTGCACCTCTGTTGAAGCGTTTGGCGGAGGAAGGCAAGACGCTTCGCCGAGCTGAACCGGGAACAGGCCGTGATGGCGTAAGAATTAAGAGCACGACTGCGAGCCTAGTAATCCGATCGCGGCGGATGCGGTACGCGTTGCGGATTTTCGCTGGTTGCCTTTGATTGTCCACGGCGGGAGAAAATATGCGAGAAGCGGTAATCGTTGCCAGCTCACGGACCGCGCTGGCGAAATCGTTCCGTGGTTCATTCAACATGACCCGCCCCGAAGATCTGGCAGCACATTGCATCAAAGACGTCCTGCGCAAGGTGCCGCAGCTTGACGCGGCCGAAATCGACGACGTTGTGTTGGGATGTGCACAACCACACGGTCCGCAGGGTCACAACATCGCCCGCACTTCCGCCATGCTGGCCGGCCTTCCCACTTCGGTCGCGGGCACGACCATAAACCGGTTTTGTTCGTCGGGATTGCAGGCGATTGCTGTGGCCTCGCACCAGATCATCAGCGAGGGCGTGGAGGCGGCGATTGGCGGCGGCGTCGAGAGTATCAGTATGACGCCCGCTGCCGGCAATCCTCATCCGGAACTGCAGAAACGATTGCCCGGGTTGTATATGGTCATGGGAGATACCGCGGAAGTTGTCGCTAAACGCTACAAGGTGAGCCGGGAGCTGCAGGACGAGTACGCGCTGCTGAGCCAGCAACGCACGGCTCGCGCTCAGCGAGAAGGTTTTTTCGCGGACGAGATCGCGCCCATGAAGGTCACGATGGCGCTCCTCGATAAGAAAACCGGCGAGAAGGTTGGGACGCGGGAGGTATGCTGCGACCACGACGAATGCAACCGGCCCGACACCACGCTGGAAGGCCTGCTCGCGCTGAAGCCTCACTTTGATCCGCAAAGCGGCGAGGGCACCGTGACGGCCGGCAACTCCTCGCAACTTTCCGACGGCGCTTCGGCCACTCTGTTGATGTCGCGCCAGCGCGCTGATCAGCTGGGTGTGCCCTACAAGCTGGTGTTTCGCGGATTCCAAGTTGCGGGTTGTGATCCGGACGAAATGGGTATCGGTCCCGTCTTCGCCGTGCCCAAGCTGCTCAAGCGCACCGGCCTCAAGATGGATGATATCGGCCTCTGGGAACTGAACGAGGCTTTTGCAGTGCAAGTGGTCTACTGCCGCGACCGCCTGGGAATAGATCCGGAAAAGTTGAATGTGAATGGAGGTTCCATCTCCATCGGTCATCCGTTTGGCATGACCGGTTCGCGCATGGTCGGAACGCTCGCCAATGAAATGGCGCGCCGGAAAGCGCGCTACGGCGTCGTGACCATGTGTGTCGGCGGCGGACAAGGCGCCGCCGGTCTGTTCGAAGCGAGTTGATTCATTGGCCGAATCCTAACTTCTGAGGGAGGAATCAGAGATGAAAAACAGCGAAAATCGCAGCAGGCGACCCGATCACTGTGGGTCTACTTCCAGACTGCAATTTACAGCGGCGGCTATCTGCGTCTTCACGCTGATCTCAGTAGCGACCGCGTCTGCCGACAACTCATCCCACCGCCCGATTGCTTTCACCGAAAGTGGACTGGTGATTGGCTCAACGACGGATGGCGTGAACCAATTTCTCGGCATCCCCTACGCAGCTCCGCCGGTGGGCGCGCTGCGCTGGAGGCCGCCGAAGCGCTACGGATTCTTTCCCGGATTTGTACTCCAGGCCACTCAATTCGGTAGTGAGTGTACGCAAGCTGGAGGCGGCAGCGAGAATTGCCTTTTCCTGAATGTCTTCACGCCACAGCGGAAATCGGATGATGGATGGCATGATCGCGATCGGCGCGGTCTGCCGGTCATGTTTTGGATTCACGGCGGCGGACTGATTAACGGGAGCAGCACCCCTTACAACCCCGAGCTACTCGTGAAAAAAGGGGTGATTGTTGTCACCATTAATTACCGCCTGGGATATTTGGGATTCTTTGCCCAGTCCGCAATCGATGCTGAAGGGCATCTCAACGGCAACTATGGGTTGATGGATCAGCAATTCGCACTCGGGTGGGTTCGCAGGAATATCACGAGCTTTGGCGGCGATCCAGATCGAGTAACAATCTTCGGCGAGTCGGCAGGCGGACAAAGCGTCTATGCCCAGCTCGCATCTCCCCTTGTAGCCGGCATGTTCCGTGGAGCGATATCGGAAAGCGGATCCTACGCGGAATTCCAGAACTACTTTTCGAACATTGCTACTCTGACGGTGGCGGAAACGACGGGTACCACGTCCGTGCCGTCCGGCGCCGCCATTGCGGATAGTGTCGGATGCACCGACCAGACAGCTGCCTGTCTTCGTGCCGTGCCCGCCTCGACCATAGTCGCAGTAGAGCCTTTTCCTTTGTATCCGTTCGTCGATGGAACGCTGCTCACACAGACGATGAGCGCTGCATTTGCCAGCGGCGAATTCAATCGAGTGCCCGCTGATCTCGGGCACCAATCACGATGAATATAGATTGTTCGTAGCTCTGGATTACGACCTCGTGGGAAATCCGATACTGAATTCGGCGGAGTACGATACTGCCGTTACTGCTTTGTGGGGACCGGCGCTGGCGTCGCCCGTGCTTGCGTTCTATCCATTCGCCGGTTATCCGAACGGTGGTGAGGCGTTGGGGGCCTCGGGTACGGATGGAGTCTTTAGCTGCGCCGCGCGCATTGCGGATCAGTCACTGGCGAAATTTGTGCCGACCTATACCTATGAGTTCAACGATGAGAACGCACCGCCGCCTCAATCTGCTTTTGGGGGATTGTTGACTTTTCCCTTGGGTGCCTATCATAGCTCCGAGCTTCCCTACCTGTTCCCGGGCATCGATGTTTTCGACCTACCGGTAACACTTTCAAGCCAACAAATGGAACTTTCTAATGCGATGGTCAGCTACTGGACGCAGTTCGCGAAGACAGGGGATCCGAACTCTCCCAATGAGCGGTTCTGGTCTCCGTACAGCGCGTCGACCGATCAGTTCCAATCTTTGATACCGCCGATGCCAGTGGTTGAATCCAACTTTGACAGTAGTCATCAATGCTCAACGTTTTGGGACACCTTTTAACAGTAAGTTCCGTCGGAAAGGCTTATCTCGATTGCATCCCGATACCGGCCCTGTTCGCCCAGGCGAAGAACTGAATCTACCTTCGCTAGCCGACTGGCTGCGCGGACGAATCGCGGGCGCTGAACGGGGTATCACCCTCGAACAGTTTCCGAGCGGGCACTCGAACCTTACATATCTGCTGCGGGTGAATGGAGACGATGGGCTCGAGTATGTGCTGAGGCGCGGCCCTCTGGGGCCAGTCGCGCCGAAAGCGCACGACATGGCGCGTGAGTTTCGAGTGCTTCAGATGTTGCATCCGCATTTTCGAGAAGCTCCAAACGTCTTTCACTTGTGCGAGGATCCAGCGGTGCTGGGATCTGTCTTCTTCCTGATGGAGCGGCGACATGGACTTATCTTGCGGGATGAAATTCCGCCACAACTGGCGAAGGCGCCAAATTACGCGGAGCGGGTAAGCGAAGCCTTTATCGATTGCCTGATACGCCTGCACGCCATCGATATTTCCCGGACCGGTTTGATCGAACTTGGTAAGCCGGAAGGATTTCTTGAACGCCAGGTGCAGGGTTGGGCAGATCGTTGGAAACGCGCCACAACGGATGCCATGCCGATGATGGACCGCGTGATTCGATGGCTCACCGATCACCGGCCGTCTTCCCCCGCGCCGACCCTGGTGCATAACGATTACAAGTTGGATAACGTCATGTTGATGCTCAGCGAAGACTCTGCCGAGCGCATTGAGATTGAAGCGGTGCTCGATTGGGAGATGGCGACGGTGGGCGATCCATTGGCCGATCTGGGCTTGACGTTGTGTTACTGGGCTTGGGTCGAGGCGCCACAACTACGCGCTCGCGGAGTGCCCTCACTCACATCGCAGCCCGGTTGGTACACGCGAGATCAGTTTGTTCAGCGTTATGCGGAGGGAACGGGACGCGACCTTTCGCAGATCGGTTATTACGAAGTGCTTGGCATCTTCAAGCTGGCAGTAATTCTGCAGCAGATTTACTACCGCTTCCGGCGTGGCCAGACGCAGGACACACGATTTGAGAATTTCGGAGATCGCGTGAAAGGATTAGTAGAGTTGGCGGATTCGCTCATTGAATATCCTAAGATGGGGAAATCCATTTGAGCACCGTCTATCTCGTGCGCCATGGACAGGCGGGCACGCGCGACGCTTACGATTCGCTTTCCGAGTTGGGAGAACGTCAGGCGCGGCTGTTGGGCGAGCACTTCATTTCACAGGGAATCCGATTTGCCTCCGCCTATGCAGGAGCACTGGCGCGGCAGCAGCAAACCGCCGAGCAGATCCGTGCAGTCTATGCCGACGCCGGAGTTGGCTTCCCCACAATTCGCGTCGATTCAGGATGGGATGAATTCGATCTCGGGCGAGTGTATCGCGAGATTGCTCCGCTGCTGGCTGCCGAAGATCCGGAATTTCTACGCGAATACGACGAAATGCGCGAGCAGGTTCGCGTTAGCCAGGGCGCGCACGGGGCACGAATTCATCGCAGATGGATGCCTTGCGATACCAAAGTGGTGGAGGCATGGCTCTCCGGTCGTTATCCCTATAGCGGCGAAACCTGGGACCAGTTTCGTGAGCGCGTTGCGGCCTGCCGGTTGAAGATGGAGCGGCAAGAGCAAGAGAATGACGCGCGGCACGAGAACATTCTCGTGGTTACGTCGGCCACGCCGCTTGCGATTTGGACTGGCCTGTCCCTCGAGATTTCCGATGAGCGGATCATGCGGCTCGCCGGGGCCGTGTATAACGCATCCTACACAATCCTGCGCTTGCGAAAACAGCAGCTGCGGTTATTTACCTTCAATGCGGTGCCGCACCTCGCCGCTCCGGGGCTGTGCACCCACCGCTAAGAGGATTTCGGCACTGCTTAGAACGACCGCTACCTTACGTGTAGTAGCGAACTACCCACTCAGCTACGCAGCATGGCTTGTCGCTGCCCTGGACTTCCACTCTCGCATCAAAGACTGCTTCCAGCGCATCAGTCACGTCTTTTAGCGATTGAAGAGTGAAGCGAACCCGAATCTTAGAGCCGGCGCGGACAGCAGAAGGAAATCGAACTCGATTCAAGCCGTAATTGACGCTCATGCGGACACCGCCTCGGATCTGAATTGCCTCCTTCATAAACCGGCTCAGCAGCGACAAGGTCAAGAACCCGTGAGCAATTGTGGTCCCATAGGGAGACTCACGCTCGGCACGTTCGCGGTCCACGTGGATCCACTGGCGATCCTCGGTAACTTCAGCAAACGCCTCAATTCTTTCCTGGGTAATGGGGAACCATTCCGTCACGGTGAGTTCGCGACCTACCAAATCTCTTAGGGAATGCGGTGTTTCCAGGACAACCGGCACTGGCGTCTCCTCATTTCTGGTCACCCAAGTTTTGCGGCCCACTCCACTTCCTGAGTTCCATCTTCGCGATCGCTTCGGTGTGCACTTCGTCCGGGACCATCGGCCAAACGCAGTGTGCGCACATTCGCCCAGGCGCCGGCCAGAAAGGTATCCTGAGAGACGCCCGCACCTCCATGAGCCTGAATCGCGCGGTCCAACACGCGCAGACAGGCATTCGGCGCCACGACTTTGATCATCGCAATCTCGGCGCGTGCTTCTTTGTTCCCGACAGTGTCCATCATGTAGGCCGCTTTCAAAGTCAGAAGACGTGCCTGATCGATCTCCATGCGGGATCGCGCTATGTCGGCCCGTATGGTGCCTTGCTCGGCGAGCGGCTTACCAAAGGCCACGCGCGATTGCACTCGCTTACACATGGTTTCGAGGGCCCGTTCGGCCACGCCGATGCAGCGCATGCAGTGGTGAATGCGTCCCGGACCCAGCCGCCCTTGGGCAATTTCAAAGCCTCGTCCTTCGCCGAGCAACATGTTCGAGACGGGCACCCGAACATTTTCAAAAGTGATCTCGCCGTGCCCGTGCGGCGCATGGTCATAGCCAAACACCGTCAGCATGCGTTCAATCTTGACCCCGGCGCTATCCATCGGCACCAGCACCATCGACTGCTGTTTGTGGAGCGCGGCCGAGCGATCTGTCTTTTTTGTGCCAGTTCCGTCTGTGTCAGTCCGTCCCATGAAGATCGCGACCTTGCAGCGCGGATCGCCTGCACCCGAGGACCACCATTTGCGGCCATTAATCACATACTCGTTGCCCTGGCGAACAATACTCGCCTCGATGTTGGTTGCATCCGATGAGGCCACCGCAGGTTCGGTCATCGCGAAGCACGACCGAATCTCGCCCGCAAGCAGAGGCTTAAGCCAGCGCTCCTTTTGCTCCGCGGTACCGTAACGGGCGAGCACTTCCATGTTGCCGGTGTCCGGCGCCGAGCAGTTGAACACCTCAGGAGCAATAAAACTGCGCCCCATAATCTCGGCCAGAGGTGCATATTCGAGATTCGTCAACCCTGCCCCATGCTCCCGATCCGGCAGGAACAGATTCCACAGGCCGGCGGCGCGAGCTTCGGGTTTGAGTTCCTCAATGACGGCCGGTGGCGACCAGCGGTTGCGTTCGACCTCATCGTAGTAGCGCTGCTCGTTCGGATAAATGTGTTCATCCATGAAGACCTGCAAGCGGTGTTGCAGGTCCTTCACTTTGCTGCTGAACGAAAAATCCATGTTTGCCGCCTGTCTCCTATTTACCTGTAAAAGCAGCGGGACGTTTCTGCACGAAGTGCGCGACACCCTCTTTGAAATCCTCCGTGCGGAAACACGCCATCATCTCTCGCACGGAAATGTCGAAAGCTTCCGCCAGTGGTTGGGACATCGCCTCGTATACCTGGCGCTTGATGATGCGCAACGAGCGCGGGCTCACGGCAGAAGCCAGTTCCCGAGCATACTCGTGGGTTTTTTCGAGAAAGGTTTCCTGGGGAAAGACTCGATTTACCAACCCCATGCGCAATGCTTCGGGGGCATCGATGGTCCGGGCGGAAAACAGCAGGTCGAGCGCGTTTGCAATTCCAACGATCCGAGGCAACATCCAGGCCATTCCGTACTCGGCAATCAGCCCGCGTCGCGCGAATGTAGTGCTGAAGCGGCTTGCATCCGAGGCCAGCCGCAGATCGCAATAGAGAGCGATCGCCAAGCCAAGGCCAACCACCGGTCCGTTAATGGCGGCAATCACCGGCTTCCCGATCGCCGGGAAATACGAGTATCTCTTCTGAAAATCCGGGGCGACGCCTTCACGGCGTTTGACGCCGTCGCCCAAAACCTGCTCTCGGTCATCCAGATTCCGGTAATCCACGCCGCGTTCCGCCACCGCGCTCAGCAGCGACATGTCAGCGCCTGCGCAAAAGCCACGCCCAGCGCCTGTCAATACGATCACGCGGACCTCTTCGTCCTGCTCGGCGTTCTCCATGTGCGAACGCACTTCGCTTTCCATCAGCGCCGTCCAGGCGTTGAGTTTGTCCGGCCGATTCAAAGTAATCGTGGCTACTCGACTGGCTACGTTATAGAGCGTCTCTTTAGTTGATACGACAGTTGGCATGACGCGCGATTATATAGAATCAGCTTGCGTTAGTCACTATCATGTCATAGCGACTATCGAGATATGGAAAGAGATCAGTCGGATCCATTTATGCATAAACGCGCGTTGTTCAACGCGCGAAGTCCAGCAACAGAAAGCTCAGATCGACGCCGGTGTGAAGGAGCAAAAGAATGGGCGGTTGATTAGCTGGAAAATGTTCGGCACGGCGCCGAGGGCCTACTTGGGATCCTCCGCGATCAGATGCAGGAGGCCGAATCTCTCTGGAGTGTGGAACGTGTGACTCATCGTTGGTTGCCAGACAATTTCGGTCCGGTTCGGCGGTGGGCCCTGGCTGCGAAACAAATTGATTCGAAACTTGTCGCCAACAGACGGAGCATGGCTCTGCAAAGCCGAGAATGGAATGCGCATGGCTCCGTACCAAATTTTCGCGGCTGGATCGATGCGGGCGGCGACCGTGAAGCCAGAGTTCCACTTCCAGCCATCTTCGTGATGTGGCGCAGACAGGTCAATATCGAGATCGACCCACTCGCCTTGCGGCGAGATTTCGAACTCCTTATATTTGCGGATGTTTTGGAAATCGGAACCAATGAAGACTTCGGCAACGTCCCAATCCCAGAGCTGATATGTTTCGCTTGACCTGTCGGGCGAGGGCTTGAGATGCAGCGCCTCATAAGGACAAACGAATAAGAAGTACAGATTTTTCTCTGTCCAGCGCGAGAGAATCTCGGTACGGTAGCGCGGTTGGCTCTGGCCGAAGGGAGCTTTGTCGGTATAGACGGATCGAGCTCCGCGCCAGAATGCGGTGGTTGGGTCTGTGCTCGGCGTTACATCTTCCCGAGCTTTTGTACTTTCCATCACAGCGGGTTCAGTTGCCATGAGTATCTGGGCTGCGATCAAAACGAGGACGCAAGCGATGACGCTATCGCGTATGCGCGTTTTCCAGGAGACTGAATCTGAGCGCAAACCGGCGTTGTGGAGATGGCTTCGCCAGATGGCGCCGGTCATTGATTGACTCCGCTGGCAAGGATTCCGCCGTCGACTACGATTGCCTGTCCTGTGACAAAACTGGCCGCGTCAGAAGCGAGAAATACTGCAGCCCCTACAAGTTCCTCGAGCTGACCGAACCGCGCCATCGGCGTGCGCAGCAAGAACTCCTGGCCCCGAGCTGTACCATCGAGCAACGACGCATTCAAGGCTGTGCGAAATACGCCCGGCACCAATGCATTGACGCAAACTCCGTGTCGAGCCCATTCGATGGCCACCGATTTGGTAAGAGATAACACGGCCGCCTTGCTTGCGCCGTACGCCGCAACCTCGTAAAGACCGAGGAAGCAGGAAAGCGAACCTATGTTGATAATCCGACCATACCTTTGCTCGATCATGTGCTGACCGAAGACCTGCATGGCGCGCAACGTGCCGGTGAGATTCGTTTCTAAAATCGCATTCCATTCTGCTTCGGATAAATCCAGAGTGGGAGTGCGCTTGGTTTGGCCCGCGCAGTTTACCAGGATCTGCACGCTGCCGAA
Source organism: uncultured Acidobacteriaceae bacterium (assembly GCA_963817305.1). Classification (GTDB taxonomy): domain Bacteria; phylum Acidobacteriota; class Terriglobia; order Terriglobales; family Acidobacteriaceae; genus Sulfotelmatobacter. The sequence goes on along the minus strand of CAWFOD010000016.1, from coordinate 786,726 downwards.
GGCAGCGCAAACGGCATCGAGCAACGCCTGCAGATTTTCTTTACTGGTCACGTCGCAGGTGATCGCGACCGATTTTCGTCCGAGCGCCACAATTTCATCGCTCGCCGTACGGACCAGTGCTGAGCGGCGCCCGGTCGGAATCACATTTGCGCCAGCCATTGCCAGTCCGCGGGCCAATGTCAGTCCAATGCCGCTGGTTCCGCCAATTACGACCGCCGTCTTGTCAGTGAGGTCTAAGAGAGGATGGCCCATTTTTCTCTGTGCGAGCTGCAGTTGCGGTATCTCATCAGAGAGAGACGCCCCTCTTCCAGGGAATAAAATCGTCCTGCCCGAGAAACTCTGCCTTAGTTCGAACCTGACCGCTCGCCACCTCAACTATCAGCTCCAGCAATGCATCTCCCATCTCTTCGATCGTGCTCTCACCGGAGATGACCGCACCCGTGTCAATATCGATGATGTCTTGCATCCGGTGGGCCAGTGGCGAATTTGTTGAGATTTTTATCACCGGTGCAATGGGATTTCCGGTCGGCGTCCCCAGCCCGGTGGTGAACAGAATAAGGTTCGCGCCTGCGCCCACCTGTGCGGTAACGCACTCCACGTCGTTGCCCGGTGTGCACTGGAGGTTTAATCCCGGCACTGTGGAGTACTCAGGATAATCGAGCACCGCCGTCACCGGGGAAGCTCCTCCCTTTCTAGCCGCGCCAGCGGATTTCATGGCGTCGGTGACTAGTCCATCGCGAATATTTCCCGGCGAAGGATTCATATCGAAGCCCGAGCCGACGGCTTTTGCCCGACTCGAATAATCACTCATCAATCGAATGAACCGATCGGCGACCGCCTTCTCGATGCAACGATCGACCAAATTCTGCTCGACGCCGCAGAGTTCGGGAAACTCGGAGAGCAGGCTCCTCCCTCCAAGAGCTGCCAGCGTATCCGATACCCGGCCAACAGCGGGGTTCGCAGATATACCAGAAAACCCATCGGAGCCGCCGCACTTCAAACCAACGCACAAGTGAGAGGGAGAGGCGGGGGCACGCTGACATCTGTTTGCCTCGGTGAGCCCAATGAAAGTGGATTGGATCGCTTCCGAAAGCATCTTGAATTCGGAGCCGCTCTTTTGCTGCTCAAATACGAACATAGGCTTGCTGAAATTCGGATCACGCCGGGCGATCTGCTCGCGGAGAATTTCAACTTGTGAATTCTGGCATCCCAGACTGAGAACTGTCGCGCCCGCGACGTTCGGATGATGGATGTACCCCGCAAGCAGCCCGCAAAGATTGTTGGCATCTTCACGCGTTCCGCCGCAACCACCCTCATGCATCAGAAACTTGATTCCATCGACATTCTCAAAAATCTTGGAACGGATGGGCGAATATGAGTTTGGTTCCAGAGCATGTGTCTCACCGGTTTTGGTTTTGCCTTCAGCATAAAGCCTGACCAACTCCGCTACCTGTTGCCGATAGCTGTTCGGTTGAGCAAAACCTAGCTCCTCCTGAAACGCCTGTTTTAATACGGCAATGTTTCGGTTCTCGCAGAAGACCAGCGGCACCACCAACCAATAGTTTCGCGTTCCGACCTGTCCATCGGGCCGGTGGTATCCATCGAAGCTTCGCTGCCGCCACCGAGACACATCGGGCGGAATCCACTCGTATCGTCGCGAATTCTCGGAGTAGGGGGAGGCCTCGTGCCGTACATTGCGCGTCGTCAGAACTTCCCCGGCTGGGATCGATTCTCTCGCTTTGCCGACGAGCACACCGTACATGACGATATCGTCCCCGGCTGACAGATTCTGCGTACAAAACTTATGTTTGGCCGGAACATCTGACGTGAGAGTGTGGACGTGGTCTAAGTAGGCGACGCGCTCGCCCCTGTGGAGATCGGTGAGTGCAATCAAAACATTGTCTTTAGGGTCGATCTTCAGAACGCTATTCTGCATCGCACTCCGCGTGCTAACCCGGACGAGGCCGTGTCACGCCGGCCGCTTTTAACCGAGGCATCACCTGACTCACCAGTGTAATCTGTCCAGTCGTCAGCGGGGACCGCGACCTTGAATTTTAGAATGCGAGACCAAATGTGCTTTCAAACCCATTCCGTTCTCGGGCTGCATTGGCGCGGCTTGTGGTGGTTCGAGTTCTTGTGTAATCTCGCAACGTCAAGCGGGATGCGGTCGGCATAACAGGAGAACGAAGCAAAAATGGTGCTAAAGGTTTTCAATGACAAGAGTTCGTTGGGAAAGGCGGCCGCGCGGAAGGCGGCAGCTACGATCCGCAGCGCCATCCAGGACCGTAGCCACGCCCGCGTTATAGCCGCCACGGGTACGTCTCAGTTCGAGTTTCTGGCTGCTCTCACTGAGTTCACGGATGTCGATTGGAGCCGGGTCGAAGTGTTTCACCTCGATGAATATATCGGGCTGCCGGTGACCCATCCCGCAAGCTTTCGCAAGATACTTCTCGATCGGTTAGTGAACAAAGCCGGAATCGCGAAATTTCATCCACTCGACGGCGACGCGCGCGATGTTTCCGACGTAATCCGCCAGGTAGGCGAGGCGCTCGCATCTGCGCCGGTGGACATCGCCTTTGTGGGTATCGGGGAGAACGGCCATCTTGCCTTCAACGATCCGCCGGCAGACTTCAATACCGAAGAGCCCTACCTGGTCGTCAACCTTGATGAAGCCTGCCGCCGGCAACAGGTGGGGGAAGGCTGGTTCGGCGACATATCACACGTGCCCAAGCAGGCAATCTCGATGTCAATCCGTCAGATCCTGAAAGCGAAGGAGATTCTGGCGGTCGTGCCCGACGGGCGAAAGGCACAGGCGGTGAAGGCCTGCTTCGAGGGCGAGATCAGTCCGATGGCGCCTGCTTCGATCCTGCGCACGCACACCAATGCCAACGTGTATCTCGACAAGGAGTCCGCCAGTTTGCTCAGTTCGGCGTTGGAGACCTCCGCATAGGGTCGCGAGAAAAGACCCTGGAATTAACTCATCCAGCATTAATTCAGTACCGACATGGATACAGCCGGACAGCCATCGTCACGCAGCGCACGCTCTATTCCCGCCCTGCGCTGGTGGATCGGCGGCCTGCTGTTTGCCTCCACCGTCATCAACTACATCGACCGCCAAACGCTCTCCTGGCTGGCTCCCTATCTCCAATCCCAATACCACTGGACCAATAGCGACTATGCCAACCTCGCGATTGCGTTCCGCGTCGCGTATGCCATCGGGCAGACAGTTTTCGGCAAGATGATGGATCGAATCGGCACGCGCCGCGGTCTCACACTTAGCGTGTTCGGATATTCGATCGTTTCGATGCTGACTTCGCTGGCGCGTGGGTTTTATAGCCTCGCTTGCTTTCGTTTCCTGCTGGGAGCCGGCGAATCTGCGAACTGGCCAGCCGCAACAAAGGCCGTCTCGGAATGGTTTCCCAAGCGTGAGCGCGGCCTGGCAACGGCGCTCTTTGACAGCGGTTCCTCGATTGGAGCGGCGATTACGCCCTTCCTTACGTATTCAATCTACTCGCGCTGGGGATGGCGACCCGCGTTCATGGTTCCAGGCGTCCTCGGCTTCCTCTGGCTCATCGTCTGGCGATGGCTTTATCATCCGCCGGAAAGCCACCCTCGCATCAGCGACGCCGAACTGCGCATGATCGTCGCCGACAAGCGCGACGCGGATGCGGAGCAAAAGGGCACGGCCCGTCCGCGCTGGCGCGACCTGCTCAAACTCCCGCAGACCTGGGGAACGATTATCGCGAGAAGCTTTACCGACCCGGTTTTCTTTTTCGTCGCAGAGTGGTTCCCCATTTACCTGGTCGCGAAGGGAATCGAACTGAAAACCAGCCTGGTCGCGGTGTGGATACCGTTCGTCGCTGCTGACGTGGGCAGTTTTTTTGGCGGAACCGTGTCAGGTTATCTGATCAAGCGAGGATGGCCGGTGGGTGCGGCCCGCAAGGCCGTGATGATTTATGGCGGGATCGGAGTGACGCTGCTCATCCCTACGATCTTCACGACTAATCTTTATCTGATTTCTCTTCTGTTCGCAGTTGCGACCTTTTCTTACGCTGGATTTACGATTATGGCAAACGTTTTGCCGTCCGATCTTTATCACAGTGAATCGGTGGCGTCGGTGAGCGGACTGAGCGGAACCGGCGCCGGAATTGGCACCATCGTGGCCTTCAAGTTGATTGGTTACTTTTCCGATGCACGCCGGGCCACCGGAACTCATTCCTTCGATCCGATCATCATTGTCGCGGGCCTCGTTCCATTCGTCGGAATGCTTCTCGTGTTGTTACTGGTTCGCAACACACGGGCGACCGATCAAGGTCTGGTGCGCCGAATCTGAGTGGTTCGGGTTTCCAGACGGTGCCGCTTCCGAAGAGCCTTGGCCGAGATGCCTGAGTCTGCAATCTGCAGGCCTCAACCCGGTGACGGCTAAAAAGTTGGAAACTTCTTCGACCCTAAGGTGCATCTGAGCTCAGGACACTTTCCCGGACCGAGGGGCACCGCGGTGACCTGTGCCTTTTGAAGGTTCGTTATGAGAATGGACTATGCCGTTCCACGCCAAAGGCAGCTTGTTTATCGTTTTGCTCTACCTGGCGGCTGTTTGCCCCGGGTTGGCGCAGGAGCGAGAGCAAGGAAAAGGCCAGCGCATCAGCACCGAGAGGGCTGATCGAGTCAGCCGCAAAACTTCTGATTCTAACGAGCATCGAACCGCACCCCGTCTCTTGACTCCTAGTGAGGGTTTAGCGATTGTGGGAGCCGCGCTGGATTCGCGGCATCATCATCTGGATTACTCTTCCGATTGCTCCCATTTCGTCCACGCACTCTATGAGCGCGCAGGTTTCCACTACGAGTATGCGAGTTCCTCGGACCTTTATGAGGGGACCGACGAGTTTCGGCGAGTCACATCTCCGCAACCGGGAGATTTGGCTGTTTGGCGCGGACATGCCGGGATCGTGGTGAATCCCGCACAGCATTCCTTTTTCAGTGTGTTGCACACGGGTCCCGGTGTCGATTTATACGATTCGACATATTGGAGCCGGCGGGGACAGCCTCGTTTCTTTCGCTACCTCAAGTCAGCCCCGAATCGCGTGCTCGATAGCTCTATCCGAATTGCCAGCTGGCAGCCCGCCGCTTTGAACGATGCTGAGCCCTACGAGTCGGCCCCGGATGAGGTCGTCGCCCCTGCAAAACTTGCGAAAAACATCTCTGTAAACGGGGAGCCATTTCCTGTTGTGATTCTAAGTTTCGCCCGACCCACATCCGGTCAGGTGACCTCGGCATTCTTAGAAGCATGCAATGATTCAGAAGAGCAGCTTCGTGGGCGTGACCTGTTCATGCCGGCTCAACCTCTGTTCGTCTTCGACAATTTCGAAGTGAAGAAAGTGCATATCACAGGAAACCAGGGCTGGATTGAAATTCAGTTCCATGAGCTGTTTTCTGTTACCGAGGGCAAGGCAGAAATTCACAAACAGTTAGAACGGCAACGATGGGTTCTGCAGCGAGATGGTAGGAAGAGCTGGAAACTCACGCCTCCACGGAACGCAATATATCTTACGCAGCACACAGCCGAAAGCGTTCTTGCACACAAACTGGTGCAACTCACCGAGGAAACTCCCGACAACGCAGGTGGAACGCAGGATAAGGTCAGGCTGGTGCGACTGCTGGATGTACTCTTCGGGAATTAGCAAAGCTCTCGCGGAGGAGCCGTTTGAAGTCTATTCGAAGCGGCTGCTCGCGGGCCGTCGAAACGCGCCCATGAAATCGTCCAGTTCCAGGAGAGAGAACGGCTTTTTCAGAACCGGAGATGCAGTGATAAACGCGAACTTTTGTTTGGGATTCTTCTCGCGTACAGCATCCATAAATTTGGCGCCGCCCGCGCGTGAACTGCGGAGGAATTTCAGAGCGATGATAACAAGGTCATGGGGACCGTTGTCGCAGTAAATGCGGAACGCTTCATTGCAGTTTAGCGCCAGGCCGACCTCGTAACCGAGCTTGTTGAGCATGACGCCAGTCACTTTTAATACCGCATCTTCCGCCTCGACCACCAGAACCTTCATCGGGCCCCCCCTTGCTCATCCTCGAATCTTAGGCAGAAAACAAAGATGATGAAAGAGACCACCTTGGTGCCGGGAAACACCCGTCCGCCAACTCCTACACAAAAGCAGTTCCATCGTTATCAAGGCCGAAGTAAAGCGTAGCGAAAGTCCGGAAAAATGAAGCCAGCGAGTGGCGCCTTCAGAAATCCGGCGCGCCGGGTCAGCCGCAAAGGCGCTCTGAGCCTACCCACAGTTGCGCTAGATCTCTGAGGTTGTCTTTGTATGTACGCGTTACCAAGTATTCTTTCCCACCTTTTACACGTAGCCTGTACTCCCCCGTCGGTAAAGGTTGGATCTCCTCCACCGCCGAAGTATTCACCACAACTGAGCGATGGATGCGAATAAAGCCGTACGGCTTGAGCTTCTCCGCCATCGACGAGAGGGACTCGTGCAGCAAGTAGGGATTTGGGTAGTGTAGCAACGAGACGTAATTACCTTCTGCCTGCACAGCCACGATCTCCGCTAAATCCAGGAACAGGATTCTACCCTTTGCCTTGAACGCGATTCGTGGAGCCTGTCGTTTTGCCATAAGCTCCAACTGCCGCAGGACTCGGATGAGGTTTGCAGCGTCGCCATTCGCGTGAGCAGTTTGTTGAACAAACATCTCGGGTGCAGCGGTCTGCTGATCGGGAATGTCGCGGGCGCTCATGATGGAGCCCGTTGCCCTCTCGTTTCGACTTCTGCTACCTCGAAGAGAGATTGACGAGTACACTGCTTTACCTCTGCCCAGTGCTTACTGCTGACGGAAAACTGGACTGCGCGCCGAAATAACACTCAATCGATTGCAACTTTCCGTTCTTGATCCGGAGATACTCCACGTTCCGGAACGATTTACCGTTCGTGGTGTGGCAAAGATACTTCACAAAAGCATCGTCCGCGCCGGTAGAGACCCGCTCCAGCTCAAAACGTTTAATGAAATTGATCTGCGTTTTCCAGCATTGCTCTTTGAAAGCGCTCTTGCTGATGTGGTCGTCGCCCGCTGCGCTTGAAAAGGCGAAGTTATCCGCGAGCAAGCTATCCACCGGGGCCCAGTCTTTCTGCTCCCAGGCTGCGTACCACTTCCGGACAATCTCCTCGTTCGTTAAATTCTGCCCTCCGGATGCGCTGGCCCTTGCCCGTCCCGGCAGGCTCACGGCACCAACTAGCGCGCAGGCGCCCATTGCGAGCAGATTTCTGCGCGACACTGTGATCCTTGTCATTGCTCGTCCTCCTCCTCTTTCATGATGAAGCTGGAATCGCTTCGCCACTCGCGAATGCCGACTGCCCTAGCAGACCAACCGGTTGGTATGTACGTACATTAGAACCGATGCGATCAGACCCGCTTGCGGTTGCCCGACGGGCGCAACGACTGCAGCCAGTTCACGATGTTTCTGATCCCCGCTTTCATTACTTTCGGATCCTGAGCATTTTTTGCCAGTGAAGCATAGCCCTCAACCATCGCGATCAGCAGGCCAGCGGCGTCAGCGGGCTCCACGTCGGGGCGAACGCTCCCTTGCCTCTGTCCCTCTCGCAAAGTGGAGGCAACGGCATGGCGCCAGGCATCGAAGATGATAGCCATCCGTTTCCGGAATCCCGCGTCAAGAGGGGACATTTCCTGCGCCAGATTATTCAACTGGCAGCCGCCCCGCACATCCCCGGGCCGAACAGGTATACGTAGAACAGCGCCAATCAAAGCGTCGATTGGGTGCTTGACGCTCTGTAGAGGATGCACCCATTTGCCGTAAACGTCGGGGGCGATGACCTCTTCGATAACGGCATATCCCAAGCCTTCCTTGCTTTTAAAGTGGTAGTACAGCGCTCCTTTGGTGACGCCGGCCGAGGCCAGGATTTTGTCCAGGCCGGCACTCTGGAAGCCCGACCGGTAGATCTCACGGGATGCCGCCTGCAGCAGGCGCTCCCGCGTGCGTTCGGGATCGCGTAGCGTGGCCGCTCTACGTTTCCCATTCTTCTGTGCCGCCAACATACCAACCAGTATGTAGGGCAACGAGCACAGCGTCAAGAGGATTTAACAATGCGTTAAACAATATGAGATTCCATCGAATTCCGTAACCGTTCGCCAATGTGTATGAGAAGTTGGAGAAACAGTCGCTCTAGCCGACTTGGGATCGTCCCCGAATTTTGTCAGTCCACCACGCGTTTTCGAACCCTGGAGTCATGGGCGCTGTTGTCTGACGTAATCGTTGTGAACGTGGAATACCGCTTGCTCCCCCATTCCTGACTCAACAGGAATGTGTGAAGTTGGGAGCCAATTCTGATCGTAAGTGCACGCTAACTGCCAGAGCGCCGAGCGGAGCCTGACGCACATCGCCAGTCATCCCGGCACACAACATTATCGGAGGAATAGTAAATATGAACGCGCTCAGACATTTGCGGAATTTCTGGATGCTGTGGGTTACAACGATTGTTCTGGCTTGCTTGAGCAATGCGGCCGCTCAAGCGGGCTACCGGGTTACCGCTCTTTGAATGATCGGCCTTATGCCTGACCGCTTGCGACACTGCGTAGAATGCCCGGAATGTTCCACTCGATACGTGATTGGGTTCAGTCCGTATCAAAACGGTTCGTACCTCTCATCTTTTATCACTGAGTATTCTGAAGAATATCAGTTGTTTTGTTCCTGTCGGCAGCCGAGAATTTGCAGCCAGTGGAGCTGGAATGATCTCAAAACTTATTCCGTCTCGAATGGAGCTTATATTCGCGGCTATGGCAGGCCTGAGGAGATTTGGCTATTAGGACCGAAAACAGACCGGGAGACAGGCTCACTCAATCTGAATCTGGGGGAAGGAAGAAGGAAAGACAGATCAAGCTAAGTTGGTCGCGCAGCCTAAACGGGGGTCGATGTTTCGATGCGGATACTCGCGGAGACCTCGGATATTCCCGCCGGGAATGTCTGTCGACCAATCGTTTGTAAGATCGCAAAGATCCAAGAAATCGGCGGCCGAAAGCCTGCGAAGAAGAGTAATGGTAGTAAACCGAACGCGTGGAATCAGCGCCTTGGCCGAATCCAGCGCGCGTTTGTTTATTGTAAGATTCTTAATATCATTTATCACTAGTTTATTAATATTAGAATGGTGGAGGCGGCGGGAGTCGAACCCGCGTCCGAAAATGTTACTGGTCAAGAGACTACATGCTTATTCGCGTTCATGCCCCAGGCGTTGGGCGCCTTGCGGCGCTTCCCCCAGGACGTTCGCGGCCCACGCTCAGAACGGACAAGAAACGCTAGCCGCTAGCCTGTAATCTTAACCTCTCCGCCCAGACGTAGCGGAGAAGAGCAGCCCTCTGTGTGACGCTCGCTCACCGCCCAAGGGCGAAGCGGTGGAAAGCGGCTGCCTAATTAATTAGGCTGCGTATGCCATTTGTTGATTGGCAATTATCATTTTGCACGCGATTACGGGTGTGTGCACCCCGGCATGCCTCTTGGCCGCAAGCATCTCCGTCGAAGCCGTGACGCCCCCACTGGTGGGTTTGGCCATACTCAAAGAGCTGCTTCCAGACTAGGGGTCACCCGAATGGAAGTCAACACACGATTGGATGCCGGTTACCTTTGAAAGCTTCAGCGAAGCTGAGTATCCGTTAGTCTCTTCGGCTGGCGCAGCATCATTCAGCCGCCTAATCCCTGACAGCTGAAGGTTTATTCCTTGCGAGTCTTTCTTCGAGGTTCTTCTTCACCTCAGGCCACTCCGTATCCACGACGCTGAAATACACCGTATCGCGCACCCGGCCTGTCCATGTAACGAGATGCTTGCGGAGCGTGCCTTCCTCTTTCGCGCCGATGCGCAGAATCGCGTTGCGCGATTGTTGATTCAACGCATCAGTTTTGAGTTCGACGCGCATGCACCCCCAGAGTTCAAAGGCGTGACGCAGCATCAGATATTTCGCTTCTGTATTCACTGCAGTACGCTGCCATTCCGGTGCGATCCATGTAGAACCAATTTCCACCCGACGATTGAAGCGATCGATGTTCATGAAGCGAGTGCTGCCGATGACCCGTCCGGAGTTGCGCTCGATCGTCGCGAACACAATGGATTCGCCGCGTTCCTGCTCGCCCAGCGCCTTCTCAACCAGATGCTTGAAATCGTCCGGCGTCTGCATCCGGTAGGGAATCCAGCGGAAGATCTTGTCGAGCGCGTCTTTGGCCACTTGCCAGAAAAGTTCCGCATGCTCGTGGCGAATCGGCTCCAGGCGAACGACCGATCCTTCCAGCGTGACTGGAGTTACGATCTGCAGCGGAGCAGCCGTCAAACTCATCGCGAATTTCCTTTCTTGCCCAGCGTTGCGTACCATTATCTTGCATCTCGCGGTGGTTCTCGGGCATCTCTAGTATGGCTTTGCTAGCTTTTGGCAAACCGAAAGGCGTTGACCGGCGATGATTCCAGACGTCCAACACTTTACAAACTGTTGTTGTGAGGAGTGTTGCCGGTGAAATCGCAGTGTCTGCCTTTCGCTCAGATCCCGCACACCACACGGCTTTTCACTGACTTTCTCTCCTATCTCCCTGCCGTTCGCCAATTCTATCCGCACTCTCCTCATTTCCACGAATGGGTTAAGAGCGAAGCATCTGTTTTGCAATACGATCCTGCCCGGCGCGAGCGCGTCAGCGAAATTCTCGAGCGGCAGAACAAATCCTGGAACGCCTCGCCGCAAACTCTCTCGAACTTGAGCCGCTTTCGGCGCGGTGCCGCGGTTATTGTGACCGGGCAGCAGGTGGGACTCTTCGGCGGTCCCGTGTTCTCGATCTACAAAGCGCTCAGCGCCATCAAGCTGGCGGACGAAGCAACTGCCGCGGGCGTTGATTCCGTTCCGGTCTTCTGGCTCGCCACTTACGATCACGATCTGGAAGAGGTCAATCATCTTTCCCTTCCGGGTCCCGACGGTCTCTTGCGAAAGCTCACTACTTCCAGCCACAGCATTCCCGGCGCGCCGGTGAGCGAAGTGCGGTTAGGAGCAGAGATCGCGCCAGTCATTGAAGAAGCCGTATCGCTGCTGGGAGATTCAGAAGCTTCGCAAATTTTGCGCGAATCCTATCGTCCCGGGGAAACGCTGGGCTCGGCTTTCGCCCGCTTCTTTGCTCGTTTGTTTGCGGCGTGGGGAGTGATTGTTCTCGACGCCTCTGATCCCGAATTGCATAGAATCGCCGCGCCTGTCTATCGGAACGCCATCGAGCGCGTGTCTGAAATCGATGACGCGTTGCTGGCTCGGGGACAAGCTCTGGAAGCGGCTGGATATCACCAGCAAGTCAAGGTCACAGCTTCGTCGGTTCTGGTATTCACCTTGCAAAACGGCGTGCGCACGCCGATTCAACGGAGGACCGTTGGGAATTTGTCTGAATTTGTAATTGCCACTGCTGGGGAAACCGAAAAGTTATCCACCGATGAACTTATCGATCGCATTGCGAAAGCGCCCGAAAAGTTTAGTCCCAATGTTTTATTGCGGCCCGTGGTGCAGGATTATCTTTTGCCCACTCTTGCCTATGCGGGCGGAGCGGCGGAGGCAGCATATTTCGCGCAGGCCGGGACGGTCTACGAAAAGATGCTCGGCCGCGTAACCCCGATCGTGCCTCGTTTTTCAGCCACTCTGGTAGAGCCGAAAGTCCAGCGGGCGCTTGAGAAATACGGGATCGCGGTGCGCGATACGTTCCAGGGACTAGAGGCCCTTCGCCGTACTCTGGCAGAGCGGAGCATGGCCACTGATTTGAAGACGGCGTTCGAGCGCGCGAAGAAATCGGTGGAAGAATCTTTTGCCAGCCTAAGTGCGCCGCTCGCTAAACTGGACCCCACCCTCGTCGAGGCCAGCCAGACCGCTGCATCAAAAGCACATTATCAGCTGGACCGGCTCCGTGAGCGCGCCATGGCTGCAGAATTGCGCCGCAGTGAGCTCGTTGCCCGCAAAGCAGAAGTGCTTAACCAAGCTCTTTATCCCGAAGATGGCCTGCAGGAGCGCGGAGTTGCGGGAATCTATTTCCTGGCTCGCTATGGAACCGAACTTCTGAAGAGCTTGTACGAAGCGATGCGAACCGATTGTCTTGACCATCAGATCCTGGAACTCTAGAAATCGATAATCGCTAATGACTTTCGCTGGTTGCCAGATAAGTACCCAATCCAATCATAATGGCGCCCGTCAACGTTCGCTGTCGACGGCGCAACACAGCTGACGAACGAAGTTTCTCCCCCAGCGATCCCGCCAGCAGAATAACGATCATGTCGGCCGACGTATTCAGAATTACAGAAGCAGTTCCTAAAACGAGGAACTGAAAAAACACATGTCCAGACCCGCGGTTCACGAACTGTGGAATGAAGGAAAGAAAGAACAAGGCTGTCTTCGGATTGAGCGCTTCCGTTGCAACGCCCTGCCATAGCGGATTGCGCGCCGCCCTGCCTTTAGTCGCGAGAGAAAAATCCAGACTCGCTTCTTTCTTCTCCGTCTCCTTTCGTGCATCGATGATCATCCTCACGCCGAGGAAGCACAAGTAAGCGGCCCCCAAATATTTCACCGTTGAGAATGCCAGGGCGGATCGTGCCAGGATGACGGAAACTCCCAATGCCGCGGCGCATACGTGGATCATGCCACCGAGAAAAGTTCCCAGCGCCGACAGTACGCCCTCGCGCTTACCTCCAGCCAGACTTCGGGCGAGCACATACAGCATTCCCGGTCCGGGCGCAATCGCCAGCAACAATGCCGCGGTAAGAAACAGAAACAGCCGTGCGGAATCAGGCATGATGCAACAGATTTTACTTCAGCAAGCTATTCCGCAGCCAAGTTTCCAGTTGGACCAAGGATTCCACGCGAGGCTCCTCGCGGTCTCGATAGGCTCCCGCCACATCGAAGAGTACGGCCTGCATGCCGGCACTTGTCGCTCCCACGTAATCCACGGAGTACACGTCACCCACGTAGAGGCTTTCCTCCGGCCGGGCATTCAAGCTCTTGAGGGCTGCGTAAAAAATTTCCGGACGAGGCTTCTCGAATCCCACGATGCCTGAATCCGTAATCGTTTCGAAGCAGTCCGCGATACCACAACGCGAAAGAATCTTCTCGATTTTTCCATCGGCATTGGAAATCACGGCAACACGAAATCTTTTGCGGATTCGATCGAGCGCCGCGCGGGTATCGGGTAGGATCTGGTCCCAATTCGCCGAATTCTGCGTATTCCTCACTAACTCTTGAACCAATCCATTGCGGGTTTCATCATTCAAACTTTGATTGAGATCTTTGAGAAAGCAGGAATAGAAGATCCACCAGAAACCGTGATCGACTCGACCCTGCTGCATATCGCGATCAAACTCAGCCTTCGTTCTGCGCTCCAGAGCCTGCCACTGCGCCAATGTGGGATGACGATCTCTCGGGATTGGAGCCAGCATTTTCGTTCGGTTGGGAAAGAGCAGCGTATTGCCGATATCGAAGAAGACAAAGCGTACCTCAGACATCTTTCCATCTTAGCGAAAAGTTTGCGACGGAAGACACGCTGCGGTCCATTCGTTTCATGAGGAAGGGAAAGTTATTCGCGCAGGACAATCGATTTCCAGAAAGACTTATGGATGTTGCCTTGGCTGAGCCCTATTCGTGACCCTTTGCTCGAAAAAATGTAATATCCAATCGAACAAGCCCGAAGCCCGGCGTGAAATGGCATTCGCTTTAACAACCCGTTGGATGGGAGCGTTGGCCCGAACCAAGTATGCAGCCCTGTCTTTATACGGTCTGGTACGAGTTCCGGCGGTTCTGACGGCATATCTGCTTTTGCAGCGTCATCCCAGCCGCCGCAACGATGTTTACAACATTCTCTGGGCGGTTGTTTTCGGATTCGCGACCCTGAATATCCTGAGCCTCGCCGCGCGTCGTTTCGAACCCAATCGCCGCGGGCTCACCTTCGGGGAGCTCATGGCGGTTCTGATTGTCCTGCTTTCTATTTTTTTGCTGGGCTGGGAGTTGCTCGGAGTGTTTCACATCTTCCCAATCAAACTGCAACGCTAGGCGCGTGCGTCGCAATTTTGCGGTATGATTCGCAAAGTGGCGAAGAACTCCCCGAACTTCGAAATTACCTGCCCCTGCTGCAGCGCGCTGCTGAAAGTGGACGTCGAAACTCGCTCGGTGATCGCCCATACCGCTGCGGTGAAGCCGCGCATGTTTAGCGATATGGAAGATGCCGCCCGCGCCATGAAAGAGCAGGATACGCGCCGCGAATCCATCTTCCGCCAATCGGTCGAAGCACAAAAGCATGCTTCCGAACTTCTGGAAAAAAAGTTTCAGGAAGCCGTCAAAAAAGCCAAAGAAACGCCGGATACCGGCAAGCCGATTCGCGATTTCGACTTGGATTAGCGCGTCATAAAATCAGGGTATGCCGAAAGATCAAGGTATGCCGATTCGCCCCTTGCTGCTTGGTCACCGCGGCGCGCGGGTTGAGAAATCTATCCCCGAAAATTCTCTGGCTTCTTTTGATCTCGCTCTGGCCCACGGCTGCGATGGCTTCGAGTTCGATGTGCGACTCTCTGCTGATGGCCAGGCTGTGATCTGCCATGATGCCACGGTTCATGGATTTGAAGTTGCTAACTCTCTGGCGCCGGAGTTGAGACTGCCGCTTCTTCGGAATGTTCTGAAGCGCTACCAAACTACCGCTTTTCTGGACATCGAACTGAAAGTCGCCGGATTGGAAGCCATCACGCTGGATTTGCTTCGTGCCTTTACACCGCGCCGGGGCTTCTTGATTTCTTCATTTCTGCCGGAAGTATTGCAAACCGTCCACGCAATTGACCCCAACATCTCCCTTGGTCTGATTTGTGAGACGCGTTCTCAGCTGAGCCTTTGGCGCTCTCTACCTGTCATCTATGTGATCCCGCACTACAGATTGGTGGGGAAGGGGGTCATCGACGAGATCAAGAGTGCAGGCAAGAAGGTACTGGTCTGGACGGTCAATTCCACGAAAGAGATGAAGCGATTTTCAAAATGGGGAGTCGACGGGATCATCTCAGACGATCCCAAACGGCTGGCTCTCACGCTTACCGCTGCAGCTAATCCGCGGCGGCGTCGAACATAGCTTCGGTGCGAGGCGCGGGCCTTAGAAAAGCGGCACGCTCCATCTCAAACGCTTCCAGATTTGCACCTCGGGTTAGATCATTCCAGCCCAGCACGGCGCCAATGCGTAACGCGGCTTCACGGCTGCACGATTCCGACCAGCACGCGCCGAGCGCCACGGGCACTCGTCGCAGCAGGGCATCGCCAAGCGTGACAGCGTACTCTCTTCGATACGCTTCCACCACTTCTGCCACCACGTGCGAGGTATGCGGACAAATCGGAGCCCGCAATTCTGCCCCCACCAGAGCCATGCGAGCGATATCGGCTGCTCGTTTGCCGTGCCACTCCAGAATCCCGCGAGCGGATTCTTCGCTCACCGCGCCGATCCGCGCAATTTCCAAAACAGCATCGTCCAGCAAAGGATCCAGTGCCCGCCCCGGCCCCATGGCAAACGCATTCGGCTGCGCCACCTGCAATCCGACCTTCCGCGCGCAATCCCGCGCCAGCGACGCAGCGGTCGTCAGCTTTCCGCCGATTACCGAGATCATATGAGCCGCGCCGTCATCAGCATGGTCATGCAAAATGTGCTTCCGCGTGACTGCTGAAGGATTATTGTTCGGCGAATAAGGCAATGGACGAATGCCGGCGAAAGAATATTTCACGCTTTGTGCCGTAATCTTCGCCTTGGGAAACAGTTGTGCTACGGAGCGCACAAGATAATTGATTTCATCCGCCGACGGGGCAGTTTTTCCGGGATCGCCGTTGTCAGCCACTTCCGTGGTTCCCACCATGATCTGGTCGTTCCAGGGCAATATGAAAATCGGACGACCATCCGGCGCTTCGGTATAGACCGCCATATTTGGCGAACCCGGGAAGCGTGGCACCACGATGTGTGAACCCCGCACTCCGCCCAGCATCGGCTTGCTCATGCGGATAGAGGAGCGCTGGCATACGCGGTCGGCCCATGGTCCACTGCAGTTGATCACCCAGGCCGCGTCAACGCGGGCGTCGCGGCCGGTGATCTGATCGCGCAGCAACACGCCGTGAACCCGGCCATGCGCCACATCGACCGCGAGTGCCTCAGTGTGATTCCGCACAACGGCGCCAGCCTCTACCGCTTCCAGCAGCCATTCCGCGACCAGACGTTCGGGAAACTCGCACTGCGCATCTTCATAGTTAAAAAACGACCATTTGTGTCCGGCGTCCAGCGCTCGCTCCAGCCTCTTCAATTCCATTTCAGTGCTGTCGCTGGCCGGTTTTCCTGCCATGCGTTGGTAGAGCCATAATCCGGCGCGCACTTTCAGCGCGCTGCGTTGGCTGGTTTCGTTCAAAAGCAGCAGGAAGTGCATGGGATGAACAAGGTGAGATTTTTCCCGCAGTAGCTTCTCGCGCTCGCGGAGCGACTCCCGCACCAACCCAATCTCCGCATGCTCCAGGTAACGCAGGCCGCCGTGAATAATTCTTGTGGAGCGGCTCGTGACCCCGGCGGCAAAATCAGTTTGCTCGACCAGCAGCGTGTGCTTTCCCGCGCGCGCACACTCGCGCGCCACTGCCACGCCGTTGATGCCCCCCCCAATCACCACTACGTGAAAGCGTTGGCCTTCCAGGCTTGCCCGTGGATTTGCGGCTAAAACCATATGGATTTCGCACCAGAGTAACCTGTTGCAAGGTTACTAAAATTCCGTTGGCCAAGTCACACTTCGACTCGTAGAGTCTGCACTTCGCCGCTGCCAGGCAACAAGTCACCTTGGTGCTGCAACGTGCCTGACCGAAATCCTGTGGTATGGTCTGAAAGTTTCGAGGTTGCACAAAAATACCGGCCCGCTGAGAAACAGCGCGGAACCGGTATCCTGCAAAACGTCTTGTCTACGCGACTTTTCGTTCTTGTTGTCCGCTCGTGTTTGCGCCCTTCGAAAATAAATCGATCATTTGCCGGTTGAACGCAGGAATGTCGTCAGGCTTGCGGCTGGTGACTACTCCATTGCTCAAAACCACTTCTTCATCCACCCACGTACCGCCGGCATTTCGAATGTCGGTTTTTAGGGAAGGCCATGAAGTGATCGTGCGTCCCCGCACCGCCCCTGCTTCTACCAACATCCACGGTCCATGGCAGATCGCCGCCACTGGTTTCCCCTGCTCAAAAAAGCGTTTCACGAACTGGACCGCTTCCGGAATCATTCTCAAGTGATCGGGATTCATAACCCCGCCCGGCAAAAGAAGAGCATCGTATTTTGCGGGATCGGCGGAGTCGAGCGTGACATCGACTGGCACCTCCTCGCCCCAATCCTTCTTGTTCCAGCCCTTAATTCGTCCTGCTTTGGGAGAGATCACCTGGGTGCGGGCGCCGGCTTCCTCGAGCGCTTTTTTCGGTTGCGTCAGTTCCACTTGCTCGAAACCATCGGTTGCCAGGATTGCAATGGTCTTTCGTTGCAGAGTATTTGCCATGGACTTTTCTCCTTGAATGTTTGATTGCTGTTGATAATTTGGATGCTATGCGGGTGGTGTGGGTTATCAGAAATAAGCCAAGCCGGGCCTGAATTGCGGCATCCGAGGCGAGTCATTTAAAGTGATTGCAATGTCCACCACCGGCGAACGTTTTGAACGCGCAGTCGCCATCATGGAGCGGCTGCGGGCGCCCGGAGGCTGCCCCTGGGACCGCGAACAGACTTTCGATTCCATCAAGCCCTATACGCTGGAAGAAACGTACGAAGTTCTTGAAGCTATCGATAACCGCGACTGGAGCGAGCTTCCCGGCGAACTCGGGGATCTGCTGCTTCAGGTGCTCTTCTATTCCGAAATGGCGAAAGAGCAGGGAACGTTTTCCATTGACGACGTTCTCGACCGGCTGTCTGACAAGCTGGTACATCGGCATCCGCATGTGTTTGGGGAGGTGAAGGCAAACACTTCGGCCGAAGTGAAGCGCAACTGGGAGGCGCTGAAGACCGAAGAACGAAAAAAACGTGAAGGCCCGAAAACAAATGCAAGCGAAAGTGTGCAGGATTCCTTTAAGTCAATCCTGTCAGGGCATATCTTCAGCAATGCCGTCGATGCTGGAAGCGCACAAGTTCAGTTCGCGCGCGGCGCAGGTCGGCTTCGACTGGCCGAACATGGAAGGTTTGTTCGATAAGCTTGCCGAGGAGACGAGCGAACTTCGGCAGCACTTGCAGGAATTTCCCGCTCCCGGTCCACGCCCGGAAGGCCGAGGTGTAGCTGGCTCCGGACGGCAGACGGTCCCGGAAAAGTTGCGAGAGCGTTTGGAAGAAGAGGTTGGAGATCTTTTCTTCGTGCTGGTCAACATCGCACGTTATCTTTCCCTTGATCCGGAATCAGCGCTGCGCAAGACCAATCGAAAATTCCGAAGCCGCTTCCAGTGGATGGAACAGCGACTGAATGAAAGCGCTGGCACTCTCGAAATCGCATCGATGGATGAACTTGAATCCCTATGGCAGCAAGCCAAGCAGCAGGAGAGGCAATCGTGAGTTCGGAGGCGATCGTGATCCGGCGCTGTGAAGGGCTTAACGAGTTGCGCGCCTGCGTTGCTTTGCAAAAAGAAGTCTGGAACTTTACGGACGCAGAGCTGGTTCCCCTGCGCATGTTCGTAGTTGCAGAAAAGGTTGGCGGACAGGTCATGGGCGCCTTCGATGGCGACAAGCTGGTCGGTTTCGCACTTTCCGTGCCGGGCACGCGTTCGGGCCGCGTCTACCTTCACTCGCACATGTTGGCAGTGCACAAGGACCACCGCAATGGCGGACTCGGCCGCAGGCTCAAGTTGCTGCAGCGCGAAGACGCGCTGGCTCGCGGAATTGAATTGATCGAATGGACATTCGATCCGCTCGAAATCAAGAATGCTTATCTCAACATCGAAAAGCTGGGAGCAATCGCGCGGCGCTATAACATCAACCAGTACGGGATTACATCCTCGCCGCTGCAGGGTGGCCTTCCCAGCGACCGGCTCATCGCGGAATGGTGGCTCAAATCCAGCCGGGTGAACACTCTGCTGGAAACGGGGAAGATTCCGGCATTCGAGCCGCGGTCGGCAATTGAAGTTCCTGCGCAGATTTATGAGTGGAAGGCTGCGCCAGAATCTCGTGGCAAAGCGCAAAGCGTGCAGGAGCGAAATCGCGGACAATTCCTCCGCGATTTTGACGACGGGCTTGCTGTGTTAGGTTATGAACGCAACTCGGGAGGGAATGGTAAATTTCTACTCGGCAGCTGGAATGAGAGTTGGTCATACGCATCGCAAGAATAACTGTTGGAAGAACAGGTCACGCAGAGAGGCTTTCGATAATCAGCGTTTTTCCCGCGACTGCGCCACTCTCCGGTGAATTCAAACCGTTGTTCCTATGAAGATTGAAGCCATCACGCTCCGCGAGATTCAAATGCCGCTCGTCCATTTTTTTGAGACGAGTTTTGGGCGCACCTACAGCCGCCGCATTCTCCTGGTCACCCTTCAGTGTGAGGGCGTGAATGGCTGGGCCGAATGTGTGACCGGGGAAGATCCTTTTTACAGCAGCGAGTGGATCGAAAGCAGTTGGTCCACCATTACGCGGTACCTTGCGCCGTCGTTGCTCGGCCGCAATCTCGAATCTGCCCGCGATTGCGCCACTCTTTTCGCCAAAGTTCGCGGCCACCGCATGGCGAAAGCCGCACTCGAAAATGCCTTGTGGGACGCGGAAGCGAAACAGAAGAACATGCCTTTGTGGAAGCTGCTCGGTGGTACGCGAACTGAAATCCCTTGCGGAGTTTCGATCGGGATTCAGGACTCTGTCGAACAATTACTCGACAAAATCCAGACGGAACTGGCCGCCGGTTACCGCCGCATCAAAGTCAAAGTCAAGCCGGGATGGGACGTGAACGTGCTGGAGAAAATTCGTTCGCGCTGGGCGGACATTACGCTGAGTTGCGACGCAAATTCCGCCTACACTCTGGATCAGGTTGAACATCTGCGCGCATTCGATCAATTCAACCTGCTGATGATTGAGCAGCCGCTATGGGATGACGACATCTTTTACCACGCGCGCCTGCAGAAAGAATTGCGAACCGCCATTTGTCTGGACGAATCGATCGTAAACGCGCGCGCTGCGGCTGCCGCCGTTGAGACCGGCGCCTGCCGCATTATCAATATTAAAGTTGGACGGGTAGGCGGTTTCAGCGAAGCAAAAAAAATCCATGACGTCTGCCACTCGCAAAAAATCCCAGTCTGGTGCGGGGGAATGTTGGAATCCGGTATCGGCCGCGCCCACAATATCGCCCTTTCTACCTTGGAGAATTTCAGGCTGCCGGGCGACGTTTCGGCTTCGAAGCGCTATTGGAAGGAAGACATTATCGATCCCGAGGTGCAAGTCTCCCCGCAAGGAATGATTGCCATCAGCGAACAGGCCGGTACTGGATATCGAATCAAGGAAGACCTGATCGAGAAATTAACCACGCGTAAGGAAACACTTCGCGCCGGCGATTGAGCGAAAAACGGCTGATGCTTATCGGGACTTATTCGCGGTCTTGATGGTTTCCGCGAAGTGGTTTTGCGCCAGCTTTACTTCTTCCGCTTTCAGCATTTCTACCCCCTGTGCGAAGGTGGTGCCATCAGGCACGCGGCGGAAGTCGCTAAAAACTTCTTCAGACTTGATTGCCAGACTTTTGAACAGAAGAATTTTTCCGGTAAAGCTCAGGGACATACGCGAAACCTCCCAGCAACCGTTGCCTACGTCTCGCTGCTCTACAAGAAAATGTCCACCCGGGTCGAGGTGACCCAGAATTCCCCAACCAAAAGCGACTTCTCTGAATAATGTGCCGTCGATTTGCGCGATGCGGCGGGCCACCGGATCGATGACGAGAACACCATTCATGCCGACCAGAACCTGTTCCGCGTGGGTAGGAGGCTGATAGGCGGGATTAGGGCGAAACTTGAGGCGCAATAATGTCCGCCCGGGGCTTCCCAGGTGATCGTCTCCAGCTTCTTCACCGTCGTACTGATAGAGGAAAGCATCGGGCAGAGCCTTTACAATCCGCAGGGTGCGATCCGCGTTTTCCTGCTCTTGCGCATGTTTGCGGCGCAGTTGTTCCGCATTGCTTGCGAGCCCTGCCAGTCGTCCGTTCTCATTCTGCATATCCTGCGGCGCAAGCGGTTTGTCGTTATAGGCAATGGTCATGCCGGCCATGGCGTCGCGGGTTTCCACATACAGGCGCGTTTGAGAACCCTGGGGAGTTTGCTTGCGGGAGCGAAACATATGTTTCGCGGAATTACTATTTGCCGCGACTTCGTTGGCGGCGGTCTCCCGCACCAACTTGAGGCAAGAAGCTGGATCGTGAGACGTGGCGTCCGCGGTATCAGCGAAAACTGGACAGGCGTTCGCCCCGGCGAACAGAGCAACCAGAAGAACCACTAGAGCGGGCCGCAGGCTTATCCTGACTCGGCTTTTCATAAGGGTTGTTTCTCCCGCTTGCGTAAGGAAGTGTACCAATTCAGTTTTACTCGATCTCTACAGGAAACCGAGTATTTTCCTTGTGACCAGGCAAGGCTTGCCGGTTGCTCCGTGCGTTGCGTATAGTCGTTAAGGTACTTTGGTAACGGTTTCTCCGCTTGGAATGCTGATTCCCGAGGAATCGCGCCCAGATCCTGTGGCGATTATCCCGTATCGATAGGAGCGCGTCCAGTGAGCACAACGGCCAGTGGTTTGGCGCAAATCGGCAAATCGGTTGTCATCAAAGGCGAACTTTCAGGGAGTGAAGATTTGTATCTGGATGGCCACGTTGAAGGCAGTATCGCATTGAAGGGCAATAGTTTAACCGTGGGACCGAACGGCCAGGTCAAAGGTAGCGTTGAGGGCAAGGGCGTGGTCGTGCAGGGGAAACTCGATGGGAACATTCTGGCAAGTGACCGTGTGGAGTTGCGCAAGTCAGCAGTCGTGAATGGCGACATTTCGGCGCAACGCATTTCCATCGAAGAAGGAGCCTTCTTGAAAGGCAAAGTGGAGATTCATCGCTCTGACTCAAAGTAGTTTTCCCTGCCTGGTATTGATTAAAATGGAAACGATGCGCTAGGCCGGTTGTATGTCGAGTCGAAGCCACGGATCGGCGATGGTTGGTGGCCGGGCATCACCCTTGGCAAAGTGATCAGCAGACTAGGAAGTTAAGTGTCATCTGTCTCGCAGACCTTCATGAAATTCTTTCGCGGTTCATCCGGACCGGAAACGATTCCGGCGCAGGGTTCGCAGAAGCTCATTCGTCGCTCCAGCGGTTTGGGCGAGCTGTCGCGCTCCTGGGAGTCCGCAGAGAACTTGTGTGTTCTTGATCTGGGCTCCACTTCACCCACCAATATTCGCCATTTTACTGAACGCGGCCACAGAATCTACAGCGAAGATCTGCTCACGGCTTCCACCGATCCCGAACTTTTAACCAAGGACGAGCAGGGAGCCGCCATTCTTGATAGCCGCAAGTTTCTCGCCGATAACCTGGTCTACCCCGCAGCTCATTTCGATGTGGTGCTGTGCTGGAATCTTTCAGACTATCTGGATGAAAGCCTGGTGAAGCCGGTTGTGGGACGGCTGTGGTCCGTGCTGAAGCCCGGCGGAATGCTGCTCGCATTCTTCCACACCCGCGATGCCGGACCGGATTCACCCTGTCACCGCTTTCACATTGTCGGCACTGACACTCTGGAGATGCAGAAGATTGAGTTGCGCCGCGAAGCCCGCCGTGGTCCTACGGGCGCCGTACATACCGCTATTTCAGATGGCTTTCAGCTGCAACGTGTATTCAACAACCGGCACATCGAAACCCTTTTCCGCGATTTCGCCTCCATCAAATTCTTTCTCGCTCGGGATAATGTGAGGGAAGTGCTGGTGGTCCGCTAGCCAATTCGTTTTTCTGAATCAGAAGTTCTCCAGATGATCACCGCCATCCGGTAGAGGAAGTTGCGGGAAATCTCCAAACGGACCGGCAGTTCGAAGCGGCTGAAGTTCAATACTTTTTCGATTTCACTGGGAACGTAGGCTCTGCGCACTGAAGTGAGGCCATCCTGCCAGGCTACGCGGTTCCACATAATTGGAAAGCCGGCAAAGGCAGCAGCCAGGTGTAATGGGTGACGCACGAGGTCGTTGATCAGCACTGCCCGCCGGCTTACTCGCAACGACTCTCGTACGAATACGAGCAACTGTTGCGGGCTCAGATGATGCGCGAAGAGACTGCAGCTTACCATGTCGAACGCTGCATCCTTAAAGGGAAGGCTGAGTGCGTTGCCGACGATTCGATTTTTTTCCGAACCCTTCTGAACAGCAGAATTGGAGTCGCAGAGATGCGAATGCGCCAAGTCCAGTAGAGTTACATCAAGCGCGATCCCCCGTGTTTGTAGCCTCTGCCGGACAATCTCCGGTACCTCGCCCGATCCCGCGGCGACCTCCAATAGAGAGAGACGCTTTGCTCCGGCCGCCTCAGCCACGCGATTTACCATCTTCTGAGTGGTCGCGACGCCGCCGAACCAGCGGTTGACCCTCCCGAGGACGGTTAGCACCGCCTGCGCCTCGTGAGGCGAGCAGATATCAGAATCGAGAATCTCCGGTGCGTCGACTCTCTGCATGGGTGAGTTAAAGTCTGCTGGATGACGGAGGGTTCGCCGAAGCTAAACTTCTGCCAGTTCTTCTTCCAGCAACTGCTTGTTATACAGGTCGCTGTAGTAGCCGTTCAAGGAGAGCAGTTCGTCGTGAGTGCCGAGTTCCACGATTTTGCCATCATGCAGCACGGCGATACGGTCGGCGTTGCGCACCGTGGAAACTCGATGAGAGATGAAAATAGTGGTACGTCCCTGCATTACCTCGCGCAGATGATTGAGGATCTTATCTTCCGTATGAGTGTCGACGCTCGAGAGTGCGTCATCGAGAATCAAGATGCGCGGGTTCCGAATCAGAGCGCGGGCGATCGCGGCGCGTTGCTTCTGTCCGCCAGAGAGCGTGATTCCACGCTCGCCAACCATGGTTTGATAACCGTCGGGGAAGGCTTCGATATCGGCAGCAATGTTGGCCGCTTCGGCCGCATCGTAAATTTCCTGGTCGGTCGCCGACTCAACCCCCAACGCGATATTTTCCCGGATGCGATCACTGAATAGAAATGTTTCCTGCGGCACGAAGCCGATGCTGCGGCGGAGTGAGGCAAGAGAAAACTCGCGAATCGGCCGTCCGTCCAGTAGAACCATTCCGGGCGCGGCATCGTAAATTCGCGGAATCAAACTAACCAGGGTGCTTTTTCCAGAGCCCGTTGGACCTACAATTGCCATACTGCTGCCGGCGGGAATACGCAGATTCAGATTGCGTAGAACAGGTTTGCTCCCGTACTCGAAATTCAGCCCGCGAAATTCGATTTCACCTTGCACCTCGCGATCGCTGGCGCCGGATTCGTCCTTAATGGCAGGTTGTTCTTGCAGAATTTCATTCAGTCGCACCAGCGACGCGGTGCCGCGTTGAAAAATATTAACCACCCAGCCCAGCGCGATGATGGGGAATGTCAGCTGCATCATGTAGATGTTGAAGGCGGTGAAGGCGCCAATCTGCATGCGGCCGGCGAGCACTTCACGGCCTCCCATCCACAATACAAGAACCATGGCTAGGCCGAGCATGAGTTCGAGAGTTGGCCATAGCATGCCCATTAGCCGAACTAGCTTCAGGCTGCGCGCGACGTATTCCTGATTCGCACTTTCGAAAGCTGCAATCTCCGCTTCTTCCTGCACGTAGGCGCGCACCACCCGCGCTCCGGAAAAGTTTTCCTGCGCCCGCGCAGAAATATCGGAGAACATCGCCTGAATTCTCTCGAAGCGTTCATGAATGCGGCGGCCGAAATATTGAATAGTCACGCTCACAATCGGCAAAGGCAGAAAGGCATACAACGTAAGCCGGGGACTGTTGTGAACCATGAACCATAGCGCGGCGGCGGTGAACACCAGTGTATTCGCCGAGTACATAATCGCGGGGCCCATCAACATCCGCACCGCATTCAAATCGTTGGTGACCCTTGCCATAATGTCGCCGGTGCGCATGCGTTGATAGTAGGAGTAGGAAAGAGTTTCCAGATGAGCGAACAGATCGTTGCGCAGATCGAACTCAATGTCCCGCGAAATACCAATCACAACCCAGCGCGTCAGAAACAAGAAAATTCCGCGCACCGCCGCCAGCACCAGCACCTCTATCGTAAAGACCAGCAATTTGTGCGAGGTGACGCCGCCCTCCAAGCTCTCGGCCGCTTGGCCGATCACCCGGGGAAGACCGGCCCACGCTCCGTTGCTCATCACTACGCAAAATGTGCCAAATACAAAGCCCCAGCGATAACGCTTGAGATAAGGCAGTAGCGGACGCATGCTGCGAGGAATCATGTGGTTGATGTAGATGAAATTTTAACAGGCAGGGGTTCAGTTTCGCAGAGAAGTCGGCTCAGCGGTTGGAAGAGATCGAGCGATATCCGCCTGACGCTCACATCTCCAGAGGCGAATCAGTCGCCTTGCAAGGAAAGAGTTTCAGGTTCATAAGCCGGGCGCGAAGCAAGTGGAAAAAAATCCCGGCCGAAAGTAATCGCGCCGACTGCGGCAAGAATTATTCCCCAGGCGATGAAAAATATCCAACTAAGATCTAAGACAAATGCTTGCACCCTATCCATAATAGTTCCCCTTGATCTGAGCGGGAGAAAAAGCGGCGCTGGATCGGAAGTCATCTCGTTCGAATCCGATCCAGCAAGCCATTAACTCGACGTCAGTCCTGCGAAGCAGGCGGAGCGTTCTCCATACGTTGTTGCATCCGCGACGCCCGATTGGCTTCAAACTCTTTCAGCTTGCTCTGCTGATCGGGAGTGAGCATCTGATACAGTTCGTTGTGAATCCGAGTCTGCTCCACTTTCAGCTGAACCAGGGTTTGTGCCTGCTGCGACACCAGCGCTTGCACTTTCGCCGCATCATAAGTGCCTTCCTCATATTGCTTGAGTTGCTGGTCCAGTTGGTGCACCTGCTGCATCAGCGGCTGGATTGTCGGCCGTTCTTTCTGCAAGGTAGCCTTCATCTGGGTCTTCTGTTCGTCGGTCACACCCAGGTACTTGGCGTAGAAATGGAGCATGTGGCCATCCATGCCAAGCGGGCCGCGCATACCAGCATGCATCGGAGGTGGAGTCGTATCCGCGGTTTGCGATCGCGCGATTGCACTGCCTAACAAAACAGCCAGAGCCGCAACCATAAAGCGAAGACCAATTGATTTCATAAACATCCTTCCTTCAATCCGGCCCTGCCAGGACTTCCTTCAGGAGCGCGGCGTTTTTGCGTACAATCATAGGAACACGATTGCGGAGGGAAAGTAGTAAAACGTGAGTAAAAGCGAGTAAAGTTTTGTCATTGGCCAACTTTCGAGTTTTGACAATTCTTTACCGGGACTTCCACTTGGTTGGTGCACAATGAGAACCGGAAACATGGAACGCATTCTGGTTATCGACGATGATGTAGAACTGTGCACGCTGGTGGGCGAATACCTGCAGGCAGAAGGCTTCGTCGTAGAGGCCGCGCACGATGGCGAGAGTGGCCTGCAACGGGCCAGCGGCGGCGGCTATCTGCTGGTCGTGCTGGATGTGATGCTGCCCGGTATCAATGGTTTCGAAGTGCTGCGCCGCATTCGAGCCACTTCGCGCCTGCCCGTGCTGTTGCTCACGGCACGCGGGGAAGATGTCGACCGCATTGTTGGTCTTGAGATCGGCGCTGATGATTATCTCCCGAAGCCGTTTAACCCGCGGGAACTGGTGGCGCGCATTCGAGCCATCCTGCGACGCACTCGAGGAGATAAATCTTCTCCAGCGGCCCCCGATATCGTACGAGTGGGCGAGATTGAGCTTGATCCCGCTACCCGCAGCGTGAGCCGCGATGGCCAGCCCGTGGAACTGACCTCGGTGGAATTCAATTTGTTGGAAGTGCTGTTGCGTGAAGCCGGACGCGTCGTTCCTCGCGAACGCCTGGTCAATGCCGTGCTCAGCCGCAAATTCTCGCCCTTTGATCGCAGCATCGATATGCACGTCAGCAAAGTCCGCAAAAAACTTGGAGATACCGATAACGACGAGCACATCAAGACGATTCGAGGTGTGGGCTACATTTTTGCCCGTCCACGGGAAAGCGTTGGGGAAAAGGCAAAAGTAAAAACTTCGTCATGAAGCTCTTCCTCAAAATTTTTTTATCGTTCTGGGTGGCCCAGGCACTGTTCATCGTGCTCGCTATTCTGGTAACTCTGGCGTTTCGCCCACGTAGCGCCACTTGGGAAGCACTGCGGACCACCGCAATGAACGACGCAGTGAACGCTTATGAAGAGGGCGGGCGTACCCAACTCCGGCAATATCTGGATAATCTTGATGCGACCCAGCACGTGCGAGCCTATCTCTTTGACGAGCATGGGGAAGAAGTTTCGCATCGCGGCGCGCCCGATTGGGCAATACGGATCGCCTCGGGCGGAGCGCGCTCGCCCCGCGATGGAATCGTTTTTCCACCGCCTCCGGTGCAGCGCGATTCGCGTGCCTCCTCCGATGGAAAACATCGCTACACGCTGGTAATGGGCCTGCCTCCCGGGCCGCGCGTGTTTTTTGGACCCCGCGGTATGCCAGTTCCAGGATTGATCATTGCGGTGCTGTCTTCCGGGTTGGTTTGTTATTTTCTTGCCTGGTATATGACCAAGCCAGTGGCGCGGTTGCGCGCCGCAACGAAACTGCTCGCGGCGGGAGACCTGACGGCGCGCGCGGGAAATCCCAAGAGCCGCCGCCATGACGAGATTGCAGGCCTGGTGCGTGATTTCGATACCATGGCCGGACGGCTGGAAACGTTGGTGAAGGCGCAGTCCCGACTGCTAAACGATATTTCGCATGAGTTGCGTTCTCCGTTAGCGCGCCTGAATGTCGCTCTCGGATTGGCTCGCCAGCGCTCCGGAGCGGAGAGCGCCACCATGCTGGAGCGCATCGAACTGGAAGCCAGCCGTCTCAACGAACTGATTGGCCGCCTGCTTACTCTCGCGCGCCTGGAAGATGGCGAGCAGCGTGTTCCGCCCACGCCCGTTCTTCTGGATGAAGTTGTGCTGAACGTGGCGGAAGATGCTGAGTTCGAAGCGCAGGCGCGTCATTGTCACGTTCGCAGTGACATTCCTCCAGGGACGTGGGAAGTTCGCGGTCAGGCATCATTGCTTCACAGCGCCATCGAGAACGTGGTGCGGAATGCCATACGTTACACCCGTGAGGGCTCAACCGTTGAGATTCATCTGGAGAGGTCCGAATCCTCCAATGGTGTAGAAGCGGTGGTGAGCGTCACCGACTGCGGATCGGGTGTTCCGCCAGATGCGCTGGAAAAACTATTTCAACCGTTTTACCGCCTGGACGATGATCGCGGTCGCCAGACTGGCGGGGTTGGACTGGGCCTAGCCATCACTGAGAGGGCAGTGCGTTTTCACGGCGGCCGCGTGGCAGCCTTCAATCGCGCCGAAGGCGGATTGCTGGTAGAAATTCATCTGCCTGTATTGCCGAGCAATGTTGCCGCGGTTCCTTCCCAACCGATTCCCGCAACCCAGGAAGCGTAGCCGACCGCAAGACCACTCTCATTCACCGATCACGGCGACTAATCCACTCCTCAGGCAACTCTCGGACACTTCTTCGGTTCCAATGAGACGTGGCGGGGTTTGCTCTTCCCGCGCATTCCTGATACATAAATGGATGGCAATCCACGCCTTTGCAAAGCGTTTTGCCCGGTCAGGCAATCGGGGAGCGCGGTAGCACGTTCAGAGGAGATAACCAGAAGAATGCGTACAAGGTTCACCTTGATTTTGGGAGTTGCGGCGTTGATTTCGGTTGCAGCGTTGGTGGCGTGCAGCAGCAAGTATTCAAATACCAACAACGGATTAGTCGTCGTGTCCACACAGGGCAATGCCGTGATGGATACCTTCAGCCTTGATCTGGGCAACGGCCATATTACATGGATATTCAACTCGGAGGGACCACCCACCGCCGGGCAGCCAACCGCCGTGGTGCTCGATCCGGCGGGTAATTATGCCTATGTGATCGTCACGAAAAGTACGAACGTGAACGCCAGTGTGACCGGCGTTGAAGCATTTTCTGTTGCATCTGATGGTAAGTTAGGGCCCATAAAGACAACGGGTTTGAACAATGTAGGAACTGCACCTGCGGCTCCAGTGGCCATGGTCATAGACTCTGCCGGGAAATTCCTTTTCGTAGCCGATTCAGCAACGGGCACAGAGCCAGGCGGAATCTCAGTGCTGTCGATCGGTAGTGGGGGTGCTCTCACGGAAGTTGCCGGATCGCCTTTTATCCTGCCGTCGGAACCCGGCGGCACGACTCCGAATCCTTCCGCGCTCGCGATTACTCCGACGGTTTATCCGGTCGCGTATTCATTTTGCTCTGGAAGCGTGCCTCCAACCACGGAAAACCTTTATGTAACCGATTCCCTGAATTACACGCTGATCAACTACTCGGTATCTTCGTCGGGAGTTTTACAGGTGGTACCAACCGCGTCCGCGGCGCCGTCAGTTGCCACGGGCAGGGTACCCATGGGAGTGACGGTTGATCCCTGCAACCGCTTCGCGTACGTATCCAACCAGTTGGACAATAGCGTTAGCGCTTACACGATCTGCAATGTCATTTCACTGCCGAAGTGTGCCAAAGGCGATTTCAGCCTGCTTCCAGTTACCGGTTCTCCGTTTACCACCGGTATCGCTCCCGGGCCATTGCTAGAGGATGCGCTGGCCAATTTCCTGTACGTTTTAGACACAGGCCAGAATGAAATATCGGCGTACCGGATCAGTACCACTACGGGGAGCCTCTCACCCTTGAGTCCCGCAACAATCGCCACAAACTCGTACCCAACCTCGATGGCCATTCGGAGCGACGATAGTTGGTTGTTCGTAACCAATCTCAACCAGGCCAATCTTTCGCAGTATGCGATTACTCCCTCGAGTGGTGGGTTGACGCCGCAGACTCCGGTTGAGACCGATAACTTTCCCTGGGGAATAGCAGTGAAGTGACGACGAATAGGGTCAGACTGCTGTCCCGGCGCAGCGATTAAGTAGGAATTTTCAAAATCAAATAGCTGCCAAGCAAAGCGAAGATCAGATCCGGCGACCACGCCGCTAAAGCCGGCGGAAGCTGGCTGAGATCGCCCATAGCCTCGAATAATCGCGACACAACCGTATAGACCACGGCGATACCCACCGCGACCGCTACGCCAGTAACGGCGCCTTTCTTAGCTGCAGAAAGCGAAAACGGCACCGCCAGCACGGCCATAATCAGCGTGATCAACGGGAATGACAGTTTTTTATTCAGTTGCACCCGCAGCCGC
Organism: uncultured Acidobacteriaceae bacterium; assembly: GCA_963817305.1. Classification (GTDB taxonomy): domain Bacteria; phylum Acidobacteriota; class Terriglobia; order Terriglobales; family Acidobacteriaceae; genus Sulfotelmatobacter. The sequence continues at coordinate 756,302 of CAWFOD010000016.1, read as the reverse complement.
ACCACGTCAAAGCCGCTTTGCTGCAGGTCGCGGATATACCGGTGCAGTTCCTCGTAGTTCATTTCGGAATACTGTTTCACTTCCTTTTTGAAATAGGAAGGAGACTCGCTGAGCTCCGGGAAAGTAGAGACCTCAAATGTGCGGTAGCCGGCGATGGCAGAGCCGTGCAGCGTTCGCTCCCAGCCTTGTTCGAAGATCCAGCGGTCCATACTGTCGGCCCAGTGCGCCCGGTCGGCGTGTATGCGTTCTGAAATGCCAAAGCTCGCGGGATCGATTTGAAAAATGGTGATGTTGGCGAACTGATCGTGATCGGGATCGAAAAACTGGTAGTAGTAAATGTCGTTGTGCTGGCCAAAAATCCACTTGCGGTCAGGACGCAGATAAGTTTGCGCCGGCTTGCCCTTGATCTGGTTATGCAACGCCTCCTGCCGCTTGTTGGTATGAGGCAGGTAGAACTGGTCGGCGAAAAATAGTCCTGCCGCGAGCACCGCCGCCGCCACAATAACCGGCGCAACGATGCGGTAGATGCTGGTTCCGGTGGCTTTGATCGCAGTAATTTCATTGGACCGGTTCATCAAGCCGAAGGTGATCAGCACGGCGAGCAGCATGATCAATGGCGCCACGCTGTAGAGCAGGTAGGGCGCAACATTGAGCAAGTACTCGGCGACCACGGTGAATGGTGTTTGATTGCGCAGAATATCGCCGAGCAACTCGAACAACGTGAACACCAGCAGCAGGACCAGGAATGAAGAGAGAATCATTCCCAGGTAGACAAAGAAGTCGCGCAGAACGTAGTCATCAAGCAGCGTGGGGAAGCTGACGCTGAACACGCGGCGTCGAGTGGAGGCTCGTTCGAAAGCATTGGCGCTGTCTCTGCGTCCCAAGCGGAATGCGGGTGCGTGGCCATTGCTACGGTGAGGGTCGCGTTTGCCCCAGAGCCGGATCGCCGAAAGCGCAATCGGTCGTCGCTCTGCCTGCCACAGCAAAATCGCTCCCGCGGCGAAGAAAGCAATATTCGCCAGCCACGCTCCGAACATTGGCCCGACCTTCCCTTGACGCGCCAACGACACTCCGATCAGCGACACGAAGTAGTACACGAAAACCAGAGCGATGGTGAGTACGAAGCCGCCGGACTTGCCACTTTTTTTCGATGAAAGCCCAAGCGGAATTCCTACCATCGCCAGCACTAAGCAGGCCGTGGGGAGCGCGAACCGGCGATGAAATTCGATCAAGTACCAGCGCGCAGATACGGGATCAACTCGCCGCGCATAATCGCGCAGCGCCGAAGTGCTGACCAAGCCAACCGGAATCTGCTCATCCGCTTTATTTTCGGTGGAAGGAAGTTCAATAGGAATATCGGTCTGCTGGAAAGTTGATATCTGGTAGCGATCAGCAAGCTTGGGGTCGGTCTCGTGCGTGGCGCCGTCGATCAGGTGCAGATGGAGGCGATCCTTCCCCTCGGGGACGAGAATGCCTTGGTGCGCCAGCGTAATGCGCGGATTTGAAGGTTCGGACATGTCCGCGAGGAACACGCCCTTCCACACCGCGGCGCCTTGCGCCGTGTGCACGTCCTGCACGTAGAGAACGATTTTGGGGAAACCCTCGTAGAAAACTCGGGGCTGCACTTCAAAAGAAACCTGCGAGCCTTTCAGTTGATCTTCAAGATGTCCCAGCGAAGCCAGCGACCACGGCGCCAGATAAAGTCCGTTGAACAGTGCCAGCGCCCACGCGCCCACCACAAAAATTGCCAATATGCGACCAAAACTCCAGACCCCCATGCCGCTCGCCCGCATGGCAGTGATTTCACTATCGGCGGCGAGGCGGCTCAACCCAATCAGAATCCCTACCAACACGCTCATCGGGATGGTATAGGTCAGCGCGAGCGGCACCGTGTAGAAGAAAATTTCAGCAACGCTCGGCAACGGGGCGCTGGCCCGGACCACAAGTTCGAGAATGCGTCCCAGGTCGCGCGTGAACAGCACGAACGTAAATATGCCCGCGCCGATGAGCGCGTGCGAACTTACTTCGCGAAGGATGTAGCGGGTGAGAATCCGCATGGGGACGCTTCTAAACGCAGTCTAGCATGGGCTTTTTGCGGATGAGTGAGCGGGAACCTGCTAACCCGCCTTCAGGAACAGCGCAGCAAGCGGCGGAAGAGTGAGCCTTAGAGAATAAGGCCGACCGTGTTCCGGCACTTCTTCGGCTTGCACTCCGCCAAGATTACCCACGCCCGTGCCGCCGTACTCCGACGCATCGCTGTTCAGGAGTTCGCGCCAGTAACCGCCATGCGGCACGCCGATCCTGTAGCCAACTCGCGTAATCGGCGTGAAATTGCAAACAATAAGAATCGTGTCCTGGGGATTTTCACTCTTACGCAGAAGCGAAATCGTACTCGTGAGGTTGTCGTTGCAATCGACCCACTCAAACCCGTTGGGACTGTTATCGAGCACGTGCAGCGCAGGCTCGCTGCGATAAACGCGGTTTAGCTGGCCCACCCATTCCTGCAAACGGTTGTGCACCGGATACTGCAGCACGTGCCATTCCAGACTGGTATCGTGCGCCCACTCGCGAACCTGACCGAACTCGTCGCCCATAAACATCAACTTTTTTCCCGGTTGCGCATACATGTATCCGAACAGCAGCCGTAGGTTGGCAAAGCGCTCCTTCTCATCGCCGGGCATCTTGCCGATCAGCGAACCCTTGCCGTGCACCACTTCATCGTGCGAGAGCGGCAGCACAAAATTTTCCTGAAACGAATACAGCATGCGGAAGGTAAGTTTGCTGTGATGGTACTTGCGATGAATGGGATCCTGTTTGAAATACTCGAGCGTGTCGTGCATCCATCCCATATCCCATTTCATACCAAAGCCCAGGCCGCCGAGGTAGACCGGCCTCGAAACCATGGGCCATGAAGTGGACTCTTCTGCCGTCGTCTGAATTGCGGGATGCTCCTTGTAAGCTTCCTGATTGAAGCGGCGGAGAAAGTCGATAGCCTCCAGATTTTCACGTCCGCCGAATTTATTCGGAATCCATTCCCCGGCTTTGCGTGAATAATCGAGATAGAGCATGGAAGCCACCGCATCCACGCGCAACCCGTCGACGTGATATTTGTCGAGCCAGAACATGGCGCTCGACATCAGAAAGCTTCGCACTTCGGTGCGGCCGTAATTGAAGATGTGCGTCTTCCAATCGGGATGGAAGCCCTGCCGCGAATCAGCGTGCTCGTAGAGATGCGTGCCGTCGAAATAAGCCAGCCCGTGAGCGTCGGAAGGGAAGTGCGATGGGACCCAGTCGAGGATCACCGCGATACCATGCTGATGCAGGTAGTCGACCAGATACATGAAATCCTGTGGCGTGCCGTAGCGCGAGGTGGGAGCAAAATAACCGGTGGTCTGATATCCCCAGGACCCATAGAACGGATGCTCCATCACCGGAAGAAATTCAACGTGAGTGAAGCCCATGCGGCCGACATATTCGGCGAGACGCGGCGCGGTTTCGCGATAGGTGAGAGGCCGATTGTGCTCCTCAGGAACTCGCATCCAGGAGCCCAGATGCACTTCGTAAACCGCTTGCGGAGCGCGTAACGAATTGCGGGCCTCCCGCTTTTCCATCCACTCCCGATCACCCCATTGATAGTCAAGATCCCACACCACGGATGCGGTGCGCGGAGGCTTTTCATGCAACAGGCCGAGCGGATCGGCCTTGTCGACGTGATAGCTATGGCGGTTCGATTCGATGTGGAATTTGTAAAGCGCGCCTTTGCCTACTCCGGGAACAAATCCTTCCCAGATTCCGGAGTCGCCTCGGCGCTCGAGAAGATTGCTTCGCTCGCTCCATGAGTTGAAACCGCCAATTACTGAAACCAACCTTGCATTCGGAGCCCACACACTGAACATGGTTCCAGCCTGCCCGTCGCGTGTAACCAGATGGGCGCCCATGGTTTCATACATGCGATAGTTGCTGCCCTCGTTGAACAGGTAAAGGTCCTGATCCGAGAGCAGCGTAGGGCGAACAGAACCGGCGGGAGTGAGTATTTCAGCCATTTTTCCGAGTTCTTAGTGTACCGGAAGATAGCAACCATCATATAAAAGTCCGATGTATGCCCCGGCGAATTCAAACGGTCCACCGTTTTTTAGCCATCCTCTGACTCACACGTCTTCAAGTGCGCAGGCGCAACCGGATCACCATGCTAGACTGACTTTTCCTCCATGCCCGCCCTGCGTTTGATCTTCCTCTGGCACCAGCACCAGCCTTTTTATAAGGATTTGGTGACGGGCGAATATCGCCTGCCCTGGGTGCGTCTCCATGCCCTTAAAGATTATTACGGCATGGTGAAATTGCTGGATGAGTTTCCTGAAGTCCACCAGAACTTCAACCTGGTGCCTTCGCTGATTACGCAGATTCAGGATTACGTTGCTGGAACCGCGCAGGATCCATTCCTCAAGGTCGCAGCCAAGCCGGGCAACGACCTAACCTTGCATGAGCGGATCTTTGCTCTGCAATATTTATTTCAGGCTAACCCAACTCACGTGATTGGCCGGTACCCGCGCTACCGTGAGCTTTGGGAGCGGTTTCGCGAGCACGGCTTTTCAGCCGAGAAGGCGGAAAAATATTTTCAGTTGCAGGACTTCACCGACCTGCAAGTGCTTTCCCAGATCGCCTGGTTCGATGAATTCTTTTTGGAAGAGAAAGACGTTGCCGCACTCATCAAGAAGGAACGCAACTACTCCCTGGACGATCAAAGTTTTTTAATTGCTCGCGAGCGGGAACTCCTGGCGAAGGTTTTGCCAGCTTATGCTGATGCCGCGAAGAAGGGATCAGTCGAAATTTCCGCGACACCCTTTTACCATCCCATCCTTCCGTTGGTTTGTGACACGAATGCGGGAGCCGTCTCCTCGCCGGGCCTGCCTTTGCCGCAGAACCGCTTTCGTCATCCCGAAGACGCGCGCGAACAGCTGATACGCGCGCTTGACCTCCATCAGGAAGTTTTTGGAATGCGGCCGCGGGGCGTTTGGCCGTCGGAGGGCAGCGTTTCGGAAGAGACGCTGGCGATCGCGCACAGTCTCGGTGTCAAATGGATGGCGACCGATGAAGGCGTGCTCGGCCGAAGCACCGGAGTTTTCTTTCAGCGCGATGGCAACGGCCGGCTGCCCAGCCACCTCGCGGAGCGGCTTTACAACATTCATCACTATGAGAATGGTCCGGTTGAGATGCATATGGTGTTTCGAGACCATACAATTTCTGACCTGATTGGCTTTGTTTACTCTGGCATGGATCCGAGAGATGCGGCTGGACATCTTCTGCGCAACATCAAAGAGGCGGCTCAACCGGTGCTCGCGCAAGGCCGCGACGCCGTGGTCTCGGTTATCCTCGACGGAGAGAATGCCTGGGAATACTATCCAAAATCCGGGCGCGAATTCCTGCGGCGATTTTATGACGCGCTGCAAAATGAGGGAGGGCTCGAAGCCGTTACGGTCTCTGAGGCGATTTCGCGCCATCGCGATGTATCGTCTTTAAAGTCTCTCGTTCCGGGCTCATGGATCAATGCAAACTTTAATGTCTGGATCGGCGCTCCCGAAGACAACCGGGCATGGGATTACCTGCACCACGCGCGGGAATTTTATGCGCAGAACTCGGGCCGCGCCAGCGAAGCGCAAAGGAAGCTTGCGTTTGAAGAGATCCTGATTGCCGAGGGCAGTGACTGGAACTGGTGGTACGGACCCGAGCACCACTCAGCCAATGATCGCGATTTTGACGAGCTTTACCGCAAGCATCTTTCAAACATTTATCAGGCCCTGGGTGCGACTCCGCCCGATTATTTAGCGCAGCCCATTACGGGCGGAGAGGTTCGTCCTGCCTTCACTCCGCAAACTGCATATATTCATCCTCACATTACAGGCGACAAAGTTCGCTACTTCGAATGGATGGGCGCGGCCATTTTTACCGCAGACCAGCGCGCCGGTGCGATGCACGGAAAACAATTCCTGCTAGATTCCGTCTATGCTGGGATCGACAGCAGGTTTGTGTATGGACGACTCGACTTCGCCGGCCTGGTTCCAGATACGGAACTGGATGTGGTAGTGAATCTGGAATCGTGGGCGAGCGAAGAGGCGCGTCCGCGGCGTGCTCTGCGGCTCGACGCCGAAATCCGAGACCGAAAACTTACACAGTGGCAAGTTGACGGCCGGGAAGGTTCGTCGACGGTTTCCTCGGACCCGCCGGAGGAGCGAGCAAAGGCCGCGCTGCTTCGCAACTTTGAATTTCGGTTGCCCTTGAGTTGGCTGCTGGCAAAACCTGTCTCGCCGGCAAGTTCCGGAACAGCAGGTGCAGTTGTGACCGAGTCCAAAACAGCGGTTGCAGGCATCGCGCCGACCAGTCGGCTCAAATTGCGCTTCAGTCTTTGGCACAACCGTTTGCCCGTGGATGCGCTGCCAGTAGAAGGTTGGATCGAACTTCAGCTGGTGAGTGAAGCGGAACTGGGGATTTAGGAGCGCAAGGTTTGCAAGAGAAAACGTCGGGCGCTTGCGCTTCCGGCGTTTTCGATCTGTTAATTACTGTCCCGAACTGGCCACCGCCGCGGTCATCATCAGCGGACGATTCAGTTCCAAGGTCAACGTAGTGCCCGCAGGCATTGTTGCCGAATGATGCTTGCTCAACCAGTGTGCCCCGGTTGAGCCTGCGCCCACGACTCCGCCAATGAGCACTCCCGGCGGACCCCCGATCAGGCCGCCGATCAGCATACCTCCGGCTGTTCCGCCGCCGGCTTCCATTTCATCCCGCCGGTCGTGGCCGGATCCTTTGAATTCACCTTCCTGATTTACGTCCGTTCCTTTGATATCGGTGTCGACCAGCGTGGCGTTAAGGGAAACCCGTTCGCCTCCGGGCAGAACCAAAGCTTCGGGCGCAATTCCAATCGTCGGCTTACCCGCGATGCGGCGAGGCTCGTCCACTTTGGTGACGCGGCCTTCCACCGTGGCTCCGGCAGGAATCACGGTCTTGCCGTCGACTACGACAGCCTGCGTCAAACGGCCTTGGAAGGGATCACCCGGCTTATTGCTGAAGGTCGCGAGCGTCGTTTCCAGCTTGACCATCAGCGCTGTGCCGGCGGGCACAGGTGCGCTGATTTGAGCGGCGGCCATCCCTGCCATCAGCAGGATGCAGGGCAGAACTGTCAACTTCTTCATGTCTCCTCCACGGATGTTGCTCTTGCTTAAGATATCCGATTGTTCCTTCTGACTCTAGATTAGACGGATGATTGGAACAACGATTGGAGTTGCTTGTGAACCAGCGAAGATAAGGGGGCTAAGCGTCGTACGGAACAAATCTAAATGAAGGTAATGACGCGGCCCTGCGCGCTGTCACATCTTAGAGGATGTTCGATCCGCTATAATCAACAGTTTTGAAACGACTTCATGGCAAAAACATACACCGGCATTGGCTACCTGACTGGGCGTCGCTTGAGCCTGAACTCAGGCGGTGCCGAAGTGGTAGTTGATGACGATACGAAATCCATTGCAGAGCGAAGGGATGGTAAAGATTTCATGACGAATATAAGCGCAATCATCGGGCGCGAGGTGCTGGATTCGCGCGGCAATCCTACGGTAGAAGCGGAAGTACAGCTGGCGAGCGGTGTTGTTGGTCGCGCGATCGTTCCCAGCGGCGCATCGACTGGCGAGCATGAGGCGGTCGAACTCCGGGATGGCGACAATACCCGTTTTCTCGGCAAGGGCGTGCTTAAAGCGGTAGAGAACGTCAACGGCGAGATCGCAGACGCGCTGGCCAATTGGGATGCCGCCGATCAGCGTGCCCTCGACCAGAAAATGATCGAACTGGATGGCACGGAAACCAAAGGGCGGCTGGGCGCTAACGCGATCCTTGCCGTCTCCATGGCGGCGGCACGTGCGGCTGCCGCGGAATATGGCTTGCCGCTCTATCGCTATCTCGGCGGTGCGGGCGCAAATATTTTGCCGACGCCGATGATGAACATCCTCAACGGCGGAGCCCATGCCGACAACAACGTCGACTTCCAGGAATTCATGGTGATGCCAGTCGGAGCACCTTCTTTTTCCGAAGCCTTGCGCTGGGGCGTGGAAGTTTTCCACACCCTCAAGGGAGTACTGAAGAAACGTGGTTACAACACGTCCGTCGGCGATGAAGGAGGCTTCGCCCCTTCGGTCAAGTCCAACGTCGAAGCCATCGAAGTTATCCTGGAAGCCATTCAGCAAGCCGGATATAAACCAGGAGAAGAAATTGCCATCGCCCTCGATCCCGCAGCCAGCGAGTTTTATCAGGACGGCAAGTACATCTTCAAAAAGTCGGATAAATCGGCCAAGAGTTCCGACGACATGGTGAAGTTTTATGCCAAGTGGGTGAAAGATTACCCCATCGTATCGCTGGAAGACGGCCTCGCCGAGGGCGACTGGGATGGATGGCAGAACCTGACCAAAGAACTCGGGGGCAAGATTCAACTCGTGGGCGACGACATCTTTGTCACCAACATTCAGATATTCGCGGAAGGCATCGAGAAGGGAATTGCCAACTCCATTCTGATCAAGCTCAATCAGATCGGCACGGTCAGCGAGACTTGGGATGCAATCGACCTCGGACGACGCAATGGTTACACGTCAGTGATTTCGCACCGTTCCGGAGAAACCGAAGACACCTTTATTGCGGACTTTGCTGTGGCCACGGGTGTGGGCCAGATCAAAACTGGCTCGGCTTCGCGCACCGATCGCATCGCCAAGTACAACCAACTGCTGCGAATTGAGCAGGAGTTGGGCGACAGCGCACGTTTCTTGGGATTGAAGGCGCTGAATTACAAGGGATAGCTTTGGCCGGGAATCCTCTTTTGGCCGCGCTTTAAAATCCCATGGTGTCATCGGCCGACGGTCCATAGGTCGCGGGAACCGGCTTCTCATTCAGCCGCAGATACACGCCGAGCTGCGCGCGATGATGGACCATGTGATTCAGAAACATCTCCCGGTAAGCGAGAAAGCGCTGCCCTTCAAAAATCGTCTTGCCCTGAAAGCTCAACTTCCAGTTTTCTTTCCACGCGGTATCCGGCGTGGCCTCCAGCGCAGCGCGAACTTTGGCTGCACCTTCATCGAAAGCTTTCACGAGTTGAGCGGACGATTCGAAGGGCAGCGGCTTTATGCTGCCCTTGGAAAAGTCGAGCTCAGGCGTGGTGAGGATGGTCAACCCAAATCCCGCCAACTGCGCCACATGAGGCGCCAGCTTTCCCATCGGCATCGACTTGGCATGCGGCGCAAATTCTTTCTTGTCGACAGGAACGCGCTCCAGCGTAGTGCGCGTCTTTTTCATTTCTTCGTCAAATTCAGGCAACAGTAATTCGCTAATAGGCATGATTCCCCCGTTGGTCGAGTATAAATCCTTGGAGTAGTTTACCGGGAAGATAGCGCTTAGAAGTTGGATAGATCGCTATGTTACATTCCCGGCGAATGCTCGCGGGCCGGAAGACTGGCCAATCATCACGGCTGACCCGATGTTCAAGCCGTATCCCATCCAGATAATCTGGTAAGTTCATTTATTCTCCTTTTCAAACCTCATGCAGGGAGCGTTCTCTAAAAAATGCCTCGTCCCAAACCACTCGTTCTCATCATCCTCGACGGCTGGGGATACCGCGCCGAGACCAAAGCCAATGCCATCGCGCTCGCGCGCAAGCCTACCTATGACCGTCTGCTGCGCGAATATCCCAACACGCTGATCCACACCAGCGGACCGTTTGTTGGCCTGCCCGAAGGACAGATGGGCAACAGCGAAGTAGGCCATCTCAACATCGGCGCAGGCCGCATCGTTCACATGGACATCACCCGCATCGATCTGATGATCCAGAACGGAGAGTTCTTCTCGCATCCCGTGCTGCTCGCGGCAATGAAGCATGCGCGCGTGGGCGAACGGCGATTGCACCTTTTTGGCCTCGTCTCCGACGGCGGAGTCCATTCGCAGCAGGCTCATCTTTACGCGCTACTGAAAATGGCGAAGCAGAATGGCGTGGACCGTGTCTTCGTGCATGCCTTCATGGACGGGCGTGACACTCTGCCCACCAATGGCGCGGGTTACCTCGAACAACTGCAACAGAAAATGCGCGAGTATAACTCCGGCAAAATTGCCACGGTGAACGGGCGCTACTATGCGATGGATCGCGACCGTCGCTGGGAGCGCATCGCCAAGGCTTACAACGCAATGGTTTTCGCCGACGCGGAAGGCGGCAAGTGCTCCGATCCCGTGCAAGGGATGAAAGATTCGTACAACAAAAACGTAACTGACGAATTCGTCGTGCCATTCGTTTGCACCGATAAGAACGGGCAGCCGCTGGCGACGATTCGCGATGACGATGCTTGCATCTGTTTTAACTTCCGGGCGGATCGAGTACGGCAGATCACGCGCGCGCTGGCCCGCAACAGCGGCCTGAACGCGAAAGGCGGAAGCGATCTACCCGGTGCGGCTGACCTCGATGCAACAATCCCTCGTGATCGGGTTCCAAAAAATTTGCACTACGTCTGCATGACGCAGTACGACAAAAATTTCAGTCTTCCGGTAGTGATTCCTCCGGAGTCGATGGCGAATATTCTGGCGAACGTCATGGGCGGGCTGAACATGCGCAACCTGCGCGTTGCCGAGACCGAGAAGTATGCCCACGTTACCTATTTCTTCAACGGCGGAGTCGAGCAGCCGTTTCCCGGCGAAGAACGCGTGATGGTGCAGTCGCCGAAAGTCGCGACCTACGATTTGAAGCCGGAGATGAGCGCTGCCGGCATTGCCGACGCAGTGATCAAGGCCACGGAAGACGGCACATTCGACGTAATCATCGTCAACTTCGCGAACGCAGATATGGTCGGGCATTCCGGCAAGATAGAGCCAACGGTCAAGGCTGTAGAAACCGTGGACGCCTGCCTCGGCCGTATCGAAGCCGCGATACGCGCGAAGGGCGGAGCCATGCTGATTACCGCGGATCATGGCAACGCCGAGATGATGATCGATCCCGTTACCGGTGGTCCACACACGGCACATACCACGAACCCTGTGCCCTTTATCGTGGTTGCGCAAGATGCCGAGCGCTTCACGCTGAAGCCAAATGGCTCGCTTCGTGATATTTCGCCTACGATGCTCGGCATTCTCGGCATCGATGAGCCGAAAGAAATGACGGGAAGCGATCTGCGAGTGGCACGCAAGATCGACTGATTCTCGGTCGGATCGAATTGCCCCGATCGCTCTCGTGCTACAGTTTTCTCGCGGGCACTTCTTTGCCCGAAACTCATGGAACCGCGGCTCATTTGGATCAACCTGCTGGTGAAGTTGGGCGTGGCCGCTGCCGTGTCCAGCAGTTTGGTGCGTTCCAAGGAATTCAAATCGCTGCTGTTTCGCGAAGAGCGCACATTTCAGCAAAAGGTCTACCTGGTTCTGTGGATGGCACTGCCCATCATGGTCGGCGTCTGGATACGGTTTACAGCAAAAAGCTTCCTCGCCGGAGATCTGAGTTTTGAAACTGCCCTTTTGCTGGGCGTGATTGGTGGAAGACTGGCAGGCTCTCTCGGCGGGGTTCTGATGGGGATTCCCGCGATGCTTCACGGCGACTGGGCGGCGATGCCATTCGGCGTGCTATGCGGGTTTATCGCCGGTCAACTGCGCACCCTGGCTGCCGATAAGGACGATATCTGGTCGTTCTCTCCCTTTATCGATCAAAGCATCTTTCGTCTGATCCGGCGCAACTTGCCGCGTCCACGGCTGTTCGACTGGCAGGTCATGTTCTTTACAACCGTCGTGGGGCTACGGCTCGTGCAGACCGAGCTTGCATTGAATTTTCCGCGTTCCATCTTCAGCATGGAGAGTCCGGACAACTGGTGGATATGGGCGGCAATCTACGCGACCTCGATAACGGCTATCGGGATTGAACTCAAGATCTTCAACAGCGTGCGCATCCAGATCAAGCTTGAAGAACAGGAGCGACTACTTTTGCATGCGCGCATGGAAGCCCTGCAGAATCAGATCAATCCTCATTTTCTTTTCAACACTCTAAATTCAATTTCTTCCTTAGTGCGCTTCGATCCAGATACGGCACGCGAACTTATCTCAAAATTGGCCACCATCTTGCGCCGCTTACTCAACAGCGCGGATTCTTTCGTGCCGCTGCGCGAAGAAGTGGAGTTTATCGACAATTATCTCGACATCGAGGTTGTCCGTTTCGGCGAAGACAAACTGCGCGTAGTCAAGGAACTTGCACCTGAGTCGCTGGATGTAATGGTCCCGAGCATGTTGTTGCAGCCGCTGGTCGAGAATTCAATCAAGCACGGTCTCGCCTCAAAGGTGGAAGGCGGCAGCATCCATCTACGCAGCCGGCTGTCCGCGTCGGGTCTGGTAATCGAAGTAGAGGATGATGGAGTGGGCATGGCCGCCAGCCAGTCACCCGATTCTGTAAGCATCCGAGGTGCGGGAATCGGTATGGCGAATATTTCCGAACGTCTGCAGGTTTTGTATGGAGACACAGCGCGGATGACGATCGACAGCCATGAGGGCAAAGGCACGCTGGTCCGAATTCGACTGCCCTTGCTGCAGACGGCAGGCGCCGTGCGCGAGGGATTTTACGAAGAACGTTCCACCACCCGCCGGTAATAGGCTTCGTATTGCGGAACGATCCTGCTGGAACAGAAACGAGCTTGCGCCACGGCGCGGGCCGCCTTGCCCATAGCGCGCAATGCGCTCTCGTCATTGAGGAGTTCGATCGCGTAACGCGCCATCGTATCCACATCACCCACGTCGGCGAGATAGCCGCTCACACCATGTTCAATTACTTCCGGCACGCCGCCGGTGCGGGTGGCGATGGGTACCACTTCACAAGCCATCGCCTCAAGCGCCGCCAGGCCGAACGATTCCAACTCACTTGGCATCAGAAGAATGTCGGCGATGCCGAGTTTTTCCTGCACTTCATCCTGCTTGCCGAGGAAGAGCACGTCTTCGTGAATTCCTTTTTGAACGGCCAGCCATTCCGCCACGGAACGGTCCGGTCCGTCGCCGATCAGCATCAGCCTTGACGGAATTTTTTTGCGGACGCGATCAAAAATCTCGATCACATCCGTCACCCGTTTTACCGGGCGAAAATTGGAGAGGTGTACCAGCAGACGTTCCCCCTTGGGGGCATACTCAGTGCGGAGCTCGGAAGAGTTCGCACATCGGCAGTACACATCGCAATTCACCGAGTTGTAGATCACTTCAATCTCTTTACTGACATCGAAAACCCGCATCGTACGATCGCGGAGATAATTGGAGACGGCAGTCACTCCGTCACTTTGGTTGATCGAGTAACGCGTGATGGGCAAGTAGGATCGGTCCAGCCCGACCAGTGTGATATCAGTTCCGTGCAGCGTCGTGACAAATGGCAGCCGGCGTCCTCGCGGACCGTCAGCCAGCATCTGCCGCGCCAGCAATGCGCTTACCGAATGCGGAATGGCGTAGTGAACGTGCAACAGATCGAGATCGTACAACTGTGAGACTTCGGCCATTCGGGTGGCGAGCGCCAGGTCATAAGGAGGATAGTCAAATAAAGGATAGCGGGACACTTCGACTTCGTGATAGTGGATGTTAGGTTCTTCGCCGCGCAAGCGGATCGGCTGAGCATAAGAAATGAAATGAATTTCGTGGCCGCGTTGAGCCAGCTCCAGACCTAGTTCTGTGGCCACCACGCCGCTTCCGCCGTAGGTGGGGTAACACGTGATCCCAATCTTCATTCCGCCCGGACCGCCCTTTAGAGATTCTGTAGTTCGATGGTCGAGCGTAGCAGAAGATGCAGATTCTCGGCGAATCTGGATTTGCAGCAAAGTGTTTTGCGAATTACGACGGCCTATTCGCTGGCTTTTTGTCCCTGCGTGGAGAGGCCAGGGTCTTGCTTATCAAGATAAGCCTGGAAGCGTTTTTTGGAATCTTCCGGCAGACCGCTGAATTCGATTCCCATCCCAACTCCTGGATCCCGGGTGCGCACGGTGGCGGAGGCGGAGATACGTTCCTGGTCAATCCAAAACTCCACTCGCAGCACAGTCGAAATTGGCAAGGGCATGACTGTCTCAACATAACAGCCATTACCACTGATGTCGGTGGCATTGACCCGCATCGGCGTATTCACACGTTCGTCGCGGAATTCCAATGGGAATGATATTCGGTGACGCTGAAATTTTCTGCGATTGTCGGGTGTGTAATTCGGCATGCTGGAGCGCACCTCGGGCGGCAGTTGCGCCAGCCACGGGCACTCCTGGTCGGCCACCAGTTGAACTCCTACCTGAACCTTCTTAAGGCCTCCCGCCTCCATTACCCAGATCACCTTGCAGCGGGCTTTCTTAGTTTCGTATTGAACGCCGATGACGTCGCCCACCTTCAACTCATGTTCGAGTCCGCAAATACAGGCGCCGTTGACGCTGACATTTTGAGCGTTCGCGTTCTGGTGAAAGGGATGGTTATCGGCCCCCATGCCCCACACACGTACACGCAAGTCCAGCGTCGCGCGCGGAGCCGCCCCTGAGGCAGACATGATTAAGAGCCTCCCGACTTAAGTCTTTAAGCCGAATCTAACTGATGATACGCCCTGCCGGATTCCTTCTAAGATTACGAAAGTGACTAGTCCTGAGGTGGTGAATGCATTTATGAACCTGATCTTACGAGGTGCTTTCGTCAGAGACGAGTTCGCGGTATGAAATCAAGGCAATCCCTTCGGCTTCCAATAAGCTCCTGGCCTCAGGCATTGTGAGCACGCGCAACTCGGTTTCTCGCGATTCCCGCAGCCGTGTATTGGCCCTCTGCAAATCCGCATCATTGTAGCCCGGGTGGCAGACAAATTCCCAAGTACCCTCGGGAATGATGGTGGCAATGGCACGAAAGAGTCTTTCGTCGAGCGCGCCAGTCACAACTATCCCGAGCGTGCCATCGGGAGTGATCATTCCCTGGCGTTTCGCCGCGTCATGAAATTTGCCGCCCAGCGCGCCCAGAATTCTCACCTCGGCATAACGGGTCCAGAGACTGGGCCGCGCCAACAATTCTGTCGAAGTCAGCGGCTTTCGCGGACCAAACGGATTGCGAACGGCTCGCACTCCGCAGGCCAACGCGGCGCGCAGCACTGGACGCAGCACCGCCGGAAACAAATGAGTGTGCTTGTGAGAATCCACGTGGGACACACCGATGCCAGCCGATTGGATCTTGCGGATCTGTGCGCTCGCCTCAGCTTCAATCTCGGCCGGGTCGAAGCGGCTGGTCAGCGCGCGTGCCGCAAATGATTTCAAGCCATCGCCAAAGCGAGCCGCACCAGAATTTCGGGAAGTGATACTGGGCAGTCGAACCGCATCCAGAACCGGCTCACCATCGATCAGTACCAGGTGGCAGCCGACGTCGAGCCGCGGAGCTTCTTTAGCCAGCCGGACGGCGTCGTCAAAGGCGGGGCCACTCGCCATCAACGTAGTCGAAGTCACAATTCCGCGTGTATGAGCCTCGACAATTGCACGATTGACTCCCGCGGTGAAGCCAAAATCGTCGGCATTAACTATCAGACGGCGCACCGCGTCAGTCTAGCAGGGAGGCTTGGGGAAACGCGTGGCAGCGGGGAGATTGGGAATTCGCTAGCCGTCGGCTGCGCTTGGCATTTCGTCCCTGTCCTAATGAGTTCCGGGCTTAATCCGCTCCACTTGATGCGGCTGAGGCTTTGGCGGGAGCCAATGCGCGTTCGGCTCGGAAATTAGATTTCGCGAAGGTGGACTGGTTTGCATCATTCGGCCCGGATTCCAGCCTGAACTGGTTTACCAGGCCGCGCAAATCAAGCGCCAGATTAGAAAGATCGTTACACGCACTGGCAGTGTGATTGGCGGCCGTCGAGGATTCCTGAACCAGTTGCGAGATTTGCGACATGCTCGCATTCACCTGCTGAGTGGCTTCCGATTGCTGATTTGCGGCACCCGTAATTTCGGAAATTACATCGCCCACCTTGGCAGACATCTGGATAATTTCCTGTAAAGCCTCGCCTGATGCGGATGTTTTTTCGACTCCGGCCGTTACGTCGCGTGTTCCCTTGTCCATTGCGCGGACGGCGTGACTGGTCTCTGTTTGAATCGATTCGACGGTCGCAGCAATCTCCTTGGTGGCTTGCGTAGTACGCTCGGCGAGTTTGCGCACTTCATCGGAAACCACGGCAAAGCCGCGCCCCTGCTCTCCGGCGCGCGCCGCTTCGATCGCAGCGTTAAGTGCGAGCAGATTGGTCTGGTCGGCGATGTCATCAATAACTCCCACAATCGTGCTGATCTGTTGGGAGCTGGATCCCAGAGTGGCGATGCTGGCGGCCACCCCTTTGGAGGAATCAGCGATACTGCGAATGGTAGCCAGCGCCTCCTCTACCACTTGCCCTCCGCGGTGGGCCGCCTCGGCGGCCTTCTGCGAAGAATCGGAAGCACTCAAGGAGCTATCCAGAACTTGCCGGACCCGCGCTGCCATCTCGTGCATAGCCGCAACGACCTGCTGCGTCTGATCGCTCTGCACGCGGGCATTCTCGGCCGACTGTGCCGCGGATGACGAAATCTCCTGACTGGCGCTTGCCACCTGCTCTGCCGTGCCCGCGATGGAGTTGATTAACTCACGCAGCGAGTTTTTCATTTCGTTGAGGGCGGCCTCGGCCTGTCCAATTTCATCTCTTGACGTTATCGTGATATCGGGCTTCGCAAGGTTCTTGCCGGCAATTTCCTGGATCATGCCCAGCAGGCCCGCCATTCCACGCGTGATTGAGCGCGCGATGAAGGCCGCGATCGTAATCCCCGCCAGAAAGCCGGAAAATACCAGCGCGATCGTGAGGAAATTTGCCCGCGCCTCAGCTTTGTGCTCCGCCAAAAGGGCGCTTTGCGCCTGGGTATCCTCCCACGCTTCCAGTTGCGACGCGTCATCGGCCACACTTTTAATTGCCTTCTGTTCTTTAGGACCGAACGCCATGTCCGTGGCTTCGTAGTTCCGGTTAGCGCGGCGTAAGGCCAGTTGCTGTTCCGTAAGCGAGGTAATCTGTTGCACGCTGAGCAGTAGCCTTGCCAGCAGAGCCTTATCTTTTTCGGCGACCAGCATTCCGCCCAGCTCGTCCAGGCTGCGCCGTACTTCTTGTTTAGCCTCGCCATATTCTTGCAGAGAAGCCGCATCGCCGGTGAAGGTGTGATCATTCGACGCCTGAATCTGCTTGCGCACGTCGACCTCGGTGAGCGTGGCATGCTGCTTTCTCGTCAAAGAGCTGTTTGCCTCCTCGGTGGCTGCGGTGACGCGAAGCAGCGAGTAATAACTCACACCGCCCAACAGCACCAGAAGCACCAGTAACAGTCCAAACCCCGTGGCTAGTTTTGTCCTGAGGCCGAGGCGGTTCATTCACGTCTCCCAAAGTTATGTTTTGTCTAAAGACAGCACACGCGTACGCTACAGGGTGAGGCGGAAGTTATTTCAATAAAGCTATCGGCAAGAAGAGCTTCAACTTTAGCTTCCACGGATCGCAAAGCTGGTACCTCCTCATTTGACCGCGTTTTCTCGGCTCGCATATACTCGCTCAGTTGCCGATGTCGTGGAAACCACCCAGCGAATGCCGCATTTGTTGGCGAAAAAGATCGACGCCAGAGAAAAATCTCACCGAAGGTGGCAGCGGGCGGTTAGCTCAGCTGGTTAGAGCGCCTGCCTTACAAGCAGGAGGTCGCAGGTTCGAGTCCTGCACTGCCCACCATTTAACGCCCGCAACTTCATGCTGTTAAGAGCTGTACGCTATTGTCGTCAACAGGGGCCGATTCTTCGATGTGCCTAGAATTGTGCCCACCCAACCGCGCCATAGCGTCTAGCACAGCATCTCCTGACGGGTGAACGTACCGAGCTGAGATTGCTATCGAGCTGTGGCCAGCGATCCGCGCCAGAGTCCAAACGTCACAGCCGGATTCTCCAAGGCGGGTCAGGAAAGTGTGGCGCAGCGAGTAGAGAACGAACGGGCGCACCTTCGCGAGCTTGAGAGCCTTGCTGTGCTGCTTTTTCAGCGTTGACGGCTCGATATGTTCACTCTTGGTTGGCGCGGACCATACATAGCCCTCTGTAGGCTTTCCCTTCGCTTTCCAGCGGGTTTCCAGAGTCTGGCGCACCCGTGGAGTCATGGGGAGCACGCGGCGGGCTGCTTTGGTCTTGCCGTGCGTTACGAGCAACGTTCCGTGTCGCCCGTTCGCCCAAGTGATCGAATCCCATACAAGCCTGTAACACTCCTCGGGGCGCAATCCTGTATCGAGCAGCACCGTTGCGACCTCAGCCAGCAACGAGTTTGCCGACGCTAGATAGCGGGCTTCCTCTGCCGATGTGATCACGCGCTCTCGGTGCAATTCGCCGGGAAGCATTTTTACCTTTGGCATCTTTTCAATCTCACCCCATTCCACGGCAACGCGGAGCACGCGGCGGAGAATACGCAACGAAGCATTTACCGTGGTCAGCTCTCATACCCTTCGCTTGCCGATGACTGGCGAAGTCGGCGATTTTCTCCGTTGTAATTGCATCCAACCTGAGACAGGAGGTCGCAGGTTCGAGTCCTGCACTGCCCACCAACTTCCATCAAGTGGCGGTTTACATTTAACCGTGAATTCGGTTTCCAGTACGTGCATCAGCGCGCGTAAAGTGGATTGACCTCGCAAGAAGGTCGCCCCCGAACCCGATATTGGTACTTTTGATCAGTACTGTGTATTAGTACTGTCGGGCCACCTTTTGTCCTCCGCCATTTAATACTCCCAACGACTTCTTAGCCTCTTCTCGACGGCTCCGGCATAGATCTCTTTTGAACCTTGTGCACGCGGAATAGGCCGGCCTATGCTCTGCGCTGGGGAATTCTCCGTGAGACGAGTTCGTGTACTGGTGGCAAATCATCCGCGGCTGATGCGGGAATTAGTCTTGGCTACCATTGCCGACCAGCCCGATATTGAAGTTGTCGGTGAAGTGCAGAACGAGGGCGAACTGGCCGAGATCGTGGAACAGGTGTTGCCCGATGTTCTCATTCTGGCCATCAACAAGTATTTCTACACGATCCTGGGCAATCGCAGCGACGGCCGCGTGCAGGTCATCTCCTCCGACCTGCGGCTGTTCGGCAACTGGAACGATCTCGCCGCCCTTCCCGGGCTGCCCGCGGATAACCAGGGGCTCGAAATTCCACTTGCGGTGTTGAAAGACCTGGGAGGAAATTTTGCCGCCGATTTATTTCTCGCTTCTGAAATTCCTCCTGGTACTGGCCTGGGTTCTTCCGCCAGCGTTTGTGTGAACCTGTTGAAAGTGCTCAGCACATACTTGCGCATGCCCCTGTCAAAATACGATCTGGCGGAGCGCGCTTACCGCATCACCCGCTTCGGACTAAAACGCCACGTGGGCAAACAAGACGAGTATGCTGCAGCCTTTGGCGGCTTAAATTACATCCGCTTCAATCCAGATGGGGCCACTCAGGTCGAAGCTCTGCAACTCGATCCCGGCATCCTTTCCGCGTTGCAGGCAAACCTCATGCTGTTCTTTACCGGAGCCGCTCACCACTCCTGGGACATTCTGGCGGACCAGGAAGAATCCACTCGGCTCCCAGCGGGCCCCGCCGTGGAGGCCCTGCATCAGGTGAAAGAGGCTGGATCTCTGATGAAAGAGGCTCTCTTATGCGGCAACCTGGAACACTTCGGACATTTGCTCGATGATGCGTGGCAGGCCAAGAAGCGCGTCTCTCCGCGCATTTCGAATCCCCGCATCGACCACTTCTATGCTCTGGCCCGGGAACACGGCGCGGTGGGCGGAAAGATCACCGGCGCTGGTGGCGGAGGTTTTCTCCTGCTCTACGCCGAACCCGCATCCCAGGCGGCCGTGCGGATGGCGCTCGAGGGAGAAGGTTTGCAGGAGATGGCTTTTGCATTCGACACGCAAGGGGCGCAGGTGATCGTGAACGACCCGTTCATCGATCACGACGAGCACGCGGGCATGCGATGGACATTTCTGCCCTACACATCGGCGGCGACGGTTTGATCTCCAACCGGTATCGTGATCGCGAGGAGCTGCGTTGAAAGCCTTTTTGCTCGCGGGCGGATACGGAAGCCGCTTGCGGCCTCTCACCGACTCTCTGCCCAAGTGTCTGGTGCCGATTCAGGGCAAACCTCTACTCGACATCTGGCTCGAACTTTGCTCTCGTTCCGGTATCACTGAGGTTCTGATCAACCTGCATGCGCATTGGCGAGTGGTCGAGAAACATCTCACCAGAAAATCTGCTCCTGTCACCGTTCGTGTGGTTCACGAAAAGCAGTTGCTCGGCTCGGGGGGAACCATCGCGGCCAATCGAGACTGGATCGCTTCCGATCCCGCCTTCTGGATCCTTTACGCCGACGTTCTCACTACGGCGGACTTGCGGCGCATGACCGAGTTCCATTTCCTGCACGGTGCCGTCGCGACCGTCGGTCTCTACCAGGTGCCCGACCCTACGCGGTGCGGGGTTGCACTCACAGATAGCATGGGAATCATCACAGGTTTCGAAGAGAAGCCAAAGAATCCACGCAGCAACTGGGTCTTCTCCGGACTCCTGCTGGCTGGGCCGCGCTTCCTCGACTTCATTCCACCCGGTACTCCGGCCGATATTGCTTTTGATGTCCTGCCCCGCCTGCTGGGTAATTTGCAGGCTTACTACATCAACGACTACCTGCTCGATATCGGTACTATGCCCAACTATCGAAAAGCTCAGAACACCTGGGCCGGTACGAATGTCCTCTCCGTGCAAACCGGCAATGCAATCTCCACTCCGTTGCCTGACGCGGTCTCTTCTCGTCAACTACTAAAGCCCGGGGAATCATCGTGAAACCCGTGCCGCTGCGCGGAGTCATTTTCGATATGGATGGTGTTCTGGTGGATAGCCATGCGGTGCATCGCACAGCGTGGCGCCAGTTTTTCCAGACGCTGGGACGGGAAGTGTCCGAGCCTGAGCTGAATTTTATTTTGGATGGCCGCAAGCGCAGCGATATCCTGCGACATTTTCTCGGCAACTGCTCGGACCCGGAGCTTGAGGAATTGGGTCGACGGAAGGACAATATTTTTCAGGAAATCCGGCTGGAGGCATCCCCGGTTCCCGGCATCGTGCCGATGGTGCGCGAGCTGCATCGCGCTGGTACTGCGCTGGCAGTGGCAACCTGCGCCAGCCGCAAGCGAGCCGTTTCAACGCTGACCGAACTGGGATTAATCGATTGCTTTCCCGTCATCGTGGCAGGAGAAGACGTAGTTTTGGGCAAGCCCGATGCAGCCATCTATCGACTGGCCTGCACCCGCATTGCAATCGAACCTGCATACTTGCTCGCCGTAGAAGATGCCATCTCGGGCGTTCGCTCCGCCGCGGGAGCAGGACTGCGTTGCATCGGAGTTGCGTTGCATGAGACCTGCGAAAGCCTGGCGGGCGCCGGCGCAATTCACGTGGTGCGCGACTTTCAATCAGTTTCTGCGCACGATCTGGAATGCATTTTTGCTGGTCGCCAACCGAAAAAGTTAGACGCTGCTGCCGGAGCTTAGAAGACCTAGACCCTCATTGCGGCACAGTTCTACGATCGAGAGCCGGTCTGGCGCACGCAGTTTCCGTAGAATGCGGTGGACATGATTTTTCACCGTCTGTTCCGAAAGATTTAACCGGCCGGCCATTTCTTTATTGGTGAGCCCTTGCTGGATCAGTCCCACCAGCTGTTGCTCCCGGCCGCTGAGGCCGAATTTGTTTTTGAGATGCAAGCTGGGAATCGCCGCTTTATGCGTTGCCACCCAGTGGAATAACGCAGAAGAAAGTACTGGTGGACAAACCGCATCACCCGCGGCAACCGCTCGAATGGTGCGGGAAACCTCGACTGCGGAAGCATCTTTTAGCACGTATCCCAACGCGCCTGCCTGCACGACCCGCAGAAAAATGCCCTCTTCGGCTTCCATGCCAACCATTACGACCCGGATAGCGGGATTCATTTGACGTAGCGTGTGCACGATACCGGGCTCGGCCAGGACGGGAGCAACCGAGTCGAGCACCACCACGTCGGCCCGAGCCACCGAAATCTGTTGCAATACATCCGGCCCGAGCGACCCTTCACCCACTACGTGGATATCTTCTTTCTTCGACAGAATGCGCAACAAAGCCTCGCGCAGCAGCCGGTTTTCAGCCAAAAGAAATACTGCGGCGCTAGGCCCCGAGAATGCTGAAACTGCAGTGCCCATCTGATAACCAGACCTGCTCAATCCCTCGTTAAATTTCTTACTGCCCGCCTTACTCGCCCCGCATTGGCCTCACTGGCCTCTAAGCAAATCAACTTGGGAGTAAACTTGTCCCAGGTTGCGAAGCTTGGTTCCGCAATTCACTCTCAAACGCTAACTGGATGCAAATGTTGGGTCAAGAAGAATGGTGCGTTCTGTCGATTCTGATTCCCGCGGCGGGAGGAAATTTTCTGATTCCTGAAATAGGTCGGCTACAAAGGAGACGACCCTTCCGGTACGACTCGCAAGTCCAACCGGCCAGCGGAATCCAAATCGGCTTAAGAAGCCTTAAGAACGTTTAGATTTTTGCAGGAGCCACAACCCTCTTACCATCTTGATAGTCAAAAGCATAACGTGAATCCTTCGATTTTTCCCCGCAGTAGTGGGATTTTATTGCATGTAACCTCCTTGCCCGGCGGACACGGGATTGGTGATCTGGGAGCCTCCGCATACGAATTTGTCGAGTTCTTAACCCAGTCCCGGCAGAAGATCTGGCAAGTGTTGCCCCTCGGTCCCACCGGATACGGCGATTCGCCATATCAACTGTTCTCGGCATTCGCCGGCAATCCTCTTCTCATCGATCTCCATGCACTACAAGCGCAAGGACTGCTGTCGGCGCAGGAACTGGCGGCCGCATCGTCTCTTCCTTTTGACCACGTTGAATACGGTGCCGTCATCGATGTTAAGCGGCGCCTGATCGGCCAAGCTTCGCAGATCTTTTTAGCCGAAGGCAATCATGCGGACCGCGCCGCATTCGACAAGTTTTGCCTCGAGAATGCCGATTGGCTCGACGACTATTCGCTGTTCATGGCGTGTAAATCTCTTTTCAACGACGCGGTCTGGGTTGACTGGGACTCCGGAATACGGCGCAGGGAACGATCGGTGCTGCAAGAATGGCGGCAAAAGTTAGCGCCGGAAATTAGCGTCCACAAGTTTGCTCAGTTCGTATTTTTCCGACAATGGGAGAAGCTCAAACTCCACTGCCGGAGCCGCGGTATCAGTATCATGGGCGATATCCCGATATACGTGGCGCACGATAGCGCCGACGTCTGGTCGCACCCGGAATTATTTCGTCTGAATGAACAATTCCGGCCCACTGCAGTGGCAGGCGTTCCACCCGATTATTTCAGCGCCACCGGTCAGCTCTGGGGAAATCCTTTGTATCGCTGGGACGTGTCGGCCGCCTCCGGTCACCGATGGTGGATTGATCGCTTTCGCGCGTCCCTTAAATTATTCGATTATGTGCGGTTGGATCACTTCCGCGGTTTCGAGGCCTTCTGGGAAGTTCCAGCCACCGCATCGACGGCGCAGGAAGGGAAGTGGGTGAAGGGTCCCGGCGCCCAGTTATTCCGCGCGGTAAAAGCGGAATTAGGAGTGTTGCCGTTTGTTGCCGAAAACCTGGGAGTCATCACTCCCGAGGTGGAAGCTCTGCGCAACGAATTCGGCTTCCCCGGCATGAGCCTGTTGCAATTTGCATTTGGAAACGATCCCCAGGGTCCCAGCTTCCGTCCGCACAACTATTCTCGCGAGCTCGCCGCCTATACCGGAGGCCATGACAATGACACCACAGTGGGCTGGTGGACGAGCTCCGGTATCGGTGAGAGTACACGCACCCCGGAAGATATCCGGAAAGAACGCACTTTCGCGCGAGCCTATTTAGGTTTCAAGGATGATGAGCCCATCAATTGGGTGCTGATTCGCGCAGTGCTCGCGTCCGTGGCGGAGATCGCCATCGTTCCCTTACAGGATGTATTAGGTCTGGGCAGTGAAGCGCGGATGAATTTGCCCGGCACGGTGAGCGGAAACTGGAAATGGCGCTACAGCGCAGATGCCCTCACGATCGATGTCGCTGCTCGGTTACGCGAGCTGACGGTGCTCTATGATCGCAGAGAAGGCTGATTGAGATCATTGCCTTCTGTCCTTTACCCAAGTACGCCAGTGCGTCAGATACTTCTGCTGATGTTCGTCAAACTCGGATTCGCTGGGCCCACCCCAGCCCCGCTCGCCTGCGATATCCGACAGACCGCGAACCGCGTAAAAACGAACCTGCTGATCTGGGTCTTGCAGCGCCTTCGCCAGGTCCGTCACCGCCGCGGAGTTGGCCATGTGCCATAAGCCTTCGACTGCAGCTCGACGAAGCGAGCTGTCATCTGATCGAAGGACCGGTTGCAATGCGGGAATCGCTCGTGGGTCGCACAACCGATACGAAAGAACGTAGAGGAGCCACGATCGTTGGTTCTCAGTTGCTGAATTCCCCAGAAGTAGACGCACTACTTCCGGCAACTCGTTCACATCTCCAAAACTTATGAGTTCCCCTTGAATTCTCTGGCGTAGCTCATTATCCTCAGTATTGGCGAGTCCCTTTCTTAATGCTGCGCGAGCTTCCTCGCTATGCGGAAGGGCATAGTCCACACGCAGGATTTCCGCTATATCCGACGGGGACGACTCCGGCGATCCGACAACAGCCCATATCTCACGAAGTACCGCCGCCTTATAGGCACTCTGCGATGACGTCGACCGTGGTTCGCCGCTAAATGCCGTTACGGCTGGGAAATCGGGATAGTACGGCTCACTAAACTTGTAGCCGTCATTTGTCCTGTGCAGGAAAAGTAATCGAGTTCCCGCATGAACGCCCCTATACCCAACGAATTGAACTGGAAGAGCATATGTCAACGTTATTTGGTCGGGTGCTATGCCTTTGATTGTTCTTCTCAAAGTGAGAGTTGCACAGTACGCATTGGCCTGCAATTGTTGATCGTATTGCGTCATCGGCTGTGTGGGACCGACATCCTCAACGTTGGTGACATCGGCGATGACAATTACATCTGAAGTGCGAACGAGTTCATCGAGGTGAAGATTTCGAATTCCAGCGCAATGGGCAGGAACGATCGTCACGACGCTAAGAAGCAGACCGCACCAAAAGCTGACAGGAACTGCGCGCGGCTCCGAACTACAGCGGCGATAGCTCATCTTCGCCCTCTTCCTTCTTCGGACGCAGAAATCTTCGTTCCAGAAATCCTTGTGCCAGGTCTCTGCCGCCCAGTCCGAAAGCAATCGCCAGTCCCAGCATTAGGGCTCCAAAAACAATGCCAAAGGCGACCAGCATCGTCTGCTCAGCCAGACCGAGTTCTTCAAAAACAATCGACAAAACAAAGACAATAATGATGCTGCGGACGGCAAAGCTCAGAACGCGCGGAGAAGGTACATTCGCATTTACCGCGGCCAGCAACGCAGCGCGAGAGAAGAAGCCGGCCGCCAGCAATCCAAAAAACAGGATGAACAAGGCGGCGAATAATCGTGGCAGGAAAAAGAAGAACTTCGCGACTTGCTCCTGCAGTCCGAGGATTCCCAGGACACTCACGCCCACCAGAATGAAGCCCAGCCACACCAGCCAGAAAACAAACCGGCTCAATACCTCCGAGGCCGAAGGCAAAGCAGCTTTGTTCAGCAGTTGCGAGGCGCCTGTATTTTCCGAAAGCTTATCGAATCGAAGAAGGCGCAGCAGGCTGCGCAGAAGCACTTTCACGACATAGGCAACCGCCCACCCCGCCAACGCGAGGATCAACATTACGATGAGACGAGGAAGGTAGTGGGCGAATCCTCTAGCCAGTTCGTGCAGCGCCTGAATCAGTTCACTGACGATCATTTCTTTCATAATTGCCTCACTCTCTCGTTTCCCACATCTGCAGAAGATACGGTTTCAATCTCTCGAATTCCAGGCATAAGCCTTCGATATTGTTTTCCACATCTTCCGCTGTGCCGTTACGATTTTCCAACAGAAAGGTCAAAACTCTTCCGCGAAACAGCGGCGCCAGAGCCTGAATGATGTGATCGCGATTGATTACGGATTTCTTGTAGGAAGCGGCAAACTCATAAATCGTTCTAACCCACAATCCCGCTGGATAAACAAAATCGTCCTCGTCAAGCCGTGCGATTCGCTGCAGTTCCGCCAGGGTTGATGGGGACAGAATGGAATGAAATACCGTTTCCAGTTCGGCGACTCCAGTCGAAAACATCTGGCGCAGCCGCTTTCGATTCACTCGCAAAGGTCCCAGCGAAACCTCATGCTCCGGCCCGAAAGTGGGCACCGGTTGCGAGCCCGTAACAGAACTCCACATCGAAAAAGTTGATTCCATGGTGGAGAACATCGGGCCAACCGTTTGCCTCAATGCCGGAACCAGATCGGCGGAACGACGCTCGACATGCTCTTTTTGTCCCAGGTACGACTGGCAAATGCGCCGCTGTCCTGTAATTGCCGCCAGAGTTAAGCGGAGTTCGATACCGTCATCGCCGCTCCCATCCGCCCACGCATTCTGCGCAAGGAATTCGCTGCCCAGGCGGCCGGAGAATCCGAAGTCTTGCATATAGGGTTCGCGAATTCGGAGTCCATAGAGCGCGCGCGTCATTGGATAAAGCAGGTTACTGATCAGTAATCCTTCAAACTTGTGCCGGCAATAGGTCGGCGTAACCAGATCGAAGCCGTCGTAACGAACCGGGTGTAAAAGTTTTGAGATCCATTCGCCGTCGATGCTGGGCGATTCAGGAGACAGCAAAATGCAGGCTTTGGCCCGAAGCAGTTCGGCGGCAGCAAGAATGGTCCGCAATGCCACTGTGTTCGATGGACTGCTGGCGTACTGGGTACTGATCGAGTGCAGGGTGCGGAGCGAATGAAGATTGGCCACCGGACGAAGATCATCGATCGAGATGCCGGTAACTAACTCCGGAGTGCCGTCGCGCGAACCTCCATCCGCATTAATAATGACGACCCGCTCCCGTGAATAGGAGCGCAGAATGCAACTTTGAATGGATTGAACGACGGCGCCGATGGTCTTGGCGTTATTGTGCGTGGCCAAGCCCACCAGAACATCTACTTCGCCGACGTTGATCAACTGGCGAAGAAAATCGTCCGTTAGAAAAGTTTCTTCGGCCAACTTTATCTCCGAGCGAAGTGGCGGCAATGCCAGGGCGTCATGAGACATCGTTTCCACGATCCGCGTTCAGTCAAATTCGCCGTAGCCGGAACCAGAAGAACTGGTACGGTCCTAGAGTTAACAGATAAGGCTGATCGCCCACCCGTGGAAACATATTTTTCCCGGACATCTCGATCAGAATATTCCCTTTGTACTTTTTCAGGTCGAGCTCAACCGCTTGCGCTGCTCCCGAAAGGTTATTGACTGCCAGCACGGCTTCATTGCCCAGTCGACGAACATAGGCGAGGATTCGATGATTGGCGGGACGAAGAAATTCAATCGATCCTCTTCCGAACACGGAAGTCGAAGCGCGTACCGCGATCATCCGTTGCATCCAGCGCAGTAACGAGTGCTCACTTCCAAGTTGCGACAACACATTGACCGCCGGATAACCATAGACCGGATTCTGTATCAACGGGGCATACAAGCGATCTGGTTCGGCCGTGGAAAAACCAGCATTCCAGCCTCCGCTCCACTGCATTGGAGTCCTTACTCCATTCCGATCGCCAAGATTGATGTTATCTCCCATTCCGATTTCGTCGCCGTAATAGATGATCGGAGTTCCCGGCAACGACATCAGCAACCCGTTCATCAACTCGATGCGCCGGCGGTCATTGTCGAGCAGCGGCGCGAGGCGCCGCCGGATGCCCAGGTTCAGCCGCATCGTCTTATTTTCGGCGTAGGTGTCGTACATGTAATCCCGTTCCATGTCGGTGACCATTTCCAGCGTCAGTTCGTCATGGTTGCGCAGAAATAGCGACCACTGGCAAGCGGGAGGAATCTCCGGAGTCTGCTGCAATATCTCGGTAATAGGCTTGCGATCCTCCAGCTTTAGCCCCATAAACATTCGGGGCATGAGGGGAAAATGAAATGCCATGTGGAATTCATCGCCGTCGCCGAAATATGGACGAAGGTCCGCGGGCCACTGGTTAGCCTCCGCCAGAAGCATTCTGCCGGGAAACTGTTCATCCAGCCTGCGCCGGAATTCCTTCAAGACCTGGTGCGTCTCGGGCAAGTTTTCACAATTCGTGCCTTCGCGCTCCAGCAGGTATGGCACTGCGTCCAGTCGGAATCCGTCGACCCCCATCTCCAGCCAGAAACTCATTACCTTCCACATCTGTTCGCGGACCGCCGGATTGTCATAGTTGAGATCCGGCTGGTGACTGAAGAATCGGTGCCAATAATAGGCCTTCGAAATCGGATCCCACGCCCAGTTTGATTTTTCTGTATCGATAAAAATAATGCGTGTTCCTTTGTAGCGCTCATCCGTATCGCTCCACACATACCAGTCGCGCCGCGGATTATCCCGCGAACTGCGCGACTCCTGGAACCAGGGATGCTGATCGGAGGTGTGGTTCAAAACCATTTCAATGATGATGCGGATTCCCCGGTTGTGAGCGGACTCCAGCACCTTACGAAAATCCTCCAGCGTTCCGTAGCTGGAGTGAACCGTGTCGTAATCGGCAATGTCGTAGCCATCATCGCGCAGCGGCGACGGAAAAAATGGCATGAGCCAGATCGCGTTGACACCCAGTTCTTGCAGATATCCGAGCTTCTGTTCGAGCCCCTGAAAATCTCCGATGCCGTCGCCGTTGCTGTCATAAAAGGTGCGCACATGTACCTGATAAATGATGGCGTCCTTATACCAAAGCACATCCTGACTAAGCGGCAACCTTGTCCCTCCTGGACGAAATCCTTATTCTTCGACGAGCGGTAAAAGGCAAGTTTATATGATCGAAAGAGCCGTAACCGCGGTCAAAGGGATAATGCTGTTGAAAACTCGAGGTTCGGGGGCCGATTCAGCTGAAGAGCGAACGAGCCCATTCGGCGTCAGCTGTGAAAGTTTCTGCAAAAAAGAACGGAGCAGAAGAAATCGATTTCGAATCTAAACAACATTGAGGAGTGGACTCGAGAACGGCCGGTGCCGGCTCGGAACCGATTTTGGCGGTTCGCATCCGCAAATAAGTTTTTTCAGAGCAACCGTTTCGATCTAATTCAGAAAAACATGAAGGAGAAATATGATGGCAAAAAGCCAAGAGAGAGACAAGCAACACGCGAAACAGCGTCTCACCATGAAGACACCCCCGATCGTGACGCAACAGCAGTGGGAGGCCGCGCGGCAGCGCCTCCTCGTGAAAGAGAAAGCCTTGACCCGCTCCCGTGATGCACTGGCTGCCGAACGCCGGCGGATGCCCTGGGTGGCGGTGGAGAAGAAGTACGAGTTCGAAGGACCCAAAGGCAAGGTTAGCCTCCTCGATCTGTTCGAGGGCCGCCGTCAGCTGATCGTTTATCGCGCCTTCTTCGAGCCCGGAGTGTTTGGCTGGCCTGAGCACGCCTGCCGCGGCTGTTCCCTGGGCGCCGATCAAGTTAGCCATCTGGCCCATCTGAATGCTCGCGACACCACTCTCGCCTGGGTCTCTCGCGCCCCCCAGTCGGACATCGCCCGGCTGAAAGCGCGGATGGGATGGCAGATGCCCTGGTACACCATGACTGATAGCTTCGACAAGGATTTCGGCGTCGATGAATGGCACGGTCACAACGTCTTCTTCCGCGACGGCGACAAGGTGTTCCGCACATACTTCATCAACAACCGCGCCGACGAAGCGATGGGGAGCACCTGGAGCTACCTCGACATCACGCCGCTCGGCCGGCAGGAGACTTGGGAGGACTCGCCCGAGGGTTACCCGCAGACAGCCCCGTACAAGTGGTGGAACTGGCATGACAACTACGATGCCGAGCCGACGCCTCACCCGAAGTGGGTCGATATCTTAACCGACCCTCAAGGAGCCGCCGTACGCAGGCGCGCCGAAGAGGAGAAAGCAAGCTAAAAAAACGCGATCAGTACGAGTGATAACATCTGCGCTACGTCGCAGATCCGCGAACTGTTCTAGACTTCATTCTCGCGACGTAAGCTATGCCCCACATTGGCAGGGCTGGCACAAAGAGCGCGCGACTTCATGCGATGCGAGATGCTCCGTAACTCAGCCCATGACTCGCTCGATATCTTCTTGGTTGGAAGCTAGGTTGGATGGGATTGTGACCAAGTTGTTTTGAGACTTTTGAGACAATTAGGCCGATTGGACGGCCCATCGCCGCCATATTGGCTCCCTATGTAAACAAGGCCCCGCCCAAGAAAACTTGGACGGGGCCGACAACTTTGTTCCGCTTGCGCTTTTAGTACATTCCTTCCATACCACCGCCGCCGTGTCCGCCGGGCATTGGAGCTTCCTTCTTTTCCGGAATCTCCGCTACCAGGGCCTCGGTGGTCAGCATGAGGGAAGCGATCGAGCCGGCGTTGGTAAGTGCGGTGCGAACGACCTTTGTGGGGTCGAGCACGCCCGCCTTGACCAGATCTTCGTACTCACCGGTCAGCGCGTTGTAGCCGAAGTTGATGTCCTTCGACTCGCTGATCTTTCCCAGAACCACGGCGCCTTCTTCGCCGGCATTCTCGGCGATCTGGCGCAGCGGCTCCTGCAGAGCGCGCTTCACAATGTTTACACCGATCTGCTCATCACCTTCGAGCTTCAGCTTATCGAGAGCCGGAACGCAGCGGGCCAAAGCGACTCCGCCGCCGGGGACAATTCCTTCTTCCACGGCTGCACGGGTTGCATGCATGGCGTCTTCCACGCGGGCTTTCTTTTCCTTCATTTCGGTTTCGGTCGCGGCGCCGACTTTGATGACGGCTACGCCACCGACCAGCTTGGCCAACCGCTCCTGCAACTTCTCGCGGTCGTAGTCGCTGGTGGTCTTATCGATCTGGCTGCGAATTTCCTTCACGCGGCCTTCGATCTCCGAGTGCTTGCCTTTGCCTTCGACAATCGTGGTGTTGTCCTTGTCGATGGTGATCTTCTTGGCCTGGCCGAGATCGCTGATCTGCACGTTCTCCAGCTTGATGCCCAGATCTTCCGTGATCGCCTTGCCGCCGGTGATGATGGCGATATCCTGCAGCATCGCTTTGCGACGATCGCCGAAGCCGGGAGCCTTGACGGCCGCGACTTGCAGCGTGCCACGCAGCTTGTTAACCACAAGAGTTGCCAGTGCTTCACCTTCGACGTCTTCCGCGATGATGACGAGCGGCTTGCCGCTCTTGGCAATCTGCTCGAGCAACGGCAGAAGATCCTTCATGGAGCTGATCTTCTTCTCGTTAATCAGGATGTAGGCATTCTCCAGAGCAACTTCCATGCGCTCCGGATCGGTGACGAAGTAAGGAGATAGATACCCGCGATCGAACTGCATACCTTCAACCACTTCCAACTGCGTCTCCAGCGTCTTCGACTCTTCCACCGTAATGACGCCGTCCTTGCCAACCTTTTTCATCGCTTCGGCAATGATGTGACCAATGGTCTCATCGTTGTTGGCCGAAATGGTGCCGACCTGTGCAATCATCTCTCCGGAGACGGGCTTGGAGAACTTGTCGAGTTCGCCTTTGGCGCGCTCGCCGGTTTTCTTGTCGTAGGCGCCGCAAACGAGGGAAACTGCTTTCTCGATACCGCGCTTCATCGCCATTGGATTGGCGCCAGCGGCAACGGTCTTCACGCCTTCGCGGTAAATCGCCTGGGCGAGAACGGTGGCGGTGGTGGTTCCGTCGCCGGCTACGTCGGAAGTCTTGCTGGCAACTTCGCGAACCATCTGGGCGCCCATGTTCTCGAGGCCGTCCTTCAGTTCGATTTCTTTCGCTACGGTTACGCCGTCTTTGGTGATCGTCGGCGAACCGAATTTCTTTTCAATGACAACGTTGCGACCCTTGGGGCCGAGTGTGACTTTTACTGCGTCGGCAAGAAGATTAACGCCGCGCAGAATTGCCTGGCGGGACTCTTCTCCGTGTACGATTTGTTTTGCCATGATTTGATTCTCCTTCGATGTGTAAAAAATCTTTAACCACAGGGGCCACCGGGGTTCACAGGGTAAACCTTGGCCCTATTTACGATACTTCGCGTATCGTTATATTTAACGCTTTGCGCCTACGGTTTCTTTCTTGTTACTGCCGGATGGGCTGGCCGCGCCGGTGAGGATACCGAGGACTTCGTCTTCTTTCATGATGATGAAGTCTTCGCCATCAATCTTGATCTCGGTTCCGGAATATTTGCCGAACAGGATGCGATCATCCTCATGAACGGCCAGAGGGAAGGTCTTGCCTTCATCGTTAGTGCGGCCTTTGCCAGTGGAAACCACGATGCCCTCTTGCGGTTTATCTTTTGCGCTGTCGGGGATGATGATTCCGCCCCGGGTAGTGGAAGCTTCCTCCACGCGGCGTACCAGAATGCGATCGTGTAGCGGGCTAAATTTCGCCATGGTTGCAACTCCTTTCAAAAGTTGGGTAGTAGGTTGATTGTTGCTGGAACCTATGAATTTTAGGGGTTTCGGCGACCTGTTAGCAGTCTCGCCTACTGAGTGCTAATTGTAGAGATGTGAGTGGGGAGTTGTCAAGGGGCATGGAGTTGTGAGGTGGCCTGCAGACCACGAACACCATCGTCCGAAACCACCCGTCGAAGGGCGCGACATGGGGAGGCAGCCGGCGGTGGCGGTGGACGCAGTTCGTGCAGGGGTCGAAATCCACTTATGAGGCAGCCCCCGTCCCCTAGAAGGGGTTACGCGGTTTTGGATAAGATCACTGCCTGGGGTGAATTATAGGCTCCGATTTGTTCGAGCATTGCCAGACGATCCCAGTTGTCCCAGCCTTCGACGATCTTTCCGTTTTCGATCCGGGCAATGGATGTTCCTGTGATCCTGACCTGCTTGCCCGTAGCGGGAACTCCCAAGCCATTTCCGTTATGAATCATCGTTGCTGACCATCGCGCGACGACCTTATCATCGACTCCGAAAGAATCCTCGACAACAATCTTCGTAGGGGCGAACGCACTACGAATCTGCTCAGCGAAAGCCGCGAATTCCTTAGGGCCGTGAATTTGTTCCTTGGGGCCATTCGTTCCGTTTAGTACGGCGTCCGGGGCGAGCAGTTCGTAAATAGTCTCGTCCTTATTTTCCTGCCAGACTTCACGGTACCAACGCTCCATCAACGAGATATTGTCTGAAGTTGTCATTGGCAAACCTCCCAGGCCCCGGATGCTAGACCCCGCGATCGCAAAAGACAACCTCAAAAAACAATAGGGAGCCTGATTTTCAGGGGCAGACTCGGTCGCGAGCCCATTACCAGCCGAAACGAAAGTAACCGGCGTATTAACGGTTAGTGTGGAGGGCGCCGCCCCTACAGAGTGCGAGTCGCTTGTGCGCAAGCTCAGACCAGCCCGGAGGGATTGTCCGTCGGAAATAATCCGGCGGCTTCCAGAATCTGGGGTAAGATTGAGTCTATGCCATACATATTGGAACACCTCTCCAGTCTTCGTCAGGAAATCACGGATTTGCGGAACATGAACGCCCGGTTTACGGGCAAGGGGTCGGACGGCCAGATTGATCAGTCGGCGGTGGAGATGCGGGCCAACCGTCTGGCGGAGATCAAGAAAGAGTTATCGCAGATGCTGAATCGACCGGAAGATCCTGCAGTATGGTGGGAAAAGGGCGGTACGGCGAAGCCGGGTAGCTTAGCTATGCGGCAACAATTTGCTTTCGGTGAAATTCTGAGGCGCGGCTTAAGAGCCGCGCCTTTTGTTTTGCCGAGCGTTGTAGCGTTAGTCCTGGCCCTACAGAAATCGCAGAGCAACGCGTAGTCAGAATTAAGAACGAAGAGACAAAAAGTCTCCGTCTACACTCAATGGCTTCCTGCCAGCAGCGCTACTTTTGTCTTGGCCAGGGAGCGGACGTAGTTCACCAGGTCCCAGTTTTCTTCCGGCTTGATGCGATCGCCCTCGGGTGGCATATCCTGATGGCCGTTCTTGATGATGTAGAAGATCTCACCGTCGGTGCGGTCCTTCAGGGTGTTGGGATCGGTGAAGTCGACGAGTTTGAGTTTCATGTCGGCGGCCAGAGTGCCTTTTCCGTCTCCGCTGGTGCCGTGGCACATGGCGCAGTCAAGAGCCCACCATTTCTTCGCGCGAGCGAGAGATTCAGGTGAGGACTTCACGGGATTGGTCTGCCGCACCGCTTCGACAGGGATAGCAGCGTAAGAAGGCGGAGTCGCTTTCGGAGCGGGCTGCGTCTGCTGAGCGGAAAGCAGGGTCGAGAAAAGCAGGGTAACGGAAAGCAACAGCAGAATTTTTGTAGTTGGCTTGGATAACAGTGTGGACATCGGAGCCTCCGATGAACGATGACTGAGGTAAATCAGGTTCAACACGAATCATAGAGCGGAAGAGAGAACACGGCTGTGACGGTCGTCACAATCAGGTGCTCCGCTCGAGCAGAGTTGGTGGCCGCTTGCAAAATCAGCGGTAGTCGGGCAACCTCCTTTACATGGATCGAGTGAACGGATTTATTCTTTTCGTGTTTTTGATGGCTGCGATCGGAGTGGGATGGGCGCAGGACGGACCGGAGGAAGGCGGAAATGAAGTTCAAGTTTGGGCCGGGGGCGGACACTCGGTGCCGGGCGGGACTCAGCACACGGAAGCATTTGATGCCGGGGCGCGGTATGGTTGGGTGCTAACCGGTCCGCATTTGCCCAGCATTCTTCGGGGACGCTTTGAATACGCGGTCGATGTGGTTCCTGTCTATCTGATCTTTCAACCGGCCAACACTGCCTACGCATTGGGATTCAACGCTCTGGTGCTGAAGTGGAATTTTGAACGGCACGGGCGATTCTCGCCTTATTTCGAACTGAGCGGCGGAGTGCTCTTCAGCAATCACAATATTCCTACCTATACGAACACGGTCAACTTCTCGCCCAGTGCGGCTTTGGGCACGCATATTCTCGGTGAAAAATATAACTGGAGCGTGGATGTGCGGTATTTGCACATTTCGAATGCGGGACTCGGGGACTTTAATCCGGGGCTGAATACGGTTCAGGTGCGGCTGGGAGTGGGAAGGTTCTGGAAGAAAAAATGAAGGGCGAGTGAAGGTCTAGTTGGTCCGGCGCGGACGAAAAAAGATCGTCGGTGCCCATCCGTGCCCTAGGGATGAGTTGATAGGAATGAGCAAATGACAACGAGCGAAATCGGGATTTTACCCCAGATACTTCATGTACAGCGCTCTCGCAAAGCCAGAGGCGGAAACCAATGCGAGCATGGCCAAGGCAACCCAATAAAGCGGCGATACTACCCAAGACTGGTCAAGCCAACATAGAGCAGTCAACCCTCCACACAACGCCACTGCGAGGAGCCAGCCTAGAGGCGACAGGTTCGGCCTTTTCTTCCATGCGTTCGAAGCCCCGAGGGCTGAGAGCACATAGGCGGCGATCCACAGGAATACTGGAACACGTCTGAATGCTACAGCACACGCTACCGCTGAAAGCGCTAGGGTGCAATGCCCGATTCTATTTGCCACCCTCGGATCGTAACCTTCCATTCGGTTAAGCAGCCTTTGCAGTCGATTGGGGCACTAAACTCTGAGCGTATCAATGCTAGGTGCAACGGCACATGGGCCACAAGATTACTGTTGTAAGCAGGCCGTTCACACTCATTGACCGGGGAAGCCGGGTTATTCAATGCCAGAATTTCCACCACGGTTCAAGCGATCGAAGCGGGAGGTTGTAGCTCTTTGCTGACGTAGCTTTGTCGATGAGTGTAATGGGACTTATCAACAGGCGTGCCCTTTCAGTCCATTAGCCAAATCTTGCTCACGCCTTTGCCTGTCCACGCGTACAGTATCGCCCACGCCTCGTACTTGCAAAAAACGATGACGGGTTTGGTTGCTTGAATAGTCTTATCACCATAGATATCGCGGTATTCGCCCGGCGGCAGACTCCAGACCACTGGCGAATCCGGGCTCGGACCGCCTGTGTCCAAGGGGGTAATTACCCATTTCCCGTCGTCCTGGTGGGCCACTACGAGCTTGGTGGGCTCCTTGTCCCCGCTTCTTGGAATCAGGACCAAAGCAAACGTGGGTTTGCCATCACCGAAGAAGTCTACCTTGACCACTCCGGGGCAACTGTTGTCGTGGTCCGATTGAAAGAATTTCCTGTCGTCTTCCTCAAGGTCTGACAGTTCAATAAGTTTCGCTGTTGGATACTTGCCTGCTACTTCACGCTGTAAATCCTGAGGTAGAGCACACGCCTCGCTTGTCTGCGCGGCTGATGTGGCTTCGGCAAACGTGCTACACGCGAGAACAGCAATGGCAAAGAACAAATGCGGACCGAATTTCCCACTGGCACTCATATCAGGATTAGACAGCATCTTTTCGATCCTGACGCCTTGGCCGGGGATTCTTCCGATTACTGTCGTAACCAGGCGTTAGCACTCATTCAGAAGCGGCCGACCCTCAGGGAGTGACGCTAACGCGGCACCATCGGCTGGTAGTGGCTCATTTTGAATTTCCGATGGCATCCACGCCCGGTCCATGGCGTCACCCCTTCGACAAGCTCAGGGCAAGCTCTGAGCGTAGCCGTTCTTCAGGCGGAGCGAAGGATCTCCGCTACGACGCTGTGTGCCACGGGAGATCCCTCGACCCGCTGGTGAGAACGCGGGCTCTTCGGGATGACGCCATGTGAGACTCACAGTTCAACCTGAGCCACCATCCGTCCGCTGCTAGCCTTGCTTCGATTACTGCAGCCCAGCTATTCTTCTCACTTATGTCAACGCTCGTGGAGTGTGTGCCGAATTTTTCTGAGGGATGCGATCGGGGTAAAGTCGACGCCATTGTTGCCGCCATGAAAGTGGATGGAGTATACCTGCTGGACCGCGAAATGGATGCGGACCACAATCGCAGTGTGATTACGCTGGTGGGCGAGCGGGAGGCGATTCAAGAGGCGGCGATTCGCGGCGTGGGTAAGGCTGCGGAGTTGATTGATCTGAATGTGCATAAGGGAGCGCATCCGCGGATGGGTGCGACCGATGTGGTGCCGTTTATCCCGATTGATGGCGTAACGATTGAAGATTGCGTCGCCATGGCGCGGCATGTGGGGGAGGAAATCTGGAAGCGGTATCAGATTCCGGTGTATTTGTACGAGGCTGCGGCGGCGACGCCCGAGCGACAGAATCTGGAGAACATTCGCCGCGGCCAGTTTGAGGGCATTCGGGCGGAGATCGCGACGAATGCGGCGCGGAAGCCAGATTTTGGCGAAGCGCGGCTGCATACCACGGCAGGTGCAACGGTAGTGGGAGCGCGGAAGTTTCTGATTGCTTACAACGTGTTTCTGAACACGCCGGATGTCGAGATCGCGAAAAAGATTGCCAAAGCGGTACGGTTTTCGAATGGCGGAATGCGGTTTGTGAAGGGCGCGGGATTTCTGGTGCGGGGGATGGCACAGGTTTCGATGAATCTCACGGATTTTGAGCAGACTCCGGTGCATCGCGTTTTTGAAATGGTGAAGCGCGAGGCGGCGAGGTATGGAGTGATGCCGGTGTCGAGTGAGATCGTGGGACTGATTCCGAAGAAGGCTTTGGAGCAGGCGGCGGAGTGGTTTCTGCAGGTGGAGAACTTTGATTCGTCCCTGATCTTGGAAAACCGGTTGATGGCAGTGATGAGCGGGAAAACTGCGGTGGGCGGGCTGCGCGCTGGGGTCGAGCCCTTTGTTGAGCAACTGGCCGCGCCAACGGCGACGCCGGGCGGCGGGAGCGCGGCAGCAGCGGCGGGCGCGATGGCAGCGGGGTTGGCGGTGATGGTGGCGTCGATGTCGCGCGGGAAAAAAGCTTATCTGCAATATGAAGCGCAGTTGAGCGCGGCGATTGAGAAGTTGAGTCCGCTGCGGGAAGAGTTGAAGGCAGCGATTGAGGCGGATGCGGATTCTTATAACTCCGTGATGAAGGCTTACAAGCTGGCGAAAACCGTGAGCGAGAACGAAGGTGAGGCGCTGATCGACGCGGCTTTGAAACAGGCGACGAATGTTCCGCTCGGCGTGGCGGAGAAAGCGCAGGATGTGGCGCGCATTGCGGCGGGCCTGGAAGGAATCACGAATCCGAATATGAAATCGGATTTGACGACGGCGCTGGCGCTGGCGCGGGCGGCGGTCACGGGGGCGCTGGCGAATGTGGAGATTAATTTAGCGTCGCTCAAAGATGAGGCGTTCGCGGCGGATGTGAGGAAAAGAGCTGCCGCGGTGAGCGGCTAACCTCAGCGGCTGAAGGCGCAGTTGCTTTCTTGATTCGTCATAGCACGGCGCTTCGCGAAATGTTCTAATCTCCCGCGCTGACGACGGGCGCTTCTTCAGTTCTGGAGCGCGAATCCCACCACGCATGGAATCCCTGGCGCACAAGTTTCGAAATAGTGCCGCGATTTTCCGAAATCACTTTCCACCAGGCAAAGCGGCCGAGCATGGGGAAATAGATTCCACGGAAGCAGAGACGGGCAATAAGTATATTGACGCGGTAGCCGAGAGCCTGATCGTCGAGTGAATCGACGGCTTCAGAGATAGCTTCCGGGCCGTAGGCATGGGACCAGCCGTAATTCACCTCGGCGTGGGCTTCGTCGATGGTCATCTTCAGCGGAGTATGGGCCATGGCGAAAGGGATGAATTCCTGCCAGTGCTTGGGCCGGGTGAGGCGGCCGGCGACGTCGAGACGCTTGTAGAGCGGGGTTCCGGGCAAAGGAGTCAGCAGGCCGAAGATCGGCAGACCTGGTGGCCACGTTCGTACTTGAGCCAGCGTGCGTTCGGCGGCGCCTACCGTGTCATTATCCATGCCGAAAATGAATGAAGTGATGGCATAGACGTTGCGCTGGGCAAGGCGCTGCAGAACTGCGGCATATTCTTCCGGCTTGTTGAAACCTTTGTTTACGTCTTTCAGGTTGGCCGGATCGATCGACTCCATGCCGATGAAAACCCATTTTCCGCCGGAAGCGGAAATCAGGTCGACCAGTTCCTGATCGCGAAGCAGGTTGGCGCTGATCTGCGCCACCCAGTTCACCTGGGCGCCGGCGGCGATAATATCCCGCAGTAAAGATTTGGTGCGCTTGAGATTGATCGCGAAATTGTCATCGATAAAAAAGACGGCTATCTGTCCGCGCTCTTTTCGCGCGCGCGCTTTCAAGAGGAGTAATTCGTTGACCACGCTTTCGTTGGTGCGAAAACGAATAGAATCCCCGAAAAATCCGGTCACGGTGCAGAACTCGCAGCCGTAGGGACAACCACGTCCTGACTCAACGGGGACGATGCGGAACGTTCCCCAGCCCTCGCCGATCTTTTGCAGCCAGTGCTTGGCGGACTTGGGTACCAGATTGAATTGCTTGAGGTCGATGGTGTCCCAGGGAATCACGGGATATTGTTTGAGTGAAGGCTTGAGTTCCTTACCTGCGGCATCGACGGGCGCGTAGATCTCTTTCAATTCGCCGTGTGCGGCGTCATGAACGATGCGCGGCCAGGTTTCATCGGCTTCGCCGAGAGCCACGGCGTCGGCATGACGAGGGCCGCCATCGCGACCGAGGGCTTCGTCGGCCATTTCGGTGACGTGAGGGCCGCCCATTACTACGGGAACGCCGACAGCTCGGACCGCATCGGCCATGCGATAAGCCTTGGCGATCATGCGTGTCATCGCACCGATCCCGACCAGATCAATCTTCTCGTCGATCACGTAGCGGGCAATTCCGGCTTCGTCCATGGGCCGGGCGTTTCCATCAATCAGCACAACGTCGTGGCCGGTGGGGGTTAAAGATTGCAGGAGGAACATCCAGAGATGCGGCATAAAATTGCGGGTAACCCCGTTATCGGGGTTGTACAGTAGGATTTTCAAT
The DNA here is from genome assembly GCA_963817305.1 of uncultured Acidobacteriaceae bacterium. Classification (GTDB taxonomy): domain Bacteria; phylum Acidobacteriota; class Terriglobia; order Terriglobales; family Acidobacteriaceae; genus Sulfotelmatobacter. The sequence goes on along the minus strand of CAWFOD010000016.1, from coordinate 716,361 downwards.
AGTCCCCTGATTTCTCTTGCTGTGGATGCGTGCGCCCAAGAAAATTGGGGTCTTGATGTGTGCGGTAGCGTACACATGAATCTTACACTACTTGGGGCGGTGCAACCGAAATAGCGAAATTTTTGCCGTGATTTCTGCGTGAGGTTCCGATTTGGTCATAGGGCTAGCACCTTTGGCTGGTCGGGGAACCGACTCCGTGGCTTAGAATAGTGATCGCAGTAACGGCAGGAGCTGATCTCGCATCTAAGCTGCAAGATGCAGGGATTATTCCGTTCAGTTTTTCAGGAAACCTTCAGCTCAGGAAACCTATACGTGAGGTTCGTATCTGTTATGAAATCGGTTAAGGCTTGTCTAAGCGCTGCGGTGCTGGTTGTGCTTTTTCTGGGCGTCGCCAACGCAATGCCCTTGAGTTCATCGGGGCGCGCTGTGATTCCGGCAGATCTGCAACAATTAATTTCAGTGGATTACCGGGCGCTGAAGGATTCTCCAACCGCGATGCAACTCAAACAGCAGCTGCTGCCGGATAACCTGAAGCAGTTCGAGGGCGCGCTCAAGGGGATTGGCATCGATCCGGATAAAGATGTCGACACGCTTACATTCGCATCGTTCCGCACGGCGAAAATGGGCATTAAGGGCGTAGGCGTCGCCGCCGGGCCGTTTGCCATGAAGACGGTGCTCAAGAAGATGACGGCGCTGAAAATTAAGCCGACAAAGTACCACAACACCACCAGTATCTATCCGATGGATGGAGGAATGGTGATGACGTTTTTGGACGATAGCACGCTGCTGTTCGGCGATTCGGTCGCGGTGCGAATCGCACTCGACGTGCGCGACGGCGAAGTCCTGGGTCTCGATTCCAATCAGACCATGGCCGATATGATGTCGAGCGTGGATTCGGCGCCGGTATGGAGCATTCTGGACCAACTGGGTACGCAGAACGTGATGCGGTCGGCGCTGGGCGATGCGGCGAAGGTCGCCGACTATGACACCATCAAAAAGCGTTTGCTTGGATCTCGTTACACGATGAGTTTTAATGGAGGCGTAAACTTCGATCTTACCGTGGTATCGTCCGATTCGATGAGCGCGGCTACGTTGTCATCCTTGGTGAAGGCCGGGTTGCTTTATAAGAAGATGAGCGCGACCGCTCCTGAGAAGTTGGCGATGGACAATACCAGCGTGGATTCCGACGGCTCGGACGTAAATTTTCATTTCAAGTCGACCGACCAGCAGTTTCAATCGATCATGCACTCGGAGTTGTTTGCGGCAGTTTCGCACTAGGAACCGAACGCACCCCAGAAGTTCAACGATATCGGAATGGTCTTAGGGCACGACTAAAAGTCGTGCCCATTTCGCGCGCGGGTCTTTCCACGCGTGAGCGAGATCGAAACGGCTGCGCGTGGATCTACTTCGGCTTCCGTGCGGCGCGCTTGGCGCCCGCCCATCCTTCCTTCACAAACTGCGGTGCGCGTCCGATAGCCAGCGCATCCTGGGGAACGTCGCTGGTGATACAGGATGCGGCTCCGATGTAGGCTCCTTTACCCACTCGCACGGGTGCGACCAAAGTCGTGTCACTTCCGACAAAGGCTCCGTCTTCGATAACCGTGGTGTGCTTGTGGGTTCCATCGTAGTTGCAGGTGATGGTTCCGGCACCGATGTTCACGCCCGCGCCAATTTCGGCGTTGCCCAGATAGGTGAGATGATTGGCTTTCGATCCCTTGCCCATCTTGATCTTTTTCGTCTCCACGAAATTACCGATGTGCGCGTCTTCTCCGATATCGCTGCCGGGGCGCAGATGAGAATAGGGGCCAAGGATGGCGTTCGGACCGACGCGGGAGTCTTCCAGAATGCAGCCGGGACGGAGGAGAACTCCGTCGGCGAGTTCGGAGTCTTCAATCACGCTGTAGGAGCGAATCCGGCAGCCGGCGCCAATGCGCGAGCGGCCTAGAATCTGAACGAAGGGCTCGATGACTGTATCAGCGGCGATTTCAACGTCGCTGTCGATCACGCAGGTTGACGGATAAAAGATGGTAACTCCGGCGGCCATTAACTCCTGGCATTTGCGCATGCGCATCTGAGCATCGATGAACGAGAGTTCAGCGCGAGTATTGGCGCCCAGCACTTCAGCGGAGTTTTCCGTCTTCCACACGACCACACGCTGCCCGGCTTTGCGCAAGACCTGAGCCATATCGGTGAGGTAATACTCGCCGTGGGCGTTGGCGGTGGAGAGTCCGGTGATATTCGAAAACAGTTGCGGCACCTCAAAGACATAGAACCCCGCATTGATCTCGCGAATCTTCTTCTGGGCGGGACTGGCTGATTTCTCTTCCACAATGGCGCGGACCTCCGCGCTGCGCGGTCCCTTCCTCAATATCCGGCCGTATCCGGTAGGGTGAGCGAGGTCGGCGCCGAGCAAGGTCATCGCGGCATGCTCGTCGAGATGGAAGTTTAGCAATTGCGCGATGGTCTGCGGCGTGATCTGCGGAGCGTCGCCGGAGAGAACAATCACGTGGTCATAGGCCGATAGCGCGGGCTGCGCGACCATAAGAGCGTGCCCGGTGCCGCGCTGCTCGGGCTGCAGGACGAAATTTATGCCAGTCGGGGCAAGTGCAGTTCGGACACGATCGGCTTCATGGCCGATGATGGCGAACACATCGGTGGCGGGAACGACCTGCGTTGCGGCGGCGATGACGTGCGCGAGCAGGGGCTTGCCCCAACCTCATGCAGCACTTTCGGAAGTTGAGACTTCAGACGTGTGCCTTTACCCGCCGCCATGATCGCGATGGCAACACGAGGGACGCTTATTATGGAAGCAGTGGATGACATGACGTTCGCGGATCTCTTCATTTTTTCAACTATACCTTGGGGATGGGAACGGGCAAAAGAGACCTGCCGGGTTCCTTATAGTTAGTGAGCGTGGCTAGCTATTTGCAAACATGCGGAATAGAATGCGGCGGCGAGAGTTGGTTATTCTTGCATTCATTTCAGGGGGAAGAAATGCCAAAATATGTGATCGAGCGCGAGATTCCGGGTGCGGGAAGTTTGACTCAGGAACAGATTCTGGGAATCTCGCAAAAATCCTGTAGCGTTCTCAAGAACCTGGGGTCGGAGATTCAATGGGTGGAGAGTTTCGTCACCCCAGACAAAATCTACTGCATTTATATTGCGCCGAATGAACAGATGGTGCGCGAACATGCCAAGCAGGGTGGATTTCCGGCGAATCGGATTTCGGAAGTGAAGAGGATGATCGATCCGACGTCGGCGGAAGCATGAATTGTCAGCGGCCGTTTTTAATCCCTTTCAAGGCGGTCGCTAAAGGCCGAGTCCGCCGTCGACCGCGAGAATTTGACCGGTAATAAATTGCGGCGCGGTAGCGAAAAAAAGAACCGCGGCTGCGATTTCGTCGGCACGGCCGTTTCGCTGCATGGGAGTCTGTTTAGCCATGCGGCGCATAAATGCGGCAGCTGATTTTTCGCCGAGATCGATCATGCCCGGCGCCACCGCGTTCACTGCGATCTCAGGAGCTAAAGCTTTTGCCATAACTTTCGTCAGCATATGCAAAGCGGCTTTTGAGGAGCAATAGTGCGCATGCGTGGGCCAGGGACGCAAGCCGCCAAGTGACCCCATGTGAATGATCTTGCCTTCGCTTCTCGCTGACCGAAGCGCCCCGGTGCGCTTTCGGCGCATCCATTTCAGCGCTTCGCGCGAAACCAGGAATGGGCCGCGCGTGTTGGAGGCGAACATATCATCCCACTGGCGGACCGTGAGTCGCTCGAAATCGGCAGTATTGTAGTTCGCCGCGTTGTTGACGAGGATGTCGATACGCCCCAGTTCGCGGCCCACATCTTTCATCATGGATTTCACACTGGCCTCCTCGGTGACGTCGCAGCGGAGAGCGAAGGCGCGCACGCCGAAGCTGGCAAGGTCGACGACAGTATGTTGCGCGTCGCTGGCGGAATTGCGATAAGTGATGGCGACATCGGCGCCAGCCTGAGCGAGAGCGAGAGCGGAGGCGCGTCCGAGACGATGTGCCGCGCCGGTGATGAGACAGGCTTTGCCGCGTAAGGGTTTGGAATCGAGTGCAGACATTTTCGGATTCTACTCCCGGATTGGAGTAGCTTTTACTATTCCCGAACTGGTCAGACCACTTCAGGGTGATCCGCCGCTTTTTTCTTGCCAGAAGGTGCGGCAGCAACGGTACAATCGCGGCGTGTCAGAGTCCCGCCAGGTCGTGATCTACTCTCGCAAAGGTTGCCATCTTTGCGAAGTGGTGAAGGAAAGCCTGACGAAACTTTCGCGCCGGGGCGGATTCACGTGGCAGGAAGTGGATGTGGATAGTGACACCGAACTGCGGCGGCAGTTCAATGACGAAGTGCCAGTGGTATTCATCGACGGGCGCAAAGCCTTCAAATACCGAATGGACGAACGCGAATTTCTACGTAAGCTGGCCAGCTAGGCCAATCTTCAAACTCTGAGTCGTGCGATAGCAGTGGGCACGACGGTCGTGTATTCGATGACGCACGCGTGTCTGTGGTGACACGTTTCCAACGATTGGATAAGCCTAACCTGCACGCCCTCAACGTATCCGCTTCGGCAACCTCCTTGCAAACAGACCAATGCGATCTTTCGCGAAGGAGAAATCGATTGCTGCGACACATTCTGGCGCTGGCGTTCATCTTTGTATGCACCACCATTGCCTGGTTCATTCTGGGAGAGACCATTTCAACGCGCACTTATGGCAGCAATGAGCAACTGCAGGGCCACGTGGCCTCCACTTGGGGAACGGCGCAACAGCAATCTCCGCCGACTGCGGCCTACTTCGTCAGCGACGTCGAAGAGTCGACGACTGTCGAGAATGGCAAAGTTGTGGTGCACCGGCAGACGGTGCAGCGGCAAACTTTTCTCCCGATTCAAGCAAGCCGCGTTCACGTGAACTTCCATCTCACTCCGCGGCAGAAAGGATTGCTGTGGTATAGCACTTATGCGGTCGATTTCGCCGGTGACTATAGCTTCCGCAACGACACGGCGGAACCGGAGACCGTTGATTTCCGGTTGAGGTTTCCTGCGCAAAAGGCCCTCTACGATGGTCTGCAGATGAAAATTAATAATCAGGAGGTTGCGCTCGTGACCGATGACCAGGGCACGGTGGGTCAGGCTACGGTTGGTCCGGGACAGGACGCGAGCTTGCACGTTGCCTATCGTTCGCAAGGTTTAGATTCCTGGCGTTACCAGTTGGGCGATGGTGTCGCGCAGGCGCGAGATTTCATACTTACGATGCAGACAGATTTCCGGGATATCGATTTTGCCGACGATACGCTCTCACCTACTTCCAAACAGCCGATCCCCGGCGGTTGGCAGTTGACATGGCAGTACTCGAATCTGGTTTCGGGTTTCGAAATCGGCATGACGATGCCGGCGAAGTTGCAACCCGGGCCGCTGGCCGGAGAGATCAGCTACGCTGCACCGGTCTCGTTATTCTTTTTCTTTTTTCTCATGTTCATCATTACTACCTTGCGTAAGATCGATCTACATCCCATGAATTACTTTTTCCTGGCAACAGCGTTTTTCGCCTTCCATCTGCTGCTGGCTTATTTGGTGGATCACATTTCGATTCATGCGGCCATGGTGCTGGCGTCGGTGGTGTCAGTGACGTTGGTGGTGAGCTATCTGCGGCTCGTGGTTGGGCTTCGTTTTGCCGCATTGGAGGCAGGAACGGCGCAACTGATCTATCTCGTGTTGTTTTCGTACGCGTTCTTCTGGAAGGGATTCACGGGACTGGCGATCACGATCATCGCTATTGTGACTCTGTTCGTGGTGATGCAGGTTACAGGAAGGATTCGCTGGTCCGAGCGGTTCGCGGCGCGTGGTGGAGTGCCGGTGCCGAGTGTGGGGTGACGCGTTCCAGCGATTGGAATGGGAACGCAATGCTGTATAGAATTGAGGCAGCACAAGGGAAGTGAGTGGCTATGGAAAAACAAAGCGAACGCAGTCCCGAGCAGGAATCTGCTCAGGCGGCCGGACATGTCGCGAGTGCTCACACGATTTTGAAGGCTCTGCAGGAAAAGATCGGAACGCATCCGGAACTCGGCGCAGCCATCACCAAACTGGAGATGGCGTTGAACATTCTGGCGGTGAAGACCGGCGGAGTGCTATAGGACCAGCGCGAATTCTGACAAGCGTTTCGCGGCGAGCCTTTCCGCCACAATCGTTCCCGCTGCAATCATTTCCGTTACAATCATCCCGCCCATGTTGCGCACCGAGCTTTACGCTGATCCCACAAATATTTTTGTTCACGATGCGATTCTGGAGTCCTGCCGGAAGCACGCGCAGAAAACTGCGCTGGTGGATGCTTCGTCCGGGCGGCGCGTGACATATGCCGAGTATGGCGAAATGGTCGAAGCAGTGGCGCGCGGTCTGGTGGCGGCCGGCGTCAGGCCGGGTGAAGTAATCGCTATGTTCTTGCCGAATTCGTGGGAGTTCTGTGTCGCCTACCACGCGGCAACGTTAGCAGAGGCGATTCCGACGTTGCTGAATCCTACTTATCGCGAGCGTGAAGTGCGATATCAGTTGGAAAATTCGGGAGCGGTGCTGCTGATTACCGAAGCAGCGAATATTTCCGGAATTAATCTTTCGGGGTTGCCGAATCTGCGGCGAGTGTATTGCACTCGGGAACAGGCAAGTGGAAGCGAGGCGTTCTCCAATTTGCTGAAGCCGGTGAGCGCAAAATTGGCGGCGCCGGCTCGTGGATCGCAGCAGACATTGGCGGCCCTCCCTTATTCCAGCGGTACGACTGGACTGCCCAAGGGAGTGATGCTCTCGCATTACAACCTGGTGGCAAACGTATATCAGTTGATAGGGCCGGGAGCGGCGCTGCTGAAGTCAACCGATAACCTGCTTTGCTTTCTGCCGCTGTATCACATCTACGGGCTGAACGTGGCGTTGAATCCAATGCTGATGATGGGCGCGACGCTGGTGTTGATGCCGCGTTTCAACGTGGCCCAGGTTTGTTCGTTGCTCACCGAGGAATCGATCACGACGATGCTCATGGTTCCTCCGGCGATGAATGCGCTGTGCCTGGCGGCGGAGGCTGGACAGTTCCCAAAAAATCACCAGCTGCATTGGGTGAAGTCCGGAGCTGCGCCGCTGGCGCCCGAGTTGCCGCGGAGGTTCACGGCGTTGACGGGAATTCTGGTATGCCAGGGTTATGGAATGACCGAGGCTTCGCCGGTAACGCATGTGGGCTATCTCGAGCCGGAACTTTACCGGCCGGATTCGATCGGGCATCCTCTGGTGCAGACAGAGTGTCGAGTGGTGGGCACTGAGAATTTTGCCGCACCGGAGAATGGCGCGAGTGAGGTTGAGACGGGCCAGCCGGGAGAGTTAGTGATGCGCGGTCCACAGTTCATGCAAGGATATTGGAAAGAGCCGGACGCAACCGCGGCCGTGCTGCGTGACGGATGGTATTGGTCAGGCGACATTGTCACGCGAGATCGCGAAGGTTTTTACCGTGTCGTTGACCGGCGTAAGGAGATGATCAAGTACAAGGGCTTCCCTGTGGCGCCAGCAGAGGTGGAAGCGGTGTTGCTGGAGCATCCCGCGGTGCGCGAGTGTGGAGTGGTGGGACGTCCGGATGCCGCAGCGGGAGAGATTCCGGTGGCGTTCATCGCGCTACGCGACGGATTTGCGAGCTGCAAGAAGATGGAAGAAGAATTGTGCGCCTTCGTCGGCGAACGGCTGACTCACTACAAACAGCCGCGCGAAGTGCATTTTGTGGAGGTCGTCCCCAAGACGGCCTCGGGAAAAATTTTGCGCCGCGAATTGAGACAATTCATTCACTAAGCGCGAAAGCGCGGCGACCTCCCGAGTTCCAACATTAGAAATGACAGGGAATTGACAATTTTCTGACAATCGCCCGCAATGCCCGCCCCAGACTGATCCTCGCGCAGTAGCAGTCATGCCATGCGCTTCTGGCTCAACCCAGGTTTTCACTCGCAGGAGGATCATTATGAATGCATTTGACAAAGTCAAAGCTTGCAGCGCGGCTCTAGCGCTGATTCTTGCTTGCGGCTGGTCCGCGAGCGCACAAGCCTCTCCCGGCGGCACCAGCGTGATCGCATCGACCGTTCCGGCAAACGGGGATGTGAACCCCTATGGAGTGGCCTTGGTGCCAAACAGTAAAGGTTCGTTAATCAAGGGAAATATTCTCGTAAGCAATTTCAACAATAGCGCGAATCTCCAGGGTACAGGTACGACGATCGTCCAGATTTCGCCCGAAGGGGTAGTCACTCTGTTTGCTCAAATCGATGCCTCAAAGCTACCGGGGCCTTGTCCGGGCGGCATTGGCTTGACTACAGCATTGGCAGTTCTGCGCAGCGGATGGGTGATCGTGGGCAGCTTGCCGACCACCGATGGTACGTCGGCGACCGTGCAGGCCGGATGCTTGCTGCTGCTCAATAGTGACGGAGCGGTGGTTCAGACGTTCTATGGTTCGTTGATTAATGGTCCTTGGGATATGACGGCTCTTGATTCAGGAAGCAGCGCGGATCTTTTCGTGACCAATGTTTTAAATGGCACGCAGGCAGCGGGCGGGAAAGTGGTTCACGAAGGAACAGTAGTGAGGCTCAGTCTGACAGGCTTGTATGGCGCCATGCCTAGCTTGCAATCGATTACCGTGATTGCCTCGGGCTTCTCGGAACGGACCGATCCTGCAGCATTGGTGATTGGACCGACCGGAGTGGCATTGAGTGGCAACGCGCAAACATTGTACGTGGCTGACAGTCTGAACAATCGCATTGTGGCAATCTCAGATCCGGCGACTCGGGTTACCTCCGCCGGAACCGGCACTACGATCACGAGAAATGGCTTCCTCAATGATCCGTTGGGGCTGACGGTCGCGCCAGACAGCAGCATACTTGCCGCCAATGGAAACAACGGCTTCCTGGTTACGATTACGCCGGGCGGTAGCCAACTCACCGAAGATCTGTTGGACAACAATGGAAAACCGCCAGGGGCAGGCGCTTTGTTCGGATTGGTGGTAGAGGGCCACATCCTTTATTACGTCGACGATGCCACCAACACGTTGAACTTATTTCAGTGACTGCATTTAGCAATTGAGAGAGTGGCGCACTCTCTGCCCACCTTTCGCGACGGTAGCGGAAGGTGGGTTTTTTCTGCAGGCATTCGACAAATCGATTTGTTCGATAGGTTTATGCGAATCCTCATTTCCATTGTTCGCGGCTTACACTTACGGTAGTATTCCTGCCTCATGTTTCGAATCCTGCTGCTGTTCTTGCGGCGGTTGTGGCTGCCGTTTGTGGTGTTCGCCGCCTTCAGCCTGATGTGCGTGCTGGTCTACATGCGCCTGGAAGGTCTGAGCTGGCAGGACGCGCTGTTCTGGATGATTCAGCCGCATGCGATCGACGCCAGACGTGTGCACAATTCGACCAAGCTGTTTTCCATTTTTGTTTATTGCGGCGTGTTCGCGTTCCAGATCTGGGTGGCGGAGCGGGTTGCGGTTACGATCTTCAACCGGCAGGGAATGGAGGCCTGGAGAACCATGGTAAACGATGTCAGCATTGAAAAATTACGCGATCACTTCATCATCTGCGGCTACGGACAAGTGGGAAGAACGGTGGTGGACCAGTTGAACCGGCTGAAAATTCCTTTTGTGCTGATCGAGACCAGCGAAGGCTTATGCAGAGAACTTCTGAAAGATAAAGTGCTCGCCATTCAGGGCGACGCCAAACGACACGACGTGCTGCAATCGGCCGGGATCGAGCGGGCCCGGGGAGTGTGCATTGTGATCGACAATGACGCCGACAATCTCTACATCACGGTGACGGCCAAGGCCTTGAACCCGAAGGCGCGCATCATTACGCGGGCAGGGCAGTCGCGCTACGCGCAGGCCATGCGCAACTCCGGTGCAGACGAAGTGATCATTCCGGAGTATGAGGGCGGCTTGATGACAGGACGCATGATCGCCAAGTTTTATCCCGATGCGCAGTCACACCTGGAGTGAGCCCTATTTTTGTGTGCCGCTCTCGCCGGTAATTTTCTTCGTCGCCAGAAAGTTCCAGATGGCATCGTTAGCGTTGAGAGCGTTGCTGGTTTTGCCGACCTCTTTTTCGCTCATATACTGCTCGCCGCCGGGCCAGGTGTTGCCGCCATTCTTGACGCTGTAGAGCACAACCTGAGCGTTATCCTGGCAGCCGCTATAGGTGTATGTTTTTGTTTCCTTCCCGCCTTTGTCCGCCGGCGGCAGTCTTCGCCTGTTCTGGTTTTTCGCCGCAGTGGTCGAACTTTGCCCAGGTCTTCGCGCTATCTTCCGCGGAGAGCACGTGGAAGCGTCCGGGTTTGTAGGTGCCGCCGTTATCGGGGACTATGGGATCGTCGGTGCCATTGATGAAAAGAACGGATGCGGCGCGTGCCGGCAGACAGATCATGGTTTTAGGCATGGCCGCACCGACTGCGGCAATTGCGGCCACGCGATCCGCCATATTACAACCCACGCGCAGCGCCATAAAACCACCATCGCCCAAGCCGGTGGCATAGATGCGGCTAGTGTCTACCGAATACTTCATGGGTAACTGATCGAGCATTTGGTTGAGGAAAGCCACATCGTCGGGAGGCTCAGTCCTGTTCTTGTTTTCTTCTGGATTTTGTTCGCCAGGCTGACGGCCTCCGGGATAGCCTCCGCCACCGCCGGGATATCCACCACCCCCGCCCGGGTATCCGCCACCACCGCCGGGGTAGCCTCCCCACCCTCCACGACGCCCTCCACGGCGGGGCTGCATTGCCTGGTTTACCGGTTCGGCGCGCACTCCTATATTCCATGCGCCGTGCGCGGCGTTGGGATAGACAGCGATGATGCTGTCCTTGTCGGCAAGACGATTGAAGTGAGTGATCCCCGCCATATCGCCGGCATCCTGATTTCGCCCGTGCAGAAGAATGACAACCGGATAGTGTTGCTGCTGGTTGTAGCCTTGCGGCAGATGGACGACGTAGGTGCGCGACACGTCGTTAACGTCAATCTTTTCCTGCGAGTCTTGTGCCGGAGAAGCTTTTTCCTGTGAATCAGTTTTCGGGGAATCGGGTTTTGGGGAGTCTTGCGCGTGCACAGGGATGGGTAAGAAGAGCAATCCCAGAAAACCAGCGGCTAGAGGGCTAGAGATATACGACCGACGGAGTTGCAAAAGATTCACCGCGGAGACTTTCAATTTCATTGGTGCAAGTCCTCCGTTATTCCAACAGATGCGCCGAAATCGCTTCCCGAGACAGAGAACGGCCTAACGCTGTCACTGGCTAAGAACCCCCAGCATGTCACATGGTTGCTAGCGAGCGGCAGGGAGTTTTGCAAAGTTTTGTAAGTCGGACGAAAGTCCTGAAACGCGGAACTTTTTTGACGGGACGCCGTAACTACATGTGACTGGACGGTTCCATCGAACCAATGCTGGATCAGGAGGCATGTATGGACGGTAATTTGGTAGGACTGGCGGCAGTCGTGATGTCCTTGGGGATTCCGATGGCAGCCATGTATACATTTTTCCGAGTGAAAAAGCTGCGCAGCGAAGAGCGCATGGCGGCGATTGCGCGTGGCGTGGAAATACCCATGCAGCCGGAACTTTCGGAGTCCGCACGCTCGCGGCGATCGGGAATTCTTCTGGTAGCAGGAGCGATCGGTTATATCACGACCTTCGTCCTCATCGGAAGAATCGAGCCGGATGCGATGATCGCGGCCACGTTTGGGATCATTCCCCTGGCGGTAGGCATTGGCTTTTTTGTGGATCACGCGCTGATTCGGCGGGACGCGAAAGCTTAACCTATGAGCCGGTAATGAACTTGTGCTGCGCGCCCGTCAAAGGGACAACGCTTAGTCGTCCTTGATGCACCAGAGGAGAATCGGCAAATAGTTTGTTGGCTTTCATCTCCGCCAGGGTAACAGGCTTGGCGATAGGTTTGCCAACTTTGATTGTTATTTGCGGATTATTGGGATCGCCGGTTTCCACCGAGACGACTGAGGCGGTTCCCACAGCGCTCTTTTCGTCTCCTGTGTGGTAGATCACCAACTGATCCCCCGGCTTCATGCCACGGAGATTTCTAACGGCGACGGGGTTGGTGACGCCGTCCCAGATCGTGGTCTGGTCACGCTGCAGATCGGCGAACGAATATACCGTGGGTTCGGTTTTCAGAAGATAGGACATAAGCGAAATTTTACTCGTTTCAGTTATTGCGGCTTCGCGTTTGGATCTGGAGGGGACGATGGTTTGTCGTCCTTCTTTTCCTCCGGATGGTTCTCGTAAATTGAATATTGTCCCTGCGGCCGTTTCAGTTTGATGGTCAAGTCCAGCTTGGCTTTGTCGATGTCGTAATCTTCACCAAAGGTCTGGAAGCCGCTGGCCAAAACCTGCACGCGCAACTTGCCGTAAGGCACGTCGTCGAAGCTCGTTCTGCCGTCGTTATTGGTTTTGAGCTCCAGACCGCCGCGGCTTTGTTTACCGTCCGCGCTTACAGGGTGCATGATTACGGCGGCGTTGCGTATGGGTTTGCCGTTGTCATCTTTGATGACGAGAAAGGTCAGAGTTGCAACCGGACCTTCTTCATCCTTCTGTGCCGCGGCCGCGCCGGCTAGCGCGAGAATCACTAGCAGGCAACCGATGGTTCGCCATTTTAATTCGGCCATAGTATTAATCCTTCATTAACTCAACACTCAGAATTGCCCCACCGCATTCTTACCCGAACATTCTAGCGATTGGGAAGTCCGCGCGAAAGAGAGGAGTAACTTAAGCCCTCTCGGAGGGCCGAACCTTCCGGTCGCTCGCGGGTTGAGACCCAAGCTGCACCAAATCGCTGGCCACGCGAGCGGTATTGTGGCGCGCCACTCCGGCCTCTTCCAAATAATCCCCCAGCACGGGGATGACGCCAAGAGATTCAATGGCATCGAGATCGGCGACGATTTGACATGCGCCTTCGAGTGCGTATTTGGCCTTGAGCTCATCGGATACCGGCGTGCGGTTGATGAGAGCGTAGTCAAAAATTTGCTGACCGGCATGGCGATTAAGCGCGCGGATGTGATCGGCCGCGGTAAGGCCAAGGCTCTCGTTGGCCTGCGTCATCAGATTGCAGATGTAAACCTTGGTGGCCGGCGAAGTGACGATAGCCTCGGCGATGCCGCGCACCAGCAAGTTGGGAATAAGGCTGGTGAAGAGCGAGCCTGGGCCGATGCTGATGATATCGGCTCCGGCGATGGCGTCAAGGGTCTGCGGCAAAGGTTCGACATCAGGAGGAACCAGAAACAATTCCTGGATGCGGCCTTTGCTGGCAGTAATCTTGGTCTCACCGCGCACGCGCGTGCCGTCCTCCATCAGGGCTTCAAGTTCGATGTTCGAGGTGGTAGCGGGGTGGATGTGTCCCCGCGTGACGAGGATCTCCGAGGAAAGCCGTACCGCTTCAGCAAAATCCTCAGTGATGGAAGTTAACGCCGCCAGGAATAAATTTCCGAAGCTGTGGCCTTCCAGACCGGAGCCTTTGTTGAAGCGATGCTGGAAGAGTTGGGAGAGCAGAGCTTCATCCTCGCTGAGGGCGACGATGCAATTCCGAATGTCGCCCGGCGGCAGCATGTTGAGTTCTTTGCGCAGGCGTCCGCTGGAGCCGCCGTCGTCACTGACAGTGACCACGGCGCAAAGGTCGCCTATTACGGGTATGCCAGGGCGCGCCGCCGGCAGCTCAGCCGGAGTGAGCGCAAAACGTTTCAGTCCCTTGAGCAGAGTCGAGAGACCGGTGCCGCCACCGATGGCGACCACGCGAAGACCACGCTCGCGGGTGGTCTTCTCCATTGGCGAGAATGTGGCGGTTTTTGTTTCCATCGAGGGATGCTCGATTGTCGGCCTGGCTAATACGATTCGTCTTCGCGGAAGGAACCTTCCGCCGAAGCCAGGTCGGCTGCGGGGTCTGGGTACAACAGCTCAGTGAACCGAGGATCTTCGGCCAGATTGTGAAAATCAGAATCGTTGCGCGCCTGGTAGCGGAGACTGGCATTCAAGCGAAGAGCCTCGTCCAGATGCTTAAGCGAATCCTCCACATGTCCGGTAAGGCAATCGAGCGCAGCCAGGCCATAGATAACAAAGTCGGTCTTCGGCGCCTGCTTGGCTAGCTTTTCGATGTGCTCGCGGGCGGTAACGTAGTCGCCGACATTCATGAGCGAGACCGAGTAATCGAAATGCTCCTCGATCGTCTTGAACTGCGTGGTGGCGGAACGCTCGAGATGCTGGTTGCAGATGCTGAGATGGATGGCCGCGCGATCGCCCAACTCCTTGCTGCCCCCGGCCAGTACTTTCTGAAACAGAGGTTTGGCCTTGTCGAACTTGTGTTCCTGCAAGGCGCGCAGCCCGGCTTCGTAATTTTGCAGGGCCTGGGAAGCGCGTGGATCGTCCGCGATAGAAGATTTTTTGGGATTAGCCTTTTGAGCCATGTGAAGAATTTTTCCTGTGCTCGTCGTAATAAGTACTCCTTAGCATGAACCTCAAAGAACTGATCCTCAAGTATCACTCAAGTGGCGGGTATAGGGCAATTCGGTCAAGCGCGGCAGCAAAGGCTGTATCCCGACAGCTCAACAAAGCATTCCGGACAACGGATCGGAGCTATTTTCGGTACTCGGCGATTGAGGCTAGTTGATCGCCGCGGCTGTTTCCAGATCGATCTGCTTCCAATTCCCCTTGATAATGCCGGCGCGAATCTGAGCCGCGGTCTTTCCGGCTTTGTGCTGCTGGTAAGAGTAATAGAGCTCTTTCAGGCAAGTGGCGCAGCGGGCTCCGTGCGTGCCTTCGAAGCAGCTATGCAGGCTGTTATGGCCCATGCGGTCGCAATAGCAATAGCATGGCTGCTGATGCAGGACGACGGGAATCCGCGATGCCAGTTCGTAGGCATGGGTTTGGTACGGGTATTGTGCATCCGCTCCCCAGAGTTGATCTTTTGTGAGGATGGCAGGAAGCTTCGTGCCCTTCGGCGGCGGTCCAGCGTTGTAGGCGGGAACGCCAGTCTCTTCCTCCTCGCCCTGAGGAGCTGCCCAGAGCGAAGTCATGGTCAGAGTTACCAATAAGAGCAGAGTGAGAGTAAGCGCGCGGTGCACAAACTTAAGGCGAAAGAATCGACTGGCTGGCATTGCTGTCTCCTGAGCCCTTATTTTAACCTGCTTTTAGCCATTCGGTGAATGTAGCGAAAGGTGGCGCCTGCGAAATTGGATCGAACTCGCTCTACCGGACATTGATCTGTATACAATAGAAGTTGCATGTCAGAGGTGCCCGCTACAGAGCCAAAGGCAATTTCAGTAAACCCGCTTCCGCCGGCGTCAGAGGGCGAAGCGATGACTGCAGGGGCGCGCCTGCGTCCAGCCTTAGGGGTATGGTTGCGCGACCTGGTGGTTTCGCTGGCGATTTCGGCGTTCATTATTGTTTTCATTTATCAGCCGGTAAAAGTCGAAGGCACCAGCATGATGCCGTCGCTCGAAGACCAGGAGCGAATCTTCGTCAATAAATTCGTTTACCGGCTGGAGCCGATTTCACGCGGAGACATTGTGGTTTTTCGTTATCCGCGCGATCCCTCAAAAAGCTACATCAAGCGCGTGATCGGCGTGGCCGGAGATCGCATTCGTATCGATGGCGGCCAGGTATATGTGAATGATGAAGCTCTGGAAGAGGATTATGTTCCCCCAGCCTATGCCGATTCCCGGTCGTATCCCGAGACGGTAGTTCCGCCGCACTCTTATCTCGTGCTGGGAGATCATCGGTCGATGTCGAACGACAGCCGGGATTTCGGTCCGGTCAATCAGAGCTATATCTACGGCAAGGCCGTGTTTGGATATTGGCCGATGGATAAGCTGGGCAGAGTGCGCTAAATCTATTGTTGATTGCTGATTTCTGATTGTTGATTGAAAAGCTGTGGCCGAGTCGAAACGTCAATCATCAATCATCAATCAACAATCAGCAATGTCAGATTTCCACAAGCCAAACGCGTTCCGTGCTTGGTCCTGAAAGCAATCCCTGATAAAATTCTACAAATCCACACATTGGAGCGAGAATGCAGGCTATCCTTGCGCTGGAAGACGGGCGAGTCTTCCGAGGCAAAGGTTACGGCGCCAAAGGCGAGTGCTACGGCGAAGTCGTTTTTAATACTTCCATTACCGGCTACCAGGAAATTTTCACTGACCCCTCCTACTCGGGACAGATTGTTGTCCTGACCAATCCTCAGATCGGAAATTACGGAACCAACCACGAAGACAACGAAGCCACGCGTCCGTGGATCGAAGGGCTGATCGTCCGCGAGTTTTCGAAAGTGAGTTCGAACTGGCGATCGCAGCAGGTGGCCGAAGAATATCTCGAACAGTTCAAGGTGCCAGTGCTTTCGGATATCGACACGCGCGCTTTGGTGCGGCACCTGCGCGATCACGGTGTGATGCGGGGAGTGGTCTCTACGCTCGAAAGTGACGCAGAGAAGTTAGTGGCCAAAGCGAATTCGATTCCGAAGATGGATGGGACCGACCTCGCGAAGGAAGTCAGCACGAAACGACCTTATGTGTGGGAAGTGGGCGAGCGCTCGCACGAGCCAGTGGCGATGGTTGGAGTAAAAGACGAGCCGGCGCGCTTTCATGTAGTGGCTTACGATTTCGGCATTAAGCAAAACATTCTACGCAAGTTACGTGGAGAAGGATGTAGGGTGACGGTGGTTCCGGCACAGACTCTTGCGGAGGATGTGTTGGCTTTGAAACCGGATGGAGTGTTTCTGTCGAATGGGCCGGGTGATCCCGAGCCGTGCACGTACGCGGTGGATTCGATTCGGCGGCTGATGGGACGGCAGCCGATCTTCGGCATTTGCCTGGGACATCAGCTTACCGGCATTGCGCTCGGCGGAAAAACTTTCAAGCTGAAGTTTGGACATCACGGCGGGAATCATCCGGTGAAGCAGTTATCTACGGGAAAGATCGAGATCACGGCGCACAATCACAACTTTGCGGTCGATCCAGATTCGCTGCCTGAGAGCGAAGTTGAATTGACGCACATGGACTTAAATGATTCGACGTTGGAAGGATTGCGGCATCGGAATCTGCCGTTGTTCAGCGTGCAGTATCACCCGGAGGCCGCGCCGGGTCCGCATGATTCGCATTATCTGTTCAAGGATTTTGTGAAGATGATGGAGGAGTGGAAAGGGTGAGGACATCGTCGGTCGCGGATACTGAGCCTTCTGGCTCGCCATTGCCTGCCTGGTGACGATTCATTGCCTTGCGTTCGTCGCCATCTTACGGATATATCCGGACTGGCGCACGATTTGGTTCTGGCCAATTACCTTTGTGGAGGCCGGCATATTCGGTGTCACGCTAGCGTGGTTGTTCCGGAAAGGCGCGCCAGAATTACGGGAGATAAAGAGCTTTGAATGCGCGCCTTCAAGGCGCGCTCTGATGAGATGAAATTAACTCTGTCATCCCGAGCGAAGAAGATCGTCCGCGAAGCGAACGATCTTCGTAGTCGAGGGACCTGCTGCTTGCTCGCGGCGTATATGCTGCCAGCGAACAGCAGGTCTCTCCACGCGGAGAACGATCGGCTTCGCCGCTCGTTCAGCTTGGTCAGGATGACAGGGTAGGTGAGCAGCATGAAGGAACACCATTACAGCGTGTATGTGGTCGCGAGCAAATCGCGAGCTTTGTACATTGGAATGACCAACAATCTTCATCGTCGGATCTTCGAGCACAAGAATGATTTCATTGAGGGTTTCACGCGGCAATATAAGTGCCACTGCCTGGTTTATTACGAATCGTTCGACGATGTGAACAAAGCGATCGACCGCGAGAAGCAACTCAAGCGCTGGAACCGGACGAAGAAGGAATGGCTCATCGCTCAACGGAATCCGACGTGGAGTGACCTAGCGGCGGAATGGTACTTGCGCCACCAGTTTGAACCAGGAAGGAAACCCGCGTGAGAGAAACTCTGTCATCCCGAGCGAAAAAGATCGTACGCGAAGCGACCGATCTTAGCAGTCGAGGGACATGCTGTTGGCTCGCGGCTTATATGCTGCCAGTGGCAAGCAGGTCCCTCCACGCGAACAACGATCGGCTTCGCTGATCGTTGTTCTTGGTCGGGATGACAGGGTAAGAGTAAATAGAAATCTAATGCCAAAACGCACTGACATCTCGAAAATTCTGATTCTCGGCTCCGGGCCCATCGTCATCGGGCAATCGGCGGAGTTTGATTACTCCGGCACGCAGGCTTGCAAGGCACTCAAGTCGGAGGGGTATGAAGTGGTGCTGGCCAATTCCAATCCGGCGACCATCATGACCGACCCGGAGATCGCCGACCGCACTTACATCGAGCCGATGACACTCGAGTATCTGGAAGAGATTATCCGCATCGAGCGCGAACTCTCGCCGGGTGCGGGTTTTGCCGTGTTGCCTACCGTTGGCGGGCAGACCGCGCTCAACCTGGCGATTGAACTTTCCGACGGCGGAGTTCTGGAAAAGTATGACGTGAGCCTGATCGGCGCGAACGTCGCGGCCATCAAGAAGGCCGAAGACCGTCTCTTCTTCAAAGACGCGATGCAGAAGATCGGCCTCGACGTACCAAAGTCGGCGCTGGTGAACAGCACAAAAGATGGGTTGGAGTTCGCGGGCAAGATTGGTTTTCCTGTGATCGTGCGGCCGTCGTTCACGCTTGGTGGTTCCGGTGGCGGCATCGCCTACAACCGCGAAGAGCTGCTTGAAGTCCTGACGCGTGGTTTGGATATGTCTCCGGTTCACGAGGCGCTGATTGAAGAATCTGTGCTTGGATGGAAAGAATTCGAACTCGAGGTGATGCGCGACACGAAGGATAACGTCATCATTATTTGTTCGATCGAGAACTTCGATCCCATGGGCGTGCACACCGGCGATTCGATTACTGTGGCGCCCGCGCAGACCTTGACTGACCGCGAGTATCAGGCGATGCGCGATGCGTCGATCGCGGTGATTCGCGAGATTGGCGTAGATACGGGCGGATCAAATATTCAGTTTGGCGTGAATCCTGAGACGGGACGCATGGTGGTGATCGAGATGAACCCGCGAGTGTCGCGGTCTTCGGCGCTGGCTTCGAAGGCGACGGGTTTTCCCATCGCGAAAATTGCTGCCAAGCTTGCCGTTGGTTACACGCTGGACGAAATTCCCAACGACATCACACGCAAGACTCCAGCGTGCTTCGAGCCAACGCTCGACTATGTGGTTGTGAAAATTCCGAAATGGCAGTTTGAAAAATTTCCTGGCGCCGATGAAAGCCTTGGGGTGCAGATGAAGTCCGTCGGGGAAGTGATGGCCATCGGGCGCACTTTTAAAGAAGCGTTGATGAAAGGCATCCGCTCGCTCGATACCGGCAAGCGCACGGGCGCTGACAAGATCGAGCCGAAGATTCTGACACAACGCTTGGTCACGCCGCATCCGGAGCGGTTGGCCTATGTTCAGTACGCGTTGCGGCAAGGGCATACGGTAAAGCAAATCGCGAAGATGACTTCGATGGACCCGTGGTTCTTGTATCAGCTCAAAGAGATTAATGACATGCAACTTGAGCTGGAGAAGCATCCCATGGAGTCGATTCCGACCGAGGTGCTGCGCGAAGCCAAGCGCATGGGATTTTCCGACGGAAGACTGGCGAATGTGTGGCGGCTGGAGGGACAGGAAAAAGTTCGACATCTCCGCAGGAAGCACGGCGTGTTGCCCGTTTACAAGCGCGTGGACACGTGCGCGGCAGAGTTCGAAAGTTTTACGCCATATCTTTATTCGACCTACGAAGATGAAGACGAAGCTGCGCCGACGGATAAGAAGAAAATCATTATCCTTGGCAGCGGGCCGAACCGCATCGGGCAGGGAATTGAGTTCGATTACTGCTGCTGTCACGCTTCGTTTGCACTGCACGAAGATGGTTACGAGACCATCATGATCAATTGCAATCCTGAGACAGTCTCGACCGATTACGACACCAGTGATCGCCTCTACTTCGAGCCGCTCACGTTTGAGGATGTGTGGGCGATTTATCAGCACGAAACTTCCAAAGGCACGCAGTGTGGAGTGATCGTGCAATTCGGCGGACAGACGCCGCTGAATCTGGCTCTGCCCCTGAAAGCTGCGGGAGTAAACATTATCGGCACATCGCCCGAATCAATTGATCTGGCTGAGGATCGCAAACACTTCAACAAGCTGCTCCAAGAACTGGAAATTCCGCAGGCGGCTGGAGTGATGGCCACTTCGCTCGAGGAAGCCATTGAAGGCGCCAAGCAAGTTGGATATCCGGTGGTAGTGCGGCCTTCCTACGTGCTGGGTGGACGCGCCATGGTGATCGCCTATGACGAGGAATCCGTGACGCGCTACATGAAGGAAGCGGTTGAGTACTCGCATGATCGTCCGGTATTGATCGATCATTTTCTCGAAGATGCGATTGAAGTGGACGTGGATGCGCTTTCCGATGGTGAAGACGTAGTGATCGGCGGAATTATGCAGCATATCGAAGAGGCCGGTATTCACTCCGGCGACTCGTCGTGCGTGCTGCCGGCGGTGGATATACCGCAACCGCTCATGGAGCGCATGCGCGATTACACTTTCAAACTGGCGCGGGCACTGAAAGTTGTGGGGCTGATGAATATTCAGTTCGCCATCCCACGCGGTGAAATCGGCGGTCCAGATGGCGGAAAAGTTTATGTCCTCGAAGTGAACCCGCGCGCTTCGCGTACTGTTCCGTACGTTTCGAAGGCGACGGGCGTGCCAATGGCGAAGATAGCGGCACGGCTCATGACGGGGAGAAAGCTGCGCGAATTTCTACCGGAGAATATCGATCGGCGTTCCGATCTTGACACTGGAAGCTGCTACTACGTGAAGTCGCCAGTGTTTCCGTGGAATAAATTTCCCGGAGTCGACACCGTGTTGGGGCCGGAGATGAAATCGACTGGCGAAGTGATGGGCGTAGGCGACAGCTTTGGGGAAGCTTTTGGAAAAGCCCAATTGGCTGCCGGCCAGAAACTGCCGACGCAAGGGACGGTATTTCATCAGTGTGACTGATCACGATAAGCGTCACGTGGCCGAAGTCGCACGCAAATTTGTCGATATGGGTTTCAAGCTGGTGGCTACTTCGGGAACCGGCGACGTGATCGAAGCTGCGGGCATGAGAGTGGAGCGCGTCTACAAAGTAAAAGAAGGACGTCCGAACGTGGTCGATTTCATAAAAGGACAGCGTATTCATCTCATCGTGAATACGCCGACCGGCCCGGAGCCGTGGTTTGATGAGAAGGCGATCCGGCGTGCGGCAGTGATGGCGCGAGTTCCCACCATTACCACGCTCTCCGCCGCACGCGCGGCGGCGGAAGGAATTGCGGCACTGCAACGCGGCGAAGTGACCATCCGAGCGCTGCAGCAGTTGCACGCGGAGCGGACGGTCAAAAGCCGCTAAACCGTGCAGGGTTGTGCCGTGCGTGCAATAATTGGTGCGCGAGGTCGTCATGTTACTTCACGGAATTTTTCCTCCCATCACTACGCCGTTCTATCCCGACGGCAATGTTTATTACAAAAAACTCGAGAGCAATGTTGAGCGCTATTCGCGGACGCCTTGCGCGGGCATCGTGGTGCTCGGCTCCACCGGCGAAGCGATTCTGCTTTCAGATCAGGAACGGCGCGATGTGCTGAAGTCCGCGCGGGACGCGGCCGCGCCGAATAAGGTGCTCATTGCGGGGACCGGGATCGAGTCGGCAGTTGAGACTCTGCGGCTTACTGAACATGCTGCAGAACTTGGATACGACATCGCCATGGTGCGCACTCCGCATTATTACAAGAAGCAAATGCAGCCGGAGAATATTCTGGCGTTTTACCGAACGGTGGCCGACCGCTCGCCGTTGCCGGTGATCATCTACAACTTTCCGCAGGCGACTGGCTATAACATTCCCGCCGAGCTAGTGATCGCATTGGCGGAGCATCCTAACCTGATTGGGATTAAAGAGTCGAGCGGTGACGTGGAAAAAGTCCGCGCGATGGTGGAGGGCACGCGGCATATAAAACGCAGCGCGACCGTAACAGAAACTTTTGAAGCGGTGACGCCGCGCATGCTGGCGGCAGCCGCAAGTGCTTCGAATGCGGAGGGAGGGGAATTAGTCCAAGTGGGCGCGATGGCCGGCTCAGCGCCGGTTGCCAAACCTTCTTCGGCGGCCGTCACTGTGGTTGGCAAGATGAAAACGCGCCAGAAAGAAGTTGGCTTTCAGGTCATGGTCGGGGCAGCAGACAAACTGCAGGCGTCGCTGGATGTGGGAGCCGTAGGCGCGATTTTAGCATTTGCTTGCGTGTCGCCGACTGCGTGTTACGAGATTTATGCGGCCTGGAAAGAGAGTGATTCCGAACTGGCCAGGCTGAAGCAAGACCGCATTGTGCGTGCGTCGCAACGCGTGGTGGGCGAACTAGGAATTCCTGGCGTGAAATATGGCATGGATTTTAACGGATACTTCGGCGGCCCGGCGCGCCTGCCATTGTTACCGGTTACCGGCGAAGCGAGGGCCGAGATCGAGCGGCTGCTGGCGGATGTGAGGAACTGAGCTTCGTCGCCCTTCTGTCAAGAAATTCTGCATTCCGCTTGAAAGAAAAACGGGCAACCCTGGCCTTGTGAGGACGATCACAAATGGCATATACTAGGTTCGAACGAACGTTCGAATTAGCCGGATCGCTTCGGAAGCCATGGCCAGTCCTTCTACTACAACGCGAGTTTCCTCCGGTCGGCGCGGTACCGCGATCGCGTCAGCCACGCGCTTCGACCGGCGGTTATCCGAGATCCTCATCCATGCCACCGACGTCTTCTGCGAAAAGGGGTACGAAGGCGCCTCCATGCGCGACCTATCCCGCGCCAGCGGTATGTCACTGGCGGGCCTTTATTACTACTTCGAGTCGAAAGAACGTTTACTTTTTTTAATTCAGAAGCACACCTTCACAACGATCGTGCAGCGACTGAAGGCACGGTTGGAAGGGGTGAATGATCCAGAGCAGCAGATACGGATATTCATACTCAATCATTTGGATTATTTTCTTGCCAATCCAGCCGCCATGAAAGTGCTGTCGCACGAGGCGGAGGCGCTGAAAAATGGATTCGCTGCAGAAGTAGCTGCCATTAAGCGCGAGTATTACCGCATCTGCGTTGGGTTACTGGATGAGTTGAAGCGTGGCTATGGGTTGCAGTTCTCGACCCGCATCGCGGTTCTGAGTTTGTTTGGCATGATGAATTGGATCTATACCTGGCATAATCCGCGCGTGGATGCGGATGCTGAACACATCGCTCGGGAAATGAGCGACATCTTTTTGCGCGGCGTGATGAAAGACTCCAAGGGACGCAAAAACGGGCTTTGAAGATTAGTTTGTTTTGCTTCCGGCGAAACCGATATTCCTCGCGTCGCGCGGAATGACAAAGAGATCATTCAACAAAGGAGTTACAAGATGGCTACCACGATGCAGCCGGCAACCAACGAAACCACCAAACAACTCGTCAACTATCGCACGGATGGCGGCGTAGCAGTAATCGAGATGTGCGATCCGCCCGCCAACACTTATACCTATGAGATGAACCGTCAACTTGATGAGGCGATCCTGCGCGCGCGCATGGACAATGATGCTTACGTCATCTTGCTGACCGGCGCGGGAGACAAGTTCTTTTCTGCGGGCGCGAATATCAAGATGTTATCGAGCGTCGATCCGACCTTTAAATATTACTTCTGCCTGCACGCGAACGAGATGCTGCTGCGCCTGGAGCACACTCCGAAGCTGGTGATTGCGGCGATCAATGGCCACTGCGTAGGTGGCGGCCTGGAAATCGCAATGGCGGCAGACATTCGGATCGCTCGCAAGGACGCGGGCAAGATCGGTTTGCCGGAAGTGAATCTTGGCGTGCTTCCCGGCACTGGCGGCACGCAACGGCTGTCGCGGCTGGTAGGGAAGAGCAAGGCCATCGAACTGATGGTGACGGGCAACACATTCTCGTTTGAAGAGGCGCACGAGCTGGGAATTATCAACGACATCTACGAGCGCGACGGCTTCATGGAAAACATGATGGAGTACGCGAAGCAGTTCTGTCCGCCGAACAAAGCTGCCAAGGCTGTAGGACGGATCAAGCGCGCGGTGCAGACGGGATGGGAGATTCCCATGGAGTCGGCGCTGGCGGTGGAGCGTGAAAACCAGCAGATACTTTTCCAGAGTGAAGATGCGAAGGAAGGCTTGGCGGCGTACGTTGAAAAGAGGCCTGCAGCTTTTAAAGCGAAATAGTTCGAGTACTGAGTCATTCGAAATTCGAGGGAGTTATGCCCGGAAAAGTAGCAAAAATCGGCACGTTCAGCGACTGGGTTGGCATGTTTAACGACTGGCGCAAAGATATTGGCGTCAACACGAAGGACATCGAAGCGTTCCAGTTCGACACGCTCTATGGCGCGATCGATACCGAGGAGATTGAATTCGGATCGTACAAAGGTCGACGCAAGTGGGAGAACCTGCGGCAGATTCCCACGCAGCAGATGCGCGACGCGCTGATGAACATGATCGTGTATCAGGGCGACACGGAGTTCGCAAGCGTGGAGCAGCAGCGCAATCTTCTTGAAAACGCACCCACGGATTGGGATCGACGCGCCATCACGCGAGTGATGATCGAAGAAATGCGTCACGGCTGGCAGATGTGCGCTCTGCTGGTGGATCACTTCGGTTATTCAGGCAAGGTTGAAGCGCAGAAAATGCTGGAGCGGCGCGCCTTCGATAACAAGCGTCTGCTCGGCGCCTTCAATGTGGACGTCGACAACTGGATGGATTTTTTTACCTATACCGATTTCGTGGATCGTGATGGAAAGTTCCAGCTGCAGATGTTGAAATATTCCGCGTTCGCACCGCTGGGTCGATCGATGTCTTACATGCTGCGCGAAGAGGCGTTTCACATGGGCACGGGGAATGACGGCCTGCGTCGCATCGTGGAAGCCGGCATCATTCCAGGATGGCTGATTCAGAAATATCTCAACAAATGGATTTCGAGTTCCTATGATCTGTTCGGCACGGATCATTCTTCGTCGGCGCATTGGGCTTATGTGTGGGGGGTTAAGGGACGCTATGACGAGCCGAAAAATGAGCAAGCTCCGGACTTGGATGATTTGAACGACTATAACCGGAATCTTTATCGCAATGAAGTGGCAGGTCTAATCGAGCGCTTCAATGGGTCATTGAAGCCGGGCCAGCCGAAACTGTACGCTCCGGACATCAAGTTCAATCGCGAAATTGGCCGCTGGAAGGGACAGAAGTTCCACGCGCAAACTGGCGAGCAGCTCAATGACCGCTCTTATGAAGAGCATCTGAAAGAGATCATGCCGTCAGCCGAAGACAAGAAGCTGCTGCTGGAAATTATCGCTAACGAAAAGAAATGGATCGCGGAAAAAGCTGGAGCGCGGGATCCGTTGGCCAGCATCGGTGAGGTGCGGAAGTCGGCGATCAATTTGTAAGTTAAAAGAATTGTTGCTGAAGAGAGGCAAATAAGCAGGAGCAGTATGGCGACCGGTTTGGTGGCATCCAATTTAGCTCGGCTGACGGTCGACGTGGGTTCCTCGGTGGCCCGGATTGCCTTGCACAATCCTCCGCTCAATGTCATCGACGTTCCCATGATGGAGGAGTTGGCGCAAGCGCTGACCGAGATCCAGACGCATCCCGATGTTTCAGTGGTTGTGATTCGCGGCGAAGGCAAAGCGTTTTCCGCAGGAGTCGATGTTGCGGCCCACACACCTGACCGGGTGGAAGAAATGCTGACCAAATTCCACACCGTGATTCGTGCGCTGCTCAACATGAAGAAGGTGACGATTGCGGCGGCGCAGGGGCATTGTCTCGGTGGAGGCGCGGAATTGGCCATGATCTGCGACGTGGTTTATACGTCCACGTCAGCGCTGTGGGGATTTCCCGAGATTAAGCTGGGATGCTATCCGCCGGTGGCGTGTACAGCACTGGCCGCGTTGGTGGGCCAGAAGCGTGCCGCGGAATTAATTCTCACCGGGAAGACGATCAGCGGAACCGAGGCGGCGGAGATCGGCCTTGCCAATCATGCTGTGGCGGAAGAGCAGCTGCATGCCGCTGTCGACGAAACTGTGCAGCAGTTGCTTAGGTTGAGCCCAAGCTCTCTGGCAATTACCAAGAAAGCCGTCTACACCTGGGATGCAGCGCACTTCGATAAAGGCCTGGCGCGTGCCGAAAAGATTTATCTGGAAGATCTCCTGAAGACGGCGGACGCGCAGGAAGGCATTCGTGCATTTATCGAGAAGCGCGCGCCGAAGTGGGCAGGGAAATAGATTGTGCGTTGCGAGATATGGCGATGAATATGGATTACGAGATCACGCCTGAAGAAGTAAAGAGCAAACTTGATCACGGCGAGAAGTTTACGCTGCTCGATGTGCGCGAGCCCTGGGAGTTTGAGACTGCGCACATGGATGGTGCGAAGCTGTTGCCCATGGGAGACATTCCTTCGCGGGCGCATCAGGAACTGGATCCGGAAGATCACATCGTGGTGGTTTGCCATCACGGTGTGCGGTCGATGAATGTGACTGCATGGTTGCGGCAGCAGGGTTTCGAGAAGGCGCAGTCCATGCGGGGAGGGATCGATGCCTGGTCGCGCGTGGTGGATGGGAATGTGCCTGTTTACTAGAGCTGCTAGCTAGTAGCTTCTGGCTGCCAGCTAAATCCCTGGAACTGGGAATGTGGGCCAGACGCCAAGAGATGCTCTTTCAATGAAAAAAGAACTGATCGAACTCAAAGTGAATGGGCGCACTCACGAATTGGCCATCGAGCCAAGTGCATTGCTGCTCGATGTTTTACGCCAGGATCTCGGCCTCACGGGTTCGAAGCGCGGATGCGATGAATCGTCCTGCGGAGCTTGCACGGTGCTCGTCGATGGCGTCGCGATGATGTCTTGCACGCTGCTGGCTGCGAGTTGCGAAGGCCAGGCGATCACGACGATTGAGGGAGTGAGCGAGCACGGAAGTCTGGCCGCGATTCAAAAAGCCTACGGCGACTGGGGTGGGGCGCAGTGCGGTTTTTGCACTCCGGGTTTCATCATGACGGTGAAGTCGCTGCTTGCGGAAAATCCGGATCCATCTGAAGACGAAGTTCGCGCTGCCCTAAGTAGTAATTTGTGCCGCTGCACCGGGTACAGTCAGATGTATGCGGCCATCCGCTCCGCGATTGCCGCGGAGCAAGATGGAATGGTTTCCAAGTAAAAACCATGAGCGATTTTTCCATTATCGGCAAGCCCACCGCGATGGTTGATGCGGCGGGAAAGACTACCGGGGGTGGTAAGTACACGGACGATCTCAGCGTGCCGGGAATGCTGGTTGGGAAAATTCTGCATTCTCCCTATCCGCACGCGCGTATAAAACATATCGATACTACGCGTGCCGAAAAACTGGACGGAGTCGTGGCCGTGGTTATTGGGAAAGACGCTCCTAATCCCTACGGAATTCTTCCTGTTGGTCACGACGAGCATGCGCTGGCGCTTGATAAAGTGCGCTACGTCGGAGATAACGTCGCGTGCGTGGTTGCGATTTCTGAATCCGTCGCCGAACAAGCAGCGGAACTCATTGACGTAGAGTACGAGGTGCTCCGCGCTTACTTCGATCCTGAAGAGTCGATGAAGGCTGAGACCGATCTCATTCACGACAACAAGCCGGGCAACGTGGAAAAAGATTATCACCACGTCTTTGGCGATCCCGACAAAGGTTTTGCCGAAGCGGATCATGATCGCCGAAGCCCGCTTCATCGCCAACGAAGTGACGCACGCTGCGATGGAGCCGCATTCCACGCTGGCGTCGTTCGAATTCGATCCGCACACGGGCAAGCCAGGACGGCTGACCGTTTGGTCCTCCACGCAAGTTCCTTACTACTCTGCAGCACAAGCTTTCGCTGGTGCTGGAAATGCCGATGGCGCAGATTCGCGTAATCAAGCCACTGGTGGGCGGCGGATTTGGCGGCAAGAGTGAAGTGATTCCGCTGGAGATTATTGCGGCGGTTGCTGCACGCAAGGCGCAGGCTCCGGTGAAGATTACTTACACGCGCGAAGAGGTTTTCTGGGCGCATCGCGGACGTCCGCGGACGATCATCGATCTGAAAACCGGCGTCAAGAATGACGGTCGCATCACTGCCGTGAAGGCGCGCGTCGTGCAGGATGGCGGCGCTTATTGCTCTTACGGGGTGGTCACCATTCTTTACTCGGGGGCGCTGCTCGGCGCGCTCTACGATATTCCACACATTCAATATGACGGCTATCGCGTTCTCACCAACAAGCCTGCGTGCGGCGCGATGCGAGGACATGGAACGGTGAATGTGCGCTTTGCTTTCGAATCGCAACTGGACGAACTTGCGACGGCGATTGGAATGGATCCCGCGGAGATTCGCCAGCGCAATCTGCTGAAACCCCCATGCATCACGGTGAATGGCTTGCGGGTGCAAAGTTATGGGCTCCCGGAATGCATTGAGAAAACGGTCGAGCGCTCGGGCTGGAAACAACGCAGAGGAAGACTGGCCAAGGGGCGCGGCCTGGGGATTGCCTGCAGCCATTATGTGAGTGGGGCTGCGAATTCGATTATCCGTTCCGATATGCCACATTCCACGGTGAACATCAAGATTGACCGCGACGGTGGAGTGGTGGTGTACACAGGAGCGTCTGAAATTGGTCAGGGATCGGATACGATGACGGCGCAAGTGGCCGCAGAAATTCTTGGCTGCACTCTGTCGCGTGTGCGCGTGATCGCGGCCGATACTGATCTCACCCCGATCGACATCGGGTCATATTCCAGCCGTGTAACTTTTATGGCGGGTAATGCGACTCTGCGCGCGGCGGAAGACGTGAAGAAAAGGATTGCGGCGGCGGCAGCGAAGAAAATGAATTGTGCGGCGGACGATCTGGTGTTTCGCGACGATGTCGTCTTCAAGAAGGGAAGTATTCCACCCAGCGGTAAGAAAGATCAATCCGAAGAATTAGAAGTTACGCAGGCCGGGGCTTCGGTCAGCGGACGCGTCGAAGGGCAGATACTGCGGGGTTCTCTGCAGCAGAAGCGGAAAGAGGAAGGTCCGAAAGAATGGATGACATTTGAAGAAGCGGTTGTGGCGGCGATTGACTTTCACGGTGCGCTGTCCGGGACCGGTTCCTACGCGCCGCCTCCGGAGGCGCGTGGTGGTAAACACAAAGGTGGCGGAGTTGGGCCGTCTCCCGCATATTCCTATTCGGCGCAGGTCGCCGAAGTCAGTGTGGATGAGGAGACAGGCGAGGTTACGGTACATAAGGTTTGGGCCGCGCATGACTGTGGCCGCGCTCTGAATCCGGTTTCGGTGGAAGGGCAGATTATCGGGTCAGTGTGGATGGGCATGGGGCAGGCGCTCACAGAAGAAATGGTGTGGAAAGATGGGATGCTGATGAATGCCGGCATGCTGGAATACCGCAGTCCATCGTCCGTGGAGTCGCCGGAAGTAGAGCCGATTATTGTGGAGAGCATCGATCCCGAAGGTCCATTTGGCGCCAAGGAATGCAGCGAAGGATCGCTGGCTGCGACCATTCCGGCGATTTCGAACGCAATCTACGATGCGGTTGGTGTGCGCCTGCATGAATCTCCATTTACGCCGGAGCGCGTGCTGGCGGCGTTGCGGGCGAAGAGGCAAGACAAAGTGCTGAACCTTACGGAGGACGTAGATCCAACCGCACCTGTTCGTTTCCGCGAACATGGCGGAGCACTTTGTTTCAGGAGCAAGGGTCCGAAGCGGCATGTGCTCGATCCCGCGCGTCGCGAAGTGCCAGCGCCAGCCGGAGGTGCGGATTGAGTCTTCCCCAGTTCCGCTTGCTTCGGCCGCGCTCGGTGGATGAGGCGGTTGTAAATCTTGCCAGATATGCGGGCAATATTCGCGTGCTGGCAGGCGGCACAGATTTAATCCCATCCATGCGCCAGAAATTGTTTGAGCCGGAGTATGTACTCGATCTGCGCGGAGTTGCTGACCTGTGCGGAGTTCGACCAGCACCCGATGGTGGAGTGGAGATTGGCGCGCTAACCACGCTCAGCACGATCGAAAAGTCATCCTATTTGCGGCAGCATTACTCGGTATTGATCGAAGCCGCCGCGACGGTAGCTTCGCCGGTTCTGCGCAATATGGGAACGATCGGCGGCAACATCTGTCTCGATACCCGTTGCCTCTGGTACAACCAGTCGCTCACCTGGCGCAAGGGTTGCGGCTTTTGCATTAAGAAAGATGGCGATCTCTGTCACGTAGCTCCGGGTGGAACGAAGTGTTGGGCAGCGTTCTCGGGCGATACACCGCCCGCATTGCTTTGTCTCAATGCCGAAATTGAGATTGTCGGCACTGGTGGGGCACGGCGTCTTCCTTTGAGAGAGTTCTACACGGGGGATGGAGAAAAATACCGCACGCTGTTGCCCTCGGAATTGGTGACGCGCGTTTTTCTGCCGCCCGAGTCGGCCGATTATCGCGCCGTCTATC
Source organism: uncultured Acidobacteriaceae bacterium (assembly GCA_963817305.1). GTDB lineage: Bacteria > Acidobacteriota > Terriglobia > Terriglobales > Acidobacteriaceae > Sulfotelmatobacter. The sequence goes on along the minus strand of CAWFOD010000016.1, from coordinate 685,847 downwards.
GCAAGCTGCGGGTGCGGGGATCGATCGACTATCCTTTGGCCGGGGTTGCGGTCGTGATGAAGCGCGTAAACGGACATATTGCCGACGCGCGGCTTGCGATCACGGCAGTGAATCCTGCGCCTCTGCTGGTGCAACGGGCGGGCGAGATGTTAATCGGTAAAGTTGTGGATGAAGCTTTGGCCGAAGCCGTTGCCGATCTCGCGGCGCGTACTGCCAAGCCTCTGACGACTTCAGCGCTGACTCCCGAATACAGGCGCGAGATGATTCGGGTATTTACCAAGCGCGCTGTGCTGGCCGCGGCGAGCAATTAAGGGCAAAACGGGTGAACCGCATCGAATGATCACCGACTGCCACATCCACATCCAGCCGATGGAAATGTTCAAGCCCCATGCGCTGGAGCTAATGAAGAAGAAGCGTTCGAATTTTGAGCAGATTGTGGAGTTCTGTCATTCCCCGAAAAAGTTTCTTAGCTATCTGGATGGCTGCGGTATTGACCGCGCCGTGCTCATCAATTACGTGGCTCCGGAAGTAATCGGCTTTACCAACGGCGTGAATCAGTTCATTGCGGACTACGTCAAAGAAAATCCCAAACGACTTTTGTCGTGCGGCAGCCTGCATCCGCGGCACACTACAAATGTTCTGGCCGATATGGAGCAGATCCTGCGGCTGGGCATTCGCATGATCAAGATCCATCCTCCACACCAGTTGTTGTTTCCGAACGATTATCTCAACGGCTTGAAGGAACTCGAAATCATTTACCGGGCGGCCGAGGCCAATGGTGTGCCGGTTATGTTTCATACAGGAACGTCTATTTTCCCCGGAGCGCGAAATAAATATGGCGATCCCATGTATGTGGATGATGTGGCCGTCGATTTCCCTAAGCTAAAAATCCTGCTGGCGCACGGCGGGCGGCCATTATGGATGCAGACTGCATTTTTTCTCGTGCGTCGGCATGCAAATGTCTATCTCGATATCAGCGGCATTCCGCCTAAGACCTTGCTGAAATATTTCCCGCGTCTCGATGAGATTGCTCACAAGACTTTATTTGGCACCGATTGGCCGGGGCCAGGTGTACCGGATATCAAGAAGAATTTGGATGAATTCCGAGCGCTTCCGCTGAGTCCGGAATTGCAACAGCAAATTCTGAGTAAAACGGCTCTCAGTATTTGGCCGGCATGATTCTATGCTTTCCCGGAACGTCATGTGGTCATACCGTTTTAAACCTCGCTAAAGTGCCGCTTCCATTTGGAAGGCGCATGCCTGTTGGCGTATAAAAGAAAGTTGCACTCCTCGTCCCCTGCCTGGCGTGGCTGGGCAACAAGCCATTGATCTCAGTGAGCGAGAACCTATGCCCAGCCTGACCAGCACTCACGCGCCCAGCACTACAACTACGAAAGGAATGGAAGGCATTGTTGCCACTAATTCCAGCATCTGTTACATCGACGGCGATCGCGGCGTTCTTGCTTATCGCGGGATCGATATTCATGAACTAGCCGATCACTCCAGTTTTGAGGAGACTTGCTACCTCCTTTGGTTCGGTCGTTTGCCGAGGCGCAGCGAACTCAGCGAACTTCGAGACCGTCTGGCGCAAGAGCGTCAGCTTGATCCGGCGATCATCCAGTTTCTGCGCGATGTTCCAAGGAGCGCATTGCCCATGGATGTTTTGCGCACGGCCGTTTCCGCACTGGCATTTTATGATGCAGATGATAAAAAGAACGATCACGAAGCGAACGTACGTAAAGCGATCCGGTTGACTTCGCAGATCGCAATGATCGTCGCCGCTTATGAGCGCATTCGCAAAGGCAAGCCTGTGGTGGAGGCTGATCGCTCGATCTCACACGCCGCTAATTTTCTGCTGCAAATGAATGGAACCAAGCCTTCCGCAACCGCAGAGCGCGCACTCGATATCGCGCTCATCCTGCATGCAGATCATGAGCTGAACGCTTCCACCTTTGCGGCGCGGGTGACCGCGGCTACTTTATCTGACATGCATTCGGCGATTACTTCCGCCATCGGCACGCTGAAGGGACCGCTGCACGGGGGAGCCAACGAAGCTGTTTTTCGAATCTTGAACGCGATTGATCGAGAAAAGACTGACCCGGTTGATTATGTTCGTAACATGCTTGCACAAAAGAAAAAAATTCCAGGCTTTGGTCATCGCGTCTATCACACCGAGGATCCACGAGCCACGCATCTGCGCGCCATGTCGCGCGATCTGGGGCGTTCCAGCGGCCAGCCGCAGTGGTACGACATGTCGGAAAAAATCGAGCGGTTCGTCAAAGGGGAAAAGAAGCTCAACGCGAACGTCGATTTTTATTCCGCGTCCACTTACCACACTCTGGGCATCGATGAGGATTTATTCACGCCGGTGTTTGCAGTTTCGCGCATCAGCGGCTGGACGGCCCACGTAATCGAGCAACTGGACGATAACCGCCTGATTCGTCCGCGGGCAGAATATGTGGGGCCGGATTATCCCAATCACTACGTGGCGATGGAGAAGCGAGGATAGATCATCATTCAATGCTTTGCCGGCTATATTGGGCGCCCGTTAAGGGCGCCATTTTTTTGTCAGCCATGATTCCGCAGGGCATCCGAAGGAAAGCAGGTAGAATGGTTTAAGGATGATGCGCCGTATATATCTGGACAACAATGCCACCACTCCGGTTCTGCCGGAGGTGTTGGAGGCTATGCGTCCGTATTTTAGCGAGCACTTTGGCAACGCATCGTCGATTCATCATCATGGACAGGAAACCCGTGCTGCGGTTGAGCGGGCACGCGACTCTGTAGCATTTCTGCTGGGTTGCAAAGCGCAGGAGATTGTGTTCACGAGCGGCGGTACTGAAGGCGATAATCTCGCGATTTCCGGGTTGACCAGCGAAGGCGATCACATCATAACTTCCAGCACTGAACACCATGCCGTGCTGCATGCGTGTAAGCATCTGGAGGAAATGGGGTGCGAGGTCACGTATCTTCCGGTGGACATTCGCAGCCTGGTAGATCCCGATGATGTCCGTCGTGCTTTAAGGCCCAACACTAAGCTGATCTCGATCATGATGGCGAATAACGAGACCGGAGTCGTGCAGCCGGTAGATGAGATTGGAAAGATTGCTGCAGAGGCAGACATCTTTTTTCATATTGATGCGGTGCAGGCCGCAGGCAAAGTTCCGATTGACGTAAATAAAATCGGCTGTGATGTGCTTTCGATCTCCGGCCATAAGATGCATGCGCCGCAGGGAGTGGGCGCACTTTACGTGCGCAGAGGAACGCAACTGCGGCCGCTGTTCTATGGAGGACAGCACGAGCGTTCACGCCGTGCCGGGACCGAGAATGTGCCTGGCATTGTCGCGTTGGGAAAGGCTGCGGAAATTGCCACGCAAGGTTTCGAACGCGGCGACGATAAGAAAATGTCCGGGTTGCGTGACCGGCTGCAGCAGGGAATCATGGCTCAGGTGGAAGAAGCCGGTGTCAACGGTGAAGGCGCGCCGCGTGTGCCGAATACGACGAACATTTATTTTGATCACATCGAAGGCGAAGCCATGGTCATCTCCCTCGATCTGAAAGGACTGGCGGTTTCTACCGGCGCAGCGTGTTCCTCGGGCGCGATTGAGCCTTCCCATGTACTAACGGCAATGGGCCTACGGAGCGACCGAGCACGTGCCAGCATCAGGTTCAGTCTGGGCAAACAGAATAACGAGGAAGATATCGACTTGGCGCTCGCACTGGTGCCGGAGGCAGTGTCGCGGCTGCGGGAGTTATCGCCCTCCTCCATAAGCAACACGCGGTTAATTCGTAACATGCCAAATTCTCAAACCATAGCCGTAGCCATGTCGGGTGGTGTGGATTCTTCCACCGTCGCGGCCATGCTCCGTGCAGAGGGACATAACATTATCGGCTTGACGATGCAGCTCTGGAACCAGCGGCGGATGGCTGGACATCAGGGCATGCCGGAGCAGGTAACCGGGCGATGCTGCTCGCTCGATGATGTCTACGATGCTCGCCGCGTGGCCGAGCACATTGGCATTCCTTATTACGTGGTGAATCACGAAGAACGTTTCGAGCGTGATGTGGTGCGTCCGTTTGTTGCAGAGTATTTGTCGGGACGCACGCCGATTCCGTGCAGCCTCTGCAATAATCATTTGAAGTTTGATCAGCTCCTGGTTGTGGCGCAGCAAATCGGCGCCGATTGCGTGGCTACCGGCCATTACGCGCGCGTGGAATATGACGATGTTCGCGGACGATGGCTGCTCAAGCGTCCGGCTGATCGCGGCAAGGACCAAACGTACTTCCTTTTTGGACTGACGCAGGAGCAATTGAGTCGAACCCGTTTTCCTCTCGGAGGGATGACCAAGCCGGAAGTGCGCGAACTTGCGCGAAAGCATGGCTTGGCCCTGGCAGAGAAGCCTGATTCGCAGGAGATATGTTTCGTTCCGGGCGGCGATTACAAGCGCTTCATTGATGCTTATCTTGCGGAGACCGGCGAGAGCTTGCCTGACACTGCGGGTGAACTGGTTACTGCAAACGGGGAAGTGATCGGCGAGCATGGCGGGGTACACAACTTCACCGTGGGCCAGCGCAAGGGTTTGGGCGTAGCTACTGGATCGCCACTTTATGTGATTCAGATCAACGGAGCCGATAAGCAAGTTGTGGTCGGCGGCAACGAGCAGCTTTATTCGAGAACGCTTCGCGCGCGGAAAACCAATCTGATTGCGGTCGATGTCCTCAGTGAACCAATGCGTGTTTCGGTAAAGATTCGGCACAGGCACGAACCAGCTCCAGCCATGCTGGAGAAGACCGGAAGTGATGAGGTCTTAGTGACGTTCGATGAGCCTCAGCGCGCTATCACGCCAGGACAGGCGGCAGTTTTCTATGATGGTGACATTGTTGTGGGCGGCGCCTGGATCGCATAGAACTGCTCGAGAGCCTATGTCTGCGTGCAAGTTAAATGACAATTGACGATCTACCCTCCGCTGAAAAATCTAAACTCGGCCGAACGACGGGCTCCTTGAGGAGCTCGTTTTCCTGGGTGCTCGGCATTTTCATCGGTGCAGTTCTTGCGTTGATCCTGGTCGGTGCCCTGTGGTTTTCCAGCGGTCTCGGGGTTGCGCGCTTGATGGGAATTTTGCGCGGGGGGCCGAGTCGGCTGAACGTTGATCAGCCGACGGTGGTTCGTCAGATTCAAAAGCTTCAGCGTCTCGAAACCGTGAGCTACACGATGGATAAAATTATTTCGGGCGAGCACGATAATGCTTATTTGCCCAAGTTTCTGGCGGGCGACCGGCTGCTGCTGGTGGCTCATGGAGATGTGGTGGCGGGAATCAACCTGGCAAGTCTAGGGCCGGGAGACGTGCTGATTACAGGGCAGACGGTTTCCATTCATTTGCCCGCGGCGGAAGTGTTCAGCACGCGAATCGATAACGCTCGAACCAAAGTATATTCGCGCGACACCGGGTTGTTCTCGTCCCCGGACCCGAATCTGGAAAGCGAGGTCCGGGAAGAGGCTGAACGCCAGCTCCAGCAGGCTGCATTGCAGGACGGGATTCTAAAGACGGCGACTGACAACGCGCGAGCCACGATTATAGGGATGTTGCAGGGCTTTGGTTTTCGCGAAGTCGATATTCGTTAGACCCCGCGACTTATGGATTTTTCGGGCTGAGGGAATCCAGGAACGGCTGTCCCCGCTCTTTCAATTTTTGTTCCAGGCGCGCGGTGCAATCGCAGTCGCCGCATGCCCAGGGCTCGCTGCCGTTCTGGTCGCGGCATTTGCGGCGGTCGTGCGCGTCTTGCACCTTGGTGAGATCGAAATATTCTTCCCAGTAGGAGCGTTCTTCCTGCAGCGGCGTCGGACAATAGCAGACTTCCACCCAACGCACTGTTCCATCCTCGCCGACGCGCGCTTCCCGCATGTTGCGCAGGTATTCACCTTCGGCCACTGAACCTTGGCCGAGGTTTTCACTTTGGATCGCATGCAGAAGGTTTGCTGCGCAACCAGATTTGATACGGGCGTGAACGAGATACCGCATTGGAAAAAAGATAAACCAGCGAGCCGTGTTCGGCTAAACGCGCCGTGACGCGGAGATTGGTTAAATAAACATTTCGTCCTGCGGCACGGGCCGCCGCGGGGTACGACTGTCACCATTCTTGCGCCCCCGGCTGGCCAGCAGAAACTCAACCCCCGCGGTTACGCCACGCACGATACCAGAAACCTGTCGCACCGGCGAAACCACTGTTTTGGCCACAACGTCTGAGGTATGCTCCACGCGGTCGAAGGTGCGGGTCAGCATTTCGTCGGCGCGAATCACCTGTAACCGGGCACGATCCATGACGTCGCTCACGGTGGCGTCGACCCGTTGGACTTCAGCGCGGACAGACTTCGACGTCTCCGCTAAGTTGTCAACCACCACGTTTACTTTGGGACGCAATTCCACGAGCGCGTCAACAATCTGCAAAATTTTGGGATGCAACTGCACCAGGTTGTCAACGATCTTGTCGACCTTGGGGCGCAACTCAACCAGCATCGCATCCGTGGAGTTGATAATCGGGAGAGTCTTACCCTTCAACTCCACTACTTCGCTCTCGAGCTTGGCAGTGGTCTTTCGGACCGCCACATACAAACCTACGAGTATCCCCGCTTGCAAAACCACAGCAGCCGCAGTCACGGCAATGAAGATCGGAACGAGATTTTCCATCATGGAAAGCTCCTAGGAGAGAGCCAAAGTAAAAACCGCTTTCTTACACACCCTTCGGAGGCGCAGTTTCTGTCGTCGCCTCCTGATAGGCTTGTCGACCAGCCTCATATGCGGCTTTGAACTGATCCTTCTGCTGACTCACAACATCGCGGCCTTTGTCCACCCAACCAGAAGCTTGCTCGCGAGCCTCACGTGCTCGACTACGGACGTATTCTCGTCCCTGCTCGGCGCGGGCTTTGATCTCTTCACGGGTTTCGCTGCCCGGTCGCGGCGCGTAAAGCACTCCGACCAAACCGCCCACAGCCAGGCCCGCCAAGAACCACACGAAGCTGCTGCCATCGTAATCAGACATGGAAATCCTCCTCTATAAGTGCCGCGTTACTAATGGGATGGTAGCACCCGCATACTGGAAATACAATTACGGCAGAACCCCTAGGAGCGCATCCGCGAGACCGCACGCCACGGGAATTCGCTGCCTGGAAACAGATTATTTCTGTGTAGGGTTGCCGGGTGCTGGCGTGGCAGGCGGGGTCTTTACCGGAGCTGATTTCTCTCCCTGCAAAACGGAGTGCGGACCTTCGTGTTTGATGGCATTAATCGAAAGCGTCACCGAGGTCAACATGAAGAGCACAGCAGAAATTGTGGTGGCTTTGGAAAGAGCTGTGGCCGCACCGCGTGGGCCAAATGCCGCTTGGCTGCCCTGGCCACCGAAAGCCGCCGAAATGTCCCCGGCTTTACCGCTTTGGAGCAACACGACAACAATCAGGAACAAGCACACGATGATATGGACGATCGTAACGAGAATGATCATGGAACGGAAGATCCTAGGCTGAACAGAATGAGTGCAAGCAACAGTTTGACATCCACGCCTTAGATCGGTCAAGGCTTAGTCGGGGGCTCCATGGCTATTCAAGGCCGCGGTCATTTGAACCAGTGATAAGCGAGGGTCAGTTGCACCCCATTAAACTCCTGGTTCTGGACGCCGAGATTCGCGTTGGAGATGTGCGACCAGCGAAAGCCAATGTCAAACGCTTCTCGTTTTCTCGTTCGCAGATAAATCCCTCCACCCCCTTTCGCCATAAAATTAAAACTGGAAGTATTGCCGGGGGGGAGATTTACGGGTGTGCTGAGGCCGCCTCCCCCTAAGTCAATGTAGGGCGAAATTCGAGATGAATGCAGAGCGGAGTTCCAGCGAAGTATCACGGGATCGAAGGCGATACCGTGCGTACGCTGATTTCCGAAGGTCTTGAACACGGGAACGAAATCGAATGCGTACTCCAGACTGCCACGCCGCCACCCGCTGACGTGTTTGCCCGTGATCTCCCAGCCCGCGGATGCACCGACGGAGAAGATTTGCGCTTCAGCAAAAGAGTTGGTAAGTTCTTCGCCGGTTTCTGCCGAGGTAAACACGCTAAGGTCTAAACTTCCTTTCGGTCTGGCCGCGGGCAAATCCTGGGTAAACGCCGTGGAGGACACGAACAGAATAAACAAAGCAAACTTTCGGACTTGTATGCAGAATGCCGGCGACCGCGACTCTCGGAGGGCTGACGCGACAACCGGGGATACGCTTTCCATCCTGTAGTTTAGCTTGCTCAAACCAGCTTGCTCAAACCAGGTTGCGAAACAAGTCGCTAGAATCGTACAGCGAATCCGGAAGAGAGGCGAAGATTGCGGCGCTCGAAATCTGGCGAACCGGTCTTGAGTTCGTCCACTTGATTGCGCCAACTCACCAGGCGCACCACCCGGAAATCGATTCCGAGTCCCAGGTCTTCAGCGAAAGACGTTTCCGACGTGGATCCGGCAACAGCATCTTCGTGGACACGCACCGCTCCGATCATCGCCTGCCCGAAGGGACGGAATCTTCCTGCCCAGGCTCCCCCGCGCAGACCGAACAAAAAATTAGTTTGGCTCACGCCACCGTATTGTCCGCTGAAATCGGCAATCGCTCCAAAATAGCGAAGGTACATTTTCTCGACCGATGTGTCCCAGCCGCCGAGGTTAGAGCTTGCGCTCGAAACAGGATCACAGGCGGTCGTCGTGCCGAAAGCGGGCACTTCGCAATGAGACGCGCCTGCGTGAATATATCCGAAAGACAGATTTCCATGATTGGGGGGCTGTAGCTGCGGATTTTCATCGTGCTGGACCGTAGCTTTTTGATCAGCGGAAAAACCCATTGCGGCGTCATTCTCACGCGAGGCGCGATACCACGGATGTTCTCCATGAAGCATGAGCGGCGCCCGAGCGAATCGGATTGAGAGCAACTCGCACGGTGTCGATCAAAAAGCGGTTGTCGGTGGAATTCTCGATACGCCGCACAACTTTCTTGTCTAGAAAATCTTCGCCGATCAGCCAGCCCGTGCCGCCTAAAGGCGTCATCACAATATCAATTTGGCCCACTCCGGTATAGCAATGGTTGGTATTGCAGGGATAGGATCCGTTCGAGTTCCACGGCATGCGGTCCTTGCTGCCGTACTTTTCGACTGTGACCTCACTCAGAGGTCCGAGGTTCCACTGCGTGCTGTAAACCGCATTCCACAGGGCCGCTTTTAAGCGACTTTTCCAGTAGGCTTTTGTTTTGGAGAACTCGAGTCTCTCAGATTTCGGATCGTTCTGAATTTGGATGAAACCGGTAAGGGCTCCCTGGATGGGATGGCCAATGTAGCCGAACCAATTGGGATCGCCATCGTCCCAGCCGGATTGAGTCCATTCGGAAAGCGACTGTTTGTAGTCCCGCCAATAGTGATTGAAGGGTATTCCGTTTTCCGATACTACCCAGCGGAAGTCGGTATGGACCACATAGGCTTGTTCAATCAGAAGAAACGTTAGGGATTCGGTCAGGGCACGGCCCCAATGGAAACCGTCTTTGCCCTCCGGCGAGGTGCCGGGCGCATCGTCAGATACCGATGAAGATTCTTGCCCGCCCCGATTTCCGTCCTTCGAAATCCTTACCGGCGACGAAGTGCTCGAGAACGTTGAGGCCACAGCAAGAGTATTTCTTTGTGGAATGCTGCAAACGTTAAATGGCTTGTAAATGTCACCGCAGCCAATCGAGGTCAACTGGCACAAGCCGCATGCAGGCGCGAGAAACACGACACCGGCAAGCACAATTCGGCAGGCCATGGTCGCGCCAAGGGTCATGCTATCGCGTATCTCTTAAGATATTGGGGGTGGACGAAATTGGGCTGGGCGTACAAAACTTAACTCGGTCTGTTTGGCGCGCTAGTTAAAAGAAGCAAGAAATCAGTAAGCATTCTTGCTGGTAAAGAACCGCAGCATGGTCATGGTAATGATTTGCAGATCGAAAGTCAGACTCCAATTGCGAAGATAATACAAATCGTATTCCACGCGCTTGGCGATGGAGGTGTCACCCCGCCAGCCATTTACCTGAGCCCATCCAGTGATCCCGGCCTTGAACAAATGGCGGGAATTATAGCGATCGAACTCCTGCAGAAACCGCTCCACGAAGTACGGCCGCTCCGGACGCGGACCAACGATGCTCATGTCGCCGCGGAGAACATTGAAAAACTGCGGCAGTTCATCAAGGTTCGTCCTGCGCAAGAAGGTCCCCACCGCGGTTCGGCGTGGATCTTTGTCACAAGTCCAGCGCGTATCGCCTTCCTCACGGCTGCCCACTTTCATGGTGCGGAACTTGAACATGCGAAAAACGCGCCCATTTAATCCCACACGATCCTGAATAAAGAAAACCGGACCGCGGCTTCCCAGTTTTATGGCCAACGCGATGAGCAGAGTGAAAGGCAATGTGAGCAACAAGATGAGAAGCGAGAAGCCAACATCAAATATTCGCTTCTGGAAAAGATATGGACCGGTCTCGGCCAAGGTTGGCCGAAGATCGAGCATGTGGATTCCGCCGAGGTCGATCAGACGGTCGCGGAGAACAATCCCTTCGCCCAAATCGACTACCACTCGAGTGGGAACGCAAAGTTTTTCCAACACGGGCGCGATCTTCTGGACTTCGCTCAGACGTGCCGCAGGCAGCGCGATAATAATGTCGTTGATGGAACTCCCGTTAGAAAATGCGGGAATCTGGTCCAGTTCGAATACCGGGCCTTCCACTGCAATCTCCTGCTCTGGGAGCCGTACAAAACCCATAATCCGGCAGGGCAGAACCTCACCATGCAGCAGCGATGTCCCTACGCGACGCGCAAAACGATCAGTGCCAACGATCAGAATCTTCACTTCGTTTCGACCGTCTTTGCGTAGCACTTCCAGAATGACCCGGAAAATCACACGGGCGATCGTGGCGAGGATGAACAGCGTTACAGCACTGATGCCGACGACAAGACGGGAATAGCTCGCCTGGCGGTAAATGAATCCGCCTGCCATTACCACGGCATACGTGAAGGCAAGCGCTTCCAACAGCCGACGGCTTTTGCCACCGGGCGCATATAACTGCTCGACGTTCCACAGACCAGATTCTTCGGCGGCGATTGCCCAGACGATCGTGGTTAACAGAACAATGCTCCAGTAAGAAGGCAGGCCATCCGGAGGGTTGCGGGAGAACAGCAGATTAAAGCCGAAGCGCACCTTGACCGCGATGAAATAGGCGCACGCGGGCAACAGCAGGGTAACGATTTTCAAGTACAAACGCGCAAAGCTAAGGCGACTGCGAATCATACCTTCTCAATTCTGCCCCCCTGGCAAAAATGATCGTTGTATATATCAACCCATTCCAATCACATTTGTCTAGCCCCTAATAATATCCGTGGTGACCTTCGTTGCCATCGAGAAGAATCCTTACAGTAACTAACCCAGGGCTACTCGAAATGTTCCGTAGACAAAAAATATTGAAAGGATCGCATGTGCCCGAATTTCGCTGTAGAAATTGAAATGAAGATGAGAGTGCTCATCGGCCTGTGAGTGTACCGAGGTCACGGCTTGCTTCCTGATGCATTGGCAGAAGAATGGGAATGCTGAAACAGCTTATGCGGCTCAAACTGAATTTGCAAGGCCGCTGTCACGTTTCTGGAAGGATTGGGCTGAATCACCGGAAAGAGCCACCGCTCGTGTTGCACCCAGGCGGAGAGACCCAAATTTGCACTTAGCGAATAATTACCCGAGACTCCGAAATCAGTCAGCGTTCCCCCGCCCGGAATGAATTCCGAACTCACCTTCTGGTGCCTGAAATTCAACTGCACTTTGCTCTTAGGGTTAAGCCAATAGGACGTCCAGGCTTCGGCGCCTTGACCCTGCCTGCCAATCCAGCTTCCGATCAGATTCCCTTCATTTGTGTACCCGCTCTTGAACCGATCGTTGAAATAAAAGAAACCGTGTTCCACCGTCGCTCCGCCTCCAGGAGGGTCGGTGTAAACTCCCTCGACGCGAAAGTCGAGTTTGGAAATTCCCGGCACTTTCGATAGGTAGAGACCCGAGGTGAGGGCGGTTTTGTTCCAGGCAAGCCACGGATTGGGTTCATCGTCGGTAAAGGCGTCCGCATAAAACGTGAGCCAATCGCGCAGCCCCGGCACTCGGTAGGCAAAATCGAATCCACCACGGCGGTCACCCGGGTCCCCGGAAGTGCCGGGTAGTCCGTTCCCAGTGGAGAACATCGCTTGCAGAAGCTTGTGTGAAGTGGCTGGAACCCCTGGACCGCCGAAAAGCGCGGTGGCGCTAATGCCTAGTTCCAAATTGGATGTGGGCTTGAAGGTGACCTTCTCGCCTACGATGAACGGCTGATCGCTCAGCGACTGAGTCCACGATCCTATTAGACCGGTGTTTGCGCCATAAACCCAGTGGTAACCGCTCAGGCGCCCTATGAGGTAGTCGACGCGAGTGGCTCCGAGCAAAGGCAAATGGAACGGCTTCACGCGGTTGATTTGCAGCATGAGGATAGGCTCGGCATTTGTGCTGAATAACATTGGCCCACTCTTATCAGCACCCCACCAAAGCGATTGTTTGCCGAAGCTGATCTCCCAGTTGTCGAGCTGCATCCCCACGTAACCTTCCACCAAATCCATACGATTAACCGCCGCAGTAGGGGTCGTGGGCGGGACGGAAGGGATGGCGTCCACTGCCGAGATGGTTTGTGCCGCTGCCAGCGGCAGTCCAGCAAGCGAAGCCGCATGCTGATATTCGGTGCGGACATAGAATGAAAGTGGACCTACGACCGCGTGACCTGAAAAGCCGGTTACGTTATTAAAGCCCTGTCCGTACGGTCGACCGAAGTCATTGACAATCGTCTGGCCGAAATGCAGACCATCGCGCAACGGCGCGCCCACAATCTGGGTCCCGCGCGTGTAGACCGAATCCAGATCCACTCCAAGATTCGCATCGCCGCCCAAGCGGGCAATCTCGTCGCTGAACTCATCTTTTAGCGCCGCATATATTTTCTGCGGACCGGTATCATTTACGGTGACCTGAAATTGCTGGTCTGCTTCCTCCACCAGCAGACGCGCACATTCCATGCGCGTCCAAGGGCGCATTCCCAGATCGGCGGACGAAATATAGCCGAGTGCAATCAGGCGCTCCATCGCGGGATACACCCAACTATCCATGGGAACATACGGCGAACCCATATTTCCTGGATCACGGCCGTTATCCAGCGCCTCGTTCTTGCTGAAGGTGCCCCATCTGGCGATCTCCGCATCGCTGTAATGTGAGCGGGAGCGAAAAACCTGCCGGCCCATATACCAGCCTAGAGCGCTGCCAACCAGCAGGTCGGTGGCGAAGTGCTGCTGGCCCACGAAACGTGCCGCGGTAATTCCTCCGGCTGCGCCGTAGGCCAGCACTTGCGTAAGCGGCCCGGGATATTCATGAGCAATTACGCTGGCAATCGCCCAACTGATAGCAGCGTGCTGGGAAGGAAAGGAATCTCCGCCCTGGAAAAAACGTCCCCGGCCGTCTCCCGTGAAAGGACGGTCTCGCCCGAACGCATATTTAAGAACCTCGGTATCCAGGAAAGCGTCGATGCCGGCTTCTCCGCTGAGAAGTCCTGTCTCGCGTTCCTGATCGTTGTTCGCAAAATGGCCGAGAAGAAACATTCCTGCGCCGACCCCGGCCATGGCGGCGAGTCCTGCATTCGAAGCGGTTACGGCGTGCGATACGGTCGTGGGGTTGGTAGGAACGTGTTTTTCTATGGCTGTATCACTTGCCAACATCCCGGCGCCCACAAAAGCCAATGGCACGGTCCACTGCCACTCCGCCGTAGTCATGTGGAATGGGGTTGTCCAGAAAGTCTTCTGATCCACAAAGAGGTTGCGCGGGAGCGATTTCAAGTCGACCGGTTTAAGCTGGAGTTCGAGAGGTTTTGCAGGAGGCTTTTGAGGGGAAGCTGGCTCGGGTTTCTCATCGCCTGCCGTCTGAGCGCGCGCCGCTAACCCGCCCGCGGTCAAATAACTCGCGGTCAGACTACCCAATGCCAATATCGGCAAGAGCCACGAGGTTCGCAGAAGCTTCCCTCGGTGATTTTTAGCCTTTGCGTTCCCGTCTGCGGCTTCGGCAAACTTCATTTCCCGTCCTCTCGATGACTGACGCCCCGTAACCCATTTCTTTCGAATGGATTACTCTTAACGTATTACAGATAGCATTAACCAATGAGTGTCATTTGCCGCGGTGCATGGCCGTTCGGATTTCTTAACAGAATTTCGAATTCTTTCAAAGCTAGCACGAAACGGGCGCGGCATTCGTCCCGGAATACTCAATCGCAGTTTTCCTAAGGTGTTAGAGAAGCCAATATCCAGTTTAAAGGAGCCTGATAGAATCACTGTCGGCCCAGGTGGCATAATAGTAAAGCTGCAAATCGCTAGAATACGATGATTCAAACAGAGGTCCAGCCCGAACCAATTACCGAGGAAACACACTCAGACCGATCTCCGGAGGAGTCTGAGGTTTCCGTGCTGGATATTGTCGTCCTTCTGCTAGAGCGTAAGCGCTTCATTTTCCGCTTTGTCCTGGGTGCGGCAGTGTTGGCCGCGATAGTCTCCCTGCTGTTGCCGGTTCAGTATGAGGCGAAGATTGCGTTGCTTCCTCCGGCTCAGAATTCATCCATCGGTTCGTCATTATTGGGGCAACTGGGAAGCATTGGGGCTTTGGGTTCGCTGGCCTCGCTGGCCGGAGGCAGTCTCGGCATTAAGAATCCGGCCGACATGTATGTTTCTTTGCTCCAGAGCCGCACCGTTGAAGACGCGATGATCCAGCGTTTTGGCCTGATGCAGGAGTATCACGTAAAAAAGATGTCGGAAGCGCGCAAAGCTTTCGAACACCACACCACGGCAGTGGCTGGTACGAAGGATGGATTGATCCGCCTTACGGTTGAGGACCATGACCCAAAACGTGCCGCCGAACTGGCCAACGGTTACGTGGAGGAATTTCGAAGGCTCTCCGCCTCTCTGGCGATTACCGAGGCTGCCCGCCGTCGGCTTTTCTTCCAGCAACAAGTTGATCAAGCGAAACAGAGTCTGACTGCGGCCGAAGATGCCATGACCAAGACGCAGCAATCCACCGGCGTCTTGCAAATCGATAGCCAGGCGCGAGCGCTGATCGAATCCGCCGCCGTGTTGCGAGCACAAGTGGTGGCCAAGGAAGTACAGATCGAAGCGATGCGATCCTTCGCGACCGATGACAACCCCAATCTTGTGCTGGCCAAACAGCAACTCGCGGCGCTTCAGGCACAACTTGAGCGAGTAGCAGGATCGCAGAGTGACACTGGTTCCGATATCAATCTTTCCAAAGGAAGGGTGACTGGAGAGGGAATGGAATATCTCCGCAGGTATCGCGATCTCAAATACCAGGAGACCGTATTCGAATTACTGGCGAAGGAATATGAAGTCGCAAAGCTCGACGAAGCGCGTGAAGGCTCAATTGTTCAAGTGGTGGATCCGGCCGTGCCTCCCGACACGAAGTCCTCCCCGCACCGAACTCTGATTGTCCTGGGAGCGACGATTCTGGCTTTCTTTATCGCGGTATTCTGGGTGTGGCTGCGAAGAAATCTGGACAATGCCTTTGAACTTCCCGAGAACCGGCAGCGTCTGCGAACGATCAAAGCGCTGTGGGGGAGAAAACGAGAAACGGTATAGAGCTTTCGGCAGGTTTCGCGCTTTCTTCGTCGGGATGGATACTGAGTCCCTTTGGTAATCAAAGTTGATAGCTGAACGTTAGTATTTGCGTCATGGTTAGACACGCTTGAGATATACTCCACAAATGCGTGTTTTGTTTTTGAATCCACCCTTCCATCCCAGATTTTCACGGGAGCAGCGTAGTCCTGCGGTTACTAAGAGTGGAACATTGTATTACCCAAAGTGGCTGGCTCACGCCGCTGGCGTCGCAATCAAGAGTGGACACGACGTGGACCTGGTTGACGCGCCCGCAGCAGGTTATTCCGTGCAGGCGGTCATCGATCGGATCGCCGCTAAAAACATCGAAGCAGTCGTCTGCGACACCTCCACCCCGAGTATTCTGAACGATGTCAGCGTCATCGAGTCACTGGTTGCGGCCAAGCCGTCGCTGCATGTATTGCTCGTTGGGCGGCACGTTTCGTCTCTGCCCAAAGAAACACTCCTGATGTCGGCTGCGTTGGAGGCAGTCGCCATTCGCGAATACGAATACACGGTGCGCGATTGGCTGGAAGCCAAGGCTTGCGGAGCCGATCTTTCTGGCGTAGACGGTTTGGTTTGGCGCCGCGCCTCAAGTGGCGAAATCGTCAGCAACAAGCCGCGCGAAGCGATCGCGAATCTTGATGAGCTGCCTTTCGTCTCCGAGGTCTACAAAAAGTACCTCCATACGCCGGATTATTTTTATGGTCACTCGTTGTGGCCGCTGGTGGTGTTCGATACCAGCCGCGGATGCCCGTACCATTGTTCCTTCTGTGTTTATCCGCAGACGTTCAGCGGACATAAAATGCGCTACCGCTCGGTAGCGAACGTAGCCGACGAGTTTGATTTCGTCTCCCGCGAAATGCCCGAGATCAAGACCGTCATGCTTGAGGATGACACCTTCATTATCAGCAAGCCGCGCACGCTGGAACTGGCCAAGGAACTGATTCGGCGCGGGAACAAGTTACCATTCGACGCCAACTGCCGCGCTGACATCGGTGCGGAACGCGAATTGCTTTCCACTCTGCACCAGGCGGGTGCGCGTCTTTTCTGCGTTGGCTTCGAGAGCGGCGATGTGGAAGTGATCAATGGCATGAAGAAGAACAATGATGACCGGCGCGATGCCAAGTATCACGAAGAGGCGCATCGCTTTGTTCGCATCTGCCAGGATTCCGGCATCATGGTGCACGGCTGTTTTATGGTTGGCAACTTGAACGAAACTCCCGCGAGTATGGAGAAGACGCTGACCTTTGCCAAGAAACTGCAGCCCGATACGGCGCAGTTTTTCCCCATCATGGTCTATCCCGGAACAACCGCATACGAGGAAGCCAAAAAGCGCGATTACATTCAAATTGAAGACTGGGGCGCGTGGTTAACCAAAGACGGCTTGCACAATAGCGTGGTTACGCTGCCCAACATTACCCATGAGCAGTTGGTGAGCTTCTGCGACCGGGCGCGGCGCAGTTTTTATCTCAGCCCCTCGTACCTCGTTTACAAGCTGAAGCAGTCACTGAAAGACCGCCGCGAACTGCAGCGCAATGTCAAGGGCTTCATCACCCTGTCAAAGTACCTCTTGCGCGGATCACAGCACGAAAAAAATACTCCCGCTTCTCAAACACCGCGGCGGCCGGGCATCACTGCGGCGGCGAGTCCTCAAGCCGGCGACTAGAACCCATCTCATGCCGCGCGTTATGGAGGCCAGAGCTGGCTCGTAGCCAGGTTATCTTCCATCACTTCCCAGATATGTATTATTAGCAGTGCCGCCGGCAGCGTGATCGGCAAGTGGGTGTAACATCGACGCAAGATCAGTCTCGATCATCATACCGACCTTTAATGGAGCCGCCCGCATCGGCAATTGTCTGGATGCGCTTTTGCGGCAGACAGTCGAGCGCAAACCGGAAATTATTGTGGTCAATGATGGCTCGAGTGATAGCACCGCGAAAACTGTCGAGAGCTATTCCGGTGTTCGCCTTATTAATCAGGCCAATGCCGGTCCGGCCACAGCGCGCAATCGCGGCGCGAACGAAGCTCAGGGAACCATTATTCTATTCACGGATGACGATTGCGTGCCCACTTCCGACTGGCTGGAAGCGATGCTCAAGCCGTTCGAGGATGCGGATGTCGTTGGGGCAAAGGGAGTTTACCGCACTAACCAAAAAAGTTTAGTGGCTCGTTTCGTGCAGATCGATTATGAAGATCGCTACCGGCTGATGGCGGCTCACGAGTCCATCGATTTCGTTGACACTTATTCGGCGGCGTTTCGCCGCGACCGGTTTCTCGAGATGGCCGGTTACGATACTTCTTTTCCGCTGGCATGCGCGGAAGACATTGAGCTCTCTTACCGTATGGCGGCGCGCGGCTGGAAAATGAAGTTCGTTCCCAATGCCGTTGTCTATCACACGCATCCGGATACGCTCTTGAAATATCTCAAGAAGAAATACAAATTCGCTTTCTGGCGCGTCCTGGCTGTACGCAAGAATCCGGGGAAGGCGATGAAGGATACCCACACGCCGCAGCTCATGAAGCTGCAACTGCTGTTCGCGCCCGCGTTGTTTGTCGGTATTGCTATTGATCTCCTGGTCAGGCCGCGGGTGCCGGCGTCAGGAATCGTGCTGGCTTTGTTTCTGGTCAGTACTCTGCCATACGCGTTGCGGGCGATTAGAAAAGATCCGATCGTCGGACTGCTCTCCCCAGTGCTGCTGGCAGCGCGGGCCTGCGCGCAAGTGCTCGGTGTAGCCGTCGGTCTGATCTATGGGCACCGCAAGCTTGCGCAGGTCTCAACCAGGTCTCAGGCTTAAAGATTCCGTTTGGCTTCCACGCTGCCTGATGGTTGGCAGATTGATCTCAAGATCATCGTGAATGATCCAGCAGACCATTCATGATCGTCATTTCACAGCGGTTCGCGCCGAACCAGTAAGGAATCTCACGGTAGTCTTTCACCGCGAAAATCGCTAAGTCAGCATCTTTCCCGGGCTCGATCGAGCCCTTCCGATCTGCCAACCGCAAAGCCCACGCTCCGTTGATAGTAGCGGCTGAAATCGCCTCCGCGGGAGACATTTTCATATGCGTGCAAGCCAATGACATCGCCATCGGCATGCTCAAGGTTGGCGACGTGCCGGGATTATAATCCGTGGCCAGTGCGACCGGCACCCCTGCGTCGATGAGTTTCCGCGCATCAGGATAATCCTTCAAGCCCAGAAAATAATTCGCTCCTGGCACGAGTGTCGCAACAGTATCGTGTTTCGCCAATTCGCTGATGTCGTCTTCGTTTACATGATCCATGTGATCAAAGGACGCAGGATTGAAGCGTAAAAACGGACGCAGAGGCGTTTCTGAGAGCTGGCACATGTGGGCGCGCACGTGAAGGTTGTGCTTTTCGGCGGCTGCAAAAATTTGTATCGCGTTGGCCGCTGTAAAGGCACCCTTGTCGCAAAAGACATCGACGAACTGCGCGAGTTTCCGTTTCGCCGCTTGCGGGATCATCTCGTTGCACACGAGATCCACGTACTGTTGTGAACGACCTTGAAATTCTTTTGGTACGACATGCGCGCCGAGCAGCGTGGAAACGATCGTCCCTGGCCATCGAGAGGCGGCGTCACGGATGGCGTGCAGAGATTTTATTTCTGATTCAGTCGTCAGCCCATATCCTGATTTGGCCTCGACCGTCGTAGTGCCGTGCACAGCCATGTCGTGCAGTGCGGCTAGAACTTTTTCCATGAGGACTGGCCGACCTGCGTTACGAACGCCCTCCACACTCGACCGGATGCCGCCTCCGGCTGCGGCGATTTCTTCATAGGAAGCGCCTTCGATGCGCTTCTCAAAATCCACCAGCCTCGGGCTAACAAAGACCGGATGGGTGTGGGAATCCACGAAGCCGGGAAGGACGACTTTTCCCGCGCAGTCGATCTCGACGATTTTATTGCGATTCTTTTTCAACCAGGGATCACGAAGAGCGTCTTTGGTTGTGCCGACGGAAACAAATTTTCCACCGAGGCACAAGACAGCGCCGTTTTCTATAATGCTGAGTTCTTTGAGACTGGAACCTCGGCGTGGGGCAGGCTGATCCGAGCTGCGCCGGAGCGTCAGCAATTGGCTGATATCGATAAATAACAGCGCTGGCGCAGCGTTTGCTCTGGACTTCTGATTTGATCTCAAGCAGTGAATAGTCTAGCAGGAGAAACGCCTGCAGCCTTTTTTCCGGACGTCGAATGAATGGGTTTCGGACGTTACTTTCCCATGGGTACTTTCACGCCTGCTCTCTTTGCAAATTCCTTCGCCGCGTCGTAGCCCGCGTCGGCATGGCGAATGATACCCATCCCCGGATCGGTGGTCAGGACCCGCTCGATGCGCTTCGCCATCATCTCGGTGCCGTCGGCAACTGTGACTTGCCCGGCGTGCAGAGAGTACCCAATGCCCACGCCACCACCATTGTGGATCGACACCCACGAGGCGCCGGCAGCAGTGTTCAGCAGGGCATTCAGCAACGGCCAGTCGGCGACTGCGTCCGAGCCATCTTTCATGCTTTCGGTTTCGCGGAAGGGAGAAGCCACCGAGCCGCAATCGAGATGATCGCGCCCGATTACGATCGGGGCTTTGATCTTTCCTTTTTTCACCAGGTCGTTGATTGCCAGGCCAAACTGTGCACGCTCCCCGTAGCCCAGCCAGCAGATACGGGCAGGCAGTCCCTGAAACTTAATACGCTTGCGCGCCAGATCAATCCAGCGGCGCAGGATGCGATTGTCAGGAAACAATTCCAAAACAAGATCATCGGTAACATGAATGTCAGACGCTTCACCGGATAGCGCCACCCAGCGGAACGGTCCGCGCCCTTCGCAAAATAACGGACGAATATACGCAGGTACGAAACCGGGAAAATCGTAAGCATTCTTCACGCCATGCTGAAACGCAAATGTACGAATGTTGTTGCCGTAGTCGAATGTGACCGATCCCATCTTTTGTAGCCGCAACATGCCTTCGACATGGGCGGCGATGGCATCAAGCGATTTTTCCTGATAGGCCTTGGGGTCGCTTTTTCGTAACTCGAACGCTTCGGCGAGAGTGATGCCGTGCGGCACATAACCATTTAGAGGATCGTGGGCCGAAGTCTGATCGGTGAGAATGTCAGGAACCACGCCGCGCGCCGCCAACTCCGGAATCACGTCCGCGCAATTACCCACCAGGCCGACAGAAACATTCTCTTTCTTGCGCACCGCGTTCTTCAAAATGCGTAAAGCTTCATCGAGCGTGGTCACCATGAAGTCGCAGTAGCCGGTCTTCAGGCGCTTCTTGATGCGTTCCGGATCCACGTCAATCCCCAGGAAAGCTGCACCCGTCATGGTCGCGGCCATCGGCTGCGCTCCACCCATGCCGCCCATGCCGCCGGAGACAATCAACTTGCCCGCAAGATCTCCACCGAAATGCTTTTCCCCCGCCGCGGAGAAGGTTTCAAATGTCCCCTGCACAATTCCTTGTGAGCCGATGTAAATCCATGAACCCGCCGTCATCTGGCCATACATCATCAGACCGGCTCGCTCCAGTTCGTTGAACTTCTCCCAGTTCGACCAGTGTCCCACCAGATTGGAATTCGCGATGAGGACGCGCGGCGCATGATCGTGCGTCTTGAAAACGCCCACCGGTTTGCCCGATTGCACCAGCAGAGTCTCGTCGTCCTCAAGCTTCTTCAGGGCGGCGACGATCGCGTGATAGGCCTCCCAACTGCGCGCTGCGCGGCCGGTTCCGCCGTATACGACCAGGTCTTGTGGACGCTCGGCGACGTCAGGGTCGAGGTTGTTCATCAGCATGCGCATGGCGGCTTCCTGCTGCCAGCCTTTACAAGTGATGGAGTTTCCGCGCGGGGCGCGAATCGATGCCGGGGCCTGGGTGAGTTCGGTTTCAACGGGCATGACTAGATGTTACTTCCGGAAAAGGAAGCATTCAAATGCGGCCGGTATTCAAAAGGGAGCTAGCCCGATGCTGACGACGCCTTGCCGCCAAAGATAGTCGATACCAGTTTGGCGACTTCATCCACCGCTTCATCCATTTCGAACGAGAAGAGCGCCAAGTCGACCTTGGCGAGGTCGTGGTGTTCTTTGAGGAGGATGTCCCATGCCGGGTCGCCGACCAGATCTACTCTCCTCTTTTCATAATATCCATATCCCATCCCGCGCATTCGACAAAGCAAATCGCTGAAATGCACCAATGCGATTAAAGGTTGGAAATTTTCACTTTGCTCGGGAGCATGGTGGTGAGCGATGACCTGAATCATATCGTCGGCCATATGCCACTTTTCAGCCAAGGCCTTCCCTGAGTCGCAGTGAGTGAAACCCATCGTGGCGCGCTCGGCTTCATCGAAGGGAATCTGTTCCTGAGAAGCCTTAGCGACAGCGCCCGCAAACTCCTTGGGAAACGCGATACAGTTCACCATGAAGCCAATATCGTGCAGCAGTCCCGCCATATAGGCCCGGTCGCCGTCGCCCTCGGCCAGTTTTTCGCTGAACTTCCGGCACACCATGGCGCAGCCCAGAGAATGCATCCAAAAAACGGTGGGGTCGAGAGCCCAGTTGCCGGTAGGGAAGGCGTCCCCCAGGCAGCAGGTGAGAAGAATGGTTTCAACGCGACGCAGGCCCAGGGTAATGACCGCTGCCCGGATGGTTTCCGGGGATTTGGCCAGTCCGAATAACGGCGAACTGGCCACCCGCAGGCATTGTGCCGCGATAGCGTTGTCATAAGAAACTAACTTCACCACTTCATCCAGTCTGACGCGCTCGGGAGGCAAATTCAGGAGCTTCAGCAAAGGTAGAAAAACCGTGGGGATGGATGGCGTAGCTTCAATGCTTGCCACTCGCGCGCGGATTGTTTTCGCAATCGATGTAGTCATAGCTTCCCGCTTTTCAGGGATGGTTTCCAGTACGCGATCGTCCCGGGAAAATGGACAAGATGGAATTTGTCATTCAAATTCAGCAGGGACTCGGATGTGCCCAAAAAGAAATAGCCGCCGAAATTGAGATTGCTGTAGTAATGGTTGACCACTTTTGACTTGGAGGGTCCGTCGAAGTAGATGAGGACATTGCAGCAGAAGATCAAATCCATTCCCTTCATAAAGAGCATCCGGGAGTCATCTTGCAGATTGAGGCGGCTGAAGGTGATGAGTTTTTTCACCTCGGGACGAACCTCCAGTTTTTTCTCATCGAGTTGGGAGAAATACTTGCGCTTGAAATAGTCGGATGTCGAGCGCAGCGCATAGTCGCCATAGATACCGCCTTTGGCCGTGTCTACGGAACGATCATTCAGATCCGTGGCGAGAATCTCCACCGTCCATCCCTTGAGTAAGCGATCGCTCTCCTCTAATACGGTCATCGCCAGCGTGTAAGACTCCTCGCCGGTGGAGCAGCCGGCACTCCAGATGCGCAGCCGCTTTACCACCTGCTTGCTTTTGTCTTCCACGAGTTCCGGGAGAATTACTTTTCGCAGCGCCTCGAGTTGAGGCGGACTGCGAAAGAGACAGGTTTCTCCAATCGTCACTTCATTGAGCAGTTGCCGTAGTTCCGCTTCCCGGCTGGAGTGCGCGGTCAGCAGGTCCCAATACTCGCGAGAGGTGCGGACGCCGAGTGCTTTCATGCGCCGTCCGCAGGCATCTGCCATGAGATAAAGTTTTTCTTCGAGCTGAAAAATGCCGCAGACCTTGTACACGAGGTCGCGGATTTGGCGAAAGACCGGGTCGACAGGTGCGCTGGTCTTGGCAGGGGCTGCGGCAGTGGTTGCGCTCGTCATTTGACTCGAGTCTCCAAAGTGAGGGCAGAGTTCGGAATTGAAATAGATCGGAGCGAGCGGCTTTCCAGAACGCGACGGACGATTTCCTGTCCTAGTTGGTCGAGCGGATAAATGGCATCGGCCTGTCCGGAGGCATGGACCAGGCCAGGCATCCCCCAAACGATGGACGAAGCTTCGTCCTGGATGATGACTTCACCGCCGCGCTCGCGAATGCATTGCGCTCCGATAACTCCGTCGGATCCCATTCCGGTCATTACCACGGCCAGGACGCTTGCCCCGTAGATTTCGGCCACGGAACGAAACAGGACATCAACAGCGGGGCGACAGGAATTTTCGGGGGGATCTTGATTGAGCTGCAGCCGCGTGCCGACGCCCGCTCGTTTTACGGTCATGTGAAAGTTTCCTGGCGCAATCCACGCCTGTTCCGGAGAGAGCATTGCGCCGTCGCTTGCTTCCTGAACCGAAATCGCCGAGCGCGAATTCAGTCTTTCTGCCAGCAGACGCGTAAAGATGGGAGGCATATGTTGCACCAGAACGATGGGAACAGGGAAGTCCTTGGGAATCCGCGGCAACACCTCGGCCAGCGCGTTAGGACCTCCGGTGGAAGTGCCGATGGCTACAATTTCGATGCGCCGGTGGCCGGGCCTCCGCACGTTTACGGGTGGACGAGGGACAGGTAGTGTCGTCAGTTTTTTGGCTGGCGACGAGCACAGCGCCTTGATCTTGGGGATCAGGTCGCTCCGAATGGCCGCGATCGCCTCCGCCGGACTGCCGGTGTTGCTGGGCTTGGTAGCGTAGTCGGAAGCGCCGAGAGACAAAGCGTCAAGGGTCGCTCCCGCGCCGCGTTCAGTGAGCGTGCTGAACATGACGACCGGCAATTTGGGATATAGCTTGCGAAGTTCTCGCAGCGTCTCCAGTCCGTTCAGGACCGGCATTTCTACATCGAGCGTAATCAGGTCAGGGTGGAGTTGGGCAATTTTTGCTAGTCCTATCTTTCCATCGCTGGCCGAGCCCACCACTTCCAGATCAGGATCGGCGGCCAGAGTTTCGCACAACACTTTGCGAACCACTACAGAATCGTCCACGACGAGGATACGAATTTGAGTCATCTCTTAGTCGTCCTGCTTCGATTGCGATAAAAAGCTCGAAGCCGCGAAAAGCTCATCGTCCCGCGTGCGCTGCCATGCCGCGCGCGGGGCCAGTGTGTCCGGGTATCCGGCTCTGCGAATTAATCTTGAACTGCTCGACCAGCCGGCGAAGTTCGGCCGAGGTCTCCACCAGTTGCTGGGCTGCTTTCTGCGTGTCGCTGGCGCCGCGCGATGTGCTCTCTGCCGCCTGCGCTACTCCCGCAATGTTGCTGGTGATCTCGCCGCTGCCCTGCGCCGCTTCGCTCACGTTGCGCGCCATTTCGTTGGTCGTGGCATTCTGCTCTTCGACCGCGGTGGCGATGGTGTTTGAGATTCCGTTGACCTGGTTGATCACTTCGCTGATGGAGGCGATGGCTTCGACCGCAGCTTTGGTGTCGGTCTGAATGGCTTCGATCTTGCGGCTGATGTCTTCGGTAGCTTTGGCGGTTTCTTTGGCCAGCTCTTTGACTTCATTGGCGACGACGGCAAAGCCTTTGCCGGCTTCGCCGGCGCGGGCAGCCTCGATGGTCGCGTTCAGCGCGAGCAGGTTGGTTTGCTGGGCGATGGAGGTGATGACTTTGATGACCTGGCCAATTTCGTTCGAGGAATCGCCGAGCTTGGAGACGGTCGCGGTGGTGGTTTCGGCAACGCGGACCGCGGAGGTGGCGATCTTGGCGGCTTCGCTGGCGTTCTTGGCGATTTCTTTAATGCTGGCGCCCATCTCTTCGGCGCCGGTAGCGACGGTCTGCAGATTCTGGCTGACGTGTTCGGTAGCGGTTGAAACGACCCGCGCCTGGGCGGAAGTTTCTTCGGAGTTGGCCGTGATCTGCTGGCTGGTGCTGGAGAGGGAATCACTGGCGCTACTGACTTCCTGCGCGGTCTTGGCGATTTGTGACAGGATCTCGTGAACTTTCTCTACAAACAAATTCAGGCAGGCGCCCAACTGGCCAATCTCGTCTTCGCGGCTGTCGTCTACCCTCGAAGTGAGATCATTGGCTTCCGCCATTGCTTTAAATTGTTTGGAGAATGCATCGAGTGGGCGAGTGATGCTGAGCGTAATGCGGGTGGCTACACCCAACAGCAGCATAAGCGACAAAACGCACATCAGGAATGTGGCCCGGGTGGCGCGCTTTGCTTTGCTGGCGGCACTATGCTCTGCTTCGCTGGCGCCCTTCGCCAGTTGATCGCTGGTTTCCTCAATCTTGCCCTGAAGATCCTTGTAAAGCTGCATGTAAGGCCCAAGCAGGGAAGCGGCCTGGCCAGGATTGTGAACGATCGCATTCACCAGCGAATCGCCCGCTTTCAGGTACTGGTCCACCGTCTCTTGCTCCCCGTCGAGCATCGAGCGGCTCGCTGAATCCACGGCAAATCCCCGGGCTTTGGTAAGGCGTTCCTGCAGCAGTTTGCAATGCTGTTGGAATTCTTCCACTTTGTTCTGCTGGTCGTCGCCCTTTTGTGTGAATACCGCGGAGATGTCGGCGCGGGTAAGGTCGTTATATACTCCAGCCTCGATGTGGTTTCGAATCGCAGAACCCGTCGATGCCACTTCGAAGGTTGTTTTTTCGACCGTAGTAATGCCCCAGTAACCCGTCGCGCTCACGCAAGCCACAAACAGCAGTCCGCTGGCGGTGAGTCCGAACAATCGTTTTTTTATAGTCCATTGCATCTGACTCCCTCTCCCGGTCGCGGCTGCACGATACTTACATTCTCAGCTTGTAGCTTGCGTCGCCCGCGGCGGTACCGTCGACTTTCACGGCTTTGACGCCGCCGTCGCTGCCGTCGCCATGAAAATCGCCAGCCTTCACGAATCCAATAGCACCCGGCGAATTGGCTACGAAGTTTTTCAGGCCCGCGGAGCTGCTCATTTCTTTTGGGGCTGTGGCGGATTTCCCAGTGAACGCGGCTTGCAGAAAATACTTGCCGAAGTCGCTGTCGTTCATGCCACAAACAGTTTTGAGAAATGCAGTACGCTCCGGCGCTCCCGGCGCGATCATGACCGGGGCGACGGCCTTTCCGGTATCCCATCGGCTGCGATCGGACAAAAAGAGCTTCTTGAGTTCACCGAGCGAAAGGTTTTCGACAGGATTCGCAACGTTAACAATGACCACGATCGGATCGCCCCCGGCCTGCACGCGATCGACCGGCATTGCCAACCATAGAGTCGGCACGAGGGCGGCAATCGCAAGGGCGGAAAACATCACGGTTTTGTTGTTCTTTTTTTTCATGATGTCTCCCGTTAGAAGGTGAATGCAATCTGGGAAGTCAATCCATTCGCGCTCGGCAGATCTCGTTCCGAGATTCGGTCGTATTGCAGCTTGAGCGCCGAATGCTCGGTGAAGTCGTAGCGAATTCCGACTGAAGGACCGTTGAGCCTTCCCACAAATCCGGTCACATAGGCCGGGGCGTAATCGTTGGGGTTGGCAAACACGTAAACCGGATCATTGTTAGGCGCGTTAAAGTACTGGTAGCGGAAATAAGGCCGATACGGACCAAAGGCTCGCGAGAATTGGGTATAGCCGCCGGTGGTTGTAAAAACCGGACCACTGCGCTCGACGTGCCGCACCAGAGCGGCCTCGTTGAGCACTTCGTATTTGCTGTTGATATATACGGCATGAACCGTTGCGATGGTTTCGGCGACCGCTGGAGGGCCGGGAAGCGAGAGGTTGTCATGGCGGACGGAAAATCCCAACTGCAGGCCGGAAATCCGCTCCGGGCGCATGAACAGGCCACCATTGATGGACTTACTGTTATTCGCATCCTGATTGTTCTGTGCGGGCTCCGCGTTCATTCCCCATGCTTGGCCATTGCCGAACTCCAGAATATAATTAAGGCCCATTTTTCCCGAAGGAATCTTGCCCGTAAAATTAATCCCGACCTCCTGCATTGGGAGAACGCCGCCTTGATCATCGAAGGCATAAACAAAAGGACGATCGGTTGTGGTTTCCAGGAACTCTCCGTAGTTAAAAGCTGTGTTGTAATACCCGACCCAGGAGTGATAGCGCCCAACCGACGCTTTGAAGTAGTCGTTCTGGCGGTAAATGAATAAGAGCCTTTCGACATCGGGCGAAATGCTGTTGTCATTTTCCGCAGTGAACAGTACTTCTCCCAGCACGGAGGCTTTGTCGGAGAGATGGGCAGTCATGAAGAGATCAAGTGAGCCGAATAGGAACGTATCGGGAATATGGTTGTAACCCTGGGCTCCTACGTCACCGAAGACAATGAGCTTCAGCCGCTGCGCGACCTCGTTCACCACGGGCAGCCTCGATCGCCGCCGGCGGCGGCTCAGGCACAGGCGTCGCGGCCACGACGGCGGGTTGCCCTTTGAGTTGCTTGACCTCGGCTTCGAGTTCCTGCAAGCGCTGCATAAGCTGCTTGTTCACTTCATCCTGATTCGTAGGAGAAGCGGGCGGCTGTTGTGCTTGGGCTGAAAACACCAGGCACAAGCTAAGCAACAGACGTTATGGATAGAGAAGCCGAAGTGATATTTCTCATATTTTCCCTGATAAGGACGGTGTAGTCCGAGGATTGCGCGCACCGCCCTCACTTCCACTTCGGCATTTTGCGAGGAAACCTTAACTCACACATCTCAAATGCGAGGGATAGGTGACGGGGAGCAGCGCAGGACGGGCTAAGAGACGCCGCGAGGCGAGATCTTATGACCGGACTGCGACAGTGTTATGCGCCGGAGTGCGCCGCCATGCTGCGGATCGCCTGTCCTCCGACGACTTGGCCGTTGTTTGCATTGATCTTGAATTGCTCGACCAGGCGGCGAAGTTCGGCCGAGGTCTCCACCAGTTGCTGGGCTGCTTTCTGCGTGTCGCCGGCGCCGCGCGATGTGCTTTCCGCCGCCTGCGCTACGCCCGCGATGTTGCTGGTGATCTCGCCGCTGCCCTGCGCCGCTTCGCTGACATTGCGCGCCATTTCGTTGGTCGTGGCATTCTGCTCTTCGACCGCGGTGGCGATGGTGTTTGAGATTCCGTTGACCTGGTTAATCACTTCGCTGATGGAGGCGATGGCTTCGACCGCGGCTTTGGTGTCGGTCTGAATGGCCTCGATCTTGCGGCTGATGTCTTCGGTAGCTTTGGCGGTTTCTTTGGCCAGCTCTTTGACTTCGTTGGCGACGACGGCAAAACCTTTGCCGGCTTCGCCGGCGCGGGCAGCCTCGATGGTCGCGTTCAGCGCGAGCAGGTTGGTTTGCTGGGCGATGGAGGTGATGACTTTGATGACCTGGCCAATTTCGTTGGAGGAATCGCCGAGCTTGGAGACGGTCGCGGTGGTGGTTTCAGCCACCCTTACAGCCGATGTCGCGATCTTGGCGGCTTCGCTGGCGTTCTTGGCGATTTCCTTGATGCTGGCGCCCATCTCTTCGGCGCCGGTAGCGACGGTCTGCAGATTCTGGCTGACCTGC
Source organism: uncultured Acidobacteriaceae bacterium (assembly GCA_963817305.1). Classification (GTDB taxonomy): domain Bacteria; phylum Acidobacteriota; class Terriglobia; order Terriglobales; family Acidobacteriaceae; genus Sulfotelmatobacter. The sequence goes on along the minus strand of CAWFOD010000016.1, from coordinate 656,809 downwards.
ACGGTGGCGCTGGAAACGACTTTTGCCTGCGCGGAAGTTTCCTCGGAGTTGGCCGTGATCTGCTGGCTGGTGCTGGAGAGTTCCTCGCTGGCGGTCGAAACGTGCAGAGAGTTCTCCGTGATTGCCATAATCATGCGTTTCAGGCTGGCGCTCATTTTGTTAATGGCGGTGGTCAGATCGCCGAGTTCGTCCTTGCTTTGAACCTTCAGGTCGTCGCGGGTTAAGTCACCGGAGGCAATGGCTTCGGCTTGCAGAAGAACTGCCTGCGTCGACTTTGAAATGCTGCGACTGAGGAAAATCGCCACGAAGATGCCGATCCCTAACGCCAGTATTGTGGTTACGGCCATGGTCGCAGTCAGCGAGCGGTTCTCCGCATGCAAGTCTTCTTTATTCTTAGCGATCAGTTCCGCAAACGAGTCCGCCATTCCGCCCAGGGAAACCTTAATGGCTTCGTTCGCCGGTGTGGCCTGATCGGCGAATTCGTTTCCTCCCTTAGTGACTGCGTCCTTATCGCCGCTTGCCGCATGATTCATCGCTGCTTCCTGCGCCGCCCTGAGCTCCGCAAGGTGTGGTTTCATCGCGGCGAGACGGTCCCGATTCTCTTGGACGGTCCATTTGGGTGCCAGTTCATCAAGCTGGGCAACATCTTTCCCTATCTCGCCCCAGGTTGCATCGAATAATTGTTTGCCGGAGTCTCGTCTGACCGACTCCGTTCCGGCGAGAACGATTTGGCGGCCTTTGCTTTGCGTCTGATTGAGATCGCGTTGCAGGTCTTTACAGGCGGCGAGCGATGGGTACCGTACTTCGAAAGTGACGTCCTGGCTAGCTTTGATGCTGGTCGACTTCACGTAGCTCATGGTTGCGCTGAAGACTGTCAGGGCAAGGATTACTCCAAAACCAAACCCGAGTTTCTTACCGAGAGTGAGTCTCATTTCTTTCTCCTTTTAGATCCGCGAAATCGTCTCCAACCCGCTAACAGCCCATGACCGTCGTCGAAACCTATTTCGTGGTCCCCACCGCATCCACCGTCATGTCGCACGCCTTAGCGGTATCGAGCACCAGCATGAGCCGGTCGTTCAGCTTGTGTACTCCGGTGATGATCAGCCGTACCGGCCCGCGCAAGGTTTCCGGCGGGCGCTCGAAGGTAGAGTCGTCGACTTCGACGACATCTCCGATTTCGTCGACCAGCAGGCTGACCGCACCATCTTCGGAGCGGACCACTACGTTCATTGCCGGGACGCCCGCCGCGCGTGGCTCCATTTCGAGCCGATGCCGCAGGTCGACCGCCGTTACGATTTGTCCGCGCAGATTGATCAGCCCGCTCACCACTTGCGGCGCCAACGGAACTTGAGTTACCTCCAGCGAGCGGATCACTTCCTGAACCGTTTTGAGTTCCACGCCAAACAGCAGCTTGTCCAGATAGAAGGTGCAAAATTGTGAAGTGTGCTCCATAGGTTAGTTCGCGCCTCCAGCCGATTTCGCCGTGAGCGCGGCATGGTCCTTGCTGACTCCGGCGATTTGCAGAATGGCCGGAATATCGAGCAACTCGGTAACCCGTTCGCCGATCACGACCGAGTAGAGAACGGCTGGCCGCGTCGCCTTCGACTTCACGTCAGCGCGAGCTTCGATGATGTCGAGAATTCTTTCCACGACCAGGCCGAAAGAGAATCCATCCTGATGCATCACCAGAACCTGAAGCGGTCCGGAATTCGCGACCGGCGGCGCTTGTAAGCTTCGCAGTCGATGCCGCCGTTCTTCGAGAACCACGGCGAGGCGCACCAGCGGCAGGATCTGCCCGCGATACTGCGTGACCCACTCGTTGCCTGACATCTCCACTTGCGAGACCGGGAACTCTTCCAGCCGCGCCAGGGTGCTGAGCGGAATGGCCATACGAGAGTCGCCCAGCCCGGCGAAGAGAAGAAAGGTTTGTTTGTCGCCCGCGGTCGCGGCGGACTCCGAAACTTTTTCGCTTACCGGGCGCTCGCGAGTTTCGCTGACCACGCTTGCGCGCTGCGCCAGGCCAAGCACGTCGAGGATGAGTGCCACTTTGCCGTCGCCCATGATGCTGGATCCGGCAAACGTCTTTACGGTTTTGAGCTGCTTGCGGAGCGGCTTCACGACAATCTCTTCCGTGTCGTTAATCTGGTCGACGACCAGGCCGAACTGCCGGTCATCCGCCTGCAGCACGACAATATTGACCGGGTCGCTACTATTTACGCCATCGCCGCCAGTCGCTAAATTCAACTCCCGGCTGAGATACACCAGCGGCAACAGGCGTCCGCGCAGGCGGTGAACCGGAACGCCATGCACCATCTCGATCGCAGTGCTCACCTCCTCCGCTTCGAGCCGCACCAATTCCAGCAAATTTACCTGTGGAATGGCGTAACGTTCGCCGGCGCAGGTTACGACCAGTGCCGGGATGATCGCGAGAGTCAAAGGAATTTTTACGCGAACAGTGGTGCCACGGCCGAGCGTAGACTGCAGATCCACCAGGCCGCCAATCTTCTCGACATTGGTCTTCACCACATCCATGCCCACGCCGCGGCCCGAGACATTGGTTACTTTTTCCGCTGTAGAGAATCCGGGGAGGAAAATAAGGTTGAAAATCTCCCGTTCGTTCATGCGGGCGGCCTGCTCGGACGTGACCACTCCGCGCTCCAGAGCTTTCTTGCGAATCCGCTCCGCGCTCAGGCCCGCGCCATCATCCCCAATTTCGATGTTGACCTGGCCGCCTTCGTGAAAGGCCCGTAGCACCAGGCGCCCGGAGCGCGGCTTACCCGCTTGCACCCGGATATCAGGGAGTTCAATGCCATGGTCGACGGAATTACGAACCAGGTGAGTGAGCGGATCTTTGATGGCCTCAATGATGGTCTTATCCAGTTCAGTCTCCTTGCCCTCCATTTCGATTTCGACTTCCTTGCCGCACCCCAGGGCGACATCGCGCACGGTGCGGGGAAACTGCGCCCAGATGTTGCCGATGGGCTGCATGCGGGTCTTCATGACCTCTTCCTGCAGTTCGGTCGCGATGAGATTCATCCGCTGAGAAACAGCCTGCAGACCGGTGTCCTCGACGGTGTTCGAGATTTGCAGCAACTGGTTCCGAGCCAGAACCAATTCACCGACAAGAGTCATCAGCTTGTCGAGCAGGTTCACACCCACGCGGATAGTCTCGGGCGCGGCGTCTCGGATTTTGGTTTCCAGAATCTGTTGAGCCACCAGGACGTCTTCTTGTTTAGCCAAACCCAGAGCGACCAGGATCTCGCCAAGGCGCCGGCGGTCGCCCTTTTCCTGCTCTTGCAGCGCCAGGGCGATACTCTCGGGCTTCACCAGTCCGCGCTCAACCAGTACTCCGCCAATCTTTCCCCGCGAGGGTTTTCGGACCGGTTCTTCACTTTTATTTCGCGACGCGGCGGGAGGCAGAGTCTCTATCCGCGCGGCCACTTCTAATTGCGCAGGAGAACTTTTTTTCTCGGAGGATTTGATTTTGTCTTTTGTCTCCGCCTTGCATTCAAGGAGAGCGAGCGAAGCTGGTTGCGTGTTTGGTCCGGCAACGATCTCGGAATCTCCTGCGCCACTGCTTTGCAAACGCGTCAGCTTCTCTCGCAGTTCTGGATAATCGATTTCGCCATCCTGGCCGGTAGATTCGATTTCCTTGAGCATCTGGCGAATCGCGTCCACCATGCCCAACAGGGCAGTAGTGCGTTCAGGGTTGAGGGTGAGTTGTCCATCCCGTAGCAGCGTCAGCAGGTTTTCACCGACGTGCGCGACTTTCTCCAGCTTTCCAAAGCCCAGAAATCCACACGTGCCCTTGATCGTATGGATGGTTCGAAAGACTCCTGCCATGGCTTCCGGATCCTTCGGATTCTTTTCCAGACCGACCAGGTCTCGGTCCAGGCGGTCGAGATTTTCGTAACTCTCGATTAGAAAATCCTTAACAATCTCGCTCTGGCTCATGGGTGCCTTCTTTTCCGAGTTGAGAATGGTCGTCAAGGAATTCGACCGTTCTCAATCCGCCATCCTTTCATCGGCGTTCGGAAGACATTTGATTAGCCAGGAACGCTCCGCACGTGGTACTTGAAACGGAACAATGGGAGCCGACGCAATCACGAGTACCCTTGACGGCATCTAATAAATAAGGAGCTGTTCAGGCCTGGTTCAATTCGGGGAACGACGTCTTCAAGATTCAACAGTTCCGGAGTGAGGCAAGCACTGTGAAATCTCAGATCAAAATTGGCACGGTTTTCGGCGTCGAGTTAGGGCTTCACTACAGCTGGCTTGTGATCGCTCTGCTCATCACATTTTCATTGGCGGGCGAGTTCCATGCTACGAACCTGGCGTGGAGTGAGACTTTGGTGTGGAGTACGGCCATTCTCACCGGTTTGCTGTTTTTTGCCTGTCTTTTCGCTCACGAGTTGTCGCATGCCTTGGTCGCGAGGATGCGCGGACTGCCGATCCACAAGATCACTCTATTCCTGTTAGGTGGAGTCGCTCAGATGGAAAAAGAAGCGACTGATCCGAAGACAGAGTTCTGGATGGCGATTGCCGGGCCTATTACAAGTGCGGTTTTGGGTTTCATTCTGCTGGCTCTGGCTTCTGCCTCCGGTTGGACGCTGAGAAGTTCTCCTGCAACTCCAGGAACGGCGTTGCTGGTCTGGCTCGGCTATATCAACCTCGCTTTGGCCGCCTTCAATATGATTCCTGGTTTCCCGCTGGACGGGGGCCGCGTGCTGCGAGCTATTTTGTGGTGGGCTATGGGTAACGTGGAGAGAGCTACTCGCGTGGCCGCACGCGTCGGGCAAGCGATTGCCGTGGTCTTTATCGGTTTTGGTATCTTCCGTTTTTTTGAAGGAGCCGGGCTGGGTGGGCTTTGGCTCGCCTTCATTGGCTGGTTTCTACTGCAAGCGGCGAGCGCAACTTACCTGCAGGTTCGCACGGGAACGCTTCTCAGCGGCTTGCGAGTGAAAGATCTGATGTCAACCAGCTACGAAACCGTAAGTCCTAATATGTCGCTGCAGGAGTTCGTGAATCAACAATTGATGCGAAGCGGCCGGCGCTGTTACCTGGTTATGGAAAACGGCCAACTGCTGGGCATGATAACCGCGAATGAGATCCGCGGGGTTGAAGTCAGAACCTGGCCGTTCAAGACCGTCGGTGACGTGATGAGGACAGTGGATAATATTCATTTTGTTTCACCTGAGATGCCGGCCCTGGAAGCGTTGGAGATTATGAGTCGCGAAGATGTCCATCAGCTTCCCGTTCTCTCCAACGGCAAGATTGCGGGAGTAGTCAGCCGTGCTCACATCCTCCAAGCGCTGCAGTCGCGGTCGGAACTTTCGACCGCTTCTCACCTGCCCCGGGCGGCGTGAGTATTCGATCGTGGTACGATTTCGATTTCACTCGCCGATTCCCTCGGCGCAAATATTTGGCAACCAACCGGAACAAAAAATAATCTCTCATGCAGTGCCTCGTTTAAAGCAAGAGGAGGACTATCGTGGCGCGATTTTTTCAGCTACGGCCTGCCGTCGCTCTCATTTTTGTAATCTGCATTCTTATCGTTGGGGCTGCCCTCGGAATGGCTGTCACTTCATGGACAAGTCATACGGTATTGGGAGCGGGCAACCGCATTCCCGTCTATATCAGCCAGACGGGGCGAGCGGAAAACACCCCGCCAACCAACTCCATGGGTTTCGCGCCCCTGTTCAAGTCTGCACTTCCAGCCGTGGTCAGCATTACGTCTACTCGAATCGTAAAGACCCAGCAATCCCCTCTCTTTAACGATCCTTTTTTTCAGCAATTTTTCGGCGGGCAACTGCCGCGCCAGCCGCAACAGCAGCGCGAAAGGGGATTAGGTTCCGGAGTAATCATCAGTCCCGAAGGCTACATCTTGACCAATAACCATGTGGTCGATAAAGGCACCGACATCAAGGTAATACTGCCGGACAAACGGCGGTTTACGGGAAAGGTAGTCGGTACGGATCCGCAGACCGACATTGCCGTCGTAAAAATCGACGCAACCGGATTGCCAACAATCCCGCTGGGAGACTCCTCAAAGCTCGCGGTGGGTGATTATGCCTTTGCCATTGGCAATCCTTTTGGCGTGGGCGAGACGGCTACGATGGGGATCATCAGCGCCACAGGGCGGAACGGTCTTTCTATTGAGGACTATGAAGATTTCATTCAAACGGATGCGGCGATTAATCCCGGCAACTCTGGCGGCGCGCTGCTGGATGCGCGAGGCGAACTGATCGGGGTCAATACAGCCATTCTCTCTGGCGGAGGCGGAAATCAAGGCATTGGCTTTGCCATCCCCATCAACATGGCGAAGTACGTGATGGACCAGATCCTGAAGCATGGCAAGGTGGTGCGCGGTTACATCGGCGTGGGCATTCAGGAAGTTACGCCAGAGCTCGCCAAGGCCTTCAATGCGACCGCTGAAAAAGGAGCCCTGATCAGCAGCGTCGACTCCAATGGCCCTGGAGCGAAGGCGGGATTGCAGCGGGGCGATGTTATTACGGAGTTGAACGGCCAGCCGATCGACGGGCCGAATGACTTGCGCCTGAAGGTCGGGACCCTGACGCCCGGAACAACCGTGCATTTAAAGGTGGAACGCAGCGGCCAGACGCGCGACGTCACTCTGGCGCTCGGAGAGGCACCCACGGCGAAAGGCGCAGCGAATACTCCCGGCGGATCGGCCGAAAACAGTCCGATGCGCGGTGTGCAGGTAGACGAACTTACTTCCGACATCCGCCAGCAACTGGGGCTAAAGCCTGATGTAAAGGGAGTTGTTGTGACCGATGTTCCGGACGACTCCCCAGCCGCAGACGCCGGTTTGCAGCGCGGTGACGTGATCGAGCAGATCAACCGCAGACCTGTGAACTCGGTGGCAGATTATCAACGACTGATTGAGCAGACGGGAAAGCAATCGCTGGTATTGCTGATCAACCGCGGAGGCAATACCAACTTCATGGTGGTGCAGCCAGAGTAACGAAACGTCGCGTGCGGCGGAGCTTGCGCAGACGTTGCGCGGAGCTTAGGAGTCTCCTGCTGGCAACGCAAAATCGGGGTCAACGAGAGTCCTCGCGCTAGTCTCCTTCCTACCTTTCTCGTTAACCAAAATAGCCTGACCCTGCCGGAATGACGGCGAATTCCTGCTTTGCCGGCGAGACACTAGAACAGTTGACCGCGCCGTTGCGCCTATCTTGAACGCAATCCTGCGATCGGGGGACGCCAAAATGCACACCGCCGACGCGACTCGGGACAGATAGGGCGTTTCATAGTGGGGAGTTGCTGGTGCGGAAGGGGGGATTTGAACCCCCACGCCTTTCGGCGCCACCCCCTCAAGATGGTGTGTCTGCCAGTTCCACCACTTCCGCACGGGATAGGAAACAGCGCTGAGAGCGGTTTCGATTATAACAGAACGATTCTGCACGCCACGCTTCCGAGACCGCGACTTAAGCCCGCGCGGCCCATCTGTTATAGATCTCCATGGTGATGAACTCCGGTCGCCCGAACGGGAAGTGAGACTGCAACTTCGGGTTGCGATCCCGGACCCGCAGCGCGTTCTAGAACAGGGAACCGCCGGGGCCGGAAACGTGGGGCCCCCGGGTTCTAAACGGCGGTTCTCACGTCCGCGTCGGGTCCCTGGGCGCATTCAGTCGTTCGGTTCAACGGGATGAGTGCGATTCCCAGACTGGTGTGAGGAACTAAGGTCCACAGAGACGCGCACTGGTCGCAGAGCCAGAAATGTTCTATATGCTTTGGCGTCTTTCGTTGCGCAGTAGCCCCGCGTTTGCCAAGACGTGGCGGATCCATCGAGTTTGTTTCCACCAGAAACAGCCTGCCCTCGCGCAGTCTCAGGAATGGTTTTGAGCACTTGGAATTGGCGCACTGGCTGAGCATTCGTAGCCTCTTTACTCCCGTGCCGGTGCATTTTGGGCGTCCGGATAGCGGAACCCGTGCATGCGATAGGCCAAATGCTGTCGGGCCCGGCTGCCGATTCCAGGTGAATTCTAAAGGGTTGGTCGCGCCGAAAAATCGGCAGTCTGCCGAAGTTTCGTCTCACGAAGTGTTGTGGCCCCGCCGAGGGCAATCTGATTTGAGGAATTACGTCAGTGAATCACCGCTCCCAAAACAGCCACTACTACTCCTATCACGCTCACTACAATGCCCAGGTGCCAGAAGATTCGTCTTCCGGAGAGCAGGGTAATGGAGGTAATTACCAGTCCGATCTCCAGAAATACCTCTGCTAGGTCGTAGCGGTCGGCGCGCTTTCTTTCCATGGCGACTTCGTTTTCCAGTTTGCGCGCCTCATCCTGAATATCCGCTTTGTCGTGTTTGTATCGATCCGCATCCTGCGCAGATTTTTCCCGGAACTTGGCGGTGGCTCCCGCGTCAGTGTTGGCCACGGTAGCCGTAAGATCGGCAAATAATTCGTCTTCGTGCTGACGAATATTCTTAGCCTGGTAGTAAGACCACTGATCGGAAGCCTTTGCCTGAAGCACCACTTCCTCCGTGTGCGCCCGGTGTCCCAGCAGCGTGACCACCGCGACCATTACCGCCAGCACCGCCATGGTCAAAGACACGGCCGCCAGGGAACGGTCTTCCCTGGCTCTCTCAGCACTTTCGCGTAACTCTTGAGCTTCGTCTCCCATGTTTTTCCAAATCCTCTTTGAAGCGGTCGCAGAATATCGTACAGAGTCCCGGCGTCAGGCACATCAGCATACTACAAGCGCAGAAACTAACTGCGGATAGTTAAAAGGAGCTCCTACGGATCGGCGCGACAGCGTAAGAAACGGATCCTTAGTGTCGCTGCAGGTGAATGCAAATTGATCGCGCCGAAACTGTTATTCCCCCATGACCTTCACAATGACTCGCTTGTCGCGTTGGCCATCGAACTCAGCGTAGAAGATTCGCTGCCATGTCCCCAGGTCAAGCTTGCCGGCTGTGATGGGTACGATCACTTCGTGATGAATCAGTAGCGCCTTCAGGTGCGAGTCGCCGTTATCCTCGCCCGTTTCGTGGTGCTTATAATTCTTGCGAAATGGCGCCAGATGTTCCAGCCACTGATCGATGTCCTCGATCAATCCGCTTTCATTGTCGTTGACGTAGACTCCGGCGGTGATGTGCATAGCGGAGACCAATACCATCCCTTCCTTGACGCCGCTCTTGTCTACGATCGCCTCAATCTGCGGGGTGATATGTACATATGCTCGGTGCGTTTTGGTATGAAACTTCAAGTATTCAGTGAAGACTTTCATAAGGCTTATACCCTTCGTGTGCGGATTTTACTCCGACCTGCCACTGACCTTTCGGACACTTACTTCCGTTACCACCATAGTGCCGATGGATACAGAATTCCGAGCCCCTCGTGCCCCATACTCGATGGTGTCGAGGAGGTTTTCGTTGTGTTCAGGCTTGATTATTTGTCGTGCGTGCTTACCATTGGTTCGACTATTTTAGTGGGGCGACGGTGTTGGGAGGGATGGATTCTGGCAGGCGTGAACAGCGTGATCCTTTGCCTGATTGGATTTCGCACGGCGCAGTTCGGCTTCATTCCCGCGAACCTGTTTTGCATTGCGCTTTACGCGGTAAACCTGCGCTCCTGGCGTAGGCCCGAGATCCGATAACGGAAGATTCCGGCGAGATGGATGGACTCTTTTCGCGAGAAGCCCGCCGTCCATTGGCTCGGGCACTAACTCCACCCCGGAGCGAAACATAACCGGTCGAGTTCTTTCACTGCGCCGGTTCCTTTAGAGCTATACAGGCGGGTTGAGAAACGAACCAGAGTCCGCCGCGCATTCGCTGCTGCATGGCGCGCCAAAATTTACAGGATTTACAGCACGGAAGAATCCTGACCACGCGGCATCTTATTCGGCATGGTGATAGACCCTAAGAGCCGCATCCAAGACTTATGCTCGAAAGCCCTGGCCGCGACTGACAACGGCCAGATCGCACCAATCCTCTCCGAACTAAGAGCCGTGCTGCAGGAGAAGGTGCAAAGCGGCGAGACATGGATGGCGCTTTGCGAACGCGCCGCCGTCGAGCAGGACCCCAAGAAGCTGCTGGAACTGGTGAGCGAAATCAATCGACTCTTCGACGCTCGAGAAAGACGTTTGTCCGGCAAGTCCGATGGTAAATCGCCCGCCAGGTAGACCTGCCCAGCAGAGACAGCTATTCAATCCCTAGCTCTTTAGCCAGGGATTTCCATTTGCTATCGACCAGGGATTTCGTTTTTGCATCCATCCGGATTTCGTCAGGCCACGGGCGGGTGAAGCCTTCGGTGGGCCATTTGCGAGTGGCATCGATGCCCATCTTCGAGCCGTAGTTGGCGAGGCGGCTGGCATGGTCGAGCGAATCGATCGGGCCGAGCGTGAACTGGATGTCGCGCTCGGGGTCGATGTGATTGAGAACTTTGAGGGTCACGTCGGCGAGATCCTGCACGTCAACATCTTCGTCCACGACAATAATGCACTTGGTGAACATCGCCTGACCCAAAGACCATATTGCATTCATCACTTTGCGTGCCTGGCCGGGATAGGACTTCCGGATGGAAACAATCATCAGATTGTGGAAGACGCCTTCAATGGGAAGATTGATGTCGATCAATTCAGGGACGGTGAGCCGCATCAGCGGAAGGAAAACTCGCTCGACAGCTTTGCCCATGTAAGCGTCCTCCATGGGCGGCTTGCCGACAATAGTGGTTGCATAAATCGGATCTTTGCGGTGTGTGATGCAGGTGACGTGGAAAACCGGATAGAGATCGGCCAGGGAATAAAAGCCGGTGTGATCGCCGAAAGGACCTTCACTGCGAAGTTCGTCGAGGTTGACGTAGCCTTCGAGAACAATCTCGCTGGTCGCGGGAACCTCTAAATCGACGGTCTCACACTTGACGAGCTCGACTGGAGCAGCTCGGAGAAAGCCTGCGATCAGATATTCCTCAACATCAGGAGGAGCGGGGACGATGGCGGAAAAAGTTACGGCGGGGTCGGTGCCGATGGCGACCGCGACTTCCATTTTGCCTGAGGGATGGTTTCCGTCCGCCAGAATTTGGCCGCCAGAAGTCCGTGCCATGAGATCGACCGCGGCGCTGGCGGAGTATGTTCCGGGGGCGGCCGGGCTTTGCCCCGGCCGGACGGCCGAGGCGGCCGTCTCCACATGATTCGTCGCGGCGGAGCGCATGCGTTGGCGAGCATGTTCGGCGGCGACCTTCTGTCGCTGCCAATGGGCGCCTGTGGTTTGGCCGTCGTAGACCTGGAGACGGTACATGCCGACATTTCGCTTGCCGGATCTCGGGTCCCGGGTGATGACGCAGGGGAGAGTGATGAAGCGTCCTGCATCCTGGGGCCAACACTGCAAGATGGGAAAATCGAGCAGAGAAAAGTTGTCGCGCTTGATGACTTCTTTGCAAGGTCCAGTAGGGACGGTCTTGGGAAAAAACTTTCCTGCCTCCGTGAGGAGCGGAAGCATTTTGAGTTTGTCGAGGAAACCTTGCGGGGATTTAAGGTCCATGAAGACGCGGATGCGGTCCGCGAACTCCTCGAAGGAACTCACTCCCAGGGCAAGCTTCATGCGTGCTTCGGAGCCGAACTGGTTGATCAGCACTTGAGAACCAGGGTGTTGCTTCACATTTTGAAAGAGGAGCGCCGGGCCGCCCGGTTTTCCAGTTTTCGACTTGCTCACGCGGTCCGTGATTTCGGCTATTTCCAGGATGGGGTCGACTTCGGTTTGGATGTGCTTCAGTTCGCCGGCACGGTCGAGCGCGGCAATCCATTGGCGGAGGTCGTCGAAAGGCAAAGGGTCTCTCCAGGGAACTGTTGATTATACCGATGAGCGGCGAGATCGAGATAATGCGGCACGTGCGTTTTTAGCAACGTAGTCAACGTCAAGAGCTTGAAACACAGGGGGCTAGTGGATCACAGAGTAGATTCGATTTCTTCAGAGTTTGGCTCGGAGCATGCTGATTACATCGTCAGAGGTGATGACGCCGACTAATTTGTTGTGCTCGTCAACGACCGGAAGAGTGACCAGATTGTATTTGTCGAAAAGTTCGGCCACTTCGTTATCGCTGGTGGCTTCGTGGGTGGAGATGAGCGGTTCCGAAGTCAGCGACAGGAGCGCGGTCTGGGGCGGAGCGAGAACGAGCTTGGCGAGGGGGACGGCGCCGGCCAGCGTACCCTTGGAGTCGACCAGATAAATCGTGCCGACGGTTTCAACTCCACCTTCGAATTCGCGCAGCACGCCGATGGCATTCTCTACCGTGGCTGTGACCGGTAGGGCGAGGAATTCGGTGGTCATGCGGCCAGCGGCGGTTTCTTCCCGGTGTTCGAGAAGTTCGACGACCTCCTGGCTGGCTTCCGGTTCCATCTCAACCAGAATCTGTTCGGTGTGATCCTGGGAAAGATCGGCAAGAAGGTCGGCAGCGGCGTCGGGATCCATTTCCTCGACAATATCGGCCGCACGCTCGGAATCCAGTGATTCCACAATCGATTTCTGAACTTTAGGGTCGACTTCTTCCAGAGTTTCCGCCGCGACATCTTCGTCGAGCGTGCGAAAAACGGCTTCGCGCTCGTCGGGAGCCAGGTCTTCGACAATGTCGGCAATATCGGCAGGATGGAGTTTAGCCAGACCGGCGTGAGAGATTTTGAGCTTGATTCGGCGAGCGGGGTCGGTTTCGATGAGATCGACAAAGCTCCACGGAATGGTGCGAAGCGGAATCTTCTGCAGCAGAACGTGGAGAGCAGTGCGGGGAGCGAGTCCGCGCAGAAGGCGGCGTATCGCCCCGCGCGCGCCGATATCGACAGAGGCGACGCGTATGGTGGCGTGAGGGCGTCCGGCCTCAGTCACGGAGTCGATCTGCAGTTCGACATCGTTAACTCGCACAACCTTGCGGCCATTAATATCGATAACCTGCTGGTCGAGAAGATCGCGCTCCAACAGAAATAAGCCCTCGGACCCGTTCGCGGCCGGCCAGTCGGAGGGCTTTGTGGAAGCGTGAATGTTGGCGTCAATCGAAGAAATAGCAGAGAAGGGAAGAACCCGGTCGCCGGATTTGGTTTTAACAATGAGCGATGCGATCCGGGTGGGATCTTCCTGAGGAGCCAGCGTTACTTCGCGCACGCGCCCGGTTGCCGCGCCAGCCGGGTCGTACACCGTGGCGCCGAGAAGCTCGGAAAGAGGCAGCGTGGTCATCCCGGCTAGAGGATAGCGGAGTTTTGCGAAGGAGAGAACTGATTTGTTGGACAAGGAGAAATAATCTTTTGCCAGGCGAAGCCTTGATCGGGAGACCAGCCAAGTACGCGGAGAAACCCCGAAGCTCAGTTCCCGAGAAAATAACGGTCAGGCTTCGCCGGTCATCCGTCTAGCCACTCGCCCGGCAACCGATTCCAGCTTGCGAAGATCGTCGGCTGTGAAGTCCGGTCCTGCCGCAGCTGGACGTGGAGCCTTGCGGGAAATCTGAATCACGCCGATTACGGCTCCATTTGGGGCGAGAATGGGCGCGGACATGAGTTTCTGAATGACCTGAGCATCCAGGCCTGTCTTCCCAAGCTTGACCAGCTCAAAGACGCTGAAATGTTTTACCTGGGTGAATCCATTAAAAATCTCCGCCTGTTTGGTCCGAGCGGTGCGAGCGGCTACCGCTGAACTGGAGAGAGGAATCGCCCCCGCTGCAGTCAATTCGGCAGGATATAGGAAATTTAACAGACTTCCTGCCAACTCCAGCAGAGCGACTTCGGTTTCTTCGACGCGGAAGATCTTAGCCACGCAGACGCAAATCGACTCCGGTGTATTGTCACATGAGTCTAAATTCGCGAGCTGCTCGATTTCCGCCATCAACCGATCATGAACGAGTAGAAGTCGATCGAGAAGATGACCAATGGGCCACTCTCGGAGAATCGATGAAAAGCCAGTAGTTGTTGTTGGCCATGGCACCCCGGTCACAGCCCATCGGTACCGTGCCGCTGGCGATTTTCGCGACGGCAATTCGCGGAACACATGAAGAGTCTCACGTGTGATATCGAGGCCTGATTCCTAGATCGTATAATCAGTTCAAGTGCGACTTCTTTTTGACATCTTTGGGCAGACTTTGCAGACGCTGTGGGGACACAAACTGCGGTCGTTTCTCACCATGTTCGGGATTGCCTGGGGAGTGTTTTCGTTGTTGCTTCTGGTCGGACTCGGTGAAGGATTCCGGTCGGGAAATAAAAAGCAGTTCGATACTCTAGGCGAGAACGTGATGTTTCTCTGGTCAGGGCGCGCTCCAGCGGTGCAGGGAAGTTTCACGGCTCTGCGGCAGTACTACCTGACGTACCGGGATTATCTGGACATTCTCCGGGAGTGCAAAAGCGTAGGAGCAGCGGCGCCGGTCATCAAGCGCAACGATATTCGGGCGGTTAGCGATTTCTACCAGGCGAGCGGACAGATTCTGGGTGTGCCTGCCACCTTCGACCAGATCCGTTACCTGCCGATTCAGAATGGGCGCTGGCTCAACGCCATGGATGACGCGCAGAAGCGGCCGGTAATTGTGCTGGGTGACGAGGCTAGGCGGACTCTATTCTCCGGGCGGCCGGCGGTGGGCAGCACGATTCTGCTGAATGGTGTGCAATTTGAAGTGGTGGGGACGCTGCAGCGGATTGGGCACGGCGACAACAACAATCAGAATTTGCAGTGTTATGTGCCCTTCAGCACAATGCGGGAATATTTCCGGCCGATCAACGTGGGAGAGGCACCCGATGTGATCAGTATTATCGAATACCAGCCCAGGACGCGCGCCCTCCACGAGGCGGCCAAGCAAGAAGTGCATAAAGTGATTGCCCGGAATCATGGCTTCAATCCCAATTATCCCGATTCATTCGACGAGTGGGATACGGTGAATACGGTGGACCAGGTGGGCAAGATTTTCGACGCGATGAACGATTTCCTCGGAAGCGTCGGTCTGGTCACGCTGGGATTGGGAGCGATTGGGATTATCAACATTATGCTGGTGGCGGTCGCGGATCGCACACGAGAAATTGGACTGCGGAAGGCTTTAGGAGCCACCAACGCGAGCATCATGTTTCAGTTTTTTGTAGAGGGCGCCTTTCTAACCTTGCTCAGCGGGATAACCGGAATCGTTGCGGCGGCCGGAGTGATGGCGGCACTCTCCGGAGTATCGCTGGGCGAGGGATTTGATCCGCCGAAGCTTGTGGCCAGAACTGCGGCGCTGGCGGTGGTGGCGCTGGCGATCGCTGGAGTTGCGGCTGGACTTTATCCGGCCCGGCGGGCGGCTCTGCTGCAGCCCGTAGAGGCGCTGCGGAAGGAATAGGGCTGCTAGCTGCTGGCCTGTAGCCAAAATTCGTTGAAGAAATGGATTTGAAACACGAAGTGGGAGAAGTTATCAATAGCTGGGAGCCGGGAGCGAGCAGCTAGAAGCTGAAACTATGCATCAGGATTTGTTGGGTCAGGCGTTTGCGGCGATGCGGCACGATTTACGCAAGACCATGCTCACCATGGCAGGGATGGCATGGGGGATTGCGACTGTCGTTTTGCTGCTGGCATATGGAAATGGATTTGGAACCGCCATCTCAAATATTTTCGAAAGTTTCGGCGCCACCGCGGTGGGGATATTTCCCGGAAGAACGTCGCAACAGGCAGGAGGAAATAAGGCGGGAGTGCAGGTGCGATTCACGAACGACGATATCGATCTGCTGCAGAACAACGTGCCTCTATGCAAACACGTGGTGCGGATGTCACAAAAAGATTCATCGGTGCAAAATGGAAACCGCACTTTCACGATGCCTGTGATGGGACTCGATCCTTCCATCGAAGAGATTTGGAACCTTGACATGGGTGCGGGGCGTTTTCTGGACGATGCCGACAATGCACGGCACGGGCTGGTGGCCGCAATCGGCTCGGAGGCTAAGGACAAGTTATTTTCCGGGGCTCCGGCGGTGGGGGAGGATATCCGAATCGACGGCGTCGAATTCCAGGTAGTGGGCGTAGTCAAGCCGCGCATGCAGGAGGGCGACGACGACGATAACCGCACCATTTATATTCCGTACAACTCGATGAATGTTTTGAAAGACAATCATTATCTTGATGGAATCTGGATGGATTCTCAGGGATTGGACCACGACAAGCTGGACCAGACAGTGCGGGATACACTGGCGGCTGCACACAATTTCAAGGCCGACGACAAGCGGGCGGTTCAGGTATTCGACGCACAAAAACAACTTTCGCAGTTCGGGATTATTTCACTGGCGCTGAAAGTGCTGCTTGCATTTATCGGCACGCTCACGCTGGGCATCGGCGGGGTCGGGCTGATGAATATGATGCTGGTTTCGGTGACGCAACGCACGCGGGAAATTGGAGTGGAGAAGGCTTTGGGCGCGCGGCGCAGGGACATCTTGTTCCAGTTCCTGGCGGAAGCCATGGCCATTACCGCGGTGGGTGGTTTGTTGGGAATCGCGTTGTCCTACTTGGTATCGATCTCGGTGGGCCGGCTTACGTTTTATAGCGCGATGGCGAAACACGCCGAGGCGGGAGACATTCGGTTGATTGTCTCTCCCATGATTCTGTTGGTGGCTACAGCGATACTGGCGGTAGTTGGAGTGGTGAGTGGAATGGTGCCAGCGATGAGAGCTGCGAAACTCGATCCGATTGAAGCTCTGCGGTACGAGTAGGGAAAGAGCTTTCTTCAAGAGATTTTCACGCGGTTCGATAAATCAAAATCAAAATCAAAACCTTCAACACAGAGGGCACAGGGGAACACGGGGTAAACCTCATTGGACGATGACATTTTGAGTTTGCCGGCGCCGAAGGCTGACTCGCGGGTGGCCTACGGAAGTGACCAAAATCAGTTTCTGGATTTGCGTATTCCGAAGTCGAAGGGAGCGCATCCGCTCGCGATTTGCATTCACGGCGGATATTGGCGAGCGAAGTACGATCTTCAATACTTGGGCCATTTATGCGCGGCCTTAACTGCTACCGGAATAGCGACCGCAAATCTGGAATATCGGCGCGTCAGAAACCCAGGCGGTGGATGGCCAGGAACGTTCGCGGATATTCGCTCGGCATATCAGTTGCTAATGCAGAAAGCCCAGCAATATCACTTCGACACGCACCATGTAATCGTGCTGGGGCATTCCGCCGGAGCGCAGCTCGCACTGTGCCTGGCGGCGCATGAGCCGGGATTGGCGGGCGCGGTTTCTTTGGCTGGAGTAATCGATCTGCAACGGGCGTATGAACTGCATTTGAGCAACAATGCCGTGGTGGAATTTCTCGGTGGGACGCCCACTGAGGTTGCAGATCACTATCGCGAGGCCGACCCGATGAAGCTAGCGATTCGTGCGAGTCAGTGCATCATCCACGGGGTTGCGGACGATACCGTGCCCCCCAGTCTCAGCAAGGACTACGTGAGTGCCAAGCTAAAAGCTAAAGAAGATGCGCGGCTGATGATGATTCCTGACGCCGGACATTTTGAGATCGTGGATCCGAGGTCGGCGGCCTGGGCGACGGTCGAGAGGGCTGTCGTAGAGTTCGCCAGAACTAAGACGGTTTAGCGGCTGGGTCGCAGAGAAACGCGGAGTAATGGCCTTGCGCCACCGGTCATGCTACTTTTGGCTTGCGCTTCTTGGTGGCTGACTCAGTGCTTTCACCGGAATGCTCGACATTGTTGCCGGGTTCTGGGAAGTCAGTATCGGCATCTTTCAGAATCGGATCCTGATCGCGATGCCCGAGTTGCTCTTCAATTCCTGCGTTGCCATCGTGATGGTGTTGCTCTTCTTCGGTTGCGCCTTTAGCGCGATCGGGATCATTGTCAGAGATTTTGGTCATATCAAACTCCAGTTGTACAGAACTTCAGAATTGTGCGGTGCGACGCCGAGAACAATTCGCTGGAATTATTCGCCGGGTCGAGAGTTGGATGCAACTCCAAGCTTGCGCAGCCGCTCGCGAGCCTGCAAAGCTTCAGGGGAGCGCGGATAGCGCTGGATGACGTGCCGGAGTTCGGCGACTCCATCTTCCTGTTTGCCCAGTTCGATCAGTGCGAAGCCTTTCTTCAGCTGCGCTGACGCAACCTTTGTTCCTGTAGGAAAATTCTGCACAACCTGATCGTAGCTCTGCGCTGCTTGCTGATAGTTGCCCTGCCGGAACTGAATCTCGCCGAGATAAAAGTAGCAATTTCCGGCGAGATCGGTGTTCGGGTAAAACTTGATGTAATCGGAAAACTCCTGGATGGCGAGATCGTTCTTGCCTCCGTTGTAGTCCCGCAGAGCGTTGTTATAGAGCACATCAGGGGGTGGGGCCTGAGCTAGAGCTTGCTGCTGTGCCTGTTGCTGGGCAGTGCTGGCGGCCGCGCTCTGCTGCGAGGCCTGCATGTCTTCCAGTTGCTTGCTGACTTTGGCGAGGCGCGCCTTCAATTCGTCGAGACTGTCATTCAGCGCCTGGATCTGTCCTGAAAGTTGGTCCACGTGAGAGGACGAGTCGCCCTGCTGTTTCAGCAAAGTCGTTTGCAGCGCCGTGACCGCCGCGGCTACTTTGTTCACCGCATCGCTGTCCCGCTCGACAAGATTGTTCATCACTCCCATGCGCTCGTCGAAACTGCGCTGCATGGCGGTCATCTGCTCTTGCAGTTGCTGAACCTGGGTTTGCAACTGAATGGTCTCTTTATTAACGCCGAAAGCTGGAATCGCCGCGAGGCATAGGGTTGAGATCAGAGCGAGTCGAAAGGAGCGGATTTTAGGTTTCATAAGCGCAAGCTTCCTGCGATCTATTTTAGACGGATTAGGCCCGCCGTAGGTTGTGAAGATTGAGCCAGGAACCCGGAAGGGCATAGGCAGTTTTCCAGTAGGACATTGGCAGGTTAGCGGTTGGCGACAAAGGTAAAGAATTGCGGCCTGAGGTATCGCAGCGCGATACTTCAGGCCGCGCCTGGGTAGCTATTTCTGATACACAAAGTGACCGCGGCGGTTCTGCTGCCAGCAGGCTTCGTTTTCTTCCATGCAGAATGGCTTTTCTTTGCCATAGCTGATGGTCTTAATGCGGCTGGCGCTGATTCCACCTGCAACCAACGCGTTCTTCACGGACGATGCGCGCTGATCGCCGAGGGCCAGATTGTACTCAGTGGATCCACGCGAATCGCAGTGTCCTTCAATCGTAAAGTTGATTTCAGGATGCTGATTGAGGAACTGGATGTCGGCTTGAATGGCCGACTGCTGGTCGGGACGAATGTCAGATTTGTCGTACTCGAAGTAGATATCCTTGACATTCTGGCCGAACAGATCCTCTTCTGATGGCGATGGTGGCGGAGGAGCAGCTGCGGTCGGAGGAGTGACGGTGAGGCGTGTCGTCGCATCCTGCGTTCCGCCCGGCCCTTTGGCGGTGAGGTGGTAGGTGGTCGAGTCGGTGGGAGTGACCTGTTGAGATCCGCTAGGCTGGACCGCGCCAATGCCATCGATCGAAACGTCAGTGGCGTTTGAAGTCTGCCAACTGAGGGTTGCGGGCTGTCCCTGCTGAATCGTATCCGGGCTCACCGAAATGGAGGCGGTAGGCGCGGGTGCTGGTGGCGGCGGCGGTGGCGGCGGGGGAGCCGCTTTCTGGTGGCAAGCGCCCAACAGAAGAATCGCGCCCAGGGCAAAGGCGGTTGATACAGATTTGAGTGTTTGCTGCTTCAGGTTGATCTTTTTCCCGTTGCTACTGTTCACGATGTTCCTCCTGCGAACTCAGAAAATTAATTCGAGTTCAGACGAAGTGAATTTATTTCCAACTCCAGTTCGGTTGCGAATTACGTCCTGTAAAAGTCAGTTGATGAAGCTTGGTGCCGTCGGCCAGCATCTCCCAGATCTCTTCTTTCCCGGAGCGGCTGGACTGAAACACGATGTGGCGATTATCCGGCGACCACCAGGGATAATCATTGCGGCCGCCATCGTGAGTGAGCTGAACCCACTGTTTGCTGGCGATATCCATCAGATAAATGTCGGAAGAGCCGGGCTCGCCGGGGCCGTACTTGCGGATCCATGCAAGAGAGAGGAATTGGCCATTCGGCGACCAGTTGGGCGAAACCGCATAGCCTTGGTCCGTCATGCGTTGCTGGTTGGTGCCATCGGCCTCCATTGTGTAGACCTGGGGTAATCCAGTGCTGCCGCTGACGAAGGCAATCTGCGCTCCGGTTTTCCGGTTCCATGTGGGAGAAACATCGGGCCCTCTGCCGGTGGTCATGGCGTGTAGATTGCCCCCGGCCGAGTCGCAGACATAAATTTCCGAATGGCCGCCGCGCGAAGAAGAGAATGCCAGACGCGAGCCGTCAGGTGACCATGAGGGCGATAGATTGGCGCCGCCAAAGTGGGGAAAAGTCACAAGACGATTGAGGTCGGTCGAATACATCAGAATTTCCCAGCCGGATTTCGTGAGTGAACTGAAAGCGAGGCGGGAACCGTCGGGAGAAATTCTTGGCGAAAGTGAGATCGAACCTTGATGGGTAAGTTGATGCTGGTTGCTTCCGTCGTAATCCATCACCCAGATTTCTTTGTGGCCTGAGCGATCGCTGACAAAAAAGATTTTGCTTTCGGCGATGCCGGGTATGCCGCCCCCAAGACGAAAAATAATTTCGTCGGCAAATTTGTGCGCAATCAGGCGGGTTGCGTCATCCGTCGCGACATCGGTGTATTGCTTTCCTAAGACCAACGGCGAAGCAGTATTTTTTACGTCGTAGAGCCATCCCTGCACGACGACTTTGCCCGCGGCGACACCGAGGTTACCAAAGGCCAGCATAGCGGCGTTGGGTGGAGGAGAATTCCAAATTCCAAAAGTGACTTCGGGCGGATTGCCCGGTACCTGCAAAGGATAAAAGCTTTTCGAAATCAATTCGACCACACCGGAGTTGTCGAGATCGTTCCAGAACGTATCGTTGAACGTCTTCAGCAATGCGGTGTCCTGTGGGTCGTTGTTCGCGGGTTTGAAGTCGGGAACGGCGAGTCGCACTTTCTCAACTCCGAGACCGGAGCCGGTGCGAACCCAATCCTGCGCGAACGAGAAGGAACAGAGCAGGGAAGGAAGCAGGAGCAGCAAACTGCAGGCGCTCAAAAGGCGAACGCCAGCTAGGGCAGAGTACGGGAGTGGTCTGCGTTTATCGTCCATCCGTTTGGTAGCTTTGCTCGGGCGAAGACAAAAATATCCAGCGAACGACAGTATCGTAGTCCGATATGTTCTCATTGGCAAGTTACGAACGATCATAATCGAGAATCTGGAACCTAAAGAATCATCAGGTACATGTTCGTGCAACTTTATTTTTTGCTGTAATCAAACCAATATTCCACTGAGATTTTGCTGCCGCTGTAATCGGGTGGCAGCGGGCCAAATGTGTCGATCCGCTGCAGCGCCCGAGTAGCGGAAACATCGAGCGACGGTACGCCGCTGGACTGCTCAATCTGCACATTGTAGGGATGCCCATCGCGGGCCACGTCAAACGTGATGTAGACGCGATTGGCGGTGGTGATGCTCGGATCGACCTCATACTTCAGCCAGTTTTCTGAAACCTTCCGCTGAATCACCTGAACGTACCAGCCGTACTTGGTTCCGAAGTCGCCGCCTCCGCCGGTAATGCCGAAGCCGCCTTTCGCGCCCCCGGCAGCGAATGAGCCATAGGGGCCGCTCACGGGACCGCCTTCACCGAAGGCAACTTGATTTGTTTCCTGCTCCGGTGTGGGCTGAGTCTTTGCCTTGGTGGGGGTGGAGACTTTCTTTGGCTTGACTTTTGTATTCTTGCCCTGAATCTCGATCGCGTCCGGTTCTTTCTCTTCAACCTTAGGCTCAGATTTTGTCAGTCCCTTGGATTCATTGGCCAGAACATTCTGGTTCTGGGTGGGCGCCGTAGTCAGAGGAATGTTACTGACCAGGGTTACGCCCATCGCCGAGCCTCCGCCCCCCGAGCCCCAATCCGAACCGTTGCCTCCGGTGAAGATAAGAGGGTAAAGCAGGATCATGGCAGTAACGGCGATGTGAAAGCCTGCGGACCAGGCGAGGGCGCGTCCCCAACTGTCGTGCTCGAAAAATATCTCAGCGTTTTGCGCCATTTTGTTCCAAAGGCTGAGTCACGATGCTCACATTGGTGATGCCTGATTGCTTAACCGCGTCCATGACCGTGGCGAAAGCGCCGAAAGGTACGTTCTCATCGGCGCGAATAAAAATGAACTGGTTGTGGGGATCGCGAATCTTCTGCTTCAGGCGCGCCGCGATCTGATTGATGTTGATGGCGTCGTTGCCCAGGAACACCCGCTGATCTTTATTGATTGTGATGACGGTTCGCTCTTCGGTAATTTCTTTAACCGTGCGCGTTTTGGGAACGCTGACCTCGATGCCTGACTGCAGCACGGGAGCAGTCACCATAAAAATGATGAGGAGCACGAGGACGACATCGACCAGCGGAGTGATGTTGATATCGGCAAGCGCCGTTTGCGTGCGGCCATTCGAGGAAGTAAAAGCCATCAGCGCCTCACTTCAGCAGCCTGGGGCTGAATGCTCTCGATGGCATTGAGCACTTCAAGCGAGAAATCATCGCCACGTGCGGCGAAAACGCGAATCGAATTGCCGATCAAGTTGTAGGCAATCACGGCGGGAATTGCAGCCGCCAACCCGGCAGCCGTAGTGATGAGAGCTTCGGAAATTCCTGGAGCGACGGCGCGAAGAGTTGCGCCTCCGGCGGTGCCGAGGCCGTGGAAAGCGTCAATGATGCCCCAAACAGTGCCGAAGAGTCCGATAAACGGAGTAACCGCGGCGGTAATGGCAAGCCAGGGGACGTTACGTTCCAGCCGCGTAATTTCTTCGGAGGCGCCGATCTGCATGCCGCGCTGCACTGCGGTCAGGCTACGCAGTGTGGCCGAAGGCGTGGAAAGTTGCCGCTTGTATTCCTGGAAGCCGCCATCAAAAACTCCCACCAGAGGGCTGGGATGAAACTGATCGGCAACGGCGGCAATATCCTGCAGGCGCTGAGCTTTGCGAAAGGCGCGCAGGAAGCGTCCACTTTGCACCCGAGCCCGCCGTAGCAGACTCCACTTGGTGAGGATAATGGCCCAGGAAATAAGACTGAAGGCCAGCAAGGTGAGGAGCACGAATCTGGCGACCGGACCTGTGTTCGAAAGCAGATCAAGAGTTTCGCCGCCGATGAACAGAGCAGGGTATGAAAACAGATGCATGTGGTTTGGGGATACCTTGACCGGATTATAGATGATTCGCCGGAATTGTCTTATGGGGACGTATCCCAAACATAACCTGGGAGCTGTGGATTTCTAGTCTCGGATAAGCGGAGCCAGAGTTTCGCTGATATACGCTTTCGTCGAGGATGACATCCAAGAGCAGCAGGAGTTTATAGAATTTTCCGGGAGGAACTGAATGGCGAATTACGGAATGCTCCGAAACTATCGCTTCACCGATACCACCGAAGATATTCGGGGGGCCAAGTTATACGGTTTGAACGACGAAAAGCTGGGCAAGATTGACGATGTGATTTTCGACCACTCCGAGGGGACGATTCGCTACGTCGTGGTGGACACCGGCGGATGGCTCTCCACGAAAAAATTCATCGTTCCGGCCGACCGGCTGCGCGCATCCACCAAGCACGATAACGATTTCGCCGTCGACTTAACCAAAGCGCAAGTGGAAAGCTTCCCACCGTACAAGGAAACGGATTTAGAGTCCGACGAACAATGGTCGGATTACGAAGGCAAGTACCGAGCGAAGTGGGACGCCGACCCGGTAATGCATCGCGAAGGAACCGACCGGAACATTACTCCGACCACGCAGCAAATGGAGGGCAACTCAGCCTCAGCCAGGGCAGCCGGCGCGCCAACCGCGGCACGCACTTCGCCCGAGAATATTGCTGAAATCGAGGACACCGAGTTTATCGAGCCCGGGTATGCTGCGGGAACCGATACAGTTGAAATCGACAGCAGTGCAGTCGGCATTGGCCCTCGCTGGGATACGTTTCAAAATCGACTGCGAGAGCGGCGCAAGGAAGTGGTGGGCTTGGCACGCGAGGACGAGTACCGGAAAGCTGGTTAGTGAAGGCAAGTTAGTATTTTGAAAAGCCACGGCTTCCGCCGTGGCTTTTGGGTTCATATTGGGGATTTACCGGTTGAGAACGGAGCGGCGTCAGTTGTGGAGTAAACCGGAAGGGTCGGATAACGCAATTAATTTACCCACCGGATACTCCTCTCGCGATAGAGGAGTCAGGGGTTCAGGATTGATGATGGTGAGCACTTCCCCGGTTTCAACTCCGCGCACCATCAGGCGGTCGTGTTCGACACCAACTACCCGGTATTTCTCGTCGAAGATTGACATAGGCCTTTGTAGTTGGATGCCCAAGTGAGCCGTCGCGATGCCGGGGTATGGGCGATGGATACTAATGATGATTACTTGAAAGTTCCGAAATGGTCCAACTTCGGCTAGGGTGCGTGTGCTGCCTCCGGCACCGCTTTCACCAGGGTTTTACCTGAGAACCCGTAGCGCATGGTTACGCCGAGCCTCCAGCCAATTCTTTTTCGGCGCCATAGAAGAGAGCGCGCAGAGCGTGCAGGACCAATCGACCCAGCAGAATAATGACGATGATCAAGCCTGTGGCAATTGAGGCAGCAGCATAAGGATGGCGCGTGGCGAGCCAGGTAAGGCCTACCGCGAGAACATCCTCACTCAAGCTCAACGAAATATTGGAGAAGGGTTCCGGCGAGGGAGTGACCGCCGCACGCAGCGCGGTCTTTCCGCCATGAGCAGCGAGAGCGATGAGGGCTCCCAGAAAAGCTGCCAGCAGTTGTTGCCCCGGCGTGAGTTGTCGGGTAGCGCCATAGGCAATCAGTCCAGCAACCGGGACGCGGATAAAGGTGTGTAAAGCGCTCCACAGCAGATCGAACGCAGGAATCTTGTCGGCAAAAAACTCAACTACGAATAGAACGACGCTGGCACCGATGACTGGCCAGGTTTCGAGAAGAAGTAATTCCGTGGGCAGCGGCACATGCCCGAAGCGCGCTAACAGGCCCAAGGCGGCCACCGTTGCGTAGACGTTCAGCCCGGCGGCAAATGAAACGGCTGCCAGCACGGCAAAAAGTTCGGGCAACGGGATTTGCAGCCAGTTCAGCATCGTGTTCCCAAATGCGCCATCAAAATCCACGCCTAAAAGCCAAAGCGCTCTCAAAAGGAAAACCCATGCAAAAGGAAAGGGCCGCCATAAGGCGACCCTTGGATTCTAGCTGCAATTGCGCTACAGCGTGGACTCAATCTCGAAGCCCCAAGCTTCCAAAAGAGGCTCCGGAATGTACTTGGAGTTCTTGTTGCGCCGGGCCCACTCGCGCAGACGAGTCGATCGCAAATATTGGTCTGGCGTGAGCTTGTATTCGCGCACCACTTGCTCAAACTCTGTGATGGTGGGGACGATCGGGCCAATCGGCTCGGGTTTTCCCCAGTTTGGATTTCCGCGTCGCTTTGCCATGAAAAAGCCTTTCGTACAAATAGGGGATTAACTTATTAATAATAATTTTTCTATGTGTATGATTCTCCTGATGCTGAAGGAGATTCACAGAAATAACGCCCGTCCAGCGAAATCTGCGGACAAAGGGTTCAAAAAGCTATTCGGAGAAACAGCATCTTAGGTCACAAGCGCCGGAAAGTCAATCCTATTGCATGGCATGGTTACTTGAATTGTCGACCGTAACTACATGTTTATTAGAGTGTTATAAGATCATCCACGCCAGATTCGCAGGCAACGAAACCGTCGGCCTGGCCCGTATCTGTAGAAGTTACGGGCGTAACATCCGGCGGAAAAGCCGCGTTGATGTGACCTTAGAAGACGACCTACACTTAAGAGTACATTCTTCCGGCCAGACCACGGCATAATAGCGCTACACTTGGATAGAGATCGCGATGAATTTGAAGTCACTGTTGCTCTGTTCTGATGAAAAAATCGGACGCGTGCTGCGGCGTACGCTCGGCGATCTTGATATTGGGGTGGAGCATTGCACGAACGCCGAAGTTGCATTGCGTCATCTGACCCGCGACCGGTTTGAGGCCATCATTGTGGATTGTGCCGGCCCCGGAGCCGCCGATGTTCTGCGCGCAGCCCGAGCCGCACCGTGCAACAAGCGGGCCATCGCAGTAGCGATTCTTGATCCCGGCAGCGGATTACGCTCGGCATTTGAGATCGGCGCCCACTTCATCCTTTATAAACCGGTTTCCGCAGAGCGCGCTAAATCGAGTTTTCGGGCCGCGAGAGCGCTGATGAAACGGGAACGAAGGCGCAACTCGCGCGTCTCCGTGAATTTTCCTTTGGAGATGGTCAGCGCCCAGTCTGGCGCTCGCATTAAAGCGAATTCCACGGATGTTGGCGAAGGTGGGCTGGCGGTTTCGATCCCCCGCCGCACCAAGCCCCATGGCCAATGGAATTTGTCATTCACCCTTCCCGGATCCGCCAAGATCGAGGTCGCGGCGGAGTTTGCCTGGGAGGGAAGCGGGACGCAGGTAGGCTTGCGTTTTGTAAATCCCTCGCCGGATGTGGCACACAGACTGCGCGAGTGGCTGGGTCGCAATTCGCCAGAAGGAGAGAAGGATGACCCTCCGGCGCCTTGCCAGCTTACTGACTTGAGTTTGCGTGGTTGCTATCTCGGCATGCCCTCGCCCTTCCCGGTTTCCACCCGGGTAACGCTTTCGATGCGGGCCGCGAACGTGGAACTGCGATCGGAAGGGGTGGTCCGAGTGATGCACCCTGACATCGGAATGGGAGTGGAATTCACACAAACCACCGAAGAGCATCGCAAACTGCTGGAAAAATTTCTCAGTTGCCTTACGGAAAATCCCGATACGTTGCCTGAGTTGATGGTTGAACCCGAGGGCCTTGAAACGGAAGGTATCTCGCCACCTGCTTCCGAATCCGGTGATGTGGAAGACCCACTAATCGATCTTTTTCGTAATCAGGCTGGGCTCGCGGCAGATTCTTTTCATGCGGAACTCCGCAAGCAGCGAGGTCTGTCCGCGGCGGCTGCCTCCTGATCAAGCCCGCTTGAACTTGTCCAATCTTATTGCGGCAGCGGCGTCCCTTCTGCCGGCCCACCTTTTACCAGATCCGTTTTTACGGTTGATTTCTGATTGGCCACCAGATCGATATCGGTTTCGAAATCTTGATAGCCCGGCAGGGTGATTCGGATTTTGCGCTTGCCCGGCGCGACCAGCAGGGCTCGGCCCACGCCACTGAATTCCGCAACATGACCCACGAACACGCCGTCGACAAAAACCGCTGCGCGATTGGGATTTACGTCCAGCTTAATCTGTGCGGTGATATGCGGGAACTGTACCCGGGTATCTTTTTCCATCTTGACATCGATGGTCTGAGTCTCTCCGGCGCGGACCGTCACCTTCTGTACGAAGTCCACGTAGCCACCCTGGCGAACCGTGATCTCGTGCTCACCCGGAAGAAGCAGAAGTTTTTTCGATCCCTTGAGTTCCTGCAGATAGCCTACATACTGACCGTCGATCCAGACGCCAGAGGTGCGTTCGACTTTGGTAGCGCCGACGAGATCGACCCGCCCCAGCACAGTATTGTCAGCATGTAATGGGAGTGAAAAAGTGGCAGTACACGAGAATAAGAGGATGCATATCAGAGTGCGATCCCGCAAAAAAGAAATCATAGTGAATCAGTCCCCGTTGGTCAGATGCGGATCAAGCATGAAGGGTAGCCGATGTGCGCGGGCATGTAAACGGCCACGAGCACGAATCCGCAGGTTCGAAATGACTGTGGAGGATCGATCCCCTTTCCGAAACCAGCCAGAAAATACAGTTCTACTGGTGTATCGTGTAGCGATCGAGGGCAAGCGATGTATTTTGAGCAATTCTACTTAGGCTGTCTGGCGCATGCCTCCTACATGCTGGCGTCGGAGGGGGAAGCGGTTGTTGTGGATCCGCAGCGGGATGTGGAAATTTATCTTAACGCTGCAGAAGCGAATCGCGTTTCCATTCGCCACATCTTTGAAACTCATCTACATGCAGACTTTGTCTCCGGGCATCGGGAACTGGCGTCCAGAACGGGGCGCAACAATCTACATGGGAGCGCAAGCCGGAGCGACATTTCCGCACGTGGCAGTGGAAGACGGCTTCTTGCTGCGCGTGGGAAAGTTGCGAATCAAAGTGTTGGAGACTCCCGGGCACACACCTGAGAGCATTTGTCTGGTAATCACCGATGAAGAGAAGTCCGCCGATGCGTGGGCTGTCTTGACCGGAGACACTTTGTTTCTTGGAGATGTGGGACGCCCTGATCTCTCCCGCCGGTACAGCCCTGTGCAACTGGCGGGCATGCTTTACGACAGCTTGCATAAAAAAATTCTGAAGCTGGCAGATGATGTTCTGGTTTATCCCGCGCACGGGGCCGGATCTTTGTGTGGGAAAAACATGCGGGCCGAGAAAGTTTCCACGATCGGCACAGAACGGCTCACCAATTATGCGTTGCAGATCAAGAGCAGGGAAGAGTTCATTGAGCAATTGACCAGCAACCTTTCGACGCGTCCGGAGTATTTTCTGCAGGATGCGGAAATCAATCGAACTGGAGCGGCGATGCTTTCCGATCTGCCTGCTTTGGTTGGGCTCGATCCTGGCGAATTGAAAGCAATATTGGCAGACGGCGGAATTGCGCTGGACGTTCGTCCGGGCGAGGAATTTGCGGCGGGGCATGTGCCGGGATCGGTGAACATTTCGTTATCTGGACAATTTGCCTCGTGGGCGGGAGCGCTGCTGGGGCTGGCGGCGCGTCCAGTTTTGATTGCTGACTCAGAACAAGCAGTGGCGGAAGCACGGATGAGACTGGCTCGCATCGGGCTGGAAGATGCCGCGGGATATTTGAAGGGCGGCGTCGAGGCCTGGAAAAAAGCCGGCTTGCCTTTAGCACAGATAGCGCAAATCACCGTGGAACTCCTTAGCCGACGGTCGCAAGATGGGGCCGTGCAGGTGCTCGATGTTCGCCGCGAGCGGGAGTGGGACGAGGGGCACATCGAGGGCGCTTCGTGGTGGCCGTTGGATAATTTTAAAGTTTCGCCTCCGGAGATTGATCGCGCTGTTCCGCTTGCCGTGCACTGCAAGGGCGGATATCGCAGCATGATTGCGTGCAGTCTTCTACAGCGGGCGGGTTTTCAGAATGTGGTGAATGTTGTTGGAGGTTTCGACGCATGGCAGGCGGCCAAACTTCCCGTCTCAGTCGAAAAACCGGTACATGCTTGAATGCATCGCGACATGACGTGTCGACTTGCAGTGTAAACTTCCTGTATAGACTGATTTAAGCGACGACGAATGAAAACGGGCAAACTGGCGAAGTCCTACCGCATTGACGATGGAAAACATTTCCGACTGAAAGACGTTGATCCCGCCGACACTGGGCATTGGCACTCCGTCGACGATGCCAAGGAGCAGTTGCAGAAAGACGTCGCCCGCATGGAAGAGTTGCAGTCCATGCTTTACGCGCAGGATCGCTGGTCGCTGCTGCTGATCTTCCAGGCGTTGGATGCCGCGGGTAAAGACGGCACGATCAAGCACGTTATGTCGGGAGTGAATCCCGAAGGTTGCAACGTACACTCGTTCAAGGCGCCGTCGGATACGGAACTGCAACATGATTTTTTATGGCGCACCACGCGGCATCTGCCGGAGCGTGGTCACATCGGCATCTTCAACCGGTCTTATTACGAAGAGGTGCTGGTGGTGCGCGTGCACCAGCCCGTCTTAAAGAGCGAGTTGGTTCCACCTTCCCTGATCACGAAAGATATATGGAAGGAGCGCTTTGAAGATATCCGCTGCTTCGAGCGGCACATGGCGCGCAACGGCACGGTGATTCGCAAATTCTTTCTCCATCTTTCGAAGAAGGAGCAGAAGCAGCGATTCCTGGCGCGGCTTGATGAACCGGAAAAACACTGGAAGTTTTCCGAAGGGGATATTCACGAACGTGAATATTGGGACGATTATCAGGAATCCTTCGAAGATATGATCCGCCACACCACGAGCAAACATGCGCCGTGGTACGTAGTGCCGGCGGATAATAAATGGTTCACGCATTTGGTAGTTGCGGCGGCTATTGTGGAGACGCTCGAAGATTTGAATCTTTCTTATCCCAAAGTGGACGCGGCAAAGCGCAAGCAAATCGTGGCCGCCCGCAAACTCTTATCGGGAAAATGAAGACCGCCGGTTTATGGGTAGATAGTTGTTGCAGCATTGCCATACAGACAATCCGGTTTCTGGGGAGCAATTCGAACATGGTGATTCAAGATGCGTTTTGTGGGGGCAATTCTCGCAAGGTTGTGGGTGCGCGCCGCTTAGCTTTCTCTCTCGCCATTCTGGTTCTGGGAGCGCAGAGCTTGGCATTTGCACAAACCAAACCGGAGCGCCAGTCGAAAGCTGCCAAGGCGACGCAATCTTCGCCGTCGGCAACGGCGAACATGTCCGGTAACAACACTACGGCCGAGAGCGATTCCGGCAAGCCGGAAGAAAAGCTGTTCAAGGGCATGAAGTATCGCATGATCGGCCCTTTCCGCGGCGGACGCTCGCTCACTGCTGCGGGAATCCCGGGCGATCCGACCACCTACTATTTCGGAGCCACCGGAGGCGGAGTCTGGAAGTCCACCGACGGAGCCATGACGTGGTCACCGATATTCGACAAAGAAGGAAGTGGAGATATTGGCAGCTTGGCGGTTGCCAATTCGGATCACAACACCATTTATGTGGGCACGGGCGAGGCTTGCATCCGCGGAAATATCGCTCAAGGGGATGGAGTCTATAAATCTCTCGATGGTGGCAAGACCTGGAAGAATATCGGGCTGCACGATACCCGCGCCATCGGCAAAGTGATTATCAATCCCAACAATCCTGACATCGTTTTCGTGGCCGCGCTCGGCCATCCGTATGGTCCGAACACGGAACGCGGAATCTTCCGCACTACCGATGGCGGTAAGAGTTGGGAGAAAGTTCTCTACAAGGATGAGAACACCGGCGGCATCGATATTGCCTTCGATCCGCACAATCCCAATATTCTGTTCGCCGCACTCTGGCAGGCGCGCCGCACTTCGTGGAGTTTATCCAGCGGCGGCCCGGGCAGCGGGATTTACCGCTCGAACGACGGCGGCACCACGTGGAAACGGCTGGAAGAACATGGTCTGCCGAAAGGTCCGTACGGACGCATCGGCATCGCGGTCGCGGCCAACTCCGATCGCGTTTACGCGCTGATTGAGGCACACAATCCCGATGGTGGACTCTACCGCTCTGACGATGGCGGCGAGACCTGGGACTTCGTCAACCCCAGCCACAGCTTGTGGCAGAGGCCCTGGTATTACATGCACATCTTCGCCGATCCCCGAGACGAAAACGTGGTCTATATCATGGACGTGGAAACGTATAAGTCGACCGACGGCGGACACCTGTTTGACCGAATCAGAGTGCCGCACGGAGACAACCACGGATTATGGATTGATCCGAAAGATACCCAGCGCATGATCGCGGCGAACGACGGCGGAGTTACCGTCACTTTGGACGGCGGCAAGAACTGGACGCTCGAAGACAATCAACCGACAGCGCAGTTCTACCATGTCATCACCGATACGGCCATACCGTACCGGGTCTACGGGTCGCAGCAGGATAGCGGAACCGTTGCGATCGCCAGCCGCAGCGATGACGGCGCCATAGATCGCACCAATTGGTACGACGTGGGTGGTGGCGAGGCGGGCTACATTGCGCCCTATCCGCCCGATCCGAATATTGTTTATGCCGCCGACTACCAGGGAAACATCACGCGTTTCGACAAGCGCATCGGCCAGGTGAAATCGATCACTGAGCAGCCGGAGTTATCCGATGCCTGGGGCGCGGCCAATCTGGAGCATCGCTTTCAATGGACTGCGCCAGTGATGATTTCTCCACACGATCCCAATATCCTCTACCACGGCGGCGAGCGTCTATTCAAAACCACCGATGGCGGCGTGCATTGGCAGGCGATCAGTCCAGACCTGACTCGCAATGACAAGAGCAAGCAACACGTTTCCGGCGGCGAGATTACGCTGGACGATTCAGGCACCGAGTACTACGACACTATTTTTTCCGTCGCCGAGTCGCCGATTACGAAGGGTTTGCTCTGGGTTGGCACCGATGATGGTCTGGTCCAGATTACGCGCGACGATGGGAAAAACTGGTCCAACGTTACGCCCAAAGATCTGCCGGAGTGGGGCCGCGTCAGTCTGATCGAGGCTTCGCCACACGATCCCGGCACGGCATACATGGCAGTGGATCGCCATCAAAGCGACGATCTTAAACCCTACATCTACAAAACGAGCGACTATGGCCAAAGCTGGACGAAGCTGGTCAATGGAATTCCTGATGGCAGTTTCGTCCGCGCCGTGCGGGAGGATCCGAAGAAACGCGGATTACTCTACGCGGCTACCGAGAACGGAGTCTATGTTTCGTTCAATGATGGAGCGGAATGGAAGTCGCTGAAGCTGAATTTGCCAACCACACCGGTGCACGACCTGGTGGTCAAAGACAACGATCTCGTTGTGGCTACGCATGGGCGGGCGTTCTGGATTCTGGATGACATTAGTCCGTTGCGGCAGTTCACCGACGACGTGATTAAAAAAGATGTTCATCTCTACACTCCCGATGCCGCGTACCGCATTCAAGCGGGAGAGTCTGAAGAACATCATCCATCCAAACGTACCGGACAGAATCCTCCTGCGGGTGCGGTCATTTATTACTACCTGAAAGACGCGCCCAAGGCGGGAACGGAGACGAAGCTGGAAATTCTCGACGCGTCAGGGAAAGTGGTTCGCCAGTATTCGAGTGCTGAAACCGAGCCTCTGGACGAACCTTTGGGACCGGACGACAAGAAGCCGGAAAAGGAAATAAAGCCCGACGCCGGCCTGAACCGTTTTGTATGGGATCTTCGCTACGAAGAAGCCCATCGCATTCCCGGCTATTATCTCTGGGAATACAACGGCGGCGCGAAAGGGCCAGTCGCCGCGCCCGGACAATATCAGGTAAGACTGACGGTGGGAACCGACACCCAGGTTGCGCCCCTCGAGTTGAAGCTGGATCCGCGGGTGAAAGTGACTCAGGCGGATTTGGAGCAACAATTCAAAATGTTGTCGCAGATTCATGAGGAACTGAACCGGGTTTATGACGCGGTCAACCAGATCCAGGATGTGCGCTCACAAGTCGCCGGGTTGAAACGGCGTTTGCCGGAGAATGCGAGCACGAAAACGATTTCCGAGTCGGCCGACGAGCTGGAGAAAAAGCTGGTCGCCGTGCGGGATCAGATGGTGAATCTCACCATCAGCGCGAACGAAGATTCGCTGGCCTACCCGCCGCAGATCGACGCAAAACTGGCCTACCTCGCAATGGACGTAAGCAGCGCGGATTCGGCGCCTACCGAGGCGGAACAAATCGAATTCGAGAAACTGAAGCGGCAGAGTGGAGAGTTGCTCAGCCGCTGGGACGACTTGCAACGTCGCGATCTCGCAGCCTTCCAGAAATTAACCGCGGAAGGCAGTTTGTCGACGGTGGTCGTTCCACCCGCTGGACGGGCTGCGGAAGAGGAAAATACCGAGGCTCACTGAATCCGGTGTTTGCCTCTTCGGAGATGACCGAGCTATTACTTCCGTGCCAGTTCAATGGCACTGTTGTGCCTTGTGCGCCATAGGCTCCGCTGCTATTTTGCCGATAGTGATGCTGAACCTCCCCTGAGGTGATGTCCGATTCGACATGGGGGTGTCTATGAGGCTCATGCATCTTTGTTACGCAGCGGTCGGATTCGCGGTGGCTCGCTGGATATTTCGTCGCCAGCCGGTAGTTGACCCCATGACCCGGTTGCGTTCTTCGGGCCTTTTGTAAGGAAGAAAAAGGCTTGGTCCGGTATTGGGCGCGCGCCCCGTTGCGCCTCCATTTCGTCCAGCGCGCGCCCTTTCACTCTTCGAGTTGACCTCTCCGGAAGTGCTAGCACTTAGGTTTGCCTGAGTTATCTCTGTTTTACCCCTTATTCTCACTACAATTCTGGAAGTACCTACTGCGGCTCGCAGTGATTACTGCGTGGCTGCAGCGCGACCCTGTCCGGCGCAAGAACAACGTCAGACCTGATAGTGATCTGACTTTTGAAAGTCTTGGTGCGAAGGCTAACAACAATCCGTTTGACGGCGGTCCCCCTGCTTCTCGCGGCGCTGGTCGCGCTGGCTTCGCCGCAGCGGGTCAGCGCACAGGACGATGCCAACGACGCTCCGCTGGGCGACGTTGCCCGTAGTTTTCGAAAGAAAAGTGCGCCCTCCGAACTGGTGATTGATAACGATAACTTTTCTACGGTATTGGAGGATGCGGAGCGCAGGCGAGCGGCCGGGACCACGATGGTGTTTTCGCTCGATCCGGGAGAAAAGAATTTTCACGTTTCCTCGCCCGACGTAAGTTGCAGCCTTTCTTTTACCGCCAAGACCAGTGCGTTGCTTGCCGATCCTGTGGCGCTCGACGAGTTGCCGCGAAGCGAACTGGCTAAGCTGGACGGACCTGCGACGATCGATGGAGACTCGCTGCAAGTCACAATGCACAATGGAAGTTCCTGGGAACTGCGCGAGGTGGTTATCGGCTTGACGATTCTGCGGCACCCCCAGGGCGTCGATGCGAACGTTTCTTATGGCAAAGCGCGAATTGTCCCGGCAGCAGGCGTATCTACCCAAGACTCTTCCCAGAAGCAGCCGGATGTTACGGTGTTGCTACGAGTGAAAGGGTCGGCTGCGCCAGCCGCGACGGCGTTGTTTCGCACGCAGTTGAATTTTGCTCTTTTCCCCGATCAGGAGTGGCACTGGGCAATCGTGCGCGCGAAGGGAGTTCCACCACCCCCTCCGCTGGTCGAAACGACCAAGCAACTCGATCAGGTCCCTGGACAGCCGGTTGCTGTGGTGCCGCCAGATTTAACCACGCAGACTTCTCTAAACGCGCAAACTTCGGTTTCGGCTCCGGTCACGACTCCTTCCAATCCCGAAACTTCGGTCCACTAAACGCCGAGCTACGCTCTTCCAGTCCGACTCTGACGCTTTGAAACTCTCGGCGCTGTCAAAAGCTTAAAGCGCGGAGGCCGCGAAGAACGGCCGCAGAGCACACGGAGAGGGACGATGCAGCCGCGCTTCGACGACCGACCCTAGCATGTTAAACTGACCACAAATCCCACACCAAGGACAGGCGATGAAATTTGGAGTCATCATCTTCCCCGGTTCGAACTGTGACCACGACGCCTTCTGGACGATTCAGCAGGTTGCCAAGCAACCGGTTACGTTCTTATGGCATGAATCGCAGGATCTGGAAAATTGCGATGCCATTATCGTTCCGGGAGGATTCGCGTTTGGAGACTATCTGCGAACCGGCGCCATTGCCAAGTTTTCGCCCGTGATGGAATCTGTGCGTCGATTTGCCGACCGTGGAGGTCTGGTGCTGGGAATCTGCAATGGCTTTCAGATTCTGTGCGAATCGGGATTGCTGCCCGGCGCTCTGATGCGCAATGCAGGTCTTAAATATGTTTGCAAACCGGTGCAGGTGCGGGTTGAAAATGCTTCAACTCCGTTTACCAACGCCTGTTCGCAAGGAGAAGTGTTAACCATCCCCATTGGCCACATGGAAGGTAATTACTTCTGTGATCAGCCAACGCTCGATGAACTAATGCGGACCAACCGCATCGTGTTCCGCTACTCGACGGAGGGTGGTGAGATTGCAGAATCAGCCAATCCCAATGGTTCGCTGGAAAATATTGCCGGCATTTGCAACGCGGGTGGTAACGTGGTGGGCATGATGCCGCATCCCGAACGATCTGCGGAGCCCGAACTCGGCTGCACCGATGGAATGAAGATATTTCATTCCATGGTCGGAGCGATGGCCAGCCGTTAATTCTTTGTTGACTACACGCCACAGATTTTACCAGCAACAAAATTTTGTTTGATAATCGTGTTTGTTCCTGTTAGTGTCTCCGCGAAGCGCGTCCCCCACTCGCCCCAAAGCTGAAAACGTTCGAGACAACTTAGGGAGGAGTGTGCCTGATGACGTCGAAGCAGATCCTTGACGCTTTTTCTGAAACTCTCATGCGCGATGAGCGCATCTTGAGTCCTCGCGAGCGGGAATTGCTGATGAGCCTTGTGAACAACGCAAGGAATGAATCCAGCAACAGTCCCGAGATTCAATCCGCCGTCACTGCCGCCATTGCCCGCTCCGTGGGCGAGACGGTCGCGCAACGCGCTTTTGCACTGTTAGGCAGCAGCATCGTAGAACAGATCGTGACCCGTGCAGCAGCAAGCTCTGCTGCGGAAGATGGCCATCCCGTTTTATTTGGTGGCCCGCAACCCCCAAGTGGGCCTCAGCCTCCTTCCAGCGCACCCAAGGATCGACCGGCTGGTCCGCAACCCCCGAGCGGTCCGCAACCCCCCAGCATCAGTCTGCGGCAACAGAGCGATCGAGATCGGCAAGCATCAAAACAGCCCGATTTCACGACCCGCGCCGCAGTTCTCGATGCACCCGAGATCGTACGGGCACAAAGCGTTGTGCTGGATGAGTTCTTGGCGCCGCAGGAGATGCAGGAACTTATCCGCTATACCCTGGAGCACGAAAGCCAGTTCACTGTGAGTGAGGTGATTTCGCCCAGTGGCGATCCCGGTGTCGAGGATTTCAACCATCGGCGTTCTCGAGTGCTCATGGAGCCAGGACCGTGGGAAGAGATCATTCTGGATCGAATTCGGTTGGCGCTTCCAGGAGTCCTACAGCAGCTTGGGATGGACGAGTTTCCGGTGACGCGCACCGAGGTGCAGATCACCGCCAGCAATGATGGCGATTTTTTCCGGGCTCACTGCGATGATGCTCAGGAGAGAATTGCTTCCCGCCGCCTGACGTTCGTCTATTTCTTCCATCGTGAACCAACCCAGTTCGAGGGAGGGGAGTTGCGTCTACACGACTCGACGAGGAACGGCGATCATCCCAATAGCACCGGCAGCTATCAGACGATCGTGCCGCAACAGAACCAGATTGTATTCTTCCCGTGCTCGACGCTGCATGAAATCACGCCAGTGCAGTGCCGGTCACGAGACTTTGCGGACAGCCGTTTTACGGTGAATGGATGGCTACACCAATAAAAGACGGAGCATGGCTTGAGTGGATCGCAGGCCTGATGGGAGCAGCGTCGCGGCAGAGTCACACCGCGATGCTGCCTCCACAGAAGTTTCATTGCCTGCTGGACGAACTACCGTTGCACTTGATTCCGCAACATGGTTTAGATCGGCGGCTTCACGCGGTTGATCTTTCTCAACCACTTTTTCTTAATCCGGACTGCCTGCTGTTGCCGGCCGGTGTAATGCCGCCGGAACTGGAAACCCATCGCGAGTTGCTGGAGGGATTCGATTTGCAGAGCCCCATCGCCTGGGTCCATGACTCGGGCACAGGCTCGCTGCATCCGTTCTGGCTTGGGCCTCAACTTGACGCCCTGGTTTCGAATCTGCGCACCGGCGAGCCTGTGCCCGCATCCTTTCCACAGATGCAACGGGTTTTGCTGGCAGGGGCGGGAATCTTGACGCCGGAGGATCACGCACCACGTCGGCGGGCGCAGTGGTCCACCATCGTCGCCAAACGAAATGAAATGTTTCGAGAAAAGAATTACGCGCCTCTCGGCGATTTGATTCATCCCTTCAATCTCGCCGCTTTGCGCCGCTACTACCGGTATGCAATCCGCCGGGGAGCGATTTGGCTCGGCGACGAGCAGAGCGCTCTCCGTTATGTTGCCCATAACGAACCGGTCGCGCGCTATTTCCACCACCAGATAGCGAAGGCGGTCACGGAGATTGTGGGCGAACCCATCAAGCCTTCGTACGTTTATTTGGCTTCTTACGTGAGCGGTGCGGAGCTGAAAAAGCATACCGACCGCGAGCAATGTGAATTCAGTGTCACGTTATGCCTGGATTTTTCTCCGGAACCTGCGCTTGCAACTCCTTGGCCGATTCAGTTGGATACTTCCGCCGGAACTGTCAAGACCTACCAAGCCTTAGGTGATGGGTTGGTTTACCGGGGAACAAAGATTCCACATTACCGGGATGCGTTGGCCCGAGGCTATACTTCCACATCGCTTTTCTTCCACTACGTGCCGGCAGATTTTTCAGGACCTCTGAATTAGGCCGCGCAGGACTAGCGCAATCCAGAGATTACATACAGCACCGAGAAGACCTGATAGTAGCTGTATGCAAAGCGTGAACCGTCACGGGAGACGACCACTGGCGCAATTGCAACCAGTCCAGCGTTTGTTTCTGGGTGCAGTTCCTGTACCAGGGTCTTCTGGCCGGTGGCTAGATTGACCTTGAAGACCTTAGTTGGAATCTGGCCGGGGAGATATCCATAGAGAGAAGACTCATCCTCCGACCACTGAACCGGGATTAACCCAGGATCGAAGCCCGGAATGGCGCGCGGGGGACCGCCTGCAATCGGATAGACAGCTGCTACCGGGCCGTTGTTGGCAATAATATATCGGTTGTCGGGCGAAACTAAACCACCCGTAACCCCCTCCGGTGTAACGGGCGTTAGCTTGCCACTATCCAGATCCACGAAATAGCAGCGCACAGGATGACCGTGTTCGTTCCCGTTGATCGTAATTCGCTTTCCATCCGCCAAAAAATGCGAGGAACCGTTGTGTATGCGCTCCAGCCCGGTGACTGGAATCGTGCGCGGCTCTCCTGGACCTATGGGGTAAAGAGTGATGCGTCCCGGACTCCCTGTGATAATTGATATCGCCCACTTTCCATCGGGCGAAAGGCCGCCCGCACTGCCCTCTCCCAGTTTTATCGGCGGCGTGCCGTCCATTTTGCGAATGGCCACCTCGTAGTTGGGGCCGGCGGCTTCGCTCGCGTCCTCAAATAGAACTGACTGACCGTCGCGCGAGATATCCTTGGCAACATCCCAATCGTGCCAGGAAATATCCGTCGCCTTGCCTGCGCGCGTCGAAGTCGCCATAGCCAGGCGTTCGACATCCAGACTCACGAGGACCCGACCATCAGGTGCCTTGTCCTGCAAGGTCAACCCGGCCGGAATGTTTAGAATCGTCCGGACCTTTCCTTCGTCGTTTACCGCCATCAAGCTGCGGGTGTACCCGCTGATCGCCGCGGTAAACCAGATTTCTCTTCCGTCAGAGTTCCAGGCAAGTCCATCTGCGGAGTCGTACACCGGGGACAAAGTACGTACCCTCCCAGCATGATCCACCAGCCACACTGAGCCACGATCATCCCAGAGGGACAGATGATTTATGAACGCAATCCTGTCGTCCTGCGGCGAGATCCGGATGTGACTGATCCACCCGTTACCTTGGTACAAAACGTGGCCAATCGGATACTCAATCTGGTCGCGGCCGTTAACGTGATGGACGACGGCGATCTCCCCGTTCTCACCCCAGTCCGCCCATGCCACATCTTCAAGCATCTCCCTCGGCGACCCACCAGCCAACGGCGCACGG
The DNA here is from genome assembly GCA_963817305.1 of uncultured Acidobacteriaceae bacterium. Taxonomy (GTDB): domain Bacteria; phylum Acidobacteriota; class Terriglobia; order Terriglobales; family Acidobacteriaceae; genus Sulfotelmatobacter. Next base: position 617,334 of record CAWFOD010000016.1, on the reverse strand, counting down.
GCAAGCGTACCTTTTTCAATTTTGAGGTGCTCCTTGTGCGCACCGTGAATGGTCAATGCCAGTTCGCCGCGTTTGGAAATCGCCAGCAAACTTGCATCTGTGATGTTTAGAGGTTGAGTGAGAAGGGAATCCCCAACTGTGGAGAAAAGCTGCAGCGGCCGTTCGTTCCACGCAGCCCCATAGACAATGGAGTGAAAATCAGGTGTAAAACGAGCCGAATAGACGGTGCCTTCCTCAAATGTCAGACGCTGGTAGGTGGGATTGGACAGAGGCTTTCGATTAAATTGAATAGCGACTAAGGCCAACATCGCGACCAAAAATATTCCAACGAGCGCCCAAGGCAGTGCTTTCGCTTGAAATCTCTTGGAGCTTCGCCGTGCAGTTCGAACACCGGACGCATCCGACAGAGTTTCCAGCGCGAATCCCAGGTCGCTCGCTGATTGGAAACGATTTTCAGGTTCCTTCTCCAAACAATGGCGCACGATCTGCTGAAATTGTAGGGGAATCCCTGCCTGCTCCAGGTCGCTGTCAGGAGGATCCTCTCGCAAGACCGCCGTAATGGTGTCGACTTCAGTCTCGCCGCGAAAGGCTCGCCGTCCGGCCAGCATTTCGTAGAGAATTGCGCCTACGCTGAAGATATCGCAGCGATGATCCACCGGCTTGCCCCGAAGCTGCTCTGGAGCCATGTAAGCCACGGTGCCAAGCACCATCCCGCTTTTCGTAATGGTGGTTAATTCTTCGACGGTTCGGCCCGACTCGTCCGATGCAGATTGCAGTTTGGCGACGCCGAAGTCGAGAATCTTTATCCGGCCGTCGCTGGTCACAAACAGATTTTCCGGCTTGAGATCCCGGTGAACAATGCGCCGTTGATGAGCCGCGATCAGCCCTTGTACGATCTGGAGCGAGTATTCAACGGCCAATGGAACGGGCAAAGCTCCCTGCGAAAGTCGTTTGCGAAGAGTCTGGCCTTCCAACAGTTCACAGACAATGTAAGGAGTTCCTTCGGCAACACCGATATCGTAAATTGCGACAATGTTCGGGTGATTGAGGGCGGCAGCCGCGCGGGCCTCCAACTCAAAACGCCGCAGATGATCGGGATTGGCGCTGGATGCCGGACGAATGAGCTTGAGGGCGACTTCGCGATCCAGGCGTTCGTCGCGCGCACGGAAAACTTCGCCCATGGCGCCGGCGCCGATTTTCTCGATAACTCGATAGTGACCTATGACGCGGCCATTCATGCGCAAATGACGCCCGCAGGCATGGTAGGGTGCATGTCTCGTTCCGTCAATAACCGAAATACGAATAAACAACGCACTTGCGGGATGACCTTGCCCTGGGTCCGGTCTGCTGTTTATTATCGAAGCAGCGCGGATTGGAGAAACGATGTCGTGCTATAATCTCGTTTCGCCTGCGAATTTATCGAGGCAGCCAGTGATTCCCTCTTCGGGCGAATCCCGCGCCAATCAAGATCTTTCATACGAGGTCTAGCCATGTCCGGCCATTCAAAATGGGCCACAATCAAGCACAAAAAGGGCGCGCTCGATGCCAAGCGCGGCAAGATTTTTACCCGTCTTATTAAGGAAATCAGTATCGCCGCGAAGAACGGCGGCGGCGATCCTGATTCCAATCCCCGGCTTCGTGGCGCTATCGTCGCTGCCAAGGCAGAAAACATGCCCGCCGATAACATTAAGCGGGCCATACAGCGCGGCACGGGCGAACTTCCCGGCGCCACGTACGAAGAATTTTCTCTGGAGGGTTACGGGCCGGGTGGAGTGGCGATCCTGCTTGATATCAATACCGACAACCGCAACCGCACCGTCAGCGAAATTCGCCACTGCTTCGGCAAGAATGGCGGCAACATGGCTGAAGCAGGAGCTGTCTCCTGGATGTTCCACAAGAAGGGCGACATCGTCATTCCAAAAACGGCGGCAAAAGAAGACGACTTGATGAACATTGTCCTCGAAGCTGGCGGCGAAGATCTGAACGACGATGGCGAGAACTGGGAGATTTTAACTGAGCCTTCCGCCTTCGAGACTGTGCTGGAGGCCGTGAAGAAAGCGGGGATCGAGCCGGCGTCATCAAGCGTCGCCATGATTCCGCAAAACTACATCAAGCTCGAAGGGCAGGCCGCCAATACCATGATTCGGCTTATGGAAGCACTGGAGGATCAGGACGATGTGCAGAACGTCCACTCCAACTTTGATATTGACCAGAAGTTGCTGGAAGAAGTAGCGGGTTAATCGCTCACAACAGTTCATTACAGCCGTCCTTGCGGACGGCTTTTTTTATTTGCGACTTTCGCAAATAAAAAAGTTTTCAACACAACCGTGGATAAGACTGTGGAAAAACATGGAAGTATCTTCGTAAGTGATTCAGCGGGAGATGTTTCAGCTCTTTGCACTGATGCGAGTGCTGGCACTTTCGTGTTACAACCGCTCATTGGGGCGGATTAGCCTGCCCAAAATTTACTTCGCCGACAAACTTTGAAACTCAGACTCGACAAACTTCTGGTGGACCGGGGACTCGCCCTTTCAAGAGACAGGGCTCAAGGGTTGATCATCGCGGGAAAGGTTCTGGTCAACGATCAGAAAATTGATAAAGCCGGTGCGCAAGTTTTTTCCGAGTCGACGATTCGCCTCCTCGGAGAAGATCAGAAATACGTGAGCCGCGGAGGTCTCAAGCTGGAGCGAGCCTTGGAGCACTGGCACATCGAGGTCAAAGGCAATGTTTGTCTCGATGTGGGCGCTTCGACCGGTGGCTTCACAGACTGTCTGCTGCAACATGGCGCGAGTCACGTAATCGCGGTCGATACTGGATACGGCCAGATGGCCTTCAAGTTGCGTCAGGATCCACGGGTTCGACTCTTGGAAAAGACCAATGCCCGTTATCTGACGAGCGAAATCATTGGCGAGATTGCCGATTTGATTGTGATCGACGTGGCATTTATTTCTGCGACGCTGGTGGTTCCTGCAGTTGTGAACTCCGCTTTCCCACAATCTCAAGAAGATCGTCGCGGGCGGCAGGTGATTGTGCTGGTCAAGCCTCAATTTGAGGCGGGAAGGGAATTTTTGGCCAAGGGCGGCATCGTTCGAGATGAGGCGGCGCAACTGGCGTCGGTCGAAAAAGTAAAAAAGACTTTGCTGGATCTTGCTTGCGCCGAAGTTGACGTGATCGATTCGCCGATTCTTGGGGCAGAGGGCAACCGCGAATTCCTTCTGCGTGCGGTTTTTTAGGTGTTTGCTCTTGCAAGCCAAAGCTTGCCATAGTTAAGGATTTTCCTTCAAGTTCGGTACAATCTTTCTTTCTCCTATTCAACATGGCTATTTCGTCCTCATCTTCCCAGTCCAAAGTCGCGGCTATCATTTCGCGTCCGGCAAGACCGGAGGTGGCCCGCACCGTCCCTGAACTGCTGAAATGGCTTCACGCGCATGGATACTCGGTCATCGTCGATCCGGAAACGGCAAAATATTCCGACGGGGAAGAAGAAGTTCCAAGGCTGGAAATGTCGTCGCGACCTTTGGACCTGGTTGTGGTATTGGGCGGCGACGGTACTTTGCTCTCCGCCGCTCGAGCCACCGCACCCATCGATGTGCCTTTGCTCGGTGTGAACCTGGGTTCGCTCGGCTTTCTGACGGATGTACCGCTGTCTTCTCTTTTCTCCATGCTCGAGTCGATCGCCCATGGCGAGGCGGCGGTAGAACAGCGTTCGCTGATGCAATGTGAGTTGTTGCGTGGCCAAGAAATTCTGGGGACCTACCTTGTATTCAACGATGCTGTGGTCAACAAAACCGCCTTGGCCCGCCTGAATAATTACGATCTGTTTGTGGATAAAGTGTTTGTCTCCAGCTATCGCGCCGACGGAATGATTGTGGCCACACCTACGGGATCAACCGCCTATTCGCTCTCGGCTGGCGGTCCCGTGCTGATGCCGACGGTCAATGCGTTTGTGATCACGCCGGTGTCGCCGCATTCGCTCACCCACCGTCCGCTGGTTGTGCCGGATTCGGTTGTCATCGAACTCCTGCTGCGCAGCGACGAGGAAGTCGCTTATCTCAGTCTCGATGGCCAGCCTGGCGTCGATCTGCGCGACGGAGATCGTGTGCGTTGCCGGCGTTCTGAACACAGGGTCAGCCTTTTCCGCACCGACCATGATTTTTTTCACGTGCTCAGGACGAAGCTGAAGTGGGGAGAGAGATAAAGAAAACCTATTGCTGATTTTGCGATTGCTGGTTACTGAAACACCACCGTTAAATCAACAATCAGCAATGCTACAACTCAGCGGAAAATAGCTCGCGAACCGTTTCCCGACACCGGATTACTTTTGCCGTCTTTCCTCGAACCAGAATTTCGGCCGGCCGTGGCCGCGAGTTGTAGTTGGAAGCGAGAGCCATTCCGTAGGCTCCGACATCGAGAATCGCAAGCAGATCACCTTCCTCCACTCGCGGTAACTGCCGATCGCGCGCAAAAAAATCTCCGGACTCGCAGACTGGGCCAACTACATCAACAGCTTCCATTTTCGTATCTGACGCCTCGGACTGAGTCACCGGAGCGATCTCGTGGTATGCGCCGTAAAGCGCCGGCCGGATTAGATCATTCATCGCTGCATCCACCACGAGAAAATGTTTGCCGCCATTTTCCTTTCGGTAAATTACGGAGGTGAGCAATGCGCCGGCAGGACCCACGATCGCGCGTCCCGGTTCCAGCAACAGATGAACTTTTAATCCGCGCAAAGGGTTGATGAGTGCACGGGCGTAACGCGCGGCGTAGCCAGCAAAATCGGAAGCCGGTTTCTGATAATCGATGCCGAGACCCCCACCGGTATCTACGTAATCGATTCGGTGTCCATCCGCGCGCAACTCGCGAACCAGAGCGGCGACTCGAAGCACTGCTTCGCCGAATGGCGAAACATCAGTGATCTGTGAGCCGATATGCACGCTGACACCGGCCACCTTTAAATAGCGCGAGACGGAGGCTTTGGCGTAAAGCTCGCGCGCATTTCGAATCGGCACTCCGAATTTGTGTTTGCGCAAGCCGGTAGAAATGTACGGATGTGTGTCGGCAGCAACGTCTGGGTTGACTCGTAGAGCAATTCGCGCCACCGCACGCGACCGCGCAGCGCATTCCGCCAGGACCCACAATTCGGACTCGCTCTCTACATTGAACAACAGGATCCCGGCTTTTAAAGCTGCCATCATCTCGTCTCGCGATTTTCCCACGCCCGAGAACACGACTTTTCTGGCCGCGCGCCGGTCGGCCACCAGCACACGCTCCAGTTCTCCGCCGGAGACCACGTCAAATCCGCAACCCTCCCGCGCCAGCAGGCGCAGGATATTCACATTGGAGTTCGCTTTTACGGAGTAACAGACAGTATGCGGAATGCTGTGGAAGGCAGTTTGAAAATCGGCAAGCCGCTGAAGAATTGTCGTCGAGGAGTAAACATAAAGCGGCGTACCGTAGCGCTCCGCGAGTTTTGCAAGCGGAATATTTTCGCAATACAAATGAAAGCTTTCACTGCGATGAAATAGCCCCTTGCGGCTCCTTCGCAATACAAACCCGGGCGGACGATCCATCTGAACTGGTTCGCTGGGGCGGGTCATTTTCGTTTCGCAGAGGCTGGACCGGAACTTTCCTTCACTTTGATGGCTACCACGGTCTGATCGTCAAAGGATTCGACGCCCGCGGAATGTTCCGCCGCAGCCTTGAATAGCGTGTTGACCACACAGTCGGCCGATTTTCCGGCGCATTCCAGAACAAGTTGTTCGACACGGCTTCGACCGAAAAGCTCTCCCTTGCGATTCCGCGCGTCGAGAATCCCGTCACTGAAGAATACGAACATATCCCCGGGCTTCATCTTGAAGCGGAACTCGTCGTAATTTGCATCGTCGAAAAGTCCCAGCGGAAGTCCGGTTGCTTCGATCACATGATTTTTCCCGGCGTGCACATGAATGGGTCGAGGCAGGCCCGAATTGGCCACCTGCAGGGTTCGATGTTCATCATCCCAAACCGCGTAGATGAGCGAAACGAATTGCGCTTCGATGCGGCGTTCGGCAAGAGAGAGATTGACTGCCCTCAGCATTTCGGCAGGGCCGGGCTCAATCGGCGCATGCGAGCGCAAAATTCCACTCACCAGCGCTGCATAGATCGCGGCAGGCGCGCCTTTCCCGCTCACATCGCCAATCACAATTCCCAGCCGTGAGAGCGAGTAAGGGATAAAGTCGTAAAGATCTCCGCCAATCGCACGTGCCGGAACAAACTTCGCCGCCAATTCCAGATTTGCCAGCTTGGGAAGCGTTTGCGGAAGCAGCCGCATCTGCAATTCACGGGCAAGGGCCAAATCCCGCTCCAGGCGGCGTTCCTGGCGTGCAATCTCCTCATACAGCCGCGCATTTTCGATGGCGATGGCAACCTGTGCCGCAAGTGTCATCATGGTGCGGCGATGGTCGTCCGTAAAAAAGCCGCGGCGCGTGTGCTCCAGGTCAAGCACGCCGATAACCTTGTCTTTGTAGATCAGCGGCACAGCCAGTTCGGAGCGTGTTTCCGGATTGCCCGCGATATAACGCGGGTCTTTGCTGACGTCTGGAACTAGCACAGCCTGCCCGGTTTGCGCGGCGTAACCGACCAGGCCTCGGCCCAGAGGGACCTCGTGCTTGAGATGTATATTCTCCCGGAAGCGCAACGAAAATCGATGTTGCAATTTTTCGCCGGACGAATCCAACAGCAAAATGCTGAACATCTGGTAATCGATGAGCTTCCGCAAAAGTTCTGCAACCCGATTCAGCAGTTCGTCGAGATTAAGAATGGATGACAGCTCGCGAGCAATCTCGTTGAGCAGTTGTAAAATGCGCGCCTGTCGCGTGGTGCGGGTGTAAAGCTGCGCATTTTCAATTCCACCTGCGATTCGAGAAGCCACCAGTGTGAGCAGCCGGCTGTGTTCCTCAGTGAAGTAGCCCGGGTTGCGCGCTTCCAGGTCGATCACGCCAATCACGCGGTTCTTGGTGATGAGCGGCACCGCCAACTCCGAGCGCACGTTGGCTATGGCGGCGATGTACTTGGGATCCTGGGTAACGTCGTCGACGAGGACTGCTTGTCTCGATTGCGCGGCCTGTCCGGTCACGCCCTCGCCCAGCTTCACCCGGGCGCGTTCGGCGAAGTCAGCCGGATACCCTACCTGGAAGCGAAAGCGCAATTCCTGCGTCTTCTCGTTTAGAAGAAGGATGGCGAAGATTTCATAATCGATGACCTTGCGCACCACTTCAGCAACCCGGCTCAAGGTGGTATCCAGATCAAGGGAAGTCGCCAGCACATCGGCCACTTCCAGCAACAGCGGCTCAACCTGCAGATGATTTGCCGTCGTATTCAGAACAGACCCCATGGATTTCTATGATAGCAGCCGCGCTTGTGAGCACTACTCTCGCGGCACAATGCAAATGTCCGCCAGATTACGATACCGTTCGGCGTAATCGAGGCCGTAGCCGACGACGAACTCATCGGGAATTGTGAAGCCGACATAGTCGCCTTGCAGCGGCAGCTTGCGGCGCGAGGGCTTATCGAGCAGCGCGGCTATCTTCAGCGATTTGGGCCCGTGTGCGAGCAACAATTTCTTTAGAACCGTTAGCGTCAATCCCGTATCCAGAATGTCTTCGACAACGATCACGTTCTTGTCCTTCATGGATTGATCAACGTCTTTGGTTAGCTTTACCTCGCCGGTGGAATCCCATCCGCTCTTGAGTTCCTGACTGGGTGTGGGACGGTTGCCATAACTGGAGACGCCAATAAAATCGAAAGTGGCGTCGAGATCCACCTGGCGCGCCAAGTCGGCGAGAAAAATCGCCGAACCCTTCAGGACGCCGACCAGGATGATGGGCTGGCCCGCGAAGTCGCGAGTAATGTCGGCGCCCAGCTCCGCGACTCGTTTTGTAATTCGATCCCGCGAAATCAGTACCTTGAGTTCCTTCATGGCGTTTCATATTAAACTAAATCCAGTCGCAGCCCATTCCGGGTGGGTTTCCGCTCAAGATCCACTGCAAGTGGCTGGCGCGCAGGAGCTATTACCCATGAATCTGAAAGGCATTCATCTTACGTGGCTGGGCCACGCAACATTTCGCATCGAAACGCCCGGTGGACAGACCATCATCATCGATCCGTGGATCATGAATAATCCCGCATGCCCGCCTTCCGAGAAGAAAGTGAAGAAGGTCGATACTCTTCTGATCACCCACGGTCACGGCGATCACATCGGCGATGCGGTTGAAATAATCAAGGAACATAATCCGCAGGTAGTCGGCATTCCCGAACTCTGCGGTTGGCTGGAAAAAAAAGGCGCCAAGAAAATCGCCATGATGAACAAGGGTGGCACGCAGAAAATCGGTGACATCAAAGTCACCATGGTGCACGCGGACCACTCCTGCGGGATTCAGGATGGCGACGAGATGGTTTATGGCGGCGAAGCTTGCGGGTACGTGGTGGAGTTCGAAAACGGAGTAAAGCTCTACCATGCCGGCGATACCAATGTTTTCGGCGATATGGCAATCATTCGGGAGCTTTACAATCCTGAAGTCGTAATGTTGCCGATTGGCGATCATTTCACCATGGGCCCGCGCGAAGCCGCGTATGCCTGCAATCTGCTCAAGCCGAAAACCGTAATTCCCATGCACTTCGGCACCTTTCCGGTATTGACGGGAAGTCCTGCGGAATTGAAAAAGCTGGTGAAAGGCGTCGAAATCTTAACCTTGACCCCGGGCGTGACTTTGCGGGATTTAGATCGCGCAACTGCCTGACGCCAATTCGAAGTGCAAAGGAGACAAGTGGCCGCGAATAAACCAAAAAAAGAAAACAATCCGAAAAAGGTAAGCAAGCCAAACTGGCGGCACTACAACTTCACCACCGCCGGCCCGGTCGACGATTATCTGTATTCCATGCTTCCCAAGCGCAGCGATGTGTTGGTGGAGATGGAAGACTATGCCAGCAAGCACGATATCCCCATTGTGGGGCCGGCTGTGGCGCGTGTCCTGCAACAACTGGCTCTGACGATCAGTGCGAAAACAGTTTTCGAGCTTGGCTCGGCTATCGGCTACTCGACCGTTTGGTGGGCGCAGGCCGTGGGTGAAAACGGGCGCGTTATTTACACGGACGGCGATCCCAAGAATGCCCAGCGGGCGCGCAATTATTTTGAGAGGGCAGGCGTTGCGAATCGAATCGCGGTTCACACCGGAGATGCGCTGGAAGTTCTCTCGGAGCAAAAGCAGCAGTTCGATATCATTTTCAACGATGTCGACAAGCAGGATTATCCGCGCGTGTTGCGTCTGGTATCGCCGCGTTTGCGCAAGGGCGGATTGTTTATTACGGATAATGTTTTGTGGAGCGGACGCGTGGCAGAAAAAAATCCGAAGTCCGCGGAGACCAAGGCGATCCTGGAGTTTAACCGTCAGCTCTACAACTCGGCGGATTTCTACACAACGATCTTACCGATTCGCGATGGGCTTGCCGTTGCCTTGAAGAAGTAAGTGCAGAAGAATTAAATCGATTTCACGGGAATCGTCAGCAGATCCTCAACCAAGCCGACTTCTTTCTGCAGAAACGGCTCCGCGTAGGTCACGCCGCCGAGAGCCCCGTAATACCGGGCCATCGATTCCACGCGCGCGTGAATCTCATCGTGGGCAGGGAAGATGTCTTTGCCTGCCTCCTGATCACTGTACTGTGATTTGTAGGCGAAGATGGACGCGACCTTCTGCTTAAACTGCTCGCTAATATCTACCACAAACGTAGGACGCACATCGTAGTAAAGTGTCGCGTAGATAATTTTGAATGGACGATGTGGCGCAAACTTCGTAGTGCTGACATCCCGCTGGCCAATCCCCGATTGCCGATTACTGAGTGCGCCTTGCGGATCAAGCTTGGAAAGCCCTGCCAGAAAACAAGCCTCGTATCCCAGCACAGAACAGGTGTAATGATCCGGATGGCGTCCCTTCCAGTACGGCAGAATCACAACCCGCGGCCGAGTTTCGCGGATCACGCTCGCCACTTTCAGGCGATTCTCCCAGGTGTTTTCCACGCGACCGTCGGGAATGTCGAGCGCGCGGCGCCACGCCACATTGAGAATTTTTGCCGCATCCGTCGCTTCGCGTGCGCGATCTTCAGCCGTGCCGCGGGTGCCCATCTCCCCTTGCGTGAGGTCGAGAATGCCCGTCCGCTGGCCGCGTTGCGCCATCTTCAGCAATGTTCCGCCGCAGGTCTGTTCTACATCGTCGCGATGAGCGGCGACGGCCAGAATGTCGAGATTGGAACTCGATGGCATATTTTCGGATAACTCCGTCGACTCATCACCCTCAGGATCCTATCAAACTTCTCAGGAGCAAGGCTCAGTAAACGTCGCCGAGCGTAAGCGCAACCACCATTAACGCCGCCAGCGAGGTCAGGTCAAATAATGTGCGTCGCTTCTCGAAAAGCGACTCGCTCCTGCGAAATGCTCGATAGAAATAGAACGGCAGAAAGAAACCGCAGGCAACTATGATGCTCCCCGTAACGTCATTCACGATCTCCCAAAAACCGAAGTGCCAATGCGAATCGCCTGTCGGGTAGAGTGTGTTATACGTGGTGAGGCCCAACCTGTTCAAAGCCAGAACCGCACAGAGTCCCAAGACGCCCAGCGGGACGCACCAACGAACGAATCTGCTCTCGCGAGCTTGCAACGCTTCGCCAAGCCGCCCCACAAGCCGGCAGTAAATAACAACACACAGGACGAAGGGAAAATAGACCAGCGCGTTCGCGACCAAGAAGGCCGGAGCGGTCTTATAAGCTTCGCAGCCGGCGTTGGACCCTTCGGCTTGACACGGAAATAGGCGACTGGCTGCGCGGAACCCATAATGTTGCACCGTGATCAACGGCGGGATCCACGGCAACATACGGGATTGCATAATATCGTCGCTTAGTTCGAGTGCCGACCATGCGGAAAGTGACAGGACGGATCCGATGCCAAATGAGAGTCCAAGACGGCGCACAATACCTTTGCATCTTTTTGCACGCCCTGCTGACCTGTTTTGCCGGGCCAGTCGGTTCTCCTGACCCATGATGCGAAACACACAGGCGAAGGTGAATATGAACCAGAGAATCCCAAGAATTGCAGCGAACAAGAAAGATCCGAACAATACGCGATCCGGCGGAGCGGAGAAGATTCGATTCACAGCCGCTCTGAAGATCGCCGCACCGAGAGCGGCCGCGGACATTACAGTAGCGTACCGGCCAGCTACCACCGCGCTGCGCCGAGACCTAGGGGCCGTGACTGAGCCGTCCTTCATCGTTAAGAACGCAACGCTACTTCTTCCGCTGCACCAGATACTGCGCCAGCTCCTTCAAATTGTCCGCTCGCTCTCCGAACCCGTCCAGCTGCGCGAACGCGGAAGCTACCAACGCGTCAGCTTTGCTCACGGACTCCTCGATTCCGAAAAGTGCGGGATAGGTTGCCTTTTGTGCGGCCGTATCCTTGCCGGCTGTTTTGCCGAGTTGCTCCGAACTCTGCGTCACATCGAGCACGTCGTCCACGATTTGAAATGCCAAGCCGATCGACTGACCGAAGGCGCGAAGTTTCCGAACCTCGCTGTCTTTTGCGCCGGCGTAAATTCCACCGCTCACCAAACTTGCCGTGATCAATGCTGCGGTTTTTGCGCGATGAATATATTCGAGCATCTCTGGCGTAGGCTGAGTGTGCTCGGCTTCCAGATCTACCACCTGACCGCCAATCATGCCGTTTATTGTGCCGGTGGCGCGAGCGATCTCTTCGATAATTCGAACTCGCGACTCTGCCGGACAGTCCAGCCGAGACAGAACTTCATAAGCCTGCGTTTGCAGCGCATCTCCCGCGAGAATTGCGAGCGCGTCACCGAAAACTTTGTGGCAGGTAGGGCGTCCGCGGCGCAGATCGTCGTTGTCGAGCGCGGGCAGATCGTCGTGGATCAGCGAATACGTATGCAGCATTTCCAGGGCCGCGCCTAATTCTTCAATTTTTTCGGGCAGCGATCCCGCGATCATTCGTCCGGCTTCCATGCAAAGCACCGGCCGCAGGCGCTTGCCCCCGGCAAATACACTGTGCCGCATCGCCTTGTGAATGGAGACGGGATCCTGGGTTTCCAGCGGAATCAGGCGATCCAGAGCCGCGTCGGTTCGCATTCGGCCTTGTTCGAGAGTTTCTTGCAGCATCGCGCAGTGAGTATAACAAGGCCAGAGTCCGCAAGCACCGTGTCCAGATAATGTGCCATGCCGAAATCACAAAAGCGCACCTTATCCAACGTTCAATTGAATCGTTCGTTGAATCCTTTTGCGCTTCCGCTTAGTCGTTTTACTATGGACATAAATAGGCAGAGGGTCTGCTGCCTTGTGGAAAGATAAAGCTGAAGTGGAAGTTATTCACTTGTGTACAAAGAGGGAAGACTTATGAGCGATGATGGGAAGAAAGACGCATATTCGCGACGTGGATTCTTAGGCGTAGGAACGGCCGCGCTGGCCGCTGCCGGAATGCTTCCAGTCGACGCCGCAGGCCAGGTCCAGCAACCCTATCCCAGCAAGGAAGAGCGAGAAGGCAAACCGTACCCCACGAAGGATGATCCAAGCGCCAGCGACCCCGGTCCCACCAATCCTTTGCTGGATGCCCAGAACCCGGATTCTTTTCTGCCTCCGTCAACCGACGCGGGTGGCGTGCAAACCTTCAAATACCCGTTCTCAATCGCTCACAAGCGGATGCAGGAAGGGGGATGGTCGCGCGAGGTCACGGTCAGAGAACTTGCGGTTTCCAAAACGATCGCCGGTGTGGATATGAGACTGACCGCCGGCGGCATCCGAGAGCTGCATTGGCACACCGCGGCCGAGTGGGCGCTCATGCTCTACGGAAAGGCGCGTATCACCGGCCTTGATGCCGAGGGTAAAAGTTTTGTTACCGACATCACAGAAGGCGACCTGTGGTATTTTCCCACCGGAATTCCGCATTCCATTCAGGGCCTGAATCCCGATGGTTGTGAGTTTTTGCTGGTATTTGACGACGGCAACTTCTCCGAGTACGAAACCGTACTGCTCACCGACTGGATGGCGCACACGCCGCACGGAGTGCTGTCGAAGAATTTTGGCGTGAGCGAACAGTCTTTGACCAAGTTGCCGCGGCGAGAGAAATTTATTTTTCAGGCGCCCGTCCCAGGGCCACTCAATGCGGATCTAAAAGCGACGGAAGGCTCGCTCGGGTTATCGAAAGTTGATTTCGCATTTCGCAAGACGCAACAGGCCGTCTCGAGAACCACGAAAGGCGGAGAGGTGCGGATCGTGGACTCGAATACTTTCAAAGTATCCACCACGATTGCCGCGGCCATCGTTACCGTGCACCCGGGAGGAATACGCGAACTGCACTGGCATCCTAATGCCGACGAATGGCAGTATTACATCAGCGGCTCGGGAAAAATGACTGTCTTCGCTACCGGAGGCCGCGCGCGCACCATGGACTTTCAAGCCGGAGATGTTGGCTATGTCCTGAAGACGCTTCCACACTACGTGGAAAATACGGGCAACACCGACCTCAAGTTTTTGGAGATGTTCAAGAGCAGCTACTATCAGGACCTGGCGCTGTCGGAATGGCTCACTCACACCCCACCCGAACTGGTGATGCAGCACCTCGGCATCGACAAAGCAACCCTTGATGCCATGCCGAAAGAAGAAGTAGTAGTCATGCCGAAATAGTGGGCTTTCGGTCGTATGCAAAAAAACAGCGAGGATGCCAAAAGCATCCTCGCTGGTCTTCGTAATACATTAAGCTGACGCGGCTCTTGCTACGGCCACGCTTCGCAAAACTGAAGTCAAAACGTCCTGCGCATCGTCGGATTGACAAACATCGCTCGCCCCAGCCTCCAGGGCGTCAATCCAAAGTTGTTCATCAGGTATCCGGTGCGTGCACACGATGGGCAGCTGTGGAAAATCTTCGTGCAAGCTTCGTACATCAGTAAGACGAGAAGCTTCCATATCAAGCACCACAGCCTCAGGACGGTTGCTGGCCACGCGTTTGCGAAGTTCGTCGCCGGAATGCGTCAAGTGGACGGCGTGGAAGTGAGAAGAGAGTTTACCGGCCAGAGTTTGTGCCACCCTGGGATTGGTTTCGAATACTACGACACTAAAGCCCATAGATCCTCCTGACTTAAAGCCGTCAGTTACAACGGTCTTGGGCTGCGGGGAAGGGTTCGGAACCGCTACTCCACAGACATTTTTATAAAGATTGCAACGGAGCGAGTTGCCTATCTGCGGGCACTCGCCTTTTCCGCTACGGATTCGAACGGTTCAGCCTGGAGCTTCCCGTTTTTCTTGAGCAGAATCTCTACTTTGCCTTCCGCCTGCTCCAATTCTTTACGGCACGCGGAGGAAAGATTCATGCCCTCTTCAAAGAGCGTGAGGGAACTTTCCAAGGGCACGTCTCCCTTTTCCAGCTCCTGAACAATTTTTTCCAGTCGCTGAAGGCACTCTTCAAATTTGGCCAACGGGGTTTAGCTCCTTCTCTATTGTAATGCTACGATCGGCGCGCAATGTCCAGTTTATTATTGTAAATAGATCGTGAAAATGCCCTTTCGTGTCCCCATAAAGGAAACCTTAAGCCGAAGCAGGAGTGTTCGTTCCCAAGGCTTCCAGCACGTCCACCGCCGAGCTGTAACGCCCTTGCGGAGCGCTAATCTGCGCTCCCTGCACGGTCTGCCGAACCGCAATCAGCATCTCGCGGGCTATGGCGACTCCTTCGGCTCGCGCGGCTTCCGGGGATTGGGCCCGCGCCATGCGCTCCAGAATCGAATCCGGTACCGACACTCGAAGCTCGTTCTTCATGAACTCGGCGTTTCGCACGCTGACCAGCGGCCAAATTCCTGCCACCACCGGAATACGGCAATGCTCAATCCTTCGCAGAAAATTTTCCAGCAGACGAATGTCGAAAACCGGCTGGGTCACCGCGTACTCGGCTCCGGCAGCGACTTTGAATTCGAAGCGCCGGATCTCTTCGTCGAGATCAGTGAGTCCCGGGTTCGCCCCCACTCCAATCACAAACCCCGTGCCAGCGCCGATGGGATTGCCGCCCAGGTCCAATCCTCGATTCAGGTTGTGAACGATGTTCACCAAGCCGATGGCATCCACATCGAACACCGCCGTCGCGTCCGGATAATTGCCCATCTTGGGCGGATCACCTGTGATGCAAATCAGGTTCTTGATTCCAACCGCCGCCGCGCCCAGCAGATCACTTTGAATACAGAGCACATTCCGGTCGCGGCAGGTGTAGTGCAGAATGGCATCGATTCCCGCTTCGCGCTGCACCAGCAGAGAGAGCGCCTGATTGCTCATGCGCGCCGAAGCGCGTGGGCTGTCGGGAATGTTGACCGCATCCACGCCAACCGATTTTAAAAAACGTGAACCTTCCAGTTCTTTCTGGATGTCGGTTCCTTTAGGAGGCACCACCTCCACCATGGTGACGAACTCGCCCCGCGCCAGTTTCGCGCCCAGCACAGACCGGTCCTCTAGCGGTTGCGCTGGCGTTGCCCTGGGTATGCTCGTGTTGGAGACTTGGGTCGAGGCCGACTTGCCTCGAGCCTCTCCCGCGCGCAACGCAGACTTCATCACCCGGATGTGGTCGGGAGTCGTGCCGCAACATCCTCCGACGATGCGTGCTCCGGCCGCGACGAATTTCCGCGCGTAACTCGCCATGTACTCCGGCGAGCAGAGATAAATATTTCTTCCCTCCACCGAGCGCGGAATGCCGGCATTCGGCTGCGCGGCGAGCGGCAGGGAAGTCAGCGCACGCACCCGCTCGATGGCGTCGAGCATGGCGACCGGACCCACACTGCAATTACATCCGATAACGTCGGCGCCCCAATCCTCAAGCCGAGGAGCGAATGTTTGCGGATCGGAGCCGTCAAGACAATTACCGTCCTCGTCAATCGTCACCTGCACCACCAAAGGCAACTTGGCTCCGACATCCTTGGCGGCAAGCATGGCTTGATGGAGTTCTTCGAGGTAGCCGAATGTTTCCAGCATGAGCAGATCGACGCCGCCTTCGGCCAGCGCTTCGATCTGCTCGCGAAAGGCTTGGCGAGCTTCTTCGAACGAAGTTTTTCCCAGCGGCTCGATTCTTGTTCCCAATGGGCCAACCGATCCCGCCACCCAAACATCGAAGCTCTTAGCGGCCTCCCGGGCAAGCCGCGCTCCCATCCGGTTTATGTCGTGTACTTTATCGGCTAGGCTGTGCCTGGCAAGGCGGAAGGAATTGGCTCCGAAAGTGTTGCTTTCGATAATCTCGGCCCCAGCTTGCAGATACTCGTGGTGGATGGCGCGAATAAGATCGGGCTGCGACAGATTCAGTTCGTCGTAACAGCGATTGATGAAAATTCCCTTGGAGTA
The DNA here is from genome assembly GCA_963817305.1 of uncultured Acidobacteriaceae bacterium. Classification (GTDB taxonomy): domain Bacteria; phylum Acidobacteriota; class Terriglobia; order Terriglobales; family Acidobacteriaceae; genus Sulfotelmatobacter. Next base: position 600,936 of record CAWFOD010000016.1, on the reverse strand, counting down.
AAGCAGCGTACCCATGGCGCCGTCGCAGAGAACGGGCGAGCGCTTGAGCCGTGCCAGAATGTTGTCCGCCATCTTAAGAGGATACAAGATGAGCACACGTATTTGCATCTAACGCCGTACACGGGTAAATGCGATGCAACAGGCTTTTTGGCGGGCTCTGCTATAATCCGGTATTTCGCACTTAAATCTCTATTTTTCCTGTGGTTAGGAGCTTGAAGTTTGAAGAAATCCGCTCTGCTGCACGCCGTCCTGCTGTCCGTGCTTTTAGGTCTTGCCTCCTGCGGGGGTGGGTCGAAATCCAGCACCGCTCCTCCAAGCAAATTAACGGAACGCGTTTTTGCCTCGCAGAGCGCCTCCAGTCCCACGGCATTTGGCGGTCTTGTCATTATTGACGGCCAGTTTGACACGGTGGGTCGGGGCGGGGTGAGCACCGGTGGTGCTCCGGGCCTGATGGCGATCTCACCGAATCGGGCAACCCTTGTGGCGTTTGATCTGTTGAGCAATAAGGTTGACGTAGTCAACACTCTAAAAGAAACGGAAACCGGCAGCATCCAGTTGCCCGGCATTACCACGAGCATGGTCGTACCACAGCCCGCGGTTGGCTACGCGGCCGTACCATCTGCACCAATCATCGGTTTTTCACCGGGTGCGGTGGTGCAGATGAACCTTACAGCAGGCGGGGTTGCAGCCACGATCAGCGTACCGGGTGCGCAGACCGTGGTCTCAAACTCGACAGGATCGCAGTTGCTTGCCTTTAGCAATGATTCCGATGCGGTAACCGTGGTCACGCCAGCTTCATTAAACACCAGCACTCCTGTGACAGTTTCAGTGCCGGGATTCGACCGTCCGGTGTATGGAATTTTTAACAGCGACGGCACCCAGGCCTACATTCTAAATTGCGGCGCAGAATGTATGGGAACACAGGCCAGCGTGCAGATTCTGAACCTCACCACCAGCCCGCCGACGGCCGGAGCTGCAGTTGCGGTAGACGCCGCAACCATCGGTCTTCTCAGTGGTTCCACTCTTTATGTAGCTGGCACGCCACCTACCAACAATCCTTGCACCGGCGAAACCACGGCGGCCACCACCTGCGGACGACTCGATATTGTGGACTTGAATTCGATGACCGTCACCAACAAATACGTGATTACCGACGGCTATCACGACCGGATTGACATGGGGAACGGCGGCCAACTATTCATTGGCTCTCATACGTGCACCAACATCGGGGACGTCAACAACGTCACCGGCGAAGTGCGAGGCTGCCTCTCCATTCTGAATACTACCAACGGGAATATCGTCATTCCACCGGACAATGGCGATGTGACCGGCCTGCAGGATTTTACTTCGCGCCAGGTGGAGTATGTTGCGGAAGGCGGCAATCTGCGAGTTTATTACACCGTCACTGATGCTCTGCTGACCAACTATTACTACATCACCACCGGAACCATCGTTCTACCCGGGTACATTACAGACGTTAAATCGGGCGACTTTTTCTAATCGGGGCGTGCCTTCCAGTCTTATTGCTCGGGTTGCAGCACCAGGCGGTGCGCTGCCGTTGCCTTCACCGCCTGTTCGCTAAAGGGCAGGGTGAATGTGAAGCCCTGATACCACGCTTTCCATTGATCCATATAGTAAGGGCTAAGAAAATTTCCGCCCTGGCCTGTAACCGTGTTCAATGTGGATTGATCAAGATCGGCGAGGTTCGCAGTGAAGCGCTCTGAGGGTCCATGATGCGGCGTCACAGCTTTCACTGTATATCCGCTTCCTGATTGGTCATTGATTCCCGGACCGCTCCACCGCCGCAGACCGGGAATTTTCCCCAGTAGCGGATGTTCGATGTCGACTGCATTGACCGGGCCCCAATGCCACGAAGCCAAATTCTTGGGTGCGTCCGGATCACTCACCGCACCTTCAACCGCGGCAGTCAAGAGTTCATCGTAGTTAGGATATTTCTCCGGTAGCCAGCGCTTGGGCTGGTGCAGCATGACATTTTGCAGCCAAACGGTTTTCATCTGCCAGTGGTAAGTTTTCCAGCTCAGTTTTGTTTCTTGTTGCTGAGGATCGTCCGGGGCAGCTCCCAGGCGCGGTTCGAGAAGTAATCTGGTCAGTTCCTGTTCGGAGCGTACGGCAATCGTTGCCGCCGTGGATGAGGCAACCATGCGCCCATCCCAGTTGCGCATAAGGTCTGCAGCCTGCCTGGCACGCGCGGAAGGCTTGGCAGCATGATCCACCGCATATACAAAGCGCTCCGCTGCGAAAAGATCATTCTCAGACTGCACATCGTTTTGAAGCGCCAGCATATCGGAGGTCCCGAATTTTCGGCCAGACTCCAGCACGTGATAAATTCGCGCCGTCCGCCAGGGTGCTTCCCACCCGGCGCTGATCGAATAAGGATACCCATCCGGCGTGATGCGCCCGTTTGCAGTGGCGATAATGCCCGAAGGAGGATTGTAGATGCTGGGCAACTTGTCGAACGGAATGTAACTCGTCCATTCGTGAGCGTCGTCGGCTCCGCTGACGGGGAGGCTGCCATCACCGGAGGCACGAATCGGAATGTGGCCGGTAGTCTGGTAACCGATGTTTCCATCGACGTCGGCGTAAACAACATTCTGGCCCGGCGCATCGAGTTGCGAAAAAGCCTTACGGAAGTCTTGCCAGTTCTGCGCAGTATCGACGTCGAAAAACGGCATGCGCAGCCCATCGTAGAGAGTCCAGCGCAAAGCCACTTGCCGCGACTCGCCGGGAATTATTTCGGAAATTATGGGTCCATGACGCGTGATCCTTACATCGATCGTGACGTCCGGTTTTCCTTTGACGTGAATCACTTCCTGGCGATGCTCCGGCTGCTGCCAGCCCTGCGGCGTCTGATAAGCACCCTCTGGAGTCGAAATTCTCGATGAAAGCATCTGCCACTGTCGGTCCAACGTTGGTGAATCCCCAGGCAATGCGCTGATTGTGGCCGACAATGACATACGGCATTCCCGGCAGAGTCACGCCGGCGACATCTAATCCGCCCGATTTCAGATGAGCTTCATACCAGAGATTTGGCATCTGATGGCCGAGGTGCATATCGTTTGCGAGCAGAGGCTTGCCGGTTACAGTGTGTGCACCCGAAACTACCCAGTCATTCGATCCGTTCGCCGCTTCCGGAGTTTGTTGCGCCCAGATTTCCAGGCCATTCCTGAGTCTTGTGACCGCGTTGTCAGGGCTCGCGTCTTCGTCGTCATCGTCATCATCTTTGTCGCCAGAATCTGGCTTATTTTTTTGATCATCCACATCTTCCCGCATTACGGTCGGAGGACGATCATGCCACGATTTGTTCACATACATGTCACCGGTCAACTCGGGTCCCAGTTTGGCCAGGATTTTCTCTCGCTCCAGCGCGTCCTCGAAGGTGTAAAAGTTGAGGTCCTTCACCATTTGGTTCGCGATGACGATGGAATCTTCTGCCTGCCATGGCTTTGGCCGGTATTTCAAAATATGAAATTCGATGGGAAGCGCATTACTATGTGCTGCCATGAAAGCATTTACTCCCCGGGCATAAGCGTCAAAATATGAGCGGTCGCGCGGACTCGCCATGCCGAGCGACTTTTTCGCCGCAGCACGCAATCCCAGAATGCGCTGCTCGCGGTCGATCTTCAATGTATCCTCGCCCAGAATCTCCGAGAGCTCTCCCGAGCCAAAGCGGCGCATCACGTCCATCTGCCAGAGCCGGTCCTGCGCCGTCACGTATCCTTGAGCAAAAAATAAGTCGTCCAGGTTGGCGGCTTCGATGGCGGGAACTCCGTGAACATCCCGTGTCACATTTACGGGCGCCGACAATCCTTTGACGGGAAGACTTCCGTCAAGCTGAGGCAGAGCAGAGCGAGCGACAAGATAGGCGTAACCCAGCACTCCCGCTACAAAAAGAACGGCCAGCAAGAGCAGTGACAATAAAATTCGCAAGCCCGTCGAACGCCGCGATACCGGAACGCCTGTTGCAGTAAACGTACTCATAAGCAATTTGATTCTAGGGTGAAAGCGGCGTGCGGCACAAACAAGCGTACTGCTCTGACGGAATCAACTACTGTGCGCCTCTGTGCCCCCAGTGTCTAAACCTTTCGTCTTTAGAGCTTCTGATGAACAGACGCCACCCGCCACTGAAATTGAATTTCATTTTCAAGATCGGCGATGCTATGCTGTCCCTTCATGTTGCAGAAGCGCATCGATGATCAGCCTTCCATCTCCCGCGAGATGGTGCGAGAGGCCCAGGAAATTCTTCACCGCCATCTCAAGCGCGTCGGCCTGAAGCAAACCGCGCAACGCGATACCATCCTGCGATCGTTTTTGGAAACCCGCGACCATCTTTCCACCGACGAACTGCACCGCCTGGTGCAGAAGAAAGATTCCGGCATCGGCTACACCACGGTTTATCGCACGCTGAAACTGCTGGCGGAGTGTGGACTCGCCAGCGAAGTCGCGTTTCATGATGGCATTGCCCGCTACGAACACCAGTACAACCGGCGCAGCCATCACCACATGGTGTGTACGGAGTGCGGCAGTTCTGTGGAATTTTTTTCCCGGGAAGTGGATCAACTGGAGCAAGAAATCGGACGCCGGTACAACTACGCCACCACGCGCCACACGTTTCAAATCTACGGCGTGTGCGAAGACTGCCGCAAGAATTAGTATCCAACCTTAGGGAAGCAGGGTTCCTGCCGGCGCCAGCCAGTCGAAAGGATGAAGCGGAATATTCCGCGCAATTCCAAACAGGATAATTACCGCACACAGCGCACGAATCCACACCGCCGGCAAGAAGAGCTGCGGCAAATGTTTTCCACGAAGCTGGTTGAGTGCGTGAGAGGCTATACCGTAAGTGAGAAACGGTAACAACACGACGGTCAGCGGATTCAGCGCCCAGGCAGCGCTCAGGTTCCCATGTAACAGCTGGTGAAGTGCACGCAAGGAACCGCATCCAGGACAATACCAGCCAGTCAGGTAATGGAGCGGGCAAGGAGGAAACATGCCAGATGTGGCCGGATCGAAGCATGTAAGCATGACAATTGCCGTGGCGGCAACCGCAACCATTCCAATCCGGAGTCGATGATCGAATGAGTTCCACATAAAGGAAAGCACTTTTCTAACGGTTCATGTGACGCATGATTCCGGCAGCCATGAGGAGGCCATAAATCAAGCAGAACGCCAGTCCCAATCCGAAAGCAATCCAGCACCACATCTTTGCATTGTTGGAAGCGGCCTGGGCTCCCGCAATGTCCCCTGCCTGCAATTTGCCATTGACCTGCGCTGCGTAAATGATGGCGGGAATGCCCGCAGGCAAGCAGCAGAGAACGGTTGCCAAAATCGCAAAGACAAGATAGTTCGGAACGTACACCGCGCTGGCTTGCGATGCCGTTGCAAGCCCCTGCCCGGTGAGCGGTGTCGGCTGTAATGGTCGGCCGCACCGTGCGCAAACCCCTGCGCCCTCGGCATTACTTGCTCCGCATTGTGTACAGAACATTCAATTCCTCCGATTAATTCGTGGTCGCGCTGCCTAATGCAAAAGCCGTTGCCACAACCTGAACAGAATTCGCTGGCTGTCCTCCTGAAGCGCCGGGAAACCGGTAACGGCCTCGCCGAAATTTTCAGAAACACTACTCTTCAGATTGCTACCGGTCAACAGGCGAGTCATACGTGTGCCAATCACCAGAAGCTTCGCGGTTCAACCACGTCTTAGGGATTGGGTCTCACCGGTGGTGCTGCATCAGCTTGAGGCTTGTGGATTAATTTGCGATGGATGTCGGGCCAGAATTCCTTGACCACAATCGTGTCATCGTGTCATAGCCCACCTGCGTTCCCCAGACGCTGAGAGTATTTGGCAAAGTGCGATCGGATGCGTTGTGAATATAAGTCAAGTGGCGGGTCGGAGCGAGTGGTGATGAAAGCACGGGGATCGATAAGTGTTGGTGGAGATGGCAGCCGACAAAGCGCTGCCCACAATTTCGGAGTAGTTGAATTGCGCTTTGCCAGAATCCGTGCGGGTGATGAAAATGCGGCTGACGGCGTATTCAGTTCGATGGGTGAAAGTGCCCTTGCCTAATTGAAAAAAACGGGGGTCCTGATGCAGCAGTGACGGAAAAACTGCGCCGGTCATGAAGTTCTCGATGGTCCCGTCGGCGAACGCACTCCCATAACGCTTTGCGTAGCCCTGCCAACCTTGCCCATAACCCGGTTCGCTGTTTTCTGCCTGACTGATTGCCGAGAGAAATCCGTACCACGCATATTGGACCGGATCGAATGAACTGCGGAACACAACCTTAAATTTCTGTCCCGAAGTGAGCGGCGGGACCTGGCCGGCATTCTGCAAGGTCCCCCCGGCTGGCGGCTCGGCGCGCTGGTACGCGAGGAAATCTTGGCGTCTCTGCCGGCAGTCATTTGCTGTTTCTGATGTTGCGTCGATGCGCGGCCGCGAGCGCGTTCATTCTTCCGATCGCGTCCTCCTTTGCGCTGGCACGAGTCACCACGCTTCCCCGCGTATTCCCGTGCCGTCCCGTGGGGCCCCTGCGCGCGTCCATCTCCTCTGCGAAGAAGTTGGGCAGGGCAAAGAAAAGCCGGTCGTTCGATGTTCCCGCATTCTTGTCTTGCGGGTTCTTCTCGGTGCTGGCGGGTACCGGCGTCCCAAGCGCCTTGGGCTCTGTGTCCTTCGGCTTCTCTGGCGGGGCTGAGGGCGTGCTTTGATCCGGCGGGTTTTGGTTATCTGGCGTTTGAGTCTGTTGTGCCGAAGCGACAATCTGAAGAGCGCTGACCAATAAAAGAAACAAGAAAATTCTACCCATACGCTGAATAAACAATCTTCTCTCCTGAAAAAGGGAAGCACATCTAACGACCGTGTCTTTGTATTCTACAGTGTGTTCCTGGATTGTCGGGCCTACGCTCCTGCTTTTACATACATTTACAAGTCACAAGTCGTTTCCCGCGCCGGGCTGGATTCGGATTTCCCTTGTCTGATTGGATTAGGCGGGGTTGGGGCACGTTACTATAGAGCTGACATAAAAATCATTGTCGAGGCACCTATGACCGAACCGAGTTACGAAGAGCTGAAAGCACGATTGTCCCAACTGGAAAAAGAAGTCGAGACGAAAAAGCGCAGCGGAGACCTGATCTTCAAAGTGGGTGAAAAGGGTGGAGTTAGCGTTTACGGCTTGGGCCGCTTTCCAGTCACGCTGTATTACGAGCAATGGAACCGCCTCTTGGGCGCGGCCAACGACATCAAAGCCTTTCATGGAAGAAAACAAGTCACGATTGAAGTTAAAAGAGCAGGGTTGATCCGCGTTCTTGCCCTCCCAGCGAATGATGGGTCCGCGTGGCCGTGAGGTTACGTTTGGTGACGAATTTATATTCGTGTGCGAGGCTTCACGCTATAATAAAAAGACTGTGCCAAAATACTCCATCGTCGTCCCTCTGCATAACGAGCAAGAGAACGTCACTGATCTCTACGATCGCCTGAAGGCCGTCATGGAGACGGCCGGTGAGACGTTCGAAATTGTGCTGGTGGATGACGGCTCTAGCGATCACACTTTCGCGATGCTGCGCGAGATTGCGGCCGTAGATAGCCGTGTGACCGTTGTAAAACTTCGGCGCAATTTCGGCCAGACGGCTGGACTCGCCGCAGGTTTCGATCACGCGCGCGGCGAATATATTATCGCCATGGATGGCGATCTGCAGCACGATCCCGCGGACATTCCAATTTTCCTGGAGAAGATTGCCGCCGGTTACGATATCGTCAGCGGCTGGCGCAAAGTCCGAATCGACAATTTCTGGATGCGCCGTATTCCTTCACGGATTGCCAACTGGCTGATGGCTAAATTGAGCGGCGTCGAAATTCATGACTTCGGCACCACCTTCAAAGCCTACCGCCGCGAGATTCTGGAGCAGGTGCCCCTCTATGGCGAATTACATCGCTTTATTCCGGCACTGGCGTCGTGGTATGGCGCATCGATTTGCGAAGTTCCCATTCGCAATGTGAACCGCGAACGCGGCATTTCACATTACGGAATTTCGCGTACCTTCCGCGTCTTCTTCGATCTCATTACGATTCGCTTTTTGCTGCGCTATCTTTCGCGTCCTCTGCACTTTTTTGGAACGCTGGGAGCGCTCAGCATGTTCGGCGGTAGCGGCATCGTGATGTGGCTGGGAGCAGAGAAGTTCCTCCGCCATGTTCCCGTGATGGGTGAGCACGGTCCACTCATGATGACGGCAATGGGCCTGCTGCTTGGCGGCTTGAATCTGCTTGCCATCGGCTTGCTGGGAGAGATGCAGGTTCGCCACTACCATGAGCCCCGGCACCGTCTCCCGTATTCCGTTGATCGCGTGTTGCGCTCGCAAAACGAAGAGCACAGCGTCTCGGAATAATTTCCGATTCACGCTTCATTTTTTCAGGCTTCATTCAATTAATAATCCTCTCTTGACATGCACCGTGATACTGACCGCTGGACCTCAGGTGCGGACTACGACCAGTGGATGGGCCGCTGGAGTCGGCTTCTTGCCCACGAGTTCTTGAAATGGCTCGATCTTCCGCACGGCCTTCGATGGATTGATATTTGCTGCGGAAGCGGCGTGATCACGGAAGCTATTGTTGAACTCTGCCAACCTGCAAGCATCCATGGGATCGACGCTTCTGCTGAGCAAATAGAGTTCGCCCGCCAGCACCGCGCACATCCCAATGTCACCTTCCAAACGGGGGATGCGATGGCCCTGCCGTTTCCAGATTCCAGTTTCGACGTTGCAGTCTGCGGCCTGGGATTGAATTATGTGCCGCACCCGAAACAAGGATTACAGGAATTCCGCCGTGTCGTTCGCCCTGAGGGCACCGTTGCGGTCTACGTTTGGGATTACTTGGAGGGCACCAGATTCCTGCGTGAATTCTGGGATGCGGCGGCAGCGATAGACAGCGGGGCAGCCGAGTTTGATCAGGCTCGCCGTTTCCCCATGTGTACGCGCGAAGGGCTGCGAGCGCTCTTCGAACAAGCCGGTTTGCAAGACTCGGATGTGCATCCCATCGAGGTAGTGACGCGCTTCAAGAACTTCGACGATTACTGGCAACCGCTCCTAACCGGTCAGGGCTCGGCCCCCAACTATCTTGCGACGCTAGATGAGCGCGCCAGGACGTCGATACGGGACCGGCTGCGGGCAGTTCTGACGGCAAATACCCGAGGCGAAATTGCGCTCCCCGCACGTGCCTGGGCGATCCGCGCAAGCGCGCCGTGAAGTTCAAACCCTGCATTCGCCAGCGTATAATGTGCCACTTGGTTTCTTAGGAGCGTCGGTCAATATGGCCCCAACCACGCAACACGAATTACAACTGGCCCGCCGCATGTCGCGGCTGGGTACGGAAACCGCTTTTGAAGTCTTGAACAAAGCGCGCGCGCTGGAGCGCCAGGGCAAGAGCATCATCCATCTGGAAATTGGTGAGCCGGATTTCGATACTCCCGCAAACGTGATCGAAGCCGCGGTTGACGCGCTTCACAACGGATGGACTCACTACGGACCATCTGCCGGTTTGCCCGATCTCCGCCAGACCATCGCCGACTATGTGAGTCGTACTCGTGGAGTAAAAGTTACTCCTGAAGAAGTTGTGGTGGTGCCCGGAGGCAAGCCCATTATTTTCTTCACGATCCTGGCTTTGATTGATGAGGGAGATGAGGTTATCTATCCCAATCCTGGATTTCCGATTTACGAGTCCATGATTCATTATGTCGGCGGGAAGGCCGTGCCCATCCAACTCCGCGAAGAGCACGATTTCTCGCTGGATGTAAACGAACTGGCTCCGCTCATTACCGACCGCACCAAGCTCATCATCCTGAATTCGCCACATAATCCCACCGGCGGCGTGATGCAGCGCAAAGATGTCGAGCAAGTCGCGAAGATTATTCGTGACCGGAATATTCTTATTTTGTCGGACGAAATTTACAGCCGCTTGCTGTTTGAAGGCGAGCACTTCTCCATCATGTCCGTGCCCGGCATGCAGGAGCGCACCATTCTTCTTGACGGCTTTTCAAAAACATATGCCATGACCGGATGGCGAATGGGCTACGGCGTGATGCGCGCCGACCTGGCCGCGCAGATCACTCGCCTGATGACGAATTCCAATTCGTGCACGGCCAGCTTTACCCAAATGGCGGGAATCGAGGCCCTCCGCGGAGATCAGGGTTCAGTGGACCATATGTGTGAGGAATTTAAGCGGCGACGCGATGTGTTTGTCGCCGGGTTGAATAAGATCAAAGGTTTCTCCTGCCGTATGCCCAAAGGCGCGTTCTACGTTTTCCCGAATATCACGAAGACCGGATGGAAGTCGAAGCCACTGGCCGATGCTCTGCTGGAACAGGCTGGCGTCGCTGCGCTTTCCGGAACGGCATTTGGTGAGTTCGGCGAAGGCTATTTGCGCTTCAGCGTAGCCAATTCGCTGGAGAACCTGCAGCAGGCGCTGGATCGCATAGACCAGTGGACGCAAAAGAATCTCTGAGATTCCCAGAGCAGTTTTGACCAGCTCATGGCAGCGAAAAAGATTCAATCCACGGCGCGACGACCTGAAGCCAGTCGTCCGCACGCTCCGGGTTACGGCCTTCCCGCAGCCAGTAAAGGATTGCTGCCCTGGACCTGGGCGGAGCAGCGCCTGAAGAGATCGCATAATTATTGGATCACTACTGTGAAGCCCAATGGCGCGCCACACACGATGGTGGTGTGGGGCTTATGGCAAGACGGTCAATTCGTATTTAGCACGGGCAGTAAATCGCGGAAGGCGCGAAATCTGGCGCGGAACACAGCTTGCGTCGTATGCACGGAGGACGCGAACGAAGCGGTCATCGTGGAAGGCACGGCGGAAATCGCCGACGTAGCCGCCCGGAGAAAATTCCTGCCCATCTACGAGCGCAAATACAAGTTCGACATGAAGGAAATGGAGCAGGACATTCTTTCCATGAAGGAACCTGTTTTCGCGGTTCGCCCCCGCGTCGTATTCGGACTGTGGGAAAAGAAGTTTGTCGACAAGGCGACACGCTGGCAGTTCGACAAGTAAAAATGCGGAGAGCCTGTAACGGCTCTCCGCCATCCATCTTGCACTTACCAAAAACCATCGTCGCTTCAACCCCGATTAAAGCGAGCGCAGGAAATTCAAGAGATCCTGCACCTGCGATGCTTTCAAAGAGTTGTATTTGTGGATCACGAGATTAGCTTCGGATCCGCTGCTGTTATGTGATTCGATGGCCTGAATCAGATCGGTGGTGCGTCCATCGTGAAGGAAGTAGAGTTTTTGTCCTAAGCCCCAGAGCGGTGCCGTACGGAATTGGTCAGGACCAGCTGCGCCCTGATGAATTCCATCTGACAATCCAGACCCCATATGGTGCAGGGCAAAATCAGAGTAGGGGTTGTAGGCGACACTTGACATTCCTGTGTAGGGAGAAGCACTGGTCGTCAGAACGGGTGAGTGGCACAGACTGCAGCCGATGCTGTTGAACAAAGATGCTCCATTCGTGGTCGATGCAGTTGGAGCCGCAGGCGCAGCGGGAGCCGAAAGGCGAATGAACGCCGCAAAGTTCACAACGTCCGACGACATCTCGGAGACAGTGCCAAGGTTCGTGCCGAAGTTCGGACTGCTCGCATTCTGATTCAGCATGTTGCTTGCGTCCTCCGGACTTCCATTGAACACACATCCCGGAACGCCGCTGCGCTCGTTGGGAAAGTTCTCGTTCGATACTCCCTGCTCAACGTTGTAAGCCTCTCCGGCAAAGATCATCAGCGATTTGTTTTGTGCCTTCCAGCCGAAACGTGTGATCGTGCCGTCATTGCCGCTGGTATTGAAGATGCCCCCAATTCTGAGGGCCGCTCTTGCTGATTGCGTGGCGGCCAGGTTGGCCTGCAAATTGGCGTCGGACGTGGCTTCCACCAGACCCAAACCAAACAGAGACGTGGGCGTGCGGAAGATTACATTGTGCCCGGAGAGTGCCGTGGCAAAATCCGGCTGTGCGAGCGAGCAGCCCGTGGCATCGGAACGGCCCGTGATCGTAAAGAGGTCGTGAACTCCGCCATCGAGCGCGCCGGTCGAGGTCTTGATAAAGCGCGCCTCGCGCACCGGGCCATTTTCGGTGATAAATTCAGGCACAGTGTTCGTGGCGCCATCCAGTGTAGCGAGTGCTACCTGCGGATTCGGAATCGGATTCTGGGGACTGGCAATGCCTGGGCTGCTTCCACCAATGGTTGGCTGAGCATGACACTGGGCACAACTATTGCCATTGAAGGTTGGCCCAAGTCCGCTTCCGGTTTCGCCGGCGATGCCGCCTGAAACCGAATCCACTTCCTGAAAGCGAAGCTGAGCCTGGTTGAAGAAAGCTTGTTCCTTCGCGCCGAGGCTGGGATAAAAACTACCCGCTGCCGCGGGCCCGGGGCGGGGACCGGGATCGGATTGCGCGTGAAGCGGAGAGGAGTTGATACTTGCGAGCGCGAGACCTGCCACTGCGACGATCAGATGCCTGCGGTTCATGTTGCACCTCAATCAGGGGGATAGACACACTTCTAGCTCGTGATTGCTTTTTGGCGACTGCGGCGCGCGAGGTTGGCCTTAGCTGTTCGGTTCAAGCTGCGGTCCGGCGAATTGCGCCAGTGCCGCGCTCACCGCGAACGGAACAGCACTGTGGGAGCGGAATCCCACACAGGGATTCTTTCCTCAGGTGAGAAAAGAAGTGTCGAACGTTGGCGGAACTTTAGGATGGATAAGAATTCTGGTCAACGGCCCGAAGGTACATTCACATGATTGGAAGGTACCTTCGCGTAGCCCGTACAGATGCGCCGTATTCGCGCGCAAGCATTGTCCGGGTGGACATGCCGACGAAAGATGTAACGCTGTTGCAGGAGATCAGTTCAATTTCAATCCATCGACCACGTAAAGATCAGACAGCACGCGCAGAGTGGAATAGGCATAGGATTTTCCGTCCGCACTGAATCTGACGGTTGGTATTCCTTGCACGCCGGCAAGATCGGCGGGAGCGATTTCCTTCCAGGGTTCGCGTCGTCCAGTAGAGATCTCAACCCGATCAATTTTCAGAGGTACTCCGCGCGTCGCCACCAGCAAGCTTTTGCCGTCCCCGGAGAGCCCGATAATCACTTCGTCAGTTGCAGGAGAGAAATCGAGTTTCCGTGCACTCCCGCCAGCGATCGGATAAAGCCAAAGCTGACGTTTCGGATCGTGAGCGAGAACATCTTTGCCGTCTGGCATCACGTTAAAAGCTGTTGTACCCTCGGGCGTCAGAGCGCGCGGTGCGCCACCCTGTAAATCCAATAGATACGTGCGCGGCCTATGTCCAGATTCGGCGTCAGAGAAAATGATCGACTTGCTGTCGGGGAGCCACTCGACATTGAAATGGTCGAGTTTGTCATCGGTAAGCTGCTTCGGTTCGCCGACGCCTGTAGGCAACAGCATCAACTTCGCTGGTGCTCCTACGGTCGAGACAACCCATTGGCCATCCGGAGAAAGCGAGGCAAAGCCGCCATCGCCCAGACGGATCGCCGGGGAGCCATCGGTCTTGCGTAGAAAAATACTGTAGTTCGTTCCTTCAGCTTCACCGGTCTCAGAAAACACGACGGTCTTGCCGTCGCGCGACATATCAGCCAGCAGCGACCAGTCAAACCAGGTAAGGCTGCGCTCGCGGGTTTCGCCGGGCGCGAGAGCGGCAAGGCTCATGCGCGCCTTGTCGGCCGTCAGCAGAACGAGGCCGGTACGGCTGATATCGTTCAGCGTCAGCCCACCCGGCGCGCGGTAGATCAGCCGCTCCTTTCCCGAAAAATCCACTGCGTAGATCGAGCGCTCCGATCCGCCGGGCACTGCGGAGAACCATACGTCCTTGCCATTCGGAGCCCAAGCCAATCCTTCTACGCTGGAGTAAAAAGAGGAACTCGCCTTCGCATTGCCGTGCGTATCGATAATTACGACCCGCCCGTCGTCACCGCCAGGGACATGATCGACAATCGCCAGAAAATTTCCGTCGGGTGAGAAGCGCACATGGCTGACCCAGCCATGCGGTTCGTAGATCACGTTGCCGATGGGAAATTCGAGGTGCAATTGTCCGACTGCGCTGGGTCGAATAACCGCGAGGGACTGAGCGTCGGGCGCCCAGTCAGCCCAAAACACTTGGTCAAGCACCTCGCGTGGCGCGCCTCCCGCCAATGGAACTCGAGCCAGAGTTCCTCCCTGCGCGAAAGCACCTGTAGTTCTGGGATGCAACGCGATCGCCATCTCCCCCTTTGAAGAGATGGAAAGGACTTGGGCGGGCGACAAGCCGAGTGTTCGCGAGTCCGTGCTGTCGAAGCGCGTCGAAAAGATTTCCTGTGGCTGACCTTCCCACGCAGCGCCATAAATAATGGTTTGTCCATCCGGCGCAAAGCGCGCCGCCCAGATCGTACCGTTGCGGAAAGTTACCTCATGAAAAAGTGGATTCGCTGCCGCCGTGTGGTGAGCGAAGAAATAGATTCCAATCCACGAAGCGAGCAGGAGCAATCCTGCAAACGACGGCAACAACCACCGCCGAGTGGAGGGCTCTTCTTCGATGGCGTGCACGCCACTGCGGCTGGTGGCCGAGATTTCCGTAAGCGCGCCAAGATTGAAGGCCACATCGCGCGCGGACTGAAAACGCTCCGCGGGATTTTTTTCCAGGCAATGGCGAACAATGCGCTCGAGTGCGGGAGCGACATTTCGGTTGGTCTCGGTGAGATCAGGTGGATCCTCTTTCAGGATCGCGCTCATGGTATCGACGGCAGAGTCGCCATGAAATGCGCGTTTGCCGGCGAGCATCTCGTAAAGGATAGCGCCGAAAGAGAAGATGTCGGAACGCGCGTCAGCCGGCTTGCCGCGCACCTGCTCGGGCGACATATAGCCAACTGTCCCCATGACAGTTCCAGCGTCGGTTCCCGCAACTTGCTGCGTGGGTGCTTCGCCAGAAGCATCGGCTTCCGGGCGAGTGAACTTTGCCAGACCGAAGTCGAGAATCTTGGCGCGCCCATCGTGAGTAATAAAAATGTTTTCCGGCTTTAGGTCACGATGAACAATTCCTTTTTCGTGCGCTGCGGCGAGTCCGCTCGCGATTTGCTGCGCGTAATCAATGGTCTTGCGAGAGGGAATCGCGCCATCGCGCAATCGGTCCCGCAAAGTTTCGCCTTCCAGCAATTCAGAAACGACGTAAGGCGCACCATGCTCCTCGCCAATATCGTAGATCGATAAAATGTTTGGATGGTTGAGCGCCGCGGCCGCGCGGGATTCCTGCGCGAAGCGCGCCAGCCGATCGGGATCTGCAGAGAAGGATGCTGGAAGAATCTTGATTGCGACGTCGCGGCTAAGGCGCGCATCGCGGGCGCGATAGACCTCGCCCATACCTCCCGCGCCCAGAGGAGATTGAATTTCGTACGGACCAAGCTTCGAGCCGGATGTCAGTGCCATCGGTGGCCAATTATAACCTCTGGCGCGATTTCACCCGCTGCCTAATTGTCGAGCTAGCTGGCCATCCAGATCAATTCTCTTCCTGCGCCCTCATCTTTCCAGTACGCAGATAGCGGTTATGCCAGCCCAGCGATTCAGTCAAAAGATGCGGCGTATGTTTGCCATAAGACAGCCGCTCCGAGCGATTGAGATAGTCGAGGAGGAATGGTTTGTACTCCGGAGTCGAGCATTTCTCGATAATCAGATGAGCGCGCTGCCGTGGCGAGAGTCCGCGCAGGTCAGCAAGTCCATGCTCGGTGACAATCACTTGCACGTCGTGCTCGGTATGATCCACATGCGACACCATGGGAACGATAGTCGAAATATCGCCATGCTGCGCGGTAGACGGAGCCATGAAAATCGAAAGATATCCGTTGCGGGCAAAATCCCCAGATCCGCCAATGCCATTCTGAATGCGCGATCCCATTACATGCGTGGAATTGACGTTGCCATAGATATCAGCTTCGATCATGCCGTTCATCGCGATTACCCCGAGCCGGCGAATGATTTCCGGATGGTTGGAAATTTCCTGCGGTCGCAGAACGATTCGGTTACGGTAGCTGGCCATATCGGCATTCACTTCCGTCAGCATCTCCGGACTCATGGAGAACGCAGTCGCCGACACCGACGTGACCTTGCCCGACTTCAGCAGACGGATCATGCCATCCTGAATCACTTCGGTGTAAGAAGTCAGTCCTTCAAACGGTCCTTCCTCCAACCCAAACAGAACCGCATTGGCAATGTTGCCGACACCGGATTGCAGCGGCAGAAGATTTGCGGGCATGCGGCCTTTTTGTACTTCCCAGCTAAGAAATTCAAGGATGTGCCCGGCAATGCGTTTGGAAGCTTCGTCGGGCGCCTTGAACGCACTATTGCGGTCTGGGGAATCGGTGAGCACAATGGCGGCAACCTTCTCGGCAGGAACTTCCAGGTATGGTGTGCCAATTCGCTGTCCGGGATGCACCAAAGGAATCGGCCCGCGGTTGGGTGGAGGCTCAAGACCGTAGTAAATGTCGTGCATACCCTCGAGTGCGCTTGGCTGCCAGGAATTGACTTCCAGAATCACGCGCTCCGCTTGGTCGACCCAGGTTTTGTTATTGCCAATCGAGGAGCTCGGCACCAGGCGTCCGTCTTCCAGAACAGCAGTGACTTCGATTAACGCAACGTTGAGCTTGCCGAGAAATCCATACTCGACGAACTGAGCAACATGGCTGAGATGAATATCCATGTAATCCATTTCGCCGGCGTTGATGCGCTTCCGCGTTTCGGGATCGGACTGGTAGGGCAGCCGGAGATGAATACCTCCGGCCATGGCGAGCGCCCCATCCAGCTCCGGCCCGGTGGAAGCTCCGGTGAAAACGCTGACCTGAAATTTCTGTCCGCGGAAATTCGCATCCGCAATCCGACGCGCCAGCTCGATCGGAACCGCCTTGGGGTATCCCGAGCCGGTGAAGCCGCTCATGCCAACCTGATCGCCGGATTTGATCAGAGATGCGGCCTCGTCAGCGCTCATGATCTTCTGCGCCAGTTGGGAATTCAAAACTCGTGTTGTGGTCGGCGAAACAGTGGTGGCCATGCCCGTAAGCCCTTCGACGGAGAATGACTTTATTCCGCCTTAACTCTACTGGCGGCACTTCCATGCGTCTGTGAGCTACATCACATTTGCGGAAATACCGCTGGGACCGTGCAGGTCGGGTACTTTTCGCTCTCGCGTATGATATTTTCGATGGTTCCTGCCGCGCTGCGCGGCCCTTGGGATTATCGACGCTGAGTCCCAGAGAAAGTTATGACCAAGAAATTCCGTGTTTTTGCGACTTGCGATATTGGAGAAGCGCTCGATTTACTGCGCAACCCCGATTACGAACTCGAAGTCTATCCCCAGCCGGAAGCGCCGCCGAAAAGCCTGATTATCGACAAAGTGAAATCCGGAATCGACGGTCTGATTACGACGCTGCGCGATCCCATCGATGCCGAGAGTTTTCGAAGCCGGCAAGAATACGCTGAAAGTCGTGGCACAATACGCCGTTGGCTTCGACAACATCAACCGCGCCGATGCTAACCGCTACAAGATACCCTTTACCAATACTGCCGATGTCTTAACCGAAGCTACCGCGGAGTTCGCTTTCTTCATGCTGGGTGTGCTGGCGCGAAAGATGTGGTCAGCGGAACATCTTACGCGCGACAACCAGTGGGGATTTTGGCATCCATATTTGCCATTCTTAGGAGACGAGGTTACGGGCAAGACCATCGCAATCATCGGCACAGGCCGCATCGGTCTGGCCATGATCAAGAAGTGCGCCGGCTTCGACATGAACATGCTGTGCTACGACCCGGCTTATGAGAACCATAACTACATCAACGCGATTCAGGAGTGCATGGATTTGCGCCATACCCGCGGCATCTCGAAAGAAAAAACCTGGATCAAGTATGTGAAGTTTGAGGACGCCCTGCGGCAAGCGGATTTCGTCAGCGTCCACGTGCCGTTGCTCCGCCCGGGCGAGAGCGCCACTCCCACGTATCATCTCTTCAACGAAAGAACCTTGAAGCTCATGAAGCCGACTGCCTTTCTGGTAAACGACTCGCGGGGTCCGGTGGTCGACGAGGCTGCGCTCGCGAAAGCGTTGCGCGAAAACTGGATCGCGGGCGCGGCGCTCGACGTTTACGAAAAAGAGCCGCTGCCCGCCGACTCTCCGCTGCGCGATCCCGCAATCGCGGACCGCTGCAGACTGTATCCGCACTTCGCCAGTGCGGCACGCATTACACGATTGTCTGCCGATCCCGATAAAGGCATGGCGGGTCGGTGCGTGCAGGGATTGATTGATGTGCTCGAAGCGAACTATGGCGGCGATGTCACCAAGATGCCGTATGTCGTAAACAAAGAGGCTTTCGCAAAAGAGAGCAAGTAGGCGAGCAGATTGCCATGTTGGCAACGACTCAATGTTCGTGCAAGTTATTGTTCCTGCTGGTCGATTGGAGTGAGTAAGACTCGTCCCGGCCTTCCCCGCTAAAATAGATTGCTGGTTCTTGCGTCCCAAGGATTCGAATGAAAAAGACTCTTTTGGCTTTCCTCCTTCTTCCGCTTTTTCTGATTCCCCTAAGCTCCGCCGAAACTCCCAATCCGGCAGATCAACTCAAGCTGATCCCTCAGCCCAAAGAAGTGCAAATGCATAGTGGCAGTTTCCGGGTGAAGCCAACGACCAGAATCCTGGTTGAGTTCGGGCACCAGGAAGAAGATCGCATTGCAGCGGAAACCCTGGCCGAGGAAATCCGCGATCAGTCTGGACTGAAGATCAGCATCACCGGCGAGAAGTCCGATGCCAAGCGGAAGCCTAGCACGATCGTGCTCGCTCGTTTACAGGATCACGGAATTAAGGAATTCCTGGCATCAAAAGGTCTTAAGGCTGATTCGATTGGCGACCAGGGATACCTTCTGTATTCGGATCCATGGCATCTGATCGTGGCCGCAAATACCGGCCAGGGCCTGTTCTACGGCGTGCAGACGTTGCGCCAGTTGCTCCATGCCGATGGCCACACTCTGATTTGCCCGGCAGTTTCGATTCGCGATTGGCCAAGCATGGAATGGCGTGGCATGCAGGACGACATCAGCCGAGGTCCCATCCCTACCGAAGACTACATGAAGCAGCAGATCCGCATGCTCGCGGCCTACAAGGTGAATCTGTTTGCTCTTTACATGGAGCATGTGTTCGATTTTGCCAGCCAGCCTCTGGTTGCGCCGAAAGAAGCCGCGCTCACACCGAAGGAAATTAACAGCCTGGTCGACTACGCGAAAAAGCTCTACGTCACGATTCTTCCCGAGCAGCAGACGTTCGGCCATCTGCACAATATGCTGAAGTATGAGATCTACTCCGATGTCGCGGAGCGGCCGCATGGCCACGTGCTCACCCCGACCAAGGAGCGATCTTACGAAATTATCAAGGCCATGTATGCGGATCTGGTGCCACTTTTCCCCGGACCATTCCTCCACATTGGGGGCGACGAAACGTTTGAACTGGGGCATGGACAAACCGCGGCATTGGCCGCCCAGGAAGGATTGGGGCGCGTCTATCTCGATCACATCCAGAAAGTCAGCGCCATTCTGCAGCCCTATCACAAGCAGCTCATGTTCTGGGGCGATATCGCGGTGAAGTATCCTCAACTGCTCAGCATCCTGCCCAAGGACATGATCGCGGTTCCATGGGACTACGACGCCAAGCCGAGTTACGAGAGCATCATCAAGCCGTATCGCGAGGCGGGTCTGCGCGTCGTGGTCGCGCCCGGCGCAAACAACTGGAATCAGGTCTGGCCGAACCTGGACGTGGCGTATGTGAATATCCGAAACTTTGTGCGGGACGGACAAAAACTCGGCGCAATGGGAATGCTCAACACCACGTGGAATGACGATGGCGAGTCAATCTATGGCATGGCTTGGCCGGCGTTGATCTTCGGTGCAGCGGCAGGCTGGCAAGCAAACGAATCGGATGTCGACACCTTCAAGAATTCCTACGACTGGGCCTTCTATCGTAGTAACAGTTCTATATTCCGTGACGTCATCGGAGATCTCGATCAGGGCCATCAGGCTCTGGCGGCGATCAAAGTTGACACCGAGACGGATGACTTGTTCTGGGCCGATCCCTTCACGCCGGACGGCGCCAAGGTTATGCAAAAACTTTTGCCCGCCGCTCGGGAGATGCGTTTGGGCGCGGAACAGGCACTCTTGGCGCTCGATCAGAGTAGCAACCAGGCGCATGTAAACCGGTCCACACTGTCTGACATGATGCTGGCGGCGTGGAGGTGGGACGCGTTAGGCATGAAGATTCAGTACACCCAAGAGATGAACAATTTCTATTGGGATGCTTTCCTGCATCCGACGGACGCGGAACGCGTAGGCAATGACCTGGAAGAAATCACGGCGATTAATGCGCGCCTGGAGGACCTGCGCGATTCCACGACGCGCCTGCGCGAGATGTACCGCGCGGCGTGGCTGCAGGAGTACGAGCCGTATTGGCTCGATAATGTTTTGGTCCGCTACGACACCCTGGCCGAAATCTTTCAAAAAAAGATTGTCGCCGTGCGCCAGGTCCGCCGCCAGTACGATGCCACGAAAACCTTGACGCCGCCCGAAGAGCTGGGATTCTACCTGCAGCCATAGATTTACAATTCAAATAAGCGGGACGCCATGCTTGCCTCCGTCACACGCCTTCGAGTTCGCTCAACCCTGTATCTGCCGGCGTTCCTGTGGGAGACTTTTCGCTCTCAACGCCAAGTCGTACGCGCGCTGGGATTCTTGGGCGGAAGGCTTCTGATCGACGCAAGACGCACATTCTGGACCCTCACTGCATGGGAAGGCGAACGGGAGATGAAGGCGTTCCGCGGCGCCGGAGCCCACGCGAAAGTCATGCCGCACCTCGCGTTATGGTGTGACGAAGCCTCGTATGCGCATTGGATTTCGGAGGATCTCCCATCGTGGGAGCAAGCATACGAATACCTGTTAAGAGAGGGCAGACTTTCTCGGGTTGCGCATCCCTCGGCTGATCAGGAAGCTCGGCGATTTCCGAGGCCTCGTTTGAATCCCCTAATCGGGGCCGACCTGAAACCACGACTCAAGTCTTGATTGG
Source organism: uncultured Acidobacteriaceae bacterium (assembly GCA_963817305.1). Lineage (GTDB taxonomy): Bacteria > Acidobacteriota > Terriglobia > Terriglobales > Acidobacteriaceae > Sulfotelmatobacter. The sequence continues at coordinate 579,822 of CAWFOD010000016.1, read as the reverse complement.
ATGTGTAAAGCGTCCCGTCAACGCCATTTATAAACTTCGATTCTAAGCGTCTGGTACGCTTTCTCAGCATGTTCTCCGATCGCACCAACTGGAAGCTCACGCGCAACCGCCTGACCGAAACACTCGAAGAGGCCCGTTCCTGCGGCGCCCGCGTGCTCGATCTTACATTGTCGAATCCGACCCGCGCTGGTCTGCATTACGACGACACGCTGCTCCTCAAGGCTCTCGCTTCGCCGCAAGCGATGGATTACGATCCGCAGCCAAAAGGCTTATCCGCCGCAAGGGATGCCGTTGCGGCCTACTATGAAACTCTTCACCATCTTCCTGACTTCGATCCTGAGCGACTCATTCTGACCACTAGCACCAGTGAAGGTTATTCGTTCGTATTCCGGTTGCTCTGCAATTCCGGCGATGAACTGCTGGTTCCCAAGCCAAGCTATCCCTTGTTCGAGTTTCTGGCTGATTTGCAGGACGTTAAGCTGGTTCCGTATCCGCTGATTTACGATCACGGATGGCAGATGGATTTTCCTTTGCTGCAGAAAGCTGTGACCGGTCGCACCCGCGGCGTTGTTGTAGTTCATCCCAACAATCCTACGGGTTCGTATGTACATGAGAACGAGAAAGAACTTCTCAACCGTTTCTGCCGCGAACATGAACTCGCTGTGATTGCCGATGAAGTTTTCCTGGACTACGCGCACAACGGAGTGCCACCTGCGACCTTCGCCGCTAACCGGGACGTGCTGACCTTCACTCTCAGCGGAGTTTCCAAAATCTCCGCTTTGCCGCAGATGAAAGTTGCATGGATTGCGACCAGCGGCCCCGCGCCTGAGGTTGAACCGGCGCAGGCTCGTCTCGAAATCATCTCCGATACCTATCTCTCGATGAGTGCGCCCATTCAGTGGGCGCTCCCTGCATTTCTGGAGCAAAGAAAGAATGTCCAGCAACAATTGCTCGATCGCGTGCTCTCAAATCTGGCCGAGTTAGATCGCCAGCTCTCCGCCCAGAAAACCTGCGAGCGGTTGATCGTGGAGGCCGGATGGTATGCCGTCCTGCGTGTCCCCGTCACGCAGACCGACGAAGAGTTGGCGGTTGAGCTGCTTCGACGGAAATCGGTTCTCGTGCATCCAGGACATTTCTACGACTTTCTCAGCGACGGATACTTGGTGCTGAGTTTGATTACGCCAGAGAAAGAATTTAGCCAAGGGATCAGCAAGCTCTTCGAATTGATGATTGATGATTGATGATTGCTGATTCGAACAATTTCGTCTTCAATCAGCAATCAACAATCAGCAATCAGCAATAGAAACGCGCTCTACCCTCTAACCAGAAAAGGATTGCTCTCCCGTTCCTCCCCGATCGTAGTCGTCGGGCCATGGCCTGGGATCACTACGGTATCATCAGGCAGAGCCAGCACGGTGCCGCGCAGCGATTGCATGATTTTCTGCATCGACCCGCCCGGCAAGTCGGTACGGCCGATGGAGCCAGCGAACAACGTATCGCCGGCAATCAACTTTTTCTCTGCAGGGAAGTAAAGACAAATACTGCCTTCGGTGTGCCCCGGCGTATGCAGAACGCTGGCTGCGTGCGACCCGGCTTTCACCGTGTCGCCCGTGCTTATGCTCTGATCGATCTCGACTGCCCCGGGTCGCTGCCATGCCGACCCACGCAGCCTGCATGTCGAGCATCTTCAGCAGAGCATAGTCATTCTGGTTGAGCAGGATCGGCGCGCCGGTAGCGGCACGAAGCTTCATGGCACCGCCAACGTGGTCGATATGGGCATGCGTAATCACGATCTGCTTGACTTGCAGGTTATGCTTGCGGATGAGTGTTAACACGTCTTCGATGTCATCGCCGGGATCGATGACCATGGCTTCGCGCGTAGTTTCGTCGCCAATGATCGAGCAGTTGCATTGCAACGGTCCCACAGGGAAAATTTCGTGGATCATATCTCTATTGTAACGAGCGGCGGAGTCACAGTCGGGCGTGTTCCCAAAATTCACGCAGGCCAAAGTGCACGAGTTACATCACGGATCGATTCGGTAGTTTCGTATCCCTAGCGACTTATAAGTGGTCAATGAGTTTTGTCGTCCAGACAGTTCCGGAGCGACAAGAAGCTAGATGGCTTGGGGGAGGGTTTTTGTGGCAGCAAAATATCGTCAGCATGGTTATCAAGACCGCGATCGTGAGGTAAAGCCGCGCAAGGAATCCGGCGAAAAGCCGGCGCCCGTACCGCCTGCAAGACGCGACTACAGCATGGGTCCAAAACCTGTAAATCTACCCGGAACGCACACCGTGTCCCGGTGCACGCAATGCGGAACGGTTCTGCAAGGAATGCCGCCCAGCGAGATCTGTCCCAAGTGTGGCTTCGCTCTGCACTCCTGCAAGCAGTGCGCGTATTTCGATCCCGGCAGCCGTTTCGAATGCATGCAGCCAGTGCCCAAGCGGATCGAAAAGAAAGACGTCCGCAACGATTGCACATTTTACGAAATCCGCGTGAGTCGCGAGAAAGAAACGTCTACGCCCGCCAGCCTCCGTCCCAACGATGCGCGGCAAGCGTTTGAGAATCTGTTCAAGAAGTGAAAATTATCCAGCTCGTGGAACCGACCTTCACCTCATGGTTTCTGCGTCGGCCGCAGAATAATCTCGCTCACAAATGATTGCGGAGCCTGCGTCACCAGCATCTCCACAGCATGGGCGACGTCCTCCGGTTGGAGCATCTTATTGGGATCTTTACCCTGGTGCGGACTCAATTCCGTATTGGTCGATCCCGGGCAGATCACGCTGACGCGGATGTTGTGGGCGCGCAACTCCTCGGCCACAGAATAGGTCAGCCCGTTCAACCCCCACTTGGATGCGGAATACGCGGCGCCGTTCGGCAATGCGTTCTTTCCGGCGAGGGAAGAGACGTTAATGATGTGCCCGGATCGGGCACGAATCATCATAGGAGCCAAGGCTCGAATCGCGTAATAAACACCGCGCAGATTTGTGTTCAGTATCTGATCCCACGCGTCGGGGGCAAGCTGGTGCAGAGGGCCGCCGAAGCCGCCGATCCCGGCATTGTTTACCAGGATGTCCACGCGTCCGAATGAGGATTCGACCTGTTTCGCAGCGGCATCGACGGATTCGAGACTTGTCACATCACACGGAATCACCTCAGCTTTCCCGCCAGCCTCGGCAATCGCTTTGGCAGAGGAATCGAGCGCCGTACGAGTTCGTCCACAGAGCACCACTGCAGCGCCCAATTCTGCCAAAGTCTCCGCAATAGCTGCCCCAATTCCCCGGCCAGCGCCTGTAACAACTGCCACTTGCCCGTTCAGAAAGTGCGACTTACCATTCAAGATTTTATCCATGAGTTTGGTGAGAATTGTCCTTTTTGTGGCTGCACGATTGTCAATGCTGAAAACGCGCCATCCAACGTGCGCCACTTCTGCATCTTATACAATATTGCAGAGGGTAAACGTGAAGTTGCTTGCCTTCGGAGGAAGACGTCCTTATAATCCGGCCAACCGGGAACGAAGGGGCAATCATCGCAAAACCTTCAATCTGCCCCGAGTTCACGGGGTCTGCCCGGAAGCGGACAAGCATTACCCACGGACGGCGAGCGCGTGAGCGTGCCCACGCGGAATGGTAGAGTCCGGAAAATTACGATTCAAACACGATTCCCAAAGGTGCAAGGAGCCAACACTGATGAAAAAGATTCTGGTCACGGTTGTACTTGGGGTGGCTGCAAGCGTAGCAACCCAAAGTGCCGCGCAGCCAGCGCAACAACCTTCGCAACCAGCGGCACAACCCGCTCAAGGACAACCGCCAGCGTCACCCTCGCAGGCGCCGGTTATCAAAGACCCCGCTGAATACAACGCTTACGTCGGCGCCATCCAGCAAAAAGATCCGACTGCGCAGATCAGCGGTCTGGAAGCATTCATGACGCAGTATCCCAACAGCGTCATGAAGGTCGCCGCGCTGCAAACGCTCATGCAGGACTATGAGCGGACCGGCAACCAGCAGAAAACTATCGATGCGGCCACCAAACTACTGGCTGCCGACCCCAATAATGAACGAGCACTATTCTTGCTGGCCTATTTCGATCGCATGAAGGCACAGGGCGGCGACGCCAATGCCAAGCAGGATCTGGTGGACGCTAAAAAATACGGCGAGATGGGACTGCAGGGACTTCCGAAATTTACCAAGCCGGAAGGCACTTCGGACGCAGACTTTCAGAAGATGAAAGATCAGATGACCGGAGTTTTCAATGCGGCCATTGGCATCTCTGATATTACCGACAAGGACTACGACGATGCGCGCAAGAGCTTGCGCGCAGCCGTAGACAGCAGTCCGGACTTCCAAAAGGATTTCAGCGTCGTCTATCCTTTGGCCCTGGCTTACGCCGGCCCCAATCCCCCAGATCCAAAAATTACGCCGGATCCGCTGAACGCGATCTGGTTTGCCGCTCGCGCTTCTATCGTTGCACCCACGCCGCAATATCAGCAGCAGATCGAAAAGTACGCGAAAAATCAGTATATGAAGTACCACGGTGGAGAAGACGGCTGGACCGACATTCTGGCTCAGGCTAAGGCAAGCCCGGACCCGCCGGCAAACTTCACCATTAAGCCTGCTCCAACACCGGCCGAGCAAGCCCACAATATGGTGGTGGCTACGCCGCCCGATAAGATGGACTTCGCCACTTGGGAGTTCGTTCTTTCTAACGGCAAGCAGGAAGATCAGGATGCCGTCTGGAATGCCATTAAGGGCAAACCCGTGCAGATGAATGGAACTGTCATCAATGCCACCGCTACCGAGTTCGATATCGCCGGCAGTTCGGATGACATCGACGCGAAGAAACCCGACATCACCCTCAAATTTGACGAGAAAGTTCCGCTAAGGCTCATCCCGAAACCAAATACGAGTCTGGACTTTCAGGGCGAACCCGCTTCCTATACGCCCAATCCCTTCATGATGGTGATGGAGAAAGGCCAACTACTCAAGGCTGCGGCGCCCGCCAAGAAGGCTCCGGTACATCACAAAACAGCAGCGCAGTAGTTTTTCACGATGGAAACAAAATCTTGAGGCAGCCCGCAAGGGCTGCCTTAGTTTTTCGTAGCGATGACAGACTGGACGATTTGTTAGCGGGCGGCCTTTTTTTCCATGGTGAGCGGACGGGCGCTGCGCGGGGGACGCTTCCCACCCTCCCGGAGCTGCCGCACGTCAATCTTGAGTTCATCGATGGTGCGGCTCAAAGTATTGCGGTGCATGCCCAATTCGCGGGCAGCGCGGCACTGGTTTCCTTTGTTTTCCTGAAGCACGGTTAGGATAAAACGCTTTTTGAACTCTCGCACTCCCTCGGAGTAGAGGATGTTGCTCTTGTACATCTGCAGAATAAGCGCTTCCAATTGATCTTTCACAGTAGGTTTCTCTCTGTTCGAGCTTTAGTTTTGATGTCCGTTTTTCGTGCCGTGTTCAATACAAAACTTCCTGCCACCGCCGCTTATCTGCGAGATTCAGCCGGCGTTCCGGATAGATCCCGCGGTGCGTGACGCAGGAAATCCAGTCCGTCGTTGAACTTCGCCCGCAACTCCGATGGCGCCAGCCACATCGCCGCTCGTCCTACTACTAAAAAATAAGGTGCCAACTCCGATTTCTCCAGCAATGACGTGGTGGGAGTGAATGCAGCCATTCCCATCAGAATCACTGCCACTGCCAGCGCACCCTTTAACAAGCCCAACAAACCACCCAGAAAACGATCGAAACCGCTCAGCCCAACTTCCTTCATAAGCCTGCGCGCGATTCTTCCGGCTATGCTGAAGATCATCAGGATAACGAAAAAGATGATCAGGAAACCGAAAATCTCAGCCAGCATTTCCGAATTCAGAAACGACAACAACCATTCGGCCAGTCTCTGATATTGCCACGCTGCAACCAGGTAGCCTACAACCAGTCCCGCCATGCTCAAGGCCTCAGCGAAAAAGCCATGCATGGCGGCCAGGATTACATTCAGCAAAATCACCGCAAGGATGAGCCAGTCCGCCGTCGTCATGCCGCTCTCCCGCGCAGCGAAGATCGGCAGAACGACGCCGTCCTACACATCCAGTTTGTGTCCCGTGATTTTTTGATAAGCGTCCAGGTATTTGTCGCTCGTGTGCTGCGCGACTTCGGCCGGCAGCGCGGGCGCGGGTGGTTGCTTGTTCCAGTGAATCTCCTCAAGATAATCGCGAACGTATTGTTTGTCGTAGGACTCCTGCGCTCGGCCCGGGGCATACTTGTCCGCTGGCCAAAAACGGGATGAGTCCGGAGTCAGTACTTCATCCGCTAGCGTAATTCCCCTGGGAGTAAGTCCGAATTCGAATTTTGTATCGGCGATAATGATGCCGCGCTGCCGGGCGTAGTCCGCCGCTTTCTTATAGACCCGCAAGGTCAAGTCGCGCAACGTACTGGCGATCTCGGTGCCAACGATTTCGCACATCTGCGAAAACGAAATGTTTTCGTCGTGGCCGCTCGTTGCCTTGGTGGAAGGAGTGAAGATCGGCTCCGGAAACGCCTGCGATTCAAGCAGTCCGGAGGGCAATTGAATGCCGCAGACCTTCCCCGTGGCTTTGTATTCCTTCCAGGCTGAGCCCGAGATGTAGCCGCGCACCACGCACTCGACAGGGAACATTTGCGCCCGTTGAACGATCATGGACCGGCCGCGCAGTTGATCCGCATATTTCTGCAGTGCCTGCGGATAATGCGCCACATCGGCGGTGATCAAGTGGTTGGCAACGATGTCGGAAAGGAAGTCGAACCAGAACAGCGAAATCTGGCTGAGCACGCGGCCTTTGTGACGGAATGCCAGTAGCCAGCACGTAATCAAATGCCGAAATGCGGTCGGTCGCCACGAACAGCAAGCGCTCGCCGTCGAGTTGGTACACGTCGCGGACTTTCCCGCTGGCGTGGAGGTGGAGTTCCGGAAAGTTTGTTTGTAAGAGGACGGGATCAAGAAGCTGAGAGTTCATATTGAAATTCTAAGGCAGGAGCGAGCCGTATTTTAGACCCTCAGAAACTTTTGTCAATCGCAGAGATCACACTGCGAGGTTAAGATCGTATCCCATTGAGCAGGAGAGCGTTGGCGACGATGAGCAACACTGTATACCTTCGACAGGCGGACTTCCGAATGGCGCCCTTGTGGAAAAGCTGAGGATGAGCGTGGATATCGTGGCCGTTGGCGTTTTTCTCGGACCAGTTCTTCTAATCGGTTCCTTACGCCGCCCCGAACCGCACCGATACCAACTTCGAGACTCCCGGCTCCTGCATCGTGACTCCGTATAGCACCGGCGCGATGCTCATTGTCTTCTTGCTGTGCGTGATGAGCACGAACTGAGTCTGCACGCTCATCTCTTTCACCAGTTCCGTGAACCGGCCGATATTGGCCTCATCGAGCGGAGCGTCAACTTCGTCCAGAATGCAGAATGGACTGGGCGTGTACTGGAAGATGCCGACCAGCAGGGCCAGTGCGGTCAGTGCCTTCTCGCCACCGGAGAGCAGCAGGACGCTTTGCAGACGCTTGCCCGGAGGCGATGCGACCACGTCGATCCCGCTCTCCGCAGAATTTTCTTCGTCGGTAAGCTTCATGAAAGCGTGACCGCCGCCGAACAGCTTCTTGAAAGTCGCCTGGAAGTTTTCATTGATCTTGGTGAAAGCTTCCTTGAACTTCTGCCGCGAGACCTCATCGATCTCGCGAATCGTTGCGGTCGTATTCTCGATAGAAGAAATCAAGTCCTTCCGCTGGGCATCGAGGAAGGTGTGCCGCTCGGCTGTTTCGCGATACTCTTCGAGCGCCATCATGTTCACCGGACCCATGGCGTCAAGTTTCGCGCGCATCTCGCGGTAAGACTGATCGCGGGCGGCGAGTTCATCGCCCGTGACGCAGGCGATCGTAGAATCGGCGAGCAAGGCCGCCCGTTCGATCCCAAGTTCGTTCAGGCAAGTTTCCGCCATGTAGGTGGCATCAGCTTCCAGTTTGGCGGCTGCTGCTTGCAGCTCGCCGCGGCGGTCGCGCGCCTGATCGAGAAGTTGGCGGGCATTTCGCAGAAGCTCGTCAATTTCCGCTAAGCGGGCGCGGAGCTGATCTTTTTCGAATTGCAACAATCCTTCTCGCGCCTGGCCGGCATTGCGCTCGGCTTCAAAGTCGGCGGCCTGTTGTTCAAGCTGAAGGTTCTCCGCTTCACGCTGCAATTTTTCAGCGGCCGCCCCTTCGATCTGCGAAACCAGAGTGTGCACTCGATGATCCATTTCGACGAACAAAGAATCGATGCGTCCCAGCACCGCATTGGCCGAACGATGCCGCTCTTCGAGCGCCGCAACCCGCGCAACCCGCTGCGAACTGGCCTGGGTCGCTTCCTCGCGATGCTGACGCAATGCGCCGAGCGATTCCTGCGCTGCCGCAATCTGCAACTCGAGTTGGGCGCGAGTCTGTTCCAGCGCCACGATCTCTGCCTGCCGCGCCGTGATCGTCGACTCCTGCTCTGCCCGCTCAGCCGCCAAGCCGCTGCATCTCTGCCTGCGAAATCCGCATGCGCTCCACAACCCGGCTCATCTCTGAATCCAGTTGCTGCAGCATGTGGCCCGAGGTCATCGACTGGTGTTCGGCTTCGCGCTTTTCGCCTTCCAGCCGCTCCAGCAGGGAACTGAACTCTTTAATCTCTCTTCCCAGCGTGAGCACGCGCATTTCTTCGTCGCGTAGAGCCCGTTCCAGGTCTTCCAGCTGGCGCAGAACTTCGCGCAGCTCCCGCTTCATCGAGAGCGGGCCCTCGGCACGCTGTTTGCCGCCAGTCACCGTCACGTTGTGAAAGCATTCACCGGATTGCGACAGAAAGAACGCATCAGGATTTTCGAGCGCCAGTCCACGCGCAGTATCGGATCCCGGCACAATGTAGCCATCGCGCAGCTTGGGAAGAATTACTTCCAGCGATTTGCCGAAGCCGTCGAGAACGCGAATCGTATTTTTCAGCGGCACAATGGAAGCCGTAGGCGGCGCGCAGTGCGCGGCTTCATCAACGATGAAAGAAAACTTAGCCTGCGAATCCTCGGGATGCACAAGAAAAGTAGCTCGGCCATCCACATCGCTGCGCAGCAGCCGTAGCCCTTCATCGGCGGCGTCCCACGACTTCACCACGATGTAATTCAATTCGTCGCGCAGAAAGTCTTCCACCACGCGCTCAAAGCGCGGCTCGACTTCCAGAAAATCCGCGAGCACGCCCACCGGCGCCAAGCCGCTTTGCATCACTCCCGATTGAAACAGCCGCCGCACCGATTCGGTCGAGTATCCATGTTCCGCAATCACCGCTTCGAGCGATCCCTTTTTTCCCAAGAGCCGTGGCAAACTCCGCGCGCAGCACGTCGAGATTCGTCTTCGCTCGCGTTTCTTCCAGCTTCTTGTTCTCAATCAGCCGCCGAAGCTGGCTGATTTCCTCGGTAATTCCAACCACGCGCTGGCTCACCGTTTCGAACTCCAGCGCAAGTTGCCCACGCTGGCCGCCGAAAGCTTCCACCTGAAGATTTGCATTGTCGATTTCCGTCTCCAGCCGCCGCGCTTCACGATCTGCTCCAGCCAGCCGCTCTTCGGCCTGCGCCAGTTGATTGCGCAGCCGCGATGCCGAAGACACCGTGTCAAAGATCGCCACGCGAGATTCTTCCTGCTGATGCTCCAGGTTCGCCAAGGCGGCAGATGCTGCGGCCGCTTCCTGTTGCGACAGCGCAAGTTCTTGTTCGGCAGTCGCCAAATCGGCTGCAGCGGATTCCAGCATTTGCCGGTTGGAATCGCGTTCTGCCTCCAGCGATGTCAAACGATGACGGGCCTGCGCCAGTTCCGCGTCGGCCGAAGCCGACCGCACCACCAACTCGGCACAACGTTCATCGTTATGCCGGCGACGCGCTTGCGCGCGGTCGATTTCCATCGCCAGCTGGCTCAAGCGATCGCGATTCTCGCGCAGCTCAGTTTCGATGGCATATCCGCGCTCAGTACTTTCGCCATGCTCCGCTTCAAGTTGCTGCACCGTCTCGGTGCGATGCTGCATATCCTCGGCGAGCGTGTTGAGTTGAGCATCCAGTTCGGTGCTCTCCTGCTCGATCGCGGCAAACTTGCTGGCCAACACAACCCGCAGCTCGGCCCGCATTTCATCGCGCAACTTGGCAAAGCGCTCAGCCTTTGAGGCCTGCCGCTTCAACGAATTCATCTGTCGCGTCACTTCGTCAAAAATATCGTTCACACGAGCCAAATTCAGCTTGGCATCTTCCAGCCGCGCCTCCGCCAGCCGCTTCTTGGTCTTGAATTTTGTGATCCCCGCCGCTTCTTCGAGAATCGCTCGCCGGTCCGTCGGACGGCTGCTGAGAATCTGTCCAATGCGCCCTTGTTCGATGAGCGCGTAGGTCTCCGGCCCCAGACCGGTGCCCATGAACAAATCCTGAATGTCGCGCAGGCGGCACAGTTTCCCGTTCAACAAATATTCGCTATCGCCAGAACGGAACAACCGCCGCGTGACTACGATTTCCCCCGTATGAAATTGCTGCTGATTAAACTTGCGCCGCCGAATCTTCAACATGACTTGCGGCGCTGCCGCCACGGTCGCAGACGATGCCGTCAACATGACACTCTGTGCAAGAACGTTGTGCACCGGCAACGCAAACACCGGCTCATCGTCCGGAAACGCAATTGCAATCGTATTAATTTTCGAACGCGGAATTTCCACTTCTTCAGTTCTGCCCGGCTGCGCTTCCTCCACTGCGCTCTCGGTTTCCGCAGCGGCGCGGGCGCGGACCGCCGCTTCATCCCAGTCTTCCGCATGCTTCGACGACATTGGATTGATCGGAAGCTCGTCCTGAATATCAATCTCAGTCGGCGCGTTGGCGTCCGGCCCGGGATACTCCTGCGGATCGATCAGCGTCAGCGAGACCTCGGCCATCCCTGTCGGCTTGCGGTCGCGCGTGCCCGCGAAGATCACATCTTCCATGCGCGATCCCCGCAACGTCTTGGCCGACTGCTCGCCCAGCACCCACGAAATCGCATCGGCAATATTCGACTTGCCACAGCCGTTGGGGCCAATGATGGCGGCAATACCATCCCCGTGAAACTTGAGGTCAGTACGGTCGCAAAACGATTTGAAGCCGAGAATCTGTAGCCGCTTCAGTTTAAGCAACGTGAACTCCTTGGGAAAACAGTGGCCAGTTTTCAGTGACTGATTGCCGGCAATTCCGCCCCGCCGGCTGTTTACTAGACGGATTCCTCCGTCTTCCACAAAGATGCGCGCTGAACCCAAGGTCGTCCCAGGCTGGAAAGGGCGACCACAAATTTAACCCACTGTAACGGCGAAATGGGGGCGGGGTCAAGCAATATAACACTATATATTGTATGGCCTTACCACCGAGCGCGCTGGGTTGCACACACATTGCAGCAGATGCCTATTCTACGGGTGAGGGAAGGACGAGGCGGGGAGAATCGCGAGAGCAGAATAATGGTAGCGCGAGAAGGCGGGAAAATACAGATTTATGTGTGGACACCCCCCCATCCGTCTGTCCGAGTCGAGAGAAGCTCGACGCTTCCCTCGTCAAACAATCCTTGTCATGTTGAACGAAAGCAATCGGCGCAAAGGAATATTTCGATGTTCCCAACCGGAAGAACCTCAGTGTTGCAATTCCGTGCAAGGTTGCAAAAAGATTCAATCTTGACAAGGTTCCGATTCGGAACCAAAATCCCAAGCAGTAAAAGTTTCCGAATCCTTCCCCTTCGTTGGACCCGTTAGCCTTGCTCCCGCGGACTCCAATGTGACTCGGATCATCTCCTAGGAGTAAGGAGAGGAATCCAGTATGCGCAGATCGTTGATCGTTTTAGCTGTCGTGGCATTCTGCACCGCACCCACTTGGGCTGATAGTGCCGAATTGGACGTCAATGCTTGGGCCACCTTCTCGGCTCCGTCGTCAACGTGTCACTCCAACTGCTCCGAAAAGATTGACGTAAGTTTTCTGTACGAGACGCCGTCGATCGTAAATCCCTTTGGTGCGCTTGTACCCGGAACTCTCGATGTCAGTGCTTCCGGGTCCCTCGGCTCGTTCTCCACTTTCTGTTCCGGATGTGGGTTTTACGGGTACTACATGGGGTTCGTCGATTTTAAAGGTGACGAGATCGATCTTGATTTCGGCGGCTTTAAGATCAAGCCCGGTACGGATACCCTCTCGTTTTATATGTGGAGTTGCTTGAGCGAAACCTGCGGCAGCGATTACGGCCAGAAATGGATTGGCCTGGATAGCGCCGGCGAAACGTCCACCCAGGGAAGCATCGTCAGGGCGGTCGCTGTTCCCGATGAAACTTCATTCCTCTCGCTCGGCCTCACTGCATTTGCCACGATGGGTCTGGCATGGCGCTGGCGCAGACGAGACGCACAAAAAAGTAAGCTTGCGTAGGTATCTCTTCTGCGCGACGCTGTTGAGCCTTGTCGCCCGGTCACCGAGATAACTCTCTTTCCTCAAACAATCCTTGTCATGCTGAGCGAAGCAGGGAAGACCGAAGGTCCTCCCTGCGCAGCCGAAGCATCCCTGCAAGCCCACTTGCTGCGTCCCTGAGTTCCGGCTGCACGGCTTGCCCAGTTCGACAAGACTCACCTGTGGAGAGGTTTTTACCAATTCATGACAAGCGAACGTCGAGGAGCGATGTAAAATTCGCTGTCGATTTCGGGACCCGGTGACTAATGTCCCGATCTTCCATCCAAGTTAAGGAGACTCGTATGAAGAAATGCGCCCTGTGGTTCTTGCTCGTGACGTTACTCAGTGCAGCAGCATTCGCTCAAGACAAAGACAAAGATATATTGCCGAACAACTTCCTGTCCGGGATGCACGCGATAGCCTCGCATCCTGCTCCCGGCGGACCTTACGCAGCACAAAAAAGGGCGACAAACGTACTCCGACCTTTGCCAGATGCGACAAGTTGCTCCGGCTTTCCCCCGTGCGTAGATACGCTAATCAACTTCACAGGGCAGTTTAGGGCCGAGGGTGTCTATCTGGATGGCACGGCTCGCGATATTTGGCAATACAGCATGGTCGGAAGAGCACCGTCCTACAATGGGACCACTGTGATTAATGCGCCTGTGATCCCAGTCACCATCGACATGCTGAACGCTGATGGTAGTCCGCGATCAGTGGTTACGAACTCGACAAACTGCCCGAAATGTACACCCAGCCAGCTCGGGAAGACGATTCGGCTCATCTCCACGCCAGACGCTTTCGTGACGCGATTCCTGAACGGCCCAGTCTATGGCGTGTCCACCTACACCAGCAGCCCGGTACCGACCCAAATCGCGGATGCCGAGCAGCGGGCAGAGTTCGCGAGCACCGCCCAGCCAAACTGGCATACTCTATTGGCGCCCAACCTTACGCCGGGCCTTACCATGGCTCTGATCGAGGGTACATATTTCTTTTCGCTCAATAACAACGGCAGCTGCTGCGCCTATGTTTTGGTGAGCGATCCCGTGTTCGAAGGCGAGCTGTTTCCACCGACTGCGCCCCCGGATAACTCGACCGTCATCGGTGCAGCCGAAGTGGCGGGTTTAATCACAACCAAAGATATGTCCACGTTCTTCTTTCCCAACGTTTACCTCTATGAGAACAACAATCCCGCCGACTGCTGCGTGCTTGGTTTCCACACTTTCGATGAGGAGCCTGGTGACGCCAGCAACGGTGACCGTCTTCGTTTCTACGTGATGAACTACTCGAGTTGGATCACGCCGGGCCTCTTCTCAGGTAACGTTGAGGACGTGACAGCTCACAGCCACGAGATCGCCGAAACATTCAACGATCCGTTCGTCGGCTTCGACGGTATTCACAACATCACGCCTTTCTGGCTGAATCCGGCCGGCCAATGCCAGGACCTTATGGAAGTGGGAGACGTGATCGAAGACCTGCCAAACCCCACCTTCCCGGTGACGATTGACGGATTTAAGTACCATCCGCAAACCGTGGCGTTGTTGCCGTGGTTCGAATTCCAATCGCCTTCGAGCGCGATTAACGGTGCTTACGCTTACCCGGGCGAAGGTGTGCTCAAGTCCCTCTCGCCCCCGCAAGCCTTTAACTGCAATGGACAATAAGCAGCCAATTCGCCTGCTTTTGGACAACTCATTGGAACAACCCACTTCGCAACCTGCGGAGTGGGTTGTCTATGTGGGGACAGCCGCCCTCGGCTGTCCAGTCGAGCGAAGCTCGATCGCTTCTCTGCTGCCGAACGCACCCGAAGACTCACGTGCAGATCAGCTGTATGCCAACGAGCTCCAGCGAAGTCGTATCGCGATGTTCATCCTCGAGGTACGACTCAACAGACGATGAGGGCTCAGTTTCCTTGTGACATCCAGCCTTGCCATCCACAACCCCACCATTCGATCATGGTCCAGGCGAAGACAGAGGCGCAGGGCGACCCAAAACTATCCCGGCACCTAACTCCTTTGTTCGGCGGATTATGACCTCTAAGTCCTGTATCCGACGGATTTTGCAGGGAATTTCTTGCTAACTCCATGAATCCAACGAGTGAGGGGGAGGGGGGAGGGTATATCCCGTTAACGAAAAGTAAATAGCCCTCCTCGGACATGCGGGAGGGCCATAACTCAGTGCAGATGACGCCTACTTCGCTCCGAGCTTCTCGAAGAACAAGCAAATCGTCTCGATCCCATGATGGAAGTTCGGGATATGAAACTTCTCGTTCGGAGCGTGCAGGTTATCGTCAGGCAGACCGAAGCCCATCATCACGCTGGGAATCTTCAGCGCCTGGTAGAAGTCGTTGACGATGGGAATCGATCCGCCGCTGCGAATGAATACCGTCTCTTTTTTGAACGTATCGTGCAGCGCTTCGGTCGCAGCCTTGATGTAAGGATTATCAGTCCCGACCACGCACGCCGGACCTTTGCTCCATACTTTAATCTTCGTCTCAATGCCCTTGGGCGTGAGCTTCTTCACAAAGGCCGTGTACCGCTTCAGAATGTCGTCCGGATCCTGGTTCGGCACCAGCCGCATGGAAACCTTGGCCGAAGCTTTCGCTGGAATCACAGTCTTCGCGCCGGCCGCGGTAAATCCGCCAGGCATGCCGTGAACCTCCAGTGTGGGCCGCGCCCAGGTGCGATAAAGAACGGAGTAACCCGGTTCGCCGGTGAGGCTTTTCGATCCGACTTCGGTTTTTCGATAAGTCTCTTCGTTAAAGGGAAGTCGCTTCCAGGCTTTGAGTTCGTCTTTGCTCGGAGCCTTCACGCCCTTGTAGAAGCCGGGGATCAGCACGTGACCTTTCGCATCCTTCAACTTGCTGATGATTTCAATCAGCGCAAAGAATGGATTCGGGGCCGCACCCCCGTACACGCCCGAATGCAAATCGACTTTGGCCCCGTACGCTTCGATTTCCGTATAGACCAGGCCACGCAAGCCGACGCACAAAGTAGGAAGATTCGGCGCGAACAGTTCCGTGTCGCAGACCAGCGCAAAATCAGCCTTCAGTTTGGCCTTCTGCCTTTGCACATATTCAGTGATGGATTCCCCGCCAACTTCTTCTTCGCCTTCAAAAATGACTTTCACGTTGATCGGCAACTTGCCATTGCCAGATTTCATCAGCGACTCGAGCGCCTTCACTTCCATCCACAACTGGCCCTTGTCGTCAACCGCGCCGCGCGCATAAATATTGTTGTTGCGCTCCGTGGGATCGAACGGAGGAGTCTTCCATTCATCAAGCGGGTCAGGCGGTTGCACGTCGTAATGCGCATAGCAAAGGGCGGTGGGCTTGCCCGGTGCGTGCAGCCAGTCGGCATAGACGAGAGGATGACCTTTGGTAGGAATGATCTCGACATTTTCCATGCCAATGCGACGCAGATCATTGGCGACAAATTCCGCCGCTTTTTGCACGTCAGACTTGTGTTCTTCAAGCGTGCTCACGCTGGGAATGCGAAGCAGGTCTTTCAGTTCGCTCAGGAAACGTTGCTGATGATTGCGGGCAAAATCCACAGCCGGGGAAGCCATAAAAATCCTTTCTCTTGCAGCACAGTCGAGGAAATGAAGGTTGCGGAAAACGCTTCAGTATACCGGATGGAATCGGCGAAGAGGAATGCCAGTTATCGCTGCTTCAGACAAGACCAGCAAACCTTGCCGGAGAAAATGCGGACAACTCGTGATCGGGAACATCGCTGTCGATCAATTGCGCCATCAAACGAGCGGTGATCGGCGCGAGAAGAATGCCATCGCGAAAATGTCCGGTTGCCGCGTAATAGCCGGGCATCGAAGTTGCACCGAGAATCGGCAATCCGTCAGGAGTTCCTGGGCGCAATCCCGCCCAGTCTTCGATAATTTTGGCATTCCGCAATTCTGGGACGAGAGCGATCGCGGCATGATGCAAACGCTGAATGGTCGATACTTCGGTGCGCTTGTCGAATCCCGCTTCTTCCACCGTGGTTCCGACGATGATTCGTCCGTCGCTGCGCGGGATCAGATAAACCTCCGAAGTGCGGATCACATGTTTCAGCAGCGTGCGCGACGGCGCCACCAGGCAAAGCATCTGTCCTTTCACCGGACGAGTCGGAAAAGCGTAAGGCGCAATTTGTCCCGACCATGCTCCAGCGCAGTTAACCACCTTCGCAGCGTGAAAAGTGGTCTTCGTCGTAGTTACAATCAGGCTCCCGTCGGCCTGATTTACAGAGGTCACGGGATCGCCCGAAGAGAAGTCGACCCCACGATGTTTGGCGGCTTTGATAGCGGCGGTTGTGAGCGCCCGCGGATCGACGCTGCGTTCCTTGATGTAATAGAACGCCGAATGCACCGGACTCGATTGCCGGCTCCAAATCACCGAGATCCGACGGAGACAAAGCCGCAGCCATGAATTCAGGCTGGAGAATATGTTTGGCGGAAAGAGTCAAAAGCGTACCTTGCTCGCGCAGATCCACTTTCCTTCCCGATTCCACTTCCAATTCATGTGCGAACTCGGGATACATGCAGGCGCTGGCCGTTGCCAGCGACTGTAGAGCTGCAGGAGTTTCAATGCTGCAATCGACGAGCATGCCGCCAGCGGCGTAAGAAGCTTCTCGACCTGGCTCCCCCCGTTCGACTACGAGAACGGTCGCTCCCTTCTTGCGGAGTTCCAGTGAGAGCGAAAGCCCAATGATTCCACCGCCGATAATGATCGCGTCCCAATTCTTCACTTCTGCATTGTAAAAGACTCGCAACGGTAGGCTGCTTTATCGGAGTTTCCTTCTCGGGAGCAACGGCCCATGTGTTCCCAGCTCGTTACCTTCGTTACTCTCGGCCGATCCTGTGATCGCGTTTCTTCGACCTATAATCCGGTCAAGACAAATTGCGTTCGTCATTTTTGTCTTTTGCGCAAGTGGCGCTTTCGTGACTTATGGGCGACCTCACGTTGGTAAAGCGGAGCGACAATTCGAGCGAGCAGCAGGCCCCTGCATCAACGTGGATATATAATCCCTGGCTCGATCTGGTCGTGGGATGTGGCGCCTGGTCGACGCCGCTGTTACTGATCTCTTATCTCTCCGTCGCTTCCAGTGTTCGCGCCTGGTCAGTCATCTTCTATATTCTCGCGTTTTTCTTTAACTACCCACACTACATGGCAACGATCTATCGCGCCTACCATCGGGCCGAGGACTTCCACAAATACCGGATATTCACGGTACATATTACGGCGCTGATCGCGCTGACGCTGATTTTGTCGCATTCGTGGGCACGCATTCTGCCCTGGATCTTCACAATCTATTTGACCTGGAGTCCATGGCACTACAGCGGACAAAATTACGGTTTGTTCATGATGTTCGCTCGCCGCGCGGGGGCAAGGCCGAGCGATGCGACACGCCGCGCGCTATATGGCGCCTTTATTGTTTCCTATTTGATTCTGTTCCTGGGCTTTCACACCGGAGCTTCTTCCGATCCTCTCTTCATTTCTATCGGAATTCCTGCTGCCGTAAGCCGGTGGGAACAACTTCTGCTGGCACTTGCGTTCTTAGTCTTAGGGGGATTCGGACTTTGGCATCTGAGTCGGGAAACGGGCTGGCGAAAGTTACTTCCTTCGCTCACTCTGTTCTCTTCGCAGTTTTTATGGTTTTTGCTGCCGGCAGGTATCTCCTTAATCAAAGGTTGGGAAGTCCCCCAGAGCCGCTACAGCACAGGAGTGCTGGCGGTTATGCATTCCGCACAATATCTCTGGATTACGAGCTACTATGCGCGACGCGAGGCCGCCGGCGAGAAGGGCCGTAATTGGCATGCTTGGGCTTATTTCGGCGTGCTGCTGGCCGGTGGAATTGCTCTCTTCGTTCCCGGACCTTGGCTCGCAAGCCGTTTGTTCCATCATGACTTCACCACCAGCTTTCTCATCTTCACCGCGCTGGTGAACATACACCACTTTATTTTGGACGGGGCAATCTGGAAGCTTCGCGACGGACGGATCGCCTCTTTGTTGTTGAATTCGCGAGTTCGTATCTCAGATGTTGCGTCTGAGACAGCCAGCCATTTCGCGAAAGCCTGGAGTTGGGTTAGTGGCGGAACGGCGGGGGCACGCCAACTACGGATTGGCGCTGCAGTTTTTCTGCTCCTATTGGGGACGCTCGATCAGGTCCGCTATTACTGGGCGCTCCATGCCGATGATCTCAAAGATTTGCAGCGCGCGGCAGTGTTGGATTCCTTCGATAGTAGTTTGCAGCTGCGTTTAGCTCGTCAGGAGTTGGAACAGGGACAACTGCAGGCAGCGGAATCCGCCTTGCAAGCAGGGGTTCGGGTCAATCCGGCAGACCCTGCAGCGCGGCAGGCGCTGCTTCGATTCCTGATCGCACAAAAGCGCTTCGATGAGGCTTTCGCTTTGACGGATGCCTCTTTGAAGGTCGCCCCAAACGACGTGAGTCTTTTGGTCGACCGTGGGCTTCTCGCCCAGCATCGCGGTCATCCTGACCAGGCAGTGGAAAGCTGGAGACGGGCGCTGGAGATCGATCCGAGTCATGCCTCGGCGCACCTTTATCTGGCGGACGAGCTTGACCGTGAAGGCCAGCCACTGGAATCGGTTTCTCATTACACAAAGTTTCTTGCCATCATTGCCAGGCAAACCTCAGGGCAAACCCCGGTGAGCCGTCCCGCGCCACAGCAAGTGATTGCGATTATCCTCCGCTTGGCAGATTGCCAGGCGCGGGCATCAGAAATACCGCAAGCGATTCAGTCGTACCAGCTTGCCAGAAAGGTTGCGGTTCAGACTCAACAGAGCCAGTTGGAGAGCGTTGCCGCAGTGAACGAAGCGGCGCTTCAATCGAAATCCGGAAAATTGGACGACGCCCTGCGTCTCTACCAGCGTGCTCTGCGGCTGGACGAATCGCTCGGCGATTCTACGGCATATGCGGAAGACTGGCTGGCGTACGGAAAGTTTCTCGACGGCTCAGGGTTTCCCGTGCGACTTGTATACTCGTGCTTCGTAAAATCCGAAATGCTCAAGGATCCTCTTCCTGATCCGGAACAGCAGAAAATCCGAGCGGACGCGGTGAAGCTGGCGGCCAGACGAGCGGGGTCTGAAGCTGCCGCCGTACGCCGAAATCTTGATCTCAGTGTGCGCCAGGCCTTGGCGCTTACAGTTGAATGACGTCCGCACCTCTCGCACCAGTTGACACCGCCGCCCTTGTGCTCAACAATTGATGCGATCCCACAATTTATGGGAAGTTACTCCTGGAGGAGCTATGCCGGACGAAGGCGAAGAGGTATCTGTTGAACCTGTAGAACCGCAATCCAATGCGGGTAAATGGATTCTGTTCTTTGTCGCGATTATTTTCATCGCGGCGTCAGTGTATGGATATGTTACGACCCAACAACATATCGATAAGCTGACCGAAGATCTGGGCGATAGTCAGAATCAAGTTGCGGAACTCAAGAACAGAATGCAGACAGCCGAAGCGTCCGAAGAAACATTGGCTCATCAATTGGGCCTTACGAAGAAAGAGTTGAATCAGCGGGCGTTACAACTGCAGCAGCAGCAGAAAGAGTCGGAGTCGCGTCTGGAGCAGGAACAGAAGGAACAGATTGGCCAGGTGAGTGGCGAAGTGGCTGGCGTAAAAACCGACGTCGGTGGCGTAAAGACCGACGTGGCTTCAACGAAAGCAGATCTTGAGAGCACCAAAGCCAAGCTGCAAAGCGCCGTAGGCGATTTGGGAGTGCAGAGTGGATTGATCGCTAACACCCGCAGCGACCTTGAAGTGCTCAAGCACAAAGGCGACCGCAACTATTACGAATTCACTTTGCTGCGAGGAGCGAAAAAACCGCAGCCGGTGGCGACCGTGAGCCTGCAACTCAAAAAAACTGATGCCAAACATGGCAAGTTCACCATCGATGTGACCTCAGACGACAAGACTATCGAGAAAAAGGATAGGAACATCGCCGAACCAATTCAGTTTTATTCGGGACGCGAGCATTTGCTGTTCGAACTTGTGGTTTGGACAGTCGACAAGAACAAAGCGACCGGCTACTTAAGCACGCCGAAGAGTGCGCCGGTTCCGGTGACGGCTAATTGAACGGAGTGCTTTTCCCGGCCGGCGCGCACGTTGCGCTGCAGATCGCGCTGCGCACGGGAGTGATCTACCTTGTCGTTCTGATTGGTGTCCGGTTGAGCGGCAAGCGTGAAGTCGGGCAGATGACACCTTTCGACCTCACGCTGTTGCTTCTTCTTTCCAACTCCGTGCAGAATGCGATGACGGGGCCGGACACGTCGTTGATCGGTGGTGTGATTGCGGCATCCACGCTTTTGTTAGTGAACTACGTGGTCGGACGATTCTCCAGCGCCAGCCGGGGGTTTCGACATGTAGTTGAAGGCGAACCGAGCCTTCTCATTCATGACGGAAAAACCAACCCGTCACACATGGCCCGGGAACACGTCAGCATGGACGAGCTGCAGCGCGCCCTGCGCGAGCATGGCATCGCGAACGTACACGACGTTGCTTTGGCGGTACTGGAAGTCGATGGCTCGATCAGTTGCATGAAATACGATGAGATCAAGCCGGATGCTAATACTCATCTCGTACGGCGAAGGTTTATTCAGAAGAAACAATAGCGTCGCGTCTATTTGATCGGCACGAATTTCAGGCAGACCGGTTGCGAGACATCCAGTACTTTGCCTGTGGGCGTGAGACGGCCGGTCAGAGCGTTAATGCGAAAGATCACGATGTTGTCCGATTTTTCGTTGGCCGCAAACAACAGCCTGCCGGTAGGATCGATCTGAAAATTTCGTGGACTCTCTCCCTTCGTGGGGGCGTACTCGACCAGAGTCAGCGTCCCTTTGTTCGGGTCAATTGCAAAGACGGCAATGCTGTCATGTCCGCGGTTTGAGGCATAGAGAAAGTTTCCTGACGGATGGACCTCGATCTCGGCGTCCTCATTCAGGCTGGTGAAGTCCTTCGGGATGGTTGAGATTGTCTGCACCGGATGCAGAACCCCGCCGGCGGCATCGTAATCGAAAACGGAGACAGTCGATCCCATCTCATGGATCACATAAGCGAACTTTCCGTTGGGATGGAACGCAAAGTGTCGTGGCCCAGCTCCGGCATCGGCTTTTGCAAAAGGAGGGTCGTTGAGTGCGAGCAAGCCGTTGCTGTTGTCAAATTTGTAGACCAGTGTCTCGTCGAGGCCAAGATCGTCCACGATCGCGAAACGATTATCGGGCGATAGATCGATGGAGTGAGCATGTGGCCCTTCCTGGCGTTTCGGATTTGTGCCATGGCCAGTGTGCTGCACAAAAGCCGAAGCCTCACCCAGACGGCCATCTTTCAGAATCGGAAAAACAGACACGCTGCCGCCCGTATAGTTAGCCACGAGAACGAATTTTCCGGTCTTGTCGACAGTGATGTAGCAGGGGTCGGCTCCGCCCGACGCAACTTCATTCAAGAGCGTCAGTCGGCCGGTCGCGTTATCGATCGCGAAGGCGCTGACGCCTCCACTCTTCTGCCCTTTGTAATCGCCGACTTCATTCACTGCATACAGAAAGCGATGGTTGGGATGCACTGCTAAGAATGATGGATTGATGGTCTGCGCCGCCAGGCCGATGGATGTGACTTGCGCTTTGCCAGCGTCGTAACGATAGGCATAAATGCCTTTGCTGGTGCTGCCCTCTTGAGTGTAGGTGCCAACGTACATGAAATATGAGTCGTTGTTCACGGGTGCCACGCCGTTTTTGTCCGATGCTCCTGCGATGCCCGGAACCGTTAAGAAAATGAACAGAACGAATATCGACACGATTGTGCAAAACGAAAGTTGACTGGTTTTCATATTTTTATCGGAGCGTTCCACAGTGTTTTGCAATCCGTTCCCTTACTTCGTCAAAACTACAGGCACAGTTTGATCGTACGGCTGAACGATCACACTAACCGACTTCCGCTGATTGAATGTGTCCAGAGTCACCGGGAAGCCGATGATCACCGTGCGCTTGATTTCCTGACCGGGCTGTAACTTGTCTTCCGGTGAAAGAGGCGGCTGGGTATTCGCCTTCAATGCGGGAAAGGCCTGATAGTAACGTTCGAAGTCGACCGCCGAGACTGCATCGCTGGTCTGCTCTCCGGTAGTTGTAATCAGCTTCCCTTGGATGTCGTGCACCCACAGAGGTTTTCGCCCGGAGTTGCGCAGGGTGAATGTCAGCGCCACCAAGGATGTGGTCTGTCCCGGGATTTGTACCGCGGTTACGTTATCGAGCGACCCGGCTCCTTGCGGCTTGGCGCGCTGGAAAAAGGCGAAGATGCCCGCGATTACAAGCACTCCGGCGAGGGCGGACAGCAGCACTTTGACCGGCGGCAGGTTACGCTTGGCAGTGCCGAATTCGTCGGCGATATGGATGGTGGGTCCGCGTTGTGGATTGGTGGGTGTGCCTTTCGCCGGTACGCTTGGAGTAGCCGGAACGGCAGCGGGATTTGCATCTTGATCGGTCATCGATTTCATTCTCCGCTTATTCTGAAGCACACGCCAGAGCAGCGTCAAAGCACTACAGATTGAACCGGCCTGCGCGGGCTGGCTCGGGCGGTCAACGTCGGATAACCCATATAAAAAACGAAGGTCGGCTGCCACGCGGCTTCGCCGATGAGTTCTCCGAGTTGAGCGGCGTGCAGCGCGGGCCTCTCATGAGCTCGCTCATAGTCAATCATTTCTACCGCTTCATTGCAGGGACGGCCAGCCACGCCACGAGCCGTGGCCAACAAATGCGCCGACTGCCAAATTCGTCCGGCACGCAGACAGTTTTCCTGATCGTAGCGGTCGCGAACGGTAATGATACCCATGAGAGACGCGCGCAACATCATTTTGGAGTAGCCGTCCTTCGGTCCCCGCGACACAATCCAGCGATCCAGCCACAGAGGCATGATCTTGAAAGCCGCAGTCGCGAGTAGCGGCTGCCCGAAGGCATCTATCGAGAGGCCATCGCGAAATTTCTGGACGTCACTCCAACTGCTTCGAATCCACCGTCCGCTGCCATCCTCGACTTCGGGGTCGGCATAGATGACGTCGTTTGAGGCGGAGATGATTGCCGCGAGCTTTCTTCGGTCAGCTTCGGCGGTGAAGAGAAGAAGTTTGACGTCAGCTTCATCACTGGTCAAGCGGCCCAGGGCATCGACGAACTCAGGCGGAAGTGATTTCCCTGGAATGTAAGCGCTGCGATTGGTATGTCGGCGCGGGATCGCGTCGTAGAGTTCGCTCACTTGCGGCTTGCCGGGGAGGAGATCGACACGAGCCAGAAGCTTTGGTCCGGTATCGCCCGGAATCATGTTGAGCTTGCCCGGAGTTGTTGTGACCGTCGCTTGATAGCCATGAGCAGCCGCAGCCAGCAGCAGATTTTGCAGAGCGCACCCTATACCAATGTGCTCTTCGCGGAGATAGGGATCAAGGGCGCCGACGTTTCTCCTAGGATCGAGATACAACGCGATCGAAGAATTCGTGACCTTGAAGAGCCACGGCTGCGTGTTGTGTGGACTGGCCGCGAGAATGGCGGCGCGAACCAGCGCCAGGGGACCGCTCTCCGAATCGGTGCGCCAGTCCTTCCACGGCTGGTAGGCAGCACCTTCGCCAACGCGGAAGACGCCCTGGTCATAGGCGCGCCAGACTCCGCCCCCTACAACCGCAACAGTAACAACTCCGGCGCCTTTCAGGAATGATCTGCGGTCCATGGCAGAATCTTAAGATCGAGTATGCTCTCGATTTTACTGCACGCAGGAACTCGCCCGCTGAGGCTCAATTCCACTGGTGCTTCATAGCTTTGGCAAATTCTTGTGCTGTCAGAGTATTCAAGACATCATGCTTGGTGAGCCATGCGCGCCGCGCCTGCAGGATTCCGTAGCGAATCTTGTCTAAATGAGATGTGTGATGGGAATCGGTGTTAATCACGATCCTGACACCTCGCTGTTTAGCTTGGCGCAAGTGCACGTCGTTAAGATCGAGACGGTCCGGATAAGAGTTCAACTCCATGGCGACTTTGTGCTTTGCGGCTGCCATGAGGATTGCATCCATGTCGAATTGATAAGCGTCCCGCCGAAGCTGCAGACGGCCGGTAGGATGGCCGATGATCGAGGTGTTGGGATTTCCGATCGCCTTCAGCAGGCGCTCGGTCATCTTCGCCGGTTCCTGATTGAAAACCGAATGTACACTGGCGATCACGACATCCATCTGGGCCAGCACATCGTCGGAAAGATCCAGATCGCCATCGGCAAGGATATCCACCTCGATTCCGGCGAAGATGGTGATCCCGTCGATTTTCTCGTTGGCTTCACGAATCTTTTGAATGTGCGCCACGGCGCGCGCGTCATCGAGTCCATTCGCGAAAGCCAGGTTTTTGGAATGGTCCGTGATCGCCATGTACTTGTATCCGCGCGCTTTGGCCGCTTCAGCCATTTCTTCGATGGTATTGCGGCCGTCGGTTTCAACTGTATGCATGTGCACGTCGCCCTGGAGATTTTCCAAGGAGATTAAAGCGGGTAAGGTATGTTTTTCTGCGGCATCGATCTCGCCTAGATTTTCGCGCAATTCGGGAGGAATATAATCAAGGTTAAGCTTCGCATAGATCTCTTCTTCGGTCGCGCCCGCGACGGGCTTCTCTGTCTTGAGATCGGCCAAGCTGTATTCGTTGAGCGTGTAACCCATCTTGAGAGCGCGCTGCCGCAAAGCAACATTGTGAGCTTTGGATCCGGTGAAATACTGCATCGCTGCCCCGAACGATTCGGGGGGAAGTAGGCGAACGTCCACTTGCATATCGCTGCGGAGCCGAAAGCTGATCTTGTTATCACCTTGGGCGATAATGTTCATCAGCGGCGGATACTGCGCAATATATTTCACCGCCTTTTCGCGCTCCTCCGCGCTGCAGCAAGCCGCGCCGGTAACCAGGATGTCAAGATCGCCCACTGTCTCGCGGCCTCGACGCAGAGAACCAGCGGGAGTGATCCGATCGAAGCCGGGAAACTTAGCCAGGTAATCGGTCAGCTTTTTTGCCTCGGTCTCAGCTGCGTCGATAAGAAACCGCCCCGAAATGCGCCGATAGTCTTCTATTGCCTTCAGCAGCTTCTGCTCGTGCTTCTCACCCATGCGCGGCAATTCGCGGATCTTGCCTTCGCGCGCAAGCCTTTCTACGCCATCGACATCGCTGACTTGATAAGCGCTCCAGATCAATGCGATTGTCTTCGGCCCCAACCCCTGGATCTTCAATAGTTGAAGCATCGAAGGGTGATACTTCTTCAGCAATTCAGTTTGCATGCTCAGAGCGCCGTCACGGAATAGCTCCTGCAGATTGAGCAGCATCCCCTTGCCAATGCCGGGGATCGCGAGAACTTTTTTGGGTTCGCCGATGATGTCGCGAATCTGGTCTGTTAGATTTTCGATGGCCTGTGCGGCGTTGCGGTAGGAACGAATGCGAAAGGAATCTTGCCCATCGATCTCCAGTAGGTCGGCGGTTTCATACAGGACCGTGGCGATAGATTTATTGTCCACGGCTTAAAGATAAACAAGAATCAAATGCGACGCCAGAGCTCCTCTTGACGCCAGAGCTCCTCTTGAAGAACAGGAACTCCCATTCGTCTTGAAGGCCGCGGAACTGCGATCATTAATTTAAAGCAGTTACAGGAATTTAGATCAGATTCGGGATCAGGCGCTCTTGCTTACATTGGCCGCCTGCGGCCCTTTCTGTCCCTCCGTGATTTCAAACTCCACTTCGTCACCTTCCTGAAGGCTCTTGTAGCCTTCAGATGTGATAGCGCTGTAGTGAACAAATACATCGGGACCATCCTCACGTCCGATGAACCCGTAGCCTTTTGCATTATTGAACCACTTAACCGTGCCTTTCACTTTCCCGTTCCCCCTTCTTCCCCACGTCCACTAAGCAGGGGCTCACAGACGTGACTCGGAAGCTAGGATGCATTCTGGAATAATTAGGATGGAGTGGCAAGCTAAATATGTACGCAGGGTAACCACTGTATGTCGTATACCGTACATACCTCAGACGTTTGCCAGAGAACCTGAGGGGCGCGGCCGGATGCCAAGCGCCCGAAGATCATGCTAAGAATGCAATCGATGATGTTTCGCCATCTGGTGATCCAACCACAGCACTGAGGAGATTGTTTTTGCGTCACGAATCGTCCCTTTCAAAACCATGCGAACCGCGGTCGATAGTGGAACCATCCGCTGCTGGATCACTTCATCCGCTTCGGGCTGTGCTTTGCCGGCTTTAAGGCCAGTAGCCAAATACACGGACATGGTTTCAGCGACGAAGCCGGGACTGGCATAGAATTTGAAAATGCGCCGCCACCGGGCCGCGGTGTATCCGGTTTCTTCCAGCAGTTCGCGCTTGGCCGCCGGCAAGGCCTGTTCTCCGCTATCGATGCGTCCAGCAGGGATCTCCCAGAGGTAGTCATTCGCCGCATGCCGATATTGGCGCTCCAGAAGTACGCGCAACGTCGATCGAGAATCGTCCACCGCCAAAATCACCACTGAGCCGGTATGGTGAATGACGTCCCGACGCGCCCGGACTCCATTCGGTTCCCGTACATCGTCCGTTGTCACCCAAAAAACCGGACCGCGATAAACGACTTGAGAGGAAATAATCTTGGCTTTGGCTCGCGGATTGCGGGCCTTCGATTCTTTTCGGGTAGCTGATATTTTTGCCATCCGAACAATATAGAACACGGAGTCCAAGCCTTGGGCGTCGGGACTCAAGGTCAGCCAGTACACCACCTGATCAGCCGCCGCTCCTGATTCTGCTATGCTGCCGGGCATGCCCAAAAGGCCAGCTTCGGGGCGCGTGGTCAAGCCGCACATTGCAATCGTCGGAACTGGAAGCCTGGGCTCTTCGCTTGCCTTGGCCTTAGACGATGCAGGATACGCGATCGACGAGATCATCTCCCGCGAGCGCGTCGAATCGCTACGGAAAGCCCGGCGACTTGCGGCGCGAGTGGGGGCTTCCGCTGCTTCCGTAACGCGAGTACAAATTCGTGCCGGCGTGGCCTGGTTTTGCGTCCCGGATGGAGCGATAGCCAGCGCTGCTGCTTCGTTAGTTAATGCAGCCGACTGGCGCGGCAAAGTGGCGTTACATTCCAGTGGGGCTTTGACCAGCGACGAACTCTCGGGATTACGCCGCCGAGGCGCGTCCGTGGCCTCGGTTCATCCGCTGATGACATTCGTCCCGGGATCGCATCCTCCGCTTGTAGGAGTTTCCTTTGCGATCGAAGGCGATCGAAATGCAGCGCAGGCCGCCCGCGCGATTGTCCAGAATTTGGGAGGCCTGCCGTTCAGCATCGGCAAGCGGCATAAGCAGGCATACCATACTTGGGGAATGTTCGTCTCTCCGCTACTGACCGCGCTGCTGGCGGCAAGTGAGAGGGTAGCGGCTGCGGCCGGCATCCAGCCAAACGCGGCCAGACAGCGAGCGCTCCCGATTCTGAGGCAGACGTTGACGAATTACGGAACTCTGGGTGGAGCGCACTCCTTCAGTGGACCCATCGCGCGGGGAGATGTCGAAACCGTGAAGAAACATTTACGTGTGCTACGAGCAATTCCTGAAGCGCGGAACATCTACATTGCCCTGGCGCAGACAGCACTGCGCGATTTGCCCGCGAAGAATCGCGCCGCATTGGAAAGGATTCTCAAGAACATAATCGCTTCCGGTTTCGCGGTCGGAGTCCTTTCTGTCAGCGTGAGTTTTCTTCTGTGTCCCAGCCACAGCATCAGGGCGAGAAGTGCGGATATGCCGAAAGGAATCGATGCGGCGGTCCGGATAGGAAGTGTCAATAAAAAAGTTGAAGCAGACTCCCGAAAAACCACCGGCCGCAGCGCAATTACAAACGGAGCACAAATCCATTGCCAGAACAAAGCCAATGTGGCTGCGGCGAGGGTGACCCGAAAAGGTCTGCTTGGGACGAAGTCCCGCCAGTACGACGCGATCAAGATGATTCCGGGCAAGAGAACGACGTGGTCGTATACCGCGTGTCCGGGCACCACGGCGATGGTCGTGACCGCAAGCAGAAGGCTGATCGTGAAACGAAAGTCGCGAGAGTCCGGAGGAGCGAAACGCATTCGCCAGGAGATTGCGACTGCAGCTATAAGCAAAATCGCTATAAGAATTGGACCCAACAGCCGGCCGACTTGATTTCCCAGGATTTGACTGCCGAATAGATCACTCACGAGTGGCGGGTTTGAATACCGCCGGTAAGAAAATACTACGCGAAGCCATTTGAAAATCCAGTGTGGCCAAATCAGCAGGGAAGAGGCACCCAATAGCGTACACATCAGAAAAAAACCGGCAGCGAAGCGCCATCGAGTACGCCACCGAGCGAGGCACCAGAAGAGAAGATAGGTTGCGATCAACAACAAAACTTGCGGCTTGATGAGCGCCAGCGCCAGCAGAGTTCCCGAGAAAAACAATCTTCGCGCGACGAGCGCCGCGAGCGAGGCCGCCAGAAGAAATCCGACCAGCAATCCCATTTGTTCCGCGAACAAACCTTCGAGCACGGCGTAGCTGGACAGCGTAAGGATCAGCAAAGAAGCGACATTGAATCGTCCCGCGCGAGGATAAATCACGCGAATCCAAAGGACGACGCTGAACGCAGTCAGGATTCCAAGAAATAATCCAAATCCGATACGAACCTGGGAAAACGGCAACAGTCCAATCGGCCAGAGCAAAACGTCGGCGATAGCGGGATAGGCGAATGTCCAATAAGCTGGTGGGGCTCCGAAGACCCGCGCATCCACGGTGCGCCCGAAGAGATCGATCTGAACTTGATGTGTTGTTTGCGGACTGTAGGGATCGCGATGATGAAGCAGACCCTCACGCGCAGTCAGCCAGATAGGATAGAAGTCTGCGCCGAAAGAATATCCATTTCCAAAACCCTCGGCCGTACGCACCTGCGAAACTCGGGGAACGAACAGGACGAGATGGTAGTAGACCATGCATGCGGCGCAAAGAATCACCACTCCGAAAATGCCGCCTGATCGCCATGCAACCGCAGAGTTAGACATGAAGAAATGCCGTGCACGATTTAAGCACGCGGCGCAAGGGGAAGGCAAAAACTGCCAGCAATTCCTTATCGCGACGAGAAAAGATGGCCAAGCTTTTCCTTCTTGGTCTTGAGGTATTCTTCGGCGTGCGGACTCGCAGTTACCTCGCAGGGCACGCGTTCAACCACCTCGATGCCTGCGCGCTCCAGAGCCTCCACCTTTTCAGGATTATTGGAAAGCAGTCTTACGCGAGTCACCCCGAGTGCCTTGAGCATCTGGCCGGGCAGTGCGAAATCACGCTCGTCGGCTTTGAATCCTAACCGCTCGTTGGCTTCGACAGTGTCCAGACCTGAGTCCTGCAGTTCATAGGCCTGCAGCTTTGCCATGAGACCGATGCCGCGGCCCTCCTGCTGTTCGTAGATCAGAATTCCAGCGCCGAGATCGCGAATCATACCGAGCGCCATTTCGAGTTGCTGCCGGCAATCGCAACGTAGGGAATGAAAAACATCACCCGTGAGGCATTGCGAATGGATCCGAACCAGCGGCGGGGTGGATTGCACATCGCCCATCACCAAGGCTACAGCTTCCTCAACCGGGCGGTTTCCGTCGGAACCGAATTCGGCCCGAAAACCGTAGATTCGAAACTTCCCCCAACGAGTGGGAAAATCCGCGGATGCAATTTGCCGCACATCCTGGGTGGTCACGTTCTGGGTAGTCACATTTCGATTATAGCCGTTACGAGAATTGATGCGGCCGATCCAGAACCGACCTAGCCGCGAGCTTTAAACGGGAAAATGGCGTCCTGCTTCGAGGGAATGGGGACGCCGTTGCGCGTGGCCGGGCGAAAATGCCAGCTTTCGAGCGCCGCAAGACATTTTTGATCGATCGCCGCCCCAAGGCTCTGCAGCACGGTTTTGCGGACGATTTCTCCTCGTTCGTCGATCGTAATTTCAATCACGACTTTGCCTTCCGAGTCGGGCCGTTGCCAGGGATAGATAGCTGGATCGGCAGTCGCAACCGGCAGAGCCGGACGAATTTCGTCTCCGTACACCGGGCCACCGGGCAGACTTCCATAAGGCAATCCCGCAGGGGCTCCGTGACCGAGATTTGACAGCGTAGGAGTCTTCGATTTGTCCTCCGCGGAAAGTGGACTGAGAGGGGCTTGTGGCAGCGACAATTTTGCCAGTGCGGTATTTTGTTTCAGAATCAGTTTCTCGTGGCCCAGCCGCTGATGACGATAAACCTCGGTTGCGCGCTCCGGCGAACTGGTGGTGCTGTCGTCGGGCGTTGGGGTGGGAAAGTAAATTCGGGTGACTAGCTTTCCATTGTGTCCCAGCGCAACGGACGCAGGATTCAAAAGCTGAGGCTCGGGAACATGCAGCAGCCAGGCAAACAATAGTCCGTGCAGCATGAGTGAAGTTGCCAGCATCTTGTGATCGGCGATTGATCGTCCGGAATCAAGTTGCCCAAACATTTCGAAAAACTCCCACAGGAGTTGTTATCTGTAAGGTTAGACGCGGCACCGGGGTATTGGTCAAGCACTGTTGGTACTGATTCTGGAACGCTGGTAAAATAACGTGGTAATCCAGTAATTCTCGTGATGTGGGGCTATAGCTCAGCTGGGAGAGCGCGTCGTTCGCAACGACGAGGCCGTCGGTTCGATCCCGACTAGCTCCACCATTTCACCCGTCTCCATGTGGGCGACTTCTGTTTTCGATTGGATTGGCCAATCCAGTTACTCTGGCGCGTGGAAAACCGGATCCATTGCCTGGCCGATGTTGTCGAGTTCCTTCTTCAGTGCCAGCCCTTCGAGAGTTTTTAACGGAAGGCTCAGGAATAAGCTGATTCTGCGATCCAGAATGAAGAATGTTTCACGAAACGCCCTTTCCATTTGAGCTTCACTCCCGCGAACGGCCGCAGGATCCGGAACGCCCCAGTGAGCGGTCGTTGGTTGGCCGGGCCAAACCGGGCACACTTCTTTGGCAGCGTTATCGCAGACCGTAAAAACAAAATCGAGCTTGGGTGCGCCGGGCAAAACGAATTCATCCCACGCCTTGCTCCGCAGCCCGTCCACAGGTAGGTGTGCTGTTTCGAGCTGCCTTAGCGTTTCAGGGCGGACCTTGCCCGCAGCATGACTTCCAGCGCTGTAGGCTGTGAAATGCGGCTGTCCTTTGTAGTTCAGAATCGCCTCAGCCATGATGGAGCGAGCGGAATTGCCTGTGCACAGGAATAAGACGTTGTAATGTCGCGGCGCGCTCATTTTCTTCTAATTGCAGCAGGTCGGACCGCAGCAAGCTTTGGCCTCACGTTCCAACGGCTTCACCGCTCGAATGAACGCGCTCATGAACTTGCCACTCATGTCTGCCGCAATCGCATCTGCGTCAAGTCCCGCTGTGCAAAGAAACTCACGAGCATCTTCCGCTCGATAAACCCGAGTCGGCTCGATCTCTACTTTTTCGAAGCCCGCGGCCGAGAGTTTGCTGCGGTACTCATCGTCTGCCAGCGCGCCCGCGACACATCCCACCCACAAAAGCATGCTCTGGCGAACCTCGGCCGCGACTGGGCCATGCGTGACAACGTCGGAAACTGCAAAACGCCCGCCCGGTTTGAGCACACGAAAAGCCTCGCGCAAAACTTGGTCTTTGTCCGCCGAAAGGTTGATCACACAGTTCGAGATGATCACGTCGACTGAGTTGTCCGGCAGAGGGATATGCTCGATCTCGCCCTTCAGGAACTCGACATTCTCAGCCCCTGCTTTGCGCTTGTTCTCATTGGCTAGCGCGAGCATCTCTTCGGTCATGTCAAGTCCGTACGCCTTGCCGGTGGGTCCCACTCGCTTGGCCGAAAGCAGAACATCGATGCCGCCACCCGAGCCCAGATCGAGAACCACTTCTCCAGGATGCAACTCTGCCAACGCAGTCGGATTTCCACATCCCAAAGACGCGAGCATCGCCTCCTCGGGGAGTTGTCCGGCTTGCGAAGAGTCGTACAGATTGGAAGTAATGGGATCGCAACCGATACCGCTTGCCGCAGTCGCTCCACAACAAGAGCTTCCACCAGTCTTCACTCGCAAAGCCGCCTGGCCATACTTTTCCTTGACTACTTCCTTGATGTCGACAGTGCTCATAGCGCGCTCCCTCTTCTATTTACAAATTTGGACAATATTCTGAGGTTTGATCGCCTTATTTCGAGTGCAGCATTCCGCGTAAAGGAACTGCAGAAGTTGCTGAAGAGCCTCGGTATTGGCTGTGTAACGCAGGAATGTGCTCTCACGGCACACGTTGACCAATTCTTCATTTTTCAATTTCTCTAAATGGTGGGAAAGTGTGGAGTTTGGAATGTCGAGCTCTGACTGAATATCTCCCACGACCAGGCCATCGGGATGCGCGGACAACAGTAACTGCATAATGCGCAGGCGAGGCTCAGTGCCCATGGCGGAGAGCATGTCGGCAAACTTTGCGACCTGCTCTGTATTTCGCTTACTCGACCCTGGCGACATAGTTCGATAATTGCAGAAATATCGGCTCGTGTCAAGCAGCTTTATTTTGCCGGATTAAGCCCGGGCCTTGTCGATCATCTGCTTCCAGATGCCTTTGGATTTGAGAATCAGCTCCACAGCTTCACGAACCGCGCCGCGACCTGCATTAGCTCTGGTCGTGTAATGCGCGGCATTTTTGACTTCAGGTACGGCATCGCCGACTGCAACAGCGAGTCCGGCTCGGCGCAGCAAGGGGATATCCGGAAGATCATCGCCAATGTAGGCCACAGCCGAATCAGTCACGCCCGCCTTCTTAAGAATCTCCTCGTAGGCCGGCATCTTCAGAGGCTGTTTCATGTAGATGAATTCCATCTTCATTTCGTGGGCGCGACGGAGAAGTGCCGCACTCTCGCGGCCGGTAATGCAACCCGTGCGCAATCCTGCTGTCTGGGCCAGAGTCAGGCCCTGCCCATCGTGCGCATCAAAAGTTTTTATTTCCAGTGCCGTGCCGTCAGTTTGCGAGAGCAACGTGACGCCGCCGTCTGTCATGGTGCCGTCCACGTCCATCAGCAGCAACTGTATCTGTGCGGCACGTTTCTTGAGTGTAGTAGAGATTTTGGAAATACCGGCCAAGCGAACCTCCAGAAAAACACATACAGTCTGAGTTGAATCGAAAATGATCCCACGCCTTCGGCCCGAATGGAACTGATATGCAGCAGAGAACGCTTCCGCCAGATCACTGCTCCAAGACAAACGAGCCCCTAACGCGAATGTCTCGCGACGAAGCTCCAACCAGCACGTCGAACTGGCCAGGTTCCGTCACCCAGTCCTGCTTGGAAGTGCTGTAAAAAGCCATTGCGCCGCGGTCAAGCGTAAAGCGTACTTCCTTGGATTCACCCGGCGCCAGCTCAACTCGGTGAAAGCCCTTCAGCTCCTGATTCGGACGATCGACACTCGCATGACCGTCGTGAACATAGAGCTCGACTACCTCCGCACCTGGGCGAGTTCCACTGTTATGAACGCGGAGGCTCACTTCCACAGGGTGAGCCGACGAGGTGTGGCTCGGCGAAATCTTCAAATCGTTGTAATCAAACTTCGTGTAAGAAAGACCGTAGCCGAACGGAAACAATGGCTCTATCTTTTGTTTGTCGAAATACCGGTAGCCCACATAAATGCCTTCGGCATAGTCGACCTGTAAATTCTCACCGGGATAATGTCCGTATGCCGGAGAATCTTTCCACTGTTTTACAAATGAAACGGGAAGCTTTCCGGAAGGATCTGCGTCGCCGAACAGGACATCGGCAAGTGCATTCCCGCCTTCCTGCCCGCCGTACCACATATCCACAATGGCGGGAACCAGGTTAATCCATTTCGACATAAGGACCGGGCCGCCTGCATTGATCACGACGACGGTATGTTTATTCACTTTCGCGACGGCCTCGATGAGTTCATCCTGTCCGGCGGGGAGATCGAGTGATTTGATGTCAAACCCTTCCGACTCGAGTTTTGGAGATCGGCCCACGACAATGACGGCAGCATCGGCTTTGGCCGCCACGTTCACCGCTTCATTCCTGAGCTGCTCGCGCCGCTCGGGAGTGTCCTTGCTCGGGTCTTCGCCTTCCATGGCAGCCCCCAAAGCATACGTCACTTGTATACGCTGGCCGGCTCGATTCTGAATCCCTTGCAGCGGAGCGATGGAATACTTTGGAGTTACCAGTGAACTGCCACCCCCTCCGGTTCTGGCCACCGCAGCATTCGGTCCGATGACAGCCAGAGTGTGGACCTTCGACGAACCGAGGGGGAGCAAGCCGTCAGAGTTCTTAAGAAGAACAATACTCTCCGTCGCCGCCTTGCGCGCCACCGCTCGTTCCTCAGGAGTATCAATCTCGCTGGTTGCCGCGTGCGGCTTGTCGAATTGTCCGCTCACGAAGATGACGCGCAGTATCCGGCCAACGTTGTCGTCAATGGTCGCGGTGGATATTTTCCCCGCCGATACTTCTGCAAGCACCTTCTCTGGCACCAGCCATCCGCCACTGTTGCCGGACTCTTGCGTGCGCGGCCTTTTTATCCAAGCCTGCATCGGCTCGCCGCCTGGCATCTCTAAGTCCATGCCGGCATTTACCGTACCTGCAGTGC
Source organism: uncultured Acidobacteriaceae bacterium (assembly GCA_963817305.1). GTDB lineage: Bacteria > Acidobacteriota > Terriglobia > Terriglobales > Acidobacteriaceae > Sulfotelmatobacter. The sequence continues at coordinate 544,748 of CAWFOD010000016.1, read as the reverse complement.
TATAAGTGCTGCCCCAATCGGATACGACAAAACCTTTGAAGCCCCACTGCTTCTGCAGCACATCCTTTAACAGAGGCTCATCTTCCGCGCAGTACACTCCATTCAGCTTGTTGTAAGCCGACATCACAGACCAGACGCCAGCCTCCTGCACTGCCGCTTTAAATGCGGGAAAATAAATTTCCTGCAAGGCGCGCTCGTCCACTACGGCATTAATGCGATGGCGTTCAAATTCCTGATTGTTCGCGGCAAAGTGTTTGACGGTCGCGATCACGCCTTCACTTTGGACTCCTTTGATATAAGCCACTGCCAGACGGCTGGTGAGATAGGGATCTTCTCCGTAACCCTCGAAATTTCTGCCCCACAACGGAGTTCGGTTGATGTTCACGGTGGGTCCCAGAATCATGTCCCTTCCGACGGCCTTTACTTCCTGACCGATCGCCTTGCCCTCACTTTGCAAAAGATCAGTATCCCAGGTCGCCGCCATGGCGATTCCCGCGGGGAAGGCAGTCGTCGTGACTGTCTTTTTGGAAACTTCAGCGTTGGTTTCAGAGGAAGGTCCGGCCCATGACCTGATTCCGATCGGGCCATCGGCCATTTTTATCGATGGGATGCCCAGCCGTTTATTGGGCACACTCTGCATCCAGTCGGCTCCACTCAACATGGCAACTTTTTCCTGTAGGGTCATGCGGCTCAGCAGGTCCTGAACCCGCTGCTCGACTGGCAGATTGGGATTTTTGTAAGGTGCGGCCGCCGAGCCGCTGGTGTTCTGCGCAACCCCGTTTTCCGCCACGATGAAAATTAAAATCAAAAAAAGTAGCCGTCTCATCGTTAACCCTCCGAAGAATCAATCATTATCACAAACCTTCGGTCCAGAACGCTGTATTGGCGCCTCATTTAAATATTTGTGCTAAAGTAATCCCCATCTTTTGGGAATGCCGGGCGCCAGTTCTCCAGGCCTGGGTAGCGCTACTCCTGCACTCGCTTGAAATTCTTAAGGAGAAGTTTATGCTTACACTCCGCGAGCTAGTGAAAGACCGCAAAGTTTATTCCATCGACGCCGCAGGCACGGTGCTGGAAGCCGCCCGCCTAATGATGGAGAACAATATCGGCGCATTGCCTGTAATTCGCAATGGCGAGCTGGCCGGAATTTTTTCCGAGCGCGACGTCATGAACCGCGTGGTGGCGGTCGGACGCACGCCCGGCCATACCGCCGTCGCCGAGGTAATGACCGCGAATCCGCGCGCTGTGAATGTGGATGAAACCGTAGAGGAATGTCTTTTCATCATGCAGGAATTTGGTTTTCGCCACCTGCCCATCGTTGAAGGAAAACAAGTTCGAGGCTTGGTCTCGCTGCGCGACATTGTGAAGCGCCAGGCCGCCGAACTCAGCCGCCAAAACCGGCGGGCATCCTAAAGTTCCGGTTTCCGCAAACAAACCTCGCCCTACTCGCGCTTTCTCAGCAATAGTTCCCCGGGCTTCGGCGGAAGTTTGAACGGGAACTCAAAGATTTTTCCCTCCAGCGGCACACGCAGGACGAATTCTTCTTGCGTCTTCCAGCCGCCCAGCCACTTGTTATCGGTATTGAAAAAAACCCAACCGCTGGCTTCCGGATTTCCCCGATCCAAATGCTCCGCTCGCAAAGTGTTCTTGCCTAGAAATTCGATCAGTTCGCTGACCGATTTCTGATAATCCTGCAACCGCGCTTCCCGCGCCTGCTTCTGTTCCGGGTGCTTCGCCACGATTCGCCGGGTTTCATCGTCGAGCGCATCAGCATCGGCCTGAATTTTTTGCGAGTAATCGTCCGGATCGATGGAAGTGCGCACTACCTTGAAGTGTTTGAGAAACTGCAGCGTGATCGCGTCGGGACTCTCGTCCACTCCGCCGGTTCCCCTGTACTTGATGGTCAAGAGAACTCCGAATATCGGTTCGATCCGATGGCGAATGATTTGCACTTCGCGCGCATCTACCGCCAGTATGACGCCCAGATCGCCAGACCACAGCCCGTATTGGTACTTACCATCTTCGGTTGTAGAAAATGTGCAGCCTGGCTGAGATTCATCCCAACGCACGGTAGGTGGCCCTGGCTTTTCCCCAATCTTGACGATCTGAGCGGGACTCAGGACGGACGTCGCGAAAGCTATGGCGCACCCCACAGCCGCGATCAGAGGAGCCCTAAGTATCCGATCGAGTCCCCGCCGCGCAGCTGCCTGAGACCGCACCACGTAGAATCGCGGTGGTGTCCTGTCCGGCATCGCCCTGAGCTCTCTCAGTTGACCGTCAGCATGATACTTGCCTGCGCGGAGGTGGAAGCGGCATTACTCGGACCCTCGCCGTTAGCATCCACCCCCGACAGAGTAATTGTGTAGGTATTTTTAGGAGTGATCAGGTTGTTGGAATTGTTGAGCATCACGTTATTCTGGCCGCAAGAGGGTAAGAATAGAATGCTGACAGCGACAGTCATCAGCACAAAAAGCCCCAGCCACTTTTTTCTTCCGCCGCGACTGGCGCCGGCCCCGATGAGCGCCAACGCGGGCAGCGCTAGCGCGAAACCGTACAGTATTCGTGGAGTCTGAAGCTTGGTGACGGTCCCGGTGGGGCCGTAGGTGCTAACGGTCAGTACGGAAGTGGGCGCCGCGCCGTTGGTCACCTTGACGCTGGGAGGATTGAATTTACATATCGGCGCCGCCGTCACCACAGGACTGATCGAGAAACACGAGAGTGTAACGGTCCCGATATAACTGGCAATGGGCGTCACGGACAAAGTGGCTTGCGCCCCATTTCCGGCGCTCACCGTGCCCGGACTAATCGGCGTGGTAACCGTCAGGGTGTAATCCTGCGGGACGTTTACGACATTAAGGACCAGAGTGGCAGTTTCCGTCTCCGTGCCGCTGGTGCCAGTAACCGTTATTGTGTATTGGCCCGCTGGAGTTGCACCGATGGTTGTGACCGTGAGTGACACAATAGCGTTCGGGATGGCCGGATCCGGGCTGGGTGGAGTGCAGACCGGAAGCGCGGTGGTCACCTGGCTAGAGGTCACCGTGCAAGTGAATGAGACTGAACCGGTAAAACCGGTAGTCGAATTGAGCGCGATGGTGGCGGTTGCCTGCCCGCCCGGATCCACGCCCGCGGACGGGGAAAACGCCGATGGGGTCAGCGTAAAGTTCTGCGCCTGGGCGAATGTGCCCTGGCCCGCGACGAATAAACATACAAATACCGCGAAGCCGGCTGCGCGCAGCACTTGCCTGGCATTCAACATGCCGGTTTTAAACATGAATGGATAGGAACTCACTACTTTCGATTCCTCCAACGACGCAAACGCTGCCCGAGGCGAGAGCAAAGAATACATTCCCGCCGACGACCTCGCAAACCACCGCCGTCTAGATTCTGGATTTATAAACGATAGCAGTAAAAGCAAATATTATCCGAGTCCTGTTGCCGAATGCGCCCGAGAAGAATCTTAGACTAGAGTGGGCCCATCGCGCCAATTGCACGTACCGGAAAAAATAAAGGCCGCCTCGTAGGAGGCGGCCTTTCATGCTTAACTAGGGATCAGTTGACGGTTAACGTGACAGTGGTTGAATGAGTCGTGGCCGATGCATCCGTACCCGTGCCGGTGATGGTGACAGTGTAGTTGCCGGCAGGAGTACAACCGGTGCAGCCCCCGCCCCCGCCACCACCCCCTCCGCTATTGCTGCTGCCGCCGCAAGCGGGCATCAGAAAGAGCGCAGCCATTACCATTGCAACCATCAGGAAGCCAAGGAGTTTTTTCCGTCGGGACCCCGCAGAACTGAATCCGACGCCGATGAGGGACATGCCCGCAATCGGAAGCCACATCGCGTAGAAAAACTTAGACGGGCGAACTATCGCCGCGCTGGCACCGGTGGTGGTGATTGTGACGGTCGAAGTAGCGCCGCTGCCGGTCGGCGTTACCGGATTAGTAGAAAAGCTGGTAGCGCTGCACGAGGGCGCCGGCGTCCCTGTGCCAGTGATGCTACAACCGAGGTTGACAGCTGAGCCATATCCGTTGATCGCCGTCAGCGTGACTGTCGATGTACCGCTGGCTCCGGGAGCCACTGCGGCGGGAGCTGTGGCGGAAATGGCGAAGTCGGGGGCCGTTGGAAAGGCATACTTCACCACAAATGCATCTATTCCCCCAGCTAAAGACTTTTGCTCAGGCGCCTGCGTGGGAAAATCTGTTGACAGGGTGTTTCCCGTCACGTAAACGCTGGCACCAGTCGGGTCCACCGCGATTGATCCTATTGCGGCAAGCTCTGCTCCGGAAGAGTTAGTATTTTCATTCAGCGAGCCACCGAGGTAAGTCGAGAATACGAGCGACCCCGCAGAGTTGAGCTCGCTTACGAAAGCGTCATTACCTCCGCCCATTTTCGCCTGAGTAGGGCTAACCAGAGGAAAATCAGGCGATTCTGTTTGGCCGGTCACGTAGGCATTTTCGTTTTGATCCAGCGCTATGCTGGTGGCGGCGTCGCTTGCGCTCCCGCCGAGAAAGGTCGAGTAACTGAGAGCGCTGCCGGCCGGATTTAATTGGCTGACGAACGCGTTCTGCGTACCACCGAGCGTCTTCTGCCACGCCGACTGCAAAGGAAAATCGGTGGATTGGGTCAGACCCGTCACAAAGACGGCTCCGGCGGCATCGACCGAAATGCCCGACCCCTGGTCTACGCCCGAACCGCCCAGGAACGTCGAGTAGGCGTAGGTGCTGCCCGCCGCGTTGACCACGGTTACAAAGGCATCGGATAACCCACCGTTGCAAGTTCCGTCGGTGCCGCATTTGGTCTGAAAAGCTCCGGGTGTAGTTGGGAAAGAGGGATTCTGAGTCGCTCCGGTTACGTATGCGGCACCGGAGGCGACCGCAACGGCTGAGGCGATGTCGCCAGTTCCCCCACCGAGGTAAGTCGAATACAGAAGAGTCGTACCGGAGGGATTCAGTTTTGTGACAAAGCCATTGCTGCTGCCATGAATCGCGGACTGGATCGGATTTTGAAGGGGAAAGTCGGTAGAGGTGGTCGACCCAACGACGTAGGCTCCAGAGGAGTCGATGGCAATGCCATTAGCCACGTCATCGCCTGAGCCGCCCAAATACGTGCTGTAAGTTAGAACCGTTCCGCTTGGGTTCAGCTCGAATACAAATGCGTCGAGGTTTCCACCGGAATTCTTCTGAAGGCTTCCGGCTGTAGTGGGGAAATTTGATGACGTGGTTCCTCCAGCCACAAATGCATCGCCGGAAGAATCAACGGCCAGAGAATTTCCGCTGTCGTTTCCACTGCCTCCGACGTAGGTCGAATAAACAAGGCTAGACCCAGTAGCCGCGATCTTAGTCACGAAGACATCAAACTCGCCAGCGTTAGTGTTAGGCGCTACGCCTCCAACGGTCGGGAAATTCGTGGACTCCGTTTGCCCAGTTACGTAGGCGGCGCCGCTGCTGTCGAAAGCGACCCCATATCCATCGTCCTCGGCGCTTCCCCCCAAATAAGTTGCATACGTCACCGTCGGATCAATCACCAGCTCGCGGCTGTGGTCATAACTGCCGAGACCGAAACTGACTTGGTTCTTGCCTTTCAGAACAAAGCGCGCGTCCACAAGTTGACGGCTGCCGTTTTGCTGCTGGTAGGCGACGGGCTTGTGGAGCACCACGTCTCCTGCGGTAGAAGAGACGATCAGATTGCCAGATGCATCAGTCGCCAGATGTTTAGCTCCGTTGAAAGCTAAATCGATGGGAGCTGGGCTCGATTCGGGAGCGACAATGAAATCGAATTCCAACTTACTTTGCTGGCCATAATAGGCGAGATCGATGCCCGGATAGATATTCTTGTAAGCGACGCGGGCATATTGCGAAACGTTGGTCTGCCATTTTGTCGGATCATTTCCCAGATAGTAATTCGACTTTCCCGGTAACTGATTGGCCGCCGTAATTTCAGCCGAGGAGTTTTCTCCAACCAACCGCATCCGGACCACCGCAGCGGCCTTTTCTTTTTCCACGGGCGTGCTGCTGGTCTTCGCCATGGCCGCACGTCCGCGCATTCTGAGTTGATTCGCAAAAGTCTTGGAGTGAAACGCAAACACCGCGTCTTGATTCGTCAGGAAGAGCGTATATCCATTCGCGCGAGCCATGTACTTGACTTGCGCATCGGTCTGACCCTGATTCGGTTCGAAGGCCAAAGGAAGGACGGCGTAGGCAGCCTGCAGGCGATCGCGCGCGGCTGGCGGGATTGTCTTCGACAGGGAACTTGGGGACGAAGCTGATCTCGCTAGTCTCGGTTGGTGAGATCTCGGTTGGTGAGAAACAACCAGCACGGCAGCGGCTATCGCAGCGATAACCAGTACACAAACAGCATAAATCCGTCCCTTAGAGGCAGATGGTTTTGACACGAAATCCTCCTGTGATGACACAGTGAAACCCGACTGGACGCAAAAACCCTCGGTCCGAACGCGATTTACGCTGACAAAACTCTCTCGTGCAAACGAGGTCGTATAAGTTTGAAAGTATGATCAGCTAGTTCGCGAGTATGTTATGGAACCCTGGGGTTGTCAACGAACTCCAAGATAGCAACTTAGATACCATCGCAGGCAAGTTACTAAAGTGACCATCAAGTGCAGAAGAGGGAATTAGCGACGCCGTGAGGAACCCAACCGCTCCGCGAGGAGAAAACTGCTCTGATGGTTACAGTTTTTTCCCGAGAACGCTTGTAGCCCCACCCAAAGGATTCTTCGCGCCCTTCTTCACCCCGCCGAGCGCCCCGTTTACTACGCTGCCGGCCATGCCCTTCAAGTCCGGGACGATTTTTGGATCAGAGGTGGTTCCCTGGATTAAAAAAGGAATAGCGTCGGCTTTCATTTTGAAATCGAGGGAGTTGTTGGCGCTGACGGTCCCCGCTCCGGTAACCGTGCCCAGAGTGGGAACGACGAGGTCAATGTTATCGGCTCGCGTGCTCTCGGGAGTCGCTTGCACGTTGGCGCTAAAGTTCTGAATGGTTGTGTCTTTCTCGCCTGCACCCTTTCCACCGAGTGCAGAAATAGCCGACATCTTCGAACCCAGACTAAAACCGGCCAGGGCTGAGTTCTGCATGCGAACGGTTCCGGTCTCGGCCAGCTTGTCGACTGGCCCAACAATCGTGAAATCGACGGCGAGTGTGCCACCCTTCAGCTTGGAGCTGGGCGGCAGGATCACACCCACGGCCGGCAGTATCGCTTCCAGGTCGTCCACCGGCATGTTCTGGCCGTCCAATTTCAGATCCACTGTGGTCATTGCTCCATGGGTGTCGTACGTTCCGGATAGGTGGGCTACGGCTTTGCCCGCGGTCACGTCGCCCTGGGTCAGAGTGCCGGTCTGTTTCGCAAGGTCGTAAGTCACAGCGTAATTGACCTGCAGCGGCTTTCCCGCCGGCGCGCCCTTCGGAACTACTTGTAACTTCTCCGCCGTAAGCGTGCCGCTCGTCTTCGCCTCGTGACCGTCGGAGGAAATCGTGCCATCGAAATCAGCGATGCCGGAAATCCCCGAGGCTGGATCAACAAAACCGGATGTTGCGAGATTCATCTGGTGCACGGTGATCTTTGCCTGGAGCGGAGTCTGCGCGGCATTGCCGGCATTGATCGGTCCGGCGGTGCCATCCAGTTTCAGAGTTCCTCCGGCGGGTAAATCGGCCGTCATTTTGAACGGGAAGGAACTGGTGAAAGAGAAGTTCTTCACCGTAATGTCAACTTTGTCGTAAACCCGCGGCTTCTCGGAAGAGCCGGCGCGGCTGACGGTCATCTGTCCGTTACTTACTTCGAGCTTTTTTATTGACAAGTTTGGATTGCCCGAAGCTGAAGCGTTTCCGCTGGCGGGCTGATTGTTCGTGGCCGCAGCGTTTTGACTGCCCAGGCTGGAGAAGTTCCATTTCTCGCCATCCTGCGAGCGCACCAGATTGATCTGCGGCTGGTTGAGGGTCAGGTCAGTCACATTCAAGGTCTTGGAAAAAATCAGCGGCATCAATTCCACCCCTACCTTCAGCGATTTGGCCTGCACAAATGGTGTCTGGCTGAAGGAGGGATCGTCTGCGATCGAGATGTCGTCTGCTTTTACCGAACCTGAAAACAGCGACAGTGACAGGTTACCAACCTTCACCTGACGTCCGAGGGCAGAGCTCAAGTCAGATTCCAACTTCGGGCGGAAGGAATTGGCGTTGATGAAAAGCGGAATAATAATGGCGATCAGAATCAATACGCCGATCACAATGGCCGCAATCTTTACTTTGGAGTTCATAAACTTAGGATTCATAACCGATACCTCCGGCGGGCTTTTGCTTGTACAGAAGATTGGTTGGTACGGGGAGGGGGAAAGTTGCTTCGCTAAGCGGTTCTAAAACCGGCTTTTATTGGTCATCACCGAGTAACTCAGGGGAGGGAACGGTTCCACTCTCCACCTGTTTCTGTCGCTCATTGCGGCGTTCGTTGTCAATGCGGACTGAAGTTTCCAGTTCCTTCCGTCCCTCTTCCTTGCGTCCCAGGTGGATCAATATCTGACCTCGGAGATAGTGGATATCAGTGCGGATCGGATCAATTTTTCCGGCAGAATCGATTGCCCTTAAAGCGGCGGCGTAATTTTGCGTGTGCTGGTAGGCCTTAGCGAGTCCCACATGGGAGTTCAGCAGCCGCGGATCGCGCCGCAGAGCCTCCCGGTATGCCTTCTCCGCATCACTGTATTGTTGCATCAGGATGTAGACATCTCCGAGTTCGTCGTAATTAAAGGCAAGATCGGGTTCCACAGCGGCGTCTTTCAGAAATTCATCGCGAGCATGTTCATAGTCTTGTTTCTTTAAATAAGTTAATCCCAGATTGAAGTGGACGAAGGTCAAGTTTGGATTTGCCTTTTCTGCGGCTTGAAAATCTGCCAACGCCAAATCGTATTGCTCAAGGTTAAGGTGGGCTTTGCCCATAAATAAATGGAACTCAGGCGAATCTTCGCCGGTCTTAACAAGTTGAGCCGTGGCTTTTTCATCCCACTCTTTCTGGCCGGCGCGGTGCGCCGCGATCGAAAGCACGTAAAGATAACTCAACTGGCTCGACGCCTGCTCCCACAGTGGCTCGAGCGTGTTCGCCGCATCGGCCCAGCGCTCCGTGAAAAAATAACAGAGGCCCAACAGATGGCGCGGTTGTGGCGCGTCTGGCTGGTCGCGCACTACCGATTCAAAATAAGGTATAGCTTTAAGAAAGTCGTTTTGGCGGAAGTAAGCGAGGCCAATATTTAGCCGGATTCCCGCCACTTGAGGCATCAGGTGCTCGGCTTGTCGCAGCGCGTCTAAAGCCTTCGACCATTGCTTGCGCCGTATGTAGACCACACCCAGATTCGCATAAGCGCCGCCCACTTCAGGATTCGCCGCCAGCACCTGCCGAAAGTCGCGCTCAGCTTCAGCCAGACGGTTTTCCTTCAAGGCTTTTTGGCCCAAAAGAAAAATGTACGCTGGATCTGCGGCCGCGCCAGATGAGGCCACCGGCGTGGAGTTTCGCTGCATCGCTGGCTCTTGCGGCCACAGGATTTGGCACGATAAAGCAGCGAAGGCGCAGGCAAGCCAAAGCTTGGCCAAAACTACCGGTCGTTTTCGAGCGCTTGACACTGGTCTCACTCTCTGCTGTAGTGTCCGCCAACCCCCGCGTGAATTCAAGCGGACGGAATGCGGTTAGGATTTCGTTGTGCGCCATTCCAAGGTCAACTCGTCGATGGTTACGATTCGTGATGTTGCGAAAGAGAGTGGTTTCTCCTCTACCACAGTTTCGATTGTGCTGAACGATGCGCCGCTGGCCCGCTATATTCCGGCGGTGACGAAGAAGCGCATTGAGCGCGCCGCGGAAAAGTTGGGGTATCGTCCCAACCAGTTTGCACGCGCGCTGCGCAGCAAGCGCAGCCACACGGTTGGCGTCATGGTATTTGACATGACCGATCCCTACTGCACCCTGGTATTGCGCGGCATCGAAAACACACTCTATCAAGCGTCTTATCTGCCCATCCTCACCGATGTGCATAACGAGCGTAGCCGCTTCGAGCGTTATCTCGAAATGCTGCTCGACCGCCGCATCGAAGGCCTGGTGGTTCTTGCTAATTGGCTTTTTCTCGATATCAACTTATTGGCTGACCTGGAGAAGAGCAGCATCCCCACCGCAATCATCGGCTGCGAACTCAAAGGCGACGCCATGAGTTCCGTCATCGTCGACAACGAAGTCGGCGGCTGCCTCGCGCTCGAATATTTGCATTCCCTGGGTCATCGCAAAATCGCATTTATCCGCGGCCCCAAGACTCTCGGTGATAGTTCGCCGCGTTGGCGCGGAATCCGCAACTGCGCTAAAGCGTGCAGCCTGGAGCTCGATTCGCGTCTGATCGTCGACTTGCCTGAGTCGCGCGATCCTCTCTCCAGTTTTGAAATGGGGCAGAAACTCACTGAGGATCTGCTGAAGCAGAAGCGCCAGTTTACGGCGATCCTTGCCTTCGACGACATGACCGCCTTCGGCGCCATACGCGCCTTGAGCAAGGCTGGCCTCCGAGTTCCGGAGCACTGCTCGGTAATCGGATTCGACGATGTTGCGGCGTCGGCTCTTTGTACCCCTCCGCTCACCACAGTACGCCAGCCTATGGCGGCGATGGGCGCGGGCGCGGTCGACATCGTGATCGAAGGTATCAAGGCCGTGCTGGAAAAACGCGAAGTCGCAGCTCACCACCGAAAAGTGGCTCCCGAGTTGGTGGTTCGGGAGTCGACCCGCAGCCTGCTTTAGAGTCCGAATCGCATCGCCCTGCGTTTTTTTCTTGACAGCAGATGTCCTATAAAAGCACTATTCATACGTTTTAATAAACTCTGTGGGAGCCAATTGGTCGCTTCAGGGAGAACTACCAATTGGGTCATGATACCGGACAAAGAGGCTGTCGCGGCGCAGGCTATGCGCACGCTGGGAGAAGATTCGACCATGAAATCCAATCGTGTGCTGGTGCGAATTCTGTTACTGATAATTGCCTTGGGTGCCTCGGCTTGGGCTCAGGACACCGCTTCCCTCACCGGTACGGTCACGGATGCGAGCGGCGCGGCCGTGCCTAAGGCGCAGGTCGTAGTGAAAAACTCCGAGCGAGGAATTAACCGCACCGGCGCCAGCAATGACACTGGCGATTTCCTGTTTAGTTCATTGCCGATCGGTTCCTATGACTTGATCGTCACTGCGCCAGGGTTTAAGAAGTACGAAGCGAAGGGTGTGGTGCTGCGGGTGGCGGAGAAAGCACGCGTGAACGTGGCGCTGGAAGTGGGCACGATCAGCACAGAAGTTGTGGTTCAAGGCTCGGAGGTCGCCCAGGTGGAAACCCAATCCTCCGACTTAGGCAATACCGTCACTGGCAAAGAGATTAGCCAGCTTGAGCTTAATGGGCGCGACTTTACCCAACTAGTGGCCCTGTCTCCTGGCGTTACCGATCAATCTGGCGCGGATGAAGGTGAGCCAGGCGCTTCCACGGTCGCTTTCAGCATTAACGGTGGCCGTACGGAATACAACAACTTTGAGATCGATGGCGGCGATGCCCTCGATAACGGCAGCAACTCCACCCTGAACGTTTATCCCAGCATCGATGCGATCGCCGAAGTGAAAGTGCTAACCTCCGAATATGGCGCACAGTACGGCCGTAACGGTTCCGGCACGGTTGAAGTGGAAACTAAATCGGGCACGAACCATTTCCATGGCGACCTCTATGAGTTTCTTCGCAATGACGCTTTCAATGCGACTCCGGAATTCCTGAGTTCCGTTCCTGCGTACAAGAAAAACGATTTCGGTTTCACCATCGGCGGCCCCGTCTACATTCCCGGACACTATAACGCGGACAGGCAGAAAACATTTTTCTTCTGGTCGGAGGAATGGCGCCGCGAACTGACCCCTGCTTCTGGATTTTTTTCCTCGACTTCCGTGCCGACGTTAGCTGAGCGCGGTGGTAACTTCGCTGACGACTGTCCTAACGCCTCTACCACTCCGGTGTCCTTTAGCGACTGCCCTGTCGTTCCGGGTTACACCAACAGTCAGGGCTACACGCCGAACCTCAATGTTGTCCCGGGTTATGCAGCGAATGCTTCAATCAATCAAGCCCTACTGGCAATGATTCCAGAGCCCAATATTTCCTCGGGCGCCTTAGGGGCGGGCGTTCTGGATACATGGTTCGCCACGCCCACATTGCCGACGCATTGGCGCCAGGAACTGTTTAAGGTTGACCAGAACATCGGCGAGAAAGTTCGCGCCAGCTTCCGCTACATCCACGACTCATGGAATCAGCAATATCCTGTTCCTCTCTGGACCAACGGTACAACTTTTCCGACCATTCAAACGAATTTCAATAACCCGGGCGTCAGTATGGTGGCGCGAATTACAGCGAATATTTCGCCAACACTATTGAATGAATTTGTCGCCAGTTACACGACTGACCACATCAGCACGAACCTGACAGGTCCCTGGCAGCGCCCGAGCGGATTTCCCGCAATCGGCCTTTACAACAATGGATACGGCGGAAAGGTACCGGGCATAAACGTTTCTGGTGGAGAGTACGGTGGCGGCTTCTCCGAGGATCCCGGTTATGTGCCACAGGGACCGTTGAACTCGAATCCTACATTCACTTACCGCGATAATGTGACCAAAATCATTGGCGCGCACAATCTTCAGTTCGGCGCGTACTTCGTGAACGCGCATAAAAATGAAATTCCTCAGCCCCAGTATGGGGTAAACGGCCAACTGTCTTTCACTAACACCAGCGCAGTTACCAGTGGGAACGCTTTTGCCGATCTTCTTCTCGGAAACATCAGCAGCTACACTCAGGAGGGTGCCGCGCTGAAGATGCACGAGGAATACAACATCTACGAAACCTACCTGCAGGATGATTGGCACGCCACCAAGCGGCTCACCCTAAATCTTGGTTTGCGGCTCAGCTTCTTTGGCACCTATCGCGAGAAAAATAATTTAGCTTGGAATTTCGATCCATCGTTTTATGTGGCCGGGGCCAGCAGCGTCGATCCGGCAACCGGCTTGGTGGTTGGTAATCCGTACAACGGATGGGTCGACTGCGGAGTGACCCCGGGCGTACCCACGGGTTGCCTTAAAAACAAATGGTTCAATCCCGCACCGCGCATAGGATTCGCGTTTGATCCAAAAGGCGACGGGAAGTGGGCCATTCGCGGCGGCTACGGAATTTTCTTCGAGCACACGAACGGCAATGAATCCAATACTGAATCTCTGGAATATGAAAGCAAGAGCACTCCAATCACCAGTATTCCTTTTCCTTTGTCGGGTGCCAGTTGTGGCGCGACCTCGGGCTACGCCTGTCTAAATTCGAGCCTTCTCGGCGTCTCCGGCGCCACGACGACCCCGTTGCAATTCGTTTCTCTGCCAAATAAGGCGATTTGGCCCTACATGCAACAGTGGCATGTCGACGTGCAGCACGATATTGGCAGGAGCACCATTGCAACCGTTTCCTACGTGGGAAGTGCGGGTGTGCATCTCACGCGTTCTTACGAATACAACCAGATGTATCCCGTGGTCCCCGGCCAGAACCCTTATGCCCCCGGCCAGGTCATAAGCGCCTCAGATTGTGCCAATATCAGCAACGGCGTCGATACAGTCGATGCCTATGGTGTACCGACCAATGCTGTAACCTCCTACGGGACACCGGTTCCTTATATCGCCGGGAAAAACGGCGGACCTCCATCGGGCGCGGCGACCAACTTATATGTCGCATGCGGCAACAATGCTAATTTTTTCCGTCCGTATCAGGGGGTTGGCGATATCCAGCGTAAGGACCAAACTGGATCTTCAAACTACAACGCCTTGGAACTCTCGTTGCGTCACGCCATCGGCGGCTTGGAACTAAATGCTGCTTATACTTACAGCCATTCAATTGATGATTCCTCCGACTACAACGACACGGGATTCGTCGATTCTTACAACCTCAATGCATACCGAGCAAGTTCTAACTTCGATCAGCGGCATAACATCACGATCGCCTATGTCTACGATTTCCCGTTCTTCAAAGGAAAAGGATTGACGCACACGTTCTTGGGAGGCTGGCAATGGTCTGGGATCACCCTGATTCAAAGTGGCTCCCCCTTCAGCGTTTACAACGAGGGGTTTAACGCGAGCGCGGACAATGCTGGTGTGGGAAACGGGTTTTCTACGGCTGGTTCTTATCCCGATCTCGTCGGTAATCCTAAGGCGGGAGTTTCGAGCAGCCCGTTGGCGGGTCCACTTTCAGGCTTTGGTCCTCTTCTCTACAACCCGGACGTCTTCGTGCTGCCGACGGGACTCACCTTCGGCGATGCTGGAAGAAACATTCTGCGCAATCCCTGGCGCACGAATTTCGACATGGCGTTGATCAAGCATTTCCCGGTGACTGAAGGGACGTATTTCGAATTCCGCGCGGAAGCTTTTAACGTGTTCAATCACGTGGAGTACACGTGGCTTGGAGGAGATGCCGGGTCGGCAGCCGATAATTCCGGACGCGGAACAAATTCTAACGAAATCGCGTGCTACGGCGGTGCCAACAACTCGGCTGGAGATCCTACTTGCGGAGGCAGCAGCTACCTGCGTTCGGCCGGCACACACCTGCCGCGCATTATGCAGCTCGCGCTCAAGTTTATTTTCTAACTTTGTGACAGGTATCAACTGCGATCCCAGCTTGGCAAAGCTGGGACTGCTAGCCTACCTGCACCTGTTGTGGCGCTGTCACAGCCTCCAGAGCGTGCTCCAAATCCGCAATCAGATCGTCTACATTCTCAATGCCCACCGAGAGGCGGATCATCTGCTCGGTTACTCCCATCTTCGCGCGGTCGGCAGCGGGAATCATTGCGTGCGAAGTCAGCACCGGAATCGATACCAATGATTCCACTCCGCCCAGGCTGGGCGCGAGCGTAAACAAACGCATGGCCTCGCTCACCCGCCGCGCGTCCTCGCCCGTACCTTCGACCTCAAAGCTCACCATGCCACCTCCACCGCTCATCTGCGAGCGCGCCAAAGCATATTGTGAATGCCGCTCGAGAAACGGGTAGTTCACGCTCCGTACCTTAGCGTGCTCGGCCAGGAACTCCGCGACTCGCTGCGCATTCTCGTTCTGCCGCGCCACCCGCACAGCTAACGTTTTCAGTCCACGCACCAGCATCCACGAAGCGTGCGGATCCATGCAATTTCCCACAGTCGTGCGCGTCTCCCAAATTCTTTCCATCAGTTCGTGCCGTCCGGCCACGACACCACAGATCAAGTCGGTATGTCCTGCGAGGTATTTCGTACCCGAATGCATTATCAGGTCAATGCCAAAAGCTGCGGGATGTTGATTGATCGGCGTTCCAAACGTGGCATCGACCATGCTGATCAGCTTATGTTGCCTGGCGAGCGCTGCCGCTTTCTTAAAATCAACCACGCGCAAAGTTGGATTAGTGGGCGACTCCAAATAAAGCAACTTCGTGTTAGGACGAATCGCGTGAGCGTGCTGTTCGTAATCGACGGTATCGACGAAACGTAGTTTCGATGCCCATCTTCGGCAGCCATTGCGAGAGAAACTTGTTTACGCCGCCATAGATATCGCGCTGCGCCACCACATGGTCGCCGCTCTTCAGCAGAGCCATCAGCGTGGTTGTGACCGCACCCATACCCGAGGCGAACGTAAGAGCCGCGTCCACGCCTTCCAGTGTGGCGATTGTTCTCTCCGCCACAGTGTTTGTCGGATTCCCGTAACGCGTATAAAAGTGGTCGGTGTGCGTAGCCTGTAACTGCTCGTCGTTATCGCTGACTTCAAATGTGGATGTCTGGAAAATCGGCGTGGCCAGCGGTCCGTTTTTCTTGTTTAGGTCGGCCACGCCGCGCACAGCCTTCGTCTCGGAGTGATGCTTATCCTGTTTCATGAATGCCTCGCTCTTTCAGGTTAATTGCAGCAGACGCGTCCAGCAAGTGAAGCGTTCTTCGGTCAACCATTTATAATTCCGAGTTCATGAATCTTGGCCTGAAAGATCGTGTCGCACTGGTCGCGGCGTCCAGTCAGGGGATTGGTCGCGCGACTGCGGAAGCTTTTGCCGCGGAGGGTTGCCGCGTCGCCATGTGCGCCCGCAATCAGCAAGCTCTCCATGATGCTGCGGAGAACATCAGAAAGCGATACAGCGCTGAGGTTCTTGCCGAAGCCTTCGATGTCACCGACGCCATGGCTGTTCAGCGTTTTGTTTCCGATGTAGGCAAGAAATTCGGTAGCGTCGATATTTGCGTAACCAACGCTGGAGGGCCGCCAGCAAAGGGTTTTCTTGCCGCCACTCTCGACGAATGGCAACGCGCCATCGAAATGAATTTCCTCAGCACCGTTTATTTCGCCCGAGAAGCGATTCCCCATATGCAGCGCAAGCACTGGGGCCGCATCATTACCATTACTTCGATTACGACCAAGCAGCCAGTCACCGATCTGGTGCTCTCGAATGCCGTGCGCGCTGCTGTTGTGGGTCTGGTAAAAAGTCTCGCGAACGAGTTTGGCAAAGATGGAATCCTGGTCAACAATGTGGGCCCCGGCTTCACCGCCACGGATCGCCTGAAAGAGTTGGCCTCGGCACGGTCTTCCGCATCCGGAAAAAAGGAACAGGAAGTCTTCGATGCCTGGGCCGCTGACGCCCCGCTCAAACGCTTAGGCGAACCACGCGAGGTTGCAGAGACCATTGTCTGGTTGGCCTCCGACGCTGCTTCCTACATCACAGGCCAAACCATCCTCGTCGATGGCGGTATGTATAAGGGTTTATAAATTGTTCAGGGTAATGGAGAGTGCATGCGTTCGATAGCATCCCGGATGTCAATTATGAGCGGTGAAGGCGCGCTCTCAGTCTTTGCTCACGCCAAGGAACTGGAAAGCCAGGGCCGATCCATTATTCATCTCGAATTGGGTGAGCCTGATTTTCATCCGGGCGCGTCAGTGGTCGGATCTGCCAACAAAGCTCTTGCGGATGGCAAGGACCGTTATTGCGCCGTGGCCGGAGTTCCCGCTCTGCGCGAAGAAATCGCGGCGTATTTGCACCGCACACGCGACATCAGTGTATCCGCCGCCGACATTGTGATTGCGCCAGGCTGCAAGGCGGCGCTGTTCTTCGCCATGATGTCGCTGCTCGAACCAGGGGACGAAGTTCTTTATCCCGATCCCGGCTTTCCGGGATATCCCTCAATCACACTGGGTCTTGGCGCAGTCCCTGTGCCATTCGAACTTTCGCCGCATAATCACTTTCAGCCTGACTTGTCCGAAATCGCTTCGAAGATTACACGCCGCACCCGCATGTTGATCACGAACTCTCCCGGCAATCCAACGGGGACCGTGTATACGGATGCAGTGCAGCGTGGTCTGGCAGAACTTGCGGTAAAACACGACCTCTGGGTGCTCTCAGACGAAATCTACGCCCGCATCATTTACAGCGATGAATATTTGTCGATGCTGCGTTATGCCGGGATGAAAGAACGGACCGTGATTATTGACGGTTTTTCGAAAAGCTTTGCGATGACCGGATGGCGTCTGGGCTACGCCGTCGCACCTCCAGACGTGGCGGCCGCGCTGGCCATGATGGCGATCAACAGTTATACCTGTGTTGCCGAATTCACTCAGTACGCCGCAATCGATGCCCTGCGCGATCGCGGGGGCAATACTCCGCGAATGGTTGCCGAGTTTGCGCGTCGGCGACTGCAGTTCGTGGACGACCTGAATAAAGTGCCGGGTTTTCGTTGTGAACTTCCCGAGGGCGCATTTTATGCGTGGGTCGACGTTCGCGGCACTGGCTGCAGCGCCGAAGAGGTCTGCCGCATTTTATTGGATGATGCCGGAGTCGCTGCCATTCCCGGAGCCGCTTTTGGCCCATCCGGCAAACATTTCGTAAGATTCTCATTCGCCTCGTCGGTCGAAAATCTGAAGGAGGCCGCGGGTCGCATCTTGAAAGTCTCGACCGCATGGCAAGGAAGCCTGGTAGCAAGATAGCCGCAGTCACCGGGGATCCTCGATGGGCCAGAGATACAGGTTTGATCAAACCGTCGGCTTCGGTTTTGGGTGGCGCAGCGCTTCAGCGCTGCGATGAATTGCTGTAATGAATAAGGGCTTCAGCCCGAGAGGGAAATATGAAATTGGCACCTCGAGTCTTGCCCGGTTTCCTGCTCTGCGTCACGGCCTTTGCGGCAGTTCTCTCCCACGCTCAGGCCCGTCCACTTCCCGGTCCCGATGTTCAGCAGATCTACCAGCGTCTTCTGCCAGAGATCGATAAGATTCCTGCCTTCGATCACCACGCGCATCCCGGTTTTTCCGACGATCCCGATGTCGACGCCATGGCCGCGCCCCCCGATTTTAGCGAAGCGGTACGCACGCGGGCTGATAATCCCGAGCTCATCGCCGCGGCCAAAGCCTTGTTCGGATACCCCTACACAGATCTTTCGCCAGAACACGCGAAGTGGCTGGTCGCAAAAAAAGCCGAACTGAAGAAGCAATATCCCGGCACCGCCTACTTCGACATCATCCTCGATAAGATCAACACCGAAAGCTCTGCCGCCAACCGTGCCATGATGCCGGATTACCTTGATCCCCAGCGCTTTCCGTGGGTTTTCTTCGTTGACTCTTTTATGTGGCCGTTCAACAACCAGCGCGAGTCCGCGCGTAATCCTGATGAAGAAGTCTACATTCCCCTCCAGGAAAAAATGCTGCACCGCTGGATGCACCAGGAAAATGTTACGAAACTCCCCGCGGATTTCGATGGTTACTTGAAATTCATCACTCAAGTGTTGGAAGACAATCGAAGTAAGGGCGGCATCGCCATCAAGTTCGAAGTGGCCTACTTTCGCCCCACAACTTTCGGCGACCCTACGCGCGAGCAGGCTGCAGATCTGTACTATCGCTACGTCACCGGCGGCATTCCCAGCGAGAAGGATTACCGCACCTTCCAGGACTACATCTTTCGCTACCTCATTCTGGAAGGCGGACGATTGCATCTGCCCGTGCACATTCACTCGGCGGTTGGCATCGGCGACTACTTTAGTTTGTCGCAGAGCAACATCATGAATTTCGAAAGCGTGCTGCGCGATCCGCGCTACCGCAACACAACCTTCGTCATGCTCCATGGCGGATATCCGCTGGAGCGCGAGGCGATCTGGCTCGCCGCTATGAAGAATGTTTACTTCGATTCCTCGTTCGAAGAGCTTGTGCAATATCCATCCGCTTTCAAAGACGTACTGAAGATGTGGTTGGAAACTTTCCCCGATAAGGTTACCTTCGGCACCGACGCTTTCCCTTACAATGAAGTCTTGGGCGCGGAAGAGAGTTACTGGCTGGGCTCGAGATCAGCGCGAACGGCATTGGCTGCCGCTCTCGCCGAAATGATCTCGGAAAATGAAATTAGTGAAGCCCGGGCTCTGGAACTGGCCCACGGTTATCTGCACGATAATGCGGTAAAGTTATACGCTGGCAGAGTTCACTAATCATGGCAAAAAAAATCAAAAGTAGCCGGTCATCTGTTAAGAATGCAAAAATAAGAACCCGCAGCGCAAAGCCGCATTCTCGCGCGCAACGCGCGGTGACGAAGCATGCCGCCACTAAAACGCCTCTGCAATACGTTCCGTGGCATACCATTCCGCTGGAAGAGTTGAATCCGCTTCTGCAGCGGCAGTTCGTGGTCGGTCAGGAAATTATGGTAGCGCGCGTCCTGCTGAAAAAAGGATGCATCGTTCCCGAGCACAGCCATCACAACGAGCAACTCACGTACATACTGGATGGTGCGCTGAAGTTCTGGATCGACGGCCGAGAGATTGTTGTCCATGCCGGGGAGGTTCTTTGTATCCCTGCGAACATGCCGCACAAAGCTGAGGCATTGGAAGACACGGTCGATCTCGACGTTTTCAATCCTCCGCGCGCAGATTGGATCAACAAAACGGATCAATACCTGCGCGGCGAGAAATAGTCATTCATTCCATGCCGCCCTCCGCTACGCCTGGCCGGAAATTTGATAAGCAAGGTTCTCCACCGAGCCTGCGCAAGGCCACGTTCATCTTCCGCTGTATCGGCTGCGGCGCCCTCACTCCTGAGGCCGCTCAGCATTTTCGTTGCGCGCAGTGCGATAACTTGTTCGAGGTTATCGATCCAGCCTGGAAGTCGCTCGGCTTGAACGCTAACACGTTGAAATCCGCTTGGCGCGACCGCCGTTGCTCGAACTCACCGCTCGATCTCAGTGGCGTTTGGCGGTTCCGCGAACTTCTGCCGATGCCCGAATCTGCCGAGCACGTAATTTCTTTGCGCGAAGGAAATACCCCGCTTTACGAATTACTCCAAGCCTCCCGCCGCACAGGCGTTTCGCGGCTCTACGGCAAGCATCAAGGCATGAATCCTACCGGCTCCTTCAAAGACGCGGGCATGACCGTTGCTGCTACTTTCGCCCGTGAAGCCGGATATCACTGGGTCGCTTGCGCTTCCACGGGAAACACGTCAGCATCCATGGCGGCCTACGCCGCTCGCGGCGGCATGCGCAGCCTTGTCCTCGTGCCTGACGGGAAAATATCCTGGAGCAAATTGTCGCAAGCTCTGGATTACGGCGCTCTCACTTGCCAACTTCGAACTGATTTCGACGGCTGTCTGCGCCTGCTTCAGGAACTTGTACAGCGCGCCCCGGTCTATCAACTGAACTCCATTAATCCATTTCGATTGGAGGGCCAGAAAACGCTCGCCATCGAACTTCTGGAGCAACTTGATTGGCATCCCCCCGACCACATCATCGTGCCCGGAGGAAACCTTGGCAATAGTTCGGCGATCGGCAAGGCATTACTGGAAATGCTCGAGCTTGGTTTGATCCCGCGCCTTCCGAAATTATCTGTCATTCAAGCCGAGGGGGCCAACGCCCTGGTTCGCACGCTGCGCGAAGCTGCGGGCAAGCGGCTTGTGAGTGTGCAGCCCGAAACCCGCGCCACTGCTATCCGCATCGGCAATCCCGCTTCGTGGGAAAAAGCAGTCAAAGTGATTCAAGCCACCGGCGGCGCGTGTGAAGAAGTGAGCGAGGTGGAGATCGCGATAGCCAAAGCGGAAATCGGGGCCGAAGGAATCGGCTGTGAGCCTGCTTCCGCAGTAACGCTTGCTGGTCTGAAGAAATTCCTGAAGCTGGGTTTCGTAAAGCCAGAAGAAACTGTAATTTTGGTGCTCACTGGGAACCTGCTTAAGGATCCCGATTTCACCATGGAGTTTCATCGCGGGGAGCTTTTTGCCAACGCCAACGACCGCGATAACGTTGCGTTGAACTCACTGCGGCACCCTCCGGTTGTGCTCGACGCCAATCTGGACGCCATTCTCCGGACCCTGGAACGAGCCGAGAAATCCGATACCACGCACGCCAATGTCTAAGAAGAAAAAGAAATCTCGTGCAACACCCCTGCATCTTGCCCTGCCGGCGACGTCGGCTAATCTAGGCCCAGCCTTTGATGCCGCAGCGCTAGCGATGGATTTATACATCACCATCGATGCCCGGCCCGCCAGGAAGTTTTCGATTCGCGCCACCGGCCGCGATCAGGAAATCTGCAAGACTCTAGAAGATCACCTCATTCTTACCACCTATCGAGAGATTCTCCGGGCGCAGAGCAAAGAGATTATTCCGCTGTCTCTTCGTATTCGAAACGATATTCCGATCGGCAAAGGCTGTGGCTCATCTGCGGCAGCGCGCTTAGCCGGCATCGCATTAGCAAATCATTTCGGGCATCTGCGCTGGACCGATGCGCAAATTATCGGCGAGGCCTCCCGCCGCGAACACCATCCGGATAACGCCTCCGCTTGCTGGATGGGCGGTCTCACTGTGGCGCGCATGTCTGGAGAAGCAGAAGCAGAAGTGGTCAGCATCAAGCCGAAAGGGAACTGGCCGCTGTTGCTTGCGCTTCCCGATCAGGTTCTTTCTACCGAGGAAGCTCGCCGCGTGCTTCCGGCGCAGTATTCCCGCTCAGACGCAGTCATCAATATCCAAAACTCAATGATGTTGCTCGCCGCCTTTATGCAGGGTCAGCACGCACTGCTGGCAGCTGCACTGGATGATCGCATGCACCAGCCTTACCGCTCGGCACTCTGTCCTTTGCTGCCGTGTCTGCAGGGATTGCGCGGGAATCCCGGAATTCTCGGTGCCGTCCTCAGCGGCGCCGGTCCGTCTGTGGTTATTTTTCTCGATCCTCGCTCGTCACTTCAGAAAACCCGAAAAATGATTGCCGATCATCTTGCCGACAAAGGACTGCGTGCTGAGTTACTTCTCACCTCGATTGCTTCCAGCGGAGTGCACCGGTAAAACGCTTGGAATTGTCTGATTTGAAATGAACTAGTGATTTCCTCAAGCTGAAACTTTCCTCACCTGCACGTGTTAATTTCAATCATAGGGTCGCCGCTTCAGAAGAACTTAGTGCGTATTTGGGGTGTGCAGGATGAAGCCGAAAATGCATCATCACGTCCAGCCACGTGAGGGCGAGCCGCTGCGTAATGAACAAGCCTCGGAAGAGATCCAGAAGTTTCTTCGGGCCCTCGACTCCTATCCTGACCATGTGGCCAAAGAACCCGGCGTCAGTTTCCGCCAACACCTGTCCGGCCTGTTCAAGACAGCCCGCAAAAAAACAGACGAGCCCCGGCGACACTAAGCGTCAGTCATCATCGGTCTGGGATTTCTATCGGCTGGCCGGAGGCACGATTCCGTTCATGCGCAGATATTCCACCATTTGCCCGTAGTGGTCAAATCCATGCGCAGTCACGCTGGTTGCCACTCCCAGTCGTGTAATTGATCCCTCTCCAAACGGGCTCTTCAATGGAATGACCAAATTCTGTTCGTTGATGGTCAGGATTGCCTTGTGAACATAGGCAAAGGAATCCTTCAAATAGTTCATGATTTCCGTTTTGGTTTTGATCGACGCAGGTCCCGATTCATCCCCGACATCGACCGGAACTTTTTCACTTAATATTGCCGCCCCAAAAATATAATTCACCGCCGCCACGTGCTTTATCTGTTCGCCGAACGTGCGAACGCCTTTGAATTCGCCATTGCTGGGCGCGAATTCAAACTTGTCCTCGGGCATTGCCTCGGCTGCGGAAACAAACTCATGTTCCATATTGGTGACCGCGTGGTCAAGGACTTCAGTGACCGTCTTATGCTGCTCATTCTTCTTATTTGCCTGCGCCGAAGCCAGCCCCGCAAACATCAGCACGCAAAATGCAACCCACCTAACCTTCGTGTTGATCATGGATTTCTCCCCGTGAACTACCCAACGTCCCTCTGTGTCCCCTGTGTTAAAAGTTTTTCTCTCTCAAGATTTGCCAATCGCAAAAGGCCATTCCGCGCCCCTCCAAGCCCGAATCATATAAATCATCAAGCCAACCAACAAGATTACTACCGCATACCGTATTTCTTTTTCCCAGTTCGCCCGATTGAACAGGATGAACAAAAATCCCGCAATCGCTGCCAACGCTGGTACTGGATATAGCCACATGCGAAATGGACGCGGGAACTCCGGTCGCGTCACTCGAAACACGATCAGTCCAACTGCCTGCACCAGAAATTGCAGAATCAGCCGGATGACCACCAGAGCGGCAATCGCATCGCGCAGCCGCAGAAAGCAGAACGCCGCCGCCACCACTCCCAGCGCCAGCAGTGAAACATACGGGAAGCGGTACACGGGATGCACCTTGGCAAACGCCTTGAAATAATTTCCGTCCAAAGCCGCTGCATACGGAACCCGCGAATAACCCAACATCAATGAGAAGACCGACGCGAACGCGGCTACAATGATCAGCCCCGTCACCAGCCTCGCCGCCCACGGCCCGTAAATCCGCTGCATAAATAACGACACGACGTACAATCCGTTATTGTTATGCCCCGCCTGAAGCATCTCCCGCCACGGAACCACGGCCAGAATGCACAGGTTCATCGCTAGATATAGACAGGCCACCAGCAAAATGGAAAGCAGCAAGGCTCGCGGAATATTCCGCGTGGGATCTTTTATTTCATCGCCGAGGTAGCACACATTGTAATAACCCCAGTAATCGTAAGTGGCAACGAGCATGGCTCCGCCCAAGCCAGTAAAAAATCCATGAGAGAGCGTGAATGCGCCGGGAGGAAAGTCAAACGCGCGGGCGGCATTAAAATGCGTCAAGCCGGCGAAGATGATCCATCCGATCGTTCCCATCACGCCAATCCAAAGTATGTTCGAAAGCCGCCCGATCACCGTAATGCGCCGATACAGCAGCAATACGGTCAGAAAGCAGATGATGACTGCAACGGCGGTACCCTGCGTCACAATCCAACTGACCTGCAGAGGGCCCGCCCATGGAATGGACACAGACGCAGTGTGCGCGGCGTAAACCGTCTCCAGGCTGGGCCAGTAGTAAGCGGCGTACCCAGCGAGCCCGATGCATCCCGTCGCAATGGAAAGCGGCGCGCTGAAGGAAAGTTGCCAGATAAACAAAAATGAAATCAGCCGTCCCCATTTGCGCGGCCCATAAATTTCGTTCAGGTAGCGATACGGTCCACCCGATCCCGGCATCGCCGCGCCCAACTCCGCCGAGACCAGTCCATCGCACACGGCCAACAGCGCCCCCGCAATCCATCCCAGCATGGCCTGCGGGCCGCCCATGGCGCTCAAAACCAGCGGCATGGTAATGAACGGACCTACGCCGATCATGTCGATCATGTTGAGCGCAGTCGCGCTTCCGAGACCCATGCCGCGGATCAGGCCATGCGAATCCGAATTGCTTTGCGGGGACGCGTGCATTGCTTGTAAGGCGAGTTTCGGGCGTTACGGATAAAGCAAGACTCTTCCGCTTATTTTTCGTTGTTCAAATGCCGGAGTATGCAATTCTTCGGGCTTCATGACTTCCGGGCTGCCGTAGGAGTGAATGCGAATAGCGCGCATCGAGCTTCGCCTGCTCCTCTCCGAGCCCATTGGTGACGGACTATCGCTTTTCATGCCCAGCGCTCAACAGATTCACGTACAGCCTCACCGCCCCCGGCACTCCCGCGGGCAATTGACGGAAGAACGCGTAGCCCGTGTAGATGTAAATTCCTTTACCGTACTGCGCCTGCAGCAAGCCGCCCTTTTGCGGCTCTTCACCCGGATCATGGCAGGCCAACAATGGCTTGAAGTGATCATCCCACTTGTCCATGAAATACAAGCCGCGCTCTTGTACCCATCCATCAAAGTCCCGCTCCGTAATTGTGTTTGGATAATGAAAAACCTCATCCTGCGGCGCCAGAATATCCACCGGAGCTTCTTCCACGGAAACCCGCGCCCGGCTTAGCTCCGCAGGATAGGGCGTGAAATGTCCATTGTTAAAATCCGCGACGCCGCTGTTGTATTGCACGACCAGCGTTCCGCCCGCGGCAACAAAATCCAGCAACTTCTTGTTATTCGCAGCCACATCTTTCTGCGTATCGTAGGCACGAATCCCCAGCACGATCGTTCCGTAACCACGCAAATCTTCGCTGCCGAGTTGCTCCGGCGAAATCAACGTCACATTCATTCCCAATTGCTGCAGCACGGTAGGAATGTCATCGCCCGCGCCCATAACGTAGCCAACCTTCAAGTCGTGGGGGACTTGCACATCCACTATGCTCACGCGCTGCAACGCGGGCTGATAGTAATAAAAGCTGCCTAAGTCCTCGCGCGTCACCAGCGTATAGCCTTCGCTGAACTTTTTACCTTCCGCATCCAGCGTCGCGCGCACCTGGTCTCGTCCCTCCTGCAGGCCGGCAGGAAAAACTTTGAACGGAAAATCCTGCTTCTGCCCGCGCCGCGTAAACTTCACGTCCAACTGCGCGGGCTCCGACCTCCAACCCTGCGGCAACTCCAGCCGCAACACACCTGGCACCTCGCGATTCAGATTGCTGGTCACGCCCACCGTAACCGTGGAACTCTCGCCGTTGTGAGTCGAGATCACATGCGTCCCGGGCTCCAACGCAACCGAGAATGCCGGAACCACCGCTAGAGGACGTGCTCGTTCTTTTCCATCATCTTCCACAAATGTGGCGACGACTGTAGCTCCGATAGCACCTTTTCCTGGCTCACCTCCCGTTCCAGCAATGGAATACTCAACTCGCGCCCGCAGCACTGGAGGCGGGAAGGGAAGCGTGGCATATTTTTCGTTGTCGATATGATTGATGCTATCGGTAAAGGGATTATCTCTATGCCAGTACGGACGGGTGTAAGCGGCGTCATCCGGAACTTTTAAGCGAAAGACTGCGTGTACGCTATCTCCGGGTTTGATCACGACCTGCTTCGTCTTATCGGAAATTGTGCTCCAGCCCTCCGGCACTTCCAGTTTCAATCCGTCGAGTAGAAGCCTGTCTTTTGATCCGTTACGAAAATCCACTGCAACCATGAAATCCTGACCCGGCGAAACTGTCGTCCGCGCATCCGTTTCTTTCGGCAAAACTTTCGCCGGTTCCGCTCGCGAGACCACCGTTGCCGCAAGATTCACGTTCAAAGCATCATTTAACGCGGCCTGTGCCTGTTCCGTTTTTTCTTCGAGCCTGGCACTGAGATCAGCCTTCGCGGCCGCACTCAGACCGGATTTGCCGACCTCCTCTCTAAGGTGTTCACACGCCCCGATCACTCTTATGAGCGGCGCTGCCGCAGACGACGAATCGTTGCGGTTCGCCTCGGCACTGGCTGCGGAAATCTCGTTCGCAATCCTCGCCAATTCTTGCCGCAGCTGCGGCACCTTGTCTTGCTCCGTCCCTAAACGCGCAGCTAACCCTGGCAAACTGGTGTCGATCCCGTCGAAGAAATCTTTTTCATGTCCATCCTTATCGAGTTTCGCAGGCTCGATCGAATCCACCAGCTTGTAGAACGTAAACCGGTCTCCCGGTTCAACCGTCCAGCTTCCGGAGCCCTGCGAGAGCTGATGCCGCAATCCTTCCATGGCGAACTGTACGTATGACATTCCTAAGTCAGGGTCCGGCGTACCGGTGTTCAACTTCACCGTCCAGTTCGCATCCGGACAAGTCATCGCTCCGAACCCGCACACATTTCCGATGTAAAGCTTTTTCGCCTGCCATGGCAACAGCCCTTGCGCAATCTGTTCCGGAAAGCGCTTCGGATCCGCGGCGGCGCGGAATGCCTCCTGGGTCAGGATGCTCGATGCCTGGTGGTGCCCGTGCCCATCACGCGGCGTTCCCGAAAAACGCGCTACCAGCACATCCGGGCGAAACGTTCTGATCACGCGCACCATGTCGCCGAGTGCAATATCGTGCCCACCCCACTTGGAAAAAGTTTCCTCCGCGCTTTTCGAAAAGCCAAAATCTGCGACGCGCGAAAAACGTTCCTGCACTCCGTAATACTCATCCGCGGCCAGCAGTTCGAGCGTACGCAGTACCCCCAGCACGTCAGACAGATTACTGCCGATCTTGTTCTGGCCGCCTTCGCCGCGATTGAGCGTCATCAACAACACGCTATCCCCGTGGCCGCGCGATTCCAGCGTCAGCATTCCGCCATCTTCATCGTCAGGATGCGCCACGGTCTGCATCAGCTGCGCAGTCGTGCCCAGTCGCCGCAGCATCAACCGCAAGCCAAGGGTGCCTCGATCTTGCGGAAGCTCGGGCGGAGTTCCCTGGTAAGGGAGTTGAGGGAAATCCGTTACCGACCATTGTTGATTGTCAGGAGGTCGCTCTGCGGCCGAAGGGTGAACAGTTTCCCCTGTCTGCGGCGGCCCGCCCAGCAAGAGCAAAGGACAAAGAAGAAGGAACAAAAAAGAGCTCTGGAGCGTTGCAGATTTCAGGAAATGAGAGAACAGCCGCCGCGGACGGCCAACGGGTTGGTCGAGTTCCAAATATTTCACCCTACAAGGATGGGGCCTAACCCCACTTGGACGCAAATTCTTTCCCGTTTCTACGGCGCATAATCTACGCGGCGCCCACGCGCACCCGCAGCGTTCGCGGTATAAAGAAATATGTCAACCCAGCGCCAATCAACAAAATTCCCGCGATGACATATAAGGCAGCCGACGGGTCGGAGGAAAAATGCTTCGCCCACACTGGAATGTTTGGTCCGAAATAACCCCCGAGATTGCCCACAGAATTCACAATGCCAATCCCTGCTGCCGCCGCTGTCCCAGCCAGAAACGCAGAAGGTAGTGGCCAGAATAATGGCATGGATCCGATCACTCCCAGTGTTCCGACGGAGAGAAAAATGATCGCCAGCACTGGATTCGAAGCAAAAACTCCGCTTAGAACCAAGCCCGCTGCTCCGGCCACAACGTTTGCCACATAATGCAATCGCCGTTCTCCAGTTTTATCGGAGCGGTTGCTGAGAAGAATCATCCCGATCACCGATACTCCGTAGGGTATCGCAGTAATTAGGCCGACCCTTAGATAACCCTTCACACCAAACTCTTTCACAATCGTCGGCAGCCAGAACGCGATGCCGTACAAGCCGATCATCAAAGTGAAATAGATAGCGCATAGCGCCCAGACTTTTCCACTTCGGAATGCATCGATCAGCTTGTGCTCGGTTTTATGTTTATCCTCCGCTTCAAGTTTTTGCTCCAGCAATGTCTTCTCTTCGGGCGTAAGCCATTTTGCCTCCGCAATACTGCTGTCCAGATAAAAGATCACCAGAAACCCGACGAGAATGGAAGGAATGCCTTCCGCCAGGAAAAGCCACTGCCATCCCGCTAAATTCATAGCGCCGGTGAACCTATCCATAATCCAGCCGGATATCGGATTACCGATCACTCCAGAAGCCGCGATCGCAGCCACAAACCACGCGGTTCGCGTGGATCGAAGCCTGGATGGATACCACAAGGTCAAATAGAAAATCACGCCCGGAAAAAATCCGGCTTCGGCCAAACCCAGCAGAAAGCGCACGGCGTAAAACGATCGTTCACTTCTTACGAAGATCATGCACGCAGAAATCACTCCCCACGAGATCATGATTCTGGCAATCCACCGGCGTGCGCCGAATTTCTTCAGCAGCACATTGCTGGGTACTTCGAAAAAGAAATAGCCGATGAAGAAAATGCCGGCGCCACTGGCGAATACCGCATCGCTCATCGCCAGATCTTTCATCATCTGCAGCTTCGCAAATCCCAGGTTCACCCGATCGAGATACGCGAGGATGTAGCAGAGGAAAAGGAACGGCACGATGCGAACGTCAACTTTGCGATAAGCTCTTGCTTCAAGACTATCCGGCGGCGCCATAGCCTTTTCTATTATTTCCTTAGTCGAGACCGTCCTGACAACGGAAAACAGAGCACTGAGAATTCAAATCGCCTTACTGCCCTCGGCCTTCCTTCAAGGTTTCCTGACAGGTGCTGGCGGCTGTGAGCACTTCGTCAAACGCCGTTTCTTTCCGCAAGCTCTTCAACAATGGATCTTCCAATAACGCGGAATATGCGCAGTAATTCTGTTGCACCGCCGCCTTCAGCAAACGCAACGCGGCATCTTTTTGTCCGCAATACGCCATCAGTGCGCCAACATGGTACCAGGCCTCCGGGTCGGGTTCCGTCATCACTGAAGCCTCTTCGTCCCGGACAATCCTGTCCATATCGGCCGGCTTCTGCGCCGCGGTGCAGGCCACCAGCAAATCGCGATGATAGATAGGAGCTTTGGCTACATTCTTTACCGCCTCGCGCGCCTGTGTTACGTTGCCCGCCGTCAGATAAACGTAGGGCGTTGCCCAGGCCGCCCATTCAGAGCCTGCGTCGAGATGAACAAAGTCCATGGCCCGATCCGTCTGTCCGAGTGCCATGAACGCCCACGCGCAAGAGCGGAAAGTAAAGTTTCCTGGATCAAGCGAGCGTGCCGCGTTGCACTCCTGCGCCGCTTTCTCCTGCATACCCGCATAGCGCAGGACATAGCTGAGCGCGAAGTGAGCATCGGCACTTTGAGGTCTGCGCCGCACCAGGTCCGTGGCGGCGTCATAGGCGCGACCCAACTCGCCGCGGTCCACCCGGTTCACGATCAGATTGCTGGCGGCTTCCACCAGGTTTGGATCCAACGAGAGCGCTCGTTCATAGGCGGCATTCGATCGCTGGAACATCGCCTCGCCGCCGCCGCCATACAAAGAGTCGAAGTAATAACGCTGTCCCAGCGCTTCCCACGCCGGCGCATAGTTGCGATCTTCTCCCACCACATGTTCCAGAACCGCGATTGCATCCTTGTTTGGCCCAGGATCATGCGGCAGTGCCAAGCTGTGCAGATACAGGTCGTACGCTTCCTGGCTTTGCGGACGCGATGCTGTGCTCAACGTTCCCGCGGCCACACCCAAAGCCGGTAACAATCCCTGCTGCACCTGCGTGCTCAGTTGCGACTGCAAAGAAATCAAATCATTGACGGATGCTGTCGCGCTACCCTGCCAGAGCAGCCGGTCATTGGGGACATCAATTGCCTCCAGGGTAACAGTTAATCTCTCCCCCTGGCGCATAAAATGCCCCATCAGCAGCCGGCCCACGTGCAGTTGCAATCCCACTTTGTGCGGATCCAGATCCGGCTCAACATACTTGCGCGTGACCGAGGAAGGCCGGACTTCGAGCGAACGAGAGTAACTCAATACGCTGGTCAGTTCGTCGGCCAGAGCGAAGCGCAGATAGTCGACGCTAACATCGCCGTTCATGTTCTGCAGCGGCAACACCGCAATGGCATTCCGTTCCTCTGCACTGGCCACTTCGCGATGCTTCCACCAGTACGCTCCCACCGCGGCCAAAACTGTGGCCAACATGGCCAGACTTCCCAACAACAACCAGAGAACCCATCGACTGCCGGGTCGGCCGAAGGTCTTGCTTGCGACCCTGAGCCGGGCGGTTTGTAACCCGCTCCGCACCTGCCCCGATTCATTTTCGCGCTTCAGTTGCTGCAGGTCGGCCTTCATCTGCGTGGCGCTCTGGTAGCGGTCCTTGCGGTCCTTCTCCATCGCCTTGCCGATGATGCCTTCCAGCTCCACCGGTACCTTTGGATTCAATTCTCCCGGTGGAACCGGCTTGTCGTGCAACACTGCATCGAGCGTCATCAGCGAGTTCTTGCCGGTAAAGGGCTTTTTCCCGGTGGACATCTCATACATGACCACGCCAAACGAAAACAGGTCGCTGCGGAAGTCGATATCTTCGCTGCGCGCCTGTTCGGGCGACATATAGACGGCGGTTCCTGGAATCACCCCTACGGCTGTCAGCGAATTGTCGGCGGCGCCTCCGTCGCTATCCGTGCCAACGTTGTGCACCAGCTTCGCGAGGCCAAAATCGAGGACCTTCACCTGACCATCAGGAGTCAGAAAAATATTTGCCGGCTTGATGTCACGGTGCACGATCCCTTTGGCGTGGGAAGCTGCCAGCGCGTCCGCCACCTGGATGCTGATATCGAGCAGCTTCTCCGTTCCCAGCGCATGGCCGGAGATGCATTGCTTCAGGCTTTCGCCCTCCAGCTTCTCCATTACGATGAAAGGATGCCCCTTATTGTCCTCAATGCCATGGATCGTGCAGATATTAGGGTGATTGAGTAAAGATGCCGCCCTCGCTTCACGCTCGAACCGCTCCAGCGATTTGGGGTCGCCGGCAAGATTTTCAGGGATGAATTTGAGCGCAACGTGGCGGCCCAGCTTGAGGTCTTCTGCCTCGTACACCACACCCATGCCACCGCCCCCGAGTTTTCCCAGAATGCGGTAGTGGGATACGGTCTGGCCAATCATGAAAGGGCGTTACTCCCAACGGCGGTAATGTTAGGCTTCGCCGATGATTCCGGTCAACTACAGCCTTTGCGCACAATTAGATGCAGGACGCCGCGCTGACAATCGGCAAGTTCGAAGGCCCGATTTCCCAAAGTGACAACCGCGATGACCTTTTGTTTGCCCACGATGTCGCCGGTGCCAGGAGTGAAGGCTACTATGAATCTAGCAAACGATTGCCGTTCCCCTATCTCCATGGCGCAGAAACTTAAGGATTCTCTTGAAGTGCAGAAGGCTATCCGCAGGCGTGCCGCGGAGCTGTACTGGCGCAGCGGAGCCCTAGTCGGCCACGACCTCGACAATTGGCGCCAGGCGGAAGCGGAAATTCTGCGCGAAACTGGCGCTCACCTGCCTCGTCCCGCCGTCGTGATTAACCTTGAAGGAGTGGTTTATACCGGAGAATACGACTTAGCAGCGGCCGATGGTTACTTGCCCGGGGAATGGAAGCCGGGAGATCGCATCCCCATTCGACTGGAAGGTGAAAAGCTTTTTCTTCGCCGGCCCAATGGCCGCGAACTGGAAACCAGCATTATCAAACGAATCGGCTAGAAATGAATTGTCATCCTGAGCGCTGTTTTGCGCGAAGGATCTATGCAACTACGGCGCTGATGCTCTTATAGGCCGTCAAGCAATTTCTTTAACTGCTCTACTCTTCCGCGTAGAATCCCGCCGACGCCCCCACCCACTCCATATTCTTGTTATGGTCTACTCCCATCATCAACCCCCGACCCATACGGATAATCGTCAGCACCGCCTGCAACTTCTCCCGCCATATATACATCACGCGCACTTCCGCTTTCGTTGCGCCAAACGGGGTTTCAATCACCGGTTCAAAATGTAGCCGTTCCTGCAAAATATAATCCCCCCGCTTTTCCGATGGAATCGATGCGATATCTTCTTTCGTAGGCGCAATCACCACACCCAGCCCGGCGAAAGAATACAAAGGTTTCAATGCGTAATTTTGCAGGTCGTCAGGAATCCCCTCGAGTCGGTCCAAAAACCAGGTCTTCGGCACCGACTCGTGGCGCAAATAAGGAATCGAAAACTTGCTGATGCGAAAATACCAGTTGGGATGTCCTGCCCATTCCACATCCAGATCATCCCGCCAATCAAAACCTAATTTCACGTTCTTGCGTTGCAACTCGTCAACGATCGCGCGGTTATAAATCCGCCGGATCGGAACTTGCCTGCCATTGCGCTCGTAATAGAGCTGATTTCCGTGCTGCTTGATCGCGGCGATATCGACGGCCCGGACTCCCAGCATCTTTTCTGTCATCAAAAAATCCGGCAGCGTTTTCTGCGCTTCGGGATCAATCTCCATCAGGATGACGTTTTCGGGATCGTGATTGCCGACGATGGCAGTCCGCAAAAGTTCCCGGTAGGATGTTTCGTTTAGCCCACTCAAAAAATACTTCAACTCAGAAGCCGGCGGCTGAAAACCGGAATCTGACATACTCTGCAGCCCGTAAACATCGATGTAGCTTTGCGCCAGAGTCACTTGATACGCATACAGAGAAGGGAAGGCCTGCAATTCTACTAATTTGGGCTGCAACTCTCCGCTGGTGTCGCGCACCAATCCGAAGTCCACCTGGACAAACATAGGATGCGGAGGTTCATTCGGAACTTTAAATTCCCCGGGGATGGAAGCATTCGATTTTGCCAGATACTCCGGACTTTCCACCAATTGCCGGATCAGGACCTCGCCGTCGTCGGCCATGCGTTGCAAAAGCTGTGCTGGGAAAAAACAGGGCGTCTCCGACAGCCGGAACTTCACATGCGTTCCGCAAGCGTCGTCAACCCGTCGCAAAAAGTGTTGATATTTTTCAGGAGTAAAGCTGCTATTGAACTTCTGTCGGAGGGACGGGATCATAGCCAGAAGAGACGATATAGAAAGATCACTCGCGGATTTCCATATTCTGAATCAGGCCATCCTTTATCGAATACACATGCTCGACCATTCGATTCAGGAGTTCTTTGCCAGTCAGATCGTGAACGACTTGATGAACCTCGACCACCACCCGCCCGGTCGGGTCGGTTGCAAAGTCTTTTGGCTCGACGTGTGGATCTACTATCTTCCACTGCCGGGTCCAGTACTCACGGACTCCAGCGCGGCCTAGAACCGTGCCGCCTTCCATGCCATTGGGCCACTCCACATCGGGTTTCATCGTGGCCAGAGCGGCTTCGAGGTCACGTGCGTTAAATGCTTCATACGCCTTTCTCAGCAGCGCCACTTTGGACTCTTCGACCGTCACAGTACAGGCCCTACGCTTCGAGCAAAAACTTTCCATCCCGCATGATCTGCTCGTCATCCACCCAGATGTTGAACTTCCGTCCCACAACATCAATGTGTGTGGACGAATCCCACTCCGCTCCCGTGTGCGCACCGTACGGATTTCCAAATGCAATGTGCACCCCGGGATACTTCTCATCCTGCAGAATCTGCCCAATCACATCCTTGAGATCGATATTGGTGCCAATGGCGAACTCGCCCACGCGGTCGCTATTCTCATCGGTGTGCGTGTACTTCCAGAAATCGTCTTCCAGTTCGCGATTCTCTGAATGGGCTTCGGTGAGGCGGTTTCCCTTCATGCGCACGGTAAGCGGCGTTTCCTGCAGATTGCCGAACTTCGTGCACAAATAATCGCCGACCACACCATCGATCACGAACGTTCCGTTCACTTCGCCGGGCGTCGTGAAAATTTCACCGCCTGGCAGGTTTCCCCATTTTTCCGCGGAAATAATTCCACTGGTCTTCAGCCAGCGGTAATTAGGATTCAAATCCGCAATCAGGTCCGTCCCTGCCGAAGTTTTCGCCCGCACTCGCCGCGCTTTGCGCACCATCGCGACCACTTTGGCGCTGAGCCGGTCGACCTTTTGAAAATCTGCCCGCATTCCTTCCAGCATGATCTGCCGGTTAATGTTCACCATGTGCGCGTGGCGGATTTTCTTCCGGTTCACGACATCCGTCATCTGCATGCGCGAGCGTAATTCATTTCGCTGTGCCCACACCGCGAAAATAGAAACCTGACTCGCTTCAAGATCGGCGGCGATCTCGGGCGGCAAATCCTTCAGCGGCCGCTCCGCCACATCCTCCAAAACCCACACGCGATGCGGCGAACCAAGCTTCTCCAATTCGGCCACGATTGCCGCCGCAATCTCTTGCGTGGCCTCGTCCGTAATAACGCAAACCTTCTCTTCTGGTTGTACGCGCAAACACACATGTATCGCATTGCGCGCGCCGATCGAATATTCGGGATCAAACTTGCGGACGCCCCACCCGTCGCGAGCGTTTTGCGAAGTGGCTGCGATTTTGACTTGCTCTGCCGGAGTGCTCATTACCCTACTTTTCTCTCCGAAGTGGTCACGACTTCCGCCAAGCCCACTTCGGTCTCTTCAATAATGTAATCGACCACTTTCTTCAAATCTCCAGTTTCCTGGTAAACCCGCAACTGGCGGTCTGCGCCGCTGCCTTCTTCCAGCATGGTATGGATATAGTTCAACTCGTCGCGTGAATCCAGTTCATCCACCACGTCGTCCACAAACTCCAGATATTCGCGAATCAAATCCCGCGCCGGCACTTCCGTCTGCTTGCCGAAGTCAATCAACTTTCCATCCATGCCGTAGCGCGATGCACGCCACTTGTTCTCCATTATCAGTGCACGCCGGTACAGACGAAATCCCTGATTCGCTGTATGCAGCTTGTACAGCTTCGCCACCGTAGCCTGTATCAACGCTGCCAGCGCAATAGTCTCGTCAGCGCGCATGGGAATATCGCAAACCCGGAACTCGATCGTATTAAAAAACGGATGTGGGCGAATATCCCACCAAATCTTCTTCGCATTATCGATGCAATTCGTCTTGATCAGCAGCTTGATGAAATTCTCGTACTCGCCCCAACTGGGAAAGTAATCCGGAATATTGGTTCTCGGAAATTTGTCGAAAACTTTACAGCGATAAGATTTCAACCCCGTATTCATTCCCAGCCAAAACGGAGAGTTCGTTGAAAGCGCGAGCAGGTGCGGCAGAAAATATCGCGCATGATTCATCATGTGAATTGCGGTTTCGCGATCCTCGATCCCGATGTGAACGTGCAGCCCGAAAATCAAATTTGCGCGCGCCACCAACTGCATATCCTCGACGATATTTTTATACCGGTCGTCCGGATTGATATCCTGCGTCCGCCAGTCCGAAAACGGATGCGTCGCCACTGATGCCAGCCGCAATCCATTCTCCCTGGCTAACCGGATAATGTCGCGCCGCAGCATCTTCACTTCCGCCTTGGCTTCCTTGATGTTCTTGCAAACTCCGGTGCCTACTTCGACGACCGACTGATGCATCTCCGCCTTCACCCGCTCCTGCAAGATGAGCTGACCCTTCTGCAGGATTTCGGCCTGAATATGCGACCGCAGATCCCGCGTCTCCGGATCTATAGTCTGATACTCCTCTTCAATCCCGATGGTAAAAGTTGGTTTCATTGCAGTAACGGAAAATCGTATGATTCCAAAACGTATAAAAATATTGTTATTCCGGGCGAAGGCACGGAACACGATGCTTGCCCGCAGCGTTCCGAACTTCGTGAGGCCGAAGCCCAGGTCGAACCAGTATAACAACCGCGGAGAGCGTCTCCTACTTCGCCGTCTTCCCCCGCTTACGTTCCGCGACCCACGCCGGTTCGCCTTTGCGCGCAGCTTTTTTTGTGGGAGCCTTTCCCGCCAGAAACGCTGCCCACCGCATTTCCCGCGCCGGATCCTCTCCGGTCACCGCCATCTTTACCGCCATCTCGGCCACTGCGTTCACGATCCAGTCAAAATTCTCCTGTCCCACCGAGGTGATCTCCGCATCCGGCGCAGGATTCAGAAAGTCGATCGCATAAGGCACGCCTTCCTCAACCGCAAACTCAACCGTATTCAAGTCGTATCCCAACACCCGGCACAAAGTCAGCGCGTCTTTTTCAATCCTGGCCCGTAAGGCCTCCGACGATGGCGGCGGATTCCCCTTCACATAGCGCTCGTGAAACGGCGCTCGCGGATCGTATTTCATGATATGAACTTTTTCCTGCCCCACAACATAGCAACGGTAATACTCTTCAAACACCACGCCGTGTTGCAGGGTCATGCACAAATCGCCGGTCTGGTTGTAATGCTGAAAAAATTCTTCCGGCGAGTGCACGTGATAAACATGCTTCCATCCACCACCGGAATACGGCTTTAAAAAGGCAGGGAAGCCCACGTAGTCAAATATCTCCTGCCAGTTCAGCGGATAAATCAGATTCCGCATTGAGCGATCCGTCGTTCCCTCGGGATGTTTGTTATGCGGCAAAATCACCGTTGGTGGAATGGCCACGCCCAGCTTATGCGCCAGCGCATAATTAAAAAACTTGTCATCCGCCGTCCACCAGAATGGGTTATTCACGACGATCGTTCCATGCAGCGCTGCGTTCTTGAGATATGCACGATAGAAGGGAATATCCTGCGAGATCCGGTCGATGATGACGGCATATTTCTGCGGTTCGTCCATGCGCACGCCGCCCACCTGCACAAACTCCGCCGTCACATCCTCGACTTTCATCGCGTTAATCTTCTCCACCACCGCCGGCGGAAAAGTATTTTCCATTCCGAATAAAATCCCAATCTTCTTCACGACTCCATCTCCGTTCTTAAGTTGTCATCCTGAGCGAAGTAACTGCTTCACGAAGTGAGGCAGTCACGCAGTCGAAGGACCCCTATGTTCGTCCGGACTGCAGTAGCGACCTAATTTCTCCGCCGCGTCAAAAATCATCGCCAAAGTACACCGATCTCCGACCTCCTAAAAATACTTCTCCGCCATCCGCAGCCACAGCGGCCAGTCATGCTTCGAATTGTCTCCATAAATATCCAGCCAGTGCGGCACCGCTTTCCCATTCAGCATCGCGGAAAATTTCACATTCTGGTCCAGACAAATATCCCAATCCGCCGAGCCCAGCACGATTTTCATCTGCCGGTAACGGCTCAGAAACCAATCATCGCTCTGGTTGGGCAGATAATCGGTCGGACAATTGAAGTAACAATCGTCATCGTAATATCCATCCAGAAATTGATGGATATCGAAGGCCCCGCTCATACTGACGCAATGCGTCACCACATCGGGATGCTTCAGCGCGAAATTCACTGCGTGATAAGCGCCAAAACTACAGCCCGTAAGCGCCAGCCGAGGAGTTTGATTCTTCCACCGGATAAACGGCAGCAATTCGTGCAGGAGGTAGCGCTCGTATTGCAGATGCCGCATCACGCGCACCTTCGGATGCACGCTTTTGTTGTACCAGCTCTCAGTATCGACGGCGTCGGTACAAAATATCTGCAATTCGCCGCGGTCAATCTGCGGAGTCAGAACGCCGATCATCCCACGATCTTCATACTCGAAGAATTTACCCATGGAAGTGGGAAAAACGAGCAGCGGCGTACCGCCGTGCCCGAAGACCAGCATTTCCATATCGCGATTCAATTCCTGGCTGTATCTCTTATGGTATTCGCGATTCATTTTTCGACGGTTCAGCAGCGGACGAAGTATATTACCTGAACCGCAAGGCGCAGGTATTCCACTTTGGTACCGATTGCCCGCTCCCTTCCCTCAAAATGGTATCGTGATACGAGATATGTCGTGGAAAGTCCCAAAACTGATCCCCCGCTCGGCCCCCGCAATTCTGCTTATCCTCACGCTTGCAGCCGCCAGCGGATTCGCCGCAGTGAGCCATCTGGTTACCCGTTACACCCTTAACCAGCAGGCGCGCGGCCGCAAGCTTTATACGCTCGGGTTGAAGTATGCGAACTCTGGCAACTACAACGAGGCGATCAATGCCTTCCGTGCCGCGCTCACGTGCGATCCTGCTAACTCGCAGTATCAGCTCAGCCTGGCCCGCGTCCTGCGCGACAGCAATGATCCACAGCGTCTGGAAGAAGCAGAATCCTACCTGCTCGCCCTCTGGCAAAGGGCTCCGCAGGATGCCTCAGTTAATCTCGCCCTCGCCCGCGTCGCCGCCCACCGTGGTTCGATTGAAGATGCCATTCGCTACTACCACAATGCCATGTACGGCGTCTGGGATTCCGATCCCGATGACAACCGCAATCGGGCCCGCATCGAGTTGATCCAATTTCTGCTCAAGGAAAACGCTCGCGCGCAAGCTGATTCCGAACTGATCGCCCTGGCTGCGGCGTTGCCTCGAGATCCCACTGCGCATCTCCAGGCAGCGCGACTCTTTGAACAAGCCCAGGATTACAGTGGAGCGCTCGCCCAGTACGAGGAAGTCCTACGCATGGCTCCGGGAAACGCCGCTGCCCTGGCGGGTGCTGGCGAAACCGCATACCGCGCCGGCAATTACATTCTCGCGCAGCATTATCTGCGCAGTGCGGTGAGCGCGAATCCAAACGACACAGAATCCCGCGAACTGCTGGCCTCCACTGACTTAGTGCTTCGTTCGAATCCATTTCACAGTCATATTTCAGACGCCGAGCGTAATCGCCGAATCATTGCCGCCTTCAATCAAGCCGAAGATCGGCTTACCTCGTGCGCTCAGCAGACTGGCATTGATCTTAAGGCTACGGACACTCCGTCTCCGTCACCGCTTGTCGGGCTGCAGGCGCGCTGGTTGCTCGCCAAGCCCGATCTTGCACTCCTTCGCTCTCCGGCCGAGACTGATCTTCCTGACGCGATTATGGACGTGGTTTTTCAAATCGAACAGCAGACATCGACAACCTGCGGCTCACCACAAGGCCTAGACCTTGCTCTTTTGATGATCTCTCACAAACGCGAGGCCGTTACCCAATGAGCGACATTGCTCCAGGTGTGGATTCTTCCTTGCCTGTGCCCACGCGGGTTAAGGTTCCACGTCGTTTGTTCTCTACTCTTGAAGGAGTCTTTAACGAAGAAGTATTTTTTTTAATACTGTGCGTGTTCATTGGAATCTTCTCTGGGTTGGCAGTTGTGTGTTTTCGACTGGCAATCGACTGGACGCACCTCGCCCTGCTCGGACCGCTGCCGCAAAGTCATAGTTGGCGCTTGTTTACGGTTCCTGCAGTTGCCGGATTGGTGGTAGCCGTTCTCGTGATGCACGTTTTCCCGGGCATTCGTGGCAGCGGCGTGAACCAGACCAAGTCCGCACTCTACATCTTTAACGGATTCATTCCTTTTCGCACGGCGGTAGGAAAATTCATCTGCGCCGGCCTCGCCATTGGATCTGGTCAATCGCTCGGTCCGGAAGATCCTTCACTCCAAATCGGAGCGGGAATTGCCTCAGCTCTTGGACGCCAACTTGAAATCTCCCGCGAGAAGCTCCGGCTGATGGCTCCGGTCGGCGCTGCCGCCGGCCTTGCTGCCGCTTTCAACGCTCCCATCTCGGCAGTCCTTTTCGTGATCGAAGAAGTCATCGGGCGCTGGAGCGCGGGCATCCTCGGCTCCGTCGTCCTCTCAGCGGTAGCGAGTGTCGTCGTTGTGCGCTCGTTCCTTGGCAGCGAACCACTGTTCAGAATTCCTCTCACTACCTTCAAGCGTCCCAGCGAACTGCTTGCTTATGCCGTACTCGGTCTGGTTGGCGGACTAGCATCTGTCGCCTTCGCTAAATCCGTCGGCTACCTGCGTCCACGCCTTAAAGCCTTGCCGCGATGGACTCACTATTTTCAGCCTTCCGTGGCCGGGCTACTGGTTGGCTTCATCGGATTCTTCGGATTTCCCCAGGTCATGGGCGCCGGCTACGACTCCATGGATCAGGCGATGCACGGGCAGTACGCGTGGAAAATCCTGGCCATGCTCGCCCTTTTGAAGATTATCGCAACTACGATTTCGTTTGTGAGCGGTACTCCTGGCGGAATGTTCGCCCCTACGCTTTTCGTGGGAGCTATGCTGGGCGGCGCGGTCGGCGATCTCGAACGCTTTTACTTTCCGCACCTCACCGGTTCGACAGGAACCTACGTTCTTGTAGGCATGGGAGTTTTATTTGCCGGTTTCCTTCGTGTACCGATGACCTCCGTCTTCATGGTTCTGGAGGTCAGCGGCAATTATGAAATTATTGTTCCCGTCATCGTGGCCAACACCTTTGCCTACGTGGTTTCACGCTGGCTGCAGCCTGTGCCTATTTTCGATCTGCTGACACGTCAGGACGGTCTGATTCTGCCCTCCCTGGAGGAGGAACGCGAAGAAACCATTCTGCGCGTCGAAGATGCCATGCTTCCGGCCCCTCCCGTTATTCTGAGCGCGCAGGATTACGTCGATGCCAACTTCCACCGCGTGCAAAACTCCCCCGAAGCCGCTTTTCTGGTGCGTATGCATCCCAGCGGCTGGAGCACCGTCACGCGCGAACAACTGGAGCGCCTATACCGCGAGGGGAAAGGCGAGCTGACTCTGGCATCCGTTCTTCCCGCTCAATCTCTGCCCAGTCTATATCCCGATCTCCCACTGGATTCCGCGCTGCGCTACGTGAACGACTACCTCCTTATCCCCGTCGTCAATCGCGCCGACTCCAAACGTCTCGAGGGTGTCGTCTCTCGCGACTCCGTCTTCAAGAAATACGGCAGCAGAACTGAGATTGAGGTCACCAGCTAAAATCGGACTCCTCATTTCTTCGCATTCAATCGCTCATTCTTATCCGCCAACATGGCGCTCGATGAATTTTTCGTAAATTCGATGAGGAGTAGCACTAACTGAGGTGAACCGACTTCGCCGCGTTGGTGTAATTCGACCTTTCCCGGCTTTTCCACATGTGTGCAAAATCTTTCCCATAGGGTGCCGAATGGCCTTCTAACTTGAATCGTGGGCCCTCGGTTTTGGTATGTGGATTGCCCCTATTCTAGGTGCATGCGTTGAGACTAAGAATTTTGCTCTTTCACAAAAATCGACGCCATTCGGTAAACGGCGCGTCCCCCAGACTAGGACTACCTATGAAGATCACAATTTTCGCGTTCTGTTTTCTCTGTGCCGCCGCAGCTTTCGGACAAACTGCCAGTGTGATATATGCCAATCCGCAACCCATTGTGATTCCCAGCCATCCCGAGCACGCTGCCACACATGCCATGGGACAAGAATCCACCCTGCTCCAGACCTCGGTGTATAGCTATGGGCAGGGAGAACAACCCCTATGGGAGTTTGCATCGGATAAACGCGAAGTTCCTCTGGGCGATGTAGCTCGGGCCTATCGCCTGGGACATGTGCTCGATAAAAAAGCCGTGATAATCTCGAATAATTGAGAAGAAATTCCGAAAGGGACTACTCGACAGCGCCCATCATCACGATGGGCGCTGTCTGTGTTTAGCGCCCATTTTGTTTCGACCGCGATAGAACACGGTGTTGGCAATTTCCCGCCGAACTACTGACTCAACTTGATTGCCAGTTGCCGCTCGGGCTGCGTCATTTGGCTCCAGAGTTTCTGCAGATCATCCTGCAACCTCTGGTTGTCTGGCTCCTTATGCAAAGAGAGCGCAAACCAACGATAAGCCGTGGGCAAGTCGCGCGGAGTGCAGGTGCCGCTTGAGTAAAGTGAGCCCAGGAGAATCATCGCTCTCGTGTTAGCTTGCGTCGCCGCCGGTTTCAACAGGCGCAATCCGTGATCGCAATCCTGGGCCACTCCCTGGCCATAGATATATTTCTCGGCGTCAGCCGCAGGATCCAAAGGCGTCACGGGATTCGGTTTGCGCGCGCGCAACGTGCGCGCCGGGGAAGGCTTTGCTACATCACGATGCACCGCGGATTCCGGTTTCGAGGGTTCCGCTTCAGCGTCTTCTGCCGCTTCCGGCTGAGTCTGCTTGTCTGGGGAAGCATTGTCCTGCGGTTTGATGGGCGCGCCGTTGTCAGGGGGCGCGCTTGACGAGGGCGTTGAGTTTGCCGGTGCCGCCGGCGGAGATGAAGCATCGGTTCCGCTCGGTGCCGCACCGCCCGTTGCAGCAGGAGCCGGAGACGCTCCACTACTACTCGCGTCTGCCGCAGGAGAACTTGTGTTCGCATTTGCGGGATTCGATGGATTCGCGTTTGCGCTACTCGGCGTCGCAGCGGTTGGCGTTGCGGGATTGGACGCCGCAGGATTCGCCGTCGCAGGCTCGGGAGTCGCACTCGAAGCCTGGGGGGTGGTCCCGGAAGGCGGGCTCCCGGAATCCGTAGCAGTTTGTGCGGGAGCCACGGCTCGCGAGCGGCTCAAAAAGTCGAATCCGCCTTGCTTCCAGCGAAGGTATCCGAAGCCGCCAATCAACGCCAGGGCGATAAAAACCAAGAATAATTTGCCGCCTCCCCGCTTCGGCTCTTCTTCATCATCGTCGAGCAGATAATCGAGATTACCCGATGTGTGTAAATCGTGGCCCCTGCTCGAATACGCCCGCGTACCCCGCCCATCCGCAGGTTTATTCAAACCCAAAAACGATGGTCCGTTAATCACCGGATCACTATTTACAGGCCCCCCGTTTCTTGGCCGATCAGGAACTGACGGAGGGGGCGCGGGTTCGGCAAGCGGCCGAGGAATTTGTGCGGCAACCGTCGAGTTCGCGGATGTACGATTTGCTGCCGGAACGGCCACATCGCTCGCCTGTCGCGTGGGCAGGCGCACTTCCCCGGAAGGATTCGTGATTGCAGCATCAGGACGCTTATCGGCAGCGCTCGCCGCCGCCCGGTTTGCAGTCTCCGTCTTCGGCACCAGGCTCGCCCCACACATCCCGCAGAAGCGGTTGCCCTCGGAATTCTCATTTCCGCATCGTCCGCAGCGCACATACCCTCCTGTCTATCTCTAGATTAACTCCACACCCGCATTTCTAGCGAGTACGATGCAGGTGCCAGCCCCGCCGCCACGGAGAATTCCTAAGCAGACCCCAACTCATTATCCCGGCGCGACTTTCATGCTATGCTGCGCAAAACCTGCAAGTAGCTAGGATTGTCCGTGCTGATTGAACTGCGATTGGAAAACTATGCGGTCATCGACAACGCCGTCGTGGAATTTGGCCCCGGCCTGAACCTGCTCACCGGAGAGACCGGGGCGGGCAAGTCCATCCTGGTCGATGCCTTGGCGCTGCTGCTCGGCGAAAAGGCATCGAGTGATGTAATTCGCGCGGGGGCTGAACGAGCAGTCATTTCGGCGGTATTCGAATGCGCCGGTCCGGCCGGAAACGCGATCGAGCAGA
This sequence comes from uncultured Acidobacteriaceae bacterium, assembly GCA_963817305.1. Classification (GTDB taxonomy): domain Bacteria; phylum Acidobacteriota; class Terriglobia; order Terriglobales; family Acidobacteriaceae; genus Sulfotelmatobacter. The sequence continues at coordinate 500,922 of CAWFOD010000016.1, read as the reverse complement.
TTCTCGAGCGAAACGGGCTGGATGAATCTGATGACGGTTCTTTGATCGTTCGTCGCGAGATTTCCATCGGCGGCAAAGGCCGCGTATTCGTCAACAATCAAGCTGCAACAGTCGCCGTGTTGCGGCAGCTCGCGCCGCATCTCGGCGTAATCCACGCCCAGAATGAATCCATCCTCGCCTTTGATCCGCCGGCTCGTCTTGAATTGTTGGATACTTTCGCCGCAAGCTCACTGGCGCCGGTAGCCGCGGCACACGAAGCGTGGAAAGGAATTCGCGGTCGCATCGAAGATCTGGAACAAGGGGAGCAGGATCGGCTTCGACTGGTCGATCTTTGGATATTTCAGAAGCGCGAGATCGAAGAAGCAAGATTGCAGCCTGGCGAAGACGAGCAGCTTGAAACAGAAAAGCGTGTTCTCGCCAATGCCGAGAAAATCTACAATGCGGCCATGCAAGCCTTCGATCTGCTTTACGAAGGTGATGCTTCCACCTCCGCGTCGTTGCGTTCCGCGCAAAAACAGATTGCAGAACTCGCCCGCTTCGAGCCCAAATTTCAGGAAGCCCAGGCAGCGCTCGAAACCGCCCGAATCAGCGTGGAAGATGTCGGCGCGACCTTGCGCGACTACGCTGGCGGCATCCATGCCTCGCCAGAACATCTCGCGGAAGTCGAAGATCGCCTTGCGTTGCTGGATCGTTTGAAGCGCAAATACGGTCCCAGGCTGGACGATGTGATCAATTTTGGAGCCGAAGTGGCCCGTAAGCTTTCCGAGATCGAAAACAAAGATGAAATCTTGCGTGAGCTACGTGCCGAGCTGGCGAAAGCTGCCACGGAATATTTGCGCGCGGCGCGAGCGCTATCCAAGACGCGCATGGATGCTGCCCGCAAGCTCGAGAAACTGGTCGAGGCAGAGATCAACGATCTGGCCATGAAGTCGGTCTTTCGCATTCAGATGACAAGCCACGAGGAGGAAGGGAATTGGTCCCCGAGCGGCATCGATCAAGTCGTATACATGATTTCGACCAACCCCGGCGAACCCATGCGCCAGTTGGAGCACATCGCCTCAGGAGGAGAACTGTCGCGCGTCATGCTGGCTTTGAAAGTCAGCATTGAGTCGGCGGGCAAAGATCGTGTGGCGCGGGCGCCCTCGCCCGCGAAAGCCGGTAGCGCCCGTGCCGCGTCCCAGCGCACCATGGTTTTCGATGAAATCGATACCGGCATTGGCGGACGCGCCGCCGAAGCGGTCGGCAAGAAACTGAAATTCCTGTCGCGGTCGAATCAGGTGCTGTGCGTAACCCACCTCCCGCAGATCGCTACCTTCGCCGATCATCACTACGTCATCGAGAAAAAGGAACGTGCCGGGCGCACCCGCACCGCCATCCGTCCCGTCTCCGGCGAAGAACGCACCGAAGAGGTAGCCCGCATGTTAAGCGGCGCTAAGCTGACCGATACCTCGCGCAAGCACGCCGAACAGATGATTAGGACCAACGGCTAGGGCTTGACAACAGTGTCTGGGTTAGCTAAGCTAAGTTAGCTAAGACCTTCGGCACTTATGGAAACCATTACGATTCACAAGGCCAAAACCCAGCTCTCTCGCCTCATCGAGAAAGCTTGCCGAGGCGAAGAAATCATTATTGCTCGAGGAAAAGAGCCTGTGGTTAAGCTTGTACCGCTTGCTCAGATGCAGGGAGATCGAAAGCCTGGCGCCTGGAAGGGAAAAATCAAAATTGGGCCTGAATTCTTTGAGCCCCTGCCTCCGGAAGAACTCGAAGGCTGGGAGTAAGCGATCGTGCGTTGTCTGCTCGACACCCACACTCTCATTTGGTGGATGACGAACGACTCTCACTTGTCTAAGTCCGCCCACGCGCTGATCGAGAATAAGGACAATTCCTCCCTGGTCAGTGCGGCTTCGGCTTGGGAAATTGCTACTAAAGTTCGTCTTGGCAGGCTGCCCGCCGCTGCCGGCTTGGTGCAGGATTTTGTTGCCGATCTCGCCCGACACCGGATAGGGATTCTCGCGGTAAGTGCGGACCATGGCTTACGCGCGGGATTGCTGCCCGGTCCACACACCGATCCTTTCGATCGCATGCTGATTGCCCAGGCTATCGCTGAGAATATCCCGCTGGTCAGCAATGATCGGGCGCTCGATGGTTACGGCGTGGAAAGACTCTGGTGAGTTGGCCATGGGACCCTTCACCATTTAAACCTCGGATCTGACGCTTCGCTGCTAATTCCCGCCATTTCTTCGCCTTACGTTGACCAGCGGGATGCATTCCGGTAGCCTATAAGTTAACCGGACAATGGGGATAGTGTAGCCTGATCGTACCTTTTTCACGCCCTTATTTTGCATCGCATGGGGCGCGAGGATGATCTCACGAGTGGGAGCTTAATGGTGCCAAACCAAGGTAAGACGCTACTTTTGTTAAAGCCGCGTGGTTTCTGCGCAGGAGTGGTTCGGGCGATCGACGTTGTCCGCATCGCTCTCGAAGCCTTCGGGCCGCCAATTTACGTCCGCAAGGAAATCGTTCACAACAGCTTCGTTGTGGATGAACTTCGCGGCAAGGGGGCCATCTTTGTCGACAGCGAGGACGAAGTTCCCAATGGCGAGCGCGTCATCTACAGCGCCCACGGCGTTTCGCCCGAAGTCCGTGAGCACAGTGCCCGCCGCGGCCTGCGCGTGATCGATGCCACGTGTCCGCTCGTGACGAAAGTCCACGTAGAGGCGGTTAAATTTGCCAAGGAAGGCTATTCGCTCATCCTGATCGGTCATCACGACCACGATGAAGTGGTTGGAACTCTGGGTGAAGCTCCTCTAGTGACGCAGGTCGTTGGAAATCCCGAACAAGTGAAGGCGCTCTCGGTTCCCGATCCCAACCGCGTCGCCTACCTTACGCAGACCACGCTCAGCCTCGATGAAACCAAAGACATCATCGCAGCTCTGAAGAAAAAGTTTCCCAACATCAAAGGCCCTGCCGCTCAGGATATCTGCTACGCCACGGAGAACCGCCAGGTTGCGGTGAAGCAAGTGGCCTCGGAATCCGATCTGCTACTGGTCGTAGGGTCGGAAAACAGCTCAAATTCAAATCGTCTGGTCGAGGTGGCGCGGAATCTGGGCACAAACGCTCACCTTATCGACAGCTACCGCGACATTGAGTCCCAATGGTTGGTCGACGTCAAGACGATCGCTTTGACAGCCGGAGCATCTGCCCCGGAATGTCTGGTCGAGGAGACTGTGAACTTTCTCGCGACCAAAGGTTTCGACAATGTGCAGGAACTCGAAGTGATGCCGGAAAACGTCCGCTTCGGCCTGCCGCCGGAGATTGTCGAGGCTATTGCCGCCGCTCCGGCCAGTGCTACCGCGGATTAGTGATGCGTAAACTGCAATTCCGTTGTCATCCTGAGCGCAGCCGCTCTTTCTCTTTCTTTTTAGGTTCAGCGAAGGATCTCGGAGCATAACCGTATGGATGCAAACTCCCCCGACGCAAATCTAGCTTCTGAACCACAACTTCGCTTTGGCAAGATCGATGGTCTTTTCACCAGGGTCAGCTCCGCGATTAGCGCCGCCCGCGATCTTCTTTTCTCCGCGCAGCACGAAGATGGCTACTGGTGCGGCGAATTAGAGGCGGATACTACACTGGAGTCAGATTACATTCTGCTGCACACCCTGCTTGGTACTGGCGATCCGGAGCGCTTCCGCAAGGCGGCTAACTGGATAATCCGACATCAGAATGAAGATGGCGGATGGAGCATCTATGCCGGCGGACCGTCGAACGTCAGCGCTTCCGTCAAAGCTTACTTCGGACTGAAGCTTGCAGGTTTCGCCGCCGATCATCCCGTTTTGCAGCGGGCCCGTAAAAAGATTCTCGAACTCGGCGGAGTCACCGAGGTTAATACATTCACCAAGATCTATCTGTGCTTCTTTGGGCAATATGATTACGATGCCGTGCCAGCGATTCCGCCGGAGATCGTTCTCTTTCCCAACTGGTTCTGGTTCAACATCTACGAGATTTCGTCGTGGTCGCGAGCCATTCTGGTTCCGCTCTCCATTGCCTACGCCAAGAAGCCTTTCAAGAAGATTCCCCGTGAAATGGGTGTGGAAGAATTATTTGTCGGCGGCATGCAGAAGTCACGTATGCACCTGCGCTGGTCAAAGAAGCTAGTCTCGTGGCGAAATTTCTTTTTGTGTCTCGACCGCATGACGCATTGGTTTGAGCGGGTTCACATCCGGCCGCTGCGTTCCATTGCCTTGAAGAGCGCCGAGAAGTGGATGCTCGAGCGTTTCGAAATGAGCGACGGTCTGGGCGCAATCTATCCCTCGATGATGAATGCCATCATTGCCCTGCGCTGCCAGGGATATTCGCTCGACGATCCGCAAGTCATCCGCGCGCTGGATGAATTCGAGAAACTTGGCATCGAAGAAGGCGACACTTTCCGCATGCAGCCCTGCATGTCTCCGGTATGGGACACAGCCTACGCCATGTTTGCATTGGGAGAAGCTGGAGTGGCTGCGAACGATCCCCGCATGGTGAAATGTGCCGACTGGATCCTGCAAAAACAAGTTCGCAATCCCGGTGACTGGCAGGTCAAAAACAAAACCGGTAAGCCCGCCGGATGGTACTTCGAGTTCAACAACGAGTTCTATCCCGATGTCGACGACACTGCCATGGTTTGTCTCGCCCTAAGCCGCGTGGAGCATCCCAATGGCCGCTACCAGCGCGAGTCCGTGCAACGGGCAATCGACTGGGTTCTTTCCATGCAATGCAGGAACGGCGGCTGGGCGTCGTTCGATAAAGACAATGACAAGATGGTTTTTCAGCACATCCCGTTCGCGGATCACAACGCCATGCTCGACCCGGCAACGGTCGACATCACTGGCCGCATACTCGAGATGATGGCGACTTACGGCTACGATCAAAATCATCCCGCTGTGAAACGCGCCCTCCAATTCATTCGCGATGAGCAGGAATCGGATGGAAGTTGGTTCGGGCGTTGGGGTGTGAATTATATCTACGGGACCGCCTTGGTTCTGCGCGGCCTGGAAGCGATCGGTATCGACAGCCACGAGCCCTACATCCAGCAAGGGGCGGAATGGCTTCGCATGGTCCAGAATCCAGACGGTGGTTGGGGCGAAACCGTGGGTTCGTATGACGATCCAACCCTGCGCGGCGTAGGCGATAGCACTCCATCCCAGACCGCCTGGGCCATTCTGGGATTGCTCGCGGTAGGCGATACGCGTAGTGATTCGGTCGCGCGCGGCATAGCCTACTTGTTGCGCACCCAAAAAGAAGATGGCTCGTGGGACGAAGACTACTTCACCGGCACCGGTTTCCCGCGGGTGTTCTATCTGAAATATCACCTCTACCGCGAATACTTCCCGCTGCTGGCGCTTACTACGTACGCTAAAGTGATGGAGAAGGAGAGCAACTAGGACTTTGGCGATAAGAGTCTAGTCTGGAAGCTTGAGTTCTACGGTTGTCTGCACCTCAACGACAGTGCCATTTAGCTCATACGGTCGATACTTCCATTTCTTCACCGCATCGAAGGCGGAAGGAGCGAGTGCATCCGGTCCACTGATCTTTTCCACACTCGATACGTTTCCCTCTTTGTCGATGCTAAGTTGCAGGATGAGTGCGCCACTCTTCTCAATTCCTGCTGGATAGCGTGGTTCAGCGTGCTCCAGCAGACGAGATTGCATGACTCCCGGAGAAACCCTCACCCTACTGGCGTAAATGCAACCAGGCACACCGCCTGGCATCGCCTGTCGAATCTCAGGTGCTCCACCCATGTCCTTCGGGAAAGTCACCTCTACCATGATCTCGTTTGAGAAGGGCCATGAATGGATCGCGTCCTTATATTTCCGGTGCCTTGCGGCGTGAACTGCAAGCTCCCTCAAATCTATCGGGCCCTGTAGTACCTTCGCCTCCCGCACAGTTCCGGACTTGCGAAGTACCAAAGTCAAAAGGACCGTGCGATCTTGCTCTCCTTGTACCTTGACCGCCGGGACCAAACCCAAGGTCAGAGCAGCACCCGAACTCAGCGCGTTGAGGGGAGCGTTGTGACACTGTCCGAAGGTACTGGACGTAAAGAAACCGCAGCAAAGCAGCAGAACAGGCCAGCGGAGTTTCAGCGTCCTCATATTCCGAAATCTACGCCAAGGACCCCGAGAAATAAAGAACCCAAAAGATCAGGCCGAATGGCGTTCAGCCAAAAGCAAGGAGTTGACCGCCTAGGGTAAGCTGTTGTTGAAAGTCCCTCGACGGGCGGATTGCCCAATGCTAACTTTCCTCACAGGCGCTACCGGATTTCTAGGCTCCCACGTCGCCCGCGCTCTCGCCGCGCAGGGAGCCAACCTTCGCCTCCTCGTGCGACCCACAAGCAATCTTAAAAATCTCGAAGGCCTCAACGCCGAAACCGCCGTTGGCGATCTGCGCGACGCGGCCTCACTAGAAAAGGCCATCGCCGGCTGCGAAGCCGTATTTCACGTTGCCGCCGACTATCGCCTCTGGGTGCAGGATCCCGCCGAGATGTACCGCTCCAACGTCGAAGGCACGCGTGCCATTCTGGAAGCAGCGCGCAAGAACAACGTTCGCTGCGTCGTATACACATCGAGTGTGGCTACCATGGGCTTCACCGGCAACGGTCGTCCCGCCGACGAAGATTCACCCGTTTCCCTCGCTGACATGATCGGCCACTACAAACGTTCCAAGTTCATGGCAGAACAGGTTGCCCTCGACGCTGGCCGCAGCGGCATGCGGGTGGTAACGGTGAACCCAACGACTCCCGTCGGCGAACGAGATATCAAGCCGACTCCCACCGGGCGGATCGTAGTCGACTTTCTCAAAGGCAAATTTCCTGCCTACGTAGAAACCGGATTGAATCTGGTGGATGTTCGTGAGTGCGCTCTCGGCCATATTTCAGCAATGGAAAAAGGCAAGAGCGGGGAGCGCTACATCCTTGGAGGTGACAATCTCACGCTCAAACAAATTCTGGATAAACTCGGTGCGATCTCCGGTTTACCATCGCCTAACATAAAACTACCGTATTTTGTCGCCTTTGCCGCCGGTTTTTTTGACGAAAACTTCTCTGGCCGTTTGCTCCGTCGCGAACCCCGGGCGACTGTTGAAACCGTTCGCATGGGGAAGAAAAAAATGTGGGCCAGTTCCGCCAAAGCGGAGCGCGAATTAGGATGGAAGACGGCTCCCGCCGATGATGCTCTGGGTCGTGCGGTGGAATGGTTTCGCTCGAACGCCTATGTCTAAAGTAGCCATAGTAGCCGCGCTCGAGCGCGAAATCGCCCCGCTGATCACGAACTGGACGCGCATCCAGCGTGAACATGATGGACGCAAATTCACTTTCTTTGAGCAGGACGATATCGTCGCCGTGTGTGGCGGCATCGGAATGCAATCGACCCGCCGCGCTGCCGAGGCAGTGATCGCGTTATACCATCCAGCGGAGTTGCATTCGGTAGGCTTCGCTGGAGCCCTGAACAAATCTTTACACGTCGGAGATATTTTGTCGCCGGGAGTGGTAATTGATGGCCGCGACGGAAGCCGTCATGACGTCAACGGCGGCACAGGGACGCTCCTGACGTTCATGGCCGTTGCAGACGCGGCGCAAAAGAGAAAGCTGGCGCAGGCTTACTCAGCGGCCGCCGTGGATATGGAAGCTGCCGCCGTGGCTGCCGCGGCCGATACCCATCGCATCGTCTTTGGTGCTACAAAGGTAATCTCTGATGAGTTAGATTTTGACATGCCCGGCATCGGCAACTTCATCAGCGTGGAAGGCCGCTTTAAAACGCCAGGTTTTGTGCTGTACGTCGTCCTCCGGCCCTGGCTGTGGAAGTCCGTTGTCGTGCTCGCCCGTAACAGCAGGAAAGCTTCGCGAGCGCTGTGCGCTAACCTCGAAGACCTTTGCCGCGACGCGTCAAAAGCTGAAGCAATCCCGGGAGCAGGTGCCAAAATTGCTTTGCGTTCCGGGGGAGGAAAATGAAGTTCACGTTTCTGATCCCGTTCATTCTCTGCGGAGTCATACGTCTCTGCGCGCAGGCGGCCTTCGCTCCGATCTACGCAGAAAGCTTTCGCCAGGGTTCTACGCGCATCCTTGAGGAGCGATTCGAAGTCAAGCTTACGCCCAAGGATTCCGTTTATCGCGAGCGGATCAAAGACTCGCACGGCGCCGACCGGTTCGTCTTCTCGATTAATCCTCACGGACCGGAGGGCGACACCGAGATCACATCCTGGCAGGTAAAGCTGGCCGATCTGCACCATACAATTTATGACAATGTGCTTTTGACGACCCAGCAGCCTTCAGCGGACCCAAAGGATGCTCTGTGGCGGTTGGATCCTTCCAGATTTGCCCCGGTACCGTTGAAGGTGAAGCGGGTTATTAAGGTGGAAAATTTTTATGTTGTCCTTCAGGTAAAAGCGTCTCACTTCACGCCCCCGGATTCGCCGTATCTGGATTCGATGACACTGGCGGTGGAGCTAACGAATAATGATCCGAAAACCACGGAAAGTATCCATAAATAACACTGCCAGCTTACACTGGCATGAAGCGAACCTCGGGTAAATTTCATCTAAATAACGCCAATGGCAATTGCCGGACAATTCGCAATCGACGACCAAACTCAGTCAATCCCGGCAACCATGCTGGCCGCGGTTTATCGCGGAGTAAACGACGTCCGCCTGGAGACCGTCCCCGTTCCACAGATCGGCGCCGGGGAGTTGTTGCTACGCGTTCACACTTGCGGCGTTTGCGGCACGGACCTGAAAAAGATCGCCACCGGCTCTCACTCCGCTCCGCGAATTTTCGGTCATGAAACGTCCGGCGTAGTCGCGGCCGTGGGCGCTGGCGTCTCCCGTTTTGCTCCGGGCGACCGCGTCGTGGTTTTTCACCATATCCCTTGTCGCAGTTGTTACTACTGCCAGCACCAGACCTTTGCTCAGTGTTCCACTTATAAAAAAGTCGGCTGCACCGCTGGGTTCGAACCCTCCGGCGGAGGGTTCGCTGAGTACGTCCGCGTCATGGATTGGATTGTCGACGAGGGCACGGTGAAAATCCCGGAAGGCATCTCTTTCGAGCAAGCCTGTTTCGTCGAACCGGTAAACACCTGCATGAAGGGAATCGAGGCCCTCCGGCTGCAACCGGGTGAGACTGTGCTCGTGATCGGCCAAGGCCCAATCGGCATCATACTGAGCGTACTGGCCCGTAAGGCGGGGGCCACTGTTATCACTTCCGATTTATACGCTGAGAGGCTTAGAATATCTAAAAGCCTTGGATTTGAACTTGTAATCGATGCCTCGCAGCAGGACGCGGGGCACTATGTACGCCAGCAGACGGAAGGCCGCGGTGCGGACGCTGTAATCTTGGCAGTAGGGGCGAACGCGTTAATTCGCCCGGCAATGGATGCCGCCCGTCCCGGCGGACGTGTTTTGTTGTTTGCGCAAACGCAGCACGGCGAGGTGGTTGTGGATCCGGCTGCCATTTGTGTCGATGAAAAGGCTTTGCTTGGTTCGTATAGTGCGTCCGCGGATTTGCAGGAAGATTCAGTTCGGTTTGTGATGAACCGGGAAATGGATTTGGAACGCTTGATCAGCCACCGGTTCCCGCTGCAGGAAAGCCCGCGAGCTTTGCAACTCGCAGCTCATCCGCAGCCAGCATCGATGAAAATCGTGATTCAGCCCGGTTCTGCGTGGAAGCATGAGGACTGGGAAGGAAAACAGAAGTGAATGGAAAAATGACGGCTGCCGTCTTGTACGGCAAAGAAGATCTCAAAATTGAAAGAGTGCCCATCCCTCGTGTCGAAAAGGGGGAGGTCCTCGTCAAAGTGCAGGTCGCTCTTACCTGTGGTACCGACCTCAAGGTCTACCAGCGCGGCTACCACGCTCGTATGATTGTGCCTCCAGCCCTATTTGGCCACGAGCTGGCCGGAGTCATTGAGGAAGTCGGCGAGGGCGTGCACAGCTTCAAAAAGGGCATGAAGGTCGTCGCTCTGAATTCCGCGCCTTGCCAGATGTGCTTTTATTGCTCGAAACATCAGGAAAATCTCTGCGAAGATCTGCTCTTCAACAATGGAGCTTACGCGGAATACATTCGTGTTCCCCGGCGCATCGTCGAAGCCAACATGTTGGTCATCCCGCCCAATGTCAGCTTTGAAGACGCGGCCATGACTGAGCCTCTGGCCTGCGTTCTGCGCGGTCTGCACGAAACCGGAGTAGAAATCGGAGACACCGTCACCATCATCGGCGGCGGCCCCATCGGCTTGATGTTCGTCCAGGTGGCCCGAGCCATCGGCTGTAACGTGATTTCGGTCGTCAAGCGAGACGAACAAGTTGTCGCCGCCAAACACATGGGGGCGCACGAAATCGTCCAGACCACAAAAGTTCCGAACGTCATCGAAGCCGTGCGAGCATTAACGCCGCAGAAGCGCGGTTGTGATGTGGTTATCGAGGCTGTAGGCCGTCCTGAAGCCTGGGAGTGGACCGTCGAGATGGTTCGCAAAGGCGGTACGGTGAACTTTTTTGGCGGGTGCGCCAGCGGATCCAAAGTGCAACTCGATACCAACCGTCTGCACTATTCCGAGATCACGCTGAAAGCCACATTCCATCACACGCCGGAAACCGTCCGCCGCGCCTTCGGACTGATTGCCGCGAAGAAAATTCGTCCCACGGACTACATCACCGGCGAAGCTCCGCTCTCCAGCTTGCAGAAGGTGCTGCGCCACATGCTAAACCGCGGAGGCGACATCAAAACAGCCATCATTCCCGGCCATTGATGATGATGTCATCTTGAGCGGACCAAGATGCTCGCGAAGTGAGCGCCACGCGCAGTCGAAGGATCCTTTGCAAATCAAGCGATATATCGCTGCCTTGCAGAGGCGTTCTGGGATGCAACCGGGATTTCTCAAGTCCGAACTGGATCGTAGGTTGGAAGAATAGGGAGAGGCACGACTTAAATTGTGCCGTCAAGTTAAGCGCTTTAACTTACTGAATGACCGCTTCGACCACAACTGATTCGCGGACCGACCCTGCGCAGGCCTGGTCCCGTCTGCCGGCCGCCTACGCTATCCCCGCCATTACTCCCTCGCTCGAACAAGCGCACGAATACTGCCGCCAACTGGCCCGCTCTCATTACGAAAATTTCTCCGTCGCCACCTGGTTCCTGCCGAAAAACTTGCGCCAGGATTTTCTCAACGTCTACGCCTATTGCCGCATCTCTGACGATCTGGGCGACGAAGTCGGCGACGCTGCTGACTCCTTAAATTTGCTGGATCAGTGGCAAGCTGAACTTGATGCCTGCTACAACGGCAGCCCGCGCCATCCCGTTTTCGTCGCCTTGGCCGAGACCGTCAAGAAGTTTTCCATCCCGAAGCACGAATTCTCTGACCTCCTCATCGCCTTCCGCCAGGATCAAACGGTAACGCGTTTCGAGACTTTCGACGACGTCCTCGCCTACTGCCGCTATTCCGCGAACCCGGTCGGCCATCTCGTGCTCTACCTTTGTGGCTATCAGGATGCGGAGCGCCAGCGACTTTCCGATTACACCTGCACGGCACTCCAACTGGCGAACTTCTGGCAGGATGTAACCATCGATTACTCCAAAGGCCGAATCTATCTGCCACTGGAAGACTTGCGCGAATACTCGGTCACCGAGAAAGATCTGGCGCAGAACCTTAACACTCCGTCCTTTTGCGACATGATGAAGTTCGAAGTAGATCGAGCCCGCGACTGGTTTCGGCAGGGCCTTCCGCTGATCGAAAAAGTGGACGCATCCCTGGCCGTCGATCTCGAACTTTTCAGCCGCGGAGGCCAGGAAATTCTCAACGCCATCGAGCGCCAGCACTTTGCCGTGCTCGGCCATCGCCCCGTAATTGCCAAGCCGCGCAAACTGGCCCTGGTGGCAAACGCTGCTCTGGGAAAGTTGTGGCGAAAACTATGAGCGCTGGAACCCAGCCGGTGCTCGCTCCCTGGAGTCCCGCTCCCGCTCAGCTCGCGATCGCTTATTCAGTTTGCCGCGGTATCACGCGCGCCAACGCGAAAAATTTCTATTATGCTTTTCTCGTTCTTCCCAAACGCAAGCGCCAGGCTTTATGCGCGGTTTATGCATTCATGCGCCGCTGCGATGACATCGCCGACGATCCCACGCTTAGCTTCGAGGAGCGCCGCCAACGGCTCGACATCTGGTTGGATGCATTGCATCGCGTACAGCAGGGCCAGCCCAGCGACGATCCGATTCTCCTTGCGCTCAACGATGCGCAGCACAGATACACCATTCCAGCCGGGCTGCTCGACGATCTCGCGACGGGCACTGCGATGGATGTAGTGGATCTCGCAGCCGGCAGTCCTGATGCTCCAATTTCGACGAATGATCAAACGCCGCAACTCGCCGTTCAATACAGGACCTTCGAGGATCTCAAGCTCTATTGTTACCGCGTCGCCTCGGTGGTCGGTTTAGTTTGCATTCACATTTTCGGATATCGCGATCCTGCCGCCGAAGCCCTGGCTGAGCAGTGTGGGCTTGCTTTTCAACTCACGAATATCATCCGCGACGTTAAAGAAGATGCAGCCATGGGACGCGTCTATCTGCCGGAAGAAGATCTCGCGAAGTTCGATCTCACCGCCGCAGACTTGCTCGCCGCGCCCGATGCCGCTCGCTTCCGCCCTTTGCTCAAGCTGGAAGCCGATCGGGCGCGCGAAGGCTACCAGGCCGGGGACCAGCTCATTCCTTATATTTCTGAAGACAGCCAGCCTGCGCTCTTTGTGCTGGTCAATATTTATCGCAAGCTGCTGGAGAAAATTGCCGAACGCCAGTATGACGTTTTTAATGGAAAAGTCAGCCTCACGGTCAGCGAAAAGCTGCGCGTTCTCGGGAAAGGATTTCTGCAACGCATTACCTGAAACCTATCTCTTGTCGCTCGAAAAAGAACGAATTGTTATTCCGAATCAAGCCGAATGTTGATAGAGCATTTGTCATTCCGAATCGGGCTGGGAGCCCGGCGAGGAACCTGCCGTCTTCCGCGACGGAAGCGCACCGCGATATTAGTCGCGAATCCTGAATGAGTCCGCAATCTACTCAACCCTCAGTGGCCATCGCCGGCGGAGGCCTTGCCGGACTGGCCGCGGCCTGCGCCCTCGCCGACTCCGGCTTCCGCGTAACCCTTCTCGAGCGCCGTCCCTATCTCGGGGGCCGCGCATCGTCCTATGAACATCCCGGCACCACCGAGGTAGTCGACAATTGCCAGCACGTCTTGTTTCGGGTTTGTACCAATCTCGTCGAGTTCTATCGCCGCATTGGCGTCGAGGACAAGATTCGCTGGTACGACGAGATGACTTTCATCGAACCCGGCGGCCGTACCAGCGTCATGCACGCTTCTCCTCTGCCCGCGCCGTTGCACACCGCACCATCATTCCTGCAATTTCCATTTCTAAACGCGAAGGACAAGTTCGCGATCTCGCGTGCTATTTCTTCTCTCACGTTGACGACGCAGCGCGACACCGGTGAATCTTTTCTGGATTGGTGCCGCCGCCACGCGCAAACTGAAAATGCTATTGAACGTTTCTGGAAGCCGATCCTTGTCAGCGCGCTCAGCGAAGACCTGGATCTGATTTCAGTTTCCTACGCCGCCCAGGTCGTCCGCGAATCCATGAAATCTCCCGCCGCTCGCCACATGGGCGTGCCCAATATTCCACTCACTGATCTCTACAACAAGGCGGGAGATTATCTCCGCGCTCGTGGCGGCGAAATTCGCTTTCGCAATTCGCTCGAAACTTTTTCTGCCGGATCAAACAAAGTTGAAATCTTGCACTGCCGGAAGGGAAGAGGGACAAACGGAAGAGCCGTTCGACTATCTCATCCTTGCCCTACCCTTCAACACCATCGCCCGTGTTCTCCCGGAAACTCCCGAAGCCGCGTCACTCCGCGAAAAGCTTGCGCACTTCGAATCCTGTCCTATCACCGGGATTCATCTCTGGTTTGATCGTCAGATCAGCGATCTCGATCACGCCGTTTTGTTGGATCGAACGGTGCAATGGATGTTCCACAAATCCCGCCTTTTGAGCACGCGCTCTGCGGCTTCCAATGCGGAATCACCGGGAAGCTACGTCGAACTTGTGGTCAGCGCTTCAAAGTCCCTGGTGGACAAATCGCGTGCGGAAATTGTGGACCTCGCCGTGAAGGAAGTCCGCGAGTTTTTTCCTGCTGCCCGCACTGCAAACCTGGTGAAGTCCACCGTAATTAAAGAGGTCCACGCGACCTACTCACCGCGCCCAGGCATTGATGCTTACCGTCCACCACAAGCCACTGCGTGGCCTCGGGTTTTTCTCGCGGGCGATTGGACCGCGACAGGGTGGCCGGCAACAATGGAAAGCGCGGTCCGGAGCGGATATCTGGCTGCGGAAGCTGTAAATCGGTCAGCTGGTTTTAATGGACGTCGGTTTATTTCGCCGGACTTGCCCGCCACCGGCTTGATGCGTCTCTTCAGCTGAAATAAACCCGCACTGCTTAGAGCGGGGACCGAACCTAGTGGCCTACGTGCTGCACCATCCTGGACACAAACCTCGGGGCATGACTTTTTAATGCCTGCTGCAGACTTGGTTCGAATTCGTGCAACACATTCATGCCTGCGCTGTTTCCCACACTGGAGCCAAAGTCGCTGAAGGGCTCGCCTACTGAGCGCCTCCAGTACGGTCGCGAGGCCGTGTCAGCCATCACCGCTGTAAGGGTGCGTAGGAAATACGAGGTATTTATCCGGCCCTTTCCCGATTCGTCCCGCGTGAAAAATGTGCCCGAAGCCGCGTGCACGGCGCGGTCCATCAAGTTTTCTGCGCCCAGAGGGGAATATAACGATTTCTGATTCGATGCCGGCCGTTTTAAATATTTGGAAAGAAAAGTATTCGGGTCTTTTTGTCGGGACCAGACTTCTTGGGGAGTCTGAAACTCTGCTTCGTACGGATTCGGCGGGTAAGCAATCCTTGGCCCCTACCTCCAGTGGCCACACATGCTCGAAGGCCTTAGCTCTTTGAAACTGAATTCCCACCGAAGGATCATCCGGGAGCGCATGGCCCGGGCTTTGAGCCACCATCACGCGAACAGCCAGGAGCAGAAAGCAACGCTATTCCGACGGCTGCAATATGCCGCACCATAATCCCACCTGTCCGCGGCGAGGTCCGCGACCACTCCAGCCTGCGGCTAACCGAATATCAGCACTCCGCGTGCCATTCGACGCGGCACGGGGCTTAGCTCAAAGGCATATGTTCGGTGACAAAACCTGTGCGGCGGTTGCTTTCCTTGGATATGTAGGCGGAAAGGCTATTACATTGTATGAGTTTCCAAGGGATCACCCGCATTTACCTGATGGGCTAGAGATGCCATATATCCTGTTGACCCGGCTTCTCCACCAACTTGTCTCGGAGAGTGCAACTTTTCAGCCCACTGTGTGCAATGTGTTCCATGGGTCTTCCCGAGAGCCCAACCTTTTTCGTTGCCTCTGGCGGCCCAGATGCGGCGAAAACCAGGGGGCGCGGCAGGCATGAGCAACTCAGTCTAAATTTTCAGGTATGTTTTGCCGTCACTTACAGCTTCAACGGGATAGGGCTGAGGCGAAATTTAATCTACGCTTCTTTTACGTCCACATCGGTCTTTGCTGCTGAAGAGGTTATTTCTATTGCAGACGCGCTCGCCGCACGCTGTGCGACAGAGTTATTTCAAGCAACTTCTCTCAACGAGGAAAAGCAACTCATGGTCGAGATGACGGGAAGTCGGCACAATGCCGCCACATCCTTACCGGTTAAACCCGTGGGCGACAGCCTGACGGTAGCGTTCGAAAAGTGCGGCAAGTTTTCGGCTCGCGTGCGAAACCGTGCCTCGCAGGTAACGAATGAGCAACCACTGCGAATACTGGCAATACTTGCAGCCATAGCTGCAACCGCTGGCGCTGCCACTCGTGTATGGAGGTCCAATCAAGATGAATAACGTCCCCAATAGCCGTACGTTGGCAGATGTTGTAGCAACGATGAAGGAAGAAGCGACGGAATTTGTCCAGACGCGCGTTCAGTTGCTCAAGATTGAGCTTCAGCAAAAAGCTGGAGTATTGAAAGCAGCGGCATTGCTGGCTGCGATCGCCATAGCCCTGCTAGGCACAGCGTACCTTCTGCTTACACTGGCATTGGCCGCATTGATAGCTGTCGCTTTGGCCCACAATCCCTACCATTGGGTTTTCGGCTTTCTTACGATCGCAATTTTATGGTCCATTGGCGGTGGCTTGGCTGCCTACTTCGCCAAGCGTGAGTTCGAACTGCGAGGAGTATTGCCCCGACGGACGATTGAAGTATTGAAAGCGGATAAACTCTGGCTCCAGAATGAGGCAAGGAATCAGCTATGAGCGCAAATCCAGTCGACAAATTAGAACTCCAGGCCCTGCTGCAGCGGGATCATGTCCACGAAACTATCGGGGAGTTGAAGGAAAAAGTCGACGCCGCCCGAGCCAGGCTGGATGTGAATACCAACGCCCGGCAGCATCTGCTCGGCGCTTCCTTGTTTGTATCGTCGCTAGCGTTCCTGGCAGGATACGGCATCGCTGGCCTGTTCATTCGCAAATGAACTTAAATTGAAGAAACGACGATCAACTGTTGAAGTGGAGAAGCTCGATATCCTCGCATTATTCAATCGAGATCAGGACGCCTAACCGGCCAGCAGCGCCACACCCGCCGCGACCAGACCAGCGGCAATCCATCTTCGCCGGTCTACCCGCTCATGCAGAAAGATCTTGGCGGCCACGGCATTTCCGATGAAGGTGAGGGAAGCGGCGGCGGGAGCCACTAAGCTCACGTCCCCCCAAGAGAGAGCGAACAACAAGCTGAAGAAAGCCACAGCCATTGCCGTAACTCCGATCAGAAAGTAAGAATTCCCAACCGTGCGTCCAATCACCGCTAGCAGACCTAAGCGCCGCCGCAAGGCTCCCACGTCTCCCACCTGCTTCATGGCCCGCGCCAGTAGCACATCGCCCACAACCGATGCGAACACAATCGCCAGAATCGCGCTCCAGGTATAAATAACCTTCATTTCAAGTCACCAAATATATTTATCATTCTGAACGTTTCCTCAACCGTGCTCATTGCTTAACTCCGCTCACCGCAGCATCTTCTTCCGTTTTAGCTTCCTCGGCAGGATGCGGCGTCAGCTCTGGCCCTCCGGCAACGAATCCCACTCCGCCAGTGATGAAGGCGATTCCCAACCAGCGCAACGGACTGACATGTTCATGCAAAACGAATCTCGCAACCAGCGCCAGCAGCACGTAGCCAAGCGAGGTCGCCGGCAGCACATAAGTGAGGTCGGCCCAGGAAAGCGCTGTCATATATGTGGCAAAAAATGCCAGCAGCAACAAAATCCCAAAAGCCACCCAGGGATTCAGGATTGCGAGGACGACGCTTTGCAGATGGTTGAGTGAGATATTTCCGGTTTGCTTCATCCCATGCGAGAGCATGGAATCTCCGGCCGCGGCAAACACGGTAACTCCGGCCAGCACAAGATACTTGCGAAAGGTCACTGGAAGCTTAGACGGCAGTGGGTTTCGATCGTCATTCGAGCACAGCGGCGTTTTGCGCTGCGAAGGATATGCGTTAGGAAATTGCTGATTACTGATTTCCTGATTGTTAATTCACTCCCAAGGACTCAACAATCGACAATCAACAATCAGCAATCCATCCAATCAAGCCTTGACCAGCTCTGCCGCCGCGTCGTCGCTGTGCTTCTTGACCATCTTGTTGCGCGCCGAGCGCAGCTTCATGAAAGTCTTCGCTTCCTTGTAAAGCCGCTTGCGGTCATTGCTGTCGAACGCAGCCTTCTTCAAAATGCGGAACACCGCCTTCGGGCGGAAATAGTACTCGTCGTAGAAACGATGTACCGCGGAAAGAATCTCATCCGCGGGTAACCCAGGATACTCAATGTGCGCCAGTTGGTGGCCGCCTTCATCCACCATTTTGTTGTCGCCTACGATGAACCCATTTTTTACCGCGTAATCATAAAGCTCGGTTCCAGGGTAAGCATGCGCAACCGAAACCTGAATGGTTTCCACATCAAGTTCTTTGGCAAACGCGATGGTGTTATTGATGGTCTCGCGGGTTTCGCCCGGTAGTCCCATGATGAAGTCGCCGTGAATCACAAGCCCAAGCTTGTGACAATCTTTCGTGAACTGCCGCGCCCGTTCGATGGTCGCGCCCTTCTTGATGTTTTTCAGAATCTGCTGGTCGCCGGATTCGTAACCCACGATTAGCAAGCGGCATCCCGCTTCCTTCATCGCCTTTAGAGTTTCGAAGTCAGTCGTAACCCGCGACGTGCAAGACCATGTCAGACCCAGCGGCTTCAGCTTGGCGCATAGCTCGATCGTGCGCGCTTTCTGGATGTTGAAGGTGTCGTCGTCGAAGAAGAATTCCTTTACCTCTGGCCAATATGCCTTTACCTTTGCCATCTCCGCCGCTACGTCGTCGGTGGAACGTTTGCGCCACGGATGTCCGCTCAAAGTCTGCGGCCACAAACAGAAAGTGCATTGTGCCGGGCAACC
Organism: uncultured Acidobacteriaceae bacterium; assembly: GCA_963817305.1. Classification (GTDB taxonomy): domain Bacteria; phylum Acidobacteriota; class Terriglobia; order Terriglobales; family Acidobacteriaceae; genus Sulfotelmatobacter. The sequence continues at coordinate 482,371 of CAWFOD010000016.1, read as the reverse complement.
CCGTGTGGTGTAGAGCGAAACGTAAGGATTCAACAGGAAGGGAACGTTATAACGCGTAACATCCAGGTCCCGCTTATAAACATCGGTAACGTGCGGAAGCGCATCCAGATCCTGAATCTGTGGCGCATCCGGATTGTGCACGACCTTTCCATCCTTCAAGAAAGAAATGCCGGCAATCTCCTCGAGTGGCTTTCCCTTTGCATAATCAACCACGGCGTAATCGAATTCCTTGCGCGCCACGAAATCGAGCGCCGGACATTCACGCAAAGATTTCTCCGGCAGCACGGTCACATGCGGCCCCACAAAAGCGATTTTGATCTTCGGATTCGCGGCCTTGATTTCGCGTGCCAACCCAATGTCCCCGGGGAATCCCGGCGTACTGGTGAACAACACCAAAAATTCGTAATCCTTGGCGATCTCGATGGTCTGCTCCGCCGAAATGTAGTGCGGCGGCGCATCCAGCAACCGCGCCCCCTCCAGCATTCCCGCCGGATAGGCCAGCCAAACCGGATACCAGTAGCTCTCGATTTCGCGGGTAGCGGGCCAACGGGAACCGGCGCCGCCGTCAAAGTTTTCAAATGAGGGTGGGTTCAGAAATAGTGTTTTTAAAGGCATAGTGGGTGAGTATTTATTTTACCATTCCACTGCCGCCAACGTGGCCCAAAAGCAGTGTTTATGCAGGTTCGGGGTTAAACAAGGGTTTTGATGCAGCGAATGGTGCGAAAGAGTCATCCGGCAAGCATCCGGTCACGGATATACGTCTATTTTGTACCCAAAGCCCAGCTTTCGAGACTTCCTGTGGAACGCAGCAGTTCCACCTGATTTCGTTCCAGTTCAAAGGTGACATCCTGCAGCGCAATCAATTTTTCGCTGGATTGGCTGCGCGCGTTATCCAGATCGTGCAAATTTGCCGAACCGGATTTCATCCGGGTTTCGACCGCCTCCACATTCTTCTGCGCGATTTCGTATTCGAGTTCCGCCACATCGTGCGCCGCCTGCATCTGCGTCACTCCACGCTGCAAGCGCAGAGTTTCTTCCGAAGCCTGGTTTCGCGCAGCTTGCGCCTGCTCCTTCGCTTTGAGGGCGTCCGCCTCCGCCTCCTGAATCTTCGCGTGCTGCGCAAGGTTGAGAAAAGGCAGGTGGATGGCCACTCCGACCGTTGCATTGTTTGGCTGAAAGCTTCCAGGTTGATAAAACTTCTGGTAGTTATTGTAGGTCGACAGAAGAGCGTACTGCGCAGCAAAATCCATACTGGGCCATAAGGAGCGACGTTCTCCTTCGACTCGCAAGTATTGTGCACGCGCATGCTCGACTGCAGCTTGCACTGCCGGGTTGGAAGCTACGTCCTTGGCGGAGGAATCGTCATCTTCTTTAGGCGTCGGCAAGGCGGGGACTGAATCGGCATCGATCTCAATCGCAGCGGCGGGTAGTCCCGTCAGTTTGGAAAGCCGCTGGCGAAGAACATCGGCTGCTCCGCTGGCCTCGGCGAGTCGTAAACGAACACGAGCCAGAGATAATCGAGCCCGACTGCCCTCGATTTCGCTGTCAATGCCAGCCTGTACGCGATCAGCGACTGCGGCTACCATTTTTTGAACGTCAGGATAAATTTCATGAAGGCGGTCGAGGCGTTGTTCCCATTTCTCGAGTTCGGCATAACTGAGGACAGTATCCTGGATGGTCTGATTGCGCTGATTTTTGGTCTGAAACGCACTCACTTTTGCGTCGGATTGCGCCGCGTGAATGAAGTCTTTCAGCGCTGGATTGAGGAGCGCCGACTGCGCAGTTACGTTGAAAAGCGAGGGAGCTGAACCCTCCAGGCTAAGAGGAAAACCATCGGACCAGCCAATTCCGGCTCCCGCATTTAATTGCGGAATATAGCTGTTGCGCAGCTCGCGGTAGCTGGCGGAGGCATGTTGTTCATCAGCGGCAGAAATGGCGATGCCATTGGCATGCAGCAGGGCAAGTTCCACGGCGTGCTTCATGGTCAGCGGTTCTGCCAGCAGCGAGATCGGCAAGAATAAAAATACCGTCAACACCAATTTATGAACCACCCTGCCGCTGTGCATTTTCCTTATCATTTATCCTCACCTCTGATTCTCACCTTCACGATAGCTAAAAAGATTCTACGGAGAATCTGATGCGAGAGAAATGATTAGGATGAGTCAGACGAGGCGCGAGGCGGAATCGCCGCTTCTGATAGGAACTTGTAGACTGGAGCAGTTTCCCCTCTATGCACTCGAGAAACCTACGCCTCTCCCTGCCTTTTCTGCTTCGCCTCGTTTGCACCCTGCTTCTGTCTCCCGCACTCTTCGCGCAGACGAGTGGTTCAAATTCCGCGACCGAAGCACCCGCTGTTGAAGTTCCCACCACAAACGGCTTCTTCGCGCGCTGGGCGGATTTCTACCGGCAAGACTGGTCCGGAACGCAGGCTTCGTCCCCGGCGCCGGCGCGCCGCGGGCTTCCATCGCCACTGGATTCTCCACCGTTTCCCAACGCGGATTGGTCCTATGGCGGATCTCCCACGATTGGCGAGCCGGATACGAACAGCTATCCGCTGATGACCGCCATCAATGGGGCGAAGAGTCGCACCAAACTGTATGGATGGATTGAACCCTCGCTGAACTACAGCACTTCGCTACGAACGAATGCGCCTGAGGAAAATGATGTCTACTCCAATCGGCTGGAATTAGATCAGTTTGTTCTATACGCGGAGCGCTTGCCGGATTCGGTGCAACGCGATCACGTCGACTGGGGCTACCACCTCACAGCGCTCTTCGGCACGGACTACCGATTTACGACGGGGAAGGGTTACTGGAATAGTCCCTGGGTGAACGATCATCGGCAATACGGATTTGATCCTACGCTGGAATATGTTGACGTTTACATTCCGCAAGTCGCGCAAGGGATGAACGTCAGAGTGGGTCGATATATTTCGGTGCCAGGAATTGAGGCGCAACTAGCGCCAAATAATTACATCTTCAGCCACTCGCTGCTCTACGCGATCGATCCCTTTACCGATACCGGCATGATTGCGACGGTGAAGCTGAACCAGCAGTGGCTGGTGCAACTGGGGATTACGGCTAGCCACGATGTTGCGCCGTGGATGCCCGATGCCAAGCCCGCCGGCACGGTTTGTCTCGACTACACGACTCAATCGGTGAACGATAATTTCTACGTTTGCGCCAACGGTATCAACGATGGCAAATACGCCTACGATAATCTGCAGCAGTACGATGCGACGTGGTATCACAAATTTTCGAAAACCTGGCACATGGCGACGGAGTCCTGGTACATGTATGAGCGCGATGTGCCGGCGGTGGGAGGGCCGATTCATCCGGAGCCGGGAACGGACGGGGCTTACTGCCTGCCGGGTGAAGCGCGATGCACGGCTCCAGAATATGCGGCGGTGAATTTTCTGCAGAAGGAATTGTCTGTGCATGATTTCATTTCTTTTCGCAGCGATTTTCTCGAAGATAAGAAGGGCCAACGTACCGGCTATGCGACGAAATATTCTGAGAACACGATTATGTGGTGCCATTGGATTGGGTCTACCGTCCAGTTGCGTCCTGAATTGCGTTTCGAGCGGGCTTGGGATCGAAAGGCTTACGACAACGGACAACGGCAAAACCAGCTAACCGTGGCGAGCGACCTGATTTTTCATTTCTGACTCCGCAAAATCGTTTCCGCACTGTCTTGGCTCGCGCTAAACTACGCGTAGTACCCGGTGGAACATGCTGGTAGAGGTCGCGAGGCCGGTCACTTTTATCTCCACCATCCTTTCTTTGTATGCCTTGTTCCACACAGCTTTCCTGATTCCGTCCGGTGACCTGCATCAGAGGATTTACGAATCTTTAGAAATGCTGGCGTTGGCGGCGGCAATCTCACTAGTTGGCGGATTGGTGTTTCGCGAGTCGACCTCGACGTCTGCCGGCGGCCGCGTGCGGCTCACGGGAACACTTCCAGTTCAAGTGTTCTTCTGGTCGGCCAGCGTCATGCTTATTCTCTTCGTCGTTTCCTGGTACGTGGAAAGCTACTGCGTCTTTTACCGCGATACACGCTTCTGACAGACAGGCTGGAAGTCAGGCTCTTCCGCGGAATTGGATGATCCTGCGTCGATCACGTTTCGACGGCCGCGCTGCCGGCAGCTGTTCGAACTCTCTCATCGCTTTGCGCTCGGCGGCGACTTTCTGGCGCAGTTCGCGGCTGGTGTCGGTCTCGCGGTAGAGGGTCTGCGCGGTCGAAGCGGGGCCGCGCACGTCGCTGAGAAACAAAACTTCCACTTCGAAATCGCCGCCTTCATTGCTAATGCGCAGCATATCGCCGACGCGAACGTCGCGCGCAGCTTTCGCGGGCTGGTGGTTCGATTGAATTCTACCGAGTTCACACGCTCGCGCGGCTAATGATCGCGTCTTGAAAAATCTTGCGGCCCAGAGCCACTTGTCGATTCGTACAGAGGCCATGATCAACTCTCATCCATTCTCCTATAAGTAGAGCAAGACCGTAGCGATTTCGAACCCACCGCGAGGTTTTCATAAACAGAACCAGGTGTGCCCGCCCGAATCCCGCCGCGGAAACAATCAAAAGGTGAAACGACCACCGACGGTCGGAGCACAGTTATTGTTGTAGTTATAGGGGACGCCGGGGCCATGAGGAATAGCGATGGCGAGACCCCCGCTCACATAGGAATACGCAATTCCGGCAAATGCGTCGAAACGCTTGGTGAAGTGATGATCTACATAGAGCGACCCTTCATTAAGGGTGCCCGCACAGGAACTACGGAAACCAGCCGTGGGCGAGCAGGTCGACGGAATACGGAAGTCGTTCTGACGCTGTTGATACCAGGCAAAAGTGAAGTCGGTTTTGCTGCGATACGTGTACTTCGCGCCCGTCCACCAGATCTGCACCAGCTTTTCAGAATCAAGATTGTTGTCTTCGACTCCGCTCATCACATAACCGCCCTGATCCGAGGCCCCAACCCCCAACGGGTTCGACGGGTTATTCTGCCAGATGTATTCGTAGCCGGCAAAAAACTTGATCGGGTCCCACGAGTACTTCGCAGCGATCATAACTGCGTTGTTGTCGGTCACGATGCCATACACGGTGTTGTTCGGATCGATTAGATTGGGCCCCATGCCGGGTCCCCCATTGATAGGATTGGTATTGATGCTGTCGGTGGTCGACTGATATTGCCCCGCTGAACTCTGACTCTGCGGCCCCAGCAAGGGGTTCAACACGCTGATCGCCTGGTTGTAATGTTGGAAGACGAGGTCGGCAGAGAACTTGCCCCGATCTCGGCCGATGTTTCCGCCAAGGTCGAATCCATAGGCGTTGTTATGCGCCGATTCGGGTGTACAAGTGCTGGCCGTCCAGTTCGAAGAGGCCGAGTAACAGCCACCAGAACCATCGGCAAATTTATACATGGCGCCGAAATGGACCGGGCCATCGGCGATGCGATACTTTACGGCGTCGTCCCAACGGGAATTCTCCGTATCACCACCGCCAGCCATCGTGCCGTTATATCCGATGTACGAAAACGCATAGCTGCCGTTAGCCGGATCGTAAAGCAGCATCGCGTCGGTACCAAGAGAACGCTGACGACCGAAAGTCAGCTCGCCAAAGTGTGTGGACGATATACCGCCATAGTATTGGTCATTGAAGGGTTGGCCCGCGCGCGCCCCGTCGATGGCGATCGAATAACTGCCCCGGGGAAGGCCGTTGTTGATGATGTCGGTTTTTGACGCGTTGGCAAGCAGTCCGGATTGCGGATTGATACCAGTGGTAGCGTTGAACACAACCGACCAGCCATGCGCAAACTCTTCCTTGCCTCTTATGCCGAATCCCGTCTGCGACAGATTGTTCGGGGCGATGAGGAATCGATGTTGATAGCCGTTTCGGTTCACCAAAGATTCGCCTTCATAGTTGTAGCCGTTTTCCGGTAAGCCGTGGCTGACCCAGCCGAAGCCGACGTCATACGCACCGTACAGCGTGATGCCGTGCCAGGTCAGCGTGCAATCGGTAGTCGCGAACTCGCGACCGCTCGCGCAGGCGTCGGGCGTGTTCCGCTGCATCTTGATGTCGAACGTGGCTTCCTGGCCAGCCGCCAAGCTGATTCCCTTACGCGCTTCCTCAGTGAACCCTTGTTTTGCCGCGCGAATCTCGAAGCTTCCCGCAGTCAGGCCGGATAGCTGATAGTGTCCCCCGCCGTCGGTTGCGATCGTGCTGGTTGCACCGGTGTCGACGTTCTTAATTGTCACCGCGACATCGCGAAGGGCTATCCCGGCTTGGTCTGTCACCACTCCGGAAAGGCTCACTCCCGTTTGGGCCCATGCGGGGAACGCAGCCATTGCCAGCCACAGAAGTAGCAGGAAGGGTTGGGCCAGGAAGAAACTGGACTTGCGCATACAACCTCCAAATGAGGATTGGTCGGACAGAAGAAGAATTTCGAAGTGTATATGACATACGGTTATACTATCAATGACAATTCAGTTCAGTGTGGATGGGCTTGGCGTTCTGCAAAAGAGCCTTGCGATTGACCGTGCTGCAGCTTGCTTGTAGGATTTCGTTCCGATGCCAGGGAACGGACAAGCCGGCCAGAAGAATGAGGAATTACTGAAGCTGCGCGAGGCGGCCTTGCAGCTGGGGGTCAGCTTTCCGACGATCAAGCAATGGATCTACAAGAAGAAGATTCGTAGCATTCAAACCGCGGGAGGACATCATCGTATTCCGCAAAGGGAAGTGGACCGTCTGCTTTTCCGAACGCGGGGCAGAACCGAGAAGGAGCGCAAGCTGGTGGTTCGCCGCGTCAGCGGCCGCAATCAACTGGTGGGACGCATCGATTCGGTTCGCATTAGCGGGCTCATGGCTGAGGTGGCGATCTCAATTGGAGGTCAGCAGATTGTATCGATCATCACCGCCCGCTCCGCCCGCGAGATGCAATTAAAAGCCGGGCAGACTGCGGCAGCTTTGATAAAAGCAACGGAAGTAATGATTCTGCGCGTCACATGAGAAAGCGATTTCGTTCTGTTTTCTGCCTCGCCTTGCTGGCTCTGCCGGCAATCAGCTGTTGTTCCCACCTCTGTCTAGCGCAGGAGATAAGCGTCGCCGCTGCGGCAGACCTGCAATTCGCCATGCAGGATATTGCCACGAGATTCCAGAAGGAAACCGGAAACACCGTGAAGGCCACTTACGGTTCATCGGGAAACTTTCTGCAGCAGATCCAGAACGGCGCGCCTTTCGATGTCTTCTTTTCGGCGAATCTCGACTATCCCAAAAAACTGGAGGCCGCCGGACTGACAGAACCCGGAAGCTATTCAGAGTACGCGAGAGGCAAAATTGTGATTTGGGTGCCCAGCGATTCGAAAATAGACTTGAGTCCTGGACTGAAAGCCTTACTCGATCCTGCGGTGAAGAAGATCGCGATCGCCAATCCCCTGCACGCGCCGTATGGACAGGCCGCCGTCGCAGCACTAAAGCACGAGAATATTTACGACAATGTGAAGAACAAGTTTGTGCTGGGAGAAAACATTTCGCAGACCGCTTCCTTCGTGGTTTCGGGCGCGGCTGACGTTGGGATAGTGGCCCTGTCTCTTGCTTTGTCTCCCAATATGAAGGACAAAGGGCGTTACATCGTAGTGCCCACTGATGGACTATCCACCCATCGAACAGGCGTGCGTGATACTTCGCTCGTCGATAAACAAGAAAGTCGCAGAGCAATTCCTCGCGTTCGTCAAGACGCCTGCAATTCGAGATGTATTAAGAAGCTATGGTTTCGACGTTGCGGATGCACCTGCTAAATAATGCTGCAGGGTTGCATCACTGCCCCTAGTCTTTCAAGCCGGTACGGCGAAGCAGGCTCTCATAGCGAGGATCGGAGCGAAGGTTATCGATGCGCAAATCACAATTCAGATGCCAGGAAATATCCAATGACTTCTCCTGATAGGCTTTCTCAAGGAACTTGAAAGCTGCATCCTTGTCACCGAGAGTCGCATATAACGTGGCAATCAAGTAAGGCGAAACGTACACTTTTGTGGATTGTTGCTCGAAGTCGCGAAGGATTTTCCGAGTCTCGGCCTTTCTCCCGACGCCCGCGTAGGCGTGGGCCAGCGCCGCTATGGCATTTTTATCGTCACTCGAGAATTCAATTGCTTTCTGATACTCGGCAATAGCTTCCTGAAGCTTACCTGTACCTTCGTAACCGACGCCCAGGCTGTAGTGCTGAAACCCGTCCTCCGAGTCGGAGAGCAGCGCTCTCCGGCTTGAATCAATCAGGCTGGGGTAGTCCCGCAGATGATAGTAGGCCGCTGATTCGGTTTGTGCCGCGCTGAAGCCATAGTCGAGTTGGTCAATCTTTGCGATCTCCGCCAGGGCCTCGGCCCGTCGGCCAACCAAGGCGAGAAAGATGGCGCGATCTTCGTGCGCGCAACTATAACTCGGCGACAGGGCGATGGCGCGACTGAACTCGCGATCGGCAGTCTCCCAATTCCAGTCAAAAAAAGAATTCAACGCGCCGAGCGTGTCGTGGGCTTCGCCGATGCTGTCGTCCAGTTGCACTGCTTTGGTTAGCGCATCCTTCGCCGACCGGTAGGCCACATCTTTTTGCAAAGCTCCGGCGTACGCCAGGTAGACATAAGTGTCTGCGAGTCCCGCGTAAGCAAGAGCAAAGTTAGGATCCTTCTCAATCGCATCTTCGAAGTAGTGTTGGGCCTTCCGAAGTGAATCAGGTTTGGTGAATTCGTTAGTAAAGTAAAGCCGGCCTCGCAGGTAGTCATCGTGCGCCCCCGGGTTGACCACGTGGGCCAGGCGAAGCTGAGACTGCTGGTTGGGAGTGAGTTGTGCGCGCACTTGCTGCGCGATCGCCTGCGCCACTTCGCTTTGCAGGCTGAGGACATTGCCAAGGTCTCGGTCGTATGTCTCGGCCCAAAGATGCTTGTCGGTCGGACCGTATAGCAACTGGGCCGTAATCCGCACTCGCTGTCCCGATCGTGTTACCGATCCTTCGATGATTCCGTCCACGTTCAGTTCTCTGGCAATTTCCGGTAAGGCTTTCTTCGTGCCTTTGTACCGCATGATCGACGTTCGGGAGATCACTCGCAGGGCGCCAATCTGGGCCAGGTCCGTAATCAGTTCATCCGTCATGCCGTCGACGAAATACTCCTGTGCGGGATCTCCGGAAAAGTTCTCGAGCGGCAGCACCGCGATGGAGCGTACGGGAGGAGCGGCAGCTGCGCGATGCGAAAAGATGGGCACCAGTATCAAAACCGCCGGAATCGCAAGGACGATCAACAGCCCAACGATGAGGATCGCGCGAGGCTTGGATCGAAGCGGCGCAACCGGAGCTTCTCTAGACAAACGGGGCGTCGCAGAGAGTGCGGAGGTCTCGAAGCCCACTCTCTCGACTGTGCCAATGAATCTATACCCTCGGCGGGGTAGCGTTTCGATGTAACGTGGAGTTCCCGCCGAGTCTCCCAGCACTTCGCGAATGCGCGCGATGGAGTTATGCAGGCTGTGATCGAAATCGACAAAAGTTTCGGCCGGCCACACTTGCGCTCGAAGCTGCTCGCGGGTGACGAGCTCTCCCGCACTATTCAGCAATGCGGCCAGCACCTGAATCGGTTGGCCTTGTAGCCTCAGTCTGATCCCAGCCTTCCGCAGCTCGCCGGCCCGAATATCGAGCTCAAAATTATCAAAGCGCAGAACCCGCGAGGCTGCAGCCGCTGCCAACATACGAACTCCCCAATAAGGCCACTAAGCCTACCACATTTCCTTGCGGCTTGAGACCGCATGAGGAGGTCGTTAAGTCAAAGCGTTTCTATGAGTTACCAAAGGAGGAAAATTTGGGGAATCAAGGAGGCTGCTGGGATTGATCGGGTTCATCGCTCCATGCAACATTCGCCTCAGTCCGCCGGACTAGCGATCGCGGCTGACAACTTCAACAGAAACGAATAGAGGAAAAACTATGACAACGCCGGTCTCCCAGCTCCTTCAGAAAACAATACTGCGAACCCTAAGTTTGGGATTGCTCAACAGCATCATCATGGCCGCTCCGCTGCTCGCTGCCCAAGAGTCTTCCAACCACGCGAGCAGCCATCAAGCCGCTTCATCGACCAGACTGGTGCAACTGGTTCGCGAAGGAACGAAGCGGTACATCGATGTCAACAGCGCTACCGCGGCCGGGTACGGACCGTTTCTAGGTTGCGTTGCTGGTACCGACCACGGTGCAATGGGCGTGCACTATGTCAATGGCACTCTGCTTGGCAATCTCACCCTCGACCCCGCGCAACCGGAAGCACTCATCTACGAGCCCACCAATGGAAAGATGATGCTAGTTGGAGTCGAGTTTATTCTGGACGCAGCGAGTTGGCTTGCCGCCAATAACAACACTCCTCCGGTGCTCGAGGGGCAGGTCTTCAATTTCGTCGCTGCCCCGAATCGCTTTAACATTCCTTCATTCTTCGAACTCCACGTCTGGGCCTGGCGTGAAAATCCACAAGGTTCATTCGTAGACTGGAACAACCGCGTGAGCTGCGAAGGCCAATAACTGAGGCACTGGGAAAGAATCTGTCTTCCGCATTCGGAGACCGGTGACCTCGACCTGTCCCATCCTTTGTAGCTCGTGAAGGGTGGGACAGGCACCATTACCGTCGCGGGAAAAATTCATCGCAAGAACGAAATTGATTGGCACTGGCGCTCTGACCAAGCTACGAACAGCAGAGCTTCAGCTTCGCCAAGGAGAGAGTTGTTGCGTGTAATTCGGAGCAATTCCCTCATCTAACGCGCCACGCGCTGCAATCCCTCTTGCGCCGGGGCGAAAGTATGAGCCATAGCCAAGGCCGCGCGATATTGTTCGGCAGCCGCGTCGCGCTCACCTTGTTTCTCTAATAGTTCCCCGAGGAGATAATGAGCTTTGAAGGCGGGCCATTCCTCCACCGGGCCGAAGGCGAGATAACGGCGCACCAGGCGGATCGCCAAGGGATAATCGCGCGCGCTGCGAAGTAAGAGGCTCGCTCCGTCCATGAATGCGGCTGGCCAATCCAGCGGACGGGTCTCCATGGTACGCAGGGCTTGCACCATCTCATCCAGGTGGCCAGTGTGCCGGTAGAAACCCGCAAGATTCACCCAGGCACGGGCTCCTCCGTGACTGGCGTCGATCGCAGCCCGATATTCCTTTTCCGCAGTCGCATCGTCTTTTTTCTTTTGCGCGATTCGGGCTCTTACCCAATCCGCCATCGCAGGATTCATCGCAGCGAGCAGGTCGGCTTGCGCGCGAGCCTTCTCTTCTCCGCCGCCGACGATGCCCGGTGCTTCCAGGTAGAACTCCGCGAGATCGGTGTGCGCTTCCCAGCTGTTGGGGTCGAACTCGACTGCGCGCTCAAATTCGGAGTGCACCTTCTTTGCCAGTCCGGCCGCCTTTAGAAATCCGGAACGATCCGCTTTCTCACCATAGATTCGACCGAGCCAGAGGTGATAGAGCCCATTATCGGGCGCCAGGGAGACGGCTTTTTCGCAAGCGGGAATTCCAGCGTCCCAATCGTCCAGTTCGAAATCGGCGCGACAGAGCAGGTTATAGGCTTCCGCAGTCGGGTCGTTATGGATGTGCTGTTCGAGAATCCGCATCGCCTGGTCGACATGGCCCTCGCCAAGAAGATCCTTCGGTGTATCTGCCGCCGCCGGAAGCGCCGGCAACGTGAGCGCGACAGAAACGCAAGCCACGATCAGAGTGCGGAGGAAAACCCGCTTAAACCGGACTCCTCGCTGCTTAGGAAAAATGTTCCCGGGATGAAAATTGTTTCCTGCAAAATACTTCATGACTTACTCGACCACTTTCACATGGGCGCCGTCGGTCAGCGGTTTCGTGTCGGCAGAGGAGAGAGCGACCTGGGCGTGCTCCGGAAGCCCGGCAGTGATTTCCACTTGCGTCAGGTTTTGTAGGGAAACCTCGACATCGCGGCGTTTCAGTTCGCCATCGACCACCTGATAGACGTAAGGCTTGGTATCATCCATGCGCACCGCTTCGCGCGGCAGCGTGAGCACGCCGCTATGTTCCGCCGTGATAATAGTGACGCCAACGTTGACGTTGGGTAGGAGTCGGCGATCGTGATTGTCCACCGTTGAAGTGACCTCGCCCACATTGCGCGCGCCACGTAATTTCACGGTGGAGGGAACCGTGCTGACTGTGCCATTCCAGATGCGTCCCGGCACAGCGTCCCAGGTGACTTCAATTTTCTGCCCGGCTGCGAGCCGTCCGATTTCAGGCTCGTCAACAAAGCTGCGCACTAACATCTTCGACAGATCGCCTTCCTGCAGCAGCAAATCTCCGGTCTGCACATAGGCGCCTTTCTTCACCGGCAGAGCGTAAACAATGCCGTCGAAGGGAGCGCGCACACTGGATTTCGCAAGCGAGTCTTCGGCAGCCGCATACGCCGCTTGTGCTTCCGCAGCTTGTGCCTGAACCTTTGCGACTTCAGGTTTCGAATAGCGCTCTTTCTGTTTTTGCTCCAGCAGCGTCGCATCCGCCTGGGCACGCTGCACGGATTCTTCAGCCTGCTGAACCTCGCCGAGTGACGCCGAACCCTGCTGCTGCAGATGGCGCAGAGCATCCAGATTGCGCTGAGCATTGTTGAGCGCGGTGCGAGCTTTGATTAGTTGTGCGTCGAGCGTAAGAACTTCTTCTCGCGTGCCGCCCGTGGTCAGGTCTGCCTGGTCGGCCTGAGCAGCTTTTATCTGGGCCTGCGCGCGCGCTGCCTGGCTGCGCAGGTCGCTATCATCCAGTTGCAGCAGCAGTTGGCCTTTGCGGACGTGATCTCCTTCTTTCACAAGCAGACGCTTTACGGTAGTGGCGTCCGGCGAGTGAGCTTCGAAATTCTGGATGGGTTCCACTTTGCCATTGGTAGAAATCAGGCTGCGGATGGATCCGCGCTCCACGGTAGCGGTGCGTACTCTTAGCGGGGTTTGCCGGTGGATGAAGGGAATGGCCGCAAGGGCCGCGAGCACGCCCACTGTAATCCAGGTGCGGCCTTTGCGCGAGGCAGGTCGTCCGTTCGAATTGTTGGTTGCGGCCAACTTGTTGTCTTTCAGGATGCGGCGGGGACAACTGCAAGCATTAATTTACCACTGTGGCGGCTGCGCTACGATGCGCGCCATCCCAAGCCGTTGCATGGTTAGATGCTGGCAGTCTTTGGCGGATGCTTGAAACTGCGGGCAGAAGAAGTCATCCGGTCTTGTCTTTGCGGAAATGCGTGATCCAGCCGCTACAATAGTTTTATGCGAAAATCGCGCCGCTATACGCCTGAGCACGCCGAGTCAGGACTGGGTCACAAATTTCCCGAAATCGAGACTTGGCCCAACCAGTTTCCGGGATACGAGATCGTAATCGACGATCCCGAATTTACCTCCGTTTGTCCGAAGACGGGGCTACCCGATTTCGGTGTAATCACGCTGCGTTATCAGCCCGACAAGGACTGCCTGGAACTGAAATCGTACAAAGAATATCTGCAGTCTTATCGCAACCTGGGAATTTTCCAGGAGAACGTCGTGAACCAGGTGCTGCAAGATGTAGTGCGATGGGCGAAGCCGGTGTGGGCAGAAGTGAAGGGCGATTTCCGTCCCCGGGGAGGAATTTCGACCACGGTGGTGGCGCGATGGCCACGAGCGAAAAAAAATAGTTAGACGTTCTTCGATCTACGCCGACCGCGTTGCACAAACATTCTCGGGTCGTAGCGGAGCGGCTCCAGTTCGGATAAGACGATCCTTCGAAAACCGGGGTGTTGTGGATTCAGGATCCAGTTGTTTTCGTTTGGCGCCAGGGCCGAGGGAACGATCAATATGCAGTGCTTGGCCCGCCGCGCGAATTCATCTCCAATGCGTGCCAATTCTGCTGGCGCTGGTGATTTGCGCCAGAAGGAAGGAAGATCTTGGGCGACGATTCGCTCTCTCGAGAGATCATCCGGAATTTCGGCTGTAACCAGCACCAGGTCCGCGGGAGCATTGTCCGAGTCGAGGTGGACAAAATACTCAAGCATTGCCAGCGATTGATGCTCGGAGGTGTACGCCAACCGAGTCCCGACGCTTGACCACCGCCCACCGTATCGATATGCCCCTTCACCGTCGAGGGGAGAGCGGGCATACGCCTTCCGCAATATGCGGTGGACTCGCGTCAACTGATTCCGCCGTAAGCGATCCTTCCCAGTACGTCTTCCACTTGGCGCGCTCCCAGTTCCGTGTCGATCGCGGCAATGGGTGGAACACCGCCAAGCGCGCGGTTGGAGCGCTTCAGCCAACGGGATGCGGTTTCCCGGTTGCCAAGACTCTGTTGTGCCAGAGCAACGATCCGCGCCAGCCGGTACAGTCGATCGGACTCGAAGCGAGCCAAGCGGCCGCTCCGCCGTCTGCGCTGCAGGCTGCGCGGCGAAAGATCAAGAGCTTCCGCCAACTCTTTCAGCGTCAACCCTGAAGACTGCATCAGTTCTTCCACGACGGCCGGAGGAAACCCTTCCCGGATGGCTTCGCGAAGGTCGCCGGGGCTAGACAAATTTCGCCCGAGAACGCTTCGCCCACCAAGCTCTTTAACGACGGCTCGAAGTTCGTTTACCATTTGTCGTCTATTATAGCGACAAATGTCGCATTGAATCAAGGCACGTTTCCTCATGCTATATTCGCAAGACTTGTGACTTCAGCGAAACTCCATCCCCGCACGGCGCTGGTTCTGCTGACGGCGCTGAACTTATTGAACTACGTCGATCGCTCGGTGCTGTTCGCGGTACAGCCCCTCGTGCAGAGCGAATTTAGTCTGAGCAACACGCAGGTCGGTTATCTCACCAGCGCGTTTCTATTGTTTTACATGGTCGCGGCGCCATTTGTAGGGCCCTTGGCCGACCGCTATTCCCGCAAGAAAATTATTGTCGGCGGCGCGATCTTCTGGAGCGGGCTCACGCTACTCACCGCAGTCACGCACACCTACACCGAGTTGCTGATACGGCACACTCTCGTTGGAATCGGCGAGGCCACGTTTGTGACGATCGCTCCCACCTTCGTCGCCGATTTGTTTCCGGAAGAGAAACGGGGTCGTATCCTGGGCGTGTTCTATCTGGCGATTCCGGTGGGAACCGCAGCTGGATATTTGTTGGGCGGAAAGCTAGGCGCAAGCCATGGATGGAGGTTTCCGTTTTACATTGCTGCGGCGCCGGGATTTCTATTGGCGTTGGCAGTCCTGTTTTTGCGCGAGCCGGAGCGAGGACAATTCGACACCGAAAAAGAAACTCCCGAGCGCGCAACCCTGATTGGTCTGGCTCGGAATCCGGCATTCTGGACTTCGACGCTCGGCATGGCGATGATGACCTTCGCTCTCGGTGGAATACAGGTATGGATGCCGACATTTTTGTCGCGCGCCCGCGGCTACTCGCTGGAGTCGGCGAATTTCACCTTCGGCATCGTGATTGTGGTCGACGGAATTCTGGCTTCGCTCGCCGGAGGCTGGCTCGGCGATTATCTTCTGCCGCGCATGAAGGGCGCTTATTACTTTGTCTCTGCGGCAGGCATGGCGCTGGGCGTGCCGTTCATGATCGTGGCTCTTTTCATGCGAGGTCCGGTGATGTTGCCCGCGATTGCTGTCGCCGCTTTCTTCCTGCTGCTCAATACTTCGCCGCTGAATGCCGCGGTAATTAATTCGGTGAGTGCGCACATTCGCGCCACCGCTCTGGCGGTAAACATTTTCATTTTTCACCTCCTCGGCGATGTGCCCTCGCCCACTCTCATGGGTTACGTGGCCGATAAACGCTCCCTGCAGGCAGCGTTTGTATTGCCGGTGGTCGCGATGGTCGTCTCCTCTGCCATACTGTTTTACGGGATGAAATTTGCGCCCGTTCAGAACATTGGCGCGCCCACGGAGACTGCCTGAGCGGAATGCATTACTTTCACTGGATTGCCGGGACGATTCTCGCCCTGGCCTGGTTCTCGCGCATCGTGGATGCCGCCCTTGGCATGCCCGGTATTGCCAATGTTTCTCAGCCCCAATGGAACCGTAACCCCGTCGCGCCTTTTGGGAATCCGCGCGTCTCGATCATTGTCCCAGCCCGGAACGAAGAAGACGACATCGAACAAACCCTCGTCTCATTGATGGAACTCGACTACGACAATTATGAAGTGATTGCAGTGAACGATCGATCGACAGATCGTACCGGCGACATTATGGAAACAATGACGGCGCGCGCTCGAGCTCACGGCCGTCTTCGCGTCATTCAGCATCACGAATTACCCGCAAGATGGTTGGGCAAAGCGCACGCTATGTGGACTGCCACCAATGAAGCCTCTGGTGACTGGCTGCTTTTTACTGATGCCGATGTATTGTTCAAGCCGGATTCTCTGCGGCGGGTGCTGGTTTATGCCGAGGCTGAGCAGGCCGACCATGTTGTCTTGTTTCCGCAGATGATCATGAAGACCCCGGGTGAATTCATGATGATCGCTTTTTTTCAAACGATGTTCGTCTTCGGGCACCGACCGTGGAAAGTAGCGGATCCGAAATCGCGCGACCACATGGGCGTGGGTGCTTTCAATCTGATTCGCCGTAACGTGTATGACGCGGTAGGCACCTACAAAGCATTGCGCATGGAAGTGCTCGACGATATGAAGCTGGGCAAGGTGGTGAAAAATGCCGGGTTCGCGCAACGCAATGTCTTTGGCGGGGATTTGATTTCGATTCGCTGGGCGAATGGCGCCATGGGCGTAGTGAATAATCTGACTAAGAATTTTTTCGCCGTATTGTCTTTTCAATGGCCGCGCACTCTTATTTCGGCCTTCGGTCTCGCCTTCCTTAATCTCATGCCCTTTCTCGGAGTGTGGCTGGCGCATGGATGGGAGCGTCTGCCGTACGCTATAGCTCTTGTTTCAATGTTCTCGATTTATGTTGGCATGTCCTGGCGGTCGGGTGTGCCGGCTTATTACTTTCTGCTGCATCCGGTGAGTACGGTCCTTTTCATCTATACGTTGTTGCGTTCCATGTTTCTTACGTTGTGGAATGACGGAATCGTCTGGCGAGGGACGAGGTATCCGTTGGAAGAGTTGAGAAAGGGAATGGTGTGAGATTCACAGACAGGCCACGGCAAAACCTTAAGACATTGCGCCCTTACTGCGGAGGCTCGCCGCTCACGTCGGCCTCGTTGCCATAAGTTACGGTCGCTGCCGGCGTGCCATATGTTTTAGCGGGCTTCTTGGTGGGCCGCATGCGGCCTGCGCTGTAATGTCCTTGCTTCTCCACGTCGTAATTCTTGGGCATGGGCGGAATCAGGGTCGAGCCGCCAGTGATTTGGCTGACGCGCTTCAAGATGATCTCAGCGCGCCCGTCGTAGAGCTTAACCGGACCGTGGATTTCGATCACCCGTCCTTCGAGACGGCGGACATCGCCTACATCCTTAAGGTCAGATCCGAACACGACGACAGAAAACGGGCAGGCCGCCCGTTCTTCGCAAAATCCAATGAAGTGAGTTCCTTTGTTTCCCGCTTTCACATGCAATACTTTTCCAGTAATGCATTTCGTTTCTCCGACGTGCTGGGCGGCTTGGCCAATGGACAGACACTCGGACGCGGCAAAAAGGGAAGTGGCGCCCAGTGCAAGAAACAAGGAAATCAAGATTATCGATCTTTGATTGTGGCACCGCAGATTGTGGCGCCGCAGATTGTCGTATCGCATCGAGCGTTCCTTCTCGGTAAACGCGACCGGGAAACCTCTGCTCGCAGTCTACGTCATCGGAGAAAGCCGCAAACCAGCAGCCGCGAATATTCCGCATTCGCGTTCCCAGAATGGAAATTTATGGGAGCATCAAAAATTTCGCCGCTCGGAGGAACCTCCTTGCGGCTGAATCAATCGGACGTCGAAAAGAACGCTGAGGGACCGGCCAGCCCAGTCCCCGGTTCTTGATTCATTGATGGTGTGCGTTTACTTGAATGCCTTGACCGCAGCGGCTTCGTCGTCCTTGACGTCGAACACGGTGTAAAGCTTGGTGATCTGCAACAGGTCGTGAACTTTCTTGGTGAGGTGCAGCAGTTTGAGTTCGCCGCCCTGGTTTTTGGTGGTGGTGAAGGCGCTGACCAGTTCGCCGATGCCGGAGCTGTCGATGTAATTGACTTCGGCCAGGTTCAAGATGATCTTCTTGTTGCCTTTGGAAAGCAGATCGCGTACGGTGTCGCGCAAGGTAACGCTGCCCTCGCCCAGAGTGATCCGTCCACTGCAGTCCACAATGGTGACCCCGTCCACCTGCCGAGTGCTAAGTTTCATGCTCACTGAGACCCCTCCTTCTTGCCCACGGATGATCCGTGAACGTGCTTGATCAATTTCACTTCTGTACCTGTCTGGGACGGGCGGATTTCCACCACATCCATAAAAGAACGCATAAGAAAAATTCCACGGCCTGAAGTCTTGAGCAGATTTTCCGGAGCGAGCGGATTCGGAATGCCGTTCAAGTCAATCCCTTTGCCCTGGTCGCGAATCGTGATGACGAGATCTTCAGCAGTTCGCTCGAAGGCCAGGATTACTTTTTTGTCAGGTGCGTATTTGTTGCCGTGAAGGACGGCGTTCACCGCGCCCTCACGTACCGCCATGGAAATCTGCATGACTTCGTCTTCTCCAAAGCCTAATTCCGTGGCAATGCGGGTGGCGCTTTCTTCCGCATGGTCCACTGTTTCTAGAGTGGAATCGAGCGTATAGGAGACCTGTTGCTCCATGATGATAGAGACGTCTTAGACCCGCACCTGTCTTCTGAGTTGCCCGTTAGGGCTCGCCGCAGGCCGCATGCAGCGAATGCGGTAGTTTGCCTGTCGAAGCATCAAGTTGTCAACGAGAGCGTCGTTTTGCGGCCATGCAAACATCGGAAATGCGGCGCCCAACCACCCGCCCAGTCCTGTCCGGGCGCATATAATTGTACGCCGTGAGCCCTGTGCTGAGCGCTCGAATCCGGCGGTTTCTGCGGCGATTGCTGCTACTTACGACGTTGTCGTTAGCCGGAGTGCTCATGATCGCCTATGCTCTGGATTACGCCGTCTTCCGTTATCGCGTAACGACGAATCAAGGGTTCGGACAAGTCACCGTCACCAGCTACGATGCCGTACAGCAGAAAAGCGGCAAGACCGTATTCCTGTTCAACCCACCGCAGCCGCAAACCTGTGTAAACTCGCTTTTCCCGCGCGCCGGTTACGTTCCGTGCTGGTATCTGCAGCGCCATCTCGAGCAGCGTACCGATATCTAGACTCCGGCACTCCGAGAAGACCTTTCCAGTTCGGCGCGTCTAACATCTCTATGATCAAACTGATCTATTGCATTACCAAGAAGCCTGGACTAACTGACGAAGAATTCTTTCGTTACTGGCAGAATATTCACGGCCCCATCGGAGCTCGCATCCCCCACCTGCGCAAACTGACGCAGAGTCACCGCATTACGATACCCGGCGACAGTCGCCCGCCTGATTTCGACGGAATGGCCGAGCTCTGGTTCGATGATTTCGATGCGCTGATGGCAGCGCGCAACTCGCCGGAATGGAAAGCCTCCACGGCCGACGAAGTCAACTTCATCGACCCCAATAGAGTGGCTTACTTCATTTCTCAGGAGCGCGTCATCCTGCAGTGCGATCCCATGCCATCTACGGATATCTAATCAACTGGTTAAATTCAACCGCGCTGGTGCATTTCAACCACTAATAACCTCTGCCCGCTCAATGGCTACACGGGGCATCGTAGGCCCATCTCGCCTCATCTAATGCAGTAAAGAGGAAGCAAAGGATTGGTAGGAGGATAAGTACTTTTATGAAGCTGTTACAGGGATTGGGAAGTTTGTTCCTGGCAGCACTTTTATCTGCGCCCGCATGGGCAAGCAATAATGCGAGCTCAAATCAAGCTGTGCCGGGAACTTTAAATTATGTCGAGGGGCAAGCCTTTTTCGCCGATCAGCCGCTCGATCACAGTTCAATTGGAAAGGCCACCTTGGAGGTTGGTCAGTATGCGAACACCGATACCGGTAAGGCAGAGATTCTGTTGACCCCGGGCGTATTTTTACGCGAGGGCGACAACACCTCTGTGAAGATGATGGCTGCTGGCCTTGAGGATACCGAATTAAATGTGATGCAAGGACACGCCATGGTCGAAGTTGATCAGATCTACCCGCAAAATGACCTTCGCATCGTTGAGGGCAATGCGACTGCCAGAATCATGAAGCCGGGACTGTACGACTTTGATTTGCAGCAAAATCAAATGCGCGTCTTCGATGGCGAGGCCATGGTTCAGGATGGCGACAAGCAGATCAAGTTGAAATCCGGACACGAGCTTGCCGTGGCCGCCAACGCTCCGGAGAAAGCGGAAAAGTTCGATAAGAAAGCCATGAATGGCGACGATCTATACCGCTGGAGCAGCCTGCGATCGGACTATGAGGCGGAAGCCAACGTGGATGCCGCACGCATCGTCGTCGCTGACGGTTGGGGCTCGGGATACTGGGGCGCCGGCCTCTGGGGTCCTGGCTGGGGCTGGGGCGGATGGGATTGGGATCCGTGGTTCGGCGCTTACACGTTTATGCCTTGGAATGGAATCTTCTACAGTCCATTCGGCTGGGGATTCTACTCTCCGGGTCTTGTATATCGTGCGCCGTTCTACGGCGGCCATTTCTACCATACGTTTAACTCCGCCAATGTTCGTGCCTGGGGACCAGGACCGCACTATGCGACCAGTCGCTCCTACTCTCACGGTGTATACACCGGTGCAGGAGCGGCGCGCGGGGCATTTCACTCCGGAGCCGTGATGGCTCGCGGCGGAAGCTTCGGCGGTGGTGGGTTCCATGGTGGTGGATTTCATGGGGGAGGCTTCTCGGGTGGGGGCTTCCACGGTGGCGGCTTTGGTGGCGGTGGCCACGGTCGCTGAAGCCTCGTAAGCTTGATGCGGAGCGCAATCTGCGCTCCGCTTTTTTCTGCCCGGCTTCGACTACAATGGCGTTCACTCCGAATCGAGAGGGACGCTCATGGCTGGCAAACACCGTTTTGTACCGCATGCATTAATCCTGTTTCTTGTTTCTATCTCTGCTTTATCGATGCCATGTGTGGCAGCTTCGGGGTCTGGAAAGAAAGATTCGTCGTCCGATCCTCGACTGCAGAAGGCCTACCGCTTCCAGCAAGGTGGCTGGACCTACGTTCATCTCGAAGGCTCGCCCTCCGATATTGGCTACCAGCACGGTTATCTGCTGGCCCCTGAGATCGCCGACGCCCTCGAAGCGATCAAACTTTTCGACACTCACGAAACCCAGCGCGACTGGGAATTTTTTCGCAAGACCGCGCGTGAGATGCTCTGGCCCCATATCGATTCCGAATATCAGCAGGAGCTGCAAGGCATCGCCGATGGCGTGAAGGCACATGGGGTAGATCTCGACGTGTATGACATCGTTGCGCTGAACGCCTTTGAAGAAGTTCCCGATTATTACGTTCCGTGGTTGAACAAGCGCGAAAAAGCAGCACGAGCTCCGAGGCTGAAAGCTCCTGGCAATTGCAGCGCTTTCATCGCCACCGGCGCTTACACAAAGGATCATCAGATCGTGATCGCGCACAATAATTGGACGAGTTATCTGGCGGGCGAGCGCTGGGTAGTCATCTTCGATATTTTGCCGCAGCACGGCCAGCGCATTCTGATGGATGGATTTCCCGGGGTGATCACCAGCGACGATGATTTCGGCGTGAATGCCGCCGGCATCATGATCACCGAAACGACTATGACGCAGTTTGAAGGCTGGGACCCCAACGGCAAGCCCGAGTTCATGCGCTCCCGCAAGGCGCTGCAATATGCGGAAAGCATTGATGACTACGTGCGCATTATCAAAGAAGGGAACAACGGCGGATACGCCAACGACTGGCTGATCGGCGACCGCAAGACTGGCGAAATCGCCTATCTCGAACTCGGCTTAAAGAACACGCCAATGTGGAGAACCAAGGATGGGTACTACGTCAGCTCAAATTTCCCCCGTGATCCAAAGCTGATTCGCGAAGAAACGGACGGATTCGATGCCAGTGATATGTCGTCATCCATGAATGCCCGGCATGTGCGCGCCGACGAAATGGTGCAGCAAGCCAAGGGAACCATCGACGTGCAGATGGCGGAGAATTTTCTGGCCGACCATTTCGATAGTTTCGAGAAGAAGACTCAGCCGGATGAACGCTCTCTCTGCGGTCACGTCGATGCCTCGTCGCGCGGAGTGAAGGAGTGGGGTTGGGAACCATACAACCCGGGAGGCGCAGTGCAGGGAAAAGCTACCGACAGCAAAATGGCGGCGACGATGAGTTTCGTCGCCCGGGCCGGACATCCCTGCGGTGCGAGAATTTCGTGGCTGCTGACTTTCTGGAACAGCATCCCGAGTACTCGTGGCAAAAGCCGCTGCTGCACGATATGAAAGCCGGCCCCTGGACGAAATTCCAATCCGGCCAAAAGAGTCCGTAATCATTCGACTCATGTGCAGACAGCCGCCTCGGCTGTCCCGCCAGGACGAAGCCCGGCGGCATCTCAAACGGTTTAAGCGAGCGAGGATGAAATGCAAGAAACCGTCCAGCAATATATTCAGCGGATCAGCGGCTACGCCGAAGGCAAGCAGCCGCTAAGCGTACAAGCCAGCACGGCGAAGAAACTCGAACGACTTATCAAAGGCAAATCGACGGCGAAATTGCGCAAGCGTCCCGCTCCCGGGAAATGGTCCGTCAGCGAGATTCTCGCGCACTTAGCCGATACTGAAATCGTTGGCAGCTTTCGCATGCGATTAATTCTCGGTGCGCCGGGAACTCCGATTGCCGCCTTCGATCAGGATGCATGGGTCGTCAGTGGGCACTACGAGAAACGCGATCCCCGCAAGTCCCTCGAACAATTCCGCATGCTTCGCGAAGCAAATCTCGCGCTGCTAAAGTCGCTCACTGCAGATCAGTGGAAGCATTTTGGCGTGCATGCAGAACGCGGCCAGGAAACTATTGAGCATATTGTTCGCATGTTCGCCGGGCACGACATCAATCACCTGCAACAGGTGGAGCGGATTCTGGCGGGGAAGTAAATGCGGTCTCCATCTTACTTTCTGTTTTTTTTGCTCCACTTGATCGTCCTTGACATTCGCGGCAGAAGAAAATCCGATGGATTGCTGCTGAAAATACGCGTCTGGAGCGGCAGGGAAGCGTGCTAGTTTCACATTAGATTCAAGGCTGAATCACTCACCCGTGACTGGCAGGGCGCTTCCCATGATGACGAAAGCTTGCACGAACAGCAATTGTCCCGCGTACGCGCACTTTGTTTACACCGTAGCCATGCGTTGCGTGTTGTGCCGGTGCGATCTGAAAAGCGCGCAACGGATCAGCGAAGCCGTTGCGGACGTTCGCGATCGAGCGCGTTCCAGTGGTACAGCGCTGTTGACGAAATCGGCGGCCTCACACGCAGGACGCTAAACGAAATCGTGGAAACCACGTATCTTCCAATAAGAAACATGAATCGGGATTTATTTCCCCTGGGTCATTGCGTTAAGGAGTTGATTCCGGACTCGCTGCGGCCTTGTGGTAGTCGAAGTAGGTGTCATCCTCTTGACCGTGGTGCGGTATCATGAACAGGATTCTGGCGCGTGCCTTCATCGAAAAACGTCGGGGCAGCCATATTCCGGGAGCCACGGGTTGTTTTTCCAATTCAAAATGCGTACCCGGTTCCACTTGCGCTAGAAAGTCCGCTATCGATACAGGATGTGTAACCTGCGCTTCCACTTTCACCCACTGAAAAGTGGCTCGGTCAATCCACAGTTTCCCTTCCATCCCGGTCAGAGCTTCCGTTTCCATATTCGGCGGGCGATATCCGTGGCGCGGAGAGGCCTTCAGAACATAGACCGCATGACCATCCAGATTCGTCTTACCGACTACTTTAAAAGTGAATGCCGATACCATCTGTTCCATCAGCAGATGGTTGCGTCTTCGCTCCTTTTCGTATTTCGCAATGCGCTCTGATCGTTCCTGGGGCGATTCCTTCTTCCGTTCGGAAATCGTATCCTCTAACTTCTGTTTTTCAGCTGCCGTCTGTTCTGGCGTTAACGGCTTGCCGTTGATCGCGACCAGGCGCTGGTAAGGAGAGCCCAGAATCATCGTGTCTTCATAGGTCTTGGTTCCATCGCCTTCGCGATCCCGCTCCAGGCAATCAAATCCGGGTGCAGCGTCCCAGTCGCGTTTGTTGGCCTCGACCGAGTGCTGAATAATGGCATCGGCATTGTCCTCGGCTATCGCCCATCCGGATGACGCCAGAACCACTGCAAGCAACAAGATCAGCACCGGTTCGCCTACCTCCACACGAGAACGACGCACACGCCCTCCACGTTGCTTAGACGCCACCAACGAGAGCGGGGTATATCGTGTCGCGATAAAAGACCCAATGCACTCGCTCACCGTTTCGCTGAAGGCGGGGTTTTGCAAAAATTCGGCAAACGTAGGGCCGTCTGATGCATCAACTTACAGTGCCAGATCGCGACGTTGACCAGAGTCAGATATCCAGGAGCTCCAACCGCGCCTCGCGGTGGCCAGACATTCAGGATTACGGCATCATCGGGAACTGCCGGTCGGCCGCCCTGGTTTCAAAATATGGCTCCATGGACTGGCTCTGTTGGCCGCGCTTCGACAGGCCTTCTATTTTCGCTGCGCTCCTCGATCGAGAGCGCGGCGGACATTGGCGAATTTCTCCCACCGGCGAATCTTCCATTGAACGCCGTTATCTGCCCAATTCAAATGTGCTCGAAACTCGATTTCACAACGCCACAGGCAGCGCCATTCTCACGGATGTGATGCCGGGCACAGCTCGTGCTTCTCGCCAGGATATCCTCGTCTCCGATTACGAAATCCTGCGCAGAATTACATGTATTGCCGGCGAGTTTGAACTTGAAATTGAATTCAAACCCATGGCCGATTACGGCAAGAACAAAGTGGAGATTCGCGAATTCGGCAAATTGGGTCTACGCTTTGCCGTTGGGCGGGGCGTTTATTTTTTACGAAGCAGCGTCTCTTTAACGGTCGCTGACGGAGTGGCCCGCGCTCGCGTCCGCGTGCGCGCGGGCGAAAGCCTGCGCTTTTCCTTCAGTTACAGCGAGCAGGCTCCGGCCGTCCTTCCGCTCGTCGATGCCTCGCTCGACGAGCGCATCGAGTATTCCGCGAAGGCCTGGCAAAAGTGGAGCAGCCACACCGTCTACGACGGCGAATATCGAGAGTCGGTCCTGCGCAGCGCACTCGCACTCAAACTACTCAGCTACGCGCCTTCCGGCGCGATTATCGCCGCTGCCACTACATCTCTTCCGGAATTGATTGGCGGAGACTTGAACTGGGACTATCGCTACTGCTGGTTACGGGACGCTTCGTTCACCATCCGGGCATTGCTGGAACTGGATTATTGGGATGAGGCCGAAGACTTTCTCGATTGGTTGCTGCACGCAACCCGGCTGACTCAGCCGCAACTGAGAATCTTATATTCGCTATATGGAGATAATGCTCCCGTCGAACGGCAATTGAATTACTTGAGCGGATATCGCGGTTCGCGGCCCGTCCGCGTAGGAAACGCGGCGCGAGATCAACTTCAACTGGATGTTTACGGCGAGGTGATTGACGCGGCCGCGCAATTCGCCTTTCACGGCGGCACTCTTGATCGCGAAATGCAAAAGGTATTGATCGGCTTCGGAGATTACGTGGCCCAACATTGGGACCAGCCTGACCAGGGTATTTGGGAGCCGCGATGCGGGCGTCAAAACCACACTCATTCACGGCTCCTGTGTTGGACCGCAATGGATCGTCTCGTCCGCCTTGCCGAATGCGGCATGTTAAGACGAGCGCCGATTGAAAAGTACAAGAACATCAGCAACACCATTTGCCATCAGATCGAGCAACGTGCCTGGAATGAACGACTGCAGAGCTATGTCAGCGTGCTGGATGGTGATCACCTGGACTCCAGTCTGCTTCTTCTCTCCTGGTATGGCTTCGCGGCAGCAGGTTCGCCGCGCATGCGCGGGACTTACCGCGCAATCCGGAAACATCTGAGTACGCCCGAAGGGCTTCTCTTCCGCTATCAACGGCCCCAGCCGGAAGGGACATTTGCAATTTGCAGTTTCTGGGAGGTGGAATATCTCGCCTTGGGAGGCGGTTCCCTGGACGATGCTCGCCAACTCTTCCAACAATTAACGAAGTATCAAAACGATCTCGGTTTGTACGGCGAAGAAATCGATGCTAAGACCGGTACGGCATTGGGAAACTTTCCCCAGGCATTCACCCACGTAGGCCTTATCGGAGCCGCTCTATCCATCGCTCAACGGGAAAAGGGTGAACAACAATTGGCACATCGTCCTCCCGCGGCAAATAAACAGGTCCCGTCGGAGGTCGCTTCGTGAACTGGACGAGCTGGCTGCTTTCAGGGTTTCTTGCCACCATTGCCTTATCCGCAATGTTGTCCCTCAGCCAGGGTCTTGGCCTCACCCGAATGAATCTACCCTATCTCATCGGAACCTTTGTTACTCCGCAACGCGAAAGAGCCAAAGTCTACGGGTTCCTGATCCAGGTGGTTATCGGACTGCTTTTTTCCATTTTTTATGTACTGGTGTTTGAAGCGCAGCACATGGCCAATTGGTGGTTTGGTTCGCTGCTTGGACTGGCCCACGCGTTGACCATCTTAAGTATAGGAATGTCGTTGATGCCTGGAATCCATCCGCGGATGGCAAGCGAACAGCATGGTCTCAATGCCGCCCGTCAACTTGAGCCGCCCGGGTTCATGGCCTTGAACTACGGAATACGGACTCCGGTTTCAGTCTTCCTTGCACATGCCGTATTCGGGGCGATATTAGGATCGCTCTATCATCTCAGCAGGTAGTGTAGCGGGCGCCTACGCCTTATGGGCAGTCAACTTCGAGAGAGCAGCATTGCAGCGCGAAATTTCTTCAGAAATATAATCCGGCTGTGCCGCATCAAATTGTGCCAGCGGCGCTTTTTTCTTTAATTGCAACCATGTATCTAGACTCTTCTCATACCAGGATCTGGCTTCGCGCCAACTCGCAATTTTGGCCGTATCCGACCTTCCGTGCTCCTGCGCCAAACGCGAATAAGCCTCCGCCAGGGCCGAACGTGCGTAAGCCAGATCGGAAGGCTTAAAGGCAGTGTCGCCGCGATCGGCGGCAACCAGCGCTTCAAGAATCCGAACCGCCTCGCGAGCCGATTGAACGCCCTGACTAGGTTTGCCGTCCGCTGCAAGCGCCTTGCCCACGCTCATATAGCATTTGCCGAGGTAGCGCATTGCAAGCACATCGTGGGGATCGGCTAAAGTCAGCTGTCGATATCCTGCAAGCGCCGCCTGAAGATGGGGCAAAGCTTGGCCGGGAAGATTTTTCTCCGCCAGGTAATATCCGGTCCAATACTCATTTTCCAGCACGAATTGCTGGAGCCTTGCGTTCTGTGGGTCGGCCTTTACCTGGGGAACGAGAATGTCATGTGCCTTGCCCTGAAGCGAAATCGCTGCATCCAGATCTCCTCTTAAATGCTCGACGCCCGCCATGTATCCATAAACGCCGGCAAGCCTGGTTTGGACGCCTGTCTTGAAGGAGGGCGATCCGCCGGTAATAGCCTCGCGAATCGTCGCCGACCTCTGGTAATACTCCAGCGCCCCGGCTACATCGCCCATATCACCCAGACACTGCGCCATCGCGAAACAAACGCCGGCAAGAGTATCCTGCGCCTTTGGATCATCTTTTTGGTCAGCCGCCAACTTCTCCGTGATCGGATACGCCCGCCGCAGAGCATCGAAAGCCGCCGGAAAATTGTTGGCCGCTCTCAGGGCAAAGCCCAGCTTCACGTAGACCCCCGCCAAGGCTGCCCGATCCTCCGCCGAGCCCCGCCGATCGCCAGCTAGCGCCAGCCGGATCTGCAAAGCCTTCCGATAGCTTTCCGTGGCTCCCGCTGTATCCCCAAGATTTGCGTAGTAGGGATTTCCCTGAACGTCTCCGACCCTCTCATACGCCGACGCCAACTCGCGTTGCAGACCCGGCGTGCCGGACGACTCATGCGAAAGACTGTCCAGGTATTGCAACGCCCGGTCCACGAGCAGTTTTCGCGCCGCCGTCGATCCCGGCAAATCGCGGATGCTGTCGTGAATATCGAACAGGAGGGAGTTGGCCAGCTTGCGTACGTCATCAAAACGCCGCTCCGCAATGCGAGCTTCGCGCACAATGGCCACAGCTGCAGCCAGCAAAACCAGGGCAAAGAATGCCGTCACCGCCAGCGATAGCTTGTGGCGCTTGATGAATTTGCCGCTGCGGTAACTGAATGTTCCGCGCCGCGCCGACACTGGCAAACCAAGGCTGTAGCAGCGCAAGTCTTCGGCGAAGTCCTGCGCCGACCCGTAGCGCAATTGAGGTTCCTTGCGCAACGCCTTCAGCAATATCTGATCCAGATCACCGGACAGCTTGCGCCGCAATTTTTCTGGAGTTGTATTCCGGTGACTACTTACCTTCTGCGGTGTGCCGCTTGACAATCGCTGCTGACGGCTCGTGATTTCGCTATCTTCGCTTTGTTGGCCATTAACCTGAGCGTCGATCGTCTGACTCCGTGTGCTCCGCCCTGATCGCCCGATCACGGTGCTCGGCTTCTCCGGCTCGACTTCACAAATAGCATGCGCCAGATCATACGAGGAACTGGTATGCAGCACGTAAGGCGAGCAACCAGTCAGCAATTTGTAGAGAACCATTCCCAGGGAGTAGACATCGCTTGCGGTGGTTATTACTTCACCGCGAAGCTGCTCGGGGCTGGCAAACTGCGGCGTCAACATCCGTTGCACCGTCACCGTGGGTTCGGCTCCGGGAGAATAAGCTTCAGCGCTGAGGATGGTTGCAACGCCGAAATCGAGCAACTTGGGAACGCCTTCGGCGGTCACCAGAATATTGCCGGGCTTAATATCCCGGTGGACCACCAACCGCTGGTGGGCGTACTGCACTGCGGAACACACACTCTGGAAAAGCCTGACGCGCGCTTCTACTCCCAGCCTGTTCTGATCGCAGTATTCATCGATGGGCTGGCCTTCCACCAGTTCCATGACAAAGTAGGGATAGCCCTCATCCGTGGTGCCGCCGTCGAGCAGGCGGGCGATGTTTTCATGTTCAAAACCGGCCAGAATCTGGCGCTCCTTGCGGAACCGCTCGTAGCCAGACTCTGTGTCCAGGCCTTGCCGCACCAGTTTTATAGCGACTTGTTTTTCATACTCGTCATCCGCCCGAACCGCGCGGTACACGTCGCCCATTCCCCCTTCGCCAAGCTTGTCCAGGATGCGGTACTGCGCAATCCGAACACCGATCATCTTGTCGGCTCTCTTGCGCTCTTGCGTGCGTAAATCCTGGGCCAGTCTGCGGGCTACAACCTCAAGTGCCGGCGCATCCAAGATCTCTTCCGAACGTTGTGCGTACTTCAGCAGCGACTCCACTTCTACCCGCAGACTTTGATCCTGCCCGCACGCCTGCTCCAGGAAGAGACTCCGCTGGCTTCCATCGCACTGCAGTGCGGAGTGGTAAATGCGCTCCACATCCTGCCAGCGTTCAGGCTCCATCGCTCGCGCCTCCATCGAGTTCGCGCAGCAGCCACGCTCGTGCCAGGCTCCAGTCCCGCATCACCGTTTCAGGAGAGATCTGCAACACTTCCGCTGTCTCATCCACGGTCATCCCACCGAAAAATCGCAGTTCCACCACTTTGCTTTTTCTCGCATCAGTGGCGCCCAGTTGTGTCAGCGCATCTTCCAACGCCACCAGGTCGATTGCCGGTTCAGCAGAGATCGACACGGCTTCATCCAGAGGAACATGCTGCGCGCCCGCGCCGCGCTTCTGGTAACCGTGCGAGCGGGCAAAATCGGTGAGGATTCGCCGCATCATTTGCGCCGACACGGCAAAAAAATGCGCCCGGTCCTGCCACTCCACTTCTTTGACTTTGACCAGCCGTAAATACACTTCATTGATCAGAGCCGTCGTCTGAAGTGTATGCCCGTCCCTTTCCCGGGCCATGTAGTGCTTCGCCATCCGGTGCAGCTCCTCGTACACCACCGGCGTCAGGCGATTCAGAGCAAGCTGGTCGCCACCCCGCCAATCATGTAGGAGCTGGGTGATTTCAGAGGAAGAAGCCCTGGTCATGGGACGGGAGTCCTTAGCAGCCTGGGGAAGGAATTGACGTAAGCTGCCCGCTAAATTTGAGCCCAGAGCTTATCACAAAGAATCTGGTCTTTCCAGACCATTTCGGGGCGAGGCAGCGCTTTAAAGTTTTATTTTCTTTGAGAAGCGTGACAGTTTTCTTTCGATTTTCCCGCTGATAGTAGTAGGAGTTCCTGGGGGGCGCGGCGATAGCTGGCGTCGGGTTCAGAACCACTTTCGGACCTGAGAAAGAAATATGCGAGTCCGAACCTGGGAATCGCTCCTTGCTGGCTCTTCGCCACGGGACTGTTGTTTGGCCCTTCGGTGGAGAACTAAACTTACACGGAGAACCGTCGGGGGGCGGTTCTCCGCGTCTGTCGTGAACTGAATTTTGCCTCGTCACAGCCCCGGAGAGCCCATCAGGCTATAGATTAAAACCAATAGCACGATCACCGTGATTACCACATACATCCGATCATGCTCCTCAGCAAATCCAAAGATCGAGAAGGCCACCCGCGCCACCGGTGTTGCAATAAGCAACAGCAGTCCTAACTGGATGATGCCCTTGCCTCGAAGCGCCAACGCCTGACGCATAATGCCCCCAACCGTACGAAGGTTCTCAGGCTCACCGCGAAATGTCCCGTAGTCCGCTGTGGAATGGCCATGGCGAACCAGGTAAACAGTGCCGCCGAGCAGCACCACGACTGCCGCCAACATCACCCCGGCGCGCAGGAGTTGGCCGATTAATATTTCCATCCGTTGATCAGTCCAATGATCGGTCGAAGTTTGTTCAGTTGAACTTTGTCCCTGGCGTTCTTCCTGGGCCATGTCAGATCCTTCCAGAAATCCCCTTGTAGAGCATCTCGCTTCCGAGGACCACAATCACCACGCTGAAGACGCGCCGCAACCATTTGGGGTGTGTCTTCACCAGGACCCGCGTGCCCAGCAGCGAGCCGGCAAGAACTCCCAGCATGACCGGCATGGAAAGCCCGGGATCAATATACCCGCGGGATAAATAAATTCCCGCGCTGGCCGCGGCCGTGACCCCGATCATGAAGTTGCTGGTCGTAGTCGAAACCTTGAAGGGAATTTTCATCGCCTGGTCCATGGCAAGGACTTTCATTGCCCCCGAACCAATGCCAAGTAATCCAGATAATGTCCCGGCGCCAAACATCAAACCCCAACCCAGCGGCACCCGCCGCACATTGTATTTTCGAACGCCGGGGCCCTCAGGAAAGCTTCCGTTTAATCGCAATCGGGTGGCAAGGGCATCCGGCGAATCGTCACTCGCATTTTTCGCGGGGCGCTTCCAGGAAAGAGACGCCGAGCCGATCAACACCACTCCAAAAACGATAGAGACTGCACCGGTCGAGATATGTGTCGCCAGGGTAGCCCCGGCGATCGCGCCAAGAGTGGTCGCGACCTCGAGAAACATTCCAATCCTGATGTTCGATATGCCTTCTCGCACGTAGGCCGCCGCCGCTCCTGATGAGGTGGCAATCACCGATACCAGCGACGCTCCAATGGCGTAGCGGATGTCCACTCCAAGAAGCAGGCTGAGCATGGGAACAATCACTACGCCGCCGCCCAACCCGGTTAGCGCTCCCAGAAAACCGGCGAGCAGTGAGCCTGCCCCTACAATCAAGCTAAACTCGAGAACACTCATTCCGTTTCCCTTTGGACCTTGCTCGATAGTCCGATTCGCGAAGTTGCTGCCTCAGTCAATGCTCTCACTCGAGTAATCGATTTTCTGTTTTGTTATTGAATCTTCAGTGGTTACGGGTATGTGTCTTCTATGTTCGCCAGTAAAGATTCGTCAACGGCTAACCAAAACGGCAGTACAATAATCAAACTACAGAGCGGGGTGAACACATGGCGCCTTTGCGGCGCACTTCGAAGAGTATGTGCGGCCTGATCCCCTTCCGCGCCGTAATCATGTGTGTCGCCGCACTCAGCATGTTATGGGCCCGAAGTGTCCCGACGGATTTTCCGCATAGTTCTCATAGCTTAGCTGTCCACGCCGCCGGGGACCACGACCATCGACCCTGTTTTGATCACGAAGACTCTCAGTTGGCGAGTGCTCCAAGCGCACCGCGAACTGCGCCGCCGCCCACCGCTTCGTCTACCGTCACTTATGCTCTCTCTACTTTTGTCGATCTCGTGAACGGCGGTTGGCATTACAACCGTCCTCCTCCTATCAGCTAATCCTCCTGCTTCCTCCTTGGCGCGCTCTGAACCAGGGCGAGTGCCAGCAGCAATCTTCAACTCATAGAAGCCGGTAGTTCTGGAGGAAATGTACCATGCCCGAGCAAGACGATAAGAATTGGAAACAGTTATGTAGCGCTGCTCTCGAAGCTAAAGATTCCGATGAGTTACTAGAGGTCGTTCGGAAACTCAACAATGCTCTTAAGGACGAAGAGCAAGTCAACCAAGATCTGCGAAAGAGGCGTATCGGCAAGACCTCCGAGGAGGCACAGTGTTAGACACCGACGCTCCCGAGCGCAGAGTTACGGTTCCGTGGATTCGCGTCCCGGAGTTGAGCGCGATTCGAAAAACGCTTCGGATGGAGCCGAATTCGCGGCGCTTTATTCTGGTTGCTGCCCTCGGGGTTGGCGTTGTTGCTTTTCTTGCGACCGAGTTGATGCACTACCTGCTCGTGCCCGATATTGGACCACACCCCGAAAGGCTTCTGGCGGAAGGCCTATCCGCTCTCGTCGTCAGCTGCCTGGTAGCGAAGTTAGTTCACATGAACCGCGAACGGCACCGTCTGATCTTGGCACGGATGCAAGTGATTGCGGAGATGAATCATCACATCCGGAATGCGCTGAGTCCCGTCGCTCTTTCCCTGGACGCGACCGACAATCAGGCACTGAATCGCATCATCGGCGAAGCAGTCGACCGCATTGATTGGGCTCTCCGCGAAATACTTCCCCGGGAACTGCCGCTGGCCGAGGCCCAACGACATCAGCTTGGATATTTTCAAAGACGAAGGAGCAATTCCCAATGAGCGATATAAGAGTTCTTTGCGTTGAAAATCAACCGGAATACATGGGAGAGCTGAAGTTCATGCTCGAAACCGCCGGCTACGAGGTTCTTGCCGCAACTCGCGCAGATCAGGCTCTGCATCTGCTGAAGACTCGCCGGGTAGATGGCGTTCTTCTCGAGTACGATCTGCCGGATGCGACCGGGGCCTCCGTACGCACAGAGATGAATCGCCTTAAGCCCGACGTTCCAGTGTTGCTTTTTGCTGGCGTTGGCAGCCAGACGCCATCTCTGCTTCGCTTTTTCGATTCGTATCTAAGGAATTCGGGTGCGCCTGAATTTGCGCTGCAGGACCTCGGTGCGTAGGCCGGCATTTGTGACCGCAGCCGTGAATCCGCCGATTCTTCCCTGTGCAATTCTGATGGACGAAAGTGCAACTTCCGGCATCTGTAAGTGTTTATAACGGTATGCACATAGGTACGATTTGGCCACGGATTCAAGGCCGCGAGGAGGTAGGAAGCGCTATGACTTATAAATTCATGGGGATGTTACTTCCCAAGACGATTGCTAAGGCTCTGGCATTGGCAATGCTGGCTGGATGTTTAGTGGCCGCGCCGGCTCGGGCGCAGGATGAACCTCAGGACGAAGCCCCTCCGCCACCTGCTCAAGGCGCACCCCAGTCCTCTGCCTTATCTCCTCAGCAGCTACAGGAATTAGTCGCTCCAATCGCGTTGTATCCCGATGCTCTGGTGGCTCAGATACTGGCCGCATCTGCGTATCCAACGCAGATTGTCGAGGCCGAACGATTTCTCGAAGAAAACCCCAATCTCAAGGGCAAGGATTTAGGTGATGCGGTGAACCAGCAGGATTGGGATCCCAGCGTGAAGGCGCTCACCCAGTTTCCTTCCGTACTCGCAAATCTGAACAAGAATCTGTCCTGGACTTCTGAACTCGGGGACGCGAACTACAACCAGGGACCCGATGTCATGCAAGCCATCCAGGTCATGCGCCAAAAAGCCAAGGAGGCGGGACATCTGCAGAGCACGCCGCAGCAGACAGTAACCGAACAAGGCGACGATATCGATATCGCGCCAGCCAATCCAGATGTTGTCTACGTTCCTGAGTACGATCCGCAGCTTATCTACGGCTATCCGGTTGGATTGTGGCCAGGCTTTTATCCCTGGTGGGGCGTGGGCGGTCCGTATCTTTCTTTCGGTGTCGGATTTGGCATCGGTCCCTTCTTTGGATTCGGCTGGGGCTGGCATGGATGGGGACTTGATTGGGGTCACGGATGGCTTCGCTACGGTGGCGGCCGTTACGCCTTTCACAGCCATGCGTTCTATGACCGCAATGCGTACTTCCATGGCAATTACCGCGGATTCGCACCCTACGGACGCGGCGATCGCGGCGCGCGCGGTTTCGCGCCCGCCGGACGCGGCGCACCGGCTGCCAGAGGTTTTGCCGGCAATCGCGGTGCCGTCGGTGCCCGTCCCGGCGCTTTCGGAGGAATTCGTCGCGGCGGTGAAACGCGGGGCTTTTCCTCTCGAGGTAGATCGAGCTTCGGTGGAGGGGCGCACGGCGGTGGGGGTGCACCGCATGGCGGAGGCGGACACGGAGGCGGCGGTAGACGCTGAGCCTACCGTCCACTTAATCGGCCATGCTTGCAAATCTCGGCAGAAAGGAACTGATCATGAAATTGGAGAAAAGCCATTCGAAAAGGCAGTTCGTCGGCATTCGTGATGTGCTCACCGTTACTGCTATCGCAGCTTTGGGATTTTCTGCAACCCTGGCGGCAGTCCCAGCTGATGCACAAGAACCGGCGGTTGCTGCACGAACCTCTACGGCCCGCCATTTCGCCGCGCCGCAAGCCGGGCAGCAAACATTTTCTTCCGCAGAGCAAGCCACTCAGGCGCTGGTCGCAGCCGTCAAGAGCAACGATCAGCAGTCGTTGTTAAAAGTTCTGGGACCGAACGCCAAGAGTGTCGTATCTTCCGGCGACGATGCGGAAGATCAGAACGACCGCGATGAGTTCCTAAAAAAATATCAGCAGATGCATCGCTTGGTGTCAGAACCGGATGGCACCACCACCCTCTACATCGGTGCGGAAAACTGGCCCACACCCATTCCACTTGTACACAAAGGCAGCTCCTGGTACTTCGACACTGCCGCTGGGAAACAAGAAATTCTTTATCGAAGAGTCGGGAAAAATGAGCTGGCAGTAATTCAAACTTGCTCTGGACTGGTGGATGCGGAAAAAGAATATTACGCACAGCCACACGATGGGCAGAAGGAGCAGGAATACGCTCAAAAATTCTTCAGCGATCCGGGCAAACAAAATGGACTGTACTGGGAGACCACTTCTGGCGAGACCAATAGCCCAATCGGTCCTTTGGTAGCAGTGGCAGCGATTGAAGGCTATCCGCAGCCTCCGGATCGAAATCTGGAACCGTTTCAGGGATATTACTTTCGCATCCTGAAAGCGCAAGGCGCGAACGCCCGGGGAGGCGCACACAGCTACATCGAGAATGGAAAGATGACCCGCGGCTTCGCCTTCGTCGCGTATCCCGCACAGTACCGTTCATCCGGGGTGATGACGTTCATCGTGGATCAGGATGGAATCGTCTACGAAAAGGATCTTGGGCCTAAGACCGCCGCGATCGCGAAAGCCATGACCAAATACGATCCAGACTCGAGCTGGCGCAAAGCGGATTAAGTAAGCGAGTTAACTTTGAGCTGCTATCCGTGCGGCGCGTGCTTGGATTTTCTCGCCTTCAGGCTGATCGCAATCTTTAAAACCGCTCCATCGACGGGATCGATTTCGAATATCGCCTTGCTCGTATAGTCCGGGCTATTAAGCTGGTACTTAAAAACGCTGTACATCTGAAAGATATCCGTATCGTACGGAGCGCCGTATTTAGCCTGCACCTGCGCTGCAGTATACCTGCGGTCGGTCAGCGCAAGAATGAAGTGTGCGTCTGCGTGCTTCTCGCTTTTAAAGGCTGCGATCTCGGAAAAAGGAAAGGGCTGGTCAGCCAACGAGTAGTCGACGCCTGTCATCGCTTTTTGATGGAAGATCTCTTCCTCCACGATCCCGTCGATTCGTTTGTTGATTTCCCCTTCCAAAGTGAACCCTTCACGTTTCGCCGCGCACCGGCCCTTATCCGGATTGCACTCTGTGCGAATTTCGTTCGTGACATAAGCCCGAAGCACTCGGGAGTTTTCCAGCACCGCCTTAATGCCTTGTTCTCCGGGCAAAGCGGACGCAGAGAAAAGATAGGGAACGATCTCACGCCAATCAAAGTCATCGGCGGAGGATATCGTCTGTACACGGGAACCCGGCGGCAGGGCGCCGCCCAACGCATGCCCGGGCAGCGGAGTGAAGGTCGAGAACAACACGAGCAGCCCAACGGCAAAATTCGAATGCTTCATGTCCGCGAGTGAAGTTGAAATCATAGCCCATGTGGCTCAAAAGAACTAGACGCGCCTGCTGGCGCAGGATGGGGGCTGCAGCATCGCCACAATCACCATGAAGCATGCGGCCGAGAAGGAAGCAAGCGGCGATTTTCGAAGACGAGTTGCATGTAATAGTTTCGTAATGTATCAGGCATCACCGCAAATTATCTTCGGGCCAGCTACTCTCCTCTTATCAATCCTATGCATATCAAAACTCATCCCAAGGGAAGTGATGCCCGCATTCTGCTCAGTTCCGTCTTCGGCCCTTATGCACAAGACGACGAATTTGGCAGCCGCGCCATCAATCCGATGGAGCTCTATCACAATCAGGTTACCCGCGCCCAGGGCAGTTTTTCATTGCGCATGTTTCATCGCTCCTGGGGAATCATGATGATTCAGGAAAATATTTCAGCGCCCTGCAGCCTTCTGGATTTTCCCACGCGTGAAGCTTTCGCTCGTGAATTGACCATGAACCACTACGATATCGTCGGCATCTCTTCCATCATCGTGAATGTTCTGAAGGTGCGGGAAATGTGCCGGCTGGTACGAAAGTTATCGCCGGATTCGGTAATCGTGGTGGGCGGACACGTGGCCGCGATTCCCGGTCTGGAAGCGATGATCGATGCCGACCACATCGTGCGCGGTGAAGGCATCTCCTGGATGCGCCGTTACCTGGGTGAAGACGAACGCGCGCCGATTCGTCATCCCGCCATCGTCTCCGGCCTGCAGACACGTATCATGGGCGTGCGCCTTCCGCAACGAAAAGGCGGGACGGCAGCAACCATCATTCCTTCCGTGGGCTGCCCTATGGGATGCAACTTCTGTACGACTTCTGCTTTTTTCGGAGGCAAAGGAAAGTTCGTCAATTTTTATGAGACCGGCGATGAATTGTTCGACGTCATGTGTGGAATTGAAAAAGAGCTCCAAGTAAATTCCTTTTTTGTGATGGACGAGAATTTTCTGCTTCATCGCACCCGCGCGATGCAGTTACTGGAACGCATGAAGCAGGCCGGTAAGAGCTGGGAGCTTTCCGTCTTTGCTTCTGCCAATGCCATTCGAAAATACACCATGCTGGAACTGGTGGAACTCGGCGTTTCATGGGTATGGATGGGCCTGGAGTCTCCCCGGTCGAATTACGGTAAGTTGCAAGGTCATGACGTTACGCAACTCACGAAGGAACTGCGCCAGCACGGCATACGAGTGCAGGGATCGACCATCATCGGACTGGAGCACCATACGCCAGACAACATCGTCAACGAAATCGAATCCGCAATCGAATACCAGACCGACTTCCATCAGTTCATGCTCTACACGCCGGTCCCCGGCACGCCGCTGTACCAGGAAATGGCCGAACAAGGCCGTCTGCTGACGGAGGTCGAGTACGCTGACATCCATGGACAGTACAAATTTAATTTCCAGCACGGCGCTATCTCTCGCGACGATTCGAAGCGGTTTCTGGATTGGGCCTTCTGGCGCGACTTTGAGAGGAATGGACCCAGTCTTTATCGCCTCTGCCAAACCATGCTGCAGGGTTGGCAACGCTATAAGAATCATCCCGATGCTCGCGTTCGTGAAAGGTTCACGCGGGAAGTGAAAAAGCTCAGCAGTGCTTACAATGCCGCGCTGTGGGTCATGGAGCGGGAATTCGAGAAAGTCAATCACGACGTAAGCGAAAAAATTCGCAACCTGCGCCGCCAGGTCGAAAAAGAATTTCCTGTCGTGGCGCGACTCACCGCCGCATCACTGGGCCCTATCCTGTTGTGGTCGACGCGTCGGGAACAGAAACGGCTCCTCTCAGGGTGCACCTACGAACCGCCGACTTTTCTTGAACGCCGGAACTGGGTATCGGCGTAGCTGCCAGCCGGCGCCTTCTAGTGCACATTAACGGCGAGGCCGCAACATATCCGCGCAGGGCTCTGGATTATGCAGCTCGGCGGGTGTGATCCCAATCACACGCAGTTGTGCTGCTGGTCATGGCTGCTCTTGTGATTGTGGCCGAAAATCAATTGAGGTTGGGAGTGCCCCGCGGTCGAGGAGATCACCGGACAAAGCAGAAATCGAACCGCTGAGGGCGCTGGGGGGAAATTCGTTATGAAAGGCACGATCGAGGTCCCGGGAAGGGAATTCAAAGAAGCTCCTCACGCAGAGCAACAAAGAGTATCTGATTCCTCCCTGGAGCGCTTGATGAAGGCTCCAGCACAGGTGCGGCCTTTATTCGCGGACAGTTTACTTCAATACGAAGGCCAACACAGCCGCCAGACCTGGGCAACAGTCGTATCATTCATTTTGCAGTGCGTAATGTTGGGAGTGCTGCTCTTATTGCCGCTCTACTTCACGCAGGAGTTGCCCAAATCGCAACTGCTGACGTTTCTGGTGGCTCCGCCCCCACCGCCGCCTCCACCACCGCCGGCAGCGCAAGCCGCCAGAGTCATGAAGCAGATTCAAAGTGACCTGCTCTCGGGAGGCGCGCTCCGCACACCAACCAGAATTCCCGAAAAAGTTCAAATGATCCGAGAAGAAGAGGCGCCGCTGATGCCTGGCACGGGCGGAGTCGTAGGCGGCGTATCGGGTGGGATTCCAGGCGGTCAGCTGGGAGGAGTGATTGGAGGCATCGTCAGCGCGACTCAGAATTCGGCGTTCCTTCCTAAGTTGCAGCCGGTTGTGCCGCAACGCGTACGCATCTCCCAGGGAGTAACCAGCGGGCTGTTGATCGAAAAGGTCGAGCCGGTATATCCAACCATCGCCAAGGCCGCCCGAATACAAGGCAATGTTGTCCTCAAGGCCATCATCAATAAAGAGGGCGTCATCCAGGATTTGCAGT
Source organism: uncultured Acidobacteriaceae bacterium (assembly GCA_963817305.1). Taxonomy (GTDB): domain Bacteria; phylum Acidobacteriota; class Terriglobia; order Terriglobales; family Acidobacteriaceae; genus Sulfotelmatobacter. The sequence continues at coordinate 442,964 of CAWFOD010000016.1, read as the reverse complement.
TGGTGAGCGGACATCCCATGTTAGTGCCGGCAGCCATTGAGGCAGTCAAACACTGGCGTTACCGTCCGTATTTGTTGAACGGGCAGCCAGTTGAAGTGGAAACGACGGTGACGGTCATTTTCGTTCTCACCAATTAAGGGAACTCGCACAGGCCCGATGCGGTTCAGGAAGACCCGAATAAATGAGCGTGGCGAAAGCTACAGGGGGTGGAAACATGATGTTTTCCTACAGGTTGGTAAGACTGATCGAAACCCACGCCGACACACTGGCTGCAGGGTTGGAAAAGAAAGTGTTCTCATCCCCGGATGCGAATTGCTTCCGCACCATTCCCACTCACGAATTGCGGGAACGCGTGTACGAGATATACCGTCATCTGGGTGATTGGCTGCTGGGAAAGAACCAGGTGGATCTTGAGCAGCGTTATCGGGAGATCGGGGCGCGAAGGGCACGGCAGAAGGTACCACTGGCCGAAGTTATCCACGTGATCATCCTCACCAAGGAAAACCTCTGGGATTTTCTCAAGAGCGAAGCGGTTGCAGACCGCGCGGTAGAGATCATGGGAGAGCTGGAACTGCTGCAGATGCTGGAGCAGTTCTTCGATCGCGCGATCTATTTCGCCGCCCTCGGCTACCAGCAACAGCTAGAGGCTCCAACCCTGCGAGAGCGTGAAGTCGTGACCAGCTGAAACCATCGACTGCTTTGATTTATTCACGATTTCTGAACGCTTCCAAGCGCGTCCTGCGTTGGAGTATCGGGCGTCACATAAAAAAGTGACGGTAGTCACCGCTGAAATCGTGTCGATGTGTGAATCTGAACCTGGTGCGGAGGTTCCATATGACAGTCCTGGAAGTGACCCCAGAAAAAGTAGAAACCAGGGAGCAACCCGCCGCGATTGCCGTTAAGAATGTTCTGTACGCCACCGACTTTTCAGAGACGTCCGAGGCGGCTTTTCCCTACGCCAGCGCGATCTGCCGCAAGTTCGGCAGCACATTGCACGTAGCCAATGTTTTCTCTGATTCAACCCTGATGCTCATGACGGGCGGAGCAGACAACGCCAGTTTCGAAGTTCTATACGAAGACGCTCGGAGCTTGGCGCAGCAGAAACTAGATCAGGTCGCCGCTCGCTTGAGAGACATTCCGTCGCGCACTTACGTACGCCACGGGGAAGTCTGGGACCAGCTCAGTCCCATCGTCGCAGAAAATGGAATCGACCTGATCGTAGTCGGAACGCGTGGTCGCAGGGGATTAGGAAAGCTTCTGCTGGGTTCCGTGGCTGAAGATATTCTCCGTCACGCAACTTGTCCCGTGCTCACCGTCGGGCCCGGAATCTGCGGTGCTACCAAACTTCCGGAATTCGCCACGAGCGGTCCGGCTCCGGTTGAATTCGACTTGCGTCACATCGTATACGCGACGAACCTTACCGCCGAGTCCCTGAGAGTTGCGCCAGTCGCTTTTTCGCTGGCTGCGCAATTCCAAGCTCGATTAACTCTGATGCACGTAGTTGAGGGTGACTCGAGGCTGGGAATTCTCTCCAAGCCGTCTGAGGATGAGATCCGAAAGCTGCGAGAAGAAATTCCTACAGGCTCACTGGCGTATGTGCCGGAAGTCCTGGTCGAATTTGGCTCGGCTTGGAGATGCATTGTGAACAAGGCAGCGGAGCGGGAAGCGGATCTGCTTGTGCTGGGAGCGCATTGCGTCAACGGCATGAGCCATCTGCCCTGGTCGACCGTTCACCACGTCGTCGCACATGCAACCTGTCCGGTCCTGACGATCCGCGCATAGAAGTGCGGATCAATCGGGCCATTTGCGGCCCATTGTGTCTCGAAGATCAACCGAGGCAGGCAATTGGCCGCCGCCGAGGTGACATATGACAGGAATTATTCTGGTGGCGATTGCCGTTCTGGCAATCGCAGTCGGCCTGTTTATCTTCCGAGCCATTCCAGCTGTTACGGCGTATTTTGGTTACCGGGGCAAGCGCCTCGTCACTTGCCCGGAAACTCACAAGACCGCAGCCGTGGATGTCGCGGCCGGCGAGGCTGCGGTAAGTGCCTTCCTCTCCGATCCCATCTTGTGTCTGAAACAATGCTCGCGCTGGCCCGAGCGAGAAAATTGCGGTCAGGATTGCCTGCAGCAAATCGAAGTAGATCCCGAAAACTGTCTGGTCTGGAATATCGTCTCCCAGTGGTATCAAGGAAAGGACTGCGCGATTTGTCACAAGACCTTCGGCGAGCTTCATCACCTGGATCACCCGCCAGGGCTGCTTGGCGCAGATCTCAAGACCGTCGAATGGAGAGAATTGCGGCCCGAAGAGCTTCCTGCAGTCTTCTCCACTCATCGTCCAGTTTGCTGGAATTGCCACGTTGCCGCTACATTTCGTCGCCTGCATCCCGAACTGGTAGTAGACCGGGAGCTGGAACTAAGACGTACCCGGTAACAATCCCGCCCGCACGCCAGCGGGCGGGATTGTCATTTTCATCGGCATCCGCAAGAGCGAGACCGGCAACTACGATTAGCCGCTTCAAAGGCCGGAGGCGAAATCATGTGATTTTGATTTCGGTGTCTCCTCTACCTACTTCAGGTATACCGAGCCTTTCTTCAAATCCTCGGGAACCGGGGGAAACGGCGGAAATTCTTCGGAGAAGCCTTTGTATAAGCTCACGGTCACCTCGGCTCGCAGATTGCCATCGTGCACGGCGATCATATGCGGGTGACCTTTCGAGTATCCCTCCCACAGTGAAACCCCAGCGTAGGCTCCATCCTTACGCAGGATGTAATAAGTCATATCGATGAACCTGAGCTTGTTCATGTCGCCGTTGTAATTGCGGACGATGCGTTTCAGCGCGTCCATGCCGGCTTCCTGCGGAGACATTCCGTGCCGCATATTTTCAACAATCGTGTGCGCGCCCGCGACTTTGATATTTTCTTCGCCGCTCCCTGTCGCGCCCGCCGAGCCCACATCCTGATCGGTATAGCAGCCGGCAGCGATAATCGGCGAGTCGCCGACCCGCCCTGGCAACTTGAACGCCAGTCCGCTGGTAGTGGTGCAGCCGGAAATCTCGCCCCTATCATTCAGCGCGGAGCAATGAATCGTACCCGTAGGTGGAAACAAAACCTTGCGCACCGCTGCCATTTGCAGTTCGGGCTCAATGCCAAGCTCGGCAGCGCGTGCCTGCATTTTCTGGACGCGCTCTCGCCACACTTGCGCCTGCGGTTTGTCCTTGGCAGGCTCTGTTGCCGGAGGCTGCCAGTGCGGATCGTCGAGTCCCGGCCCCCACCAGTCATCGTTTGAGTGGAACTCTTTCCACAGCAGCCATATCTTGCGCGAACGGTCGGTCAGCAGGTTCTCGCGGGGAAAGCCCAGCGCCACGGCAAAGCGCTCCGCGCCTTCGCCCACCAGCATCACATGGCCGGTATGCTCCATCACCGCCTTTGATACCAGCGACACATTCTTGATGTTGCGCACGCCGCCCACCGACCCCGCGCGCCGCGTGGGTCCATGCATGCAGCAGGCGTCGAGTTCGACTACGCCCTCTTCGTTGGGAATGCCGCCGAGGCCGACGGAATCATCATTGGGATCATCTTCCGGACCTCTCACCACCTTGAGCGCGGCGTCGAGTGTGTCTCCTCCGCCTTTCAGAAAGGCGAATGCATTTTCCAGATAAGCATAGCCATTATGGGCGCAGACAATGATAGGGCGCTTCTGCGTCGCAGATTGCCCACTGTGATTTTGGCCGGCAGCGTTTTCGCCCTGGGATTGCGGTCCCACACCAACCGCAACCGCTCCAAGGACGGATGTCTTAACGAAATCACGGCGTGAGAAAGTCAAGAATTGCCTCCCTGTCCGAAAGCGGGAAGCATATCACGCACACAGCTCCTTCGGCGCGAGGGTTTCATGCCGGACCAGGATTCAGCCGCTGGCCGCGCCTCGGTAACGGCCTACCAATCCCGCCTGGCGGCCAAGGGATTTAGTTTTTCGCGCTTCCGTGATGGGATGCACATTGTTGTTGCCCTGCGCGGACCGGAACCGCAAAAGCGCTGCGATGTTTCCCACGTTGTCGAATTCGGGATCATCTTTCACATAGAAAAGCTCTATGTTATGCCGGATGACCCAGGGCAATATCGCTTCCGCTACGTCCACTACCTCGCGGGTTTCACGTCCGCAAACCGGACAGTAACTTACCAGGTGGGCATCGAGGTGGCCGCAACCGGTACACTCGACCGCTTGCGCGACGTAGTTTTCTCCGATCAGCAGTGTCTGTATTTCACCCATTTCCAATGACCGCAAAACGCGTCGCAATCCAGTGACGCCGCGGCCATTGCTGCGCGCCTGGCTAATCGTTTCGCGCAACGCTTCTTCACAGCGGCGCTGCTGCCAGTCGGCGAAAATCTTCTCCGCCTGCGTACGAATTTCAGCCAGGCCGACGCGCGCCACCTCGGCAGAGAAGCGGCCGAGCAACTTCTGCGCAGCATCGGGATGCAAATGCGCCGCGAATTGCGACCAGTGAGTCTCCTGGCACCCTAGAATCCAGTTTTCAAACAAGCCTTTCTCCAAAGCATCCTGAATGAAATCGGCGACGAACTTGAAGTGCTGCCGCGCTTCATCGGCGACGCGGCGCTCGGCATGACCTCCGTCGTAACCGGCGAAGCCATCACCACGGCCACGGCGCGAGAGCGGATGAAAAAATCCTTCGCGTTCCGTGAGTTCACCCAAACGGAGATCAAACAACCGGGCGCGATGGCGATCCACCAGCACCACGCCCATGCTGGGAAAGGCACCCAGTAAGTGGGCCAGGGGTTTCAGGTGAAAATGCCGATCGACCAGAAGTTGCGTGCCGCTCAGCTGTGCAGGGAGATCATACTCGCGCCAAAAGTCTTGCCCGGAGCACGCGAAAACTGCCTTAGCGTGCACTCCGTTGCCGCGCAACTCCTGCGCCAGTCGCACAATGCGGTCAACATCCGCGCGCGCCGATTCAGTTTTGCTCTTCTCTTTACTCTTACTCTCCAACTGCCGCACCGCTTCGCGAGCCAGATCTTTGGTAAGAATCGCATCTTCCTTATGCGCTTTGTTGCGCGGCGCTGTGGGTTGAAAGTAAAAACTAAGAGCGCAACTTTCCGGATCTTCAAACTCGGCTAATTCCTGGATCTGTTCGCGAGTAATCATTCGAGGTCAGTCCCTTTCTGTGGAATAAAATTTACGCGGTCCCAGTATTGGCGAACCGTCCCTTGAACTGTCCAGCGAACTGGGGCGATTTGCGCAAGTGATCGCGCGCGGCAGAAATGGAGCTCAATACCCGCTCCGGCGGATTGCCGGTGATGACGGAGATTTCATCCACCCCGAAGCCTTCGACGGCATGCAGAATAAAAGCTTCGCGATGGTCGCGGCGTACATCGCGCAGAGCGGAGGCGATGAGCCGAATCATCTCATCCGAGCCGACAATCTGCTCGGGTGTGGCCACCCGATCGTCAGCAATAATGGTTTCTTCCGTGATCGATTCGTCAGGCTGGTGGAATTGCAGTTCGGGCTCGTCGCTGGCTCTGACGTTTGGTTTGCGCGCCGATTGCTCAAGACACACCGCGCCGCCGTTGGTTCCTTCCGGACGAGATAGCTGATCCAGCGCATCCAGGGCCAGGCGATACAGCCACGGCTCGAGCGCGAGGCGCTCCGGTTTTTCTCGGCTAGAGTTTTCCCCATCACCGCCCAACGCGGCAGCAATGGTTTCGTCAATCACTTCTTCTTTGCTGATCGAATCCGGAACAACTTGATCGGCAGTCTCGCGGAAATAGATTTCCCGCTCCACAAAACGTTCCAGGCGCGCAAGATTTACGTTGACGTAGGACCGCACATCCTCAGCCGAAACCGTTGTCGGAAATACTACCGCCAGAGTGCTCTCGAATGGCACGCCAATATTTTTCCGGCGGGAATCGTCATTCTGCCGGCGCGTCCACTTATGCGAGGAGCGTAACAATTCTTTGTGCTTATTGACCTGCTGCAGCAGGTCTTCGAAAGCGGTTTTCACCGCGGCAGACGCCGTTGTGGCCGTGGTCTGCGCTGCCATCTGCCCTGAAGGCAAACGCAGATTCAGCGAAACGCTGGTGCCCTCGCGCGCCGAAGCTTCTTCCACCATACCTTTCAGGTGAACGAGTTCGGGACGAAAAACTTGCAGCCGTTTTCGCAGTTTTTCGATTTGATGTTGGATGTCTTTTTCTACGGCGGGAGTTTTGTGAAGCCGGTAACTGATGTGAACGTTCATTAGCACCTCGAGCTTGCAAACGAAGGACGCAAACCAGTGCTTTCTACGACGATTGTACACCCGCTCGCGCGGTGCAAAACTGTGAATTGAAGTCGACAACATCAACGCGGCCGCTTTCGGAACTCGATTCGAAAAGCCACACAAGGCAAAATTATTTGCAGCTTGCGATTGCCCCGGTTATGATCCGTGCACAATGAAACTCGCAAAACTTTTTCTGCTTGCGTCTCTGCTTAGTCCGGCATTTGCTCAGGAGCCCGCCTCGAAAGAGGTCCAGAGCGTCTACCCCGACGCGCACGCTCTATATCTTGATTTGCATCAGAACCCCGAACTCTCATCGCATGAAGTCGAAACCGCCGCGAAGTTAGCGGCGCGTTTGCGAAGCGCGGGTTATGAAGTGACGGAGCACGTTGGCGGAACCGGCGTTGTTGCGATTATGAAGAATGGCGCAGGGCCAACCGTCATGCTGCGCACCGAACTGGATGCCTTGCCCGTAGAAGAGAAGACGGGCCTTTCTTACGCCAGTAAGGTGCACGCCAAAGATGACGCCGGCCACGATGTTCCGGTGATGCATGCCTGCGGACACGACTCTGCACATGGCTTCCATCGTAGGCACGGCCGAGATTATGGCGCGCAGCAAAGACACCTGGCACGGAACTCTAATGCTCATCGGCCAGCCTGCTGAGGAAACAATCGGCGGCGCCAAAGCGATGCTCGCTGACGGATTATTCACACGCTTTCCCCGGCCTGACGTCGCTGTAGCTCTGCACGTTGGAAACACGCTTCCCGCAGGCATGGTAGGAATTACGCCCGGAGTCTACAACACCAATGCGGATTCGCTCCGCATCACAATCTATGGCAAGGGCGGCCACGGTTCGGCGCCGCAAACCGCGATCGATCCAATTGTGATCGCTGCTCGAACCGTTCTGGCGCTTCAAACCATTACCTCACGTGAAGTGAAGCCGGGAGAAATGGCGGTGGTCACAGTTGGCTACGTTCACGCCGGCACCAAAAACAACATCATTCCGGATCAGGCTGAGTTGGGTTTGACTGTGCGCACCAACAATCCGGAAGTACGCAAGCAAGTGCTGGCGGCGATTGCGCGGATCACCAAGGCCGAGGCCGAAGCGGGGAACGCGCCGCGTCCGCCCTTGGTCGAGCACATTGAGGGTACCGACCTCGTGTACAACGATCCCGCGCTGGCCCAGCGGTTGAAGATGGTCCTCCAGTCGGCGCTGGGCAAACAGAATGTTTTGATCGAGCCGCCGATCACGCCGTCAGAGGATTTTTCGTTCTTCGTCGAGCAGGGAGTTCCGGGCTTCTACTTCAGTCTCGGCGGAGCTGATCCCGAAAAGTTTGCCCAGGCCAAGGCCGATGGCACGACGTTACCCTCCAACCATTCTCCGCTCTTCACCCCTGACGTGGATCCAGCACTGCACACCGGAATTGCCGCGGAGGTGGCAGTGCTGCGGAATTTGCTGAACGGGTCAGCCGAGGAACTGCGAAAGACGGTCGCAGAGCAACCATCTCGCTAACGACATAGAAACAAAATTAGGCTTAGCTAATCTGACTCAAAATCGCCCTTGCCGCCGCCGCCGGATCGGCCGCTTCGGTAATGGGCCGTCCGACCACGATGTGACTGGCTCCTGCGGCAATCGCTTCGGCTGGGGTAACGACGCGCACCTGATCGCCATGCCCAACACCTGCGGGGCGCACCCCCGGAGTGACGATGGCAAAATCGCTTCCAAGTTCCGCGCGTAGTTTGGAAGCTTCGCGCGCTGAGGTGACAATCCCCTGGCACCCGCTCTTGAGCGCCAGAGACGCCAGGCGCAGCACTTCATCCTGCACCGTACTTTGAATGCCTATCTTTTCCAGATCGTCTGCGCCCATGCTGGTAAGCACAGTTACGGCCAAGACCAATAGATCCGGTTTGACGGCGCCGGCAGCGTCCACGGCCGCGCCCAGCATCTTGGCGCTACCCGAAGCATGCACCGTTAACATACTCACACCAAGCTGGGCCGCTTCGTGAACCGCTGCCGCAACAGTGTTCGGGATGTCATGGTACTTGAGATCGAGAAACACTCGCCTTCCCGACCGCACCAGATCCCTTACCAGCTGCGGACCTTCGGCGGTATAGAGCTGCATCCCGACTTTATAGGTAAATGCCGAATCCCCGATGGCCGCCACAATCTCACGTGCCGCTGCCGCCGTCGAGACGTCGAGCGCCACGATCAACTTCCGCCGCGGATCGTTTTTTGGAGAATCGAGTTTAAGAGGATCGAAAGCTGGGGAGATGGCTTTTCCATCGCTGCCAGGGATGAGATGGGGCAGAGTAGTCTGCATCCCCAGCAGTGTAAATGCCTTTAGCGGAGTTCCGCCAGAGGGTGATTCGCGGCTATGGTTTGGTAGACCGACCGGTGATGCGACGTACCGGCCTTCACGATATCGAGCCGGACCCGCTGCAAGCCGCGCTGCTGAAATTGCAGAGCCTGGGCTGCACCGTAGGAAAGGTCAATAATGCGCCCCTCTACGATCGGTCCGCGATCGTTCACTTTCACCACTACCGCTCGTCCGTTCCGCAGGTTCGTCACCCGCACATAGCTTCCTAAGGGAAGCGTTGGATGGGCAGCGGTCATGTCGTACATATCGTAGTCTTCGCCGCTGGCAGTGGGTTTTCCGTCGAAATACTCACCGTACCAAGAGGCGGTTCCCACCTGAAAAGGCTTGGTCTTGCCTGCCTGTTTTTGAACTTCGGGCTTGATTAGGGCGGATTTACTTGGGGCTGAACTGGCCTCCGAGTTGTTCGGTCCCTGAGCCGCTCCCAGCCCGACGACCAGCAAGCCGATCATCAGTCCATGAGCTATACGTCTTCGCATTCAGTTCTCCTCGCATCTCAAAAAGTCGTCCTAGCTAGGCTCTCTCGTTAACGATCTATAAATCGTATGGGTCTACCGGCACCTTGTCAATCCGAAAGTACGTGGTCTATAGTGACCTGGTAGTAATCGATATCTTACGTAACTTGTTGTTAATCATGATATAAGTGCATCATGTGCATCAAAACAATAGGCTTATGTGTTTACTAACTAGTAATTAAGCGATATGCCCCAGGCAAAGAAGTATTTTCATCTCCAATGAAATCAGTTACTTGCAATCGATCTGTATATAACCTGTTTAATGTCAGCCCCTTACGCGGCGGGTTGCCGTCCATCCCGATGATTTTTTTTGATCCCATCGGCGATTTACGACCAGCCTCAAGGCCGAATTCATGAGAAACTCTCTTTGCTCCAGGCATGTCTCCGTCCCAAGGCTTCCCGATCATGGCTGAAAGACCACCTGTGGTTTTGACCATAGCCGGTTTTGACCCTTCCTCAGGCGCGGGGGTAACAGCCGACATTAAGACCATCGCCGCCCATGGATGCTATGGCGTCGCCTGCATCACGGCCCTGACTGTCCAATCGACCGCGGGCGTCCACCGCGTCGAAGCCGTCGATTCCTCCCTGATAACGGAAACCCTGCAGGAACTCGCCGCCGACCTGTCCATCGCGGCCGTCCACATTGGAATGCTCGGTACCGGCAAAATCGTCCGCGCGGTTGCCGACTTCCTGGCGCAGGGTGCCGGTAAGGCAGGCCTTTCGAAGCTTCCTAACATAGTCCTTGACCCGATCGTCAAATCCTCTTCCGGAGCCGACTTGCTTGATACTTCCGGAATGAAGTTGCTGGTCGAAAAACTGATTCCTCTTGCCGACGTCCTCACTCCCAATGTCGACGAAGCTGCTCTCCTGACAGGGCTAAAAGTTACCGACTTGGACGAGATGCGCTTGGCGGCAAACAAATTCCATGAGATGGGATCGCGTGCCTTGGTCATTACCGGCGGCCACCTCGACAAAGCGATCGATCTCTTGAGTTTTACCAGCAAGCGAGGAATCGAGCAGGAAGTTTTCAAGGCAGAACGGCAGCGTTCCAACTCCACCCACGGCACGGGATGCGCTTTCTCAACCGCCATGGCCTGTCACCTCGCTCTGGATCGCGGATTACCCGAGGCTGCTCTGTTGTCGAAGACCTACGTCACCGCGGCGATCGCCGCCGGCCATCCTCTTGGTCGCGGTACGGGTCCACTCCACCATCTCTACCGCATGCACCAGCAGCGCCGCGCAGCCGGCTTAGGAAGCGAAGCTTAAACTTTGAACTCAACCGTCAGCGCCGGACTCACGAAGATCGCAGGGAAAGAGAATTAATCGCGGTCGTTCGAAGGGTTTTTCAACAGGATTCCCGCCACAAACGAGGCCGTCGCGGCCAGCAGCCATTCAATACGCCACATCTGGATCGCCTGAAACTCGGCCAGATTCGATGCGTGATAGAAGAAGCTGACTGCAACCGCCCCCGCCACGCACCCCAAACCGATCATGAACGCGACCAGCGCCGCCGTCGGCAGACCCACCCGACGCTTGATCTCGTGAAAATGCAAATAATAAAGCCAGCCAGGAAACTCAATCTGGCGCCATGCGCGAGCCACGGATCCGGTTACGGCCAGGGCCGTTGCCACGCTCCTGGCCCAGACGCCAGAGATGTCGGCTACCGCCGTTTCCAGTGTCGTATCCGTTTTTGAGAGCACGGGCCGGCTAAGTCCACAGGTGTGGCAAAACCGCGCGCCGATCATGAACTCGCTGCCGCAACCCTGGCAGGTGTCCGCCAAATCCTGAGAAGACAATAACGGAAGTTTTGTTTCGGCCACCGCGTCGAGCACTGACGGTGGCCGCCAAAATTCTTGCTGCGCATCGTGAACTACTTCAGCCATAACTAGGAAAAACTCTTTGGGACTTTATCTTCGGTAAGGCAAGCGAACAGCCAAAAACCCGACTCGCCAAAATGTTCTAAGTCAGGTACTTGCAAATTCTTAGCCGCCGGATGCTCCGATTTTCGCGCAATTATTACTCGCAAACTCGCGTAAAGATGCCCCGGTTACCGCCGTCATCCCGTCATTCCAACTTCAAGTCGGCAAATGACAGGATGCCTCCTGCAAACGCTAACCCAATTCCCCGCGTCTTCCCCATAACTTCGGTGGTTCTCCCTGCGTTTCCCATAGAAAACTAGATTCTCCTCCACACCGTCAACCTGCTTCGACTTCGGTTAGACTAGAAGCCAAGATCACACCCGCGGGGATGCAGTTGCGTCGGACATTTGCGAGAGTGCATTTCTTGAGCACCAGGCTGTTGTGCTTCGCCGGCCTTTGCCTCCTGCTGGAACCTGCTGGCGCGCAAACCCGCGCAGCCGCTCCCGCTTCAACGCCGCCTTCTTCCCCTTCTTCTTCCCCGCGTGATCCCCTGGTCGAGGTCGCCTTTGATCACTTTTACAACATGGATTACGACCGCTCGATCCAGGAGTTTGAGAAGGTTCTGGATCGTCATCCCAATGACCCTTCTGCCGTCAACCATCTTCTGGCCACAACCCTGATGCGCGAACTCTACCGCATGGGCGCCATGAACACCGGTGAATACGCCACCGACAGCTTCATCGGTCAGGCGCATCGCTCCGCGGACCCCAAGGTGAAGGAACAAATCCAGCAACTGGTCGAGCGCGCCGAGACCCTTGAAGAGCAGCAACTCAAAGACGATCCCAATAACATAGATGCGCTGTACGCCCGCGGCGTAACCCGCGCACAGTTCTCGCTCTATACCGCATTAGTTGAACGTGCCTGGTTCTCCGCGCTGCGCAATGCCGTAGGCGCACGCCGCGATCACGAACGCGTTCTTGAATTGAATCCCAACTATGTGGACGCAAAACTCGTCGTCGGTGCGCACAACTATGTAATGGGAAGTTTGCCCTGGAGCGTAAAGGCCGCCGTGGCTCTCGTCGGATTAAGTGGAACCAAGGAAAAGGGCCTGCAATATTTGCGCGAAGTAGCCAACAGCGGCGGCGAAAATAGCGTGGATGCCAAGGTCGTGCTCGCCTTATTCCTGCGCCGCGAACGCCGTTTTGACGAGTCTCGGAACCTCATGCATGATCTCTCCGCGCGCTATCCCGGAAACTATCTATTTCCACTGGAAGAGGCCAATCTCATGCGCTCCACCAATCACGTTCAGGAGGCCGCTGCCGCCTATCGCAGAGTCTGGCTAAACGGACGGGAAGGGAAGTACGGCGCTTTGCATTACGAGATCTCTGCCTGGGCCTTGGGCGAGTTACTTCGCAGCCAGAAAGATTATCGCGGAGCCGCTGCCGCCTATGAGCTCGTGGGCGAGGTTGCCGCTCCCGACCCCGAAACTTTACAGAAAGCCAATCTGGCCGCCGGCGAAATGTACGACCAACTCCAGCAGCGCGATCTGGCCATGAAGAAATATCAGATCGTCCTCGCCGAAAATGCCAGCACCCCTCCTGCAGAAAAAGCTCGCGCACACATCAAAGAAGCCTATCGCGAATAAGTAGCGCCGGCATCCTGCGCCTCTTCGATACGCAGCTGGAACGAATCTTTGTAAAAACAATCTTTCACGTGCCGGTCCATGGAAGGGGAACTCACAGGAGTGAAACTCCCCATGAATCCCCCGCCCCTCGTTCGGTTCACGTTCTCCCCCAAACTTTACTTGGGAAGAACAATTAAGTTTTCCGGATTCGCAACGGTGTAGGGTGACCCCGCTGCCTGACTGTAGCTCGTGGGAGTCACCGTAAAAACGAACAACTTTCCCGCTGTTCGGCTGATGGCATAGAGATGGTTGTCGTTATCCCAGAACATCTGGTCGATCTCGTCCTTGGTCAGCAATCCGGTGTAGTGCGTGATCGGACTAGCGCCGTTGAAATGAAAGACTTGCAACCCCGTCGTTCCGGCAACGGCCAGAAGCTTGCCCGATGGGGCCATCCATATATCCTGAATCGACGTGACTGCGGTTTTCGGCATGTTGGATGACGTGCTCGTGGTGGTCAGGTTCCCAGAGCTTCCCACAGTGTAGGTGGCGAGCTGTGGCGGACCATCAGCACCCATATCGCTAGTCAACGGAAGCAGCGAGATGGCCACGTGATTGGTTGGGTCAGCCGCGGCCAAATAAGGACAGTATGTGCCGCCGTTCGGCACTGCCGGTAGCGGCGCCTTTATAGTGATCGGGGAAAGCACTTGGTCGGAGTTCCGCTTATACGCGAAAATATCTGGAGAGTAGTGGTAGCAATCAGCCGAATAGGCGTAGATATTGTCCCCGGCAAAGCTCAACGCGCTCCCCACCTCAGTCCCGCCATTCGGAGTGAGGTTCAGGAAGTTTAGTTGCCCCGTGGAATTATCAATGCTGAAAGATTCGTAAGCATTGTCGCCGGTTCCGTAAGCGTACGTATCTCCGGCATACAGCGAAGCTCCAGTGTGATCGAGAAACAGATTCCCCGGACCGCCGGAATCGTAGGGATTAAAGTGTTGAGCGTTGATGGAAGAAACTTGATTGAGAGCGCCATCCGCTGCAATCGAAAATGAGTAGATGTCAATTCCGTTGCTGCCAAAGAGCCACTTGCTATTCAGCGCCATCGGTCCCACGTTGGCTACGAACGGCGAGCCCACCACTGGCGTCAGCCTTCCGTTTGAAGCTGCGCTGTAGGCATTGATCACGCTGCTGCTGCCGCTGCCGCTGGATACATAAACATACGCAACTGGTGCAGTGGACGTACTTGAAGCACTGTTATCTGATGTAGCTTGTTCCTGTCCAAACACTACTTCCGTGCCTAGCATAGCGATCAGGCAAACAACGACTTTGATGTAGCGTCTCATAACTCCTGTCACTCCTGTTTTCACCGATAAAAATTGAGCGGAGGCTATGAGATGCCACATGCAAAAAAGCGAAAACACAACTACGGAGATTAAGCTCGCACCTACGGATTTTCTGCTGCGGCCTACGGTTTTTGCCGAACACGGCCGCCAAAAAAAGCGCCGTGAGAATAACAATGAAAAATAAGGGGAGGGTGCCCCGTCTTTGTCTCTCCGTTTTCTGGAGAGACAGGGCGGGAATTTTGATTGCCTGTTTACAGATCCTAATTCCCGCTTGCTCTGTTGGAGATCGCCGCTTCTACTTTGCCAGAACGCTGATGTTCTGCGCCTTCGTGATCGTGTACGGCGATCCTGCAGCTTGGGTGTGACTAGTGGGAGTAATCGTAAACACGAACAACTTTCCAGCCGACTGGCTGATGGCATAAAGGTGATTGTCGTTGTCCCACGACATCTGATCGATCTCTACGCTATTGAGAAGTCCGGTGAAATCCGTGATCGGATTTGCGCCGTTGAAATGGAATACCTGCACACCCGCTGTTCCGCCAACCGCTAAAAGCTCCCCCGATGGCGATATCGAAATACTCGTGACACTACCCACCGAAACTTTCGGCATGTTCGAATACGTGCTAGTCGTCGTCAGGTTTCCGGAGCTGTCTGCCGTATAGACGGCAAGTTGGTATGCGCCAGATGGTTCGAACGAAGCATTGCTCATCGGCTGCACAGGTACCACAAGATGATTCGCCGCATCCGCCGCCGATAAATAAGGACAATAAAAATTTCCGTTCTCCGCCGCAGGCATCGCTGGGTCTATGTCCAGGGACGTCAGCGCGCCATCGCTGTTACGCGCGAATCCGAAAATTACCTGGTTCCAGTGGTAGCAACTCGCTCCGTAGGCGTACTTGTTGTTTCCGACAAAACTCAACGGCACTTCGAATTCCGGGGTCGTCCGCGCCGTCGTTCCCAGGTAATTCAGATCGCCGGTAGAAGCGCCGACGCCGAAAAACTGGTAAGCGTTGTTGGCGCAGTCGCTATAAATGTCTTCGTCGTACAAAGTCGCGCCACTACGATCGAGAAATAAAGATACCGGCCCACCACAATCAGATTGATTAAACCCTTGCGCATCGCTCGCGGCAACGTGATGAAGCGCGCCATTGGACGCAACCGAAAATGAAGAGATATCCACCCCGTTCGTCGCAAAAAGATATTTTGCGTTTACCGCCAGAGACCCACCATAGGCAATCGGCGCGCTAAATGGCGATCCTGCCACCGCCGTCAGCTTTCCATTCGTCGCCGCACCGTAAGCATAAATTCGCGGATTGCTCGCATAAACGTTGCTCGAGACATATACATAAGCGGCGGGAGCTGTGCTCACCGCAGCTTCACTGTTGCCTTTCACTTCGCTGGACGCTTGGCTGAATGCCGCTTCCGTGCACAGCATCACGACTAGGCAGACGACGAGTTGGACGTGGCGCGTCATATCTATTCTGACTCCTGCAGTTCATCGAATGGGATCGAGCGCCATATGAGATGCCCGTTCCAGATGAGTGATGGCGCCTACCGATTTATTTCGCTGGTTCTACGGTTTTCTTCGGACAAGCGGAATCATTTTGCTCGTCCCTAGTCTCGTTGACCCCCACTATTCACTCCTGCTACCGTCATATGTTTGCCCTTCTGCGCGCGCGTATTCTGCGGGCGGTCAAACCTCTGGCTTCATCCGTCCCAGGCTAGAGATTCATTTGCTCACGGAGATTCCTCATGTCTGCCATCAAATTCCGCGGCGTCGATTTCATTCAATTCGATTCACTCCTTACTGAAGAAGAGCGCCTGGTCCGCGATACCACGCGCCAGTTCATCGAGGACAATCTCATCCCCATCATCGAAGAGTGCAACCGCGCCGGCCGCTTTCCCCGCGAACTGGTCAAGCCCATGGCCGATCTCGGTTTCTTCGGCGCATCGCTCAAAGGCTACGGCTGCGCCGGCATGGGCAACGTCGAATACGGACTAATGACTCAGGAACTCGAGCGCGGGGATTCCGGCGTACGCAGCTTCGTCAGCGTCCAGTCCGGACTTTGCATGTACCCAATCTACGAATTCGGCAGCGAAGAGCAAAAACAGACTTGGCTGCCGCCGATGCAAAAAGGCGAAAAGCTCGGCTGCTTTGGCCTCACCGAGCCCGGCTTCGGTTCAAATCCCGGCGGAATGCTCACCCGCGCCCGCAAAGTTGGCAAGGAATACATCCTCAACGGCGAGAAAATGTGGATCACCTCCGGCACCATCGCCGACGTCGCCATCATCTGGGCCAAAGTTGAAAACGAAGACAATAAAATCCGAGGATTTCTGGTGGAGACGAATCGCCCTGGATTCTCCGCGCAAGATGTTCACGGTAAGTGGTCGCTGCGCGCCTCAGTGACTTCGGGATTGTCTTTGCAGGACGTCCACATTCCGGAATCAAATCTGCTGCCGAAAACTGGCGGACTAAAATCGCCGCTCATGTGCCTGAATCAGGCGCGCTACGGCATTGCCTGGGGAGCGATTGGCGCAGCCATGTCCTGCTACGATTGCGCCCTGCAATATTCCATCCTGCGCAAACAGTGGCGCGATCAGCCCATCGCCTCGCACCAACTCGTGCAAGACAAGCTCACCTGGATGATCAGCGAGATCACCAAAGCGCAATTACTCGTCCTGCAAGTCGGACGCCTGAAAGACGCCGGCAAGGTGGAGCACCAGCACATCTCGATGGCCAAGCGCAACAACGTCTGGATGGCCCTGGAGTGCGCCCGCATCTCCCGCGACATCCTCGGCGCCAACGGCGTGGCCGATGACTACCCCATCATGCGCCACATGATGAACCTGGAATCCGTGAAAACCTACGAAGGCACACACGATGTGCACTCACTGATCATCGGACAGAGTGTGACCGGGATCGATGCGTTCTGATCTGCGATGTGAGATTTGCGGTGTAAGATTTGCGACGTAAAACGCGGGGCCGATGCTTTCTAGCGCTTCAGCCTGGCGCGATATGTACTTCTCTGTCGAGATCGATTGCGCATACATCAGTTCTGCAGACGGGAGAGGATATTGCGGAAACGAGTCCAATTTCTTCCGGCACTGTTGCTACTGTTGCTTCTGTTGCAATGCCATTTGTCTATCGCAAGGAATCAGAGTTTTAGTTTTGCTTCTAACTTAGGAGTCGCGGTACAGAAGCCGGATGCGATTTGTCTTTACATCCATAACCCTGCACTCGATGCCGGCGCACCTTTGACATTGGTCCTTCCCGCTCCCCCACAGTCGATCGTGAAAGCTGAAATAGTGGGGCCGGCGTCAGCGAATTGCATCAATAACGAAAAAAGCGACCCCAAGCTGACGTTTTATGAAGTTCGATTGATATCAGGGAAACTGCAGCCCTCGGTGCCAGTTATTGCGGTCTCCGCATTCTTAGGCCAATTCCAGAATGGCGGCAAATATGTTAGAGCCGACTTTGAAGACGGCCGGCCGGCGTCCTTTCGGTTTTGCACCAGCTCCGAAGGGGTACACCTGACGGTCTGGTCGGGGAAACCCCTGCACGGTCTACCAAAGTGGCACCAGTACTATTATCTGGGTTACGACATCGAGCCAACCTGTACTCCTCAGGAGACAAAAACCGCAACGCCCTAGCGCCGATTTCGGAGGAAGCATCATGTCGCTTAGCGGACCACTATGGGTAAGCCAATTTCCCGATACCGCAAGCACGGATGACCTGGAGCAGCCGTTCCGCGGCAACGTCACCCGTTTCATCGCCGCGCTCACCGCGGCTAAAGCTTCGGTCAGCATAAACACAACTCTGCGGCCACCCCAGCGCGCCTACCTGATGCACTATGCATTTTGTATTGCGCGCGAAAATCTTGATCCTGGCACCGTCCCGGCGATGGCGGGCGTCGACATTCAATGGACGCACTCGGGGGCAAATGGCGCTCCGGACCTGGCGGCATCAAAAGCCGCTGCAGAACAAATGGTGCAGGCCTACGGCATCGTCTTCATGCCTGTGTTGAATTCCCGGCATACTGAAGGCAAGGCAATCGACATGGACATCACCTGGCAAGGCCATCTTACAATTGCCAATGCGGCTGGCGCCCAGGTTGCAATCGCAAACCAGCCCCGGACTGGCGCGGGCAACACCACGCTGCAAGGAGTAGGCGCCACCTACGGCGTACGTAAACTAGCGAGCGATCCGCCGCATTGGTCCTCGGACGGCCACTAGGAACAAAAGACGTCCACTCTCACGCGGTCGGTTTGTCCCGGGGCGGCTCGACCGCCAGAAACTCCTCCGCGAATCGCCGGGCGTAGCTTTCCAGCAACCCTAGCAAGCGCCCCGGATCGCTCGACCGCAAAATCAACCCCGCGTGGTGATGCCTCTTGATCCGCAAAACTATCTCTGGATCGTTGTACCCGGAAGTGTCCGGATCTTCCTGGCGCGCCAGCGAAAGAACGACGCCCGCATATTCCTCCCGTATCGCCGGAAGTCTGTAGGAGCCATCCCCTCCGGCGATTTCAATGCGCGCCCACTCCCGCCAAAGATTGATGCCGCTAGCGGCCTCCACCATCTCGTTGATATAAGCACCGCCTACTCTCGCCGCGCATTCCAGAAAATAAAATTCACCATCTTCATACGCCTGAATAAATTCCGCGTGCGCCACACCTCTTACCAGTCCCAGCGCTCCAATCAACTCTCGATTAATTTCCCGCAAGCCGCTATCCGCTTCACTTCCGCGTGGCACCGTGAACGTCGTAAAAACTCCTCCGCCCTGCGCCACGTTCATGGGGGGTTTGCCGTATTTGCTCACATTGGCGAAGACCACCTCATTCTCTGAGACAACCGAGTCCACGTGATAAACGTCTCCAGGAATGAACTTCTCCAGCAGATAAGAAGACTGCTTGTCGCCCAATTGTTCGAGGACCGGCCACAGTTCCTCCGCAGCTTGAATCTTCTTGATCCCGATGGCGGAGGCTTCTTGCCGCGGCTTCAGCACCCATGGCCCGGCAACATGATCGAGATAGTAGCGAATGTCGTCATGATGGATGACCGGAACAAAATCCGGTACGCGCACTCCATGATCCAGAGCGCGCATGCGCATAGCCAGCTTGTCGCGAAAATACCGCATGGTCGTCAACCCCATGCCAGGCACGCGCAGATGTTCGCGCAAGGTCGAGGCGGTTTCCATATCGAATTCATCCAGCGCCACGATGCGGTCGATTCTCTGTGTTCGCGCCAGATGCGTCACCGCCTGCACAATCTCGGCAAGCGGCAGTTCGTTTGGAAGATAGAACATCTCGTCCAGGCTTTCCCGCGGCCAATCGGCATCTCGCAACTTTTCCGCCGTTACCAGTAACACGCGACAACCCTGGCGCTTGCACTCCCGCATAAAATCCTGGCCTTTTTCATACGTCGTAATGCAGAGCAAGGTTAGTGGTTGCGACACCGGCATGAGAATCCTTTTTCCTGACAGGTTTGAGAGAATAACACGACGAATCGCGAGGACGGAGAACGAGCGCGGAGAAACAGGTGATCATTCTTCTCATGGGTGTCGCCGGGGCAGGGAAGACAACTGTAGGAAAATTGCTGGCCGCCCAACTCGGCTGGGAGTTCGCCGACGCGGACGATTACCACTCCGCAGCGAATGTCGAGAAGATGCGGCACGGGATTCCGTTAACCGATTCCGATCGCGCTCCCTGGCTGGAGGCGTTGCGCACGCTCATCTCCGGTTGGCTGACTGCGCGAAAGAATGCTGTCCTCGCCTGTTCCGCTTTGAAGCAGTCCTATCGCGATATCTTGCGGGTCTCGCCCGAAGTCTGCATTGTTTATTTGAGGGTGTCTGCTGAAGTGTTGCATCAGCGTCTGCGCGAGCGCCACGGACACTTCATGACCGAAGCCATGCTGCAGAGCCAACTGGCCGATTTGGAAGAGCCGAAAGACGCAGTAATCATCGACGCCGACGTCCTTCCGGCAGCGATCGTCTCAGAAATTATCGGCAGACTGCAGCTCAGCAATATCCCTTAAACCATCTCATCCGGCGAGCGTTTGCGCCTACGCCAGCGCTCGCCGCAACCACGTCCACGAAAGCGCCGCACCGTTAAAGTGGCAGTCGAGTTCCGAATGCTCGCTATTAAAAAATATTGATCGAATTTCATCGTTTTTTAACCGATCCGCCTTGAACCGCGGCTGCCGCCTTTGCTATAACGTCCAGTCCTTCCAAAGGAGGGTTCTCCTGTGACCTCTGGTCGTCGGTCGTCAGCCCTGCTAACCGTGGTTTTTTCTGGTCCCGTACTGCCAATCCTTTTCTTCTTCATTATTTTCACTTCTTCATCGCAGCTCGCGCTCGCCCAGCAAACCTTAGGAGCCATCAACGGTACGGTCAGCGATAGCAGCGGCGCGGTCGTGTCTAACGTAAGTATTAAAGCCCGCGCTACGGCCACCAACCTTGAGGTCACAGCCACCAGCAAATCGGATGGCAACTTCAGCATCTCCGATCTTCCCATCGGAAACTACGAAGTGACGTTCAGCAAGGAAGGATTCCAAACCCAGGCCTATACACAGATCATCGTTCAGGGCAATCGCACCGCGACATTGAATGCCAGGTTGAAACCCGGCGCCGTGTCATCGACCGTTACGGTTGAAGCCACCCCATTGCTGAACCAGACTGATACCACGACTGGCTACACTCTGAACGAATTGCAAATCAACGATATTCCCTTGGGCACGGGAAGCTTCACCCAGTTGGCGATTCTAAGCCCCGGCGTGAGCGCGGACCTTTTAAACACCGCCGGCACCAATGCCGGATTGGGCAACCAAGCGATCTGGGCTAACGGACAGCGCGACACCAGCAACAACTTCACCGTAAACGGAATTGACGCGACCAACATCTTCAATGGGAAATCAACCAGTCAGGTGACCTCCAGCCGCGTCGCGGTGAACATTGGCGAGAACGGAAACGGCAATAATCCCAGCGGAGAAATTGTTACCAGCACTTCTGTCTATGGCGCCATCGGAGACGCATTGCCTTCACCGCCTCCTGAGACTATCGAGGAAATGCACGTCAACTCCGCTATGTACGACGCCTCGCAAGGGTCCAACAGCGGTGCACAGATCGGCCTCACCACTAAATCCGGCACCAATCTTTTCCATGGCGGCGCCTACGAATACCACCAGCAAACCGGATGGAACGCCAACGAGTGGTTTTTCAACTACAACGGTCTGGCGCGCCCCCAGATGCATCGCAATGTTTTCGGAGCCTTCATCGGCGGTCCGATCAAGAAGGATAAGTTGTTTTTCTTCGGTTCCTACCAGGGTCAGCGCGTCAGCGATCAACTGTTGGCGACTTCTTACGTTGCCGTTCCACCCGATCTCACCAACGCGCGGGATGCCGCCAGTATCGCCGCTGCAGTGAATAAAGATTTCAACACCACCATTACGGCCAATCAGATCACACCCCAGGCGCTTTCGCTGTTGCAGGCAAAAGCCCCCGGCGGCAGCTATTTCATTCCTAGTCCCGTCTCCGCTGCTAGCGCCTATGCCTTGCAGAGCCAGTTCGCAGACACAATAATCCAGGGTCCTAATTCCCGGTTTACCGCCGATCAGGTAAACGGCAACATCGATTACAACTTCAGTGCCAAAGATCGTCTGGCAGCGAAGTATTACTACCAGCGCGACCCCAACAGCACACCGTTTGCCGAGAGTGAGCTCCTGGGATTTCCGCAAACCATGAAAGCCGGAAGCCAGACCCTTTCCCTGGATAACACTACCGCGCTCACGCCTAACATGACCCTGGAACAGCGTATCGGGTTTGTTCGGCAAGACGCCTTTTCCACCACCAGCCAGTCCCTCACTCCGGCAGATGCCGGAATAAATCTCCCCGGCCTGACTCTCTTTCCCTCGATCAACATTAAATACGCTGACAACGGATCCGCCACCGACAGCCTCTCCATCGGCCCCACGAACAACTTCGCCAATGCGGGAATTTTCCAGAACAAGTATGACGCTGGCAGCAATCTAAAGTGGGTTCACGGCAGCCATACCTTCGCGACCGGCTTCAACTACGACTTCACCCAGCTCAATGTAATCAACAAGAACAACGATGTAGCGCGCATCGACTTCGAGGATTTTCCTGGTTTCCTGCTGGGCGATGTCTGCAGTCCCAATGCAGGCGATGCGTCATGTTCAGGCCAGGACCCTTCGGAAATACTGAACGGCGCCAGCAACCGCCACTACCGCGCCAAGCAAGCCGGCGCTTACGGTCAGGATTCGATTCGAGTCAAGTCAAATTTGACCGTCAATGTCGGCCTGCGATGGGACTGGGATGGTCCTCTCTATGAACAGAATGGGCTGCTCACGAATTTCTATCCGCAGAACTATTCCTACAACGTAGCCACCGACACAATAAACAATATCGGGCTGGTCGTCGCCGGTAACAACAAAACCTTCGGCACCCCACACGTAAGCGACTCCACAATTACCGGTCGCCAGTGGGGCTTTGCTCCGCGCATCGGTATTGCCTACAGTCCGGGATTTTTGAATAACAAACTGGTCATCCGCACCGGTTTCGGGATGTATTACGATCGCGGCGAATATTTCACCGAGCTCTCGCCACCCGCCGGAGGGGGAATCAGCGGTCCTTTCGGGGTAACCGTTGAAGAACCGTTCGTCGTCCCCTACTACGCCGTAAACAACGCAACCTTCGCCCAGCCCTTCGGTACCACCCCGCCTCCGCCGCCTCCCGCGAACTTGTCTTCCGTCAAAGCTCTCGTCCCGAACGCCGGCCAACTGATTAACAATGAGACTCCATATTGCAATTCCGTGGGCGAATCTTTCTGCAGTCCACTTTTCTTCGGCGGTTATGATCCTAAAAATAGTCTGCCTTACTCCGAGAACTGGACTCTTGATTTGCAATGGCAACCCAAGAATGATCTGGTTCTCACGCTAGGATACGTGGGCAATCACGGCGTACACGAAACCATCCCAGTTCCTTTTAATCAGGCTGGCATCGCCACGCCGCAAAATCCCGCTCTGCGCGGCGGTCCGAACGAGCAGATCTATTCCTACGGAACACAAGTGCCCGGAGTTGCCGCGGAAAGCGTTTGCACTCTGGCCGTAGGCTATTGCGCAGGAAATGTCGATCTGAGGACTCCCTACATTGGCTACGATCCAAATTCAGATTTCAACCGCGCCTTCGGAATGTCGAACTATGATGCGTTGCAGTTTCACGTCACCAAGCGCATGAGGCACGGGCTCACCGTTACCGGCTCCTATACTTACTCTCACACTCTGGACGAACAGAGCGGCCTCGGGCTCTTCTATAGCGGAAACGATCCCAATAACCCCCGTTCTTCCTACGGCAGCTCTGATTTCGATCGCACTCATCAGTGGACGATAAGCTACGTTTACCAGTTGCCGTCGTGGAATTCCGCCAATGGTTTTGCCAAACAGGTGGTTAACGGATGGGGCATCAGTGGCGTCACGGTTCTGCAAAGCGGCCAGCCTTACAGCGTGATTGATTACAGCGGTGGCGCGGCCAGCATTTATTGGGGCGACGGCCAGGATCAAATCACCAATCCGATCGTGCCCGTAGGCGGATTCGGCGCCACCGCGTCCAACCCCATCCTGCAAGGCACGACTGGAGTGAACGGGCAAAAGCCGGTCCTGAATGCGGCCGCATTCGGCATTCCCGCTCCTTACACGCCGGGAACAAATGGCGTGCCGGCCTGCGATTCCAGCTCCGGAACTCTGGTATGCGATAACTTCGAAAACGGTTACGCTTCCGGCGGCCGCAACATTTTCCGAGCTCCATTCCAGGAACGCTGGGATTTCGACCTGTTTAAGAACTTCGCATTTACTGAACGCTTCCAGTTGAAGTACGACTTGAAAGTCTTTAATCTCTTCAACCATCCCAGCTTCGACATTCCGAGCAATAGCGTCGAGTTTAACCCCGGCTACTGTTATCCTCCATCACCCAACTACAACTGTACGCCGTACGGCTACTCATTCCCGCCCGCGGGGAATCTCGGCGTCTTGCAACACACCATTGGTAGTCCGCGATTCATCCAGATGGCATTGCACCTGACGTTCTGAGATGATGGCTCGTGAACAGTGATACCCGCTCATCTCAGCTGAAAAATGAAAATGAATAATTTCAAGCGAGGGTTGATCAGCTGCCTGCTGATCGCCCTCATTCTTTTGCAGTCCGATCCCGCGTTCGCCTGGGGGGATGAGGGTCATACCTATGTGAACCGCGTTGCAGCCGAAAAGATTCCTGCCAGCATGCCGCGTTTCCTCCGTCGCGCCGTTGCCGAAATTGCTTATCTCGGCCCTGAGCCCGACCGCTGGCGCAGCCCTACGGAATTCGCCCTGAAAAACTCGCAGGAACCGGATCACTTTATCGATCTGGAGCGCGTGGACTGGCTCAATCCTCTACCGCCCGGACGCTACGAGTTTTATCGCAAGCTCTATCAGAAGCGAGCCGCCACCATCGACCACCCCGATGACTACCTTCCCGAGCACGTCGGCCTGCAGCCCTACATCACGATGGAAGTCTACGAACGATTAAAAGTGGGGTTCCGTGAATACCGCAAACTAAAAGCGGATCACCAGCCCACCAAGCCAATTGAGGACGCAATCATTTTCTACGCAGCCTGGCTCGGCCATTACGTAGCCGATGGCTCACAGCCCTTGCACACGACGATCCAGTACAACGGGTGGGTGGGACCGAATCCCAACGGCTACACTACGCAGCACGAAATTCACGCGCAATTCGAAACCGTCTATGTGGGAGCGAATATCTCTGCAAATAATTTTGCCGAACTCGTGCATGCTCCGGAAAAGGTAAATGATCCCTTTGCGGCCTACATTAATTACCTGAGGCAGTCCCACGCTTTGGTGGAAAAAGTCTACGAAATCGATAAAGCCCGAGGCTTTCAAGGCAAAGGCTCTCCCGAAGCCTTCGAATTCACGACTCACCGCCTCGCCGCGGGATCACAAATGCTGCTGAATCTCTGGTATACCGCTTGGCTCGACAGCGCAGAGCCCGTTTCTTCACCAGAGCATTCGGTGATCGCTAGTCCCGCTAAGAAATAATCTTGGACGAATCTGGGAAGCTACTGAGAAATCCACAACTTAAATTGTGCAAACCATTTCTTACTCTGCTAACATGGTCCGAAATTGAACGCGGATCTGCTTTTGTTTGTTTAGGTCCGCGAGTCGCGACGTGGCACTCCAACTGCCGCTAAGTTCGTGGGAGAGTGTCGCCGGTTTTGAGCCCAGGGCCGTCGCCTCAGGCAGGAGCAGTGAGTGAGTGATCCCGTAGGAGGGAACGTCCGGAAAACACGGCGCCGACGCAGCCGCCGGCACCGCCGCAATCGAAGCATTCGCCGCTGGCTCAGCCTCGTAACTTTCGCCACATGTGCCATCGCTGCCTCCGCCGTCGCCTTGCAGTATCTCAGCCCTTCTTTGTTTCGCGCGCGGCAGTCTGCCGTTCCCAGCTTTGAGCAAGCGGAACTGAGCCGCAGCCGCGTCGTCGAAATGAATGAGATTCTTTCCCAGGCGCAACCTTCCGCTGATCGCCCTGTATATCCCTATTCGCTGGTGCCGGGAGGCGTCCAGGACGCAAAAGAGTTGAAGTGGGTCGCCGAGCACGATCCCATCGTCGCCGCTCACTACGCTGGTTTCGATTATGATCACGCGCGCGTGGTTCGGCTCACGCTGGCCAAGACGGTTTACCTCTCTTACCGGATTGGCAGTCACGTCTATTGGACGAGTCACCGAGTCACGCTTCACAAAGGAGAAAAATTAATTACCGACGGTCGCATGACGGCTCGCGGCCGCTGCGCGAATCGCGTCGAAGAAATGCCGCAACAAGCCACCTCGCGTGCCGAGCCTCCTGCGGAGAAATTCGATCAGCCTATCGCGCAAAACGGCGGCACGGCCATGCAGTCTCCGCCTGCTCCCTTCCAGTCAGCTCTGTTGCAGCAACCCGCCGCTCCCGGCCTGGGCCCTGCGGGACCGCTGGCTTTATACGATCCATTTGTGGGTGGAAGTTGGATTCCTATCGCCCCGCCGCCGCTCGAGTCTTCGCTTTGCGGCCCGGTCAAAAAGAATGGCAGTATCGAGGCGGGTTGTTGTGCGGGTGAAGTGAGCATCCCCAAGAAAAAGGGAGGCCCTTGTGGCGCTCCCGGGGTTGTCCCTGAACCTGAGACGTGGATCATGTTCGTGTCTGGCTTGGCCGCCATTTACTGGGCGCGCCGTAAACTGAGCGCGTGATGCGTAAGCCACAAATCTCTAAACGCCGCCGCGCACACACTTGCCATCGGCATGAACCCCTGACTCGAAGACGTAGTCCTTTCGTAAGCCTCGTCAATTGCGGACGCTGCTAGAATCGCAATATCGCACCGCGTACCGTTCGCAGAGCATTAAGGATATTTATGAAACCCTCCCTCAGGGCCGCTGCCAGCCTGCTGCTTTGCGCTGCAGTGCATCTTTTCGCGCCAATCCGTGGGGAAGCGCAATCGGCCCCATCGGTGCGCCGTGTGCAGGTCCTGAGCAAACAGAATCCGCTTGAGATTGAAATTGAAGGCAGCGAGAGCCTCGTTCCGCAGGCGCAAATCCTCTCTGATCCCGATCGTCTGGTAGTGGATTTCGCCAATGCCATCCCTGGCGCTGAATTGCGAAATCAAACACTGAATGGCGAGGAGATCAAGAGTGTTCGCGTTGGCCTGTTCTCTTCGAAGCCTCCAGTCACGCGGGTTGTTCTGGATTTGAACGGTCCGCAGGCCTACCAGATTTTCCCGTCTGGCAGAACTGTCATCATCAAGATTGGGAGTGGCCGGTCACAGACTTCCCGGACCGCATCTTCGCCTTCGCCAGCCGCACTGGTGAATACTACCTATCATGTGGGGTCGCTCGAAATCACGCCACCCCCGCCACCATCTCCGCTGGTGGTTACATTCCAGTCCGGGCTCCTCACCATTACTTCCAATCAGGCAACACTGTCGGAAGTTCTTTTCGCAGTGCATCAGCGCACCGGAGCGGAAATTGCCATCCCAGCCGGAGCCGAGCAGGAAAAAGTAGTCGCCGCACTCGGCCCCGCCCCGGCGCCGGAAGTTCTGTCTCACCTGTTGAACGGCTCCAGATTCAACTTCCTCATCCTGAGTTCGGCGAACGATCCTCGCTCGCTCGATCGGGTAATTCTCAGCGCGCGTCCAGAAGGGACCACGCCGGTTTATAACGCCCAGTCGCCCATAGTTACCCAGCCCCAGGATAGCGGCGAACCCGAACCTCCAGTGCAAATAGTTCCCCCCGCCGCCCCCGAGACCAAAGCCCCGCAGAGCAACGACGTTCCAGACTAGCTTTCAGTCCAGTCGGCCAGCGCTTTCATTGAATTGAAGACGATCTCTCCAAGCCGCCGCGAGAGCTATGGCGTAACCACCGGCGGCGTAATCAGCCGCACCGGCACCGGAGAGGTTCCGTATACAGGGGCTTTGGTTGCACTGTTCCCACACCCGGCGACGTTCATCACCGTAACATTTATTTTTCCTGTGCCGCTGTCCACACTGTTGATAAATACCTGCAGGAATCCAATGACCGTGACCGACGTCGTGGTTAGCGCAGCGAGCGTTGTCGTGTTGTCATAGATCGGTAACGAAACAATAGAGGGGCTGGTCGTGATCTGGCTGCCACTCGCTATGCCGGCCCCAATTTGCGCGCTATTGGCTCCCTCTCTTATTACGAAAGGATAGGTGTAAGGGCCTGCCCCAGGGTCGAGATAATCCTGACCGTTCGTCGTCGTGCCAGATGGAGTCGGGTCAGTCGCGTTGATAAGACATTGAGCCGCATTCACGCTGTCGTTCCCTGGTGGCCCCGGGTTATCCGAAGTCAGATCAACGGTATTTGCGGAGGCCGTTCCGCAAGCGTAAACGGTAGATTGGTCGCAACCAGCGACAGCATTCCAATAATTAGTGTCTTCAACAGTCTGCGAACATCCGCTGATCGAGCTATTAGCTGCAATCGCGGTAGAAACATTCGAGGTCTGCGCCGGGACATACTGGAGCGTGCCCGCGGGAGCGACGACTGGCTGTCCAGGATTCAAATGACATCTACGCCTATGCAACGGGGAGCAGTCCGCAATTAAATTGAACGTTTCACCAACAACGCCGGTAGCACTGAGCCCTGCATTGGTTATCGCACCGGTTGTCGTATCAACGAAGCTAGGGCAAGCGCTGCCGGTGCAGGTACCATTGCGAGGATCCTGGTTCGGAACCATCCACGGCTTCACGCAGCGGGGCTGCACTGGAATCATGGTTGAAGTCGATGTGCCCGAAGGATTGAAAGCCTCCGCAGCCGCCGTAGCGCTCACCCCGGAATTCGAAAAAGTGCCGCCAGGTATGAGGGAAAAAATCCGCGCGAAAAAAGTTGGCAACGTCGCCTGTTGCACATAAACCTGAACCACGGGGTTCGCAGCGAAAGCCACTCCCAAGCCGGTGCAGTCTGTGACCGACCCGACACCAGCGCTGGTGCCGTAGTTCACCGTGATCTTGGAAGGCGCATTTCCGCCAATCAAATTTTGATTGGCTACGCTCGTGGCCGCCAGGGTTGCCAGGCCGCTCGGGCCGCAAGCCGCGCTCCAGCTCCCGTCAGTTGGACCATTCGTGGGGTCGCCCGTAATACCAGAAGTCGAGATCACCTGCGCCGCAGCCAGCGCCGCCGCGTCCGCCGCGCGTTGAGCCTCTGCTTTCGCTTCATACAACGTGCCGATATCGATCGAAAGTGCCGCCATGGAAAGAATGGCCACCATGGTAATTGCCACGAACGCCATGGTGAATCCCCGCTGACTGGCATCGAGTGCGGTATCTCTTGGCAGGCGACAGATTAGTGGCGATATCATGAGGTTCTCAGTTTTGGCTAAACGCCTGCGCTGCTGTAGTAATCATACTCGGACCAACAAACCTTCCGCCTAACAGCCCCCCGACACTATTGAAACGCCATTTGTAGGCGTAGTTAACGGTGACGCAGGTAGCGATCAAATAAACCGTATTCGAATTCTGGGTCGCAGTGGTCGCGCATCCGCGGTTTATCGCAAGCGTGATCCCGCTCCCCGGACACGAACCTGTCGACGTATAAGTCCACGTAAGCCCGCTCTGCGTCGGCGTCGGCGGTGTGCCTCCACCTGACAAGCCACAATCGTTGATCTTCTCCGAGAGCAGATAATTATCCACCACCTGGAAAGCATCGCTCACCGCTACCGGAACGCTCGCATACATGTCACTCGCCGGATCGGCGGCGGCCACGCGCGCGCCTTCGCGGGCGGCGTTGGTAAGCTTCTGCTTCAGAGTGAGAGCTCCGCTGAAATCAAAAATCCCCACCACAAACAGCACCAGCACCGGAAGAGAGAGCGCCAGCTCTACCACCTGCGAGGCGCGATCGTCCGCCCACCCGTGCCTCAGCCGCGCGAACCACCTCACCCGCCGCTTCGTGCCCGACTTCATTGTGTCTCCGCCCTCATCTGCGCCTGACCCGGAACCAGCACATTCCCAATATCCAGCGTGGTGAGCGGAATACTGAAATGATAAGGATACTGATACCGCGCGCTCACCGACACGCCGCAAGTGCCCGCCCCGCCCTGGCTCGGATACGACAACTGGACAGGTTCCTGAACACAAACATCAGAGACAGTGCTGTCGCAGGTAACAGCAGTGGCACACGAAGCGGTCGCCGTGCCGCAAGCGCACAGCGTAGGCGGCGTCCACTTGGGCGACGCTCCTCCCCAGGGGACCAGATTGCTCTTATTCAAATGCGCCGCAGCCAGCGCGTTGTGCACCGCCGTTTGCGCGCTCGCCGCCGGACTCGGAGTGGTTCCGCACGTCGTGCAAACCGGCGCTACCGCTGCTTCCGCTCCGGCTCGTGTTCCCTGCGCAAGCGTCCCGTAAATCAGAAACACCAGTCCAAACCAGATGATACCGATCACGAACATGAAGACGATTGGCAGCACGAAGGCACTCTCCACAATCTCGGTGCCGCGTGTATCTTTCGCGATTTTCCATGCGCCGTTCCATACAATGTTCCGTAATGTCATCCATCGCGCTTTCAGCATGATTAAAGCCTGCCCGTCAGTTTGCCAATTCCAAAAAGCAAAGCGGTCAAAGCCAAGGCAACTCCATAAGGAATTTTCAGCGAATGCGGATTGTCCAGCGAAACCTCGGCTCCGGGCATGTGAAACGACAGCATCGACCTCAGCATGCGCCCGATGTTCCGAAAAGTCTCCCTGACCCGTCGCTTGTAGATGACTAGCACAATCGCCATAATCCCGGCGACGAAAATCGAGCCCATCAGCAAATCCAGCAGCGCTCCCGGTCCTACGATTGCACCCAAAGCTCCCGCTAACTTCCAATCGCCCGCGCCCAGACTGCGTAAGAAAACAAACGGCAGCAGCAGCAACAACCCCAATCCTGCTCCCAGCAGGGAAGTCTTGACTCCGCTCAGCCCGCTTACCGCCGCATTCGCAGCGATGCCCGCAACCAGCCCCGGAACCGTCAGCCAGTTCGGAATTCGCCGCCAACGCCAATCCGTCCAGCCAGCCACCACCGCCACAGCCATTGCCAGCCCCAACAGCACCGGCTTCAGCATTCCGCCGGGCCAAGACACCCCGCACCCGCTTGCAAGCATATTTGGAGGTGATTGTTCATTACGATGAAACCGAAGTTCGCGGAGCGCAACCGCCTCGCGGCAGGCGATTTTCGGACACTACTGACGCGGATTTTCACACAGCCCGATAGCGAAGTCAATGAACTGGCAAGGCTCCGCTGTTACCAAAAGAGAAGCCGCGAAAAGAAAAAGCCAGCAAAACAAAAGCCCGGATTTTCATCCGGGCATTCTTAAGCTCACAAAATGATTACCGGTTAAAAGCTCCGGCGCTGTTATGCTCCGCCACAATCTTCCTGGCATTGTCTGCCAGCGCTTTGGCTTGCGGTAAAAGCTCCAGTGCCTTCTGCACTTCCGGGTCCGATTCCGCCCGCACTTTCAAGCCTTCATCCTGGCCGAACGCATCCACAAAGATTTCAGCCTTGATGTTCGATTTGATCCAGTCATTGTTGTCCACCAGATCGGCCTGCGTGTAGGCAATGTTCGCTTCATCCAGCGACTTGCGGAAATCCTGCATCACCGCGTCGTCCACTTCGAAGCTCTTCGTCGGATGATGATTTACCACATAAAGCTTGGCGAAGTTGAAAAAAGCGTAATGCTGCAGCAGCGTGTCCTGGAAGTGGTTGCCCTTCACCGGAGGAATCACTACATCCGGTGTGATTCCACCCCCGCCGTAAACCGTGCGCCCACTGTCGGTCAGTTTCACTTCACGGTTGGCATTGCTGCCCGACTCCGCGTCGCGGTTGTAATAGTAATCGTAGAGCGAGATATTGCTGTAATCTCGTTGAATGAGTCTTCCGCTCGGCGTGTAGTAATGCGCCGTGGTCAGCGCCAGCCCGGTATTCTCCGAAAGCGGATACACCGTTTGCACCAGCCCCTTGCCGAACGTCACTTCACCCGCAATCAAGCCGCGATCGTGATCCTGAATTGCGCCGGAAACAATCTCCGCCGCCGAAGCGGTTAATCGATTGACCAACACGACTAACGGATAATCTTTTCCGCCATTGCCATGCTGCGCCACATACCGCTTCTCCGCCGACGCCCGCCCGTGATGCGACACAATGAGCTGGCCCTTCTTCAGGAATTTGTCAGCCACGCCAACGCCTTCACTCAACAGGCCACCGGGATTTCCCCGCAGATCCAAAATCAACCCCTTCAGGTCGCCCATCTCATCCAGCGCCTTCGTGACCTCTTCCTCCGTCGTCTCGTTGAAGCCGGTTACGTGCATGTAGCCAATGCCCGGCCGGATCAGGAAATGTACATCCACGCTATAGCGCGGAATCTCATCGCGCACCAGCGTAAACTCCATCGGCTTCTCCACGCCTTCCCGCGAAATGCTGATGTGCACCGTCGTTCCCTTGGGCCCCTTCAACAAATCGGCGACATCCGGCGTACTCATATTCTCTGTCGACTTCCCGTCGACCGCGATGATCACATCGCCCGGGTGAATCCCAGCCTTATAAGCCGGAGTGCCGGTAAACGGAAAAATCACAATCACTTTATTGTTGCGCGGACCGACCGTCATACCTACGCCGTAATACTTGCCGCGCTGGTCCTCGCGCATCAGCGCATAGGACTTCGGATCGAAGAAATTCGAGTGCGGATCCAGCGCGTGCAGCATGCCGGGAATTGCGCCGTTGTAGATCGCCTTGTCCGGATTCACTGGTTCGGCATAGTTGTCCTCGATTACCGCATAGACGTCGGTAAACTGCTTCAGGCTGTCCTTAACGTCAGAATCGCTCGAGGAAGAGGGCGCCTGTTGCCCCGTCCGCTGGGCAAACAGAATCCCCAGAAAACCGCAGGCGAGCAGAAAAAAAACTACCAGGAAGAGTGAGCGGCGAGAACTACGTGCCATTTTAAATATTTCCTTCGGTTGAGGGATCTCGAGCGTCCCCAGCTAGCGCACTGAATAGACGCAGTATATCACCACTTTAGACGGCCACGAACCGGGAAGGTCACCGTCGGTAACCATCCTATCCCGCCTCTTAGTGAGATGCGCCAAAGCCCTGGCAGGTTCCATTTTTCGGGCCCACCTGATTTCGATTCCAACAATTGGCTCGTGATTGCCTACGGAAGCCTAATCGTCGCCGAAGGGCTGTCATCCAATAGACAGGTTTGACGTGGATTGACTCCAAACATTGCCGCCTTGCGACTCCCGCATTATGATGAACCCATGAGTTTTTCCGAGACGATCTTCCTCTTTGTTCTGGCCCTGGTTGTATTCGGGCCAAAGAAGTTGCCGGAGATCGCCCGTCAGGCTGGACGTCTGCTCGCCGAACTCCGCCGCGCCTCGAACGAATTCAAATCGCAGATCGAAACCGAAATCGCTCATTTGGAAGTCGAGAAGAAGCAGACAATTCTGCCTCCCGCCGCGCCGCCCCAGGGCGCGGTCGCCAGTCTTAGTTTGAACCCTGCAGCGGGTGAAGCCACGCCGCCCGAATCGCGCGCCACTTTAGCCGCTCCCGCCGAAGCGACACTCGCTGGCGGCAGCTTAGCCACCTCGAATCTGGCCACCGCCAACGTGATTGCCGAAAATTCCGAGATCCCTCCCGCCGCTCCTCCCACATCCGTCCCTGAAGCAGAGGTCGCCTCAACCCCGCAGGATTCGCATGTTTGAAAATTTGACTCGCGCTTTAGAGAATGACCCGAAGCGCGATCCCATGCCGACCATGGGCTTTCTCGACCACCTTGAAGAACTGCGCACTCGCCTGGTTTACTCCATCGCAGCCGTGGCCGTGGGCTTTTTCGCCTGCTGGTGGAAGGTCGAAACCATCTACGACATCATGCAGCGCCCTATCATGAAGGCGCTGAAAGACAACGGCATGTCGGAGCGCCTGGTCTATCTGAACCCCACCGAGCCCTTCAACCTTTACTTGAAGATCGCTGCCCTCGCCGGCCTGTTTCTGACCTCGCCCTTTGTCCTGTACCAGGTTTGGATGTTCATCTCTCCCGGCCTATACCGCAATGAGAAGCGCTACGTGGTGCCGTTCATGGTCTCGACCATCGCGCTCTTCACCGCCGGAGGATATTTCGGCTACAAAGTCGTCTACCCGCAGGCGCTGGGCTTTCTGATCCATTTCGGACGGCAGTTCCAGCCCATGATCACCATCGGCGAATACACCTCGCTGTTTCTCAGCATCATCCTGGGCATGGGTCTAATTTTCGAACTGCCAATTCTTATCTTTTTTTTGGCGTTGATGGGCATTATCACCGCGGGGTTCATGTGGAAGAATTTCCGTTACTCCATCCTCGTCATTTTCATCGTGGCCGCGATTGTCAGCCCCACTCCCGATGTTTTGAACATGTGCATCTTCGCCGCTCCTATGATTGCGCTCTATGCGGTCAGTATCGGCATAGCCTGGGCTGTCCATCCCAAGCAGCGCCGCGCGCGCCAGGAAAAGAAATCAGCGGCGTAATATGGAAATTTGCCCGCACTATCAGCTGAGGTTCAATCCGTGATCTGCAAGAAAATGTTCTGCAAGGAAATGTTCAGCAAGAAAATAACGCTGCGAATTTTATTGCTCTCCATCGCAATTGCCGTCGTGGCCTGCAACCGCGATCAGGATCCAACCCCCGTAAAAGCGCAAACCCAGCTCGCGGAGCCTCCATCGCTTCCAACCCTATCGCTCCCCGCCGATAGTGGACCGCCTCCAGCTTTCGATTCCGCGCGTGCCATGCAATACGTGAAGGAAATAGTTGCTCTGGGCCCGCGCCCCGTCGGAAGCGCGAATCACAAGAAAGTGGAATCCTTCATCACTTCTCAGCTCAGGGGAGACGCAGTCGAAGATGACGCGTTCTCCGCCGATACGCCCGAGGGCAAATTTCCCGTTCGGAACATCATCGCGAAATTCCCCGGCACCCGCGACGGTATCATCCTCATCGCCAGTCACTACGATACGAATTATCCCCTGCGCAACACTTCCTACATCGGCGCCAACGACGGCGCTTCTTCCAGCGCGCTCCTGCTTGAAATAGCCAATCAATTGCGAGGCAAGAAACGCGACGGTTACAGCGTCTGGCTGGTTTGGGACGATGCCGAAGAAGCCATGAAGCCGGATACTGAAATGCCCTTCGAAAAAGATAGCCTGTATGGAATTCGTCATCTCGCAGAGAAGTGGCAAGCAGATGGAACTCTAAAGAAAATCAAAGCATTCCTATTGGCAGATATGATCGGCGACGCCGACCTGAACATCGATCGTGACGAAAACTCAACCCCTTGGCTGGAAGAAGTTGTCTACCAGGCGGCCTCGCGCCTCGGCTATCAATCTCACTTCTTTGCCCGCGTTAATCAGGTCACCGATGACCACATTCCTTTTATGCAACGAGGCGTAGCCTGCGCCGATCTCATCGATTTCGACTACGGCTACAACAACGTCTTCTGGCACACGCCGCAAGATACCGTGGATAAGCTCAGCCCGAAAAGTCTGGAAATCACCGGCGCCACGATTCTGGAGATAGTCAACATACTCGACAAAATGAATCCACTTCCACCCAAGTAAGCTGAAGCAAAGCCTTTTCTCCGCGCTCTCCGCGTCCGCACTCAGCGCACTCTGCGATAAAGCCTTTTGCTCTTTTCCGCAAATTGATTTCTAATGCACCCGATGCGACCAGCGACAATTATTTGTCTCTGCCTGATCTTTGGCACCCTGTCCCAAGCGGCCCCTCAACCCGCTGACCTCGACAACACTCGCATCATTCAGTTCTCGCTCCAACCGTCTCCCATAGAGCACAACCTGCGCGAACTGACAGATGAAATCGGGGGTCGCGTTCCCGGCACGCCCGCCATGCAGCGCGCGATCGACTGGGGCGTACACGCGTTCAAAGTCGCCGGAGCCGATAGCGTCCACACCGAAGAATTCACCATCCCTCATTCCTGGGCAGAAGGCGCAACCGAGATGACCGTCAGCGCCACCGGAACTGCACTCGATCCCAAGCTCACCCAGATTCCCACGGTCCACTTCCGTGTCCGGTGCGTATCGATCGCGTGGGCTCCCGCGTTGGCACCAGTCAAACATATTCCGGTGGTCGACGTAGGCAACGGCAGCGCCTCGGAGTTCAAAAAAGCCGGCGACATTTCCGGCAAAATCGTGCTTGTGCATTCCGTCGTTCTGAAAACCTGGGATGATCTTTTCGCCGAATATGCAATTGCACCGCCGGTCGTCACTGCCGCGGTGCAGGGCAAAGCCAAAGCAGTCGCCTTTATCGCCACGCGCGAACATGACATTCTCTACCGCCACACGAATTCTGTTGCCGGAGAAATCGACCGCATCCCTCAGGTGTTATTAGCCCGCGAAGATGGCGAGCGCATCGGACGTCTCCTCGCCTCCGGTCATCCCGTGTGGGCAGACCTCAGCATTCCCGATCGCATCGGTGGCCCTATCAAGTCCGCAAATGTTGTTGCTGAAATCAAAGGCAGCGAGAAGCCCGACGAATTCGTGATCCTCGGAGCTCATCTGGATTCCTGGGAACTGGGCACCGGTGCGCTCGATAATGGCTGCAACGCCGCAATGGTCGTCGATGCGCTGCGGGCGATCAAAGCTTCCGGCCTGCAGCCGCGCCGTTCCATCCGCTTCATTCTTTTTTCCGGCGAAGAAGAAGGCCTGCTCGGCTCGCGAGCCTATTCCACCGCGCACCGCCCCGAACTCGACAAAGCCGCCGGCGTCATCATCTACGACTCCGGAACCGGCAAGACCACGGGATTCTCCTCCGGCGGACACAAAGAAGTCATCGAACCTGCGAAAACCATTATCGCGCCGCTCCGTCAATTTGGTCTCACCGAACTGAAGACCGACATGGAATGGGGCACCGATCACTTCGATTTCATGCTGGAAGGCGTCCCAACATTCGTGGCCGATCAGGACGAGGCGAACTATCTCGAAAACTACCACGCCGTCTCCGACACCTACGACAAAGTAGATTTCGTGCAGCTCAAGAAAAATGTGGCCGAAGCCGCCGAATTTTCTTTTGCCCTGGCCAATCTTCCGGAAAAGATCGGTCCCCGTTTCACCCGCGCACAGATCGAACAATCCCTGCGCGAAACCGGCTCCGAACAAATGCTCAAAGACTCCGGGATGTGGGATGCCTGGCAGGCCGGAAAACTGGGCCGCCAGAAGTGATACGAATTTCCAATTGTCGATTTCCAATTGTCAATTGATTCATTCGGTCGCTCCAATTGACAATTGGCAATCGAAACTCGGCAATCACCCTTGCTCTCTTTCTGGATCATCTTCAATCTCTTCGCCGTCGCAATGCTGGTGCTGGATCTCCGCGTCCTGCACAAGCGCGGCCGCGTGCGTTCCCGCGATGCGCTGGCTCGCAGCGCTCTGTGGTTCGCCCTGGCTGCGGCTTTTGCCGCGCTGGTTTTTTTCTGGCAAGGCCGGCAGGTTGCCATCGAGTTCATCACCGGTTACGTACTCGAACTTTCGCTCAGCGTCGATAATCTTTTCATCTTCCTGGTAATCTTCCGCTATTTTGCCGTCCCCGAGGAGTACCAGCATCGCGTTCTTTTCTGGGGGATTCTCGGCGCTCTGCTTGATGCGCGCCTCTTTCATCCTCGCCGGCATTGGTCTCATCCAGCGCTTTCATTGGATCTTTTACGGTCTCGGCGCTTTACTGATTTACAGCGGAATAAAACTCGGATTCACCGGTGAACACAAAGTCGATCCGGCAAAAAATCCAGTGGTGAAAGCGATGCGCCGCCTGATCCCTGTAACCGATAGTTATCAAGCAGGCCGTTTCTTCGTACGCAACTGGCAAGGAAACTCCGGCCTTTATGCCACGCCTTTGCTGCTGGTGCTGATCGTAATCGAAACTACCGACCTGCTCTTCGCCATCGACTCCATCCCCGCCGTTCTTGCCATCACGCTCAACGCCTTCATCGTCTACACCTCGAACGTCTTTGCCATACTCGGCCTGCGATCGCTCTTTTTCGCAGTCTCTGGACTGATGAAGGTTTTTCGCTTTCTCCACACTGGTTTGGCCCTGATTCTGATCCTGATGGGTTTGAAGATGATTGCAGCGAATTATTTCAAGGTGCCGACACTGGCAATGTTAGGTGTGGTCGCTGGAGTACTTATGATTTCGATGGTGGCGTCGCTGCTATTTCCCGAGCAAAATCGAGCAAAATAAAAATGCGCGGTCCGATGTTGAGTTTCATTGAAAGTTCTTACTGACGCAACTCCTTTAGTCCTACACAAATCTCAGACTCTCACCCTTGCATACCGAATGCTTCAGAAACTTCTTGTCATCATGCAGTGGGATAATCGGTTCGATAATGCGCGCCTCGGCTCTCCTCGCGGGCCAACGCGGCTCGCACAACAAGCGTTGCCGCCACGTGAAGATTCGCCGCCTCCCATGCGCGCCTGGTACGCGGATTCGCCACGCGCGGAGCCAACGCCTGCAGTTTTCCGAGCGCCTCCTGCATTCCCATTCGAGTGCGCACAATCCCTGCGTCTTTCCACATGATGTCCTGAATCTGCCCGATCACTTCTTCCATTCCCGCATCCACCGGCCCGTTCTGAGTGGCCGCCTTCGGAGCCCTCGCTGTTCCGCGCGATTCCTTTAATTCCTCGCGCATCGCTTTTCCCGCACGCGCGCCATACACCAGCCCTTCCAGCAGGGAATTACTGGCCCACCGGTTCGCTCCATGCACCCCGTTTGCCGCCGCTTCCCCTGCCGCATAAAGACCGGCGACATTTGTCCTGCCATTCAAATCGGTGCGCACTCCGCCCATTGCATAGTGAGCCGCCGGACGAATTGGAATCAGATCCTCTGTAATGTCGATGTTGTATTGCAGGCAAGTCGCGTAGATCCGCGGAAAGTGCTTCTGTACCTGGCTCGCTTTTAGGTGGGTAACATCAAGGTAAACGTAAGGATCCTTGGCGCGACTCACTTCCATTTCGTGCATGATGGCCCGCGCCACCAGATCGCGGGGCGCGAGTTCGGCCAGCGGATGATACTTCGCCATGAAACGGTCCATCTCAATATTGCGGAGATGCGCGCCCTCGCCTTCCAGCGCCTCCGACAATAGAAATCGCGGAGCCTTCTTCACGTACAGCACCGTAGGATGAAACTGAATGAATTCCATGTCGCTGACTTCGGCGCCCGCGCGAAACGCCATCGCCACCCCGTCTCCGGTGGCCGCTTCCGGATTAGTCGTATTGCGATAAACCTGCCCCATGCCTCCCGTAGCCACTAAAACCGCGGAGCACGCAACCTGCTGCGGCAAGCCTTTTTCGCTGATCAACCCAACGCCCGTCACGCCTCCGTTCGAGCTTTCGAGTTCGGTCGAGAATTCGAACTCACAAAAGGAAATATTCTTCAGCGCCTGTGCCTTGGCGTACAGCGCCCGCAAAATCTCCCGTCCCGTCGAATCGCCCTGCGCATGCAAAATCCGGTTGCGGCTCTTGGCGCTTTCGCGCCCGAACACCAGTTTTGTTCCCTTGCGGTCAAAATGGTTCCCCCAGTCGATCACCTCCTCAATCCGCTCCGGACCCTCTTCCACCAGCGTTTTTACTGCTTCCGGCAGGCACAGCCCATCTCCCGCGATCAACGTATCCTGCAAGTGCGGGCTGATTTCGTCTTCATCGCTTAACGCCGCCCCAGCGCCGGTTTGCGCGTGCTGCGCATTCGCACCCATGACCTCCTTCTTCGCCAGCACCAACACCCGCCCCGCGCTCGCCAGTTCGATGGCGGCGCGCAATCCGGCGACCCCGGCTCCAATCACCACAAAATCAGTCTCGGATGGCAGGCCTTTCATAGTCGCGCAAATGGTATCACTTCCCCATCCAACTCCACCAAACCCCGCCGCCGCATAGGCTATTATGGAATTCCATGGCGCAAGTCACCATCCACGTCCCCCCGCGGCCCTACCAGGCGCGGATTGAAAACGGCCTCCTGCCGCGCGCTGGGGCTCTCCTCGCCGAGCTTCTGCCTCAGGCCAGCAAACTTTTTGTGGTTACGGTCCCGCCTGTGCGTCGTCGATTGGGCAGCAAACTACTGAAATCGCTGGCTGCCGCCGGCTTCAAGGCTCAGGTTTTACAGATTCCTGATGGCGAGCCTGCCAAGAAGTTGGCCACCATTGAAACCATGGCGGAACGATTGGTCCGTCTGGGCGCAGACCGCAAAGCCGTCCTGATCGCGCTCGGCGGAGGCGTGGTCGGCGACGTCACCGGTTTGCTTGCATCGCTCTACATGCGCGGCATCGACCTGGTTCAGATCCCCACCACAGTCCTCGCCCAGGTGGATGCATCCGTCGGGGGCAAGACCGGAGTAAATCTCGGAGCAGGGAAGAATCTGCTCGGAACCTATCACCATCCCCGCGTGGTTCTCATCGACCCCGAAGTTTTGCACACTCTTTCCGACCGCGTGTATCGCGCCGGTCTCTACGAGGCGCTCAAGTGCGGCATTATCGGAGATCTCGATCTTTTCCTGCGCTTCGAGCAAAAGCGCTCGCAGATCCTGAAGCGCGATCCCGTGGAACTGGAAGGCGTAATCGCGTCGAGCGTAAAGTTGAAAGCCGAAATCGTCTCCGCCGACGAGCAGGAGGGTGGCCTGCGCCGCGTTCTCAACCTCGGCCACACCATCGGCCACGCGCTCGAGGCCGAAACCGGCTACAAAAGCCTGCTTCACGGCGAGGCCGTCGCCTGGGGAATGATTGCCGCAACCAACATCGGCCTTACCGTCGGTCGTACCGACAGTGTGACCGCAGGCCGAATCGCCGATGCCGTCCTCAGCCTGGGCCGCCTGCCGGAATTAAAAGTGAGTGCTCGCAAGATTCTCGCGCGCTTGCAAGCCGATAAGAAAACTCAAAACGGAGCCGTACACTTCGTGCTTCCCCGGGAAATCGGCAAAGTCGAAATCGCCTCCGATGTGCCCGACAAAGTCATCCTCAATGCCGTCGAAGAACTGCGTCGCCTGTCTCACGGCGGCTGGGTATGGAAGAAGTAAGTCGCGTGGCCGAAACTCAGACATCCGAACCTCAAGGACCGGCGGTTATAGGCGCCGCGCCCGCCGGTTCCACTGACGCTACTTCCGCATCTCGCGCCGTCCGCGAGATGTTTACCTCCATTGCTCCGCGCTACGATGTTCTGAATCACCTATTGTCGTTCAATATCGATCGCCTGTGGTGGCGGCGCGCCGCTCGTACTTTCTCGCACATTTTGTCCCAGCCCGATTCCCGAATCCTCGACCTGTGCTGCGGCACCGGCGACATGGCTTTCGCGTTACTCAAACAAGCAGCCGGCCACCATCAACGGATTCTGGGCGCAGACTTCTCTCACGCCATGTTGCAGCGGGCTCATTCGAAGGCTCGCGACAAGATGAAAAAAAACAGCATCGCTGCGCCGTGCTGGATCGAAGCCGATGCGCTTTGCCTTCCGTTGCCCAGTGCACACTTCGACCTGGTAACTTCAGCCTTCGGCTTTCGCAATCTTGCGGATTACGATGCCGGTCTGCGCGAGATCGTCCGCATACTAAAGCCCGGAGGCGAGTGCGGCATCCTCGACTTCAGCGAACCCAAGGGACTGATGGGCCGCTTGTATCGCATTTACTTCAAACAAGTGCTGCCACGCGTAGGCACTCTAATTTCTGGGGTTCGCGGGCCCTATGCTTATCTTCCTGATTCCGTCGAACGTTTTCCCCAGCCCGAAGAAATGCTCGATCGCATGCGCCGCGCCGGATTCCGCGAAGCCTCTTGGACCCCTTACACTCTCGGGATAGCCGGTCTCTACCGCGGAAAGAAAAGCTAAGCCGCATCCCGCAGCAACTTGCTTAACGCCCGAATATCATCCGCACTGGCATCCCCAATAACAAAATAGCGCAGCCCATTCTTCGTCCAGGACTCCATTTGAAACGAGAGGGCATCAACCGTCCCCGAAGGTACCCGCTGCATCTCATCCGCGCGTTCCGGCAGAATAAAGACCGAAATCTCGTGCTTTCGGATCTGGTAAATCAGATGTGCGCCGGCCGTTTGCTCGAGATAGAAAACTCGTCCTCCGAGCAGCGTAAAGTTCGATCCCGCCAATTCCGGCAGGTTAAACGTGAACGGAATCTTCCCTTGAAACCACGGCTTCACCGTATGCCGGTCCGTGGAAAGCACATCCACAGGCGTTGGACTCGCGAGGGTAGCCACGTGCAGATCAGCCAGTTCGCTATACACCCGTCGGTCCCCGGCTCGTTCCCGCTCGAAGTAAGCACTCAACAGAACCGCCGCAATCAGCAGAGCCAGGACTGGAACAAAAACCAGTTGCCACTTTCTGACATCTCTCCCGCTCGATCGCTTCGAGACTTGTTTGGTTATCTTGTTTCTGAACTCCGCGCTCGCTGCGTATCGTTTTCCGGCCATCTGCACCGACCGTTTTAGTTGCACTCGCTCCAGCATTTCACCAGCACATGCAGGGCAGTCCCGCACATGTGCCGACAACGCCGAGGCCTCAGAAGCGGCCAGTTCGCCATCAAGATAGAGGTCCAGCTGCTTGTGCCAAACTTCACATGCCATGCCGAGCCTCCTCTCTCCTGGCCAACAGATCGCAGCGCAAAGCTTTGCGGGCGCGAGACAGCCGAGACATTACCGTGCCCATCGGAATCGATAGCGTCTCGGAAATCTCCTGGTACGACATCTCCTCCACTTCGCAAAGCAGCAATATCTCGCGGAACGACACGGGCAATCTCTCCAACGACTGCTGCACCATTTCTCGATTCGCTTGCTCGATCAGCCGAGTTTCTGGCGTGGGATCTTCCGCTTCCAACTCGGCCGCGCCCTCCTCATCGAGCGCAACCATTGTTTTCAGTCCTGTCCGCGAACTCAGAAAAGAATTCCGCAGAATGCGATAGATCCATGCGCGAAAATTCGTACCCGCTCGAAACGAAGAAAATCCCCGCAATGCTTTGGTAAACGTCTCTTGCACCAGGTCCTCGGCCTCGGTACGGTCCTGCGTAAGCCACTGCGCGAAGTTATAAAGCTGATCGAACAGGGGTATGGCCAGATCTTCAAACGTCGCCGTGTTGGGCTGCTGTTCTGGCACCCGCATAGAGTAAACCGCCCAGCCGCCGATTTATTCCCTAAATTGTCAGGATTATTTTATGAAGGAGGTT
Organism: uncultured Acidobacteriaceae bacterium; assembly: GCA_963817305.1. Lineage (GTDB taxonomy): Bacteria > Acidobacteriota > Terriglobia > Terriglobales > Acidobacteriaceae > Sulfotelmatobacter. Next base: position 400,234 of record CAWFOD010000016.1, on the reverse strand, counting down.
TTTCAGGCGAAAGCTCCTGTTTCACAACTTCGTTCGCCAAAGTGGAAGCCCTAAGTTGAAATGATTGTCTGCGGCGCTGGCGCTGATACTTTAAAACTGTCCGCGAAAGCGTCGGTGATCGTGTAACGAATCACGCTCTCGTACTCCTTGCCTAAAAAGCCCCGCAGCCGGTCGGTATTCATAATGTACTCGCCGGTCATGTAAGGCAGCGCCTCCGGTGGAATGGCCGAGATCTGCCGCTTCCATAAAAACTTCAGCACCATCTGCATCGCCCACTTTCCCGGAACGCGCACCAGTTTTGCCTGCGCCATCTCAATGCAACGCCCGAAAGTAAGCGGTTCGCCGCGTCCCGCAACATTCAAAACCGTCAGCCGCTGCGGCTCCGGATCGCGATGCAGAATGTGGGCCAGCAGACGCGCCATGTCGTCCACATGAACGAACTGAATTTTGTTCTCCACAAACTGTTTCCCGCTTGGGAGCATGCAGGGCAGTCGTTTTCCCGCGCTGCGCATTTTTTCCGCACGCGCACTTTTTCCGTTGGGCGTTCCGCGAAATGCTCCCAAAAGATAATTCTCCACACTGGCACCGGCAAAAATGTGCGGCCGCAAAATGTAAACGCTGCAGCCGCGCAACGCCGAAGAGCGTTGCTGCACCACCTCGTCACACTGCTTCTTATGAATCGCGTAAGGCAGCGTGTGCGCCGCGCGCGCCGAATCTTCCGTAGCCGGCGAAGCCAGGTTGGGACCATACACCGCAACGCTGCTGGGAAAAATGAATTGCTTGATCCCCGAATCGGTAGTGCGATTGTTCTCGGTAATTGCTTCCATCACGCGTGCCGTGCCGGCAACGTTGATCTGCCACATGCGTTCCGGTTCAAGCACCCCCGAGCGCACCGGATCAATCACGAACGCGAGGTGGACCACGGCAACCGGCCGCGTGTCGCGCAACAACTCGTAAAGCACGCGGGTGCAGGATTCATCGCCCAAATCCATGCGCTCAAATTGCAGCGGCAAGTCAGTCTGCGGCGGACTCACGTCCACGCCAATTACCGAGAAATCTCCCAGCAGCGGAAGCAACCTCGATCCCAGGTTTCCCGCGATGCCAGTAACTACGACAGCAGGTTTTGCGCTCTCCATCAATTCGGCTTGGAGGGAGGTGCCGGTTGCGCCGCAGGTTGCGACTGCGAATTCGCCGCTGGCGGAGCGTTCTCCGAAGGCTGTGCGTGCGGCGGACGAGGTAACATCGGCCGTCCTCCCGGCCCCATCGGCGTTGACGGCCCAAAATACGCTTCGTTGGTCTCCGCCTTGTACGAGTTAGTGTACTTGTCCATCATTTCCTTCATCCGCTGCATCTTCAGCGTGGCATGAATTTCCGGTTTTACCTGATCCAGCGGCAGCACTTGCTTGCTCACCACCTTGTAAACATAATGCCCGCCGTTGTCAGAGAGCACTTGTGAGACCTCACCCACCTTCAAATCGAATACTGCCACGTGCCCCGGAGGCAGTCCCGTGCGCCGAACCGTCGGCAAACTCACCGTCGGCGCATCCATTTTCATCCCTGCCGCTTCAAACGCCTCTTTCTGCAGTTTGGTAAAGTCTTCCCCAGCCGCGGCCCGCGCCCGCAGAGTGTCTGCCAGTTTGGTCATCTCCTGTTCGCCCTGTTCCTGCTTGGCTCGGTCTGCCGCGTCTTTGGCTTTTTGCTGCTCCTCGCTCAGTTTTTCTTCTGGATTGACCTTCTCGGTATTCTCCTGCTTGAAGCGCGGAATGAACAGTCGTTCCAGAGAAAATTGTTCATAAGCCTCAGGATTTTTCTTATAGTACTCATCAATCTCCTGCTCCGGGACGTTATCCGCCTCCTCCTGCACCGCATGTTGAAGTTCGGAACTCAAGACCCGCATCTTGAGGAACTTCATCGTTTCCTCGAATCGCACAGTCTTCTCCAGCCCTTTTTCTTCGGCCGCGTCCGACATGGCGATCAAACCGGGAAGCTGCCCGGCCAGCATGTGTTTTTGCTGTGGAGTGAGCGGAGTCGTCCCTTGCTGCAGCGCGCTGGCAAGTTTCTCGAATTTCGCCCGCGTAATCACCGTTTTGCAATCTGCAGGCTTCTTCGCAGGCCTCGGCTTTTCCGGCTGCCGTTTTCGAAACCGTAGCCGCTCTTCGACGTCGGCGAGCAAACTCCCACAATCGTGATCACCGCCGCATTCTCCGGCACCTCCGCCGCGGACGGAGTAGCAGCCTTCGGAGCCTCGCCAGGACCCGCCTCCGGAGTTGGAGTGTGGACCGGTTGTGCTTGTCCCCAAGCCATCACTCCTCCCAATAACACACACAGCAGCCAACGCTTACGCATACAAAAAATCCTCCAGGATTGGTACATCAGGAAGTTGGAAAATCTCGGACCAAACATCCTAGCATAGAGCCCTTGGTCGTAAAAAAGCTAAGAAGAACATGGGCAGCGGTGCAGTTTGCACTATCACAGACGGACTGTCATCCTGAGCGCAGCCGTTTTTCAGGCGTAGCGAAGAGCCTGCCCTGAGCGAAGCCGAAGGGATCTCCTGCTTAACCGGCGCAACGCGTAAGCCATACTGCACCACGATCAGAACCGGCGCATTCTTGTTGTCCCTTCGTGAAACTTCGTGTCCTTCGTGGTCAATCAATTAAGGGTTGATGAAATTAGCGTTAATGAATTCAAGTCGACGAATTCAGCCCGCCACCCTCCACCTTCGCGTATTCCCTTGGCGCAATTTCGCATTAACGGCGATAATCCCATCATGTCCGGGACTCCGGCCCTTTACTCGCCCCATGCCATGCGCGCCGAGAAGCGCGCCGTTGCAGGGAACTCCGTAATTGCCGCTCTCCTCATCACCGCCGGCAAGGTAGTCGTCGGCGTCACCACCGGTAGCCTGGGCATTCTCTCCGAAGCCGCACACTCAGCCCTCGATCTCATCGCCGCTCTACTCACATATTTATCCGTCGGAGTCTCCGACAAACCGGCCGACGCCGACCATCAATATGGCCACGGCAAAGTAGAAAATTTCTCCGCCTTCGTTGAAACCGGTCTGCTTCTCCTGACCTGCATCTGGGTCGTCTACGAAGCCATCGTGCGTTTATTTTTCCGCCGCGTCGAAGTCGAGCCTTCCATCTGGGCTTTCGCCGTGATGCTGGTTTCCATGGCTGTCGACTGGTGGCGCTCCCGCGCACTCGGCCGCATCGCCACCAAGTATGAAAGTCAGGCCCTCGAAGCCGACGCACTGCATTTTTCCACCGATGTCTGGTCCGCCGGCGTCGTCGTCCTCGGCCTTGCACTAATCCTTGCAGGCCGTATCTATCACGTCGATTGGCTTCGCCTTGCCGATCCCATCGCCGCCCTCTTTGTCGCCGGAGTCATCGTCTCCGTCAGCTGGCGCCTGGCTCGTCGCACCATTGACGCCCTCCTCGATGCCGCTCCCGCCGGAGTCCGCGCCCAAATTACCGACGCCGTTTCCCACGTGGACGGTGTTCTCGAAATCGGCCGCGTCCGCATTCGCCGCTCCGGCAACCGCTATTTCGCCGACCTGGCTGTCGGCTTCGCCCGCACCGTTACCTTTCAGCGTTCCGAACAACTGGTTGAAGCGGTGACTGCCGCCGTGCGTAACATTCTTCCCGACGCCGACGTCACCGTTCAACCCCTGCCTCGTGCGCAGCGTTCAGAAAATATCTTCGACCGCATTCGCGCCGTCGCTACCCGCCACAACCTCAACGTCCACGACATCAGCGTGCAGGATCTCGCCGGCAAACTCCACGTCGAGCAGCACGTCGAACTCGACGAGCGCATGTCTCTCAAGAGCGCTCACGATCAAGTCACCGAACTCGAAGCCGATATGCGCCGCGACGTCCGCGAGATCGGCGACATCCTCACCCACATCGAAAGCGAACCCGCCACCATCGAAACCGGCGACGAGCCAGTACGCGACGCCGCCCTCGAGCGCCGCCTGAAATCCCTGGCCGCCGAGTTTCCAGAAATTGTCGACATGCACGACATTCAAATCAAGAAAGTTCGCGGACGCCTCTACGTCTCCTGCCACTGCACCTTCTCCGACGATCTCTCTCTCGCCCGCGTCCACGACATTCAGACCGAACTCGAAATCCGCTTCAAACAAGCCGCTCCAGAACTTTTCCGCGTACTCATCCATCCCGAACCCAGCACCGACAACCGAAGATAGCAAGTTGCCTGTGACATCTGTCACAGACATACTTCCGATTGCCGATTTCCAATCGTCGATTGGGAACTTCCGATGAATGATAAGACTGAAGTGCTGAAAAAACGAACCATGCAGTTTGCACTTCGCGTCGTTCGTCTCTTCCGGTCGCTGCCCAGCTCCGCCGAGTCGCGCGTCGTGGGTCAACAGTTACTGAGGTCGGGAACCTCCGTTGCAGCAAACTATCGAGCGGTCTGCAAAGCGCGGTCGGGTGCAGATTTCATTTCCAAGCTAGGGATCGTAGAAGAAGAGATCGATGAGAGTGTATTCTGGCTAGAGTTCCTAGTGAAGGCACAAATGATGCCCCAGAAACGTATGAGCGATCTCATCGACGAGGCAAAGCAGCTTGCAGCGATATTTGCTGCTTCGCGCCGTACGGCGAAGCAAAACAATCGGCAATCGGAAATTGGCAATCGGAAATCGCGTGGCGGGGTACGCCCATGACCAACGCCCGCGCCACCTGGATCGAAAAACAACAGTTCAACGGCGTCTCCGACAGCGGCCACACCATCGTCCTCGACGGCGACAAAGCCGCAGGCAACAGTCCCATGGAACTCGTCCTGATCGGCTTGTGCGGCTGCACCGGCTATGACGTTGTTTCCATCCTGCAGAAAAAGCGCGAGCCCTTCACCAGCCTTGAAGTCCGCGCGCAGGCCGAACGCGCCAAAGAACCGCCCTCCGTATACACCGAAATCAAACTGATCTACCGCGTCGGTGGCAAAGTATCGCGCAAGGCTGTCGAGGACGCGGTTCGTCTTTCGAAAGAGAAGTACTGTTCAGTCTCCGCCATGCTGCAAAAGACCGCAAAAATTACCAGTGAGATCGAATACGTGGACGCGTAGAATAAAAATCCTGTGCTCCCTAAAATTCTGCTCTTCACCCAGCCCGGCTGCCTCTCCTGCGAAGTCATGAGAATTTTTCTCGAGGCCAGGGGCCTTCCTTTTGAGGAGCGGGACATGGACCTCGACTCCGCCGCCCGCCTCGAATTGCTCAATCTCTACCACAGCCGCACCGCTCCAACTCTTGTGATTCTCGCGGCGTCCGGCGCCGAAGTGATTGAGGGCTTCGATCCCGATCGCCTTGACCTCGTACTCTCCGCTGCCTGATCATCGAAGCCATTCGCGAGGACCGCCATCTCCAACTCAACCACCCGAAGCCCGCAACCGCATCCTCTTCGCGGATACTTCTTCATCGCTTCCGCCGCATTCCTCTGGGGCATCTCGGCGGCCTTGGGTCGCGCCGTCTTTACCGGCAGGCTGCTCTCCGGCACCATTCTCCATCCCATCGATCCGCTCATTCTTTCGCAGACGCGCACCACATTCTCGCTGCTCGTACTGCTTCCGCTTCTCGTCGCCTCAAAAGGCTGGCAGCGCATCAAGCTGCCAGCGCGCGATCTCGCCTATTGCTTTCTTCTCGGAGTGCTCGGCGTGGCCGTCTCCAACTATTTTTATTACGTCGCCATCCAGCGCATCAACGTGGCCACCGCCATCATCGTCCAATACACCGCTCCCGTCTGGGTGCTGCTCTACGTAGTCGCCCGGCGCCAGCAAAAGCTCACGCTACAAAAAATTGCCGCTGTCGCTTTGGCCGTAACCGGAATCGCTCTCGTCATCAACCTGCTGGGCACACGTTCCGGGGCTGCCGCTCCATCTCGACACTTACGGAATCATCGCCGCGCTGCTGGCCTCATTCTCCTTCGCCTTCTACAACGTCGGCGGACACCGCATTCTCGCCCGCCACGATCGCTGGCGCGTACTGGTCTGGACCCTCGCCGCCGCCTCGCTCTTCTGGCTCGTCGTCAATCCTCCCTGGAAAATCGCCGCCGCCCACTACATCCCCGCCCAATGGTTTTTTCTTTTCGTGTTCTCCATGATCTCCGTGCTGGGCGCGTTTTCTCTTTACTTCCTCGGTCTGCAGTATCTGGAGCCCACCCGCGCCATCATCGCCAGCTGTCTCGAACCCGTATTCTCGATCCTTCTCGCCGCTCTGCTGTTAGGCGAAGTCCTCCGTCCCATTCAGACTTTAGGAATCGTCTTCGTCCTCGCCGCGATTGTGATCGTGCAAAAACCGGACCAAACTCAGCTCGAGAGTCCCGTCATGCTTGAGCCCATCGAATAGATTGCGGGAGCGTAAGCTTTTTCCCAACGCCGTCGCTACAGTTGCACTCCCGGGCTCATTCTAGGTCCCGACCCTTGGTCTCAGGCAATTGCGTCGTCATCAGCGCCGCCAGCAGATATCCGGCTGCGCACAAACAAAACGCCCAGCCCAATCCTCGGGCCTGTCCCACTCGACCAATAATCAGTGGAGAAACCGAACTCAACGTGCGCGCGCCATTGTAAGTAAATCCCAGCCCCCGGGCGCGCAAACTCGTGGGGAAAATCTCGCTGCCAATGATTCCCGAGCCGGAAAATAATCCAGTCCCGAAAAATGCCACGACCGTTCCCAGCATCATGATCAGCACAGGCGACCGCGCAATCGCATAAAGTGGAATCACAAAAGCTGCCGTTAAGCTGTAAACGATAAATGCCCTCTTTCGGCCCAGCCGGTCCGCAGCCCACCCGAAGCTCGCATAACCAGGGAACATACCGAGAAGATTCAGCACCACCAGCAGAGTCGTTGTGCCCATTGCTCCAAAACCACGTCCACCCTGCGACACCGGAAGCGACAGATACGGCGGAATCCAGGTGAACAGCCCCCACCAGGCAAACATGCAAAAAAGATTGAACAACAACAGCGCGATCGTTGACTTCAAATACGGCGATCTAAAAATCAAAAGGAAGCTTGTCGAATCTTTACTGTGTTGCGTCTCCTTCAGCGCCGGGATTCGATTGCCGGATCTTTCGATCGCGCCGTGTTTCATGGTCGCGACCAGCGGCTCATTCGCAATCTCGATTTCACTCCGCGAGATTTTGCGCTCCTCCCATATCTTCGATTCCGGCACTCCACGCCGCATCCATAGCGTCAGCAGCGCCGGCAGAATTCCGACGAAGAAAACGGCCCGCCAACCAAAGTAACGTGCCACTGGCCCCGCAACCAGCGCCGCCACCGCAAAGCCGATTGCCCACGAACTCTGAACGATCGCGATTGCCTTAGCACGGAGTTCAGTTGGCCAGGTTTCCGCCACCAGTGTGGCTCCCGTATTCCATTCGCCGCCCATGCCCAGGCCCAGCACAAACCTTGCCGCGGCCAGCATCGCAATGCTGGTCGCCAGCCCGGACGCAAACGAGCACACGGAGTAGGTCAGAATGCTCGCCATTAACGCACGCTTTCGTCCCAGGCGATCGGCCAGAAAACCAAACATCACTCCGCCCAAACCGGATGCCAACAGCGTAAGTGTCCCCAGAAGCCCCGCCGTCGTTTTGCTCATCCCGAAGTCTCGGATCAGCAACGCCAGTACCAGCGCGTAGAGCATCGCGTCGAAGGCATCCAGCGCCCAACCCAGCGCTGCCGCCAATAACGTCCGCCGCTGACCCGGCGTTGCCTCCCGAATCAGCCGAAAGGGACCGATTTCCATGAGAGCGGATTGTACGGCGCGGTCGGGAATTGTCAATTCTCATTGACCAACGCCGCTTGTTCCCGGTTGATCCCGGAGCCGACCAAATGTTTTCTTCTCAGGTACCTCCCGGCGATTTGACAATGTTTTGACGTGTTGCTCGACGATTCTCAATTAGTCTCGTCATGGGCCCCCAAACGACATTTCAAGATGGATGTGCTCATGAAACCTCAGCGCCTTGCCGTACTCTTTGTTTTTCTCCTGACCTTCCTCACTCCTTGTTTCGCCCATCACATGGCGGTCGTGGTCAACAAGGAAAACAATGTTGGCACCGTCTCCGCCGCTCACCTTGCTCGGATTTTTCGCTCCGAAGTCAGAAAGTGGCCGGATGGCACCTCCGTTATCCTTGTCTTGCACAAGAATTCCGAGGGCGAAATCGAAACGCTCGAGCGCTTGAATAAAATGAATGTCGGCGAATGGAAGGCCCTGATTGCCGCTCACAAAGATTCCATCGTGGTCGCCGACACCGACGCTGATGTCCTCAAGATTGTCCAATCCACTCCCGGAGCCGTAGGCCTTGTGGACGTGCGCTCCGTCGACAACTCCATCAATGTCATCCGCGTCGATGGCAAACTGCCCATGGAAACAGGCTATCTGCCGCATTAGCGCACTGAATTTCGCAGGGACCAGTTGAGACGCGATTCAATTGAAGTGAGAAACAAAGAAGAAACAAAGCAGAAAAAAACAGTTAGGAAGGAGTCAATTAAGTGGTAACGGCTTCGCCAGACCGCTGCCGGCGAAGCTCCTCGAGAAAATCATCCTCTTGCATGCTGCTGGCCTGGCGCAGCAGTTCAAGCAAAGGATCCTGCAACTCTTCATCTTCCGAAGGTGCATTTGCCGCATCCGGAGCCGGCTCAAACTGGCTCACGTCTGCGACCAAAGCGCGCGGTGAAACGCTCATTTCCAGCATGGATTGCGGACAGCCGCGTAGAAAGCTGATCAAATTACCCACCTGCGCCCGTTGTTCCGGCGTGCGCGACGGAAACTCCACTCCCATCCCGTAGCCGGGATGAGCCACTCGCACCATTCCTTCCGTGTGCACAGCCATTTCGTTGGTACGCAGACAAAGATCAACCAGCGCGCGTTCCGGAAACGGAGAATCAGTTTCCACATAGCACCCGCCCAGGCTTAAATCAGTGAGCTTGCAATGCGGAACAGTCTCATCCTCGCCCGCCCGCAAGGCCGACGCAGCCGAGTGCAACCACTCCTGAAGTTGCGTCTTGATGGATTCGTCCAAATCCAGAAAGTGCACACCGGTCTGCCCATTCGGCTTTGCCCACGCCACTTGCCCGTGAGCGTCGATCTCGAGCGATGCATCGGGCAGCACGAAGCGGAATTTCAGCAATGCCGCGGTCACCTGAGGCTCGGCGGTCAGTACATCCATACCGGTCTCGCTAAGGTCGAGAAGGATTCCCTCCAGGGTACGTTTGTCCGGCAACGTTAGCTCCACCGGAGCCTGCACTGGCACCCTGTAGGCGCGCCGGCGTTCGCGGTTCAGCAGAGCACTCACTGCCCGCAATCCGGCCTTCGCCTTTTCCTCAGAGAGCGGTTTATACAGAACAAAATGCGCCCCGCTGCTCAGAACTTCACGCACTTTGGCGCGTTCCGCCACCAGCGCCACCGTGATCGGAGCAACGCCCGAGTTCAACTTCTGTGCTTCTGCGAACACTTCGGCCGCGGCTCTTGCATCTTCAAAATCAATAATCAGAGCGTCAAATCTCTGCTGCCGAAGACGATCCACCGCGGTCGCCAGGTCGCTAAAACGCTCCAGCGCGATCCCCGACGCCGGCAATACCCGGCCCAGGACCTCGCTTGCGGAATCATCAGTGGAAATCAATAGTGCCAGAAGAGTCATAAAGTGGAATCCCCGCCTGAGTCAGGCGAGATTGCAGCCCTGAATTACGGCCAACGCGGAGCCGTCGGACGCGCTGCCTTGGCCGCTGCTCCTCCCGATCCTGCCGCAGCCGCTTTTGCCGAAGCCTCGGCACCCGGCGCTTCGTCAACTTCCATCAACACAGCGTTATCTTCATCATCGTTCTCTGCGAGCAAGGGAGCCACCTCTCGGAGCTTCTCCGCCGCCTGCTGGAGCATTTCAATCTGCTTGCCCAGTTGCGCGTACCTGGTTTGCTTCTGCCGCAACACCTCATGAATATCTTTCATACGACCCCCTGTGGCGAATGTAAAGACGCGCCCTCGTCAGCGTCAACGGTAATCCCCCTGCACCGGTTACTGGGGTAATTGAAGTCTTTTTTGAGAAGCGAATCGGGAAGGGAATTCCGCCGTCACGCGCGATAAACCACGCCGCAACCAGCGCGTAAAAAGCAAAGCGAAAGCCCCGCAGAACGCGAGGCTTTCGTGAGGCGGATTTGAAATGTATTACGCTTTCAGCTTACGCCGCAATGCACCAGCCAAACCAATCAATCCGGTTCCCAGCAATCCGAGTGTGCCCGGCTCTGGAACGGTACTGATGTTGGTATCGCCGCTGGAGATCATCGTGCTGCCGCTGAAATAGCCTTTGCCCGTGTTGATCGTCAGCTGAACGGTTGCGCCATTCACGGTCGCGCCGTTGTACCAGGTACCCTTGATGCTGCCCGTAAGGGTGTAATTGTGAGTTCCGTTGGCCAGCGTTACCAGCGTCCAGGTCACCGGGCCGTTGAATGATCCGTCAAAGATCGTGCCCGTTGGAATGCCGTCGGTTCCGTTGCCACTGATGTCGAAAGCGCCGGCGCCATTGAAGCTGCCGCCCATCTGCAGAGCAGTAGCTCCGCCTGAGAGCAGTCCGCCTGTGGAAAAGCTTACGCTTCCCAGTCCGCCCGTCACCAAGCCCAGGCCGCCGAGGCCGTTTACGGCAATCAGCTCAGAACCGCTAAGGGTCAGCCCCGCCGTACTGCCCGAAAGGACACCGCTGCTATTGGTGAAGTCAACCGATGAACTGGCGAACATCGCCATCGGCAGTGCCATTGCCAGTAGAGCCATCAAAACAATCCGCTTCATAAACGTCTTTCCTCCTGAACCTGTGTAAACCCGAGAAGTAGTCGCTATGGAGGTTAAAACCCCTCCAGGGGGCAGGAGTCCACTGCACCCGTCGTCTAATGTGCACCCCGCATGCCAAACTCCGCGAATCAGTAAGCTGTTGAATAAAAACACGTTACGCCAGTATCTCCACCGCTTTCCCTTTGGGATACTGCAAACCGATGCACACTAATACTTTCGTTTTGCATTTTTGATTTTTAATGAAACTGTCGGACAACTCCATCAGATTCATCAAAATAGCGCCTGCAGCGGTATGCAAAAGTCGCAAAACCGCTGATCTTACCCATTAGCATGGGACTCTATTTCACGGCTAGCTAAGAAACAAGTAATCCATTTGGTCCCTGGGAGAGCTTTTCAAGCCGACTAGGGCAGACGCTTCGGCGTTTATCCTGAAGTTTTCACCGCGAACTACCCGGCTCCAGCCCCAGGCCGGACCCGTAATATCCCGCGAGTGCGTGTCTCTCCTCGTCGGTGAGAAGAGAAGAGATCGTCCGCATTTGCACGTTGATGTCATTGGCACGACCACCGTTCGCAAACGCTTCGAGCTGGTTCAAAACATAGTCAGCATTTTGGTTCGCCAGGGATGGAACGCCAATTTTGTAGGCGACCGGCCCGTGGCATGACTGGCAGGGTGGAATCCCACGCTCCCCATCTCCAAACGAAACCAGATGCGAAGCCACGCCGGCCCGACTGGGATCAGGCCGCGGCTGAGGAAAATTTCGATTGTCCTGCAAATCTTCGAACACGGGCAGCTTCGCATAATACGCGACCACATCGGCCACGTCGTGCGGCGTAAGCGATCCCGCAATTCCTTCCATGACCCGCGATTTTCGCTTGTGACTGCGAAAGTCCTGCAGCTCCTTCCACACCGCCAGCCGGTCCACGCCTGCGAGATTGGGAGTCATACCGACGGCACTGAAGCCTTCCGCCCCGTGACAGTGTTCGCAGTGTCTGGCCAGCAGCATTCCACGAAAAGCGTCCCCAGCCGAAGCTGCTGCAATCGTCTCCGGTGTCCACGCCACGTAAGAGGGAATCCGCTCCGGCAGATTGTCGCTCGCGATCACCAGCAGCGAGCCTGTGGCAATCAGGGCGGCAACGATCCACCCCATTCTCCAAGTGTTCGGACCCCGCCGCTTATTGCGCAGCACAGGTCCCTCTTTCTCCCGCTTGCAAAACCGGGAACTGATCGCGTGGTACGACTTTAACTTTGGATCGCATGGCGTAATGCCCGGCTCCGCAGAACTCCGTACAAGCAGTCTTGAACTCGCCCGCGCTTGGAAACTGCAGTTGCGCCTCGCTGATCGTCCCCGGCAGAACCTTCACGTTATATTTCGTGCCTTCGAAGGCCAGCGAGTGAACCGCGTCCGCACTCGTGATCCGCAGATGAATCGGAACTCCGGCGGGAACCAGAATGCAGTGGGGAACAAACAAATATTGCTGCGCGATCATGCGCACCGTCACCGAGCCGTCCTTTCCTTGCTCGGTTCCCAGATTGCTCTCCATGAACTCGCCTGCCAGGTGCAGCGAAAGAGGATCCACCGCCAGCGGCCCTTTTAAAAACCGTATCAGCGGCACGTCGATCTGGTAGTAGCGCGTGGCGGGAATCAGGCTCAGAAAAAAAACAGTAAGCAGAAACGTTCTCAGCTTTCGCCAATTCACAATTCCTTCGATCCCTATCTTGCCATTCCGATCCGAGTCCCGAGCGCGAGCGAGGGCGCAGTGGAGGAACCTGCTGTCCACTACAGCGCCACAAAAGCCCTCCATCTCCCAAATGCCCACGTAACCGTGGAAGAGCGGCGCTTCAGCGCCGCGTAAAGCTTCGAAAATGATTCGGGCTTTAGCCCCTGAGGTTAGCTTTCGCCGATCTCCCTCAACACCGCGCTGCACCGCTCACACACCGTCGGATAATTCTTATCCTCGCCCACATGCGTCGAATAATTCCAACAACGCTCACACTTCAAACCGTCCGCCTTTTTCACTTCGACATGCACCCCGCCCGAGCCATTCCCCGAGCCTTGCACCAGCGTGACTGCGGAAACAATAAACAAGTAGCGCAATTGATCCGCATGCCGCGACAATACGGAATAAATCGGATCAGACGCGGCGACGATAACCTGCGCCTCCAGCCCCGTTCCGATCAACTTATTGTTGCGCGCCTCTTCCAGAGCCTTCAGCACTTCGTCGCGGACCGCGCGCAGCGTCGTCCAATCCTCGCCATCGCCATCCTCTTTCACCGAACCCCCGCCAAGGATTTCCCCTGCCGAAGGAAATAATTCCAGATGTACACTCGGTTCGCGTCCTGGAATTTTCGGCAAATAATCCCAAACTTCTTCCGAAGTAAAACTCATGATCGGCGCCAGCAATCGCACCAGCGCTTCTCCAATCCGCCAGATTGCCGTCTGCGCGCTGCGCCGTGCCGCAGATTTCGGTGCCGAAATATAAAGCCGGTCTTTCAGCACATCAAAATAAAATGCGCTCAGATCAACGATGCAAAAGTGATTCAACCGGTGATAGATCTTATGAAAAGCAAACTCCTCGTACGATGCCCGCACCTCGTCGGCAAACTCCAGCGTCTGCCGCACCATGTACCGATCCAGTCCCTCCATGCGCTCGAACGGCACCGCATCCGTCTCCGGATTAAAATCTCCCAGATTCCCCAGCACATAGCGGAACGTATTGCGAATCTTGCGGTAGTTCTCCGCAATGCGCAGCATCAACTTCTCCGACCCAACCACATCTTCGCGAAAGTCAACCGATGCCACCCACAGCCGCACCACCTCCGCGCCCAGCCGGTCCGAAATATCCACCGGATCCACGTCGTTCCCCCGCGACTTCGACATGGCCTGGCCCTTTTCATCCAGCGTCCATCCCGGCGTCACCACTTTTTTATACGGAGGCGTTCCCCGCGTCCCCATCCCGCACAGCAGCGACGACTGAAACCACCCGCGGTACTGATCTCCACCTTCTAGATACAAATCAGAAGGCCAAGGATACGTCGGCTCGTCGGAAATTAACGCCAGATAGCTCGCGCCCGATTCCAGCCACACATCAAAAATGTCCGTCTCTTTTTCAAACTTCGCTTCCACCGCAGTGCGGACACTTCGCCGTCGCTGGAAGAATCGTATCTGACTCCGCCGTAAACCAGGCATCCGCGCCCGACCGCGCAAACAACTCCACCACCTTACGATTCACTGCCGGATCATTCAACGGCTTGCCGCAACTCTCGCAAAGAAACACCGCAATCGGAACGCCCCAAACTCGCTGCCGCGAAATACACCAATCCGGCCGCGTGGCAATCATGTTCGACAACCGTTCTTCGCCCCACGCCGGATCCCACTTCACATGCTTGATTTCTTCCAGCGTCCGCTTCCGCAAAGTGTCCTCTTCCGACTTCCCGCCCGGCATCGGCGTTTCCATCGAAATAAACCACTGCTCCGTCGCCCGGAAAATCACCGGATTATGGCAGCGCCAGCAATGCGGATAAGAATGCTCCGTCTTCTCCGTATGCAGCAGCGCTCCGCGCTTCTTCAGCAACTCGATGATCGGCTGGTTCGCATCCCACACGCGCAACCCGGTATATTCCGCCAGCCCGTTGCGCAGAATTCCTTTCTCATCCACATTGCTGGTCGCGTCCAGCCCATACTTCACTCCGGTAATAAAATCCTCAGCGCCATGCGAAGGCGCCGTATGCACCACGCCGGTTCCCGTATCCATGGTGACGTACTCCGCCAGCACGCCCAGAATTTTCCGGTCCAGAAATGGATGCTGAAAATTCAGCCGCTCCATTTTTCGTCCAGGAAAATGCGCAATCTCCCGCGCATCCGGAAGATTGCATTTCTCCGCCACATCCTTCGCCAGCTTCGCCGCGACGATGAAAACTTCACTATCTGGGGTGCCCCACGTCTCGCTTCCTTTGCGAGACGTGGGAACCTCCAATCCCACATACTCTTCATCCGGATGAAACGCCACCGCCATCGACGCCGGCAGTGTCCACGGAGTCGTCGTCCAGATAATCGTCGAAACCTTTTTCCCCGCCAGCGCCGGATCAATCTTCCCCGGATCATCCAGCAACGCATACTTCACATACACCGTCGGGCTGGTGTGATTCTCATACTCAACCTCGGCCTCGGCCAGCGCCGTCTCGTCATGCATGCACCAATAAACCGCCCGCAGTCCTTTGTAGACGAATCCATTTTCGTAAAACGAAAAGAACGTCGACAGCACCACCGACTCATACTGCGGATTCATCGTCGCGTACGGACGATCAAATCTCCCAAACACTCCAATCCGCTTGAACTGCTGCCGCTGCAAATCCAAAAACTTCTGCGCATACTTCCGGCACTCCGCCCGCACGTCGAGCGGCCGCATCTGCAGCTTCTTTCCGCCCAGCTCCTTATCCACTTTGATTTCAATCGGCAGCCCGTGGCAATCCCACCCCGGCACATACGGCGCATCAAACCCCGCCATCGTCTTCGACTTCACGATGAAATCTTTCAGGCACTTATTCAGCGCCGTTCCCATATGAATCGGCCCGCTGGTATAAGGCGGCCCATCGTGCAAAATGTAAGTCGGCGCCCCCTTACGCGCTTCGCGGATGCGCTCGTAAATCCGCGCCTCCTCCCACCGCGCCAGCATTTTCGGCTCATTCTGCGGCAGATTAGCCTTCATCGGAAAGGCAGTTTTAGGCAGATTAATAGTAGTTTTCAGTTCGAGCGGCAATCGAGTGGCTTCTCCCAATGTGTGAATCTCTTCATTATAGGGAGCGTCGCCGCGAACGTCCACGAACCCGCAGTCGTCACCCTGTGCGCCCCTGTGTCCCCCGTGTTAAAGATTTTGATTTCGCTCCCACGCGCCGCACTCCGAAATACACTTCGTAAACTACCCGCAGAAGAGGTACAATTTTCCAAACAGGCAGATGGACGTTAATCATCGCCCAGGGCGGTCGCTAAATTCCACACGAGCCGTAGCCTTACAGGCAACTCGCTGGAACGACTCTTCATCTGTGTTGAGCAGGGCGTCGGGCCGAGCGCACCGTCCGACCTGGGAAAGCCGAATCGGGGAACATGTCATCCGTAGAAGTGAATCCGACACCCGCTGAAAAAGAGCCGGAACTCCATCTCCTGCTCGCTCCCGACACCTTCGAGCCGTTGTACAAGTCCCTCTTCCGCGGCTTGGACGAATTCTTTTTCCCCAAGAAACTTCCACCCCTCAAGCTGGAATCGAAGCCCATCCCCGTCAAAGATATCTGGGGTTTCTACAACTACAAGAAAAATGGCGTCCTCGGTTCCACCGCCGCCCACGTCGTAGTCCTGGCATTAATCATCGGCGGAACCATTTGGGCGCACCGTTGGGTCACCAAAGCCCAAGCCAAGCCGCAGACCGTCACCACAGCCCTGATCGATCCCGGCGATTACTCGCTCAAACCCGCCAAAACCCAAGCCGGAGGCGGAGGCGGCGGTGGCGACCGCGATGTCCTCCAGGCCTCCCGGGGCAAACTGCCCAAGTTCTCCATGCAGCAGATCACTCCGCCCACCGCGGTGATACGAAATTTCAATCCCAAGTTGGCGGTTGAGCCCACAGTCATCGTTCCGCCGGAAATCAAAGTGGCGATGAATAATCTGCCCAACCTCGGCGATCCCAAATCCTCCGCCATCATCCCGTCGAACGGTACCGGCTACGGCTCTGGAATCGGCTCAGGCAGCGGTGGCGGCGTCGGCTCCGGCACCGGCCCCGGCGTAGGCCCCGGCGAGGGCGGAGGCATGGGCGGCGGCGTTTTCCGTCCCGGTCGTGGAGTCACTCCACCCCGCCCCATCTATTCTCCCGATCCGGAATTTTCCGAAGAAGCCCGCAAAGCCAAGTATCAGGGCACGTGCACCCTGATGATCGTCGTCGATACCGACGGCAAGCCCACCAATCTCCGCGTCGTGAACTCCCTCGGCATGGGCCTCGACGAAAAAGCTCTCGAAACCGTAAAAACCTGGCGCTTCGAACCCGGCAAGAAAGACGGCCATCCCGTGAAAGTCGAAATGGCGGTCGAAGTCGACTTCCACCTGTACTGAGTTTGGAAGCCAGTCCAGTCGAAAGACGCCGTCTTTAGCTCCACTTCACTGCACTCTGCCTTCTAGTCTAAACTGTCATTCCGACCGGAGCCCGAGCGCCAGCGAGGGCGTAGTGGAGGAACCTGCTGTCCACTACAGCGCCGCAAAAGCCTGCCATTTTCCCAATGTCCGCGCAACCGTGGAAGAGCGGCGCTTCAGCGCCGCGTAAAGCGTAAGAAAGATGCAGGGCTTTAGCCCCCGCTACTCCTTCAAATCCACATGCTCCACGTTCTCGATCGGATGACCCAAAAATCTCTCCCCCAACCGACGAAACTTCTCCACCGAATCCGTGGCAAAAAACTTAATCCGCGGAACTCTCCGCCGTTCCTCACCTGCCGGAGAAAGCAAAAGCCCCTGCAGTCGTCCCGCCACCACCCTCGCCGTCGATTCCGCCGAATCCACAATGCTTACATGCTCCGGTGCCGCCCGCCGCAACACCGCCTTGAGCAACGGATAATGGGTACACCCCAGCACCAGCGCATCCGCGTCGTGAAATCCATCCGCAAATGCTTCCGCCAAATAAATCCCCGCGACTTGATCGGTCACCGGATGCTCAACCCATCCCTCCTCCACCAACGGCACCAGCAGCGGACAAGCCTTCTCCCGCGCCTCCACCCCCCGCGCCTCCAGCGCCTTCTTGTAAGCGTGGCTGCTCACGGTGGCCTCGGTCCCAACGACCACTACTTTCTTATTCTTGCTTACCGCAGCCGCAGCCTCAGCCCCTGGCTCAACCACCCCCACCACCGGAACATGCGCCGCCGCGACAATTCGATCCAGCGCCAGCGCCGTCGCCGTGTTACACGCGATCACCAAAATCTGCGCACCGTGTCTCTCCAGAAAATGAGCCGCCTCCACCGCATAGCGCGCCACCGTCTCCACCGATTTCGATCCATAAGGCAGCCGCGCTGTATCCCCAAAATAGAGATAGTCAGCCTCGGGGACAGTCTCAAGTAAAGCTTTAAGGACAGTCAGCCCGCCAAAGCCTGAGTCAAACACGCCAATAATAGGACGCCGCGCGCTCGTCATAGTCGAAACCGATCATAGCAGCGCCCAAGAATGGCAGGGAGGTGGCCATGGAGGTTACTTCGTCTTACGCAAAATGAATTGTCACGAAAATAAAAATGAATTGTCGTGAAAATAAATTGTCATTCCGACCGGAGCCCGAGCGCGAGCGAGGGCGCAGTGGAGGAACCTGCTGTCCACTACAGCGCCGCAAAAGCCCTGCCATTTCCCAAAGGACCGGCACAACCGTGGAAGAGCGGCGCTTCAGCAGCCTGCCCTGAGCGCAGTCGAATGGGCCGCGTAAAGCGTAGGAAAGATGCAGGGCTTTAGCCCCCGAGAGTCCCCGAACGCTCCCCGCGCACAGAACTCGTGGCCTCGGCACACTCCGCCCGCGCGCAGCACCCTCCCGGCGGAATCGGCGCCCCATGCGGGCAAGTCTTCGGATGTCCCAAAAACGCGCAAATCTTATCCGTCGCCTCGGGCGACAAAATATGCTCAAACTTGCAAGCCTGCTGTTCAATCTCCGATTCGCTATCCATCGCCAGACTATCAGTAAACAACCGCTCCGCCAATCGATGCCGTCGAATAATGCTCCCCGCCCGCTCCCGTCCGCGCGGCGTCAATTCCACAATCAAAGTTCCATCGCCCACCGATGCCGAAACCGGCTTCAGCGCATCATGGCACGGATTCACAAACGGCTTATGCCCATGCGCCAGCGGAGGATGCGGCGCCGACACTACCAGCCCCATCTGCATCATCTTCTCGATCGCCAGACTCACCGGCAGCGCTCCGTGCACTTCCATGCGCTCGACTTCGGCAATCTCGCCGTGCTCGCCCAGCACCCACAACTCCTCAAGCACTTCATCAAACTGTTCTTCATCCGCCATGGCAAAAACTTCCTGCGATTCGATCCTGCCATGATGAAATTCAATGCGCCGGTCCGCCAGCCGCGCCACCACCGGATCATGCGTCACCATCACAATGGTTCGGCCCTGTTGATGAAACTCGCGGAGCAATCTCAAAACCAGTTCTTCATTCACCGCGTCCAGGTTGCCCGTCGGCTCATCCGCCAGAATAATCCTGGGATCATTAATCAAAGCCCGCGCAATACACACCCGTTGCTGCTCGCCGCCCGATAGTTGCGAAGGCAAATGATGTCCGCGATCTCCCAGCCCCACCCGAGTCAGCGCGTCCATCGCCTCCTGCTCATCCGTCATGCTGTGAAAATACTGCGCCAGCATCACGTTCTCCACCGCCGTAAGAAAAGGAATCAGATGGAACTGCTGAAAAATAAATCCAATCTTCTCCGCCCGCACCCGGTTCAATTCGCTTGCCGAGATTCCCGCCACATTCTGCCCATCCAGCCAGATCTCGCCCGACGTCGGCCGGTCCAGGCACCCGATCAGATTCACCAGCGTCGATTTCCCCGACCCCGACGGCCCCATAATCGAAAGCCATTCCCCCGGCGCCACATGCAGCGAAATATGATCCAGCGCGCGAATAGCATCACTGGGGGTGCCCCATTTCTCGCCTCTTTTGCGAGAAGTGGGATCCTGCGCCGTCGAAGCCTTACCCGGGTAGAGCTTGGTCACGTCTTTGATCTGTATCATTTCACTCTCCCCGCAAAATCACCGCGGGCTGCACCCGCCGCAACATCGAGATCGGCAGGATTGCTGAAAGCAGCGTCACCGTTATGCTACCAGCCAGAATAAAAGGTAAGACACTGAATCGCGGAGCCACCGCCGCATGGAAATTCACCCGCCCAATCCAGGCCGCGATTCCGATGCCGAGAACAAATCCAATCACCGCTCCGGTCGCGCCCAACGCCGCCGCCTCGGCTGCAAAGAATCCATTCAGCATTCCATCCGATGCGCCCAGCGCCTTCAAAATCGCAAAGTCGCGCCGCCGATCAAACACCCATCCCATCAACGTCGAGAGCACGCACAGCGCCGCGGTCAAAATAATCAGTGCCGCCGCCGCCAGCAGCGTCGCCCGCGTCTTGCCCAATACCCGCGCCTCGCCTTCCATAATCTGCCGCACCGGACGCACCTCCGCCGCCGGAATCGCACTTTGCAGTTGATGCAGAATCGCGCCAATCTCCTCCGGCGAGCCGCCAGCCGCCACCTCAATCGTCGAGGCCTGCACTCCCGTCCACGCCACAAAATCCGCCAGCGAAATATAAATGCGGCTGTCTTCCGCCGCCCCCGTCTCTACCGTTCCTGCCGGCGTCAGCTGGATCTTGTGTCCCTGAAAGTTAAGATCGAAATTTTGATTCTTCGCTGAAACAACCGCCCGCGCCCGCACTCCCACCAGAGCCTGCTGTGGACCTGAAGGCCACGCGCTCACCGACCACCAATGATCCAGTTGCCGCACCAGCACAAAATCCGTACCCGCGACAACCACTGCCCGGCCATCATCGGTTCGCGCCACCACCAACCCAAACGGAGCCACCACTCCACGCGCGCCAACAACAGATTCAACGCGCTGCAAAGCGTCCGCGGGAAGGGAGCCGCCGTCCTTGCCCACCAGCACAAGATTCGCGCCGTAATTCCGAAATTCGCGCCGCAGCTTGGCCTGCACGTCGACATACAGATTCAACATCGCCGTCGCCACCGCCGCCGCCACAACCATGGCGAACAATGCCGAGAGCGCCCGTCCCCGCCGCAGCACCGCCGCCCGCACCAGCATCCGCATAAACATCGACGTATGCGGAGATCCCTTCCGCCTCGCCGCTACTTCCTGCCCGTTCACAACTCACCCCGCAACGCAAATACCGGATCCAGCCCTACCGCCTTGCGAATCGCCGCCGCGCTTCCCGCAAAAGTGACGATCACCGCGATCACCAGAATCACCGGTAACAGTACCGGCGAAATTGCTATCTCCGAATTAAAAATCGATCTGCCAATCTGGTGCGCCAGCATTCCGCCAGCCGCAAATCCCACCACTCCACCGAGCAAAGCCAGCAGCGAGGCTTCCGCAAAAAAGATAGAAGCAACCGCCACCTTTCCTGCGCCCAGCGCCTTCATCAAACCCACTTCCGCCCGCCGCTCGAAAATCGCCGTAGCCATCGCCGCCGAAACCGCCAGCGCCGAAGCAAACAGCGCCGCCAGCGTAACCAGAAAAATCAGTCCTTCAATGCGCGTCAGTACGGCGCCTTCATTCTGTGCCACTTGCCGGATCTGCTCCGCATGCGAATTCGGAATCGCTTCCTGCAACTGGAATGCAATCGACTGCGGATAAGGCGAGCAGTACCACCGGTCATAAACCGCGCCCGACAAGCTCTTCGGATCGCGCCTCGCCAGCGCATCCTCCGGCTTGGTCAGCGCGCTCACATAAATGCGCTTCACCGCGCCCGGCCTTCCCAGAATTTCCTGCGCCAGCGCAATCGGCCCCACCACTTGATCATCCTCGCTCGCGCCAGTCGAAAGAATTCCACTCACCCGCAAGCGCCGCCCAGAAAGAGTAATCTCATCGCCCGCCTTCGCCGAAAGCCGCGCCGCCAACCGCTCACCCAGCAATACATCACGTGACGAATCCTCAGGCCACGCTCCCGAGACTTTCCACCAGGAGTTCGTCGAACGCACTCCAGTCGTAAATTCCTCTTTGCCAAAAGAAATCTGCTTGGCGAAGTAAGTGCCAAGCAGCGTGACGTTCTCGGTCTTCCCGTCGCGCTCGAGCCCAGCCTGCACCGGCAACATCGGCGCGAATCCCGTGATGTTGTTATGCCAGAACGTGCCTTTGATCTTGGGCAGATCGGCCTCGTTCAGAAAAGCTCCATCGCTTGGCGGCTTTAAATTCACTCCGCCAATTTCCACATCCAGCGTATCTTCTTGCGGAGTCACCAGTATGTTTGCGCCAATCGTTCGCAGCTCGCGATTCATCTTGTCGCCAATATCGGTTGCGACCCCAATCATCGCCGTCGCCACCGTTACCCCCAGCGTGATCGCCGCCCCCGCCAGCAATTTGCGCCGCTTCTGGCGCCGGAACGATTCGTAGACGAGACGTACGAACATTCCTTATTGTTTCTCGAACATGTGGCTCTCCGCCGCAATGTCCGCCTCCTGAATCACCACCGAATCCGCCGTCTCCGTCGCCTTCAGCGGAATCGGATTACATCCGCCCGTCGTCCCAACCGATTGCCCGTTGATCGGCGCCGCGCAATTCTTGCAAACAATCAGATTGCCGGATTTATAAAACCCCACCGCCCCGCAAATCTGGCAAGCATCAAACACCGTCGCAATCTTTCCATCCGGCTTCTGATAAAGCCAGAAGCGTACCTCAACTCCGTTCTCCCGCGCTTCGTAGCGATGCAAATCTCCATCGGAAACCTTCGCCAGCGGAATCGTCACCTTGCCATTCACAAAGCTCACTTCCGTCGCCGGCGACAGCGCGCTCTGGCTCTTGGCATAGACAAACTCCGCTGTGACCATCGAAATAAAAATAAAAGAGAAGACATAAACCGAGGCCATCCACAATCGTTCTTTGCGCGAAGTCCACAACGCCTTGCGCCGCTCTGCCCCTGAGGCAAACTCCGCCACCGGTTGCCGCCGCTTCGCATCAAACAGAATCATCAGCGCCGCCATCGCGATAATCGTCACAAAAAAGAACCATTCGTTGCTCACGATCGGTCCGACAATTGCCATCTCTGTCTTCGACGACGCGATCACTCCGCTCTCGGAAAGTTCGTGCAACCCAGCAATCACCAGCTGCACCGCCACCAGAATCAGGATCGCGCTCGTGATCCGGAAAAACTTCTGCAAATTAATCCGCACGCTGCCCTTCACAAACATCACGCCAAAAGCAATCGCTCCCGCCACGCCCAACAGCGTTCCCAGAAAACTCATCAGCTCCGTCGAATTCAGCGTCACCGCCGAAAGAATCAGCACCGTCTCCGCGCCCTCGCGCAGCACCATCAGAAAGACAAAAAAGAACAGCCCAATCCACGCGTCATTCCCCGCCAGCAGCCCAACCTTGCCCTCAATCTGCCCCTTCAGCGTGCGCCCCGTCTTCATCATGAAAATCACCATGGTGACGACGAAGAAGGCGGCCACCAGCATCACCCAGCCCTCGAAAACATCCTCATTCAGGTTGAGCCTGGAAAGCAGAATGGCCACTCCGATGCTCCCCACAAAAGCCGCCACCAGCGCCGCATACACCGCCTTGCGCAAATCATTGCGCCCAATCTTCGCCAGATAGGCCAGCGTAATGCCCACGATTAGCGCAGCCTCAACCCCCTCGCGCAGCGTAATAATGAATGCCTGAAGCATCTTAAGAACCACCCACCATCTTGAAAATGAATTTCAATTTCAACTTTCAAGGATATGCCGTCCGCGCCGAAGGCGTCAATCAGCTCTGTCACAAACCCACGTGATCCACATCACACGGCGAAATAAGGGATTAAACGGAGGCGGGTGGCCCACCCTTGCATTTTGTGCAAGGGTGGGATTCCCAAATGCGAACACTACAGGATTTTGATCTAGATCTTTCCATCCCTCCGCTTCTCCCTTCGAATAGAGTGAAGATATGCCCGCAGGCCTCAAGCGCTACTCCGGCCACGACTATCTCCACTTTCTCACCTGTAGTTGTTATCATCGCCAGCCCTGGCTGGCCAGCCCGCGCCGGCGCGATCTGTTCCTGCGAGTCTTTGAGGAGGTCCGCCAGAGCTACCGGTTTGTCGTGGTCGGCTACGTCGTGATGCCCGACCACATTCACTTGCTCATGAGCGAGCCAGACCACGGAACACCCTCAACGGTCATGCAAGTCGTGAAGCAACGATTCGCTCGCCGTGTTCTGAATCGCAAGCGGCACAATCCGCTGCAGGCCGCACTCTGGCCCGAACCTCCGCAGCATCTCTGGCAAAAGCGATTTTACGATTTCCACGTGTGGAGCGAGCGCAAGCGTGTGGAAAAGCTGCGCTATATGCATCGCAACCCGGTGAAGGCGGGGCTAGTGGAGGAACCCGAACAATGGCTCTGGAGCAGCTATCGCAGCTACGCTTATGACGAGGCCGGCATGGTCAAGATCAATCAGTGGCCAAAGGCAGAGTTGATGAGCCGGCCTGCAGCCTAGCTGTCGCTGCTTCCAGCCTATCGAAACCCTTGCAAACTACGCAAGGGCGGGCCACCCGCGTCGTGGGCTAGTTTTGCCTAACGCCGAGCTCCTTCCGGACGGCGGGGTCATCCGACACATAAAATCTCGGCTCCATCCTTCTGTGTTCGATAATTTCTGTCATGCCGTTCACCGTGATCACTTCGTATGAAGGATAGCCGGGAGGGGATCCGGGGCGAGATTCGTTCAGTTGGTTGGGTCCTCGGCCCCTCACTTTGCCACTTACTTTCGTTAATGTTTTCCCTTCCGCGCTTCGTAATACGAACGTCGCCCTCGTACCCCATGGCCAAACGTAGTAGCTCATGCTAAGTGAAACATCGGCGCGAGTAAGTCCGGGAGGAAGAGTAATCCATTTCGGCAACCTCGACTCTCTAGCCAGTTCAAAAGTTGACTCCGGAAACCACCCGCAGTCTATCGCCGAACCGATAAAAGTCAGCACCGCACACACGAGCAAGAGCCCGCTCATGCGCCGAATCATTGTGACCATTTGCAGCCGCCTTCGCCGGGAGATTTATCTGCCATGAAGAGGCAAGCGATTACTTCCTTGCAAACCGCGCAAGGGCGCGGGTGGCCCACCCTTGCGTATTGTGCAAGGGTGGGATTCCGGAATGCGAGTACTGCAGGATTTTGATCTTGATCTTCCTTCGGCCAAGCTCCTCGAATAGCAGGCTCACAACCTCTTCAAAAACCCCTCTGCCCGCTCCCACTCCGGAAACAACTTCTCCTCCGCCTGGAACTCCGCCGAATGCACGCACCGCCGGCTCCCACGCAACCGCACCGGATGCTTCAAATGCAGCATCTCGTGGTACACAATGTATTCCACCGCATACCGCGGCACCGCAGGATGATCAAAAATCCGGCTGATCACAATCGCATTGTGCGCCGGATCATAGTGCCCCAGAATCCTCCGCGTCTTCGTCGGACTCCAACTCATGCGCGGCCGCCCCATCAGCCCATGAAAAAATCGCGCATTCAAATCTTCAAATATCGCATCGAGATCGTAAACGTGACCCTGCGGAGAATGCAGCCGCTTCCGTCCCCGCATCTGCCGCACCAGATGCGCCTTGTTCACCACATCATGGCTGCCCACATATTTTCGATACCGCGCCGCCTGCCCACGATCAATCGGCTTGCGATACATCTTCGCCAGTAGGATATGAGCAATCGCCCGCACCACCGCCTCCGGCGCGCCCTCCAGCAGATCAGAAAGCCGCACCAGCAGCCGCCCCTCGCGCAACCGAATGGTATTGTTCACATTCGCGAAAGCAAAAAACTCAATCTTGAGCTCAGGCAGCGCGGCGCTCGGGCGCAGTTGCCGGTGCTCTTCCTGGAAAAGTTCGAGCAATCCCTCACGCACAATGAGCCCAGATTAGCACGGATAGAAATAGGAACGATCCACGGCGTCAGTACTTTGGATAGAAAGAACACTAGCTCCCCATGACTTCTCTTCAACTTGTCATTCCGACCGGAGCCCGAGCGCCAGCGAGGGCGCAGTGGAGGAACCCGCTGTCAGCTCGCACAACCGCATTGCCCGAGCAACCGCCAAAGAGCACCGCTGCGGTCGCCTTTGACCTTCGACACAACCCGACCGCCTGCAGCACCGTGGAAGAGCGGCGCTTCAGCGCCGCGTAAACTCGCGAAGAATTTGAGGGGCTTTAGCCCCGAGGTCGCTCTCACGCGCACTTTCGACGAAAGGATCCACTTCACTCCGACCGGCTTCCACTCTGCGAATCCGATCTCTTCCGATGCTTCGCCGCCTCTTCCTGATCCGCCAGAGTCTGCTTATGATCTTCCGCTGTACTATCCACCGTATCCAGAGCATTACTCAAAACAAATTCGTATTGTTTAAATTCCTCCGGAGAAACACCCGCCGCATCCCTCAGCGCCAGCAGCTTCGCCTGGAACTCCGTATCCGCATCGATCACCACTTTCAGCGGCTTGCGAATATCATTCTTCCGGTCCACATAGGTATCAATGTTGTCGTTCAACTCGTCATAGATCAGCAGAAAGTCATCCAGCTTGTCATGCGTCTGCTGCGCGCGATTCTTGGTCTTGGGGTCGGCGCGCATCTCCTCCATCCCCACCAGCCGCGCCCGCGCAAACTTCACATAGAGTCCCAGCCGCAACTGCGGCTCCCAGCTGGTATCGCGAATCTGATCGATCTCCGCCTGGGTAAACGGATCCCGATGCCGCTGCGCCTGTCCGGTCCCCGCGAGAAGCGCTACCAGACTCGCGCCAGCGATCATTCGAAACCAGCATGCCTTCATTTCTTCCCCCCATTGGGAAACATCGCCGCCAGCAGATCGTCTCGAACCCGCTGCAGCCGGTCAATCGTATTTTGAATCTGCCCCTGATCTTCGATCGAGACCGTATGCTTTAAATCCGCCAGTTTACGCGCCATCTTGCGGATCGCGATTTCGCTCTGCTTCTCCCGCTTGTGGGATTGAATGGCATAGTCGCGCGCCAGTTCGGCAAAGGCCGTAACATCGACCAACGCCGCTTTACCCTTATCGCTGTCGCCCGCCACGTACAGCCGGTTGGCCTCATCCAGCTGTCGCTCGCAGATCTCAACACACAAAGTCGGCCGCTCGGCAATGCTGGCATTGGCGACCTGCCGCTTCAATTCTGCAACCGTAACTTCCCGGCGCGCCATCAACGCGAGCGGCCCCGAGAGTGCGATTGCAGCCAGGGCCGCCGCCATCCACCAACATCGTGAAGCTCTCACTCCGAAAGCCATTTCACTTCCGCCGGTCACTTCTTTGGTTCAATCGCAATTAGCCGGTGTTTCGCCTTCCACTCGTAATCAGGATACTGCCCATTCGCCGTGTTAAGAAAGAGATGATAGTTCACCGCCGCCGGCTTGAATTGCCGCAGATGGTCGTACGCCGAGGCCCGCAGAAAATAGGTCACCGCATTCTCCGGCAACAATTTCCCGCGCACATCCAGCGCCTTAATCGCCAGTTCATAGTTTTCGTTTTCGCCCGCGGCAAATGCCAGGTCGCCGTATGCTTCTCCCAAGTCAGGCTTCAGCTTCACCGCGATCAGAAACTCCTGCTGCGCGTCTTTCGGTTTCTTTTCCCGGAGCAGCGCCTGGCCGAGCCGGCGGTGCAGCTCTGCATCATTAGGATGCGCCGTTACCAGTTTTCGGTACTCCGCCTCGGCCAAATCATTCTTCTCGGCCGTCGTATACAACTCCGCTAGATCGCGCCGCGCCGCCTCGTCCCCCGGAGAAAGCTTGATTCCGGCCTGCATCGCCGCGATCGCATCTTCATTCTTGCCCTCCGCTGCCAGCACTCGCCCCAACTGTATTTCCACCGGACCCGAATCCAAATGCTCAGCCAGCAGCTTCCGCAAATAATCTTCCGCCTCCGGAAACCGCCGCCCCCGCATATAAACGTTGGCCAGTCCCATCACCGCATCCCGCGATCCCGGGTCCAGCTCCAGCGCGCGCTTGTATTCCTGTTCTGCCTCGGCAAACTTGTTTTCCTGCTCCAGCAGCATTCCTGCGGAAAGGAGCGGCTCAACTTCTTTCGGCTGCAACTCTGCCGCTTTCTGATAAGCCCCCAGAGCTTCCTCGGGTTTTGATTTTTCCAGCGCCTGTCCCAGGGCCAGCCACGCCCGGTATTTGCCCTCCGCCACATGGCTCGTCGGCTTCAGCCCCGTAGCCGCCCGCAGGAATTCCTCCGCATCCGGTTGTCCCGTTTTCGCCAGCTGCAATCCCAAATTCAAATTGGATTCGAATACATCCGGCTTTGCCGCCACCGATTTGCGATACGCGGCAATCGATGCATCCACGTTCCCCAAAGCATTTTCCACGAACCCCAGATCGAACCATCCCACGTAGCTTGTGGCATTTCTCTCAAGAAACTTGTGCAGAAGGGATTGGGCCACGGCATAATCCTGCTTTTCAATCGCCGCTTCAGCCTGTGTCAGTTCGGGGGGTTGCGTCGCAGCCTCGTCATCGGGAACGCGAATGTGATGGCCGGACCGATGGCCCGAAGAAGAAGAGGATGATGACGAAGAAGTAGACGAACCAGAGGGAAGGGAAGACGCGTCCGGAGCCTGCCCGGCGTCTTGGGCCAGCACGCAGCCGCATGCTCCGAGAAGCAGCAAAGTGCCAGCCACCAACCTACTTGCTGCCATCGGGAGGAGACGCTCCGTTGCCACTGCCATGTCCGTTCAGCACTCGAGCCAGATATTTCCCAGTATAAGAGCCCGGCAGCTTCGCAATCGCCTCCGGCGTCCCCGCTCCCACGATCTTGCCGCCGCGTGCCCCGCCCTCCGGCCCCAGATCGATCACCCAGTCCGCAGTCTTGATCACTTCCAGATTATGTTCAATGACCAGAATCGACCCGCCCGCATCGATCAACCGCCGAAACGCCGCCAGAAGTTTGCTCACATCATCAAAGTGCAATCCGGTCGTCGGCTCGTCAAAAATATAAAGCAATCGCCTTCCTCGGCGCGCTTCGTCCGATCGACCCGAACTCGGCCGTCCAATCTCCCGCGCCGCCGGCTGCAGATGCGCCGCCAGCTTCATCCTCTGCGCCTCGCCGCCCGACAGTGTCGTCGCCGATTGTCCCAGCCGCAAATATCCCAATCCAACTTCATCCAGCACCCGCAGCTTCTCGGTGATCTTGGGTACTTCGGCAAAAAACTTCAGCGCCTCTTTCACCGTCAGGTTCAATACTTCATGAATATTTTTCCCGCGGTACCGCACCTCCAGCACCTGCGCCTTATAGCGCGTCCCTTTGCACTCCTCGCAAATCAATTCCACATCCGCCAGAAACTGCATCTCCACCGTGACCGTGCCGTCACCCTGGCAAGTCTCGCAGCGCCCGCCCGGAATATTGAACGAAAAATGTCCCGCGCCAAACCCGCGCTTCTTGGCCTCAGGCAGGGAAGCGAACAAATCGCGGATCGCATCGAACGCCTTGATATAAGTCACCGGATTCGACCGCGGCGTCCGCCCGATCGGCGACTGATCCACCAGCACCACTTCGTCAATAAACTGATCGCCCTCCAGACTCTCCCACGTCGCCGTTCCTCGCGCCCCGTTGGAAACAGTCTGCTGCTTCGCCTCCGCCAGCGCCTGATACAGCACCTGATGCAGCAACGTCGATTTCCCCGATCCCGAAACTCCCGTGATCGCCACCAGCATCCTCAGCGGAATCGCAATATCGATCCCTTTCAAATTATTCGCCCGCACATTCTTGATCTTGATCTGCTGCGCTCCCGGCTGCCGTCGCACCGCCGGAATCTGAATCCGCAAATCATCCGACAAATAACGCCCCGTCAGCGACGCCGGATTCCGCAAAATCTCGTCATACGTTCCCGCCGCCACCAGCTTCCCGCCATTTTCTCCCGCGCCCGGACCCAGATCGAGAATCCGGTCCGCCGTCCGCATAATGTCCGGATCGTGCTCCACCACCAGAATCGTGTTTCCCAAATCCCGCAGATCCTGCAGAATCTTGATCAGCCGGTGCGTGTCCCGGCTGTGCAGCCCAATCGAAGGCTCATCCAGCACATACAAAGTTCCCACCAGCCGCGATCCCAAAGAAGTCGCCAGTTGAATCCGTCTGCGCCTCGCCTCCGGAAAGCGTCGAGGCCAGCCGGTCCAGCGTCAAATATTCCAATCCCACGTCATTCAGAAACCGCAGCCGCTCGCGAATCTCCTCCAGCAACCGCTCCGCGATCTCCGCCTCTTCCGCACTCAACTCCACTCCCGCAAAAAACTTTGCCGCGTCCTCCACCGTCATCGCGCACACATCGCAAATATTTCGTCCGTTGATCTTGACCTGCCGCGCTTCCAGCCGCAGCCGGCTTCCCCGGCAATCCGGACAAGTCGAATACCCGCGATACCGGCTCAAAAACACGCGTATGTGTAGCTTGTATTTCTTCCGCTCCAGGTACTGGAAGAATCCGCGCACTCCCAGAAAATCGCCTTCGCCACAAAGAATAAGTTCCTGCTGCTCCGGCTCCAACTCGACCCAGGGCACATCCAGCGGAATCTCATTCTGTTTCGCGAAGCGCTTCATCTCCGTAAACACGGGACGATATTTCGGCTTGTTCCACGGATCAATCGCCCCCTCGCCCAAAGATTTCGTCTTGTCCGGAATCACCAGGTCGAGATCGAAATCAATCGTGTTGCCAAATCCCTGGCAACGCGCACACGCCCCATAAGGATTATTAAAAGAAAACAGTCGTGGCTCCGGCTCCTCGTAACGCAAGTTGCAATGCTTGCATTCAAAGCGCTGCGAAAAACGTAATTGCTGTGCAGGCTGGTCATTGTGCGCCGGTAAATCAAAAATCACTTCACCCGCTTCCCGGTAAGCCGTCTCCACCGCATCTACAATCCGCGCCCTTGCCTCTGCCGAAACCGTAAGCCGGTCCACCAGCATGAATACCGGCTCGTTGAAATTGATATCCAGCAAAGATTCCGGAGTGGAAAACTCGAACACCTGCCCCGACTGATACAACCGGTTGAACCCCGCCTTCCGCAATTCAAACAGCCGGGTTTTCAACTGCTCGGTTAACGCCGAACTTGCACCGGCATCTTTTTTTGCTCTTGCGCCCGCGCGCAACTTTCTTCGCCGCCTCCGGCGCGCGCGCTGCCCTGCCGCCTGCAGCGGAAACACAACCTGCACTCGCGTCTCCGGATCCAGCCCCAGAATCGTATCCGCGATCTCGTCGACCGTATCCTTCTTTACTTCGCGCCCGCAATTCGCGCAGTAAGTCCGCCCCACCCGCGCGAACAGCAGCCGCAAATAGTCATAAATTTCCGTCGCCGTAGCCACGGTCGATCGCGGATTCCTGGTCGAGTTCTTCTGCCGGATCGCCACCGCCGGCGCGATTCCATCAATCGAATCCGCATCCGGCTTCTCAATCCGCTCCAGAAACTGCCGCGCATAAGCCGACAGCGACTCCACATAGCGCCGCTGCCCCTCCGCATAAATCGTGTCAAAGGCGAGCGAAGACTTGCCCGATCCCGACACTCCCGTGACCACCGTCAGCGCATTGTGCTCGACCTCAAAATCAATGTTCTTGAGGTTATGAACCCGCGCTCCGTGCACGACTATGTTATTTTCTGTGGACATCAGGTGAGACACCGCTCTGGCAACTTCCCGTTTTCCGGGACACCTATGCGCCCGGACCGCCCCCAGCAGCCTCAGCGAGCACTGCCGAACCTTCTATTATAAAGCAGAGATTTAGATCGCACGCTGGCGCGCAAAGGGTGGGCGAGGAGAGTCCCCGAAGCGGCAAGCAGAATGTCTTTACCCGCGCAGAGCTTCTTTCAGTCCCGCAGTGCCTCCTTCAGTCCCGCTACGCCTCTTCCAGTCCCGCTGCGCTTAGTCCAGTCCCGATGAACTTCTTTCCGCCCCGATGAGAATGCCTGCAGTACCGTGGAAGAGCGGCGCTTCAGCGCCGCGTTAAGGTCCTAAAAATCCGGGCTTTAGCCCCTGTGCCCCTACATCACAACTTCAATACTTTCCACCCGAATCGTATTACTATTCATTTCCAGCTTGCCCGTCACTTTCACCCGCTTGCCCACATATTGCTTCGCCTTCGCCGGATCGTCGAGGTTGTAAACCACCTTGGTTACCGGATCCTTAAGTACGACTTTGCCATTCACTTTTACAATATTACCGCTAAAAGACTTAGCCTCTTGCGTCGTGGCCTCCCCGGAAGCCGGAATCTGCCCTTCATCCTGCTGATGACTCCCAGCGGACCACCCGCCAACCACCGCCACCAGAGTTAAAATCGCCGCCAATAAGAAGCGAAAGAAGAACCATTTCATAGCCAGCCTCCGAACGGCCAAGTTGCCCAATCTCCTTGCAACAAACCTGCCAATCTCGGCCCGCAACCAGACCGACCCGCAACGCGTAGAACCCATGAAATCGGCCCATGAAAAAGACCGGAAAAGCCCGCTCACCAAGGCGAACAAGGTAAAACCCTATCGGCCCTACATGATTTACCCGAGTTTAATTTTGCTTGCCTCAGTGTAACTTCCGGAGTGTCTAACGCAGTAATGTCCCGCGTCTCACGCAACAACGTCACACACATTGATTCCGGTTCTTCGGTTGGCAGACGTTCGCAGGAGAATTCATATGCCACTCAACTCCCCCGCCGCCTACGGAATGTACTCGCATGACGTCGCTCTGAAAGACGTCGTGCACACCCTGAATCAGGCCGGATTCGAAAACGAAGATATCTGCATGATGCTCTCCCCCACTCATCCCATTGCAGCCTTGGTGCGCGACGCCAGCCTGTTCAACTCCGAACGTGAATCCAATGCCATCACTGCCCAATTGATCGGATGGCTCTCCGGTTTCGGCGCCGTCCTTATTCCCACCGTCGGCTTTTTCATCAAGTCGCAGACTTTCTTCCACGCGCTCATGGTTTCACGCGAAGGTCCCGCTTTGTGCGGAAATGCCAGAACTTTGGTGGGCCTGGGGTTTTCTGAAGACGAAGCCGATCGTTTCGAAGATCAACTCCGCAAGTTAGGAGTGCTGGTCTACGTTTCCTGCCCGGAGAGCGCGAGAACAATGTGGGCGTGCGAAGTTCTGCGCCACACCGGCGCCCGCGAAGCCGCAACCCTGGAAGAGAAAATGGCAGCCACCGTCGCCGCCTAAAAAGCGACTGGTGTCGCAATCACCGTTGAAACCGTCGCAGCAACCATCGAAGTGTCACGGAACCATCGCACTGTCGCAGCAACCGCCGGAACTCTCGCAATCATCGATACCGTCGTAGCCATCGATACCGTCGTAGCCGTCGATACCGTTGTAGCCGTCGACGTACTCGTCCTTGGAACAACCGTGGAAGAGCGGCGCTTCAGCGCCGCGTAAAGCATTTAATTAAAGACGGGCTTTAGCCCCCGTATTATTCTCGCCCCTCGTCGCGCTCTTCGTCCCGTTGCTTTCCATAGCGAAAAGCAAACCCCACGCCAACCACCATAATGCTGATCGGAGGAACCAGCATCACCAGAATCGCCCGATTCAACGCCCGCTGACCCTCTTTCGGTGTGGCTCGCGCCACGGCGTTGCACATGGCACACCCCTGCGCCAGAGCGGGGATGCTAAACCATCCCAGCGTAAACAGCAGCGCAATAACGCGAAGCTTTCGTTGAAAAAACTTCATTCCTGAATCCTATCCAACGCCAAGCCGCAGAATCCGTCCCGCGTCGGGGAAGAAAAACAAATACATAATCACAAACAGTCCAAGCACAGAAATCACGATCATCCAGCGCATGATCGCGGTCTCAAATTTCAAGTGCATGAAATAAGCAATGATCAGTGCCGACTTGACCACCGAAAGCACCAGCAGCACTTCCAGCATCCGCACCGGCTCGAAAATCTGCCGGTATCCCAGCCAGACCTCGATTCCCGTCAGAACCAGCAGCGCTCCCCACACCCAGAAATACTGCCCCTTGCTATCATCGTGCGTCGCCACATCATGCATATGCTCATCCCCCAAACCATCTTGTTATCCTGAGCGCGTCTCGCCTCTTGTCATCCTGAGCGCGTCTTTTGCGCGAAGGATCTATGCAACTTGCAGCTTCTCCAGAATCGTTTTGAAAGGGCGCGGCTTCTAGCCGCGCCGCTCCAGATCAAAAGCCTCGGGCTTTCGTCCCCGAGACACCCTACACCTTGGTCGACATCAAATACACCAGCGGAAAAATAAACATCCACACCAGATCCACAAAATGCCAGTACAATCCCGAGACTTCCACATCATGCGCGTCGTAATCCTTGGGCTTCAAAAACAGAATGACGCTGGCTACGATCAGCCCAATCAGCAGCACATGAATCCCGTAATGAAAAACATTATCCGCCGGAATCAGAAAAACTCCTGCCAGCCACAGCACTCCCAAAACTGGCAGAAACCACTTCCGCAGCGCCACCACACCCAGATAAATCACGCCAATCGTGACGTGCAACATGTGCATCGCCGTCAGTCCAAAAAATGTCGCGGCAAACTGCGGCACGCCCGATGAGACCTTCGCATACTCTCCGCTGCCGACCTCCACGGATTTTGGAAATCCCGGCAACGTTAACCCCTCATGGATCAAATGCGTCCACTCCATCCCGTGCAGGATGATAAACGCCGTGCCAAACACCATCGTCCCCAGAATCCAGTTCCGCGTCCAGGCGCGATCGCCGCGTTTTGCGGCCAACACGCCCAGCACCATGGTCAGCGAGCTCGACAAGAGACAAGCCGTCATCACGGTGGCGTTGATAATACTTTCCTTGCCAAACGGCGTGGGCCACGCGGTGTAAATGCGGTTGTAACTGAAGGCATACAGGAGTGCCCCAAACGTCAGCGAGTCCGAGGCCAGAAACAGCCACATCCCCACCTTCTTCGAGTACGCCCCAAACAGCGGAGCCTCGAATTCGCCCCCAAGTCCATGCACCGCAGCGGCTTCATGTTGCAGCGTGGCGTCAGCCATTCCCCAGAGTCCCCTTTCCCTCACTTGTCATCCTGAGCGCGTTTTTTGCGCGAAGGACCTGTGCAACTCCTGCTGTCATCCTGAGGGGCGTTCTTTGCCCCGAAGGACCTATGCAACTCGCCTGAAGCGTCTACCCTGTCACTTCACCGCGCGAATCCTAACAACGCAAAAACATAAACCCACAGCACCGCCATAAAATGCCAGTACCACGCCGTTACATCAACCACAATCCGCCGTCCCTCAATCGGACGGTGCAGCAGGGCAGTCATCCCCGCCCACAGCAATGCAATAATTCCTCCCGCCAGATGCACCGCATGCGTCGCCGTCAGCAGATAAACAAACGAACTATCCGGATTCGTGTTCACAAAAAATCCGCGCGCCTTCAACTCGCCCCACGCCATCCACTGCCCCACCAGAAATCCCAGTCCCAGCAATACCGTTACACCCAGCCAGGGAAAACCTTTTTCTTCTCCCAGCGAAATTCCCGGAATCGATTGCAGCGGAGCCAGCGCCGCCCGCCGCTTAATGTCGCGCCGCGCAAATTCCATCGTCAAACTGCTCACCAACAAAAGCACGGTATTGATCCCCAGCAACAGCCAGGGCAATTGCACCTGGCCCCAGTCGCGCACATAAGAGTTGCTCGTGCTATCGAAAGTCGGCAATCCCTGCCGCACCACGTAGGCGCTGGTCAGCGAAATAAAAATCATGCTGACCGTCGCAATCCCGCAGATCAGCCCCAGTCGCGCCCGCCGCAACCGTGCCCCATAATTTGGAAGATTCGAATCTTGTGAGTTATCGCCGCCACCACCGCCATTTGGAGGAACAGGAACATCCCCGCCGCGGCCCAACCTGTTTACCGGAGTGCTTGGACTATAAGTCGCCATGATTCAAATTAAGATGCTTCAGGCCATCGCCGAAGTTAACCGAGATTTTCGCAGCCGCCTTACCCTGTGTTCCTCTGCGTCCCCTGTGGTAAAGATTTTGTTCAATGCGTCCCCACAGTCGCCGGATCCGTCTGCATCACATAATCCCGCGCCGCCCCCGGTACTCCATATTCATAGGGCCCATGATGCACCACCGGCGTCTTCCCGCCAAAATTATCGTGCGGCGGAGGCGTCGCCGTAGTCCACTCCAGCGTCGTCGCCTCCCACGGATTATCACTCGCTTTCGGCCCCTTGAAGATCGACCAGAAAAGATTGATCACAAAAATAAACTGCGCCGCAATCGTGATGATCGCCGCATAAGTCATGAACTCGTGCAGCGGCATCAGCTTGTGCAGGTACGCCACTTCCGTATACTGCGAGTACCGCCGCGTCCCCCCGGCGATCCCCAGATAATGCATCGGCATAAAGATCGCGTAAGTCCCCGCCAGCGTCAGGAAGAAATGCACGCGCCCCCAGGTCTCATTCATCATCCGCCCGAACATCTTCGGAACCCAATAATAAGTCGCGGCAAACATTCCGAAGATCGCCGCCACTCCCATGATCAAATGAAAGTGTCCCACCACAAAATAAGTGTCGTGCAACTGGATATCGAGCACCGGCTGCGCCAGAAACGGCCCACTCAATCCGCCCGAAACGAAAAGCGAAACGAATCCGATCGCATACAGCATCGGCGTCTGAAATCGAATATGCCCCTTCCACATCGTTCCCAGCCAGTTAAAAGTCTTGATCGCCGAAGGCACGCCAATGCACATGGTCAAAATCGAAAACGCAAACGCCGAATACGGACTCATGCCACTCATGAACATGTGGTGGCCCCACACCATGAATCCAAGAAATCCGATGGCGAGCATGGCGTAAACCATCGCCTTATATCCAAAAATCGGCTTACGCGAGAACGTCGACAAAACCTGCGAAGCCACGCCCATCCCCGGCAGGATCGCGATGTAAACCTCCGGATGCCCGAAGAACCAGAACAGATGCTGCCACAGCAGCGGCGACCCGCCCTTGTGCCCCATGATCTGCCCATTCACCACCACCAGGGGCACATAAAAACTCGTCCCCAAATTCCGATCCATCAAAAGCAAGAATTCCCGCCGAGAGCAACACGCCAAACGCCAGCAATCCCAAAATCGCCGTGATGAACCACGACCAAACCGTCAGCGGCATGCGCATCAACGTCATGCCCTTCGCCCGCAGATCGAGCGTAGTCGTAATAAAATTCAACGCCCCCATCAACGACGCGATACAGAAAATCGCAATGCTCGTAATCCACAAATCCGCGCCCAATCCCTCGCCCGGACCCGCCGACGGCAGCGCACTCAGCGGCGCGTACCCAGTCCACCCATGCAGCGGCGCTCCGCCAGTTACAAAAAATGCCGCGATGATGGTCACGAACGCGACAAACGTCGTCCAGAACGAAAGCATGTTCAGCACCGGAAACGCCATATCCGGCGCGCCAATCTGAATCGGCAGAAAATAATTTCCAAATCCGCCCTGCGGAGCCGTCGTCAGCACGAAAAACACCATGATCGTCCCGTGCATCGTCAGCAGGCTGAGATAGGTTTCCGGCTTGATCTCTCCCACCAGCGGCAGCACCGCATTCGGCCACACCAGGTGGATGCGCATCAGCAGCGACAAAAACATCCCCACAAACACCGCCGTCAGCGCCAGAAAGAAATACTGAATGCCAATAACTTTGTGATCCAGGCTGAAAATATATTTCCGGATAAATCCCTGAGGAGCGTGCGAGTGAACCGTAGCCGCGGTCGCCATTTTATTGTTTCTCCGCCTCCCGTGCCGCTATCCATTTATCGAAATCTTCCTGGCTCACCACATGAACCATGCCATGCATCTTGTAATGTCCCAGGCCGCAAAGCTCGGCGCACGCGATCTCATACTCGCCAATCGCCGTCGGCGTGAAGTGCATATGAATATTCAATCCCGGAACCGCATCCTGCTTAAATCGCAGCGAAGGCACAAAAAAACTGTGGATCACATCCACCGCGCGCAAACTGATATCCACCTGCCGGTCGACCGGCAAATACATCGTCCCCGTCACCACATCATCTTTCGCCGCCGGATCAGAAGTATCCAGCCCCACCGCCGCTTCTCCGCCCGCCGATGGATCCATCAGCTTCGGACTCGTCGCCCCATACTTTCCATCCGGCCCCGGATAGCGGAAGTACCACGCAAACTGCATCCCCGTCACCTCCACCTGCACCGCGCCCGGCCCCGCCTGATCGAAACGTTGGCTCGCCCACACCCGGCTGCCCATCAGATTCAATCCCACGAACAGAATCGTCGTGAGCACCGTCCACACAATTTCCAGTCGAGTATTGCCGTGCGAATAAAGCACCGGCGGCGAGGAAGGCGTTTGCCGATACTTCCAGACGATGTATCCCAGCGACAATTGCGCCGCCAGAAAAACAATTCCCATCAAAATAAATGTGAGTGTGAGTTGTCCGTCAATGAATGCCGTGGCAGAAGAGGCGCCTACCGGCAGCCACCAGGTTTTGGCAACAAAGAAATAAGTGCTGGCCAAGGTGATCAGCCAGATCAAAGCCATTAACGCGAGGCCCATTCCCCAGTTCCTCCCAACTACAAGAAGCGAGGTCGAACGATTTCCCCACGGCGGTTACCGCGCCCCACAGCGCAAAGCAACAGTCGGCGGCGAGTTTACCACAGCCGCCTGAGAAAAAAACAAGCGACTTATGCGAGCAAGAAAAAATTACGAACGATTCTCAGCACGCCCTACCCTGTGCTCCTCTGTGTCCCCTGTGTTAAAGATTTTTTCCTCAAACTCTCGGTTCCACCCTTATTTCTCCGACCACTCCGGCACCCTCCCCGGAGTCCACGGCGCGCCCGCAGCCTCCATATCTTTCTCCAGCTTGACCAAATCGACTTCAACTAAAGTACGAAGTTTCCCGAGCTGTTCCGCAAACTCCGCACCCGCAATGTTGTAATCATCCACATGACTCTGCGTCGGCTTGGCCAGCGAAAATCTCTCGCCCTCCATGATCGCCTCGATCCTGTCATTGATCGACGACGCCACCGGCTCATTACGCTTCTGCATCTCGCGATCCCCACTCAGCGCCCGCAAAATCAACCGGTCACTCTTCTCAATCGCATCCGCCTCCGCATCCAACTGTTTTTCCGCCGCCGGAGTATCCCGCAACGCCTCGCGAATCGATTTCAACCGATCCTGCACCTCATGCGCCTCTCGCGTAGCACCCGATACTGCCCGGTAAAGCCGCGCCACCTTGCGATGAAATTCCTCCCGCGCCGCCAGATCGCCCGCGCTCATCGCTCCCTGTCCCTCCGTCACCACTTTAAAATTCTGCGCCGTACCCAACTCGGTCACCACTCCATCCACATCCTGAAAACATCGCACCGAGTACGCTCCCGGCAGCACCAGCGTTCCATGCGACGCCGCCGGAGGAAAATCCTCATCCTCGTCGTGATGCTCCGGCAGCGCCACCGCCGGATATCTCAAATCCCACGCCGCCCGCTGAAATCCCGCTTCAATACTCCCTTCCACGCGGCGAATCGGCGCGCCCGCTTCGTCATAAACCAAAAAATAAACTTCTGGCTTCCGCTCTTCCGCTTCCGCCCGCAACTCATCATTCGTCGGATAAGGCAATGTCTGATTTTTCTTCGCCGCCTCTTTCTCCGCCTCCTGCCGCTTCTCCTTCTTGGTCTTTAACTTCTCCTTCAAATAAGCCGTGAACACCGCTCCAAACGGAGGATTCTCCGCCGTATAAAACGCGTCCCCCTGAAATCCTTTTCTCGGACCGCCCAGCGGATGCCGCTCGATATACAACAACGCATCCTTCACCGGAAAAGTCGCCGCAGTCTGTTCCAACGCGTCCGCCTTCATCCCTCGCAACGCCGAAACATCATCGAGCACATAAAACCCGCGCCCAAATGTAGCAATCACCAGATCGCCCTCGCGCGTCTGCTCAACCATGTCGCGCACCGCAATCGTCGGCAGCCCGCCTTTCAACTGCACCCAGTGCCCTCCGCCATCAACCGTAAAGAACGCTCCATACTCCGTCCCCGCAAACAGCAAATTCGCATTCACCGCATCTTCCGCGAATCCCAGCACCGGACCGTTCTCCGGCAAGTTCCCCGCAATCGAACTCCAAGTCTTTCCCGCGTCCGTCGACTTCAACAGATAAGGTTTGAAATCCTCATTCTTATGATTGTCGAACGCCGCATAAACCACATTCGCGTCATGCGACGAAGCCGCCAGCCGGCTCACATAAGTCATATCCGGAACGCCGGCAAACTTCTCATACTTCGTCCACGACTGCCCGCCATCCGACGTAACCTGAATCAACCCATCATCCGTCCCCACATAAATCAGCCCCTCTTTTTTCGGCGACTCCGACAACGCCACAATGTTTCCAAAGAATGAAGTCGACGCATTCTTCGCCACCGCATCCGGCTCCCACACTCGTCCCATCACCGGCAATTTATTTCGATCCAATCTGCCGCGTCAGGTCGCCGCTGATCGCCTTCCACGAATCTCCCCGATCATCACTGCGAAATAATTTG
Source organism: uncultured Acidobacteriaceae bacterium (assembly GCA_963817305.1). Lineage (GTDB taxonomy): Bacteria > Acidobacteriota > Terriglobia > Terriglobales > Acidobacteriaceae > Sulfotelmatobacter. The sequence goes on along the minus strand of CAWFOD010000016.1, from coordinate 360,261 downwards.
TTCGCCGCAAAATACAACCGCGTATGCGAGTGCGGAGAAATAATCACCGGCGAATCCCAATTCCACCGCAGCGCAGCCTCACCCTTACCCTCCTGCGGCTGCAAAACCATTTCCTGCCCCGTCACTTTGTCATAGCGCACCAGCACCCCATACTGCGACTCCGAATAAATCGTGTTCGCATCCACCGGATCCACCACCGATCGGAATCCATCCCCGCCCGTAGTCACAAACCAATCCGAATTCATAATCCCATTAACGTTCCGAGTCCGCGCCGGACCGCACCACGAAAAATTATCCTGCGTCCCGCCGCACACGTCATAAAAGGGAACTGCATTACTCACCGCCACGTCATAAAACTGCACCGTCGGCAGATTCGCCTTGAACTGCCAACTCTTCGCATCATCCCAGGTCTCATACATCCCGCCATCCGATCCCAGCAGCCAATGCTTCGTGTCATCCGGATCAATCCAGATCGCGTGATTGTCCCCGTGATGATTTACCTCCGCAACTTTCTTCAAAGTCTTCCCGCCATCCAGCGACTCCCGCAAATTCACATTCATCACAAAAATCCGATCCACATTCTTCGGATCGCAAAGCACCCGCGCGTAATACATCGCGCCCAAATCAAATTCATTCCGCTTCTCCCAAGTCGCCCCGCGATCATTCGAGCGAAAAATTCCGCCCTTGCCATCCGCCGCCTCAATCGTCGCGTAAACCACATTCGGATCCGCCGCCGACACCGCCAGCCCAATCCTTCCCAGATCCACCTTCGGCAATCCGGATTTCAACTTGTTCCACGTTGCTCCCGCATCCGTCGATTTATAAATCGCACTTTCCGGCCCGCCATCGATCAAAGTAAAAACATGCCGCCGCCGCTGGTACGCCGCCGCATAAACAATGTCCGGATTCGAGGGATCAATCGCCACATCCACCACGCCCGTGTTCTCGCTGATGGTCAGCACCGCTTTCCAATTCTTGCCGCCGTCCACACTCTTATAAAGTCCGCGATCCCCGCCCGCTCCCCACAACGGCCCCTCCGCCGCCACATAAACCACCTTCGAATCCCGCGGATCAATCACCACGCGCCCAATATGCTCCGATTTCTTCAACCCCAAATTCAGCCAATCTTTCCCGCCATCATCCGACCGGTAAATCCCATCTCCATACGAAACGCTGCGCTGCGAATTGCTCTCGCCCGTCCCCACCCAAACCACCGCCGGATCATTCGGATCAAGCGCGACCCACCCAATCGAATACGACGCCTCCTTATCAAACAGCGGAGTCCACGTCGTGCCATCATTCACCGTCTTCCACACTCCGCCCGAAGCCACGCCCACGTAATACTCAAACTTATTCTTCGGATTCACCGCAATCGACATCACCCTCCCCGAAGCCACCGCCGGTCCAATCGATCGAAACTTGAGCCCGGAAAAAGTCTCCGCATTCATCCCCGGCTTCTTCTCCTCATCCTTCTTATCCTTATCTTGCGAAGACGCAGCCTTACCCTCATCCTTCTTCTGATCCTTCTTAGGATTCTTCTTGGCCGCAGCCGCAGGCACCGCAGTCTTATCCGAATCCTGCGCAACGGCGATCAACGTAGAAAACGCCAAAAAGAAAACAGCAAGCGCAACCGCGAGACGAAGTTTCACAAGAGCTCCAATCCAAAGTTTTCCAAAACCGATATGTATACAGCATCCGCCCCCATCTGAGAAGCCTTGTCATCCTGAGGAAGTGAAAACCTATGCGACTTGCGAGCGCTATCACGATCGTGGGTGCCCCACATCTCGCCTCCTTTGCGAGATGTGGGATTTCGACCACCGCAAACGACATAGCCTCCGAATTCCAAATTCTGTCATCGTTCCAAGTTCTGTCATCTTGAGCGAAGGCTGTGTTTCGCAATCGCGAAGCACAACCGCAGTTCGAAAGATCCTTGCCACATCCACATCGCCGCGCCTCCATGACTGAGGGGCCCCGCTCCTCGCTTTCTGCGAGATGTGTGCCGACGTTTAGATTAGCTGCACCTCTCTTGCGAAGATCCTTCGAAGTTCAGGTTTTCTCCGCGTCCTCCGCGGCCTTTCTCTGCGACCTCAGCGATCAAAAGCTTTTTGTTCCTCAACCGACATCACGTAAAATCCCTCACATGCCACCGAAGCCCCAACCTCAAGGCCACGACACCCGCTATACCAAAATGCAAAAAAACTACTGCTTCGTCTGCGGACAGAACAATCCCCACGGCATGCGCCTGAAATTCCTCCTCGACGAAGAGCACCAGACCTTTATCTGCCATTTCCGCCTCAGCAAGCGCTACACCGGACCTCCCGGCCACACCCACGGCGGTGTCATCGCCTGCATCCTCGACGATGCCATGGGCAAAGTAAACAAGCTCCACCACGTCGTCGCCCTAACCCGCGAAATGACCATCGAATATCTCAAACCCGTCCCTTTAAACAAGCCTCTCCGCGTCGAAGGCCGCGAAGAAAAAGTCCACGGACGCCAGCACATCAACACCGCCGAAATCCTCAACGACAAAAACGAAGTCCTCGCCCGCAGCCGCGGCATCTTCATCGCCATCGACCCCGAAAGAATGTTCGCCAAATTCGTGGAGAGATAGCGGTCAGCGTTCTGTAACATGTGGGGACAGCCGCCCTCGGCTGTCCGCAGGGCAAAGCCCGGCAGCCTTTGACCTTGGCCTTCTTTACTCTCCCTCAAAAATGATCCCGGGACATCCGGCCCTCCTGCACGCCCCGAGCCCCTGTAGGGGCGACGGATAATAGCCCAGAGCCTGCCCTGAGCGGAGCCGAAGGGACGAAAGTCCTGGGTAAGCGAGCGAGAAGGGAACCAATCGTCCCCAAAGGGGACTGCAACTTCCGCGGCCCTCCACTCTCTCGCTCAGCGATGGTTTCACCAGGATCGGGAAGGGCAGACTTCAATCGTGCCGTACAGATCGTTCTTTTCTCGACGGGCTTCAGCCTCTGAGGTTCGCGCCGCAACAAGGGATACCGCGAATCCCAATCGCACTGTAAAATAAAGAAAGCTTCGCTGATAGCTAACGGCCGAACGCGTTCCCCAGAAAAGAGTCCACCATGTCCAAAACCAACGGCTCCAATACCCCCTCCACCTCGCTCCGCCTGAAAACCGGCCTCGCCGAAATGCTAAAAGGCGGCGTCATCATGGATGTCACCACTGCCGAGCAGGCCGCCATTGCCGAAAAGGCGGGAGCCGTCGCCGTCATGGCGCTTGAGCGCGTGCCCGCGCAAATCCGCGCCGAAGGCGGCGTTGCCCGCATGGCCTCGCCCAAAAAAATCCGCGAGATCATGGCCACCGTTTCCATCCCTGTCATGGCCAAATGCCGCATCGGACATTTTGCCGAAGCGCAAATCCTGCAGGAACTCGGCGTCGACTACATCGACGAATCCGAAGTCCTCACTCCCGCTGACGAAGCTCACCACGTCGATAAGCACGCCTTCAAAGTTCCATTCGTCTGCGGCGCGCGCAATCTCGGAGAAGCCCTCCGCCGCATCGCCGAAGGCGCAGCCATGATCCGCACCAAAGGTGAGGCCGGTACCGGCGACGTAGTCCACGCCGTCAAGCACATCCGCCAGATCGTGCAAGAAATGAAAATCCTAACCGTCCTCGGCGAAGAAGAACTCTACGCCAAAGCCAAAGAGCACGGCGCGCCCTACGAACTCATCAAGATGGTCGCGAAAACCGGCAAGCTGCCTGTGCCGAACTTCTCTGCCGGAGGCATTGCCACGCCCGCTGACGCCTCGCTCGTGATGCAGCTTGGAGCTGAGGCCGTCTTCGTGGGCTCCGGCATCTTCATGAAAGATTCCACGACCTTCGCCGATCCGGAAGAGGCCGCAAAGCGCGCTCGAGCTATCGTCCAAGCTGCCACGCATTTCAACGACCCTAAAGTGTTACTTGAAGTCAGCGAAGATTTGACAGGTGCCATGAAGGGACTGGCCGTCGCGGGGCTGGATGAGGCGCAGATGCTGCAGACTCGGGGATGGTGACTGCCATGGACGATGTGACCGGGCGGACGCAGCCAGAGGCTTCGATCATTCGAGCGCCACGCGACTATGCTGACATCATTCACCTTGCGGATCCCAGCGTGATCGAACGAGTGTTTTTGTCGAAATCGCGCGAGGAAAGAGTGCAATACGTGTTGGACCTCCTTACGTCTGGCTTCTCGAAGTTCGTTCTTGCAGGGCCCAAGGTCGCAGTTACTCTCATGGCGCAGGAAGCTTTGACAAATTTGATTAATGAGGTGTCTGGGTGGATTAGGGGAGGCAGGATTCCAAAGGATTTTACCGGCAGACCATCTGCGTACCAGACGTGGGTTGAGCTTCTTCAAGAAATTGATTCGAACCCAGTCGACACAGATCGCCTTGATGCAATGAAGGCTATGTTCCTCGCTGCAAGCTCGATAAATGCGACCGACGGCGAAAGCATAATCGCTTATCAACTCTTTCAGATCGCAAAGAAACTGAACTCTGGCGAGCTTTTATTGCTGAAAGCAGTTTTTCAGGCATTTAATGCCAAATCCTTTCCGCAGGGCGCCTTGCTATCCCAGAATGTTAGCAACTGGCGCTCAGTAATGGCGAACAACTTGAGGCACGGATTGTCCTCTCTAATCCGTCAGCAAGAACGGGCTCTCGCCGAACACAACCTCATCACGCCCATAGTGATGTCGGACAGCTCGAGACCATAGTGGGCGACCCGTCCAGATTAAGCGACCTCGGAATAAAGTTCTGCCAGAATATCGAGAACTACCACATTGAAGTTGAGGAACGGTCGACGTCCGCGAAGTGAGGGTTGGGGGGCGAATGTTTGAAGTTGGCATCGACGGATTCATCTTGTCGCAATCCGCCGACCTGGTCCACCCGGCGAATGAGCCGTTGATTAGATCGTGCGCCTACTCCTTCCGCAGGAGTCTGGAAGATCTTGCGTTCTGCCTAGTCTACGCGGACAAGATACTGAAGTATGGTGACCTGCGGCCCCCCCGAGGTACGAGCGAATATGGTGCTCCATACCTGCTGACGGAAATCGAACGCAACGAGAACGGATTGTTGGGACAATTTGTCGTGGATCCGGACGTCCATGGCAATCAGCTACTGGCCGACCCTGACCGGAGTGAAGAAATAATTGCCGAGCTGAGAACGCTTGAGCGGTGCGTTCGGTCACAGTACCAGCCTAGGTACATGGAGTGGCTGGCAAGGGAAGCAGCCATCTATCTCGGTAGCGACGAGTCAGTCTTGGAGACAAGAGCTGACCCGTCGACGTACGTGTACGAAACCACCATCCCATATCACACACACAAGGGAATTCAGGATTCGATCAGCGAGGTCGTAGTCTCGGTCCTTGACCGAGCATTGCCTAATACTCCGGCGAACTCAAATCGAAATTATTCGATAGGGGCACGGAAGGAGTTCATTACCCGCAACATGCTGACGCTCGTGACAATCATGAAGGCGTACGAGCTATCCGCTGAACGCAATAAGATATGGCGCATGCCCCACATCACGCGGGCGTGCATCCGGTTTCAACAGCGAGCCGAACACCAATTCGATTTACGCCGGATCATTGTGCGCCATGCTCTGTATCAGGCATTGTCGGAAACTTCTAAGGACTCACCTGAATCAGTTATAAGGAATCTGCTTCACCTAAGAAATCTGGAAAAGCCCAAAATGATCCGGGAGTTGCTGAATTCGAGTGGCCTATTGGAGGCCGCTGCCGACGAGCGCAAGGAAGAAAGTGCGAGGAATTTGCGCCGCGAGATAATGCAAGTAGCTCCGGTTACGGACGGCGAACAGGATTCGTTTGTCATCAATCGACGGTCCGCTCTGCGGGAACTCCAGAGCGTTACGTGGCCGGCATACGAGGAGCAGCTTTTCCGAGTTTTCCCGGTTTTGAAGACAGAGCGCGACAGTAGGTGCTTTTCTTTTCCTCCCCGCTGAACTCAGGGGCGGGATTGGCGGGTGGCCCAGGTCTGCCGACTCCCATGTCTCGCAAAAAAGCGAGACATGGGGCACCCACGGTTTTGTAGTGTCGAAATCTTGTCAAGACCCGCAACCCGGATTTTTAGATCAAGTTGTTGAATTGATGGGGCGGGTGGCCCACCCTTCGCGCCTTTCGAAGGGTGGGATTTCCGAGCGCATGAAGCGTAGGCGTTCGTCCCGTTCGGCAGGCACTCGGGGAAATTCCGGATTACCTTCTTGCCTTACTCAGCACGGTCACCCAAACTCGACTCAGGGCCCGTGGTGTAAAGGAAACACGGGCAGGTCCTTCGCTCCGCTCAGGATTTCGGCACGCGGCTTAGACGCCGCGTAAGCGCCTCAAGTTCGAATCCCGCCGGGTCCATTCTCCCTTTTGTGGAGGAGAAATTCGTGAGGAGAGAACGCAGAGATAATCTCCTCAAGTAACTTGACTCTTCCATCCGATTCACCAATACTGAAATAGACAGAGTGCTACACCACGAGATTTTCACAATGGCTCGGTATTCCGGGGCCATTTTCTGTTGCGTTTTGTTCTCGCGGGTGGCGCAGGCCTGCCGCCTCCCATGTCTCGCAAAAGAGCGAGACATGGGGCACCCGGCACCCGGCGCCTTGCTTTGAGCGCGGGTCTAGCTCACTTGCTTTCTGGAGTTGGGGATGCTGCCGCCGCTTCCGGTTTAGGTTTCCAGTCTTTCTGGATTACTCCGCAAGCATACTTTACGTTCTTGGCGATGCTGCCGCCTTCCTTGGTGTATAGCACGTCACCTTCTTTGTTCGAGAGCAAGAACTGGTTGTCACGGGCGAATCCATGCTCGATATGATTGAGAGTGACTGTGTAATCAGCTTTTTCTTGAAGCGTAGTAACGCGGACCTAGGTGCAATCCTTCTGGAAGTCTTTCGTCAGTTCGATGGTCTGATCGCGGGTTGAATTCCAATTAGATCCTTTGCTGGCGGAGGTTAAGAGCACTCGCGGTTGATCTTGTGCCATCGCGAGGGTCGCGAAGGCAAGGACTACCAGTACGATGTGGCGATGCGTCATTTGTTGCTCCTAGCGTAAATTCTGGAACATTTGTGAAGACCCCAGATCCGTCTTAGTCTGGACGGATGTGATCTTTCTGTCTCGGCTGTAAGAAGTTATCCAGGGAAAGGGTTCGGCCCGTGCGGCGAGAGGAGAGTAGCTACTTGGCGAATGGCTGTCTGTGGCCCGTTCGTTGAGTTGTACTGGCACGATCGTGTAAGTAACGGGGCGTGACGTAGGTCCCAGGCGCCCAATCCCATGTCTCGCAAAAGAAGCGAGACATGGGGCACCCCATTTGATAATGGTTCCCTCATAGAACGATTTGATTATGCTGCTGGTGGACGAATTGTCATCACCAGGATTTCGGTATCGTTAATTCGGACCGGTCCCACCTCGCCTAAGGAGTACCAGCGAAAACTGCTCCAAGGCCACTGTTCTGGCGCGGCCACCAGTCCTCGCGCCACTGGATTGCGGTGGATGTAGCGTAGCTTTTCAATTCGCTTTTTCTCCGTCCAGACGTTGAAGTCGTAGAATCGTGCCTGCCAGAAGTGATTCGATTTGTGGGAGCTATTAATACTGGGGGTGCCCCATGTCTCGCTGTTTTTGCGAGACGTGGGCATCGGCGCCATCGCGCCCTCATCGGAAATCGGCAAACTTCGAACCACGCCAAGCTTCAGCGCCTGAATAGCGGTTGACAGCGTCGCTCGCTGCGGCTCAGTTATCAGCAAATGAACGTGCTCCGGCATGACGACGTATCCCAAAACTACGAGCCGATAGCGGCGACGCACTCTGTCAAGAATTTGCAGGAACAGATCGCGACGGAGCGCGTTATTGAAGAATGGCTGGCGTCGGTAACAACTGAAGGTGAGGAAATGTAAGTCTCTTCCGCCGTAGAAGCGATGTAGACCTTCGGTCACGAATTGAAAGTAGTAAAAGCACATAGGAGCTGTCTGTGATGGATGAACATTGAGATTCGCGGTAGAGTCCCATGTCTCGCAAAAGAAGCGAGACATGGGGCACCCGGTAGTTTTGTCTTGTGGGCAGAAATCTTGTCAATAGACGGGAGGCGGGATTCTGGATCAAGTTGTTGAATTGATGGGGTAAATATTTTTGCTATTGTGTCCCATTTGGCCTATGCAATATGATATAATGGAAGTATAAGTTGAACATTGAGGCGCAGGCTTAACGGTCTGCGTCTTTTATTTTGACTTGGCTGGATATGGCGCAGCTTCGGCTGCGTTTTTTTGTGCCTGGAGCGTGTTTGTGGCTGGAGAATCGGATCGAGACAGGAAGGGCCGGGATAAGAAGCGGGAGATCGTTAAAGATCAGCCTGAAGTGCGCGGCGAGAAGCATGCCGTGGGAGTGCCTGAGCGCAAGCGATTGGGAGAAGCTGTGGAGGCTGCGTTTCTGGCGAAGGCTAGTATGCTCGGCATTGGGGTGGCGAAGCCCTGGGGAGACAGCCGTCCTTATGACTTTATTGTGGACTGCGGGCCGCGGCTGTTGTGGAAGGTGCAGGTGAAGTGCGCTACCAGCCATCGCGGAACTCGATGCGATGCGAAGGCGGCGGGCAGTGGAGAGTTGTATACGGAAGATGACATTGATTTTCTGGCAGCTTATGTGATCTGCAAGAATTTGTGGTACGTGGTCCCGGCTGCCGCTTTTATTCCGAGAGCTACGGTTCATTTTAACTACGGTCCGAAGAGCCAGGGGATGTTTGAGATATTTCGGGAGACCTGGTGCCTGCTGGGGTGTTCGGCGAGGGCTCGGGGTAACGGCGACGTTCCGACACGATGCCGGTGTGAGGAGATGCCGGCGCGGTGCGTGGTGTGTCCGAGGAGGTGACCCGATCTTTGAACGGTTAGATTTCCAAACGCTCGCAGCACAGGAGAGAATTCATGAGGAGATGCAGGGTCCGCTGTCTGTGGCCCATTGATTGAACGGTAGTGGCACAATGGTGGTTGGGCTTCTTCGTAACAAGTTTATGGCAAACCGACGCACGCTCATTCTCGTGGTTGTTGCCGCACACTGGATCGTCGCGGTCGGGCACCTGTTCCTCGCGGCAAGGGTTCTGCCCGCCCCGAACAATCACGTGAGTGAAATGGCCGTGGCTCTGATCACGCTGGGGCATTTGGTCGTATCCGTTGCGTTATGGTGGCTCAGCGACGAATTCGCTGGTCTCGTGTCGCTGATTTTCTTTTTGCTTGCATTAAGTGCCGACCTTTATGAGCACTTCCTGCATGCATCGGCTAATAACATTTTTACAGTGGCATCGGGTGATTGGACCGCCCGATTCGACGTAAGTGTTTTCGTCCTTCTGGCACTCGAGATAGCGGGATGCTTGCTCGGAGGGATGTTGCTCATCAACGGGCCAAGGAACAGCCGTCAAACCAAAGTCGTGGGATGAGGCAGGGAATCACGTGGGGGTAGCCTTGCGCCAGCCGATTTTCCCAATCTAGAAATCATCCTCCTTTAGTGCGTCAAAGCGGTCTCTGCGATTGACTCGCGCGTCCCTAGAATCACAGGTGTGCGCATCTACCTGATCGCAAACGCGAGGAGGGATCATGGATCACGCGGGGTTGGAACGAATGCTCTCTACGACAAACTGGTGGATGAATTTGTCGCTAGCGGTAGGAGCGATCGGGGTATTCCGGTTCGAACCTTATCGGATCCATTCTGCTCCTTACACCGCGGCTTGGGATGAGCCAGGTTTAACCAAAAAGGCGTGAGGGTTCGCGAGTGCTTTAGGTCAAAGTCGACTTCTCCTATGTTTTGGCAGATGGCCCGGGCCTCGCATTCCCATGTCTCGCAAAGGAAGCGAGACATGGGGCACCCCGCTATCCACGGCCCGATCACGTGGACCGGATCATTGGTAACTTTCTGACTCTACCCCGTCTGCGTAAAATCCCATCCAGCACATGCTCGACTCGCTGCAATCCATTCTCGACCAACTCGGTCTCGACCTGGGGCTCGACAAGCCATGGGATCCGGTGTCCCGCCCGGCACTCGTGGGCTGGATCATCTTCTACGTCGGATTCCTCATCTACGCCCTCCGCGCCAACGGCGGAATGCTGTTCATCGATCTGGCCAATCTGGTCGTCCACGAGGGTGGTCACAATCTTTTTCGCTGGTTCGGCCCTACGCTTCAACTCTGGGGAGGAACTATTCTGCAGTGGCTCGTGCCGTTCCTGCTCGCGGCCTACTTCTTTGCGCACCGTCAGACCACCGGCTTTGTTTTCTCGCTGTTCTTTTTCTTCGAGAACTGGCTCTACACGGCCACTTACATGGCCGACGCGCGGGCGCAGGTGCTGCCTCTGGTCACCACCGGCGACCCGGAATTCGCCGAGCACGATTTCTTTCGCATCTTCAGCGACCTCGGCGTTCTCAACTACGACACGAAAATCGCCGCCGTGGTTCGTCTGCTCGGCTGGTGCGGCATGATCTCCATTGTGGTCTGGTTGGCTCTGCGACCCGCTGGCAAGGCGCCGCAATCCGCAGAAGACAACGCATTGGACGCAAGGTTCATCGACTTTTTAGGAAAATAAGTTCACCGTGCCTTGTCGGCACCATCTTCCACTCGCGTCTGGTCGGTAATCCAGTTCACTTCCCAGGTCTTGCCGCCATCGTCCGAGAATGACTGCTCGAAGTGAGGCATATTCGAAGTCGTATTCGACCAGATAAATCGAACAAAGATCATCTTTCCGTTCAGCGTGTCCTGCGCGTAAAACTCGCCGCGGCCATTCTTGAATTCGCCGATCTGCGGCACGAACATTTTTCCATCTTTACTGTTCGCCCAATAAAGGCTCCACTGATGGGATTGCGGATTGTAAAGCCGTAACGTCAGCCCCTCGATATGCCCGGTCGGGCTGTCCGTCTCAAATTCCTCAATCTGCGATCGTCCATCCCAAACCTTTCGTGTCACAGAGGTGCCGTCGAAATCAATCCACGTGTTCGACCCTGTCAGCGGATTGAGACGCCGCTTAAGGTGAATCTTCCACGACCCTACCTCGAAATCGAAATCGTGTTGCCCATCCCGCTCCACCGACTTTTGCGCAGCTCCACTCGCTGCCATGTTTGCGTTCTGCTGTGCGAGCGCCTGGAGAGAATACAAAATCAAAAAGCCGCATACCGCGAAATAACCAAGAATGATTTTCATGTTCATCACTGGCCTCCGATCATTCGACTCACGCGCCAGAAAAATGTTAGTCGAGTGATCCATGTCGATGTTACCCTCTTCGCCCGCATCTTTTCTGAGCGGCGTCATCCCGAAACGCGGCGCACTTCAGCAGCGTGAGAAATCTCCCGCTTAGCCGGCGCAGCGCGTAAGCCAAACTGCTCCACCTTCTCCACGCGCGTCGAAGAACTCGGATTTTTCCTGTATCATCTCCCCCAAATAGTGGCGCTCAACATTTGGAGGAACATCATGAGCCACCCTATCGAGGAGTCCTATACCCGGTTTGTCGAGCGTGCCACAACGCTCGAATCCATGGCCGATAAACACACAGCGAAACCCGTCAGTCTGGCACTGCAGAAGTCTTATGGCAGCCTGAAGGCCTGCGCGGAATTGTTGCTGGTCATGGAAGACGAGTCATACTCGAATATGAAAAAAACTTTGGCCAAAGCTGCCGCCGTCGAACGGCCCGCGCATCAGATCGAGGCCATGGCCACCATGATCGCGGTTCTCGACCAGTTTCCTAGGCTTCTGCAATCCGCCGTGCTTTTGTCCGAGGCAAAAGACAGCGAAGCCATGAAGCACATCGCCGGTCACGTTCTGAAAACCGCCGTCGACCTTGCGATCATCTTTTCCGGCGCCAAAACCATCAAAGACGTTGCCGAACTCCTCAAGGTTCTCGAGGAAGTGGCCAAGACCGGCGAGTCCTTCGAGATGCGAAAAAAACAAGTCAAAGCGGCGACAGACGTCCTCGACTGGATCGAGGGGATAACTTACGCTTGCCTGGTGTGGGCTTACGCCGCGCAACGCTACATTTCAGATATCACCGGGCATCCTGATACCAGCAACGATGATGTCATGCAATTAGTAATTGAGCGAATGGCTCGCTGCGCCAGGTCATGGAACCCGAAATAGCCCTTTGGTGGCGCAGCGCTTTCAGCGCTGCGATTCCAACGCTTACCGGGTGACGGCTTTAGCCGCTGCGGTACTTCAGCTGAACCGGTTGTGTGTATCACAGCGTTCTCAGCGCCGCATTTCGGCAACGATATTAGGTTCGCCCGCAAGATAAAAATCCATCGGGCTGCTGGCCGGTGGTTGGTGGCCGAGCATGCGGAACATTCCAATCATCTGGCCGCCATGCATTGTGGAATGTTCAAGCACATGTCGCAGGATTTTCCAACGCGGAAACCGCCGCTCAATTCCGCCAGGAAGCTGCAGCGTCAGTTCGATCCCCAAGCCACTCTCCGGCAGATTTTCGAGCCAGTCATCGAACCCGGTCCACAGTTCCGGCCACTTCTTCTTTAGAAGTTCGAGAGGAATGCCGGGTTCCGGACCCGGGGGAAGCCGCCAGGTCCCAAAATCCGCCGTGGTTCGCAGACAATGCAGCCACACTCGCTCACCACAGTAGATATGCCCCAGAGTACCGAGAATGCCGGCGTGTGAAATTCGCAGGTCGCGTTCAAGTTCTTCGGCAGAAAGTGCTGCGCAACCCTCCAGCAAGTTGTGATCCGACCACGCCAAACGCCGGATATCTGCCCTCAGCAATTCTTTAGGAAACGACACCGGAAAAGTATAAATCCAACACTGTCTGTCCAGTGGCGCAACGACTGGCGCTAGCTATTCTTTCCCCTCGTACGCGCGCTTCAATCCCTCCACGTCAATCTTGATCATCTTCATCATGGCCTGCATCACACGCTGCGATTTCTGCGGATCCTTGTCGCCCATCAATTCTCCTAAAGCCTTCGGAATGATCTGCCACGATATTCCAAATTTATCCGTGAGCCAGCCGCACTGCATGGCTTTCCCGCCTGCCAAAAGCTTTTCCCACAACTCATCTACTTCTTTCTGGGTCTCGCAATTCACGAAGAATGATATTGCCGGCGTGAACTTAAAGTGCGGTCCACCATTGAGCGCCATGAATTCCTGCCCCTCAATCTGAAACTTCACCGTCAACAAAGATCCCTCCGGACCGGGCCCAGCGTCTCCACACCGTCGGATTTCTCCAACCTTCGAATTTTTGAAAATCGAGGTATAAAAGTTCATCGCTTCTTCCGCGTTGCCGTCGAACCATAAGAACGGGATAATCTTTTGCATACGCTCGTATTCCCTCCGTAGTATTTTTCTTACGCGCTCAACTTCTCGCGCCCCAGCAAAGGCAGGAATTTCTCCAGCCGGTCATAGCTCATTGCCATACCGGTCTGCATCGGCGACTTCAGCACCGCATCTCTGGTCTCGCGCGAGTTATACAGAATTGTCTGCGTCAGCGTAGTCTTGCCGTCTCGCTCGCTCAGCACGATCGTGTCCATCGCCTCTCCGGGATACCACGCCTCGTCGAATACTTCAGTGGCAACAATCCGCTCCGGCGCCACAACCTCACGATAGACGCCACCCATCCCCATTTCGTCTCCACTGCTGTTGTTTTTCCAGACGTAGCGGTATCTGCCTCCCGGCCTGAGGTCGATCTCGCACACGGGCATGGACCAACCATCCGGTCCCAGCAACCATTTCTGAACCAGCTCCGGTCGAGTGTAGGCGTCAAACACCAGCTGCCGCGGCGCATCGAATACACGCGTCACCACGATCTCGCGGTCTCCATGCGCTTTGATATTAAAGGTTTCGCTATTTTTCATCACAGTCTCCTTCATTGCCCGTTTCGTGAGTTGCGCTTTTTCCTTCTCACCTTTACTGCATTGTTTTCGGTCCTCGAGGCGCCGCTCTGCAAGTCAAGCAGAAGCGCATCCAGCCGCTGGAACTGCGCTTCCCAGAAATGGCGGTATTGCTCCAACCATCGGGTGGCTTCGCGCAGAGGGCGAGCTTCCAGCCGCCGCGGACGCCGTTGCGCGTCCTGGCCGCGCGAAATCAGTCCCGCCCGTTCCAGAACTTTCAAGTGCTTCGAAATCGCCGGTTGGCTCATGGTGAACGGCTTTGCCAAATCGTTCACGGACGCGTCACCCTTTGCCAGGCGGGCCAGAATGGCACGGCGCGTGGGATCGGCCAGAGCCGCAAAGGTTGCATCCAGTCGAGGTGAGGATCGTAAATAACCGTCCAGTTCCATAACCTACAGGTAATATACACGCTTTCAATTTCTTTGTCAAGAGGCGTGCAAGAGCCTTTTACCGGCCACGATACAATCCCTGTATGCCACACTGGGCCAGCCGCTTCGGACACAGCCGTGTGGTTCTCATCAATTCAGCTCGTGCTGCCGTGGCCACCATCGTCTCCATGCTGCTGTCTCAAGTTTTGAAACTGCCTGAGTTTTACTGGGCTCCGATTTCCACCATCGTAGTTCTCCTCTCCACCGTGAATCCTCGAACCGTCGCCTGGCAGCGTTTTGTGGGCACGGCGTTAGGAGCGGCGCTGGGCGCGCTGATCGCAACTTTTTTTCATCCCACCTGGATCGTCTATGGCGTGGGCATCTTCATTTGTGGAATTCTTTCCGCCTTGCTGCGAATTGGCAGCGCTTATCGCTTCGCCGCCATCACCTTCAGCATTGTTCTTTTGATCGCACACACGCGCCCGCCCTGGATCGTCGCTGTGCATCGCTTCGTGGAAGTGTCACTGGGCATCGCTGTGGCTCTGGTCGTAGCCCTGCTGTGGCCGGCGCCGACAGCCTGACCATGCCGCCCCGTATTCGCATCATTTCCAAGCCCATCCTGCAACAACTGGCGGAAGTTTCCCCGCATCCTAGCCCTGGCCACCGCGATGAGAAAACTTTTCCCAATGCGCAGAACTCCCTCGCATCATCCTATTTTTCTTTCTGGCCGCAACGTGTTGTCCGCTGTTCGCCCAGCAACGGGTCGAACTGGGAGCCTTCGTCGATTACCTGAACATCTCCCAGACCAGCACTAACAACTTCGGACTGGGCGGCCGCTTCGGCTACCGCATCCACAGCCATGTGATGTTGGAAGGAGAATTGGCCTATGACTACGGCATCAATTTCAACGAAGCCTACCGCAACATAACTAATGGGAATCTTGGGGCCATCGAGCGCACTTCAATCGGCGTGACTCACGGCCTGCTCGGCCCGATGCTGGAGCCGGCAAAGGGCCGCCTGCGTCCGTTCGCAACCTTCAAAGCCGGCTTTATGGATTTTCGTCTTAGCCCCAGCCTGCTCCCTTACAGCAACGTCGCCAGCACGGTGCTTGGATTGCGCACCGCCAATCTGAATGCCGCAATTTATCCCGCCGCCGGGCTGGAAGCTAGCTTGGGCCCAGTGGGCTTACGACTCGAAGCCGGCGACGAGATCTATTTCAACGCGGGCTCGCACAATAATCTGCGGATCACGTTCGGCCCCATCCTCAGATTCTGAGTTGCTCGAGAGAGCTCGGCTTGTGTCAGTTGGCGGAGCGCCAAGCTTCAGGCAGGGCAATAGGCGCACATCCGGTAAAATCAATGCAACATGAAAATAGGAGTGCTCGCCCTGCAAGGCGATTTTGATGCCCACAGCCGCCGGCTCGAAGAGCTGGGCGCCGAAGTTGTGCTCATCAGAAAGCCCGAGCAGCTCGACGCGATCGATGGCCTAGTCATCCCCGGCGGCGAGTCCGGCACGTTTCTGAAATTGCTGGGGGAAAAAGGTTTCGAGAAATTAAAGCAGTTCGTTCGCCTGAAGCCAACCTTCGGAACCTGCGCCGGCGCAATCTTGCTCGCGACCGAAGTCGAAAATCCAAAGCAATCGGGCCTCGGGGCGGTCGACATTACGATCCGGCGCAACGCCTACGGACGCCAGCTCGATAGCTCCATCCGCGAAGGCAAACTCTTGCCTGCCGCTGAAGGCAATAAAGATGGAAATAATAAGGAAGACGCGCCACTGGAAATGGTCTTCATCCGCGCCCCCAAAATCGAACGCGTCGGTCCCGCCGTCAAAGTCCTCGCCACCGAAGGTTCAGATCCGGTCGCCGTCCAGCAGGGAACTGCAATGGCAGCCACTTTTCACCCCGAACTCTCCGATGACACGCGCGTCCATCAAGCGTTTCTGAATTTGGTGGCACAGGCAAGACAGAAGTAAACGCCCTCCTGACGTAGATTTTGGTTGCGCCGAGACGGGCACATTTTTCTCTTGACACCCGCGTCATGTAACTGTAAGGTTACGCATTATGCGGAACCGTTCGGTTACATATTCCTCCGAAGCCACTTTCCAGGCCTTAGCCGACCCTACCCGCCGTGCCGTCCTCGATCTGCTACGCCGGGGCAGCCAACCGGCCGGAGAAATTGCCCAGGCCTTTCCCGTCTCCCGTCCCGCAATTTCCAAGCATTTGCGCCTCCTTCGCCGCGCACACTTGGTCCACGAGCACCGCGAGGGCCGGCACCGCGTCTACCAACTGAATCCCGAGCCGCTCCGTGCCGTCGATTCCTGGATTGACCAATATCGCAACTTCTGGAAGATGAACCTCACGAACCTGAAGACTTTTGTCGAAGCTGAGTACGCCAAAGAAACCAAGCAGTCCCACGCCGCAAAACTGGATACAAAAACCTCAAAAGGAGATCGCTGATATGAAGCTCGCTAAAATGAACCTCACCGAAATCAAGCTCGACGGCATGAAATCTCTACGCATCGCCGTTCCTCTGTTCCTGCTGCTTGCCGCAACCGCCGCTCTGGCCCAAACCTCCGCTCAGAAATCTTTCGACCAGCTCAAATCTCTTTCTGGCGCCTGGGAAGGGAAGGATGCGAAGGGTACGCCCATCGAAGTGACCTTCCGCGACACCGCCGAAGGCTCCGCTCTTCTCAGCGAAATCCACGGCCATCACCCGGAGGACATGATTTCCATGATCCACATGGACGGACCGAACCGGCTGATCATGACGCACTACTGCTCCTCCGGCAACCAGCCTCGTATGGCCGCAACCGCTTCCCCGGATGGCAAAACCATCACCTTCGATTTCTTCGACGGCACCAATCTCACCAGCCCTGATGCCGGGCACATGCAGCGCGTCGTCATCGCCATGATCGACTCCAACCACCACACCGAAGACTGGACCTTCAACGCCGGCAACGGCAAACAAATGAAAGAATTCTTCGACCTGCACCGCAGCGAAGTTGCACAAAAATGAAGTTTGTTCGACGACAACGTGCCCCACTTCTCCCCCCTTTGCGAGAAGTGGGGAAGTTAAACTTCTGGAGCAAGGATGATGAGCGAAATCAAATCCACTATCACCAAAGACAACGACGTTGTCATCACCGAAATCGAAATCGCCGCGCCACCCGCGCGGGTCTTTCAGGCTCTAGTCGAGCGCGAGCAGGCGCTGCAATGGGGCAGTGGCGAAGATTTCGAAATCATCCAGTGGGAGATGGATGTTCGTCCCGGCGGCAAGTGGAGCTTCAGCTCGCGAGAGCGCGACCCTGCAGGAAAGGTTTTCGACCACAATGGTGAAGTTCTGAAACTGGATCCTCCGCACCTGCTTGAGATTTCATGGTTCGCCAGCTGGCATCCTGACCTCACCCATCCCACCATCGTTCGCTGGGAGCTCACGCCCACAAAAATCGGAACGCGACTGAAAGTCACGCATAGCAACCTTGCTCCGCTGGCTGGCGCAGCTCAGGGATACGGTCAAGGCTGGCCCGCACTGGTGCAGCAGATTAAAAAGTTTGTCGAGAAATAGAACAATTTCAGGAGACTTACATGGCAACTGTCGCAATCACTCCCGATCAAGACGTGGTTACTGGCGAAATTTTTATCGCAGCACCGCCCGCCCGCGTCTTCCAGGCCATTACCGACCCCAACCAAATGCCGCAGTGGTGGGGTGCCAGCAATCTTTATCGCGTCAAAGAATGGAAAGCCGATCTCCGCGTCGGCGGCAAATGGTCCAGCGATGGGGTAGGCGCCGACGGCAAAAGTTTTCGCGTCGAAGGTGAATACCTTGAAGTCGATCCTCCGCGCCTGCTCGTTCACACCTGGGTCTGCAGTTGGATGGGGCCGGTCCAAACCATCGTCCGCTGGGAACTCGTTCCGCAATCCGTTCATGGGTTGCACCCGAACGGTCCGCAACGCGCTGGAACCGGCACCCTGCTTAAGATCCGTCAGGAAGGGTTCGCCGGCAGAATCGCCGACGCGATCAGCCACACCGAGGGTTGGAAGCGGGTCATGGGATGGCTCGTCGCCTACGTCGAGAAAGGAGAAACCATCGACATGCGCCGCTAGCTCTCGGCGCGGACACGACCTTCGGAAAGCGGAGGGTAAGTTCTGCCGGTCGCCTTTGACCTCCGCATTGAACTCGGGGCTGATCTCGGTTTTTAAAAGCTATCGGACGATACCGAAGCTTCGACCTCAGCCCCTTTCCAGCAGGAACCGCCGGGCCCATCACCCGGGGAAAACTTCTCGAAGACCCGCCTGATCCGAGCAATGTTGCCCTCACTTGTGATCCTGAGACCCGCTAATTCCACACGCGTGGCGTGCTTTAACATTCATCCTGTAAAGTAGGGAATTGCGGCGGTGAATTTTGCCCGGAGGCAGTCATCTTGAAAAACGGCAATCATCACAACAAAATCGGACATTCAGCGGAGAAGTCGCATGCTACTGCGGGACACGAAGGCGAGGGAAAAGAACGTCATCTGCACAATCCCATCGAAGATCGCCTGATTCCACTCGAGCCACTCGATCTGGGCAAAGTGAAGTCGATCGACGATTTGGTGCGCGCCATGTCGAAGACTGCGTTTACCGGCCGCCAACTGGGCGAGGCCGCGGATGTACTCGAAGCCATGGCCCGCGACGAAGAATGTTTTGTCGTAATGACTCTCTCCGGTGCAATGACCGTGGCCAAGCAAGGCCTGATCGTGACCGAGTTGATCGATCGGGGCATTGTGAATGCCGTGGTTTCTACTGGCGCGCTGATGGCTCACGGTCTTGTTGAAGCCACGGGCCGAGCACACTTTCGCCACAATCCGGAAGTCTCCGACGAAGAACTCTACGAGCAGGGCTACAACCGCGTCTATGACACGCTTGAGCCTGAGCAGAATCTGGATGATGTGGAAGAAGTGATGTCAGCGGTGCTCGAGGGATGGGATCACAACGAAGTGATGTGCTCCTACAAGCTGAATCATGCGATCGGCGCGTACCTGGCGAAGAACGCGCAGAATCAGCGTGGGATTTTGAAATCGGCGCACGAGATGGGCGTTCCCGTATTTGTCCCGGCGTTCAGTGACTCCGAGATGGGGCTCGATACGGCCCTGAATAATCGACTGCGCGAATCGACCGGCAGACACAAGATTCGCTTCGATCCGTTCGAAGACCTGGAGCACTTTGCCGCGACTTTGCTGCGCCAGAAGAAGCTGGGCATCATCACGATCGGCGGCGGCGTGCCGCGCAACTGGTCGCAGCAGTTCGGTCCATTCTGCGAACTGCGCCATCGCCGCCTCGGCGAGAATGTTGCATTAAAGCGCTATCACTACGGCTTGCGCATTTGTCCCGAGCCGGTTTACTGGGGAGGCTTATCCGGCAGTCCTTACAGCGAGGCGGTTTCGTGGGGGAAGTTCGTGCCTCCCGCGGAAGGCGGCAGATTTGGCGAGGTCTTTGTAGATGCAACTGTAGGCTTGCCACTGATCGTCGCGGCCGTACTGGAGCGCCTGGATAAGAGGGGAAGCAGGACAAGTAAAGGAAAGACGGCCGCAGCCCGGAAGTAGAGGAAATCGGGAAATGTGCCACCGGCATTGAAAGAACGCGACCTTTAGTCGCGCCGGGAAAATGGACAAATACGAGTAGCGGCTTCGACCGCTGGAGTTTATGCGCCAGCCTCTGAGCTGCAAGCATCGGCCAGAGCAAACTGCGCCTTCTCCGAATCCACGTTCTCTTGGTTCGATGAGCCGTTTTCTCCGCGGCTCTTCCGGTAGAGCGGTGCGAGAATGCTGTTCTCAAGCACTCGCGACTCCGCCTCCACCCAGTCTTGCAGCGCAAGACCTTCCTCCTGGCCACGCTGATCATAAAGATGCTGTGCGTGGAGCCGGATCTTTCTTTCAATCAATTCGGTCATTAACTCCTGTTGCTTTTTTCTACGAGTCTCGTTATCCAAAACTACTCCTTGGGTCTAAATAGGTCTTTCCTGACAGTTCTATGATAAGGGAAAGCTGTTAACGGAAGGTTACATTCGGGAGGGCTGAGGGTTACTAAAGTATTAAGTATAACACAGCGTTCCTCCGTCGTCGGTAAGGAATCTATGGTAAAGTAAGGAAAGGGACGATATATGCAAAAACAGGCCACCATCACCAGCAAAGGACAGATTACCGTTCCAATTGAGGTGCGGCGGATCCTCGGCGTCCGCACTGGCGACAAGCTGATATTTGAGAATGATGAGAGCGGCATTCGCGTCCGCCCCGTTCGCAGCCGAAGCGCCTTTTCCAAGTATCGCGGGATCGGCAACCCCGGCATTGGCTCCGGCAGGAAGGGAATCTCCCGCTGGCTTCGTGAGATCCGAGGCGCCGAATAATCGGAAAAGAGTGACCACCGCCATCGACACCAACGTGATCATCGCCTTATGGCACGATGATCCCGTCCTCAGCCATGCTGCGGAGACAGCCCTGGACGCGGCCTTCAATCGCGGCGGTCTCGTGATCGCAGCCCCGGTTTTTGCCGAACTTATCGCCGTGCCCGGGCGCACTGAAACTTTTGTCAGTTCGTTCGCGGAAGAAAATGGAATCGCGATTGATTGGAACCTGGACGAAGCAATCTGGCGAGCGGCTGGTCGAGCCTTTCAGGGATACGCCGAGCGCCGGCGGAGACAGCGCGATCAAGGCACGAGACGCCTCCTCGCCGACTTCTTGATTGGCGCCCACGCCCATATCCGCGGCTATCGCCTGCTCTCGCTGGATGAACGGCTGTACCGTGCAGCATTTCCCACGCTGAAAATTGAAACCGTCTAGCTTGGCGCCGATTCCCTAATCGAAAATCAACACCGCCGACGCGATCACAGTCGTCCACAACCCGCGCTTATCCCCCACCGCCGATTGCGTCACGTTCGCCGTCCTTACGATTTTGTTCGACAACCGGTAAATCTGCTTCTTCTCGTCCCAGGACCGGTCGGGATCAAACTCCACATTCAGCGTGGTCGCCAGCATTTCCGCCGCGAGCTCCTCCGCGTATTCCCCGGCGGCATCTTCTGTCTCGCCAAAAGAGTGGTGCTCGCTGAGATAACCATACGTATTTTTATCCGCGGGAATTGCTACCCCGATGGAAGAAGCCAGCAGCCGATGCGCCTCGTGCGTGGAATTTTCCGCCACCACGGCAAACACCACTTCGCCTGGACTCAGGTATTTCACGCCTTCTTTGCGGGCCAGCATTTTGCAATTGGGTGGAAAGATGGAAGAGACACGTACCAGATTCTGGGCAGCTATACCGGCGTCACGCAACGCCAACTCGAAGGATGTTAACCGCTCACGGTGCTTTCCGACTCCCTTGGTAAAGAACATCTTCTTGGGAACCATGTCTTTGCCCAACGCTCTAGCCTCCGGCTCGCAGATTTATGAGAGTGAGAATGCACAATTTAACACAATGGTTTGTAAAGAACGTGTGAATTTGCGGCAATCACAAAAAAATGGGAACCCGCTGGCGCAGGTTCCCACTTGTGCCCGGTCCTGATTGGGGGAGGGCCTCGGGCAAAACGCGACATAATGTAACACGCCGCGGGGAAATTTCAACAAAAGAGTTTTAAAATTTCGGTTTTCCGAACAGGGCGCTTTGCCAATCCCCGAAACACGATCCAATTTGAAACTACTGCGGCGCCTTGGCCGTGTATTGCAAATCCACATCGACCGTCCTGTCCCGAGCCATGGCCGTTACATGAGGAGTGACTTCCCAGTCCATGCTGGCCGGCAATAGTTTTCTCGCTTGAACCAGAAATCCTTTGAGGTACGTAGCATCGTAAACGTCGCCCGGACGAATCCTCCAAGCCTCGCGCAGCCTGGCTGTCAGCGCATTGTCGATGCCGCGAAATTCCAGCTCGCCCATGTGAAAGACCGAGCCTTCGGTTACTATCAGCAGATAATCGACCGTGCTCGCCGCATCATCGTACTGAGCGTCAGCCTTGATGCTGACAGTGACATAGCCGCGCGAACCATACAGCTCCTGCACCGCGCGCAGATCATTCTCAAGCTGGACCGTACTCGCAGGTTTCCCCGTTTTGGTGTGCAGGAGCGCCTGCAGTTCGCTGGTAGGAATGTTTTTATTTCCCGACCAGCTCCAGCTCTTGAGTTTGTATTGCATTCCAGGCGTAATTTCGAGCGCAACATCCACCGTCGTTATCGTTTCCTGATCGCCCTCCTGTGGGACAACTGCCTTGATCACTTTTGGTTGTGGGGCCGAGCAAGCCGCCTTCAGGTAACCACGATCGTGGTAAACCGGCAGGACCACATGCTGCGTGAAGGAAGCTAACAGAGACCGTGAATAGTCGCGTCCGCTAAGCTTCTTGGCTGCATCTTCCAACAATGCCAACTCGTCCCTTCCAGCCCCCGTAAACTCGATGTTTCGGATCCGGATGGTAACGTTTGAAACGCTGTAATCGATTGCCGCAAGTTGGCCGTCTTTTCCAGGCGTGCGGAAATAGTCAACGTGTCCGGGGATGCCATTTTCCACCAGCATGGCCTGCAGAATGTCGGATACTTGATCCGTCAGGCGTCCTGTTGCCGGCAATTCGCCGTCGAATAGCGGAGCCCGTTCATGCAACCTCTGAAGCAGTTCCTTATCGGTGAACCAGACGAAGTCAGCGAAGTGAGCCGGAACAAACTTATCTGCGTCCGTCACCTTGAACGCGAGCTTGGTGCCCGCCGCTGAGTACGAAAAAGTGTAGGAGACGGCGTCGAAAGCTCCGGTCTCACCCAGTTGCCGGGCGGCTTTGCGGAATGTTTCGTCGTCTACGGTTGTGCCCACCATCAGGCCGGTAGCCGCCGCAACTTCCTCTTGCGTGAAGCGCTTGCTTCCGGTCGCCCTCACTTCGATCAGCTTGGCATCGGCGGCAGGAACCGGCTGAGCCCCCACCGAGGTCTGAATCTGCCCACTGGCAGATGTGCGGAGGACGGAACAATACAAGAGGAGCAAACCGAGCGCGTGAAAGCGCAAACGCCACAAACGGTTTGAAAACAGAACCTTCGGTTGCCGTGCGGAATGCATCGCTGAATGTATGTTACGGCAGATGACGGCGCGCAACCAGAGGCCGGCGATTGCGCGGCGAGGCTTATTCGTTGTCTTCGGACAGAGGACCAGGGATTCGGCGCAGATTACCGCGGCGCGCCTCTCAGATGGAACTGCTTAAGGCTGTGTGCTTCGCGTTCTGCTTTACCACTCTCTCGACCAGCTTAAACGCCTTCGCCGACTCCGATCGACAAGAGGCCTCATGATTGGTCGCGTCCGTCAGACCCTCTTCAATCGCGTCCAAAGCCGTACACGAACGGTCCAATACGAGTTGCAGGTATTTCTGGGCAATGGGCCGATCCGCGGGATGGATCAATTCCCACCAGCGGCGGATCGATTCCTGCACCTCGGCCTCCGATTTATCCCCCACCACGAGGGTGTCAATCAGCCGGTAAACCTTACTTTTAATAGCCTGATAGGAAACCGATACTTCTTGAGGCATGATTTTTGGGAGCTTCTGGCCTGTATGAGCAATCGGCCATCCAAACCGTAGGTGCTTGAGACTGCAAGCCCTTGCGACATTTGGCACAGGGCTATCCATTCAATGAATGGAATAAATCCGAATACTGGATATGGATTCTGGAAGCAGTATCCGCCGAATCCCAGTGGACATCCTTTCCCCGAGCCCCTGCTCGGAACGATGCTCCAATCTCCGTCAGCAACGGTTACAATGTTCCGCTCTCTGAAACCTAAACTGCATCGTTCCAAGGGCGGTGAAGAGTGTGAAAATGTGCTGGAAAATCCCATGGTGGATTCCAACAAGACCTATTCTCGGAGGCTGGATGATTGGAGACTGGATGAAAAGATTCGTGTGGATTCTTACAGTTCCTGTGTTGCTTTCTACTTTAAGTCTAGGCCAGGCCGAGAGTTCGGCCTCGGCAACCGCTTCTTCCGAGTCCAAACAAGCCGCCTCGGCCGAGCCGGAGCGCATGTTTTTCCCCCGCGACATGCTTTGGGGATGGGCGCAATTCGATTTAGCGCCTCCGCATAACGAAATCGACCCGAACATCTGCGCCGGCAACGCCGGCCAGTATGGCGGCGTAAACGCGCCATGCAGCATGTTTGCTCGATACATGCTCTCCGGAATGCTCGAGGTTCGTCCCTTCGGGCGGGGTCAGCTGCGGCGTTTCATGGTATTTGGCGCGCCCACGTTCCTCTTCGGTAAAACCATTCCTCAAACCCTCTACACCTGGTCGCCCGATGCCATTGGCATCGAACACTCATGGGGAGTTGGAATCTATATCGATAAGGGGTTCGAGTTTCGCGTGACTCAGCACTTCCTCTTTGATCGCCTCGGTGCGCGCGATACCTATCTCGGTATCGCTGACCTTGGCAACAACGGCCCTTGGGGCCGTTACATGACGGTCGGCGTACGAAAGTATTTTGGCACCCGGCGATGGTGATGCCGGTCACGCAAAGGCGTGATGGAGGAATTAGTCAGCATATGGGTTCCGGGGGTATTCTCTATAATTGAAAGTTTTCACAATCGGTGTTGCGAATTTCTACAGGGAGACTCATTATGGCAGGCTCTTATAACGGCATCGCTGTGCCGTCAAACGGGAAGAAAATTGGCTACGCAAGCGGGAAGTACGATGTTCCGGACAATCCCATCGTTCCCTTTATCGAAGGCGACGGAACTGGCCGCGACATCTGGAAGGCATCGTTGCGCGTGTTCGACGCCGCAGTTGAAAAGGCCTACCGCGGCAAGCGCCGCGTCGCCTGGTATGAAGTTTTCGCCGGCGAAAAGGCCAAGGCAAAATTCGATAATTGGCTGCCGGATGAAACCGTTGATGCAATCCGCGAGTTCCGCGTGGCCATCAAAGGTCCGCTCACCACGCCGGTCGGCGGCGGCATTCGCTCGCTCAACGTCGCCTTGCGCCAGATTCTCGATCTCTATTGTTGCGTACGCCCCGTCAAGTATTACAAGGGCGTCCCTTCACCGGTAAAAAATCCGGAGCGCATGGATGTCGTCATCTACCGCGAAAACACAGAAGATGTATACGCTGGCATCGAGTGGGAGCAGGGAACTGCGGACTGCGCGCGGCTGATCGAATTTATCAACAAAGACATGCTGAAGGGCGGGAAGAAGCAAATCCGCCTCGACTCCGGCGTCGGCATCAAACCGATTTCAATCACAGGAACCAAACGCCTGGTCCGCATGGCGATTCTCCATGCCCTCGAAACCGGCCGCAAGAGCGTCACGCTCGTACATAAAGGCAACATTCAGAAATTTACCGAAGGCGCCTTCCGCAAATGGGGATACGAACTCGCCACCGAAGAATTTCGCAACCAGGTAGTGACCGAGCGCGAGAGCTGGATTCTCGATAACAAGGATAAGAATCCAAATCTCACCGTCGCGCAGAACGCAGAACTAGTTGAGCCAGGAATGGAATTCGCCCAGCCGGAATTTCGTAAGACGGTGGAACAAGAAGTGAAAGAAGTGCTCGACCGCATCTATGCCACACACGGCAAAGGCCAGTGGAAGAAGAAAATCATGATCAACGACCGCATCGCCGATTCCATCTTCCAGCAGGTGGTCACGCGCGCGGATGAATACTCAGTCCTCGCCTGCCCGAACCTCAACGGCGATTACATTTCTGATGCTTGCGCCGCCCAGGTCGGCGGTCTCGGAATCGCTCCGGGTGCCAACATCGGCGATGGTTATGCCATCTTCGAAGCCACCCACGGGACGGCTCCGAAATATGCAGACAAGGATGTCATTAATCCCGGCTCGGTCATGCTTTCCGGCGTCATGATGTTTCGCTTTCTGGGATGGAATGAAGCCGCCGACCTCATCGAGCGCGGTATAGAACAGACCATCCTCCAGAAAAAAGTCACCTATGATTTCGAACGCCTGATGGAAGGCGCGACCAAGGTAAAAACCAGCCAGTTCGCCGACAGCATCATTGAGAACATGGGTGCAGCGGTGCTGGTGTAGGGAAGGCAAAAGCTTAAACACAGAGGGACACTGGAGAAATCGCATGCAGTACCCCGTGTTCCCTGTGGCCTCCGTGGTGAAGATTTTAGATTTTTGAGGAAGGACTCATTCCATGCGCAAGAAAGTAACGATCGTAGGTTCCGGAAACGTAGGCGCCACAGCCGCCCACTGGATCGCGTCAAAAGAACTCGCCGACGTCGTTCTCATCGACATCATCGAAGGCGTTCCGCAAGGCAAGGGCCTGGATCTCCTCGAAGCCATGCCCATCGAAAAGCGCGACTCCTATATCACCGGCACCAACGATTACAAAGACACTGCGAACTCCGACATCGTCGTCATCACAGCCGGTATCCCCCGCAAACCCGGTATGAGCCGTGACGATCTGCTTAATACGAATTACAACATCATGAAAGCCGTAGTCGGCGAAGTGGTGAAATATTCGCCAAATTGTATTTTGATTGTGGTCTCGAATCCGCTCGACGCGATGGCCCAGGCCGCCTACAAACTCAGCAAATTTCCTCGCGAGCGCGTCATCGGCATGGCGGGCGTGCTCGATTCCGCACGGTTCCGTGCCTTTATTGCTGAGGAACTAAAAGTCAGCGTCGAGAACGTCACCGCATTCGTTCTCGGCGGCCACGGCGATACCATGGTCCCGCTTCCGCGCTATTCCACCGTCGCCGGAATTCCCATCACCGAACTGATCGAGAAATCCCGCCTCGAAGCCCTGGTCCAACGCACCCGCGACGGTGGCGCCGAAATCGTCAAGTACCTGAAAACCGGCAGCGCCTACTACGCCCCCTCAGCCGCCGCAACCGAAATGGTGGAAGCAATTCTCAAAGACAAGAAGAAAATCCTCCCCTGTGCCGCCTATCTGCAAGGGGAATACGGAATCAACGGCCTGTACGTCGGCGTCCCGGTAAAGCTAGGCGCGAAGGGTATCGAGCAGATCATCGAGATCAAACTCACGGCAGAAGAAAAAGCTGGGCTGGATAAGAGCGCGGCGGCGGTGAAGGAGTTGTGCGGGGTGATTGGGGTGTAAGGAGACGATGCCCTTCGGTACGCGTTGAAGAAGACTCTGGGTACCAGAGTGCTTACTTACTGCGTGAATTTCGCACTACAAAAAGTCAATTAAGGCCTAACGCTTCCTCGGGGCCGCCGCGAAACGGATTCACCACGACCACGCCATCCAACTCCTGATCCGCCTGGAGATCCTCCGTCAGCAAATACTTGCAGGAGGCCGTCTTGGCCGCCGAAACAATCAACGAATCCCAGAACGAGAGCAGGTACCGCTCCTCGATCTTCCATGCATTCTCCAGAACGGCAGCATCGATGGATACAGGCCGCCATGCGAGCAGATTGCGTATCTCGGCGACGGTCTGTTCGCGCGCGGCGGGCCACCGCCTCGAGACATTGGCGTAGAACTCCTGCAACACTTGAAAGCTAATGCGGCCGCGGCGACTCTTCCACAGTTCAGACCGCCACTGTTTGGCAGCTTCCTGTTTCTTGAGATTGGCTTCGTCAACGGCGTAGATCAGGACGTTTGTATCAACGAAGACGAGTGCGGTCATGGACTTCCTCGCGGGAGAGATACCGGCCATCGGTCTTCAGAAAAGGCTTGCGCGCGAGCGCTTCACGCATAGCACGATCGTAGCTATCTTTTTCGCGCATGCGCTCTTTAAGAATATCGGCCAACAGCCGGGAGACGCTCGTATCCTGGCGTGCCGCCTCGACCCGCGCCCATCGTGCGACCTTTTCTTCGAGAGTCACCGTCACGTTGCGAAGTTTAGCCTTCATAACACTCACCAGTGTAACACGGAATCCGTGTGCCACTTGCCGCATCTGGTTTGACCATAGTCATTGACCATGGTATAAACGACTCATGAAGGAAGTCGCCATCTCCGAGTTCAAAGCCAAGTGCCTCGGCATCCTGGAAGAAGTCCGCAAAACGCGCAAGCCGATTCGAGTGACTCGCTTCGGTAAGCCTGTGGCCGAGGTTATTCCACCATCCCCGCCGAAGTCTACCGGAAGACGGCTCGGGTCCATGGCCGGAACCGTGCAAATTCTGGGGGATATCGTCGGCCCTACGAGCAGCTGGGACGAGTGGGACGCCGCTCGGTGAAGCTACTTCTCGATACTCATATCTGGCTCTGGAGCGTAACCGACCCCAGTCGCTTAACCATCCGCGTTGCCAAGGCGCTTGCGGATAGTGAGAACGAATTGTGGCTCTCTTCCGTCAGCGTCTGGGAATTAACAGTACTGCACCGCAAGCGGAGACTCAAGATGCCTGCAGACATCCCTGCATGGGTAGCAACTTCGATGGAAGACTTGAAGCTCATCGAAGCACCTCTTACCGTGGAAGTCGCCCTGGCAGTTTCGTCGATCAGCTTTTCCCACGCCGACCCCGCCGACCATCTGCTCGCAGCTACCGCAAAAGTCTTCGGGCTGACACTGGTAACCGCGGACGAGCACCTGATCCACCTGCCCGGGATTCGCGTTCTGCCGAATCGGTGAACTCACTCCGCCCTGCCTGCTTTCCGTCTACTGCCACACTCCCGTAATCGTCGTCACCGACGAACTCTTCCCCACATAAGGCAACTCGTACATCTCCTCCAACGTTCGCAAGACGTTGTAGTGCGTAATCTTCGTGCTATATTTTCCCGGCTTCACCATCGGCCCCACAAAGATGGTCGCAATCTTATTGACCGTCGTGTCATCGTCCTCATCCCACGTGATGATCAGCAGGCTGTTATTTTTCTTTGCCCAGGTCACGTACTCTTGCAGATGAGCCTGCAGCCAGCTATCCCCCTGCTGGACCGTTCCATCATGCATGTCATCCTCAAGATTGGGAATCACCCACGAGATGGTCGGCAGATCGGCAAACTCGCCGGGAAATTTGCTGAAAGGCTGATTATCTTTCGCAGGCACATTGGAAAAGTCCGTCCATGGAGAATGTTTTCGCGCATATTCCCCTGCATTGCAAACCTCTGATCCGGCGGAAGGCAACCCTTCCGAGAAGCCGGAAAAAGATTTCCCCGAGCTGATCAGCTCACTTCCCATGTTCCCAGCCGTGAACGTGTGCGGGCATGAGTCACCCGTAACACCCTGCGTCGAGCCGGAAAATAATGCGAGATAATTCGGCTGGCTCGGATGCGCCACGGCATAAGACTGCGTAAACAAAGCTCCTTCGTTCGCCAGAGTATTGATGTACGGAGCTTCCGGTGATCCAATAATCTGCGAGTAAGCATGATTTTCTTCCATCACAATGACCACATGCGCCGGCCGCGGCAGGCTCTGGGCACCTGCGGACGAACCGGGTATACAGATCGCAAAAGATACAACAGCCAAAGAAATGGCACGCACAAATTGCAGGCAGCAGAATTTCCGCCTCATGAAATTCATATTTATGTTTTCAGCTTTCCGTGGAATCGACGGTGGCGGATTGCGACGTTCTTGTCTTCAGTATATTCCGATCGCAGGAAAAACGGGCCGGTAGCCCCGGAGCAATTTTTCTAAACCGATTCAACTTTCGCCTGGCCGCTACTGTGAACGTGTGGCCAAAAAGTTATCCCGGCACTTCTTCGCCTCTGAGACCAGCTCCGACAAACTCCGGTGTGCCTCGCAGCTTTGCCCATGACGGAATCATTCTGCAACCCCGTAGTACGCGCAGAAGTGATTGGCGACCGAACTCTTCAGCATATTCATCGTCAGCTCCTTCTGACCGCAGAAGAGAATGTCCTGGGCAGTCACGTAACGAACCTCAGGGTCGGGGTCGGCCAAAATCGCGGCCGCTGCGGCGCGCGATTGTTGAACGCGTATCCTCCGACGAGGGATTATCCATACAGGTAATCATCAACCGGGCCCAGTGCACGTCGTGAAAGTTTTGCGCAATTTCCCTGGCTTTTGCCAATTGCCCAGCGCGAATGTACTCCCGCATCATGTTGCTCGAGGACCACTCGGTCCCGGCATCCAGTTGCAGGAACTGTATGGCGCGCGGATAGTTGCCCAGCTGATCGAATGTGAAAGAGCAGGAGCGGAAGCGATAATTTCCCGGATCCAAAGATAGCGCCGTGTCGCACTCGTGCGCCGATTCCTCCACGGCGCCGCCGTAGCGAAGCACGTACGAGAGAGCGAAGTGGGCATACGCGTTCTCGGGATGCCGCGCCAACAACGCTTTCCCGCTCTGATAAGCCTTGATTACCTCGCCGCGTTCTACCTGCGCCAGCATCATTTCAGCCGCCGGATCAATGTAGTCGGGATCAAGGGCCAACGCTCGCGTGAACGCGGCGAGACCCCGCTGGAAGGCCGCATCCCCACCATCAGCGTAAGCGGAATCGTAATGGTAGCGAACTCCGAGAGCGTTCCACGCGGGTGCATAGTTGGGGTCAAGCCCCACCGCACGCTCCAGCATTGCGACCGCATCCTTGTTGGGACCGGGATCATGCGGTATCGCAATGCTGCGCAAATATAAATCGTAAGCCTCTTCATTCTTCGGCCGCGTCGCCGCATCCCCGGCATCTGTTCCCACGCCGAGCGCCGGAACCAGTCCCTGCCGAACCTTTGCCGTAATCTGCCCACGCATCGCGATCATGTCGGGCGCGGCAACGGTCATCGTGTCGCGCCAGATCGTGCGATTGTCCGCGATGTCAATCGCTTCCAGCGTGATCTGCAGCTGCGAACCTTCTTTCAAAAAATGTCCGGTGACCACATCCGTCACGTGCATCGCATGACCGGCCTCCTGCAAATCAACCGTGGGCGAATCATACTTCTGCGTCGTCGCAAACGGACGGATCGTCAGATCGCGCACATAACTGAGCGAGGTTGCAATTTCGTCCGCCAGCGCAAGCCGGAGAAAGTCGAGATCCTTGTCGGCACCCAAATTTTGCAAGGGAAGTACTGCCAGAGTCTTCGGAGTGGCGGATCCCGCGGCAGGAGCCGCTGGGCGCCGCATTTGCCAAAAAACGAAAGCCATTATGATTACCGCAACGCCTCCCGCGGCGAGTGCAATTTTTCCATACGGTCGCTCGGAGGTCGCAATCGCCTCTCTCCCGCTCACGGCCGCTGCGCTGCGCTGGCTCGAACTCGCCGAGATTGCCGCCGCTCCCACCGCGCTGCCCGCATCCATCGGCAGCTGGCTTCGCCCTGAATCCGTATCGCGTTTCAACCGCTGCAAGTCGCTGCGCATTTCGGACGCGTGCTGGTAACGCAGCCCTGCATCTTTCTCCAGCGCTTTATTGATAATCTCTTCCAGCCGCGCGGGAACTTCATGATTCAGTCGCACCGCCGGCACCGGTGCGCGATTCATAATGGCTTCGCAAATTACCGCCGAACTTTCCCCGTGAAAAGGAACGTCGCCGGTTGCCATCTCATAAAGCACGGCGCCAAAGGAAAACAGATCGCTGCGCGCATCCAGTTCACGCCCGCGCACCTGTTCCGGCGACATGTATGCCACCGTGCCCAACATGGTTCCCGGGCTGGTCAGGTGGGGTTCATCCAATGTTTGCGCATTGGCCACCAGACTTCTCTGTCCCCCGCGCCCCGCTCCCACTTTCGCCAGACCAAAATCGAGAATCTTGGCATGGCCGCGCTTGGTCACGAAGATATTCGCCGGCTTGATGTCGCGATGAACGATTCCTTCCGCGTGGGCTGCGTCCAGCGCATCGGCAATTTCAATCGCCAGATTCAGCAGGGTGTCATTGTCTATCGGACGCGAACCGATGGCATGCTTCAACGTCAGGCCGTCCAGAAACTCCATGGCAATAAATGCCTGGCCGTCGTGCTCGTCAATCTCATAAATCGTGCAGATGTTGGGATGATTTAACGCGGATGCGGCCTGTGCCTCGCGTTGAAAGCGGGCTAGCGATTGCGGATCCTTAGCAACTTCATCGGGCAGGAATTTCAGCGCCACAAAGCGCCGCAGCTTCAAGTCCTCTGCCTTATAAACCACGCCCATGCCGCCGCCGCCCAGTTTTTCAATCAGGCGGTAGTGGGAGATATTTTGCCCAATCATCCGAGAAGAATGCTACGTGGCTGGGTTGGGCAAGTCAATGAATGGACCGAGCGTCAAAATCAATGGACGACAAAGAAAAAAATGTCACGAACGTCCTCATGGACAGACGTTGTTGGGGTGACTTTGTCTCCTTCGCCGTAAACGGTTGTTTGGCCGCCGATCAAACTTTCTCGACCGTCACCTTCTTTAGCACTACATCCTTGTTCGGCTTGTCCTGGCGTCCGCGCGGAACTTCGGAAATCTTCTTCACGATATCCTGACCCTCCACCACTTCACCGAAAATCGTATGCTTACCGGTCAGCCAAGTGGTCGGCGCCACCGTGATAAAAAATTGCGAACCATTGGTATTCGGTCCGGCATTCGCCATCGCCAAGATCCCCGGCTTGTCGAGCTTGTACGGCGACCCTTTTGTCTCATCTTCAAACTGATAGCCGGGTCCTCCCATGCCAGTGCCTTGCGGATCGCCCCCTTGAATCATGAAATCGGGAATCACCCGATGAAAAATCGTTCCATCGTACAAACGGTCTTTCGATTTCTTCCGTGTCGAAGGATGGGTCCACTCCCGTTTGCCCTCGGCGAGTTCCATAAAGTTGGCTACAGTTTTCGGCGCTTCTTTTTCGAAGAGCCTGCATACAACATTTCCTTCACTGGTTTCAAACGTGGCGTAAAGTCCCGGTTGGCGAGTCATGAATTCCTTTCGGTATAAGAAGTAATGAGTATTGTCACTGCGGCTTGGTTGCCGCTGCGGCAGGCTTTTTCGCCGTTGTAGCGGACTTCGCTGCCGTCCCTGCCCGCACGATCTTGATGTGAATAATCTTCACTGGACGAAATGGACGGTCATTGCTGGGATCAGTGGCCATGTGAGCGATTTCTTTCACCAGCGCGACCGTGGCTTCGTCACACTGGCCAAAGATCGTGTACTTTCCGTCCAGATGTGGCGTGGCCACCTCGGTGATAAAAAACTGGGAACCATTCGTGTCCGGGCCGGCGTTCGCATAAGCCAGTCGTCCCGGCTTATCGAAGGTCAGATCAGAGGAAACCTCATTCTTAAACTTATATCCCGGATCGCCTGATCCATCTCCTTTCGGATCGCCTCCTTGAATCATGAACCCGGGAATCACCCGATGAAAAATTGTGCCGTCGTAAAGTGGAACTCCATGTTTGGTGGCTCCGCTGGCCGGATTTTTCCAATCCTTCGTCCCTGTGGCGAGGCCAATGAAATTTTGCACCCCGATGGGAGCCTTGTCGGGAAACAAAGTGCAGGTCATATTTCCCACGCTGGTTTGAATAATGGCCGTAGGTTCGCCCGTCGCCAAATGGTGCACCGGCGGCTTGGTGGCTGCCGCGCCCTGTGAACTGGTCTGAGCCCACGCCAGCGCTCCCACACACAACAGAGCGACGGCAAAAAGGAAATCACGCATTCTTATTCCTCGTATATTCAGATTGCCAAATGTTAAAAGCAACGTTGCATTGTACGACAGGGAACTCGGCTAGGAAAAGTAAGACTGCTCGCTCAATGCGTATCTGCGCTTCTCTGCATCTGTTCGCTCACCTCTTCGACCTGCCGAAAAACTCGCAACACGTTTCCACCAAGGATTTTCTTAATATCATCCGCGCTATATCCGCGATCCAGCAATCCCTGAGTAATCTTCGGCAAATCCGCCGCTGAATCCATTCCTTGCGGTGTAGCGCCACTCACGCCGTCAAAGTCTGATCCCAGCCCCACATGATCCACACCCGCGACTTTGACAATGTGATCGATATGATCAATCAACACGCTGAAGGCCGGACGCGGAATCTTCGCCATCCA
Source organism: uncultured Acidobacteriaceae bacterium (assembly GCA_963817305.1). Lineage (GTDB taxonomy): Bacteria > Acidobacteriota > Terriglobia > Terriglobales > Acidobacteriaceae > Sulfotelmatobacter. Next base: position 326,217 of record CAWFOD010000016.1, on the reverse strand, counting down.
CTCCCGCTCCATGCGGTCAACTTCAATGTAGCTGACTGGCTTGCCCTGCGCCTTCAACGAGTCGACATATTTCTGAATTGCTGCTGCCTGGTCCTTGGCCTGCGCCTGCTCAGCCTTGCGGAAATTCTCATCGTCGAAGCCGGAGAAGAAATTCACCTGCACCACGCCGCCATTTTTGGCCACCGCGCGGAGCATGTCGTCGGTCATATTCCGTGGCGCATCTACCAGCGCACGTGACGAAGAGTGCGAGGCAATCACCGGAGCCTTCGTCGTGGCAATGGCGTCCCAAAAAGTCTTGTCGGCCACGTGAGAGATATCCACCATCATCCCCAGACGGTTCATCTCCAACACTACCTGCTTGCCAAAATCCGTGAGCCCGTTGTGATGCTGAATCTTAGGATCGTCCATGTCGCCAGAGGAGTCGGCCCACTCATTCGTGTTCGACCACGAGAGCGTCATGTAGCGCACGCCGAGCCGGTAATAGTCGCGCAACAGATGCATGTCGTTCTCAATCGAATGTCCGCCTTCGATTCCCATCAGTGCGGCCAGTTTGTGCTCGCGGTGAGCGCGCTCAATATCAGCGACAGAAAATGCCATCATCATGCGGTCCGGATGACGTGCCGCCTGCTCATAGACGGAATCGATCAGATCGAAGGTATGCCGCGCGAAGTGTCCCTGATTCGTCTCCGGATCCACCCAGATAGAGAAGAACTCCGCTCCCAAATTACCGCGCCGAGCTTTGTCGAGACTCAAATGGCCGACATCGTTCGGATCAGTCGATCCGATGTCGAAGCCTTCATCAAGAAACCGCTGCGGCGTATCCGCATGAGTATCGACGACGATCGCAGATTTCTGAATCGCCAGCGCCCGTGCGCTGACCGTAGGGCCAGATGGGTTTGCGGAATTTGAATCTTGCCCTGCCGAAAATGTAGCGAGAGCGATGCATGAAAATAAAACAACGCCGACACGAGTCATAAGTTATATGGTTGGAGAATGCGATTGAACGCGAGCACGATTGTATAGGAAAGCGCTGCCAGCAAAACAGTTCAGCGAAGCGCCGCGAGTGCGTGTTGCACACAGGTCTCCAGCGGGGCCCCGGTATCGACCACAGTTTTCGGAAAAGTGATGGCCTCGAACCTGGATCGCACCTCCAGATAAAGCTGAAAGTTTCGATTCGCGGCCGGATGCTCTTCCTTCTTCTGGAGACGCTGCTTCACTGCTTCCTCCGCACACACGCATTCCAGAATTCGCCAACTCTGATGCAGTGACTCGGAGGCATTGACCACGTTCTCGATCTGATAACGCCGCGAAAAGGGTCGTCCATCCAGAAGAATGATGCGCTCTCGACTCTTTTCTAACAAAAAGCCCGCGGTCTCCAGCATGATCTGCAGACAGAAGTCATCCTGCCGCGAGGAGTATTCAATTTCTTCGTCTCGAAACAGCGCGTGGCGCACTTCGTCCTTGCTTAACACCCGGCCCAGCGTCCGTGCCGCCAGTTCGCGCGCGAGTGTAGTTTTGCCGGTGCCGGGCAATCCCGCCATCATCACGATCATCGCATCATTAAAGCACGATCTCTGCGGTGCATCGCGCGTTTCGTGAATCCCCCAAAGCCGGGACATCATCCATTCGAAAAGCAACTCAGCAGACTCGATCACATCAGATTTGTTCACAGGAGGCAGCAATGCCGCTGGTAAGAATTTCATTGCGCGAAGGGAAGTCCGAAGAATACAAAAAAGCTCTGGCCGATGGCGTCCACCGCGCCATGGTGGAAGGTGCTGCGGTGCCTGAGCAGGACAGATTTCAGGTGATCACGGAACACCCGGCCGGCGGCCTGATCTACGATCCTACCTACCTGGGCATACAGCGCACCGATGACGTTGTATTTGTCCAGATCACGCTCTCCACCGGCCGCAAACTGGCGCAGAAGAAGAAACTGTTTCAAAGGATGGCGGAGATTCTCGCGGAGAACCCAGGCGTGCGTCCGCAGGACTTGATGATCAATCTAGTAGAAGTTGCGTGGGAGAACTGGTCGTTTGGCAACGGTGAAGCGCAATACACCGTCTAGCGACTTAATTCGATGCCGCGGCGTCGGCCGTTACCGTCCCGGGTTCCGGACGATCCATCGGAACGATATCCTGAGTCTCGCGCCAATCCGCGTAGCGGCCGGACACCATAATATGGAAGACCCACTGGTGCCGCTCTTCTTCCGGCTCAACCAGACCGAGAGCTTTCATATAGAACAGATAATGCTCCATCCAGTGAATCTGCTCCTGGCTCATGCCGCGCCTTTGCAGATCAACCGTCAATCCGGCGAGATGCGATGATGCCGTGTCTCCCTCGAATGGAGCCGCGTTGCGATTGTGCCGGCGTAGTTTCTTCTGCACCTTGACCGTTCGCACCGCTGAGTTCACCTGAATCTGTTCATGAAAACGGTGATAGTAGGCTTGTGAAATATCCTGTACAAAATCCCGCGTCCATGGACGGCAATAGCGCCGCGAAGGATCCAGGCGCGGATCGAAGCGCAGCGACTCGCCGGCAATGATCGGCTGCAGCGCGCCACTCGCCTTCAGCGCTTCCAGTTCATCGTCATCCTGAATGCGTGGTAATTCCAGCCGATCGACTTCCGCGTTCTGGATCAGAAGAGATTCATGTGACGGACGGAACATCGGATTCCACCGCGTCCAATGCAGCCGCGGACGCCGGAAGTGGTGGACACGCTTATGCATGCTTGCGGTGGTCGTCGCCGCAAACAGCGGGCTGCCAACCGAGGCCAGAAATAAAAACAAAATCAAGCGGCGCTGCAATCGTGATTTCAGAAATTCTCCGTAGCCAGCCCCAGTGCTCAACCCCGCAACTGTCCGGTCATTCTAAGCCATGCTGTCAAGCCGTCCAACCAATCCTTGAAGAACAGCCGTTACCAGCGTTATCTGGGGCCATTTCCAACCGCTGGTTACCTCATGGTTACCGTGCTGGCCCCGCAACGGATGCACTGGAAATAGAGCACGCCAAACTCCATCTGCGATTGGAGTATTACCGTTAACTCATCTGCCAACGCAGCAACCAGTTAGCGCTCATTAGATACAGGGTAGGGCCGCTTTGTTGGTGCGCGAGTGACAAAAATCGGCGATGCGAAGGCGGAAAATCGCGCGCAGCCTCTGAAAAATACGCTTATTAGAGTTTTGAGTGAAAGCTGACCTGCCAGGTCAGCTCCGGAAAAGGTCGCCCAAAGCCTGCTTCATCACGTCTCCACCCACCTTGGAGATCGCTTTGGTCAGAGGAATATCCTTGGGACAAACCTCCACACAGTTCTGCGCGTAACCGCATTCCTGAATGCCGCCATCCCCCATCAACGCCGCCAGCCGCTCGCGCTGCAGCTCCTTGCCTGTCGGATGCATATTAAACAACCGCACCTGCGCGATCGTAGCCGCGCCCACGAATCCCGTCTCTTCGTTGAACTGCGGGCACGCCTCCATGCAGCACGTGCACGAGATGCATCGCGAAAGCGGATAAGCCTGTTCTTGCTCCTCGGGGCTCACTCGAGGACCGGGCCCCAGGTTATAAGTTCCATCGATCGGAACCCAGGCCTTCACGATTTTCAGATTCTCAAAAATGACACTGCGATCCGTCGCCAGATCGCGGACGATAGGGAACTTGGAAAACGGCTCGAGTTTCACCGGTTGCTCAAGATTATCGATCAACGCCGAGCAAGCCATGCGCGCGCGCCCATTGATCAACATGGCGCACGACCCGCAAACTTCCTCCAGGCAATTCGAATCGTAAGTGATCGGCGTAGTCTGTTTGCCATCGCGCGTGACCGGATTCGCGGCAATCTCCATGAGCGAGGAAATCACGTTCATGCCCGGATGCCACGCCAGTTCGAACTCCTCCCAGTACGGTTTGGAAGAAGGATTATTCTGCCGCTTGATTCTTATGATGACGGATTTGTTAGCCATTTTCCATGACTCTTCTCATGATTCGTGGAGCCCCGGACGCCCTCGTCCGGAAGAACAGCGCCACAAAACCCACCAGGCTCACTGCATCAGACTGCCGCTGCGCTGGGCGGACGAGGGCGTCCGCCCCTCCATACACAACGTTACTTCGCGGCGTCATACTTCCTCGGCCGCGGCGGAATTAACGACACATCTACCGGCTCGAACTCGAATTTCGGCTCATCCGCATCCGGCGCAAAATATGCTTTCGTCGTCTTCAGGAAATTCTTGTCGTCGCGATCCGGAAAATCCGGCTTGTAATGCGCTCCGCGCGATTCGTCCCGCAGCTTCGCTCCCTGCGCTATTACTCTCGCCAGCTGCAGCATGTTATAAAGCTGCCGCGTAAATACCACGCTGGTATTCGCCCATTGCGTCCGGTCGCTCAGATTCACTCTCCGGAAGCGCTCCAGCATCTCCACAAGCTTCGCATCCGTCTCCACCAGATTTTTGTTGTAGCGAATAACCGTACAATCCTTCGTCATCAACTCGCCCAACTCACGCCAGAGTTTAAACGGATTTTCCGTCCCGGTATTATTCATGAGCAGGGAATTGCTCTCTTCCTGCTTCTTCTTCTCCGCATCGAAAACCGCATTGCCGTCGGGCAGGGCCTGCAACCCCCGCGCATATTTCACCGCATTCGGCCCGGCAATCCCGCCGCCGTAAATGCAGGAGACCAACGAGTTCGCGCCCAGCCGGTTTGCGCCGTGATATTGATACTCGCATTCACCCGCGGCGTAGATTCCAGGAATATTCGTCGCCTGGTTGAAGTCGACCCACAGCCCACCCATGGTGTAATGCATGCCCGGGAAAATCTTCATCGGTGTGTCGCGCGGATCGTCGCCCACAAACTTCTCGTAGATTTCGAGAATCCCTTCCAGCTTGCGGTCGAGAATCTTCCGGTCGATATGCGTCAGGTCGAGATAAACCATCGGCTTGCCATCGATGCCGAGGTTGTACTCGTAAACCACTCTGAAAATCGCCCGCGTGGCTACATCGCGCGGCACCAGATTCCCATACTTCGGATACCACTCTTCCAGAAAATACCAGCGCTCACTCTCAGGAATCGATTTCGGATCGCGACTGTCGCCCGCCTTCTTCGGAACCCAGACACGTCCGCCTTCGCCACGCGCCGATTCCGACATCAACCTCAGCTTGTCGTTACCCGGAATCGAAGTGGGGTGCACCTGAATAAATTCGCCGTTCGCGTAGTAGCATCCTTGCTGATATAGCGCCGATTGCGCCGATCCCGTGCACACCACAGAATTGGTCGACTTGCCAAAAATCGCGCCAATGCCGCCCGTGGCAATAATGATCGCGTCCGCCGGAAACGTTCGAACTTCCATGCTGCGCAAATCCATCGCGCAAATGCCACGGCAAACGCGATTGCCATCGAGCACGGCCGACAAAAATTCCCAGTGCTCGTACTTCTTTACCTTGCCTTCGGATTCATACCGACGCACCTGCTCGTCGAGCGCGTAAAGAAGTTGCTGGCCGGTCGTAGCTCCGGCAAACGCCGTGCGGTTATACAATGTCCCGCCAAAACGCCGGAAATCCAGCAGACCCTCGGGAGTGCGGTTGAAGGTGACACCCATGCGGTCCAGCAGATCGATAATGCCCGGCGCCGCCTCGCACATATCTTTCACCGGAGGCTGGTTCGCCAGAAAATCTCCGCCATAAACCGTATCATCAAAGTGCTGCCAGGTGGAATCGCCTTCGCCCTTCAGATTCTTCGCCGCGTTGATGCCGCCCTGTGCGCACACCGAGTGCGAACGCTTTACCGGCACAATCGAGAACAAATCGACGCTCGCGCCCATCTCGGCAATCTTGATGACCGCCGAAAGCCCGGCAAGGCCACCACCAATCACGATAATTTTCGGAGCTGCCATCTTCACTTCACCGGCTTTCCGTAAGCGGCCGTCGCGTGGTCAGCCGTGGGGCTGCCCTGCATTGCAGGCGTGCCCGGCTCCGCAGCGGGTTGCGGGAAGCGTTCCCGGAAGGTATACAAACTCGCGAGCCCAACCAGGCTCATCACCACAAAAAGCCCCATGCAAACCGCCAGAAATCTCTGCCGCGCCTTCTCTCCGGAAGTGATCCCCCACTTGGCGCAAAATAACCAGATGCCATAAGCAAAGTGCCAGCAGGCGGCAATCAGTCCAATCACGTAGAAAGCCAGCAGTTCGGGATGCATCAACTCCGCTTGAACTTTGCCAAAGGAGGCATTTGGATATTCGTGCAGGTCGACGCCGCTGAAGCGCATCGTCCACGTATGCCACACGATATAGAAGAATACGATCCCGCCCGTCCAACGCTGTAGCGTGTACATCCAGTTTCCGGTCCACGGATATTCAATCGTGTTCCCGTCGCCCCGGTACCAGATGTAAAACCCGTACAGCGCATGAAATGCAATCGGAATCCAGATCCCAAACAACTCCAGAAAAAATACCAGAGGCAGATTCGCGAGAAAACTGACCTGCCGGGCATAAGCGTCAGGCCCAGTAATCGCGGTGGAATTGGAAATCAGAATATGTTCGAATAAAAACGCGCCTACGGGAATAATGCCGGTAAGCGAATGCAATCGTCGCCAAAAAAACGACGTGCCCTGTCCCGCGCGCAACGGCGCCACTCCCTGCCTCGCGCCTCGCTTCACTCCGGGAGCAGTCGAACTGGCTGCTGACGCCACGAATCGCTCCTTATAATTTCTTTATTAATGGCTTGTATGTCTGCTTGTACGCTCGAAGATGACAAAATAACTTTTTATTATCCGGCTCAGATGGAAGCGAAGTCAAGAAAGCAACTCGATTCTGTCAGTGCTCGCCCGTATTGCACCATTGCAACAACTCTTGGAATGCCTTTCCCCGATGACTGTAGTCGGCTTTCTCTTCCGCGCTCAACTCCGCAAATGTTCTCCCAATCTGCGGGAAATAAAAAAGAGGGTCATACCCAAATCCATTCGCACCGCGCGGTGCCTCAAGAATGATTCCCTCAGCCGTTGCCCGAAACGTTGCCAGAGTCTCGCCATCCCGCGCCGCTGCCAGCACGCACACAAATCTTCCCGTACGTTTGGCGGATGGGACATTCTCAGTTCCCGCAGCACACGCGCGTTATTGGCTTCATCGTCGGTATTCGCATCAGCTTCGTGCGGCTCTTTATTCTGTAGATCTGGAGCAGCATACCGCGCAGAGTGCACGCCGGGAGCGCCGTTCAGCGCATCGATCTCCAACCCCGAGTCATCGGCGACAACAATCTCTCCGGGAACGTAACGGCTGTAAGCTTCGGCCTTTTTCCGCGCGTTGGCTTCGAACGTTAGGCCATCCTCAACTATGCTGGGCAGGGAAGCGAAGTCAGGAATGCCCGCAATCTCAACTCCATGGCGCAGCGCCGCGCCTGCAAAGTCGCGCAGCTTGCCCGGATTCGAAGTTGCAATCAAAATTTTCCGCATCATGTTGCCGCAGTCGTATCGCCGCCATCCCGCGCCACAGTTGGGGCAGCAAATCCTCTCATCGTCATCAGCACAAAAACAATCGAAACCATAGAAATCCACGCCCCCAACGTACGATCCCACGTACGGACAAAAATAATCTGTACCCGGTTCGCACCGGCCCCGACCGGAATTAGCATCTGTCCCGTGCCTTCGCGCGTCCCTGCCTGCACGATTCGCCCATTCACTTCCACGCGCCACGCCGGATAATTAAATAAATGTAGAGCGAGGTTGTCGGCTGCCGACAGCTCGGCCGTGAATCGTTTCCGTTCCGCGCCCCACTCCGAAATACGAATCTCGCCGCGAGCCGGCCCGTCTACGGTCACGCGGCGGGCATCTTTATCTACTGCAGAAGGATCGGCTCCCGAAGGTGTGTATTCATCGGTGCCTTCGTAACCCGCGCCCGTGGCCACGTTGTCCTGCATCTCCCGCAAATCGGCGCTGGTATCCCACCACGGAGCTTGAAAGTGGTGCCACGCAAAAATGATCACGCATAGTGTTGCCAGATACAAAGCTGCGCGGGTCGGCCATCGGCGCACACCTAGCGCGATGAACAACGTAAAGGGAAGCCCTAAGCATAGCGTCCAGCGCCAGGGAAACTGCATAAAGCGCAGCTTTGGTAGGAGGTTCCAAAACAAATTCGTGATCGGCAGCATAAGCAGCGTACAAGCAGCTCCCCAGATCGCCAGCGAATTCCAGAGTTCACGATCGCGCCTGCGCCACGATCGCGCCGCCCACGCCGCTGCCATCGTCAAAACAATTTCTGTTACCACCACCCACGAGATCACGCGATTGAAGGCATCGTGCTCCGCATCAGTCGTATGGACGAACAAGAAATTATCCAGCGGACGCGATCCCGCTGAAACCGCCTGCGCAATATCCACCCACTTCTGCTCGTAGGCGGCGGGAAACAGATAAAACGCGGCCAGCGCCCCACCCAAAATAACCGCCGTCGCGCTGGTCAGAAGAATGCGTGCGGATCTTCTCTGCCACGCGATCACCAAAACCAACAAGGCCATCGAATAATGGATCATCACGGCCGCAGGAGCATTCACCAGCCACGAAGCCGCCAGAACCAGCGCCAGCAAGATCGTCCCGCGCGGTCGCCTTTCCTCCAGGCGCAACAACAGCAATAGCAGCAAAGGCAGTAAGCACGCAGCCAGCAGTTCGGCGAACGCACTCCGCCAATACACAATCACCAGATGATAGGGATTCACCGCATATAGCACGGCTGCGAAAGTTGCATCGCGCCGGTCCAGCCATCGCCGCGCCAACAAAAACATGGACGCGCCCGCTGCCACCAGCACCAGCCAGATATAGATGTCTGAAACTACGACCCAGGGAAAAACCGTGCTAAGCCCTGCTCCCAGCGCCCACGACGCCGGCGGATAAAAGATGAAGCGCGGCTCGCCATAACCGAAGTGCGCCAGAGCCGCCCAGCGCGGGAATGCGATTCCCTGTTTCCATTGGGAGAGAACTTCGAGCCATGAGTAAAGATGGAACTCCACATCGTGTCCCGAAGGAGTTCCGAAAAAAAAGAAGGGAATCTCAACTGCAAATGCTGCCGCGCAGATATAAAAAATCGGCTTCCAGGCAAGCGTGGTGTTACTGGAGAACTCCGCTGTAGCGGACTTCGAACTCTCAGCCTCTCCGGATTTTCTGCTGGTGGCCAGCTTCGCTTACAGCCTCCGTGCGCAAGCATATCCTAAGTTGCTGTCTGTGTTTCCACAACCATCAGAGCGGCGCAGGCTCCATGCCAAGGGATCGGTGGGTCGCACTTGTTTCGATTTCATCCACATTTAACATTCTTGAAACCATCGCACAACAATCCTCCGCTAACCTACTTTGCATTAGGGGTGGAACAGACCCCGGAGACTGAAGAGCCCGCGCCATAGACGGGGCTCGGGCCCTTCTTTTCTCCGGCGCAACTGTGCAGGCCCTATCCACACATTTCTGCCGCCACTGCCGAGTTCTTCCCGCCAGGCGCTAATCTCCAGTTCTCCAACCGCCTGCCACGAGATTAGCGCCCCATTGGTATTCCCAAGGTTTATCTACGTAACGGGCTTTTACCGCAAGAAATCCTGCTGTGTTTTAAGAACACAGCTTCCTCAAAAGATGAAAATACCTTCTCGCCTTCTTCACATCTCTCGCGATCTGTTCGCGCAGCGCCTCGACCGATGGAAACTTGATTTCATCGCGCAGCCGGTTGAGAAAACAAATCTCAACTTCGCTCTCCGGCGTCAGCTCAATGGGATGAAAATTCAGCAGAGTGCGTCTCAATGGCAAACGAATCCGCGCCAAAGGTTGGACGGTTGCCCACATTCGTTACCGAATCAAAAGTTTCGCGGCCCACGCGCGTGCACGTGATATATACGCCGTCCTTCGGCACGAGTTCCTCATAGCGCGCGAGGTTGATGGTGGGCACTGTGTACTTCGAGCCGTAGCCTCGCCCACGCCCGGGCGTTCCCAGAATGCAAAACGGACGCGCTAACAGATGCCGAGCCCGGTTGACTCGCCCCTCGCCCAGTAACCTTCGAATGTGGCTGCTTGAAACCGGCTCTCCGCGCAGCTTTTGCTCAGGATAGACCTTCACTTCGAATCCCATCTCCTGCCCAAGCTGCGCCAGCAGATTCGTATCCCCAGCAGCTTTATGCCCGAAACGAAAGTTGTAGCCTTCGTGCAGCTCGCGCGCATGCAGCTTCTTCTTGAGGATCCGCTCGGCAAACTGTCGCGGGGTCATCAGCGAAAGATCGCGACCAAACGGCAGCATCAATACCGCATCAATGCCCGTCTGTTCGAGCAAGCGCAGTTTCTCGAGGACTGGAGTGAGCAGCTTTAATGATGAGTCTGGCCGAAGTATCCGCGCGGGATGGGGCTCGAAAGTTACCGCTACGGACTTGGCGCCACTTTGCCGCGCCCCGCGCACAATCTCGCCCAGCACACGCGCGTGTGCGCGATGTACCCCGTCAAAATTACCCACGCTGACCAGCGACGGCCCAAATCCCGCCGGAATATCTTCGAGTTTGTGAAAAACGAGCATGATCGAAACTAATACCAAACATTAAACCGCCGAGTGCGCCGAGTGCGCCGAGAAAACCTGAAAGGATTTCGAAATCCCTGATCCTTGGAATCTCTCTGCGCTCTTTGCGTCCTCGGCGGTGAAAGCCCTTAAATCTCAAACTCCAGCTTCATCCCGTCGTACGACAGCCGCACATGCGGCGGCAGCGTTGCATTGGTCGCCTCATGCGCCAGATCGTGGCAAATGTGCGTGAAAAATGCCCGCTTGGCCTTAACCCGCTCAACAATGCGCAATGAATTTTCGACAGTCGAATGCGTGGGATGAGGTTTGTGCCGCAGCGCATCCAGGAAAAGAATGTCGAGACCTTTCAGTTGATGGAATGACGCCTCAGGGATTTCGCTGTGGTCGGTGAGATAGGCGGCGCTGCCAAATCGAAATCCATAAATCTCCACTTCGCCGTGAATCAGCCGTACCGGCTCGAAGCGTGCCCCGAAGACGTCGACCGGACCGTCAATCGGACGTAATTCGAGTTGTGGAAGCCCTCCGTATTTGTAATCCGCATCAAAAATGTAGCTGAACATCCTTCGCAGGAATGCCGCGGCATCCGGACGCGCATACAGCGGCAGCCGCGCCGGTTTGTGCCGATAACTCAGGGGCCGAAGATCATCGATGCCGAGAATGTGGTCGGCATGCGTATGCGTATAAAAAACTGCGTCCACGCGGGTGATGCGTTCGCGAATCGCCTGCGCGTAGAAATCGGGCGTCGTATCGATCAGCACAACCTTGCCCGCATATTCCAGCATGATGGAAGGCCGCGTGCGCCGGTCGTGAGGATCGGTCGAGTGACAGACCGCGCAGTCGCACCCCAGTGTGGGCACGCCCATGGACGTGCCGCTGCCCAGCACCGTGAGCGTCGCCTTCATGGACGGGCCCGTCCGCTCATCGTCCGGTGGTTCCCGTGGCGGCTCCGGGCTGCGGCGGTTTCGATAATGCGTTCGTAACTTCCACGTAGGCCATGCGCACTTCGTAGAGGCTGTTCTGCAGAAAGTTTTCTTCCGTGTAGGTGAGGTTGCCTTTGGTTTTTTCCGCCAGTAGCGCGAGTGTGTCAATGGTCTGGCGCGCTCCAATAATATCCATGCGCGGCTGCTCACCCTGTTGATGCATCAGTCCCAGCTGCATCATGGCAGTCATATAAAGCGAGGCCATGAAGCGCTCGAAGGTCATCTCCAGGTCTTTCGCGGAGTGACCGCTGAGCTCCACGCGCGAATCCAGCGCGTCGGAGGATTTCCGGTAAGCATCGGCCTGGGCCTTCTGTTCCGCTGCGGTCGGCATCGGAGGCACTTCAGGCCCAGCGCCTTCCTCGCCCTTGGTCGGAACGGCTGACGGCGCGATTGTGGGCGCCGCTTTCTGGTGAATTTCCGGTTCCTTACTAACTTCCTGGCGTAATTCTCCGTCCTCTGTGAACAAGCGACGGTCCGTTACCGTGAACCCAGACTCCTGTCTCTTTTCAGCCATAGCGTAATGTCCTTGTCTAATGATTCAGATCCCTGATTCGGATCGCAAAACTTATTCTCCGCGTCCTCCGCGAAACGTCAGCGAACTCCGCGCTAGCTTTTTTCACCGATGTTGCAACACCGACTCCCGCGCAACTCCCGCAACGACTTCGTGAAAAGGCAATTGACTCACAACCGCTTTCACCGTGCCGATCGTAACCTCGCGCCCCGGCATTCCTACTTCGCGCCGGATATAGCCCAAAGCCGCATTTCGTTCGCCCGAAGGCGTCTGCACCATCCCGACGCTGGTGATCTCGCCGACTTCCTTTTCCGCGGAGAAGATCTTGTCCCCCGCCGCAACGGTCCCTGCGCCCTCGATCAAGAAACCGGTAAACTTCCTGTGCACGTTCCCCCGCGACCGGATGCGCTCCACAATCTCCTGCCCAACATAGCAACCTTTGTTAAAGTTGAGCGCGCGCGCCTGTTCGGTCTCCTGTGGCAAATCACGCTCGCGAATATCGACGCCGTAGAGTGGAATGCCGTCAGTGATTCGCAATCGCTCCAGCGCCTCGCTGCCCACAGGCGTCGCACCCGCAGCGATCAAGGCCTGCCAGGTTTTTAGAACATCTTTCGGCGCCAGCCAGATCTCATAGCTTTCGTGCCGTTCATCCTCGCCGCGCACCACGGTGCACTCGAAACAATCGCATTCACATTGGCACTGCGCAACGTGAATCTGCATTGGCTGAAGCTCAGGGACTCCGATTCCCGCAGCCTTCAGCACCGCACGTGACTTTGGTCCCGCTATGCCTAAAGCCGTCCATTCCTCGCTGATATTCGCCACCTCTACATCATCCATAATGATGTAGTGATCGAATGTCGCCAGAATCTTTTCCAGTTGGCTGCGATCCGTTTCCACCTCAAGCGTCTCGCCCAGGTTGTAAATATTCATATCGCCGAGAATTCTGCCCCTGCGGGTTCAGCAGAGAAGGCATACACACCATGCCCAGCGGCAAGATCACGAATATTATTCGTGACCATGCCATTCATCCAGCGCACGCGGTCGCCGCCCTTCAGCGAAATTCGCGCGCGAAATCCCAGGTCGAAAACTCCGCACGCATTTGTCAGCGCACTGAACTCCTCCCGCACGTCGGAAAAAACCGCCGCCGTCGCGGCGCCGCGATAATCACTGTCGCGCGCCGGTGTTTTGCCGGACGTCTGCGCGCGTAGTGCATCCAGGAGTGGGGTGCTAACCATGGAATATTGATTATAGCGAAGGCCTTCTTGATTCATCGGGCACATTGCTGATGACCGCACCTGGCAGCTGAAAATTGACAATCGAAAATCATCGCTCTCATCTCCTCCGCTTGTGTTAACTTCTCACCCGTGGACCCGCAAAAGCCTGCAAAAAAACGCATTGCCGTAATTCCCGGAGATGGAATCGGCCAGGAAGTAATTCCGCAAGCTCTCAAAGTGATTCGAGCCTCTGGAGCCGATGTCGAAACGAGCGAACTCGACTGGAGCGCCGACCGCTATCTCCGCGACGGAACCACCGTCCCTCAGGATGGCTTCGCCATGTTGGCCCGCGATTACGACGCGATCTTTGCCGGCGCCTTTGGCGACCCTCGCGTCAAGACCAACATCCATGCCAAGGAAATCCTGCTCGGTATGCGCTTCAAAATGGATCTCTACGCCAATGTTCGTCCCGTGCGCTTGCTCGATGCATCACTTTGTCCGCTGAAAGGTGTCGAACCCAGGGATGTCGATTTTGTAGTCATTCGCGAAAACACGGAAGGCGTTTACACCGATGCCGGTGGTGTTTTCAAGCAAGACACGCCCGACGAGATTGCGATTCAAGAGGACATCAACACCCGCAAAGGCGTCGAGCGCATTATCCGCTATGCTTTTGAATACTGCGAGCACCATCCGAAACTCGATGGTTCGCCGCGCGGCCGCGTGCTCATGGTCGACAAGTCGAATGCCATGACCCACGCGGGCGGTCTGTGGCAACGGGTGTTCAAAGAGGTGAGCGGAGAGCATCCGCAAATCGCCACGCAGCACATGTATGTTGACGCGCTGTGCATGCAGATGGTGCGCGACCCTCGTCCTTTCGACGTGATCGTCACCAACAATATGTTCGGCGACATTATCACTGATCTCGCCGCCGGCCTTCAGGGCGGGTTGGGAATGGCCGCCAGTGGAAATATCCATCCGGGCAGAACGTCGATGTTCGAGCCGGTACACGGCTCCGCCCCGCCGATCGCCGGGAAGAATCAAGCAAATCCCTTCGGCGCAATTTTGACGGCAGCCATGATGCTCGCGCATTTGGGATTCAAGAAAGAAGCCGAAAAGATCGAAGCCGCCGTGCTCGAAGCCGTGCGGCAGAAGAAAACTACGCAGGATATCGGCGGAACACTCGGCACGCGCGAGGCCGGCGAGTGGGTGGCAGAGACAGTCAGCCGTCAAACCTAGTCATCCTGAGCGAAGCGAAACTGATTCGCGAATGCGAATCCTAGGCGCAGCCGAAAGCTTGCCCTGAGCCTGTTGACGGGGATCCCTGTAACCGGCTTACCGTTTCCTTCCCACCATCAGCGCCAACTCCCGCCACTTCCACAGGCAATCCACATCCACAAATCCGATCTCCTGCAGCCACTGAAGTTGAATTTGAAGATCCAGCAACTTGTTTGATGGATCTTCGGTTTCCTGTGTAAGCCCCAGAGCATTCAGGAACTCCTTATGCAGCCGCGGAGTCGGCGAGGCCACATGCTCCAGATTGCAAAACACTCCACCGGCATTCAGCACGCTGTAAATCTCTGTGTAAAGCGCCCGCTTTCTCTCGTGTACGAGATGATGAATCGCGAAGCTGGAAACCACCGCATCAAAGTTCCCCAATGCCGGTAATGGATGGTCGAGATTATGGGTCACGATGGTCACGGAAGGATCTCCCGCGAAACGCTTTCCGGCGGCTGCGAGCATGGCTTGCGAAAAGTCGACAGCCGTGGCTTCCACAGGGCGCGCCAATGAAGTCTTGACCATAGCGAGTAATCTTCCGTCTCCGGTGCCGAGATCGAGAATGCGCCCCGTATCCGGCGGAATAAATTCCAGCAGGGTGGCTTCTCCCTCACCGCGATGTGGTATGGAATCGGCTCGTCCCAGGTAGTCGCTGGCGTGGTCGGCGGAGCTCCAAAGATTAACGGCATGATTCGTGGGCATGTTTGTCCTTGATGAGGGTTTGTGCTTGAAGAAAGTATAGGCAAACAGGGTAGACTCATTCCTAATGAATATCTTTAAGTTGCCGGGCGCCGGACGTGTGAGGACGTTTTTGGTGGTTGTGTTGCTCTTGGGGATGAGCGGCGAAATGGCTGCACAAGCGCCGGCCCAAGCGACCCAGGATCAGAACCAGAATCAAAACTCCGAGGAAAAGACTGCCCCGCCGACTCAAGCTGCTCCGGCACAGAATCCTCCGCCGCAAGCCCCTGCCGCGGAGAAGCCCGAAGTCAAGATTACGCCTCGACAAGCCGAGGAACTCTTCCATTCCGTCGATGAAATTCTAGCTTTCGACAGCAAACAGACTGGACTGCCGATCAAGAAGCCGGTCAAGCGCCGATTGACCAGCCGCGATGAGGTGGAAGCCTACCTGACCAAGCACATGAAAGATGAAGACGTGAAGCGCCTGCAGCGCTCGGAATTGGTGCTGAAAAAATTTGGCCTGCTGCCTCGCGACTTCGATCTTGAGAAATTACTAGTGGCGCTGCTGCGCGAGCAAGTGGCCGGCTATTACGACCCCAAGACCAAGACCGTAAACCTTCTCGACTGGGTTCCCATGGAAGAACAGGAACCGGTAATGGCTCACGAGTTGACCCATGCACTGCAGGATCAGGCCGTTGGCCTCGACAAATGGATGAAGCGCGGTGAAAAAGATTTGGGCGAGTTAAGGAGAGATCCGACGCCTGCCGACATCGAAAACGACGAGATGGATGACACGCGCGAAGCCGTGATCGAAGGTCAGGCCGAGGCCGTGATGATGCAATACGAACTCGCTCCGGTAGGCCGCTCCATTCTCGACTCTCCAGATCTGGTGGATGCCATGGAGTCGCAAATGTCCAGTGGCACGGACGATTCGAAGGTCTTCAAAGATGCCCCCATTTTCTTACGGGAGTCACTCACATTCCCCTACAGCTATGGTTTAAAGTTCGAAGTGAAGTTGCTGGAAAAAGGCGGCAAACAGCAGGCGTTCGCCGAAGTGTTGGAAAATCCTCCGCACACCACCCGGCAAATCATGCAGCCGGAGACCTACCTGTCGGGCGAGCAGATTCCAGCCATGCCGGTAGTCGAATTCAAGCATGACTTCAAGGATTACATTAAGTTTGATATCGGCGCCATGGGCGAGTTCGACGTCGCGGTACTGATCGAGCAATACGCGGGAAAGAAATTATCGGATCAACTTTATCCCGCGTGGCGCGGCGGATACTATTACGCAGCGCGCCCCAAGCACGATGGCGCCGCGCCGTTGGGTCTGCTGTATGTATCTCGCTGGTCGACTCCAGAGAAAGCGTCCGAGTTCGCCGAGATCTACGCTCGCTCACTGGCGAAACGATATAAAAAGGTGGGAGCGGTAGCGGATCCTTCCTCCGCAGAGCCGACGGATCAATCCAAAATCGATCGCTCCAACGACGCTGACGTTCTCCACGGCCGACATGCGTGGACCACGGAAGAAGGCACAGTGATCATTGAAGAGCGGGGCGACACCGTGTTCGTAAGCGAGAGCTTAGACGCGGCTACGACGGCGACCTTGGAAAAAGAAGTGTTCAAGCAGTAAGTTTTTCCAGTTGCCCGCGGGTTCAGTTGGTCCGGGCGCCCTTTTCCTCGGACTTATTTTCTTCCGCCTGCCCGAGAAAGTGTTGTACCCTCGCCGCCACCGTGAACTGCTTTCCGCCGCGCTCAATCGTCAGTTTTCTTTCCTGGCCGGGTGTGCCTTCGAGCAGCGACCATACCTGCCCCAGCGTGGAATCAGGCACTGGAATTCCATCGACCGCTATCAAATGATCACCCGCCTGCACTCCGTCATCTCCCGTCGGCACGGATGGTTTGCCCTCAAAATCGGCGACGCCGAGAATCGTGAAGCGAGTGTCTTCGTCGGGACGAAGGATCAGTCCGACCACATCGAAGTCAGGGAACTTGAAAGTCCGGCCGATATCGAAGTAGACCGCCGAATGCGCGTAGTCGAGACCGATGCGATAGTTCATCAGTGCGTCCGCGCCGATCAGTCCAGTGATAAGAGCACCGGCATTCTTTTCGAAGAAGGCGCTGAAACTTTTCGGAAACTCTGCGACGGCCACATCCGTCAAATACAACGGTCCGTATTGAACACGGCTGACCCGCATCAGCTTCCAGTTTGTTTCATCGTCGCCCGCTTCGCCCATGTTGGCCGGGCCCACCGCTCCAGTCATGTGCGGCCAGTCAGGATGGACCGAAGCGAGCTTGTTAAATAATTCTTCCGAAAGAAAGCTGATCGACGATCCCACATCGAGGCCAAGATTGTAATTCTTGTTTTCAATCTTGCTGGGGATTTGAATAAAGCCAGTGGTGCCATCGACGATCATCTTGCTCCGCACGCCCTTGAACTTCAGGCTGCCGGGCGCGCCGATGCTGAACTCGCGGTCAGGAAAATTGATGAGAACATCGTAATTGCGCAGCACGGACGAAGGAATTTTGATCTCAGCGCTCGTACCCGGAACCATAATGGCAGCCGCGCTCGGCGCCCTGAGCGGGATTTCGACTCGCTTAGCGGCTGAGAGCGGTATCTTCATTTCTCCGATCATGACGGCAGCGGGAGCTGGCGCCGAGCATCCATTCGGTTTGCAGGCAACTGCGAGTCCCAAGAGAGTGGCTGCGTGTCGCGACATCCACACTTCAGAATCGCCCGTATCAACCCACCCGCGAACCCGCTTGCTGGAACCATCGGGAAGAGGCAAATCCACGTCGATGATCACGCGGCCGTGATCCAGCGTGACCGGGATCGTCGCGGATTTGAATTCAGCCTGCGGCTTGCCGCCGCCTTGAGCCAGACCTAACGTCGCTAGAAAAAGAACTAGAGGGATGAGGGCGGCGGTCGAAAATCGCATACGGAGATTGTAATGTGTCATGCGCAACAGCGACCGAGTTAAGAGGGATGCAAGCATCACCTTGATATAATCATGGGTTTGACTGACGCGCGCGAGAACTTCTGATCACACGCAACTTCTCACGCAGGTAACTTTGGAGGATGGGTGGCACGGGCAGAAATAGGCATTATCGGCGGCAGTGGCCTCTATTCGATGCCGGGTCTTACCCGGATAAGCGAAGTACGTTTGAGAACGCCGTTTGGCGCGCCCTCTGATGCTTATGTTTGCGGCACGCTTGAAGGTCGCAAAGTCTCATTCCTGGCCCGCCACGCCCGCGGACACCGCATTCTTCCCAGCGAACTGAATTTCCGCGCGAACATTCACGGATTCAAACAACTGGGAGTCGAGAGAATCGTTTCGGTCTCGGCCGTCGGCTCGCTGAAAGAAGAACACAAGCCCTTGGATTTCGTTATCCCCGATCAGTTCTTCGACCGCACCCGGCATCGCATTGATACTTTTTTCGGCGGTGGAGTCGTGGCCCACATTGCGTTCGCCGATCCTATTTGCGGAGAACTGGCTCGTGTGGTGGAGAACGCCTGCAAAAAAATCGGCGTGAATGGCAAACGCGGTGGAACCTACCTGTGCATGGAGGGCCCGCAATTCTCAACCCGCGCCGAGTCGAACGTGTATCGCAGCCTGGGCATGGACGTAATCGGCATGACCAACCTGCAGGAAGCGAAACTGGCACGCGAAGCCGAAATTTGTTACGTCACCGTCGCCATGGTGACAGATTACGATTGCTGGCATCCGCATCATGATTCCGTCACCGTTGATCAGATCGTTGCCGTGCTGGTGAAGAACGCCGAAAATGCCGCAAAAGTAGTCCGGGAAACCGTTGCAGCCATGCCCGCAGGACGCGCCTGCAAGTGCGGCTCTGCCCTGGCGCACGCAATTCTTACCGACCAGAAAAAGATCCCCCCGGCGACACGAAAAAAGCTGAAGCTGATTCTGGGAAAATACTTGAAGGCGAAGTAGCAAGTCCAATTCAAAAGACCAAAGGCAAGAGTCAAGACAGGAATCGCGAATGAGTATCGTAGTCGTAGGATCGGTTGCGTTTGATGACGTCACATCGCCCTCGGGCAGCGTGCAAGGCATCCTGGGCGGCGCGGCTACTTACTTTTCCCTCGCGGCCAGCTACTTCACCCAGGTTCGCATGGTCGCGGTGGTTGGCGAAGACTTCACTTCGGAACACGAAGGTGTCCTGAAAAAGCGGGGAGTCGATACGCGAGGCATCGAGCGCGCCACCGGCAAAACCTTCCGTTGGGGCGGCTCCTACACCGACAATCTCAACGAAGCTAAAACGAATTTTACCGATCTGAACGTATTTGAAAAATTTCACCCGCAGATTCCAAAAGAGTACGAGGATTCCGAGTTCTTGTTCCTGGCCAATATTCAACCAACTTTACAGGCCAATGTGCGCCGGAAAATGAACGGTGTCCGCCTTACCGGATGCGACACCATGAATTACTGGATTCAGGGTGCGCGCAAGGAATTGGCCGAGACTTTAAAGCTGGTGAATGTTCTGCTGATCAACGATACCGAGACCAAAATGCTGGCTGACGAAAAAAATCTGCCGCGCGCCGCTCAGAAAGTGTTGGCCATGGGGCCGCAGGCGCTGGTTATCAAGCACGGCGAATACGGAGCGACAATTTTCTTTCGTGAGGGCGCGTTTGGCATCGGACGGCATCCCTTTCGCGCTCCCACTTTGCCGCTCGACGAAGTAAAAGATCCTACAGGCGCCGGTGATTCTTTCGCCGGAGGATTCATGGGGTACGTGGCTTCGCAACCAGAGCTGAATCGCGAAGTGCTGAAGCGCGCTCTATTCTATGGAGGAGTCATGGGATCGTTCGCTGTGGAAAGCTTCGGCACCGAGCGGCTGCAATCACTCTCCCGCGGCGAAATCGACGCCCGCTTTCAGATCTTTCGCGAACTCACGCATCTCGAATGAAGCCGCAACCGCCTCCTCCGAAGCTTTACTCCGACATCGAAGTTGTGCGGCTGCTGTGGCTGGCAATCTTCATTTCGGTATTTTCCTTTCTCTTTTACTATCGTCACGGCGATGTGCTGCTCTATGGCGATGCTGTGGCTCATATCAATATCGCGCGCCGCGTATTCGATTCCAGGACCCCCGGCCTGCTGCAACTAGGAACCGTTTGGCTTCCGCTCCCGCACCTGCTGATTCTTCCTTTCATTGTTTCGCAGCGGCTCTGGCAAACCGGCGCCGGAGGCTCCATTCCATCGATGGCCGCGTATGTATTCGGCGTGCTGGGAATTTTCCGTCTGGTTCGCACCGCGCTCGCGCGTGACGGGCAAGTCGATGACTTGGCGAAACTCGGGCCCTGGCTTGCCGCAATTCTGTACGCCGCAAATCCAAATCTGATTTATATGCAGTCGACTGCAATGGGCGAATCTCTTTACCTGGCTTTTTTTATTTGGGCCATCGTCTACTTCGCCGAATTTGCCCGCGGAAATGCGAAGGCACTCACGAAGTGTGGCGTGTGCTTGGCGGCGGCCACTCTAACGCGCTATGACGGATGGTTCCTGGCAGCAGTTCTCGTGGTACTCGCCGTCATCCTGTCTTCCCGTCTGCACACGCAGCCCAAACAGAAAGACGGAGAGCATAAACCTGAAAAACTGCCCGCGCGCAATCGCATCATCAGATTCGTTCTGATCGCCGCTGCTGGACCCGTCCTCTGGCTGAGCTATAACGCCGCCGTGTATCGCAATCCTCTTGAATTCGCCAATGGGCCTTATTCCGCAAAATCAATCGAACAGAAAACCGGTACGGTCAATCCGGCCAAGGGAAATCTGTGGGCCGCTACATCATATTTTCTAAAGGCTGCCGAATTGAATGTGGCTCATTCCGGTTGGCTGGGCCGCACTTGGCTCGCGCTGGCCTTTTTGGGAAGCCTCGTCTCGTGGTTCGAACGCCGTGGGCGGGTAGCCTTGCTGCTATGGGTCCCCATCCCTTTTTACGCTCTATCGATAGCCTATGGCAGCGTCCCGATCTTTGTTCCCACGTGGTGGCCGTTTTCGCAATATAACGTGCGCTACGGGTTGCAACTGCTGCCTGCGCTTGCGGTATTCGTGCCCCTCGCAATTTCGTTCCTTCTGCGAGTGGCGGCCAGGCTACCTCAGGTTCCGATTTCATGGCGCCCGTGGTCTGCGCCAGCGACATTTCTCGTCGTCCTGCTTTTCGGTTCGGCGAGCTACGCCGCAATTTGGCGTGTCAATCCCATTTGTTATCAGGAGGCTGACATAAATATGAAGGGCCGCATAGCGCTCGATCGTCAACTGGGAAAGTGGCTCGAAAATCTACCCCCAAATTCCACATTGCTGATGTATCTGGGAGAGCACGTCGGTGCCTTGGAGCAAGTTGGAATCCCGCTGCGCCGAACCATCAATGAGGGCAATCATCGCGTATGGAAACAACCGGTTGACCCCGATGGTTTATGGGAACGGGCTCTCGCCAATCCCGCTGCCTATGCGGATTATGCCGTTGGCTTCGAGGGTGACCCGGTGTGGACCGCGGCGCACGACCACCACCTCACGGCATTGGTCGAGATCCATACCACGGGCCAACCGCCCGCGGCCATTTTTCAAGCTCGAACTCCGCAGAGTCCGATCCAATCGGGTGCTCCACGCCCCGCGCAGTAATCAGCCCGGTAACGCTGTATCCCCACCTTGCAGTGTTAAAATCCGGCCATCTCAAGCTTATCCATATAGAAAGAGAAATCTCGAAAGTAGAAACTCGAAAGTAAAAACTATGGAGTGGCAACATATCATCAACTTGCTACAGGCAGAAATGGCCAGTGGAATCGTCTCCAGTTCCTTGGCACGTTTGGTGCTGGCGGCAGTTTTGGGCGGCATCGTTGGCCTGGAGCGTGAGCTGCGGCACCGGCCTGCCGGACTCCGCACCAATATGTTTATCTGTTTTGGCGCTGCTCTGTTTACCATCCTCTCCGATGCGTTAGCGGTCGAACATCTCGGCGACCATACCCGCATTTCAGCTCAGATTATTCCCGGCATCGGCTTCATCGGTGCCGGCTCAATTCTGCACTCGCGCGGTCTCACCACCGGTCTCACCACGGCGGCCACTTTGTTCGTCGTCGCCTCCATCGGAATGGCCACTGGAGGCGGCCTTTACCTGACGGCAATTTTCGCTACCGGCCTGGTGATTGCCGCATTGTTCTCCCTCGGTCACCTGGAGTTGACTTGCAATCTGAAGACGCTGTTGTGCAGCTATGAAGTAACCGGCGGCACGGTGGAACAGATTACGCAGGAAGTAAACCGCATTCTGGAGCGTCGCCATCGCATGATGCAGAACGTCCTAACTGGTATTACCAGCCAACACGTTCGTCTGCAGTTCGACGTCTCCGGGTGCAATCGCGAACAGAAAGAATTGCTTGCCGAATTACAGTCGTCGAAAGTTTTAGCCGGCGTAACCCCATTGGGGCCGGTGGAACTCGAGTGAGTCCGCCGTCGACGGTAATTCCATTTGTGAAGGCCAGCGCGTGCGGCAATGATTTTCTTCTGATCGATGCCTCAAGTCTTACCGGCGATTTAGATCGGGCAGCCCTCAGCCGTCGCTTGTGCGACCGGCACAATGGAGTGGGGGCGGATGGCGTGGAGTGGATGTACGCCCATCCCACAGCCGATGTGGAGATTCGCCTGGTTAACGCGGATGGCTCTTACGCTGAGATCTCCGGCAATGGTACGCGCTGCGTGGCGGCCTATCGTTACGCCTTGCAAAAGAAAGATAGAATTACCATTCAAACCGGCGCCGGACTCAAGACCTGCACGCTGACCGGTCGAAGTGAATCTGAGTACGGTGAATCCGAATACGAGTTTGAGGTTGCAATGGGCGAGGCGGTGGTCGAAGCTGAACGGTGTGTAAAGCTGCTCGCCGGAGAAGTACGCGGAATTCCAGTCTTGATCGGCAATCCTCATTTTGTGTTGGTGCTGCCAGACTTTGCTGACAATTGGAAACAAACAGCTGCAGAAATTCAAAACGCTCGTCAGTTCAGCGGGGGAGTGAACATAGAAATGGTGGTGATCGACGGAACTCACGATGTTCGCGTCCGCTTTTTTGAGCGTGGAGTCGGAGAAACGCAATCTTCAGGCACTGGCTCCTGTGCCTCAGCCATGGCCGCTCTTAGCACCGGCAAAGTCGAATCGCCCGTCCGCGTCCATGCGCCCGGCGGCGTTCAGACGGTGCGACAGGACGGGAAAGAGGTTTTCCTTCGCGGCACGGCACGCTTGGTTTGTCAGGGAGAATTTTTTCTAGGTGGTGAGTTTTTTCCAGGTGAGGGCAAGGTTGGAGTTTAAGGCCATCCTAAAGTCTGTCGTCCCGAGCGCGGGCTGCGGGCACTGCTCGGCGGATTGCAACATCGTTTCCGAATGGATTTCTAACTGATGTCTTTCCCTTCAACTCCGCGCGTGAAGCCGCCGGCCCTCGAGCTCGGGGATACTGTGGGTATCGTGGCGCCAGCCAGCAACGTCAAGCGTGCTGATCTTGAGACCGGATGCGAAGCCCTTCGCAACGCGGGCTATAAGCCGTTCTATTTCGACTCTATCTTCGATCAGGATCTTTACTTCGCCGGGTCTATCGAGCGCCGGACGCGTGAACTCGAAGCCATGTTCGCCCGCGAGGATGTGAAGGCCGTCGTCTGCGCCCGCGGAGGCTACGGTTCGAACTACCTGCTGGAAACATTGGACCTGAATAAGATCAAATCGCATCCCAAGATTTTCGTGGGCTACAGCGATCTCACAACTCTGCTCACTTATTTTTCTGATGTCACCGGCCTGAGTCAGTTTCCACGGCCCCATGGCCGCGAAAGACTGGGGTCATGCTGGTGGCGTTCACCTGCCGTCCTGGCAGGCGGCACTTGCCGGCACCGCATCGTGGGAA
This sequence comes from uncultured Acidobacteriaceae bacterium, assembly GCA_963817305.1. Classification (GTDB taxonomy): domain Bacteria; phylum Acidobacteriota; class Terriglobia; order Terriglobales; family Acidobacteriaceae; genus Sulfotelmatobacter. The sequence goes on along the minus strand of CAWFOD010000016.1, from coordinate 302,166 downwards.
CTGGACTCAGACGCTCTTTCCGGCACATCCGGATTGGTCGACGGCACAGCGGAGGGGATTCTTTATGGTGGCTGTCTTTCCATCCTCGTCGCCTCTCTGGGAACTCCGTATGAAATCAAGACTGCCGGTGCGATTCTGTTTCTCGAAGACGTAGCCGCAAAGCCTTACCAGATCGACCGCATGTTAATGCAGTTAAAGCTGGCGGGAAAATTTAACAACGTGCGTGGCATCATTTTCGGCGAGATGCGCGATTGCCAACAGAACGCAAATCAAGGTTACAAGTTGCAGGAAGTCGTGGTGCGCATCGTGGGCGATCTGGGAATCCCAGTCGCCTATGGCTTACGCTCTGGTCACGTCACCACCGGGAATATTACGTTGCCGATAGGAGTAAATTCCGAATTGACGGTGAGTAGTGGCCGAGTGAGATTTAAGGTTTTGGAGGCCGCTGTAACACAATAACGGCAAGCGATTCCCAGCTATCAATCATGGACCAGAATAAGCACATTCATCTGATTGGCATCTGCGGTACGGCGATGGCGTCTCTAGCCGGAATGCTGAAGCAGCGCGGCTTTCATGTGACTGGGTCGGACGCCGCCGCTTATCCTCCCATGTCCAATTTTCTGGAAGAGCTCGGCATCCCCGTCGCTCAACCGTTTGACACGCGCAATCTCGATCCTGTCCCCGACCTGGTGGTCGTGGGCAATGCTATCTCGCGCGGCAACGTTGAACTCGAACGCATCCTCGACCAGCGCATACCATTTTGCTCGCTGCCGCAACTGCTGCATGACGAATTCCTGCGCGGCAGGGAAGTGCTGGTCGTCGCCGGAACCCACGGGAAGACGACCACCACCTCGATGCTGGCATGGATCTTTCATACCGCGGGCATGCAACCATCATTCCTGATCGGCGGAATCGCAGAAAATTTTGGTTCCAGTTTTCATCTCGGACAAGGTAAACATTTCATTCTCGAAGGCGACGAGTATGACACTGCTTTCTTCGACAAGGGACCGAAGTTCCTGCATTACTTTCCCGACGCCATCATCCTCACCTCCGTCGAGTTTGACCACGCTGATATCTACAAAGATCTTGACGCCGTTGAAACGGCGTTTAAGCGTCTCGTGAATCTCATCCCGCGGCGCGGACTGATCATCGCCTTCGACGGTGCCACCGGTGAGGCGACTGAAAGCGTAAGCCTGCAGCATTGCCTGAGCAAGGCATTCAGCCCGGTGGAACGTTATGGCTCCGGGGCGGCCGCAGATTGGAAGATCACGAATCTAAAATTGGAAGCCGGAAAAACGACCTGGACAGTGTTGCACGAAGATCGGCCCTGGGCTGATTTTGAATTTCCACTAGCCGGCGAATACAACGTCTGGAATGCAACCGCAGCCGCCGCCATGGCTTCCGCCTACGGCATTTCGAAAGAAGAAATCTCCGCCGCCCTCAAGACATTCAAGAGCGTCAAGCGGAGACTTGAAGTAAAAGCGCAGGTAAACGGCATTACGATCATCGACGACTTCGCGCATCATCCCACTGCCATTGCGGGCACGTTGAAAGCTCTGCGCGCGCGTTACGCCGGTGCGCGCCTGTGGGCGATTCTGGAGCCTCGTTCCAACACCTTGCGGCGCCGGGTTCTGCAAGCTGATCTCGCCCGAAGCCTCGCAGTTGCCGACGAGATTATCGTCGCTGGAGTTTTCCGCTCCGAGGCTGTGCCGGAAAATGAGCGTCTGGAGTTACCCGAGTTAGCGACCGATATTCAAAACCACGGCCGTTCTGCCCGCCTCATTGCGAATGCCGATGAGATCATCGACACCATTGCACCAGAAATGCGCTCCGGCGATGTCGTAGCCATTCTTTCCAACGGCGGATTCGGCGGCATCTACGAAAAACTGCCGGCGCGATTGCGAGCACTCGCCGGGGAAGCAAGCGCAGTCGGCCCCGCCGGCGTAGCAGGCGACCGATGAGTTGTTGCGGATTCACGCACGTACTCACTTACCATCCGATCCGCGTGGCCGTGTTTGTCTGCGTTCTTTACGCGCAGGTCTCAGCGACAACCAACTACACAGTTTCTCTCGCAAATCCCGAGCAACATCTCGTGGAAGTTCAGATCATCCTGCCGGAAGGCTCGGCCCAGCGCGACTTGCAGCTTCCCGTCTGGAATGCTCTTTATCAGGTCCGCGACTTCGCGCAATATGTAAACTGGGTACGCGCCAAAGACCGCTCTGGACGCCCACTTCCCGTGCATGAGCTAAACGATAGCCTCTGGCGGGTCGGTGAGGCGCAAGGCGGAGCCGTCATCAACTATCAGATCTATGTCGATTCTTTCGGCCCCTTTGGAGCGCAGCTTAATCCACACCACGCCTTCTTCAATCTGGCGCAACTATTGATGTATCCGGTGGACGCTCGAAATCAAGCGATGGCTGTGCGTTTCAACCAACTTCCCGAGTCGTGGCACATCGCCACACCACTCACTTCCACACCGGACGGAAACTTTACCGCCGAGAATTACGATCGCCTCGTTGATTCTCCGGTCGAGATCGGCACCTTTCAGGAAAATGATTTCGACGAGGGGGGCGCGCACTATCGGGTCGTGATTGACGCCGAATCCGGCGACTACGATCCCGCAAAGATCACTGCCATGCTGCACAAAATCGTAACTGCGGCGACCAGTTGGATGGACGATCGTCCTTTTGACACCTATATGTTTCTGTATCACTTCCCGCGCGGACCCGCCGGCGGCGGCATGGAGCACGCTTATTCAACTGCCATCGATGTCAGCGCGGATGTACTTTCGCATTCTCCCGAAGTGATCTCCTCGGTAACCGCGCATGAATTCTTCCATCTCTGGAACGTCAAACGCATTCGCCCGCAAACTCTCGAGCCGGTGGATTACACGAAAGAGAACAATACCCGCGCGCTTTGGTTCAGCGAAGGATGCACCAGTACTGCCGCCGATTTTATTCAGCTCCGCGGTGGACTTCTTGACGAGCGTCCGTTCGAGCAGCAACTAGGCGCCGGAATCGCCGAACTCGAGCGCCGCCCTGCACACCTCACGCAGTCGGCGGAAGAATCAAGCCTGGATGCATGGCTCGAAGGCAATCCATATTACCGCCGCCCCGAGCGTAGCGTTTCTTACTACAACAAAGGCGAACTGCTCGGAATTATTTTAGATCTGGCAGTGCGCGAAGCCAGCCAGGGAAAGGAATCTCTGCGCGAAGTTTTTCAATGGATGAATAACAACTACGCTAAGAGGGGACGATTCTTCCCGGATTCCGATGGAGTTCGCCAGGCCGCTGAAGCGGTTACCCATGCGGATCTCGGCTGGTTCTTCACAAAGTACGTGCAAGGCACCGAAGAGATTCCCTGGAACGACTTCTTTCGCACTGTGGGCCTGACTGTAGTTGTAGAAAAAAACGCCGCCGCCGATCCCGGCTTTTCCGCTTCACGAAATTTCGACGGGCCCATGATTGTTTCTTCGGTTGCTGCGGGGAGCGAAGCCGAGCGGGCCGGCCTTAGAGCCGGAGATACAATTTCAGAAATTAACGGTAAGACGCCCGGCCTGGACTCTTCAGAGGATATGGCAGGACTTGCTCCCGATGATGCGATCACGCTGAAAGTACGAGGCCGCCGTGGCGCCGAGCGCGAATTGAAATGGAAAGCTGCGCGTCGCGAAGAAACTAGCTACGACCTCCGCGACCTCGAACACATTACTCTGGAACAACGGGCGCGGCGCGCGGCGTGGCTGAAGGGTGAGGCGCAGATCGCGCACACCGCACAATCGCAGTAGAAGCAATCACGGCCACGGAAGTACGCCGAATAACGGAAGTACACCGATAACTGATTAAGAATGATCCGCACGATTGCCATGCTTGCCTTCTGGGGATTGGCCGCGCCGGTCGCGGCCATCATCGGTTTTCCCTGGACCTTCCTTACTGGCGATATCCGTCTGCTCTACCGCATGTTCATGATCGGCGCGTGGAATGGCGTGCGCCTGACAGGTGTCCGCGTGAAAACCATCGGGCTCGATGGGCTTGATCCGGCCCGGACCTACATATTCATGTCGAATCACGTTTCAAATCTGGATCCGCCCATCACTATTCCCCTGATCCCGAAGCGTACTTCCGTGATGGTGAAAAAAGAATTATTCAAATTTCCCATTCTTGGCCGAGCGATGCGTATGGGGTCGTTGGTGCCTGTCGATCGCGGCAATCGCGACGCTGGCATCGAGTCGGTAAAGGTCGCGAAAGAGGTGGTGCAGCAGGGCCTCAATATGACGATCTATATCGAAGGCAAGCGTTCCTTCGACGGCAAGCTGCTCCCATTCAAGAAGGGCCCGTTTTATCTCGCGATGGAATGTGGCGTTCCCGTTGTCCCGATCACGATCAGCGGGACACACTACGTGATGCCTAAGGGCAGGTTCGCCATCAAACCAGGAATAGTGACAGTGAATTTCCATCCGCCCATCGAGCCCAAAAATTTCGGCAGCCGCGAATGTCTGATGGAAAAAGTGCGCGCCGCCATTGATAGCGGCCTGCCTGAAGAATGCCAAACGCCCCGGCCGCTTTTGAACAACACGAACCCGTGCCCGCGGCACGACCAGCGGTAAATCGTTCCCGCACTATTCCGCTTCTCAGTTGAAGGATATAATCCGACTCTACTGTGGGCCTCGCCTCCGGCACAAAACTCGGACCATACGAAATTCAGGAACCGCTGGGCGCAGGCGGCATGGGAGAAGTCTACCTGGCTCGGGACACACGCCTGGGCCGTGACGTGGCCGTTAAAGTTCTTCCGGCTCATCTTTCTTCCGATCCTGAGCTGAGGCAGCGAATGGAGCGCGAGGCGCGCGCAATTTCCTCACTGAACCATCCTCACATTTGCACCCTGCACGATATTGGTTCGCAGGATGGCCTCGACTTTCTGGTAATGGAGCACCTCGAGGGCGAAACTTTGGCCGACCGCCTGGCGCGAGGTTCGCTTCCGCTCAGCGACGCACTCAAAATTGCAATCCAGATTGCCGACGCCCTGGACAAAGCGCACGCTCGCGGTATCATCCACCGCGATCTGAAGCCGGCCAATATCATGCTCGCGAAAAATGGCCCCAAGCTGATGGACTTTGGTTTGGCGAAACCGGCGCCGGGTTTAAGTCAAACTTCCGGTTCAAGTCCGCTGACACCGAGCACTCCAACTATGAGCGTGGCGGCCCTTAGCGCTACCGCATCGCCGCTGACGCAGAAGGGAACTGTGGTCGGAACATTTCAATACATGGCGCCGGAAGTTTTGCAGGGCTCCGAAGCTCATGCCCGTTCCGATATTTTCAGCTTTGGTTGCGTTCTCTACGAAATGATCACCGGGCGCCGCGCCTTTGAGGGCAAGTCGCAGTTCAGCGTGCTGGGTGCGATCCTTGACAAGGAACCAGAGCGCATCTCCGCGGTGCAGCCTAACGCCCCGCCCCGGCTGGACGAAACCGTGTGGCGTTGCCTGGCAAAGAATCCCGAGCAACGTTACGGTTGCATGCACGATGTAAGAATCCAGCTGGAAACATTGGCCGCTGATCCTGACTCCGAATTGGCGCAACCATCCGCGCAACAAAAGTCTGCGGCTGGGTCGTTTCTTCCCTGGATTCTCGCGGGTATGGCAACTCTCAGTGCGTTGAGCCTTGGAGCCGCCTACATTTTCCGACCTCCGGTGCCGGAACCGGTAGTCCGATCCTCCATCCTGCCGCCCGCGGGCACGTCATTCGTGACTATGTTGCCGGCGTCCGGTCCACCCGTGCTTTCGCCCGACGGCACCAAGCTGGCATTCACCGCCCGCGATGACAAAAGCAAAGTGCTGCTGTATATCCGCCCTCTGACATCCCTGATGGCTCAGCCTTTGGCTGGTACCGAAGATGCGACGTACCCCTTCTGGTCGCCGGACGGCAGCGAGCTTGGCTTTTTCGCTCCGGGCAAGTTGAAAAAAATAAGTGCCAATGGCGGACCATCCGAGAATATTTGCGATGCCCTCAGCGGGCGCGGAGCGACCTGGAGTCCGGACGGCACAATTGTGTTCACGCCCTCTTCGACTCAACCGTTGTTTCGAGTTTCCGCTGCCGGTGGAGTCCCGGAGCCAGCCTCAAAGCTGGATACTTCCCGCAGCGAAAACAGTCATCGGTGGCCCTCGTTCCTTCCCGACGGCAAGCACTTTCTTATTCTGGGGACGAAGTTCCCGCAATCAGGAAAATACGCTTTATGTCGGTGAGCTCGGATCTCCGCAGGCGAAGATCCTGGCCAAGACTGATTCCATGGCCATCTACGCCGCCGGCTACCTTCTGTTCATGCGCGATCAAAATCTGATGGCGCAGCCCTTTGACCCTCGCCGGACCCAGCTTTCCGGCGAACCGGTCCCCATCGCGGAACATGTAGCCATCAACGGCGCAACGGCTCGTCCACTTTTTTCTGCATCGCAGAACGGATCGCTCATCTACCAGACAGGCGAAAATTCAGGTGGCTGGAATCTTCTCTGGTGGGGCCGTGACGGCAAGCTGACCGGCTCCGCAGCGCAGCCCGACCGTTATCTCTTTCCCACATTGTCTCCCGATGGCACGCGCCTGGCGTCGATGATTTTCACTGGCGCCCTGGGCAATGAAGATGTATGGGTATTCGATCTCGCGCGTGGAACCAGCACACGCCTCACGTTCAGCGGCAACGCCCGCGGTTTTCCGGTGTGGTCGGCGGACGGAAAAACAGTTTTTTATGCTTCCAATCCCAAGGGCACGAGTCATATGTACTCGAAGGCCGCTGACGGCAGTGGCACCGAACGCGTCGTCCTCGAAACCGACGGCACCCTTGAACTCCCCGCTAGTGCCTCTCCCGATGGCCGCGATCTGGTCTATTTGAAGCGTGACGTCAAGACTGAGCCCACCTACGTTATCTGGGCTCTTCCACTGCTCGGCAATGGCAAACCGTTTCCTGTCGTGCAGAATAATTTTGAATCACAATTCCCCGTAATCTCACCGGACGGGAAATGGATGGCCTATCAGTCAAATGAGTCGGGCCGTCGCGAAATCTACATCACCGCTTTTCCCGCTGGTGGCGCGAAGTGGCAGGTTTCAACCAACGGCGGGACATATCCGAAATGGCGCCGGGATGCCAAAGAATTATTCTTCCTGGATCCTTCCGACAAAATTGTAGCCGTGGATGTGAATACATCCGCCAACGCAGTTCATCTCGGTATTCCTCACGACCTGTTTCAGACGGTTGGAATTCAGCGCGACTATGGACCCTTCGATGTGAGTGCGGACGGGAAAAAGTTTCTGCTCAATAGCGGCAATCTAAAAGAAGGCAGCGATCCGTTTACCTTGGTGCAGAACTGGCCGGCTGAGTTAAAAAAATAAGCACACTAAGCGAAACCAACGCTTCGCAGGTGCTGCGTGAGCGCACAGCGCGCGGCTTCAGCGCTGAACTACTTTTTAGCGCGCAGCGCCCGCGCCATCTCCGGCAGCTTCGACAGCAGTGCCGAATACTTCAACCACAATTTGTGATCGACAGCCGGAGCTCCGCTCACCAGCGCACCCGCGGGAATATCGTGAGCCACGCCGCTCTGCGGCGTGACGATGGCGTCATCTCCAACCTTGCAGTGCCCAACCACCCCGACCTGTCCAGTCAAAATCACGCGCTTGCCGATCTCGGTTGAGCCCGCAAGTCCTACCTGCGAACACAGCAGAGCATCTTCGTTCACCAGCGACCCGTGCCCAACCTGCACCAGATTATCGATCTTTACTCCGCGCCGGATGCGGGTTTCGCCAACGCTGGCCCGGTCGATGCAGGAATTCGCCTGCACCTCTACATCGTCCTCGATCACGACCGGCGCCGGCTGAGGAATTTTGTACCAGCGAGCATCTTCCGTCTTCGCAAATCCAAAACCGTCAGAGCCGATCACTACTCCGTTGTGCAGCAAAACATTGTTGCCGATGCGGCAATTTTCCCGTACCACCGCGTGGGCATGTGCAAAAAAATTGTTTCCAATCTTCACTCCGCGATAGATCACGACATGCGCCAGCAAGACCGCGTTGTCGCCAATCTCCACATTTTCGCCCACCACCACATATGGACCCAGATGCGCATCCCGTCCAATCTTCGCCGAGGCATGTACCACGGCTGTCGGATGAATCCCTGGCGCATATCGCAGCGGCGGATGAAACAGTTCCAGCGCCCGCGCAAAAGCAAGGTACGGATCTTTCGCACGCACCAATACAGCAGAAGAAGGCCCCGAAAAATCCTCCGCGACAAGTACCGCTGAGGCCTTTGTCGAGCGCGCTACTGCTGCATATTTAGGATTTGAAACAAACGTCAACTCTCCCGGCCGCGCCTGTTCGATCCCGTTAAGGCCGGTGATTTCAATATCCAGTGACCCGTTTTCGAGGCGCAGATCTAACTTGGATGCTATGGTAGAAAGTTTCATGGAGATGAAGTAATCCGCGATTAAATCGTACACCACTGCGGGCAGGTGACGGTTGGCGGCGGCTGCGCCCGCGCGATGCTTCCGATCACAGCACGTCTCAAAGTCTTATGGAACGTCTCACCGAATTTTATTGAACAATCAGCGCGAAGCCGGTGCTGGAAGTCGCCGCTCCGCTGGTGGCGTTTACCACGACGCTGTAGCTGCCCGCCGGAGTGCTGACGGCCGGCGGCGGCGTTGGCGGAGTCGAGTTCGAACTCCCGCCTCCGCATCCCGGGACCAGACAGATCAGCAACAGCATCGAGGCCAGAAATATGCCGCGTGCCCGCTGCCGCTTTGGCCCACCAATCACGACCATGCCAAAGAGCAAACCCATTCCGGTTATCAATTGAGCGAAATATATTCCACGGCGTGAGGGCAGCAACTTCGCAGTTGCCGCCGTTGTGTTCACGGTAATCGTGCAATTGGTCGTAGTGGCCGCGCCATTACTCTTGATCGAAGCCGGACTGAACACGCAAGCCGCTCCCGTAGGTAGTCCAGAGCACGCCAGCGAGATCGTCCCGCTGAATCCCGTCGAATAAGAAACCGAAACGGCCGTCGATCCCGACGAACCCGGCGCACTGATCACCACTTGCGATTGATTCGACGGCACCGCCGCAAAAAATCCCGGCTGAATGGTGAACAGCTCACGGATGAGCTTGGCGCTGGCATTAAAACTGACATCTCCGCCATAGCTGGCAGAGATCGTATGCGTGCCGGTATCGAACGTGAGCACTCCGTTCGGAGTCGCCGTATTGCCTTGACTGTTCAAAGCATACGGATTGCTGGACGCCAGGAATCGCACCGAATGTGTCAGAGAAGGTGACCCGCCGGTGGGAATGCCGTGTCCCGAAACTCCGGCAACGTCAGCCCGCAAATAGATGAAGGTCCCAAACGGCTCGCTGGTAACCCGAACTGGATTGCCGTTCTGGTTGAAGGTCAGAACTGAGAGCGTAGTCGTACTGGCCTCTGGCGTAACGGTCACAAGGGCCGTGGGCTCTGATAAGCTCGGGGCAAAATTGGAATCTCCGCTGTACTGCGCAGTAAGCCCGTAAGTTCCGCCCGGCAAACTGCTAATAGTCGAAGTCGCCGTGCCTGCGGCAAGCGTAAAAAATCCTTGACCGAGTGGCTCCAGACCAAGAAATGAATCAAGCTCAACATCGCCGCTCGGAGTTCCCGTCCCGCCGCTCGGAGCCACCGCAGCGGTAAAGCTCAAAGGCGTACCATGCACCAGCGTCGTCGATGAATTGAGAGTTAAGGTTGTCGTGGTGGCAGTGAGCTTGGACGTGATCGAATTCCACTGGTTCACCAGATTCGCCACGTTTACCGACCCCAGCCCCGAGGCCATGTCATACCCAACTCCAGCCTGGTAATCAGCGCTAGCCAATCCGTAATCAACCTCGCCCGGCACCGAGTTGTTGCCCACCGTCACGTCGTTGAACACGCAAGACGTAATATTCGGCAAAGTCGTTGTATTCGATCCATTACATTGTCCGGTCAGCGCCGCATTTGCCTCCTGCGCTGCCGCCAGAGGATAAAGAACATAATCGGCTTGCCCCTGGCGTGGCCCCTGTGTGGGATTCAGAGTTGCCATCTGCTGGTCCACCAACGCCATGATACTGGCAAAAGACGGCGCTGCCGCTGACGTTCCCCACACGAAATAAACATAAAAATTTCCTGAGCTGTCGGGCAAGCAAGAGCCTTCGAGGCACAACAAATAAGGATCGTGTCCCGCTGAGGTGAGTGCAACGTCAGGCACATCCCGATGCCCGTCACCAAAACCGGTCTGCCACACCGGCTTGGGAAATCCCGAAAAAGTTCCTCCTCCACTCAGGACGTTGCCTGAACTCACGCCGCCGCTTCCCGCCCAAATACCTGCGTTCGACCCGCACGTCGTACTCAGGCAGCTGGCATTCCACACATCTTCCGGAATATAAGAAATTGCTGACGCGGTGACCGGCGGATTGCTACTCCAGTACTTCGTGGGATCCCCATCCTCGTTAAACTGCGTTCCGCCGACAGCAACCGTGAACGGAGTGGACGCCAGCACGTTCACCGACAAGGGCCCGGTCGCCACGGTTTCAGAATCCTGATCGTCGCAGCCCTCTGCTCCATCATCTCCCGCCGATACAAAATAAGTAATCCCTTGCGCCGCCGCTTGCTCAGCTACAGCATTCACCCCGGCGACCTGCGAATCAGTGGAGTAGTACTCGCAAGTGCCAAAGCTTTCCGTCATGATGTCCGCGAGATTGTTCTCCACAATGTACAACTCTGACAGATCAATCCCATCGGTCGTATTGGTGGACGCGGAAACCACCAGGTCCACCGTCGTTCCCGGCGCTAAAGCGGCCGACCACGTACTATCCAGCGTGGCTTCCGCTTCTTCGCCTCCGCCTAAATCACCGGGATCGGGGCCGTCTAAGATGATGTTGAAAGTAGGCTCGCCGTATTGGAGCGCGGCGCCAATCGCGTCATAGAAGAAATCAATGACGTCCGCGCCGCTGTTGTACAGATTGCTCCGGCCGACGACTGCAATGCTGGTCCCATTTCCGTCGATAACCGCGGTTGACTCGTTGTAAACCGGATAGATGTTATAAATCGTCGCGTAATCCTGCGGCGCTAAAGCATAAGTCACCGGTTGCCCATTCTGCGCCGGAAACGTAACCTGCGGCCGTTTACCCGGCCCCGCTGATAGCAGTTTCGCCGCTACCGGCTGCGGCGAAAAATGGATGTGCGGTTTCTTCAAAAAATTATGCAGCGTCAACACTCCCGCCACCGCCGGCGTCAACGCCGTTGGAATCGACGGATCGCTGGCATTCGCCCAGTGCTGCTCTCCCTTCACAATGTACTTGTGAATCGTCGTATGAAACGCTTCTTTCACCTGGCTGGCCGATCCGGAAAATTCCAGCACGCTGCGTCCCTTCGTCGATCCCACTTCAAACCCGTGCGCCTGCAACCACAACGTAATCGTCTGCATGTCACTGTCGCTGGGCCCGAACTGCTGGCCGAATTGCGTTGGAGTAAGCCACTTGTGGTAATTGGGCGAACCTTTGCTCTGCTGCTCGTCGAGCAGCTTTCTCAGCGCCGCTTCCTGCTGCGGACTTCGCTTCAAAACTAAAAGCATGCGTTGCATGGGAAGCGTCGCGGGTGCCGTTCCCAGGTCGAATGCCGACCTTGCCAGAGGATGCGTATTGCCCTTCAGAACGGTCAAGTTGCGTCTCATCGACCGGCTGCGTAATCAATGGCTGAGCAAGCGACACCTGCGGCACTGCGGCGGGTCCGGCGATCGTTTCCTGCGCCAATAACGGGGAAAATTGCATCGCTACAGCAACCACAGTCAAGGCACAAAAATACTGATAGGAGAGGCGGCAGAAAGCTGACATGTCTTCGGCACCTACGCTAAGAGATAGCTACGCCCCGGAGAACGGACAGGGTAGAGGAAGGAGTGGGCCCGTCCATCTCGCCGCGCCGCATTTATCGGCGCGCGGGAGCAGCCTTTTTATCCCAACTTTCCTCGGATTGCAATATTATTGTGGACCAACCGCCATTTCGAGCAACTGCATCGAAGGCACTCTGAGCTGGGAAACAGGGAATAGGCCATGACGAAAACTTATTGTCTGCTGGGACCTCTTGCAGTTTTGCTCTTCACCGTCTGCGCGGCCGCGCAAACTTTTACCATTACGGAAATTGGTTTGCTGAAAGGCACCAATGAAAGCAGTGGGTTCTGGCTCAACTCCAGCGGCGCCGTCGTCGGTTGTGCCGATGTCGCAAACGGCGAAGGTTATCCTTGCACTGGCACCGACGCCGGCCAGCACGCTTTCTATTGGACTCGCAGCGGCGGAATGAAAGACCTGGGGGTCTTGCCCGGCGGAAATATCAGCGGCGCCATCGGCATTAATGACCTGGGACAAGTTGTCGGCTATTCCAACACCAGCACTAACCCAGCTAACCTGTACAACTTCATTGCGTTCGAGTGGACTTCTACCGGGGGAATGGTCAATCTTGGCAAGCTTGCCGGCGGAAATTCCAGTTGCGCCTTCGAAATCAATACTTCCGGAGTAATTGCCGGTGATTCGTTTGTGAATGCAACTGTCGTCGATGCGGCCAGTTGGACAGATAAAAAAATCAAGAACCTCGGCGCTTTGCCGGGAAGCATCTTTACCGCCGCCCTCGATCTGAACGATAGCAATGAAATCGTCGGGGAATCGATATTTGGCTACGGCCCTCCGTTTACCTCTCACGGTTTCAAATGGACTTCGGCAGGCGGCTTGAAGGATCTCGGAACTCTCGCCGGCGGCAACACCAGCCTCGCCAATGCCATCAACTCATCCGGCATCATCGTCGGCCAATCGAATTCAAAAGCCAACTCGGCCTGGCACGCCGTCAAATGGAGCGCCAGCAACGCCATCGATGATCTCGGCGTCCTGCCCGGCGGAACGTACAGCGTGGCCTTTGCCATCAACGATAGCGGCGAGATCGTCGGCTACGGAGACGTGGCACCAAGCGTCCCGCACGCGATGCTCTGGACTTCAACCCGTGGCATGCTTGACCTGAACAATCTGATTCCCAAAGGCACCGGTTGGGTATTGATCAATGCGAACGCGATCAATGCAGTAGGTCAGATTACCGGTTACGGAACCAAGGGCGGACAGAACCGCGCATTCCTGTTGACTCCCGTGGAATAAGCTGGTGTGAAGCCGATTACTCTTCGAACATCGGCACCTGCCGCTGATCGCCAGAGGCGCCACGCCGTGGCCGCCGCGTTCCGCCGATCACCGCCAGTACCGTCAGCGACTCCAGCGCACTCCGCGGTACAAAGATTCGCTGTGTATTCGAGCGCTGGTCGGGAGGATTGACCAGAAAACCTTCCGGAGTGCTCTGGGTAAGGTCGGAGGGCATCAGTCCTTCCAGAATCTCATTGTCTTTAAATCGCAGCCGCACCCATAACCCTTCAGAGCGTGGACGCGAAGTGAACGTCTTGCGGGTCAGCGATTCCGAGTCGCCGAACTCACGCACGAAATAAACTCCCTTGATCTCCCGCAGATCCATCGCCACCACATTGCCGGCTGTGTTCAGCAACTCGAGTTTGCCCTCGTTCACAAATTGTGTGGGCGAAACGTATCCCGAGACGGAATCCCGGTCCATCTTACGGACGATCACCTTTTTATGCGTCGACGGCATAGAGTGAGGTTATTCGTTGGAAAAGCGTCAAAAACCGGCCGAGCGCGATGTCCCAAGCCCAAGGCCTCTGTGCTGATTCTCGCACCATTTCCCCGAAATTCGCCGGAATCCACGATGGCAGTAGCCAAATCGTAAACGTTGTGTTATTCCTTTAAGTTGCCTGAATGCCACTCAACCCAGTATAAGTCTATTGTATTGAATGGCTTGTGCACGATATGAAGCAGATTTGCCGGGGTCGAACCTCTTCTGGCTGTGGAAATGTTGTGGAAAACATGAGTCTACCCCACCAGAGCTGAAGGTTTAGCGGCTTGTTCTCGATCGCTTGAAGACGAATGGCTGATTACATTTACACCATGGAAATCCGGTTGACGCCGGATCAAATGAAGGGCGTCAACCTCGTGCAAGACGTAGCCCGCACGGCGGGAATCACCCTCTATCTTACCGGTGGCGCAATCCGCGACATCATCAGCGGCTTCACCATCCGGGATCTCGATTTCACCGTCCAGGGCAATCCCCTCAAGCTGCAAAAGGATTTCGAACGCGCCGGCGCCCAACTGGCCGGCCACGACGAAGACGTTCGCACTTTGTTTTTGGTTCTCCCGGGCAACGTCCGCGCCGAAATCGGCATGGCGCGCACCGAAGTCTATGAGAAGGTCGGTAAGCCGCCCGTGGTTGCCCCGGCCAGCATCCAGGAAGATCTGCGCCGCCGCGACTTCACCGTCAACGCCATGGCACTCTCGCTGAATGAGGGCTCTCGCGGACTCCTGCTCGATCCCTTCAACGGTGTGGCCGATATTGAAGCTAAAGTTCTGCGCGTCCTGAATAATTACGCGTTCGTTGAAGATCCTTCGCGAATGATTCGCGCCACCCGCTTCGCCGCGCGTTTCCACTGGCCGCTGGAAGAGAAGACCCAGCAGCGCTTCGACTCCGCCAAAGAAAATAATTACATCGAACACATCTCGAAAAGTGCGATCGGCCACGAAATCGCTCAACTCGCCCACGAAGATGATCCGTTGAACGTGGTGCGCGCGCTCGAGAAGGAAGACTTCCTCAAAGTTCTACATCCTCACTGGACGGTTGCCAAAGTAGACGCTAACGGCCTGAGCCAGTTAATGAAAATCCGCCAGCAGATTGTAGATCTCGGCTACACTGTCGACCCTTCCGCGTCTGTAATGCATTTCCTGACGGCACACCTGTCGGAAAAAGACATCTCAGATATTCGTCGTCAGATTCCGCGCAAAGATCTGATCGAAGCCTGGCGCGACATCGAGGATCACGCCAAAGAACTCGCCAAGCGCCTGATGGGCAAGGAAGCGGCGACCCCTTCACGCACCTGGAATCTGCTTTCCTCCGCTCGTCCGGAGATGGTTCTGTTCTTGGCGGTAACCGCGAAAAATCAGTCCGTCGCTCAGAAGATCAAGAATTTCTTCACCAAATGGCGCGACGTACAAAAGCGCATTCCTCTGCCGGAGATGACGGAGCTTCTGATCACTCCACAGCTTCCCGAATATCCGAAAATCGCGCGCGATGTCTTCATGCTCCTGCTCGACGGAAAATTACGCTCGCGAACTGAGACCTTGAAATTCCTCAAGCCGTTCGCGCCGCCACCGCCTCCGCCACCTCCTCCACCAAGGCGCGGACGCGGCCCCAAGGCGGCCGCAGTCGCTCCGGCAGCTGTTGCAGAAGTAGTCAAGCCGGGGAAGGGTAAAGGTAAAAAGGGGGTTGTCACCGCCGCCCCAACGGTCCCGGCGGCGCCGGTAGCCTCTTCTGTAAAAAGTGCGAAGCCGGTGGCTACCCCGAAGACCGTCTCAAAATCGAAAGCTTCCAAACCGGCGAAGAAATCCGCCCAATCTGCGCCGAAGGCAAAGCCGGCAAAGCACTCCGCAAAAAAGCCCGCGGCAAAAAAATCAACCCACAAGAAGACAAAAAAGCGTTAGCCTACTCTGTCTGAAATTACCGCACCCGCAACCTGAAACAAGCCTATAATATGGTGATGCGGCGCCTTGTAGCGATTGCGGCGTTTTTGTTGCTGGCGGCGTCCGTGCAAATTCAGGCCCAGCGTGGCGGCGGTGGCCATGCATCTGCCGGAGGCCATGGTGGATTTTCGGGCCACGCCAGTTTTGGCGGAAGCTTCGCGGGCAGTCGCTCTTTCGGCGGAATGCGAGCTGGCTCCGGTTTTTCATCGCGATCTTTCTCGCCAGGATCTTCTTTTCGTGGGCCTCTCGCTTCCCGGGGATTCAACTCGCGCGGATTCAGCTCGAATCATTTCAATCGTTCCCGCGCCTTCGACCGTTCGCGCAACCGCTTTCGGCTGCGGACCTACCGCTACGGATACGGAAATTGTTACGGATACGGCTATGGTTGCGGTTACGGTTATGGCTATCCTTATCTTGACGGTGGCGTCGATCCCTACTGGTGGTGGGATTCCGACTCATCCGGCGATCAAGACCAGCAAGATCAAATGGGCCTTGCCAACGAGATGAACCAGCAAAGCCTCGAAGAACAACAAATGCGCAATCAGGCCGATCAAGATGCCTATGCCTATGCGCGATCCGCCCCACGCCCTCCGCGCAAGGCAGCCTCTACGCAAGCCGATCCCGCCACTGTGCTGATTTTCCGCGATCAGCATAAAGAGGAAATAAATAATTACGCTATCGTCGGCCAGACGCTCTGGAATTTTTCTCCGCAGGGCACCTACAAAATTCCGCTCTCCACTCTCGACCTTCCAGCCACCGAAAAAGCCAACGAAGATCGCGGCGTGGATTTTCGTCTGCCCGGAGCCAATGAAGGCCAGTAGTTCGCACCATCAACAGAGCTCTGTGGATAAAGTGGCCGCGAGACCAGCGCTGTTTCCCGATAGAATGGCGTCACGGAATTTCTGATTGCTGATTTTTGATTGATGATTAAACACCATAGGTACTGGGCCGTTAATCATCAATCAACAATCATCAATCAACAATTCACCTCATGTCTCAATTCGTCCATCTCCATCTCCATACCGATTACTCGCTCCTCGACGGCGCCTGTGACGTGGAAAAACTCTGCCAGCGCGTGAAAGAACTCGGCATGCCCGCTGTCGCTATGACCGATCACGGAAATATTTTTGGCGCGGTGCACTTCGTCAACGCCGCCCATAAATACGGCGTCAAGCCCATCATCGGCTGCGAACTTTACATCTGCAAAAAAGACGATCACAACATCGAACGCACGCCGCCCGAAGGCGACACTTACAACCACCTGCTGGTGCTCGCCCAAAACGAAGAGGGGTACCGCAATCTGGTGAAGATCACCTCGGAAGCCTCACTGCACGGCTTTTACTACAAGCCGCGCGTCAGCAAGAAATTCCTCGCCGAACATTCCGCGGGCCTGATCGGCCTCTCCGGATGCCTGAAAGGCGAAGTCGCCGAGCGCCTGATGGAAGGGAAGTACGATGCCGCTCGTGCCGCAGCCGGAACCTACCGCGACATTTTCGGCAAAGACAATTTCTATCTCGAGATTCAGGATCAGGGCCTCGCTATGGAACACAAAATCCATCCCGGCCTCTTCCAGCTGGAAAAAGATCTTGGTCTTCCACTCGTCGCCACCAACGACAGCCACTATCTCTGCGAAGACGACGCTCACGCCCAGGACGTCATGCTCTGCATCCAGACCGGCAAGTCAATCCACGACACCGCGCGTATGAAGTTCGATGGCACCCAGTTCTTCGTCAAGAACCACGACGAAATGTATCGCGTCTTCAAAGACTCGCCGGAGGTGTTAACCCGCACACTCGACATTGCCGAGCGTTGCAGTCTGCACCTGGAAAAAGTTGCCACGCCGTTCCCGCAATTTGATGTTCCGCCCGGCTATACCATCGACAGTTATTTTGTTCACGTCTCCCGTGAAGGCTTCGCGCGCCGTCTCGAAGCGCTGCGTCCCGCTGCACGAGCAAGGCAAACTCAAACATCCAATCTCAGATTACGAACAGCGCCTCGAACGCGAACTCGCCATCATTCAGCAAATGAAATTCCCCGGATACTTCCTCATCGTCTGGGACTTCATCCGCTACGCCAAGGAGCATGACATTCCCGTCGGCCCCGGCCGCGGCTCTGCCGCCGGTTCGCTCGTTTCCTACGCCCTCGGCATCACCGATATCGACCCCATCCAGCACGAGTTGCTCTTCGAGCGATTCCTCAATCCTGAGCGCATCTCCATGCCCGATATCGATATCGATTTCTGCATGAACCGACGGGGCGAGGTCATCAACTACGTCACGCAAAAATATGGCCGCGACAACGTTGCCCAGATCATTACCTTCGGCACCATGGCCGCGAAAGCCGCCATCAAAGACGTCGGCCGCGCCATGGATATCCCTTACGCCGATGTCGATCGCATCGCGAAGATGGTCCCCACGCAACTCAACATCACGCTCGATCAGGCCATCGAAGATTCTCCGCAGCTCCGCGAAGCCATGGAAAAAGATGGTCAGATTCGGGAGTTGATGGAGACTGCAAAAAAACTCGAAGGCATGGTGCGCAACTCCGGCGTGCACGCCGCAGGCGTAGTAATTTCGCCGCGCCCTCTCACCGAACTCGTCCCGCTCCACAAAACCAAGAACGACGAAATCGTCACCGCCTTCGACATGGTCGCCATCGAAAAGATGGGCCTGCTGAAGATGGACTTCCTCGGCCTGACCACGCTTACCATTCTCACCGACGCCCTGAAACTCATCCTGCAAACGCGCGGAATCCCGATTACACTTGAAAGCCTTCCACTCGACGATGCCGAGACCTACCAAAAAGTCTTTCACAAGGGATTGACTTCCGGCGTGTTCCAGTTTGAATCCCACGGCATGAGAGACGTCCTGCGGCGTTATCAGCCGAACTCGATCGAACATCTTACCGCCTTGAATGCGCTCTATCGCCCCGGACCCATGGCGATGATTGACGACTTTATCGACCGCAAACAAGGACGGCGCAAGATTGAGTACGAACTGCCGGAGCTCAAGGAGATTTTAGAGGAGACGCTTGGCGTCTTCGTTTATCAGGAACAGGTGATGCAGGCCGCGAACAAGCTAGCGGGTTACTCGCTCGGAGAAGCCGATCTTTTGCGGCGGGCAATGGGTAAAAAGAAGCCCGAAGAGATGGCGGCACAGCGTGAGCGCTTCGTAGAAGGCGCAGCTCAGCGCAAATTCCCCGCGAAAAAGATCGAAAAGATCTTCGATCTCATGGCCCAGTTCGCCGGCTACGGCTTCAACAAATCGCACTCCGCAGCCTACGCGCTCCTCGCCTACCACACCGCGTACTTGAAAACGCACTATCCCGTCGAGTTCATGGCCGCCCTGCTCACCTCCGTCACCGGCAGCACCGACGACGTTGTGAAATACATCAACGAATGCCGCGAGATGGGCATCTCCGTTGAAGCCCCCGATATCAACGTCTCTGACGCTAACTTCACTCCCCACGGTGAAGCCATTCGCTTTGGCCTCGCGGCGGTAAAGAATGTCGGCGGCAATGCCATCGAATCGATTGTCACCGCGCGCAAGAAACTCGGTCGCTTCAAATCGATTTACGAGTTCTGCGAGAATGTTGACCTTCGCCTGCTCAACAAGCGCGTTTTGGAATCGTTAATCAAAAGCGGCGCCATGGATTCTCTCGGCCGCCGCGCACAATTAATGGCCGTCCTCGACCGTGCCATGGATCGTGCCCAGAAAGCCCAGCGCGACGTAGAATCCGGTCAGCATGGCCTCTTCGGCGTCTTCCAGCAGGAAGACTCCGAGGCGCACAACGACAAGCTTCCCAACATTCCTGACTGGGACGAACAAGCCCGCCTCGCCTCCGAAAAAGAAATTCTCGGATTCTTCATCAGCGGCCATCCCCTGGAAAAATTCAAAGACAAGCTGCAGGATCTCCAGGCCCTCAGCATTATCGAAATCGCAGCGATGACAAAATCCACCGGCAAGGATGAAACCATCGCCACCGCCGGCATCATCGCCAATCTTCGCGTTCTCAAATCCAAGCGCGGAGATTTCTACGCTCAGGCCACGCTCGAAGACATGTCCGGCTCGATCGATATGATTGTTTTTCCCGAAGCCTACAAAAAGCTTGCTGAAAAAGTAAAACTCGAAGTTCCCGTGCTAATCCGAGCCGGCGTGCGTATTGAAGAAGGAGCGAACCCAAAAATCACCGCCGCCGAAATTATGCCGCTCGAAGACGCCAAGGTTCCGCTGCCTCGCGCCCTTCGCATTCGCGTCCCCCTCGAAACCGCCGCTGAATCCACCGTCGATGATCTCCACGCGCTCTTCCAGGAACGAAAAGGCGAGGCTCGCGTATTGTTTGACGTGGAGCGTGCCGGAGATTTCATGGTGGTGATGGAGGCGCAAGGCTATAATGTCTTACCGGACCGCAATTTCATCGCCCGTGTCGAACAACTATGCGGGCGGGGCAGTGTGCGCGTGATCAGCTGACATCGACCGTAGAATGCGATCAGCGATAATTCATGGATCCTGACAACAAAGCGCAGCAGGAACTGGAGGAGATCGAGCGCCAGGTGGCCCAGATCGAGGCTTCCACGGCCGGTAATAACGGCGCCCATCAGCAACTTGCGCAACTGCAGGAACGTCTTCACACTCTGCGCGAAGAGATGAAGGCGCCGCCGACCGCCTGGCAAAAAACTGAACTCGCTCGCCATCCCCAGCGCCCGCAGACTCTCGACTACATCGAGCGTCTCTTCACTGACTTCAGCGAAATTCACGGCGATCGCACCTTCGGCGACGATGCTGCAGTCATCTGCGGAATGGCCCGCTTCCATGGAGAGGAGATTCTCGTCGTCGGCACGCAAAAAGGCCGCGACATGAAGCAGCGCGTGCATCGCAACTTCGGCACGCCACACCCCGAGGGTTACCGCAAAGCGTTGCGTATTATGCAAGTCGCGGAGAAATTCCGCCGTCCCATTTTCACTCTGGTGGATACTGATGGCGCCTATCCCGGTATTCACGCCGAAGAGCGCGGCCAGGCCGAGGCCATCGCACACAACCTGCGCGAAATGGCGCGTCTTGAAGTCCCCATCATCGCCACAGTAATTGGCGTTGGCGGCAGCGGCGGAGCACTCGCGATCGCCGTGGCCGACCGCGTCCTCATGATGGAAAACTCAATCTATTCGGTGATTTCTCCCGAGGGCTGTGCCGCCATCATGTGGCGGGATGCTACAAAAAAAGAACTGGCCGCCGAAGCCATGCGCATCACCGCCACCGACCTCAGCGAACTTGGCTGCATCGACGATATCGTTCCCGAACCCGAAGGCGGAGCTCACCGCGATTACGAAGCGGCTGCCAATCTGCTCGACGTGAGTCTGCAGAAACATTTGTCGGAACTGAAGAAGATCTCTCCCGACGAGTTGCTCGTGTCACGATACGATAAGTTCCGCAACATCGCGCAGTTCTTTAAAACCGTTTGAGCTCAGAATAATTTCTTCTCATTTGCCAGACAGGTTCGTCCCGGCACGAATGGGCGATTTGGCGTACTTCGAGGCCTCCTTCGCCGTATAATAATCTGTTTCCCTCAACGTAAATTCGGGCGGAGCACTCCGCCCTTCAACCATGAAGGAAGGTGTTGGGATGGCCACTACGGATGTCGTGCCCCAGGGAGCAGGCGGTCAATTGGGGCGCAAACGCATTGTTAATGATATGAGCATTCAGGTCGCCACCGTGAATGGCTCGGGCTCGCAAAGTTCAAACACAGTTTTGTTGCGCGCCATCTTTCAGATGGGCGTGCCAATTTCCGGCAAAAATCTTTTCCCCTCGAACATCGCCGGTCTGCCCACGTGGTACACCATCCGCGCCAATAAAGATGGCTACATCGGCCGCAAGAAGGAAATCGATTTCCTGGTCGCGATGAACGCCGAAACCGCGCAAGATGATGTTATGTCGCTCGCGCCCGGTGGTTCCGTTCTCTATGACGAACCGCTCGCTCTCGACAAGCTGCGCAACGACTTGATCTTCTATTCCGTCCCCTACGACAAAATTGTGGCCACGGTTTGTCCCGAAGCCAAGCTTCGCAAGCTTGTCAAGAACATGGTGTACGTCGGCGTGGTCGCGCAACTCCTCGAAATTGAAATGGGCGAGGTCGAAAAAGCCATCCGCAAGCAGTTCGCGAAAAAAGTGAAGGCCGCAAATTTGAATCTCGCAGCCGCCCAGGCCGGATTCGAATACTCAAAAGCCAATCTGCAAAAACGCGGCGTGTTTTACATCGAACGCATGAACAAGACCGCCGGCAAAATTATTATCGATGGCAACTCCGCCGCCGCTCTCGGCTGCATGTTTGCCGGATGCACCGTGGTCACCTGGTATCCCATCACTCCCTCGTCTTCGCTGGTCGAGACGATGATCGAGTACATGAAAGAACATCGCATCGGTCCGGATGGCAAGGCAACTTTCGCCATCGTGCAAGCCGAAGATGAACTTGCGGCGATCGGCATGGTAATCGGCGCAGGGTGGGCGGGAGCACGCAGCATGACGGCAACTGCCGGCCCTGGCATCTCGCTGATGTCAGAGTTCGCGGGGCTCGCTTACTATGCGGAAATTCCCGGCGTCATCTGGGATATTCAACGCGTCGGCCCCTCGACTGGCCTGCCCACGCGCACTTCGCAGGGCGATATTCTCGCGACTGCATTTCTTTCCCACGGCGATACGAAACACATCATGCTCATTCCATCGTCCGTTGCAGAGTGTTTCACCATGGCGTCAGAAGCCTTCAATCTCGCCGAGCAATTTCAGACGCTCGTCTTCGTGATGTCGGATCTCGATCTCGGCATGAACAACTGGATGTCCGATCCCTTTGAATATCCAACCATCCCGATCAAGCGAGGCAAGGTTCTCGATAAAGATGCGCTCACCAAGCTCGGCGGCTTTGCCCGCTACAAAGATCTCGATGGCGACGGCGTCGGCTATCGCACTCTGCCCGGCACCGAGCATCCCGCTGCCGCCTACTTCACTCGAGGCAGCGGACACAACGACAAATCCAATTACAGCGAGCGCCCTGACGACTACGAAAACAACATGGAGCGCCTCAACCGCAAGTTCGAAACCGCTCGCTCCTTCGTTCCGCGTCCTGAAATTCTGAGAGGAACGAATGCAAAGATCGGCATCATCGCCTACGGAACTTCGCACTGGGGCATCACCGAGAGCCGCGATCAGCTTCGCAGCGAATACGGAATCGAGACTAACTACCTCCGCTTGCGCGCCTATCCCTTTACCCGCGAAGTCCACGAATTCATCGAGCAGCACGATCGCATCTACGTCGTCGAACAAAATCGCGACGCGCAAATGCTCAGCCTGCTCAGGCTCGACCTCAAACCCGAATTGACTACGCGCCTGCGCAGCATTGCCCATCTCGACGGCCTGCCGCTCGACGCGCGCTCTGTCACCGACGAACTCAGCACCATGGAAGGTAAGTAACAATGGAGGGGAAATAATGGCGACCACGACAGCACCGGAACCCAAAACCAACCGCATCGGCCTCAGCGTTATCGATTACAAAGGCGGCAAGACCACCCTCTGCGCCGGCTGCGGCCACAACGCCATCTCCGAGCGCATCATCGAGGCCATGTATGACATGGGCGTGCAGCCTGAACGCGTCGCCAAACTCAGCGGCATCGGCTGCTCTTCAAAAAGTCCCGCCTACTTCATGAACCGTTCGCACAGCTTCAACTCGGTGCACGGACGCATGCCCTCGGTCGCCACTGGAGCCATGCTCGCCAATCGCAATCTGATCGCGCTCGGCGTCAGCGGTGACGGCGACACCGCCTCCATCGGCATTGGCCAGTTCGTTCACCTCATGCGCCGCAATCTTCCCATGATCTACATCATCGAAGACAACGGCGTGTACGGCCTCACCAAAGGCCAATTCTCGGCGACCGCCGACCTCGGTTCGAAATTGAAATCGGGAGTCATCAACGATCTTCCTCCCATCGATACCTGCGGTCTCGCCATCGAACTCGGCGCAACCTTCGTCGGCCGCTCCTTCTCCGGCGACAAGCGTCAGTTAAGCACCATGCTGAAGGCCGCCATCGCCCATCAAGGCACCGTCATGCTCGACGTCGTCTCTCCCTGCGTCACCTTCAACGATCACGAAGGGTCGACCAAGTCCTACAAATATGTAAAGGATCACGAAGAGACTCTGCAGGATATGAGCTTCGTCCCTCACTTCGAAGAAATCGATGTGGAATATGATCCCGGGACAACCGTCAGCGTCACGATGCACGACGGCTCCCATCTTCAGCTACGCAAGTTGGAAGAAGATTACGATCCCACGGACCGCATTGCGGCCATGACCCGGCTGAGCGAAGCGCACGACAAAGGGGAAGTGCTCACCGGAATTTTCTACGTTAACACCAAGGCGCCGAGCTTTCTCGATATGCTGAACATGGTCGATCAGCCTCTGGCTACACTTCCGGAATCGATGACACGCCCGGGCAGGGAAGCCCTCGAAGCCGCGATGGAGGAATTGCGCTAGATGGGGTGCAGCATCAATTCGAGGTAGCGTTGAAGGGTGCGGCTTTCCGCCGCGCCGCCACGGCCGACTAACGCAGACTCAATTCGATCAACTCCCGCAAACGATGGGACAGTCTCGTCGCCAATGATCGGTAGAAGCGCGACGCGAGATGTGGGAAGAGCTCAAAAAGGCTTTCCAGCGTGGGCCGGTCCAGATAAAGGGTTTCCATATCTTCTTGCGCGATCACGTTCGCGCTGGCTGGTACGTCGTCGAGAAATGACATCTCCCCGCAAATTTCCCCCGGACCAATCTCAGGCGCTTTCGCTTGGGAGGGGATCTGCACTCGCGCCATGCCTTTCACTAATAAATAAATCCCATTCGATTTCTTGCCGCGGGTGACTAAGGCTTGACCCTTGCGGAAGTTCACCCGGCTGGCCTTGTCCGTAACCAGCGTCCAGTCATTGGCCGTCAGATAGACCAAGCCATACTTAGACGTAGCGAGCACTGACACTTCCTGGGCAATGACCTTGGGCATGGTGGCTGCGGACTTGGGCTATCGAGAAGTCTCTCCGTCGGTTGCGATTGCAACAGCTAAAACAACAGGGCTGAGTCAAGGTTAGCAGATAACTTGCAGGCGCACCCGGTCTTTGCCCACGGTAAAGACACCGAAGTACCCACTCTTTAACGGGGTTCTGTCGACCTTTCACGTTCGCGGCCAGGGCAAGATTTTGTCGCTCTCATTCTTTCCTGGAGAGATAGATGTTGCAAAAGCCTCCCCCATCGGAGTTAAAATGGCTGCGTTTTTCCGCCCCCCCGAAAGCATGGGTCGCACGGATTTTTTCTTCCGTCCCGCGCATCGTTCGAACGTGTGAGTCCAATGTCACGCTGGAACACTTTTGCTCAAACAACAAGCGTGCTTCTCCTGTTCCTCGTGGGCTCTTCGCAGGCGCAGGAAGCAACTCCTGCTCTCAGCCCCGGAACCTGGGATTTCGACGTCTGGATTGCCGGTGCCACCGGTGAGGAAACCACCAACTCTTTCCTGCAATCGCAAATCTTCATGGCCGGATTTTCCTTTAGCAAGGCCATCAGCGGCGAAATCAGCCGAGGCTGGCTGCGTAACCGCATGGAGTATGGCTTCGATGTGATCCCGATATTTATCACGTTCAACAATCAGAGGGTTCGCGGCCGTGCCTTCGATCCGGTCATCTTCCGTTGGAATTCCAGCTACCACACCGCTCGGCTTGCGCCCTACATCGAAGGCGCAGGCGGAGGCCTGCTTACTTCCACCAATCTACCGCCGGGCAATACGTCTACCTTCAACGTCACCGCCAGAGGCGGGGGTGGAGTTTACATCCGTCTGCGGAAACACCGCACGCTCGACCTCGGTGTGCAGTGGTCGCACGCCTCTAACGCCAACCTGGGCCCGTATAATCCGCAGTTCAATGGCATGCAGTTAAAACTGGGCTACCACTTGTACAGGTAGGGTCTCCGCTTCACGCGCCTTGAGGTTTGACCCAGGAGCCACCCATATAATCAAACCCTTGCGCCATTCCTCGCATCCATTCTGGTTCGGTTTGAAAGCTTTTTTCATTACTTAGGTCTGACGCCGGTTGAGTGGAACCGAGAACGCTTTTAGGGCGAGGGCAAACATGACCACCGGCTCTACAGTCCTGGTCGTCGACGATGAAGAAAATATTAGGACCACGCTCCGTCTCGTTCTCGAGACCGAGGGTTTCGTCGTAACTACGGCCGGCACGGTTCGCGAGGCATTGACCCAGATCACGCAATCTCACTTTGACGTCTTGATCTCCGACCTCAACATAGGTCATCCCGCGGACGGCTTCGTCGTGGTAAGCGCGATGCGCAGGACTCATCCCGATACCCTGACCTTCATTCTGACCGGATACCCCGCCTTCGAGACCGCCCTCGAAGCCATGCGACAGCACGTCAATGATTACCTCATTAAAGGCACGCCCGTTGAAGAACTGGTGGAGAAGATCAAGAAGGGCCTGGCACACGGACAACCCGCGCATTCACCACAGAAAACCAGGAGGGTCCCCGATGTAATCGAAGAACACAAGGATGAGGTGATCTCACAGTGGCTGGAGCGCGTGAAAGCCAACGATGAACTCGCCAGCCTGCCTCTTACGGATGCAGATAGAAAAGATCATGTTCCCGGATTGCTGGATGAAGCCGTCGCCCATGCATTCAATCGATTGACTGGCATCCATCGCCAGCAGGCCGCCGAACAGCATGGCACCCTCCGCTACCATCAGGGCTATACGGTTCCCCAGCTCATTGCGGAGGCGAGGTTGCTTCAAAATGTGATTTCAGAATGCGTCCGCCGCAACTTCCTGGTGATTGATTTGAGCAACCTGATGGCTGATCTTACCCGGATGTCAGACACGGTTTCGCGGGAACTGGAACTTTCCGTTCGCGCTTTTAGCCAGCAGGCAGGCTGGAACTCTCCGCACCAGGCGAAACATTGAGCGCCGCGCCAGTCGTTCTTGCGCTCACTTTTTCAGCGCGTTCAATTTATCCAGCATCCGCTTCAGTTCTTCCAGCTTCTGTCCCGCTTCGCCCAATTTGCCCTCCGCCGTCAGCCTCTGGTAGTCAGAAAGATCCCTGGCTGCCTCAGCAATGAGCGCATTTAAATCCGCAGCCGGCTGCGCTGCGGCGGCTGCTCCCGCCTCGCGCGTCTCTGCCGGCGCCGCCGCTTGGTTTGTTGCCGTCGCGGTTAAGGACGAAACCGACCCTCCAAAAAGTGACGCTAATGCCGACTCGAACGTCGGCCCGTACGCCAGCCGATCTTGCAGCGCCAGAACCACCAGCCGCAACTCCGGCATCGGACTTCGCTCCGCCTGCAAATAAATCGGCTCCGCATACAGCAACGCTTTCCCGATCGGAATGACCAGCAGCGCCCCGCGCCTCACATGCGAGCCTTGCTGGTTCCACAACGTCAACTGCCCGGAAAGTTGCGCATTCTGGTCGATGCGCGCCTCGATCTGCAACGGACCATCCACCAGCTTCGTCTTCGGAAAGTTATAGACGACCGACGTCCCATACTGCGCCCCGTCACTGCGCCCGGCGATCCAGCCAATCAGATTATTCCGGTTCGCCGGCGTGAATGGCAGAATCTCTACGAACTCTTCGCCGTCCTCGCCGGGTAGCTTCATCAGCACAAAATTCGGCTGCATCGGCTGCGTCGTTTGCTCGCCACCGGGGCCCATGCCAACCTCGGTGGCCACCGTCCATAAATCTTCGCGGTTATAAAATGCCTCCGGGTCCGTCATGTGGTAGAGCCCGTAAACCTCTGCTTGAAGTTTCAGCAATAACTCCGGATATCGCACATGCTTACGCAGTCCCGCAGGCATGGCGGACGCATCCTTGAATAGACTTGGAAAGACGCGACGATAAGCTGCAATGATCGGATCTTCCGGATCGAATACATAAAAAGTCGTCGTTCCATCGTAGGCGTCAACCACCGCCTTTACGCTGTTTCGCATGTAGTTGATAGAGTTATCGCCAAGACGATAATGCGACGAATAAGGATAGCTGTCGGAAACCGTGAACGCATCCATCATCCATGACAACCG
Organism: uncultured Acidobacteriaceae bacterium; assembly: GCA_963817305.1. GTDB lineage: Bacteria > Acidobacteriota > Terriglobia > Terriglobales > Acidobacteriaceae > Sulfotelmatobacter. The sequence goes on along the minus strand of CAWFOD010000016.1, from coordinate 274,448 downwards.
GCCATCATCATCGAGCACAATATAGGCATCGGGATCGAAAGTGAGAAACGGCGCCAGCGCCGCTACCCGGTCACGAATGTTACGCCGCATCAGCAGTCGACTATCCTTGTTCACGTCATCGCTGAATGGCAGCTTCGCCAGATCATCCTGATCGAGCGCGATCACCATGCGCCGCAGAAATCCGCCGATTTCAATTCCCCCGGTTCCTTCATACGACGTGAGATTATTGCTCTCGCCCTGCGGATAATTGAATTCCTTTTGCCGCGTCTTCACGTAAACGTCGGTATTGGTCAGCTCGCCAAAATAAATCTCCGGCCGCGTCACCTTCAAATCCGGCACTGTGCTCTGTACCGGCATGTTGCTCAGAATCAGTGTGGGGAGCCCCTCCGCCGTGAATCCGTTGACTGGATTCATCGTGATGCCATAGCCGTGGGTATAGATCAGCTTTTCGTTGATCCAGTTTTGGCTGCTCTCGGGCAGCTTATCCACGTTCAGTTCGCGCGCCGCCAGCATCACCTCGCGCGTCGTGCCTTCGATGTTGTAGCGATCGATATCAATATCGGGAAAATCGTAATAAGTCCGAATCTCCTGAATCTGCCGCAACGTGTCCTGCAGCGCGCGCCAATCCCACAGGCGGATGTTTTGCAGCGTCGCCTGATTATTCTGCGGATCGGCCGCATCCACCGTGGTCTCGGCAGGGAACTGGCGCTGCGTCACCTTGTCCAGTCCATAAGCCTGCCGCGTCAACTCCGTATTGAACGTAATGTAAGGCTTCTCGCGAACCAGCTCGTTCGGCTTGACGATAAAACTGCTCACGTACCATGCAATGCCTTGCACGCTGAAATAACAAACCGCCGCGGGAATAATTGCCGCCACCAGCCAGCGCCCTCGAGGCACCCGCACCGCATTGACCGCCGAAATCGCCGCACCCACAATCAGCGCTGCGCACACCACCAGCATCCCCGTCAGCGTGACGTGCGCATCCGTATAGGTGACGCCGCCAAAAATCGTATGGTCCTCGAGCAACCGCTCAAAGCGCCCGAGATAAACCTCCAGCGCGATCACCAGCAACAGAAACGAAAATGCGACGGAGAGGCCGCCCCACGGCAACATCACCCCGCGGCTCAGCCGGCCTGAAAGCGCCCGCGCACCCCCGGTAATAAGGATGAAAAATCCCGCGAGCGCGCACGTAATCAGTGCCAGCGTAAGCAGCCATCCGGCGATCAGTTGCCAGGCCGGCAAGGTGAAAAGAAAAAAGTTAACCGGGCGGCCAAATATCGGATCGAGAGTTCCACCGGTTTGCGGGGCATACCAAAACAATGCCAGGGTCGGCCATTCGGCCATCATAGCCGCGCCGGTTGCCGCCGCAATGACCAGCGAAAGCCCCAGGGCAATCAGCCGCAGCACCGGCTCCACCGGCAATTTCAGCGGCTGTCCGCCAATAAAAATCGTATGCCCTTCCGGCAAATCCGGCAGGTGCGCCCGCTTCAGCGCTAAGAATGTTCCGTAAAGAACCACAAACGTAGCCGCCGCAAAAGCCGCGAACACTCCCGACTGCAGGCTTAATGTCTTCCAGAACACTTCTCCATATCCAAGCGAGCGGAACCACAGCAGATTCACGTAGTAGGAGAGCGCGCTCCGGCTGCCAAAGAAAATGACGGCAAGTACGATGACAATAATAAAAAACCGGCGCCGCCGCCGCGGAGACGACGGCCGTGGCCAGTCAATCGACTGAGGCATTCCTTACACCGCTTTCATCGAGCTTTAACTTCAACATTTAATTTCATTCGATGATACTCCCTCCGCTTACCCAGCCCCCCGCTCACCCGCGCACAAAAACAATTTCTTGTACGTCATCCCGAGCGGAGCCGCTTTTCAGGCGAAGCGAGGATCTCCTCTGATACAAGCCCTCAGGGAGACGTCCTGCGCTGGCTGAACCGCGCCGAGCTTCCGTGACGACGATCCCAAGAAAAGGGAACCAAACTTGGCCACCATCATTTTCTTGATACGGCTTAAAGAACTGCTTCGAATGCGCTATTCTATTGTTATGGATCATCTCGCAGTCCTTCGTGAAAAGATTGGCAATCTCCGGACTGAGATTGCGCACCTTCAAGAATTGAATGCCGAGTATCGGCGCCACCCTCGTCCCGAAACAGAAGCTCAGGTTGCCCACGGCCAGAGGCATGAAAGGCTCCAGGAAATTCAGCAGGAACTGTCCCAACTCGCGGGCCTCGGTCGCCGAGTCCTTTCCATGGAGCAGAGAAAAGAAGAGCACCGCTCGCGCCTGAATCCGGTGAAAAAAGCTTCGTAGCAGACGAGCCACGTAAATGTGGTGAGAAATGGTGCGCCCTGAGAGATTCGAACTCCCGACCTTCTGGTTCGTAGCCAGACGCTCTATCCAGCTGAGCTAAGGGCGCATGCTTGCAACTGAAACAAAACTATTGGGGATGGGATGAATTGGGATTCTCCCTATCCTTTCAACTTGGCCAACCATGCGCATTGGATGCGTAAATTCATTGCAAACTGAAGGATCATTGTAACGTCTTGCCGTGTGGAGCGGCAACTCTCTGCTCGCCGCCCTTCGGTTGGAATGTCGATGATAACGCTTCGTTACTTCTTTTATGATGGATCTTCGCTGGTTGTGGAGGGCTGGTCTGTTTTCCCACGATCGACAGGTTTCAAATCGCAAAGAGAGGGCGCTGTTCTCTCTTGTTTATGGACGCCTCAGGAACCGCAAGTAGAACGCCGCGAACACCAGGACGATTCCAATGTTCACGATTAGCCGGTCCAAGAATCGGTTTCTGAAGAACAAGAAATCTACACCGACTATGATGGCTGCCATCGCCACCACGTAGAGCACAGTAGCCACCTGTCTGTCCATTTCAGTACCTAATTTAATCATAGCTGAGATCTGCTTCGGCGAAACTTCGTCTACAGGAATTACCTGATGCCGTTTATTTCCGCCAAAATTCTGGGATTTTCAGTGCCTTGCGCGCCCGTTTCCGTCCGGAAGTAAATCTTTCCAGCCGCAGAGCAATTCCTACAAAGCGCATAAAACTGCGACCTTGCATTTTGTGCAGCTTAAGAATGGCATACGGTGTGCTTATAGATAGGGCAGACGAAGTGGCGCGCAACGGGGCGCCCCAAGGATGACTTCGGCCAGAGGTTCTCTTGGGCGCCCCTTGCATAAAAAGCAATAAGGTCAACCTCCCCCGGTCCTTTTTGCCTCCCCCAATTCTCCCAGGTTCTGAGTTAGTTGTTCCGAGTCAGACGGTAAGTTGAATAACCCTAAGCGAGCGCCACAGGCTCTCGCACGTCGATACCGGCCTGACGCAGCAGTTTTGCCACCGCATCTGCTTTCATTCTCGAGGCATCGTAGCCCACGCGCACCGTACGCTCGCTCTCGTTGAACTGAACTCCCCGCACTCCGTATACTTCGCGCATCCCGTCGATCGCCCGCAGTGCCGCCTCTCCAGGCATAGCTCCGTAGCGGAAAACCACGTCCAGATAAGTCATTCCTTGGATCCTCTTCCAATAACGATATTTTGATTAAGAAACGTGTGTGATAAAAAGCGTTGAACAGAAACGCTTCTGAGACTCCGGCCAAATCCTCCACCGGGCTGAATCCAATATAAAGCATTCTCCATCCAACCGCGAAGGAGTAAGGTTCTCGCTGCCGCACGCAATCCGCCACCATCATGTCAACAAACTCGTCCACTCAGGCCTCCGCACTCGAACGCGATCCGGTATGCGGAATGAACGTGAATCCCGCTACCGCAAGGCATGTCTATGATCTTGCCGGAAAAAGCTACTACTTCTGCTGTGCCCCATGCCTGGAAAAATTCAGGGCAGATCCCGATAAATATCTGCACGCGGCATTACCGCCAAAGTCTTCGGGATTAATTACCCTCGGTGCCGCGAAGCCAGCCGCAGCCTCGGCTCCTGAGGCCGCTCACAAGCCATCCAGCCAGATCCCAACCGGTGCCGCGCACTCCGCCGCCGGCGGGGCGCCCGCCTACGTCTGCCCCATGTGTCCGGAGGTTCGCGAACCAAAGCCCGGCGCCTGCCCCTCTTGCGGCATGGCTCTTGAAGCTGATGTACCCGTGGCCTCCACGCGCATCGAGTACACCTGCCCCATGCATCCGGAGATCGTCCGTCCCGCGCCCGGTTCATGTCCGATCTGCGGCATGGCCCTCGAGCCTCGCACCGTGACAGCCGCCGCCGAAGAAAATCCAGAGTTGCGCGACATGACTCGGCGCTTCTGGGTGGCAGTCGCTCTAACTCTGCCGCTGTTGCTGGTTGCGATGGCAGCGATGTTCGGGTATCGCCTTCGCCTCGATTTCAACCTTGATGGCGTGCCACTCAACTTAACGTGGCTAGAATTTGTCCTCGCCACGCCCGTGGTCCTCTGGGCCGGATGGCCCTTCTTCCAGCGTTTCTGGACGTCGCTCGTCAATCGCAGCCCCAACATGTTCACACTGATCGGCATGGGCACCGGCGTCGCCTATGCCTACAGCGTGATCGCAACGCTCTTCCCGCGGATTTTTCCCGAGTCCCTGCGCGGAATGTCCGGCTACCCTGACGTTTACTTCGAGGCTGCCGCCGCGATTACAACTCTCGTCCTGCTCGGTCAGGTCATGGAACTGCGCGCCCGCAGCCGCACCAGCGCCGCGCTTCGGGCCCTGCTCGATCTCAGCCCCAAAACTGCGCGCCTGCTCGGTACCGACGGCTCCGAAAAAGACGTTCCTCTCGACCAAGTCAAGCCCGGAGACCGCCTGCGCGTTCGCCCCGGAGAAAAAGTTCCCGTGGACGGCGTAATCCTGGAGGGTAGCAGCGCAATCGACGAGTCGATGATCACCGGGGAGTCCATGCCGGTCGAAAAATCTCCAAACAGCAAAGTCATCGGAGCCACCGTCAACGGCACCGGCTCATTCATTATGCGGGCCGACCGCGTGGGTGCGGAAACCTTACTTGCACGCATCGTCCAACTCGTAGGCCAGGCGCAACGCAGCCGCGCTCCCATCCAGCGGCTCGCGGATCGCGTCGCGAAATGGTTTGTCCCCATCGTGGTTGTCATCGCAATTATCACTTTCTTTGCATGGCTCTTCCTTGGCCCCGAACCACGTTTCGCCCATGCTCTGGTGAATGCTGTCGCCGTGCTCATTATCGCGTGCCCCTGCGCCCTCGGTCTCGCCACGCCGATGGCGATCATGGTCGGCGTGGGCCGCGGCGCACACGCTGGCGTCCTGATCAAAAATGCCGAGGCGCTGGAAGTTCTCGAAAAAGTCGACACGCTCGTCGTCGACAAAACCGGCACGCTTACCGAGGGTAAGCCGCGGCTCGTCAGCTTCTCTAAGCTCCTTGAAGACAACCCGGAGCTTTTCCGCCTCGCGGCTAGTCTCGAGCGAGCCAGTGAACATCCCCTGGCGAACGCGTTGAGTGAGGCTGCCGCTCAGCGCAACCTGAAGCTTTCACAGCCGCAGGAGTTCAATTCAATACCGGGTAAAGGCGTGCGTGGGATTGTTGACGGAAGGCAAGTTGCTGTCGGCAGCTCTACCCTGATGGTCGAGATAGGCGCTCTGCAACAGCCTGCGGTTCTCGCGGGAGTTCCACCCGATGGCACAATTCTCTGCGTGGCCATCGATGGCAAATACGTTGGCAACTTCGCGGTCGCGGATCGGATCAAGCCTTCGACTCCAGACGCGATCCGCGATCTTAAGAGTATGGGCATTCACATCGTCATGCTCACCGGCGATAGCAAAACTGCCGCAGCTGCAATCGCCCAGCAACTCGGCATCGACGAATTCGAAGCCGAAATATTGCCGGAGGGAAAACTGGAGATTATCCGCAAACTGCAAGTGCAGGGAAGAGTCGTCGCCATGGCTGGCGACGGCATCAATGACGCGCCCGCACTCGCCCAGGCTAATGTCGGAATCGCCATGGGCACTGGTACCGACGTCGCCATGGAAAGCGGCGGCATTACTCTGGTCAAAGGCGATCTCACGGGAATCGTGCGCGCCCGTAACCTGAGCCACGCCACCATGCGCAACATCCGCCAGAATCTTTTCTTCGCCTTCGTCTATAACGCCATCGGCGTTCCCATTGCCGCTGGCGTGCTTTATCCATTCTTCGGTCTGCTGCTCAGCCCCATCTTTGCCGCCGCCGCCATGAGCTTCAGCTCCGTCTCCGTCATCACCAACGCCCTCCGCCTGCGCCACGCAAAGCTGTAACTCCTCCAATTTGTCATTCCGACCGGAGCCGGAGCGAACCGCGACGGCGCAGTGGCGAAACCCGTTGTTTCCTTGCGCATTTATGAACGAGAGGAATTTCAGGACAGCATCGCGAGTGAAAACGTGCGGGACGCAATATCGCAGAAAATGATGCCTGCTTCAGCCCTTGAGGGATTTATCCGAAAGCTTGCTCAAATACTCAATCACATCCGGCTCGGTCCAATCCACCGCTCCAATAAACTTGCGTCGCACCACGCCATTGCGATCGATGATGTAAGTTTCCGGAAATTTGAACGTCCCATAAAGCGCATTGCTCTTCTGGTCGGCATCGCGTACCGACAACAGATCCACATTATGATCTCGCAAAAAGCGTTGATAATTGCTCTGGTCTACATCCACGCTGACCGCCAGCACGGTTACGCCCTTCGCTTTCATCCGCTGCTGCATCTGCACCAGCGAAGGCATCTCCTCAATGCAGGGCGGGCACCAGGTTGCCCAGAAATTCAGCACCACTATTTGCCCCTTGAATTGGCTGAGCGTGACCGCGCGCCCCGCGTCGTGCACCGTAAAGTCCGGCGCCGCCGACCCAATCCTCGCCGGCCGCGATCCGCTGTAACACCCGGACATCCCCAACAGGATTAAAGCAACAGCAATTTGGACCAAGCTCGACTGCTGGAAATCATTTGGGAACAGCCGCCCTCGACCGTCCGGTAGAGCAACGCCCGACTTGCTTTTGGTCGCTACCATCACTCAAATGCCTTGCCGACACGTCTAGAAACCGAATGATGAATCGCACCCCGCTATAATAATAGATTCGGCCTATGCCCGCGAGAGACACAGCTAACGATCCGCTCACCGTCTCCGTCATCGTCCCCGCTCGCAACGAAGAAGCAACTCTAAGCGATTGTCTGACTTCGCTCGTCCCACAGCAAGGTCTCGCCTTCGAAATCATCGTCATTGACGATCATTCTACCGATCGCACCTCGGAGATCGCATCCTCATTTTCCAGAAACGGAGTAAAGCTGATTCAAGGCTCCTGAACTCCCAGCCGCTTGGACCGGTAAGAACAACGCCGTCGCCGCCGGAGCCAAAATCGCCCGTGGCGAATGGCTTCTCTTTACCGACGCCGATACCATCCATCTTCCCGGATCGTTGGCGCGAAGCATCGAAGAAGCCAAACGCCAGAAAGCCGCATTGCTCTCCTACTCACCCGAGCAGATCGTAAAAAGCTTCTGGGAAAAAGCGGTCATGCCGGTGATCTTCGCCGAACTGGCGGCCAGCTTTCGCCCGTCCCAGGTGAGCAATCCGAATTCACCCGCCGCGGCCGCCAACGGCCAGTACATCCTGATCGCGCGTGAAGCTTACAACGCTGTCGGTGGACATGCAGCCATCGCCAGCAATCTTCTCGAAGATGTGGCACTCGCTCGTGCTGTAAAACGATCCGGCCGTAAAATGTTGTTTCGCTTCGGCGCTGATGCCGTACGCACTCGCATGTATCGCACGTTCGCCCAACTTCGCGAAGGCTGGACAAAAAACCTTGCTCTCCTGTTCTCACACCCGGTTCGTTTGGCCGCGCTGCGTGCCCTTGAGTTCCTTCTGATTGTGTTGAGCCTCGCAATCGCCATTGCAGATGCTTTTCTCGGGCACTCGCACTCAGCCATCGTGGCCGCAGCGCTTTGCTTGATCCTGTATGCAGTATTTCTCGCCCGAATTCGCCGCGCCCATTTTTCCTGGGAGGCAAACATGCTCGCCCTCTTCGGACTTCCACTCTTTTCATATCTGCTGGTGCGGTCAAAACTGTTTCACAAGCGCGGGACCGTCGTGTGGAAGGGACGCCAGTATTCCGGCGGTCAAAAGGGCATCGAACAAGCATCAGATTCAAAACGGCAGGAGAAGCATGGTCTATCTCACGCGCAAAGCTGAATTCTCCGCATCGCACGTTTATCACAACCCGGATTTCACTCCGGAAGAAAACCGCCGTGTCTTCGGCAAATGCAATAATCCCAATGGTCATGGCCACAACTACACGCTGGAAGTAACGGTAAAAGGAGAAGTCGATCCCCGCTCCGGCTTTGTCGTCGATCTAAAGAAATTAAAAGAAGTGATGCACCGCGAAGTGCTCGATGCCATGGACCACCGCTTTCTGAATAAGGAAGTCCCGGAATTCCTCCATCGCATCCCGACCACAGAAAATATTGCAATCGCAATCTGGCAGCGCCTGGTCAGCAAACTCGAAAGCGCCAAACTGCATCGCGTCCGCGTCTACGAAACCCCGGATCTCTTCGTCGATTTCTACGGAGAGGAGTGAAAACACATTGTTGACTTTATGATTGATGATTGATGATTCAAACCGCGTGATGCGGACCGCCCGGAACCATGGGTTTTGAACCAACAATCAACAATCAGAAATTTCTCCATGAAAGCTCATCTTTCACGCCGTTACATGTTTTCCGCCGCGCACCGCCTGCACAGCGAAGCCCTGTCAGAAAAACAGAATCTGGAAACGTACGGCAAATGTAACAATCCCTACGGCCACGGCCACAACTACACCGTCGAAGTCACGGTCAGCGGCCCCGTCGATAAACAAACCGGCATGGTCTGCAACCTTACCGATCTCGACAGCTTTCGTGGAAAGGGAAGTGCTTTCACGCTTCGATCACGAAAATCTGAATACGCTGCGGGAATTTGCCGAAGAAGTCCCAACAACTGAAAATCTCTGCATCCAGATCTACAAAATAGTGCAGCGTGGCTTCACTCACGCGCATCTGGAAAGAGTGCGATTAGAAGAGACTATGATGAACTCGTTCGAATATGCCGGATGATGGCGAACGAGTTTGCTCTTGCGCAATCACTGAACACAATTACCCAATCCACTATGAAATCCCAAACCGAACCCTCTACCCTGACCAGCGCCACTTTCGAAGACCTCGTGCAGGAGATGCTCGTGCGCCTGGGTGAAGACCCGAACCGCGAGGGCCTGCAACGAACTCCCGAGCGCGTTCACAAATCCATGAAGTTCCTCACCCGCGGCTACACCGAAGACGCAGAAGCTCTGCTCAAAGGCGCACTCTTCTCGGTCAGCTACGATGAAATGGTCATTGTCAAAGACGTAGAAATGTTCAGTCTTTGCGAGCACCACATGCTGCCGTTCTTCGGCAAAGTCCACGTCGCCTACATCCCCAACGGCAAAGTCATCGGCCTCAGCAAAGTTCCGCGCCTGATCGAACTTTTTTCCCGCCGCCTGCAGATTCAAGAGCGTCTCACCACGCAGATCGCGGAAACCATTCAGAAAGTAATCGAACCGCAAGGCGTCGGCGTAGTCATCGAGGCTCGCCATCTGTGCATGATGATGCGCGGCGTCGAGAAACAACACTCCGCCGCCGTCACCTCGTCGATGCTCGGCTGCTTCCGCAACGAAAACGAAACTCGCCAGGAGTTCCTCTCGTTAATTCGGCAGCGCCCCAACGGCATTTAATCCCTGCTCATCCTGCGGCCCGTGTAGTTTTGCGGGCCGAAGAGCCTGCCTGGAGCTTGGTCGAAGGGATACATGCAAGTGCCTCAGCCCTTCAGCCATTTGCGCGGATAAAAAGTGTGCTCACCTTTCCTCCCAGCTGCAGTCCGATTACAATGCCGACCGGCAGTTCACAGGGAGAAAATCAATGATCAAGATCCCATTTGCAGCCGTAGTCGTACTCGCCGCCGCAACGATCGTCCTTCCGAACCCCGCGCACGCTCAAGAGATGAAAAAAGATGTGGCGGTAAAGCCCGCCGACAGTCCCTCCAAAGTTCTGCTCGACTCCTGGAACGAAATCGGCCGCAAGCTCATCGCCATGGCCGAAGATTTTCCCGAGGACAAGTATGATTTCAAGCCCACGCCCGCGCAGCGCGGGTTCGCCGAGCAATTGCTTCACGCCGCCGGCGCAAATTATTTCCTCATCAATCCCGCCATGGGTAAGAAGATGCCGCCGGAAGAAGACCCCAAGCGCGCTGACTATAAAACCAAGGCCGATGTTGTTGCTTTTGTAAAGAAATCCTTCGCCGACGGTGCGGACGTCATCAAGGCTAAAGGCGATAAAGGGATGTCGGATCTCCTTGTGGATCCTTTCGCCCATCAGGAGATGCGGTTCTCAGACATGGCGTACGGCTTCATCGAGCACTCGGGCGAACACTACGGCCAACTCGTCGTCTACTACCGCGTCTCCGGCCTCGTCCCACCGGAATCACGCCCCAAAAAATAAAACGTTGGTTGCGGCAAAAGCCGGCGACAAGAAACCTGTCATCCTGAGGCCCGCGTCCTTTGCGGGCCGAAGAGCCTGCCCTGAGCTTGTCGAAGGGACCTATGCAACTCGGGTGCGCAAAACACACTCTGTACCCTTGCTTTTTCACTCATTAAGATCACTGATACGCATACGGATACCGCTGCTCGCGCTCGCCAAACACTTTCACCAGCAGGGCCCCCGATACAAATCCCCCGACATGCGCCCAGAACGCCACGCCGCCCATGTTGTGCCCTTGCACGGCCAGCGCCGTTGCCGTCCCACTCAGAAAATTCAACACAAACCAATATCCCAGGATGATCCACGCCGGCACCCACACTACAAAAACAAAAAACCACGTCAGCACCCGTGCCCGCGGATACAGAACAAAATAAGCTCCCAGGACTCCCGCAATCGCTCCACTTGCTCCCACCGAAGGCACGGTCGAGTGCAAATTAATGGCGACCTGAGCCATCATCGCAATCAACCCGGTCAACAGATAAAACACCAGATACTTGAAGTGTCCGAGCCAGTCCTCCACATTGTCGCCAAAAATGTAGAGAAACCACATGTTCCCAATCACGTGCATCCACGACGCATGCAGAAACATCGACGTAAAGAAGGGAAGCACGACCACCGGCAGCGGAAATCTTGACGACCCCCCGAGAAACGCCGCCGAGTGATAGGGCACCACTCCAAACTGATGAATCACCAGATTTAAGCTGCGCGGATCCAGAGTCGACTCAATCAAAAAAATCACAAGATTCAGCCCGATCAAAAACCATGTCACCCACGGTGTGCTGTATCGAGGCTGGTCGTCGCGAATTGGGAGCATAGAGAATCTGTTAAGTTAATGATTGGTTTGAAAGGTCGGAGCTTCAGCCACGCCATCAAACTTTAATTTAAAACTCACTCGATCACTCAATTTCTGAATCTCTCAATCCTCTCATGAATGGCGTCATCATCGTCGACAAGCCCGCCGGATGGACCTCTCACGACGTGGTCAACCGCATGCGCCGAATTCTACAGCAGCGATCCGTTGGCCATCTTGGCACCCTCGATCCTCTCGCCACCGGCGTGCTTCCGCTCGTCACCGGATCCCTCACCCGACTCGCCCAGTTTTACACCGCCTCCGAAAAAACTTATGAAGGCGTAATCCGCTTCGGCTTCGCCACTGACACCTATGACGCCGACGGCGAACCAGTCGAGACCCATGTGGGGACAGCCGCCCAAGCTTGCCCTGAGCGCAGCCTCAGGGACTGTTCCGTCGCCATCGCAACTTTCAACTTAAGCACTCTGCAAACCCTCGCTGCCGAATTTCGCGGGCAAATCCAGCAAACCCCTCCACCGTTCTCCGCGAAGAAAATTCAAGGTGTCCCTGCCTACAAACTCGCCCGCAAAGAGAAAGAAGTCGTGCTGCAACCGGTCCAAGTCGAAGTAAAAGAATTTACCATCACTGCCGTCGAAAACGAACGCGCTCACTTCCGCGCCCGCGTCTCCTCGGGAACCTATATGCGTTCCATCGCGCACGAGATGGGCCAGCGTCTTGGCTGCGGAGCCCACCTCGCATCTCTACGCCGTACGTCCGTCGCTGAATTCGACATCACCCAGGCCCACACGATAGAAGAAATCGAAGCCGCCTGTCATTCTGAAATGTGGAGCGGGCGCCCCCGCCCGCCAATCCCGCCAGCAGCAACGCATTCAACAGAGCTCCACCCCTCGCGGCAACTAGAAACGCTCTTCACCCACCCCCGCCAACTCCTCCCGCAATTTCCCTCGGTTACCGCCGATGAACCCACCGCCGCGCGCATCCGTTGCGGACGCCCCATCAACCTTCCCGAACTTTCCCGTGCCCGCCAGGTCAAAGTCTTCGCCAGCCAAAGTGAACTGCTGGCCATCGCCACCCGCGTCGCCGGTACCCTGTTCCATCCCAAAATCGTCTTTCCAGGTGAATAGCTCATCTGAAAAAGTATTCTGAAAAAGTTCATGTGGGGACAGCCGCCCTCGGCTGTCCATCGAGCCGAAGGCTCGATCGCTTCTCGTTCACCATTCGACCTCCCGTTGCCTCCCCCATCACAATTCACATTGACTTGCCCCCGCTTCAGTGCTAACGTTCGCCAGTTCTGGCCGGCTCTAACGCGCTCCTTCGCGCCCACGCACTTATTCCGAAGGGAAGTAGTCGACCGATGATGCCCATCAGAAAAAATCTTTAGCGGCACTCCGACAAACATCAGGGCCCCTGTAGTTGACGTACCCAAGGAGGTCTCCCATGACCAGCCAGCGCCCCGTAGAAGCAAAGTTGTGCACTCTCCCCATCCTTACCCTGTTCATTGCAATTCTCACCCTCTCGATCGCCACTGCCGCACCAGCCAAGCAAGCGGACACTCCCTTGCGATCAGCACACTATTCGAAGAATATGCCCGCGCCAGCGTTGCTTCACCCGGTGTCGCCGAGGGCGAGCCATACTCAGGACGAACCTGCAGCAAGATTGCATGACAAGAAATCCTCCTCTGCCGCAGCAGAGTTTTCGTTTTCGCGATCCGACATTGCAACCGGGTTGAGCCTCTGGGGAACCGTGCTCGAAGGCGACTTCAACGGTGACGGCAAGCCTGACCTGTTGGTAACGGTATATCCCATAACGGATGGCCCAATAGGACTCGATATCCTCTTGGGGAACGGCGACGGTACCTTTTCACCACCAAGCCAGGTTTTCTCAGGATGGTGCATTGGCTTCGCGGTCGCAGACTTTAACGGCGATGGCAAACTCGACTTTATATGCTCCGCCCTCGACGAAAAACTCTGGGTGTTCTTCGGGAATGGCGACGGCACCTTCACTCCAGGACCGCTATCTCCTTCTGTCGTCACCGACGTGGCCCCGCTTGTAGCAGACTTCAATGGAGATGGGAAGCTCGATGTTGCCCTGATTTTGCAGGGCGGAGGTATCGCAGTTGGGTTGGGAAACGGAGATGGAACCTTTGGAGCATTCCAAACTTTTCCTGACGGGTGTGTCGGCGCGCCAGCGGCCCTGGCGGCAGCCGACTTCAACGGCGACGGCAAGTTGGATCTCGCGGCTGTTAATTATGGCACAGCTCCCAATTACACGGACTCATCGGTCAACATTCTCCTGGGCAACGGCGACGGCACCCTCGGATTGCCAACGGCTTTTCCCGTGGGAAATTTCCCGTCAGGAATCGTCGCGGCAGATTTCAATGGTGACCGCAAAGTGGACCTCGCCGTTGCCAATACGATGTCGTCTTCGGTCTCTGTGCTGCTTGGCAAGGGAGACGGAACTTTTCTTCCCAAGAATGATTTTCCAGTCGCCTATTGGCCTTATGCTGTGGCGGCAGCGGATTTCGACGGCGATGGGAATCTAGACTTGGCTGTGACCGGAGGTCCCTCCGTACTTTCCATTTTGCCCGGCAACGGTGACGGCACATTTGGCCCACACCAGGATTTTCCCACGGTAGGCTCGACGGCTAGTTTCATAATCTCCGACCTTAATCTGGATGGAAAGCCTGATATGGCGGTCGTGTACTCAGGCGGAAGCGGCACTGTTTCTATCTTTCTGAACACGACAGGCGTCGGCACCGAGACAACAACCACTGTCCTGACTTCGTCGCTCAATCCATCGTTGATCGGTCAGGCCGTGACCTTCACGGCCACGGTGAGTTCAACTGCCGGAACTCCTCCCAACGGAGAGATCGTCACCTTCAAGAACGGATCGGCGGTTCTCGGCACGGCCCCGCTCAGCGGAGGGATTGCCTCTCTGACCACATCTTCTCTACCAGCAGGCATCTACACCATCACAGCAACCTACAGCGGGGACGCCAACTTCGCGGCAAGCACCTCGCCAGGCCTCCGGCAGGTAGTCAACTCCACTACGAAGTCCGCGACCTCAACCACTTTGATCTCCAGCCTGAACCCGTCCATCTACGGACAAAAAGTAACCTTGACGGCGATGGTCACGACCTCAGGCCCCGTCGCGCCCACAGGGAAAGTAAACTTCACCTGGGGCGACTCCATCGGCACAGCCACACTCAACGCCAGCGGCATAGCCACCCTGACTCGATCTGCCCTGAGCGCCGATACATATCCGCTTACAGCCGTCTATGAGGGAGACGCAAACAACTTGCGCAGCACGTCAGTTGTGCTGAGCCAAGTCGTGACTGAAGCCACGAGCGCCGCAACGCTCACTTCATCTCCGAACCCATCAACCTCAGGTCAAGCCGTCACCTTCACCGCCACGATCAAGTCCCCGACGGTCACAGCCACAGGCCCGGTAACTTTCACGGCAGGGAAGACAGTCCTCGGAACAGCTCAGCTCGCGGATGGCAAAGCCACATTCACAATCTCCACGCTGGCCGTCGGCACCACCACAGTCACCGCAACTTATTACGGAGACTCAAATATTTCGGGCAGCTCGGCATCAGTAAGACAAACCGTCGCTTCGGCGGCGAGTCTAATCGAGGACGACGCGAAACTTCCTATCCAGTCGAAAACTACGCGCTCCACGAGTGCCGGAGGGTGCTACTCATCCACAACGCTCACCAGCAGCGGATCGCCGAACCTGGTCGGAAATCAAGTCGTCTTTACGGCATCCGTAAATGCGGCCGGCTACTGCAACAATCAGCCGCAAGGAAGTTGTTATGAGCCAATCACCTTTTACGATGGCAACACGGTCATCGGCTCTGTACCTCTTAACAGAGCCTGTATTGCAAGCTTCACCGACAACTCGCTCACCGCCAAAACCCACAAAATCAAAGCGTATTTTCCAGGGACCGGAGAGGGTGACCCACCGAGCTACTCCAACGCGGTCACTCAAGTAATAACCGGCTATCCGACGGCGACAACCCTGAGTTCCAGTCTGACGCCCTCAGCGTACGGTCAACCCGTAACCTGGACGACGACGGTGACAAGTCCAAGCCCATTCGGATACTTAACCATGCCTACCGGGAAAGTAGAGTTTAGTTGGGGCGGTGTTTATACCATCGGCACCGCCACGCTCAACGCCAGTGGCGTGGCTACGCTGACAAAATCCAACCTGAACGCCGACTCTTATCCTCTGACCGCAACCTACGTGGGAGACCCAAACAACGCAGGCAGCACTTCCGCTACGCTGGCCCAGGTGGTAACGCCCACCACAAGCGCCGCGACGCTCACTTCATCTCCGAACCCGGCAACCGAAGGTCAAGCCGTCACTTTCCTCGCCAGGATCACTTCACCAACGATCACGGCCTCGGGCCCGGTAACCTTCTCCGCAGGGAACACGGTGCTGGGGACCGCTGAACTCGTGGGCGGCAAAGCCAGGTTCACGACCTCTACGCTGGCGGTCGGAGCAAACCCCGTCACAGTCACGTATTCCGGAGACTCGAACATTTCAGGCAGTTCGGTTTCGGCAACGGAGATTGTGCAGCCATAAGCAAAAGCCAAGTGGACTTGCCGAGCAGTTTTGCAGAAGAAGGGGAACCTTGAAGGATGGTTACAATGTCCGATAACAGGTATTATGTAAACTCAGCTAGTGGGGTTTGATTGAGTACACGAGCCGGAGCGAAATCGAAGTTGCCTTTGTGGTTGATCGCTTCGGAAGGTGTCAATGCCAGCGAAGCGACGTTACATTTTGTACTTCCCTAAATCCTCGTCGTTGAGCCCCTCGAGATATTTACGCAACTCTTCGGCGCTCACCCGGTCCGACATATTTGCCGCCTGCTTGGAGTTCTTCAGCACAATCTCATCCACGAAGATCGGACAGTCCACGCGCAACGCCAGCGCCAGCGCATCCGACGGACGAGAGTCAATGCTGACCACCTCGCCACTCCGCTCCAGCCAGATCACCGCATAAAACGTATCTTCTCGCAGTTCAGTTACCACCACTTTGTGAACCTGCGTTTCCAGCCCCGTCAGCACATTCTTGATCAGGTCATGCGTCATCGGACGCGGCGTGTTCACCTTCTCCATCTCCAGCGCAATCGCATTCGCCTCATAAACTCCCACCCAAATCGGCAACACCGATTCTCCGGCCACATCCTTCAAAATCACAATCGGCGTATTCGTCACCGGATCCATTAAAAGACCGCGAATTGTCATTTCTACTTCCATGGGGCTCCTGAAAGCGCTGCTTTCGCTTTTATATCACCAATTCTCCTAGGAGGCTGTTAGGAAAGCTTTGGGTTGCTTTTACTCTTACGTAGGATCCTATCTTTGGAACCGATGTGTCAGGTGAAGTGAAATTCAGGGTTTTGTTTTGGCTGGTTCGGCCAATCCACTGCTTGCGGACGTCGTTTTTGCCTTCAACCATTACTTCCAATATCTCGCCTACATATCTCTTGTAGCTAGAGGTTTGTATTTCCTTCTGGCGCGCCATGAGAACTTCCAATCGCCGCGACTTCTCCTGATCTGGGATGGCATCTTCCAATGCCAGTGACGGAGTGTTAGGACGTGGAGAATATTTGAAAGTAAAGATGGCGTCATAGCCGACTTCATCGAGTAGCGATAACGTTTCGGCGAAGTCCGCTTCGGTTTCTCCGGGAAAGCCGACAATGATGTCGCTGGTGATGCTGATCGGGCGCTTGGCGGATTTCATCCACGCGATGCGCTCGAGATATTGCTCACGCGTATAGAGGCGTTGCATGGCGTTGAGGATGCGATCCGAGCCGCTTTGCACCGGCAAATGAACGTGGTCGCAGAGAGTCGGGACGGCGTCGATGGCGTCGACGATGTCGCGTCCGAAGTCGCGGGGGTGCGAGGTGGTGAAGCGCACGCGCTTGATTCCTGGTACTTGTCCCACGGCCGCTAACAATTCTGAGAATGTGCGCTTCCCTGCCGGATCTTTGTAGGAATTTACGTTCTGACCGAGCAACTGAATCTCGGTGTAGCCGAGATCGGCCATCTGGCGCGCTTCGGCGAGCACCGAGTCGGAAGTGCGGCTGCGTTCTTTTCCCCGGGTAAAGGGGACGACACAGTAGGCACAGAATTTATCGCAGCCTTCGATGATGGTGATGTATCCGCGGTGCGGGTTAGTGCGGGCGGTGAATTCTGTTTCAAAGCATTCGTCGGTTTCGCGATCGTCGAGACCGGTGATGCGGACTAGGCTCCCGGCTTCGAGTTTCTGGTTGCGTGAGTTCCCTGCCGTGACGTCCCCGGTTTCCAGTTGCACCAGCATTTGCGGCAGATTGCGGTAGGAGGCTGATCCGCAGACCAGTGAGACGTGCGGGGCGCGCTCGAAAATTTTTTCGCCCTCCTGCTGCGCGACGCAGCCGAGCACTCCGAACTTTTTGCCTTGAGCCAGGAGCTTCTTGTAATCCGCCAGGCGATGGAAAACTTTCTGTTCCGCCTTATCGCGAATGGAGCAGGTGTTGTAGAGAATCAAGTCGGCTTGCTGGACGGTCTCCACCTGCTTATATCCTTCGTGCACGAGCGTGCCGATGACTTTTTCAGAGTCGTGGACGTTCATCTGGCAACCGAAAGTTTCGAGGTAAAAAGTCTTGGTCGAATCCGCAGACATATATGCAGTCAGTATAACGCGGCGGTAAAGGTGATAGGCTTGTTCGCGCTACTTGCTTTGTCCGGCACGACTCTGCGAACTGTGTGTTCGTTTGACGGCGGCCATCCGCCTGAAGAGAATGAGGACGTGTTCACTAAATGCTCCGGAGTTTTGCTTTTAATTTTGCTCGCCTGTTCCGCTTCCGGCGGAGAGAAACCCAAGCAACCAGTCCTCGGGCATCGTTCTGTTCCTCTTCTCACCGTGGATGGGCTCGCGTTCAAGGATCTCAACCGGAACGGGAAACTGGATCCGTATGAAGACTGGCGATTGCCGGCAGAGGTGCGAGCTGCCGATCTGGTTCAGAGGATGAACCTGGAGGAATTGGCTGGACTGATGGTCCACGGGACTCTGCCCAGCATCGGGCCCATGGGTGCGATCGGCGTCGGCGAAGAATATGATTTGGCGAAAATCCGGCAGATGATTGAACAAGATCACGTCCACACTTTCATCACTCGGCTCAACGGAGGTGCTGCGGCCTTTGCCAGGCAGAATAACGAAGTGCAGGCGATTGCGGAGTCTTCTCGCTGGGGCATTCCCGTCACTATCTCTACGGATCCCCGCAATCACTTTGACCAGGTCTTGGGAGCGGGAACACAGGGGAAGGCATTCTCCATGTGGCCAGAACCTCTTGGCTTCGCTGCACTGAATGATCCCAGCTTGACCCGCCGTTTTGGTGATGTTGTGCGCCAGGAGTATGAAGCTGTGGGCATTCGCGAATCCCTCGCGCCGCAGGCCGATCTGGCCACCGAACCGCGATGGGCACGTATCAACGGAACCTTCGGGGAAGATCCGGAGATTGCCAAACGGATGGTCGAAGCCTACGTGACCGGTATACAAAACGGTCCGAATGGTTTGAACTCAGGGAGCGTGTCAGCGGTCGTCAAGCATTGGGCCGGCTATGGCGCTGCAAAAGATGGGTGGGATAGCCACAATTATTACGGCCGCTATGCAGAGTTTTCCGGAAATAACTTCGCGCAACACTTGATTCCCTTCACTGGAGCATTTGCAGCCCATGTGGGAAGCGTGATGCCGACTTATTCGATTCTGCAAAATCTCGCGCTCGATGGCGAGCCGGTGGAGCAGGTGGGAGCTGGATTTAATCATCAATTGCTGACCGATCTGCTGCGAACGAAATACGGATTTGATGGGGTCATTCTGAGTGACTGGGCGATCACCAACGATTGCCCTGCGACCTGCCGTAACGGAGCGAGCCCTGGCACCAAGCCCGCGGTTTCTGACATTGGCATGCCATGGGGCGTGGAAAACCTGACCGTGGCGCAACGCTTCGCTAAGGCGATCAATGCCGGAGTCGATCAGATTGGCGGCACCGAACGATCGGGCGCGATTGTGGACGACGTTCACAATGGCTCGATCTCGGAGGCGCGGGTGCGCCAGGCGGCAAGCCGGATTCTTCTGCAGAAATTTCAGCTTGGACTTTTTGAACAACCCTATGTGGACGAGACGCGCGCAGCGGTGGTCGCTGGCAACAAAGAGTTTGTAAAAGAGGGCGAAGCCGCGCAGGCCAGAGCAGTTGTTCTACTGGAAAATAGGCCGGCGGCTTTAACCGGGAAACCGCTGCTGCCTGCGTCCGCGGATAAGAAGAAGATTTACTTATACGGAGTCGCCGCCAACGCCGCACAGGACGCTGGATTTACCGTGGTTGCCGATCCCGCACAAGCTGATTTCGCACTGGTTCGCGCTCCTGCGCCTTTCCAGAGCGAGCATCCCAACTACTTCTTCGGATCGAGACAGCACGAGGGGAGGCTTGCCTATATCGAAACTGATCCGGCCTACGTCGAACTACTTCGCGTGAGCGCCATCATTCCCACAGTGTTTGTGACCACGCTGGAGCGGCCGTTGATCCTGACGAATGTTCGTCCGCATGTGACTGCGCTGCTGGGCGATTTCGGCATCTCGGACGAGGCCCTGCTATCTGTGGTCAGCGGGAAAGCGTCTCCGCAGGGGCATCTTCCTTTCGAACTTCCGTCTTCCCTTGAAGCAGTGCAACGACAGAAGAGCGATGTGCCGCACGATTCGCAATCCCCGCTGTATCCGATCGGATTCGGATTGCATTACTGAGAGCGGCGTCGCCGATTGGATCACGGACACGGTCATGCGGCGCGATCAGCGAGCTCTTGTCGAATGCTATATTGGTCGGCAGAGGAATCAACGGCGTGCCGCCTGAAAAATTTCGAGTAGCGCTGGTGCAGATGTCTTGCGGGCCGGAGCCGGAGCAAAATCTCGCCAAGGCTCTGGAGCGCGTGGCCGACGCCGCAGGACGAGGCGCGCAAGTAGTCTGCCTGCCCGAACTTTTTCAAACGCAATATTTCTGCCAGCGCGAGGATCATTCACTGTTCGATTTGGCGGAGCCGATTCCGGGGCCCAGTAGCGATAAGCTGGCCGCCGCGGCTAAACAGCATGGCGTGGTGCTGATTGCGTCGTTGTTCGAGAAGCGTGCGCCGGGGATTTATCACAATACAGCGGCTATTTTTGATTCGAACGGAGCGCTTGCCGGGCTTTACCGCAAGATGCACATTCCGGATGATCCGCTCTACTACGAAAAGTTTTACTTCACGCCCGGCGATCTGGGATTTCGCGCTCTCGACACCAGCGCCGGCCGGCTGGGCACGCTGGTTTGCTGGGATCAATGGTTTCCCGAAGGCGCGCGGCTGACGGCGCTGCAGGGAGCTTCTGTTTTGTTTTATCCGACGGCGATCGGCTGGCATCCTTCGGAGAAAGCAGAGTTCGGCGAAGTGCAGCACGATGCCTGGCGCACCATTCAGCGGGCACATGCGATTGCGAATGGTGTTTATGTTGCGGTGGTGAATCGCGTAGGTTTCGAGACGGGAAACGTGCGCGGGAAATCTACGCCGGGGCACGGACTGGAATTTTGGGGCGGGTCGTTTTTTTGCGATCCGTTTGGGCAAGGTCATCGCTGAGGCGTCGCATGACCGCGAGGAGATTCTGATTGGCGATGTGGACTTGAAGGCGCTAGAAGATATTCGGCGCAACTGGCCGTTTCTGCGGGATCGGAGAATTGATGCGTACGCGCCGATTTCCAATCGTTTGCTGGATGGAGGGTGAAATTGGGTCAATGAGTGTAATCGCCTGTTCTCGCCAGTTGACACCGATCCCGACTAAGATTCGGTATGGCGGGTCGCCTAATGAAAGACGCAACTCCATATCCCGCGATCAACACTGTGCTGTGCGAGTGGGTGGAGGGAGTGAAGCGCTTGCTCGGCAAAAAGATTGTCGGGCTGTATCTGTCCGGTTCTCTGGCTTATGGAGATTTCGTGCCGGAAAGAAGCGACATAGATTTGCAGGCAGTCGTTCAGAATCCGCTGACGGAAGATGAACTCAGATCGGTTGAACAGTTGCACAGACAGATAGAGGGACGCTGTCCTCAGTGGGAAGACCGGATTGAGTGCTCCTATGTTCCTTTGGAACTAATGCGCGAATTGACGCCTCCTGTCACACCGCGACCATGGTGGGGATTTGGCACGTTCTATGCCGAGGCACCAGCCGGGAATGAGTGGATCATTAATCATTACGTTCTTTCCAAGCATGGCATTACGCTCGCGGGACCTGACTTCAATGATCTGATACCACTGATTGACATCGTTAGCGTGCGACGAGCGAGTGCGGCGGATTTGTTCCAAGAATGGGTGCCGAAAATTGATGACGCCGAGTGGCTCTCGAACAGCCATTATCAGTCGTATCTGGTTTTGAATCTCTGCCGTATCTTGCACACTGTGATTCGTGGCGAGCCGAGTTCCAAGAAAGTCGCTGGCGAGTGGACCAAGGCAACGTATCCCCAATGGAAAGGCTTGATAGAAGAAGCCGAGAGATGGGCGTATGGGGACAAGATGGAGCGCCAAGCCGATGCGGTGGCATTCTTACGATTTGCAATCGACCGGGTGAATGAAACGAAATTGTTATCAGCCGAATCGTAGTTGGTGTGAAATCCCGATTACGCTCAAAATCACTCAATGAGCGAAATCGCACTGATTTCGTCAACCCGTGCTCTACAATCTTCAGGTTCGGGTGGAACCAGATGCCACCACTCCCAGACCCGCCTCAAGAAAATGACTCAGATGCACCCATCGCAGGTGTGGTGCCCGTTGAACTTATGACAGGCGATGACGCCCAAGACACTGCGCTCCTTCGCCGGATGTCACAAGATGCTGAAGCTTATCTTCGTTCGTTTCCTTGGTGCAAAACGGTGTCAGGTTCGTTTTTCGGCGGCGGAGTAGGTGGAATAATCGCAATATTCTTGTTCAACATCCGCCCTGCCCGACCCGCCATGGGTTCGTGGATTTGGATAATCGTTGGTGACATACCCTCGGCCTATCTCCCTCTCGAAGACGCCGCGTCACCAGCAGAAGTCTTCGAGTCATACCTCGGGGGAATGAGCAAATGGGTTGCACTGGCTCGCGAAGGACGAAGCGGGACTGCCGACGAAGGCATTCCACCAGTTAATCTTCCTGCCACTCTCGAATGGGCCGAGAAACTGGAGCAGAGGCTTCATTCGTTACGCCTCATAGTCCAGCCCTCTTTTGACGACGAGGGGGAATCTAACCAAGTCAATTGATGGTTGTTGCGAAATCGCGATTACACTCATTGAGCAGGAATCCCTTCGTCAAGATCAATGTCAGCTTAGGACTCAACCTGCGGTTTATGATCCCGTGCAATAAACTACCTTTATGCTCCGAGCCAAGCATTCAAGTATCACTTTAAATCCTTCCGCGGCACCACCCCGCTACCGCATGCCTGCCGAGTGGGAGCCGCACGCGGCAACCTGGCTGGCGTGGCCGCACTACCACGGGGATTGGCCGGGAAAGTTTGAGCCGATTCCGTGGGTTTATACCGAGATCATTCGCAATCTGGCGCGGCATGAGCGGGTGGAGTTGGTTGTCAATGATGCGGCGGCGGAGCGCAAAGTTCGCAAGCTTTTGCAGAAGGCTAATGTGGTGCTCGCGAATGTTCGTTTTCATCGGTGGGCGACGAATCGCGTTTGGATGCGCGACTCCGGCTGCATCTTTGTTACGGCAAGGCCGGGCTTTGCCCGGCTGGACGGCCGAGAGCCTGCCCTGAGCCTGCCGAAGGGGCGGCCGTCCCTACAAAAATCTGGGGACGCGCTTCACGCTACCAAGTTTCGCTTTAATGCGTGGGCCAAGTATTCGAACTGGCGGCAGGATGAAAAAATTGGGAGCTTGATGGCGGGGGCTGCCACTGCTGAGGAAATTCGTCCTTTGTGCCATGATCGACGCGTCGTGCTCGAGGGCGGATCGATCGATGTGAATGGTCTGGGCACGCTGCTTACTACTGAAGAATGTCTGCTTAGTAAGGTACAGCAACGGAATCCCGGGATGTCGCGGAGAGACTACGAAAGAATATTTGCGGAATATCTGGGCGCGCCGCATGTGATCTGGCTGGGGCGCGGTATTTTCGGCGATGACACACATGGCCACGTCGACGACCTTACCCGCTTTGTTGCCGCTGATACGGTGGTCACGATGGTGGAGGACAACCCGCGAGATGTGAATCACAATCCGCTGCACAACAATCTGGCAAGACTTCGGACTGCACGCGATCAAGCGGGCAAGCCGCTAAACATAGTTGAGCTTCCCATGCCCGGGCCAGTCGTTTTCGAACAGCGACGGCTGCCCGCGAGCTACGCTAATTTTTATATTGCCAATGGAATTGTTCTTGTGCCGGTGTTCAACGATCCCAACGACCGGGTTGCGCTCAATACGCTAGCGGAGCTGTTCCCTGCGCGTGATATTGTGCCGATTTATTCCGGTGATCTGGTGTGGGGACTGGGCACCATGCACTGTATGACGCAACAGCAGCCGGCAGTTGCCGCGCGGTCGTTCTGAGGAGCGCATCGCTGGAGCAGTGGTCAGACCGAGTTGCATAGATCGTTCGTTGGAATCCCTCGGCAAAGCCGAAAATTCTCTACCTCGGCATGAGAATGTCGGATGACAAGGTGTTAGATTAGCTTCTTTCATGCAGGGGACAACCAAAGCCCGCTTAGAGTTTTTTAGCGATGGCGTGATGGCAATCATTATCACCATCATGGTGCTGGAGCTGCGCGCGCCGGCGGAGCCTAGGTTGGGCGAACTGCTGAAGATCGCACCTGAATTTCTCACTTACGCGATCAGCTTCATGGTGATCGCAATTATCTGGGTGAACCATCATCCTCTCATTCATGCCGCCAGGCATCTCACGGCGCGACTTTTGTGGTCGAATTTTTACCTGCTCTTCTGGATGTCGTTCGTCCCCTTTGTGACTGAGTTCCTGGGCCGGGACTACCGTGAGCCGTTGGCGGTGGCACTTTATGGGCTTGTTCTTTTCTTGTGTACTTCCGGATTTTATTTTCTGCGCATGGAGTTGATCCACCAGAGCCGGGACGATATGGCCCTGGCTAGATATCACAAGGGCATCCAACGCAAGAACGCTTTTGCAGCGGTACTTTATCTGCTTTCTGTTCCGCTGGCCTACCTTACGATCTACGCGTCGTTCTGCATCTTCGTTTTGCTTCCCGTAATGTATTTCCTGCCAGAGAAGAGACTTTTCGGCGAATAAGCAATAGAAGGGCCGCCCTTGCAGAGTCAACCCTTGGCGGGAAAACAGAATCGTACATTCTCACCAGATGACCAAACTACGGCAAACGCCGTAGGTCTAGTAGGCACGATCGCGTAAAAAACTTGTTGAGGAGAAACGAATGAATGTACTGAAAGTTTTTGCGGTAGCTGCCGTTGCTGCAATCTGTTTTATGGTGACCGTCCCGACAACCCAGGCTCAGGTGACGGTTAATATAGGTCCCGCCCCTGATTGTCCCTATGGGTACTATAACGTCCCACCGTACGATTGTGCGCCTTACGGTTATTATGGACCCGAGTGGTTTACCGGTGGCATTTTCATCGGGGCTGGCCCCTGGTTCCACGGTCCGGAAGGTTTTCGCGGCCATGTTAACAATCATTTTCATCCTGACCATGGATATCACGGCCCACGCCCTGCTCACGGAGATCGACCCGAGGCGGGACGGCCTCCTGGACACGTAGAGCATTTCAAAGGGAATGAAGTGCGGGATGGGCGCGGTCACGTAGTGGGAAAGCGCTGAAGATTTCCTGAAAACCTGTTTTTGGGAATAGTGGTCCGGGCGGCGAGCTCGGGCCATTTCCTTTTTGGAGCGAATCTCGAACGTCGGTTGGACGCGGTGGAAAATTCTCGCCCACAACAAAAAGCGGGCCCATGAACTGGGCCCGCAGATTGCGGGGGAGTTACAAAACTGTTCCCGCGAAATTACCGGCCAGGGCCGGAAGGCGAAGCGCTACCGGAGCCCGAGGTACCGGGGTTCGAACCGGGATTCGATGTGCCCGGATTTGAGCCGGGGTTCGAAGTGCCTGGATTCGTTGATCCGGGATTAGTCGTGCCCGGATTGGTAGTTCCCGGATTTGTACCATTCGGCGACGCGCCAGGATTGGAAGGCGAGCCGGGATTAGTTGGATTAGCGTTAGGACTGGTGCTCGGATTCGGATTCGGATTATTCGGGTTCGTTGTAGATGGCTGGGCAGTGCCATTCGGATTCGACGGATTTGCTCCGGGCTCGGTGTTCGGAACTGTAGAGCCGGTCGGGGGCGCAGTGGTGCTGCCCGTAGGCGGTTGCGCGGTGCTTCCGGTGGGCGGAGCGCCTGTATTGCCGGTGGGTGGAGCTGAGGGCGACGCCTGGCCAGGTGTGGCGGCTCCGCCGGACGATCCAGCTCCTCCGGCGGATCCCGTTCCTCCGCCGGGCGCTGCTTGCGCCACGACCCAAGTCGCGCAGAACAAAATCACGGACAGTAACATGAGTTTTTTCGCTGACATCCTGAAGCCTCCAGCATTGAATTTGCGGTTCCCTTTTCAATGCCGGCGAACCGGCTGGCTCAAGGGATCCAATTGCTAGAGTCTGAGCGCAGGCTCGTGAGATGAATATCCAGCGGATGCGGTAGGCAGGAGTTTGGGATTCCTTAGGCGAAAGAAAAAAATCCCGCGCAGCCGATAGCACGCCGGATGCTGCGAATCACTTCTTGTAAAGAGTTGGTTGCGGACCTTTTTCCAGCGTCTTGCGATCCCAGATCCAGCCCTCGCGGGTATAGCTGGCGAGTTCGAAATCCTGCGTGAGTTCGAGGGCATCGACGGGACAAGCGTCCTCGCACAGGCCACAGAACATGCAGCGGCTCAAGTCGTAGGTGAAATTAGTGAGTTCTTTGCGGCGGGTTTGTTCGTTGCGGGCGCTGGAGACGACAATCAGATTTTCCGGGCAAGCCAGCGCGCACAGATCGCAGGCAATGCACATCGTCTCGTCAGTATCTGGATTGACATTCAGGCGAGGCGCCCCGCGGTAACGCTCGGCCACTTGCGGCCGCTCCATGGGATATTGCTCGGTATAAATTTCCTTGGGATCCTGATAACGGAAGGTGACCTTCAAACCTTGCAGCAGGTCGACGAGGAAAACTTTGCGGAGCAGGTTGGGAATCCCCATAACGGGCTAAGCATATCACTTGGCAGTCGCCGGTTACTAGTTTGCAGCTGCAGTCTCTGGCGAGTTGCATGTCTGAAATAAGAGCCGGCATCGGGTCCGCCCCCTCCTAAATCGAGAGAGATTCGGGGAACTTTCGCGAGCACTACCGCGTAGTTAAGAAGAGAGAAATGTTATGCAAGTCTATTTCGCCAAATTGACACCGAAGGCCCGGATGCTCCTGGTACTGCCGCTGATCCTAATCGCATATCCTGTGGTGATGATTCTGGTGCCGGCAATCATCCATGCGATCGTTCCCGATGTAGTGCGATCCGTGTTGAGCATGCTCTGAGCCTTCTGCCTGTAGCGTCCGTCCAGCTAATGGAAGCGCATGAGTGATAATCTGCGCGCAGGGGTCTTGCTTAATACCGGCAACAACCCATTGTTAATTCAGCAGCGGTCAGAACCATACCGATAACCAATGAGCAACGATGAGCTTTGGATGGAAGAGGCTTTGCGGTCAGCGCAGCGCGCGCTGGAGGCAGGCGAAGTTCCAGTTGGAGCCGTGGTGGTCTGCGGAGGGCGCATCGTCGGCCGGGGATGGAACCGCAACATCACAGATTGCGATCCGACCGCTCATGCGGAGATGGTTGCGCTTCGCGAGGCGGGCGCAACCTTGGGGAATCATCGGCTGGTGGAGTGCGACCTGTTTGTTACAATTGAGCCGTGCGCGATGTGCGCAGGCGCGATGGTACATGCGCGGATCAAACGCCTGATTTACGGCGCAGACGATCCGAAAGCAGGCGCGGTTCAGTCCGTGATGAAACTGCTGGAACAAACCCAATTCAACCACCGGGTAGAAGTTCGCGGGGGAGTGCTGGCGGGGCGCGGTGCGGAGGTTTTGCAGGAATTTTTTAGACGCCGCCGCTAAGTTTGCGGTACCAATATTCCTGAAAGTCGACATCTGACAGCTTTTTCCATGCGGAGAGGTGCGTGAGTGGTTGAAACGATCCGCCTCGAAAGCGGACATACCTTAACGGGTATCGTGGGTTCAAATCCCACCCTCTCCGCCAGTTCCTTCTGGCTCACGGCCGGGCCGAATTTGATTGTGTAATTTTCTGGTTCCATGTCAGAACGCCTGAATCAGTTGCTCCATTTACGGTGAATTTGTAGTTCGCCCCCGATGTCTTTTCTTCGCGGCTGACGGTCACTATTCGTCCATCGTCTAAAGTGTTGCCCTCTCCACCCGATGTTTACCAATAGACGTGTGTATCCAACCGCCTCCCGCACGGATCGGTTATTTATGAATCTCGGCCAGAAAACATTGCTGGTGGTTTCACTTACTGTCGCCGCTGTCATGACCGTGCTGTACGCAGTGAGCCGGGATGTGCTGCTGCTTAGCTATCTGGGACTGGAGCAGGAGCAGACGCGCAGCGCAGTGTCGCGTACGGAGGCCGCGTTGAACGACGAGATCACCAACTTGGCTCGGACGACAAACGACTACGGCGAGTGGGACCGCACCTACGCGTTCATGCAGCACCCCAAGCGGAGCTACATTAAACAGGAATTCGAAAATGACACCCTGGAGGGCCTGCACGTCAATTCGGCAATGCTGATTGACACTTCGCAGAAGATAGTCTTTTTCAAAGCTTATGACTCAGTAGAGAACACGGAAGTCGGGGTCCCGATCGAAATCCAGAGAGCGCTCTCGACAGATTCCTGGGTACGACAAGCGACAGTGACTTCCACTCCCGCGCATGGGATCCTTCTGCTTCCGCAAGGCCCAATTCTCATTGCCGCCTGCCCCATCCTGACTACTAAACGAACGGGCCCAGTGCATGGCGTCTTAGTGATGACCCGCAATCTGGACAGCGCTTTGGTGGAGGGTCTGAGAGAACGGACGTTTTTATCGGTGGCGGTCGATCTCGCCTCCAGTCCTTCCCTGCCAGCCGATATGCGAGCGGCAGTCCAGGCCTTGGAATCAAGCCACGAGGAAATCCATGTGCAGTCGTTGAATCAAATGTCCGTAGCCGGCTATTCGCTCTTGAACGACATCCATGGTCGGACGGCTCTTCTGTTTCGTGTAGAAACTCCCCGATCAGTCTTTCAGCGCGGACTCACCAGCTTGCGTTACCTGTTGCTAACGCTCTGTATCGCAAGCGTGGTGTTTGGATTAAGTACGTTGCTCGCACTGCGGCGAATCGTGCTGACTCGATTGACATACCTGAGCGCAGAGGTGGGACGGATTGGGAGCGGCGAATCCAAGGATCTTTCCGAGCGAATCCTGGCGCAGGGAAATGACGAGATCGGGAGACTCGGACGAGATATTAACCGCATGCTGGAGGCCTTGCAGAAAAATGCTGGTGTAGAAAGCATGAATAAAGCCTTGCGGCAGGAGATCCAAGACCGGCAGTTGGCAGAAAATGCGCGCAGTCAGATGGCCGTCGAGCTGCTCCACGGCCAGAAGCTGCAGGCCATCGGCGGACTCGCCGCAGGCGTAGCCCATGAAATCAACACTCCCATCCAGTTTGTGGGAGATAACGTGCGGTTTCTGCATGACGCCTTCGCCAACCTGGCGAGACTGCTGGAGCAGCACGAGATTCTGTATCAGGACATTCACGACGGTGTACAAAAGCCCGCACTCGAAGCGCTGGACCGGGCCCGACAAGGGACAGACCTGGAGTTTCTGCGAAAGGAGATCCCTGCGGCCCTTGATCAAACCCTCGACGGAATCGGCCGCGTGGCGACCATCGTAAAGGCCTTAAAAGAATTCTCCCATGTTGACGCCGGATCGCAGAAGACAGCCGCCGATCTGAATTCGGCGCTGGAGAGCACTCTCGTGGTGGCGCGGAATGAGTTGAAATACATGGCAAACGTCGAGACTTCATTTGGGGACCTGCCGCCCGTGGTTTGTCATCTTGGAGACCTGAACCAAGTATTTCTAAATTTAATTGTAAATGCCGCGCACTCCATCGGAGATGCAGTGCAAGGAACCGACAAGAAAGGGTGCATACGGGTGGAGACTCATATCGAATCCAAGCCCGATGGTGAGTGGGCGGAAGTGTCAATCAGCGACACTGGAGCGGGAATTCCCGAAGAAGTTCGGGAGCGTATCTTCGAGCCGTTCTTTACCACTAAGCCGGTAGGAAAAGGAACCGGACAAGGCTTGGCACTGGCCCGAGCCGTTGTAGTTGAGAAGCACGGTGGCACTCTGACCTTCGATACTGCCATGGGACGAGGCACTACGTTTTACATTCGAATTCCGGTCGATGGAATCGCAACGCAAGGCCCCGGTTCGGCGGTGGCAGAATCCGTGAAGGTCTGAGTTTTTGGGCAGTTCGTTGAAGCGTAACTTTCGTAATCGGTGCACCGCGGCTCATAATTCAGATAGTTGCCCGCTGCTGCCGATGTATAAAGCGCGGGCCCTTCCATGCCACTCAGCCAATTACTGAAGACCTCTGATGCTGAGCTGAAGTCCGAACTCCAGTTGATTCTAAACGCCGTCGTCGAGGGCCTCTGCGGCCTGAACGCGGAAGGCAACGTCACTTTCTGCAATGAAGCCCTACTGAAGATGACCGGCTACCGCGCCGAGGAAATGATTGGAAGTAACTTCGATAAATTGCTCCATCATCGTCGCACGGACGGAAGCCACGAACCGACCGAGAAGTGTCCCTTTCAAAAAGCGTTTAATGATCAAGAGGCGATTCATAGTGTCCGCGGATTCTATTATCGAAAAAATGGTAATCGCTTCCCGGCGGAATGCTCGGCCCATCCCCTGCCGCGGGCCATGAACCAAACCACGTTCGTGATCTCCTTTCAGGACCTCACCGAAATCCTGAGGGACAAGGATGCCGTTAGGAAGAGCGAAGATAAGTTTCGCAGAATCATGGCCAGCATCCCGGATGTTGCCTGGACCTCGGATCGGTACGGTCGCACCATCTACATCAGCCCCAAGGTCGAAGCCATAATCGGCTACAACAAGCAGGAAATTTGTGCCGACGGCGCCACTCTGTGGCGCGAGCGCATTCATCCCGAAGATTTCAGCCGTGTAACGCAGGCCTATGAAGCTCTGTTCGAAACGCAAACTGCTTTTGACCAGGAATACCGTATCCGCCGGAAAGATGGAGCGTGGATCTGGGTCTACGACCGTGCCATAAGAACGTCCCAAGAGGACGGAGTGCTCTGTGCTAACGGAATTCTCTGCGATATTACGGAGCGCAAACAGGCGGAAGCCGAACTCCAATCGAAAACTGCATTTCTGGAAGCCCAGACCAATTCCACCGTCGACGGCATTCTAGTGGTAGACGATCACGACCAGAGGCGATTGTTGAACCGGCGGCTGGTCGAATTGTTCAACATTCCTCCTGAAGTTACGGCCAGCACAGACAACTGGTGCTTGCTCGATCACATTGTCACATTGATCGAAGATCCAGTGGCATTCCGGGAGAAGATAAACTACCTCAAAGAACATCGGACGGAGACCAGTCTCGACGAGATCCATTTGACCGATGGTCGGATCTTTGACAGTTATTCTTCCTCCGTCGTCGGAAAGAACGGGACTTGCTACGGGCGCATCTGGACTTTCCGCGACATTACTGAGCGAGAACGGGCGGAAAAGGAACTGCGGTTGACCCAGTTCTCGCTGGAAAATGCTTCCGACGGCGTGTTTTGGGTAGATCCGCAAGCCCACGTCGTCTATGTCAACGAAGCGGCCTGCCGATCGTTGGAGCGTTCCCGCGAAGAGCTTCTCTCGTTGTCGGTCCCAGACATCGATCCCCTTTTCACGAAAGAAGTTTGGGTGCCGTTCTGGGAGCAATGTAAAGAAAGAGGTTCGACGACCTTCGAATCCGAGAACAAAAGCAAACAAGGCCGGCGCTTCCCCGTCGAGGTCACCGCAAACTACTTGGAGTTCGACGAGCAGGAATATATCTTTGCCTTCGTGCGCGACATCACGGAGCGCCGGGCGTTGGAGGGCCAGCTCCGGCATGCTCAAAAGATGGAAGGCATAGGTCAGCTCGCCGCCGGCATCGCCCACGAAATCAACACCCCCACACAGTTCATCACTGACAATCTCACCTTCCTGTGCGATTCCTGGAAATCCGCTCACGAATTGCTCGAAAAGTATCGTACCGCGATTCGAAATGCAGCAGAGTTGTTGCAACCTGGGGTCGCCGCGGCTCTGCACCAAGCCGAACAAGAATGCGATCTGGGTTTTATTGTTGCCGAAGTGCCCCGCGCCATCGACCAGAGTCTCGATGGATCTCGCCGGGTGGCCAAGATCGTTCGTGCCATGAAGGAATTTTGCCACCCCGACTCGACCGACAAGACCGCAGCCGATCTCAACCGGGCCATCGAGTCCACCATCACTGTGGCCCGCAATGAATGGAAATATGTGGCTGAGATCGCGACCGAGTTCGATAAGACCCTGCCGCCGGTGCTGTGCTATCCCGGAGACATCAACCAGGTCATTCTGAATCTGCTGGTAAATGCCGCACACGCTGTGAAAGACGCTGTAGGCGAAGGTCAAATGGGCCAGATTACCGTGCGCACGCGCAAGCGTGGGGAATTCGCTGAAATCTCGGTTACGGATACCGGCACCGGAATTCCTGAGGCAATCCGCTCAAGAATTTTTGACCCGTTCTTCACCACCAAGGAGGTCGGCAAAGGAACGGGGCAAGGTCTTTCTCTCGCGCATAACGTGATCGTAAAAAAGCACTCCGGCAAAATCTGGTTCGAAACCGAAATGGGCAACGGCAGTACGTTCTTCGTGGAT
Source organism: uncultured Acidobacteriaceae bacterium (assembly GCA_963817305.1). Taxonomy (GTDB): domain Bacteria; phylum Acidobacteriota; class Terriglobia; order Terriglobales; family Acidobacteriaceae; genus Sulfotelmatobacter. The sequence goes on along the minus strand of CAWFOD010000016.1, from coordinate 242,146 downwards.
TTGCCCATAACCCCGCCGGTCGAAGTTGAGAAGGGGAACTGATGCCCAGGCGGATCCTCTTTGTGGATGATGAAGCCATGGTCCTCAACGGCCTGCGGCGAGCTCTGCACGGCATGCGTCAAGAGTGGAATATGCAGTTCGTCGATAGCGCCGCGGCCGCGCTGAAGACTCTAGATCAGGAGCCATACGATGCCATCGTTAGCGATATGCGCATGCCTGTGATGGATGGCGCACAGCTGCTGGAGCAGGTCAAACAGCACCATCCCGACGTCGTGCGGATCGTTCTCTCGGGACAGTCGAGCCGGGAGGCGGTTTTCCGCTCGATTGCGCCGGCTCATCAGTTCCTGTCAAAGCCATGTGACCCTCAGGAGTTGGTCACTCGACTCGGCCAAGCCTTTGCCATGCGCGATCTGCTCTCGAATCAATCCCTGAAGACGGCCGTCTCGGGCCTGCGGTCAATTCCCAGCCTGCCCGCGCTCTACGAGGAGCTTACGGCTGTGCTGCGCGGGGAAGATCCGTCGTTGGCCCAAATTGAGCGCATCATTTCGAAGGATGTTGGAATGGCGGCCAAGCTTCTACAACTGGCAAACTCTGCTTTCATCGGCTCGCGCGGGCGGGTCTCAAGTCTGATACAAGCCGTCTCTTTAATCGGTACCGAGACCGTGCGCGCACTGGTGTTATCGGTCAACATCTTTTCTAGCTGCGACAATCCCGAGCTCGGCGCCCACCTGCCGGCCCTCTGGGATCACAGCATTGCTGTGGCAAGGCTGGCGCAGCGCGTCGCCAGTTCGCAAGGGTGCACAAAAGCATATGGAGAGGAAAGTTTTACGGCGGGGTTGCTGCACGATGTCGGCAAGGTGATCTTTCTCTCAGAGATGGCCGGCAAATACCGCAAGATTCTCGGAACCAATCCCGGCACCATTCTGGCTTCCGAACTCGAGCACTTTGGCTGTACTCACCCGCAGATAGGCGCGTACCTGATGAGTATCTGGGGCCTTCCCACACATTTGGTGCACGCCGTCGCCTTTCACCATTCTCCCTCGGAGACCGGGGAGACCCAGTTCTCATTACTGACGGCAATACATGTTGCCGACGCCATCGCCAGCGCCACCAACACCTCAACCCTGAATCAGGATATCGAGATGGACTTCCACTACCTGGATTGCCTCAAGCTGCGCGAGCGGGAGACTCTCTGGCGCAGTTTTCACGAAGAGCACCTTGCCGCAAAAGCTCAATGCGAATCTGTTGAGAAGAAAGGTTCGGGTTGTCGATGAGCGCGTCCAAACGCTCAAGCCATGGACATCTTTAGCCGATGAATCTAGAGAACAATTTTGTTCACGCAAGAAGCCAGGCAATTAAGGAACGAACCTATGGCTGAAAAGATTCTTTTAGTCGACGACGATCCTCTCATTCTTGAGGGTTATCGGCGCAGTTTGGGCCGTGAATTTTTGATGGAAACGGCTCTGGGCGGGCAGGCAGGTCTCACACTTGCGACCGAGAACGGACCCTACGCGGTCGCGGTGTCCGACATGCGAATGCCTGGAATAGATGGCCTTCAGCTTTTGACCGCCATCAAGGCCCAGTGGCCGGACACGATTCGGGTTATGCTGACCGGCAACGCCGACATGGAAACGGCCGTAAATGCCATTAACGAGGGCAGTATTTTTCGTTTTCTGAACAAGCCCTGCAGCAAGGAAGTAATGGCGAAAACCTTGACGGCCGGTTTGGTGCAGTACCGGCTGGTGACGGCCGAGAAGCAACTCTTGGAACAAACCCTGAGCAGCAGCATCCAGGTGCTGACCGAAGTCCTCAGCCTGGTCAATCCGGCAGCGTTCAGTCGTGCCGGGCGGACCCGCCGCTACATTCACCACGTCGTAGCCGCGATGAAGCTGGGAAACCCCTGGCAATACGAAGTTGCCGCCATGATGTCCCAGCTAGGTTGCGTCACGTTGTCCCCGGAAACGATCGATGCCGTGTACCGCGGTGAGAAGCTCTCCATGAACGAACAGGCTCAATACGACGCACACCCTCATGTGGCCTATGATCTGCTTTCGAAAATCCCCCGTTTAGAACCCATCGCGTGGATGATCGAACACCAGAACCAACCACTTCCCGAGGAAGCATCTGGCAAGTCTCAGACCTCAGATATACGCAGAGGCGCGGAAATACTTCGCTTGATCTTGGCTTATGAAAGACTTATCCATAAGGGAAGTTCGCGAACTGATGCGGTACACGCTCTCTCCCGACAAAACAAGGACGCCGGTCCGGATTTTTTCGAGGCACTCGTCACGCTGGATCCGAATGCCGAAGAAGGTGAAGTTCGAAGGTGCCGGATCGAAAACCTTGTCCCTGGCATGATCATCCAGCAGGAAGTCCGTACCGCTGACAATATGCTACTTGTTTCCAAGGGCCAAGAGGTCACCGCGCCACTCGTACTTAAACTGAAGAACTTCTATGAAAGGCGCTCGATCAGCGCGGATGTAACTGTCTCAATGCCAATGAGCGCACTCGCATTCGCAAAAAGCGCCTCGTAGGAGAACATTGTCGCCAGCATATGGCGTACTTGTTAGCAATAAAATTCTATCGCGGGATTGCGTATGGATTTTCTTAATTGATTCACGATTCGAAAGGCGACGCCCATCGTCGTCCGCAAAGAATTCCCGCCCGCCAGCTCTAGCGCTCGGCTCATGATTCCCTGCTCATCTGGTCAAGCACCGCGCCGCCGGCAGAGAGCAGCCGCACTTACACTCGGGCTCCTTCGAGGTCGTAAGCATGGCCTCATCGCCGGGACTACCGCGTAGTATATACCGCAAATTTTTTCCACTTGCTCAAAGCTGATCCATACCTTCGGCATTTACATCACCACCTGTTCTATATCGGGACATTTGTTTCTCCGAATCAATGCAGAACATATAGCGCTACAACGGCGTGCTGAAATTTACAACAGGACGTGTCGAAGACTCCCATGCTTCTCGATTCTTGCCAGAACGTCACATTGAACGGTGATCTGTTTCCTTGTGCTGTTTGTAGATCAGGGCTGAAATGGATTGGTCAGTCATCAGACCAATTCCGATGCTAGCCACCGAGTCAGTCCGCGTTGAGTTCAAAGCCATCCCGAGAAATAAGGTTTACCAGCAAGTCGCCAAACGGCTGGAGCGGCGCATTGCAGAAGAACTGAAACCGGGTGACTTACTGCCGCCGGAGCGCGAACTGGTTCGAATGCTGGGCGTGAGCCGCAGCTCCGTACGAGACGCGATTCGTACTCTGGAACTGATGGGCCTGCTCGAGCCGCGACAGGGCATCGGGACGGTGGTTTGCAATCCGATCCCAACCGCGCCAGACCCTCTGGCTGCAGCGCTCCTGGAAAAGCGAAAAAAGATTGCGGACTTGCTTGATGTGCGCCGGATGATCGAACCGGCCTTGGCCGCGCGGGCCGCTGTGCAGGCCTCGCGAGAGGCGATCGCCGAGATGGATGACATCCTTTCCCGCCAGGAGACGAAGATACGCGCGGGCGACCTGGGAATCGAAGAAGACTCCCGGTTTCATTACGCCATTGCATTAGCGTCCGACAATGCCGCGGTATTGAAAATTGTAGACGTGCTGATGGATTTGTTGCGTGAAACGCGAGAGAGATCGTTGCAGGTGGAAGGACGGCAGGAAAAATCGCTTGCCGGTCACCACCGGATTCTCTCCGCTTTGAAGTTGGGCGACGCTGCAGCCGCTGAGTCTGCCATGCGCCGGCACCTGCAGGAGATTGAAAACGTTGTATTGAAAAAGCTTTAAGAGAATGGAGGTTGCCAGATGGGTCAATTATTCGCGGTCGAAGTAATTTACCGGGGAGTCTTTCAAAAGACTCTAGCGAAGAACATCACGCGCGACATTGTTTTAGCCGCGCACAACGAGGGCAAACTGGGCATTTCCTTTGGCCGTTACGGGGATGCCCCTGAGCGCAATGGTATTCCAGCCAAGAGTTTCGCCATCGTCGCCAAAGACGAACTGACACTCGAAGCCGGAATGGCGCAATACGAACCGAAGCAAGTCGATCTGACCGTGGTTCTCGATGACACGCTGTGCAAGGGCGGAGAGTCGTGGGCATGGTACGGATTGCAGCCGGTGCATCACGCTCTGAAGCCGGGACACACCCTCATCGTAATTTCCCTTGAGGATGCGCCCACGTTGTTGAAGAGCATTCATCGCCGGGAAGAGCCTTACAAACTGGGAATCATGAAGGGCGTCACCAGCTTCTCGGGTATGTGGGTGTTTAAAGATGACCACACGGATGTCCGCGTCCTGGGCGCAATCGCCAAGGCGCTTCCGGAATTGTTCAGCCTGAAATCAGTGGAGCAATTCATCAACGACAAACTGAAGAGCGCATTGAAAGTCACATCCGCTCGCAACGCTTTCGAGCGCTTCACCACCGTCCCCGTGAAAGCGGGCGAAGGAAATCCCGAAGCGCCGTTCAAGTTTGAACTGCCCGGATGGGAAGAGATGCGGTCCGGAGTTTCTATTAAAGGACAGCCGCAAGGTGGTCCGTACCCGGATCCGACCACAGGTAAGGTCGGAGGGTTCCGGCCAGCCCGAAACGAACTGTTCAAGAAGTATTCCACGCGCACTCTGCGGCCGGTTATTAATTTCTCGACCTGCACCAAGTGCACCCTGTGCTGGCTCAACTGTCCGGATGCGTCCTTCGACGTCACTCCAGACGGAACCTACGACGCGAATCTCGAAGCCTGTTGTGGTTGCGGCATTTGCGAAGAGGTTTGCCCGGTGAAGGATTGTGTCCACATGGTGGACGAGTCGGAATTCCACGACAACAAGAGCCAGTGGGAAGCGTTCAAGGCAGACAAGGACGCCTACCTGAAATGGCTGGAAACGACGATTGAGAAAGCAGAGCCGATCGAGGAGCGGTCGCATGGATTCCGTTATCGCGGCCAGTATGCAGAAGAGATCCCCGAGGCGCTGGAGATCGCAAAGAAAGGCTAGTAGCCCAGCGGGCAATTAAGAATCAGCACCAACACTTGCCCGAATGAAAGACAAGGAGATTGAAATGGCGACATTAACACTACCGGTTGAAGAAAAGAAAAAAGGTACCGAGCAGGAAGCCCTGATCACTGGCGCCGAGGCCATTGCGATTGCCTGCAAACTGGCCAACGTGGACGTGGTCACGGCTTACCCGATCCGGCCTTACGACACGGTCATGCAATACATCAGCCAGCTGGTCGCAGATGGCGAAATGGATTGCGAATATATCGTGGCGGAAGGCGAGCATTCTCAATTCGAAATCGTGAAGCATGCGTCGGTTTGTGGAGCGCGCGTGTTCTGCGGTTCAAGCGGCGTGGGCTGGATGTACGCAATGGAATGTTTGACCGTAACTCCCGCGCTCCGCGTCCCCATGATTGCCATGGTGGGCAACCGGGCGTTGGACGATCCCGGCGCCTTCGGCGTGGAGCACAATGACGCTCTGGCCGTCCGTGACCTGGGCTGGATGTTGACCTGGGTCGACAGTGCGCAGGAAGCCCTGGACACAGCCCTGATTGCATATCGTGTGGCAGAAGACCGCCGCATGTTCGTACCCTGTGCGATCAGTTGCGACGGCGCATTTCTCACTCACTCACAAGCGCTGGTACAGATCCCGACGTCGCAGCAGGTGAAGAGTTTCCTGCCTCCGTACGATCGCGGCGATCTGCTGCTGCATCCTGACAACGTTATTTCGGTGGCCCCGCAGGCTAACGAAGATTGGGTCATGGAGATTCGACGGCAGAACTACGCAGTCACTGAAATCGCGTGCGACGTGATTCGCGAAGTCTATGCCGACTTCGAGAAAATCTTCGGACGCAAGTATGGCAATCCGTTCTTCGAAGAATATATGACCGAAGATGCGGAAGTCGTACTGCTGGGCATGGGAACACTCTCGACGCCGGTTAAGGTAGCCATCCGCAAGATGCGCGAACAAGGCAAGAAAGTCGGGTTCGTTCGTCTGCGCTGGTTCCGTCCGTTTGCCGGCCCAGAGATTGCCAAGTGCCTCGAGGGTTTCAAGGCCATCGGCGTACTCGATCGCGACTTCTCGTTCGGCTCTCCGGACTTGAGTGGCGTGGTGGCGACCGAAGTCCGTTCCGCCATGTACAGCAACAGCGCCACCAGACCGCCAGTGCTGGGATTCATCGGCGGATTGGGTGGTCGCGAAGTGACCGTTCCAGACGTAGAAGACATGACCGAGAAAGTATTCGAAGCCGCTAAAGGTAAGGCGCAACCCCTGACGCAATGGATTGGGCTGCGGGGATAGTGCCGGTTGACGAGGCGCTATTCATAGCCGGAAAGGACAAACTAATCATGAGCACATTTGTAGATGAAAAACCGACGCAAGAGCTGGAAGCCTTCAAAGGAGTCAAGAAGGTTCCACACGAGGAGTACTACACGTCCGGCCACCGCACCTGTCAGGGCTGCGAGTCTGCGCAAATCATGAAATTGATGGCGAAGGCCGCAGGTCCCAGAACGATCGTTCTGGGAAGTACTGGGTGCATGTACGTGGCTAACACCTCTTACTACGCCACTCCCTGGGGCGTCCCCTGGATGCATACACAGCTGGGCAGTTCAGGCTCGAGCGCGCTGGGAGCGGCGGCGGCATTCCGCGTCCAGATGCGCAAGGGCGTGATGAAGGATGAGCCCATCAACGTCATCGCCTTCTGCGGCGATGGCGGCGGTGCCGACATGGGTCTGGGAGCAATCTCAGCCACCATGTGCCATCCCGATTACAACCTGCTGATCCTGATGTACGACAACGAGTCCTACGCCAACACCGATATCCAGATTTCCGGGACATCGCCCTATGGCGTCAACACCTCGTTCAGTACGCCAGGAAAAGTGAAGCGGATCATGAATCACCGCTGGAAAAAGAACATGGCGCCCTTGATAATGGTTGGCCATCCCACAGTGAAATATGTAGGAACCATTTCTACTTCGTATCCGCTGCAGGCGATGAACAGCGTTCGCAAGGCGTTATCGATCGGCGGACCGACCTTTATTCACTGCCTTAATCCTTGCCCGAAAGGCTGGGATTTCGATCCCGTGCTTTCCTTCGAGCTGGGCGAACTGGCCGTCAACACCGGCATTTGGCCTCTGTACGAGGTTGAAAACGGCAAGTTGAAGCTCTACGGCAAGACTGAGCAGATTGCCAACGGTAGATTCAAACGTCTGCCGGTCCGTGATTACTTGCTCAAGCAAGGAAGGTTCGCGCATTTCATCGACGATGACATTGATTACTTCCAGAGCAAAATCGATGACATGTGGAACAAGTGGCTGGTGCCGGGAATCATTCCGCTCCAGAAGGATATTGAAACCGCAGAGTAATCAAGCCCGCCCCGCAAGGGGCGGGAAGTTTATTTACCGGATGCTTTCCGGGCCGGAGTGTCTAGCGAGAACACAAAATCAATTCTGATGATTTCCCAGGAGGATGCCTATGGCCACGAATGTGACCTCCTTTGTTGAACGAGATCGAAAGCCAGGCCGCGTTACTGGAAACCGATGGATCCAGTTAGTATGCGGCGTTATTGCAATGATCCTCATCTCCAACTACCAATATGCCTTCACACTTTTTACCCCGGGCATGAAGCAGACGTTTCCTGGGGTACCCTACGCGAGAATAGCCGCGATTTTCTCCGCTTTCATCCTGTTCGAAACCTGGCCCATGCCCGTCGCCGGTTATTTTGTGGACAAGCTTGGTATCCGCAAGCTGATGTCGTTCGGCGCAATCTGCATCGGACTTGGATGGGTGCTCGGGGGGACCATAGCAAAGTCACCCTTTGACTTATATCTCTATTACGGGGTAATTGCGGGAACCGGCGCAGGGATCATTTATATCTCCTGCGTGGCCAATGCAGTGAAATGGTTTCCTGACCGGCGGGGATTGGCGGTTGGACTGACCGCTGCAGGATTCGGCGGCGGAGCTGCCCTGGCGATCATGCCCATTGCCAGCACGATCCACAGAATCGGTTGGGCTCATGCCATGGCTATCTGGGGTCTTGGACAAGGCGTTATCGCACTTGCTGCCGCAATGATTCTCCACCATCCCCCTGCCGGCTGGGCGCCCGCGGGTTGGGACGAGCGAGCAAAGCAGGTGCGCAAGGGCGTCGCCCAGTCGAAGGTCAACTTTAGCTGGCTGCAAACTCTGGGAAGGCCAGAGTTCTACCTGCTCTATACGATGTTTTTCTTTGCGACCGCGGGCGGCCTGATTGCGACTGCGAATCTTTCACAAATCGCCAAGTCGCTGCATGTGAGTGACGCGACGGTGTGGGGCTTCGCGATTGTCCCACTGGCCGCAACGTTAACGGCGGCATGCAACGCTCTGTCTAGAATCGTTTGGGGATCCGTATCAGACCGTTTAGGACGCGAATATACGATGTTTCTAACCTTCGGAGTGGAAGCAGTGCTGGTGTTCCTGGTAACCAAAATAGCTGGGGCTCCCGTTGCATTCGTGGTTCTGTTCTCGTTTATCTTCCTTTTCTGGGGCGAGATCTATTCTCTGTTCTCAGCGACCACGGGCGATGTCTTCGGTCCCAAGAACGCCTCTGCCAACTACGGCATGGTGTATACAGCCAAGGGTGCTGCTTCCGTATTTGCTGGATTTGGAGCGGCAACACTGGCTGCCTACTTCGGCGGCTCTTTTGCGGTGCCATTCTACATTTCGGCTGTACTGTGTGGGATTGCCGCACTCCTGGCACTATTGGTGCTTAGGCCATTGATCCGAGGCAGAATCGCGGACGAGGCTCGCGCAGCCGATCAGGAAGAGGGTCGAGCGCTGTCGGCAGCATTGGCGCAGGCCGAAGAGGCCGATGCGGCGAGGAAAAAGAATCGTCTGGCCGGGGTTGGCCGCTAGTTGGTTGTCTTGCTGAGGCGTACAGTTCCAGGCAGCCTGAGACCAAGCCAATGGCTTGTTCTCAGGCTGCAATGACGTTCGCGAACGCGTGTGGAAACTCTGCTAATGCTAGACGAAACATCTGGTCGGCGTGCTTGATCCCGGCTGCAGTAACGAATTGATTCTTGTACTCCCATGCGGCTCATTGAATTCTCCACTCACAACGATCCTCCGCAATCAGGAAAGCCCCGGTTAGGAATCAACTCAGACCGGCCCTGAGCCGAGCTTGAAAATCCTCCTCCAGTTGTAAGCTTGTAATTCAGACGAAAATTTTGAAAACTCTAGATGCTTCCAGCGTTGCATTCCTCAACCTTCGCTGTTGCAAGATTCAGCTGTGCGCTGCGAATCTATAAGACGCTGATTGCACAGGGTGACTGCGTCCTTCCCTGCTCAAAAGTCAAAAAACAACGAATTCAGTCTGTTGTGATTTCTATCAAAAGAGTGTTACCAAATTCAGCGCCAGAAATCGCTACACGAACTTCGTCCTTTCTAAGTAGCTTGTTTCAAATGAGATTGCCTGTTATTAGCGAAGTTGCTCGCAGTGCGGCCGTGTGGCGAGGCGATTGCTTTTAGAAAGTGTGAGCGGCTGGCGAGACGGCCCTCCGACGAGGTGACTTATGACAGTCCTACTGGTTCTCTTCACTTTCATAACCTTCTTACTGATCGATTATTTCCGCACGCGAAAGGCGGTACATCCAGTGTTGGAGATGTCGGCGGCGAAGTACGAAGCCGCACCACGCCTTCAGCCTGCCTTGGTCGCGGGCTTCCAAGTCCCGGAGAATCTCCGCTACCATCCCGGCCATACCTGGGCATTGAGTGAGAGTCCGAACCTGGTGCGGGTTGGCCTGGATGATTTTGCCTCCAAGCTGACCGGTACGCTGGAAAGCATCACGCTGCCGCAACGCGGCCAGTGGATTCGCCAGGGACAGAAGATGTGCACCATCCATCGCGACGGTAGCGCAGCCGATATGGTTTCGCCGATCGAAGGCACGGTGTCGGACATCAACCCGGCATTGCTGGCAGATCCGAAACTCGCGCTGCGCGACCCCTACGGCGAGGGCTGGCTGCTGACGGTGCAAGCGCCCGACGCCAAGACAAGCTTCCGCAACCTGCTGGGTGGGCCGCTGGCCCGCTGGTGGACCGAAGAGTCAGCAAGCCGCCTGCAGCGCCGCATCCCGACTGCACTGGCGGGCGCGCTGGCGCAGGATGGTGGAGTTGCCATCGACAACCTCACCGTTGAGATTCCGGATCAAGACTGGCTGCCGCTGGCCAAGGAGTTTTTCCTGTCATAAGTGCAACTCGCGCGGCCAGCGAGGTGAACCAGCCTCGCCGATTGCCGAAGAAACACTGGCCGCCCGGATCCAAGGCTGAACCAGCCAGGATGCCGGGCGGCTGGTGTGTTCATAACTCTGCGATCAGGATTTTGTATATGAGCACCCCCATTTAGCGACGCTACAACTATCGCGCTACAACTATCGCGGTGCGGGCGCGCATTCAGGCGCAGAACTGGCGGCGGTGCGACATGTCAGGCACAGCGCACTCTCCTTGAGGTCGATCCACTCTACGGCGTGCGACGAAGCCATGACACAGCGGTAGTCGTCGCAGTGAGTCAAGTTCATGGTGTGCCCTACTTCATGGATCGCTTCCTTTATTGCGCGATTGCGAAATATCTCATGGTCGGATGGAAGGCCGTAGAACTCCTGCCGCAGGCGATAGGTTGAAAGAACGGCGCACGGACCGCCCATCTGTGCTTCGCCGAAAACAAAAGTAAGAATTGGAATGTAGAGGTCGACGGCCGCAATGCCCAGGACTCGCCAGGAATCGGAGCCAATATACTTTTGCATGCCATGCAGGATTTCCGAGGAGTGATATTGCTGGCGTTCCCCGTGGAAGGCGAACTCCGGATCGAGACGGACGGGAAGTATTTCGCAGCGCGTGGCAAGAATTTCCTCGATGGCGGGAGAAATATCCTTCAGCAGCGCATCATCGACGTTCCCGACCGGCAACAGCTGCAGCAGTTTCATCGCATGCCTTCATCGGGCGACTTCATCGGTCTTCGAGGTTTCCGGCTTCTTGTCGCTGCGGCTCCAGCCGTATTTCTTCAGCTTGTGATACAGCGTCACTCGATCGATGTCGAGCACATCGGCGGCATGGCTCTGATTGCCGGCACATTCCCCGACCACCCTGAGGATGTGTGCGCGCTCGATATCCTCAAGTGTTTTGCTCGAGCCGTTGGAAGCGGAGGCGCTTTGTGACTTGAAGGCGAAATCGCCCTCGTGCAGCTCCGGTTCCTGCCCCACAACCATGGCACGCTCCACCGAATTCTCGAGTTCGCGAACGTTCCCCAGCCAGGATTGCTGCTGCAGCTGATTCATGGCCGCGGGCGAAACCCGGGTGATGCGCTTGTTCATGGCCAGAGAAAACTTTCGAACGAAATGATCGACCAACGCGGGAATATCTTCGCGACGCTCGCGCAGCGCGGGCAGTTCGAGGCGAAAGACGTTGAGACGGTAAAAAAGGTCGGGGCGAAACTTGCCCTCATCGATCAGTTTCTCCAGGTCTTTATTCGTGGCGGCGATACAGCGGAAATCCACTTTGATGATTTGATTGCCGCCTACGCGGGTGATTTCGCGCTCCTGCAGTACGCGCAGCAGATCAGTTTGCGTCTTCAGGGTAATGTCGCCGATCTCATCCAGGAAGACCGTTCCGCCTTCGGCAATTTCAAATTTGCCTTTCTTGCGATATTGGGCGCCGGTGAACGCACCTTTTTCGTGTCCGAAGAGTTCGCTTTCGAGAAGCGTTTCGGTCAGCGCACCGCAATGAATGACGACGAGTGGATGAAACCTTCGCGGACTGGCCTGATGAATCGCACGCGCAACCAATTCTTTTCCGGTCCCGCTCTCTCCCGTGATGAGCACGGTGGCATCCGTAGGACCAACGGTCTCAATGGCGTCGAAGATCTTGCGCATGGCGGCGCTTTGTCCAATCAGCTCGCCCGGACGAGCGACTTCGGCAACCGTCTCACGCAAGAGCACGTTCTCCTGCGCCGTGCGCTTATGGGCCAGTGCCTTACTCACCAAGTGGGAAATTTCATCCGGGTCCAGTGGCTTGGTCACGTAATCATAGGCGCCATTCTTCAGCGCCGCGACCGCAGTCTCAACCGAGGCATAGCCGGTCATCATGATCACGAGCAGTTCAGGATCCACTTCGTGCATGCGGCGCTGCAGTTCGATTCCGTCCGTCCCGTGCATTTTGATATCCACCAGAGCCACGTCCCAGCGTTTTTGCGCAAGGCTGGTGAGCGCGTCGCTGGCGTTTTCTGTGGTTGCAACTTCGTAGCCCTCTTCGCGGAACCATTTGCCTAGCGAGTCGCGCACGCTCAATTCGTCGTCCACAATCAGCAGTTTTCCCCGTGTGTTCACTGGAATCACCTCACGTTCATTGCGCCATTTCTTTCGTCAACGGCTAACAGAGAGAGCCCGGCAGCCCGCACTGGCAGAGTTACGGTGAAAGTAGTTCCCTGCCCCAACTGGGATTCGACCTCGATGCGACCATGATGCCGCTCCACGATGCCACGGCTGATCGCCAGGCCAAGTCCGACTCCTCGTCCACTTTCTTTTGTGGTCACGAAAGGTTCGAAAATCTGCGGTAGTACATCGGGAGCGATGCCAGACCCGTCGTCGCGGATAAGGATGCTGATTTCGGTTTCATCGTGCTTCATCTGACTCTCGATCCAGAGATTGCCGCCGCGCGGCATGGCATCGATTGCATTCATGATCAATGCCAGCAGGACTTGCTGAATCTGCTCGGGGTCACAAGGTACGCGCGGCAGGTTATCGGCAAGCTTCAGTTGCAATTCGATTCCAGCCGATTCAAGTTGATGCCGTACCAGCATTAAGCAACGGCTAATCACCTGATCCAAATCGGTCGACTGCACATTCATGGGCGCGCTGCGCGAGAGAGACAACAGGTTCTTAATCAGCTCACCGCAGCGCCGGCTTTCGGAGGCGATCAGTTCGAGACTCTGTATGGCCTCTTCGTGTTTTTCGTGCTCCACCTGGCCCGACGCCACCCACTTCCGCAGCAACTTGGCGTAAGTCAGAATGCCGGAGAGCGGATTATTCACTTCGTGCGCCACTACCGCCGCCATTTTCCCGAGCGACGCCATCTTTTCCACATGCAGAACGTGATCCTGCGCCCTTCGTAGTTCTCTGGTTTTTTCTTCGACACGATCTTCCAGCGTCTTTGCCCAGGTCACGATTTGTTCATTCGCCGCGCGCAGCTGCAGGCTCATATCGTTGAAGGAGTGCGCCAAGTCGCCCACCTCGTCCTGGGATCGCACCTCGATCTGATAACCCAGTTCGCCTCGCGACAGATGTTCCGTGCCATGTTTCAGCGCGTTGATGGGTCTGTCAACTACCCGCCATACGAATAGCCAACTCAGGATTGCAACCAGCAGAATTGCTCCTATGGTGTAGGAGAGCGTGCGTGCGCTACTGACTGCAATTTGCGCGTCCGCTGTGGCCAGCGAGAGATTGATATCGAGCACTCCCAGCACCTGCTGGCTGGCGGGATGCGCGTGGCACGATGCGTTCGAACAGTTGAGTTGGTTTTCGATGGGCGTAATAATTCCCATGACCCGCGGTCCGTGATTGATCCGATAAATACGAAAACGGTCAGGACGGTTCAGCCGCGTGAGCGGCCGCGATTGATTGTGACAGCCGTAGCAGGCCTCGGCCGTCTTGTCCAGAACGCGGTTCACTTCCGACGAATCCGTGGAGTAGCTGACCCGGCCCTCCTGGTCAAGGATTCGCACCTTAACCATGCCAGGCTCGTCCGCCATGGTTTGAATGGTGTGGTAAAGGCCTTCGCGATCGTTACGCAGCATGTAATACGTGGCGCTACGCTTGATCACGTCGCTCACGCGCTCCGCACTGGCCAACGTAGCAGCTTCCAGATGTTGGCGGTGCAACCGGATATTCAAATAACCGAGCAGGGCAAAAATAACAAGCATGACTGCCAGCAAAGAACCGATCAATTTCGTACTGATGCTGTAGCTCAGGCGCTTCTGGCGCAAAGTATGGCGAATGGAGTCAGTCTCCCGCATGGGTTAATACCGCCGGGCTGGCTAAAGGGCTGGCTTTGGATAGGCGAGGGCGCTCCGCTGCGTATTCTTCCCTGGGAAAGATAGGTAGATACTTCACCGCCACACTGAACAGGAAAAAACCTAATGCGACGATCATGAGAGTGATGGAGAATTCTGTCCATTTCGGAACGTAGTGGTGCCCTGCGTAAGTCTCAAAGCCGATAAGAGCAATATTGAGCCGGTTGGTGATAAAACCCAGCAGAGTACAGATGGACGCAAGATATAAAAGCTGTGGCGACAGCCGGACCTTCCTGAAGCTGAGCATGGCGATGGGAATCACGAAGGTCAGCGTGAGTTCGAGCCATAGGAAATACGCTTCATAACTCGGCTTAATGATTTGTCTGAGCAGACCGCGATGGAAAAAGTCGTCGAAGCGCAGCAAAGCATTCACCCAGAGAGCGACTAGTAGAGCACCGCCTAGAGTGACCAGAACCGGAAGTTCCAAATGACGGCCGAAGGCCTTCGCGCTTTGTGTGGACTCGAAAATCGTCATCGCCAAACCCACCGCAATCGCCGAGCCAAAGAAGAAGAAAGGCAGCGCCGGCGTGTACCAGAAGGGATGAAGCTTACTCGGCATAATCAAATAGAGCGACCCCAGGGAACTCTGGTGCAGCGTGGAAAGCAAGATCCCCAGAACAATCAGCACCGGATAAATTTTGTTAATCCACTTGATCGGAGCCTTTAGATTAAAGCGCTCGAACACACTAGGAAGAAATTCGAAGAAAAGCACGGTGGTGTAAGTCATCACACACATGCCTACTTCGAACATCACCGAATGCGGGTTCATGTAAATGAGCTGATGCCAGATGTACCAGGGACGGCCGAGATCGAACAACAATCCAACAATAAAAAGTATGTAACCGAGGAAAGCAGTCAATACGGCGGGGCGCATAACACTGTGGAGGCGCTGCACATTGAATAAATAGACTGCACCCACCATACAAAAACCGCCGGCAGCCAACATGACCCCGCACAGGCAGTCGAAGCCGATCCATAGACCCCAGGGGAATTGATCGCTCATGTTCGACACCGCGCCCAAGCCACGGAAGTAGCGAATGAAAGAGGAGTAGAGGCCCAGACCCATGATCACGATGAAAACGACTCTCCAGAAAGTCAGCTTGATTTTCATCGTGCGCTCCCATTCTTCTTTTCTTCTTTTTCTTGAGCTTCAGCGGCGGCTACTTCCTCGCGGCGATGCGAAATCCAGTAGATGCCTCCCAACACCAATGACCAGACTGGAATGAAGTCTGGGATTCTCTCCATCACTCGGCCGGTGTACTCCGGCATCGGCGTGTTGCCGATTTTTTCGGATGCGGGATAGCCGTACTCTTCCACTTTCATGCTGGAAAGAATGAGTACACAGGTTCCGCCAACTTCGTTGAGGCCATAAATGCGCGGTAAATAGGTGGTGGGATTCTGGCGGATGCGCTCTTTTGCTTCCTGAATAAGATCATCACGGTCGCCAAACTTTGTGGCGCCCGTGGGGCAGATCTCAGCACAAGCGGTCTGCTTGCCGGCTATCACGCGATCCGGACACATAACGCATTTACGAACCCGTGGATTGAGCGACCCCCATTCGTACTTGGGCTGGGCGAAGGCACATGCGACCATGCAATAGCGGCAGCCAATACATTTCCAGACGTCATATACAACGGGGCCTTCCTTTGTCTTATGGAAGGCACCGACAGGACATGCTGAAGCACAAGCCGGATGCTCACAGTGCATGCAGAGACGGCGCATGAACTTGTCGTCTTTGGTCATGACGACCGTATATTTATGTGCGGACTGCACCGACTCCGCTGCTACCGCATCGTTGTAGGGCAAGTTGTTCTGCTGCGCGCAGGCGCTCTCACACTGTTTGCAGCCGATGCACATTGTCGCGTCGTATAGCAGGGCTTTGCTCATGGGATTTAGTCCTCACTGCCTCGCGGATAGAGTCGCCCGCTCCGGCGAAGTGAAGAAAGCAATGCGTTCGCGGCCACGGAACCGACATGCGTACGGTGGAGACAATCTCTGGCGAACTGCCGGCGAGGAAGGTCCGGGTCCGGAGCGGCGAACACCCGGACCCGGACGGGCTGTTCCATCCCCCGAGCAAAGAGGGGGCGGGCCCCTGGGATTACAACGGATCGACGGGGTTGCATTCCCTTCCGCCGAATTGGGCCAGGCATGTTCATACCGCCCTCTCGCCCTCCACGACCGCTATCAGCGATTTACGACAGCGGCGGTGCGCAAAAGGAACAGCCAATAACAGGCATCAGTAACTACTTCTGCAGGCTGCGAATATAGGCCACGATCATTTTCACTTGATCAGGGGCCAGACTTTTTACGGTTCCTGGGTGCTTGGCAGTTGTGGCTACTGATTTCGTCAGGTCCTCATCCGATGCCTTCTTGGCATCATCCGAGACCAGGCTCGGAATTTTAGCCGCGGGCTTACCCGTTGCATCCGCGCCGTGGCACATTGCACATTTTGCTTTGTAGAGGCTCGCCCCATCGTCGCCGGCCCATGACAGATTAGGAATCAGGATGAACAGGGCTACAGCAATCGTCATTACCAGCATCACCAGCTTCGTTGTCTTCATGATTTCGCTTTCTCCTCGTCAAAAGTTTGCAATCTATGAAGGCAGCGATGATGAGTGCCGAAACAAAGACACCCCAAAGCATGTAAGAACTAAGCAACGGCTTCGCTGCCTAGTTGAGATTTTCAACGGTAAGCGGAATGGGCGCAGTGATCCGGATCACTGAAACTCGTGACTCAAAGGTGCGAGATGAAGATGGATGGATAGACGTGCTGCATTCAGCAGCGCATTCGCAGGGAGCGTTGGATACGAGCCTTTTCTAATGGCCTTTTGGAAGCAAACAAAATAGACATCACGCCCGCTGGCGCGGGCAGTAATGTCCGTGGATACGTCTTATTTGCAGCTTCCGGCGGGCAGTATTATTGATGCTTTACACCCGCGAGCAGCAACGTTGACACGTAGGTAGAGGCAAACGCGCAGTAGACGATAACCGGCATGCGGGCTGCGGCAAATTACCGAATGAAATGATCCTCACGGTTTCTTCCTGTGAAGAATGATTCCGTTTCGCAACGGAGTCCTATGCGAACCTCACCTTCACATCGGGTCCCTTTTCAAGGTGGATGCTTTCGATAAATCGAACCTTGCCGGTTTGTTGAGTAAGGATGACGGATGAAGTTCGCGTGCCTTCGCCGAAGAAGCGCACGCCCTTGAGCAGAGCCCCGTCGGTAACGCCGGTGGCGGCGAAGATGAGTTGCTTGCCGGGAGCAAGATCCTCCGCTTCGTAGATCCGATTCTTGTCCTTGACGCCCATGCGGGCCAGGCGTTCTTCCTGATCGGGCTTCACCACGAGACGGCCGAGCATATATCCATTCAGGCAACGGATGGCGGCGGCGGTAATCACGCCTTCAGGTGCACCACCCGAACCCATGACCGCGTGCACGCCGGTGCCGATTACAGCTGCGGCAATGCCGGCCGAGAGATCGCCGTCGCCGATCAGGCGGATGCGGGCTCCCGCGGCGCGGATATCGGCGATCAACTTTTCGTGGCGTGGGCGATCGAGCACAATCACGACGAGGTCTTCCACATCCCGCTCTAATCGCTTGGCAATGTTTTTGAGATTGTCGGCCACGGGCGCATCCAGTTCGACCGCGTTTTTGCAGGAAGGGCCAACGACGATTTTTTCCATGTAGCAGTCGGGAGCATTGAGCAGGCCTCCGCGTTCCGAGGCGGCAAGCACGGTGATTGCCCCGGGGGCGCCGGTAGCGCAGAGGTTGGTGCCTTCGAGGGGATCGACGGCGATGTCGACCTCCGGCACTTCGCGTCCGTCGGTAAATTCCGCGCCGACTTTCTCACCGATGTAAAGCATGGGCGCTTCGTCACGCTCGCCCTCGCCAATGACGATGGTTCCGCGCATGGGAATCGAATCCATAGTGCGCCGCATGGCTTCGGTCGCAACCTGATCGGAGAGCTTGCGCTCGCCCTGACCCATGGTTCGCGCCGAGGCGATTGCGGCGACTTCCACCACGCGCAGAAATCGCGACGCCAGGTCGCTTTCAATATTTTCCCCGAAGCTGCGGGCCTTGGTTTCAGGACGAGTTTGTGTGGCCATAGATGCCTCCGCGATCGGGCGGTCGAAAGCCGCCATACGAGCACCGCGCATGATGATGCATCGGGCAGGGTCGCGTCAAGAAGGAGGACGCTGTAGAAGGAAGCGAATGGCTGGAGAGGTCGAACCGCAGGCGTGTTAGACCGGGAACCGGACATGGCCATGCGGACGTGTCCTCACGTGCGTGGCAATTGGCTCATCAAGTGCAATTCCTTTATTTCATTAGAAGCCTGTCACTTGTTTGGTTAAACACCCGTCAAGGGGGATGAAATTTCGCGTTGGCGGACTGGCCTTGTGGCGTTCTGAGTGATGACCTTCGGAAATCTACGCGAATCTGTTCGGGTAACTCAGACTGAATTCCGTACAGCGACACGTTCGGCGGCAGATTTTCCAGAGATTCCATTATGGCAAGACGCACTCTTACATTTCGCGCCGCACAAAATTCGTTTGCAGAAGTAGTACTGATTCTTCTAGGGCTGGCCACGATGGTTGGCTGTCAGGGATTCAGCGCTGCGAAGCCCGCGACGACCCAACAAACCCAAGTCGGAAGTTTAGTCTTAAGCGGCGCCAGCCTCGATTTCGGCAGTGTCACTGCGGGAACGAGCAAAACCTTGACGTTGTCCGTGTCGAATACAGGTGCAGTTCCTCTGAGCATTGCCAGCATCTCGATTTCCAGCAAATATTTCACATTGAGTTCGCCCAGCCTTCCGGCGGTGGTTGCGGCTGGTCAGAATTCCACTATCAGTATAGTTTTTACTCCCAACGCGCCGGGCCCATTCAGTGCCACAGCTTCCATTGCAAATAACGGCTCCGGCAGCACAGCCACGGTTTCCCTTTCCGGAACCGGAGTAAGTAATGGCCAACTTGTGCTCAATCAGAGCAGTGAGAGCTTCGGCAATGTGACCGTGGGTAACCAGAGCAGCCAAACCGTTACATTGACCAACAATACCGCGGCAAGCGTCACTGTTTCGCAGGCCGTGGTGAGCGGAACGGGATTCAGCATAAGCGGACTTACCACTCCGCTGGCGCTCAATGCCGGCGCGAATACCACCTTCAGCATCGTCTTTGCGCCACTCTCTAGCGGTAGTGTGAGCGGCAACCTGGCGATCACTTCGAATGCGGTTGACCCCGCGCTATCTATGACGCTTTCCGGTGCGGGAGTTACACCGGGTGCGCTGGGAGCGAACCCTACGAGCCTCGATTTTGGAACTGTGCAGGTGGGCAACAACCAGGTCCTGTCAGAGACCGTAACCAACACGGGTGGTTCGAGCGTGACGATTTCTCAGGTTGCGGCGAGTGGCGCTGGGTTCAAGTTAAGTGGGCTCTCAACCCCGGTGACGCTGGCAGCGGGACAGAGTGCAAACTTCAATGTTACGTTTACCCCCACGGCGGCGGGCAGCGCCAGCGGAAACGCGACTGTTACTTCTGATGGAACCAATCCGAGTTTAACCATACCCCTTGCAGGAACGGCGACGGTTGCAGCCGGTCTGTTAAGCGCTACACCGGCAACCCTGGCGGTGGGAAGTGTATTCGTTGGCGCAAGCGGAACTGCGTCAGGAAGTCTTAACGCCAGCGGAGCCAACGTTACGGTTACCGCCGCTAGTTCGAACAACTCAAGCTTCACCATAAGCGGCTTGTCACTGCCGGCCGTCATTACTGCCGGACATAGTGCCGCTTTTACTTTGACGTTCAGTCCACAAGTTGCGGGAGCTGCAAGCGCGACCCTCACATTTACCAGCAATGCGCAGCCTGTGACCACCACGGCGGCCGCTACCGGTACGGGAACGGCTGCGCCGACTCACAGTGTGAGCTTGTCATGGGGTGCGAGCAGCTCACCCAATATTTCCGGATATAACATCTATCGAGCCATCTACACCGGTTCTTGCGGCTCTTATTCGAAGATCAACGGATCGACTCTGGACACGCTCACGACATATTCCGACGGTTCCGTAACGGACGGCACGAATTATTGCTACGCAACCACCGCGGTGAATTCCAGCAGCGAAGAGAGCGGCTACTCGAACATCGTTTCCAATGTTCAGATTCCCGCTCCATAAGTAGCCGCACTTTTCTGCTCGGGTCTCCGGTATTAAAACCTTTGTGTTAGATTTTGGGAAAGTTGCCACTTCCTTCTCACTTCACTCCGCATCACCCAATACCGTGTGTTTTTCCCCGTAAATATGACCATTTCAGAAGAATCTAATTATTTCTCGAATTGGGCTATGTACGAACGGTCAACTAGATACCTGCCCTCCCGAGACCTTCTCAGTTTGCGGGATTCATTTCACACTGCTCACCATGAGACTCCCCCGGTCCATTCCTCAGCCCCTTTCTCTTCGCGCCTTCTTCTTCGTCTTGCTTGTAGCCGTATTCGCCACAACGTTCTCCTGGGGCGCGCAAACAGCCACGCAGCAATTAACCTGCAGTCCGTCGGTTCTGCACTTTGGCACCGTCCCTCTCGGACAGACGGAGACTCAGGTCGTCACTCTGACCAACACCGGCGCGACCGGCGTTGCGGTGACGGCGATGAACTTCGTTCGTGAAGGTCAATTCGGTTTTCCCGAGATGAGCATGCCGCTTGCGCTCGCCGCCGGACAAAGCATCGACCTCAATGTCACGTTCACTCCGACCGCGACGGGGTGGGCCGGAGGAAACACAACGTTTCAGAGTAATGCGGCAAACCC
This sequence comes from uncultured Acidobacteriaceae bacterium, assembly GCA_963817305.1. Classification (GTDB taxonomy): domain Bacteria; phylum Acidobacteriota; class Terriglobia; order Terriglobales; family Acidobacteriaceae; genus Sulfotelmatobacter. Next base: position 221,283 of record CAWFOD010000016.1, on the reverse strand, counting down.
AACCCTGCAGCTACAGTTCGATGGATCAGGCGTAAAGAGCGACACTATCGTGGCGAGTCCGGCCAGTGTTTCGTTTGGCCAGGTAGCGGTCGGATCCAGTTCCACAAAAACTATTACGCTGACGAACGCTCGTACCTGGAAGGTATCAGTATCGGGCTTGCAGACGATCGGAAGCGAATTTACAACCAGCGCACCGAGCATGCCTCTGACGCTGGCTGGCGGACAAAGTGTGACTTTTACGGTGACGTTTACTCCGCAATCTGCAGGAATGGTGGGAGGAAGTGCTCTGTTTTCGAATCCTCGTTTGAATGTACCTTTTACGGGTACGGGAACTGCTGCAACAGCTTCAAGCCAGCTGACGGTGAGTCCTGCAGTGGTGAACTTCGGCAGCGTGCCGGTAGGAAGCACACAGACCGAAACCATCACCATGAGCGCCTCGGGAGCTCCTGTTACGGTTTCCGCGGACAGCAGCAGCAATTCGCAATTCGCGCTGCAAGGGGCTAGTTTTCCCTTAACCATCGCCGCCGGTCAAAGCCTGTCGTTCAGCGTGGCGTTCAAACCAACCAGCAGCGGGGCAGAGTCTGGCTCGCTGTCTTTCGCCAGCAACGCTTCCAGTGCCTCGGCGGCGGAATCGCTTACGGGCACGGGCACCGCGACAGCGACCAGCCAGTTGACTGTGAGTCCAGCAGTCGTGAGTTTCGGCAGCGTTCCGGTTGGGACTACGCAGACGGAATCGATCACGATGAGCGCCTCGGGTGCGGCTGTAACAGTATCGTCGGACAGCAGCAGCAATTCGCAATTCATCCTGGAGGGCGCTGCGTTTCCGATGACCATCGCCGCAGGGAAGAGCGTGACACTCAACGTGGCTTTTACGCCAACCAGTAGCGGGGCTGAATCCGGCACGCTGGCGTTTGCCAGCAACGCCAATAGTTCCTCAGGAGGCGCGTCGCTGACGGGGACTGGAACCGCAACCACGTATAGCGTCAATCTCTCCTGGAACGCCAGCAGCGACGTGGCCGGCTACAACATTTACCGCAGCACGACCGCAACCGGCACATATGCCAAAATCAATCCTAGTATGGACGCAAATACGGCGTATACCGACAGCACGGTAGTTGCCGGTCAGACTTACTATTACGAGGCTACGTCAGTGAATTCGAGCGGACAGGAAAGTGCACGCTCGACGCCGCCGGTGGTGGCAGCGGTACCGTAAAAGTTCGGATCCGGAACGGACGCTTCGTTCTCTCTTTCAGGGAAGCATTAGGGTTATTCCCTTCTGCTTCCCTTTTCCTTTGTCCTCGATCCATTCTGTGACCGCAACCCCAAGCTCTTCGAGCCGCGGTTCCTTAGACATATTCTCGTCATCCAGCCTGCAAGCTATCCCGACTCGCTCTCCGCGCCGGCACATACAGGCGTCGTTACTTCAGTAACATACTAGAATCCCATAAAGTAACACATCAATATTAGTGGCACGTAAGGGCCATTCTCGGGGTCCGGCATTTCCGTTAGTACTAGTACAGGTGGCCAATGCCGCCGATCACTAACGTTATGCTGACAAAATTGATTGGCAAGATCATTCGGCCCCAAGCGGCGATTCTGCTGGCAGTTTTTGGCTTTTGTGGCTTGGCCAACGCGCAACAGGTTTCCATGGCATTGTTGAGGCCGGCATCGTTAGGGGAGCCGTTTTCCACGTCAACGACAACAGTACATCCAGCGAGCTTTCCGGAGACTTCCAGCCATCGATTTTGGGATCGTGAAAACAGCTTCCTGTTCGCTGCGAATGCCGCATTCAGCGCTGCCGACTTCGTCGTAACCCGAGACAATTTGCGCAACGGCGGCCAGGAATTAAACCCGGTCACGCGTGTATTCGCGGGCAGCACAACGGGCTTGGCAATAAACTTTGCCGGGGAGACGGCTGGCGTGATCGGACTTAGCTATTTCTTCCACAGGACGGGACATCACCGGCTTGAGCGCGCGGTCTCGATGCTGAATATGGGATCCTCAGCGGCGGCTGTGAGCTTCGGCCTTGCCCATCGATAAAACTGAGTTGGAAGATGCGGGCATGGATCGATCAGGGCGAGACTAGCACATTTCTCGTCGCCACGGCGGGCAATCCAAAGACACAGAAATATCGCTCCCAGGGCAATCAGAAAGTAAATGATCCCGCCCTCATGGTGTAGTCTTCCCGTCAAATAACTGGGATCGACGCGGGTTCCCAGCATTCCAAGAACAAAAATCCGAAGCCCGTTCTTTACTACCGAAAGCGGGACAGCCACTGCAATCACGAGGGCCTTGCGCCAGGGGGCACGTAACAGCATCTGCGCCAGGACCATGGTGGTGACCACCAGCATCATGCTGGAACGGATACTGCTGCACTCTCGCGCTACCTCGACGACTAATCCCGGGATCGTAATAATGGTTCCGTCCCGGGCGACCGGAACGCCGGCGATCGCAAAGAACGCGTCGGCAGAGACGGCAGAGCCTTCCTGCAGCAGGCGCACGATGGGATCTAACAATATCTGTGGAATGGGAACGAGCCAGAACAGGAAAAAAAGAGGAAAGACGGCACGCTTGAAAGCCGAAAAACCAAAGCAGAAGACAAAGGCGCCGATCCACCACAAGACCAGGGCCAGCATGTTCAAGGAAAGCTGCTCATCAGGAGGAAGACGTATGACGCCGACTCGTAAGGCAATGGCAGCAGCCAGCGTTAGTACCATCAGACTTGCGCCAATGCTCACGCTGAGTCTGGAGTTTTCCTCCGGGGTTCTCCAATCCAGAAGAATCAACGTGAGGCTCACGGGAATGATCAGCAGCAGGTGCGTGTATTCGCTATTGTGGAAGGCAAGGGAAAATGAGGCGAGTACCGGCCGAAACCAGACCGCTGCAGAAAGCGCGATCAGGACGCAAAACCGCAACAAAGGCAACCTGTCAGAAACGAGATTTCGATTCGATGTATTGGGCACGATGTAATCAGTACGTCCGTGAATCAGTGGTTCCAGCGCTTTTCGTTAAGCAAGATTCCAACTCGCCAGGAATTATTTCTGCGCGTTCGCGGCTCGGCACAAAGGGGGCGCTTCCTCCGTGTGCCTTGGCGCCTTATCTTTTGGAATTTCAGCACGAGCTACATTTGAGGGTCGGCTCATAATCCGTTTCTGGCTGATGGCCATCACTCTGTAATCGTACTTCTTATCATTCTCCACCAGGTCATCGGTACATGCAGTTTGCGGCAAGGGATGGATATTGATCCGTTGCAGTGGCTTCTGCTTGCCCTTAAGACTGCGATACAGGCAATATCCGACGGGATCAGGGTGCTTGGAGTCAGAAGCGCTGGCTCGCCACTTAAGAATGACAACGTGCTCGGTTTTTTCCGAGAGGGCCGATACATCGGGGCCTTCGGCGGGAGGGCAATCGGGAATGGCTTGAGACTTCGCGGGGGATTCGACCCGCCTGACTGTTTCTGCGGGCGGTGCGGTTGCCGACTTGGCCGAGGAGTCTTGCTTTCGGTCGCATCCGCCAGAAAACAATGCGCCGGAAAGAACGAAAGACAATAAGCAAAAAAGGCGCGTCAGGTCAAAAAAGAATGACCTTAATCTATCCGTGTTGTGATGTGGCCCCGTAGGCATCGCCAAGTTTTACACCAGTTTGCTCGATCTACTTCTCAGAAAACGCTTCTTGCAAGTACCGGGTAAGGACGGCAGCCAGGCTTTCGAAGTGGGCGGTTACCATGTCCAGATGACTGCCGGGAACGGTCTCCACTTCGAAGTCGGCCACAAAATTTGCCCAAACCGGCACGGGATCGCCGGGAAAGTACTCATCGCTCTCGCTCTTCAAGAATTTTATCTTCCCGGCGTAAGGGCGAGGCTGGTAGCGCGCTAGAGCGAGATAAGCTTTGCGTTTCACCTGCAATGTGCTGGCAGCAAGCGAAAATCGGGAAGCGTTAAGAAGCTGAGGGCTGTGTCCATGTTCGGCCGTGAAACCGAGTCGGCGCTTCAGTCCGCCGATGAAGTACGACACTGCATCGGGGAGGGGCCGCTCGCTCATCTGGGAGATGCGGCGTTTGGTTCGCTGAATGCCCAGAAGCAAGCGCTGGCGTCCGGACATCTGGCGGGGATGAGGATAGGCATCCACGAGCACCAGGAGTTGAATTTGCTTGCCCTCATCCGACAAGCGCTGTGCCATCTCCAAAGCTACCAGACCACCGAAAGAATAGCCGATGAGCACGTAGGGGCCTTCGGGCTGCAGATTCCTTAAGTCCGCCAGATAGTACTGCGCCATGTCTTCAATACGATCAAAAGGCTCTTCCCTGCCATCGATTCCTCGAGCCTGAATGCCGTAGATGGAATGACTGGTGCGAATATGCTTTGCGAGTTGCGTGAACCTGGCTCGACCCCCCAAACCATGAGTAATAACGACCGGCGGGTGCGCTGCGCCAGGTTTCAAAGAAACGAAGGGTGAGAAGCGTGGAAGGCTGGGCAGTTCCAGCATGGAAGCCAAGGCCGCGATCGTGGGAGCCTGAAAGATGGCGGCGGTGGGCACTTCCCTGCCGCACTCGCGGGCAATCTCCGCAAACAGCAAGTCGGCGGACTCAACATTGCCGCCGATGTCGAAAAAGTTTTCTTCGATCCCAATCGATGGGCGTTGCAGTACGCGCTGCCAGATCGGGATCAGGGCATCGGCCATCGCAGAAGCGGTTGCAGAGTCCGTGCTTCTATTGGATCTGGACGATTCAAACAGAGTCATGGAACCGCGTCTATGCGCGTGTCTCGATGATACGATCCTCGGGCGTCGGACACTAGTATGGAGAAAGCTTCGGGAAGGATGCGGCCGCACTAAAGTACCAGTGGTTGCTTGGAGAAATCATTCGCCTAGCGAACCGAATATGTTTCTTGCCTGGACGAATGGCGAGAAGAGCAGGCGATTCGGCGGTGTATGATTCCTACCCGGAGGGTAGGTATGCGATTCAGGCGAGGATGGCAGCTGATCTGTTTCATCGTAGTGGCTGGGATAGGCATTGCAGGCAGCCGGGTGCTTGCGCAAACCAGTTCGACTCCATCCAGCGCGACCGCTTCACAGACCTTTCAGTTGATCCCCAGCCTGGATAGAGATCTGATGGATACGGCGGCCGATCCCTGCGTTGACTTTTACCATTACGCCTGCGGTAACTGGAGCAAGCTCCATCCCATCCCCGACGATTCTCCTTATTCCGACCAGTTTTACAATCTCGAGCAATATAACCGGCAGGTACTGCACCAAATCCTTGAGACTGCCGCGGGCCAGAGCAGTGGGCGCGACGCGAATGCGCAGAAGATTGGCGATTATTACGCGAGCTGCATGGACGACGCCGCCATCCAAAAGAAAGGTATGGGGCCGTTGCAGCCTGAACTGGATCGCATTAACGCGCTCTCCAGCAAAGATCAATTGCCGGAACTACTGGCACATTTTCAGCTCATCAATGTGAACGCTTTTCTGGGGTTTGGATCGCAGCAGGATTTTAAAGATGCGACCCGCGAAATTGCTGTGGTATCGCAGGGCGGGCTGGGTTTGCCGGAAAAGGATTATTACCTGCGCACCGGACAAAAGGACGAAGAGATCCGCAAGCAGTACGTGCAGCACATCGGAAACATGCTGAAGCTGCTGGGGGCGAGTGAGGCGCAGGCATCCAGCGAGGCACAAGCGATCATGAATCTGGAGACTGAGTTGGCAAAAGTGTCTCTGGATGTCACGGCGCAGCGCGACCCGCACAACATTTATCACATGATGCCGGACAGCGGTTTGCAGGCGCTTACACCGACTTTGAATTGGGAACACTTTTATCCGGGAACCGGGGCGCCGCAATTCCGGGAAATTAATGTGGCCGAACCGGAGTTTTTTAAGGGTTTGAATCAGGTGATTGCGGAAACGGATTTACCAACCATCAAGGCTTATCTCCGCTGGCAACTTGTACACTCGGTTCCGGGCACGGTTTTACCCAAGGCGCTCGATGAAGAGAAATTCGATTTCGACGGGCGTAAATTAGTGGGCATTCCAGAGCAGGAGCCACGCTGGAAGCGTTGCGTTGGCAGTACCGACGGGGCATTGGGAGAGGCACTGGGCAAGGTGTATGTGGAGCAGAACTTTCCAGCGGCCAGCAAAGAACAGGCATTACAGATGATTCATGATATCGAAGCGGCGATGGGCAGAGATATCGAGAGCCTGGATTGGATGAGCCCGGAGACCAAGAAACTGGCCGAGCAGAAGCTGCACTTGATTGCCAATAAGGTGGGCTATCCGAACAAATGGCGTGACTATTCCACATTGACGATTGAGCGCGGAGACGCGCTGGGAAACAGCTTTCGCGCGGCCGAGTTTGAATCCCATCGGCAACTGGCGAAGATCGGCAAGCCGGTAAATCGCGATGAGTGGGAGATGTCACCCCCCACGGTGAATGCTTATTACGATCCCAGCATGAATGATATTAATTTTCCTGCCGGGGTATTGCAGTCTCCGTTTTTCAATCCGCCGGCGGCGGCAGCGTTGAATTATGGCCACATTGGTCTTTTCATGGGTCATGAAATCACTCACGGATTCGACGATCAAGGGCGGCAATTTGACGGTCATGGCAATCTTCACGACTGGTGGACCAAAGAGGATGCCGACAAGTTCACGGAAAAGGCGCAGTGCATTGTGGACGAATACAGCCAGTTCAGCGTGGGCGATACGAAGATCAATGGCAAACTCACATTGGGCGAGAATACGGCGGACAACGGCGGGATGCGCCTGGCCTACATGGCATTTCTGGCTCACGCCGCAACGCAGGAGCAAGATCTGGATAAGAAGAGTGCCAGCGGATATACGCCGCTACAGGAGTTTTTTCTCGGCTTCGCGCAGGATTGGTGTGCATCGTGGCGTCCGGAGCTGGAGCGGCTGATCGCGACGACCGATCCACATTCGCCGGATCGTTTCCGCGCCAACGGGGTTCTGGTCAACATGCCGGAGTTTGGCAAAGCATTTGGCTGTAAAGCGGGACAACCCATGGTTGCGGTGAAAGCGTGCAGGGTTTGGTGAAGAAAACTTTTCGCGATTCCTCAACGGGACATTAGAAACTCAACCTCCCGTTCAATTTCCGAAATGGCGATCGGAGCAAGATTTCCTTCGCGCAGCTCCTGATTGAGCTGAGGCAATTTCGTTTCCTTGAATTTAGCCCACGCTGCAATACCGATTTTCACGCGCTGGCTGGATTCCTCGTAGACAGCTATTGCTTGCGCAGGAACGGCACGGTCTCCACCTTCTACCACTCGCAGAGCCGAAACCATTTCGCTGTAGCCCTCCTGCAGACCTGCTGGCGGCTGTTCCTTATTTTCTTTATTGGAAAGAATTCCTGCGAGTTCGGAAAGAACGTTTGACACAGCCGACTTGAGAGATGGATTTTGTTCGCCCAGTTTCTGCTGAGCATCGGTCAGCTGTTTTTGCACCGACGTGATTTCGGCGAGCGCGCGGCGAGCTTCAAGAGTCTCTCCGAATATTTGCCGCCCGAGTTCCAGTTGCCGCCGAAGAATCTCGGGAGTCGCAGGCGACCGCGGGTCCATGACCACTTTGAGGTGTTGCGTCTGTGGCTTTCCGTCCACCGTGAGTCGGACCGTATAGTCTCCGGGCACGGCCAGAGGGCCACTGGGATTGCGGAATTCGGATTCCTCGTCCGGGCTTGATTCTCCGGAGTTTCCCCACTTTAGATTCCACACGAAGCGATGCGTTCCAGGATTGTTGAGTAAAGCCTCAGGCTTGGGAAACCAGCGCTCCGCAATCGGAATTGGCGGATGCTTTTCCGGATGCTTGTCTTCTGAAGAGAATTTGCGAATCAGTTTTTGTTGCGAATCGAAAATCTCGAGCACGACGTTGCCCGCTGGAGCCTTGAGGAAATAATCAATCGTGGCGCCCGCCGGAGGGTTCTCTGCGGTCGGCTCTTCTGGCGGAAGTGGCGTGCCCGCGAAAGAATCGTTATCAATCCGGTATGCTTGAGCCGGTTGGTAAAGATAGAACGAGTTGGCCTTCGCAGCTTCAGCGGCCTGGCGAAGTGGGGTGATGTCGTCGAGAATCCAGAAGGAACGTCCGTGCGTGGCAATGACAAGATCGTCACCGTGAATGGTGAGATCGCGAACGGAAGTGACCGGCAGATTGAGCTGCAAGGATTGCCAGTGATCGCCCGCGTCAAACGAAACGTAAACTCCGAACTCGGTTCCGGCGAAGAGAAGATTTTTTTTCTCGGTGTCTTCGCGAATTCCGCGGAGGAAAGCGGGAGCCGCAATTCCATTCGTTATTAGTTGCCAGCTGGCTCCGTAGTCGCGGGTGCGATAAAGGTAAGGGGTTCGATCGTCGAGGCGGCTGCGATCCACGGCCGCGTACGCCACTGCGGGTTCAAAGTGCGAAGCTTCGATGAATGAGATCTTGCTCCATGCAGAGAGACCTGGGGGCGTCGTGACGTCTTTCCAGTTTTTCCCGCCGTTGCGCGTCAGGTGAATTAATCCCGTATCGCTTCCGGCCCAAATCAGATCGCGATTCAGAGCCGATGGTGCAATGGTGAATACGACGCCGTAACCTCGCTGTTTCGCATCGTCGATGGTTGGCGGCCCTTGCGGTTTGGTTTCTCCCGGCGTTTGCGTCGATCCGGTGAGATCTGGGCTAATGGTCTCCCAGTGCAGACCGCCATCGACGGTCTTCATCACATATTGAGTACCGAGATAGAGAGTTGTTTTGTCTGCAGGAGAAAAGAGCAACACTGGAGTCCACGGATCTCTATATTTACGCTGATCGATCTCGGATCCGAATGTAAGCGCCGGCCACGGAGCAATGTTCTGGCTAAGTCCGATGCGCCGGTCGAAGCGGTCCACGGTGCCGTAGGTTCCGCTCAAGTAAACGATGTTCGGATCCTTAGGATCCGGCGCCATGTAACCGCTTTCGCTGTCGCCTGCGGGAAACCAATCGCGCGGAGTGATTTGACCGTGATCGGTGCGGCTTAGAACGGCTGCGCTTCCACTATCCTGTTGCGCGCCGTAAACAACGTAGGGGAACTCGTTGTCTGTGATGACGTGATAGAACTGGGCAGTGGGTTGGTTGTACCAGGTACTCCAGGTCTGGCCGTGATCGAGACTGACGGTGGTTCCCTGGTCTGTCCCGAGAACCATGCTGGCGGAGTTTTTAGGATCGACCCAGATCTGGTGGTAATCGTCTCCGCCGGGCGCACCGCGGACGATCGAAATGGTTTTGCCGCCGTCTTCCGACCGGTACAGCGCGACATTCGGGACGTAGAAAACATCGGGATTCTGCGGGTCGATGGTGATGCCATTGAAATACCAGGCGCGGCTGGTGAGACGTGGATCGGCGTTTTCCAGAGTCCAGGTATTGCCTCCGTCGTCGGAGCGGTAGAGTCCGGACTTCTTCGCTTGAATGAGCGCGTAAACGCGCTTGCCATCCGGAGCCACATCGACTCCGATGCGACCCCAATCGCCTTCGGGCAATCCGTTGCCGTTGAGACGAGACCAGGTCTTGCCTGCATCTTGGGAGCGGTAGAGTCCGCCGCCGGGTCCATCGATGGGAGCATAGGTGCTCCAGGGAGGACGGTGAGTATTCCACGTTCCGGCAAACAAAAGTTGTGGGTTACCGGCACAGATCGCGAGATCTGAAATGCCGGTGTCCGCTCCGGTATTCAGAACTTTCTCCCAGTGCATTCCTCCGTCCACAGACTTATAAACGCCTCGCTGTTCATTCGGAGCATAAGCGTGGCCGAGAGCGCCGACGTAAACGATATTTGAATCCTGCGGATCGATCACGATGCGGCTGATCTGACGAGTGTCCTCAAGGCCAATGTGGGTCCAGGTCGCGCCGCTGTCAACTGATTTGTAGACGCCATTTCCGGAGGACAAGTCGGAGCGGATATCGGACTCGCCGGTTCCGGCGTAAATGGTTTTGTGATCGGAAGGCGCCACAGCAATCGCACCGATCGAGGCAACCGGCTGGCTATCGAAAATTGGCGTCCAGACGGTTCCTGCGTCGCTGGTTTTCCAAATGCCTCCATTGACTGCACCAAAATAAAAGGTGGTGGAATCGCCCGGCACGCCGGCCACGGCGACCGCGCGGCCACCACGGAAAGGGCCAATCAGGCGCCACTTCAACCCATCCAAGAGTTGCGGTGAAACGGACTGAGCAATCATCCCCGTGGTAAGTAGGATTGCAGCGATACTGAGCTGGAAGAAAAACCTGAGTTTGCGCGAGTACCCGTTCTTCATTGGATAGCTAGTCTACTTGAAGCAAGCGTCATTCTTGAAGTGCGCCTTGTGGACGGACTGGAACTCAGGGCAAATCTCTTTCTTCTCACGCTGACGGTTGCTCTGGTAGTCTGCATAGACTATGCGCTTACTCTCGGTCTTTTTTCTCATCGCTACGTTAGCCGGATCTTTGCTCGGCCAGGATCTTAAGCCAGTTGCCGATCGCCTCGCCGCGCAGAATGCGCTGTTCGAGGAGCACTACGAAACGGATCTACGCAACTTTCCGGAGCGCGCCACCGCCTACGGCGATTATCGCTATAACGACAAGCTTGCTCAGTACTCGCTTGCAAGCGATCGGCGAACGACACAAATCGGACGAGGCATTCCTGGCGCGGATTGAAGCCATTCCGACGGCAGGCTTCTCTGATCAGGACCAACTCTCTCATGATTTGCTGGTTCGCGTGCTGCAGCAGCGAATTGCGGACTTCGATCTCAAAGAGTACGAGATGCCGATCAATCAGCAGAACGGCGTCCATACCAGCCTCGCGGATCTGCCACTCTCGATGCCGTTCGATTCGGTGAAGCACTACGAGGACTACATTGCGCGTCTGCACCAGATTCCACGCGTTCTCAACCAGACCACCGAAGTGCTTCGCGCGGGCATGAAAGACAAACTCATGCCGGTGCGGTTCCTGATTGAGAAACTTCCCGTGCAATGTGAGGGCATTATCAGTGCCGACCCGTTTCTCATCCCAACCAAAAAATATCCGGCGAGTATTTCCGCCGACGACCAGAAGCGATTAACCCAGCAGATTACTGACGCTATCAATGGCGATGTAATTCCCGCCTACAAAACCTTCGCCGTCTTTCTGCGCACGGAATACGCTCCACAGGGCCGCACTACTCTCGCGGTCACTTCCCTGCCGGATGGCGAGAAGCGCTACCAGAACGACATCTATGCTCGCACGACAACTCGAATGACGCCGGACGAGATCCATCAACTGGGCTTGCGCGAGATCGATCGCATCGAGGCCGAGATGACGGCCATTGCGAAGAAAGAAGGATTCGCCGATCTAGCTTCGTTTCGCGTTTCGCTCAAGACGAATCCCAAATACATTCCAACGTCAGCCGAGCAGATTCTGGATGACTTTCGCCGATACATCGCGCAGATGGAGCCGAAACTGCCAGAACTATTCACAGTGCTGCCCAAGTCGCCGGTCACGGTTGAAGCCATACCGCCTTTCCAGGCTGCGGCCGCCACCCACTACGTGACGGGCACTCCGGATGGCAAGCGCCCCGGCCGTGTCGTGGTGGCCACATCCAACTTCGCGCAGCGGTCGCTGATCGACGATGAGGCCATCGCCTACCACGAAGGCATCCCGGGACATCACATGCAGTTGTCGGTGCAGCAGCAACTGACCGGCCTGCCCAAGTTCCGCCAGCACGGTTTGGGCTTTAACGCCTACATCGAGGGCTGGGCTCTGTATGCCGAGCAACTGGGTAAGGAAGTGGGTTTCTATCAAGATCCCGTCTCGGACTACGGACGCCTTTCGTCGGAACTGTTTCGAGCTGTGCGGCTGGTGGTTGATACGGGAATCCACTCTCAAGGTTGGACGCGCGATCAGGTGGTGGAGTTTTTCCGCAAGTCCGGCGCAGTGGATGAACCGACCATCCAGTCCGAAACCGATCGTTATATTGCGTGGCCCGCGCAAGCGCTCAGCTACAAGCTCGGACAGCTCAAGTTTCGGGAACTACGCGATCGAGCTCAGAGAGAATTAGGCCCCAAGTTCGATATTCGTAAGTTTCACGACGAAATGCTCAACGGGGGAACGCTTCCCCTCGATCTGCTGGACGCCCGTACGAACCAGTGGATCGCCGAGCAGAAATCCAATTGAGATTGATATAATTGATACTTGTTGGTGTATTGCCCTCCCCCCGCGGTATATACTTCGAAGTAATTTTTTGGTGCGGCATTTGGGGATTTCAGTCTCCTCCCAGCAGGGCGAGTCATGCACAATCGGGATCCGCGGATCGATCCGAAAGATCGAGCGAATTCGGCCAACACGCTCGGTGTGAGCGCTCCGGTTAAGGGGGATAGTGCTGCCTCAAATTCTTCGGTCGACTCCGACGCCACGTTAGTTGATTTTCCCCAGCCATCTTCCGCTCCACCCGACAGGCAGGTGGATTTCGATGCTACCCAGGTTGATGTAAGTCCAACCCCCGGCTCTCCCGCCCCGCGGCCTCGTTCGCAAATAAGCGCCGCAGTTCTGCAGATTGGCGATGTGCTCGGGGGGCGATACGAAATCCTGCAACTTCTGGGCGAAGGCGGGATGGGTGCAGTTTATAAGGCGATGGACCGCGAGCTGAACCGTCCAGTTGCTTTGAAGCTTATCCGCCCGCAACTGGCCGCCAATCCCTCCATCCTGGCGCGATTTAAGCAGGAATTGCTGCTAGCGCACCAGGTTACTCATAAGAATGTGATCCGCATCTACGACCTGGGCGACGCCGATGGCGTGAAGTTCATCACCATGGAATTCGTCGAAGGCGAAGACCTGCGGGCTCTCATTCTGAAGCGAAAAAAGTTTCCTCCGGAGGAGGCAGTCGAGATCATTCAGCAGGTCTGCCGTGCGCTGGAAGCTGCTCATGGTGTGGGCGTCATCCATCGCGACATGAAACCGCAGAACATTATGAGGGATCGGAGTGGCCGAATTCTGGTGATGGATTTCGGTTTGGCCCGTACGGTTCAGGGCGATGGAATGACGCAGACCGGAGCCCTGGTCGGAACCATGGAATACATGTCGCCGGAGCAGGCGCTGGCAAAGGAACTGGACCAGCGCTCCGACCTTTTCAGCGTGGGCCTGATTCTTTACGAGCTGCTGACCGGCCAGACGCCGTTTAGAGCCGAGAGCGCCGTGGCCAGCTTGATCAAGCGCAACCAGGAGCGCGCTATTCCGGTTTCCGACCATGACGGGACGATTCCGCGGGCGCTCAGCAATATTGTCAGCAAGTGCCTGGAGCGCGATCCCAACCTGCGCTACCAGACGGCCACGGAATTCCTGCGGGATCTGGAAACCTGGCAGGGGAATCGAGCAGCCGCAACGTTGGGTTTCCAACCAGCCGTCGAGCCCTGGGGACGCACGGTTCATTGGCCGATGCTGGCTGGTATCGTCTCCGTGCTCTTGCTGGCGATTCTCGGATACGTGTTTCGCGGAACGCTTTTTTCGCCATCCCACGCGCAAACGGGCGCTGGGCCGTCGGTGTCACTGGCCATCTTGCCGTTTCGAAATGCTTCAGGAGATCCCAGTTTTGATTGGCTGGGGCCGAGTTTGGCGGACATGCTGAGCACCGATGTGGGAGAGTCAGCCCATCTGCGCACCATCTCTCCGGAACGGTTGCATCAGGTTCTTTCCGATTTGCGCATAACACCCGGCGCCGCAATCGATCCATCCACGGTGAGTCGTCTCGCCCAATTCAGCAATGCGGATATCGTGGTATGGGGACAGTACGTCAAGTTTGGGGATCAGATTCGCATCGATGCCACTTTGCAAGATCTAAAGCGCGACCGCCGCGTGCCGGTAAAGATCGAGGCCGCCAGTGAGAAAGAAATTCCTGTTGCCGTGGATCGCCTTGCCGATCAGATTCGTCAGAATCTCTCCGTCTCTTCCGACGTTCTGAAAGAATTGAAGGCCAGTTCGTTCCAGCCATCCTCTCACTCTGCGCCCGCACTGCGCGACTTCAGCCAGGGTGTGCAACTTTTGCGTGAAGGCAAGAACCTAGACGCGGTCAAAGCGCTCCAAGCCGCGATTCAAGAGGATCCTCAGTTTGCACTCGCGTACGCGCGATTAGCCGAGGCGGACTCGGCTCTCGGGTACGATACCCAGGCGGAACAGTATTCGCGCAAAGCTCTCGAACTCAGCCAGCAACTTCCCTTGGCCGAAAAATACCTGATCGAAGCTAACCACGCGCAAGTCATGAAGGACAACAAGAAAGCGATCGAGGCCTACGAGAACCTCGCCAAGACCTTCCCTGATAACACGGATGTGGAGTATGCGCTGGGGAGCCTGTATTCGGACAACGGGGATTTCGATAAGGCTCGCACGCAGTTTAACAACATCTTGAAAGCCGATCCTAAGAACATAAAGGCATTGTGGCAAATCGGCAGCGTGGAGTTTCTGCAAGGCAATCCGGAAGCGGCTTTAGAGCCGCTCAGCAAAGGCTTAAGCCTGGCGGTTCAGGTGGATAATCCGGAGCAGAAGGCGCTGATTCTGCAGGCGCTGGGAATTTCCTACCGGCAGATGAACAAGCCGGATGAAGCCATCCGCAACATTCAAGACTCGATGGAAATTACCCGCAAGCTGGGCATGCAGCGGTTGCTGGCCAATAGCCTGTCGGAGTTGGCTCAGGATCAGATCACTCTCGGCAAGCCGGATGCAGCGACGGCCAGCTACAACCAGGCGCTGCAGATCCTGCGTGAGATCGGGGTCAAAAAGGATTACGGCGACATCCTGATCAACCGCGGCGTTCTCTACCAGACGCGCGGCGACAACGACAAAGCGTTGCAGGACTACAAGGAAGCGTTGCAAATCCAGCGCGACGCCAATGACGTGAATTATCAGGCCTTGTGCCTGAGCAATATTGGCGACGTATATCTTCGCGAAGTATGACACGGACAACGCGCTCATTTATTACCAGCAATCCCTGCAGTTACGGCAGAAGCTGAACGAGCCTTTCTATTTGGCGGAAACGTTGACCTCGCTGGGCGAAGTGTATACAGCCATGGGAGATTACGACCAGGCACTGGCAAACCTGATGAATGCGCTGGACGTTGCCCGCAAGGCGGGCGACACCAAGGATGCCGCAGGAGCTTCTGAATCCATCGGGAAAGTGCTGATGTATCAGGGACGCCTAGGATCGGCGGTGAGCGCCATGCAGGATTCCGTGAATGCCTTCCGCTCGACCAACAATAAGAGTTTTGAGCTGGCGGACTCTTTGAATAATCTGGCGGACACTTTAGCCCTGGTTGGACGCGGGAGTGAGTCGGGCAAGCTTTTGAACGAGGCGAACACGATTGCCGCCGACCTGAAGAACGAAACGGTTCGCAGCGAACTACTGAATACTCAAGGAGACGTGGCTTACTATCAAGGCGACTACAAGGCGGCGAATCACGCTTACGAACAAGCCTCTGCGGCTGCGGCCAAAAGTAAAGATCGCGAAAATGCTCTGATTGCCCGGATGAACCTGGCCCGCGTTGCCATCGCGGAAGGCCGTTCGCAATCCGCCGTGGGCGAATTGCGCGCCGACGTGCAGCAGGCTGATGGCCTCCATCTGAAGTATTACTCGCTGCGTAGCTCCGTAGACCTTTCGGACGCAATGATCAAGAATAAAGATCATGCGCACGCCACTCCGGAGTTGCAGACGGCATTGAACAACAGCGAGAAGCTTGGCCTGCGACTGGAAACCGCCCGCATTCATTACCTTCCTGGGAGATGCGAATCGATTAAGTGGAAATACAGCGAATCGAACCAGCAGTATGAATTGGCGCACAGCTCATTCGAGGAGCTTAAGAAGGATCCGGGTGCGGAACACATTATGGAGCGCTCCGACCTCCGCACGATGTACGCCTCGGCGGACCATTCGACGACTGCGGCAAAATAGATCGCGTGCGGGTTCAGCAATCCTCCACTCAAACCGCAGCCCGTAACGTCTTCCTTTCGGAAGGACGGGCCTATCTCGGAGCGTCACTGATATAGCTTCTGAGACGGAGTTGTTTGAGGGCCGGGATCATTATCGGAGGTCACCGTGGTTACGGAGCTAGAACTGTCGTATTCACAGCGGCGGTGGACAATACCGAACATTCCCATCCGAACCTCACCTTTCAACTGTGAGCGAGACAGACGTACTATCCACTTGGCTTCCCGCAATGAACGTGTCCGTAGTCAGCGTGTGCGTTGCGGCACACGCCGTCGTCGGAATCGTGTATGGGAAAGACACAGAATTTGACGTCCCCGCACGGATGGTGAAGTAAGGAGTGGTAAACATGACCGTTTTGCTGGAACTGCAAGATTTTCCTACAGGTCCGGTCCAGATGAACTCAAGGCTAATGCTTTGTGAACTGCTCATACAATCCATCGCACTCGCAGTAATCGTGATTTTTCCTCCAGGGTTAACACTGGTCGGACTAACCGCGAAAGCAACGTAATGGCAGGATACGGAATAGTTCACGGTGGTAGTAGTGGAATTACCGACATTGTCGGTGCCAACCACGGTGAAAGTTTTCGGCGGTCGAAACGCCATTAGTCCCGCACGGTATTGACTGCTGTGCCAAGAGTCACTGTGCCGCTGCACGTCTTAACTCCAGACCCGGTGCCATCGGAGCAGGAGTAGAGGCATCGACCACTTGATTGGCCGCGTAGGTCGAACCCGACCCAGGAACCGCGACCGCGATCGTCGGCGGCTGCAGTCGACCTGATACGGACCGGCTACACATTGACGCAGTTCCCTGCCAAATCGCATGCTGGCACGATTGGTCGGTGCTGCCGCATTGCCGCGCCAGAGCCACGTAGTGGAGACATCCACGGTCTCGGGCGACTGCTGCCCTGGATGCCACTTGCGCAGCGGCGAACCAAATCCCGATCCGTATTGGCCGGCTGATAAGAATCACGGGCCGTACACTGCGCTGTCTCGTTCGTACCGTACCAGCTCTGGTAAACCGGCGCTGGAGCAATACACGAGCCAGCAGAAAAAGTAGGCGCTACGGTATCGACGCCCACGGTGACATAGCGGAACGATGCCCAGTTCGCGCGTCGGATCGGTAAGCTGGTGCCCCTGTGGATTGAAGACCAGTTCTTCCGTGAAAGCGCAGTCTGTGGTGAAGTAGTGGAGGTTGTAAATGCCATCCCCTGAAGTGGTGAGGTTGCCATTCGAGGCAAAAGGACGGCGTGGTCCCGACGCGAGCAAAGCGGGGCGTAAAGTTCTGGATTCGCCGTCGGGTTGAACAAGTTATATCGCTGCGAATCGGATACGTAGTATCCGGGAGAGGGTTGGGCCAACGTTAGAGCCGTAGGTGACGCTGTAGGCAGACGCCGCAACAAATCCATTGGCTGGCGGATTGAGTTCCCGGACCTCCTATCTCGCGGGGTTGGAGGTGAAAGTGACGGTTGCCGGATTTGGCGTCTGGTCCACCCATTTGATTGATACGACACTGCTTAACGTGGTGGCTGGCAACGGCATATTGACAACTGGAATGAATATCGAGTTTTTTCCGGAAGTTGTGCCGCCAGGCAGCACATCCGCCGCACCCTTGAATTGGGTCAGGGTATCGAGGGGGCACAGATCGCCCGTTACACTGCCGGTAAGTTCACAGTTCCCTGCTGAATAGGTTGCGGGGGATGTTGGAGTGGCTGTGTTTGGTTCCAGCGGAGTGCAGGGCGCGGTTTGACCTGGCGCGCAGAGCCAGTTGTCGCTGCCCATCAGCATGCCCGGTCCTGTACTCGAGGCGCAAGCGGCGCTGGGCACTCCTGGCAGTATATTGCTGCAGGCATCGGCCGCCGGGCTGCCGACTGGACCGTACAGGAAGTTGAATCCGTTTACCGGGCCGTCCGGAGACGTAAACTGTGCCGAGTCGTACAGGTTTCTGGCTGTGCGGACTTGTCGGGACGCAATTACTCCCGCTGGTTGTGCCACCGCTGGTGCACTGGAGAGAAACCCTTTGCACATCGGCTGCCGGGAGAATCCACTTCAAGCCTCCGCCATTCGCATGCAGACCGCCGGCGCGGCCGATGTGCCGGTACCAGCTGATTGAAGAGCGCTGGGGTACGCCAATATCCGTGATGATTGGGCACATTCCCGCTGGATGGTGGCCGGCCCTCCGATCGCCCGGCATCGCTGTCGTACATCGAGATGTTTTGTCCCGGGACGTGTCGAGGTTGGCAGTTTGTGACGCGTTGGGACGGATTGGTGGGTTGATCGGATTGACCCGTGACGTGCCGCCGGGCGTGACTCCAGCGACGCTACAATTCGTTACCAAATGAAGGGTGGCCGCGCCAAGATCACCGCCGGCATCGGTCAGCTGAACGGTGAGCGACTGAGGGCCAGCCTGCAGCACCGGGGAATACAGTGGTGGTGTGCCGGCCGGGAAAACTGCATTCATCAGATTCAACGGTTGGACGCCATACGCAGCAGGGACGCCTGCCAAATCGGGATTCTGGCCGAGAAAGCCGGTGGCCGCAGATTCATAGCTCGGCTGAAAGCAGTTGGAGGTGCCGGCGGGAAAGCCGGTGAATCCCTGAAAATTAGGGTCGCCTCCATAGCAAACGTTCGTCGTGGTTGTTACAGAAGTGCCGATGGTGTTCGGCAATCTGGATCGTGTTGTCTTGAAATACGTTCCCCGAACCGTCCGGGGTCGACGAAAGCACCGCGGTTGGATTGGCCGGGCAGGACAGATTCACTGGCACCGTGTTCACAGGATTTCCTGGCGAGTTGGGCCAGGTGACGCCTGAGAATAGAGACGGATTTATATCCAGCGCGCTGAAAAGCTTGATTGCCCCATAGGCGCCGTTCATCGGCACGGTCAGAGCTCCGGGGGTCGAGCCGACTGTATAGCTGATCGTCAGCGTCGCCGTTTCCAAGGTGGACGCAGGAGCCAGCGACGCGTTGAAGTGCAGAGTTACCTGGCATGTGCTGGGCGAGGTAATAGTTCCGGTGCAGGAGGTTCCCTCGATGAAGAAGTCGCCCGGATTCGACCCTGGCGTGCCCACCGTTGTTCCCAAGAAGGTAACCGAGCCGCTTCCGGTGATAATCACGGTAACGCTATCGGGAGCGCTGGCTAGAGGTAATCCTGTCGTGGGAAACGGCGTTTGCGTCGGTACGCCGTAAGAAAGATCCCCGGGTGATACTGACACGGTCTGTGCGCGAGAGTCCTGAGGAGCAATGGCGAACGCCAATAGAGGAACAACAAATGCGAGCAGGCGGAAATTGGCTTTAAACGATCTCATGGTTTCTTCTCCAGGGATACGGAACTCGACATTGACCAGCGACAGCTAACGTTACGGGGGAAGCAATTACCAGGCATTCGCGCGGCGCGAACAGCTCCGCTTATTGGCGATCTCGCTGGAAGGGGGGAGATGATATCCAGTTACAGGCCAGATTGATCGCGCGACTATTCTTGATCTACGACTCAGCAAAAATCGGAAACCGAAGTGAAGCCATCCCGGCACGATACGGCGAAAAATGACCCAGCCCTTGACGTCGATCGCTCGACCGTCCGGAAAGCCCATCCATACTGCCCTCTCGCGCGGCAATTGTCAACCGGCAAAAGCAGGAAAACGGGCTCGCCGATAGTCAGGTACGGGCCGCCAGAGCCGCTTTCACGCGATCGGGCGTAAAAGGGACTTCCCGAATTCGTGCGCCGGTCGCATCGAAAATAGCATTGCCAATTGCGGCCGCAACCAATGTGATGGCGGTTTCTCCGGCACCGGTAGCCTTAGCCGTGGGACGGTCGAGCAGAACACAATCGATAACCGGAACTTGAATCCCAAGCGGCAGCGTTTTGTAGCTCTGCCAGTCGATGGAAGTCACCTTGCGATCGTCCCAGGTGATTTCCTCACCCATCGCGCGGCTTGTTCCCTGCA
Organism: uncultured Acidobacteriaceae bacterium; assembly: GCA_963817305.1. Classification (GTDB taxonomy): domain Bacteria; phylum Acidobacteriota; class Terriglobia; order Terriglobales; family Acidobacteriaceae; genus Sulfotelmatobacter. The sequence continues at coordinate 201,416 of CAWFOD010000016.1, read as the reverse complement.
ATATTCCGCCCTCGATTTGATTGCGCAAGCCGTCAGGGTTGGAAATTGGACCACAATCGTGGGCAACGACGAAGCGTTTTGCGTGAATTTCGCCCGTCGATTGATCCACTTCCACTTCGGCCACGAGCGCGGCGTATCCGTTATCCCCTTCATAGGCGACGCAAGCGATCCCGCGGCCGCTGACCGCGCCGCCGCGCGGTGTGTCGGGCTTGGGTGAAGGACGGGCATCCCAGTTCGCTGCCTTCGCCGCCGCCTTGACAACATCCCTGATCCGCGTCTCTCTCAAGTGCTGCAATCGATAGGCAACCGGATCGGCTTTGACGTACGAACTGATTTCATCCATAAAACATTCGTGCGCGAAAGTGTTTTGCAGCCGCAATGGTGAGCGCAAAGGGCCGGTAAAGAAAGGCGACTTTACTGCATGAGTCAGGACGCGCTCGCTGCGGATGGTGCCGGCCCCTCCGCACTTTCCGTTGACACATCCCACCACATACGACGGGACGGCATTATTACCGTTGCGCAATTCTTCCGTAGGCTCGACGGCGGTTTGCGGCCTAATCGTTTCCGGATCAAAGCCAGCCAACAATCCGGTAATTACATTTCCAGGCTTGTCGTAACCGGGTCTACCGCCGAGCGATGCCGTCCAGGTTTCACACGCCCACGCGTCGATCGCACCGTTGGCATTGAGTCCGGCTTGTTGCGCGATTACGCAGGCGGAGCCGTAGTTTTCCGAAATAAACTCGTCGTGCCGCGTAAGTTGCACGCGAACTGGCCGCTGAACGGCTTGTGACAGCAGAGCCGCATCGAACGAAACAGTGTCCGCAGCATTCAGGCCATAACAACCCGAGCCGCGAACGAAGATCACTCGTACACTATTCAGCGGCAAAGCGGTGAGCGCCGACACGCCATGCTGCGTGGGGTAGACCGATTGCGTGGCCGACCAGACAGTCGCATGATCCGCCCGCACATCGGCCACTGCGCACGACGAGCCGATCGAACCGTGAGCCTGGTAAGGATGCGAATAAGTGGCTTGCAAGACTCGAGAGGACTCCTTCAATTTGCCATCTGTGTCCCTGGAGTCGACAAGCATTAAATCTTCTGACGGCTGCTGGCGCAGGTAGTTGTAGAAGTCTTTCTGCGGCGGCAGTTCGGGGCCCGGCTTCCAGCTGATTTTAAGATCTTTGGCGGCTTGCGCGGCCTGCCACTGTTTCTCGGCGACGACGCCGACAAAGTTATTTCGTACAACGACTTTGATCATGCCGGGAACGTCCTGCACCGATTTCTCGTCCACATTCGCGAGAGTTGCGCCGATTCCCGGCGGACGCACGACTCGACCGTGAACCATCCCCGGCACGCGCACGTTGTGAACGAATTCGAATGTGCCGGTCATGAGAGCAACTCGATCCAGCGACGGAACAGGTTTGCCGAGCACGTTCCATTGGTCCGGCGATCGGCGTTTCGCTGTGGAGTTCACTGCAATGTTGAAATGCTTGCCGCCGATGAGTTCGCCGTAGCTGATATGTTGTCCGCTTTTCGCGCTGATGACGCCATTTGCAATCGTAAGCTGGTCGGCGGGCTTAGCGAGTTTGCGCGCCGCCATGGCAACTAAAGCCTCGCGGGCTGTTGCCGCCGCCTGGGCCAGGTTCCGAGTATTGAAATTGGTTGGGGTAGATTGGCTACCAGACGTCGTTCCCTGGTCGGGAGTTACGGACGTGTCGCACTGAATCAATTTCACATTGCTCAGCGATACACACAATTCCTCAGCGACCAGCTGTGTCTGCACGGTATACATCCCTTGCCCGAAGTCGCATTTTCCGGTGTACGCGGTCACGGTGCCATCGGAAGCAACGGCGAGCCAGGAATCCAGTTTGTCTGGATCGACATGCGAGCGATGCGTGTCGAACGGGCCCTGTGCCACGGCGAACGGTTCCATGAAGGATGCTGCACTGAATGAGACGACAAGAGCGCCGGACGCCTTTACAAACTCGCGACGAGAGATTTGGGTTCTCATGCGCGCTCCGACTGATATCGCTTGATGGCGCGCAGCATTCGCGTGTGGGTAAAGCACCGGCACAGAACATTGGACATCGATTCACGGATCTGCTCGTCCGAGGCCTTGGGATTTTCATCTAGCAGTGTTTTCGCTGTGAGTATTACCCCGCTTAGGCAGAACCCACATTGCGCCGCGACCTCATCGATAAACGCCTGCTGAATCGGATGCGGTTTTTCCGGAGTTCCCAAACCTTCGAGGGTTGTGACTTCCTGTTGTTTCACAGCGCCGACTGGTAGTACGCAGGAGCGCACCGCCTGTCCCTGCAGAATTACAGTACAGGCGCCGCACTGAGCGAGGCCGCAGCCGAACTTGGGACCACGCAGTTGCAATTCGTCACTGAGGACGTACAGGAGCGGGGTTTCCGGGTCGACATCTATCGTGTGGTCGCGACCGTTTACCCGTAAAGAAATAGAGGCCATCACTCCTCCATATGGCAGCTTACAAAAAGCTTACAACGGATTCCGAGAATTAGGCGGACTGGTCTCGTGACAATTTCAGATTTAAAGATTGCCGCTGGCGGACAATTTTTATTGCTGTTGTTGCGCATCGACCAGCTGCGATTGCTGGGTCTCGTCGAGGAACTGGGACCACTCTTCGTCGGCGGCAAATTCTTCGTCGGGCGGCAGCACAGCCTGGGACGGCGTGACTCGAACTCGAACCTGGAGCTGCGTCTCGGCTTTTCCCTTCATCACGCCCATAGTTGGGGGCACGTCGGCATAGTCGCGGCCGATGGCAGTGCGAATGTGCTTCTCGCCTGCGAAGCGGTTTGTTGTGGGATCGAAACCGACCCAGCCCACGCCGGGCAGGAGAGCCTCCGCCCACGCGTGCGTGGCTCCATCCGCTGAGGGATGCGAATTCTGGTTGTCGTGATTCTGGGTGTCCTGATAAAGATATCCGCTGACATAGCGGCATGGAATTTTCGCGTTTCGGACAAGCGCGATCATGATGTGAGTAAAATCCTGACATACTCCTTGTCGTGCTCGCAGTGCGTCCTCGATGGGAGAATTTACCGCCGTGCTTTTCTTTACGTAGCTGAAAGTTCGATGCACGCCCGCGACGACATCCTGCACAAATGCCAACGGGCTTCGGCCTTCCCGTTCGGTTACGCCGATTTCCTTCGCTAACTCCTCAAGCTCCGGCGAGGAACGGGCAAAATGGCTGGGCATCAACATGTCCCAATAATCTTTTTTCTCAATCAGTTGCTCCAGATCATCCCAGGCGTCGTAACTCATGAACTCGGGAATCGACGGTTGAGCGTCAATATTTACCAGCGCGTCCGAGATGATGGTGAGTTGGCCGTGACGGGCGGGCAAATCGAAGTGATGCACAAGGTTGCCATAGGAATCGGTATAGCCAAAGATGCGGGCGCGGGGATTAACGGACAACTGAAAAACGAAACAGCGCTGGTTGCCCTCGCTTCTGGGATGCATGCGAACTTCCATCATGCTTTGCCAGACGGGACGGCTGTAGCGATACCGCGTGAAATGGCGAATGGCGTAAAACATCAGTTTTGGAAAGCAACTTCGATCGGATATTCGATATAGAGTTCGTTCACCGCGGCATGCAGTTCCCGGCACTGCTCGATGATCGCCAAAAGATACTTGTGCATTCCGGCAATGATTTCATTGACCTGTACGTATGCGACCATCGAATGCAACCGGCCAATCAATCTTTCGATTTTTTCAGTGCGGCGGCTTAAGGAAAGGTCTTTGATTGCGGTCAAAGCTTCGTGCATCCGGTCCAGCGAATAGCGCACCGAATACGGAAACTCGGGCTTCAACAACAGGAAATTCGCGATTCGCTCCGGCTTGAGTTCAGCCGTACACGCCTTGCAATAAGCTTCGAAGGCGGTGCAACTGCTGAGCAGGCCTACCCAATCCAGATCGTCGGCATGTTTATCGGCGACAAAATAGGCGTCCAGTAAAACGCAGAGATTACAGGCCCGTTCTATATATTTTCCGAGCTGGATAAAATGCCAGGCTTCGTCATGATTCATTGTGGCGGCGGTAACGCCACTGAATCGATACGAGCCTTCGCGAACCAGGCTGACCACCCGCATCGCCCCGGCATCATCGTCAGGGCGCAGTTCAAAGCCGTTCACATCGTGGAAAAGTCGATTCAGGTGCTCCCACATTTCGTAACTGATTTCTTCGCGAACTTGACGGGCATTTTCACGAGCGCCGCTGATGCATTTCACAATTGAAAAAGCCCCTTCCGGGTCTGCAACCAGCAAGAATAAAGCGCGCTGCGGATCAACATTGTTCGAAGCCGCACCAGGAGCCAGCGAGGAGACGGCACGAAACCAACGCTCTTCCGTGGAAAACTTCGCGGGATTGAGAATCAGGCCGTAAGTCGCCTTGAGCACTCGCGCAGCATTGTCGGCTCGCTCGAAGTAGCGGCTCATCCAATAAAGACTGTCGGCGACGCGGGACAACATTTTGTCACTCACTTCTTCAAGCCTTAATTTTGCAGCACCCATGTATCTTTCGAACCACCGCCTTGCGACGAGTTAACCACAAGTGAGCCTTTACGCAGGGCCACCCGAGTCAGGCCTCCGGGGATGATGGTAATTTTCTCGCCGTACAGGACGTATGGCCTGAGATCCACGTGACGAGGTTCGATGCTTCCGTTCACGAAACAGGGCGCGGTGGAGAGATTGATCGTCGGTTGCGCGATATAGTTTCGCGGCTGGGCATTAATCTTGTCGCGAAAGTCTGAGCGCTCTTTTTCTGTACTGTGCGGGCCGATCAACATGCCGTAGCCGCCCGACTCGCCCACCGCTTTTACCACGTACTCATCCATCCGCTGGCAAACGTGATCGCGCTGCGCAGGATCGGACATCAGCAGGGTTTCGACATTATCCAGAATCGGGTCCTGATCGAGGTAGTAGCGAATGATTTGCGGCACGTAGGCGTAGATTGCTTTATCGTCGGCCACGCCTGTTCCTAGTGCGTTTGCGAAGGCGATATTTCCCGCGCGATAGGCGTTAAACAGACCGACGGCGCCGAGCGCGGAGCCGCCCTCGAATACCAAGGGGTCAAGGTAATCATCATCGATTCGCCGATAGATCACATCGACGCGCTGCAGGCCGAAGGTGGTTCGCATATAAACAATATTGTCGTGAACCACCAAATCTCGTCCCTCGACCAGCTCAATGCCCATTTGCCGTGCCAGGTACGTGTGTTCGAAATAAGCAGAGTTGTATGAACCCGGAGTCAACAATACGACGGTGGGCTCCGAGCGGCCTTCGGGCGCGAGGAATCGCAACGTGGAAAGAAGTGCCTGGCTGTACTGCTCGATCGGCCGCACCCGGCACTTTTGAAACAGCCCGGGAAATATCTGCTTCATCACGCGGCGGCTGGTGAGCATGTAGGAAACGCCGCTGGGGACGCGGAGATTATCCTCCAGGACGACGAAGTTACCCTCAGGCGTTCGAATCAAATCCGTACCAACTACGGTGATGTAAATATCGCGTGGAACTTTAATGCCGCGCATCTCGCGGCGGTAATGTTTGCAGGTGTAGACGATGTTCCCGGGGACGACGCCGTCTTCAATGATTTTTGCTTCGTGATAAACATCTTTCAGGAATAGGTTGAGTGCCGTGATCCGCTGAGTCAGTCCGCGCTCGATCGTCTCCCATTCCCCTGCGGTGATGATTCTAGGCAGCAGGTCGTGAGGGAAAATCCGCTCCGTGCCTTTTTCGCTTCCGTAGACGGTGAAAGTGATTCCCTGATTAAAGAATGATTGGTCAGCCTCTTGCTTGCTGCGGCGCAACTCGTCGGGCCCGAGGCTCAGGAGCAGGTTGTAGAGCGGGCGATATTGTTTTCGCGGATGCTCGGCGGCGCGGAACATCTCATCGTAAGCGCCGTTGAGTTCGTACCGGTGAAGAGTTTCTGCTCCGCCGCGATCGGACGCATCGGTTTCTATAATCATGTTTACCGCGCCAGTTTCCCCGCAAGCATAGCGCATTAGCCCGCGATTGATGAGCGGGAAAAGCGATTCGCGTCATTGAAGAAACCGCGCGGAGCGCTTTGGCGAGCCTATACCCTGGATCGCGCGACTTCTCTGACGCTCTCAACCGGGTTTTCGTTGCCTGAAGTCTGGAATTCAATGTCCGGCAACTGCTCTACGGCGCGGCGAAGGGATTGCTCCCAGCTGGAATGGATCAGATTCAGGTCACGGTCTCCCGCGAAAATCCGGCGGTATCGGGTAATTTGCAGGCTGTCCTTCTTGTAAAGCAAGAGATCGAATGGAGGACCGACCGTTACATTCGAGCGCATGGTGGCATCGAGTGAGAGGAGCGCGTATTTCGCGGCCACCTCGAGAGAGGTGCTGGCCTGGATGCCGCGATCGAGAATCGGGCGGCCGTATTTGCATTCACCGAGCTGCAAGTACAACGAATCTTCGGTGGCCGCCAGTGGATTACCTTGAGGATAGATCAAATAGAGGTTCGGCTCCTGGCCTCGAACCTGGCCGCCAAGCAGCAAATGAACATTGAAGCTAAAGGAATCGCGCTCCAGCGAAGCACGGTCGATATCGGAGATTCTGCGCACGCAATCTCCCACAATGCGGGCAGCATCGTAGAGCGAGTTGGCTTGAGCAAGGCCGCGTCCAGAATCGAAATCATCTCCCAGTAAAGTGATAACAGACTGGCTTATGGAGAGGCTTCCGCTGGTGAGAATTACAAAAACTCTCTCTCCCGGTTGGACGAAGCGAAACATCTTGCGACAGACGTTGACCTGGTCAAATCCAGCGTTGGTCCTGGAATCCGAGGCCAGCACCAGGCCTTCGCGCGTCGAAATTCCCAAACAATATGTCACTTTTGCCCTCGATTGTGAACTTACCGCATAATACACTGATCGCTCGCGGTGAATTTCTAATCCACGCCAGTAAGAAAAAAAGTCGAGACCAGCCAGATTCCGTGATAGTTTCGGCATCTCATCCCCGCATGCATCCACTTCGCTTGGGGAACTCTGAACATTCATGTTGATCCGCCTGGGTTATGACATTCAATTCGAGACTGTTGGGGAAGTACCGATCGTCACCCTGCTCAACGTGCATCCGTCACGAGAAAAAGATCTCCGCGAGCCTGATGAGCTTCAAACTGACCCTCTGGTCAAAGTCGAGGACTATGTAGACAGCTTCGGCAATCATGGCTGCCGATTGGTCGCTCCGCCGGGAAAGATTCGATTCCAGAATTCCACGCTGATCGAAGACTCGGGAAAACCCGACATCGAGGACCGCGACGCTCCCGAGATTCCCATCCAGCAACTGCCGGTGAATGTGCTGCCCTACCTTATGAACAGCCGGTATTGTGAAGTGGATCTCTTGTCGAACACAGCGGCAGAGTTATTTTGGAATGCTCCCCGGGGATGGAAGAGGGTTGAGGCTGTCTGTGATTGGGTGCATAGCAAAGTCACGTTCGGATACGAATTCTCGAATCCTGTTCGCACCGCGCTGGGAGTTTATACCGAGCGTGTCGGAGTTTGCCGGGACTTTCAGCATCTGGCGATTACCTTCTGCCGGGCACTTAACATTCCTGCTCGTTATGCCACCGGATATCTGGGAGACATCGGAGTGATCGTGGCTCCCAGTCCCATGGACTTCAGCGCCTGGTTTGAAGTTTTTCTCGGCGGCCGCTGGTGGACGTTCGATGCCCGGCATAACACCCGGCGCATCGGACGCGTTTTGATGGCCACCGGGCGCGACGCAACCGACTGTGCGATCACTACTTCATTCGGAAGCGCGAGGCTGACTCACTTCCAGGTCGTTACCGACGAAGTGCGCGAGCCATGATCCAGCCGCACTTTTCTGTATAATTTTCCAACTCAGAATTAGGCACTCCTCCTGCGAAGCGCATTTTCATGTTGCTGAGAGTATTCCATGATCGGGTTGCATCAGGCCATGCCGCGGCCCTGCAGGCAGCGGCGGCCATTCGCCGCTCCATCACAGAACGTGGCAGCGCGCGGATCATCGCCGCAACCGCTGCATCACAACTGGAATTTCTGGATGCTTTGACAAAGGCGCCCGGAATTGACTGGTCCAAGGTGGAGGCTTTCCATCTTGACGAATACATCGGCTTGCCGATAAGCCATCCGGGAAGCTTCCGCAAAATGTTGCTGGAGCAGTTGGTGCAGAAAACCGGAATTGCCAACTACCATCTGCTTGAGGGTGACGCCGCGGATCCGATGGAAGTAGTAGGCCGAGTGAGCAAAGAACTGGCGTCGTCACCCGTAGATATTGCGTTTCTCGGCATTGGCGAGAACGGGCACATCGCGTTCAACGACCCTCCTGCCGACTTTGAAACTGAGGAGCCTTACATCATTGTGAACCTGGATGAAGCTTGCCGGCAGCAGCAAGTCGGCGAGGCGTGGTTTTCTGATATTTCGCAGGTGCCGACGCAGGCGATCTCAATGTCCGTGCGCCAGATTCTTAAGGCCAGGGAAATATTGGCGGTGGTGCCGGGACCGCGGAAGGCTCAAGCGGTGAAGGCTTGCTTCGAGAGACCGATCAGCCCTATGGCGCCGGCGTCGATTCTACGCACTCATCCGAATGCGACCGTCTATCTCGACAGAGATTCGGCTGCGCTCCTGAGTCCAGCCCTGCAGGATGCACTGAACCAAAATACGCGGAATAATGAATCGCAGATTACGATTAGCTCTTAGCAGACAATTGCTTCATTGTGTTCCTTTATCGAAGACTGTCTGTCCTATCGAATAGGCGGCGCGGAAAGCGATGACAATATTTGTGTAATCCGAATCGCTCCAGGGTTATTGCGGCTGCTGCTTGAATACACTTTGAAAAGCTATGGGATATAAGCATCTGGACCTTGATGGCAAAGTGGCGGTGGTAATTGGTGGAAGCTCGGGAATCGGCCGCACACTGGCGCGCGGGCTGGCTGAAGCGGGCGCAGATGTAGTCGCCAGCGCGCGACGAATAGAACTGGTGAACGAGATTGCCGACGAAATTGAAACTCTCGGACGAAGATCGCTGCGCGTAAGCTGCGATGTGACGGACCGTGAATCGCTGGAGAAAGTTCTGCAAGCGTCCGCCCAGGCGCTGGGAAAAGTAGATATCCTCGTGAACGCCGCGGGAATGAATCAGCGCGCTCCGACGCTGGACTTCTCCGAGGCCGACTGGAACCGGATCATCGATACCAACCTGACTGGCACATTGCGCGCCTGCCAAGTTTTCGGACGCCACATGATCGAGCGCGGTTATGGTCGCATTATCAACATTGCTTCCATGGGCTCGTTTCTGGCGCTCTATGAAGTGGCGGCGTATTGCGCGAGTAAGGCTGGCCTGGCCTCCTTGACGAAGTCCCTGGCGATCGAATGGGCACGGCATGGAGTTTGTGTGAACGCGATTGCGCCAGGTTACTTCCGCACGCCGCTGAGCGAGAAGTTGTTGGTGGGAACGCCGCGCGGAGAAGAAGTGTTGATCCGCACGCCAATGAGCCGGTTCGGCGCATTAGACGAGTTGATCGGAGCGGCCGTCTTTCTCGCATCGGATGCCGCCAGCTTCGTGACCGGGACCGTGCTTCCCGTGGACGGCGGCTTTTTGGCTAGCGGCGTTAATCATTAATCTCTGTTGACAATCTCGGTTTAGCTTCGCCGCACCGTAAATTCATGAATCGTTCTCGAAGTGTCACCGGAGGTACGGCACGAAGCCTGCCGTCTTCGTCTCCAGCCGGTACACCGACGTCGTGGCCGTGATGTAAAGTGTGCGGTAGTCTTTATCGCCCCAGGTGAGATTTGCCGGCTGCTCCGGCATGACGATTGTGCCGAGATGATTTCCCCTGGCATCCCACACCCAGATGCCCTTCGGGCCGGTAACAAAGATATTTCCGTTCTGATCTACCTTCATTCCGTCCGGCACGCCGTCGCCCTTGCCGCCAGGCTCCTCGCCGAAGATGCGGCCGTTCGTCAGTGTTCCATTGGGCCCAACGTCGTACACACGAATATTTCTCTGTTCGCTGTCATCGACGTAAAAGCGCTTGCCGTCCGGTGAAAAGGCGAGACCGTTGGGCTGGGTCAATTCCTTAGTCAGCAATTGCACTTTTCCCTGCGCGTCCAAGCGGTAGACACCCTGAAACGGGATCTCCTGCTTTTCGCCGGCCACTAGATCGAGAGTCGGATCGGTGAAATACAAAGCACCATCCGGCCCAACAATCACATCATTCGGGCTGTTAAATTTCTTGCCCTCGTAATGGTCAGCGAGGATCTTATATTTTCCGTCCGGAGTTACTTCGATAATGGCGCGCAACACGCTGGCGCAATCGATCAGCCGATGCTGGCGGTCGAACGTATTGCCATCGGGGTCGCCAAGCGCGATCACTTCTTCCTTTTTTCCATCAAGATGGAGGCGGTAAATCTTGTTGATGGTTTCGTCGCTCACATAAAGAAAGCCCGACTGATCCCAGACCGGACCCTCAGTAAAACCGAAGCCTGTGCCCACGACACTTAGTTTGGCGTTGCGATCGACCAGATTCCAGAACTGCGGCGACTCAGCTTGCAAGCGGAACTCGGCCAGCGCTGGGGATGCAGACAATAAGCCTGAGGCTCGAACCGCAAAGAGCAGCAGAATAACCACGCAACTGCGCTGGAATGTTTATGCCGCGATTCACAAGAAGTCCTTTCCTTTTCGAATACGTCGCTAAGTCGCTCAGCCGCGTTTCGTTATCACTGCTCCTCTTCTTCGCTCGGTTTTAGCTGCGGTGTCCGGCTTGCTGACCTTGGCCACACTCATCAGATAACTAATCAGATCATCGAGTTCATTGGGGCTCAGGATCGAACCATATTCCGTCGGCATCAGTGGTTGCGGACTGAACTCGAGTGTCTGCAGATCTGATTTCGAAAAGAAATGAAAGGCGCCATCAAAGGCCTGCAACTGCAGAGAGAAATTATCTTCGTTGCGAATTCTGCCAACGTATCTCTCGCCGGCTCGAGTGGTTACAGTTGCCGTCCGCACTGATCGGCTACCGCGCAGAGCGGGAGTGGTGATCGCGCTTCGCGTTTGATCCAGACCGTGAGTGCCGGCATATGCAGACAAATCGGACGCGATAAAGCCGCCCTTGCCGGCCACCATATGGCATCCGGAACAGTGCGCTTTGCCGAAGAAAAGTATTTCTCCGCGATTGGCATCGCCGGGTGGTTTGGCTGAATGGTTAGCTCCCTGAAGTGTGCGCAAATACGCTATGACCGCTTTGATCTGAGAGTCTCCGAGAGAGCCGAAGGCAGGCATTCCAGCTTGAGGGATGCCGTTCTCAATGATGCTGCCAATCTCCGGATCGGACAGACGCTGCACCCTGGAATTTTCGACGATGTTTGGAGCGCGCTCCCCGCCTCTACCATCCAGACCATGGCATCCAGCGCAGGTCGACGCGAAGGTTTGTTTTCCGGGCACTAAAGCAGCAGCGTGCTGGGGTTTCTGCGGTGGCGTTTGCGAATTAGCGGCAGTGGCGCTCAAGGCCGCAAAACAAAGCACCACTGCCGCCACTGACTTCACATTTGAGAGCATCAGAAAAATCAGACTCTGTTCGATCACACCCAGCTAAGATCGTCTTCAGAACAGAAACTTCGCGCCCAACTGAAGAATACGCCCAGGCCGGGCCGCAGTCACAAGTCCGAACTGGCTGGAATTAATTTCGCCGGTAGGGGTCTCAAATTGCGCATGGTTGAACAGATTGAACGCCTCCAGGCGCAACTGAAGCTCTTTCGACTCGGTAAACTTGGTTGACTTGGCAAGGGCCATATCGAAGTTATTAAGTCCCGGGCCATGGAAGAAGCGGCGGCGTGAGTCGCCAAATTGTCCCAGTTGCTCGTTGCTGAACAGCGAAGTGTTGAAGTAAGGATTACCGTCGCGCGGATTCGTGTCCGCCAGAACGTGACCTCCAGCGAAGTTCGGAACATCGACTGGAACTGCGTTCGCGCCGATCAAGGCGTTGTCGTCATTCTCCGACAGAGAGACTGGAAGCCCTGTCGCAAAGTTTGTGATGCCACTCAGGCTCCAGCCGTTCACTACCCTTCCTACCCAGCCTGCATTGGCGAGTTTGAAAGGCAGCAGCCAGTTGTAGCTGAATACGAAATTGTGGGTTAAGTCGAAATTGCAAAGTCCAATGCTTAGCCGCGGATCGAACGGATAAGTCGAGTCCTGCAGGCCGGAAGCGTTATCCATGCACTTGCTATAGGTGTATCCCGCGAGAAAGCTAAGCGACCCGGTGTTGTGGCTCACGCTTACCTGAAGCGAATTGTAACGCGAGTTTGCCACGGTGGAGACATAGGGGTTGGTATCGAAGTCGGGTCCGAGAGGCCGGGTACTGAGGAAGGTTTGGCCGGCGAACGGCGACGGCCCCGGAAGCGTGACCCAGTCCGTGCCCGAAGGAGGCGTCTCTCCGAATTGACCGCATGGCGGCGCAGTGCTCGCGGGAGCAAGATTAGCCGGATTGCTCAAATATAAACACAACGCAGGATTGGCAGGATTCGCCTCGATCGAAGTCACCAGGCGATGGCCCTGGTTTCCAACATAGCTCGCCGTGAACACAGTGCTCGATCCGATCTGGCGTTGCAGCGAAAACTCGTAGTGTTCGGAATACGGGAGCTTGTTGTTGTGATCGAAAGAGAATCCGTAAGAAATCGGTTCTACGCCTGCCCAATCAAATGTCGTATCCGGATTGCTGGCGGAAACGTTAGTGGGAGGAAACGTGAAAGGAAATCGCGGCCATCCAGAGACCAGAGCGCCGGTGGAGCGCACAGTGTATGGAGCCTCCAGCAGCGGAGGATTGGAACTGCCGTAGTAAAGTCCGTAGGGCGGATCACCCACTTCGAGGAATTGCGAGAGATCTTCTACTGACGTGTAATACAGACCGCCGCCAAGGCGAATGCTGGTTTTTCCCGGCCCACCAAAAAGCTTTCCGAGAAGTCCGGAAGAAGTACTTGGGGAATAAGCGAGTCCTAAACGCGGCGAAAAATTGTGCCACTGCGTGGGCGCGAGAGTGCGCGGGACGCCGGGATCGCCGGGGACAACCCATCCTTTTGGTGCACCGGGGAACACTACGGATTGCTCCCCGGGAATGATGGTCTCAATCTTGTTCTGCGTGTCATACCACGGCATGCTCGCTTCCCAGCGCAGACCGTAGTTCAACACGAGATTGCTGGTGGCTCGCCAGCTATCCTGAGCGTATAGCGCATAGTACTTGCTCCGCGAATCGAGAATTTGCGGGCTCGCCTGGGTCAGGCTGTCAGGCGCTCCGATAAGAAAATCGGCGAAGTCAATTCCAGTCTCGCCGCCGGTGAATGAGTACTGGCCATTTTCCGCAGCCAGGTTTCTTTCGTTGATCTGGTCGTAGTGGAACTGGCCGCCGAACTGAATGCTATGCGTTCCCATGACCTTCGTAAAATTGTCTAACACCTGAAATGAGTTATTAAACTGACCTGTGCTTACCTGGGGAACGCCAATGCTGAAATTGTTGAACGTGATGTAGGGCACGCCTTCCAGATTAGGAGCGATCGGACTGATGCCTCCTGCCGGGTTGGACCAAGGAGTCACGAATCCTAAATTGGCCAGGCTGTAATTGGAGCCGACGCCGCCTTGCGGCTCTGCGAGGGCCAGGCTGTTTCGCACGTAGCTGAGGCGAAGTTCATTCACCGCGTACGTTCCGAAATTCTTGGTATCTCCCAGGTTCACCAATTGGGCCCGCCCGGCAGTCGTGCCGTTATAGGCAAATGTGGCGGCTGGTACGGTGGCACCGCCGTTTGGATACGGGGCGTTCAGCAAATAATCGTCGGCGAAGTAGTAGGCGAACAGAGTACCGAAGCGGGTATTTTGATCGACGCGGACGCCGCCTTTATCGTCGCGCAATTTTTGGGCGTACTGGGAGGACACAAAAAAATTGTTTGGCGCATTCGGCTGGGGAATCAGACCGAGATTCAGCATGTTCACGGCCACAGGCGACCAGGCTGACTTGGGAATTGCGGCATTGGGAAAGACGCAGGCGCTTTGGCTAGTGCAGCCCGTGGCGTAATAAGGTTCTCCGTCGGAGATAGTTCCCGGGGGCAGCCCCATCCGTTGATTCAGAATGTTTGCGAAGCTTGCGCCATTCACACTGCCCGTAAGGGAAGCTGCGGAGTCGGAGAAATTTCCCGTGAAGTTCGCAACTGATGGCATTTGCGTATTCACCGGCGAAGACTGAGTCTGGCGTGTGCCTTGATAGTCGAGGAAAAAGAAGGTCTTGTCTTTCCTGATGGGTCCGCCGAATGTTCCGCCAAACTGATTCTGGCGGTACACCGGAACGGAGTCGGTGAAATATTCCGTAGCATCGAGCGCAGTATTGCGGAAGAACTCGAACCCACTGCCGTGGAATTGATTGGTTCCCGACTTGGTTACCACGTTCACTTGTCCGCCGCTGTAGTTTCCATATTCAGCATCGAAGTTGTTCGTAATAATGCGAAACTCGGAAATCGAATCCAGGTTGGGAATGATAGCCGCACCGTTGTTCTTCCCTTCCTCCACGTTCGAACCATTCACCATGAAACCATTGGCGGTTTCTCGCTGCCCGTTGACCGACTGGTTGCCGGAATTCAGTCCGCCATCGACCGAGCGGTCACTGATTCCCGGCGTTTGCGGTGTCGGTGGAGGTGTAGGGAGATACACCTGGCTGTAGTGCGAGCAAGTCCGTATAGCTGCGGCCGTTTAACGGAACCGCCTCCATTTTCTTCCCGGTAATCACGTCTCCCATTTGCGTGCTCTGGGTTTCCACGTGAACCGAGTCTGTGCTGACCTCGACTTTCTCATTGATCGCGCCCACATCGAGAATGGCATCAGCGCGGAGCGAGGAATTGGCGTCGATGATCAATCCGTTTTTTTGAAAGGTCTTGAAACCGATGTGCCGGATTTCGAGCGCGTAGGTCCCGATTGCGAGGGTTGGGAGATTGTAGAAACCTTTTGCGTCAGTCGTGACCGTGGTTCGAACTCCCGGTCTGGGTGTCGACAGCGACCACGGAGGCTCCGGAGATGACGGCGCCCGAGGAATCGGTCACCACTCCGGAGATGGACCCAGTGATGCTTGCCCATGCTACCGTTAACGCAATCAACGTGAACAGAAGAACTGAGACGGCAACACACAAACGGTTACCCATAGGTAATCTCCCGCCGGAATAGGGTTTTGCCCCATTCAGCAGGTTTCACTCACCACTTTCGCCTGGTGAAACCTGCCGGTCAATTTTGAAAATCTGCCCGTTGGATTGAGGGTTTATCTCAATCCCGGCAGTGATGTCAACCATTTTTGCGCTCATGCCAGGGAAAGACGTTACCTGGCATGGGACGGCTTCTGAGGCGTCTGAAAGCATGCCCGGAAAACCGAGTGCCAAACCGCTTACTTCTGTTTCACCGCGATCGCCGAGATTTCAATGTGTGCGTTGTTCACCAGGGCCGCAGCCTGTATGGTGGCGCGAGCTGGCTTGGGGTCAGGCATTACGCTTTTATAAACTTTGTTCATATCTGGAAATTCATGAATGTCGGACAAAAAGACAGTAACGTTGACAATGTCCTTCATTTCGAAGCCAGCAGCCTTAACCACTTTCTGAATATTCTCCAACGCCGCCGTGGTCTCCGGACCGATACCGCCCGCAGCCAGTTTTCCGGAATCATCTGTGCCCTCCTGGCCCGCGATGTACAGAGTATTTCCCACCCGCACCGCGTCGCTGAATGGAAGTCCGCGGGCGGGAGAGAGATTGATCGCCTTTCTCTCCTGGCCTTGCACTCGCTGCCCGGCTGCGCCGAGGGTCAGCGCGAGCGCGAAAGCGTAAATAAAAATGTGAGATGCTTTTGTTCGCATTGCAATTTTCATTTCTAATTGCCTCCGTGATCAATGATTTGTCGATAACTTGACTCTTCCACTCGAAGAAAAACAATGTTAGAGTCCGCGCACATATATACATTGAGGAGCGGGAGATGAACAAGTTTCTTCACTTCGTGAAATCGCACATCGTCGCGGTATCGGTACTATTCATCGCGTTTTCTGCGGCCACTTTAAGCGGAGCGGGATTTCTGCGGGCGCAATCCACTGCAGCCGAAAAGACTGAAGCCTTGTCCGACAGTGCTTTACTTGCGGACTATCGCCGGGTGGAAGTCGCTTCTGTCTCGGATGCGCTGGAGCAGTTGACGGGTAAGCGCATGTATATGAGTCACCGCATGCATCCGCTGTTCACCACCAAATTTGCCGGCTTTGCGCGGACCGTATTGCTGAAGAAAGACGAGGGCAACTCCGACCCCGCCGCCTTGAACGGGATGCTGGAGGCGATTGATCAAGGATCCACGGACTCAGTTTATGTGATGGTGGTTGAGGACGGCGAGGACATTGCCGGTATGGGCGGGCTCATGGGCACGGCCATGGCAGCGCGGGGCTATGCCGGAGCGGTGATTGACGGAGGAGTTCGCGATGTCGCGTATCTGAGAAAAATCGAGTTTCCGGTTTATGCTACGGGCATCGTACCGTCGACGTCGGTGCATCACTACCGTTTCGCAGGTTCTCAGATTCCGGTAATTTGCGACGGCGTGACTGTGAATGCGGGAGACATTGTGGCTGCGGACAGCGATGGAGTGGTGGTCGTTCCACGGGCGAAGGCTCAGGAGGTTCTAACTCTGGCGCAACAGATGGACTTTAAAGAGCATTCGATGTACGCCGTAATCGAACAGACAAAATCAATCCTGGAAGCAGTCAAGAAGTTTGGCAGGCTTTAAAAGAAAGGCCCACTTGCGCAAACGTGACTTTCATCAGATAATTCGCACTTTCATTTTGTAAATCATCAAGTGCGATCCTCACTCATGGCCGAGACGCCAAAGCGAAGCTACAACATCACGGCGCTGCAGCGCGGGTTGCGTCTTCTACAGCTTTTCAGCGAGTCGGCGCAGGGTCTCACGGCAAAGCACGTAGCGGCGCGCTCACGACTGCCGGTGAGTACCGTCCACCGTTTTTTGGCGAATCTGGAAGGGGCAGGTTTTCTGAATTGCGGCGCAGACGGGGTATACCACCTGGGAATTGCATGTTTCGCGCTCGGGCAGGCGGCTTTGGCTCAACTCGACATTCGTCAAGTGAGCCTGCCCTACCTTAGGGAGCTGAACCGGGAGACCCGGGAAACCATTCACCTCACGGTGCGGAGCGGGCTTTCCGCAGTTTACGTGGAAAAGCTCGATTCACCCGAACCCTTGCGTATTCACTCCCGAATCGGCGCCTTCGTTCCCTTGTATTGCACGGCAGTTGGCAAGGTCATGTTGGCTTACATGGAAGAGGATGAGCGCAGGAAAGTCCTGCCTCAGTTGGGGCTGAAGCGCTTGACACCAAATACTGTAGGAAACCTGCAGCAACTGGAAGCCGAATTATTTCGAGTAAGAAAAAACGGTTACGCCTGCGATCTGGAGGAGAACGAACTCCATATACGCTGCGTGGCAGCGCCCATTTGGGACCACTCCGGCGCGGTGAACGCGAGCCTCAGCATTACAGCGCCGATGGTACGCATGAGCGTCACACGACTGCGTCAACTCGCTCCGCTCATTCAAAGCGCTGGATTGCAGATCTCGCGCGAACTAGGATATCCGGCGGCGAGCAACGCATCGGTAAGAAAAAATATTGCGGGGGAGGCTGCGCTTGCCAAACCTCTCTGAACGGAACCGGACGATCGGTTACGGAGCGAGCGGCCGCATGGTTTGCTCACGACTCGCAGATCTTCGATTAACGGTACTGGTCACCGTCGTTTTCATGTGTTTGCCGGCTCTTGCCGGTGACAGCGCTCCCGCGACGATATCGGCAGCAATCGACGTTCGCTCCGAAGACCTTGCGGTTCAACCTCCAGCTGCGAATTGGATTTCTTACAACGGGGACTATTCAGGACGCCGATTTAGCGCCCTTGCGGAAATCACTGCTGCCAATCTTTCAGGGCTGCGCGCCGAATGGGTGTTTCACGCGCACAACACCAGTCGGCTGGAAGTAACACCAGTGGTAGCGAATGGAATGATGTTTATAACCGCGGCCAACGATACCTCTGCGCTCGATGCGCGCACTGGGCGAGTGGTATGGCATCACTCATGGCCGATTTCCGAAGGGTTGATCGACGACGCATCCGGGCACATTAACCGTGGCGTGGGACTTTGGCACGACCGCGTTTACATGGAGACGGATAATGCGCACCTTCTGTGCCTGGATGCGCGCTCGGGCAATTTGATCTGGGACATTGCCTACGCAGACTGGAACAAGAACTACGGCGCAACCAGCGCTCCGCTGGTGGTGAAAGACAAAGTGCTTGTGGGTACCTCTGGCGGCGATGATGGTGTCCGGGGTTTTGTTTCGGCTTACGATGCAATGACGGGCAAGCTGGTGTGGCGATTCTGGACGATTCCAGGCCCGGGGGAGTTCGGTTCCGCAAGCTGGCCGGGAAGACTGTATCTGCACGGCGGCGGGACCACGTGGATGCCAGGAACCTACGACCCGCAACTCAACCTGATTTATTGGGGCACCAGCAATCCCGCACCGGATTTCGAGGGTAATGTGCGTCCAGGAGACGACCTCTACACTGACTGTGTGTTAGCCCTCGACCCCGATAACGGAAAACTGAAATGGTATTTTCAATTCACGCCACATGATCTGTTCGACTACGATGCGGTGGAAACTCCGATTCTAATCGACGCGGTATACCAGGGGTCAGCGCGAAAGCTGCTAGTGCAGGCGAACCGGAACGGTTACATATACGTGCTCGACCGCACAGACGGAAAGTTTCTTTCCGCAACTCCGTTCGTGGAAAAACTGAACTGGGCAAAAGGAATCGATGCCCGGGGCAAGCCGATACGAACCGGCATTGAACCGACGGCCGCCGGTGCACGAATTTGCCCCGGGTATTCGGGAGCAACCAACTGGTACGCGCCATCGTATAGCGAATCTACTCGTTCGGTTTACTTTATGGCCCTCGAGGAATGCGAAACCTATTTTTTCAAACCGCAGAGTTTTCGGGAAGGTCAAGGATATTACTCAACGGGAGTAAAGCGTATTCCGAATGAGACTTCTACGAAGGTTTTGGTCGCATTCAACATGGACACGAATTCCATTGCCTGGAAATATCCGCAAGTTGGCGCGGGCCGCTCCTCCGGAGGAACGATGACAACTGCCGGCGGCTTGTTATTTTTTGGCGACGATGCAGGTTCGCTTGAAGCCGCGGATGCTCGAAGTGGCAAGCCGCTCTGGCATTTTGATATGGGCCAAGAAATAAGTGCATCTCCGATGAGTTATGCGATCGCCGGAAAACAGTATGTGGCGATTGCGGCGGGAAGCGACGTTTTCAGTTTTGCGTTGCCGTAATAGCTGCAGGGTTCTCTAAGACTAATTTGGGAGGAAAAGAAATATGAGTCAAACTTTCACGCGTAGAAATTTTGCCGCGCATTTTGCTTCCCTGCTGTCCGCCCTGGGAATCGCGTCGGTCTTGAGCAAACAAGCAGCGGCGGAAAACTCGTCGGGACAAGATGCCGGGGCGATCCGCAAGCTGAACAGCGAAGGCAAACCGGGCAGCGAAAAAGACGTCATCATGCCAGTGATTGTGCACAATGGCTTGATCTATGTCTCCGGGCAAGGCGCCCATGATACTCGCGATGCCAAAGAATGGACCATCGAATCCCACACTACGATGGTGATGGATAAAATTAAGAAACATGTGGAAATTGGCGGCGGCACCATGGACAGCGTTCTGCAAGCGAATGTCTTCCTGGTAAAAATCGAACACTGGGACGGGATGCATAAAGTGTTCGCGACATACTTCCCTCACGGCGGCCCGACGCGGACCACGGTTGCGGTGGCAGCTCTGCCGGGGGACTCGCTGGTTGAAATCAATTGCATCGCCGCAGTCACTTCCAAGTAAGCGGCAAAGGAGCTTCATTCATGCGATTCAACTCGAAATGGAACCGGCGTAGCTTTCTCGGCAGCGCGGGAGTAATTGCCAGCTCAATTCTCGCGCCACAAAAATTGTTTTCTGCGGCTCGCGCGTCCGCCGGCTCCAGCCCCCGAGTGAGTGGTTTGGGTCAGACCGGCAATCCATACGAAGAGCTCGGCGTAACAACGGTGATTAACTGCGAGGGAACCATGACCATGTTGGGCGGTTCCCTTCCCCATCCCGAACTCGAAGCGGTGATGACCATGGCCGGACGCCACTTTGTGAGCATTCCGGAATTGGAGGTAGCCGCAGGCAAGCGCATCGCAGAAATGCTGAAATTGCCGGACGGTTACACAGCATTGGTGACGTCGGGCGCGGCGGCAGCCATTCAATCGGGATTAGCTGGGATTCTCACCGGCGGCAACGAAGCCCTGATCCGGCAATTGCCTGATCTGACCGGCATGAAGTCGGAGGTGATCATTCAGAAGTCGCATCGCAACCCATTCGATCACCAGTTACGATCAACAGGCATCAAGCTCATCGTGATCGAAACGCAAGATGAGTTGCGGGCCGCCGTCAACGAGCGCACGGCGATGATGCACTTCTCTAACTTTGCCAATGCCGCGGGACAGATCAAGGTCGACGAATGGGTCAGGCTGGCGAAGCAGTACAACATTCCTTGCATGAACGATGCGGCGGCCGACACACCGCCGGTGTCCCATCTATGGGACTACACAAATATGGGATACGATCTGGTGACTTTCAGCGGCGGGAAAGCGATTCGCGGGCCGCAGTGCGCAGGAATGTTGATCGGCCGCAACGAAATGGTGGCGAATGCACTACTCAACAATAGCCCCCACGAAGACACGCTGGGCCGCAGCCAGAAGGTTGGTAAAGAAGAAATTGTGGGAATGGTCAAGGCACTCGAACTTTTTCTCGCCGAAGATCATGATGCGCTTGCCAAGGAATGGCAGGCGCGGCTGGAAGCGATCTCTGCTGAAATCACGAAAGTTCCTGGCGTCACTACTTCGTATTTTGTCCCGGATATCGCCAATCACGTGCCGCACATGAGCATCACCTGGGATGCTGCGCGCATTTCATTGACGCCGGAACAAGCGTCGAAGATGTTACGCAGCTCGAGCCCGTCGATTGTGATGGGAACCGGTGAGGGGAGGGCGGGTTTAGTCATGAATTCGTTCATGCTGCAGCCTGGCGAAAATAAAATTGTCGCCGAGCAACTCACGCGGCTTCTGCGCGAACACGCAGCTTAAACAAAGAATCATCGCGGCGAGCTGCGAACTCAGGAGAAGATTGGCGACCGAAAAGCGCGATGCTCAGACAATGGAGATGACGTCAGGGCACTGCCATGCGGAGCTTGGATCCCTTTTTCTCAAGCCACGCATTAAATTGCTCGACCATTTCTTTCGTCCATTTTTCGTCAATTTGACCCGGGGTATATTTCCCTTCTCGGAGCATGGTGTGGCCCCATTCGTCGACCATGTGATCCATTTCAGCATCGTCTGCCAGTTTCTCCGCAAGTTGCGGAGGAACAAAAGTGACGCCCTCGGGGTCGCCGATGGCTATATCGCCCGGCATCACGGTTACATCCCCAATTCGGATGGGGACATTAATTCCCGTGAGCATCACGTTCTCGAGCGCGGAGGGATCTGCGCCTCTCGTGTAAACCTGAAAGCCGGGAATCTCTTGAATACCGCTGACATCGCGCACCGCTCCGTCGACGATCAATCCATTGTGGCTCTTGGCGTAGATGGCGGTCGAAAGATTGTCTCCGACGATCGTTCCGTAGCGAATTTTTCCAAACAGATCGACAACCAGGATGTCACCCGGTTTCAGAATGTCGATGATCCAGGAGTTCTCATCTCCAATGCGATTTTCTTTTTTGCCGTTGGCGCGAATCACGGAATCGACATCGGGGCGTTGGGGCATGAAAACCGCGGTGACGACGCGACCAACCAGGCGATCTCCGGGATTAATCACCTTCCAGCCACCCTCGAACTGGTTGCGGTAACCAGCATCCTGCAGCACGTCCCAGGCCTGTTCAGCGGTGGCGTCTTTCAGCCGCGCCAGCACCGAATCCGGCACATTCGGCCGTCCGTCGGGAAAACGGTCGCCATGCCACTGCGGCGTAAATTCGACGCGCTGCTCTTTCGAGAAGAAGTCGAGTTGTGCGTGGGCCGGCGTCGACAGCGGCAGCATCACACAGAACATCATTCCGGTAAGAAAAGTATCTTTCTTCATAAGGCTCCAGGAAACATTTCGAAATTGGAAATCACTGTTGCCGCGACCGCGAAAATATCACATGGCAGTGGTCACAGCAATCGCACTCGGGTTACAAAATTGGCTTTGCATCAAGTATCTGCTTTTTGCGGCGAGTCAGAAGGCCAACGATGACAGACGGCAAACCCAGCCACGTACGCTGGCTTCTGGTGTTCTGGCTGTTCATCCTGAGTGCCGTGTCGTACCTCGATCGAGTCAACATTTCGATCGCCGGTGGGTCCATCGCTGAGGCTTACCATCTTAGCGACGTGCAATTGGGAAAAGTGTTCAGTGCCATGCTGGTCGGTTATGCGTTGTTCCAGACCGTTGGCGGCAGGCTTGCGGATCGCTTCGGTGCTCGGCGCGTGCTGGCTGCGGGAGTCGTGTGGTGGGGAATATTCACTGCCTTAACCGCTCTGGTGCCAGCCAATATTGCAGGCGCGCTGCTCATCTTCATTGCAGTACGTTTCCTTCTGGGCGCGGGGGAAGCTGTAATCTACCCGTCCGCCAATCAATTTATCGCACGCTGGATTCCGACAACCGAGCGCGGCATTGCAAACGGATGGATCTTTGCCGGCGTGGGAGCCGGCGCCGGTCTTACTCCGTTGATCATCACGTACATCATGCTTCATTATGGCTGGCGCTCGTCGTTCTGGGCGTGTTCTATCCTCGGATTTGCCGCCGGAGCAGTGTGGTTCGCGAATGCTCGCGACACGCCCGCCGAACATCCCGGCGTGTCGACGGCAGAATTAAATCTCATCAATTCCGGACTGATGCAGATTGAGCCGGCAGTTGATGCGAAGCTTCTGGTGCCTTGGGCGCGAGTGATGCGAAGCAAAGAAGTCTGGGCCATTACGGTCAGCTATTTCTGTTACGGCTATGTCGCATGGATTTTCTTCAGCTGGTTCTATCGCTATCTCGCTAAAGTTCGCGGGTTGGATTTGAAGGCCAGCGCGTTCTATACGATGTTGCCTTTTCTCGCAATGTTGGTTTGTTGTCTTTTAGGAGGAAGCATCAACGACTGGCTCACGAAGCGGGTGGGCACGCGGATGGGACGCTGTGGCCTGGCGGCATTTGCGATCACGGCTGCGGGCATATTCATCGCCTTCGGCTCGCAGGTTCAGAGTGCGCGAGTGGCAAGCGTTGTACTCGCCGGCGGCGCGGGAGCGCTGTATCTCTCGCAGAGTTCTTTCTGGTCAGTAACGGCCGATATTGCCGGAGCGTCTTCAGGGTCGGTATCAGGCTTTATGAATATGGGAAACCAGATCGGTGCGGCGATCACGGCCTCGCTTACGCCCTGGATTGCGGCCCGTTTCGGTTGGACGACCTCATTTCTAGTGGCGGCGGGGCTGTGCATCGTGGGCGCGGTGAGTTGGGTGGTTGTGGATCCGTCGCAACAACTTACTGTGACGCCAGTTGACCTGGCGCCCGAAAAAATCCCGTTACATTAGAACGTCCAGATTGCTTAGGAGAATGCCATGCAGTTTGGTCTATTCGCATTGCGGAATTTCATCTTTTGCTCTTACGGGAAATTGGCGAGGAATTCCGCGGTCGCAATCGCGACTGTTTCTGTAATCCTGCTCGGCGCAATCGGCCAACGCTCAATCGAACGCCACTGCGGACGGGCAAACCGCAACTGTTCACGTCGATGTGACACCGGGACATGCCATTAATTCCTTCGATCCCGACAGCGCTCTAGGCAGTTCCATTGACGTCCTTTCTCGTGAAGGAATCGACAAGGTTTATACGCCACACATTATTCAGGAGTCGCTCTCCGCAGGTTGGGGACCGATTACTTACCGCAACAATTCTGAGCTGCGCATGGCGGCCTGGCACTGGAACGCGAATGGAACCTGGAGCGATCCAGCGCATCAGAGCGGATATTTCACCGGCAGCACCGACCTCAAGGAACCGATTCGCTACATTCTCTCCTACGCGTTGCCGCACCGCGGTTTCTCGACCAGTGGCGATCGCCCGCTGCAAGGGCCCAACATCAGCTATTGGAAGAGCAATCCATATCTCACCAGCAAATTTACCGGAGAAAGCGACGCGCTACATCCGCAATGGGTCGTAGTCGATCTGCAAGCCGAAAAGCCAGTGAACGCGATCCGCATCACCTGGGCAAGCCCTTATGCCACGAGCTACGAGGTGGAATATTGGGTGGGAACACGCGCACTCGATTTCGATGAAGGTCCACAGGGCGAATGGAGAACTTTTACCAGCGGAGCGATCAAGAACAGCCAAGGCGGAACGGTAAATCTGAAACTTGGCGACGCGCCAGTCAATACTCAATACTTGCGGATCTTGATGACAGAATCTTCCAACACTTGCGATCTCCACGGATCCGAAGACTCCCGCAACTGTGTGGGATATGCCATTCAGCAGATTCACGTCGGTACGGTGGACTCCAGTGGTGCCTTTGCCGAGATCCAGAAGAATCTGGGCGATAAGCCAACCACCTACTGCACATCGTCGATTGATCCCTGGCACTCGGCTGCCGATGTGGACGCCAATGGCGGCTACCAGCACAGCGGCTTCGATCTTTTCTTTAGCAGTGGACTGACCAACAATCTGCCGGCAATGATTCCCGTCACTCTGCTTTATGGCACGCCCGACGACGCTGCCGCCCAGATTGCCTACATTGAGAAGCGAGGCTATCGCATCGGCTACATCGAGATGGGCGAGGAGCCTGATGGCAAGCACGCCATGCCGGAAGACTACGCTGCTTTGTACATCCAGTGGGCCGCGGCAATTCACAAAGTTGATGCGCAACTCAGGCTTGGCGGGCCGGTGTTCGAAGGAGTCAACGAAGACATTCGCGTCTGGCCTGATGCGCAGGGGCGAACTTCGTGGATGGGCCGCTTCGTCGATTACCTGAAAACGCACGGCCGCATCTCGGACCTGGCTTTCGTCTCGTTCGAGCACTATCCGTTCGATCCCTGCACTATCACGTGGAAAACTTTATACACGGAGCCGCAGCTGATGAAGCACATCCTGCAAGTCTGGAGAGACGACGGTGTGCCCAAAGATGTACCGCTGATGGTGACTGAGAACCATCTGGCCAGCCAACTGACCGGACCGATGACCACGATCTTCGCGGCGCTGTGGCTGGCCGACAACGTTGGATCGTTTTTCGAAGGTGGCGGCGCGGCTTTTTATCATTCGCCGATTCAGCCGCAGGGTCTGCAGAATAGCTGTCTGGGCTGGGCTTCATGGTCGAATTTTGTCTCTGACGAGGAGTACGACATCAAGGGATACACATCGCCATACTTCGCCGCCCACATGATCAACTACGAGTGGGTGCAGCACCGCTCGGGAGTGCACCAGATGTTTCCTTCTTCCACGGATATCAGGGATGGAGAAGGCAATGCGCTGGTTACGTCGTATGCGGTACACCGGCCGGACGGAAACTGGTCGCTGATGTTGGTCAATCGCGATCAGACTAATCCGCACACCGTGCGAGTACAGTTCGAGGATTCCAAAAGCAAACATAATGGAACTTTTTCGGGACCGGTGACGTTCGTGACTTTCGGGAGCGAGCAGTATGTCTGGATTGACGACGGACCGAATAGTCATGCGGACCCGGATCATCCGCCAGTTGCAACGACTCTAACGGGTAGTGCGAACGCCGCATTTACTCTGCCGAAGGCCTCCATCACTGTCTTGCGAGGCAAAGTGGCATGGCTCAAGGATTAGAAGGCCGACTTTGTCGAAGCCATGCGGAAAAATCCTGCGCAAACTTATTTTGCCGGCATGACCGGAAGCGTCAACGAGGATGGGTGCTGCGCGTCATGGAGAATTGTATTGTTCGCGGTCGCGATCGTGCGGCCGAACTTGATTTCTTCCCCTGTATTCAGATTGCGATCGAAGCGTGGAAAATTGCTGCTGGAAATCTCCAGGCGCAGCGAGTGGCCTTTTAGAAAGACGTTGCTGGTGGCCCAGAGGTCGACGGAGATCTCGTAGATCTGCCCGGGATTCATCAAGGTGGCATGCTCCGCGGAGGAACGATAACGCATGCGGAGGATGCCTTCGGTTAAATCTTGCGCGAAGCCGTCAGGAGCGACGTCCACAAGTTTCGCGGTAAAGTCAGTATCCACGGCCGAGGATTTGACGAAGAGATCAGCGGTGACCGGGCCCGTGACTTCCAGATCGCTGGTTAGCGGGCCAATCGAATAAACCAATACATCGTCACGATTTTCTACCACACGCTGGTCGCGTGGGCCGGGCTCCATGTGTTCTGCATCGCAGCAGAGCGGACCGCCGATGGTGGGAGCCGGAATCGCGGGATTGTAAATGAAGCTATCCGCTGGTTCAGATTTAGGTACGGATGTGGAAAGCGAGCCATCGCCGCGCACCGAATTTGCTTTCCCAGCGGAGTGCAGAAAATATTTTGTGTTCCGCGCTTGCGGCGGAGGCCAATCGTCTTCCTGCCGGTATTCGTTCGCGCCCATCACGAAAAGCTTGACGGGTTTGTCGGTGGCGAATTGGTTCTTAATACCCTTTAAAGAGAAAATCGTACCAGTCGAGGATGACGTCTGTGTATACGTTTTCTACGGCGTGTGGACCGAAGTCGACATCACCGATCCGGCGGCCGAAGCCGGAATGACCTCCGATTTCGATCAGCAGATGCTGCTCGGTACGCGCTGCTTCCGTGGCCCCATGAGCCTTGGCGCCCATGTAATTGCGCAGAGTACCGGCATTGAAAATGTCATACCATCCGCCGACCTGCAGCATGGGAACGGCAATCTTTGAAAAATTCTCCTCGATGGACCATTGCTTCCAGTAATCGTCGTAATCGGGATGCGCGAGCCAGTCGAGATAGTAGGGTGCAATCGTCGCGGTAAGCTTTGCGTCAGCGGGCAACTGGCCAAAATTGAAGACGGGATAATTGGCAAGGGGGAGAGCGGCCGTGCCGACTCGGGCGTCAGTATTCTCATGGATCAAACGTTCCAATGTGTTCTGCGCAAGTTGAGAAGTCCAGTTCTGATCGAACCATTGCTCAAAAGCGCCGCTCTGGTAAGTCCAACCATCGTGGTAATTGCTGGCGGTCATGTTGGGAGCGATGGCTGCAAGATGCGGCGGTTGTGCAATGGCCGCGAGCATCTGGGTTGCGCCCACATAAGAAGCGCCTATCATCCCCACCTTGCCATCGGAATACGGAAGCGCGGCAGCCCATTCGACAGTATCGTAGCCATCCGCCTGTTCGTGCTTGAAGGGATACCATTCCCCCTCGGAGGTGTAGCGTCCGCGCACATCTTGAATGATGACAACATAGCCGCGCGGGACAATCTTGAAGACCGGTGAGACGGCCCAACTCACGCTCTTGTCATAGGGAGTGCGCATGAGGATGACAGGAAATTTGTCCGCGGATTTCGGACGATAAATATCAGCATAGAGAGTGACGCCGTCCCGCGTCTTCATGGGCACGTCGTGCTGAATGATGATGTCAGTAGCAATGAGTGGTGGTGCGTTCTGCGCGTGGACTGGGCGCAGTGGAACCAGCCAAGCCACTGCGGTCACGAAAAGCAGGAATGAATACGTGCGACTGCATTGCATGCGATAAGCCTCCCGGGCGGCATCGATCTGGCGCCGCTGGCGGTCAACTGGAATTATTTTTCACGGGACGGCGCGAGAAGCTAAAGGCGGAGCCAACCACGTGGTCTTCTACGCAGGCGATAATACTTTAGCGCGTAACTCGCGTCCACTACTTGTCGCGCGGAGAGGCTCCTCGCTCGAGTTACAGACATAAGGCTGGACGAAGGCGGGATTCTCGGATGCTCCCCTTCTCACAAAACCTATTGCACTGTTTCTGTGAAGCCTGCCGGGGCTGAGATTCCGGCGGCCGTCGCCTGGACATTTAAGGTTCCGGCATTCGGCGAAGTTGTATAGGTCACGCTGGCGACGCCACTCGAGCTCGTGGATACTGGATTTGCCGAGAAAGTTCCTCCCGCGCCCCCATCACTGAAAGTAACGACTGCTCCTGAAACCGCATTTCCGTATTGATCTGTCACCTTTGCGATCAAGGGTTGTGAAAGTTGAGTCACAGGTGGGGCGGACTGACCGTTGCCTGACGTAGCAGCAATATTGGCCGCGGGCCCAGGAGTCACGGTTTCGAAGAAAATCAGACTGGTCAGCCCAGGAACTGAGGCAAGGATCTTGCCGTGCAGAGCGCCGGCGGTCCTGCCCGTTGTGTAGGTCACGCTGGCAAGCCCGGTACTATTGGTGGTTGCAGGATTCGGGGAGAACGTACCGCCAGATCCTGAATCGGTATAGCTCACCTGCACGCCAGCCACTCCGTTGCCGAAGCTATCTTTAACCTTGACGACCAATGGATTCGGCAATGATGTTGTAACCGCCGCGGACTGATTATTGCCGCTCCAACTGGCCAAACTGGTCGCCGTCGCGGGAAGCGCGGTTTCCGTAAAGAGTCCAGCCGGGTAACCTGTTGCGGAAGCGGTCAGCGTATAAGAGCCAACTTTCGTGGGCAAGGTATACGTAGTCGACGCTGAACCGGATGAGTCGGTGACTGCCGTGGGAGGATTGAAAGTACCGCCTTTGCCGCCGTCGGAGAATGTTACGGTCACCCCGGGGAAAGTATTCTGGGTGTAAAGATTGAGTGCTTGAACCGTTAAAGGAGCTGGAAGGGTTGAGGCCACAGCTGCCGATTGCCCATTTCCCGCGGTCGGCGAAAGAGTTGGGAATAGTCCAAAGATTACAACGCTGTTTTGGGTTCCGATGAAAACCTTTCCATCGGCGGCAATAGGGCTCGCGAAGTGTGGCAATGGCGGCAGCGTGTCCCGACCGCCCGCCGCCTGATTGGAATAGTAAAGAGTTTTGAGTGAGCCTGCATCAAAGGCGTACAAGTTGCTTCCATTCATCGTCCAAAGAATCCCGTCGGACGTTCCATTTGCCGTGATGATGGCGTGACCTCCGCCGCTCAGCAGGATGGACTTTACGGCCGGAGGAGACACCAATGTCCCGTTGCTGAGCGTGTAAGCGAAGGCCGGGCTATGTTGAGCCGTAAAATAAACCGTGTTGTTCCAATAAACAGGTATGCCACTATACGGCGCGGCTAGCGGAAGTTCCTGCACAATCTGGGTGTCCGCAGTGGTGCAACTCGTACAATACTGACCCATATTGTCCCGGTTCAACACATAGATCGTCCCCTCCTTACCGGCCGTGATCAGTTCATGAGGATAGGGGCCGGGTTGGTCCGGCAGGATCAGAATGCCATCGTCCAGATCCAAATCATTCTCGGAAAGATATGCCTGATTGTAGGGAGTGAACCAGTCAGACAAGGCAAGCGTGGTTCCGGTTTGGCTTAGCTTTTGCACACTACTGGAGAGGTTCGTGCCGGGCACGAAGGGCCCCTCTCCCGATTCCCCATAAATATTCCCGGCAGTATCGGCGGAAAGTCCGGCACCCTTTTGCCATATGGACGCCAGAACCTTGCCGGGCTCGACAGTATAGGCGCCCTCCTGCTGCAGCGTACCGGAGTTATAAGACAGCACCCATCCCTGGCAGGGGGTGGCATTGTTACTATTGGAGCCGAAAGCAATATAGATGTGGCCATTGGCCATGAGCAAGGCTGGACGATTCATCTGGTAAAGATCAGTAAATGTGGTGGTAACCCCGTTCAGCGTATAGGTCGCCGCAATGGTTGTAGGCCCGCCAAACTTTTCCAGTCCGGTGGTAATGTCCAGTGCGTGCAGACGATGCACAACCTTTCCGCTCTCGTAGGTTTCAGCGACCGCGTACAGAGTGCTGGTAGCGGGGTTGATGATCGGGGTTGAGATGACGCCCAGCTCAGTCCAACCGGTAGTTCCAGCATCTTTCTTCACTGCTGCCGCCGGAACGGTTGTGGCTCCCGCAGGGCTGTAGCTCAACAGGCTAGTCATCCATAAAGGCGAGGTGCTACCGCTATCAGCGTCGAAGGCATACACGCTGTCATGCATTGTCGCTACATACACGACATTGTGAGTGCCGCCGGAAATACTGACTCCCGGAAGATAGAGCGGGTGGCCGACGATGTAGCCATCGACCGGCAGAGTAAATAGCTTTCCGAAACTTTTCGTGTTCACATTGGACGGGGTGAGCAGGGTCTCAGTAATGTCAGCACCGGATCTTCCGTTGTCGTAGTGCCACGTGGTAACAGGAGTCTGGGCCAGCAAGGACACTGGGATGAACGACACTATGAGCAGCAAAATAGCCAAGAAACTAATGGCGTGAGATTCGGAAAAACGAGAAAAGGCAGACTTCCAATTCATTTGAGAGGGTTCGCCTGTAATCTCGGGGCAGAAAGCGGCGTTACCGTTCCATACACACTGCATACTAATTCTCCAGGGATCGGCGCAACCTAACCGGACATGCCGCGCTGACAAGCATGGAAGGGCGGCATCTGCGTTGCCCTCTTTAAGCTGGACCCTCCATGATATCGGTCCAAAAACACGTGCGAAGCGACCAAAATCATACACCCGTTTCGCAGTTTCCAGACAACGATAATTTGGGCTGGATCGCCCGTCAATAGCCCGAAAAGGCCGTCTTTCTCCACTGGATAACATCCTTCCCAGACTTGGCTATCCGGAATGCACTTCTGTGTTATTGGCCATGCTCCGGCATGTACTAGTGTGACTTGCCAATTTTTCACAGGCGGATAGGATCGGAAAAACTCAGTAAACACTGTGGTCTCATTCGGTTCCAGCGGACGCAAAAATTCCGCACATGGGCGACTAAGACCAGCTTCCAGGAGGGATCGTGCTCTCACTTAACATCACTTCCAACCGCTTGCGACGACTGACAGTCATCGCTCTCTCAGCCCTCATTCCGATCGCCTTTGCTCTCCCGGCGGCCGCGGCGAGCCACCCGCAGATCCTGCTCTTCAACGGAACGGGTACGATCGCGAATGATGTCAAAGCTGTCGAAGCAATTCTCTCCAGCCTGGGACTTTCCTATGCGACGGCGGATTCCGCGCAGCTCGATGACATGAGCGAGAGTGAATTGAGAGCTTATAAGCTGCTGATTGTGCCGGGCGGCAACTCGATTACGATTGGCGAAAATCTGCACAGCAGCGCCACGGAAAATATCCACAACGCGGTGAGCGCGGGCCTGCATTATCTGGGAATCTGCGCCGGCGGGTTTTTTGGCGGCTATTCTGACCACAACGGCTTGAATCTTACTTCGGGAGTCTGGTTTAACTACTACGCCGATGAGGAAAAGGGTATTCATAAAGCGGCCGTAGAAGTTAGAGGTGCAAAAGGAGAGTCGCTGGACCAGTACTGGCAAGACGGCCCCGAGTTCTCTGGATGGGGCAGCATTGTAGGAGAGTATTCCAATGGCACTCCGGCAATCGTCGAGGGCAAGTCTGGCAATGGATGGGTCATCCTGTCCGGCGTGCACCCCGAGGCGCCTGCGACTTGGCGGTACGGTATGAAGTTCACGACGCCAGTGCAAACGGATAACGCTTACGCAGGAGTGTTGGTCCTCGCCGCATTGAACGGTACATCGCTGCCGCACTACTGAGTCCGATTTTCTCCCTGAATGGCAACAAAACAAAGAAGGCCGGAAGTGAGCTTCCGGCCTTCTTTGATTTTGCGCTTCTCACTTCGGCTAGCGAAAGTCTTCTCGACTACAGTGGTTCATTCCACCAGCTTCCATGAATTTTCGATGTAGAAGTCCCCGGCAACAAATTTTCCCAATCCTACGTTAAGGGTTGCGCAGCGCTGCCGCAATTCGATCTCCTGCCCGTTCGATTCGATAGAAAGGTCGATCCGATAAAGCCCCGGCACCACCGGTAGAACGGGACAGTAAAACTCAATCGTTCCAGAGCCCGGTCCCAACGTAAATCCTCCCTGCGAAGAATCGGTGGTGAGCTGAGCGCAAAGATACCCGCTGGGCCAGTAGATTGAAATTCGAAATACCGCCGCCGGGACGGTCTGCCGGGCACGGTAGCCCAATCGAGCGACCAGGGGATGCCCCGTTTGGATACCTTCGGGGGAGTCGGGAGCGCTAAAGGAAACGCTGGTACATTGCGCCGGGGAATCCAGCTCAGTAGCAGAAATCGGTTTTGCATCGTCGCTGAAAGTCATGTGCTGATATTCGTCGATGACTTCTCTAGGAGGCCCCTCCGCAACCACGCGGCCATGATTCATAAGGATGGCTCGATCGCAGAGACGGTAGACAGCGGCCAGATCGTGTGAGATAAACACCACCGTGCGTCCCATCCGCCGCAGTTCTGAAAGGCGGTCGAGGCATTTTGCCTGAAATGCCGCGTCGCCGACCGCCAGGACTTCATCCAGCAACAGAATGTCAGGATCGAGGTGTGCGGCAATCGAGAAACCCAAACGCACATACATGCCGGACGAATAACGCTTTACGGGTACATCGATATATTCACCGACGCCTGAAAATTCGATAATGCTGTCGAGCTTTTGCCGTATTTCCGACCTCGTCATGCCGAGCATTGCGCCGTGCAATTGAATGTTTTCACGGCCGGTCAGCTCGGGGTGAAATCCCGAGCCCACTTCAACTAAAGCAGCCATTCTTCCTCGAATCGTAATCTCGCCGGCCGAGGGAGTGGTGATGCTGGAAAGGATCTTGAGGATGGTTGTCTTGCCGGCGCCGTTGTGTCCGACGATTCCGAGCGCCTCCCCTCGTCGCACCTGGAAGCTGACGTCCCGAAGCGCCCACATGGAAGTCGATCGGCGGCGGAAAGCGTCGGAATACCAGCGTTTCGGAGATTTGCCGGCGGTTCGCAGCTTGTATTGCTTCGAGACTCGATCCAGGGTTATATCAATCATCTTTAAATCTTTACTTTAACCTTCGCCGCACCGATTTGCGGCAATGACAGCATCAAATTATGTCAGCCATTAAGGCTTCGGAAGACTTGAAATAGGCGTATGCAATCACGAGACACGCGAAGGCAATACCGGCTGACATCGCCAGGCTTGATGTATCCGGCTTGTGCCCCGCGAGCAACACTGTTCGGAAATTCTCGATCAAGCCGGAGATGGGATCAAGCAGGTAGAGCTTGCGAAACCGCAATGGCACCGCCTGCAGCGAGTAGACCACGGGAATAGTAAACATCCACACCTGAAGCAGGAGCGGCAAGGCAAGTCCGATATCCCTGAAGCGAACATGTATCGCTGAGAACAACAAAGCCACGGCAGCGGCGAACGCGGCCAATACGATCATAATTGGAATCGCATAGAGAAGATTCCAGGTCGGCAAGACGCGGTAGTGAGCCATGAAACCAGCGAGAATCATGCATCCGATAAGAAAGTCCATGAAGCCGGCCGCAAGGTAGGACAGCGGAATGATCTCGCGCGGGAAATACATTTTGGTCAGCAGATTTGGGTACAGAACCAGCCCATGCACCGCATTTGAGATCGATGCGGAAAAGAATAGCCACGGCAGAAGGGCACACAATACGAAGAGAGGATAAGGAATGCCGCCGGTAGAAACCGTGGTCACGCGCGTGAAAACAATTGTGTAGATAGTCATTAACGCGAGAGGCTGAAGGGCCGCCCAGATCCAGCCAAGAGCCGATTGCTTATAGCGAACTTTCAGCCGAAACACGCTGAGTATCCAAAGCAGGTCGGCGTACTTAACCAGAGTTTGCACGCCGGTGATGATTGTGCCAATCGAAAATGCTGGGGGACGAATTACGCGTACGGGGCGCAGTGCGTGGCGAGTCGCCTCTGGTTGCCAAACCACCGATGGGGACGCCACTGTCTGGTCAGAGGGAACAGTGGACGAACTTAGCGCTCCATCAGGACGATCGGCCATCCTTGGTTCCCCTTTTTAAAATGAGGTTGCAGGCTCTCAGGCGCCGATTCCGGGCGAGAAGCTCGTACGCGGAGCGAACTCATCGGCTTTATGCATCTCGGCTTCTCTGATTCCCTGAAGCCGGGTAGCCAAAATCTGGCCAATGATTCCAACCTGGGGCTGGCGCAAGAACTCATCGTGCTTGCAATTCAGCTCGCAGATTTCGACCCCGCCGGTTGAACGAGCGCCCCAGCCCATTTGTCGATCACGAATGTAGTAGTACGGCTGTCGCCCCCGCTTGAACAAAAGCACGGGAGCGTGAAATCTTGGTTCGTCGAAGTCATTGCCAGGCCAGTAGGCTCGATCCCAACCACTGTCCCCGCCGTTTCTTTTTCCAAGAAGCAGGCGCTTTACGAAGCTCTTCGTCGTGCCCAACTGTTCCTGGCGCGGGAGACTGCGGAAGTACTGAAATCTCTTGCGATAATAGTCGATCATCCAAAGAGGATGGATCTGAGAATTTTCCAGCACCCAGGTATCAAAAATCGAGAAAACACCAACTTCCTCTTGCATCGACTCCAGTTCGAGGATCACTTCCTGGGCAATCAGAACGCCGCCGCACATGCCACCCAGGCAGTAAGGGCCATGGGGCTGCACAGATCGGAGAGCAGCCACATACTCCTGCGCCAGGGTTCGCAACTCTTGCCTCGTGAACGGACGCCCCCACACCACCGGCGCGTGTCCCTGAACCTTGTAGACAGACTGATTGTTGCCCATGTGGCGGGCAAGCAATGACAGCCCGAAGGTATCAACTCCCGGGGCCGCGATCGCGAAGAACGGAACAATGCCGTCACCTTCCTGCAGTTTCAGGAGAACCGGATCGGGCTGATTGTCCACGTTTTCCCGCAAGAGCGGTGCAAATTCCTCGATGGTCGGAGCACGAAAGATGGCAGATACCGGGATCTGCCTGCCGGTGATCTCCCGTATCTGCGCAACAAGCCGGACAGCCAGCAGCGAGTGGCCACCAAGATCGAAGAAGCTGTCGCGGATTCCGACCTTTGGCAGACCAAGAACTTCTTTCCAGATTTCGACGAGCAACTCCTGATCGCCGTCCAGGGGCTCAGAATGATGTTTCGGAGCGCGCCGGGTAGATGCAGATCGGGTTGCTACCTGTCTCTCTCTTCTTCCCTGCTCGGCTGCTGAATTTGAGTCATCAGCCGTGCTTGGCAGACTCGGTATTGGCAGCGAGAGAATTTGGCTGTCTGGATCAGAGACCACGCCGGCGAGAATCGACGTGTAATCGCTCAACATACGGCTGATACGTTCCTGTCGGAACAGGTTAGTGTTGTATTCGATCTGCGCCCACCATTGCCTGTCGACATCCTCGATGACGGTCATGCTCAGATCAAAGATGGATGTTTCCCCGCTGACCACATAGGGGAACGCGGTTAGATCGGCGAATTTATGGGATCGTACGGCGGACTTCAAGGTGGCAAACATGACCTGAAAAAGCGGGTTGTAGCTGAGATTCCGTTCCGGCTGCAGCTCCTCTACTATTTTTTCGAAGGGAACGTCGACGTTCGAGAAAGCGCCTAAAATTGTTTCGCGCACTTGAGCGATTACGTCCGTGAAGGACGAATTGCCCGCCAGATTATCGCGCAGCACCAGTGTGTTGACGAAGAAGCCAATCAACCCCTCGGTCTCCACGCGATTACGTCCAGCGACCGGGATGCCTACCACGACATCAGGTTGCCGGGCATAGCGCGAAAGCAGAACCTTGAACGCAGCCAACTGCACCATGAACGGAGTAGCCTGGCAACGAGCGGCAACGTGCTCAATTCCCTCCACGATGTCCTTCGAGATAGCCACGACCTCAACCGCACCGTCGAAGGTTTGCTCCGGCGGCCGGGGGGCATCGGTTGCCAATTCCAGAAGTGCCGGCGCTCCCTTGAGCTTATTTTTCCAGTAAACAAGCTGCTGCTGGACTTCATTGGTGCGAAACCATTCCAGTTGCCATTCGGCAAAATCGCCATACCGAATTGGCAGCGCGGGAAGAGGCGACGCTTCGCCGCGCGAGAAGGCAGTGTAAAGCTGTTCTAATTCTTTCGCGAAGACCTGTACCGACCAGGCATCAGTGACGATGTGATGCATGGTGAAAAGAAAAACATGATCGAGTGGCGTGGCGCGAAACAGGCGTGCACGAAATAAAGGCGCTTTACTGAGATCGAAGGGAGCCTGAACCTCCCGGCGAGCAAGCTGATAAGCTTCCGCAGTCGGATCGGCGACACCGGTCAGGTCTGTGATCGGTATAGTTACCTGGCACGAGCCTTCCACCACTTGTTGAAGCTGCTCGCGCTCGATCCGGAACGACGTTCGCAGGCTGTCGTGCCGGTTGACCATTTCCTGCACGCTTGCGTGAAGCGCCGCTAAATTGAGTTTGCCTCTCAGCCACATGCCGAGATGGACATTGTAAGCAGTGTTTCTTGCCTTCAGTTGGTCCAGGAACCACAGCCGCACCTGGGCCAAAGACGCCGGGTAGGTATAGTTGGGACTCTCCTTCATGAGAAGCTCGATTAACTGACTCTTCTCTTGCGCATCCCTGGTCACCACATCCTGGCTTCGATACAACATACCGGTTAAACCTTCCTACTCCAAGGCCCACGTGTCGCCAGTTAAGGAATTGTCCTGCCTAATGATAGATGGAGAACCGTGTTCTGTAACCACAGCAGTCGGCGTATGAATCCGGGGGAGGAATTTCGAGGTACACCTGTGGGAACAAAAGACGGAAGTGACATCTGCAATCCTGAACTGCGTCTCAAAACTCAAAAAAAATCCAATCACCCGGCCAGAGTAAAAGCTATTTTATTACTGTCACTTGCATTAGCTCGCAACGTGTGCTGGTCCAAGAATGCCCTATGTTCAGCCCTTCTGAAATCCGCATCCTCAGACCGATCCACCGGCTGACGATCGAAACCGGACTCTTTCCGAAAATCGGGCCAGCCTGCCAGAGCTATTTAAGACACTATAACCCAGGACAGGCCTGTAGAATGGCAAAATCCATAGAAAATCACATACAGTGAAATACTGATATTCCATTCGTTCTTTTTAGCGCATAGTCGCTGAACTGTCGGCCTCTGGCCTTGCCAGCAGGGGTATACTAGGGTGCTAGAACGCCGCCCGGAAAGCTTAGTCGCGGGGCAGCGAGCGGTACCATCTCCCCCACTGGCGCCATCAAGGATGTAAGGATCTCAATTGATGACTCGTTTGGCGTACCCAGCCTCCTTTGCCCAGCAAAGACTATGGTTTCTCGATCAACTCGATCCTGAAACTGCTGCGTATAACTTGCCGCGTGCATTTCGGATTACTGGCCCATTAGATGTTGACATCCTGAAGCAAGCTTTCCAGATGGTTGTGCGGCGCCACTCCAGCCTGCGCACGATATTCGATTCGGTCGACGGGGAAGCCCGTCAAATCATCTTGTCCGATGTAGAAGTGGAGATTCCAGTCATCGATCTGGCAGGAATTCCGGCGCCGGAGCGCGAGGCTGAAGCTCTGCGGATTGCCAGTGAAGAAGGTAAGAAACCATTCGATCTGAGCGAGGGACCGTTACTGCGACCCATGCTGGTGCGCCTGGATCCCGAAAAGCATTTCCTTGTGCTGGTGATCCATCACATCGTCACCGATGGATGGTCGATCGCGCTTTTGTTTCGCGAAGTGACGATGATCTACGCGGCTCTCACCAAAAACGAGAAGCCGAGACTTCCCGAGCTTACTCTGCAGTACGCGGAATACGCGCAGTGGCAACGGGAGTACATGAGTGGCGACCTGCTCAAGGGAGAGATCGAACACTGGAAACGCAAGCTGGGCGGAGCGCAAACAGTGCTCGACCTACCCACCGATCATCCCCGCCCCAGCAACTACAGTTGGCACGGCGCCACCGAGGAAATCAGCCTGGATGCCTCCATTCTGGCGAAGCTCAAGGCACTCGCGCAAGCGGAGAGTTCCACTCTGTTCATGCTTACCATGGCGGCCTTTCAGGCTTTGCTTTGGAGGTACACGAACCAGGAGAGCATTCTGATTGGAACACCAATCGCCGGACGCAGCGAAATTGAAATTGAAAATATGATCGGCTTGTTCGTGAACACGCTGGTATTCCGCGCGGATTTCACGCGCAACCTGAGATTCCGGGAACTCATTCAGCAGACGCGATCATTCGCCCTGGACGCGTATAACCATCAGGACGTTCCTTTTGAGAAACTTGTCGAAGAGTTGATCCCACAGCGCTCGCTGGAGATTCATCCTCTGTTTCAAGTAATGTTCACCTTCCAGAATATCCCCAAACAAGTTTTTGAGATTCCCGGACTGAAGATCAAGGAGATGGGCTTCGAGGCGGGGATTGCCAAGTTCGATCTCTCCGTCGAAGTGTGGGAGAACGAGGAATTTCACTGTCAAATCGAATACAACACGGACCTTTTTGAGCAATCGACAATTTGCCGGATGCTGGGGCACTTCGAAAGATTGTTAAGCACGGTGGTGGAGAACCCTGATTTAGCCGTAGCGCAGATTCCGATCATGAGCGCGAAAGAGCGGCAACAAGTTCTTGTCGACTGGAATCGGACCGCCGCGGATTATGCCAGAGATCTGCCACTGCATCGTGCATTCGAGGGCCAGGTTGATGCCCATCCAGATGCGACAGCATTGTTATTCGACGGAAAAAAATGGAGCTATCGTGAAGTCAACGACCAAGCTAATCGCCTGGCGCGCCGGCTCGTCAAAAGCGGGGTCGGGTCAGGCTCTCTGGTTGGAATTTTTCTAGAACGCTCTGCCGAAATGGTGATCGCGCTTCTCGGCGTGCTTAAGACCGGAGCAGCTTATGTTCCGCTCGATCCAGCGTATCCACGCGAACGGCTCAAGTTTCTGATTGAAGACGCCGCACTGTCCGGCATTGTTACTGATTCATCGATTAAAGAGGGTCTTCCGGATAACGCACAAAACATTGTGCTGATCGATACAGAAGATCGTGGTTTCACCGATGAAGCTTCTGGCAATCCTCAGGTCCCAGTTTCGAGTGATCAACGCGCATACGTAATCTACACATCCGGCTCAACGGGAGTTCCCAAGGGCGTGGAGGGCACGCAC
Organism: uncultured Acidobacteriaceae bacterium; assembly: GCA_963817305.1. Lineage (GTDB taxonomy): Bacteria > Acidobacteriota > Terriglobia > Terriglobales > Acidobacteriaceae > Sulfotelmatobacter. The sequence continues at coordinate 162,278 of CAWFOD010000016.1, read as the reverse complement.
CGCGCCTCGATGAATCGCTTCTCCTGGATGTGGAAGGCTTACCCGTTCAGAAGCGGAGAGGTGTGCTGCCAGAAAACGAATCTCGGATTTGTCGACTCCATCTGGGAGATTTTTGGCCCGTTGCTCGCGGGAATTCCGAATGTAATTATTCCGCAGGAGGCAGTTCGCGACCCTGAGGAGATGCTGAAGATACTGGCACGAGAGCGCGTGACTCGCATCGTCCTGGTTCCCTCTTTGCTGCGCACGCTTCTCGATCACTCTCAAGATCTGCAGATGAGAGTGCCGGACCTGAGGCTTTGGTCGTGCAGCGGAGAGGTTCTGCCTGCAGACCTGGCCAAGCGTTTTCGCGAGGCCTTTCCGGAAGCAACTCTCCTAAATATTTATGGGTCATCGGAAGTTGCCGCGGATGTAACTTGCCACCATGTTTCGGAGCGAGACCTGGCTTCTTCGGTAGCCATTGGTAGACCGATCAGCAATACGCAGGTCTATCTGGCAGATGAGTACGGAGAGCCCGCCCCGATTGGAATTCGCGGTCAGATTTTTGTCGGCGGAGATAACCTGTCTCGAGGGTATTTAAATCGGCCAGAGTTGACGGCGGAGCGTTTTGTCACCAACTGGCTGGCACCCGAGTTGTCGCCGCGTCTGTATCGCACCGGCGATCTGGGCCGGTTTCGCAGCAATGGCGAGATTGAATACTTAGGCCGAGTCGATAACCAGGTTAAGCTGCGCGGGCTGCGCATCGAATTGGGCGAAATCGAGTCGGTGCTCACGGCTCATGATGATGTCGCCGAAGCAGTAGTCATCGTCAGCGGAGAGGGCGAGCAGCAAAAGCTGGCAGCTTACCTGGTAATGAAAGATGAGGCAGCAGCCTCGGCGGGCGAGTTGCGCCGTTATCTGCGAAGCAAATTGCCCGAACATATGGTTCCGGCCAATTACTGGCGGGTAGAAGCGTTGCCCTTGTTACCCAGCGGAAAGGTGAATCGGTCAGCGCTGGCAGGTTATGGAAAACCGCTGGTGGATCGCGAGGAGCTCACTGCTCCACGCAATGAGATAGAAACAAAGCTCGCGGAAATCTGGCAAGAGTTGCTGCAGGTAGAGCAAGTAGGGATTGAGCAGAACTTTTTTGAACTGGGCGGACATTCGTTGCTGGTGCTGCAGGTGACGGCGAGAATCCGGAGAATTTTTGAAGTAGAGTTGGCGGTGCGCAGTGTGTTTGAGGCTCCGACGATTTCCGGCCTGGCGCTGGAAGTGCAGAAGGCAGAAGCTATGGGGTTGAAAGCCCGCTCTCCGATTCTACAGCGGCGTCCACGAAACCAGGCCGCGAGCCGCGAGGCTCTGCTCGCGCAATTGGATACTCTGTCTTCCTCCGAATTGCAGAGTTTGCTTCAGCGGGTACTTGACGGTAAGCAGCCAGCGTAATGGTTGTTACAAATGCGGTATTCGAATTTTGAACGCTAGATTCTTTGAATTCTCGATTTTTGGATTCTCAATATGTGCGTCCACGATTTAGTAGCAATGCAAGCCCAGGCAGCTCCTCACGCGGTTGCTGTCGTAGCCGGCGATCAGAAGCTCACTTACGGGGAGATGAATGCGCGGGCCGATCAACTGGCCAACTTTCTACGTTCGCTCGGAGTCAGAGCGGAGGTTCCCGTCGCCCTCTTTTTGCCAGCGCTCTCCCGAGTTGGCGACCGCTGCTTTGGCTGTATTGAAAGCGGGCGGGGCCTACATGCCTCTCGATCCCAATTCCCCTCCAGCCCGGGTTGCGATGTTATTGGAAGACTCGGCTGCTCCAGTCGTGTTGACTCATTCTTCGGTGGCCAACAAACTGCCCTCGGGAAGTTGGAAGATAATCGCGATTGATGCGGTGGAACGCGAGATTCTTGACCATGCCGTCGCAGCACCAAGTTTTAAAACCAATCCTGAGGATTGCGCCTACATTATTTTCACCTCAGGTTCCACTGGTCGGCCTAAAGGTGTGCAAATCACTCATGCGAACTTGTTAAACCTGGTGCGTTGGCACCAGCGCGCGTTCCACATTGCGGAGGCTGACCGGGCCACGCTGCAAGCCAGTCCGGGTTTTGATGCCAGCGTTTGGGAGATGTGGCCTTACTTCACAAAAGGCGCGAGCATTCACGTTGTGGAAGATTCCATTCGCACCGCGCCGGATCTTCTTCGAGACTGGATGGTTGCTAACCGAATAACCATCAGCTTCGTTCCGACGGCGGTCGCCGAACAGCTGATTGCTCAGCAATGGCCAACTGAAACCTCACTTCGAGTTTTGTTGACCGGTGCAGATAGTCTCCGCCGTTACCCGCCGCAAGGCTTGCCGTTTTCTTTGATTAACAATTACGGTCCGACGGAGTGTACGGTGGTTGCGACCTCGGGGAAAATTGGGCCATCTGATCAGAGCGAAGACGCGCCCTCCATCGGAAGACCAGTCGACAACGTCGAGATCTATATCGTTGACGAAGAATTAAAGCCGGTTGCTGACGGTGTTCCGGGAGAACTCTTAATCGGAGGCGTCGGTGTTGGACGAGGATATCTAAACCTGCCGGAACTGACGGCTCAAAAATTTATCGCTGATCCTTTCAGTAACGCAGCAGGGTCGCGTCTTTACCGCTCAGGCGATCTCGCTCGCAAACTTCCGGATGGTCAAATTGCATTTATGGGACGGATGGATGACCAGATCAAGATCCGGGGATATCGCGTTGAACCGGGTGAAATCAGCGCGGCGCTGGACCGGCATCCGGCCATCACGTTCGAGTTCCGTGATCGCTTACGAACACGATTCCGGTGAAAGCCGACTGGCCGCGTATATTGTTCCGGCAGCGAGCCCGCCTGTCACATCCGGCGCAGTTGCGCACTTTTCTCGCGGAATCTCTCCCCGAGTACATGGTGCCCGCAACTTTTGTGAAGCTTAAATCCATGCCCAGACAGCAAGCGGCAAAGTGGATCGCGCAGCACTTCCGAAGCCCAATATTGACAACACGCTGGACGATGCGCCGTTCGCGCTTCCCGCAATCTGACATCGAGCAATGGCTGGCGAGTTTTTTGACCGGTCTTCTAAAAGTGGATCGAGTAAGCCGGGACGACAACTTCTTCAATCTGGGCGGCCATTCGTTGATGGGAGCTCAACTGATTGCCAAGGTGCATCAACGTTTCGCAGTGGAGCTTTCCCTGAGAAGTCTTTTCGATCATCCGACCATTGCGGAAATCTCGGCTGAGATTGAGCGATTACTTTTCGCCAAGGTAGAAACGATGACCGATGAGGAGGCACAGCGCCTCTTAGAATCTCTTCCCGGAATTCCAGCATGACCGCGGCCAGCGCGCCACCCTCGGTGCCGCATAGGGAAGACCGCGTGCTTAGTTTGTATCAACTGCTTGATCCGGACGTGCTGGCGAATCCATATCCTCTCTACCAGAAGCTGCGCAGTCACGACCCGGTGCACTGGGATCCCTTTCTGCACGCGTGGGTTGTAACACGGTATGCAGATGTCGTGGATGTGCTGCACCATTTTTCCGCCGATCGCACTCCGACGCCAGAGCAATTGAGTGCGCTGAACCTGTCGGCGCTTAATCCGATTGCCGAAGTCATGGTGCGGCAGATGTTGTTTCTGGATCCGCCAGATCACACTCGCCTGCGCACGCTCGCTTCTGCCGCCTTTACGCCGCGCAGAGTGGAACAGCTTCGCTCGCGCATTCAGGAAGTGATGGACACGCTGCTCGACGCGGTTGTGGCCAAGGGATCGATGGACGTGATTGCCGACTTTGCCAGTCCGGCACCGGCAATCGTAACTGCGGAGCTATTTGGCGTGCCCGCCGGTGACCATGCTCAGCTCAAGGAATGGTCGCAGGATTTTGCCGAGATGCTGGGGAATTTTCAGCATAATCCCGATCGCTTTTCGCGCGTGTTGCAAAGCGTCGAAAACCTGACCAGCTATTTCCGCTCCGCTATGCACGAGCAGCAGACACATCCGCGCGAAGGATTGGTGCAGGCCATGATGAGCGCGGAGATCGAAGGCGCCCGGCTTACGGAAGAAGAGATCATCGCCAATCTGATTGTTACGATGGTCGGTGGTCAGGAAACCACCACGAACCTGATCGGCAATGGAGTGCTGACTCTGCTGCGAAATCCGTCCGAATTGGAGCGTTTGCGTGCAGATTTATCGCTCATCCCGGGCGCTGTGGAAGAATTGCTTCGCTATGAAAGCCCCAGCCAGCACACCGCGAGACTGGCTCCGTCCGATGTCGAACTTGGGGGAAAGCAGATTCGAAAACGTCAGGCCGTAATCGCGGTCATGGGTGCAGGCAATCGCGATCCAGAACGATTTCCGGATCCAGATCTGCTGGATATCACGCGCAAGAACAACCAGCATCTGGCATTCGGGTGGGCCGCGCATTTTTGTTTCGGTGCGGCCTTGGCGCGACTGGAAGGCCAAATTGCTTTCACTACGATTCTACGGCGGTTGCCTCAATTAAGCTTGAATACACAGGGCCCGCTGGTGTGGCGTCATAATCTTGGATTGCGTGGATTAACTTCGCTCCCGGTAGAGTTTGTTGCGAGTGATCCCAAGCAAAACCTCGGCATTTCTAATTAGGCGATACAAAGTGGGATCTGAATATTCCGACGCAAAACGAAAGTTGCTGGAAAAATATTTCCGCGGTGAAGTGGCGCCCCGTCCCGCGGGTGAGCAGATTGCACGCCGTAAGTCCGGGGAAATCGTTCCGTTGTCTTATGCGCAGGAGCAGGTATGGCTGCACGCTCAGCTTGCCCCAGAAATTCCACTCTATAACGAACCGGTCACCCTTCACTACTCAGGGCCACTGAATGTCAGTGCCCTGGAACGAAGCTTCAACGAGATTCTCCGCCGTCACGAAGCCTGGCGAACCTCTTTCACTCTAGTCGATGGCCAGCCAGTTCAGGACGTGAAAGAGAAACTTTCCATCTCGCTTCCGTTGATCGACCTTCGCAGCCTTCCGCCAGAGCAACGCGATGCCGCGGCAATTGCGCTCGCCACCGCTGATGCGAGAGTCCCTCTTGATCTGGCGCAGGTTCCTCTTTTTCGAGTAAGGCTGATCCGTCTCGACGAAGAACAGCACCGGCTTTATTTGACGCTCAGCCACATTATTTTCGATGGCGTAGCGATTTATCGCGTACTTCTGCCGGAACTGGCGACGCTTTACAAAGCGTACAGTGCTGGAGAGGCTTCGCCGTTATCGGAACTCAAGATTCAGTATCCCGATTATGCCTGCTGGCAGCGGCGCACAGTCACGCGCGAAGTTCTGGCAAAGGACCTCGAATATTGGCGCGAAAAGCTGAATGGTCCATTGCCGGAAACTTATTTACCTACCGATCGTCAACATGGACGATCGCAGTCGTTTCGCGGTTCGATGTACCCGTTCCGCTTGAACCCAGCTCTGACCACCAGATTAAGAGAATTCTGCCGCGCTGAAGGAGTCTCGCTCTTTCACACCTTGCTGGCGAGTTTCGCTGCACTGCTCTATCGTTACTCAGGCGAAGAGAAGATTCCCATCGGAAGCGTCACCGCCGGCCGCAACAGTCCAGAGACGTTGCCATTGCTGGGATATTTTCTGAATACCGTAGTTCTTCCGGCCGACCTGTCGGGGAATCCCAGTTTTCGAACTCTGGCTCGTCGCACTCGCGATTTGACCATCGAGGCCCTTGATCATGACAGTGTGCCTTTTGAACATTTGGTTCGCGAGCTGCGCCCGCAGCGCGATCGAGGACGAAATCCATTCTTCCAGGCATTGTTCTCGCTCGAGCCGCCCTTGCCCGAGATTGATCCCGCCTGGCGTTTGACACAAATGGACGTGGATACGGGAGCTTCAAAATATGATCTTTCCCTGGAATTAGATGAGCGCAGCGAAGAGGTGCTGGCTCGCTTCCATTACAAAACCGACCTGTTCGACGCTGCCACGATAGTTCGTATGGCGGCTCACTGGCAAAGACTGCTCGAGGGCACGGTTGCGGATCCGGACCAGAAGATCTCAGACTTGCCGCTATTGGCAGCCCATGAGCAACGCCAAATTGTGATCGACTGGAATAACACCGAAGTGGACTTGCCGGGCGAACAGCTCATCCACAGGTACTTTGAGAAGCAGGCGAAGAGAAGTCCCCCGAAACCTCAGCTGTCGCGTTTGACGACAAGTCCCTGACTTACGCCGAACTTGATTCTCAGGCGAACCAAGTTGCGTGCCATTTAAGAGATCTGGGAGTCGGTCCGGAGATTGTGGTCGCGCTCTATTTTGAGCGATCCATCGAAATGCTGGTTGGAATACTCGGTGTACTGAAGGCCGGTGGCGCATGCCTGCCGCTCGATCCGACCCATCCCGCTAATCGGCAGACCTTTATGCTGACAGAGACGCAGGCGCCGGTTTTGCTTACGCACTCGCGATTGCAGAGCCAGGTGCCGAGCGGCAAGGCTCAAATAATCTGTATCGATACGTTTGCTACAGATGAGGTCCATTCGTCGCCACCGTGCGAGGCGAATGCAGACAATGCCGCGTACGTTATCTACACCTCGGGCTCGACTGGTCAACCCAAAGGCATTCGGGTTCTGCACCGTGGACTGGTGAATTCAACATTCGCTCGCATCGCGTACTATCCCGAGCCACTGAAGTCTTTTTTGCTTCTGTCAGCGTTCACCTTTGACAGCTCCCTGGCAGGAATTTTCTGGACTCTGAGCGTCGGTGGCACCCTGGTTCTTCCTCCCGACCAGTCTCGATGGGAGTTGGACTCCCTCAGTCGCTTAGTTGAACAGCACCAGGTATCGCATCTTTTGTGTGTACCTTCGTTGTATAAAACGCTGATTGAGATGAGCCCAAGTGAACGCCTGGCTTCACTAACGGTTGCGATCGTCGCCGGAGAGCCTTGTCCTGCAACTCTGGTGAAAGATCATTTCAGTCGATTACCGCATGCGGCTCTCTACAACGAGTACGGTCCCACCGAAGCAACTGTGTGGTGCTCGGTTTACCGGTGCGAACCGCGGGACGAATCGAATCGCGTTCCCATCGGACGGCCCATCGCGAACGTGCAATTGTATGTTCTCGATTCTCGTATGCAAGTCGTGCCCGTGGGAGTGCCGGGGGAATTACACGTTGGAGGTGCGGGCGTGACTGGCGGCTATTTGAGCCGTCCGGACCTCACCGCCGAGCGGTTCATTCCCAATCCCTTTGATCGAACTCCGGGTGCACGGCTGTATAAGACAGGCGACCTGGCCCGTTTCCTGCCGGATGGAAATATCGAGTATCTCGGACGCGTCGACCATCAGGTAAAGGTGCGAGGCTTCCGGATCGAGCTAGGAGAAATCGAAGCCGCACTTCTTAGCCATCCCGCTGTACGGGAAGCAGTAGTAATCGCACGGGAAGACACTCCTGGCGACAAACGGCTGGTGGCGTATTACACGACAGCAGGAACCAGCGCATCAAACGCACCCGCGCCGGATGCAGAACAGTTGCGGACGCTTCTGGTGGCGCAGCCTTCCGGAATACATGGTGCCAGCAGCGTACGTGCGGCTGACAGAGATGCCGCTCACTCCGAACGGAAAGCTCGACCGAAAGTCGCTGCCTGCGCCGGAAGCGGATGCTTATGCGGTACACGGCTACGAAGCGCCATGCGGCGAGATTGAAACCGCTCTGGCCGCCATCTGGTGCGACGTTCTTAAACTCGACCGCGTAGGGCGGCGTGACAACTTTTTTGAACTCGGCGGACACTCCCTGCTGGCTGTGATCCTGATCGAGCGGATGCGCCGCAGAGGCCTGCAGGTGGATGTGCGTGCTCTGTTTGCTGCATCCACGTTGGCAGAGTTGGCGGCCACTGTCGAGGCGAAAGCAAACATCGTCACGATCCCGCCGAACCGGATTCCGGCAGGGTGTACGGCTCTTACGCCGGAGATGCTGCCGCTCGCAAAGCTTACGCAGGACGAGATTGATCAGGTGGTTGAAAGCGTGCCGGGGGGAGTGGCGAACGTGCAGGATATCTATTCCCTGGGGCCGCTGCAGGAAGGGATTCTGTTTCATCATCTGATGAGCGGAGAAGGCGACCCTTACCTGCTGGCCACTCTTCTCAGCTTTGACACGCGCGAACGCTTGGACGCGTATCTGAAGGCTCTGCAGTCGGTGATCAACCGCAACGATATCCTGCGCACGGCCGTGATGTGGGAAGGCCTCTCCCAACCAGTGCAGGTTGTCCAGCATAGGGCAGTATTGCAGATTCAAGAGATCGAACTCGATCCGGCGGACGGCGCTGTAAGCGAGCAATTGTATGTGCGATTCGATCCGCGACAATACCGCATCGACCTGCGCGAGGCGCCGTTGCTGCGGGGTTATGTAGCATTCGACAAGAGCGAGAATCGCTGGCTGATGATGCAACTGCTGCATCACATCCTTGCCGATCACACTACTCTGGAAGTGATGCAGGAGGAGATTCAGGCGCATTTGCTGGGACTAGCGGAACAGTTGCCGCCTCCCCTGCCGTTTCGCAACTTTGTGGCCCAAGCACGGTTGGGGGTCAGCAAAGAGGAACATGAGACGTTTTTCCGGAAGATGCTGGCCGATGTGGAAGAACCCACGACTCCATTCGGATTGTCGGATGTACAGGGTGACGGTACGGGGATTGAGGAAGCGCGCGTAGCACTCGATGCGGCGCTTGCCCGGCGAGTCCGAGAACGCGCGCGCAAATTAGGGATCAGCGCGGCAAGCCTGTGTCACCTGGCCTGGGCATGCGTACTCGCCAAAGTTTCGGGACGTGAAGATGTGGTATTCGGCACGGTTTTGTTTGGACGCATGCAGGGCGGCGCCGGCTCAGACCGGGCAATGGGACTGTTTACCAACACGCTGCCCGTGCGGATTCGGATTGGCGATGAAGGCGTGGAGAGTTGTGTCCGACAGACCCACGCGTTACTGGCTGGCATGATGCGCCACGAACACGCCTTGCTGGCAATGGCGCAACGTTGTAGCGCAGTACCGGCGCCCGCGCCACTATTCTCTGCAATTTTAAATTACCGTCATAGCCCGGAAACTGGGCGAAGCGCGCATGCGTGGGATGGCATTTGCAGGCTTCGTGTTGTAGAACGGACCAACTATCCGCTCACGCTTTCCGTAGACGATGTGGACGCCGAAGGTTTTTGGCTGACGGCGCAAACGCTCGCATCACTAAATCCGGGACGAATCTGCGGATACATGCAGACGGCACTTGAATCTTTGGTTACCTCTCTGGAGATGGCGCCGAGCACGGCCGTGCGGACTCTTGAGGTGCTCCCTGCGTCAGAGCGCTATCAGTTGTTGCACGAGTGGAACGACAGCAGGGCTGAATTTTCCAGCCAGCGGTGCATTCACCAGTTATTCGAGGAGCAGGTACGCACCAGCCCGGATGCCACGGCGGTGGTGTACGAGGAATCCTCCCTCACCTATGCCGAACTGAACCGGCGAGCCAACCGGCTTGCACATTATCTGCGAGGGCTGGGTGTAAAGCCAGACACCCGAGTGGCGATTTGCGTGGAGCGTGGGCTGGAGACGGTCGTCGTCCTACTGGCCGTGTTGAAGGCGGGGGGCGCGTATGTGCCCCTGGATCCGGCGTATCCTGTCGACCGTCTCCGCTTTATGCTCAAAGACTGCACTCCGGTAGCCCTGGTCACCCAAGGGCACCTGCAAGGACTCTTTACTGGACTCCCTGATGCTGTGGCGCTGGTCGATGTCAGCTCCGACGCAACTGCGTGGAGCCATCAGCCGGACGGCAACCCCGACTGTGCCAGTGTTGGCCTCACTCCTAAGAATCTGGCCTACGTCATCTACACTTCCGGTTCCACTGGAACTCCCAAAGGAGTAATGGTTGAACACAGGAATGTGACGCGGCTGTTCGCCGCTACCGACGCCTGGTTCCATTTCAGCGAAAGCGATGTTTGGACCCTATTTCACTCCTACGCCTTCGATTTTTCCGTCTGGGAAATTTGGGGAGCGTTGCTCTATGGCGGGCGTCTGGTTGTAGTTCCCAAGAGCATCGTGCATTCGCCGGAAGATTTTTACGAGTTAGTGTGTCGGGCGGGAGTAACGGTTCTGAACCAGACTCCCAGCGCGTTTCGTCAGTTGATTGCGGCGCAGGAGGCGAGCAAGCGAGTACATCAGTTGCGGTATGTGATCTTTGGTGGAGAGGCACTTGACGTATCTACGCTAAAACCCTGGTACGCACGAAATGAGGCGCGACATACTGACCTTATAAATATGTATGGCATTACCGAGACCACAGTGCACGTGACTTATCGGCCATTGCAGAGCGCTGACAGCGAGGGACACACGGGAAGTCCGATTGGCTGCCGCATTCTCGATCTAAGGATTTACATATTGGACGAACACCGCGAACCGCTGCCGGTGGGAGTTGCCGGAGAGATGTATGTCGGTGGTGCCGGGGTAGCGCGCGGGTATCTCAACCGGCCGGAACTGACGGCTGAACGGTTCTTGGCGGATCCGTTTGCGGCCGAGACAGGTGCACGGATGTATAAGACCGGAGATCTGGCGCGGTGGCACGCTGACGGGACGATCGAGTTTTTAGGGCGCAACGATTTCCAGGTGAAGATTCGCGGCTTCCGCATTGAGCTGGGAGAGATTGAAGCAGGACTGGCAGAGCATCCCGGGGTGCGAGAAGCGGCGGTAATCGCGCGGGCGGATGTGCCTGGAGAAAAGCGGCTGGTCGCATACTACACGGCTGCTGATGCGAACAAACCGTCCGGCGGAGCGGCGGAGTTCCGAGCATTTCTAACGAGAAAGTTGCCGGACTACATGGTGCCGGCGGCTTATGTCCAGATGGAACGAATGCCGCTGACGGCGAACGGCAAGCTGGATCGCAAAGCGTTGCCGATGCCGGAGGGGAATGTGTATGCCGTCCGGACCTATGAGGCACCTAACGGTGAGGTTGAAACTGGACTGGTGGGAATCTGGGCGGATTTGCTGAATGTGGGGCGAATAGGGCGACAGGATAACTTTTTCGAACTGGGAGGACACTCGCTGCTGGCGATGCAGGTCACGGCACGGATCCGGCGGATCTTTGAAGTGGAATTGGCGGTGCGCAGCGTGTTTGAAGCGCCCACAATTGCAAGCCTGGCGCTGGAAGTGCAGAAAGCGGAGGCGATGGGCTTAAAAGCCCGCTCTCCGATTCCGCAAGGCCTCCGTCACGCCGCAGCAGCGGACGCCAGTCAAGAGGCGTTGCTAATCCAATTGGAAAAGCTCTCGGCCCAGGACGCACGCAATCTGCTGAAAGACTTGCTCGATGGAAAACGGGATTATCAATTTAAGTCTTAGTCGGATCGTCGAATCAAAGACGGGGACACCGGACTCGAACTTGAGTTCTGCCCAACCTTGGGCTTAGCCTTCGTGACCATTGCATGGCGTCGTGCTACCCTACCCGTTCCGGCGCTCACATTCAAACTTCGGACAAATAAAATGGTCTTTGTAAAAAGAATCGCTCTGCTTTCGCTCATCGCCCTCTCTACCCATTTGTTCGGCCAGGCTCCTCCCGTGCAATCGAAGTACAAGCCGGAATATTTCACGTTTCAGGAAGTCATGATTCCGATGCGCGATGGGGTCCGTCTGCAGACCGTGATCCGCGCCCCGAAAAATGCAACTTCTCCTTTGCCGATCTTGTTCGTTCGATCTCCATACGGCGTACCGAAGGATACGAATTCGCTCACGGAATCAGGATTGTTCGACGATCTGATTGCAGACGGTTATATTTTCGTGTCGCAAAACATTCGGGGGCGTTTTAAGTCTGAAGGCACCTTCGTTATGCAGCGTCCACCACGCGACAAGAACAATCCCAAATCCATCGACGAGTCGACCGACGCTTATGACACGATCGATTGGCTGGTGAAGAATGTTCCAAACAATAACGGCCGAGTCGGGCATGTGGGGAATTTCCTATCCTGGTTGGCTGGTGACTCAGGCGCTGCTCGATCCTCATCCCGCTCTGAAGGCTGCGAGCGAGCAGGCATCACCCGACGACATGTTTGTGAATGATGACTTTCATCACAACGGCGCTTTCCGCCTCAGCTATGGGTTCGAATACTCCGCCTTGCTCGAAACTTCGAAAGAAGAGAATACTAATTTCAAATTCGATCAATACGATACGTACGCGTGGTACCTGGCACTTGGTGCCGTTTCCAATGCGAACCCGCGTTACTTTCATAACAAGCTGCCGACGTGGAACGATTTTGTCGAACATCCGAATCACGATTTCTGGAAGCAGCAAGCCGTCACCACATATTTGAAGCACACGACCGTGCCTAACCTCAACGTTGCCGGCTGGTACGACCAAGAAGACTTCGTTGGCCCGACGCGGATTTACGCCACGCTGGAGCAAACTGATACGGAACATCTGAACTACTTCGTCGCTGGCCCGTGGAATCACGGTGGATGGATGGATCAATCGGGGCGCAAACTTGGCGACATCGATTGGGGCAGCGACATTTCGCGCTACTATCGCGCGCACATTCTCGCTCCTTGGTTCGCGCACTGGCTGCACGATAAGCCGCTCGCAGAGCCGGAAGCCCTGACCTTTGAAACCGGTACGAACGTATGGAAGAGTTACGATGAGTGGCCGCCGAAAAAAGGCATTACCGAGAAGAAGCTGTATCTGCACGCGAGCGGTAAGCTGTCATTCGAATCACCCTCGGAGCACGTCGCCTTTGATTCGTACGTCTCGGATCCCGCAAATCCCGTGCCTTATCGCAACCGGCCGGTCACGCCCACATATCCGGCTCCTGCTTGGACCACCTGGCTGGTGCAGGATCAGCGCTTTGTGGAACATCGTCCTGACGTGCTGACGTGGCAAACGGAACCGCTGACGGACGATGTGGCTGTGACCGGAGATATCGTTGCCGACCTCTTCGCTTCAACCACCGGAAGTGACAGCGACTGGGTGGTAAAGCTGATCGACGTTTATCCCGAGGACTATCAAGAGATCAGCGAAGAAGATGCCGAGAAGGGCGCCGGGCCGGTGTTGAATGGATACGAACTGATGATTGCGGATGATATTTTACGCGGACGCTACCGCAACAGTCTGGAAAAGCCAGAACGAGTTCCGCCGGATGAAGTTGTCGAATATAAGATCGATCTGCATCCTAATGATCATGTCTTTCTGAAGGGACATCGAATCATGGTGCAGGTGCAGAGCACGTGGTTTCCTCTGTATGACCGCAACCCGCAAAAATTCGTGGACAACATCTACAAGGCAACTGATGCCGACTACGTGAAGGCAACGCAGAGAGTTTATTGCTCGAGCGAGGCCGCCTCTGGCGTGATCCTGCCCGTGGCCGATAAATAGCAGTTTCAGACAGGATTTGCTGGCCCCATTCGCTCGGCAGCCCAAAGTCTATACAACCCTTAATTTCTCGGTTGATTGCCGGGAAATGTAATTATTTTTGACCGCGCCGATAAATTCGGCATCCAACCTGTCCAGCAAATTATGAACACAACAAATAACGCCTTCTCCCTCCTTCTTGCGGCAACCGCATCCCTAGGACTTACATTTGGCCTGGCATCCTGCAACAACAATCAGAACCCGGCGCCAGACAACAGTGCTCAAAGTCAACCGGCGCAACCCGATCAGACGCAATCGCAGGATGCGGCGGCATCCGCGAACCTGGCGCCGGCAAGCGAGACTTCCAGCGACCAGCAGTATCAGAACAATGCCGCGAACGATTCGGACACCGATTACGACGCCGACGATCAGGACTCCAGCTACGGACAGCCGGCTCTCGTAGCGCCTGACCCGCCGCCCCCGCTCCCAGAATATTCGCAGCCGGAATGCCCGGGCGAGGGCTACCTGTGGACACCGGGGTACTGGAGCTATTCGTCTCAGGGATACTATTGGGTCCCGGGTGCTTGGGCACGGCCACCTGAGGTGGGTTATCTGTGGACGCCGGGCTACTGGGGCTATACCGATGGCAGATATCGCTACCACAACGGTTATTGGGGCCGCCATATCGGCTACTACGGCGGCGTCAACTACGGATTCGGTTATGTCGGAGCCGGTTATCAGGGCGGATATTGGAACGGAGATCGTTTCGATTACAACCGTTCCGTCAACAATGTCAACACCAGCAATGTTCAGGTTTACAACCGTACCGTAACCAACACGGTCATCATCAACAACACTACCGTAAACGTCACAAACAGCCGTGCCAGTTATAACGGCCCTGGAGGCGTGACTCGCAAGCCCCTGCCGGCAGAGATAGCGGCCACGCGCGAGCAGCGCATCCCACCGATGACGACGCAGATGCAACATCGGCAGGAAGCGGCCCAGAACCGCCAACAATTCGCGTCCGTTAATAAAGGTCATCCGACGCTTGTAGCTGCGGCCAAACCGATTGCTGAGGGGAAACCAATTGCTCCGGTGATCCCGGCCCGCGCCCCAGCCCCACGAACCGCCGGAGAGAAGGCGCAGCCTAACCGACCCGCGCCAGCGCGTGCAGGTTCGCCGGCACCGGCAAGACCCGCTGCACCTGCGAGGAAAGCGGCTGAGCCGAAGCCTGCGGCCGCGCCAGCGGAACGCGGCAAACCTTCCCCCGCTCCTGCGGCCCGGCCTCAACCCGCAAAACCCGCTGCTCATCCGCAACCGGCGAAACCGGAAACGGCCGCACGTCCCGCGAACCGTCCGGCTTCGAGAGCCGAAGCTAAGCCCAACCCAACTTCAAAACCCGAAGCTAAGCCAGCTCCGAAACCGGAAGCCAAGCCAGCTCCGCACGCCGCGGCCAAGCCGGAGCAACACCCGGCGCCGGCTAAACCTCAATCCAAAAACCCGCCTCCTGCCAAAAAGAAGGAGCCGCCTAAAGAAGAAAACAAGCCGCAGTAAATCTTTACTTCGGGCCGCCTAGGGAAAGGCGGCCCGAAGCATCCATAATTCGCTGTACGGCTTCTCAGTTGCGCTTCGCCATCTTGATTAGTGTGCGTCTTTTGTTGGAAGACGAATACTAACGATTAAGGCGGATCGTATGCCCGATAAAACAAATCCATACACACACATTGAATCCTGCCAAAGTTCGTCACAAATAGCCTTGACGTGTCCGGCGTGTCGATGGCGGCTCCTCAAATGGAGCGTCCCTCGCCCGGGGCAAAGCCTCGAGGAGCGGTTAACTCCGGCGGATGAGATATGGCTATCTGAGATGAAGATCAGTTGGCGAGACATCCATGCTGGGATGAAAGCAGCGATTCGCGATTCCCGCAGCGTTCAGCGATGGTAGCTTTTTCTCACCGGCGAAACTTACAGATATTACTTGGTAAGCTCGCCGATAAAAACTCCGTACGGTTCGAGTGAAACTTCATTTCCCTGCGCCGCGGATTGCCCGGTCCCGAGCAGCTTGGAAGCGGAAGCGAAGCCGTTTTGCTTCAGCTCTAAGCTGATCTTTTGCGCTGTGCTGGACATGTTCAGCGCCACGACCACGCCCTGACCTTTATAGACGCGAAGGTACGAAAGCACATTTGGGTCGCTTTCATTAATTGCTTCATAACTTCCGCTGAGCAGGGCCTCATTATCATGACGCAATTTGAGCACGTTTTTGTAAAACTCAAGAACTGAATTGGGATCTTTCGACTCGTCGGCCACGTTATGCGTTTTATAGGTCGGAGG
Organism: uncultured Acidobacteriaceae bacterium; assembly: GCA_963817305.1. GTDB lineage: Bacteria > Acidobacteriota > Terriglobia > Terriglobales > Acidobacteriaceae > Sulfotelmatobacter. Next base: position 146,641 of record CAWFOD010000016.1, on the reverse strand, counting down.
AACCGGCAGCCACGGTGTGCCCTTGGTAAAACCCGCGTTTTCGCTGTCATTCCACTGCATGGGTGTGCGTTCCCCATCGCGCCCTTTTTCTTTTGGCCAACCCTTGATGCCGATCGGATCTTTCACGTCCTCCCGGCGCGTCGGTGGAGTTGTCTTCATTCCAATCTCTTCGCCGTAATAAAGGATCGGCGTACCGCGCAAGGTCAAATAAAGTCCGGCCATCAGCTTCGCGATCTCGTCGTTATGCTTGCCATCTCCGTAGCGATCGTAGGAACGGACAATGTCATGGTTGCTGATTACGAATGTAGGCCACCCGGAGGCCGCGTTCACCTCCGCAATCTGCTTGCGAAATTCCGCAGGCGAGAGCTTGTTGACCATGGTGAAAAGAAAATCCATGGGCAACTGCAATTCATTATTGCCTTTGCCGTAATACTGATTGAGCTCGGCGACATTTGCGGTCCAGGTTTCGCCAATTAGTACCGCATCGTATTGATCTGCAACCTGGCGCAGCCCGCGCAGGATATCGTGAACTTCGGGAAGTTTCGTGTTGTATTTGTTCACTTCAAACGGATCCCCGAAGGCATTCTTTCCCGGCTTTTTGATTGGATTGTCTTTCAGGTTCGGGTCTTCAAACAGAGTATCAACCGCATCCAGCCTGAAGCCTGAGACTCCGCGTTTGTACCAGAAGCGCGTCACATCAAACATGGCGTCTTTAACGGCGGGATTGCGCCAGTTCAAATCCGGCTGCTGGGGATAGAAGTAATGGTAATAGTACTGATTCGTGGTCGGATCAAACTGCCACGCCGAACCGCCAAACGTCGACACCCAATTGTTAGGGGGTTGGCCCGGCCCTTTTCCATCACGCCAGATATACCAATCGCGATGCGCGGAAGTGCGCGACGATTTCGAATCCAGAAACCACTTGTGCTGATCCGAAGTGTGGTTGACCACGAAGTCGAGGATGATATGAATATTGCGCTTCTTGGCCTCGCGCGCCAGATTGTCAAAGTCGGCGAGCGTGCCGTACATCGGGTCAATGTTTTCGTAATCAGAAACGTCGTAACCGAAGTCCACCTGCGGCGAAGGAAAGCACGGCGAAATCCAGATCGCATCCACGCCGAGATCTTTCAGGTAATCGAGTTTGGAGGCAATTCCGTTCAAGTCGCCGACGCCGTCATTATTGCTGTCGGCGAAACTTCGCGGGTAGATTTCGTAGAACACGGCGTGCTGCCACCAGGCATTGCCTGCCTCTTCCGCCGCGTGGGTGGATTCTTGCGCGTATGCAGTCAGTCCAAAAATGCAGAACATAAATAAAAAGATTGCCATCGATCGAGCACTTTCCTTCATAAGGAGCGCCTCCACACAAAAACTCGATATTACCGACCTTCGTCAGCGACCGCATCTAACCCACGACGAAGTTAGATTGTAATCCTCATCCGTTGAATGTCGAGAGCGAGCCAAAATGGATGACGATATCCATAGACATACTCATCGTAATCTCCAGGCGAAATTTTCTTATGGATCCAAAGATCGGGATGAACAATAGCTCGGCGTGAAGGCCAGACGACCACAATGTGCACGGACGTTGGAACTTGCAAAGTCTGAGTTCCCTGAATATAAGAATTAGGGGCGAATTCTAGCACGCTCCGGGTCGGGCGGGTGCCAACCTTTTGTCTTCTTCACGTCGCGTATTCCTGAAATCTCTTAGTCGATCCAGCCTCGTGCTCTCGCTGGAAAGCATTCTTGGCTTGGCAACTCCTCGTTGGCTGAGAGCTGGTGCTAAGCCAGAGAAGAACTCTGCCAAAGCGAATGCATCTGAAGCGCAAGATCTTGGCGTGAGCTTTGTGAATGTAGCCCGGGAATCCGGGCTCAATGCAAAGACAATTTTTGGTGGCGAACACAAGAACAAATATCTGCTGGAGACTACGGGCTGTGGCGTCGCTTTCTACGATTACGACAACGACGGCTGGCTCGATATTTTTCTTGTGAATGGCTGGCGACTGGAAGGCTTCCCCGCCGGCAGCGAACCGACCTCGCATCTTTTCCGCAACAACCGGGATGGCACTTTTACTGACGTCACCGTGAAAGCAGGAGTTGGGCACTCCGGCTGGGGCCAGGGCGTTTGCATCGGGGACTACGATAACGACGGCTGGGAAGATCTGTTCGTAACTTATTACGGAAAGAATATTCTCTATCACAACAATGGTGACGGAACGTTTACTGACGTCAGCCAGAAGGCGGGGGTGGCCGGCAAAGGCACGCGCTGGAATACGGGTTGTGCGTTTGTCGATTACGATCGTGACGGTCACCTTGATCTTTTCGTCGCCAACTACATCGACATGGATTTGGCTACGGCACCAGTGCCGGAGTCAGGACCATGCCTTTATAAGGGCGTGCTGGTGGCCTGCGGGCCTCCGGGACTGCAGGGCGGGAAAAATATTCTCTACCGCAATAATGGTGACGGCACTTTCTCTGATGTTTCGGAAGCAGCGGGAATTTTTCGGGCGAACGGAACTTACGGCTTAGGCGTTCTGACGGCCGATTTCGACAATGATGGGTGGCCAGATATTTATGTAGCCAATGATTCCACCGCCAGCGCGCTCTATCACAACAAGAAAAATGGCACGTTTGAAGATGTCGCCATTGAAGCGGGCTGCGCTTTAAGTCCCGATGGCAAGCCGCAGGCCGGCATGGGCGTTTCCGCCGGCGACTACGATCTGGATGGAAACCTCGACCTTCTAAAAACCAACTTCGCCGGCGACACGCCTTCGCTTTACCACAACCTTGGCGGCGGCAATTTCGAAGACGCCACATTTGCCGCGGGATTAGGTGCGCATACCCAATTTCTAGGATGGGGTTGCGGATTCCTCGACTTCGACAATGACGGCTGGCCTGACATTTTAATTTGCAACGGCCACGTCTATCCTGAGGTTGAACAACTCAAAACCGAAGCTGGTTATCCGCAACGCAAATTGCTTTACCACAACTTGCATAATAGTCGTTTCGCCGATGTTTCTATGCAGGTGGGACCGGGGGTCTCCGATCCAGCGCCCTGCCGGGGCTGCGCTTTCGGCGACTTCGACAATGACGGCGACATCGATGTCGTGGTCAACACTGTAAATGACTATCCACAACTCTTGCGATGCGATTCGAAGCTGCACCATAACTGGATCAAGATTCGCACCATCGGAACAAAATCAAATCGCAGCGGAATTGGCGCGCGTTTGATTTGTACAACGCACCCTGCCGGCGAAACCAAACCTCATCAACAAATCGACGAAGTGCGCAGCGGCGGCAGCTATATTTCGCAGAGCGATTTGCGTATTCATTTCGGGCTGGGCACGGCCGAAAAAGTGGACTTACTCGAAATCCGCTGGCCCAGCGGCCACGTCGATACGCTCAAAGATGTGAAGGCGAATCAGTTGATTTTCGTAAAGGAAGGCGAAGGCATCAGCCGTACCGTCCAATTTCCGATGAAGACGGAGTCGGGGAAGTAATCTATCTTTATTGCTTTTTTGTTGCTGGTGCGACTGGACCGCCAGTTCCCTCTTTTAAGGTATGAATGGCGTCGGTTGCAAGATCGGAAAACTTTTCTGCCAGACCACTCGGCCAACGAATCTCGACCCATTCGACTTTCGCCGCTGACCCCAATCCGAAGTGAACCCGCATGTCGTTGTTCGAAATGTAGCTTGACCCGCTGCGCACTTCGTCCACCAGCGTGCGAGCCGAAGTCTTAACTGAAACTCGGGCGCCAATGCCATCACGATTCGACTTAGTCCCTACCAGCCGAATCGCGATCCAGTGATTCGAATTGTGAATCTGGTTAACCAGCAAACTGGGCGCGGCATTCATGTTGCTGATTACGGCGGATACGCGGCCGTCATTCCATAAATCTCCGACGGCCAAGCCGCGAGACGAGGCCACAGTCGTAATTCCGGGTCCAGCCGACGCCGAAATATCGGTGAACGCACCGTCTCCATTGTTGTGATACAGAATCCGTGGTTCTTTGAAATTGCTCCCCAGGTGCTGGCTGTCGACTTCCGGATAAACGTGACCATTCACCAGAATCAGGTCAGGCCAGCCATCGTTATCGAAATCGAAAAACATCGTGCCCCATCCGAGATATTGTGTGTACAAACCAAGCCCCGCGGCTGAGGTTGCGTCGGTAAATGTTCCATCTCCGTTGTTGCGGTAAAGAGTGGACGTGTCATCGGAGAAATTTGTTTTGAAAATATCCAAATGGCCATCGCCGTTGTAATCGGCCACGGTCGATCCCATTCCGGCCTGTTCGCGGCCATCTTCATTGAATGCGGCTCCCGCCGTCACCGCAACGTCGGTAAATGTACCGTCGTGATTGTTGCGGTAAAGAATGCTGGGAGTGCTGTCGCAAGCGATGAAAATGTCGGGCCAGCCGTCTTCATCAAAATCGAGCGTCGAGACGCTGAAGGCGTAATGGCCATCCGTGCGATCAATGTGCGCCTTGCTGGTAACGTTTTCAAAAGTGCCGTCACCTTTGTTGTGGTAAAGAATATTTTTTGCGCCCGGTAAGCCGCGCGGGCCGCACATCACGGGAACGCCCTTCCAAATGCAAGTAGGGCGCTCACCCGGCGCGGGCGCAGTCGCAAGATCGAAATCGACATAGTTGGCTACTATCAGGTCGAGCCGGCCATCGCGATCATAGTCAACGAATGCGCAACCCGTGCCCCAGGCTTTTCCGGAGCCGGCAACGCCGGCTTTCTCGCCAACTTCAGAAAAGACGCCGCCCTGATTGTGATAGAGGCGGTTCTTGCCGTAATAAGTAATATAAAGATCTTCCCATCCGTCGTTGTCGTAGTCTCCCACGCAGACTCCTTGTCCCCAGCCTGTCGCAGCGAGTCCGGCCTTGGCGGTGACGTCTGTGAAAGTTCCATCGTGATTGTTGCGATAGAGGTGGTTGCTGGGTGCGGGTCCGCGGGGGGCAGCGCCAAGTCTGGTTCCGTTCACCAGAAAAATGTCGGGCCAGCCATCGTTGTCATAATCGAAGATTGCGACTCCAGTGCCGGTAGTCTCGATGATGTACTTCTTTGTATCGATGCCACCGAAGATTTCCTGCATCGTGAGGCCGGCTTTTTCGGCTACGTCGGTAAAGTTGGCTATCGGCTTCGCCGTCGGAGGGGAAGGTTTAGACTGCTGAGCGAAACCTGAAACGAGGCATGCAATCGGAATTGCGATGCAGATCAACGGACGATAACTGAGCCCCATGCCGAACAAAGTCTTGAATCCCATGTGTCAGTTGTGAATGGTAGGAGCGTAATGGATATTGGTCAATGCCGCTTTCGCCCTTCCGGCGCCAAATGGGAATCAAGTTGGGTTATCCTGTGGACCGGTAGAAAGTGCATTCTCCCCGCTCATCGCGGTAAAGACGGTGACGCGTTCGACAATAGCTGACATTTTTCCTGGATTACGATGCATTCTCCTCGATTTTGTGCCCGGCTGATCCTCATCTTCTTCTTCGCATTGACATTCGGGTCGGCGCGAACTGCAGCTCAGACACCGGTAAGCAGCACCTCGACCAAAGCTTATCAAGTGGGAGCTGACGCAATGCGGCGGGGAGACTTACCGGCTGCCCGCGCGGCCTTTGAGAAGGCCGTCCGGCTCAACCCTCAAAACCCTGACGCACAGAATATGCTCGGCCAAGTATTGCTGCAACAAGGCGATCTCGACGATGCAATCACCCACTTTCGCGCCGTAGTGCGGCTCCGCCCAAAATTAGGCATCGCCCGCGTTTATCTGGCACAGGCTTTGCAAGCCAGGGGACTGCTGGACGAAGCGATCCTTGAGTTTCGCGCCGCCGTGGATTTGGCGCCGCAACAATGGCAGTCTCACCAGGCGTTGGGGCGTGCACTCAGTTTGCAGCATAAGACGGACGAAGCCATCCTCCAATATCAGGAAGCGACGAGACTCGCACCACAGCAGGCCGAACTTCACGACGAACTTGGCTCGTTGTTTGCCCAGCAGTCACAATTCGTCGAAGCGGAGAAACAATTTCGAGACACGCTAAAAATCAATCCGGAATACGAGCCCGCATACTTTCACCTGGGCGTTACGCTTTCGAACGAAGGCGAGCAGGAAAAGGCACAAGCCGAATTGCACCATGCCGTCAAAATGGATCCCTCCGATGCAATGGCGTGGTATTACCTGGGTACGTCTTTGGAAGCGGGTACAAAAGCGGAGGAGGCCTTAGTTTGCTTTAAGCGAGCCGCCGAACTAAAGCCTGATTCCGCGCCGTTACAAACCAGTTTGGGGCTGCTGTTGCAGCGCAGAGGAGATCCCGACGCTGCTATAGCCGCTTTTAAAAAAGTTATCGATCTCACGCCATCTGACCCCGAGGCTCACAATAATCTGGGGTTAGCGCAGGTGCAGCGCGGAGATGCCGACGATGCAATCAAGGAATTTCGCGAAGCCATTGCGAGGCGTCCTGACGATTCCGGCTTCCAAGGCAATTTGGGAACGGCTTATTTGCAGAAGACTGATTTCGACGCAGCCGCGGCACAATTTCGCGCGGCCCTGAAAAATGATCCGGGCAAAGCTGTTCTGCATCACGATCTGGCTCTGGCGCTCAAATTCAAAGATGATCTTCCCGGAGCCATCGCGGAGTGGAGAGAAGCAATTCGCCTCGATCCGAAGCTCGCAGATGCGAACTACAGCCTGGGAGTTACCCTTTGGCAATCGGGAGATTTTCCCGCGGCAGCCGAGCAATTGCGGCAAGCCATTCAGACGAAACCGGATTATGCCGAGGCCTATTACACTCTGGGCACCGTTTTAAAGCAGATGAATCGATTACCGGAGGCGGCTGACGCGTTGCATCAGGCGATTCGACTCGACCCTGATCTCGCGGGCGCTCACACCACGCTGGCTGCGGTCTTGCGCCAGCTAGGCGATAGTGCGGGGGCTGCGGCCGAAAGCAAAGCTGGGGCGGAAATGAGCAAGAAGAAAACCGATCAACAGGCAGCCACGTTCGCCACAAACTCCGGTCGGCGCTTGCTCAATGCCGGGGACCTCGATGGCGCTATCTCCCAGTTTCGCACCGCAATTCATGTTGTCCCTTCCTACGCTCTGGCGCACTATGAACTCGGTCTGGCGCTCAGCCAGAAAGGATTGAAAGACGAAGCCAGCGGAGAGTACCGCAAAGCTGCCGAACTTGATCCCCACCTTGCTCCGCCCGCAAGTCCCGGTCACTAGATCAGTTTGCGGATGCGGGACGAAATCTCAGCTGCGCTTCCGCACTGACACCAGGTCTGTAATCACAGGCACTCCATGCACAACCTTTACATGAAGAAGCGCTTCGAATGGCTTCAGATCAGCCGCGGAAGAGACTCCTAGGCGCTGTAACAGAACTGCCAGTGAGTCCTGCCGGCAGACGTATTCCGCCGCCGCTTGCGTGCCGAAAGTGGTGGTTCCGGCGAGGATGAGCACCGATCGAGCAGGGTCGATACCGGGGACTAATGCGACCACGGCATAGTCCTCGGTGGTTGGCAAACTCGGAGTGCTACCCAAAAATGAGCGAGGTTCACCCGGTTGCGGATGAACATTCACCACCGCCAGATCGCCCTTACGAGGTCCCGAGGCGACTCTTTGAAAAACAAACTCCTGGGTCGACGGGATATCCAGGAGCGTAAGGTTTTCGGCCGGAGACCCGACGAAGATGAGGTCGTTGTTCTTGGCATCGTCCAGGGAGAACAGACTGCCGCGCTTCACGCGAAGGGGCTGGTTGAGTAACACGAAGACGCGGTCCAGTTGATGGACGGCCAGCACCTCGCCCACCCCGGTATAGTGATCCAGGATAAGGGCGCCGGAATCGCCCGCAGGGTTGAAGTACCGCATCCCAGTCTCCGGACGGCCCACAAAGCTTCCATTGCTGAAGATGACCCACGGCTGTTGTGGACCGCCCACAAAACGGTGCCAAAAAACTTGGTAAACCACAGGAACGGTTGGTTTGGACGCAGCCTGACTTCGGCTACGAAATGCGAACAGCAATGCCGCTCCCAGCAAGACCGAGAGCACCAACACGGCAATCAGCCAGGCTCGACTGGAAGGCTGTCTTCGGACTCGCTGGTCTGTGTGGACCCCTAGCCGCGGGGCCACCGTCAGGTTTCCGGGTAAAGCAGCGGGAGCGCGCACGTGAAAAGTTAGGGCATAGGACTTTTTCGGCAGTTCGACGACAATCTCATCGTCGGCACCCTCATGAGCGTAGTACTCCTCCAACTTTACCCGGAGGCGCCCTGCCTGCACTCGAACCGTCGAATCGTTCTGGGGATCGAATCCATGAGATCGCCCTAGAACCTCAGTCGCGATCTGGTATTCCTTCACGGCTGCGCCGTGATGGTCCAGCGAAGTCTCCGCCAGATAACGGAGAAGTTTGCACAAGGATTCCGAGCCGCGCAGGCTATGACTATTAATAAGCTTGTCTATTTGTTGGAAGCATTGCTGCCGTCCCGCATCGAAACCGTGTGTCAAAGCCATGTGACAGCGGAGTAACCGACTCCTGTATCTTGCTGCAACCCCAACATTTATACGCCTGTAACTATATGAAACCTAGTTTAACTTAAGTGAATAGTGTTTTTGTACTAGGACTTGCACGCATCTTGTCCAGCATTTCCCTGTGTTCTGTGGGATGGCGTGATTCCCCAGGAGGAAGTTCATGAAGAGGTCAGTTCTGGCAGCTGCGGTAGCCCTGTTGCTCCTTAGCGGTCTATGGACCCTTACAGCATCTGGCCAAGCGGTTTTCGGTAGCATCGCAGGAACGGTGACTGACCCGTCAGGTGCTGCCGTTCCCAACGCGAAAGTTACAGTTATCGACCAAGCTAAAGGCACCACCGATCAAGCTACCACGAACGAGAGTGGAAACTACGATGTAACGCACCTCATCCCTGATCCTTATACGGTGCGTATTGAGGCGCCAGGTTTTAAGGTAATTGAGTTTAAGGACATCTCCGTTTCCGCGGACGCGGCCGTCCACATCGACGGTCAGTTTGCGGTTGGCTCTGCTAGCGAACAGGTTGAGGTCACCGCCGAAGCCGACCAACTCAAGACGGATCGCGCCGACGTCTCCATCGAGTTCAATCAGAAATACGTCGAAGACCTGCCAATCATGAATCGCAACTTCACGTCTTTCGAGCTCTTATCACCCGGCACGCAAAAGATGGTGGGCTGGAGCCACGCCGCGACCGAGAATCCACAGGGCAGTCAGCAAATTTTCGTGAACGGCCAGCACTTCAGCGGCACCGCTTTTGAACTCGATGGCACAGATAATCAAGACCCCATCCTTGGCATTATCGTAGTCAATCCGAATCTTGATGCGATTCAGGAAACCAAGATCGATCTGCAGAACTACGATGCCGAGTTCGGCAAAGCGCTAGGTGGCGTTGTTACAGTTCAGACCAAGTCGGGCAGCAATGACTTCCACGGTGAAGGCTTCTGGTTCCGCCGAACGGATGCGACCGCCGCGCGCGACCCTTTCACTCAATACGCGCCTAATCCCATTACGGGCAAATTCATACCACACGATAAATGGCAGCAGTTCGGCGGCACTCTCGGCGGCCCCATCATCAAGAACAAGTTGTTTTTCTTCGGCGACTATCAGGCCACGCGAGAATCAAACGGAACCACCAACGTTCTCACCGTTCCAACGGCGACTATGGCTAAGTCTTGCAATCCTGCGACGAACGGAACCAGCGCTACCCCGGGATTCTGCGACTTGCACGAGTACCTGGGGGTAGAGCAAGGGGGTAGCGGAACCGGCACCACCCCTGTGGTACAGGGCGGCCAAGTTTATCAACCGGTTCCTGGTGATGGCGGAGTGGGGCGCACGCCATACGTGAACAATCAGATTCCAATCGGGCGGATTTCGCCCCAGGCGGCCGCTATCCTTGCACTTTTCCCCGCTCCCTCCAACTCTCAACCGTTCAACAATTACATAGCCTCAGGATCAGGCTCTTACACGCAGAACAGTTTTGACACGCGCATCGATTTCGCGGCCGCTCCGACAGTGCAGATTTTCGGTCGTTTCAGCCTGGATTACTTCAACGTCTCGGGTGCGGGTTCGTACGGGGCACTTGAGGGAGTTGGATTTGGGCCGGGCGGTTTAGCCGGGAGCTCGATCACGCACAACTACAGCTTATCAACAGGTGTAACGAAGACATTCAGTTCTTCGCTACTGGCGGATTTCCGATTTGGCTATTTCAAATACAACCCCATCGCGTCAAAACCGGATGTTGGCGCCACTCCGATGACCTCGGCCGGGATTCCTAACGCAAACTTAACTGGGAGTCAGGCATTAGAAACCTCTGGTTGGGGCGGATTTTTGTTGAATCAAACTCCGTCGACGTCCTCGGCAAATGGCGGATTCTTTTCTGGAGCTCCGACTGTAAGTTGGGGCGATGGATTGGGTGTGGGGCGCTGCAATTGTCCGCTGACGGAAAGCGAGCAACAATTCCAATGGGTCACGAACTGGACCAAAATTCATGGCAACCACCAGTTCAAGTTCGGGGCTGATTTCCGCTATGCCATGAATCTGCGCGTGCCGAGCGATGCTGGCAGGACCGGCGATTACACGTTCGACTACCGCACGACCTCCAACGCCGGAGTTGGGGGCTTAGACTGGGGCACCTTCCTGCTCGGCGATGTAACCCAAGTGAGCCGGTATGTCAGCACCAGCCTGGATGCGGCCGAACGTCAGCACAGAATGTTCTATTACGGACAGGATACCTTCCGCGTAACTCCCAAACTTACCCTCAATTACGGGTTGCGCTGGGAAGTCTACTTTCCCGAATACGTGAACGGGAAGGATAAGGGTGGCTTCGCAAATCTTGTCCAAGGTCTGGATCGTGTGGCGGGTGAAGGCAATATTGGACTCAATGGGAACATCAACAACACGTGGCACGCTTTTGCCCCGCGTTTGGGAGTTGCTTATCAGGTTACGCCGAAGACCGTCGTTCGACTGGGTTACGGGCGAAGCTTCGACATGGGAGTTTTCGGTTCGAACTTCGGCCACACGGTCACCCAAACTTTACCAGTGCTCGCCGCCCAGTTGGCCCAGGGAGCAAGTCAAGAGGTCCCGGCTTTTACCTTGGCCCAGGGACCGCCAATTTTTAATTTCCCGGCAATCCCTGCCAATGGATTGCTGCCGGTATCAGGACCAAACTGCTATCAGAACGCAGTATTCGATCCTGTCAGCGGACAAAACACCCAGCTTTGTGTGCAGCCGCATATCCGTCCAACCACCCAGCGGTTGCCAACCCTCGATGCCTGGAACGCCACTGTCCAGCATCAGGTTACCAGCACGACCTCGATCGAGGTGGCCTACATCGGGAACAAAGGAACCCATGTATTCGCTGGAGACGGGCCTACCTACAACGTAAACAATCCCTCCATGGTGAACTACTGCGGTGACCCAACATGTTCGTCGGCGCTTAAGACGCCTCAGGTATACCGCCGCCCCTACTACAACAACTTTACTTATCCCGGTTACCCGGACCCGACGAATACGCCTGCAAATTTCCCAGGAGCGCCCCGACTCGTGCCAGGCGTTCTGCAGTGCTGCTCGACCGACCAGAACAACTACTTAGGCAATGACGCAAGCAGCACATACGACGCGTTCCAGGTGAAGGTCGAAAAACGTTTCTCGCGTGGCTTGCAAGTGCTGTCGCACTACACCTTTGCCCACGCATATAAGTACGACAGCACCTACTATGCGGACGATCCAGCCGTCGCCTACGGGCCGGACGATCAAGTCCGAAACAGGTCTGGGTAAATAACGTGGTTTATGAATTCCCATTCGGCAAGGGCAAAATGTTTGCCGGAAATTCTGGTCGCGCAGAGGACTTGGTGATTGGAGGCTGGCAGATCAGCGGCACTACCACATGGGGTAGCGGCCTACCGTGGACCCCGAGTACGAACGAATGCGGAGGTGAGGAAGATGTGGGCGTCTGCCGACCAAATAAGGGTTCGGGGTCTTTCCCCATCGGCGCGGGATCGCTGCAGCACCCGGCAAGTGGCGGTCCCTTCATACAGTTCTTTACGCCACTTACATCGCTTGGCGGACCATTTACCGATCCCGGCAACGGCCATTTAGGCAATATAGGCGTCTTCAGTTACCGCGGCCCGCGAGCATTTTATGCGGACGCCTCGATTATGAAGAACTTTCCGCTGATGGAACGTTTGAAACTGCAGTTCCGGATGGATGCATTCAACGTGTTCAATCATCCGGTGCTGGGCTTCAACAATAACCAGAACGGTGGAACCTGTATCGACTGCACGGGAAACGGTATCATTACTGACATTGAGCATGACGCATCCCCTGGCTCTGCCACCGGCATGCGCCAGCTTGAATTCGCCCTGAAGCTCATCTTCTGAGGAGAAACCATTCATCCGAGAGGGAGTCCTTCGGGACTCCCTTTTTTCTGGCTTACAATGGGAGCGAATTGGTGGACAGGCCACGGTGATTTCCTCGGGATTATTCGGCAGGCGCGAGCTAGCAGCAGGATTTCTTTTTCTGATTGTGCTGTCCGTGTTGGGATCCTCTGCGCAGAGCCCGGAACCAGCTCAAGGCCCCGCTGCTCCATCCGTGGCTCCATCCAAAGATGCGATTGCATCCAAAGTTGGCGACCGAAGCGCTTATGTCGGCAACGAAGCCTGCGCACGCTGCCATTCCGCGATCTACGAGTCTTATCAGAAGACCCCAATGGCTCACGCCAGCGGACCTGCCGTCGATGCCCTTACGCCCGCGGAATTCACGCACAAAGAATCAGGCATTCATTACCGAATCTATGGAGAGAATGGGCGTGCGTGGCTCAGCTTTGACCGGCCGGGCGATCCTGAGGTTCAAGGAAAGCGTGAATTGCTTTACTACATCGGCTCGGGACGCCGTGGCCGAAGCTATCTTTTCGAGACCGACGGATTCCTCTTCGAATCTCCGGTGAATTGGTACGCCAACAAACAAGTGTGGGATATGGCTCCCGCGTACCAGAACGCGCGCGAAATGCCGCTGAACCTTCCTGCGTACACAAGTTGCCTGAATTGCCACGTGAGTGGCATGCAGGCTCCCGCGAAGGACACGGATAACCGTTATCCGACGCCGCCTTTCCTGCACAACGGTGTGTCTTGTGAACGATGCCATGGGCCGGGAACAACACATGCGAAGGGTGGCGCGATTATCAATCCAGCAAAGCTGACTCCCGCTCGCCGCGACGAAATTTGCATGCAGTGCCACCTGGAAGGAAAAGTAGCGATCGAGCGGCCGGGGCGTCATGTCTACGAATTCCGCCCGGGCGAAGAACTCACCGATTATGTCCGCTATTTCATGTTGACCGATTCTCGAGCCTCGAGTTTGGGCGCCGTCAGTCAAGTGGAAGCGCTGGCGCAGAGCCAGTGCAAGAAAAAGTCGGGCGATGCCATGTCATGCACAAGCTGTCATGATCCGCACCAGTCCCCGGCTGCTGCAGAGCGCGTGGCGTATTACCGAAGCAGGTGCCTTGCTTGCCACGGCGCTCCCTTCGCGGCCAAACATCATGCGGATCAGCCAAACTGTCTGAGCTGCCACATGCCGGCTTCCGCCAGCAGCGACGTTGCACATACTGAGGTCACCGATCATCGGATACTGCGAAGACCACAGATCGAGGCGAGGCTCCTGCAAGACGCGGCAGATGAGTCCTCTTTACCGAACCTGATTCCCTTCCCTTCCACGAGCACTGATGAAACTGATCCGCGGGACCTGGCTCTGGCCTGGGAGTCGCTGGTCGAAAGCGGAATGACTGCGGCTGAACCCCAAGCCCGCAGCCTGCTCTCGAAGGCCCTGAAACAATCTCCCGATGATCCTGCGTTGCTTTCGGCTTTGGCTTATATCGAACAAAAGCACGGCTCCACGCAAGACGCGCGCTCTCTCTATAAAAAAGCATTGGCGATCAATCCGGACTTGGTGGATGCAACCACCAACCTCGGCGTGATCGAGGCGCGATCCGGGAATTTGGAAAATGCTATCTCACTCTGGCAAAGAGCATTCGAGCGCGCTCCGGCTCGAAGCAGCATCGGCTTGAATCTGGCACGCGCCTACTGTGACGAAGGCAAAGTGGAGGAAGCTCGCGACTATACGTTGCGAGTGCTCGAGTTCAATCCCGATCAGGCCACAGCGAAGACGATGCTGAAGTCCCTGAGTCAGGTCCCGGCCAAGTGTGGGCCGTAGCTGTATGCCTGAGTGATTGGTCAAGAATATCTGGGCGCGATTTAGGTTAGAAGCGATAGACATAGAAGATCGGGAGTCCTAGAATTTCAGCAGCATTCGAGAAGAACATGGGGACACGTCGATTAGCGTTTTGGTGTGGCGCATTCCTGGCAGGAATATTTCTTGCCTGCCTGACGTGCGCAGCAGTGGCCCAGACGCAGCAAACGGCTTTCGATCTGGACGGCAAACCCTCTGATCCATTTTCTCAGGCATCCAGCAAAATCATAGTGCTGGTCTTTCTCCGCCAGGATTGTCCGGTCTCCAGCCGATATGCTCCGGTGATTCAGCAGATCAGCGAGCATTATCAGCGTGACGCCAGTTTTTTTCTCGTCTATCCCGACAAGGATGAATCAGCGCAGTCGATTCGAAAATATCTTGCCGATTATGGATATCATTTGCCTGCATTGCGTGACCCGGAGCACGCACTGGTGAAGCAAGCGCTAGCGGAGATTACTCCGGAGGCGGCGGTGTTCAATCGTGATGGCAAACTCGTCTATCACGGACGAATCGATAACTGGTATGTGGAATTTGGCCGGTCGCGTCCTGCTCCTACTACCCACGAGCTCAGCGACGCGATCGATGCGGCGATTGCAGGCAAGCTGCCCGCTGACTCCGCAGTCAAGGGAGTGGGATGCTACATCTCAGACCTGGAGTAAATGCCGCATTCATGAGAAGGTTCATTTGCATTTTCGCTTTGGGCCTGGCTGCATGGGCTTTGGGAGCGGGATTCGCCGAAGCATTCCCGCACCAGAATCACCAGGCAGAGGGAAGTGAAAAACCGGTTACATTCAATCGAGACATTGCTCCCATCATCTTTAACTCCTGCGCATCATGTCATCGTCCTGGCGAAGCAGCGCCGTTCTCGCTGCTGACGTATGAAGATGTAAAGAAGCATGCCCGGCAGATTGCGGAGGTTACGCGCACCCGGAATATGCCTCCATGGCTGCCCGAGCCGCAGGATTTGAAGTTTGCCGACGAGATGCGGCTGCCGGCCGAGAAAATCGATCTCATCCAAAAGTGGGTGGATCAGGGCGAGTTGGAGGGCGATCCCTACGATCGGCCGCAGCAGCCAAAATTCGTGGCGGGCTGGCGCCTGGGAACGCCTGATCTCATTCTGAAAGCTGAAAAGCCGTTGGTGCTTCCTCCGGAGGGCACGGACACGTACTGGAATTTTATCTTCCGTCTGCCGATCACCGAAACACGGTGGGTCAAAGCGATCGAAATCCGGCCGGGCGATAAACAGTTTGTCCATCATGCCAATCTTATGGTTGACCGTGAAGGTTCGTCACGACGCCGAGAAGCCACGCCCGGCGCGGGGTTTGGGGGAATGGAGATCCGCATCGAGTCACAGGTCTTCGATCCCGACAGCCATTTACTTTTTTGGAAGCCCGGCACTGTTCCTTACACGGAACCGGAGGGAATGGAACTTCGCCTGGATAAGGGCACCGACCTGATTCTTAATACCCACTTGCAGCCCTCCGGTAAAACCGAAGTAATTCAGCCAAGCATCGGAATTTATTTCTCTTCGCATCGCGCGACCAAGTTCCCCATGCTGTTGCAATTGGAGAACGATGCCAAGCTTGACATCCCGGCCGGGGACGAAGACTTCGTGGTCACGGATGACTTCACGCTTCCTGTCGACGTCGATCTACTCGCGATCTATCCGCATGCACACTACCTCGGAAAAGATATTCAGGCCTTCGCTACTCTGCCCGATGGTGAGAAGAAGACACTGATTCATATTCCGCACTGGAACCTGAACTGGCAAGCCGTTTACCGTTATGCTGAACCGGTGCTGCTGCCAAGGGGCACGGTGGTGAGCCTTCGGTACGTTTATGACAATTCGGATGCGAATCCGCTGAACCCAAACCGTCCGCCGGCGCGAGTCAGGAGTGGCAACCGGTCCAGCGACGAAATGTGTCACCTCTGGCTGCAAGTGCTTCCGGTAAATTTCGACCCCAGGCAAGGTGATCCGCGAATGCTTCTGCAGGAGGCACTCGCGCAACATGATGTGGAACAAAATCCCCAAGATTTTGAGGCGCATTACAACCTTGCAGCTATGCTTCAGCGCAAGGGAAAATTGGACCGTGCGATGAATGAGTATCAGGCCGCGTTGCGCCTTCGTCCCGAGGACGCAGTGGCCAACAATGCGATAGGCTCAGTGTTCCTGGCGGAGGGTCATCCCGAACAAGCGGGCCCTTTCCTGGTAGCCGCGTTGAAAGCGCGGCCCGACTACTTTGATGCCCACTACAACCTGGGGAACGTGCTGGCCGCGCAAGATAATTTTGAAGGTGCATCGAAGCAGTTTCTGATGGCCTTGCAGGCGCGGCCGGACGATGCTAATACAGAAGCGAATCTGGGAAGCGCACTGGCGGAGATGGGAACATTCTCCGAAGCCAAGATTCATTTTGAGCGCGCCTTGCAGCTTGATCCAGGTAACGCACTGGCGAAAGAAAATCTGGCAGAACTACAAAGAACAATGAGCCAATAGCCTAGCCCTTGGAGATTTGATCTAGAAATTCAAATGCAACGCTCTCCTTTAATTAGAACGATATTGCTTTCCTCCTGTGTTTGGATATTCTCGCCCTGCGGATTGGCACAGCAAACTCCTCCGGACGCCCCGGCCGCACAGGGCACAGCATCGATTTCTTCTTCTTCCGTCACTGACTTCGCCGAAGCCCGCAAATTGATGCAACAGGGAAAGTTCGATGACGCGATTGCAAATCTGGAATCGATTCAGACGGCCAACCCCCGCGCGAACGGACTCGACCTGGAACTCGGCACAGCCTATTACAAGAAGAGCGATTTCCCTAAGGCTATCGAGTATCTGAAGAAAGCTTCAGTCGCGGACCCTCGCAACAGTGAGGCCACGCAGTTGCTGGGCCTGTCCTATTATCTCGGAGGGCATCCGGCGGATGCGATTCCGCTTCTCGAAAAAGTTCAGGGCTGGTATCCGCGGGCGAATGTAGATGCCGCCTATATTCTTGGCATCTGCTATATCCAAACGAAGGATTACCTCCATGCCCGAGTCGCCTTCGCGAAAATGTTCGACGTTCCACCCGATTCTGCCGCTAGCTATATGTTCACTGCAAGAATGTTGCTGCGCCAGGAATTCGATCCGGTGGCCGAGGAGTACGCGCAGAAAGCGGCTACTCTCGATCCCAAGCTACCGCTGGTTCATTTCCTGCTCGGCGAACTTTATTTGTACAAATCGCGCGTTCCCGAAGCGATCGCCGAGTTTCAGAAGGAACTTAAGATCGATCCCGGGAACGCTGAAGCTTACTACAAGTTGGCCGACGCTTATTCCCGCATCCAGAAATTCGATGATGCCGAACGTCTCTTGCAGCGCTCGATCTGGCTTGACGCAACCTCGACTGGTCCTTTTATTCTTATGGGAAAAGTACTGGAAAAAAAGGGAGAATTCGAACTGGCCGTCCGAGCTTTGCAGAGAGCAGCGACCATGGATCCGAATAATCCCACCACCCATCACTTGCTGGGGCAGGCCTATCGCGACATGGGGAAAAAAGAAGAAGCCGAGAGCGAACTAACCTTGGCTGAACAACTACAGACCAGGCAAGCCTCCCATCCGTAATTCACATCACCGTGGCGCGGGCGGCAATGGACGATTTTGCTCGGCCGCCAGTCGATCCGCCGCTTCCTTCGGCAAGGCATGCAACATCTCCAGAAACGCCGCATTGGTCCAACCAAATCCAACGACGTTCATCTTGTAGCCAAGTTCCGCATGGGCGTCGGAAGAGCGCGTGACCACATTATATTTTTCGACGATGTAACCGTCGCGACGAAAATTTTCCGCCACCATCGACAGAAATTCATACGAGATCCGATCGGCATCCTGCTCGTAGCCGTAGCGGCGCAGACCTTCAACGGCCAGCATCTCGATGTTTCCCCACCCATAAGGCAAATCCCACTGGGCTCCCGAATCTTCGGTGCTCATCGCCAGCCCACCAGCTTTTTCCAGCACCGGAAGATTTTTAGCTACAAGTTTCGCTTGTTCCACTGTGGCCAGCCCCGCCCACAAGGGATATAGCGTGGTCGCATAGCGATAGGACGATTTCTGCGACGTCGCAAGATCGTAATCAAAGAAGAATCCCGCCGCATCGTCCCACAGGTAGCGTGTGATGAGTTCCTTGCGCTTTTCGGCGCGCTGATTCCATTTTGCTGCGTCCGCTTCGTGTCCCAGCCAGCGGCTGATCTGCTCCATATCCTTCTCAGTTTTGTAGAGCAAGCTGTTCAGGCAGACTGGCGCATAGTGCTGCGTGGCATCCCCGAATGGCCCAAAACGAAAAGTTACGTCGAATCCCGATTCCCGCATGGAGCGGTCACCTTTGTAGTACTCGGAACTTAGTTGGAAGTCTTTACGCTGATCGCAGTCGGCACGAGCCATGGTGTAAGAAACGCCGCAGACTTGCAGACTGAATGTGGGCCACGCAACCGAGTGCTGCTGATCGCCACGCTCACCCTGCACAATGTAGCTATCCGCCTGTGACGGATGGAAAAAAAAGTAGGTCGAGACCTTGCGATAGTTTCCCGATTCATCCTGAGCAGCTTCCGCAGGCGGGCCCTCGCCGAAATCGTAATATCGCGATAATCCAGTCTCACCGGCCAGATGCGGCGCACGGTTCCACATCTCATAATCTTTTTCCAGGTCAGCGTAAGCTCTCGCAACCCAGGCGGGATCCGTCTTTCCCGATTTTTGCAGAGCGCCGTAAACATCCACAAACATCGAACTCAGAAACGGCGGCTGGGAACGCGTCAGGTAGTAAGTGCGATTCGCATTGAGCATGGCGCCGTAATGCTCAATTTCGAAAAAGAAGTTATCGACCATTCCGCGAGCCAACTCCACTCGCCCGGAACGCAGCAATCCACGGATGATGAAATAACTGTCCCACCCATACATTTCGTTGAAGCGCCCGCCGGGAACGACATATTTATTCTCCAGATACAGCAATCCGGGCGGCTGAATCTTCGAGCTATCGATCTCTCCGAGATGATGGATCTCGATTGGCAGGTGTTCAATTCGCACGTCGCAATTCTTCGCGAGCTCTTGCAATGCAGGCGGCTCGCTGAATCCCGCAGGCAAGTACAATACGGCAGCTACTTTCATCTTGGGGTCAACTACGCTCTCGCACTCCGACATCGACCGCGTCAAAGTGTCCCAGGCGGAGGAGATGTACTGAAGGATGGGTTTGAGGCCTTCTCCCTGCCGTGAATTGGCATCCGTCGGGAGGCCTTGAGAGCCGCTTGCGGCAGATAGAACAACGCCGCAAAAGATTATAGTAAGCGTGAACCTCCGCCGAAAAGTCCTCAAGGAATTGGTCATCATTCGCGCGGAAACATGTGGCCCTGCCATCTTAACCGCAATGTCTGCGTTCCGCACAAAGGAATCTCGGCGGCCGGCTTAGTCCTCATGCGGTCGACGATTCACCTGGCCCATAAATGACCTCGAAGTGCGTGACCTTCTGATCAAACGAGGTCAATACCGCTCGGGCTTCCGGTTCCACGACCGCTCTCTCCGATTCCGCCCCTGCGAACTTACGGACCGCCTCCATCGACTCCCAAAGGGTGAGCACGACAAGCTCAACCTCGCCCTCCACCGGGTGCTGCAGCAGATATGCTCCGCGATGTCCTTCGATTGCTCCCAGCGCGGGGAAGACCCTTGTGGTTGCGTGCTGAATATAACGGCCCGATTTCTCCACTGTGGAACGCGCCTTCCACATTCGCAAGATCAATCTCTCGCCCTCACGCGCTGAAGCATTTCCCGCTGGCGGCGTATCACTCGAGCTTTTCTTGACACCGCTGCCTCCGGGTAGAACAGGATTCGCGGCGTCTTCGCCCGCTACTGTCGTCCACTCCCGCACATGCCAGCGCTTTACTAAGCCGCTGGTCACATACGGATCCGCCTTGGCAAAGTTCTCCGCTACGGCTGGCGTATCGCCTTTGAAAAGCAGGACCGCACCGTCCGCTGGATTCGCCAAGGCGCCGCCCAATACGAGTTCGCCGCGCGCACTCGAAGCCCAGGCCTTTTCGAGGTGCGCCTCTCGAAATTCTGGCCGCCTGGCTACATAGTCCTCACCTACTTCATAAAAAAGAAGGTAATGCATTACGAAGGCTCCCTCCTTGCGGTATTTGTCTTGCGAAAGCTGTCCAGCCCCGTCAGAGGCTGTCGACCCAGCCATGCGGATCCGGTGCCACACCGGTCATCACGGCGAGAAGCTTATCGCGCACCGCAGCACCCACTTTTCGCTTTTCAAGCGGCGGCAGTTCCATCGTGCGATCCTGATAGCGAATGCGCCTGACGTGAGAAACCGTGGCCGCCGTTCCAGTTCCAAAACACTCGCGAAGTTCGCCGCGGTCATAGCTTCTTTGTAGTTCCTCGATGGAAATTCGATCCTCTTTTACGCGATAACCCAAATCACGGAGAAGAATAATGACGCTCTCGCGAGTAATGCCGGGTAGGATCGTTCCACTCAGCGGCGGGGTTACGACCTCTTCGCCAAGAACAAAGAAAACATTCATGACCCCGCATTCTTCAACGTATCGGCGTTCCTGAGCGTCGAGCCACATGACCGCATTACAGCCAGCGTCGCGTGCTTCCTGGTCGGCCAGCAGAGCGGCGGCGTAGTTTCCCGCGGGTTTGATGTCGCCAGTTCCTCCGGGAAATGCCCGCACGTATCGTTCGCTGACGAGAACGTCGATGGGCGCTGAAAAATACGCGCCAAAAGGAGAAGTAAAAATGACGAACTGGTATCGGTCTGCCGGCTTCACGCGCAGCGATGGATCCACCGAGAACAGCACCGGCCGGATATAGAGCGCTCCCTTGTCGGCCGGCGGAATCCATCCCTGATCCAGCCGAACCAATTCTCGAACGGCATCCATGAACAATGATTCGGGAACCGGGGGCATCGCAAGCCGGGCAGCAGAACGCTGCAACCGCAACGCGTTCTCACGAGGGCGAAATAAAAGAATGCGCCCATCGGCCGACTTGTGCGCCTTCATGCCTTCAAAGACAGAGATGCCATACTGTAGCGCGCTGATGTTGGGTCCGATCGCAAGCGGCCCATAAGGCTGAATCAGACCGTCACTCCAACGACCATCCTGAAATTCAGCGGTAAACATGTGGTCGCTGAAGACGCTGCCAAAGACGAGTGTCGAAAAGTCGACTTCGGAAAGCCTGGAGTTCACCACTTTCTCAACGCGAATCGAGCTCATCTCCATCTGGTTATTTCTAGGCATTAGGAAAAACCTCCCGAAAATAAGATTCGTAAATCAGAAATTAAAGCGATAGCCCAGAATCATCTTGGCAATCAAGTGATCGGTCGCACCCGTGAGACCCACGCCGAGGCCGAAATTAATCTCCCATTGCGGAGCGACATTTAAATCAATCGCGGGAAAGATCTGATGCTGTTGTTGTGAGAGCGCATCAAATCCTGTGACCGGGCCAACAGAACCGTAATATTCCAGGCCGCCTGCAATCTTTGGAGTCAAATCGTAACTGAATTTGAAATTTGGCGAAAAGACCACGCCTTGATTCACGCTTTCACCGTGGAAAGATCGGTCCAGCGTTGGATTCAGCGACCAATACCATCGTCCCACTTTCTGATCCACGATGGGTCGAATTTCCCAGGTCCATGTGTCCACGGAGTACTGGCGTCTCTGGTAGCCGATTTCATTCGAGAGGCTTAGCCCCACGGGCCAGTGCCACTTCTTCGGGACCGCGACGCGCGGCCGAATGTGATCGCCAACCCATTGCCAGCTCTGGCCCTCAGTGATGGAAGTAAAAATATAAAAACCGCACTCGAACCAGTCCGTAAAGCCATGTGTAATCTCTACGGTTTCATGTTCGGCGTGATTCGTGGGATAGACCCCATCGACGATTGTCTTGGAACCATCAATCGTGAAATTGCTATGGAGTTCAACCATGGTGTGTGCCGGATCCACCAGGTCTGAGCCATACACCTGGATTTCGTAGTTATCCTGGGCATGGATCAAGGGTGCAGCCGAAATGAAGATCAAAAATGCGACTGCAAGAGGTCGATGATGCATCGGTAGAGCGGTTTCACAACTTCCCATGACTGAGATTATCAGCAGATGAGGTAGTCGGAGTGAGACAAAATGAAGGAGGATGTATGTTTCTTGCGAAGCCAGCTTTGCTGTTTCCGATTAGCGGGCGTCGCACTGGAATGTGCAGATTCCATCCTGGTTCGGATCCCAATCTAGAACCCGGCGACGCGGGGGTCAGTTGTCGGTCGTCAGGCTTTGCAAGCCAATTTGTCCATCTTGCGGAGTGCCCTTCTCTCCCACCCAAATAACGCGGAAGCGTGCGTCGACGCCGCCTGAGACCAAATGAACGATCTCTCCCACGTTCGGATGAAACGCCGCGCCATCGAGACGCGCGCCACGATGACTCACGTCGACAATAGACGCCTCCGCAGCATCGTGTTGAGTTTGACTGACCATCTGCACCGGCAGAGAGACGGACAATCTTGGCTCGCGGCGCTGATAGGCCATTGGTTGCGATGGGTCGCGTTCCGATGCGCCTACGGAGTTCACCAGTTCGTGCTTGCCGAGTTCAACCAGAAATTCTCCCTTGCTCAGCGTGCTCCCTTTACAAAAGAGTTCCACAAGTGCATCCGATTCCAGAGCGCCGGTCGGACCTGGGATTTCTGACAACGAAATGCCAACATTATCTTCCCAGTCAATTCCTTCCGGTTCAACCAGGACATCGGCTACAGCGTCTGGGTTGGCCCCGATTTGTTGAATTAATTCCTCTAATCGATGCCGGTGCCGGGCCGTTGGGACCAGGAACTCGATCCCCATACCAAGTTCCGGGTCCATGAATCGTACTTTCCCTTGCGCTTTGACTGAATAATCTGCGACGCGGAGCAACAATTCCACGCGGGTCTGTGTGGGGAAAGCAGACTGAGTTCGCAAGAAGCATCCAGCTTCACTGAGGCATATTAGAGTGCAGTGAATCGGCGGATCCCGTTTCTCTCCACTCTGTTGTCGCAACCACTCTTTCAAACTTTCCTCAGTGGCCGCGGAAAGCGCTCCAAACTGAAGGCCGGCGTGACGCCGCGCATCCTGCCAGGCGATAGTTCCATTGGCTTCGATCACGGTGGTGGTGTCGGGGAGGGCAAAGCAAAAACCAATCGGGGATACCTTCTTGTTCGAACTGGAAAATCGGACTGACATTCCGCCCTCGCTCAGGCCGGAGATGGAGCCATGCTCGCCTTCGCCATTCTGGAAGCGGAAGTAGGCGGCAATGTTCACCTGCATTCGCAACGACCGGCGACGCTCTCGCTTCATCAGAGCTCGGGCGGCGCGAAAACTCGACTTCGCTTTTTCGGTTGAGATGGGTTTAAAGACGACAAAATTTGCTCCCAACTTGAATGCGGTCTGCAGATTGGTACGGGCTTCAATAATGGCGATTGCCATGGACTTGCTATTTTGTTTTCCGGAACGAACACTGCCCAGCAGAGCGAATCCGTGCTCGTCTTTACAGTCCACGATGACGGCTTCGAAGCTGTGCTGTGCCAACTTCTTGGTGGCGCTTGCGTGGTCCGGGCAGTGCTCCACATCAATTTCCAATTCGCTCAGGACGTTGCTAAGAACGCGGAGGGCGCGTTCGTCCGAGCATACTAATAAGGAGCTGAAATTCATGCCAGCTTAAAGGTATGCAAGAAGTAACCGAAGCTAAAGTTACGAGGGTAATGACCCAGAAACAGCGAAGCTTTGTTGTTTCGCTTTGAATGACCTTCGTCGAAACCAAATCTCGGAACTAACCAGGAAACCGTCCCGCGCGATTCGGGAACGATCTTCTTATACAATTTCAGCTAGCACATCGCCGAAAAATACAAATGAGCAATATTCGATACCGATGAAAAACCTTCGCCAATTCTATATCGACGGCAACTGGGTCGATCCCGCTGTAATCCGCGACTTCACCGTTATTAATCCCGCCAGCGAGGAGCCGGTTGCGACGATCTCGCTGGGTAGCGCGATGGATGTTGACCGGGCGGTGGCGGCGGCCAAACGCGCCTTCGAGTCGTATTCGGAAACCAGTCGCGATGAGCGCTTGGCGCTTCTTCGTCGAATCGCTGATATCTATCAGTCCAAGATGGACCAGATGGCGCAAGCCATCTCCGAGGAAATCGGTGCTCCGCTCTCACTATCCCGCAAAGCGCAGGCGCCTGCCGGCCTTGCCCATTTTCTCGAGATCGTGAAGGTGCTGGAGCACTTCGAGTTCGAAGAACTAAAGGGTTCGACCTTGATGCGAAAGGAGGCGGTCGGAGTCTGCGGGCTGATCACGCCCTGGAACTGGCCGATGAACCAGATCGTCACCAAAGTGGCTCCGGCATTAGCGGCGGGATGCACCATGGTTCTGAAGCCTAGCGAAATAGCGCCGCTGTCCGCCTACTTGTTCGCGCAAATCCTCGATGAGGCTCGCGTCCCACCCGGTGTCTTTAATCTGGTGAATGGAGATGGGCCTGGCGTGGGTGCTGCAATTTCATCGCATCCAGATATTGCCATGGTCTCGTTTACCGGATCCACGCGGGCTGGCGTTTCAGTGGCCATAGCTGCGGCTCCCACGGTGAAGCGGGTTACGCAGGAACTCGGCGGCAAGTCCGCGAACATTATTCTGGATGACGCGGACTTCGATAAGGCGGTCAAGCAAGGTGCTCAGGAATGTTTTCGCAACACCGGGCAATCCTGCAACGCGCCCACCCGGATGCTCGTCCCTCGCTCCAAGATGGCTGCGGTTGAGGCGGCGGCAAAGCTGGCTGCCGATTCGACGAAAGTTGGAGATCCTTTTTCAGACAATACTGCCGTGGGACCGCTTTCCAACAAGACGCAGTTCGAGAAAGTACAGCGTCTGATCAGCCAGGGGATTTCCGAAGGCGCAAAGTTGATCGCCGGCGGCCTCGGCCGTCCAGAAGGTCTCATCAAGGGGTATTTCGCGAAACCGACGGTCTTCTCTGATGTAAGCAATGACATGACCGTCGCGCGCGAGGAAATCTTCGGGCCCGTTCTTTGCATTATCCCCTACGAAGACGAAGAGGATGCGGTCCGGATCGCGAACGATACTGTGTACGGACTCTCTGGTTTTGTCACCGGAGGAGATATCGAGCGAGCGCGCCGGGTGGCTAAACGAATTCGTTCTGGCAATGTTCACATCAACGGAGCGAGGGTCGACTTTGCGGGTTGTTTCGGTGGTTACAAACAGTCAGGCAATGGCCGGGAGTGGGGCGAGAGTGGCTTAGAAGAATTCCTTGAGTTGAAAGCAATCTTTGGCTACGCCGCCGTCACGAAATAGAAATTTTTGACGCGAGCGCAGTCGCAAAAAATCAAATAACAGACCCTTTACCAGCTCAAGTCTTTCCAGGTTGAAAAGATTCCCGAAACTGGAGGGACATGAACTTCTGATTACCGGTAACCACACATTTTCCTTGGTGGGAATAGGGTCTTTCTGGTATTTTCCTCTCAATTTTGACTTAACAAAAATTTCATTCTGAATCGCAGCCGGGAAGATATTGAGTGCTTTGTCGGATTCGATATTCCTGATTGCTTCAGCAATCTCGCCACTTCGATTTAACCCCACAGCGCGCCCGCTCGCGCGCAAAGGGCGCAGTTGCAGTTCTGCTCGATCGAAAGCCAATAAATAAATTGGAGTTTACTACATGCAGAAGTCTCTGTCAGGATTGGTGTGCCTGCTTGTGATTTGCGCGCCTGCTGCATTTGCAGGCGTAAACGTGAACGCTCCCGCTAACGGCGCGACGATCGCAGGCTCCGTACATTATGTTGCTTCGGCTACGACCTCGTGCTCCAAAGGGGTCGCTTCCATGGGAATCTACACCGCTCCGGGTGTTTTGGCTTATGTGGTGAATGGATCCAGCCTTAACACGAGTCTCAGCTTGAATCCAGCAACCTACAAAACCGTGGTGGAATCGTGGGACTACTGCGGTGGGGCCTCAACCACCCCGATTACTGTTACTGTCAGCGAAAAATCCTCTGGCGTCTCCGTGAGTTCGCCTGCCAACAACAGCACCGTCACTTCCCCGGTTAATTTTTCCGCGACTGCGAGCACGACTTGTTCGAAGGGCGTCTCCGCCATCGGCATCTATACCGCTCCTTACCAATTGGCATACGTCGAGAACGGAAACCAGTTGAACCATAGCTTGGCGCTGAGCGCCGGGACTTACAAAGCTGTGGTGGAAGAGTGGGACGGATGCGGCGGTGCGAGCACCACTCCTGTTACCATCACGGTCGGCGGGGGCGGCGGAGGCGGGGGCAAAGTATTCTCCAACCTGCAGCATAGCGGAGGCTGGGGGCAATATGGTCAGAGAGCGCCTACATTTGTCGACTGTTCCCCTTCGCCTTGCGACAACATCGTATTTTCCATGTCACAAGGAATCAAGAATCCGTCGATGACTGGAGAAGCCACTCAGATGTATCTGGCGGGGAGCGAAGCTTATGGCGATGGACTTTGGAACAATCACCTGATCGGTCCGTTTTCTTCGCAAGGTTTACCCGATACCAATCACACCCTGGTTCCCACCCTGCACGATTTCACCTATGACGTTTATTTCTGGGGAAGTAACTTGGGGCTCGCGCAGGCGCTGGAGTTCGATATCAATCAGTTCTTCGACAGCATGGGCTTCATTTGGGGCCATGAGTGCCGTGTGGCGGGCGGGAATGAATGGGACGTCTGGGACAACGTGAGTCAGCACTGGGTTCCCACGGGCATTTCCTGCTATCCAAAGAACAACGCGTGGAATCACCTAACCATTCAGGTGGAGCGCACTTCCGACAATCAATTGTTGTATAAAACAATTACTTTGAATGGTTCCACGGCAACCCTAAACCAATACTACAACCACGGGTCGGCTCCTTCGAGCTGGTACGGCGTCACCATCAACTATCAGGAAGACGGGAACAACAAACAGTCTCCCTATTCCGTGTATCTGGATCAATTGAATTTCAACTATCAGTGAAAGATGAGAAATAAATAAAGAGGGGCAAATCGTGAGATATGCCCCTCTTTTTCACGATACCGCTGACGGTTTTGTTCGCAACTTCAGTAATCAAAGATAAAACTGGGATAGGACTGACTCCGGCCGCCGGGCCGGGTCTACATCAAATCCAGAAATCAGTCTTCGTCAAGGTATTCGCCGGGAACATCGTCTTCAGGCACTTCGTGGGTATGAACTTCCTGCCCTTCATGATCGCCTGCACTCTGGACGCCCGATACCACGTCGGCCTCGAATGCATTCCCTTCTTCCAGTAGCTCGTCCACACTTTCCGAATCAGCACGTTCGCGGTCAGATAGTCCCTGCAAGTCTCCCGATTGCCCGGCCTCGGAACTTAGTCCCGGGCCTGTGAACGCGTCGTCATTGAGGTTCTGTCTTCTTGTTGAAGAACGTTTCGTCAGTCCGCGTCCGGATTTTGCGCTTGTCGTTTTCTTTGCCACCGCCGATGCTCTGGTGGCCGATTTTTTTGCGGCCGACTTTTTCTTCGACTTCTTCTTGGCGGCCCTCTTGGCAGCCGGTTTCATCAGCACACTCTTCTTTGCTGGTTTAGCCTTTTTCGCGGCAGTCTTCTTCGTGCTCTTCTTACGTCGTTTTTCAGCAACCATAATAGAAAAAGTTTACCACTTCCAGGAAAAGCCAAGTCGCCTGACCTCGCTGGTCCCTGACCTTGCTTATCAAGGGTAGCTGACCACGTTCACAGGAACATCTGGGTTGGCGATGGTTGACGAGCCTCCGGTATTGTCGATCACGTTGAGGATGCCACCAGATCCGGACGTATTGAGGAAGACGGTGAGCATATCGTTCAGACTCGACGGCGCAAGAGTCATGGGAACCTCAAACGCATTGGCAGCATAGATATTCACCCCCTGGTTGAAGAAGCTGTAGCTTCCCATCCCATAGCCACTGAAGCTGGTCACGGAGTTGGCGACCTTGAAGGCCGCCCATCCGTCGACACCCGGAGCCTCCATCCAAGCAGCCTGGCTCGGAGGATCGTAGGGCATTTCGTTCTGAAAAAAAATGTCCGTGCCGCCATTACCGTTC
Source organism: uncultured Acidobacteriaceae bacterium (assembly GCA_963817305.1). Taxonomy (GTDB): domain Bacteria; phylum Acidobacteriota; class Terriglobia; order Terriglobales; family Acidobacteriaceae; genus Sulfotelmatobacter. The sequence goes on along the minus strand of CAWFOD010000016.1, from coordinate 118,294 downwards.
CAGATCACCTCGTACTTCTGGTAGTGCTCGACGAAAAGTCCGTAAGCAGTCACGTTGTTTCCATTCACGATCAGGCCAGTATCGGCAGTATTGTCGGTCCAGCCTACGCCGTTACCGTGATCGGCGCGCCATGCCCAGATGTCATCCAGAATAACGTTGTCGCTGTTTACAACCAGGCTGGTGGTCGCTTTGCCCGGCTCGGCGCCCCCAACACGGAAAAATACATCGTAAAGACCCGGGGGGTCAGAAGCGGCATTGCTGCTGCCATGGCCGCAGCCAAAATGTTCGCAGCCGCTTCCTACTTGCAATAAGACTGGGGAGTTATTCGTGCCCGCGTCGAAGATGATTCCCGAAATCAGAGTTCCCTTCCCCTCGCTGACGAGCATTGACGCATTTCCTTCCGTCGGGATCAACGTCGGGTAACCGAGGCCAAGCACCACTGTATCGGGACGCCAAATCTCGATACTCCGATCCAGGTTATAGACGCCCGGCGTCAGAATGAGATCAAATCCGAACAGCAATGCAAGATTGATGATCTCGGCCGAGTCAGTAGGCTGGGCAATGAAAAACCTTTGGATTGGAATGGAGGAGCCCGGCGTCGCTCCTGTAGCCCATGTCGTTCCGGATGTGTTTCGTTGCACAGCGGGCACGAAAACGTTGTAATGGCCGTTGGAGTCAATGTAGAGATACGGCGCCTCTCGCGTTATCGGGCTGGTCGCGAGCGTTGTGTATGGGCCACCGCAAGCGGCTTGTGCGGGAAAACATTGCGCCGGCGCGCCCACAACGCCGGAGAAAACCTGATTCCACACGCCATTACTCCAGCCATCAATGCTGCTGTTCCTGACTAGCCACTGCTGCTGCGAGCCGTTAACGATGCTGCCGCCCGCGAACTGCGAGTCGGCGATGAAACCGCCGCTGGCGAAAGACGGGCCCGTGCAGTAATCCATCAGCGTCGCAGGCCCATTGACCAGCACCCGTCGCATGGGCGAAGCCTGCGATACGGCCCAGAATTCGCCTGTGTAACAGCCAAAAGTGGGGTTGGTCACATTGATGGTGAGATTCGACAACGAGCGCCAGAAGTTATTGGACGCAACGCAGCTGCCGTCGGTGCACTGGTTATACACATCCACCGATCCATTGATGACGACGTCGTTGGGAGAAGATCCAAGGCCGGCGACGCTGGTGTAGTAACCGACTTGAAAATTAAGAGGGTTCGCGCTGGTTCCATAGGTCCCAGGTTCAAACAGCAGAGCATAGCGCTGGGCTCCGAACTGATTGGGAACCTGTTGCGTCGCGATTGCATTAACCGTCGCCTGTATCTGGCTGAGCGGCATGCTGGGATTGAATATGTAGACATTCGATCCGAAATTGGGTTGCCGGGGCGAGTCGGCCGCACGGGCGAAGGGAGCCACTATCGAAAATATTGTTACAAAAACCGCAATCACGGCGATTGCGTTTACAACCCGCGGCATTCGCCGCGAACAGGCCGTAGTGAGGAAATATCGAGCAACAAGAGAGCGCGTCCAATCTGCACGCAACATGGTGTCTTCCTCCTTACATTCATCAAATCGAAAACGAAATCTGGCAAGCAGTCTCTTTCTGTCTGTGGTTAATAATTGGCGAAACCGCTAATTACAGCGGCGCTGAATCCAATGGCGTCACCTTTTCGGCGGAGAATGCTTGTCACTACGGATCGCCGGGTGCAAGTCATTGGCCCACTCCAACTGCAGTTTGAAGATTAGTGATTGACGTGGCGGCGAAAGCTGGATGACTCTGTACAACCTGATCACGTGGAAGCTACTCGGAGCGCGAATTTGGAACAATACAGCGAAATCCGTAGGCGCGTGAGCTTGGCGGCAACGCTCAAATCAACGGAGCGTGATCGCTCGGTCGACTCGAATTGGCACGGGCGCCGAGGTGGAGGGCGAACAAACTCCGGCACCGGATGCTCTCACCAGCTTGGCCAGATTTGAGAGGAAGCTGCGCAGGTAAGAGGTGTTCAGGAGTTGAATCGAAGGAGACGAATCGCGCGCTGTGCTCGCTTCCCGCTTCAGTTGGCCACACCTAGCGGTGCCGGTGTTGAATCGCCTTCGTCTGCTCGAGATATAACGATGGGAGAACCGCCCCCCGACGGTTCTCCCTGCCGGTGCTTGTTAAACGCTGGAATGCGAAGACTTCTTTGACCACGCCCCCTTACATTCCGCCGCACCTACTGAAGCGTCGTAACTTTCTCCTGAATGAGCGAAAAGAGCAAGGCGTCGAAGGTAAAATCTGGGTAAGTCGCGGGTGAGCCGGTAATCATATGATTCATTGGAGGTTGCGCGTGCCCGGAATATCGGCTTCGAGCGGGACTCACGATTTGAACGAAAGTTACAACTTGGGCACAACCTGTTTTTGCCTGCTGCACGGGTTGGAAGTGGTAAAATCGCGGCCAACGCAGTGAGGCCCCAGGCGGGGGGCATATGGGGCTTGGGAGAAAGTATCGATTCGGTCCGTTCGAGGTGCGTACCAGTGCGCGAGAGATCCTCAAGAACGGAATCAGGATCAAACTTCGGGGTCAGCCTTATCTGATCCTCGAAGTCCTGCTCAGTCGGGCTGGAGAGGTCGTGTCCCGGGAGGAAATCCGTGAGGCGGTCTGGCCGGCCGACACTTTCGTCGACTTCGAGCATGGACTCAACAGTTCGGTCAGAAAGCTCCGGCAAGTGCTTTCCGATTCGGCAGACGATCCTTCCTACATTGAGACGCTGCCTCGTTTGGGCTACCGCTTCATTGCCCCAGTCACGATCGTAGCCGAAGTACGCGAGTCGTCAGGCGAATCCATCGCACTCGCGTCCGCGGCAGTAGCCCAGCCACCTGCAAGCGCCGAACCTCGGACTGATGATTCTCTCCCGTCGCAATTTGCACGCTGGCGATCTCTGACCCTGTATCTTGCCGTGTCTGTCATTTTCGGCGTGGTCTTCATTGCGCTAGCCCATTCGCGCGGGTGGATAAGTTGGCCCTCCAGTTCTCTAAAGCCAGCAGCCGAAGTGTCCTCGCCCGCGAAACGGTTCAGCTCCATCGCCGTCTTGCCTTTGCAAAATCTCTCCAATGATCCGGCCCAGGAGTACTTTGTCGACGGGATCACAGATGAACTGATTACCGATCTGGCTCAATTGGGAAGTCTACGCGTCATCTCTCGGACGTCGGTGATGCACTACAAAGGCGGCAACAAGACGGTTCCGGAAATTGGCCGCGAGCTTGGAGTCGAAGCCCTGGTCGAGGGTACGGTGGAACGGGTTGGGGACCGGGTTAGAATTCGAGTGCAGCTAATCGATACCGCCAGCGATCACCACCTTTGGGCGCGCAGCTTCGATCGCAACATTGAGGACGTACTGTTGCTGGAAAAAACGGCGGCTCAAGACATTGCAGCCGGAATACAAACCCAGGCAACTGAACCGACGGCGAATTCGCGCTCGCTAAACGGACGCACAGTGCAGCCAGACGCATATGAGGCGTACCTCAAGGGCCGCTATTTCTGGAACCAGCGTTCGGAAGCGGGACTCAAGAAGAGTATCGAGTACTTTCAGGAAGCCATCGCGAAAGATCCGACATTCGCCGCGGCCTACGCCGGGCTGGCCGGAACCTACTCCATTCTAGGATCGGACGTGATGCCAGCGAAAGTTGCGCGGTCGAAAGCGAGGGAAGCAGCCGCGAAAGCCTTGGAACTCGATCCGGAATCAGCCGAAGGCCACGCGGCCATGGGCATGGTCGCGTTCTACTACGATTGGAACTGGAACCAAGCTGAGCAGGAGTTTCGGCACGCGATCCAGGTCAATCCAAGCTATGTGACCGCGCATCAGTGGTACAGCTATTATCTCAAGGCGATGGGCCGCCTTCCGGAAGCCTTGCAGGAGGCCAGGCAAGCACAGGAACTGGACCCTCTTTCGTTACAGGCGAATACGACCCTGGCGGGACGCTACCGTGATCTCAATCAGTACGATGAGGCGATTGCTTTGGGCCAACGAACGCTGGAACTGGAGCCTGATTTTGCTCCCGCCCATGAAATGCTGGCAGCCGTCTACGAACAGCAAGGAAAGTTACCCGCGGCGGTGGCGGAGTGGCAGAAGTCGGTAGAGCTTTCGCAGGACAATCCGGCAATACTAGCTTCTCTTGGCCATGCCTATGCACTTTCCGGGAAGCGAACAGAAGCTCGCAACATCGTGGTGCGGCTGCAGCGGATTTCCAAGCAGCATTACGTCGCGGCGTGGGATATGGCAATTCTGTTTGCCGGCATGGGAGATTCCTCCAACGCTTTCCGATACCTTGAACGCGCTTATCAGGATCGAGAGAGTCAGATACCGTTTCTGAAGCAAGACCGCGGGCTGATTTCTCTGCGAGCAGATCCTCGCTTTCAGAGCCTGCTGCGCCGAGTCGGCCTTCCCGTTTGAAACCGGCCAATCGTAGCCGTGCAGGAGTTGTCAGCACGCACTAAGCAAGACACAAGGCTTACGTATCTTACCTTTGGGGTCAAGCGCCGCACTCTAGAATTCGAACCTCAATCCAAACTGAAAGTAACGGGGCAGGTAGCCATTCGCATCAGAGGTGATCGTGCCGAAGGCCGAATCTCCGAATGCGGCATCGGGCTGGGCAAAGCGCGGATGATTGAACGCATTGAACATTTCAGCCCGCAGGTCGATCTTCATTCCTTCTTTCGGCACGAACGACTTGGAAAGGTTTGCGTCGATATTGTGAATGCCATTCACACGGAGGCCAGGATAATAACGTGGAGCATTGCCGGGGTTCTGATCACCAGGGTCGGCAAGGCAGCCGGAATTGATGAAGGCAAATGGGGGTGCGGCTCCGCTTGATTCGGCATTGCCGTTAGCCTGCCAATTGGCGGCGACATCTTTCATGCTGAATCCGGTCTTGAGCTGCGAGCAGATGATGTTAGGGCGCTGCGTGCCGTTGGCCAGCCGCGGGTTGCTCATGCCGAGCGCAATGGGTTGACCCGACTGTTGTGTGATCATCGTGGCAAGCGACCATCCGCCCACCACCGCATCCAGCCCGCGATTCATGTTGCCACCGATCCAATTTTTGCGGCCCACAGGTAGATCGAGAACGACTGCGGCCGCCAGGCGCTGCGGGGCGTCGTTTCCACTGATGCTATGTTCCAGATAAAGCCGGTCGAGCTGTTGCGGCATTCCACTTGCGAGTGAGCCCACCCAATTGTTCCGGCCCGCAGAGGAATTATCGGTCATCTTCGAGATCGTGTAGTTACCTTCGAAACTGACATGGTGCGTCGTGCGCTTCTCGAAGCGAACCTGCATCGCGTTGTACCAGGATGATGCTTCTTCAATCATCAGGCCTTCAAAATCGCCGGTGAATTGCGGATAGGGATTGAGCAGATTGCCCAGAGGAATTTGGGGTGCGCTGTATAACGAATTCGGCTCGTTGAAGCAGGGCGACGATGGTGTGGGCGTACATGGGCTGCTGAACATCGGATAGAAAGGATTGCTGACTGGGTTCGCTAGAAAGTTGCTGACGCAACTGTCGTTCTGGCACTGAGGGTCAGTGGGTGTGACGGCCGCGGAGACCTTCGCCAGCAAGGCTGACGAGATGAAGTCTCTGTTGTTCGTTCCGGACCAGGGCAAATGGGTGCTGCGATTAGCCGAGTAGTCGACCCCTAGAACAATTTGGCTCGGCAGCTCGCGCTGGATTCCAATATTCCACATGTAAAGATCGGCATCGCGTGCTGCCGTAGTACCCAGATCATTGTTGTTGCCGTATCCCCACTCGGCAAGCTGACCATACTGTCGCCCTTGCGGAGGAGTAAATCCGGATGGGAACGGATTTTCGAGCGTGGCATACTGCGTCTGGAAATTATTATTCGTGAAAATGATGGGCGCCGTCTTGCTGAATGCTGTCCCAGGATATTGAAAGTTCGTGGCTGGACTCATTCCGAAATAAATTCCGGCACCACCGCGGACTACCATCTTCTGATTGAACGCGTAGGCGAAACCGAGACGCGGGCCGACGTCGCTTCGATAGACCGGCACATGCCGCATGTTCGAGCCGGCAAATTGCGTTGTGCCAATCAATTGCTCCGTGGTTGGAAGACCGATGCCGACACCAGCCAGCGTCGCCTGGGCGCTGCTTGTGCCAGGAGGGGCAGCGCTCAACACATTTGCCAGATTGATGCCAACCCCCGTCGGCGCTGTGAAATCGCTGAACTGAATTCGGTTATAACGCTCGTCGTAGGGTGTGCTCCATTCATAGCGGATGCCGAGGTTCAATGTGAGCTTGGAGGTTACCTTCCAGTCGTCCTGGAAATAGAAACCGGTTTCGGCCGACTTGTTGGCGACCGAGGGCAAAACTTGCAGCGACGTGTTGATATTGGGAACCGGATTGACGTTGTCGGCGTAGCCGAAGAGCGTGCTGGCCAAAGGATTGCCGGTCGGATTTCCGTTCGCGTCCGTGTCGTTGTTGGGAGTCGGTGAAGTTACATAGTCGGTGAAGTTTAAGGTTCCTGTGGGATCGTTGGGTTGGAAGAAATTGTTATAAAAAAGGCGCTGTTCGCCGCCGAATTTCATCAAATGCGACCCATGCGAAACCACGAACTGGGACGAATACGTGTAGAGCGTGTGCGCGAAGGTCGTATCGATGCAGCATTGATCGTAGAGATCGGTCCAAGGGGTAGTTTGCCCGCCGGAGGACATGTAAATTGCGGGCATCCGATCCAATCCGTTCGCCTGCTGAAAGATTGGCGACAATTGAACCCCGGAGGGGAGAGTGGAGTTGAAACTTGAAATGGTCGGTATTCCGGAGGTTGCGTGTTCATGTACGCGGTCCAGGGAGAAATGGCTCGTCCAGACGATGCGTGAATTTATGGTGCGGGAGTATTCGATTGATGCGTTCTGCGCGCGCGTCGGAGACCCGGCGATGCCGTCGCCCGATCCATTGTTGTCGAAGCTGTCTCCAAAAATCATCGGCGTGTAGTAGTTCGAAGATTCGCGACTGTAGCGGGCGCTGATGTGATTCTTGTCATTAATTTGATGATCGACTTTGATATCGAACTGATAGTCGGGCGCATGCGAAGTGCCGCTGAAAAGATAGTTATTGATAGTTCCCGGCTGATTAGGTTGCGGATAGAGATTCAGAATGGCCTTACCGATCGGATCGATCTCGCCTGCCGGAATGATGTTGCCCGGTACCTGCTGCCGGCACATACCGCTCGCGCACCCAACCAACGGCAGAGTTGGGTCATAAATACAATTGGCAACGCAATTGCCGCCGGGACCAAAAGTTGCAATCGCAGAAAAATTCCCTCCTCTTTCCGCCTGAGTCGGCACAGTGGCGATGCCGTTGAATGCCGAATTCGAGCGAACCTTTTCGAAATCGGCGAAAAAGAAAGTTTTGTTCCTCCGGATCGGGCCTCCAATCGAGAATCCGCCCTGATCGCGAGCGCTCTCCGGCTTGGCATACGGGGCAGGATTGAAAAAGTCCCGCGCGTTCAATTCGGAACGCTGCAGGAAATACCATCCGCTGCCATGAAAATTATTGGTGCCACTTTTCATGACCATGTTCACGACAGTGCCGCCGTTGTTGCCGAATTCCGCCGAGAAACTGTTGTTTTGAACTTTGAATTCCTGCACGCCTTCGACGAGCGGCTCATAGTAAACATTGCTGTTTCCGCCTTCGCCCTGTTCCGGCGCACTCAGCGGGGAGCCGTCGAGCCGGACTTCAGCGGTGGCGTTTCTCTGGCCGTTCGAAACAAAATTCGTTCCCGAGGGGTAATTATCTTGCGTGCCCGAGCCGGCAGCCTCCGTTACCCCTCCCGCCAGAAAGGTCAGGCCGAAGAAATCGCGATTTACCAGGGGAAGTTGCTTGACGTACTGGCTGGTTACATCGGTGCCGAGAGTTGCATTGCCGGTATCAAGGAGCGGGGCAGTAGTGCTGACCTCAACTGTGGAGGTTACGCCCGCCAGTTGCAGCTTGAAGTTTAGCGAGGATTCCTGGTCAACCTCGAGAACCACTCCCGTGCGGTCAGACGCGCGGAATCCGGGCGCTTCGGCCTTTACATCGTAGGTGGATGGACGCAGGCCGGTGAAGAAGTAAGAACCTTTATCGTCTGTGCGCGCGGAGGACGAAATGTTGGTGCCGGTGTCGCGAATGGTGACCGTGGCATTCGGGACAACAGCACCGCTAGCATCAGAGACAATGCCCCGTAGTTGTGCGCGGTAGTTGCCTTGCGCAAAAAGCGAGGTCGTGCAGATCGCAAACCAGCACATAGCAAACAGAGAGATATTCAGAAACGAGAAAAGCACCCTCCGAGTCAGCCGCATGACATCCTCCAAGCACATTCCGAATGGCGCCTGCACGAACGCGATAGTTGTAGCTTGCGAATGCTTACGCTTTCTTTCGAAACCAATCTTTTACTGACTGGGAACGCTGCTTGTCAAGAGGAATGTCAGGGATGCCGCGCCATCAATGCGTGGCATCGGATTTTTGAATCAATTGGCCTGCAGCCAGAAGACCGCGCCCTTCGAGATGGGCGGCAATGTGAAATTAACCTTCCCTTGGTTCGGCGTGCCCTCCAGTTTTTGAGTGTCCCCGAGAAACGGCAAGAAATACGCCGAATGGCCGCTGCCATCTGGCACGTCGATTGTTACCGTTTGCGGAGTTTGAATGGGATTCTTGCCACCCACCAGCCCGGCAAAGTTCGCCAGGAAGACGTGAGTTTCACCGTTCACCCGAGCAATAGAGGTAGCCACCTTTGGCGATGCCGAGATTTCAATATCCGCACTCGCCGGAAGGCTGGCGAGAAAAGCCGTTTGCATCTTTGGCGTCGCCTCATCAAAACCAGCTTCCAGAGATGCGACGTACGCTTTCCCAGGGCAATCCGGGAAACTCGCGATGTTTGGTTGGTTGCCAGATTCGAGGGGGTTATTGCCCGTAATGATCAACTTCTTTCCCTCTGCAGCGTATCGTTTGAGCCAAGCCTGCTCATCCGAATTCAAGATACGGACATTTGGCAGAACGAGGGCTTCGCCCTGAAATTCATGGAGAGTTCTTGGAGTGACAATTTGAAATTCTCGATGGGACTGCATCAGCAAGATAAGAATCCCACGGTAGGAGCGAAGGAAATCTTCGGCGTAAAAGTTTCGCGTTTGCGGCGAGAAATAAACTCCGATGGGATGGATCGGCGTTCGCGGCAGGTAGAGAGTCTTTTCGTTTTGCTTAATCCAGGAGAAAATCTTCTTGCGGGTGGCCGGATCGTTGGATCCCGCCATGGAATGGCCGGGCGCATCCCAAAAATTCGCTCCCACCATAACCTGGGACATCGCCAGATTCATCATGGCCTCGCGCCGGTCCACGACTTTATCTCCGTCCCAGGAATAGTTCAGAATCCAGGTAGCCTTCCCTTCCGCGAAAGCCCGGAACGTGTGCATCCCGACCTGATAGTAAAACCAGTCCAGTGGCGTGCGAGCCGACGCCATATGATTTCCGTTGCCGAATTCGTATTCGTGCGCGATTGCATCGACCACGGGATAGAGGCTGTAAACATCGGCGCCTACGCGGACCGCCTCCGACTCGATGCCGGGATAGATTTCGGGGATAGTTTTGATCTTTGGATTTACCGACTTTGCGTTCTGGTCGATCTCACGCAAAAAATCAGTAATGGTCTGAATCCGAAAATCAACCCAGCGGCGAAAGTTGGGATCGGAAAAGTCGCCGATCTTTAAATCATTTTTCGCATCCAGTCCCGTCTGCTTTTTGAACGCGGCCACGGTGTAATCATCGAAGCTGGCCCACGTATCTTCCCAGCCCTCGAAGTGAGTCATCCAGTACGGAATGTCGACGTAGATGCCGTCAATTCCGGTCGCGGCAATCTGCCGGACGCGCTCCATATAGGTTTTGCGCCACTCCGGGGCATAGGGACTAACCCAAACATCCTCGTCGCCGGGTGCAATCCAAAAAGCCGTGCCGCCGCCGAAAATCGCGGGTTCACCTGTAATCTTGCGCTGCAGCCAGTCGGGATGATCTTTAGCAAGGGTGTGAGCTACCTTATCGCCGTGGGCGGTAATGCATTCTGTTCCGGCAATGTACACAAAGGCATAATTTCCCACCGCGTGTGCTTTTTCTGCGACAGCCCGAATCGCCTCCAGCTTTGCTTTCGGATCGAGAAAACTTTCATAGCGACCGGGGATGTCGTTATCCACCTCGATGCCGAAGACGCCGGTCGCTTGAGCATCGGCCACGATTTTATCTGCGCTGTTCCTGGCAAGCCCATATGCGCCGATGCGCACGTAGTTAGTCCAATTCTGTTCAACAGAAGTTGGAGAGGCGGTCGCAACCAGGAACAAGATAAGGACTGAAGAGAATGCAATTCTATGCTGATGCATGGGATCCATTCATTTTTTGAGAAGTAGCAGCGCGTTCTCCCGGTAGACCCAACGCAGCACGTCATCGGGAAGAAACAAACCGTAAATGTTCCAGCGTCCCTGACGAGAGGCGTGCGATGGATACTCGAAATACTCGTCGCGAGTTTCCAGAAAACGATAGTGAAGGCGATACATGTTTACGTCTGGAATCAGGTCCGTTCCAAAGAGAATGCGGCCCGAATGTTTGAGGAAAAACTCGCGAGCGGTGTAAGGTTGGCGCCCCAGTTCCGCGCAACGCGCCCCGATATCGACGTAGAGATTCGAATGCGAATCCAACAACCGGCTGACATAGGAGAGATCTTCCGGATGCTCGGCAACATGCGCCCCTACGAAAGTAGTGTTTGGATGACGTGTAAACACTTTATCGCGCTGGCCAAGTAATTCTGACTTGTCGAATTGCGAGCCGTGAAAACTCCACTCGGGATGAGCCGCCAGTTCCTCATAGCGCTCGTTGTGACTGTCGATAGGCTGGAAGAAAGCATCCGGGTCTGCAATATGGAACATGATGGGAACATGCAGTTCGGCCGCTTTCTCAAACAGCGGCGCGAGGCGTTCATCGTCCACTCGCAACAAGGTTCCGTCTGCATCGCGGACACTGGTTCCCAGATCCTTCCACAACTTCAAACCGCAAGCGCCGCGCTCCACCAGCTCTTCCAGGCGATCCACAGACCGCTGAAAAAAACCGGCAGAGTGCAGGTCGCTCCAATCCATCCAGCCGTACGTGGAGAAGCGACCGCTATCAGCCTGGTGAAACTTATGAATCATTCGCAGGGCAGCCTCGCCGGTGCGCATCGTGATGTTTACAATTCGCTCAATTCCGCACTCGTCCATCACCCGCAGAACGTCAGCAGGATCGAGGGCATCGAGGTGATTGTGATAATCGATGACGGGAAACTTCGGTCGAAGAATCTCGTGGACAGGAGAGACCAGCATGGAGCGCGGCTGAAAGTCACTCAGGCGCAAATCCACCTCGGCCTTCGCGGTTACCATGGCGACGAAAGGGTCTTGTTCAGGTCCTTTGCTGCTCATGCAGAACCTTCCGCCGCCATGCAGTATTGAGACGGGAGATAGCGGATGTTTCGTTTTGTTGTGCGCCCGGTTTCCATTTATTACGAAATGCTTCACTCGCGATCAGAGTCTAATATAATATCGCGCTGCGCGAAAGCGGAATGCCTGGCACAATTATGCGAGCAAAAATTGGCACTTTATTCTTCTGTTTGTGTTCCCTGATGGTCACGCCTGCCGTTAGCGCCGGCAGTCAACCTTCGAAAACATACGCTTTGGACGCTGCTCAAGCACGATCGAGTCTTCGGTCGGATCGGATCATCTTAGAAAATAACCTCTTTGCAGCACGATGGTCGCTCAGACGTGGGAAAGTTGCCGGGGTAGAACTGGTCGAGCATCCCTCAGAAAATCACATTCCGCTGTCGCATGATCTTTTTGTTCTTAAGTTCCGTGACGGCAGCGTTCTGCGCTCCTCGACAATGGAACCCCAAGGGGATCCACAGGTCGAGAGTCTGCGCGCTGAACCCGAGGCCTTAAAGTCTGCCGAACGGTTTCCCGGGCAGCAAGTGATTGTGAATCTGGAAGATCGCAACAGACAATTGTCCGTGGCATGGAAAGCAATCCTGCGAGATGGATCCGATTATCTGAGACAAGAGATCTCGCTTCACGCGACGATCGACCAACCCATCACCGAAATCGAACTCTTCGACTTCAAAGCGCCAACCGCGCGCGTCGATGGGAAAGTAAAAGGATCTCCGGTAGTCATAGGACACATCTTCCTCGGCTTTGAACATCCTCTGTCGATCTGCCGTGTGAACAATGACGCCGTAACCTGTTCCATGCATCGCGAATTACCTCTGCGCGCTGGGCAGACCGTGACTTACTCTTCTGTAATTGGCGTAAGCGCGCCGGGTCAAATGCGGCGTGGTTTCCTCGGCTACATCGAGCGTGAGCGAGCACGCCCTTACTCGCCATTCCTTACCTACAACTCGTGGTATGACATTGGCTTTAATAATCCATACGACGCAGCGGCCGCCCTGGATGTAATTCATTCTTTCGGTAAAGAGTTGGTCGAAAAGCGCAATGTAAAGTTGGACTCCTTCCTGTTCGACGATGGCTGGGATGATCCTCATACGCTGTGGAGCTTCGGTCCGGGGTTTCCGAATGGCTTTACCCCTCTGAAAGATGCTGCTGAAAAATACGGTGCGGCGCCGGGGGTTTGGCTCTCGCCCTGGGGGGGATATGACAAAGCAAAAGAAGAGCGTCTGAAGTACGGGCGCGAACAAGGTCTCGAAACCAATGCCGGCGGATTTGCCCTATCCGGGCCGAAGTACTACGCACGCTTCCGCGAAGTCACTTTGAAATTCATCCGGGATTATGGGGTCAACCAGTTCAAGATTGATGGCACAGGAAATGTAAACAGCGTGTTGCCGGGAAGCCAGTTTGACAGCGACTTTCAAGCGGCCATCAGTCTTATGCGCGAATGGCGATCGCTGAATCCGAAACTTTTCATAAATCTGACCACCGGCACCTATCCTTCCCCTTTCTGGTTACAGTATTCCGATTCCATTTGGAGGAGTGGCGACGACACTGCATTTGCGGGCGTCGGTTCATGGCGCGAACGTTGGATCACATATCGCGATGCCGCAACCTACCACGGCATCGTACAAGCCGGGCCGCTGTTCCCCTTGAACTCTCTGATGCTGCACGGAATGGTTTACGCGCGCCAGGCGGAACATCTTGATTCTGATCCGGGAAACGATTTCCTCAACGAGGTGCACTCCTATTTTGGTAGCGGCACCCAGCTGCAGGAGCTTTACATTACTCACTCTCTCCTATCGAAAGAGGACTGGGACATGCTGGCGGAAGCAGCACAATGGGCGCGCCGCAACGCCGAAGTCCTGATTGACACTCACTGGATCGGGGGCGATCCCCGCCAACTGCAAGTTTATGGTTGGGCGGCATGGTCACCCGAAAAGGGGATCATTACGCTGCGCAATCCAAGCAACAAGAAGCAGACCTATGCGCTCGATGTCGCGAAGGCATTCGAGTTGCCGGTAAGAGCGCCACAAAGATATCAGGCCCGCAGCCCATGGCTCAGAGACCGCGACCGTAAACCACTCCAGTTTACCGCTGGCCAGCCAAAGACCGTGATACTTGCTCCCTTTGAAGTGATGAACCTGGAAGCACTGCCCGAGAAATAGATAACTGTCATCCGCTAGAATGAGTCGCTTTCCAGTCGACATTTGTTTTGACGCCTGAAGGCCAACGCACGGAGGCCCGACGGCTGCACTACCGCCCGGGAGGAGGCTCCCGTCCTTGTGCATGAGAACGATGAGTTCTAGAATGGCCACGTCGCATGGGAGGATTTATCGTGCCGAGCAGAATCGGTTTTATCCTGGGTACTGTATTGATTTGCGCTGTATTCATGGGTGCAGGTCAAGAAAGCCAAACTGCTCCGAAGCACGTTACCTATGATCGGGATGTCGCTCCGATTTTGTATAAGAATTGCGTTGTCTGCCATCGCGAGAACAACATCGCGCCCATGTCTTTGATGACGTATAAGGATGCGAGGCTTTGGGCCCCGGCCATCCGCGAAGCCGTGGTACAGCGCAAGATGCCGCCTTGGCACGCCGACCCCCAAATCGGCGATTTCATCAATGATCCCCGGCTCACCGAAGAGGACATCAAGACAATCGACGCATGGGTCAGAACCGGCACACCGGAAGGTGACGCCAAGGATCTACCTCCGGCTCCGGTATTTCCGGTCGGCTGGCACATCAAGCCAGACGTCGTATTCACGATTCCCGAGTTCACAGTAAGCGGCGGAAGTCAGGACGATTACGAATACATTTATGTTCCCACCAATTTCACCGAGGACAAATGGATCCAGGCTGCCGAGGTGCTGCCCGGAGACCGGCGCGTAGTGCATCACGCAACGGTGTCAGTGATTGCTGCCGATAAAGTGGCGAAGGAAGTAGCCGAGCATGGCAAAGCGGACGCCGGAGTCGACAAATATCACTACCGTACCGGCAAGGTGCTACACATGAGACCCGATGCACCAATTATCGATGATGGGTGCTCGGCGCCTGATGGTGGTGGAGTTCCGGGCAAGGGATCCGGATATCTGAACATCGTCCCGGGAATCTATTTGCCGGGACACCTGGCCGAGACTCGCCCTGCCGGTTACGCGCTGAGGATTCCGGCAGGCTCGTACCTGCAGTTTCAAGTTCACTACAGCAACCACACCGGCGACGACGTGAAAGATCGAACCAGCATTGGACTGGTTTTTGCGCGGGAACCAGTGAAGCACGAGATTGCGCAATACGAAATCTGGAATGACCTCTTTCTGATTCCTCCCAATGACAATAGCCATCGGGTGACTTCGTGTTACACCCTACCGAAGGATGTGACAGCCCTGGCCTACACTGCTCACATGCATTTTCGCGGAAAAAGTATGACCACCGAAGCCATCTATCCCGACGGCCATCACGAGATCCTCTTAGATGTGCCGCACTACAATTTCCGCTGGCAAGAAACTTACTTCCTGAAGCACCCGTTCCTGCTGCCGAAGGGTACAAAGCTGGTGACCACCGCTTACTTCGACAACTCATTCGACAATGCGCAAAATCCCGATCCTTCGAAAGCAATTCGCTGGGGCGAGCCCAGCGACGAAGAGATGATGGGTTTCTGGTTGCAATTCGCCGATCCTAAACTGGTCGACGAGAAGGCTGCGGTCGCGAGCAAATGAGATGAACGCCGGAGCGCGTCTCAACTTCAAACCTGAGCCGTTTCTCTCTTAATTCAATTTCTGTCTTTAAGTTTTCGTCGATTTATCAGGAGCGCTTGATCATGGAAGTCACGCGTCGCAATTTTCTAGTCTCCGCCGCAACCGTAGCCTGCGCTCCTTCACTGTTGGGAGCAACGGACAAGAGCGGCGCTAAACCGCCAATCCTTGGACAGGACGATCATCAGTACGAGGCCATTCATGACTGGGGCGAGTTGCCCAGCACCATCAGATATGGCAACACGCATGGCGTTTGCGAAGATTCCCAGGGCAATATCTATATCCATCACACCGTGAACGCCACCAGCGAGAGCCTGGACACCATGGTGGTCTTCGATCACAACGGAAGGTTCGTCCGTTCATGGGGACGGCAATTCAAAGGCGGCGCGCACGGACTGACCATCCGCAAGGAAGGGAGCGAAGACTTTCTCTACCTTTGCGATTTCCAACATGGCATCGTAACCAAGCGAACTTTGAAAGGGGAAGAAGTATTCACGCTGGGATACCCCGCGGAATCTGAGGCGTACAAGCCTAAGGACAAAAGCTCGACAGTACCCTATCGGCCGACGAACGTGGCCATCGCTCCCAATGGTGATATTTATGTGGGCGATGGATACGGATCGAGCTTTATCAATCAGTACAACCAGAAAGCAGAGTTTATCCGCACCTTCGGCGGACTGGGCAAAGGTGACGATCAACTTGATTGTCCGCACGGGTTGTGGATCGATACCCGCGAACAGACACCGCTTCTGGTGGTCGCCGACCGGGGCAACAGCCGGTTGCACCGATTCAGCCTGGATGGCAAGCACGTTGACTTCATTCTCGGCACCACGAAGATGCCATGTTATTTGCACGAACGAAATGGCGAAGTCGTAATTCCGGATCTTTTAAGCAAAGTGGTGATTCTTGATCGCAAGAACGCGGTCGTCGCGAGCCTAGGCCAAGGGGAATTTTCGAAGACAGATTGGAGTACGGTTCGAAATCAGGAACACGGAACATTTGTTCCCGGAAGGTTCGTTTGTCCACATAGTGCCTGCTTCGATCACGAGAGCAACATTTTTGTAGTGGAGTGGGTTGAGGCGGGCAGAGTCACAAAACTGCGCCGATTAACCTAATCGAGCGATACTCAGTTCGCGGCGCAGCCCAGTCGAATCAAAACATGCATGGAGAAAACAAAGCGCTCATGTAATCCCCCACGGAGGCCGATGTTGCGGCTTGAGCAGAGCCGCTGCACGGTCTGAGCCGCGCGCGAGCCGAAAATTCTCCGCATCCCATTCCAGCACCTCGTGTGTGCGCACGGCTATGCAGCCCAGCATCAGAGTCTCCACGATCGGAGCCTCGTAGGCGTAATTCGCGCGAGCCGGTGGTCCGCCCTGACAAGCCTGCACCCACTCAAGAAAGTGCGCTGCATCTGCGCTGCTGGCGCTGCCGCCGAGCTCCGGTCTTGTCGGTTGAAACGGTTCTTCCTTTTTCGCAGACGTTCCGAGGGGCATAGTCATCTTTCCATCTTTAGACAGCAAACGCGGATCCTGCCCCATAAACGCCGTCATCAACTTGCCATCGTCGCCTGTATAGATCACGCCCTCGCCGCCCGTTCCCATCTCCGCGTCATCGGATAATTCCGACGGACGTCTCGGCTCAATACCTCCGTCGTACCAGTTCAGTTTCAGCTCTGGCCGATCCACGGTCTTCGCGAAATTGAAATGCACCGAGGACGCAACCGGATAACTTTCAGGAAACAAATCGGTCGAACTCGCCGCGATTCGATTCGCCGCTTGCAGACCAACTGCGCGAGAGATTGTATCGAAGCCATATTCACCCATATCTCCGAGAGCGCCGCAGCCGAAGTCGTACCAGGCGCGCCAAACGAATGGCAGATAGCTTTTGCTGAAGGGACGCATCGGCGCGGGCCCCAGCCACATATCCCAGTTCAGCCCATCAGGAATCTCATCCGCATGCGTCGGAGTAGGAAGTCCCTGCTTCCAGAACGCTGAGGCGCGCTTGGTCCAGATGTCGATGGAGCGCACTGGCCCGATCACTCCGCTACTTAAAAGATTGCGCACTCTGCTGCGATTCTGGAGAATTCGAATTGAAGATCGAAACCTGCGTCGCGCGTTTCATCTCGTCCGCGACACGAACCATCTCGCGGCATTCCCACACGCTATGCGCCATAGGCTTCTGGCTATATACGTGCTTTCCCGCCCGCATCGCGGCGATCGCAATTGGGGCGTGCCAATGATCGGGTGTGCTCACGATTACGGCATCGAGATCCTTCTCCTTCGCCAGGAGTTCGCGAAAATCTTCATACGCCGTGCAGCCAGCGTAGTTCGCCTTCGCGCGTTCTTTCGCGTAAAACGCGTTCACAATGCTCTGCGCCACCTCGCGGCCCGCAGTAGGTCCGGGCAGTGTTGCACCCCAGGCGGGATCCTGCAGAACGGCACGCACCTTGTTTCGCAATTCGTTAGGACCCCAATCGAGATAATCGCTGCTGCCGCGGTTCACGTCACATACAGAAACAACCTGGATTTCAGGTAGCCGCAACACATCCAACATGACGCGCAGCCCCTGAGAGCCAACGCCGATGCACGCGATCGTGAGCTTATCGTTCGCTCCGACACGGGGTAATGCAAATCCGAATCTACTCAGCGACAGTGCCGCAGCCGACGATCCAAATCCCTGCAGTACCTCGCGCCGGTTCATGCCAACCTCTCGGCGCGGCGGGAAATATGTAATCGTTCGCGGTAGGAATACGAAAACATCTTCATGACAAGCAGCTTAAACCCAGACGCAGGTCTTTGTCTCAGACCCCGGCTCATGCAGGTGAACATGAATGTCTAGCTTGCTTAGGCCCGGTCCATCGCGGTCATGTGGCGGCTCACCGGAGGCGAACCAATATCCGGCGCCCGTTCTTTCGCCGGCGCGAGCACAACCAGCACAATGCCGATAACGGCAAACGCAACTGCGCCGCTCATTAAGTGTGTGCGTTCGGGCAGATCGTGCAATGACTGAACCACCATAACGCCGGCATGCGCAAAGCTCGACCACGCCGTAAAAGCAATCAAGCTGCGATTCGCTGACGGGTCACGTGACGCCAGCAGCAGGAAGACTCCCAGCGTCACATAGATGCTGAGCATCATCTGCAGGCTCTCTTCCAAATGCATTGCGACCAGCGGGTATACCGTAGCCAAAAAGAGTATTCCCACAATCACCAACACGACTTTTAATATTTTTTCTCGAATCATTTTGTCCTCCTGGCGAATCAGATCGGTCCCTGGTAGCGCCGCAGCCGCACGGCTGCGGCGAGAAATGCCGCCGCCACCAGCAGCCCCAGCCATACACTCGGGCTGCTCAGGAAATGAAGCGGAGTGATGTGCGTCATCGGATTAGTAGGGAAGGTATCGGGTGATCTGAAGTCGACTGCGGGCGCAGCACCAATCAACCGACCGCCCACGAGGGCGGCGAAATGCCAGGTATGGAAGACAATCCCTTCGAGCCCGGCAATGGCGACCACTGGCAGGGCCGCCCATAGCAACGTTGCGCGCCGCGTCCAGCCGGAGACCAGCAGCACCCAGCAATAAACCGGCGCGGGCCAGAGCGTGTGGGCTGTAAAAATGTGGTAGAGCAGCAGGAGTGACATCCGGAAGAAAGACACCTCGGTCCACAACGCGGACACGCTCAAACCGCTCGCCAGCAGCAGGGCGGAGCTGAATAAGAGCACGATCCATTGGACGGCAACAGCGCTGGCCCATGCGATCACCGGCACCATCACAAGCGGAATGCTGGCTTTCGCGAGCACCGTTGTGAGATCGGAGACCGGCAGCGACTTCCAGAACTGGATGCTGCGATCGCGACGTTCCCCGTAGAGAGCGTCGGCGCAATAAAAAACATTCACCAGAATCGTGGTGAGCATCATCAGACCGGCCACGATATCGTAAGGTGTTGCGGTGTGTTCCGGGCTGATCGACCGCAGTCCAAGAGTTGTGCCCGGAAGAATCGTAGTAAACAGAAGGCCAACCAGAAATACGGCGGCTACGCCCAGAGGCGCGAGATAAATGGAACGGTTCTCCCATAGCTCGCGACGCACGGACCAGTAGAACGGGCGAGTGGCCAACGCCGGTGCCGGCGCGGCGATCGAGGAATTCGAATAGCTATTCATCGGGACACTCCTTGAGGCTGCTCGATACAATTTGCTGACTTCTTGTCCAGCATGGCAACAAACAAGTCGGCAATGCTGGGCGTGCGCACATCGCCGAGAGCGGCGAGTTGCTGACGATCGAGGGGATTGAACTTTAAATCGAACAGCAGGATGCTCCGGCCAAGCACCTGACGTTCGTGTATCGGATTGAGAGCTCGCGCCGCGGTGAGATGCTCGGGACGCACTGCCGCTTCCAAATAGCGCGACTCTAATTCTTCCATGCTGCAATCGAGCAGGATTCGACCCCGGTTGAGGAACATGAGATCAGTGAGGACATGCTGTACATCTTCCACCTGATGCGTAGTCACGACGATGGTGCGGTTGCGATCGAAGTAGTCGTTCAGCAGTGAGTCGTAAAATTGTTTGCGGTACAACAGGTCGAGGCCAAGAGTAGGTTCGTCCAGCACCAGCAGTCTCGCATCAATGGCCATGACCAGAGCCAGATGCAGCTGGGTAACCATGCCCTTCGACAACTCCCTGACCTTGCTGCTTCGACTGATGTCGGTCTTGGCAAGAAAACTTTCTGCCTTGGCACGGTCGAATCGCGGATGCACGCCGCCCACATAATCGAGCGCCTGCGAAACCCTTATCCACCGCGGCAGCACGGCGATATCGGAGATAAAGCAGACATCGCGCATAAGCTGATCGCGTTCGGTCCAGGGTTCGCGCCCCAGCACCTTCAGCTCTCCCTGATATTGGGTGAGGCCGAGAATGGCGTTGAGCGCAGTGCTCTTCCCTGCACCGTTGGGGCCGATGATGCCGAGGATGCGGCCTTCTTCCACATGCAGATTTATGCCGTCAAGCGCGATGGTTTTGCCGAAGGCCTTCCGGAGACCACGTGCTTCGATCACT
Organism: uncultured Acidobacteriaceae bacterium; assembly: GCA_963817305.1. Classification (GTDB taxonomy): domain Bacteria; phylum Acidobacteriota; class Terriglobia; order Terriglobales; family Acidobacteriaceae; genus Sulfotelmatobacter. The sequence continues at coordinate 98,034 of CAWFOD010000016.1, read as the reverse complement.
GTCATTTCTTCGGCTCCTTCTTCTCTTTCTCTGCAGCATTCGACGTGCGTCCCTTTGCGGAGCCATTGAGGAGTTCTTCCGCGCTCAGGCCGAGCCGCTGAATGTTTGCGTATACCCTGGGCCATTCTTCGCCCAGAAACTTCTGCCGTTCCCCCTGCAACAATAAATCTCGCGCACCAGTATTGATGAACATGCCGAGCCCTCGCTTGCTCTCGACCAATCCCTCGTCCACAAGTTGTTGATAACCTTTTAGAACCGTGAGTGGATTGACCCGATATTCGGCCGCAACGTTGCGTACCGAGGGCAACGGATCGCCCTCTTTGAGCACGCCGTCGAGTATCATCGCAACCACGCGGTCGCGAAGCTGGCGGTAAATTGGCTGACTGTCGTTCCACTCACGGTCCATGATTTTTGTCCACGATAACCCTTACCTGGGATTCGCTCTTCGTCAATTCTTCCGTTGCAGGTCGAGGTGCGCATGGATCGGCTTGCCCTTCGCCATGAACGTCCAATCCTCGGTGTGATGGTTGGCATCGATGATGGTGAACACGGCATGGTGCATATGCTCCTCCGGGTCCCCGCTGACGTCCTTGAACTCGAACTCGAGTGTCTTGCCATCGGGCGACATCTTGCCGGTCATCCGTGGCCGGTTCCCCGCATCGCAATAGTGAACCAGTGTAAGCTGGTCTCCGTCCACGTAGAGCATCGTGACCGGGTGGTCGTATTTTGTCGCATCCAAGGGCGTTCCTGCTTCCTGCATTTCATGCACGAGGACGTTCCCCCTCGAGGTCACGCGCATCGAGACGTGGACTGGCTTACCCCCAGAAACCTCTGGCATCTCGGGGACATTGACGGGGCCCTCCCATTCTCCCGCCAGGCTTTTCATGGTTGCGAAGGACTTTTGCGCGTCAGACTGGGCATAGGCAGCAATGGCGAACAGAGCAAACAACACGGAAAGTGCGATTCGTGATTTCATTTCAATCTTCTCCTTTAAACTCTTTTTGACAGTCGATCCCGGAAAACTCTTGTGGTGTTCCCGGCTTCAACAAGAGCTCTCCGGTTCATGAGGTTCGCTAAGCAAGCGACGAACAGCACGCGATCTACTGTTATACTTAACTATAACACTGTGATAATTGCAAGGCTTTTCTTGCTTTTCTTTCCTGATTGTGGCGGCAATTGGCTATCTGATTTTGCAGTAACTACTTACGCTGAATACCATAAGTCCCGGATCACCAGAACAGTCGTTAGCGTTTAGGTAGGATTTTGCGGGTGGCCGGCTGAGAAAATGCTTCGGCAGGCAAGGCGGTCGTCATCCGAGTGCTAATGAAGCTCTCTGACCCAGATGTTCCGGAAGCTGATGGGCTCGCTGTGGTCGCCGTGGGCTTGCAGCTTAATCGGCGCAGTGTCGTACTTCTTGTAGGATGGCTGACCGATGTACAGCGTCTCGCCCTTCAGCTCGAAATGATTCTGCACCAGGACGCCATTAAAAAAGACTGTGACATATGCAGGATTTTTCAGCGAGCCGTCAGCGTTGAAAATTGGCGCAGTCCACACTACATCGTAGCTTTGCCACTCACCCGGTTTTCGACTCGGGTTCACCAGTGGAATACTCTGCTTGTAGATGCTGCCGGCCTGCCCGTTGACGTACGTCTTGTTGTTATACGAGTCGAGAATCTGCAACTCATATCCGGCGTCGCCCGGGCCAGTAGAGGCTAGAAATACTCCGCTGTTGCCGCGTGCCTGACCGCTGCCAGCAATGTTCTCAGGAACCTTCCACTCGATGTGGAGCTGGTAGTTCTTGAAAGTTCGCCGAGTTTCAATGTTTCCCGCGGCCTTATTCACCGTCATCACGCCATCGGCCACAATCCATTTCGCGGGTGACTTGTCCTGGCTCGAGACCCACTGGTCAAGGTTCTTACCATCGAACAGGACAATCGCATCGGAAGGAGGGGCCGCGTCGGTGGTCCCGGGGGTAACGATTGGGGGTACTGGCTGCCAAACTTCCGTATCTTCAGGTCGCGCCGCGAGTGACGCCTTAACTTCCTGTCCACTCGATCCAGAGTTGGCGATAGACTGCTGCGCGCAAAGAGAAGCGGCCACTGCAATCACGACCACAACCGCGAGGCGAGTCCATAGGGGAACACGAGCATATGAGGAAGGTTGCTTGATTGGACTTTTCATTGTTGTAAGCGTTGTCGATAGCGACCGCGATGCACTCATGGCGAGAATACAACACCGGCAAAAGGTCACGCGGCGAATTCTGGAAGCGTAAACTGTTCCAGGAAATCTCAATATACTGACAGTGTTCAAATCGACGAGTTACTTTTATTTTTCACGATCCGGATACTTATTGCTGCGACAGGATTGAATAATGGGTTCGTCCAGAGAGGAATATCCCGTAATGATGCTTCGTTTGTTAGCTGTTTTTTTCATTCTCTTACCCGAATGCTTGCTGGCGCAGTCCCAACCCGAGACGAAAACTATTGATGGGTGGCAGATGCAAGACTCTGAAAAAGTCACGGACGCGGCTCCGATTATTTCGACAACCAGTTTTCATCCGCAGGGTTGGTATGTCGCGACAGTGCCGGGAACGGTGCTGACCACACTGGTCAACGACGGTGTTTATCCCGAGCCTCTCTATGGCGAGAACATGCGAAACATTCCGGAGAGCCTGAACAAGACCAGCTATTGGTATCGCACAACCTTTACCGTGCCCGCAGCCTACAAGGGCCGTCACACGTGGCTTCACTTCGAGGGTATCAACTACAGCGCGCAAATCTGGATAAACGGGCATGAGGCCGGAACGATGCGCGGCGCCTTCATACGGGGCGACTTCGATATCACTGAGTTTGTGAAACCCGGCCGCCGCGCTGTCCTGGCCGTTCTGGTCGCGCCGCAGCCTCATCCCGGCGTACCGCACGAGCACACGGTTGCGAATGGCGTTGGCCAGAACGGCGGCGAGACTGCTATCGATGGGCCCACATTTCTCTCTACGATTGGATGGGACTGGCTTCCTGCGATTCGCGATCGGGATACGGGGATCTGGCTTCCAGTCACGCTGGATGCAACCGGGCCGGTCGTGGTCAAGGATCCCTTTGTTACGGCTGATCTGGCGACGTCGCACGAAAGCGCTGATCTTCACATTTCCACAACGCTCGAGAATAAATCGGCGAAGCCCGTAACCGGCACGCTTACCGGCATAGTTCACTTACAGGACGCAGAGATCCAGAATGCGGCAGGAAACGACATTACCTTTCACAAAGCAGTCACCATCGCCGCGAACGGGACGGAAGCGGTTGCCCTTGATAACAAATCCACGCCCGAACTCCATCTTTCGAATCCGAAGTTGTGGTGGCCCAATGGGTATGGCCCGCAGAATTTGTACACTCTCACGCTGCGCTTCGATGTTGGGGCAAAAGCAAAAACCTCGGATATCGCGACACGGCAGTTCGGCATCCGCAAGATTGAGTACCAGGTGCCGGACTCCGAGAACCTTACGCTTTCCGTCAACGGAGTGCGGGTGATGGCGCGCGGCGGAAACTGGGGCCTGGACGAGGCGATGAAACGGATTTCGCGAGAACGACTGGACGCTCAGTTCCACATGCACGCGCTGGCCAACTTGAACATCATCCGCAATTGGGTGGGACAGAGCACCAGTCCCGATTTCTACGATATGGCAGACAAGTATGGAATTCTGCTGTGGGATGAATTTTTTCAGCCCAATCCAAATGATGGCCCGGACGTCACCGATGTTCCTACCTACCTTGCCAACGTTACCGATAAGGTCGTGCGTTACCGCAACCATCCGTCGATCGCAGTCTGGTGCGCGCGCAATGAGGGCTATCCGCCCAAGGAACTTGATGACACGTTGAAGACGCTGATGGCTCGCCTCGATCCCACCCGGCTTTACCAGTCGAACTCCGCCGACGGACGCGGCGTGTCATCTCATGGCCCTTACTACTGGCGTTCGCCGCGCTTCTTCTACGCATTTAACGAAAGCTTTAAAACCGAGACTGGTTCCGTATCGATTCCTACTATCGAATCGATCCAGGGAATGATGCCGCAGAAAGATTGGGAGACGATCAATGACGACTGGGCGCAGCACGACATGGCGGCGGGAGCGCAACGCGGCAACGAGTTCCCTACCTCGCTCGCGGAACGCTATGGGCACATTCGCAATCTTGCCGACTTCGTCCAGAAAGGCCAGCTCGCGACGTATGAGGCTTTTCGCGCCATGTATGAAGGACGAAACGCGGAAATGTTCAAGACGACGACGGGCGTACTTACGTGGATGAGCCACCCGGCGCAACCCAGTTTCGTCTGGCAGCTCTACCACTACGATCTCGAACCCAACGCGGCTCTGTATGCGGTGAAGAAGGCGGCTGAGACCGTACATGTACAGTTTAATGAAGAGAAGCGCGATATCGAGGTGGTAAACAACCGTCCAGAAGCATTGAATGCAGTCAATGTAAACGTGCTTATCTATCGTTTCGACGGCACGCTGGATTCGCACGAAAGCTACCCGGTGGCTCAGGTCCCCGGCAGCACTACGATCAAAGCTGCCCAGATTGACGTGAGCGCACGCATTACCCCGCTCTACTTCATCAAGCTCAACCTCACCGACGCAAACGGAAATTTGCTCTCCACGAATTTCTACTGGCAGCATGTCGCTCAAGACCAGTTCGATGGTCTTATGAATCTTCCCAGAGTCGTCCTCGATGCCGAAGCCAGCTCCCGCACCGAGGGCGACAAAACACTACTCACCGTAAGCTTGCACAACAACACCAGCAATGTGGCTCTGCTCTCGCATTTGCAGCTTCATCAAAAGAAGAGCGGCCGGCGGGTGCTGCCCGTGTTTTATTCGGACAACTACATTTCCCTCGTGCCCGGCGAATCCTCAACCGTCTCAATCGAAGCGGCAACCAAGGACTTGCAAGGAGATCAACCACTCATCGAAATGGATGGATTTAACGTGGATGTGAAGCCCGTCGACGGCCCAGTATCGATCGCCCCTAATCTAAATGCGCAGCCATCGCACTGGCCGGCCACGGAAATCGTTCCTGATGTGAGGTAGAAAAGAACGCCGCCAATCAAGCCGGGCCCGAAGACTGCTTCGAGTTGATATCGACCTTCCGATACGCAAGCCGTGCGCAACAGGATGCGCGATGAGTAATTCACATCGCAAATTTGGCGGCATACCTTACCATGGAGGGTAGTCGCTGCGGGAGGAAATCGATGGCACTAGGAACTGGGTGGTCCAAGACCTGGACGTATTTCGAAGAGGACTGGCACGAGGGCAATGTGCCCATCATGGGACCGCGAACGCATTCCGCGTGGCTTTGCTCCATGGTGTTCGACGGCGCTCGTGCGTTTGAGGGGGTCACTCCGGATCTCGATCTCCACTGTGCACGGGTGAACGATTCCGCAAAGAAACTCTTTCTCAAGCCCGTAGTTGCGGCCGAACAGTGGGTGGCACTCGCCCGCGAAGGGAATAAAGCGATTCGATAAAGACGCCGCACTCTACATTCGACCGATGTACTGGGCCGAGAAGGAAGGACCATGGGTGCAAGCGCACGATCCCGAATCCACTCGCTGGTGTCTTTCTATCTACGAAGCGCCCATGCGTGTACCAAAAGGATTCTCTGTCACACTGTCGCCTTACCGGCGGCCAACCATTGAAACGATGCCGGTGGATGCGAAAGCTGGATGTCTTTATCCTAACAATTCCCGTTCTCTTTTCGAGGCGCACGAGCGCGGCTTCGACAATGCAATCGTGTGTGACATGCTGGGCAACGTCGCCGAACTGGCCACGTCCAATGTTTTTCTGGCAAAGGACGGCGTAGTCTTTACGCCGATTCCCAATGGAACGTTTCTCGCTGGCATTACCCGGCAGAGAGTGATCGGATTATTGCGCGAATCCGGCGTGACAGTCGTCGAGAAAAGCCTTGTCTACTCTGATTTCGAGAAGGCAGATGAGATTTTCGCTACTGGAAACTATTCCAAGGTAGTTCCGGTGACTCGCATCGGCGACCGTCCGCTGCAATTTGGACCAATCTATACCAAGGCTCGAGAGCTCTACTGGTCCTTCGCGCATTCATGACTGGATTCATGACCGTATCATGACCGTCTTCGCAACCAAGACCTCCGCCGTAGAGTTCCTGCTTCCCATTTGGCAAAGAGTGCTGCAGTGCTCCTCGATTCGGACAAGCGACAATTTCTTTGACCTTGGGGGTAGCCCTGCGTCGGCGGAGCAATTATTTTCTGAGGTCGCGAAAGCCTGTGGTCGCCATCTACCTTCGGTGCTGATTTATTCCGCTCCGACGATTGAGGCGCTAGCCGAGGTGCTGGAGAAACCTGAAGCTCCTCGCGTTCCGCCCGTCTTACTCCTGAAGGCCGGAACCGTGCACCCTCCCGTTTTTATCGCCCACGGCCTTGGCGACACAGTCTTCGACCTTTTTCGTTTGGTGAGGACAATAGAATCCCCTCATCCGATCTATGGAATGCAGTCCAGAGGTATCGACGGCATAGACGAACCGTTTATCTCGGTCGAACAGATGGCACAGTTCCATCTCGAAGCGATCAAGAAGCTACAACCACACGGCCCGTATTTTCTTATAGGTTATTCGCTCGGAGGTCTAGTGGCGCTGGAGATAGCACAACGCTTATCGGTCGCCGGAGAAAAGATTGCGCTCTTAGCTCTGGTGGATTCGTATCCTTATCGAAATCGACTCGGTCTCATCCAAAATGCCCTGCTGTCGTTCCGTCTGGCGAAGCGTCGCATCTTGTCCCCAGGTGCGCCAGTTTTGGGTAAGGCTCGAGTTGGGCATCTAGAAAACATTGACGGAAATGCATTGATTAGCGGCAAGATCCAAGAATCGATGAGCAACGTGACGCAGAGGATGCGCGATTCTGCTTATCTGGCTTTGAAACGCTACCGTCCCCAATACTATGGCGGCAGAATAAACTTCGTCAGACCTGCAATCACCACAGACTTTCCCGATGATCCCGCCGCAGTGTGGTCTCATCTTGCGGCACAGTTCGAAGTAGAGACGATACCGGGAGATCACTGGAGTATGCTGACGACCGAATTCGAAAAACTGGGATCGGTTCTTTCCGGTTATCTCCGTGAGGCTCCGAAAAAACATTTTTAGCCGGGGCAAGGTCAAGCTTGATCTCCTCCACCGGGGCCAAATTTGCCTCGCAACGTTTCCGGACGCGAGCTAGAACTTTTGCTTCACGATTTGCCGACGCGCCCTAAAATTTAAACTCCAAGTGAGCGTTGCTTGTAGCGTGAGCCGATGAGTAACGTGACTATGGTCACAGAATGTTACCCTTCCGTCGTATGAACCTTCGAAATCTTCTCGATTCTCGCGTAGTATCCCAAACTTAGTTCATACAAATTCGTAACGGAAGACTGGAACCTGGCGCTTTTCGAAATGCAATTATGAATAGATGGTCTCAGTTTCGTCGTTACGCAAACAGCCTGTCGGTAATTAACCTGGCACTTGTTCTTCTCTGCCTTGGGACTACTGTGGGTTGTCAGGGATTCAGTTCGGCGAAAGCCGCGGCATCCGGAACTTCCGGAACTTCGACAACAGCACAGTTGACCGCAACTCCAGCGACCTTGGCTGCCGGCGAGGTTGTCATCGGGAGCAGCGGCACGGCAACGGGAGCTCTTAACGCTTCCGGAGCCGACGTAACGGTAACGGCTGCGACTTCGAACAACTCCAGATTTACAATCGGCGGTTTATCGCTGCCGGTAAGCATTCCTTCCGGGCAGAGCGTCCCCTTCACACTGACATTCAGCCCGCAGATCGCCGGGGCGGATAGCGCAATTCTTACTTTCACCAGCAATGCGCAGCCTTCCACAACCACGGAATCTGCCACGGGTACGGGTACGGCCGCGTCATCTCATTCAGTCAGCCTGTCCTGGAATGCCAGCTCTTCTCCAAACATCGCAGGGTACAACGTGTACCGCGCACCTTATGCCACTTCCTGCGGGAGTTATTCAAAGATTAATAGATCCTTGAATGCAGCTACGGCCTATGTGGACGCTTCCGTCGCCGATGGCATGAACTACTGCTATGCGACGACGGCCGTAAACTCCAGCAATGAAGAAAGCGGCTACTCCAACATCGTCGCCGATGTGCAGGTTCCGTAAGCGAGTTTTTTCTCCCTGAATTCTTAGGCAACTTTCTCTCTCCTACTGGAAATGCCATCCTCGACCCTCGCGGGGTGCGGATGCTCGGGTCCGGATGCTCAGCACCCACGTCGAAATGCTAATCCAATCAAGATCCAGGAAGCCGTTCCCACGGCGATTTGGCGGCGACAAGCGCTTCCGGCTACTTAAATCAAAGGTTGACCTGTCCCAGCGAGCGGATTAAGATGCGGCACTCCCCTAAACGCGGGCGAAGTGCACCGCGACGAACCTGCACAATTAGGAGCCCCGTTCATGGCGACGCAAAGATCCGAATTCGCCGTTCCAGTGGCGGGACTTGCTGCGGCCCTGCTGGCTCGAGCGGAGGTGGGCCCGCGCTGCCAGGTAATAGCCAAACTGGTGGCGCAACTGCTGCCCGGCGCCGCTGTCGTGGTGTACATCATTGAGGACCAGGGAAATCCATCCTGGACAGCGAAAGCTATCGCGGGTGAAGTAAGCGTCGCGGCGGGAATGGAATTCGACACCGGTACGCTTGGCACCGTAGCGGAAACCCGGGAATTTGCTCAGTTCAAGGCAAGCGCGGTTGCGCGTGAAGACTATGCTCACCTCGATATCCGGCGCACCGTCAACTCTCTGGCTTACATGCCACTGGTGGTCGGGGAGACTCTGCTCGGCGCGATCGAACTCATCAGCTACCAGGAGACATTTCCCGAAGAACTGAAGGAAGCCCTGGACGAAGTTGCGCAACTTGCGGCGCCGGCGCTGGCTACCGCCTTATCTTACGAAAGCGAGCGTAATGCCAGCCTTCATTCGATAAGCCGCGTTACGCAGATGTATGACCTGGAAAAGGTTTTCAACTCCACGCTCGAGATGACCGAGCTCCTTGGGACCGTCGCCAAGAAATTCCAGGAAGTGATGAGCGTCCAGGGAATCAATTTATGGATGGTCAAGGACAATACTCTTGAATTGATGAGCTCGGGAGGATTCGATCCCACGGTTTCCGTCGGTCAAGTGCAGAAGCCGGGCGAAGGCATCGCGGGAGACATCTCCGACAACGGTGAGCCGGTCTTGATCGATCATCCAGAGGGCGAACGGCTGCGGAAACGCAATGCCGGACATGAAGATGGGGCAGTGTTTTCGCTGGTCGGCGCCGCTCTGATGGAGCACGACAGCCTGGTCGGCGTGATCGAGGCTGTGAACCGGCTGGATGGCAAGCCGTTCGATGAAGATGATCAGTTCCTCCTGACCAATATTTGCGAAACGGCCAGCAATGCTCTGCACAATGCGAGTTTACTGCTTTCCGAGCGCAAGGTCGAAATCCTGCAAACCCTGGTTCAGGTGAGCGGCGAGATTACTTCTACGCTGAATCTCGACCGCGTGCTGCAATCGGTGGTGAACCACACCCAGGCCATTGTTCCGTTTGAACGTGCTGCGATCGCTTTGGAGCAGCGGGGTGGATTGCAGCTGAAGGCAATCTCGGGCATGACGCAGATCAATCCTGCTGACCCGGCAGTTTCCGATCTGAGAGAAATGCTGGAATGGGCGTCGATTTCCGGAAAGGAAATCAACGTTACCCAACATGGCGACAAGATTGATGACCCGCGTCCCGAAACGCAAGCGAAGTTTGTCAGATATTTTTCTGCGACCGGAATGCGTGGTTTTTACGCACTTCCGCTTATCGACGATCAAGGTCGTTTGGGCATTCTGTCTTTCGAAAGCAGCGATCCGGATTTTCTCACTGTGGCGCACCTGGAGATCATCAAGGTGCTCGCGGGTCAAGCTACAGTCGCCCTGCGCAATGCTTCACTCTACCGGGAGGTTCCATTCATTAATCTTCTGGAGCCATTGCTGCAAAGGAAGAAGCGCTTCCTGGCAATGGAAAAACACCGTCGCCGGCTGGTAACGGGCTTAGTGGCAGCGGCAGGACTGTTCCTCATACTCTGTCCCTTGCCCATGCGGGTTGCCGGCGAAGCGACCGTAGCGCCGGTCCGCTCAGCCCAGGTGCAGGCAGGCGTAGACGGCGTGGTCAAGAATGTCTTTATCCGGGAAGGTGATTTTGTTCGGCAAGGCACCGTGCTCGCGGAGATGGAAGACTGGAATTATCGCGCAGACCTGGCTGGGGCCGAGGCCAAGTACGCAGAGGCCATGGCGACGATGAATCGAGCTCTGGCTCAGAATGATGGAGCATTGGCGGGGACCCAACGCGCTAAAGTCGACTACTACAGGTCGGAACTGGCACGCGCTCGCGAACGACTGGATCGAACCAGGATCACGGCCCCTTTTGATGGAGTTGTCACTACAGCGCAGGTAATGAACTCGGTGGGCCGTCGTCTTATGCATGGAGACACCTTCGCAGAACTTATTCAGACATCGCCGGTTACGGCCGACGTTGCGATTCCAGAAGAAGACGTGACTTTGCTGCGGAGCGGCGAGACGGCGTCCATCAAACTAGAGAGCTTTCCCCTACAGACTTTCCGCGGGGATGTAACGCTCGTCAGCCCGCATAGCCAGGTGGAACCGGAACGCCGGGTTTTCGTGGCAAGAGTGAAGGTATTGAATGGGGATGGAGCGATCCGTCCAGGTATGCAGGGGCGTGGCAAAATTTTCGTGGGCTGGCATCCGGCGGGTTATGTGTTATTGCGGGGGAGCGCAATGTGGCTTTGGGGCAAGTTATGGGCGTGGTTCGGTTGGTAGGCAGGAAATCGCGTTGCGGGGAGTTGGAGATGCAGAAGCCTTTACTCAGGCGTTGGGCGCTATTAGTAATGTCAGGATTAACAGTTGGTTTGTATGGATGTAGTTCGACTCCTGTTCCTGCGGGAGCGGCTGCGCTTTCTGTTTCAAACCCCTCCGCGGAGATCCCCAGTCAGGCGCAGGCACCGTCGCAATCTTCAGGCTACATCGCTTCCGGGCCGATTGTGGTGGAGAATCAAATCGATCTGGCCGCGCAGCGCGACGGAGTGGTGGCGCAGGTGATGGTCGAGACCGGCACCACCGTAAAAACGGGACAGATTCTAGCCCGGCTGGACGACCGCGAGCTTACCGCCGACAAGGAAGCTGCGGCTGCTAAGGTACGAAGCTCGGAGGCAGACCTTAAGAACTGGGAGACGACCGCGAACGTTGCAAAAGCCCAGCGCGACCGCGCCGAGCAGTTGTGGGCTAACAAGATTATCGCCAAATCCGAGGAGGAGAAGGCGACATTTCAATATGACGCCAGCGAGTTTGAGGTCGAGCGTCAACGTGAGGACTTGAAAGTCGCACAAGAGACGGAGCGGGCTTTGGAGCTTGAACTGGAAAAAACCAGAATTACGGCTCCGTTCGATGGCGTTGTTGCGCGACGCTATATTCGCGCTGGGCAGGAAGTGGCGAAGAATGATCGCCTTTTTTGGATTTCCGCAGTCGCGCCCTTGCGAGTGAAATTTTCTCTTCCCGAAGCCTATCTGGGCCACGTACGAAAGGGCACGGAACTCGTTGTCGTGGCGTCATCGGCCCCGGATGATCTGCATGAGGCCAAAGTTATATTGGTAGGCCCGGTCGTCGACCCTTCCAGCGACACGATTGATATTACCGCCGAGCTGCAAGGATCGATCGCGAACCTGCGGCCGGGAATGACGGCCAACATCCGCCTGAAGAATTCGCAATGAATCTCGCCGAAGTCCTGAATGTCGCCCTCCCGGAACTGCCGGCGCGCAGGCTCAGCACATCGTATCCGCGACTGCACCCCAATGTGATAGCACGTGAACAGATGGAAGGGGGAGTGCCAACCATGGTCGCGATGGTTTCAGGCGGCAGTTACGTGATGCGATTCACTCCGGATCAGTGGAAATTAATACAACTGTTCAACGGACAACGGTCCTATGGGGAAGTTATCGAGCTTTACCAGCAGGAGAGCGGCGTCGCGTTCGCGGAAGAAGATGTGCGGAACTTTGTGGACTCGCTCGAGGAGGGCGGCATCTGGTACCGGACATCGCTCGAACTGAACAGCACGGTCACCGAGAAACTGGCGGACGAGCGCCGTCGCCGAGCCAAGAAAAAAATAGATCTATCGCTGATGACCTTCTCTACCTGGGATCCTGACGACTACCTGACGCGAGTCTACAGCCGCCTGGGCTTTGTTTATACGGCATGGTTCACGTGGCTGACCTTGGGTATGTTCTCGATCATGGCGCTTATTTTCATAAGCGGCTGGAGCGAGATCTGGCGTGACACAGTGCGCTACTACACGTTTACCGATAAGAATGCCACCGATCTGGCCGAGTTCTGGCTGTTGTTCACTGGGATTGGCTTTTTTCATGAGTGCGCCCATGGCTTGACCTGCAAGCATTTTGGCGGTGCAGTCCACAAAATGGGCTTCATGCTGGTGTATCTATCTCCGGCATTCTTTTGCGATGTTGGAGAAGTTTACGTGTACGGAGGTAAGTGGGCGAGGGTCGCCGCAATCATCGCGGGAATCTGGGTGGAACTCATGTTCTGTTCGGTGGCGAGCATCGTCTGGTGGGGTACTCCGGCGGGCGGCGCGGTGCACGATTTCGCTTACAAAATCATGTTGATCACGGGTGCTGCGGTGGTTCTGATTAACCTGAACCCGCTGATCAAACTCGATGGTTATTATCTTTTTGGTGAGCTCATCGGCATCCCAACCATCAAGGAGAGCTCGACTGAATACCTTTCAAGCTGGGTGAAGCGCAACCTCATCAGGCTGCCGGTGGACGTTCCCTACTTGCGGCCACGGCGGCGCTGGCTATTCGTGGGTTACGCCACTGTCTCCGGGCTGTACAGCTATGTCGTCCTGTTTGCGGTAGTGCGCATCGTTTATAACATCGCTTTCCACTTTAGCCCGCAATGGGCATTCCTGCCAGCGTTCCTGCTGGGATTGCTGATCTTGAGATCGCGGCTGCGCTCCTCAGTGAGATTTATGAAAGACTTCTATCTGGATAAACGCCAGAATTTTCGTGACTGGTGGCGGGAACCGTACAAGCCAACAGCCGTAGTCCTATTAACATTGGCCGTGTTCGCGCCGGTATGGCGTGAGACCGTGAGTGGACGATTTGTTCTCGAACCCCAGCAACAGGCGGTCATACGCGCCACCGTGCCGGGGCAAATCACCGCAGTTCTGGCGAATGAAGGGACCAAGGTAGAAGCGGGAGCTCCATTATTTGTTCTCCGCAACCTCCGCCTCGAAGCGGACGCGGACGAATCCAGGGCGAGCTTGCGCACTGCCGAAGCTGAAGCTCGCGAGGCGCAGATGCATTATACGAATCTTGCTGCGGCGCAAGCCGAGCAGGCCTCTGAAACTGGCCGTTCCCTTTCGGTTTTCAAGCAGGTGGCTGCACTGCAGGTCGCCAGTCCAATTTCGGGTGTCGTCGCGTCACCACGCATTGAGGACCGTGTGGGTTCGTTTGTTCAGGAGGGCGACATACTGGCAGATGTTGAGGACACTCGGGTTCTCAGGGCGCGAGTCTTTGTGCCGGAATTTCAGATCCACAGAATCAGGCCGGGCGCTCCAGCGTCGCTCAAATTTGAGGCTCTGCTTCAGCCCGTACGAGCTCAGGTGAATTCGATTGCGCCGGCTTCGTCTGAGCTTGCGGCCGGTCTTGAGCCGCCGGAGAAATACAAAGGAATAGCCGCTCCGAACTATTACGTGGCCGGCGTTTTGGTCGGGAATCCGGGCGGGATACTGCGCCCTGGAATGTCGGGCGACGCCAAGATCGAAGTTGGAAAGAAGAGCGCCGCAGGGTTCGTATGGGAAACCGTTCGTGAGTTTGTTCAACGAAAGATCTGGTAGGGCGAGCGCAAACAGAATGAGGGAGGACTGCGCCTTTGGCAGCCCTCCCCCCGAAGTTCATACCTCTGGCTAAACCCTCCCTCATCCTGTCGGCTGGTTTAGACGAAACGCTTGGCGAATGTGCCCTTTGCCAGCGTACCTTTGGCCAGCGTTCCCTTGGCTAGGGTGCCCTTTGCCAGAGTTCCCTTGGCCAGCGTTCCCTTGGCCAGAGTCCCTTTTGCCAAAGTTCCTTTTGCTAACGTGCCCTTGGCGAGTGCGCCCTTGGCCAGGGTACCTTTCGCGAACGTTGCTTTGGCCAGGCTGGCACTGGTCACAACCGGACTTGTGGAGGCTACGTTGGTTGCGATGATGGCTTTCTTAGCCGCCGTCAAGTTGCCGATTAGAGATTTCTTCTGGATCGCCATTTTGTTTCTCTCCTGTTTCAATTTTCTGTCCTGCTCGGCTACATAGATAGCAAGTCCGATGCCAAAGCATTCAGTGTTCTTCCTCATGCCTCCGATATCTATATTTGTCAGCGATTTAAGCCGCATTCAGTGGGCGACTGGCCAGAAACAGTTTTGGGAGCGCCTTCGAAGAAGATTAAATATTCATCTTTGTTGGATGAGATTTTAATCCTTGCAGCCGGGAAAGTTAAATATTTCAATCCCTGCCGATCTGATATTTGCGACAAAGGTAGTGCAATTTCTGTTTATCGACCCGTAGCAGCCTTGCCGCTCCGATCTTGCTGCCCTCCGAACGACGGAGCGCGGCGCTTAAGTAGGCAACTTCAATCTTGGCGATTTCTTCATCAAAGTCGACTCCGCCTTCGGGAATCAACATGGACTCCTGGCTGGCTGCACTGTTATACAGAAGACGCTGCGGCAGATGCTGGACCTTGATTAGAGGGCCGTCGACCATCAGCACGAGCCGTTGCACCAGATTTTGCAGTTCGCGAACATTTCCCGGCCAGTTGTCCTCTTCCAGAATCTGTATCACCTCGGGCTCCAGCCGCTTCGGGGGAACGTTGTTGGCCGCACAATAGGACCGCAAGAAATGGTCCACGAGCAGGGGCACGTCCCCTGGGCGATCGCGCAACGCGGGCAGCACGATGGGTACGACATTAATGCGGTAGTAGAGGTCTTCGCGGAAACGGCCGGCGCGCACCAGTTCCTCCAGATCCTCGTTAGTCGCCGCGATAAGGCGGAAGTCGATTTTCTTGGCGCTGTGGCCTCCGATGCGGGTTACCACCCGATCTTCCAGCACGCGCAGGAACTTTGACTGGAGGCTGAGACCCAGGGTGGCAATTTCATCCAGCAGCAGCGTACCGGTGTGTGCCAGTTCAATGTGACCCGCGCGCGCCGTCCGGGCGTCGGTAAAGGCCCCCTTTTCATGGCCAAACAATTCCGTCTCGATAAGATTATCCGGCAAGGCCGCGCAGTTAAGACTAACGAAGGGCTTTTTCGCGCGTGGTCCCAGAGCAACGATCGCCTTCGCGACGAGTTCCTTGCCAGTTCCGCTTTCACCACGGATCAATACCGTACTGCTGCTGGAGGCTACTCTGCGGATGGCGTCATAGACGCGTCTCATTGGCTCGCTCGCGCCGATCAAGTCACAAAATGACTCTCGCTCCGCATGTTCGCCATCCCGTTGCCGGCACTCGATCCTCAGCGCCCGTTTCTGCAATGCCCGGTCCAGTACATTGCGCACTTCCGCGAAGTCAATGGGCGCGACAAAATATTCATCGACGCTCGCAGCCACCGCCTTCAAACGAAGGCTATGGCTATTTGAGCGGGTCAATCCCACCAGAACCAGGTCAGGATCCTGGGCTCGCAGTTCGGCCAGGCCGGCAATCGCATCCTCGTTGCGTTCGCCCACCGTATCAAGGTCGAGCAGTATCGCATCCGGCGGATGTTTCTGAATCGACGCAGTGAGTTCATCCCAGGTTTCAAGCATGGACACGTCGTGGCCGGCTCCCAGGTGGGTCGTGGCCTCGGGACCGACTCGTTCGTCGGTGGTAACGATGACAATCGTAAAAGCGTCAGCTTCGGTGCGGCTATTGGCAGAGCGCATGAGCCTCCTGGTCGGCACCGATTATGTCAAATTTTAAGACTGTTGGGATGAAATATTTATGCCACCTCGATCGGTCTTGCCGACAACCGCCAATTTTCGGCTGGAAGGCCCCTCTGCCAAAAAAGGGCCTGTATTCAAAGGCTCGCGGCCGAATGCTGCGGACTTGCAAAACCCCGCTGCTTCCCGTAAGTTGAGACGCGTTCTGGGGTAGTCGCCCAAATCTCTGCGGAACTTTTGTGAGGACAGTTTGGACATCAACGTTCGTAGGCGTGCGCAAGTACAGGTTATTCAGCTTCGCGGGGCTCTGCGCATGGGCCCTGCGGTGGACAGCTTCCGCCAGACTTTGGAGGAAGCCCTCAATAGCGGAGATACTCGCATTGTGGTGAATTTGTCGGAAGTTCCCATGGTCGATTCCAGCGGCATTGGCCTGCTCGTACGCTTTCTGGCCTTAATCAAGCAACAGGGCGGAAATATCAAGCTCGCACAACCCTCCAAATTCGCAGTTCAAACTTTGCGTCTGGTGGGCGTACTCAACCTGTTCGAGACTTTCGAGAACGATGATGCGGCTGTGGAGTCTTTCGCCTAACGCCCATCCAGACCCGTGGATTCGAAAACGAAATGAGCCTTTATGCCAGCTGAGTTCAGCGGTGATGCAGAAACCGGCGGATTGTCTGAACTGCTCGATGTCAATCTGCCTGCGGACGCCGAGGCGATCAATACCGCTGTCGACACTATATCCGAGACCCTGATACGGCTAGACGTCCCGGAGCAGAAACGCTTTGAAGTTGCATTGGCAGTTCAAGAAGCCCTGGCCAATGCCGTGGTTCACGGGTGCGGAAACGATCCGTCAAAGCAGGTTCGCTGCCGACTCCAGTCCGATTCGCGGGGCCGAATCGTAATTATCGTGACCGATCCCGGGCCAGGTTTCAGTCCCCAGGCTCTGTCCGATCCTAAACGGGGCGAGAAGTTATATGCCGACCACGGACGCGGGGTTTATCTGATCCGCCAGTTAATGGATGAAGTTCAGTTCGAGGATCCCGGAAACGAGATCAGGATGTGGAAATATTAGAGCATCTCTCCGAACATTCATCCATTCGCTCCGGTGTGGTCGCATTCGCTTTTGGAGCAAAAACGATACCAAAAACAAACTGCATTCAAGGCAGCTAGAATCATCCAGTATTGGGGGGCCCGCGAAGGCACAATCGGAAAGCGGATCAGCCGGCTCTGGTGAGTGCAAGCGGTTCTCGGAGCCCCGCTACCACACGAAAGTCGTCCATGGAGCGCATATTTCATAATGTTCGATTTGTCATTCTCTGTGCGGTACTAAGCAATGGCTGTAGTTGTACCCTTAGCGCTCAGACCCCGCAGGCGAAGCCCGAATACGCACAACTGACTCGGGATCTGAGTTTGTACATTTCTCAGAAGCTTACAGAGAGCAAGGTCACCGGTGCTTCGGTCGCGATCGTTGACGGCCGGAAAACTGTCTGGGCAGAGGGCTTCGGCTACACAAATGCTGCTCATCTCAAAAAAGTAACCGCGAATACTGTGTTCAGCCTGCAGTCGATTTCAAAAACATATACTGCTGTCCTGCTGCTGGGGGCAGTTGATCGCGGGTGGTTTAAACTCGATGATCCGCTCGTCAAGTATTTGCGTAATTTCAGAGTGAATAGCCGGTACTCTGAAACCGAGTTTCAGAAGATTACCCTTCGTCACCTTTTGAGCCATTGGTCCGGACTGCCACATGAGGCACCCGTGGGAAACAACTATGACGACGGGAATGCCACGTTCGAGGAACACATCCAAAGCATTAATCGGGTATGGCTCTTGGCGCTCGTCCAGAGCCGATACGCGTATTCAAACCTCGGTTTTGATTTGCTCGCATATCTCTTGCAGAGAAGGTCCAAGACACCGTTTCCTGCCTACGCGGACGCGCATTTGTTTCACAGACTGGCGATGTCCAATACTACATTTGATAAACAGCGAGCCCTGGCTTCTCCTTCCTTCGCCCGCGGGCAGGTCAGTGGCCATGACGTCAATATCTTGATCCCTATGCTGGGAGCAGGAGGCCTTTACTCGACAGCGGCGGATATGGCGAAGTTTGTCGCTGTGGAACTCGCCGACGCGAAGACGAAGTCAGGAAGGCTTTTGAAGAAAGAAACTCTAGAGGAGATGTTCACGCCCCAATTCCCGGTGGATCATCAATCGGCTGGCTATGGACTAGGCATTTTCAAGCGGTTCGCGTTCGGAACCGTCATGTACTCCCACGGGGGCGGGGGGTATGGCTACGACACGGAACAGCGCTGGTTTCCGAAATTCGGGCTGGGTGTGGTGGTCCTTACCAATGATGGCGATGGATCCGACATCGCGCAAACTATTGCCGACCACATTTCCGAAGTTTGTATCAAGGCGAAGGGTGGACTCACTTCCGACGATGTCCCCCTCAATTTTAGTGACCGGCCAATCCAAAAAGCTAGGCCGGCCGACCTCGCTAAGTTCGAGGGTTCTTATCGCGCATACAGTGGCATGCGATTTTTCAAGGTACTCGATGGAGCCCTTCATTACAGAGTCGGAAACAACGACCAACCGCTGGACTTTCGGGGAGACGGCGAATTTACTTCGGTAAACGAAAGATTCCGCTTTCACCCCGATTCCATGGGAGTAGCAGAAGAGGTGAACGACCTTGGCACTGTCGGCGTCGACACATTTGTTCTGAACAACCGTCCGGACGAACCTTCGGGCCCAGATAAGCCGGCATGGAAAGACTATCTGGGAAATTACACCGGTTCGGCGTACGGGGAAAAAGTCCCGCTTCGAATTTACATCGAAAATGGCTATTTGTACGCAAGTCGGGCGGGAGGAACAAAGTTGATCGAATACCGGCCCGGGCTCTTCTTTTCGGTGTGGGGCGAGAGTGTGGAATTCCGCGGGAGCATCCTGCTCTTGGGCAATCGCAGTTTCACGCGAGATTGAGTTCCCCAGGTAACAACGTTCATGCCGTGTGTCTTATGGCGACGGCAATAACAATTGGTGAAGTCGCATAGATCTGGGCTTAGGAATTGTTCGCGAGGTCCATCCTCGACGCGTGGTTGGGACGCACGTTGAATCTTTTACCTCTTATACTTTTACCATGCGGCGCACAATGCTCTGGAAATGCCCGAAGTGCGGGCGGCCTTTTGCCAACCGGAATCAATCGCATTCCTGCTCGCGCTATACGTTGAAGCAGCATTTCGTTGGAAAGACTCCATACGCGACTGCCTTGTTTCGGGCATTTGCGAGATTGGTGAGAACGTGCGGTCCCGTGCGTATCGTTCCTGAGAAAACACGGATTGCGTTTCAGGTACGAATGAGCTTCGCCGCTGTCAGTTTGCGACGAGAGCGTATCGTTGGGCACGTGGTTTTGGCCCGCCATTTGGAAAACCCGCGATTTACGAAAGTAGAGTGCTTTTCTCCCCGCAATCATGTCCACTCTTTCAGCTTGCATTCAATCGAAGAGATGGATTCTGAGGTCCTCGCATGGCTTCGCGAAGCTTACCATGTGGGCCAACAACACCACTTATCGCGATGAAGTATGCAACATCTGTTAGAGAATCTTCCTCGGACAGCAAGAGTTTCTCGTCTTTTTCATTGTCGTGGAATCAATTTCACCCGAAGCGCCATACTTTAGGATTTCCCGCATTCGCTGCCGTTTGTATCGCGCGCCATTTTTAGGCTAATGCAAATCAGTCGGGTCACCGGAGATAGCGCTTGAACAATATTCCAGTCGGCTATCCGGACCGGGTCGTGAGCAATCGTGTCGTTTAAAGTCCCGTGATGCGGTACAGGACGACTCCATGCGATGGAACAACAGCGCTGATGGTGCTGCTCGTTTTCCTTGTCTCACCGGTCCACAGGTCGTGTAAGGAATAGCCGCTTTCGTTTTCGGGGACGCCCGCGGCAGATGCTGGAACGGAAACTTCCTCTGCCTTCTTGCCGGTATTGAACAAACCGACGATCGTGTCTCCGTTCGATTCCCTTTTGGCGAACACTTGTCGGTCCCCGGTATTGACCACCCTTTTCGCCGCGATCGAATCCTGGTCGACAGCAAGGACTGCGGAGTTCTGCAGGTATTTCTGCAGATCCGTTGGGTCTAAGTGTGTAAGATCGACGCCGAGGATGAAGGGCGCCGCGCCAAGGGCCCACAGGCTGATCTGAGTCTGGCGCTCAACCGGAGTCAGCCCGTCGTTGCTGCCATTTCCCACCTCGATGGAGTCGTAATCGTTGAAAGCGCCTGGACCCGCGTAAGGCTGCCACTCCGCCACGTAGTTGAAGCGTTTGGCAACATCGGCCCAACTGGTCAGCGGGTAGCTGCTACCATGCTTCTCGCAGCGATAGCATTCGACGTCAGGCGCGAATTCCCATTGATTGGCATACTTCATCAATGTCGGAGCGACAGCGACTGTAAGGTGCCCCTGCGTGACGTCCAGGACCATCGGCCGCCCGCTTTGCCGTATTGCGTCCGACCATGCCTTAACGTCAGCGGCGTTGCTGTCTGTCATGCCGTCAATCTTGATGTAATCGACACCCCACGCCGCCAGCATATCTACCCATGAATTCGTATACTCCTGCGCTCCTGGCTTGTCATAGTTAATGTGGACCATGCCTTTGCAGTTGTAATTGTTCTCCTTTACAGATGGGTCCGCAATCTGGGCAGCCGTGTACGATGTGCCCTTAACCGGCGTATTCCGGCCAACCGCCTGCCTGGAAATCCCCGGCGTGACATAGATTCCGAACTTCATCCCGAGACTGTGGATGTAGTCAGCCATTACCTTCATGCCATCGGTATCTCCCTGGGCCGGGAATTTAGATGAGTCGGTTATCCAGCGGCCATAGGAGTCGACGTTCGGACCTTGCGGTCCCGGACACTGGTACCAAAAGTCGTCGAGGTTTACGTATTGGTAGCCGATTTTCTGCAATCCGAAATTCTGCAGGGCGAGAGCCTGAGCTTTCACTTGGTCCGCCGTGGGATTCTTGCGGAGGAAGCTCCAGCTACTCCAGCCGAGAACCGGCGTGCGCTCCAGGCCATTATCCTCTGCGCTGGCGTTGTGTAGGATTCCGCCCGCCAGCAACGCGATCAGCAGCGCTGCCTTTAAGCAGTGCGTACATTCCCTCAAAAAAATCATGCTCATCCTTTATCACAAGCGCGGCGCCAAAGACAATTACGCCTATGCAAGCGCTGGCACATAAATGTATTCGTGATTGCGGCTGCGCTCGTCGAGCGCCCGGTCAAATCTTTGTGACGTGGAGGAAATGTCGTAACAGAAGAATGCGAACAGTAGACCCAGGTATACAAGGACGGATTCACCAAATGTGGATCGCTCTAACACGAGGGGGGCCGGAACGGCCCTGGATCACCTGGGTCTCTAGCACGATCTCTATGTTTTTCGTCTGCCAATCCTGGGGAGCGTGCGCCAATATTTCCTGCATGCGATGTTCGTCGACAAGAAATTCACCCGCCGCCACCGTTCCACCGCGACCGATTCCCGCCACAACCACTGCATACTGGTCGGTATCGGAAGGGATGAACCGGGCAACGATGGCGTAATCTTTATAGTCTTCTGTCTTTTGCTGCAAACGGTCGAGCAGCCATTCCCGCTTCTCGGGATGCTCGCGATCTTCAATCCAGAGTTTTGCCATCGTGGGATCATTCACGAAATGGAAGCGCAATGCTGAGGTCAACCGCAACGTCCACGAATTATCGAAGGCGCCGATGAAAACGGAAGGGCTGCGGCGAAGGTCCGTGAGGCTGGTGGTGGACTCGCCGAGCACGCGATAGTTCTTGCTATACGAGCGCAAGGTCCCGGCGATGTTCACCAGAGGATTCAGATCATCAATGATCACGGTGACCATGGTATCGGGAAGAGTGATTTCCTTTTGTGGATCGCCGGCATCACGGAGCTGGATGTTTGCATACTGCACCTGGTCAGCGATACAGAACAGGGCAGGATCCGGGGGAGTCACAAAGGGGGCCCAGAACTGCCGCAAGATCGTCGGCCGGGATCCTCGCCACCAGATGCCCGCGACTGCAATCGTGAGCACGACTGCAAGGATGGGGAGAACTGCTTTTGTCGAGATCCATCGATGTGTGACCGACTTAGTCTTTTCGGATGAAGCCGCAGTCTGAGCGGCAACCGAGGAGCCGTTTGGTGGCGTGGAAGGGGCTACTGCCGGTCCGTTCGGATAGCCGGGCCAGGAGAACTGGGGTGCATAGGAACCGGAGGGCAGGAAAAGCCGAATTTCCTGGCTGTGCTTGGGATCGTGATAGTACTGTTCAATGCGTTTGCGGATTTCTGCAGCGGTGACTCGAACGATCGGATCAGTATTGGTATCGTAATCCGGCGGGCGATCAAAGACCTCGATTCCGAGGATTCGCTCCTTCAGGTCATGTCCATGGCCCTCCAACGTGCGTCCCGACCACGAACCTCAAAAACTTTGCGTAGCGCTTGCTGGAATGGAAAAGAGGACAGGCGAGCAGCCGCTCCAGCTGTTGCTGAACTGCTCCTTTTTCTGCTTCGCTGGACGGAGTCCAGCTCTCAATGACGGGCTCTGGTATCAATCGGCTCCGGCCTTCCGATAGGTGTCACTCTGTGTGGACCAAACAGGATTCTATCGAGAGCGAACTCTGTTTCCGGGATACTACTGCGGCTTACCGGGTGAGTTCAACCGTAAAACACACATGCGAGCCATCTTTTCTCCCCTTTCTTAACGGTCTCGGAAACATCTGAAATCAAAGGAGAAAAACAGCCTACTCAATCGATTATCCCTCTTATCCCCTCCTTCTTACCTGTAAACGCTTGCTACTTGCTCACGGCGTGCCCCACTATCGCGACTTTGGTTTTGTCCTTGCCATTGCGGATGAAACGAAAGGGCGGTCGGTCCTTAAAGCTCTGCTGCAATCGGCTGTTAAAGAGGCACAGGAGGGTACCGATGTTGCGTAAAGTGCGTTGGCAGACATGCTTCGTCTTTGCGGTTCTCGCTGCGTTCCTGGGTGGAACCTACCTTAAGGCTCAAAATCAGCAGGTGGCCGCGACCCTGAGCGGCGCGATCACGGACCCTACCGGCTTGGCATTGAAAGGCGCAAAGGTGACCCTCACCAGCGCGCAAAATGGGATCAGCTCGCCACTATGTGACTCAAGAGGACGGTCTGTACTCGTTTACTCTGCTGCCGGCGGCCGTTTATACCTTGGAAGTCGATGTCTCCGGCTTCAAGGACTATAAGCAGCATGGGGTTTCGCTGGAAGCAGGTCAGACCGCACGTCAGGATGTCCGGCTGGCAGTAGGAACGACATCCGAAACCATCGAAGTCACTGCTGAAGCTCCCCTTCTGAATACGGACAACGCGAACATCTCCTCTGACATTTCAGCCAGGCAGTTGGTGGAAACGCCGTTGAACCTGCGCAACATCATAAGCCTCGCCGAGCTGAATTCCTCGGTGAGCAACACCGCCGAGGAGCAGGTTGTGGGAGCTCCAGGCATCTCGGGGAGCGCTGACCAGGATGTTTCGTTTCTCAACTTTGGCGGCACCTTCTTTGGCACCGCGCAATACCTGCTCGATGGCACCTGGGACACGCGATTGGACTGGGGCGGCGTGCTTTACGTCCCCTCGCTCGATGACGTCCAGGAATTTAAAATTCAGACCAATGCTTTCACCGCGCAATATGGATTTAGCAGCGGCAACGTGATTAACGTCGTCACCAAGTCTGGGACGAATCAGATCCACGGCGACGCTTGGGAATTTTACCGGAACAGCGCGTATGACGCTCGATACTACTTCAATAATCAGAACCAGCCGGCCTTCCATCGAAACCAGTTCGGGGCCACAATCGGCGGCCCCATCATCAAAAACAAGCTGTACTTTTTCGCCTACTACGAAGGTCTGCGGCAGGCGACGCCGGCTACTTTCCTGGCCACGATGCCCACCAACAACGAAAGGACGGGGAACTTCGCCGCTCTGTTGGGTGCCGAGACCGGAACCGACTATCTTGGACGACCAATCTATAGCGGCGAGATTTACAATCCTTTCAGCACTCGTCTGGTCACCTGCGGAGCTACCGACAGCGTAACCGGCGATAAAGTCACCTGCCCTGCTGGAGCAACCACCGAGTACATCCGCGATCCTGTTTCCGGAAATATCGCGACGGGTTTGGGCGTCACGAACGTGATTCCCACTGGCCTGATGGATTCGATCGCCAGCAAAATTGCAGCCGGCAACTACTGGCCCTCCCCGACCACAAACGCCCTCATCAACAATTTTACTGCTGCCTCCTCGGCCGCGGCGCACTCGAACGAGTACTCAGGCCGAATTGACTACAACCTATCTATCAATGACCGTCTCTTCGGACGCTGGTCGCAGAAGTACCAGCAAAAAATCAATTTCCCCACCTATTACGGAGCTTCCGATCCGGGAGGGCCAGGCGTCGTCGCTCCCAACAACCGTTACAGTGTGGATATCGGATACACGCACATTTTCAGTCCGACATTGACGATGAATGCCGATTTGGGCGTGAACCGCCATGTCGAGCAATCGGTCACGCAGAGTTTTGGGTATAAGTCTTCAGCTCTGGGCTTACCGTCGTTCATCGACGGAATTGCACCAAGCTTCCCTGAAGTTCAGCCCCAGAGCTACGCGTCTCTGGGCGCTCAGGCTGGACTCGACAACTATATGGTTCCCCAAACTTTGTGGACCGGATCTGTGGATTTCACCAAGATCCACGGCAAGCACCAACTGTCATTTGGATTCATGGATGTTTGGGCCCGCATCGACGGCGGCCACTACGCGAACACCGTTCTGCAGTTCCAGACCACGTCGACCGCTGGACCGGATCCTCAGAATGCGACGGTCGGAACGGGCGACGGCTTTGCGTCCTTCTTGTTGGGTGTAGGCAGCGGAACCGATCAGACCGGTTATAACAAATTTCCCGCGACCGACAAGAACCTTCTTGGCTGGTATCTGCAGGATGACTGGAAGATCGATCCGAAGCTCACGATCAACCTCGGTCTTCGCTACGAAATCCAGACTGCCCCAACGGAAAGGACGAATGCGCAGGAATATTTCGACTTCAATGCAGTAAATCCGATCAGCGCCGCAGTAGGCACAAACTATCCGGGCGAGCTTGTGTTCAACAGCGGCGGCAACCGTGGACTCTACGATACCCAGCACCAGAACTTTGCCCCAAGAATCGGCGCGGCATACAGGCTTCGTGACAAGTTGGTAGTGCGCGCCGGATACGGCATCTTTTTCGTGCCAAACTACTACGGTCAAGGTCCCAACATCGGCTACTCGCAGTCGACACCGTGGGTAACCAGCCTTAACAGTGGACTCAATCCGTTCACCACTCTTAGCGGAAGCTCGGCGGTGAACTGCAGCAATGGTGCGACGTCGGCGCCTTGCCAAAGTGCGTTCCCGAACGGGGAAGTTGCGCCGACGGGAAATTCATTAGGAGGATTGACGGATGTTGGTTTCGGCTTGAATCCGGTAGTGAATAATGTTCGCCCCTCCGCATACGTGCAGCAGTGGATGACCGGTGCTCAATATTCACTCACGAACAACGACCTGGTCGATATCAGTTACGTTGGAAACCACGGCGTCCACGTTTTGTCACAGTACCTGGAATGGGATGAGATTCCCGCATCCGATCTCAGTCTCGGCAGCCAGTTGCTCAGCCCCGTTGCCAATCCGTTTTTCGGACATATCACTTCCAGCGGCTGCGGCCTGGATCAGCCCACGGTGCCAATGGGCCAGTTGCTGCGCCGCTTCCCTGAATACTGCAGCGTAACCGAGGCGCCCCCCGCCGTAGGCGGTTCCACCTATAACGCACTGCAGGCCACTTACACGCACCGCTGGCATTCCGGGCTGGATCTGAATGTTTCCTACACCTACTCCAAATTTATGGACGACGTGCAGGGCGCTGCCGGATGGGCTTTCCCCGGCAGCGGAAGCTCCGTGCGAAACTCCTACAATCTCGCTGCAGAGCACTCAGTGGACGTCACCGATACCCCGCATAGCCTGGTGGTCAATTACAACTACGAACTCCCGTTCGGTACCGGCAAATTGCTCGGCGGCGGATGGAACCGGCCCATGAATGCAGTACTCGGTGGATGGCAATGGAGCGGGATTATAACGGCTAGATCCGGATTGCCGCTCTCCATCAATCCGGCGACAAACAATACGGGTGGATTCGGATTCAATCAAAGACCAAATCTGGTCCCGGGAGTCAATCCCGTCCCGCAGAATCAGTCACTCAACGATTGGATCAATTCTGCGGCGTTTGCCCAGCCAGCGGCCTACACATTTGGCGATGCTCCGCGATTCTTGTCGAATCTGAGAGCGCCCAAATTCTTCAACTATGACATGGGCATCGAAAAATGGTTCGGCCTCGGCGAGACGAGAAAGCTGCAGTTCCGCCTCGAAATGTTCAATGCATTCAATCATCCGGACTTCTTCGAGCCAGACACCAACCTGGGAGACAGCAATTTCGGAACTATCACGGCGGCCTATCCCGCAAGGAGCGTCCAGTTCGGCGCAAAATTCTACTGGTAGCTTCGGGCTGCCAGCCCTCCCGCCCCTTCAGCATGCCTGGCGGACTCGAATCCGCCAGGCACTCTGAACCGACATGGATAAATCGCCGCTGAGACCCCGGGTATCGATGCCAATGAGAAAGCCACTCAGCATTTCCTTGCTCAGATTCATGCTCACCTTCATCATGGGTGCTTTCCTGCAGACTGCCCTGGCGAACGCGGCGGTTGATTCCGAGAGTTACAATCCGGTGGCCGATGTTCGCGCGGTGGTACGAGCCGGTTCGGCGCGATTCACCGTGCTTACGCCGCAGCTCATCCGTTTGGAGTGGGCTAAAGACGGGAAGTTTGAAGATCACGCTTCTTTCGCCTTCGTAAATCGCGCGCTTCCCGTTCCACAATTCACGCGGCAGATCGGCCCCGGAAACCGCGTGGTGCTGAAGACCAGCGCATTGACGCTGGTCTACGATCCCGGCGATACCGACGGCAAGTTCACCGCGGACGACCTCACGGTTTCGTTCCGCCTTAACGGAAAAGAAGTCGTGTGGAAACCGGGGATGGAAGACACCGGCAATCTTCTAGGCACCGCCCGTACGCTCGATACTGCCCGGGGTGGAGTGCAACTGGAACCCGGCCTGATATCGCGTGACGGCTGGACGCTCGTGGACGACAGCGCGCGTCCGCTTTTCGATTCGGCCGACTTCAGCTTTCGCGCGGGTGAGCGGAGCGCGTGGCCCTGGGTGATGTTGCGTCCCGCGGGCGAGCGGCAGGACTGGTATTTTTTTGGCTACGGCCACGATTACAAAAACGCTATGCATGACTTCACCCGGGTCGCAGGCAAGATTCCGCTGCCTCCGCGATTCGCGTTCGGCGCCTGGTGGTCACGCTACTGGTCTTACAGCGACCAGGAATTCGAACAGCTGCTTCAACAATTCCAAACGCATGAAATTCCGCTGAACGTGCTGGTGATCGACATCGACTGGCATCCCACATTCAACCAAGTCGTTGGTAACAACAAGGTGGATGCGTCCGGTCACCGGCTTGGCTGGACTGGCTATTCCTGGAACAAGCTCCTGTTCCCCGACCCGGCAGGTTTTCTGTCGAGTGTTCACGATCAAGGGCTGAAGACCACGCTCAATATTCATCCGGCGTCCGGCATTCAACCCTGGGAGGACAGCTATCCTGCGATGGCCAGCTCGATGGGAATCGATCCCGCGAGCAAGCAATATGTGCCCTTCGACATCACCGACAAGAAGTTCGCGGACAATTACTTGAAATATGTGATCCATCCCCTCGAGCGGCAGGGGATCGATTTCTTCTGGCTCGACTGGCAGCAGGAGGACGCGACAAAACTTCCCGGCGTGAATCCCACTTTTTGGTTGAACTATGTGTTCTTCACCGATCAGGAGCGCGAGAAGAAACGCGCGCTACTGTTCCATCGTTGGGGTGGGCTGGGCAACCATCGTTACCAGATCGGCTTTTCGGGGGACACCATTTCCGTCTGGGACTCGCTCGCATTTCAACCCTATTTCACGGCAACCGCAGCGAATGTCGGATACACGTATTGGAGCCATGACATTGGCGGCCACCAGCCGGGTGCCATTGAACCCGAGCTTTATTTGCGTTGGATTCAGTGGGGAATCTTCAGCCCAATTCTGCGGACTCACACTACGAAGAATCCCGAAGCGGAGAGGCGCATCTGGGCATATCCCGAGCCTTACTCTGACTTGATGCGGCAATGTTTCGTGCGTCGGAATGCGATGCAGCCCTACATCTACACCGAGGCCAGAAAAACTCACGATACGGGTGTTGGATTCCTGCGGCCGCTCTACTATGACTGGCCCGAAGCCCCCGAAGCGTACGACGCAAAGAACGAATACATGTTCGGCGACAGCATCCTCGTCGATCCGATAACACAACCGGTGGCAAAGGATTCCCAACTCGCCCACGCGGCCGTCTGGCTCCCTCCCGGAGACTGGATCGAGTGGGATACCGGAGCACGTCTACAAGGCCCTGCAACGGTGGAGCGTAGTTTCTCTCTCAGTCAAATTCCGGTGTACGTGAAGGCGGGAAGCATCATTCCGATGCAACCTGCAACGCACGTTTCGGAAACGTCGAAAGAGCCCCTTATCTTAAGCATTTTTCCCATGAACGATGGGCAGGTCTCGACCTACCGTCTTTATGAGGACGCGGGCGACACACCCGGATATGAGCACGAAGAAAACGCATGGACTCCGATTCGTGCATCATTAAATCAGGATGGGACGTTATTGAACATCAGCGTTGCGCCGGTCGAAGGCACCTACCCGGGAATGCCAACCGAGCGCGCTTATGAACTGAGACTTCCTGGAAGCTGGCCTCCCTCGACAGTAAGCGTAAACGGTGAACCGTTGTCTTTTGCAAAGCGAAAGGGCACAATCGGCTGGCGCTTTGAGGGCGATACACTGACCACGATTGTGACCACTCCGCGCGTTCCCGTGAATAGCACGCTCAAAATTTCGCTGCGCATTGGGCCGGACATGGCGCGCAATCGCAGGCTGCTCGATGGGTTCGCAGGCAAGCTGGCGCGGTTGCGCGAAACGTATGATTTGCTGAACGCAAACTGGCCAATAGCGTGGTCTCCGGACGAGCTGGTGAGTGCTATGCAAACCGGCGACCGCGTCGGTTATTTTCCAACGACCGCACTCGTTGAAATCGGTGGATTACAAAACAAACTGGCTGCTTTGCCAGAGTTGATTCGGGCCATGCACGCAACCGAGTCCTCGCCTGCGTTCGCACCAACAAGCGAATCCAGCTCGGACCATCCAGAGAATAAACTGCTACGCTACAACTCGGTAATTAGCACCGCGCTGGCGCATCTCGCAGGCGTCACTGAAACGCAGCCGCGGGCAAGTACGGAAGTGAGGACGGCGTCGGAGCCGTAGCCTGAGTGCGAAGCGTAGTTCGCAAACGCGGGATTCTGCTCGTGCTGGCGGCTTTCCCTCTCTTCGCCCAACTCGTAATTCGCGCTCCCCAATTCCAACTTACGCCGCTCCACGGTGTCGATTTCATCCTGCGCAATTCGCCAACCCCGCGCAAGTACCTGATTGAGACCATGCCCGGCGGTGTAGCTTTGCTCGATTACAACAATGACGGCCTGCTCGATATTTTTTTGGTGAATGCCGGCCACCTGCCCAACCCACTGCGCAGTCCGGTTCACTTCGAACGGGACAATCCCGCCTACTGGAACCGCCTCTATCGCCAAAACAAAGATGGCACGTTCACCGACGTAACTGTACAGGCCGGTCTGCAGCACGCGGGGGACACTAACTACGGAATGGGAGTTGCGGTCGGGGACTATGACAACGATGGTTTCCCTGACATTTACGTCACCAACTTTGGGAAAAACATTCTCTACCACAACAATGGCGACGGTACATTCACGGATGTAACGGCGAAGGCCGGAGTGGCGGCGGGCGGATGGTCGATGTCCGCAGGATTCTTTGACTACGACAACGATGGAAAGCTGGATCTGTTTGTAACTCGCTACCTCGATTGGACTCCGGAAACAAGCAAGACCTGTGGCCGGATCGAAGACCCGACGTATTGCCCTCCCGGCGAGTTCGGCTCGACCACGAACATCCTCTACCACAATCGCGGGGACGGTACGTTTGAGGATGTAAGTGTCGCTTCAGGAATCGCTGCCAAGAGAGGGCGGGGATTGGGAGTTGCCTTCGCCGATTATGATGGAGATGGCTTCACAGATGTGTTCGTCACCAACGACGCGATCGAGCAGTTCCTTTTTCACAATAATGGAAATGGCACATTCAGTGAAGTGGCGCTTGATTCAGGCGCGGCCCTGAACAATTCCGGCAAAATGCCGTCAGGGATGGGCGTTGCCTTCCAGGACTACGATAACGACGGCCTTCCTGATCTTCTTATTACACAACTACCCCACGAGCCATATGTCGTGTTTCATAATGACGGGAAAAAATCATTTAGCGCGCAGGAACTGGAGACTGGATTCGGTGCGCTCTCTGGAACCTCGTCCGGCTGGGGCGTTGGTCTGGAGGATTTTGACAATGACGGTTGGAAGGATGCGTTCATCGTGCAGGGCCACGTTTTCGACAATGTGCACTCATACGATAACTCCCTGCGGTATCGGGATGTTCCTTTGCTGGCTTTGAACCATCGAGGTCACTTCGAGAGAGGCAATGTTGGGCCTACTAGGGAGGTAGCTGGCCGCGGCGCCGCTTTCGGCGACCTTAATAATGACGGATGGATCGACGCAGTCACCACTTCACTCGGGGACGGGCCGCAATTCTATTTGAATCGCGGCGGAAAATCGCACTGGCTGACGATTATCCTTCGTGGGACGAGCAGCAACCGTGACGGATATGGCGCTTGCGTCCAGGTCAACGGTCAAGTGAGATTCGCTACCGCCGCGGGAAGTTATCTTTCCTCGAGCGACAAGCGATTGCACTTTGGCTTGGGAGATAATAAGAAAACTGACATTGAAGTCCGCTGGCCGTCAGGAATTCGCCAGACCTTGCGGGATATTCCAGCAGATCAATTTCTCACCGTAAAGGAGCCTGAGCGGAAATGATCCAGGCACTCCTATTCCTGCATTTGTTTCTTCAGCCACAGGCTGTCGCGCCTCAACCGGCGGCTCAAGCAAAGGTTTTGCTCCAGTCGGGCATCGACGCGGAAAACCGTCACGACCTCGACCATGCCTTGGTCGACTTTCGCAAGGCTGCAGAATTGGATCCATCTTCGGCTGAAGTTCTTCTCCGCTTGGGCGACGCTTACATGAAGAAACATGATGCTGCCGAGGCAATTGCCCCTCTGAAGCACGCTGCCGAACTGAGCCCCGACTCCGTTTCCATTCACCAGTTGTTGGGTTACGCGCTGCTGGCGCAAGGCTATGCCGCTGACGCGATTCCGCATCTCAAGATTGCTGATGATCCCGGAGCCTTGGGAATCGCAGAACTGGAGAACGACGAGCCCGCCAAGGCGATGGTTAACCTGAAATCCGCATTGGAAAGCGATCCCGACAATCCTGATCTTCTTTTTTATCTGAGCCGCGCCGCAACGGCTATGGGTTCGCAACTAACCGACAAACTGCTTTCGACGTCTCCCGATTCAGCGCGAGCTCACCAGGCTCACGGCCAAAATTACTACCAGATGAAGATGATTCCTGAGGCGGTGAAGGAATACGAGCGGGCCATCGCCATCAGGCCAAACTTGCCCGGACTGCACCTCGAACTTGGGGAGATCTATGCGGAGCGCGCCAATTGGCCGCAGGCGGAGGAGCAATTTCGCGCCGAGACGACGTTGCAGCCGGGTAGCGCAGAGGCCGCGTTTCGACTGGGCAACGCGCTGCTGCAGGAAGGAAAAATGAAAGAGGCCGCTGACCAATTGCGGCGATCCGATTCGCTCCATCCCAGTATGCCGGAGACTCTCTATGCGATGGGGCGTGCACTGGCCGCCACTGATCCGAGCGCAGCGGAGCAGGCGCTCAACGCGGTACTTAAGATCGAACAAAATACTTCGCTTGCTGCACAGGCCGACCTGCTTCTCGCCACAATCCATAGAAAACAAGGTAAGTCCGCGCTAGCCAGCCGCGAAATGGAGGACTATCGTCGAATCCAAGGCTTGAGAGGTCAGTAAACTTGTCGCGATTGTAGAATTGATCACGCCGATGGTCCTGCTACCCAAGAGTCCTATGCCAGAGATGAATACAACCACACCACGAACCGCGAAGGCTCGCGCTCGGTGATGTGGGTGGATATCGAAGCCTGCATCTCAGCCGCAAGGAACGTGCAAAGAAATGAATCAAGAACCCAACATCTACGGAGCTGAGGGAGACGCTCGCAAAGGAGCCGCCGTCTATACGCCGCTGTCTTTGGCATTCTATGATTTGGCGGTCTTGGGGCTTTCCAATTCTCTTGTCTGGCAATGCTCCTCGCGTGTTCTTCTGGATTTCTACAACCAGCATATCTCTGATAAACATCTCGATATCGGGGTGGGAACTGGTTACTTTCTCGATCGATGCCGGTTCCCTTCGACCACGCCGCAGATTGCACTGTTCGATTTAAATCCTCACAGCCTCGCAAAATCGGCAGAGCGCCTTCGTCGCTACAATCCGTCGTGCTTTATAGG
The DNA here is from genome assembly GCA_963817305.1 of uncultured Acidobacteriaceae bacterium. Taxonomy (GTDB): domain Bacteria; phylum Acidobacteriota; class Terriglobia; order Terriglobales; family Acidobacteriaceae; genus Sulfotelmatobacter. Next base: position 65,353 of record CAWFOD010000016.1, on the reverse strand, counting down.
CAACGCGCTCCAGCGCATCGATATCGGCATGTCTGGATTTGATTCTGCCTCGCTCAACTATCTCTTGCACTGCCTCCCGGGTGACTTGGCGAGCAAGAGCGTCGTGTTTGAGCACGTGAAGCCTTTGATAAGGGATGGCGGAGTGATATTCGGCTCCACGATCCTGGGCGAAGGTGTGCGGCACAACCCGCTGGCCAAACAACTGATGAAGATTTACAACGCAAAAGGAATTTTTAGCAATTTGTCAGACCGGCAATCCGACCTTGAGGCAGGGCTCAAGGCACATTTCGATGAACACACAATACACATTGCCGGATGTGTAGCACTGTTCAGCGCCAGGAGGCGAATGGCTCGCGATCCACGACAGCCTTTCTTAAATGAGCCGTCATGAGGGCTTCGATTCGGTTTGCATAAGAATGCCAATCGCCGGATGAGCGTGCGCTCACTTCTCCGCGTCGCGAATGAGAACTACATCGGCCTCGCGGTGGCCGCGGATGATGGCGAGTTGTTTTCCGTCGAAGGAGAATGCGAAGTCGCGAATGAACTCGGATTTGAAATCCGTTAATTGCTTGCCGGGCGATCCGTCGAGATTCTGCAGCCAGAGATTATCCGTCTGCCCCTCCCGCACCGGATAAATAATGCCCTTGCCATCCTGCGTGAATAAAATCGGTCCATCGCCAAACATCACGCCATACTCAGCACGCGGCCGTTCAAACTCCAGCAGCCGGATCGGCTGGCTGAAATCCGGAGACAATAGACCCAGTTTTTCCTTTGGGTCCGCCACCTGGGCGGTGACGATCGCCACCACCTTTCCATCCGGAGAAACCGTGTTGCGCCCAAAGTCCGGGTAACCCGGGAACTGTTGCGAAGCCCCGCCCTCCATCGCAACTTTGTTTAGCTTCGCATCTGCATCCGCGTAGAACACACTCTTGGAGTCAGCCGAGCAAGTCGGCATATAGTCGAACTTCCCGCTCGTGAGTTCCTTGACGTTTCCGCCATCCGCATCGGCGCGATAAATATGCGCCTCGATCTTGCTCGATGCCAATGCCATGAAGACGAGGTGCCCGTCGGGGCAGGAATGCGCGAACCCAGGGAAACGGATCTGCGAAAACAACGGAGTTTCTGCGCCCGAATCTGAATTGAGCAGCGTCACCCCCGTGTTCGCAACGGACATCAGCAGTTGGCCATACCGGGTCCAGCCGACTTCATAACTCGGCGGACCCTCCATCGGAAGTTGTCGCGCCTGCGCACTGCTGCCAGCGGCAGGCATCACGTAGGCATTGTTGTGCGTTAGCCTCTCCACTGCCGCCACCGTGTGGCCGTCAGCGGCCATGCTGAGATCGATATAAGAGTTGGTATCACGCGTCACCGCTGAAACCTTACCCGAGGGATATGCCACATGCACGATCTGAACCTGGCTGGAGAAAACCGGCACGCCCAACGCCAGCAACCCACTGCCATCGGGCAGCCACACCTGCTTTGAAAAGTACAAGTCTTTCGAAAGCAGGAAATCATTGCGCTTCCCGCTCTCTGCGTCGAACGCCGCCATTCCGCCAAGCGCATCCGCCGGCTGCGAAAGCGCCATCACGATGGTTTCCCCATTCGGCGACCACGCCAGATCGAATTGCACTTCATTCAATGGCCCAGTGGCGATGACCTTTTCATCGCTCCCTTCTGCTGATCGGACGATGATTCGATACTCTCCGACCTTCGGATTGTTCGCCAGGATGTAGGCGAACTTCTTGCCGTCCGGCGAGAGCGCGATGTTGGAATCAATGTCGGTCACCAGTTTCTGCGGCGTTCCGCCCAGCACCGGTGCGCGATACAAATATTTCAGCGAGTGGCTGCCGGGCTCGAAACGAACAAAATACAAGTAGTTCCCGTCCGGTGAAAAACGCAGCCCCACATACTCGAACGGACCCGGAGCCACGACTTGAGTGGTGCTGTTCGTGGGAATGTTCTGCAGGAGCAAGCTTTGCTGGCCAGCGTCGTCCATTACGTGCAACAGATATTTGCCGTCGGGCGAAATCGCAACCAGGGTAGCTTTGCCGCTCTGCGTCGCTTTGCTGACTGAAAAGTTTTGGAACGGAGCCGGCTTGCTCCGCGAGAACAACGCGTAGATTCCATATGCCGCCGCCACAACCAGCAGGACTGCAGCCACACTGCCAATGCCGAGTCCCAGCTTGTGTTGCTTTGCGACCGCAACTACAGCGGAACTGCTCGCGTGCGCAGCCGGAATTGCCGGGGAAGAGCGCGCCACCTCCGAAATCGCAACCGGAATTTGGCGACTGGAATCTGTGTCCCGCTTCAGGCGCATTAACTCCGAGCGCATCTCCTTGGCACTCTGATAGCGCAACTCACAGTCTTTTTCGAGCGCGCGGTTGATGATGTCTTCCAGCTTGGGCGGCAGGTCCGGGTTGAGACGAGTCGCGGAGACTGGGGCCTTCTCAAGAATGGCGTTGAAGATGACGGCGGAGGTTTCCCCGCGAAAAGGCAGCGTGCCGGTAGCCATCTCATAGAGCACCGCACCGAAAGAGAACAGGTCGCTGCGGCCGTCGAGTTCCTTGCCCCGGGTTTGTTCCGGCGACATGTAGGCAACGGTGCCGAGAGTGGAGCCGGGGCTGGTGAGATGCGGATCATCCAGCGTTCCCGTCATGGTGTTGGCGGACCCGATCTGACTGGAAGAGGAGTTGCCAAGGGTTAGTTTGGCGAGGCCGAAGTCAAGAATCTTGGCGTGTCCGCGCTCGGTGACGAAAATATTCGCCGGCTTAATGTCGCGATGTACGATGCCTTTAATGTGAGCGGCGTCGAGGGCATCGGCGATTTCTATGGCGAGGGAGAGAATGGTCTCGGTTTCAAGCGGACGGCCGCCGATCTTGTGTTTCAGCGTGACACCTTCCAGGAACTCCATGGCAATGAAAGCCTGGCCGTCCTCTTCGCCGATGTCGTGGATCGTGCAAATGTTGGGATGGTTGAGCGCGGATGCTGCCTGCGCTTCGCGCTGAAAACGGGCAAGCGTCTGAGGGTCGCTGGCAACATCTTCGGGCAGAAACTTAAGCGCGACGAATCGGTGCAGGCGTGTGTCTTGAGCTTTGTAAACCACCCCCATGCCACCACCGCCAAGCTTCTCGACAATTTGATAGTGGGAGATGATCCGGTCGATCATGAGCGAGGTGTGTGCTTTCGAGTCGATTTATCTTATGGACGAGCGGGTCCTGAGTCAATCAAGAGGCTGGCAATTACTGCCTTAATCCTTGATTCTGTGTCTCCGTGGAAGTGCTGAACAATGTGGAGTCGGAATCGCCGACCCTAACGAATCCGCGGTTTTCGACTCCCGTCTCGCAGCCGTGCCGCAGCACTTCGACTATGAAGCCTCAGATACTGTTCCTGCGAGTTCTTACCTGACCATAGCCCTCTCTTGTGGAGTAAGATCGACCGAAATATGATATTGCGCAGGCAACGGGTTGGACTAGAAATGGAGGTCAGCATGGTGAACTCCTACGTGGTATTCCGTCGGTCGGCCGCCGTCCTTATTCTTATCGTATGCCTCGCGTCCTTAAGCACACTTTCCCCCGCTCAGGAAACTGTTCAAAAAGTTACCTCAACAACGCATGAAGCTGGCATCGCTGCCTGGCAACAGGTCTATTCCGTGCTGACCACTCCCCGCTGTATCAATTGCCACACCGCCACCAACTATCCGGAGCAAGGCGACGACCGGCACCGTCACCTGTTCAACGTCGTGCGCGGGCCGGGAGGTAAAGGCGTTCCGGGCCTGAACTGCGCTACCTGTCATCAGTCCGCCAACGCGGATAGCACCGGTGTTCCGGGAGCAGCCAACTGGCACCTGGCGCCTCTTTCCATGAAGTGGCAGGACACCAACGACAACATTCTGTCGAGCACTGCGGTTTGCCAGTCTCTTACCGATCGCTCCAAGAATGGCAGTATCGACGGCCCCGGCATCTTGCGGCACCATCAGCAAGAGCCTTTGGTTCTCTGGGCCTTCCAGCCGGGGCTCCACCGCGACGGCACAGCGCGGTCTCTTCCACCACTCACCCACGAACAATTTGTTGCCGCGACGCGAACGTGGGTCGATTCCGGAATGCCTTGTCCACAGAACCCCTGAACTCGGAGTCTCTTATGCAAACTTACAAGCTGACAGTAAACGGTCAAACGAGAGAGATCGCCGTTGATCCCAGTACACCGTTGCTTTGGGTGCTGCGGGAAGATCTGAAGATGACCGGCACAAAATACGGTTGCGGCATCTCGGCATGTGGGGCGTGTACGGTGCACCTGGCGGGAATCGCGACCCGCTCGTGCGTAGTTCCCGTTTCTTTGGTCGGCGATCGGCCGATCGTGACCATCGAGGGCATCGGAGAAGATCGCGTGGGCCGCGCCGTTCAGGACGCTTGGGTGGCCGAGGATGTGGTGCAGTGCGGCTACTGCCAGAGCGGTCAGATCATGAGCGCCGTGGCGTTGCTCAAGAGCCGCAGGAAACCTACTGACGAGGATATCGAGGAATCGATGGGCGGAAACATTTGCCGCTGCGGCACGTATGTGCGCATCCGCAAAGCGATCAAGACTGCTGCACAGCAGTTGGCGTAAAGGAGAACACATGTCTGCGACCATCAAGTTGAGTTCGGAATCAGGTTTCAGCCGCCGTAGTTTCTTGCGCGTCTCGGCGACGGCCGCCGGCGGCTTGATCGTCGCTCTTTATTTTGATTTCCCGGTACACGCTCAGGCTCCGCAGGCCAAAGCGTATCCTCCGGATGCCTTTGTTCACATTCAGCCAGACGGCAAGATTGTGATTCAGGTGAATCGCCTCGAGTTCGGCCAGGGAGTTCAGACCTCGCTACCAATGCTGCTGGCCGATGAGATGGACGCCGATTGGGCGCATGTTGTAGCCGATCTCGCCCCGGCGGCCGATGTCTACAAAGATCCCGTGTTTGGGATCCAGATGGTTGGCGGCTCAGGATCGATCGCGCATTCCTTTCAGCAGTACCGCGAACTGGGAGCAAAAACCCGCGCCATGCTGATCGCCGCAGCCGCACAACAATGGAAAGCTTCGCCAGCAGAATGTCGAACGGAATCGAGCGTTGTGTACGGCCCCGGCGGCCGGTCCGCCACCTATGGCGAACTCGCCGATGCCGCGGCCCACGTGCCTGTACCGGAGAATGTGCCGCTTAAGAAAGCATCCGAGTTCAAGCTCATCGGCAAGGGCACGCGGCGGCTCGACAGCCGTCCAAAATGCGATGGCTCCATGAAGTTTGGTCTCGACCTCGACCTGCCGGGAATGAAGGTCGCAGTTGTAGCGCACCCTCCCATCTTCGGAGGAGCGCCCAAATCAACCGATGACAAGGCGGCTCGCGCCCTTCCCGGTGTGATGGATGTGTTCGAAATCCCTACCATCAGTAAGGGAACCGCGGTGGTCGTTGTAGCCGACAAGTTCTGGACCGCCAAGCAGGCGCGCGATCGGCTTTCCATCGATTGGGATTTCTCTCGAATCGAGCCGGCCGACACCGAGCAACTGCGAACAGAATATAAAAAGCTGGCCGCCACTCCCGGGAATGTTGCCATGACTCGCGGCGACCTCAGCGTGCTCGATGGCATCAGTTCTGCCAATCGGCTTCAGGCGGAATACGAATTTCCTTACCTCGCTCACAGCCCGATGGAGCCGTTGAACACTACCATCCGTTTTGACGGCGATCGCGCTGAAGTCTGGGCTGGTTCTCAGTTTCAGACTGTCGATCAAATGGCCATCGCGCAAACTCTAGGCCTCAAGCCGGAACAAGTTATCTTTCACACCGAGATGGCCGGGGGCGGATTCGGGAGAAGAGCTACGCCAGATTCTCATGTGCAGCGCGAGGCGGCCACTATTGCCAAACGTTGCAAAGGCGTTCCTGTGAAACTCATTTGGACCCGCGAAGACGACGTGCAGGGCGGCTACTATCGTCCCATGTTCGCGCACCGCATTGAGATTGGCACCGGAGCGGACGGCATGCCTTTGGCATGGAGACATGTGGTCGTAGGACAATCGATTGTGGCGGGAACGCCGTTTGCTTCCGTCCTCATAAAAAACGGCGTCGATGAAACTGCAGTCGAAGGCATCGTCGACAATCCTTACGAGATTCCGAACTTCTTGGTCACGGCGCATCATCCTACGCCCAACGTTCCGGTACTGTGGTGGCGTTCTGTCGGGCACACCCATACTGCCTTCGTGATGGAAACGCTGGTCGATGAACTCGCGGCTCGCGCTGGAGCGGATCCAATCGCCTATCGCCGGAAGCTGCTGAAGCCGGATGAGAAAAGAATGCGAGGAGTCCTCGATCTGATGGACGAGAAAAGTGCTTCGTGGCGGAATCACCTGCCGGAGGGCCACGCCGCTGGAGTCGCGTGCCACGAGGCGTTCGGGACAAACGTCGCCTGTGCCGTAGATGTGTCGATCGAGAATAGGCGGCCGAAAATCCACCGGGTAACGGTCGCGCTCGACTGCGGTACGGCGGTGAATCCGCTGACGATCGAGAGCCAGTTTCAGGCAGGTCTCAGCTTCGGCGTATCGCAGTTAATGGCCAAAGGCGCGATAACTTTCAAGAGCGGTTATGCTCAGCAGAACAACTTCGACGGCTACACTCCACCGTACATGATCGATGCACCCGTCGAAGTCGACGTTCACATCGTTCCCAGCACGGAAAAACCATCAGGATGCGGCGAACCACCGGTGCCGGTCATTTCCCCCGCTGTGGTGAATGCGTTGTTTCGCTTGACTGGCAAGCGATACCGTAGCCTCCCGTTGCTGAGTCTCTGACCTGATGAGTGTTTACAACGGAATCCCGTTTGCTACGAACCGCACGACAAACATTGAAGCGCGAGCGATGCGACCACAGCAACGGAATGCATAAGTCCGGCATTATACTGCGCGTTCTTTTTCTTATCCCGCGAGCCTCGCTTGGCCCGAGCGACGGACAAACCAGAAGTAATCCCAACCATGCGCCAGGGACGATCATTTCCATCTGGCCTGCTCACCTAGTCCTTGCCGTAATCATTTCCATTCGGAAGTCGCACAACGCAATGAATGTGCTCGTTGTTGACGGGCCAATCTGAAATTACGTCCGGACAAAATTTGTAACCACGCGGTCGAAAAATCGGCCTCGGGCAATCTATTCTGCCTCTTATTTCTAGCTTCCTTGCTTCGAGAACTATCAGCTGTTTCGTGGATTGAACAGCGTAACCAGCCGTGTGACCAAAGTCACGCAAACGGGATTGGGTTTTCCCGTTAAGTGTGCCATCCTACAATCAGCAAGGTATTGGGCGACTATCACACGATGGGAGCGAGGGTTCACGATCATTCACTTCATCCATGGCTCCAGAATTCAGCATTATCATAGCCGTCTACAATGATTGGGGTCCCCTCGTTCAGTGTCTGGAGTCCCTGCGCCACCAGACCGAACGCGCCCACGTTCGAAGTCATTGTGGTGGATGACGGTAGTACAGACCCTACTCCGGAATTTATTCGTACTCCGAACCAAGGTTATCCCCTAACCTTAATCAAACAATCACACGCCGGCATTCCGGCTTCACGGAATCGAGGCATAAGGGCCTCTCAAGGCAATGTGCTGCTGTTTGTGGATGCCGATGGCAGGCTGCGAACGAACTGTCTCGCCGCATTGCACTCGACGATTTCACGGTCTCCCCAGCACAATTGCTTTCAACTACGGCTGAGTGGCGACTGCTCAAGCCTGGTCGGTCGAGCGGAAGAACTCAGATTGATAAACTTTCAGGATCACATGCTCCAAGCCGATGGGCGCATTCGATATTTGAACACCGCCGGATTCGCGATTCGACGCTCCAGGGCGGATATGGAAACCGCGGTTTTTGATCCGGTCGCGCTCAGAGGTGAAGATACGCTCTTGCTTGCACGTTTAATGCAAGCTGGCGAGCTGCCGCTGTTTGTCACCGACGCAATTGTCGAGCATTCCATTCCTCTATCTCTATTAGGAGCGCTGCGCAAGGACTTTCGGTCCGCCTACCTCGAGCGACCGATGTACATCACGGTCGCTGAAAGCGGGGTCAGAATTCATCTAACTCACCGGGAGAGGCTGCAACTGTTATCGGCTATGTGGAAAACTGCCGGGCGCGATTCGATTGGGAGATCGGCATGGTTTGCGCTCGTTCTAAGGCAGGGGTTTAAGCGCATCCTTTCTTTCGGTCACCAATTTCTAGACAGCAGATCTGCGAAGCAAGCACCCAACGCGCAACAATCAAGTATCCACGAACACCAGTGATTTCAATCAAGCACACCTTCTTGTCATCGGAAAGCTGTTAGTTACTTATTCCCGGGAGCGATTCGGCATTGAGACTCCGACCTTACAGAATTACCGGAAGACTCTTCAGTCCTCTGAATCCAAATGTAGATGCCCATTCCGGTCGCGGGCCCGTGAGCCGCATGTTGGGAAAGCGTTGCACCAGATTCAGAATGGCAACCTGCCCTTCCAGCCGCGCGAGCTGGCCTCCAATGCAAGCATGGGGCCCGGCACTGAACGCGAGATGTTGATTATTTAATCTCTTGAGGTCGAGTTGATTGGGATCCGCAAACCGTTTTGGATCCCGATTCGCCGCGCCGAGCATGCATAAGATCGACCATTTCTTCGGTATCCGCTGTCCGCAGATCTCAATATCTTCCTTGAGCACGCGCGCCGTGAATTGCACTGGGCTTTCATAACGAAGAAGCTCTTCAACAGCGGTGCGGATCATCTCCGGCTTCTCCCGTAACTCCGCTGTTTCTTGCGGGTGCTGCAGCAGCGTATACATTCCGTTGCCAATCAGATTTCGAGTTGTCTCGTGGCCGGCAAAAAGCAGCGCGATACATTGCGCGTACAACTCTTCTTCGGTCAGCACTTCGCCTTCGTCTTCGATGTCGATGAGAAGGCTGATCAAGTCAGTTCCCTTATTGCGTCTTCGTTCCGCCACGGTCTTTCGGAAAAAATCGGTTAACTCAAAGAGAGCATCTTGCGCGGCCTGCGCCTGTTCCACAGTTCGATTCGGACTGCCGCGAAAAACAGCGATCGCCCGCGACCAGTCGACAAATGTGTCATGCAGATCCTGCGGTATTCCAAGCATTTCCGAAATAATCCGCACAGGCATGGGGTTGGCAAACTCGCGCATCAGGTCCACTTCGCTGCCATGCTGCAGAGACTTCAGCATTCCATCGACGATAGCTTCAACTTGCGGACGCAAGGCTTCAATCGCTGCCGGCGAAAATCCTTTATTGAGAAGCTTGCGCAGCCGGGTATGCTCCGGAGGATCCATGAAAATCAGCCATAGGCCCAGCATGCGCGCCAGTTCGCTGAACTCGGCCTGACGGCTGAGCGGCAGAGGCAACAACATTTGCTGAGCGCGCTTGGCGGAGAGCCGGGGATCTTTCGCAATCGAAGAACACTCGGCGTGGCTGAACACCGACCATACCGCCCACTTGCTGCCAACGTCTACGTAGTGCAGCGGCCCTTCTTCGAGCAAGTGAGCGTATGTGGGATAAGGGTCCTGCAGAATCTCGTCGCTGAAAACAACCTTTTTTACTGGAGCGATAGCCTTCGACAACCTTCACCTGCTCGCAAGAGGATGAGATTTCACGCGTACGGAATACACCGCAAGCGCTAAAAGTCTAGCACAGTGATATCGGCCAACAATTTTGCGGGCCAAGATTGCGGACATAGTGGATTCCACGTCACGCTAGGCGGATTTTGAGGAAAAGAACTGAACTACGAACGAGCGGACAACCAGGCAGTTCACGCCTTTCAAGAACCAACAGGCAGACGTTGCCAGATCAATTCAATCGTCTGGTTTTTTCCATTCACTCGCGTCGGCGGCGTGATCAACGTAACTTGATCGCCCTGGAATTTGACGGTGCGGACCAGGTCCCTATTTACATAATTCTGGATCGACGAGATTTCTACGTGATGGATCACTTTGTCACCGCTGAAGGTATAACGTCCAGCATAGGCTAGAAATGTCTTAAACGCCTCGGCCTGTTCTTCGACTGTCCCGCCCCCGACCGAGAGAGACTTTCGGCCATCGGAGCTGATCATGGCGGTGACTCTGCCATCTCCCGTATAGGTGAGGAAGCCTACGGGGTTGGAGCCATAGGGAGCTTCGTTACGCTCTCCGCCGGATGTTGTGCTCGATGCGGAAACCAACCTCCACGCGCCTACCAGTTTGTCCTTTGCGTCCCCGAGTACGCCAGCAGAAACGGCGCCCATTTCCATCCTTCGTTCTCCTCTCAACGTTACTGCGAACGTCACCTCCTCTGAAAATAACATGTGAGCTCACAAATTTTCTCGACGAAAGGCTCTAAGCGTATCCGTTTGACGGAACCTTCGTTCCCAGCCTACACTCTCGGTTCTGCCTCGAGAGGTCTGATTCGTGCAGGAAACTACGACAACCGAATTGCAAGGCAAAGTTGCGCTTGTGACTGGCGGGACTTCGGGTATTGGTCGCGATACTGCCGTGCTTTTCGCGAAGGCAGGGGCCAAAGTAGTCGTTGCGGGACGACGCGAACCGGAAGGGGAAGACACGATCGAACTCATCCGGGCCGCGGGCGGGGCGAGCCTGTTTGTGAAGACGGATGTTTCAAAAGCCGCAGAAGTTGAAATGCTCATAAAAAAGACGGTGGAGAAATTTGGTCGCCTAGACATCGCCTTCAACAATGCTGGGATTGAGGGCACGTGGGTGCCGATCGTCAGACAATCCGAAGAAGACTGGGACAAGATTATCGCAATCAACCTGAAGGGGGTCTGGCTCTGCCTGAAGTACGAGATGCAGCAGATGCTCAAGCAGGGGGCTGGCGGAGCGATCGTAAACATGGGTTCGGTAAACGGACTGGTCGGTTCTGTAGGGGCGGCTGCATACAGTGCGAGTAAACATGGAGTGATCGGCTTGACGAAGAGCGCAGCGCTGGAAAATGCCAAGAGTGGAATTCGAATCAACGCGGTCTGTCCCGGATTTACCGAAACGCCTATGGCCGATCGGATCTTTCGCGTTCCACAAATTCAGAAACACGTTCTCAGTTGCCATCCCATCGGTCGTTTGGGAAGGCCGGTCGAAATCGCCGAGGCCGTAGTTTGGATGTGCTCCGACCGCGCATCTTTCATGACCGGCCAGTCCCTCGTTCTCGACGGCGGGTACCTGGCTGGACGCTAGCAGGAGTCGTTCATACGCGTCCCAAACGGTTTCACGTGCGGACAAGGATGCCTCAACAATGAATGGCGCAGAAAGTCTAATCCGCACGTTAGCTTGCCGGAGGAGTTGACACGTGCTTCACCAATCCGGGCACGTCCGAAATGCATATCGTCGCGGCCCTCGACAACATCGCAGACATGCGTTGCGTGCTTGGTCTTTTCGAAGGCGTTGTCACTGGCGCGGCTGATGGCTATGCTCGGATGGCTGAAAAACCAGCGTGCACACTCCTGCATCTTGGCCCCGGCTTGGCGAATGGTATCGCGAATCTGCACAACGCCAGCCGGGCACAGGTGCCGATCGTCAATCTGGTCGGCCAACATGCAACTTACCATCTGCGCCACGACACTCCACTGGCCTCAGACATCGAAGCAATCGCGCGCCCTTATTCCAAATGGCTCCGAACCTCTGTTTCCTCGGCTGAAGTCGGCCGCGACGCGGCCGATGCAATCATTGCTGCGCGCACTGCGCCGGGCCAGATTGCCACACTGATCGTGCCCGCCGACGTGGCCTGGAACGACGGAGGATCGGTGGCAGCGCTTCCCTCTTTACCTGTGCCTCCGTTACCTGCGGCGGCTACCGTTGAACGCGTAGCAGCCATGCTCCGATCTGGCGCGTCAACTGCAATTGTGCTCTCCGGGAATGCCCTCTATGGCAAGGGTCTCAAAGTTGCCGGTCGCGTTGCGACCTCCACGCAGGCAAGACTGCTTGCGCCGTATCCTCTCCCGCGACTCGAAAGAGGCGCCGGTGTCCCGCCAGTGGAGCGGATTCAATACGTCCGGGAAATGGCGGTGGAGCAGCTAAAAGATTTTCGCCAGATGGTTCTGGTAGGCGCCCAAGCTCCGCTCGGATATTTTGCTCAACCTGGGAAAGATAGTGTTTTCACCTCACAGGATTGCGAGATCTGCAGGTTGGCAAGTCCAGGCGAGGATTACGTCGGCGCGCTGGAAGCGGTCGAGTCAGCGTTGTCGCCGCATCGAGAATCGGCGACTCCTGAGAAGACCCAGCGCCCTTCACTTCCGAAGCGGGAGCATCACGCTGCAGGGCCTCGCAGCTGTCGTCGGCGCACTCCTGCCCGAGAATACGATCGTAGTGGATGAATCCATGACCTCGGGACGAGGAATGATGGCCGCCACCAGAGCCGCTCCTCCACACGACTGGCTTGGTAACACGGGCGGCTCAATTGGGATCGCCTTGCCTCTCGCAGTGGGTGCGGCAGTGGCGTGCCCAGATCGTCGCGTATTGTGCCTCACGGCAGATGGCAGCGGAATGTATACACTCCAGGCCCTGTGGACGATGGCGCGCCAGGGCCTCAGGGTCACGACGGTGGTCTTCGCCAATCGCGACTACGCGGTCCTCAAGCGTGAATTTTCTTATCTGGGTGTGGGGAGCCCAGGACCACGTGCTTTGGACATGTTCGAGATCGGGCATCCCGATCTTGATTGGGTACACCTGGCGCGAGGTATGGGTGTACCGGCAACGCGCGTGAATTCGCTGGAGGGTTTTGCAAAGTCGCTTCGCGACGGATTTGAGAGCGAAGGCCCTACCCTGATCGAAGTTCCGCTATAGGGCGGAAGTTCCTACGTTCTTCAGCGGGACGGAAGACTGTTCGAGCATCTTGGCAAGCTCAGCCTTGACAACTTTCCCGGTCGGTGTGAGCGGCATGTTCGGAACGAGAAAAATCTGCGACGGACGCTTGTATTGCGCGAGATGTTGCGCAGCATACTCTGCAATTTCTGTAGCCGTCACCGTGGTGTTCGGCAGAAGCTGAAGGAAGGCGATGACCTCCTCGTCTCCTTCAGCCGAGCGTCCAATCACTCCGGACTGAACGACTGCAGGGTGAGCATTTAGTACCGCTTCAACCTCCGCGGGATAAACGTTGAAGCCCCGGCGGACGATCAAGTCCTTGGTCCGGCCGACGATAAACAGATTTCCATCTTCCATGCGGGCGAGGTCGCGTGTGTTGAACCATCCTTCGCTATCGATGGCGGCGGCTGTTTCCTCAGGGGCGCGGTAGTAACCCTTCATCACGTTCGGTCCACGCACCCATAGCTCACCGGCTTCTCCCTCGGGTACCGATTTGCGATCTGGACCAACCAACTTGATTTCGACGCCGGGAAAGGGTGGCCCGATCGACGTGTCGCTACGCGGAGACTCCACCCGGGTCTGTGCAATCGTTGGAGAACATTCCGTCACCCCATAGCCATTATGAAGCGGCATGCCGAAAAGGCTCTCTGTCCCCGACTTGGTCGAAGCGTGGAGTTGAGCTCCGGAAGACGCAATAATCCGAAGCGCGGGAAACTTCAAGGAATGGACATTTCTGAACTTTGCATACTGGAGAAATTGGTTGAACGTCGCCGGAGCGCCGAGAATTACCGTCAGCTGCTCCCTCTCCAGAGTGAGGCGAGCGTTCATGGGATCGAAACGAGCCGATAAATAAAGTGACGCGCCGCTCAGCAATGAACCCAGCAGCACTACGGAGAGTCCCACCGCATGAGACATTGGGAGAATGCCGTAAAAACGATCATTAGCGGTAAGGGTTCGTATGCTGGCCGACCCAGCCGCGAGAAATAACAGATTGCGATGGCTCAGCATGACGCCCTTTGGGACACCGGTGGTACCGGACGTATAAATCAACGCGGCCACACGGTCCGCGATGTTCGCCTCCATCGGTTCCGGTTCTACGCTCTCGTTGAGGCGACCGATGCCAATCGTTCCCAAACCTTCAATCGCCTCGACCGCAGCGTTGTGGCGGGCTGCATGCTCCGTTGCGTGAGTCGACACGCTGGTGGTGTAGAAAACACGGCGCGCACCGCAGTGGTCCCGAATCTCGTCGATCTCGCGCGCAGATAGATTTGCGTTTACCAGGACCGGCCACGCATCTATCCCGGCCGCAGCGAGTAGGAGCGCCACGAACTCGCGACAATTCTCGCCCACAATCATGACGCGATCGCCCGGGCGCACGCTCCATTCTCGAAACCGAGTCTGCGTCTCAGAGATGGCGGAAGCCAATTGCCGGTATGTCCAGTTGCCGGAGGCTTCGACCAGAGCCGATTTCTCTGGCGATCTCTCAGCCCAAGGCTTCACTACGTCGCTGATGCGCGCAGGCAGCGTCCGCAAAATTTCAGAGGCCTGTTCTTCAACAGTTGGGAACGGAGAAGTCATTTCCTGGACAAAATGTGGCATCAGATCCTGGTTATAGTACGGCAGAGGGTTTCGGCTCGGCTGGGCCGTATGAATCTCTGATTGGCGCGAAGTGCGATACCTCAGCCGTTTTCGTTAATACATACTGCAACCAGTTTCGGTAAATGCACGTCGCCGAGGACTGCCATGTCTTTTGTAAGGTCCTGGCAACCGTTTCAGGGAATAACGCCAGGTGCTCTTCACGCCGATCTGTAACAGCCATCCGTTGAAAATCTGTGAGGATCCGGGCTGCGGCCTGGTCGAAGTATCCTTGCGGCATCGTGGGATAGTTTTCCCGCTCTCCCCGCAGAAATCTTTTTATGTCTCGACGGTATTCCTTGAATAACGTCTCGGCCTGATACTCCGGGTGACCCTGGAAATGGACGAACAGACTGTTCTTCTTTTGCTTCACAAAAACGTCCACCCCGGCTTGATCTGACTTCGTGAGCACTTCATAGCCGCAGTCGGTCAGCGCGTCTTCTTTCAGCTCATTCCAGCGAGAATGCGGAAACCTCAGGAGCGGTGCGGAGTCTCTCACGAGTTCGTGATCAGAGACTATTGCCGACTCAAAGACGCCAAACTGTTTGTCAGGAAGAAGACAGCGCTGAATACCATCGCTGTGAAGAACACCGGCGTGCGCCGCCAAACAAGAAAGGATCGTGGAAACAGTATTGTGTTCGGCCCAGTCCAGGACATCGGTCAAGGCAGACCAATATGGTTCCTGCCGCAAGTCAGGTTGACGTGGTTCAGTACCCGTGACAATGACCCCGTCGAAACGGTTTGCCCAGAGATCGTCCAGGCCGAAGTAGAAATCGTTCAAATGGCGCTGTCCACGATCAGTGCGAGGTACCTCAGCCAAGGAGTAAAGCTTGAGAAATACCAGAGCGTCCCCCGACGCGTCATCCAAGAGCTCAAAGAACTGAAGCTCTGTATCTTCAATCGCGGCATCCGGCATGTTATTGATGAGCGCAAGACTAACGCACTCCGCGGGCTTGACATAGAGATCGATCGGAACTTCGATGCTCGAGCGTTTCTTATCCGCCCAACGACTCGGAACTCGCCCGCCCTCGATGATTAGTGGCATATCATCTCCCCACGCTGGTAGGTGGTCTCGTTCTCCGAAACTTTACTTTGCCTTTTCCAACGCCTGAGCTAGATCCTCGAGAATATCGTCGATGTGCTCAATGCCCACGCTGAGGCGGATCATCTCCGGAGTAACTCCTACTTTCGCCTGCTCTTCCGGCGTTAGTTGTCTGTGGGTGGTCGACGCAGGATGACACGATAACGATTTTGCATCGCCCATGTTCACCATCCGCTTGAACAACTGGAAAGCATTGAAACACTTCCGTCCGCCTTCGTAGCCTCCCTTCACACCAAAAGTCAGCAGCGAGCAGAAGTTCGAGCCCAGATAGCGGTGCGCCATCGGATAAAGAGGACTGTCAGGGAAGCCGGCGTAGTTAACCCACTCCACCGCCGGATGATCACGCAGGAATTCCGCCACTTCACGCGCATTCTGCACGTGTCGCTCAACCCGGAGAGCCAGGGTCTGAATCCCCTGCAGGAACAAGAAACCGTTGAATGGAGACAGCGTTGCGCCCGTATTTCGCTGGCAGACAGTGCGGCACCGCGCGACGTACGCCGCATCTCCGAAGTGGTCGACATAGACCACGCCGTGATAGGCGATCTCGGGCGAGTTCAACATATAAAACTTCTTGGCGTGTTGGCGCCAGGGAAACTTGCCGCTATCCACAATCATTCCGCCAATGCTGGTGCCGCCGCCTCCGATAAATTTCGTCATCGAATGGACGACCACGTCAGCGCCATACTCGATGGGCCGTAACAGAATCGGAGTAGCGACGGTGTTATCTACTATGAGCGGTACGCCGTGTTTGTGTGCTACTCGGGCGAGGCCTTCAATGTCAGCCACGTTCCCTGCAGGATTGCCGACGCTTTCGCAGTAGACCGCGCGAGTATTCTCATCGATCAACTTGTCAATATCTTCAGGGCGATCGGTCGCGCCGAAGCGAGAACTGATTCCGCGCTTGGGGAAAATGTGAGCCAGGAGTGTGTAGGTGGCGCCATACAGCTGGGGAGTTGAAACGATATTGTTTCCCGCTTCGGCAATATTGATCAGCGAATACTCAATCGCCGCCATTCCTGAGCTGACGCTGAGTCCATCGACTCCGCCCTCGAGTGCGGCCATGCGCTTTTCGAGAACTGTATTGGTAGGGTTTCCGATCCGTGTGTAGATGTTCCCCTGAACTTCCAGGTTGAACAAGGCCGCTCCGTGCTCGGCACTGTCAAACTCAAAGGCGACAGTTTGATAGATCGGCACGGCCACGGCTTTCGTGGCCGGATCGCCGTCATAGCCTGCGTGGATTGCGATGGTCTCTCTCTTCATCCGTATCCGTTAGCACATCTCAGCGAACGAAAACGGTCATGAATCAAACGAAGACCGTTTCCAGATCGCTCTATGCGTTCACTCCGCTGTGGAAACCACGCTTCGGACCGCCACCAGGGAGGCTTTGTGGGAGAGAGATTTCGTCAGAGCCCGCGTTACCGTGCGAGCGGCAAAGTCAGCGCCGAAAGCAAACCGCATGACAGGACCGAAACTGTTGGCCGCCGCAATACCAACGAAATAAAGTCCCGGTACCGATGACTCACAGGTCGAGGAGAGCGCGGGAGTACCCGCGAGAGTGGTCAACTTAGAACGAATCTCTGAACTCACAAAGCTCAGGCGATCAAGATTAACTCGATAGCCAGTAGCCGCGATGACGTGATCCGCCTGAATCGCTCGCTCCGTGCCGTCCTGTGCTCGAACCTGGAGTTGAACTTTCCCGCCTTGCACCTGAGCTCGCTCCACAGTGTGACCCAGTAGCTGAGGCACGTGATTCATTACTGTGTCTTTCACAAACCATCCGCCCGACGGACCCAGGGTTCGTTTGACAATTTCCAACCGCAGATTGTCCGGCAAGCGATGAAAGGCCGCAGGCGCATTGGCATAGAAACTGGATCGCCAACCCGGACCAAGCCCCGTTTGTGGGCGCTGAATGCGCTCCCACAATGAGCGTTTGTTTCCCGTGAGCCTGCCGTGAAATTTCAAAGCTTCTTGTCGCGCCACCAGTCGAACGTCCGCTCCAGCCTCATGCAGCAGGGCGGCCCAGTCCAGCGCCGAGGAACCTCCACCAATCACGACAACTTGGCGGCCGCGGAATTGTTCGACGTCATGATGCCGGGAACTGTGAGATAGAAATTCCGGCGGGAGTTGTGCGAGGTTTTCGGGAACATACTCAAAGTGAGTAATTCCCACGGCGAGTACTACGTTGCGAACGTTTATGCTTTCGCCGGTATCGAGCTGCAGCAAATATCCTTGCCCAGAGCGCTCCACACTGACAACGAGCTTGTCCTCAAGCTCGGGCACCATCCGCTCCTTGAATGCGAGACCATATCGCGTAAAGGTATCGAGCTGAACTGGAATTCCTGTGTCGGCGTACTCGATGCCTTCTTCGGCACAGAACTTTTCCAGCGTGAATTGATCGTCGGGATCAGAAATGTTCGAAGCAAAACCATCCGACTTGAGCAACATGCCCTTCGGCATGTGCGCTCGCCAACTATCCATTGCACGGCCGAAGATGCGGAATGGAATTCCGCGACTTCGAAAATGTGCAGCGATTGAAAGCCCGTAGGGACCCGCGCCAATAATTGCAGTGTTTAGCATAGCTCTGGAAAGTCCGCCTTTGATGAGGTAAGAGATAGCAAAACGTGCGGGGGAAAGTGCTACGGGGAGGAATTGAACGACTCAATAATATCACATCCTTCCGGCAGCGAAACAAGAAACTGATGGCGAAACCAGAAGAAAATGTCGAGACAACATTAATCAATGTACAAGTGTCTCAGCCACAAGCACATGGAGTCTGATGGTCGATAAAATATTTGAGAGTGACACTTTTTGTCACTTATCGCAGCGTCCGGGCAGGTAGGTTACTGCGCTCGTGCACGTCTACTTGACTTC
Organism: uncultured Acidobacteriaceae bacterium; assembly: GCA_963817305.1. Classification (GTDB taxonomy): domain Bacteria; phylum Acidobacteriota; class Terriglobia; order Terriglobales; family Acidobacteriaceae; genus Sulfotelmatobacter. Next base: position 46,932 of record CAWFOD010000016.1, on the reverse strand, counting down.
ACGTCCGTTGAAGAACAAGTTTGTATCGCCTTGTCTTATTTACCGCGAAGTTTCCGTTCCACAAAAGCGACAACATTTTTTACAGAACCGAGGTTATCTGTTGTCACTTCTTCATCACCCACTGTGATAGTGAAACGCTCCTGAAGAAACACGATCAGCTCGATTACTCCCGTAGAATCGATAACGTTGCCGAGAAGCGGCACATCGTCAGTAAGTGCCTCGCCGCGGCCAAACAGAAAACTCTCTGTGAGAAACGTTCGAACCTCTTGGTCGATATCAGTTGTCTGCATTTACAGATAACCCCTTAGTTGTTGGAACGGAATCACTACAACCATGACGCGTTATGCCAGCGCACCCTCGGCGGGTGGAACTGGACCAAAGATACATTTCGCGATGCACTCAGGCCAGTAACGAAAGTCCGCTGGCAAGGTGTCCCCAAGTTTGGTTATCGCATTCGGATTTCAGGATTGACTCTGCAGAACATCGGCGATGCGTTCCCCGGCATGCCCGTCCCATAGCGGCGGGATAGTTCCCTGCTTGGCTTTTCCCGCAAGAACCTTCGATAACTCGAAACTCAGCTTATCCCGATCCTGCCCGACAATCACGTTTGTCCCCAGAGTGACTGTCACTGGACGTTCCGTATTGTTCCGCAGGGTCAAACACGGCACTCCCATGTAGGTTGTTTCTTCCTGGATCCCTCCCGAGTCCGTGATAACGACGGCAGCTCCGTGCTGCAGAGCCAGGAATTCCACGTAAGGTAGAGGGCCAGACAGGTGAAGATTTCCAGCGTTGAAGCCAAACTCCTCGATGCGTTGGCGAGTCCGCGGGTGTACCGGAAAAACCACGGCCAGGTCTTCGTTTATTTCCAACAAGGATTGGAGAATGCTTTTCAGGGTCTTGCTGTCGTCAACGTTGGAAGGCCGATGAAGAGTAACCAGGGCGTAGCGTTGAGGAAAGCCATTTCTCGGGCACCGCATCGCAGCAGGCAGGAGCCTCACCAACGAATCGATCATTACGTTGCCGACGCGAAATATCTTCTCCGCCGGAACACCTTCCTGTGCAAGATTTGTATCACCATCCTCAGAAGGGGTGAACAGGAGATCCGCGAGACGATCTGTGACAACCCGGTTGATCTCCTCCGGCATACTCCAGTCAAACGAACGAAGCCCCGCTTCAACATGCCCAACCCGGATGCCTAATTTTGCGCTTACCAACGCGGCCGCCACCGTGGAATTGACGTCGCCGTAAACGAGTACCACGTCGGGTTTTCGCTCCAGGACAACTGGCTCGAACCGGCTCATGATCTCGGCAGTTTGCTGCGCGTGCGACCCGGAACCGACACCCAGATTGGCATCGGGTGACGGAATCTCGAGTTGCGAGAAAAAGATGTCGGACATATTTGCGTCATAATGCTGTCCCGTGTGCACCAGTGTCTGCTGCACGGCGGGTCTCTTGCGAAGAGCATGCAGCACCGGAGCTGCCTTCATAAAATTTGGCCGAGCCCCGACGACGTGAAGAATATGCATCGCTACATCTTACTCAGATTCGGCCTCGGCGCTCCATCTGTAGAAACTGTAGCCGCCGAGGCAAGTTCCTTCTGATCGGCTCTGAGCGGGCGAATGCATCCCAATACCCATTTGTTCTGCGCAAAATCGTATTGCTTCACAATTCTCGCGGGATCGCCTGCGACAACCGAATAAGGAGGAATGCTGTGCGTGATCACGCAGTTCGCACCCACCACGGAGTGCCGTCCGATGACCAGTTCCCCTTCCTCGCAAACAATCACGACTCCAAAACCAATCCAGCACTCGTCTTCGATGCGTATGGTCCCGCCTGTCCTTTCGCTGCGTTCCGATTGCGACAGTATCTGTTTGGTGTTCGAGGCCATGGTCCATGATGCGAACGGAGAAACCGAAGATAGACTCTTTCATGATATGAATGCGATTTCTTGCTGAAATCATTCCCCTTCGTTGCAGGCCGCTTCCAGCCTCCATAATGAGGATGGGTAATTTCGAGCCCGGAGCCGCGGACACCTCTAACCGGACGCCTTCGGCGAAGCCAACTCGTTCGGCGATGCTGATGTACGGCGCCGAGGACCGGTCTACTCGGAGAGAGTGATGCGCCCAAGCGCCTTTCCCAAACGAGGAGAAAGGATAGGTATGCGTCAGCCATAGCGTGCGCAGTTTGCTAAGCACCCGCGAAATCAATCCCCTGAGATCTTGCCGGCTAACCGATGGCCATGCGCGAGAGATCAGGCCTCGGTTCTCAGGCGCTCGTTTAACTTCGACCTGCCGGCTTGCGGCAGGCGTTTCCGAATTCGTGGAATGGGGGTCAGGGGCGATTTTCTCCCTCATTCCGTCCACAAGTTTCACAGGAATGGGGGAATCGTTCAAGCCAATAGCCTCCGGGGCGCCCGATCCGCGTACGATCCGAGCTGGATTTCCCGAAAGCACCGAATTTGGAGGAAAGCTTCGAGTAACCACGGATCGCGGTGCCACGATGGAATTTCGTCCGAGAGTCAGTTCCCCCCTTTCGCATACCACAGCGACTCCCGATCCGATCCGGCATCCCTCCCCAATGCGGATTGTGCCGCCCGGCGTTGTGCCTTGCTGCGCTATCGGTGCAGCTACGTCCTCGTACCCATGGTTGTTGTCAATGATCAACACGTCGGATGCAAGAGCGACGTCACGCTCCAGATGAATAGAGTTCTTGGCGCTGATCGTACACCTTGCGCCGATCTGGCAGTCATCCTCGATAGTGATCTTGATCCCGTCGTTGTCCTCCGAGCTAGGGGAGAGCCACGTATGTTTGCCGATCTGGACGCCACTTCCTAATCTGATGTGGCGCGCTGACGGGCGCGAAATGTCGCTCGTGTAGTGCAGCGACAGATTGTGGCACTTGCTAGCAAATGGGAAGGTCGCGCTCACCCAAACGCTGTTCAGCTTGGTTAAGACTCGCGAAAAGAATTTCCTGCGGTCAACGAGATCCGATGAAGCGTGCCGAATGGGCTGAGTCATTCTAAGTATGACTTGGGGACAAAAGACTGCACGACCTGGATTAACAAATCGACGATTGTATTATATAAGTATTCCTATCGACATATTCATAATTAACGCTGACGCGCAATTCAACACTGCATTTCTGTTTCGAGCCGACGCGTGGCCAGAGAGCTCCGAGAGCACGGCCTTTGCACATGACGAAAGTGTTGTCCTTGAGAACGCAACACTTATTGGCTTCGTTTCGCAAAATCGTCACTATCGCGCGTTTACTTGAACATCGATCGGGGGTGGAACGACCTCGCCACTTCTTTGTCTCTGCAGTCGGTCTAGTTGCGCGAGGGCTCGGTATCTCCGCTTTTCGTGCGCTGCAGTATAGCGCTGCACGAGTTCGAGCTTTTCGGGTGCAAGCAGTAGAGCAGTATGGCGAAAGTCCGGCACTCGGCGTCGTGCCCTCCGAGTTTTTTCTTTTAGTTTCTTCTTGAGCAGTTCGAGTTTCTGTTTTTCCTTTTCAATTTCAGCAAGCAATTCGGGTGAATCATATTCCTTATCTTCAAGTACACTCTTCCAATAGCCGCCAAAAACTCCTGCCAGCAGGTCTATCGGCTTCTCGTAGTATTTGGCAGAGTTTTCTTCAACTTGCTCCTTTAAAGAGTCTAAGGCGTCAAAAAGGTATTCCACACCGTCCTCACGCCTCAATAGCATGTATTCCTCGTCGCTGTCCCGGAGCTCATAAATCGAAGGCTCCTTTTTGCCGTACCCAACTTCTTCCCAAGGTTCCGCTTTCGGTTTCGGCACAGGCCACGCTTCTCGAAAGATCTCGGCGTTTTCGTAAAGCTGGGCTCGCCGTTCCATCCAGTAGGAAACTGCAATCTCCTGCACGAGCAACTCCTCGGCAGTGCCCAGCGGGCAAAAGTAATCGTGAAGGCCGCTCAGCAATTCATCGAATTCGGCTTGGTTTTCCTTTACCGGTCCGCGCATAATCACAGCCGACTTTGCGAGCAAACCATGTCTCAAGGAATTGCGCGAAGCTACATTCTTGCCCTGCTGGCTCTTGGGGCCTGTAGAGCGAAGCGCATTCTTGCGGTTGGCCTCTACTCTCCGCCGCGAAGCCGGCGGCTCCCCGCCAGGATCGGCTGAGGGTTCCCTGAGTGCCGGGGAAGTTATCTCACTAGGTAAAAGCTCCTTCTTCGGAGTCTGCTTCTCCTGCTCATGGGGTGTCCCCTCACCGGTGCCTGGTTGTTCCCTAGGCAGGGTCGCTTTGTCGTGCTCCGACGCCTCGTCGTCCATCTTCTCCTCCTCCTCCTCAGGTTCAGCCCGCCTGGATGTGAGAGTTCTTCTCATTAGAAATCAGGATCAATCAGGATGGTCAAGAGTATGTGTGGAATTCAGGTTACGCGGGTAATGAGCACGCTGATACGTCGTGTCGAAATCTTGAGGTGGAATCTCTCAGGCGGACTATCGCATGTGCGTTGGCAGTGAGCTTACTTCTTTAGAGTTCTTTAGAAATCCGTCAGGACAGCTGATTTTGCTTTTGCGCAGAATCAGTTCCGGTCGGGCCGTTCCCATGGAGCCGTTCGCCAGGCAGAGCAACAAGCTTGAATCAACCTTTTCAGGAGGTCTTATGACGCGTTGTGCGGGTCTTCATTGAAAGCTAGCCTCTGCGGTAACCATCCTAGCGATGGCAGTGCTTTTTCTTGGTCTAGCGGCCAGCGCCCAGACCGACACCCCGGTCTTGTTGTTCAACTATCCCAACACTATCAATAACACTACAGGCATCACCGACCAAAGGTTCCTGGCTCAGGGGCCGGACGGAGAGTTTTACGACACGGATTGGGACAACGGAACCTACAACCAAGGCTCGCCGCTAAGATTTTGAAACGGGAGAACGGCGACGGTCTGAACACGAAACTCAGAAATTGCCGGTTTTTTGCGGACGCGGACGAAGGCGGGGTTCCCGCCCAGCGATTCGCGGAGAAAGCGGGCCACCGTGATTTCCCTCTTCAATCCCTTGAGCCGGGCATCGTTGGAGGCGAAATTGAAGACATGCTGCTCGTGAGTTTTCGAATGTTCGGCCAGCCATACCTCGCTGCTGTGGGAAACATCCAACCGTCGCGTGAGGCGCCAGTGTTCACGCCCGGAGACAATGTCGCCCGGCTCAAATGTGGCCGAGGCCGCCCAGGGAGCGGGAGCCGAAACGTTGACCATTTGCACGGGAACGGCCAGTCGATAGCCGACACGCGGGATGGTGAGAACAACGTTTTCGTCGCCCAACGCCTTGCGCAGCTTCGAGACCGCCGTGGCGAGCGAACCATCGACGACGTTCAGACCGGGCCATACTGATTCGAGCAGAGCTTCCTTGGAAACCACTTCTCCTGCATGGAGCAATAGCTGCTGCAGAACCTCGAGGGGCTTAAGTTCCAATTCGACAAGCCGGCCATTTATACGAAGCTGCAGGCTGAGTTCTTCGAATTCGCAACCGGCAAAGCGCCAGGAACGGCCGGAGGTTTCGGCCCTGTCGCTCTCCAGCGTCTTGGGATACATAGACGCATCCGACCTGAGCGTTTTTTAGAATCTCGTCAGGACATGTGACCCACGAACGGACAAACTTAGCGCCAACCGGGGACTTGGGCGCGGCAAGAATTATGCCACAACCGGGCCACCGCGCACATAAACATCTGTGGAGCGGCCATGCGGATCAATCGTGTTGCGAATGAATGCAACAGTCCTACACGGCCGTCTTGGGAGGGGAATGCCTGGCTCCGCGACACATTCAAAGCAAGCAGCAAAACAAAACGTCCGAGATGAGAATTGAAGGAGCCTTTATGACGAGAACGATCAGAGCTTGAGGCGAAGATCTGGCGCTGAAGGCAGTTCGGGCCACCATCATGCGACGAAGAAACAATCTGCTTTCAGACGGCGTAAATTGTCCGTTGTGGCAAGGAATAAAGCCGGCAGTTGTGTCGAAAGCCGCCGGCATTACACAGAAGAGCACTCGCTTACGCCGTCTCACACGTCAAGAAATCGGAGCGATCTCTTAGCCTTAATGGACAATGAACGTGTGGAGAACTCGCCGCGGTTTATTTTTTAGTTCACCACCGCCTGAAGATTTGAGGGGGGAAGCGGTAAATTCCCGGTGGAGCCAAAGGTGACCAGCAAACCAAGCCACTCGCTCTCGCCCGAACCCGCTGTAAAGCTCTCACTCGCAGCTTGCTGGCTATTCACAATTTCGTAAGCCGCATCCGAGTGAGTATCATAGTAATTGCACGCCATTTAAGCCGCAGCTTCGATCCAGGTGAGGAGTATTCAGCGCAGTCGGACAGGCACCGTTCGAAGTAGAGCAGTAAGCAAAAAAGAATTCACTCGGGTAACTCGTGGTTGCTGTCGTTCCAGTAGAAATAGGGCCAGAAACAAGATCTGAGGCCGTCCCGCTCTGAGTGCTAACGTATTTATCAAACACGATATTGCCAGATGCAGGATGAAGCTGGAATAACCAAACGTTCCAGCCCGTCATGTTTGTTAACGTCGGTCATCTTCGCGGTAACTACATTCCCGGAGCTTGACGACTTGATGCTTCGTACGCCATCCACACTTCAACCCACACTGTATAGCCGTCTACGGTAAACGTGCCGCCGCCGCAATCGTTGGCTGTAACTTCCTGCTGAGATCGTTGTCAGCTGGACCGCAGACGCGAGTGTAGGTGTTACCTGCTGTGTCAGTCACAGCGGTGATCGGGCCTGTCGCGTCGGAACCGCCTAAGACAAGTCAGCTCGAGCCGCCTGCGCCGCCCGGGAAGGCCGCAGTATTCTATGAGTAGCGACATTTGCGTCTCCGGCGGACTGGCGCTGAGGCGAAGGTTGCCGTGGGAGGGTGCGGGTAAGTGCCAGTCTGATACGCCATATCCGATCTCGGTTTGCTGCACTAGCGATACAGCGCCTCCACCGGCGCTTGCGGCGAAAGCGGGAATCGCGACCAACGACAGAACGACAACAAGTAGAAGCTGCTGCTTATGTAGCACTTACCCTCCTATTAGGAACGTGGGGAAATGAATCAGGGCAAAAACAACCGCTAAGGCAACTTTCTTCAGATGCCTGGAAAGTACAGAACTCTTCACCTGACTGAGGTCGGAACTGTATCGCCGCGGCCCTCGTCGCATAGCAATAAGGATTCCGGTTCGCAGCTTTCGGTGGCCGTCGAAAAGTGTGGCGCTCCGATTGGAAAGTATTGCAGACGCAAAGCCTGAGAGACCGGACGTAAACGTCACTGTGAGTGTGAAAGCCTGGCTTGCGCCGACCGTGATTGGGAACGTAACACCGCTGATCGCAGTGGAGGATTTTTCCCAATCTCATTTTCTGACAGCCCAGCATCAAAGCCAGACGTACAGAGCCGGAATTGCAATCCGACGGCCGGGGGAGGTTCGTCATAAGGTAATGCCCAAATATCGTGAAAGGCTAGTGTGCCGGTTTCATAGGAACCAGGTAAGGTCACGAAAGGGCATGTCGAATCGAGTCCAAGCTCGCGCTATGTGGCGCTGGAAATGTGGGTCGCGTTAGACACGGGCCATCTCGGGGCGAGTTGTGTGCCTCGGCGAAATATGGACGATCCGTGGGTGAGGGATGCGATTAGTCGGATTAGAAGAGTTCGATGGCTGCAACATGGGCCGAAGCGGAAGCAAGTCCACCATCCCGTGTTGCTAGTGCAGCTCCGAGTTTTCGGCAAGCACAATGTAGGCACCATCGTAGGCAGACCGCACCTCGAGACGTGTCAAGGGGTGAGGCCGATCTTCGCAGGATCGTCTCTCTGGGAGCAAGGATATATTGCCGGTTAATATACCTAGCAGAACCGTTGGATCTAAAATAATTGATAGCGGTGCTACGATAGTTGAAGTGAAAAACTCACATGCAGGATTCAAAAGACGCAAGCTGTCGGCAATTGTGAGAAGGGCGATCACCTCCTACTACACCGATCAAGAGCACTTGGAAATTGAGAAGGCTGCAAAGCAGCAGAAGATCAGCAAGAGCAGCTTCGTAGCCTCCGCCGCCTTAAAAGAAGCTCGCCGCGTAACCGACTAATTTTCGTCCAACCTTAGAAGGTTTGTGCCCAAAGACCTCCGAGCAAGAGAACTCCAAAGATTTCCTTTACAATAGTAATGTATTATTGTAATGTATACTAGTAATGTGTTGTTGTAATGCACACCCCCGCTAACCGAATCGTGAGGCAATGATGATCCGTACAAGAAACTTGATCCGACAGAACAAGCGATATGCGAGATTGCGCTGGGGACGGCCCCTCGGGGTCATTTCCCTAAGTGCACTGGCAAATCTTACGGAAAAGTTCAACTTCTCCGTTGCGAATGGCGACCTTCTTTTCTTGGAGAACGGTTGGTATGTTACCCACTCTGGGTTGATGAGCCTGGCGAGTCGACGGAGGTGCGCGGGCATCAGGACTCAACCCGTCTTGTCATTCTGCGATCCGTTAGTGCAGCGCTGGGCGTTTAAAGCAACCATATTCAAATCGAGCACTTGCAGAGGATTTGTGGGTTATGGCGATGCCGATCCTTCCAACGTCTCGATCTCATGTTCGGGGCGCCGAAATGCGGGTGGCGGAAACCAGAGCCGTCAACCGTGCCCTGCGCAAAGCATACGGAATCGGCATCTGCTCGGTCGAAGAGATCGGGTCTCGCCGCAGAATTGCCGCAACCCTCCCCAGAATCGAAGAAACTTCCTTCCCAGCCTGCAAATGGGAACGGAAACGGCTCATCCAGCCCGAAGGTTCGAGACCGGCTCTGTCAAATCATTCGGCAGCATCAGCTCGATCCCGATCTGGTGAAGGCTTACGCCACCGACTTTTGCGGCGTGAAGATCTTGCGAGACGCGACACGCGAGCAGGTCGAGAACTTTGTCGTTCACCTTGCCGAGTGGGCCGAGAAAGACCGCAATGCCCTGCTCTGCCAGCTCAACAGCTACCCGCAGAAAGAAGGTGCCGCATGAAACGCCAAATCACCGGTCTGCACGCCGCCGATCGCTGTGCCGCCGATCAGATCCCGGACGGGGTATTCCTGGTTCGCGTGCAACGAGTTCATTTTCGTCGCCAGGCTCCAAAAGCCTATTACACGCTTACACTGGCCATCCTGGAGCCGACCCGCTTTGCCGATAACGTGATTTCAAGCCGGCTCTATTGCAACCCAAGAGCTCTGTGGAAGCTGAACTGGTTCCTGCGCGATTTCGGCTACGACACGGAACTGCTGGGGCGCGACGAGGTCGATGAAACTCAGCTTGTCGGCTTGAAGGGCGTGGTCAAGATCAGCCATATTTTCTTTAATGGGGCTTCCCTGCTCCGGCTCGACGGGTTTGCTTCCGCGGGGCGCTGGGAAGAGCTCTCCCCCGCGAATCTGGACAATCCCCAGGTGGCCTGATGACCTACAGCTACACGCAGATCAGTCAGTATCTCACCTGCCCGCGGCGGTATCGCCATCGCTATCTGGACGGCTGGAAGGAGAAGGACACTCGTGCGGCGATGCTTTTCGGCCGTGCCTTCGAACAAGCACTGGGTGCTTACTTTCGTCGGGAAGATCCCGGAGCAGTGCTCTTCGCGGAATGGTCCGCCTGTCAGAATCAAGGCCTACACTACTCGAATCGCGACTCCTGGGATCGCATGCTCCGACAAGGAATCATGCTATTGGACCGTTTCTGCCAGGATGATCGAATCCAGATCCGCCAGCCTCAACGGAATCTGCAGATTAAGTTCACTCGGCAGGTCGGCGGAAACAACGACTTCGTTGCATACATTGATGCCATCGGCAAGCTCGACGGACGGCGCTCACTTTTGGAATGGAAAACCTCTTCCAGCCGATATCCAGAAGAACCCGAAGGACTGCTCTCTCTCGATCCTCAACTTGTGTGTTACTCGTGGATGACGGGCATTGCAGAAGTTGCCCAGGTGGTTTTCGTCCGCAAGCACGTAGTCGAAATTCAATATCTGCGCACTACCATTACCGACGAGCAGCGGGAGGAATTCGGTCGCCTAGTCCAAGATACGATCGGACGGATTGAATCCGCGCAGTTCTTGCCCCACAGTGGCATCCGTTTTCCGCAGAATCCGTGCAGCAGCTGTCCCTACGTGGGACTTTGTCTTGGGAAACAGGAACTAACTGATGCGCGCTTGACGCGACGTCCAGGAGCAGAGAGTCTTGGTTGGCTTGACGAGCTTAATTACTAAGAATCCGCCCATGCCGCCAAAGTTCAATCGTCGCCGCGCGTTGTTCGTGCTAGGCAAAATTGACGAGATTCTGGCGTGGGAACAGCAAAGGGAGACGGAGAGAGATACCAAGTTCGTCGAGCTGGGACGGTATCTATGCGAGGTGCGGGCGGGACAGTACTGGCGACTGAAGGAACTGAAGTGCTTTGATGAGTTTCTCGAAGGGCGGTTTCCTGGATCGCGACGGAAGGCCTATTACCTGATGTCGATCCACGAACACATTCCGCCCCATGCGAGAAAAGAATTGAAAAAGGTGGGCTGGACGAAGGGACTCGAACTGGCTAAGTTGGCGCGCAGGGATAGGCAGCAGTTCGATTGTGCAACCTGGTTGCACAAAGCTCGCCAGTTGTCGAAGGAGGATTTTCAGCAGGCGGTGGAGAGAGAACTCACCGGGAAGATATCAGAGCGGTGGGAGATTGTCTACTTCAAACTGTATCAAAGCCAGATGCCGGTCATTGAGAAAGCGATTGAAACTGCGGCTCTCATGCTGGGCAGTGACCGATCCCGAGGCTACTGTCTGGAAATGATCTGTGCGGACTTTCTGGCGGGAGCCAACCTCGACCACGGAGATCCGGAGATGCTTGCTGTTCTCGATGAAGAGATTCTTCAAATTTCTGCCCGAAGAGCAGCGGCTGACATTTCTTGGAGACCTGAGCGAGAACGACTTATGAATCTGATTCGCCCAAAACTCGCGCGCTTGCGACTGGATCCGATGTCGTACGAGAGCCTGCGACGGCAGGTTCTGCGTCGGGACGGCTGGCGCTGTCAATCGTGCGGCGCGATGGCGAACTTGGAAGTTCACCACCAACAGTTTCGCAGTCAGTCCGGCGACGATTCCGAGTTGAACCTGATCACGCTGTGCACGCAATGCCACACTGAATTGCACCACGAAACGTAGTCTAAGACGATTTCCACATAGATGAAGCGCCAGCGTTGTTGAACTTTGCCACATGAGCGACCATGACCCAAGTCGCCCCGATCTTGATTCGGAACCTATGTCGTTCCGTTGAAAATAAAGTTAACGACGCATTGGCGAACTTGGTTGACAAAGGAATCATAACGATACTAATATTCCGCACAAAGTTCGCGCGGTAGATTCCCAGCAGTTGCAGTTCCCCCGCCGCATCTGTTTGAGGCAACCCAATAACAACCTACTCATGTGTGGAGGACGCCATGAAGCAAGGAATTGTGATTGCACTCCTATCTTTGCTTGTGCCCATCGCTGGCGCACAGGTTTATACAATCACTGATTTAGGCTCACTATCTCCCACAGCTATTAATATCTGGGGGCAGGTTGTTGGTAACTCCGATGGCCAAGCTTTCATCTGGACACAATTTGCGGGCCGTAAGCGCTTGGGCAGATTGACTGGCGGCACATCCAGTTACGCTGCAGGCATCAATGACCTTGGGGTAGTAACGGGTACTGCTGATGGGCACGGCACGGTAATCAGCAAGGGGGTCGGCCAGCCTCCATTGTACCCATCTCCGCCGCCGAACCAAGAATGTAGTGATCTCACTCAGCCCTTCGTTTGGACACTGCGGAAGGGCATGAAGGGCTTAGGTGCGGTCGAGGTGCCGGACCCAGATTTCGTTCTCGATTGGTGCCAGATTCCGTTCTATGGCACAAGCATCAATGATGTCGGTCAGGTAGTTGGATACACCTCAATTTTTGGTCCCGAGTATCAGTACGGACTCCTGCGAACAACCGCTGCCGGCATCACTTTATTCGGGGGTAGTTGGCCACCCACGTTCGCCAGCAGAGTTAGCAATACCGGGCAAATAGTCGGCCAAAGTGACAGTTCTCCTTATTCGGGGCATGCGACATCCTGGAAGAATGCCATTGCAACGGATCTAGAATGGTTAGGGGGTGCAGCTGATTTGGATTTCTACAGTAGCTCGGCGAACGGCGTGAACGACTTGGGACAGATTGTGGGCTGGTCCACGACCACGCTTATATCTCATGATGGTTGCTGGTCCTTCGAACCGGGCGACGTTACGGGCTGCCCTATGCATGCGGTCCTGTGGAAGGCCAGCGGAGAAATACGCGATTTGGGGACTCTCCCGGGCGATACGTTTAGCTCCGCATCAAACATAAATTTCTTCGGACAGGTTATCGGTTCTTCAGGTAACTCAGTTGTTTTTCAGGAGGCGGAGGGAACCGCCGGTTCGGGTTTTTTTGGAGACGTTCCAATCGCAGTCATTGGTCGTCCCTTTATCTGGACTGAGAGCAGCGGCATGAACGATCTTAACAATCTGATCTCAACCAGTTCCGGTTGGGTGCTTAACTCAGTAACTGGAATCAACATCTGGGGTCAAATCGTAGGATCGGGAACTCTTAACGGACAAGCGCATGGATTTTTGTTGACCCCACGTACTCTCTAACGGCTGCTCAGGCAGATTGCGACTAACCGAATGGAGCAGTTCCACTGTTGTCGTCCAGCGCGGATAGCACTGCCCCAGAAAAGGGTAAGAGTAGTTCAAGCAGGACTTGAAACGAGCTCAGCGCAAAGAAAACAGAAGCGTCTAAGATTGTATATTTCAATCCCCCTTAACGCCAAGCGTCCGTCGTCGAGCGGCCATTTAGAGAGCATCGCTATTGTGATCCCGAGCATAGTTTAAAAAAGGCCTTGCCGAGCTCCTCGCCCGAACCAACCTAGATTTACCCTCCGTCAAGGCAACAATCCATAGGCAGTTAACTCCGACTGCGAACCAACGAATACCTTCCCGTTTGCGACGAGAGGAATACTGAACTTGGCGGCAAAGTCCATTGTGTCGCGGCTTCCCGCCTCCGTGCTGTCGTAGAGTTCGTCGGCCAGGTTGGTCGCATCGTAGGCGTAAAGCACTCCTGGAGCATTAGGATTGTCCGGCGACGCACCATTGGTTTGTATTGCCCACAATATTCCGTTAGAGCTGCCATTCGCCGAGACCGCGAAAGCGCCGCCACGCAGTGGGTAAATTGCAGCAGATTGGGAAGTTGGGCCTGTCGACAATAACCCGTTGTTTAACTGAAACGCCTTTAATGTGTCATTCACCGCAGAAAAGTAAACATACCCGTTGAAATAGACCGGCGCACTAAAGTTACCGACCTCGGCATCCCCGTTTGGCAAAGCACCTACCAATTCCTGGACGATTTGGCTATCGCTATTCGCGTTGAAGTGTCCCATATTGTCTCGATTGATCACATAGATCGTGCCCCCTTTGCCAGCGCTAACAAGTAGGTGCGGGTAAGGACCGCCGGTTTGATCGACGAGCAATACCGGACCGGCAGAGCCCAAGTCTAAGTTGTTGGCACTCAGGTTGGACTGGTTGTAAGGCGTGAAGTAATCGACCACGGTGCCGCTTGTGCTCAGTTTCATAACACTGTCACCGTAATCAATGCCACCGGTATTGACGTCAAAGTCTCCGTTGCTAGTCGTGAAGTAAAGATCTCCAGTGGTGTCGGTAGCTAAACCTCCTCCGCACTGCCAAATGCCACCACCGCCGTAGCCGCCATTGGGAGTATCGTTGTAAACCAACACCTGCTGGAGAGTCGTCGCGTTATATCCCAGTACCCAACCATGCCATGGAGAATTGTCGCCGTGGGACCCGAAAGCAAAGTAAAGCACTCCATTGCTGAGGAGCAGACCGGGACGCTGGTTTTCCCGGAGAGCATTGAAGCTTTCTTTACCGCCGGAAGAGTCAACACCAGTTCCCGGTGCACTTGCGGTCAGGACGACCGGGCCGCCAAACTTTTCGGCTCCGGTTGTGATGTCGAGAGCATGCAAGCGCTGGACGTAAGTCGAACTTTCTTTCGTCTTAGCGACGACATAAATCGTTCCGCTCGTCGGATCAATTACCGGCGTGCTGGTAATTCCAATTTGAACGGGGATGTCACCGCATTCGCCCACATCGGCGCAAGGAACAGTAGTGACTCCAGACTTCAGGAAATTGACATGCCACAGCGGAGTGCTGCTCAAGCCGTCCGCGTCAAAGGCGTATACGCTATCGTTCTCCGTTGCAACATATACCACGTTGTGGATGCCGTTGCTTGGGATGCTCACCCCAGCCACGTATAGCGGAGACGCGAACGCGATCCCGTCTAGGGAATATGAGAAAAGCTTTCCAAACTGGACGGGGTTCACATTAGCCGGAGTAAGAACTGTCTCAGCTGTATTTTGGCCGGTTCGCATGTTGTCGTTGTGGAAGGTGTATGTGCCGGGATAGTTGCTGATGTAGACGGTTGAACTTGCCTGGTTTCCGCTTGTTGTGGCGGTCACCGTGTGAGTGCCAATTGTAGCTGGAGGAGTGTATAACCCGGTGCTGCTGATTGTGCCGGTTGTCGAAGTTCCACCAACTATGCCATCTACGGACCAAGTTACACTCCCGCTAGCCGTGAACTGCTGTGTCATATTGAAAGTCAATACCGCCGAACGGGGCGTCACTCCGAAGCCCGTTCCAGTTCCCGACAAAGAAATTATTTGCGGACTGCCCGGACCATTGTCGTTAATAGCGACGGAAGAACCGCGTGCGCCTGTATCTGTAGGTGCGAAAGTCACATTAATCGTACAAGCGCCATTCGGCGCAAGAGTAGATCCGCAATTATTCGTCTCGCGAAAAGTCACGCGTGTATTGCCATTAAGAATTCGATCGAACTGATTGCCAATGTTGCGGACCCAGTGTTCGATAATGTCACTGGTTGCGGACTGCTACTCATTCCCGTCGAATACGCTACCAAAGTTAAGGCTAGTTACTACTTAGACTTGCGACAGGCGTAGCTGAGTCCCTGTTGGTGTTCGGAACGCCACCATCTGCATGATCCACTGGCTAGCAGGGCCAACTGGGGCAATCGCGGCGTAACTTCCGGTCGTCGTGACCATCATATCTTCTGCGATGTCACCGTCCGGAGAGGTCAGCAAACGGCTAGTAAAGCCGCTGCCGGAGCCGGTGGTGAGGGTCTGAACCAGATTGGCCCCAAAGATCAGATCCAGCGGATTGGTCGTGGTTACCGACACCGCTGCTGCTGGTCGCGCTGTTACCTGCTGTTTGCCGATGTCACATCCACCGGATTCACGTGGTCAGCTCCACCGTACTCTAGAATCCGGACGTCGGGGAACTTGGCAGCGCTCGAAAAAGTTATGGTAACCGTGTTTGCTCCCGCAGCAGCCGCGAGCTATATTCTTCGCATAGTAGATCGACTGAGACGCCACCCCGCTTATGGACGTTGGGCCCTCCGCAAGCGTGTAGGCATTCCCAGACGTGTCGGTCACCGCACTTATGCTAGCCGTACTGTCATTCCATCCCACCGCAACGACGTTGAGATCACCTGCGGACTGCGCGCCGTTGAATTTTACCGGCACCGAGGCCTCAGATGCCTGCGGAGTGGCGTAGTTGCCCTGCACGTAGCTGATGAGCGACGTGCCCACAGTCAACGGAACTGAGGTGGTCTGCTGAATTCCTCCTCCGTTGCCGGTTACCGTAATCGTATAGCTTCCCGTTGCAGTCCCTGATCCTACTGCAACAGTCATAGTGGAATTGCCGCTGCCTGGAGCCGCAATCGTGCTCGGATTGAAGCTCACAGTTGTGCCAGAGGGCATACCCGAGGCCGTTAAGCTAACCGCACTACTAAACCCATTGCTGGTCGTACTATTAATAGTAGAGCTTCCTTGACTCCCAGGCGCAACATTAAGACTTCCAGGCGAAGCGGACAGAGTAAAATTTGGCGATCCGGATGTCAAAGTTGTAGCGGTAACCACGTTCGAATAAGCACTGAGGTTCCCGGCAGCATCTGTAGCTCGCACTCGATATTCGTAGGTAGTGTCCGCCGATAAATTGGTATCGGTATAAGTAGTCGCTGTCGACACGGCTACCCGGAAGAAGGTCGTGCAACCCGCTCCCGTGCATCGCTCTATAAAGTAGCCCGTCACGCCCACATTATCGGTCGAAGCCGTCCAACTTAGATTGATCTGGCTAGTGCTCGCGGCAGTTGCAGTCAGGCTGCTCGGAGCTGTAGGCGGCTGCGTATCAGGAGTTGCTGCCGTGGCGCTGGCCAGATTTGAGTATGGACTCAAATTATCTTGTGCGTCCACAGCTTGCACTCGATAGCTGTAGGTTGTTCCATTCGTCAAGCCCGTGTCGTTATAGCTAGGCCCCGAAGATGTGCCGATCTGCGCAAAGTTAGTGCAGCTGGCACCTGCGCACCGTTGCACGTTGTATTCGTTGACGGTCCCCCCAGTCTCGGTCGATGCGATCCAGGAGAGATCGATCGTCGTAGAGGATGGAGAGGTGGCTGTCAGATTTCCGGGTAAAGAAGGAATCGCAGCGGGTGTAGTGGCGGTAACAACACTGGAGTAGGGTCCATCGTTACCATTTGTATCCTGAGCCCGAACTCGATAGCTGTAGTTTGTGGATGCCGTGAGGCCGGTATCGTTGTATGACGTACTTGTTGTCGTGCCAATTTGGACAAAGCTGTTGCAACCGGTACCATTGCACCGCTCCACCAGGTATTCGCTGATCGTTCCGCCGGTTTCTGTCGATGCTGTCCAAGACAAGGCTGGTTTGGTTTGGACTGTTGGAAACCGCCACCACGAGCGGCTTCCCATGTCTGCGCGGAATCAATTGTGAAGGTGGCCGCATAATTTCCTGGCGCTGGCGGCTGTGCCGGTCTCTGCGTCGAGGAAGTTCGAAGACGCAGCTGCTTGTTGTGTAAAGCCGGTTCCCGGTTGGAAAGTTGCACCCGCCGAAACCTTTGAAAAACCAATGAGCAAGTCATTTGTGCCAGCCGTGGCTATCGTCGGGCTCGTCACATTAAGGCTCTGCGTTCCATTGTCGCTGCCGATCAGCGAGATGGAGTCGATCGGCGACGAAGTATTGGAACCTTTCACGACAATAATCGACATCACCAGCGGCATACTCTGGGAAAGGTTCATGGTAATAGTCTGCGCCGCGCCCACGATTGGATTCGGTGCATACCAGACTTGCGTGCGCAAATCGAAACCGAGGGCGGTAGTTGTCGGCCCAGCGATCGAGATCCAGGTGTTGCCAAGATTATCGCTGGGAGTGAACGTCACGCCAAAATGCGAAGAGGCACACAGGACGATTAAGATCGCCACCAGTACTGTTGAAAGCAGTAGTCGTGTGCGTCGTCAAGAATGTTGAGTTGTAGTAGCCTTGAACATTCACGACAATTGGAACAGCTCCTTTGTTTGCGGTCAGGCTGCCCGGAGCACTCGGCGCTCCGTTGTAAATAAATCCGCTAGCCAGGCTTCCGCTCTGACCATTCGCGGTCACTGTTACTGTTACTGCTCCACTCCCTGCGGGCGTCGTCGCCGTGATCTGTGTTGCGCTCACCACCACCACATTCGTCGCAGCAGCGCTGCCAAACGTTACCGTCGCTCCCGACGCAAAGTTCGTCCCCGTAATCGTTACCGACGTCCCTCCCGCCGGTGGCCCATTATTCGGCGACACACTCGTCACCGTCGGCGTCACCACATAGGTGTAACCGCCCGCCAGACTTCCGCTCAACGATCCCGGATTTGTCACCGTTACCGTCACTGCTCCCGCACTCCCCGCCGGTGTCGTCGCTGTGATTGTCGTGCTGCTCACTACCACCACATTCGTCGCCGCCGAGGTTCCGAACGTTACTCCCGCCCCGGTCGCGAAGTTCGTGCCACTGATCGTTACCGCCGTACCGCCTGCCGTCGTTCCGCTACTCGGACTCACTCCCGTCACCGTCGGCGGCGCGATGTAGCTAAACCCACTGGCCAGATTGCCACTCAAACCGTTGCTGTTGGTTACCGTCGCCGTCACCGCTCCCGCCGCATGTGCCGGCGTCGTCGCCGTGATCGTCGTACTGCTCGCCACCACCACGTTCGTCGCTGCCGTGCCTCCCAATGTCACCGTTGCTCCGGCGGCAAAGTTTGTCCCCGTAATGGTAACCGCTGTCCCACCCGCCACCGGTCCGTTATTCGGAGACACACTCGTCACCGTGGGCGGTGCAATGTAGGTGAATCCTCCGGCCAATGCTCCGCTCTGCCCGCCTGGATTACTTACCGTCACCAACGCCGCTCCTGCTGTTCCTGCCGGCGTCGTCGCCGTAATCTGCGTTCCGCTCACCACCACCACGCTGGTCGCCGCTGCACTACCGAACGTTACCGTCGCTCCCGTCGCGAAGTTCGCTCCTGTAATCGTTACTGCCGTCCCGCCCGCCGTCGTCCCACTGTTCGGACTCACACTGGTCACCGTCGGTGCTGGTCCAGACAGGGCGAAGAACGTCACCATCTGCATTACCCACGGACCGCTCGATCCCAGCGTCGCCGTCGCACTATTGCTGCCCGTCGCCGTCACCACTTTGTCTTCCGCAATATCGCTATCCTGAGCCGTAATCACCCGCGACGTAAATCCGCTTCCGGCCGAGGCTGTCGTCGTCTGCACCATATTGGCGCCAAACACCAATTCGCTGGCCACGGTGGTGGTTGCAGCACCACTGTTCGCCGCCGTGCTGTTGCCCACCGCTCCCGCCGTCACATCGACGGCATTTACTCCCCGATACTCCAGAATTCGAATATCCGGATACGTCGCTGCCTGGCTGAAGGTCACCGTCACCGTGTTCGCGCCGGCCAAAATATTCGGCGCGTAGTAAATCGACTGCCGCAAGGCCGTCCCGCTGGTCGGTCCAATGGCCAGACTGTACGTGTTTCCGGCGCTGTCTTTCACCGACTGCACCGTCGCCGTCGTGTCATTCCATCCCACCACCACTACGTTCAAATCTCCCGCCGTCTGCGCCGTCGTATACGCCACCGCCACCGTCGCCGTCGGCGATTGCGGTGTTGCAAAATTTTCTTGTACGAAACTAATCGCCACAGAACCGTTGTAGGTATACCCGTTCACAAGGCTGCCGCTCTGGCCATTCGACGTAACCGTCACCGTCACCGCGCCCGCGGTGCCCGCCGGCGTCGTCGCCGTAATCTGCGTCGCGCTAACCACCACAACATTGGTGGCCGCAGCGGTTCCAAACGTCACCGTCGCGCCGGACGCAAAGTTCGTTCCAGTAACGGTCACAGCCGTCCCGCCTGATGTCGGTCCATTATTTGGCGACACGCTGGTGACGGTGGGAACAACTACGTACGTGTAACCGTTCGCCAGGCTCCCAGCCTGCGACCCTGGATTGGTCACCGTCACCGTTACCGCACCGGCGCTTCCCGCCGGAGTCTTCGCGGTAATTTGCGTGGCACTGGCCACCACGACGCTGGTCGCGGCAGCGCTGCCGAAAGTCACCGTCGCTCCCGAAGCAAAGTTAGTGCCGGTGATTGTTACAGCTGTGCCTCCCGCTGTGGTCCCGGTGCTCGGGCTTACACTTGTCACGGTTGGAACAGCCACATACGTAAAGCCGCTAGCCAGGCTTCCGCTCTGACCATTCGCGGTCACTGTTACTGTTACTGCTCCACTCCCTGCGGGCGTCGTCGCCGTGATCTGTGTCGCACTTAGCACTACCACATTGGTCGCCGCAGCGCTGCCAAACGTTACCGTCGCGCCCGACGCAAAGTTCGTTCCAGTAATCGTTACAGAAGTCCCTCCCGCCGGTGGCCCATTGTTCGGCGACACGCTCGTCACCGTCGGCGTCACCACATAGGTGTAACCGCCCGCCAGACTGCCGCTCAACGATCCCGGATTCGTCACCGTTACCGTCACTGCTCCCGCACTCCCCGCCGGTGTCGTCGCTGTGATTGTCGTGCTGCTCACTACCACCACATTCGTCGCCGCCGAGGTTCCGAACGTTACTCCCGCCCCGGTCGCGAAGTTGGTGCCACTGATCGTTACCGCCGTCCCACCTGCCGTCGTTCCGCTACTCGGACTCACTCCCGTCACCGTCGGCGGCGCGATGTAAGTAAACCCACTGGCCAGATTGCCACTCAAACCGTTGCTGTTGGTTACCGTCGCCGTCACCGCTCCCGCCGCATGTGCCGGCGTCGTCGCCGTGATCGTCGTACTGCTCACCACCACTACGTTCGTCGCTGCCGTGCCTCCCAATGTCACCGTTGCTCCGGCGGCAAAGTTTGTCCCCGTAATGGTAACCGCTGTGCCACCCGCCACCGGTCCGTTGTTCGGAGACACACTCGTCACCGTGGGTGGTGCAATGTAGGTGAATCCGCCGGCCAATGATCCGCTCTGCCCGCCTGGATTACTTACCGTCACCAGCACCGCTCCCGCCGTTCCTGCGGGCGTCGTCGCCGTAATCTGTGTTCCGCTCACCACCACCACGCTGGTCGCCGCTGCACCACCGAACGTTACCGTCGCTCCCGTCGCGAAGTTCGCTCCTGTGATCGTTACTGCCGTGCCACCCGCCGTCGTCCCACTGTTCGGACTCACACTGGTCACCGTCGGTGCTGGTCCAGACAGGGCGAAGAATGTCACCATCTGCATTACCCACGGACCGCTCGATCCCAGCGTCGCTGTCGCACTGTTGCTGCCCGTCGCCGTCACCACTTTGTCTTCCGCAATATCGCTATCCGGTACAGTAATTACCCGCGAGGTAAAGCCCGTGCCCGCCGCTTTCGTCGTCGTCTGCACCATGTTGGCGCCAAACACCAATTCGCTGGCTACGGTGGTGGTTGCAGCACCACTGTTCGCCGCCGTGCTGTTGCCCACCGCTCCCGCCGTCACATCGACGGCGTTTACTCCCCGATATTCCAGAATCCGAATATCCGGATACGTCGCTGCCTGGCTGAAGGTCACCGTCACCGTGTTCGCGCCGGCCAAAATATTCGGCGCATAGTAAATCGACTGCCGCAAAGCCGTCCCGCTGGTCGGTCCAATGGCCAGACTGTACGTGTTTCCGGCGCTGTCTTTCACCGACTGCACCGTCGCCGTCGTGTCATTCCATCCCACCACCACTACGTTCAAATCTCCCGCCGTCTGCGCCGTCGTATACGCCACCGCCACCGTCGCCGTCGGCGATTGCGGTGTTGCGGAATTCTGCTGCACGAATGTGGGTGCGGCAAACAAGCCCGCGGGGCACAGCAGGCAAGCAAGGGTCACAACCAACAGTTGTGCAAGACGGAAAGACTTGGCTTTGTAGCGGTTCTGCTGGGATAGGGAGTAGTTCATTGGAATCTCCAGATATTTTTCTTGTCGTAAATGTGTGACCGTGAGACATTGCCGCAAACAGCGGCCTACCACTGGGCACTACCGAACCGGGGTGCGACGGATTTTCCTGCGAACATTGAGACGAGAGGCTAAGCCAAATAGTCAGCGTGTCCTGGGGGGTGGGCCTTTATATCTTGAGGTCCGAAAAGGGCTCGGCTAACTTTTGGGTACTGCACGAAACTAGCAGCGAACAAAATTACTCGATCTGTACAGCAACTGCTCCATGCCAAAGATTACAATCCACAGAATAGAGAACGCGCCAATTCGCGTGACTGGTCCATCCAGACCCGTGAGAAGATTTTTTTTCTCCACAGTGATGCCCACACTGGCAGCGTTAGTATCAGCAGTGCCGTCGTTTGCCCGGAAGGTGAACCTATCGAGACCGACGTAATCGCTATCTGGCGTATACGTTAAATTTGGGAACCTACCAGACAACCTGCCATGCTCTGGTGCGTTCAATACGGTGTATCTCAGCGGCGTGCCTTTGGGCGACAATGTTGAAATGGAAATTTCCACCGGCGTCGATCGGCTGGTCTTGATCGACTGGCTGATTGCCAGAGGCAATGTCGCCATCTTTATACCGACAATGGCGGTCTGGTATCCGATCGCCGTATCGTAGCGAAAGTGACTGGCATACGAACCCCCTGCAACAGCGTTCTTCGATTCTCCCCACAGGAAAGCCGGAGATTGCCTGTCCAAAATGTAATCGTCGAGCGCGCTGGCCGTCGCAATTGACTCGTTTTTCGCCCATGCCAACAGCAAGGTATGAGGCGGCACCGTGATTGGAATAGCGCTCACTTCAACTGACTTCGTGCCAGGCCGCAAGCTAGTGATCGCAGAGTGCAGGGGAGGGGACGTGATATCCGAGCCAGATACTGCGATTACATGCAGTACCAACGGCGCAGGATTGCTTAAATTGATTGTGAGTTGGTGTTCGGTGCTAGTGATAGGACCGTTCACGTAATAGATGGCCGAAAGCAGCGTGAACGAACTACCCGCCCATGGAGTTGGCGCCTCTAGAATCTTCCAGGAGTTCCCAGCGTTGTCGGTAACGCCGTCGATAGTAACCGGACGCCCGTCCCACGAGGGATGGCTTGATAGGTACACCACGATTGTCGAGGCGCCCCCGGAATTGAATGAAGCTGTTGTGTGTGACGCTAGCGGCTTGCGGTTGATATAGCCGAGGCTACTCACAACGGATGGTGGTGATGTTTCGGCGAAGGCGGGAAATGTGGTTAATATCGCAGGGGGGAGCACGATAGCGAAAAAGAGTGCACACTTCAAGCTAGACAGGCGACCCAATCTCACAAAGGTTCTCCAGTGGCTCAAGATTTTTCTAACTACTCAGTTTTAGACAATCTATAAACGCCTTTCCGGGGGGCGAAAGTGGCGCCATCCTTATTCGTTCAAATCACCATGTTCAAATCACCATCTTACGGCAGTAAAAAGCTTCCGCATAACCGCTAGGTGCGTTGCATTCCATCCCTCGCAAGCGCATGAGCGACAGAAACGTCTCTTGCTGAAACCATCGCTTACCGCGCTGAGATTGGAATGTATCCATGATGTAACCAACTTTTTTCTGGTAGACCTCAGCCTCAAGCGGAACAAACATGCTGGGCCTTCCGAGGTCACCATCGTATTTCGGAATTTCGTACTCCAGGATCAAATGATCTCGAAATGTATTCCAGGTCAGCTCCGAGATCAGCCGGTGATCCTGATGTGCATCGAGACCGTTATGTGTAAAAACCACATCCGGGTTCAGTTGCTTCAATTCTTTTTCAAAGACCGTCTTCACCTCTGCGCCCGAATACGGCATAAAACCGTCTGGGAACGTCTTAAGCAGTGGACCCTTCACGCGCGATCCAGCGAATAGTTCAGCACCGCGTCGCGCCTCCGCTTCCCGTACACCAATGGCACTGAAAACTGCCCAGTGAATCTCGCATTCTGGATATTGTTTAGCCAACCGCAGGATCGATCCACCACAGCCGATCTCAATGTCGTCCGAATGACAGCCCAGACACAAAATCTGCGGCGCGGTCTTCTTTCCTAAATCGAGTTTCAACCGGATCATGCGCCAGCCGAAATCACTTCCAGTTGGTTTGATTTCTCTTTGCTGCCATGGTTCCACACTTTCCATGGCGCCGTGTCATGGTTCAATTCTTCCAGATGTTGTTTGTCTTTGAAGGTATCCATGCATTGCCAGAAGCCGCTGTACTTGTAGGCCAAAAGAGCCTGTTTTTCAATCAGGCGCTGGAACGGTTCGCGCACCAGTTCTTCGCCGGGTTTGATGTAATTGAACACGTCATTCCGCATCACAAAGAAGCCACCATTGATCCAAATATCCGTGCGGCAGAGTGGCTGAATTTCCCTGACCATTCCTTCATTTCCGGAATGGACAATGTCGAAGCTCGCCGTCGGCTGCACCAGCAGCAACGAAGCCGCAGCTTTGCTCTGGCGAAAAGTCTCGAGCATCGCAGGCAACGGAACGTCGCTCAGGCCGTCACCGTAGTTTGCGAGAAACATTTCCTCGCCCTTCACATAAGGTTCGACAGCCTTCAGGCGCTGCCCGATGTTGGAGTTTGCTCCAGTCTCCACGAAAGTAATTGTCCAGTCATCAATGTCACGATTGAGAAACTGGATATTCTTCCCTCCCTGCGACCAGACGAAATTGTTGGAAACGGACTCGTCGTAGTGCAGAAAGTAATCCTTGATGCTGTTGCCCTTGTAGCCGAGGCAGAGAATAAAATCCTTGTGACCGAAGTGGGCGTAATACTTCATCAGATGCCACAGAATCGGCCGTGTCCCAATTTGCACCATGGGCTTGGGGACATCGTCGGCATAGCCCCGAAGTCGCATCCCCGCTCCTCCGCAGAACAGAACCACCTTCATGGCATACCTCCCACTTAGTAAATCTTTACTTTCGGAATCGGCACAACGAAACGCCCGCCCCACTCCCGGATGAAGCGCAACTGCTCCATGATTTCGTCTTTCAGGTTCCAGGGCAGGATCACAACATAATCCGGCTTGGTCTCACGAATCCGGTCTGGATTAAAAATTGGGATGTGATTGCCGGGCAGGAATCGGCCCTGCTTATACGGGCTTCGATCCACGGTGTATGCAATCAGGTCCTTGCCAATTCCACAGTAGTGCAGCAGCGTTGCGCTCTTGCCAGGAGCTCCGTACCCGGCTACCGACTTCCCTTGCTTTGCCGCCTCTAAAAGAAACTCGACCAGCGCCATTTTGGTCTCTCTCACTTGGTGGGCAAAACTTTCGTATCCTGCAGGCGAAAAGAGGCCAGCTTTTTCTTCATCGGCTAGCACCTTTGCAACGGTCGGTTGCAGATCGTGTGCGCTCGATTCCGCTCGGCATGCATAAACACGGAGCGAGCCACCGTGCGACTTCAATTCTTCCACGTCGAACACTTTCAAGCCATGCGCTTCCATGATGCGGATCGTCGTAAGCATGGAGAAGTAAGAAAAATGCTCGTGATAGATCGTGTCAAACTCGTTGAGCTCAATCAGCTTCAGCAAGTGGGGAAATTCTAAAGTGATAACCCCATCGGGCTTCAGCAGGATCTTCAGTCCTTCGACAAAATCATTTAGGTCTGGAACCTGTGCCAACACGTTATTGCCCAAAACCAGATCGGCGCAACGACCCTCAGCAGCAAGTTCCCTGGCCAGTTTCGTGCCGAAGAACCGCACCAGGCTAGGGACACCTTTTTCTACTGCGACTTTAGCAACGTTGGCCGCCGGCTCGATGCCCAGCACGGGCACTCCTTGCCGCACAAAATACTGCAGGAGGTAGCCATCGTTGCTCGCCACTTCCACCACAAAGCTTTGCTCGTTCAAGCCGAAGCGGCTCTTCATCTTGTTGCAGTAAGTCTCCGAGTGCTTCAGCCATGAATCGGAAAAAGAAGAGAAGTACGCATAGTCGCTGAAAATATTCTCTGCGCTCTCGTATTCTTCCAGCTGCACCAGGAAGCATTCGTCGCAGACATATACGTGAAGCGGATAGTAATGCTCACCGCGCTGGAAGTCGGAGGCTGCTGGATAGGTCTCGCACAGTGGAGACAATCCCAAGTCCACAAACGTGCGCTGCAGGCCAGACCCGCAGAAGCGGCACTGTCGGGTCCGGCTGTCTACTTGAATTTCTGATGGTTGGGTCATCGTAGCCATAAACTTTCTCAGTCTTTTTAGGGGATCGAGTTCAGGCAACCACCACTTCCGCGGGTTGCTGCGTCCAGCGCAGAGAAGCATCGAGCCGCCCTGCCTTTTGCAGGCGTTGAATCTGGCTGATGCGCAGGTAGCGACCGCGCTGCAAGTCTTCCGCTGTCAATCCTGCGGAACGATAGGCGTCATAGAGTTCCTGCGCGCCTTTGCGAGCTGTCCATTGCGGTCGGAACCCTGGCAGCACACGCTGGATTTTATCGCAATTCACGCGGTAGCAACGTTTGTCGGGAGCGCCGTCGGGAGCGTACTCTACTTTGCATTCGGGAACGATCTCGGCGACCATATCGGCGAGTTCGCTGATGCGGTAGTTCTCTTCTGTGCGGCCAACATTGAACGTCTGGTTATGAACGATTTCGCATGGAGCCTCAAGGGCCGCGACTACTGCCCCGATAATATCGCGAATGTGCACGATGGGACGCCATGGTGTGCCGTCGCTCTTTATCAGTACGCGCCCGGTTGTAAATGCCGATGCCACCAGATCGTTTAAAACGATATCCAGCCGCAGCCGCGGAGACACTCCGTAGGCGGTGGCGTTCCGCATGTAAGTTGGAGTGAAATTGTCGTCTGCCAATGGTGCGACATCGCGCTCCACCAGGACCTTCGACTCACCGTAAGGAGTGACAGGATTGAGAGCCGCACTCTCATCGCGGAATGCGTCACCGCCTGCGCCGTATGTACTGCAGGAAGACGAGAAGACAAACCGCTTCACCCCTGCCGCTTTTGCAAGTTCAGCGAGACGGACGGAAGCTTTGTGGTTGATGTCGTAAGTCAGGTTTGAGTTCAGGTTGCCTAATGGGTCATTGGACAAGGCAGCGAGATGCACGACAGCATCAAATCCGTCGAGATCGCTCTTTGTCAGATTCCGAAGGTCCTTCCGCACA
Organism: uncultured Acidobacteriaceae bacterium; assembly: GCA_963817305.1. Classification (GTDB taxonomy): domain Bacteria; phylum Acidobacteriota; class Terriglobia; order Terriglobales; family Acidobacteriaceae; genus Sulfotelmatobacter. The sequence continues at coordinate 20,448 of CAWFOD010000016.1, read as the reverse complement.
TCTTTAATGTCATCATTACCATCGTGGGACGCGGCGCCGAAATCACAGCCGGCAAAAAGGTCGGTATCCAGACCAACTACCTCATGCCCTGCAGAACGCAGGACCGGCCCTGCCACGGCGCCTATATATCCCTTGTGACCGGTTAAAAGTACTCTCATGATGCTCCTCTCAAAACCTGGTTCCTGCTCGTGAGGTGTGGACACTGCAGAAAATTTGTTCAGTTGGCAGACCGGGGTTCTATGCGCCTAAGGATTGTTCTCGCTACAATCCTTACATGTAACTTCCACGAGCGAAATAGCCTACTGGTTATCGACGAAAGGTAACCTCTGCCATGTTACCTGCGGGCGTTTCCCCGGATTCGTTGCTTTTCGACTCAGCAGTGAGCGCCAGCAGGCCGCCTTCGCGCAACAGATCCGCTGCATCGCGGATTACTGAGAATGGCAATCCAGAGCGCTCCGCAATGTCAAGCAAAGAGTGCTCGCCATCGGAGAAATTCAACACCCAAAGGCGGGCGTTGATCTCCACTTCGATAGCCTCACCGCCAGTGGATCGATAAAGACCTCGTTTGCCGAGTTGCGGCTCACAATAAGGACTCAAGTTGCGATAGCACTGGTTATTTTCCAGCACGTCAACGACGGAGGCGCAAACGCGAAGCGATTCACCTAACCGCTCCGGCTTGATGAAGTCCAGATTGTCAGCCGAAGTGTGATACTCGGGAAACGTTCCCCAGACACTTCGCGTCAGGCAGCCGACAGGCAAGTTGAATCCTGGAGAACAATACTGCCGCTCGTCGTATCCATAAGGGGAGAACTCCAGAACATCGTATGGCGCAGCATTGTGGTGCAGCACGTGCGCAACAGCGTGATCGATGTCGGCATCTCCACGGCGGCTTTTCTTATAGTGGAATCCGCTCTCGTTCCCAATGCCCGTGAGCACGAGTCCGTGGCGGATGCGGTTTGTCTTGTCGCGATTTTGCGCCAGCCAGGTAATCGCACCAATCGTGCCCGGAATGAACAGAAACCGATACGAATATTGCAGATCGCGCCCCACTAACTGCTCTGCCAAAGCAGTTGCTACAGTCACTCCAGAAAGATTGTCATTGGCCAATGAGGGGTGACAGACGTGGCAGGAGATTAAGACTTCATCGTTCGAACGTCCGGGTAAATAACATTCGCCGTACGTCAATGAACCGCGCGTCAGAGTGGAGTCGATGCAGACTTCGTAATTCCCTTCTTCGAGTGCCTGCATCTGACGATGCGACAAACAGAATCCCCAGTTTTCCCGGTAATAAGAAGTCCGGTAAGGAATCCAGTCCGGGTGGTCGGGGATGGTAAAAAGATGGGGCCGCAACTCGGACAACGGCATCGTTTTGCGTAGGGGAGTGCTGTAGTTCAATACGTGGAGGTTGCACGCTTGAAAATCCACGATGCGTTTCCCTGCCGCATCCTTTATATAGGCATCCCGGATGTTCCATTCCTTGGGAACGGTCCAGTCGAAAACTTCAGTTCCCGTCGGCACTTCAGAGATCTGAAGTGGAATACGCTTTTGAATCGCAGCTAACGTTTGCCGCAGTCCTTCGCCCGTGATGCTTCGGCAAATCGGATAAAGCTCAGCGGCAAAGCGATGCAAACCCCGGCCGATTTCATCCGGATTCTTGCCTTTGATTTCATTTAATATGCGCATTGTGCGGGTTCGAAATCGGCGTAAGTACGATCCCGTTCGGATATTACTTCAATTTTCTCCGGCCAAACGATTTGAAACGCCGGATCATCCCAGCGAACCCCACGGGCCAATTCCGGGCTGAAGAATTCCGACATTTGGTAGAAGACCTCGCTCTCGTCCTCCAGCGTAAGGAACCCGTGAGCGCAACCCTCCGGCACGTAGATCATGTTGCGCTGCCGAGCTGTAAGCGTTGCTGCAATCCAACGCTTAAACGTCGGTGAATCGGTACGCAAGTCGATGACCACATCATAGACTGATCCAGAAGTGCAGCGAACCAGTTTTGCTTCACCCTTGGGTGCTTCCTGGTAATGCATGCCACGCAAAGTTCCCTTTAGTTTGTTGAAAGAAACGTTGCATTGCACCACATTCGGATTCAACCCATGGTTTTCAAACTCTTTCTGGCACCAGCTGCGCGCAAAAAACCCACGCGAATCGTGAAATGGCTGCAAATGAATTTCGAAAACTCCGGGGAGGTTGGTTTCTTGAAAGATCATACCGCGGGATACCGCTCAGTACATTAAATTTATACCGTCTCGGCTGAGCGCGCCAATTCATACACCAATTTGCCGTTAACGTTCTTGGCGTAGGCCAGTGCCGCACGCTCGGCACCTTCGCCCACGACCCGCCATGAGGCCCCATGTTTCTCCACGCGCATCTGACTCCGACTCCGCCACCACGTGTCGACCTCCCGCGGAAGCGCAAACCAAATGTTGTTCTGTGATCTTAAGAATCTCAAATGCCGCAGCAGATTCTCATAAATAACCCTGACTTCTGGCTCAATAACATAATCGGGATGAATAATAAAGCTGGCCATCCCATTCTTTTCGAGAATAAGTTCAAGTTGTTCTTTCCAGAGGTCGATTGAGCGCTGCTTCAGAATGTGGAACAGCGAGTAATCCTGTGTGGTGGTCACCGGAAGCTCGAGGACCTTCCCAATGAAATATGGCATCACCGTGCAGCAGCCACCTCGCTGCGGATCGAGGTGAGCTACATTGGGCATCGACATGTCGAACGAAAAATCCAGATTCTCGTACCAATCTGGTCGTCGGTAAAGAACGCCTGCACGAAATCCTTCCGCGTGATACTGCTTCGCATATTCATTCACAATCGCCGCCCGGCGAAGGAATTCCTCCTTACCATCAAACAAACGCCCGTCATGATTTAGGTCTTGAATGGCGACATCGAATCCACGTTTTCGAATATCGTCAATCAGGACAGAAGAAGTTGTGTAGCGTTCCTCGGGCACGATCTGGAAGGACGCCTTGATCCCGTAGGAATCATCGATGTTCATCAATTCTGTACAAAAATCCCTGCCGGCTTCGGTCTCGACATCGTGCGTCATTATCACGCAGCCGCCGGCTCCCCGAGGCCAGAACCACACAAACGGAACACTGCTCTCTTCCCTGGCTTGCAGTGACAACAACACCAAAGTCTCGCACAGGTTCTCGACGGTTGTATCCACGGGCCAATGCGGGAACCTGGCATCTTGCCAGTGGCGTGCGTTAAAGCGCTGAATTCGTGTACGAAGAGATAAGTTTGTCAGCGGACGAAATAAATAATAGATTTTGCGGAGCCAATCGCTGCTCGAGCGATTGGCTGCGGCATATCTCTCCAGCCGGAGATTATCAATCACCTCGGAGGGATTGAAGGGCAGTCCGACCTTGCCGTCGCCGATTACCACGTCATCGAGGAGATCGTATGGTGACGAAGACTGCGCTCCAGAATCACGGATGCTTCTGCAATATTGCCCATAACAAAGCGTATTCAAGCCGAACTGGAAGTGGCCGGCATTAGAAGAGAATCGTGCATTCGCGGCAAAATCCAAGAAATTCTCGGGGCAGCGGAAATGCTCAAAAACACTCCGGGTGAGCGAACTGGAGTCAGATGCGGCTCCCTTGAAAACGAGTTCTTTCAATCCGTACTTCGGCTTCGTCAAATGTGCATGCCCCGTGGCTATCAAATCGCTGCTCATTTTCTTATCACACTAAGTTGCGGGAGTAGCCAGTGTTTCCCGCACTAAAGTGCTATCTCGAACAATAATAAGGGTGCTCTCCAGCCTAGCCCATGTGTCGATATACAAACCTACCCGCTGTGGAGGAAACCAAGTCCGGCAATATCGAGAAACACTGTCGAATCGCGTGCTCGCCCCAAGCCGTAGGTTTGCGTTTCAAGCCTTGCGGATATCGGTAGTAGTGCAGCAACTTCCTGGTTGCACCAAACTTGTCCTTGAAGTTGATCAGGCTCTCTTGATCCAAATCAGAACGACCTAAATCGATCCTCTCAACACCCGATACCTTAGCTTCCTCAATTAGCTTCCAGAACAGAAAGGCCATCGCACCAAGGCTGTGATGCCGCTCGTCCGAGCAACCGTACTTGTAGATGACAGAGCTTCCGTGACTAAGTGTCAGCAAAGCGGCAATAGGCATGCCGTCCTTCGCGGCCACACGGATTTGCGCCCTTTCACCCATGCATTCAACCAGGTTTTTGAACCATGCCCGAGGTTGAGGGAGCAAATGATGGCGCCTCCGCGTCTTCAGCATAAGCCGGTAAAAAACGTCCGCGAGTGCTTCCGACCGCCCGGTTTCACACGATAATTGTTCCCGCTCGGCCCGTCGAATTTTTCGCTGGATAGAATCTTTATGCAGATTTCGAAACAGCTGCTCCAACCCTAGAGATAAATCGAGCTCGTGAAAGCAATACGATTGACTCGGCTGCCCACTATAGTTGTCGCGAATTTGCGCGAGGGGGCGTAGCTCGACGTACTTCCACTTTTGAGAATCGCGCTCGGCACGTAACCACGCCACAAAATCGGAAAGATCTTGTGGGTCATCGAGCAGGGGTTCGCAATGGTCTGAAAATGGAAGCGAGACCATGCGGGTTCCGGTAATCCAACTGGAGACACGGCACAAAACGATGCCATCGGATATTGGTTTTCCATCGCTCGCACTCGTGAGTACGATTGGCTCATATCCGTAAGTTGAAGATAATGCCTGGAGCCATCCGCGTTGGTGAAATGCCGATGCCAGAGGATGTCGCGCAACCAAGTCATCCCACCGAGGGTCGGTAAGTGGATTCGTGATGTGAATATTCATGCGCTAGCCGTGAAGGACAATACGTGGCGAGAGGTCTAGCGATCGTGCACAAGCATGTGCTCACGTTTATCACGCATACTCCTCGCAGGCGTGTTTGCCGAGGATGATTCGCCGACTTGAAATACGGATGTATAGCGTACATCCAAGTCGCTTCGCCGGCGATCAAAGGGTTCCAAACCCCAGTACTGCAAGGGCCAGTCTTTCCGTAGAGATTGGTCCCCTTCGTGAATCTCGTGAATCAACTCAGTCACGGGACGCCACCCGAGGTCGCGGGCGACCCTTGTACGCACGTCAAGATCAACACCTGAAACGAAGAGGTACCCGCCGAGTTTTACCAGGCCTGCTAGGCTGCGCAAGCAGCTCTCTGCTTCTTTCGGTTGCATGTGGCAAAGGAAACGATTCGCAACCACAATATCCTGGAGACCAAACTCATCGACCAACTTCGGATCGCCGGCATCGCCGACGCTCCAAGTAATGTTTTCCCGGAACTGAGGCCTGACTCGCACTCGCTCACCCTCGCACTCAAACATAGCGGCGATCTCATCAGCGGACATGCGCTCAAAAACCGAAGTGCTCTGGTCCCCCGAAGTTTTTGCCGCTAATTCTCCGAGCGGCGAGAAGGGATCAAGTCCTGAGTCATTTTTCCTAGCGCGATTCCCAAGATAGTAGACACCGCCCTCGGCAAATTCGACGACTTCCGCGTCAATATCCACAGCACGTATGTTTAGTTTCAATTCCGGTTTTGCCGTGCGTACAGCATACGAAAAGGAATAAACCTCGGCTCCTTTGCTGCAACCGAGGATCGCCAGCTTCACATCCGTTGGTCGTTCCGTACGATCAAGCAATCGAATCAATAACTCAATTTCCGGACGATTACGAAAAAAGAATGTGCCGGTGTATTGCCTTCGCGCCGACCGCAACTGAATCAACTTGTGCAGATGAGCACCGTACAAAGAGCCCAGACGCGAGGAAGTCAAGAAAGCTGGAAGATGATTCCAAATCCAGATGTTGCCGCGAACATATGGCCTCCCCAAATATTTTCTAAGACGCTTTGATCGAGATACCTTGTCGATTCTGGCGCGCAGCCAACCTGATCCCTTGGAATCCACTCCGATCCCGTCGTCACCGCTTAGCAAGCTTCTCTACCTCCTCTTCCTCGTTTAAGTTTCGCATTACTGGATACAAGTGCGATCATCATTGACGCATCTATGCGCGAGGTGCGCCAGTGCGGATGATTCTATTTGAATGTGACCATTTGCATAACCCAGGGCCCGGCGGAACTCAACGTAGCCGTCGCACTGTTGCTGCCAGCCGTCGTCACCACCTTGTCTTCTGCCAGGTCCCCATCCGGACTCGTGATGATCCGCCGCGTGAACCCCGTCCCTGCTCCCGCAGTGCTGGTCGCCACCATGTTCGCCCCAAAGATCAATTCGTTGGCGGTGGTAGTTGTTGCCGCTCCACTACTCGCACTCTTTGCTGTCCCGCTCGCTCCCGCCGTTACATCCAACGTCGTTACTCCCCGGTACTCCAGAATCCGAACATCGGGATACGCCGCTGCCTGGTTGAACGTCACCGTCACCGTGTTGCTGCCACCCGCGATATTGCTCAAATAGTAGATCGATTGCCGCAACGCTGTTCCCGTCGTCGGCCCAATCGCCAAACTGTAGCTGTTCCCTCCACTATCCTGCACCGACTGCACTGTCGAGGTTGTGTCGTTCCACCCCACCACTACCACGTTCAGGTCTCCTGCTGTCTGTGCCGCTGGATACGTCACTGAAACCGTTGCCGTCGCTGACTGGGGCGTGGCTGCCGCTACTTGCGCAAAGCCGATCGCCAACGCTGGATTGTATGTGAACCCATTGCTCAAGCTTCCGCTCTGTCCATTTACCGTTACCGTCACGGTGATCGCACCCGCCGCATTCGCTGGCGTGGTCGCCGTGATCTGGGTGCCGCTCACGACCACTACGTTGCTGGCCGCGGCTGCGCCAAATGTCACCGTCGCTCCTGCGGCAAGGTTTGTTCCCGTGATCGTCACCTTTGTCCCACCCGCCGTTGACCCCGTGTTTGGCGATACACCGGCGACTGTCGGCGGAGCAAGGTAAGTAAAACCGCTGGCCAAGCTTCCGCTCAGCCCGTTGCTGTTAGCAACCGTCACCGTGACCGCGCCTGCACCAGCCGTTGGAGTTGTCGCGGTAATCTGCGTGCCACTCACCACAACGACATTCGTCGCGACCGTCCCTCCAAATGTCACCGCCGCACCTGCTAGAAAATTCGTGCCCGCAATTGTCACAGCTGTCCCGCCTGCTACCGGACCATTGTTCGGCAATACACTGCTCACGGTCGGCGAAGCAATGTATGTAAATGCGCTGGGCAGGCTTCCGCTCTGTCCCCCGGGATTGGTGACTGTAACAGCTGTCGCTCCTGCGGTGCCCGCTGGGCTTGTCGCTGTGATCTCCGTCGCACTCAGCACAGCCACATTAGTAGCGGCCACACCACCGAACGCCACGGTTACCCCAGCAGCAAAGTTACTGCCGGTGATCGTAACGGCCGTTCCGCCTGTTGTGGGGCCAGTATTTGGCGTAACGCTGCTCACAGTCGGCGCCGGACCTGAAACCGCCGAAAATGTAACCATTTGCATAACCCAGGGCCCGGCGGAACTCAACGTAGCCGTCGCACTGTTGCTGCCAGCCGTCGTCACCACCTTATCTTCTGCCAGGTCCCCATCCGGACTCGTGATGATCCGCCGCGTGAACCCCGTCCCTGCTCCCGCAGTGCTGGTCGCCACCATGTTCGCCCCAAAGATCAATTCGTTGGCGGTGGTAGTTGTTGCCGCTCCACTACTCGCACTCTTTGCTGTCCCGCTCGCTCCCGCCGTTACATCCAACGTCGTTACTCCCCGGTACTCCAGAATCCGAACATCGGGATACGCCGCTGCCTGGTTGAACGTCACCGTCACCGTGTTGCTGCCACCCGCGATATTGCTCAAATAGTAGATCGATTGCCGCAACGCTGTTCCCGTCGTCGGCCCAATCGCCAAACTGTAGCTGTTCCCTCCACTATCCTGCACCGACTGCACTGTCGAGGTTGTGTCGTTCCACCCCACCACTACCACGTTCAGGTCTCCTGCTGTCTGTGCCGCTGGATACGTCACTGAAACCGTTGCCGTCGCTGACTGGGGCGTGGCTGCCGCTACTTGCGCAAAGCCGATCGCCAACGCTGGATTGTATGTGAACCCATTGCTCAAGCTTCCGCTCTGTCCATTTACCGTTACCGTCACGGTGATCGCACCCGCCGCATTCGCTGGCGTGGTCGCCGTGATCTGGGTGCCGCTCACGACCACTACGTTGCTGGCCGCGGCTGCGCCGAACGTCACCGTCGCTCCTGCGGCAAAGTTTGTTCCTGCGATCGTCACTGCTGTCCCACCCGCCGCCGGACCGTTGTTCGGCGATACACTGCTCACCGTGGGTACACCAATGTAAGTAAACGCATTCGTGAGGCTCCCGCTCAGGGCCCCGGGTTCAGTTACAGTGACCGTCACCGCTCCAGCGCTGCCGGCAGGCGTTGTCGCGGTGATCTGTGCCCCGCTAACAACTAACACGTTGCTCGCTGCTGCGCTGCCAAACGTCACGGTTGCTCCCGCGGCAAAGTTCGTCCCCGTGATTGTTACTGCTGTCCCGCCTGCTACCGGGCCACTAATCGGCGATACACTGCTCACCGTCGGCGCCGCGCTGATGGTCCAAGAAAACGTAGCGGCACTGCTCTGGTTGCCACTGGTGTCCTGCGCCTTGACAGAAAACGTGTGATTCCCTTGGCTCAGACCAGAGTAAGACGTCGGACTGGAGCAGGCGCTGAGCGCGCTTCCATCAAGCTGGCACAGGAAGGTCACCCCCGTCTCAGTATCGGTAAAGCTGAAGCTCGCGCTCGTTTGGTTCGTTGGGTTGGTAGGACTCGAGGTTATGACCGGCGTGGGAGGCGCCGGGTTTTGAGGCTCGACACCTACGATAGCCGTCTGCCACCCGATTGGCGAGTCATATAGGAAGTCGCCAGTGTAGGAACCGGCGCTAATTGGGGTTTCAGACTCAGCCCACAAATATGTGGTCGATTGCGAATCCAGGGTAAATCCATCAATCGCGGTCGCCGTTGCGCCCGTTTCATTTTTCACCCAGCTTAGTAATAGGCTGTTGGTGGCCACACTTATGGGCGCCGTTGTCACGTTGGCCGAGGTCCCGCCCGGTCCCGGGTCGGTAATGGCGGAGGAGACGGGCGGTCCCGTAACTTCCGAATTCGACACGGCGAAGACGTGCAAAACCAGAGGTGCAGGATTGGTCAACTGTGCCGTAACCGTGTGAGTGAGGCTGGTGGACGGGCTGTTTATGTAGTAAATCTGAGAGAGCAAGGTGAAGGAGCTCCCGGCCCACGTGGTAGGACCGGTAAGCGAAGTCCACGTATTGCCCAAATTGTCAGTCAGGCCTGTGATGCTGACCGGCAAGCCATTCCAGGAAGGATGGCTGGACACGAATGCCACCAAAGTGGAAGCGCTCGTCGAGTTGAATGCTGCCGTCGTGTGCGCTGTTTGCGGATTGGAATTCAGATAGCCGACGGTGCTGACTATGAAAGGTGCCTGCCCTCGAATGGTGATGCTGACGGTAGCCGTATTACTGTTGCTGGTGCCGTCGTTGGCCCGAAACGTGAACGAATCAGCACCGACGTAGCCTGTGTTCGGGGTATAAGTGAGATTAGGTGCGGAGCCGGACAGTGTGCCCTGCGTCGGCGCGCTCAAAACGGTATAGGTGAGAGGTAAACCTTGTGGCGACGTAGCTGTTAATGTGATGCCCACCGGGGTGTCTTCGCTTGTCGTAACAGCTTGGCTCTGAGCCGTCGGTCCCAGCGACGGCTGAAGAGCAACAATCGCCGTCTGCCATCCTATCGCCGAGCTGTATTGAAAGTCGCCCGTGTAAGAACCAGCAGCGATCGGGGATTCGAACTCGGCCCACAAAAAGCTGGTCGATTGTGTATCCAGGGTAAATCCATCCAGCGCGGTTGCGGTCGCGCTGGTTTCATTTTTCACCCAGCTCAGTAACAAACTGTTGGCTGGCACCGTTATGGGAGCTGTCGCCACGTTGGCTGAGGTCGCGCCCGCACCTGGGTCGGTAATGGCCGAGAAGATAGGCGGACCGGTGACATCCGAGCCCGATACGGCGAAGACGTGTAACACCAGGGGTGCGGGATTAGTTAACTGTGCTGTAATTGTCTGGCTACTGCTGGTAATTGGATTATTTACGTAGTAAACAGCAGATACCAGCGTAAACGTACTGCCGGAGAAAATAGTGGGACCGGTCAACAGGTTCCACGTATTGCCCAAGTTGTCGCTTAGCCCACTGATATTGACCGGCAGGCCATTCCATGGCGTATTAGTCGAGACAAAAGCCACAAGCGCCGAGGCGCCAGTGGTGTTGGAGGCGGCTGACGTGTGTGTGGTCAGCGGCGTGGCATTGATGTAGCCAACGGTGCTAACTATAACCGGTGGTGAGGTCTGGGCTGAAGTCGGAAGCGCCGCTGTTAGCGCGAGCGTTAGGATGCCCACCGGACGGAGCACGAACTTTACAAAAGACCGATATGCTCTCACGGGATCCTCCTGCGGCCATCAATCCTTGCCCTCAGAGTCCGCTATGCTGTGCCCAATTAATTCATGAGTCGGTGCTGTGGGAGGACGACTGGAAACTTTGCGCCCGCTCTGGTGGACGGGCGAAGGTTAAATTAAGCGAACTGAAGCTGACAGAGAAAAACCGATCTTTAATCTGCATGCGGAAAAACTAGGACAAATTCTTGGTCATTGGGCGAATGGAGATCTCTGTCACTTCAGCCGTACGGGGAAGCATCAAAGTATGGACCACAACGGAGGCCACATCTTCCGGCTGCAACAAACTTGCCGGATGATACTCGCGTCCTTCCCGCTGGAAAAGCGCCTGCTGCATCGGAGTTGCGGTGCGGCCCAGATACAAAGTAAGAACGCGTATTCCCTTCGGATTCACCTCTTCTCGCAAGCTGTCAGCAATTGCCTTCAATGCATGTTTGGTGGCGGCATACTGTCCGACTTCCGGCCGCTTCACCGAGATCCCGACGCTGGAGTTAATGAATACGATCTGCCCTTGGGCTTTCATCAAAGCTGGCAACAAGCGTTGACTCAGCAGGTACGGTGCGCGGACATTCGTGGCATATTGCGAGTCGAAATCCTCAATGCGCGCACGTTCCATCACGTCTTGATGAATCACGCCCGCGCTATGTATCAGAATGTCGAGCTTGCCTGCTTTTTCTTCCACGTGCTGCAGCAAAGGTACGAATCTCTCTTCTTGCGTGAGATCTAGCGAAAACGCTGTCGCCTTTGAAAACTGTTGCGCGGCAGCAACGGTCTCCGCCAGCGCTTCGGAATTCCTTCCTAGAACACATACTTCGGCACCCTGACGTGCCAGCGCCAGCGCGATCGCGCGTCCGACTCCACTGCTTGCGCCAGTGACCGCTGCCAGACGCCCGGTCAGCGGAACAGCGCTATGGATTTTTTCGGCCATTCCACATTGGATGACAACTCCTGCAAAACCTGGTTCGCTAAACCGAAGCCAGGCTCTCTTCTTCTTTAGTGACTGACGGGCGTATCAATCCGCGAATCAGATCCATATAAAGTGCTTTTTGCCCGGTGGCGAATAGCAACATTCCAACGAAAGTGATCATGAGCACGGAAATTTCCAGCGCAAAGCGCGGGATCGGAGTCAACCACTGCCCGTAGAAAAACCGAACCGCAAAGGCCAGACCTGCAGCCGCAATGCTCGAGATCGCTGGTTTGCTCGCGGTGCGCAGCACATCCCAGAAGGAAATCACGGTGCCGTGGACGGCCCACGCTATTAATGGAAACACCCAGAGCATCATCGTCGTCGAATAAGCGATGGCTACGCCCTTAGGTCCCCAACGCAACCCGATTAAATAAGACAAGATCAAAAGAGGCGCTATGACCAAGGCCATTTTCAGGCCTCTCCGCACCAAGCCAAGCGACATGATCAGCCATCCCAGTGGATTGGCGATGGCAAAAGCCATGATGGTAGGCGCTAGGAAGCGAAAAATAGCGGCCGCCGCTTTCCACTTGGGCCCCAGAAAGACGAAAATCATGTCGTCCGCAAACAGAGCGCAGGCTACCGTCATTGGCATCGTCATTGCCAACACCAAAGAGTAGCCTTTCAGGAAATAACTCCTGAGCCGAACGGGATCGTCTTGCAGACGGGACAATGCAGAAAATGCTACTTCCCCGGCGGCCGAATTCAGGTTGGCCGTCGGAATGTTAATCAGCTGATAAGCCCTGCCATAAATCCCTAGAGCGTCGGCTCCCCAGAAACGGCCGAGCAGCACCTTCTCAAAGTTACTGGAAATATAGATAACCAGGCCGTTCAAAGTAATAGTGCCGCCGAAATGCATCATCGAGCGTATTCCAGTCCGCTTGCGCGGCGGTCCCGGAATCCACTTCGTGGTCAGCCAGAAGCCCAGAGTATTGATGATGGGGGTGGTAAGCGTCATGACTACAAGTGCCCAATATCCCCAGCCCGCGCGGGCGGCGCTGATTGCAAGCGCGGTACTCACCACCAGGCTGATCGTGCTGATAACCGCTAACGTAGTAAACCGCATCTGGCGTTGCAGAAGCGCTCCGTGTTGAATACCAGCCGCGTTGAAGAGAAAGCTGCACGCCAGGGCAGCCGTGACTTTCAGCAGCCGTGGCTCATGGTAGAACGCGGCGATAAACGGCGCCATTGCCAGGACCAGAAGCACCAGGCCTGCGCCCACGGCTACGTTGATCCAGAATAGCGTCGAAAGCTGCTCCTCGGTAACCACCGGACGCTGGATTGCGGCAGCCGAAAGGCCGAAGTCACGGAACAGAATCAAGACTCCCGTAAACGCCGTAACCATGCCCACCAAACCAAAATCTTTTGGATTGAGCAGCCGGGCCAACACCATCAGCGAAACCAGGCGCATCGTAAAATCTGCGCCCTGGGCGCAAAGCCTGGCCAGACCGCCTCGAATCGTCTTTTCCTTCAGATCCTTCATTGCGTGGTCATAGCCTTAAGGGAATCCCCGTCATTCTTGCAATCTGGCCGGAGCACTCTGAAGATGCGCTCGTACTGTTCATCCAGCGCTCGGCGAAATTCTTCAGCTTTGTCCTTAATCAGAGGCTTGAGCGTCTTCGCATTTTTCTCTAGATCGCAGAATTGCTCGATCAGGCGTTCTGCGTTCAGGCGGTTAATGTCCTGGCAATACTGCGACAATCCCATCTGGCTCATCAAAGAAGAGCACTTATGATGAAAAGAAATCGCTATCGACGGCTTGTTGAGCAGCAGCGATAACAGGACGTTGTGAAACCGGGTCGCCACTACGAAGTCTGTCGACGCGATCTGCTTCAACAGGTCATCCACCGATGCAACCGGTTCGTCGATAATGCGCCCCTCGTCGTATGTGACTGAGCGCTGCTTCAACAATGACCGAAACTCTTGGGTCACGGGAACATCGACAAGGTCGCCAATTAGTAATCGGACGTCGTAGTCGTGAGCCAACAGCCACTTCACAAATTCCACGAGAGTTTCCAGGTATGCCGAATGGACCGCGCGATTGGGCCTCTCCACGCTGTATCTTCCGACGTACTCCATCAGCCCGAGACCAATAGCAAGTCTGCCCGATTGCCTTTTAAGGCCGCACGGATCCGTACTTACAGCCAAGCTGAAAGCCAGGTCCGGATAAACTGAACCATCGTCGGCATCGAATCCAATGCCCTTAAGATAGTGAAGCGACGACTCGTCTCGGTATGAACGGAAATCAGCGAGAGAAAGAGCAGCCTTGACGAAGAATCTTCCGGCGCGGCTGTAAATAGGGCCGGCTCCCACACTCACGAAGAGGAGCTTGCACCCGCAAATTTTCGCAGCGACCGACCACCTAAACAAGTCGTACGGGCCCCAACCGCCGAGGCCGAAGGCGTCATTAAGAATTCCGGTTCCTGGGACGATCATGACGTCCGTGCCCCAAAGTGTATTAAGGCCCTTCAGCCAACGATAAATTTCGCTTGGTATACCGACGATGAGCGTTCGTCCAAATCGAGCCAGGCGCCCGTGGAGTTCCCAAGGCGTAACTATCGCGTATCTGCTGGGCTCTGCCCCGATCCCGTACGTTGTGGCAACGTTCTCGGGGCCGGTGCAGATGCAATTAAATTTAGCGTCAGGCTCAACGCCGCGTAGATAATCAAGCATCGCCTGGAACGTGCTCTCGTTGCCAAAGTTACCCCAGCCGAAATGCCCGAAGAGAGCAATCCTTTTGCTTTTTCTGCCCGCCGGCAGGGCTAGCCGATTGATATTTGGCAATTTGGGCGAGGAGTCTCTTTCGGCGTTCGGCTCTGCGATATCCAGAATATTCATTGTCGCCATTCAGCTACCTGGACCGCAGGGCGTCCAGCGGAGAGTGTATGGCTTCCTCGACGAAGAATTTCCAGGCTGTCAGAAATCTCCTCAGGACAGCAGACGCACAGGCTAACTTGCTCCGGAATGGAACTGGAGCCTTCATGGCGGAGTCTATGTGCTCTTTCAACATTCGGCACCAGGGCAAAACCAGCCTGCGGTTGTCGTCCGCATAGGCGAATTTTGCTCTTTCCCTCACGGTCGATCCCCGCTTGCAGGTTGAGGCTTCGCTGTGCTCCCGACGGAAGAACATCTCCTCTTCAATTTGCTTTATGCGTCCCTGAAGAGCGATCCTGAAAAGCATTACATGATCTGAGCCTGCATACAGGCCCATCGACCCGCTTTGCTGTAGGATCTCGCGGCGGACCACGCCATATGCGAGCCAAAGAAAATCGGTACTTTGGGCTGCGGACGAGAGAAATTGCTTTGCCCTAGATTCCACCGTCTCCCCTGAAACCGACAGCTCAGAAGTTTGGCGTCGCAGCACTTGGCCGCTCGCGTCGACATAGCACATTTTTGTAAACGCCAGAACTACCCCCTGGTCGTTTTCGAGCTCCTCGACGCAGGCCTCGATGAATCGGGGAGTAAACAGATCGTCGTGCGCCATCCATTTAAAGTACTGGCCTCGCGATAAGCGAAAAACCTCGCTGTAGTTGAAGCAGACGCCCATATTACGCGGGTTTTGATGTACACGAATGCGGCTGTCTCGCTCGGCAAATTGGCGGCAGATTTCTACTGTGCCGTCGGTCGAGGCGTTGTCGCAAATGACGAGCTCCCAGTCCGAGAATGTCTGATCCAGGACACACTGAATCGCTTCTGCAACGAAGTTCTCTCCGTTGTAGACCGGCAATCCTATGCTTGCGACCGGCGATTCCGTCTTCATATAGCTTGTCGGAGAGTTTCACTCAGTTGATTAGAAGCGAATTTCAAGCCGCTCCTTATGATTTTTCCGCTAACTCCGCTTCACAAGCCCCGGAGCTGGGTTTCGCGGTATTTTCCTGTACTGCAACGCTTGTGTTCCTCCGCTGCCCCATACGCCACGCTCGTTTTTCCGGATCGTATTGCCTAATAATGGTGGCAGGCGTGCCAAAGACAACGGAATAATCGGGAATGCTGCGCATCACCACGGAGTTGGCGGAAACCACGCAGTGGCGGCCGATGGTCAGTTCCCCGCGCGAGCACAGAATGGCCGCACCGCGGCCGATCCACGATCCTTCGCCAATCCGGATCCGACCGCCCTTTGTATCTCCCTGTTTCATAATTGGCACATCAACATCTTCGTAGGCGTGATTGTGATCCTGAATTATGACGTTCTGTCCGACGAGCACATCGCGCTGCAGATGGATGAGATTTTTGCCGGATATAATGCTGCCGTATCCTATGCTGCAATTATCGTCGATCACGACCGCAGGATCAGTCGCGGGATCGTCGATGGGAACGTTGAGCCACGCGTACTCCAGCAGCCGTACCGAATTACCAAGAATGATTCTCGGCGACTGTTGGCGGCTCACCTTGCTCGTGAAATGAAACGATACATCACGTCCCAACGATGCAAATGGATACGTCCGCGCGACCCATGCGCTATAGATCTTCCTAAGTCCTCTTGGGAAAAGCTCCAATGGATCTGGGAGCGGCCTGGGAATATTCTCGTGCTTCACGTCTTTCACTGCGGCGTCTCTTCCTTCTGAAAAATTCCATGAATGGCCTCGCCTTCGCCTACCAGAGGAGCCATTGCCAGGAGAGCACGCAGAACCGTTATGCGAACCAGCTTCCGAGCCACCTTCCAGGGCAGTCGTGCCTCTGCCCGGTACGCTACTGGCGTTCTCCGGATACCCACGGCGCCGAACGCATCGTCCCAAACATAACGCAGGCTGGTTCCCACCGCCGGATTGCGGCGCGTTTCCACCGATACATTCCGTAATCCTGCCGATGCGGCGAGGAATGTGAGAGAGGCGGGTGAATAGTGGAACAAGTGGCGAGGCAATTCCAGTCCATGCCAGTAGCTTCCAAACACGCGCGCCTCAGCAGAGTCCACGTTAGGTACTTGAACGTAGAAAATTCCGCCCGGCTTGAGCCATTCGCGCACTTTGGTCATCACTTGAAGAGGCTCATACAAGTGTTCCAGCACATCAAAACATGTGATGACATCAAAGGATTCCTTTGGGAACGGGGCGTTCAGGATATCTCCCACAAACACCTCGGCCCCGGTCCTCGCCGAGGCTCTTTCGGCAACGGCTGTTGACATCTCAATCCCATAGAGTGTCCAGGAGTCGCCTTTAAGAGATTCTAGGAATGCCCCCGAGCTGCAGCCCAGATCGAGAAGAGCTCCGCTCTGCTTGTATGGGAGCAGTGCGTCTTTATGACGTCGCCACCGATGCGGTGAAGTCTCCCCGGCCGCCGAAATGAGTCGATCGTAAGAGCGAGTGTAATGGCGATGCATTTCGTCCGCTCGTGGTGCGTTGCTCAGCCAAACGAGGGAACAACCCGAGCAACGGACAAGCGAATAGTAGTCCCTCCGACCATGAAACCTGTCGGGCGCCTGCAACCACTGTTGCACGCGCGCATCTCCGCAGAGTGAGCACCGCTCAGCGCGGTCCAAGGAGGGTATTTTTTCTGGCCGTATGGAGGCGCCGACACTTGAATCTGATGGTGAGGACAAATGCTGGATCATTTTGAAGAAGAACTCCGACCTGTCGCCAAGAGCAGGATAGCCTGGTCGCGGCGTCGAGACAGTGACTAAATAAGGAATATCGCGCTTAGACTTCGAAAGAGTTGGGCCATACCCCTGCCTTTATCTCGGCCGGCGGCAGACCAGTCACTTCTATACTGGGGGATAACTCGAAATGTACCCGAGCCTGAGCTTCAATTTTAACACGGCCGGAATCCAGCGCCGACACTGAAATGCTGACCAACAAGCAGAAAAAAAACAAGATAAGATAAACGATGTAGTAGATTCCGAAGGACGCCACCACTGTAGCGAACAGAGCCGAACCCAGGCACCAAGTTTGCCATTCCTGTGCGCCGTCTCCTGCCAAACGCTTCCTTGTCTTCCCGATTACTGAGAAACTTCGCTGGTAAATCGCGACATAAAGGAGGAGCGTCAAGAGCCCACCTCTCAATGCGACAAGAATAAACTGGTTACAGACATCAAACATTACAAAGCCCCAGTCGCCATAATTCCTTGCTCCTAGGAGCCACCAGTCGCCGAAATGACGGATGCAGTTATCTACGAGCATGTAACGATGATAGCTGGAGGAACCTCCCGTCAGGTCAATTTTCTCAATGAGGGACCAAACCGGTCCATGCATGACAATGTGTAATGCCACCAATATAGCCACAAATCCCCAACGGATGAGTCGCATTTGCTTGCGCAGTGGCCAAAAGCAAAGCCCAGCGAGGCCAGCTCCGTAGGTCATCCATGAGGTGCTGGCGAAAGACGCGAATACCATAGCCGTAGAACCAACTAGTCCCATACAGGCTGCGATCCGCGACTTCTTTTCCGTCCACAACCAAAGAAATAAAGGTATTGAGACCCCGGCTAACATGCCAGCATAGAGATTGCCAATTGGACCTTGTGAACGAACGTGCCCGTCTCTGAATTCGGGTGGCAACGCCCCGAGGAAATCGAGCACATTCTGATGCGTGAACTGCTCGATGATCATTAACACTCCCTGAATGACGCAGACTAAGGAGAGCGTCTTGAGCATGCGCCGTATTACCATGCGGTCGGGAATCAGAAATCTCACAGCCAAGTAGCCGCCCAGAGTGACCACCAAGTCGCCCAGGCTCTTGATTACGGCCTGAATCTCCATCCACTGAAGAGAAAAGATGACAAAAGCTGACAATGCCCAGAGCACGACGACCCCATCGAGGATGTTGAAACCACCGGCGATCCTCCGTTTCGAACCGGATCCTGGGAAGGCAACCATCCGAACCAATACGGTCAGGATGAGGATCTGGTGCACCAGGAAATGTATGCCCCCCAGAACTAACACTTGTCCGAGCGGTATAGTAAAGAAAGCCAAGAGAAACGGTGTGATCACCCGCCTGCGCGGAAGAAGGAAGATCAACACAATGGCGGCCACCATCCCCACGGCTACCAGCGGATGTAAAATCGTGCCCGCCGCACCTCCTCCAAATTGAAAATTTTTGGGTTGCATGGTGTTCAGACCCCAGAGCGTTCGCGTTCTCGGGTCAGTATTATCGTGCTAAAACTTATTTGAAGAGCGAGCGATACTTTTTCCTCGTACCTTGAGGGTAAAGACCGTACGGTACGAAGCCAGATAGATCGGAAGACTCACTCAAGGCAAGACGGGGGATTGCACTGCAGCGCGAACTAGAGACGGCGTGAAAACATGCCGTCTCTAGTTCGCGTCCATAGAACAAGCTCTCCCTCAATCATTCAACTACAACTGCCAGGCCCGTGGGAGGAGCCGGAGCGGATCCTGCCACTGTGGATTGGTAAGCTCCCCGGTCTGTAGTGAACGTGGTTCCCGCGGCATCCTTGTTGTACGTCGAACTTAACGCGAGCCGGTTGCTCCAATCGGCATTTTCGGATGTGAGGTTGAAATTGCTGTTTTGCCAATCTGCAAATGGATTCGGAGCTCCTGACGCGACTTTCACGTCGTGTGCACCCGTCCCTGGAGTTGGAGAGTTGAGAAAAGAGTTGTAGTCCTCGGTTACGGATGTTCCGTTCGTAGTGATGCCAACTGCCCCTGGATTCGAGTACCACAGATTGTTCTCCGCTACAAAGCTGCCGCCACTGCTGCTATCGCCCCAGCCGATGCCGCACGATGAACCAAATACTCCGTTAGCGAGGCAATTAACAATTGTATTTTGCACTATCGTGAAGTTCGTGCACAGATTGCCATTAATGCAGTCCCAAGTGGCGTCAGACAAGCCGCCAAAGCTCAACTGGGGTGACGAAAAGAAAATCACATTGTTATAAAACGTCCAATTGTTGTCTGTGCCGCCGGAAGCAAAAGTCCAAACTGCCGTTCCCGTAATGTCTCGGTAAACGTTGTTGCTGCGAATACCGTTATTATTTCCACCATTCTCAAATTCTGCCTGTCCGTGGCAACCTCCAGCCGCACCGTAGACTTCCGTGCCCCAAAAATAGGAATGATCTACCACGGTGTTGCTTCCCAAATCTTGAAGGTACACGCATCCTGAATTGTGCTCATAGGAATGCGTTAGCGTGAAGTAGCCGTTGCTGGCGAACATTTCAAGATCCCCGGAATTCGTACCTGAAGCGAGCAATTCGATATATTCAAACGTCTGATGCGAGGAGTTGAATCCCATGAAGACGACGTTGGTCGATCCAGAACTGGTGCCGCCCGCTCCCTGAAGCCTGAAGCCGCAATCAGAGGGGGATGGAGGTTCAGCCGCCACCGTGCCGCCGGGTGCTCCACCACAGCCACTAGCCGTTGAAGTCCCATTTCCGTTCATGGTGAAATAGTCTGCGTTTATAGTGAGTGCGGCACCAGTGCTCGCGAATATGGCCTGAGACGAACCCATCGTGCTCGTATTCCAACCTGCCGCGATAGATGGTGAGCAAGATGATCCATTATCATAGCTCTGGGCTTTGCGGAACTCGATAGTTGTCGTTCCGGAGTCGGACTGACTGAAAGTGTAGCTTCCGTAATTTCCGTCGGCGAAGTAATAGATGTCGCCTCGCGTCAGGGTTCCCGGAATTCCCGCATAGGCGTCACTCCAGTCAGCTCCAGTCTTGCTACCGGAGCCTGACGGTGTCACAGCGTGACAAGCCGCGAAGGCCGACGAACTTCCTAGGCAAAAAAGAATTAAAAAGAGGACAAGTACCGCACTGGAGCACCGTTGCACTTGCGATGACAAAGTCTTGCTTGGATTCGACGACACCATGTTTCATTCTCCGATTCGGGTTGCAAAAGATTTGCAGCCTTCTCGAGACCGAGGGGGAGGCTACTGGTGTCAGTGTAGCCATCGGTAATGGAGAACGAACAGGTGCCGAAAGGGCCGATGTCGGACATGTTCCAAAGTACAGTCGATCCGTAAGTTGGTGTGATTGTTGGCAAGTTCTTAGCCGGTGAACGCTTGAGAGGGGCAATAGACCACGATGGTTTTAATGCTTCGAGTCCGCCAATCTTGATTTCTTCCCGTTGCCGTTAGACGCACCA
>CAWFOD010000015.1:0-167547 GCA_963817305.1 uncultured Acidobacteriaceae bacterium | reverse complement strand
GAAGAACCTCGCTTCTCAAAGACCGACTCTTAGCGAGAGGCGCGATTCCAGAACCGCTTCTCCCTTGTTGCCAAATCGCGATCCCCTGCGGCTTGATCGCCATTTGGGACTGAACAATTCCTGTCTGGGCAGAGGTCGCGGGCACTTGAAGGGCACAATAACGATTTCTCAACGTTCCCATGAGCGCCAAAAGGAGCCATTCGTTACGTTCACTTTCTATAAGTTACGGTCTTCCGGTGCCCTGTCACAGCGGAGGCCAACATTCCACGTGGTCGAGTAGTCGGCTACGCGTCCACATGGTTTCCAACCCGTGCTCAGCCTTGGAATTCACTACTCTCGGTAACCGGTTATTGGTCCAAGTGGATTGGATTTGTAAGCACTGGCCGACCTGCGGGGACCTATCTGAGAGTCTTAACTCAAGACGGCAGATGAGCTGGCCGTGACGAAGTCTGAAGTCCAAATGGCGATGGGACGGAAATCCTGTTGAGACGCGCATCGGCTCCGGCGCATCTGACTTGAAGGTTGAATATACTTGGACTTCCAGGGGGCAGACGATGAAGGCGGTGGTGCTGCATGAGTATGGCGGTCCTGAGAATCTAAAATTTGAAGACAACGTTCCCGAACCGCAGTTGAGCGGAAGTACGGTATTGATTGCGGCAACCGCCGCGAGCGTGAATCCGATCGACTGGAAACTGCGTTCGGGGGCGATGCAGAAGATGCATCCGTTGACGTTTCCGGCAATTCTGGGCCGCGATGTGAGCGGCATCGTACGGGCGGTGGGTGCGACTGTAAAACACTTCAAGGCCGGCGACCGCGTTCTTGCACTCTCCAACAAGACCTATGCCGAATTGGTTGCAGTGGACGATTCGGACGTGACTCATCTGCCGGATGGGGTGGACCTGGCAGACGCGGCCGCGATCCCGCTAATTTCACTAACCGGTGATCAGCTTGTGCGCCTTGCGACAAACGTGCAAAAGGGGCAGGTAGTTCTGATTACGGGTGCGTTGGGCAGCGTCGGGCGCGCAGCGGTGCACACGGCAAAGAAGATAGGCGCGCAAGTGATTGCAGGGGTTCGCGGGAAAGAACTGGATGAGGTCCGCTCTCTCGGGGTCTCTGATGCACTCGCGATTGATGACGATCATGCGATTGAGAAATTCCGCTTGGTGGATGCAATTGCGGACACTGTTGGCGGTGAGGTTGCAGCGAAGCTGATCTCGAGGGTAAAGCCGGGCGGCTCCTGTTGGCTACACGGCCATGTTGCCGGAGAGTGCGGCGGCCAAAAATCCGACAGTGAAGATCACGCGCGTGGGTGCTCGACCTGATCCATCCAAGGTGCGCGAGTTCGCCGATGACGTACGCGACGGCAAGTTCGTGCTGCCTATTGGCCGCCGGATGCCGTTGCGTGATGCGGCTGAAGCACATGTGCTGGGGCAGGAAGGCGGTATTGGGAAGATCGTTCTGCTGGCTCCAGATTCTAAAGAGTGATTTCTTCGCCATTCGCACTGTGGAGAGAAGACCGGCGTACATGATCGTGGCTCCGGGCTTGATTTCGCGGGGCTTCATCCGTGACGACATGCGACTTGTCGTTACCCAATGGGCCGAGTTCCTCCCGGATCCAATCGCGGTCAAATTTCGCGATCAGGTCTCGATAAGGGCGAATCTTTCAAATTGGAGGAGGATGGTCGCGATTCAATCCCTGCGCAATGACGGCGCGAATGCGCAAGCAAGCGGACGCATCGTGCTTGCCGCGACCATTCTTGGATCGAGCATGGCGTTCATTGACGGAACGGTTGTCAATGTCGCGCTTCCCGCGCTGCAGACCGCGTTCCATGCTACGGTGGCGGACGTGCAGTGGGTCGTGGAGTCGTATGCTTTGACGTTGGCGGCGCTGCTGCTTGTGGGCGGATCTCTTGGAGATCTCTTCGGGCGGCGCAAGATGTACGTTTTTGGCGTCGCCGTGTTTGCTGTTGCTTCTGCGTGCTGCGGCCTTGCGCAAAACATAGACATGCTGATCTGGGCGCGCTCGATTCAAGGCATGGGAGCGGCCTTGCTGGTACCGGGCAGTCTCGCGCTGATCACGGCCTCCTTTCCCGAAGAGACGAGAGGACAGGCGATTGGCACGTGGTCCGGGTTTTCCGCGATCACCGCTGCCATCGGTCCCGTCATCGGCGGCTGGCTCATCGAACACTCCACGTGGCGCTGGGTTTTCATCCTGAATCTCCCGCTTGCCCTGGCCGTCATGCTGCTGTCTACGAAGGTGCCGGAGAGCCGTAACGAGAAAGCCTCCCATCATCTCGACTGGCCTGGCGCCCTTTTGGCAACGCTGGGACTTGGCGGCGTTACGTACGCGCTGATTGAATGGCCGTCTCGCGCCCGCCATGGCGGTTCTTTCGTGACGGCCGCAGCGGGTTTGGGTGTCGTTGCTCTGGTTGGATTCGTTGCCGTGGAGCATTGGTCTCGCGCGCCGATGGTTTCGCTCAGGCTGTTCTGCTCACGAAACTTTGCCGGCGCAAATCTGCTGACCTTGTTCCTGTATGCAGCGCTTGGTGGGTTGATGTTCTTCTTTCCGATGGACCTGATTCAGATTCAACACTACACGGCCACTGAAGCGGGGGCGGCGTTTCTCCCTTTTATTGCCATCATGTTTGGACTGTCGCGCTGGGCGGGCGGCCTGGTCGCGCGCTACGGATCGCGACTGCCACTCACGGTTGGCCCCGTTGTTGCAGCATGCGGTATTGGACTTTTTGCGGTTGTGCCGCAGAATGGGAACTACTGGACTGCGTTCTTCCCGGCCGTGGTGGTGATGGGCCTGGGAATGACGATCAGCGTCGCGCCCTTGACTACGACGGTGATGAATGCTGTTCCAGACTTTGAGTCGGGTCTTGCCTCAGGAGTGAATAACGCGGTCTCGCGTTTAGCTTCTCTGCTTGCAGTGGCTGCTTTCGGGGCCGTTCTGGTTACGGTTTTCAACCATTCGCTGGATCAACGCCTGGCTCATCTGATGGTCGGCGCGGATGCTCGTGCACAGATTGATGCCGCGCGGCTGCAACTTGCGGCCGCCCACAATCCCGATCCCGCAGTGCAGAATGCGATCACCGAATCCTTCGTCAGCGGCTATCGCGCAGTGATCTGGCTAGCGACCGGCCTTGCAGCTTTAAGTGCACTCACGGCGCAGTTGGTCAAGAGTTCCAGTTAAACCGCAGATTGAAGTGCCTGTCACGCAGGAGGCCGGGGGTTCGAGTCTCGTCACTCCCGCCAGAATTTCAGCCGCCGGAACTGTTTGCCGAGCTTCAAGGTGAGAAACATGGCCAACGGGGGGCTGTGATTCCTGCCTCGTCCATCAGATCAAACTCGCGATTTGACATACCGTTGAAAGGTCGGCACTTTCGTCATGACGATCAGAAAGTAGCCGGCGACACCAACCAGAGATAAGCCGAAACCTGCAAGAGCGGCTGAAACGCCGAGGATAGGAATCAGCTTTCCAAGAATTAAAGCTCCTAACGGCATTCCGGCGCGAAAGGCGAGGTTGTATACGCTCATCACCCTCCCTCGCATCGAGTCAGCAATAATGAGTTGAACGAGTGACAACATAAGAGAAGCGGACGCCATCACAGCCGCGCCAGCAACGAAGATCAGGACACAGGAAACTGGAAGCCACTTGGAGACTGCAAATCCAGCCGTTGTCATCCCAAGGGCGAACAGGGCAAGCACAGCGAGACGTCCTTGCCCCTTAGTTTCTCCATCGCCGCGACCATAAGCGCTCCACAGATCGATCCCGCGCCTGAGAAGACCAGCAAGAGCTCGTAAGTCCCCGGGCCTCTGTGAAAGATAGTTTGAACGATCACCGGAAGAAATCCGGTCAACGAAAAGCCAAACAGGGTAGTGCAAAATGCGAGCACAACAAGCGGAGTCAATCCTTCGCGATCTCTGATGAATCTGATCCCTTCCTGCATGCTGTTCAAAACGGACATTCGTGTCTTAGGCGCCACGAATTGCACCTTGATTACGAGGAGAGAAATGATGACAGCAACGTAGGAGACGCCGTTCAGAGCGAAACACCACGTCGCCCCGAAGAGCGTGTACGCCAGGCCGCCGAGAGTCGGGCCGACGATGCGTGCAAGATTGAACTGGATTGAGTTCATAGAAATTGCATTGGCAAGGTCCTCAGGTTCCACCAGGGTCGGCAACAACGCTGAATACGCCGGTCCGCCAAAGGACTGCCCAACGCCAACAACGAAAGATAAAGTCAGAATGTGCCAAACCCTGACAGCATGGGTGGCGAACAACGCTGTCAATACAAACGCGCAGACCATTTGAATGTACTGCGAATAGAGCAGCAACCTCTTCCTGTCCAAGCGGTCAGCAAAGACACCACCGACAAGAGAAAAAAGGATGATCGGCAATTGCCCCAAGAAGAGATCCAGGCCAAGGTAGAAAGGATCCTTGGTTAGATCGTAGACTAGCCAGCTTTGTGCGAACTGCTGCACAAATGTACCAATAGTTGAAACGCACGCTCCCAGCCACATGATCCGGAAATCACGGTATCGAAACGCTCTGAATATTCGATCTAGGAACGGCAAGGATTCGACCACTAAGCGCTAGACCCCGTTCGACGAGATGATGAACCCTCGATTGATCCAAGCCGAAACGGCCAGGCCAGCATCAAGTTGTACGAGTTCAGTATCAGACTCAGAATTCAAGGTTGAAAAAACAGTGCACTCTGTCAGATGAGAATCACCCTTCGCGGTCGCACTTTCTCTCGCTCGCCGGATGTCTCAAACAGCTACGAGGGGCCTCCGATAAGCGTATTCAGGGTTGGGCGACGATCTGCTTCACCAGCAGGTCGATCACCTATATAGAAGCGGAAAGGAAGATCGGCTTCACCATCGCCTCAATCTTCGCAGCCATCTCCTCGGCGGGAATGCGATCCGGTGTTTGCAGCCAGCGGCGCGCGGCCCCGAATATCGCCCAGGCGGCCGTAGTTCCCAGCAGCGCGGGATCGACACCGGGCTGCGCCGGATGATGTCGCAGCGCCTTCCAGAAACATACCCTCCACCACCGGGATGATTGAGCCTTCGAGAGGCATCTTCGTCAACTGGCTGGGGCAGCCCGTGGTCTCGGCCAGATAATCACAGACGCCGAGAGCAATCGCTCGTAAAGCTCCATCGCAATCTGTGAAGGAAAGGCCGCGACGGGCAATCAGGTCGCGGAAGCGGGCGGCTGTCATGGCCTGGAGGAGGGCGTTCTTGTCTGCGTAATGAAGATAAAAGGTCGCCCGGTTAAGGGTAGCTTCATCGGCAATCTCCTGCACGGAGATGTCGGCGAACTCCTTATGATCCAACAATCTGGCTAATGCTTCCATCAACATCTGACGGCTGCGCAGGATGCGGGGATCGATAGCCTCCGCCGCGGATCCGGATTGGGGCATCTCAACCACTTATCCAGATTACGCTCCTTCGTCAATAGATGCTTACGCGACATCTGTCGATTTATTGAATCAACGTATGTCGATTAAACATCAATTGTCGCATGGGAGGTTTCGCAATGTCCACGCTACTCCACATCGACTCGAGCCCGCTGTATGGGCGATCCGTCTCGCGCCAACTTACCGGTGCGTTCGTTGACCAATGGAAGTCTTCGCACCTGGATGGGACGGTCATCGACCGCGACTTGAACGCAACCGCGATATCGCCCATCACCGCCGAGTGGGTGGGCGCTGCCTACACGCCGGAAGAGGCGCGCACTCCGCAACAGAACGAACTGCTGGCAGTTTCAGACGCGCTGCTGGCCGAACTTGAGCAGGCGGATGAGTACGTGATCGGGGTGCCGATGCATAACTTCGGGGTGCCCTCGGTGCTCAAGCTCTGGATCGATCAGATCGCGCGTGTGGGCAGGACTTTTACCTATGGGTCTGGAATCCCGAAAGGATTGCTCACAGGCAAGAAGGCGACCATCATCATCGCGACCGGCGGAATCTATGATGCGCAGACGCAGATGTCCTCTTTCAACTTTGTCGAGCCGTATCTGCGGTCGGTCTTTGGCTTTCTCGGTGTGACGGATGCGACTTTCCTCACGGCAGGCGGAACCGCTGCACTTAACCAAGGGCAGGATCGCGATGCGTTTCTCGCCCCGCACCTTCAAGTCGTGCAATCGCACGCACAGGCAATCTAAAGGAGACCCCACATGAAAATTGCTTCTGTAATCGCGCGCTATTTGCTTGGACTGCTGTTTACAGTCTTTGGCCTGAACGGATTTTTGAACTTCATCCACCAGCCACCACCGACGAACCCGCTTGCGATCCAGTTCTTCGTCGCCATCAGTGCTTCACATTTTGCTGTGTTCTTCTTCGCGGTGCAGTTGATTGGCGGGCTGCTTTTGCTTTCGGGCTACTTTGTACCGCTCGCTCTTACGATGCTGGCGGCGGAGCTCTACAACATCCTCGCGTTTCATCTGACGCTTTCTCCGGCGACCATAGCGCCAGCGCTGGTAGCGTCTGTGCTCTGGGTCCTGGTCTTTCTCGAATATCGCGCAAGCTTCAAGGATGTTCTAGCGGTAAAGCCTACGGCGCGGGAATAGCTTGCCTCGTATCGACAAAGGCAAGACCGCAAGGATGGCAGGTTTACCGAAAAATCTCCTACCTGGATGGGAAACTGGATTGTATGAAGAAAATTGGGTTCCTCTCATTCGGTCATTGGACACTTTCACCGCAGTCACGAACGCAGTCGGCGGCGGACGCACTCCTGCAGTCCATTGACCTCGCCGTCGAGGCCGAGCGCCTGGGAATGGACGGAGCCTATTTTCGTGTCCATCACTTCGCGCAGCAACTGGCATCACCCTTTCCCCTGCTCGCGGCGGTTGGCGCCAAAACGCGGAAGATCGAAATTGGCACCGCAGTGATCGACATGCGGTATGAGAATCCTCACTACATGGCGGAGGACGCTGGCGCTGCGGATCTCATCTCTGGCGGGCGCTTGCAGTTGGGGATCAGCCGCGGTTCTCCCGAGCAGGTCATCGATGGTTGGCGCTATTTTGCCTACGGCCCGATTGAAGGCGAGAACGATGCAGACATGGGCCGGCGACATGCTGAAGAATTTCTCGAGCTGCTGCGCGGGAAGGGCTTCGCGAAGCCCAACCCGCGTCCAATGTTTCCCAATCCGCCGGGGCTCTTGCGCCTTGAGCCTTACTCCGAAGGATTGCGTGACCGGATCTGGTGGGGGTCCGCTTCCAACGCGACAGCTGCATGGGCCGCCAAGCTGGGAATGAACCTGCAGACCTCAACCCTCAAATTCGACGAGACTGGCGAGCCGCTCCACATCCAACAAGCTGCGCAGATTCGCGCCTTTCGCGCCGCCTGGAAGGAAGCTGGTCACACGCGCACTCCGCGTGTTTCCGTTAGCCGCAGTATTTTCGCATTACTCGATGACCGCGATCGTGCCTATTTTGGACGAGGAGGTCAGGAAAATGACCAGATCGGCTACCTTGATGAAACCACGCGGGCGATCTTCGGCCGGAGCTATGCCGCAGAGCCGGATGTTCTCATCGAGCAGCTCAGAAAGGACGAGGCGATCGCGGAGGCCGATACTCTCTTGCTTACGGTTCCAAACCAATTAGGCGTTGCGTATAACGTGCATGTGATCGAAGCGATTCTCACAGACGTCGCTCCCGCGCTCGGTTGGCGCTGAAAGCCCAATTTTGCATGCATCCGGCGGCGCCCGTGGGCATAAGCTCCCAACGAGTTCGGTGACGAGGTCGGATTCCAAGTTATGCATTGGGCAGCTTCGATTTCAAAATCAGCGGTGGGCCCGACTCGGTGCCGACGATGAATCCGATCGACTCTCAGGCGAATCTGAGTACTTATCGAGGAGAAGCAGAGATGTTCTTGGCGATATCGATCATTTGCGCCGCTGTTCTGCTGGCTGTCGTCCTGGCAAAACGCCTAAGAGACCGTCGCGAAATGGAACGGTATACCATCACACCGGAAGCCTTGCATACGTTGTTGGATTCACACCAGGATGTTGTTGTCGTTGACGTTCGCCAGCCCCTGGATTTGTTGGGAGATTCCGTCGTCATCCCCGGCGCGCGGTGGATCGCACCCGATGAGGTGCGCGCGAATCCCTCGCTGCTTCCGAAAGAGCAAGACCTGATCGTTTACTGCACCTGCCCGAGCGACAAAACCAGTCGCATGATCTTGCATCGGGCCCTCGCCACGGGATTCTTACGGATCAAATTCCTCAAGGGCGGCCTCGATGGCTGGAGGACCAATGGCTTCCCGGTCGAACCGTACAAGAAACCCTTTCATCTCAACTCGGGTCAAACGAATCACGCTGCGACCGTGAACTAGTGGATTGGGCAGAGGTCTGTATGACCTTGCCCTCAGAATGCGTATCTCTTAGCCGGCCGGGTTGTGAGGATAGAGTTCATCCTCGTCGTAGTCGTGGCGGTGGGAATGTGGGAATCGCCGCAGCGATTTCCAAGGGCTGGGGGAAGGGTGGGAAAACAGTCTTATCGTTTTCCCATGCTTTCCACAGACCGTCATTTCCACCGCCTGCCGCGATCGCCTCGAAAACTCATGCGGCGATCTTCACCGTAGCATCCATCCAGTCTTGCTCGAATTGCATCGGGCTGACGTAGTTCAGCGTCGAGTGCATTCGTGTTCGGTTATACCAGAGTAACCAAGCGATGGTTTCATCCTTGGCCTCGCGGATAGTTTGGAAACGCCGGCCATGCAGGCGCTCCACCTTCAGTGAACCGAACAAAGTCTCTGAGCAGGCGTTGTCCCAGCAGTTGCCCTTGCGGCTCATCGACGGCGTAATGCCATGCCCTTGTAGCACCCCAGTGAAATCGTCGCTGGCGTATTGGCTGCCGCGATCGCTGTGGAAGATCAGACCCGCCTCCTTACCTGGGTTGCGCCCGAGCCAAGCCATCTCCAGAGCATCGAGCACCAGGTTGCGTTGCATGTCTGGCCGCATCGACCAGCCCACCACTTTGCGGCTGAATAGGTCGATGACTACGGCCAGAAACAACCAGCCCTCATCGGTCGCGATATACGTGAAATCACCCACCCACGCCTGGTTGGGCGCGGCCACGATGAACTTGCGATCAAGCACGTTCGGCGCAATCGGAAGATCGTGCTTGCTGTCGGTGGTGACAACGCGGAAGCGCCGCTTGCCGCGGGCCTGAATGCCGTGCTTCTGCATCAGCCGTTGCACCCGCAGTTTGCCCACACGAACGCCCTGTGCCCGCAGTTGCCGCCAGATGCGCGGCCACCCATAAGCTCCGCGATTCTCCGCATAGACGGCGCTGATGTGAACCAAGAGTGCTTCGTCGCTGAGGTGGCGGCGCTGGGCAATATCCACGCGACGTGCCTGGTGTTCATGGTAGCCAGAGACGCTCACCAGCAGCACCCGGCACTGCACACAGATAGGCCAGACAAGCTTGTTGCGTTGAATAAAGGCGTACTTCATTTCTGGCACTTCGCAAAGTACGCCGTGGCTTTTCCCAGGATGTCGCGCTCCATCGTCACACGCGCCAACTCTGCACGAAGACGACTATTCTCCATCTGCTCAGCGCTCACCTGCGGCTTGCTGCTGGCGCCCTTCAACGTGCCTGCTCGATGCTCCCTGACCCAGTTGCCCAAGGTCTGCTCAACCACTCCCAGGCTCCGTGCTACTGCCGCCTGGCTCTGGCCCGACTCTACAAGCCGCACTGCCTCTTGCTTGAACTCAAGCGTGTAACGTCCCCGCTTCGACTTCGTCATCTTCGCTACCCTTTCGCATTAGAACAGCTTGCTATGGGATACGTTTTGCGGGGGCAAGGTCAGTACGGCAGAGGGCGCGGGCACAATGATGGCACAATAACGGTTTCCAATCGTGCCTTAAAGCGCCGAAAGAAGCCATCCGTGACGCGTAGTTTCAGCAGGTTACTGGCCGCCTTTGCCCCTCGGTCTGTCGCGGCAGAGGTCTACATTCCACGTGGACGAGTAGTCGTTAGCCTTAATCGGAAGAAGTCCGAGGCGCGGGGCACGACTTTCGCAGATCGAATCTTCGTTGGACCATTGGTCGAGTTCTGTAATGGGCCATGACGGTTAGTAAATCCTTCTGTCCCCAATCGCGTTTACTGCGATGGAGCCAGCGAGATTCCCACTCCGCCGGAGTGAGCCAGAAATGCGACTCTACCAGCCACGCTTTGCCACTGCTATTCGGTTCCTCAGTTTGCCCGCCGTATCGTACAGCATTTCCTTTTCGCTGCGTAGCCGTGCCTCGTCGCTTGCAGTTCGGAATCCTGCATGCGAGATGTTATCAAGCAACTCAGCTTCGATCCGTTCGATTTCGCGAAGCCTTTCGTCCACCTTGGCCAACTCTGCCTCAAAAGCTTCTCTTTCTTTGGCGTCGCTCATTGATTGAAGTGTCCTCCTGTTATTAAGGTTTCATCTTTTTTCACGCATTGGAGGTCTCGGCAGCAGCCCGCTGATCACCTCTTAGAAACACCCGGATCAAAGGCTCCGAGGATGAGAATGCAGCATCACAAGATCGCTCGCACCACGCCGCCATCGACCCGGAGTGCGGCACCGGTTGTTGCGGAAGACAATTCTCCAGCCAGGTAAGTGACTAGGGCCGCCACTTCATCAACGGTTGCAAAACGTTTCAACAGAGATGACGGCCTGGCGGTCGCAAAGAACTCCTTCTCCACGTCTTCATTTGACTTGTTCTGTTGCTTCGCCATCGCTTTCACAAAACTACCGACACCTTCCGATTCCGTGGGCCCAGCCAGAATACTGTTCACGGTGACACCGCTACCAGTTGCGGTCTCCGCGATGCCCCGCGCAATGGCAACCTGCGCGGTTTTGGTCATTCCGTAATGGACCATTTCTGCCGGAATCTGCACCGCCGATTCGCTGGAGATGAAAAGAATACGACCCCAGTTCCGCTTCAGCATTTCCGGAAGGTAATGTCGGGACAAGCGGACTCCACTCATTACGTTGATCTCGAAAAAGCGATACCAATCAGAGTCTGAAATTTCGGCGAAGGGCTTCGGTTCAAAGATGCCGACATTGTTTACAAGCACATCGACGGCGGGTAGCTTCTTGATCACAGTCTCAGCTCCCGACGCATTTGCAAAGTCCGCCTCAATGCCATCAACTTCCGCACTCGCGATCTCTGACCGAATTGCTCGGGTTGCGGAATCCACTCGTGCTTGCGTTCTTCCGTTCAAGTAGACGTGAGCACCTTCTTTCGCAAGTGACCGCGCGGCGGCAAAACCGATTCCCGCCGTTGATCCAGTAACCAATGCAACTTTTCCTTTGAGCCTTAGATCCATGATCTGCCCCCAACTGACCTTGCTATTTGATTCACAACTCTCGCAAGTGACTCGACGCGACGGAACAGATATTTCTCCCGATAGGTTTCGGCTACGCGATCACTCGACACAGCAAGGGTGCCCAAAGGGACTAGATCGGCATTACCCGATATGGTGTTTCCCTCTCTCTTCGCGGCACACGACAATTACAACGTCTGTCGAGTAATCCGGCGTGGCTGAATCTGCGCTATGTCAATCCTTGTTCCGTCCTGACGTCACAGGATCGACGCGAATTCGAGGCGCCTGAACATTCGCGATTTCACAACTCACATGAATTCATGCGTCGTCTTCGGAGCGCACTCTGGCAACCAGCTTGCTAGTAGAGAGATCGAGACCGAGACCGAGACGTGCGGATACTTCGGCACGGAGGCGTTGCCATGAATTGGATAGGCCAAGAGGTGCTAATCGAAAATGGCGACGAATTGACCTCAAATCGTGAGGATCCACTCGTGTCGGCGGTTCAGGCGGGAGCGCCCGCAGCTTTCGCGCAACTTTATGCGATATATTCTCCTCGACTGTACAGAACGATTACTGCAATTACAAAAAACTCTGAAGATGCCCAAGACGCCCTACAGGAGACATTCTTACGAGCGCATTTGAGGGTCCACGCTTTCGAGGGCAGATCTAATATCTATTCCTGGTTGACCCGGATCGCGATCAACTGTGCCCTTATGATCCTGCGCAAACGGCGTACTCGTCCCGAAGTGCTGTTTGATCCCCAACCGGATCATCGCTGTGAAACGATCTTCTGCGAAGTTAAGGACTCTGCTCCGAATCCTGAGGAGGCCTACGACTTGCGTCAGCGCCAAACCAAGACCCTGCGCGCGATCCGCCGTCTCGACCCAAAGCTGCAAGCGGTACTTCGGATGCAGATGATGCACGAATGGTCAGTAAAGGAGATCAGCCGAGCGCTGAATATCTCCGTGGCGGCTGCCAAGTCTCGTCTATATCGCGCACGTCGACAGCTTTCTACGAGGACAGCCGACCATAGCGTTTTGCAATTCACCAGCTACAATCACTCTCGGCGAGCGTCGCCAGAGAAACCTTGCTGTCAGCTCCAGCCAAAGCATTGATCGAGAACCTGATTCACGACTAGAGAGCGGCAACAGGAGTGTCGCACGAACCTGGTCTCGATGCGTTCCGCACCAGTGACGACTTTGATGACTGGAACGAGCATTAAGTGAACTGACACACTTACCCGATTTCGCGAGGGCCGATTGGGAGACGAGAGTGAAACAGGGAATCGTCCAACGAGGATTGTATCTATCAAGCGGTCTGATAGAAAGCGATCGGGTCGGTTTTGACAAAGCGCCTGTCGATGATTCGCCTGCGCCAGTTCGCAAACATCGCATTCTATGCGTGGATGACGACGTGCTAGGCACGACGATGCGCGCAGAGATCCTGGAAGAAAGCGGTTATTCAGTTGTTGTCTTTCATTCTCCCCTCGAAGCTACGCGCTGTGATCTCTCTACGTTTAGTCTCGCGATTCTGGATTTTGAGATGCCGGGACTAAATGGTCGAGAACTCTTTCTGCGTATTCGAGCGATGGGGGCCAGATTCCCAATCGTGTTGCTCACCGGGTGCCTGGCGGGTCTTTCGCAAGAAGATTGCGTCCTGTTTGCGCGGTGTATCGACAAGAGCATGCCCATTCATTACCTACTCGACACGATCGCGGAATTCCTGAATCCAAACCAGGGCCCCGATTATGGCTCGTGACAGAGGCACGTCTCGTCGCACTGTGCCCCCGAAGCCGCTTCAAGCCGGCTGCTTGCGCTCTCGGCCCAGTACTGGACGAACGCCAAGGCTTGTCGATATCGGACGCGCGGAACTCCATCGGCCTCTCCAAAGCAATGCAAACTGTCGCCTTCAACGTGGCTTATAGTGCGGTGCGATCGGCAAAGTGAAATGAAATGTCGCTCCTTTCCCAGAGTTCGCAGATGCCCACACACGTCCTCCGTGCGACGCAATAATCGAACGACTGATCGCCAACCCCATGCCGCTACCCTCTGGTTTCGTGGTAAAGAATGCATCAAAAATGTGGTCTGTTTCACCGGCGGGCAATCCG
Source organism: uncultured Acidobacteriaceae bacterium (assembly GCA_963817305.1). Taxonomy (GTDB): domain Bacteria; phylum Acidobacteriota; class Terriglobia; order Terriglobales; family Acidobacteriaceae; genus Sulfotelmatobacter. Next base: position 154,127 of record CAWFOD010000015.1, on the reverse strand, counting down.
ACACCTGTATCGCTGACCGAGATCTGGACTTGGACGTCCTGCCGAAGTTGCGCCTTGATCGTAAGTGCTCCGCCTGTGTTCTCCATCGCCTGGATGCCATTGAGCATAAGGTTCATTAGCACTTGCTGGAGTTGCACACGATCCGCCATGACCTTCGGGAGCCCGTCGGCGACGTGCGTAACGATATTTACGGAATGCCGATGCGCCTCGTTGCGCAAGATAAGCAACATCTCTCCGATGAGTTCGTTTACGTCAACGGAATCCATTTGTGAAGAGCCCTTTTTGTACAGCGCGCGGACACGGTCAATGATGTGGGCTGCACGCCCGGCGTCCTCGACCACTTCCAGGGCAGCTTCGCGCGCCTCAAGGACATCCGGCTCATCGCGATCAAGGAATCGTGCGCACGCCTGAGCATTCGTTACCGCCGCGCCAATTGGCTGCTTGATTTCGTGCGCCAGGGAGGCGGTGAGTTCACCCATTGTGCTCACGCGATTTACGTGAGCGAGGTCCGCTTGTAGCTGTTCGACACGTTTGCGATCTTCAATATCGTTTATTACTCCGTACCATTTGACGATTTTTCCTCGTTTGTCGCGCACAGGCACGGCGCGCGTCTGGAACCAGCGGTAAGCTCCGTCCGTGCTACGAAGTATTCGCGACTCATACTCCAACGTATTACCGGAGGCCTGAGACTCCTGCCATGTTGTTAGAGCACGACTGAGATCGTTGGGATGAACTGCATCCTGCCAACCCCAGCCTAATGCCTGTTTCTCCGTTAGCCCTGTGTATTCGACCCAACGGCTGTTTACGAATGTGCGTTGACCATCCGGTCGAGCAATGAACGCCAGAGCAGGCATGGTCTCGACCGCTTCTCGAAACTTTTGCTCTTCGCTCCTCAGTTGCCGAACCCGCACTTGGTAAACCGCCCAGAGTAGCGCCAGGAAAGCCGCAGCCCACAGTGCGCGGAACCAGTTCGTCTGGTAGTAGGCGGGAAGAACTGAAAAACCCAAAGAGGCTCCCACCTCATTCCAGACGCCATCGTTGTTACAAGCGATCACGTGGAAACGATAATGGCCGGGTCGGAGGTCATTATAAAAAGCCTGCCGCCTTGTGCCCGCCTCCTGAAAGCCGGAATCTCGACCCTCAAGCATGTAACGAAATAAGACCTTTCTGCGGTGCGGCATAGCTCAGGGCTGTATAGTCAATTTCGAGATTGCGCGTTAGCGCCGGGAGTTTGATTGCCGAATCCATCGGGTACTCCCTGTGGTCGGCAATAAGAGCGCGAATGTTGACGGGCGGCGGAACGAGTATTCTGGGACACATGCGCCGGATCGATTACCTGCAGCACGCTGCCGTTGGCAAACCAGAGTCGTCCATCGGGCGTTTTGGCGCTGGTATTGAAGTGACCTAAACCGGGCCGGAACCCGTCGAAGGCGTCGAATACCCTCAGATTCACTTTGCTCTCTGGGTGCTCCCACCACTGTCGCATCTGATCGCGAGGAATCTCGATGAGGCCGCATTGCGCGAAGAGCCACAAGTTGCCGGCATTGTCCGTAATCAGTCCGCTGACATAATTGCAAGGCAAGCCGTTTTTTTCTGAAAGGATTTGCTGCTTTCCATCTTTCCAGGCAACCACGCCAGAGGTCGTTCCGCCCAGGATGGAACCGTCGGCGGCTGCAGTGATTGCCAGAAAAGAAAAGTTTGGGTGTTCGCCAAAGCTAAAGGTCTGGACCTTTCCGTCGCGAAAGCGCCCCAAATTGCCCGACGACAGACCTAACCAGATTCCGCGCTGAGGGTCGGCCACGATCCTTCCGCTGAATGGCGTTTTCGGCGCAGGGAACATTTCCTGGATCTTCAGGCCCCGAATCCGAAAGAGCGAGCCTGGCGGTCCCTTAGTCCCAACCCAAATGTTACGTTCCGAATCTTCGGCGATCCCCTTGATCATTCCGAGGGCACTGCCATCGGGCTTCGTGATTTGACGAAATCTTCCTCCCTCACGAACGAATAGCTTGTTGTCCATTCCCGTCCATACATTGCCTGCGTGATCTACAAAGAGAGACGTAACTTGATTTCCTGGCAGGGCCTTTTCCGTGTCGAAAGATACTCCTCCGGGCTCAAGGACCTGTAGGCGGCTTGTTCCTACCCACACGCGACCGTCTTGCGCGGCTGCAACCGATTCCACTGCATCTTCGTTTATCCCTTCGCGCGTAGAAATGCTTTTCACGCGAAGATCACGAAACATATCGAGGCCTCCCGATGTCGAGACCCAGATGTTCCCCTCGCGATCCTCAAATATGTTCCGAACAACGTCACCCGATAAACCCTCGGCACTTCCATAATGATCGACATTCTTGCCGCGAATCTTGTAAAGACCATGCAATGTTCCGACCCACAGGTTTTCCTGACGATCGCAGCGGAGAACGGCTGTCACTGTTAGAGCCTCCCCATTCAACTTGGGAGCGAGAAACGGCTTCAAAGTACCGTTGACCACGTGCTGCAAGCCGCCACCCTTTCCGGGCAACGCGATCCCGACCCAAAGAGAACCATCGGCGGCGCATGTTATCCCTGTCACGCCGGTTCTCCCGGATTGGATTGCAGCGCCAGTGGACGATACACTTCCGAGACCAGGAGGAATCGGGGCGCCATCTGACAAGAGTTCTATCGCTTCCTACCCAGAGATCTCCGGAAGCATCCTGGGCCATAGCGCTGGGATTTGGGTATATCAAGTCCGTCATCATTTCCGTAGCAATGAACCTCGCCCTGCAGAACCTGACAAAGGGGATGTGTCCGGTCACCGGGTCGAACGTGGAGGAACCAGATTTTTCCATCTCTATCCTCAATGAGGGGCGCAGTTACCCATCCTTTCTCGTACAGAGTCAGTCGCCCGTTGACAAGGTGAGCCAGGCCGGCTTCGGTTCCGATCCAGAGGCTGCCATCCCTCGCGCCCAGAATGGTATTAACCGATGTTGAAGGCAATTCCTCTCCGGATTGTGCGCTCCAGCGAACAAACTGCACACCGTCAAACCGGAAGAGCCCGCTGTAAGTTCTGACCCAGATGTACCCGTCTGTGGTCTGCGCGATATATGTTGGCACTCCTCCGAAATATCCGTCCTGCACCCGCCAAACGCTGTGACCGTATTGTGAGATGTGACTTGTGGGGTCGAGGGCAATGCCGACTGAGGAATGAAAGCAAACGACTACCAACAAGATGATCGCTCGGCACATGAAGAGTATTCCTCGATTGTTGGCCGGGAAAGACGTGCTCGCAACGAAAGTACGCAATCTTGATGGACTCGACTCGCATGTATACCCGTCGATCCTGCCGGGAAGGGGCAGAACGGATCGGTGACGCGGGGGAGACTCCGCGTCGATATATAGACACACGGTTTGAACCTGCTTCCTGATCAAAACTTCTGATCGAACGGCAGGCGCAAAACGGCCCTCATGAAGGCGGGCGTAGCTTCGATCTGAGACTTCAATATGAGCATGGGAAGTTATTACAGTGTCGAGGATGACCCGGCGGACTCGAGCGCTTCGGCCGAAACCTTTACCCGACGGGTAGGAGTGGGGCGAGAAATGCCAAGCTTTTTCATTTTGTAAAACAGTGTGGTGCGCTTGAGTCCCAGTTTGGCTGCCGCCCCTTCCGGGCCGCCGATCATCCAGCCTGCCGCGTCCAATGCCTGTAAGATCAGGGCTCGGTCAACCTCTCCTAGCTCCGCGGATCTCGACGTTACGGTTACCGTCTCGAGATGGTTCGACGGTAGGGGATTCGGAAGCACGCCATCATAAGAAAGGATCACCGCGCGCTGAACCAGGTTCTGCAACTCACGCACATTGCCAGGCCAGTCGTATGAGCGCAACGCCAACATGGTTTCTTCAGGAATTTGATCAACGCGCTTCCCGATCTGGCGGCCATAGAAGTCAACGAAATAGCTGACAAGGGCAGGTATATCGTCACCGCGTGCTCGCAATGGCGGCAGTTGCACTGGAAACACATTGAGACGGTAGTAGAGATCGCCGCGAAATTCGCTGCGCTTAACCATGCGCTCCAGATCTCGGTGGGTGGCGGATACCACCCGCACGTCTACGCGGTGCGTGCGTGTACTTCCAAGACGTTCGAACTCTTGCTCTTGCAGAACCCGCAGCAGCTTGGGTTGCAAGCACAGCGGAATATCGCCAACCTCGTCCAAAAAGAGCGTTCCTTTGTCGGCCAGTTCGAAGCGCCCGATCTTCTGCGAGATCGCCCCGGTGAACGCTCCTCGCTCATGACCGAAGAGCTCGCTTTCCAGCAAATCTAAAGGAATGGCAGCACAATTGACCTTCACGAAGGGACGGTCGTAGCGCGGACTGATATTGTGGATCGCTTTCGCCACCAGCTCCTTCCCGGTGCCGGTCTCGCCCTGAATCAATACCGCTGAGGTGGTGGGCGCGACCAGTTCAACCTTCTCAAGAACTGCTTCAAGAGCCGCACTCTGTCCGATGATTTGATCAAATTGGCGGTATCTGTCTTCCTGGTCCCCGCACCGAATTGATTCGAAGCTGGCCACAGTATCCCTCTCGTCAGAACCTTGCTGAACTCGGTCTTAGCTTTCGCTTCCCAAGGCCGCTCGAACACCCTCCAGTAAAATTGCGCCGTCAAATGGCTTGGCGAGGAATTTCACCGCTCCCCCTCTCATCGCCTGCAACCGCATTTTTTCGTCTCCATGGGCCGTCACGAAAATAATGGGGATCGGGCAATGATCCTCGTTCAGCTTCGCCTGAAGATCCAAGCCTGACATTCCGGGCATGCGGATATCGGCAATAAGACAACCCGTCTCCTGCTGGCAGCCAGAGCTTAAGAAATCTTCTGCGGATTGGAACGACTGCACCGAGAAACCCTCTGACTTCAGTAGGCGTTGCATCGCAAGCCGGTACGATTCATCGTCTTCGACAACCGCGACCATTTTGGGAACCCTCGCTCTGGGCATACAGATACAGGGTCAATTCGACGACCGCAAAATGCAATTGTGGCTTCTGATAAGGACAATGATAGGTATCTATAGGGTGAGCTTTAATCGTGCAGGAGCGCAGCCGCCCTTGCGGTGCGAGGTCTAGGTCGTTGTTGGAAGTTTAAGTTTTTCTGCTATTCGCCCCAACTCGGCCGGAGAATTGGCGTGCATCTTGCGCATTACATGCCCGCGATGGACGGTCGCGGTGACCTCGCTCAAGGCGAGCGTGGAGGCAATCTGTTTCGTAAGCATGCCGGAAACAACAAGACGCATTACGTCGCGCTCACGCGCAGTCAGCTTCGCGTAGCGTTCCTGCAATTGAGCAATCTCGGCCTGTTGTTGCCGCAACTCATCGTCGCGCTTCAGAGCCTGCTGTATCGCGTCTACGAGATCTTGATCCCGGAAAGGCTTTGTCAGAAACTCCACCGCCCCCGATTTCATGGCTTCGACAGTCATGGGGATGTCTCCGTGGCCGGTGATGAAGATGATAGGGATGCTAACTCCCCTCTCATTCAGTTTGCGTTGGACCTCCAGTCCGCTCATTCCAGGAAGCCGCACATCCAAAACGAGGCAACTGGCGACAACTGGAAGCTTGTGACGCAGGAAGTCTTGCGGCGTGGCAAACGATTCGGCGTGCAATCCGACTGACTTCAAGAGACGCTCCAGGGCTGCGCGCATACGAGCGTCATCATCAATAACGAATACGGTGCCCTCATTTGTGGGGGTCATGCGTGAGCAGCCTTCTGTTGGGGAAGCGTAAAGTGAAACGTTGTCCCTCGTCCGGAGTTTGCGGTGGCCCACACGCGGCCGCCATGCGACTCGATAATGGAACGGGTGATCGCAAGTCCCAGCCCGGTGCCTTGTGGCTTGGTGGTAATGAACGCGTCGAAGATCTGGTCAGTTTTGTCGCTAGGCAGTCCCACGCCGGCATCGGTGACGGAAATCAACACTAGACGATCGTCAGCCAGGCTCGACTTGATGCTCAGCTCCCCGGTCGTCTCCTGCATCGCCTCAATCCCATTGAGCATGAGATTCATCAATACCTGCTGCAGCTGCACACGATCGGCCATCACCTTGGGAAGCCGTTCGGCGAGCTCAGTGCGCGTTGTAACGGAATGCCGATTGGCCTCCTCGCCCAGCATAACAATCATCTCTTGAATCAGTTCGTTTACGTCAACCATCTCCTGATGTGAAGAATCCTTTCGGTAGAGGGAACGGACACGGTCAATGATGTCGGCCGCGCGCATGGCGTCGCTAGCCATCTCCAAAGCAGCCTCGCGCGCCTCGACTAGATTAAGTCGGTCCCCATCAAGAAATCGCAAGCACGCTTGAGCGTTTGTAACCGCCGCCCCAATTGGTTGCTTGATTTCGTGGGCCAATGAGGCCGTCAACTCCCCGATCGTGCTGATTCGGTTGAAGCGCGAGAGATCCGCCAGTTCCTCGCGTAATCTCTCGTGTTCTTGCTCAGCCTGTCTGCTTTCGGTCACGTCCATTATCACCCCCATCATTTGTGTCACTTCGCCAAGTGCGTCCAAAACAGGGTGGCCGACGGAACGAATATATCTGACGGTCGAGTCCGGAAGCAGAATTCGGAACTCCGCGTCCAGATCCGATTTTTCGGCTATTGCTCGATTGAAGTCCCTTTCATATCTAGCCCGATCCTCGGGATGAATTCGCTGCAGCCTTTGTTCCCAGGTGGGCATACCGTCTTTAGGATCGAAGTCCTGGAGGCGATGCCATTCCGTCGAAAGATGCATGGGTTTCATTCGAACTGTGTCGAAAACCCAGCTCCCGATTTTTGCCACTCGCTGAGCTTGTGCCAGATAAGTTTCACTCCGCTTTAAAGCTTCTTCAGCGCGTATGCGTTCAGTGATATCGGCAACCGTGCCGAGCACTTCAACAAGCTCACCATCGGGACTCACTACTGGGTGGGCCAGGCCGCGAACCTGTTTGACCGTTCCATCAGGTAGCACGATTCTGTACTCAAGGTCGGCATCGACCTTTTGGACGAACATCCGATCGCTGGCCTCTCGCCGGACCCTGTCGCGATCTTCTGGGTGCATTCGCTGCAACCATTGGTCCCGCTTCGGAAGGCCCTGTTGCGGATCAAATCCGAAAATTCGGAACATTTCCTCGGACCAGTACTGGGCCTCGTGGGTTGCGCCATCGATGGCCCAACTACCTGTGTGGGCCAGCCTCTGCGATTCGGCTAAGTACGCCTCGCGCTTACGAATGGTCTGCTCAGCTCGCTTTTGTTCGCTCAAATCGAGTGCAAACGCAACTCCCTCGCTACCGCCTTCCTCGAAGAGCGCGCCAGCGACCAGCACCGGCACGCGGCTGCCATCTTTCCGGAAATACTCCTTCTCGTATGGCGGAGCCATTCCAGTCGCCTTCAGTTCTGCCAGTGTGCGTTCATCGTGTTCACGCCACTCGGGCGGTGTCAGATCGGTCCAGCGCACGCGGCCCGAGGCGACATCTTCACGACCGTACTTCAGCATGTGCAGGAAGGCCTCATTGGCCTCCACGATTGCACCTTCGAGATTCCATATGAAAATCCCAAGAATGTTGGCATCGACTAGGCGCCGGATTCTCCTTTCACGGTTTTCAAGGTCGCGATAAAGCCGCGTATTCTCGAGGGATATCGCTGCCTGCGACGCAAGCACCTTCAAAACTGTGATGCGATCAGGAGAGAAGACATGGGGCGAGAGATTGTTTTCAAGGTAGAGAATACTGACGAGTCTACCCTGGTTGATCAATGGCAAAGTAAGAATGGAGCGAGGGTGGCGCTGAATGATGTAGGGGTCGGCAGAAAACGGATTCGGAGATGATGCATCTTCGAGAATAACGTCCTCTCGAGTGCGCATTACGTAGCGAACGATGGACTCAGGCAACACGGCTCTGGCGACGGAGGCATTGCTCTGATGCACCGAGACATCGTTTCCGCTGGTCGTGACTTCTGCCTCTATTTGCAGCTCATCACCTCGCGGAAGGATCAGGAGACCCCGTTCAGCACCCGCGTGCTCGATGGCTGCGCGCATGATCCTGTCGATCAGCGTTTCCAAAACCATCTCGCCCGAGACTGCCTGCGAGACTTTGATCACTGTGGCTAAATCCAGGATTTCGGCAGGCGCCAAGATTGTGCTCGTTGGCGTCGATATTAGCCCTTCCTTTTTCAGATGGGGATATAGATGGTCCAGCTGCGCTACCTTGCCATCAGCCCCCCAACGCTGATAGCAATGCCTGGCTTCGAGCAAGTATGCGTCTGCGAACTTTTGGAAACCACGTGCCGCATAGAACCGCGCGGCAACCTCGTAGGCGACCGCTTCATTGTGAATGAACCCGTTTGCATGCGCCGAGCGGATGGCCTTTTCATAAAGGCCTTCGGCATCGACCAGGCGCTCTTCTATTCGGGCGATCTCCGCGCCGACGAGCGCAGCGCGGTTTTCAAAATTTTCCGCGCAATGCTCCGCCCACACTTCAAACATCTTGTAGTGTGATCTTAGAGAGTCAAGATGTTCTCGCTTCTGATTCTGCGGAGCACTTCCCCAACAGGCCGCGTGAGAGAGGGCGCCGTAGTAGTAGAGCTCTACTCGTTCGAACTGAGAAGGCGATGTCCAGGCGACGCGTTGCGCCTTGATTGAAGACTCCATCGCGGATTCGTAATCGCCCGCGAGGAAACGAGCCTGCGCCTTGCGGGCAAAATACCAGCATTCAGGTAGAGCAAAGACAGGGTTGGACTTGAGATGATCCTCGAACTGGGCCTCATCGAATTCGTCGTAGTTGAAGGATCCGAAGCTGCTCGCGAGACCCCGGAGGTTCCGGACCAATGCCAACTGCACGCTTATAAGATCAACCACGAAGCCGAAACGCCATTTCTTGGCAAACTCTAGACCTTTCTCTGCTTGGGACTGTGTCTCCTCAAGCGGAGCGCCCACTGTCAAGGAATTTGAATTCAACGAATCGCAACAGTATGCTGCGAACGTCAGATCACCCATTCGGTTCGCCACGTCGAAGGCGCGGAGTATCAGATCGCGTCCGCTGCGAGCGTGTTTGGTCCAAGGGATGACCAGATTGCCGAAGGACATATACGTTCGAGCTTCATAGCGCTTCAATCCGCGCTGCTGGACAAGCTGGTATCCAAGGCTTCCAAATCGGAACCCGTCTCTATAGTTGCCGAAGCGTGGTCCAGCGATGATCGCAAACCATACATATGCGAAACACGATGCGTCGCTGTTTCCATGTTCCAGACTGAGATTTACCATGTGGCAAATAACGAGGGAGGATAAATTCTCGTCGGTGTGCAACGCAGTGTTGACGGTCTCCGTCAAAACGTCAAGAATGTCGAGAACCTCGGCACTCGTTATCAAAGGCAGGTCTATCAGGTCCTCGATTTGCCGACCCGCAAGCTCCCGCCAGATCCGATCGTATTCGCGCCTTACTTCGTCCCTGCTGGGGCGAGGAGACCAGTGTGTGCCCCGATGGCTAAGATATTCAAGGCATGCCTCTACTGCGTCGCTGCTCCGATCCTGAGTAGCGAACAATGTGAGCCGCAACCGCGTCACGAGCGCGACATCGTGATCGGATTTCGCGCGCTGGGCGAGCATCGAAAGTCGCTTTTCCGCAGACTCCATACCGGCAGTCAACAGTTCACACTCAGCCATTAGGAGTTCGAGTGGGAAGATAAGGCTATAATTCGTGCCCCAACTCTCTTCCGTGAGTAACGCGCGGCCCGTCGCCAGGTAAGTGAGAGCTGAGGCGTAGGCGATCGAGAGCTTCGCCCGCTTGGCCGCTATCAAGTTCAATTCTGCGATCCACTCACGCTCCTCAGTTGACGTAATGAGGTGAGAGCCGCGGTTGAGTTGATTGACGATATCGAAGATCGCCTCCTCCCGATTCTCGGGAACGATGTGCGCCAGGAGCAGTCGTCCTATTCGAAGGTGCGCCTGATCACGCAGTTCCTCCGGGATCAGCGAATAGGCCCCTTCCTGAACGCGATCATGGACGAAGCGGTAGCTCCCCGCCACGCGCTCCACCAACTCCTGATGGACGGCCGGATCGAGCGTTGTGTGGACCTGCTCCTCCGAAAGCCCGAGGACGATCGCAAGTGTCATGATCTCGGCGATGTTGCCAAGACAGGCCAGCTGCTGCAATGCATGTTGCGTTTCAGCCGGCAACCGGGTGAGCTTCCCGACCATAAGGTCCACCACGTTGTCGGTGTATCCTCGGGCATGAATGCGATCGAGATCCCAGGTCCAGCGGGCCTCAGCATGATCGAAGATGAGCATTTTCTCGTCGGCCAGCGACGAAATGAACTGAATGGCGAAGAACGGATTGCCACCCGTCTTCTCGTGCACCAGTTGCGCCAGCGGCGCTGCCCGTTCCAGCCCGATGCGAAGCGCGTCCGAAATCAACTGTCCGAGATCTTCTCGAGCGAGCGGATCAAGCGCAATCTCCGCTACTTTTCCGCCGGCCTTCTTGATGATCTCGAGCTTGCGCATCAGTGGATGGATGGCGGTGACTTCGTTCTCGCGATAGGCACCGATCAGCATGAGGTGCTGCAGATCCGACTGGGTCAACATATCCTCCAGCAGATCGAGCGTCGCTGCGTCGAGCCATTGCAAGTCGTCGAGGAAGAGCGCTAGGGGATGCTCCGGTCGGGCGAAGACACCGATAAATCGCCGAAACACCAGCTGGAAGCGCCGTTGTGCGTCTTGTGGCGAAAGCTCAGGGACAGGGGGCTGTTCTCCGATGATGAGCTTCAACTCGGGCACGACATCGGCCATAAGCCGTCCGTTCGGGCCCAGCACCCCCAGAAGGACGTCGCGCCAGACGCGCAGCTCGGCTTCGGTCTTGCTCAGCAGCGGACGGACAAGATTCTGAAGCGCTTGCGCCAAAGTGGCATAAGGGATGTCACGCCTGTACTGATCGAACTTGCCGGAGGCGAACAGAGCCGCGCCGCGGAACAAGCACCTTGTGCAGTTCGTTCACGACAGAGGATTTGCCGACGCCAGAATTTCCGGACACAAGCACCAGCTCTGGCCTACCCAGCGTCGCGACCCGGTCGAAGGCTGCGAGCAATGCGTCAACCTCGCGCTCTCGACCATACAGCTTTTCGGGAATCATCAGCCGGTCTGGAAAATCCTGTTCGCCAAGAGGGAATTCGTCGATGTGGCGCCGCATCTCCCACTCGTCAAGGCAACGCCGAAGATCACGCTCCAAGCCAGGCGTGGTCTGATATCGCTCCTCGGCAGTTTTGGCCAATAACTTCATGACGATGGCCGAGACGGGGCCCGGTATATTTGGCACCCGTTCGGAGGGCGGAATTGGCAGTCTTGCGATATGGCAGTGCACCCATCCCATCGGATCGGAAGCGGTGAACGGAAGACTTCCGGTTAGCATCTCGTAGAGCGTGACGCCCAAAGCGTAGAGATCACTCCGGGAATCGATCGAGCGATTCATTCGTCCGGTCTGTTCCGGAGCCATGTAGGGAAGTGTTCCCGCGATAAACTCGGGGGGGGTGGGGGACTGCCGTTCGCGCGAGAAGACGCGAAGAGATTCCGAAACCTGTGAGCCAAGCATGGCCCGTCGCTGCGTCGACAAGGACATTCGAGGGCTTCAGATCTTTGTGGATCACCGACCGAATGTGTAACTGGCCGAGTGCGGTCGAAAGGCCAATGGCGATGCGCAAAAACTGCTTTATGTTCCATCGGGCCTTGAATGAGACGATGGAGAAACTCACCACCGGGATCTTCGAGCACAAGCGCTTTCTGTCCGTTGCACTCAGAGAAGGCAAGGGGTCGAACTGCCCATGTTGTGTCGAAATCGCGGCAAAGCGAATATTCGTGCTCTATCTTCTTGAGGCTTTCCAATCGGGGGCGTAGTGAAGCAGGGGACAACAGAAGAACAGAAGGTATTTCTGCTGAGCTGGCGCGTGCCCGGTACAGGATGAATTCCTCATCCTCACGGAGACATTCCCGCACATATTCTGACATCTCCACAATGCCTGGCCTCTGCTCCATCGGAACACTTCATAGATGTTCGTACGGGATTCGGCGAATCGACTTCAACAGACGCTACATCGAAGCACGCATACGGGCATCCTTAATGATGATAAATACCGAACACCATGACGTCATCCGCTGAGGTCATGCATGATCCCTCCTCCGATGGGCCAGCGTCAACTGAAGCGCTGGTCCTGGCCCTCCGCGCCCCGCGACGGCCCAAACGGATGCTCCTCGCTTGGAAGAGCGCGGTGAGCGCGAAATGAGAGCCAGTGGCCTTCTGCGCGAAGCTAGCGCGCAGATTCTCTCCTGATCGGACACAGAAACGGAAAGTGCTATCGTCGCAAGGTTCAGCATCAGCCGAGTAATCTCGGAGCCAGAATCTTCCCCCGGCCGTCTCAACACCTCTCAGTTAAGAGGGTTATGGAATTGCGTTCGCGCCAACGTCAATCTGCTTTCCGCCTTGACGTCAGAGATCCGACGCGGAACGAGTGCCGGCGAGATTCGCCGTTGCGCAACGCTTTTGAATTCAGGCGATGTTGCGACGCTGCCTCCTGGCACTCGGCATGCTCCGGTAAAAGGTCTGGACATTCTTTCTTGCCGCCCGGCACGCAAATTGGTCTACGCAAGAAATTCGGCTGTGCAGCTCACATAGCCAACAGCAATTCGGAAAAAGCGGCAATCGCGAGGGGGAAGACAATGGGACATGTAACAACGGCCGGACGCAGTCGGAAGAATGGGTTCTGGTAAATTTCGGTGGCGGCACGGGATCGACCATGGCCGCACGGACATTTGCTGAAGAGGGAACGCGCGTCGCGAAAACTATTTGAATGAATTGTCACGAGCGGAGATCAAGGAGATCGCCAATGAAACTCATTGCATATCGAAAAGGCGACGACCGAATCATGGCCAGAGTTCTTGATCAGAAGGCGCTGCCGATCGCCAAGTTTGAGGACTTCTGGGCTAACCCCCAGCAGAATCTATTGGCAGCCGCCCAGATGCGCTCCGGTGGAGAGTCGCTCGCAACCCTGATTCAAGTTCCGCCGCTGCCGGACACGGCCCGCATCCTCTGCGCGGGTATGAACTATCTCTCCCATGCTCAGGAAGCACAGCTTAAGGTGCCGGAGCAGCCTGACATCTTTGCGCGCTGGCGTTCGACCTTGTCCGTTGATGGCCAACCCATCCCCATCCCACCACGCGATGACCATTTCGACTGGGAAGGTGAGTTGGCGGTGGTCGTCGGCACAGAGCTCCGAGACGTCACACCCGAGGTGGCCAAGGCGGGGATCCTCGGCTATGCATGTTTCAACGACCTCAGCGCCCGTAAGTTTCAAATGGCCAACGAGCGCTGGACACTTGGCAAGAACGCCGACAGCTCAGGGCCTTTCGGACCGTGGATTGTTACGGCCGACGAAATCCCGGATCCCGATCGATTGCGAATCCAGACCCGGGTCAACGGCAACACTGTTCAAGATAGCAACACGTCAAACCTCATCTTTTCAGGCGCCGAAATCGCAGCCTATGCTTCAGGGGCAATGACGCTCAAGCCTGGCGACCTCATCGCCACCGGCACACCGGAAGGCGTCGGGTTCGCCAGGAAGCCACCCGTATTCTTGCACCACGGCGACATGGTCGAAGTTGAAATCGAGGGGATTGGCCGAATAGCCAACCGAATCGTTCAACGCTGACCCCATCAGCAGACCCTACGAGGAGAACCGCCCAAAATGGCGCTACTACAACCGGACACCGCTCGAATCGGTCACACATCGGGTAAACCAGCTGAAGATCGTGTTTCGGATGAACGCGTTTTCGGAACGCCGCGGGAGTTGCGCGAAGCGCTGAGTAAACTGATCGGCGGAGATCAAGTTCTGCATCGAGCCATTGACCTTGTCCGTTACGCCTCCGACGCCAGCCCTTATCGCCTCATTCCGCAGGTGGTCGTGACTCCGCGGACCACCGGAGAAGTTGTCGCTTTACTGAAGTACTGCCGCGAGAACGGCCGCCATGCAACTTTCCGCGCTGCAGGCACGAGCCTCTGCGGACAGGCTCAGTCGGACGACATCCTGATCGATGTCCGTAAACACTGGTACGGCATGTCCCTCGCAGACGGCGGCAGCGCGCTTCGTGCTCGGCCCGGTGTTATTCTCGGGCACGCCAGTGCCTTCCTACGCAAACACGGGCGTCGCCTAGGGCCTGACCCGGCGAGCATCAATGCGTGCACGATCGGCGGCGTCATCGCCAACAACTCGGGCGGGATGCGGTGCAAGGTCGAGCACAACGCCTACCACATGGTCCGCTCGATGACCCTCGCGCTGGCTTCTGGAACCGTCATTGACACGGCACAGCCCGATGCCGAGGCAGCGTTCATGCGCAGCGAACCAGACCTCGCACAGGGTCTGCTCAAGCTGCGGGCCGAGTTGATCGCCGACCGTCCACTCACCGACCGAGTCCGACATAAGTTCATGATCCGAAATACAAACGGATACCGGCTCGACGCTCTTCTCGACGCCGACACGCCGCTCGAAATCTTCCGCCGGCTCGTAGTTGGTTCCGAAGGGACGCTCGCGTTCATCGCCGAAGCGGTGATCGACACGCTCCCGACGCCCGGCGCTACCTGCGTTACATGGATTGCACTCCCGTCAATGAACGAGGCTATTGCGCTGGTGCCCAGCCTCGTTTCTCTCGGCGCTGAGGCCGTCGAGCTAATGATGGCCCCAGCACTGACGGCTGCCGCCCAGGCGTTTCCGGGCACACCTCATTACTGGATGACGCTCGATCCGAAGGCCGCCGCACTGTTGGTCGAATTTACCGCGGCGGATGACGCCGCACTTGACCAGATCGAAGCCGCGGCACGGGTGCTTCTCGCCAACGCCAACCTGCTCCAACCTCTGGAATTCACCCGTGACGCCAAGGCGATGGAGATCGACTGGCGGGTACGCGAAGGCCTGATCGGGATCATCGGAAAGGGCCGGCCGGAGGGATCGGCGCTCGTCAATGAGGATGTCTGCTTTCCTCCAGCCCGGATTGCCGAAGGCGCACAAGACTTGCAGGCGCTGCTCACCAAGCACGGGTTTCTGCCAGGCGTGGCCGGGCATGCGGCCTTCGGCAACTTGCATTTCACCCTTACGCCAAGGCTGGACGACCCCGCCGATCGCGGCCGCTACAGCGCATTCATGGACGACCTGGTCGAGCTTGTGATCGACAAATACGACGGTTCGCTCAAGGCCGAGCACGGGACGGGGCGTAATATGGCCCCGTTTGTACGGCGTGAATGGGGCGATAAAGCGACAGAGATGATGTGGCGGATCAAGAGATTGGCAGACCCATACGGAGTGCTCGCTCCGGACTGCGTTCTCAGTCGCGATGACGGAATCCATTTGCAACGATTTAAGTCGTCCCCTGCGATCGATGGCTCCGAAGCCACCCGCTGCATCGAGTGCGGCATGTGTGAGCCGGTTTGCCCATCGCGCAACGTTACCATGACACCTCGCCAACGCATCGTCGTCCGGCGCGAAATGGCTCGCCAGCCGAGCGACTCGCAGATGTTTGCGCAACTGCTCAAGGACTACGAATACGACGGTATACAGACATGTGCGGCCGACGGATCATGCGCGGAGCCTTGCCCGGTATCAATCAACACTGGGACGCTTATCAAGTCATTCCGCCAACGCGAAAACACAGATGGGCGCGAGAAGGTTGCGCTTGCTATCGCCAAGCGCTGGAGGAGCGTCGAAACCATCGCCCGCATCGGAATAGGCGTAACCGATTTCATATCGAGAACCGTTGGCGTGAGAGCCTTGACGGGTCTGACTGCGGTGGCGAGAGCGGCGCTCAGCAAAGACCTCATTCCTTCAGTCCCTGGACCCATGCCGCAGAAGGCGCCTCGTCAGGCTTCCGCAGACTTCGCGTCAGGGTGCCGCGGCGGTCTATTTCCCGGCGTGCATCAACCGCATCTTTGGCCGTGCGCGAGGCATGGCGCGGCGACCAAGCCTTCCCGAGGCGCTTGTCGCGCTATCTGCTCGCGCCGGGCAACCGCTCTGGATCCCCGACAACGTGCGTGGCCTCTGCTGTTCAACGCCTTGGAGTTCCAAAGGCTACCGGCTTGGTCATGAATGGATGGCCACCGCGATCGCGGACGCAATGTGGGACTGGAGCAACGCGGGCGCCCTGCCCGTCGTGATCGACGCTGTTTCATGCACTCACGGCCTATTGGACGATGTACGAACTCACATAGACCGCGAGCGACAAGAGCGATTCGACAAGATCGAGCTCGTCGACGCGATCGTTTGGGTCCACCGGTTGCTCCCAAGCCTTCCGATCAAACGAAAGCTGGCTAGTGCGGCGGTGCATCCGACGTGCTCCATGATCCATCTCGGTCTCGAGGAGAAATTCATCGAGATCGCCAGGGCTGTTGCCGACGACGTCATCGTTCCAATCGGAACAACGTGCTGCGGAACCGCCGGCGATCGCGGCTTACTGCACCCTGAGCTCGTTGTCTCGGCTACACGCGAGGAGAAGGCTTATCTGGACGCGCATCCCGCCGACGTCTACCTTTCAGCAAACCGGACGTGTGAGATGGGCCTGCAGCAAGCGACCGGTAAGCCGTACGAGTCTTTCATCTTCGCGCTCGAGGAGACGACTCGTCCCGATGGAGCAGCAGGATAGCTGCAAGAGGATCGTTCGAGGATCAGCGCCTTTTGGCACCAAGAGATATTTCATCATTTTCGTCCGGAGAGTTCATAATGAACGTCAATTTATCGATGATTCAGCACCATCGCGCAGACTTGGACGGTTTACGCATGCACTTCGTAGAAGCCGGGAAAGGCCCTGCTGTGGTTTTGCTCCACGGCTTCCCGGAGACCTGGTATGCCTGGCGTTACCAGATCGCCCCGCTGGCGCAAAATTATCGAGTTATCGTGCCGGATCTGCGCGGCTATGGTGCCACCGATAAGCCGGCGAGCGGTTATGACAAGCGCACGATGGCCAACGACATTCGAAGACTGATGCAACACCTCGGCATTCAGAAGGCCACTATTATCGGTCATGATCGAGGCGCTCGAGTAGGAACGAGATTTGTAAAAGATCATCCTGAAGTGGTCGAGCGGTTCGCGGCGCTGGACAATATCCCCACCAAAGTTGTCTTTGACACCAAGAGCGCGGCATTCGCGCGGTTCGGTTGGTTTTTCCTGTTCCAAGGTGTGCCCCATCTTCCCCAGGCGCTGGTACAGGGGCGCGAAGAGATGTGGCTGCGCTACCTCTTCGGAGACTGGACCTACAATCCGGAAGCGTTGAGCGACGCGGACATCGCCGTATACACGCAGGCTTATGCTCAGCCGGGCGGTCTGCATGGCGCTTTTTCCGACTATAGCGCCTGGCGTCAGGATCTCGAGCAGGATTACGCCGATGCGGACAAGAGGATCGCATGCCCCACTCTTGCGCTGTGGGGAGCCGAATTCGCCGGAGCGAAAATTATGGACATGGCGAAACTCTGGGACGACATGGCTTCAGATCTTAAGGTTGCACCCATCCCGCTCTCAGGCCATCTGCCACACGAAGAGCAGCCCGAACAAGTGACCGCCGCGTTGCTCGATTTCCTGCAACCTTGGAACACAAAGGGCAAGCGCGCCGCATAATTGGCGTTTTGTCTTCACAAAAGGAGAGAGACAACTCCCCTTACCTAACGCGAAGACGCCGAAAATGGCGATCGCAAGTGAACGACTCGCTTTGCGGGATGAAGAAGGAGGGAATACGGTGGCAACAAAAACAGTGGCCGATCTGCTTGTGCAAACTCTTGCGGCGGCCGGCGTGGAAAGGCTCTACGGGGTTTCCGGCGATTCCCTCAACGGAATTACCGACTCGATTCGACGGCAGAGCCAGATTCAATGGATTCACATGCGCCACGAAGAGGCAGCCGCCTTCGCGGCCGGCGCAGAAGCACATCTGACAGGAAGACTGGCGGTTTGCGCGGGGAGTTGCGGCCCAGGCAATCTGCATTTGATCAACGGTCTTTATGATTGCCATCGCAGCCGCGTTCCAGTGCTCGCGATCGCAGCTCAGATCCCCAGCAGCGAAATTGGCAGCGGCTATTTTCAAGAAACGAACCCGGAACACCTCTTCGCGCAATGCAGTCACTACTGCCAATCGATCTCGCTTCCGGAGCAGATGCCGCGTGTTCTCGAGATTGCCATCCAGACTGCTGTTTCGCGTGGTGGGGTCGCAGTGGTTACGATCCCCGGAGATATAGCGCTACGTGATGCAACGGAAGAGGGACCACGGCTACATTTTCCCCCGCCCAGACCGACTGTATGTCCCACCAGTGATGAAATCGAGACGTTGGCAACCCGACTCAATGGATCCACGAAGACAACGATCCTTGCCGGGGCGGGCTGCGCGGGAGCTCACGCGGAGTTGGTTGAACTTGCGGCCAGACTGAACGCCCCAATCGTGCATGCCATGCGTGGAAAAGAATTCATCGAGTACGACAATCCATACGATGTGGGTATGACTGGCCTCCTGGGGTTTTCGTCGGGTTATCGCGCGATGATGACCTGCGATGTGTTGCTCATGATCGGAACGGACTTTCCGTATCAGCAGTTCTTCCCGAAGGAAGCGACGGTCGTACAGATCGACATCCGGGGAGAACAATTAGGCCGGCGCACCAAGGTCGACTATGGCTTTGTAGGAGATACAAAAACGACTCTGCAGGCCCTTCTGCCGAAGCTGACGCAAAACCAGGACGATTGGCATTTGAAGACCTCCCTGGAAAACTACCAGAAGGTGAGGAGGGGTCTCGATGAACTTGCGACAGGGGAATCTGGCAAGAAACCGATCCATCCGCAGTATGTTGTTCGAGTCCTCAACGAGTTGGCTGCCGAAGATGCAATCTTCACCTGCGATGTCGGCACGCCGACTATCTGGGCGGCACGCTATTTGACCATGAACGGCAAACGGCGCCTGCTCGGCTCTTTCAACCACGGCTCGATGGCGAATGCATTGCCCCAGGCTATAGGCGCCCAGGTGAGCCATTCGGGGCGCCAGGTAATCTCCCTATCGGGCGACGGTGGTCTTGCCATGCTCATGGGGGACCTGCTCTCGCTGTGCCAATTGCGTGCGCCCGTCAAGATCATCGTTTTCAAGAACGAGTCATTGGCCTTTGTCGAACTGGAGATGAAGGCAGCGGGGATTGTCGATTTTGGAACCGATCTGCGGAACCCGAACTTCGCAAAGCTGGCCGAAGCTGCGGGTCTCCTTGGTCTGACGGCAGAAACGCCAAGTCAAGTGCCGTCCATGATCGAGCAAGCTCTCCAACACGACGGGCCAGCGCTGATCGAGGTTCTTGTAAGCAGACAGGAACTGTCGATGCCTCCGACCATCACTTTCGAGCAGGCGAAAGGCTTCGGCCTTTTTGCCCTCAGGGCAATTCTCAACGGGTATGGGGACGAGATTATCGATCTTGCGACGGTGAATCTCATCCGGTAGCTGAAGTGGGACGGAAGTTTACTGACTCTTGTCAAGGAAACACGAAGTGACAAGCCTCGCAAAGCCCAAAGCACTTGTAACAGGAGCGTCGCGCGGCATCGGTCGTGCAACCGCATTGGCTCTGGCTAATGCTGGCGCTCATGTTCTTGTTCATTACGGGAAATCAAAACGAGATGCAGATTCAGTCGTCGCCGAGATCCGAAGTGGAGGCGGCAGCGCAGATGCAGTAGGCTCTGATCTTGAAGCACCGGAAGGACCCTCCGAACTCGCCGCGAAGGTGCACACCCTGGTAGGAGATCGGCTCGACGTCCTGGTCGCGAATGCGGGGATCTCTAAAGCGGAGCGAATCGAAGATCACACAATTGCCGATTTTGACAGTCTCTTCGCAACGAATGTGCGTGCGCCCTTCTTTCTGTTGCAGCAGCTTCTTCCGTTGTTGGGTGAGGGCTCCAGCGTAATCGTGACCACTTCGCTAGCCGCTCGCGTTTCCCCTGGCTCTCCCGGACAGGCGGGTGCGTCCTTGATACCGGCTTATGCCGCAACCAAGGGTGCCTTGGAGACCCTCGTAAAACACTGGGCCTCGCAGTTAGGCCCACGTGGCATCCGTGTGAACGCTGTTGCGCCTGGGATTATTGAAACCGATATGTCCCATTTCACCAAAACGGAAGCAGGCCGCAATCTTGCACTCAACATGCAGTCGCTCAAGAGAATCGGTAAACCCGATGATGTCGCCGACGTGATCGCATTCCTCGCCTCCAATTGTGCTCGGTGGGTCACCGGGGCAAGCATTCCGGTGGACGGTGGGTCGAAGCTGTAACCGTAGACATCCGAAAAGCGCGGCTACAAACGAAAACCCAGACCGGCGGACATCCTCATTCTTCGTTTGCACGACAGCGGAGCATACATTCCGGTTTGTCTGAAGGTACGGCTGAACGCGTGAGAGAACTGCGCTCGCGCGTCGCGTCAATCTGCTTTCTGTCATGGCGCCAGAAGATCGACGCGTAGCCGCATCTCCCAACGCTCTCAATTCCACAAAGTACCTGAACTCAAGCGCCTAATCGAAAGCGCATTCTGGCAACCCGATTGCTGTTGGAATATCGAACGCGAAGCGATGCCGACAGTACAAACAAGGGGCGTAGCCATAACTGCACAACATTTTGAGACAGCAAAGGAGACTCGCTTTGGCATTCAAATTTGAAGGCAAACTCGCGGTCGTCACTGGTGGATCGACGGGCATGGGGTTGGCAACAGCCAAGCGGTTCGTCGATCAAGGTATGGAACACGTGTTCATCATCGGTCGCCGCAGGGAGCAGCTCGACGAGGCAGTGGCCGCAATCGGTAAGAACGTCACTGCAATTCAGGGCGATGTCTCCAATCTGGCAGATCTTGACCGTCTATATGGCGCGGTGAGGACGCGAAAACGCAATATCGACGTGCTCTTCGCGAATGCCGGGATCGCTCAGATCGCCCAATTCGAAACAGTGGATGAGAAGTTCTTCGATTCCCACTTCAACGTGAATGTAAAGGGAACCTTCTTCACTGTCCAGAAAGCGTTGCCCCTGCTGAATGACGGCGCATCGATCATTCTTACCGGTTCCATCGCTTCGATCAAGGGATTTCCGGATATCAGTGTCTATAGCGCTACCAAGGCAGCCATCCGCTCATTTGCACGCACCTGGAGCAACGAACTCCGCGGGCGCATGATTCGCGTGAATACGCTCAGCCCGGGCCACATTGATACGCCGATCTTTGATAACTGGCAGCAGGGCGATGCACTTCTCAAACTGAAACAGGAACTCGCAAAGAGCGTGCCGTTGAGACGGCTCGGGGATCCGGACGAAATCGCTACAGCTGTTTCATTCCTCGCATCCGACGAGGCGAGTTACATCACGGGAATTGAACTCTTCGTCGATGGCGGGGTAGCGCAGATCTGATTTGCCGCGCATTTTCAGTTCCAGATCCATCCTGAGCCGTCTGAGACTTTCGAACCCTTGTAGACGATTCATGCCCAGCACCCAAACACAAAGGAGACTCCAATGCAAACAGCTCAACCTGACTACTTCACTGCTTATCAGTACGTAAAGCTGACTCGAGACGCCAACGGCGTGCTGACAGTTTCACTTCACACCAACGGAGGGCCGTGCCTTATGACCGCACAAACTCACACTGAGTTTGTCGAGGCTTTCTATCGAATTTCACAGGATCGAGCCAACAAGATCGTAATCCTGACGGGCGCAGGCGGAGACTTCATTACAGATGTCGATTGGTCCTCTTGGGGCAACCCCGGCGATCCTGGCGTCTGGAGCCAGATTCATGACGAAGGTGTTCAGGTTCTGGAAAACATAGCCAACATACGTGTGCCGGTCATTGCGGCGGTCGAGGGGCGCGCGCATATTCACACCGATTATCTGCTGCTCGCCAATGTGATTGTGGCTGCTGAGGGGGCGACCTTCCAGGATGTGGCCCATTTTGCCGCTGGTGTTACACCCGGTGACGGAATCTTTACCACTTGGAGTTATCGCGCGGGTGCGGGACGAGCCGAGGTGTTCCTCATAAACCCCCATCCGGTGCCGGCACGTACGGCACACGAATGGGGAGTGGTAGCCGAGGTCACGCCGAACGGTAAAGCTCTCGCCCGGGCACACGAATTGGCCGCGCTCTACCTGAAGGTTCCCGAGGTAACGCGGCGTAATACGCGGATCCACTTCATCCAGCCCATAAAAGAGCGCATCGTGCGGGAAGTCGGCTACGGGTTATCGCTCGAAGGAGCGTCTGCTGCCGACCTTGTGAAGTCGAAGCAAACCAAATCGGAAAGTCAGGCTTCGACAGCAAACGTTGCATGAAGGCGAAGAATTCATCCGGCCGGCGCCGCGATTTGAGGCGCAACCGGTCGGGGAATTTGTATTCACCGATCGCAGGGCTGGAAGTTCCGTGAACTACAGGACAACGGGCGCGGAGTGTCTGCGTGCACAGTCGCGCTGCAAGGAAATCTAAACCAACGCGCTGATAACGCGAACCAAGGAGATGAAGCTATGTCACTCGCAAAACGAAGTGAAAAGGGGTTGCTCACGCCAGACAATTGCGTCGTGGCGCTTATCGATCACCAACCACAGATGCTGTTCGGAATCACCAGCATCGATCGTCAAACCCTCATCAACAACGTCGTGGGTTTCGCTAAGGCGACCAAAGTGTTCGGCCTGCCCACGGTCCTCAGCACGGTCGAGACGAAAGCTTTCAGCGGCTATATCTGGCCGCAACTCAAGGCGCAGTTCCCCGACATCACGCCCATCGAACGCAGCAGCATGAACTCCTGGGACGATGCAAAGTTCGTTGCGGCCATCAAGGCCACAGGTCGTAAGAAGATCGTGCTCGCAGGACTCTGGACGGAGGTTTGTGTAGCTTTTCCCACGATCCAGGCTATTACGGACGGCTACGAAGTGTATGTGGTGGAAGACCTCTGTGGCGACCTCGATGTCAGGACGCATGATGCCGCAATGCGCCGCGTGGAACAGGCGGGGGCCAAACCGGTTACCTGGATCCAGGTCATGCTCGAGTGGCAGCGGGACTGGGCCCAGCGGGAAACCTATGACGCAGTTATGGACATTGTAAAGACGCACGCAGGTGCGTACGGCATGGGCGTCGAATATGCCTACACGATGGTGCATGGTGCGCGACCAACGGAACTTCCCGATTGGGCGCCTCCGCTTGAGCTAGCTCACAAGTAAGTAGAAGCGGGGGAAGCGTCACCGCCTTCCCCGCCTTACTGTCTCCACAACCAGTTCGATAACCTCGGAGGACGCTATGTCTCAGAAGACGATCTATCACAGCGGAAAGATCGCGACCAACTCGACCCCGTACTTCGCCGAAGCGATGGCTGTTGAGGATGGAAAGGTGCTTGCCACAGGCACCTCCTCCAATATGCTCCAGAGTCGCGAGGCCGGCACAAAACTCGTGGACCTGGGCGGCCACACAGTGATTCCCGGACTTAACGACTCCCATATGCACGTGATCCGCGGGGGGCTGCACTATAACCTGGAGCTTCGCTGGGATGGCGTTCCCTCTCTTGCCGATGCAATGCGCATGTTGAAAGAGCAAGTTCTGCGCACCCCGGCCCCGCAATGGGTCCGTGTCGTCGGCGGCTGGACAGAGTTTCAGTTTGCAGAGCGGCGCATGCCGACTCTTGAAGAGATAAACGAAGTCGCTCCTGACACTCCTGTATTTGTCCTTCACCTCTACGACCGGGCAATGTTGAACGCGGCTGCCCTTCGAGCAGTCGGTTATACCAAGGACACACCCGACCCACCGGGAGGCGAAATCCAGCGTGACAAGCGCGGCACGCCCACAGGCATGCTGATAGCCAGACCTAACGCAAGTATCCTCTATTCGACGCTTGCCAAAGGTCCTGTCCTTGGTTATGAAGACCAACTCATATCAACCCGCCACTTCATGCGTGAGTTAAATCGGCTCGGTATCACCAGCGTAATCGACGCTGGAGGCGGATTCCAGAACTACCCCGACGACTATAAAGTTATCCAAGAGCTGCACAAGCGTGCGCAGATGACACTGCGTGTCGCGTACAACCTGTATACGCAGCATCCAAAGCATGAGATCGAAGACTTCAGCAAATGGACGTCTTCAGCATCTCTTTACCAAGGCGACCATACCCTCCGTCTCAATGGCGCCGGCGAGAATCTCGTCTTCGCAGGCGCGGACTTCGAGGATTTCCTCCAGCCACGACCGGACCTCGACAACACTCTCGAAACACAACTCGAGAGTGTGGTTCGGCTGCTCGCTGAAAAGCGCTGGCCATTCCGCCTGCATGCTACCTACAACGAATCGATCGAGCGATTCCTGAATGTCTTTGAGAAGGTTGACCACGACATCCCCTTCAATGGGCTGCACTGGTGCTTCGATCATGCGGAGACGATTTCTGACAGAAACATTGATCGAACCGTCGCACTCGGAGGCGGCATCGCGGTCCAGCATCGTATGGCCTTCCAGGGGGAATACTTCGTCAAACGCTACGGCGCTGATGCTGCGAAGAGGACGCCACCGGTTCGACGCATGTTGGAGATCGGCGCGCATGTCGGGGCGGGTACTGACGCAACACGAGTAGCAAGCTTCAATCCCTACGTATCACTTTATTGGCTTGTCTCCGGTCGCACAGTAGGCGGGATGCCGCTCTATGGCGGGGAGAACCGGATGTCGCGCGAGGAGGCGCTGCGCCTTTATACACAGGGGAGCAGTTGGTTCTCAGCTGAGGAAGATGTAAAGGGATCGCTGACTCCAGGTCAACTCGCCGACTTTGCTGTTCTCACCTCGGACTTCTTTTCTGTGCCGGAGCAGGAGATCAAGGACCTTCAATCTGTTCTCACAGTGGTCGGTGGAGAGGTCGTTTATGCATCGGAGGACTTCAGCCAGTTGGCCCCGCCCCCGTTGCCCGCTGCACTCGATTGGGCTCCGACGACCCACTACGGAGGGTATTACAATCCCGCCTCACCCGTTGGAGCAGCGATGCACTACGGGTGTTCCGGTCACCATGCCTCGGCCTCATCGCGAGGCCCTGAACGCCTTGGAGAGTCTCTATGGGGACTGGGCTGCGATTGCTTCGCTTTCTAACTCCAGTCTTAACCCGTTAACCCTGGGTCCACAGGAGGAGCAAAGTGGAGCAATCTCGAGTACTGCCGAAGAATGCGGAGCGCCGTGCAATCGTTCGACTGGCTCGGGATAGTGCGATTGAATTGATTCTCACCTTTATCCTGCTTTTCGGCGTGACGACTATCGTGAGATGGGTGATCGGTCCGTCATCCATCTCACGCGATGTCCCGGGGATCCAAGCCGAACTGTGGATTGTCGGTGCGGCTGTCGCCGTGCTTCTTGCCGGGCTGATTCTTAGCCCGGCGGGAAGGGCATCAGGTGGGCACACAAATCCGGCAATCTCTCTGGCCATGTGGCGCTTCGGAGTCTTTCCTGGAGCAGGGGTCGTCACCTACTCCATCGCCCAGTTAACTGGGTCCCTTCTTGGAGTTCTCGCCGCCCGGGAAGTCTGGGGGTCTGTTGTTGCGGGACCGCCAGTGGTGTATGCCGCGCTCCAACCGGCTCCGGGGTGGTCGGCGTGGAAGCTATTTGTAGGTGAGGCCCTAGGAATGGCCGTCATCGTCTTCATTGTTGGCCTCTGCCTCGCAGTGCAGCGGCTCGCGCCATTGGTTCCCTTGATCGTCGGGGGGCTTGTGGGCCTGGGAATTGCGGTATTAGGGACTACCACCGGCGGTAGTCTCAACCCAGCTCGCCAATTTGGGCCAGCTTTAATCTCCGGAGAGACTCGATTCTTGTGGGTTTATCTGATTGCACCAATGATCGGCGCGGCATTTGCAACATGGCTGCGAGCGAATATTCAGTGCCGCAGCAAGGTACTCACCCATCGGCTTTGCGGAACCGTCGACGCTTCAATTACGCAACGGCTTGAGGAAATTTCCTATCCTACTGGCACCAACCGTGCAACTGACACTCAACCAGAAACCTAACGGGGCCTTGCGCAGCGAGGCAGTGGACGTGAATGATGCGCGTGACAATCACAACTTGCTTGCTGGCTGGTCTCGCACTTCTTCCTGTTTCGCCGCGTCTATTGGCGCAATCTGCGAACCAGGACCAGGTTCCAGAGGTCAACCGCAACTATAAGCTGCTTCGCGAGGATGAGGATTGGAGCTTCCTGAAGGATCCGACGCTTCGAGAAGACTTTTGGGATCCGATCAAATACATCCCGCTCCGCAGAAGTGCCGACGATTGGTACATGACCATGGGTGGCGAAGCCCGCGAAGTCTGGGAGCAAATAGGAAACGACAACTGGGGCAAGTCGCCTTATTGGAATGGCTATCTCAACGAAAGGTACATGCCCTATTTTGATCTGCACTATGGAGGACACCTCCGTACCTTCGTGGAACTGAAGAGTGGATTGAATTCATTCCGCCAAGGCGGCCCGCGTCCCATCGACGAAAAAAGGCTTGATTTTCAGGCCGCATTCCTTGACGTTGGCACATCCTCCGGCCAGAACTCGATCCACCTCAGAGTTGGCAGGCAAGAGTTAGAGTACGGGTCCGGACGGTTGATCGATGTGCGCGAGGGCCCAAATGTCCGACTTAGCTTTGACGGCTTCATGGTGAAGAGCAAAATCGACTCATGGCAAACTGATGGATTTGCTATGCGGCCGGACGAAGATAACCCCGGGTTCTTCGACAATTCACCGGAGCACACTACAGGTTTCTGGGGCATCTATGCCACCAGACCAATACCGCGTCAATCGTCTTTAGACTTGTACTACTTAGGCCTCGATCGGAAGGATGCGGCTTTCCAGCGAGGCACGGCTCAGGAGCTGCGTCACTCCCTCGGGGCAAGAGTTTCACATCCCATCGCCACCGAGAAGCCGGGGTGGGACTTTGACTATGAAGCACTCTGGCAGTTTGGTTCATTCGGTTCGGCGAATATTAAGGCATGGACGATTGCAAGCGAAACCGGCTACCGAATTCCAACCATTCTCCTGAAACCGCGTTTTAGTGCGAAGGCTGACATTTCCAGCGGCGATCACCCGAGCACACATACCTTGGGAACATTCAATCCACTATTTCCAAAGGGCAACTACTTTGGCGTCCTGGCCACAACAGGTCCCGGCCCCATCAACTTCATCGACGTTCACCCTCACGTCGAAACGGCGCTTCCGCATAATGTGTCTCTGTCCGTCGATTGGATTTTTCAGTGGCGAGAGAGCCTTGATGATGGCGTCTACGCGGTGCCTGGGTTCTTGATTAGAGCTGCGGATGGTAGTCGAGCGCGATTTGTCGGACACAGGCCTGGCACAGAGGTGCGATGGCAAGCTAACCGCCATTTGTGGTTTCAGGCAGACTACGGGATTTTCTACTCCGGCAAGTTTCTGAAGGAGACACAGCCCGGCCGCAACCTCAATTACTGGGCGTTGTGGACCGGCTTTAAGTTTTAGGAAGGCTGACATGGAGACGACGAATGCTACGCTTCGCGCCGAAAGGTCGTTACATCTCTCATTCGCTCTGCTGACATTTGTTACGGGTCTGGTCGACGCCGGGAGCTATCTCTCGATGGGCCACGTCTTCACGGCGAATATGACCGGAAATGTTGTGCTGTTGAGCCTGGCTGTGATGAATGTACGAGGGTTTTCAGTTGCCCGATCTATGACTGCACTGGCATTTGCGTTAGCGGGAGGAGTTCTTGCGGGACGTCTTGAGCGCTGGGCTGCAAACTGGCGCAAGGGCCATTGGTTCGGATTGGCCACGGGACTGGAGGCCGCGTTGCTCTTTGCCGCTTGCATGTTTCTGCTGATGGAACACGCCACCGCTGTGCTTCCAGGAAGCGCTTTATACGCGGCCATTTCACTCACCGCTCTGGCCATGGGCATTCGAAATGGCACCGTTCGGAGGCTTGGCGTGCCCGACATCACCACGACTGTGCTGACGCTGACTGTGGCTGGTTTAGCCTCGGAGTCCTCTTTGGCGGGAGGGAATAACCCTCGATGGGGGCGGCGCGTGTCGGCAGTTGTCATGATGTTTTCAGGCGCCGCTATTGGCGCGTTTCTTCTTCGGCACTCGCTCGCTCTGGTGTTAGGGCTGGCTGCGCTGATCAGTCTGACAGCAGCGCTGATGGAGTATTTTCGCGGAGACACCGCTCAGGAGCTTGCTGCTGCTTCACATGCCTGAAAGCTCCCGCGGTGTTGCACAAAGGAAGATGTTGCTCGTGAAAGCTCAGACAAGGGTGAAAAAAGATAGGTGGATTCGTTTGAGAGGCGATTACAGGAAGACTTGTTGTGGCAGGAGAGGCACATGAACACCTGGGCGTAATCGTGATGGAGCTGGAGGAACATCGATGTTGAAGACATTTTGGAAGATAATCGCAACCCTTGGGGGCGTCCTGATTCCGACGGTCGCGGGCGGGATATTCTTCTTCGCGATCATCGGGGTGTTCGGAATATCGATCGCGATCGCGGGGTTGTTCATCGCCATCATTTTTGCTGTGATGACCGTCGGCCTCGTTCCGGCAGAAGGAGGCTCCCGATGAGCCTGAATCCAGCGACGCTGGCCCGCGTGCAGTTCGCATTCACCGTGAGCTTCCATATCATCTTCCCGACCATGTCCATTGGGCTTGCCATGTTCCTTGCTGTCATAGAAGGCCTCTGGCTCAAGACCAAGGATGCGCTGTATCTGCAGATCTATCGCTTCTGGCTGAGTATTTTCGCGATGGGTTTTGGAGTTGGGGTGGTGACAGGCATCGTCCTCTCGTTCGAGTTTGGTCTGGGCTTTGCGAAGTTTGCACAGCTTGCCGGGCCGGCGATCGGGCCCATGATTGCCCTCGAAGTACTCACTTCTTTTTTCCTTGAGGCGGGCTTCCTCGGGATCATGCTCTTTGGAATGCATCGAGTGGGGCCAAAGCTCCACTTTTTTGCTACATGCATGGTGGCGCTCGGCACACTCCTCTCCGCATCGTGGATACTGTCAGCAAATAGCTGGATGCAGACGCCAGACGGCGTGGCTGTCCGCAATGGTCGCCTGATTGTCGTCAACTGGTGGCATGTCCTGAATAACCCCTCCTGGCTTGTCCGCTTGCCGCATATGGTAAGCGCGGCTTACCTGACCGCCTCGTTTCTCGTGGCAGGCGTTGGCGCATGGTACCTGCTGCGCGGCAAGCATCTTGCGTTCGCGAAAAAGAGCGTGGCGCTCGGCACCGCGTTCGCAACTGTGCTCATCGCGGGGCAGGTCTTCATTGGCGACCTTCTCTACGGCACGATGCTGAAGTACCAGCCCTCGAAGATGCAGGCGGCCGAGGGTTTCTGGGCGAAGGAATCGGCGTCGCCGGCGCCGTACTACTGGGTCATTCTGCCGGACCAGAAGGAACAGCGCAATCGCGTTCGCCCTCGGCATTCCGTACTTAGGCAGCATCTGGCTCACACACAGCCTTCATGGGCGCGTGGAGGGTCTGAAGAACACCCCGCCGGACCGACAGCCCATCATGGGCATGGTCTTTTATGGGTTCCGCATTATGTACGGGATCGCCATCCTGATGTTCGCCGCGGCGACGAGTTCTCTTTGGCTTCGATGGAAGCACCGGCTTTACACCACGAAGTGGTTTCTCCGCTTCCTGGTAGCGATGACGCCGTCAGGCATTATTGCGACGCTTGGTGGATGGTATGTCGCGGAGACAGGGCGCCAGCCCTGGGTGATCTTCGGCTTGTTGAGAACGATCGATGCCGTTTCACCGGTCCCGGCGCAGACGCTCCTCGCGACGCTGATCGCATTTATATGTATCTACACGTTCTTCATGGCCGCATTTCTGTTTTTCGTCGCGCGGATCATCCGGAGGGGGCCGGAATCAGCTTCCATCCATGCTGAGGCTTCCGGATCTCTCAAAAATGCACTTCGTCCGAAAGTGCTTGACAGCCCAAACGCCACGGCAGCGCTAGAGAGAGTAGGAAGATGATTATGCCCCTCCTTTGCGCCGCATTCGCCGCTCTGTCTGTTACGCTCTACGTTCTGCTTGACGGCTTCGACCTCGGAGTCGGTGCGTTGCTCATGCTGCAGCCGCATGAGAGATCGAGAGACCATATGGTCGATTCCATTACACCGACGTGGGATGGCAACGAGACGTGGCTGATTATGACCGGAGTGACGCTGCTGGCGGCGTTTCCTATCGCGTATGGCATTCTCATGCCGGCCCTCTATATTCCGATTATCGTGATGCTGCTGGCGCTGGGTCTGCGCGGAGTCTCCTTCGAGTTTCGTGAGCAGATGAAACTTTACCGCAGGAGGTGGGACGTGATCTTTGCGATCGGGTCGATCACCGCGGCGTGCATGCAGGGTCTCATTCTGGGAGCGATGTTCGAAGGCATATCGGTCGACGGGGTCGCGTTCAGCGGGAGCGTCTTTGATTGCTTTCGACCTTTCCCCTTGCTTTGCGCCCTCTGCGTGCTTGAAGGATATGTAGTGCTCGGCGGCTGCTGGCTCCAATTCAAGACGTCAGCGCTGCTGCACGGATTTTCGGTACGAGTGTTGCGCATCGCATTGCCGCTCTTTCTTCTCACGTTCTGTATTGCAGCTGGCACCTCGTTTTCCATTCAGCCTGGCATCCAGACCGCATGGCAGGCCCATCCTTTACTGCTCGGAACACTGAGTTGCACACTGCTGATTGCAGCTCTCATTCTGTTTGGAAGTATAGGGAAGCGTCCCGACGTTCGTCCCCTGGCCGCAGGCATGGTGATGATCGCTGCCGGGATCGCAGGTCTTGCAATCCTCGTGTTTCCGATGGTCGTGCCATTTCGTGTTTCCATTTGGAGCGCGTCGAGCTCGCGGCTGAGCCAGATATTCGTGCTCGCCGGAGCAATCGTTGTAACCCCCGTGGTTCTCGGGTATTCGTTCTTCGCCTACTGGGTATTTCGTGGCAAGACTCCGGAGAAGGGGTGGGACGGATATGAGTGAGCGGAAAAAGCGATTGCTGTGGTTCGCGGGAATTTACGCAGGTTCGTTGATCGTCTTTGCTTTCGTCACGTATCTGCTGCGATCTGTTTTACGGCTGCTTTGATGGGTCTGCGGGCAGCAGCGCTTTCGAGAGGCTGTCTTCAAAGAGAACCCGGATTTAGCAACAGTTACGTAAGAGTCAGGAGCATCAGGAGGAACTCAGGCTATGAATCGCACTCGTCGTCTTCTCGTTTTGGTTCTGCTCGTCTTCGGCTTCGCTGGCCTCGTGCAACTCGGCCAG
The DNA here is from genome assembly GCA_963817305.1 of uncultured Acidobacteriaceae bacterium. GTDB lineage: Bacteria > Acidobacteriota > Terriglobia > Terriglobales > Acidobacteriaceae > Sulfotelmatobacter. The sequence continues at coordinate 122,893 of CAWFOD010000015.1, read as the reverse complement.
GCGCAGACCCCAAAAGGCACAGGCTCCGCTTCAACTATCGCCGTCGGACCGCAGTACGACACTACCCATGTCTACGTCTCACCAGAAAAAGTTGATGCCTTCGTGAAGGCCTTCCTCGGTACGTTTGGAGGCACCAGCACAAAGCAAGTCGTGGTCACCGTCACGCCAACTTCAAGCAGTACAAGCTCCCAGCTTCTGCAGACTCCGGTAGGCACGGTTTCGCTGTTTGGATTCAAGACCCCCGTTCCGTATCCCTTCGGTTCCGAAAGAACTGGATATCTTGTCACTGATCTCGACAAGGCAATCTTAGCCGCCAAAACCGACGGCGCTGACGTACTTGTCGCGCCGTTTCCTGACCCAATCGGCCGCGATGCCGTCATTCAGTGGCCGGGCGGAATCAACATGCAGCTTTACTGGCACACGACGAAACCCTCATACGCGGCATTTCAGACAATTCCCGAGAACCGTGTCTACGTTTCACCGTTCCGTGTTGCCGGCTTTCTTCGAAGCTTCCTTGCCTTTTCCCATGGCAAGATCGTTTCGGATGATCCTCGCGCCCCCGGAATTGAGATTGGCCGACCAAGTGACACATTCCGGCGCGTCCGCGTCGAATCTCTTTTCGGCAAGCTCACGGTCTTTGTGACCGATGGCCATCTCCCCTACCCCTACGGACGGGAAATGACTGGCTATGAGGTTTCAAGCCTGAAAGAGACGCTCGCGAAAGCTGAGTCGTTGGGTGTCAGAATTCTTGTTCAGCCATATTCCTCGAGTGGGCGGACTGCCGCAATCGTCGAATTTCCGGGCGGATATCTGGCAGAGATTCACGAAATAAGGTGAGTAGCGTTCGCTGCTTTGGGGACTGGCTCGTATTTGTCGACGCTAAATCCTAAGGCATATTGGCGCAGCCGCTTTGGTGGCGACATCTGTGAGAGAAGGACAATGGATATGGTCGTTTCTGCACACTTCGGCAACTCGACCCAGATGCGGTACATGGAGCACGATTCTCCGTCCGAAGAGGATAAGTCGGGATGCGTGCTGGCGAATCTGCTGAGTCAATCCCTGGCAGTGTATGTCGAACTGGAAAATACCCATTGGCATTTAAGGCTCAACCAGGCAGGCCGCGTCGTTAATCTTGAATCTGAGGGCTCCACGGAGATTGCCAGAGAAGTCTATACGATTTCTTTGCGGCTAATTGCTTCAATATCTCGTCTACAACGCGCGCTTGATCCCAACGTCAGCGCTGAATGTGCCACATTGTGTGCCGTGGTCGAGGAGAAAATTGCCGAGAATCGCGAACTTGCGAGCGACAGGCAATTTGACCCCAGGGGGGACATCGCGACTCTTGTCTCCCACGGCAAGGCGATCCATGAAAGTCACGCGGAGGTGCAACCCCATGTGGCCACAGCCCTCTGCAGTTCAAACTGGACGGAAAGAGCAGCGGTTCACACGTGCGGAATACCAGGTGGAAACCGAAAGCTCTCTTCCGAGGGATCTGGAGTTTCAGGCAAATGACAACCAAGGATTGGCTCATGACGGCTGCGTTGCTTTTGCTTGCGATGCTGCCTGCCGGTCTCATCGCTCAGGGTACTCCACCTGCACCCGGTATCATTTGGGAGCCTAGAGGAGCGCAGGCGCTCGCCAAAGAGCCCGCTGCCAAACCGCACGACAACATCGCGCTTGCACCCGACAAGACCTACACGCTAGCCGAATTGATCGACTTTGCTGAGCAACACAATCCCGAGACGCGTGTTGCCTGGGAAGCAGCGAAGTCGAAAGCTGACGAGTTAGGCATCGCAAGAAGCTCGCTCTATCCAACCCTGACGGCAGTCGCCCTCGCCGTTTCACTGCGGACCGCTTCCCTGATTGGCGAGTACTTTCATCGCCAAACCGAAGGCGTCTTTGAGCCCATACTCCACGTGGAGTATCTGGTATTCGATGTCGGCGGACGCAGTGGAGAGATCGACGTTGCCAAGGCAAACCTGCTGGCGTCAGATCTTGCATTCAACGATACGCATCGCCGCATCATCTACCAGGTTGCCGAGGCCTACTACCGGCTTCTCAATGCGCAGGGTCAGCGCCAGTCAGCGGAATCCAGCCTGGAAAACGCCAAGGCAGTTGAGGAAGACGCAACGGCCCGCCTTGAAAACGGTTTGGCTACGAAGCCCGATGAACTTGAGGCGACCGCCGCCCGCGCCCAGGCGGACTTCGATTTACAGGCTGCCATCGGCGCCGTCGACATTGCGCACGGTGACTTGGCCACTGCTCTCGGGGTCGATCCCGGCACAGTGTTCACAGTTGAAGGCATCGATCAACTCAAGCTCCCTTCATCCATCGCCGACTCCGTCGATCAGGAATTGGATAGGGCCTTCAGCCAGAGGCCTGACTTGCTGCGAGAGTTGGCGCGCTTGCGCGCAGCCAATGCCTCGATCAAACAGGTGAGATCGGAGTATTTTCCGACCCTGAGCTTCAAGGGGGATGGCGGACTGGCACGCGCATACGGCCAGCAGGATCTTCTTCCCGGAAGCTACGCACAAGGCGAGGTCTGGACAGCCGAACTCGAACTGCGATGGAATCTCTTTGACGGCGCGCGGCGCGAGTATCGTATTGCGCAAGCCAGCGCCGACAAGAAGGCGGCCCAGGCACACATCTATGCGCTCCGCGATCAGATCGCCGACGAGGTTTGGGCCGCTTACACCAACATGCGAACCGCTCTGATGCAGCAGCAGGCGGCGGCCGCCCTCCTCGCCGCCTCGCAGGAATCTTACGATGCGGCCCATGAATCCTACGGCTACGGTGTCCGCAATTTGCTTGATGTGGTATCGGCTCAAAAAGCCCTGGCGCAGGCACGATCTGAGGACGTTTCCGCGCGAGCGCAGCTATTGCTCCAGGCCACCAATCTCGCCTTTCAAACGGCCGACTTCATCCAAACTCAGCACTGGAGCCCTGTGCCATGAGTGCAACACTACGCAGAAGGAGTGACCTGAATCTGTGAGCCGCTTTCAACGCTGGTCGATTATGCCGTATGCACTTCTGACGATTGAAATCGCAGGCTGCAGGCGTGCGCCCACGTTTAACATACTCGGTTCCTTTTTTCCGTCCTGGCTCATCTGCCTTTTCGTGGGTATTGCGCTTTCCGTCATTGCCAACCTCATCTTCGCCCGATTTGCACTCGACAAGGAGATCCTCTGGCCCATTGTCGTCTATCCGTGCCTTGCGCTGCTGTTTGCCTGCATCCTTTGGCTCATCATCTTTAGCTGATCGAAGGAGGAACCGTGCCGCATAACCGCCTTCACATCATCGGCCGCGCCATCAGCATCGGGGTCATGGCAAGCACCGCGATTATCGCACTGGTGGTGATTCACCAAGTGAACGCAGATCCTCGCACTGACGATGCTGAAGTCTTTGCCAACTTCATTGGCATGGCCCCGCTGGTCAACGGCCCGATCATGCATCTCTATGTCTCGGACAATCAACTCGTGAAGGCAGGCGCCCCGCTGTTCGACATTGACGACCGACCGTACGCATACGCTCTGGCCCGCGCGCGGTCTGATCAAGTTGCCCTTCAGGGCCAGATCGGCGACGAGAGCCGCATCATCGCAGGGAAAGCAAGCGGTGTCGATGTTGCCAGGGCAAGCGTGCTTGCCGCCGATGCTAGTCTCGCTCATGCTGAAGCCGCTGTGCAGCAAGCCAAAGCGGATGTGGCTAACTCACAGGCGGCGGTGGCGCGCACCAATGCGGAATTCGAGTATGCATCGGACAACCTGCACCGCATTGAGCCGCTTCTGGCGCGCCAGTTTGTCACCGTCGATCAAGTCGACCAGGCGCGCACACTTCAGACGTCTCGTTTGCAGGCCGCGAACCAGGCCAAATCGCAACTCGCCCTGGCCGAAGCGGGTCTCCTCGCGTCGCAAGCACAATTGAAGCAGGCACAAGCCCTCGTCGAGCAAAGCCATCAACAAGTCGAAGAGGCATCGCATAACGTGACGACGCTGCGACCGCTGGTGGGTCAGCTTCCCGGAAAGCAGGCGGCCATCGACACGGCAAAATACAATTTCGACAATTGTCATGTTGTTGCTCCGTTCGACGCGCGCGTGACGAACCTGACGATCTCAGAGGGCGCCTACGCGACTGCCGGCGAGCACATTTTCACTCTCATCGACACGCGCACCTGGTGGGTCATCGCCAACTTCCGCGAATCGCAGCTGCGTCACATTCGGCCCGGCATGCTCGCCGATGTCTATGTGATGTCGCGCCCCAGCGTGCGCTACAAGGGCGTCGTCGATAGTGTCGGATTTGGTGTGACTCCCGATACCGACCTCGTGGGGCGTCTGTCTGCGCCGGGCCTTCCTGATGTGCAACGCACCTTGAACTGGGTGCACCTGGCATCCCGCTTTCCTGTGCGCGTCCGCATTCAAGATCCGCCGTCCGAGGTGTTCCGACTCGGCGAATCGGCAGTGGTGATCATCCGCGGCAACACGCCTCCCGGGCACAGGGAGTAGGCATGGCATCTGAACCAATTCATCTTCCGCATGAGGAACACTTCAGCGAGTGGTTCCCCAACTTTCTTAAGAAGGAGCTGGCGCCCTATCCCGGCCGCGGTGCACTCGTGGCACGTATCGTCATCTCCGCCACGCTGACCATGATCATCATTGAAACCTTTCGCATTCCCGGCGGTGTCCTGGGCGCATTGTCTGCATTTTTGTTTTCGCGCGAAAACCATGTCGCGACCGCACGCTCGGCGATTTTCATGATGGCGTCGTTTCTGATCGGAGCTCTTTTTATACCCGTAGGTGCACGTTTTCTGGCTTCCACTCCTGAAACGCACTTTTTCTGGGTAGGTTGCAGTCTGTTTCTGGTTTTCTTTTTGCTGCGCTGCCTGGCCAACTATGGCGTAGCCACCGGTCTCGCCCTGGTCGTCAGCAATGTCGTTGGTATCTGGTATCTGCCCGGTCCTCCGGAACACAATGTCGAACTGACTCTGTGGCTCGTCGCAGCCACGATCATCGGTGCACTGGTAACGCTGGGCGTTGAGGTTGTGTTCAACGCGCTGTACCACCGCGATGATTTGATCGAGGGCATTGATACACGTCTGGCTCTGATTGAAAACCTCATGGCGTGTTATGGCGAATCCCGACCCGTTTCGCCGGCGACACAAGCTGGTCTTGCGCAATTCGCGATGGTGGGCGCGGGCTCTCTCCGCCGCCACCTGGCCCGCGGAAACTACGACCAAATCTACCGCACCCGAATGATGACGTTGGTATCTCTCACGGCGCGCTCCATCGACTTCGCCGCTGCTCTTTCCAGCGCATATCCGTCACTGCCGGCGGTGCTGGGGGAACGCGCTTCACGCATCAATGGAAGCCTGGCCGATATTCGCCAATGCCTTCGCACCCATGGTCAGCCATGCGAAGCAACGCTGGAATCGCAACCTAGTCCCGGTACGCCACTCTTCTCAGAGATCGAGTCCATGGTGTCACTGATGCCCGCGATCTTTAGTGAAGAGAATGCCGTCGATCCTGCGCTTGAATCCCTTGAGGAAGCGCCCGACAACGTTCGTATCTTCATTCCCGACGCCTTCTCCAATCCCGAGCATCTGCGCTATGTTTTGGGAGGAACGCTGGCGGCCATGCTCTGCTACGTCTTTTACGTTTCACTTGACTGGCCGAATCTCTCCACGTCGGTCACCACTTGCGTGATTACCGCGCTCACCACGATTGGATCCTCGCGCCAGAAGCAAATCCTGCGCGTTGCCGGTTTCGTCCTTGGTGGCGTCATCGCCGGGCTCGGAGCACAGATTTTCGTTCTCCCGTTCATCGACTCCATCGGCGGATTCACGCTGCTCGTCGCCGCGATGACGGCCGTCGCGGCTTGGATTGGAACCGCGAGCTCACGGCTCTCTTTTGCAGGCGTCCAATTTGCCTTCGCCTTCTACCTGATCCACCTGAGCGAGTTTTCGATCCAGACCGACCTCGCTGTCGCGCGCGACCGCGTCCTCGGCGTGCTGCTCGGGATCACCATGATGTGGCTCGTTTTTGAACGCTTCTTTCCTCGCTCCGCTGCCGATGAGATGGTGCGAATCTTCGTACGTAATGCTTCGCTCGATGTCAGACATGATGTCCTTCACTCCGCGTTCGGGAGAGCCGGATGCGATCTTCAAGGTTCGGCGCATGAGAGAAGACATTTATCGCCGTTTCGGCGAGGTCAACGCGCAGTCCGATGCGGTTCCATTCGAGACTGGTGCCTTGCGTTCAGGTGATATGGCCGCCCGCGATCGAATACGCCGTTGGCAGGCCTCCCTGCGCAGTTTTTATCTGCTCGATGCGCCATTGCTTCAGTTTCGTATCTTCAGAATTACTGCTTCGAAGTCACCTTCGTTCATTGCGTTCGAAGACGATTTTCGATTCGAGTGTTCGCGCATCTTCCTCAAGATTGCCGAGAGTCTCGAAAGTCAAAATGCAAGCCGCATCCATATGGCTCGCCTGACGACCAGTCTTGTCCATCGCATAGACGCGGCACCCGCAGGAAGCGACGCGGCGCTTTCCGAACGCGAACAGGCTCTGGCGCGTCTAATCCGATTCATCGCGCAGCTTGTCGATCACCTGCAGCTTGAGGTCGCTTCTGAAGGGCTTTACGACGTGCTGCCGGCCCCGGAGGCGCGACAGCTCGGGTACGGAAATACTTAGGAATGTCCCCTGGCCGCAGAGCCATCCGCGACGTTGTGCTGCCTCCTGCTGCATATTGACAATCTCCCGATCGAAACTGCGAATGTGCCGCGTTTGATTGAGTACTGGCCTGACTGCGGCTCGTTACCACAACGCCCCTTTATACGATGTTCTCGGTGACAGGTGAAATTCATACACGCTGTTTTCAGCCCTCTTGCTAGCGTTGTGAACCAGCTGAGTCTGCGCAACGTCAATCTTTGTCTGCCTTGACGCCAGAGGATCGACACGCAGTGACGTGCCCCAACGGTCGCAATTTCACAACTCACTTGAATTCAAGAGCCTTCTCTGAAGCGCGTTCTGGCAACTCGATTGCTACTGGAAGATCGAACGCGAAACGAAGCAAATACTACCAACCCCGGGGCGCGGCCATGAATTGCATGGACCGAGACTTGCTCATCGACGGTACCAACGAATTGGCCGCAAGGCGCGACGACCCAACCGCAAAGGCGGCCCATGTCGTGATATCAACCCATGAGCAACTGCTGCCGGCTGCAATTCCACTTTAGAGGTTTCGCACTCTCGTTCCAAGCATTGGGGAGATAAGTAGCCCCGGAGGCCAGTAATGTGGATTGTCAGACTCGCGCTGAACAAACCCTACACGTTCGTTGTAGCTGCGATTCTGATCGTAGTTCTCGGAACAACCTCGATCGCCACTACGCCCACGGACGTTTTTCCTAACATCAATATCCCGGTTGTTACGGTGATCTGGACGTATTCCGGCCTTCCTCCTCAGGAGATGGAGGGTCGTATTACGGCCTTCACTGAATTCATTCTGGGTATCGTGAACGACATCAAATCGACCGATTCGCAAACCGTGGACGGCGCAAGTATCGTCAAGATCTACTTTCAGCCGCAGGTTCGAATTGACGCTGCGATGTCTCAAATAGGGGCTGCTGTGGACGCCATCCGGTTTCGAATGCCGCCCGGTGTGAACCCACCTTTTATTTTCAGATTCAGTGCATCCACAGTCCCGATTCTCCAACTGTCGCTCTCCAGCGACACGCTTTCAGAGAAGGAACTTTACGATTACGGCCTCTTTCGCGTACGGGAACAGCTTTCGACAGTACCTGGGATTCTGCTGCCCGCACCTTACGGCGGCGTGGCTCGACAGATCATGGTTGACATGGACCAAGGTGCTCTTCTTGGGAAGGGAGTCACTCCGCTCGACATAATTAATGCAATCAATGCCCAGGACGTCACCGTACCGGCAGGAACGGTCAAGATTGGAACCTGGGAATATCCTGTCACAACGAATTCAAGCCCATTGAACGCGCTTACTCTTAACGATGCCCCCGTCAAGACCGCCGATGGGCACATTATTTATATGCGCGATGTCGCACACGTCAGAGATGGATGGGCTGTACAGCAAAATGTGTCGCGTGCTAACGGAAAGCCGAATGTGCTGCTAACCGTGATGAAGGTCGGATCTGTATCAACGCTCAACATAGTGAACCAGATCAAACAGGACGTTCTGCCGACGCTGCGGGCCGCGGCGCCCAAGGGTCTCAAAATCACCGAATTGTTCGATCAGTCGCTCTATGTTCGTGCGTCCATCAAGGGAGTGTTGATAGAAGGCATCACCGCGGCATGTCTCACGGCGTCGATGATTCTCTTGTTCCTCGGCAGCTGGCGCAGCACCCTTATTATCGCCATTTCAATCCCGCTCTCCATCCTTAGCTCAATTATCGTGCTGAGCGCCTTGGGAGAGACGATGAATACGATGACCCTAGGCGGGCTGGCCCTCGCGATAGGCATCCTGGTCGACGACGCCACGGTAACGATCGAAAATATCCATCGCCATTTGAGGCAGCAGCCAATTTACGATGCAGTCTTGGCGGGCGCTTCCGAGATTGCTACGCCGACCTTTGTTTCAACTCTGACGATTTGCATCGTGTTTGTATCGGTTGTCTTTCTCACCGGTCCGGCCAAATATCTGTTTACACCGATGGCGCTCGCCGTTGTGTTCGCCATGCTTGCTTCATACTTGCTTTCCCGTACCCTGGTGCCGGTTCTGGCCGAATTTCTTCTTGATGCTGAGCACTCGCTTGATGGGCAGATTGGCACCGCGGGAATCTGGACCGCCATTCGACGCCTCAACGAACGATTCAACGATGGTTACGAGTGGCTGCAAGGGCGCTACGGCACTGGACTCAGCGCAGTGCTACGGCACCGCAAGGTGGCATTCGCGACGTCTCTGGCAATCATGGGAAGCGCATTTGTGCTGTTGCCGTTTATCGGCAGAGATTTCTTCCCTGCGGTGGACTCCGGCCAGATTCGGTTGCAGGTGAGGGTAGAACCAGGTACCCGAATCGAGCACACTCAGGTGCTTTTCAGTCAGGTTGAAGACCGGATCAGGCAGATCATTCCGTCGAATGAGATTAGCCTGATGATCGACAACATAGGCCTTCCCGCTGAGACTTTCAACTATGCGTTCGGAGATGGCTCCATCACCGGGAGTACAGATGGCGAAATTCTAATTTCACTGCACGAGAAACGTCGCGGCGACGCAGTGAAATACATAAAGGAGCTTCGGCGAGAGTTGCAGAGGCAGTTTCCTGACCTGGGCTTTTTTTTTCAGCCGGCCGATATCGTTACACAGATTCTCAATTTTGGGCTGCCTGCCCCCATTGATCTGCAGGTGCAGGGTTACGACGAAAAAAACTACGGAATCGCCCGCAGATTACTTCGGCGAGCGGCGGCGGTACCGGGTCTGGTGGATGTGCATATGCATCAAGTCGTGGACGAGCCGGCACTGCACGTCGATGTCGATCGCGTCAAGGCGGCAGAGTTTGGACTAACTGAGCAGGACGTTGTCAACAGCATCTATATTTCGCTCAGTTCGAGTTCTGCCGTGTTGCCCAATTTTTGGCTTGATCCGAAAATGGGCCTCACATACACGGTGGCGGTGCAGACACCACAATATGAGTTGAGTTCGCTCAATGCCCTGGAAAACTTACCGATCCCTATCCATACGCTCAAGAACCGCACAGAGCTTCTTGGAAACATGGCGACGGTGAGCCCGACCACTCTACCGGTCGTCATCAATCACCACGACGGCGCTCCAGTCTACGATATTTACGCGAATACTCAGGACTGCGATCTCGGTGCGGCAGCATCTCGTTTGGCTCGAATTGTTAAGGAGGAAAGCGGCCACCTGCCGCCGGGCACCAAAATCGTTCTTCGCGGGCAGGTGGAGAGCATGAACGAGGCGTTCAATCGCCTCGGCTTCGGCCTGGGGTTCGCCGCGTTGCTGGTCTATCTGCTGATGGTCGTCAACTACCAGAGCTGGCTTGATCCCTTCATTATCATCTGTGCTCTGCCGGGGGCATTCTGCGGGATGGTATGGGCACTCTTCCTGACTCAAACGACGTTCAGCGTTCCGAGCCTGATGGGGGCCATTATGTCAATTGGAGTGGCAACCGCCAATTCGATCCTTCTCGTTACGTTCGCGAATGAACGGCTCTCTGGTGGAAGCTCCGCTCTCGACTCTGTCGTCGCGGCCGGTCATACCCGACTTCGACCCATCATCATGACTGCCTCCGCGATGATCATCGGCATGCTACCGATGGCTCTCGGGATCGGAGAGGGTGGAGAACAAAATGCGCCGCTCGCTCGGTCCGTCATCGGCGGGCTTTCCGTCGCTACCTTTGCAACCCTGTTTTTCGTTCCTCTCATGTTCACTCTTGTTCATGGTAGGAAAGAGAATTCTGAGGAGTCCGCATGAAGGAACAAATCGAACAGAATTCCGCTCGGCAGAGACACAAAGGAGTTTCTAAAAAGCGGGCTATCGCCGGCTGCATAACTCTAGTGGCTATGCTTCTCGTCATTGGAGGCGTCCCACGAATCCATAGGGCCCATGAAGCTCTCGCCGCCACGAGCCAGTCACCCGTAAATCATCCGATCGTTTCCGTCTTCCACCCAGCGGCGGGTCCTGCTACCTCGGACCTGGAACTGCCCGGAAACATCGAGCCGCTGTATTCGGCCTTTGTCTACGCTCGCACGCAGGGATACCTAGAACGGCGCTTCGTAGATATAGGAGCAAAGGTGCGGAAAGGACAGCTTCTGGCGGTGATTTCGACGCCCGAAGTGGATCAACAGCTCCTTGTGGCGCGCGCGACACTTGCTCAATCCATAGCGAGTCTGCAACAAGCGAATGCATCCTTGCAGCAGGCGAAGGCAAATCAGGAACTTGCGCTGCTGACTAAGAGTCGTGATGTACCCCTTGGACAACAGCATGCTATTTCCCAACAGATCGTCGACGATGCGGTCCAAAATTATGACGCGCGGGCTGCGGACGTGGCAGCAGCAGCAGCTAATATCACGGCCGCCGAAGCGACTGTCATGGCGAATCGAGCCAACGTGGGGCGCCTGACGCAGCTGCAAAGCTTCGAACGGGTGCTTGCGCCGTTCGATGGAGTGATCACTGAACGAAATGTGGAACAAGGCGATCTCGTGACATCGGGGACGGCTGGCGGAGACAAGCCGCTCTTTGCGATCGCGCAGAGTGGAACGCTGCGGATACAGGTAGACGTTCCACAGTCCGAGGCCATCAACATCGCAGATGGCCAGAAAGCTTCGGTTACGGTTCCAGAGCGGCCTGGCAGGACGTATATCGGGACCGTGGCACGGAATGCAAATGCCCTAGACAGTGCTGCTCGCACCATGCTTACTGAGGTTCAACTGGACAACAAGGACGGATCCCTCTTGCCCGGCATGTACGCTCAGGTAACATTCACGCTCTCCGGGCAGCGGTCGGCGATCATCATTCCAACTAGTGCCCTGGTCATTAATCATGAGGGTGAATACGTTGTTACAGTTCAGGCCGGAGCTACGATTCACTTTTCGCCTGTGCTGATCGGAACGGATTTGGGTACCAAGGTCGAGATTCTCAGCGGAGTCCGCGCTTCAGACCTACTGGTCAACAATCCCGGAGACCTTCTCTATGAGGGGCAGAAGGTTGCAATTCAATGAGGCCCCGAATGCTTGCCGCCAGCCATCAAGGAGCTTCTGACCCGTTCAAGTCTATCGGCACAATCGTGTTCATGATGGCCTTGGAATTCCTTATGATTGCCTGCAAGGTCGGACCGAACTACAAGCGGCCAGCCGTCGATATTCCGCGGGACTATCGGGGCCGAATGGCTCCAGAGATTGCCGCAGCATCGAGTTCCCCTTCTATTGCAGACGAGCGCTGGACGTCCATCTTTGGTGATCCCGTTCTGGAAGGCTTGATCCGGGAGGCACTCACAAACAATCTCGATCTTCGGATTGCCGCGCAACGAATCCTTGAAATGCAGGCCGAAGTTGGAATCACCCACTCTCAGCAACTCCCGAGCATTGATGCTGGGGGCAGAGCTGCTGGCGTGCAACTCCCTTCCAGGTTAGCCAACGAAAACGGGGGGATCATAAGCAAGTCCTTTCTTGCGGGTGGTGGTCCAGGCCTATCAAGCTTGTGGAATCTCGACTTCTGGGGTCTCTATCGACGTCAGACGGAAGCTGCTCGGGCCGAACTTCTCGCCAGTGAGTGGGGGCAAAAGGAGATCAGAAGTACCCTCGTCGAGAGCGTAGCCGGAGCCTATTTCGACTTGCGCGGTCTGGACGACCAGCTCGCGATCACGGAGAAGACCGTCGCCGCACGTAAAGAGTCGCTGCAATTAACGCAGGCTCTTGAACAACACGGTGCGGGATCGCTTGCGGATGTCCGCCAGGCAGAGGAACTTCTTCACACCGCTCTGGCGAATATTCCGGAACTGCGGCGGCAGATTGCAATTGAGGAGAATTCAATCAGTGTTTTGCTGGGACATGCGCCGGAGGCGATCAGTAGGGGGCTGCCGATTCAGGAGCAGCCACATCCGCTGCAGGTCCCTACCGGGATCCCCTCAGAGCTGCTCGAACGGCGACCAGATATTCAGAAGGCCGAAGCGAAGCTGATTGCGGCCAACGCACGCATCGGAGTAGCCCGAGCGCAGTTCTTCCCACAGATCTCTCTTACGAGCGCCGGGGGTGTTTCGAGCAATCAGCTGAGTTCGCTATTCACTGGCGGTAGTACATACTGGTACGCCATCGGTTCAATATCACAACCTCTTTTCGAAGGGGGACGTATCCGCAGCAACTATCGACTCTCTCAAGAACAAAAACAAGAGATGGTGGTCAGATACCAGAAAACAATCTTAGACGCCTTTCGCGACGTCTCCGATGCGCTCGTCTCGTACAAGGAGATTCGCGAGTACCGCGAGGAGCAAGCGACTGTCGTGACGGCGGCGACCGATGCGGTACGCCTGGCCCGATTGCGCTATGCGGGTGGAAACGCCAGCTACCTCGAAGTGCTGACGACTGACACCGATCTATATTCAGCACAACTAGTCCTCGCGCGCGCCGAACAGCAGGAGGCAGCGTCGCTGGTGCAACTGTACGCCGCATTGGGTGGTGGCTGGCAATAGCCCAGTAGGCGCCTTCTGCAATTGGCCTGCCTGCCGATGCACCTAACCTCAAACAGTTCGAAAGCTTTTCTACACCTCGAGCTTGATGGTCGTAACTACGATTTCGGCAATCGGACTGGGAAGAGGAAACTGCATTGTGCGTCAATTTACAGTCTTCCCGCGAATGTGAAACCCTCGGAACAAATTGAGGGGGGAGCGATGAATCATCATTTTGACTCAATCATCATCGGGGCAGGGCAAGCTGGCCCTCCTCTGGCTGGTCGTCTGACCAAGGCAGGTCACCATGTTGCCTTGATCGAGCGAAAGCTCTTCGGAGGCACTTGTGTGAACACGGGTTGTATACCGACAAAGGCGATGGTTGCGAGCGCCCACGCGGCCCACATCGCGCGGCGCGCCAGAGACTTCGGAGTGACGATTCAAGGGTCGATTCAGGTCGACCTGAAAACTGTGAAAGCGCGCAAGGACGCGATCTCGGCCAGGTCGCGCAGTGGGGTCGAGCGGTGGTTGCGCGCAATGAAGAACTGCCACGTCTTCCATGAATCGGCGCGCCTCGTTTCTAACCATGGGGTTGCGGCCGGTCCAGAGACGATTAGCGCCGATCAGATCTTTATCAACGTCGGCGGCCGCGCAGTCGTACCTAATTTGCCTGGGATTGACCGGGTTCCCTATTTAACCAATTCCTCGATGCTTGAACTTGAAGAATTACCTCAGCACCTGGTCATCGTTGGGGGCAGCTACGTAGGCCTGGAGTTCGCACAGATGTTTCGTCGTTTTGGCAGCGAGGTGACTGTTGTCGAAAAAAGCTCTCGACTCGTCCAGCGTGAAGATGAGGATATTTCCGCTGGTGTCAAAGAAATACTGGAGTCGGAAGGAATCTCTCTCCGGCTGAGCTCCGAATGCATCGCCTTCGAACCAAGCGACAAGGGGATTTGCGTCCACGTCAGTTGTGAAAACGGCGAGCCAAAAGTTCACGGTTCTCATGTGTTGCTGGCGGTGGGCCGCACTCCCAACACAGACGACCTTGGTCTCGACACCGCGGGAGTTCAGACCGACGAACGGGGATACATCGTTGTGGATGATCAGTTGCGTACCAGTGTTTCCGGTATTTGGGCGATGGGAGACTGCAATGGTAAAGGTGCATTCACGCATACTTCCTACAATGATTTCGAGATCGTGGCAGCCAATCTTCTGGACAATGATCCTCGACGAGTGAGCGATCGGATCCAGGCGCACGCGCTCTTCATCGACCCGCCCCTGGGACGAATTGGATTCACTGAGGCCGAGGTCCGGAAATCTGGAAGGCCCGCACTGATTGGCATTCGTCCGATGACCAGAGTCGGTAGAGCAGTTGAGAAGGGCGAAACGATGGGATTCATGAAGGTGCTGGTGGACGCTGAGAGCAAGAAGATCCTGGGAGCTGCGATACTGGGAACAGGCGGCGACGAAGCGATTCACTGCATTCTGGACGTGATGTATTCAGGAAGCCCCTACACCACCCTGCAGCGCGCAATGCACATTCATCCGACTCTATCGGAACTCATTCCAACCATGCTAGGCGACCTGCAGCCACTCAGTTGAATGGAATCGCGGGTAAGAGATCGCTTGCTACGGCCGCTCAGACGTTCCCGGATTCCATCGCGGCCTCGACTCTTAGGTTTTCGAGATCTCGTGAGATCTTTGCAAAAAAGCGTCGGCTGAGAAACGAGGTCCTTCCCGTGCATAAATATAGTGCTGGACCTCGACAGGTTTGATGGCGTAGCTGAGCACTTGCTTCTCAATCTCACTGTCAGCTTGAGTGAAGCGGTTATGTTGCCGCTCGTGTTCTGCCCAAGAGTCGACTTGGAAGCTCTCCAGGTATGTATTCGGTGCTTCTGTATCGACGAAGATCCCCCAGCTTATCGCTCCATCGCGGCGACGAACACGCTCATAGTTGTGGATTTGATAGAGAAAATCGGAAGCTTTCGCCGGATCAATTACATACTTCACGGTGACGAGGACCGGTCCCTGGTCGGGGTCAGGTTCCTCGATCATGGCCGGTTTAACCCAGTGATTCCAGATGCTGAGATCCAGCTTAGTATCCGGCAATCTGAACCAGGGCCGTAGCAATAGGCATGCAGCCATTCCAATACTTGCAGCCGCAAGAGTGGCATGGACACTCGTGCGCAACGCTACAAAGCCCCACAGAGTGCTGCCTACGGTAACGCTCCCTTGAAATACGAAGAGATAGACTGCGAGTACTCGCGCCCTTACCCAATCGGGTGCAAGCTCCTGCACCATGATGTTGAAGAGGGACATGATCGAGGTCCAGGAGGCGCCTCCAAAGAGCATGAGGAAGCAGAGGATCGCCGGTATACGTAACAATGCCAGGCTCAAGACAATTGCGGCGAATGTGACTGTGGCGGAAGACAGAAGGGTCTCCGTCGAGAACTTCGACCTGGTCCGCTGCAGCACCACGGCGCCCAGCACCGCGCCCAATCCGAAGGACCCGAGCAAGAATCCGTAGGCGATTGGGCTCTTACTGAGTTCTCTTGCTGCGGTTGGCAGGAGCGCCCAGAAGGAACTGGTGAAAAATATAAGAACTGCCGATCGAAGCAGCAGCCTGCGAATACCCGGGGAATACCGGACATAGCGAATGGCAGCGGAGGTCGCTCCCCGGAAGGTCTCGGCAGGTAATGTGCTCTTTCGCTCAGGCCTCTTCCATCTCTCGATCACGGCGATGACGCCGAAGAAGGAGAGGGCATTGAATGCAAAGGCAGCGCCCACGCCAACAGATGCGACAATGAAGCCGCCGAGGCCCGGCCCCACGGCCCGAGCCAGATTGAACTCGATCCCATTCAGAGCCAGAGCCGCGGGTAACTCCTCTTTGTCTACCAGCTCAGGAAAGATTGCCCGCCAGGTGGGCGATTCGACCGCATCCCCAATCGACAACCCCAGCGTAAGCAGGAGTAAGAGCCAGGGCGTCATCACTCCGGCGAATGTAGCCACAGTCAGCACAACCGCAATGACGAGCATCCACGTCTCTGTACCGAGGATCAGTTTGCGGCGGTCAAAGATATCTCCGATCGAGCCAGCTGGTAGCGCCAAGAGAAAGAAGGGTAAAGCGGAAGCGGTTTGAATCAGTGCGATATACAAAGGATTCCTGGTGAGCGAAGTCATCAGCCATGCCGCGCCGACACTCTGCATAAAGGTTCCAATATCAGAGATCAGGTTGGACGCAAGGAGATTTCGGAACGTGCGGTTCCGGAGAGGCTGCCACGGCCCCAAAGAGTGAGAAACCTCTGATTGAGCTTCCTGAGTCATCGGTTTTGAAACTTTCTGTGTTCCTTTATGCCTTGTCCATCCAAGAGAAGTTTAGCGAATCTGTTGACGAGAAGGCGATGGCAACGAAAACATTCGGATGATGAGGTTCGTTCGCCACATTTGCCTATGGCCGAAACCGTCCGAGATAGCAAACTGAAAATCCCGATAGGGCCGCAAGCTGCCACACAGCCAGGCGGTGGAAGCTTAAGCTGCCGCGAAAAAGGTATTATCGGGAAGGTCTTGCTGTTGGCTTGACATTCTATTGCGAACAAGGCCACGAAGGGAAACTCGGAGATGAAAAAGGCTGCGCGCGGAATCAACCCCGCTTCGAAACCAAGTGGCGACGGATGTGCAGAGTGCCTGGCGTCGCCGAGAGGCTGGTGGTTTCATCTCCGCCGGTGTGCGGAGTGTGGGCACATCGGCTGCTGTGACAGTTCTCCGAGTCAACATGCATCAAAGCATGCGGCGGCGACGGGGCATCCGATCGTAACCAGCTTTGAGCCGGGTGAGGATTGGTTCTTCGATTACGAGAAGCAGGCGATGGTCAAGGGTGTGGAGTTGCTTCCGCCGCATTCGCACCCGAGAAATCAGCCTGCTCCTGGACCAGCAGGAAGGGTTCCGGCCAACTGGGAATCGCTCCTGAACTAGCCAGCCATCATAGGCCTGCCGCTCGTGAGAAATGAATGTTCGGCGAACGATCAAGAACCACGGATAAACTGCTTCGAAGCTCTTAATACCCGGCGACGAGCGACCACTTTGGGCAATTCAATACGGTTGCAGGAGAATTGGACAATGTTGCCAACGATCAATACGCCCGACCGGCAAGCCGAAGCTTTTCCCGTGCTTACGCCGGTACAGATAGACCATCTCCGGCCCTATGGCAATATCCGATCGGTCCGGGCTGCTGAGATTCTTTTTGAACCGGGTAAGTCGGGAATGTCTTGTTTCGTGGTGCTCTCAGGAAAGCTTGACATCGTAGTATCCGGACTCTCGGGCGAGCAAGTATTTGTGACCTACGGCCAGGCCAATTCTCCGGTGAGGTTGTCCTGATCTCCGGTGCGCGCGCCCTTTCTCGCGGGCGAGTGTCCGAGCCGGGGGAATTTCTCGAAATCGGCACGGACTCATTGCGCGCGTTGATTGCGAAGGATGCCGAGCTTAGCGATATCTTTATGCGGGCATTCCTCCTGCGCCGTGTCGCGATGATTTCGGGAGGCCTGGGGAATGTGGTCGTGCTGGGATCGCAACACTCAGCAAATACGCTGCGCCTGCGCGAATTCCTGACCCGAAACGGTCATCCCCATAGCTATGTCGATCTCGACAGCGACGCGGCATCGCAGGAACTTCTGGATCGGTTCGACGTAAAGCTGGAAGATATTCCTGTTGTAATCTGCAGCGGAAAGACTGTGTTGCGAAATCCGACCAACCAGCGGTTGGCGGAATGTCTGGGATTTGCGGGCCATATCGACGAGCACCGCGTTTATGATGTGGCGATTGTGGGAGCTGGTCCGGCAGGATTGGCCGCAGCCGTGTATGCGGCTTCCGAAGGGCTGGACGCTGTCGTGATCGAATCTGAGTTCCCCGGAGGCCAGGCGGGCGCGAGTTCAAAAATTGAGAACTATGTCGGTTTTCCCATGGGCATTTCCGGGCAGGAACTTGCCGGTCGTGCGGTGGTACAGGCAGAAAAATTTGGCGCTCAGATGATGGTCGGTCAGAAGGTAGCGAAGATCAGGTGCGACCAGCGACCATATCAGCTTACTTTGGAAAACGGCGGGCTCATCGAGACGCGGAGCATTGTGATCGCAAGCGGCGCTCAGTACAACAAGCCGAACGTTGAGAATCTGGAACGGTTCGAGGGTCAGGGCATCTACTACGCCGCCACAGCCATGGAAGCGCAACTGTGCACGGGCGAGGAGATCATCGTGGTTGGCGGCGGCAACTCTGCCGGTCAGGCAGCAGTCTTCCTGGCAGAGACAGTACGCAAGGTCTACATGCTGGTTCGCGGCAAGGAATTGTCCGAAACCATGTCGCGCTATCTCATTCAGCGAATCGTTGAGAATCCGGTAATTGAACTGCATCTCCAAACCGAGATTGTCGCATTGGCAGGTGATTCGCGCTTGAATCGGGTCACCTGGCTGAACCGGGCGAAAGGCGAAGAATCTGTGCATGAAATCGGCCATGTGTTCGTGATGGCAGGTGCTTCGCCGCGTACAGATTGGCTGCGTGGATGTCTTGCGCTCGATAAGCAAGGGTTCATCCTCACAGGACGGGACTTGGATCCAAATCTGGACAACGCGCCACTGAAATGGCCGCTCAGCCGGCCTCCGCAGATGCTGGAAACCAGTCTGCCCGCAGTTTTTGCTGTCGGAGATATTCGTTCCGGCAACGTGAAGCGGGTTGCATCTGCCGTGGGTGAAGGTTCAATCTCGATCCACCTCGTGCAGCGAGCGCTGGTGGAGATGTGAGGCTCCGCTAGCTTCTATGGACGACCTCAAACGAATACCCGTCCGGGTCAAATACATCGGCGGCGTAGTATCCAGGATAGTATTCCACCCTCGCCCTCGGTGAAATATTGTCCCTGGCACCAGCAGATATTGCCGCGCTGTAGAATTCATCGACCGTATCGTTGTCTCCAGCCATAAAGCCCCAGTGAATGGACTCTGGATTCGGCTTCCCTTGTTTGAGCCAGAAGAACGCCCTCTTGCCGTCACCAAATCCCCACAGATCAGGATGACCAGCCTCGCCCTTGTACGGTAGGAAGAACTTGATACTAAGAGGCTTCAAGGCCGCCTCATAGAAGGCTAGCGAACGTTCGACATCGCTGACAGTCAGAATCATATGATCAAGCATTGTTCTCTCCTTCAAATCGTGAGTACCTTAACGGCCGTTCCGCCATCGGATACCGCATGGATCGCAGGCGCCGGCATGTTCGTGGCACCCGCCCCTGGCTTGCCCCACGTAAGACAGGATTTAGAGACGCATCGATTAGAGACTGCGAAGGGCTGTCATAAAGTTATCGATATTGCAGGTCGACGACGTCTTACTAGATTTGAGGTTGCGCTCAATGCATAATCCGGAAAAGAAGGACAGCACCATCTCCGCGATTGCAGAAGGAGCCATCCTGGGCTTTTCCGCCTCGATATTCATCGCGAGAAGGCGCTGCAACAGCGCTCGATTCTCCGTCACGACCCCATAAGCCTCATCCGGAAGGATCGCGAACTCCCGCATTGAATTGACGGAAAAACATCCCTGCTGCTCCCCCTTATTGAGAGGACCATTCTTGAGAAAAGTCTCGACGTTTTTCCAGCCCAGAGGCTTCTTGGTCAAAAGTCCCCTCTTTCCCTGGTTCTCAAGATAGTGCTGCAGGCACGCCACAAAAAGATCTTCCTTGTCTCGAAACTCCGTATAGAGCCCTGACTTGTTCACGCCTGTGGCTCGTTCCAGTTCCTGAACGCTCGTGTCCGCAAACCCGTGCTTCCAAAAGACAGGCATCGCCTTTTCCAGAACTTGTTCTCGGCTAAAGCCCTTTGGACGACCCATAGCCACATTATATCCGATAAAGAACTAAATAGTTCAATATCTCTGCATCCTCGCCATACCCTCGTCATCGTATAGAACTGAATGGTTCAGAACCGTCCGACACGGTTGACCAAGACGCAGCAGAATTGGGTTTTTGAATTGTTCCGAGAATTGCAAAGGAGATTTATGTCTGAGTTGGCGAAGAAAGTGGCACTCGTGACCGGTGGCTCCCGGGGCATTGGCGCAGCAATTGCAAAGCGCCTGGCCGCCGACGGAGCAAGCGTAGCCATTACGTATGCGAAGGACGCCAGCGCGGCCTCCGCCGTAGTCAAAGCGATTGAACTCGCTGGCGGAAAGGCCATCGCGATCCAGGCGGACGCTGCGAACGTCGAAGCCGTCAAAGGTGCGGTCGAAAAGGCCGTTTCGACCTTCGGTCGACTTGATGTGCTTGTAAACAATGCCGGCACCGCCATTCCGAAAACATTCGAAGACACCACACTCGAGGAGATGGATCGTGTCATCGACATCAACATTCGTGGAGTATTCGCCACCACGCAGGCGGCGCTGAAGCATATGAAGGACGGTGGTCGCATCATCATGGTCGGTTCGGCCGTGGGCGAGCGCGCCGTCGCTCCTGGGCTTGTGCCCTACGCGGCCACGAAGGGAGCGGTCAAGATGTTTACCCAGGCGTTGTCCAGAGAAGTCGGGAGCCGGGGCATCACGGTCAATAACGTACAGCCGGGCCCGATCGACACGGATTTGAATCCCGCCTCGGGTGATTGGGCGATACCACAGAAGGCCGCAACGGCGCTCGACCGCTATGGGCATGTAGATGAGATTGCTGCAATGGTTGCGTTCGTTGCCGGTCCTGAATCCTCCTATATCACCGGAGCGAATCTGACCGTGGACGGAGGAATGAATGCGTGAGCTCGTGAACAAAACCGCGCTAGTGACGGGGGCATCGAGAGGAATTGGCCACGCAACGGCATCGGCACTTGCCAATGCCGGGGCGCACGTCCTGGTTCACTATGGTCGGTCAAGACAGGAAGCGGAGTCCCTCGTTGTCGAGATCCGAAGGAAAGGTGGACGCGCCGATGCACTCTCGGCGGATCTGGGAACTCCGGACGGTGCTTCGTTGCTAGCCAAACAGGTGCGCTCCATCGTCGGCGATCGATTGGATGTGCTTGTGCTCAACGCCGGAATCAGCAAGGCGGCGCGCATCGCGGATTACACAGTAGAGGATTTTGACAGCCTCTTTGCAACAAACGTCCGAGGCCCGTTCTTCCTGGTACAGCAACTGTTGCCGGTTCTTGGGGAGGGCTCAAGCGTTGTTGTCATCTCTTCTCTCGGAGCCCGTTCGGTGGTGGGCAAGGCTGGTTTGGATAACCCTTCAATTCTGGCCTACGCCTCTACCAAAGGAGCGCTTGAGACTCTGGTCAAGAATTGGGCTGCAATTCTCGGGCCGCGCGGCATCCGTGTAAACGCTGTCGCGCCGGGAGTAATCGACACGGATATGTCGAATTTCACGAAGACAGAAGCGGGACGCGAGGTCGCGCTGGGAATGCAGGCGTTGAAGCGACTCGGCAAACCCGAGGATGTTGCCGACGTAGTCGCGTTTATGGCATCCGATGGTGCGCGCTGGATTACAGGCGCCAGTATTCCCGTAGATGGCGGGTCGAAGCTCTAACTGACAACGTGAGGAATGCGATGAATAACACTTCAAGTGAAGGCAAAGAGATCAAGATTCCTGGCCCTGATCATCCCATCACGATTTCACCGGTTGAGGGAAACGTTCGTGTAACGGTCGCTGGCAGGGTCGTCGCAGAATCGGCGCGAACACTTCGGCTTGAGGAAAAGGGATATCCCGCCGTCTACTACTTGCCGCGGAGCGATGCGGATCTGTCGTTGCTCGTTCGGACAACGCATTACACGTACTGCCCCTACAAAGGCGATTGCACCTACTACAGCATTCCCATCGGCGGAACGAAATCAGAATATGCCGTTTGGACCTACGAAAAGCCCTACGGGCCAGTCGCCGACATCAAGGAGCACCTGGCGTTTTATCCCACACGGGTCGATGCAATCGAGGTGATCTCTTGAGCACGTTCAGGCAATCCATGCAGGAGTTTCTGTGATGTCGAATCAGCCGCTTTTTAGACCTTATCGAATGGGAGACCTCGATCTTCCTAACCGCATCGTCATGGCGCCGCTCACCAGGATGCGTGCCCAACCGCATGATCACGTGCCCACAACCTTGCAGGCGGAGTATTATGCGCAACGTGCTACGGCTGGACTGATCATCACCGAAGCGACCGCGATTAGCCCGGAGGGGTTCGGCTGGGCCGATACACCAGGCCTCTGGACGGAGGAACACGTCCGCGGATGGCGGCGTGTCACGGATGCCGTCCATGCGGCCGGCGGCCGCATCATTGCACAGCTTTGGCACACCGGCGCGATCTCGCATCCTGAACTGTTGGACGGCGCGCAGCCGGTGTCCGCATCGGAGGTCGATCCGGGTCAGATCTCGGTCACACCGACGGGGAGGAAGCCGACGGTCACACCGCGGCCTCTGACGAAGAAGGAGATTCAAGTTACGGTTGCAGATTTCGCAAGCGCTGCGCGAAACGCGATGGAATCCGGCTTCGATGGTGTCGAGATCCTCGCCAACTATCTCTATCTGATCTCGCAGTTTCTCAATGTCACCACCAACCTGCGTAATGACGAATATGGCGGTAGCCTAGAAAATCGCTCCCGTTTTCTTTTCGAAGTAGTCGAGTCGGTCCTGAATGAGGTCGATGCACAACGGGTGGGAGTCAAGATCAGCCCGATGCACGAAGGCGGTGCATTTCAAGCCAACGCGAAACCCTGCCCGTCGCCGAATACGCAATTCAGAAGCTGAGCACCTACAATCTTTCGCACTTATTGCTGATGGGGAATACCACCGACTTCACCGGTACTCCACTTGAGAAACTGGCCGATGATGGCATGTTCCGGCATTTCCGTCCTCTCTATAAAGGCACGCTCATCGCGAATGTGAAGATGGACCGTGATCGCGGCAATCGCCTTGTCGCGGAAGGTCTGGCAGATCTGGTAGCGTTCGGCCGGCCTTACATCGCAAATCCCGACCTGGTCCAGAGGTTTGCCGAAAATGCCCCTCTTGCTGAGGTTGATTGGGAAACCGTGTACGCCTCAGGGCCGCACGGCTATTCCGACTATCCAACCTACCAACCATCACAACTCACACGGAGCTGAACATGCCAAAGACAACACCCGAACAGAACAAGGCGATCGTTCTCGAAGCCTTCGATACTCTCTTCAACAAACGCGACTACGCGGCGGCAGAACAATTCTGGTCGCCGAAGTACATCCAGCATAGCGCGCATATTGCGCCGGGACGCGAAGGACTGTTTGCACTGGTCCGGTCGACGCCTGATACGTTGCGCTATGAAAACCAAGTCATTGTCGCAGAAGGCGACTACGTCATCGCGCATGGCCGGTTCACTGGGATGGGAAGGCCCGCGGCCTGGATCGCGGCCGACGTTGTCCGATTCGAAGACGGTCTTTTGGCTGAGCATTGGGATGTATTGCAGGACGAAGCCACGCGGAAGGAATCCGTCAGCGGCCTTCCCATGTTTGGCGATAGCTTTCCTGCGTAGGCCTCGGACCTTCACGCAACAATCACACCAAACTGATTGGAGAAATCATGAATCTCACTGGAAATACTATTTTCATTACTGGCGGCGGATCGGGCATTGGCCGGGCTCTGGCCGAGGAGCTACACAAACGCGGAAACAAAGTCATCATCTCTGGCAGACGCAAGAGCCATCTGGAAGCCGTCGCGAAGGCCAATCCGGGAGTCGAGGCAATCGAACTCGACATCGCAGACCCGGAGAGTATCAAAGCAGTGGCGAAGAACTTGATTGCAGAACATCCGGATCTGAATGTTCTCATCAATAACGCTGGAATCATGGAACCGGATCAGGCAGCGGGCGTCATCGACGACAAAGTCCTCGTGTCGACCGTCACGACCAATCTTCTGGGCCCGATCCGCTTGACCTCGGCTCTCGTGGATCACCTGAAGAGCCGTCGTGGTGTGATTGTCTACAACACATCGGTCCTTGGCTTTGTGCCACTGGCTGTGACGGCAGTCTATTCCGCCACAAAAGCTGCGCTCCACTCCTATGTGCTATCGCAACGCTTCCTGCTTCGCGACAGCGGTGTTCGAGTGCTCGAGGTGGCGCCACCATGGGTGCGCACGGAGCTGATGAATAGCCAAGAAGCCGAGCAGGCAATGCCTCTCAATCAATTTGTTTCAGAAACCTTGGACGTGCTGGGAACGGATGCTGACGAAATTCTTGTTGAAGCGGCAAAGCCTCTGCGAGCGAATCCCGGACCTGGGGAACATGCCTTGGTAAACGGGTTTAACCAGCAAATGCTGAAACTGTTCACGTCAAGCCAGGCGTAAGGGGTTCGGGCGACGTCTTCTTCGAGGCCGACCGGAGCATTGGGAGTGAGGAATATCGATGTTCGAAAATAAGAAACTGCATGGAAAAGTGGCAGTCATTACCGGTGGCACATCCGGGATAGGGTTGGCTGCGGCAAAGCTCTTCGTAAAAGAAGGCGCCTATGTCTTCATCACAGGCCGTCGTCAAAAGGAGCTCGACGATGCTGTGAAAGCAATTGGCAGTAATGTCACTGGCGTTCAAGGAGACATTGCGAAATTGACTGACCTTGATCGTCTCTACGAGACCGTCGCGATCAAAGGGAAAATTGATGTCGTGTTCGCCAATGCAGGCGTCGCTGAATTTGCTCCACTCGGCAAAATCACCGAGGAGCATTTTGACATGCTCTTCGGCATCAACGTCAAGGGAACGCTATTCACGGTGCAGAAGGCTTTACCGCTGATGAAGGATGGTGGTTCGATTATCCTCAACGGTTCCGTAGCGAGTGTAAAAGGCACGGCTGCCTTTGGAGTTTATGGTGCGACGAAGGCTGCCCTCCGTTCCTTCGTCCGGACCTGGACCTCGGATCTCAAGGACCGTCATATTCGTTCTAACGTCATCAGCCCAGGGCCGACAGATACTCCGGTTATCGATGGGCAACCCGCAGACGCCATTGCACGGATTGTGTCCACCATTCCCATGGGACGCATGGGGGAGTCCGACGAAATTGCCAAAGCGGCGTTGTTTCTAGCGTCCGATGATTCCAGTTTTGTTACCGGTATTGAACTGTTCGTTGATGGCGGCAGAGGGCAAGTCTGATCGAGTGACCCCACGCCGAGAATCTTGCGTTGTCGTTTTCAGGCAGAACGCTTGAGAAGGTCTGCCACAGTCTTTAAGATTTCCCGCGAAAGCGCCTCATCCGATACGGCGCGGGCCAGCGACATCGCACCGACGAGGGCACTGAACGTCAGAATCGCTTTCGATCTTGCCGCACGCTTGTCCCAGCCCGGCAGCAACCCGGCAAGCAACTCAAGATCCGCCTTGACTTGATCAGTAGTGAGCGCACGAGTCCGCTTGTCGCTACGAGCGATGTCCGGGGCCAATGCACTGAAGGCACAGCCCGCACCTGGATTCTTGCGGTGCACGTCGCTCAAGTAATCGTCGATCAGCTTCGCGAAGGTTAGCGGCTGCCCGCTGGATGCAGTAGCTTCCTTTTGGTGCTGCCAGACTCCGAATGCATCGCTGAGTGCCTCCGCCACGAGTTCGTCACGAGAGTCGAAGTGCTTGTAGAAGCCACCAACCGTCAGGCCGGCTTCCTTCATTAACTCCGCAATTCCGAATCCCGCAAGGCCCTTTTCACGGAATCTCTTTGACGCAATGGCAACGATGCGGTTATGAGTCTTCTCCTTTTGCGCCTGGGAATAACCCATCTGAACCTCCACGAAAATAATCTGCGACTAAATCAGGATTACGAATCTAATTCTGCAGTGAGGATTATAACAGTAATCCACAGTGTTCGACGAAGGCCAAGGGCTCAATCAATTCGGGATCTACTGGAGTCTCGATCGACATTAATAATCTCCGGAGTTGCGGCCTGGCGGCGCAGGTCAGGAGTGAGATGGAAAAGGGAGAAGCGATATGCGTGCAATGAGAGCGGAGCAGTTTAGCGGTTATGAAGCGTTGAAGCTCGTAGAGCTTCCAAAACCAACGGTCACAGACGGGAAGGTACTGGTGCGAGTCACGGCAGCCGGCGTCACGCCGCTCGACCATACGATTCTCATCGGCGATTTCCACATCCCGGAGAAGCCGCTCATCTTGGGCAACGAAGGAGCGGGTGTAGTGGAGGAGGGAGGCGGAACGGATTTTCCTACCGGCGCACGCGTGATGTTCTGGGGTACCTATGGCGCTTTTGAGGACGGAACCTACCGTGAGTGGATTGCCCTCCGGAAAGAAGATCTTTGCCTGATACCTGACAATGTCAACGACGTGAGCGCTGCAGGTGTTCCGGTCGCTTATCTCACCGCGCAGGTGGCTCTTACCCTGGCTGGATTTCGTCCAGGCAAAACTGTTCTCGCGCCAGCGATCGGGGGATCGGTCGGCAATGCGGTGACACAACTGGCGCGCGCTCTGGGAGCAAAACACGCTATATCGAGCACGACCAACCATGCGAAAGCCGAACATGCGAAGGCGATCGGATTCGATGAAGTCATCGATACTTCCGAGGAAAAGTTGGCTGACGGCGTGCGGCGTATTACAGACGGCTATGGTGCAGACATCATCATCGACGGGATCGGGGGTGAGGTGTTGAGCGAAGCAGTCAAAGCGCTCGCGCCAGGAGGAAGCCTCATAACACTTGGGTATTCCGCAAGCCGTAAGGCAACTATTGACGTGACTAGTCTCATCGTGTCGCAGACCAGCATCCGGGGTTTCAATATGTTCTCTCAGCCGCAGGCGATCGTTGCTGACGCGTGGAAATCTACTGCCTCTCTGCTTCAATCCGGTGCGATCAAACCGATCGTGGCTAAGACTTTTCCTCTCGTAGAAGCGGCTAATGCTCTCCGCTATCTCGTTGAAGGCCGCCCCTTCGGGAGGGTAGTTCTCACAATCTGACGACAATGGGTGGAGGAAACATAACAGGTATCCCGCTCCGCAATTAGCGAAGGGTTCACACAAAAAGGGAAGAGCAAACCAAGATGACAAACGAAGAGATTCTCGGTGTCACAGTTCTCAACTCGTGGAAGCTTGCTATTAACCGTTTAGGTAAGACTCTATCTGAGCTGAGCGATGAGCAACTTCAGCAACATGTCGCTCCAGAAAAGAACCGCGTGTTCTATCTTCTCGGCCACCTGACCGCGATGCACGATCGCATGTTTCCCCTGCTCGGTCTCGGGGATAGACTTCACCCTGAGTTGGATGAGCCGTATATCGCGAATCCAGACAGAGTAGTCGCGGATCCACTTTCGGCTACCGAACTTCGGAGAGTATGGTCCGAAGTCAATAACAGGTTAACTGCAGCTTTCGAGAGATTCACGCTGGAAGACTGGCTGCATAAGCACACCGCGGTTTCCGATGAAGATTTTGCCAAAGATCCAAGCCGCAATCGTCTGGCGGTCGTACTCAGTCGCACCAACCATATGTCCTACCATTTGGGGCAGATCATGCTGGCTCGCAGCCGACACTGATGAGCGCGGGGTCCGCGCGGCGGCCGTACATCCAGGAGGCATACAGACCGAGCTTGCCCGCCACATGGACCCGGTGCAAATGGAACAGATGATCAATCAGATCAATGAACAGGCCGCGGCAGAGGGCAAAGAGCCGTTCCAGTTCAAAACCGTTTCCCTGGGAGCTGCCACCTCAGTATGGGCAGCTGTCGTCGCGCCCGCCGAAGAGGTAGGAGGACAATATTGCGAGAACTGCCACGTGCGTGACGTCGTCGCAGATGATGCAAGACTCGGCATGCTTGATGAAGGTGTGCGGGGCTATGCGCTCGACCCCGAGAACGCAAAGGCTCTCTGGAAGAAGAGCGAAGAGATGGTGGGCGAAAGCTTCGCGTAGAGGTTGAGCAAGATATGCTGCAAGAATGCAGTGGCGCAGCATTAGGAGGAATGATGCCACAGGTTTGGCTCATCACAGGTAGTTCGCGTGGACTTGGAAGGGCATTTGCGGAGGCGGCGCTCGCATCCGGTTGCCAGGTAGCAGCAACAGCTCGCAACGCCGAAGATCTAGTGGAGTTGAAGGATAAATATGGCGATCTTGTGCTGCCGCTCTCTCTTGATGTCACCAGCGAAACGCAGGCACGTGAGGCCGTGCAGGCCACGATTCGGACTTTCGGAAAACTCGATGTTCTGGTTAATAACGCTGGTTATGGAAATGTTGCTCCTATTGAGGACACCACGCTTGAACGCGTCGATTCCAAGGACGATGCGTAACGGTGGCTCCTTAACCGAGGCGAGTCGGACCGATAATGCGTGCAAGATTGAACTGGATCGAGTTCATAGAAATCGCATTGGCAAGATCCTCAGGTTCCACCAGCGTCGGCAACAGCGCTGAATAGGCGGGTCCGCCAAAGGACTGCCCAACGCCAACAACGAAAGACAGGGTCAGAATGTGCCAAACCTTGACAGCATGGGTGGCGAATAACACTGTCAATACAAGAGCGCAGAGCATTTGAATGTACTGCGAATAGAGCAGCAACCTCTTCCTGTCCAGGCGGTCGGCAAAGACACCACCGACAAGAGAAAAGAGCATGATAGGCAGTTGCCCCAAGAAGAGATCCAAGCCGAGGTAAAAGGGATCCTTGGTGAGATCGTAGACAAGCCAGCTTTGTGCGAACTGCTGCACAAATGTGCCAATGGTGGAAACGCACGCCCCTAGCCACATGATCCGGAAATCACGGTATCGAAACGCTCTGAAGATTCGACTTAGGAACGGCAAGGATTCGACCACTAAGCGCTAGACCCCGTTCGACGATATGACGAACCCTCGGTTGATCTAGGCCTATACCGGCTAGCCAGCATCAAGTTGTTCGCGTTCAGTATCAGAGTCAGAATTCAAGGTTGAAAAGACGTTGCACTATGTCAGATGAGAATCATCACTCGCGGTCGCACTTTCTCTCGCCTGTCGCTGCGTCGTGGCGAGGAAGGTGCTTCCACTAGTCTCCATTGCGTTCTGGGGCCAGTCCGGCAGAGACGCGACGCTCGGGATATCGAACCACGATCAAGAGTTGACATTACGATACGAACGCATGTAGAGTTAAGTTAGTCAACTGACTAACTGAGTTTGAACAATGCCAAAGACGAAATCGGAGAAGCGAGCGCGGCTGATTCGCACGGCTGTGAAGTTGGCGTACCGACATGGGTTCAGGGAGACGAGCCTCGCCGATATCGCCGAGGCGGCCAAGATCCCGGTCGGCAACGTCTACTACTACTTCAAGACCAAAGATGAAATCGGCGAAGCCGTTGTGGAGCAACACTTGTCGGAATTTCGGGCGCTGCGGGAACAGTGGGACAGTAAGGGTTCCCCGAAAGAACGCCTTCAGGCGTGTGTCGAGAATACGCTTGGGAACCGGGATATGCTTGCACGCGGAGGGTGCCCCTTTGGGACGCTTTGCTCCGAGCTGCACAAGGAAGGCGGGCCTCTCGCGGAAAAATCTGCGGCACTCTTCGGAGAGTTGCTTGCGTGGATAGAGGATCAGTTTAGGGCTGATGGACACGGAGACGACTCACGAGGACTTGCTATCCATCTTCTCTCAGCATTGCAGGGAGTCTCGGTTCTGGCCCACGGGTCTCGTGAGCCCGAGCTGGTGGTAATGGAGACGAGGCGCCTTCGCGATTGGGTTCGCGCTCTGTGAACTGGAACGTGCACAACCATCGCGCTCTGGGTCGCGGGGCACGTGGCGGAAAAGTTCGGGGGAATCAGGCCTCGAATCGCAGGAGGTATCCGTCGGGCAGCGGACGAGTGAACACAACCAGGAGGGCTAATGGACACCGTCCGATGAATAGTGTCCGCAGTGCCCGGAAGCCGGGCGTCTTTGATTGGAGCGGGGCATTTAATTATGAAACTCACGAGCGATACGATTTTGATCACCGGCGGCGGCAGCGGCATCGGTTACGAACTCACGAGGCAACTCACGGCACTCGGTAACACGATTCTTATCACCGGCCGCGATCAAGCCAAGATGGACCGTGTGAAAGCGGCCTTTCCAAAAGTTCACACCTTTCGAAGCGACGTTTCCGATCCGAAAGCGATCGCCACTCTTTACGAAAAGGTCACCAACCAATTTCCTGAGCTCAACATTTTGATCAACAACGCCGGCATCATGCGTGAGATCAATGTTCACGACAAAGCTGGAAGCCTCGAAGACATCACTCGAGAGATTGAAATCAATTTGAGCGGGCCGATTCGCATGGTGAAACAGTTCTTGCCGCATTTGAAAACAAAATCACAGGCCGCAATCATGAACGTTTCATCGGGATTGGCATTTGTTCCATTGCCCATTTCACCGGTTTATTGCGCCACCAAGGCCGGTCTGCATTCGTTTACCGAGTCACTTCGTGTGCAACTGAAAAACACCAAAGTGAAGGTATTTGAGCTAGCACCGCCGGCGACACAAACCGAACTCTTGGGTGCCTTTAATTCTGAAGACATGAAAGGCGTTTCTATCATGAAGGTGGAAGACATGGTTAAAGTCGCCGTCAAAGGAATGCAAACCGATCGATTTGAAATTCGTCCAGGTCAGGCGAATCAGCTCAAAATGATGAGTCGCGTGGCGCCTGGATTTATTTTGAAACAAATGAGCCGATCGGTCGATCGTATGCTCAGCACACACAATTAATTCGAAGCCTGTAAGACGCCAGGCGGCCAGAAACCGCAGGTCCACACGGCGAAGCCTAAAAAGGACTCATAGACTGCGCGCCAAAATGAGTTAGTCAACTGACACACAATCGGAGTAACGAAGTGATCGAATGACCAACAAGCCCTAAGCAGGCAGAATGGAGGTTTTATGAAAATCATTTTGATTGGCGCAAACGGAAAGATCGGCGAACTGGTTCAAAAGGCATTGGCGGGTGCTGGCCATGAGATCGTCAAGGTCGGTCACAAATCTGGCGATTTTCAAGTCGAGATCGAGAACCGCGAAAGTGTCAGGAAGCTTTATCAAGCCGTCGGCTCGTTTGATGCCGTGGCCATTGCAGCAGGCCAAGTCGCATTTGCTCCGCTTTCGGAACTCACCGCTGAAAAGTGGCAGTTTTCGTTGGGAAGCAAGCTCATGGGTCAGATCAATCTGGTTCAGGAGGCGATCCCGTTCATCAAAGAAAAAGGATCCTTCACTTTGGTTTCGGGCATTCTCAACGACGAACCGATCTTCGCCGGCGTCGCGGCTTCAACCGTCTCGGGCGCGTTGGAAGCTTTTGTTCGGGCTGCCGCAATTGAGCTTCCTAAGGGACTGCGTATCAATGTGGTGAGTCCCACGATGCTAAAAGAATCCGAATCTCAATTTGCCCAGTTCTTCATCGGCATGATTCCGGTCGAAGGATGGAAAGTTGGACAAGCCTACAAACGCGCTATCTTGGGGGCGCAAACCGGCCGCGTCTACAAAGTTGATTGAGCTTACCCAGCGTTTATTCGAAGACCGCCCAGCTACATCACAAGAATCCGGGTTGACAAGTGAATCGATCTGTTTCGATGCAACATTAGCCAGTTGACTGGCTAATACACGCAGGTTCATTGGCTGCCGAATAATCTACGACACAACAAGCCCGAAGCAGGCAGAACGGAGCAAAAGGATGAGCGCAGCACTCGATAAAAAAAGGTTCGGTCCCTGGGCACTTGTCACGGGTGCCTCGTCCGGCATCGGCAAGGAATTTGCGCGGCAAATCGCAGCGTCGGGGATCAACGTAGTACTGGTGGCCAGGCGAGACGCATTGCTCGCCGAACTGGGACGCGCCATCTCACAGGAGTTTGATGTTCAGTACCGCGCCTTGGCTATGGACCTCTCACAAGACGGATTCATAGCGAGACTCGACGACGCTACTTACGATCTAGACATCGGCCTTGTCGTCTCCAACGCCGGCACCGGAAATCCCGGCGAGTTCTTGAAGCATGATCGGCAGTTGCTTCAGGCGACTTTGCGGCTCAATACGATGGCGCATCTAGACATCACCCACCATTTCGGTCAGAAACTCGGCGAGCGGCGCCGGGGCGGAATCATCCTCGTAGGGGCACTGGGTGCGGAAAACGGCATTCCCTGTATGGCGAACGACGGAGGCGCGAAAGCGTATGTACACAGCCTCGGCGAAGCGCTTCACTATGAGTTCGAACCTCTGAGTGTCTACGTCACTGTACTGGCCGCCGGGGTTACGAACACAGCGGTGATCGACAAGTTCGGCCTCAATCCGAAAACCATGCCGATGAAACCAATGAGCGTCGAGCAGTGCGTATCTGAAGGCCTCAGCGGTCTGCGCAAAAACCGCTCCAGGGTCGTTCCAGGCCGGCTGAACCGCATCATGAACACCCTCGTGCCCGCATCTCTCGCGCGCAAGCTACTGGCAGACTTGCTTGGTAAAGCGCTTGCCAGCAAGGCCGCATCTGCAGACGCACAGGCGGAGGCCTGATAAACGGACTGATAGGTCAGCTTCGGATTGAAAAGGTGCATCAGCGGCGGGTCCGATTCGGTACAGACGCTGAATCCTATCAGCGCTCAGAAGAATCTGAGTACAGTCAGGGAGATGCAGAGATGGTTTTGATTATTTCGACCCTTTGCGCAGCCGTTTTCCTTGCCGTCGTTCTGGCCAGACGCCTGAGAGACCGTCGTGAAATGGAACGGCACAGCATCACTCCGGAAGCCCTGCATGCGTTGTTAGCTTCAAGCCAGGAAGTGGTTGTTATTGATGTTCGCCAGCCTCTGGACTTGTTGGGAGACTCCGTCATCATCCCGGGCGCACAGTGGCTCGCACCCGAGGAGGTATGCGCGAATCCTTCGCTGCTTCCGAAAGAGCGAGACCTGGTTGTTTACTGCACATGCCCGAGTGATAAAACCAGCCGAACCATCTTGCATCGAGCTCTCGCGATGGGATTCTCCCGAATCAAACTCCTCAATGGCGGTCTCGATGGATGGAGGACCAATGGCTTCCCAGTCGAGCCGTACAAGAAACCCTTTCATCTCAATTCAGGTAAAAACGAATCACCTCGCGACCGCGCGAAATTGGGAAGGGCAGAGGGCAATGGGGCAGAGGTCGCGGGCACAATAAGGGCACAATAACCGTTACCATGCGTGCCTCAAAGCGCAGCCATCCATTGCGCTTATTTCTATAGGTTGGCGCTTTCCCGTGCCCTGTCACGACGGTATCTTAGGAAGTCCTGGGAAACTAAGGGCGCGGGAACGAGCGCCCGGTAGATCTCGCCGGCCAATAGTGTCGTATGGCGAAAATCAACGGCAAGGCGGATTCCACTCCCCTTGTCGATACTGCCATGCATCAAGAGCGCTGATCAAGGACGGGAGCCCTGTAAGAGAATATCGACAAATTTCCGCGCCTTTGCGGGCCAGTCGTCCGCGCTGCCGCCAGTGGAGAGGCCGTAGATGGCACGCATCAAGTCTATGGGATCGACGTCCGGGCGGAGATCGCCGCTCGCTATAGCGTGGCTGCCGAGCGCGTGGGCAGCTTCTTCCATTACCTGATTGGTCTGCTGAAAGACGCGCGAAGGGCCGCCGGCCATTGCGTTTAATGCCGGCGCGATGATCTTTTTCGCGGCGATGTAGTCAATGAAGACCAATAGCCATGCTCGCAGGGCTTCGATGGGGGGGAGTTCGGCGGATAATTTTTTCTGCGCTGCCGCCAGCTTCTCGACTTCGGTGATGTAGACCGTCGCCAGCAAGTCGTCGCGTGTCGCGAAGTTGCGGTAGAGCGTACCGGGTCCGATCTTCGCGCGTCTCGCGATCTCGCCCATGCTGGCTTCGGCGCCGCGACGGGTGAAGACTTGCTTCGCGACTTCCAAGATGCGCTCGCGATTGCGCTGGGCGTCAGAGCGAGGCTTGCGGGCGGATTTTGGAGTGGACGGCTTTTTCATAGAACTTTCTGAAACCGGAGTACCACTCCGGTAATCTTATCAAATAACGGAGGCCCATTCCGTTTTATTTCCGGAATGAGGCCGGTGTCAAAGAATTTGACAGGAGTGAGCGGTATGGCGACAAAGTTTGGAGCGAAGTCAACGACGGAAGATGTCCTTGCTGGCATCGAGCTGAAGGGGAAACGGATTCTGGTGACGGGCGTTTCGGCCGGTCTCGGCGTAGAAACGGCGCGTGCGCTGGTGGCGCATGGCGCAAGTGTTGTGGGGGCGGCGCGCGATCTGGAGAAGGCGAAGCGGGCAACCGCGGACGTTAGCAAGGCAGCGGCGGCGAACGGAGCGAGTTTCGAGTTGATTGAGCTCGATCTTGCCAGCTTGAAGAGCGTGCGCGCTGCTGCGGACAAGCTGGTTGCCGATGGTGGCTTGTTCGATGTAATCATCGCAAATGCCGGCGTCATGGCGACTCCGTTCGGGAAGACGGAGGATGGTTTCGAGACGCAATTCGGGACCAATCACCTGGGTCACTTCGTCTTTGTGAACCGCATCGCGAAGCTGATCAAGGACGGCGGACGCCTGGTCAACCTTGCTTCCTCAGGGCACCGTTTCAGCGATGTCGACCTGAACGACCCCAACTTTACGACCACGCCGTACGAACCCTTCCTGGCTTACGGGCGCTCGAAGACCGCAAACATCCTATTCGCAGTTGCGTTCGATCAGCGGCATCGTGAGCGCGGGGTCCGCGCGGCGGCCGTACATCCGGGAGGTATACAGACCGAGCTTGCCCGCCACATGGACCCGGCGCAAATGGAACAGATGATCAAACAGATCAATGAAGAGGCCGCAGCAGAGGGCAAAGAGCCGTTCCAGTTCAAAACCGTTTCCCTGGGAGCTGCCACCTCAGTATGGGCAGCTGTCGTCGCGCCCGCCGAAGAGGCAGGAGGACGGTATTGCGAGAACTGCCACGTTAGTGACGTCGTGGCAGAGGATAGAAGGCTGGGCCTGCTTGACGAAGGTGTGCGCGGCTATGCGCTCGACCCCGAGAACGCAAAGGCTCTCTGGAAGAAGAGCGAAGAGATGGTGGACGAAATCTTCGCGTAAAAGTTGAGCAAGACATGCTGCAAGAATGCAGTGGCGCAGCATTAGGAGGAATGATGCCACAGGTTTGGC
Source organism: uncultured Acidobacteriaceae bacterium (assembly GCA_963817305.1). GTDB lineage: Bacteria > Acidobacteriota > Terriglobia > Terriglobales > Acidobacteriaceae > Sulfotelmatobacter. The sequence goes on along the minus strand of CAWFOD010000015.1, from coordinate 87,748 downwards.
TCATCACAGGTAGTTCGCGTGGCCTTGGAAGGGCATTTGCGGAGGCGGCGCTCGCATCCGGTTGCCAGGTAGCAGCAACAGCTCGCAACGCCGAAGATCTAGTGGAGTTGAAGGATAAATATGGCGATCTCGTGCTGCCGCTCTCTCTCAATGTCACCAGCGAAACGCAGGCACGTGAGGCCGTGCAGGCCACGATTCGGGCCTTCGGAAAACTCGATGTTCTGGTTAATAACGCCGGTTATGGAAATGTTGCTCCTATTGAAGACACCACGCTTGAGGACTTTCGTGCGCAGATTGAAACGAATCTTTTTGGGGTGATTATTCTCACCAAGGCCGTGTTGCCTTGCTTTCGGGAGCGGGGTTCAGGCCACATCATCCAGGTCACTTCGATCGCAGGTCGCATCGGACCCATTGGACGCGCACCGTATGCAGCTGCCAAGTGGGGCGTTGAAGGCTTTTCCGAGACGCTGGCGAAAGAAGTGGGACCCCTCGGTGTTAAGGTCACCATCATCGAACCAGGTGGTTTCCGGACGGACTTCGCCGGGTCGTCAACCGAGTTGCGGGAAGGACGTCCCGAATACGACGCGACGGTGGGTAAGACAGCGCGCTTCCAGCGCGACTACGACGGAAAGCAACCCGGTGACCCGGCCAGGGCTGCGGCGGCATTGTTGAATCTTGCCTCGGTTGAGGAGCCACCGTTACGCATCGTCCTTGGAATCGACGCATTCAACGCGGCGGAAGCAAACGATCTGGCAAAGATTGAGCTGGGAAGAAAATGGAAAGATCTTAGCTACGCGACGGACTTCGTAAAAACCGACGTTTAACTACCTGACAACCTTCCGCAATGCGCTCAACGAGAGAACTCCAAACAAAACTTTCGCTGCAGGCAAAGGTCCATACGGCAGAGGTCGCGGGCACAATAAGGGCACAATAACGGTTACGTGCCTTAAAGCGCCGAAAGGAGCCATCCATTGCGCTTAGTTTCTATAAGTTACGACTTTCCTATGCCCTGTCACGATGGCATTCTTGGGAAGTTTCGGGAATCTAAGGGTGCGGAAAGGAACGCTCGGTACCGGTAGGGATCGGGTTATTCGGGGTTGTGGTTCAGTTGGCGTATGCACGGCAGCCCACGGTCGTATGTGGCTCTGCGGTTCATCCCGGCCAAGCCACTCCCCGCCGGTCAATTCCAGAGGTTGCCGGATGAACTGAAAGCATTGATTGAGTTCCCGGATGATTCTGTCACATTTCTCGAGCGGTTATACGGCTTGGAAGACCCGCGCGGTTAGCGCGCACTATTCGATTCTCCAATATAAGTGGCCTAAGAACCATATTGAAGCCCGTTCTTATCCGGGCGGCCTTGTTCAAAGTGAATACCCGATTGACGCTGAAGCGACGGGTGAGTCGGAGGACTAAAATCCTGGCTGTCGCAAGTCGGCTCCGTGCCACATCGCGAAGTACCAAAATCGATTCCCTTGACACTTCCCCAGAGCGGATAGCGGAAGAGCCGCTCGCCGGGACATCTCGCTCATTGAATGGAGCGAGATCATGACGGAATTTGCAGAGATTCACGGCATACATGCCGATACTGCTGCAACAACTTGATAAGGGATCCGCCCCTTGGGAATGTCCTGTTTCGATTGTGGCGCCAAACCTTGTGGATGAGACTCCTCAGTCAAATGCCTCGGTCACGCTTTTTTCGAGCGCTCGCTCGGCCGCTGCGGCAACGTAGCGGGCTGACACTTCGGACAAACAGGGCCTTGACCGCGTTGCACGAACAGAGCGGTACCGCAAGGCTTGTGCACCACCCAGTAGTGGATGTCGTCAATCCTGCCTTTGTCCAACCACTCAATCTTGGTTGCGCCGTTTTGTTCCATACGGGCACCAGCGCTGGAGACGGCGAATTTCTTTACGATCTCCCTCGGTCGAAGCGAGGAACAGAGTGCACGACATGACGCTAGGCGTGAAGCCACGCTGGTGTCAATCGGATTACCGTTCAGTGAGTGCATGTGGTGCCGTCGCTGTTACTTGTTCTCTATGAACTAAGGCCAAACGCGCTCCAAATTGCCGCAACTTGTGGGCTTCTCGTTCTCTTCGACGAATAGTAGTGGTCAAATCTTTACCTACGGGACGGATCGCGCTAAACGGAATGAGCTTTTCAGTTCTCCTTGTTCCGTCCGTCGAATCGATGTCGACGATGCCTGAAATGTAACTGTCCTAACGACAGTAAATGTACCATTCAGTCCATCAGCAGAAACCTTTTTGCCCAAGGTGTGGATTCCTCATCCCACAATCTTGCCACCACTTTCGTGCGGCTCCAACCCTTGCTGGGACGCCAGCCGAGTTGCCGTTCCAAATCGTTCCCCGATGAGGAGATTGGCGAACTTGCCCCGCGTCGAGGCCGTTCCGAACCTCAGGCCGGCGCGTGATTGATAGCTCTTTTCGATCAGGTGATCAAGAGAGGGAAGTTGTCTCGCACGACATTCCATGCTAGGTTGACTTTAATCACTTTCCTTTGCCAGTCGAGAGCGGACTGCGCGCCAACCAACAGGGAGCTGAAGGAGGCACAGATGGAGAAGGGTATTCGTGTATCTCGGCGATCGTTCATGCAGATGGCAAGTGCAGCGGTTGGGGCAGGCCCGATTCTGTCGGAGTCCCACTTTGCGTGGGCGCAATCTCGGCGCGGAGGCTTGCCTTTCCCGACCAATATTCCGCCGGACGCTGTGCTGATCAACGCCAACGAAAACCCGCTTGGGCCCTGCGCAGCTGCCTGCGAGGCGATTGCCAAGGCTGGTCCCATGGGCGGCCGTTACGACTACGCGCTGACACTTGAGTTGGCAAAGATCTTCAGCGAACAGCAGGGATTGAAGCCGGGCTATCTCTCCATTTATGCCGGCTCGAGCGAACCGCTGCATTACACTGTGCTCGCGTTTACTTCCCCGGAGAAGGGCTTTGTGACCGCCGACCCCGGGTATGAAGCGGGCATGCGGGCCGCGGCTGCTTCCGGCGCAAAGATCTCGAAGGTGCTCCTCAAGTCCGACAGCTCGCACGACGTGAAAGGGATGGTCGCGGCCGATCCGAACGCTGGCGTCCTCTATATATGTAATCCCAACAACCCGACGGGCACGATTACCAGTAAGGAGGATATCCTCTGGGCGCTTGAAAGCAAACCCAAGGGTTCCGTGCTACTGGTTGACGAGGCATATATCCACCTTTCCGATGCGGAGAGCTGCATCGACCAGGTGAAAGCCGACAAGGACATCGTCATCCTGCGCACGTTTTCGAAGATCTACGGCATGGCAGGTATCCGCTGCGGCTTTGCCATCGGACGGCCCGATCTGCTCGACAAACTGCAGGCGTACGGCCAGAACCCGATGCCGATTACGGGCGCAGCCGCCGCCACTGCGAGTCTGAAAGACGAGACGCTGATCCCGGCTCGCAAGAAGATCATCGCCGACATTCGCAACGACACGTTTGAGTGGCTTACAGCCAATAACTACAAGTTCATTCCTTCGCAGTCCAACTGCTTCATGATCGACACCAAACGCGACGGCAAGTCAGTCTATATGGCGATGATGGCCAAGAAGGTTTACATCGGCCGCGTATGGCCAGTGTGGCCAACCTATGTCCGCGTCACCGTCGGAAGTAAAGATGACATGGCCAAATTCAAGGTGGCTTTCAAAGAGGTGCTCGACTCGCCGGCGGCCCCGACCTCCGCGATGCTCGAAGATCCGCAACGCACGCCCTTCTCCCACCTGGGCTGACAACGAAGCCATGGGGCGCAGTTACGGTGCGGGACAGACGGTCTGTCCCGTCGGCAACTGTGCGAACGGCTTCGCGATTTCACTCACTGACCGCAACACCCCGTTCTTCATCACGCACTCCACATTGGCGAGGTCGTCGATGTTCCGCAGCGGGTCGCCGGATACGAGAATCAAATCGGCCAGTTTGCCCTTTTCGAGGGTGCCAAGATCGCTGGTCAGCCCATAGGCTTTGGCGGGCAGGCTGGTCACCGTTTCCAAGGCCTGCCATGGAGCGAGCCCGTACTTCACCTGCATGCGCAGGTTGAGATGCAGCGAAGTGGAAGGGAGATCAAGCGGCGAATCGGTTCCCGCAAGGATCAGCCCGCCGTCCCGAAGATCTCCACCTACGGTGTCTTCCTCATCCTTGATTCGTTCCATGCCGGCCTTCTGGTCGACACTGACGACGGTGTCGCGCGTGTGCTTAAGGCGCGCCAACTCCCATGGAGGCGCAACTGTGTAGCGCGGATCTTCCGGCATCGTTTGATTCTCGGAATAGCCGGACATATTCAAGAGCGTGGTGATTGTAAACATACCCGATTCAGAGAGCATCTTGCGGACATCTTCATAACTCACTCCAGTATAGGAACGCGAATACGCATAGCCTGTTCGCGACGTCGCACTGATGTGGCTCATCCCGTCATTCCCCAGCGCAACGGCGGGTAATAAGTAATGCGAAGCGGTCTCCACCCCCATCTGCTGGTGGGCGAATTCGTCGCCTTTCACCATCCACGCGTAAGGCAGACGGACATAGAGCTTCACCAGGTCGAAATCCAGCGCCTTGAGCCGATTGAGCTCGCGATAGAGCTGCGCCTCGCTGGTCGTCGGAATCATCATGGAGTAGTACACGCGTTCGCCGTCGACTGCCTCGCCCGTCGGAAAGAGGCGCGGACCTATCGCGGCGCCGGAGTCGAAGGCTTCGCGCTCTTCGGCTGCGCGATACGCGTTGTCTGCCATGTCACGCAACTCAGTGATGCCGTAGACAAGCCAGAGCCTGCCCATGCGGTCGCCGTAATAGATGGAGTTGTGGGAGTTGGGGTGCGCGTGATTCTCCCAGAGGCCGGGCATCACGGTGAGGGCAGACGCGTCGATTGTGCGCACATCGGGAGGCGCGGGAGCGCCGCTGTGCGGCGTCACGCTTTCGATGCGATTCTCGGAAACGAGAATGTCGACATTCGTCTGTTCTTCCGGTCCTTCACCCTTCCAGAATCGGCCCGCATGAATCAGGATCTTCTGTTTAGGTTTCTCCGGCGTATAGGTCAATGCCAGCGGAACGGGAGCGACTTTGCTGGTAGCTCGCGAAATCAAACGCAGATTCCCATCGTGCAGATAGAGCAGGTGGCTTGAATCCCCGCTCCAGGTTGGAGCATCCGTCGTTTCGTCGTTCAGCTGAACTGCGGGTCCGTTGGGCAAACCATGCGCGTCCACAGGCATTGTGTAGAGGAGATCATCCATTACAAAGGCCATCTCTTTCCCGTCTGGCGCGTAAACAGGACCGTCCTCAGTGCGCGTGGTGATGGACTCGAAGGGCGCGGGCTCAATGAACGTTGTCTTTCCAGTTGCGACATTCACGGCGAGAATCTGGCTTGTCCCCTCTCGGAAGCGTTTCGTGTAGGGCTTCACGGTCGCGATTGCGATTGTTGATCCATCGGCCGACCACCCTGGGCGTCCAGGGAAGAATGTCGCGGGTGCGAGAGGCTTAACCTGTTCCGAAGCCACATTCGCAATCAGTGTCGCTCCGGTCTGATTTTGAAACGCGATCGAATTGCCGTCGGGCGACCATGCTGGAAAAATCTGCGCGGAAGTCTTGCTGGGCGTGAGCGGCCGCTCTGTGCCGGCGTCAAGGTTCAGCAGGTAGATGTTCTCGGTACCGTCTTTGTCCGAGACGTAGGCCAGAGTCTTGCCGTCCGGCGACCAAGCGGGCCCCTGCTTGTAGAAAGTGTCGTGCGTCAGTTGCCGCGGTTCTTTACCAATCTCCATCACCCATAGTTGATTGAGTGCGGTGAACGCCACTTGTTTGCCGTCAGGCGAGAGTGCCGGCGCAAGAATCCCCTTGGCGCTCCGCGGCGTCGTCGAATCGAAGTCATAGTGCTTCCGCTCATATTGGGGTCGCATCGACTGGATTGAAGCTTTAAATGGAATCACCGTTTCTTTCTTGGTGTTGAGGTCTGCATCAAGAATGTGTCCGTTGGCTGTATAGAGCAGCTCGCTCTCCGACAGCCAGGCAGCAGGGAAGGGAAACACATCCTCATTCGCACTCTCCAGCGTGTGCCCATCGATCACTAGATGCGCAGCATTCACGAAGAAGCCGCTGCCCGTGAACTGCGTGTAGGCGAGATGGCTGCCGTCGGGTGACCACGAAGGGGTCTCCAGTCGGCCTTCCGGGTCGGCTTTCGCAAGCGTCTGCGTTTCCCCGCCGTCCAGATCGATTGAGTCGATTGTCTTGCCTTGCACGGACGCGCCGACGGCGCCCGTCACCACCACGCTTTTCACATAGGCAATCTGCTTTCCGTCCGGGGACCATGTCGGCTCATAGCAGTCAACGTCGGAGTTGGTCACCTGCTTCACTTTGCCTGTTGCGACATCGACGGTCCAGATGTCGTAATTGCCTTTAAAGGCGCGGTCAGAAGCGAACGCGATCGTCTTGCCGTCAGGTGAGAAGCTGGGCTCGCGATCATCGCCGTGGCCTTCGGTAATCTGTTTCATCCCCGTGCCGTCGGGCAGCATGGTCCAAATGTGAAAGGTGCCACCCATGTATGACTGGATCGCGATTCGATCGCCTTTTGGCGACCAGGACGGATGCGACGCCTCCTGTAAGGGAGTGGTCAATTGCTTCGCCGTGCCACCTTTGATCGGCAGGGCATAGAGCATGCCTTGCAAATCCATCACGATCGTTTTGTGGTCGGGCGAGAGAGTGAGCGCAAGGTTGGTCCCTTCATGCACCACAAGAGTCTTGATCTTATTCGTACCGCCTGGCGCTTGAGCAGGCGCGTTCAAGCAGAGCGATGCCAGCGCTGCAACAAAGGACGCAGCACGAAATTTCGCGCTCCCGCGTGAGAAAGAACTCTGGAATAGGCAAGTACCAGGACGATCGATGAACATAGCGATTCTCCATTGCTTTGCAGAGGGCGTTGCGATCACGATGGTCCCGATGGCCGCATGCACTTTTCCAGGGTATTCAGGAATTCGGCGGCTTCCCAGAAAGTCCTTTGGGCCCTTGGCTAGGGCGAAGCCTTGATCTTCCTTGCTCAGCACATAGACAACGGTCTGTTGTTCAGGATTCAGCCGGTAAGACTCCGCGTCACCCGGCGATGCGGTCGCGTCATACTATCTGAATCCGATTCTGATTTGCCTTCTTTGTAGCGTTCTTTGAGGAAGTAGTCCCAGTCTTCCGGGTGTTGAGAGGGCGAGATGTTGCACTGCCAGGGAGGTTCATCCGTGAATTCCTTGGTTACCGCCGGAGCGGGGAACTGCGCCGAGCCGCGAAAGACCGTTATACTTTACCGGTAAAGTCCAGTCAAAGTAAAGGCCAAGATGCAAACCAACGACACTTCTGGTAAATTTCCGATTCGCCCTTTAGACAAGATTGTGAATGGACTTTGCGTTTTTGCGGCGCCGAATTGTGTGCTTCGCGAGGAATAACTCCTCGTCTCAATGGGCCGCTTTCCTTGGTTTCTTGTCGAGGGGAGATAGATCGGAAATAGGCTTTCGCTACGATGGTAAAGGTCGCAGGGAACAGTGGGGAGCGAGATAGATGCCGGTACGATTGAAAGACATCGCGCGCGATCTGAACCTTTCCAAGATGACGATTTCCAAGGTATTGCGCGGACAGACAGATGTCAGCGCAGATACAAAAGCGCGGGTTTTACAGCGCGCCAAGGAGCTCAACTATCGTCCCAATACGACGGCGCGCACCCTCCGTACCGGCCAAACATTCATGATTGGAATGGTCGTTCCCGCCATTGGTGAAAGCTTCCTGGCCGAAATTACGGAAGGCATCGATCAGGTGATTCGGTCTGCGGGTTACGGACTGATGGTTTGTCCGTCGCAGCAGGATCCGAAAAACGAGGAGCGTCTCGTCGAGTTGATGCTGTCGCGGCAGGTTGATGCGATTCTTGTTGCGCCGATGGACGAGAGCGCGCCTTTTTTCGAGCGGTTGGGCAAAAATCAAACTGTGCCCCTGATTTGTCTCAATCGACGACTCTCCGGACCAAGCGAGAACTTTGTGGGCATCAACGAGCAGGAAGTGGGCCGCATCGCATGTGAGCACCTGCTTGCGATGGGCTCCAGGCGAATTGGATATTTGCGTGGTCCGCATACTCCCGTCGGTGACAATCGCTATCTCGGCTATCGCGAAGCCTTGACCAATGCCGATCATGCCTTTCATCCGGAGCTGGTGGTCGACGCAATGGGCACCGACTGCTCGGAATATACGCGCGGATTCGAAGGAATGCTCAAGCTCTTGATGGCCCGCACTCGGCCCGACGGTGTCATGGCTTACAGCGACATCATGGCAGTGGGTGCGATCGATGCCGCGCTCAGTCGTAACATAAAAATTCCCGAGGGCATAGCGTTTGTCGGTTGCGGGAATGATCCCATGGTTTGCGAGATGCGGGTTCCACTTTCGAGCGTCGTGTTGCCGGGACAAGAAGTGGGGCAAAGAGCCGCGCGCATGGCTCTGCGCCTGATCGCCAACCCCGGCAAGGCCGAGAATCGCAAGATCCTCATTTCCCCAAAACTTGCCGAGCGGAAATCGTCGATGCGATGTCGTTGATCCTATGCCCTGTTTGAATCCCCCCCGAGGAGGCTAGCATGATAATCAAATTCCGATTGCAGGTTAGAAAAGCGGATTCTTGGCCGCGAAACGCAGGACAGCTACGCACGGGCGAGGGAAGCGGACAATGACGGCACGAGCGAGCAGCGAGCCAAAGTTCGACCTTGTTGTCTTCGGTGAATTCTTCTCCGACATGATCTTTTATCGGTTGCCTGGACGGCCGCGCTTCGGTGAAGAATCGAAAACCGATTCTTTCCTGGTTTCCCCTGGGGGAGGCCTCTCCACGACGGCCATTGCTGCGAGCCGGCTTGGTACTGCAACAGGAATTGTAACGAGGGTCGGGGCAGACGCGGATTCATTGCCCACATGGGGGGAAATGGTTCGAGAGAAACTCGACACCACTGCGTGCGAATATCGCAAGGACCACCCGACGGCGCTAACCGTGTGTATTGCTTACAACACGGATCGAATGATGGTGACGCATGATCCCATTAATCGCCGATTTGAAGATCTTCTCGAAAAGGAGGACGTGCAGCGAAAGCTCGCAAAAGCGAGACACGTCCACGTTGCCTGTGCTCTGCGCCGGCCTGCCAAATGGCTGCCGATTCTTCGCCGTCTGCGCGATCAGGGGCTGACGATTTCGGCCGACTTTGGATGGAATCCTGAAATCTCAGTCAATCAACTCATCTCCATCATTCGCCACTGCGATTTCATCTTTCCCAACGAACACGAAGCGTTGGCCATCACCGGGACGACCAGTGCGATTGCCGCTCTCGAGAAACTCCATGACTGGGTGCGCATCCCGGTTGTAAAGGTGGGCGTGAAGGGTGCGCTTCTGATGAAGGACGGCGAGGTGTATCGCCAGCCCTCGCTGCCTTTCCCGGTGGTGGATGCGACCGGGGCAGGGGACGCTTTTGATGGTGGATTCCTGCATGCATTCTTGCGCGGTTCCAACTGGGACGACTGCCTGCGCGCGGGAAATATCTGTGGAAGCCTTGCGGCCTCCCAGCCGGGCTTGCAGGGGCTTCCAGGTCCTCAGGAATTTCATCGCTGGTTGACTGCCATGCGGAAGAGCGGCGCGAAAGCGGGGACCAATCGGCTGAAAACCGGCACAGGAAAAACCGCTGGGATGAAAAGAAAATAAACACAACTTTAAAATTTGTTCTTGACTCTGAAGAGCAATTGGTGTCTCCTCGTTTTCAAATGTCAGTACGTTACCGGTAAACTTCCCGATATTACCGGTAACGAAGATGCTCAGCACACCAGGAAAAAACGCCGGCAACCGTACCGCGCAGGAACCATGATCACGGTGATCCTTTGCCTTCTTCGAGTCGGCTTCCCCACTCGAAGAGCAATGGTTGTCTTTTGCAGAAGTGACAGCAGGAAGTTTGGCTTGATACGAGGAGGCTGGAATGAGAATTGCGTCAGCGAAGAGCGCAGTGTCGAATCAATTTGCAAAGAACTCTCCCATGGTTCGCCTCTTGTTTCTGTTGGCAGGCATTGCCATGTGGTGGGGGTTCGCTACGCCGCTGGGTGCGCAAACAGATACCGGCTCTATCGTTGGAACCGTCTCTGACGCAAGCGGCGCCGTTGTTCCCGGCGTTGAGGTCGAGATCACCAATTCGGCAACCAATGTGACTCAGTCCGTGGTGACCAACGCCGCTGGTGTCTACCAGGCATTGCAGCTGATTCCAGGGACCTATAACGTCAAGGTTTCACATGCCGGCTATACCACTGGAATTCGGCAGGGTGTAACAGTCGATGTGCAGACGAGGGCGCAGGCGGATTTTACCCTGACAGTCGGCAATATTCAGCAACAGGTGCAAGTTAACACCTCGACTGAAGAGCTGCAGACCCAGTCAGCGGAAGTGGTAGGAGTCATAACCACACAGGCGATCAATGAGTTTCCGTTGAATGGCCGCGATTACGATCAGCTCGCGCTCCTCGAACCCGGCGTTTACCACGATCCAAGCAACGAGGTCGCGAACGCAGCCGAGGGACGCTTCAGCGCCAACGGAAATCTTGAGTTGCAGAACTATTATCAACTGGATGGGGTCGATAACAACAGCGGATCGGAAAACCTGCAGGAGCAGTCCGCGCAGGCGGTCATCCCTCCCCCGGATGCGCTGCAAGAATTTGCGATCCAGACCAGGACCTATTCCACCGAGTTCGGCACATCTGCCGGAGCCGTCGTCAATGTTTCCACCAAGTCCGGAACCAATCATTTTCACGGCGATGTTTGGGAATATTTTCAAAACAGCGCGCTTGACGCAAACACCTACTTTAACAACTATGGCGGATTACCCAAAGGCCATTTCAACCAGAACCAGTTCGGCGGCACTGCGGGCGGTCCCATCATTCGCGATCGCACGTTCTTTTTCGTCTCCTACGAAACACTGTTGAGCAGCCAGGCACAGACGGTTACATCCACCGTCCCCATTGCTGCATTTAAGGCGGGAGACTTCAGCAGCGTCGCTTCGAGCCATCCGTTGACCGCCGAAGCCGCGGGGCAGACGGGATGCATCACGGGCAATGTCATTTCCACCACGACGCCGGGTTGTATTGACCCTGTCGGTCAAGCGATTCTCAATCTTTACCCGGATCCAAGCCCGCAGTTAGGCGATGTCAACGTCTTTTCCGGAGCGCCTAACTACCAGTTTGTAACTTCCGTTCCCAACGACACGCGGACTCTCGACGTGCGTATCGACCACACGCTCAGCAAGAAAGACCAGATTTTCGGGCGCTATGCGTACGACTGGTCTGACTATCAGTCGCCGCTATGGACGGCGAACCCCATCGTCGGCAACGGAGACTTTTCCACGGAGTACATCCTTCATGACCAGTCTGCGGCTCTCGGGTGGACGAGCACACCAACCTCCTCGCTGGTGAATACGGCTCATTTCGGATATCTGAGAGATTATTCACACAGCGACCCGATAGGTCTCACGCTTGGCCAATCCGATGCTCCTAAGTACGGGCTCAACGGCATCCCAATCACTCCGGAGACAGCGGGCCTTCCGCCGATGTACATCTTCGGCCTGACGACCATCGGGTCGTCGATCTACCGGCCTCAGTTCCAGGTGGCCCAGGTATTTCAGGTCGTCGACGATGTCTATAAGCTGGTCGGCAAACACAGCCTGCAGTTCGGTTATGAGTACCACGAGAACTCTCTGAACTTCTTCGATCTCGAGGCTCCACAGGGAGCTATCCTCGCCACCGGGATCTACAGCAACACGCCAGGTTTTTCAATCCCGGACTTCCTGATGGGTAACATCGGCGAAGCCATTTATGAAACCGCGTTGGAAGTGAACAACTATATGCGCGGCAACTCATTCTATGGGCAGGATACTTGGCGCATTCGGCCCAACCTTACCATCAACTATGGTCTGCGCTATGAGTTATATCCGCCTTTTTGGCTGAACCGTAAGAATGAAACGTCGAATTTCAGTCCAGCAAATGGAGGTCAGATCGTCAGCGCAGCGGGTGGCAACGGTCTCTACGGTCGAGCCCTGATTCACCCGGACAATGTCGATTTCGCCCCGCGTGTCGGGTTCGCATATCACATGAGCCAGCCTCTCGTTTGGCGCGGCGGATTCGGACTCTTTCATCAGTTCGTCAACAGGATCGGTTCCGAATCGATGTTACAGCTCAACCCGCCGTTCCTGCTCAACGACTCCGTCTCCCAGCAACTGGGAAGCAGCACGCCGGTTTTCCAGCTGAAGAACGGATTCCCGTCGGCGGAGTTGCAGGCGCAAGGCATCAGCCTTCCGTCGCTTCAAATCCGCGCCCAGGATCCGAATGAGCGGACCGCTTATGTGTTGCAGACAAGCTTCGGTCCACAGATCCAGATTGGCGCCAACACGCTGTTTAGCCTCAACTACATTGGCAACTGGGGCCGCAAAGAGAACCGTCTCCGCAATGCTAACCAGGGGCAGGTGACGGGCTTCAGCGGGGGCGCTCCCGTGATCACGTTCCCGTATGCGAATCTCAACACCGTGACGCAATCGGTAGAGGGTGCAGGAGAACATGCTTTTCTCGAACTCGCAACCAATGACGGCAACACCGACTTCAGCGCCCTTGAAGCCAGCGTCGAGCGCAAGTTAAGTCATGGGTTGATGTACCAGGTGAGTTATTCTTGGTCGCATAACATGGCGGACTATGTAGATAATCTGACCGGTGGTTCCACGCCACAGAATGCCTACGACTATGCCCACGAAATGAGCAACTCGGCGCAAGATGTTCGTCATCGCTTCGTGGGAAGTGGCACTTGGGAGTTACCGGTTGGCCAAGGCGGCTGGGTCATGAATAACAGTGGGTCCGCAGCCCGCTTTCTGGGTCACTGGCAGGCCAACGCAATTGTCAGCCTGCAAACCGGAATTCCGTTCAATGTAACTGGGCCGGATGAGAGCTTTACTGGATCGAGTCATGCGTCTTATCCCGATTGCGTCGGGAATCCGTTTGTCGGCGCATCCCAGAGCCCCGGCCAGTTCGTCGGCAGCAAAGCGCCGGGTAGTTTTCTTAGCCTCGCAGCGTTCGCCAACCCGGCTCCTGGCGATTTTGGAAGCTGCCGGCCGCGCGCGTTTCACGGTCCTGGAGCCGAACAGGAGGATCTGAGTCTCTTCAAGAGCTTCCCCCTGGGCGATGTGCGCAAGATTGAATTCCGCGCAGAGTTCTTCAGTGCGTTCAATCATCCAAGTTTTGCCAACCCGGCTGCCGATATATCGGCTCCCGGAGCTTTTGGAAAGAGCACGGCGACCACAACGAATCCCCGAGAGATTCAGTTTGTTGGGAAATTCTTTTTCTAGAATTCTTCCGGCGCGACCATGAAACACAACAAGTCGTCCCGTGCAAACATTGAGTTAACAAAGGATGCTTGCACGGAATAGCTGCTTGAGGGATTGGGGAATGAAAACTCAGAGATGGATCGGTGCGCAGGTTTCCGCGTTGACCTTCATTTTCGTGCTCTTTTGCCTTCTGATTCCGCAGGCATACGCTCAGTCGCCCTGCCAGGCCCAAGGACTTGTGCGCCAGGACGCGCAGGAGATTCCTGAGAATCGGGGAGCGGCGGCGCTCGCTGTCGCATTACAACAGTTGCACACCCGCGCGAGCATGCTGATGGTCACGGCGCATCCCGACGACGAAGATGGCGCAACGCTGACGTATGCCTCGCGTACGCTGGGAGCGCGTGTCGGTCTTTTGACACTGAATCGCGGAGAGGGCGGCGCCAATGTCATGTCTTCGGATTATTGGGATGCCTTGGGCCTTGTGCGCACAGAGGAATTGCTCCAGGCCGATCGATATTACTGTGTTTCGCAATACTTCTCTATCGCTGTAGACTATGGGTTTTCCAAGGCTCTCGATGAGGCATTGCAGAAATACGGAACTGAAAAGGTCTTCTATGATGTGGTGCGCGTCGTCCGGCTCACGCGTCCCCTGGTAGTTGCCTCGGTCTTCGTTGGCGGTCCTTCCGACGGCCACGGACAGCATGCCTCCGCGGGACTCTGGGCGCAAAAAGTCTTTTTGGCCGCGGGCGACCCCAAGGTCTTTCCCGAACAGATTGCAGAGGGGCTTCGACCGTGGAATCCCTTGAAGGAATATGCGCATGTCCCCTTCTCTCTGGAGGAGGGTAGCGTATCTGCGAAAGGGCTGTACGACTATGCGACGCATCATTGGGCGCCCGCAGGCGTGCAGAATTATGTCACCGGGAAATTTGAACCGGGAGCCGTAAGCGCCAATGTAGAGGTTCCCATCGGCACCTATAACATCGTCAATGGGTTGAGCGATCAGCAGATTTCACGAACCGGTCTTGGCAATCAGAAATCCCAAAACGGCGGCACGGAGATTCCCGCTGCAGGTCCCGCCAGTTCTGCATATCACCGCTTTGGCTCGCGCGTTCCCGCCGAGGATCATGAGAAATCATTCTTCGACGGCATTGACGTCACTCTGGCCGGGATCGCGACCCTTGCGGGGAAAGAGGATCATGCCTTTCTTACGCAGGGACTGAATCAGATCAACGGCTTTGTCGAGGACGCACTCCATAGTTACTCCGTCAACGATCCCAGCGCGATCGCGCCCACTCTGGCGAATGGTCTCAAAGCAACCAACCATCTGATCGATCAGGTAAACAGCAGCGCGCTGTCCGCAGATGCGAAGTACGACGTAGTGCACGAGCTGAAAGTCAAACAGGCGCAATTCAACGATGCTTTGGCGCTGGCGTTGGGGCTTTCCCTGAGTGCCAATGTCACCCAGGAACATCCGCCGACTGGACTTTTTGCGCGCTTTGGCGGCGATCAGCCAACCTTTCAGATGGCAATTCCCGATCAGCGCTTTCCGGTTCTCGTCCATCTCGCGGAGGCAAGCGCAATCCCCGTCAAGATCGAAAAAGTCTCTGTAGAACTTGATGGAGAGGACGGATCAGCCGTTCAACCGGAAGGGAATAGTGCCGGCCGGCTGGAAGGCGGCGGTGTGTTCAACGCGCGGTTCGAGGTTCATCTCCCTGCCAATGCCGACTACACCGAGCCGTACTTCGACAGACCGGATCAGGAGCAACCGTATTACGACGTGCGGAAGCCGCAGGATCGGGAGATGCCGCTGCCTCCTTATCCCTTGCAGGCGCGAGTTGTGGCCACTTACAACGATGTGCAGATCCAGCTTGCCGAAGCGGTGCAAACTGTCGCACGCGAAGTTGGCCCCGGGACGGTCTTCCATCCGTTGCCGATCGGCCCGGCAATCTCGTTGACGATGCAACAGAGCGCCGGCATTATTCCGCTGGATAAGTCGTCTTTCCCGGTGACTGTGCATGTGCACAGCAATGTGAAGGGGCAGGCGCAAGGCACTGTCCACTTAGACCTGCCCTCGGGCTGGAAGTCGGAACCCCAATCGGCTGCATTCTCTTTTGCACAGGACGGACAGGAAGAAAACGTTCGCTTCGAGGTCTCACCCGTTCGGGTCGCCGAAGAATCCTACAAAATCAGCGCTGTAGCGACCTATGACAAGCACGACTACAAACAAGGCTACCTTCAAATTGGTTATCCCGGTCTGCGACCCTATTACCTCTACAGTGATGCGACGTATCGAACCACCGGAACCAACGTGAAGGTCAGCCCAAATCTGCGGGTTGGTTACATCGAGGGAAGCGGCGATGACGTTGCCACTTCACTTGAAAACCTAGGAATCCAGGTTCAGTTTCTCGCGCAGGAAGACCTTGCGAGCGGGGACCTCAGAAAATTTGACGCGATCGTTGTCGGAGTCCGCGCGTACGCTGTGCGCGCAGATCTGCGTACTTACAACGGCCGCCTTCTCGACTATGTGAAGCAGGGCGGTGTGGTTGTTGTCCAGTACGAGACGCCGGAGTTTGATCATAACTTCGGTCCTTATCCCTATGTCATGACCAACGACCCCGAAGAGGTTACTGATGAAAAATCCGTAGTCACGATCCTGAATCCGCAGAATCCTATCTTTCAGTGGCCGAACGCGATCACTTCGAAGGATTTTGACGGATGGATCGAAGAACGCGGTTCCAAATTCATGAACTCCTGGGACAAGGGGTACGAAGCATTGCTCGAGACTCACGACGCCGAACAAGATCCGCAGAAGGGCGGACTTCTTTATGCTCGCTACGGCGACGGCGCTTACATCTACAACGCTTATGCTTTCTATCGCCAGCTTCCCCTCGGTGTGCCTGGGGCTTACCGAATCTTCGCAAACATGTTGAGCTTGCGCCAGAATCCCAAATTTCACAAAGGGAAGTAGCGAGTTAGGGCTCGTTGCATTGAAATCGGCAACACTATTGTTGAACGCTCCGGAACTGTCGCTCCCGAAAACGGGTACCCATGCTGACTCAAACGTCTCCTGTTGAACGCCAACTCGACCGCGGCATGGGCTTTGCCGGGGCGATGTCGGCGAACATCCTCAACATGGTCGGCGTCGGCCCGTTTCTCACCATCCCCCTTGCCTTGGCGGCGATGGGCGGCCCACAAGCACTGCTTGGATGGATCGCAGGGGCGCTGCTGTGTTTATGCGACGGCATGGTTTGGGCGGAACTCGGATCAGCGCTGCCCCGCTCCGGAGGGCCGTACCACTACCTGCTGCAGGCCTTCGGCCCCAAAGGCTGCGGTCGCCTCATGAGCTTCCTTTTCTTGTGGCAGTCAATGCTCATTGGACCGATTTCAATCGCGTCCGGTGCGGTCGGGTTCGGAGATTACGCGAACTTCGTTCTGCCCCATCTCGATCATCGCGAGGTGATCCTTGTCGCGATGGTTCTTTGCCTGCTGAATACGGGGATCCTCTATCGCAACATCCGCTCGATCAGCGCGATCTCTATCCTGATTACCGTCGTTGTGCTTGGAACCTGTGGCTGGATTGTCGTCAGCGGAGTTCTGCATTTTCACGCCGCAACGGCCTTCAGCTTTTCAGCGCACGCCTTTCAACCATCGCGTGCTTTTTGGTTTGGATTAGGATCGGCCACACTCATTGCGACTTACGACTATGGCGGCTACAACAACGTCTGCTTTCTCGGTGAAGAGATTCGGGAGCCGAGCAAAACGATTCCACGCGTGGTGATTTGCTCCATCATCCTTGTCGCAATTCTTTACCTATCGATGAATTTGTCGATCCTCGGCACAGTTCCCTGGCAACAGGGACAGTATTCCAAGGCGATCGTTGCCGACTACATGCAGATGCTCTACGGACGAGCCGGGGGCGTGTTCGTCGCTCTGCTCGTCCTCATTGCAAGCTGGGGTTCTGCGCTTGCAGTTCTTCTCGGATTTTCGAGGGTCCCTTATACGGCAGCGATCGACGGACATTTCTTCAAGCCATTTGCGCGAGTGCATCCAACATTGCGTTTCCCTTCGACTGCGTTGCTGGTCATGGGCGGCCTGTCGATCGTTGCCTGTCTCTTTTCATTGTCGGATCTGATCTCCGTTCTCATCGTCGTGCAGACGATGACGCAATTTGCAGCGCAATGCATTGCCGTGATTCTTCTCCGCCGTAAAGCGGTGGCTGAACCTGGTAGTTTTCGTATGCCCTTTTATCCTTTGCCCGCCCTGATTGCTCTCGTGGGGTGGTTATACATCCTGGCTTCCAGCAAACCGGCGCACATCGCAATCGGAGCCGCCATGGCGATGACCGGAAGCGCAGTCTACCTGCTGCAAGCCAGAAAAAAACAGGAGTGGCCCTTTCAGGTGCATGATGAAATACGATGTAGCGGTTGTAGGTGAAATCTACATAGATCACGTCTTCACGGGATTCGCGGCTTGGCCGCAGCCTGGCGAGGAAGCGTTTGCGCGGCAGTACTTTCGCGAAATCGGAGGAGGGGCCGTCAATACCGCATGCGCGCTCGGCCGGCTTGGGCGCAACGTCAACTTGATCGGCATTATCGGAAAAGACGATACCGGGTGGTTTGAGGGGCGGCTTAAGGAATTCGGAGTCTCCGCAGATGGGATCCACGCCACCCACGGCCAGACAGGTGTCACGACCAGCGTATCGATGCGAGACAATAGGTCGTTCTTTACCTATTTGGGAGAGAACGAAAAGCTCATGGAATTGCTTCGATCCGACGAGATACTGTCGTCCTTAACCTCTGCACGTCATGTGCACTTTGCCATGCCGCTCGATCATGAGCTCGCGAAGACGCTTCTGCCTGCGCTGCGCGCTGCCGGTTGTACAAGGTCGCTCGATGTTGGGTTTCATCCTGCCTGGCTCACTTCTGCTGCCTCCCTCAAGACTTTCCACGAGATTGACTACTTTCTGCCAAACGAGCGTGAAGCACTGTTGATCGCAGGAGGCGATGCGTCCACGTACCTCGGATTCGCACATAGGCATGGATTGCCCGCGGCGGTCATCAAACTCGGCTCGCGTGGTGCAGCCATGCAAGTCGATGGAAAAACCTTCAAAGTCGCTTCGCCGATGGTCGATGTCATCGACACTACCGGAGCAGGGGATGCGTTTGACGCCGGATTCATCGACGCCTTGCTCGACCAGGCAGATCCGGAAGATTGTCTGCGGCGCGCCTGCATCTGTGGAGGGCTCTCGACGCGCAGGTCGGGTGCCCTCGAGGCCCTGCCCCACCGTGAAGAACTCAGGAATATATATGACCACACCTACACGTCGTAAGATCGCGCTGATCGGCGGAGGCGGAGTTCGCACACCACTCGTTGTCTTTGGCATCAATGAGGCAGCGCGGCAACTCGGTGCGGAAGAGCTCGTTCTCTTCGACCCTGATGCTCAACGCGTCCAGATTATGGCGGAACTGGGCAAAGCCGTCATCGACAGGGAAGGAGGCTCGTTAAGGCTTCGTGTTGCGACAACGATCGATGATGCAGTCGAAGGTGCATCCTTTGTATTGAATAGCATTCGCGTGGGGGGCATCCATGCCCGCGCGACCGACGAGAAAGTTGCGATCCTCAATGGCTATCCGGGTCAGGAGACGACGGGGCCGGGCGGAGTCGCAATGGCCCTGCGCACCGTAGCGGTGGCAGTGGAACAGGCAAAGTTGGTTGCGCGTCTCAGTCCTCAAGCATGGCTGATCAATTTCACCAATCCTGCCGGCTTGATTACGCAGGCGATTCGCCATAACTCAGACGCCAAGGTTGTCGGCATCTGCGATACGCCCACCGAGATGCTTCATCGCATTCGCACCGCTCTCGGCGTAAGCGAAGACGAAGTTGAGTGCGACTATGTCGGACTCAATCATCTGGGATGGGTCCGTCGCATTCTCCTGCGCGGTGAGGATGTCACACAACGATCGCTTGCCGATGATTCCTTTCTAAGTCAGCTATACTCCGCTCCGCTTTTTGAGCACGATCTGATTCGAACCCTGCAGCTCATCCCCACCGAGTATCTGTTTTTCTATTACTCTCGCCGAAAGGCTCTCGAGAACCAGCGTAAAGCCGGGACCACCCGGGGCGCCGAAGTGGAACAATTCAACGCCGCCCTCCTGACAAACCTTGCAATGTTATTGCAGAAGGGGGACAAAAAAGGTGCTTTGGCGGCCTATGTCGCCTACCTCAATGTGCGCTCCGGGAGCTATATGAAACTCGAGGGAAATAGCGGTTCGCTCTTTGCGGCGAATGAGAGGAGTGCGGAAGATCCCTTTCGAGCTGCAACTGGCTATCATCGCATTGCGATGGAGGTGATGACTGCTTTGTGCGGCAAGGAGCCGCAACGAATCATCGTCAACACCGAAAATCGCGGCAGTGTAGCAGATGTAGACAAAGCGGACATCGTTGAGGTTCCGTGCATTCTTCAAGACGGCACCATTACCCCGGAGCCCTCCGGTTCGCTGCCCGAAGCTGTGCGCGGACTGGTTCTGTCGGTGAAAGCCTATGAACGGGCTGCAATTGAAGCGGCTCTTTCGGGCTCGGTGCTTACCGCGCGAAAAGCGATGCTGCTTTACCCGCCAATCGGAGAGTGGGAGCCGTCGAAAGAACTCCTCGATCAGTTGATCGTGCACTGTTAATCCGTCGCCACGCTCCCGCCCCTCCGAGTTTGGGAGCGGCACCGGACCGGTTCAACCGGATTCCGGTGCCTTTGTGGACTGTTACCGCGGATTCATCCTTCCCCACATTTTGGCGCCCCCTCTTGCGGTTTGAGTGATACAAAGAACCCGACACCCTTGGGCATCAACGATTCAATCCGCGGGCCTCGCCCTTCCATCGAATTTTGGGGCTGTCGGGGACACTCAACCGATATCGTCAGACTTATCGGGACCTTTTGTCTGCTGTTTGGGTCCGCTCAGCCGCTCTTCTCGACCACGCTTGTAATCAAGCTCGAGAATGACCGGATCCTTCTGGCCGCTGATACGCGCCAGGAGCGTTTCAACCCTGGTCAAACTGCGCTGGTCCAGGGGGCCGGCGACGACGGCCGATGCAAGATCCGCGTGTTGGGCCAAATCGGGTTTGCGGCCACGGGATTCTTGGAATACCAGGCAAACGATCCATCCAAACCCTCCGCTGATTGGAGTGCCTTCGCGGATGCGAGCGCAACATTCGACAAGGTCGGGGACAACATCCGCAATGTCGCTGCTGAATGGGCGCAGCGCTCCGCATCGCATTTCATCGCGCTCCATGCGCAAGCGCCGGAGCGCGTGAAGCAGATGGCAAGTGCAAATCCTGAGAACCTGCTTCAAATCGCTTTCTTTGCGGGATGGGACAGGCAGACTCCTGTGCTTCTCATGGAGATCGTTTCTTTTGATCCGAAAGCCTCCCCGGTGATCGGCACCCGCGAAATCGAGCAGCCGCTGGGCGATGTGGCGTTTTCGACCAACACTATCACGCAGGAATTGATTAATGGGGCGTCTTCTCGCGCGCAGAAAGCCGGGGAAGAGTGGGACACGAAGTCCGAAGACCTCGCCACCAGCGATCTGGCTTGGAAACACGTCGAGTTTTACATAAAAAAGACGGCAGCGTATGACCCGGGAGTGTCCACGGTCGTCGATGTTGTTTCGCTTCCCGCCGGCAAACCTGCCGCGTGGCTGCAAAAGGGCGCCTGCTTCTGACTGCCGGAGCGAGGAATCCCCCGGAAAAGCTTGCACGAAGAGGACTCCGGGCGGTCTGGTGGGCAGCTTCGAACCATGCCAGCCGCCAAAAGTCAGATTTTCGCATGCCCATTCCGTTTAAAGCCATTAACCTTTTGGCTTCTCTCACTTCCGTAATCTATCTATGTTGATTCTTTCGTACATACAATCAAGACAATAAATTCCCAAGGAATGAAGTGTTTGCAGGAGTTCGGCTTTTTATCTACTCCGGAATTCATTGCAATGCACAAGCCTGCCTATGAAATGTCGAGTTATTGCAGTCTTAGGTACCCGTCCGGAAGCAATCAAGCTCGCCTTGGTGATTCAGGAACTGCGTCGCCGTTCCGACGAGTTTGAGACCGCGGTCGTGCACACCGGCCAGCATCGTACTATGCTTGACCACGCTCTAAAGCTATTTCACATCAAGCCGGACTTTGATCTGGACGTCATGCGTCCCAACCAGACGCTAAATTCCCTCACATGCCGTGTGCTCGATACGGTGGAGAACGCGTGCCACCGATTCGAACCGCACATGGTTCTGGTCCAGGGAGATACCACGACTGCATTTGCTTCTGCGCTGGCGTCGTACTATTCCAAGATTCCCGTCGGCCATATTGAAGCCGGTCTCCGGAGCGGCGATATCTACAATCCGTTCCCCGAAGAAGTGAATCGCCGCCTGGTCTCTGTCGTTACCCAGATTCACTTTGCCCCGACAGCTCAGTCGCGTGACAACCTCCTTGCGGAGGGAGTACCGGACGAAAAGATCGTCGTCACCGGAAATACGGTGATCGATACGCTGCGCGCCCTGGGCGAGTTGCCTGAGCACTCCTGGGTTGGTACACCGCTCGAGAATATTCCGACAGATGGTTCTCGCCTGGTTCTTGTCACCTCGCATCGCCGTGAATCCCTGGGCGCCGACCAGGAGCACATGTGCCTCGCGTTGAAAGATCTTGTGCAGAAGCACCCCGACATTCGGGTGATCTATCCGGTGCATATGAACCCCAATGTCCGCAGCACTGTGAACGGGTTATTGCAGGGAACTGATCGAATCCATCTCACCGAGCCGCTTGATTACGTGACGTTTGTCAGCCTGCTGCGGAAATGCTTCCTGGTCCTCACAGATTCGGGCGGAATTCAGGAAGAAGCACCAACCTTTGGAAAGCCAGTGCTGGTCCTGCGTAAAGTCACCGAACGTCCTGAGGCGTCGCAGTTTGGCATGGCCCGGATCATCGGCATGTCGCGCGACGCAATCGTCAGCGAAACCGATCGCCTTCTTACAGATTCCGACGCCTATCTTGATATGTCGGAAGGCAAAAATCCCTATGGAGACGGTCGCGGATCTGAGCGTATCGTCGAAGCAATCGCACGATGGCACGCTCACAAAACGCCCTTGCTCGATGCTGACAAGCAGTTCAAATTGCCGCCGAGGCCGCAACCCCGCAGGCGCAAGACTGACTTAAAGGTGCCCGCACTTGAGACTGTTGCCGCAGGCAGGGAATAGTTTCCGGGGGAACTCCGTGAAACAAAGTGGGCCATGATTTACTGCCTTTACTCTATCGTCGCGCTCATCTGCGTATACACTGCGCGGCATTACTGGTTCACGTTGAACCGGTTGTTCGGATTTCAGCGCCATCCCTACATCGATATCGATACGGCAAACTGGCCGCCGGTCACCATCCTGGTCGCAGCGCACAACGAGGAGAAGGTGATCGCCAATATCCTCAGCGCGTTGATGACAGTACGCTATCCCGCCGAGCGTATGATCGTAGTTCCCGTCAATGACCGCTCCAAAGACCGCACGCGAGAGATCATTGACGATTTCGTTGAGCGTTTTCCTGGACGAATCAAACCGTTTCATCGCACTGAAGGCAAAGGCGGCAAGGCTGCTGCCCTCAAGGATGCGATGGAACTCGTTGAAACCGAAATCATTCTGATTTTCGATGCCGACTACATCCCTGGTGTAGGCCTGATTCGTCAGCTCACCGCGCCTTTCTTCGATCCGGAAGTAGGCGGCGTGATGGGGCGCGTTGTTCCTCTCAACTCCGGACACAATCTATTGACCCGGCTGCTCGACCTCGAGCGCTCTGGCGGCTATCAGGTCGATCAACAGGCGCGTATGAATCTTCGTCTCGTTCCGCAGCATGGGGGCACCGTGGCGGGAGTGCGTCGCAGTGCCCTCCGCGAGATTGGCGGTTGGAATGACGCATCTCTCACGGAAGACACGGACCTGACCTATCGCCTCCTTCTGCACGGCTGGAAGACTGTCTATCAAAATCGCTCCGAGTGCTACGAAGAGGTTCCGGAGACCTGGCCGGTGCGCATCAAGCAGATCATGCGTTGGGCCAAAGGACACAACCAGGCAATGGTCACCTACGCGGTGCACCTGCTCCTGGGAAAGCATCGCGCCACGCTTCGCGAGCGGCTCGACGGAACGCTCCTCCTCGGCGTCTACATTATGGCTCCGGTCACACTGGTTGGATGGATGCTGGCTCTCGCGGTGTTCTATCGCGGAATTGCGCCGCTTCACGGCATCATTGCGCTGCTTTCGCTCACGGCATACGCCGCCATCGGAAATCTCGCCGCATTCTTCGAAATTGCCGCGGCCGTGCGGCTCGACGGCAATCGCAATCGCATCGCGCTGCTTCCGTTTCTGATTCTCGGATTCACGGTGAGTATCTTCTCCGTTTCGAGAGCCGCGGTCTCGCAGACCATCGACGCAATCACCGGCGCGGAATTTCATTGGGATAAGACGGAACGCTTTCGAAAGGCCGAGTCATGAGTGCACTCCTCGCGGCCTCGGCCCTATTTTTAGCGTTCTTTTTGCTGCTCGCGTTGCCGCTTACTCCTGCTTGCCTCGAACTGTTCTACAAAACCGACGACGCACCGCTCAAAGTCGTCCAGCAGCATGGCGGAGATGTGCGTTTTTTTGCGGACGGATTTCGCCACTACCTTGCGCAGATTCAGCCAAATCTCGACGAATGCGAACTCTACGGATCCGACGCGTTAATCGTCATGCCCGACAGTATTCCTTGCCTGGTGCTCGCGCAAAAAGGTTCTCCGCACGACTTCGCGATCGATGGCGACAAGAACTGCTCGAAAGTTATTGCATCGATTGAAGACCTGGAACTGCCCGCGGAAACGACTTTCGAGAAGGACATCTACGCGAGGCGGCGCCTGCACGGGGGAACCGGAAATCACTACCGTGCAATTCTCGGCGAACGCGATGTGCAACTCGCAGAGTCTTCGGTCGTGATGCGATGGGTTCATGCCGTCGGCGCCATCGATTGCGCCCCAAACTGTCGCCTCTATGGCCGTATTTCTTCCGAGCGCTCCATCCGTTTACAGGCTGGTTGCGTTTTTACGCGCTTGAATGCGCCGCGCATCGAACTCGGCAATTTGCTCCCTGATTCGGTCCCAGCCGTTGAATACACTGCAGGCCGGAACGCAGCTTCCGGTGTCATGGAGCGCGTATTGCACGACGGCGACCTTCAGATCGCGCCTGGGGAAGTGTTTGCCAAACATCTGGTCGTACGGGGAACGCTGCGAATTGGCGAGGGCGCTCGCATGTTAGGCAATGTGAAGGCGCAGAAAGGGATTGTGCTCGACCACGGCGCATTCGCATACGGAAGCCTCATAAGCGCGGCCACGCTCAGCATTGGGCCTCATTGTCGCGTGCAGGGGCCGCTCATCGCCGAGCACACAATCATAGTCAACTCCAGCGCGATTGTGGGCGATGCGGAAGCACCTTCAACCGTCAGCGCTCCGCGCATTGAAGTCGCAGAAGGCGCCGTTGTCTTCGGAACGCTGTGGGCCAGGGAAAGGGGCCAGGTGGTCGCACGGGTATGAGGAATCGATGGATTGTCGCATCCGTGCTGCTCCTCGCCGCTGCGATCGCAGTGTCATGGACAATGTTGCATCGCCAAAGAACCAATGCGGACGAACTCGTTCTACTGCTCCCTGACAATCTTCCGTTTTCGGATCCGAAGGTGGGTCTTTGGCTCGACGCTGCGAGTGAAGAGGGCTTGCACGTCGCGCCGGTTCACGATTCGGAGTTCGTTCGTCCGCTCTTTGCCAGGAATCACTGTGCCGGCATCATTCTGCCCGATACGATCCACACGGAAGCAAGCGATGTTTTTGTCGGATCCATTCAGAAGTTCGTGCAAGACGGTGGGCATCTGCTGCTGGTCTACGATGCGGGCACGCTGTCGGAGCAGGGCCGCTATGCACCTTTGAAGTCCCGCTTCTCTGAACTCGTCGGGGTCGACTACGCGCTCTACGATACGTTGCACAACGGCACCATTGCCTGGAATCCGGTATCCGGTCCCATCGCAGATTTCGCCCAGTTGGATATTCCGCCCGGAAAATATTACCCGTTTGGCCCCGCGACAAAAAAGCCGGCTGATTCGAGTGCTGTCACCGACGCGACCCTCACCCGGTATCGGTTTGAGGATTTGCGTTACCCGAGCTTTGTCACTTCAGGCAACTACCAGGGAAAGGTTATCCTGCATTCGTCTGCGGGAGTCGTCGCCGGCGAACACACTTTCGGAAAAGGCTCAGTGCTCTTTGTCAATCTGCCGCTGGCTTACCTGAAGGCCAACACCGACGGCCTTCTTCTCCATACCTTCCTGCAGTATTTTGCGCAACACATGCTTGATCTGCCCTCGCTCGCGTCCGTGCCCGACGGGATTGGCGGCATCATTTTGAATTGGCACGTCGACTCGAACGCAGCCATTAAGCCGCTGCAGGAGATGGAATCCTGGAGCCTGATGAAACAGGGTCCTTACTCGATTCACATCACGGCCGGACCCGATGCACATACGCCCGGTGACGGTCGAGGGTTCAACGTCGATCACAACGTCTCAAGCCAGGAGCGCATTCTCCGGTATCTCGCTGCCGGTGACGAAATCGGCAGTCACGGCGGCTGGGTTCACGACTATTTTTCTTCCCACATCGATACCGATCCTCCCGACAAAATGAGACCTTTCCTGGAGCTGAATAAAAAATCGCTGGAGAACGTGACGCATCGTCCCGTCACGGAATACTCGTCACCCAGCGGCGATCAGCCTCAATGGGTGACGCAATGGCTCGAAGCAAATGGATTCGTCGGCTATTACTTTACAGGGGATTCGGGAATGGGTCCCACACAAGGTTATCGCAAAGGCGTCCGTGAGGGTCAGCAGATTTGGGCGTTCCCTATCTCGCACTTGGGGCCTGCGGCAGCTTTCGAAGAAATGCCTGACTTTGGATTTCAATCGCCAGAGATCCTTGAGTGGCTCGATGGAATGGCCGATTTCACAGCCAGCCATCACGCCGCCCGATTGATCTATTTTCACCCGCCCGGGATTCTCGGCTACCACGCGATCATCGACCAGTGGATGAAAACCACCGCCCAGCTGAAGAGCGAAGGGCGTTTCCGGTGGTACACCATGTCTGGCTTAGCGGATTTCCTCAATGCCCGCAAGCAAGTGGAATGGACGACTACGGAGGCCGGGGGAGTGATAACGGTTGCCGCGAGTCACGCCAAAAGCCTCGAACATATGACATGGAGGCTTCCGCAGACGCGCTTCGCACAGCCGGCCATAGTCAGTGGAGCGGCGCAGGTGACAAAGGATGGAGACTCATGGATCGTCGTCGCCGGTGCAGGTCAAAAACTCGAGTTCAACGCACGGATTACTCAATGAGGAAATTGTCTACGAAATCATTCCTATTCTCCGAAGCACTTCTGCTGGCGTTCATGGTCGGCACGCAGTCTCCTGCGCAGGTGAATCCGCAGGCACAAACTCCGACGACAAACGCCACCCAAAACACGCCTGCTCCGGTTGTCGCGGAGGAATCGCCGAAGCTGCTGACAAACTACGTTGAAAGCGGCGGCGACTACTTGCAACTCAATAACAACTATGGCTCATGGGCAGGCGGGTATGCTCGATCAGCCTATGAGCGGGGTCGCAACGTTTGGAACGGCGAGGTTAACGGCCAACGCGAGTTTGGGGACAAGGGAGTCTATCTGGCCGCGGGCGATACCCACACCTTCTCGGAAGATTGGTATGGTGCGGTGACTGTCGGGTCCAGCGTCCAAGGATTTTTCTGGCCACGCTTCCGCGTCGATGCCTTCGCAAATCGGAAGCTTCTCTCCCGAAAACAGTGGATCGCGACCGTTGGCTATGGCTATTACGCCGCAAAAGATGTTCATCGCAACCAGGACGTCTATCTCGGCAGTACCTACTATTTCACGAAACCATGGATCATTGAGGAGGGGCTCTATCTCGGCATCAGCAATCCTGGGGGTGTCTTTGCTCCATCCGGGTTTGTCGCTGCGACGCAGGGAGTGAATAAGCACCACTATGTCACGGTGCGCGTTGGACTCGGCGAAGAAGGTTATCAGTTGATCGGGCCCACTGTAACGCTGGCGAAGTTCGAGAGCCAGGCGCTCACTGGCACTTATCGAAAATGGATCGGCACCAACTGGGGCTTCAATTTGGTTGGCGACTACTATCACAACCCCTACTACTCGCGCGGGGGAACTACGCTGGGACTTTTCAAGGATTTCTAAGTGGCAGCTTCGACACATCAGCTTAGCGAGCAACAAAGGGTCGATCAGTCCCGCATTCGCGGGCATCGCGGTGGTGTCATACCCATGCACCGCGCGCTTGGCCACTTCCGTCTGGGTCCAATCAATTTACTCGTTGCCTTCGCACTCTTTCTATCGTTCTCCGCGCTGTGGCTGCTGGCGTTGCCCTACGTGTGCGGTTTGTGGCGATTGCTTTTTGCCGCGGGACTGCATTATCTGCCACTTGATGCAAGACTCCAGACAATCAATGCGCATGTTGGATCGATCAAGCTGGCGATTCCGTCCCTTAGCATGACGCCATTATTGCCTGGATTCGAGACCTGGCTCGTCAATAGTCTCGCAACAGCGGTTCTCTTCGCAGCTACATTCCTCTTGCCCAAGCATCTTGTTCCCATTATCTATTTGTCGCGTGCTTTTTTGCTGATCCACTCGTCCTCGTGCATTTATTTCGCGATCTGGCCCTCGCAGTTTCCACACACGCCCGATAGCTACATCCAGGGCCTGGTGTATTTCAGCATCGCCATCGTATCCGTAGTTCCCCTGCTCTTTGCGCTCACTTACTACATCTTCGATTTCGGGATTGGACGCAAGGCATTTCTGACCTTGTTGACGATGTCATATCTCGCGTTGTTCGTACCATTCCAGGTGTTGTTTCAGGCCATGTTTCTGCAGAAAACCGTTTTCTTTATGCCACTTATGTATCTGATTTTCGGGATGCCCGCGGACGTCATGATTATCGTCGCTTTTTATTCCTGGGGCATGACGTGGCCCTTCCGCGAAGACCGAAATTAGACAAGCGACTCGCCGCTCCTGCGGGCCACTCCTGCTTCTTTCAAGCGATTTGGATTAATGCTTTTCTGTCGCTCCGACAAGAAGGCTCACGGGCGGCACAATCATGTCCCGCAGCACCGCTTGGGGCTCCTCTGCTGCCGCCAGAGCCTGCTTCTCCATCTGCAATTTTTCCGGATCCACCGAACGATTTGATTGCAGATCATCCAGAGCGTCCAGGCCGATCGCAGCAACCTGCGCCAGCGTGGAAGAAACCGGAACTAACTCAACGGTCACGTCTGAATCCTTCAATAGCGGCTGGAGCTTCGCATCGTTGTCTCGCCACAGCACGAGCCAGTCGTGCACCTGCTGCATCTGCTGCGGCGAAGCCTTCCCGGAGACAATCTGATTCACCAAACCTGCGAAAATCCGCGCCACGTCGCTTTCCGGCGGAACCGCATCTACGAGCCGGTTCAGCGGTGTCGTGGAATCATACTGTCTCAATTCTTCTCGCTTGTAGCCTTCAGGAGGCTGAACGACAGCGGCTAGCACCTTTAGCGCGTTGGGAGCTGGCTCGCCGCTCATGCGTTCCAGCATTAGATCCGTCGAGGAGAGATGATTCGGTCCGTAATATTGCAGTTTCTGCGAGACGATGGCGAGCCGTGCATACATGGAGTCCACATCGCGGACGTCCTGAGGCGACCAAAGCCGTTCGGCGATTGCTGCAGTGCGCGGCCAGATGCGGCTATCCACATTCTCCGGGGTAACAAACTCGCTCCACATCGTGGCCTCACCGCCCAGGATGCGTGCTTTCTGGTCTGCAGTCAGAGCCGCGCCCTCTCCGCCCAGCGGATCGGCCAGGTAGTGCTGCTCCGCCGATTGGTTCAGGTCAATGTAATAACCCGTCGAAAGCAATCCTCGATTGCCTTGTCGAGCAGCAGCAGCCAGTGCAGTAGGTCCACGCCACGATTGGATCAAGACGTCTTTCGGAGTATCGGGCTGTAATACTTCATCCCATCCCTCCATGATTTTGTGGTGCGCCGCGACCAGCTTTTGCACGCGTGCCGTGAAGTAGGACTGCAGCGCCGCGTTGTCTTTCAGATTGTGCGCATGCAGAAAAGCCTGGATGCGCGAATTCGCGTCCCACTCCTTTCCATCGCACTCGTCGCCGCCAATATGAAAGTAAACATCGGGGAAAAGGGCAGCCATTTCTCCGATAAATCGATCGAGAAACTGGTAGGTGCTCTCGCGCGTCGGATCCATCGCGGGGTCGAATACTCCCCAGCGTGTTTCAATCTTGAATGGTCCAGGCGCGCTCGCAAGATCAGGATAGCCCGCAAACCACGCAGTGGTGTGGCATGGCACGTCGAACTCGGGTACCACCCGAATGCCGCGTTCCCGCGCGTATTCGATCACTTCGCGGACCTGCTGCTGCGTGTAATACAGTCCGTTCGAACCCTTCTCCTGAAGCAGTGGAAACTGCTTACTCTCGATGCGAAAACCCTGATCCTCCGACAGGTGCCAGTGCAATACGTTCAGCTTCACGGCTTCCATAGCGTTCAGATTGCGCTCGACGACATCGACCGGCATAAAGTGTCGTCCCGTATCGATCATCAGTCCGCGCCACGGAAATCTCGGCTGGTCGTCAATGGTGAGCGCCGGCACACTAAAACCCTGCGGTGTTGCCCGCACGAGCTGGAGAAACGTCTGTAATCCGTGTAGCGCGCCGAGCGGATTCGGGGCGGAAAGCTTCGCTTGGCTCGCGGTGATCTCCAGGTGGTACGATTCGTCCTCGCCCAATTGCTGCACGGGATCACTTGCAGCTGCTGTCTGGACGATCAGGATCGGCGAACCGGAAGTCGCGGTCTCGACAAGCGGAATTCCTGTTTCGCGGAAGAGCAAATGGAGAAACCGCGTCTTGGCAGCTACCAGGCGCGGTTCAGTGTAGCCCTGCAGATCGACGTGAAAGTTCGAATCGATGAGGAGCTGTCCGTCGGCCCGGGTGATATGCGCGGGCAGAGGCATCAGAGCAGGGGAGTCCGCTGATTGCCCAAGGATTGCAGGAGCAGTGCCGATCAAGGCAAAGGACAAAAAGAAAGAGAACATCATTTTTCGCATGACAAGACCCTCAAAAATGCTTTCGCAAAAGCCGGACTCATTGTACTTACTGCCCCTGCGGAACCGTAAATCCGTCCAACCGTCCATCGTGTGTTCGAAATGGTTCGCGTTTCAGAGAATTGAGTCCAGCCACTGTGCGAGGGGCCTTTCTCGCAGCGGAACTGGACGCCAATGAATCGGGGCGCAGAAACTCGGAACCGCTTAGAAGTTGAACTTCATGGAGAGCTCGATTTCGCGCCCAGGATTTGATCCATCGATGAGACCGAAGAGCCCCACAGTTCCCGATCCGCCACCGTAGTAGCTGGTGGTGCGCACGCCGTTGCAGCTCTGGCACGAGCTGTACTGGCCCCGCCAGCTCGCGGGCACGCTGAAAATCGGGGTGTTGGTCAGGTCGATGAATTGAGCGGTAACAGCGTTTCATGAAACTTGATAGAGCTATATAGCGGGCGAAAACCAATGTCAAGCAGAAAAACGGCGGATTCTAGAAGCCGTCGCGTAGAACGAGGGAGGGGGTCGAGAAAAGCAAAAGTAGTGTTCCAGCGATTAGCCACGAAGGATGGCGCAGAGAATGCTGTTGTTTTATGCGCATGAACGACGGAACTTCGTGACTTTATAAGCGGAGAAGCGCACATCTTATCCTGGGATCGAGTTCGTGTTTAGGTTTTTGCCTGGCATCAAAGAATGTGCAATCATCTCAGCGAGTGGCGTCGCTATATAGCAGATTCGGACCCGGCAAACGACTTCCTCGGTACCAGCGATGGTCGCTCAGGTATTTTGAAACTTGTTCAATCATTTTCACTTGTTTGAGTTGTGCCCTTTCACGATCGAGGCATTTATGACGAATCAGCATCACAACAGGGAGCCCGCTTACAAAAGAATTCAATCCTCGATTCGCAAGCGGATCGATGCAGGAAAGTTGAAACCCGGCGACCTGGTGGACTCCGAAAGAGAACTTGCGAAGCTTCACAGCGTCAGCCTGATGACAGCGCGTCACGCACTCGCCGATCTCGCTCGCGAGGGAGTGGTCGAACGCCGGCACGGTGCGGGAACATTTGTCGCTCGCCCCAAAGTCCACTTCAATAAACTGCTGAGCTATACGGAACAGATGTCGAGCCTGGGACTCACTGTTCATTCGAAGGTGATTTCGTCTACGGTTGTAAGCGCGGAACACGAGATTGCGGCGCGGTTGGGACTTTCCCACAGCAGTCGCCTGATACGGATCGAACGCGTACGCTCTGCCGGCGATGAGCCAGTAGCGATGGAAGCATGTTACCTTTCGGAAACAGAATTTCACTCTTTGCTGGATACTTCGTTGGAACGGACTTCATTGTTTGCGGCATTGGAGCGAGGGAGGGGGATTGAACTTGCTTACGCCGATGAGGAGATCGATGCAACCGACGCCGATAGCCGCATTGCAGAACTGCTCGCGATTTCGCGTGGCTCGCCGCTCCTTCGCATCCGCCAACTGATCTTTTCCACGACAGGCCGGCCGACGGTCTATGTCATTGGGCTCTATCGATCGGGCCGGCACACCTTGCGCATCCGGAGATTCCGATAGGCCAGAGTAGAGGGCGCCCCCTTCAGATCTGGGTTTGAAAGCTTAGGGAATCCGGGTATAGCGAAGGTCTCACGATCTCGTGGGACGAACGCTCCGTGCCGTGCGCAATGCGATCAGCCCGAGCAGTGCAATCACCAAGAGAAGGGCGATCCAAAGCAACGCCGGGTGTCTCTCTGTAAAGGGGCGCGCATCGGGGCGAACCATGAATTCTGCATTCAACTTTTCCGCTTGCATCACGGCGTGCCCCGCGCGAGAGCCGGAAAAATGGAAAAACTGCGGCAGGTCGTAGCGAGGAGCGCTCAGAGCGGGGTCGCCATAGTAGACCACATAGCTGCCGTTGCTTTCCTGGTCGAAACACAAGTCTCGTTCGAGCATCTGAAGGCGAACGATTACCGGCAGTAGTGGCGCATCGTCTCCATTATCAATTGTGATCCTCCATCTCGAAGGCGATTCGAACAGGACTTGCGGTGAATTGATCGAAAGCTGCTCCTGGTCGATGGAGTGTTCGTCCTCTTTGGTGTGGACGCGCAGGAGATTGCCGAAGTTTGTGACCGTCCGAGGCGAAGCGCTCGCATCCCCCGTCTCTGTTCGAGGCATTTCTGTGACCGCTACCGTCACATTGCGACTGAAGTTGGCTGGCTTAAGCCCGGGTACAATTTCAATCTGATCTACGGGAACGCGCGCAGGCACGGTGAATTCGATGACCGTATTGCGTCCCTTCTGTGTGAGCTGGGTTGTTTCAGCGACGGGGATGTACGTCGGCCGCAGCGTCGACCGATACTCGATTATCAGGCCACGGATGCTTTCCGGCCGCAGGGGGCCAACGATGCGGAAATGCAAATAACGAAAATCGGAGTCGGGCAGATGAAGGACCGTACTGCGGCCAAGCCGTTGCCGTGTGAGGTCAAAGATTGTGAACGTGCCGATTTTTGTTGCCGGTCCGGTCTGTATTTGGCTTCCTGTAACAGCGACAGTCGCGATGAAGTTTTGCCCTGTCACTTTGAGTTGGAGATCGCCATACTTCGACGCGGGCATCGCCGCATCAAAAACTGTTTGTCCTCCTCGTGTGCCCAGATTGAGTGCAGCGATGGTTTGTTCCGAAGCTTTCTCTGGGGCAGCGGACGTTTGGAGAACGTAGGGTGTTTCGACTCGATCGCGGTACAAACGAAGATCGGCCAGTCCCCGAGCGGCGTGTGAAAAAAGTGGGGCATCGACCGCCAGGCAAACTTGTGGCGCTGCTGGCTCAATCATTTGCACCCGCCGCTCGTATCTGAAATAACGAATGTCGGGTGTCGCGACAGATCCCATGAGAAGAAGAAAAACGGCGAGGAGCTTCACGAAGTCGGGCCTCCGCGCGAGCGAAGACTCAGCCAATCGCGCTGATACACAAAGCTCACCGCGAGCAATAATGCGCCGAGACCGAGAAAGCTGAGGATTCGAAACCCCTGGCTTAACGCACTGACATCGACGAGGAACACTTTCGCGACTGAAATTGCCAGCAGCACCAGCGCCTGCCAACGGAAGAAGGACGAACGCCGCCAGAATCCAATCGCCAGCAACAGTGCACCGAATGCCATGAAGAATGCCGAGTAACTGAATTGCTCGTACATCTCGCGATCTCGCATCAGTCGATAGGCAACCGGCCCTGCGCGCATCGACCAGAAACTGTGGATCTCGCAGGTCACCGCGATCAGCACCAGCAGATTGATGAGAAGCAATGCGGCTGCAGCGATAGCCGGCCACGAGAGCGAAGCAATGCTCTGGCCCTGAAGCTGAGTGCGTTGAGCCAGCCAAACCACAAACGCAAAGACTGTAATGGCCACGCAATAGGTTCCGAAGCGCTCATTGAAGAACGGGGTTGTCGATGCGGTTGGGTTCACGGAGAACAGCGCGAAAAGCCCGAGAGCAAAGCAGAGCAGCGCGAGAATCCCCAGCAGACGCGAACGGACCCGGGTCGACGTCCATAACAGTGCCGCTCCTTCCGCAAGCCACCCGATGGTGAGCCAGCGTCCATGCGCTTTCAGCGGAATCGCGATCGTGAGAAAGACCACCGCTGTCGATAGGTGTATGGACGAAAGAAGGAAGGGGCTGTCCTGCGTTCTTCCCGGAACACGGAGCAGAGCCAAGTAAAACGCTGCAAAGGCTACCGCCAGCCACGGTCCGACAGATAAAGTCGTGGGGTAGTCGAAAAGGCTGTAAAACGCAACGAAGCCAAGAGCTGCATTGGCGATGGGAAGCAGGACGATGGCTAGATGGTCCCACGGGGTGGCAGTGCCGCCCGCCCCGATCTGCAAACGCACCAACTTTGGCGCAAAAGCAAAAATGAGGAAGAAGCACGCGAGGAAAAATGCAGTGCGTCCGATCTGCGCCTGGCTGTAGAACTCAAACCACCAGCCTGAAACATACACGACAGTACCCAGAAAGGCACCGGACAGCAGCCGCGACCACGGGCGTAGCGCGACGAGAAATAGCACCGCAAGGTCGAGCATCAGCAGGTAGCAGAACAGGGTCACTTCATGGTCCTGGCCCGTCGAAACCAGCACCGGCGTGCTCAACGCACCGACGATCGCGTAGAGTCCCAGTAATTCTGCATCCTGGACCCAGGCAAGAAAGCCGTTGCACGCAGTCACCGCGATCATGGCCGCAAACGCTACGCCGGCGGGAAGCAGATGATAGAGCGAAAAGGCCGCCCATAGGGATAGATAAAGGATTCCGCTGCCCGCAGCCTTCAGTGAATACGCAAATGCCACGTAGCCGCGCACACGAAATCTTTCGGACCAACCAATCAATCCGGCGCCGGCAATCAATCCGATCAGCACCCGTCCCAGCGGTCCGATCCAGTGATTGTCGATGGCCAGTTTTAAAAACCAAGCCATGCCGATCAGGATGGCCAGGATTCCGATTCGGTTAAACCATTGCGAACCGACGCGGTTCTCGAGGGTGCGGGTGTCGTTTGGCACCGCGGCCGCGGCGTATCCAAATTGGGGCGGCTCGACTGGCTGCGCCGCAAACATCGATCCCGGAGTGGTAATCGGCAATGACTCCAAATCGGCCATCCGGGCATGTTCCACGGTTTGGACCTGCCCTAGAATCGCGCCCGGAACGGATTCCGCCGTTTCTTCCGGCGGAGCGACCCAACCGCGTGCTCGCAGAAGTTCCTCGAGCCTCAGTACGCGGGAACGGAGGTCTCCAAGTTCCTTTTCAAATCGCGCGGGATCGTCTGGGTTCATGGGACTCCACTTTATCGCAGGAGTTCCAGGTTTTCCATTCCACGTTAGGCCTGATAGAAACGTTGGTGCCCCAGCAACACCCTAGTGAAGTCGAGCACATTACCGAACCCAACCAACCTGGAAGCGCGGAGCAACGTCCCTGCTCAATGGACCATTGCTAGGAGGCAATGGCCGCTTCGCTCACCAAGGCAGCGCAACACAATTCTCGTGGCCCTCCGCGCATTCCCTGGCACCCGGCAAAGAGTTCCAGGCCCAGCGTTGTCGGCGTGACATTGACTTCGTCGTCCCGCATAAAGAATGAGGATTTGATCCGTTTTTCCAGCAGCCCGAGTTCGGAGATGTGCTCAAGGTCGCGGTCAATGCGCTGAGGATCGGGCGACCCGGAAAACCGCATGATCTCCTCGGAGGTGCAGTGCAGGTGCTGTGCAGAGACTACCCCTGCGTCCGACACAATCTTGGTCGCCTGCATACAAGCCGCCGTAAACACGCGCACATGGATCGCTGTCAGCTGGCTGAACAATTGGACCAATTGCAGATGCGCGTCGGGCTTGGTTTCACCGCCGCACGCAGTCGCCAGCAGTCCCGCCCAGCATTGCTGCACCAGTTCATCGTCGGCCCATGAGCCATCTTGGAGAATGCGGACAATCAGCCCAGGATTGCCCCGCAACATCAGTGCGTCAGGCCAAGATCTCGCGATCTCTTCCGCCTTGAGGGCAATCTCGATCGCATTCTCCTGTCGATGGCTGCTCAGACCTTCTCGGATTGCATTGCAAACGGCACTCCCGGCAGGTGCGCAGATTTGGTTCATGAATGTGAAGGACCTGGCGAACTTGAACGGGCTCACAAGATCATCGGGGGCAGCCTCATTGACCCCGATCTCCACAAGGCCAACCCATTGTCGGGTATCGGTATCCTTGGGCAGCACAAACGCAAGGCCCACGCCGTCTTCACCCCAGCGCACGGTGCGCGCCGCCATTGTGATTTGCCATTTGTTGTGGGCAGCAGCGGCGTTCGTTCGATGAAGAGTCAACTGGATTTGCGACCCTTGCGGCCAGCGTTCCGTTGTCACCAAATAGATTCCTGTGGCGCTGATATCGCGGATCTCGTGCTGTTCCACAAAGGTTCCCATCGACGCCAGGGCCATGAATCCAAGTGCCGGTCGCCGTGTACCAATTCTTGGGGTGACGGACGGCGAACTCCTAAACCAATTTCTCATCGTCATCTCGGAACCGCGGAATTGACGGCGTCCATCACCAGCTCAGTTGTTCCTGGACAAAACTATGTGCTTGCCCAGAAGATCCTGGGACTTTGTCGCCGCGCTCCGCATCAGCGAAGTCTACTAAGCCTATGGCGCTGAATTTTGTGCGCTGTGTCACATGAGAGCTAGGTGAGTTGCAGTTGACGAACGGCCGGCGTCGCATCTCCGCAGGTCACGGGGAGCAAAGCCGCCCAGCGCTCAACCAACCGTAGACTTGAGGGATGTATTCAACAAGAATCGTTGGCGTACCTCGTAGCGTGAACCGTTCGTGCCAAGGAAGCTTTCGTACAAACGGAACTCGCTGGCGACGAAGCGGAAGAAGGTAGGTGCCTTTCGCAAAACGGCATCAAATGTTCGTCTGGCCTGTACCGCCGATTTGTTCTTGCTGCGCGCGAGAGTGATATGTGGACGGAAAGAGCGCTTCTCCGGAACGAACCCGCATCGGACTGTCGCCTGCACCACCGCGACCTGCAGCGCGACCAATTCAGGGGACGGAAACACCTCCACAACCAGGACGCCGACGCGTTCGAAGAAGCTTAGCTCACCCATATGGATGGGAATCGCGGGAAAATTGAGCTCGCGAAGGGTGGGCGTGAGACATTGCAGCCGCTCCGGGTTGGTATTGCCGAGAAACTGCAGCGTAATGTGCCATGCCTCGGGGGTCGTCCACCGAAATCCCTCGGCAGTTGGCTTGCAGCTGGAGGTGACATTCGTGAGTTCCTCGCAAGCAGTCGAGGTCAGAGGCAGGCCGATGAAGAGCCGCATACGCGTAGTCTACGGCAGGTCAAGGATCCCTGATCGGGCAGGGAACCAGGCAAAGCCTTGCGGCGCATCGCACCGCCATTTGCCACCGGTCTCCATTCGCGCGAAGATAACCCCATGAGCCTTTATTGTGCTGTGGGCGGCGCCGACACCGAACTCTCATCGCATCAATTGACGGATCTGCTTTCTGTTGCGTTGGCAAAGCTCGGGCCCCGGAAGAGGGTTCTCGCTGTCCCTCCCGACATCACGCGCTTTCATTCCCAGGCGGGGATGCTGACGCGCGCAACATGGAAGCACTATGGTGCCGCACTCCAGGCGGTTTTGCCGGCCATCGGCACCCACACACCCATGCAGCCGTCACAGATTGAGCACATGTTTGGTGACATGCCAAAGGACCTCTTTCGCGTTCATCACTGGCGCACTGACATCGTGACCCTGGGCGAAGTCCCCTCGGATTTCATTTACGCGCAATCCGAAGGAAAGTTGAATTTCGCGTGGCCTGCGCAGGTGAACCGCCTCATTCGCGACGGAGGATTCGACTTGATTCTTTCCATCGGCCAGGTCGTGCCTCATGAAGTTATCGGTATGGCCAATTACGCCAAGAATATCCTTGTGGGTACCGGTGGCCGCGAAGGGATCAATCGCAGTCACTACCTGGGCGCGGTCTATGGCATGGAGCGCATTATGGGCCGTGCCGACAATCCCGTTCGTGCTGTGCTCAACTACGCATCCGACCACTTTTTGAGTGATTTGCCCATCGTTTATGTGCAAACCGTGGTGGGCCGGAAAGCCGACGGCGCTCTCGCCGTCCGCGGACTCTTTATTGGGGACGACATCGAGTGCTTTCACTGCGCCGCTGAACTCAGCCTCAAGGCTAATTTTGAAATTGTCACCGAACCTCTTCGCAAAGCCGTCGTGTATCTCGAACCGCACGAATTCCACTCGACTTGGATTGGCAACAAAGCCGTCTATCGCACGCGCATGGCGCTTGCGGACGGCGGCGAACTCATCATCCTCGCCCCGGCCGTCAGGGAGTTCGGCGAAGATAAAGGCATTGATAGCCTGATTCGAAAATACGGCTATCGTGGAACCCCGGCGACCTTGGCAGCGGTCGAGGCCAATCCCGAATTAGCGGACGATCTGAGCGCGGCGGCCCACCTCATTCATGGCTCATCCGAAGGCCGCTTCACCATCACCTGGTGCCCCGGCCACCTCACAAGAGAAGAAATCGAAGGCGTCGGCTACCGTTATGGCGATCTAGACGCGATGCTTCGGCTCTATGACCCCGCCAAACTCAACCATGGCTACAACGAAGTTGACGGAGAAGAAATCTTTTTCATCGCCAACCCCGGCCTTGGCCTGTGGGCGCATTCGTCCAGACTCGGCACAGCTGCCGGTCCCAAACTAACCGTAGCCGGTCGATAAGTTCTTCTATATCCGGCGAGCACCAGGCGAACGTTCGACGCATGCCATTGGATCGTTAGCGATCCAACCGGGGGCTTTTCGGCAACCGCCTATACAAGTCCCCACTCCCGAAGTAGAAACGCGTAGTCGAATGCAATTTCTTTCAGATAGTCATACCGCCCGCTGGCTCCGCCATGCCCGGCCTGCATGTTGGTCACCAGCAAAAGTGGCCGATCATCGGTCTTCAACGTTCTCAACTTTGCGACATACTTCGCGGGTTCCCAATACATCACCTGGCTGTCATAAAGCGACGTCTTTACTAACATCGCCGGATAACTCGCCTGTTTCAGGTTATCGTAGGGCGAATAACTCAGCATGTAACTGAAATAAGCCTTCTCATTGGGGTTCCCCCACTCTTCATACTCGGGCACAGTCAACGGCAGGGAGGCATCGAGCATGGTGTTCATCACATCGACGAAGGGCACATGTGAAACCACAGCACGAAACAGATCTGGGCGCAAATTGGTGACTGCACCCATCAGCAGCCCTCCCGCGGATCCGCCCTCTATCGCCACGCGTTTCGGATCGCCAAAGCCCGCCGCCGTCAGATGCTCGACCGCTGCCACAAAATCTGTAAATGTATTTCGTTTCAGCAGCATCTTTCCCGCGTCGTGCCATGGCTTGCCCAGGTCGCCGCCCCCGCGAATATGTGCGTAAGCCATCACCGCCCCGCGATCCAGCAGGCTTAGGCGGTTCGAATTGAAACCCAGCGGCAGAGAATATCCGTACGAACCGTACCCGTAAACATAAAGAGGATTCTTCCCCGTCTCGCGCTTGTCCTTACGAAACACGAGCGACACGGGCACCTTCACACCGTCCGCCGCCGTGGTGTGCACGCGCTCGCTGGCATAAAGACTGCGGTCGAAACCTCCCGGCACCTCCACCTGTTTCAAGAGCGAGGATCCGCCGCTAGCCACGTCATATTCGTAGACCGAACTCGGGGTCACCAGCGACTGATAGGCATAACGATAGGTCATTGTCTCGAAGATGCGATTGATGTGCGGATGCGCGCTGTAGGCCGGCTCGGGAAAAGTGATCTCCCCCGCTCGTGCCGCATCCACGCTTTCGCCTGAGAAGTGCCATAACCGGAGCCGCGGCAACCCGTCTTCGCGTTCGCAGGCAAAGAAGAAGTTAGCGAAGAGATCGACATCTTCAAGCATCACGTCGAGACGATGCGGAATCCGTTCCGTCCAGTTTTCCTGTCCGGGGGCGGCCACCGGCGCCGTCACGAGTCGGAAGTTACGTCCCCGATCATTGGTACGGATGAACCAGAACCCGTTGCGGTGGTCGATCGAGTATTCGTGCTCATCCTCGCGCGGGCAGATCGCCGTGAACTTCCCGTCCGGCTCATGCGCCGCCAGAAACCAGCACTCGGTCGTGATGTGGCTTCCCGCCTCCATCACCAGAAACTTTCCGTCGCGCGTGCGGCCAGCGCCCAGGTTGAAACGCTCGTCGTCCTCCTCATATACCAGCAGGTCTTTGGCAAAATCCTCACCAAGCACATGCCGCCATAGTTGATACTGCCGCTTCTGTTCCTCGTCTTCGACGGTATAAAAAAGCGTATTGTCGTCGGCAGCCCACACCACCGAGCCCACACGTTCGACCGTGCCTGGCAGTGATTCGCCAGTCGCTAGATCTTTGATGTGAAGCGTGTATTGCCTGAATCCCGTAGTGTCCGTCGTGTAGGCGAGCCACCGCCCATCGTCGGTGATCTCCGTCGCGCCAATCGAGAAAAACGCGTGTCCCTGGGCGAGCTGGTTGCCGTCGAGCACCACCTCTTCTGCCGCGTCCGCGTGGGGAGCTGCAACTCCACCCCGTTTGCGGCAATGGATCGCGTACTGCAGCCCCTCCTCGGTGCGCGTGTAATACCACCAGCCCCCATCGCGGAAGGGAACCGAGACATCGGTCTGTTTGATGTGGCTCAGCATCTCCCGGTAGAGTTGGTCGCGCAATCCCGCCAGAGGCGCCGTCACCGCTTCGGCATAGGCGTTTTCCGCGTCAAGATAAGCCTTCACGGCGGGATCCTCTTTTTCTCGCAGCCATGCGTAGTCATCGGTCAGGGTCGCACCGTGGAGAACTGTTTCCTTGTGTTCTTTGCGGGCCAGGGGTGGGGCAGGGATCATCTCTTGAGTCATCTCGCTTCCAGTGTAGTGTGCGCGTCGTTATGAACGCGAAATCCTGTGAATTCAACCGTAGCGGAACAGAATTTCATCCTCGTGAGGGCCTCGCGATTCCGGCGGATTGCCGCGTTCCGCCCAGTGGTTCGATCATCTGGTTGAACGAGTCCCCGTCCGGAAGCTCGGAAAACAACTTTCAAAAATCGGGTGATTGCTCCTGGAAAAGTTGTCCGTATTTGCCGATAGAGCAGCAGTTTGGGGGTCGGACCTGGATCGAGTGCTGACCATTGCGGGCGTCTTCGTCGAGTGCGCCTTTTTCGCGCTGCTTACGCGCAAGCGTGCGTATCGGGTGTTGCCGGCGTTCTACGCTTATGTCGCATTGGGCGCGTGCAGCGACACCTGCATGCTCTTGCTCCAATCCCGTCTCTCGTACACCCGCTATCTTCAGGTGTATCTGGTTGATTCGTCGCTCGATTCCGCCGTCCAGTTTGGTGTACTCGTCGAATTGATATGGTTGGTGCTGCGCCCGCTTGGCGTTTCGCTTCGGCGCTGGACTCCGATCGCAATTGCCGTTGCATTGCTGGCGCTGGTCGCCGTCATTTGGCCGTTCTCTGAGTCCAGGAGTTTTCTCGCCTTGCAGCCCATCTCGCATTCCATCGCGCGGCTTGAGGCAACGCTCGCAATTCTGCGCATCCTGGTTTTTCTGACGATGGCTGCCGGCAGTCACTTCTTGTCGATCGGCTGGCGCAATCGGGAACTGCAGGTGGCGACCGGCCTCG
Organism: uncultured Acidobacteriaceae bacterium; assembly: GCA_963817305.1. GTDB lineage: Bacteria > Acidobacteriota > Terriglobia > Terriglobales > Acidobacteriaceae > Sulfotelmatobacter. The sequence goes on along the minus strand of CAWFOD010000015.1, from coordinate 46,041 downwards.
GGACCTATTCACTGTTCAGTTTCGCCGCTTCGCTTATCCACACACACCAACCAGCTTTCCACCTTATAGATTTGCTGGTGTCGGCTAGTTACATCGGCGCCCTCTTGTACTGGATCGTTTGTTTTGCATTGCCTGAAAAGTCGCGCCGCGTGTTTACGCCGCAAATGCACGACACTCTGTTCGCTCTCGCAAGTACCGTGCGTGCGCATCGCGCAACGCTCTCAAATTCCGCCAGCGTAAGTGCATCCAGACGCGCGAAACTTTGAGATGCGCGAACCAGCCTGATCGTAGTGGTGGCTAACGCGACTCTTCTGTTGCCGTGATGTCCGTGTCCCGGTGCGAAAAGTAAAAGCGCAGCATCCAAACGCTCGGCTCGGCATGACCATTGTGCAGCGGTGGGTTGAACTTCCACTCTTTGGCGGCTCTTTGCGCGGTTCTTGCAAAATAGTTACCCGGGCCCTGCGATACAAACGCGGCATCCTCAACCGCGCCGCTTCGACCGACGGTCACACGAATGTAGACTTCGACCGGCCCATGCATGCTGACTCGCGCGCTTGGGGACACGCTGGGCATCACTCGATCGGCAACTGCCCCGGACGCATTCGAGGCGCGTGGGGCTGTCTCCTGGAGCGGTGGCGCAGCCTCGGTTCTTTGTGCACCCCTTGCCGAGTCCGGCGACTTCGCGGGGCCGGGCTGCGAGGAAGGAACTGCGGAACCCTCGCCAGGTGCTGACGGAGACTCCTTTGAGGAAGAGGCCGGTGCTGGCGGCAAAGAGGAAGTCTGACTCGGGGTTGTCGCCCCCTTGGTATCGGCCGGCACGGCTACAGTGGACTGCGGCGCCGATGTGGGCTCGTCTACGGGACTGACGCTTGGGGATGGGCTCGGCGCCTGCGGCTTGGGTGGAGTCTGGCCGGCTGTGGGTGTAGTTCGCGGAGCGGTCCAGAGGGCAGAAAGATCGATCCCTCGGTTTCGCGCCACCAGAACGCCTGCGAATGCCGCCAGAACAAGCAAGCCAATCAGTAGCGGGAGCACATGAAAGTCCCTACGCTCGGTGTCGTCGTTGTCGAAATCAGCAAAAAGAGTCGAAGCGGGCGGCGGCTCGAAGGGCTCCTCGGTGCGCCTCAGTTCCTCAGCGAAGGGGTACGAATCGGGCTCCGTCGCAAATGGCCCTGTTTCCGGCACTTCGGGGACCGGAGCCTCCGCAATCGGAACATGCTCCTCAAAATGAGCAGGAAAATGCGAGTCGGGCTGTGCAACCATCGGAGTTTCGGCAGTTTCAACCAGACGCGCTTCGAAAGGGACGAGGCGAGGCGCCGGCGCCATTGGGCGAGGAACTGCGGTAAGCGGACGGGCTGCCGGGACCGATCGAGTCCCTCCTGCCGCACGGACGGCTACGGGGCGAGGCACCGCCGGTCGAACTGGCTGAGGTCCACGGGGAATCGGGAATACCGGGGCATGGGCAAGCTGTGCTTTGATATCTGCTGTCGTGCAACGCAAATTTGGATCCGTTCGCAAGCATGCCCGCACTACATCCTGAAAAGCAGAAGGCAGCGATTGCGGCAGAACAGGATCTCCGTCTGCAACGGTACTCCAAACCGGGGAGTGCTGCGTCAAAGCTTCCGCAAGCGTCATACCGAGCGACCAAATGTCTGCCGCACCGGTGATCGTTCCTTCATCAATCTCGGGCGCAGCGTATTTCCCGAGATTCAAATTGGGCTTCAGCACTCCGTCCGCGATCAGAAAATCGTCGCTTGATAGTTTCCACACGCCGCCAGCGTCGAAAATGTTCGCGGGTTCCACGTGACCGTGGACGAATCCTCCGTTGTGCAGATACGAAATCGCGTCCAGCAGCGGAGCGAAAATCTCCCGCGTCTCGAAGGCGGCCAGCGGTCTTTCGGCGACGATCTCACTTAGGTCGCTTTCGGCAACCTGAGTGACCACATACACCAGCTGCACGCCGTTCATGGTCGATTGGCCTGCTTCGTAGATGGGCATCAGGTGCGGATGCGACAACTCCTTCGCCGCTTCCCATTGCGCAAGATACGCCTGGGCCTCTGCATCGCTCGCAACGATGAGTTTGATCGCAGCTTTCTCTACGCCTTGACGGACGGTGAGAAAGACACCCTGGGTTTGAGAGCCGCCCAGCCATTCCAGAAGCGCGAATCTTCCGTCGACTGTGCGCCCTTCCCAATCCTCACGAATTGCGGTGCTGCCCATTGCATCCGATTCTATCGAAGGAGTGATTGGTTTTTCCTGTGTGAAACTTGGACAAAAGCTAAGTTCTGGGTTCATTTCCCTTTACCGGGGGCTGCCAAACCTGGGGGGCAGTTCGCCCTGTAGATTTGGATGCAAAGTGCGGCCACGGGTCTTTCTCATCCGGCTGGTTTCTCTTCGAAGTCCGCTCCTGCGCCGCCCTGGCATCGGTTTACGGCGAATTTCGTCGCTTTTGGAGAGTTTCTCCGAGCTTTCCGCTCACCTGCGAGCCGCAGTCGCGTCCGGAACGGGAACCACGGGCCGCCCCAAACCGTACAATGAAGAGCAATGAACGCTCTGCGCGTACATGGGTTCGCTCGCTGGTTGTCTCTGGCGGCGTTCGTCGTTCTCCTGGTTCCCGTCACACGGGCCGAGCAGGTGAAAGACCTGGCCAAGCCCACCGATTACGTCAGCGACTTTGCCCATGTCCTTTCGCCGCAGGCCGTTGCGCAGCTTGACAGCCTTTGCGCCCAGCTTGACCACTCCAAGGCAAACTCCCAGCTTGCCATCGTTACCGTCCGCAACCTCGATGGCGATGACGCCGCTGATTGGGCCAACCAGCTTGAAGATGCCTGGAAGATAGGCAAAAAGGGCACTGACCGCGGAGCCTTGATACTTCTGGCCGTCGACGATCACAAATATCGCATCGACGTCGGCTATGGGCTCGAGGGTATCCTCAACGATGCCAAGGTCGGCGATATCGGTCGCTCCATGGTGCCCTATCTTCGCGCAAGAGACTACGACAGCGCGATGACCCTGGCCGTGGGTCAAGTGGCGCAAGTCATTGCGGCCGACGCAGGGGTGACGCTGTCCGATGCCCCCACAATGGCGGAAGAGCCGCGTGCCTATCACCACTCGAGCGCGTTTCCGTTCGTAGTGTTTATCCTCATCCTCCTGTTCTTCGGCGGTTTCACAATCTTGCGGGTTCTCCTGTTCCTGGGTCTGTTTGGCGGGGGCTGGCGCGGCGGCCCATGGCTGGGCGGTGGCTTCGGTGGGGGAGGCATGGGCGGTGGCGGCTTCGGTGGTGGTGGGGGCGGAGGCGGTTTTGGTGGCTTCGGCGGCGGAGGCTTTGGGGGTGGTGGCGCCGGCGGCGATTGGTAAGCCTGCGCTGTACGGGCAGGGCAAAACAACCGCATTTTTTTGTACCCGTACCGAAATTCCCTCGCGGAACGGGCATTTTGAGTTTGCAGGCGCTTCTTCACAAGGGAAGCGGGAGGAGAAAAGGGACGATATGAGCAAGGGACTGTTGGTTGTCCTTGGGATTTTTGGCGTACTGGTCTTGGCCGTGATCATGGTCTTTTCCAGTTATGTGAGTGCGAAGAACCAGATGGTTTCGCTCGACCAGGGGGTCAAAGCTGCCTGGTCAGAGGTGGACGTGCAAATGGAGAGGCGCGCCGATCTGATCCCTAATCTAGTGGAGACAGTGAAGGGGTTCACGAAGGAAGAAAGCACGGTCTTCGGGGACATCGCCAACGCCCGTGCCGGCTTGTTGAATGCGCAGGGGCCGGCCGCCAAGATCGCTGCCAATGGCGCTCTCGATTCCGCCTTTGGGCGCCTTCTGGCGCTCACAGAGAACTATCCCCAGCTGCGTTCGAGCGAACAGTTTATGCGCCTTCAGGACGAACTCGCCGGAACGGAAAATCGCATCAGCGTGGCCCGTAAGCGGTACAACGATGCGCTCCAGACCTACAACACCTTTGTGCTGCAATTTCCCAACAGTATTTGGGCAGGTATTGCGGGATTCAAGCAGAACTCGGCCTATTTCACAGCCAGCCCCGCAGCGCAGCAAGTTCCCAGCGTCAAGTTCTAAGAGCCAGGTGCTTTCCGCTGACTGCGGTTCGGCGAGGGCATCGCTCCGGGGTTTAGAACAGATCGGGAATAGAAAGAGCGAGAGGAAGCATCAGCAGCTCGGGAGCACAAAAAGGCCATCCCACGTCGGGATGGCCTTTTTAATCTCATCGGGAGGCCGCAGCAGCTTGCCCCCTTGCGGTTATTTGAACGAGGCGATCGCGCTCGCTTCGTCGTCATAAATGTCGAAAACCGTATAAAGCTTTGTGAGCTGCAACACATCCTTAACCTTCTTGGTCAGGCTCAGCAACTTCAGGGCGGCGCCCTGATTTTTCGACGTGGTATACGCGCTCACTAACTCGCCAAGTCCCGAGCTATCGATGTAATTCACGTCGCCCATGTTGAGCAGGATGTTTTTTTGGCCTTTGCTGATGAGGTCGCGAATGGCCTCGCGCAACTGCACACTGCCCTCGCCGAGAGTGATCCGCCCGCTAAGATCGAGAACGGTCACGCCGTCCACTTCACGCGAAGCAATTGTTAGTGCCACGGAAATTCCTCCTTTTTGGGTGATACGGTTATAGCACCTTTGCAAGCTCTGCGGCTCGAAAGGTACGGACCATCGGAACGGGGGGATGGAAAGGCAGTTTGAACTTTCCTCAACGCGGAATCTGTCGGCCCCTCATGTTTTTTCTTCGGCCGGCACCAGATGCTTTACCAGCGTCAACTCGGTTCCAGGATGCAGTTGTCGAAAGTGTACCTCATCCATGAGGGACCGGATCAGGAAGATGCCGCGCCCTGTGCCGCGCAAAATGTTTTCGGGTGCAGTCGGATCGGGGATCGTATCCGGGTCCAATCCCTTCCCCTCATCGGAAATCGTGATCACCAGGGATTTCCCGGTGTTTTCAAAACTGGCCGTAATCTTTTTGCCCGGATCGTAGTCGTTCCCGTGCAAAACCGCATTGACAGCCGCTTCGCGCACCGCCATGGTCAGTCGAAATCGCTCATCCTCGTCGAGTCCGGCCTCGGTGCCAACCTTCTCTGCGGTCGCTTCAACTTCGCTCACGCTCTCCATCGTTGAGCTCAGTGAAAATCTCAACCGTCCTGATCGTGTTTTGTCCAAAGGCTTCTCTCCACCTCTGCCGGGACGAGGAAAGCCACGCCGCACCGTCCGAGGAACCTCACCGGAAGTTTCGCGGGTGCGGCGAATTGTGTCAAGCGCGATGCCTGCCCGCATTTCGCGCAAGCACTTCAAGTTGTCCTTTCAGGTCCACCGCACGCGCAATCCTGCGGCGACGGGCTAAACTCACGACATGCATGTCCGCACTACAGCACGCGTCAGCTTGACCGCGCTGCTCGGCACTCCCGTGACCGATGCGCAAGGACAGCTCCGCGGACGGCTTAAGGATATTGCGGTGGCCACTGGGCAGGACGCCGGCAAGGTCGCAGGCCTGGTTCTCAAGACACGCGAAGGCCTTTCGCTTATTCCCGCGAAAGATGTGATCGAAACGCCGGCAGGCACCTTGGAACTGCGTTCTACGGCCGCGTTGAGCCCGCTCAAAGACGAAGGGAATTTCCTCTTTCTGCAGCAGGACCTGGTGGATCGCCAGATTATCGATATCAACGGGCGCAAGGTAGTCCGCGTGAACGACGTTGATCTCGAGTGGATGGGACAGGGTTCAAACCACCTGCTGCGCGTCGTCGAGGTGGAAGTGGGGCTGCGCGGGGCGTTCCGTCGCGTCTTTAAAGGACTGTTACCCCGCGCGCAATTGGAGTCTTTGTCCCGCAAATTCAAGTATCGTGGTATCCCTTGGCATTTCGTCGACGTCATCGAAGTGGATCCGGCGCGCCGCGTCAAGTTGCGCATAGAGCACGAGCGCCTTGCGGAGATGCACCCCTCGGATCTCGCCGAGATTCTTGAAGACCTGTCTCCCGCCGAACGCGATGCGGTCTTCACCTCCCTCGACGAAGAAGTAGCGGCCGAGGCTCTCGAAGAAGTCGATCCCAAGCTGCAAAAGTCTCTGCTCGAAAAGCTCGACGAAGAACGCATCGCCGACATCGTCGAAGAGATGGATCCCGGCGCCGCGGCCGATTTGCTTGCCGAATTGCCCGAAGAACAGTCCGACGCGATTCTTGAAGAAATGGAGCCCGAAGAACGGCAGGAAGTCTCCGAGCTCCTGGAGTTTGACGAAAAATCAGCTGCCGGCGCAATGACCACGGATTTTGTTGCGGTCGGCGTGGAAGCTACAGTTTCCAGTGCGGTGCAGGCCCTGCGCGCTTTCGACGGCGACCCCGAGAGCGTCACCGAAGTCTATCTGCTCGACGAGAAGAGAGTTCTGCGGGGGTCGATCCCCTTAGCTCGCCTGGTGATGGCGCAACCAGAATCCCGCCTCTCGGTGCTTGCTGAGCCACGGTTTCTCTCCTGCCCTGCCGACACCAACCAGAACGATCTTGCCGAACTGTTCGACAAGTACAATCTGCTTGCTTTGCCAGTCGTTGATGCACAAAGCCGCATGGTCGGTGTCGTCCAAGCCGACCACGTCATCAGTTTCCTTCGGGAGAAGCTCTGACGCGGCAACAAACTGCTACAAAGTTGTAACTCGGTTCTGCTATCCTTCGTCGCATCCAACGAAGAGGAATGGCTGTACCTCTTCCTGCGTATCTCCCTATCCAAACCGCCCCAATCATCACTTTTGCGTGAGAAAAGAGAGAAGCAGCCTTGGCCCAGGAAATCAAAGGCATCGTCCGTCCTCCTTTTCGCATGCCTGCCGAAACGCAGGGGCGGCGAAGCCAGCTTGCCGTTAAACAGGCTCAAAAGGTAAAGGTTCCTCTACTGATCACCCTGTTTGCGTGGTACTGCTTTCTGCGCGCGGCCGCGGATCTCGCTTGCGCCGCATTGGTGCAGCTTTCTCCGGATTCGGCTACCGCAGTCTTTGCCATGTCCCACTTCAACCCGATTCCATCGCCGATTCCGCCCCAGGTCGCCTTTGTCGTCCTGGCAGCCTTTTACACCGTGGTCGGATTGCGCTGGATTACTCGCGACTGGCGCGCGTGGTGGGCAGCTTTGTTCGTGTCCGGAATTACGGTGGCCAGCAGTGGCTACCAATGCATGACGCATCGCGTCATCGAGAACCCCCTGAATCCTTCCGTTCACCAGAGTCCCGTGGTGCCCTTTGTAGTGAACCTGTTGATTTTCTGCTACCTGGCCTTCTATCCCGGCGTGGCCGAAGCCTTCAAGGAAACCTCTCGGAAATAGGACCTGCAGCGCATTCAAACACGCGATTGGGTGCTGGCAGGTGACGGTCGCTGTGCCGTCCAGTGGCAAAGTTTCCTGGCCTCCCGCATCCGTCGAACCGATCTTTGTTGAAAGGATGGCATTTGCACCCGGTTTCTGGATCGGTGACGTCCTTGGCTCATCCCTGACCTTCGATCAAAATGCCTGAGAGTTCTGTCCGCCAGTGGTCAGATTCTGTGAAACAATTCAGACATGCTCCAGCTCCCGCGGATCATTCAGGGCGGCATGGGCGTTGGTGTATCCAACTGGCGCCTGGCGAATGCCGTCTCACGGCTTGGCCAACTCGGTGTCGTCTCCGGGACGGCCCTCGATTCGCTCTTCGTGCGCCGCCTCGCGGACGGTGACAAAGATGGCAACATGCGCAAAGGACTTGACGCATTTCCGTTTCCTGAGATGGCCCGGCGCATCTGGCAAGACTATTTCGTTCCCGGCGGCAAGCCCAGCGGAACCCCCTACCCGACCACACCGATGCATCAACGCGTGGAGCCACGGAAACTGATCGAGCTCTGCATGGTGTCCAACTTCGTCGAAGTCTTCCTCGCCCGCGAAGGTCATATCAATAAGGTCGGCGTCAATTTTCTCGAGAAAGTTCAGCTACCTCACCTAGCCTCGATCTATGGCGCCATGCTTGCGGGAGTCGGCTATGTGCTCATGGGCGCAGGCATCCCACTCCACATCCCAGGCGTTCTCGACAACTTTGCTGCGCAGCGCCCAGCAGAATACAAGCTTTCCACGGCCGGTGCCTCTCCTGAAATGGACACCATGATGCGCTTCGACCCGGCGGAATACGTCGAAGGCCCCTTGCCGGTTTTGTTGCGGCCCAATTTCCTCGCGATCGTCTCATCCAACACGCTTGCCACCACGATGCTGCGTCGTGCCAGCGGTCCGGTCAACGGCCTGGTGATCGAAAGCCCGACCGCCGGCGGCCACAATGCACCCCCGCGCGGCAAGTTGCAGCTCAATGAAGCAGGCGAACCCATCTACGGCGAGCGGGATCGAGTGGATCTCGCGGAATTGCGCAAACTTGGCGTTCCTTTTTGGATGGCCGGCGGTTACGGCAACGCAGACAAGCTTCGAGAAGTGGTTGAGCTGGGCGCCACGGGCGTCCAGGTCGGAACCGCGTTCGCGTTTAGCGAAGAGTCCGGCATGCGCCACGATCTGAAGAAGATGCTGATCGGGCAGGCGGTCGCCGGAACGGGCAAGGTCTTCACGGACCCCTTGGCTTCTCCCACTGGATTCCCGTTCAAAGTCGCCCAGCTCAACGGTACGTCCTCCGATGAAGGCGTTTATCAGGCGCGAAAACGGGTCTGCGACCTCGGCTACCTCCGCGAACCGTACGCTGCCCCAAATGGAACTATCGGCTATCGCTGCGCCTCCGAGCCCGTCGCTACCTATGTTGCCAAGGGTGGCAAAATCGAGGATACCGTCGGCCGCAAATGCCTCTGCAATGCTCTTCTGGCCAACATCGGCCACGCGCAGACTCGGAAAGACGCTGCCGCCGAACCGGCTCTCGTCACCGTGGGCGACGATCTCAATACGATCGTGCAGTTCCTCGAGCCGGGCCGCGAAAGCTATAGCGCTGTGGATGTAGTCAAATCCCTTTTGAGCAAGCTGGCCCCCGAACCGACTCTGACCCCCGAGCCTGAACTAATCCACGCCACCGCCTGATCGGCGTCCGCTTTAGCCCTGCCTCAGTCCGTTGGCTCGTCCGGCCTTTCTAGCAAAGCATGATTCGGAAATCTTGAACCTCGTTGTGATTTTGGACCTGCTCAATCACGCGTCGCACTCACCAGGAAATACGCGACAGGCCCCACGGGCGACCCAACGAAGGGCAAAAGGATCGGCGCCAGGACATTATTCCAGCGCGCGCGGGTCATCTTTCGCTGCCCAAAGACGACCGATGTCAGAAGAAATTTAATCGTGACCCACGGAACGTGGAAAACCGAAGGTGTGACACGTGCCTGCATCGGCTCGACCACGATGTCGCGGAAGCCTTCGTCCTCCAACGTGCGGGTGAATGCCTCGATCTCGCCCAGGGTGTCTATCACCCAGCAATCGCACAACGTGCGATAGATCGATTTCTGAGGGCCGCGCAACCTTCCCGGCCCTACAAAACCGTCGGCAACTACGATGCTTCCTCCGGGGCGCAACACACGGTGCGCTTCGCGGATCAGTCTTGCCTTGTTCACGCCCGTGGCATAGCAGCTGCTTTCGATCGCGTAGACGCCATCGAACGTCCCCGAAGCGAAGGCGGTCTGCTCATAGTTGCCCAGGTAGAGACGGATCGCCGCGGCTTGCCGGTCAGACCGATTCAGAAGCTGGCCCTGTTCAAGCTGCCATGGGACCAGCGTAATTCCAAACAAGTTCGCCGAAGGCAGCTGGCGGGCAAAGCTGCGCAACGTTGCGCCCAGGCCACAGCCCATGTCGAGAAGCGTGGCCGCTGCGGGTGTATCGGGAAGCCGAAGCCGGCCGAGGACTTCAAGGTTCATCTGCTCGAGCATTGCCTCGCGGTTCAACGGATTCATGCCCCAGTGGAAGAATCCAAAATGCATATTGAACTTGGGACTCCAGGCAGCATAATCCGGCCCCGCCTCTTCGTAGTAGCGCTGAAAGCTGTCCCGGGAAGTGGGAATTGCCGCGGCCGTCCATGTGGTAAGCATCAGTCAAGCCTCCTTCTCCGCACCTTGGGGAGGAACCGGGTGATGCCGCTGCCGATGCTGATCAGCGAGTGCAGGCTTGCCGGTGGCAGCTTCTTGATTTGCGTATACCAGCCATGAAGCTCTTCGAGAAAAACCTGCATGGCGGCGATCCGCGCCGACACGGCAGGTTGCGCAGGCTTCTCCGCGCGCGCTTCGCCGGCCAGATGCTGCAGCTTCGTCAACGTGGGTATGATTTCGCGTTCGACGCGCTGATCGACGACGGTGAGGAAAAGAGTCCAAACGTCGGAAGAGGTGCGAAAGTAGTCGCGCCGGTCGCCCATGCGGGTATCCACCTCGACGAGGTTCCAGTTCTGCAGCTCCTTCAGGCTGGTGCTCACGTTAGACCGTGCCACGGAGAGAGCCTCGGCGATTTCCTCGGCCGTCAAGGGTTCTGTCGATAGATAGAGAAGCGCGTGCACCTGAGCGACAGTCCGGTTAACCCCCCAGCGGGTACCCATCTCGCCCCAGTGCAGGATGAATTCCTTCATGCTGTTGCTGAGTGTCATGGGTCAATTCTATCAGATATTTCTGTATATACAGAAATATCTGATATGTCGGATGCGCCAAGTATCACCGCTCGGCCGATGGCCGTCGCCTAAAAGCCTATTTCATTGATGGTTGCCGATAATGGCAGCTTCAGGAGCGTCGCAGAATAGAGCCATATTCTCGATCGTTGCAGCGCCACGACCCGGAATGCCGGGGGCTCGCGGTTCAGCTCTTCGGCGGCTCAGCCGCACCGGCTCCCCCTACGCGCAAAACCCGCGGAACCCGCTCGGCTACCGGAGGCAGAGGAGGGAACTCGGCATGGGGCTCCGTCTGGTACCAGAACGCGGCCGAATAGAAATTGTCCGAGCGATGATTGGCGTGGCCGTGTTCCATCGTGACTCGAATCGACTTCTCAAACGTGATCGGGCTCTCTGTGTGCCATCGGTAGAGGCAATAGCGCCCTCCGATTCGTTCCGGGTCGACGATGTACGGAGCGCCCTGGTGCAGGTTTGCAAACTCCTTGCCTCCGAAATCCCACGCGCCGTTGTAGTAGTCCTCGGTCCCCGTCCCGTTAATTGTCGGAAGCGCGTCCCCGTCGATGAAGATCATGTCGTCGCCTTCGCCGAACCACTGGTCCTGGTTCTGCAGTACGGCGTGCGTCACCCCGACAAAATGCCCCTTTCCGGTCGCTTCCATAAACACGTAATTTCCTTCGCCGTTCAAGTTCTTTTTGTCGTTGACTGCCGGGACATACTCGTTTTGCCAGTCATCGGTCCATCCTTTGCAGGGTGCCGCCTGCCGATACTGCGCGTGAAACCTTCCCAGATCGCCGGGCAGCGCAGCCAGCGTCACGTAGTCCACTGCGAAGTAGAGGTTGTCCGTGCGAATCGTTCCTTCATTGGCTACCGTCAGCCGCCCCGCCGTCGCAAACGGCATCTTGAAATAGGCATTCAGAGCCTTCATCGGGGCCACGGCCACCAGCGACGACTGGTAGGTGTAGTACTCGCCAAGTCCGAGCCCGAAAAAATCACCAATCGGCACTTCGACCGATGGAGCTCTCTCCCCATCCCACCATGCGCGCAGCACCAGGTTCTTCAGGTGCATGCGATCCTCTGAATTGATCGTGAACCAGAGATGCGTCACCACCCCAGCGCCTTGCACATCGAGAATCGTCGCCGCCTTGCCCGGATCGACCGACACCGCATCGCCGTTTCCTCCAGTACGATCCCAACTCGACGATCGCCGTGTCTTGTAATCGCGCAACCGTGCCGGCTCAAACAGTTCCTCCGATGCAGCAGAGTCTCCCATCGACGGTGGCTCCGCAGCACCTATGACTCCCGCGCCCAACAAAGCCGATGCTCCTGCAACCGACGCCATGGTCCCCAACAGTTTTCGCCGGGACTCAAACGATTCGCTCGAACGCATAGCAGTTTCCTCACTCTCAATCAACGAAAGCGAGTTGTAGCCGCGCGCACTGGGGCGTGTCAAGCGTGTTGGATTGAAGCAATCATCCGGCAGCGCAAAAAACATGCCACGCGTCTTCGGTAGAAAGACATGCACTCCTGGGAACCTCTGTACGCTTTAGGGAGCCACGACCGGCTTGCGGCTCTCGAGATAGGCATCGATTGCTTTCTGCCAATCATGGCCCGCACTCCTGTCGCCTTCGGTCATCGCGGCCACGTGTTCATTGCCTGCCGTGCTGAGTGCGGTGCGCGCGTAGACGACATTCACCTGTGTCGCGGCCGCGTCTCGCACCTTGAACCGCACATCGATCGCCGTCACCATCACGTCTGGCATGAAATACACATACTGAAAGTGCTGCTCAGCCACATCGAACGCAGTGTTGACCCAAACCGCTGTGAAAGGACCATGCTTTACCGTGAACACGGCGCCCTCTTCATCGTGTGCGGGCAGCGGATAGACAAACTGCGGATCCCAGTGCTTCCCGGCCCATACCCTCTCGCCCTCCGGTCCGAAGAGGGGAGCGGCTTCGGCATACGGTGCATGCACCACGAGGGTAAAACTGGTTTTGGTATGCATGAGAGGCTCCTTTGCCTGCGGGGCCACCTGCCCAGCTACTGCCGCGTTCGTCCCAAGGGCCAGGAATAAAATTATGGCCTTCATCGTTTGCGCTCCCTCAAGTGGTGGCTGTCGCTCGCCTTCAGCGTCATGCCATAAAGCATCTTGAATTGCTCGATCTCCTTCAGCGTTTGCGCGCCAAACGGCGCCTTGCCCTCAAAGGAATGCAGAACGATTCCCTCCAGCAGATCGCCCAAGTTCATGTCCTTTTGTTCGGCAATCGCTTTCAGCACTTTCAACATGCGCTTTTCAAGGCGCACGCCTGTTTGCACGCGCTCCACTTCGATCGAGTCCCGTTCCGGTTTATCGACTGTCATGTGTACCAAAGTACCAAGATACATAAATAATTGCAATTCTGCGCGCGTGCTCTCAACCCCACGGCAGCAGGCTCGCATCCCGCAGGTCTGCCCTGATATGGTCTTTTAGAAAACCAAGAATGAACCCACCTTAGGAACCCGCGGGCATGCTCAAGCGTTGGCGAATCCGGATACTCCTGTTCTTGGCCGTCCTAGGCCCCGGATTTATTACCGCCAACGTCGACAACGATTCCGGCGGGATCTTCACTTATTCGCAGGCCGGCGCCCAGTACGGCTACACCCTCCTGTGGACTATGCTTCCCATCACCATCGCGCTCATTGTGGTGCAGGAAATGTGCGCTCGCATGGGCGTGGTCACCGGCAAAGGCCTCAGCGACCTCATCCGCGAAGAATTCGGATTGCGCCTCACCTTTGTGCTGATGATCCTGCTCGTGGTGGTCAACTTCACCAACGTGGTCACCGAGTTCATTGGAATCGCCGGCTCGCTCCACCTGTTCCACGTATCGGAATTCATCTCCGTGCCCATTTGCGCGGCCCTGGTCTGGTTTCTCGTCTTTCGCGGCGACTACAAAAGCACCGAGAAGATTTTTCTCGTTGCCTCCCTCGTTTACATTGCCTACATCTTTGCCGGCGTGCTTTCCCAGCCCAGTTGGCACCAGGCACTCGTCGCCACGGTCAGGCTGCCCAGCAAAAAGGTCTGGCGCGACAAGGCCTACATCTACATGGCGATCGGAATCGTGGGCACCACCATCGCGCCCTGGATGCAGTTCTATCTGCAGTCGTCAATCGTGGAGAAGGGAATTCGCGTGAAGGACTATGCCGCTTCGCGCCTCGACGTGGTCGTCGGCAGCTTCTTTACCGACGTGGTGGCCTGGTTCATCGTCGTGGCCTGCGCAGCCACCCTTTACGTGCACGGCATGGGCGCGATCCAGGTCGCCTCCGACGCCGCAGAAGCGATGCGCCCGCTGGCCGGTGACTATGCGTTTATTCTCTTCGCCTTCGGACTCTTCAATGCTTCGCTTTTTGCCGCGTCGATTCTCCCGCTCTCCACGGCCTACACGGTTTGCGAGGGACTCGGCCTCGAATCAGGCGTCGACAAGAGCTTCAAGGAAGCGCCGTTCTTCTACTGGCTCTATACCCTGCTCATCGCGGGCGGCGCGCTCACCGTACTGTTGCTGCCAGATTCGCAACTCATCAACGTCGCAATTCTCTCCCAGGTGCTCAACGGCATTTTGTTGCCGGTCATCATCATTCTCATGTTGTTGTTGATCAACCGGCGCGACCTCATGGGCGAGCACAGAAATACCCCCGTCTGGAACCTGATCGCATGGGGAACCAGCATCATCGTCATTGGGATGACCGGAGTGATGCTGTGGGGCCTGATCCCGGGCCACTGATTTTCGTTGGTCCTCTCGCAGTTCGCTCGCGGAGACTGCGTCTTTTTCGCTGGCTCGATCCTGGGGTATCGGACGGAACTTCACGGTGAGATCGCACGATGGCGCTGGACGCGCAGTTCCGATCACGGATGGCTGATCATTGTCGAGGAGTTTTACAGGAGCTTGCCTGCCGCCAAATCCTGAATGAGCCCGCGATCCGCAGCCAGGAAGTCGTATCCCGTCAGATCCTCGAGCTTGACCCACTTGAACTGGTGAAAGATGCGATTGACCAGATCGCCGGCGAACTGGTGCACCGCGAAGAACTGCAGATCAACGGCGCCGCCGTGGCGATAGTTATGCCGGATGTGGGTCACACGTCCGCCGATCTGCGCGGTAATGCCGAGTTCCTCGTTCAGCTCGCGCGCCAAGGCCTCTTCTGCGCTCTCGCCGGGCTCGATCTTTCCCCCGGGAAACTCCCACTGCAGAGCCATCGGCTGGTCCGGACGGCGTTGGCAAATCAAAACCTCGCTGCCCCTGATGATTAACGCAGCTGCCACAAAACGAAGGGCAGGACCGGCAGGCCGCGCGTTGAAGTTGCTCTGGCCGTCTTCCACACTCCCAGTGTAATCGCATAGGACCCAAAACGAAGCATCGATACGATAAATTGAGCTCAATTTAGCAAGGCAAAACCTACACAGGCTCAATCAGATCCAGGTCACAGCTCATGCGATACTTACTCTCCCGCAACCCCGGAATCCACTCCCTCCGCTGCTTCCGGCCGGAAGTAGCCCCAGCCGTTCTTGGCAGCGGCTTCCAATAGCGCCGGCGAAGGGTTCACGGGGAAAGCATGCTTCGCAATCTCCAGCATCGCAAGGTCATGAATTGAGTTCCCAAACACCGCATCGGGGGATATCAGACCTACTCGCTTCAGTGATGCCGCCTTGCCTTCATCTGTCGGCACGTCGACCAGCTTGCTGGTAATCACGCCGTCGTGGACGGCAACTTCTGCAGCCAGCACGCGATCGTCCGGAATACCGAAAGCACGCACGCCCTCCGATACGACCCATTTGTTGGTCGAGCTCACCGCCCAAAGTTCCACGCCCTGGTCGCGCAGCACAGCCAGCAGGGACGCGATCTCGGGGAAAACGCGCGCTTTGACATATTCCTCAACGTAGCGTGCCGCCGCTGCGCGCAGTTCCTGTTCATGCAGGTCTGCATACATCTGCACCATCTCGCCGCACATTTCGAGTTCTGTCGCGTTGCCGGCAAGGTACGCACGATAGCGATTGTCGATCCAATCGCTGGTGGAACGCGAAACCAGCCCCTGTCCAATCGACCATTCCATGAATCCGTACCCGGAGTCCCCGCTCCAAATCGTCCCGTCGCAATCGAAGACAGCCACACGCGGATTGCCTTCCAGAACCTGCCGTTCGAATTCCTTCGCATTCCACTTCGTGCTTTGAATCTGTGTCTGTGTCAAGCGTTCCTCAATAAAGTCAAAAGATATCCATTCCTATTCTCGTTCATCAGGCCTTGTCTTTGCATGTCGGAGGGGCGCTGAGAATCCAGTTGCTCAACGCCAATCTCCATCCTCAGCAAAGCCCATGAAGATCCCGTGAATGCACCACACACATCGCGTGGCGAACAACTTCGGCACCCCTGCACTACAATGTCTCCGGTTGATCAAGGAGTAGATTTCATGCGACGTACGTTCCGATCGCAGTTTTTCTTTTGGGTACTGGCCTCTCTGTTTGCGTGCCTTCTGACCCCATCTTGCAAAGCCCAGTTCGCTGACCCGGCGATCTCGTCTTCGAGCGCGCTTTCGATTCCTCCGGCAGACATCATCCAACCGGAAGCGCTGCGTCTGATATTGCAGTCGAACGACAAGCCGATCGTCCTGCAAGTGGGCTCGCACATCATGTATGCGCAGGCGCACATTCCGGGCGCCCAATACGCGGGCCCCGGCGCTCAGCCCACAGGATTAAAGTTGATCGAAAGCAAAGTTGCAGCCAGCCCTAAGAACAAAGCCATCGTGATTTATTGCGGATGCTGTCCATGGAATCGCTGCCCCAACGTGGGGCCGGCGTACAAAAAACTCCGCGATCTAGGGTTCACCAACGTGAAGGTTCTTTCCATTCCCAGCAACTTCGGTGACGACTGGGTAAACAAAGGCTACGCGGTTGAGAAGGGCGAATAGTTCGGGGATGCACCTCCGATTCAAACCAATTCAGCGGGTATACCTTTTTCTCGTGTTGGTGGCAGCCACCCTGCAAGCGACTGCCGCGCCAAGCCCGCTCCTCCACAAGCCCGCGCCCCTTTTCGTACGACACGATCTCGAGGGCCATCCAATCCGCCTGCGTGAATATCGCGGCAAGGTCGTCCTGCTTAACTTCTGGGCCACCTGGTGCGCTCCCTGCCAACTGGAGCTCCGACGCTTCGCCGGATGGCAGCGCGAGAACCGGTCCGATCTGCAGGTCATTGCCGTCTCTATGGATGACAGCGAAGCGCCGGTCCGCGCCATGACCAGGACGCTCAACCTCAACTTTCCCATAGCCATGGGCGACGCAAAGCTGGGTTCTCGTTATGGTGGAGTTCTCGGCTTGCCGCTTAGTTTTCTTATCGATCGCAGCGGAGTAATTGTCGCCCGCTTTCAGGGCGAAACGGACCAGGAGGCACTCAATGCCCAGCTCCGGCAGCTACTTGCGCAGCATTGACGAAGGCCAGTGTTGACCTTGATTCCTGATGAACGAGGTTCAGACGTCGTCGAGGACCCGCCGGCGCGATCCTGCGCTCGCCGATAATCAAGAGATGGCCGCCCGCAACAACGTCGCGCTGCTTAAGGACTACGGAGTTTACTTGCGGGTCGAAAAGGGCCTTCGACCCCTCACCTGCGAGGCTTATGAGAGCGACCTGAATACCTTTGCAGAGTTCCTGGAGAGCCGGCACGCTACCCTACTGCGGGCTGTTCAGCGGGATGTCGCGGACTTTCTCGAGCATTTGCGCATCCACAGCGTCGAGTCGCGGTCCGCAGCACGAAAACTAAGCTGCCTGCGCGGTTTCTACAAGTGGCTCCTCCTCGATCGCCGCATTCGTAACGACCCCACCGTGAATATCGAGTCGCCGAAAGCTTGGAAAGTTCTGCCCAAATCGCTCGCCGAGCCCGAAGTGGCGGAGATGCTCGAGCGTGCGGCCATGAACGCTTCCCATCCTCAGGCACGCGCCACCGCCCTTCGCGATCGCGCCATTCTCGAGCTGCTCTATGCCGGAGGCTTGCGCGTCTCTGAAGTTACCGCGCTTTCCACGAGCGACCTGGCGCTGGACGCCGGCCGCGTGCAGGTGCGCGGCAAAGGGGACAAGGAGCGCATTGTTCCTCTGGGGCGCACCGCGTTGCATGCGCTTGAAGAGTATTTGCGCGAAGGCCGGCCGCATCTTGCACGCATCACGACACGCCGGTCACGGGCTGCGCAACAGGACACGGCGCGGATGTTTCTCTCCCTGCGCGGCATGCCCCTCACGCGGCAATGGGTCTGGCATCTCGTCAAGGCCGCCGACAAAAGCGCCAGTCCGCACCGTCTGCGCCACAGTTGCGCCACCCACATGGTGGAGCATGGAGCCGATTTGCGCAGCGTCCAGCTTCTTCTCGGCCATGCCGACATCTCCACCACCCAGGTTTATACGCATCTGGCGCTTGGCCGTTTGAAGGCGGTGCATCGCAAGCATCACCCCCGCGCAACGGCGCGGACTAAACCATCCGAACTGGAAACACAACCCACGGAGGAGAGCGCAGACCAAAACAGGGCGCAGCGGCCAAAACTCATGTTGGTCTATTCCAGAACGTCTAAGGAAGACTCATGACCGCGCCCCAGCGCAAGCCTTCTGCAAGTCTCCTCGATACGCTGGTCGAAGACTATCTTCGCGTGCTGGCCAATGAACGCGGAGCGTCGTCCCATACTTTGCGTGCCTATCAGCGCGAGCTGGAGGGCTTCGCCGCCTACATGACCAAGCATCACGCCGGCCAAAGATCTCCGGATCGCATTGAGCACACCCACATTCGAGCGTTTCTCGGCGCCCTCTACGAACGGGGGCTTTCCAAGGCTTCGGCAGCCCGCGCTCTCGCGGCCATCCGCAGCTGGTTCAAGTGGCTGGCGCGCACCGGCCATGTCGGGAAGAATGTGGCCTCGCTGGTTTCGACGCCGCGTTTGCCTAAACATCTCCCCCGGGTCCCGTCCATTGAGCAGTTGAATCGGGTGGTCGATTCCGTCGACGAAGAGGCCGCCAGTTGGCCTGCGCGGGACCGTGCGATCCTCGAATTGCTTTACGGCTGCGGCCTGCGCAACGCCGAGTTGACAGGCTTGAATCTTGACGACATCCACTGGGCCAACGAAGCGGTCCTCGTCCGGGGTAAAGGCAACAAGCAGCGCTATGTCCCGCTTGGCGATGCAGCGGCACTGGCATTGCGCGCCTATTTGTCAGAGCGCTCTAATCGGCTGGGCGCGACCGGCGGTGCTGCCAACGCCGCAACACCCGCCGTCTTCCTCAACGTGCGCTTACGCGGTCTCGCGCGCCCCGGCGGAGAAGCGCGGCTCACCACCCGCAGCGTCGCGCGCATCGTCAAGCGGCTGGCAGTCCAGCGTGGACTCTCCTCCGATGTCCACCCGCACACACTTCGGCACGCCTTCGGCACGCATCTGCTCGAAGAAGGCGCAGACCTTCGGGCGATCCAGGAACTGCTCGGTCACGAGCGTCTCTCCACCACACAGCGCTATACCCAACTCACCAACGCCCAGCTCCAGCACGTCTACGACGAGACCCATCCCCGTGCCAAATAGCGGCCGGGCCACGGGGCGAGGCACCCAATATTCCACCTATGGCGCATAAGTAACCACGTCTCCTCCCCGGAAAGTGCCATTGTTCCCAACGTATAGCTACCTATACTTCAAGTTCTGGGGGAATCCCATGGTGAAAGCAGTTTGCTGCACCCGCTGCCAGTCGGTGGGGCTGCAAAAATACATTCGAAGCGGCTCAGTGCGGCTCGGTCTTATGCTGCTCTTGCTGTTCATCGTTCCCGGTGTAATTTATTTCCTGTGGTATCTCTGTGAAGGCCACTGGGGATGCAGCACATGCGGATCTCGTAAAGTTGTGCCGATCATCGATCCAGTTCCGACATATCAGACCAGCAGACAAATCTCACAATCCTGAACGCGGTCGCTCGAAAGCATTCGCACGGGAATGCGCGGGAACGGGAAAACTGCTTCAGAAACTCACTTTGCGCTGTGGGAACCACGTGAGCTGAATCGTCGTTGTCGTCACATCGTGTTGGTTCGCGGGATAGGCTGGAATGCCCGTCGGATAGAGCGGCGCTTTCCATCCCTCGTAGGCGAAGTTTCCATTCACTTCAAAGTCTCGGCCGATGCGTTTCGCCACTTGAAAATGGATATCGTTCAGGGTCGTTCCGCCGGGAATAAAATCCTTCGCCGCTTTCTGGTTCCTGATCCCCACCTCGATCCGTTCATTGCCGCTCAGATGATAAGTGACCCATGCCTGGCCGCCTTTGCCCTCGCGCCCGATCCAATCGCCAAAAAGCTGTCCGCTGTTGGTATAGCCCTGCCGCTGAATCGACTCCCAGTACATGAAGTGTCCGCCGTTGCTCGATGAATTCGGCGGATCGGTTGACACTCCTTCCATGCGTACATCCAGTTTTGGAACTCCCGGCACGTGCGAAAGATAAATCCCCGGCCTCCACGAGGAGCGGCGCGGGGCATCCGCCGGAGAGATATCGTCGTGAACTTCAGAGTCGCAATAGAGCGTGAGCCAATTGCGCACGAACGGCAGCCGGTAGGAGAAGTCGAACGCGGCAAAGCGCGCCCCTGGATCCTGTGCGCTGTTCTTTACCGCGCCATTCGGGGCGGAGGTGCTGAAGAAGCTCCGCAGAAATGTGTGCAGCGTGATGGGCTCGTGGTCCTTGCCGCCCCAGATCGCCGTGCGCTGAAAGCCAAACTCCAGGTTCTCCGTAGGCCGAAAACTGACCTTCTCCACATGCATCCATGGATCGATCGGGTACACATGCCCTTTCAAAGGGCCTACCAGAAATTCATAGCGAAATGGACCCGTGATATACGAGAGGCCGGGAATGTGCAAAGGTTCAATGCGATTGATGCGGAAGGAGTAGATGTTTTCCGCATTGTTCGAGTAAGCCATACCTGCGCCGAGCCCGGGACCCAGCCAATCGTCCTGTTTGCCGAACGACACTTCATGATTGAAGAAGTGCCCGGAGATGTATGCTTCGATCCATCGCCCATTGACGATTGAAGACAGAGGTCCAAATGGAATCGTTGCCTGTCCATTCAGCGGGATCGGGACGGCGGTGTTGAGATAGTCGGTGGTTCCGTCCACCGCCGCCAGCTCCGACGCCAGACCTGTGGAATAGCCAGCCGCCGACGGTGCACTTTGCAGCTCTCCGCGAGCATAAAGCAGAAATCGCCCGACGTTCACATAACCGCTTGCCCCGGTATAACTATCGAGCCCGTCTGCATAAGGGCGGCCGTAGTCGTTGATGACGGTCTGACCCAGGTGAAAACTGTCGCGCAGAGGTGTTCCGCCGATCCCGCGGAAAACCGTGTAGCTTGACTCGATCTGCGCTGTACCATGACCCGGGCCGCAACCTGGTTGGGCGTCCGGATTCACTTCCTTCGAGAGCGCTATGTCGATCCGCTTGGCTTCCTCGACTGCGGGAGTTGGATCGGCATCTTCAAGGCGCGTTTCGGCTGTCTCCAGCATATGTCCCAGGCTGGCGCGCGTCCACGGGCGCATGCCCAGAAACGCGCCGTCCACAAAGCCCAGCCCATACAAACGCCACACCGCGGAATACACCCAGCTGTCGACCGGAATATAAGGCGAATCGAGCACGACGGGCTCGCAATCGGATTCGGTCGCGGACCCAGCCCGTCCAGCGCCTTGCGCGGTCCCAGAGGTTTGCGCAACCAGGCCTGGGGTCGTTGCCGTGAACAGTCCGATCAACAAGATCGTGCGAATTAAATGGGAGCAATAGGCCACACCACGGCGCAACTTCATACCTCTTTCTGCATGGGAATTAGGCCTGGCATTTCAAAAATGTTGTTTCTTTAGGGAAAGGGGAAGCGCGGGCCGGGATTCTTTTTCACTATCCTCATTGGACGAATTCATCGTGGAACTGTCGCGTTTTCGATCACGATTTCAGCCCCTCGGAAACGGTTTAGTCTCGGGATCGGGGCGCGGCTGGCTTCGCCCCTGGTTGCCGAAGGAGCATGGGAGGAAAAAAGCTCAAGTCATAAGAGATCCGCGAAGCTTCCGACTATCGCGGCTGGGAAATTCGAGCGCCATTCGACGTCTGGGAGGAGCCGTGTTGGATCTCAGATTTCAGTGTGGCAGTCAAAATCCCTCTCTCCGTTAGATAGCTCTCCATATTAAGAATGGGATCTACGACTCCAGGTTGTCTGCCATCGACTGCGAGCGAACCTGCCGAGGGCGGCACGATGCATTCGATCAGTGTCGGTCCGCGACGATGTCGGGCACGGAAAATGGATTCGCCGGCCACGCGATAGACCGCCCGCACGTCGCAGCCGTCAACCGTAATCACGGGGACGCCGAAGGCCAGCGCCTTGGCAGCATGTTGTTGAGTCGGGTGCGAAGCGGAAGCATTTGCGTCTCCGCATGTCAGCGTGCGACCAGAGACGATGAGCAGCGGTAAGTTCTGAGAGGCAGCGGCGCGCAACCGGTTGCGCCAGTGCGAATCCGCGTTCGCCGGTTGGCTGAAGACGATCGCAACGCGTCCATTCTCGGCGTTCTTGAAATCGCGCGCAGCCTGCGCGGCTTCTTCAAAGGCATCGACCGGCATGGCTGAGCTAGCGTTCGGCCCCGCCGCAATTCCTTTCCTGTTCTTCCCCTGGGATGTCCGTTTGCCGTCACCCGATCCATTCAAAATCGGAAGTGCACTGTTGCCGTGCATCGCTCGCAGAATCGCCCAAACCCGGCTGGTCTGTGGTGCCGTGAGCTTGTCTCTCGCCAGCAAGTGCGCGCTGACGCCAACGATGGCGGCTTCCCAGCTAAGTCCATCCTCAGGATCGTAAGCAGCGTTTCTCGGACGCGTCCCTGGATTTGCCTCCACAGCGATCCTTCGGCACTGCACCATCGTCGTATACAGGGCAAGCATCTTGTCGCGCGTAATCAAGTCGTCTTCCTTCTTTG
Organism: uncultured Acidobacteriaceae bacterium; assembly: GCA_963817305.1. Taxonomy (GTDB): domain Bacteria; phylum Acidobacteriota; class Terriglobia; order Terriglobales; family Acidobacteriaceae; genus Sulfotelmatobacter. The sequence continues at coordinate 23,528 of CAWFOD010000015.1, read as the reverse complement.
AATCCAGCGGTGGAAACCGCATTCTGAAAAAGCCTAGGTCTTGCCAGGCAGCGAAAGTGGCGATGTAGAACTCGGGCGAAACTTTTGCTGTGTCGCAATTACTGCAAAAGGGCCCGAACTTTCGCCGCCGAGGAATAGATCCTGTTTACGTTGAATAGTCCGCGTTGATGTGCACGTACTCTTGGGTTAGATCTGTCGTCCAGAAAACGCATTGGCCCTTGCCTTGATTCAGTTGGATGCGAATCGCGTACTGCGGCTGCTTCAGAAACGCATGCGCAGAGGCTTCGTCGAACTCCGCGGCACGGGCGCCACTACGACAGATTCTCAAGTCGCCGAACCAGATGTCGATGCGGTCGGGGTCGATCTGCGCGCCGGAATAGCCGATCGCCGCGACCAGCCTCCCCCAGTTCGGATCGCACCCCGCCCACGCTGTCTTTACCAGCGGCGAATGCGCAATTGCCTTGGCCACCCGCACTGCCTCTGCGTCGCTCTCCGCTCCCTCAATACGCAACTCCACCACGTGCGTCACGCCTTCGCCGTCGGCCACGATCTGTCGCGCCAGTGAAGTGCAGACTTGCGTCAGTGCTGCCGCAAATTCCTGCTCATCGGGCCCAATCACGGCGCCACTTGCCCCTGAAGCCAGTAGCAGAACAGTGTCGTTCGTCGACGTGTCCCCATCGACGGAGATTCGGTTGAAGCTCACCTCAACCGCCTGGCGCAAATATCGATCGAGCACGATTGTCCCAGCCGCTGCATCGGTCATCACGTAGACAAGCATCGTGGCGTGGGGCACAAGCTGCGGGTGAATCATCCCCGAGCCTTTGCACACGCCCGCAACACGCACTTCTTTCCCATCGATCTCGAGCCGCGCAAAGGCTGTCTTCTCCACCTTGTCGGTGGTGATGATTGCCTGCGCGACCTGCTCGAAATGCTCGTGATCTTTGCCCAGGCGCGCCGCCAGCTCCGGCATCGCAGCAATGAGTTTTTCTACCGGCAGTGGCACTCCGATAATGCCCGTTGAGGAAGGGAAGACCTCCTCCGGTTTGCAGCTAAAGGCTTTTGCCGCCGCGGCGCAGGTTGCGCGCGCCGCATCCAGACCCGCTTGTCCCGCCGCGCAGTTCGCGTTGCCGGCGTTAATGGCCACGACGCGAACGCGTCCCCCGCTTACGCGCAAGTTCTCTTTGTCCACCTGCAGCGGCGCCGCGCTCACCCGATTGCCGCTGAACATGGCAGCAGCGCTGGCGGGAGTCTCGGCAACAATGAATGCGAAATCTGTGCGGCCGCTCTGCTTGAGCCCTGCCTTGGCCGCGCCAAATTTGAAGCCCTTGGGTATGAGTGTTCCTGAATCGTTGCTCATTCGGTTGACCCATTTAATCTAACAAATGTGGAACGATTAACCGATAACCCATCCGAAACCAAGCTGCCTTTTGATCCTGATCAGTTTCTCGAGTTGCGGAATGTCAACGTCGCGCGGGGCGATCGCATCGTCCTGCACGACGTGAACCTCACCATCCGCGCCGGCGAGCATGTCGCCATCCTCGGGCCCAATGGCTGTGGGAAATCCACGTTGATCCTCACCATTACCTGCCAGATCTATCCCATGGTCCAACCCGGCATGTCTGTGCGGATCTTCGGCCGCGATCGATGGGATCTGACCCAATTGCGGAAACATTTTGGCGTCGTCGGTGCCGACCTGCCGGGGGAGCGGACCGCCGTCACTACGGGGCAAGATGCGGTCATCGCCGGTTTCTTTTCAGCGTCAACCCTGTGGCCCAATCTCCACGTCACCGAAGAAATGCGTGCCCGCGCTGTCGAAGCCCTCGCTCGCATCGAAGCTTCGCATCTCGCCCAGCAGCTGGTGGGTGAAATGTCCGCCGGCGAAAAGCGCCGCATCCTCGTGGCGCGCGCCCTGGTCCATCGTCCACGCCAGCTCCTCCTCGATGAGCCTTCCAATGCACTCGATCTGGCTGCGCAGCGCGAACTTCGCGAAACCTTGCGCCGGCTCGCCGCCGAACGCACCGGCCTTGTCCTTGTCACCCATCACCTCGGTGACATTCTGCCGGAAATTGAGCGCGTCATCCTCATGCGCAGCGGACGCATCGTGGGAGACGGTCCCCGCGCCGAGTTGCTCACCGAGCCGCGCCTCAGCGAACTCTTCAACACCCCAGTCCGCATCGGCCGCGACGAAGAGTGGCTGCACAGCTGGTAGTGGAAGCGAACTTCCAGCGGAGGGACTTCGTCTCTCAAGCGGGCTGCGCAGCCGTCATCCCCTCAGATAAAAATCGGCGTAGCTGCGCAGATGGCCGAGCAAGCGAAACTGATTGGATTGCATCGCGGCGCAGGCGACAGCGGCTGCACCCGGACCAGGACGGCTGAAGACCCCGCCGACGGTGTGCAAGATGGAATGAATCAGCGTCAGCGCGGACGCTATGCGCAAAAAGATCGTGGGTTTCCAGTCTGCTTCGCTGTCCGAGCCAACAAAGTCCCGCCCGCGACCCTATCCGTTGTCTGGCTTCGCTCCGGGAAGGCGCTTGCGCAGCAGCGCGATCTGTCCCGTGTGGTGTGCCTCGTGCTCACAAACGTGGAACCACTTGCAGAGATTGTTCGTCGGTCCCCACGGCCAGTCCTTGTCGACCGCGAGCATCCAGGCATCGTCGCGCTTTTTGAATTCGGCTAGCGTCTTTTCGCGAATTTCGTGCAGAATGCTGACGTAGTAGTCGCGATCGTGCCCCTTGATCGTCTTCCGTCCCTCGTCTCCAAGATTCATCGCCGGATCCCACTGCTTCTTGATTGCGTCGGACCATGAGTCCCACTTCATCCCGCCAAACGTATGCAGGCCATAGTAGGTCTCGGTTGCGGCCAGGTGCAGCATCAACGCGCCAATCGTATTCGCGTTGGCATCGAACAACACATCGAGATCGGCTTGCGTGAGTCCTTTTGTCGCCGCCAGCACACCATTGGCATCGCGCATCCAGGTCAGCATGGATACAAAGGTTCCCACCTGCGGTGTGTATCCGGGCTTTGGACCCAGGATGTCGAGTCCGTCCGGATCGGTGGCAGCGGAGGAAGAGAGGGGAACGGCTCCGCAGCAGACCGCGGTCAGTGCAGCGGCGCTCGCGCCAAGAAATCCGCGCCTGCTGCCAAACGGGGCACGCGTCACAATGGTCAATTCTTGCATATGGCTTTCGACCTCCGATCCAGTTGTTGTAGGCATCCCCGCCTCGGCGTCAGATGCAGGAGCGGCCAGTATACAGAGCTCCAGCAGAGCGGCTTAGCGTTTTTGAGAGCTCATCCGCTGACTCGAACCGCGCAAGTTCGATAACCTCAATTTGAGGATCGTTCCAAATGACTACCATCGAACTCCCCAAACAGGCGCGCACCGAAGCGATTGCCTCCATCCAGCGGTATTTTCAGGAAGAACTTTCCGAACCTATCGGCGACTTGCCTGCCGGACAGCTACTCAATTTCTTTCTCGAAGAAATCGGGCCCATCCTCTACAACCGGGCCATCGCCGATGCGCAGGCGCGTCTGTCGGCGCGGGTCTCCGACCTCAACGGGGAACTCTACGCGGACGAATTCCAATACTGGATCCGCGTTGAGAACAAACGAAGGAGCCGGCGCTGACCGGGTCGAATGCCCAGGATAGCCATGTGACGCAGCCGCAACAGCCTGGAGCCAACCGTGCGCAACTCAGCACCGGGACTCCCAATCTGAGCCAGCGGAATCCAGGCCCACGAAATCCGGGAATCGATTTGCTGCGCGGCCTTTCCATCCTGCTCGTCCTGCTCAACCATATTGGCCTCCGCTTGCGCCTCGCACAGGGAGTCCTTGCGCGATTTCTGCCCAAATGGTTCCTCAATGACATCAATTTCAACGGCTCTGAAGCGGTTTATCTCTTCTTCGTTATTTCCGGCTTCCTCATCGCCACCAACAGCCTGATGCGCTGGGGTCGACTTGGCAACCTCGATGCGCGCACCTTCTATGTGCGTCGCGCCGCGCGCATCGTCCCGTGCCTCGTCGCTCTCGTCATCGTTCTCTCTGCCCTCCACCTGGCTCGTGTTCCCGATTACGTCATCAAGCAAACCAACCAATCTCTGCCTGCGGCGGTCTCCTCGGCTTTCGGACTTTATCTCAACTGGTACGAGGCGCATACAGGCTACCTTCCGGCCAGTTGGGATGTGCTCTGGTCGCTCTCCATCGAAGAAATCTTCTATCTCGCCTTTCCCCTGCTTTGCCTTCTAGTGCGCAAAGACTCGATCCTCGCGCCGCTGATGGCCGTTCTTGCGCTGTCTCTGCCCATATCCCTTGCATCGATCGTGGGGAACCCCATCTGGAAGGAAAAAGCCTATCTGCCTGGGATTGCCGGCATTGCCATGGGTGTGCTCGCCGCCTTGGTTGCCGCGCACTTCCGGCCAAAGCGACGCGGACTGGTGCGAGCAATCGAACTCTTCGGCGCTGCTGGGGTCGCCGCAGTGTTGCTGTTTGAAGATCCTCTCTGGCCCCTTCTCGGCAACGGAATGATGCTTCTGCTCACGTTCTCGGGAGCCTGCCTTGTGCTTGGGTTTTACTGGCAGTCAATCTTGTCTCCCCGGTGGACCCTTCCTCGTACTGCATGGCTGCAGTCCTTTGGCCGCCTGAGTTACGAGATCTATCTCACTCACATGTTCATCGTTCTGACCCTTGTGCGCATTTTCAGAAGCACCGGCGCAAGTCTCTGGTGGGGAATCCTCTGGTATCCACCCACGCTCGCCCTTGCGTGGGTGTTGGGCTGGCTCGTAGCAAAGTTCTTCTCCGCACCGTCCGAACGAGTGATGCGGGATCGGCTCCGCTCTCGAACGGTCTAAACGAACGACCGGATGGGCGGAGGTCGCAGAGCCGGCCACGAGTGCATCTGCTGCCACTCCACGTCCAATCTCCACCGGCCCGCCCTTGACTCCGTTCGCCCTCCGGTTTAGCTTGGGGCTACACGGGAAAGGAGGTTGATCCAGCTGATGAAAAATGATTGTTCCAGTTGTTCGATACGTGAGGTGACTGAGGCCTAGGGCATCGCGCCCCAGACCCCAGGTAAGCCCCAGCGGCAGGAATCAACCGCCGGGCCACTGGCACTCGCGGCAGCGCGATGGCCTTAGTCCAATCCCAACAGATCACCGGCAGCGGCCTGGGAACTTTTCCAGGCCGTTGTTGCGTTCGGGCCGATACAAAATCGCTCTCAGGCAAACTCCATCTTGGACGTATTTCTTCGGGCAATTCTCCGGTTTTCGCAAGAGTCATCGTCCGCAAATGGTCGCTCCACCCCCTTTCCACGTGGCTTCCAGGAGGGGATTCGTCCCTAATTCATTGCCCTTCCAGGTTCAGCCCAGCCTGCCTGCCCGTTGGGTTGATCGTCTGTCCGCGTCTCTGCGGTAAACTCAGGGTCGAATGCGAGTCTTTGGCATCGATTGCGGGACCGAGATCACCGGCTTTGGCGTTGTCGAAACGTTCGAAGCCACACGGCAGCCAAGGTTGATCTGTAACTGCTTCGGCGCGATCCGTCTCGCCAAATCGAATCCCTTGCCGATCCGCCTGGCCCAGGTCTATCGCGAGCTCATCGAAGCGTTGGAGCGTTGGCAGCCCGACACCGTGGCCGTCGAAGAAGTCTTCTACTCCGTCAATGCCAAGTCCGCGCTGAAACTCGGCCAGGTCCGGGGCGTCGCGCTTCTGGCGGCTGCCACCTGCGGCGTGCCCGTTGCCGAATACGCTCCTTTGCGTATCAAATCAAGTGTCGTGGGCTACGGGCTGGCAAAGAAGGAACAGGTGCAGTTCATGGTTGGCCGACTCCTCCAGATGGAGGAGGTGCCGGAACCCGCCGATGCCGCCGATGCTCTCGCTATCGCCATATGCCACATTCACACTGCGCAAACGCTGCTGCAGCAGGGGATTCCGTCATGAAGGTGCTTGCCTTGGCGCTTATCTTGGCGGTTGTTGCCCGACCCGCGAACGCCGAACCTAAACCTTCCCTGTCCGGGTCCGTTGTGAAGGTTGAGTTTTCCAATCCTGGCCTGACTCCCGCGAAGTGGACGCTGGTGGTGCATCCCGATGGAAGTGGGCATTTTCACACCGATCCTGGCCAGGTTACCGCGGCCCAGCTTCACGCCATTGAGCCCGGTCCGATCGACCGCGATGTCACCCTCAGTCAAGAATTTGCCGATCGCGTCTTCGATACGATCCACCACCACAAACTTTTCAGCGAGGACTGTGAGAGCCATCTCAAGGTTGCCTTCCAGGGTTGGAAGAAGATCTCCTACTCGGGCCCCGACGGGCAGGGATCCTGCGAGTTCAACTACTCTCGAAACAAAGACATCCAGGCGCTCGGTGAATCCTTCGTGGCGGTAGCGTCCACGATCATCGAAGGCGCGCGAATCGAACTGCTGATGCAGCATGATCCGCTGGGGCTCGACAAGGAGATGGAGTATCTCAAAGAGGCATCCGAGGATGGCCGTCTGCAGCAGGTCTGTGCCATTCGCGAGATCCTGACCCGTCTCCAGGACGATTCCGGTGTCATGGAACGAGTGAGAAAGCGAGCCCGGATGCTTCTGGCCGAATCCTCCTCAAAATAAAGCGCGTGGGGCCTTCGTTTTTCACGCGACTTTCCTCCTTGCGAGGGTGTCCAATCTGTGGAGACCTTCAAAAAGACGCGCAATGGGTCCTGGGCCAGGGGATCAAGGAGAGGCGCCATGTATACCGCGAATGCATCAATGGGGCAGAGGACAAGAATCGTGGGGCGGGTGGCCGCCGTTGCGAGCGCCTTGTTTTTTGGATTGTCGCTCTTCGCGCAAGACGCATCGCCCACGCCTCCCCCGTCGGGTCCACAGGCTCGTGCCGTCCGTTTGAGCAGCGTTGAAGGCCAGGTACAGCTTGCGCAAGGAAATCAAATTCTCGCCTCGCAGGCTTTGGCCAACACCCCGCTCTTTGAGGGAACCCAGATCTCAACTTCAGACGATGGACGTGCCGAGATTCAGTTCGAAGACGGAAGCGTCGCCCGGGTGTCGCCCAACAGCTCCATCACTTTGTCGAGCCTCGGGCAGCAAGGTGCGACCATGGATACCGAGCTGACCCTCAACAGCGGCCTTGGTTACTTCGAAATTCAGGGCGACTCGCAAAACGAGCACATCCGCGTCCACTTCGGCGACAGCACGGTAACGGCCAGCGGGTTCACCGTGATGCGCGTGAACCTGGACTATGCGCCGGGCGAAATCGCCGTCTTCTCCGGGAACATTCATGCGGAGAGCGGAAGCTCGCTTTCGCTCGATTTGCATGGCGGCGAAAGCGTAAAGCTGAACGGTCCCGACTCAGGCAACTATGTGCTTTCAGAGTCCATCGAGCCGGATTCCTGGGATGCATGGAACTCCGACCGCGACCAGGTTCTCACCGCCGAAGAAGCCAGCCGCACATCTGCGACCAACAGCTTACCCAATAACAACAATCCGGCGTGGAGTGACCTGGACGCCAATGGCAATTGGTACAACATGCCGGGCCAGGGTTATGTCTGGTCGCCCAATGAGGCTGCTTCGGGAAACTGGGACCCCTATGGTTGCGGTAGCTGGATGTGGACTCCGAATGCCGGTTACATGTGGGTCTCCTGCGAATCGTGGGGCTTTATGCCCTATGCTTCAGGAGCCTGGAACTTTTACGATGGCTTGGGCTGGGCGTGGGCTCCGGGCCTCGGCGTGCCGTGGTGGGGCGGGTCGGGCTGGGGATTCAACATCGGCATCGCGCCGGTTCGCTATCGCCCGCCACACCGCCCTGTGGGCGGACCGCGGCCAGGCGGTCCGATCCGCGCCGGAGGTCGATATCAGCCCTACCCGGTTGTGGCTGTGAATCGAGTGCAGAGTGTGCCATCAACTGGCTTTGTGCGCAACACGAATGCACCAGTCACAGTTGCTGGGAACACGTTGCAGCCCCTTCGACCGTTGGCGCCACGACCCGTCTATGCACGCGGTGGCGAAGTTGGGAATCGCGGGCCAGTTGCATACGGCGGGATGGGAAGCACCGGCGCGCGGTACGGAACTGCGCAAGGATTCGCTTCCAACGGCAGCCGCACGGGCAACTGGAATACGGTCCCCGCGGCTGGCTACCGTCCGGCGCCGCGTTATAACGGGTACAGCGGGTACAGTGCGCCTCATTCGTCTGCACCAAGTCATCCGTCCTTTAGCGGATCGGCGGCCGCAAGTCGTCCGTCCGGTGGTGGATTCAGCGGCGGCGGAGGCGGGGGAGCGGTCCATGCCGGCGGTGGAGGCGGTGGAGGCGGCGCTCACCACTGAGGCGAAAGCATCCAGGTGAGCTGCTCAAGCAGGTCACTTCACTTTCACTGAACAGCCGTACGCAGGTCGTTCCACAAAGCAGCGAAGGTCTCGAGTTGCAAGGACTCGGCGCGCGCTTGCGCATTGACTCCGACGCGATCAAAGGCGTAGGTGATCGATGCAAGAGGGATTCCGGCGGCGCGCAAGTTATTGACGAGCGTTTTTCTTTTTTGCGCAAATGCCTGGCGAACAAATGTGAAGAAATCAGCCTCGCTGACGCGAAGCTGTGCGAAACGCGGCTCAAATTGCCATCGAATTACAGTGGAATGGACCTTGGGCGGCGGAACGAATGCACCCGGGGGCAATGTGAAGAGTTTGAGGACCGGTCCATACATCTGCGCTGTGACCGATAAGAGACCGTAGTCTCGAGAACCTGGAAGGGCCACGACGCGGTCGGCGACTTCGCGTTGCATCATGAGCACCGCGCGATCGACCACCGCGTAATTGGCTGCGAGTTTGAGCAGAATCGGCGAAGTGATGTAGTAAGGCAGGTTGCCGATCACTGCCACACGGTGGCCGGCCTTCTCGGCAGCCGCGACAAAATCAAATTTGAGAACATCCTGGTTCACCACCGTAACGCGGTCGGATGGAAACTCTTCGCCCAGGTGGGTCGCAAGTTCCTGATCAACCTCGACGGCCACGACATGTTGCGCGCGCGCGGCGAGAGCGCGCGTTACGGCGCCCCGGCCAGGGCCGATTTCGACGACAGTCTGTGCGGAGCAGTCTCCCAACGCCGCGACAATGCGCTGCACGGCCTGCGTATCGTGCAGAAAGTTCTGGCCGAGCTTCGGCTTCGAGGGCATGGATATTCACGATGGTAGACGACGCTGACGACGTATTTAGGAAGGATCGCGAGGGTGCGGGGATTCATGACTCGTTTTTCAGTACGGCCAGGTGAAAAGTGCAGCGCTTGGCAAATCCGAGCGATTCGTAGACACGAATCGCCGGGTAATTGTCCGCAAAGGTATGCAGAAAAGGCATGTCGCCTTCGTGGCGTATGAGTTCCATGACTGTCGACATCAGCGTGCGGGCATAACCGCGGCCGCGGGCATCTGGATGTGTGCAGACGGCGCTGATCTCAACAAAGCCAGGAAAGCGCATGCGCTGACCAGCCATCGCGAGCAGGCGATCGCCCTCAAAGATGCCGAAGAATGCGCCCAACTCGTGGGTGCGATTGCGAAAGGGGCCAGGCTCGGTCAGTTTTGCCAATTCGACCATGGCGGGAACATCTGACTTGGTGAGACGGCGCATCCCGTTGGGTTGCAGCAATTCGTCGATCCTTCTTCCGGTGTGAACCATCTGGTCCACCAGCCCGCCGCGTACGAAGGCCCATTCCGGGCGTGGCTGAGGCGGCTCTTTGAGGAACAGCACGCGGACGCCGTCGGGCTCGGCGATTGCGCGCAAGTCCTCATACGCAGCCGGTGTTTGCTCTGCCAAACCGCTCAGCGGGCCGATCTCCGGCGGGTACGCCCGGGCCAACCGATTGCCGAGGGCAAGAGGACCGTGCGCCGTGGTGAGAGCACTCCACATCGGGTTATTGAGGAGCTCGATGTCAGGCATGAGTCAAGAGATGAGGCGGGATCCCGCTGCGATGCTTCGATGGGAGGGATTGTTCCGGAAGGACAAACCGTTGAGGGAGCACCGATCCGGTGCTGATTCCGTCACCGGAAGCTCACACGAGATGGCTCTCATCCATCGGAATCGAAGGCCCATAACACTTGCGCACGATCCAAAGCACAGGCAGGCCAAGGAGGATCAGGGCGGTGCCAATCAGGGATCCTTCGAGGTTTCCGGCGTAGCTCCAAACCAGAACAGCCGCTGCGCAGAGAACAAATATGGCAGGCAGAACTGGATATCCCCACACGCGATAAGGGCGTTGGAGATCGGGGCGCTTGCGGCGATAGTAGAAAACGGTCGTGGTGGTGAGCATGTAGAACAACCACTCCGCGAACACCGCCAACTCGAAATGCTGCTGAAACTGGCTGAGAAAGAGCAGCAGCACCGTCGAAAGAAGACCCTGGACGATGAGGGATATGGACGGGGACTGGAAGCGGGTGTTAATGTGCGCAAATTGGCGGAAGAAGAGCCGGTCACGCGCTGCAGCGAAGGGCACGCGTGCTCCCGACATGACCGTCCCGTTCAGCGTAACGAAAATGCTGAGCGCCATGGCCGCGGCAACAAATCCTGCCCCGCCAGGCCCAGCCACGATCGACAAGGCTGTTACGGCAGGCCGCTCGCTTCCGGCAATCTGCGCTGCAGGCAAGATGTATTGGATCGCGGCATTCGTCGCCATGAAAAGAATGCCGACAATGAATAAGCCGCCAATAAGCGCAATGGGCAGGCTCCGCTCCGGATGGCGTACCTCTCCGGCAACCATGGTGAGATCATTCCAACCGTCATACGCCCAGAGCGTGGCGATGAGGGCGAGCATGAACCCGCCGAAGCCTCCCATCGCGTGGGGCAATCCTGTTGAGAAGTTGGACCACGATCCCGCAGCCGATGCGAAGCAGAGGCACGCGACAATGAGAATGAGGACGGCTTTCAGAATTGTGAAGACAAGCTGGAAGTCGCCGGCCTTTTTGATGCCGAGATAATTCAGGCCGGTCATGAACCAGGTGACACCGATGGCAAAAACCTGGGACCAGAGCAAAGGCAACCCCGCGACCGGTGCAGTAAGCCAATGGAAGGCAGCAAAGACGCCAAGAGTGCGCGCGAGCCCGCTGGTGACAGCAGCAATGGAGGCGGGCTTGGCCACGGCAAACCATGTCCACATGTAGAGGAAGCTGATGGTGTCACCATAAGCGCCACGCAGATAGACATACTCGCCACCCGCATACGGCAGCATTGCACCAAGCTCGGCGTAGGTCATCGCGCCAAACAGCGAAAGAAGGCCACCGACGATCCATGCCAGATAAACCATGGTGGACGAGCCGGTGTCCTGCATCATTTCGCGCGGTACGAGAAAAATGCCGCTGCCAATGATCGTGCCCACCACGATGGCCATGGCTTGGCTCGCCCCAAGAACGCGGGGAAGGTCGCTTGGCCGTTCGGCCGGAGTTGTCTGCGTGCGCGCGGAAGCGATTTGGCTCATGCGGTGAAGAGAGGTTAGCACAGCAATTTGCCGGTTGCAGCAGTGTCTGGGCTCCTCGGTTATACGTCCTTTGCGGGAATACCTTTTGAATCTCCTTGACGATTCATATGCCGTATGCTACATAGGGTACGGACAAAAATCATGCTGGAACTGCGCAGAGTCTCCAAGCACTACGCGAGCATTCCTGCCGTCGATGACGTGAGCTTTTGCGCCCGGCCCGGAGAAGTGACGGGCTACCTCGGGCCCAACGGTTCCGGCAAATCGACCACGATGAAGATGATCACCGGGCTCATTGAAATGACCGCGGGCCATATTCATTTCAATGGCAAGCCCATCCAGGAAGATCTGATCGCCTACAAGCGCCGTTTGGGCTATGTCCCGGAGGAGCCGAATCTATACAACCATCTCTCTGCGGTCGAATACCTCACCATGGTCGCGCAGCTCAGGGACTTGCCGGCGCGTTCATCGTCGCAGCGCATCGACGGCCTGTTGCGTCTCTTTGCACTCCATGGAGATCGTCACGCTTCCATCTCCGGCTACTCCAAGGGCATGCGGCAGAAAGTACTGCTGGCCGCGGCGCTGCTTCATAATCCCGACCTTATCCTTCTCGATGAGCCATTCTCCGGTCTCGATGTGGCTTCGGCTCTTGTGCTGCGCAGCCTCATCCAGGAACTGGCGGCGCGCGGAAAGGTTGTGCTCTTCAGTTCGCACGAACTTGATACGGTGGAGCGCGTCTGCTCGCGGGTAGTGATTCTCCATCGGGGCAAGATCGTGGCCGACGACTCGATTGAACGATTGCGGTCGCTGATGGAATTGCCGACGCTCGAAGCAATCTTTTCGCAACTCGCCGTGGAGCAGGACACCGCGGCAATGGCGCGTGAAATTGCGGATCTGATCGATGCATAAGCTGGTCGAACGGCTCATCGCGTGGATCCCTCTTCCGTTCCGCGTCCTCCTCAACCAGTTCTTGTTACGCGTGGTCGATCTTGAGGCCCTGTCGATCGAAGCCGACGTACCGCGGTTTCTCGGCCAGTTTGCGGGCGTCCTGATCATGATCAGTTGCATGCGGGCGATTGGCACTCTGTTCTTCCCACCGCCTCCTGACATGGAATGGTGCGTGGAGCTGTCGGCGCTTTCGAACATGTTGCTGGTCGTCGGCCTCATCAGTGTCATCACCTGGGATGCGACCTTTCCCGACCGGCGTGATGTCATGGCGTTGGGTCACCTCCCGGTGAAGTCGCGCACGATCCTACTCGCCAAATTGACAGCTTCGGCAGCGCTGGTGGGACTCGCCATCGCGACCCTCAACTTCGCTTCTGGATTTGCCTGGGCCCTTGTCTTCGGAGCCGGATCTCTGCTGCGCTCCATCCACTTCTTTGCCGCATTCTGGTTCACCATAGTGGCCGCGAGCGTCTTCCTTTTCGGAGCAGTCCTGGCGTTCCAGGGGTTCGCCGCTTTGCTCCTCTCGCGGCGCAAGTTTCTGCAGGTTTCTGCGGTTGCCCAGTTGCTCGCCTTCGCGTTGTTTATGGCCGTGTATTTTCTTGAACCGTCCCTGGGTCTTCGAGGTCAACTGGTGGACCCTGCGAATCGCTCGCTGTTGACATGGTCGCCGGTGTACTGGTTCCTGGGGCTCCTGAACCAGCTCAATGGCACGCTGCCACGCGAGTTGACCTGGCTGGCGGTGCGCGCATGGATCGGTTTGGCAGCGGCTCTTGCGAGTGCGGCTGCCGCATTGCTTCTTTGTTATCTGAGGACGATGAAAAAAACGGTGGAGGAGCCAGATCTGGTGCCCGGCGCCGGCGGACTGCATTGGACGCCGCGATTCGGAAACTGCCTGCGGTCGGCAGTCTTGAATTTCAGTGTGCGGTCCCTGATTCGCAGCCGGCAACACCGCGTGCTCTTCGCATTCTACTGGTCGATCGCGTTGGCCATTGCATTAAGCTGCGTGCGCACCGAGTTGAGTAGTAAGGCGCCGGGAGCAATGACAGTTGATTACCTCACCTCAACTTTCATGATCATGACTATCGCGGTCTTCGGATTGAGGAATGTATGCGCGCTGCCGATTTCGTTGAGTGCGAATTGGGTGTTGCGCGTGACGCAGCTCCGGCCGACGCGCGCCTACCTCGCGGCGACGCGTGGGGTCTTGCTGCTACTCGGTGCGGGGCCCGCGCTCACGCTCTCCGTGCTGTTGGCGCTGCGCTACCGGCCTTGGGAGCAGGTCGGAGCTCACCTCGCATTGCTCGCGCTGCTCGGGTGGGCCTTTGTGGAGATCGCCATGATCGGATTCGAGAAGGTGCCGTTCACCTGTTCCTATCTACCGGGTAAAGCGAACGTGCAGGTGGTGTTCTGGGGAGCTGTGTTTGTCCTGGCGCTGCTTTCTGTCACGGTTGCTCTTTACGAACACCGGGTGCTCAGCAACGGCTGGCATGTGGCCGGAATGCTGGTTGCATTGGCGGCAGCGTCGGCGGTGCTGTGGGGGACAAACAGGCACAGAGCGAGATCGGCACTCCTGTACTTCGAAGAGCCGGTCCCAGAGATTATTACGACGCTGGGTCTCTCGATTGGCATGCGCTATGAAACGAGCAAGTCGGGCTCAGAATCCGCGGAGCGATGAGCCATCGCAAAATCACATGCAGGTTCGGACCGAATCCTTGTCTACTGCAACCGGAGATTCCGCGGAAATGGGGCAGAGTCTGGTGACTGCCATTGCGATTCTCCTTCGTCATCAGCAAGCCAGGGAAATCGCGAAAACCCGGCGCCCCTGCCCTCATGCGAACGCCTCGCCCTGCCTGGGCCAGGTGCGCTCCCAGTCATAGAAGCAGACCGGGGGGCAGCGGTTGCTTCTGTTCTCCTTCCCCTTAGCGAACGGGTGCGAGTTTAGCGCACAAGGCGTGATCGGAATCACGGAAATAAATTTTCGGAAGGCTAGACTCTCGGGCTGCAGGCAATTGCGGCCTGTGTCCTGCGAAGCAGAGCGCACGCCGTCGTATTGCCGGTTCTCGACCGTCAAGGAGCGGTTGCCTATGAGCGCTCTCTGTCCGAAATGTAAAACGGAATTGGCATCAAACTGGATCTTCTGTCCACATTGCGGCGGCGCGTGCGCGCGTGAGAAGCGCCGGGCTCCCGAACAGGAGCATGTGCCGGCACGCGGCGCATTCGGCGGCATGGTGTACGGCCTGATTGCTGCTCCGATCCTGATCATCGCAGGCATCATGCTGAGCCTCACCGGCTGGGGCATCGTCTTCGGCATGCCAATGATCTTGCTGGGAATCCTCGCGCCGCTTGCAGGGCCACTTTTCGGTATGGGTGAACACAAGGGAAAATGCCCGCAATGCGGAACGGTTGTCCTCACACTGGCCGATGGAAAGGTTCATGGCTGTCCCGTGTGCAGTCAGGCCTTTGCGATGGACGATCGAGGTGTGGTTCGAGCGGGCTGAGGTTACACCGGCTCAGCTTGTAGGCTGCGCTGCATGGAAATGGCGCCAGATCGTTTCGGCTGTCTTGCGTGGCACGACGGCAGCAAGAGATTCCGCCGTGGCTTGGTGCACCTCCCGCAGGCTTCCAAAGTGCGTGAGGAGTCGCTGCCTGGTTTGCGCGCCTACGCCGGGGATATCGAGAAGTTCGGATGCGCGGTCACGCATCGCGCGACGCTGACGATGGTAGCCGACTGCGAAACGGTGGCTCTCGTCGCGTATGAGCTGGACCAGGTGCAACACAGGTGAACGGCGGTCCAGCACCACGGGCTCGTCTTCGTTGCCGTAGAGATAAATCACCTCTTCCTTTTTGGCGATCGAAGCCAGCGGTTGCGATGTGAGACCGAGGGATTCGAGCGCCTCCGCGGCGGCGTGGAGCTGGCCGAGGCCGCCGTCGATGAGGATGAGCGAAGGCAACGTGTTCGGCTCTTTATTCTTGGACGGCTTCTCATCCGGGACCAAAGCGTCTAATGCCTCTGACCCGTCCTTGACGCCGCTCGACTCGCGTCCGTTGAGGGTGGCTGTCCCCTTTGCGTTCTCGAGGAGACGCTTGTAGCGGCGGTGCACCACCTCGCGCATGGAAGCGAAATCGTCTACCCCAACCACGGTCAATACTTTGAATTTGCGATAGGCAGACTTGTTCATCTTGCCGTCTTCCCAAACCACAAGCGAGGCGACGGTCTCCGCTCCCTGGATGTGTGAAATATCAAAACACTCGATGCGGCGCGGTAATTCAGGCAGCATGAGCGTATCGGCGAGAGCTTCCTGGATGGCTTTGCGCGATGGCTCCAGCACGCGGAATCGCTGCGTGTAAGACTGTTTGGCGTTTTGGCCGGCAAGATCGACAAGGGAGCGCTTTTCGCCGCGTTGCGGCACGCTGAGCTCAATACGATGCCCTGTGCGCTCGCTGAGGAGCGCCGCTAGCGTTTCTCTGTCGGCAAAGTCCACCGGGACAAGAATTGTGCGCGGGACGTAATGCTGGTCGATATAGAGCTGTTTGAGCAAAGCCGCGAGGACTTCGTGCGGTTCGCGCGCATTTCCTTCTCCGGCTGCATCATCGTTCGATTTGGAGCCTGCAACTTCAGCCTCGGACCCCAAATTCTCCGCGTCCAGGAGGGCCGGCAGGTCCTCCCAGAAGAATTCGCGGCGATCGACGATTTTGCCGCCGCGCATGTGAAACAGATTCACCGCCAGATTGCCGTCCTCAAAGTGATAACCGAACACATCCGCATCATCGCTCTGCTCGACCGTGGCGATCCGCTGTTTTTCCTGGAGTTGGTGAACCGTGGTGAGCTGATCGCGCAGGCGAGCGGCGGCTTCGAAGTGTTCGGCCTCCGCGGCGGTCTGCATCCGGGCGTTCAGAGACCGTTCCAACTCTGTGTGGCGGCCTTCGAGAAAGAGCTGCGCGTCGCGGACTGCATCCGCGTAGGCGTCAGGCGTGGTCAGTCCTTCAACACACGGGCCAAGGCAGCGATGAATGTAGTACTCCAGGCAGGCCCGCGGATGAAAGCGCGAAAGATCGACTTTGCAGCTTGGCAGGAGGAAACTGCGATGAATGAGCTCTGCGACACGGTAGGCCAGATTTCCAGGAAAGTAGGGGCCGTAGTAAGCAGATCCGTCCTTCCGCAGCCGTCGGGTGACGAATACCTTCGGAAACCGGTCGGCCAGAGTCAGCTTGACGTAGGGATATGTCTTGTCGTCGCGGAGAAGGATGTTGAAGCGAGGCTTGCGCTGCTTGATCAGGTTGTTTTCAAGGGCGAGCGCCTCGTGTTCGTTGGCAACGAGAATGTACTCGATATCGACGGCTTCGCGCATCAGCGAGCCCGTCTTTGCATTCGACTGCGACGCCTCAAGCAGGTAGGAGCGGACCCGCGCGCGAAGGCTCTTCGCCTTGCCCACGTAGATCACTTCGCCGTCCGCGTTTTTGTACAGATACACGCCCGGCTGGGTGGGCAAGCTGCGGATTTTTTCGTAGAGATCCATTCGGGGGATAAAACGCTTGCGAAACGGCCTATTTCAAGAATAGCGGCTTACCGGAAGTCCTGCAGAGCGAATGCGATACATGGCAAAGTTACGTGTGCGCGTAAAATTTACACGATTAAAATTGAAATGAGCGAGACTCAAGGCGTGATTAAGTTTCTTGATGACAATTACATACAGTCTGTGGCAACGTTTGGCGTGTGAGATGCAATCTACAGAAGTGGATAGAGGACATATCTCCGCTCAACGTGTGACTGTTGACAGACTTGGGCGAAGGGAGGATCGAGGCAATGGCAAATTACCGATTGGGCTTGTGGATGGCGGCGACTGCACTGGCAGCGTTGACGACAACGGGTTGCGCGACAAAAAACTGGGTGAAGACGCAGACCGCTCCGATTGTGGATCACACGGGGCAGCTGGAAGATAAAACGGCTGCTAACGGAAGGGCAATTCGCGATACTGACGAGCGGGCGCAGTCTGGCATCAAGCAGGCCCAGGGCGCGGCGGACTCTGCGACACAGAACGCGCAGAATGCGACCAAGTCGGCGGGAGATGCGGAGATGGCGGCCAACGATGCCGTACATCGTGCAGACTCGCTGGACAGCGTGGTGAAGGGGCTGGATAACTACAAGCCGCTTGCCAACGTCACTGTCAACTTCGGCTTCGATAAAGCCATGCTAACCAAGGACGACAAGGATCAGCTCGATGGCTTCGCCGGGCAATTGAGCTCTGCGAAGAGCTACATCCTCGAAGTCACCGGCGGAACCGACTCGATCGGATCCTCGCAGTACAACTACGATCTGAGCCAGCGTCGCGCCGATGCCGTGGTGCAGTATCTTGCAGCGAAGTACGGCATTCCTGCGCACCGCTTCTATCTGATCGGAATCGGTAAAGACCAGGAAGTTGCTCCCAACAACACAGCGGACGGCCGCAAGCAGAACCGTCGCGTGCAGATCCAATTGCTGTCGAACATGGGCAACGGACAGGGCGCTCCGGCAGCTGCACCTGCGGGTTCTGGCCAGTAACATCGCCCAGAACGCGTAACGGCAAAGAACAGGCCATCCGGCAACGGATGGCCTTGTTGTTTTTGGACGGGCCTCAAAGTATCTAGGGAGGTCAGCCGTAGCTACGAGCCGGCGGCTGTAAGCTGCTTGACGTGCTCTGTGCGAACTTCGTTGGCGGTAAAGAGGCGTAAGAAGGGGGCAGCCTTTGCCGCGGCCTCGACAGCGGGCCGGCCGTTGGCTTCTTCGCGCTCGACGATACAGACCACGGCGGCTACGATCATGCCGGCTTCCTGCGCGGCTTCGATGGCGTTGATCGTCGAAGCACCGGTGGTGCACACATCATCCACAATCAGGACGCGTGCTCCTTCGCGGCAGAAGCCTTCAATTCGACGGCCGGTACCGTGTGCTTTCTCCGCTTTGCGCACCAGAAAGCCGTGGAGCAGCGACGCCCCGGGATTCGACTTTGCCCGCCAGGCGCTGGCCGTGGCCACGTTGGAAACGATCGGGTCCGCGCCCATGGTGAGACCGCCTACAGCATCGGCGGCAATGTGATTCGCCTCGAGAAGTTCGAGGATGGCGTGGCCGGTCAACCGGCCGCCTTCAGCGTGCAACGTGGTGGTGCGGCAATCGATGTAGTAGTCGCTGGTTCCGCCGGAGGAGAGCTTGAACTGGCCGAGGCGAAAGCTGGTGCGGGCAAGAAGCGCGAGGAGCTGTGCGGCGTAGGTTGGTTCAGTCATTACGGTGATTGTAGACGGGCGGATGGTCGCGTATTCGCAATCGGCTGCACATCCGGTCGACACGTCCGCCAGACACCAAAGTGGTCGGCGAATTCTTCGAAGTGCCAGGCAGAGGGAGCATCGGGTTCGACGGCCCTGCGAGCGCGCTACATTTTGTCGAGGTGTTTGAAGCCGCTGGTGCCCAGAAACATGAAGGTGAAGAGGAGAAAGTTGTAGCTGGCGTGGACCAGGACGCTGGCGGCGAGGGATCGGGTGACAAGTCGCGTTCCGCACAGCACAAGACTGACACAGATCAAGAGAAGGAAAGGCCCGATTGAATAGCCTGTCTGGTCGGCGTGCATGAGCGCGAAGAGGATGCTGGTGAGAAGCGCCGCAACAAGCATCGAGGGGACCGACCACTGGGGATGACCGTTCTCTTCGAGGTCGTGTGGTGATTCGCCATGGATTTTTTCGGCCAGCCAATCAAAGGCAGTGCAAAGGGCTGGAAGAAGGAAGCCCCGAAACGCCAATTCCTCGAAGAACGGGGCCAGCGTAACTCCGAATCCGAAGAGGAGCCACGCCGCGCCCGGCAGGCGAAAAAGGCGGTCGATGGGCGCGTCGGCCGGGCCTGGTAAGAAAAGACCGTCGAGCATCGCAAGCAGGAAACAGATCAAAGCAGCGCTGAAAAGATAGCCGCTGCGCTGCAATGCAGCCTTGCCTCGCCATTGAAGTCCGGCAAAGAAGCCCTTATGCCAAAGCACAGGAAATACGATCAGGCAGCCGGCGAAGGTGAGGAGGTAGAAGATGCCTTCAGTGCCGAGGGTGTAGTGGAACTCCGTGGCCGCTTCGGTGATGGTTGAAACTCCGAAGAGATGATAGGCAACGGCGGTGCGGGCTAGGATCGCAGCGCACGCAAGACCAGCCAAAGCAATCAGCAACAGGATGCCGATGTGGCCCATGTGCGGGATACGTTCCCGGGGAGGAGCGTGGGGTCGCGTGAAGTATTGAAAAAGCTCCGGAGAGTCATTCGTCCGGTCAGGAGGCACGGCGTGGTCCCAGGCATCGCGTCCAGAGGTTCCAATCGGCAGGGAATCAAGCCGGGGCCGCTCCGGCAAGATTGGAGCTTCTGCAGCGAGGGGCGTAGTCGGCAGAGGTTCGAATGCAGCGGAGGAGGACAGAGAAGATGGGGGCTCAGCATGCCCTGCAGGAAGCAACGGAGGCGCCGGATCATTCGGAAGCCGTTCCAGAAAATCGCTCATTGGAGCACCGGCTTTTTCTTCTTGCGTGGCGCGGCGACAGTTTTCTTCGCTGAGGGGGATGTCGAGCTTCCCGATGTTTGGGAATCCAATCTCGCATCGCCGAAGGCCGCTCGTTCGCTTTGTCCGACCCGAGAAGTTTTGATTTTGAGTTGCGCCGCAGTGTCGTCGGCGGGCTCGAGCCGGCCATTGTGCGAGGCGTAGTAGCGGGCGAGGAACTGCCCCGTATATGACTCGGGGATGTGCGCGATGTGCGCGGGGCGCGCTCGCGCAGAATCTCCTTCAAAAGCCGGGATTGTTCAGAAAGATTCTTCATTTTGCTCGTCGAATTCGCACCATTCGCAGAAACTTCCACCATTGGATGCGCTTCGCTCTCGCGCTTATTCAGCGCACTTCCAATATTTATCTGCGGATTGATTCCTTGCTCGCCGTTTGGATTCCGTGTTTGCGATTCATGCGTGCCGCAATCGGCCGAGCCGCACAAACCCGCTACTGAAGATTGTTCACTACGTGGATGAAAAGTGGTGTCGTTTAGAGTGCCCTCCGCATCGAAAAAGCCAATAGCCGAATAAACTCTGCTGCAAACTATTCCGCTTCCGCGCCTATAAAATCAATTTCGCCCGCCGCGGGTACCAATCCAGCTTCTGCGCCCATGCGCAACAATTCCCGCACCGCGTGCCGTCCCTTGTCGCCATATCCCAGCGTCCAATTGTTTACATACATCCCCACAAACTGGTCCGCCACTTCCGTTTCCATGTCGCGCGCAAATTGCATCGCGTAATTCAAAGCTTCCTCGCGATGTTCTAGCGCGTAGCTGACGCTATCTCGAATCGCCAGCGCAATTTTCCGGCTGACGTCAACTCCCAGTGCGCGCCGCACCGCGTTCCCGCCCAGCGGCAGCGGCATTCCGTGTTCCTCCATCACGACGGCGGGGTCGGACAGTCACGGCGTCGCCTCCAATGTTTCGGGACCGGCCACGGTGTCGCCGCGCTCGACCTGCTGGACGACCTCCAGTACGGCCGCCTGCATTGGCGTGGCGATAGCCTGCTGCTCGCCACGCGCGACGATCAATCCGCGGATGTAAAATCGATTTCCGTGCGCCGTCCACGCAGCATGTCTTGCGCGAGCGAGGGGCGTTCGTCGTCGGCCAGGCGCCGCGAGCCGGCGCAGTAGGCTGTGTTCGACTGTCGCCAGGCCTCCGCATCGCCCGCGGCGGCGGCTGTCCAGATTGCCGGCGCCGTGCCGTAGATGTCGACCAGCCCGGTACCCTAGCGCGTCACCCACCGCGACGCCTTCGGCGGCGAGCCGCACGATGATCCGGCGAGCGCAAGCGAACTGAGCAGGCCACAGCTGGCCAGGCCGGTGGCGCCCGACAGGCCGTGCGAGATCGAAGTTGGTGACCAGTTTGACCAGCGTTCGCCGAGCAGATTGTCCGTGACTGTCGCGCTGTCGACCGAACTCAGCAACATGGCGATGTCGGTGGCACCATGTCTTGCGACCGTCTAGCTCGCCGACACGGAAGACAAAGTGCGCCGCGCCGCCGGGACGCGTGGTGCGGGTGACGATGCCGGGACCGACATTGTTGACGCCAATGGTATTGAGCACGACGCCGAGCGTACGATCGGCCCCGACCACCGCGGCGACGGCATCCTCGTTCATGCCGTTCTGCATCGAGACGATGGCGCCGGTTGGTGTGAGATAGGGCGCGATCATTGTCGCGACCCAGGCGGTGTCATAGGATTTCACGCAGAGAAACACGAGGTCAAGCTTGCGGCGCCATAGGCTCTGCACCTCGTGCAGATGTATGATCGTGGGCAGCGCCGACGCGGTCTCCCTGTGTGCCGGTCAGTCGCAGCCCAGCCTGTTTTACCTGCTCGACATGTTCAGGCCATTGCCCGATCAGCGTGATGTCCTGGCCGGCGAGGGTGAGAACCCCGCCGACGTACCCGCGCAACCGCGCCAGCGCCGAAGATGCCGATGCGGCGGCCCATCGATCAGGCGAGCAACCGGGTCAGCTGGCGCACGTCGGAGACGTGTTCGAGCCCCGCGACCATGTCGATGACCTCCTGCGCGCGCGTGTCCGCCAGATAGGGTGCGGCCTGCGAGCGGAACTCCGGAAAGCAGTTGCTCCTGCGTCATCGGCATTTTCGGATCGCCAGGGAAATGGTCCGTGCGTTTGCGGTGAACCGAGCCGTCGCGGAGATGGACCGTCACGATGCCGGGATAGAATAGGTCGGATAGATCCCTTCGATCTCCGGGTCGACCACCAGCTCGGTCCGGCCCAGCAGGTCTTGCACGTCCTGCGCCTTGATCCGTTCCTCGGTGAACTGGGCGGCCGTCATCTCGCCATCGAGCAGGGCTACCGCGACGCAATAGTTGAAGCTGTGGTCGGCGGATTCACGTGTGCTGGGCGCAGCTTGCTGGGGTCCCAGGACGGCTTCTTGAACGCGAAGTCATACAGGCCGACGACCACACGTTCGATCTGGGCGGGATCGATGTTGTGCTCTGCCCGCAGATCCAGAGCGGCCTTCACCGGTGATTGCGTCATGGTTTCGATCGGATAATATTTCAGGTAGGTGCGCAGGATCTTGTGCCGCTTGATAGGCGCGGTGAGGGCTTCGACGTCAGCGCCGCCTGCCATGAATTTAATGTAGCCGATTTGCCCTCGAACAGCGTCAGCGGCCCGGTCAGGCCTTCGGCCGCCATCAGTGCGGCCAGCACCCCATCACCGGCGGCCTTGGCCTCGGCGGTGCCTTGATTTTTCCGATCACGCCCTGACGGATCTCGCTGAGGAAATTCGCCTGGCTGCCGCCGATCACGAGGCTGTGGGCGATCTTCTCCCGCGGCAGGCCCAACAGCTTCGCCGCGGCGCCGGCCGAGCCGTAGACCATGTTGGTCGGGTGGTCCCAGCCGCGTGTCCACAGGCAGGGCTCGCCGGAGTGGTCGACGAGGCGGAGCTGGAGTTCATAGGCATAGACCAGGCCGGCGATCAGGTCGCGGCCGCCGAGGCCCTGGGCTTCGGCGACGGCCAGCACCGCGGCGAAATTGCCGCTGGGGTGGCTCGGGTCACGGCTCATCAGCGTGTCGTTGTAGTCGAGGTAGCGGATCGCCGTGCCGTTCGATCCAGGTCGCCGACAGCATGGAGGTTCTTGTCAGCGGACCCGATTACTGTGGCGTCTGGCGCGCCGCCAAGGCGCTTGACCACGGCCTGGACGATGCGGTGCGGGTCGGAGTGCAGGCCGCCGAACGCGCAGCCGATCGTGTCGAGGATTGTGGCCTTGGCCTTCTGGATGACGTCCGGCGGCAGGGCGTCGTACGTGATGTCCTGGCCGAACGCGGCCAGTTGTTCGGCGATGGTCGGCATGGTCCAGGTCACCTGTAGCTTTTATCTTACGCCTGGAGCGTGCCGGGGCGGATGCAAAGTGTCAACACTTTCTCCCATCGGCCGTTAGATACACGTCCCATCTGGCCGGGGCTCTGCGTCAGTCTTCGGCCCGGGCGAGTGCCTCTCCGATGCGGCGGATATGCGAGCGGATAAGTGAACCTCGCCAAGCCGGATCGCGGGCCTGCATGGCGCGGGCGATCTGCCAATGTTCGTGCCGTGCTTCCTCTGCTCACGTCCCACCGCGCCGATCGATTGCCACCTGATACAGCAGCAACAGATCGTAA
>CAWFOD010000014.1:0-70944 GCA_963817305.1 uncultured Acidobacteriaceae bacterium | reverse complement strand
CCTTCGGGTGAGACATGTAGGCCACATGGCTGGAATTCACTTCGACCGTCTTGGCCTTGGCGCGCTTCGCCATCATGCGCTCCTGGTCCGGATTGATCGACCGGTCTGCGGTGGCCACCATGTACCAGGTGGGCTTGTTCTTCCAGGCGGGCGACGTGACCTTGTGGGTGAACGCGTCGGTGGAGATCGGCACCTGCGATATAGCCATGAATGCCGCCTTCTCCGGCGGAATGTCCGCTGCGAAGTCGGCCGCGAAATGCGCCTCGTCTATCCACCAGTTGCCGTTGCTGTCCGGCTTGAACGCCTTGGACGCTTGCGGCAGGGCCTGTTCGATCGACGCACAGCTCTCACCTTCATCGAGTGCAAATGCGGCAATATAGACAAGCGCCGCAACGTTTGGATGATTGCCGGCCTCGGTGATGATGGACCCGCCATAACTGTGGCCCACCAGAACCACTGGCCCGTCCATGGCGTCGATTGCGGCCTTCGTGTACTTTTGGTCGTCGGCGTAGGAGGTCTCGGGGGGCTGCGCCACCGACACCTTGTACCCGTCATTCTTGAGGATGTTAGCGACGGCTTCCCAGCCGGAGCCGTCGGCGAATGCACCGTGCACCAGAACCACGTTCTTGATGACGCCGTTATGTTTCGATTCCATATTGCCTCCTTTGATTTGACTCTGAATTATTTGCCGCTTTCGTAATCAGTACGTCGTTGCTCTTTCTTCGTGTTGGCCTGTTCTTCTCGCTCTCGCAGCATCCACTCCCTGATGTAAGGCGAACAGCGCAGGATCGAGATGCCGGTCGACTCACACTCATTTAGAAAACGAACGCCATCGACATCCACGAGATCGACCTCCTCTAAATCCAATGCCACGGTTGTTCCGCACCTTCGATCTCAGACCTCACTTCGAGGTGCTCGGATCGAAGCTGTCCGCTCAGACGAATCCGCGTTTCGCGAGCACCAAAAATCCGTTCGATCTTCAGTGTCATGGACCATCGCCGGAGCCGCGCTTACGAATGTGCAATAATTCAGCCATTCGCAATTCCTTGTAAATACGGAACTTAGGTTTTGCGGAAATCCTGATTATTCAGGAATTTCTTTGCAATGAGGAAAGTGCGGGCGGGTTCGATGAATCAGAGAAAATTTCAGGTGGGAACTTTGAATCGATATTTGTTTATTTTCAAACGCTTGATTTTTGAGTCGAGGGTGCGCGATGGCAGGCCTAGTTTCGCCGCCGCCCCCGCCGTTCCTGAGATTCGGCCCTTGCTTTCTGCCAGCGCAGCTTCAATCATTTCCTTTTCCTGCTTCACGAGCACGCCATTGAGCGGCTCCGGGCGGGCGAATCTTGGTGGTGCCTGCTTTCTTGAGCCAGCTCTCGTCCACGGAGAACGTTTCACCCTCGCACAGGATCACCGCTCGCTCAATTACGTTTTGTAACTCACGAACGTTTCCTGGCCAGCTGTATCCCTCGAACAGTTCGAGAGATTTCTTGTCGATGGTTCTGAACTTCTTTCCAGCCCTTTTTCCAAAGCGATCGATGAAGTACTCGACCAGCAAAGGAATGTCAGCCGAGTCGTTCGCGTCAACGGCGGTATCTCGATAGGCACGACATTAGCCGGTACAGAAGATCCTCGGCGAAACTTCGCCTTCCGCCACGAGCGCGTTCAAATCGCGATGGGTGGCTGCCAGCACTCTAACGTCGACGGGAATCGGCCTGTTGCTGCCGACGCGTTCGATTTCACGTTCCTGCAGGACTCGCAACAGCGCAATTTGAATTTCCGGCGGCAGATCACCGACTTCGTCTAGAAAAATCGTCCCGCCATTTGCCGATTCAAAACGGCCCAGGCGTCGTTGCGTCGCGCCGGTAAACGCGCCCTTCTCGTGACCGAAGAGTTCGGAGGCAATCAGCGATGGTGGGATTGCCGCGCAATTCACGCCGATGAACGCACGCTCCGCCCGTGCGGATCGCTTGTGGATGGCGCGAGCGATCAACTCCTTTCCCGTACCGGTCTCGCCCAGAATCAAAACGGTGGAATCGGAAGGCGCCACCTTGGTGACTTGACGCAGCACTTTACGCAGCGCTTCCGAAGAACCGACGATGTCCTCGAACATCGAGTCACGATCGATTTGCTCTCGCAACGCCAGATTTTCGTTGCGTGTCCTCTCCTCGGCTCTGACCCGGTCATCGATATCGGTTCCCGTCGCATACCAGCGAATCAGCTGCCCTTGCTCATTTCGGAAAGGGTTGTAACGAATCAGAAACCAGCGATACTGGCCGTCGTTCCGTAAGGCTCGTTGTTCGATCTCGAACGGGAGCGCCGCGTGCAAGCGCAGCCTTTCGCTTCGTCTCGTAAGTCTTTCAGGTCGTCCGGGTGGAAGATTCGTTCACGAAATCCCGGGCTAACCACATCATCGGCAGTCAGACCCGTGTAATCGAGTGTCGCTTGGTTGGCATAGAGCGGCTCGCCGCTGGATCCAGAACAACAATCGCCTGCGGTATCGCGTCGGTAATCCGGCGAAGTTCGCGTTCATCGTCCCGCAGTTTCTCTTCGGTTTGCTTAAGCTCCTCGATGTCGGTGCTTGTTCCGTACCATCTGATAATCTTTGCCCGTCTCGTCGCGTAATGGCTCGACCCGAATAAGAAACCATCGATACACACCGTCGTGACGGCGAAGACGCGCCTCAATCTCACCTGGTTCTCCTGAAACCAACAGCTCCCGCCATTTTTCCATCAACGCGGCAAGTCCTCGGGATGGAACGCAGCTTGCCAACCCCAACCATGCGATTCTTCAGGAGAAAGGCCTGTGTACTCATGCCATCGTTTGTTGAGGAACTCGTTCGGACCATCCGGCAGATTGCACCAAGCCAGTGTGGGGATCGTATCAATCACCTGCCGAAGTTTGGCTTCTGACCTGCGGATCTCGTCGAGGGCGCTTGTGAGAGCTTCCTGTGATCGTTGGCGCTCGACGGTGATGCTTGCGATGTGTGTGAACTGGTCGATTATGGACTGGTCCAGTGGTGTGGGCGTTTTCGGTTCAGGGTAATAGATCGCGAACGCGCCTAGGACGTTGCCCCCCGAGGACGAGATCGGCGTTGACCAACATGCTCGTACCCCGTGCGCCAAAGCCATAGGGCACCACTCGTACGCTGCCCATCGTGTCTCCGTCGTGAGGTCAGCCGCAATGACTTGTTCGTTCAGGTACGCGGCCATCGCGCACGGACCCGAATCGGCGTTTAGGGGTCTGCCAACAATGGAGGTGACGAAGCTGTCCGGAAGGCTCGGCGCCGCTCCGTGTTCAAGACGCGTGCCGCTCGGATCGACCAACACAACGCTGCAGTAACACCCACTGGTCGTGCTTTCGACAAACTGACAGAGCGCTTCGAGTATTCCCTGCATCGAATGGCCGCTCGTCACCATTTCGAGGAGCCGCTTCTCGCCAGCCGCCAAGTCCTCCGCGCGCTTGCGATCTTCGATGTCGGTCGCCGTTGCGAACCAACGGACAATCTCCCCGTCATCACTAACTATCGGTTTGTACCGAAAGAGGAACCACCGGAACTGGCCATCTGTACCTAGAAGTCGTTTTTCCGACTCGAACAGAACTCCTCTTGAGAAACCGGCGCTTCGTTCGCTCTGAACTCTTTCCAAATCGTCCGGATGAACGTCTCTTTTCATCCGCTGTTGATCTCCTCCACCCTTCATTTCTTCGAGCGTGAAGCCTTTATAGTCGAGCATCGTCTGGTTGGCCTGAAGCAGTTTTCCTTGCCTGTCCAGGACAAGAACGTGCTGAGGAAGGAAATCTATGAGCTGCCGCAACTCACCCTCATCCTGCCGAAGTTTATTCTCGGCCTGCTTGCGATCCTCAATATCCGTGCCCGTCACGTACCACCGAATGACGTTTCCTCTCTCATCGAGTAAGGGGTTGTACCGAATCAGAAACCACCGACACTTACCGTCTTTCCCCCGAGCGCGCTGCTCGTTTTCGAACGGAACCGAGCCAGAGAGACCTCTCTGCCGCTCTTCGCAAGTCTCTGAACGTCTTCTGGATGGAACACGCGATCCCGGAAGTTATCGGCGCGCACTTCGTCCAGAGATAGCCCCGTGTACTCAAGTGCCACGCGATTTGCGAAAATGGCCTTGCCGTCGCGACCCAAGACCACGATTGTTTGTGGAATAAGGTCAATAATTCGCCGCAGCTCTTGTTCGTCGGGAAGGAGTTTGGGCTCAGTGAGCTTTACGTCATCAGCACCGGCGGCTTTCGCCAGTTCCAGGCGTGTGGCACTAGCGGCAGGTGCGGGGTTCCGCTCACCACGCTCTTGCTGCACGTCAACTTGTCGACTGGCTGGCGGCATTTGCTGGCCTTCGTTGCATTGTAGTGAGATTTCTGTGGAAGGCCAAAGGATTCGAACAGGGCGTCCTAGGCCGACCAAACCCTTACGGGATTTATGGAGGGGTTGCCCGTAATCCCCCAGAATCCAAGGCCAAGCGAGGAGATCACTTCCTACTAGCCGACATATCATTACCAATCCGGGCTCGATGAGTGACATAGTGATCTCCAAATGCTTGCGTGCTCACTATCTATATGAAGCCTTCAGAGCGGGGCTCGCCGAAGTTCAACATCCCCAGACTATGTTGAGAGCAGATTTCTTAGAGGATTGGCCCTGAAGTGCTTTGAACTTCGCGTAGGCGGCCATTACCCAGGCCCAGGACCCGGCTCAAGCGCCGGCGAGAGAAAGTTATAGCTTCTGCTTGCCGATGGCCTTCAGGCGCGGCAGGAGCACCAAGTCGGCCGCTTCCTCGGCATCCCTGAGAAGCGTCTTGCGCGGCGTGCCTATCCGCGCACGCATGGTCAGGCCACGAGCAAAATCCGTGACTTGGATCGCGCGCACGGCTACCGGAAAGTCAGGCGGGATGTCTCCCGCACTGATCCCGTCCCGGAAACGGCGCTCCACCAGCGCCGCGCCGCCCGCGACCGTGCTCTGCAGGAACCGCTGAACCTCAGCGTCGTTCACAAGCGGCGCGACGCACACCATAAGGCAGCCCCGGGCGGACCCTTTCTCGGTCGCACTTTCGACGGCGTACCTCAGAAAGCCCGCGATCGAGTCGCGAAGACTCTGTGGCGAGAGGAGTGCCTTCGCGGCTGATGCGCCCTTCCGTTCTGCGTACGCCCTAAGGACGCGCAAGAATATCGCCCGCTTGTCCCCAAAGACGGCATACAGGCTCGGCCGTCCCACACCCATCCCGGCGACGAGATCGTCAATCGTCACTCCGTCGTAGCCTTTCGACCAGAACACCTGAGTCGCCTTTTCCAGCGCCCCCGTCTCGTCGAAGCTGCGCGGTCGACCCCGCGGTCTAGCGGTATTTTGAATCATTTGGTTCAAAACTCATTGACAATTTCCATCGAACCAATATATAACCGAATAGTTCGAAATTAGCAAGCCGGCTCTGGCCTCGCGGGGCCTCACGACTCGGCCTTCACCCTTCACCACGGAGATGCCCATGGAACATTCGATCGCGCTCGTCACCGGCACCACCTCCGGGCTCGGTTATGCGGCAGCCAGCATGCTCGCCACCAAGGGCTACCGCCAGGTCATCGTCACCGGCCGCAGCCTGGCCCGGGTCCAGGAAACGGCCGCTCAACTCGCGGCTGAGACCAAGAGACAGGTCTTCACGCCGCTGGAGCTGGATCTGGACGCGCCGTCCAGCGTTCAGTCCGCCCTCGCCGAGCTCGTCAAGCGAGGTCAGCCGATCGATTTCCTGCTGCTCAATGCAGGGATGGTCCCAGGTAAGAAGCGCGTGCTCACTGCGGCGGGCGTCGAGGCTTCTCAGGCCCCGCTGATCGGCCATCATCAACTGACTGTCGGGTTGCTCCGCGCCAACCTGCTGAGCCCCAACGCGCGGATTGTTATCGCCGGCGCGGAACCTGCCCGAGGGGGCGTACCCCTGTTCAGCTACACCGACGTGCCAGCCTTCGCGGCCAAATACCACCAGGGTGACCGAACCGCCGCTGTGGAAGCCCTGCTGCGCAACGGGCCGAACGTGAAGTACGTGCCCAACAATGCGTATGCCGACGCGAAGCTCATTATCGCTTGGTGGGTCGCGGCGCTGGCGCGCCGGCTACCCTCCGGCATGGCCGTGTACGCTGTCTCGCCCGGTGCGGCGACCGACACCAAGGTGGTGCGAAACGCTGGCCCGGCGTTGAAGTATCTGTTTATCCCAATCGTGAACCTCATTCCCGGCATGAATCAGACGCCGGAGACCGCGGCCCGTCGGTACCTCCAGGCGTCGGAGTTCGGAACCGACGTCTCAGGGCAATTCTTCGCCTCGGCTCAAGGGAAGTTCACAGGCCCAATTGAGGCGCAGCGCCACCCACACCTCCACGATCGCGCCAGCCAGGAAGCCGCGTGGCAGGCCGTCGTCAAGGTCTCTGGCGTCGATTTCTCTTCCGCACCATCCTTGAGCGCGGTGTCCTGAAGGAGAGCCCGATCGCGGCTGAACTGATCCCGGTAACCCGAATCAGCAGGCGATTGCGGAGCTACATGATCGTCCACGGGGTCTTACGGTATTTTGAAATAAATAGTTCAAAAAGGCCTTGACCACTGCCATCGCGTCTATTATCGTACCAAACAGTTCAAAATCAGCAAAGCAACCCTAACCTCGCGAGGAGAATACACATGGAACGGTACCAAGGTAAAAAGGTGGTGATTATCGGCGGCACGAGCGGCATGGGGCTCGCGACGGCGAAGATGCTCCTCGATGGGGGCGCGCGCGTTCTGGTGACGGGTCGCTCGCAAGCCGGCCTGGAATCGGCGCAGAAAGAGCTTGGGAAGGGCGCCATCGTGGTTTCGAGCGACGCGCGGTCGTTGACGGACATCGACGCCCTCGCCTCTCGGGTGAAGGCCGAGTTCGACACCTTCGACCTGCTTTTCGTCAACGCCGGGTTCAGCATCCGAGCGCCTCTCGAGAGCATCACCGAGGCTGTCTACGACGAGATGTTCAACTTAAACGCCAAGGGACCGCTTTTCGCCGTGCAGAAGCTCGCGCCGCTAATAAACCGGGGAGGCGCTGTCGTCCTCACGACTTCGATCGCCAACGTCAAGGGAATGCCCGGCAACGCCACATACGGAGCCGCCAAGGCTGCGCTGCGATCATTCGCCCGGGTGCTCGCCGCCGAGCTGCTTCCTCGCGAGATTCGAGTCAACGCGGTGACGCCCGGCCCCATCGACACGCCGATCTTGGGCAAGATGTTCCCCGAGAAAGACGCGGCCGCCCAGCTTAGAGAGAAGATGATCGGCATGGTTCCCATGAAGCGCTGGGGGACGTCGGAGGAAATCGCGAAGGCCGTCCTCTTCCTCGCGTTCGACGCAACCTTCACGACCGGCGCCGAACTTCCGGTAGACGGAGGATGGTCTCAACTCTAAGGTGTGGACCGTCCGGGAGGGTAAGCTGGCATCGAGAACGGTCTTCAATGACTCGCATCCCATTGCGCACCTAATGCAATAGCGAACCCAGTGGCGGCGGCTCGGTCGTCGCCACTGCGCGCTCCTCCCAAGAGGAAACATCGTGTTCGGCGCGACCATCACGACCGGCGCGGAACTCCCACGGTAAAAGGAGGAGCAACAAGATGCATAACTTGGTAGTGAGCTGTTTGGCGGTTGCTTATTTCTCAGCGAACGTATACGCCATCGTGAAGATGCGGGTGTTTGAGTTAGCCCGTTCGCGCAAGCATCTCCTACTCTATGGCGTCCCCTTCATATTGTGGGGCTCTGTCATTCTGATGGGATGTAAGCTCATGGAGATTATGCGCCGATTCGATGAATGGGCGGCCTGATGGCCCATTGGGATGACTTATTTTGCGGACAAAGCTCCGATCAAGTTAGCTGAGAACCGGAGTGCATTGTCAACGCCGGTTACGAGCAATGTGGTTGCACGGAATCGCCCGCTGATGACCGTCGACCTTCGCGGTGCCGCCTACGCTGCGAGCCGGATCAGCCCCACGCTAAAAGGCAGTACTAAACAATTCGGATGGTTGCAGGCCTCCGCAACCAAAACCTCTTTTCTTTCACTTCTTCCCGCGAACCCCGCAACCATCCGAATTTGTAGGTTGCGATGCGGATTTGAGATTTGCCCACCGAAACCTCAGCTTAGATCTCGATGCCGACGCGGAAGTGTCTGATCGTTTCTGGATTGCTCGTGAGAACCTACAGAATCATGGTCGAGCATCCGTCAACCTTCGGGGCAAGCCGCGAAGCGAGACAGATTGACTACTTGATATCGCCAGCAGTCATTGCAGCTTTGCGTACTCCGCCTTGGCTTGCTTCAGGACGGGGATGTCGGAGTCAGCGTCTTTCCAGAGCGTAAAGAAATCCTGGTAGGCGGATCTTGCCTTGTTTCGATCTCCCGAGAGTGCGTAGGCTCTGCCCAATTGCAGGTGTGCCAATGCGCCGATGGGATCGCTGAGCACGATGCCTCGGTGGTCGACAATTTTCTGGAATTCCCCCGCGGCTTCCGCCCCTTGATGTGCGGCTAGATAGGCCAGGCCACGGATATAGGCCGGGAAGAGATTACCGGCACCTAAAAGGTACTCAGAACCGCCTACGGTCGGTGCCCCGAGTTCATAAGGAATCGTGGTTTGCAACAGTTCGACAGCCTTGGACGGCTGGCTGTGATTCAAGGCCAGCAGCCCGCGGAGCGTCGGCGCGTATGTGAATTGGACCCTGGTATCCTCGGGGAAACGCCTTGAGAGGTCCTCCGTCACCGCTTGCGATTGAGAAGAATCTCCCGAGAGAGCGAGCGCAATCCCGACTTCAAATGCAACATCCCGGCTCTTTGCAGGCTCAAATGCGTCCGCGACTCTCTGTCTTGCAGCGGACGCATTCCCGAACAGGGCTTCCCGCACCGCCGCATCCGCTTCGTAAAGGGCCTGTGTATCCGGCCGCTCGGTTTTGCGCGCGAAATCCGCCGCCAGCTGTGACATCTTTCTGGCCGCTTGCAATTGCCCTGAATACGCAAGCACGAACCCTTCAGCGTTGGACATCCAGTCCTCCGCTCCGGGCTTCTCCCGAGCCAGAGTAGTGTCCCGCTCCATTCCAGCCTTGTCGCCTTTCAGAAAAGCAATCACGTATCGCAGAACGAACAAATCCGGGATTTCAAATTTGCGCTGGAACGCTCGTTGTAGCGTGTTGTCTGCTTCATTCAGACGTTCAAGCGCCAGGTAGCCTATGGTCAGATTGGCGTATCCGATGGAGAAACCCGGGTTGATGTCGAGAGCTAAGTTAGCTTCGTCGACGGACTCTTCACGTTTGCCCGTTGCAGGATAAATATCTCCAGACAACAGCCCGTGAGGTATCCAAGCGCGAGGATAGGCTTGCGCCCACAAGGCGCAGGTTTGTCGCCCTTTCTCCAGATTGCCCGTAACCTGCAAATCGTAGGAAAGGGAAATAAAGAACTTCTCCTGGTCACTGGCGCGATCCCGCAGTTGATAGGCTTTGCTGGTATTCACCGCAGAAAGGCCCGATTCCCCGATGTCGCCATACATGCGCCCGAGCGCCACGTAAGCGCTGGCGAAATTGGGGTCAATTTCGACGGCGCGATTGAAAAAGGGCACGGAGGCTGCTGAACCGGAGTAAAAAGTAACTTGCCAACCCGCACTGTAAGCCTTCAAGGCTTCGAGTGAAGGCGTCGTAGCCTCGGCGAGCGGAACGTCGTACTTCTTGATCGTAGTGAGTGATTCGCCGACTCGGCTTCTGAATTTGGTGGCAATTTGGCCCAGCGCGTTCAGGACGTCCTCTTTTTTCTCCGTTTGCACCTGTTCGTCGTCAAGAACATCTCCGGTGCGGCAATTTTCTGCGCGTAACCCCAACACATACTGGCTGCCGAGGCTTGCGATCGAGCCCGCGAGAACGGCCGCACTCGAAGTTCGCTCGCAGATTTCACGCGCGATCTCTGGAGTAAGCCGGGCGTCTGCCGGCTTGCCCATCAGTCTTAATACCTGATGGATGCGCTCCTCGGAGATGAGGCTGAGGAAAGGCGACTGCTCAAGTTGCACCGCCAAGCCTTGCCTCAGCGTTCCGTCAAATACAGGATCGCCTGTCGTGTTGGCAAAATCAGCAAGGACGATTGTGTCTTTGTCAGTGAGTCTTGAAGCGCGATGAAAATAGACGTAACCAGCCAGTACGAGCGCTAGCATAGCCACTGCAGCAGCGACGACCACCTTCCAGCGCGTTCGAAGGTCCCCTCCGTTTCCGGTCTCCTCTATCTTTGCGGCGCGCGCTGAATCTCCTTTCCCTTCTTGCTCCTCCTTAGCGGCGGGTTCGGTGACTGGCTCGATGAATCTGTACCCCGTTCGAGGAATCGTTTCGATGAACCGCGGTTTCTCGGCCGAATCGCACAGAGTTTCGCGGAGTTTGTTGATGGCTACGTTGAGACTGTGGTCAAAGTCAACGAACGTTTCTTCTTGCCACAGATGTGCGCGAAGCTCCTCGCGCGTGACCACTTCTCCCGAATGCTCCAGGAGCATAGCCAGCACAGCGAACGGTTGGCCGGGCAATTTCAGGCGGATTCCGTTACGGCGGAGTTCTCTCGCTCGCAGATCGACAGTGAAGTCTGCGAAGCTGAACATGCGGAACTGGGCGCTGACAGCCATGGAAAAAGCGTGGACGTCGCACGAAGTTTACCACCGTTGGTCCGCCCACCGAATTGCGTGTCGATTCTGCTTCCCCGGCTTAAGCATTGTCACCCAGTGGCTTAGCCGTTGACCCTCGAAATTGACTTCCAATTGACTCGCTGTGAATTGCTAGCCCAAGTTCCGCAGTTTGAAGAATAAATACCTGTGTTTTCAATGCGGACATACCCTAGTCTTCACTACACTTGGGCCATTTCTAGCGAGTTGGGAAGGTGCAAATTCAGGTGCTGCAACAGAATCGCCTGGTGCTCGGTCGGTCGACTGATGCAGCGTTTTCGGATCGTTACTCCGTTTCGCGTCGGTAACACAACGTCGACCAGGGTGATGTCCTCCAATTCCTGGAATACTTTTCGTGGTTCGTTGCCCAACCCGGCGCGTTGGCAAAGTTGCGCCAGTGTCTTCCACAACACAAAGGCCAGAAAGCAAACCAGGATGTGCGCCTCGACCCGCTCTTGTTTCTGGTGCCAGATCGGTCGCAGTTGCAGATCTGTCTTCTGGATGCGGAACGCGGCCTCGGCCTCCGTCAGCTGCATGTAAGCACGCCAGAGTTCTTCCGGGCTCCAGTCGGTTACGTTGCTGCGCAATACATAACAGCCTTCACTGAGCCGTGCCCATTCCCGCCAGCGATCGATTCTTTTCCAGTGGCACTTCGCAAAGCCGTCCGCATCGGGATCGATCTTGACTTCAAACGCTCCCGCCGCTCGTGAGTTCTTGCCCAGCAATCGCCCGACGCGCTGTCCCACGACAGCCGGCAGCTGCTTGCGCTTTCTGCAGCTGGCCACGATCTTCTCCAGCCCCTCCCCGATGCGTTTCTCGAACCGCTCATGCATGGCCTGCTCTTTCTCTTTCCTCTGCGCACTCCGGCACAGAAGAAATACTTCCTCGCCACCAGGGGCCGGACAGAATCTCACCTCCAGACCTTCCCTCACGCGATGCCAGTCTGGGGCTCGTAGCTCCCCCTCGAACCGTTTCAGCACCCCCTTGGGCGTTCCCACGATGTAACGCCGCTTGCCTTGCTTCAAATACCGGATGTTTTCTTCGCTCACCATGCCGCGATCCAGCACCCAAATGCGGTTCGCTCTCCCATACAGTCGTTCGATCCGTTCCACGATCTCTTCCAGGGTAGTCACGTCGTTGCGGTTCCCGGTGAATAGCTGGTAGCCCAAGGGCATCCCCTCGCGGCTTACTACCAGAGCGATGTTCACCTGCTTGCAGTCGGGGCGGTGATCGCGCGAATAGCCTCGCTGAGCTAGTTCGTTCCGCTTCGCATCGCCTTCGAAGTACGTGCTGGTGACGTCATACAACAACAGGTCGTAATCCAGATCGAACAGTTCACCCAGTCGATTCTTCAGATGTCTTTCCAGCTCTTCCTTCTGCGGCAGCAGTTGATCGAGAGAACGATACAGCCGGTCTTCATTCACCTTACTGGCAGGCACGCCCAGCAGATCACTCAACGCGCTCGCTTCATAGAATCGCTCTGCAATATGCAACTCACTCGAAGGCTCACAGAGCCGCGCCAGAATCAAAATCTGCGCCATCACCGGCCAGGGAATCTCTTCTCGTCCGGCAGGCAGCGTCTGCTCTAGAAAATCGACCAGTCCCACTTGTCGACACAGCTCGAGCCCGATCCAAGGACCGCCGAACGCCCGCTTCCGTTCGATGGCGATGCGCTTCAGATCGACTTCCACCCACTGCGGTTCGGTGTCCCGGAATAATCCGCGCTGAGCAACCGTGGCGGCACCTGCGGCTTGCTGGTGAATGCCCAGACGTCCTGCCGCATCCATCTCACCGAGGTAAGCCACCACGCGCTGCCGCGGGCCTCGCGACGAGCGATAACTCTCGACCAGCGCCCAGTAGCCGTGGCGCTTGCCATCCTTATTGCGATAACAGCGACGCAAGTACATGCCTCGATCCTACGCATCGCTACTTCACTTTCAAGCGGGTTGGTCTTCACTACAGAGGCATTCCCGCACGCCACGCAATACGCACGGAGGACTCAGGCTGTGGACAGAAAGGTTAAGGAATCTCCAGGAGGGAATTACTTCGAAAATGTGTCTAAAAAATATTCAAATCATCTCAGACTGCGGAAGCTGGGCTAGTCTGCGGTCGGTCTATTACTTTGCGGCCGGCAACCTTTAAGGGGAGAACGACCATGAAGACACGCTTCGTTATCAAATGGCTAGGCGGAACTGCGGTCGCGCTAGCCGCTATTGTTTTTGCGGCAATGATGAATGTCCCCAGCCGCGTGCAGGCCCAGGACGAGGGAAGCGGTGACGAGGATCAGCTCGTCCACATCGGTTACACCATAGCTCCTGTCCCACTGAATCTCGAAGGGAAAAACCACGAGCAACGCCGCTTGATTGGACTTGGCAGCTTTATTGTCAACGCTCAGGCTGACTGCAACGGCTGCCACACTGCCGGCGGCCCTCCAAACTTCAATTACGCAAATAACGGGAACCCGTACTTTTTGAAGCAGCCACTGGGGACAAAAACGGACCCCACGACTTACCTGGCCGGAGGCAGCCCTTTCGGGCAGGCCGTGCCTTCAAGCGCGTCCGTTGGAGGGTTTCCGCCTGATTCCATACCATCCTCTTACCCGCCAGACGGATATCCCATAGATCCGACAACCGGATTTCCGTATGCCGGTCCGGTCATCATCTCCCGCAACCTGACGCCGGATAAGAACGGGCGTCCGGAGGGAGGACGCACGCTTGAAGAGTTTAAGGAGATTCTTAGGACTGGCAAGGATTTGGATAATATCCATCCAACTTGTCAATCAGACACGGACCCCAATATAGCGCTGGGCGTCTGCATTCCGCCTCCGGTGGACGGCAGCAAACTGCAAGTCATGCCCTGGCCGCTACTTCACAATATGACCGACCAGCAAATGGAAGCAATCTATGAGTATCTGAGCGTAATCCCCTGCATCGACAATAACTTCAGCACGCCGCCCGCAGGCGCTCCCAATGAGCTACGCAATGATTGCGGCGGCGATCCACCGCCCGTTCGCCGCGACGCCGCTCTGTCTTACGGAAACGCGCGAGCCAACGCTCGAAGACGCCTTGCGCATTGAACAGCGGCCTGTGATCTCGCGGAAATGCAATCTCCGCTACGAGAATCGATTCTTCGCGGGCATGGCGATCGTTTCTCTGTTGGTAATCTTTATAGGGTTTGCCCGAACTTACTATCTAGCCGGGATATTCAAAGCTCCCCTCCCCAACTTGCTGGTGCATATCCACGGCGTAGTTTTCTCGTTATGGATTCTTCTGCTCATCACGCAAATCTGCTTTATCACAGTTCATCGCGTCGACTTACATCGCCGGCTAGGCATGTTTGGCTTTGGCCTGGCATGCCTCATGGTGATATTGGGTGTGCAGGTCGCTACGGATAGGCTCGCCCGGCACGCCGCAAGTCCTGGCAGGGAAACGGTCGAAGAAGTGAGAGCGTTTTACGCGATCCCGCTCGCCGACATGCTCATGTTCTCCACATTCGTCTATCTCGGCTTTCGCAACCGACCTCACGCCGCAATGCACAAGCGCTTGATGTTGTTCGCCACCTTCTCGCTTCTGGACGCTGGGTTCGACCGCTGGTCCATCTTCGACCCCTACCCGTTACCGCTCGTGCATGCCGTCTGCTTCTTTCCCCTTCTCGCCGTTTTGATGGCTTACGACCTGTGGTCGACAGGCAAGCTGCAACGCGTCACCCTCTGGGCCAGCGGGTTTCTGGTTGCGGTGCAGCAGCTAAGACATCCCCTCAGCCACACGACAGTCTGGCAGGCCTTCGCTGCCTGGGCCCAGACTCACGTATTCTCTTTTCGCTAATTCCCACGCCAAAGGCGCTGGCGAATCGAGCTTCCGCCACGCGCCAGGTTCCATGGACCTGGAAGCCGACGTAGTTTCTAGTGCATTGCAACAACACAGAAAAGACTCGGATCGCGAGAACCGGAGGTATCAAGCTACCCGAATCAGTTTCATTCGGAACGGCAGGACTAACAAATTCGGATGGTTGCAGGCCTCTGCAACCAGAAACTATTCTGCCGCAATATGTTCCGAACACCCTGCAACCATCCGAATTGACATTCGCCCGCCGCAACATCTCGATGTCGCGAGCCTAAGACGCAGTCCGATGCAATCGATGACTTCCTACAAGCCGACTTCCCATTACTAATCGCAGTAAGCGGGGGTCACATCACTTCCGTGTGGCGACAATCCATCTGGAACCCTGGTCATCATTTCCCAGAACTTGTAGATACTTATCCTCATGTTGCAATCTGGATTACTTCTGGATTACTTCCGGGTGGCCGACAATTCGCTAGGAAGGACGCACTCTCGCGCCTTGGGCTGCAAGGCCCGTCGACAGTGCAGACCCGAGCGGGCTTGCAACCCTGTTTTTAGTTCAACCCGAGCTCAGGCTGAACACGCAATGGTAGAGGCAAGGATTGGGTTTGGACACCCATTGAGACCACCGCGTTAATCAGGCATCTGGATTAGTTCCCGGGACGCCGCGCAGGTTGAATTCTGAATTAACCTCAGCGTGTGCGAGCGCCCTTGAGCAGGCACCAAACTGTCATTCGTGGCGTAGCGCGATTAATGGATCTACTCTCGCAGCGCGGCGGGCGGGAATCCAGCACGCCAAAAGCCCGGTGATCAGCAACAAGACCGGTACACACGTCAGAGTCCAGGGATCATAAGCCGAAACGCCCCAGAGCTGCGTCGCGATGATTCGCCCCAACCCGACGCTGACGAGCAATCCAATTCCTATTCCTATGGCCACGAGCTGAAGGCCCATGCGAACCACCATTCGAAGTACATCCGAACCTTCCGCGCCGAGCGCCATGCGAATGCCGATTTCCTGAGTGCGCTGCGCTGTGGTGTAGGCCAGCACGCTGTAAACTCCGATGGTGACCAGGATCAGCCCAATCACGGCGAAAATAACCATCAGCATAAAGCCGAAGCGCGGGCCAGCGTAGGAGTATTGGCTGATGTACCCTTCCAAGGTGCCGGTCATTGTGACGGCAACGTTGGAGTCGGTGGCCCAGATTTCGCGACGCACCACGTTCATCATGGAGAGCGGCTCTTGCGTGGTGCGGACCATAATGCCGCGGAACGCAGAGCCGGTGACGGTGTACGGAATCCAGATTTCCGGCCCCAAAGGGTCCTGAAGACCATTGTTTTTGACGTCGGAAACGACGCCAATGATCTCGAAGGTAGGGTCGGGAACCTTATCCACGAATTGGGAAAGTCGCACGATGCGCACTTGCTTGCCGATGGGGTTGTAACCGGCCAGATATTTTTTCACGAACGTCTGATTCACGACTGCGAGTTTCCGGGCAGCATTCACCTCCGATTCGTTGAAGGACCGTCCATCGAGAAACTGGATTTTGAGAACCGGGAAGTAACCTTCGCTGCAAAGCTGAAAGATGGCGTTCCATTTCTCCGAGTGCGTCTTTCCAGGGACTTCGACTTCGGTATCGATCCCGCCATAGGGAGGCAACGTGCTGGTCTCGGTGGCGTCCTCAACACCGAGAAGGGCTTTCAAGCGCTGCAATAATGGCCGAAAAAAGCCGGCCACCTGATCGGCGGTTTTGTAGCGCTCCACTGGAAGCGGCAGCCGGACGACGAGAATGTGATCCGGCCGCATCCCGAGATGTACTTGGCGGAGCGCGACAAAACTGCGCATCAAAAGTCCGGCGCCTACCAGAAGCGTGAGAGAAAGTGCAACTTCCGTGACGACCAGCGCGTTGCGGAATTTTCCGTGGCGGAAACCGCCGCTGACACCCTTGCCGGTGCCGCGCAGCGGCTCGGCTAGATCTTTGCGAGCGGCTTTCAGCGCGGGAGCCAAACCAAACAGGAGCGCGGTGGAGATGGCTACGGCCAAAGTGAAAAGCAGAACGGGCAGGTTCAGGCGAATGACCGCTTCGGCGGGAATAATGTCTTGCGGCATGAGTGCCACGATGAATCGCAACCCGATCCAGGCCAGCAGAATGCCGAAAAGAGCGCCGCTGAGCGCCAGGATCAGGCTTTCCACGAGGAGCTGACGGATTACTCGGCGCCGGCTGGCTCCCAGAGCCGAGCGTATGGCAAATTCCCTCTCGCGGGTA
Organism: uncultured Acidobacteriaceae bacterium; assembly: GCA_963817305.1. Classification (GTDB taxonomy): domain Bacteria; phylum Acidobacteriota; class Terriglobia; order Terriglobales; family Acidobacteriaceae; genus Sulfotelmatobacter. Next base: position 54,162 of record CAWFOD010000014.1, on the reverse strand, counting down.
GTGGCTTTGGCGAGCAGAAGATTCGCCACATTTCCGCAACCGATCAGTAAGAGCAAACCGACGGCAGAAAGCACGATGTAAAGTGTAGTGCGAAACTGGCCGACAACCTGTTCCGTGAGAGATTGCACCTGGACTGAAAAGTGTTTCGGATAAAGATCGAGATAGACGCCGGCAAGACGGTGGGCGACGACGGTCAAGTCAGCTTCGGCCTGCTCGATTGAGACACCGTGCTTCATGTGTCCCAGCAAATACCAATACTGCTTGGACGCTCCTGCGTAAGTTCTGCTGGTATCTGCGCGACTGGGCTTTTCGGGAATCCATAGATCCGCGTCGCCCCATCCGAAGCGCGGCGGCATGATCCCGATCAGCGTGCGCGATGTGTCGTTCAATAAGAAGGTCTTGTTGAGGATGTTCGGGTCGGCGCCAAATTGCTTTACCCAAGTCTTATAACGCAGGACGAAAACGTGAGGTGCACCGGGCTCATAGTCGGCTGGTTGCATCACGCGGCCCAGGAGCGCGTGCATGCCGAGAAATTCGAATGTTCCGGGAGTTACATAATTGCCGTCGAGGCGTTGCGTGCCTTCGCCCGTACGGTACAGCACGTCCACCGAATCGTTGCCAATCACGCGATCGAATACATGATTCTGCGCGATGTAGTCCAGAAACTCAGGGCCGATGTAGCCGGCGCGCCCGCCCGGATCATTTCGTTCGGTGTCGTGAATCAGAACGGACATGTAGCGCTGTGCGTCAGGGTAGGGGAAAGGCTCCATCAGAATATTTTCCATGACGCTGAAAATCGCCGTGGAGGCCCCAATCCCAAGCGCCAGCGTGACGACGGCGATGACGGCAAACGCGGGGGCCTTCCTCAAAGTCCTGAGGGCATAGCGGATATCCTGTCCCAGTGCTTCCATAAGGCCCCCCTGCGGCATTAAGTTTCCATGCAGTCCTAACCGGTGGCCCTTTTCCCTGCCCCAGGAACTTGGCTCAATTGGGTTCACGCTTACACCCAAGTTTTCCCTGCCGACAGATACGCATTAAAACATAAACAGTTCGACGCCGACGCGCTAAATGGGTTGCTCAGGGCCTCGACCGGATGGAATGCCACGATCAATCAACAGCCGAGCCACTCGCTCCCAATAAGACGCTTCCCCGTACAAGTGGTTTTGCCCCGATTTCACACATTGTCCGAGTAAGGCGTGATTCTGGCATTAACTCCGATCTTGGTTTAGCGTGCTCTCGGTGTAAGCTCGTCGCTTACGGAGAAGAGCAGATTTTCGACTTGTGAATGAGCGACGCAAATCGAGAATTCCTGCCAAATCACCGGATAAGGCCCAGTTAGCCGGATAACTCTGGCTGTTGCCATCTGGCGTCCAACAATAGTAAAACGGGGCCAAATTTCCGGGAATGGAGGCAGCAAACGATGCCGAACGAAGCGGCGATTGCGGCATTTCGGTCCAGCTTGCGCGGGGAGCTAATCGAGCCCGGCGATTCAAGCTACGAAGCCGCTCGCAAAGTGTACAACGCGATGATCGAACGGCGCCCGCGACTGATCGTGCGCTGCGCCGACATAGCCGATGTCATGGCGGCGGTAAAGTTCGCACGGGAGCATCGTTTGCTCGTGGCGATTCGCGGCGGCGGGCACAACGCGGGTGGTTTGGGAGTGTGCGACGACGGATTGGTGATCGATCTTTCGCAGCTGAGCCATGTTCATGTGGACCCAAAGAAGAAGACCGTGATGGTCGGCGCTGGCGCGCTGTGGCGCCATGTGGATCATGCCACGCACGCGTTCGGTCTAGCAGTCCCATCGGGCATCATTTCGACGACCGGCGTCGCTGGATTGACCTTAGGCGGCGGGATCGGTTACTTGACGCGACGGTACGGCCTGACAATCGACAATCTGCTGGCCGTCGAAATGGTGCTGGCCGACGGGCGATTCGTCACGGCCAATGCTAAGGAAAATGCTGACCTGTTCTGGGCGGTGCGCGGCGGGGGTGGCAACTTCGGCATCGTGACAACGTTTCTATTCAAAGCGCAGCCGGTGGACACCGTCTACGGTGGCCCGATGCTCTGGCCGATGAAATATGCTGCCGAGATGATGCGCTGGTACCGCAACTTCGTCGTCAAGGCGCCCGATGACATTTACGGGTTTTTTGCTTTCCACACCGTGCCGCCGTGGGCGCCTTTCCCCGAGCACCTTCACAACAAAAAGATGTGTGGCATCGTTTGGTGTTACACCGGAGCAATGAAGAAAGCGGAGAAAGTGTTTAGACCGATCCGGGATTTCAAGACTCCGGCAATCGATCTGGTTGGCCCAATTCCGCATCCGGCGCTACAAAGCCTCTTCGATCGCCTGTATCCGGCGGGGATGCAATGGTATTGGAAGGCCGATTTCGTAAACACACTTTCCGACGAGGCCATCGCGCAGCATTTAAAATACGGTGAGAAATTGCCGAGCCTGGAATCGACGATGCACCTCTACCCGATCAATGGTGCGGTGCGACGCGTCAAGAAGCAGGCAACGCCGTGGTGGTACCGCGACGCTACGTGGTCTCAGGTGATCGTCGGAGTCGATCCGGACCCGGCGAACAAGGAAATGGTCTCCGTGTGGGCTAAAGAATATTGGAACGCGCTTCATCCATACTCGGCAGGCGGCGCGTATATTAACTTTATGATGGAAGAGGGCGAAGACCGCATTCGGGCGACGTACGGCAAGAATTATGAGCGTCTGGTGAAGATAAAGAAACGCCGCGATCCGGCGAACTTTTTCCGCGTAAATCAGAACATCACGCCGAAGTGAGAGTCATCATCGACTTCTAAGGCCTGATTAGCGTAATCGTCCATATAAAGTGAAACTTCACTACTCCGGTAAGGGCAAGTACTCCACTCCGGTAAGCGTTTGCCAGGCACGTTGGCGGGATCGACGAAGAATCTTCACGAATTGAGAAACGTGCATCGGCGGAACTCACCGGCCGACAACTACCACGACAATCTCTGTTCCTATTTCCAGCTGAACGTCTCGGCTTTGCGAGCTTACGAGGGAGGTCGGGGGGTTGTCCTTGGCCGTGGGCAGCAAACGCATCGCATCTATTCTGAACAGACCTCTCGAATCGGCCTTTAGACCGGGCGGGGGGCTGAGCATTCCCCCGGCGACTCCCGCTCGCGTATTTGTCGCGATTAGTCCTCTTCCGTCTTGCAGGTCGTCTTTCCTATCTATGCGCTTAGCAGCCAACGCATAAATAGCGAGATGGGTCGAAATCGGCTCACCGCTCTTGGGCACAACCTTGTCGAACACAATTTCTATCTCCGCGCTGTCGACGCCTTGAGAAAATGGATTTACCTGGGTAATCTGTCCCGTGACAATTGAGCCTTTCTTTACTAGAATTTGGTCGCCTGATTTCACGTCTTCCGTTATCTCGACCTCCACGCGCTCGCCCACCTTGGAATGCTTCGTGTTCAGCTCAGTTGCCAACACTCCGACGATGCCGGTCCCATTCGGAAGGCTCGCTGAATCGTCCGCGCTGTTCGCTAACTCATTGGATTGGTCCGAGTTGATGGTGAAGTTCGCAGTGCGCCAAAAGGTGCTTTTCCCCGCCGCGTCAGTTGCCTGGATTTCCAATCGGTAGGAGCCTTCCGACAGAGTACCTGGGTCGAATTCCCGTGCAATTGGTACGACTGAACTGTTTGGCTGGATGTACTGCGCTGCGTCCACCGCCGGGAAGTCCATTATCTGCTCATTGGTTTTCACGTCCACAATTCTGAAGTGCAGTGCGACCGTTGCCGGGGGCTGTTCCGTTAGTCGTGGCTCATAAACTTCAAAGTAACCATAAAATGGTTCGCTTTTCCTGAAGGCCGCGCTGGTCGCGGGCGTAAGTTCTAGATCTCCGCTGGTAAGAGGCGTGTAGTATCCGGCTGATTTGATCGGGGCGTCCGATGAACCGGTCGCAATCTTCCGAACTCGCCTGCAAAAGGATATCTCGCTGATCGCCGGTTGTTTTCCGGCAAAGCCGCCCACAGTCAGCGGGATCTGTTGGCGCCCGAATTTCTCACCGTCGCTGAGGACGACGCGAAGATCGTATTCCCCGGACGGCAGTTCGATCTGGGTTTCGTAGCGATCGGGGATTGGCGAGATGTGCTGGACGGAACGGTCTCCGGAGGGTGGGGAACTTGAGGAGGACGTACTGTCATTCGCATAATCGCAGCATGCAAAATCACTGAAACGCGCCGCGACGGTTCCGTCTTTGTTGTAAACCATTCCCAATGTGCCGATGTTCGCATACAACGTGTGGTTCTTGAATTCGTGCTTCAGGGATTTCCAGGGGAAATCGAGTTGGATGTAAACGCGGGCTGTTGCGGCATCCCGGGCAAAAGAGACGGCCCTGAGAGTTACGTTTATCCTGCCCTGTTTTTCCGAGGCAAGATCGGCTTCCATTTGCTTGCCAAACTCCGTTCCGTTGAGCGGGTCGTTCGCTGGATGAACGGTGTTGCAGTACTCGGTGTGGGCCCAGACTACTAAATTAGGGCGGTCTACCGTCAATTGGAGCTTATGACAGCTTCCCAGTGGCGATGCTACAGGAACGTACGCGATCAGATACTGGGGCCAAGGGAGCCACAAACCGATATTCTTCTCCAGTTGATCCGGATACGACCACCTACCGCCTCCGGTGCCAATGCTTTCCGGATGTGCACCCAGGTTGTCCCGCACAATCGAGAGGGCCGGAGGTTCAACGCTTACGCCCCGAATCGGTCGCTCTTCGCCGTCTTCGTACAGATGGAAATCCTTTGCGACTAGGTTGCGGAATGCGATACTTTCCCGAAAATGGGAATCGTTAGCGACGAGATAACTCAATGAGCGGTGGTGCTCTTCGGTTTTATCCGCCAAGGTGTAGATCTTCCTATCAAATACCACGGCTGGCACCAGAATTTGGTCGGGTTCGACGCGGATGGAATCCTGGGCAATGGTACAGGGCGCCGAAATGCACAGGGTCGCGCAAACCACCATGAGTTCCCAGATCAGCGAGACTTTCATCATCATTCGCGTTCGTCCGGAGGCGCGCTAACGTACGATTTAATTTTGCTTCGAAAGCCGCTCGCGCAACCAACTTTACTGGTTCGATGAATCTGGTATCTCGAAAATCGCTAAGAGTCGCTTGGCCCCCGGTGAGCGTTTGCTTACTTATAGCCCAACTCCGCTCCACGGTCTACTCGTTAATTCCCCGCTTCGTCAGCTCCTGATTAGCCCTGACTGCGTCTTCGACGCGTCGCTAGTGCCAGAAACTTGTCCAAACGGATTTGTTGATTCCAGGGAACTTAATAGACAAGTTTCTGGAGAGTCGTGCCGGACAAGTCCGGCCCCTAATTTGAGTCCGAATTGGGTCCAGTAAGGGCCGAATGTCATACAAGACCATGCTCTGTCATGCAGGACCGAGCAAGTAGAATCATCAGCATAGCGTTCTGGTGCTGGTCTTCTAAGCAGACGATCGGTGATGCGAATCGCAGCAGGAAAGTCGAAACGCTTCAACAATCACCAGATTAGAAAACCCCGCCGTTTTCGGCTTAAAAAAATCCAATAAAACCGACTGTTTGTCGTAGTCCGGAAGTGCATTAGAAATCTGTAATTTTCTAATCCTGTGCTCTTTGGCATCTCCGACGATCAAAATCCACAGATCTTCGTACTAGCCCACCTTCCGCAGTCTGAGGTGATTTGATTATTTTTTGAGCACATTTTCGGAGTAATTCGAATCTACAGATTTCTTAACCTTCCTATCCTCAGTGCGAGTCCTCAGGAAGTATTGCGTGTCCCGCGAAAAAGTCTTTGTAGTGAAGACCAACCCTCTTGAAAGTGGAGTAGCCATGCGTAGGATCGATGCATGTACTTGCGTCGCTGCTATCGCAACAAGGATGGCAAGCGCCATGGCTACTGGGCGCTGGTCGAGAGTTATCGTTCGTCGCGAGGCCCACGGCAGCGCGTGGTGGCCTACCTCGGTGAGATGGATGCGGCAGGGCGTCTGGGCATTCATCAACAAGCCGCAGGTGCTACCGCTGTTGCTCAGCGAGGATTATTCCGGGACATCGAACCGCAGTGGGTGGAAGTCGATCTGAAGCGGATCGCCATCGAACGGAAGCGGGCGTTTGGCGGTCCTTGGATCGGGCAGGAGTTGTGTCAGCAAGTGGGACTGCTCGATTTTCTGGAACGAACTCTCCCTGCGGGACGAGAAGAGATTTCCTGGCCGGTGATGGCGCAGATCCTAATCCTGGCACGGCTCTGTGATCCCTCCAGCGAGTTGCATATCGCGGAACGATTCTATGAAGCAAGTGCGTTAAGCGATCTGCTGGGCGTGCCCGCTCATAAGGTCAATGAAGACCGACTCTACCGCTCTCTGGATCGACTCCTGCCGCATAAGGAAGAGCTGGAAAAACATCTGAAGAATCGCCTGGGAGAACTATTCGATCTGGACTACGACCTGTTGTTGTACGACGTCACCAGTACGTACTTCGAAGGCGAGGCCAAGCGGAACGAATTGGCTCAGCGGGGTTATTCGCGCGATCACCGCCCCGACTGCAAGCAGGTGAACATTGCTCTGGTGGTAAGCCGCGAAGGAATGCCTTTGGGCTACCAGTTGTTCACCGGGAACCGCAACGACGGAACCACACTGGAAGAAATCGTGGAGCGGATCGAACGACTGTACGGGAAAGCGAACCGTATCTGGGTGTTGGATCGCGGCATGGTGAGCGAAGAGAACGTGCGGTTTTTGAAGGAAGCCAAGCGACGGTACATCGTGGGGACACCGAAGGGCATGCTGAAACGGTTCGAGGGAGAACTGCGCGCCAAAGACTGGAATCAAGTGCGGGAAGGTCTGCAGGTGCGTTTGTGTCCGGCCCCCGGTGGGGAAGAAGTATTTCTTCTGTGCCGGAGTGCGCAGCGGAAAGAGAAAGAGCAGGCCATGCATGAGCGCTTTGAGAAACGCATCGAGGAGGGGCTGGAAAAGATCGTGGCCAGCTGCGCCAAGCGCAAACAACTGCCGGCCGCTGTGGGGCAGCGGGTGGGGCGATTACTGGGCAAGAACTCTCGGGCAGCGGGAGCGTTTGAGGTCAAGATCGATCCCGATACCGACGGTTTTGCGAAGTGTCGCTGGAAAAGAATCGATCGCTGGCGGGAGTGGGCACAGCTCAGTGAGGGTTGTTATGTGTTGCGCAGCAACGTGACGGACTGGAGCCCAGAAGAACTCTGGCGTGCCTACATGCAGTTGACCGAGGCCGAGGCCGCGTTCCGCATCCAGAAGACGGATTTGCAACTGCGACCGATCTGGCACCAGAAACAAGAGCGGGTGGAAGCACACATCCTGGTGTGCTTTCTGGCCTTTGTGTTGTGGAAGACGCTGGCGCAACTCTGTCAACGCGCTGGGTTGGGCAACGAACCACGAAAAGTATTCCAGGAATTGGCGGACATCACCCTGGTCGACGTCGTGTTACCAACGCGCAACGGAGTAATCATCCGCAAGCGCTGCATCAGTCGACCGACTGAGCACCAGGCGATACTGTTGCGACACTTGAATCTGCATCTCCCCAATTCGCTGGAAATGGCCCAAGTGTAGTGAAGACTCGGGCATGTCCGTATTGAAAACACAGGTATTTATTCTTCAAACTGCGGAACTTGGGCTAGGACCCAAGTTACCGGCGTTAACCAGGACTTGACCGCTTAATTTGTGACTTTCAGGATTGTTTCCGGGTTGCCGAGAATTCGCCAAGGGACGTGCAAACTCTGGGGATTGAGAGTGTAATAGCGATGTTTCGCCAACTGTCAGATAACGTGTCCCGCAGGTATAATCTCATTGAAAGGACCATGTGGGAAGCAGGACTGCTCCTCGTAAGAGTTTGCCTGCGAGCAGAAGCAGGATAAAGCCCGGCCAAAACGGAGCAGCAACAAATGCGAGCCACTTCGGATGAGGTCTACAAGCAGATTGACAACGCTCTGTACAACGAGCAGGGCGGCACCTGGTGGGATGAAAACCAGTGTCTGCACTTGCTCAAGTCGTCGGTCAATCCGGCCCGTGTTGGGTACTTCCGAAGACTCCTCGATCACGTGCTTAAGTTCGACTGTCGCGGCGCGGCGGCGCTGGATGTAGGCTGTGGCGGCGGCATTCTTGCTGAGGAATTTGCTGCGATGGGTTTTCATGTGACAGGCATTGATCCCTCGGAGCAATCGCTGAACACGGCCAGACAACATGCCCGCTCCATGGGCTTGTCCCTCCAGTACCAACAGGGGACCGGGGAATCCATTCCGTTTGGCGATAACGCTTATCCGGTTGTGTACTGTTGCGACGTGCTGGAGCACGTGCGCGACTTGCCAAAAGTGATCGGCGAAATCTACCGAGTGATGAAACCAGGCGGCGTATTTTTTTTCGACACGCTGAACCGCACCTTCGTCAGTAAGCTGGTGGCGATCAAGATCTGGCAGGAATGGAAGAGCACGGCCTTCATGCCGCCCCGGCTTCACGAGTGGAGAATGTTTATTCGGCCGGAAGAATTAAGAGGATTGCTTGTGCAGGCCGGATTTGAGTTCAAAGAGTTTCGTGGCACGTCGCCGGACGTGAGCATTCCCAAAATGATCAGCCTGCTGCGAAAAAGAGCCCAAGGCAAAATCGGCTACAAGGAACTTGGCCAGAGGTTCAAACTCGTAGAAAGCCACGACTTGAAAACTCTTTACATGGGATACGCCGTCAAGCCGTTGCAGTGATCCGCACAGTGGCTGCCGAAAACGGGCGTTTACGTTCACAGTAACGGGCCGATTCTGGGCAAATGACGTTAGCGCTTTATCGGTGACGAGCTAACCGGAAGTCATTCCGAGTCAGAAGGCCCGTTGGGACATTCTGGCTTGTTAAGTCCTGATTTGCGTCGCGTAATCGGAAACTGCCTCACACATCTTCCAACCGACGCTCCCGGCGTGAGGTGGTATATTCTGCAATCCATGCCGACGAAACCAAATGTTTGGGAATTCGTAAGAAACGAAAATGGCAGCTATGCGGTCTTCCAAAACGGCAAGCTGCTTGCCGATGCGATTCCTGAGGAGCGACGGGAAGACGAATTCTGCATTCGTTTTGGCTTTTGCGGACACGAGTACGAAGAAATCGTGCGCCACCTTCGGCAATCTGGCAAATGTACACTCAACCTTGGGTCTCTGGACTAGCTCCTGATAAGCGTAACCGGACAATGACAATTACATACTGGGTTCGCGGATGTGGCGGTACATGCCCGGTGGTTGTCCCATTTGGGACAAGTAGACGCACCTGAAAAAAACGGAAACAAAAAAATAAAAACTCCGGAGATTATTTTGGCGCTGCGACTGGCACTCCTTTTCGGCCGGCCGCAAATTACCTCTCCAACCCTTCCCCACGACTCCGTCCTATTGCAGCAGTGAACCACGTTAGCGACTGACTTGCACGATTGCAACTTTGTTCACACCGCTGCACGCGAGATAGAGATTACCCTCCGGAGTCGCGACCATGTTCCGCACCACTCCTCCACCAGAGGGGATTGGCCAGGCCCTAAAGGAATTTGTTTCCGGATTGAACGCCACGAGCGTGTTCGGTTTCACGCCCGACTCGCTGTACCACACCGTGCCGTCGCTCGTCGAGGTGATACCGTAGGGATTCGAGCCTGCGCCTCCCGGCGACGCCCACTCTTCCACTTTGCCGGACTTTGGATCGAGGCGCCCAAGATATCCGCGCACGAAGTCGGTGTAATAAATCATGTGGTCGGGGGCGTTTGCAATCCGGCGCGGTCGCGCGTCCTTGTTTGGCAACGAAATCTCTGTGATCTCGAGAGTCGTCGGATTCAGCTTACCGATTTTATTCGAACCAAATTCGCAGAAATAGGCATCGCCGTCCGGCCCGATGATGATGCCGTAAGGGATGGCGTGTGGTGTCGGCACCTCTTTCAGTGTCACCTTGCCTGTTGTTGGCTCAAGCCGTCCGACGAAGTTGCTTTCTTCGACCGTAAAGAAAATTGTCCCGTCTCGATCGAACACCAGGCTGTGCGGGTCCGTCGCTCGTTTGTCTGGCATGGGATATTCGATTATTTTGCCCGAGCGCGGATCAAGCTTGCCGATGTAACCCTTGAAGACAGCGGTGAACCAAATGTCGCCGTCCTTGTCGGCGGCGAGCCCATGTGGGCCTGAATTGGGCGTCGTGAGCGGGAATTCCCTAATCTGGTCCGTCTTTGGATCGAGCCTGCCGATCTTGTTAGCGAGTTGCCCCGTGTACCAGAGCGCTCCGTCTGGCCCAATCGCCGGGTCATGCGGGCGCGAATTCGGCGTGGGCACGTTGAATTCCAGAATCGTGACGTTGAGGTTTGCTGCGGTGGCACCGAGGAGGGAAAACGCAAGAATTACAAAGAGGACCAACGCGAACCGTCGATTCATCGAAGTGGCCTCCCGTCCGATTGTACTCGCGTAAAACCGGCGGAACCATCTCAGCGCGCAAATTCGTGATCGGTGACTGCGCGGTAGGCTCCGCCACCGGCACTTCTGATGGTACCGTCGCAAGTATGATTCGCATCCCTCTTCTGGGCCGCGTTATCGGATATCTTGCTACCAGGACCGGTTAGCGTTAATCACTTACACAGCTGGCGGCTTCCTGTTCGCGATTATTCCGAGCCATTCGACCGGGTGCTGCAGATGGTTGCACCTTTTCTGTCGCTGAGAAGGAAATAACATCAATCGGTCACTGCCAACGCCGCGTTGGCAGCTATCCGTAGGTCTGAAAGCCGTCCCAGAATTCGTGCCAACCCTGACGCGGCGGTCCGCACACGAAGATGTCCGGATGGTCGCGGCTCTCTTCATTCGTAATCCCGTAGGGATTTCCGTCGTGGCCGGCGAGTGTGCATGACTCGAACACGCTTTCCACATACTTGCGCGACAGGCCGACTACAATGAGGGTCTTCGGCGGCGGATCGCCGTAGCCGCGGAACCATGCGGAGTTTGTTCCGCTGATCGCTTGCGGCAACCCGTAAGCCGGACCGTATAGATCGATGGCTCCCGTTTCTCCGTAGTTGCCGGTCAGGATGCCGACGTTGTCTTTTTCAGCGGGAGGCAATGAATCACGGACTTTCGCGACAGCTGCAACCAGTTCGGTCCACCCTACTTCCTCCCTGAGATCTCCGTTGTTCCTGAGCGCGACATTGCCAGGTGAGATCACCGGATCAATGGGAAGGATGACCGCGCCCGCAAGCACTCCCCCAATTGCTACTGCAGTGAACGTTGCTCCTCGCATGACGCGAGACCACACAGTCGAGATCGCTGTGACCCACCGCTCCCACAGGACGCTTCCCGCTGCGAAGAGCATTGGGTACGTAGGCGCAAGGTAATAGCCGCGGCCTTTCGCAAAGAAAAAAAGTACGAATGGAACGACATACAACCAGCCCATCAATCGGTAGCGCTTGCCGTCCGGTACGACAAAGAAATAGGAAAGGCCCGCGAGCCAAATCGGCGACACAAGGAGATTCGCGCTGATCAGGAATTGGTCGCGCACGAAACCATTTGCTCGACCTTCGCCCACGTCGCGCGTGTGAATGTGACGTAGGAAGTGGAGCGAGATGAATTCATGTTGGATCTGCCAGATTAGATTCGGAAGAAAAATCAGCATAGCCAAAGAGGCGCCGCACCAAAGCCATGGACTCTTCAAATAGCGGCGCGCTGGCGTGAGGACAACACCTATCACAATTCCAGTGACGAAAAATCCCATCGTATATTTCGTGATCATGCCCAGGCCCATCGCGGCGCCGATGCCCAGCCACCAGCGCGGATTGTCAGATTTGAGCAAGCGGATGAGGAAATAGGCGATCAATACGGACCAGAGGTAGTCGAATGAGGAATACTGGAATTCGGTTCCCTCAAACAGGGGAAGCGGCGAGATTGCCACCGCCAGCGCAGCCACGACTTGCGCCAGGCGCTTGCCACTGAGTTCGCGCGCCATCAGTCCGGTGATGACAAGGGCTGCTGCCTGCGCGAGCACAGAAAACATTCGAAGCCCGACCAACGAGACGCCGAACAATTCCAATCCGACGCGCTCAACAAACGGCGCCGCGGGCGGATAGGCCACGAAGCCCCAATCCATGTGGCGCGCATCGTCTAGGACTTGCAACTCATCACGATGAAAACCATAACGGCCGTTCGTGATGATGTGCAGAACTACGACGCCAAGCGCAATCGCGCTGAGCACGAGAAAATCGCCGTGCGAAGATTTTTGTGAGTCGCGTGACGACTCCATGTCTGACCGCCCTGCCGCTATAGCCACGGTACAACCCTAGCGTAAGAAGTCAGATTGAGTCTGCAAAAAATATGTATTGCGACAGACGACTGCCACCTCTTCGCCGAACACAGCAACCAACTAATTACGAACGCGTGGAACTGCGATAAGGGCTAGTTTGTGGAGTCGAGGTGTGACGCGGTGGTTTAGGTGCAGCCTATCCGTTGCCGACCCTTTCGTCTGTCGGTGCCTCACGAGCTGTACCGTGCTTCCGTCTTCACACTCCGCTCAGCGAACCGGACGTGCGGATTTGCCGCATCCGGCTCTCGGAGAAGACTCACACAATCGCCGTAGCCATTGCAGGTGACGCTGTCTGCAACTTCTGAAAACAATGCGGGAGTTGCTAGGCTCTTCGCCATTCTCCCTTTCCGTCGTTGCTTCTTGCGTCCGCCTTCAGTAGGGTCGAGGACTGGCGCCGGGCTCCGTAGATTCAGCCTATCTGTTGCTCCCCGTTTCCTCTGGGAGTGCCTCACGAGCCGAATCGTAAGCCGGTTTCCAGCCCCCGCCTCATCAAACCCAGCGTGCAGATTTCCCGCACTAGGCTTTCCTGTGTGCTTCGCGTCAAGGGTTATGTGGCTCATTCGAGCGGAGCAACTTTCAGCTGTGATCGCCATACACGACCCGGTAATCATTGAATAGTCCGAGAGTGTCGTAGATCCACTGCGTACTCCACCGCTTCCATCCGAATCCCTGGCGCCCTCGCGCACGTAGCAGATGCCGCCGCACCTTCTGTTCCACCCAGAGTTTGATGTAGGAAAAGGACCCGCTCGAGTTCCCTACGCGAAAGTAGTTTACCCAACCCCGCAGGATCGGATTGATGAGTCCAATCACTCTCCGCACGGGTTGGCTAACGGATCGCTGGAAGATTTCCTTCAGCTCCCGCAGGAGCGCCGTTCGCTTCTTCGGCTTGGGCACCAGATGAGGTCGCCACTTTCCCTTACGACTTCGAACGCGGCGATACTCAAACCCCAGAAAGCTGAAGCTTTCTCCCTTCGCTAGGTCTACTTTCCGGCTCTTCTCCTCGTTGATTTCAACTCTAAGTTGGCCCAATTCCTCTCGCAGTCGTTTCTCCACCGCCCCGATCAGCCAGTCCTGCCGCGGATGAGAGCTAATCAATACCACTAGGTCATCCGCAAACCGCGCGTATTGAACATTGGGGTATTGTCCCCGTCGCGTGGTCGCAATCGCCTTTTCCAGCATCCGGTCTACCTCGGTTAGGTAGAGGTTACTGAGCATTGGCGAAATTACCCCGCCTTGGGGCACTCCCTTCGCTCCGGTCGATTTCAGGATCATCTTCAGGAGTTTCATCACCGATGTATCTTGAACCCGCCGAGCCACTTTCTCGAGCAGCAGTGAGTGCTGCACCTTATCGAAGTAGGCTCGGAGATCCAAATCGATGATTCGTGTTAACCCTTGGACGATCGCCTGATCAACTTTGCTTACCGCTTGATGGGCCGACCGCTTCGGTCGATAGCCGTACGACCCCGGTTGGAAATCAGCCTCAAAGATCGGTTCCAGGATGAGCTTGAGCGCACCCTGAACCACGCGGTCGCGGATTGTGGGGATCGAGAGAACGCGGACTTTGGTGCCCCCGTCTTTCGGAATCTCCTTCTTCCGCACCGGCATGGGCTGATACGTGTTCTGCTCCAGTTCGTCTTGAATCTGTTTCAGAAAACCCTCCACTCCACTTTCCTCGATGTCATCGAACGTGACGCCATCGATCCCAGGTGCGCCCTTGTTGCTCTTGGCCATCTGGTAGGCTTCCTGGAGCGTTTCCCTCTTGCAGACATGAACGTAGAGTCCCCAAAAGCGCCAAGTTGGTTCTGCCTTCGCCTTGACGTATATCCTCCTCCTCAGGTCTTGCAAACTGATGGGTGTCTTTGTCATCTCACCCTTGCCTCCCTTGTGGTTGGAGTTGTTGTTGCACATCAGCGGGGCCTCTTCGCTCCACGGGCATTACCCCGCTTCACCGCTACTGCTGGCCCCTCCGCCACCCTCTCGCCGTCTTCCGATTTCCTGGTGGTCCCAGTTATACGGTCTTCTGCTCCGTGGATTTCTCCATGGGACGAGGAGGGTTTCTCCAGTTGCTCCATGTGTCCTTGTCATCGTGCTGTCGCTATCGCCCCGCCAGAGCGTCTCGTCGTATCAGTCAGTTTTGCAACGATCCATGTTGCCTTCACCCCCTCAGTGCGGGTTCGGCCTCTGGAGTTTAGGGTTTCGAGGTCACCTGTGCGTTCACTTTCGTTACAGCCCAATGACTCGCTCACCATCCCGAAAGGATGATTTTGTCGGACCGACTTCACGCGTTTCGTTTCCTCCACACATGCGGCCCTAGCTACAAGAGTTCTGACTCTTCCCTTGATGGGTCTACCTCCCATTGAACACATCTGCCTTTTCTGGACATACACTGAAGCCCCTTCACTCCGCCGGAATTACCCGGCTTCGTCGGTACTACGAGCCTCTCCGCCATCCCAGTCAGCCCGGCCTTTCTCTCGCGAGCTGCCAGTTGATCCCTACTGCGATCACCGCTGGGACTTCCCGTGTTGCGCATACTCCACTTTGCCTGCCTGCCGTCGCTAATACCCCGGCAGGTCGGATGGAATTTGTTCGCTCGTACGCTTCCATTCGCTTCGGCCTTCCCCGTAACCGGGGCGGGTCGGCTCCTGCATTACGCTTTTCGAGGCCTGCTCAGCGTTCACTCACGTTACAGCCTGCAGGCTCGCCCAGTCGCCTATGCGACCCTCTACACCGAAGGCTTCAGCAGCTTCATTGCCTCCGCCGCTGCTTCGATTGCTACCGGGTGGAGCGAACCAGTTCCCGGGCGGGTTTACCCCCGCTGTGGACCACCGCCTTTTCACGGCGCACCCGGTAAGGGCGTTAGGAGTTGAGACTTTATTGAAGAGTCTTGCTTTGTTTAACGACTCCTGAGGTGGTCGAGCAAAAATCCAAGCAGACAGCCGGCTGCCGATTCGCGTTTGCCCATCGACCTGAGCGCAGTATGGTACAAGAGATCGCTCGGCCAATCAGGCGACCCGAGACTGACAGGGGGACTCGTGCCAAAGCGAAAAATCATCGTCAATATTGCGACGAGCGCGGACGGTTACCTTGCTCGAACCGATGGCAATCTCGATTGGCTGACGAGACGGCCGGCTCCAAGGGGCTTCTACGGTCTGCCGAAATTTTCACGCTCAGTCGATGCCAAGATTCTCGGTCGCAAGACCTTCGACCTGAGTGTGAAGATGGGCGCGAGTTTCAGCGTAGACAACGTGCATTATGTGTTCTCTCGCCGGCCGCCTCCTGCATCCGTGCCCGCCGGCGTCCAACTCGTCAGGGAGTCGATCAGGGCCTTTGCCGAACGCCTCCGCAAGCAAGCTGGCAGGAACATCTGGATGATGGGCGGAGGCGAGATCATCGCGTCCTTCCTCGACGAGAACGCGATTGACGATTTCATCATCACCGTCGTGCCGATATTCATCGGGGAAGGCATTCCGCTCATTGCACCGAGGCGTCGTGAGATGCCGCTCCGGCTGCTATCTTTGCAACGATTTCCAGACGGCGTTGTTCAACTTCATTACGACGTGCAGCAACCGAGAGTCTGAGGTGAGCCAAAGGCCGCGCAGGTCGCAAGTGTCGCTACAAGGCTTGCTAGGCCGATTTCAATTGATTGGTCGGGTAGGGCAAGGGCGCGTAGCGGGCTTCGCATGATGCCGACGTTTCCATTGCCCTCCCTAAAATTCCGTACCGCGGGTTTTCCCCAGTACGGCTTCAAGGCCGGTAGATCAGAGAGGGCCTTCCCGCTCGACGCTTCCTCGCCTCGGACGGTTTGCCCTTGTCCTTCGTGCTCCCCGCTTCCCTCGCCAGTTCCCCGTTCTGTGCCGGGGGACGTGGTGCGCTGAAACACCTCCGTTCGAGCGGCCGCTGCTGCTCTACCCCAGGGGCCCTCGCTCCAGACCGGGTTGTTCTGTCCCGCTCCATCCACGCTTAATCGGCCCCATCCGCCCCACTCGCAGGCACATCCCGATTTCACCGCTTTGCGGCTTATACCAGATGCCTTCGCTGTGCACACTGCGCCTAGGCGACCTCCGAGTGGTTCCACGCTTTCGCTGTCGTTCCTTCCTCACATGCCACCCTCTACGACTCCGGGGAGATCGGTAACCGGTTGGTTCCAGACATGCGGTCCCGACATAGGCCTTCGCCATGTTATGAGCGGCTCGGCCCTCCCGACTATCCTGCAATCCGCTTCACGCAGGGCCGACTTTTCGGAGCTTCACTGGTTCGCTTTTGCTGCGGCCTGTCAGGTTGCTCGCCCCCTGTGCCGATCTGACCAGAAACTCTTCCGGCCACCGGGACTTTTACTTCCAGGCTTCCGACGAGTTGGTCACCCTTCTCGCCGCTGGATATAACTACGACAGTCACTGGACCGTTGTCTGTCGATGGGACTCTCACCCATTGGAGTGACAACTAGCGTTGCTGCTGGCGACGTAGGCGATTAGGGCTTTCATATCGTCGGGCGGCAAATCCGGGGTGGGCATGCCGCCGGCTTTCATCTTGGCCGTGGGGTGATGCAACAGCTCGGTGATTTGCTCCGGGGAGAGTTTGGCGCTTATGCCGATTAGCGCGGGACCCGTGGCTGTGCCAACGCCGCCTTCGCCGTGGTATTGGACTAGGAATTGTGGACGCTGAGAATACGCCAGCGGCCATCGCTTTTGCGGCAGATCGTGGTGCCATGGCCGGTGCGATGTTCGACGGGCGTATCGATGGTGTATTCGTAGGAATACCATAGGGCGTCGCCGAGCAGTTGCACTTCGTTGACTTTGGACGTGTGATGAATGTTGGGCGCGTACTGAAAAAAACGATCTTGCAAATAGCCGATTACCTTCTGCGGCCCGACGAATTCTCCGTGCGGCGTGTACATCACCACATCCGGATCGAGGCATTTCTCGAACACCGCCGCGTTTCCTTGCGTGAAAGCGCCCATGCAGGGTTCCATGGCGGCTTGCATGGCATCGTACGCGACGCGCGCGTCCACCGTCCCGCCGCCCATCGTCGCGACGCGGTGCTGCAGGTCAATCGTCACGCCCATTCGATCGAGGAGATCCACGCCGAGAATGCCGTCAATCGGCCCGCCACAGGCCGCGCCGATAGGACTGAGGTCAATCGCCGGCAGCTTCAAATTGCGCAGGACGTGCTTACCGATTGTGAGTTCGGCGAGCGAAACTTCGCGGGCGCTGGTAGCCGCAGTGCCGGTCCAGGAGGCGATGTGGACCTGCCTGGAATGGCCGCCCGCAAACGATTTCAAATTCAACAAGGACGTCGCGCCGGTGTCCAGGAGGAATTGCAAATGCTTTCCTGCAACCTCGACCTCGACCACCGGCAGGCGATCGCAGCGCTCGATGGGAATTTCGTCCTTGGCAGCCGAATCCTGCGCGGAGGTAGTGGCGGGAAGCAACGCGCAGCTTAGGCAGAAGAGAAGGCTCTTTAGCGCGCGGCATCTTAAACGTGGAGTCACGGCAGGCATGCGAAATCCCGGCACGTTTATTCCTTAACGGTCATCGATCATCGCACATTTGCGGACACAGGATAAGCACTTCCGGCGAGAGGCGTTCGTGCGATCTTGAATTATGCAAACTCAGAAACCTGAATGCGGCGTTCGGTACTGGTGTTGTCCATGAGGCGGACTGTTGTGTCTTGTACTCGTTCAGCTTCGCTGTCTTCTTCCTTCGCATTTGTCGTGATAAACGCGCTTGTATTGACTGGCGTGGCCAAGTTCGGACTGGCCGGTTGCACCGAATCGCCCGCTTATGACCGTTGACCTTCGCGGTGCCGCCTACGCTGCGAGCCGGATCAGTTCCACGCTAAAAGGCAGTACGAAACAATTCGGATGGTTGCTGGCCCCCGCAACCATGGGCGCTGCGAGGCTAAACCTCAAGGCGCCCTTTTTTCTTTTAGTTGCATGCCGAGTTGTGAGCCTGCCCTGTTCAGTTCGGTATTGCAGTTTTGTTCCCATTCCCGTGGCCACCGAAGCATCGTAAAACTCTTTGCACGGGCCGGCCTTAGCAGAGAGACCACGGTGGCAGCACCTTGAAACGCCGAACTTGCCGCCAGCCTCGAGTGCGATCGAGAGCTACTCGCTTATTTCCGCTGCTTTGGCGAAAACGAGGAAGGCCCACGGATTCAATGGAAGCTGGACTTCGCCGCGTGACTCGATAACTGCAGGTGTCCCGTACCCTTTGTCACTCCATCGCTCCTCGTCCGAATCGAGCGTCCTGTGCCAGCGGCCGGGGGGAATCGGTAGCAGGAGTTCAGTTGGGACCCGGCAAAAGTGACACACAATTAGAAGCTGGCTGGAGCCCTTCCACCTCCTGACGAGCAGCACTTTCTCGCCGGCGAAGCATGTGACTTCCATGGCATTCTTGTCCAGCTCTGCCAGTGGCGGCACCGTACGTCGGATGCGAAGGAGTTCCTGATAGAAATCCCAAAGGATGCGGTGCTGCCCTACGGTTTGTAAATCCCAGTTCAGCTTCGAACCTACGAAAGTTACTTCACTCTGAGGGTCGGGAATATCTCCAGTCCAGCCAAATCTTCGAAATTCGCCCGTCCGCCCTCGGCGTACTGCTTCAGCCAGCGTTGGATCTCCGTGACTGACAAAGTAATTAAAGGGCGCCCGTTCGCAGAACTCTTCACCCATAAATAATAGAGGAATGTATGGCGAAAGCAGCACGATCCCTGCGGCCAGCTTCAATTGCTCAAAAGACAACGATTGTGACAGCCGGTCACCCATACGGCGATTCCCGACCTGATCGTGGTTCTGCGCGTAGACGACGAAGCGTTTCGCCGGGATCTGCTTCGACGAACTTCCATAACGCTTTTGGCGAAACTTAGAGTATCGCCCCGCATACAAAAACCCGTCTCGATAGCTGCCCGCTAGATCTTCAATTCCGCAAAAGTCCTGGTAATAACCATCCTGCTCCCCCGTTAAGAGAACGTGCAGAGAATGGTGAAAATCGTCATTCCACACCGCGTCGAACCCCCATCCGCCTACCTCAGGCGTGCTGACCATCCGCGCATCGTTTCGATTGCTCTCCGGGATCAGATGGACGTCCCGGCCGAGCGTCTTGGCCCTGGTATGAACGGCTGCACGAAGCTCTTCGAGGAACGTTCGGGCGGAGGTATCCACAATCGCGTGGATGGCGTCGAGGCGAAGTGCATCGATGTGGAAGTCCGTGACCCATTCCAGCGCATTTTCGATGAAATATCGGCGGACCTCATCGCTCTCTGCGTCATCGAAATTGACAGCCTGTCCCCATGGCGTTTTGTAGAGGTCCGTGAAATAAGGACCGAAATCAGCCAGGTAATTACCCTCTGGACCAAGATGGTTGTAGACCACATCGAGCACTACCGCGATTTCGAGTTCATGGCAGGCGTTGACCAACGCTTTTAGCCCCAGCGGGCCTCCGTAAGATGCTTGGACCGCGTAGGGGTAAACTCCGTCGTAACCCCAGTTGCGGTCCCCGGGAAATTGAGCTACCGGCATCAGTTCGATTGCCGTAACGCCCAGATCCTTGAGCGTCGCCAGCCGCGGAATGATGGCGTCAAAAGTTCCTTGCGGTGTGAATGTTCCCACATGGAGCTCGTACAGAACGTACTTTTCAAGTGGCAGTCCAGGCCATCCGGAATCGTTCCAGCGAAACCGACTGTCTGTGACTTGTGATGGCCCGTGGACGCCTTGTGGTTGATATCGCGATGCCGGGTCGGGTCGTTCCTTTTCATTGTTGAGGCGATAGCGATAGAGAGCGCCGGGGGAGATGCCTTCAGCAACGGTGTGAAAATACCCGCGACCGACAGCCTGCATGGGAATCGCGCGCTCTGGCGGATCGCCAAGGCAGACCTCAACTCGGTTCGCGTGCGGAGCCCAGACGAGAAAACTGCACGCATTCTCACCTACAAGCTGGGCGCCAAGATTTTCCTTGCGCGGGGAAGTCAAGGTTTCTGCGTTCCTCACATGACTCAATGGCTTGCAGCGTTTTCAGTATACATGGAGGAGCCCCGGTCATTCCGCGCACGCGGGACTCCGTGTGGCGGAGCTAAATATTTGCCGAGCGACAAGAGGACAATTCGTAGCGACTTGACCTATAATGAGTTACCAGCCCGAATGGGGTTCGCATGTGGTTCGCTCGGCCCGCCAGTGCGGTCGATCAGGATTGCTCATCGAACGATATGCGGCCTGTCTGCGATCACGGGCGCGCCTACCAACCGACGAAGCGAAACCTGCAGCTATTAGTCGCTCCCCTTCAGAATTCCATCCACTCATATGATGACTGGCGCCAATACATTCGAGCGGAGTGCGATGTATTGCATGCCACATTCGGCGTGCATGTCGCGCAGGGATGCCACAGCGTGCTCACTACTGCGAGCGCGAAATTCGGATTGAAGCTCGCGTAAAGGCACTATGACGCCCTCTCGGATTCCCCTCGCCTGCTACAGGCTTCAATTCAACGGAGACTTTACCTTTCGCCGCGCGTCGGCCGCGCTGGACTATCTTTCCCGGCTTGGAATCACGGACATCTATGCGTCTCCCCTGTTGCGGAGCCGGTCCGGCAGCAAGCACGGATACGACGTCACGGATCCCTTGCGGATTGACAGCGAGCTGGGCAACGAAGAGCAGTTTGAGGCCTTCCAATCGGCGTTGCATAAAAAGGGCATGGGCCTGCTGCTGGACATTGTTCCGAATCACATGGCTGCAAGTCCGGAAAATCCATGGTGGATGGACGTGCTTGAGAATGGTCCCGCATCTGCTTATGCAGCCTATTTCGATATCGATTGGCATCCGCCGTCTCTCACGCTCGATAACAAAATCCTACTGCCCGTGCTCGGCAGTTTCTATGGCCAGGCTCTTAACAAGCGCGAGCTCCAACTCGTCTTTCGGCGCGGAACCTTCTTCGTCGAATATTACGACATGTCTTTTCCGCTGGCTCCGAAGACCTACCGGCGGATTTTGAAGCATAGAGAACACGTACTCGAAAAGAAGCTCGGTGCGGATTCGAGCTCCTTTCAGGAGTATCTGGGAATCGTCGCTGCCTTGGCCGCGCTGCCGGAGCGGGATTCTTTGACTATGGACGCAGCCGGCGAGCGGCGCCTTCAGGTTGCGGGGATCAAAGAGCGGCTGCGCCAGCTGTTCGACACAAACCGCGAGGTGCAGCGATTTGTGAGGGACAATCTGAGAATTTTCAACGGCAGGCGAAATCACGCTGGCAGTTTTCGCAGCCTGGATCGCCTGCTGTCAGAACAGAATTACGTGCTGGCGTATTGGCAAAACGTCAACGAAGGAATTAACTATCGACGCTTTTTCAATATCACGGATCTGGTGGGCGTGCGCGTCGAGGATTCCATGGTGTTTGAAGCTATCCACGCTGTGATCCTGCATTTGATTGAGAGAAGGGTCGTCACCGGATTGCGCATTGATCACATTGACGGTCTTCGCGACCCACTAGGCTATTTGCGGCGTCTGCAAGAACGTGCCGCCAGCTCGCAGGAGCAGCGAAACAGCTTCTACGTGATTGTGGAAAAAATACTTTCCGGAGATGAAAAGCTTTCCAGGGAGTGGCCCGTCGCAGGAACGACGGGCTATGAATATCTGAATGTGGTCAACCGGCTGTTTATTCATCCACGAGGAGCGCGGGAGATCGAAGAGATTTATTTTCGATTTCTGGGACGCGAGCTTAGTTACGAAGACGTGTTGTATCAGAAGAAAAAACTGGTCATGGCCACTTTGCTCTCGGCCGAGATGAGATACCTGGGCCGTCAGCTTAGCGTTTTGGCTCAAGGGGACCGCTATGCGCGGGACCTTTCGCGAATGGAGCTTGCACAAGCTCTGGTCGAAACGACCGCAGCTCTCGCCGTTTATCGAACCTATATTCGCAGCATGGAGGTGCCCGCCGAAGCAAAACGTGAAATTGGCAGCGCCGTTGCGGCCGCGCGAAGTCGAAACCCGCGCCTCGATGCGCCTTGCTTGGATTTTGTGCGCGATGTGCTGCTTCTCAAGGATTCAGGGCACCTGTTTGCAGAGCAACGGGAAGCGCGCCTGGCATTCGTCATGCGCTGGCAGCAGTTCACGGGTCCGATCGTCGCCAAAGGTCTGGAAGACACCGCTCTGTATGTTTACTGTCCGCTTCTTTCGCTCAACGAAGTAGGCGGAAATCCAAGCCCTGCTGCCGTCGTCGCCTCCGACTTCAACCAAATTGCGACGGAACGCGAACAGCACTGGCGATATAGCTTGAATTGCACTTCGACGCACGATACCAAGCGTGGCGAAGACGTGCGTGCCCGAATCAATGTTCTCTCGGAAATTCCTCGCGCATGGCAGAACCACCTCAATCGCTGGGCGCGGTGGAACAAGAAAGAGAAACGAGTCGTTGAATCTCAGGAAGTTCCTGACCGCAACGAAGAAAGCTTCTTGTACCAAACATTGCTTGGCGCTTGGCCCTTGCAACAAGAGGAGATGCCGCATTTCCGGGTGCGCCTGGAAGCCTACGTCATCAAGGCAATTCGCGAAGCGATGGTACACACGCGTTGGACCCGACCCAACACCGCTCATGAGCGAGCGGTACTCGGTTTTCTCAGGGCGCTCGTCGCGCCTGCTCGCGGCAATCTGTTTCTAAATGATTTTCTGAAATTACAGCGCAAGGTCGCAGCCTACGGGATGCTAAATGGTTTGGCGCAAGTCCTGGTGAAGATGACCAGTCCGGGCGTGCCTGATATCTACCAAGGATGCGACCTCTGGGACTTCCGTCTTGTGGATCCCGATAACCGTGGACCCGTAGATTTCAGACATCGCGCTGCGTTGCTTGACGAAATCGAAAAGCGCAGCAAGCAGGATCCGTTGCGTCTCGTCCGCGAGCTCATTCAAAATTGGCACGACGGGCGCATCAAGCTCTATCTCATTTGGAGGATCCTGAATCTTCGGTGCAAGTACCCTCGAGTCTTCCTCGACGGTCAATTCCTGCCGATGAAAACGGCCGGCGGGAGGGAGACTAACGTGATCGCCTATGCGCGCCGTAGGGGCAATACCTGGATCATGACCGTCGTACCCAGATGGCTGGCACGCTCGAAGGCGTCGCTCGATTTAACTGGGCTCCACAAGTTTTGGCTCGGTTCACGCATCGCGCTTCCAGGGAATGCGCCGCAATCCTGGCTGAACGTGCTAACCGGCGAGACTGTCGAGCGAAGCCACCTGCGACGAGCGCCGACCTTGTCCTTGCGGGATGTTTTCAAGAATCTCCCGGTTGCCGTCCTGATCGGGGTGGGCCGATCAACGCAAACAACTGACGCCCGGGCCTGACAGATTGAAAACCGTAGTTGCATCAATTAACTTAGCGAGAGAGTGGATCAGTTGCGCTGGATGCCATACGAGCTGGATTCTGGGGCGGATCCCAGTCCGGCGCTGCGACCAGGAGCTTAGGACGAATGACGGAACAACAAGTGGACGGACGAAAAAGGGTCGTGATTGAGCGGGTTTCGCCGGAAATCGATTGCGGGCGATTTCCGATCAAGCGAGTGGTTGGCGAAAGGGTGGTTGTCGAAGCGGATGTGTTCGCTGACGGTCATGACCAGATCGCCTGTCAGATCCTGTACGGGCAGGATGAGAAGAAACTCAAAACAACTCCGATGAAGCCGCTTGGCAACGATCGCTGGCGTAGCGAGTTTTGCGCCGAGGAGCTTGGCCGGTATTACTACACTGTGGAAGGCTGGATCGATCGTTTCGAAACCTGGCGCGTTGCTCTGGTGAAACGAGTCGCTGCCGGCCAGGACGTCCGTGTTGAGTTGCTCTTGGGAACTGACTTGATTGCAGAAGCGGCCGCGCAAGCAATGGGCGAGGACGCGGGGCTCCTCCGCCAGTGGGCAATCCGGTTGCGGGAAGCCAAGGATAAGCCGGAAGGCGCAGCCATTGCTCTGGAAGAAGGACTGCTCGAACTGATTCGACGCTATCCGGTGAAACACTTCGCCAGCCGCTACGGGAAACAGTTGATGGCGATGGTTGACCGCGAAGCGGCGCGTTTCTCCACCTGGTACGAAGTATTTCCGCGATCCTGCGCTCGCGAGGCTGGGCGTCACGGAACATTTCGCGATTGCGAGCTATGGCTTCCCTACATCGCATCCATGGGCTTCGATGTAGTTTACCTTCCGCCCATTCACCCAATCGGGCGTGAATTTCGTAAAGGGAAGAACAATTCGCCAAAGCCGCAGCCGACGGATCCTGGCAGTCCTTGGGCCATTGGATCCGCCGAGGGCGGCCATAAGTCGATTCATCCGAATCTCGGCACGCTCGCAGATTTCAAGCACTTCGTCTCCGCGGCCGAAAAGCAAGGACTTGAGGTCGCGCTCGATATTGCGTTTCAATGTGCGCCGGATCATCCCTATGTGCGCGAGCATCCGGAATGGTTCCGCAAGCGTCCGGACGGCACCATACAATATGCGGAGAACCCGCCGAAGAAGTATCAGGATATTTATCCGCTGGATTTTGAGAGCGCGGAGTGGCGCGCCTTGTGGGAGGAATTGAAGAGCGTTTTCGATTACTGGATCGATCAAGGAGTGCGGATTTTTCGCGTTGACAATCCCCATACCAAGCCTTTTCCGTTCTGGGAGTGGGCGATCGGTGAGATCAAGGAACGTCATCCCGAAGTGCTCTTCCTGGCGGAGGCATTTACCAAGCCTGCAGTAATGCAGCGGCTTTCGAAGCTGGGATTTTCCCAGTCCTATACTTATTTCACGTGGCGCAACACGAAACAGGAGATCACCGAGTACTTCAGCGAGCTGGTCGAGACCGAACTGCGGGAGTATTTCCGCACGAGCCTGTGGCCCAACACACCGGACATTCTTCCGGGATTTCTTCAGGTAGGCAAACGCCCCGCGTTTATGGTCCGGCTCCTACTGGCGGCAACGCTAGGGGCGAGCTATGGAATCTACGGTCCGGCATTCGAGCTATGTGAAAACACGCCGCTTCAGCCGGGCAGCGAGGAGTATTTAAATTCCGAGAAATATGAACTCAAACACCGCGATCTGCTTTCTGCGGGAAGCTTGAGGGATTTTATTGCGCGGATCAACCAGATCCGCAAAGAGCATTCGGCGCTGCAAAGTAATCGCAGCCTCCGTTTTCATGAAACGGATAATCCGGAGCTGATCTGTTACAGCAAAACGAGCGACGATCTTTCAGACGTAATTGTCGTCATCGTCAATCTTGATTGCGTCCGCGCGCAAACGGGATGGGTTGATCTCGATCTCAGTTCCCTGGGGCTGGACGCCGATCAGACTTTCCAGGTTCACGACCTTCTCGGTCAAGGTGAGTATTTGTGGCATGGTTCCCGGAACTATGTGGCGCTTACGCCGGAGAGCCTTCCAGCGCATATTTTACATGTGCGCCGTTAGGGTTCGGCGCAGCAGGATTTCGCATACGGCCTCCGGGCCCAGCAATCGCGGCTGTAGAACCGGAACATTGCAGTAAGCATTAGGGGAGCGCGCATGGTGCAATCGGGCCTCACTGAATTCGACCTGTACCTGATTGGAGAAGGCACTCATTACCGCGCCTACGAAAAGTTGGGCGCGCACCTCACGGAGAGGGATGGGCGTCGCGGCGTGCACTTTGCCGTCTGGGCGCCGAATGCGAAGCTGGTTTCTGTGATCGGGGACTTCAATGATTGGAATCCTCAAGCAAACAGCATGCGCCCGAGCCCCGCGGGCGTTTGGGAGGGCTTCGTACCCGAAATCGGTCAAGGGGCCATCTACAAATATCACATCCAATCGCGTTATTCCGATTATAAGGTCGACAAAGCGGATCCCTACGGTTTCGCAGCAGAGATTCGCCCGCAGACAGCGTCACGTGTGTGGAATCTCGAGGATTATTCCTGGCATGACGATTCCTGGATGGCGAGCCGGGCAAAAAAGAATGGCCTCGGTTCTCCGATTTCCATTTACGAAGTGCATCTGGGCTCCTGGCGGCGCGTGCCGCAGGAAGGTAATCGCTGGCTGAGCTACCGTGAGCTAGCGCCACTTTTGGCTGCTTACGTCCACGACGCAGGTTTCACCCATATCGAGTTGCTTCCGATCATGGAGCATCCCTTCGACGGTTCGTGGGGATATCAGACGACCGGGTACTTCGCTCCCACCAGCAGGTTCGGAACGCCCTCCGATTTCATGTACCTCGTGGACTATCTTCATCAGCAGGAAATCGGCGTAATCCTGGATTGGGTTCCGGCGCATTTTCCCAAGGATGAAGCCGCGCTCGGTTACTTCGACGGATCTCATCTTTACGAGCACTCCGATCCCCGGCAAGGGGAGCAACCGGACTGGAACACCTTCGTCTTCAACTACGGCCGCAACGAGGTCCAGAACTTTCTAATCGCCAACGCGCTATTCTGGCTGGACAAGTATCACGTCGACGGTCTTCGCGTCGATGCCGTGGCCTGCTATGTTGTATCTCGACTACGGGCGTCGCGCAGGCCAGTGGGTCCCGAACCGCTATGGGGGAAAGGAAAACATCGACGCCATTCATTTTCTGCGGGCGCTCAACGAGCACGTCTATGCCACCTTTCCGGATGTGACGGTGATCGCTGAAGAATCGACGTCCTGGCCGCAGGTGTCCCGTCCCACTTACCTCGGGGGGCTTGGCTTTGGACTGAAGTGGAATATGGGCTGGATGCACGACACGTTGAATTACATGTCGCTGGATCCTGTGTTTCGCAACTTCCATCAGAACGAAATCACTTTCAGTCTGGTTTACGCCTTCGCCGAAAATTTTGTCCTGCCCTTCTCGCACGATGAAGTGGTTTACGGCAAGGGTTCCATGTTGCGCAAAATGCCGGGCGACGATTGGCAGAAGTTTGCGAATCTGCGGCTTCTCTACGGTTACATGTTCGGCCATCCCGGAAAGAAACTCCTATTTATGGGCAACGAATTCGGCCAGTGGTCGGAGTGGAATCACGACGCAAGCCTCGAATGGCATCTGCTCCAGGAACCGTTTCACGCTGGACTAAGGCAGTGGGTTCGCGATCTCAACACTCTGTATCGCGGCCAGTCTTTGCTGCACGAGATGGATTTCAATCCCGCAGGTTTCGAGTGGGTGGACTGCAAAGATTCTCAAAGGAGCATCATAAGCTTCCTGCGCTGCGGGCGAAATCCGAATGACCAGCTGCTTTTCGTTTGCAATTTCACTCCAGTCGTCCGGCAGAACTACCGCGTAGGCGTTCCGTTAGACGGCTACTGGAAGGAAATCTTGAACAGCGACGCTGCCTCGTATGGCGGCTCCGGCCAGGGAAACTTCGGCGGCTTGCAGGCAGCTCCGCTTCCGATTCATGGCCGGCCTTTCTCCTTGAATATGACACTTCCTCCACTGGGAATTGTTGTTTTCCGGCCGGAACCTCCCAACGTAACCTGAGACGCGAGGAAATGCGACATGGCAAAAAAGCCGGGTAGTGCAGCGGATCCGCTCTGGTACAAAGACGCAATCATCTATGAGCTGCACGTCCGCGCCTTCAAAGACAGCAACGGCGATGGTATCGGTGATTTTCCGGGCCTGATTCAGAAAATGGATTATCTGCAGGGCCTGGGCGTCACTTGCCTGTGGCTGTTGCCTTTCTTCCTTTCTCCGCTCAAGGACGACGGCTATGACATCGCCGACTATCTGAACGTCCATCCGATGTACGGCACAATCGAGGATTTCCGCGCGGTGCTGGCGGCGGCCCACGAGCGTGACCTGCAGGTAATGATCGAGTTGGTCGTCAATCACACCTCCGATCAGCATCCCTGGTTTCAAGCGGCCCGTCGGGCTCCGCCAGGGTCCCCCGAACGCGACTTTTATGTGTGGAGTGATACGGAAGATAAATACAAGGACGCGCGAATCATTTTTTCGGACACCGAGCGATCCAACTGGACCTGGGATCCGGTAGCCAAGCAATATTTCTGGCATCGCTTTTTCTCGCACCAGCCGGATCTGAACTATGACAACCCCAGAGTCGTCGAAGAAGTGCTCAAGGTGATGCGTTACTGGCTGGACATGGGGGTTGACGCCCTGCGCGTGGACGCCATTCCGTATTTGGTCGAGCGCGACGGCACCAGTTGCGAGAATCTCCCGGAAACTCACGAGGTGATCAAGACGCTGCGGCGCGAGATTGACGCCGATTATTCCAAGCCGGGTGCTGCTGGCCGAAGCCAACCAGTGGCCCACCGACGTTCGCCCTTACTTCGGCGAGGGCGACGAATGCCACATGGCGTTCCATTTTCCGCTGATGCCGCGCATCTACATGGCACTGCGACAGGAAGACCGGCTGCCGATCACCGACATCATCGCGCAAACTCCGGACATTCCGGACACTTGTCAGTGGGGTCTTTTCCTACGAAACCACGATGAGTTGACGCTCGAGATGGTCACCAAGGATGAGCGCGACTACATGTATATCGCATACAGCGCAGATCCCCGCATGCGCATCAACCTCGGCATCCGCCGGCGCCTGGCTCCGTTGGTTGACAATAATCGCAGGCGGATCGAGCTGCTCAATAGCCTGCTGCTTTCCTTTCCCGGCACGCCCATCATCTACTACGGCGACGAAATCGGAATGGGAGACAATATTTACCTCGGCGATCGCAATGGCGTTCGCACTCCGATGCAATGGAACGCGGACCGCAATGCCGGGTTTTCCACTGCCACGCCGGCTCGTTTGTACAGTCCGGTGATCATGGATCCGGTTTTGGGATATGAAGCGGTCAACGTCGAAGCGCAGCAGGGCGATTCATCTTCGCTCCTGAGCTGGATGCGAAACATGATCGCGCTGCGAAAACTATTCAGCGTGTTCGGCCGCGGCAACATCGAGTTCCTGAACCCGACGAACCGCAAAGTGCTGGCGTATCTTAGGACTTATGGCGAGGAACAGGTTCTTTGCGTCGCCAATCTTTCTCGGTTCGCGCAGCCCGTCGATCTGGACTTGTCAAAGCTGGAGGGCATGGTTCCGATCGAGATGCTGGGCTATGTGGAGTTTCCCTTCATCGAGCGCCAGCCCTACCGCTTGACCTTGGCTCCCTACAGTTTCCTTTGGCTGGAACTTCAGCCCAAGGCCGATGCCGCCGAAGCTGCTGTGGATCCGGCTGAACACGCGCCGCTTGACGCGACCGCGGGATGGGCAAGCATATTGGAAGGTATTGCTCGCAAGCGTCTAGAGACCGTGAACCTCCCCGAATATCTTCCGCAGCAACGCTGGTTTGCAGGAAAGGCCCGCGCAATCAAGTCAACGCGAATTATCAATTGGGCGCCGATAAAAGAGCCGCATTCCGCATTGGCGCTGATCGAGGTCCAGTTCGAAACCGGCGAGCCTGAGGTATATCAGGTGCCGCTGGCAATCACGTTGGGTGCAGCCGCAACCGAATTGCGGCGCGTCGCACCAAACGCAATCATTGCTTCGGTCGTATCGGAAAAGTTGGACGGCCTGCTACACGATGGAGCGCAGGACGACAACGGATGCCTGGAGTTGCTCGCGCTGATTGAAAACGCGAGCGAGCTGCGCACGAGCGACGGGCGCGTCATTCGGGGTGTGCCAGGTAAGGTCTTTCAGGTGATCCGTGCTTCAGCCGAGACGCCGTTGACTGTGCGGCGCAGCACGGCAGAACAAAGCAATACTTCGATTATCTACGGTGACCGCTTCATTTTGAAGCTGTTCCGCCGCCTGGAGCCGGGAGTGAATCCGGATGCCGAGATCGGGCGACATCTCACCGAGAAAACATCGTTTGATCGGATTCCTCCGTTCGCCGGTTCGATGGAACTCGAGCCGGCCGCGAACGAAGCTGAGCCTACGTTCCTGACGATGCTGCAAGGCCTGGTCGTCAATGAAGGCGACGGTTGGAAATGGACCATCGAAGAGCTTGACCGCTACTACGAGACCTCTGCACCGCTTCCATTTCCGGAGAACGCCAGCGCTGAGCCGGGGGATGCGCTGGAGCTCTCCGAGTATTCGGACTCACAGGCGGCCCGAGACCATCTGGGCATGTATCTCGGTGCCGCCGCGACGCTCGGGAAGCGAACCGCCGAGCTCCACTTGGCGCTGGCTGCGCCGTCGCACGATCCGGCGTTCGCGCCGGAACCGTTGACGTCCCAGAATTTCCAGACCTTACTCTTCGACTTCCACGAGCATGCATCGCGCGTCCTCGACGTGCTGCGAGAGCGCATGCCATTCTTGCCGGACGAAGCCATCGAAATTGCAGCTACCGTGCTCAGTCGACGCCGTCGTATTCTGGATTACTTCGGGACGCTGAAATCAGCCAGCTTTCG
The DNA here is from genome assembly GCA_963817305.1 of uncultured Acidobacteriaceae bacterium. Classification (GTDB taxonomy): domain Bacteria; phylum Acidobacteriota; class Terriglobia; order Terriglobales; family Acidobacteriaceae; genus Sulfotelmatobacter. Next base: position 23,553 of record CAWFOD010000014.1, on the reverse strand, counting down.
AACCCAGCGAATTCGAATTCACGGAGACTACCACTTAGGCCAGGTGCTGCGGGTGAAGTCGGATTTCGTGATCCTGGACTTTGAAGGCGAACCGGCCCGGCCGCTCGAGTATCGCCGCTCGAAACAATGTCCTCTTAAGGATGTGGCTGGCATGCTGCGATCGTTCAGTTATGCTGCTTACGCGAGCCTGATCAATTATTCCACGCGCCATTCTGAGGATCTCACGCGCCTGGAGCCGTGGGCCCAGCTCTGGGAGCGGTCGGCAGCCGCAGCCTTTTTGCGTGCGTATCGCGAAACCGCCCAAGGCGCGGAGTTTCTGCCGGCTGATACTTCTGATTTTCATAAGCTGCTGGATCTGTTTCTCCTGGACAAGGCGCTCTATGAAGTGCGCTATGAACTGAACGCCCGTCCCGCATGGGTCCGCATCCCGCTGCTGGGAATTATGTCGCTTCCACTATGAATTGTTTTTGCAGAAAGGCTGCCGCAAGCCCCTGGAGCGGCCTGACAAAGAATCAAGGACAAGTGCCCGATCTTCGCTGGTGAAAATCGGGCCCAGAGGGTTGAACCGTGGAAGCCGGACCTATTTCCGAGCAAGTACAGGAAAAAGTCGAACCAGTTGACAGCGCCGACTTGGTGGTGGGCGTTATTGCGGAACTCGATCCAGAGGGACTGGCGGCCCTATGCGACGCCCTGCAAATGCTTCCTGGATCTCCGCGCGTTGTGGTGCTGCGGGATGATCGGGCTGCGAAACCCGATCAAAGCCCTGTAACGGAAGCCGGACCGAACGCTTCTTCCTGTCACCTGGTTCCCTGGCCGCTGTTGGGTTCGGCCACTCCGGGTACGCTAGTTGCCGGTACGTCCTCCGCCTATCAATCGGTTTTTGCAGCAAGTGAAAAATTCGGCGCCCGGTCCTGCTGCGTCATCGCGTCCAGCCTTGAGAGTGCCACACCCGGATGGGTTCGCGAGCTGACGCAGCCGCTCGTCGAAAACGATATTGATCTAGTTATGCCGAATTACGCTCGCCACAAATTCGAGGGCTTGCTAAACAGCAGCATCATCTCTCCGCTCATGCGCTGTCTGTACGGAAAGCGAATCCACAATCCGATGGGGCCAGACTTGGGGCTTTCGCGACGGCTGTTCCAGAAGATGCTCGCACCGGAGCGCGGTGCCGGGGTCGGAGGGAGTTCGGTGCATTCGCTCGCCTCCGTTGCACCTGCGGCTCTCTGCGAGAATCTGCAGGTTTGTGAGGTCCATCTTCCCGCGCGCAGCTATCCGACAACGGATTGGATGAATATCAGTTCCTTGCTGGCCCAGATCCTGAGCCCCATATTTTTGGATATGGAACGAAACGCGGCATGCTGGCAAAGAATGCGAACTTCCGTCTCTGTGCCCGCGATCGGTGAGCCTCTCCTGGTATCTCAAGACACCGGGACAGTGGATATCAGCCGCATGATGGAATCGTTTCAGCTGGGAGTCCGGGACCTTCAGGAAATTTGGGGGTTGGTGCTGCCGCCCTCCACCCTGTTCGAACTCAGGAAGCTAGCGCGCCTCCCGTCCGAACAATTTCGCATGCCCGACGAATTGTGGGTTCGCATTGTCTACGATTTTGCGCTGGCGCATCGCCTTCGAACCATCAATCGCGATCACCTGCTGAAGTCGATGACGCCGTTATACCTGGCTTGGGTTTCCTCTTATGCACATGATTTGGAAAATGCTGGAAGAACAGCGTTGGAAGAGAGGCTGGAACGCTTATCCGTCGCTTACGAAGCCGGCAAGACTTACCTTGTGTCCCGATGGCGCTGGCCGGACCGGTTCAACCCTTAGTTCTGTGGCAGCTGTAACGGAGGTATTTATGTGGAGTCAAATCAAGCAACAACTAGCCGAGTCCACCGCGCGATTCCTGACCAGGTTCGCAAGCATGGTGCCGGGATTGGCGGCGCTGGTCGTGGCGTTGCTGATCTCAATCATAGTGGGTTGTATTCTTGCGGCTGTCGTGCGGCGGTTGCTCTCTAGCATGCGGTTTGACGAGCGCCTGGCCCGCTGGGGATTTCCTTCTGTGGCTGAGTGGTCGCCAAATCAGAGCCCCACACTGCTGGTATCGAGAGCGATCGCAATAATGGTTATTCTTACTGGATTTCTCATCGGCATTGCATCTGTTGACGCTGACTGGACATCCCAGCTCGCACGAAGCGTCGTCGCCTATATTCCCAATCTGTTCGGCGCTGCGCTGGTCTTGCTGGTCGGCAGTGTTGTCGCTCGCTTTCTTGCACGAAGCGTGCTGATCGGCGCGGTTAACCTGAACCTGCACTACGCGCGTCTTCTCAGCCTGGGCGTGAAATGGATGGTCGTTGTGCTGACCGTGGCGATGGCGCTCGAACACCTGAGGATTGCCCCTGGCATTGTCAAGCTTGCTTTCGGCATTCTGTTCGGAGGGATTGTGATTACCCTGGCGCTCGCGGTTGGCCTGGGCTCGAAAGACTTAGTCACCAAGTCGCTCGAGCGAGACGCTCAAAAAGCTTCCGGCGATAACATTGAAGAACCATTCCGCCACATATGATTCGAGGACCGAATTGCGGATTTTGTAGTGACGCGGCAGTACTCGGGCCCTTCCCCGTCCGGCTTGCTCAGCGCTTCTGTCTTTTTTTCTTTTACGCGCCGGCGCGCATCGCCTGGTCTTTGCTTCTCGCGGCGATTAGAACCAGTTCTGCGATCAAATGGTTCACGGCGGGAGGCAGTTGCGTCGAAAAACAGTTTGCGCTGATATACTCCGTAAAGTTTCGCCATGCTTCTTTGCTAACTGAGAGTGATACTCGTTCGTTGTCACCCATTTTCGTTCCTCCCGTTTTGCTTTTACGTTTCGTGCGACATCTTTGTTGCTACGGGAACCCACACCTCGAAGCTACTCCCTTGTTTTCAGCGAAGTCAAGGCTTTGGCGGAAACTGCTGCAGGCCGCTCGCGGAAGTACGGCATAGTTGCGAGCACGAGTCGTCCCGCGAACCCGTACGGTAATGCGATTTGCGAAAGCTTCCTAAAGACGCTGAAGGGAAAGGGAATTTACACGAACCGGCACAACATTTTAGAGCCGTTGCGCACGAACAGCGAAGAGTTCATCGAAGGGAGTTCAAGCGCATCCCCGGCCTCCAGCTCCAGAATGGGGCCAACCGTCATCCGTGAAGCGCAGATTCGATCGGTTATTCGGTTGCTTCAGCTCGTCGGACATCTTCTGATTTACTGGGGAGTGCGCCCCATGGCGGCTGCTGATGTTGCCAATCCCGGTGAAGTGATGTGACGGTTTTCACTGACAAACTGCTGCTTCTTTTCGGGCAGACTGTGCAAGCGATCGAGAAAGGCCGCAATGCCGCGGTGCAGGCCCTCGGCGACGCGCTGGCGCTGACCGCTCTCCAGCAGCAGGTTCTCGTCGCTCGTATTGTTGACGAAAGCAATCTCCGAAAGCACCGCAGGCATGTTGGCGCCGGTCAAAACGATGAAGGGTGCCTGCTTCACGCCGCGGTTCGTCTCCCGCGGGCTCACGAGCTGGAGGCTTTGCGAGAGCGCGTCCTGGATCTCCCCGGCAAGCTGTCTCGATTCCGCGATCATCTCGTTGCGTGCGATTTTCTTAATCAGTTCCGGAAGCTCGTGGAAGGAAGATTGCGCGAGTGCGTTTTCGCGCGCCGCCAGTTCCGTGGATTGCTGCGGAGCTGCCAGGCTCAGCGAGTACGTTTCGACGCCGCGTGCTTCGCGGCTGTCGCTAGAATTCGCGTGAATGGAGATGAACAGGTCCGCGCTGGCGCGGTTGGCAATCGCCGTGCGGTCTTCCAGCCGAACGTACCTGTCGTCCTTGCGCGTGTAGATTACTTCCGCACCCGGAATGTCGTGTTCGATCAGTTGGCCCAGCCGCAGTGCCACATCGAGGCAAAGGTTCTTCTCCAGCAGACCATGGGGTCCGATCGTGCCCGTGTCGTACCCCCCATGGCCGGGATCAATTGCGATGCGGTTTATCTTTAGTCCCAATTCCCGTGTCAGTGAGAGTTGACTTTCGTGGCCGGCACTTGCCTCCGGCGACGCCTTGGCCACGTTGTACTTCAGAGTATCCGAGCTCAGTCCGCGCGGCAGGACGAGGGCCGCCGAAAGCAAAACGACAACGAATGCACCCACCCAAAGAACCCAGTTAGCCACGCCAAACTCCGCGAGTGGCACGTACGAAAGCTCGGTGGTCGCAGGAAGGCCGGCTGCCTCCGCAGAATCGGCGCCCGCATGTGAAGGCGATGGCGCCGGCATCGGCTTCGGGGTCAGACGAGCAGCAGCCACAACATCCAAATTACGATTCGCCTTCTCGACAATGTCCCGCGACACCGTATGGCACCCCTGGGCATGTCCTTCCAACAAAGCGTCGAAGCAGATCTTGTTGATGTTCCTCGGAATTCCACGGCTTCGCTCGGCGATTAGTGTCAAGGCCTCCGGCTCGAATAGCGCTTCGCCGCAATGGCCCGCCACTTTCAGCCGGTGCCGGATGTAACCGGCCGTTTCCTCCGGCGATAGAGCATCCAGATGCTTCACCACCGCAATGCGCTGCAACAGTTGCTCCTGGCGCTTCTGTCCCAGTTTCTCCGCGAGTTGGGATTGCCCGGCCAGAACGATTTGCAGTAGTTTAGTGTGCGACGTCTCGAAGTTCGAAAGCAGCCGGACGGTTTCGAGCACCGAATCGTCGAGATTTTGTGCCTCATCGACGATGAGGACAAATCGCTTGCCCGCCAGCATTTCCGCAAACAACATTTCATTCAATTTGTTGTGCATGGCCACCAGTCCCATGCCCGTCGAATCGACGCCTAGCTCGCTCAGAAGGTATTGAAAGAATTCGCGGGAGTTGCACTGCGTCTGGAACAGGAACGCGGCACGCGCCGTACCGCGCAGCGCTTCGAGCACTTGATATAGGAGCGTCGTCTTGCCCATGCCCGGCTCCGCGATCAGCGCCAGAAACCCTCGTCCCTCTAGGATTCCCGCTGCGAGCGAGTCGAGCGCCTCACAGTGTGTCCGGCTCGGGTAGAGAAACGCCGGGTCGGGCGTGACGCCAAACGGCTGCTGGTGCAGGCGATAGAAATCGAGAAACATCGGCATGGTCTCCTTCTCCCGGTAGCGCAGGCAGATAGCCTTGTCTGCCCGCCTGATCGTGGTTCCCGCAATAGGTCGCGCGGCAGGACGGCGCCGTCTGCAGTAATCGCTCGGTTCGCGGGGGCGGGAGAGGAATTGTGCGCACCTTAGGCCATCTGCGCCGTACAGCGCATTCTGCTATAGCCAGCCTGTGACCGCAAGTGTCAGCCCACTCGGCGAACGCAATTTCTACCGGAACTTACGATAGGGATCCGAAAGACTATGGCCCCGGATTTCTTGGACACTCGTTGCTGACTCGCAACCATCAGATCCGTCGGTCCAAAACTGTTCAGACGCTTTGGTGACCATCCCGCGAATGAGGGAGCTCCTCCTTTGGCGTAAGTATTGCGCTCCAGGTGATCGATGAAACGATTCCACCGGCACGTGAAGACTGGCGAGGGATCAAGCATCTTCAGAACCACCGCTTTCCGCTGGCCGAGCCCCATTGCTCCGCACACGAAGTGACGCGATCGCGATGCTATGCTTCAGCAAAAAACATATCGCGCACGGTATTCATGGCTTTTGCTAGCGGCGGTGTTTCTACAATACCGTCCACCCGCGCCAGGTGCTCTGCTACGTCAGCCCGCTCGAATCACGCGCGCGCTGTAAACCGCAACGAAAAGAAAAACCGAGCGACGCTAATCATGTGGACGAGTACCGTCAATTGCAGCAGTTGCCCACGGAAACAAAACAGGTAAGATTTTCTTACGATGCGGACCAGGACTTCCAGCAAAGGTCAGGTCGTTCTTTCCCATCCGATTCGCCGCAAACTGGGGCCGCGTGCGAGCGACCCACTGGACGGTAAAGGGGAGGGTGGACGCATTGTGTTAACACCATGCAGAACTCATTCCCAGAACGTGAGAATTCTCCGCGATGCCATCACCGATTTTCCCGTTCTTAGCGGGGTTCCGGACGCTCCCGTCTTATGACTCTGGCAGGCGTCCACTGCTCCACGTCCGCCACTCGTACGCGTAGCTCTGGCAGAACCGTAACAACAAATGCAAGTTGCCGGACGTGATCCATTTTCCACGCCGTTGCGACCCGAAAGCTCCGGAGACGGATCGCGGGATTCCACGTCACCGCGACTGCGGATTGGACGCCGCCATCTTTGTAAGCTCTTCCTTCCTGATTTTTCCGGTCGGCGTCAACGGCATGGCATCTACGATAACGAGATGTGATGGCCGTTTGTACGGAGCGAGATTTCTCGCGGCGTGCTCCGCCACGTCAACAGCGGTCGCAGTTGAACCCGGCGACAACTGGACGAAAGCGATTACCTCCTCGCCTCCATCGGCACCCTGGACGGTTCGTCCAATCACAGCGGACCGCACCACTTCTGGATGAGTATTCAATACCGCTTCAACTTCAGCGGGATAGACGTTCATCCCGAAACGTACGATCAATTCCTTGGTGCGCCCCACGATGAAAAGATGCCCACCCTCCAATCGCGCAAGGTCGCGGGTATTGAACCATCCAGCGGGGTCGATAGCAGCCGCAGTTTCCTCCGGGGCGCGGTAATAACCCTTCGCAACATTCGGCCCGCGTACTGACAACTCGCCCACTTCGCCGTCGCCCACCTGTTTTCCATCCGTTCCTACCAGCTTGATTTCAACTCCCGGAAGAATCCGGCCGACGGAGAGATCCCTTCGCGGCTCCTCAACTCTGGCCTGCGCAATCGTGGGAGAACATTCCGTCACACCGTAGCCATTGTGGAGAGTCATGCCGAACAGACTTTCGACGGCAGATTTTACGGCGGCTTGCAGCGGTGCGCCGGAGGAAGAAATGACCCGAAGCGCAGGAAATTTGAGCGGTCCGGACATTCCCTTCGATTTTGCATAGTCGGCCAACAGGGCGAACATCGCCGGCACGCCGAGTACGATTGTCAGCCGATCACGATCCAGTGTCGCGAGTGCCGCCACTGGATCGAAACGTGGCGCTAAATAAAGCGTGGCGCCGCTGAGCAGCGTGCCGAGCAAGACCACCGAAAGTCCCACAGCGTGGGACATCGGCAGCACACCATAGAGACGGTCGTCCGGAGTGAGCGAGCGGATTCGCGCCGAAACCGCTGCTATGAACAGCAAGTTCCTGTGCGTCAGTACCACGCCTTTCGGAAGCCCCGTGGTGCCGGAAGTATAGATCAGCGCGGCCACTCTCTCAGCGCTGCTGCTGTTCTTCTCGATTGGCTCCGGTTCAACCTGCTCATTCAGGGCGCCGACGCCTATGACACCCAGCCCAGCTACTTCTCCGATCACGGCGCCATGCCGCTTGGCATGTTGCGTGGCATGCGGTGAGACGCTCGTCATATAAATCACGCGGCGCGCACCGCAGTGATCTCGAATATCATCAATCTCGCGCGCCGATAGTCGCGCATTTGCGAGCACCGGCCACCCATCCATCTCAGTCAAGGCCAGGAAAATCGCAATGAATGCGCGGCAGTTCTCGCACACGAGCATCACTCGATCGCCAGCGCGCACGCCCGAATCGCGAAGCCACGCGCCGGTTGCGGCTACCACGGTATCGAGCTCGCTATACGTCCAACTTCCGCTGTTTTCGACTAGAGCTAGCCGGTCGGGTGAGCGATCAGCCCAAGATTTGATAACATCGCCGATGCTCTCGGGCAGGGATTTCAATAGTTCGGGCGCCTGGATATCAATCATGGCCGTTCATCATACCAGTTCATCGTAAACCGCTGTGCAGCGCAACTGGTTGGCTGCTGCGCGTCCGGCAACGGGTACTCAAGCGAGCGACCGATAAGCGTAGGCGGAATTTGCACGCCGAGCGTGGCTGCGGACGAACCATGGATCCCGAATAATTCTGCGTTCACGCTTCTTGTTTTCGCAAAGCTAGAGGTGGGCGGCCGGAGTCATCGCCGAAAGTGTCGCAGCGTCAGCCTTTGCTGATACTAAAAACTGCAGCCAGTTGCGATATACCGATGCGGCCGACATCTGCCACGTGCCACGCACCGCACTGGACATAGCAGCCTCAGGAAATTTCGCCAGAAGCTCCTCGCGCGGCTCCGCGACAACAGACTTTTGAAAATCGCAAAGAAGTTTTGCAGCCGCTTCATCGAAATATCCGTGCGGCATGGTGGGATACGTTTCTCTCTCCCGACGGAGAAATCTCTTTATGTCTCTGCGATATTCCTTCAGCAGGGTCCGCGTGCCGTATTCCGGATGCCCTTGGAAGTGCACGAACAGGCTGGCTTTTTTCTTTTTCACAAAAAGATCCACACCCGCATCCGCGGATTGCGTGAGAACCTCGTAACCGCAGGCAGCCAGCGCATCGGCACGCACCTCGTTCCACCGGGAGTGTGGAATTTGCATCCGATCGGCAGCACCGTCCGTGAGCGCATGCTTCTGAATCTTCTTGTACTCGAACACGCCGAACTGCTTGTCAGCGAGCCGATGTCGGGGAATGCCATCGCTATAGAGAACGCCGGCATGCGCCGCCAGGCACGATAAAACCGTCGAAGTTGTATTGTGTTCGGCCCAGTCCAAAACTTCGGTTAGCGCCGACCAATAGGGCTCATTCCGCAGATCGGCTTGGCGTGGCTCAGTACCAGTCATAATCACGCCATCAAAACGGCTATTCAGCAGTTCACCGATCTCGGAATAGTACTTGCTGAGATGTTTCTCTCCCGCATCCGTGTGGGGAAGTTTCGGCAAAGAATAAAGTTTCAGTGACACCGGAATGTCGCCGGCAGCGGATTCGAGGAGTTCAAAGAATTGTACTTCGGTATCTTCCAGCGCCGAATCCGGCATGTTATTGATCAGCGCGATTCGGACGCTCCTAACTTGGGCATCCTGATCGCTTGCTGAGATTGCGGAGTGCGTCCGATCCTTCCGCACCAGAAGAACGGGAACTCGCCCTCCCTCGATTACGATGGACATTCACGATCTCCCAAGCCAAGGAACATAAAAGTCTCGCCAGCCCTACTGGGTCGTTTTCTCGAGCGCCTGCCCGAGGTCGGCGAGGATGTCGTCAATGTGCTCGATGCCCACGCTCAACCGGATCATCTCGGGTGTCACGCCCGCCTTCATTTGTTCTTGCGGCGTCAATTGCCGGTGCGTCGTGGACGCGGGATGACAAGCCAGTGATTTGGCATCGCCCATGTTGACCATGCGCTTGAACAGGCGCAACGCGTCAAAGCATTTTACGCCTCGCTCGAAGCCGCCCTTCACTCCGAACGTCAGCAGAGAACAGAAATTCTTGCCCAAATAGCGGTGCGCCATCGGGTATAATGGGCTATCGGGAAACCCCGCATAATTTACCCACGCCACCTGCTTATGATTGCGCAGAAACTCCGCCACCTTGCGGGCATTCTCCACGTGGCGTTCGACGCGCAACGCCATCGTCTCCACACCTTGCAGCAACAAGAAACCGTTGAACGGTGAGAGTGTCGCTCCCGTATTGCGCTGCGCGACGGTCCGGCACCGCGCAACGTAGGCGGCCGCCCCGTAGTGCTCGGTGTAAACGACGCCGTGATAGGCGATTTCCGGCGTATTCAACATGTAATAGCGTTCCGGATGATCGCGCCACGGAAACTTCCCGCTGTCTACAATCATTCCGCCAAGCGTAGTGCCATGTCCTCCCATGAATTTCGTCATGGAATGCACCACTACGTCCGCGCCGTACTCAATCGGCCTCAACAGGATTGGTGTTGCCACGGTGTTATCCACAATCAACGGCACACCGTGCTTGTGCGCGACCCGCGCCAGTCCTTCGATATCGGCGACATTCCCCGCCGGATTTCCCACGCTCTCGCAAAACACTGCCCGCGTGTTCTCGTCGATCAACTTTTCAACGGCTTCGGGACTGTCGTTCTCGGCAAATCTCCCGGCAATTCCCTGCTTCGGCAAAATGTGAGCAAGCAAGGTGTAAGTCGCGCCGTAAAGTTGTGGAAGTGAAACGATGTTGTGACCCATCTCGGCGATATTGATAAGCGAGTAGTGGATCGCCGCCATGCCCGAACTCACGCTGAGTGCTTCGACGCCACCTTCCAGTGCGGCAACTCGCTTTTCCAGCACTGTGTTGGTGGGATTTCCGATGCGGGTGTAAATATTTCCCTGAACTTCCAGATTGAATAAGGCCGCACCGTGCGCCGCGTCGTCGAATTCGAACGCAACGGTCTGATAGATCGGCACGGCCACGGCTTTCGTCGTGGGATCGCCATCATAGCCCACATGAATCGCGATGGTTTCTCGCTTCATGCGCTACACATCCTCGGAGTTAAGAAAATGGCTCAAGGGGTTTTGATTCTCGGCGCTTCGCGATCGATCGCGCTGAAAGCCACCGCGGAAGAGCTTCGTTGACTCGCTCATTCGGCGATCGTCGACATGCGCGAAGCCGGAACAGATGCTGGATTCCGCGCGAGCGACTTCATCATCGTCCGCGTAACCCGTCTTGCGGCGAAGCCGGCACCAAAGGCAAAACGCATCACCGGCCCGAAACTGATTGCCGCGGCAATCCCGACGAAGTAAAGGCCGGGAACCGACGACTCAAAGCTGGATGACAGCACCGGGGAGCCGTTGACGCACTTGAGCTTCGAGCGAATCGCGGGATTGAGGAATGCCAGTCGCTCCATATCCACTTTGTACCCGGTCGCCGCAATAACGTGTTCCGTGACGATCTCGCGGGCCGAGCCATTCAATCCACGCAACTGCAAGTGTACTTTGCCGTCCCGGACCTCGGCGCGCTCCACGTTGTATCCCAGCTCAAGAGGCACACGCCCCATCACCTTGTCCTTGACGAACCAGCCGGCCGATGGACCTAGTGTTTTTCGCACTTGGTCGACGCGCAAACTCTCCGGAAGATAATAAAACAGCGCAGCTCCGTCGGAAAAGAAGCGCGAGCGCATGCTGGGACCGAGCCCTGAATCCGGGTGCCGCATTCGCTGCAACCATGGTCGGCGTTTGCCAGGCACCGGCGCGGTGTGAAATTTCAGCGAAGTGGCGCGAGCCACGAGTGTTGCGTCCGCATCGGCGTCACGCAGCAATCCGGCCATGTCGATTGCGGAAGAGCCGGCTCCCAGCACCACAACGCTACGGCCCTTGAACTGTTGAAGATCGTGATGCCGATAGCTATGCGACACAAACTGCGCCGACAGATGCGTCAAGTTAGCTGGCACGTGCTCGAAGTGCGTAATACCCACCGCAAGCACCACTCGCCGTGCCTTGACCACTTCACCATCGTCCAACCGCAGTTGAAATCCATCCGCCAAACGCTCGATGCCTGTAACGAATTTGTCTTCGAGCTCCGGCACCATCCGATCCCGAAAGGCGAGTCCGTATTCGCCAAATGTTTCGATGCGCACCGGACTCGCCATGTCGGCGTACTCGATCCCGCGCTCCGCGCAAAATTGCTTTAAAGTGAATTTGCTGTCTGGATCGTAGATGTTCGAAGCAAAACCGTCCGATTTGAGCATCATGCCCTTCGGCATATGCGCCAGCCAGCTGTCCATCGGACGGCCAAAGATTCGGAAGGGGATACCGCGACTGCGGAAATGCGCGGCCATCGAAAGTCCGTAAGGACCCGCGCCGACGATTACCGTTTCAATCATAGTCTTAGGAATTACCTCTCTCTGTGATTTCGGTCGATTGCCGCGGTCGGCGTGACCCGCAGACGAGGGCAATCTCCAATGCTGGCCCGGAATCGGGCAATTGTCCAGACACTCCGCTCGGGGCAGTACCTTTTGAGACAGGCCCTCACGCGTGTTCATGTGCAATCCTGTTGCCCGTCAGGGATTATGTAACTATCCTGGAATCAATAGCATGCATGGCCAGCGAACAGAGGTCGAGGGAAATTCTTTTCCCTCCGCGCCAAGCGATTACCGTTGAACCGCCAACATCGCTCAAGCCAGCGTTGGCTCTTCTTTTTTGTTAACATCGGCTTCGCGAGGGCGGAACCACGGTCTGTTACCGTTTTCCCGCAGTTATCACCAGTTCGGCGCCTGAGCCAGCATTTTTACGAAGGACTTCGTGCGAGCGGCGGAGAGAATGCAACGACGAATCCCCCAACTCGACGCCGTCCGCGGCCTGGCGATTCTGGTCGTAATGTTCCATAACATCACCCCGAAATATCCCCTTTTTCATTCGGACAGATTGTTCAGCGATGGCTGGATGGGAGTCGACCTGTTCTTCGTGCTGTCCGGGCTCTTGATTACAGGGATTCTTTTGGACACGAAACAATCGGTGGGCTATTTCAAGAATTTCTATGTCCGGCGCTGCCTTAGAATCTGGCCCCTCTATTATTCGCTGCTCTTTTTCATGTTCGTAGTCGTTCGTTTCCTGAATTCTTCGGAATATCATGCCATCGTTCAGACTGCATCGCCCTGGTGGGCCTTTCCCCTGTTCCTACAGAATTTCCTGCTTCCCATTTCAACCAATGCGGCAGGACCGCTAGGCGTTACTTGGTCACTCGCCATCGAAGAGCAGTTTTACCTGGTTTGGCCCATGGTGGTGAGATTCTGCTCGTCCGCTCAAATCCGCTGGCTCGCTTTCGCGGAGATTTGCCTTTCTCCCGCGCTGCGCTACTACCTCTCGCTGCATCACGTCGATCTCTACACGAACATTTTCTGCCGCTTGGATGGCCTAATGGCCGGCGCGCTTCTTGCACTTCTGATTCGCACCGAAAATTTTGTACCGTCGAAGCTACTGAAGCGTGCGTGGACTCTGCTGCTGATCGCGGCGCCGATCGCATTTCTGACGGAGGCATTCCATGCGAGATGGATTGTCTTCTCGTTTACGGCGCTAGCCTCGGCAGCGTTCGTCTATGTTGCGATGTTCTCGGAACGAAAATGGCTCCAGACCATAATGACCAACCGCTTCCTGATTTACACCGGGACCATCAGTTACGGACTATACCTGCTCCATAAAATCCCGTTCGGTATGGTGCAAGTGCTGCATTTGGACCGGCATCCCTACCTGCCCCTGCCCATCATTTTAGTTGCGAGCTACGCCCTTGCGGCGCTCTCCTGGAACCTTCTCGAAAAACCATTCCTTAGCCTGAAGCGATTCTTCGATTCGAAGCCGCTCGCCAGGGATCGGGCGAATTCCTCGTCCAGGCTTGCCATGTAAAGATATAGATTGCCTGTTGCCAGAACCGAAAGGCACGACCAAAAAACTACCTATGGAGCGTTTCCGCCGTACGCCAGTGGCGTCTTGTTCTCGGCGCTCCGGTTGTTACGGAATAGCTGCTGAGGCTTCATTGGAATTGACGCTTTCGCGGCCCACCGCATCTACTGCCCGAGTCATATAGTAATAAGTTAGACCGCTTTCAACAGTGTTGTCGGTGAATGTAGTTCCCGGAACAGTCGAAGAATTGATTCGAATGTAACTCCCAGCGGGCGTCGTCCTCCGATACACGTTGTATCCGGCAACCTGCGAACTGCTGGCCCGCCAGTTCAGCTTGACCGTGTGGGTTGTGCCATGCGATCGCAAATGAATTAGCGACGGCCACCCACTGGTCTTACGGACCCATTGCGCGCTTAGCAGCAAAACAACGAGCACCGCGATCCCGGTACCGGCTTTCATCCAAACGGACACGCTGCGGTCGCGGATCAAGAGAATCTGACACATCACTAGGAGCGCCAACGCGATCCCACCGATCATAACGGCTAGAAACCAGCTTCCGCTGAGTGCCTCGGGCACCAGTGACGGTAAGTTGTGAAACTTATGTCTCAGCCGGGGATCGATCCAGATATTTTCAACTGTGAAGAGAAAGAGTAGCGACGAGAGGCCCCATGCAATCAACATTAACCTCGAACTTTGACCCGAGGGGCGCAGCGTACCTCCAGCCATTGGAAGTTCTCCCGATATCCTGAACTTTCATATGGTTCTGCCAGTTCTCTACAAGCACTTCATGCGCAAACTCGGCGCTCCTGATCACATAAGCGCTACATCCAGATATGGAGGCTTTATAAATGTCACCAAAGAGCGCGAATTGACGACTCATCACTCTGGGAAGTCCTCCAGGGCTCTATATGTCTCTTGGGGGCCAGGTGGAGTGCGCCCGTCTTTAACGTCCAACTCCGCGGCCTTCCGCTTATCTGAGATTTCCATTTTACCTTCCGAGTAGCAGTCACTCTACACCCCACACCCTGTTCCGAGTCAACAAACGGTAGCCGGTGAAGTTTCGACCTTGCAGTCAAGTCTGATAAACGCTGCCAACTCAACCAGTCGACGCAACACCATCTTTTGCATTGATTCGATAGTGCTTTCGCGGGAGAACCATCTGTTTGGCTGTGCTCGGTCAAATCCTCGCCAGGCAGCGTTCCGGCTGGTCTAACCCTAGCAAGCGATCTTAGCTTTTGATTTCAATGCCAGGTGAGTTCTAGCTTAGTGCTGCGTCGAACCATTGAGATCGCCACATCGGACGCCAGGCATCGCGTCAACGATCTTGAGACGCATGGTCACGGAATTTAGTGAGTTTTTTCATGTTAGCTGGACTGGTTTGTTGATCCTGCGCCTTCGCGTGACCCGCTGTGTTTGAGGCCAGTCACAAGGACATCGATCAAGGCCGTCAAACCGGCACGATAAGGTTACGCGGCGGAATCACCAGTCTTGAGCGTCCCAACGGCCATACTCTAATACTGGCTCATTCACAGCGAAATTCTCATTTTGGCGCTACAGTTATGCTCTCTTGGCCTTCGACGATGGTGATATAGCAATCGATCGGCAGTGTGGTGAAGCGCTGAACCAGGCTGCTGGGCTGGGGCCAGTGGACTTCGACCCAGTCGAACTTGGTTCGCGGGCCAATGCCCAGGACGTTGCGCGGATCGTGCGACGAAAGATAGCTGCCGCCACCGACTTTCAAGTAGCTGCGTCTTAGATCGCCGGACTGATAGGTAATGCGCGCGCCAACGGCATCAATGTTAGCTTTCTTGCCGACGAGGCGGACACCCAGCCAGTGGTTTTTCGCGCCGACGTTGTTGCGCAACAATACTGGTGCGGCGTTGTTGACTGCCACGAGGACGTCCACGGCCCCATCATTATCGAAATCACCTATCGCCATTCCTCTTGCAGCTAGAGGCTGCGAAAAAATGGGCCCGCTCTGGGCGCTCACGTTTTCAAATCCCTTGCCGGTGTTGTGAAATAAAAGCATGGGCTCGCGATACTTGACGCTTTCGGTCCGTTTGTCTACGGTGTCATCCGGATGGCCATTGCAGAGGAGCAAGTCGAGGTTGCCGTCGTTGTCATAATCGAAAAACTTCAATCCCCAACCGCTGAGCAGACGGGTGGTGGAACCGATTCCGGTCGGCAGAGCTACGTCCGCGAAGCTTTCGTTCTTATTGTTGTGATAGAGAGAGAACATTTCCTGGTCCACATTCGCGACAAATAAATCAACCCAGCCATCCTGATCATAGTCGGCTGCATCGACTCCCATGCCCGAGCGAGCGCGCCCATACGAGCTGTAACCGACGCCGGCCAACAGCCCGTCTTCTTCAAATTTGCCGCCGCCTCGATTGACGAAAAGGAAATTGGGGACCGTGTCGTTGGCCACGAACAAATCCATCAGGCCGTCGTTATTGATGTCCGCGGCGACGACGCCCCAAGCCTTTGCCAGGGAGTTCGCAACGCCCGATTTCTTACTGACATCAGTGAATGTGCCGTCTCCATTGTTGTGGAAGAGCCAACAGGGCATTGGATCGTAAACACTGGGAATACAGTAAAAGCGCATCCCTGTCGAGCGGTCGCCGCACCATTTATTTTTTGCTTTGTCGAAATCCACAAAACGGCAGACAAACAGATCGAGTTTCCCGTCGTTGTCGTAATCGAACCAGACCGCGCTGGTTCCCCAACCGGGCGCTGACACTCCGGCGCTAGAAGTGACGTCGGTGAACGTGCCATTACCGTTGTTGTGGTAAAGGATGCTGTGCGGATATTGCGTGACATAGATATCCGGGAAGCCGTCACCATCATAATCGCCAACCGCCACGCCCATGCCATAGGCATCACCAGGAACACCAGCCCTTTCAGTTACGTCGGTAAATGTGCCGTCCCGGTTGTTGTGATAGAGAGCATTGCGTAGAGGCGGATGGGGATCGTAGAAGTCGCAACGGCCGCTATTGACCAAATAAATGTCCATCCAGCCGTCATTGTCATAGTCAAGGAAGGCGCAGCCTGCACCGACAGTTTCCGGCAAGTACATTTCTGGCGAACGTCCGTTGGAGTGAACCCACGAAATGCCGCTAGCGGACGGCGAAACTACCTCGAAAGCCGGAGAGGTGTTTGCCGTCAGCAAACCGCCGGTGTCTGCGCAAAGAATGCTCGTTCGCGCCAGTGCACCACTGAATCCGGCGCCTCCGAGTGCTTGAAGAAACTTTCGGCGTGAACATTGATCCCGCCGATTTCCTGACCGTTCGCCCATTCACCTTTTCCTGAACTGCATGGAGTTCTAATTTCGTACGTTGATGGAATGACTAGGAGTTCGCGCGCATTGAATCGTTGTTCGCGAAAGACATGCCAAATTGCCCCGTTTTTCGCGCAGTTTTCGTTTGAGACCCGTAAGAATATCAGTTAGCCTAAGTGCCTCTGAAGAGGAATCGAGTGCTGAGAACAAGCGTTGCCCTGATTCTGCTTCTCACGATCGCTTCACGCTCAGCTCAAGGTCGGCCGCAACAGCCGCTTTCCAGTCCCGCTCTGACCCAGGCAATTTCTCCATCGCCGGCGCACAGTCCGGGACACGCAGGCTTCGTCGGAGACGATGTCTGCGGCTCGTGCCATCAGGGCAAGTTCAAGACGTTTCAGCTTACGGCGCATCGCCGTACTTCCCAGCTTCCCAGCGCTGGCTCCATTGCAGGGAAGTTCACGCCGCCAGAAAACGTCATGACGACGATCGACCCTGCGCTCTCTTTCAGAATGGACGCCAAGAATGGCATTTTCTATCAAACGGTCGTTATCGGGGAGCCGCCGCATACCAAAGAACACTCGGAGGCGTTTGGCGTCGTGGTTGGATCCGGAGGAAAAGGGCAGACCTATCTTTATTGGAAAGGAGATCAGCTTTTCCAGCTCCCTGTTTCCTACTGGACGGAACTTGGCCAGTGGGTCAACAGTCCGGGATATCTGGACGGTACGGCAAATTTTGACCGGCCGGTGATTCCTCGCTGTGTCGAATGTCACGCGTCTTACTTTGAGGCGCTCACTCCTGCGCGCCTTAGGAATCGTTACAACCAGAACGACTTTATTTTGGGCATTTCTTGTGAGCGATGCCACGGTCCGGGCCAGGAACATGTGGACCGCCATCGTTCTCAGGGATCCGCCGGTGAAGCCATCGGGAATCCCGCGAAGTTCTCCCGCGACAGGCAGATCGATGTTTGCGCACAGTGCCATGGCGGTCTTGGCGATGATATCGCTCCCGCATTTTCCTTTAAGCCTGGCGAGCCGCTCGCGAATTTCATCACACTGCAAAGGCTCCCGCCGGACGCGATTGTGGACGTTCACGGCAACCAGGTGGCTCTACTCGAAAGGAGCCGTTGCTTCCAATCGTCCTCGAACATGTCGTGTTCGACCTGCCACGACGAGCATGCACCGGAACGAATCGCAGCAAGTTATTCAACCCGGTGCCTCACATGCCATGAGCCCGAACGCTGCGGGATGTACGCGAAGCTCGGCGTGCAGATCGTCAGCAACTGTATTGATTGCCACATGCCCGTACAGGAATCGAACGCCATCGTTTCCGGCGTGAACGGAACTACAGTAAAGGCTAAGGTGCGCAATCATTGGATCAAGGTTTACGGCGAATCTCCTGGCCACTGAGTTCCAAGATCCACCCGAACGGGTTTCATTGCGGCGAATTCGGGTCCTGTCCCCTCTGCGCTTGCCGAGCCTTTTCATCGAGGTCACGTTGAATGGCCATTTCCCGTGATGCATCCTCCTTGCGCCCGGTCCGGGCGTAGGCGATTGCGAGCTGATAGTGACCGGCCGGGTCCTTCGGCCGCATTTGCACGTATTTTTCCAACGGAGGGATGGCATCGGAGAAATTCTGTGCGGAGTTGAACGACATCCCGTATCCCAGAAAAGCCTCGGCAAATCCTGCGTCGAGTTCCGTCGCCCTGGAAAAATGCGCAATTGCTTCATCCCATTGCTGAGCCTGCCGTGCCAATTCACCGAGCACATATTCTGCGCCGGCGTTTTTGGGATCGATCTCGAGTTCAGCATCGAACTCTTTCTTAGCATCGTCGGCAGTCGTGGGCGTTGCCGGCTGAGAAAGTATGATTCGTCCAATGCGATAGTGAATTCCAGGTACTTGGGGATTCTGCTGCAGGATCTTGCGATATTCCGCTTCCGCCTCGTCCCATTTGCCTTGCATCTCGAGCGACTCGGCATCGAGCTGCTCCGCCTGATACGAGGTGGGCGCTATCGTCGCGAGCTGCTGGGAAGCGCGCGTGGCCAAGTCCGAGTAAGCGTGGATCGTGACGTATAGAACGTCAGGATCGCGTGGAAATTCGCGATTCAACATTTGCAGAGCAGCGACAGCTGCATCCGGCTGGTTGAGGCTCATCGCGCAACGCACTGTAGCCAATCCCATCCTGCGTTTGAGGTTATTATCTGACGAAGCTGCCGATGCTTTCTTCAAGATCGGGAGCGCTTCCGCGCAGTGGCCTTTTTCCGCAAGATCAAGCCCGCGTTGAATCGAAGATTCCGGTGCGGGCGCTCTTTGCGATGCCTGTCGGCCCGCCGCGGGGTCAGCCGCGCAACCACACAAAAGCGCGAAGAGTAGAGCTGCGTGAAAAAATCGGTTCATAAAGTCAAATGGTGCAGGCGAGAAATCCGCCTGCACCATTGTAACCGGGTGGGGGGACCCTAGAAATAGAACTTCAATGCAAACTGAATGTTGCGTTGTCCTTGTGAGGCGGTAATCTGCCCCATACCCGAGCCAACGGTGAAAGCGCCAATGCCGCCAGCGAAGTCCAGAATCGGATGATTAAAGGCGTTGATGAAATCGGTCCGGAACTGGAGGCTTCTGGCTTCGCCGAAGAGCCAGTTTTTCTGAATGCTTAGGTCTGTCTCTGAGAATCGTGGACCGCGCAGATCACCCACACCGCAGGTCCCAAAGGTATTTGCCGCCGGCACTGAAAATGTGGTGGGGCTAAACCACCGCATAAAGTAGGCTCCCGGGCCGCCTTCCAGCTGCTTCGGGTAGGAGGCGGGACCGGAGCAATCCGGCCGTTCATTGGCAAAGAGACCGCCGCTTCCGTCGGTACCGGAAGGATCGCTGAAACCGATCGAGGTGGTCAGCGCATTTCCGGTGTGCCAGTTGACCAGGCCGCTCAGCGTCCAATTGCCGACTACCGCGTTGAGGACCGGATTCAGATTGTTGGCATATTTTTGGCCACGACCGACAGGGACCTGATAGGTGGCGTACGCGGACAAAATATGGGTCTCGTCAAAATAACAAGGACCATAGTCCGACTTTCCGTCGTAGATATTCTGCCAACCAGGTAACCCCATGGAGGTTTGTGAACCATTGCCGCCCCATGCGCCGGTACCAAAGAAGCCCGGCGAATCGCTCATGCACTTCGAGTACGTGTATGCAACCTGGCCGTCCAAGCCGTTCCCCATGCGCTTCTGGAGTACGGCTTGAAGCGAGTTATAGCTTTGGATGGCGTTGGAAAACGTCCCGCCAATGTATGCGCTGTTCACGATATTGTTGCCAAGGAACAGATCGGTGCCGACGGTGCCGACCTCGCCTGGTTTAGCAATCTGACCGTCAGGGAGGAGAAGCTGTTTCTGTTGCAGGGCAATAAAGTTGTAGAGACCCGTGCCGTGCTGTCCGACGTAGCCGATTTGGGCGGTCAACGTGTTGCTGAACTGATGCTGAACGGTGAGGTTCCACTGCTGGACGCGCGCGGGCCGGAGGTTTGGATCGAATACTTTGATATTCTTCTTCGTGAAGCAGGAGAGGGTGTATGGCGTCGGGCACGGAGCAGTGCCAGGCGTAAAGCCCTGGTCGATAGTTGGTTCGGTATTGGAGCTCGCCTGGGTGGCCGGCCAATCGAAGGTCAGCAACTGATTGGCGCCGCCGCCTTCCATGTAGGAGGAAATCCCGTAACCGGCGCGGAACACAGTCTTGCCGCCGAGGAATTCGGGAGACCACGCCAAACCGATCCGGGGCAGCCAGTCGCCGATTCCCGTGTAGTTATTGTAAAGCGCTCTGCTGGCACCGTTTTGTCCCGCGACTTCGAGGTCGCCGGTAAAGAGGCCGAAATTCACCATTCGATTCTGTATTTCATAGAACGGCGTGTGATCTTCAAAGCGCAGGCCAATGTTGATTGTTAGCGTGGAAGTGACGCGCCAATCATCCTGAGCAAATGCGCCAAAGATGTTTCCGCGACGTCCAAATTCCGCTACGCCAGCGTCACGCCCGCCGCCAGCGACCAATCCCAGCCAGAAGTCCGCCTGGCCCGCTCCGGTGCTTGGCGTGGTGCCGCCAACCGTGCCGCCGATATTGAAAGTGCCCAGGGTGCCAAAATTTCCGGGGTAGCTGTAATTCAAACGTTCCCGCCAATACTGGAACCCAACCTTGAAGGTGTGCCGACCGTGAGAAATGACCAAGTTATCTTCAAGCTGTCCGGTGCCGGTGTGGAAGTTCTGGATGTTGTTGTTGGTTCCAAAGCCCAAGCCGCTCATTCCCGTGATTGCTAATGACGGCAATCCCGGAGCGTAGGTATTACCGCCGGTGATGCCTATCTGATCCGCAATGTTACCCAGAGATCCATTATTGGCAACGGAATCGAAAACGACGTGGCTGTAGCCGATCCGAAATTCGTTCAAAAGACCCGGGTTGAAGCTGTGAGTCCAATTGATAACCGCATTCTGTATTGGCTCGGTGTTCAGGGTGCCAGGATTACCCAACGTGAAACTGTTGAGCGACGGATTGTTTACGTACATTTGAGAGTAACGGCCAAAAATGTGGTCATTGTTCGACACGTTGTAGTCGATTTTAAGGTCGCCCTGATTACCGTTGAACTGGCTACTGCCGTTCGCCGTGTAGTTCGTCGTGTTCGTAACGTTGGTTGAGTTCGCCAAAGCTGCCTTGTAAGCTGCCAAGTTGAAGAAGTTCTGAGCGACTGGGTTAATCGTAAGCCCGGCTGCCGCCAGATTGTTGTTTGGTATTGGCTTACCTACGTTGGGGCCGTTCGGATAGAAGAGTTGTATTCCAGTGCCGCCGCTGCAGAGTCCCCCAGCACTAAAGGCGCCACCGTTATCGGTGCAGAGTTGTCCGAAATCACCCGTGACTTCTCGGGAGGTGAAAATTTGGTACGAATTGGGGGAAGGAGGCGTATCGTCGCGCAGACCTTCATAGTCGGCGAAGAAAAACAATTTGTCTCTGACGATGGGGCCGCCGATGGTGCCGCCGAACTGGTTGTAACGGACTTTCGTCTTATCTTGCACGCCATTGGCTTGCGTTCCCGGACCGACGGGGCCACCGGTGGTCAGTCCCGCGGACCAAGAATTGGCATTGAGGGCATCGTTACGCAGGAATTCAAAAACGTTGCCGTGGAAGTGGTTGGTTCCAGACTTGATACTGGCACTGACAATGCCGCCCTCATAGTTGCCAAACTCAGCCGACGCGTTCTGAGTGATGATGTTCAAATCCTGGATCGCGTCTGGGCTGGGAGTGAACCCAACCTCGTTGTTGTTGTCCTCCGTGTTCACTAGACCATCGAGAAGGACTTCATTGGCCTGCTCACGATTGCCATTTATCATCGGCCTGCCAGAACTCGACATAATCTCAGGCGTGTAGAGGGTCTGAGGATTGGGGTTCGTCACTCCAGGCGTAAGCAGCACGAGTTGCAGATAATTGCGGGAACCGAGCGGCAAAGACGCGGCGGTGTTGGCATCGATGAGAGAGCTGACCACGGCGCTCTGGGTTTGCAGAATGGGGGTTTCGCCGGAAACCTCAATGGTCTGGGAGATCTGTCCGACCGTCATCTGCACGTCAATGCGGGCAGCCTGGTTAAGTATCAGGGTAAATGGCGGATGAACCGCCGTTTGGAACCCTTTGGACTCGACTTTCATTCCGTAGGTTCCGATCGGAACCCGGGGAAAATTGTACGATCCAGCGTCATTCGTCGTCGTCGTCCACGGTATGCCACGCTCGGTGTCGGTCGCGGTGACGGTTGCTCCAGCCACAGCCGCGCCCGAAGGGTCAGTGACGAACCCGGTGATGGACGCCGTGGTCTCCTGCGCCCTGGCAGGCGCTACGGCCGCGAGCAAGGCGGCGATTAACGCGAGGTAGAACACGGATTTTGCAAGCCGGAAAATCTTGTTCACAAAAGCCTCCTGCTGGAATTCTGTGTGGCGAAGCGGCATATATCCCCCATGCACCCCAAACTATGGAAAGAGCTATATAGCTGAATATTTCTGTTGTCAAGAGAAAAATGTAGTTGTATAAGCATTCGGAGAGGTTTTCTGGTCACGCTCTATAGCGGATACTCTCGCTCTATAGCACCGTATTTGTACTTACGAGGGACTTCCAGGCACCTAATGATCTCGCGGGAGGCCTAACCTGCTAGACTCTCAGCAATTTCCGGAGCTTTCATGACACCGATCAGCCGTAACGGGGAACCCACCTACAAGCGCATCCAAAACGTCATCCGCAAGCGTATCGAGTCCGGCCAGTTGAGGCCGGGGGATGCGGTGGCTTCCGAAAGAGAGCTGGCCAAGATGCACAAAGTCAGCCTGATGACGGCGCGTCACGCGCTGGCGGACCTGGCGCGCGAAGGCATGGTCGAGCGGCGTCACGGCTCGGGCACGTATGTGGCGCCCCCGAAAATACACTTCAACAAGCTAATGAGTTATACGGAGCAAATGGCCAGCCGCGGATTGGTGGGCAGGTCGAAGATTATTTCGTCAGGCGTGCTGGACACGGAGCACGAAATCGCGGCACGACTTTCGTTGCCGTCTTCGAGCCATCTGTTCATGCTCGAACGCGTGCGACAAGCGGGCGATGAACCTTTTGCGTTGGAAACGTGTTACTTGTCGGTGGACGAATTTCCAGCGTTAGCGGGCGGAACGCTGGAGCGCGGCTCGCTGTTTGTGACTCTCGAGCACGAATACGGTGTGGAACTCGCTTACGCCGACGAAGAAATTGACGCGACCGCGGCGGATTTGAAGACGGCGGAGCTGCTGACGGTGCCGCGCGGATCTCCGCTGCTGCGAATTCGCCAGCTGATTTTCACCACGAAGGGCAGGGCCTGCATGTACGTGCTCGGCCTGTACCGCTCCGGCCGCCACACTCTTGTGATTCGCAGATTTCGCTGACACCCGCGTTCTTCGTAGCGCCTTGCCTGGAAACGCCATTCTCCTAAATGACGTTTTTCTCAGTGCGGCGTAGCCCATGACAAAAAGTACAGGCCGCACAGCTTCCACTTCAAACCGCTCTTTCAGGCGAGCCGTGGCCGC
>CAWFOD010000013.1:0-601952 GCA_963817305.1 uncultured Acidobacteriaceae bacterium | reverse complement strand
ACACGAGGTCCAATCCTTTCAGCTCATCGATTAAGGCCTTCGCTACTTTTTTCTGAAGTGTCGTCGGCAGCTTCTTTCCGTCCGAGGTCAGATAAAAGGTATCAATCGCCATCTGCCCTTCTGTATCGATTAAGGCGATTTCGATATTGCACTGCTGTCGCGATAAACAAGAACTCACGCGGTGCAACAACCGTGGCCGGTCCTGGGCAATCACTTGCAGCAGAGTACTAGTCGAGGAACACTCATTATCGAAATCAATTCGGGTTTCGACCACCACTTTAGCTTTAGCCTGCTTTTCAGCTCGATGGCGGTCGCGCAGCATGCGATCCAGATCGGACTCACCCGCCAAGACGGCGGCAATACTCTTTTTGAAGCGGTCCCACTCCGATAGGTTCAGTTCCAGAGTACGAAAGCGATCCGTGAAATAGAGCGAGTCCACAACGATCCCCCCCTGGTTTGAGAAAGCATTCGCCTTCACGATGTTCATGCCCCACGCGGCCAATACTCCGGTCAAAGTGGCGAACAGGGACGGCCGATCCTTTGTGACCAGCGTGAGCTCATACCAGTGACGGCCGCGTTTAAGGTCCACCTGCACCGGATCGCGGCCGAACTGTTCGGCCATTTCCATATGCTTCATCACTTCTTCTGCGGAATGCACCAGCAGATATCTCTGCGGAAATCCCTCCACGAAATCCCTGAACCTAGCGCCAATCACGGGAGCCAGGCTGCGCAGGCGAGCAAGTTTTTCCTCGCCCACATCGCCGTGAACGCGATGATCGGCGCTTCGGTTCAAGTAATTTGCCGCGCCAATGTAGAGTTGCCAAACGCTTTCCGCCTTCCAGGGCGTGAGCGCCTCCGGATTCACCGCTTTGATATCGGCGTAAGTCAGCAGGCACAACATTTTCAAGCGCTCTTGTGTGCCAATTTTTTCGGCGAAGGCCGCCACAGTCTCTGGATTAAAAATATCGCGCCGGAGTTGCGCCGACATTTCCAGATGGCTGCCGATCAGAAACAGCACGACCGCACGTTCGTCGGGCTCAACATCCAGCCGGTCCAGGCACCGGTTGGCGATCTCTATGCTGGCCTCCACATGATTATTGCCTGGCACTCCTTTCCCTGTGTCGTGCAATAACAGGGCGAGATAGAGCAACTCCGGATCTTCGAGTTCACTCAGAAGTTCCGCGTAACGCTTGTCCCATTCCGATTTCGACTGATTCAAGCGATGCAAGCTTTCAATAGCGAGGATCGAGTGCTCATCCACGGTGAAGCGATGGTAATAATCCCGCACAACCAGCGAATCGATTGGCTTCAGCTCCGGAAGCAGCAAGGTAAGCAGGCGCAGGGAATGCATGGCCCGCAGCGCGTCGGCGGCATGCGGTTGAAGCAATGTTTCCTGCAGATAGAGCCACAGTTCGGCGCCGCGCGGCGGCGTCACTGCGAGCTCTGGAAGAGCTTGTTCAATGCGGTGTTCGGTAGTCGCGCTGAGCTTGAGTCCGTGATGCGCCATGAAGTGGAACAGACGCAGCAAAATCTCGGGATCCTGCAGCGACGACGATTGTTGCAGAAAAATCAAGCCATCCACCACAGAGAAGTCAGGATGCGATGGTCGTGACCGCCAGCCCTGAAATTGCCTGCGCAAAGAAGACCACGACTCTGGAATCTCTTCCATCAGTTGCGTGACCGTGCGTTGCACGGCGCGCGCATGGCCGAAATAAATCCGCATCCAGTCGCCTGCCGTGAGATCGGCTGAATCGGAGGCGCCGATCTTCCGCGCAGCCGCTTCGTCCTGTGCTTCCCAACTGAGAGCGTTGTCGTCCCGCCCGTGGCGGAAGTGCAGAAAACAACGGGTGGCCATGAGAAATTCCAGAGCCTCACTCAGTTGCTTCCGCACCGGCGCGCGCAGTGAACTGGCGTGCGGCCAATCACCCAGCTTGCTCATGGCTGAGACCAGCGCCAGCCAACTCGCGACATTGCAATCGCGAAGGCCGCCTGGTGTTTCTTTCAGATTCGGCTCGAGATGGAATACGGTATAACCGAATTTTCCGTGCCGCTCCTGAGTCACCTCGGCCAGTCCCTGCAGCAGTGACTTCGACTCTCGCGCCACCAGCTTAGGAATGGTCTTGTCGTGAAGGCGCGCAAACAAATCGCGGTCACCGAGAAGAAAGCGGCAGTCAAGTAGAGAAATGGTGAACTCGGTATTATTGGGATCAAAGCGATCGCACTCGGATAGCGTCCGCGACGCCGGACTCAGCTTGAGTTTCAAGTCCCAGAGTTCCTGACAGAATCGCTGGACTTCGGTTTTGTGACCTTCCTCGGCGCTGCGGTCGGCAAAGAGAAAAAGCAAGTCGATATCGGAATAGGGAAACAGCCAGCCGCGTCCGAAGCCTCCGGTGGCGATCAGGGCGAAGCCGCGCGGTTGAGCGTTGTCAGGAGATACGAACTCACGCCACAGGCGACTTAGTACATCTTCAATGAGTAAGGTTCGCTGAGCAATCGCGGACCGGCCGTCTCCGGTTGACGCGAACTCGCGCGCAATGCGCCCGGAGACCTCGGCGAGAGAGCTTCGCAATTCACCGATCAGTAGGGACGCTTCCGTCATGACGAAGGGTTAATGGATCTGTGATCAAGGCCAGCGAGCGAAGCTCAAGGACGCCCGGCCTGGAGTGGGTTCTACAGTGCTCCTTCGCCCCGTTCGTCATTGCGGATGCGAATGGCTTCGTCCACGCGGGTCAGAAAAATCTTCCCATCGCCGATCTTCCCGGTTCGCGCGGTGGTCATGATGGCTTGTACAGCCTTCTCCACCATCGCATCCGCCAATACCACTTCCAACTTGGTTTTGGGGATGAGATCCACGCTGTACTCGCGGCCGCGGTAAACCTCGGTGTGGCCTTTCTGCCGTCCATGGCCACGGACCTCGAGTACCGTCATGCCCTCGACGCCAATTTCCTGCAACGCGCTTTTTACCGCTTCCAGTTTGGAGTTTTGGATGACTGCTTCAAGCTTGGTCATGATTTTGTTCTCAGACTCTCACTCCCTCCCCCACGGTGTCCGGCGTGGGGACCGTATCCCTCCCAGTTGTAGTCTTTCTCCCCCTGTTGCGACAAGTGGAGGCCCGATCCTGCCCCTGCTTAACTCTCTGGCACCGAAAGCCTATCGCGCAGTGCCAATCGTCATCCATCCATGGCACAAGTGAAACTTGGTTCAAACACACAACTCCCGCGCTCACTTTATCCTTCCGAGTAATTTTATGAAAATCGAAACTATTCATCAGTCTGATCGGGATTTGCTATGGAAAGTAAAACGTCGCGAGGTTCTCGTCCGAGAGAAGAACATTGCTCAGCGTGAAACCGCTAGCCGTGTATATGTAACGTTATAAGAAGGGGCATATTTTCAAATAACAGATTTACTTCGAGAGTCGGGGCGGGCGGCCGAGTGTGCACCGTATAGTCTTCGCCGGTGATCACTGAGGGCGGAGAAAGCATACAACCATCGCCCAAACCAGCTATCTTATTTTTGAAATTTCCCGCCACCATGTTGCAGACTTCGCCCAGCGCATCCGAGATATCCGGTCCCACTTTATCCAATTCCAGTCCGAGCATTCGAGACGCCATAAGAGCCGCCACTTTTTCCTGACAGCGAATGCCCACCATTCCGCTTAGTTTTCCCGCAAGTCCCACCATGGCCGTAACGTCGAACCGGGCGGCGCAGGCGGTTTCCGGCTTGGCCAATTCGCTGGCGAGCATCATCTGGAAAACCTCGCGAGTGGCAAATTCGAGGAATGGAAGCCAATCCTGATGCTGCTTTTCTGAGGTGAGTACAGGATTTATAGAATTCATGATTGCCTTCCACGGGGCTGGCTTCGACTGTAGCAATCGAGCCGGCATCTACTGGCAGCCTTCACATACGTACGAGTCCCGCGTTTGTAACATCGGCAGAAAAGGAGCCGGCTTTAACCTTTCATCATTGTTCTGAGAAAAGCGGCCAGCAAGAACTGATTATTCGTGTTTGCTGGTAGTCTCAAAAGAGAGCAGGAGAGCGTCCGCCGTTGGCCCCCATCATTAACGCACAAGGAATTTCGAAGCACTTTGGAGCGAACCCCCTCTTCCAGAATGTCTCGTTTACGGTTTCGGAAGGCGACCGCATTGGGCTGATCGGTCCGAATGGTTCGGGCAAATCCACGCTGCTCAGAATTCTCGCTGGCGACGTAAGCCCAGACAGCGGCGAAATCGCCGTACGCAAGCGGATCCGGCTGAGCTGCGTGGAGCAAGATTCAAAATTCGCAGCGAGCGACACGATCCGCTCCGTAGCTCAGAAGGCGATGGAGCGCGCCGGGGTCCCCGAGTCAGAACGCGGCACTCGCTTCGCCGAAACTCTGGGCCGCGCCGGCTTCCAGGATCTTGATGTCGGAGCCTTTTCTTTATCAGGAGGCTGGCAGAAGCGCCTCGCCATCGTGGAGGCCGTGGTGCAAGCACCGGATATTCTTCTGCTCGACGAGCCTACGAATCATCTGGATCTGGCGGCCATCGAGTGGCTGGAGGCCTTGTTGCAGGCAGCGCCATTTGCCTGCGTGGTGGTCAGTCATGATCGCTACTTCCTGGAGAATGTTGCCACCGATATGGCGGAGTTGAACCGGACCTATCCCGATGGGTTGCTGCGCGTCTCGGGCAGCTATAGCCGTTTTCTGGAGAAGAAAGAAGAATTCCTGCATGCTCAATCCAAACGGCAGGAGGCTCTGGAGAATCTGGTACACCGTGAAATCGAGTGGCTGCGCCGGGGAGCGAAGGCGCGGACCAGGAAGTCAAAGGCGCGCATTGATAAAGCCGGGGAGCTAATGGGCGAGCTTGCGGACTTAAATGCACGCAGCCGCAGCGGAACTGCGCTCATCGATTTCTCCGCTACCGATCGAAAAACCAAGCGGCTGATCGAACTGGAAAATGTTACTTGTGAAGTAGGCGATCGCAAATTGTTTACGGAACTCAACTTCGTTATCACGGCTGGTACGAGAGTCGGACTCGTGGGTCCGAACGGTAGTGGAAAGACGAGCCTGCTGCGCTTGTTGCGGGGTGAAACAACTCCGGCAAACGGTGAGATTCGCCGCGCCGACCGGCTTCGCATTGTATATTTCGATCAGAGCCGCGAACTCGATCCGGATGTGACGTTGCGGCGCGCTCTGGCTCCCGAAGGCGATTCGGTAATTTATCAGGACCGTTTGACACACGTGGCTTCGTGGGCGGCAAAATTTCTTTTCACCGGCGAACAACTGAATCAGCCTGTGGGCAAGCTTTCCGGTGGAGAGCGAGCCCGCGTTTTGATCGCACAACTTATGCTGCAGCCTGCCGACGTTCTTCTCCTCGACGAGCCGACGAACGATCTGGACATCCCGACTCTGGACATCCTGGAGGAGAGTTTGCTGGAGTTCAAAGGTTCTCTGGTTCTGGTAACCCATGACCGCTATATGCTGGATCGCGTTTCGACCGTGGTTCTCGGACTCGACGGGCAAGGCGGCGTGGGACGGTTCGCGGATTACCTGCAATGGGAAAGATGGCTGGAAGAGCGCGAGCGGCAGGCACGCTCCGAAGTTGCGAGAGGTGGCGGGAAGGCTGCGGGACGCGGCAATGGCGACGGCGCGCGGCAAGGGTCGGGGAGAAAGAAGTTGTCATACCTGGAAGCGCGCGAGTACGAAACGATCGAGCAGCAGGTGGCCGACGCCGAGGAAGTATTGCAGGCCAAGCGCACGCAACTCGAGGACCCTGGCATTATCAGCAACAGTGAACGCCTTATCGCGGCCCATGCCGAGATGGAAGAAGCTCAGGAAAAAGTGGATACGCTCTACGCCCGCTGGGCTGAGCTGGAGAAAAAGAAAAGCTGACATTCGCAAAGCTTTGCGACATCGAATACAGGAGATTGCGGATCACGACGCGAGACAAAACGCGATGATGGTTTTTCCCTTACTTCCGGTGGCGTCTTCGAGTTTTTTCAACACTACTGATTCCTGGTCCTCGGGGTCAGGCTTCATTTCGCAAGCAGCAATCTCCTTATCGGTCGCGCCTTGAAAGCAGAGTTCGCAAACTCCGAGTCCATCTTCGGAGCGCACCGGGGGCCCGAAAACCCGGCAGGTCATGGGACGCGATTCGTAGAGTTCGCAGTATCCAGTGATAGGGTCGAGCGCAGGGCAAGGTTCGTCATTCGCGAATTGAGAAAAACGCAGCTCCGCGCCGTCTCCTTCGTCGAGTAAGCCACTTTCTGGATCTCCGGGAAAATCAGGGGACAGGCGAGCTACCGCATCTCGAGCGCGAGCGCGTACAGCCTCAGCTCGTGCGGGCGCGCTCGATTCGAGTTCCGCGAGTCCTCTCCGCAATCGAGTTGCATCGAGTTGGTTGATGGGAAAGACGCCAATGCAGCATTGCGTACATCCGGGTCGACACATGAGCCAATTGCCGCTGCGGCGCGTGGCGTCGGCTAACGCCGAGTCCACGATCTGTATTAGAGCCCGATCGTCGGAAGCTGGAAATGCCCGTCGCATAGCGATTGCTAAATCATACGACTACAGGCGGCGGGCGGAAAATACGAGGATTCGAAAGTAAGTGTGGTTGCGAAAAAGGTTTCCCGAAGGCGACGGAGCCACATACTTTGGCTCCAGTCGCCGGAAACGCCCACCCCTCCCCCCCGGTGGTGTGGCCCTTCCCTCTCGGGATCCCGCGCTCAACAGAAACCAGCGGCCTGAGAAACCCATGTAAATCGGCTGTTGGCTACCGGCGAGCTAGTTACATAGGAATAGTGGCGGATGTCCGCGAAACGTTTCAGCGCTTCAATCATTTTTTTGTACCCCGAACATCCATCTGTACGCGCGTCTGCGATTTGGGTAAGATAGCTGCCACTTAACCACAGGGCCCGCAGATGCAGTTTCACGCCTTTGACAGGCAATACCTTGAACAGCTCGCCTCTGGAGATTTCCGGACACAGGAGCACTTTGTTTCGTACTTCAGCGAGCTGATCAGGCTGAAGTTGAGCAAACGGTTGCACTCCCATTCCCAAGTGGAAGATGCCCGGCAAGAAACCTTCGCCCGGGTTTTTGCCGCGTTGCGAAAACCGGATGGAATCCGCGAACCGGAGCGGCTTGGGGCATACGTCAATTCTGTATGTAACAATGTTTTGCTGGAGTACTACCGATCCTCATCCCAGGAGGTCACCAGCGACGATGAAGAAGCCGAGGCCAATATTCCCGACCCCGCCATCAGCGTGGTGGACGTGATCGCCAACCGGCAAATTCAAAGAAACGTGCGCGAGATTCTCGACGAACTTCAGGAAAAGGATCGATGGTTAATCAAGGAAATCTTTCTTGAAGAACGCGACAAAGATGAAGTATGCCGCGACCTTGGAGTGGATCGGGAATATTTGAGAGTACTGTTGCACCGGGCCAAAAAGTCCTTTAAATCCGTTTACTTGAAGAGAATTGCAAAAGAAGCGATGCCGGGATGTTAATTCCGCGTAACGATTACGCGCAATTTATCACTATCTGTACATGAGGAGACTTCGAGTTATGGATCACAGCGAGGCCAGCCGCCTGATGGCCAGCGAGAAGTATCTTCTCGATGAACTTTCCCCAACCGAAATGGAGCAGTTTGAGGAACATCTTTTTAGCTGTCACGACTGCGCTATGGATGTGCGCGCAGGGGCTGTATTCCTCGAACAGGGAAAGGTGGAGTTGGCAAATTCTGCGGCCGATGCCCGGCAGATTCCGGCACAAGTCCGCCCGTCGCACGGTTTCTCGTGGTGGCGTGCTGCTTTCGCCATTCCAGCCATGGCGATTCTTTTGATTGTGGTGGGATATCAAAATCTGATTACGTTCCCCGCCCTGAAAGGTGCTTTGGCGGAAAATCGAGCGCCGCGGATTCTGCCCGCAGCAGCCCTGGTCAGCAGCGCTACCCGCGGTGCGGAGCCAACCACGATTGAAGTCCGCGCAGGCGAACCATTCCTCCTGCCGCTCGACATTCCGTCGCAAAATGCTTACGAGTCCTATGTAGTCGAGTTGCAAAATCCCGCGGGAGTAGTAAAGTGGTCGCTTCCGGTTTCTTCCGAGCTGGTAAAAAACACTTTGACAATCGCAGCGCCTGGAGTAGACAAAGCCGGACATTACGAGGTCGTCGTGCAGGGCCAGAACGCAAACGGTAAGAACTCAGAGGTTGGGCGTTATCCTTTCGAAGTGCGGTTTGCCCCGAAGGCGAATCCTGAACCTTAACGAGGGAAAGACAGATGGCGGCAAACAAGAGAGTGCACTACTTCCACGCCGATGCCAGCGCTTTTGGCGGATATTTCGAGCGTCCCATCGAGCACACGATTGCTCCGCAGGCGCCGATGTCACTTTCGCCTTCGGGCGGCTACGGCTCTGCCCATTTAGAAAACTTCCGGCTGGAAGGGGTTCTCTCTTACAAGTCCGCGTCGACCCAAGTCTCAGGCAGATTGAGTAAGAAAGAAGGCCGCGGCTGGGTGACGCTTGCAAGCGCCACAGTCGAGGGACTGAACGTATTAGATGTAGTTACAGCGGACCGGCTCACCGCTCAGGTTTCGACCGAACATCCGCTGCAGGGTGACAATCCCCGCGTAACGTTTTTGGGAACATCATTCGAGAATCTCAAAATCGCAGGATGCCCCATCGACATCAAGTTGAACTTCAACATCTGCGATCAAGGGAACGGCAATGGCTACCCAAACCAACCCTGCGTCGAGGACGATCAATTTCTCGCCCAGGTCGCCGATCAATACAAGAGCATGAGCGACGCGAAAAACCTTCCAAAATGGGTGAAGGACCGCTCGATACCTGATTGGATCAAAGAGCGTTACGCGTGGGATGTTCAAGGGAACGAAACCACTGACAGCATCCTCTGTTCGATCGTGAACGAGGCTGCTGTGAAGGAAGACTGCGACCAGTTCCCGGGTAGACCATTCGGCAGCGTTTTCGAGGTACCGGATTTCGGCCGCATCTTTTTGGGAGAGTTGTTCGTGGACTGCGCTTCGTATCGTTTGACCACAATCCGACTGGAGCTGGGATGTTCGGGCCAAGGCAGTCTCAGTGGGCCGACCGCAATGACAAATGGTCACACGATCCCACCTTAATCGCTATCGATTGTCGAATTGGAATCGCGCTGACATTCGACGGCATTAGATGTTGACCCGTCGCAACGCGCTCGATAAACTGCCTGACTAATCCACCTTTGTCAGGCAGTTTTTCTTTCTAGAAACAGGCGAACATTTCTCAGGATGCAACAGGGCGGCAAGTGGGCGAAATATCAGGGTTCAGAAGCCGGGGGCTTGCGCCGCTGCTTTTAGCTCTGTCTTTGCTGCTGGCCGAAATGGGCTGCAGTCGGCCGCCGGATCCGCAGCGGGCATTCGATGAGGCTCAAGGAGCATTTGTTCGTGGCGACCTTGCCCTCGCGAGAGGCGAGGCGGATGCGGCTTACCGGCGCTTCTCAGGGAATGAACTCCAATGGGCGTGGAAGTTCCGGCTTCTCGAGGCCGAAATTCTGCTAGACCAGGGGTTCAGTGCAGATGTACTTTCTCTTCTCGACTCCAATCTGCCACAGCAATTCTCCCAGGGCGACTTAGCCATTAAGCAACTGATGCTCCAAGGCGGCGCATACGCTCAACTCGACCGCTTTCAAGATGCCGACCGGCGTCTGAAAGAAGCCGAGAATCTTTCCAGAGACTTGAATTCTTCGCTCGCGGGCGAGATTGCGAGAGCCCGCGGGGTGCTCGCGTTTCGCCAGAACGATCAAGAGAGCGCCGGACGCTCGCTTCGCCGAAGTTTGCAGCTTGCCCGCCAGCAGGATGACGTGCATCTGCAAATGACCGATCTCACAAACCTCGGTGCAGTGGCCGAGCGCCAGGAACACTATGATGAAGCCATCGATTGGTTGAATAACGCGTACCGGACAGCCGCTGTCCTCCACGACCGGCACACCGCGCAAGTTGCACTGGGCAATCTAGGTTGGGCTTATTACAAAATGGGGGACTTCGACCGGTCCCTGGCTTTCTACCAGGAAGCCGAGAAAGCGGCCAAAGATCTGGGGGCATCGTACGACCAGATCGGCTGGCTGAATAATATCGGGCTGGTATATTACCAGCAAAATCAACTTAGAGTCGCGGAAGACTACTACCGCCAATCCCTGGCCTTAGCTCAGGAAAATCAAAACTCCGAACTCATCGTCGATGCGCTGACCAGTCTCGCGTTCGTCTCCGCCCAAACCGGCCAACTAGCTGATGCACAAAAATACAGCGAAGAAGCTTTTCAAAAAGCGCATGCCAGGAACGATCGGCCCTCCGAGCTTTACCCTCTTCTCGTCAGCGGCCAAGTTGCGGCTTCTCGCGGAGACGATAAACAAGCTGAGAAAGTATTCAACGAAGTCGCGAATGACCCGAAGAGCGATCTCTCCTTGCGCTGGCAAGCGCAAAATGACTTGGCGCGGCTTTATGAGCAGGAACATCGGGTCGGAGCTGCCGACAAACAGTATCAAGAGGCGCTAGCTACCATCGAACAAGCGCGCTCCGCGCTCCAGCATGAAGAATTCAAATTACCTTTTCTGGCAAATGCCGCGCACTTGTACGACGATTACATCAGTTTTCTTGTGGCGCAGGGAAACGACCGGCGCGCTCTTGAGCTCGCGGATTACAGCCGAGCTCGAACGCTGGCAGAAGGCCTTGGAGCACTCCCAAAAGGCCAAACAGCCGATGCGCGCGCTATGAATCCGCAACAGATGGCTCGCGCAGCGCATGCCACCCTTCTCTTTTACTGGATGGGCCGGGAACATTCATATCTCTGGGCTATCACGCCGAAGCGCAACGCCCGATATCAGCTGCCTCCGGCACGCGAAATTGATGCGGCTGTCCAAAGATATCGGCAGGCCCTGCTGGGCTGGCAGGATGTGCTGAAGACGGCAAACACCGACGGCACTCATCTTTACGACGTGCTTGTAGCGCCGGCGCGAGAGTTGATACCACCCAACTCGCGCATCATTCTGATCACTGACGGAAGTTTAGACAGCTTAAATTTTGAGACGCTTCTCGTTCCAACCCCCACCGTTCACTATTGGATTGAAGATGCAACAGTGATGACTGCAAGTTCACTACACGTTCTTGCCACCTCAAAAAACCACCGGGAGACGGAAACAGGAAAACTCTTGCTGATCGGCGATGCCATTGCGCCGAGCTCTGAGTATGCCCCGCTCCCCAATGCGATGCGGGAAGTGCAGAATGTAGAGAGTCACTTTCCGGCTGAGAAGCGCGAGACTTTCACGCGGGATCGCGCCACGCCCGCTGCGTACCTAGGGAGTAATCCAGGTCAGTTTTCCTTCATTCACTTCGTGGCGCACGCCACCGCCAGCAAATTGAGTCCACTGGATTCCGCCATCGTGTTATCCCGATCAACCGGAGACCAGGATTCTTTCAAGCTGTACGCTCGCGACATCACTCCACATTTGCTGCACGCCAACCTGGTGACTATCTCGTCCTGCTACGGAGCGGGCGCCGAGGCTTACTCCGGCGAGGGCCTGGTAGGGCTTTCCTGGGCGTTTCTCCGCGCGGGAGCACACAACGTGATTGGCGCGCTCTGGGACGTCAGCGACGTTTCCACTGCTGACTTAATGGGGCGTATGTATGACGAACTGAAGCGCGGCCAAACGCCGGAAGCGGCTCTGCGCGCGGCCAAACTCTCGCTGCTGCATTCCGATGGGGTCGTTCGGAAGCCATTCTATTGGGCTCCTTTTCAACTCTATACCGGGCGGCAGTAGAGTTGGCACAGAAGGATTTCCACAAGGTTCAGAGGCGATTTGCCGCGAATGAGGCCACCCGGTGGCTTAGAATAAGCGATTCGGCAAGCCGTGTCCTATGAGCAGTTTGACTGACGTCGCTAAAAATTGGGAGGGCCGTATCGTCGATGGAAAGTTCCCGCTGCGGCAGTGGCTCGGAGGTTCTGAGCACAGCGTTGTTTTTCTTACCGAGCGAAGCGGGGATGGATCGCAAAAAGCCGCGATCAAGTTAATTCCCGCGGATTTATTTTCCGAGGGGAATCTCGACGAAAGCGCTCAACTCGCCCGATGGGCTGAAAGCGCGAAGTTGTCTAACCCCCACCTGATTCACCTCTTTGAACGCGGTCGCGGCAAAATCGACGATCGCAACTTCCTCTATGTCGTCATGGAATATGCGGAAGAGAATCTCTCGCAGATCCTTCCGCAGCGGGCACTTTCACCGGAAGAAGTGAACGAGATGCTTCCTCCTGCAGCTGAAACTTTAGCTTTTCTGCATCGAGCTGGGCTCGTGCACGGACATCTCAAACCCTCAAATATCCTGGCCGTGGATAATCAACTGAAAATCTCGGCCGACAGCCTGCGCAAAATCGGGGAACTCGACAAGCAATTCCCTACCCCCTACACTGCGCCAGAACTGGCGAAGACAGGCCCGTCCCCGGCTGCTGACGTGTGGTCGCTGGGCGCGACCCTGGTTGCGAGCCTGACTCAGCGCGAACCGAATAGCAAAAATATCAACGGCGGTCGGGTCGTAATACCAGAATCGGTTCCTCACCCGTTCCGGAAAATTGCAGAGCGCGCCCTGCGCATCGATCCTCAGCAACGATGCACGGTCAATGAAATCCTCAGGCAGCTTGGAGTTCCGGAACCTCCGGAGCCTCGGCCGATGAAACCTGTCGATGAGCCTTTGCCGGCAAAGCGCAGCAATCGCTGGCTCATTATTATCCCGGTCGTCGTCGCGGTGCTTCTGTTGGCGATCTTTTTTGGTCGCAACTCGCACCAGTCACGTGTCTCGTCTTCGGAAAACCACGCAGCAGACACTCCAGCAGCTCCGTTGCCGCAATCTTCAGTGTCGCCCGGTGACAAAGGAACGCCCGCGCAGACCGGAATTACGCACGGTAGAGTACTTCAGGAGATCTCTCCCGATGTCTCGCCGGGTGCGCGACGAACGATTACCGGACACATAAAAGTAAGTGCTCGTGTTTCCGTGGATAATTCCGGAAACATCTCGGCAGGTAACGCTGATCTCCCCTGGGCCAAGCAAGTACTTTGCAAAACAGGCGCTGGCAGCGGCGCGCCGGTGGAGGTTCACTCCTGCCCAAGTGAATGGGCGCCCTTCTGCAAGCGAGTGGATTCTGCGCTTTCAATTCGGGAGGACATCGACACAAGTTGTTCCCACTGAAACAAAGCCTTGAAGCAAGTCTGCTCAACCCTGTGCGTCTTCATCGTTCTTCTTGATTTTCCAAATCATTTGCCGGAGCATCCCGAGCAGAAATTCCGCATCGCCCTTTCGCAGGTGCAACCGCCGTATCACGCGTCGCACAGCGGCGTGAAAAGATTTCGACGTGTTGAGCTTCGGATACTCACTGGCTCGCAGCGCCAGCAGCAACGTATCGGTAATCCGTTCGATGTCGGCTGAGGAAGCCGGATTTCCATTGCCGGGCTGCGCCAACGCAGTAGGATCTCTCATCAATTCGTACAAACAAACCGCTACCGCCTGCCCGAGATTCATTGAAGCGTGCTCATCGCGAGTGGGGATGTGCATCAGCCAATGGCAATGGCTCATATCCTGATTCGAGAGTCCGAATTTTTCCGAGCCGAATAAGAGTGCGGCATTACCCGTCGCTAGATGGGTCCGGATATCGCTGGCTCCCTGTTCCAGACGAACCAGGGAATGCTGCAGATCGCGATGGCCAACCGCAGTGGTTCCGACCACCAGCGAACAGTCGGCTACGGCTTCAGCGACTGTCTTATACACCTGAGCTGTCGCCAGAGTGGCGGCCGCGCCCACCGCAGAGCGAGCATCTCGAAAAGCTACGTCGTAGGGATTCACCAGCCGGAGATGGGGAAATCCGAAGTTGCTCATGGCCCGAGCCGCGGCGCCAATGTTGAGAGGGTTACGCACGTCCACCAGGACGACACGCAAACTGGCGAATTCGGCGGCAACAGGCAAGCTGTCGATATTCTACGGCAGGAGAGAATTACGTAATGATCCTTGGCCCCGTAGCTCTCACATAAAGCGTGATCGGGAGTCTAATATGTAGCAAGCCATTTGCCGGGCGCCCTCTTCGTCCAGGGATGCAATTGTAAAAAGTTTGTCAAACCGCTCGGGATACGCTTTATTTGGGCAGAAAGCACGGTAAGCTTCATTGGACTCGGGAAACTGAAACTTGTGCGCGCCCGGGACATCCAAATTTTAAGGACGGCTTTCCATGGGTCAAATCGCAACCCCGTTAGGCAGTGCCAGGTCGGCTGATCCGGTGCACTCCACGCGGCCACTCGGAAGAATTCTCGTGGTCGAAGATGATCCTTCGGTGCAAAAGGCGCTGAAGCGTCTGTTCGAAACCGAAGGATATACCGTAGAGGTGCAGGCCAACGGCCAGTCGGCGCTGGAGAGTTTTCAAGCCGCTCCGCCCGCGGTTATTATTCTTGACCTTCGCTTGCCCAAGCTTTCCGGCAGCGATCTGTGTAAGGTGGTCAAAGCCCAGTCGCCGGAGTTGCCGATAGTTGTGCTCAGCGCGACCAGCGATGTTTCCGATAAAGTTTTGTTGCTTGAGTTGGGTGCGGACGACTACGTAACCAAACCCTTCAGCCCGCGGGAACTTCTTGCCCGCGTTCGCGCCGCTCTGCGCCATACTTCCAGAACAGCTACGGTCAGCACCGTAAGTTTCGATGGCATTTCCGTAGACTTCAAGAAGATGGAAGTCCAGCGCGACGGTAAGGTTGTAATTTTAACGGCGCAGGAATTTAAGACGTTGCAGTTTTTCGTGCAAAATGCTGACCGTGTTATCAGTCGCGACGAACTGCTCAACGAAGTTTGGGGATACCAGAATTATCCCTCCACGCGTACGGTGGACAATCATATTTTGAAGCTCCG
Organism: uncultured Acidobacteriaceae bacterium; assembly: GCA_963817305.1. Classification (GTDB taxonomy): domain Bacteria; phylum Acidobacteriota; class Terriglobia; order Terriglobales; family Acidobacteriaceae; genus Sulfotelmatobacter. The sequence continues at coordinate 587,057 of CAWFOD010000013.1, read as the reverse complement.
GCAAAAGCTGGAGCGCGACCCGGCCAGCCCGGTACACTTCCGTACCGTGCACGGGATGGGCTACAAGTTCGTGCGCTGACCTCCCTTGGATCTCCTACCAGAACCCGCGTCGCAAACCTTTCCTGAACCGCCCGGAAATGCACTCGTCCACCGGACCCGGCTCCGCACGCGGTTCTTGCTCTCTATGGTGCTGATTACCGCCGGCTTGACGGCGATGAGTCTGCTCGTGGTTCGGCAAAGCGTAAAGCGCCACGTGCGCGAGGGAATTGTTCAGGACCTGCGAAATTCGGTGACCACATTTCAGAATTTTCAGCGTGATCGTGAAGTCATGCTGACCCGCTCCGCGCAACTGGTGGCCGACCTTCCCATCACGCGAGCGATTATGACGGCGCACGACCCAGCGACCATCCAGGATGCTTCCAAAGACGTTTGGCAATTGACCGGCAGCGATCTTTTGGTTTTGGCCAATCGCAACGGGGCGGTGGTCGCCCTGCACACAAAGTCACCGGGATTCACTCACGAGGCTGCGCAGCAATATTTTCAACGTTCTTTGAATGAGGAGGATTCAAGCCACTGGTGGTTCGGCGATCACCATCTTTATCAAACTTTTGTGCAGCCGGTTTATTTTGGCTCTAAAACGGAAGGCCCGTTGCTTGGATTTCTGATTATCGGATACGAAATCGATAATCGTTTGGCTCGCGAGGTCAGCAAGGTTTCAGCCAGCCAGGTCGCCTTCTCCTACGGCAACGAAATCGTGGCGACTACGCTCAGCCCGGAGCAATCTCAGAGCTCGACTTTGCACGCGTTGTCGGCAGATGCGCTGCAGAGTGGACCGCGCGATGTGGAGGTCGGCCACGAACTTTTTCTCGCTACTTCGCTTGATCTTTCCAGCCAGCAGGAGACACCGGTTCGCTTGACTGTGCTTGGATCCTACGACCAAGCCGCGAAGTTTCTCGACAACTTGAACCGGTTGCTGCTGCTGCTCGGGCTCACCGCCGTGCTTCTGGGCAGCGGATTGGTGTTTTTGATTTCCCACACCTTCACGCGTCCGTTAGCCAGTCTGGTGGAAGGCGTGCGCGCTCTGGAGCACGGGGATTTTCATCATCCCCTCGATCCCCGGGGAAGCGACGAGGTGGCGGAGTTGACTTCCGCTTTCGATCGCATGCGCGCCAGTCTGCTTAAAACTCAACAAGCTCTACTCGAGTCCGAGCAATTGGCCACTATCGGACGGATGGCCAGTTCGATTTCCCATGACTTGCGTCATTCTTTGGCGGCGATCGTTGCCAACTCCGAGTTCCTTTGCGACGGCCGGCTGACTGGAGCTCAGCGCGAAGAGCTTTATCAGGAGGTTCGCATCGGAGTAAATCAGATGACCGACCTCATTGATTCCCTGCTCGAGTTTGCGAGAACCAGGGAATCTCTCAATCCCAGTTACGCCAGCGTTACGGAAACGGTTCAGCGTGCGATGCAGGCTGTGCGTCTTCACCCGCGGCACCAGGGAACCCTGATCGAAGTGAACAGTCATAGTCATACCATGGCCTCGTCCGACTTAGCGTGGTTCGACCCCCGCAAACTAGAACGCGCTTTATACAATCTTTTGCTGAACGCTTGCGAGGCCGCACCCGCTACCAGCGGGCAGGTTCAGGTCACGATCGGGCGCAGCGGAGCGTCGGTCACCATTGCGGTTGCCGACAACGGACCTGGCATCGCAGAGCCGATCCGCGAAAAATTGTTTCACCCGTTCGTGAGTTACGGCAAGGAGAACGGTACCGGGCTTGGCCTTACCGTAGTGCAAAAAATCGTGCAGGATCACGGGGGCGAAGTGTTGATGGAGCGTACCGCAGATGCTCACACGGTTTTTCGGATCATCATTCCCAGCCGTTCTCCACAAGGCTCTGCGGTAAACGGTGACGGCAACCTGAAGCGCCCTCCCGTTGAGGCATTAAACAACCACCGAGCAAGTGAAAAATCAATCCGGCATTCGGACACATAGTCGTTGCTGTTTTTCCTTCTCATAGATCCGAAGCCGCGCTGGAGGATGTTGTGAAGAGCTCATGGACGTTTGCGCTTCGTTCAAGCGCTGTGACGACAGCCGCTTTTGTCCTGCTAAGCGTTGGAAGCCAGGCGCAGGAAACTGCACCCGCACCGGCGGCTCCGCCCGCTGAGGCATCGGTGCGAGAGCTAGATTCACAAGTGCGCGAATTGCGGGCCATGGTTGAAGAGATGCGAGCCGAGAATGCCCAGTCGCGCGCCGAGATGCGGGAACTTCGTCAGGAACTACAAGACACGCGCAAACTCCTGGCTCCAATTACAGCAGCAACAAGCAACTCAGCGCCAAGCCCTGAAGCAGGGTCAGCCGAAAAAACTTCTACAATATCTCCCTCCGCCGCCCAGACTCTCGCTGCAACAACAACTCCTTCGGATCTGGGAAGCCGCATTCAGAAACTTGAAGAATCCACGCAGTTGCTGGGCTCGAAGGTTGATGAGCAATATCAAACCAAAGTGGAAACCGCCGCCAAGTATCGCGCACGGCTTTCCGGGATTGTTCTGATGAACGCTTTTCGCAACGTGGGCGCTTCTGACAATCTTGACTTGCCCGACTACGCCCAACCGCCCGCTCCTGGCGCGTCTCAAACCACCTTCGGGGCCACATTGCGGCAGACCGAAATTGGCCTGGAGATTTTCGGCCCTACGTTGGCTGGAGCAAAGACGTCTGCCAATGTGCAGTTCGATTTCGCGGGGGGATTTCCATCCACTCCGAACGGAGTCGAATTTGGAATCGTGCGCATGCAAACTGCCAGCTTGCGACTCGACTGGAAAGATACTTCGCTGATTGCCGGCCAGGATTCCCTTTTTTTCTCTCCTCTTTCTCCCACCTCTTTTGCATCTCTTGCGATTCCGGCCTTTGCGTATGCGGGAAATCTGTGGGGTTGGACGCCACAGCTTCGCATCGAACACCGGTTCAATATCGCCGACCAGCAGACTCTGACCCTGCAGGGTGGGATCCTTGATAACCTGGACTGGGAGCAGCCCACCAATTCCTACTACCGCTCCGCGACGGCGGGCGAGAATTCCGGCCAACCAGCTTATGCTCTTCGCACTTCGTGGTCCCGGCCAGTGTTTGGTCATCCCTTGAGCGTGGGAGCAGCGGGCTATTACGGTCGCCAGAACTGGTCGTGGGATCGTTTCGTTGACGCGTGGGCGGGCATGACGGATTGGCAGATTCCAATCATTCGCCGCTTGACCCTGTCCGGCGAATTCTACCGAGGACACGCAGTCGGAGGACTGGGCGCCGCCATCGGACAAACGATTGTGTACGGTGGCAGTCCCGCGAATCCTTATACCAGCATTCGTGGTCTAGATTCCGCTGGTGGATGGAGCCAGCTCAAATTCCAACTGACACCAAAGCTTGAACTTAATGGCGTCCTGGCGGAAGATGATGCATTTGCAAGTAGTGTTCGAGGCTTCGCCACAGACGCAAATAACTTTGGCCCCATTCTGGGACGGAATCGTGGGGCGCTTGGCAACCTGGTTTACCGGCCACGTTCCGACTTGTTGCTCTCCGCAGAATTCAGACGCTTGCATACCTTCCCAATTTATGACATCAGCAGCGTGACGAACCAGGTCAATCTCGCCATGGGGATCTTGTTTTGAGGCGCCACCTGCATTCATGCCGGGTCATGATCTGCTGCATGCTGCTCGTCTTTTTTCTTGTCACAGCTCAGGCAAGTGAACTCAAGGGAAAAGTGCAACTCACCAGAGGCGGACACCATCTAAAGGACTCGTCGAAACTTGTTGTCTGGCTCACTCCTGTGGGGACCACTCCGGCAGTACAAGCGCCCGTTCAGCAGCCCTCGCAAATTCCTCAGCTCGTGCAGAAAGATAAAAGTTTTCATCCTTCTCTGCTGGTGATTCCGGCGGGCGGTAAAGTTGAGTTTCCCAATCAGGATCCCTTTTTTCACAACGTGTTTTCCCTGTTTGATGGAAAACGCTTCGACCTGGGACTCTACGAGAGCGGGACAACGCGTTTTGTTCAATTTGACAAGTCAGGTATTTCCTTCATCTTCTGCAATATTCACGCGCAGATGAGCGCGGTGGTAATCGCGTTGAACACCCCGTACTACGCGATCTCTGACGCGCACGGGGATATCAGTATCAACGACGTTGTACCCGGGCGCTATCAGATGCACCTGTTCCATCCTTCCGTCTCCCCCGACAGGTTGCACGCTATCGAACGTGAAATCACGGTCACACCCGGCGATACTTTCCTGGGAAGCTTCAGCCTCGCCGAGTCCGATCTTGAACTTGCACACAAGAACAAGTACGGGCGCGATTATGATCGTCCGGATCCGGACAGCCCTGCGTATGCGCGACCTTGAAGCGACCTTGACTAAAGAAAAAGAGCGTGCCGGTTAGCACGCTCCTTCTCGCCTCTGCCTCTTCACTTCGTTTACAGCAAGTCATCTACAGCAAGTCATCTAACTTCAAACTTGCAGCGTTACTACGATGATCTAGTGGTGTCCCCCACCTCCGGAATGGCCGCCACCGCCAGAGGAATGTCCCCCGCTGGGTGCGCTGTGCGATGCACCGCCGCTATAGCCCCCACGGCTCCCACCGTAGCTAGGCGTCCCGTGATAGCCTCCGTAACCTCCCCCGTAGCCGCTGGAAGATCGAGGTTGCGCAATCGGCTGCCTCAAGTTCAGTTGCGGACGCGAGGTCGCGCCTCGGCTGTAGCTGCCCGAACCGTAACTGGAACTCGATCCACGCGAGTAGCTGGAACTTGGCGAGGTGCGGTCCCAGTAGCTTCCACTCGATCCCCGGTTGGAAGACTCGGCCCCGTTTTCACCGCGGCTCGCCGCTTCGTTACCATTGCTACGCGATGGCGGTGTAAACGTCTTCCACTCGCTGCGGTTCGGTTCTCCCCGGTTTGCGGACGTTCCCGTGCTCGCTGATCCATCCGCTCCCCGGCTTACAGAATTGCTGGTCTCTCTCGTGGTTTGCGCCTCGGCATTCGGCCTTCGGCCGGCAGCCGCGGAGGATGTCCCACGAGATTCGGACGCCCCGCGAGACTCCATTGCTCTGCTTGTTCCAATGCTGCGTCCACCAGCCGTGACCGCACTAATGCGATTCTGCTGCATGGTCTGCTGCAAATGTGCGGTCTGCTGCTGGAACGATTCTGGCCGCGATGCACTATGGGTTCCGAAGAAATGCTGCGAGCCACTGTTGTGAATTGTGGAAGGCGCGGCTGCCCGTCCGCTTGCCGATAGACTGGCTCGCGTAGGCACCACGGGAAGGTTCCCGGTCATCATGCGAGCGCCGGTCAACTGCGCACGAGTTGCCGCCATCGGCGTCGTGCGACCAGCACCGAACTTCCCCACGCCCACAGTCGAGGCCGCACCGGCAATATGCGGATCATTGATATGGGCTACGTTCGAGAATCGAGTGCCGCCATGCAGTGGCGCGATTCCCCCAAACCGGTTTGGACCGAATCGATTGAAGCCCACAAAGCCGAAGCGGCCACCGTATCCTCCCCACCATGGGTAGAAACGGTCGCAAGGCCCAATCGGCAGCCAGCCGAAACCACCCCACCCACCCCAACCAAACCCGAAGCCGAACCCGAAACCGCCTCCGAATCCGAAGAACGACACATAAGCCGGCGCCCAGAATGGACGGTAGAAGCCTGCGCCCCACACCGGTCCCGGCCACCATGCCCAAGCGCCGCCATACCACATCCACCGTCCGTAGTGGTAAGGCGCCCAGCCCCAGGGCTCATAGCCTACCCAAGTCCAACCGTAGTAAGGTTCCCAAACCCAATTTCCGTCGCGGTAAGGGGCCCAGTCCTCAGGCTCATTTGGCACCCACACCTGACCGTAATCCGGCGCGTTCTCCCAACGTCCGTTGGCATCGAGATCTTCCGAGCCCACGTAATATTTATTCGTGTGGCGCCAGGCATCTGCATTGTGAATCATGCGGTCGCGGTCACTATTCCAGCGGTCCCAATCGTCGCGCTCCGGAGCGGCAGTGATCTTGTAACGCGCATCGGCGCCGGAACCGCGTACCGTCACCAGATCGCCTTGTTTGACGTTAGCGATGCCCTGCGGAGTGGAAATCTGCGCCTCACCCTTGCGCACAATGATTACGGAGTCGCCATCTGGACGCACTTCAATGCGAAACACGCCATCCTGATGCGCGGGATGCAGAGCGACGTTCGGGGTGTCGATCTCGGGCTCGGCCTCGCTCTCGCCAAACACAGAGTAATTCGCCAAACCTTGACCGATTTGAATTTGAATATATTTGTGCGTGAAGTTCGCGATAGTAGCCTGCGAGTTCGATCCAAGGCGAAGAATGTTCGCGAAATCGAGCTGCACTTCAGCCCTGCCGCCCGGCCCCGTGGAAACCTTGTCTCCATTTACTACCGGCTGGTTCAATACTGCCGCCGACCACGTGCCGGAATCCCCGCGCTGCGTCGACACATCGCCGTGAATCATGCTGACACGTCCCACCCCCTGATCGACTTTAGCCGGGCCTTCGCCCGACGGTTCGGCCGGTTGAGTTGGTGGTTCCATCTGCGGCGTTTGGCCAGGTCCTAATTGGGGTGATTGTCCAGGCGGCGGAGGCGAACTTGCATTAGACGGCGGTGCGGATTGTGGCTGTCCCATTTCCATTGGCGCACTGGGCTGTTCCGACGGACCGCTGCCTTCATCGGTTGTTTGCGCCTGCACAGCAACCGCGAAAACCCCAGCTAGCGCGAGAGTGAGAACTGCCAGACTTCCTACGAACTTTTCTTTCATAACCAGCTCTCCGCAACCAAACGACACGCCGATTCCAGAATTGATACTTCTCTTACAAAGCAACTGCCATGCCAAATCGATGAGATTGAGGACTTGATTAAGTCTTTTGTTTTCAGCGATAAGAGGTGTGTTTAAGAGGATGGAAACAGCGGAATCTCGAAGCGGGTGGCCGCCTTAAGCCAGGCTGGTGGTTTTCAGCCAACAATGCGCACGAAACAGGATTCTTTACGCCTCTTTCTCTCCTTCATCCGCGATTCCAATCTTCGACAGTCGATAACGCAGCGCATTCCGCGACAGCCCCAACAAGCGCGCCGCCTGGCTTTTATTTCCATTCGCACGCCGCAGCGACTCACGAATCATTTCATCCTCCCATTGCTCCAATGTCATGCCTTCGGGAAGAAAATTGCTGCCTCCATTCACCGCCCGGGCCGGACGCATATCCAAATGAATGTCATCCACTTTAAGCATCGTGCTCTTCGCCAGCGCGCACGCCCGCTCAATAATGTTTTGTAACTCGCGCACATTACCCGGCCAGTGGTAGTTCACGAGAACCTGCATCGCCTCTGGGGTGATTCCTTCGACCGGCTTACCCGAGTCTCCCGCAAAGCGGGCAATAAAGAGATTCACCAGGTCGGGGATGTCTTCCTTGCGTTGGCGTAGCGGAGCGATATCAATGGGCACAACATTCAATCGATAATAAAGATCTTCACGAAACGTGCCCTGCTCGAGAGCTTCGCGCAGATCACGGTTTGTTGCCGCGATCAACCGCACATCCACCTTCACGGTTCGTGTCCCACCCAAGCGCTCAAATTCGCGCTCCTGCAGTACGCGCAGCAGCTTTACTTGTATTACTGGTGGCACGTCTCCGATCTCATCCAGGAAGAGAGTGCCTTTATCGGCCAGTTCAAACTTTCCCGGTTTGCTGGCGGCTGCGCCGGTGAAGGCACCTTTCTCGTAGCCGAACAATTCGCTCTCCAGCAAATTTTCCGGGATCGCCGTGCTGTTGATTTTGATGAACGGTCCCGCAGCTCGGCGCGATTTTTCATGAATCGCGCGGGCGATCAGATCTTTGCCGACACCACTTTCTCCGCCCAACAGCACTGTCGAATTTGTGGGCGCGACACGCTCCACCGTGGCCAGGACTTCCTGCATTTTTGCACTACGCGCCACCACATTGGGATGGGCATATCTCTTTCCCAACGCCTCCCGCAGTGACCGGTTTTCCTCGCGGAGATTGTGGACGTCCAGCTCTTTATGAACCACCATTCTCATTTCGCTCAGCGAGAAGGGTTTCAAAACGTAATCGGCTGCTCCCGCCTTCATGGCCTCTACTGCGGTCTCGACGGAGCCGAAGGCCGTCATCACCACTACGGGCAGGGCAGCATTCTGCCGCTTGATCGCCTGCAAAAATTCCAGGCCGTTCATCCCCGGCAGCTTGAGATCAGTCACCACCAGGTTCACGCTGTTTTCGCGCAAGAGTTTGAGGCCGGCCTCCGCATCGCCAGCGGAAAGAGTGCTGAAACCATCGTCCCCGAGATTCAATTCCAGCAAGCGACGCATTTTTGCTTCATCTTCGACGATCAAAATTGTTGGCATGGATTGAATTCCAAATTTTTTAAAAAGGAGGATTCTCCGCAATCACCCTGCTGCAGGAAAAAACACTATAAACCTGGCCCCCTTGCCGCTGCCTTCACCGTTGCCACCTTCCACTCGAATGGTTCCATGGTGTCCGTCAATGATCCTCGACACGATCGAAAGTCCCAATCCCACTCCGGTCTTCTTCGTTGTCACAAACGGATTAAAAATCTGCTCTTTGAGTTCGGCGGCAACGCCGGGACCGGTATCCTCAATTTGCACTTCTACTCCATTCCGGCTGGGGCCATTGGTCCGCGCTGCCGTCACGCGCAGTGTTCCGCCCGTGCCGCTCATCGCATCGTAAGCGTTCTGAATCAGATTTACGAAGGCCTGTTCACTGAGACCTTCATCCAGCGGAACCAGCGGCAAGTCCGGCTGGTACGTCCGTTCGACTGTGACCAGGCCCGAATTGTCTTTATGCGTGGCCGCGACCGCTTGCAGAGCATGATCCAGCACCGGCACAATCTCCTGCGGAACCAGTTCGGGGTGCAGCGGCCTGGCAAAATCAAGAAATCTTGTTACTAACGCACTTAAACGATTGGTCTCACTCGCGATGTATCCCGCCAGTTCGTTTGCCAAAGGATTCGACTCGCCCAACTTCTGTTGTAGCATCTCCACCGATCCCTTGATCACTCCCAATGGATTGCGAATCTCGTGCGCGAGTCCAGCTGACATCTGGCCCAATGCAGCCAGCCGCTCCGATCGTCGCGCCTCCTCCTGCGCCTGTTGTAATTTTCGATTGGTCTCCGCCAGCGTTTCGGCCAGTTCCTGATAGCGCTTGATCTGCCGTCGATTCTCCACCACAAACCGGTTCACCACCATTGCGGCCAGAAAGAAGAAAAGGACGCGGATGGCGAGAAGGCCGTAGCTTTCGGCCGTGACCTCATATTCCTGTAGCGCAGGATAAAGATAGGAACAATAGGCAGCGGATGACAGTGCCGTCCACAACAAGGTAGAAAGCGGACTGAAGTATTCCGCCGCCGTCACCGCGGGAAGAAAATAGATTGGCCAGTAACTGCTGTTGATGCTTAGTTCGCCGGTATGGTCAATCAACAGCGTCGCCAGAGCGATCTTGAGCAGGACAATGTAGGCGGCTCCGCGCTGCGGCGCCCGCCTGACGACCCAACTTTCACTTAACTGCGTTACCCCAAATGCCAGCAAGACAAACTGCTTATGGACTTCCCTGACCGGCGGTAGCACGGCCAGTCCGGCGAGAAACAGGAGCCAGAGAACATCCATCCAATTCATTGCCGGACGCTTTTGTTCGTTCATGGCCAAAGCACTAGAAACAAACGCGCCGGTAACGGGTCTCGCTCCCGTTTCCCGGCGCTATTTTCTTCTCTGATTTTCCTGCGGTCCGTAAGGAGCGTTCCTCATCCAAACTTTATCAGAGCGCAGGTAATCCACTCACGTCAACCTCACTTTTTAGGCGCAGTCGCGTGGCTCTCTGAGGACGGATGCGCGCTCGATTGTGTGTGCGAATTTGCAGTAGAGGGCCGCTGCTGTTGCCACGTACTGTACTTCTGTGCCTGCTCCCGCTGCTGTTGTGTGTTTCCCTGCCGAACAGGGGTCACCGGTTTAGCCAGAGGATTCGACCATTGCCGTGCGGCTTGCGACCTGCCGTTCGAGCTTTCGCTCTTTGTATAGCTCTCTTCGGGCGGCGGCGTTCCTTGCGCCTCCCAGACCCGCGGCTGCGTTTTGGTCGGACTGCTCGAGTCGCCTGGTTGCCCGAATGAGCGGAAGCCATCGTCCGCCTGCGGTTGGTGTGTCTGCGGAGCTGCCGGCACAGGCCGCCCCGGCGCCTGCTGTCGCACCAACGATGGCGACTGATTCAAATGTCCGCCAGCCTGGGCTTGCCTCTGATCAAATGAACCGGGCATCGGAGCCGGCGTCCTCAGCGCCACGACTGCACGGCTGCTCACTGCCGTTGGAGGCGTGGCCACTGGCTTTCCTGATCCCACCACGCTGCTACGAACGGGTTCAAGCGCAACCGTTCTCGAAACAGGCGCCGCCGCAAGTTCTCGCGCTGGCACCGACACCACATTCCGGGCCACTGGCCGGGCATTGACAAATGTCTCCCGCGATACCACAGTCACGCCACCGCTGACGTTGCGGTTCGCATAAGTAATATTGTTTACCGTCATGCTCCGGTTGATAACCACGGTGTTGTAAACGTTCGTCACCCTGGCAACATCCACCCGCGTATTCGTGAAATTGACCCTGTTCACATAGAGTCGGCTGGTGCGGTAGCCAGGAATAAATACTTCTCCGGGAGCCAGCGGAAACCACCCCACTCCCGCACCAAAAGAAAATGAGAAACCGAGTCCTGGCCCACCACCCACCCACCCCACAAGCGCTGGAGCATAGACGGGCCGGACCACGCTTGGTCCCGGAACCCACAGCCACGCGCCCCCAGCGAGTGCCCAGCGCCCGTAGTGGAAAGGAGCGAATCCCCAAGGTTCGTCTGCAACCCACGTCCAGCCCCACGGACCAACCCATGCCCAGTGGCCGAAGCGGTACGGCGCCCATCCAGCCACTACCACTCGTGGCCGCCAGCTCATGCCGTATCCCGCGACGTAGCTCCAGTCGCCATATTCATCGAGGTCTTCATATCCAGTCATCTCGCGGGAAACATAATTCGCGGAATCCGACTGATCTTCTTGCCGGTCGCGATCTAGCGCCCAGGTATCGAATCCATCTGCAGCGGGAATCTGGTTCAACTCGTAGTTGAGTTGATCGCCCCCGGTAAACGTTGCGTACTGATTCGCCACAACGGTATAGGCAGAACCACCGCCGGTGACTTCGCCACGCCCGCGCCAGACGGTCACTTCGGTTCGATTGCCATCCGGATCCACATTGATGCGGTAGTCGCCTGGCTGCGCTACAACGAAGGCGACATTGGGGGTGTCGATTTCATAGGAATCATCGTCGTCGACATGACGTACTTTCACAATCAGCGATCCCTGCGCCAGACGAATCTGCGCTACCCGGTCGCTCACTTCGAGCAAAGTAATCCCAGTCAAAGGGCCGAGTCGGAGAGCGGTCGAGCCAATGTGCACTTCAGCCCGCGAATCCTCGTCCGCCCAAAGATTGTCGCCCGTCACTAACGGCCGATTTAACACGGCGGTAACCCAATCATTTTCTCCGCCGGGCTGGAACGAGACTGAGCCATCCATAAAATTCAAGCGAGCAACGCGATTTGGCGGATCGGGCGCATTCGCATCTTGAGGGCTTTGTTGGTTCTGCCCATCTGGCACAACTTGTGCATCCTGCGCCTTCAATCCAACGGGCCCCTGCAGCAGGAACGCCAAGCCCACTACCGCGACCGCCCAGCTCCACCACTGCTTTTGGATTCGCATAATTTTCTCCGTGCCGGACAAGTAGTTACAAAGTCGAGAAACCTTCTCCACAATCCTATCCACACCTCTGCAAACACAACAGAGACGCTTTAGTTTTCATGGTTACTAAAGGGTTTGGGCCTGGGATGGCCCAAGAAGCGAAGGCAAGTCTGCTTTTCGAAGAGACTTAGCGCACTGCAGGCTTTGGGGAAATCTCATCCAATGTAAGATTCAGCTCCAAAACGTTGACTCGCGGTTCGCCTAAAAATCCGAACTGTCGAGGCTCTGTGTGCTGACGGACCGCTTCGCGAACGACTGCTTCGCTCAGGCCGCGTTCTTTCGCGACCCGTGGCACCTGAAATTCGGCAGCGTCGGGCGAGATATGGGGATCAAGTCCGGAAGCGGATGAGGTGAGTAGGTCCATAGGAATCGGCCTACCGGGGTTCTCCGTCTGCAACCGATCGGCGTCCGCTTGCACCCGCGCGATGAGAGCTTGATTGGTTGGTCCAAGATTCGAGGCGCCAGAATTGCCTGCGTCGTAGCCCGTTCCGGCGTTGGAGGGACGCGAATGAAAATATCCCGCCGAGGAGAATGTTTGTCCAATCAATCGTGAACCCACTGTCTGGTTATTTTTCGTTATCAGTTCACCGTTCGCCTGCCTCGGAAACAGAATCTGCGCCAAGCCCGTGATCAGGAGCGGGAACAACAAACCGAACAATACCGTTGTCACCAGAGTCATCAGTACAGCGGTAATTAGATTTTTCTTCATGGTCGCCTCTACGCCAGTCCCGCCCGCACAATCATCAGATCGATAATCTTGATTCCAATAAACGGCACGACCACTCCGCCCAACCCATACACCAGCAGATTTCTGCGCAACAAAACAGCCGCCCCCTGCGGAACGTATTTCACACCGCGCAGCGCCAGGGGAATCAGGGCCACGATAATCAGCGCATTAAAGATAACCGCTGACAGAATTGCCGATTGTGGCGTCGCCAGATGCATTACGTTAAGCGCCTGCAGGACGGGAAATGTTCCGGCAAACATCGCCGGGATGATGGCGAAATATTTTGCTACGTCGTTCGAAATCGAAAACGTGGTCAGTGCGCCACGGGTCATCAATAACTGTTTACCGATCTCAACAATTTCAATCAACTTCGTTGGATTCGAATCCAGATCTACCATATTACCGGCTTCTTTCGCGGCCTGCGTTCCGGTATTCATGGCGACACCCACGTCAGCCTGCGCCAGAGCTGGAGCGTCATTCGTGCCATCGCCAGTCATGGCAACCAACTTACCCTGGCCTTGTTCTTTTCGAATCAGATCGAGTTTGTCCTTCGGCGTGGCCTGAGCAAGAAAATCATCTACCCCTGCTTCCGTGGCGATCGCAGCGGCTGTCAGAGGATTGTCGCCCGTGATCATCACGGTTTTGATTCCCATAGCCCTCAGTTGATCAAACCTCTGCCGCATGCCTCCCTTCACGATATCCTTCAGATGAATTACCCCAAGCGCACGCCCGTTCTCAGCCACGACCAGGGGCGTTCCTCCGGAGCGCGAAATCGCTTCCACCGCCGCGCGAACTTCCGCAGGCAGCGCGCTTCCCTGCTCTTCCAGATATTTCGCAATGGCATCCGTCGCGCCTTTGCGCACTGCGCGCCCATCCAGATTCACGCCCGACATGCGAGTCATCGCGCTGAAGGGAATAAATTCCGCATCATGCGAACTCATTTCGCGCCCGCGCAATCCGTATTTCTCTTTCGCCAGCACTACAATCGACCGGCCCTCGGGAGTTTCGTCGGCCAGCGACGAAAGCTGCGCCGAATCGGCCAACATCGCCTCACTTACTCCCGGCGCAGTTACGAACTCCGTGGCTTCGCGATTGCCCAGCGTGATAGTCCCCGTTTTATCGAGTAACAGCGTGTTCACGTCACCGGCGGCTTCCACCGCGCGTCCGGACATCGCCAGCACATTGTGCTGCACCAGGCGGTCCATGCCCGCGATGCCGATTGCCGAAAGCAATCCGCCAATCGTTGTAGGAATCAGGCACACCAGCAAAGACACCAGCACAAACACCGTCTGCGGCGCGCCCGCATAAATCGCAAACGGCTGTAGCGTTACGACGGCGAGTAAGAACACAATCGTCAACCCTGCCAGCAAAATATTCAGCGCAATTTCATTCGGAGTCTTCTGCCGCTCCGCGCCTTCGACCAGCGCGATCATGCGATCGAGAAAAGTCTCGCCAGGATTGGAAGTGATCTTCACTTTCACCCAATCTGAGAGCACGCGCGTTCCGCCCGTAACCGCAGAACGGTCGCCACCCGCTTCGCGAATTACCGGCGCAGACTCACCTGTAATCGCCGACTCGTCCACTGACGCCACTCCCTCAACGATCTCGCCATCGCCGGGGATGAATTCGCCGGCCTCCACCAGCACCATATCTCCCGAGCGCAACTTGGACCCGGGAATGGTTTCAGTTTTTCCGTCGGCCAGTAAACGGTTCGCCATCGTCTCCGCCTTGGCGCGCCGCAGAGCATCCGCCTGCGCCTTTCCACGCCCCTCCGCCATGGCCTCGGCAAAGTTAGCAAACAACACTGTGAACCAGAGCCAGAGCGTGATCTGCAGATTAAAACCGAAGCCGGACTGTCCGCGTAGCCGCTCCAGAATCAGCAACACCGTGGTTACCACGCTGCCCACTTCCACCACGAACATCACGGGATTGCGCATCATGGTTACGGGATGCAATTTGACGATCGAATCCCAGGCCGCACGACGCACGATCTTCACATCCCATAAGCTGCGTTTTGATTTCTTGCTCACCATATTTGCCTAAAAAGTTTTGCCCGCCTGCATCAACAAGTGTTCGAGAATTGGTCCTAGACTAAGTGCCGGGAAAAACGTCAGCGCTCCCACGATTACCACCACACCGATCAGTAACACGGTAAATAACGGTCCGGTCACAGGGAACGTGCCGAGCGTCGCGGGTGTTTGCTTCTTGTGCACAAGATTGCCTGCGATGGCCAGCACCGGCAGAACCATCATGAAGCGGCCCAGTAACATGGCAATGCCGAGCGCTGTGTTGTACCACGGAGTATTTCCACTCAGGCCACCGAAAGCCGAGCCGTTATTCGCCACCGCTGAGGTGAAGGCATAGAGTATTTCGCTGAACCCATGCGGCCCCGGATTCAAGATCGCAGAGGTACCGAAGCCGTACAAAACCGAAATCGCCGTGAATACGAGAATCACCAGGGGAAAGATCAGAATCACCAGCATCGCCATTTTTACGTCGTAGGCTTCGATTTTTTTCCCCAGATACTCTGGCGTGCGCCCCACCATCAGTCCAGCGATGAATACGGAAAGAATGACAAAGACCAGCATTCCGTACATTCCCGCGCCCACTCCGCCGAAGATCACTTCACTCAGCATGAGATCGATCAAAGGAACCATTCCACCCAGCGGTGTAAACGAGTCGTGCATCGAATTCACGGCGCCGCAACTTGTGTCGGTGGTCACAGTGGCGAACAGTGCTGAATTGACTACGCCGAAGCGCACTTCTTTCCCTTCAAGATTGCCGGCGGAATGCGCGGTGGTAGATGAATTATGCGAGCCGTGCTGCGCCGCAGCCATTACCAAAGGATTTCCCCGCGCTTCAGCCCAATACGCAGTGGTCACTCCGGCCAGAAACAGCAACGCCATCGCCGCCCAAACCGCCCATCCATGGCGCGGCGAGCCAGTCATTTTTCCCAGCGTATAAGTGAGAGCTGAAGGAATCACAAAGATGCAGAACATCTCGAGAAAGTTTGTGAACGGCGTTGGATTCTCGAACGGATGCGAGCTGTTGGCATTGAAGAATCCACCCCCGTTCGTTCCGAGCTCTTTGATGATTTCTTGCGAAGCCGTCGGCCCTTGCGCAATTACTTGCTGCGTCACCGTCTGCATGACCGCTTTGCCGTCAGCACCGTTTACTGGCTTACCGTCCGAACCCAGTTGTGGTGTTTGGTAAGGATCGACCAGTTGCGCCGTGTCATAAGGCTTCAGGTTTTGCACTACTCCCTGCGATACGAGAACCAGTGCACCCACGAGACAGAGCGGAGCAAGAATCCATAACGTCCCGCGAACCAGGTCCACCCAGAAATTTCCGATGGTCCGTTGCTCACGCCGCGCAATGCCGCGAATAAAAGCAATCGCAAGTGCCATGCCAGCGGCCGCCGAAATCCAGTTGTGATACGCCAGGCCAACCATCTGCGTCAGATAGCTCATGGTGGTCTCAGGCGTGTAATTCTGCCAGTTGGTGTTCGTTGTGAAAGAGGCCGCGGTGTTGAAAGCCAGTGCCGGAGCGACTCCCGCCAGCTTTTGCGGATTTCCAGGCAGCCATAACTGGACGCGCTCCAATACATAAAGCAAAATCATCGAAACGCCACTGAACAAAATCAGTGCCAGCGCATATTCCTTCCAGTCCATCTCGTGGCTCTCGTCCACGCCAGTCAGCTTGTAGAGAAGGCGTTCGAGTGGCCGCAAAACCGGATCCAGCCACGTGCGCTCCCGTGCGAACACCCGAGCGATAAATGCTCCTAGTGGTTTAGTGACCAGGAAAACCATGAGCAGAAAAAGAAAGATTTGCAGCCATCCATTAGCCGTCATTAGAATTTCTCCGGCCGCAACATGGCGTACACGAGATACACAAGCAATCCCGCGCAAATGATCAGCATGATGATCGGTCCAGCGCTCATAGATATTTCAACGAACTCGCTCACAAAATCGTACGTAAGCTATCGACACGGCAAAGAACAGAACAGTCACAAGTAGAAAAATAACGTCTTGCATTCGGAATGCTCCTTCGTCCGTAGTCGCAGGCGATCGTCACTAAAACTTGACCAGGATCGCCATGTCGATAAATTGTTCGTCTCGTCGCAGGTCAGGAAACCACACGCTGCTGCCTTGCCCGGCGCAGGCTGTTTGCGCGGCGCTGAGGGTAAATGCCCCGGATGTGTTCCCATCGTTACAGGCAAAGAATTGCGGAAACCCGTTGTTGGTGTAAGGAACTCCACCCGAACCCGGCGGCGTCACTCCGCCCTTGCCGGACCAGTACGGCACGCTGGCGTGCCGATAATCGTATTCCCATCGGAACGTGATGTACTGGCTGGGCATGTAGTCAAACGTGACTGACGAATCCCAGGCCTTAAAGGGGTCCGAGGGATTCCCGGTAAAGTAAGGAGCATTGATCGCGGCTGATTCAGCCGTCTCTCCATTAATTGGAGGGTCCAGAACAAGATAGCGGCCCGGGTTGTTGATCTGCCCTCCGCCAAGGGTAAATCCGTAGTGGTCCTTCTTGAACCACATGCGGTTGTAGAGCATGTAGCCGATAAAGCTTTGCTTCGGATTGATTCCCGCCTTAAAGTTGTCCCCGCCGATCGACTTGGGATCCTTCGTGTTTCCGTGACAGCTGACGCCTTGCAGATATACGCCCGCAGAGGTGGTGGTGCTGGGACCGAACTCACAGCCCATGTCGCCGGTGAATGAAAACGCCATCTTGTCCAGAGTTTTTTCTGGATGGTCGTAATACTTGATCTCAATACTGTCGTCGGTGTGGATGCGTCCTCGATTCGGGATGTAGAGATCGTCGTGGCCGAGTCCGTAATTATTGGAGATGATGTTCACCCATGGTCTGGGAGTCCACTTGATTTGCCCGCCCAGCCCTTTCCGCGAGTTCGCCGAACCATACGATTGCCATCCATTGATCAGCCACGGTTCGATCTTCAAGTGGGGATTGGGAAAGATCTGAACTCTCAACCCATTAAAAAACCACGGAGTGTTCGAAGAAACGTACGAAGGCTGGTACGCCCAGTTATCGAAGTTGTAATAGCTGAACAGCCCAATATAAGAAAGGAAAATGCCGGCATCCACATTAATTCCGTTGAGGGCGTTAAAGTGGTAGCCTCCATACGCCTCGGCCAGGTAGCGATAGGCAGTGTCGAGGTCCCACTGGCCTTTTGCCGGGCTGGCATCATTGCGCGGCGTGGTTTCGGAATACATGCCGTACTGAGTCATGAATCGGGCGCGAACATTGTCGTAGTGGAAGTCGCCGCCGATGCCGAGTTGTTCTAACTGAACTTCGTTGGAGCGGAATATTTCGCTTGACCCGCTTATCGTGTTGTCTACTGGTTTATTGAAGTCGTAGGTATAAGTCACATCGGCCCGGATTTCCGGAGTGAAAAATTTAGAATCGAACGCCGCATCCTTGGTGCGAGGATTGCCATTCAGCCAGGTCCAATCCCAATCCGAGAACGGAGCGATCTTCAGAGTCTTGCTTGGCTCCGAACTTGGGGCGGTGGCCACCGCCACTTGAGCTGGCTGCTCAGGCGTGGTTCCTGCGGGAACTCTTGAAATGGCGGGCGGCTTTGGAGCCGCTTCTTCACTCGGCGCACTCGAATTCGCTGGCGCGGCTGGTGCTACAACGACGTGCTCACCGGTAGTTTCAGCGCTTTTGTTGTGCTCGACCTCGAGTCGCAAACGCTCTACTTCTTCGCGCAGCGCTTTCAACTCATCCCGCATTTCCTGTTGTTCTGTTCGCTCACCCGAACCAGAGCCCGCGCTCCCAACGGATGGAGCTGCGTCTCGTGTGGACTGGGCGCCGGCCGAACTTGCCAGAAATAATGCAAACATCGAGAGCAGTAAGACCTGAATCGTATTCGCCCATCTCATGATTTTGGTTCTCCAATAATTCCACGCGATCATCGTTGCAGTTCCTTCCCATTTTCCACGCGTACGTATCATCGAACGGGACGCTCAAGAGCCGCTGCGGGCGCTCTTTGCTGTCCGCCGGTTCTCGTGCCGCCAGCGTAAGTGGGTGGAATGTGAGAGTTTCTTCGCGCAACAACGCAATCAAAACCCACAGCATGAATACCGTTCCACCAAAGCCGATGATGGCGATTACTGAGGCTGCTCCCATAACCTGGCCTCCAGCGAACGGACTCGTGACTCTCGCGCAAACATTTCAGTGAACCATCTCACGTGTAAAGGTGGTTTAAAGAATTTCTAAGGAATTCATAAAGACGGGAACTCCAGCGCCGTTTTGAGTGCTGCCTATGCAGCAAGACAAACGCGAGAAGCGCTCAGCAGCCCCATTCCGCCTCGCCGGGCCGCGCAAAATACTCACGCTTTTCACCCTTCCTTGTCATCGATTGCAGTTCGAGCAACGCCAGGCGCGCGGCTGACACGAGGCGACTTTTTTCCGGTTGCGGAATTTCCCTCCACGAGCCGCGCCCTTCACTGCCGTTACCCGATGTTTCCGGCACGAGCGCCTGATGATAGTGGTGGAAAAGCTCCGCCAACCGTTCTGGTGCGACTTCATTGATCCACATGATCGTGATCCTCTCTGTTTGTTCCGTTTTGTTCAGGACTGTCTTCCAGGCCACGACTATTGGATACGAGGAGGCACAAAGTTCGAATAAAGGGTGCATAAAATGTTCGTAAAGGATTGGACGAAGGAAGGCTGGAGGGAATCAGGAAAGGAAGGCCGGCTACGAGCCCGGTTCGAAGCGGTATCCAACCCAGGGTTCGGTTAGCAAATATTTTGGCGAGGAAGGGTCGGTCTCGATTTTCTTGCGTAACTGTCCCACAAAAACACGCAGGTACTCGGGTTGTTCGGTGCTATTCGGACCCCAAATGGCCGCCAGCAGCGTTCGATGCGTCACCACTTTGCCCGGGCGCCGCGCCAGATAAACCAGGAGATCGAACTCTTTCGGCGTGAGATGAACTTCCTCTCCTCGAACTTTCACCGAGCGTGCGTCCAGATCGACCGAAAAATCTCCGACAAGAATCGCGCTGGATTGTTCTTCTACAAGCGGACTCCGCCGCAACTGTGCGCGGATTCGTGCCAGCAATTCATTCATGCTGAAAGGCTTGGTGACGTAATCATCGGCGCCGGCATCCAACGCTTCCACTTTCGAGCGATCTTGTCCGCGTACCGAGAGCACGATAATCGGTACCTGCGAAACTTGCCGCAGTTGCCGGCACAGGCCCACCCCATCGAGATTCGGCATAGCCAGGTCGGTTACCACAACGTGCGGCGTCCAGTTCTTCATCAATTCCAGCGCCATCTCACCGTCATTTGCAATGCGGACGTCGTATCCTTGCGCCGAAAGCGTGGTTCGCAGAACGCGCGTAATCTGCGGCTCGTCGTCCACCACCAGGATGCGGCGGTGCTCGTGGTTCATCTTGCTCTCGTCGATTTCGTTCACCGCATTTCCTGAGTCACGATATGCACATCCACTGCGGGAGTATCTCGCAGAAACTTATGAATTGCGGAAAGATAGAAATATCTCTTCCATCCCTTCGTGGCTGAACGTCCGAAAACGACTTGCGTGATGTGATTCTCGCGCACGAATTCCGCCACTTTTTCCGCGACCACTTTGCCTTCGGCCTTCACCACTTTCGCTCCTACGCTCTCGGCGAAGCGGACATTATCAGCCAGAGTTCGCTGGTTCTCGTCGCTCTCGTCCGTTCCAGTGTCAACGTAAAACACGAACAGATCGCCATCCAGTGCCTGCGCCATGCGCGCGCCCCGGGCGATCAAATACTGCGCCGCCGGATTCGAGCTGATACAAACCGCGATGCGCTCCCGCACCTGCAGCAATTGACCATCTTCATTCTTCAATTCTGAAAGCGTGCGGTCGACCGCCTGCGTCACCTGGCGCAAAGCCAGTTCTCGCAATGCAACCAGATTCTGGTTCCGGAAAAAATTGGCGAGCGCGCGTTCCACGCGTTCCAGTGGATAGATATCTCCGCGCCGCATCCGAGTTTGCAGCGCCTGAGGCGTCAAGTCCGCCATCACAATCTCACCCGCCCGCCGGATCACCCAGTCAGGCACCGTCTCCCGCACCTGCACACCAGTGAGAGCTCGAATTGTCGGCGACAGACTCTCAATGTGCTGCACATTCAGCGTGGAGAGAACGTCGATTCCCGCGTCCAGTAACTCGAAAACATCCTCGTACCGCTTAGCGTGCTTACTGCCTTCGATGTTGGTGTGCGCCAGTTCGTCCACCAAAACTACGTGCGGCTTGCGGGCGAGAATTGCGTCGACGTCCATCTCTTCGAAGATGGTCGATTTATATTCCAGCTTCCTGCGCGGAACCGTCTCCAGCCGCGAGGAAAGTTCCACAATTGGTTTGCGGCCGTGGGTTTCCACCACTCCAATCACAACTTCTTCACCCCGACTGGCGCGCCGCACGCCTTCGCTCAGCATGGCGTGGGTTTTTCCAACGCCGGGCGCGTAGCCGAGGAAAAGCTTGAACACCGCCGGCCGCTGCTCCCCATCACATTCCTTCAGCCATTCGTCAGGACTTTTGGGCATCGCCGTTATTCTCCACGCCGGAAGTGAAATTGTCGAATGCGAAAATCCCTCCGCCAGATAGCCTCGCAGAAGGGTGGAAAAAAAATAATTGGAAATCTTCTCTGTGCTTCGGTGTCTCTGAGGCTGGAAAGCTGTCTTCAGTTACAATCGTGCCGGTGAAACCGCGTTGGCCACAACACTTGATCCGCTACTTCGCCTGCCTTGTGGCAGCCGAATTCGTTGCTCAGGTTTACCGGCGCATCGTCCACGTAAATCCCACTACCGTGGCGCTCACGTTTCTTCTAATGGTGCTGTGGGTAGCAGCGTACTGGGGCTTTCGCTTCTCCGTTTTTCTGGCGGTGCTCAGCACGCTCGCCTTTAACTATTACTTTCTTCCTCCGGTTGGAACCTTTACCGTCGCCGACCCGCAAAACTGGGTCGCTCTTTTCGCGTTTCTGGTTACGGCAGCGATCGCCAGCCAACTTGCCGATCGGGCTCGCCGGCAAACGGCTGACGCCATTCAGCGCCGCCGCGACGTGGAGCGCCTTTATGCCTTCAGCCAGCGGCTGCTCGCCACGGATAACGTCGCGGAATTGTTGAATGCGATTCCCGCCTACGTGTGTGACGGATTCGGCGCCAAGGCAGCTGCGATATATCTACTCAGTTCGCAGCAGGTCTATCGCACCGATCCCAAAGTGACCTGGTTTCCGCTACACGATCTTCAAATGGTAAGTTCGCGCGGCGAACCCGTAATCGATTCGCAGCGTGGAATCTCGCTCACTCCTCTGCATCTGGGAACACGCACCACCGGCGCGGTTGGCATCGCAGGACCGTCACTTTCAAGAGCTACTCTCGAGGCCCTGGGCAGCATGATCGGTATCGCTATCGAGCGCGCCGGAGCGATGGAAAAGCTCTCACAGACTGAGGCGGCGCATCAAAGTGAAAACTTGCGCGCCGTATTACTCGATTCGGTTACCCATGAACTGCGCACCCCGCTCACCGGCATCAAGGCTGCGGTTACGGGACTGCTCTCTGATTACAATCTCGACGAGGCACAGCGAAAGGAATTGCTGACTGTCATCAACGAGGAAACTGACCGCCTCGACCGCCTGGTGGGCGAAGCTACAGAAATGGCGCAACTCGACGCCCACAAAGTCGAACTGCACATCGCTGCCGTAGATATCGCGACCGTGATCGAATCGGCTGTCGAAGAATCCCGCACAGTTCTTGGCCAGCATCCCCTGGACGTGCGCATCTCCGCGTCGCTGCCCAAGGTGCGGGTTGATTCCGACCGGATCGCGGAAGTCCTCAAGCAGCTACTGGAAAACGCCGCCAAGTATTCTCCTTCCACATCGCCCATCACCATCACAGCCGAGCGCAAGGGAGATCGTATCGTAACCAGCGTCACCGATCATGGGCACGGCATCGATGATTTCGAGCAGTCGCTCGTCTTCGACAAATTTTATCGCGGGCGCGACCAACGCTATTCCGTGCAGGGCACGGGCATGGGATTGGCCATCGCGAAAGCCATCGTGGAAGCGCACAGTGGCTCCGTCAGCGTCACCAGCCAACTCGGCCGCGGCTCGGTCTTCTCCTTTGAACTTCCGATTGCCTGACGATTCTAGTTTTTTAGCTTCGGCCGTTCGCAAGTATCCACAATCTTCGTGGGATCAATGGCGTCTTTATCCACCTGCTCTTCCAGAATCTTTCCATCTTTGCCAATCAAAAAATTCACTCGGCGAGCCGCTTTGTATTTGCTCACGTAGATGCCATATTCGCGCGTCACATCCCCGCCCCAATCACTCAGCAGTGGAAACGTAACTCCAATTTGGTCAGCGAAGGCTTTATCGGCGAAGGCACTATCCATGCTCACACCCAGGACCTGGGTGTCGGTAGCTTCCAGCCTTTTTTGATCCTGCTGGAGAGCTTTCATTTGCGCCGTTCAACCACCGGTAAACGCAAAAATAAAGAATGCCAATACCACATTCTTCTTTCCACGGTACTGGCTTAAGGAAACCGATTTTAGATCGTTTCCGTCGAAATAATTCAGCTTAAAATCCGGCGCCATTTGCCCTACCTTTGGCATGGACGGAGATTCCGTTTCCGGCTCTTTAGCCTGCCCGAGAGCCGGGGCTGCCGTCCCGAAAGCCAAGACGCCTGCGAGCAGCGACATCAGCCATAAACTCTTTGGTGTTCCGTTCATCAACATTCCTCCTAGCGGAATGGTAACTCAATACTGGAAAGACATTGTAAATTTGACGATCGACGCTAAACAGGACGCTAACCAGTACCCGGCTACGCACCTTTCACATTGCCCCATCGACCCTAAACCAGTAAATTCACTTTCAGACCACTCCACGCCGCCATGAAACTCGCCACGCTGAACGACGTTTTTTTTACCGCCATCGAACATAATCTCGACCGCGCCATGCTCCACCGTGTGGAGCGAAAGTGGCTGCCTATCTCGTCCTCGGATCTGCGCCGAAATGTTGCAGGAACCGTCCGTGGACTGCAGGAGTGGGGCGTTCACCAAGGCGACCGAATTGCGATTGTAAGCGAGAATCGCCCCGAGTGGTCTATTGCAGATTTCGCCATTCTCCTGCTCGGCGCCGTTACCGTTCCGGTGTACGCCACACTCACGCCCGAACAAACGGCTTTCACTCTTCGTGACTCGGGCGCGACGGCGGTGTTCGTTTCAACCGAACAACAGCTGCGTAAAGTCCAGACAGTTCTCTCTCAAACGCAAGTCAACAAAATCGTGGTCATGGATCGTTTACAGATCCCCGCCGAACTGGCCGCTCAATGTAAGCTCATGGATCGATTCATGACCCAAGGGCCTGTTGCCCTCGATCCGAAAACCGAAGCCGCAGCCCGATCGATCCAACCCGACGACCTCGCCACCATCATCTACACCTCGGGCACGACCGGAATCTCTAAAGGCGCAATGCTGACCCATGGCAATATGGCGTCCAACATCAATTACTCCATGCTCGGCTTCGACGTTCATCCGGGACTGACCAGCATTTCGTTTCTTCCACTCTCGCACGTCACTGCCCGCCACGTTGATCTCGCGTTTCTATATCACGGTGTCACGCTGGCGTATTGCCCCTTTATAGAGAATCTTCCCGAAACTTTGCTGGAAGTACGTCCTACGCTGTGCGTTTCTGTTCCCAGGGTCTACGAAAAAATTTATGCCAAAACGGAAACCACTGCCCGCGGCTTTCCCAAGCGCTCTATCTACAATTGGGCCCTTTCGGTGGGCCGTGCCCACAAATCAGAAATTCTCGCGGGAGAAACTCCAACCTCCGCAACTTGGAAGCTTGCCAACAAATTGGTGTTCTCGAAAATTCGCGCAGGCATGGGAGGCAATGTAGAAACCTTCATCTCCGGCGGCGCGCCCCTGGGTCGTGAACTTGCCGAGTGGTATGCCAGTATGGGCATCCGCATTCACGAAGGGTATGGACTCACCGAAACTTCTCCGGTGATCGCAGTCAACACACCTATCAGTCACCGGATTGGCACAGTTGGAAAGATACTGCCCAACCTCGAAGTCCGCATCGCCGAGGATGGAGAAATTCTGGTGCGCGGCCCCTCTGTTTTTAAAGGATATTGGAATCGCCCTGAGGAGTCGCAGAATGCATTTCAAGACAGCTGGTTTAAAACTGGAGACATCGGACACATCGATGCCGATGGATATCTTTCGGTTACCGATCGTAAGAAAGAGCTCATCAAGACCTCTGGCGGAAAATTCATCGCGCCGCAACCGATTGAGAATTCCCTGAAGCTTAACCCCTTAGTTGGAACCGCGGCTGTGATCGGCGACAAACGCAAATTCGCTTTTGTTATTATTTCGCCCAATTTCGCGCTCCTCGAAACCTGGGCACGCGAAAACAACATCGTTTTCTCCGCGCGGGCTGAACTTATCGCCAATCCGAATGTTCAGTCGCTTTACGAAGGAATCGCGGAAGAAGTTAATCAGAATCTCGCGCGCTTCGAAAAGCTGAAACGCGTTCTTCTCGTACCCGACGAATTCACTGCCGAGAACGGCGCTCTCACTCCTACCATGAAGCTGCGGCGGCGAGTGATCGAGGAACGCTATCGCCGACAGATCGATGACCTTTACGCTCAGGCGGAAATTGCGAACGCTAAATAGATTTGTCACTCCGAAGCGGTTTCAGCCGCTAAGGCACCTGCTTTCCGTTTTGCTGCCGTCTCTTCCGCAACTCGACATTTGTCCAACTCGGACTACAATGAACAATCATGACTGATTCCCTTCATATTGCCGACCGTTCCTTCCGCTCCCGGCTGATCGTAGGCACGGGAAAATATAAATCTTTTCAGGAAACAGCGCGCGCCCTCGAAGCCAGCGGAGCCGACATGGTGACCGTCGCCGTCCGTCGTGTCAACCTCGACCGCAGCAAAGAGTCGCTGCTCGACTACATCGATCCCAAAAAATATTTCCTGCTGCCCAACACCGCTGGCTGCTATACCGCCGACGAAGCCATCCGCGCCGCCCGCCTGGGCCGCGAAGTTGGTCTCTCCGACTGGGTAAAACTTGAAGTCATCGGCGACCAGGCAACGCTTTATCCCGACGTTCAAGCCACCCTCGAAGCCACGCGCGTTCTGGTCAGCGAAGGCTTCACCGTTCTGCCCTACACTTCTGACGACATTGTGTTCGCCAAGCGTTTGATCGACGCTGGTGCCGCGGCTGTGATGCCCCTCGGCGCTCCCATCGGCAGCGGGATGGGCATTCAGAACCAGGCGCACATCCGCATCCTGCGCGAGATGATCACTGCTGTTCCGCTGATCGTGGACGCGGGCGTAGGCACCGCATCCGATGCCGCCATCGCCATGGAACTCGGTGCCGATGCTGTTCTTATGAACACGGGCATCGCCAATGCGCAAGATCCCGTACTAATGGCTGAAGCTATGCGCCACGGAGTATTGGCGGGACGCCAAGCATACCTCGCAGGGCGAATGCCAAAGAAGCTCTATGCCACGGCTAGTTCTCCACTCGAAGGCGTCGTGCGCTCGTAACGCCTGCGTCCTCGGCGTCTGAGTCACTGGCCTTAAGCGAAAACTTCAGCACAGAGAAAAAGGGCGGCCGCGGCCGCCCTTTTTATTCCAAATTTCACTCAGAGCATCTTCGCGCTATCCACGTGAATGTTTTCGCCTTTCACCTCTCCGCTCACGGCAACATGATGCCCCACATGCGCCTGAAGGGCGTCCGGATTGTCGACGATCAACACTTTCTGATCTTTATCTGTGACGATAACCATCTTCGCCCCCTTGGCCAGGCATTTTTTTGTGCAGGCCTCAGCCTTGTCGTTGGCGCCCTTGGCACCGCACTGGTCGTCGCTTACCCACCCATTGACGGTGGTGCTCTTCCCCATGCTGTCAAACGCCATCGCCGACAGAGCAAACACAAAACATATCGCAAGACACAGGACTAACACTTTCTTCATGGCCGGTTTTTCTCCTTATTTTGATCGCGGACCCACGCCGCTAGGTGTTGGCAAGAACTCCAATCGCAGTCCGGCAAATACTCAACAGTCCGCCGGCCATCGATTGCCTGCACTATACCACGAGGCGGCGCACGAATTGTCAGCTTACGCCCCGTATCCGTGCGCCTGAGAAGACTTTAACAATTGAAAAGCTTCTCAAGCCGACAACACTCTCCCCTGTCCAACCATCCATTCCTATGCATGAGCTGCGACGTTCGCATCGGCACTTCCGGCTTCCACTACAAACATTGGAAGGGTCCGTTCTATCCGGCAAAATGTCCCAACTCGAAGCTCCTCGATTATTACCTTCAGCACTTCGACACAGTCGAACTGAACAACAGCTTCTATCGCCTGCCTGAGGCGAGCGCATTCGATTGCTGGCGTGAAGCAACCCCGGCCAGTTTTGTCTTCGCGGTGAAAGCCAGCCGGTTCCTTACTCACAATAAGAAACTGAAAGATCCGGAAAATGCCCTCAACAACCTGCTACCGCGGGCGGCGCACCTCGGACCCAAGCTGGGTCCGGTGTTATTTCAGCTTCCACCGCACTGGCGGGTGAATACAGAGCGGCTTATGAATCTTCTCGAAATCCTGCCCAGAGATTTGCGGTATGCCTTTGAGTTTCGCGAGCTTTCCTGGATGAGTGATGAAGTCGAGTCCGTTCTGAACAAATTCAACGCAGCGTTTTGCATTTATGAATTAGCTGGGTATCACTCCCCGCTTCGCGTCACCGCAGACTTTACTTACGTCCGCCTCCACGGCCCGGACCCCGGAAAGTATCAAGGCAGCTACAGCGATGAAAGATTGTGCGACTGGGCGCGCCAGATCGAAACCTGGACTACACAACTCAAAGCCATCTACATTTACTTCGATAACGACCAATTTGGCTATGCTCCAGCGAATGCCGCAACGCTTAAGAGAATGGTACTGGGAAGTCATTAAGCCAGACGGGACTATCGATCTGGCTCTTACAGGTAAAGAAAAGCCATCCCTTTGCCTTATCAGGAATGGCTTCGAAAGAATGTCGTGTGTCGCCGATATTCTCGGACTACCGCCCAACCTGCTGAATGCATTCCTCGAGCACATCCATGGCCACGTCCGCCTCTTCTTTGGTAACCACCAGCGGCGGACATATCCTGACCGTGCTCGGACCACAACCCAGAAAGAGCACGCCATTTTCGAATGCCTTCTCGACAACCAGGTCACGCTCAGCGGCGCCGTACTCCTTCGTTGTTTTGTCCTTCACAATGTCGACGCCGATCATCAGCCCCCGGCCACGTACGTCACCGACTAACTTCAGCTTCGAAGGCCAGTCGGACATGCGCTTCATCATGTGTGCGCCCACTTCCGCGGAGTGCCCCAGCAACTTCTCTTTTTCAATCACGTCGAGTGTGGCCAGGGCTGCCGCCACGCATACTGGATTCCCGCCAAAGGTTGACGCGTGCGATCCCGGAACCCAGTCCATGATTTCAGATCGCGTCATGGTGATGCCCAGCGGCATGCCGGATGCAATGCCCTTCGCAATGCAGATCATATCCGGCTCAACGCCAGTATGCTCAACCGCCCACCATTTACCCGTGCGGCCCACGCCGCTCTGAACTTCATCCAGTACCAACAGGATTCCGTGACGATCGCAAATGCGCCGCAGCTCTTGCATGAAAATCGTTGGAGCGACCACGTAACCGCCCTCGCCCTGCACCGGCTCAACAAAGATCGCTGCGACTTCTTCTGGAGGCAGTATGGTCTTGAACAGTTTCTCTTCGATGTAGCGCGCGCAGCTGAGCGCGAAAGCGTCGGGATCCTGCGTGGCATCTTTGCGCCCGCGATACAGGTCGGGATATTGCACATGAGTCACGCCCGGAACGAGGGGCGCAAACCGTCGCCGCTGCTGAGGTTTCGATGCGGTCAGCGACAACGCTCCCATGGTGCGCCCGTGAAAGGCCCCAAAAAACGCGATGATGTTTTGCCGTTTGGTGTGATAGCGCGCCAGCTTCAGTGCGCACTCAATGGCTTCCGCGCCCGAGTTGCCGTAATAGATTTTGTGCGGGCCGGGCATGGGCGCAATCTTCGACAAACGCTCGGCCAGTTCAACCATGTTTTCGTAATAGAAATCCGTGCCTGACATGTGGATCAGCTCACCCGCCTGCTTCTGCACGGCGGCGACCACGTGCGGATGGCAGTGACCGGTCGAAGTCACGGCGATGCCCGCGGAAAAATCATAGAACTCATTGCCATCGACGTCCGTAATCACAACGCCGCGACCGCTCTTAGCTACCAGCGGGTACGAACGTGTATACGAAGGCGAAATATATTTTTCATCGTTACCGAGCACGCGCTTGGCGTTCGGCCCTGGCAGTGCCGTCTTGATCTTTGGTCCAGTAGCTGCGTTCGTTGCAGTCATGGTATTGGTGGTCATGGAGTCCTCCGTCAGCAGTTGTCGGTAGTCAGCTGCTCGTTTTAGGTGAATGCAACCTCGGGATGCGCGGACCCTGGTTCAGGCATGCGCAAGCAGGGGCGAGTCATGCAGGAAGATTACTAATCACTACCGAAGAGACTGGGACGAAGACGGGAAGGCAAATTCGCACGATAGCGCCGCGGACACACCAGGCAGTGCAGCCAGCACTCGGGCAGATGCGAATTGGGATTGTTGCGCAGCATCGCTAACAGTCAACATCACTACGTCATTATATCCGGAAGCGCTTCGTGACGTAACCCCCAATTTATTGATGATTACGGGCCTTTTGCGTCCTCACGAAGTTTCGAATCCCGATGGGCCTCCAATCGTCTGATATCTTTTAGCTTCCCCGTATTTTCACTCATATGCCAAAGGTGCACAGCCCAAGCCGGTTTGCGGTAATTCTTGCCTTCGGGCTGGTGTATCTTCTGTGGGGCTCGACGTATCTGGCGATCGATATCGCGGTTGAAAAAATCCCTCCAGCATTGATGTGCGCCGTTCGCTTTTCGATCGCCGGTGTGGTAATGCTGGCGGTATGCGCCCTAACCGGGCGCCGGATTGTGTATTCGGCCCGGCAAATCGCTCTGGCGGCGGTGGTTGGAATATTGCTTCTGATGGGCGGAAATTTAACGCTCGCATGGGCGGAGCTATCCGTCCCATCGGGTTTGGCGGCGCTGATCATCGCTATCACGCCGCTGTGGTTTCTAGTGCTGGATTCGTTGTTGCTGGGCCATCATCGCATTTCGTGGCGGGGAAAAGTTGGGCTCGCCCTGGGCATCGCAGGACTATTCATTTTGTTCTGGCCGGAGTTGCATTCCACGTCGTCTCTGGGACACCGCGAGCTATTCTCTTGTGTGGCACTCCTCGGTGGCTCTTTTTCCTGGGCGTTAGGATCAGTGCTGTCGAAGCGTTGGCAGTCGGGTATGGACGGATTTAGCGCTACAGGATGGCAGATGACAGCGGCAGGGGCCGGGAGCTTGTTGCTTGCCCTTGTCGTCGGAGATTTTTCTCGAGTGGTGTGGACTGTCCGCGGTGCAGGCGCGGTGACATATCTTGTGGTGTGCGGTTCGTGGATCGGCTACACCGCTTACATCTATCTGCTGGAGCATGTGCCGACTTCGAAAGTTTCGACTTACGCCTACGTAAATCCGGTAATCGCAGTTTTCCTGGGGTGGCTGATTCTGCATGAACGAGTCGACCGTTTCATCGTGATGGGAAGCATGATTGTGGTTTTGTCGGTCATTCTCGTTACCAGCGCAAAGGTGAAGGAGAAAACGATCACTCCAGATTCACCGCCCGTGGAAGCCATCGGGTAGTATCGGTCTTCAATCAATAGCTACGAACGCGAAGCATGCTCCGGAAGCGAGGGCACTATTTCGCAGCTTCTTCGTCGCCTTCTTCGCTGCTCGACAAATCGACCGAGTGACCTCGAATCACGTAGGTTCGTTTTGTCGCTGGATTTGATTCGAAGGTTACCCGCGCCGGAGTTCGCTGCCAGTCGGGCAGCCTGCACGGTGGATCCGGAATCTGCCATTGCTGATTTTCTGTCGCGAATTTCGTCTCTTCGATCAGCCACTTCACCATTGGCTTTCGTCGATTGATCTGCGCGACCATGGCGTAGATTTGCTTGCTGTCATCGGAAACGCCGCAATAAGCAGCGTAGTCGCGGTACCACGTGACGTCGGAGTACACGGCGTCGAAGTCGGGCAAACTGACGGGGGAGATACGCCCGGTGATGCGATCCACCAGCAGCCATCCCCCGCGTTGCCATTGCCAGTGCGGCGGAACCGTCGGATTCCCTACGGCAGGCTATCGTTGACTCGGAAGGCGCGTCTAATGACGAACAGGCGATCCGTTACATCGTGCGGGGTTCCGACAGTAAACTCCTTCACGCGGGCATCAACCAACAGCGGACGGACCTTAAGGGCGACCGGCTTCGCGTCCGCCGCACCGGTGCCGGGGAACCATTGAACCGTGCTCCATTTCCCAAGCGTAACCAAGTGAGGCTTGGTGTTGGCGACGGCAAAGTTAGTTAAGCTGAGGATTAACATCGGGAGGGCCATCTGTCGATACAGCCGAGATAATCGCGTCATGACCAGAGATTAAGCATCAAACACCATAGATACAACTAAAC
Source organism: uncultured Acidobacteriaceae bacterium (assembly GCA_963817305.1). Lineage (GTDB taxonomy): Bacteria > Acidobacteriota > Terriglobia > Terriglobales > Acidobacteriaceae > Sulfotelmatobacter. Next base: position 555,875 of record CAWFOD010000013.1, on the reverse strand, counting down.
AAGCCACAATTTTTTGAGATCAGTTTCAAAGTGGGATAAAGTCACACAGCAAACAAAAGATTGCGTCGCGGACCTCTTGCATAAACACCGACTTCGACATTGCGGTAGACTTACCGTTTGTAGATACTCACTCTTATGAGCTTTCCCCGTGATCCTCGTCTGGCCTTGAGCAGCAATTTGGGGAAAACCTCCGAGCCCGACCTGACTTCCCAGTCGAACATTGCCGACAACTGGACGAGACGACACGCCTCGCGCATTCTGGTGGTGGATGATAATGCAGGAATCGCCGCGCTCATGAGCCAGTTGTTGACCATGCGCGGCTACGATGTAGTGACTGCAGCCGACGCGCAACAGGCAGAAGCAGAAGTGCGTCGGCAGGCGCCAGACCTGATTCTCTCGGATGTGAGAATGCCGGGAAAGTCGGGGTACGAGTTGTGCCGCGATCTTAAAGAAAATCCCGCCACCCGGCTGATCCCGTTTGTATTGATCACCGGATTGAGCGACAGTGCCGACAAACTTCGCGGAATTGAGGCCGGAGCGGACGACTTCTTGAATAAGCCGGTACTAGCGGAGGAGTTAACAGCGCGGGTGAAGTCGTTGCTGCGGGTGAAGGAATTTACCGATGAGTTGGAGACGGCGGATTCAGTTTTATGCACTCTGGGCTTGATCGTGGAAGGCCGCGACCCCTATACCGAGGGCCACTGCGAACGCTTGGCATCGGCTGCGTCGGATTTAGGGCGGCATCTGGGACTGGATGAGGATTCCATTCTGGCGTTGCGCCGTGGCGGATATCTCCACGATTTGGGCAAGATAGCTGTGCCCGACGAAGTTCTCAAGAAAGGCAGCGACCTCACACCGGAAGAATGGAAGATCATGAAGATGCACCCGGTGACTGGGGAAAACATCTGCCGGCCTCTGAAATCGTTACGGCTGGTGCTGCCGATCATTCGTTATCATCATGAGCATCCCGATGGGTCAGGTTATCCGGATGGCTTGCGCGCGGGTGAAATCCCGCTGCTGCCGCGGATTTTGCAGGTCGTGGACGTCTACGACGCTCTGCGCACGGCCCGGCCCTACAAGCCCGCGATCGGCCATGAGCAATCCGCACAGACGATGCGCGAGAAGGCTCGCCAGGGTCTGCTCGATGGCGATCTGGTAGACGAATTCTTTAGCATGTTGCTGGAGCAGCGAAACGTGGCATGAAGAGTGGTCCGGGCTCAGCTGGCGGCATGTGCTTTAGTTTTTTTGCCCCGCCAAGCCTGTGTTGAACAAAGCAACAGATTTGTGGAAAGGGACATCTTAAGGAGTCCGGTGAAGCCGGACTGACTTTTATGATCCCATTCGACGAAATGACCTATAGCATCGTTATTCCGGCGTATAACGAGGGCCAGCGCCTGGGGGAGACTCTGGAGAAGGTACTGGCATACGTCCGGCAGCAGGGATGGGATGCGGAAGTAATCGTGGTAAACGATGGTTCGCGGGACAACACGGCGCAAATCGTGCGCACTTTCGCGGAGAAAAATCCCATCCTCCGACTGGTGGAGAATCCCGGCAATCGTGGCAAAGGCTATAGCGTCCGCAATGGAATTCTGAATTCGCGTGGCGATATTGTAGTGTTCAGTGACGCGGACTTATCTTCCCCCATCGAAGAAATGCCGAAACTGTTGCAAGGTTTGGCGGCGGGAGCGGATATTGCCATCGGCTCGCGCTGGCTGCGCTCCGAATTGCAAACGCAGCGCCAGTCGCTGCACCGCCAGCTTTTTGGCAGGATCTTCAATGGCTTGAACCGGCTTATTTTGGGGTTGCAATTTAAGGATACGCAATGCGGCTTTAAAGCCTTCACGCGGCGTGCAGCGCAAACGATATTGCCGTTGCAACGCATTGAGCGCTGGGGGTTCGACCCAGAAATTCTCTTTCTCGCGCGAAAATTCGGTTTCCGTGTGGAGGAAGTACCGGTGCGCTGGGGACACGCGGGCGGCACGAGAATCAATCCATTAATGGATGGAGCACGGATGTTTGAGGAAATGCTGCGTATCCGTTGGTATGACATGACCGGAAAATATGACAGTCGCACACCAGCGACTGCTCCGCAACCAGTGAAAACGTTGCCCGGCGGACCTGCGCCCAGAGTTTGAAATCACAGTTTGAAATTCCAACTTTCAAGCTGATCTTTTTTCCTTCCGCGAAATCTTTACTGCTTCAAGCACCTCGGCTACCCATCTCGGAAGTTGAAACAGAGCTCTGTCCCGCCCGCGCTAGATCGGCCGTTCGATAACCCTGATTTAAAACGGTGCTGACCGCATTCTCCACGCAGATCGCTTCGCTTTCCAACTGAAAAGAATGCCGCAGCAGCAACGCGGTCGAAAGAATGGCTCCTAGAGGATTCGCGATTCCTTTCCCCGCAATGTCTGGCGCGGAGCCGTGAACCGGTTCGTACAATCCAACGGGACCGCCAATGCTGGCGGAGGCCAACAGTCCCAGCGAACCCACAACACCGCCGGCTTGATCTGAAAGAATGTCACCAAACATATTCTCAGTGAGCAGTACATCGAAATCCCTCGGGCGCTGTACCAACGACATGGCCGCAGAGTCTACGTACATGTGCGAAAGCTGCACATCAGGATAGTCTTTCGCGCAGCGGATGACGACCTCGCGCCATAGGCGGGAACATTCCAGCACATTGGCTTTGTCGACGGATAGAACTTTTCGCCGGCGCTTCATCGCTAGATCGAAAGCGACTCGCGCAATGCGCTCGATCGACGCCTCGTCGTACGTCATGGTATTCGTAGCTATGCGGGATCCGGGCGCGCCGGCAATCGAACGCGGCTCTCCGAAATAAAGTCCTCCCAGCAACTCCCGCACAATCATCATGTCAGTTCCGCGAATGAGTTCTGGACGAAGCGGAGAAGAATCTTCCAGCGCGGGAAAACAAATTGCCGGCCGCAAGTTCGCGTAGGCGCCGAGTTCACGGCGTAGCCGCAACAGTCCAGCCTCGGGACGCAGATGATTGGGATAGTGATCGTAGGCTGGATTTCCTACCGCGCCCATCAGCGCAGCAGAAGACTCTAGGCAGGCCTGCAGAGTGTCCGCAGGCAAAGGATCTTCTGCCGCGGCCAGAGCGGCGCCACCGATATTCTTGTGCTGAAGTTGCAACTGGTGCCCGAATCCATCCGCAATCGCGTGAAGAACCAGTATGGCTTGCTCAGTGACTTCGGGACCGATTCCATCGCCGGGAAGAATAGTGAGGTTTAGAAGCATGCGGGAATCAGTTTAGCGGAAAACGGAATGCAGCGACTAAATCCGGGAATGAGCTTGCTCGCCAGGGACCAACGATCGCGTTGCCGCCGGCGGAGCCGAGGACTGCTGTCCCACACATAAGACTTGGCCTATACGCCCCAGAGATAGTCTTCCTGGTCGTGGTGCTGATCCCCGGGAATGGGAACCGGAGCGCCGAAGGCATTGGTTTGCGGAACGAGCGGAAATGGACGCTGTGCCTCATGCGCCGATACGCTGGCTGCCGCCGCGACTGATAGCGGCTCGAACAGCGGCGTAGCCGATAACGACGGCTTGTGCGTGTCGCGAATCAATTCCAACAGATGATGATCTTCCACGTGCTTGATCTTATCGGCCAGGCGAACGAATCGGCGGTAAATATCATCCAGCGCTCGCCGGTCAAACTGATAGCCCAGCTGTTCACAGCGGATATTGAGAGCATGACGCCCCGAGTGCTTGCCCAGCACCAGCTTTGAATCAGGCACGCCCACCGACTGCGGAGTCATAATCTCGTAGGTCAGCGGATTCTTGAGCACGCCATCCTGATGGATTCCCGCCTCGTGCGCAAATGCATTGCGTCCGGTGACAGCTTTGTTCGGCTGTACGGGGACCCCAGTGATCTCACTAAGCATCTGGCTGGCGGCGAAGAGTTGCTCCGCCGCAACGCTGGTCTCGTACGGATAGCGGTCGCGACGAACCCGCAGGGCCATGACGATCTCTTCCAGTGCAGCGTTGCCTGCCCGTTCTCCAATTCCATTAATGGTGCATTCCACTTGCCGCGCCCCGGCCGCGATAGCCGCCATACTGTTTGCGACGGCCATGCCCAGATCGTTGTGACAGTGCGCGGAGATGGTTACATTCTCGATTCCCTTGACGCGGCGGCGAATAGTTGCGATCAGGTCGCCGAACTCCGCAGGCACCGTATAGCCAACCGTATCCGGAATATTGAGCGTAGTAGCGCCCGCTTCCACTACAGCTTCGAGCACTTTGCATAGAAAATCAGTATCAGTACGCGTGGCATCTTCGGGAGAAAATTCCACATCATCGCAAAGCGACTTAGCAAATCGTACGGCATCCCGAGCCTGCGCCAGGCATTGATCGCGGGTGATGCGTAGTTTGTATTGCAAATGAATGTCGGAAGTAGCGAGGAAAACATGAATGCGCGGGCGGGCGGCATCCTTCAAGGCTTCCCATGCACGCTCAATATCGGGGCGGCAGGCGCGAGCCAGTCCTGCAATGATAGGCCGGCGAATCACTTCGGCGATAGCCTTGACCGCTTCGAAATCGCCATCGGATGCGATCGGAAACCCGGCTTCAATCACATCGACGCCGAGGCGGTCGAGCTGGTGCGCCAGACGCAATTTCTCCTGGTGGTTCATGCTGCAACCAGGCGACTGTTCGCCATCGCGGAGGGTTGTGTCGAAAACGGTGACGCGGATCTGCTCGGCCATGTGCCTTCCTTCTTAAGAAAAGAACTTATCAATCTATAGTACCGGGGGGCGCTCCTGAAGCAATCCTTATAATTTTACCGTAATCATTAGATATTCTTCTATGATAAGCTATGCTAATGATTACTGCAGTTTCTATTAAGGAGTTGGGCCGATGGATCTCTCACAACTGGAAGTTTTCCTGAGCGTGGCGCGAGAGCGCCGGTTCTCTCGAGCCGCGGAAAAGCTTTACCGCACGCAGTCCGCAGTCAGCCAAACCATTCGAAAGTTGGAAGAGGAGTTGGGCGAGAGTCTGTTTGACCGTTCCTCTCGCGAAGGCGTCCTCACCGATGCCGGTCAGGTTCTCTATGAATACGCGGAGAAGCTCCTGAACTTGCGCCGTGACGCACACGAATCGCTCGTCGAGCTGCGCGAGCTGCAAAAGGGCAAGCTGGTCATTGCCGCCAATGAATTCACGGCGCTTTGCCTGCTGCCGCTGTTGGCGGAATTTCGACGGCTGCATCCCATGATCAAAATTACCGTGCAGCGGGCGCTGGGTAGCCGTATTCCCGACGACGTGTTGCAACACAGCGCCGAACTGGGCGTTTTGTCGTACAAACCGGAAGAGCCTCGCCTGCACTCGATCGTGACCTACCTTGACGAATTAGTGCTGGTGGTTCCTCCCGGGCATCCACTGGCCCGGGAGAAAGAGGTCAGCATTCGTCAGCTGGGGGCGGAATCTTTTGTGGCGCACATCGTTTCCTCGCCCTATCGGGACAAAGTTCTGCAGACATTTCAGAAATACAAAACCCCCTTACACATGGACCTCGAATTGCCCACGCTGCAAGCCATCAAGCAATTCGTCGCCATGGGCAGCGGCGTGGCGCTCATGCCTGAGATCAGCGTGGAAACGGAAGTGGCGCGCGGCGAACTGGTGAGAATTCCGGTTCGGGAGTTGCACGTGCAACGGAAGCTGCGTTTAATTTACCGCAAGGAAGCTGGCCTCTCCCACGCGGCGCGGGCATTTCTAAAAGTAGCCGAAGCGGTGGCGACAGCGCGAGGCGGCCGCTACCGCTTTCAGCGGGAAACCTAAATGATGCTCCACGTTGCCACCCAAATCGTGCTCAGAGTGGACTCAGCAGTCGGCGCAGACTTCCTTCGACTGGAACGATTCCAGGGCTTGGTTCAAGTTGGGATGGATCTCGAAAAATGAATCGAGATGGGTTAGGTCGAACAGGTCGCGCACAAACGAACTGGGGCTGGCGTATTTCAGCTCCGCATTTCTCGCCTGAGCCCAGGTATGGAGAAGCACGAGTTCGCCGATGCCAGCGCTATCGATGGAACGGACCCCACTAAGATCGAGCACCACTTTACCGCTGCTCTGCAGAACTTCCCCCACAAGATTGGAAAGCGCAGCAGCCTCATCGCGATAGACGATGCGCCCCTGGCAGTAAACCACTACTACATCACCACGATGTCGAGTTTCTAAACTAAGTTTCAACTGCGACTCCTTTGGTTGAATTCCGAGGCCAGCCAACTCCATCGCTGGCCATGTTTGCCAAGTGCTGTTGGTGAATTTCATCCTAGTAGATAGACGCGAGCAGAGGGGTTTCGGAATCATAAAAAGAACGTAAATTTTAGTAGTTTGTGCCAGACTTGCACCTGCACATTTTTGGAACGCGGGCATCTTGAGCGTCGGGTACACTGCATCTAACGGATTTCACACAATCAGGTAGAATTTGCTGCTGGCACTCATTGCCGGAGGAGGAATCATTTTCGTGTCAAAAATCGCAGCCGTGGTGCTGGCGTTGCTGAGCTTGATGTTGTTCGCGACCACTTCGAGAGCGCAGCTGCTCCCGAGTGGGAATGTGTATGTCGGAGCCTCCTACGGCGATCTTGTCGATGTGATCGCAACCAACCGCTACACCTTCCGCGGATGGAACGCCTCCGTTGAAGCCTTCCCCCTCACCCGGCACCAGCACATTGGGGTGGTGTTGGATGGAAGCGGCTTCTACCGGGTCGGCATCCAGCAGTACAACCTTTTTATCGGACCCAGGCTCTCCATGAACTACGGAAAGTGGCGGCCATTCATACAGGTAATGGGCGGAGCCCAGCGCATGTTGTCGGATAACGTAAGCCACTACCCGATCGCCGAAGACGTCGGCGGAGGCTTCGATCGCAAGTTTCAATTTCTCTTCATGCACCGTTTTTCCTGGCGCGTGCAGTTCGACTACATGCATACGCATCTTCTCTCCGCGACGCAGAACGATATCCGGGGATCGACCGGTTTGGTTTGGCGGTTCTGAAACGAAGATCAAACTTCTGAGGTAGCCATGCCCATCCAGTAGGGAGAACTAAAATCGAGCGCTTTCGCTGGAAGCGCTCGAGTTTCAGTCTGCTGACTTCTTAATCTTGACCTTTTTTCTCCGCCGGCAACGTCCTTTACCCTGCTAACCACCTTAAGCTTCGCAGCATCTAAGACTCCAACACAATTTCACCAGGCTGAAGCTATCTGGAAAGGCAGGCTTTTATCGTTATGCGAAAAATCGGATTCATTCTCATTTCTATGTTTCTATTTGCGGGGTTGGCAACCGCTCAGGTCCCAACCAGCGGCAACGTGTTTTTCGGCTACTCATACCTGAACAGCGATCTGAATTCTGGCGCTAATCTGAATGGCTGGGAGGCTTCGGTCGAGGGAAAGATCATTCCTTTTCTCGGAATTGTGGCAGATTTCGACAGCCATTACGGCTCGCAAAATTTTTCAAACTGCGGGGTCGTCCCAAGTGGAATTGTTTGTTCCCTCTCTAACGCCAGCGTCACCGAGCATAACTATCTTTTTGGACCTCGAGCGTCGGTGTCGGTAGGCAAGTTTCGTCCGTTCGCAGAAGCACTGTTCGGGGCCGGGCACGTAGATGCCGGATTCGCCGGTTCGGACACGTCCTTTGCCACCGGACTGGGTGGTGGCCTCGACTACAAAATCATCAAGCCGATCGCGTGGCGCTTTCAGGGAGACTACGTTCAAACGCGTTTCTTCGGCGGGACGCAGAATAACGTGAGGTTCTCCACAGGAATCGTATTGCGTTTCTAATCCGACTATTCCACCAGGCCTTACGCAAAAAATAGGATCCAGCGAAGTGGCTGGATCCTATTTTTCCAACGGCCTCCAACAAAATTCGGTTCGACGTCTGAGCGGCCGCACCCAGGCTTAAGTCTGCCAATATTTGTGGTCGCGCAAAAAGTAATTCTGATTCCAGTAGTTCATCGCAGTCTTCAGAAAAAGCCAGCCTACGCGAATATGTCCCATCTTCTTGAAGCGGCGGTTGGTGGTATAAACCCCGCCACGAACAATTCCAAAACGTTTTCTTTCCACCTGCTGCGTGAGCAGGTAATCTTCGGCAAAGGCAACTTGCTCATGAAATCCGCGAAGTTTGCGGAATTGTTTCAGGTCAAACAACATGAACATTCCAGTTGCAAAGGGATGATGCAAACGCGACAGATACTGAAAGAAATCGTTGCCTGCATAAAACAACTTGTCGATCCAGCTGCCATCGCGGCACAGGATGTTGGTAGTAACGCAGTGCAGTTGTTTCCGCTGGGCCAGCTCCACGGCGCGCCGGACCACCGAGGGATGCGCCAACTCGATATCTGCATCGAGAAATAGAACATAGGCACTCTCTGCGTGGGCCGCACCCAGATTGCGTCCGACGGAGGGCATTCCTCCGCGAATCACGCTTATATTCAGGCGATCACGAAAGCTAAGGACGACTTCTCGAGTTCCATCCGTCGAGTTGGCATCAGCTACTAACACTTTCGTACTCGACATCTTCGGATAGTCCTGATTCATCAGCGAGGTCAGCAAACGCGGAATCAGCTTCGCCTCGTTCTTCGCTGGAATTACGATCGTCAGCTCGTCCGTGGGATTCTTGCTCGATGTATTCCTGCTGGTTGTATTGATGCTCATTGAACTCATGGATGCGCACCCCTTCTTCATCAACCGTTAGATAAGTCAGCCGTGAATCGACCCAGCCGCCTGAGTTGTAATAGTGAGTCCCGTCCTCTTCGATGTGGACGGCCTGATGCGTATGTCCGCAGAAAATCCTATGAGCGTCGTGTTGCCGTGCGTGCTGCAGAGCTCCTGCCGAGACTTTTGGCGACATCCGCAACCACCGCGTGTTCAGCCGATCGATAAGCCGCACGATGGGCTTGTTCTTGAAATCCAGTTTCTGCAACTTCAGGTAGAGTGAAGTTCCGAACCGGCTTAGCCGCACATTGTTCACCTGAAAACCGTCGAACTGGTGACCGTGAATCGCAATGTGGCGCATTCCTCGATATTGCCAGCAGTAGCGCTGATACACCCGCACACCAACCAGGTGCGACATGATGTTCGTAAGGCCATGATCGTGATTGCCCTCCACCCATACCACTTCAATATTTCGTTTTGGATTCGACAGTTTGCGGATGTAACCGAGAAACTTCCAGTGGTCTTTTGTGAGGCGGGCAAAATTGAGATCAGCAAAAATGTCGCCGAGAAGAATCAACCGCTGGAACCGGTTGCCCTTGAGCACCCGCGTCGCTTCCCGCGCATGGCTCGTCTCCGCACCGAGGTGCAGGTCGGAGAGGATCAGCGTGTTGTACACGGGCAGATCCATACTCCCCTTGTAGCGCAGCAATGTTACGGGGTGATGAATAGTGCATCAAAATCGGTGCACGGGTAACTGGCAGAGTAACGTTCCAGGATCACTGGCTTAGCATGGATTTGCCGCTGAATATTTCAGGAATGTGAATGCAGGGAAAGGCTAAAACCCACGTTATTTCGGAGCGGGCGGAACATATTCTTTCGGCAATGCCGAACCTTCTCCGAAAAAGAACTGCTCCATCTGCTTCACGATCACTTCCTGATCCTCGCGGCGCGCGGGATTCAGGCGGTATTCATTGAGCAGCATCTTGCAATGCTCGGTCCACATTCTCCAGGCCTCCTGCGAGACGTTGTCGTAAACCTTGCGTCCCAAATCATTATCGAACGGAGGTTCGTCCAAACCGGGTAATTCTCTTTTCAGCTTCACGCAATATACATTGTGCGCCATACGCTTCCTTCGGTCAGGAATTTGTCACTCTTAAAGATTATTACACGGGAACGCGACAGGGGAACGAATCAGAGGAACCGAGGCGCCGCGCCGGGGAAGAGATTCATTCCAGATCTCAGGGCTTCGGCATCCCATTTTCAGTCATGATTTTCGCGAGCTGTTCCTGACTGATCAGGGAACCTGACTTTAGATTGCTGCCCAATTGCATGCCCTTACCCTTGAGGCCAACGTAGACTGCGTTGTAAGGTTCATCGCCAACATTTTCGACTTTATGCTTGAAAGGGGGAAACCAGCGGGCCTCGCCTGACTTGGAGTAAACCTCGGTGACTTTGCCATTTTGGTCAGTGAACCGCAGATGCCCGCCAGTCACAATTACGACTACGCCGCCGGGATGATCGTGCATCTCCGATTTCTCGTGCGGCCCATAATGTACGCTGACGACTTGCACTCGTTCATTTTCAAACATCAGCCGGTAGTGCTTCGGTTCCACCTTCGTGGGATCTTGTCCGGATGCTGAACCTATTGCCAGACACACAATAACCGCTGCGCAGAGATATCTGCACAACATTTGCCTGCCCCCTCGAATGGAAATCAAAACCGTTTGAACTGAGGTCACGCTACTCCCGCACCAATAACCTGTCAACGATTCAAGATCGGTCCGTTCCAAAGTGGTTAATCGTCGTAGAGAGTCAGAGAAAGGCGGACCCGCTCCAACGAGTCCGCCTTCAGAACTTTCACATGAACTTCAACTTAGACACCTGAAACGAACTATTTTTGGTCTGGAGTCTTCCCGGGCTCTGGAGCTGCCTCCTTGCTCTTGTCTTGGATGGAAACCAGTTCGACTTCAAAGATCAGCGTGCTGCCCGGGCCGATGTCAGCACCCGCGCCGCGATCTCCATAGGCAAGATCCGGCGGAATAAACAGCTGCCATTTCGAGCCAACCGGCATCAACTGAAGCGCTTCAGTCCATCCTTTGATTACTCCACTCACGGGAAACGTAACCGGCTGGCCACGTTTGTAGGAGCTGTCAAATTCGGTCCCGTTAATGAGCGTTCCGCGGTAGTTGCACACGACCGTGTCGCTCGCCGTAGGCTTCGGCCCCGTTCCCTCTTTCAAAATCTTGTACTGCAAGCCGCTGGGCAGCGCTACCACGCCTTCTTTTCCCTTGTTCGCCGCCAGAAAGGCGTCCCCTTCTTTCTTATTGGCTGCAGCGGCAACCTGCATCTTTTCCATCTGCTGCTTCCCAACTTCATCTTGCACTGCTTTGATTGCAGCCTGTGCTTCTTCTTCGGTGAGCAGAGTTTTTCCCCCCGTCAATCCGTCTTTCAATCCGCGCGCCAGAACAGCCGGATCATATGGAACCGATTGCTTCTTAAAACTCTCTGCCATTCTTTGCCCGGTCCTCATCCCGACGGCGTAGCTGAACTTCTCTCTTTGTGTTTTTAGCGTCAGACCCGTCCCGCTCTTAGCTGCAGCGGTTGGGCGCTTTGCCGTTTGCGTCTTGGTCGTAGTGCTGGGTTGACTGGGGGCGGCCGGGGTCTGCTGCGCCAGGGCGTTCCCAATCAACAGCGCACCAGCCGCCAATAGGTTTAATGCGGTTGTGAATTTTTGCATGTAGCTATTGTCACATCGCAAGGAAGGTCTCGGCAAACCGCGGCCTCGTCGCCGGATTCGAAATGATACTGGAGCTGGGCGTATCGATTCGCATCTTTCCGCTACTCGATCGCCACATACGCGAAGAGGATTGCGCGCTCGCACTGCCCCCTGGCGCTTCTGATTTGGTAGCGCAATCTGAACACGAAGGCGGTATGGGTGGCTGAGACATTTTGAGAATTTGCCTCGCGGCGCCGAAGTCTATCACGCCTGGTGGGCCCGCAAGGATTTGAACCTTGGACCAATGGATTATGAGTCCACTGCTCTAACCGCTGAGCTACGGGCCCACTGCACTATTAAACTAACATAACAAGTCTGGGACGGAGATTGCCTGCACGCGCCACGAAATTCTTCATAAGTTTGCCACCACAGATTTACGCGGATTCTCGAAACGGGCTCATTGGGGGTAGGAAAAGTGAAGAAGGCGTGCTTCCTTTCTTCCTCGTGCGGCATCTAGTTCCCTTGCAGTCATTGCAACTCCCTGACATTCGTTATAAATTCGACTGAAGGATTTTGAGCACCATGCAGTCGATCTCGAAGCGCATCGCGTGGCTTTCGCTGCTGCTGACCTTGTGGTCGGCGCTGGCGTTTGCTGTGCATCACCATTCGAGCCAGGATGAGTCCGCAACCTGTCAGGTCTGCGTTGCGGCGCATTCCGCATCGCCAACCACCGCATCCCCAGCGCCCAAACCGGTATTCTATTGCGCTCCGGCCTTCCGTCCACAACCTACAGCCGCTAAACAACAACTCATCGCTTTTGCTCTTATATATCCGGCCACCTCCAGTCGTCTAAAGATCGCATTTTTCGACACGCCACGAGCCCGGTTCGTTTTTCTCGAACCGTTCTCTCGGTCTTTATATTGCCGATCTTCATACTGACGATCTTTTCGACAATTTCTCTGGAGGAATCATGTTGGCTTCTTGCAGAAAGCCGCATCCCGCGGCTGTTATGGCGCTTTTCCTTTTATCCCTCAGCCTTCCAGCTTTCCCGCAATCAGGCGGAAATTCTGGATCCATTAACGGTTCGGTTCTCGATCCCACAGGCGCTGTGGTTCCTGGTGCAACCGTGGAGATTCATAACCCGGTCAGCCAATTTGACCGGAGCACCACCACCGACAAGTCGGGAAATTTCACCCTGCAGAATGTACCGTTCAATCCGTACCACATGACGGTCAGCGCAACTGGGTTCGCCCGAACTTCGCAGGACGTAGATGTGCGATCCGTCGTGCCCGTCGACGTCAAGGTCAAACTGCCAGTGCAGGGCTCGTCTACCTCCGTGACAGTTGAAGCTGGTGAGGATCTGGTCGAGAACGACCCGACGTTCCACACCGACGTAGACAGGAATCTGTTCAACAAGATTCCTCTGGAGAGCACGACCTCGGAACTGAGTTCCGAGGTTACGCTGGCAACGCCGGGCATCGCCGCCGACTCTAATGGGCTTTTCCACGGACTTGGCGATCACGCGGAGAATTCATTCTCCGTGGACGGCCAGCCGATTACAGACCAGCAAAGCAAAGTGTTTTCGAACCAACTTCCGCTTGATGCGGTCCAATCCATGGAGGTAATCTCGGGCGCGCCACCTGCGGAATACGGAGGCAAGACCAGTGTTGTGATTGTTGCAACCACCCGCTCCGGCCAGGGCGTAACAACACCTCACGGCAGCGTCACCGCTTCTTACGGAACATTTGGAAGCTCCAACCTGGCCGCCGAGGTTGCTTACGGGGGTAAGAATTGGGGAAACTTCATCTCCGCAAATGGTTTAGATACGGGCCGCTTCCTCGATCCGCCAGAATTCAAGGTGTTCCATGACAAAGGCAACGAAGAAAACCTGTTCGACCGCGTGGACTATCAATTCAACGACATCGACTCCATACACGTGGATCTCGGCTACAGCCGGAGCTGGTTTCAGACGCCAAATTCGCTCGACGCCGAAAATGCTACGCCCTGGGCTGGACTGCAAGGCATTGAGCCGCAAATGGCGGCTTTCGGCGGCATCGGACCGAACGGGATTCTCGTCGGACCCACCGACCAGCGCTCCAAGATCGGCACGTTTAATATCGCGCCTTCATGGACGCATGTTTTGAACAAAGACACTGTTTTCACGTTGGGGGCATTCGTGCGCCGCGACGATTATAACTATTACCCCAGCAGTGACCCGTTCGCAGACCTCGGACCACCCAGTCTCCAGAGAGAATCCGTGGGTCAGAATCGCACGCTCACGAATGCCGGTCTTCGATCCGATCTTTCTTATGTCAAAGGGATCAACCAGATCAAGGCTGGCGTCACTTACGAGCAGACGTTTCTCAATGAGGACGACACTCTCGGGATCGTCGATCCAACCTTCAATGCACCTTGCATTGCTCCCACTGCGATCAGTGCAGTTAACATCTACCCGTTCGTGGCGACGCCCGCTGCCGGCATTACGAATCCCTCGCAATGCGCTGGCATATACCAGCCCAATGTTGCGACCAATACGAACGCGCCCGGCACCACTCTTTATCCTTACTTCAACCCCATCCTGGCACCTTACGACTTGACCCGGGGCGGGGGCTTGTACACCTTCAATGGCCATACCGACGTGAAGGAACTCGCCCTATATGTGCGGGACAACATCACGAAAGGAAACTGGTCTTTAAACCTGGGCTTACGCGGTGATCTCTACAACGGTCTCACCACTGCACGCCAGGCCGAACCTCGCGTCGGAATCGCTTACAACGTCAAGAAGACTAATACGATCCTTCGAGTCTCCTACGCTCGCACCCTGGAATCGCCCTTCAATGAAAACCTGGTGCTCTCCAGCGTCGGGTGCGCCAATGCTGTACTCAATCCACTTCTTGCCTGTTCCTCCTCCGCGCTGACGCCCTTAAGTCCCGGCTTTCGCAATGAATTTCACGCTGGTCTGGAGCAGGCGTTTGGAAAATACTTAGTATTTTCGGGCGAGTGGATATCCAAGTACACCCACAATGGTTACGACTTCAGCGTGCTTGGGAATACGCCGATCACTTTCCCCATTGAGTGGCACAACTCAAAAATTCCTGGATATGCGGGCCGGGTCAGCGTGCCTGAAATCCACGGGTTTTCGGCGCTGATGGTCTTCTCCAGCGTGGCGGCCAGATTCTTTCAGCCGCAAATTGGAGGTGCGGGGGCAACCGTGGCAACGGCTGCCGGACTTCCCTTCCGGATTGACCACGACGAAAAATTCAACCAGACCACACACTTCCAGTATCAACCCTGGAAGAACGGCCCTTGGATGGGCTTCAATTGGCGGTATGACAGCGGCCTGGTGGCAGGAAATGCGCCCTGCTACGGAGTAAATGCCAGCAACGATTGTCCGCAATCGACCACAATCGGCGGCCAGCCCGCCGTGTTTACGCAAGACGTTTTTGGGAATCCCCTATCCGCCGACCAGGAGTTCGAGGCCGGCTTCACCTGCAACGGCGTCCGTGCGACGCCAACATCTCCGTTACCTGCCGCCTGCCTGGCGTCGCAGTTCGGAACCAACTTAATAAAAGTGCCGGCGCCGAACACGGAAAACGACGATCACAATCCGCCGCGCATTGCATCCCGAAACCTCTTCGACCTCTCCATCGGTCATGACAACTTGTTTCATGGCGAGCGGTACAAATGGAGCGCCCAAATCACACTCATCAATTTGGCAAACAATTACGTGCTCTATAACTTCCTGTCGACATTCAGCGGAACACATTATGTGACGCCACGCACGATCACCGCAACGCTTGGCTTCCACTTCTGAGACGGGCTCCGTAGCGCTTCCGCAGAACACTTCGAGGGCAGCAGGGTCAGACCGCCGCTGCCCTCGTTTTTTGGTTGGAGGGTTTATCGATGCGAGTGGAAGTTCGTAATCGCTAGGTGGTTCGCTGGCTCCGCTGAACGAACAGCAGAAGATTCGAATCCAGGATTTTCTTGTTTTCTTCGGGAACGTCAACGAAGCGGAAGGGCTGCAACCATCCCTGGGTTGCCCACATGGGGAACATCATCTCCGCTTTTTCGCGGATCGTCGCTTCTCCCAACTGGAAGATCAACTCCACTTGCAGCTTTTCATCGAGTGGCTGCTCCACATTCAAGAGTCCGCCAGTCGTGGAAAGCTGATGCAGCTTGCCTCTCAACTCACGCCGGTTCGGTAAGCGGATTAGCGCCAGTATCGATCCGCGGAGTTTCACGCGAAATGGGCGCGGGGTAAGGCTCGGCGAGGTCGTGGGAGCGATTTCAATTTCGGCGGATTCTGGAATCTGCGACATCGTGGCTGAATTATGGCACTACATCAGTCACCGCAGGAGGTTACGAAAGAACGGGAACGCGAACGCGACCATTGTCGATGGGAACGCTAAAGTGTTTCAGGCAGCATTTATTTTCTACCGGGATGCGCCTCGCCATGGCCGGAGAACACATTGTAAGGCCATACATTTTTGCTCTTGATCGTCGCCTTGCCTTCCACGCCAGCGGATGTAGTTGATTTAGGAACAGAGTTCCAATCCTCCGGCGGATCAGCCAGCCCCCACACATTTCCCTCGTTGTACAACGAAACTCCAATCAGGAAAGATTTTCCGTCATTGCCCAGCGGCAGGCAATTTGCCACACGGCCTGAAGCGCTTCCACCACCCGGCAGATCGCCCAGGAGGACAGGAGTTTCGAGCGGCAAGGCTTGCGAGGCGCGAATCCCACAACCTTGCGGACTTACTACCAGAGCCACACACTGCGCGGAGAACGGATGTCTTCGATCCATGCTGGTGACCACCAGAGGGATCTGCACGCGCACTCGAGTGCTGCGCCGCGTCGTCTTTGGTGTCAGTATCTCCATCCTCAAGTCCACCAACAGTGTGACAGAACAAAGGCGGCACAAGCCCCTAAGAAAGACCAAATCTTCGTAACGAAAGTAACGTAAGTTTCGGACCGGCGCCAGAACGGCGCTTCCCTCCGATCGCAGCGTTTACATCGCCTGTTAAGATGGCTTGGCTCGCAGCAAACGATATCCGTGAAACTGCCAACTGCTCCCGCCGCCAACGAATGGAAACTCCTGCTGGCAGCGGTTTCTCCCGGGTCGGGGAATGCCCATCCTGATCGAATTAGGCCACTGTTAAAAGATTCGCCCGATTGGGATCTTCTTTTTCGCCTCTCAGATCAGCACGGCGTCACATCTCTGCTGTATCAGAGCTTGGAATCATTGACGGACCTCGTTCCGGTTGCGACATTGGCCTCGCTGCGCCAAGCTCACGAGCGGAATATCCACAAGTCTCTTTTTCTTACCCGCGAACTGATCCGAATTCTCGATTGCGTCGGTGAACTCGGTATCGAGGTCATTCCTTATAAAGGCGTTGTGCTGTCAGAGCTTTATTATGGAGATCTTGCCCTCCGCCAGTCCGGCGATATGGATTTATTCGTTCGCAAGCAAGATGTGATACGCATCAAGACAGCAGTTCGCGATCTCGGGTATACGCCTCGCCTATTCATCCCCGCAGATGCCGAGCCGGACTACATTGCCTCGGGATATGAGTGCACCTTTGACAGTCCTGCGGGAAAAAACCTGCTGGAATTGCAGTGGGCGCTGCAGCCGCGCTTTTACGCCGTTGATTTCGACATGCAGGGATTGTTTGAGCGCTCAAGGAATGTGACGGTCGCTGATCACGTTATGAAAACACCATCGCATGAGGACTTGTTACTGATCCTTTGCGTCCATGCCGCGAAACACGTCTGGGGACGATTAATCTGGCTCTGCGATATCGCACAGATCCTAAAGCGAGAAGATCTGAACTGGAATTGGATTCAGTCGCAAGCACGTGATCTGGGCGTCGAACGAATCCTGCACACAACTCTCTTGCTTGCAAACCGCCTTCTCGGGATAACAATTCCACCGGCTCTGGAAACTACGGTGAGAGACGATAAATCAGCACAGACCTTCGCGGGACAAATCGCCATCTCTGTTGCCGCTGGCGTCATATACGAAGAAGAAAAATTATCGTATTTCCGTCTGATGATGCGGCTGCGCGAACGCAAAACAGATCGATTGCGTTTCTTGGCGCGCTTAACTTTTACTCCTGGCCCCGGCGAGTGGGAAGCTGTTTCCCTGCCGAAGGCTTTGTTTCCGCTCTATCGCTTGGTGCGGCTGGCTCGACTGGCATCCAGGTTCGTGTGCATCTAGGGATTCGTGCCTTTATCGACTGGCCAATCCCCCCGCAGTTTCGCCGCCATCCAACGTGTAGACGTGACCGGTGGCATACGCGGCATCGTCGGACGCGAGAAATGCAAACAGCGCCGCAATTTCTTCCGGCTTGGCATGGCGCCGGAGAGGAATTTTTTGATTCACTTCATCGAGCATCGCATCGGTGTATTCGGCCCGCTGCATCGGCGTCAGCACATATCCAGGTGCGACGGCGCATACGCGCACTTTGGGTGCGAGCTCGAGCGCCATGGAACGCGTCAACTCAATCACTCCCGCCTTGGTTGCGTTGTAATCGGCGTAATACGGATAGCCCATGACACCATTGGTGGAAGCGGTTTGCAGAATCACTCCGCTGCCCACCTCGACCGCAAAACGCTCCATCATGTATCGCGCCGCAGTTTGGGCGACGTAGAACACGCCGGTAAGATTTATGGCGATCACTTCATCCCACTCTTCGGGAGTGATCTCGAGAAACTTGTGGCGGATGCTGATGCCGGCGTTGTTTACGAGCACATCAACTCCATCCATTACCCGAACAGCATCAGCCATTGCCGCTTCCACCTGCATCAGGTCGGTAACGTCCGCGATAATTGCCTCGGAGATCCCCGGGAGCTGGTGACGAATTGCTGCGCACGCTTGGGCATCGCGATCAAGGATGCAGACGCGTGATCCTTCCTCGAGAAAGCGCGCAGCCGTGGCCGCGCCAATCCCGCTCGCACCACCAGTGATTAGAATTCGTTTGTCTTTAAGTCCGCGCATTGTGCGAATTGCCGTCAGATCGGTTTGCCGCGGAAGAAATACACCAGTTCGATAATCAGAATGATCACGACCATTAATTCCAGCACGAATGCCCGGCTTTGATTGAATTCATCCACCATGAAGCGGTAGAGTTCTTCGGCCGTTTGAAGTTTCTGCTGGACTAGATCTTTATAATCGGGCACGCCGACTTTCGATGCGGCCAATTTGTAGAGGCGGGCGGAAAACATGTCGCTGAGGAATTTGATCGCGTTGTCGGCGCGTTCGGTCAGTTCGCTCACGTCGAGCAGGACAGTATGGAGTTTCGATGCCGCGCGGGCGGTGCGCCAGCGCGACCAGAGGCCGTGGCCTCCACTCTCCAGGAAGTCATAAACGTCTTCCAGTTGTTTGGTCAGCAAGTCGTCATAGTGGCGAAACTCAAGCAACTGCGAGTTTGCATATTGCAAAAGTTGGATTGCGGTTTCGGCGCCGGAGGGCGTGTCGTAGACGAACGCAGCGTTCCATCCGATGACCGCCAGGTCGCTGGGATAGTAGGAAATCCGCGACTGCAGAACTTCCTGCCTCTCGCCATCGGAGAGCGGCTGGGTCTCACCGCGGACCACTTGCGAAATACAATCAGCCTGAGAAGCAAGCAGGTCGGACGCAGAGGGTGCGCCGGCAATCTCGCGCAGATGAAAGATGAAATAGTCTTCCTTCAGCCACTCCGTGGTATAGGGCTTAACAATAGCCGGCGCGGCGCGCTCGAGCTTCTCTTTGACAATGCGGGTGGCGAGGCTTTCGAAGTTGGTGTCCCAAACCCAGCGGCTGGAAAGTTGAACCAGCTTGTTCCAGTCGCCGGAAAACGGCAGTTCGAACACCACGCTGACCACGCCATAGTCGAAATATTTAATCTCGCCCTGCAAGTGCTCGCCGCTTTCCAGAACTAAAGGTTCCAGGGCCTCCTCTACCGGCGGACGTTGGAAGCGCACGTATCCTGGAGCCATATGTTTGAAGCTGGTGTCAACAGTGCGTGCGCCGAGAATGCGGCGCAACTCGTCGAGGCGAATTTCCTCGCATACATCGAATTGGATCATTACCAGAACTGAGCCGCACAAAGGCGCGTCCGGCAGCTTAACCGCTACTAAAGTTGGCAATGCCTCGACGGGCACCTTGCCAATGGCAGGCGCGGTGATTGTGCTTTCACGATCCATAAAATTCGGACGAACCCGCCTCTTCGCCGGGGTCTATATTTGGACTGGTTGAGACGAAGGGCGAGAGCTCTATTGTCCCAGAAGCCGGTAAGAATGGCGAGAGCCAGTCATTAGCCAGGAGCTATAAATGCAGGCAAACCAAGCAAAATCAGTGATTTCTGCACGAATTAAAATCAGCGCCTTCCCTAACCCTACGCGCCTGCCGGTGGAAAACTCTTTACTCACTTTTCACGGATCATCTCCGATCCAGAATCAACGATGAGACCGTGCACCGCTATCGTTCAGCGCCATCTGCAACACTTCGGCCAGATGAAGGGCATGCCGCCCCGAACCTTGAGTGATCTGTTCGCGGCAACTGAAGCCGTCAGCAATGATCAGCCAGTCGGATGGAGCTTGGCGAATCGCCGGCATGAGTTCGAGCTCGCCAATGGCAATCGAGATGTCATATTTGTCGCGCTCGAAGCCAAAGGATCCGGCCATTCCGCAGCATCCCGGTGCGGGGCTTTGGAAATCGACGCCGAGGCGCGTCAGCACAGCCTCTTCCGCGGTCATCTTCATAAGTGACTTCTGATGGCAGTGACCGTGGAGGATCGCTTTCCGATTGAGCCGGGGCAGCGCGAAATTTTTTGCACGAGTCTCAAGAAATTCGCTGAGCAGAAAAGTCTGGCGTGACAAAGCCTGCGCCCGTTCGTCGTGGGGAAAAAGATTGACGAGTTCGTCACGGAACACGGCGACGCAACTTGGCTCGAGGCCAACGACAGGAACTCCCGCTTTGATTTCTGGCGAAAGCTCATCAAGGATGTGCAACAAAAGCCGCTTTGCACGATCGAGCATGCCATGGTCATAGAGCGGGCGTCCGCAACACAGGTGCGGTTTGGGCACGGTGACGCGGAATCCGGCAGCTTCGAGCGCTTCTACGGCAGCGCTAGCGGTGGCGGGATGGAAATAATTGTTGAAGGTATCGGGCCAGAGGAGAACAGGCGGTGCGTTGGTCCTGCTCGGTCCGCTTTGGCGACGATGAAACCAAGTCTTAAAAGTTTCTGGGGCGAACTTGGGGATGGCTCTCTGCCTGGGAATTCCGGCGGCTAGCTTTGAAAGGTCGCGCAGAAACGGAAGTTGAGTCAAAAGGTTAGCGAGACCGGGCGCGTGCGACGCGGCACGTGCCCACAAATCGATATTGCCGAAGGCATAGGCGCTGCGCGGCCGCATGCGGCCTTGATAGTAGTGAGAAAAAAATTCAGATTTGTACGTAGCAAGGTCGACACCGACCGGACATTCACTTTTGCATCCCTTGCAAGCGAGGCACAGGTCGAGAGATTGCTTCACCTCTTCGCTGCGCCAGCCGTCGCGGATCACTTCGCCCCGCGTCATCTCCCAAAGCAGGTGAGCCCGGCCGCGAGTTGAGTGCTCTTCTTCGCGCGTCGCGCGGTAGCTGGGGCACATCAACCCGCCTTCTTCGCGGCGGCACTTGCCTACGCCCACGCAGCGCAAAGTACCCTCGGCCAGGCTGCCGTGATCAGCTGCGAATTGGAAGTTAGTCCTCGGTTCCCAGGGCGCATGGTCTGCGCCGAGCCGGAGATTCTCATCAAGTTTGTAAGGCTCAATCAGCTTGCCCGGATTCATCTTCCATTCCGGATCCCACGCCGATTTGAATTCGCGAAACGCTTGCACCAGTTCCTGTCCAAACATTTTCGGAAGCAGTTCCCCGCGGGATTGACCATCGCCGTGCTCACCGGAGATCGAGCCTCCATAGATAACTACGAGATCGGCAGCCTCTTCCATGAACTTACGGAATTTCGCGATGCCCTCTTTTGATCGCAAGTCAAAATTGATGCGGGTGTGGACGCAGCCATGGCCGAAGTGACCGTAGAGTGAGCCCTTATAGCCGTAGGCAGCCATCATCTTGCGCAGATCGCGGAGATATGCGCCAAGCTTTTCAGGAGCGACGGCCGAGTCTTCCCACCCTTCCCAGTTCAGCGGTTCGCCCGGAACATGCGACGTAACGCCGAGAGCGGATTCTCGAACTTCCCACACGCGCTTGATTTGCCGCTTATCCGTGTAAAGATGCATTGCGGGAGCAATCGCAGCTCTGCCGAGAGCTTGCATCAGGTTCTTGGCTCGCGATTCGGCCTCCAGCGCAGTCTTTGCGCCGAACTCCACCATCAGCCAGCCTCCACCTTCCGGCAGAAGAGCCAGACCCTCGGAGTTAATGCCCTTCGTTCGCGTATAGCCGACTAGAAGATCGTCGAAACCTTCAAGGCCGATCGGCTTGTGCTCCATGATTTCAGGCACATGATCAGCACACTGGTAAATATCCGCATAGGCTAGGACCAGCAACACGCGTTCTGGCGGGCTCTCGACCAGACGGCAGGTCGCTTCGAGTATGGTGACGCATGTCCCTTCAGAACCGACCAGCGCGCGCGCAACCTGAAATCCATTCTCCGGGAGAAGGTAGTTCAGGTTGTAGCCGGAGACACGGCGCGGAATATTCGGGAAACGCTGGCGAACAAGATCGCCGTAGGTCGCCGCGATCGTTTTGAGCCTGGTGTAGATTTCAGCGCGACGCCCGCCTTGCTGGGAAATGTTTTCCAGTTCCGCAGCCGATGTGGCCCCCACTTTCATACGAACGCCGTCGTAGGTGAGGATTTCGATTTCCTCGACGTTGTCATCCGTTTTCCCAGCCATGACGGAATGAACGCCGCAGGAGTTATTGCCGATCATCCCCCCGAGAGTGCACCGGTCGTGCGTGGCTGGATCGGGCGCAAATGTGAGGTGGTGTTTTTCAGCAGCGGCGCGGAGATGATCGAGCACGACTCCAGGCTGTACTCGGGCGATTCGGCGGGCAGGATCGATTTCGAGAATCCTCGCCATGTATCTCGAGAAATCGAGGACGACGGCAACGTTGCAGCACTGGCCGGCAAGCGAAGTGCCGCCGCCGCGGCAAAGCAAGGGTGCACCGAAATCGCGGCAGAGTGCGACCGTGGCGATCACGTCATCTGCATCGCGAGGCAGCACTATGCCGATCGGAACCTGGCGGTAATTCGAGCCGTCGGTGGCGTAGAGCGCACGGCTGCCGCGATCGAATCGAACATCGCCGCGAATACGAGAACGCAGAGCCTCACTTAAGCCTGACGCGTCGACTTGCGCAGACCTTGCAGCCTGCGCAATTTCTGCAAATCTATCTGACATGCGCCCGGGCTTTCTTCGCTTCCACGCTTTGCGCTTCAGACCTTAGCTTGAAGGTTTCAGTTCGAAGGTGAATTCCCTGCATCGGACTTGCGCGACACGCTCGTGATCATGATCTTGGTCTTACCACCATGAGGTTCAACGTTGATGGTGATCATGCTTTTGTTGTCGTTCGAGATAATTGTGGAGCGGCCCGCATCGGAGGTGGTAACCATGGCATTCGGAAATTTAGCTTTATAAAAGTTGAATACCTGGTCCGCCGAGTCGCTGCTTTCCGCGCTGACGGTTGCTGTGTGGACTCCGCCAAAAGTCGCGGTAGAGGAACCATTCCTCAGCACTTCTGCTCCAGGGTAAAGATCCACTCCAAGATTCCGCGCCGCATCGGCAGGATCTTTGGTGGTTTCAACATTGCCGAAAGGAGTTTCGACTCGCACGTTGTTTCCATCCTGATGGGCGTGTACATGGCGGGCCACGCGCCACGCAAAGAACGCAATCGACCCGAAGGCCAGGATGCCGAACAGCGCGATCACACCAACCACGATGAGAATAACCTTAAGCGCGCCGCCTCCCTGTGGGGCAGTCGCCGGCGGGACGGAACCTAACGGAACTGTCGAACCAGCCATTGCGGGGTTCGCCAAATTCGGCGCGGGCGAGGAAGCAACCACTGCCGCTCCACATTTGTTACAGAAACGAATTCCGGGAGTGAGACTCGCGCCACACTTATTGCAGAACGCCATAGATCACCTCGTGCAGAGCAGTGAATTAAATGGTCCGCGCGAGTATACCGCAGATTGAATGGGAGTGCAGACTGAGCCTAACTCCATGGACGTGTCGCGTAGTCGGTCATGGTAAGTCCAAGCAATAGAAACAAGAAAAATAGGGCGGCTACGATCACCAGCTTGGTGAGCTTTTCGCTTGCATGCCACACATGCATAAAGAAGAGAGCGACCAGCGTAGCTTTCAGCGTAGCAATGCCCAAAGCAACTGCGGCGTTAAATCGGCCGAGCTCGATGAATGCGGCTTTATAAGTAATGTAGGTGCAGATGAGCAGAGTAGCCCAAATGCCGAAATACATCTTCAGGGGCGATTTTGCGTGTTCAGAATTTGCGTGGTCAGCCATAACAAGTCTCACGGGTGCCGGTCAATCAGGTACAACAACGGAAAAAGATAGATCCAGACAATGTCAACAAAGTGCCAGTAGAGCCCGCCAATCTCGACTGGAGTATGCCATTCCGGCGTGAAGCGTCCCTTCCAGGCCATGATTAACAGCCAGGTGAATATACCCAGGCCAATGATCATGTGGAGCGCGTGCAGCCCGGTCATGATGAAGTAGAGAGAAAAAAATATTTCCGCGTGCCGCGGATTCGCGAACTCGCCCGGATGCCCAGGGACGGGAACGTGGTCGAAGCTAAACGATGCACCGGGAACGTGATGCTCTTCGAATTTGTCTTTGTATTCTTTGCCCTTGATGCCGAGGAAGGTCAGGCCGAGGAGCATCGTGATTCCCAGCATGACGATGAGCAAGGTTCGTCGCGCGGTTTGCGCGGCCCAGACCGCAAGCACTACGGTCAAACTGCTGCAGATCAAAACCGCCGTGTTGGTCGCGCCGAGAGTAGCGTCAATGGATTTGCTGGCCGCGCCGAAATCGCCGAAATACCATTGGCGGTAAACCAGGTAGGCGCAAAACAAGCCGCCGAAAAACATGATTTCGGTACCGAGAAAAACCCACATTCCCAAGCTTGCCGCATCGCGCTGCTGTTGAGGCTCGGCGAAATGATGCAGCAACGCCGGATTGTGCGCCAGATGAGCTTCGCCGTCATGATCGTGAACCGCGGTAAAGGAGTTATCGGGCAACGGTCACCTCCTCCTTGTGAGGCGCGTCCAGTTGATCATAGTTGTAAGCTTCCCAGGTCACGACCGGTTCTTTGTCAAAGTTAAAAGTCGGCGGCGGTGAAGCTGTCTGCCATTCGAGTCCGGCGGCGTTCCATGGATTGTCCGAAGCGGGCTTGCCATAGCGCATGGACCAAAGAAAATAAACCATTGGCAACAGATAGCCGATGCCGAGCACCGTAGCACCCGCGGTCGACAGCACATTCAAAACCTGAAACTCCGGCATGTGACTGTAATCGTAGTAGCGCCGCGGCATGCCCATGTAGCCGAGCACGAATTGTGGAAAGAATGTGAGGTTGAAGCCGATGAATACGATCAGTGCGGCCAGACGCGCCCATCCTTCCGGGTAGAGACGGCCAGAAATTTTAGGCCACCAGAAATGCATTCCTCCCAGGTAGCCCATCACCGCCCCTCCAACCATAATGTAGTGAAAGTGCGCAACGACGAAATACGTATCGGTGACGTGGACATCGATGCCGAGAGCAGCCAGAAATAATCCAGTGAGGCCGCCGATGGTGAAGAGTCCAAGGAAACCAAAAGCATAGAGCATGGGCGCGTCGTAGTGAATGGAGCCTTTGTACAGTGTGGCAGTCCAATTGAAAACCTTGATCGCGGATGGCAAGGCGACGGCATAGCTCAAGAAGGAAAACACGAGGGCGGAGTAAACAGAAATCCCCGCCACGAACATGTGATGCGCCCACACCAGGAATCCAAACACCGCGATAGCGATGGACGAAAAAGCAACGAAGTGATAGCCGAAAATGCGCTTGCGCGAGAAGCAGGCAATGATCTCTGTAACTACGCCCATCGACGGAAGAATCATGATGTAGACAGCGGGATGGGAATAGAACCAGAACAGGTGCTGAAACAGCAGCGGATCACCACCGAGTTTGGGATCGAAAATGCCGAGGTGCAAAGCTCGCTCAGCAGCGACCAGCAGGATGGTGACGGCAATCACCGGTGTGCCCAAAAGCTGGATGATGCTGGTGGCATAGTGCGCCCAGATGAAAAGCGGGAGCCGCGACCACGTCATGCCTGGAGCGCGCATGCGGTGGATCGTGACCACGAAGTTCAAGCCCGTGAGGATGGAAGAAAATCCCGCAACAAAAATTGCCAGCCCGGCTTCCACAAACTTAGTATTTGTCAGGGCGCTGAAGGGAACGTAGAAGGTCCAACCAGTATCGACGCCGCCCGTCAGCATGCAATGCAACATCATCACGCCGCCGATGATGTAGAGATACCAGCTAAGAAGGTTGACGCGGGGGAAAGCGAGATCCTTAGCCCCAATCATCATCGGCACAAGGAAATTCCCCAGCACCGCGGGAATAGAGGGAATCAGGAAGAAGAACACCATGACCATGCCATGCATGGTGAAAAGTTTGTTGTAAGTGTCGGCCTGCACCAGGTCGCCCGCGGGAGTGAGCAACTCGAGGCGGATGAGCAGCGCAAAAAAACCACCAATGAAAAAGAAGAACGTAATCGAGATAAGATAAAGAAGTGCGATGCGTTTGTGGTCCGTGGTGAGCAGCCACGACCACACTCCGTACTCCTTGTTCAGATAATTCTCGCGTTCAACGGGTTGAGTGATCGGGGCAGCAGCCATACTCATTGCACCTGACTTCGGTTAGGTTGCGCATTCGGTTGTGCTTGCGCTCGTTCGCTGATCTCGGTTCGTGTTTGGCTTGGTCGCGGCAACTGCAGGCTGGCGCTGGTTTTCGCGCCTCCGCTCGGTTTGTTCGTGGAGATCGATTTGATATACGCCACTAAAGCGTTCACTTGCTCTTCGCTGACCAAGCCCTGAAACGTGGGCATGATCGGCTGGAATCCCTTGACGCGTTTCGCGCCCGGATCGAGGATGCATTCCCGCAGATAGTTTTCGTCGGCCGTTACGGTGCGGCCATCTTCCAGTTGAACTGGTTGACCGTACACTCCCTGCAGATTGGGTCCGCGTCCTTGTACATCCGTGCGGTGACAGGTAGAGCATCCAAGTTCAGCGAAAATTTTCTCTCCACTCGCGGAAAGCGGGCCACTGGAGGCGCCGTTCATCCACGCTTCATACTGGGCGGGTTCCTGAACGACGATAGAGCCAACCATGCCGGAGTGCTGCGTGCCGCAGTATTCCGCACAGAACAGGTGATACACCCCGGGCTTCGTAGCGCGAAACCACTCCACCGTGTAGCGGCCGGGAAGTACATCCTGCTTAATGCGGAACGCGGGAATGTAAAAACTATGGATTACATCCTGCGACGTCATGATGAGTTTGACGTCGCGTCCTACGGGAACGTGGAGCTCGTTGATTTCGCGCTGACCCTCGGCGTGCTCCACCTTCCACATCCATTGTTTTGCCACGACGTAGACTTCAGTCGCATCGGCAGGTGGAGTGCGCTCTTTGAAGTAGACCGCCGCGCCCCAAACAAAAATCGCCATGAAGATGAGGAATGGAATCGCACTCCATGTAATCTCCAGGGCATTGGAGCCTTCGATCTGTTCGGCGCGAACTCCGGGACGATAGCGGTATCGCGCGGCAAAAAATATGACGCAGGCAAACACCAGCAGGGCCATCATCCCAGTCACGATGAGCAGGAAAATGTATAGAGCATCCACGCGAGAGGCCAACGTGGAAGCCTGCTGCGGCCATAATGGAAAATTATTGAGCATACCGTGTCTTGGTTGCAGCCTTCTTATTCACCGAACTGGCTACCGAGCGATCCAGCCGCCACAAAACAAGAATTAAACCACCGAGCAGAAGAATGGTTGCGGCTCCGGCCAGGCGCAAGATGTTGCCTACCATGGCGCCGTATTTTCCAGTCTCGGGATTATAGTGATAGCAATAGAGCAGCACGGCATCGACGGCATTGCCGATCTTGCCCTGCGAAGCCTCCACCAGGCCCATGCGTAAATCCTTGGGCGGAAAATCCACGCCGTAGAAGTAGCGCGATATCCGGCCTTGCGGCGTGAGCACCATGATTGCCGTGGCGTGAGCAAACTGATTACTCTTTGCGTCGTACTGATACTGAAAACCAACCGTCTTGGTGAGCGCATTAATCGAATCCGGCTGGCCGGTAAGGAAGTGCCAGCCGGCGGCCGCATTGGGCCGTCCGTAGCGCTTCACATAGTCGATCTTTTTGGCGGCAGCCATCTCCGGTGTTTCCCTCGGATCGAAGCTTACCGTGACTACGTCGAATTCGTTGCCTAAATCGAACTTCACCAGCCGCATGGCGCTGGCAAGCCCGGCGAGGGCTTCGCCGCACAGCATCGTGCAGTTGTAATAAACCAGGTTGAGGATCAGTGGCTTGTGGCCGAAGTAGTCGCCGAGCTTCACGCTTTTCCCGGTTTCATCGCGGAAGATGAGATCCGGCGGGACTTGCGCATTCAGATGCTGCTCAATGCCGACGTTTTCCAGTCGCGGAGGCCGCGTGTTCGCCGGAGGAGACATTACACCGCTGTTGATTTGTCCCCAGGCAGAAGCCGTCAGCAGCGCGAACGATACAACGAGAATCGAAATCGAATTGTATTTCTTACCGCTCACTTCTTTTCACCCTTCTTGGCGATTGCTTTAGCGTTGTGCGTATTCGCGTTTGTTTCAGTCTGAGCGGCGGCACCTTCATTGGCGTCACCCTGCGACCGCACCGGCAATCCGCGTTGCGCCAGTAGATCCATGGCGTGTTCGATTGGAATACGCACTACACCGGCTTTTTCGTCGACCCATCCATAGCTATACAGTTCGTCATCTTGCTGTAACCGGATCCCATTAAGTTGACCGCGCTCGTCTTCTTCGAGCCGCGGACTGGGAAAAGCAGTTTGCGGATATCCGTGAGAAATATGGCGCGTATCTTCCGGAACATTCTTGACCAGCGGATTCACCGCAGACTCTGCGGCTCTCTCGCGGTGATCGAGAAATGCATAAAGCCCTTTGAGCCCGAGCATGCAAAGTACCGTTACCACTACCAGGGTCAACAGAAAATAGAGAATCCCAGCCGCCCTTAGGTCCTGGTGCTCGTAACTTTCGTGCTCTTCGGGATTCACGGGTTTTGAGGTCTCATTCATCTCTGATTACTCGTGCGCCGGCTCCAGAACTTCATAGGCATCCTGGTCATAGGCTGGTACAAGTGGCAGCGAAGCCAAGTTGCGGAAAAAATACCAAAGCCAGATTCCGCCGATTGCAATGGGCACAACGACGTCCGCCAGCGTGATGGCGAAGGTCGCGGAAAAGTTCGCTTCAATAATCCAGAAAAGATCCACGTAACACATCAGCAATAGTAAGACAGCAACCCAGACGAGCTTTCGAACATTGCGTTTGAACGGGCGCGAGAGCAGCGTTGTAAAAGGGATCGCAAAGTGAAAGAGCACCAGGGTTAAGGCAACAAACCCCCATCCACCGTTGATGCGTCTGAGATAAAAAGTAATCTCGGTTGGGAGATTTCCCGCCCAGATGATGAGCCACTGGGAAAAGGAAAAATATGCCCAGACCATGATGAAGGTCAGCATCCACTTGCCGTGATCGTGAACAAAACTCGGCTTCAGCAACTCCGACATCGGTTTGTAATCGAAAAGAATCCGCTCGACGACAACCGCGAAACACATTGCCGAAAGCACTTGCCCAATCAGAATGATCAAGCCAAAGATGGTCGAGATCCAGGTCGGATCGAGTGACATAACCCAGTCAATGGCGGCGAAAGAAATCGAGAATGCATAAAGGATGAGTCCAGGCCCGGCGACCGCCTTGAAACGCTGACTGTTATTCGGCGCGTCCGCGCGATCGGTTTGCTTCGACCACCTGGAAAGCAGGAAGGAGAGCACGTTCCATATCGCGAAATAGATGATGGCGCGGATCAGGAAGCCAGAAAAGTTCAGGTAGCTTTCTTTAACGAAGCTATGTTTTTCGAGATGCTCGCGGATATGTAAATCCTGGATCGACTCGAGCGGCATCGCCCACGGGTAAACCCGGTGCTGCGCGACTGCGATAATCATCGGAATGAACAGAATCGCCAGCAAGGGAAGCGTACGCATCGCCGCGCCTAAAATGCGGCGAATCACCGTGCCCCAGCCACCGCCCGTCAAATGACGGATCATGAGAATCGCCATGGAACCGAGCGCCACGCCCAGCCAGCACATAAAACCAAGAAGATAGGCGCGATAAAATTTATCTGGCTCTGCAAAAGCCAGCACCACTGCGATTACAGCGAAGACAACGCCGATCACCAGCGAGCGCTGGGAAATCTTTTTGACCACCGGAGGCGGCGTCAAATCAATGAGTGGAGTGACGGCGCTCATGGCTGGTCCTCCGGCTTGGAACTTGCCGCGGGGGCAACAAGGGGCAGGGTGGCGCCAGAACCATCCACTCCGTTGAACTTAGGCGGTTGCGAAGGAACAGCCTGTCCGGCGGGAACGTCGGCCATAGTTGCATTTTGACTCAACTGCAGCGCGCGTATATAAGCCACAATGTTCCAGCGATCACGCGGCTGAATTTGCGAAGAATAATCGGACATGATTCCGAATCCGTTACTCATCACGTCGAAGAAATATCCCAGCGGCGCCTTCTGCAGGCGCGGAATGTGATACGAAGGTGGCTTGCGTGAGAAGCCGCGGGACGGGATAAATCCGTTGCCATCTCCGAGAGGCGAATGACACGGAGCGCAATAGATATTAAAGCGTTCGCGTCCGCGTTCCAGAACTTCCTTGGTCACAGGAAAGGGCATGTAATCGCCGGGATTGCTGCCGATTTTGCCGGTGTAGAAATATGTATCAGCGCGCAAATCTCCGCGCGCCACTGTGCCATCGATTAGCGGACGAGCACCGCGCTGGTCGGGAAAGAAATCACTCCTGGCCAGTGGATTCAGGCGCGGCTGCACATGCATGTCGAGACGGCACCCGGAGAGCAAGCCAATACCTGCCAGCGCAACTACTACGGAAATTTGGCGAAGGCGCAGCATTTAGCTGGGCACCTCGGAGATGGAGCGCGGAGCCAGCGTCGCCAGAAAACTCCGCGTCCCGGCCGGATCATACTTGGGGTCGGAAGAAAACACGATCAGGAAAAAACGATCCTTTGACGCCAGCGCAAACCGCGGCACGTTGAACACGGGATGGTACGGCATGGGCAAACCATTCAGCGCGAGCATACCCAGCACAGCCGAGAGTGCGGCAAAAAGAATGGTCATTTCAAACGTGATCACGATGAACGCGGGCCAGGAGTGCGGAGGCTTGCCGCCGACGTTGATCGGATAGTCTACTGCCGACATCCACCATTGCATCAGGTAGCCACCCAGGCCGCCTATGATGCCGCCAATCAACACAACCAGAGGAACCGCGTTATGGTGGAAACCGATCTCCTCGGCCAGACCTTCGATGGGAAACGGACTATAGGCATCAATTTTTTGATAGCCCGCCTGATGAGTTTGTTTGGCGGCATCCACCAGATTCTGCGCCGAATCAAACTCCGCCATGATGCCGTAAACCGGGTCGCGCTTCATTCCTTCACCTCCGCTTCGGGCAGGAGGGTGCGCATCTCAAAGATCGAAATCATCGGCAGCAAACGCAGGAACAGGAACATCGCCGCCAGGAACATGCCCAGCGTTCCGATGAACGTCATCCAGTCCCAGCGCGTCGGGTAATACATGCCCCAGGATGAGGTGAGGAAGTCGCGACTGAGGCTAACCACGATGATGATGAAGCGTTCCAGCCACATTCCTACCAGCACCACGAAAGAAATCAGGAATAACGCCACCGGATTGGTACGCAGTTTGCGAATCCACAGCACTTGCGGAATGAATATATTGCAAGCCAGCAGACAGTAGTAGGCGATGGCATAGCGCCCATGCAGCCGGTTCCAGATGGTGAAAGCGTCGTACCGATCGCCGCTGTACCAACCCATGAAGGCCTCGATGCCGTAGCCATAGGCGACGATCAATCCTGTCGCCAGCATTACCTTTGCCGAGTTCTGCAGGTGGCGTTCGGTAATGAAATCTTCCAGGCCGTAGATCTTGCGGATCGGAATAGCCAGCATCAGCACCATTGCGAAGCCGGAGTAAATAGCGCCAGCAACGAAGTAGGGTGGAAAGATGGTCGTGTGCCAGCCGGGGACAATGCCGATGGCGAAATCGAAACTTACAACGGTATGAACCGAAAGCACGAGCGGCGTGGCTAATCCGGCGAGCAGCAAATAGGCAGTCTCATAGCGGTGCCAGTGTCGCGCCGATCCCCGCCAGCCCATCGACAACGCACCATAAATCAGTCTGGTTGCAGAATGGGTGGCGCGATCGCGAAGCGTAGCCAGGTCGGGAATCAGCCCGATGAACCAAAACATTGCCGAGACCGTTGCGTAAGTGGAAACCGCGAACACATCCCACATGAGCGGACTGCGGAATTGCGGCCACACCCGCATGGTATTGGGATAAGGAAAAAGCCAATACGCCAGCCACGGGCGGCCCACATGGATGGCGGGAAAAATTCCCGCGCAAGCCACGGCAAACAACGTCATCGCTTCGGCGAATCGATTAATGGAATTACGCCACGACTGCCGCAGCAACAAGAGGATGGCGGAGATGAGCGTGCCCGCGTGGCCGATTCCAATCCACCAGACGAAGTTGACGATGGCGAAGCCCCAGCCGATCGGAATGGTATCTCCCCAAATCCCGATGCCTTTCAGAAACAGATAGCCGATGGCATAGAGCATCATCATCGTCAGCATGAAGGCGACACCGAAGCCGAGGAACCAGCCATTCGACGCGGGACGGGTCAGCACGATGGCGCTGATTTTTTCCGTGACTGTGGCGAAGGTGTGGCCCGGCTCAATGACCGGAGCTCGTTGCTCTTCCACTGTCGTCTTGTATGGCTCGTTCATTGATTCATCGCCCACACTTGCATTGCGCCGGAACTCGTTGCCTATGCTTTCAAATCCGGATTGGGGTTACCCACTTCCGCCAGATAGGTTGTTCGCGGGCGAGTGTTGAGTTCGCCCAGAAGACTGTAATTGCGCGACTGCGCCTTTAGCTTTGAAACTCTGCTGTTGGGATCATTAATGTTGCCGAATACGATCGCGTTCGCCGGACAGGACTGCTGGCACGCCGTCTGCAGGTCGCCGTCTTTGATTTTTATTTCCTTGCCTTCGCGCACCGAGGCAGTCTCCGTGTCGATCTTGTGTTCGCTGATTCGCTGCACGCAATACGAGCATTTTTCCATCACGCCGCGGCTGCGCACGCTGACATCAGGATTGCGCATCAGCTTGTATTGCGGCGTCTCCCAATCCTGGTACAGCAGGAAGTTGAATCGCCGCACTTTATAAGGACAGTTGTTCGAGCAATAGCGCGTCCCCACGCAGCGGTTGTAAATCATGTCGTTCAGGCCTTCGCTCGAGTGGTTCGTGGCGCCCACGGGGCAAACCACTTCGCACGGAGCATCCTCACATTGCTGACAAGGCACCGGCTGGAAAAACGCCTTGGGATTATCGCGGTCGCGAGCTTCTTCGCTGGGATACTGATAATAAGTATCGATGCGGATCCAGTGCATATGGCGGCCGATGGCGCATTGTTCCTTACCCACGACCGCAATGTTATTTTCCGCAACGCACGCCACCATGCAGTTGTTGCAGCCCACGCAGGAATTGAGATCGATCGCCATCCCCCAGGCGTAGGCTTCTTCTTTATATGGATAAGGCTTATAAAGCGTGAGCCCGGGAGCTGGATTCTCATCTTCCTCGGGCGCAAAATTAGGGTTTTTGCGATACTCCTCAAGCGTTGCCTCACGGACCAGCGGACGATGATCGCCGTTGGGCGTGTCCATCCACTGGTAGCCTTGGGTCGAGGCAAGCACATACTTATCGCCAGTTTTCCGAATCTGCAGACCAGTTGCAACCCACGGAGCAGCGCTGGTGCGCAAATGATATGCATCGAAACCTTGCGCGGTTCCCACGCGGCCGGCGCGCTTGCGACCATAGCCGAGCGTCACTGTAACGGAATTGTCCGGATGCCCCACCAGAACCCAAACCGGCCCCGTGACTTTCTTTCCGTTGAGCTCAAGTTCGACCATGTCGATGCTCTTAACCTGTAGCCGCTCCGCCATCTTCGGGCCCATCAGGACGGCATTGTCCCAAGTTAGCTTCGTCATCGGCTTGGGAAGTTCCTGCAACCAGCCGTTATTGGCGAATTGACCGTCGTAGATGGAGGGGTCGCGACGGATATTGAGCTCGATGGAATTTGCTTTTGCGTCGGATGCATTTGACGCCGGAAGATTCGCGGACTTCGCGGTAACCGATTTCGGGGAAAAAGTCGTACCTTCAATCCAGCCATCGTGCAGCGACTTGCGCCAGAAGGCTTCGAAGTCCGCGCCGGGGTGCTGCTTCTGCCAGTAGGCTCGGACCAGATCATAGCCGGTCGCGTCGGATTGACCCGAAAGCAGGGCGACGAACTCGACGGTACTCTTGCCCTGATACAGAGGCGCAATGAGCGGCTGAATAATACTCACTGTGCCGTCGTAAGCGCGAGCATCGCCCCATGATTCCAGTTCATGCGCTTGATTGACGTGCCATTGGCAAAGCTCGGCGGTCTCGTCCTGGTAGAGGCCGAGATGCACGCGTAATGGAGCCTTGTCGCTCTTGAGCACGTCGGCGAAATCGAGATCGGCGGGAGCGTCGTAGGCGGGATTGCCCCCGATAATGACCAGCAGATCGACCTTTCCCGCATCGATATCCGCAACTAGGTCTTTCAAAGAGTCGGTCTGATTGACCGGATTGGCATCTACGGGGTCGGTGTAGAGAACGGTTTTGCCGACGTTGCCCAGACTTTGGTTCATGGCATGGGCGAGCAGATGCACCACTGGAGGCTGGTGGTCGCCAGCGACCACGAGGCTGGACCCCCGGTGGCTTTGCAAATCCCGCCAAATGGTGGCGAGGAATGATTGCTGCTCGCCACTTAATCCAGGCGGATTCGAGTTCATCGCCTCCTCAACCGGGAGGGCTCTAGCTAGGGCTTCAACATCTGAGCCCCGCACCGGCAGCCGATGATCTGCCTTTGCTCCCGTCGTAGTCGGCGTGCTCTCGATCATGTACAACCGGTTCATGTTGCCATCAGGATCGCGGCGCTTGGCGAAATCGCGGATGTAGCGGACATTTCCCGGAAACCCCGCGTACAAGAAGTCGGCGTCGAGCGAAACAATTACGTCGGCTTTCGAGAAATCGTAGCGGGTCTCGACCGGCTGTCCGAATGCCATCTTCGCGCCCTCGAGCACGTTGTCGCGATTCACCGGCTCGTACACATGCCACTTGGCTTCGGGATAAATCTTCAGGAAATTATTCAGCTGATCGGCCAATGTGGGAGACGAGATCGTCGTGGTAAGAATGCGAATGCCCGCACCCTTGAGCGCCTTCTGCGCGCTCAGCGGACCGCGGATCGCGGTGACGAACGCTTGCCATGATCGCTGATCGCCTAACGACACGATGCTCTGCGAGCGGTCCGGATCGTACATGCCAAGTATCGAAGCCTGGGCAAAAATATCCGTTCCACCGAGCGAAGCAGGATGCTTGTCGTTCCCTTCAATCTTTGTCGGACGCCCGAGATGGCTCTCCACCAGCAGCGGATTGGCATAGCCACCGAGCGTCATCGCCGTGGCATAGAACATGGGTCGCCCCGGAATCACTTCTTCCGGCTGGCGCACATAAGGCACAATGGGCTCCAGAGGCAGCTTGACGCAGCCCGTCATTCCTGCCAGAGCCATGGATGCGCCCATCACCTTGAGGAATCCACGCCGCGAAACCGACTCCACCCACTCCGACGCACCCTTGGGAAACTCCCGGTGCAGCGCCTCCTGAAATTCCGCGCTACCGGCAAGCTCTTCCAGACTGCGCCAGTACTCCGGACCAGCCTTCTCGTTCGCCTCGTTGATTTGATCGCGGAGGGAATCGAGATTGAGTTTGCCTTTCTTGCTGGGGCAAACATCTTCGCGCTGGACGCCGTTTTGTTCTTCATTCTTCATGAAAAATCACACATCACATCGTGTAAGACTGTCATCATCGAATTTACCGGTGGCACGTATTGCAACTCGTGATATCCCGCACACTGCGCATGTTGTATTTTTTTACCAGCGCCATGCCTAAATCGTTTTGATCCGTGTAACTCTGCCCATCCACCACCACCGGATGCGTGCTGCTGGGCGGCTGGTAACGCATATTAAAAACCTGGTCCCGCGGGCGCAGATTATTCTGCGGCTGCCTATGGCAACCCAAACACCACTCCATCTGCAACGATTCCTGTTGGTACATAAGCGGCATTTGATCGACCGGACCGTGGCAGGTATTGCAGCCAACTCCCTTGGTCACATGAATGCTGTGATTGAAAAAAACAAAGTCGGGAAGCTGGTTCACCCGTGTCCATTGCAGCGACTGGCCAGAGCGGTAGCTGGCTCGTACGGGTTCCAGCAGCTGGGCGTTCGTCCAGATCTGCGAATGGCAGTTCATGCAAGTCTTGGTGGGAGGAATACCGGCAAAACTCGAATTCTCCACCGAGGTGTGGCAGTAGCGGCAATCGATGCCCAATCCGGCCACATGGTGCTGATGGCTGAAGGGTACCGGCTGCGGCTTTCGCACTCCGGCATAGGTCACATAGGGCGAGCCCTGAATCTCATACCCCACCAAACCGAGCGCGGCAATCACAAACACGGCGCCAAAAATCGTGGCCCGCGACAGAGTATTCGCACTGCGATGAAAAATCTGAGACATGCGTACGTACGATTTCTATTAAAGACGAATGAGACCGGCAGATCCTTAGTATGTATGGAAGCCTGATCGCTAAAACGCGAGAGAATTACCCACAGATTTCTTTTCGCGCCAGCTTGCAGAACTCGGAATTATAAATATTTCTCGCGCACTTGTCGCGTACTTAGATAAGAAAATTCAAGAACTGAGTCTCAAATTAGATTCCAAACAAAAAACATGCAGCTCTCTTTATTGCGGCGTAGCTCCACTACCGCAGGTTCATCACTAACAATTTCGCCTCGGTCATTTCCTCGATCGCATAACGCAGTCCCTCGCGTCCCAGCCCCGAATCCTTCACGCCACCGTAAGGCATCTGATCAATACGAAAGGAAGGAATATCGCCGGCGATGAGTGCTCCAACTTCCAATTCGTCGTACGCCTGAAACAGCAGCTTCACGTCGCGCGTGAACAGCCCCGCCTGTAGGCCGTAATTGGAATTGTTGATGCGCCGCAGTGCTTCGTCAAAATTCTGATATGGCTCAACCGTCACGACCGGGCCGAAAATTTCCTGGCAGTTGACCTTCATATCCGGCTTTGTGCCAGTGAGAACCGTGGGCTCGACGATCGCACCTTTGCGCCCACCACCACACAGCAGGCGTGCGCCGGAGTGCACGGCCTCCTCGATCCAATTGGTGACTCGAACCGCATCGCTCTCTCGAATTAGCGGGCCAACGTCGGTCGATTCTTCCATGGGGTCGCCGGTCTTCAGCTTTTTCACACCTTCCACCAGGAAGTCGGTGAACTTTCCATAAACTGATTGCTCCACCAGAATTCGCTGCACCGAAATGCAGGTCTGCCCTGCGTATCCGAAACCTCCGGTTACACACCGGTCAGCCGCATAGGCTACATCGGCATCGCTATGCACAATGGCGCCGGCGTTGCCGCCCAACTCCAGTGCAACCTTCTTCTTGCCCGCTCGACGTTTAATGTCCCACCCTACCGGCACACTGCCAGTGAAGCTGATCAATTTGATGCGCTCATCGGTGACCAGCAGACCTGCATCTTCATTGGAAAGCGGCAACACATTCAGGCCGCCATCGGGCCAACCGGCTTGTTGAACGCATTCCGCCAGCAACAGCGAGCACAAGGGAGTTTCTGGCGCGGGCTTCAGCACCATCGGACAGCCCGCGGCAATAGCCGGAGCCACTTTGTGCGCGACTAAGTGCAAGGGAAAATTAAAAGGGGTGATGCCCGCGATTGGGCCGAGCGGGTAGCGCTTTACGATTCCCCAGCGGCCCGCCGTAAACTCCTGCCAGTCAAGCGGAAGATACTCGCCATAAATACGCGTAGCTTCTTCCGCAGCAACATTGAAAATAAAGATTGCGCGGTCGACTTCGGTGCGCGCCGCCTTGATCGGCTTCCCCGCTTCCTGAACGATGGTGCGGGAAAATTCCCCCCGGCGTTCCGCAATCGACTCAGCCACGCGTCTCAGCACGCGTTGCCGCTCAAAGGCCGGCAAACGGCGAGTAGTACCAAAAGCCTTAACTGCAGCCGCCACTGCCGCCTCGGCATGTTCCCGCCGCGCCTGAGTGACGCGCCCCACGACGGCGCCATCGAACGGCGACCGGACTTCCACTACGTCGCCGTCATCCGACCAATGGCCGTCGATAAAGAAACCGTGGGTTGCGGCTGGCGTCTCCACCGGCATCTCTATGGGAACGCTCGTCATTTCCGCCATGGGTGCCTCCGGTTTCGAAGGAACGACTTTTGATTATAGGCCTTCTTCGTGGGTTGCCTATTTCGAAATCTAAATTATCAAATCTGGAAGGAGCAAAGTTCTCCGAACGAGCAGTCTCAATGATTTCGTTCTGGACCTTCGCGTCCTTGCGTAGTTCGTTCGATCCTCTAACGACTTTTCTACGATACTTTCCTACTACAATACGATCTCGGCACGAATGCCATCTTTTCAGACCATCAGCGACCTTGCGCCTCGTCTCAGGCGGAAAGAAGTCTCTCCGCTGGAATTAACGCGTGCTTGCCTGGACCGCATCGAGAAACTGAATCCGAGATTGAACGCTTTTATCACTGTGACCGCGGAATCCGCACTGTCGGAGGCGGCTTCGGCGGAAAAAGAAATCTCTCGCGGGGAGTGGCGTGGCCCGCTGCACGGAATTCCGATTGCCCTAAAAGATCTGATCGACACGGCTGGCACGCGAACCACTGCAGCCAGCGCGCTCTATCAGAATCGAGTGCCGGTTGAAGATGCGGAAGTCGTGGGGCGCTTGCGGCAGGCCGGCGCGGTGATTCTCGGTAAGAATAACCTGCACGAATTCGCTTATGGAGCCAGTTCGCTGGTCAGTTTCTTCGGCGACATTCACAATCCTTGGGACTCGGCGCATATCGCCGGAGGGTCCTCCGGCGGATCGGCTGCTGCTGTCGCCGCGGGCCTTTGCTATGCAGCGATTGGTACCGACACGGCAGGCTCGATTCGCCTTCCCGCCGCGCTCTGCGGCTGCGTCGGGATCAAACCAACTTATGGCCGTGTTTCGACGCGGGGCGTGATACCGCTTTCGTGGTCACTCGATCATGTCGGCCCATTTGCCGCAACTGTCGCCGACGCTGCGCTCGTGCTGCAGGCGATCGCCGGATACGATCCGCTCGACTTTCACAGCGCTGATGTTCCTGTTTGCGATTATGTTTCCGCAACTTCTGCTTCCCGGAGCGCTGAAATCCTGATGGCGGAAATGAAGACGCTTCGCATTGGCATTCCGCGTCCCTATTTTTTTGATGATCTTGATGAGGAGGTGTGCGCAGCGCTAGAGCAGGCTTTCACTGTGATCAGAACGCTCGTCGCAGAAACCCGCGACATTCAGATCGTGATACCCGCAGACCGCGTGGTGCAAAATGCGGAATCGTATGCAATTCATGCCGAGGAAGTTTCCCGAACGCCCGAGTTGTACCAGGCGGAGACGGTGCGGCGGATTCGCAATGGTGAAAACATTTCCGCGGCAGAATATATTCGTCGCCGGCAAGAACTCGACCGCGAGCGCCGTCATATCCAGGAGATATTCGCAAACGTGGATTTGCTGGTCACCCCCACCACGCGCATCTCCGCGCCGTCAATCGCTGATCTCAGAAAAAATCCCGAGGCCTTGCGCCCCGCGGAGATTACCTTGTTGCGCAACACGCGTCCGTTTAACGTGTGGGGACTGCCGGCGATCTCGCTTCCATGCGGCTTCACGAAGAGCGGCTTGCCCATCGGCCTGCAGATCGCTGGGCCGCCCTGGCGGGAGGATTTGGTCCTGAGGCTCGCACATGCGTACGAGCAGGCTACGGAGTGGCACAATCGCGAATGTAACCTCTAGTGAGCCAATTCACATTCCTTGACAGGCTCTCCCCCATGAGCTTCTTCGCAAGCTGCATGCCGCCGGGAAACGACGCTCACGTTTAGTCCACCGTCCTCACATCATCGGGCAGCATCAGCACGAACATGCAGTTCCCTGTCGACGTAGAGCAGGAGAGAACTCCACGCCGCAGAATCTTGAGTGGCGTATCGTCGGGGAAGGTGAGCCGGTATTCAGCCGTGCGGAGGGCTTCAGTAAACACCTTCAGTTTTTCGTCACCACTGATAAATCTCACTGCTTCAGCTTTCGCTGGCGTGCCTGCGCCGCCGCTCAACAGCACAAAAAATTCCGCGCTGCCAGTCTCTTTCGCTTTGCCCAGGTCTATGGTACGCAGAGATTGCAAACTCTCCTTATCTTTATTGTTTCCGGAATCATTCAGTTTCGCGTTGCTCTTGAGCAGCGCGTCGATTCTCTCGCGCGTCTCTGGAATCGGGCGCAGTCCGGTTTCTGCGAGTTCATAGGTTTGCAGCGCGCGAACTTTCTTTCCTTCTTTCTCGTAAATCTGGCCGAGATGGTCACCAACTTCACCGTGCTGGCCCAATCCCCACGCGGCGGCGACATATCTTTCCGCCATGTCGAGATTGCCTTTGCTGAAATAAACCCAGCCCAGCGTGTCCCAGTAAGCAATAAGTGAGGGGACCAGTGGCAGATCCTGCTGTGTAAGCCGATCAAGCGACAGGTTGCGCAATGCGGCAGTGGTGGCTGAAACCGCCGACTCGGCAAATTGCTGTGCACGGTCGAGATGAGCTTTTTTCAGCGACAGCTGATAGGCAATGTTGTTCCACACCAACGGCGTGGCCGAAAGCTCGACTGCATGATCAAACGTCGCCAGCGCTTTATCGTCCTGTCCAAGATTTAAATAAGCGTCGCCGAGACTGACTTGCAGTTCTGGATTGTCGGGCGTGAGAGACGTGGCTTTCTCCAGTTCAGCCGCTGCCAGGTCATACTTCTTCCATTCGGAATACATCGATCCCAATCCGGCGTGGGCGAACTTGTCGAGCGGATTGATTTCGATCTGTTTATTGAACGCAGTAGCCGCATCGTCATATTTACGCTCCTGCCAATAGGCACGGCCGAGGGCGTTATAGGCGTACTCGTCGTAGGGATTAATTTCAATCTGCTTCTTCAGCGCGGCGATGGCGTCATCGTTCTGCCGCATGCCCATGTAAGCTGCAGCCAGCATGTTCCAGGCATACTTATTCTTCGCGTCTACTTCCGTCGCGCGTTTGAGAAGCGTCACCGCCAATGGCAGGTTGTTGCTGGCGATGGCCGCTCGACCGCTTTCCACCAGATCGTCAGCTTTCATGTCGGCTGGGGGCGCAGGTGAACCGGCAACCGTATTTTCGAGAGAAAGGACCTGCCCTAGGTCAGAACTGACCGCATGGCGGAAAGCTTCATAGTCCTCGGCGCGGGGCGCGGGCAATTCGTCCTGGCGCAAAGTGAGCGTGCGCTCCGCACTGAAAATCGTTCCCTGCAGTTTGTAGGTAGCCTGATAGTCCGCATAGTCGCGCTTGAGAGAAAAAGGCAACGGAGCGCGCGCCGTGTATTTTGCGGGCAATTCGAGCTTGATTTTGTAAACGTACTCGGCCTTCGGCCCGAGTTTCAGCGGCTCGGAGTCTGCCTCGCTATCGGCGTCGCCGAGGTCCGGAAGGTTGAACTGGCATAGCGGCAGCGTAAGATCTGATTTCTTCTTTGACCAATCCAGAAAATTCGGTCTTGAGACGTCATAAGACATCGTGAACGCTTCACGCGTAGCGGCCGGATCACTGATCTTAAGGTTCGTGACATCGCCACCCATCCCGGAGTTGACATTTTCGACCACCCGCTGCCATTGCGCCTCGGGAACGCGGCGAAAGATCGAGCGCAGCAGCAGTTCCTCATCGCCTCGAAACGTGTAGTGCACGTGCGCTTCAAGTTTTCCAATCTCGTTGATTTTTCCATCGACTTCGGAAATTTCGCTGTCGGGCATGGGCGTATCGGCGGGAGTCTCCTCCAGATGCGGCGTACCTGACGCGGGGACGACCAGAGCCAGTTTGTTTCGCAGACTGTAGGCCAGCAGCCGAAATGGAGCCACTTCGCTGGTGGTGTCCATCCAGATTTCTTGATTGCCCATCGGCAGCATGGTGATGACGTGATCGAACTGCGAGGGCGAGGGCACGTCGGGATCGAGTTT
This sequence comes from uncultured Acidobacteriaceae bacterium, assembly GCA_963817305.1. Classification (GTDB taxonomy): domain Bacteria; phylum Acidobacteriota; class Terriglobia; order Terriglobales; family Acidobacteriaceae; genus Sulfotelmatobacter. The sequence goes on along the minus strand of CAWFOD010000013.1, from coordinate 513,978 downwards.
GCGGCTGGAGTTGATCAGCACCGAAGACGCGTGCATGCCTTCGGCTTCGAGCAGCGATGCCAGCAAAGTGTGTTTGTCTTTGCAATCGCCGTATTGATTGTGCAGCACATCGGAGGATGCGTGCGGCTGATAGCGTCCTAATCCCAGGGACAGGCTTACATAGCGAAAGTTCTTGGCCACGTAGTCGTACAACGCCTCGACTCTATCCAGGTCGTTATTGAGGCCCTTGGTCAGCTCTTCCGCTTTGGCACGAACTTCGGGCGATGGGGCTCGCCGATCTTTCTCCAGGCCCGCGTACCATAGGCCGATCTGCTCCCAACTGACGAATGAGGTCAACTGGATGTCAGGTCGTTCATCTTCGGGATGCTTCTTTTTCTTCTTGTTCTTGTCTTTATCTTTATCTTTATTTTTCTGATCATCTTCCCGTTCCAGATGGGAATTGGTCCAGTGGTAAACGCGACGTCCGTTGGCTTCCGAAATGGTCGGATTCATCTCCGGCTTATTTTTTAACTTGATGGCGCGGCTCGTGGGAACGTCAACCTCGACTTCTTCGTCGAGGTCGATGTTGGTCTTATCGAAGTCGTAATCCGCCCAGAACTCGCCCGGAGCCAGCGCCGTGTGAATCACGGTGACAATGTCATATTCGAGCACCTCGCCGGGACGCAGGCCGGGTACAGTGATGTGTTTCTGACGGTAATCGGTGTAGACGGGAGCCTGTTGCTCAAGCGGAGCGCTCAGATCCTGAACGGCATCATCCCCGGCCTTCACCACAGTGCCGTCGGCTTTGATCACGCGGACGTAAGCAATTTCAACCCGCTCATTGGCGGAGTTGTATCCAACTTGAATCTGACCCCACTGCTGAACTCCGGCCTCGCTCTGCACGCGAATTCGAGCGATGGTCTCCTTCCGCCCGGTCCCGTCATTTTCGAAACGATAGATGGATTTGTATTGCTCGACGACAAAGGCTTCCTGCGAGTAGTCGCGCTTTGTTTCTTCGGACTTCGAAGGCGCGGTCGCCGCCGGTTTCGATTCAGCCGCCTTGGCGCCCTTTTTCGCTTTCGCCGGAAGAGTTGAGTTCGTGGGCGCCTGATCCGATTGTGCCGGAGCTGTTAAGGAACCAACCAGGACGGAGAAAACAAGAAGCGGCAGAAAACGGAAACTACGCATGCGGTAATAGTAAGGCCTTCCGAGGGTGAATCCCAAGTCGGACCCTATTAAGCGGCAGATTACGGAGGTTTTTTATCGGCGAGCAGAGTGATTTGCTGGCGGATCAGGCCTCACGGGGTCAGGCGGGACATATACATACTCTCCCGGACGGGCGTAATGCAACTGCTCGCGCGCTTCTTTCTCGATCGCTTTCGCATCGGTTTTCATTCCCTGGATCCGCTGCGTGTAGAGTTGATTTTCCTTTTGTTCGAGCGCGATTCGCGTCTGCAACGATTCGTATTCCGCCCGCTTCTGTTTGTACACAACCATCCCGTTCGCACCCAACATCACGTGCACGAAGAGCAGGCCCGCCAGCGCCGCGACCGCAATGGTCGCAATCCGCCGCCGCAACGCATGGACTCTGGTAAAAAAAGGACGCAGTCTGGTGATCCAGGACACAGCCAAAGCTTCGGCCCGCGGCGCTCTCTCCGCCACCGCGCGCAACCCGTCTTGCGGACTAGGGAATCGCCGTATGTTGGTAAGATTTTTTACTCGAAAATCCATTGCTTCGCCGCCCCGCTCAACTTCTCCAGACCCTGTTCGCTGCGTGCTTCCGAGTAAACTCGTACCACTGGCTCGGTGCCAGACAGCCGGTAACAAACCCACGAGCCATCTTCGAAAATCAGTTTTAACCCATCCTTGCGCACGACCTCGCTGACCTTATGTCCACAGAACTCGCGCGGATCAGACTTCAACTTCTCAGTGAACTTCCCCTTCACCTCGGGCGTCAAGCGGAAGTTTTCCCGCTGCGGATAGTAGGAACCAACTTGGTTACATAGCGCCTGCAACTGTTCGCCCAACGACTGGCCGCGCTTGGCCACCATCTCACAGCACAGCAGCCCGGCCAGCACCCCGTCTTTTTCCGGCACGTGATGCCGAATCGACAGTCCTGCGCTCTCTTCGCCGCCAATTGCAATCTTATCCTGCATGATGAGTTCGCCAATATATTTGAAGCCGACGGGCGTTTCATGAAGCTCCACGCCCCGCGCCTTCGCGATGGCGTTGATCAGATTCGTGGTCGCGACCGATTTCGCTACACCGTTTTTCCAGCCCCGGCTTTCCACAAGATAATCGAACAGCAGCGCAATCACGTAGTTCGGCTGCATGAATGTTCCGTCGGCATCGACAATTCCAAAGCGATCGGCGTCGCCGTCGGTCGCGATGCCGATTTGCGCGCCGGTGGACCGCATTTTTTCTCTCAAGTCTTCGAGCAGGTGGTCATCCGGCTCCGGAGCGTGCCCGCCGAACAAAACATCGCGGTAATCGTGAACAGTCGAAACCTTTATGCCGGCATCTCGTAGGAACTGGTCGGAATATCCGCGCGCCGCGCCCCACATCGGATCAAAGCACACCTGCAAATTCGCTTTACGGATCGCGTTCAGGTCCACGATCTCGCCTAGTCGCTTCAGGTAACTCTGCTTCACGTCGAGCGATTCACGCGAGCACACGTTGCCGTTACGGCTCGTTTTGGATGACTCACCATATTGGTCTCCCGCTTCAATTTCCGCTTCAATCTTCTTCGTAATATCAGGGAGCGCCGGACATCCATCCGGAGTAGAAAACTTGATCCCGTTATACTGCGGCGGATTGTGCGACGCGGTGAAATTGATGACCCCATCTGCTTTAGTCTGGACGACAGAATAAGCAAACGCCGGGGTGGGCGCGGCCTCCTCAACTACAACTGGGATAATCCCGTTAGCCTTTAGAATTTCGGCCGCCATAGAACAAAACGTCTCACCCAAAAAACGTGGATCGCGCCCGACGATAACCCGTGCTCCTTGCGGCTTCTGCGCGGCTACGTAACGCGCAATGCCGCCCACGGCGCGCCGTACGTTGGCGAAAGTAAATTCCTCCGCCATCACCGCTCGCCAGCCCGATGTGCCAAACTTGATTTGCGTCTGCATGTTTCTGAACCCCTGGTTTATGGTGCTACTCTCTCGACGTGAGTTGTCTGAAAGCTAAACGCTGACTGCTGAAGGCTGATTTTATATGACCGACAAACGAATCGTCCTCACCACCGCCGGCTCGGAAGAGGAAGCGCAGAAGATCGCGCATCACCTCGTCGAAAGCCGCATTGCTGCCTGCGTCAACATCGTTCCGGGGATTTCATCCGTGTATCGCTGGCAAGGCAAGGTGGAAGAGGCTCGAGAGTGGCTCTTGCTGATCAAGACCACAGCCGCTGCGTTTGAAAAAATCCGCGAGGCGATAACCGAGTTGCACTCTTACGAACTGCCCGAGTGTGTCTGCTTGACTATCGAAGACGGATCAGCCAACTACCTGCAATGGATCGCGGAGTCTGTCGCCGAAAGGAAGTAGTCCGGGAATGTCTGCCCTGATGGACCGTCCGATTTCCCGATAGCAACTTCTTATATTTCAGCCAGTCCCATGTCCAGATCATCCAGAATATCCTGCACGTCTTCAATCCCAACCGAAATCCGTACCATACCGTCTGTAAGACCAATGGCTCTACGGCCCTTTTCGCCTAATGCAGCGTGCGTCATCGTGGCTGGATGCGAAATGAGCGTCTCCACCCCGCCCAGCGATTCGCCCAGAGAGCACACTCGCAGTTTCTTCAGCATCTTATTCGCGTTCTTCAGCGATCCGGTCTCAAACGTGATCATCGCGCCAAAGCCGCTCATCTGCCGCTTCGCCAATTCGTGTTCCGGATGATCTGCCAACCCGGGATAGAAAACTTTCTTCACTTTCTTATGTGTTGCCAGAAAATCCGCAACTGCACGTCCGTTGCGGTCATGGATTTCCATGCGAGCCGCCAACGTCTTCACTCCACGCAACACCAGCCAGCATTCGAACGGAGAGAGTATTGCTCCCGCGCACTTCTGCAGGAAAGCCAGCTTTTCGGCCTGCTCCGTTCTGCTGCAAACCACAACGCCGCCCAGCCCGTCGCTGTGGCCATTCAGAAACTTGGTGGTTGAATGCACCACCATATCTGCTCCCAACGCCAACGGCTGCTGAAAGTAAGGAGACATAAAAGTGTTGTCGACCACCAACTCAACTTTTTTGCGCCGGCAAATTCTGCTGATCTCCCGCAGATCACTCAACCGCATCAATGGATTCGTCGGCGTCTCCACATAAACCATGCGCGTATTCTTGCGAATCGCGCGCTCCACATTTTCGGCGTCCGAGGTATCGATATAAGAAAACTCCAGGCCAAAATTCGTCAACACCTGGTTGAACAGCCGCGGCGTCCCACCATATAGGTCGTTGCCGCACACCACGTGGTCGCCAGCCTTCAACATGCTCGCAATTGCGTTGATTGCCGCCATTCCACTACCAAAAACCCGTGCCGCAATTCCGCCTTCGAGCGAAGCCAGATTCTCTTCCAGGCGGTCGCGCGTGGGATTCGAAACTCGCGAATACTCGTACCCCTTGTTCTCGCCGATCCCTTGCTGCACATAAGTTGAACTCAAATAAATGGGCACGTTGACCGCGCCAGTCAAAGGATCTGGCTGCTGCCCATCGTGAATCGCGCGCGTCGCAAACCCCGCCTGTCTGTTTTTCTTCATGATTAATTTCTGTTATGAATTTGTCGTTCTCTGTGATCTTTGCGGATTTTCCCAGCGTTTCTCGGCGATTATGTTTTTGCCTAGATTCCGCCCTCAAAGATTTTCTTCGACAAATATCGCTCCGCCGAATCCGGGATAATCGTGGCCACTCGTTTTTCCGCACCCAACCTTCGCGCCACTTGCATAGCTGCGAAGACCGCGGCTCCGCCGCTCGACCCCGCCAGAACACCTTCCTGCGCCGCCAGTTGTTTTACGGTCTCGAACGCATCCTCGTCCGACACTGCAATCACTTCGTCGCACACTGAACGGTCAAATGTTTTGGGAATAAAACTCGCCCCAATCCCTTCCACTTTGTGCGGTCCTGGTTCTCCTCCACCCAACACCGACCCCTGCGTCTCCGCCGCAAACGCCAGCACTCCGGGCACATGTTCCTTCATATAGCGCGCAACTCCGGTAAAAGTTCCGCAGGTGCCGCAGCCTAAGACCACGGCATCGATCTTGCCGCCCATCTGCTCGAAAATTTCTACCGCGGTGGTCTCGTAGTGGTAATCCGGATTTGCCTGATTCTCGAACTGCCCGGCCATGAATGCGGTCTTGTCGGTAGCCACTAATTCTTTCGCGCGCCGGATCGCGCCTGACATTCCTTCTTCATCCGGAGTGCGATCCACCTCCGCTCCGAGCGCGCGCATGATGATCACTTTTTCCTGGGAGAAATTTTCCGGCACGAACAGCTTCACTTTGTAACCGCGATTCACCCCGATCAGCGCCAGCCCAATGCCCGTATTGCCCGCCGTGGCTTCGACAATGGTGCCCCCGGGTGCGAGTTTTCCTTCTTGCTCGGCTCGCCGGATGATCCCAATGGCCGCGCGGTCTTTCACACTACCGCCGGGATTCAGGTATTCAAGTTTTGCGAAGATGTCCGCGGAGCCGGCGGGAACCAGGCGTTTGAGCCGCAGCATGGGAGTTCCGCCGACCAGGTCCGTTATGTCGTCGGCAACGCCGAGGTGGGAGACTTCAACAGTTTTCTGATGCACGCTACAGGGTAAGGGCGAGGGTCCGTAGTCGTCAATGGAATGAAATCCTGAGCCCGGTCAGAGAGACTTAAGGTCACAATCTGCGAGCTGAAGAAAAACAGCGCTCTCAGTTCGAACTGGTTGCCACCTGCGTGCCCGCATAGTAACCGCTCTTGGTTCGAACTGACATCTTCCCATGCCCTTTGGCCTTCGCTTCCACTCGAATTTGCCGAAACCCGCCAGTATTCTTGGGATTTGTCGGCTTATATCCGATGGTGTACTGGCTCCGGATGTCATGCGCTACCTCTCGGCTAATCTCATCCACTTCGTCCAACGTCTTGGGAAAAAATGCCAGGCCTCCGGTCCGCTGTGCAATGATCTCAAGAGCGCGCCGGGCGCGCTTCGGATGCTCTTCATCCCCTAAGATTCCTATCGCGTACACTGACGGACTGTTTTCCTCCTGCAATTGTTTCACCGCCTGCTCCAGACTCTCGCGGCTGGCGTTGTCTTCTCCGTCGGTCACCACGAATAGCACCTTGCGCTCCAGCTTCGCGTCTCGCTTCAAGTGATCCGCGGAAGCCACCACCGCTTCATACAGCGCTGTACCGCCCTTGGCATCGATTTTTTCCAACGCCTCTTTCAGCTTCAGAAGATCGTTCGTGAAATCCTGATCGAGATAATATTCATCGTTGAAATTCACCACGAAAACTTCATCCTGAGGATTACTCGACCTCACCAGATTCAGCGCCGCCTGGTTCACCTTCGCGCGCTTCTCGCGCATCGATCCCGAATTATCAATCACGATTCCCATGGCCACTGGAATGTCTTCATGGTGAAAAGAAATAATCGTCTGCGGCTTGCCATCTTCGAAGACCGTAAAATCATTTTTATTCAGGCTGGTGACGATGTGCCCCTTATCATCGACCACCGTGGCGTGGAGCAACACCTCATCCACATCTTTGCGGATGACAAATGTTCCGTTGTCCTGATTGGTTGAAGTCTGACTTGCGGGCTGCTGAGTTTGCGATTGGGCGCCGCTGTGCGGTTCGCTCTGCTGCTGGGAAGGGGGCACGGCGGGAGTCACAGCCGCGCCGGATTGAGGAGATTGCGCCGGAACAGATTGAGCGGGATCTGACTGGGCCTGAACAGCCTCCGATCTGGCGCGCGCGGGAGCGGGCAGTGCTGCCGCCAAGACCCCAACCCATATCGCCCAGCTCAGAAATGCAAAGTAGAAAGCGCAACTATTCTTCGGGCGCGTAATATCCGGTCCTGGCATACACTTTCAGCGGCGGCAGTCCTTTCGGAGGCAGTAACTTCACTTTGATCTTACGCCATTTGCCGTCATGCAAGGCATTGTGGGGACGATAGCCCAGCACATACTGGTTCCGCAGTTCAATCCCGATCTTGGTCGCCACATCCGCCAGATCATTAGGATTTTCCACCGTAAACGCACGTCCGCCGGAGAGTTCCGCAATTTCGCCCAGTAGCTCAGGGCCGAGCCGCTCTTCCGGAGTTGCGAAATAGCGGTCATAGATGCCGATGGCGTACACCATCACGTCCGCTTCTTTGACCAGGGCCTTGATCTCATTTTCCGTGTAACGGCTGTGATTGTCGCCGCCGTCGGAGATGATGAGGAGCGCTTTTTTAGCGTACTTGGCCTGCCTCATCTTGGTGATGCCCATATAGATGGCGTCCAATAACGCAGTCATTCTTTGCGGAACTGCGTAGACCAGCTTATTTTGAATCTCGTCCACCGAGCTTGTGAAATCACTGACTACTTCCGGTGCGTCAGAGAACGTAATCATGAAGAATTCGTCTTGCGGGTTAGCGGTTTTGAAAAACTCCATCACCGCATCTTTTGCCCGGTCCATTTTGCTGCTCATGCTCCGGCTGGAATCGAAGATTACCCCGAGCGATACTGGCGCGTCTTCGCTCGAAAATGTTTTGATCTCCTGACTCGTGCCGCCTTCGAAGAGCTGAAAGTTTTCTTTATCCAGCCCGGTTACAAGGCGATTCATCGGGTCGGTAATGGTCACGGGCACCAGCACCAGGTCTACGCTCGACTTCAGGGGACGCACGTGCGTATTCAGGGAAGGAGCGATCAAACTCTCTTTGGATACGTTCTCAGCCTTCGCATTCTCTACAATCCTGGGCGTCACGTGAACATCATTCACGTCGGTTTGAGCAAAGGCCGGGGTGAGTAAGCCACAACAAAGGCAAATCGAGAAAAACAGCAGCCAGAATAACGGGATAGCGCGAGAGTACTGCGTCGAAGCTTGGGGCAGGGAGGCGCGTGAACGAACAACAGGCAGTTTCCAGTGCCGAATCAATCCCAACTTGCCAGCTCGAACCCCAAGGCGAGAGAACCGGCGCTCATCCGCGGAGGACATAAGCACCTCAATTGGCCGCGATAGTAACACACCTTCACCCGGCGGCTGCGGTTTTTTTTGTCAAATCTTGGCGACAATCCCAGAACGGACGCCCGTTTTCGGGCGACCCTTCAAAAGCGCTCAAGACCAAGCCGAAAATTCCGCCGCCAACTTGCTACAATCAAAGGTTTCCATGGCTGACATTCATCCCTTCCGCGCCTTTCGCTACGCGAATGCTACCGATAAGGATTCGCCGCAGGTTTCCATCGACCCAGGTCGTAACCCAACCTTACGATAAGATCTCTCCTAGTCTGCAGGAGCGCTACTACGCGGCCAGCCCGTATAACCTCGTACGAATCATCCTCGGCCGCCGTGAGGACGGTGACAATCCAGCAAACAATGTATATTCACGCGCTGCCATGCATTTCCGTGACTGGCGGCGGAAAGGCGTCCTGCGGCAGGATCCCCGCCCATCCATATACGTTTATTCCCAGCGTTTCCTTTCGCCCGATTCGAAGAAAGAAATGGAGCGTCGCGGCTTCATCGCCTTAGGCCGAATTGAGGATTATTCTGCAGGCGTGATCTTCCGCCATGAACAGACCCTGGCTAAGCCTAAAGCGGACCGTCTGGACCTGCTCCGCGCCACTCGCGGCCACTTCGGTCAAATCTTTATGCTTTACGAGGATTCTGGCCAGATCGAATTGCTGCTCAACGTGAGCGAGGAACCAGACGTTGCTGTGACCGATGAATATGGAGTTCTGCATCGCTTGTGGAAAGTCTCCGATCCTGGAGTCATTGAGTCCGTCCGCGCCGCAATGAGCGATAAGAAGCTTGTCATTGCCGATGGCCACCACCGTTACGAAACCGCTCTTACATACCGCAATGAATGCCGAGCAGCCTCAGGCGCCACGGACACTCGGAAATTCTGCCCCCTCCGAGTTCGTGATGATGACTTTCGTCAACATGAACAGCCCGGCATTGTTGATTCTTCCCACCCATCGCGTGGTTCATAGCCTGCCTTCCTTTTCAGAAGATGCCTTTCGGAGCTCAGCCCGCGCGTTTTTCGACATCGATGAAATTGACGTCCCTCTCGACGCTGCGCGGGCCACGGCGATCCTTCGCCAGTGTGGACGCGCCGGAACCTGCATCCTGGGCGTCACTGCTAATCGAGCTTTCCTGTTGCACCACCCCAATCCCAATGCCGCTCGAGGTCTTCGCCGATGTCTCTATTCGCCAGCAATCGCTCGATGTGGTGCAATTGCATAAGGTTCTGCTGGAAAATGTCTTGGGCCTCTCGGAAGAATCCATCCGCAACCAGCAGAATATTTCTTATGTCCGCGACGCCGGGGAAGCGCTCTCGCACCTGGAGGCCACACCTCGCGCCAATATAGTTTTTCTGATGAATCCCTGCCGGGTCGCGCAGGTCCGCGATATCGCCTTTGCCAACGAAGTCATGCCTCAGAAGTCGACTGACTTCTATCCCAAGCTGCTCAGCGGACTGACGATCTATGCCCTCGATTAGCCATGGCTGGCATGGGATAAAGGGACGGTTGGCTAAGACTGTTGTCAAGCGGAGAGCTTCCGGCTGTGCCAGTATTGCTCAACCAAAAACTGCATTTCGACCCCGGAAGTTGTTGTTTACCATTGGGATTTTATCGTGGCTCGCTCTTCCGTTCTCCGCTGCCGCTCCGGAAAAGCGTCTTTCGGTGTACTCGACCGTCGCCAACTATTCCCTGCCCATCGTGCAGCGCCAAGGGCGCGACTACATCGGACTCCTGGAACTGCTTGAGCCCCTCGGCACCGTCAGCGCAAAGTCCGAGGGCCCACGCTGGCGTCTCCACTACAACAACATTCTGGGGGACTTCACTGTGGGCAAAAATCACGCGCGCGTGCAGGGACGCGACGCCGATCTCTCCGCCAAATTCCTCATGGAAAATGGACGGGGCCTCGTCCCTCTTGCCTCTCTTAATTCCCTTCTGCCTCGTTTCCTGGGGGGGCCGGCGAATCTGCACGAGGAATCCGGACGTCTCTTCATAGGGAACGTCGGTACCCACTTTACGGCCGCCACCACCGACTCTTCTCATCTGGTTCTTCAATTCAGCTCTCCAGTAAATCCTTCGGTTGCTACCGAGCCCGGCAAACTGCGCATGACTTTTAGCCATGAACCAGTAACTGCGCCCGCGTCGCCCACGCTAACGTTCTCCAGCAAAACCATCCCTTCCGCCACCTATTCGGAAAGTAATGGAGCTGCGCAAATCACGGTCACGACCACAATTCCGCTGATCGCTGGGTTCAGCAAGGATGGCCGGACCATCACCCTCTCCCCCGCGAAAGCGCAGATAGCGACCAGCCCTGCCCCCATTCCCACAGCGCCTGCGCCACAGAACACTCCACGCGCGCCATCACAGCCGGCAACCCCAGCTTCGACTCAACGACGCTACTTCGCCGTAGTCGACGCAAGCCACGGCGGCACGGACCGGGGCGAAGCGCTTAGCGCCACGCTCGCCGAAAAAGATGTCACCCTGGCCTTCGCTCGGCTCCTGCGTCAGGAGCTTGAGAGTCGTGGTATCTCTACTCTCGTGTTGCGCGACTCCGACGCCAACCTTTCCCTGGACGATCGCGCCTTCTTCGCCAACTCCACGCACGCAGCCGTCTATGTCGTGCTGCACGCCACTTCAACCGGTCATGGCGTGCGTGTCTATACTTCGATGCTTCCCTACTCCAATGGCGATGACCGCGGGCCATTCCGCTCCTGGCCCACCGCGCAAGCTTCTTTCATACCTCTGAGTCACATCGCTGCCGCCAGCGTCGCCGAAGCGTTGAAAAAGGACGAGATTACCGTCCGCGATCTCACCGCGCCGCTGCGTCCCTTAAACAATATTGTGACCGCGGCGATCGCAGTCGAAGTCGCACCGCCCGCTGCGAACGTCTCTGCGCTCACGGCCCCCGACTACCAACAACTCATTGCCGGGGCGGTGGCGAACGGAATCGCGGCCGTCCGGGCTCAACTCGGAGCCGCTCCATAAAAAAATCGGCTGATTCAGCGATCGAGTGATGCAGCCATTTGATAACGTAAGCTCTTAGCCTTGGATCACCAGATCAAGCGTTCGTAAAATCGCCCGATTCGACTCTCATGGTCCCGCGCCACTTTTTTATCGCGCTCTCGGTGCTGCTCGCCGCTGTACTCGGCATGGGCGTCTACGCCTGGCACATGCGTGGTCGCGCCGCTGCCACTCCTGTGGCCTCGGTCGACACCCGGCCGGTTATCCCTCCCGTGGCGGGAAATACCGAACGTGTGACTCTTTTTGTCGCCTATGACGACATCGGCGTACTCCATGCGCAATCTGCGCAGATTCCCCTGCCTTCAGTGCGCCAACAACGCGCAGAAGAGCTGCTTCGTGCTCTTATCACACTCTATCTCGAGAAATCTTCGCCACATCCCTTGCCACCGGGTTCCGACATTCGCAGCGTCTATCTGGTCGATCCGGGTCTGGCCGTCATCGACATCAACGCGGCCTTCGCCGACGGTCATCGCTCCGGCGTGCTGGTGGAGGAACTGACGGTCGCGTCTCTCATTCAAACGCTGTCCGCCAATATCCCCGGCATTTTGAAAGTGAAAATTCTGGTGGAAGGCAAGCAGCGTGACACGCTCGCCGGTCACGCCGATCTCTCGAACTTCTTTGACGTCTCCGCGGTCAATCAACTCGCATCGCAACTGCAATCGACGCAGTAATTCTCTCCGCCCCCAGTGACGACCTGCGACCGGTTCGTTTTGCTGGTCGATGAGTCAGATGATGCGTGCGTTCCCCTCAGGATGTTTCCACCCGGAGTGAAGCCGAGCCATTCCTAAAACAGGCTGCTTTCCGGGCCGCGCGGAATTGATGATTTCGTCTTATCGCTGTGCCATGCGACAAGAGCGACCAGCACTGTCTATTAGCGTATTGTCCGGCGAGGCGTCCGGGCGCGTGTCGCCTCCGGCGGGAATCCCAGCCTAAAGGTAAAATACTAAATGGTATAGTGGTACGACCGCTCCATTTGTCTTCGATGATTGTATAGACTTCTTTACGTCACATTCCGGAAGGACCATTCCTCATGGCGATTGCCAGCATTAATCCAGCTACGGGTGAAACGCTCCAGACATTCCAGCCCTTGTCCAACTCCGAAATTGAGGAGAAACTCCGGCTCGCGGTTGCTACTTTCCAAGCGGAACGCAAAACGCCATTCGCCGAACGTGCCCGCCGCATGCGGAAGGCGGCCGATATCCTCGAGCGCGATAAGGAAAAATTCGCCAAATTGATGACCCTGGAAATGGGTAAGCCGTACAAAGCCGCAGTCGCAGAGGCCGTCAAGTGCACTACTGCGTGCCGATACTACGCGGAGAATGCCGAACAAATTCTCGCCGATGAGGTTATCGAAACAGGCGCCAAGAAAAGTTTCGTGCGCTATCGCCCGATCGGTCCGATCCTTGCTGTGATGCCGTGGAATTTTCCTTTTTGGCAGGTGATCCGCTTCGCGGCTCCGGCGCTTATGGCTGGAAACGTTGGACTGCTCAAGCACGCCTCCAACGTCCCCCAGTGCGCCCTGGCTATTGAAAAAATATTTCTCGAAGCCGGATTCCCATGCGGCGCATTCCAAACCTTGCTGATTGGCTCTCAGCAGGTGGACGCGATTCTTAACGATCCAAGAGTCGTGGCCGCAACTCTCACCGGAAGCGAACAGGCCGGAATTGAAGTTGGAGTCGCCGCGGCGAAGCGCATCAAGAAGGTTGTTCTCGAACTCGGCGGCAGCGATCCTTTTATCGTAATGCCCAGCGCCGATCTCGACGCTGCCGTCGCCACGGCGGTCGAGGCACGCGTGATCAATAATGGCCAGTCCTGCATCGCCGCCAAACGTTTCATCGTTCACGAATCCATCGCCTCCAACTTTGAAAAGAAATTTGTCGATCGCATGAAGAATCTGCGCGTCGGCGATCCTTTCGACGAAAAAACTGAACTCGGACCTCTCGCCACTGCGGACGCCGTAAAATCCCTGGACGCCGACGTGCAGAAAACAGTGAAGGCTGGCGCTAAACTTTTAACCGGAGGCCACAAACTGGAACTCCCCGGCAACTACTATGCCCCTACAGTTCTTGCTAATATCCCGAAAGAATCGCCTGCTTATCGCGAAGAATTCTTCGGACCCGTTGCCTCGATGTTTCGCGTTAAAGATATCGACGAAGCGATCCTGCTCGCCAACGATAGCCGCTTCGGCCTCGGGGCCAGCGCCTGGACTACCGACGCCGCAGAGCGCGAACGCTTCATCAACGAACTCGAATCAGGGATGGTCTTCATTAACAAGATGGTCGCATCCGACCCTCGCATCCCGTTTGGCGGGGTGAAACACTCGGGCCACGGCCGCGAACTAGCCACTAACGGTATCCGCGAATTCATGAATATCAAGACTGTCTGGATCGCATAGGACGCAAGCTCGAAAACAAGTTCTTGTATAGAAGAGATCTCCCCTGTGCCTCTCTGTGCCCCCTGTGTTAAGGATTTGTCGCGCTCGGGTTTCCGACTACCGTTCGTCGCGGTGAACCGTATCCATGGAGAAAGCGGGCAGGCACACTGCAATGTATTCCGCGCCACCTGCGTGCGGAGTGGAGTAGCGAATCCATTCTCCTGCGTGGGCAATCACGCCTTGTCCGGCTTTAACTTCCAAGGAGCCAGTCTTGGATTCCACCCGCAGCGTACCTTTCAAAACGATGGTGAACTCATCAAAAGCTGGCGTTTGGCCAGGCTCCAGCCAACCTGCTGGACTGCGCATATGCGCAACGCTGGCGGCGGATGTTTGGGAGTTGACGCGTCCAATATATTCGTCAATCAGTTTGGGTTTGTTGCCGGCGGATTGAATGCGCGTGGGCTGCGAGATCAGGGTGGGCATAAAGTTATGCAGAGAAGTGTAACGCGGCGAAGAGCTGCGAGAAAATTCTTCGCCGCGGTGCTAACAGGTCCCCTTCACGGGCATGGATGCGCCACCGGCGGCGTTGCCGGAATCCCGGGGATGTGCGTTCCCGGCGTTCCTGGAGAATCCCCTATAGCCGGGGTTCCAGGAATGTCGATATCGGGCGTCCCCGGAGTGCCGGGCGTGTAACAGATGCCGGGATCATTGTCCGGCGGCGGTGAAAACTGTGGCCGCGGAGCAATTGGCTGCCCGGCCACTGGATGTTTCGCGGCATTGCGAATGGCGTTCGCAACCTGGTCTTGTTCCAACAGCAGTGGATGTTGCAGCACCACTTCGACCGGCGAACCCACGTCGAGAAAAAAATTATGGGTGTTCAGGACCAGTGCGAGGGAGGCGACTGCCCCGATTGCCCCGCCGACGGCGGCGCCGATCGCCGTGTCTTTTCCGGGCTCGGGTGGCCCGGTCAGGCTCGACGAAAGGCAGCCCGGAGGCGGTCCAGTGCAGCCAGGAGGCAGCGTACTGGTGATAGTGGTGCCCTGCGAACTCGCCAGCGAGTGCCCTATCAACGCCCCCATGCCTACGCCAGCGATTGGCAGCGCGAACCCTCCCACGATCCGGCCTTTGCCCGGATCTTTGAGAGCGTAGCCGTCACCGCTCTCCATCGTGAGAGGTCCGGGGACCGAAGCTACATAACCGTCGGGATATGTAATCGACAGAGATTGCAAATACAGTTCTGCGCGCGAGCCTTGTCGTGACAGCTTGTCCACTTTGCCTTGAACAAAGGTGCCCGGTGGGATGACGACTTCGTCTCCTGCGACGACCGGCGAAGTGGTTTGCGCGTAGATATCGTCGCCGCGATGCACATAACGACTCTGAAGCGGGTGCATCAGCACCAGAGCCATGCGCGTTCCCGCGGGCACTGTAATCGCTGCCGCGCGTGCTGGATTGGCCGAGGCGACGATCTCCTGGCTTTGCGGATCTGGGCTCTGCGGGTCTGCGCCAGAGTTAAGTGGCTGCGTCACACCTGTTTGCTGTGCCAGACAGCTGATTGACACGAAAATGGAAGCTAACACCAGCGCACTCACTGCTCTACTCTGTTTAATTTTTGTTTTGTTTAAAAATGAGAGGGAGAGAAGACGAAGATTCGGAGACATCAGTGATACCTCCTTGCAGGCGGGCTTGCCGTCCGTGGCGCTTGCAGAGCCTTAAACTGGCTCTCTTCAATCATGAACCATAAGTCACGCCTTAAGTTGTATAGAGATTGGTGTCGAATTGAAAACATGAATGGAGTTACGTAAAGGCTTGTAAGGCGGAGATCGAAATCTTACTTTGGAACCGGGCTCTTACCACTTCCTTCGCGTTCCTCGGGATGCCGCTTGCCGCCAATGTCCATCGTTTACAATCGTCGCTTATGTTCTATCGCTCCGATAACCGCACGCCGGACCAACTTCGTCCCATTTCCATTATTCCCGATTTCATTAGTACTGCGGAAGGTTCGGTGCTGATCGAAGTTGGCAATACACGCGTCATCTGCACTGCGTCGATTGAAGAGGTGGTTCCACCCTTCATGCGCAACACTGGCAAGGGATGGATCTCGAGCGAGTACGCCATGATTCCCCGCGCCACGCTCACCCGCACCTCGCGTGAAGTCGCCAAGGGACGACCCAGCGGCCGCACCCACGAGATTCAGCGCCTGATCGGGCGCTCTTTGCGCGCAGTAACCGATCTCTCACGACTCGGCGAACGTACCATCTGGATTGACTGCGACGTAATTCAGGCCGATGGGGGCACGCGGACTGCCTCCATCACCGGGGCTTTCGTTGCTCTTGGCCTCGCGCTGGAAAAATTGGTGGAGGCCGGAACGCTGACCTCGGTTCCCTTAAAAGATTTTGTCGCCGCCGTAAGCGTGGGAATTGTGGATGGAGAAATTCTGCTCGATCTTTGTTACGAAGAAGACTCCCGCGCCGACGTCGACATGAATTTCGTGATGACTGCCGGATACAAAATGGTCGAAGTCCAAGCAACCGCCGAACGCCAGGCCTTTGACGAAGCTCAGTTCGCAAAGATGATGGCCTACGCGCGCCAGGGAGTGCAATCTCTCATTGCCAAACAGCAGGCAGTCTTGAGCAGCCTGACGTTGCGGCAGTAACGTCAGATATCCCGCTATCTATTTCTGTTGTCATTCCGAACCGGGCGCCGAGTGCGGTGAGGAACCTGCTTTTCGGGAATCCCGCCGCACCTCTCCGTTAGCACCCCGCGACTCAGCCGGCACCTCAGGTTTCCTCTTTCCGAGGGACGCCCCAATGGCCTCTTCCACTGCCTGCAACTCATTCTTCTTGCGCAATCTTCGAGATCGTTTGCTCATCCTTCTATCTTAAAACTAATTCCTCACTCCCACTCAATCGTTCCCGGAGGCTTTGACGTAATGTCGTACACCACGCGATTGACGCCCTTCACTTCATTCACAATGCGCGTAGAAATATTTTTCAAAACTTCATGCGGCAGCGCAACCCAATCCGCTGTCATGCCGTCTTCAGAACTCACCGCGCGCACCGCGCAGGTGTAAGCATAAGTCCGCATATCACCCATTACGCCCACCGACATTACCGGCAGCAGCACGGCAAATGACTGCCATATTTTCGTGTATAGTCCTGCGCTCTTGATTTCGCTGACAACAATATCGTCGCACTCGCGCAGCAGCGCCAAACGCTCCGGCGTTACTTCTCCCAGAATGCGCACAGCCAATCCCGGGCCCGGGAACGGCTGCCGCTGCAAAATTTCTTCCGGCATCCCCAGGTCGCGGCCAATCTTACGGACTTCATCTTTGAATAAATCTTTCAGCGGCTCGATCAATTTCAATTTCATTTTTTCCGGTAGGCCGCCCACATTGTGATGTGACTTAATCACCTGCGACGGACCTCGCACCGAACGCGATTCAATCACATCCGGATAAAGTGTCCCTTGCACCAGATAGTCAACGCTTCCCTCTTCTTTTTCGATGCGATGCGCTTCGTCGTCAAATACGGCGATGAATTCGTTGCCGATGATCTTGCGTTTCTTCTCCGGATCGCTGACGCCTTTAAGTCGGTCGAGAAAGCGATTGGTAGCGTCGACGGCGTCCAGGCGCAGCCCAAGCTTGTCGCGTAACGTCTGCTGCACTTTTTCGAACTCGTTTTTGCGCAGCACTCCGTTGTTCACGAAGATACACGTCAGCCGTGATTTGCCTGTGGCGGCACGCAGAGCCCTGTCCACGAGTACAGCCGCCACGGAAGAATCTACTCCACCGGACAGCGCGCAGATGGCTCGTCCATTTCCAACTTGCTGCCGGACCTGTTCGATGGTGGAGTCGATGAAATGCTGCGGCGTCCACAGCGGCTTCGCGTTACAGATTTTAAACACAAAGTTGCGCAAAATTTCCGTTCCGTTCCGCGTGTGGTGAACTTCAGGATGGAACTGCACCGCAAACCACTGCTTTGCGACGTTCTGAATTCCCGCAACTGCGTGCGCAGTCTTGGCCGTGAGTTCGAAGCCGGGGGGCAACTCCATCGCTTCGTCGCCATGTGACATCCACACCGGCTGCCGTTTGTCGAGGCCCTGAAACAACGCTGACTCAGCGACAATGTCGATCTCGGCGTGCCCGTACTCCCGCTTATCTGCGGGCCGCACTTTACCGCCGAGAGTGTGCACCATGAATTGCAGACCGTAGCAGATGCCAAGCACGGGAACACGCAGATCGAACAGCCGAGCGTCTGCCGGTGGCGCGTCTTTATCGTAGACGGACCATGGCGCCCCGGAGAGCACAATGCCGACCGGCGCATAGCTCTTCACTTCATCGAGCGAGGCGGTGCACGGCAACACGACGGAAAAAACATTCTGTTCGCGGATGCGGCGCGCGATGAGTTGGGTATACTGCGCGCCAAAATCGAGGATGACGATCGATTGGTTAAAGACGGATTGACTAAGGACGGGTTCGTTAAGGATGGATTGGGTTTCCACGGATGAGTTTCTCAAATCGGACGATTTGTGTAAAGCACTGTGCGAAATCCGAGAAATCAGCTACCTCTCCGCAGCCAGATCTGGGAGGTCGCTGAGGATGGATTCGCTGCGGTCGATTGAGGTTGTGACCTGAGCGATGTTTCCCGAAGGCGCCGCCGGATGATGCGATGAGCTTGCCTCCAATGCATCCGGCATCTCTGCGATGCACGTGTAGCCCGCGAGGCGCGCCATGTAAAGCCAGTCCGCAATCGCGAAATAAACCAGCGTCACCAGCATGATTCCGGCAATTACAAGCCGTGCTGGCATCACCTGCGCGAGCGCAAGCGGAAACGCAACGAGGCTGGTGGCAATGCTGAACGCAACCAGGTGCGCAAGGCCGGTCCATGTACTGACTGCGCAAACTGCGCCGAAATGATCCTGGGAAAAAGTGACGGCTGCGGAGATTGATGCCAACCCATCTTCTCCGTCGCGAACGGCAAAAATCCCGGCCAAGGTAAGCCACCAGTTCAGCATCCAACCCACGAGGCAGATGAATGCCCCGATCGGAAGAAACAGAATCATACTTAGTCCCGGTCGAGGGTTTGCCGCTGTCGACACGAAGCTGACGAGAATAGCCGCACTCCCCAGAGCCAGAAGTACTGCCAGAAATAGCACGACGCGGAGAAAATTGAGAGTGAACAAGGCTTGAATGGACCGCGGTTTTTCCCTGCCGGATGTGTTCGCGGAAACATACGTAACATCGCTGCGGAAATAATCGAGAAGTGCGCGAACGGTTGCCAGACGTCCAACCGAAGCCGCAATGATCCACAGCAGCGAAAGTAACAGAACCGCGAGCAAGCCCGCCAGCACGGCCCGATTCAAGCTTCCGCGAAAGATGTGGGCAATGGCTCGTCCCACGAACGCGGGTTGTCGAGTCGACAACAAAGTCACATCGGCATTGGTGACTGGCAATGTGTCGAGATATTCGACGCAATAAAAACACGCCAAGACCGCGACCGTTGTACCTAGCGCCCAACGCCATGAGATTTCCGCAAAAGTCAGCGATGGCTGGCGAAATGTGGCTCGTAAGCCTTCGATTGTGGGCGACGGGAGCGACATATTTTGTTGCTCGTTCTGGATTTTGCTCGCTTCTAGGATAGCGCACATCAAAGCCGGGGTTATTCGCGCGAGTAATACAGCGCTATTGGTCAATAAACTTTACATGCATCGCCCCACGATATATGCATCCGAACGGGATGGATGGGCATCTCTTCAAGAAGAAGCAAGAATAAGTTACAGGAGAAAATAGAAATGAAATTTATACAATATTTGGCTTCTTTCGCGGTTATAGCCCTGATGCTTTCATTGAATGCATTCGCGAAGGACAATAATTCAGGAAAGTTTACACTCTCGGATACGGTCAACGTCGGTTCCACACAACTCGCCCCCGGCAGTTATAAAGCCGAGTGGAATGGTCCAGCCAATGACTTAAAAATAGACATTCTGAAAGGCGGAAAAACCGTCGCCACCGCCCAGGGAAAAATCGAGGACCTGCAAAAACCTGCTCCCTACTCCGCGGTTCTTACCAAGACCCTGCAAAACAACACTAAGCAATTGGACGAGATCCAGTTCGATAATCACACCGAAGCGATCGTGTTGAGTGGGGAATAACGGCTGTATCTGAGGCAGTTCCGATACTCGATACGGGTTCGCACGCTGCGGACCCGTTTTCTTTTCCTTAATACCAGTTTATTTCACAACGATATTTACGAGTTTGCCGGGAACATAAATTCTCTTTACTAATTGCTTGGCGGCGACAGCAGTTTTTATCTTTTCATCAGCCAGCGCACGTTCGACGACCATGCTCTCGGCAGCATCGGCGGGCACTACGATGCGGCTGCGCAATCTGCCATTCACCTGTACCGGGATTTCGAGTTCCTCTTCCTTGGCGAGAGTGGGATCGTATTTTGGCCAGGAAGCTTTGAGCAGGCTCCCCTTCTCGCCGATCATCTCCCAGAGTTCATGCGCGAGATAAGGGGCAAAGGGAGCAAGCAATAAGATCAAGTCGCGCTGCACCTCAGCGAGAAGCGCAGACGAAGTACTCTTTGCCTGAGAAGCGGCATTTTCCTCGTAAGCGTGAAGGGCGTTCACCAACTCCATGATGGCGGAGATGCAGGTATTAAAGTGCCAGCGGCCCTGAAAGTCATCGCTGACGCGCTTGATCGTCTGGTGGAGTTTTCGCTGAATCTGGCGCTCCGCAGGCGATAGAGACGCTGTGGACATACTCGCGGAGGCGTCACGAGCGTTGGCGGCATTTCTTGCGACGAAGCGATAGACCTTGCCCAAAAATCTTTGGATGCCCGCAATGCCGGAATCCTGCCAGTCGAGATCGCGGTCGGGCGGCGCAGCGAACAGACTGTAGAGGCGGGCGGCATCGGCGCCGTAGCGCGCGACCATATCGTCCGGGCTGACGACATTTCCCAAGCTCTTCGACATCTTCGCACCGTCTTTGATCACCATGCCTTGAGTAAAGAGACGCTCGACGGGTTCGTCGTTGGTGATAAGACCGAGATCGCGCATGAACTTCGTCCAGAAGCGCGAATAGATCAAATGCAAAATCGCGTGCTCAACCCCGCCAATGTATTGATCAATGGGAAACCAATACTGTGCGGCCCTCGAGTCAAACGGAGCATGATCGTTGTGCGCATCGGTGTACCGATAGAAATACCAGGACGAATCGACGAAGGTATCCATGGTATCGGTTTCGCGGCGCGCTGGACCTCCGCACTTCGGGCAAGTCGCGTTTACAAACTCCGGCAAGCTGCTGAGCGGCGATCCCAGAGCATGTCCAATATCGACGTTCTCAGGCAAAATTACCGGCAAATCTTTTTCCGGTACAGGAACGATGCCGTCTTTCTCGCAATAGAGCATCGGAATCGGCGTGCCCCAGTAGCGCTGCCGCGAGATTCCCCAATCTTTCAGCCGATAGGTAACTGTAGCCTTGCCGAAATTATTCTCTTCTGCGAACTTCGACATTTTCTTGATGGCTTCGGCACATTCCAGCCCGCTGTAAGGCCCAGAATTAATCAACATGCCATCGTGCGCGACGAAAGGAAGCGCAGGCTCGGTCATGGTTTCTTCCGGATCATTTGAGATGGGAAGCACCACCAGACGGATCTCCAATTTGTATTTTTTTGCGAACTCGTAATCGCGCTCGTCATGCGCAGGCACGCTCATGATGGCGCCGGTGCCGTAATCCATCAGAATGTAATTGGCCACCCAGATAGGAATTTTTTCTTTGTTGAACGGATTGATGGCATAGCGGCCTGTAGGTACGCCATGTTTTTCAATTTCGCCGATGTCGCCTGCTTCTTTGGCTTTGCGCTGCTCGGCGATGAGCTGATCGACTTTGGCGCGGAGATCGGGGTTAGCTGCGGCAAGATCGGCGACGATTGGATGCTGCGGCGCGAGTTGTACTGACGTCGCACCGAAGATAGTATCGACACGCGTCGTAAAGACGCTGATCGTCCCTCCTGCCGGGCCAAACCCGCCGCGGTTTTCCGGGTAGTCGAGTTTGAAATCAACCAGCGTGCCCTCACTGCGGCCAATCCAGTTGCGCTGCATGGTCCGGACTTTTTCCGGCCATCCGTCTAATTTCTCGAGATCCCGCAACAATTCGTCGGCATATTGAGTGATGCGCAAAAACCACTGCTCAAGTTCACGCTGTTCCACGAGCGTATCTTCGTGCCGCCAGCAACGGCCATCGACTACCTGCTCGTTCGCAAGGACCGTGCAACATTTCGGGCACCAGTTCACCCGGCTGTTCTTGCGATAGGCCAAACCCTTCTCGTAAAACTTGAGAAAAAACCACTGATTCCAGCGGTAATAATCGGGCAAGCAGGTAGTGACCTCGCGCGACCAGTCATAGGCGAAGCCGAGGCGATTCATCTGCGCCTTCATTTTGGCGATGTTGCCGAGCGTCCACTCGCGCGGTGGCGTGTTGTTCTGGATGGCCGCGTTTTCCGCAGGCAGGCCGAAAGAATCCCATCCCATGGGATGAAGCACGTTATAGCCGTTCATCCACATATAGCGGGCGAGAGCGTCACCGATCGAATAATTGCGGACGTGTCCCATGTGCAGCGCGCCAGAGGGATACGGCAACATTTCGAGCACGTAGTATTTCTTTTTTTCGGAGCCGGAGGGATCTGCCGCGTAAAGATTCGGCTGGTTCTGCCAGCGCTCGAACCATTTGTTTTCGACGCGCTGAGGATTGTAGCGGTCATCCTCGCGGTCGGCGTTTCGCTGATTCACGCCAGCGCTTATTTCCTGCAATTTGTCTTGTGGCGGCATACTGGGTCAGACAGGCTCGAACGTAAACCTTGTATTTTACAACGAGGCGACTGAGGGGTGTGCAAAGACCAGCTCAGTTTCGTGATTCTCACTCTTGATCAATGATCGAACGCATCCAACCGGCTCGCACCCACTCTATCTTTTTCGCTGGCCTGCGGGCGAGCGATGCGGCAGTTTGTCGTAGTCGCGGGTGTAAACGCGAAGGCCGAAAGCTAGAGTACTTTTGGTATAACCTGCGACCAGTTGTTCCTGGTAATGATCCAGATAAAAATCGAAGGGATCGCGGGGATCCATGTCGATCATAATGAGATCGGAGTCCCGCATGGTTAGCTTGCCGAAGCGTAGGTCACCGTGGCGAAGTGCCAGATAGTTGCCGGTTTGCTTGGCGACGAAGTTCTCCCCCGGCGCTTTACCGAAGACCTGCACAATGTCATTGCCTTGAACGCGTACGGCAGTGACTCTTCCCTGGATACGAGGCGGAGGAAGAATTTCTTCTGGATTCAGTATCAAGTCATCTTTGTCGGCGGAGATGCCTTGAATCTTTTTCGTATCGATCAGTCGGGCAACGTCGATACCCAATAAATCCAAAAGGCCCTTCACAGGGAGATGTGCTGCCTTCAGGTGGTCCGTGTGCAGACGAATTCTTCCATCCTCCTCTACTTTGAGCACGCCTGAAGTTTCGAATGAAACGTCGCCCTTCTGGGGAAGCTGGCCTTTTATGACGAGTTGATTGTTCTTGCTCTCGATGCTTAAGTTCTTGATGGGAGAGTCAGGACCGGACAAAACATCCTGGTTAAGCACCCGTGCCAACGCGTCACAGCTGATGCCGATTTCGGCGTACTTCAAGGCTAGGGTGAAGGAATTCTTGTCATCAAAGATAGGGATTTCTCCGGATTTAGTCGGAATGAGTTCACCCTGAAGTTGGACCACGTGCACTGCAATCGGGCCTGAGTAGTGATACATGACATTCTTCATCGCAATCTGGACTTGAGCCTCCGCTGCTCCGCCGGATTGTGCGAAGCCGTGATCTGTCAGGATCAGAAACAGGCTGACGACAGCTGCTAAAAAGAGGCAAAAAAGGCACAACGTCTTCGTGGTCATGAGAGATAGGATGCCACGAATCTCAAGCAGGCAGCGCTAGGACACCAGCTTCTTCAGGGCTTCCACATTCTTGCGGTCATCCCCGGGTTCATCAATCGGAGTTTCGGCAATGAACGCAGCATGGGCGAGGCGCAGGTCGTTCAGCAGAATACGAAATGGTTCCTTGCCAATTGTTCCCTTTCCGATGTGTTGATGGCGGTCGAGCTTTGATCCACGAGCCGCCTTCACGTCATTGCAATGGAAGACCTTCACGTTTTTTAACCCAATGGTTTCCTCGAGTCTTAGCAGTGTGCGGCTGATACCGCCTTCGCTGACGATGTCATAGCCAGCGACGTGGGTGTGGCAGGTGTCGATGCACGCGGCTATGGGTACGATGCCGCGGAGTCGATCGATAACGTCGGCGACCTGCTCGAAGCTGCCGCCGAGAGAAAATTCCGCTCCGGCCGTATTTTCGATGAGGATGGTGAGCCCGGAGCCGGCGAGGTCCAGCCCTTGGGTGGAGGCGGCAATGGCAGCGGCGGTTTGCAGGAGTCCGGCCTCGCGATCGGAACCGCGAAATGACCCGGGATGCAAGACGAGAAAGTCGGCGCACATCGCCAGTGCGCGTTCCACTTCTCCGCGGAAGGCTTCGATGGATTTTTTTAGAAATAACTGATTCGTGCTGGCCAGGTTCACCAGATAATTGGTGTGGATCACCAGCGGGTTGAGATCGTACTTGGATCGAAGCCGAATCATTTCTTCGCAAACCGGATGGCTGAGCTCATAAGGCGCCCATTGGCGCGGGCTGGAAGAGAAGACTTGCAGCGTGTTGCAGCCCAGGCGGTAGGCGCGTTCGGCGGCGTTGTGGATCCCTCCGGCCGTGGAGGTATGAATGCCGATGCGCCGGGAAGTAAGGCGTGGCGGTCGTTTTGGCGCAGACCGAGCGAGGATATCTTGCTCGCGGGCCATGGAGCGAGGCATAAGGAAAGTATAAGTCGAGACGAAGATTTCGAGGACGTACTTGTCGATGAGTGCTCTATTTGCGGTGCAGCGGCGTCAACGGTAGACTTGATGAGCGACTGTCCGGAGATGATTCGCCAAGAGGAAAATTATGCTAGTCGTCATGAAGGCGCATGCTACCGAGGAGCAGGTACGCGGCGTCTGCGAAAAAATTGAAAAGCTGGGCTATCGCGCACATGCCATGCCGGGAGCACAGCGCACGGCGATTGGCATAACCGGAAACAGGGGCGAAGTCGAACAAGGCACGCTGGAAGAAATGCCGGGCGTGCAGGAAGTCATTAAAGTCTCCAAACCCTACAAACTGGTCAGCCGCGACCTTAAGGAAGACAACACAGTCATTCGTTTTGCCGGGACGGCTGCCACGATTGGCGGCCCCGGGCTGGCGATTGTGGCGGGACCATGTGCCATCGAAAGCCGCGAGCAGGCCTTTGCTGTGGCCGAGCGCGTGCATCGCGCCGGGGCGCAGTTCTTCCGCGGCGGAGCCTACAAGCCGCGCACCTCGCCTTATTCGTTTCAAGGTTTGGGCGAAGAAGGGTTGCGGATCATGGCAGAAATTCGCGACCAGTACGGGATGAAGATTATTACCGAAGCAATCGATAACGAATCGCTTGATCTGGTCGAAGAGTATGCGGACATGATTCAGATCGGCGCCCGCAACATGCAGAATTTCTCGCTGCTGAAGCGCGCGGGACGAGCGAAGAAACCGGTCCTGCTGAAACGCGGCATGTCGGCGACCCTGGAAGAATTTCTCATGGCGGCGGAATATATTTTGAGCGAGGGCAACTACAACGTAGCCTTATGCGAGCGCGGAGTGCGGACCTTCGCCGATCACACGCGCAACACTCTCGACCTCAGCCTGATTCCGGCGGTGCAACGGCTGAGCCACCTGCCGATCTTTGTTGATCCCAGTCATGGTACGGGGAAACGAAACAAAGTTACGCCTTTGTCGCGCGCGGCCGTGGCCGTGGGCGCCGACGGGCTAATGGTTGAAGTGCACAATAAGCCCGACGAAGCGATGTCCGATGGTCCACAGTCGCTGTTCCCCGATCAGTTTGATGAATTAATGTTGCAGGTGCGTCAGATTGCGGCGGTGGTAGGCAGGACCGTGCCGGGGATTGGGGTTCGGGAGACGGTAGCGGTCAAGTAGCAGATTTAATACGCAGTGAAGACTTCAACCTGGCATTAACGTCTTCGCTCTCCCGTGCAAAGAACTGTAAAGCTGATGGCGCTTTTTTCGACGCTGGGTCATGCTATAGAGGCTGCGAATATCCCGATAATCTTTTTTGAACGATTTAAGAGAGCTTAGCGACGCTCCACTACGCTGAAGATTACAGCATTAGGGAATTACGAAACTTGATGAGAGACTGCCTTATGTTTCGTCGAGTGGGTCCGGCTTGGGGACTGAGTACGTTTGTATTAGCCGCAGCGTTACTCACCTATCCACAGATATCGTTCGCGCAGCACGGGGGTGGTGGCGGCCATATTGGTGGCACCGCGGCTGGCGGAGGCGGCTTGAGTTCGGGCAACCGAGCAAGCGGAATCGAGAACAAAGACGATTTGCGCGACTTTCACGAGATTATGGCCGTGCAAGCCAGCAATGAACAGAAAGCTGCGTACGCGGCGATGGTAAAGAGCACGGCAACGGCCAGCACGCAGTTGCAGAGCTTCGTCGCCCTGCTTGACAAACAAGACAATGCATCGGAAATCGCCCAGCGCGATAAGAGTTTCGCGGACGCGATCGAAACGGCGCGAACATTAAACAAGAAATTTCTCGAAGGTTTTTCCGAGCCGCAGAAATCCGGGCTGAAAGAAATTACGAAAAGATTAGGGAAAGCCGATTCCGAACTGGCACAACAGGCCAGGTCGTTGGACCAGCAAGTGGAAGCGAATGCGGCGAGTTCGCAGATGACGGTGACGGCGCGAAGTGTCGAGGGAGCTCTCGCCGGCTTTCGGCGCGAACAGGCCGATCTGGGCGACGAAATGAGCATTTCAAACTCCAATGGCAATTCGGATATTGCTTTCAATATCCCGACGGCCAAGAACAAGATCAACTTCGCCGATGAGGTGTTCAGCATCACGACGTCGGGGACGATTTCAAAGCCAGTTGCGGTAGCCGGACAAAATTCGCTTGCGATGGAACTGACCGCCGACATGTCTGACCTGCAACAAACCATTGCGGACGTGCTGCACGCGAAACTCGATACATCGGATCGATGCGGCGAGCGCATTACACTTCAGACAGCGGCCCTCACTCCGCAGGAGCCCGCGAGTTTGGTGGTTGCGCAACTCCATTACGAGCGCTGGACGTGTGCCACAATGTTTGGCAGGGAGAGCATGAACGAGATCGTCGAAGGAAGTGCGACCATCGAAGTGAAGCTGATTCCGGCCGTCGCAGAAGACGGCAGTTTGCATTTGTCAGCAAAAATCGATCGCATTGATGCCGAAGGGCTGGTCGGGGATTTGATGCGCTCGGACGCTCTCGGTAACGCGTTGCGCGACAGAATTTCAGATTCTGTTCTGTCCGCCCTGCAGCAAGGCGCCGACTTCAAAGCCGCGCTGCCGGCGGGCGCGCGGAGTTATGCGACGCTGCAGCGGGCTAAGTTTCAGGGTACGGGATCAGGAAAGTTGCTGGCAGTATTCGATGGCGACATTCGAGTCCCAAACGAGAACCTGACCGCAGTCACACGCGAATTGCAGGAGCGATCGTTGCAGTCCGCGGAAGAACGGCCCGAACTGACGGCGCGCTAGAACGGCAGGGAACCTGTGCTCTGGTAATCTTATTGCTTCCGGTTTTTCCCGGGAAGCTGCCTTTATCTTGCGAAAACTCCTCTTCATCGCTGTTTTGCTTCCGCTGCTGGGCGCGGCCGGATGGTGGTATTTTCGGGAACAACCTTTTCCCGATTACGGGCCCGCCTATCGCGAGTATGCCTACGTCAGCAATGGCAAGAGCAACACCGTCACTGTGATTGATCTGCGGACGTTTCAACTGGCGAAAATCATTCCTGTGGGTATCTCACCGACTGGGATTGCCGCCAACCGCAAGAGGAATGAAATCTACGTAGTGAATTCGGGATCGAACAACGTCAGCGTGATCGATGCGGAACGAAATGCCGTTGTAGCGACGATTGGAGTTCACGGACGGCCATATTTTATCGATGTATCGGAAGACGGCAAGCGCGCGTATGTGGCAAACTCCGGCTCGGCAAATGTTTCGGTCATCGATCTGGAAACCCGAACGGTGCTGGGAAATGTGCGGGTGGGTTCCGAGCCAGGACTGGCTCGGATTTCGCCGGACGGAGCAACCGTGGTCGTCTCCAATCGCGGCGACAATACGGTGTCGGTGATCGACGCCAGGGCGCTGCGGGTTCGGGCGACACTGCCGGTTTGCCAGCAACCGGAGGATATCGCCATCCTTCCTAGCTCGAGCAAAGCGTTTGTGGCGTGTTCTGGCTCTTCGCAGGTAGCTTCGATTGCGCTCAAGATGGCCGATGGCGAAACGGCAAACGACCATGTTCTCGCCCTGCTGGATGTTGGGCGCACGCCGGTGAATCTAGCATTGAAGCCGGATGGCGGTGAATTGATGGTTTGTGATTTCGATTCCGACAGCATTTCAATTATCGAGACAGCGAACGATGAGGTGGGGAGCAGCGTATTAATCGGGCAACATCCCGCGCATGGAATTGTTTCTCTTGATAACTCGCGGCTATACGTCAGCAACTTCGGGTCGGATAGCGTCGCGGTTTACGACATCGATCTGGGAAAACGTATTGCCACCATGCCGGTAGGGAGCCATCCAGATGGTTTGGCGCTCTCGCCGGACCAGCGATATCTCCTGGTACTCGATACGCAGGCTGGGGACGTGACGGTGATTCAGAAACGGACAGCCCGAAAACTGGAGCCGACGGAGTATTCACTACTCACAATGATCCCGGTAGGCATGCAGCCCAATGGAATTGTCGTAAAGTCATTCATGGTCAGCACAAGCCCCCATCGATGAAATGAGATCGATAAAGTGCTTGAAGAATTCCAACCAGATAATTTTACGAAGCGGAGACGGTCCGGGCGCAGAATTTATCGAGAGCCGCTCTAAGGTCGGCGGCAATGGCCGGTGCTTCGCGGGATTCGATGTCGCGGCGCGGCATCATGTAGACCAGTTGACCGTCGCGGAGAATGGCGATGGAAGGCGAAGACGGCGGCTGACCCGTGAAATAGCTACGGGCGCGTTCAGTCGCCTCGGCGTCTTGTCCGGCAAACACAGTGAACGCCTTATCGGGATGCGCAGCCTTTTCCAGCGCCATCCGAACGGCAGGACGCATCCGACCGGCGGCACATCCGCAAATCGAATTCACGATCACCAAAGTCGTCCCCGGTCGAGCTTTCAACTCGCGATCGACGGCATCGGCTGTGCGCAGCTCTTCGATACCCAGCCGAGTTAACTCTTCGCGCATCGGTATGACCATAATTTCCGGATACATCGTGAATTCTCCTTCATGGTTCAACATTTTTAATCGTAGGTTTGATTTTAACTCAGAAGTCACCTCCCCTCGATGAAACTGGCTACTACCAGAACGCGATTCTGTCGCATCGGTCCTAAATCTGGTGAGAATCTCCGAGGCAAGCAACCGATCCCTCCGCGAACGCAACGAAGAGTGGATTATCTTCAGGGAATGCTGTGAAATCAGAGGAGGCCATTGCAGATGGACAAAGGGTCGCGGTCTTTCAGTTCGTGGATATTGGCAGGCGCGCTGACGTTTTCCGTATTGGGCACGGCGTGCGCACACCATCACTATTACCGGGTATACGACCCGTATTACAGCGACTATCACGTTTGGAACCACGATGAAGATGCTTACTACCAGCAGTGGGCGCGCGAAAACCACTACGATGAACACAGAGATTTCCGCAAGCTACCTCCCCAAGAACAGAAAGAGTATTGGACCTGGCGCCATAGCCATGGGGACCACGACCATCACTGACAAGAGCTTCAGTCTTTATTAGCGGGCGAGCGGCAGGTGCTCGCCTGCTCTTCTTCTTTAGCACGACCGTGCGGAAATGCGAGGGACTCCTAGCGAAGCACGCTCGGCGAATTCTGTGCGATGATCAACGACCAGTTGACGAGATTGATGAAGCGGTCGGGCATGATGCCGATGAACAGTGTCGCGAATGCAGTTACGGCCAGCGCGCCACGCATCATCCAGCTCACCGGCAACACTCCTCGTTCTTCGGGCTGTCCCATGAACATGGCATTGGCCATTTTTAAGTAGTAGTACAAGCCGAATACCGAGTATGCCACTCCCAACGATGCCAGCGCGTAGTGTCCGGTTTCTACCAGGCTCAGGAAGATGAAATATTTTCCCCAGAAGCCGGCCAGCGGCGGAATGCCCGCAAGTGACAACAGGAAGATCAGCATGAGCACAGCTTCTACGGGAGCGCGCGAGTAGAGGCCGTTGAGATCCTCAAGCTCATCACCAATTACGTGGCGGTGGCGCAGCGAAGTGATTACCCCGAAGGCGCCGAGGTTCATGAACGTATAGACCAAGAGATAGATCAGAATTCCTTTGATGCCATCCGGACTGAGCTGCGTCGAAGTTCCGGCAATCAGGCCGAGAAGCATATAGCCGACGTGTGCAATCGAAGAGTAGGCCAGCAGGCGCTTCGTATTGGTCTGTGTGAGCGCGGCAAAGTTTGCGCCTGTCATGGTTGCGATGGAAACGAACACGAAGAGCGGAACATAGACGGGGCGCATCGCGGCCAAACCTATTATGGCGTTTGGAAAGGTTGGATATGTAGCGCCCATGATGCGCAACAGCATCGCCCATCCCGCAGCTTTGACGGCTACCGACATGAATCCGGTAATGCAGGTGGGCGCGCCTTCGTAGGCATCCGGCGCCCATTGGTGAAAGGGGACAGCCGCGATCTTGAATAAGAGCCCGGTCACCGTGGTTAACAGAGCCACAATCGCAACTGGATTGTGAGGATCTCTGGCATAGAGCATCGCGAGCCGGTGACCGATATCGCCCAGGTCCGTGCTGTCGGTAAGTCCATACAAGAGTGACAGGCCGTAAGCGAAGATGCCGGAGGAAAACGCTCCCAGCAGCAGATATTTCAGCGCGGCCTCGTTGGAGCGGCGATCACGGCGCAGGAATCCGACCAGAACATAGGTGGAAATCGCCATCAACTCTAGGCCGATGAAGATAAGCACGATATCGAAACCAGCGGCCATGCACATCATGCCAACGACTGAGAGCAACATCAGCGCGTAATATTCGCCGTGATTTTCATGTTCGGTCTTCATATAACGCACTGACATGAGAATGGAAATCGCGGTCGCGGCGAGGAAAAGATAAAAGAAGAAGAGAGCGCAACGGTCCACCAGCAGGCTGTCCATCATGCCGAGCGAGCCCATGGAGACGGAGCGGTTCAGGTGCATCCAATGCTGAATCTTCCACACACCGCCAATGGCGAACATCACGCCCACGAACGCCAACAGAGCATTGACCCATTTCTCTTCGGGTGGGAGCATCAGGTCGATAAGCAGGATCCCAAGCGCAAAAATGGTAAGCAAGGTAATCGGCAGAACCAGCAGGTAGTCGCTCGGGGTGAATTGTGTGAGCACGCCCACTATTTCTTCCCTTTCAACGCTTGCGCCGGCGCCGGGAGGTTGGTCACTGAGGCTGTAGTGGCAACCGGCGGCGCGACCTCATGTTGGATTGCGGCGTCGACTGCTCCATTAGCGGTCGATGCGTGAACGTTTTGTACGATCTGATTCACGGGCTGCTCAAGAATCTGGAAAAATGGCTTGGGATAGAGGCCGATCCAGAAAGCCATGACCAGCAGCGGCACGAAGGTCAAGACTTCGCGCGGGGTCAGATCGTGCAGTTTTTCATTCTTCGGATTGGTAACGGTGCCAAAGAAAACGCGCTGATAGAGCCAGAGTAGATAGGCCGCAGCGAGCACAACCCCAGGCACGGCCCACGCGCCCCAGCGCCAGTTCTCCATGAACGTTCCTTGCAGGATGGTGAACTCGCCGACGAATCCGTTGAGTAGCGGAAGTCCCATCGAAGAAAGGAACATGATCATCGTAATCGTGGCATAGAGCGGCATTACGTTCGAGATTCCGCCATACTCGGAGATCTCGCGGGTGTGCCGGCGTTCGTAAAGAATACCGACGATCAAGAACAGTGCGCCTGTCGAAATTCCGTGATTGATCTGCTGCAACACCGATCCGCTTAAGCCAACGGAGTTCAATGCGAAAATCCCCAGCGTGCAGAAGCCGAGATGGCTGACCGAGGAGTAAGCCACCAGCTTCTTCATATCTTTCTGCATCAGCGAGACGAGCGCACCGTAGATGATGGCGATGATCGAGAGTGTGATCATCCAGCCGCGGACTTTGGTGTGCGTGAGCACGTCCGGAAAAAACGGCAGCGAGAAGCGGATGAACCCGTAAGTTCCCATCTTCAGCAAGACGCCGGCCAGAATGACCGACCCCGCGGTCGGCGCTTCCACGTGGGCGTCGGGCAGCCACGTATGGAAGGGGAACATCGGGACTTTGATCGCGAACGCAAAGAAGAAAGCAAAGAAAAGCAGCGTAGCGACTGTCGGTCCGTAGGCGGGGTCGGAGTAAATCTTCGGCGCGGTTTCGTAGAGCGCGGTCAGGCTGAATGTGTAGACGCCTGTCAGAGCATGGTGATGGAAATAGAGGAAGAGGATTCCCAGCAGCATCAGGACTGATCCGGCCAATGTGTACAAGAAAAATTTTATTGCGGCGTACAGTTTGCGCGGACCGCCCCAGATGCCGATCAGCAGGTACATCGGAACCAGCATCGCCTCCCAGAAAACGAAGAAGAGGAAGAAATCGAGCGCCATGAAAACGCCGAGCATGCCGGTCTGCAGAATCAAAAACCAAACGTAGTATTCCTTGACGCGGATCTCGATGGCCGTCCACGAAGAGAGGATCGAGATCCAGCCCAGCAAGGTGGTGAGCATGATGAGCAGGAAGGAAATTCCATCGATGCCGATCACGTAGCCCGCGCCGATCGAAGGGATCCAGTTGTTGGGCATCCCTTCGATGAACTTGAAACGCTCGGGACTGTTGATCTGCGACCAGAACATCGGCACGAGTGGCAGCGAAATCAGGAATCCGCCAAGCGCGAAAAAATTCGCGATCCAGCGGATGGCGTCCTTGTTCTCCTTGGGGACAAACAGGAGCACAAGCGCGCCGATGAGCGGCGTGAACAGGATGATCGAGAGTATGTGGTTTTGCATGAAAAGCTCTCTAGCCCTTAGCTCTTAGCCTTCTAGCCTAGAACTCTTCGCTTTTGATTTTTAGCCAAGAGCCAAGAGCTAACATCTAAGAGCTCACTTTCAGTGATACACGTAATAGAAAACGAAACCTACCAATCCTGCAGTCATCACCAGGGCGTACCACTGCACCAGGCCCCATTCGAACAATCGCGCGGGATAAGAAAGCATGCGCGCGAGAATAGCGGGGCCATTGACGCCGATGCCGTCGATGATCCACTTGTCCCACCAGCTGGAAATGGTTGCAGTGAGGCGTGTGATCCGTCCCACCGCGTTGACGGCGCCATCGATCACATGAGTATCGAACCACGCCGAGGCTGCGCCGAGTCCGAGAACGCCGAGTCGCACATTTCCCAGCTTTCGGCGCCCTGTGAAAACATAGTCGTATCCTTCATCTACGTAATACTTGTGGAGCAGCACCTCGTAAACGGGAGGGGCGGCCACGGCAATCGGTTCGGTGTAACCTTTATCGGCGTGGCGATAGCTCCACCAGGCCGACCCCCATCCCAGGCCGGCAGCTGCGAGCGACAGCCCCATCAGGAGCCACTCCGTGCCAGTGTTGTGTTCTTCTTCGACTCCGGCCACGAGTTGACTTGTTCTTCCCTCTTCCTGAAGTACACGCGCTTCGCTCGAGAAGACGGGCTCGAGAAATTTCGTGAAATGATCGGAGCCGCCAAGGCTGTGTGGCCAACCGAGCCATCCAGCGACGATGGCGCAGAGCGCAAGCGTAACCAATGGCGCGGTCATCGAAATCGGCGATTCATGAATGTGGTGTTCCACGTCATGGCTCATGCGCGGGCGGCCATGGAAAGTCAGATACATCAGGCGGAACATGTAAAACGCCGTCATAAGCGCTGTCACGTAGCCGATATACCAGAGAAAACGGTAAGCGCCACCTTCGCGCGACCAGGTTTCCCAGAGAATCGCGTCCTTGGAGAAGAATCCGGCGAACGGAAAAATTCCGGCGATCGCTAACGTAGCGATGAACATGGTGCGATGAGTTGTCGGAATGCGATGGCCCAGGTCGCCCATGTTGCGCATGTCCTGCTCGCCGCTCATGGCGTGGATCACGGAGCCTGCGCCGAGGAAGAGCAGAGCCTTGAAAAACGCATGAGTGAAGACGTGAAAAACGCCGGCCGCAAACGCTCCTACGCCGAGCGCGAGAAACATATAGCCGAGCTGCGACACGGTAGAGTAAGCCAGCACACGCTTGATGTCGTTCTGAACGAGGCCGATTGAGGCGGCGAAGATTGCGGTCAGCGCGCCAACGATGGCCACCGTCTTCATCGAAGTAGGCGCGAGCACAAACAACGCATTCGAACGCGCGATCATGTAGACGCCGGCCGTGACCATGGTCGCAGCATGAATCAGTGCCGAGACCGGCGTGGGACCTTCCATAGCGTCGGGCAGCCAGATATAGAGGGGGATCTGAGCGGATTTGCCGCAGGCCCCGACAAAGAGCAACAAAGTGGCGGCGGTGATGATGGGATCGCCGATGGAGAAGTGGCCGCTACGAGCAGCGGCGGTCACGTCGATGAAGCGCAACGAGCCGAAATACCAGGCGACGAAGAACATCCCCAGCAGAAATCCGGCATCGCCGATGCGGTTCACGATGAACGCCTTCGCAGCCGCGTCGCTGGCGGATTTACGATGGAAATAAAAACCGATCAATAGATACGAACACAGTCCCACTCCCTCCCAGCCAACGAATAGCAGCACATAATTGTTGGCGAGGATGAGCGTCAGCATGGAAAACATGAAGAGGTTGAGATATCCGAAGAAGCGGTAGTAACCGCCTTCATGCGCCATGTATCCGGTGGAATAAATATGAATCAGCAGGCCAACGCCGGTCACGAACAGCAGCCAGATGCTGGAGAGAGGATCGAGCAGGAAGCCGGCGTCGGCGTGGAATGGAGCTTGCGAGCCGTCGTGAGTGGTGTAGGTCAAGTGGCCGGTGTCGCTGCCGAGCCACGTATAGAGAATCGTCTGATACGGCTGGTGGAAATTTTCTGGCGCGGACGACCACGCTGAGTATTGCCAGACTGCGCCGCAGGCCATGATAAAAGCCAACACGATGCTGCCCACGCAGACGGCGCTCACCGTGGCCTTCTGCAGCTTGCTGCCGAAAAAGAACATGAGTACTGCGCCGAAGGCGGGCAGCAGTGGAATCAGCCAGATGTATTTTAGAAATAACATTCAGTATTCGAAATCAGCTTCCAGCTTCCAGCTTCTGGCTGCTGGCTAAACTTCCGCCATCAAGCGTTGGCTAGGAGCCAGCAGCTATCTTCTACCACTTCAGCAAATTGACTTCGTCAATGTTGACTGTCTCTTTGTTGCGGAAAAAAGCGATCAGAATTCCGAGCCCAACCGCGGCTTCTGCGGCGGCATCGGTGATAACGAAAATGGCGAAGACCTGGCCGTGCAATCCTCCCCACATGCGGGAGAACGCAACCAGGTTCAGGTTCACTGCGTTCAAAATCAGTTCAATCGACATCAGAACGATGACCACGTTACGGCGGGTCAGCACGCCGATGACTCCGAGGAGGAACAGGGCTGCGCCGAGGACTAAATAATGTAGGGTCGTGATGTGGAGCATCGATTCCATAATTGCTTCCAGCTTCTAGCAACTGGCTCCTAGCGGGTAGCCAGCAATCAGAGGCTGCCTCGCCTCTCAGATTCTCTTCTTCGCCATCACCACCGCTCCGATAATCGCCACTAACAGCAGCAATGAGGCGATTTCGAAGGCGAACATGTATTGGCCGTAAAGCATGGTTGCGATCTTCTGCGTGTTATCGTTTTCCACCATGGGCAGTGCGTGTTCCGGAAAAATATTTTTCCCTTTTGTGAATACGACTATGAATAATCCGCCGAGCGCCGTTGCCGCGATGATTCCTATTGCCCACTGGCTGTTGAACTGACGCTCTCTGACTGAGCGATCAATGCTTACCAGCATGATCACGAACAGAAACAGCACCATGATCCCGCCGGCATAAAGAATGATCTGCACGCCAGCGACGAATGGAGCATAGAGCATCAGGTAGATCGACGCCTGCGCCAGCAGCGTGACGATCAATGCCAGCGCAGAATGGACGGGATTCTTCCGCGTGATCACCAGGATGCCGCCGATCAGCATGATCCCGGAGAGCAGGTAAAAGAAAAATGGTGTGGCTACGGGTGCCATATTTTTTGCTGCAGCAGGGCTACACCGGCTGTCAGAATAAGAACGCCCAGCCCCATGGGCAACAGAACTTTCCATCCCATCCGCATGAGCTGGTCAAAGCGATATCGCGGGAACGTGCCACGATACCAGATATAGAGGTACATGAAACCGGCAACTTTCGCGGAGAACCAGAAAATATCCTGAATGCGTACGCTTACGGCAGGAATGAACAAGACCAGGCCGACCAAGCCGAGGACCACGCCGAAGCCCGCGAGCCCGATGGTTTGAATCCGGAAAAGCGGATGCCTGGGCATGCGCGCCGCGTTGTAGAAGCACATCGCGGCGAAGAAAAGAAATGTAACGCCAGGACAGAGTGAGAAGACAAGGTCCCAGGTTGAATTGTTGAGGAGATTCGGAAATGGCCGCAGCCATCCGCCGAGCCAGAGCGTGACCGCGATGGAAGAGACCGCAATCATTGCTGAATATTCCGCAAGAAAAAATAATGACCAGCGGAAGCCGCTGTATTCCGTGTGGAAGCCTGCGGTGAGTTCGGATTCGGCTTCGGCCAAGTCGAAGGGTGCACGGTTGGTTTCGGCGACCATGGCAACGGCAAATATGAAGAAGGCGACCAGTCCAAGCGGAAAGAACTTGAAGATGAACCACTCGCCTTGCGCCTGCTGTGCCTGGACAATGCCAATCATGCTAAGCGTTCCGGTTCCAGTGGCATTCAAGCTGGTCATCAGGATTGCTGAGACAACGGCCAATCCCATCGCAACTTCGTACGACACCATCTGCGCGCTGGAGCGCAGCGCGCCGATCAGAGGATAGTGCGAGTTTGAGGCCCAACCCGCCATCACGATTCCCAGCACACTGAGCGAGGAGACACCGAGCATAAACAAGATTCCAATATTCATGTCGGTGATGGCGTGCGTAGGGCCGAACGGGACCACGACAAAAGTTGTGAAGGCCGCCAGCACAACCACAAATGGGGCGACCCAGAAGATAACGCCGTCGGCCTCGGCGGGCATGATGTCTTCTTTGAGTAAGAGCTTGATGGCATCGGCGATGGGTTGCATCAAGCCATGCGGGCCAACCCGCATGGGGCCAAGGCGCACCTGCATGTGCGCCAGGATTTTTCGCTCCAGCCAGTTCATCGCGATCACTGCCACCGAGAGCCCGGCGAACACCAGCATGATGTAAACCAGCGCCCAGAACATATTCCCCGCGACGCCAGGCGTTTGGTTACTACTGAGGTAAGACGTGATGTATTGGACGATCCGTCCCATCAGCGGTCCACCTCGCCGAGAACGATGTCGAGCGTGCCGATCACGGCGATCACGTCGGCAACGAGTTGGCCGCGGCACATCACATCGAGAGCCTGCAGATTTACGAATGAAGGCGGACGCACGCGCACGCGATACGGCTGCGTAGATCCGTCGCTCACGATGAAGTATCCGAGCTCTCCTTTGGGGGCTTCGATCGAGTGGTAGACCTCGCCGGCTGCGGGCTTCATCACCTTCGGGACCTTGGCCATGATGGGGCCTTCGGGGAGCGCATCCACTGCTTGCTCGATGATGCGCACGGATTGCCGCATCTCTGCCATCCGCACCAGATACCGGTCGTAGGTGTCGCCATTCTCCCCGATCGGAATATCGAAATCGAAATTCTTATAGTTAGCATAGGGCTGCGCTTTGCGCAGATCCCATTTCACTCCGCTCGCCCGCAGAACCGGACCCGTGACCCCAAGGGCGATGCAGTCTTTTCCGGAAATGACTCCAACGTTCCTGGTACGCTCAACCCAGATTCGATTGGTGGTGAGGAGTTCTTCGTACTCGTCGATTTTGGGACGGAAAAAATTAAGGAAATTCTTCACGTCTTTTTCAAAACCGGCGTAGGTCTCATATTGCAAGCCGCCGATGCGGAAGGCGTGAGTAGTCAGGCGAGCGCCGCAATATTTCTCGTAGATCTTCAGAATTTCTTCGCGGTCGCGGAACGTGTAAAAGAGCGGCGTAATGGCGCCGATATCGAGGGCGTGCGTTCCCAGCCACAGTTGGTGGCTGGCGATGCGGTTAAGTTCGGTGAGGATCACGCGAACATGCTGCGCGCGCGGCGGCGCTTCGACATTCAGAAGTTTTTCTACTGTCTCGCAGTAGCCGAGCCCATTCGAAACTGCGGCGACGTAATCCATACGATCGACGTAGGGATTGAACATCGTATAAGTGCGATGCTCACCAATTTTCTCGACGCCGCGGTGCAGATATCCGATCACGCACTCCAGACCGAGAACCTTTTCACCGTCGAGGCGCAGAATCACTCGCAGCACGCCGTGCGTCGCGGGATGCTGCGGTCCCATGTTAATAACGAGTTCGTTCGCATCCAGAAACGGCTTCTCAGGCGTTTCCAGATCGAGATGCGAGAGCGAACTGTTCGGGTCGGTCATTCGAGGCAAGTGTCGTGTTTCATGGCAGCTTTTTTCACTGGCCGCTCTCGATTCCAAGGTTGATCTGCACCCACTCGTTATCCTGCTGCAAGATGCCGTAATCTTTGCGTAGTGGATGGCCCTTCCAGCCCTCGGGCAGCAGAATGCGTTTCATGTCAGGATGTCCGTCGAACCTGATTCCAAACATGTCATAGACTTCGCGCTCCAGCCAGTTGGCGGTTGCCCAGATGGGAACCGAACTCGGCATGCTCTCGCCGTCGAGAATTTGCGTGGTCACGCGAATGCGTTCGTTGCGGGCAAAAGAATAAAGTACCCAGGTGACGTCGAATTGCTTCTCGCGTTTTGGATAATGCACCGCAGTGATGTCGACGCAGTAATCGAACTGCTCTTCATTGCGCAGGACTTGAAGAATCTCAGGAATCAGGGAGCGGTCAACCACCATGTAGTTCTGGCCAGCATAGGTTAGGGATACGATTCCCGTACCGTAGATTCCTTTCAACTTCGCGATCATCGGGGAATCCCAGGCTACCGGAGCTGGTGCGGGTGGTTTTGCTGGAGCCGCGGGCTTCGCGGCTGCAGGGGTCGCAGGCGCCGTAGCTGCGGGCTTCGGAGGAACTTGCGACGCGGGAGAAGCTGGCTTTTCGGCAGCAGATTTGGGATCGGACTGAACGGAGCCGGAAGCAGTTGCCTTGACGCCACCGGGGACAGCTGTTTGATCCGCCGTCGGCTTCGGTTCACCTTCCGGCGGCGGAGAAGAGGGCGATTTGATTTCGTCCGGCATTAGGCGGCGAAGGCACAAACCTCAGGCGCGCAGGGTATCGGAGAGAACGTTAATTTTTATCAGCTTGAGGGTGCGGTGTCAACGAGCTAGGCCACAAAGTACCAGTTTTAATTTTCTGTAAGAATTCGCGCGATTTTGCTATACGCGCGCTTGCCCCTGATAAGACTCGATCAGATCGCGTATGCGTTGCGCGTCTTTTTTTCGATGACCGTGGCTGGTGATGGGATCAGTGCCGCCGGTAGACTCGATGACAATCTCTGCCCACAACACGCCAGTGGAAATATGTACTGAAGCAACCTTCGAGATTGGAATGCTCTCTTCATTTCTGCCAAACCAACGCGACTTCACACGGCTGACTCGCATCGGGCTGACTATGATCCGAGTCGGGAAAATGAAATTGCCTTGAGTCCAACGACTGGCAGCAAAAGTTTCTGCGGAAGGTTCGGCAGCGGGAGTAGCAGGAGTTACACCCATTCCAAGGCGCCCTTTCCCCAGACCCAGATGTATCCGACGATCAGAATCACGAGAAAGATCAGAATTTCAACCAACCCGAAAACTCCGAGAGCTTTGAATTTAACTGCCCAGGGGAACAGGAAGATGGTTTCCACGTCGAAGACCACAAACAGAATCGCAATAATGTAGTAGCGGACGGTGTAGCGTCCACGCGCGTTGTCGATGGGATCGATGCCACACTCATAAGGCATGAGCTTGGTCTTGCTCGGATTGTCCGGGCGGACCAACTTAGCGGCCAGCAGCGTGATCGGAAGTAGCACTCCGATGACTGCCATAAAGATGAAAATGGGAACGTAATTTTGCGGCATCGTCTGCCTCGGATGTCAACGGTAACACAATCCCGACCATAGTATCGCCGTCCGCACGCAGCTTCAAGGTTCTTACAAAACGATGCAGCCGATACGTACAGGCAATACGGCCAGCCTCGCCTGGCTTTTGCTTTATTTCTCCCAGTGCGTTGCATTGAACTGCTTGGGATCAAACACGGCAGCATCGAGTTTAACGTTGTCGCGAATATCCGAATACTCCTCGCTGAACACCATCTTGTTGTCGACGTGCACCTCTACCCGTGCGGCGATCCAGCCTCCCGCGAGTTTCCGATAATCGGTAAAACGAATGTCCTCTGTTTTCTTGGGATCGCTGCGCGCCGGCTCCATCTCGCGAACAAATAGCAACGTATCTTTTTCCACCCAGAATTGCCGGGACTGCAAATCGCCCTTTGCGGCACCCACCACGTAAACGGGGTGTCCATCCCAGGTGTCTTCACGTAACTTCGTCAAGTCATAGCCTTGGGTCTTGACTACGTCGATCGTAGTTTGCGGATCTTGCCGGTAGACGTCAAATCCCAATACCAGCAGCATGTTGACCAGAGGCCGGCTGCCAGACACCTTGCCATCTTTCATGATGGTCACATTGCCATCTGCCAGGACGTATCCATTTCCATCCGCAGCAGGCCCAATGTCGATGCGCAGTTTTCCCGGCAACAAAGCGGCCTCATACCAGGTCTCAACTTTGGTGGTTCCGTCAGGATTATATGTAGTGCTTTTTTGCGTGAATGTGACCGTGTCATACCACGACGCTTTGTACCGTTCGTGCATCGCACGCAAAACCGCTTCGCCGTTGTTGATTTCCTGCGCCTGAGCAAAAGTGAAACCGAGAAAGAATAGAACGACGAATAGCCTTTTCATTGGATCTCCTCGATCTTTATCAATAGCAGGTGTGCGTCAGAAATCCTACGCTATTCAAGAAACACGGGTGGGGCGCAGATAACATCGTCCGCGTTTGAGGATCTCACGGAAATCTATCCGGAAACACAAAGACATTGCGAGCAAGGTCTGAATGCAGCGTCGCCTCTCGATAGTAGCGGCTTAGGATGCCATCTTTCCAGGTAAGCAGATCGGGATTGACGCGGGCAAATTCCTGCCAGTCTGTGACTTTGTTTCGGGCCATGCGTTCGCGAATCAAAAAGAAATATGCGCAGGTAATGGTTTCGTTATAGAGCTGAGGCTTGCCGTTGGCGACGGCGAATCGCTTCAGCGCGCTGGTGAATCGTTCAAGAGCTGCGACCAGTGCATACTCGCAGAGATATGCGAAAGCCAGATGTACATGATCGGCGTGGTGAAAGGAATCAGCAGAAATGGCACCGCCCTCGAAATCGTCGATGAGTTGCCGGTGGTTCATTAGAGGCGGCGAGGCCTAGTTCCCTTTTCCCACGGCGACAGCCCAGGCGGCGCCGGTGTAGATGGCTAGATCTCCAACTCCATACATGCCGTGCAGCAGATGTATGAGGATGGCCAGAGCAAACACGGCAACAAGAAGCCAGGCGCCACGGATCGCGGTTCGCGGTATCAGCAAAAGAACGCAACCACCGATCTCACCGAATCCAAGAATGAGCCGGATTACGTTTGGCAGGTGAGTCCTGGAAAAACCGTGAGCGGCGCCCGGCAGCACAAACAAGATTGCTTCAATCAGAATCACTGGTCCCAGAGTCCATTGCAGGCCGGTGAGGGCGAGATTCGTGCGTTTCGTGGTCATACGTATCTCTATTTCTCCGTCGTTCGCCTGCGGGCGGGGCGCGCTTTGATTTCTTTGAGGCGATGGCTGGCGCTGGAATCCAGATCAAAGTCATAGAACTGCTTGAGTTCCTGAATTCGCTCAAGAGAGGCGGGACTGAACGGCGTTTTCCCATCGAAAGCATGAAGGACGATGCCCTCCAAGAGATCGCCAAGGGTCATGTCGTGGTATTCGGCGAAGGCCTTCAGAATTTTGAGCAGGCGCTTTTCCATCCGGACACCCGTTTGCACGCGCTCGACCAGCAGTCTTTGATCGTCAGGCATGTACCAATGTACCATAGTACCTCATATACGAGCAAATCGGACGCCATGATCAGACCATTGCAGTAGGAGTTGTTTATAATCACGTTTCACAGTTTCCTCAGATTTTACGCGCCGTGCGCGCAATTCCCGACCAAAGGATTCTCTTGGCATTCGACGAGAACGTTTACGAATTACGGCGCCAGAAGTTGAAACAGATTGAAGCGCTGGGACAAGCGGCTTACCGCAGTAAGTACGAGTTCACGCACACCATTCCGCAAATCCTTGCGGACTATACGGATAAGACGGCCGAGCAACTGGAAGCTCCGCGCGTGAGTGTGCGCGTGGCCGGACGCATTATGGCAATTCGGCTGATGGGTAAGGCGGGCTTCTCGCATCTGCAGCAAGGCGGCCAGCGGCTGCAAATTTACGTAAAGAAAGATGCGGTTGGCGACGGTGGCTTCGAGCTATACAAACTGCTCGATATCGGCGATCACATTGGCGTGAGCGGATATTTGTTCCGCACCCGCACCGGCGAACTGACCATCCATGTCGAGGAGATTACTTTCCTCAGTAAGGATCTTTTGCCGCTGCCTGCGGGTAAGACCGTCGAAGCTGATGAGTCAGCTACCGGCGGTGCCAAGAAATGGAACGAACTGACCGACGTGGAACTGCGCTACCGCCAGCGTTATGTCGATCTTGTGGTGAACCCAGAAGTACGGGAAGTTTTTCTGAAACGCAGCAAACTTGTGCAGTCGTTGCGCCGCACCCTGGAAGGGCATGGATTTGTTGAAGTGGAGACGCCGATGATGCAGCCGATCGCCGGAGGAGCTGTGGCGCGGCCCTTTGTGACGCACCACAACACGCTGGATATGGATTTATATTTGCGCATCGCTCCCGAACTTTATTTGAAGCGGCTAGTAGTGGGCGGATTCGATCGGGTATATGAAATCAACCGCAACTTCCGCAACGAGGGCCTCGGCTGGCGATGGAATCCTGAATTCACGATGCTGGAGTTTTATCAGGCTTACACCGATTATCAGGGCATCATGGATCTTACGCAGCAGTTAATTACGCAGGCCGCGAAGGATGTAAATGGTGGGACCAAAGCGAAGTGGGGCGATCAGGAGATCGATTGGGCGAATTGGCAACGATTTACGATGCGTGAGGCGATCATTCATTACTGGCAGGAAGCTTGGGGAGCGAAACCGGAAATGAAGGATTTCGCTTCGCAGGACAGCCTGAAAAAACTGGTTGAGCGCTTCAATCGGGCGCACACGCATATGCCCTATGATCAGAATGAACCATTGGGCAAAACGATCGCAGCATTATTCGAAGCTGTGGCCGAAGAGCACCTAACACAGCCGACCATCATCTACGAATTCCCTACCGCAGTCTCACCCCTGTCGAAGCAGAAACCGGATGAGCCGGAATGGACCGAGCGGTTCGAGATCTACGCCGGACAAATGGAGATATCGAACGGATTCAGTGAACTTAACGATCCTGAAGACC
This sequence comes from uncultured Acidobacteriaceae bacterium, assembly GCA_963817305.1. Classification (GTDB taxonomy): domain Bacteria; phylum Acidobacteriota; class Terriglobia; order Terriglobales; family Acidobacteriaceae; genus Sulfotelmatobacter. Next base: position 470,482 of record CAWFOD010000013.1, on the reverse strand, counting down.
AGCGGCGGCGTTTCGAGTCGCAATTAAAGGAGCGTGAGCGCGGCGATGAAGAGGCGCACCAGATGGATGAGGACTATATTCGCGCGCTGTCGTATGGAATGCCTCCGACGGGCGGGTGTGGCGTGGGCGTCGATCGGCTATGCATGCTGCTGACCGATTCGCACACAATCCGCGACGTGATTCTGTTTCCTTTGTTGAGGCCGGAAAAAGATTCAAACGCGACGGAAAGCACTGAGGAAAAACTTTAGCTTATTGACCTAAGCCATTAACTTCCGAGTACCTAACAATACACTAGAAGCCCCGCAACAACACTTTCTATACTTTTAGCATCCGATTTAGGCGAAGAATTGGCAGCGCTGCCGTAGCGTCCTGCAAGCCTTGGATGCTGGGTCGGTAGCGCTTTGCTTTTTGCTTGCTCACTTTCGACAGGCGTTCCACGTTCTTCACTTCCCCGCAGTTCGCGGCGGCTCGTAGGGAGGCTTGTCAGGGCTGAAGTTGCTGCTTAAATAATCGATCAGCGCGTCACGATCAGCCGGATCAACTACGGCGCCCCACTTCGTCATCTTATCGACCTCTTTCGTCCATGCCGCTTTGCTCAGGCGTTGTTGCAGGATAATGCGCGCCTCGTGACATTCCGTACACGCCGTAGTGGCTTTCACTTGCATCGCGCCCGGCGGTAAATCTGCAGTCACATTGGCGGGAATGTTTTTTTGTGCAACTAAGACAGTCGCGAAGGTTAGTAGGGTGAGCCCCAAAATTACATAAAAAAGCTGACTGACTACCGTTTTATGAAACATGTACGTTCACCTGATCGATGACGTTGTAAAGATAGCCGCCAGGATTCCACAGCGGCGTAGTTGGCTGGACACGTCCTTGACTATCGGTTGCGCGGGATTGAATCGTGTAATCGCCAGGCTTCGTAATCTTTGACTCGTAGCTCCACAGCCGCCACGCATAGTGCGATTGATCATGACCCAGCTTGGCGAGATTCCAGTTCGCCCCTCCGTCGATGGAGATCTCGACCTTCGCGATATCCGCTTCCCCCGCCCAGGCTGCGCCGTGGACGAGAACTGCACCAGTTTTCAGATTCGCTCCGTCACTCGGGCCCGCAATTACAGACTTCACGTTCAAGGCAGTAATCGGATGCGTATCTTCAGGCTTCAGTGTTTCGCCAGGCTTTACCGGGTGGTTCGGCAGGCTGTAACCGGGACTCATAAAATTGCCCACGAATGGAGACTCGAGCACTTTAATTTCCGTAAGCCACTTGCAGGATGCCGAACCGATCCATCCTGGAACAAGAGCGCGCGCGGGAAAGCCGTGATGCTTCGTAAGCGGCGCTCCGTTCATGTGCGTGGCAATAAGCGTATCGGCGTCGATCGCCTTCTCGATCGGGATGCTGCGAATGAAGGGAGGTACTTTGCCGGGAACTTCATCGAGTCCGCGGAACATGACATGCTTGCCCTTGGCTTTCACTCCCGCATGTTGCAAAACATCGCGCATCCGCGGTCCGGAAAAGCGGGCGGTGCCTACCGCACCTTTACCCCACTGAATGCCCGGAACCTGCGGGCGGTACAAAGTGCGGCCGTTGCCGGCGCACTCGAGCGTGTTGACCACGGAGTGCGTTTCCATTTTCGAAAGCTCGACCAGACTCAGCGTGACTGGCCTCTCCACTTCACCGCCGATCGACAGACGCCATTCCTTCGCGTCGAGTTCGCTCGGTTCGAACATGTGGTTGCGCACAAAGAAGTGCGGCACCGGTGTGAGCCAGGTATTGAAATAGTCGACCGGACTCTCCAGATCGATGAACCGGAAGGAACGCAGGACTAAGCCATCTTCACCCGGGAACGGGACCTGTTGTCCTTGCGGAAGTGCCCACGTCAATACCGGCGACGCGCCTGGAAGTAGCGCGGCTCCTGACATCTGCTTAAGAAAGTCGCGTCTGGAATTCATAGGTTCAAAATATCATTTCGCAATATCGTCTCACGATATTGTAGGTGAACAGAAAGATTCCGAAATCCACATTCCCTGTTTCGTAACCAAGTTAACACCGCCAGCCCGGAAAAGGAGAGTAGCCAAAACCGGGCCGGCGGCTTTTCCGAAGGGAAGGCACACCCTCCGAAACGTTCGTTACGGCAAAATGTAACGGAAGGATGTAAATACCATATTGTCCAGTCCCTCCGGCGAAACGCCGACGCCTTTCGTAAAGCCGGTACCGGACCAGGTATCGCGAGTTACGTAGGAATACTGCGTCCCGAACTGAAACCTTCCTCTGGGTCCGCTGTAAAAGCGGTACCAGAAGCCAATCGTTCCTTCGATCAAAGCGCGCGTATCGGCCGTGCAACTGCTGAGGCTGGTGGGAGTGAACCCCGTGCCCACGGCAGGAGGCAACTCGGTGTAGCAGCCAGAATTGTTAAACAGCGGCGCCCCGTAACCCACTTCTTTTCCCGTGATCGGGTCGAAGCTGGCTGTCCGCGCTGCGTATTCGACGCCACCGTAACCGTAGATATCGAATTTCCTGGCCCGGTATTCGAGAGTGGTTAATTCGGCGAAGTTCTTGATCAAATGAAGCGTGCCATCGCCGTTGATCGAGACATCGGAGAGTCCGCCCGCGGCGTAGCGTCCGGTCCCGTCCCCGCTGAGGGCTTTCAAGCCGAAAACGATATGTTTACGGTCAAAAGCCCAGCGTGCGCTCGCTCCGAAAGCACCGCCAGATTTGGACGCGATGTACGCCCCTAAAGCATTTGGACCGGTTCCCGCGCCATTCGGGCAAGGTCCAGTTGTTGCTGGGGCAACGAGCGCTACTTCGCCGCAGGGAAACACCCGGTCGGTGAACCGGTTAAATATGCCGAAAATCTCGTAGTGTCCAAAGCCGGGATCAAAGGCCGCTTTCGCGATAAGATCGGGCGAAGGATTGAAAGTGTAATTGGCGGTAGTGTTGTAGCTGTTGCTCGCGCCCGGCTGACCTAGCAGAAAGTTATCTCCGTTGCCGTGTGTGGTGAGTGTGCCTTGCGGAGCTTCCACCGCGAAGGCCAATGAGACTTTGTCGCCGAAGGCTTTCGTAACGCGGATCCCAGCCTGGCGAGCATAAACGAAGCCCACGTTATAAGTCGCGTCGATTGTCTTAGGTCGGGCGTCGTTGGTCCTGCCCAAGTCATCATCCGGACTGATGCCTTTACCGTTCTCTGTCGCCAGACTCCACATCTGCCCGCCGAGAAAACTCCAGCCGCTGTCCACCTTGGCTTGTACCCAAGCCTGGCGGAGCCGAAGCGTGTAGCCATTGGTTGAGTTGGAGGTGGAAGTGACGCCGGCCGAGAGAAAATCAGCCGAGACGTAGCTGGAAAGGTCTACCCTCCCCATCTCACTGTGGACGAAAGCTGTGATTTTCGATTGGCGTCCTGACCCGAAAAATTCCGGCACCGAACTCTGTGAGGCGCCAGGCATCGTGAGGGAGTTGAAGGGCGTGGAGACGTCTGCGCCGAGGGCTCTGGAGCGGCGAACAAATTCGGCAGCGGCATATCCACCGGGCGTAATGCTGATGCCTCTGAAGCGGATGGAGAGCGGACCTTCAATCGGACTCGGCCTGGGCAGGGTGCCCGAATCTTGCGGGTTCTGCGCAGTAGGGGGAGCGTTGCCCTGTTGCAGCGCAGCGTCGGTTAGGACCGGGGCAACTGCCACTTCTTGTTGCGGTGCAGATCGTATGCTGGACTTGCCGGATGCTTCAGCCGCGGCTTGCTGGGCCTGTTGACGTTCGAGTAGCTCAGTGAGCCGGTTGATTTGTAGCTGCTGCGCGGCCAGTGCATCCCTTAGCGCTTGAACATCCGCAGCAGTGACGGTGGGCGGTGCAGGTGCCGTCGCCCCATCTTTGGCTGCGGGCGGACCTGAGGGCGGGTTCTCTGCCCATGCTGCCGCGGCCAAGACCGCAAGCGCAAGGGCGGTGATGATCAACCTCATTATTAGTTTCATGGAATTCAAAATCCTCTCCTTTTGAGTTTTGGGGCCAATGACTTTTCGTGAAAGCACGGGCATGGTGTCTTCAGAACCTTTATGCTTTATTGTGTCTATTATCACTATGGATTTAGTCGGGTACGGATGATACCTGCGCTCTGTTTCGCCGTAACTGTCCAATCGCAAAGACTTCTTCCGGGAGCCGCTAGAGTTGGTTCAGGCTAGCTACGGCGTTCACTCGTTCTTGTGCCCCCCAGCTACCATGGACAACACGCTTCCCTTTTCTTTCCTCTGTGTTCTCTTCGCTTTGGGTGCGCGCGGCGCCGGTTCGGCGATCAAGTCGGCCAGAGATGTATTTTCCAGAATGTTGGCGGCTGCATCGCGCACGTCGAGAAATAGCTGGTAAAGGGCGCGATGCGGGAGGTCGCGGTCGATCAGAGTTCGTAATTGTTCGGCATCACCAAAGGGCGCCAGCGGCCCGTCGATCAAGCGCATGATCTCGCTCAACTGGATGTCTGCGGGATCACGCCGCAACTGATATCCACCCTTGGCTCCGCGCACACTCTCGACCATGCGCGCGTTCTTCAGTTCAAGCAGGATGAGCTCCAGGAATTTTTCTGGAAGATTCTCCTCGTACGCAATCTCGCGAATCTTGATCGCGCCCTGGTTGTGGCGACGGGCCAGCATCATCATCGCCTGCAGGGCGTAAAGTCCCTTTTGTGAGATTCTCATAGCGTGCCATTATTCCATAAAGTCTATGGTATTAATAGACTTTAACTCGCTACGTCTGCAATCGGTCGGCCATTCATCACTGCGCTATGAAGATTCCGATGGCTTATTTTCAATGGTTTGGAACATGGTCCTGGATGAAAAGCGATTACGGTGTGCAGCAGATTGCAGTTCGAAAGGACGCCCAGTTTCCATCAGCTCGCGATCGCTTTGGATTCGGACTCGGGCAAAACGCGCAGAACCTGCACCGTGATATTGTCCGGACCGCCGCGCTGCAATGCCAGCTTCACCAGGACGGTGCAGCATTGAGCGGGATCGTTGCCTTTCACGGCCGCCTCGAGTTCCTCATCGCTCACGACGCCCCACAAACCATCCGTACACAAAAGAAGATAGTCGGAGTCCTGCAAGGGCATTGCGTGTTCGGCTCTTTGCACAGCTACCTCGATGCCTGCTCCCAGCGCGGCTGTGAGTATGTGCCGCTGCGGATGTTTTTCTGCATCTTCGGCGCGGACAATGCCAGTCTCGACCAGTCGGCCAACATAGGAGTGGTCGCGAGTCAAGCGTGAGATGCTCGCGCCGCGCACCAGGTAAAGGCGGCTATCTCCAACGTGAGCGAAATAAAGCTGGCGGTCGCGGATCACTAGCGCAGTGCACGTTGTGCCCATGCCGTGAAGCGCGGGATGCTGTCCCGCGTAGTTTTGGATTCTTTCATGGGCTCGGGCAAATGCTTCCAGCAGGGCAACGTGCGGATCGTCGCCGACTACATTGTCGTAGATTTCACGCACTGTTTCGACGGCCAGCCGGCTCGCCTCCTGGCCACCTTCGTATCCGCCCATGCCGTCGGCGATCACCGCCAATCTGCCCTTGCGCTGGAGTTCTCCATCCGCCGCCGGCTCCCAGTAGAGGAAGGAATCTTCATTGTTCTCGCGCTGTCGACCGACGTCGGTCAGGCTTGCTACTTCTAATCCGGGTCTTACATTCATAGGATCAAGTAATGCTTCCAGTTCCGGCCATGCGGTGAGAAACCGCGCAGGACTTCATTGGTCACAACGAGCTGAGGTATGGCCCCGTCATTATAGACAAATTGACGCGGCAAAACGCGGCGCAGCGGAATCTGTTCGGAAAACAAAAAAGCCGCGGTCGGCCGCGGCTCTTGTCCTGAACTCGGGAAGTCAGTTTCCGAATCTACTTTCCATCGTGTTTGTCTTTGTAGATTCGCCTGCTGGTACGGTTCTGTTCCCGGTTGAGCTGTCTCTGCTCACCTTTGGTCAGGTGACCGTTATGAGCGGCCATATCGGCCTTTTGCTGGTTCTCGATATTCTGCTCCCGATTTTCCACGCGCGATGCTTGTCCAGGAGTCATCGTACCGTTCTGGACACCATTCGCGATGCGGTCCTGCTGGTTCTGCTCGCGAGCATTGACTTCATTGACGCGAGGATGACCGGGATCGACTACGCCAGGTCCCGCGCCGGCTGTGTTGCTGTCTTGGGTTTGAGCAGAGGCGGCGCCAACCAACATCAGACCACCCGCTGCCAGGACTAAGAGCGACTTCGTGAAGTTGTTGATCATGTCAGAACTAAACCCCCGCATCGAAGTTTAGTTGTGAAGTTTTGTAACCAATAATTACGAAAGGCGTTGAGACTGGTGCTCTCAAGGGCTACCTGAAGTTACTCTGGCTGGTTACCAACGTTATATTTTCCAGTGGAAGCCGGGTTGCGTGGCATTCGGATGGAGCCCCAGCGCGCCCTTTCTCTCGCGGGCGCTACAGGAATCACTGTATACCATGGCTATTAACGCGCCCACTATCATCCTCAGACGCTGTTAGGGTTTGGCGCACTTTTCTTCGCCCGTGCCTGCAATTGGTGCGGCAGCGTTCGCCAGACTTCGGGGGCGCAGCGGTCCTGGGGACGCAACTAAGTAAGACAGATTGAGAATGATCTCTCGTCAAATACTGATTGTCGACGATAACGTGGCGGTCAGAAAAAGCCTGCGTTCCTTGCTTTCTTCCCGCCCGGGCTGGGACGTGTGCGGTGAAGCGGTCGATGGGCTGGATGCTATCGAAAAGGCAAAATCGCTACGGCCAGATGTCGTGCTGATGGATATCTCGATGCCCGGGATGAATGGACTCGAGGCAACACGCATTCTACGAAAAGAACGGCCGGAAGTGAAAGTTGTCATCGTCAGCCAGAACGATCCCTCCATCGTGCAACAGCAGGTTCAAGAAGTAGAGGCTGCCGCATATATTCCCAAGAACCAAATCGGCCGAGATCTGTTTTCTACGCTCGATCGAATCGTTGATCGCGATTCGGCCACGAATTTTCAGGCGGAGGCGAACAATCACGATCCGGATACAGTCTGGTTGGCCGGGGGCGGAGAGCTGGGCCGCTTAATCCGGGAACAGGATTGGTCTCACACATCGCTCGGGCCTATCCGGGGCTGGCCGCAAAGCCTGAAAACCTCGGTCAATCTGATTCTTAGTTCTCAGCATCCCATGTGGATTGGCTGGGGTAAAGACGCAACGTTTCTCTATAACGACGCGTATATCCAAGTCTTGAGTTTAAGCAAACACCCTTGGGCATTGGGCAGGCCAGCGGCGGAAGTGTGGGCCGAGATTTGGGATGTTTGCGGTCCCCTGGCTGACAAGGTTTTCAAAAAAGGCGAAGCTTCGTTTTTCGATGACGTTCGTCTCTTCATGAATCGCGGAAATTTCGTGGAAGAAACCTATTACTCTTTCTCGTACAGTCCGATTCATGACGAAGCCGGGAAAGTTGGCGGGTTATTTTGCCCCTCGACTGAAGTCACGGCAAAGGTTATTAACGCCCGCCGCCTTCGTACGCTGTCGGAACTATCGGCGGCCGCCTTAACTCAAAAGACGACCCAGCAGGCTTGTGCCTCGGCGGCTGCCACCTTACTGAAAAATCCGGATGATATCCCTTTCGCCATTCTTTATTTGGTTGAAGAAGATGGGAAGACGGCCAGCCGACAGCAAGCCTGCGGACTCCCTCCCGAGGTACTTACGAACGCACCGCTAACTCTGGCTCTCACCAGCGCAAACTCTGAGCCTTCCGCGTGGCCGATTGCGCAGGTCGTGAATACCGGCCAAGCGTTGGTGATTGACGTCGGAAATATTCCCGAGCTACCGCTGGGCCCGGCGCAGCAGATTATTTCCAAGGCCATGGTGCTGCCGGTTACTTCTCGAGGTGACGATCGACCGCTAGGAGTTCTGATCGCCGGCGTAAATCCCACCCGCAGACTCGATGCGGAGTACCGCACGTTTTATGAGCTGATCGCAAGCCAGATCGCGACCGCCATTCAGAACGTCCGCGCCGCCGAGGAAGAGCGCAAGCGACTGGAAGCCTTGGCCGAAATTGACCGCGCGAAGACCGCGTTTTTCAGCAATGTCAGCCACGAGTTTCGCACTCCGTTAACCTTGATGTTGGGACCGGTAGAAGATCTACTGGCGAAAAGTTATACCGGGCTCTCTCCATCGGCAAAAAGCCAACTCGAATTGGTGAATCGCAACGGAACCCGCCTGCTGCGACTGGTGAATACGCTGTTGGATTTTTCTCGCATCGAAGCGGGCCGAATGCAGGCGGTGTTTCAACCCACCAACCTCGCCGCTTTCACCGTGGAACTAGCCAGCGTATTCCGTTCTGCCACGGAGAAAGCTGGATTGCGGCTGGAACTGGAATGCCCTCCGTTGTCGCAACCGGTCTTCATCGATCGCAACATGTGGGAAAAGATTGTTCTCAATCTCATTTCGAACGCCTTCAAATTCACCTTCGAAGGCGCGATCGCGGTTGCGCTGGTTGAGACCGGGAATACGGTTGAATTACGCGTGAAAGATACGGGAGTGGGGATTCCCGCGAAAGAGCTGCCGCGGCTTTTCGACCGCTTCCATCGTATCGAGAACACCCGCAGTCGAACTCACGAGGGCAGCGGGATCGGCCTGGCGCTGGTGCAGGAACTGGTCAAGCTTCATGGCGGAACGGTCCGCGTGGAAAGCGTGGCGGGAACTGGCAGCACTTTCATTGTGAGCGTTCCGCTGGGCAGCGCGCACTTGCCTGCTGACAGGATTGGTGGGACCCGCACCCTGGCCACGACCGCGGTAGGCGCCGCCCCATTTGTCGAAGAGGCGCTGCGCTGGCTGCCCGAGGGAGGAACCTTCGACGCCGCGCACGAAATCATTCCTGACGATGAACGTATTCCGGTTGCTTGTCCTCCAGATGTTGCGGAAATCGAGGCAGGCGAGAAACGCCCGCGCATCCTGGTCGCCGATGACAACGCCGACATGCGGCAATATCTCGTCCGCTTGCTCTCTGAACACTATGAGGTGGAAGCGGCTCCAGATGGCATGGCTGCGCTGAAAGCAGCACGGCAACGTGCGCCGGATGTGGTGTTGAGCGACGTGATGATGCCCAACCTCGACGGCTTTGGATTGCTGCATGCGCTGCGCGAAGATTCGGAAACGAAGACCATTCCGATCATCCTGCTTTCTGCGCGCGCTGGCGAAGAGTCGCGCGTCGAGGGCATGCAACACGGCGCCGACGATTACCTCATCAAGCCTTTCAGTGCCCGCGAACTTCTGGCCCGCGTGCAAACCCATTTGCAAATGGCGCGCATGCGAAAAGAAGCCGGGGAAATTCTGCGTCAACGGACAGCGCAGTTCGAGACTCTGCTCAATGAGGCTCCACTCGGCGTTTATCTGGTGGATGCGGACTTCCGAATCCGGGAGATCAATCCCACGGCGCACGTTGTTTACGAGAATGACCCCAACCTGATCGGGCGCGACTTTGAGGAGCTCACCCACGCCCGTTGGCCCAAAGAATATGCAGATGAGATTATCGGAAGGTTCCGCCATACTTTGGAGACCGGAGAGCCTTACTTTGCCGCAGAGCGCATCCAGCGTCGGCGTGACACCGGGGCTCTCCAGTGTTTTGAATGGCAGATCAGCCGCATCCCACTTCCGGATGGGCGTTACGGCGTGGTCTGTTACTTCCGCGACATTTCCCATATTGTTCGCGCGCGCGAAGCCATCAAGGAATCCGAACAGCGGCTCAGAGTCGCGACGCAGGCCGCGGAGCTTGGCATCTGGATGTGGCATTTTGATCAGGACCGCGTGGCGTGGGAGAATGACAGACCTTACGAAATATTCGGGCGAACCGCGGAAGAAGGTCCAATCTCTGCAGAAGAGTTCAGGACAAAGTTCGTCCATCACGCCGATTTGCCGGCATTCGAACAAGCACTTTCCCACACTCTACAAACCGGGTCGCGTTTCTTTTTTCAAGGCCGCATTCGCCGGAAAGACGGGAACGTTGGCTGGGTAGAGCTTACCGGTCATCTTGAGTGCGACCCCAAGGGCGCGCCCTGGCGCATGCTGGGCACCGTGCTTGACATCACTCCGCGAAAACAAGCTGAAGAGTTGGAGCGCAAGCAGCGCGAGCGTTTTGATCTGGTTGCGGAAGCATCGCAGGTTGGATTCTGGTTCTGCGATCTACCCTTTGACAAGCTCATTTGGGATCACAAAGTCAAAGAACATTTCTGGTTGCCTTCGGATGCCGAGGTAACCATCGATACTTTCTACGAGCGGTTGCATCCAGATGACCGCGAACGCACCCGGCAGACAATTGAGGAGAGCAACGCGAACGATATTCCTTACAACATCGAGTACCGCACGGTTGCGCCCGACGGACGGCAGAAATGGATCCGGGCAATTGGCCGAACGTTTTACGATGTATCGGGTCAGCCGACGCGCTTCGACGGTCTTACGCTCGACATTACCGAGCGAAAACGGATCGAGGAACGGGAGCGACAAATGACCGCGGAAGCGGTCGCCGCGAATGCAAAATTCCGGGCTGTATTCGAACAAACAACCGTGTTCGCTGGAATTATGACTCTCGACGGAACAGTCATCGACGCGAACCGGTTGTGTCTGGATGCATGCGGTTATCGCGCTGAAGAGATTCTGGGTCGTCCCCTTTGGGACTGCGGATGGTGGAAGGTTATCCTGGAGTCGCGGGAAAAAATCCGTGCCGCGACCCCGCAAGTCGCAAAGGGCATTCCTTACAGGGAGACGCTCCGCTATTCCTGGGCCGATGGCAGTGAGCACATCGTGGATTTTGCGCTTTATCCAATTCGAGACCACGAAGGGCAAATACTTTTTCTGCACCCCACTGGAGTGGACATCACCGAACTGAAACGCGCCGAGGAAAACTATAAAAAACTGGCAGAAACGCTGGACGCGGAAGTGCGCGAGCGCACCCGGGAATTGGAATTCCGCAATGCTGACGTAGTACGGCAGTCCCAGCAACTGCGCGACCTGTCCGTACGCTTATTGCAAGTACAAGATGAAGAACGCCGCCGCATTGCCCGTGAGCTGCATGACAGCGCGGGCCAGCTCTTGACCGCTCTGGGCATGAATCTTGCCCGGGTAGCTCAACACGCGCGTCAGGATGGGTTCACGCTCGTTAAGGAAGCGGAAGACAGCCAGCAGCTGGTGCAGCAACTGAATCAGGAAATAAGAACGATGTCCTACCTCTTGCATCCACCGCTGTTGGATGAGACTGGCCTGGCAGAAGCGGTTCGCTGGTATATCCAGGGGCTCTCGGAACGAAACGGTTTGGAGATCAAACTCAACGTGACCGAGGACTTCGGCAGACTCTCGCGTGAAATGGAACTCGTTATGTTCCGCCTAGTGCAGGAGTGCCTGACCAACATTCATCGCCACAGTGGCAGCAGGAGCGCAGTCATTCATATGGCGCGGCACAGCGACGAGGTTTCACTTCAGGTACAAGACCAGGGCAAAGGAATATCGCCGGAAAGGCTAGCCGAGATTCAGGCCAAAGGCTCAGGAGTAGGGATGACCGGAATGAGGGAGCGGGTCCGCCAATTCGGGGGCAACATGACTATTGAGTCCAACGGCCAGGGAACCATCATTTCTTTCACTCTTCCAGTTTCGAAAAGCGATCCTTCGAAGCGCACACCGGTAGTCCAGCCTGTATCGGTTGGGTGAACCCAGGAGCATCGGCAATTTCCATGCGAATCCTCGTGGTCGACGATAATGCGCTGGTCCGGCGCGGCGTAATCGACATTCTGGCGTCCAGGAAAAATTGGGAAGTCTGCGCTGAGGCGCAAGACGGCGAGGAAGCAATTCAGAAGGCGCAAGAGTCCCGGCCAGATTTGATCCTGTTGGACATCAGCATGCCAGGCATGAATGGATTAGAGGTGGCACGTGCGGTTCGCCAGGAACTCGCTGACTCGAAGATTTTGATCATGAGTCAGCATGATGCGGCGTCCCTGCTGCCCACTGCCATTCAAGCCGGCGCGGACGGCTGTGTCGATAAGAGCCGGCTCGCGACGGACTTGTTGTCGAGTATCGAAGGCATCGCCTAGACTTCGGTGTCTCAACCGATCGGGCAATTCCCCTTGCAGCCGACCGGTCTCTGGTTCCGTTCCCACCTCACCCCAAGCGAATGAAGGATAAGAGCATCGCCAATCATCAACTGAGCTGGGTCGGCAACGATCTGGTAGGCGTAGTAAACATTTGGATCGCGGGTGATGCACCAGGCCTCGTGCCGGATGATTCCCTCGCAGTGTTCGCAAGCCGCCGCCGCATGGTAGCGGTTGCTGTAGTACTCAAACGTCGGGAGGCTTTCTGACATCGCGGTATCGTCCTTCTTAACTTTGTCCGGAATTGGCAGCACGAAGGTGCTTCCGGAAACCATGCTACGGCTCAACAGAACATTCGAGAATGACAAGCATCACGCGGGCCTGTGACGACCATCACCTGAACTCTGCCGGCAATAGAGGCTGCATTCTTTATCGGGGAGATCAGGCCATCGCTTTAGCTGGACCGGGAGTTCAGCCCGGGTGCGTTCGAAACAGCACATGCAGATGTAGTCCACCGTGCTGTTCTCAGGAGAGGCATCTAGGGTTTCATCCCGAGCAACAATCGAGACGTTTTTGTCCTCCATATGATCTGAAACTTTCTACGGGGAGGGCATGTGTACAGATCACTGGGAATGATTATCCTCTTGTCGCTAGGACTGGCGACGATAGGGTGCGGGAGTAGCAATAACTCGAATTCAGGCAACATCAATGGAGCTTGGACTGCCAATCTCACCAACACGGACAATTCTCCGGCGTTTGGCTTCACCACGAACTTTACTCAGGAAAGCGGCGGCTCGATCAGCGTCACCAACTTTAAGTTCACAACCGCCAGCCCATGTTTTTCCGGCGACACCACTGAGACTGGTTCTTTCGGATTGAGCGGCAACTTCAACGGGAACGTTGCAGGCACATTCGGGATGAATATTTCGACTACTTTTTCCAGCGGTACGAATAATCAGTTAGCGCTGAATGGCGCCGTCAGCGGAAGCACCATCACCGGCACATGGACGCTCACCGGCGTGACTGGGTGCAGTGGGAACGGGACCTTCACCATAAACAAAAGTTAGATCCGATGTGGTTGTGAGCGAAAAAGTAAAAGCGCGCATCCCCCTGGGATGCGCGCCACAAGGTCCGACGACGGAAACCAACCTTATCGTCCGAAATACTTGGCGTTGAGCTCGGTAAACGAATTCCACTTTTCCGGCAGATCGTCAAGCGCGAAAATGGCCGACACCGGACACACCGGAACACACGCGCCGCAATCGATGCACTCCACCGGATCGATATAAAGCAGCTGTTCGGTCGCGTACTTGGGATCATCTTTCTTGGGATGAATGCAATCCACCGGACACGCATCCACGCAGGCAGTGTCTTTGGTGTTGATGCAGGGTTCTGCAATTACATAAGTCATAACGGTGCGATCTCCTGAACTGGATGCTGGTATTTTACTACGGCACTCCCGCGAGAACGCACATTCTAGCAAGAAATAGAGACGGCCCGCAAAAACAAAATGGCCGGCAGTGGTTGCTGCCAGCCATTTCTCCGGTTGTTGCAGCCAGCGTCAGAGCCGATTACCGATGTCCGCCGCCGCCGTGGCCACCGCCGCCACCGTGGAATCCGCCACCGCCACCATGGAACCCGCCAGCTCCTCCACCGTGAAAACCACCTCCGCCGCCGTGGAACGCGTTACCTCGGAATCCACCACCCGCGTAGCCCCGCCCGGCGTAACCTCGTCCAGCATAACCGTATCCACCGTACCCTCGTCCGCCATATCCCGCGCGTCCGTAATAGCCGTGACCGCCCCAGCCGTAGCCCCCACGGCCGTAATAGCCGCCCCAGCCGCCGCGCCAACCGTGTCCCCAGCCGTACCAAGGACCAGCCCCGATGAATACGCCACCCACAAACCAATCAGGCCCGTAGTAGCCGTAAGGCGCGCAAGCGTAAGGGTAGTATCCGTAGTAGCCGTAAGCGCAGGTTGGCGCCACGCCCACATAACCCGGTCCGAATCCGACTCCCACGCTGACCTGCGCTTGCGAGTAGGCCAACGGCAGCATCAAGACACTTACTAAAGCCAAATATTTTATGTACTTCATTTTGAACCCCCTTGTCGGATCCGCCTTTCCACCAATCCCGCTGCTCGGATCCTCAGGCCCCTCTCGATCTTCCTATTAGAAGCACCTGTTCTATTTGAACTCGGAGTTGAAAGAAAAGTTGCAGTTCCGAGGGTGGCTGATTTCAGCCACCACGCGTGGATTCAACCACTTACGAGGGGAAGGTTTAGGCTCCGACTAAAGCCCCACTGGGCTCATACTCCACAATGTATCCGGCGACGGCGCTAGCCGCGACCGTCAATGGCGAGGCCAGATACATTTGTCCCGGACCACTGCGGCCGGGGAAGTTGCGATTCTGCGCGCTGATCACCACCTGGTCGGGCCGCGTGGAAACTCCCGGGCCGGCATTGATGCAGGCTCCGCAACTGGGTTCGATCACGTGCGCTCCGGCTTTTTGAAACACGTCAAGGTAGCCTTTACGCAAGCAATACTCGCGCGTCTCCTGTGACCCGAACTGGATATAAAACTTCACCGAGTCGGCCACGCGCTTACCGTGCCTGAGGGAGTCGGCCAGCACTGCGGCGTACATGTCCATGTCTTCATTTTTACCCGCGGTGCACGTGCCTCCGTACGCGATTTCTACCGGCACGGGTGTATTCAGATCGCGGATGTACTTCCCATTTCCAGGGTCGCCAGGAGTCGCAACCATGGGTCCGATCTCAGCCGCGTCGAGTTCAATCACGTGCGCGTATTGCGCGTCTTTGTCGCTGAACAATCCTTCAATCATCGACTGAGCCTTGGCTCGATCCATACCGCGCCGTTCCACCAGAAAATCAACAGCTTTCTTATCCGGTGCAACAATGCCGGTAAATCCGCCAATTTCAGCCGCCATGTTGGTCATGGTGGCGCGCTCATCCACGCTGAGCTCTTCGATGGCCTCGCCTGCATACTCCATGACTTTCGCCAGCGCCTTGCCGCTACGTACGTAATCGAGGCTGAGAATCTTCAGAATAAAATCCTTCGCCGTCACATTTGCGCGCCGCTTGCCCCGAATCACGATCCTCACTGACTCCGGCACTTTCACGCGCACATCTTTCGTAATCCAGCCATTGAACACGTCAGTGGTGCCAATGCCGAAAGCCACGCAGCCAATCGCCCCCACGTGCGGAGTGTGCGAGTCCGAGCCGATGTTAAGTTGTCCTGGCAGCGCATAGCTCTCCAGCACGATCGAATGGCAGATGCCTTCCGATCCCTTGCGATCTTTCAGTTCCCCGTGCAATTTAATTCCCTGCTTGGCGGCGAAGTCCTGCTGTTTGAGTTTCAGTTGAGTAGCCAGGTCGAGCAGGCCCAGTTTCTTTTTTTCCTCGGAAATCACCTCATCGAGAAACGTCAAATGGTCGCGGAAAAAAATAATGCTGGACGCGTCGTTGACCTTCGCATCTTTCCCCACATAGCGCTCGAAGAAAATGGCCGCCATCGGAGTAACGTACTCGTGGCTGAAGCGCAGATCGGCTTGCGCGAATCCAGTGTCACCCGGCTTAACACTGCTCACGCCAATTCCGCCATTTTCATTCACCATGTGCCGGGCAAAGATTTTCTCCGCGACGGTCATGGGACGCTTTTCGGTCTTGATCGGCGGCAGAAATACTTTCTTTTGCATGCGCGCCACATTGAAGGGAAACAGGCCGCCGTATTCGATCACCTGGCGAGTAATCTCATCCTCGCCCGCGGTAAATTCACTCAGCGGAATTTCTTCTCCGCCGCGAATGCGATCGATCAAGAGAAAAGTTGGTCGAAGTCAGCACTCCAAGATTCTGGCAATTCTGCTTGTAGATGCGCTCAATATTTTCGGCAATTACCACGCGAATTCCCGCGCACATTTCCGCGTAGGGCGACTGTTCGCGGCTCGATCCTTTGCCACGCCGTTTGCCGCTGACCGCGCAGACAAAGCCGCCGCGCTTCACATCGCCGCGCCCAATTGGCGTAACGCTGCCGCACTTTAATCCGAGATAAGGAATCTCGCCCAGAGTCTCATCGAAATAAAAACAATAATGTGCCGGAGTAATCTCGTCGGTCGAGATGTCATCGCGAAGCTTGGGATTATTCGCCGCATTCTTGGTATCCCACGGCAGATCTTCGCCAGCGAGTTGCCGCTTGATGAGTTCCGGATCTTCGGTGAGAAAAAGAATGCGCCCTTGCAGCCGGACTTGGTCCGGCCGTTTTTCGATTTTGCGTTCCAGAAGAGAGTTGATCACGTTTCAGCCTGTAGGAATGAAGGATAAGGGACAGGCGGAAGCGGCTACCCAGTCCCTGACTATTGTAACGCCGCCGCGCCAGCAGGTTTAAGGGGAAGAGTGGAATGTGGTCGAAGACTAGAAAAATCTACCGCTGATACTCGCGAGGGTCCGGCAGCGGCTCCATGCCTCGTCCGGCAAAGATTTCTTTGAACTCCTCAAGCAGAGCTTCATGCAGCAGGCCGTTCGAGGCCAGGGTCTGGCGGCTATCGAGTTCAAAGGGCGATCCATCAAAGCGCGTTACCTTGCCCCCAGCCTCCTCAACGATCAGAACGCCGGCCGCCGTATCCCAGGGATTGAGATTGAACTCCCAGAAGCCGTCGTAACGTCCAGAGGCCACATTGCACAAATCGAGCGCCGCCGAGCCCGCACGGCGCACGCCATGGGTATGCAGCGTGATCTGGTGATAGAAGTAAATGTTCGGATTCTTGTGCCGCTTGTGGCTGGGAAAACCGGTGGCCAGCAGGCTTTCTTTCAGCGTGGCGGTTTTCGAGACGTGAATTGGTTCGCCGTTCAGCCGCGCGCCTCTTCCTTGCTCGTGCCGTAAATAACTCGTCGCGCGTAGGATCGTAGATTACCGCCGCAATGCGGCTGTCTCGCTCACCCGATGACCGCTGTGCCGGTGCCTGAGATTCCAGTCCCCTGTATTCCAAACCCAGGGAAACGCAGAACACCGGATAGCCATGCGCAAAATTCGTAGTGCCATCGAGCGGATCGACATACCAGCGGTAGTCGCTGCCCTGATCGCTGAGCCCCTGCTCTTCGCCCAGAACATCGTGTCCCGGCCAGAGCGCGAGGATGCGCTCGCGAATCAGTTTCTCGGCCGCGCGATCCGCCGCCGTGACGAGATCAGCGTCCCCTTTGTATTCAATCTTCAGATGCTGGTGGAAGTAATGCATCAGCAGCGCGCCCGCTTCACGGGCGATCTCTGACATGGCGGGAATGAAATTATCGTGATTGGGTGAATTCGAGGACATTCAAGAGGACATTCAAACTGGCTATTGATCGTGGCAGACAACCCAAGCTTCCCGGAGCCCGGCTTCCAGAAGGCACACTCATTTCTTGGTGCCGCCGTCTTCCGCGATGTACATGATCTCGTGCTTGAAAATGAAAAGATTGGGCTCGCCTTCGCGCGTCAGCCGCACCATCTGCTTGTCATAGTATTCGATCCACCCGCGCACAGTCTGGCCATCCATCAGCTTGACAGTTACGGGCTTCTGCTTATCGCCGAGAGCTTTAAGAAAAGTGGCTTCTTCAAAAGTCTCCTCCGGAGGCGGAGTGCGCCCGCGCTTACCCCCGTTCGGATTTCCCTGCGCACGAAAAGGCATGCTGGCATTGTACACAAGGCACGGCAGTGAATTCTGAATCGATGGGACGACGGGACAGTGACAACTCGTAGACGTACAATATCCCCAATCGTCGTTTCTGTAGGAGGTCCGTGGTGAAGCTTCTTCCGCACGTTCTCCTGGTTGTTTTATTGGCTGCGTCGTCGGCCCGAGCTCAAAGGCCACGGCCGCCCGGGCTGCAACAGGCCGATCAGGCTGCCCAACAGGCTGACAAGAACATACCGCCCCCGACCTCGAAGCAAGCGCGCACTGATGTGGCCAAACTCCGCCGAGAGGCCGACGAATTGGCCCAGCTAGCGCAGACCATACCCGCAGACATCTCAAGCATCCAGCAGGGATTGCTTCCCAAAGATACGAGCGAGAAACTCAAACAGATCGAGAAGCTGTCGAAACATCTGCGCAGCGAAATCGCGCCATAGTTTTTGATCTCCCTTAGACGCCAACAGGCGCCGTGCAAGCTGAGTTGACTGAAAGACAAAAAAAACACCAGCCCTTGGGGGCTGGTGTCTAACTTTCCAATTCAGTGGGACTAGAACACGACCTTCAGGCTGAACTCGGTTTCACGCGGCGAGCCCAGCGTGTATACGCCAGTCCCGACGCCAACTCGATTCACAAGCTGTCCGGCGTAGTTGGTGCCATTGATGCTGCCAGTAGACCCGGTCAGCAACCCTGACATCATGCTCGTCGGAAGATCGAAATTGGCGAAGTTGAACAGGTTGAAGAAGCCCACGCCAGGTTTAATCGTGAATCGCTCTTTGAACGTGTAGCTCCAGCCGATGGTGGCGTCAAAGGTCTTCAGCCATGGGTAGTTAACTTGATCTGAAGGTGCCAAAGGTAGCGGTAGCCCACCGTTGTAGATGCCACCCAGCGCGATCAGGTCAGCCTGTGTCATCAAGCCCTTCTGAACGAGTACGTTGCCTGCAGGCGTCAGGGTATTTGCGGCGACGGCGGCGTTGAAATTAGAGATATTTCCGTTAAGGGTTTTGGCGTTGATGCTGCGATCGAAGCTTCCGACTTTGGTTCCCGGAAGTGGATCCTGCGTGGTGCCGTCTCCGTCAAAGTCCGTTCGGAAAATCTCTCCCGGTCCAAGTCCGGTATTTGGGACTGTCGGAGTAATGGCGAGGGGGCTGTAGAAGTGCGACATGATCCCAAGTCTGCAAGCCGCCTCGCAAGTCAACGAAGCCACCAAAAGACAATTGATGCGTGCGGTCGAGTGTGGAGGGTCCGAAGTAACGATTCACGTTGGCATTGTCCAGCGCCGGATCGATGAAGTCCTGATCGGCGGCAGCTGCGGTAACGGTGGAACCAGCCGTGACGCCTCCGCCCGAATTATCGAAGCTGGATAAGGCATAAGAGACTTGGAAGTTCATATCCTTGGAGCCACGGAACGGAGCCTTTACGTTGTCAATCCATTTCATCTGCAAGCCGTTGTAAACCGAACGACCGACTGGCGAAAGGAAAGTCATGGGTGGCGCGAGCGGGATTGCGGCCGCCAAAAGCGCAAGCGTGACCGAGTGCAGCGAGACAACTGTTGCCGCCCAAGTCGGTGGAAGAACCGAGGCCGTTGCCGGCGTAGTCTGCAATGGTGGCTGGTGCGGGCAGGGTTAGCGGACGTACCGTAGGTTCCGTTGGTCGTTCGTTCCGTTGGATGGATCGAACGCGCAGTTCGTTGATAAGTTCCGGCAACCCCGTTGTCGGTTCCATTCCCGCAATTGGCGATCGTGGCGGCAATCGCTGGCGTTGGCACCGGTCATGTTAAAGGTGGAAATGTCGCCGGCGTGATTCTGATCCACTCCCAGCAAGAAGTGGGTCTGGACGTTGCGAATGAAGTCCACGCTCAACACCATTCCCGGATGAAGTTCGCGCTGGATGCCGATATTCATCACGACCGAACGCGGCGATCGGTAGTTGGGATTGAACATGCTGGTGCCGGGCGCGAAGAGCAGCAGTTGGAGCCGCATCGGACGCCGCCGCGTGAGGTATTGTCCCGCATAAGCCGGATTTGGCTGCTGCAGGTCCAGAGGCGATGCTGCCTGAAATTGCGCCTGGAGGGCCAGCAGTGCCGGCAGAACATTTCCGATCAACGGGAAACTTCCGGCGGTCCCGCAAACCGAAGTCGGCGTGCCGGAACTCGGTGTGATGGTACCAGTCGAGGTCTGTATAGGAGCAGCTACGCCTGCCGCGGAGCAAGGCGAAGGAGTCTGCAGAAACGCGCCCGTAGCCTCCCGGAATGGTCCATCAAAGAGCACGTTGTTCCAGATGGCATTCTCCCAGAATAAGCCAATTCCGCCACGGATCGATGTCTTGCCGTTCTTCATCGGATCCCAGGCAAAACCTAAGTCTGGGCCGAAGTTATGGTTTGGCTGGTTGACTGGATCGCCTAATCCAGGAATTAGAGCGCTGAGCCCAGGGATCGCCGGATATTGGCTATCCGTGCGGCCTGTATCGCGCTCATACCGCAATCCGTAAGTCAGGGTGAAGTTTGACTTGATCTTCCAGGAATCGCCCAGGTACAAGAGCAAGCGATTGTCAGGCCCCAAGCCTCCGGCTGGGAACCCGAGGGCCGCCTTTGTAGTCGAGTATCCTAGGCCATTGCCCAAAACATAGTTTCCGTCGGCAGGATAGTTCAACGGATTAGCCGACCCGCCCGGGAATGGACCCGTCGCAGCGGCGGTGATGTCAGCCGTGGTGACTTGGGAGATAACCTGCGGTCCGTTCTTAAAGAACGATGCAAAGCCGCCGCCTTGAAGGTGGTTAAAGGTAACTCCGTAGCGAATGATGTGCGAACCCAGGATTCGGCTGCCATCGTACTTGAACTCATGATCGCTCTGCGGGGTGCTCTGCGGTGCCAGTAGATTTGGTCCGGCGACCAGTCCGGTGGCTCCCATGAAGATCTCCGCTCCGATGTTGTCAAAGGGCAAACTCGCGTTGCCTGTGGTGGCATCGACGATCTGGTTTTGGAACTTCAGATAGGAGAAGCGGATGGAGTGGGTAAACGCGCCAGTATTGAAATCAACTCCTACTACATCATTGCGCGTGTAGTCTTTGTTGTCATAAAGCGAATAGCCGAAGCCGAAAGTAGCGCCCAACAGATTCTTAAAATAGGAGTAACGGAAGAACAGACGGGCGCTCTTGGTGAGCTGGTAGTCCAACCGGCCGAGAAGATTATCCTCGCGGAAGGGATCGGTGAAATTTCCTGAGTACGCCTGGAACGGAGCGGAAATAGGCACCGGCGTCTGCGTGTTCTGAACCGTCCGCTCGCCGTCCGCGAAGAAGAACAACTTGTCCTTGATGACCGGACCGCCCAAATTGCCGCCGTATTGGCTGCGCTGCGAAGTAGGGAGGTCAACTCCTGGCGTGTGGAAGGGCTGCCCGAGCCGACGTCGTGGTCGCGGAATTGGTCGAACGCCTCGCCGTGAAGTCGAATTGGTTCCTGACTTCGTAGTCACGTTCACCGCGCCCGAGGAAGTCAGCTCATTCGAAAGATCCAGGTTCGACTGGCGATCGAGAATTCCTGAATTGAACTCGCCGGAATGTCTTCGGTGGTAGTACCGACTGTCTCGTCAGAGACGTCGACTCCGTCGACCTCAATACGGGCCGTACGTCCAAATCGTCCGCCGAATGAGATTGAAGAATAGCCAACTTTCGTCGGATCGAAATTAGTTCCGTCCTGAATCTGAACGCCCGGCTCAAGCTGTGCGAGATCCAAGAAGTTGCGTCCGTTGACCGGCAGATTCTCAATCTGGGTCGAGTTCAAGACGCCCTGAACTTCTGCCTGCTCGGTATTTACTGCCACCTCACTGGCCTGGACCTCGACAACGGTGCTCTCCTGCCCGAGTTCGAGCTTTACGCTGCCGTTGGCGGTATTGTCGACCTCGACGTTCAGCGACAAGCTGTGCGGTCTTAAATCCCTTATCTTCGACCCGGACCTTGTAAGCTCCTGGTACCAAGGCGCCGAAGAGTACGACCCCGTACCGCTGCTGGTGGTGTGGATCGTTTGGCCTGTGGGACCGGTAATCGTGACCTTGGCACCGGCAACAACAGCACCTGTCGAGTCAGAAACGGTGCCTACAATACTGCCGGTAGAAACTGTCGTCTGGGCAAGCACCACAGAAGACGAGCAACAAAGCGCGAACAGAGCAGTCAGGGCCAACACCAAAAATCGCAGGCTGAGGCGAGGGGAGTTAAGCTTTAACATATTGAGACCTTCCTTTGGAATCGTTCTCTTCAGAATCGTTATCTGCGCAACTTGTGCCGTAGCGTTTTTCCGGCAGTTTTCTAGCAAACTTCGGCAAATTTTCGATCAGAACGCTGCGGGACGTCTTGCCAATTCACCGCAGCTCGTGGGTCCTACAAAAACAGCGCTACAAAATAGGTTGACGACGATGTCTTGTTGACTTAAAGCAATTTTCCAGCCAGCTTACCGTCTTTGGGGTATTCAATAGAAAGTCTATATTTTTCAATGACATATATTGACCAAACGCCGATTTGAGGGGAAAACCGTCCACAAGCCAAATGGGGAAAATCCTAAAAACCGTATATTCAATCTGTAAAAGAAAATTCTGTGTTGTTAACTTGCGGGTAAATAAACGCGATTCTCACAGATCAGAGAGACTGAGGCGAGCTTCTCGAAGGAGGTGTCAGACGGAAGAATTAGAAGTCGGATTTCGAGGTGTAATAACCTGCCCGGTGCCGCACCCGGTAGCTGGTCGCGTCTGATGGGCCGGAAACGGTGACCCGGATACTGCGGAATTGAGATTCCGAGACGCGCCGTGACGGGTAGTACGCCAGCAGATATTGTGTGCGAAGCTCGTCGCTGATCTGGCGGAAAGCATCGTCGAGTTGCGACATCGAAGTGGCGTAATAATACTTACCGCCGGTGTCTTCGGATAGCTGGATCAGGGCGTGCTCGCCCCCGGTTTCACGTCCGGCGCTATTCTCGATGGGCACCACAATGATGCTGTACACGATACATTCGGCTTCCTCGGCTGCGCGCAGGGCTTGCTGGTAATCGACCTTGCTGACGGTGTCGCCACCATCCGTGATCAAAACCAAAACTTTGCGTCCCTGGCGGTGTCCAAGCGAGCGCGAGGATAGATAGATGGCATCGAACAGGGCAGTGGCCGCGCCCAGCCGGATGTGGTCAATGCCGTCATCGATCCGCTTCAAGTCAGCCGTGTAGGAGGTGGACTGCAGAACGGTTTCGTTAAATCCGAATACGGATAAAGCATCCACTGGCCGCATGATCGTGCGCGCAAAACGCTTGGCCGAAGCCTGCTCCAGCGGGAGATCGTGACGCGTGCTCAAACTGGTATCGATCGCCAGTGCAATGGAGAGCGGTACGGCCGACTCCTTATCAAAAACGGCAATTGTCTGATCGCGGCCGTCCTCCTGCAACGTGAAGTTGTCTTTCTTAAGGCCAGCGACCGGGCCTCCCTGGGCGTTGGTCACGGTCACGTAGACGTTCACCAGCTTGACGTCGACCTTGAGCGTGGGGGAAGAACTCGACTGATTTGGCGCGGAAGCTTGTTGCGCCGGGGATGCCGTGCAGGCCAGCAGGAGGAGCATCAGCGGGGCAAATTTTCTCATTCGAAAAAGAAAGTATACTTCTTTGATCCACTGCCGCGACGCGCTCTGCAGGCAGTTTTGGGCTCAACCAACCCCGGCATTCACTTAGATGCGCAGTCTGCGATCGGGCTGCCCGTCCGCGGGAATTTACAGGCGACGGACTTCGGCGGGGAACGGTTCGCCATCAGCCCAGACCGCTCCGTCTGAAAAATATTCCTTCTTCCAGATGGGAACGGTCCGTTTTAATGTGTCAATGAGCCAGCGGCAAGCGTCGAATGCAGCGGCGCGATGTGCCGAGGCAACCACGATTAACACGCTGGTTTCACCAATCTCGAGCCGCCCCAGACGATGGACCAGCGCGACGTCGCGAATCTGGAATTGCTTTAGTGACTGGTCGGCCAGCCGCTCCATCTGCCGCAGTGCCATCTCTTCATAAGCTTCGTAGTCGAGATAGAGCGTCTTGCGGCCGCGCGTCTGGTTCCGAACAATCCCTTCGAAAACAACGACTGCTCCATCCTCGCCGCACTTTATATCTGCAAGCACTTGCGATGTATCAATCGGCGCGCGAACGATCAAAGCATGAGATTTACTCTCGCTTTCGCCCGCACCGCCGCTGACCGGCGGCAGCAGCGCAACTTCGTCGTCCGGTTTCAACGCGGTGAGTCGCTCCGCATATTCCTGATTCACCGCCACAGCCAGCGAAGGGAGTGAATCCTTCAGCCGTGGAATTCGTCCTTCGTAGTGCTTCAGCAAATCGGCGATCGTGGCTCCATCGGCCAACTCCAGCCTATCGCTCGCGGTCCCTGCGAGATCCTTCAACATCCCGAAAAAGAGAACGCGCACGCGCATGAAGTGAGGCTCAACAGCAAACGGTCCTTTTAAGTCTACAGTTCTGAGCAAAAAAACTGCCAGTCCCTCGCGGGACTGGCAGCAACAACTCGTCACTTGTTTTCGTTACGCTTGCGCGAAGGCTTTGTCGTGAACCTCGGGCTCCGGCGTCAGCATCTTCGCCGCGGTTGATTCCGCCACCGCCGGCAGCGAGACCCGCAACGCCTCATCAATCGTCTTCACGTAATGAACTGTGAGATTCTCGATTTGTTCCGGCGTAAGATCCTCATCCACGTTCATTTTATTTTCCGCCGGCAGGATCACGTCCGTCACTCCCGCGCGTTTCGCGGCCAGTACTTTTTCTTTAATGCCGCCCACCGGAAGCACGTTGCCGCTAAGCGTGATCTCGCCCGTCATCGCCAGCAGTGGACGAATACGATGTCCCGTCAGCAACGAGACCAGCGTAGTCGCCATCGTGACGCCCGCCGAAGGACCATCTTTCGGAATCGCTCCCGCCGGCACGTGCATGTGAATGTCGTGATCGGCGAAAAAGTTTTCCGCGATGCCTAGCTGCGCGGCGTTCGAACGCACCCACGTCAGAGCTGCCTGCATGGATTCCTGCATGACCTGGCCGATCTGGCCGGTCATGGTGAATCCACCTTTGCCCTTCATGGCGTTGGCTTCGACGAAGAGCACGTCGCCGCCCGACGGAGTCCAGGCCAAGCCCACGGCCACTCCGGGACGCTCGGTGCGTTCTTCGATTTCGCCTTCGGTACGGATCTTGATGCCGCCCAGGAATTCCTGAATGATCTCCTGAGTGACCACAAGTTTTTCCGTCTTGCCTTCGGCCAGCCGCCGGGCTTGCTTGCGGCAGATCGTACCGATGGTGCGCTCCAAGCTACGAACGCCGGCTTCGCGCGTGTAGTGACGAATCACGTAGCGCAAAGCGTCGTCGGGAAATTCGATCTGGTCTGCAGTAATTCCGTTTTCTTCCACTTGCCGCGGAACCAGATACCGTCGTGCGATGTGCAGTTTCTCTTCTTCGCTATAGCCCTGCAATTCGATAATTTCCATACGATCGCGCAGAGGCTCGGCGATTGGGTCGAGCATGTTTGCGGTCGTGATGAAGAGCACCTTCGACAAATCGAACGTCACATCGAGATAATTGTCGCGGAAGGTCGAGTTCTGCTCGGGATCGAGTGCTTCGAGCAACGCCGAAGCAGGATCACCGCGGAAGTCGCGACCGACCTTATCAATCTCGTCGAGCATGAAAACCGGATCTTTGGTTTCCGCGCGGCGAATGCCTTGAATAATTTGTCCGGGCAACGCTCCGATGTACGTGCGTCGATGACCTCGAATTTCGGCTTCATCATGCACACCGCCGAGCGAGAGCCGGACGAATTTTCTGCCCAATGCTCGCGCAATGGATTTTCCCAGCGAAGTCTTACCCACACCAGGGGGTCCGACGAAGCACAAGATCGGTCCCTTCATATTCGGCTTCAGCCGGCGCACGGAAAGATAATCAAGGATGCGATCCTTAACTTTCTCCAGGTCGTAGTGATCCGTATCCAGAATTTCCTTGGCCTTCGGAATCTCAATCTCCTGGCCGGAGGTTTTATTCCATGGCAGAACGGCTAGCCACTCCACGTAATTGCGCGTGAGCGAATAGTCAGCAGCCATGGGAGACATGCGCGCTAGACGGCCCAATTCCTTGAGCGCTTCTTTCTTTACTTCGTCGGGCATGCCGGCTTCGTCGATCTTCTTTTTCAAATCTTCGACGTCGCGCTGCCCTTCATCCTGCTCGCCCAGTTCTTTCTGAATGGCCTTCATCTGCTCGCGCAGATAGTACTCGCGCTGCGTCTGCTGTACGCGATCCTGCACTTCACTTTGGATCTTGTTGCGCAGTTGCTGCACTTCAAGTTCTTTGGCGAGATGCTGGTTAATCTTCTCCAGCCGAATGCGGATGTCCAGAGTTTCCAGCGTGTCCTGCTTGTCGGGAGTTGAAAGCGACGGCAAAGAGGAAGCGATGAAATCCACCAGGCGGCCGGGTTCATCAATATTTAGCGCCACCGTAGAAAGCTCATCAGAAAGCGTCGGCGAACCGGCGACGATCTGCTGGAACAAGGTCAGAACATTGCGTTGCAACGCTTCGATTTCAGAGCTATCCGGCGAGGCAGATTCCGGAATCGGCGACACGCGCGCACGCATAAACGGCGCTAATTGCGTGAACTCGCCTAAACGCACCCTTTCCAGGCCCTCGGCGAACACGAACAGGCTCTGGTTGGGCATTTTTACGACTTTATGAACGACTGCAGAAGTGCCGACGGTATAAAGATCGCTGGGTTGGGGGTTGTCGACGCGCGCTTCGCGCTGCGCGACCACGACGATTGTCTTATCCTCTCCGAGCGAATTGATAAGCTGGACGGAACTTTCTCGTCCTACCGTAAGGGGTAGGACTGCGTGGGGGAAAAGAACGGTATCCCGCACTGGGAGCACGGGCAAAGCCCGTACGTCATTGGATTCTCGATGCTTAACTGGCTCGGAAAGCGGTTGTTGGCTCATTGGCTCTCCTTGAGTGTAACTCACTCAAGCTTAGATGATACTCCGGCAGAAAGGTTTCATACCATCCCAGAGTTCGGAGGTTTTTAGATTCTATCGGCAATCTTCCTGGCAGCACATGATGCCCAAGGTACCGGGGCTAATGCGGAGGTCTGCAGGCAATTCTCAGCTGCCAATGCCGGCGACATCCTTAAATGGGGGTGCGCGCCGGCAGATTTGCACGTTCACGCCGCCCGGTAAATTCCCAGCACCTTGACGAACTCTGCCACTTCGCCCAGATGGTGGAGAGCGTTACGCGCCGGCTCCTCGTCCCCACGGAGAAAATCTACATAGAAGACGTATTCCCAGGGTCGACCCCGCATGGGACGCGACTCAATCTTACTGAGGCTGATATCGCGCAACGCGAATACGCTGAGCGATTTGAATAACACGCCAGGTTGGTTTTTTACCGTGTATGCAATGGACGTTTTATTGGCACCAGGAGGAATCAATCGCTGATACCGGGGATCGGCTATGGACCGTCCCTTGGCGCGTTGCTCAGCACTTTTTGTTTTTGCTCTCGTTTTGCGAATCAGAAAGAAGCGAGTGAAGTTGCGCTTATCGTCTTCGACTCCGGCCTGCAGAATTTTGCCAGAGTATTCCCGAGCGGCGTGGTGTCCCGCGATTCCCGCGGCATCCTTCAAGCGGTTCATGACCACGTGCTTCACGCTGCCCGCCGTATCGTAGAAAGGAACCGGCTCGATCTTGGGATGGCGGCGAAAGAAATCACGGCATTGGTCCAGCGCCACGGGATGAGAGAGAATCCTGCGGACCTCGCTCAGCCTCACCCCCTGCGCCGCAATCACGTTATGAACGATTCGCAACGGAAATTCGGCTTGAATAAATACATCCCGGGCGACCAGCAAGTCGGCGTGCTCGGCCACGGTTCCGGCCAACGAGTTTTCAATGGGAATCACGGCGGCGGCAGCCGACCCGTTTTCAACACGATCAAACACTTCCACTGAGCGGGCGCAGGGAATCACCCTGCAGCCGGGCAGCATTTGCTCTGCCGCTTCATGGCTGAAGGACCCGAGTTCACCCTGGATCGCGACTTTCACACCCGCAACTTTCATCAAGGCAAGGTAGCTGGAGAGCGCCCGGAACGCAAATCGATTCGGCAAAGACTTCTCCCGCGCCTACACCAGTATCTTTTCCAAAACAAGTGCGTCCACCCCGTTGGAGTAGTAGCGAGGGAAGGTTTTGATCACGCTATATTTGTGACGCTTATAAAAAGCTATCGCGGATAAATTATCCACCGCAGTCTCCAATTCCACCGAGCGGCACTCGACGGAGATCAGGCGATCCTCGGCGGCACGGAGCAGCAGAGATCCCACCCCGGCCCGGCGAGCGGAAGCAATTACGTCGATGGTAATAATATGGCCGCGGGCACGGGCACCGGCTTCAGCGACAATGAAGCCGGCGATAATGGCCTCCGAGGAACCGGAACCCGGTAAACTCTTAACCTTTTTCGCGGCCGAAGGCGGACCGTCCGACTCCCCAGACTCTTGGCTGACCGCCACCAGCGTGAAGGAAGCGCGGCGCCGCATGTAAAGTCTTAGTTCCGCTCGCGTATAGGAAATGCCTGCAGCAAAACAAGTTTGATCAATATTCCAAAGAGTATCGAAATCGGAAGGCCGGAACTCGCGAATGATGAAAGGCACGAGCCATTGTAGCCGCGAGTGACGCGTGCCAATCCAGTTCCTCTCTGCGGAAAACCGTTTTGCTGCGGATTTCCACAGGTTCATCATCCTGATTTTCACGGGACGAAAATTCCAGGCGATTGCCCCTTGCTTCGTCCGCAACCCCGGACGTACCATGAGCATCTAGAGGAGCGTTGTGGGGCGCCTTCTGCTGATTGACGTTGTCTCTTCGGTCGCCATTCTGGGACTGTGGTATGTCGTGTTTTCCCACTACAACCGAAAAAAAGGCGCGACGGCGTTGCGCTGGGTCCAAACCGCCTGCGCCGGCAAGGGACGAATTCTGGAATCGCGCTGGATGGGAACCTCCCGTCTGCAAGCTCGGCTGCACTTCCCTTCCCGATGGTTTGAGAATGCTTGCGTGACCGTAAAATTTCAGCCTCGAGCCTTGCCCATTCAGTGGTTGATAAGCTACTGGCACAAGCAAAAGGAAACATTAACCTTCGAAGCCGATCTGGATGGTTCCCCAAGCTTCCGCCTGGAAGTGATTCGGCATCGTTGGTGCGCTCGCAATCGCGGCATATCTACCCGCACGCAAGACGACCGCGAGTGGGACATTTACGAACCAGGCCCGGTTATTCTGACGACTCGGACGCACTGGAAGCAGGACCCCTCGGCTGAATTAAATGCACTGATGTCGGCACGCCGGCAAGATATTCTGCAGGTGCACTTCCGCCCGGAGTCGCCGCAGTTCTCTGCCACTGTAATTCTGGAAGCACTCGCCGATCCAAATGTAGCTGCGGAATTCGTCAGCGCGCTGCGCGAGATCGCCGCTGGAGCTTCAACCCATCGCCAGTAGACGCTTCTCACTTTCTCAATCTGATAGAGTGTTCGGGATGAAAGCAAGAACCACGTAGAGCAAGAATTATTTACGGTGAGCTTATGCGTCGATTGCTTTTAGTCTTGTCTGCGACAATTTCTATTTTGCTAAGCTGTCTTTCGTGGACACAAAATACTCCGCCACCTCAGCTTCAACCTCGACCGGCCGAGCCGGAGAAAGCTCCTTCTCCTCCTGGCTCGGAAAGGCAAATTAAGCTTACAGTTCAGGTCACCGACAAATCGGGTGCACCGGTCCGGGGATTGCAGAAGGAAGACTTCACAGTTCTGGACGACAAGCGTCCACAGAACATCCTCTCGTTCAAAGCTGTAGACGAATCAGCGGCCAATCCGCCGGTGGAAATCGTTCTGGTTGTTGATGCCGTGAACGCTTCTTTCCAGGCGGTTACTTACGAACGAAGTCAGTTGAAAAAATTCCTGCTGCAGAATGGCGGCAAGCTCGCCCAGCCGGTTTCGCTGGTCGTTTTTGCCGATACTGGAACGAAGATGCAGCAAGGTTCCTCTCGCGATGGCAACGCCCTGGCGGCCCTCTACGATCAATACGAAACCGGACTGCGGATCATTAATCGGTCCCAGGGATTCTACGGTGCAGCCGAGCGTTTCACATTGTCGCTTCGCGCTCTCACCTCGCTTGCCGCGTACGAAGCAAAACAGCCCGGCAGGAAGCTGATGATCTGGTTCAGCCCAGGATGGCCATTGCTCACAGGACCGAGTATCGAATATACCCGTAAAGATGAAGAGGGATTTTTCAACTCGATCGTGACTCTCTCGGACCAACTGCGGGCAGCCGATGTAACTTTGTATAGCATTGATCCACTCGGCCTGGCAGATGCAGCAGGCGTGCGAATTTCATATTATGAGGAATTCTTGAAGGGTGTTCCGTTTGCCAGTCGGGCGCAGGCGGCTAATCTAAGCCTACAGGTACTGGCGGTCCAAAGTGGCGGACGCGTCCTCAATTCCAGCAATGACATCACTGGGGAAATCGCGGCATGCACTGCGGACGCTGAGGCCTTTTATGTTCTCTCCTTCGAAGCCGCGCACGCGGACCACGCCAATGAGTACCACGCGATCGAAGTAAAAGTAGACAAGCCAGGAACAAAAGCGCGCACCCGCACTGGCTATTACGCTCAACCTTGAGTCACGGCGACAGCGCGGGCTGAAAAGCCTAACAGAGTTAAGATAATGAATCGTGCCTTCCCTCACTCTTGAGCCCGTCCGAAACTGCATCCGCTGCGCCAGCGATCTGGCGCCAGGCACACTTGTCTGTGACAATTGCCATGCGATCGTCCATTCCGAGGAACTGGATCGTCTGGCGAGCGAGGCAAAAGAGCTCGAAGCCAAAGGCGATTTGCAACAGGCGCGTGAGCGATGGCTTGCCAGCTTGAATCTTTTGCCGAGTTCGTCGAAGCAGTACGAGTGGATCAGAGATCACGCCACCTCACTTGAGGCTGCCGCCAATCAGGCGCGCACTCCTGAATCCTCGGAGAACAAATGGACCAAGCGCCTCGGACCCGTCGGTCCGATCGCGATCTTGCTGGCCAAAGCAAAGACGGTTCTTCTCGCCCTTTCCAAGCTGAAATTTTTGCTGAGCTTTGCCGCCTTCATCGGAATCTACTGGGCCGCGTGGGGAATGAAATTCGGCATCGGCTTCGCGATGCTAATTCTGCTTCATGAGATGGGACACTTCCTCGACATCAAGCGCCGCGGCCTGCCCGCGGAGATGCCAGTATTCTTGCCCGGCCTGGGAGCCTATGTACGTTGGCAGGCGCTGGGCGTGCCTTTGGAGACGCGAGCGGCGATCAGTCTGGCCGGACCGCTGGCAGGATTTTTCGTGGCACTCGCATGCGCAGCTTTGTGGTGGCAAACGGGCAACCCGCTCTGGGGCGCCCTGGCGCGCGTAGGTGCGGTATTGAATCTGCTGAATCTGATTCCTCTCTGGATTCTGGATGGCGGCCAAGCCGTTCTCGCCTTGAGCAAACTGGAGCGCGCAGTGCTGCTGGCAGCATGCCTGGTTCTGTGGCTGGTCCTGGGCGAAAACATGTTCTTTCTGGTGGCGCTGGGCGCAGCTTATCAAGTGTTCTTCGCCGGGGATCTGCCCGCGCATTCCAGCCCTGGCGTCACCGTCTATTACATCGCAGTGCTGACCGCGCTGGGCGTGATCATCCGAATCATGCCAGCAACCGGGCTAGGCGTGCGGTAACCTGATCTTCGTCCGGCCTGATCTTCGTCCGGCCTGATCTGCGTCGGGCCTGATCTACGTCCTGCGCAACCAATTTGCTTCTACCTCCCATCAGCTTTTTCGATTGTCGCGGGTCCAGACTCACGATATTCTTTCCGGTACTCCCCAGCCATTTCAACTCCATGTTTCGCTGGCGTTGCTTGCTGAAATCATTATTTGCAGATCACGAATAGGAGACTGAAGACCATCCATGCCGAATGAACTTCGCAATTTTTTGGCACTTACCTACGACGAACTGGAAGAACTCAATCTGGAAGCGAAGGAGCAACGCAAGAACCGGGTCGCAATCGACAAGATCCAGGAGCATCGGCTGAAGTATCTGACCGACGAGAAACGGATCAAAGCCGTCACCGTGCTCTTCAGCGATCTCGAAGGCCGGCTGCACATGCTGGACTATGACAAGAAATTCCTTATCAAGAGCTGGGACAACCTCACCTTCGATGGATCATCGATTCGCGGCTTCACCGCGCAGCGCGAGAGCGATCTTCGCCTTGGAATCGACTGGAGCGCGTTCTATTGGGCTCCGGCGGATGTGTTCGGCTCGGGAAAAGTGCTGGTGTTCGGCGAAGTCATCGACAAAGGCGGCACACCCTACAGTGCCGATATTCGCGGCGTACTAAAAAGCTTTGCCGGCGATCTGCACAAGAAAAAAGGCTATACGCTGAACGCAGCCAATGAGATTGAAGGTTTTCTGTTCAAAGGCGCGGACGCGGAGCGCAACTACCACGAAACTGGCAAGTTCGAATATGTAAACACCGGCGGATATTATCACTCGCTCCCCGGCGATCCTCTTCGCACGTTTATCGATACCACGGCGGAAGTGCAGCGCGCTATGGGCTTCCAGAACGAAAAAGACCATCCTGAAGTGGCGCCGTCGCAGTTCGAAATTAATTACGGCTACGGCGAGGTCGTCGCAGCCGCAGATCAAATTCAGCTTTATAAACTGATCTGCCGCCAGGTCGCGACCAATCTGGGATTCACAGCGTCATTCTTGCCAAAGCCGGTGGTTGGCGTGAACGGCAGCGGCATGCATACTAACGTCTCCGTCAGCGACGACGGCAAAAATCTGTTCTGGGATGCCAAAGGCGAAGAGAAGCTCAGCAAGACCGGGTGGGCGTTTATCGATCGCATCCTCACCCACGGCAACGACATCTGCCTGTTGCTGAATGCCAGCGTCAACGCTTATCGTCGTCTCGACCCGCACTTCGAGGCGCCGAATCAGATCAAAGCATCGGCTGTGGACCGCGGGTCGATGATCCGCGTTCCCATCGGCAACGAAAAGAGCATGCGCGTGGAAGTTCGTTCCGTCGCTCCGGATGCGAATCCTTACCTGGTTCTCTATTCCATCTTCAAGACCGGACTCGACGGCGACACTTCAAAGATCAAAAACCTGCGCCAGGCCGAGCGCTACTTGCCCGACAACATCTACGCCGCCCTGGAGAATTTCCGTAACTCGAAGTGGACGACGGAAATTCTCGGCGAAGATGTCAAAGGGCGTTATGCCGACTTGAAGCAGGCAGCCGCTGATCGCTGTCCGCGTCTGCTGGGAACTTTCGTGAAAGCGCCCGAAGTGCAGTATCACCACGACGTCTACAACCAGTTCCTTTGGAACCTGTTTTAGATTTGCTGCTGTTCCGCCCTATAACGCCCTGGCCGAACGGCCGGGGCGTTGTCGTTTCTGAATGCATTCGCTCCGCAATGAAAGCCGCCTGTGCTAGATTCGAATTCTTCATGGATGCCGCTCCCACCATCATCACCCAGGGCCTGACTCGCCGCTTCGGAGATTTCATCGCCGTGGACGGAGTCGAACTGCGAGTTTCGCCCGGACAATTCTTCGGCTTCCTCGGTCCTAATGGCGCCGGCAAATCCACCACCATTAAAATGCTCACCGGTCTACTCGCCCCTAGCGCGGGAAGAATCGAAATTCTCGGCGCTCGATCTCGCCGCACATCCTGTCGAGGTAAAGCGGCAAATCGGCGTCGTCCCCGAAGGCATGGCGCTCTTTGGACGCCTCACTGGCGCAGAGTTTCTGAATTTTGCAGGTCGGATGTACGGATTGGATCGCGAAACTGCGGCCAAGCGGACCACCGAACTACTTGACTTCATGCAGCTCGCAGATCAGCCGAAGAAGCTGGTCACCGATTATTCCCACGGCATGCAGAAAAAGCTCGCCATGGCCGCTGCCGTAATTCACGGCCCGAAGGTTTTATTTCTCGACGAGCCCTTCGAGGGCGTGGACGCTATCGCCGCCGGAACCCTGAAAGCGATGCTACAAGGCATGATCGCGCGCGGAGCCACCGTTTTTCTCACCTCGCACGTACTCGAAATCGTAGAGCGCCTGTGCAGCCACGTGGCCATCATTCATCAGGGAAAGTTGGTCGCGCAGGGATCTCTCGAAGAACTGCGCACCGGCGTCGAAGCGCAGACCTCGCTTGCGGGCGGGAATGGCACGGCAGCAACAGCCGGGGAGAGGCTAACTCTGGAACAGATTTTCCTGCGCACGGTGGGCGGCGCGCACCGCGCGGAGCAGGAACTCTCATGGCTGGGATAAAGATAAGGGTTGGGATAGAAAATGCCGTCACCCGCTTGCCACGAGCGAATTGTGGAAGCTTCCTAGATATGCCGAATATGCCAGTGCCGCAATCCCGGAGGTGAGACATGCCGAGGCACGATCGACATTTCTTGCAGGGAATAATCGAACTTCGCTCCGCAATCACAGCAGACCTGATAGCTGCGGCCCCCAATGGTGAAAACCCGACTCAAATTCGCATGATGACATCCGAATGCAAAATCCAGAACCTTCATCAGAGGATGGACAAACCGATCCCAACGGGGCAGTTCTTCACTTACAGACATTCAGTTCACCTTGTGCTAACCGCATTTCGATCTTCTTTGAGGATATCGGTCGAAGCAGTGAGGAACTTCACTCCAAGTCGTGATCGAGGTCACAATCCCTCCGCGTCAGGGGCTTGCCGCTCTATTCCTCTGGGAACGGGCCACGGACGGGAATGATGTTTTCCAATCGAAATTCGGGTCAACTTACCGCCATCGCCTGGCTCCGCTGGCGGCTCTTCGTAAATACTCTGCGCACCACCCGCGGCCAATTGGAACTGCTCTCGCGCATTCTCGTTTCTTTCGCGTTTACCATCCTCGGGGTCGGCGGAGCTTTTGCGATGGGCGCATTCGCCTATTTTTTCCTCATGCGAGGCAAGCCGCAACTGCTGGCAGTGCCGTTGTGGGTCATTTTTTTCTTCTGGGAATTTTTCCCTATCATGTCGACTGCCTTCACCAACAATCCGGACTCCTCCGACTTGCTGCGCTTCCCGCTCAGTTACTCCTCGTATTACTTAGTGCGGCTCGCGTACGGTGCCTTCGATCCTGCCAGCGCTATCGGAGCGTTATGGACGTGTGGAGTTCTGGTTGGGATCAGCTTTGCGAAATCTGCATTGCTGCCATGGGCGCTGCTGGTACTGCTGGCATTCACCGCATTCAATCTTCTCTTGATGCAAATGATCTTTGCCTGGGTGGAGCGCTTCCTGGCACAACGCCGCACACGCGAGATCATGGGCGTTCTGTTTGTTCTGCTGATGTTGAGTTTTCAGTTGGTCGGGCCGTTGACACGCTACGGCAAGCGCGCCCGCCCCGCAGTGCAACAAGTTGTCGCCGTTCTAGCGCCCGTGCAAGCCATTCTTCCCCCCGGTCTCGCTGCCGACGCCATCGTGCAAGGCATCTATCCGCAATGGCCTGTGGCGCTTAGTTCGCTGGCGCTGCTGTGCGGCTTCGTAATCGTGATTGGTTACGGCCTGCACCTTAGATTGCTAGCGCAGTATCGCGGCGAAAACCTCAACGAGACGATTGCCGCCTCCGCTCTCCCGCAAGATCGACAACTCGCCCTGGGGTGGAGGCTTCCCGGCGTCTCGAGTCCCGTCGCCGCCGTCTTCGAAAAAGAAGTTCGCTATTTATTACGCAGCGGTCCCATGTTGCTCAACCTGGTCATGCCGATTTTTGCGCTGCTCGTTTTCCGCTTCGGAGGGATGAATACGGCACGGCATTCTGGGTATTTTCTTGCCCGCACTCCCAACCTGGCGTTTCCGCTCGCGGCCGCGTACACGCTTCTTATGCTTACGAATCTGGTTTACAACACTTTTGGCGGCGATGGCGGTGGCATCCAATTTTTCTTTGCCTCTCCGGTAAGTTTCCGACAAATCGTGCTGGGCAAAAATCTTACCCACGCAGGCATTCTGGCCTTCGAAATCGTCATCGCGTTCACTGCTGTAACTGTGCTGTATGGCAGACCCGCACCCAACATCTGGATTGCCACGCTAACCGGGTTACTCTTCGCCACTCCTGTGAATTTTGCCGTGGGTAATATGTTGTCGATCTACTCACCAAAGAAACTGGATTATTCCAAATTCGGCCGCCAACGCGCCTCGCAGACGACGGTACTCATCAGCCTGGCACTGCAGCTTGTGGTGATCGGTGTGGGAGTGAGTGTTTTCTGGATAGCGCGCTATCTCGGAAACTCCTGGATTGCTGCGCTTCTCTTGCTGCTATTGGC
Organism: uncultured Acidobacteriaceae bacterium; assembly: GCA_963817305.1. Classification (GTDB taxonomy): domain Bacteria; phylum Acidobacteriota; class Terriglobia; order Terriglobales; family Acidobacteriaceae; genus Sulfotelmatobacter. Next base: position 434,403 of record CAWFOD010000013.1, on the reverse strand, counting down.
GGCAGTCTCGCTGGCCTTCTACGGAATAGTTCTTAATCGTTTGGATCGCCTTGCCGAGGAGCGAAGAGAGACGCTGATCGCCGAACTTTGCCGAGCTTAACCCGAACAATGAACGGGGTCAGCGCGCAACCTTCGATTCCTCGATCGTCTGGCCGCGAAAGTGGCGCTCATAATCGAGGAACCAAATGAGAAAAGCCAAGCCAAGCATCGGCGGAATGAACCACGCCTTAATCGTTCCGAAATCCGCAAGGATCGTGGCACCACCCACCACCGCCAACACATTGCGCAAGGAATCAATGGCAGCGTCTCGATGTAAGTTCTTGGCCCACCCTACGCCCGTTTTCCAGATGCTGATGATTTTTCTCACGTGAATGCTCCTTGAGTTAGTCGACCATGTTACGCGGCAGCGACTTGTGCGCGAGCGAGGAGCCAGAATCGCTAATGCACCATAAAACCCGGCGAAAGAGAATTAGTTGTGTGGGAAACTCGTTCTCGCCACGTTTCCCGGTAACCAAACTCAAGGCTTTTCCGGATTCGCCAGGAAGCGGTATCCCACCCCGCGGACTGTCAGTAAGTGCCGAGGCTGCGCGGGATCGTCTTCAATATAGCGCCGCAAGCGCACCATGAAGTTGTCGATGGCACGGGTGTCGGTATCTTCGTGCAGTCCCCACACTTCTTCCAGAATTTGTTTACGGGAAACCACGCGCCCGTCGTTGCGGACCAGATGCCGCAACAATTCCGATTCCATCAACGTTAAATGAATTACATTGTCGGCCGTACGCAGTTCGAGGGTGCCGAAGTCGATGGTCTTGCCGCCGAACGAAAATGTTCCAAAGTCGCCTGCACTCTCCCGGTCGGAAGCGATCTGATTCCCGAGAGCACCGCCCGCCGATTGACCGGCTCGCACCCACTGACTTCGCCGGAGCAATCCCTGCAGCCGTGCCAGCAGAATCGACAAATCAAAAGGCTTGGGAAGATAATCGTCGGCTCCCGCGGCAAATCCTTTCAACACATCTTCAGGACGGCTGCGCGCGGTCAGCATGAGCACAGGTACATAATTCCGCGCAGCGCGCAACTCCGCTACCACGCTGAAGCCGTCTTTCCCCGGCAGCATAATGTCGAGAACCACGGCGTCAAAGTTCTCTCTTTTGTCGAGCAACCGATCCGTGGCCGCTTCGCCATCTCCCACCACCTCGGCGGAATATCCTTCAGCTTGCAGGTTAAAACACAATCCCTGCGCCAGATGGGCTTCGTCTTCCACGACCAGCACACGGCTCATGGGTTCGACCTCGGCAGTTCGATCGTTACGGTAGTGCCCTCGCCTTCCCCGCCGCTCTCGGCAAAAACCTTGCCGCCATGTTTGCGCGCAATCGCCTTCACAATAAACAAGCCCAGCCCCGTTCCCTTTACATGCGCCAGCGAACGATGGCTGACGCGGTAGAAACGTTTAAAAATACTTTTCAAGTCGTCAGGGGGAATGCCTACGCCCTGATCCCGAATACTCAGAACCACGCGCTTCTCGTCCGGCGTATCGAGGCGCACCCGAACATCGACAGTCTCTCCGGAATATTTGATCGCATTATCGAGGACATTGAAAACAGCGGTGTGCAAGTCTTCCGCGCTTCCCAGCACACGTATCCCTGCGCCATTGCTGGACGCCTCTTCGTAGCGCAGGACCTCCGGCGGCAGGTGGTGGCGAGTGCGGGCGGCGTCCATGCATTCACGCACAAGCTGACGGAAGTCGACGAGAGACTTTTCCCGGCCCGCTTTTTTATCTCCCGCGCGCCCGGCGCGGAGTACCTGTTCCACGGTCTGGGTCAGGCGGTCCGTATCGCTGAGCATCAAGCGATAAAACTCCTGCTTCTGCGCGTTCGGCATATCACGACGCAGCAAAGTTTCCAGATGAAGACGGATCGAAGCCACAGGAGTTTTCAATTCGTGCGTCACTGCGTTGATAAAACTGTCGTGCTGCTCACTGCGGCGAATTTCGCGAACCAGAAAACTCGTGTTTACGATCATGCCCGCAATGATCAGGGCAAAGAAAATGATGCCGAAGAACAGCAGCACGCCTTCGCGCCAGTTGAGGATGATCCATCCAACATTAAGCGCAACCGCCAGCGCGACCAGGCCGACGCCCAGGCAGAGAAAGAAAACGATCGTTCCGCGGCGGCTCGTGATGCGCATGGCGTGATTTTACAGGCTCAACCAGAATCTTCACCACAGAAGACCCGGAGAATCAGAGGTAAGGCTGGAACTGTCTGGCCCTGTGTTCCCCAGTGTGCCCTGTGTTTAATGCTCTCTTAAACAGCAAAAACCCCGACTGAAAATTAGTCGGGGTTAGATGCTCACAGGAAGATAATCTAAATCTAGTCACCCGCCGCCGCGCCCTCCGCCAAAGCCGCAGTAATCAGCTGACCATTCGGCGCAGCCACCAAACCCTTCTCCAGATCTGCCAGCTTCACCCGCTTGATATCCCACGCCAGTCCGAGCTGTTTCAGCGTCCAGATACCGTACCAGTTCATGTCGATCTCATACCAGGTAAAGCCATGCTGCGCCGCCGTCGGATGCGCGTGATGATTGTTGTGCCAGCCTTCGCCGAAAGTCAGCAAAGCTACCCACCAGCTGTTGGTGGAAAGGTCGCGCGTGGTGAAACGGCGCGTGCCCCAGGAATGCGTGGCTGAATTGACCAGCCACGTCGCATGCAGACCAACTACCGTCCGCATAAAGATGCCCCACATCAAGAACGGGAGTCCGCCGATAGCCAGCAGGATCACACCCAACACAATCATGGGTACGTAGTGATACTTCGTGATCCAAACATGGAACTTATCTTTGGCCAGGTCGGGAACGTAGCGGGCCAGCGTGGTTGTGTCATGGTGCATGGACTTGCCCATGAGAATCCAACCCATGTGCGCCCACCATTTGCCATCGATCGGCGAATGAGGATCTCCATCCTGATCGGAATACTGATGATGAATGCGGTGCGTCGCCACCCAGAAAATCGGTCCGCCCTCGAGCGCCAGAGTGGCGCAAACCGTAATGAAATATTCAACCCACTTCGGCGTCTTATAGCCGCGGTGCGTGAGCAGCCGATGATAGGCCATGCCAATCCCCAGGCTGCCCGAAACCCACCACAAGAACATCGCTACGAATAATGCCTTCCAGGTGAAAAAGAAGAGTGCAGCGATGGCACCAACGTGAAACAGAATCATAAAAATCGCTGTCACCCAATTGACTTCGTTTCGTGCGGCTTGTCGTTTTTCCAGGCTTTCCAGTTGCATGTCCAAGGAGGGTCCCCGTTTGTCCTAAGTTCGTTACCGTACATATCTAACCTATCAAGGCTGCGAGCCATCCACTGTAATACTTGTGTAATAGCGGGGATCAGGGAGATTACGAAAGTAGCAGGAACAAAGAGAGCCCGCCGAGCCGTGGCCTACGCCGCCAGTAAAAACAGCATTTGCGCATTCTTCGACGGCAGGTTCTCAATGTTTAAGAAGTTAATACAAGAGGAAATTCAGAAGAACTTCGTGACACCCTCTTCGAGCACTACTACCCGGTCTTCAATTCCCGCCGCCCGCGCTTCCTTTTCCAACAGTTGCAGCGGCTCGTCCACCGGCTCGTGCGATAAGCGGAACGTACCGTAGTGCATGGGCACCATCCAGCGCGATTTCAAGTCGAGGAAGGCATGAGTCGCATCCGCAGGGCTGGTGTGAACGTTGCGAAATGTTGCCGGATTATAGGCGCCGATCGGAAGCAGCGCCAACTCTGGCGCCAGTCGTCGTCCGATCTCGCGGAAGCCCGCGAAATATGCGGTGTCCCCCGCGTGATAAACCGAGTGTTTGCCAGCCTTCAGAACATAGCCGCCGTAGCCGCGATGCGAATCCTTCAGAATCCGCGCTCCCCAATGTCGGGAAGGAACGTGGGTCACCGATAAATTGCCGTGGCGCGTGGTGTCCCACCAGTCGAGCTCGATAATCTCGGAGAAGCCCAGATCAGAAACCAGGTCGGTAACATGGCTGGGAATAATAATAGCGGGAGCAGTTCCCCGCACTCTAAGTTGTTGTGCACGATCGCCCGCAACGACGGCCGGTGCAGATGATCAAAATGCGCATGTGTCACCAGCACCAGGTCGATAGCCGGCAAATCGCGCACTCGAACTCCGGGACGCCGCAGGCGCTTCAACACAAACAGCCAGCGCGCAAAGTTGGGATCGATCGTCACACTTTGCCCACCCATCTGGAGCAGAAAGCTGGAATGCCCGATGAAGGTAACTCCCAGCTCCCCGTTTGTGACAAAGCGCGGCTTGTGAGTTTCGCCACTTAACGGGGTCACTGCGGAATGGCGCACCAAGCGCCCAAACTGTGACGCGCGCTTGCGGAGGGCCGGGTTGCGAAGCGTTGCCTTAATCATCCGGGGGGCTGGCCTGCTTATTGGATGAAAGCAGGGAGCGGCTCGCTCCATTTTAGTCCAGGCGGCGAGGAAAGGCGCGTAATTTATGGGATTCCTCTTAATAAAAGCTGAGCATTTTGCGGCTCTCCGCCAACCAACCGCGACTTCGCTTGACCTTCCTCCCACCGCTCATATCTAATTTGAAAGCGTTTCATCCAAAGTATTCACCGTTCCTTATTCAATCAGGAGAAGTTTAAAGATGCGCGTCGCCTTCTTGGGTCTGGGAATTATGGGCCATGCCATGGCCACGAATCTGGTCAAGGCCGGCCATGAAGTTACCGTTTGGAACCGCACTCCCGGCAAACTCGTGGAAGGCGCGGGCGTTGCCCCCACACCGGCAGCGGCGGCGCAAGGAGTGGAAGTGGTGTGGCTCTGTGTTTCCGACACCGCCGCGGTTGAACAAATCCTGTTTGGCGCCGATGGAATTGAGCCGTCGCTGGGCGATGGCATGATTATTGCCGATTCCAGCACCATCTCTCCCATGGCAACGGTCAAATTTGCCGAACGCGTTCGCGGCAAGGGCGTCGCTTATGTCGATGCCCCAATGACAGGTTCCAAAATCGGCGCCGCCGATGGCACTCTTATCTTCATGGTCGGAGGCGAGCCGTCCGTTATCGACCGGCTTAACCCGCTATTCGCGGCCATGGGCAAGAAAATCTTCCGCATGGGCGAGACCGGCAAAGGGCAGGCCACCAAGCTCGCCATGAACCTGCAGATCGCTTTAATCTTCGAAGGCTTCGCTGAGGCTCTGACCCTCGCCACTAAACTGGGCGTAGATCCGAAGCAATTGCTTTCGTTGATCGACGCCACCATGGTCCGCTCCGGGGTTGTCGACTACAAAGGACCGTTTATCCTCCGGCGCGACTTCACACCCAATTTCCCCTTGCGCCTCATGCACAAGGACATTCTGCTCGCCTTAGAATCAGCGAAAGAAGCGCGGGTTAAGTTGCCGGCCCTTGAAACCGTGGAAGAGGTTTACGAAATGGCTATAGAAGATGGCCACCGCGATCTCGACTATGCCGCGACACTTACACTGTTAGAAAAGTGGGCCGGAGTGCAAGTGAAAAGCGAAGCTGCGTAAGCTCGAAAACCTTCGAGATCATGTGGGGACAGCCGCCATCGGGCTGTCCGTCGGACGAAGCCTGACCTCTCAATAAGCCAGCAAAATCCTCAAATCGCGCAGATTATTCCCCGTGGGCCCGGTCTCGATCGCATCGCCCAGCGCACTGAAGAATGGAAAGGCATCGAACTTCTCGATCGCCGCGCCTGCATCCAATCCCGCGGTCCGCGCCCGCACCATGGTACTTCCATCCGCTATCGCCCCTGCCGCTGGACTGTTTCCGTCAATTCCATCCGTTCCCGCACTGAGCACGGTGATGTTCTCTCCGGCGATCTTCGTGGCGCATTCCAGACGCGAATTGCTGATTACGTCCGCCAACGCCGCCGTTTGTGACCTTCACCGTTACTTCTCCACCAGAAATCAGACAGACCCGCGGGGAATCTTTTTTCAGCTCACGAAGCCGCTTTACCAAATATTCGGCAGCACGCTCGTAGTCCCAGTCGTCACAGGAATTGTCCACATGCACCGCGAAGCCCGCGCGCGCGGCGGCCACACTCGCCTGTTCCACGGCCGTCTGATTCGAAAGCATCAGCCACCAACGTGAACGATGAAAAGCCGGGTCATCGGACTTCGGCGTTTCTTCGAGCGCCCGGCGTTCAAAAAGTTCGCGAGTGGAGAGTGGAAGTTGCTGCAGCAAACTGTGCTTCTCCGCCAGTCGGTAGCAATCCTCAACGCTGGTCGAGTCCGGCATGGTTGGACCCGATGCCAGCGCATCGAGAGCATTATCGGGAACATCAGAAACCAACAACGAAACCTGTTGGGCCGGAAACGCCGCCTGCGCGAGGCGTCCACCTTTCACTGCCGAAAGATGTTTGCGAATCGCGTTCATCTCGGCGATGGGTGCGCCGGAATGCACCAGCACTCGATAGGTCTCGATCAAGTCATCAAGAGAAATTTCATCATCGATCGGTTTCTCCACCAGAGACGATCCCCCACCGCTCAGCAGAAAAATAACCAGCGAGGCCGCAGTTTGCGCCTCCAGCATTTTGAGAATGGCCTTCGCGGCGTGCACGGATTCGGCATTCGGCATCGGATGTGCCCCGCGAAAATAACGAAAGCCGCGCACCTGCTCCGAAGGATCGACCGAACTCGCCACAATTCCCTCCAGCGCAGACTCACCCATTTGCTGTGCCAAAGCTTCTGCCATCGCGTTGCCTGCCTTGCCGATCGAGACGACAATCAGGCGCGAATAGGAATGGAGATCATAAAGATCTTCGCGGACTCGCAACACCCCGCGCTCACAATGAACGTGCCGGGCAAATCCCTGGGCGATCGAAGACTCGGCCAGCGCGTTAAGGAAGATCTGGCGAGCTCGCTCTCGCATCTCCCGAAAAACGGAATCCCGGCTTGCGTTGATTGCATCGGACATGGGCAAGAACTATGTCGACGGCCCTTCCACGATCGTTTCCCGCACCCACTTTTCAATTGCCTCGCGCATTTCGCGCAATCTTCCTTCGAAAAAATGATCTGCGCCTTCGATCACAACCAACTTCTTCGGTTCCGGTACCGATGCAACTAACTCCTCTAACCTCGCGCGTGGGGCAAATTGATCCCGCGCTCCGCTCACAAACAATTTTGGCTTCAGGCAATCGCGCAGAAAATCAAATGAATACACGCGCGGCTCTTCAGCGCCGGCAGCCACCGGAGCCGCCGGGACACCCACGCCAATCAATGCTTCCACCCGCGCATCCGAAGCTGCAGCCCGCAGCCCAACCGCCGCACCGAAAGAGAATCCAGCAAAGATCAAAGGCAAATGAAACTCAGAATCGAGCCAGTCGAGAGCGGTGCGAACGTCTTGCACTTCCCCCTTGCCCTCGTCATGCTCGCCATGGCTGAGTCCAGTGCCGCGAAAGTTGAAGCGCAGCACGGGGAAGCCGAAACCATTCAGCGCCTTCATGGTATGAAAAACAACTTTGTTATGCAGCGTCCCGCCGAAAAGCGGGTGGGGATGACAAACCACTGCCGCGTGCGTCGCATTCTCAGCGCCTGCATTCAGCAGGGCCTCGAGCCGTCCCGCGGGGCCATCGAGAAAAAGGGATCGTATCGTTGAATTTTGAGCAATCACAAACTTCAGATTACATGATCCAGCCAACTCGCCGCCCGCTGCGAAGCCCGTAGTTTATTCTTTCTGGCATGGACGCCATCACGCTGACTCGCCAACTCGTCGACATCGAATCCATTTCCGGCAACGAAGCTGCGGTCGGGAATTATCTCTACGGAGAGCTTTGCCGCATCGGCTACCAGACCCGCAAAATCCCGGTGGAAGGCGACCGCTTTGATGTCTACGCCACATCGCCGGAGCAGCCGAATCCCGAAATTGTTTTTTCCACACATATGGATACGGTTCCTCCGTTCATCCCTTCTTCCGAGGATGAAGCGCGAATTTATGGCCGTGGTTCGTGTGATGCGAAAGGCATCATCGCGGCGCAGATCGCAGCATCAGAGCGCTTACGAAGAGAAAGTATTTACGTCGGCCTGCTGTTCCTGGTGGGTGAAGAGCGTGACAGCCTGGGAGCGAAAGTCGCCAATGCCTACGCAGCAAATCAGCCGGAGCACGCCTGCAAATATCTGATCAACGGCGAGCCTACCGAAAATCGAATCGCGCTGGCTTCGAAAGGAACGCTCCGCGCGGAAGTCACCGCTTCCGGCCGGATGGCCCATTCTGCGTATCCTGAACTTGGCGAATCCGCCATCGACAAGCTGATTGAGGCTCTCACGCGCTTGCGCACGATGCCGCTACCCTCTGATCCGCAAATCGGCGTCTGTACGCTGAACATCGGATTGATCGAAGGCGGTCGCGCGCCCAATGTGATCCCTGATCATGCGCGTGCAGATTTGCTGTATCGTCTCATCGGTCCGTCGCAGGATTTGCGGCGCCAGATTCTCGCCACTGCCAGCGATCAAGTGAAAGTTGATTTTCCGCTCGAAATCCCTTTCCTGCGTCTGCGCACTGTCGATAGTCTGCCAACGATGATTGCGGCATTCACTACAGATATTCCGGCGCTAACAAATTGGGGCCAGCCCCTGCTGATCGGCCCAGGTTCGATCCACGTCGCGCATACCGAGGGCGAGTTTATCGACAAGCAGCAACTCGCGGAAGCGATCGATTTGTACTGCACGATCGCGAAACGGCTCCTCCGGCCTTAGATTTCGCTTTGACTGCTATACGCTAACGGCGTATGATGATGGAAGGTACTCCAATGGAGTACTCTTTGACATGGAGTTTATTGAGGCGCCAGCATTCACGCGTTATCTGGCTAGTTATTTGAATGACGACGGTTACAAGGAACTCCAGACCAAACTCGGAGCAAACCCTGAACTCGGGGATTTGATGCCAGGCACGGGCGGTTTTCGCAAACTGCGCTGGCCGGATGCGCGGCGCGGTAAAGGGCGTAGAGGTGGGCTACGCGTTATTTATTACCATTTCAGTTCCGATAGTCAAATATGGTTGATGACGCTCTACGACAAAGACGAAGCTTCGGACCTGACTGGCAAACAAAAGAAAACGCTTATGGCCGCGATTGAGAATGAGTTGGCGGCACGTGCGGTCGGTCGGGGCACTAGGTCTAGAACACAGGAAAGGCTACGGTAATGGCGAAGAGAAATATTTTCGGCGAACTGATGGATGGTGTGGTAGCGATGAAGAACCACCGCGAAGGCAAGCTTACCCTGCGCAGTTACAAGATGGATGTAACGCCTCTACCCAAAGTAGATTCGAAGATGCTTCGAGATACGAGAAAAAAGCTGCGCTGCTCGCGAGCGGTATTCGCCCGCAAGCTGCGGATCAATGAAAGAACACTCGAAAAGTGGGAGCAAGGACGTGCAAAACCTAACCCTCAGGCCGCCGCGCTTGTCCTTCTGGTACGCAAATATCCGGATACGATTGAGCGACTCGATACACTTAGTGCCCGGTAAGCATTGAGGCAAACAGGCGTCGGCATGGCTTCCCTCTTGTGCGGCTGATTCAGCAAACATTTAGACTTGAATTATGACCACCACCACCCTCAACTCCCTCGCCCGCGCTTCCTCCGCCTACCTTCGCTCCGCGATGCATCAACCAATCCAATGGCACGAGTGGGGAGACGAAGCATTCGCAACCGCGAAACGCGAGAACAAACCGATGCTGCTCGATATTGGCGCGGTGTGGTGCCACTGGTGCCACGTGATGGATCGCGAGTCTTACGACGATCCCGAAGTCGCTGCCATCGTGAATGAGCATTTCATCGCGGTGAAGGTAGATCGAGACGAGCGTCCGGATATCGACAGCCGCTACCAGGCTGCAATCAGCGCAGTCAGCGGGCAAGGCGGATGGCCGCTCACTGCGTTTCTCACCCCCGATGGAAAGCCTTTCTATGGTGGAACCTATTTTCCCCCGAATGATGGCTATGGGCGCCCAAGTTTTCGTCGCGTGCTGCTTAGTATTGCCAATGCTTACAAAGAAAAAAATGGCGACGTGATGGAACAGGCAAAGATGGTTGAGAGCACAATCGCGCAGGCCGAATCTTTTGCCGGCCGCAGCGGCCGCATTTCAGTCAGCATCATCGCGACAATTCAGGAATCGGCGTTCAAGATGTTCGATCCGCAGCACGGGGGATTCGGACACGCGCCTAAGTTTCCCCATCCCTCGGTTTTGGATTTGTTGACGGAACGCTATGCGCGGAGTGCAGACGAAAACCTGCGCAATTTAGTCGTCAGCACTCTGGAACACATGGCCAATGGCGGCGTTTATGACCAGCTAGCCGGAGGCTTCCATCGTTACTCAGTCGATGAGCGCTGGGTCGTGCCGCACTTCGAAAAGATGTGCTACGACAATTCCGAACTGCTGAAGAACTACGTGCACGCCTATCAAGCCACCGGCTCGGAATTCTTTGCCAGCGTAGCGAAAGATATTATTCGCTGGATGGACGAGTGGTTGAGCGATCGTGAGCACGGCGGTTTCTATGCTTCGCAAGATGCCGACATTTCCATGGACGACGATGGCGACTACTTTACCTGGACGCTGGAAGAAACCCGCGCCGTCCTGACCGAAGAAGAAGCCCAGGTTGCGGCACTGCACTATGACATCAACGAAGTCGGCGAGATGCACCACAACCCGGCGAAGAACGTGCTCTATGTTCGCGCACCGGTCGACGAGATTGCCCGGCGCATGAACCTCAGCAGCGAGCGAGTGCAGCAGCTTCTGAATTCTGCGAAGAAAAAAATGTACGCCGCCCGCCTGCAGCGGCAAACGCCTTATGTCGATAAGACGGTCTATGTGGGATGGAACAGTATGTGCGTATCGGCTTATCTGGAGGCGGCAAAGGTGCTTGATCTATCTGAGGCCCGCCGTTTTGCCCTGCGATCCCTCGACCGGATTCTGGCCAAGGCTTGGAAGCATCCAGAAGGCCGGGGCGCTGGCAGTACACCTGCGGAGTCGCGCCTCTTGCATGTGGTCGCCTATTCTGATCCTGACGCTCCGCACCGCGAAGTGACAGGCCTGCTCGAGGACTATGCCGCAACCGCGCTGGCTTGCCTCGATGCCTATGAAGCAACCGCCGACCTCAGCTACTTCAAATTTGCACACGGCATCACCGACGCGATGATTATCAAGTTCTATGACCCTACCTCGGGAGGCTTCTTTGACTCCGAGCCAGACCGCGACGGCAATAGCCACGGAGTGCTGTCGACGCGCCGCAAGCCGCTGCAGGATTCGCCAACACCTGCGGGCAATCCCATGGCTGCGATCGCCTTGCTACGCATGCACGATTACACGGGCGACGCCGCGTATCGCGATAAGGCGGAGCAGACGCTGGAAACCTTCGCTGGAATTGTCGGCCAATTTGGGATTTTTGCCGGAACCTATGGAATCGCAGTGGCGCGCTTCCTGGAGAATCCGGTGCAGGTGATTGTAATTTCCGAAAATAAAGCAGACAGTGCGGCGGACGCTCTGGCAGGGTCTGCCAACGCGGCTTTCGCTTTCAACAAGACGGTTATCCGGTTGAGCGCGAATCAGGCGGTCGCGGCAAATCTTCCTCCCGCGCTGGCCGCCACTATTCCGCATCTTCCTGAGTTGAAATCCAGAAAGGCATTTGCGGTGCTATGTTCGGGATTCGCCTGCCAGCCGCCCATCCAGGACCCGGCGGAGTTGCGCCGTGCGCTGGCTTCCGCAGTTAACCGGCAACCTGCCTGAGAAAACGGGCTTGCCTCGCCTAGAAAAAACGGGGCTGACGGTTGGTATGAGTTTCCGTCAGCCCAAGAATTGCGAGCCCTAGGTTCGGCCCAAGTTACTACAGGTTACTTTGGTGATCTTGCAGCCAAATGCTCTCCTGCGTTTAACTACCTCATCATCGGTGGGTACTGAGGAGCACATTTACCCTGCAGTTGTTGTTGAGGTGGGCACACTAGAATCGGGCCTCCGTCCGGGGCGGGAACCTGCGGAACGGCAGCTGATACATAGGTGCCCATTATTCCACACATCAGGATCGAAATCCTGAATGCTTGTTTCATGGGTTTTCTCCTACCGCGTCTAGTCGTGCGAGTAATACTTCCTCGACGCGGTGACGCATTATAAAGCACAAGTCAAGCTCTTCTACGGAAATTCCCTTACATTGACTTCTGTAGTTACAGGCATTTTTTCGCTCGCTTTATTTCCGAGCGCACTAAGTATTATTTTTTCAGCAGGTTAACGGAGAAGAGATAACGTGGAGGTCGAAAAGGTGCAGTTGCTCTCAAAGATGAGCCCCTGAAGCAGCAAAGTTTACGAAATCCGGAATCTGGCAGCGGTGCGTAAGAAAAATCAAAGCCAGGTTGAATGCCGGAGCCTTTGCGAGGCCGCCTATTTTCTTGGCGCCACGCTGCCCGGAAGCCCTGGGAAACCGAGACCACCAGCCGGACTGCCTCCGGCATGTGCGGCCGCAGCTTTGGGGTTGGTCGCGACCTCCTGCGTTGTGGTAGAGGGGCTTTGCGTTCGGGACAGCGCCCGATCCACCATTCCTTCAAACATGGGAATCAAGGAATCGGAAGGGAACGGATGATGTATGTCCGTGAGACTTTGCTCCCACCGCTGCGGTCTAAGCAGCGTTGCGGGAGCCTCGCGCACTGGAACCTTCGCCAGCACATAGCCCAGCCAGATGAGCAGTGTGCAGTTGTATGCCCCCATATTGATTAGTTCCATGGACCTGGGGGAGACATGTTCCCCTACCCAGGAAGCCACTAAAGACAGTTCCACCATGGCGAAGAAACCGAACCCCAGGGCGATGCCGAAGCTGTGCTGGCGTCGGCTGACGCCCAGATATTGAGCGAAGAACAACAGAAAGAGCACCATTCCAACCTGAATAATGCGCACGCACCGCTCAGCCGTCAGAATTGCCTGCACCCACGGAACCGTGTCGGAAGAGTTTGTCGAAACTGACACCACCCCCGCAACCAGCAGCATCACCAGTCCGGCCCACTTGAACAGCACGGTGCCGAGGTCTCGCAAGGTGTGGAATGGCCGGAACGCATCGAGGAAGGCTTCGTGAATCACCTTGAAACCGAGAGCTACGCTGATCGCGGTGCTGATCCAGTTGGCATAGAAAAAAGCGGAGTAGTTGTGCCGAATTGGAAAAATTATGCTGAAGCTGACGAGCTGCGCGACGATGTAGGCGAAAAAATATTTGAAGTGCCGGTGCTGTCCCCGGCGAAGCATGGCCGCGGCAATTCCCGTCACAAAAACGGGTTGCACAATCCACAGAGCGTAATAAATCGTTTTAAACTGATCGCTCATGGTAACGGCGACACTCCGGATCCGTACAACAAACACATGAAAATAAACGAGCTACGCAGTAAAGGTACTTTGAACAGATTAAAAGAAAATAAACCCTTTAACGCAGGTGTTCAATGTACTCAGGTAACCTAAAGTAACGTTACCTTTGTGCCATTCGCCGAGCGGGGCAAAAGGAGGTGATGGATGGAATCGAAGGCAGAACAGCTCCCTTTCGTCCTACCGAGAGGGATTATATCTTGAACCGGTTTCAGGAAAAGAATTCTTATTTCCGCCAACACGTTCACTGCACGTCCGGCTCAATCGGCTGCGCCTGCGTTCTAGGCGTCTGGAACCGAGTGGATGTAGGCGCGCATCATGCGCACTTCATCGTCTTTCTCGTTCAAGTCATGCAGCAGGATGTCGCGCAGCGATACCATTCCCACCAGTTGCCCCTCGTGACAAACGGGCAAATGACGGAAGTTGTGCCGCCGCATCAAAGCCATGCAGCTTTCCAGTTCCTCATGCATGTTGACAGTAAGCGGATCGTCGGTCATGGCCTCGGCCAGGCAAGTGGAGCGGGGATCCAAACCCTCGGCCACAACCCGTTTCATCAGGTCGCGCTCGGAAAAGATTCCCACAAGCTTGCCATTATGCAGAACCGGAACGGCGCCGATGTTTCGTTCCACCATGGCGCGTACTGTTTCCAATACCGTTTGGCCGAGCTCTCCCTCGTAGACTTCCTGATTCTTGATCAGATCACAAATACGCATTGGATCCTCCCGGGCCGTTCTTTTCGGTTCCCCCCAAAAAGCTATACCGGGGGGCGAGTATATGCCCAAATCAGATGCATGGGAAGAGCTAAACAGTTGGGGAAAAAAGAAAAGATCGACTCCTCGCATCATTCCGGGAAGAGTGTCGGAGACGACAGAAGAGCGAAACTACCTTGACACACCCAGGCGCTCCGGGTCTTTAAGGGAAGAGGCGTTTGCCCCAAGAAAAACGAAACACGCGGAGTCATGCCACTCCGAGGCCAAACTCTCAGGCGTCCGCGCAGTGAGCACAATGTTGTATTCGCCGTTGTTGCCCCAGCTTATTTCTCGAAGAACATCCGCGCGAAGCGGTTGCCCATGGCGCGTACCGCCGTGGGGCTCGATGACGGCCAATTGCGCCAGGAATTCGTGAACCTCCACGCCGCGTTCCTGCCCCGCCACCAGGAATGAAACCTCAGTGTCCTGCGAGGAAAAATGCCAGGCCAGCGAAGCGGCCAGATTTACCGCGCGTTCGTAAGCCGCCTCGGAAATTACTCCAACTGCCGGATTGTCAAACACGATACAAAGTTTGCGTTCGTCCTCGCGGCTGAATTCGCGCACCTTCAATGACCCGGATTTCGCCGTCGCCTTCCAGTCCACGTGGCGCGCCGAATCTTCCGGCAAGTACTCCCGAATGCAATACAAATCGGACCCGCGGCCGCGCACAAAACTTTCCCACTCTCCACGCACTCGGGGCAGAATCTCAAACAGCTCGCTAGGCGCGTCAATTTGCGGATACACGAGAATCTCGCGCTGCAAAGCTACATGCTTCGTCTTGGTAAGGAAGGCGAATGGAAACCGCGTGGCCACGCCAAAACTCGATTCGCAATAGCGACCCCTCCGCTCGAAGCACAGCTCCAGATCAGCCGTTAATTCGGCCTTTGGAGGAAGGTATGGAAAGTAAACCATGCCTTCGAAAATGCCCGGTGGATCGGCCGCCACCTCCACTCTCCGCACGCTCCAATCGCGCAGCCGCACCCATTGATTCTGCGGAGAACGATTGAGCGGAAAAACAAACGTGGTTGGTTCCCAACGCCACTCTTTTCGCACCTTTGTCTGCTTGCGCGCTGGTACTACGCGGATTGAAAACGAAGGCAACGCACGCCCCGCATTGCGAAGTGCAATGCGCCCCACTACCGGACGCCCGGCAAAAACATGCTCGGGAAGGCGCACATCTAATTGCAGCCCGCGCAGCACCAACGCCGATACCACCCCGGATACCAGAATCGCCGCCAGCATCGCGGCCACTACTATGTAGAGCAGATTATTGCCTGTGTTCAGCGCCGCGATGCCAATTACCAGAGTGACCAGCACATAGACCACTCCGGCTTTCGTAACTTCATAGTGAAATGTCTGCCGCAGTCGCTCGAGCGCCACCCGTCGCGCCAGGTACGGCACTGTAATCAATCCGACAAAAGCCGCCATCAATAGAGCCACTGACGCCAGAATCACCGACGCCCAAAGATGTCCGGCCTCGCCCGAGGCTGTGGAAAACAGTGCCGCCCCGAAAGCCAGCCCCAGTCCCACCAGTGCCAAGAGAAACTTAGCCCACACCTCGGCCGCGGACGAACGCAGCCATGCCCGTGCGCCCGCAGATCCCGCGGCATTCACAGAGTTGAAGTAAGGGGTTCCCACCTGCTCCGAGCCTAGCATTACGGAAAGGAACGATCAACGAGAAGCGGCAGGCGCGAAAAGCCTTCGTAACCTTGCCCCGCTGGAGAAGCGGGATAACAACGACCTTCGCGGATCAATACT
Source organism: uncultured Acidobacteriaceae bacterium (assembly GCA_963817305.1). GTDB lineage: Bacteria > Acidobacteriota > Terriglobia > Terriglobales > Acidobacteriaceae > Sulfotelmatobacter. The sequence continues at coordinate 418,547 of CAWFOD010000013.1, read as the reverse complement.
CAGACAGTTCCTTCATGGCCCGGAAAAGATCATTCGCCTGCGGAAGAATGGCATCTTCGAGAATGGGCTGGTAAGCCACGAAAGTGTCTGCAGCGGCTACGCGGCGCACCGGAGCATCGAGCTTATCGAACAGCTGGTCAGCAATTCGTGCCGCGATCTCAGCACCGTAGCCCCAGCTCAACGTATCTTCGTAAGCCACCAGTGCACGATTTGTTTTTGCGACCGACGCCGCAATCGTCTCCCAATCAAAGGGATTCAGGCAGCGCAAATCGATCAACTCCACCTTCACGCCATGCTCGCGTTCGATTTTCTGCGCCGCCTGCAGCGCTCGCGGCACCACGGCACCGTAGGTAATTACCGTCAAGTCCGTTCCGGGATGCACGATCTTCGCCTTGCCGAACGGAATCATATAATCCGGACCCGGATAAGCGGCGCGGCCGAAAGTCTCCCGATACAGACGTTTGTGTTCCAGGAACAATACTGGATCGTCCGAGCGGATCGCGGTTCGCAGCAGCCCTGCCGCATCCAGCGCATTTGAGGGAAACACTACCCGCAGCCCCGGAATGTGCGTAAACATGCTCTCACCGCACTGCGAGTGGTAAATCGCGCCACCCGTCAAATATCCGCCGATCGCCACTCGAATGACGACTGGGCACGAGAACACATTATTCGAGCGCCAGCGAATTACCGATAGCTCATCGCGAATCTGCATCATCGCCGGCCAGATGTAATCGAAAAACTGGATCTCAACCACCGGCTTCAGCCCACGCGTAGCCATTCCAGTGGCGCGGCCCACGATGGCAGCCTCGGCCAGCGGAGAGTTGAATACGCGATCGTTGCCGAATTCGCACTGCAAGCCAAAAGTGAGTTTGAAAACTCCGCCCTTGCCTTTGACCAGCTTGCGCTTTAGATATTCTTCGCGGCTGCAATCCGCAACATCTTCCCCGAAGATCACGATGCGCTCATCGCGCTTCATCTCGTCGCGCAATGTCACATTGATTAGATCAGCCATTGTCTTGGCCGCAGGCTTTTTGCCGTCGGCCGTATCCGGGCCTACGACAGCCGGCGTATCGAACGTCGCGGACGTCGGATCGAGATCCGGCGAATACACATACTGCATCACGCTCTCCGGAGCGGGTGGCAAGGCCGCGAGCGCCTGGTCCACGGCGATCTGCAGCTCTTCTTCAACTTTTTTCTCCAGCTCGTTGATGCCCTTCTCGTCGAGGATTCCCTCGCGCAACAAAAACATCTGGGTACGCGAAACCGGATCACGGGCCGCATCCCGCTCGCGCTCGGCATCCGGACGATATAAACGCTCGTCGTCGGAAAGAGAATGCGAGTACGGACGAATCACATGAGCGTGCACAAACGCCGGTCCGTGGCCATCGCGGCAATATTGCGTGGCGCGCTGAAATGCGCCATAGCTAGCTACAGGATCCGTGCCGTCGACTTCTTCGAAATGAAAATTTGGGAACCCCGACACCAGCCGCGAAATGCTGCCGCCCGCCGTTTGCACTTCCACCGGCACCGAGATCGCGTAGCCGTTATCCTGCACGCAGAAAATTACCGGCAGCTTGTTCAGTGCAGCCGCATTCATCGCCTCCCAGAATTCGCCTTCACTGGTGGTGCCATCGCCGAGCGACACATAAGTGACTTCGTCACCCTGGAAGCTCACATCTTTGAACTGGCGATAGTCCGGCCTTTCGTTATCTCGAGCGGCCGGAACTTCTGCGGCTTTCGGATGTTGCGTGAAATATCGTCCCGCTTCAGCGCATCCGACGGCCTGCAAAATCTGCGATCCCGTAGGCGACGATTGCGTGACTATATTGAGCTTCTTGTAGCCCCAGTGCGAAGGCATCTGCCGTCCGCCCGAACTCGGGTCGTCCGCCGCTCCTACCGCCTGCAGAAACATTTCCAGCGGTTTGGCACCCAGCGCCAGGCACAGGGCGCGGTCGCGATAGTAGGGGTAAAACCAGTCGTAGCCTGCCTTCAGGACCATCCCGGCAGCGGCGCCTATGGCCTCATGCCCTGCGCCTGACATCTGGAAGAAGATTTTTTGCTGCCGCTTCAGCATGATTTCCCGGTCATCGATGCGCCGGGAGGTATACATCATGCGGTAGAGTTCGATGAGCCTTTCGCGCGTAAGTCCCTCATAATTACGGGACTTCTTGCCAGCTGGGAGAGAAAGTTTAGGGTCGGTTTTTGTGGTCGCCATCCGGTTCTCTAGTTACCTTGATTAGATGTCCGCCGCATCACTAAGGTGCGGAGCGCTACCGGGCAGGTTGCATTGTAAATGGGATCGAGGAATTCGAAAACATACAAGTTTCCGAGTCGCGGGACCGCCAAAACCGTGAGGTCACAGGCACAGCATTATCAACGCCAAATTGTTCCCAAGCTGTGGTCGAGATCTTCGATCAGATCCTCTGTATCTTCCAGCCCAATGTTCAGCCTCACGATGCGATGCCCATAGTCCGGACGGCCCTTCGCTCCGCTGAAAGTCATAGGCCACGGCCAAGCTCGCCACCCCGCCCCAGCTGTAGCCGATCTCGAACAACTCCAGTTCGTCCACGAATTTCAAGACTTGAGCTTTTGTAGCTTCCGGTTTAAAGACGATGGAAAAGACCCCGGCAGATCCCGTGAAGTCCCGCTTCCAGATTTCATGACCGGGCGAGCCCTCACGCGCTGGATGAAGCACGCGCTGAATCTCCGGTCGCTCGGCCAGCCAACGTGCAATCCGCAAAGCAGAAGCCTCGATGTGTTTCAGCCGCACTGCCAACGTTCTCATACCGCGCAAAGCCAGGCTGCAATCGTCGGGTGAGGAGGCGCTTCCCAGCAGTTGCTGCGTTCCTCCCAATTGCTGGTAGAGCTTTGGATCCTTCACCGTCACCGAACCCAGCAGCACGTCGCTGTGTCCGGCCACATATTTCGTCAGCGCCTGCATGGTGATATCGGCGCCGTGCGCGAATGCATCGAAATACACTCCCGCGGACCATGTGTTATCCAGCGCCACCAGCGTGCCGTGAGCGTGCGCAGCTTGCGGCGATGGCCGGCACATCCTGCACTTCCATCGTGATTGACCCGGGATTCTCGCACCAGATCAACCGCGTACTCTCCCGAAAGAGATCCTTAATCCCCGAACCGATTTCTGGCGGATAAAAGCCGACTTCGACTCCAAAGCGTCGCAACACATTCCGCGCCAGTTGTCGGTTCGGAGTGTAGACATTCTCTGGGATCAGAATGTGATCGCCGTTCTTCAGTAGCGCCAGATTGATCAGGGAAATCGCACCTTGACCTCCCGGAGTGATGATCGTCCGGTAACCGCTCTCGAGTTCGCAGATTTTCCCCGCGAGTTCCAAAGTCGTGGGCGTTCCATAAAGGCCATATGTGTAGCCGACTTCATGCTGGTCCCAACTGTCGTTCACTGAAGCGGCATCGGGAAACAACGTAGTCGATCCCCGAAACACGGGACTCGCCAGCGACCGGTATCCTTGCGGAACTTTGACGCCAGAATGAATCAATCGCGTCTTCCAACTCTTCGCCATGGCGGAATTATACGGACTAAGCTGCCCCGGTTGCTGGAACTGGCACAGAGTATGGATAGGTCGATCTGAATGAGAAGCGGAAGCGTCAACCGCGGGCTGCCCGTTTCGCGAGCAGTTTTTCTTCTTTGAACATCAGCAATAGCTTTTTCGCGCGTCCGGGCTCCGTTGCGAAATCTGTCATCGTTAGAGTGCTGTTTAAGAAGGAATTGAGGCCTGGGATATTCAAGGCTTGGGCGGCGCCCAAATCGTGGAAGCCCATCGTCCAATCAGGAAAGTCTCGGCGGGTTATCATTTCGCAGGATAACGATATTACCTTTCGATGACGAAAGTCCTTGCCGATCTTTCGGTACAGGGACATTACATCGTCCCGCTTCCCCTCGAGAGCTTGTAAGAATTTGTCTTCTTTGAATAAAAGCATACCGGTGATACCGAGCGTAGAGTTATTCGCTCTGCTTTTCGCAAGAAGTTCCGCCAGGTCCAGATGCGAGAAATGGCCAACGGCCTCACTGAGATAGACCAGTGAAATAAGATCGCCGGAGTGCGTCATCCTTCTTTTATCGGAAAATTAGGGGGCTCACTTGAGGTTAGATCGTCTAAATCTTCGAGAAGAGCGCGCCCCACGTTGTTGGCCCAACATCTTGTGACTTTCGCAAGGTCGCATCGGTTATCCTGAAAACCGATGATTCAAACCCGCCGCGCCTTCGATCCGCGCACCATCAAGCTGGTGATCTTCGACCTCGACGGTACTCTGATCGATTCGCGCCTGGATCTGGTGCACTCGGTGAATGCGGCACTGCGCCACATTGGGCGGCCAGAATTGCCCGACGACGTCATCGCCAGCTACGTGGGCGACGGCGCCCCGGTTCTGATTCAGCGCGCTCTCGGCGGAGAGACGGTCGATGAAGCTGTCGTACGCGAAGGTCTGCAGTTCTTCTTGTCTTACTACCGCGAGCACAAACTCGACCACACCACGGTTTACCCTGGCATCCACGAATCATTGAGCGCGATTCAGAACTCATCTCACCAGATTTCGAGCGCTGATAATCGAGCACAACTCAACGGCGTCCGCCAGATGGCCGTGCTATCGAATAAGCCTGTCGTCGCGTCACGCGCTATTGTTGAGGCCCTCGGCCTGGGCCAGTTCTTCACGAAAGTCTACGGTGGTAACAGTTTCGCCACGAAGAAGCCCGAACCTGAAGGTGCACTCAAACTGCTCGAAGAGCACGGCGTCACTCCGCAAGAAGCCGCGATCGTCGGCGACTCTCACGTCGACGTTGAGACCGGACGCAACGCCGGCCTCTGGACCGTTGCTGTCAACTACGGTTTCGCCCCGCATACGTTGGAGGCTAGTCTCCCGGATGTGATCGTCGACGCGCCCCACGAACTTGTCAGAGTGTTCCGCTACAGCGAAGCACGGCGCCTTCTTCCGTCTTAATTCTTACCCGCTCTCATGTAAACTCATGCGGACGATGAACGACGCAACCGGCTTCACCCCTTCGGAACTGCGCAAACTGCGCGGGATGAAAGATCCTCACGGCATTCAGAAATTTCTCGATGATGCTCCCTATCACCTAGCCGATACGGCCTGGTCTCCGCGGAGAGTCTTAGCCGAGCAGACCGCGCATTGCCTCGAGGGTGCCATCTTTGCCGCGGCCGCGCTGCGCGCCAACGGATTCCCTCCGCTGCTGCTCGACTTTGAAGCGGAGCACGACACCGACCATGTGATCGCCATCTTTCGCCAGAACGGATGTTGGGGTGCGGTCGCCAAATCGAACTTCACCGGATGCCGCTGGCGCGAACCGGTCTACCGTACCCTGCGTGAACTGGCGTTGAGCTATTTCAACATCTACTTCAATCTGCGGCGAGAGCGTACGCTTCGGCGGTTTTCGGTGCCGGTAAACCTGAAACGATTCGATCGCCAAAACTGGATGACCACAGACAAACCCGTGTGGTTCATCGTTTACCACTTGTTCGAAATAAAACACTATCCGCTGATTACCCCAGCGATGGCGAAACACCTGCATCGCGTGGACGAACGCCTGTTTCAAGCGGAATGTCTGGGCAAGGCCCTCAAACCTAAAGCCTGAAATGCGACGGGACGATTCGCATGCGAATCGTCCCATACCGCCGCGGCACACCGAATTAGAATACGATCGTGCCGAAGGTTCCCGCTAGATTGCCGCTCGGACCAGCCGTAAAGAACAACTGGTTCTTGCCTCCGTTCTTGCCCAGGTTGTCGCCAAAATCAATTCCCCAAAGCTGGTCGATAGAAATGGCCTTGCCGGTCGTGTCCTTGATTGTTCCCACGAACTTACCGGTAGTCGGGTTGAAAGCGTTGATGGTCCCGGTGTTGGTGTTGTTTGAGACCAGTAGCGCATTGCTGAGCGGCCCAAATTTTGCCGGAGCCAGAGCAATTCCCCAAGGCTGGTTGAGCGGTAACCCTTGGATCAAATGCTCGACCCGGCGTCACGGGCGTGCCGTCTTCTTTAAACACGTCGACGAACCCACCGTTGGCACCGCTGACGTTGACGAATGTCACATAGACGAATCCATTGATGTCGCGGACGCCGAACGGCGCGAAGCCTGCAGGCACTGCGGCATCTGTGATCGAGGTCACCAGATTGAAATTCCCGTCGTACACGTCCACTTTATTGTTTGCCATGTCGGCGGCGTACAAGAAATTTCCCGACGGCTTGTTTGTAATTGCCAACCCGGTATAGACCGCCGGAGTTTTACTGGTCGAGGTATCGACCGCAATAATCGCCTGATTGACATTCGACTTGGGAGTCCAGCCGCTGATCGTTCCATCCAGAGTGGCGAATAGAAAAATTGAAGGCCATCCTGCTACTTGAAACTCGCCGGTTGTGGAGGCACTCCACACAATTCCCGTTGGCGAACCCGGGCCGTTCGCCCCCGTAGATGAATCTGGTCCGTTTCCCGCAGTTGGAATGACAACCTTCAGTTGCTGCACGGTGTTTCCGGAGCTGTCGTAAAGAGTCGACCATCCGGAGTCATTGTCACTGATCCACCACGGCGAGCCAGGTGCGTGGACCATCCCCCATGCATTCACCAGCAGCGGATCTGTATGTGTGGCCGCCTTCACCTGGTTTGAGCTCAGGTTTGTGAGTTGATATTGCGCCGCGGCCGTGCCGGAAATAATCATCAGCAGCACTCCGAGGACAGAGGTCAGCGCTAGGATCCGATTTACAAAACGAGGCATGGTCAGTTCTCCTTGATGGTTGAAGTGCGGGAAATGTCTGCAGAGCGTCAGTTGCGTCTTCACCGGGGACGCGAACCAAGGCTAAGATAGGCACGATTTGACTTTGTCACTGGTGCGTCATCAGTTTGTAGAATGTTTGTCTTTACGGTAGAGCGGAATACTCCGATTTTCGCAATTCCCGCTTCGTACGTCGCAGAGAAAAGCTAAAATGGATGCGTGGCTCAACGCATTCTCATTTTCTTTTTGTTTCTCGCTTCCGCCCTAGCGTACGGCCAACAGGATCCATCCACGCGCGCCGCAGATGCTGCGCGAAATCAGTGCCACAAAAACCCAGCCAGACCCTGGTTCCCTGCTCGATTTGACGCCCGACGCCAACGGGGCGCTCTCGCAGGAGCAGATGCAGCGACTCTTTCGCGTGGTCGCCGACAAGGACATGGAGAACGATAAAAGGCTGCGCGACTATACCTACGTGGAACGCGACGAAGAACATAGGCTCGACAACAAGGGCCAGGTTAAGTCGACCGAGGTGAAGACTTACGACGTGATGGAGCTTTACGGAGAGCAGGTGCAGCGTCTGATTGAAAAAGACGACAAACCGCTCGACGCCAAGGACGCAGCCAAAGAAGAGGAGAAAATTCAGAAGGTCATTGATAAACGCAAGAACGAATCGGACGACCAGCGCAAGAAGCGCGAAGAGAAAGAAGAGAAAGATCGCGAAGAGGGGCGCAAGTTCGTGCGCGAAGTAGCCGATGCCTATAACTTCAAACTGGTGGGAACGGAACTTGTCGGCGGCCGCGAGGCGTGGGTGATCGATGGCGAGCCACGCCCGGAGTTTGTCCCTCACATGAAGGAATCCAAGTTATTGACAAAGTTCCGCGGGCGAGTCTGGATCGATAAAAACGATCTTCAACTGGCCAAAATGGATGTTGAATGTCTGGACACAATCTCCTGGGGAGTGTTTCTGGCCCGCTTTCATAAAGGTTCACGCTTCATGCTGGAGCAGACGCGAGTGAATCAGGAAGTTTGGTTGCCGCGCCAGTTAACCGCAAAGGTCGATGTGAGGCTCGCACTGCTTAAAAACTTCAACGTAGATGTGGAGCAGAGTTTTCGCGACTACAAAAAATTCCGCGCCACTACGAAGATTATGACCGTGGAAGATCTGCAGAAAAAGTGACTCAGCGCCCTGCGGCGCGGTTTGAAGAATATCTGTAACTGAATAAATTCGAGCACCTCACCGGAACTCCTATGAAACGGAACGCCTTCTCGTGTCATCTAGTAATCGGAACCTTGTTCAGCTGTTGTCGAGGGAACCATGTCTACTCAATCGACGCTTTTCTCATCTGACGTTCGAAGTGAGGCTTTTCCGGTACTCACCACCAACCAGATCAACCGTATTCGTCCCGCCAGCAAAGTCCGAAAAGTGCAAGTGGGCGACATTCTGTTTGAGCCGGGCGATAGTGATATCCCGTTTTTTGTGCTGCTGTCCGGAGGCCTGGAAATCGTTCAGCCGGCTCTGCAAGGCGAGCGCCTGATCGTTAAGCATGGACCCGGCCAATTCACCGGAGAGATCACGATGATCTCCGGCCGGCGGAGCCTCGCGCGCGGCCGGGTGACTGAAGCCGGCGAGTTCTTGGAAATGAGCAGCGATGACTTGCGAACCTTAGTCGCCCGAGATGAGGAGCTCAGCGAAATTATTCTTCGTGCCTTCATTCTGCGGCGGGTTGCATTGATTAATACAGGGCAAGGAAACGTCATTTTGATGGGCTCCCGCCACTCCGCTCAAACCTTGCGTCTGCGCGAGTTTCTTACCCGCAACGGACATCCGCACACCTATGTCGATCTCGACACCGATACCTGCGCTCAGGAACTACTCGATCGTTTTCACGTCACGATGCAAGAGATTCCTGTCGTCATCTGCAACAACCGCACCGTGCTGCGCAGTCCTTCGATCCAGGAATTGGCGAGATGCCTTGGGCTCAACGCCCACATCACGCCATCGGAACTGCGCGATCTCGTAATCGTGGGCGCGGGACCAGCCGGTTTGGCCGCGGCGGTTTATGCCGCGTCGGAGGGCCTGGATGTTTTGGTGATCGAGGCTGACTCGCCCGGTGGACAGGCAGGATCGAGTTCGAAAATTGAAAACTATCTCGGATTTCCGATGGGAATCTCGGGCAACGAACTCGCGGGCCGCGCCGCCACGCAGGCGCAGAAATTTGGAGCCAAAGTGCTGGTCGCCAACAACGTGACGAAATTGAATTGCGAGAAGCGCCCTTACGAGTTGACCGTGGACTGCGGCCAGACGATTCGTGCACGCACGGTTGTGATCGCCAGTGGCGCGCAATACAACAAGCCGAAAATCGACAACCTGAAAAAGTTTGAAGGCCAGGGTGTCTACTACGGCGCCACCTATATTGAAGCGCAACTATGCGGAACAGACGATGCAATTGTAGTAGGCGGCGGCAACTCAGCCGGCCAGGCCGCGGTTTATCTCTCGCAGACAGCCGGCAAAGTCCATATGTTAGTGCGGTCTAGTCAATTGTCAGACACGATGTCGCGCTATCTGATCCAGCGCATTGAAGAAAATCCCGCGATCGAGATGCATTACTGTACGGAAATCGTTGGACTGGACGGCAATACTCAACTGGAAAGCGTGACTTGGCAAGACAAGAAAACCGGCGAGAAGTCGACCCACAATATCCGCCACGTGTTCATCATGGCGGGGGCTTCTCCGCACACCGAGTGGCTGGAAGGATGCGTGCTGCTGGATAGCAAAGGTTTCATTCTTACTGGACGGGATTTGGATCCTCTCTCACAGAGCTTCAAATGGCCGTTGCCGCGCGCACCGCAGATGTTGGAAACCAGCTTGCCGGGCGTATTTGCTGTGGGCGACGTAAGAGCCGGAAATGTGAAGCGGGTCGCCGCCGCCGTCGGTGAAGGATCGATCGCCATCTATTTAGTACATCGCGCGCTGGCGGAGTTGTGAAGCCGAACCTGCGACGGAAGGCGCGTGGCCGGCGTTATAATAAAAGGATTCTTAGTCGCCGGAATCGTCCTCCGTGTCGTGTACCAAGCATCCATGCTCGTGTGGGGACAGCCGCTTTCGGCTGTCCGGGGCGAGCAAAAAGAGCTAAGAGCAACTGTTAGAAGATTTTCCCATGGACTTTAAGCTCGTTTCCGATTACAAACCGCAGGGCGATCAGGGCCGTGCCATCGATGCCTTGCTGCGCGGGGTCTACGATCGCGAGCAGCATCAGGTTTTGCTTGGCGTCACCGGCTCGGGCAAGACCTACACCATGGCCAAGGTCATTGAGGCGGTGAACCGTCCATCACTGGTGATGGCTCATAACAAGACGCTCGCGGCGCAGCTTTATCATGAGTTCAAGAATTTCTTTCCCCACAACGCGGTCGAGTATTTTGTCTCTTATTACGACTACTACCAGCCCGAGGCTTACGTTCCCGCCGCAGATTTGTTTATCGAAAAAGAAGCGACCATTAATGATGAACTCGACAAGCTTCGACTTTCGGCGACTCGATCTTTATTTGAACGCCGCGATGCATTAATTGTTGCGTCGGTGAGCTGCATCTACGGCCTCGGCTCGCCTGAGGCTTACTACGGCATGATGTTGTTTCTGGAGAAGGGACAGAAGATCGCGCGCGAAGATATTACGCGCAAACTGGTCGATATCCTTTACGAGCGTACCAACGGAGAATTCCGCCGCGGAACATTTCGCGTGCGTGGCGACGTGATCGAAGTCTTCCCCACGTACGACGATATGGCCTATCGCATTGAGCTATGGGGGGATCAAGTCGAATCGCTGTCTCAGATCGATCCTTTATTCGGTACCGTCAAGCAAAAGTATATGCGGCTTCCGATTTACCCGAAGACGCACTACGTCATGAAGGACGAGACCCGCGCATCGGCCGTGGAGTCGATCAAGAAAGAGCTGGCGTGGTGGGAAGTGGAGCTCGAGAAACAGGGGCGCGTGGTCGAAGCGCAACGCATTCACCAGCGAGTCAAGTTTGATCTGGAAATGATTAAAGTCATGGGTTACTGCCATGGCATCGAAAATTATTCGCGCCATTTCACGGGACGCATGCCGGGCGAGCCGCCGCCAACGCTGCTGGATTATTTTCCTCGCGACTATCTGATGTTCGTTGACGAATCGCACCAGACAATTCCGCAATTGCGCGGCATGTATGCCGGAGACCGCTCACGCAAGGAAACGCTGGTGGAGTATGGTTTCCGCTTGCCCTCGGCGCTGGATAATCGCCCGCTCACTTTCGAGGAATTTGAGCATCGCACCAACCAGTTGGTTTATGTCTCGGCAACGCCAGGTCCGTATGAACTAACAAAGTCTGCGGGGGTCGTCGTCGAGCAAATCATCCGGCCAACCGGTTTGATCGATCCTGAAGTGGAAGTGCGTCCGGTGAAAGGCCAGATCGACGACTTGCTGCACGAAATTCGCGCGCGTGTGGAGCACGGCGAGCGCGTGCTGGTCACTACTCTTACCAAGCGCATGGCCGAAGACCTGGCCGAGTACTACGCAGAAGTGGGCGTGAAATGCCGCTACATGCATTCCGAAATCGAGACTCTCGAGCGCGTGAAAATTCTCCGCGATCTCCGCAAGGGCGAGTTCGACGTATTGATCGGCATCAATCTTCTGCGCGAAGGTCTGGACTTGCCGGAAGTTTCTCTCGTGGCAATTCTGGATGCGGATAAAGAGGGCTTTCTGCGTTCCTGGGGATCGTTGATCCAAACCATAGGCCGTTGCGCTCGGCATCTCCGCGGCCGCGCGATTCTGTACGCCGACCGCATGACCGATTCCATGAAGCGCGCCATCGACGAAACCCTGCGCCGGCGCGAGATCCAGACCGCCTACAACATCGAAAACGGAATCACGCCAGAATCCATCATCCGGCCCCTGGATATGACGCTGGCCGGAATTATCGCTGCCGACTATACCGACCTGACCGGCAGCGAAGCCGAAGGTATGCCGGAATTTAAGTCACAAGAAGAACTGGATAGCTACATCGTCAAACTCGAAAGCGACATGCGCGAAGCCGCCAAGCGCTTCGAATTCGAGAAAGCTGCCACGCTAAGGGATACGATCAGGGAGTTGCGGACGAAAGAGTTTTTGTTCGCATGACTGGGAAGACCCTTTCAAAGTAGGGCGCAGCATAAGGAATTCAAGCTGAGACTTGGGCAGCCTCCTCATATAGTCGGTTTACCTCTCGCACCCAACAGGCCAAGCTGTCGGAAATATCGCGATCGAGTTGCCGCGCCAAATCGAAAAATCCCTTTCCTGGCTGGCCGTCGTCCGAATGCACAACGATAGCGCTGAGCATTCCGCAGCCGTCCGCGTCCTCCTCGACAGAGATTTGCACCAGCATCTATGGAAAACATGGTCATGTGGGTCGAACGCGATTAGGTTCCTGATAAAGGCCACCGCTTCGCCATAGGTCACCGTTCGCCTGACGCTTGCGGTGCGCCAGAGTTCGGCCCTGCTTTTCCTTTGTCGAGTTCCAAAGGTTGGGTGAGTGGCCATAAGTTGCGGTCGTATCATCAATCCTCCACATAAGACCTGCGCCACACCGTAAATTCAGCAGGCATTATACTCGGATTGGGCGGCTAGGCACTGTGCAGGTAGCCCGCTGGGGGCAGAATCGCGACTCCACGCCACGGATGCATCCCCAGCAAATCCGCGTCCCCTGTAATAATCACATCCGCCCTCCCATTCAACGCCACTTCCAGAACCTTGTCGTCCTTCGGATCGCGGCACTCGCGGACTAGTTGGATAATGGGAACGAATTCGGCTAGGGCCCGGAGCTGACTAAGGAACAGTACGCGCTCTTCCCGGCTGACATAATGATCAAACTTTGGACGTCGAAGAACTTCCTCCAACTCAGCTATTGTCGGCGCGGAGAGGAGTAGGACACCATTATCTAACACTCGGTCTACGGCTTGTCGTGGAATAGAATGGGGCGCCACGATGGCGCTGACGAATACGTTGGTGTCGACGACGAGGCGGTGGATCTTTCGGAGTGACTTAGCGCACATCAGTCTTTCAAAATGTCAGCCAGAATCTCCGGGGTCATCCCCCGCGCTTCGGCCTGAGCGCCGATGCGATCCATGGTGCGCTTCAGTTCGGCAATGTTGCCGCTGCGGATGCGCTCGTATTCCTCCGCTGACATGATCACCGCAACATCCCGATTCTGGCGGCGAATCAGGACAGGCTCGCGCTGGGCAGCGTCGAGAAGAGCAGCGAGGCGCTGCTTGGCATCAGTGGCCGAGATAGTCTTCATTTATCCATTATAGACAAAATGGACAATTCGATCAATTATCTTCCGTAAGCCGCGCTCGCCGCCAGCGGCTTCCTGTGAAACGTATACCCGTCAAAGGTCTCCGAACGGAAATTCAGGTTTGATGCTGAAAGTTTTTCCGTTTGGCTGAGGAAAAGATAGCCGCCGGGTTCGAGGTAGAGATGGAGGCGTTCGAGTACGGCTAACCGCTGCGCGCGAGAGAAGTGAGGCAGAACGTCCATGCAGAAAATGCAGTCAAATCGACCAATGTAGCCGGGTCGCGCCAGGTTCATGCAGTTAAAAGTGACCAGGCTTCGCAGACGCGGCTTCACCAGCAAATGCGGAGTAACAGCGGCCGGCTGAGATGAATTCGGAGCATCGCCATCCAACTCAGTCTCGAGGTTCGTTACTGCCGCTGCCGTGGGCGTGCCTATCTTCGAAAAATAATTGCGAATCGTGGCCGGCGGCAAACCTTCCAGCGCGGACTGCCGGTAAACCCCACGGTCGGCCGCCTCGATGTTTCGCGGCAGCAAGTCGCTTCCTACGATGTGAATTGAGCATCCCGAACCGAGCTTCGCGGGAGGCTGTGCCGCCGGAATGCTTTCCGCGATGCCCCCGTTCCTTGCACCTTTGCCGGTCGCGTTACCCAGTGTCGAGCCGTTACTTGGCACGCTTACATTCGCGGGATTCACCGCATCACACACAGCCATTGCGATCGAGTAGGTTTCTTCTCCTGTGGCGCAACCGGCGCTCCAAATGCGTATCGGCCCCGGGGTGTCTACTGACTTGCGCGCCCAGAGTTGCGGCAGCACTTGCCGTGTCAAAGCATTCAATGCTCCCGGATGACGAAAAAATCCAGTGTTCGCGCTGATTAGCCCGTCGAGCAACGAGGGCAGTGTAGATGGATCCTGCTCCGGAGACCGCAACCGTTCCAGCAGCGTAGTGGAAGAATCCACTTCCTGCGCTTCGATGAAGTCAGCCAGATGTGCTGCCAATGCATTGTTGGGACAATCCAGAACCAGGCCGGTTTGACGCTCGACCAGCAGGCGCACCTCCGAAAGTTCATGCTCCAGAATGGTGCTGGTCGCAAGTGACCTATGCATAAAAGCCTTTCCCCAAGCGGGGCGAACTAAAAAACCACCAACAACTACGTATTGCAACAATTCCCAACAGCAAATAAATTTGCTTACAACCCCACCGTCGCCGACTTACGGCACACTTTCAGCTTAATGACCCGCTGCGACTGCGACGCGGCTCTTGCCCGAATCCCGTTCCGTCTGCTGAGCTACCACCGTCATCTCTTTTTCCAGCGAGGAAAAGCGCTGCATGACCTCGTGAATGCGCAAAGTCATGTTGCGAATGGTTTCAATTTGTCCGCGCGCCTGTGCCGACAAACTGCCTGGCTCCAGCAGAAGCAAATCCGAATTTCCCAGCAGAGAAGTCAATGCATTGTTCAAGCCATGGCGCATTTCGAGCATGTAGCGGCCCAGGATCGCCTGCGGCTCCAGAGCGGAGCAATGCTGTTCGGCGCTTCGTGCGCGCGCTTCAGCAGCCGTGCGGTGCAAGGCTTCGGCGGCAGCCAGAATCAACGCATCCAGCCAATTCTCATCCAGCCGTAGCACGGCGGTTCGCGGCCAGCGCTCGCGCACCAGTTTCGCGGTGGTGCCGTCCTCGCAGACACAGAACAAAGGCTGGGAACTCGAATGCAACGGCTCGACAATGACTGAGAGCAGCTCGCGGCGCAACGGACCCACAATGGCAACTTCAAAATCCTCGACTGTACGTGGCCAAAGATCTCCGCTCAGGATGGTGAATGTGGGCACATGGCGTTCCGCCTGCCAGCGAGCCGTCAGCCTTCGCGAAAATCCTACGTCGTCGGAGATAACCAGTACGGTCGGACGATCCACTCAAGTTTCCTTTGCCTGGATTCCCGCAGCCTTCGCTGGAATCGCTAGATACTTTTTTCGATTATTTCTTCTGCCCCGCTGTTGAATCTTCGTCCGGAGTCCACTCCGGCGGAGCCGGGGAAATTTCAAATTCTGGAGCATCGTCGTTTGACGGGGTGAACTTCGCCATTGGCTTCGCAGCCGCCACCCTGCCGGGCTTTCCCGCCGCCGATGTTCCGCTCGCACCCGCAGCCGCGGCTCTCGGCGGTGCTTTTGCCGTCACCGCCTTCGCCGGTGCCAGTTTTGCAGCGGCAGTCGCTTCCGCCGCCTTCTCGCTATTCGCTTCCGCACCTCGGCCCAGCGCGCCATCTACGGAAGCCCGCAAATCCACCAGCATGCGCAGCGGCTGCCCCGAGGAATACTCCGCCTGAAACATCACTTTCCAGGATTGGCAGATCATGCGCAGCCTTACGATCGGCTCCTGCGCCGAGAATTGCGCCCGCCGGCAATCGATCGTCTCCACACCTTTTTCTTCCAGCTCGGTCAAGCCGTCGAGAATGTTATTGAGATCGGTAAGCATCAGACGGAAGAAGGCTCGCCGCATCAGATATCCAAACCGCGTGAACGCCACCAGCGCGACCGGCAGATAAAATAACTCGCCTGCCTGAGCTTTGGCTTTACGTCCTTGCTCCAGCACGCCACCGTGTAGCAATTCGTCAAGGGAACGGCAGCGCCGCGCGGAATCCAGCACGCGATCCAGGCTGTTCAACCATACCGGAGCCTTTAATTCCACTTCGCCCAGCACCGGCTCCAACGCTTTAGCGACGTAAGCCAGGTCGGCTCCATCGTCGCCCAGCTCGGTAGGAGCAATGTGGCTGAAATATTGCACCAGCAGAAAATCAATTTTGTCGCGCGACGAATCCGTATGTGCCGTCTTTTCTATGAAGTGCTTCAACAGCGCAATCAGTCCTTCGTTGTCCACAAGAGAACTTGTCTGGAGGAATTGGCGCAGTTGGTGCACCTGGATGCGGTCATCCATATCGTGCAGCCACTGCTGGGCTTGTTCCACGGTCTCGCGATCCGGCGCATCCACCGGCTCATCCAGCGCGGCGAAAGCTGGCGCCTCAATCACAAATTCGCGCGCCAGTTCAATGTAGATAGGATGGAGGCGGCGCGCACTCGACCACAGCGCCGCAAGATCTGGAGTGGGCGATTCCGGCTGCGTAGCGGATGCTGTCATGATTTCACGATCCAGTTCGGAACTTCGTTGCGAAAGCGAGCCGCCACAATCGTCGAGCCCGGATGATATTGCACCGCCACCACGGACGCTTCCGTGTCCAGCGAGCCATCCGAATTGCGCAACCGCAGTAAGTCGGCGAACTCCAGGGGCATGGTGCAAGCAAACAGGACCTCTCGCGGAGTCCCAAATTCAATCACCGTATTTTCTAAGACATCATTCTCTGGAGTGGCACTCTCCGACGCTTCTGAAGAAGTCTTTTTGGCCTCAGTCCCGGGATGACTGCGTGTGAGTTGTACGGGAATCCGCACTGGGGTGGCTTCCGGGAAAAAGCGCGCCAAGTCGGCAACTGTGCTGACCTGCTTCGTTTTCCCCTTTGCTGTCCCCAGCTGACCCAAGCGACTCACCCTTCCCCGGCCAACAATTTCTCACTCCGCAATCTCGTGCTGGAATTGCTTGTCATTCCGACCGAAGATTTCTCCTCCCCACAGGGAGGGGAAACGCAGCGGAGAAACCTGCTGTTTTCGGCCAGTACTGATCTTCGCCAAAAAGTGCGGTTGGGCTCCCCCTCTTCCCGGTTAGGAAGAGCTTTGGGGAGCCAGAACACGCGGTTATGTAAGAATCAGAAGCACGAGCGAGACCATCGCCTCGAACGGAAGGACTAGCACTCAGGCGCTATTTTTTTCAATGAGTTAGGCGTTGTGACCCCAGCCCAAACAATCTGCCATGCAAGATGTCGTCTCATTATGCGACAGCCGTCTCAGGAATCGCGATCGTCGAGCTTGTGATTCAAATCCGAAATAATCCAAAATCGAGAGCGCGCATCATTTCGAATTCCTCACAAAGACACTTGCGCCTAGGAATCCACGGGGCCGCTTACGCACTTCGTTTTGTCTGCTATCCTTTTCCACAGAATTTAATCCCTGTTCATGACTGGACTCTCGGGAGTTCATGGTTGCAGTAACCCTATCCGGCATCAAAGGTTGACGCGAAAGCGCCGCTTACCTCCTGGACAGCACGGTTTGCGGAGTGCTCGCACTAAGGCTTGGGAGATAAACATTCTATGAGAAAACCACTGAAGAAGTTCAGCTGGGGCAGCGCTGTGCTTGGGCTCGCGCTCGCCACCATCGTGGTATCAACGCCGTCATTCGCTCAAGATCAGGATCAAGACGATCCTCCAGCCCGGGTCGCTCGCTTGGGATACATGGAGGGATCCGTTTCCTTCCAGCCCGCGGGCGAAGATGACTGGGTCGGAGCCGTTCCCAACCGTCCTATGACCACCGGCGATAAACTCTGGGCCGATCAGGATTCGCGCGCCGAAGTGCAGCTTGGATCGGCCGTGATTCGGCTCGCCCCGAATACTGGATTCTCTTTTCTCGATCTCGATGACAACACTGTACAGATTCAACTCACCTCCGGAGCCATCAGCTTCACCGTGCGCCGCCTCAATGATGGAGATGACTTCGAAGTCGACACCCCGAACCTGGCATTTACTGTGGGACAGCCCGGCCACTACCGCGTCGACGCCAGCGAAGATGGCAGTGACACCATCGTTACCATCCGCGAAGGCGAAGGCCAAGCCACCGGCAACGGCCAGACCTACACTCTGCACGGCGGGCAGGCCGGCACTTTCAGCGGCACCGATTCGCTTAATGCCGATGTCGAACAAATCGGCGAGCCTGATCCTTTCGATAGCTGGTCTGAAACGCGCGACCATCGCCATGACTATTCTCGCTCCGCGCACTACCTCGCACCCGACGTAGTCGGCTATGACGACCTCGATGACAACGGTGACTGGCGCGACGATCCCAACTACGGACATGTGTGGTTTCCCAACCGCGTGGACGCCGGCTGGGCTCCCTACCATGAAGGCCACTGGGATTGGATCTCTCCCTGGGGATGGACCTGGGTGGATGACAATTCCTGGGGCTACGCTCCCTTCCACTATGGCCGCTGGGTCGCGGTCGGCGGGCGTTGGGGATGGGTGGCTGGTCCGGTCGACGTACGGCCGGTGTATGCCCCTGCTCTGGTTGTGTTCATCGGCGGAGGCCCTGGCGGGTTTGGCGGCAACGTCGGATGGTTTCCCCTAGGCCCTCGCGAAGTCTATGTCCCGTCCTACCACGTGAGCGAGGCTTACGTGAACCGCGTCAACATCAGTAATACGACGGTGAATGTCACCCAGGTGACGACCGTCTACAACACGACGATCGTTCACAACACCACAACCATCACCAACATTACGTACGCGAATCGTAATGTGCAGGGTGCGGTGATGGTGGTACCGCAGCACGCATTCACCAGCGCACAGCCGGTGGCGAAAGCCAGAGTTCAAGTAAGCGCGCAACAGATCGCCTCAGCTCCATTAAGTGGACGAGTGGCTGTCGCTCCCACCCGCGAAAGCGTGCTCGGCGCTAAAGGTGCAACCGCGGGTCACGTGTCCGCCCCACCCGCGGCGGTTGCAAATCGACAAGTTGTCGCCAAAAAGACGCCGCCTCCGCCGCCCGTGCCTTTCGCCAAACAGCAGCAAGCGCTAGCAGCTCATCCCGGCGAACCCATCGCGAGGAGCCAGATGCAGGCTCTGCGTCCAGCGGCAGCAGCGCATCCCATGGTAAAAGTAGCTCCTGCTGGAAAGCCGGCGACACCCACCACGGGACATCCGCCGAACGTAGCCCGGCCGGGTCAGCCCGTACCCGCAAATCGTCCAGCGGCTAACGAGCATCCTGCCGAAGCGAATCGTCCGGCTCCAGCGCAGCCGAACAATCGGCCGTCCGCGGCACAACCGAACAATCGGACTGCTCCCGCTCAACCGGCTAATCGTCCAGAACCAACTCCGAATCGTCCGGAGACAAACCGGCCGCCCGCAGCTCAGCCGAACAATCGTCCTGCGACGCCGCCACCGGCAAATCGTGCAGAACCAACTCCGAATCGTGCCGAACCGAACCGGCCGGCTGCGGAACCGAACAAACCCGCGCCAGCTCCAGCAAATCGTCCGGAGCCGAATCGCGCAACTCCACCGCCGGCGCGCAATGACCGCCCGCCTGCGGCGCAACCCGCTCCGCGGCAAGCGCCTCCGGCGGCTGCGCATCCTCCGCAGCACACTCCGCCTCCGGCCGCGGCCAAGCCTGCACCATGGCCTAAGCAGCAGCCCAAGCCGCTAACTCCCGAGGAGAAAAAGCGGCAGCAGGAGGAAGAGAAGAAAAAACCGGAGTAAGAAATCCTTTGCGGATTGAAACCTCATGCACCCTGAGATTTCTCAGGGTGCTTTTTTGTGCGTGCCTTGCAGACTATGTGATGTCAGAGTACGACGATGCGAAAAAATCCGGACGCTCCCAGAATTTTGTGTAGCACTCCTTCTCGGTATACCTTCAAACATTTCCTACTCCACTGCGGCGGCCTTCCGGTTGCTTCGCTTCCAGTACAAATATCCCGGCACGCCGATCAGCACAATCGCGGTGCCCCAGAAAGCTTCCGCCGGACGCGTAATGATGGTATTCAATGTCCAGGCCGCGCCCACCAGCACGTAAATTGCAGGCAGCCAGGGATATCCCGTGCAGCGGTAGGGACGCGGAATATCCGGACGCCTCCAGCGCAGCAGAAACATTCCAATTACGGTCAGCGTGTAAGACAACACCATGCCATAGATTACATACGTATAGAGCTGATCGTAGCGCCCGCTCACCGTGAGCAGCGCTGCCCAGATGCCTTGCCCAATCAAGCTGAACGCCGGCGTTCGCCATTTCGGATGAATGACCGCCATGCGCTTGAAAAAGACTCCATCCTGCGCCATAGCGAGATACACGCGCGCGCCGGAGAGCGTGCAAGTGGCCGCCGCGCTGAAGCATGAAACCGCAATCATCAGCGATAACCACACCGCCGCATGTGGCGAGAACATTGCTGCTGCTGCGGCGTGGGCGATGGTTTCATGCTGCGCGATCTCGTTGAGCGGCAGCGCATAGAGATAAGTCACATTCATGGCCATGTAGATGACGCCCACCACCAGCACGCCCAGCACCATGGCCAGCGGCACATTGCGGCGCGGCTCCTTCACCTCGCCCGCAACCCAGGTGATGTACACCCACCCGTCGTAGGCCCAGAACACCGCGATCAACGCGATCCCCATAGCAGAAATCAACTGCGCGGGATGAACTCCCATCGTGAGACCAACTCCGTGCGAATGAAAGTGAGACCAATCGCCCTTGCCGATGGCGAATCCCAAAATCACAAACGCAGCCATCGCGGCAAACTTTGTCCACGTGGAAAGATTCTGCAGCAGTGTTCCCCAGCGCAGGCCCACGACATTCACGTAAGTCAGAATGGCAATGAGGAGCAGGCCGAACAAGTGCGCCCGCGTGATCGTGACTCCCAGCAACGAGACAACAACGTGTTCTTGCGAAACGATGGGAAAGACTTGTCCCGTGTATGCGGCCGATGCGACCGAAAGCGCTGCGATGGTGCCTCCATTGGCCACTGCGAACAGCATCCATCCATAAAGAAAAGCAATGAGGTCGCCGTAAGCTTCGCGCAGATAAACGTATTGCCCGCCGGACTCCGGGAACATCGACCCCAACTCGGCGAAGGCGACGCAACCGAATAGTGAAATCACGCCGCCGATAACCCAAACGAGCAAAAACAGCATGGGCTGCGGCAGAGGACCCGCGATATCTTTCGCGGTGAGAAAAATCGAAGACCCAATAATGCCGCTCACCAGCAACAAAACAGAATCCAGCAGGCTGAGTCCGCGTACCAGCGTGGCTTGTGCTTTCGCGGGAGTTTCAACTGCGGTTGCGGCCGGCGCGTCCATTATCCAATTCCCAGTTCGTCGGAAGATTCGAGGGGCGTACCACACCGCCGGCAGATCACAGCGGAGCAATCTCCGCAGGTCAGAGGAT
Source organism: uncultured Acidobacteriaceae bacterium (assembly GCA_963817305.1). GTDB lineage: Bacteria > Acidobacteriota > Terriglobia > Terriglobales > Acidobacteriaceae > Sulfotelmatobacter. The sequence goes on along the minus strand of CAWFOD010000013.1, from coordinate 397,473 downwards.
CACTTACTTCTTTCGCACAGTTGGGGCAGTAAAGCGATCCGGGTATCGGGCGCCGGCGGAGGGTTCTCAGAATCTTTTGCCATGAGGAGGAAAACTGTAGCATAGAGTGAGGACGACTGTAAGCTGGCGAGAGCTGGCTCTGCGAAAACGAAAATGCCTGAAAAACCACTTACTCCCGACGAAAAGCTGCAACAAGAATTCAACCGGTGGGCCACAGCCGGCGAAGGCCCGAAGATGGAGCAGCATCATCTCGATATCACGGCGAAGACGATTCGCCGGATGAACCTTCGCCCCGGCGAACGCGTGCTCGACCTGGGTTGCGGCTCCGGCTGGGCCACGCGCTTATTGGGGCGACTCGTGGGCGAGGGTCCAGATGGCTTCGGTCAGGTGGTGGGTCTCGACGTTTCCGACGAGATGATCCGCGAGGCTCGCGCCGCCTCGAAAGATTTTGACAACGTCCTTTACGTCTGGGGATCGGCCCAGCAGATTCCATGGGAAGAAAACTTCTTCGACAAAGTATTGTCCGTCGAGTCTTTTTATTACTATGCCGATCAGGATCGGGCCTTGAAGGAACTCTTCCGGGTGATGGCGCCGCGAGGAACGCTATTCATACTGATCAACTTATACCGGGATAATCAGTATTCGCTGCAGTGGGTCGATAAGCTGAAAGTGCCAGTGCACGTGCGCTCACAGGCGGAGTATGTTGAGCTGTTGAAGAAGCACGCCTTCGAAAATGTCGAGGCCGTCCGTATTCCCGACGACACGCCAACTCCGGATGATTACAAGACTAAGTCGTTTAATTCCCTGGAGGATCTGCGGGCGTTCAAGCGCGAGGGCGCTTTATTGCTGATGGCCTCAAAGCCGGATCTGCGTACGCCTGGTCCAGGATATACAATTTATTGACGTTCGCGCCTCCTCATTAGATTTCGCTGTCGTCGTCATCGTCTTTATCGGAATGATTCAAGTCTTTCGCCGGGCTGAGAGCACGCCCATCGGAGGCGTGGCGAATCTCGATCCTCCCGTTCACGCTTGAAAGCTTGATGCGCGGCCCACCGGTGCCTAGTTCACCGCGCAAATCGTGGCCCACGAATTGATGGCGATTCAGGTGTAGTCCAAAATCGTTCTCGATTCTCCCGGATACCGTACTCGCTTCGATTTCCGCCTTAGAGTCCGAAGGGATCGTCATCTCCACTGAGCCGTTGACAGAACTCAGATCGATCGATGAGCCGGGAAGCTGATTAAACGTAGCGTCCAGGTGCCCGTTCACGGTAGAAAGTTCAGCGCGCCCGGAAAGATTGCGCGCTTCCAAGCGGCCGTTAACGCACGACGCATGCACTTCGCCGGCTGCTCCCGTAATATCAAGCGCGCCATTGATCAGCTTGATCTCATCTAGCCTCGCGGCTTTCGGTACCGTGAGCGTGTATTCCACGCTGGCTGGATTGTTGTTCGATCCCCAATGATCGTGCTCAGGATATTTAGTTCGGATCGAAATATGATCTTTGCCGGAATCAATGTCGATGTGCGCCTCGTCCAGCTTCTCCTTCGAGTCGGCATACTTCACCGCATCCACCTTCACCTCGTTCTGGTCCCAAGTGGAAATGTGAACCGCACCGTTGATGTTTTCCAACTCAACCCGCCCGTCGGGAGAAAGCGCATAGCGCTGATGGAATTCTTCGGTGAACGCTCCACGATGGTCCGCAGCGTGTGCCGCGATCGCGAACGTCAAAAACGAGAAGGTGAAAAACGATGCGACCCTCAGGAGAGAACCGTAACGCGCGTGAAATGCTAGGAGACGGCTCATGAGATTCCTCCGATCAGCGTGTTAGACGGAACAGCTTCGGATTCGTGAGAGCGCAGGTTCAATCTCCTGCCGATAAATACGCGAATCAAGGCTGCACTGTTCCCTTTCGTCTTTTGTCGCCGTCTGGAACTTTCTTGCCCGCTTCGGTTAACAAAAAGATGCCTAAAATCGTCATCTCAGGCTCAATGGGATGGCGGTAACGCTGGCCCGGATAGACCACGTAGTAGATCGCTGGATACAACAGAATCAGCCAGAGCATAAGCCATGCGCCGGGCCTCCGCTGGCGTAAAGCGCGTCCCAGAGCCCAGAACATTAGTACCGAAGATGCCAGGAAAAGTGAATTCTTAACTTCGGCCAGCCACCAGATTTGCGCCAGGCGCGGCGGTCCTGCCCAAAAGTAAATAAAACGTTTCAGGCACAACACGGCGAAACGCCGGTAATCGGCTTCGATGTAGTCGAGTGCATGCCGCTTGGATCTCTCGATAAATGCCAACTCGCCCATCGACGTGTACAACCGCATCGCATACACGTCCTGCGTGGGATGCAAATATTGCATCCAGGTGCCATCGGCACCAGGTCCATTGCCCAGCCGCAACTCCGCGCCAAAGTTATCGCGAATAAAAATAAATTTGCCGAACGTACGATAGTTGCGCACCGTCCATGGAGTAATACATGCAATAAAGATCAAAGAAGCCAGGACGATTCCCGCGAACGACGGCTTGTGCCGTTTCGCCCGCCGATACCACGCCCAAAGACCCGAGGCCGGAAGGAAAGCAACCAGCACCGTGCTGTTGAGTGCCGCGATTCCCCACAGCAATCCAAACTCGAGCCATGGGGTCAGACCTTCCCGATCTTCCATGCTGAACGCCAGCCAGAAAATTACGGCCAGAAGCAGCGCCGACAAACTGGTCTCCCATACCCAGCGCGTGCACCAGAACATTACGTAAGGCAGAAGCGCCCAGGTCCATGCCGCACCGATCGCGACTTTTTCCGAAAACATCCGGCGTGCGATCAGAAAAATCGGAATGCATGTCAGCGCGGAGAAAACGCTGTTGATACTGAGCAGAACAAACGCCGACGATCTCGAATAAATTCCAAAGATGTGGAACACTCCAGCGATCAAGTATGGATAGAGCGGCGGTTCCCATGCTGTTGGACCCGTGGGCGTGCCGAAAGCATCGCTGAAACCGCGACCCGAGGCGATCGCTTCGCCGATGCGTCCCATCTCCCAACCGAAGCCGAAATTATTTTCCGCACTCTTGAACTTGTAGGTGTGCCCAACGATGATCCAGCCCACGCGCAGGAACAGGGCGATAGCGACCATCCAGAAAGGCGACGTGCGAATTCGCGCCCAGGCAAGTAGAAATTGAGTCCAGATGGGTTTGTGGCGGACGGCCACATCAGTCTTTGAATCCACAGTTTTTGAATCCACGGATAATGATAATTCTATTTGTAGCTGAGTCCCCTCCCAGCGGCAACTCGCGCATCTGCCACGCGGAACGATTGACACCTGAACCACGTTATACCTAGACTGGGTTGCTTCGCGCGATTCTCCGCGGGTTTAAACGTATAATCATTTCATTACCGGCACGAATCGAGGTCACTGGATGGGCTGGCTGCAAAACAAATTCGAAAAGAATTTCATGATCAGCACGGTCGACTACGTCTTCAACTGGGCGCGCAAGTCTGCCGTATGGCCGATGACGTTTGGGCTGGCTTGCTGCGCGATCGAGATGATCGCCTCATCGACCTCGCGATTCGATATCGCTCGCTTCGGATCGGAAGTATTTCGTCCCAGCCCGCGCCAGAGCGACCTGATGATCGTAGCTGGCACAGTGACCTTGAAAATGGCGCCCGTGGTGAAACGAATTTATGATCAGATGCCCGATCCGAAGTGGGTAATCTCGATGGGCGCGTGTTCCTCTGTGGGTGGCCCATTCAATACTTATGCGGTTCTGCAAGGCGTCGACAAGATCGTGCCAACGGATGTTTATGTCACCGGCTGCCCGCCGCGTCCCGAAAATCTTTTCTACGCGCTGCTCAAACTGCAGGACAAAATCGATACCATGACGCTCGCGAAGAAGCCGACGGAAGTCCGTCTCGATCCCAACATGCTGGAAAACTTTAAGCGCCAGGTCATGATCGCGCAAACGGCACAACCCAAATAAAAAATTGGCAACCGTTTTAAGCCAACTGCTAATTGCTGATTCGCATGCCAACATTCACCAAGCTCACCGCGGAATCCGAACTCCCGCCCATCGACGAAGCCAAAGAATTTCCTTGCGGCGCAAAAACCATCTGTGTCGCCAACGTCAACGGCGCCTACAGCGCTATGGACAACGTCTGCCTGCACCGCGGCGGCCCGCTGGGTCAAGGGATGATTGAAGGCAGCAAGGTTGTGTGCCCATGGCACGGCTGGGCATGGGACACGAAGACCGGCGCGGCGGAACAGAATCCCAGCATGAAGATCGCAGTGTATCCGTTGAAGATCGAAAACGGCGATGTGCTGATTGAGATTTGATTAGTGATCGCGGCTCAGCCCAACAGTCTGAGGAATTTTCCCGGCTGATTCTCATACCCCGGAAACACTTCATTCAAATTCCTGTTCCCCATGTGCCGTGCCACAGCCTCGCCAACGACCTGCCGGAAGTCCGTAGTCAACGCCAGATCGCGCCCTTCATAAAGCTGCGACTGCTCAAGCCCCGGCCACCGGCCATAGACCTTGCCACCTTTCACCGGCCCACCCAATACGAACATCACATTCGCATGCCCGTGGTCAGTACCACGATTTCCATTCTCGCGCGCAGTGCGGCCAAATTCCGACATCGTGACGACGACCGTGTCTTCCCCGAGATCTCCCAGATCAGTCCAGAAAGCGGCGATCGACTGCGAGAAATCGCGGAGTACATTGGCAATCTGGCCTTCGGTCGCGCCTTCATTCACGTGATGGTCCCAGCCACCAATATCGGCAAACGCCACCTGCACACCAAGATTCGCCTTGATGAGTTGTGCTAACTGGCGCAGGCTATCCCCGAAGCGTCCCTTGGGATAATCGGCGCCTGCGGCGGGTTTGTACTGCGATGGGTCTGCTGACTTCAGCATCTTCACCGCGTCAAAAGTTTCTTCGCCAGTTCCGTGCAGTACCGTGTCGACGGAGTGGTCATACATCGCTTCGAAGGCGGTCGCGGCAGGCGAAACTTTCTGGTTACGGCCGCCAACCGAAAAATCGTTGATGTTATTCATGGCGATGGCCGGTTCAATTCCGCTCAAGATCCGTGGAATCGACGGGCCCATGGCGATAGCTTCGAATGCCGATTTCTGCGTTGTCTGAGGCATGTTGCGCAACGCACGGTTCAGCCATCCGTCTTCGGTCGATTTCACCCCAGGAGTGCCGGCCTCCATGAAATCCTGCGCATCGAAATGCGAGCGGCTGGGATCCGGCGATCCGGCAGCGTGAACGATCGCCAAATGGCGCTGCTGCCACAGCGCCTGGAACGGCGCGAGCGAAGGATGCAGACCGAAAAATCCATCGAGATCAATGACCGCATTGCGCGGAATGTTGATGCTCGGCCGCATCGTATAATACTGCGCTTCGCCATGTGGCACCACGATGTTCAAACCATCAGCTGCACCGCGCTGAAATATCACCACCAGGCGCTTTGTGCGCATGCCCGGCTGAACCGCGCCCATCGCGGCGCGCGTCAGAAAGCTTTGGCACGGCCGCCGTGCCCACCACGGCGAGTGCGCTGTTGCGGAGAAAAACGCGACGTGTAATCGTCATAAAATCGCTCCTGGCTGCTGGCTCCTGGCCTCGCCAACTCAACCTAAAACTGAATACATAAACGAGATTCCATCTGGAGGCTAGAAGCCAGAAACTATCACTATCTCTTCTGAAACTCTGGCGATCCCAATAGCAAACCCGCCATCGTGCTCACCTCCTGCGGACGCATTCCGTCCACAGGATGGCGCACACCCGCTTTGCTGTCTTGCATGCTCTGCGACGCGATCGAATCGTGCGTCTGCTTCGATACATCTCCGTCCAGCAAAATATTTTCGAGCGCCGATAAAGCGAGATTCGGATCCAGCAATTCCGTCTGAAGAATTGCTCCGCACCAGCTCCACCAGGTCCACCTTTACATCTTTGATCCGGTTGCTGGTCAGAGCCAGTGCAAAATTCATGCGATTGAGCAACGCTGAAGTACTCACCCACGCTTGTGCCTTCATCGAATAACCAGTGGGCGGCTGCGCCCCGTAGAGCGGCATCCCCATATTGTTCAGCTGACGAACCAGCGCGGCAGCGTCGCCCACGTCAGCCCCTGTCGCGCGCACCGCTGAAGCTACGAATTCCAGTGGAGTTTTCACTTTGGCGCGGTAGGTTCCATCATCCCAAAACTCGGGCGAGCGAAAGAGAGCAGTCAACACTTCGCGAATGTCTCCCTTTTTCTTTAGAAAAACTTTTGCCAGGCGATCCACCAGGGCAGAAGGCGGATCATCCGAAACGAAACGCTCCGCCAGTTTTTGAGAAATAAAGTGAGCCGTTTGTGGGCTGGTGGCCAGCTTGTGCAGCAGTTCGGTTCCCTCAGCTTCTCCTTTGGGTTTGATGCGATGCCCCAAGACGAACTTTGGCCCCGGCTCGTGCATGCGTGGATCGAACTTGAAAGCGCCGCCTTGATACGGCTTGTCGATCGTCCAGCCGGTAAAAACTTTCGCAGTTTCTGTGACGTCGCGCTGAGAATACCCGCCGTTCACGCTAAGCGTGTGCAGTTCGAGCAATTCACGCCCGTAGTTTTCGTTGAGGCCACCTCGTTTTTTCAGCACACCAGGCCGCGCACTTGACGGACTTCGATACCGTCCATCCGCATGCAACGGAGTTCCAAGCGCTTGCGGAGAATCCGGTCCTACGCTGAGCCAGTTGTCCAGGTAGAACAACATAGCTGGGCTCTTGGCCGTGGCCACCAACAAGTCTTCGAATTTTCCCAGAGCATGCGGCCGAATTACATCCCGCTCGTAACTGGTGACGAGCAGCCGATCGACCCCTTTATCCGTGAACACGTTGAAGTGGTTAAACCAAAGATCGGTCATCACCTCATCAAGCTGGCGTTCGCTGTAGACGGCGCGCAAAAGTTTCGCTTGCGCGAGCTCTCCTGTCACTACTCCCGCGGGATTGTTCATTGCCAGCAAGGTTTCCTTGTCTTTCGCAGACAGACCCTCCAGCAATTCCTTGCCTTTTCCGCGCCGAAGAGAATCAGCAACTTCAAGTTGATCGTCAAGCGACAGGCCGAGGATTTTGCTGAAACGCTGATCCGCAGGAAGGTTCGACAATTGCTGGACATCAAGATCGGCATAAAGTGCCTGCTCGCGTCTTTGCGGTTGGACCTCTTCTTCGGGCGCCAACTTCGCGGCCAACACCGGGGGATCCATCGTCGCAACGGTTTTACCGTCAACGTTGGAGTCCACGGGCGCGGAATTCCTGGCTGCCTCCTGCTTGCGCTCCTTCTTCTCCTGCTGCCGTTCGATCTGAACCTGATAAACCATGCGCAGCGCCGCATCGGAAGGCATGGGTCTCTTGCCGCTCCTCACCTGATTGATCTCCTGACCATCAGGAAAATTTTCTGCGAGCTCCTTCGTGTTCATGCGCAAGGTGCGGAACGGCTGCAACCGGGAGTTGAGAGCGCCATCGTCGATTCTTTCCGGATGCAGTTGCAAATCGATCCAGTGGTCGACACCAATGGCCATCACGCGCTGCACATCTCCTGGCCGCGGTCCAAAAGTGAGCCGGTTGAGGGCATGCAGAGCGCGCTTTCGATCGCTCGCACCGGACGGCACAGTTTCCTTCTGCTTCTTCCTGGCCATCAACGGTTGGACACAACCCGCCACGCTGATCGAAAGCAGAAGAACAGCGATTTTGGTGCGGCCCGCAAGCATGAGGACTCCCGGCGAGAGAAAGCTACGGCCTTGTCATTATCAACCCGGCTGGAGCAAAAAGTTGCAGTCCTGAAGAGTTACCGAAGTATTCGGCAGAGCGGCCCTGATGGCCGACCTACGTCAGATACATTTTGCCCCGCGATATCTTATGCTGCAGGGTTGCGGCCAATTGGTCCACATCGGTGGGCGAGATATTCACCGCCATATGGTCTGCCAGAAGCGGCGTTCGATTGCTCCCGACCGCATCACGACGCACCTGAATCAGAAGAGCCTGCACAACGTTGGGATCGTATTTTTGCGGAGCCATGCGCACCAGGTCGCTCAGCGCGCTCCCCAGGGACAGCGGTTCGCGATAAGGACGAGCACTGGTCATGGCGTCGAACGTATCGGCCAGGGCCATGATCCGCACCGGCATGGGCAAGTCGTCGCCGGTCAATGCATCGGGATATCCCGATCCATCGCTGCGCTCGTGATGCCAGCGCACGGACTCATGAATCTTTGGCCACGGAAACTCGACGCTGCTTACAATCTGATGACCCACCACCGTATGATCCGCCATCTCGCGGAACTCTTCGGGATTGAGCGCACTCGCCTTGCTGAACAGGCGCCGGTCGACTGCCACCTTGCCGATGTCGTGTAAATACCCCGCGCTGCGCAGAGCAGCGACGTCGCCCGCATCCGCGCCCATGGCCTCGCCGATCGCGGCCGCATAACGGCCCACCCGTAAAGAGTGCCCGTGAATATTGACGTGCTTCACGTCAATGGCTGTGGCGAAAGCCTCCAGCGCGCTGTCATAAAAGCCATGCAGGGAAGCCATCAAGCGCAGGTTCTCAGTAACCCGCTGGGCCAGTGTTTGTGTGAGCGCGTGGTTGTGTACCGCAAGACCAATGTAGCTGCACAGCAGGTTGGTGGCATCCAGTTCCGCTTCCAGATACGGAGCGTCACCAGGCCGCCTTCCCAGGGCGATGATTCCAGCAAGCTTGCCGACCGATTTCAGAGGCGCAACACATTTGAAAAGCTCAGGAGCTACATTTCCGTTCGAGCTGAGAAACACGGAGTACGTTGAGGCATTGAGCACAATCGGCCCACGCGCCGCGGAAAGAGCATGAACGTGCTTGGGAAGAAGCGGAATAAAGGCGGGTTCGGGAAGCATGGCGAAACCTTCCGCCACCACCGATGACAGCATCGTAGGCTTTTCATTGAATACGAAGAGGGCGCCTTCACGCGCGCCAGCTGCCTCCATCACGGCAGACAGCATACGACGCGAAGTGTCGGTGAAATCGCGCTCGGCCGTGAGCTCCGGTCCCAGTTCGGAGAGAGCCTCCACGGTGCGCAACAGCCTGCGGAAATTATTTGTCTCCACGGCCAAGATATTGAGTTAAAAGGTTAAGCAGATTGAGCGTAACATGCGGGGATTCGCGCGGCGAGTCAGGATTGTTGGTTAGTTTGGTGCTTTTTTCTAATGAACAAACGGCACTTCTAAAGTCGACTCCTCTCAGACGGTCCGCTTTAGAAATGTTCCCGCAGATCCGCGAAGCGACCCACGATCAGCAGGCGCTGCGAAGCCGGCGCCGCATTCAATTCTTCATGCTCGAGAATCCAGGTATCGCCGTGGGGTACGAAAACCGCATTCAAGCCAGCAGCCAGCGCAGGATTGATGTCAGATTTAGGGCTGTTGCCGACCATCCAGGTTGAGCCGGATGCAAGTTCGTATTTTTCGACAATCCGGTGATAGGCCGAGGCATCTTTTTCCGCCAGGATCTCGGTCGCAGCAAAATATTTCTGAAGTCCCGAACGCTCAATCTTCCCGGTCTGTTCTACAACCGCGCCCTTCGTCACCAGGATGATGTGATGTCGGGTGGCAAGATGCTGCAGCGTCTCCGTCACCTCCGGCAACATCTCAATGGGGTGGTCCGCAATCGTGTGCGCGAAACTGTTGATTTGCGCGTGCAACTCGGATGTAACCGGACCTGCGCTGAGCCGTTCAAAAGTGTCGACTAGCGCATGGGCAAAACTGTGAAGACCGTACCCATGCTTCACGATGCATTCGCGTTCCACATCGTTTAAAACCTCGCGCACTTGCTCTGGAGAAAATTCGTGGTGATTCAGGAATGAAATGAAGCGCGCAATCGCCCGTTCAAAGTAAATATTATTTTCCCAGAGCGTGTCGTCGGCGTCGATCAGCAGGGTTTGACGAAAGTTTGCGGCAATAATGTCAATCCTCGCGGCGTTTGGTTATTGATACAGAGGCGTGCCTTCCGCCGCCAGGTGCACAACCACTTGACCCGCTATGTTTTTCAGCAATCGCTGCGAGGGCGGCAGGGACGGATTGCTGGGATAAGTTTCGCCATCAAACGAAAGTCTTGCTTCGTAGCCAGACTGTAAGCCTCCGCCTTGTACCCGGACGCTTATGTCATGCCACCCTTTCGACTTGGAATCCAGAACGCGAATTGGCGGTCGTGTAACCGTAATCTCCGAGACCACTTTATAGGAGGACTTTGTACTGGCCAATATTAGTGTCGTGCAGCCGCCCGTGCCACACCACCCTCGGCCAGCCAGGTAGACGATTGCTTCCGGTTTGCCATCATCATTCAGATCGACGAAGGCAGACGAATATCGCGTCCGGTCGTCGCGAGCAGAGGTAGATGTTCTCGAGAAATCCCGAAGAAACTCTCTCAAGGAACTTTCCTTCGACGAGGTTACCTGACGCTGCGGCTGGGCAGAAAGAGCACCCACCAGCAGAAGGAAACCAGCGGCTAAGCTGATCCCCCTGATCAGCCAGGACCTGACAAACATGCCGTCAACGGAATCGAATCGTTTGAAGATCTTCGTCGGCATCTTGCTCCCAAAGTAGTAAAGCGTAACGGCAGGAGATTTTGTTCGCTACGCGACCCAATCCACACGGGCCTCAGGGCCGATGATGCCGGCCTTGTGGCCCATATCAAGCAGACGTTCAACACCCTCGCGTCCCTCGGGCCCATAATCGAGCGTACGCTCGTTCACGTACATGCCGACAAAGCGGTCAGCGGTCTGCGTGTCCAGATCTCGAGCAAACTGCATCGCGTAAGCCAAGGCTTCTTCGCGGTGGTCAAGCGCATACTGAATGCTGTCACGTAATGCGCCGTTCACCGCGGAAATCAGGGCCGGACCAAGAGCACGGCGAATTGCATTTCCTCCTAGCGGCAGTGGTAATCCGGTCATCTTCTGCCACCATCTTCCAAGATCGACAATGCGGTGCAGGCCGGCTTTGTCGTAGGTCAATTGACCCTCGTGGATGATAAGTCCAGCTTCGTACCTGCCTTCCAGCACCTGCGGAATAATCTGATCGAAGGGCACAACCTCCGTCTCCACCCCCGGGGCAAAAAGCTGCAGCGCCAGGTAGGCCGTCGTGAGTGTGCCGGGAACCGCAATGCGCTTTTCCTTGATCTCGCTTTGCGTAAACGGACGCGGCGAAACGATCATGGGACCATAACCTTCGCCCACACTGCCGCCGCAGGACATGAGTGCGTACAAATCCTGAATATAAGGATAGGCGTGAAACGAAATCGCGGTCACATCGTACACGCCCTCGCGCGCCTTCTGGTTCAGGCTTTCGATATCGCAAAGGGTGTGAGTAAAACGAAGTCCCGGGACGCGGACCTTGCTGGTGGCAAGGCCGTAAAACATGAAAGCATCGTCAGAATCCGGACTATGAGCAATGGAAATCTCCCGCACCTGCGACAAAGGGCTGCCACCAGATTGTTTCGCTTCCGCTTCAGAGATCACTGTCATTTCAAACTCCAAAAACCAAAGCAAATTACTGCTGCGTCTCGCTGCCGCTTGCGTGGCCATGCCAGCGTGCCGCAATTCCCGCGGCCAGCATCACCTTGATAATTTCCGCAAACAGAAACCAGTAGAGTCCCCAGCGAAAGGCTTGCGCGACCGAGTGTGTCAGCACCGCGAGCCAGGATAGCCCACCCACGAAAAGAACAATCTCACCCAGCAACCCGCCCATTGCCGCGCGAGCAAAATTCTTCCGTCCGTGCTCCATGATATATCCGGCCACCCACGCGACGAATGGATACGCCAGCAAAAATCCGCCCGTCGCACCCAGCAATTGCGCGACCCCGCCCACACCCGTAGGATTAAATACCGGCAATCCAATCGCGCCCTCGGCCAAATAGAGGAGGAGCGCGGCGAATCCGCGACGACTACCCAGCAGTAAACCAACCAGCAGTACGCCGAAGTTTTGTACCGTCAACGGAACCGGCGTAGACGGCAAAGGAATCGTGATGCGCGCACACAATGCAACGAACAAACTCGCGCCCACTACCAGCGCGACTTGGCGAACAACGTCAAAAGGAACAGTTTCCCGCGAACCGCTTAAAGATTGCGTGGCCGGTTTGTCCATGGAAAAGCCTCGAATTACGAAATGTGCAGAACCAAGACTCGAAGCATCAGTGTTCAATATCGCCAGACTGATGTTCGCTCTCCTGGACGGCATGCGAGAGCTGCAGATGTCGGCGCAAGCGCATGTACAACGCAATCGCAACGCACACCACGACCAGCGTACTCACACCCAGGATCAGGAACCACCAGATCATCCGCACAGCCGATTAGAATAACAGATGATCAGGCGGAGAGGCATGGGGATTTGTCTTAACTTGCTTTCACGGAAGCCATCTTCTCGCGCATCGTCTCGACGCGCTTCAGCATGAACTTGAACCGTTCGCGGCCAAATTTGGAACTCATGATGACCTTTTCAATGGTCCCGAACATTTGCGGATCGCCGGACTTTTCCCGTAGCTCTTTGAGAAAGGGATGAACCTTGGCAAAGACGATAAACATTTCCCCGCTCACCGCGGGCTGCAGAAACAAATCCGCGTTCAACGCGCCGTGTAAAACGAACGAGGCAGCCATGCTCCAGTAACCAGAGACCTGGCGCAGCCAGTTATTCTGGGGTGTGCCGGGAACAGACGCAATTTTCATAAAATCATCGGCGCTCCTCGGCCAGAATTCGACAAACCACCAGTTGCGCGCCTTGCGCATTTCCGCTTCGCGGCGCAGATCGTAAAGTTCGAGAATCAGTTGAGCATCCGTAGCAGTGGCTTTCTTGGACATGCAAACACCTCTTGAAATGGAATAATTTTGCAATTGTGTGATCGGGCAATTTTAAAAATCGCCTCGAGCACAATTTAAGCGCTGGTGGCGGCCGCTTCCGGAGGCGGGGCCGGTCGTTCGTAGTCGCACTCTTTGTTCGGGCAGGCAATTACCGGCCCAGCTTTCAGATTCTTCTCCACCAGATATTCGCTGCCGCATGTAGGACATTTTTCCGGAATCGGCTTATGCGCCGAAGTGAACTTGCACTTCGGATAATTTCCGCACCCATAGAATGTATTGCCTTTGCGCGCGCGCTTCTCCACCAAGTTCGCCGTCTTTGCATTCCGGACACTTCACCCCGATAAAGTTCTGCTTTACGTATTTGCATTCCGGATATCCGCTGCACGCCGTGAATTCGCCAAAACGTCCATGGCGGATCATCATATTGCGTCCGCATTTCGGGCAGAGTTCGTCGAGCGGAATATCCGGAACTTTCTTTCCCTGATCGAGACGCCGCGTGGTTTTGCAATCCGGGTATCCCGTACAAGCCATGAACTGCCCGAACCGCCCACGCTTGAGCACCATCACGCGCCCGCAATTTTCGCAATATTCTTCCTGCGTGGTCTCCTGCACGTCGGCCGAATCGAGATCCGGCAGATTGATGGGATTTTCTTTGGTGAACTTACAGGTGTTCGGATCCTCTTTGTCATATGTGCTGCAAGCATAAAACGACCCGTGCTTACCCCACTTGATCACCAGCGGCGCGCCACAGTTCTCGCATTTCTCGTCCGTGGGCTTCTCCATCCGCTTGATGTTCTCCATATGCTTTTCGGCATATTTCAGATCTTTCGTGAACTTCTTGTAGAACTCCGCAAGAGTGTCCGTCCACTTCTCCTTGCCTTCTTCGATGTCATCGAGTTCCTCTTCGAGGTGCGCCGTGTAAGCCACGTCAAAGATGTCGCGGAAGTTTTCCACCAGGAGATCGGTCACCACCAACCCAATTTCCGTTGGCGTGAACTTGCCGCCCAACTTCTGCACGTACTGCCGCTCCTGAATGGTCGATAAAATTGCCGAATAAGTTGACGGACGCCCAATGCCGCGCTCTTCCAGTTCTTTCACCAGCGAAGCTTCGTTGTAGCGCGGCGGTGGCTCGGTGAAATGCTGTTCCGGCTTCAATTCTTTCAGCGTCAGCTTCTGTCCAGCTTCGAGTGCCGGCAGTTTATGTTTCAGTTCTTCGTCTTCCTCGTCTTTACCTTCCTTCGACTCTTCATAGACTCGCAAGAAGCCGTCGAACTTCAGAACCGATCCAGTCACGCGGAACCAGAACACATCTCCGTTCTTTGCTTTTGCATCGATGTCTACCGTGGTCTGGTCGAAAACCGCGGGCATAATCTGCGAGGCCACAAAACGCTGCCAGATCAGTTTGTAAACTTTGTATTCATCTTCTTTTAAGTACTGCTTCACCTGATCGGGATGGCGCATCGCCGAGGTCGGACGGATGGCTTCGTGCGCTGCCTGCGCTTCCTTCTTCTCTTTATATGTATTCGGCGTCTCGGGCAGATAAGCCGCACCATATTCCTTGCCAACGTATTCGCGCACCTCCTGAATCGCCTCGGGTGCAACTCGCGTGGAATCGGTACGCATGTAAGTGATCAGTCCAACCTGGCCCTCTTCGCCGAGTTCCACGCCTTCATACAAACGCTGGGCGATCATCATGGTGCGCTTCACACTGAAGCGCAGTTTGCGCGAAGAGTCCTGTTGCAACTTGCTGGTTGTGAATGGCGGTGCAGCATTGCGGCGGCGTTCCTTCTTATCCACCGTCCGAACCAGCCAGTCGGCTTGCTCAAGAGCCGCACGGATTTTCTCCGCATCCTCGCCATTCGTGACTTCAACTTTTTCCTCGCCCTTCCCCAGAAAGCGAGCGTCGAAGGCGGGAGGCTTGCTGGCGGCAAGGTGCGCGTCAATTGTCCAATATTCTTTCTTCTCGAACGCTTTGATCTCGCGCTCGCGTTCGACGATCAATCGCAGCGCGACAGTCTGCACGCGCCCGGCAGAAAGCCCGCGGCGGACTTTATCCCACAGCAGCGGAGAAACCTGATAGCCGACTAATCGATCCAGCACACGCCGCGCTTGCTGCGCATCTACCAGGTTTTGGTCGATCGCACGAGGATGCTCGAAAGCCGCCTGCACCGCCCGCTTGGTAATTTCGTTGAAAGTGACGCGTTGAATTCGTGGAACTGCATCAGCATCTTCTTTTTTCTTCTTCTTGCTTTTCTTCGCATGACCGTTCGTATCCAGTTCGAAGGCGAGATGGGCAGCGATGGCCTCGCCTTCACGGTCAGGGTCAGGCGCGAGGAAGATCGCATCCATCGGCCCAGCCAGCTTCTTCAGTCTGGCTAAGACTTTTTCCTTGCCGGGAATGACAACGTATTCGGTTTCGAACTCGTCGTCGGTATCAACGCCCAGCGTGCTTTTGGGCAGATCTTTCACGTGGCCGAGCGACGCCTCGACGGTAAATCCCTTTCCCAGATATTTCTGGATGGTCTTCGCCTTCGCCGGCGATTCGACAATGACTAAACTTTTTAGCAATGCACCCTCAGTTCCTTCTTCTATTCCCTGGAATTGTTTCGAAGCTAGCACGAATGGGATGGCGGCAACAAGTTACCTGACGGAAGCTATCCAGCCCATCAGGCTTAAAAGCTCTTCACAAAATTCTTTCCCGGCATCTGCCTTACCTTGCCCGTCAGCTCCAGCTCGAACAATGCGGCGAAGATTTCTGAAGAGGACATTTCGCTTTCCAACCGTTCCACCAATTCATCGATGTGGGTGGCCTCGTCGGCCTTCAGCAGGCTTAAGATTCGCTTTTCATGGGGCGGAAGCCCGTCGTCCGGAAATAGAGATGCCGAGGACGCGCCGCCGGATTCAGGCGACGCTGGAGGAGTCAATGCGAGCTTCACTTCTGCGGGCAGATCTTCCCACACATCTTCCCACGTCGCCACCAGCTTTGCGCCCTGCTTTATCAAGGTGTTCGGTCCCCAGGAATTTTTATTAGTCACATTTCCGGGCACCGCGAAAACATCGCGGTTTTGCTCCAGTGCGCAGCGCGCCGTAATTCGCGTTCCGGAATATTCCGCTGCTTCCACCACCAGCACACCGACCGACATGCCGCTCAATATCCGGTTGCGAATGGGGAAATTTTGCGGAAAGGCTTCGGTTCCCAGCGGGAACTCCGAGATCAGCGCGCCACCCAACGCGATAATCTGCTCCGCCAGACGCGAATTTTCTTTTGGATAAATCACATCCACGCCCGTGCCCAGCACCGCAACCGTCTTGCCTTTCGCCGTGATCGCCCCACGATGGCTGGCCGTGTCTACTCCTCGGGCCATTCCGCTGATGATCACAAGTCCCTGTCCCGCAAGATCGCATGCCAATCGCTCGGCCATTCCCGAACCATAGGGCGTGGGATGTCGCGTGCCCACCATGGCAATGCCCGGTCGAGTGAGAACCTCGGGATCGCCCCGAACATATAGCACCAGGGGCGGGTCGTAAATTTCTTTCAGGCGCGCCGGGTAGGACGCATCTTCGCCGGAAACGATGGTCACGTTCGCGCCGGCGGCACGGGCAATTTCTTCTCTCGCCAGCTCGGCCGATTTCCCTGTGGCGATCGATTGCGCCGAAACGGCTTTAATCCCCGTGCCTTCCAGTTCCGTGAGAGATGCGTGGAAAACCGCTTCGGCGCTACCGAAATGTTCCACCAGCTTCCGCGCCTTCGTCGGTCCCAGGCCGGAAGTCAATGATAGGGAGATCCACTCCAGTACGTGCGTGGTAGGCGCAGCTAACGTATTCGACAAATTGATATTCCCATCCTAATCCGGACTGCGCGGACTGTAGCCATTTGTGGAGCGTGGCGTCAAGGAAAGACGTCACAACATGGATCAAAAAGCGCTCTGCTAAAATCAAAACAGGAATGAGACGTCTGCGCATCTCTGCGATTTCCTACCTCAACACCGCGCCCCTGATGTGGGATTTCGAACACGGCGAGGCTGGGCACGACTTCGAAATCTCCTATACCTTGCCTTCGGCCTGCGCTCGTTCCCTGCAGGCTGGAACTGCAGATATCGGAATTATTCCAGCCGCCGCCTACGCGCAAATCCCTGGACTCACGCATTTTGCCGGATGTTGCCATTGCCTCGCGTCGGCCCGTGCGTTCCATTCTGCTGGTCAGCCGAGTGCCCGTGGAAAAGATTCGCACCGTGGCTTTGGATACGTCGTCCATGACGTCAGTGGCGCTGACAAAAATCCTGTTTGAAAAATGGCTGGGCGGCGGAAGAGCCTTCGCTCCGATGGCGCCGGATATCGACAAAATGCTGGCCGCGCACGATGCCGGATTGCTGATCGGAGATCCCGCGCTCCAGATCGACCGCTCCCGCTATTTCACGCTCGACCTGGCCGAAGAGTGGATTCGCTACACCGGCAAGCCGTTCGTGTTCGCCTTCTGGGCGGTTCGTGACGACGCTCTTCAAGACTCAGACCCATCGCGAGACCTGGCGGCAGTGTTCCGGCAGTCGCGCGATCACGGCCTCGAACCGGCAAGCCTCGATCGCATCTCTGTGGAATGGTCTGCAAAACTGGGCATCAGCCCAGCCGATGTTCATTCTTATCTCACCGAAAACATCTATTACCATTTTGACGCAGCTTGCCTCGAGGGCTTGCAACTCTTCTACCGCTATGCGGTCGAGATCGGAGCCCTGCCTGCCGTCCCCGAGATAAACTTTCTCAGCACGGTGAAAGTCTGTATAGCGCAGTCGAGAGCCTAGCCTGTACACTCCTACAACCTAAATGCTTTTTCATCTTCATCCCTGGCTGGCAATGTCGGTGTGGCACCATCTCCGCCGCATGGGCGGACCGGGATTGGTCCTGCTTGGAATCGCCGACAACTCCGTGGTCCCGCTAACCGGCAGCATGGATGTTCTCACCATATGGCTGGCCGCACGGCATTTCCATCCGTGGCCCTACTATGCAGCGATGGCAACTCTGGGCTCCCTGATCGGCGGCTACATTACTTATGCGTTGGCCCGCGAGGGTGGCAAAGAGGCGATGGAGCGCAAGTTCTCGAAGCGCCGCGCGGCTAAAGTTGCCAAGGCATTTGAGCGATGGGGATTCGCCGCGGTCGCAATTCCCGCTTTGCTGCCTCCGCCGTTTCCCTTTGTTCCATTTCTGGTGGCTGCCGGCGCCATGCAGTATTCCAGAGCCAAATTTCTCGGAGCCTTAACTCTGGGTCGCGCGGTTCGCTACTCCATCGCGGCCTTTCTCGGCTTTCACTACGGAACCCACATCCTGCGTTTCTTCTCGCATTACTACAAACCCGCAATGGCCATCCTGATTGGGTTGGCAGTGATTGGAGCGGTGATGAGCGTGATCCAGTATTTGCGCATGCGAAAGAAGTAGTTGCCAGCGACCTTCGCAAACTTCGTGACCTCGGTGAAGATGATTCCGCTCGCACACTCGAGCGAACGGAGTTGGCCCCCGCCGCCGTCCTCCGTTAGAATTGAACTGCCAACATGTCCCTGACCAAACAGCAAGCCCTCGAGATGTTCGAATCCGATGATCTGATCGGCATCGGCATGGAAGCCGACGCGGTGCGACGCACGCTCCATCCCGAAGGTACCGTCACCTACATCATCGACCGCAACATTAATTACACCAATTTCTGCACTGAATATTGCACCTTCTGCGCGTTCTATCGCCCTCTGAAAGGCCCTGCCGCAAAAGAGGGTTACATCCTCGATTTCGACACTATCTACGAAAAGATTCGCGAGACTGTCGAACTCGGCGGCACCGGTGTGCTGATGCAAGGCGGCCTGCATCCCGACTTGAAGATCGACTGGCACGAAAAAATGCTGCGTGGAATCAAGGAGCGTTTTCCGCAGGTTCATCTGCATTGTTATTCGGCATCCGAAATCATCGCCATCGCCGAATACAGCAGCCTCAGCATTCGCGATACGATTCTCCGCCTGCGCGATGCCGGTCTCGATTCCATTCCCGGTGGGGGCGCCGAAATTCTCGACGACGAAGTCCGCTACAAAATCGCACGCCTCAAGTGCCTTACCGGCGACTGGATCAACGTTCACCGCACCGCCCACCAGATCGGCATGCGCACCACCGCCACCATGATGTTCGGCGTCGGCGAGGATTACAAACACCGCATCAATCATCTGCAGGAACTTTACGATCTGCAGCAAGAAACCGGCGGCTTCACCGCTTTTATCCCGTGGAGTTTTCAGCCACAAAATACCGCTCTTGGCGGTCGTCACTGGGACGAAGCTACCGCCGTCGAATACCTGAAAGTGTTGGCCATCTCGCGCCTGTTTCTTTCGAATTTCCTGAACGTGCAATCCAGCTGGGTCACGCAAGGCCTGAAAGTCTGCCAGATGGGTCTCCGCTTTGGCGGCAACGATGTTGGCTCAGTAATGCTCGAAGAAAACGTCGTGCGCGCCGCCGGAGTAACCAACTGCACCACCGAAGAAGAACTCCGCCGCATCATCCGCGACGCCGGCTTCCGCCCGGCTCGGCGGGATACGCTGTATCGGCAGTATTTCCTGAACTGAAAGCTTTTGCAGAAAATAACCAAAGCTCTTTGTCATTCCGAACCGGGCGCCAAGCCCGGTGAGGAACCTGCTGTCCTCGCGGGGATTTTCGGACGGAGAGAGTGGACAAATACAATCGTGCCGTAAGCTGCCAACTTTTCAAAGGCGCGGTGGGCGCTAGCTCCCGGCTACATAAAACTGCCTCGTACTTGCCAACGCCATTTTCTTGTACACGCTGGTGAAGCGAACTCGAATCATCCAGAAGATCAATAGCACCAGTGGCAGCAGGGCTGGCACGAGGAGTGCCGGCGATCCCCGCAACCACGCGGGAAATACCTGTTGCTGTCCCAGGAAGAAAGACCCGGTCGCGATGAACCACCCGAAGCACATGCGCCAAAGATGCCGCGCAATTCGCCGTTTACCTGAAATTCCGCGCACCAGCATACGCAGATCTCCGATCGCGGCTAACATAATGATCGAACCCATGAAAAGTTGCATAAAAGGATAAGTACCGGGGTCCGCCGATTCCTTTCCTGCCATCTTTTGGAATCCATGAAACATACTGAGCACCCCAACCGCTAACGCAAACAGAAAACCAATCCAGTCGGCCACACCGGTTTCACCATCTCTGCGCCGGGCTGTCGCCCAGGCCGTTGCCACCATATAGATCGTCAGGAAGCCGCCGAACACATTATTTGGTTGGTGCTTCATGTAAGCCAGGCACGAGGCGGCTGCGGCCATGCAAAGCATGGATCCGACGAAGATGTTTCCCGCCCTCGCATGCCAGCGGGAGCCTTTGCTGAATGAGATCGCAGCCGCACCCGCGACCATGGCCAGCACGCCGGCCGTAATGTGAAAAACCAGTAACGGCAATCTCATAGTCCATCTGCCCTTCGACCACTGCTCAGAATACGCAGAGCGAGCCCAAAAGTTTCAACGATGAGCCTGTTTTCTCAACTGCTCGTACGGCACTTTGCTCGAAGGCCGTCCTCAATTTTGTCGACATCTGAAAATGCAAACGGCCCTGAAATTCCGGGGGTATTCGCGGGTTTCGGCCTCCCGGCAAGTTATTGAGGGATCATTTCCGACCAGGATTCAGTTGTCTGTCTCAACCTGAGATTCCAGTCCTGCCAACGGAACTAAGGCCAAGGTTTCGGGTTTAGAATGAATAACAGTTCCCGCCGGGTCGCAAGATCACTCGACGGCGGCTAAGAATGTAGGCCTGACCCAGGTAGTGCCTACGCGAGCCACGGAGAGGGATGACCCTATATGTACACCCCCGCATTGATCCGCTCGAATTTTTCCCGTTTGCTTCCTGATTCACATCGAAGGCTGAAGGCGAAAAGTCTCCTTGCCCTTGCCACGGCGCTATTGCTAGCACCCGCGCTGTTTGCGCAACAGGATCCTGAGAGGCAGTACCCACCGGATCAATCCGGCAACCAGCAGTTCGGCTACGGACAGCCCGGATATGCGCAGCCTCAGCCCTATGAGCCGCAAGTGGATTCGCAACCGGTTTACCCGGACCAGAATTACCCGCAGCAGCCCTATTCAGGCGACGGACAGGCAGAAAACCAACAAGACTATCCCCAACAGATACAGTCAGAGCAGGAATATCCCCAGCAGCCAAATCCGCTTCAATCTCTCAGCGAGCAGCAACTCGAACAACTGGTAGCGCCGATTGCCCTTTACCCGGATTCGCTTGTGGCACAGGTGCTAACCGCCTCCACATATCCGAACCAGGTCGCACAGGCAGATCAGTGGCGGCGGGCACAAGAATATGCCTCCTCCGAGCAGATCGCCGCCGGAGCCGACGCGCAACCCTGGGACCCCAGCGTAAAGGCGCTTACTGCATTTCCGCAGGTACTGGCGCAGATGGATTACAACCTGCAATGGGCCACGGAACTGGGCAACGCCTACTACAACCAGCCACAGGACTTGCTGCAGGCAGTTCAGGTAATGCGCCAGCGCGCGCAGGCTGCTGGAACTCTCCGCAGCACGCCGCAGGAGGCGGTCGACTACGATCAGGGCAATATCGTGCTGGCGCCGGTAAATCCGCAGATGGTGTACGTTCCGGAATACAACCCATGGGCGGTCTATGGGCAACCGATCTCTCCCTATCCTGGGTTTTCCCTGCTGGGCGCGGTGGGATCGTTCATCGGCTCATCCTTCGGACCACTAGCCGTGCGATTTGGCATTGGCATCGCGACGACCGCCTTTATGCACACCCCATTCGGATTGCTGGCGTGGGGGCTGGACTGGCTGGCTCACTCCGTGCTCTTCAATGGCTCGAACTATTACTCTCATAGCATGACGGTGCGCGATTGGGGGCTGCCACATGGTGGCCCGCGCGCCTTTGGGCGAGGCGGAGCCACATGGGCGAACAGATCGTACGGGAGGCCGGGTGGCTATGGCCGGACTGGCGTCAGATACAACGGGACCCGTTCGCAGGGATTCTCCCGGGCGCCCTACCGAACGGCAGACAGAAACGCGTACGTGAGAAACCGGGCAGGCGAAGGGTACAGTCGCGGTTATCAGACATCCAGGGGCGGCTACGGAGGGTTGTCGCGAGGAACCTACAATAATAGTTTCCGGCCAGCCGCCGGCAGGCCGCAACGGTATGCTCGCTCCGGCTTTGGATCCAGTTCTTATAACTCCAGTTCTTATAACTCTGGTTCTTATATCAGGTCCGCCGAGAGCTTTCGCGGCAACACAAACAGGAATTACGGCCGTTCGGTGCGGGCTGGCCGCGCGTCAGGCGAAAAATTTCAGCGCAGTGGTTTTGCTCGGTCCTCCGGCGCCTTTAGAAACTCGGGATTTGGTCGCTCGTCCGGTAAGCATTCGCATTCGGGGGGCTCCCATTTTGGCGGCGGGCATGCACCCAAGGGTTTCGGCGGAGGAAAGAGCTTCGGCCATGGCCATTCCGGTGGAGGGGGCCATTCTGGCGGTCACGGGCACTCGGGTGGGGGAAAGCACCATCACTAAAGCTTATAGCCGTCTCGATCGACGCACCGCTAAATTCGTTTTAGCCTTGGGCGGATGACCGGCGCCGGATAGAATGAATTGAGTATTTATACCGACCGATCCTCACGGTCGGCATCGTCTCCGCTTTTCCGGAATATCCTAAGTCTGCGTCGAACTCGTTAATGAAACACGAACCCACTGCGCCGCGATTTTCGAAAACTCAGTTTGCGACAATTCCATTTGAATGTTTCTTCATGATGTTGTTGGCATCCAGCGCAATCTTCGCGCAGGAGATTCCCTCTACCATCCCTTCACCGCAAGCCTTATCCCCGCAGCCTTCTTCGTCTACAAATGCGCTTGTGCAGGGAGTTGTGACGCGGGATCCTGGCAGCGAGCCCGTCAAGAAAGCCCTCATCGAGTTGATCGCCGAGAGTCAGAATGAAGGCGCAAACTACACTGCGCTTACCGCAGCCGATGGCGGCTTTCGTATTGAAAACATCAAGCCCGGACGCTATCACTTGTTTGTCGAGCGCACCGGCTATCAAGAAATCGACAAGCATCACCGTCACACCGAAGGCCGCGTGCTCACGCTGGGCGCGGGCCAGCAGGTGAAAGATCTCGCCATTCTTTTGCAGGCTGCTGCAGTGGTTGAGGGTCGCGTCGTGGATGAAGACGGCGACCCTTTGGCCGAGGCCCAGGTGGCAGTGCTGCGCCAGACTTTCCTTCAAGGGCACAGCCACTGGGAGCAAGCTGGGGCGGAGCGTACGAACGATCTCGGCGAATACCGCATCGCTGGGCTGGCTCCCGGCAAGTATTTCGTCGCAGTCACGCCACCACCAGATTTCAGAAGCCTGATCGAAAGCACCGGTGAGACGCATGGAGCTTCCTCTCGTGCCGGAATACCTTCCGAAAAGCCTGCGCCGCTCGCTTACCAAACTACCTATTATCCCGGCACCCGGGATCGCGCCCAAGCCGCCCCAATCCCATTGCATGCCGGCGACGACTTTCCCGCAAACTTTTCACTGACTCCCAGCCCCAGTTTGACGATTCGAGGTTCTGTGGTGAATCTGCCTCCGGGGTCGAGTGCTGCGATCATGCTGCAATCTAAAGATTTTAATCTCGTACTAAGCGGCGCCGAGATGCACAAAGACGGTAGCTTCGAGATTCGCGATGTTTCTCCCGGAACCTACACCATCGTGGCGACAGTGGATAATGTTGCAGTGCCGATGGTGGCGCGGCAATCGCTGCAGCTGGCTGAAAGTGTGGATGGTGTGCGGCTCTCGCCGCAAAGCGGTGGCACCGTTCGTGGACGCCTTCACATGGAAAGCAGCGGCAGTGTCAGCGCCAGACCGGATCCCAGTCAATTCTTCCTCCTCCTGCACTCCGCTGCCGAGGACACCGACGGCAATGACGAGTCGCTCGGTTCCGTCGCAATGGGCGGAGGCTTCTCAAATCTTGCCCACGTGAGCGGCGATGGCAGCTTTGCATGGAAAGACGTTCCCCCAGGAACTTATTTCGTTCAGATTTCCGAGGTCAGCGCGATGCCAGACTGGTTTCTAAAATCTGTCGCGTCGGATGGCCACGACGCGACTGACACTGGATTCAGCGTCGGCGGGGGTGCTATCAGCCTGGACCTAGTGGCAACCGCCAACGGCGGCTCGATCGATGGCGCGGTCGGTAATCAGGATGACGAACCGGTCGCGGACGCGGTGATTGTCGCCGCGCCGGAGGCGCACTTCCGCAATCGTCCCGATCGCTATCGCAAAGCTCTCGCTGATCAGAGCGGACACTTCAGCTTGCGCGGCTTGCCTCCGGGAGACTACACACTGTTCGCATGGGAGAGCGTTGAAGGAGATGCCTATTACAACCCTGACTTCCTGAGAAGTTATGAAGATCGCGGTAAAGCGATGCACGTGCGTGGGGGAGATCGATTGAACGTGCAACTCAAGGCGATCCCGCCAGAAGATCAGCCCTGATCCTTTGTCCGCTCAGGCTGCATCGGCGTATGCTTTTGGATTATGAAACCTCTCCTCGACTTCCCTCTTTCTGCTCATCGGCGTGCTCGCCGTCAGCTCCGTTTTTGCCGAAGACACTCCCGCCACTGCACTGCTGGTACTCTCCAAGCACGACCAGACCCTCGCCATTGTTGATCCCTCCAGTTTGAAAGTGATTGCGCGAGTACCTGTCGGCAACGATCCCCATGAAGTCATCGCCTCGACCGATGGCAAGGTCGCGTATGTTTCCAACTATGGATCCGGTGCGTTCCATACCCTCGCGGTGGTGGATCTGATGGCACAAAAAGCATTGCCTTCGATCGACCTTGGCGCTCTGCGCGGTCCGCATGGATTGACTTTTGTTGACGGTAAAGTTTGGTTCACAGCCGAAGGCGCCAAGGCCATTGGCAGCTATGATCCCGCGAAGAAAAATGTTGACTGGATTCTCGGCACCGGGCAAAACCGGACGCACATGATTTACGTCTCTCCGGATTTACGTCTGATCGTCACCACCAATGTAAGTTCAGGAACCGTGAGCATGATCGAAAAAACCGCCAGCGGCGGTCCTGGCCAAGGCGGTCCGCCGGGAACCCAGCGTACCGATTGGAATGAGACCGTAGTCCGCGTGGGTAACGGATCTGAAGGGTTTGATATTTCTCCCGATGGCAAAGAAATCTGGGTGGCAAACGCGGGCGATGGAGCTGTGTCGATCATTGACGCAGCAAGCAAACAAGTGACGCAAACGCTCGCCGCCGATGTGAGCTCCGCGAATCGGCTGAAGTTCACTCCAGATGGAAAGTTTGTGCTGATTTCGGCTCTGCGCGGCGCCAACGTGACTGTCATCGATGCCGCCAGTAGAAAGACTACAAAACAAATTGCAGTTGGACACGGCGCTGCGGGTATCGTGATGCAGCCCGACGGCGCACGCGCTTATGTTTCGTGCACTCCCGATGATTACGTTGCCGTCATTGATTTGCATTCGATGGAGGTCGTCGGCCATATTCAAGCCGGTTCAAATCCCGATGGCTTGGCCTGGATGATTCGGCACTAGGAAAAGCGCTGCGATCCAGAACGCAAAAAAATTCATGCTCGCACCGCGAGTGAATCGCGAAGAAGCCTTCTGTCCCAACTTACAATCGCCCCATTCTTACACGCGCAATCCCACGCGGAAGGACCTACAGGGCCTGTGAAATTTTGCAGTTGCGCATTCTACCAGCCTGAAAAGAGAGCACTTGGCCGCTTCCACAGCTACCGGTCGAGCGTGGCATCAGAATTGCATTTATACGTGCATTCGGAGGTTTTCTATGCCTGCTACCAGCGACGCGGAATTTTTTAAGTTGCTCAAGACAGACATTGATTATTTCACCCGCGCGATCGAGCGTTTCGAGGATCTGATCCCGCGCGTCTGCGCTCCAGTGCAAGACCAATGGCGTCTGCAGGCACAAGCGCGCAAAAATTTTGCCATGGACTTGCGAATTCTTTTGGATAAAGCTGAGCGCTGCGCTGACCCATCGCTGCCCGATACCAAGGAAAAAAATACTCACAACTCAGCTTCCTGGTAGCCGATCGATGACTGTTTCCATTCCACGGTATCGATGTACACCGAGTCGTCCAGTCATCTGAATCCGGTAGAATAGGGGTTTCGACCGAACCTCTTGCTGACTTCTGATTCAAATCTGTTTTTTTCGAAACTCGCCATGTATGCCGCTCCCCGCGGCATCGGACCTTATCTTCGTCAGCATTTGTTGGATAAGACATTTCAGGGCCTCTACCACACCGATGCATTCGATCGAGCACTGTTGATTCCGTATTTTATTGTGCTCGTTCTTCTTGCCGGCTACGGAATGCACCGCTATGTTCTGGTTTATCTTTATTACAAGCACAAGAAAAATCGAACCATCGACCCGACAGCGTGCTTCGAGGAACTGCCCCGAGTCACAGTGCAACTACCAATCTTCAACGAACAATACGTTGTCGAACGGTTGCTCGACTCCATTTGCAAGCTGAAATATCCACGCGAGAAACTCGACATCCAGGTTCTCGACGATTCCACCGACGAAACCGTTGCCGTGGCCCGGAACCTCGTTGAACGCTACGCCGCCCTCGGGAATCCCATCAGCTATCATCACCGAACCAATCGCGAGGGCTTCAAGGCCGGAGCGCTGGCCGAGGGCTTGAAAACCGCCAAGGGAGAATTTGTCGCCATCTTCGACGCGGATTTCACGCCGCCGGAAGATTTTCTGCTGCGCACCATCCACCACTTCACCGATTCAAAGATTGGAATGGTGCAGACACGCTGGACTCACCTTAATCGCAATTATTCTTTTCTGACGCAGGTTGAGGCCATCCTGTTGGACGGCCACTTCGTTCTTGAGCATTCGGGACGCGCCCGCAGCGGCGTCTTTTTCAATTTCAACGGCACCGCCGGGGTCTGGCGGCGTCGAGCAATCGATGAAGCAGGCGGCTGGCAGCACGATACGCTGACCGAAGACACTGATCTCTCCTACCGCGCCCAGCTCAAGGGATGGAAGTTTATCTATCTACAAGACGTCGAATGTCCGGCAGAATTGCCGGTAGAAATGACAGCATTCAAAACGCAGCAGGCGCGCTGGGCCAAAGGATTGATTCAAACGGGGAAGAAAATCCTGCCGCGCGTAATGCGCAGCGACGCTTCACTGCACACAAAAATTGAAGCCTGGTATCACCTGACCGCCAACCTCAGCTACCCGCTCATGATCATGCTCTCGGTGCTCATGTTGCCGGCGATGATCATCCGCTTTTATCAGGGATGGTTCCAGATGCTCTTCATCGATCTTCCGTTGTTCATGGCTTCGACGTTTTCCATATCGAGTTTTTATCTGGTGTCGCAGCGCGAATTATTTCCTAAGAGCTGGCCGCGTGCCTTGCTGTATCTGCCAGTGCTGATGGCACTCGGCATCGGACTCACCATCACCAACACTAAAGCCGTAATTGAAGCGCTTATCGGCAAAGAGAGCGCTTTCGCCCGTACCCCGAAGTATCATGTCGTCTCCAAGAAGGACAAAGTCGGCCAAACCAAATACCGCAAGCGCCTGGGCTGGGTCCCGTGGTTGGAACTTGTGATCGGCACGTACTTCGCGTTCACCGTATACTACGCAATTCAAAACGAAAACTTCGTAACCATTCCCTTCCTTCTTTTGTTCGTTGTGGGCTACTGGTACACGGGGCTGATGTCTCTGCTGCAGGGGCGTTTCTCCGGGGTTGCCTTGAGCGCGGAATCCCACACTAAGCCTTTTCCCGTCGGTGTATAGATTTTCGAAGTGCCAGCATTTTGCCGGCTCCGGAGTATGAGTAACATGGGCGCTGCGCCGCTTCCCTTCATTGCGCCACTCGGTTACAATCCACTCGCCAAAAGTTATCGTCGGCGCCGTAAACTGGCGGTTCGAAGGAGTATCCCATGCTCCCCTCTCGTAAGCTGTGTTCTCTTCTTGGGCTGGCGTTGCTGATCACTTCCCTGCTGAGTTGCGGGCGTCATGATTCCAACGAGTACTTCGTATTCGTAGCCGCCAATCTTCAAGTTCCTTACTGGCAAGCTGCGGGCGCCGGTTTTTCCAAAGCTGCCGCACAAATGAAAGTGCGCACCGATTATCTCGGGCCTAACAGTTACGATCCGAAAGCCGAACGCGATGCCCTCGACCAGGCAATACAACAGAAAGCCACTGGAATTCTTCTCGGCGTCACCGACCCGGCGTTGCTGAAAGACAGCATCGACAAGGCCATCGCGGCTGGAATCCCCGTGATCACGATGGATTCCGATGCGCCCGCGAGCAAACGGCTTTTCTTCATCGGAACCAACAACTATCAGGTAGGAATGACCGGTGGCCTGCGTCTGGCGCAGGAACTGAAGGGCAAGGGCAATGTGGTGGTATTCACCATGCCGGACCAGCACAACATGCAAGATCGCCTGCACGGCTATCGCGATGCGCTCGAACGCACCCCCGGCATCAAAATCGCGCGGGTGGTCGATATTCAGGGCGATCCGCGCATCGCCTTCGATACCACGACTCAGATTGTCGGGAAAGAAAAAGATCAGGTCGACGCCTTCGTCTGTCTCGAGGCGCAATCGGGGAAGGAGGTCGCGGGCGTTCTCAACAGCTATCACGTCACGGGCAAGATTGTGATGGCAATGGACACTGATCCGGAAACGCTGGACTGGATTAAAAAAGGCGGAATCGCCGCTACCATTGCGCAGAAGCCTTACACCATGGCATTTGTCGGCATGCAGATGCTCGACAATTTATATCACCACAAGCCGCCATCGCTCGAGACGGATTGGTCAAAGGATAGCTTTGCTCCCATCCCGTCATTCGTAGATACTGGTTCCGCTCTCATCGACAAAAGCAACGTGGATTCTTTCTTGCAGGCAAAGCAGAGTGCCACGAGTTCACCGAAATAGAGAAACGAATCAATTCGCGCTCCTTCTCGGCCAGGCCAAAGTCCGTTCCTATGCTGCGTTTTCCACGGACGGGCGCTATTTACATTTAGGAATGGATGTGATAATGCGAAAGTCGCAGATTTCTTTTTTGCTGGTTAGTTTTCTCTCGGGCCTCTTTCTCCTGTGCGCGGGTGCGTCGAGCGTCGCCCTTGATCGGCAGCCTGACTCGGATTATCATTCCCGCCGCGAAGCGCTCTCCAGGAAAGTGGGCGATGTGATCGTTCTATTCGCACCCATGGAGAGTGAGGGACCAAATGACCTGTACGGATTTCGCCAGGAGGATAATTTCTATTATCTTTCCGGATCAATAGAACCGGGCGCGGCACTATTGATTGCGCCGGCAGTTGAAGCCGGCAAAGACAAAGATAATCCCGGTCACTCCTATACCGAAATTTTATTTCTTCCGCCGCGCAATCTGACGCAAGAAAAGTGGACCGGTCCCAAGCTCGGCCCGGAAAACCCTGACGCGCGGAAGCTCACCGGCTTCGACCACGTCGAAGACATAGCCCGGCTTCCCGAAGAGGTGGCGAAGATGAGTTCGGGGGTGCACCCCATTATCTACACGGATGTCCCTACGCGAGATGAGACTTCCGCCAGCACCGCACCTCTGGCTTTTTTAAAGAATGTCAATTCGTTCTTAAGTTTTCAGGATGTGAAGCCGATGATCGACTCCCTGCGTACCTACAAGGACGCCGGAGAGGTGGCGCTGATTCGCAAGGCGGTCGATGCCTCGGTGGCGGCGCATTTCGCCGCATTCAAAGCTGTTAAGCCCGACGTTAACGAGCGCGAGATCTCCGCCCTGATGCAGTACGAGTGGGGAAAGCGCGGCTGCGAGCGGCCGGCCTACGCCCCTATCGTCGGCTCCGGCTTTTTCTCCACGGTGCTGCATTACTCCGACGACGATCACACCATGAAGTCCGGCGACGTGGTTGTGATCGATGCCGCCGGCGAATATTCCATGTACGCCTCCGATATCACGCGCACGCTTCCCGTCAACGGTCACTTCACGCCGCGCCAACTCGAAATCTACAATATTGTTCTAGGGGCGCAGCGGGCTGCCGAAGCCGCTTTCAAATCCGGCGAGTCGACCATGCGTCGCGATAGTCCGAACTCGCTCTACAAAGTTGCTTACGATTACATCAATACTCACGGCAAAGATCTGCACGGTGAACCGCTGGGAAAATACTTTATTCACGGCTTGGGGCACCCGGTTGGACTCAACGTGCACGATGCCACAGATCATGATGCGCCTCTGGGGCCGGGTCAGGTTTTCACCATCGAGCCGGGAATTTATATTCCCGAGGAAAATCTGGGCGTACGCATCGAGGATGATTACTATGTAGCTCCTGACGGCAAGCTGATCAAACTCAGCGCGGCCTTACCTTCGAATGCCGAAGACGTGGAAAGAGAGATGGCAGAAAAGTAGACTTGGTTTGCAGCTAAAGTTGCTGGAGCTTCAATCGCCGCCGCACATCCTCATCGACTGAGAACGGTTTGTGTGGGTCGTTGGCAAATCGGTCTTCGAGTTCATATGCCTGCTTCTCAAGAGGAATCTCTTCATAGGACCCGCCACTGAGAAAACCGCGCACGTAGCGCTCCGCGAAACCGATCAAGCCGAGATGCTTGTACTGCACGGCATGAACCAGTTCGTGAAAAAGAAGGGAGCGCGCGAGCGGCTCGCAGTGCACAACAACATCTAGAAACGTGATGCCCGCCATCTCCGAAAACGGGGGCAGGTTAGTGATTCCCATTTCTCGCAATCGACCGTAAAAAGCGGGCTGGTTCGCGCGCCCTTGCACAACTCTAACTTCGTCGAGTAAGTTCGCCGGGAAGAACGATTGCAGAACCGTTCTGTGGCTTCGCTCGATTGACGAGGCGCCGGCGAGAAACGACATTCGCTGTTCTGAAATATACCGCCCGATTAAGGTTACGAGGTCTCGGATCTGGATTTCAGTTAAGGTCGGCTTGGGCATCGTTCTAAGAGATATACTCCCGAATGTATTCATCCTGGGTAGTCGCCAGTTGATGAACGTCACCGTCGAAGATGACCTTTCCCTCCCGCAGGATCAAGAAGCTCAAAGGAACCTCGCAATGCATTCCAGGGGGCAGCGGGACCATGCGGCTGGTTTGCTTATCGAACTGATGGGTTGCCAGAGTGAAAGCGTCCTGCAGGCGATGCGTCACCAACAAAGCACTGGTGTGGTAGACGTCGCGCTGCTTCAAGATCAGTTCGATGATCGTGTTTGAGGTCACGGGATCAAGGCCACCCGTAGGCGAATCGTAAAGCAGCAGCTCAGGTTG
Organism: uncultured Acidobacteriaceae bacterium; assembly: GCA_963817305.1. Lineage (GTDB taxonomy): Bacteria > Acidobacteriota > Terriglobia > Terriglobales > Acidobacteriaceae > Sulfotelmatobacter. The sequence goes on along the minus strand of CAWFOD010000013.1, from coordinate 366,351 downwards.
AGTAATAATCGCCCGAGCAATGGCCACGCGCCGCCTCATGCCTCCGGAAAGTTCCGAGGGATATAGATCGAGGGTGTGTTCCAGTTCCACAAAACGCAATGCCTCTCGCACTCTGTGGTCTATATCTTCGTCGTAGACTCCGTGCTCCTCGGTAAGGCGATACGCGACATTTTCGCGCACGGTGAGCGAATCGAACAACGCGCTTTCCTGGAAAACCATTCCAATTTTCCCACGCAATTTGAACAGTTCGTCCTCCGGCATTTGAGTGATGTCATCGCCTAACACGGTGATGCGCCCTGAGTCTGGTTTAATGAGCCCGAGTGCGAGCTTCAGAATCAGACTCTTGCCGGAACCAGCGACGCCGAATATCGCCTTCGTTTCTCCACGCGGAAGGTGGAAAGAGATTCCCCGCAGTACTTCATTACTGCCAAAAGCCAGCGACACGTCTTCAAATATGATGGCAGGAGCAGAACTATCCTTCGCGGTTATAGCATCGGAATCGAGAGGCAGAACCGGGGTAGACATGAAATTACTGATAAGAAAGCGTAGCCATCAGGAAGCGAGTGACGATCAAGTCCATCGCGAGGATCAAAACCGAGGCCGCTACCATCGCCTGCGTAGTGGCCTTGCCTACGCCCTGCGTTCCGCCGCGCGCGTTCATGCCATAGAAGCACCCTATGGTGGCGATGATGAAACCGAAAATTACTGGCTTGATCAATCCCATAAATACATCTTGAAACACAAGGGTCTGCCAGGCGTTGTACCAGTACTGCCGGGCGTCGAGTTTCAACAGTAGTTTCGCAATCGCAAGACCTCCGACCAATCCCACTAGATCCGAAATGATAGTCAGGAAGAACAGCATGAACACCGTGGAAACCACGCGTGGGGTAACCAGCTTTTTCATGGGATCGGTGCCCAAAGCACGCATGGCATCGATCTGCTCGGTGACTACCATGGACCCTAATTCGCTGGCCATACCGGACGAATTTCGTCCCGCCACCATCAGGCTGGTAAGCACCGGTCCCAGTTCTCGAACCATCGACGTTGAGACCAGTTGCCCAACCAAAGTGATCGAACCGAAACGCTCCAGCGTGTTCGAGGCTTGCAGCGCCAGCACCGCTCCCGTGAAAAAGCCGGTAAGCACGACAATGGGCAAAGATCCCACGCCGATAGTATCCGCCTGCTGCACCATATCCACCAGGTACCGCGGTTTGCGGAAGATGTTTGCCACCGCTTGCAGGCAAAACAGAACGTAATCCTGAACTGTCTGGACTTTTTCTTTGGCGAGATCAGTGGGCGAGGTCAGTTCCATGCGCTTCTGCGAGCGAGGCAAACCGAGCCACGCTTTTTCGAACTATAGCAGAGTACACGATCGGGATTCTGAGGAGGGGTCATGACAAAGGCAGCTGCGGGATTAAATCATCCCCGCGTCTTCTTTTTGATCTCGATATTCAGGCGGCGGATTTTCTGATTCAGAGTGGAAAGCGGTACCTTAAAGCGTTCTGCGGCTTCGGTCTGGTTCCAGTTGCACTTCTCCAGCATGTCACTGATGATGCGCCGTTCCACATCCTCCACGATTTCAAACAATGAGGCATCGGTAGGCGGATCGTGCAGCGTCAACGAAGATCCTCGTCCCAGAAGATTGTCCGGGAGCAGGTCGATGGTGATATCGCTGCCCGAGGACAGCACAACTGCACGCTCGATCACATTTTCAAGTTCCCGTACGTTACCCGGCCATGAGTACGACATCAACGGACGCAAAGCCTCCGGCGTGATGCGGCGCACTGGGCGGTCGTTTTCTTCCGCATACTTCTTCAGGAAGAATTGCACCAGCAAAGGAATGTCTTCCCGGCGCTGGCGCAGCGGAGGCAACTCAATCGTGATCACATTCAGGCGATAAAATAAATCCTCACGGAATCGGCCTTCGCGGACCAAGGTGCGCAAGTCGATGTTGGTGGCGGCGATAATGCGCACGTCCACCTGAATCTCCTGGATTCCACCCAGGTGCATAAACCGTCGATCCTGCAGCACGCGCAGGATCTTGGCTTGAGTCTCCAGACTCATGGTGGCAATTTCATCCAGGAACAGCGTGCCGCGATCCGCAATCTCAAACAACCCTTTCTTAGAAGCGATGGCGCTGGTGAACGCCCCTTTTACATGGCCGAAAAGGGTGGACTCAAGCAAATCCGTGGGCATGGAGCCGGTATTAACCGGAACAAATGGCCGGTCGTGGCGCGGAGAATTCAGATGCAAAGCTTTAGCGATGATCTCTTTACCCGTCCCGCTCTCGCCCTGCAACAGCACGGTGGACCGGCTGTTCGCGACCTGGGCGACCAGGTCGAAGATCTTCAGCATCGGCTCGCTTTTGCCGACAATATTTTCGAAATTGTAGCGCTGCTTAAGAGCGCGCTTCAGTTGTACGTTTTCTTCCGCGGCGCGGCGCCATCCTACGGCGGCGCGCACGTCGGCTAAGAGTTTTTCATTGTCCCATGGCTTCTGGACAAAGTTGGCTGCGCCGCCCTGCATGGCTCGGACCGCATTCTCCACCGTGCCGAAGGCGGTGATCATGATGACGGGCAGTCCGGTTTCGTGCGCGCGAATTTCGGCCAGAACTTCCATACCGTTGCGGCCGGGCAGCGTGAGATCGAGCAGGATCAAATCGAAAGGATGCTCGCCGATACGCTGCAATCCCGCTTCTCCGCTGGCCGCCGTTTCCACGGCGAAGCCTTCGAGTTCGAGCAGGGTCTGCAGAGATTCACGAATCTCGGCTTCATCGTCGATGATCAGAACCGCGCCGGCCAGACCGGGATTTCCATTGGCTGCGGCGCGCGAAATGATTGCCGCTTCAGACATATTGAACCTCAAACCTACCCAGATAAATCGCGATCGGTTTTAATTCAAAAATGCTTTGTACTGACACGCTTTGTTTAGACATGAACAGCCTTCCTGCTCAATGGGAAATCCAACGTGAACGTGGTTCCCGCGCCGGGATGGCTTTCCACGCGAATTTTGCCCGCATGTTCCTGGATGATGCCGTACGTTACGGAGAGTCCCAGGCCGGTTCCGCGTGCCTGACCTTCGCGCGGCGAAGTCTTGGTGGTAAAAAACGGATCGTAAATGCGCTGGATGTGCTCTGGCGCGATTCCAGACCCGGTATCGGAAACACACACGCTGACGCTTTCTCCGTTCATCGTAGCCACACGTAACTTGCCCCCGCCAGGCATGGCGTCTTTGGCATTGAGGAACAGATTCAGAAACACCTGTTGCAGTCTTCCCGGATTTCCCTGAATTGCCGGCAGCTTCGGCGAGAGAGCGTTCTCCACTTCTACCTTTGCCACCTTGAACTGATGTTCCAGCAGGGCCAGCGTATCGGCGATTACTTTATTCACATCCACATCGCCAATTTCGCTGCCGCTGGTGCGGGAAAAGTTCAGCAGGTTGTTTACGATCTCCGATGCTCGGAAAGTTTGCCGCGTGATCTTCTCCAACAATCCAGACTTTTGCGGATCGCCCTGCAATTGTTTGGAAAGCATCTGCGTATACGAGGAGATGACAGCCAAGGGCGTATTGACTTCGTGAGCCACGCCGGCCGCGAGTAATCCAATCGACGAAAGCTTATCCGCCTGCGAAAGTTGCGCTTCAAGTTCGATGCGCTCGGTGATGTCGTCCACAATGATCAACCGCCCGATCACCTGGAATGTCCGCGTTACCAAAGGTGCAATTGCGACATTTACGGTACGCACTTCGCCTGCGGGAGTCTTGAGGCGGAACTTGTACAGGTTGTGGATACCCGGGTTCTGCCGAATGCGATCGAACTCTTCCACGAACTCCTTGGGAAACACGGCCTTAAGGGGTTGCGTCAAAGTCTGCCAGCGCGGTACCGCATACATCACTTCCATCTGTGCATTCCAGCTCTCGATGCGGTCTTCCATATCGAGCGCCATCACTCCGACGTTGATCGATTCCACGATGTTCTCGTTGAAATCTTTCAGACGCTCATACTCCGCCGCTTTCTGCTGCAACGACGCATAGAGCTGGCCGTTCTGTATAGCAATGCCCAGGTAGCCGCCCAGAGTTTCGAGCAACTCCATATCTTCGCTGGAAAGGAAGTCTCCCTGAGCAGTCTTGCCCAGTCCGAGCACGGCAATCGTCTTCTGCTGCGCGTGGCATGGGATGTAGTAATTCAGATCCAAACGCGCAATGGTCTGCTGAGAACCCGGACTCTCGCGCGGAACCAGATGGGTGTTTTCGAAAAAGAGATGACCCGCCGCCTCCGGCCGCGGAGCCATCAAGAATGACAAATCAAGATTGCCCAAGGAAGACAGGCCGAAGGACTTGGAGAGCACGAACTGTTCCGGCTGTTCACCGGCCAGGAAAATCGCCATGCGGTCGACCGCCAGCGTGCGCGATAAACGGTCCATCAAGGATGAGAGCATCGCATCCAGGTTCGTCTCTGAACCAAGTTCGCGGCCGAACTCAAGCAGCGTGCGGCGATAGTCGTAACGCGTGCGATAGAAAAACTGGTCGATGCGGTCCTGGATCCACTTCCGTACTGGATCGAACAACAGCGCCGTGACCACCACCGCCAAGATCAGCCCAATCGGACCGCTGCTTGGCTGCCGCATGTGGACAAGTTCGGCTACGCCCGCCACCAGACCGAAGTACATTCCCACCACTATCGCCGCTGCCAGCGTGTACACCACTCCGCGCTTGAAGATGAGGTCCACATCCATCAGCCGGTAACGGAAGATGGCATAACCAAACGTGAGCGGCAGCAGAGCGAGCGACAACGCAGAAATTTTCATCGTCGCGCCCGGCAGCGTGCCCATCAGGTAAGGGACAACGTAGAACAAAGTGTAAGGAATGATGGCGAGAATCGTGCCCCGAGTCACCCACTTCAACTGCTGCCGCAAGATCGTTGTGCTGGCGCGCTGGTAGCTGTACCAGAGCACGGTGGCTGCGGCTAAAAAGAACAGCGACCCATAAGACATTTCCATGCGGTCGAGGTTCCAGCGCAAGCGCTCGCTGGCCTGCAGCCACTGCATGGCGCTGACATGAATCGCCAGCAGGATCGCGCCCGGCACATAGACCAGAGCAAGCACCCAGGGATGCTTGCGCACGAACTCGCGTTTCTCGGGAAAAGTTAGAACGAAATGGAGAAACAGGGCCGGTTGCAGCACTCCCGCCGCAATATTGCCCCAATAGATTGTCCAGTCAAAGTCGTTGAGCTTACCTGTGTATTTGAATGAGTACGCGATAAACGAGACCAGGCAGAAGATATAGAAATGCGTGGAACCCGGAGCAGTCCAGCGACGGAGCAAAACGTAGAGGCCAATGCCAAGATAAATCAGCGCAATCAGCCGCAGCCAATTATTCAGCGAACGTTCGGCAGGAACCAGAATCACGCTGGAATCAAGCGGTACCGTTTGCCGGACCAAAGAATATGCTGCTTTGGACCAGACCCCATTGCGGTAGAGCTGGCGCTCCAGCCCGGAAATGTTCCGGACTTCCTCGCCGTTGATGGAAACCAACTGGTCGCCCGGTTTAATCCCACTTTTCGCGCCCGGACCGTTCGGATCCACCCGGTCGGCCGTAAGTCGACCACCATGTTCGATCCACCACACGCCGTCATCCGGGACTGCGGATTTCAGCTCGGCATCAAAATTGAAGCCGGAGAATAGAACCGCAGCAACTGTCAAGAGAAACAGCAGAACGGCAACGAATCGGACTTGGCTTTCCCGGTTCATGGGTTTCGGCGGCAATCCCGAACCCGTAATGGGCTGGATGGGCGTGGAAGTCACGTCCTGCCAATCGTCAATGAGCAACTTCGCTGCCATGCCGCTTCCCACTTCAGGAATGCTAACTACATGCTATTGAAGCACTTTCCAAATTATAGATGGATTTTCGAACATCGGTTACGCCTTTTTGGATGTTTCTGTGGAATTGCGTATCTGAATGCGAGGAAGGGATTTACGCGGTGTGCCGGAAAAGGGGAATCGTGGCCGACCTGTGCTAGCGCAGTTATCCCCGCCCTGAATGGAATCAGATGCGGGGACAAAGCTGCGGTCAATCAATTCTGGCATTCGCCTAAGACGGCCAAGGCGGAGTGTGCGCTTGCCCGGGCGCCAGGCTCAACCGAATTGCATTCATCAATTCGTCGTTGTCGGCGGGCTTTTGGAAGAAGGCCGATGCTCCTGCCCTCAAGGCGCGCTCCTCGTTCGCCTGGGGGTCGCGCGCACTTAGTACAATCACCGGGACGCCGGAAAGGCTATCGCTATTCTGCAGGCGATCCAGAACCACGAAACCGTCGCCGACCGGAAGGCCTAAGTCCAGAATAATCAGCGCCGGACGCTCTTTTTGTGCTGAGGCAATTGCGCCATAGCCATCGCTTGCGGTCGTGACTTCGTAGTTATTCGCTCGCAGCCGGAGCCGCATGGCGCGCACCAGGTCAGGGTCGTCATCGACTACCAGTATTTTTGGTTTCGGCATTTTGTTTCTCCTTATGGTGGTTCGTTAGTTGACATTCTGTATCGGGTTTTGCAAAACGGGGTGTTTCCTTTGCATTCCAGTGGTGACCATGGCAGTTACATGATCGGCTACAGTTTGAATCTGTTGATCCAGCGACTGGCTGGGGACGGCCGGGGGAAGTTCGATGGGAGCAGCTACGATGCTAAGGCTGCATTTAGTCTTGAAGTCCGGCATGCGCTCCAGTTGCTCGCGAATGCGCGCGGTCATGATGCCCACCTGCGGCATGTCGGTTGAAGCCACAACGAAAAACGTCTCCGCCGCACTGGATGTTCCCATCGGCGGCAGCACCAGGTCCTTGTCGAGGTAAACGCAACGCTGCAGGATCTCCAGACATTGCTGCCAGGTTTGTTTCCAGTTGCCGCGCAGCGCGGCGGAAAACGGCGTTAGATCGACTCGCACGAGTACAAATGAGGTGCGCAAACGATCATTATGCGTAACCACCGGAGCCAGCAGTTTGGCCAGCGAATAAGCCGGCAGGGTAAAAGTGAAGGTGCTACCTTGTCCCGGTTCGCTGGAAACCCAGATGCGACCTTGATGCAGCCTGACGATCTCGCGACAAATGAACAGCCCCAATCCAAGTCCGGAGCGGTTGTTGTCGATTGAATCAGCGTCTTGATAGAGGCGCTCAAAGATCAACGCCTTTGATTCAGGACTGATCCCGCGTCCTGTATCGCTCACAGAAATGTAGACCGAGCTTGGGTCGGCATCTACTCGGCTTGCCTGAACCATTACGGCTCCGTCAGGCGGTGTGAATTTAATGGCATTGTCCACCAGGTTGATGAGCACTTCGAGCACTCGATCCGGATCGGCATGCACCAATGGGAGCGTCTGGTCAATAGCGATTTCGAGTCCGATTCTCTTTTCGTCCGCGGTGGGCCGCATCATGGCAACCGTCTGCTGAATCAGTTCGCCCAGAGCAACGCAGCGGGGTTCGACTCGCATTTTTCCGCTCTCGGCGCGTGTCGCCTCAAGCAGGTCACGGACCATGGCATGCAATTGATTCACGCTTTTCAAAACGGTCTTTAGGTGGTCAGCCTGATCTGGCGCCACGGGCCCGGCCAGTCCATCGAGCAGCAGCGTGACATATTGATGAATGCAAGTGAGCGGTGTCCGCAATTCGTGAGAGACGTGAGACAGAAACTGATTCTTGAAATCCATTTGCTGCTTTTGCGTGATTTCGAGGGCACGCAGAAGCCCTTGCCGCTCCACCGCGTAACGAATGGCGCGTTCCAGTAGCTTGGCGGTGATGTTACCTTTGAGCAAATAATCCTGTACCCCCTGATGAACCGCCTTCACCGCCAACGCCTCGTCATCCTGGCCGGAAAGCACAACTACCGGCACGTGCGGCGAATGTTCCATGACTCGACGAAAGGTTTCCGCGCCGTGGCTGTCAGGCAGGTTCAAGTCCAAAAGAACCACCGCCGGCGTTTCGGTGGTCAGTGAGGCCAGGCCGTCGGCCAGCCGGTTTACACAATTCACGTTGACCGGAGATTTCCCTTCGACTAGCCGCAGGCGAACCAGGTCCGCGTCGCCCGGGTTGTCTTCGATGAGCAATACTTGCGTAGTTTGCTGATCCATGAACTCTCATTCTCCCTGGCGTGGCAGGTTGACAAAGCCACACCAAAACTCTTCAATCGATTTCACCGCCGAAAAAAAATCCTTTAGATTTCCCGGCTTGCTCACGTAACAGTTCGCGCCCAGGTCGTAACTGCGCGCAATATCTTTTGCCAGCTGAGATGTGCTGAAGATCACTACGGGGATGCGCCGTAGCTCCGGCCTTGCTTTGATTGCGGCCAATACCGCCAGACCGTCTTTCTTGGGTAGGCTCAGGTCCAGAATTACCAGATCGGGCCGAGTCACGCCGGCGTACTTACCCCGCCGATCCAGGAACGCCATTGCTTCCATACCATCTTCCACACTGGTAATCTCGCTCTGGCGGACGCACTTCACCAACGCCTCGCGAGCCAAGCCCACATCCGCCGGATTGTCATCCACCAACAGCAACCGCAGTCCCGATTTCATTCCCAGCTCCTTTCCCCTCGCCGGAGCCTCGGATCGGCAAAGTAAATTTGAAAGAGCAACCAGATCCGTTTTGTGACTCGACCCAGATTCGCCCGCCATACCGCTCGACGATTTTTTTGCAGATCGCCAGGCCGATGCCGTTACCCGGGTATTCGGTGCGCGCATTTAAGCGATGAAACACTTCAAAAACTTTCCCTGCGTTTTCTGGCGCGATTCCAATGCCGTTATCGCTCACGTCGAACCACCATTGCTCATCCTTGTTTTCCGCCTGCACGTAAATTTTCGGAGGCTCCGTGCCGCGGAACTTAATGGCATTCCCAATCAGGTTTTGGAAGATTTGTCCCAACTGGGTGCGGTCACCCTGAACCTCTGGAAGTTGGGAATAATTGATTACAGCTCCGCTCTCTTGAACCGCCGCGGACAGCGTTTGCAAAACTTCTTCCATCACCACATTGCAGTCGATGTTCGCATCGCTCGATTCGGCGCGGCCTACTCGCGAAAAGGTCAGCAGATCGTGAATGAGAACCTGCATTCGCATTGCTCCCTCGCTGGCGTAGGCGATGAATTTGTCGGCATCCGCATCAAGTTTGCCGCGATAGCGTTCGCCCAGCAATTGGGTGTAGGCCGTCACCATGCGCAGCGGCTCTTGCAGGTCGTGCGAAGCGACGTAAGCGAACTGTTCGAGATCTGCGTTCGAGCGGGCCAGTTCCTCGACTTTCCGGGCCAACTCCGCTTCGGCCTGGCGTCGCGATTGCCGCAGTTGCTTTTCTTCCAGAGCGCGGCGCACAGCTTCGGGCAGACGAGCCAGCCCATCTTTCAAGACATAATCGGTGGCCCCCCGCTTGATGCAATCGACCGCAGTCATGTCGCCCACCGCGCCCGAAACCAGAATCATCGGGATATCGAGGCCTTCGCGGCGAAGCACATCCAAGGCGGCCATTCCCGTCCAGTTCGGCAGATTAAAATCGGCCAACACGATATCCGGGCAATGGTCGCGTAGAGCCTGCGTAAATCCACCTTCGTCCTGCACAATCCGGGCGTTCACATCAAAGTTGTCTTTGCGCAGTGCACGCAAAACGAGTTCGGCATCCAGTTGATTGTCTTCCAGCAACAAGGCGCGCAGCTTGGGTTTCGGCGCGGCCAGCGGCACGCTTGCGGGTTTGATCCCAGTGCTGCTCATTTCGCCTGACCGCCTGCTTGTTGCATCGCCGCCCCGACAACGACCGGCTGGTTGACGACGAGCCAGTACAGTCCCAGTAACTTCACCATCTTCCGGAATTCAGGAAAGTCGACCGGCTTCTGCAGATAGCTGTTAGCCCCCAGGTTATAGCCGATCACACGGTCCCGTTCCTCCCTCGACGAAGTCATCAGGATGACGGGAATCGTTTTGGTCCGTCCGTCTTGCTTTATCTGTTTGAGCACCTGCATGCCATCGACTTTGGGCAGCTTCAAATCCAACAGGACGATTTTGGGAGGATGGTCGAACGAACGTTCGGCGTGAGCTCCGGTGCAAAACAGAAAATCCAGCGCTTCCTCTCCATCGCGAACCACAAAGACGCGATTTGCCAGATTCTCCGAGCGCAGTGCGTGCAGGGTAAGATCCACATCATCCTGACTGTCATCCACCAGAAGGATATCGATTTCGTTCGGGTTCATGATTGAGCTCCCACGATTGCGTCTTTGTTTTCAATTTCGCCTGCAGCCGGAGTGCCCTTGGCGGGTGCCAGGGTAAAGAAAAATGCAGCGCCCTTGTCCAGTTCCGCCTCCGCCCAGATCCGCTCGCCGTGCTTGTGCACAATGCGGTGTGCAGTAGCCAGGCCGATCCCCGTGCCTTCAAAATCCTCCGCGCGATGCAAACGCTGAAACACTCCGAACAACTTATCCATGTACTTCATGTTGAAGCCGACTCCGTTGTCACGAACCTCAACCACGATCTGCCCATTTTTCTCGCGGTGGCTGATTTCAATAAGTGCCCGCTCCCGCGGGCGCGTGAATTTCAACGCGTTGGCGATGAGATTCTGAAAAACCTGTTTGATCAGTACCGGATCGCAGTTCACGGGAGGCAGGCTGGAAATCTTCCAGGTCACAGCCCTGCCCTCGGCCTCCGGCTGCAACAGGGACACAACTTCTTCAATGAGCGTGTTCAGGCTGGTGACTTGAAGGTTAATGGTATGGCGGCCCACCCGCGCAAGATTCAAAAGTTCATCCACCAGCAGGCCCATGCGGTGAGCGCCTTCCTCAATGCGCTGCAGATGATGCCGCGCCTCCGGGTCCATCGTCGGTCCAAAATCCTCGATCAGGATTCGAGAAAAACCGCCGATGTGGCGCAAGGGCGCACGCAGATCGTGGGAAACCGAGTAGGTAAAGGCTTCCAGTTCATGGTTGGCTGCCTCCAGTTGCCGTGTGCGTTGCACCACTTTCTCTTCCAGTTCGTCATTCAGTTTGCGGATTTCCCGTTCGTCGATTCTTCTTTGCGTGATATCGCGGAACGCGACCACACCCCCACGCGATGCTCCATCCGAGTTTTTCAACGGATTGCCGCTGGACTCGATCCAGACCCCGGTCTCGTGCTCCGTATTGCGCACATACATTTCGACCGTGCACGCCTCGCCGCGGATGGCTCGCAGCAGAGGATTTTGCTCAGGGGGGAACGGCGTGACCGTATCGGGCAAGTAAGTTCCGTAGTGATCGGTCCATAGCTCGGGTGGGACATTCGCGGCTCCCATGCCAACGATCTTTGTAGCGGCTGGATTCCAAAGGATAAATTTTCCCGTCTCATCCGCCGCGACCAGTCCTTCGCCAATGCTGTCCAGCACTGATTGCAGCATCAGCGTCTGGGTTTCCAGGGCACGTTGGGAAAGCATCAATTGCTCCGCCTGCCGGGCCAGCACTTCTTCCGCCCGCTTGCGTTCTGTGATGTCGCGTAGGACCGCGACTCCACCGCAGAGCGCGCCCGCTGCGTCTTTCATGGGTCGAGCCGTGACTTCCAGACAAACTCTGCTCTCAGGTCCGTTCTGTTCGACGATCAATTCCACTTGCACGGGTTCCCCTCGCAGTGCTCGCACCAGGGGCAGATCTCGTGCCGGATAAGGCGTGATCCCATCAGGCAGAAAAACCTGGTAGTGGGGGGTCCACTGCTCGGTGGGCAGATCGGTCGCCCCTCGGCCCATGAGCCTGTCCGCTGAATCATTCCAGAGAAGGAAGTGACCATTCGGGTCCGCCGCAATTAACCCTTCGCCCATGCTGTCCATCACCAACTTCAGCATTCGCGCCTGTTCTTCCAGAGACTGCTGGGAGCGCAGCAGTTCCAAGGATTGCCGCGAGAGTTCCTCCGCTTGTTCGCTCAAACGCTGTTCGGCCTGCTTGCGCGCCGTAACATCAATAACGGTTGCTTCGAGAACGTCGCCAGCCTCATCTTCGCCCTTCACCAATACCAGGCTCATGACCACCCAGACTGGCTTGCCGTCTTTTCGCTGGAAACAGGCTTCGTAGTTATTCAGCGTCCCGTTGTCCTTAAGCCGTTCCACCAGCAGCCTGCGCTCTTCCGGGTTAGCGTAGTGAATTTCCGGGTGCGGTCGCGATAGAAATTCTTCGCGAGTGTCGTAGCCCAGCATCCGGACCATGGCGTCATTGGACTCAAGAATGCGGCCGTCGAGGGTGTTGCGTAGAACCCCCGCGGCAGTGCGCTCGACGAAACGCCGGTACCGCTCCTCGGCAAGTTGTCGTGCCACCTCGGCTTGCTTGCGTTCGGTGATGTTGCGCGCAATTGTTGAAGCGCCGACAACCGCGCCACTGGCATCCCGGATCGGCGAAATCGTTGCCGAAACATCAATGTGCTTGCCGCCCTTGCACACGCGGACGGTTTCGAAATGCTCCACCCTCTCGCCCCGCTGGATTCGCGCCAGAATGTTAGGCTCTTCGGCAACCCCGTCCGGGGGGAAAAGCATAAGCATCGGCTTGCCCACGGCTTCCGAGGGAGAGTAGCCAAATACCTTTTCGGCACCACGATTCCAGGCGGTGATGATGCTGTGCAGATCTTTGCTGATGATGGCGTCGTCGGAGAATTCGACAATCGCGGCGAGCCGTCCGCGTGCCTCCTCCGCGCGCTTTCGCTCAGTGATATCAGCGCGAATCGCCATATAGTGCCGAGGTTTCCCGTTTGGTTCGAGAAACGGCACGATGGTTGTATCCACCCAGTACAACGATCCGTCTTTGGCTCGGTTGCAAATCTCACCGCGCCAGACCTCGCCGTTGGCGATGGTGTGGTACATCTTCTGGAAGAATTCCGTGGAATGGTGGGCGGAGTTGAGGATCCTATGATTCTGCCCCATCAATTCTTCTCGCGAATATTGGCTGATGGCGCAGAACTTGTCATTCACATAGGTGATAGTTCCCTGCACGTCAGTAGTGGCCACGATGGCGTGCTGGTCCAGAGCAAACTTCTGATCGGCAAGTTCCTTGAGCACCTGCTTTGTTGCCCCTTCGGCTTCCCGGCGCTCCGCGATTTGCTCCTCCAGCCGCCGATTCACCACCTGCAAGCTCGGCAGCGACAGTGCTTTCGGCGCCAGGGAGATGAGAGTCCCAGCTGTAACTACGGATAGCGCCGCCGTCCCTGCCTTAACCACGCCCGCCAGCAGGTAATCGCCGTGCCAGACATTCCAGATTTCCATGAAGTGAGTCGTGCCACAGGCGAGAATGAATCCGCCAAACATCCAGAAAATGCCATTGAAAGGCAGATCCTTATTCTTGCGAATGAAATAAATGAGGATGACGGGAATTGCGTAATACGAAAGCGTGATCAATCCATCGGAAATAACGTGCAGCCAGACGATCCGGGGATTCCACAGGTAGCAATATCCATGAGGCATGAACTCGCTAGATCGATTCGCCCAGGCGCCGGTCTTGCCAAATATCCAGAGCAAACCTGCGGCCGGCGGGGCTGCGATCCCCGCCCTGGCGATGCGAGATGCCATAGCAGTCCTCACCGTGCTAAGAGTCCTCCCGCCTGCTTCTGAAAGGGATCTGGACGAGAGTTCGCCGCGCCGCATGATGGAACCTCGTCACATACGCTATCGGCGCGGACACAATGAGCTTTAGGCAAGAATTGAAATCGAAAGAGGGTTTGAGCGCGAGGCGGAACGACGTACTTTTGAGTGTCCTCAGAAGGCGCGATTAGTGCGCTCTGAGATTAGCGTTCTCTAAATTCGCCAACGATTGGCACCGATTGCGGCTCTAGCCCGCCTTACGTTTGTTATCGGCCGTGTCTGGGGGTATTTCTGCTTCGTCCCAATCAAAAGAAAGCGCGCGAGCTGTAGTTTCGATGGGCTCTAATTCCGGAATGTCGTCGGCTACAGACGCGCCCAGTTCGGCAAACTTGCGGGCCGAAACCAAAACGCGGCTCTCCAGCGATCCCACAGCCTTGTTATAGGACTCCACTGCGCGGTCGAGCCCTGTGCCGACGGATGTGATATGCCCTGCGAGCAGCCGGAGCCGGTCATGAAGTTCTTTGCCCAGAGCGCTGATCTGCTGCGCATTGCGCGCCAGTTTTTCCTGATTCCATCCATAGTTAATCGCCTTCAACAAGGCGATCAGCGTCGTCGGTGACGCTGGTATCACGCGGTTCAGAACCCCATGTTCAATCAGCCCGGGATCCTGCTCCAGGGCGGCACTGAAAAATGTCTCGCCGGGAAGAAACATCACGACGAATTCCGGCGTGGCTTCGAACTGTTCCCAATAGTTCTTTCCGCTGAGAGTCTTCATGTGATCGCGCACCTGCCGCGCATGATTGGCTAGACAAGCACGGCGCGCCTCTTCGTCGGTAGTTTCGAAGGCATCAAGAAATGCCTGCAGCGGAGTCTTGGCATCTACCACAACGTGTTTGCCGCCGGGCAACTTCACCACCAGATCGGGACGCAGCCTTCCACTCTCGGTAGTCACCGACTCCTGTTCGGCAAAATCGCAGTAGGAAAGCATGCCGGCGATCTCGACCACGCGGCGCAGCTGAATTTCTCCCCATCGCCCGCGAACATTCGGAGTGCGCAGCGCGCGAACCAGATTGCCAGTCTCCGATTGCAGTTCTTTCTGCGTCGTAATGAGAGATTGCACCTGGGCGCGCAATTCGCCGTAAGCATCGCCGCGCGCCACTTCCATCTGTTGAATTTTTTCGTCCACTTTATTCAACGAATCGCGCACCGGCGCCACCATGTCGGCCACGGCCTTCTGCCGGGCATCCAGATCGCCCTTGGCCTGGCTCTGGAATCGCTTGAGGGTCTCTTCGGCCACCACCAGAAAGGACGAGTTATTGCTCTTCAAAGCGTCCGCAGCCATAGCCTTGAATGCATTGCGCAACTCTTCGCTGGCGCGCGTGACGAGCTCAATCTTTTCGTTGCTGGCCTTTCGTTCAGATTCCAATGCGGATTCCGCCCTGGCCTTACCCGACACCAGATCAGTATGAGCCTGCTGAAGCCGCGCCAGATCGGCCTTTCCGTCCGCTAATTCCTTTTCCATCAGAGACAAACGAGCATGCAGCCCCGCGCTTCGCGAACGCAGGGCCAGCCATGCAATCAAGCTTCCAAACAGTAGGCCGATGACCCCTATGAGACCAGGTTCCATAGCGAAGGTAACTACTCCAGGTGGATTTCAGTCTCTAGCGTAGCACCAGCGGCAAGTCTGACTGAGTTGAAGTCCCCCGGAACCGAGGTTGGTTAGGCACACGTGATGCTTAGGGCTTCTAAAGTCGTGGCGTTGCTCTTACTCCTGGGGTCGGCGTCATTGGCTCCATCCAACCGCGTGTTGGCCGCGTCTGAGGACGACAACGTTACGAACAAACCTTCGCCGATCGTCTCCTTGAAACCAGCTTCAGCCATCGCACCGGATATCCCGTTCGGCGACTACGATCCTCAAGCCGAACAACTGCTTTTCTATCTTGCAAATCAAGCCAGAGCGCAATTCGGTGCACCGCGGCTGACTCTCGACGCGGGTATGAGCCGGGCCGCCCGTATACATGCGGAAAAGATGGTTGCCGAGCGTCAACTTTCCCATCGGCTCGAGGGCGAGCCTTCCCTCCCTCAGCGTCTGGCTGCCGAAACTCGCACGCAACTCGATCAGGAAGGCGAAAACGTTGCCTTCGATTTCGATGCCGCGCAGGGCCATCAACATCTCATGCAGTCCCCTCCGCATCGCGCGAACCTGCTCAACCCGGCCTATAACGTGGTCGGGTTGGGCGTGGTCCGCAGCGGAGACCGGCTTTACATTGTGCAGGATTTCGGCCATGCCCTCCCCAATTATTCCCTGGCAGAAGTGAAGCAGCAGATTGCGACGACGCTTGCTCAATCGCGATATCAGGCGGGTCAGGCCGCACTGGCGCGAAGCGATCTTCCTAACGCAGACTTTGTGGCGTGCTCGATGGCACAGGCGGACAAACTCGGAACCAAGCCGGTGCATGAACTCGCGCAACGCTACACCGTGCTCACCTATACGAGCTTGCATCCGGGGACTATGCCCGAGAACGCGGGACCTGTTTTACTGAGACGCGGACTGCGCGGCTTTTCAGTAGGAGCTTGCTATGCGCGCACGCAAACATATCCGACCGGCGTGTACTGGGTGGTTTTGTCGCTCGACTAAATCTACTTTCTACTGGGAATACACCTTGATCCAATGATTCCGCACTTTGGGTCTTGCCTTCTTGCCATTCTGATCAAACACAATCAGATTGGTTTCCTGCAGAGGCATGTGGCAACCGATGCAATCGCTGGCCACCTGGTGGCCCTGCTTGGGAAACATCGCCGAGCCAGGCTTGTGGCAGCTTAGGCATCGCTGGGAAAACTCAGACAGATCATGTTGCACAGTGTGTACGTCATGGCAGGTAAGACAAGTCATACTGGACTTCTGAAAGCATTGACTCCGCTCCAGCATTTCGACTTGACTTCCATGAACATCCACGGTAGCCGATGGATCGGGTTGCGGAAGCGTCAAGAATTTATCGAGAGCTTCACCGGGAGTGTACGAAAATGCGGGCTGGATTGCGGAACCAGCTCCCGCGTGGCACCAGGCGCAAAGATCCATTTGGCGCTCCCGCGAGAATTGCGCCGGATTGATGATGGCCGAACCTGCACTCGCGGGCAATTTTGTCGTGAAATGTTGTGCGTGTTCCCGCCCTGGCCCGTGACATTTTTCACAGGTGATGCCCACGATGAATCCCGTCTTTCTATAACGATTGGAGGGTGGAGGAAACTGTTCGAAATAAGTGCCGTGACACTCCAGGCATCGAGGAATGATAGGTCGGCCGAAGTTGGCCGTGCCGTCACGATATCCCGGACTGTTCACCCATCCCAGTTCACTCCAGTAAGAAACCGGCAACTGAAAGAGATCGTCGCCTTTCCAGAACAGGTAAGTTTGACCCTTGCCTCCCGAGCCAATCACAAAAGCAAAACGCTCGCTGCGCGATGTAATGAACGGATCCGCGCCCTCCATCGCCGTCTGAAAAAAATCATTCCCCTTCTGCTCCATGCGAAAAAACAATTCAGGGTTGGACGTTTTCATGACGTTGGCATCGGCCGCGAAGCTGCCAAGGATTGACTCTTTCTCCGGTAACCTCGAGGTGAGGTAATGTGACGTTCGGTGAAATGTCTCAACCTTGTTGCGATGGCAAGATTGGCAAGCGGCATCGCCCACGTAACCAGGCGTAGCTTCAGGCTTTCTGACGCGAGGCGAATAAGGTGTGGACGACGGTGCCGTGGACTGACTCGCGCCAGCAACCGCCAGCAACGTAATCACAATCCCCGCCGCGTAGAACCGATTCATATCAACCAGCACCAATGATACTCGGGCTATCGTTTGTTCTAGTTATCGCAGGCGGCTTTTCTCACGCTCTATGCTAACCTTGCCATGCCCACCGTCTGCGGTTCCGCGCATGGAATCTTCTGCTCCAGTCCGTCTGCCGCAGGTCCATTCAAACGATGTTCGCATCGGCACCGCCGGCTGGTCCTATAAAGACTGGGACGGCATTTTCTATCCTTCGGGCATGCAGCGCCGCAAGCAGCATGCGCTCGAATATCTGGCGCGTTTCTTCGACACCACCGAAATCAATACATCCTTCTACGGACCTCTAAAGCCGGAACTCGCCAAACTCTGGTGTCGCAAAGTCGCGGCGGTGCATAGGAATTTTCTTTTCACGGCCAAACTCTACCGAGCATTCACCCATTCGCCCATGTCCCTGCTGGAGCCCACTTCAGCGGCCAGCATCCGTCCCACCGACGAGGACGAATCCCGCACCCGCGAAGGACTGGATGCCATAGCCAATGAAGGAATGCTGGGCGCGCTGCTGATCCAGTTTCCCGTGTCATTTAAAAACACTTCCCTCAACCGCGAATATCTAGACCGATTATTGCGGCAGTTCATTGAATATCCGCGCGTGGTCGAGGTGCGCCATTCCAGTTGGAACGATGCTGCAACCTTGGCCGCATTCGCGCAAAAAAATGTCGGCTTCTGCAACATCGACCAACCGCTGCTGGGGCGCTCGCTTGCCCCCACCGAGCATGTCACCGGCGCGATCGGCTACGTCCGCCTGCATGGCCGCAACTACGAGCATTGGTTCGTCGATCAGGGGTTCGATTCCGATAGTCGCAATGACCGCTACAACTATCTCTACAATGAAACCGAACTTGCAGGCTGGAAAGAAAGAATCCAACGCGTCGCCGAGCGCGCGCAAACCACTTACGTAATCACCAACAATCATTTCGAGAGTAAGGCCGGTGTGAACGCCCTGGAATTGAAAGCGTTGATCAGCGGCGAGCGCGTTCTGGCGCCGCCGACGTTGATCCAGAAGTATCCGGAGCTGAAAAAGATTGCCGACCCCGAGGAGGATTCCGGAACACTAAATCCCGTCCTCAAGTTTCGATAACGCCGCTAAGATTTTCCTGAGCGATTGTTCCAGATATGCAAACAGGAGTTGTTAAGAAGAGACTTCAACATCGCGCGACGCTTTGACCAGTGGATAGCGCACGCGCCGGGAGCAGAAGGTTCTCTAGGCTCCCACTTTGGCGTGGTCCGACATGCGTCGCTTGTTATAACGCAACGCGACGTTCATAAATACATTTCCCAGAGAAGTTTCAAAGCAGATCATCAGCGCCTCGACATCCTCGCTGGTTTTGTCGCCTTCAGCGGAAGTCACCAGCAAGGGAGGATGCACCCGAAAATGAAAGCCCTGATCGTTGAGGGCGCACACAGCGTTACCCACAACCTGGTTGGCCAGTTCGAAGATGGTTTCTTTAATCAGTCCGTCGGACTCCGGCAATTCCGCACCCGCGTAGTGGCTGGCCACGCGCAAGGCGGTTTGCGGTTCGAGATCCAGAATGATCCGGCCCTCAATGTCGCCAGTAAGCGCAACCATGCCGGCCACACCCTTGCGGCGATAGGCGTTCTCTTCCATCGAGAGGTTGCCCACTTTGGTGGTGCCCGAGAGGCCTTGCGACAACACAGCATCGGCCGCGTTGATGAAAGGCTGGATCAGTTCCATCTTCATTGCGGTTAAACCCCCGCGCCGGCCGCGGTGGCCACGGCGCCGTCTTCTCCCATCACGTACTTGATCACTTCATACAGCACTTCCGGCTTCACCGGCTTCTGCACGAAATGCCGCGCCCCGCGCTGCAAGGCGGCCACAATGTTTTCCTGGTAGCCCACCGACGAGACCATGACGACGCGGGCTTCGGGGTGCGCCTGAACGATCTTCTCGGCCGCCTCGATGCCCTCCATCTGCGGCATGGTGATGTCCATGAGCACGATATCGGGATGCGTGCGATCGAATTCACTGATCGCAGTCAGCCCGTCCCCGGCTTCGGCCGCCACCTGCCCGCCAAAAGTTTCGATCATGCGGGCCAGATTCTTGCGCGCGAACACGGAATCGTCCACGATCAAGTAGCGGACCGGTTGCCCGTCCTTACTGCGTTTTACTGGTGCAAACTGTTCCATAGCAATCTCCCCTTCTAATTTCAACACGACATGCTTCCGCAGAACAGATGACTCAAGTCACCACCCCTTGTTCTCAACAACTTCCCAGGAACTTGCGCTCGTTTCAGCGGCTGGCCCCTAATGCCCTGCCCGCCCCGCCCTTCTCTGCCTGCCCATTCCCGCGTCCACAAAGAGCCTGTAACGTGGATGCGAGCACCTCCAGGCCCACCACACGCGTGGCATACCCTCGTTCGATGGCAGCCTTCGGCATTCCAAACACCACACAGGATTCTTCACTCTGGGCAATCGTCATGCCTCCGGCTTTTTTCACTTCGCCCAGACCCTGTGCTCCGTCATCGCCCATTCCAGTCATCAAGACAGCAACGCTCATCTTTCCAAATTCCTGCGCCAGGCTATGGAATAAGACATCCACGCTTGGGCGGTGTCCGTTGACCAGAGGTTCATCATTGAGAACCACAACGTCACCCATCGGCAGGCGCTTCACCGTCATATGCCGGCTTCCCGGGCAGATCAGTACCCGTCCAGCCTGCAAAACATCGCCGGATTGTGCCTCCTTCACTCGCAAAGCGCACAACTCATCCAGCCGTTTCGCGAACATTTCGGTGAAGCCGGATGGCATGTGTTGCACTACCAGAATTGTGCCGGGAAAGTCCGGTGGCAGTTGCGCCAGCAAGTATTCGAGTGCCTGCGGTCCTCCGGTGGAGATTCCAATGGCCACCGTCTTGGTGGGTGGAGGCCCGGATTTTGCACTTGCAGTCTTTTCCACCCGTACTGCCGCTCCCAACGTTCCCGGGCGGACAACCTTGCAATCCGCGGCGGCTTTAATTTTTGCGATCAACTGGCGCGCAGTCTCGGCCATGTGCGCCGATGCATCCTGGGGCTTGGTCACAAAATCGAAGGCGCCCAACCCAAGTGCCTTAAAGGTGATGGACGCGCCGTCGGTCGAATGCGAACTGACTACGATCACCGGCAACGGATGCCGCCGCATAATCTCTTTCAGGGTATCGATTCCATTCATTCCCGGCATCTGCAGGTCGAGAGTGACCACGTTCGGTCGGAGCTCTTCGATCTTCTTGAGACAGAAGGTTCCGTCCATCGCTGTGCCCACTACTTCGATGGATTGATCAGTCTCCACCATCTGCGGGATCAGCTTTCGCATCAATGCCGAGTCATCCACCACCAGCACGCGCACTTTGTTCATGCTCATGACTGGCCTCCCGCGGCGCCTACTGCGAGCCGCGATCGGTCAGCGTGGTTCAGCAACAATCCAAAGCTACTGATTCCCGACTGTTCAGAGGCCGACCGCGAGACGTGTTCCACCACTGCGAGTAAATTTAGAATCAGCACAACTTTTCCATCCCCCAGGATTGAAGCACCATTCACCAGATCGGTCGAGAATGTCTGGTCGTCCAAAGCCTTGATGACCAATTCCTCTTCTCCCTCCAACGAGTCCACGATCAATCCGTACTTCTTCTCGCCCACCGTAATCACAAGCACGAAGAGCTTTTTCGATTTTCGGTCACCGTCTAATTCAGCCCTGCGGCCCAGGCGAAGCAGGGGCAGCACCTGATTGCGCAGTTGCAAAACCTCGTAGTTATCGACCTGATGTACTTCAGCTTCCGTGGTGCGGGCGATTTGGTTCACTGCATTCAACGGAATCGCGTACAGGCGCTGTTCCACCCAGAACATCAGCGCCTTAATAATGGCGAGCGTGAGTGGCAGTTTCAGCCGGAAGGTGGTGCCCTGTCCCGGACGGGTTTCAATGTGGATTGTGGCCTTAAGCCGGTGCACGACGCTTTGCACCACATCCATCCCAACTCCGCGTCCGGAAACTTCCGTGACTACTTCTGCCGTGCTGAATCCTGGACGGAAAATAAGTTCGAGTGCTTCGGCATCGCTCAAACGGGATGCGTCCTGCGCTGAAATCAATCCCAGTTCTGCCGCTTTGGCGCGAATTTTTTCCGCGTTCATCCCTCGGCCATCGTCGCTGATCTCAACTACTACTTGATTGCCCTGGTGAAATGCATTCAGCCGAATCTTTCCCCGCGGCGACTTGCCCAGGCTGCGTCGTTCCTCCGGAGGTTCGATGCCGTGGCTTACCGCATTCCGCACCAGATGGGTGAGGGGTTCGGCGATGGCATCGAGAATGCCTTTATCCAGATCAGTCTCTTGTCCGCTGAGTTCCAGATCGACTTCGCGTTCGCATTGCCGCGCCACATCTCGAACCATTCGCGGAAAGCGGCGGAATAGTTGGTCGACCGGCACCATGCGAATCTTCATGACCGAGCGCTGCAGATCATTCAGCACCCTCGCCTGGAAGGCCATGGCATCGGCAAACTTGCCGCGCACTGGTTCTTTGGGATAGCGCCTGGAGAACTCGTTCAGGGCCTGCTGCAACATCGATTTTCCGATGATGAGCTCTCCCACCAGGTTCAAAACGTTGTCGATGCGACCCGCGTCCACGCGCAGGATATTCTCCGCCATCGCCGGAGCTAAAGTTTCCGGAGTTGGATTTTGCACATCGGGCGCTGGCATGACTGGAGCGACTGCGACAGCAGCTTGCTCGTTCTGGCCCCCGGCTGAATCATCGATTGCGGCAGAGTCCGTCGTCGATGGCAAAGACTGCGCGTCTTCAACTTTTCTGGAGGCTTTGGCGGGCTGAGCGGCGGCGATCAGAATCACGCTGACGTCGCCGGCAATCGTGGGGACGCGGGCTTTGCTGGCAATCTGTTCTTCGGATTGCGAACTGCCGATTACGAATTCTACCTGCTTGGTGGCGGCAGGCGATTTTGCGTTCGGCCGCACCACGATCACCTGGCCAACGCCGCTGATCGCATTTTGAATCAGCTGCCTTCCGGCAATCGGCATCGTGCAGTGGGGATCGATTTTCACCGCGACATCGTACAGAGCCAGACCCGCGGCCTGCGCTGCCGCCATGGCGCGCTTTTCAGGATCGGTCCAGTCTTTATTCTTGCCGGAATCTTTGCCGGACCTCGCGGACGCCTCAGCAGATTTCTTCTTGCGCCCCACTTTCTTGGCCGCCGGGGCGGAAGTGAGTTCATTGATTCTCTTCAACAGCGCACCGGTCGGGGGCATTGCGCCTCCCCCGTGGTACGCCGCAAGCATGGCTGCGAAAACATCCGCCGCCGCAAAAGCAATCTCCGCCAGCGCTCCGTGTGCGGCTGCTGTCTCTAAGGAAAGTGCATCTTCGAACTGGTGGGCCAGTTCGCTCAGTTCCCGCAGCCCACATGCTGCCGAATCGCCCTTCAGGGTGTGCACCGTCCGCCGGATGGAACGCACGATCTCTTCATCGCCGGGATTTTTTTCCAGCTTCAGAGATTCTTCGTTCAGCGCCTGCAACAGTTCCTGCGAGGTCTCAAAGAAAAGCTCTCGCAGTTCCGCTCCGCGCTCGTCGAGTGAATCGGTCACTCTCGCACCTCAATCCGCTGGTAGGCGGTTCCACTGTCGCGGTGCACCATTTGGAATTTATCGGTTAGACCCAGCAGGCTTTCCGCGTGACCCACAAACAGATAGCCGCCGGGATTCAAGCATCGGTAGAATTTTTCGACCAGCCGTTTCTGCTCGGCCACGTCGAAATACATCATCACGTTGCGGCAGAAGATCACATCATTGCGCTGCGGCAGATATTCCGTCTTCAGATTGTGGAAGTCGAAGTGAACCATCTCCTTGAGCGCTTTCTTGACCGCATACCGTTCCCCGACTTTGTCGAAGTAGCGCAGCCGGAATCCGTAATCCACCGTGCTCATCTGGTGGTCGTTGTAGGCGCCTTCCTGCCCGGTACGCAGTACGGAGTAGCTGATATCGCTGGCCAGAATTTCCACCCTCCACGGAGGCGGAATCAGCGGCTTGGGTAAAGCGATCTCCACCGGCAAAGGATTGCGCAGGTAGTAGTAAGCCAGGCTGTCTACCGACATCATCGCCAAGGTGTAGGCTTCCTGGCCGGTGGAGCAGCCGGCGCTCCATATCCGGATGGAATATTCCCGGTGGGCCTGCTTCTGCTTCAGCAAATCTTCCAGCACATGTTTCTGAAATAAATCGAGCTGCGCTTTGTGCCGGAAAAAACTAGTTTCGTTGACCGTGAGATTTTCCACCAGCTTGGCCAGTTCCGCCTTGCCTTCCTGGCTGATCAGCAGACGGTAATAGGCGTAGAAAGAATCGACGTGGCAGTCTTTCAACCGGCGCAGCAGTCGATCCTGCAGAAAGTGAAGCCGGCGCTCGTCGAAGTGCATGCCGCACTCCTGATACACCAGCGCCTGCAGAAGCTTAAGTTCCGCCTCCGTCAAGATGGGAGCTGGTGCCGCTCCGAATGTGCTCATGCTGGTTTTCGTCCCCCGCGCCTGTGACTCACTCCGCCTCCACCCGATCGGTCATCAATCGGTAAACTGATCGGTAAATAGAGCAGACCTGCGACTCTCACTTGGCGGCCGCCGCTCCGCGCACATCCGCCTTGGCTGTCTTGGGCTCCGCTTTCCCGCTCTCCTGCAGCAGACTGGCGGGAGCCAACAATTTGTTCATATCCAGCAAGACGATCAGCCGTCCCTGCACTTTTCCCAGTCCCGTAACGCAGTTCAGCCCACCCTCCTGAAAAACCGCAGGCGGCGCTTCCACATCCTCGCTGGGAATCTTCACCACTTCGGAGGCCGAATCGACGATGAGCCCAGCCAGCCGGCCCGAATGTTCCACCACCAGAATGCGGTTCCGTCTTTTGAATTCGGTTTGCTTCTGGCCAAAGCGCTTGCGCAAGTCCATGACCGAGACGATTTTTCCCCGAAGGTTAATCACACCCTCCAGATAATCCGGCGCATCCGGGACGGCTGTGATCTCCGGAACGCGCACAATTTCATGCAGCGATGTAATCGGCACGCCATAGGTCTCACGTCCGATCTGGAAGCCCACGATATGGAGTTCGCGACTCATCGTTGGTCCTTAGTCTCTCTGACCTTGATTCCTTAGAAACGCGATCCCGCGGTCGCCCGCCGCGCGGTCTGTGGCTTTTCTTCTTGCGCAGACGGCCGCTGGGCGGAAGACTCGTCTAACGCGAAGCGGTCCATAAAGTCGAGCAATCCGCGCGACATTTTCGACATCTGTTCCGCCGATGCCGCCAGCTCAGTCGATCCGGAAGTGGACTGCTGCACCAGTTCGCGCATGCGCTCCATGGCTTTCACCACAGCCTGCGCTCCTGAAGCCTGTTCCTCTACTGCTGAACTGATTTCGTGAGTGATCTCATTCAGCCGCGTAGTGGCCCGGGCAATTTGCGACGATCCGTGAGATTGTTCGTTAGTAGCTGCGCCGATCTCCTGGGCAAACTTGTAGACTTCGGTGACCACGTTCGAGATCTTGCGCAGCGCGCCATTCAGCTCGCCGCCCAAATCCAGCCCTTCGTTCACGATCCCGGTCGAGCGGTCCATGTTTTCGACCGCCTTGCGCGCTTCTTTCTGAATGCTTTGAATCAGTTCGGAAATTTCCTTGGTCGACTGCGCCGATTTTTCCGCCAGCTTGCGAACTTCGTCAGCCACCACGGCGAAGCCCAATCCATGCTCGCCTGCCCGGGCCGCTTCGATAGCGGCGTTGAGTGCCAGCAAGTTTGTTTGCTCCGCGAGATCGTCGATTACCTCGATGATCTTTCCGATGTCGTCGGCGCGCTGTCCCAGTGCCCCGATGATTTCTCCCGAACTGGTGATGGTCGCATTGATGCGGTTCAATCCATCGGTCGCCTTCTCCATGGTGGCGATGCCGCTGTGTACTTCTTCCCGCGAGCGGTTTGAGATGTCGAGCAGCACTTTGGCGGTATCAGCCACGCGCTGAATCGATGCCACCATCTGGTCAATTGAAGCCGAAGTCTCACTTACGCTGGAAGCCTGCACCTGCGTGCTCTTCACCATGTTCTGCACGTTCACGCTCATTTCGTGCATGGTGCTGGTGACTTCATCGATGGCTGACGATGCCTGCAAACCAATTTTGGCCGAATCATCAGAGGCATTCGCTACCTGTCCCGATGCGCTGGCCACTTGCGCGGAAGCGTCGCGAACGCTGCGCACCAGGCGCGCCAATCCTTCAACCATGCGCGCGAAGGCATTGCCCAACGTGTCGTGGGTCGAACGCGGCTTTACCTCCACCGTAAGGTCTCCGCCGGCGATCGACTCTGAGACTCCCGCCATCTCTTTCAGATAAGTAACCATCTTGGCGAAGGTGCGGGCCAGTTCTCCAATTTCGTCCTGACGGTTCACCTCGATGTTGTGTTCCAGATCGCCCGTGTCTCCAATTTGCCGGGAAACCGTCATCAGATTCGTCAGCGGTCCAGTAATTGACTTGGCGGTCGTGTAGGCCACCACTCCACCGAGGCCGAGAGCAAACAGCGTGCTCAGGATGGCGGCAAGGATCGTGTAGGTGCTGGCCGATTCGTCGGATTTGCGACCCGCCTCAACCAGTTTGCGGTTTTCACCATCGGCCACGTCCAGCGCATCCGTGGAATTTTTCACCCAGGAGGATGCATCTTTCTGTAAGTAGTAAATCTGCAATTCGGCTACAGTGGCATTTCCGGAGTCGACATCCTTCCGTTTGTCGATCAGAGGCTGGGCAAACTCTTTGCTCCAGGACTGTTCCAGTTGTTGCACCCGGTCCAGCGCCGAGCGCTCCTGTTCGGAATTCGACAGCTTCACACCTTCCTGCAATTTCTCGCTGAGAGTGTGCAGACCATCATTCATCCGGTCGACTTCCCGGCTGTCGCCACTGAGCAGGTAATTGCTCAGGTACAGACGGTTCTGCATCATTTGAAAGCGCACGTCGTTGGTAGCATCAGCCAACTTCAATGAAGCGCTGGCGGCATCCTTGGCGTCGTGTTCGCGATGCACGGCCAGCAGGTTCACGATGAACAGCACAACCACCATGCTGAGGATGATTCCGAAATTTACGTATAGTTTTTTGCCGATCGTCATGCCGTTTCCTCCGGCCGCCCTCTGCCTGCTATTGATGAGGTTCGAACTTGAAATCCACTACCCCTGTGCTCTCTCCCGGCGCCGGCTCAAAGCGCCACTTCCTGACCGCCTCCAGCGCCGCGCCTGCCAGCACCGGATGACCTCCTACAACCTTTGCTTCTTTCACCGTCCCGTTGGGCGAAACCACCACTTGGACCTTCACCGTGCCAGTGATATTCATCTTGCGCGCCAACTCTGGATACTCGGGCTGCACTTTGCTCTTCGCCCGCCGCACAATTTCGCTGTCGTTGTTCTGCGCCCATACTCCGAACGTTCCTACTCCAGCCAATAGCGCAAGTACTGCCAACAACGTCCCCATCCGTCGCAAAGACACAGTTCCTCCCGGCAATATTCCTGGCAGTCCCTTTCGAGCAAAGCCGTGGCCACGCGTGACTTTTCGAAAAAACCAAAGTCACTCGCGCGGATTTGGCTATGAAATAAAGACTTAGCCCAGCCTCTCGACTCTCCCCCTAACTCCGAATGAACATTAGCGTCGTCTCATTCCCGGCGATGTGTTTGGCTTTGCCGGGAAGCTTTCTCAAACTGAGAGACATACCTCCCTGATTCTCGGGATTTCACACTTAGGCACCCCATTTCCCCATTTCACTTGACTCAAAATGAGATGGCGGGATACTTTTCCATTAGATTCAATCACTTGTGAGAATCACTAAATCCTTCGGCGCGCGGTGACGTTCTGAACATCGTTGGAAGCAATTCGACTTCGTCACCGGAGGATCGTCCTCCCGGGCGAATCCACATCGATTCCGACGATGCCTTTCAGAGTCTCCTTCTTCGTATCGCCCAGAAGGCGGCGGAACGCTCCGATCCAAATTCTCTGATTCAACTTTTCTGCCGCATCACTCGCGAATTCTTTCAGTGCTCGGGCGTTTATTTCTGGAGACGCCATAACGGAGATGAACTCGTAGGGGAACAGGCGGATGGCAAACTGGCCCAGCGTTTTATCGGACTTCGTCTGCTGCCGCAACAAAGCGCCGTTACCGCCGATGCAGTCCGTTCCCGCCGCACCACTTTCGCCAATCGCGTGAAGTCTTCCGTTCCCGCGCTGCAGGAATTTGGCGCCCACTCGCTCATGGCTGCTCCTTTGGTGGTCTTCGATGAAGTCATCGGCGCTCTGACCTTCTTACATGATTCCGAGGACGAGTTTTTTGACGAAGACCTCTCAGCCAAGGCGACCATCCTGGCGGGACAACTGGGCAGCCTGCTGGAAGCCACGCGGATGGCTGAGGTTTCGCGCGAGGAGCACCGCCGCGCCGAAGTGCTGGCAGAAGTAGCCACTGCACTTCATGGAACTCCAGACGTTGACACCGTGATCGAGGCACTGGCCGATCGTCTGCGTCTGCTGCTGCGCACTCGCCTGGTCTCTATTCTTCTGCGCCGCGAGGGACCGTTTGAATTGCGCGCCGTGTCTGCCGAGACCACTCAGCTGGCAACTTCTTTCCGGGCTCGGCACGACCGGCAAACCATTCGCTTTGCCGCCGATCTGGCTCAACGCGCCGTCTCCGCTGGCGAAACCATCACCATCTCGGTAAGCGGCGATCAACACTCACTCGGCAGCGTGATCTCTGCGGGCATGCTCATTGCGGCTCCCTTTCGCACTTCGCGCACCGAGGGAGCAATCCTGGTTTATCCGCGCACGGATGGCAGCTTCACCGCGGAAGAAAAATCTCTGGTTTCCGTCATCGCCGGCTTCGGTGCCGTCGCGCTGGCACACGCCGAACTTTGTTCCACGGCGCAAGGCCAGGCCCGTGAACTGCACCAATTACTCGAGATTTCCTCCGAACTCAGTTCCAGCGGCGATCTCGATCATTTCCTGCAGGCCTTCGTCGTTCGCGCCTCGGATTTTCTGGGTTTCGGTCGCTGCTTCATCGCCCTGCTGGAAGACGAACAATTTCGCATCCGCCATAGCGTTACCCGCGGCCAGTCGGAGCGGGTCGATAACATTTTTCCCGAAGGTATCGC
The DNA here is from genome assembly GCA_963817305.1 of uncultured Acidobacteriaceae bacterium. Taxonomy (GTDB): domain Bacteria; phylum Acidobacteriota; class Terriglobia; order Terriglobales; family Acidobacteriaceae; genus Sulfotelmatobacter. The sequence continues at coordinate 337,858 of CAWFOD010000013.1, read as the reverse complement.
CACACGCGCGCTCCGCGCGAAAGAAGTTTTCTGGTCCGACGATCTGAGCGAGGAGGCTGGTGTCAATCTGCCTGCCGTCACCCGTTACAAGGCCCGGCAGTTGCTCGCCGTGCCTTTGCTCAGCGCCGATGGAAGCGTCCTGGGAATGTTCGGCGTGCTCGATCGACTTGACGATACTGGCATCTCCCGCGAGGATGTGCGCCGCGCCCGCGCGCTGGCTGCTCAGGTTTCGGTGGTCCTTGAAGTCGCCCGCAACTTGCACCAATCCGAACTGAACCGCCGCCGATCCGACGTCTTGATACAGCTCGCGCGTGAGATTGATGGCATCCTGCGGCTACCCGATTTCGCCAGAAAGTTTGTCGATCGCGCGATCGAACTCACCGGCGCGCGCGCCGGGGCGCTGGCCTTATTTCAGGAAGGCCGATTCCAGACCGCTGCGCTCTATCCCCTCCCGGCTGCGCCTCAATCCGGATCGTCACAAACTGCATCGCAGCAAACGGAATTGTTGCATTCCGGTCCAGGCGATCATCAGCGGTCAGAAACTCTGCACAAAGATAACCTCCCCCATCGTGGCCAGGAGCCGCAGCCCACCCACTATGACGTATCGGCAGAAGTCCGCTCCCGCCCGGACGATCAGGCGCTGCAACAGCGCTTTGCGCGGGCAATTGCCGAATTAGCTGGCAGGCACGTGGAGACCATCGTTTCCGGCACCGCATCCGATCTTCTCGGACCGGAGTTGGCGTCGGATCTGGGTTGGAAGGACTGCGTGGTGGTTCGCTTGCCCGGTTCTAACGGAGAACTCGCCGGCTTGTTATGCCTTTCTGGCCGGTCCCGGCCACTGGCGTCGGAAGATCGTGAATTGATCGAGGCCGTCGCCGGTCATGCCGCCATGGCCCTGGATAATGCGCGCCTGTTCACGCGTGTGGAACAAGCCAACCGGCATTGGCTGGAAATCTTTGACGCGATTACCGACTTGATTGTCGTCCACGACGAGACCGACAAAGTCTTGCGCGTGAACCGCTCCCTGGCCGCCATGATCGGCGTTACCCCTAACGAATTGATCGGCGTGAACATGCGCGCGCTGCTGGCGCTTACCAGCGAATCCACACTCTATTCGTGCCCGTTTTGCCGGTCTGTAGACGAAGTCGCCGACGAATATGTCCATCCCGCACTGGATCGAACCTATCTGGTTTCAACTTCCCGGATTCACGGCGCCGCCGGGGAAAACCTGCAGACCATCCACGTACTCAAGGACATCACCGACCGGCGCGAAGCCGAGCGCCGCTATCGCGAATTGTTTGACAATATTCAGGAAGGACTTTTCTTCAGCACGCCGGAAGGCCGCTTCATCGAAGTCAACGACGCCCTGGTCGCCATGCTGGGTTACGCCAGCCGCGACGAACTTTTGCAAGTCGACATTCCCACTCAGATTTATTTCACTCCCGAGCAGCGTTTGTTCCACAGCCAGGCCATGGAAGAGAACGGGCACATGCGGAATTTTGAGGCCACGCTTCGCCGCAAGAACGGCTCTCCCATCTACGTCCTCATCAATGCCTTCGGCATGTACGACAGTCTCGGCCGCCTGGTGCAGATTCGCGGCCTCATGCTCGATGTCACCGGCCTCCATACGTATCAATCGGAATTGCAACGTGAACGGGATTTCTCCGGCAAGATTCTCAGCAACACGCAAAGTCTCATCCTGGTTTCTGACACCGCCGGCCTTATCAGCTATGCCAATCGCCGCTGGTATGAAGCTGGCTTCGAACAACGCGAGCTCCTGGGCCGTCCCTTGCTCGAGTTGGCTGCCCCGGGCTATGTGCGTCCACTAGCGGAAGCGCTGCAGACGATTCTTCTCGGCGGACAAGTCGACAACCTGGAATTGCAAATTATGCGCGGCAACGGTCAGGCCGGCCAGTTCTCCGTCAACCTCAGCCCCATGCGCGACGAGCAGAACAACATCAACAGCATCGTCGTGGTCATGACCGACATCACCGATTCCGCCGAGCTCCGCGGCAAGCTGGTTCACGCCGAAAAAATGGCCGCCGTTGGACAACTCGTTTCCGGCGTAGCTCACGAAGTAAACAATCCTTTGACCGCGATCCTTGGTTTCGCCGATCTGCTGCTCGAAAATCCAGATCTTCCAGAAACCGCCCGCAAGGACCTGCGCGTCATTCTTCAGGAAGCTCAACGCACCAAACAGATCGTGCAGAATTTGCTGAGCTTCGCCCGTCAAATGCCGCCGCAGCGCAATGCCGTGCAACTAAACCTGATTCTTCGCCGCACCATTCAACTCCGTTCCTATGACTTCAACAGCCACGGCGTCGACATCGTCGAGCACCTCGACGAAGGGATTCCCGATGTCAACGGTGACGCTCATCAACTGCAGCAGGTTTTTCTTAACATTCTGAACAATGCTTACGATGCCGTACATGAGATCGGGCGGCCCGCTCGAATCGAAATCACGACCAGCTAAAGCAGGCAACGCAGTCGAAGTCTCTTTTCGCGACAATGGCTACGGCATCTCCCATCCCGATCGCATCTTCGATCCCTTCTTCACCACCAAAGAGGTTGGCAAGGGAACCGGCCTCGGCCTCAGCATCTGCTACGGCATTGTGAAGGAGCATGGGGGAGAAATTCTCTGCCACAACAATACCGACGGGCAGGGAGCCACCTTCATCGTCCGCTTTCCCGCAGCGCCCCACACTGCTTCTCTGGGTGTGGCCGCAGGAGTTTTACAAAAATGACAAGCCCAGCCATCCATCCCACCACCCTGCCGGTTCTTCTCATCGAGGACGAACCTTCCATCATGGCTTTGGTAAGCGCCACTCTGGAGCGCAACGGATATGAAGTGGTCTGCATCGAATCTGGCGCCGAGGCTCTGCGTCTGCTGGAAAAAGGCCAGTATCTCGGTGTCGTTTCCGATATGCGCACGCCCGGGGGCGTCGATGGCGCCCAGGTCCATTCCTGGATTTCCGCCAATCGCCCGGATCTTGTCGACCGGGTGGTAATCATCACCGGCGACTACGCCAACGAAGAAACCGTAACCACCCTGCGCAAGATCGGCGCACTTTATCTCGAGAAGCCTTTCCGTGTTCAGGATCTGATCTCTGCTGTCGAAAAAACTATGGGGAAAGCCCGGTGAATCCTGCTCTCGGCAAAGAAGAACTCCGCATCCGGCTGTTGGTGGTCGACGACGAACAGAGCATCCGCAAGCTTTGCATGACCGTGGGTGAAGCTCTGGGTTTCATCTGTCTGGAAGCCGATAGCGGCGAATCCGCGTTGGCCCTGCTCGAAGAGCAGCCGGTGCACATGATCTTGAGTGACATGGTCATGCCGCACATGTCGGGCCTTGAATTTCTGGAGAGAGTGAAGAAATTTCTACCCCGCACCGAAGTAGCCCTCATGACCGGACACGGCTCCATCGAAACCGCCGTGCAGTCCATGCGGCTGGGCGCGTACGACTACATCACCAAGCCTTTTTCTCCTCTCGAAGAATTGCGTTTGTTTCTGCGCCGCATGGCGGAAAAAATCCGCTTGGTCGAGGAAAACGAATTCCTGCGTCAGCGGATGGATTCTGAAACGGCTGTCCACGGCATCATCGGCGCATCGGCCAAGATCCAGGAAGTTTTACGCGTGGCCTCGCGTCTGAAGGACACGCGGACTTCCGTCCTCATCTCCGGCGAAAGCGGCACTGGCAAAGAGTTGATCGCCCGCGCGATTCACTACCGCGGAGCCTTCGCCAACCGTCCCTTCGTTGCGGTCGATTGCGGCTCGCTCGTACCCACGCTGATTGAGAGCGAACTCTTCGGCTATGAAAAGGGCGCCTTCACCGGCGCACTAAAATCTAAGCAGGGACTTTTTCAATCCGCCGATACCGGTTCAGTCTTTCTCGATGAAATCGGCGAACTGCCGCTCGAGTTGCAAGCCAAGCTCTTGCGTGTGCTGCAGGAAAAAGAAATCCGTCCTGTCGGCAGCAACCAGCGCGTTAAAGTGGACGTGCGCATCATCGCCGCCACCAACCGCGATCTCGAAGCCGCCTACAAGAATGGAACCTTCCGCAAAGATCTTTACTTCCGTCTCAACGTAGTTACTGTGCACGTGCCGGCCTTGCGCGAGCGACGCAGTGATATTCCTATGCTGGTGCGCTGGTTTTGCGAGAGATACGCTCCCGGAACCGATCTGCGCGTTTCAAATTCCGCGATGAAGGCCCTCATGAATTATGACTGGCCGGGCAATGTGCGCGAACTGGAAAACTGCATCGAGCGCGCGGTCGCTCTGGGCGACGGGGCTCTGATCGATCTCGGTGATCTTCCGTCATCCATAGCTGCTCTCGATTCACCCGGCTCTCGAACCTCGGCGGACTCCGCATCCGAATTGGTTTCCGATCTCGCCGCTGGCGCGGAATTGAGTTCGAGCCATGTCACAGCCTCCACCCCGCTATCCACGACTGATCTCGAGGATATCGAACGCGCCACGATTCAGCGTGTCTTCGAACAGGTTAAGGGCGATAAAGCTCTCGCCGGACGCATGCTGGGCATCAGCCGCGCCACCCTCTACCGCAAACTCAAACGCTACAACATCACCGGAGCATCCACCTCCGGCCCATCCACCCACACCCTGCAATAGATGCAGCGGGGATACGGAATGAATTCGACTAATTCGAATTTACCCGGGTATGACGGCAGTAACTTTATTTACACCCCGGATTGCAGTACCTTGGTGTAGTGTCCAGAAGTTCGTAATCGTCTGCGCATTCGCGCCTGCCTTGGAGATAACATGAGCCGCTCTGTACTCGTCCGCCTCTGTCTTGTCGGATTTCTCATTACCGCGCTGTTCACGGGATGTTCGCGCGATCCCAACGTGCGCAAGCAAAAGTATCTGGAGAGTGGCGACCGCTATTTCGCTCAGGGAAAATACCGCGAAGCCGCCATCCAATACGCCAATGCGGTGCAGATCGACTCCCGTTTCGCCCAGGCGCATTATCAGCTGGGGCAAACCTATCTCAAACTCGGCGACAGCGCCCATGCCTTCCAGGAGCTCTCGCGCACCGTGGACCTGGCTCCTGATAATTACCGCGCTCACATCGACCTGGCCAATCTTCTCGTCACGGCGCGAAACCCGGATGGCTCTTCCAACCAGGACTATCTGAAACAGGCGCGCGTCCATCTCGATCTTCTGCACGAAAAGCAACCGCAGAATCCCGAGGTCTTCGAGGCCTGGGCAAACTACTATGCGGCGCAGAACAACGTGGCGGCGGCATTGCAGGAGATGCAAAAGGCGATCGCAGTCAATCCCAACCGCTCCGAATCTTATCTGAATCTGGCGCTTCTGCAGCTGCGCTCAAACCAGCTCGATCAAGCCGAGGCAAGCTTTAAGAAGGCCGCCGATCTAGATCCCAAGGCGATGAATGCGCAGTTAGCTCTCGGAGGCTTCTACCAGTCGCGCAATCGCATCCCGGAAGCCGAACAGCAATTCAAACATGCCATAGATCTCGCCCCCAAGGACCCTTCCCCGCGTGAAGCTCTGGTGCGGCTGTACATGTCCGAAGGCAAGAAGACCGAGGCGGAAGCTTTACTGAAACAGGCAAAAATCGATCTCCCGAATAATTCTGAAGGCTATCGTATGCTCGGCGATTTTTATTTTGCCAATGGCGATCTGGATAAAGCCACGGCAGAATACGCCTCGCTGTATAGCGATCATCCCAGGGACGTGCAGGTAAAGCGGAATTACATTCAACTTTTGATCCTGAAAAGCCAGTTGCCGGAAGCCACTAAACTTAACAATGAACTGTTAAAGACCAATCCGCACGACGTCGATGCGCTGATCTATCGCGCTCAAATATGTCTGCGGCAGAGCGACGCAAGTGGTGCCGTGGATGCTTTGCAGCAGGCGCTCTCGAACGATCCCAGCAACGCGGTCGCTCATTATCAACTCGGCCTCGCCTTTGATATGCAGCACAATGACGCGCGCGCGGAATCGGAATGGCGCGAGGCTGTACGTCTTCGTCCCGGTCTCTCCGACGCGCAACGAGCTCTGGCAGGGCTCGAAATGCGCCGCGGAGATATGAACGCCCTCAGCCAAACCGCGGAACAAATCATCACCAGCGCCCCCCAGTCCTCCGATGGCTACCTGATGCGCGCTTTGGCGGAGATGAATCGGCAGAAATATTCCGACGCCGAGCAAGACCTCACTAAAGTCATGGGCATGTCTCCGCGAAGCGCGGCTCCCTACGTGCAAATGGGAAATCTTCATGGGATGGAAAAACAATATTCGGAGGCGATCAAGTTTTACCAGGAAGCACTGGACAAAGATCCAGCCTCCACCGAGGCCCTGCAAGGCATCATGAACGTATATCTGGTCCAGAAACAACCCGATCAAGCTGTGGCCGCCGCGCACACACAAATCGCCAAATCGCCCAACACGGGAGCGTTCTACGATCTTCTGGGAACCGTGCTGTTTCAGAAAAAAGACCTGAGCGGCGCCGACGCTGCCTTCCACAAAGCGATCGAACTCGACAAGAATAATTCCGACGCCATTCTAAAGCTCGGCCAGGTACAAGCGGCGGAAGGCTCAGTGAATCAGGCTATCGCTTTGTATCAGCAGTCGATCAAGGACCATCCGCGTGAGATCGCGTTTTACATTCTCGCTGGCGAAATGTATGAGTCGCAACATGACTGGAACAACGCGAAGACGATGTATCAGAAGGCACTGGAGGTGCAACCGGATAATCCCCTGGCCTCGAACAATCTCGCCTACGTGATGTTGCAACAGGGTGGCAACGTGGATGTGGCTCTGGCCATGGCTCAGACTGCGCGGCGTGGAATGCCCGACTCCTCGAATGCGGCCGACACCTTGGGTTGGGCGTATTTTCAGAAAGGCGTCTACAAATCAGCAATTGATTTGTTCCAGGAATCGATACGGCTCAATGAGAAGCGCGGAGCGGCCGACGACCCGACCGTGCATTATCATCTGGCACTCGCCTATCAGAAAGCGAACCAGCCGGCCCAGGCGCGGCAACAACTGGAGCACGTGTTAAAGCTTAATCCCAACAACAGCGACGCCCGCAAAGCCTTATCCGAATTGCGCGGATAGAGCGTGATCCCTCGGAGAGACTTTAAGTCTCATCTTGGATGAGGCGGATATTTCGCGCGAACTTCTACCGCGAGATCTGCGTTATCGCGGGCGCAGACGCCGATCAGTCGGCTGCTACTACGTGGTTCGGCGTTTCGGCAATTTGAGGACGGCGCGCGCCTCGGTTCGAAGGCAGGCCAGCGTCGCGAATCTTATAGAGCAACGCTCGATAACTTATGTTCAGAGCGCGCGCCGCCTGCTTGCGGTTCCAGTGGTGGTGTTGCAGCACCTTCAGGATGATCTTGCGTTCCAATTCATGAACGGCCTGGCGCGTAATCTTTTTGAGTGAAATCGGTCCGTCCACATTGATATCGGCGCTGAAAAAATCCGGCTGATGCGGGCGTAACTCACCCGAGATGGAGTCTTCAGTCCCCAGAATCACATAGCGCTTGATCAGGTTCTCCAATTCGCGGACGTTGCCCGGCCAGTGGTACTTGCGCAGTGCATTCATTAAATCGATGGAGAGCGGTTTGGCGCGCGAGTTGAATTTTCGGTTATAGCACTCAAGAAAATAGCCAACCAGATCCGGCAGATCCGAGATACGGTCGCGCAACGGCGGCATGTGCAGATTCACTACATTGATGCGATAGAACAGGTCGGCGCGGAACGTGCCATTGGCGATTTCTTCTTCCAGCTTTCGATTGGTGGCACAAACCACGCGCACTTCCACTTTCTTGTCTTCCTGGGCGCCGATGCGGCAAAACTGGCCGTCCTGCAGCAACTGCAACAGCTTCGACTGCAAACTCATGTCGAGTTCGGAGATCTCGTCGAGGAACAGCGTACCTCGATGCGCCATCTCCACTCGTCCTGGCTTGGTCGCCGAACGCGCCAGTGAAGGCTCCCTTTTCGTACCCGAAGAGTTCGCTCTCCAGCAGCGTTCCCGGGATGGCAGGACAGTTCACCTTTACCCAAGGACCCGTCTTCCACGGCGAATTCGCATGGATCATTCGGGCGATAATGTCTTTGCCCGTGCCGCTCTCTCCCTGAATGAGTACGGGAACATTCGCGCCGGCAATCTTGGCGAGCCGTTCTCGCAAAGATCGCATTGCATCGGTGGTCCCGAACACCACCGCTTCGGGTGGCATCTCGCCTAAGGGCTGAATCAGGGAACTAACTGGATTTGAAGTGCTCATAGAACTTTGCTGACTCGACAGCGCAGGTCAGAGTGATGAGTGCATCCGGGGAACCAAACGCCGCACAGCGGTTCGGCAATGCTTGAGGCTAGCCTATCTGATTGAGGAAAAGCAACTTACTAAAGATCAGAGTGGGCGTTTGGTAGTAATTAGAAGGATACGGGTTACCTGAAGGTGCCGCCGTTCGGAAGGGAAAATGTTTTCACACCAGAGAAGATTGCTTCCTTCGCGACGCCCTGTCTTTGGCCGGGGCGTTCGCTAAAGGACGGGCGAACTTCAGGCCCACAAGATTATAAGCCTCTGCGTGTTGAGTACGCAGCACCTTGGCTCGCAGTGTGCGCGCGGATTTGGGCAGGCTGGCTAAAGCGGCGAGAGGCGCACTTGGTATTTCCAGTGAAACCTCAGTCGCGGCGGGCAAAGACCTCCGCACTGCCACCAACATGCCCCCGGCTGAGACATTGAGGGCGGTTGCAAACTCCAGGAACTCTTTGTCCTGATCAAGTCGGCTTCTAACAAATACAGGGATGGCCAAAGGCAGGCGCGGCCACCGCCGCCGCTCTGTCGTTGCAGTCCTTCGGTTCACGCACACCCCTTCCTCGTTAGGTTTGACTTAGCAATTCAAGCACATTGGGTGCCAAAACCTGAGTTGGGGTTGAAAGGACCAAAGCAACACCGGTAAAACGCGCAAAAAGGAAGGCAATTCACCCCCTTGAACCAGATAAACCAGTCAGAGCTGCGGTATTTTTCATCATCTCGGGTCTCAGTTGGCATAAGACCCTTGATCTAGAGAAGGCAGACCCCTGCGAGTAGGAGTGCAAGCTTTTGCTACACTTGGGTAATCGCGTTGCATTTTTCGTTGACAACGAAAAGTAACCTGGCATACGATTTTGTTAAAGCATTCTTCTGTAACGGTTGAGTGCGCCCCCCTTTTTCTGTGCTAGACCGCCCTAATCCTTATGGCCACCGTGCAGAAGAACATGTGTGTTCCCGACCTCGATAGTGCCCCCCCAGTGCCTCCCATCTCTTCGGTTCAGGCGACGGGCATGCCGAGCCCGGCCGATCTCCCGCAGGCGTACAGCGAATTGCAGCAGCGCTTTCAGCGCACTACCAACGCCTTGGGATCTGCGGCGCACGATCTAAAGACTCCACTCGCAATTCTGAACGGGTACGTTGAACTGTTGCAGAGTGAGAAGCTTGGACCGGTGAGTGACCGGCAGCGCGAAGTTCTACGTGACATGCAAGCCAGCGGCAAACGCCTGCAGCAATTTATTCAGGACTTTCTCACTTATAGCGCCCTCGAAACCGGCGGCCTGAAGATGCAATACGCGATAGGCAACATCAACCAGGGCCTGTCCGATGTCTGCCGCTTATGGTCCACTCGTTTTCAGGAAAAGGGATTAGCTCTTTATTTTTTGGCAAACGATAAGTTGCCGGAATTTCCCATGGATTCACCCAAGCTGGAGCGTGTGATCTCCAACCTGCTGGAAAATTCTTTTAAATTTGTTCCTCAGGGCGGCACGGTATGGTTGCACGCGGAACCGTACATGTGGGAGCGCCGGGCCACGGCTCAACCTGCATCCTCTGGCGAGCGCCGGCGTCAAATCAATTCACAACCCAATTCAGTCAAGGTCAGCGTGTCCGATACAGGTCCAGGAATTCCCGCGGAGTTTCATCAGGAAGTGTTCGACGATTTCTTTCGCCTGCCCAGCAACGGAAATCAGGACGGAATGGGGCTCGGGCTCTCCATTGTCCGTCGCCTGGTCCAGGGCATGGGTGGCAAAGTCTGGGTGGAAAGCGATCCCGGCGCCGGCTGCAAATTCTCATTTCTTCTTCCCTTCAAACCAGTCTCCAATTCTGCTAGCAAAGGAAAGAATCGGTGAGCGAAACCGCGAAGATTCTGCTCGTAGACGACGAGCCTGCCATGCTCCGCTACATTCGCACTCTGCTGGAGGTCGATAACCACGTCGTGGAAACCGCCTCTACCGGCGAGGAAGCTCTGGAGCGGATTGACAAAGGCCTTGAGCCCGACCTCGTTCTTCTGGATGTGTTGATGCCCGGAATCGACGGCTTGGAAACTCTTGAGCAACTGCGCCAGAAGCGGCCCGCAGCCAAGGTAGTGATGCTTTCCTGTGTGAACGATACCAAGAAAGTGGTGCAGGCCATGCGCCTGGGAGCGCATGACTATCTCACCAAGCCGTTTCAGAAGGCAGAACTGGATGCGGTAATCGACCAGTGCCTCGGTCTGGGCAAAACTCCGGTGGGAGGCGAAGTCGAGGAAGTCGCCGACGACGTATTCTTCATCGCAGCCAGCCCTGCGATGCGAAAAATTCGCTCGCAAGCCGCATTGGTCGCGCATGTGGATATTCCCGTCTTACTGCTCGGCGAGAGCGGCACTGGCAAGGAAGTGCTGGCCCGGCTGATTCACAAACTCTCGCGTCGCGCTCACCGTACCTTTCTGAAAGTAAATTGCGCGGCCGTTCCCGCCGACCTGCTCGAAAGTGAATTATTCGGCTACGAGCCCGGCGCATTCACCGGAGCTACGCACGCCAAGCCGGGCAAGTTCGAACTGTGCAACAAAGGCACCATCCTGCTCGACGAAATTGGCGAAATGCCGCCGGCACTGCAAGCCAAACTGCTGCACGTGCTGCAGGACCAGCAATTTTCGCGGCTCGGCAGCCGTTCCATCATCAAAGTCGACGTCCGCATCCTCGCCGCCACCAACATCGACATTCCTCAGGCCTTGGCGACCAAGCGCCTGCGCGAAGATCTTTACTACCGCCTGAATGCCTTTACATTGCAATTGCCGCCCCTGCGCGAGCGCAAAGAAGAGATCCCAATTCTGCTCAAGCACTTCATGACCCGCATGGCGGAACAATATGCACGTCCCCAGCTTCCGCTTTCACAACCGCTGCTGGAAGCCTGTCAACGACACAGCTGGCCCGGCAATTTGCGGGAACTCAACAATTTCTTGAAGCGCTATTTAATCCTGGGGGATGAGACCCTGGCTGCGGCCGAACTTCAGCCGCGCAACGATGGTAATGGCGGTGGCGTGCATGCGGATTCCAGCAGCCGCAACACCGAAAGCGGTGGAGGATTAAAGTCGCTCGCCCGGACTGCTAAAGACGAAGCCGAAGGCGAAGCCATCCGCCAGGCGCTCGAACAGACCAACTGGAATCGTAAGCAGGCAGCCGGACTTCTGCAGATCAGTTATAAAGCCCTGCTTTACAAAATCCGACAGTACGGCATTGCCGAAGCCAAGAGCCATCACAAGCTTTCCGCCGGCGCCTAAGCTCGCCCTAACCAGATCGTTGGAATCCGCGCTTCGCCTACTGCACCGTCAGGCTGAATCCCGCACTCTTCGTAAACGAGCCCGAAGTCGCCGTCACCTGCAGCGGATAAGAGCCTGCCGGAGTTCCGGTGATCGTTGGCTGTTCCTTAGCTTTGCTGCAAGACGGGAGCAGGACAATCAGCGAGAATACAGTCCACAGCAGGAACAGTCCCAGTAGACGGCTGCGCCTGCGTTTGCCGCCCATTCCAAACAGGGCAGCGCCCGGCACCATCAGCCACAAGGCATAAAACGGACTACTCCACCTCGTAGAGCTGATCGTGCTGATCGGCCGCACCGTCGTGGTTACGTTCAGCGTACTCGACTGCTGACCGGGACCGTTAAACGTGAGAGTGCTGGGAGTGAATCCGCAACTCGCCCCAGCCGGGAGGGAAGAACAGCTGAGAGCGACGTTGGCTCCAAAGCTTAGGGATGGACTCACGAACACCGAGTAGGTCGCAGTGTTACCGGCCACTACGGTCTGGCTGGATGGAAGAATCGAAACCGAAAAATCCGTCGCCGTAAACGAGGCAGTCGCGGTATTGCTGGGATTCGTGTTGTTGCTGTTGGTGACGGTGGCCAAGATTGATCCTCCGCCCGCAGTGCTCGGCGTCACCACCATGGCAACCGTCGAAGTAGATCCTGATTGCAGCGCCGGAATGGTACACACCACATTAGCGCCCGTGGGAACGCTGCAAGTCCCAGACGCTGCCGTCGCGCTATTGAATACAGCCGTTATCCCGGTTGAAAGCTGGCCGGTCACCGTAATATTCGTGGCCAGGTCAGGCCCCTCGTTGATAACCGTAAATGTGATCGTCATCTGGTTGCCGGCGCTGATCAGCCCCGAAGCGGGAGACAGAATTGGCGCTACGCAGCGGATGCAAAGATCAGTCGCAGTTTGCAAGCGTACGGCGAACGCGTCAGTCGGCGCCGGCGCAGTGATCGCGGGACACGGCGTTCCCGGTGCCGGATTTACTGGAGTGTCCAGGCAATTCTGTTCCGCGCCCTGCAGTTGCAGGTTGGTAGAATTCGTATCGCCTGCAAAATAAGTATTCAGAGAAGAGTCAACTGTAATGCTGGTGCCGCGATCCGTGCCATTGCCGCCGAAGTAGGTTGCGTAAGAGCCTACCGTACTCTGGTTGCTGTTGATCTGAGTATCAATGTGAGCGAAGAAAGCGTTCTGCACCCCGTTCAGATGGGTCTGAATTGCTCCCACTGAAGCGGGAAAGTCAGTGGAATTAGTCGCTCCTGTAACCAGCGCTCCGCCTGCCGTATCCACCGCGATCCCTAACCCGCTATCGTTCAAAGATCCGCCGAGATAGGAAAAATAACCCAGCGGCACGGCAACGCTTGTGGTTGTGGTCGACGTCGTTTGATTCGCAAATCTCGCTACGTACGCATCTGTATGCGTAGTGTCAGGCGTTGTGGAACAGGGCAGCACGGTGGTCGGAGCATTCAGGCAGGGCTGGAACTGCCCGGACCCCACAGGAACAACGAAATCGGGAGAATTCGTCGACCCGGTGAGGTAGATGCTCGCAGCGCCTGTATCAATGGTGAGTGAGGTCGAAGAATCGTTATTGCTGCCTCCGAGGTACGTCGAAAATACCAACTGCGTACCGCCAGTCTGGGCGTTAACCACATTGAGCTTGGCCATGAAAGCGTCGGTCGCCTCCGGAGTGGTGACTGCTGGACAAGTTACCGGCGGCAGAATCGTGATCGGCGGAGGCGTGTTGAGGCAAGGCTGGTAGGCATTCAATATGGGAAAATCGGTTGACTTAAGCACGCCGCCGTTGGGACCTTCACCGCTGTTATAGAAATTGGTTGTGCCGCTGAAATAGACATTCCCCGTAGTATCGACCGCGATTCCGCCGCCCACCGCAATCGAACCATTGCTGCCGCCGAAGTAGGTGGAGTAGGCGATGCTGGGTAGTCCAGTCGCATTCGTGTTTACCTCAGTCATGAAAAACTGAATGCTGCCGTTCGGGCTCGCCTGATAGGCCGCAGGCAACGAAGTCGATGGAAAGCCGGTGCCAGAGTTGGTGGAAGTCGTCGTCCCCGTTACAAAGACATTGCCATTATTGTCGGTCGCCACAGCGCTGGCGGCTTCCGCCCCGTTTCCAGAAAGGTAGGTCGAATACTTCAATTGCGGCACAGACCCTGTGGTATCTAGTCCGCTCAGTGCGCTCACGAAAACATGGCAGGGCGCCGAAATGCTGGGGATCACGGGCGTGCACGCGGTGCCCGCCAGCGGCGTGGTCTGAAAACCAGCCGCGGACGTGGGAAAATTCGTTGAAGTGGTGGTGCCGGTTACATACGCCGTGCCGCCAGTATCCACCGCCAGCCCCGAGCTGATATCGGTCCCACTGCCGCCGAGATAAGTAAGATAAAGAATTCCTGACGTTCCCGCCGTCGGGTCCAGCTTCAGAATGAAAATATTCTGTGCGCCCTTGAGAGTGGATTGAAAAGGAGTTACCGGCGAAGAAGCCACCGGAAGGTCGGTTGAAGTCGTGGACCCAGCCAGATAAATAAAGCCGTCGCCGTTGACTGCAATGGAAGGATAAGTCTCACTCCCGCTGCCGCCGAAGTAGGTGGAATAACTGACAGTCGGGTCGATCACCAGCTCTCTGCCACGATCATAGGCGCCGATCTCGAAGCCTACGCGATTCGCTGCACGCAGCACGAATCGTCCATCGACCGGCTGCTGGCGGCCAGCAATGCTCTGATAAACGCGCGGAGCATTAAACCGTACGCTCGCGCCAGTTCCCTTAAGAATCAGATCTCCGTGACTCAATTCGAGTTTCTGCGCACCGTCGAACTGCAACTGCGCTTGAGAAGGATCGGCGCCGGGCGCAACCTTGAAGTCGTATTCCAGATGGCCCTGGCTTCCATAGAAAACCAGATCGATTCCCGGATAAACACTCTGGTAGCGAACGCCGGCAAATTGAGGAATGGCAGTGTGCCACTTTTTGGGATCGTTGCCGATAAAGTAATTGCTCTTGCCGGGCATTTGCTCAGTTCCAGAGATCGCTGCCGCTGGATTGCTTCCCACCAGCGACATGCGAACGGACTCCATGTTTGGCCCATTCTCACCACCATTTCGTGACGCTCCGCTTCGACCTGCTGATGCCGGCTGCGCCGCTCGCATTGCCAGCATCGCTCCGGTTGAATCCAGAAACAGACTGTAACCCGCTCCCCGCGAAACGAATTTCACGCTCGAATCGGTTTGCCCCTGGTTGGGCTCGAAGATCAGAGGAAGTTGGCTGAGCAGAGCGCGCGCATCTGGTTTCGACTTTACCGGATTCGACTTTAGCGGAACTTGGCCGAGAACAGCCGGGACGGGAAAGCCGGAGGCCGGAGTCATTGCCTTTTGGGCATAGCGCCGTGATCCCAAGCCAAGCATCGCTCCCGCCACGAGCAACAAAACCACCGCCGCGCCCATAATGCGGATCCATTTCAGGCGGCTTTCCGTGCTCGCCGACAACCCTTTTCCCGACACTTCACAGCCATTTCCCATTACGCTTTTCCTCCGGTGTCTACCGATCATAAATGGAGAGAGTAAACGGCGCACGAATTCTCACCTGGCGCCGGCGAAGCCGCCCGCTGCTGACATGTCATTTAGGAACTGGCGGAAAACAAACAACTACTTAAACATCTGACGGATAGCCAAGTCAAGCAAGCGCCCAACCTCACGCCCGCTTCAAGACCTCAGATGCGCCGGTAGACGGATAAAGATGCCGCGGAGACCGAGAAAACGAACCATCGCGGAAACGACAGCCGAGAAAAGTCTGGGCGCAAGAAACGTAGCACGAAAGTGGCAGGGGAAAAACCCACATACGATCGCTGCAGGTCGATTTCTGCAAATCGCTGCATACCTGCACGCCATGGGGGTTTGCGCCAGCCGAAAAGCTCTTGATTCTCCGTGGAATTGCGGCACTCCCCTCGCACAGGGATGGTCATCCAATTGCTGAACTCTGGGCGTACCGCTGTGCAATCTCCTCCAACGTCGCCCTTCAGGTAAGCTCGACGGTTTACCGAAACAGTGCACGAGTTTTTTTTGCTCTTGCAAAGTGCCGGTAAATCTATAGAGTGGAATGCAATCAGGTCTTGCTTTAAGCGGGACCCAGCCTTCCAGCCTGTAGTTTGTTTCCGTTCCGCATTAGATTTTTAATCTTGTCGGGGAATAATGCTTTCGGAATTTACGCTTCGGATGCAACCGGATTCTCAGGAACGACGGCTGATGCGGCGCTTCGATATGCGCCTGCCCGCACTGGTCCGTCTTGACGCGAACAACGAATTCCAAACTGAAACTCAGAACGTGAGCGCACGCGGGGTTTTCTTTTATCTCGATCGTCCCCTTCCCGCCGGCACCCGCTGCGAAGTCACGCTGACATTTCCTCCGCACATCACACTGACTGACGCCGTGCGCGTCCGCTTCACTGCCCGCGTGATCCGCTCGGAGTCGCCTCTGCCTTCATTACGAGTCGGCACCGCTGCGATGATCGAGGATTACGAATTCCTTCGTTCCTCTGGCGGTTCCGATTTCCTGAGTGAACTGCAGAGAGATTGGAAAGCGGCGAACTGAAGTGAGCAATTAGCAATTAGCCATTAGCGAATCTGCCGTTCGGTATCAATCTCCAATCGAATAGGAGCTTAAGCACACGGCCGGCGCCAGTTGCTAACGGCTAACTGCTCCCTCTACCTAATTCCTTCATCCTCTGCCGCAC
The DNA here is from genome assembly GCA_963817305.1 of uncultured Acidobacteriaceae bacterium. Classification (GTDB taxonomy): domain Bacteria; phylum Acidobacteriota; class Terriglobia; order Terriglobales; family Acidobacteriaceae; genus Sulfotelmatobacter. The sequence continues at coordinate 321,545 of CAWFOD010000013.1, read as the reverse complement.
CCGCCGATAGCGCCGCGCAACGCTGCCGATATAGAAACCGTGAATCAGCCAGGTAGCAATGTAAGCAGCCCAAAGAAATTTGATCGAGTTCATTGCACCACTCCGCGTAACGATTCCAGGCTTTCCAACTCATCCGCTTCGCGCTGCAACATTTCCAACCGGTAACGCCACCAGCAGATCAGAAGAGCAAAGCAAGAGAATGCGAGCCAATTGATGAGCAGCACATGCAGCATGCGCGGATCAATCGACCCGCCGCCGCCAATTACCGGCTGCGGATGCTGCGTGCGAAAAAACCAGATTGAAAAGTAAACCAGCGGCACGTCCAGCGCCCCGAAAATCGCCAGCACCGCCGCCAGCTTCGGAGTTTGCGAACTGTCGGAAAATCGCCGCAAAACTAAATAGCTGACGTAAATCAGCCAGAGAACCAAAGTCAGGGTGAGACGCAAATCCCACGTCCACCAGATCCCCCATACCGGCCGCGCCCAGATGGGTCCGGTTACCAGAACAACCGTGCAGAAAACCACTCCCACTTCCGCGGAAACCAGCGCAACAGCATCCGCCTTCGCGCTTTTTCGAATCAGGTAGACCACCGAAGCGATCAGGTTCGCGAAGAACAGCAGGAACGCCGTCCAGGCCGAAGGCACGTGATAGTAAAAGATTCGCTGCACGTCCCCCATGGTCCGCTCCATGGGAGCGACCCAAATCGCTTCATAGAAAGCATAGGCAAGTAATAGTGCCGTAAGCACTGCGAGGATGGGAAAGGCCCGTTTCATTCCGCCTGCAGAATTGTTTCGAACAATGCCAGACAAGCTGTAGTAAACACTACATCATAGGTGAGAAGCAATACGATCCAGAAGCGCGCCGAACCGTCGCCAGAGAGAATGATGCGCGTTGCCTCCACCATCGACTGCACCGCTGGAATCGAGATAGGGAACAACAGCAGCGGCAACATAATTTCGCGGCTACGAGTCCGCAACGACATCGCCGCAAAAAAAGTTCCATTCACGACCAGCGCCCACGTCCCCAGAATCGCCACCGGAATCAACTGCCACGCCGGACCGACAACCCGCAGATTGTAGAAGATCATGAACAGCGGGGCCATCACGGCTTCCAACACTGTCACGAGAATAAAATTGCCCAGCGCTTTAGCGATAAACAACGAGTTGGCCGGAGCTGGAGACACCCGGTAAGCGTCTAGTACCTGATTGCGCAGCTCGCGCGCCCACGTCTGATTCAAAGCCACGACTGCGGCAAACAAAAACGCAACCCAGATCAGCCCGCCTGCGATTTCGCGCGATTCTTCGGCATTTGGATCGAAGGAAAAGCTGAAGATCACCACCACCAGCAGCGAAAAAAACAACATGGAGTTTATTGCGTCGCGCGAGCGCCACTCCAGTCGAATATCTTTCGTCAGCGTCGCCAGCGTGATGGAGCGCAGCGAACTCATTGCGTCTTCGTCCGATCCCCACTCAGACTCGCCGTGCGTTCCACAATCTTCCCATGCTCCATCCAAACAAACTCGTCAGCCACGCCCTGCAGCAGCGATGCCTGGTGCGTGACCACAAAAATAGTCTTGCCCTCATCCCGCATCGCCTTGAGCAATGCCACCATCTCCTGCGCGGAATGCACATCCACATTCGAGAATGGCTCATCGAGCAACAGAACTTTTGGATCGTGCAGAATCGCGCGCGCCAGCGACATCCGCTGCCGCATGCCTTGCGAATACTGCCCGACGGCCCGGGTCAACTCAGGATCGAGCCGCACCGAACGAATCGCTTCTTCACAGCGGCCATCGCCTACGATGTCGTAGAGTCGCGCAAAGTAGCGCAGATTTTCCATCCCGCTCATCTCGTCGTAAAGCAAAGATGGATGCGCCATATAACCAATCTCACGGCTCGCGTCCTGCGGAGGCTTACCCGAAATCGAAATCGTGCCACGGGTGGGGTGAGCCAACCCCGCCATCGCCCGCAATAATGTTGTTTTTCCCGCCCCGTTGTCGCCCAGAATTACGTAAAACTTTCCCGCACAGAATTCTGCATCCACTCCGCGCAACGCCGCGAAGCGTCCGAACTGCTTGATGAGTCCCTCGATGACAATGAGAGGATTGCCCCGCGGCGCGATGGTGGGATCGATCACGAGGAGTAACGCACTGCTACAGAGTTTGTCGTTCCAGGCACCCACAGAATCTATGGATTTTCAGGATTTTTTGCAAAGGGAAGGATTTCAGTAGGGCCGCCGTCCCCGGCGGCTTTCATGGCGGCGTCCCGCCGCCCCGTTCGACGCAAGCAATTAGTTCGGCAAACCGTTCGGACCCGGCTGCACCTGCGTAACACTCTTCGCGGGCTCTGCCTGCATGGAATTTCCCGGCTGCTGTGGCGCGTACTTCGAAGCGCACTTAGCTTGCAGCGCCTTGGCGTGGAACACCCCATCATGCCCAAAACTGCCATCCGCCAGCGCCTGCGAATCGTCCTTGAAAGTATCCGGAGGCGCCTCCGTTCCCGTGTAATCGACCGATAGCAACTGATCCTGCTCCATCAGCACAAACTGCACGTGCGTTCCAGTCCGCTTGATCGACCCCGGCTGCACATTCCCCGCTACCCGCAGCCGCTTCGTGTAAGCTCCGTTCCCCATCTTGTGCAACTCGCTGATTGTCACGTAATAGCTCTTGCTATCCTGCACGCCGGTGTATGCGAGATAACCCAGCAGCAGCAGGATCACAACCGTAGCCGCGCCGAACTTCAAATAAGTCTTACCTTGACTGGACATAGAGGGTACCCCGCAGGAATATACTTCCATGACTCTACCCTTCCCAAAGCCGGGAATCAAGATTTCGAAAGGACTGCCCTAATAAGCGATGTCATAATTGGCGTCGTATGCGTTTAATTCTGATCGGCGGGAACGGGTTCATTGGGCGATTTGTCGCCGCCCAGCTAATCCAGCGGCGTCACGCCGTGATGGTGTTTCACCGCGGCACGAAGCCTGCTCCCGACGGTGCGGAGGAACTTCACGGCGACCGCAACCAACTCCACGCCAGCGCTCCCGAACTCAAGCGCTTCGCAGCGGATGTTGTCATCGACCTAACTCTGAGTTCAGCTTCGCAAGCGGAAGAACTGATGAGCATCTTCCGCGGCGCGACCCAACGCGTCGTCATGCTGAGCAGCATGGACGTATACCGGGCCGTAGGCATTTCGCACGGAACGGAAAGCGGGCCTCTGCAGGAACTGCCCCTTACTGAAGAATCGGAGCTGCGACGCAACCTGCATCCCTACCCGCCCGAAAACTTGCAGATCCTGCGCAAGACCTTCGCCTGGGTCACGGACGATTACGATAAGATTCCCGCCGAGCGCGTCGTGATGAACGACTGCGACCTCCCCGGCACCGTGCTGCGCCTGCCCATGGTCTACGGACCCGGCGATCCGCTGCATCGCTTTTATCCCGTGGTGAAGCGCATCGCCGACAACCGTCGCAATGTTATTTTTCCCCAGACCTGGGCTGCATGGCACTCGCCGCGTGGCTACGTCGAAAATGTTGCCGCAGCCGTTGCGCTCGCTGCTGCGGATGAACGCGCCGCCCGCCGCCTATACAACGTATGCGAGCAGCCATGCTTTAGCGAACTGGAATGGGCGCGCAAGATCGCCTCGGCAATGCACTGGGATGGGGAATTCGTAATCCTGCCCCCCGAGCGCACGCCGCCGCACCTCTTGCAACCCGGCAACGCCGCCCAGCATTGGACGGCCAGTTCGGCGCGTATCCGCCGGGAACTCGGATACCAGGAACCAGTTGCAATCGAAGACGCAATCCAGCGGACGATACGCTGGGAAAAGGAAAATCCGCCCGGCTTCACGCCCCTGCCGCAATTCGATTATCCGGCAGAAGATGCCGCGCTCGCAGCCCACAAACCTGTTCTCAACATCGTCCGTTAGAGCGGTCCGTTAGAATAGATCAGCAATCTTATGATCCATCCCTGGCACGATGTGACACCCGGCGACAAACTCCCGCAGGAATTCGACTGCGTCATCGAGATCCCTTTCGGATCGAGCGTGAAGTACGAACTCGACAAACCGAGCGGCCTCATCAAACTCGATCGCATTCTCTACTCCGCGGTCTACTATCCCGCAAACTACGGTTTCATTCCGCAAACGCTCGCCGAAGATGACGACCCGCTCGACGTCCTCGTGCTCTGCCAGGAGCCGGTCGTTCCGCTGACTATCATTCACGGCCGCACCATTGGCCTCATGACCATGATCGATGGCGGCAAGCCCGACCATAAAATCATCGCCATCGCCACCCAGGATCCCGAATTCAACTCTTATCACGAAGCCGCGGAGATGCCTCCGCATCGCATGCTCATGCTGCGGCGTTTTTTTCAGGACTACAAACAGCTCGAAGGCAAGGCTGTCGAAGTAGATGAGATACGCCCCGCGGGAGAAGCGTATCCGATCATCCTCGATGCGCTGCACCGCTATAGCGAGCAACGCCGCAAGGGTTCGATTCCGGAAACCGTTAAACAAATAATTTCCTTTAAAAACGAAACTGATCTCTTTTGTCTCGTTCGCCCCAATCGTGATCGTCTGCGTGGATGTGCCCAGCTTCTCGTGCCACGCCTTGATCGTATAAGTACCCGGCGGCAAGCTGCTCAAATCGAAACTGCCATCCTTGCCAGTCACCGCGAAATACGGATGCTTGAACACCGCAATGTATCCGTGCATCCACGGATGCAAATTACACTTCACCGGAATCGCAATCTCTTCCCGCGCAAAGGATTCGTCCACGCTCGATCCCGGCGGGTCCGCCTTATTCCATTCGCGATTATTCGCCGGCGTGGGATGAATGTTGTGCGATGTAGGATCGTCGTTCACAACGTGCAAAGGCTGATTCGCCCGCACCGCCAGCACATGCGGCATGTACATGCAGCCTTTCTGCTCCACCACCGCCGGCTGCGTAGGCGGATCAAATGTCCGATCGCCCAAACCATCGGCGACGAACACAATCACGTTTTGCAAGTCGCCTTTCGAATCCGTCACCACTTCCTGCGCAAATACGGGCGAGGAATGTTGCTTGGCGCAACTTGGATCCGCGGCCATACTAATCACTTTCGGCTTCGGCACCGTTCCTTCGAATTTCACTGATCCTTTCAGGGTAGCGGCCGTTGTCCCGGGCTTGATGGAGCGCCACTCACCAGACGTGGCAGGCGTTCTCCGCAACCATCGGTTGTCCTGCCTTGCATCCCCACGCCTTCTGAAACTCCGGCATGTTCTGCACCACGCCATTCACGCGGTATTTGCCCGGTGAATGCGGATCGGTCAGCACTCGTGCGCGGGCAATCTCCGGACGCCGTTTCTCACACCACACCCGTCCAAATCCCAGGAAGAAGCGCTGCTCCGGCGTATAGCCATCGATGGTCTGTGCTTCTTTTCCGTTCTTGTCATCGGCAATCATCTGCTCCAATGCCATCAGCGCGATGCGCGCTCCGCCGTTGTCCGCTGTATTCTCGCCCAGCGTGAGCCGCCCGTTCAGCTTCAAATCGTCGACCGCGACAAAGTTTGAATACTCGTTGGCCACGCAACTCACGCGCTGCTCAAATTCTTTGCCATCCTGCGCCGTCCACCAGTCGTGCAAGTTGCCATGTGGATCGAACTTGCGCCCCTGATCGTCGAACCCATGCGTAAGTTCATGCCCAATCACCAGCCCAATACCGCCAAAATTCACCGCATCATCCACATTCTTGTCGAAAAATGGCGGCTGCAGAATGCCCGCCGGAAACACAATCTCGTTAAACGATCCGCTGTAATAGGCATTCACCGTTGGCGGAGTCATGCCCCACTCCTTGCGATCGAGCGGTTTGTCGATTTTGTCGATCTGCCGCTTCGCCTCGAATTCATCCGCACGTTCGATATTGCCCATCAGATCGTTCGGCTTGATCACGACAGAACTGTAATCGCGGTAAACATCGGGATAGCCGATCTTGTTGCGAATCGCTTCGAGCTTTACCTTGGCTTGCGCCTTGGTCTCATCGCTCATCCAGGAGAGATCCTGAATGTCGGTGTTCAACGATTTCTCCAGTGCATCCACCATCTTCAGCATGCGCTGCTTTCCGTCGGCACCGAACGTCGCATCCACATATCTCTCTCCCAGCGCTTCGCCCAGCTCGCGATCGGTAAGGTTCACGCAGCGCTTCCAGCGCGCCTGAATCTGTTCCTGCCCGGTAAGCTTTTGCTGCAATTTAAAGTTCGCCTCAACAAACGGTTGCGAAAGCCACGGAGCGGCTGCATTCAGCACATGCCAGCTCACATACGTCTTCAAAGCGTCCAGGGGCTCGGCTTCGAGCACCCCATTCACCAGCTTGAAGAACTCCGGATTCGTAACATTCAGCTCTGTGAAATTGGGCGCGCCCACAGCGGTGAAATAGCGATTCAGATAAAAATCCGGCCCGAGGGCTGCCGCTTCTTCTCGCGTCATTTTATGGTCGCGGTTTTTCGGATCCCTGCGCTTGGTGCGATCCATCGAATTCACCGCCAACATGGTTTCGATCACCAGAACGGTTTGCGCGGAATGTGCTGCCTGCTGCGGCGTTTGCCCGGCCAGCGTAAACAGCTGCGTGGCATAGTCCACCATGAACTGCCGCTTCTCCACTTTGTCGGGATCGTCTTTGATGTAGTAATCGCGGTCGGGCAACGTAAGCCCGCCCTGGTCGATGTAAGCGATCACCTGATCGGCGTTGTGCAAATCGGGCGCTGAATAAAAATTGAACAACGGACTCGGCCCCGTCAGATGCACGTGCGCAACCTCATCGATCAGCGCGCCTTTATCTTTCACGGCGGCAATACGATCCAGTTCCGCCTTAACCGGTTCGAGGCCTTTGGCATCCGCTGCCTTCTCATCCATGCACGATCCGTAGAGATCGCCAATTCTCTGGTCAATGCCATTTCGGCTCGCGCCTCCCGCGGCAGCCTTCTCCAGAATTCCGTGGAGAATATCCAGATTGCGCTCGTGCAGTTCCACAAAGCTTCCCCACTGCGCCTGATCCGCCGGAATCTGCGAGTTCTTGATCCAGTTGCCGCAAGCGTACTGGTAGAAATCCACACAAGGGTCGACCGTCTTATCAATCGTGTCGAGGCTGAAGCCTGGAGCAGGCTTGGTAGACGGCGAGGTTTGCGCAAGGCAACTAAGAGTCGAGAGCAGAATCAAGGACAAAAGGAAACGGGACAGGCGCATCGCAGAAATTCTCCTTTGCGGAACGGTTGAGATTCTAAGCCTGACGGTTCTCGCTGGGCAAGGACCACAGATTGGCGCGTCACATGAGTGAAGTGTTAGGCCAGGTGTTTTTGTTCAATAGAGCAATCTCGCGGTCCGTCCGAGTATAATCGGGACCTGTAGAATCCCGAAGAGGCTGGCTTTCCCCATGAATTCTGAGAACGGCAATTCCGGCAATGGCAGCAACGGTAACAGCGTCCCTAAACCTCGCGCCGAGTGGATCGCGCGTCGCAAGCAAACTAACACTGACGGCAATTTTTCCCAGATGCATTATGCCCGTCAGGGCGTGATTACCGAGGAGATGGGATACGTCGCGCACCGTGAAAAGCTCGCGCCCGAACTCGTTCGCGACGAAGTGGCTCGCGGACGCATGATTATTCCTGCCAACATCAACCATCCCGAACTGGAGCCCATGGCGATTGGCGTCGCATCGTTGTGCAAGATCAATGCCAACATCGGCAACTCCGCCGTCACCTCAGAAATTAAAGAAGAACTGAAAAAGCTCCACACCTCCGTGCACTACGGCGCCGATACGGTAATGGATCTCTCGACCGGCGGCAACATCCATGAAATTCGTGAAGCCATTCTGCGCCACTCACCCGTGCCCATCGGCACCGTTCCAATTTACGAAGCCATCGCGCGGGTGAAACGCGTTGAAGATTTGAATGCCGAAGTCATGCTGGAAGTAATCGAAGAGCAAGCTGCGCAGGGCGTCGATTACATGACGATTCACGCCGGAGTGCTCGTCCAGTATCTGCCGCTGATCTCGAAGCGCATTACCGGAATTGTAAGCCGAGGCGGTGCCATCCTCGCCCAGTGGATGGCTTACAACCACAAGCAGAACTTCCTGTACGAACGATTCGATGACATCTGCAAAATCATGAAGAAGTACGATGTCAGCTTTTCACTGGGCGATGGCCTCCGCCCCGGCTGCGTCGCCGATGCCAGCGACGAAGCCCAGTTCGCCGAACTGAAAACCTTGGGCGAATTGACGAAGATCGCCTGGCAGCACGATGTGCAGGTCATGATCGAAGGCCCCGGCCACGTGTCCATGGATAAGATCAAGGAGCAAGTAGAAAAAGAAGCCGAACTCTGCTACGAAGCTCCGTTCTACACGCTGGGCCCGCTGGTCACCGACATTGCTCCCGGCTACGACCACATCACGTCAGCCATCGGCGCGGCCATGATCGGCTGGTATGGCGCGGCCATGCTCTGCTACGTCACGCCCAAGGAGCATCTGGGTTTACCGAATGAGAAAGACGTGAAGGACGGGATCATCGCGTACAAGATTTCCGCGCACGCCGCCGACATCGCCCGCGGACGCCCCGGCGCCCGCGACCGCGACGACGCCCTCAGCTACGCCCGCTACAAATTCGATTGGGAAAAACAGTTCGAGCTTTCGCTCGATCCCGAAACCGCCCGCTCCATGCACGATGAAACCCTGCCCGACGACCACTACAAAGAAGCAGCCTTCTGTTCGATGTGTGGACCAAAATTCTGCTCCATGAACTATTCGTCGAAAGTGGACGAGTACAACAAGCAGGTGCACGGCATCGAGAAAAAAGACTATTCAGAACTGGTAGATAGATTAGTTACGTTGAAATAAATTCTCATGCGGGAATAGCTGCCCCCGGCTGTCCAGCCGCGCAAACCTGGGCCTCAGTGAGCCGAAAGCTGGGTACCTCACTTCTCGCCTTGCTTGCGAGAAGTCCAATCATTTGAAGACGCTCTAGCTCCCGAAGTCCGCCACCCCATCCCACACCAACTGCACCGCGATCGCCAGGATTAAAAACCCGAAAATCTTGTTGATCGCTCCCACCGCGCTCGGCCCCAGCCTCCGCACCAGCGGTCCTCCCAGGTAAAAAAACAGAAAAACCGTCAATGCCACGGCGGCGATCCCAATCACCATCCCCAGATACGATGCGGAACTATCCACATGCGCCGCCAGCGCCATCACGACTCCGATCGCTCCCGGCCCGGACATCAGCGGCATGGCCAGCGGCGTTAGAGAAATATCTTCCTTATCCTCAGCTTCGTGCGTTTCTTCCGGGGTGATGCGCGCATGTGACGTAACCATGCCCCACGCCGTATTCGCCACGATCAATCCCCCGGCGATTTTCAAGACCGGAAGAGAGATGCCGAAGAAGTGCAGCACAAAACGGCCCACAAAAAGAAACGTCACCAGAATCACAAAAACCCAAATCCCGGTCTTCAGCGCCGTTCGGTTGCGATCTTTCGCACTCCACGAAGAAGTCATGCTAAAGAAAATCGGAATGCCACCGAACGGATCAACAATCGGGAACAGCGCCAGAAACGTCGCCGCCGCCGAGTGCGGCAGCGTGCGCAGAAATTGTCCGAGTGCGTGGGTAGCGTTCATAGTTTAGTTTGATTTGAAAGGATTGATTATCTCCACCCGCAGACTTCTGAAATCCCTCTCATTACGTGTTGCCACGATGAGTTTGTGTAAACGCGCGGTCGCGGCGATCATGACTTCGTAAAACAGATCTTCTTGCTTCCTCGCCATGATGCGGGCAGCCTCGCGGAAGCAACGCCCATCCATCGGTAGCACCTCCGCGGAGTGCTCTAATTCATCGACCCAGGCTTCAATGGCGTCCGCCTTTTCCGGATTCTGTTTTCGGGTGCGCTCAATACCCGCCTGCAGTTCGTACAGCGTAACCGCCGAGAGACAAACCTGCTCGTCACGCAAGCCGCCAAACCACGCGAGGACCCCACCGTGAGGCTTCGGTTTGTGAATTTCCGAAATTATATTTGTATCAAGTAGATACCGGGTCACTCGAACTCCACGGGTGGTCGGCGTTTCCACTTTCTGCGCGGAGGAATAATGTTGTCGAATCGGGGACCGGACATCAGCAATTCCTTAATGCCGGGACGAGACACAGCCTGCATCCGCCGCCATTCTTCAATCGGCACCAGAACCGCAGCCTCTACACCCCGACGCGTCACCACTTGAGGACCCTTCTTGAGCGCCGCGTCCAAAAACTCGCTAAACCGGGCCTTCGCATCCTGTAGTTGCCATGATCCCACGAAGTTTTCACCTCACTCCCAACATTATATATGACTAGTCAGCTGACTAGTCATTACTAACGATAGCCTTCCAGCGCCTTGGCCGCCCGCTCCAGCGCCGCGGCCAGAACCGCCAATTGTTGCCGCGCCCGGTCAACATCGCCTTTATCCAAAGCTTCATTTACTCCCGGAATCACTACCGCCGCATATCCCGTATATTCCCCCGGAGCGTAAATTGCATGGCGAAACCACGGACGGTGCGGCAGCCCCTCCGGCACCAGCAACGCGCGCTCGGCGCCAAGCAGCGCACGATTCAATCTGGCTGAATCTCGCGGAGGGTTTCTCTGTTTCGAAAGAATTTTCGCTCCTGCGTCCTGAAAATGTTTTGCCGCCAGTGTGACAGCGCTGAAATCGAGAACGTGATTCCCAAACTTGTTCTGCGCGCGCTTAGCCGCGGAGTCGGCGTAAGCGGCAACCTCCTTGCCGTATTCCTCATAGTCGTACGGCAGCACATCGGCATCGGCCATGCGCAAAGCTTCCAGCCCGAAAATTCTCGCCATCTCTTGCTCGTAAAGAAAATCTGGATCCCCGAATTTCTTAAACCATGCGAAATCGTCAAACGTCGAATGGTACACACCATAAGGACCGCTGGAGCCGATATCGGTAGAGGGCACACCCAGGTGTTGCTGGAAAGCGCTGTAATCAGAGCCACTGCCCAAATCTCCTACCGGGACATCGGCTCTGGCAGAAGCGACGGGCATATGTCTCCCATCTCCAATCGCTTCGCTTGGCGATTGTGCCAACGGAGTGCCGCCCGGCTGATCCACCTTCTGCCACGCTTCGTAAACAGTGCCGCCCTTCGGACTTGGCACCGCTTTGGTCAGGTCGCGTAAAAACTGCTTCAAACTCGGCACCGCCGATGCGCCGAACTTCGGCCCGGAGACCGCAACGTCTACATTGAAATATGCCGGCGCATTTGCCAGCTCAGATTCATGCTGCTCCGCCCACTCTGTGGAACCCATCAGACCTTCTTCTTCACCATCCCAGCTGGCAAAAATCATGGTGCGCTTCGGCTTCCAGCCAGCCTTCAACAACTCACCCACACCATGCACCGCTTCGAGCATCGCCGCCGTGCCGCTGTTCGGATCCACCGCCCCATAAACCCAAGCATCGCGATGATTCCCCGCAACCACCCACTCATCCGGCGATTCGCTGCCGCGCACGCGTCCAATCACATCCCACAACGTGCGGAACTGATAATCCTGCTTCAAATGCATTTTCACCCGCACTGGTCCAGGGCCCACGTGATAGGTGAAAGGCAACGCACCTTGCCACTCGCGCGGCGAGTCGGGGCCCGCCAGGTGCTGAAGAATCGGCCATGCATCGTGATAGGAAAGCGGCGTAACCGGAACCTTCGGCATCTGCGCCGACTGCTCGGGAGAAATGCGTTTGCTTTCCGGCAATGAAGGCACTGAGGCAAATCCTGGCGTTGTCGGATCGCCGGGAAATTCGAACATGTATCCCACCGACCCGCGCTGCACGCCGGTATCGGGCCGCCATGGCCCCTCAGGATATTTATCGCCGCGCCGCCAGCCATCGTCGAACGGATCGGAATAAATAATCACTCCCGCCGCGCCATGCTGCTGCGCGATGAATTCTTTTACCCCGCGAAAATTCTGCCCGTAACGCACGATCACAATCTTTCCGCGTACATCGATCTTCAACTTCTCCAGCTTTTCAAAATCTTCCGGCGTACCATAATTCGCGTAGACCACCTCCGCCTCGGCATCTCCCGACGGCGACATCCCGCTGAACGGCATCACCACCCGCGGATCGTTGTCATATGGATCACCTTCCACATGCTCGCGTGTAGGCCCGTGCATTTCAACCCCAGCAGGGGCGGTGATGTCCACGCTGATTTCCTTGGGATAATTCATCCAAACTTTGTACTCGACGGTTTCAGTCTCGAGTCCTGCATCGCGAAACTTCTGCGCCACGTAATCCGCGGTGGCCTTATCTTCCGGCGTCCCCGCCATGTGTGGTGCCTGGGTCAACACACGCAAATGCTCTTCCGCCAGCTTGGGATCAGGCACCGCAAGGAAGCGCGCCTCGTTCGCGTTTTCGGCAGCCGCGTCGCGGAAGCCAAAGATGGATTGGGCCGAAGCCGGAACAGACGCAGTCCCGCTGACACGGGACGATAAAAAACAAAGTAGAACGAGAGAAGCAAGAAGAAGAACTGAGAATAGTCTCATGAGGCTCCGCAGAGAAAGTAAATACGTTAACACAGCGGTGTTACGCTATACACATGAGGGAAGCGCGAAAGAAGTTTAAACCTCTTAAAATTACCGCGAGAGGAAGTAGCGGCCTTAGCGACGTGAGCGAGAACCACGACTACTATCTGGCGTTTCCCGACGCAACCGGCCCCGCGCCGCCAGAATTCACCGCACCTGCCCCGTCCCCACAATCTCGTACTTGGAAGAAGTCAATTCCGCCAGCGCGAAGGGTCCGCGGCAGTGAAGCTTCTGGGTGCTGATGCCCATCTCCGCGCCAAAGCCAAACTCTGCCCCATCGGTAAAACGAGTCGAAGCATTCCAGTAAACCGCCGCCGAATCCACGCCCCGCAGGAAGTTGCGCGCATTCTTCTCATCCCGGGTCACGATTGAATCGGAATGCTTCGTCGAATAACGATTGATAAGGTCAATCGCCACATCCACATTCGCCACCACGCGAACACCCATGCACAGCCGCAGATATTCTTCGTACCAATCTTCTTCGGAGGCCAGAGCAATCTTCAGTCCCGCGACAAGACAGCGGGACTTCTCATCTCCGCGGACCTCAACTCCAGCGTCGATCAGCTTTTTCACGATGCGCGGAACATATTGCTCCGCAATCTTTTCATGAATCAGCAGTTTCTCCGCCGCATTGCACACCGACGGACGTGACGTCTTGGCATTGATCACGATCCGGTCCGCCATATCAAAATCGGCGGATTCATCGACAAAGATGTGGCAGTTCCCCGCCCCTGTCTCAATCACCGGCACCGAAGAATTTTCCGTGACGAATGCGATCAGACCTGCACCGCCGCGCGGAATGATCACATCCACCAACCCCCGAGCCTTGATCAGATCCTGCACCGATTCCCGCGTATTCGAATCCAGCAGCTCGATCGCTCCCTCTGGCACACCGGGGACAGATGTAAGAATTGCCACCAGCCGCTGATTGCTCCTCGCCGCCTCTTTCCCTCCACGCAGCACAATCGCATTCCCGGTTTTCAACGCCAGCACAGCCGTATCCACGGTAACGTTGGGTCTCGATTCGTAAATGATTCCCACCACCCCCAGCGGCACCCGCACTTTGCGAATCTGCAGCCCGTTCGGTCGAGTCCACTCCGCCAGCGTCTCCCCAACCGGGTCTCTGAGGACTGCCACATCGCGCACTCCCTGAGCCATCTCCTCGATTCGTTCCGTAGTCAGCAGCAGCCGGTCGCGCATCGCGCCATCGAGTCCGGAACTTTCCACGTCCTCTCGGTTCGCCGTCAAAATGCCATCCACATTCGCTTCAATCGCGCCCGCCATGGCAAGCAACAGCGCATTCTTCTCCGCACTGGAAAGCGTAGCCAACTTGGCGGCAGCGCCACGCGCCCGCAAAAGTTTCTCCTGCGTGGAAGCCGCGTTTGTAACGCTTGTCGCCATTATTTTCTTCCTGCCACCGGCGGAAAATATGTTCCGGTCTTGCGCTGCATTCCCAATGAAATCGCGCGAGGATGGCATCCATTCACAATCGCCACATGTACACCAGCTTCGCTGGCCAGCTTCGCCGCGCGTAATTTGGAAATCATGCCGCCGCGCCCCAGCTTGCTCGTGCCATTGCATTGCGCTTCCAAAACCGGAGTCAGCTTGCGCACCACCCGCACTAGACGACTTTTCTTGCCCGCGCCGGGAACGAGGAATCCATCCACATTCGTGAGCAATAGAAGCCAATCCGCTTTCACCGCCCGCGCCAGCAATGCGCTGAGTTCGTCGTTGTCGCCAAAGGCGCCTTCCAGTTCCCGCACCGAGACGCTATCGTTTTCATTCACAATGGGGACAACCCCCAGCCCGAGCAACTCCGTCAAAGCGTTCTGAAGATTGCGGTAACGAACCGGCGAAGTAAAATCGTCGCTTGAAAGCAAAAGTTGCGCGACGACTTTTTTGCCGAAGAAAAGCCGCTCGTAAGTATGCATCAGCTTGCTTTGCCCCACTGCGGCACAGGCCTGCATCCCCGGAACATCGCTGGGCCGCTCGCTTAAGCCCAGCCCAGACATACCCGCCGCGATCGCGCCGGAAGTGACGATTAAATATTCATTCTTGCTGAGATCAAACTGATCGACCATGGCGCGCAACAGGTTCGCATCGATCTGCCCGCCCGGCGCGATCAGGCTGGTCCCGACTTTGATCACCACTCTCATGCACGACGAACTTTCATATTGCTTGAAATGGTATCGCACTTGGAGCGCTAACAGGCACTTCCCGTCAATTGCCTTTCCTGCATTAGAATGGATTCCTTACGACTGCCAAACTTTTCGTTGATCGTATGCCTGCCTCCAATGCCACCAGCCGCTTTTCCGATCGCGTAGAAAACTACGTACGCTATCGACCGGGATATCCGCCAGAAGCTCTGCAGACCCTGAAGGACGAATGCGGTCTCGCACCCAGCCATGTAATCGCCGAAATCGCCTCGGGCACCGGCATCTGGACGCGGATGTTACTCAAGAATGGCAATCAAGTCTTCGGCGTCGAGCCCAACGACGAGATGCGAAACGCTGGAGAGCGCCTGCTCGCGTCGTTCCCAAATTTCACCAGTATTGATGGAACGGCCGAAGCTACTACTCTTGCCAATCACAGCGTCGACTTCATTACCGCTGCGCAAGCCGCTCACTGGTTCGACCGCGCGCGTGCAAAGCGTGAATTCGTTCGCATCATGAAACCTGGAGGCTGGCTGGTTCTTCTGTGGAATGAGCGCCTCACCGAAACGACCGAATTTCTTCGCAAGTATGAAAAATTACTATTGACCTACGGTACCGACTACAAAGAAGTTCGTCACGAGCGCACCACCGAATCTGTGAACGAATTCTTTGACCCCGCTCCTTATCGTGAGCGAGTCTTCGACATGCGCCAGGAATTCGACTATGCCGGCGTAGAAGGTCGTCTACTATCTTCCTCCTATGCGCCAGGACCAGGCCATCCGCAGCACGAGGCCATGCTACGCGAATTGCGAATCATATTCGACCAATGCGCCGTCGCAAACCGCGTCGCCTTCGAGTACAAGACACGTCTGTATTTTGGACATCTCGGCTGAGACTTAAAATCTACTCTGGTACGATCTGCTCTGTGTTCATTTTCTGAGGTAGCAAGTGCCCGACGAAAAATCTTTTCACATGACGCCCGATGAATTCCGTCGCTGCGGCCACGCCGTAGTCGACTGGATCGCCGACTATCAGTCTCACGTTGAATCGTTTCCCGTGCTGTCTCAAGTCAAACCGGGCCAAATCCGCGAATCCTTGCCGGCAAAACCTCCCGCGCAAGGCGAGTCGTTCGAGGAGATGCTGAAAGATGTCGATAATCTGATTATTCCCGGCATCACTCATTGGCAGTCGCCGAATTTTTTCGCCTACTTTCCCTGTAACGCCTCCGGCCCCGGAATTCTCGGCGATCTTCTCTCATCCGGCCTGGGCGTGCAAGGCATGCTCTGGTCCACCAGTCCCGCCTGCACGGAATTAGAAACTCACGTTCTCGACTGGCTTGTCGCCATGTTGGGGTTGCCGGATAAATTCCTCTCATCGAAAACCGGCGGCGGCGTAATTCAAGATACGGCATCCAGTGCGGCACTCTGCGCACTGCTCGCGGCTCGGGAACGTGCCACTAACTACGTCAGCAACAAAAAAGGATGCGACGGCCGCATCGTCGCTTACGTCTCCACCCAAACTCATTCCTCTCTGCAGAAGGCCGCGATGATTGCGGGCATAGGCGTCGACAACCTGCGCCACATCGATGTGGATGAAAACTTCGCCATGCGCCCCGACGCTCTCGCCCGTCAGATAGAAGAAGATAAGCGAAACAATCTTGTCCCATGTTTCGTCTGCGCAACCGTCGGCACGACTTCCTCGAATGCCATGGACCCGATCCCGCAGATCGCCGAAGTCTGCCGCAAGCACAACCTCTGGCTGCACGTCGATGCCGCCATGTCCGGCACCGCAGCGCTGTGCCCGGAATTTCGTCATCTGCAAAATGGAGTGGAACTCGCCGACAGCTACAACTTTAATCCGCACAAATGGATGTTCACTAACTTCGATTGCAACTGCTTCTGGGTCGCCGACCGCAAAGCCCTCATTCAGACACTCAGCATCCTGCCCGAATATCTACGCAATCAAGCCACCGAATCCGGAGCGGTAATCGACTACCGCGACTGGCACATCCAACTCGGCCGCCGCTTCCGATCTCTCAAGCTCTGGTTCGTGATCCGCCATTACGGCGTCGAAGGCCTGCAGCACCACATTCGCCGCCACGTGCAACTGGCGCAGCAATTCGCTGACTGGGTCCGCCATGACCAAGACAAGGACTTCGAACTCGCCGCTCCTGTCCCGTTAAATCTCGTGTGTTTCCGTCACAAAGGCGGAGACACCGCCAATCAAACCATCATGGATCGCCTCAACCGCAGTGGTGATCTCTTCCTCACCCACACCAAACTCAACGGAAAACTCACTCTGCGTCTCTGCGTCGGCCAGACCAACACGGAAGCGAAACACGTCGAGCGCGCCTGGAAAAGAATTCGTGAAGAATCGGAAAAGTTACAGTCTCACGCTTGATGTTCCATCCGTAACTCTCAGCTCGTCTCCACATCGGCTAAAGTAAAGTATGCGAAATATCCTCGGCCAGCGCCCGTTGCGCTTCGTCTTTGCCGCCAACGTGATCTCTATGTTGGGCAGCGGGATGAATTCGGCCGCGGTCGCCTGGTACATCCTCGAAGTCACGCATTCGGAAATGGCTCTCGGCACGTTCGCCGTTTTGCAAACCATTCCCGCCATGTTGATGCTTCCCTTCACCGGCGTCATTATCGACCGTGAAGATCGCCGCCGCCTCGTCATGTGGCTCGATGCCGTCCGCGCCGTGATCATTGTGACCGTGTGCATCCTAGCCTTTCAGCACCGCGTGAAAATCTGGGAACTCTATTTGATGAACACGCTCGTTGCCGCCGGTTTCTGGATGTTCTGGCCGACGATCACCGCGCTCATTCAGGAGCTCACGCCCGAAGGCCAATTCGTGCAGTCGAATACTTTTCTTCTCGCGGGCGTGCAGGGAGGCTGGCTCATCGCCGGCTCGCTCGTCGGCTTCATGTATAACCACATCGGCCTCGGCGGTGTGCTCTTGATCGATGTCTCCACCTACGTGGTTTCGTTCCTGTGCTATTTCGCCGTGCGCAAGGGACGTCATGTCGTGTTGCGCCCGCAAGAATTACGCGCCGATATTCTCGCCGCGGAAACTCAGTTCGAAAAGTTCTGGCGCGAGATGCGCGAAGGCCTGCACTTCCTTCGCGACCATCGTCCAGTCATCCTGCTCGGTATCAGCTGGGCATTATTTCTAGGCGCAATGATCACCGGCGTAGTCGTCACTCCATCGCTGAGTGATCGCATTTTCCATGCCGGCGCCGTCGGCTACGGATGGCTCAACGCCGGCTGGGGCACCGGCGCGTTTCTCAGCGCCCTCTATGCTCCCGCAATCATCGCCAGCCTGGGCGGGCGCCGCTCCGTCGCCTTCTCCATGGCGATCATTGCCGCGTGCATCGTCTGCGCTCCAGTCTCACGCTGGCTAGCCGCGGCCGTTCTACTCTACGGCGTAATGGGATCAGCCCGCGGTGTGGGCGGCATCGCCATGAACACAAGTCTCATGGAGATGGTCCCGCAACATCTGATGGGTCGAGTGCAGAATGCATTTTATTTTTTCGGAACGTTCCTGCAGCTCGTGCTGGCGCTCGCGGTCGGCGCCGTCGCCCACAACGTGAGCTTGGTCGCCGCCTTCGCGATCCTGGCCTGTGTTTACGGATTGTCGTTCGTTGCTGCGAGCTGGCCAGTGGAGACGGTCGTCGAGGAAGAGGTTGGCGCACCGGAACATTGATTACGCGCGAACGATTTGATTTTCGATTGGCAATTTCCAATTGTTTAGATTTCCAATTGAAGTCGCATGCGAAAAGATTTCCAATTGGAAATTGGCAATCGGAAATCGACAATCAAGTTTTCGCCGTCTCCTTTGGTAAATGCCTCTTCTGGCTGATATCCTTTCCCATTCCAAGGAGCATGCATGTCCTCAGACCTACAAGGCCGTAACGGCGTCGTCTTCGGAGTCGCTAACAAGCGCTCGATCGCGTGGTCCATCGCCCAGGGACTCCACGCCGCCGGCATGAAGCTCGCCATCACCTACCAGAACGAGCGTCTGGAGCAGGAAGCCAAAGATCTGATTCTTTCGCTGCCCGGCGCCGAAGCCTACATGTGCGACGTAAGCAAAGACGATGAAATCAATGGCCTCTTCGCCACCTTGAAAGAGCGGCACGGCAAGTTGCACACTCTCGTCCACTCCGTGGCCTACGCTCCCGCCGACGAACTCAAAGGCGATTTCCTCAACACCACGCGCGAAGGCTTTCGCGTTGCAATGGACGTCAGTGTCTATTCGCTAGTCGCAGTCGCCCGCGCCGCGGCTCCGCTCATGGAAGATGGCGGATCGATCCTCACCATGACCTACTACGCATCCGAAAAAGTTGTTCCGCGTTACAACGTGATGGCGGTAGCCAAAGCGGGACTCGAATGCTCCGTCCGCTATCTCGCCTACGAATTAGGCAAAAAGAAAATTCGCGTGAACGCTATCTCTGCCGGTCCAATCAAAACCCTGGCCGCCCGCGGCATCGCCGGCTTCGGCGATATGCTCAAAGGCCACGAAGAGCGTGCTCCGCTGGGTCGCCGCGTGGATGTCGAAGAGGTCGGTTCGACCGGAGTATTCCTCGCCTCCGACGCCAGCAGCGGCATCACCGGCGAAGTCATCTACGTCGACTGCGGCTACAACATCATGGGCTTCTGATCGCTCTCGCCGCTGGATCGCTGCTCCTTTCAGCACCGAGCCAGAGGCCACGAGCGGCTGCCATCCGTCTATGCACGTCAACGGAATCCCTTGAATTGCGAGCGACGGTTCCGTCCGCGTCCCCTCAAGAGGATATCGGGAGCGTTATTACCTATCCTTCGACGCAGATGACTCAGAGATCGCCGGGAAAACCATATTCAGTTTCTGCAGGGCTATATCTCCGTCAATCTTCGCTTTCCACCCATTGATCATATCGGCGAGCCTTCGCAAGGTCGCGCTTGGTTCTTCGTGGGCGATATCCTTCGGGAAACGCAATTCGATATCACGCTCGACCATCACCCAGCTCGCCCAGTACTCACGCAGGGGCTGCGCTGACGAGTCCCCGTGGCTGCCGGTCCGGAAGTACTTCAGCTGCTTCGCCTCATCCGCGACCGCGCGCTCCCTCACCTCAGCAAGTAAGGAATTGAGCGTCGATCCATCCGGCTTTTCCCGGCTGATTCTATGGGCCCAGTAGTGGACGCCTGCGGCCAAACCATCTCGCCCAGCTTTCAAATTTCGCACCGCTGCATCGTCCCCTTCAAAACTTCCGTCCGAGAAGAAAACAGCAGTGATCCGGTTCTGGCAATCGCCCCTTTCCGGCAGCATGACGAGAAATGTACTCCACCGCGCTCCCGTATCAACGACTCCGCTGCGCGGTGGTCCGCTTCGATCAGCAGCCTGCATGTCGTCGATATCCTTAGAAGGATAGAAGAGAATATCCCGAACGCTCCCGTTCCCGCCAGTTGCCTTTTGGCATCGTTGGGACGCCACAAACGCCTCAATCGGCTTTTCCGAATCATTTACAAGAATCACCTGCTTGCTGCCTGCGTTGTCCTCGAATTCCAAGTGGTAGCTGGAACTCTGGGCCGCAACCGGCAGCAATCCCAGGATTACCGGAAAGCAGAACACAACCGCACGTACTCCTAACGATGACATTCGAGCCCTCCTCGGGGTGCCTCGCTAATCTTGATCCGGCGCCCACTCTCCCCATCCCGCTCCAGCGCAATCTCGACATCCCGCTCGCGCAGCAGACGCGGAAATTTCTCACCCCACTCAATCAGCAGAACGCTCCGGGCGGAGCGCAAATCCTCGAGCCCCAAAGTCTCCAACTCGCGCGGCGTATCCACGCGGTAAAGATCGATGTGAAACAAATCAGCGAGGGGCCCGCGATATTCGTGAATCAACGTGAAGGTAGGGCTGGTGACGTTCTCGGCCAGCGCTGCGTCGAATCCTTCCGCGATTCCCTTGACCAGCGTGGTTTTACCCGCGCCCAGATCGCCGCGCAGTAGCACGAGCTTTGGTGGCGCCAACAACTCGGCCAGCGTTCGACCGAAGGCGATCGTTTCCTCCGCCGAATGAGTAGTAATCTCCCGCGTCATTCCCCGCGTCCGTTCGCAGCTATTTTCTGCATGACCACGAACAGTATAGCGAGAGCTCCGCCCTCAGCATCGGAGAAGAAATACGGATCGCCCCGCGCCGACTAAATCGTCGTCTTCGGCACCATAAACACAGATGACTTCAGTCCCAGCAGACTGCGGTCCGCCACATGATCGACCGAGGTACGCAGACGACGATGATCGTCATCCTCGAACGCGACGAAGCGGAACGGTTGCAGCACGCCAGTATTTGTCTTGCGCATGGGAGCGAGGACTTCAGCCATGCCGTGCACCGGGCCCGATTGCGTCTGGAATGCGAGTTCGACGAACGAACCGGTTCCCAGAGCATGCGGCAATTGCAACAGTCCGCCAGTCACGGAAATGGATTGGAGTTTGGCTTTTGTGCGCCGGCCATCTTCTAAACGAATCGCGGCCAGGACAGCATCACCTAACTGGATTCGGGCCGCGCGCCTCGAAGGGTGCGGTTGGGGGAAGTGGGTCATAGTGAAATCACTATGTCACGCCATTCGGACAGGTAACAGGTTACGGAAGCGAATGGCCGGATTCCCGTGCTGCTAGCCTGTCTTGGCCGCTCCAAGTAACTTTAACGACAGCACTTACAACCTTGTTTACTGTTGATACAATGTCCCGTCAGATCATGGGCGATTTGTTTGCGCGACAACGGTTTTCCAGTTCGCCCTTACGGAGTGCTTGCATGCGCTGCTTCTCATCCTTCGCCTCTTTTGGACTAATTCTTTTACTTGGACTTCCACTTCTGCAAAGCCAGAGCATGCCTGCGGAAAATCGGCCGCCTCTGCGTGTCGGCATCGTTGGCCTGGTTCACGGCCATGTGCAGGGATTTTTTGAGCGATCCCTCCACGACCCGGCGATCGAGATCGTTGGCATCGCCGAACCCGACCAATCGCTGTTCACTCGATATTCGAAACAGTTCGGCATCGACCAGAATCTGCTCTTTCCAAACCTGGAAGGAATGCTTGACCGCACGCATCCGCAAGCTGTTCTCGTGTACACGAACACGTATGACCATCGTCGCGTCGTGGAAATCTGCGCCCGGCACGGCGTTCACGTCATGATGGAAAAACCGCTGGCAGTCAGCCTGGAAGACGCGCTGGCGATCAAGAAAGCGGCAGACGCGGGAAAGATTCACGTCGTCGTGAACTACGAGACGACGTGGTATCGCAGCAATCATGCTGCCTACGACCTCGTCCACGAAAAGGCGATCGGTGACATCCGCAAAGTGGTGGTTCACGATGGCCACAGCGGTCCCAAGGAAATTGGCGTTAGCCCGGAATTTCTAGACTGGCTCACCGATCCCAAGCTCAATGGAGCAGGCGCACTCTTCGACTTCGGCTGCTATGGCGCCGATCTTATGACCTGGCTGATGGATGGCCAACGCCCCGAAACCGTGACCGCTGTCACTCAGCAGATCAAACCAGAAATCTATCCACACGTCGACGATGAAGCCACCGTCATTCTCACCTATCCCAAAGCGCAAGCCATTCTACAAGCCTCGTGGAACTGGCCCTTCGACCGCAAAGATATGGAGGTGTACGGTCAGACCGGATACGTGATCACCGTGAAGCACGATGACATTCGCGTACGACGCGCCGGCGGTCAGGAAGAGCAGATCGCAGCTAAACCGCTTCCTGCGCCTTATGACAGCTCGTTGTCACTTCTAAGAGCAGTAGTGATCGACGGAGTGAAGCCCGATGGTTTATCTTCGCTGGAAACAAATGTCACTGTGACCGAAATCCTGGACGCAGCGCGCCGTTCGGCAGCTTCCGGAAAAACAGTTCGCTTACCCGCTTCGAGATAACGGCAAGCTTGCGCGCAGTCAATCGCCCCAGCACACCAGCTTCTCTTTTCCTGCGTTCTGCGTCCGCCGGAAAGCCTCGGGCAATCCTCGCAATAAATCGGTGGCCACCAATGAATGTTCACCCACGCTCTCGCGCATCACGTCGCCCGCCAGCCCGTGGAGATGCACAGCAGCTATAGTGGCCACGAACGCATCTTTCGGATTCTGCGCAATCATGCCCGCAACCATTCCCGTCAAAATGTCTCCCGTGCCGCCGGTAGACATTCCAGGATTACCCGTCGTGTTTACCCAAGCCTCGCCATCCGGCCGGACAGCCAAGGTGCGATGACCTTTCAGCACAACAATTAATTCGTGTTCCCTCGCAAACTTTCTCGCCACGCCCAAACGATCTTTCTGCACGTCAGGGATGCTCATTCCCGCCAGCCGCGCCATCTCTCCCGGATGCGGGGTAATCACCAGCGTCCTGCCTTTCCCATTTAATTCGTCCGCACGACCGTCAAACGCGTTCAGCCCATCTGCATCCACGACCATGGCGATTCGAAGTTTCGCCACCAACTCCCTCACCATTTCTGACGTCTGCGGATTTGCTGATATTCCGGGACCAATCGCAACTACACTCTTTCCTTCCGCCAATTTTTCAAGCCGATCCAGTGCGCTCATAGAAATTGTGCCCGCATCCGTTTCGGCCAAAGGTTCGGTCATCAGTTCGGGATGAAATCCTGCCACGGTTCCCAGCACTGACTTCGCCGTTGCCACCGTCGAAAGCCCCGCCCCGGCCCGGAGTACAGCGATTCCGGCCATCGCAGCCGCTCCCGCCTTCCCGAGCGATCCTCCGACCACCAGCACATGCCCGTAGTTCCCTTTGTTCGACTCCGCTCGACGCGGCCCAATCAATCCCGCAATATCGGGCGCCGTAATTACATTCAGTTGAAGGGACGAGGTAATAGCTTCCGACGGAGATCCAATTCCAGCCACGCAAGTTGCGCCCGAAGTCAACGATCCGAATACATGTGCCGGACGCGGCGCGGTAAATGTTACGATCGCATCGGCGCGCGCAATCGTTCCACTCTGCTGGCCCATCGCGTCCGCATCAGCGCCGGAAGGTATATCCACCGCGATCACCGGAACCTGGCTTGTATTCATGATCGCGATTGCTTCGCCATAGAGCCCGCTTACCGGAGGCTTGAAACCCGTGCCCAGCACGGCATCGAGATACAAATCGGCCTCAATCAAAAGCTGCACGCGTTCGCTTCTTAACTCCTCGATGGAATGCACCGTAATCGCTTTGGTCGGCAGTCTGCCGTGCATGATTGCGGCGTCACCCCGCAAATCCTCGGACCTCGAAAGCAGAATCACTTCAACTTTTTTTCCACTTTCATGCAACCGCCGCGCAGCTACGAATCCGTCGCCACCGTTATTTGCCTTCCCGCAAAAAGCGACGATGCGCGCTGCCGAAGCGTAATGTGCCAGCACATAATCAGCCACGGCCGCACCCGCATTCTCCATCAACGTAAGGGAAGGCACGCCAAAGCGCTCGCTGGTGGCGCGGTCAATGGCTCGCATTTCTTCTGCGCTCACGATCTTCATGGATGAATTATGTCATTTCAGATCACGCACTGATTGACCGACTATAAAACAAAAAGGCTCTCCGCGCTGAGCGGAGAGCCCGTAACCGTAAGAGAACCAAATCCTACGACACACTCTTCGAAACCGGCTCCGATCGTAGCGCCTGTTGCACCTTGCTGTGCTTGCGTCCGTAGGTAAAGTAAATGGCCAGCCCAATCACCAGCCAGACCACTAGCCGAATTTGCGTTGCGGGAGAAAGAAAAATAATGAGAGCCCCCGAAAAAAGAATCGAGAGAATGGGCACCAGCGGCACCAGCGGGGTCTTGAACGGCCGGTTAATGCTGCGGATGCGTCCGGCGCATCACCCACACCCCCGCGCTCACCAGCACAAAAGCGAGCAGCGTCCCCACGCTCGTCATCTCATCCAGCACGTTGAGCGGAATTACCGTGGCCAGGATCGCAACGAAAATGCCAACCACGATGGAACTGAGATACGGCGTGCGAAAGCGATGATGAATCTTACCCGCCCACGGCCAGAGCAACCCGTCGCGCGACATAGAGTAGAACACGCGAGACTGGCCCAGCAACATCACAAGCATCACCGTCGCCAGACCGCCGAGCGCTCCAATTTCTACCAGGAAAGTGGCCCATTGCTGCCCCGCCACCCGAATGCCCACGACCACAGGATCCGGAACGTTGAGTTGCTGATAAGGCACGAGGTGAGTGAGCAGGCCGGAAACCAGAATATAAAGCACCGTACAAATAACCAGGGAACCGAGAATGCCAAAGGGCATATCTCGCTTAGGATTCTTAGCCTCCTGCGCCGCCGTTGAAACCGCATCAAAGCCGATGTATGCGAAGAAGACCACGCCTGCTCCGCGCAAGATTCCCGACCATCCAAAGTGCCCCCACTCGCCGGTGTTTGGCGGGATGAAGGGGTGCCAGTAGTTTGGCTTCCAGGAATGCGAATATAAAAACGCGGTGGCTAGAACCACGAACATGCAAACCACCGCAACCTTCATAATCACGATGGCGGTGGTAAAATTCGCCGATTCCTTGATGCCGATCACCAGAATCGTGGTGATCACCATGATGACGATGAATCCAATGTAGTCGTATTTCAGATGTACGGGCGTGCCGAAAAGCATGAAATCAGAAGTCGGAAGGGCCGGCATATTCCAGCCCAGATCGTGCAGGAATGCCCGCAAGTGGCCGCTCCACCCGACCGCAACCGTAGCCGCGCCGAACGCATACTCCAGAATCAAATCCCAGCCAATGATCCATGCAACCAGTTCACCCAGCGTCGCATAAGAGTACGTATACGCGCTGCCCGCGATTGGAATCATTGAGGCAAATTCGGCGTAACAGAGTCCCGCAAAGGCGCAGGCAACGCCAGCCAGGACGAATGAGATCACCAGCGCGGGTCCGGCAAACTGCGCCGCCGCTTGTCCAGTAATGACAAAAATGCCTGCCCCGATAATCGCGCCGATGCCCAGTGTCACCAGATTCAGAGGGCCGAGGGCGCGCCGCAAACTTTGTTCGCCTTCAACCTCAACCGCCTCTTTCATCAGTGTGGGAAGGTCTTTCCTCGCGAACAGATTCGCCATGCTTCAGTTTCTCCTTGGACTAAGATGCGCTCGCCGTCCTCGAACTCTTCGACCACGCGTAATATACCGGGATGCCCAGCAGTACCACAATCAGCCCGGGCCATGTGAATTGCGGTTTATAGCGCAATAGTATGACATCGATAAACAAAGCCATCACAATATAAATCGCCGGCAGCACGGGATAGCCGACGGCCCGATACGGACGCGGAGCATCCGGACGCGTTCGCCGAAGGACGAACAATCCCACAATCGTCAAAATGTAGAAAACCAGCACCGCAAAAATAATGTAATCCAGAAGCTGACCGTAGCTCCCCGAAACGCATAGCAGGCACGCCCATACCATCTGCACCATCAGCGAAACCGCGGGTGTCTTGTAAGTGGGATGCAGTTTAGCCACGCTCCTGAAGAACAAACCATCCTTGGCCATCGCATAGTAGACGCGTGCACCGGAAAGAATCAGGCCGTTATTACAGCCGAAGCTGGATATCAGAATCGCTCCGGCCATCAGTAATCCGCCTGCAGCCCCGAACATCTGCGTCATCACCGCCGTACCCACACGATCTTCGGCAGCATATTTAATACCGCGTCCCAGAATTGTGGCCGCCCCTGCGGTTCCATCGAGCGGCAGGCCGAGCAGGTAAATAAAGTTGCATGCTATGTAGAGTGCGATTACGACGCCCGTCCCCAACGCCAACGATAGCGGTAAATTTCGGTTGGGATTCTTCACTTCTCCCGCCGTAAACGTCACGTTGTTCCAGGCGTCCGCGGAGAACAACGATCCCACTTGGGCCACCGCCAGAATCGTCAGCGTACCCACCATTACCACCGGCCCACCCACTCCCACCTGTACTGCATGTTGCGCGCTCAATCCGGCGTTATGCCAGAAATGTCCGCTGAAGTTTGCTGCCAAAGCCTGTGCATTTCTTCCCAACGCCAATCCAAACAACGCCAGCCCGAGCAGTGCAGAGACTTTCGCCGCGGTAAACACATTCTGGATCAGCGCTCCAGTTTTCAATCCGAAAATGTTTACCACGGAAAGGAATACCACGAGCAGGATAGCGACCAGATTTTGCGTGTTGATTCCGACGTCTATGTTGCCCAGAACCATGGGCCCCAGCCGGATCGGCGGCACTTTCCAGAGATGCAAAATCCAGTTCGACGAGGAAATCGCCGGAAAGAAAACTCCCAGGAACTTGCCAAAAGCCACGCCCACGGCGGCAATCGTCCCGGTTTGAATTACCAGAAATAATGTCCAGCCATAGAGAAATCCCCACAGCGGCCCCAGCGCTTCGCGCAGATAAACATATTGCCCGCCGGCCCGCGGCATCATCGCCGCCAGTTCCCCATAACTGAGGGCGGCAACGATAGTCATGAAGCCCGCCACTGCCCACGCGCCAATCAGCAACGCCGGTGAATCTACTTCGCGGGCAATCTCCGCCGAGACAATAAAAATTCCCGAGCCAATCATCGACCCCATGACCAGCATGGTGGCGCTGGTCAGCCCGAGGCCTTTGACCAGTTCCTTATCCTGACGGCTATGAAGTTCCCAGTCGCTACTCGCGGCCGGCCGCGTTGTCGGTGTACTCAGGCACCCTCCTGCACAACCACGTATTTCGCCTTGGAGTGGAACGGGAAGGGCACGGCTTTAGCCGAGCCATAAAGAGACGCCAATGATTAGGGGCTTCACCCCCTGAGGCCATCCCGGCGCGCCGAACCCAAGGTCAAATGACTTTACCTCAAGATGCGCAAAAATTCTTCTGCTGATTTTCGTGGCTCCCGTATCAGATCGGATATCACCGCGACGGAATCGGCCCCTGCTTCAATTACCGAGGCCGCATTCGCACGCGTGATCCCACCAATCGCGACCAGAGGTTTTCGCGTCAACTGCCGCGCCCGGCGCACACCTTCCAGGCCGACCACCGGATCCGGCTTCTCTTTGCTCAACGTGGAAAATACAGGTCCAATCGCAAGATAGTCAGCGGAAGTCCGATCGGCCTCCTGCAGTTGCTCTGGGTTATGAGTTGAAACTCCAATCCAGCGTTCAGGCCCAATAATTCTCCGCACCGATTCCGGAGAGAGATCATCCTGCCCCACGTGCACGCCGTCGAATTCCGCGGCCAGGCACAGATCAGCGCGGTCATTCATGACCAGCTTCGGCAAGTGTGGCGCGGGCGCCCTCGCCCGCGAACGCCGCTTCAGTTCGGGCGCCTGCTGCAGCATTACGCGTGCGTTTCCGCTCTTGTTGCGGTATTGCAATAACGTGCATCCACCCGCTACAAGCTCGTCGAAAAAGATCATCAACGCTTGAGTGGAGGGAAAGAAGGCAGCATCCACAATGGCGTAAAGACGAGGAACAACGATCACGCCGCCGAATCCTTTTTATGCGCCGTCAGAAATCGCTCGATGAATCCCGTGTCAAATTTTCCGGCACGAAAATCCGGATCAGCCATAATCCTCCGGTGCAGCGGAATCGTCGTATACACGCCTTCGACAATGAACATCTCCAGCGCCCGTGTCATCCGCGAAACCGCTTCGCTCCGGTCTTTGCCGCGCACGATCAACTTGGCAATCAGCGAATCGTAATACGGCGGTATCACGCCCTCGGTGTAGGCCGCAGTATCAATGCGCACTCCAGTCCCTCCCGGCGGATGAAACGCCGTAATCTTTCCCGCCGACGGCGTGAACTTCTCCGGATGTTCCGCGTTAATCCGGCACTCGATGGCATGCCCACGATGCACAATCGGCCCCTGTAGAACATCTCGCATGTGAGCGCCGGCCGCAATCATGATCTGGCTTTTCACCAAGTCCACGTCCGTCACCATCTCCGTCACCGGATGTTCCACTTGAATGCGCGTATTCATCTCGATGAAGTGCAGCCGCCGGTCCTGATCCATTAGGAATTCGATCGTACCGGCATTCGTGTAGCCGATATCCGTTAGCGATCGGCACAAAGTTGCACCGATCTGATCTCGCAATTCGCCCGTAACCTGGGTGGACGGCGATTCTTCCAGCAATTTCTGATGCCGGCGCTGGATCGAGCATTCTCTTTCCCCCAGGCTCACTACATTGCCGTGCTCATCCGCCAGCACCTGAAACTCGATGTGCCGAGGATGCTCGACGTACTTCTCCATGTAAAGATCGCCATTGCCGAACGCGCCCGCAGCCTCCGATTGCGCCGCCTTGAATAAACCTGGTAGTTCCTCTTCATTGCGGACGATGCGCATGCCGCGTCCGCCGCCGCCCGCCGAAGCCTTCAAAATCACGGGAAAACCAACCTGGCGTGCCCATTCGATCGCCTCGCCTTCGGAGGCGATGATTCCATCCGACCCCGGCAGTATCGGAACCCCCGCCCGCTTCATGGCGGAGCGCGCCTTTTCTTTTTCGCCCATCAGGCGCGTCACTTCCGGCCGCGGACCGATGAACTTGATCCCGCTGGTTTCGCACACCTCGGCAAAATTGGCATTCTCCGCCAACAACCCGTAGCCGGGATGCACTGCGTCCACGTTAGCGATCTCCGCCGCGCTAATTACCGCGGGAATGTTCAGATAGCTCAGCGCCAGCTGCGGCGGCCCAATGCAGATAGCTTCGTCCGCAAAACGCACCGGCAGGGAATGCCGGTCGGCCTCGCTGTAAATAGCAACTGTGCGGATGCCCAGCTCCTTGCACGCGCAAATGACCCGCAGTGCAATCTCTCCCCGGTTCGCAATCAAGATCTTCTTAAACATTGAAATCAAATGTGGGACAACTGCCCTCGGCAGGCGCAGCGCCGGCCTCTTAACTGCACCCCTTCAGACGCAAAAAAGCGCGCGAAGTACGCGCGCTTGTTGCTCGAACTCTCACTTCTTTCGCCCGGATGGCGAATAATTCCTGCCCGTACTCGATCGGCTGGCCGTTGCTTCCCAACTTCTTCACGACCTCTCCCGCCACGTCCGACTCGATCTCATTCAACAATTTCATGGCTTCCACAATGCACAATACCTGCCCCACTTCCACCGTGTCCCCGACTTTGACGAAAGGCGGCGCGCCCGGCGATGGCGCTTCGTAGAACGTCCCAACAATCGGAGACTTCACCATATGAAGGTTTTCTTCGGGAACCGGCTCACTCGAAGCGGCCGCAGAGACGATGGGAGGAGCTGCTGGTGCAGCCTGGCCGGGTTGTGCGACGGGCACAGTAGCGTAGGGCATCTCCGGGCGCGCATGTACCACGGTATGCTCGCCCGCCCGCTTGATCTTTACTTTGACATCGCCGCGTTCCAGTTCGAACTCGGCAATATCTTTTTCGATTAAGAACTCAATGAGTTCCTTCAGCTCTTTTTGATTCATTCGTATAAAGGGTAGGACCGTTTGCCGTTCCAGGAACGGCCAGGCGCCCTCACTCGGATGCCTTACTTCAATCCTAAAAGACCTAAACTGCCAGGAAATCTTTGCTCGTGGGCGTCAGCACTTCACAACCTGTCTCGCTTACAACCACCATGTCCTCAATCCTCACGCCCCATTTGCCGGGGAAGTATACTCCCGGCTCGATCGTGATCACCATACCGGGCCGCAGTATCTCTTCTTGTCGAGGAGCGATCCGCGGCGGTTCATGAATCTCCAGGCCCACGCCGTGGCCGGTCGAATGCGTGAAATAGCGGCCCAACCCAGCTCGCCGTAATACCTTACGCGCAGCCTCGTCCACCTCCGCTACGCGAATCCCGGGCCGTACGGCCGCAATCGCCGCCTGCTGCGCTTCCCTCACCGACTCGTACGCAACGCGCGCTTCTTTCGGGACCACGCCCGAGCCAGTTCCCACCCATACAGTACGGGTCTGGTCCGAACAATAACCTGCGAGTATAACACCGAAATCGCACACCACGAACCCGCCCCGCCCGATGACTTGCTCCGAAGCCCGGCCATGCGGCAACGCTGATCTTGGCCCGGAGGCAATGATCGTTGGAAACGACATTTCCTCTGCCCCCGCTCGCCGTGCTGCATACTCCATCTCCGCCGCCACATCGGTTTCTTTCACTCCCGCGCGCAATACCGCGAGAGCACGCTCGAACAATCTTGCCCCCAGTTCCACCGCCGCGCGAATTTTCTGTAACTCATCGGCGTCCTTCACCATTCGGGCTCGTTCCACTGCGGCGGACGCCTCCTGCAGCCTCCGGCCCTTCGGGAGCAAATCCGTGAGCCTTCTTTTTTCCGCCACCGTCATGTGTTCGGATTCAATGCCGATCGTCCATCCTTTCGCCCTGCGCCGCCGATCCAACCCACTCAGCCACTGCGCTCAACAACGGCTTCCGGGCAATGACCACCTTCGCGCCCTTCACTTCCTCACGAGCCTGCGTGTCATAGCGGACGTCGGTAAAGAACACGCTGCCAGATTCCTCCACCAGCAGGAATCCGGCGCTGCCGGTAAAGCCGCAAAGATATCGAATGTTAGGGAGATGACTGATTAGAAGCGCGTCAAACCGCGTTGTGGCGAGATGCTCTCGCAGTTTCTTCTGGCGAAGGAGGAAATTCATCCTCGCTGAGTTTAACAGGCGGAAGTTCTTTGTCCTTAGAGGAACTGAACTCCCAAAAACGAAACCGCCGGCCCTGACAGGTTCTTCAGGCCGGCGGCTTTCAATCTTCAACCTAGCGCTGCTCTGTCTGACGCTGTTATGTCTGAATGATTCGCGGCGTGATGAAGAAGATCAACTCCTGGTTAGACGTATTTACTTGCGTATGCTTGAACAAGTTGCCGAGAACCGGAATGTTGCCGAGCAACGGTACCTGAGTGATATTGATCGAATTCTGCGTCTGGATTACGCCACCGATCACCACCGTACCACCGTCAGTTACGAGCACCTGGGTCGTCGCCTGTTGTGTAATTAACTCGGGATTACCCTGCACTTGTTGACCGAAGTTCGGCGTTGTGTTCTCCACATCGATATTCAGGAAGATCGTATTCTCTGAGGTGATCTGTGGAGTTACCGTCAACCGCAGGAAGGCGCTGACGTAGGTCACCGTCGGGGGACCGCCTAACTGCGCCTGCGTTACGATCGGCACCTGCACGCCCTGTTTCACCAGAGCCTGGATATTGTTTTGGGTAACTACCCGCGGTCGGGACAGAACCTTCAGCAAACCGCGCGACTCCGCCATTGACAGTACGGCGTCGATTCGCACTGTGTTGCTGGCATTCAGGAACGTCAAGCCGCTGGTAGGTGAAGTCGAAGCCAGATTCGAGAACAAGGGAATCGTCGATCCCGTTGCCGACCCGGTGCCGGGCACTGTGATGTAGCCGGGCGTCAAGCCTCCTACCGTGGTCGGCGAACTTCCCACTGCAGAGGCGCCGCCAATCGCGCTGTGGCCGTCGCCCCAGCCAAAGCCAAGTTGTGTGCCAATGTCGCGGGCGAACGTCCGGGTTGCCGCTACGACGCGTGCTTCGATTTCCACTTCTTGTGTCTTGCGGTCGAGCTGCGTCAGCAAGCGGTCGATGATTGGAATCACTTTCGGAATGTCGTTCACGATGATGGCGTTGGTACGTTCATCCGCAACCACGTCACCGCGCTGCGACAGGAACTTCTTCACCGTGACCATCACATCTTTGGCGTGGGCATAGCTGAGGAAACGCGTGATGGAAACCTTTTCCACCGCCATCGCCTCGGACTCTACCTGGGCGCGCCGGCCGTCTGCCTCTTTCTTAAGAGTGTCCACGGTGGCGATGCGCAAAACGTTGCCCTCCAGTTCACGGGCCAGATCGTTGTTCTTGAGAACGATGTCCAGAGCCTGATCCCACGGCACATCGTCTAACACAACCGTCAAGGTGCCGTGCACATTCGGATCCAGCACTACGTTCAAACCGCTGATCTCGTGAATCAGACGGAAGAAGTCTTTCAGATCCACATCCTTCAAATTCACTGAAATGGGTTCACCCGTATACTTCGGGCCAACCGCAGTCGGCTGCTGTCCAGCTTGTGCTCTCTGCTCTGCCGCCAGATTGACCGCAGGCTCGATTCCCGTACTGGACGAGACGCTCTGCGTGGCCTGGGCCGCGTTCATGCTCACCGGCAGCAACTCCGCCGCCGTCTTGTCGGCAAACTTCGCGGCCGCTTCCTGAGCGCGTCCGGTGGGCTCATCTGCCGGGTTAGTGGTGCTGTTCTTGGCTGCGTACTTGGGTTCCACGAAGACAAAGTCGCTGGTCGCAGCGGCTTCGGGCTTCTGAACAGCCGGAGCCGCGTTCATTGCCACGGCCTTCGGCTCAACCGGATGACTGGCCACGGATGTCGTCGCTGTCGCATCCGTCTTCGCCTCAACGACGCGTGGGGCAAACGGAGACATCTGTTGTTTCGCTACCGGAGAGGCTTCCGCCACAACCGCTTTGGGAGCATGTGCCCTCG
Organism: uncultured Acidobacteriaceae bacterium; assembly: GCA_963817305.1. Classification (GTDB taxonomy): domain Bacteria; phylum Acidobacteriota; class Terriglobia; order Terriglobales; family Acidobacteriaceae; genus Sulfotelmatobacter. The sequence continues at coordinate 288,377 of CAWFOD010000013.1, read as the reverse complement.
CCGCCATCGCAGGCGACGTGTGCAGCGTCAACACCAGCTTTCCATCAGCCGACGGATTCAATTCATAGCGGCAAGCGTGCTCGAGGTCGATCACCAGGCGCGTGGTTGGAGGAGTGTGGCCATCCATACCGATGCGCACCCCTTTGACCCCATCGCTGCCGATGCTGATATGGCTCTGCCCGGTCGCCATGACGGTCCCCGGCAAATCCAGGATCAGCCGCGCCGGCGAGTCCGCCGTGCTCAGCTTGGGCGTCACTTGGCCGCGAGCGCTGATCTCGACCCGGATCTCATCCGTGCCGCGGACCACGTTCACTCGTTGCAGCTCGTTTCGCTGGCTCGCCGCCGGTAACGCCGGCGTCTCTGCGGCTGAAGCCATCAGCCCCAGCAGCATCAGCGGTAGGATCACACTCAGCAGTTGCTTTCGCATTTCGCTTCTCCCCAACTCGCGGGTCTACCCCGCGCGTCCTTACTCGAACTCGATTTTGTTGATGTTCCGGCTTTCCCGGAGCACCGTTGCCCACGCTAAACCGCTGGCGTGAAAATTCGCTTGGTCACTTCCCGCGTCATCGATTTGCCTAACTTGTCCTGCACCGTTTCCTGAAACACGACTGTGTCGCCCGTAATTCTCACCACGTATCCGTTGAACACCGGATCGTTCTCGTGCAGGAAATACGCTTTATTCAGCGTATTGGTCACGACCGCGATGAAGCCATTCTCCGACTTCACCACTCCGCGTAGGTTGATCTGCCCGATCTCCAGGCACTTTTTTCCGGTTGAGCAACCCGACCCTGAAGGCTCCTGCACAATGGGACTGAAAAATGGATCGCGCTTCCCGGTCATCGCCCATTTCTTTTCTTCCGGCTTGGGCGTCTTCGGGGCCTCAGCGATTTTGGCCGTGTTATCCGTTTTGGCATCCGGCGAAATTTTGGCTTGAGCGGCGGGCACGGCCTTAGCTCCAGGCTTAGGCGCTGACTCTTTCGCGGCAATCACGGAGCGCGGCGCAACTGTTTTCTTGGCAGCCGGGGCAGTTTGCGCTTTGGCAACTGCACTGGCCGGAGCGGGAGCGCTCTTCACTCCCGAAACAGGCACTATGGCCGCAGGCTTCGCCGCGGCTCCTGCAGCCGGCTTAGCCGCCGTTGCTGCCGGCGTGCTGGAAATTCCCAGCGCGGCGTTGGAGTCATCCGTCTTTTTCTGCTGGACCTGATTCATGGTGCTCTGCACTTTATTGATGATGTTAGGATCCTGTGCCCAGAGTCCGCCCGTCATCATTCCCAATGCCAGAATGCATGTCGTTAGCTTCATAGCGATTCCTATTTGCCCCCTGCGGCCTTCGCCCCTGGTGCCGCGCCTGCCGGCTCCAAATCGTGACTGAAGAACGTGGTCGCGGTAAACGTCGCTACCACACTTTCATTCGGCGCATACTGATACGTATGCTTCGCCTTCGCGCCTTGGGGATTCTTCGTATTCGAAACCAGAAGTCCGCTTACATTCACCAAACGTTCCAGCTTGGTCAGCCGATCGAAAAAGTTCAGCATCGAGTAATACGGACCGTCCAGCTCCAGATCGAAAGGAAGTTCCGAGTAATACTCCTTCGCAACCACGGGCTTGGCGGTATAACGTCGTAGCTCCACGCCCGCCTTCGCCGCTTCGCTGTCCATGGTTTCAATGAAGGTATCCACCTGCTTCTCGTCTGGAACGATGCGCCTCTCGATTTCCAGCTGTTGCTTCAGATTCGCCAGCTGCCGATCCATGTCCTTAAGCTTGGGACGGTAAGACTCAAGTTCGTTGTTCTCCCGGACTTTGTCCTGCAACGCATGTTGTGCCGCCGCGTTTTTGTCGCTCTGGTTCTTGAACACGGTGAAGTACAGCGCCGTGGTCACCAGCGCACCCCCCAGGACGACTGCTCCCCATTGCTTCAGACCCGACAGTTCACTGAAATTAGCCATAAGTGCGCCTCTAGGACTTTCCCTTCTCGCAGGTCAGCGTGAATTGAAATGCCTGCATGTCCTTGATCGTTTCGTCCTGGAAAGTTTCCTTGATCTCAACCGTTTTGAAGAAACCTGTCTTTTGCAGATTTGCGATCAGGTTTGCCACCGCATCCGCGCTCAGCGCGGTTCCTTCCAGACTCACATTCGAACCCGTATCATCCATGCTCTTCAACCAAACCGCCTCGGTTCCGTTCACCGTCTCACCCAGCATGGCGAGAAGATTGACCGGGCCGGTTTGACCCGCATTGTGCAGCTGCTCGATCACATCCACCCGCCGCTTATAGTTGTTAGCCTGGGTCTGGCGTTCCAGATAGCGCACCTTCACGTCACTAAGCTCGCGATTCTGTTTTTCGGCGGCCTGCATCTGCACTGCGATGGCTTTGCCCTGGCGATCCAGACGGTACCAGTATCCGAAATTGAGCAGCCCCGCGAGCAACAGCACCACCAGCACCTTCAACTTGGGCGATCCCATATCGCCCATTTCCATCGTGGGCATCGACGGTGCGTTGCTGCCGCCGCGCTTGTTTTTCCCCTTGGAAGATTCCAGCAGATTGATTTTGATCATAGGGATTCAAAGCTCCTCAAAGCCAAGCCCACCGCTACCGCCAGCTGGCCCGCATTCTGCTCTACCAGTTCCGCTCCAGGGCCATCCGCCGGTGGCACCACTCGCTGGAACGGATTCAGCAATTCAACCGGCATGGAAAATTCCTGCCGCAACGCTTCCATCAACCCCGGCACCTTCGCCGAGCCTCCGGCCAGATAAATTTTTTCGATGTGCTCACCGGCCGCGCTGGCCCGGAAGAAATCGAAGGTCTTCTGAATTTCCAGTACGATGATCTCGGTCACCTGCTGCAGGATCGGCGACTTCGCATCTTCGCTCACCGTGCCGACCTTCTCGCCTAACTTCAACTTCTCGGCATCTTCAAAGTTGAGATCAAGTTCTTTCTGCAGCGAATCCGTGTACTGATGTCCGCCCACGCTCACGTCGCGCGGAAACAGCGGCGTAGTGCCCTTCACAATGTTGATGTTCATCACGCTGGCGCCCAGGTTCAAAAGCGCCACTACCTGGCCCGGCGCCGGCTGGTAGTTGTACTCGTAGCAGTTCTGCAAAGCCAGCGCATCGATGTCCACAATAGCCGGGGTGCGTCCCGCCATCGAGAGTACGTTGGTGTAGTTCAGAATCTTGTCCTTCTTGACTGCCACCAGAAGCACATCCATCTGCGGGTTGCCCGCTTCTTCCGAAAGAATCTGGTAGTCGAGACTCACGTCCGCCAGGTCAAACGGAATATGCTGCGCCGCTTCCTTCTCGATCGTTTCCGCCAATTCCTGGTCGCTCATCGAAGGCAACGAGATTTTCTTGACGATCACTGAGTGCCCGCTCACCGCCGTGGCCACTGCCTTGGTTTTGATCAGACAGTCGGCAAACAATTTCGAAATCGCGCTCGACACTGTTCCCGAGTCCACGATCATCGAATCCACGACAATGTCAGAGGCCAGCATTTCCAGTCCCAGGTGTGCCACTTCAATCTGCCCACCCTTTTTCTTCAACTCCACGGCCTTAATGCTGGAAGAGCCCACATCCAGACCTACAATCGTCTTCGATCCCATTCCAAACATGTGCCCACCCTTTCGTAGCGCCGGCGTGGCCGGTTTTTGTTGCGCCGGCGTCCCGCCGGCTGTTCCAACTACTGTGACCCGGCAGCTTTCATCGCCGCCTTCGGTTTCCGTTTCGCTCCAGACTCCATGTGACTCGACTTCTCTTCCATCCACTGATCCAGCTTCGATTTCTTGAAACGCCAGCGATTGCCCAGCTTGAATGCCGGAATACTCTGCTCCCCAACGTACTTGTAAAGCGTGTCCGGACTCACTCCCAGATATTGCGACGCCTGCCGAATGTTCATCACTTCTCGCGAGTCGGCCATATTTCCCTTGCCCTATTCCTCCAGAATCCCCAGCGCCGCATTTCGCGTACGCAGGCTAATCTCAGGAGACGCCGCGCCCTCTATGCCTGTCAGAGGGCTTTCGGTGTCCCGAGCATATATCAACCCGGTAAAACCCCTACCCAAAGCGAATTTCCGGTTTTTACTGGGTTTTTTAAGGTTTTTCTGGAGATGAGAGTGGGAACGATACCGGGCGGATTCTATATATTGTGTAGTTTGCTGGACATGACACTATTAGAAGTAGTGCCCACACCAACGCTGAAGAGTCACTTGAAGAGCGGTAACCGAAGTACTAGAGACGGTACGGAAGTACTACGACGCAGGCTCAAGTTACTGCGCTTATGAGGTTTAACCCCTCATCCATGAAGCCGAAAGACATTACTGCGCCAGCCAGTTGCGCTAGCCCAAATAGCTTGAGTTGAGATGCTTTCAAACAACGTACGCTGCGCTACTGCACATCCGAAACTTTCCCATTCAGGAAAGTCACCTTCAAATCTTTGTAGACATAAATCTGCTTGCTGCCCAGATTCACTTTCTTGTCAGGCTGCCCCATGGCCGCCTCCACCTGATCCGGAGTCATGCCCTTCTCGATGCTCTGAGGCTCCGCCGCTGGTTGTTGTGCCTGCTGCTGCCCCTGATCTTGTCCTCCAGCTTGCTGACCTCCGCCGCCCTGATCCGCCCCCTGCTGTCCGCCACCCTGATCCTGCTGTGCATCGTCGTTGCTGATGGTGAGGACCTGGCCAATCGTATCTTCCACTCCGCCAGCGCTGGCATTCGCCAGCGATCCCTTGGGAAATTGAAACACTACGTTCGCCTTGTTATAGGTTGGTGGATCCGTTTTGTTGCAGGTGTCGCAGGCAACAATCTCGAGCGTGACCGTGTCTTTCGCCGGGTTCACGTCGATCTTCATGGGATAAACTTTGTCGCCCACGGCAAACAGATGGGTCGTCTGTTCCTTGCCAAATTTTCCCATGATCGATTTCCGTCCCATCAATGACAGCGAGTTCGGGGCGTGAATGGTTCCGTTTTCGTATTTGTTGGAAAGGACGTTCTGGTCACCGTAAGGTACCGCGAGAATTCCGCCTTTCTGAATCGCCAGCAGCGTGCCCTTTTCCACAACTGAATAACCGCTGGTGTCGGAACCCATCTTCACCAGTTTGTACTGGGCGCTGAGTTGCTCCTGCAGCGAGACCGGCGCCTGTGCGTTGGCGATGGCGAATGGAAAGATTGCGGCAGCCCCAAGCAAGAGTCCCGAAACTAGACTGCCAAATTTCTGCGACATATCAGCCTCCCGATTTAGCTCTCCTGGAACTCAGACCACCCAACCGCATACTGAATGAATTCTCAATACAGATTCCGCCGTGATGAGAGAGAAGGGAGCGCCATTTTTCTGGCGCTCCCTTCAACTAAATTGGTTACATGGCAGCGTTCTCGCAAGCGCTGGTCTTACAGGCCTCCTCCAGCCGCGGTCTCCTGTTTCACCTGAGACTCGGTCTGGTCCGCCTGTTGTTGTTGATCCTGCAGAGTTTTCGCTGCAGTATCGTCCGGAGGCGGAGTTGCTATGGACGCATTCGTTGTGCCGGTATCGGGTGCCTTGGGCATACCGTTCGTGCCCTGCTTCTTTGCCAGCTCGCCCATTCCGTTCGTCAGGTTTTCCTGAAAGTGGTTGTACATTTCCTGCAAGTCATCCACTTTCACGGCAACGGTTTGTCCCGAACCGCAATCGCCCTTCTTGCTGGCCGAAACGCTGGCCGTCACCTGGTTGTCACTGTCCGGAGAATCGGTGAGCCGTGTGATTACATCACCCGACGTCAAGCCGCATTCCTGGCCATTGGCCACCACCGTCACATCGGAATCCACCACAAAAGTGCGCTGTGAGGGATCGAGCGCCGGCGGGGGCGTGTCGGTAGAGGACGCCGGAGCCGCAGCCGAAGCCTGCGAGGAATCCTGCCCTGCCTGGGCCTGTTGCGCCGCTAATTGCGCCTTTACTTCTTGCGCAATCGCTTCCTTCACCTCAGGCGTCAGCGCTACCTGGCCAGACGATGCTGCTGGAGGCGGATCTCCACCAGCATCTCCGCCGTCGCCGCCGCTGGCTGCCGCATCCGCTGCCATCGCGTCTGCATTGGCTGCCTCTCTTGCCGCATATGCTGCCTGTAATTGCTGCGAAATCAAATAGTCCGTCAGCCAGTAGTAAGGGGCAGCATAAACCGGATAAGGATTCCACCAGCCGCCGTAGTATCCCCACCACGGCGCTCCTCCCCAACCCCATGCTCCGATGCCCCAGGCAATCGGTGCTCCCCAGGGATGGTAGCCCCACCCATAAAATCCGGGATGGTACCAATAATGGGGGTAATAACCGTAGTACATGTGTCCGCCCCAGCCATACCCGCGATACACCCCCACCCGGTAGTGTCCGTGATCGTAGAAGGTCCGCGAGTAATAAGCATGGCCTCCGCGGTTCACATAAGCGCGCTGGACATATCCGCCATGCCCGCGAGTCACCACACGCACACCGTTGTGCTCACTTACCACGGTTCGTCCTCCGTGGACTCCATGCTCAATGTGCATGCCGCCACGATCGATCGAACGTATCGATCCATTCGGACGAACGTTGGCTCTGCCTCCGCCCTTCAACGAGACCGTCCTGCCCGGAGGAGTTCGGCTGGCATTGCCCCGGCTTGCAGCCGTGTTTCCATGGGCTGCCGTATTTCCGTGAGCGCCTGCATTACCGTGCGCGGCCGTATTGCCATGGCTCGCTGTATTCGTGCGCCCCGCTTCGTATTCCCGTGGCTGGCCGTGTTCGTGTGGCCCGCAGTGTTTGCGTGCCCGGCAGTCGTGTTTCCGTGACTCGCCGTCGTCGTATGGCCGGCGTTCGTATTCCCATGGCTTGTGTTTGCGTGGCTCGCAGTATTCGTGTGGCTTGTGGTATTGCCGTGGCCGGCCGTTGTCGTGTGACCCGCGGTCGCGCCATGGGACGGCGTTGTGTGGGATTGCGTCGAGTGCGAAGGGCTTGAGGAATGCGAAGGCGCGCTCGCGTGCTGCGCCGGTGCGCTGGCGTGCGGCGCGGGCGCACTCGTCTTGTGTTGACCCCACGCCAGCGCGGGAATCCCGAGCACCAGCAGAACCACCACCCAGTACTGCAGCATCTTTTCAACTGTCGAAGTGCGATTCATTACTGCCTCCTGATCGTCAAACTTCTCAATGCCAACCCAGACCCGAATAGTCTGTAGGACTGCAGTGCGAAGACAATTCCGGGAAAGTCTATGCACTGCAAACACGAAACCCGCCGATTCCACTCACGCCGTTGAAATTAATTCTTGAGCCTGGAGGTAGGCCGGTTAAATTACCAATCAAAGCACCAGACGCCACCGGCGACCCGTATCTCGAGGCGAAAGAACGTTACCAGAACTTCGCACCTCGCGCAAGATTCTGCGGATGAGGGTTGCCAGATTTAGAGAGCTGTTCATAGCGCGACGTACTTCTCACCCGGTTCCGAACCTCGTTCCGCTTCCCTCCACCACTCGGCTCCTGTAATCTATGGATTCTTCTCCCGGAGGAATTCACTTGCGCTACCTTGATCGTCTGCAACCCCTCGCACTCCTGGTGATGCGTCTGGCTCTCGGTGCCGTTATGACCGACCACGGATATCACAAAGTTTTTGGTGGACTTCATCACCACGTTCAGTTCGTTGCCAGCCTCGGTCTTCCCGGCTGGACGGCTTATCTGTCCGCATTTGCCGAATTTTTTGGCGGTATCCTCGTGCTTATCGGTCTCTTTACCCGCTTCGCCGCTTTCGCCATCTGCATCGACCTTTCCGTCGCTATCGCCCTAGTGCACTTTCATAACGGATTGATGGGGCAGGGCGGATACGAGTTCCCATTGGCAGTCGCGGCACTGGCCTTCGGCCTGATTTTTCTCGGCGCGGGTCCAATCGCATTCGATCACATTCGCGCTCCCGGCGCGGCGAAATCCAGGTAATACCGGTCGCTCGGAGAAAACAGATTTCCAGGTTTTCGTGTCGTGCCGACAACCGGAAATTAAGCAGCGCCGAACAACTTTTTACCGGCTTCAGGGTTTGGTCGAACGTTGTACCGGCGTGCCTGGAAACGGTAAGGTTAAGTGGATTCCTTGACGTTTCTTTACAAGCACCTCAGTTGAACCCGAGCCATGTCTGAAATTATGATGACTCGACTGGCTTTGTTGCATCCGAATGATTTAGTAGGCGCATCTTATCCCGTACCACGAAATGATTGGAGGTTCTCTTGAGAAAGTTAGCGCTTCTTGCACCCGTTGTGGCTGTTCTGTTCTCTTGCCACTTTGCAACCGCCCAACAGGCGGATGCTATGTTCTTCGGCGGCACTCTGCTGTCATCCTCGCCCAGCACCAGTTCGGTGCTTTCCGGCCAGCTCGCCGAAAAAGGTGGAACTTACCTCGGAGTCGCCGGAGACGTCGTCGGCTTCAAACGCCACATTGGAATTATGGTTGAAACCTCTTGGAGAGCCAGCCAGGCCAGTTATTTCGGCTATGAAAGCTACCGGCCCATCCTGACCGATTTCAATGCGCTCTATCAGCCCAAGCTCAGCAAGAAAGTCGGCCTCGACCTGTTCGGAGGAATCGGAGTCGCCACTACCCGCTTCTACGTTCCTTTTGCCACATCTTGCAGCGGCTTCACCGGCCAGTGCATTAACTACACCAGCAACCACAACTTTATGCAGGATCTCGGGGCCGGCCTTCGTTATTACGTGTGGAACCATTTCTTCGTGCGTCCCGAGATTCACTACTACCACATCGACAATAACGACAACATCAGCACCGGGGGCTTCAGCACCGACAACGTATTCCGCGTGGGCGCCTCCATCGGGTACACCATCGGCAACGATTAGGATTTTGACTCCGCCGCGTGATCGTGTATTTTGGCTTCGGCGCAGCCAGTGACCGGGGTTGGAATATTTTGGATTCCACCATTCCTGGAAATTGGCGCGCCGAACGCCGCAATTCCGGCGCACTGATTCCAATCCTGAGTGAATTTAAAGGGGGCTGTATTTGAGAAGGCTCGCGTGCATCGCGTCCGCGTGTATTGTTTTGTTCTTCGCTACTTTCGCCGGGGCTCAAATTCAGCAGATGGACATTGCTCTCGGCTACGGCAGGCTTCTCGCTTTCAAAGACTTAAATGCGTCCCAGGCGCTTATCCCGCCACAGGAGAAAGGTGGAGTTTTTCCCAGCGTCAGCTTCGACGCCTTTGTCAAAAACCGGCTCGGCTTCAACGCGGAAGCTTCCTGGGAATATAAAAAGGTGAGCTATGACGGCTACGAAAGCTACCGTCCGATTTTTATCGATGCGAATGCGCTCTTCGAGCCGCAAATACGCAAGAAGCTCAGCCTGGACTTAATGGCAGGCGTGGGGGTCAACAGCAACCGTTTCTATCTTCCCGGTATGACCGGTTGCACGGGAGTTGCGGGTACTTGTTATGTGAGCAGCGATCACTTCATGGAACACGCGAGTTTGGGCGTTCGTTACTACGTTTGGCACCGCATCCCTCACATTTTTATTCGTCCCGAGATTCACTACTATCACATCCAGAACAACCTGGAATTCCACTCCGACAATGTCTACCGCGCCACCTTCTCGGTGGGCTATACCTTCCACAATCACTGAAACTTAGGCGCATCACTTCAATCTGCGATCGGAGCGGCACTAAATAAAAAGGGCGGCGTCTGCTGACGCCGCCCTGAATTTTCATAAGTCCGGATTTTACGGCTCCCGCATGCACTCCTCAGCCTCGTGAATCGCCGCATCCAGGTGCTCAATCGCTTTCGCGCGATGACCATGGAACTCGCCTTCGGCGTGCTCCATATGCTCCCGGGCGCTACGCATCGCTTCGATCGCGTGTTCGACTCGCGGATGCGGAGGCACGGGAGCTGGGGCAGCCGCCGCTGGACTTGCGGGAGCTACCGCCACGGCAGCCGCTGGCGCCTTTGGACTCGCCGCTGCAGAGAAGGCCAGAGTTAACACGAGCATCGCCAGGATTACTAAACTCAAGAACCCAATTCGCTTCATATGTTCCTCCTCGTCCGAATTCCGGCGCGGACGCCGCCTGTGAAATCAATGCCTAACGTCCCTGTACTCACGCCGGTACGCCCGAGGCACCCGCACAGTATAAGCCGCTACCCTCGAAATCCTGCGGTGCCTAAGTTGATTCTCAAGGTGCTGCCTTACATGCTCCGCGCCCTGCGATTTCTCCACCACACAGTGGCAATAAATAAAATGAACACTGCAACCAGAAGCTGGTCAAAGCGCTTCATGTAATAAATCAGTACTCGCCAGCGGCCACCAAAAAAATATCCCGCAAGTGAGATCGCGCTCACCCACAACGCCGCTCCCAGCAAATTAAAAACTGCAAAACTCTTCCACGGCATGCGCAGCGTTCCCGCCAGTGGACCGGCAAGCACCCGCATGCCAAAAACAAATCGTGAAAACAAAATCGTGATCGATCCGTACCGCTGAAAAAGCTTTTCCCCCCGCGCCACTCCGGCAGCACTCGCGCGAAACACCTTCAAGTAACGCTCCAGCAGCGGACGCCCGCCATAGCCCCCAAGCGCATACCCCAGGTTGTCGCCTATCGTGGCCGCCAACGTCCCCACCAGAATGATCCACGGCAGTTGCAACTCTCGCTGTGAGTAAGCCAGAAAACTCGCCAACAAAAGTACGGTTTCTCCGGGCGCCGGAACTCCCGCATTCTCCAGCAATAACACCGCTGCCACCGCCCAGTACCCGTAGTGCACCAGCGCATCGCGCAACACCGCAAGAATGTGGTGAGTCATGAATTAAGAGTGTCAGCGAAAACAATACGGACGAAATATGGAGAGAATATAGAAAAGAAATGTGAGGACAGCCGCCCCTTCGACAAGCTCAGGGCAGGCTCTCGGCTGTCCATGCCGAGTAAAGCTCGGCTCCCTCCCAACTGCGCCAAGCCAGTCGTGCTCTTCGAGGTCTACTTCTTTGTCAGAAATTCAATCAACGCTCGGTTGAACTCCTCCGGACACTCTTCATAAGGCAGATGTCCAATTCCCGGAAAAACAACCAGCTCAGAATTCGGAAAGAATTTCCTCAGCGGGTCCGCCGACGAAGCGTACACCGCCGTATCCTTGCTCCCCCACATCAAGAGCGTCGGAACACTCGCCAGCCGGGGCAACACCGTCTCCAACTCGCGCAGATCCTCAGTCCACGTCCGCACAATGGCTAACGCATGTTCAAACAATCCCGGCTTCGCCAGCGGAGCCATGTATCCCGCGAGAGCATCCTCCGGAATGCGTTTCCGGTCGCCATACATTCGCGAATGCCAATACGGATACGAAAAACCCGTCCGCGCGACAGTGGCGCGGAACAACCCTGCGCCGAGCTTACTCCCGAAAAATGGCGCCAGCCGCCGCCCGTTTGCCGAATACGGATTCACCGGCGCCACCAGCACCAGTCGCCGCAAGTTCAAGTCAACATTTCCCGCCAGGCATTCTGCCGCCGCGAACATCGCAACTGCCCCGCCATGCGACGTCCCCAGCAGATCAAACGACGAAACTCCCAAGCCGTGCAATGAAGCGCAGTACCCGCTGCGCCGTGCCTCGCATCGAGTGATCAATCCCCGCGGGACGATCTGAAAATCCCGCGCCCAACATGTCCGGCGCATAGACCGTAGCGTAAGGCGCCAGAGCTGGCATCGCAAATCGCCACGAAAACGAATATCCCAGCAGCCCATGCAAAAGAATCAAAGCCGGACCCGGTAAGACTGTGGGTGCTCCTTTTCTCGCATCCTTTGCGAGAAGTGGGGACTTTGTGCGCAAGTACCGCATACGAGCGCCGTCGAAATCCATCCAGCGCTCTTCAACTCCCGAACTGAATCCCGGGAAAGACGCGGTAGAATCTTCCTGCCTCGCCGCCGGACCCGTTAATTCCTCCAGTTTCAGGGACAACTTTTTCCCCACCACCCGATTCTATCTAAATGAACATCGCCTCTGTTCGCTTCACTTGGGGAGCTTCGGCTCCCCGTTTTTCTAGTCGCTTAATCAAGGATTTCTCTGCGAACACTGCGGCATTTGCTCCGCGTCCTCTGCGATTCAAGCTTTTGATTTAACCCTAAGCTCGACATGCACTGAGAATCCCCACCTCGCTCTAAGCTGCCGCCTTCCTCTTTTTCCGCAACAACTTCTTCAGCACCCGAATCCCCTTATCCACATGCTTCTCCTCCAGCAAATAAGGAGGCAAGAATCTCACCACCGTATCCTGCGTCGAATTAAAAAGCACTCCCTCACTCAAAGCCTCATCCACAATCGGCCGCGCCGGAATCTCCAGATTGATTCCTTGAATAAATCCCCGCCCGCGCACTTCCTTCGCCGCCGCGCTCTTCTCGACAATCGTCTTCAATTCCTGCTGCAGATAAGCCCCAACTTTATTCACGTTGTCCAAAAGTTTTTCGTCTTCCACAATCGCCAAAAACTCCAGCGCCACGCGGCAAGCCAGCGGACCACCCCCAAACGTAGTCCCATGCTGACCCGGAGAAATTGCACTCGCAAATTCTTCCTTCGCGATAAACGCCCCCAGCGGCAACCCCGCCGCAATCGGCTTGGCAATGGCCACAATATCCGGAGTCACGCCAAAACTCTGGAACGCAAACATCGTCCCCGTGCGCCCCAGCCCGCACTGAATCTCGTCAAAAATCAGCGCAGCTTTATGCCGATCCGCCGCCGCGCGGCACTCCCGCAAAAACTCCACCGAGCATTCATAAATTCCGCCTTCGCCAAAAATCGGCTCAAGCACAATCGCGCAAGTATTGTCGTTCACCGCCGCCCGCAGTCCTTCCAAATCATTCTGCGCAACGAACGTCACTTCCTCCAGCATCGGCTCAAATCCCTTGCGATGCTTTTCCTGCCCGGTCAGCGACAGCGCGCCAAACGTCCGCCCGTGATACGACCCCTGCAGCGCCACCAGCCGCGACTTCGAATCTCCACCAGCCCGATGTCCCGCCAGCCGTGCCAGCTTGATCGACCCCTCAATCGCCTCGGTCCCCGTGTTCTGAAAGAAAGCTCTGTCCAAACCGGAGAGCGTGCACAACTTCTCCGCCAGCGCCCCCTGATACTCGTGGTAATAAAGGTTGGAGACGTGAATCAGCTTCGCCGCCTGCTCCCGAATCGTCTTCACAATCCGCGGATGCGCATGCCCCAACGCATTCACCCCGAGCCCCGAAACAAAATCGAGATAGCGCTTGTCATCGAGGTCGTAAAGAAACACGCCTTTCCCCCGAGTCAACACAATGGGATACCGGTTATAAGTCCCCAGCAAATACCGCTTCTCTAACTCTACAATCTGTTCGAAAGTTTTCATAGGAAGACTAGATTCTACCGGAAATATAAATCTTAATCGTCCCTATCATCGCCGCCCCAATATGGGAACGAAAGGCGTCCGGAGGACGTTTGACAATAGCCCGGCGTTTCAACGCCGGGTACGATGTGAGGGATTGAATTGCTTCCCGTAGGGAAGCCTGAAATCTCTCTCCCAGAATCCCATGGCGCATACCTACGTCTCTGAACTCATCCATTGCGTCTTCTCCACCAAACAACGGCGCAATCTAATCTCGCCTGAAATCCAACCGCAACTCTGGTCCTTCCTCGGCGGCGTCGCTCGCAAGAACGGATTCAAAGCGCTCATGGTCGGCGGCACCGAAAATCACGTACACATCCTCCTCTCGTTGCCCGCGACCATGCCGTTAGCAAAGGCGATGCAACTGGTAAAAGGCGCGTCATCGCATTGGATGAACGAGACCTTCAAGACAGAATTCGCGTGGCAAGAGGGATATGGCGCATTCACGGTTGGAATCTCGCAAAAGCAAGACACGATTGCCTACATCCAGCAGCAAGCAGAACATCATCGCAAGCGCAATTATGAAGAAGAGTTCCTGGCGTTCTTGAAGAAAAACGACTTGGAATATGACCCAAAGTACGTGTGGGGATAGGTTTCAGGCATCCCTACGGGATGCGCTTCGGCTTTGGCGAACCTACCCGGCGTTGAAAACGTCGGGCTATTCTTAGGCGTCCTCCAGACGCAAACATCGCCCCGCCTCATGTCGCAGGCCCGCTGCCTTAAGAAGTGCGTAACGTCCGGAGGACGTTTGACAATAGCCCGGCGTTTCACGCCGGGTACGATACTCATTTACCTAACCCCGTCCTGTAAGGACGGCTGAAATCCCTCCCATCGTCGTAAGCAAACACGCCCCTCCTCCGCGTCAAGGCAATGCGATAACATTTGTCAGGAGCAATATGGCCCAAGACCCCTTCATTCCGGTAACAACAAATGCCATCTCGCGAGCGACCTCATCGAGCATGGATTTACTCGCCGCCCGCTCAGAATTGACACCGACGTAGCGCGGTCGCTCGAAGAGTTATCCCACGCAGCCTGGTCCATTCCCAGGGATAAGTACTACGAAGGCGGCGACAGGTATCGCTCCTTAAATCGCGTCCGCGCTGAGATCGTCGAGGGTGGCGTAAAGGTCTGGTTGAGCGAAGAGTCCACGCCTTATGTGCAGCTGAAAAAATACAACACGACCATCGGCGGACTGCCGCGAGAATACGCTCCGTTGCCCCCGGCAATCGCCGCTTCCATCGGCGTTCGCAAGATGATTGCTCACCACCTTCACTACCTACCGCTCTCGGCAGTGGGCGCCAGGTATCTGGTCAATGTCCATCTCATAAGATTCACCGCCACGCCGGGTCGGCCCTGTGACACCAGCCCACCGGGTTTACACAAAGACGGGGAAAAGTATATCGCTACCCATCTACTGAGCCGCTGCGGCGCTCACGGCGGCGAAGTCGTCATCACGGATAATGACAAACACGAACTGGATCGCTTCACCATGCGTGAATGCGGTGAATCTTACGTCTTCGATGACGACCGCGTCTGGCACATGCTCACGCCGGTGGCAGTGCTCGAAGGCAATCAGTTCGCCTACCGTGACACACTGGCGTTCGATATGCTCCCGGAGGGCTGGGAACCCGTAAAGTGATTCCACACGATTGCGAGATCTTCTCCATCCCGCATTGGTTACTGAAGTAATAGTGAAACCAGTCGTTACAATTTAACTTGAGCAAACCGACGCTGCGGAAGCGCATACTCTGCAACAACTCTTCCAGCTCCCACGTGTTAACACCTAAGATCGTCGCGCCGTCATTGCGGACATCAAATACGACCACGAGGACATGACATGAAGAAATGGCTTGCCCTGACAGCCTTGTTGTTACCTCTCTCTCTGGCCGGATGTTCTCATCCACATCCAGTCTACGAAGAACCGCCTCCACCGCCGGAATATGCTGCAGTTGCCCGGCAAGGTTTTCACGATGGCTTCGCCGCCGCACGGCGTGATGTCGATGAAGGAAAGCGGCCGGATGTCGAACGCCATCCCCGCTTCCGCAATCCTCCCGTGCCGCCGGAAGCCTTCGAGGATTATCGCCGCGGCTTCCGCAGAGGTTACGAATCGTTCCTCCATCGCGGGTAATCCGGGTGCCCCACTTCTCGCCGCCTTCGCGAGAAGTGGGCTTCCATCTCGCTGCCGAATGCAGCCCGCGATAGCACATGCGCCGAAACCAGGCCGCGTGATTCGCCTCAGTACAATCCCTGCTCCCCCGGCGGCCGCGTCTTCCACCTGCGATGCACCCACAGCCACTGCTCCGGATACTTCCTCACATACTCTTCAATGATCGACGTAAATTTCTGCGTATTGGCCTGGATGTCGGCCTCCAAATCGCCCGTGCGCACCAACTCCAACGCCGGATCAAACCGCAGGCGGTATTTCCCCAGCTTGGCATCCCAGATCGTGAACGTTGGAACCACGGCCGCATCGGTGCGCAATGCAATCCGCGCCAGCCCGCTCGCCGTGCACGCCGGGATGCCAAAAAAATCCACAAAAATTCCTTGCGGCGGAGTCATATTCGTATCCATCAGCATGCCCACCACTTCGCCCGCGTGCATCGCCGAGAGTAGCCCGCGCACAAAGTTATCTTTGTCGACGGTCTTATTTCCATGCATCGTGCGATATTCGCGAATCAAACGATCGAGATACTGATTGTCGAGCGCCCGCATCACCACGTGCATCCAGTGCCCGTGCATCGAATGCGTAAAAGCGGAAAGCTCCCACCCGCCGAAATGCGCCGTGAGGAACAGTACTCCCTTGCCTCGTGCATACGCCTGCTGATAATTCTCAAGCCCGTCGTACACGACCACTTGCTCAACATTTTCCAGCGTGTATTTCGGAAAATGACAGACCTCCGCCAGTTGACGTCCCAGAGAAGCAAACTCTCCACGCAGAATCCGCGCCCGCTCCGCTTCACTTTTTTCCGGAAATGCCATGGCGAGATTGCGCATGCCCACATGCCGCAATCGCACGTGCAGAAGATAAACGCCCCAAGCCAGCCCAATGCCAATGGCCCGTGCCAGCGGCCGTGGCAAAATACCAAGGATTTTGATGAACGGCCAGGCTGCCGCGTACTCAAGTCGCTGCCGCATTCGGGGGAAGCGTGACGGTAGCACCGTCAAAAATTATTTGCAAATTCAGAGGTTGACCGGACTCAGAGTTTACCCCGTGTCCCTCTGTGTTCCCTGTGTTAAAGACTTTAGTTCGAACCGAGAACACCCGATTCGAGTGGCTCCTACTTCGCCGCTTCCTGCGCCCACTGCGCCAGCGACGTCAAAAATGCATTCGCTCCCGCCGGCGGTTCAATCTCTCCCGTCAGCGCAGTCCTAAACGGGACCATGCGCCCGTAAAAATCGCGCGTGCTGTCTTTGTCCTGCTTGATCACGGCTCCGTTCAGGCTCACCCCAGCAAACAATCCGCGCGCGCGCGAATAGGTCAACACCTCGGCCCGCATCTTCCAATCTGTGTTCCCTTCGGCATGGCGTCCCACGGGCCCGGCAGCGACCGATGCGTCGGCACCCAGCGCGAACTGGCTCGAGAGCAAATGCCTCATGCCATCTTTATTCATGATCAGCATCACCAGATCCACCGCCTGGCCGCCAATCTGGAATCCAAAACTTCCTCCAGTCACAACAAAAAATGCCGGAGCGCTCCATCCTTTCGGCGTGCGGCAACTGGCCAGTCCGCGCCCATACTTCGCGCCCACAATAAATCCGCCCTTCAGCATCGACGGCACTACCGCCACGCACTCTGCTGAACCCAACACCTCTTGCGGTATTCCCTTATCCGGCGCGCCCTGGATGTCGTTCAGCACCTGCGCGGCCGCTTCCACGCGGTCCGAAACCTTCGTATCCTCATCGGCCGCAAAAGAGAAAGAACAGAGAGAAACAATCACTGCCAGCAACAAGAACTTTTTCATGGTTCCTCACCACACAAAAATTTTCTGGGATCTGTTGCTTTGGATTGTAAACGAACCTCGCCCCTGCGTGTCAGCAACGCTTAACTGGGAAAGACCGAGTTTAGGAAGTAATCATGCCCGGATAGGGAGAGAAAGAAAAAAGACAAAAAAATCGGGGCTGAAAGTAGTGACCCTAATCGCCACTCTCAACCCCGTCTCCCAGGTTCTGTGGTAGGTGAAGCGAGTATGCCGCGCGCTGAATTTCCCTGCAAGATTACCGAGGTCACGGCCCCAAAGTTACCAAGCAAGAAGCGAGTAGCCAGAAGCTGCCCTACTTCGCCGCCACCAGCGAATGCGTGATCGCATGCACCGACAGCGCAATCCGATTCTGTACGCCGACTTTGCGCATTAGCTTCGCCACATGCGCTTTCACCGTACGCTCTTCAATGCCCAACTGAGCGCCGATCTCTTTGTTCGAGCGTCCCGCCACCAACATCTCCAGCACTTCTTTTTCGCGATCGGTAAAGGTCACGCGACCCGCGGGAAAAATCCTTCCCGGCGCCGAAGATACCCGCTCGATGAACATCGAAAGCACTCGGCGCGGAGCCCACACCGATCCCTGGCTCACGATGCGAATCGCCTGTGCGAATTCCGCCGGCGAAGCCGCTTCGTCTACATAGCCCTTGGCTCCCGACGCGATCGCCTTAAGAATGGTCTCTTCATCCACTCCCGAGCCCGTCACAATAATTCGCAGATCCGGACGCGTCGCCTTCAGGCTGGCCATCACATCAAACAAGTTTTGGCCGGAACGGTTTCCGAGCAGGATCAGGTCCACATCCTGCAATGTGGAAATCTCAGGCAAGCCCGCGGAGATCAGTTCGAACTCAGGCTCGGTATCGAACAAGGCGCGGAATCCCACAAACCGCAGGGGGTCGCTCTCCACTACGGCAATCTTGATAATCGGTTTTCTCGCTACGGCTGCTTTCATTAGGTTTCCCTGTTGGGCGTAATTACGTAACAAAAGCATAGCGGCAATTCCTCGCAATGCAAAGAGAACGTGACCGAAGTCGAATTACGGGAGTAACATGAAAAAGCGTCCAAAAGGAATCTTCCACCGCCCAGATTGGCGGTTATTTCTTGCACGCGTCATTTGCGGAGAAGAATCAGCATGGGAAAACGTTCTACCTCTTTGTTAGCCCTCACGATTGGCATTGCATTAACGTTAACCAATTTATTTGTGCTGGCTCCCCCGCTCACCGCCCAGACTTCCACCTCAACCTATCAACCAAAATTTCGCGGCGATCCCGCCCGATCCGACTCTGAAGCGGAAGCTCTCGCCTACATGCGCGTCGTGATCCAGGCACAGCGCAAATTCAACAAGCAATACGGCCACTTTGCCACATCCCTGACGGAACTGGTGCATTCAGGAAACTTCACCAAACGCATGGTCAACCCTGACCGCGGCGATTACCTGGTCGGATTCAAAGGCAAGAAGGACAGCTTCATCCTCACCATGACACCCCAGCATCTCGACGCCGATCACCGCTCCTTCTACGCCGAAGACGACGGCAAAATCCACGCCGAAGAAGACAAACCCGCCGGTCCCGACTCACCGATTGTGAAGTGATTTTTCGACCTGTCATCCTGAGCGCCCATATCCAGCTCTGTCATCCTGAGCGAAGGCAGTGCGTCGCGAATGCGAAGCACTGCCGCAGTCGAAGGACCCCTTGCACCCTCGCACACCCATTCGGCCCAGCGAGGTATTTCCATCGCTGGTCATTCCTGAAGCCAATCCTCGGTTTATGATGAAGAAGAAATTATCCTAGAAACCAAAACGGAGGAACTATGGCACCGAACATCGGCGCGCCCGCGCCCGAATTCACCTTGAAAGATCAGGATCAGAAGGAAATAAAACTCAGCGACTACCGTGGCAAAAAGAATGTCGTCCTAGTTTTTTATCCACTCGACTGGAGCCCGGTCTGCACCAAAGAGCACGCGTGTATGGTGAATGACAAAAAACAATTTGACCAGCTCGATGCACAAGTCCTCGGTCTCAGCGTTGATAGCGTTTGGTCCCACAAAGCCTACGCCGACAAGATGGGAATCCACTATCCACTGCTCGCCGATTTCCATCCCCGCGGCGCCGTCGCCGCCAAATACGGGGTCTATCTGGAAGACAAAGGCATCACCGGACGCGCCATCTTTATCATCGACCGCAACGGCAAACTCGCCTGGCAAAAAAACTACGATATCCCGGTCGTCCCCGACATCAACGAAGTCTCCAAAGCTCTAGCTGAAGTGAAATAAATAGGCTTGTCATCCTGAGCGAAGATTGGTCCTTGCGCCTTAGCGCAAGGGCCAACCGCAGTCGAAGGATCCCTGTAACCGGGATCGGACAGCGAGTTCCAACCGTTCGCGGTCTTCTATTCTGAATCGCAATGCCTAAAATCGCACCGGTACGCTGTTAAGCTCCCGCTTTAATCTCCCGCGCCTTCCCACCCTGATAATTCACCACCAGCGGCTTCCCTCCATTCGGATACCGCACCGTCTTATCATCCGACGACGCTCCCGCATCCGGCACTCCCATGCCCACGGCAAAAACCGCTTGCAGTTCGTCCATCCCCGGCTTTATTTCATGGTGCTCAATCGCCTGCCAAACATCGGCCGGCCAGAATTTATACAACTCGTGCGGATCCTGCACATAAAACATTTCATCCGAATAAATTTTGTACTGGCCGTCATTCTCGAAACCGATCGGCACCGCGTAGCTCTTCCCATCTTTCTGGAACACCGCCATCACCTGCCGCCGATTCCCTGCTCCACTGGGGATGTCCGTGATCACATCTTTAATCTCCAACCGCTCGATCGGCAACAGCAGTCCGGCCTCATGGCCAAAGTCCACTTTCTTCCGCGCCGCATCGTAGGGATAATACGTATATCGATATCCTTCCTTCACCCAAACCGGCTGCTCCATCAACTGCCTCGCCGATTTCAAATCAAACGGATACAATTTCTTTGGCGTCACATAGTATTCCGCATTCGCGTATCCGGCATTTTTCGCTGCTTGCTGCTTCTGCGCTGCAACATAATCCTCATGCCGCTGATAAAGGATGTACCCCGCCCGTGCCCCCGCCACTACAATCGCCAGCGCCAGCGCAATCTGAATCCTCTTCTTCGCCTGTTCGCTCATCATGAGATTGCTTTACCCTGTGAACCCGGTGCCCTCTGTGGTAAAGATTTTAAGGTAAACTGAAATAGACCCGATGCCCACAGTCACCGAACAAGACGTCCTGAGCGCCCTGAAGAGCTGCTACGACCCCGAGATCCCCGTCAACATCGTCGACCTCGGCCTCATCTATTCCGTTAAATTCGCCGCCGCGCCAACCGAGGGTGCCGAAGAAGCCAAACAAGACGTCACGGTCGATCTGACCCTGACCTCACAAGGCTGCCCCGAGCACGTGAACATCAGCGCCCAGGTAAAATCGCGCCTCGAGCAGTTGCCCGGCATCCGCGACGCCAAAGTCAACGTCGTCTGGACTCCGCCCTGGACCCCCGAACGCCTCAGCCCTGACGCCAAGAAACAACTCGGCATCGAGTAAAGCGACTTGAGCTCAAGAAGATCCGGAGCGCCGAATCCCTACATCTCCTCCCACGCATCCATCGCGCTCTGCCCCGCTGCTTCCGTGATCCGTCTGCCTGCCTTCGCCGCCATTTCCATCACGTGCATTCCGCGATCGAAATAGCCCGGCAACGACTCCCGCACCTGCTCAAATTTTTCCGGATACTCCGCCGACAGCAGCGCCAGCGCCACTCCACCTGCCATCACGCCCCCGGCATACTTCTTCTTCAGAAACAACACCGTCGCTGCCGCAACCGAAGCAGCCAACACCGCTTTTTTCCAGCTGTCCATGTTTCCCCCGCGAAATTTTTTTCTCACGCGATTGTACCCCGCTCCTGCAGATTTACCCACAGCTCTCCGATGCCGCTTTTCCCTCTCGCGTTGTCGTGCACAACGCATGTCTGCGAGTTTCAAAAATAAGGTTTGTCATTCCGAACCAGGCTGAAAGCCCGGTGAGAGCTTGTACTGAGCGAAGTCGAAGGGAACCTGCTGTTGGCCGGGAACCTAAGCGGTGTTCGGCGCAAACCAACCAATCCTTATATACTTCCTCGTTCCCCCGGAGACCCTAATGTTCACCATCTCAACACTCAACTCGAAACCAATTCTCCTCGCACTCATCCTCGCCGTAAGCCTCGCCGCGTCCGCCCAAACCAAGCCCCGCGCCCGCGATCTCGGTGTTCCCTTCGACGGCACTCCCGGCCCGAACAATGCCATCACAGATGTCGCGCGGCGTCGAAGTCGGCCACACCACGCTCATCTCCGGCAGCGGCAAACTCGTAGTCGGCAAGGGTCCCGTCCGCACCGGCGTCACCGCCATCCATCCCCGCGGCAAGACCAGCAATGACGCCGTCTTCGCCGCCTGGTTCACCCTCAACGGCAACGGCGAAATGACCGGCACAACCTGGGTCGAAGACTCCGGCTTCCTCAACGGTCCCGTGATGATCACCAACACGCACAGCGTCGGCGTCGTTCGCGACGCCGTCATCGCCTGGAAAGTAAAACACGGCACGCCTGATATGGAAGGCTACTGGTGGTCGCTGCCCGTCGTCGCCGAAACCTGGGACGGTTGGCTCAACGACATCAACGGATTTCACGTTCATCCCGAAGACGCCTGGCACGCCCTCGACACCGCCCACTCCGGCCCCGTCGAAGAAGGCAACGTCGGCGGCGGAACAGGAATGATCTGCAACGAATTCAAAGGCGGTATCGGCACCGCCTCCCGCGTGCTCGACGCCAAAGCCGGAGGCTACACCGTCGGCGTCCTAGTCCAATGCAACTACGGACGCCGCGATCAGCTCCGCATCGCCGGCGTTCCCGTGGGCAAGGAAATTCCCGAGCATCCCGCCTACGAAGCCATGTGGGGACAGCCGCCCTCGGCTGTCCAGCGGCCCGAAGGGCCGCTTGAGTCGGTATCAGGCCCAGCGATTGCTGGCAAAGATGTCGGCTCGATCATCGTCATCGTTGCCACCGACGCCCCGCTCATTCCCACGCAACTCAAACGCGTCGCCAAAAAAGTTTCCCTCGGCCTCGGCCGCGACGGCAGCTACTCCGGCGACGGCTCCGGCGACATCTTCCTCGCCTTCTCCACCGCCAACCCCGGCGCAGTGAGTCCAAAAAGCAACGAGCCCAACAACGTTCACCCGCTCACCATGCTCCCCAATGATTCCCTCGATCCAATTTTCCTCGCGACCGTCCAGGCCACCGAAGAAGCCGTCATCAACGCCATGGTCGCCGCCGAAACCATGAAAGGCATCGACGACCACGAAGTCATCGCGCTCCCCCACGACCGCCTCCGCGAAGTCCTGAAAAAATACAACCGTCTAGCAAAGTAGCTCAGGCGCTCTGTCACCCTAAACTCTGTCATCCTGAGCGAGGATTGTCCTTCGCGCCCAAGCGGAAGGACAACCGCAGTCGAAGGACCCCTTGCACGCTAGTTCCACCCACGGCCTCGCAAGGAGTGCCCACGACAAAACCCGATTCCCACAATGGAACTCCCCACTCCACCCCCCTCATTACCTTCGCTGCCCACCCCTCGTGCCTTTCCCTTCGCGCGCAAAAGACTACACTCGAACTTGTGAAACGCCTCTACACCATCGGACGCATCAAAGGCGGCATGAAGTTCACCTGCTCGCACTGCACTCACCACGTCACCACGCTCGATTTCGACCCGCGCGACGGCAACCTCCGCACCCAGGCCGCCACCGCCATCAACCAGCACGCCACCAAAGTCCACCACGAGCCCGTAATGTTCTCCTCCCTCGACGCCCAGCAACACATCTGGCGCGCCTGATTCTCCGCTCCCTGTTTAAGCCATCATTATTCGGATTGTCATTATCAGGATTGCGATTGATCAGGATTGTCATTCCGAGTGCGCCGAAGGCGGGCGAGAGCCTGCCCTGAGTCGGAGTCGAGGGGAACCTGCTGTTCGCCGGCTAGCGCCACGCTCATGTCAGCGACAGCCGCCAGGCTGTCCGCGCAGCAAAGCGAAGCCGGCAAGTGTAGAGCGGGCGTCCCCGCCCGCTCTCGACCGCAGTTGGATTTGAGCCAAGTCCCGACTACAATAATTTCATGGAGAACTTCCCTAGCGCCTGAGCTTGAAGCAGCCTGCCTCAGAATTGCTTCGAACGGCGCGTAAGGCTCCGAATAGATCGGGAATTAGCCCCTGCGCCAACCCGACGCCGCAAAGATACTTGGATTTCTCCGACGAAAGTGCAAAAAGGAATCCGACTGTGAGGGGGCCACGGCTTAGGCCGTGGCCTCTTTGTATATGCGACGAACGCGCAAACGTGTACTCGCCCTTCTGCTGGCACCCTGCTGTGCTCCACAGGCACCTTGACCGTCGCCGAATCAGGAATATTAGTGGTTCACGTAAAGGACGTACAGCGTCGGCCAATTGGCGGAATGCAAATCGGGGTGGAGGGCGACCGCGGATTGATCACCGGGACGAGCGGCAAGGCGCCGATAGTTCGTAAAGACCCAAAAGAAATAGCTGGGCTTCGTTGCAAATCCTGAAGTCGCCGCCTGGCACCGATTTCGTGATGGTATCGCCTTGGGATTACAAGGCGACAGTGCCTTGTACCAAATGAGTCGGTAACTTCGTCGAAGTAGTGGTGGTGGAGCGTGGGGACCGCGCGGCCCTTGAAAGCGGCACGCTTGTGGCCTCCTTAGTCGCGCAGGTCATTATTAAGTACACTGACGGCCGCAAACACGGACCCGCAGAAGATCCGAAGCAAACCCGCTAAGGTGGCAAAACTGTATGGGCTTGCCCCCCATGAGATGGACTAAGCGATCGAGCTGGGGAGTCAAGGCAACAGATCCGTATGACGTAGGACTGGCTGCGCTGTTTGAGAGAATTCCCAAGCCGGCACAGCTTGAGGAGCACTGCGCCAGAGAGAACCGAAGTTAGCGGCAGATCAGAAGCTGTTGTGGATGCCGCTCTCTGGGTGCATCACTCTATGAGGACGGCAATTACCACGATTCGGCTTCGGCATACCAACGCTGCCTTCAATTGCGACCAGCTGATCCTCCGTCCTCAAAACTAGGAGTCAGCCTGACGCAGGCAGGAGACTACGCGGCAGCGGAGCCGACTGCCGTCTAGCACTCGCCATGAGAGACGCGCACTAGGGCCTTATCATCCCGCCGTCGCCGGAGCAACCAACCTCGCCGGGTTTCAGGAGCTTGGGAATTCGTGGCTAAATCGAGCACAACCAGCGGATCGACGACGTTGATTGAGACGGATCTCTCAGCGAACGGAGGTCAGATCAGCGCAACGGGGGCGAGTGAAGTCCAAACCGCCACCTATCTGGATGGCACGTGGTATGTCAATGGCGCCTGTTCAAGCTCCTCGCCGGGGCAAAATAGCGTTTCTGGCACAGTTAGCGGAAACAATATCTCTGTGACATTCAACGAAGGTGGAAACGTTTTCACGGGACAGGGCACGGTAGGTGGAACCACGATATCTGGCTCCTATTCAGGCGGCGGCGCTTCTTGTTCGGACGCTGGTTCCTTTACTGGAACGCAAGTCCCAAGTTTAGGAGCAGCAATGCCGAGTGAGGCGCATTCTCGGGACAGTACGTTGACATTTCCCTCCGGAATTGACGAGGTCACCGCTTCTTTCACTGAAGGGAGCAACAATGGCCTCACCGTGCAGACCGCGCTAACAGGAGCAGATAACGGGAGCTTCACTTTTTCCGGTTCGGCCGTCGCGAACGTAGCCTTTGTCTCGGGATCCATCGACGGAAACACATTCTCATTGTTCGGATATTTCGATAGCACCGGCACATACACCGGTACGCCAAATTCCATAGCAGTCTTCGACTATGACACGCTCGTATACGAGGGGCTATTGGTTAAACAATAGAAAGTCGGGCGGAGAACGTGAGATTAATCTTTCACAGCCTTATCCATAATCTCCAGCCCGCGATCGATAATGGCAAACGCCTCGCGCAGCTGCTGCTCGTTGATGCACAGCGGAGGATTGGTGAAGAAAGTGTTCCAGCGCACGAAAGTGTAAAGCCCCTGCTCGCGGAAGAAGCGCCCGAGCGCGGCCATTTCATCGGACGTGCCATTGAACGGAGCCATCGGCTGGCGCGTCTTGCGATTGCGAATCAGTTCGACGATGCCAAATAATCCAATCGACCGCACCGCTCCCACCGACGGATGCTTCGTCTGCAGTTCGGTTCCGAGTTGCGCCAGGATCGCACCCATCTTTTTCGCGTTGTCGATCAGCCCATCTTCTTCATAGACGCGAATGGTCGCCAGCGCCGCCGCGCAGCCCATGGGATGGCTGTTGTAAGTCAGCCCGCCATAAAAAACTTTGTCCTGAAAATGCTGCGCGATGTGGTGACGCATGCCGACCGCGCCGAGAGGAAGATAGCTGGAAGTCAATCCTTTCGCCATGCAAAGCAGATCGGGAACAACCTTCCAGTGATCGACCGCAAACCACGCGCCCGTGCGTCCGAAGCCAGACATCACTTCATCGGCAATCATCAGGATTCCGTACTTGTCGCAAAGCTTGCGCACGCCTTCGAGATATCCATCCGGAGGAATGAGAACGCCGTTCGTTCCCGTAATCGGCTCGAGGATGAACGCAGCGATTGTGTTCGGACCCTCAAGCTGAATCGTCTCCTCAATCATGGCAAGCGAAGATTCCGCCGATTCCCATCCGCGCTCGATGCCATGATAAGGATCGAGCACGTGAATCACGCCCGGAATGCCAGGCTCCGCGGCCCATCTGCGGGGATCGCCGGTAAGGCTGATCGCTCCCGCAGTCGCGCCGTGATACGAGCGATAGCGCGCGATGATCTTGTGGCGTCCGGTAAAGGAGCGCGCGAGCTTGATGGCGTTCTCGTTGGCATCAGCTCCGCCATTGGTAAAGAAGAAGGTATCGATATCGCCGGGAGTAATTTCGGCGAGCTTCGCGCCAAGGCGCGCGCGAACTTCCGTCGCCATGAAAGGATTCGCATAGGCAAGCGTTGCGGCTTGTTCGCTGATGGCTTGGATGACGCGCGGATCGCCGTGTCCGATGTTAACGGACATGAGCTGGCTGTTGAAGTCGATGAAGCGCTTGCCTTCGGGAGTGTAGAAGTAAATTCCCTTCGCGCTGGCAACGGGAATGGGATCGACCTTCGACTGCGCCGACCATTCGTAGAGCGTGTGCTTGCGGGAGAGATCGACGATTTCTTTACCGGAGAGGGTCGGGTTGGCTACCGTTGTTGTCATAAGTTCCTTTTTAAATCGTTCACCAGAGAGTCACAGAGACACGGAGAAAACTTTTATAGGTTTCAGACCACCCAAATTCGCTCTGGTCGGTCTTGATTCAACAAGAACTGAAGGGCTTCCGGTCCCGTGTAGTCTTCATCAAGCAACGAAATTGAAATTGCCGCTGCTCCTTCGAACATCACCGAGACGTTTTGATCATTGACCTCGACTCGCTCGACTCGACAGCCTATTTGCCTACAGAGGGCATCGCGATATCCAGACTGCTCACTCTTGAGATGCTCAGATCCCAAGCTGATGGTCGGCGAGGTGTAGGCCGTTAAACCGTGCCCGTCGAAGTCGAACTGGACATAGTCGGCTACAAAAGTTACCGAACTTAACGCGGTTCCGACTATTCTCCCTAAAGCTTCTGCGAGCGTTAGATGGGTCGGCTCGTTCGTCATGCCAATCTCTTCTACCGTTGCTTTTGTTTTCTCTGTGTCTCTGTGACTCTGTGGTGAATCGATCTTCTCCTAGAATTTCCGGCTGTGCTCTTTGGCCCAGCGTTCGACGACGACTTTCTTATCGGTGTAGAACTCGATGGCGTCGCGGCCTTGTCCGTGGAGATCGCCGAAGAAGCTGTTCTTCCATCCGCTGAACGGGAAGTAGGCCATGGGCGCGGCGACTCCGATGTTGATGCCGATATTTCCCGCGGGCGCTTCGTAGCGAAAGCGCCGCGCCGCCGATCCACTCGAGGTAAAGAGCGACGCTTGATTTCCGTAGGCGCTGCGCTCGAGAAAGGCGAGTGCATCGTCCATATCTCGGGCGTGAACGAGACTCAGGACCGGACCAAATATCTCCGTGTCGGCAAGATCGCTCGTGGCCGCGACGTTGTCGAGAATCGTGGGGTTCACAAAGTTACCGGATTCACCGCGGGGAATTTTGGCGTTGCGGCCGTCGAGCAGGACTTTTGCGCCTTGTTTTTCGCCGACGCCTATCAGCGATTCCACTCGCTCTTTGCTCTGCGGCGTGATTACCGGTCCCATCTGCACATCTTTGTCAAGGCCGTTGCCGACTTTGAGTTTGGAAGCGGCTTCAGCAATCGAGTCGCGAAAAGTTTTCTGCGCTTCGCCGATTGTCACGGCCACGGATACGGCGAGGCAGCGCTGGCCAGCGCACCCGAAGGCGCTGTCGCTGATGATCTGCGTAGCCATCGGCATGTCGGCGTCCGGGAGAACGATGACGTGATTTTTCGCTCCGCCCTGGCATTGTGCGCGCTTGCCGCTTGCGGCGGCCCGCGAATAAACGTATTTCGCGACAGGCGTCGATCCGACAAAACTGATCGCTCGAATCTTCGGATGATCTAGCAACGCATCGACTGCGGCTTTGCCGCCGTTTACCAAATTCACAATACCCCTGGGCAATCCGGTTTTTTCCAGCAGTTCGTAAACGTAGCGCATCGTAAGCGGAACGCGCTCGGAAGGCTTGAGGATGAACGTGTTGCCGGTTGCGATGGCATACGGCAGATACCAGAAAGCGATCATGCCAGGAAAATTGAAAGGGACGATCGCGGCGGTGACACCCAGCGGCTGGCGGATCATCATCTCGTCGATGCCGCGGGCAACATCTTCGAGGTTGTAGCCTTGCATCATCATGGGAATGCCGCAGGCCACTTCGACGTTCTCGATGGCGCGGCGCATCTCGGCTTTGGCTTCGGTGAAGGTCTTGCCGTTTTCCTGCGTGATGATGCGGGCGATGTCTTCGATGTGATCTTCGAGCAGCGTCTTCAGTTTGAACAGCGGCTGAATGCGGTCTTCGGGAGGAGTGCGGCGCCACTCGGGGAAGGCGGCGGCTGCGGCTTCTACGGCTTGATTGACTTCGGCTGCGTCAGAGAGCGGAACCTGAGCGAGCGTTTCGCCGGTCGCGGGATTCACTACGTCGCGCCATTCGTTCGCTGACGAATCGGTCCAGCGGCCGTTGATATAGTTGGTCAGTTTAATGACTGACGGTGCGGCGACTGTCGTCATGGGAGTACCTCTTGCCATTGCCAAGACTTGCTTTTCACTTCTCAGTGCTTCATCAGGACTATCGTGCAAACGCCTTGCGACACTTTCTAATGATATACGGTTACAGGGATCCTTCGACTGCGGTCGATCTTCGCGCTTGGGCGCGAAGATCAATCCTCGCTCAGGACGACAAAGCGTGACAACGAAACTCTTAGACCAATTGCGCGACCGCACCTTTCTTGTCGCAGACCACTGCCAGAGCGGATTCCAGCACGTCGAGGCCTTCATCCATTTGTTCATTGGTTGCGACCAACGGCACAAGAATACGAATCACGTTGGAATACGAACCGGCAGTGATTGTGATAAGGCCATGCTCGTAGCAATATTGTGTGATCTGTTTGGTTTCTTCTGTTGCTGGCGTTTTCGATTCTTGCGACTTCACCAGTTCGATGGCTTGCATGCCGCCAAGTCCGCGCACATCGCCGATGATCGACCAACGGCGCTGCCATTCGCGGGCGCGGCGGTGGAAGCGGTCTCCGAGTTCGTTAGCGCGGGTCAACAGATTTTCTTTTTCAAATAAATCAAGGACTGCCAGCGCTGCGGCGCAGGAAAGAGGATTACCGGCGAAAGTACCGCCGAGACCTCCGGGGGCGGGCGCATCCATAATTTCGGCACGACCCGTTACGGCAGCCAAAGGCAGACCTCCGCCAAGGGACTTCGCGGTTACGATGAGGTCGGGCTCGATGCCGTAATGCTCGCTGGCGAAGAGTGCACCAGTGCGTCCGAAGCCGGACTGAACTTCGTCGGCAATAAAGAGGATGCCATACTTGTGACACAACTCGATGAGCACCTTGAAATAGTCAGGCGGCGGCGCGATGAATCCGCCTTCTCCGAGAACCGGCTCGGCAATCACCGCAGCAACTTCTTCGTTGGCAACGACGCGTTTGAAACTATCTTCGAGATGGCGCGCGCAGTAAAGATCGCACGAAGGATATTTCAGGTTGTAAGAGCAGCGATAGCAATACGCAAATGGGACGCGATAAACCTCGCTCGGAAAGGGCGCGAAGCCGGCTTTGTACGGATGCGTTTTGCTGGTAAGCGCCAGCGTCATCATGGTGCGGCCGTGGAAGGCGTCTTCGAAGGCGATGATCGCAGGGCGTTTCGTGTAAGCACGGGCGATCTTGACGGCATTCTCAACGGCTTCAGCGCCACTGTTCACGAACAGAGTTTTCTTCGCGAACTTGCCGGGCGTGACTTGGTTCATGCGCTCGGCGAGCTCGATGTAACCTTCGTAGGGCGTGACCTGGACGCAGGTGTGGAGGAATTTGTCGAGCTGGGCACGCACGGCGTCGATTACAGGTTGCTGGCGATGACCGGCGTTGGCGCATCCAATGCCGCCCGCGAAATCGATGTAGCGATTGCCGTCGACATCTTCGAGCCATGCTTCTTCGGCTTTGGCAACATAGATTGGCGTGCCGTGGGAAAGGCCGCGGGGCACGGCTTTTGCGCGGCGAGCGGAGAGCGTGCGGGATTTGGGACCGGGGATGGGTGTGTTGAGACGAATCGTACTCATATTAGTTTCTCGGGAGAACTCCTCGAAGCAGTCGTGGCGCTGCGTGCAACAGCAGGTCCTTCGACTGCGGTTGATCTTCGCGCTTGGGCGCGAAGATCAATCCTCGCTCAGGATGACAGTGTTTGACGAATTCCTTCATCAGTACCAACCAATAGGTTGCTCGTTCAGGTTGATGTAAACCTGTTTGGTTTCCAGATATTCTTCGATGCCCCAGGGACCGAGTTCGCGGCCGAAGCCGGACTGCTTGTATCCGCCCCAGGGAGCTTCGACGTACGTTGGTTGCATGTGGTTTACCCAGACGATTCCTGCGCGCAGAGCTTTGACTGCGCGCATGGCTTTGAAAATGTCCCGCGTCCAGACGGCAGCGGCGAGGCCGTAGGGAGAATCGTTGGCGATTTTCAGCGCATCCTTTTCGTCGTCGAATGGAATCACGGCTGCAACCGGGCCGAAGATTTCTTCACGCGCGATGCGGGCGGAGTTTGAGACATCCGAGAAAATTGTGGGCTGCACGTAGTAGCCCTTGCCGATTTTTTCCGGACGTCCGCCGCCGGAGGTAAGCTTGGCTTCTTTCTTGCCGATCTCGATGTAGGAGTTAACGCGATCGTATTGTTCCCTGCTGACCAGCGGTCCCATCTTCGTTTCGCGATCGAGCGGCGGACCGAGCTTGATTTTTTTTGCTTTCTCGGTCATCGCTTCGACAAACTTTGTGTAGATCGATTTCTGCACCAGAAT
Organism: uncultured Acidobacteriaceae bacterium; assembly: GCA_963817305.1. Classification (GTDB taxonomy): domain Bacteria; phylum Acidobacteriota; class Terriglobia; order Terriglobales; family Acidobacteriaceae; genus Sulfotelmatobacter. The sequence goes on along the minus strand of CAWFOD010000013.1, from coordinate 257,473 downwards.
GCGGCTGCCAGCGGAGCAGACTTCGCCCTGATTGATGAAGACGCCGAAGAGCGCGCCGTCGATGGCGGCTTCGAAATCTGCGTCGGCAAAAAAGATGTTGGGCGACTTGCCGCCGAGTTCAAGCGTGACTCGCTTCACCGTATCGGCAGCTTGTTTCACGATGATTTTGCCGACGGCGGCGCTGCCGGTGAATGCGATCTTGTTTACGTCGGGATGCTGGACCAGCGGAGCGCCGCAGGTTTCGCCGAAGCCAGTGACAATATTGACGACACCTGGCGGCAGACCGCAGTCTTCGAAATATTTTGCGAATTCCAACGCTGTGAGAGGGGTTTGTTCGGCAGGCTTGAGTACGCAAGTGCAGCCTGCGGCAATGGCTGGCGCGAGTTTCCACGCAGCCATGAGGAGCGGATAGTTCCAGGGAATAATTTGTCCGGCGACGCCAACTGGTTCTTTGAGCGAGAGCGACATCGCGTTGTCGGGAACGGGGTTCACGTAGCCAACAACTTTCGTGGCGAGACCGCCGTAATATTCGAAGCAGGTCGCAGCATCGTTGATGTCGAATTCAGCTTCGACGATGGGCTTGCCGGTGTTGCGGCATTCGAGTTCGGCGAGCGCGGGAAGATTGGCGCGAATTTTTTCTGAGAGCCGGAAGAGGATACGGCCGCGTTCCTGCGCAGTTGAAGTCGACCATGGGCCGTCTTCAAAAGCGGCTTTGGCGGCGGCCACGGCGCGGTTGACGTCGTCGGCACCGGCTTCAGGAACTTGCGCGATGACTTCTTCAGTGGAGGGATCATAGACGGGAAAAGTCTTCGCGGACTTGCTCGCGACCCATTCGCCGTTTATATACATTTGATAAGTGCGGACTTCGGTGGTGACTCCTCCGGGCATTGTTTCGACCTCCTGATTGCCTTCGGGGGCTAAAGCCCCGGATCAAGTAGCGCCTTATTGGCACGACTAAAGTCGTGCCCTTCCCGATGCTTACTAATCACTTAAGGGCACGATTAAAGTCGCGCCCTTTCCGATGCTTGGTTGCGGCGCTTTGCGGCGGCCGTAGACAAAGAAGAAAAAAGCCGCGAGGCCGACGAAGAACAGAGTTCCACCGAACATCCATAATTCGTAGGACCACAGCGAAGTGATCTGCTGCGCGGGAAAAAATACAAGAGCGATGCCGAGCGCAGTAGTCAACAGGCCGCTGGTGCCGGCGAAGAACATTGTTGTGCGACTGTACTGGCCTTGAGGCACGGATTCTTTCAGGGCAAATCGGATGAGCGCGCCGAACATATAAAGGAACGGAACCAACTGAAGAACCACAGCCAAGGAAAGAAGCTTCTGAAATACTTCGCCTGCGCCGGCCGGGCTGAGATACAACCGCGGCAGCAATCCGATGGCTCCCATCAATTTGTCCCAGAACCACCAGCCGAAAAAATTGCCGAGCACTAAAAGCGCCGAGACAATTCCCTGCACGATCAAGGCGGCGTAAGGTGTGGCATAGCGCGGATGGATTTTGCCCAGCCATGAGGGCATGTAGGAATCGAGGCCGGCAACGAAGGGAATACGCGCGGAGCCGCCCATCCATGCCGAGCCGATGCCGGCGATGGAGAGGCTGAGCATCAGGGCGAAGGGAATAATGATCCAGCTGAGGCCGATGCTCCCGGCCATGTGGCTGACGGCTTGCACGATGCCCTGCAGCACGTTGACATTTTTTCCGACGGCGATGAGTAGAGTGAGCGTCGCACCGACGTACAGAAGCCCGGAGATAACGCCTCCCCAGGCAACAGCGCCGGGCAGCGTGCGGCGAGGATCTTGAATTTCGTCTCCCATGACGGAGGCGAGTTCGAGACCAACCAGGCCGAAGCAGATTACTCCGAAAGAATTCAGGACGAAGCGAGGGTCAGCGGGAATCTTGAAATCCGCAGCGGTAATGGTGGTGCCGAAGCGTGACCAGATCACGATGCCGAGGCCGATCAGAACCGCGGCGGCGATGAATGTGCCGATCGCGCCGAGATTGTTGATCCACTTGCCGACGCCGAGACCGACAATATTCAGAATGGTAAGAAGAGCAAGCAGGATGAGTGAAGTAGTGGAGGCGAAGATTTTGTTATCGGCGAGGCCAAGATGTGTAGGCCCGAGCACGTAGACCGAGACGCCGACGAAGTACAGCATGACGGTCGGCACGTAGAGCATGTTGTTGGTCCAGTAGCACCAGCCGGAGAGAAATCCGTGGAAGTCGCCGAAGACTTCTTTGGCCCAGAGATAGACTCCGCCTTCGCCGGGATAGCGATGGGCGAGTTCGATGACGGCGATGCCTTGCGGCCAGAAGAAAAGAAGAAGCGAGATGATCCAGAGCCAGACGGTGACGCCGCCGTTGGCCGCGATAGAGGGCACGACGTTCAGGTTGAAGACGGCGACAACGAAGAGGAGGACGAGGTCGCGGCGTCCGAGGGCGCGGATCAGGTGGGTCTGCGTGGCGGGTTGGGTGGTGGTGGACAAAGTTTGTTTGATGGCTGCAAACAGCAGGTTCCTCACCGGGCTTTCGCCCGGTTCGGAATGACAAAACATTTATGACTGCATGGCAGGGGCGGACGAGGGCGTCCGCCTCTCCACGAATCTAGTGCGCTACCGCGACGGGCGCTTCGCGTTCTTGCTGGGCTTTTGCCAGTGAAGCGGCGATATCATCGAAGGCAGATAGATGCTTGTCTATATCTGCTTCGGTGTGCTGGACGGAAATCGTCCACTGCTCGTCCCACCAGTAGGGCTGAGCCATCACGCCGCGATTGACCATGGCGAACCAGTAGTGGCGCCAGAGGTCGATATCGATCGTCGTCCAGTCGCGATAGTTGCGAATCTCCTTCGGATAAAACATCAGCGCGCCGTTGGCTCCGGCTTGCGCAATGTAGGCTTGCAGTCCGACTTTCGCGATGGTTTTGCGATATCCGTCAGCGAGTTTCTTGCCGAGTTTATCGACGTGAGAGTAATTATCGCGGGTAAGGACTTCGCGGAATGTCGCGAGACCCGCAGCCATGGAAACTGGATTCGTATTGTAAGTGCCGCCGTGGAAGACTTTGTGTTGCGAGATCAAATCCATCACCGACCGGCTGGCGCCGAACGCGGCCAGGGGAAAGCCTCCGCCGATCGACTTGGCAAGACAGATCATGTCCGGTTTCACGTTGAAGTATTCGCTGGCGCCGCCCCAGCCGAGTTTGGCGCCGGTTTTTACTTCGTCGAAAATCAAAAGTGCGCCGTACTTGGTGGCGAGGTCGCGAAGGCCTTTCAGGAAGCCGGGCTGCGGAATGCACAATCCAACGTTCATGAGAATGGGTTCGAGAATAATCGCCGCAATTTCGCCGGGATTTTCTTTGAAGCGGCGTTCGACGGTGCCGAGATCGTTGAAAGTGGCAATCTTTACGTTCGCGATTGCGGATTTCGGTACGCCCAATCCGCCAGTAACGGCGATCGGGTTATCGATGTCGCCGAACTCCGGTGCGTGCGGCTTCACGCTGACCAGAGCGGAATCATGCAGGCCGTGGTAGGCGCCTTCGAACTTAATTATTTTGTCGCGACCGGTGGCGGCACGAGCGAGACGAATTGCATGCATGGTGGCTTCCGTGCCGCTGTTGCCAAAGCGGACCATCTCGACCGGAAAGCGATCGCAAATCTCTTCCGCGAGTTCCCACTCCATGTCATGCGGCATACCATACATGGTTCCGGTGGAAAGACGTTTTTCTACGGCCTTCATGACGGCGGGATGACAGTGCCCTGCCATGAGCGCGCCGAAAGTCAGATTGTGATCGATATATTCGTTGCCATCGAGATCGCGAAATTTGCTGCCGCTGGCTTCTTTCACAAAGATGGGCCAGGGATCGTAATGGCGATAGTTGCTGGCCACGCCGAGCGGAATTCGTTTGAGATTTTTCTTGTGTGCTTCGGCGGACTTCGGTGTGCGGCGCTCGAACGTGTCGAGCTCCTTCTGTAGTTCGGGATACATCGGACTGCTCCAGGATAGCTCAAGCCGCCGTGATCTTTGGCGAACCAGCGGCCATTAGAATGCCGGACGGAAGAACCGTCCGGGTAGAAGTGAAGCTATAAATATCTTACACGGCAAACTAAAAGTAGAACTTAAGGGCGACCTGCACCTCGCGCGGATCGCGCGCCTGCTGAATTTGGCCGAAGGTTGTGTCGCTGAAATTACCGTCGGGATTTACGAACTGCGTTTTGTTAAACAGATTGAAAATGTCGGCTCGGAACTGGAAATACCTGACCTCAGAAAGCGAAATCCGCTTGGAGAAGGTGACATCCCATTCATTCTGTCCCGGACCGCAGCAGATCGAACGCGGCGTGGTCGAAAAGCTGCCGAGAGGAGGATCAGCAAAACTGCCGGCATTGAAGGCGAAATGCCCGGTTTCAGGGCTGCCGTTCACCACTTGCGTGGTTACTTGTTTTCCGCTCGTCGTCTGCAGCGGACCGGTGAGTTGCGGCGCGTCGGCGCTTAAGAAGAACAGGCTGCTGATCAGCTCGGCATCGTCCTGGGTCTGGATGCGGATGGGAAAGCCGGTTTGAAACTGGATGATTCCTGACATGGCCCAATCATCCAAAACCTTTCCTTTAAATCCGTTGTATCTCTGCACTGGAAATTCCCAGTAGTAGTTCAGAACGAAGCGTTGCGCGGAGTTGAAGAGTGACAAAGCGCGGCTGGATTTGTAATTGAAGGGATTGACGGTCTCTTCAAAGCTGGAAGCCCAGTCGAGTGATTTGCTCCAGGTATAAGCAGCTTGCAGCTGCAGTCCATGGGAGAAGCGTTTTTCCAAACTGGCCTGCAGCGAGTTGTAGGCGGAGGCAGCGATAGTATCTTCCGCAAAAATGTTGGTGAAGACGGGAACGCCGTCAGCCGGGCAACCATTGCCTGGGCCCCCGGTCAGAGGATTGCAGGTTGGAGTCGAGTAGGGACGAAGTCCTACAAAGTATAGCGACTGCCCTGGAGTATTTACTGTGCCTCCGGTGGGTAAATGGAATCCGTTCGGTAACAGGGATGCAAGGGCTGCGGCACTCGAAGGAAGGGTAACCGAGTACTGATTGTCTTCCGCAAAAGGCCCGCAGCTTCCTGGCACGCCATAGGAAGAGACACTCGCGGCATTGTTGGCGGCAAGCGTCATAATGTCGAGACAAGTTTGCGGGTTTGCCGGATCGATGTCGTGCGATGCAAGCAACCGGTGCCCTTGCGATCCGACGTAGCCCAGCTGAAACACGACGTTACGCGCCAGTTCCTGTTGCAGGTTGAGGTTGTATTGCGCTGAATATTGGGTGCGCATGTGAGGCTGGAAGTCGCCGTACAACAACATGGGGCGGAAGGAAGCCCAATCCTGCGGTGTTCCCGGCTTGGGGCTGAGTATTCCATTAAACGGATTGGGGCTGACACTTCCGGTTTGCGAAATGAAGGGAGTGTTCAGGAAGGTTGCGGGCAAAAACGTGCTGCCGCCGAAGGGTGGTTCGGCACCGAACTGTTCGAGTACGAGTTGTTCCATTGGGTTATAGAACAAACCCCAACCACCGCGGATGGTCGTCTTGGGATTGATGCTGTAGGCCAGCCCAATGCGTGGCGCGAAGGCTTTGTAATAAGTTTGCGTGAGCCCGGCTGGTACACCGGAGTCTCCCGGAACCACCAGTCCCGTGGGCTGCACACCGGCTGCTGTGCAGTTACTGGCCCCGAGATTGGCTTGATCGGCAGGACTCAGCACGCAAGGGTAAACGGTTGAGTTTTGACCGGGACGAAAAGTTTGCACGTGGTGTAAGGCATCGGCCAGCGGCGTATCCAACTCCCAGCGCAGACCATAGTTCAAGGTAAGGGATGGTTTGATCTTCCAGCTGTCTTGCGCGAACACATACACGCCGGTGTTGCGGATGTTTTCCCGTTGTGCCGAGCCCTGGGTGTAGCTATCGTCGAGGCCCAGCAAATAGCCGGGATAGTTATCGTTGTAGATTACAGAATTTTCGGTGGTGCTGTTGAAGGTGTATTCGCCACTGACGTTGTAATAAAGAGTCTGATCGAAGCGGGAGCGGCGCACGTCCGCGCCAAACTTGACGGTATGAGTGCCCTTCACCCAGGTCATGCTGTCGGTCCACATGAATGAGTTGCCCACCTGAGGCAGTTCGCCCTCCCAGCCGTTGCCGATAGCGAAGCCACCTGAGACTCCGATGAAGGGAACGCCGGTGCGGTTCGGGGGAAGACCGGTCGTAATGCCATATTGCGGACTGGTGCCTAACTGCCCCTGGATCGAAAACGGCCCAGAATTTGAATCCGAGACCCCGTTAAAACAAACCGCCTGCGCCGCCGGTGACAGACATGAAGCCTGCACAGCGTTTGTGCTTTGGGGATGTTGAAAGGTTAACTGGCCTTCGCGCATGTAGGTGAAGCGCGCTTCGTTGATCAGCGAATTTGAAATCGTCCAGGTGTGGCTGGGATTGTATTGCTGATATCGCGAGCCAACGTTTGCCCCGAATCCAGGGATGTTCGCACCGGAAGCCTGAAAGTCGTAGAAGGGCTGAAAATTCGCGTCATTCGTGAAGTAGTAATAAAAGCTAAAATTCTGCCGGGCATTAATGTGATGATCGAGCCTGATTGTGAACTGATTCTGAGTGTCAGCGCTGACGGGGACGGCCTGATAGATGCTGTTAGGACGATTCGCGCCAGGGACGAAGCGAAGCATATCGACGGCGACGGGATCCTGGCAGGCGGTTGGGATAGTAGCGTTTCCGTTAGCCCCCGTGGGGAAAATGCTGCTCCAGTTCGCGCCAGCAACCGGCAACGATCCGCCCTCGGCGGCGATAGCCGAACTGCAGCCCGGTCTTCCATTCAGAGCATCGGCTGTGAACTGGTCCGTAATCCCGCCTCCCAGCCCTCCGCTGAAAACGCCAGCCCTCTCTTGCGGAGTTGGCACCGCCACGGTTTGTCCAGAAATTCCCTGGCGTACGCGACGGCCTTCATAGGAAACAAAGAAGAAGGTGCGATCTTTCAAAATGGGGCCGCCGAAGGTTCCGCCGAACTGATTTTGATTTTCCTGCGGCTTGATGGTATTGAAATATCCCTGAGCGTTCAAAACCGTGTTGCGGAAATATTCGTAGACGTCGCCGTGCCACTGGTTGGTGCCTGACTTCGTAATCACATTCACCACCGCACCGGAGTTGCGGCCGTATTCGGCGTCGAATGTATTGCTGATAACGCGAAACTCCTCAATCGCGTCCGGCGTCGGCTGGATGGTGGGCAGGTTCACGAACTGATCGTTGGCGTCGCCGCCGTTCACGCTGAAATTATTGGCGCGCCCGCGGCCCCCATTCACGGAAACGGCTCCGGCGTCATCGCTGCCATAGAAGGTCCCGCCGCTCGAACCCAACTGCGATTGCACGCCGGGTTGCAATTGAAGAAATTGATACGTGTCTCGAGCATTCAGCGGAAGCTCATTCACGGAACGGTTATTGACCACCGCGCCCAACTGTGTGCTGGTGGTGTCGACCAGCGGAGCTTCGGAGGTTACATCGACAATTTCCTGAGCTGCGCCCAATTGCATGGTCATGTTCAGCGTGATGACTTGATTCACGTCGAGCGCGATACCTTTGTGAATGTCCTTCTTGAATCCCGGGAGTTCCAGGGTAACGGTGTAGGTGCCGACGGGCAGGTCGGGGAATACGTAGTCGCCGCTGCCGCTCGTCTGGGCATCCCGAGCAACTCCAGTCGCGGCGTTCACCGCAGTCACTTTCACTCCGCTGAGCACGGCGCCGCTGGGATCGGCCACGCGGCCAAGAATGCGTCCGCCGGTTCCTTGAGCAAGCAGAGAAGTGGGCAAGAGAGAGATCGCGATGATCAGGCAAATCGCTTCCAGACACAACTTTTCCGGACACATAGTCCAGCGGGCTCGCAGTGACGGCATGGAACCTCCAAGCATCTTTGGCAGAAGGATTTTTTCTTGAAAGCGACAGCTTGTGTGCAGCCACAACCTTGCTATAATCCCGCAAGGTTAGAGAAGAGGTACGCGTACTGTCAAGGAGAAAAACGCGCTGCCTCGGATAGAAAACTTTCATACCCTGCCGGGGGACGATGAATTCGTCGAGTGCTGAACCTTACTTGAAAATCGGAGATGTGGCACGGCGCGTCGGCGTTTCGCCTTCCGTGATCCGGTCATGGGAGAGCCTGGGTCTGACGCGCCCACGGCGCACGGAGAGCAAATACCGGCTTTATTCCTCCGAGGATGTCAAGCTTTTGAAGCGGGCGCGATTTCTTCGCAAGGTGCGCGGTCTGAACGCGGCTGCGATTGTGGAACTACTAAGGCGCGAAGGCCGGGCACGTCCGGCAGCGGACGGAAACGCGGGAGCGATTGGATCACATCTGCGACAGTTGCGCGCGAAGCAGAAGCTCTCTTTGGCGCAGGTGGCGCGAGCGGTTGGCATCTCGGTGGGATTTTTGAGCGCTCTGGAACGCTCACAGATGAGCGGGTCGGTGGGAACGTTGCGCAAGTTGGCGCGTTTTTATAAGACCAACATTCTGGATTTCTTCGATGCCACGGGCGCAAGCACCCGGCAAGTGCGTCCCGCGCAAAGAAAAATTCTGGAAGCTGGTCCGGGCGTGCGCATGGAGTTGCTGGCGTGGGGAAATACCGTGATGGAGCCGCATCTGTTTCAGGTCGCACCTGATGCAGGCAGCGGTGATTCTTACACGCACGAGGGCGAAGAGTTCCTCTACGTGTTGCGCGGTCAGTTGATGATCACTTTGGAGAAGGAAGAATATCTGCTCAAGACGGGCGACAGTTTTTATTTCGAGAGTGCGACTCCGCATCACTGGAGAAATCCCGGGCGGACGGAGACTTTACTGTTGTGGGTAAACACGCCGCCGACTTTCTGAGTCGACTCTTCTTGCCGTGTGAACTGCGAGGGCATATGGATTTCCGAGGGAATCAAATACTACGGGCAGCGATACTAGCGACGCTTCTGACGATCGCGGCGTTTTGCGGTTCCTGCACGAAGAAAACGCCGACGCTGAATCTGCTGGTATGGGAAGGCTACGCCGATCCCTCGTTTATCAAGGCTTTTGAAGAACAGCATCATTGTAAAGTTTCGGCATCGTACATGGGGTCGAGTGACGAACTGGTAGCCAAACTACGCGGCGGCAGCGCCGGAAATTATGACGTGATTTCACCGTCGAGCGATGTCGCTACGTCGATTGCCGCAGCCGGACTGGCGGCGCCGCTGGATTTGACGAAGATTCCCAGCTACGGACAACTCTCGCCACAGCTCACTTCCCTGCCGCTGGTGCGGATGAAGGGCCAGGTTTATGGTGTGCCGTTCATGTGGGGGCCGGATCCCCTGATCTATGACACCACGGTTTTCCCGCAGCCGCCCGACAGTTGGAATGTGTTGTGGGATCCGAAATACCGCGGCAGGATTTCTGTGTGGGACGATCTGTCGACGATCTATATGGCGGCGCAGGTTCTCGGATTCGACAAGCCCGATCCGTCACAGCTTTATAACCTGAGTGATGAACAACTGGAGGCGGTAAAGAAGAAGTTGCTGGAGTTGAAACCGAATATCCGCAAGATGTGGTCGACGGGTGGAGAGTTGACAAATCTCTTTCAAAACCATGAAGTAGTCGCCGCGATGGGATGGCCGCTGATGACGAACCAACTGCGCAAGATCAACTTTCCCGTGGGCGAGACGATTCCAAAAGAGAATACGACAGGCTGGATCGATCACTTGATGATCACAGCGGGCAGTGAGAACAAAGATCTCGCTCACGAATTTCTCGAATACATGATTGAGGCGCAGACGCAGAAAAAGATAACGGACGTTACCGGATACACTCCGGCGAATCCGCAGGCGGCGCAGTTTATGACTCCGGAAGAGGTGAAGGGCCTGCACTTAGATGACGTCGATAATTACCAGAAGCGACTTTACTTTTGGCAGAATGTGCCGCGGCGCGCCAAGTACAACGAAATCTGGAACGAAGTAAAAGCGGCGCAGTAGAAACTTTCCGGCTTTGGCTTCCCGCGCTTCGAATGGTTTGGACGGATGACTACCTCAGAGATTGCCATGATGTCCGCTGCCGCTGCTGTGGGTCGAGCGCCGCTGCTCAGAATTCGCAACGTTGCCAAGAGTTTTGGCAAGAACGCGGTGTTACGCGATATTTCGCTGGATGTAGCGGAGGGAGAATTTCTCACGATCCTGGGAGAGAGCGGATCAGGCAAGACTACGTTGTTGCGCATCATTGCCGGGTTTGAGACGGCCACAGCGGGCGAAGTGTGGATGGGAGATGAGCAGTTGGACCGTCAACCTCCCTACCGTCGCCGGGTGAATACTGTGTTTCAATCCTATGCGCTATTTCCCCACCTCACGGTAGAGCAGAACGTAGCTTACGGACTGCACGTGGCGAAGCGGCCGGAAGCGGAAGTTGTCTCTAGAGTTTCGGAAGCGCTGGAAAAAGTAAAGATGTCGGCGCACGCGAAATCGAAGCCCGCGAAAATCAGTGGAGGCCAGCAGCAGCGAGTTGCGCTGGCACGAGCTCTGGTGAACCGTCCGCGCCTGCTTTTGCTGGATGAACCACTCTCCGCGCTGGATGCGAACTTGCGGCGGCAGATGCAGGTGGAGTTGAAATCCTTGCAGCGCGAAGTGGGAATTTCTTTCATCTTCGTGACTCACGACCAGGAAGAAGCGATGGTGATGTCAGACCGGATCGCGTTGCTGCGCTCCGGCGAACTGGAGCAGGTGGCCACGCCGCGCGAGATTTATGGACGACCGGCAACGGCCTATGTGGCGCAGTTTATCGGTCACACGAATCTGTTGAAAGGCGAAGTGCGGAAGGGAGTTGTGAACTGCGGTCCCTTGACGTGGGCAGCGCCGCTAGCAGATGGCCCAGTACAGTTCTCATTGCGCCCGGAAAATATTCGGCTAGCGTTAGAGAATATGGCTGGGGCCGGCACCGTTCGCATTCACGGAAAAGTAAGCCATCAGGCATTTCATGGTGCGACAGAGTTAATCCGCGTGGACTGCGGCGACGGCCTGATACTGGTGGTGCGAATTCCAGCGACCGGTCTAGCACTGGACAACATTGACCTCGAGTTTTCGCCTGCGGATGCCGTTCTGGTGCGCGAGTCTGCGGAAAGAATCTGATGTTTTCCCGCGCTTACAAGACGGCAGTGGCGTTGCCACCCTTAGTCTGGGTGACCGCGTTTCTGCTGGTGCCCTATCTACTGATGTTCTGCTACAGCTTCTGGTCCGTGTCGGCGTCGCAGACCATCGTGCATTCATGGAATCTCGATAACTACCGCCAGTTGCTGCAGGTTAATGTCTACTGGCAGACTTTGTTGCGCTCGATGTGGATTGCGGCGCGCGTAACAATTTTTGCGCTTCTGCTCGGATATCCAGTGGCGTATTTTCTTTCCTTCTACGCGGGGAAGAAGAAGAAAGATCTGCTGTATCAATTGGTCATCATCCCGCTATGGGTCAGCTATCTGGTGCGAGCCTATGCGTGGAAAACAATTTTAGGGTCGGACGGCGTGCTGAATACGCTGCTGCAGTATGTGCATCTGACCAGGCATCCGCTGGAATTTTTGCTATACAGTCCGTTTGCCGTAGTGCTAACGCTGACGCACATCTACACTCCTTTTGCTTTCTTACCGATTTACGCAGCGCTCGAGCACATTCCGCGCAGCCTGGTGGAGGCATCGCACGATCTGGGGGCAACTCCCGGGCAAACATTCTGGAAAGTAATTTTTCCGCTCTCGATTCCGGGAGTGGTGGCCGGAGCAACGTTTGCTTTTGTGTTGAGCCTGGGTGATTTTCTTGCCCCGCTGTTGTTGGGCGGTCCGAGCGGCATCATGATTTCAAACATTGTCGTCAGCCTGTTCGGCGCGGCCTACAACTGGCCGCTAGGGGCAGCGATTTCGCTTTGCATGCTGCTGCTGGTGGTGAGCCTGCTCTTTTTCTCCGAGCGCCTGGAAAAGAAATGGAGCTTCTCGTGAGCGATAACAGACTTGTCTCGGGCTCACGCTGGTTGCTTTTTCATGCCGTGGCAGTTTTCGCGTTCCTGTATTTGCCGATTGCAATCCTTATTCTGTATTCATTTAACGGCGAGGGCGTCGGCGGGTTCCCGCCGCATCATCTCACTCTCGATTGGTATCGCACGCTTTTCGCCGATGGGCCGATCTGGGATTCGGTGCTCAACAGCTTGCAGGTGGCATTTGCCGCAATGGCGATTTCCCTGATCTTCGGCGTACCGGCGGCGCTGGCTCTGGAGCGGGCGCAGTTTCCGGGGAAAGCTTTGTTCCGTCGATTGGTGCTCTTGCCGCTGATTCTGCCGGGCATTATCACGGGACTTTCGTTGCTGATGTTATTCAACGTGACGGGAACAAAGCTCAGCTTGATGACAATTATTCTGGGACACGGGACGGCGTTGATCTCCGTGGCGACCACGGAAGTATTCGCGGGACTGCAGAAGCTTGATCGAGCACAGGAAGAGGCATCGCTCGATCTCGGCGCAAATTACTGGCAAACATTCTGGCGCATCACGGTGCCGAACCTGAAGCTGCCCATCATCGGCGCGGCTCTGCTGATCTTTACACTTTCGATGGACGAGATCGCGGTCAGCTTTTTTCTGATCGGGCGCGACAATACTTTGCCGCTGGAAATCTGGGGCCGGCTGCGACGGGGCATTACACCGGAGATCAACGCTGTCTCCACGATTATTTTTTTGTTCTCGCTGGTCGCAATCGTGCTCTGGTACCGCTTGCGCGTGCGCGGTGAAGCGAGAGCGGATGCGGGCGTCGAAATGGTCGAAGCGGTGGAAGGGAACGCGGGATGAGCGCGAATCGCAGGGACTTTATCAAGTTTGTGGTTGCGGGAGCGGTGACGGCGGGGTGCCCTATCGATCTTTCATTGGTAGCGGCGCAGAGCGGCGATGCGCAGAAGAATCATCCCGCAGACGTGGATGGCGAAGACAATCGAATCTGTCATCAAGTGCGCGACAGGGGCAATGGATTCTTCACCCGTCCTCCAGTTTCGGCCCGGCATGATGTAGTGATTGTAGGCGGCGGCGTAAGCGGACTGGCCGCGGCTTATCGCTTACAGCACCGCGATTTTTTTCTTCTCGAGAAAGAACCGCATTGGGGAGGCAATGCCTATGCGATGGAATATGAGGGCAGCATCTACGCGACCGGGTCGGCATTTTTGACGAAGGACGAACACTCTTACCACTTCGCGAAGGAAATTGGGCTCGAGCCATTGCCGGTTAACAGTTCGGATGGAAGCATCATTCGTGGCGAATTGGTTCTGGATACCTGGGGCGAGGGTCTTAACAGGCTGCCCTATGCGGAGTCGGTTCGCGAGGGCTTCAAGAAATTCAAGAGCGAAATGCTGGCGATCGAAGTTGAAAAACGTAGCCAGGAGCTTCTCAACAAACCATTCTCCGATTTCATGAAGGGATATCCGGAAGAACTGAAGCAATGGTGGGATAACTTTGGGCCGTCCAATTGGGGAGCGACCAGCGAAGAAACGGCGGCAGCTTTGGCGATCGAGACGTTACAAGAAATGGCGCAAGAGAGCCGCGTGGACGATCGCTATACCTGGCCGGGCGGTCTGGGCGCACTGACTAAAAAGCTTGCCGAGATTTTGCAACCGAAGCACGGCGAGCGAATGCAGACGGGCGCAACCATCGTGGCCGTGGTTTCAGACAAACAAGAAGTGCAGGTGACTTATATGTTGGGCGGCGAATTGAAGACCATTGCCGCCAAGGCAGTGATCATGGCAACTCCGAAATTCATCACGCGGCGCATCGTCGATGGATTACCGAACAAGCAAAGCGATGCCATGCAGCAGATTCGTTATATTCCCTATCCCGTTGTGAATTTGATTTTCGACAAACCAGTTTTCAATCACGGTTATGACACGTGGTGCCCGGGCAACAGATTCACAGATTTCGTCGTCGCTGATTGGGTCATCCAGAAGCAGCCGGGATATCAGCAAAAATTCAACATTCTCAGTTGCTACACGCCGATGAAAGAAGAAGAGCGCAGTCAACTGTTGAGCGAGAATGGAGCGCGCGCGGTCGCGGCTAACGTGCTGAGCGACTTTCAGAAGCTGATGCCGGGATTGAATGTTGATCCGGTCGAAGTACATATTTACCGGCGTGGGCATCCTTTATATATGTCCACACCGGGTCTGTACACACAGGTTCAACCTCTGGCACGGCATGCCATGGATCGCGTGTTCTTCGCCAATACAGATTCGGAAGGTCCGGAATCGACCACCAACGGAGGAATTCGTGCCGCCGAGCGTGCTGTGAAGGAAGTGGAAGCGCGGCTGGCGGGAAAGAGCGCGCCGAAGGAGAAAAATTCGGAGGGCTCATAAGCCCGTCTCGTCTGTCGCAGAAGACATGAGCTTTCAAGCGAACGTAAGTAGTATGTAATCTCCTGAGAAGTCCCCGCCCATAGTAAAGTATAGAGAGCCTTCAGCCGCGAAAAAGCTGAGTGCACCGTCGATCCAATCCGTCCAATAAAGGAAAAATCATACTTTGAGTTTGAGCATTCGCAACATCGCCATTATCGCGCACGTCGACCATGGCAAGACCACGCTGGTCGATGCCATGCTGCAACAAAGCGGCACCTTTCGTTCCAACGAGCATCACGTCGAGCGGGTGATGGATTCGAACGAACTGGAGCGCGAGCGCGGCATCACGATTCTCGCCAAGAACACCGCAATCTTCTATCACGACGTGAAGATCAACATTGTTGATACGCCCGGCCACAGCGATTTCGGCGGCGAAGTCGAACGCGCGCTGAAGATGGTGGATGGAGTGATGTTGCTGGTGGATGCCAGCGAAGGTCCGCTGCCGCAGACGCGATACGTGCTGAGCAAAGCGTTGGAAGCCAAGCTACCGCCGATTGTCGTGATTAACAAGATTGATCGGCCGGATGCGCGTCCGCAGGAAGTGCTCAACGAAATCTACGATTTATTTATCGACCTTGATGCGAAGGAAGATCAACTCGACTTTCCTGTTCTCTATACGAATGCGAAGGAGGGAACTGCATCGACTGATATTCAAGGTGGCGGCGAAAACCTGCAGCCATTGTTCGACGCGATTCTAAAAACGATTCCGCTTCCTCACGGTGATCCGGCCGGCCCACTGCAAATTCTCGTCGCAAATCTGGACTACAGCGACTTTCTCGGACGCTTGGCGATCGCACGCGTCTTCAACGGAACTATGTTTACGGGCGAAGACGTGGTGATTGCAAAGCTCGACGGAACGATGCACAAAACCAAGATCACGAAGCTGTTTTCCTTTTCCGGGCTGAAGCGAACTGATATCACGGAGACCGTATTGGGAGACATTGTCGCCGTGGCCGGGGTAGAAGGCATCACAATTGGCGAGACGATAACCGACCCGATCAATCCGGCACCATTGCCGCCTATTGTGATCGACGAGCCGACGATCGCAATGACCTTCACGGTGAACACTTCACCATTCGCGGGACGTGAAGGAACTTATGTTACGTCGCGCAATCTCCGCGAGCGGCTGGCTAAGGAACTGCTCACAAATGTTTCTCTTCGTGTGGAAGAGATGGGCACCACTGACTCGTTCAAAGTATTAGGTCGCGGCGAGCTGCAGCTTTCCATCACCATAGAGATGATGCGCCGCGAAGGTTATGAACTCATGGTGGGCAAGCCGGAGATCGTTACCAAACGCATCGATGGCAAGCTGATGGAACCGGTGGAGCATCTTACGGTGGACGTGCCGGAAGGATTCGTCGGCGTGGTCATGGAGCAATTGGGCTCGCGCAAGGGCGAGGTCACCAATATGCACAACCACGGCTACGGGCGGGTGCGTATTGAGTTTCGGGTGCCCAGTCGCGGGCTGATCGGGTTGCGAAGTCAATTACTAACTGACACGCGCGGAACGATTGTGATGAATTCTCTTTTCGATGGATACACGGAGTGGCAAGGCGAAATTCCGCACCGGCTCACGGGCGCGTTGATCGCTGATCGTGCCGGGTTATCGACGGCGTATGCGCTGTGGGGTCTGCAGGAGCGCGGAGAGCTTTTCGTTGGGCCGGGCGTGGAACTTTACGAAGGCATGATCATCGGCGAAAACGCCAAGGACGATGACCTGGACGTCAACGCGGTGCGGGAAAAGAAGCTTACCAACATGCGCGCCTCAACTGCGGACGAAGCTATCCGGCTGGTTCCCTTCCGGCAGTTGAATCTGGAGCAGGCCATCGAATTCATTGCAGATGATGAATTCGTGGAAATCACACCGAAGTCGTTGCGACTGCGGAAAAAATTTCTGCAATCGAACAGCCGCAAGAAGCGGGCCAAAGAGGCATTGGAAGAAGCGTAAGGTTTCTCCCCACCCGCAAAGTCCCGGTCGAGCCTCTTATGCTTTTGGGCGAAGCGCTAGCCACGCATATTTCCGGCCATTTAACATGGCCGGCTTGACAAACCTGCTATACTTCTCGCCGCATTCGACTGTTCGCCAGCTCCGGTCTCGATTTCCAGGAAGGTGTCCCCAACCTGCCAGTCCGCCCATCGAGCTCGCACTTCGACAGCTCAGTGCAGAGGAAGACGCTTGAAGAATATTTTTGTAGGAAATTTGAGCTTCAACACATCGGAAGACGAACTCCGGCAGATGTTTGAACCGTTCGGGCAAGTGGACCGGGTCAGCATCATGACGGACCGCGACACCGGGCGCTCGCGCGGATTCGGCTTTGTGGAAATGGCCAGCAACGAAGACGGAGAAAAAGCCATTACAGCATTGAACGGATCGCAGGTGGGCGGACGCACGCTTAACGTGAATGAGGCGCGTCCAAAAACCGAGCATGCCGGCGGTGGCGGACGCGATCGCGGCGGCCGTGGAGGAGATCGCGGCGGCGACCGCGGAGGCCGTGGCGGCGGTGGCGGAGGACGGGGTCGCTATTAAGGCCCAGAGTTTGTCGCTGCATCGCGTTGATGCTTCTCAACCCTGCATGTAAACTGAAGCTACCGGTGTGCGCCCGTAGCTCAGATGGATAGAGCGATTGCCTCCGGAGCAATAGGTCGGGAGTTCGAATCTCTCCGGGCGCACCATTCACTTCCCAGATTCCTTCGCCTAAAACCTTAGGCTCAGGATTTCGGCTGCGGGCTCCCGCTTCGCTCACGCCCGCAAGCGCCTCAAGTTCGAATCTCTCCGGGCGCACCGAATCTTCTCCTGATTCCCTCTCTGTGCGGGTGATTGCCAGTCTCAGTGTTCACTGCAAGTGTTCACGCGAAAAAATATTGCGAGTCTTTATAAAACTTTTACGCCTCGTTAAATAAAATTTACACGTGCCGCGCTTCACCGAAGAACGAATCAGGCGGCTTTGCGGTGAAGCGGTTGCCGCGAAGACGCGCGAGGATGTTGAACGCGTGCTCGCCGAACTCCGTGTCGCTCTCGAAGAGCACATACGGCTGGCTGGGGAATCTTTGAAATCCCGTTTCATGCCTCTTCCTGGAGCAGCTTCCCGACGGAAGAAACCTTCTTAGCTTTTCACGCAAGGTTCGTCTTCCCCGGGACGATCCATGTGAGTCTGCTGCCAACTATTTCATCGGCGGCAAGTAAGGAATATAGCGGGCGAAAAGCCAGCACAAGAAGAACACGACTGGGATGTGAACCATTAGCTGCAGCACTCCGTAACCCACGATGTCACGCGCTTTTAATTTTAATATTCCGAGAAGTGGCAGCATCCAGAATGGGTTGACCAGGTTGGGCAACGCCTCCGCCGCATTGTAGATCTGCACGACCCAGCCCAAATGAACCTGATGCAAGTTTGCGGCTTGCAAAACGTAGGGAGCTTCGATCACCCATTTGCTGCCGCCTGAGGGAACGAAAACTCCGAGCACCGCCGAATACATTGCCACCAGCAACGGATATGTGTTGTGGGTGCTGATGGAGGCAAACAGTTTCGCCAGAGCTTCGGCAATCCCGGTGCCGACGATCATTCCGAAAATCACAGCATAAAAGGGGAATTGGATGATCACTCCCCCGGTGGCCGGAATGCACTCGGCTACCGCGCGCATAAAGCGCTTTGGACGCCAGTGCAGTAGAAGACCCACGGTGATGAAGATGAGGTTGTAGGTGTTGAGATCCAGCGCGGCGAGCGCGCCTTGCGGAGAAGTGCGGAAAACGTCGATCAGATACCAGAGCAGAAGCACAACTACAAGAATTGTCAGCAGCGGACTGTATTCCAACCATTCGCCGGGCTTTGTCTTCTCTTCCAAACTGGAGCGAATCGGTTCGTACTGGATGCCATAGGATTCGGCTGTCCTGGCATTTTCGGGCGACGGCGTGGACAAATATGCGATCAAAACCGACAGCACAATCAAAATTGCGGTGGTCGCAACGCTTTGCCAGAGGAACAGAGTCTGAGTGAGCGGGATCAGACCACTGATGTTGAACAGCGTTGGAGGCATGGCGGATTTAGTGGCCATCAGCATCGCGGCGGAAGATGAGAGGCCCATCGCCCAGACTGCTCCCAAACCGAGATATGCCGCTGCGCCGGCTGCACGATAATCCATGCCTTTCACGCGATGAGCCAACTCGCGGACGAAGAGTCCGCTGAAAATCAGGCTCAGGCCCCAGGAGATCAACGACGTCAGCATGGAGAACAATGCGACCATGGCGACGGCTTGCCGCGGCGTTTTGGGAATTCCCGCAAGGGCGCGAATGGCTCGATAGACGATCGGCGTGGAGGCGACGACATAGCCGCCGACGATGATCATAACCATCTGCATGGTGAACGGAACCAGCGACCAGAAGTTCTTTCCACCCTGAATGGCGAGTTTGCTGGGACTTTGATGAAGCAAAAGACCGAACACAAAGACCACCACGATTCCCAGCAGAGCGAAGATCAGCGGATCGGGGAACCACCGCTCGCTCCAACTGGCGAGGCTGAGACCAAAGCGAACCAGGCGTTGCTCCTGCGTTGCGGTGCGCTTTTCTAGCGGCATAAGCCATCCTTTCGGTTCCGGTGGCGATCATAATTAGCAGCGACCGCCGACTTGCGACGCATGGCATTGTAGCTCTGATTTTCGGTGCCGCAAGCTATTGTGCACGATTCAAGAATGGGTGTAGGATGCCCTCGATTGGACCGGCGGACGCCACTTCCCGCAGGCCCTGGAGCGACCGAATGAACACTTTCCCAGTTTTGCTGGGCGCATTGTGCATTTACGCCCTGGGCTACCGTTATTACAGCGCCTTCATTGCGGCAAAGGCTTTAGCGCTCGATGATCGCCGCACCACTCCGGCGCACATGTACCCCGATGGACATAATTATGTTGCTTCGCCGAAGTGGGTACTTTTTGGCCATCACTTCGCGGCCATCGCGGGCGCCGGGCCGTTGGTGGGACCGACTCTGGCGGCGCAGTTTGGGTTTGCGCCGGGCTTCCTCTGGATATTGATTGGAGCGGTGCTGGCTGGGTGCGTGCAGGATTTCACTGTTCTGGTGGCTTCGGTGCGTCATCGCGGACGCTCGATCGCGGACATTGCTCGCACTGAGATCAGTCCGTTTGCCGGATTGGTAACCATGATTGCCGTTCTCTTTATTCTGCTGGTCACACTGGCCGGGCTCGGCATCGTGGTGGTGAATGCGCTTTCGAACAGTCCGTGGGGCGTCTTCACTATTGGCATGACGATTCCCATCGCCGTCATCATGGGATTCTGGATGTTCAAAAGTCATGCTGGAAAAATTACCGTTACCGGGCCCAGCATATTCGGCGTCGTGCTGCTCATCGGCAGCGTGATCGCTGGGCACTGGGTGGCGCAAACCGGTTGGGCAACCGCGCTGACTTTCACTCCACATCAGATCACGTTCCTGATGGCCATCTATGGCTTGATTGCTTCGGTTCTTCCTGTCTGGCTGGTGCTGGAACCGCGCGACTATCTCTCGACCTACGTGAAGCTGGGGACCATTGCAGTGTTAGTCATCGGCGTTTTCGTGGTTCATCCCAACATTCAGTTTCCGAACTTTACGCAGTACGTTCATGGCGGCGGTCCAATCATCAAAGGAAATCTATTTCCGTTTCTGTTCGTGACCATCGCCTGTGGAGCGATCTCAGGCTTTCACTCGCTGGTGTCCTCGGGGACCACGCCGAAAATGTTGGATAAGGAAACTGATGCCCGCTTTATTGGATACGGCGCCATGGTCGCGGAGTCGTTGGTTGGCGTACTGGCGCTGATTGCGGCCTGCTCTCTTTCTCCGGGCGATTATTTTGCCATCAACACCACGCCGGCGGTCTTCAGCCATCTGGGATTGACTACGGTCAATCTGGATATGTTCTCGCGTGAAGTCGGAGAACATTTGGCAGGACGCACGGGAGGTGCGGTTTCACTGGCGATTGGAATGGCGCAAATCTTCCGCGGCCTGCCGGGAATGGCTCGCCTGATGGGCTATTGGTATCACTACGCCATTATGTTCGAGGCGCTTTTCATCCTCACTACGGTAGATACGGGAACGCGCGTGGCCCGCTACGTTCTACAGGAATTAATGGGCAAAGTGCATAAGCCATTTGGCAACAGCGCGTGGCTGCCGGGAAATCTGATTACCAGCTTCTTTGTGGTACTGGCCTGGGGATACCTGATCTACACGGGAAATATTTCCACGCTGTGGCCGTTGTTCGGAACTGGAAACCAGTTGCTGGCAACCATTGCACTGGCGGTAGCCACGACTTTCCTCATCAACATGGGCAAACAGAAGTATGCCTGGATCACGGCGGTGCCCATGTGCTTTGTGGGTGTTACCACGCTCACGGCGGGAGTACTTTCAATCAAGAATATTTTCTGGCCGTTGACCTCCAAGCCCGGTCTGGTATTTACCGGCTATCTGGATTCAGTCCTCATGGTGATCTTTATCCTCGGAGTAGTACTGGTCGTGTTCGACGCGGTGCGGCGTTGGATCGCTGTAGCCAACGGAGCCCCCGCGCCAGTCGAGGCATTTGGCCCCCCACTTACCGTGGAAGGCGAGGTGAAGATGGGTTGCTGTTAGCTCGTTGTCGTTGGATCCTTGTTTTAGATTAAGGAGTGGCGCGGGCGAACCGGTAAGTGAAAGAGACACTGGCGTAGGAGGGGATGCGCACTCCGACCACTTCCTGGATGTCCGAAGGATAAAAGTTCTCGGTTGTCTGCCCGGTATATCCAGAGGCGACGAGAAAATTTACGCCCGCAGTCAAGCGCCCGTTCATAAATGGCCGTATGACAGCGCCGCGAAATTCTTTCACTGGAGTTCCAGTACATTCGGCG
This sequence comes from uncultured Acidobacteriaceae bacterium, assembly GCA_963817305.1. Lineage (GTDB taxonomy): Bacteria > Acidobacteriota > Terriglobia > Terriglobales > Acidobacteriaceae > Sulfotelmatobacter. Next base: position 236,193 of record CAWFOD010000013.1, on the reverse strand, counting down.
TTCACGCTCGCGGGGTTGCATCCCGTGCCCAAGGGCTTGGTGCCGACATATTCGAATTCACCTCTGGCCTGCAGACGAAACGGAAGTTTCCTGATTGTTCCCAGCAAATCAAAAATCGTTCGCGGCGCTTCGGGCGTGGGTTGCCCTGTGTCAAGGTCGCGCGCGTCTGCTTTGGAAAAAGTTGCTAACAGGGAGCCTTGGTTGAAATTTCTGCGCACAGCAAAGGTCACGAAGCGGAGCCGGCTCGGGCCTTCGTTGAACTGCAGACCGGTATCAGGATCAAGCTTTGCCAGTTCCGCGCTGCTGGTGACGTGGCCCAGAGTGAGCCGTAGATCCGTCTTCGCGACAGTCTTGCTGGCGACCATCTGATAGGAATGGGCTGTCGCAACCGGACTTCCCGCCGCGGTTCCGGTGCCAATTCGCGGATCCTCCGTGAAAAACGCCTGTCCGAAGCTGAGAGAAAGCAACGGCAAGTTCCACGAATCCTTCGGCAGAAAAGAAACCGTAGCCTTGGGCGAATTCACGCCAACCCATTTCTGAAAAGAGTTTTGCGCGTGCAGGAGATCGCGATTGTCGACATCGATTTCGTCGCGGCGCCAGCCGAGATAGTAGCGCAAGTAGCGCGTCAGAGCGCCCTCGGCGGCAATGTAAGGCGTAAGCGATCGAATGGTGATGTTATTTCCGTCGACGGGACTGAAAGGGCCGTAATCGCTGGGAGCGCCGGGATTGAAGAATCCGTAGTGATCGAGATCATCGCGCCGTGGAGCCTCGCGGTTATATTCAAAGCCTGCCAATAGAGATAGATATTCGGCGAACCTGTTCACGTAGTTCGCGCTGCCCCCTGCGACAGTGCGGAATTCGCTCTGGCGAATCAAGCCCTGACCAAAATCTGAAAACAACGAAAGATTATAAGTACGAAAAAAACCGGAGAGCTGCAGTTCCTGGGTTGAACTGAGTTGCCATATGTCATTCAAAGCGATGAGAGCGGTATGAGTCTGTTCCTTCTGTCGGGGATCGATGGTGTCGCCGAAGTTTGGGAAATTGCTGTCGTATTGATTTTCCGGAAAAATCGGTACAAGTCCAGGAACATAGGACAATCCGTAATACCCGATACCAAAAAGCGTGAGCCGATGTTCGCCGACTCGAAACAAGCGCTCCCCATTGAATTTGTATTGTTGTCGATGTTCCAGGCGATCGAGAAATCCATTTCCATAAGAGCCTTCGAAGGCCATCCAGGAATCGGCTGAGGGGCTCAAGCCTGCGACTAGATCGATATCGCGATAGTCTGCAGTGACCGTGACGAAAGGATCGAGGCGAGAACGGTAGCCATAAGTCGCGGCGAGATTGACGGAGTGATTTCCCTCGCGAACATTGAATGCTCCGCCATCGACCTCTACACTTTCCAAAACTTCCGGAATAAATATATTGGGATCGGAATATCCATTGCCGTGGGCATTGGCCGAGAGATTATTCGGCACCAGGTAACTGCCAACCGCAATGTATTGAGCAATGGGCTCGCCATGATCTCCGGCGACACCCGGAGCAAAATATTGTGGAGCTTTGATGCCGCTGGAAGCGGTTTCGATCGGGTATCCGGGAATCGACACGGGAGCGCCGGGACGGCCGGGATTCGCATCAAGGAGTTCCTGGCGGACGAAAACTTTCTCACCGGGGTCGGGCGAGAGCACATCGGTTTCGTTCAGATCGGCGGTCACGGTGACATTTTCAATCCGCGACGAAAGTTGTCCCATCCGAATTTCGATCGCTGAATTGCCACCTGGCCGAACCGTAATCGGCTGGACGACCGGACGAAATCCGGGAGCTTCGGCTTTGAGAGTAAGCTGTCCCGATAATTTGAGTTTGGCCACGAACTTACCGTCCGTTCCGGAGATCGCGTCAGCAACGATTTGATCCTGAATGACAATTTGAATCGAAACGCCGGGCAGCGCCTTTCCCTGCGGATCGATGGCGCGGCCGTTGAAGAGAATCGCTTGCGCGTGCACGCCTTGCGGCGTGAGTAGAAACAAGAGAAAAGGAATCGCAGCCCAGCATCCTTGTCGCACGAGCGGTCGACCTGTGCCGCGGAGAATTGGATCGCTATCGCGGCGTCCATTGCGGGTGGCCGGAAAAAAGTCCGTTCGCGAAGCCGATTTGGTAGGCGAGGAACAGACCAAAAGCGAGGCTCAACAAGCCGGAAGCGAATCCCAGCCACTGAGAAAAGTTCGCGTGCTTCTTTCCGAAGAAGTTGAACGCGGAGGCGATGCTCATCGTGATCAGCATCATTCCGCCAACCGTTCCTGCGCCGAAGACCAACAGGTAGACCATCGCCCAGTGCGGGTTGCGAATGGTTGTGAGAATGAGCAGTGCGACTGCGGCCGAGCCCGCGAGTCCGTGAACGATCCCAACAATCAATGGACGCAGTTGCTGATAGAGTCCGATTCTGCCAAATATTCGGTCCAGCCAAGTCAGCGGGGTCTGATGGCTATGGGAATGTGTTTCCGCCCCGTGTCCATGAGCATGGTTGTGAACGTAATCGCCGTGAGCATGGGGATGGGAATGAATTATTGCGGATTCGTCAGTAGCCGGAGCCATTGCACGAGTCGTGCGCATAAAGCTGGCAATATTCATGCCACCTAAAATAATCAGCATGAGTCCCACGGAAAGTTCCATGGAAAGCCCGATGCGCGCGGGGATTACCACGTCAAACAGAATGATAGCGCTGCCTACGACGAAAATTGTCAAAGTGTGGCCGATCCCCCAGAAGATTCCGGTAAGGGCGGCTTTGAGCAGATTGCGCTGCCGGCTCACGATGGTGGTCACGGCAATCACGTGGTCCGGATCAGTGGCGTGACGCATGCCAAGAAAAAATCCCACCGCGATAATCGACAGAAAGCTGATCATAGAGAATTTGCGCGCTTTGCTAGATTACTTTGGCCATGCGTGATTCGTTCAAACGCTTCTTGAGAAAATCGAGATATTCATCCATGCCTTCGCCAGTTTTCGCGGAAAGCTTAAAGACGGAGCATTCCCGGACGCACGGCCTGAATATTACCGTAAGCCGCTTGCCAGTCGAATTCAACTGCCTGCGCCAGGTCCATTTTGGTGACTACGGCCACGTCGGCACTGTTGAAAATGGTTGGATATTTGAGCGGCTTATCCTCGCCTTCAGTTACAGAGATGAGCACGAAGCGAAGATTCTCGCCAAGATCGTAGGACGAGGGACAAACCAGATTTCCGACATTTTCGATGAACAGAAAGTCGAGTTCCTCGAGATTCCATTCTTGAAGTGCATTTTGGACCATGGCAGCTTCGAGATGACAGAGCGTACCGGTGGTGATCTGTTTGACGGGAGCGTGGCTGCGCGCCAGTCGAATCGCGTCATTCTCGGTGGCGAGGTCTCCGACGAGCGCGGCCACGCGATAATTCCGACGAAGCAAGGTAAGTGTTTTCTCTAAAAACATGGTCTTGCCCGAGCCGGGGCTGGATACGAGGCTCACCACAAACACGCCAGCCGCCCGGAATTGCGCTCGCAGCGAGCGAGCCAGCACATCGTTCTGCTTCAGGACGCTCTTCCGGACTTCGATTAAACGGGGCTGTGATCCCATTCTTCAATCTCCATTGCAACCACTTCGAGTTCCTTGCCCTGCACTACCTCACCGGATGGAGTGCCGCATTCCGCACAACAAAATAATTGCACGGAGCTGATGGGGCGCTGCGCCTGGCAAGTTTTGCAATCAATCAGACACGGGCAACTCTTCAATGATCCAGCCTGCGACCCTCTCAATGGAGTGTCTTCGCATGCCATTTCGAAAGAACCCAACAGAGCTTCCTTAACTACGCCGGACAGAGCTCCCAGCTTGAGATGCACGGCACTTACCTGAACGCCACGACGCTCCGACTCTTCCTGCGCCAGTTCGATGATGCTCATCGCGATGGAAAGTTCGTGCATAACCGATTCAATTCAGGTTTGCGAAAGCCGCCATGGCTGCCTGCCCCAGGCTGATGCCTCCATCATTCGGCGGAACGGTATGATTCGTCCAAATCTCGAAACACTCTACCTCTAAGAGCGACTTAACATCTTTCAAGAGTAACTCATTTTGAAAAACGCCTCCCGATAGAACCACGTGGTTGAGATCGTAGCTTTCGCAAATGCTGGAAACCGCATCGCGGAGGCCGCGAGCCAGGCCGAGTTGAAAGGCGCGGGCAATCTCTGCGATGGACCGGCCGTGGATTTTGTCACGCACCATAGACTGCAGCAACGGCCGAAAATCCAGTTCGTGGTCAAGGTATGGAAATGGATACGGCTCTGTCAGTGGCGCGGAGCGGGCGATTTGCTCCAGCCACATCGCGGCTTGACCTTCAAACGTAACCTCACGCGTAAAGCCTAACAACGCAGCCGCCGCATCGAAGAGTCGACCAACAGAGGTAGTAGGAAATGTCCGGATGTGTTTATGAACTAAATCGACGGCCTGGAGGTATCGACGGGGGAAGTTGAAAGGCGACGCATTCAGATCAGGCAAGTCCTCAAGTTGCGCCAGAAAACCTGCGGCGGCCTGCACGGGATATTCGGCAGCGGCGTCGCCACCGGGAAGTGCGGCGGTGCGAAGATGAGCGGTGCGATCGAAACCATTTTTAATACTTCCGACGAAAATCTCGCCCCCCCAAATGCCGCCATCATCGCCGTATCCAGTGCCGTCGAAGCTGACGCCTACCACGCGCTTCTCCCATTCGCCGCGCTCGGCCAGTACTGAAGCGATGTGTGCGCGGTGATGCTGAACGGCGAGCCTCTGAGGTACGTCGAGCGTTAAGGCATGAGACGTGGAGAAGTATTGAGGATGCGAATCGTGCACCACAAGTAATTCTTCGGGCCGAACTTCGTACATCGAGATCAAATCCTGAATCGTCTCCTGAAAGGCGCGTAGAGATTCGTAGTGAGCCAAGTCGCCGATGTGCTGGCTCATAAAGGCCTGTCCATCGACCACTAGTGTGATCGAATTTTTCAAGTCAGCACCGACGGCCAAAATTGGGCGTGTAGCAGGCAACGTTGCAACCGCACCCGGCGCATAGCCGCGGGCGCGCCTCAGAATGACAGGGCCAAACACTCCATCGCGAGCCACCGAGTCATCGACTCGTCGCGCAATCGGACGCTCCCCGATCAGGAATGCATCCGCAATTCCGGAGAGGCGACCGAGCGCCTCTTCGTCTTCGTAAGCGATCGGTTCACTGGAACGATTGGCGCTTGTCATCACTAAGACTTCCGGCGCACCAGCGGCGAAGAGTAAGTGATGCAAGGGCGTGTAGGGCAACATCACGCCGAGTTCCTTGTTTTCCGGAGCGACTTCATGTGCTACACCGTCGACGCCTGTTTTCGATGGCGCGAGCACGATAGGCCGCGCGGTGGACGTCAGCAGCTTTTCAGCTTCGGCTGAGAGCTCCACGAAACCGCGCGCAATATTTATGTCTCGTGCCAAGATTGCAAAAGGCTTTTCCTTGCGGAACTTGCGTTCGCGCAAGGCCGTGACAGATGCGGCATTGGAGGCATCACACGCCAGATGGTAGCCGCCGAAGCCTTTCACCGCGAGGATGCTACCGCTGCGAAGAAGCTGCGCGGCCAGGCGGATACTCTCGTCGCTTCCGCGCACATCGTGCTTTTTGTTATCCGTGTTTTTGTCTTTGTCTTTGTTTTTATCTCTATCACCGAAGCGCAGAAAGTAGTTTGGACCACACGCAGGGCAGGCAACCGGCTGGGCATCGAAACGGCGGTTTTCAGGGTCGTGATATTGTGCCGCACAGTAATCGTCAAGCGGCCAATCTCGCATCGTTGTATTGACCCGGTCGTAGGGAAGCCGCAGAACAACCGTGTAGCGAGGACCACAATTCGTACAATTGATGTAGGGGTAGCGGAAACGCTGGTCAGATGGATCGAACAATTCTTTCAGACACACATCGCAAACCGGGAGATCGGGAGTAATGCGGACAGTAAGGCGATCGCTCCGCTGGCTTTCGCGAATCGTGAATCCGGTGAGGCCGACGGGGTTCACACGATGAACTTCGATTTCTGTAATGTTCGATGCGGGAGGAGGCTGCGATTTCAGGTTCTGTACAAATGCCAGCAGACTTTTTTCCGCACCTTCGAGAAAAATCTCAACTCCCTGCTCGCCATTCAAAACCCATCCGGCGAGCGTGTTGGCACGAGCCAGGCGATATACAAACGGACGAAATCCAACGCCCTGCACCACACCGCGCACCCGAATGGAGCAAGCGCTAGACATTCTCAGTCCACATCCAGAAAGCAACTGCGGCCCTGCCAGCCGATTTGGATTACCTTGCCATCTTCCACCAGCACAGGCACGGCGCGTTGTCCGGAGGCGATTTCGCGCATGCGCTGGCGCGCCGCAGGATTGGATTCGACGTCGTACTCCACAAAATCACTTCGCTTCCATTCCAGCCATTCGCGCATCTCCTGAGTGTGCGGACAGCGCGCCGTGCCGAAAAGTTCAAGCTTGGCCACGAGCCAGCCCCTCCAGGGTTTCGCGAATGATGTGGTAGATGGAAGCCTGGACTTCCTGAATGCGCGGAATGTAGTCGCATTGAACGACCAGGGGAAAGTCGGCCAAGTTTCTGCGGCGGATCTCGCCTCCGTCATAGCCAAGCAGCGCGACCGTCAGCAATTTCCGTTTACGCGCTTCTTCCAGCGCCATGATGATGTTTCGAGAGCCGCCGCTGGTCGAGATTCCTACGGCAATATCTTCCGAGCGGGCTTGCGCGATCAGTTGGCGCAAAAAAATTACTTCGGTTCCCACGTCGTTGGCAATCGCAGTGATGTTCGCGGGTTCCACGGAAAGCGATATGGCCGGAACCGGATGATAGCCGGCTGGGGGCAATACACAATCAATGGCGAAGTCGTTGGCGTCTGTTGCCGATCCGCCATTTCCGAAAAGAATGAGCTTGCCGCCTTTCGCAAGACGCTCGTGAATCGCCAGCGCAGCGCTGCTGATCTGTTCGGCGTGCTCACGCGCCACTTGTCTCCGCAAGCTTGAATCGTCCTGAACTTTCATGCCGATCGAGGTTGCAACTTCTGTAAGCAGGTCCGGAGACTGTTGCTTTTCCTGACCAAGGAACGGATAGAGAAAGCCGGAATCGCCAACGTCGTGGCCGAGTTCGCGGTGCTCCAGAAAAACGTGAACGCTTTCCCACAGGGTGTGGTAGAGAATTTCGATCATTTCCTGGTGAATAAACGGATCGCGAGTAAACGCTTCGACCGCGTAGGAGCCTTTCGCACCGGGAAGGGCGAAGGTTAAGGCGTTTCGCGAATCGGCAAATTCCAGAGCGGAGCGGATCTCGGGGTCTCCATCGGGCGGTCCGAATCCCATTACGATGTCTTCAGAATGAAGTATCGTTTCCAGCCACGGGCGGAAGAGCATGGAAAGATCCAGCGCAGGAAGTGCGCGCTTGCCGACGATTACGGGATGAACAAATTCGACGGAAACATGTTGCGCATCGGTGGCGTAAGGTCCAGTGCCGAAGGCGAGAAGACGGCCTCCCTTGAGAAACCGCTCGGACATAGCTTGGCAGGCTTCCGCAAGACGATACGCCTCCCGGGAAAAGAATTCTTCGACGATCCGATTCCTCGTGAGCAAGCGCTCTTCTACTTGAGTTGCGAGCCCACAAACTGTGGCCATGGCACTAACCTAAACTCCTAACAAATGCGCGGGAGCGGATCGCCGACCAGCATGTCCACGATCCTGCTGCCGCCGTAACGTGTAGTGACCAAAACCGCTCCCGATGGTTGTTCGCGAACTTCGCCGATCACCTGCGCCTCCTGACCGCCGGGAGCAAGGCTTAGAGCGTTGATTGCAGCGTCCGCATATTCGGGAGCCACCACGGCAAGGAACTGGCCTTCGTTGGCAATGTGTAACGGGTCCAGCCCCAGCAACTCACAGGCGCCGCGAACGGCATCGCGCACGGGAATCATTTCTTCCATAAGAACAATGCCCAGCCCACAGTCGCGGGCGAGCTCGTTCAGTGAAGTGGCCACGCCGCCGCGGGTGGGATCGCGCATCCAGTGGATACCAGGCGCGGCTTCGTGTGCCAGAGCCTCGACCAGCGGCAGAACGGAACGTGTATCCGAATGCAGGTCGGCTTCGAGATCAAGTTCTCCTCGGGCGAGAAGAATTGTGATGCCGTGATCGCCGATGGGGCCGGAGAGCAGAATCTTGTCACCCGCGCGGACGGAGCGTGCATCGATCTTCAGGCCGTGAATCGGACGTCCGATTCCGGTAGTCGTGATGTACATGGAATCGGCTTTGCCGTGCTCGACCACTTTTGTATCGCCTCCTGCGATTGTTACGCCGGCATTGCGCGCGGCATTTCCCATGGCGCGCACTTCGGCCTCCAGTACAGGCGTGGGCAGCCCCGCCTCGAGCACGTAAGTGACAACCATCGCTTCGGCTTTCGCTCCGGAAACGGCGAGATCGTTCACTGTTCCATTTACCGCAAGCTCTCCAATGGAACCGCCGGGAAAGCGCAAGGGCTTGACGACGAAACTGTCGGTGGTAATGGCGATTTTGGTGCCGTTGAAATCAAGATGGGCGGCGTCGCCTAGTGGTTCTGTGGAAGAGGCAAACAGCAGTGGAGCGAAGAGACCTTCTACAAGGCGCCGGCTGGCCTTACCTCCGGCTCCGTGCGCCATCTCGATTTGCGGCTCACGGAATCGAATTTTGGGGGAGATCCCGGGAGGGATCTCAACCGCGGCAACGTCTAGGCCACGGACGCTATGCTGGTCACCATTGCCGTTTTGCGGTGTTCGTAATTGAAGTACGCTGCGCATGATCCCTCGGATGAAACCATGAGTGCGCCGATCGGATGTTCGGGCGTGCACTCGTTGCCAAAGAGCTTGCATTGATGGGGTTTCAGAACGCCTTTGAGAACTTCGCCGCACTGCGCTGCTTTGGGATCCGTAACTCGAACTCCCGGAACCTGGAACCGCTGCTCCGAATCCCACTCCGCATAGCTCTGGCGCAGGCGCAAGGCCGACTGAGAAATAAAACCGAGCCCTCGCCATTCGAAATACGGGCGCAATTCAAAAACTTCTGCCATGGCGCGGAGCGCGGCACGATTCCCTTCCCATGGCACTACGCGTTTGTACTGATTCTCGATCGTTGCCTCATCCGCCTTAAGTTGGCGCAGCACCATGACGATGGATTGCAGAATATCCAGCGGCTCGAATCCGGAGACGGCAACCGGCTTGTTCTCATTCTTCGCAATCCATTCGTAGGGCCGGCAACCGATCACGGTCGATACGTGGCCGGGGCCAATGAATGCGTCAATGCGCATATCGGGAGAATCGAGAATGGCGCGAATGGCGGGAATAATAGTGACGTGGTTGCAGAATACGGAGAAATTGTGGATCGCTTGCGCTTTCGCGCGCATGAGCGTGAGTGCTGTGGAAGGAGCAGTGGTCTCGAATCCGATGGCAAAGAACATCACGTGCTTGTCGGGATTTTTTTCAGCCAACTTCAGAGCGTCAGCGGGAGAGTAAACAATGCGCACATCCATGCCGCGTGATTTGTGCTCCAGAGGACTGCCCTGCGTACCGGGAACGCGCATCATGTCACCGAAGGCGGTGAAGATTACGTCGGGACTTTGGGCTATGGCGAGGCCGTCATCAATTCTGCCCATGGGAAGAACGCAGACCGGGCAGCCGGGACCATGGATCAGCTCGATATTCGAGGGCAGCAAATCTTTCAAGCCGAAACGGTAGATGGCATGAGTGTGTCCGCCGCAAACTTCCATGATGCGGTAATGGCGATTGGGATCAGCGAGCCGACGGATCTCAGCGGAGGTTTTGGTGATCACCTCGGGCTCGCGAAACTCGTCGACAAACTTCATGCCCAATCCTTCTTTACGCCTGGCATTGAGATGCGAGGCGAGGATAACGGGTTCTCGGCGTTTTCCATTCCATAGCCTTGAACCTCCTGCATGGCCGCTTCGGCCTCGCCCAGAGCCCGGAGGGTTCGCATCTGATCGATTGCATCTGCCTCGCTGATTTTGCTCATGGCAAAACCAACATGGATGAGGACCCAGTCGCCTTTTACCGGCAGATTATCCTGCAAAAGTCCGAGGTCAACTTTGCGGCGAACGCCGACCACGTCGATTACCGCGGTATTCGGCTGATCAGGAAAGAGCTCAACGACCTGGCCGGGAATGGCGAGACACATAAGTTATTCTTTCTTCCGCGCGACGATATTAAACGAAAACTTCAATTCGTCTTTGACCTTCAGCGCGCCGCCTGCAATGGTGACCAGTTTCAAGTCGTAGTCGGTCTGCAGCAGCGAAAAATTTCCGAAGGCGCGCAATGAATCCCCAGTTACGGCCACTCGCGCGGTCACCGGCTGTGCATGAGTGACGCCGTGCATGGTCAGGTTTCCATTCAGAGTCATCGAATACTGTCCTTCGGCGATCTTGTTGACAGCAATACTCGAACACTCGTAGACAATCTCAGGATACGCATCTGTCTCGAGAATCTCCACCTTCATGGTGCTCTCGATTTCGCGGCGGTCTTTGTCTGAGATATCGTCCCTGACCGCAAGCGAATCTGGTTTGATCGTGAGCTTGAGAGAAGAGTCCGCAATCTCATCCAGGTCGACTTCCGCATCACCTGAAAAATCGTGTATCGCAATTGTGGGGCTATGTCCGAATGCCGATAGCAGTCCGCCGGCGGAAACCTGCGCCGTGAACTGGCTGGCTCTGGTGTCGGTCACGAAGTGAACTCGAGTTTCGGTTGCGGATCCCATTTCATGTTCTCATCGTCACATGTTTCGAAGTTTGAGATACCTGTCAAAATCGGGTAGCGCTGCGGTTAGAAGACTTCCGACGCCGATTTGCCCAAGGTAGCGTCGAACGGTTGGATTGGAAAGGATCAGTCCAGTTCCGAACAGGATAAGAGCCGCTCCACTCAGCATGTACAAAGTTTCCTTGTCAGTCCCAAAGTGATTGGTATCCTCAGACAGTCGCATCGCCATGGCAGTCTCCTCTACTTCGTGAGTTTGGTTCGCGTTCGTGTTTTGGTTTTACAGGTTCCTTTGCAGGCTTCGTAACGAAGGTATCCTCGATCAAACGTTTCTCGATCAGCGACTCAACCATTTTCACAGCGTCATCGAGCGCAGCTTCAATCGGTTCGCTCAGGCCCATCTGACCTTCGTCGGGGCCAAAGCTTTGCGGCTCACAGCCCACGAGCAGCACGCGCTTCAGCGGTCCCATGGAACTGGCAAGCCGAAGAACGTTTAACGGATTCATGCCATGGGCTTCGACGGGGCCTTGCTGCCCTTCCGGACTGCCAAGATCATTTAAGTCAGGCTCAATCACGTAGAGAGTGCCTGGCGCATCGCCGCGCGGACAGGCGTCTATCAGAATGGTGGTGTCATAGCCATCGAGTAAAGCGTAGGCGAGGTCGTAACCTCTTATGCCGAAGTCAGCCACCCGAACCGCTTCGGGCTGCGGACGAGCCGACAAGCGGCGCGTCACCTCAACTCCAAAAGCATCATCGCCCAGAAAAATATTGCCGATTCCGGCGACTAAAATCTTTGGCCGTTTAGTGGCACGAGTTTTATCGTCATCGCCGGGAAGCAGCGGTTCCACTTCGTCCGCGGTAAAGAAGAAGCGGTGACCGGGTTGGCGCATCAGGCCGATATCTCTGCCAGGATCGTCGTCAACCACCACACCGAGATGAATTTTTCCTTCGTAATCCTGTTCAATGGATTCGATGATGGCTTCTTTGCCAGCTAGCGCAATATCCATGATGTCTCCGCCGGAGCGGGGACGAAGCCGGACGCGGCTGCCGGGCCGGACTTCGATACCAGAAATGCGCAGATCGTCGACCGGTTTCTTGGCTTCGAGGAGTTGCCATTCCCATTCATTCATGACGCCTCCTCCTTCAACGAACGCAGCTCCCGGAGTGTTCCGTGAAGCTTCGCGAGATGTTCGACCGGGAGAGCTTCGGTTCTTTCGAGGATCTTGCGAGCGCGATCGTCGGTGTTTCGCATCTCGCGCTTCTCGTCGTCCGTCATGGTCATGATGCGCAGCGCCAGGATCTCATCGATCTCGGTTCCGTCGAACAAGTCGCCGGGGCTTTCTGGCGCGATCTGCGGATAGTCGTAGAGAATGATGGGCGAGGCGAGCATGGTGTCGCGCTCGCCTTCGGCGCCCACCAGAACCGGCCATGCTCCCACGTTTTCGCAGTTAGTCGCGAGGTCTTTTAAATCTTCCGGCGGCTCAAGCAAGGACACGAATTGACCATTCACCACACCCAGCAGAGTGTGCGCGGAGACCAGCGATTGCATCAAGGCCGCGTCCCGGCTGGTCTGGTCGGGAGCCTGTTCCTGCGGCGTCAGGTTCTTCACTTGTACCTGCAGCTTGAACAGATCGTCGGCAACACGGGTTGCGTGCAGCAGAACCGTGCCTTGAACGGATGGCTGGACCCTGTCGATTCTTCCAGCGATTTCGCCGTTCTCATCCCGCAGATCCTCGCTTTCCTGTTTTGCGGGGAAGGTGAAATCCCACTGCAGAGGTGCGGCGACGAGCGTGTCCAAGTTTTGCGGCGGGATAACTACTTCGCATTCCATGGCTTCCTGCCAGGGCACGGATGCCTCGGCTATATCCCGCGACATACGCGCCACCAATTTCAGGAAGCGCACTCTTACTTCGATTGCAGGCGTTTCGATTGCAGTTTCGACCGCTGAGGAAGTTCGTTCGACGAGGCACTCCGTTTGCATCATCCAGGCGTCGGAACCAGCCTGCGCCTCGCTGTAAAGTTTCGGATACAACACACCAAAGTTGAAGCGCTGGCGATTTTTTACCGACGACGGCCTATAGGGGTAGAGCATGTACCCCTCGTAGAGCACGGCTTTCGCGATGGCGTCGATGAGATGGGTATTCATCGCTTCACCGTTTCTAATTCTGGGAGTAATCTCTCCAGCGCCTGCTCCCAGGTGGGAATACCGTGCTCGACCTTGTATTGGTACATGCGCTCGAAGACATCGCGACGCAAGCACAGCCAGGCGGTGTTGGGGTAATAGATCTCCATCATGTCGCGCCAGGCTTTTACGGGCAGTCGGAAGCGAGCTTCTTTATCCCAGGGGATGGGAGCTACCTGCAGCGATCCGCTTTCATCAGCGTAGAAAACGGTTCCACTGAAAAGAAAGTTTAGAGGAACATCGCCCTCGGCCAAGCCGTGAAAATATTTTGTTGCGGCCACATTGAAATCGAATGTGCACGGGACGGGGACGTCAACCACGGCAGTATCCTGAAACGCAGGGGCGACCACGCTGGCGTGGGTCCAGAGCATGGTTTTCAGAGTCTGGCTCCAGCGATCCGGCTCACCGAAGAGATCTTTCAGGTGACTTTGGTCTTCTGGAGTGTATTGGCGGCGCGCGACCTCAAGCTGAATCTGACAACGCAGCGCGACCGAATGGATGGTTTCATTGGGCGCGGCATTGGCGATGCGGAGTTTGAACAGCAGGGTTGGCGCGACGGTGAAACGCTGCGGCTCGGCTTTCTCAATTTGGAAGCTCAAGTCAGGCATTGGCCTCCTCTATCACCACCGTGGCCCGTTGTTTCAATCCATCGAAGAACTGAGCAATCCGTTGCCAGACTTCGGTACCACCAGACAGGCCGCGCCAGTTCGCGCGAATCAGACCGACGAGTTTGTAGCACTCATCGATGGGAAGCACGTAATATTCCGGGGCGGTAAATCCTCGCGCGTGTCCCACGCGATTGACCAGGACAGCTTCCACATCGGGCTCTACTTGCAGCAGAATGGGATTAGCGTCTTCGATGTCTTTCCATGTTTCGAGTGGCAACAGCGACTCGGTGGCTCCCGCGGGGCTGGGATAAAACGCAACCACTCGCGCATCCGGCGTGCTGCGGAAAAAGAAGGCCATGCTGATGGGCACCATCAGGCTTTCCCACTGACCGTCAGAGAGACGAAAATTCTGCAGCGCAAGGACGCGGCGCGGCACCCGTTTGTATCTGGTGCCCATGCCGCTGAATAAAATCGCGCAAGCATTGCAGGTGCAGAGCAGCTTTCTGGTACCGGGCTCGACCAGGTGCGGGTGTTCGGACGCAACTTCGGCACTGCATAGTTCGCAGCGCTCCACGTCACGCTTGCGTGGCCGGATAAACTGCTTTAGCGCTCCAAAAGCGTTTTCGTATCCCGGTTGAACTGCCATTGTGTCTTCAATAAATTCCCTTACCGTATTTCTTCAACCAACCAGTCGGGCATAGCAACTAAGACGGGTCGCTCATATGGGAAGCGGATGCGATCACGCCGCCTACCTTGCCCACAGGCACAAATCCGGCTGAACCTGAGTCCTCGTCGAGCCCCTCTATCCGCAAGAAATTCATGTCCGGAGCGGCCTCATATAACGCCTCCTCAACCATGGACTTCAAAGTCTTAGCCGTGGATCCACAGGAATGCTGCGTAACGCGAAGCTGCAGGCGAACTGTAGCATTCTCAAAGCCGAGCAGTTCCAATTCTCCGCCGCTCTTGCGCACTCTGGGTTGAATCTTCTCAACCGCTTGAATGACGCGGGTTTCCATGTCCAGGGGATGCAGGCCGTAGAGCACCAGGAGACTGCTCACCAGAGGATCGCGACCCAGATCGTCAATCGTGCGTTGGCCGGCATCAACGCTGCCGGCGACGATTTCCATGACTCGTTCCAACCCGGCAGAATGTAGATCCAGCAATAGTTGCACCAACGCTTTCGCGCTGACGCGAGATTCCGGGTCCGCAATGTTCTCCAAGTCGCGGACGAGATCGCTGATCCGCTGGACCTTTACCTGAAACTCCTTATCATTTGCCATATTGTTTTTCGGGAGAATCCCCCATCAGACTCCTAAGGAGTGAAGGCCGTTTTCGGCCCTCACTCCTGTCGTTTCCCGCCTTACCCATGATTAGCGCGGCACTCCAAACATTGGAGAATGCTGAGTCTGCAAAACCTTCCCGCCACCCAGATACATGTGCACGCCGCAAGGCAAGCACGGATCGAAGCTACGCACCGCGCGCATGATATCGATGCCTTTGAATTTGTCTGGACCGTTTTCCTCGAAGATTGGCGTATTTTGCACTGCATCTTCATACGGACCCGGGGTGCCATAAATATCGCGCGGATTGGCATTCCAGGGAGTGGGAGGGTACGGATGGTAGTTGGCAATCTTGCCTTTGCGGATCACCACGTGATGCGAAAGGACGCCTCGCACGGCCTCGTGAAAGCCGCATCCAATCGCCTCTTCTGGCACCTTGAAATCCGACCATGTCTTGGTTTTGCCGGCATGCAGTTCTTCCATTGCCTTCTCGGCGAAGTGAAGAGCGCAGGCTGCGGCGTAGGCCTGGAAGTAGGTGCGAGCGCGATCGCGTTCGATGGCATTGCTCCACTTCGGAACCTTCCACTCGAATTCCACTTCCGGTTTCGACATGGTTTTCGGCAGGTAGATTTTCACACTGTGGCCGGTTGATTTGATGTAGCCGATGTCAACCAAACCGGCGAGAGCCGTCGCCCACAGCCGGGCGATCGGTCCCCCACCGGTGTCCAGCGCCAGGTGATCGCCGGTGCGTTTGTCGAGCCAGCGGGGGGACATCACCCAGGTATATTTGCCGTTGAAATCGCGTTTCTGCGGACGAGGAATCGTAGTTTGATTCCAGGGATGATTTTTATCGACTGGATTTCCCAGTGGATCGGTCTTCACGAAAGTCTCGGCATTCTTCCAATCGTCGTAATACGAACTGCCGAGGAGAATCCGGATATTCAGATTGATATCCACCAGATCGGTGGTGACCAATTTACCGTCGACCACGATGCCCGGGGTAACGAACATCTTTCGCCCCCACTCCGTCATGTTCTTGTAGGTGTAGTCACAATAATCAGGATCGTTAAACGATCCCCAACAGCCGAGCAGGATGCGGCGCCGGCCCACCTCTTCATATCCCGGCAAGGCGTCGTAGAAGAAGTCGAATAAATCATCGTGCAGGGGGAGGACTTTCTTCATAAACTCGACATACTTCATCAGGCGAACGATGTAGTCGGTGAAGAGTTGAACCGTGGGAACGGTTCCGACGCCGCCGGGATAGAGCGTTGAAGGATGAACATGGCGGCCTTCCATCAAGCAGAACATTTCGCGCGTCATGCGGCTCATCTGCAAGGCTTCCAGATAGAAAGATCCGGTGAAGGGATTGAGCGCCCGCATGATGTCGGCGATGGTGCGGAAGCCGTGAGCATTGGAGTGCGGCGCAGGAGTGGATTCTGCTTTGGCCCAAACTTTTGGATTGGTCTCCTTAACCATCTGCTCGCAGAAATCCACGCCGACCAGATTGTCCTGAAAAATATTGTGATCGAACATGTACTCGGCGGCTTCGCCGAGATTCACGATCCACTCTGCGATATGCGGCGGCCTCACGCCGAAAGCCATGTTTTGCGCGTAGGTGGCGCAGGTCGCATGATTGTCGCCACAGATGCCGCAGATACGGCTGGTAATGAAGTGAGCATCGCGCGGGTCTTTGCCCTTCATGAAAATGCTGTATCCGCGAAAGATGGAAGACGTGCTGTGACACTCGGCAACCTTCTTCGCGTCAAAATCGATTTTGGTGAAGATACCCAGGCTACCGACGATGCGGGTGATCGGATCCCAATTCATCTCTACCAGATTTTTCGGTTTGCTGGGAACGTCTTTCGTCGGGGCAGTGACGGTGCTCATTGTGATCGCTCCTTCTGATTTGCAATCGGCATTGCTTTCGCCTGGTCCTAATTAATAAGATCGAGGGTGATAACCGGTGGTGAGCTCCGCGCGCGGATGCCGCCACTTCGGTTCTTTGTTTACCGTGTTCTGCGTGATGGCGCGCAGCGATCGTATGGCACGACCGTAAACGCTTATGCCCGTGCTGGAGACGTGGGCTCCCGGTGGCTCATCCATGAAGGGCATGAACTTATCGGGAAATCCTGGCATGGTGCAGCCGATACAAATGCCACCAACATTCGGACACCCGCCGATACCGGCCATCCAGCCGCGCTTGGGGACATTGCAATTCACGACCGGCCCCCAGCATCCGAGTTTCACGATGCATTTCGGAGAACCATAGACTTCCGCGAAATCGCCCTGCTCGTAGTAACCAGCGCGGTCGCAGCCTTCGTGCACAGTCTTGCCAAATAACCATGTGGGACGAAGCTGATCGTCCAATGGGATCATCGGAGCGAGTCCCGCGACTTGATACAGAAGATAGAGAACAGTCTCCATGAAGTTGTCAGGCTGCACCGGACATCCGGGGACGT
The DNA here is from genome assembly GCA_963817305.1 of uncultured Acidobacteriaceae bacterium. GTDB lineage: Bacteria > Acidobacteriota > Terriglobia > Terriglobales > Acidobacteriaceae > Sulfotelmatobacter. The sequence goes on along the minus strand of CAWFOD010000013.1, from coordinate 218,872 downwards.
TCACGATGGGCAGTCCAGCTTTTGAGCGCCAGTCCCAACCGAGATAATCAGCCAATCCCATGCACCCGGTGGGATTTCCTTCCATCGCATGGATGCCGCCATACGTGGCGCAGGTTCCGATAGCGATGATGCCCAGGGCCTTGGGAGCGAGACGATCGATCCATTCATTCGTGGTGATCGGCTGCTTGGTGATGGGGTCAGTGCCGAGAGCTGCCCAGTAGCCTTCCTTTTTAATATTCTCGTTTGGGATCGAGCCTTCGACCACGAGAACAAACGGCTCGAGGCGGCCTTCCTCAGCATCGTAGAAAAATTTCATGAAGTCATCGCCGACTTCATAAGCCAGAACCGGATTATGCAAGTGCACCTTCGGCAAGCCCGGTATGGCACCCAGCAAAACATCCTCGACGCTGGGCTGAGTCGCGGCTGTAATCGAAACGGAATCTCCATCGCAACCAAGGCCTGCAGTGATCCAGAGGATGTGGACTTCTTTCACTGCCGGCGCCTTTTGTGTCGATCGACCATAGGGAACAGTAGATGTGCCCATAGCGTGATCACTCCTTCTGGATCGGGTCAATTAATAATTCAGATCGAAATCTAGAATCGACCTGTGGCGAAAACAGGACAAGAGCAGTGACCCTATTTGTTCGCAAAGGAAATCCTAGAAATGGGGCCGGGGAATCCCCTACAAGGAATCCTGGAAGAAAGAGATCCTTATGGACGAATACGGCGCAAGCGTTTCAGGGAATCTAGCTGGGAGAAGTTGTCTTCTCTCTCACATTCCATTCCACTGCATGCTGAACCAGTTCGCGGGCGCTGCGCAGGCAAAGTTTTTCCTTGATGTGCGCCTGGTAGGATTCGACGGTCTTGACGCTGAGATGGAGGGCCTCGGCGATCTGCCGGGTTCCATGGCCATCGCCGATGAGACGGAAGACCTCGAGTTCGCGGTCAGTCAATTCGGCGACTGATGATTGTTCCGCGGGGTGGGCGCCATGAACATAGTGCTGCAACATGCTGTTGGCGATCTTTTCGCTGACGTAAATTTCACCGCTAAGTATCCGGCGCAGGGCCACCAGCACTTTCTCGGTGGCCTCTTGCTTCATGATGTAACCATTCGCGCCGGCGCGCAGCGCGCGTTCAGCGTAGATGGATTCGTCGTGCATGGACAAGATCAGGACCGGTAGGCGCGGAGACGTGATGCGGATATTCTTGAGCAGCTCCAAGCCATCGGGACCGTTGAGCGATATGTCGACGATCACGATATCGGGCCGAACCGCATGAATTGCCGACAACGCCGAGTGCATCTCTTCCGCTTCTCCGCACACCGTCAGGTCCGATTCCTGGTCAATGAGGAGGGTCAGGCCCTGACGAACGATGGGATGATCGTCCACTACGAAGACGGTTTTTTTTCTCACAACGGAATTGCCATTGACCGGTCTAGCGATCATGGGTGACCTCTTTAATTCTCAAATTCGCTTCCGGAAGTGGAAATTCACAGGTGATCGTAACCCCAAACGTTCCGCCGGGCTGTACAGTGAGAGATCCACCAATCATGCGGGCTCGATAGTTCATGATTTGCAGGCCCATGCCTGAGTGGTTCATGGCGTTTTCCGGCAGGCGGCAGCCGTCGTTTTGAATTCTCAGCGTACCGTATCCTCTCCGGGCGGAGAGGCTGATTTCGATATTCTTCGCTTCGCCGTGGCGGATCGCATTGTTCACGGCTTCCTGCGCGATGCGGTAAAGATGGGTGGAGACGTTGGCGTCGTGAATGAGAACAGGATGATCCATGCGCAGGCGGCAAGAGATGTGGAAGAGATCTTCGATTTCGGCAGCCCAGCGCTTCAGAGCCGACATCAGACCATGGGCATCGGAGGCCACCGGAAGCAAACCATGTGCGAGTTGCCTGGTTTTATTGATTGCTTCGTTCACCAAACCGACAATGCGGGCCGCTTCACTGGCTTCGGCAAGGCCTTTCTCGGCGAGCTTTTGTTCCTGAACTTTGCTCATGAATGCGATACCAGTGAGGTGTTGCCCCAAACCGTCGTGCAAGTCCTGGCCGATGCGGCGCTGCTCCGCAGCACTGATTTCGAGGATGGCTTTTTCCAGGCGCTTGCGCTCGGTAATGTCGATTCCGGTGACGATGATGTAGGCGGGAGATTCGTGTTCGGCGGGAAGAATTGTGCCAGACCAGGCGATGAGCCTCCGCGAACCGTCGCGCGCAACCCACGACATCTCGTAATCTTTACCGCTGTTCTCTACTCGCAATTGGTCGACGATTATTTTGAAGCGCTCCGCCTCTTCGGGATCGACGCAGAGGTCCCACAGAAATTTGCCTTCGACTTCGGCAAAAGAATATCCCGTCACCTGCTCGCAGGCGCGATTAAAGCGAACGATGTGGTCCTGCGGATCCAAAACCACGACTAACGATCCGACCGTGTGCAAAATTGCAGAAACCACATTGCGTTCCTGCTGGAGTTCTTCTTCGATCTGCTTGAGTTCGGTGATATCAAAGCCAATGCCGTGGATAAACCAGGGGCGGCCGTTTTTCTTGCGGATCATTTTGGCTTCGCAATGGAACCAGACAACCCTGCCGTCGCGAGCGATCACACGGTAGGCGGAGCGCAGCGGCGTACCGGAAAGAAACATCTGGGCCGCTTCCACGCTCCAGCGCTGCTTGTCATCGGGATGGATCTGCTGATACCAGCGAATGGGATCTTCCAGCCATTCTTCCTGGGAAAATCCCAGGCTCGCTTCAATTTGAGGACTGACGTAGGCTTCGCCGATGCCGCGGTCCAGGTGAGCCATAAAAATTACCGCGGGAATCTGCTCGACCAGCGCGCGATAGATTGCATCGGCCTTGGGGAATTGTTCTTCCTGATCTTCACTATCGTCATGGCCAGAATCGGGTGTGGAGGACGGTTGAGTGGAGTTGCTGAGAAATACCGAGGCGAGATCGACAAGAAGAGACTCGGCCTCGGCGGGAGTGATGATCTCCGCGAGGCTGGAATCGGCATGGCTGACTTGGGAAATCAAATGCTATCTTCCGCGAACAGTTTTATTTCAAATTTCTCGCCGCTCCGCATTTCTGACATCTACTTTCGCAGCTTTATGTCGCCAACTGGGCTCCTTGTTGAGCGAAGCCTGAGTAAACCTGCGCAAAGCGTGAATTGCCCTGCCATAAGTCATTACTGCGTTGGATGACAAAAGCGAGCCGGGAGGCTGGTCCATAAAAGGCATGAATTTATCGGGAAAGCCCGGCATGGTGCATCCGATGCAAATGCCGCCGATGTTGGGGCAGCCGCCGATTCCGCCCATCCATCCGCGCTTGCCCACATTGCATTGCACGACCGGGCCCCAGCAGCCAAGTTTTACGATGCATAGCCTGGAGCCATACTCTTCGGCGAATTCTCCCTGCTCGTAGTAGCCGCCGCGATCGCAACCTTCATGAACCGTGGCGCCGAAGAGCCAAGTGGGACGTAGCGCATCGTCCAGCGGAATCGTGGGAGCGCGTCCGCCGGCCATGTGCAGAAGATAAAGGAGCGTTTCCATGAAGTTGTCGGGCTGTACCGGACATCCCGGTACGCAAACGATCGGAATATTTGCCGCCGACTTCCACTGCCATCCCAGATAATCGGGAAGGCCCATGCAACCAGTGGGATTCCCTTCCATGGCATGGATTCCGCCGTAGGTGGCGCAGGTTCCCACGGCGATCACGGCCCATGCGCGCGGGGCAAGCCGATCGATCCATTCACAGGTAGTAATTGGTTGACCAGTTTTCTTGTCGGTACCCATCGACGCCCAATAACCTTCCTGCTTATTGCGCTCGTTGGGAATCGAGCCTTCCACCACCAGAATGAAAGGAGCGAGATTGCCCTCGGCGGCGAGATGGAATGGCTTCAGGAAATCGTCTCCATTCTCGATTGCGAGAAAAGGATTATGTAGTCGCACCTTGGGAATCCAAGGCATTGCTCCGAGGACAATGTCTTCGATACTGGGCTGAGTTGCGGCCGTCATGGCGATGGTATCGCCATCGCAACCGAGGCCTGCCGTGATCCAGAGAATGTCGATCTCGGGAATCGAGTTAGGAGCGGGCAAGTTGCCCTCGTGAATCTTCGTGGTATCAGCCACTCGATTGCTCCGGTGGAAATGGCGCTGAAAAGCGGGTTAGCGAGTGCCCGCGCCGATCATCTTACTAGCGCGTATTGTGGTTTCTCAGCGCGTATTCTACATAATTCGCCGCGCAGCGACAGAGAATTAGAAATTTAAAGTGCGATCGGCAAAGCCGGGGTCGACCAAATACGAAGTATCAACAAAATAATGATCTCAGAGCGCTGCCAGGCGACGCTGTACCAGCAGGAAGTATAGAGACAGTAGAACGAGCAGAAATCCGTTCACCCCCAGAACAACCGGCGCGGTGAAAACGGGAACCAGCCATCCGGACAGAAGATTTCCCATCGGCATTCCGCCGCGAAAGGCGACGTTGTAAACGCTCATGACGCGCCCGCGCATCTCGTTGGTGGTAATCAACTGCACCAGAGAATTCACCGTGGCAAAGACTGCCATCATGGAAGCGCCGACAAAAACCAGGAGGGTGCCGCTGAGCGGGACGGATTTCGAGAGCGCGAATCCGGAAATTGCCGCGCCCAGGCAGATTAACGCCAGCAGCGCAACCAATCCTTTGCGCTTGAAGTTACCCGCACTGGCAATCATCAGCGAACCAAAGATCGAGCCCAGTCCCATCAACGCCAGAAGATTTCCGTAAGTCTCCGGACCGCGACGGTAGATATCTTTCACAAACACAGGGATATAGGTTCGCATGGGCATGGCTAGCGCAGTCATACAGAAAGCCAGCAGGATTAAGGCTTCCATCGAACTCTGCTTGCGGGCGAATTTAATTCCCTGCTTCAGGCTGGCGAACATGGACTCGGAAGTCTTCACCGGCAGAAAACGGGCGGTGATGAGGGAAAGTGAGATGATCGGAGCAAGGAAAGAAAGTGCATTCAACCCGAAGCACCATTTTTCGCCGAGCTTGGCTAAAGCCTGCCCCGCGAGCGCGGGCCCAACCATGACGGCCACGTTGAACTGGATCGAATTCAGCGCGATGGCGTTCGGCATGTCGTCTAATTCGACAAGAGTTGGAATCAGCGCCTGGTAGGCCGGTCCGCCAAACGACTGGGCCAAGCCGGAGATAAACGAGAGGCACAGGATGTGCCAAACTTGAACCACGCCGGTGGCTACCAGAATCGTAAGCAGCCCAGCGGAGGCCATCTGAACATACTGAGATCCCAGCAAAATCTTTCGGCGTTCTACGCGATCAGCCACCACGCCGCCGATCAGGGAGAACATAAAGATCGGGATCCCGCCCAGAAACTGGTCAAGAGCCAGCAAGAATGCCGAATGGCTGAGGCGATAGATGAGCCAGCCTTGCGCGACGATCTGCATCCAGGTGCCGATGCTGGAGGTACAGGCGCCAATCCACATCAAACGAAAATCGCGATATTGAAATGCTTTAAAGACCCGACGGATCACTCAGGCGTCCTCATTCGCTTCCGCAAAAGCCTAACATGCGGCTCCCGCGATTCGCGAAGGGCGGCATTTGGCAATGAGGAGCACATCGTGAGACGTTATAGATGATTGAACGTCACCGTCGGCTCCAAGTATGGGCAGGTTGTTTTGTAATGTTTCCTGAATAAATCTTTTGCTATGAACTTTAACGTGAGCTTGAGCGGGAACTACGACGCTATTCTGGTGGTTTCGTTCGGAGGCCCGGAATCGCGAGAAGAGGTGATTCCCTTCCTCGAAACCGTGTTGCGCGGAAAAAACGTCCCCCGAGAACGGCTCTTGACCGTAGCCGAGCACTATTACCATTTCGGGGGAAAGAGCCCGATCAACCAGCAGACTCGAGATCTGATCGCGGCATTGGAAACCGAACTTGTGAAACATGGACCTCGGCTCCCCATTTATTTGGGGAACAGAAACTGGCATCCGCTGTTGCCGGACACGCTGCGGCAGATGAAGCAGGATGGCGTTCGCCGCGCTCTCGGCTTCATCACCTCGGCCTACAGCTCCTATTCGGGATGCCGCCAGTATCGCGAAGATATTGCGCGGGCGCAGAGCGAAGTTGGGCCGGGCGCGCCGGAAGTGGATAAGCTGCGGGTATTTTTCAACCATCCCGGATTCATTGAAGCAACGGTCGAGCGCGTACGAGATGCGCTAGAAGCCATTCCGGCAGATGCGCGGCATAATGTGCAAATTGTTTTCACCGCGCACAGCATTCCGATATCCATGGCGAATACCAGCGATTATGTGGCGCAACTGGAGGAAGTTCGAAGACTGGTTTCGGCCGCGTTGGACCGGACGAATCATGTTCTCGTCTACCAGAGCCGCAGCGGCGCTCCGGGGCAGCCCTGGTTGGAGCCGGACATTCTGGAGTATCTGCGCCGGGTGAAAGCGGAAAATCTGGCATCGGCGGTAGTGCTGGCTCCGATCAGTTTTCTCTCCGATCACATGGAAGTGTTGTATGACCTGGATATCGAAGCGCAGCAGCTTTGCGAGTCATTGCGCCTGCCAATGAGCCGGGCGAAGACGGTGGGGGTGCATCCGAAGTTTATCGGCATGATTCGCGAATTGATTCTGGAGCGTATGACTCCCGGATTGGAGAGGCGCGCGCTGGGGATAATAGGGCCACGCGCTGATGTTTGCGCGGAGAATTGCTGTCCTGCGCCGCAGCGCCACGGCCGGCCGCAATCAACCTAGATTGACGTTGTAGCTTTCTGCGGGTCGTAATCCGTTGCCTTTGGACGACCCTCGATCAGGTGCATGGTGTAAAGAATTGTTTGAATGACGCGTTCGTCTCCTATCGCCGTATTGATCATTACGTGATAGAGAGAACGAGTGGGCCAGGCCGCGTCGAAATAATGTTTTACGTAGGCGATGCGTTCGCGATCTACCGTATCGACCAGAGCTTCGGCCTCCGATTGCTTGGCCCCATCCCGCACCAGGCGGCGCACTTTTTCCGCCCGCGGCGCATAGAGAAATACGTGGAAAGCATCCGGGTGCTCGCGCAAGAAAAACGGGGCTCCCCGGCCGACGACGATGGAGTTCCCTTCCTGAGCAATCTTGGCTGTGATTTCCGCCATCATGGCCATCATGCGATCGGTGTCGAAGGTTTGACCGCTCAGCTGGGAGCTGCGCTCATAGCTGCCCCGCCAAAAGGTTTTCGCCATGCGGTAAAAGCGGCTGTCCATGCGCTCGTCGCAGCGCATGACGGCGGATGGATCGACATCGGCAAGCCGGGCGATCTCTTCGGTGAGCCGCCTGTCCCACAGACTCCACCCTAGTTGCTTCGCCAGTTGCGCGGCTATCGATCCGGCGCCGCTGCCATACTCCCGCTCAATGGTGATGAGGCGAAACATGGGACCCTCCTCTAGTGTACCGCCATCGCGCCCGGCCGGCCTTTTTTCATCAGGAAGACCATGGGAATCATGGCTAGGATAGCCCATCCCAGCAAGCGGAAGTCATCGATGTAGGCCAGCATCGTGGCTTGCCGTTGCACTGTACTTTCGATCAGAGCATAGGCCTGCTGGGCGGCATAGGCTGCACTGGCCCCGTGTGCCTGCATGGCTTGGGTTGCGCCTTTCAGCGCCGACTGGAACGCCGGGTTGCTGGCGCTGAGATGACCGGACAAATCATTCATATGAACCTGGGTGCGGCGGTCAAGCATGGTTGTAACCAAAGAAATTCCAACGCTGCCGCCAATATTACGCGCCAGGTTCATCAAGCCGGAAGCGGCATTATTTTTATCCCGCGGTAGATACGCGTAGGCCGCCGTATTAATCGGAACGAACAGGAACGCCATGCCGGCGGCCTGGAGCACGCGAGCCATGGCCGCGGTGTGGAAGTCAATTTGCAAGTCGAAGCTGGTCATGTGAAACAACGAGACGGAAAGCATGACGAGGCCGAAGACCAGCAGCCATCGTGGACTGTAACGCGAAAGCAGAAATCCTACGAGCGGCAACAAGAGCATGATGGTGAAGCCGCCAGGCATCAAAGCCAAACCCGATTTCTCCGCCGTGTATCCGAGCAAGGTTTGCATGAATAGCGGAAGAAGCAGCGTGCTGCCCAATAAAGCAAATCCCAGCATGAACATCAGGAGATTGGAGATGCCAAACGTGCGATCGCGAAAAAGATGCAGATCGATGATGGGATCTTTATGTTTCCACTCCCAGTAGATTACGAAGATCAATGACGCCGTGGCGATTATGGTAAGTGCCAAAATAAAGTGCGATGCGAACCAATCATCGCGCTGCCCTTTGTCGAGTACGACTTGCAAGGTTCCGAGGCCCAGGGCCACAAAGCTCAGTCCGACGTAGTCGATGGTGGTTTCCTTAAGCTTGCGACGCTTGAAATAAGGTGGGTCTTGAATGAGCCGTGTGGTGAGCAGAATGGAGATGATGCCGACCGGAATGTTAATGAAGAAAATCCAGCGCCAGGTAAAGTTATCGGTAATCCACCCGCCCAGAGTAGGACCAATCGCCGGAGCTGTGACCACGGCGACGCCGTAGACTGCAAAAGCCATGCCCCGCTTCGCCGGCGGAAAAGTGTCGGCGAGGATGGCCTGCTCGCTGGGCTGTAAGCCGCCGCCTCCGGCACCCTGCAGTACACGGCAAATGATCAGCGTTGCCAGGTTCGGAGCCAAGCCACAGAGGAACGAACTGATGGTGAACAGCGCCACGCAGCTCATGTAGAAATTCTTGCGGCCCATGATCGACGAGAGCCATCCACTGAGGGGAAGAACGATGGCGTTGGAAACAAGGTAGGAAGTCAGAATCCAGGTGCTCTCATCCTGCCCGGCGGAGAGTCCGCCCGCGATGTGAGGTAATGCGACGTTGGCGATAGAAGTGTCGAGCACTTCCATGAAAGTCGCCAGAGTTACGGTGATCGCAATGATCCACGGATTTACTGCAGGACGCCAGATGTCAGCGTTTTCAAGAGGCGGTGCGGCAGCACTCATTGCCGAATCCACACCTTCGGTTCCACCGACATCCCGGGGCGGAGCAACTGATCTTTGTTTTCGCCGGGATCGAGCACGATTTTAACCGGGATGCGCTGCACCACCTTCACATAATTGCCAGTCGCATTCTCCGGAGGCAACAAGCTGAAGCGAGCGCCGCTGGCGCCAGCGATGCTATTCACCTTGCCGTTATATTTTCTACCGTAGGCATCCACTTCAATGGTGACCGGTTGGCCAACCTTCATATAGCGAAGCTGAGTTTCTTTGAAATTGGCGGTAATCCAGACGTCGTTGAGCGGGATGACCTTCATCAACTCCTGGCCGGGAGCCACGTTCTGCCCTACATCTACGGTGCGATCGCTGACGATACCCGCGACGGGAGAAGTAATCTTTGTGTACTGCAGGTTCAGTTGCGCCTGATCGAGGGCGGCTTTCTTTTGCAGCACTTGCGCCTCGGCCGATGCGGCACGGGAGCGGCTGATCTGCATTTGCCGCGGTGCGGTCTGGGCATAGCTATAGTTGGCCTCTGCCTGCACCAATTTTCCTTGCGCCTGCGTTACCTGCGACTGCGCGGCGTCAGCCAGAGCGCGGGCGGAGTCAACGGCAGCCGCGCTGGCTCTGGCGGAGGCTACCGCCTGATCGTACTGCTGCTGCGAAATCTCCTGCTTGTCGATCAGCTGGCGGTAACGCCCCAGATCATTTTGCGCTTTCACATCGTTGGCTTCGGCTTGGGCAAGTTGCGCCTTGGCTGACGCGAACTGCTGCCGGGCCGCGGTAATTCCTGCGCGCGCACTGGCTACGTCCGCTTCGGTGGCGGAGACCTGGCTGGTCGTGTTCACGGAAGTGATTGGAACGTTCACGCCGGCAGCGGCAGCGGCAGCCTGCGCATCCTCGAAGTCAGCACGCGCCTTGTCATAGGCAACCTGATAATCGGCTGGATCCAGTTCGACCAAAACCGTTCCAGGCTGCACATACTGATAATCCTGAACCGCCAGCTTGGTCACGTGTCCGGTAATGCGGGCGCTGATGGAGTTGATATAGCCATCAACTTGAGCATCATCCGTATCCTCATAACTCGTCACGTAGCGGTAGACGAAGAATCCAACCACTAAGAGAACGACGATGCCAATGATGATGGCGATGCGGAACCCGGGGCTGGCAGTGCGTGCAGGGCGGCGGAAATCGCGCTCCGTGGAGGGCAGCGGCTTGTTGCGCGATTCGCTCTGATCCGGCTGAGTCTCTGGCGGGTTTTGCGTGGGGCTTTGCGTCGTCGGTTCCATAGTCGTCGGTTCCATAGATATAGATAGAAGATTAGTGCTGGCCTTTCAAATACCTTTCCACTCCTTGTTCGGCATCACCGATGGAGCGAGCCAGTTCCACCTTGGCTAGGTTGTGCGCGTACAGGCTCTCGATATAACTCTCATGGGCGGCCGCGACAGCCTCCTGCGCCTGAACTACTTCAAGATTATCGGTGACACCCGCGCTAAAGCGGTCGCGTGACTGGGTGAGAGTTTGCTCCGCCAGATCGACAGAGCTGCGGGCGACCTCGACCTGATCCGCGGCGGAGTTCAAATCAAGCAGTGCGCTGCGAACTTCATAGTCGATGCGGCCGCGCAGATCACCGAGCTGTGAACGAGCCTGCTTCAATTGAGAATCTGCCTCCAACAGATCGCTGTGGACTTTTCCTCCAGCGAAGATGGGGATATTGATTCCTCCGTTCACCTGCCAGGTTCCGTTGGATTGGGCCGGGGTAACGCCGATGTCGCCATAGTTGGCGTCGAGGCCCACCGTCGGATAGCGGCCCGCTGCCGCAGCGCGGTGCGCAAGCTCCGCGGCCCGTACCTGCGCCTGAGCTGCCTGATAATCGGACCGCGAGCTATAAGCCCGCTGCAAATACACATCGATTGGCAAAGGGGTCAACGCCTGGTAGGGAGCTTTCTCGGTTAAGACAAACTCCTGGCCTGAGGGCAAGCCAATGATGCGAGCCAGCGACAGCTTTTGCTTGGCGAAATCATTGCGTGCGGCGATCAGTTGCTGCTGCCGCGTTTGCAATTCAACCTGAGAGCGCAAGGCATCGATCGCCGGAGTGAGTCCGGCCTTCTGTTGATCGGCGGCCTTGTTATACAGCGCCTGCGCATTGCTGACCTGAGCACCAGCCGTTTCGATGCGCGCGGCGCCGGCGATGGCCAGCAAATAAGCGTTCCCCACGGCCAGAACCACGAGTTCTCTGGCATCTTTGTAGCTATACTTCGCGGACTTCAAGCGCTCCGATGCAGCACGTTCCTGCTCAATGTCCCTGAAATTAAAGACGGATTGACTTACCGTAGCGCGCGCATCGAAGTAGTTGAAGGGACCGATTACGCGAGGAAGAGGGAAAGGGAAAAGATTGCCTTTAAAGCCCAAGGCAGTCAGGCTTTGAGTTTGAACATCTTCTTGCAGGCGAGCTTCCAGGTCGGGCAACAGGTTGCTGAGTTCCTTCCATCTTTCGCCACGCGCCGTCAGGGTTTGATCCCCAGAAAGAAGAAGACCTAGATTGTTGCGCAATCCGCGGTCAATGGCATCCTGAAAACTGAGTTGCAAGACCTCCGCCGTCGCTGTGCCCTCGGGTTGGCTTCCAGTGAACGGACTCTGCGATCCCGGCAGCGAGATACTAGGAGTCGACGTAGAACTTTGACCCATCAGGGCAGGCACACAAAATAGCGGAAGGAATATCCACGCCAGAAATCTGCGATTTGAATAAAGTATGCGACGATCCATTTCCAGATCTGAAAAATGTCCCATTATAGAGTTTTCGAGACGACCCTAATCATTGCACGCGCTACAACATAACGCCTTGGTATTGATTCGCTTATGGTTCCACAGGATGCAAAAGCTGAAGTCACAACCAGTCTAATATAGGGCATCGTTCAGAACCGTCACCGTTGGATGCGACAAGAGTTCCTGGGGTGAAGGTTGTCGACGTTAAATTCGAACCCGGCGGGAACCCGCTACTTTCGGCACTTGGGCCCGCGGCTGGTTCGGCATAGAGTAAGAGCCAATCGCCATGCGCCGAATTTCCATTTGGTTGGTTGCAATCGTAGTGTGTCTGGCCATGGCAACGACCATTGCAGCGCAAACCCGCGGCGCGTTGAACCGGAAAATAATTACCAAGGTCGCGCCCGTTTATCCGGAACTGGCAAAACACATGAGTATTGGTGGAACAGTCAAAGTGGAAGTAGTGATTCGTCCCAACGGCAGCGTCAAGTCGACGAGGATCGTGGGAGGGAATCCGGTACTCATTGACTCCGCCAAAGAGGCAGTCCTCAAGTGGAAGTTTGCGCCTTCGTCAGAAGAAACCAGCGAAGTGGTTGAAGTTTCGTTTGAATCACGGTAGATGGTTTCTCGGATGACTAAGGTAATCTTGTCGAGCGGTGACGCGTGGTTCAACCTGAACACGCGGGTGGTTCATCAACGCGCCGGTTTTTCAGAGCGCCTGATTCTCGCCCGATTGCCAACTAAGATTTCAAGCAAGCATTATGAGTGATTCCAAGTCGAGCACGGCGGCAACGGACTGGACGGGCTTACTAGCAGATCCAGACCTGGCCCGCAATCTGGGAAGGCTGCTACAGATTTACCGCGATGCCACGCCTGAGAAGCGAGAGCAGACTCTGCTGGCCGCCATGCGCGAGATCAAACAAGCTTCGCGAGAGTCTGCTGCTACGCAAGAGGCACCATCAAGCCAACAGACATTACCCACAGCAGCATCGGCCGTACCTCCGTTTGAACCCGACCTTTTCAGTTCCACCTGGGCGCAAGATCGCCGGCGCCATCCCAGGATCAGATGCTTTGTAGCGGTGGAATTGCGAGTCAATGGCTCCAGCGCTCCCATCTGGGGGAACCTGTCCAATACCGGCATGGGCGGCTGCCAGGTAGAAACCGCGGCTCAAGTCAGCGGAGGCTCCAAGGTGGAAATTGGCCTTTGGGTGGCCAGCGGCAAGATCTGGGTGAAAGGCTTAGCCTTGAACGGTGTGGTGACTCGCAGCGCTCCAGCTGCGGGGGTGCGTATCCGCTTCGAAGGCATGGATGCCGTCGAAAAAGAAAATCTCCGGCAGTTTCTTAAATATGTTCAGGAAACCGCGCGAGCCTCGACTAGTGAAAGCAGCTATCTGCAGCTGCTAAAGTAACTAAATTCTCCTCCGAACGAGCCTTCCTGCTTTGTTCCGGTTCTCCGCGTTTTTTCACAGACCAGCCGACATTGTTTCCAGAGAAATTGATACACTCAGGGCGTATCTGAAACCCTTTGCTGTCCTCCGAACTCTAATAATATTAAACAGCGTAACAAGCAATAGGGGCAGTACAGCAGTAGGTTGTCCCTGAGAGGAGTTGGCATCGCATGGTAGCCAGTGAACAGGCGGTGGTGACCGGGAAGCAACTGGATACGCTATCTATAAATACGATCCGCACCTTGGCGATCGACGCCGTCCAGCAGGCCAATAGCGGACACCCTGGCGCTCCGATGGGTTTAGCGCCGGTTGCTTATTGCTTGTGGCAGGAATTCCTGCGCTACGATCCCGCAGATCCTACGTGGCTAAACCGCGACCGCTTTGTCTTATCGAATGGCCATGCTTCCATGTTGCTGTACGCCATCCTTTACCTCGCTGGCGTGCGCGAAGTTGACGAGAATAATCAAGTCCTCAAAGAGCTCGCGGTTCCCCTGGAAGAGATCAAACGCTTTCGGCAACTCGGCAGCCGGACACCGGGGCATCCTGAATCGCACGTCACTTCCGGAGTGGAGACCACGACGGGGCCTCTCGGACAAGGTGTGGGAAACAGTGTAGGAATGGCGATCGCCAGCAAATGGCTGGCGGCAAATTACAACCGTCCTAACTTCGACATTTTTGACTTCAATGTGTACGCCATGTGCTCCGACGGCGACCTTATGGAAGGCATTGGCGGTGAAGCCGCATCTTTGGCGGGGCATCTGAAGCTTTCGAATCTTTGTTGGATCTACGATCACAATCATGTCACGCTGGATGGACCTGCAAGCTGGTCGTTCAGCGAAGATGTAGCAACGCGATTTATTGGATACGAATGGAATGTCACACGGGTCACCGATGCCAACGATTTGGAGATGCTGGCACGAGCCTTTGAAGTTTTTCTGGATACGAAAGATCGTCCGACGCTGATTATCGTAGACAGTCACATTGGCTATGGATCGCCGCACAAGCAGGACACGAATGCAGCGCATGGAGAGCCGCTGGGCGAAGAAGAAGTGCGGCTGGTTAAGAAGTTCTACGGCTGGCCGGAAGATGCCAAATTTCTTGTGCCGGAAGGCGTGCGCGAACACTTTCAGGATGGCATTGGAAAGCGCGGGGGCAACGAGCGCGCGCGGTGGGCGAAAGTTTTTGCTGCGTATTCAGAGAAATATCCAGAGTTGGCGGACCAACTGCACCGCATGCAGCGCCGCGAGCTTCCCGATGGCTGGGACAAAAATCTGCCAACGTTTCCGGCTGATCCAAAAGGAATCGCAACCCGCGAGAGTTCGGGAAAAGTTCTGAATGCGTTGGCGCAAAATATTCCCTGGCTGATCGGCGGCTCCGCCGACCTGGCAACATCGAACAAGACCACTTTGAAGTTTGAAGGCGCCGGTGATTTTGAGGCGGACAACTATGCGGGGCGCAATCTTCACTTTGGCGTGCGCGAGCATGCCATGGCCGCGAGTGTAAACGGACTCGTCGTTTCTGGAATTCGCGCCTTCGGTGCGACGTTCTTTAATTTTAGCGACTACATGCGGGCCAGCATCCGGCTGGCTGCGCTCATGGAAATTCCTTCGATTTTCATTTTCACGCACGACTCGATTGGTGTGGGAGAAGATGGCCCAACTCACCAGCCGATTGAGCAACTGGCATCCTTGCGGGCCATGCCGAATTTAATTGTGCTTCGTCCGGGAGATGCGAATGAGGTAACCGAAGCGTGGAAGATCATCGCGCAACTGCAACATCAGCCGGTGGCGCTGGTCCTGACGCGCCAAAATCTGCCAACTCTGGACCGTACGAAGTATGCCGCAGCGTCAGGCACAGCAAAGGGAGGTTACGTCCTGGCCGATGCACCGGGCGGCAAGCCGGATGTGATTCTCATTGGAACGGGTAGCGAAGTTTCCTTATGCATCGAGGCCTACGAAAAACTTAAAACCGAGGGCATTCAGGCACGGGTGGTGAGCATGCCTTCGTGGAAAATTTTCGACCGGCAAGACGCGGCCTACAAAGAGAGCGTTCTGCCAGCGTCAGTCACCGCGCGAGTTTCGGTGGAGATGGCAGCCACTTTTGGCTGGGAGCATTATGTTGGGTTGAAGGGACAAATGATCGGGATGCACCGTTTCGGCGCGTCGGCGCCATTGAAGGATTTATTGAAGTTTTTTGGTTTTACCACGGAAGCAGTGGTTGCGGCGGCGCGCAAAGCCATCGCGCAAAAATAGTCGAATTTACTTTGCGACTCAGCCATACGCCTGCTTCTGAAAAGTTTTATCGAATAATGGACGTCCGCCGTCAGTTGAAGGAGAAATCATTATGCAATCCACGGAAGTTCTGGAAAGCGCAAAAGTTACGAATCCTCTGAAGGCCTTGCTCGAGTATGGCCAGTCCATGTGGCTGGACTACATCCGGCGCGACTTGATCACGAGCGGGAAACTAAAAACCATGATTGATGAAGATGGATTGCGGGGCATGACTTCGAATCCATCGATTTTTGAGAAGGCCATCGCCGACAGTCATTTGTACGATGACATGTTGAAGTCGCTGAGCTCACGGCATGATCTGAACGCGACTTCCCGGTACGAACAGATCGCCATTCGCGACATTCAGGACGCCGCCGACATTCTCAAGCCGGTCTATGAGAGTTCGAAGTTCCGCGATGGATACGTGAGCCTGGAAGTTTCTCCATTGCTCGCTCTGAAGACGCAGGAGACGATCGAGGAAGGTCGCCGGTTGTGGAAGACCGTGAATCGCGAGAATGTGATGATCAAAGTACCGGGAACAGCCGAGGGGCTACCGGCGATTCGACAGTTGATCAGCGAAGGCATCAACATCAACGTGACCTTGTTGTTCGCGCAGGAAGTGTACGAGAAAGTCGCAGACGCCTATATCGCCGGTCTCGAAGACCTGGCGAAGCGCGGGGGCAATCTCAAAAAGATGGCAGGAGTGGCCAGCTTTTTCATCAGCCGCATCGACACCCTGGTAGATTCGCTGATCGAAGAGAAATTGAAAACTACCAAGGACGCTCAGCAGCAGACGCTGTTGAAGAGCTTGCTGGGCAAAGTCGCCATTGCCAATGGAAAGCTGACCTACCAACGCTATCAGAAGATCTTCAGTGGGCCGCGGTGGGAGGCGTTGGCGTCCAAAGGGGCGCAGACGCAGCGCGTGCTGTGGGCCAGTACCAGCACGAAAAATCCTGCTTATCGTGACGTGATGTATGTGGAAGAACTGATTGGTCCGGATACCGTGGACACGATGCCTCCGGCTACGGTAGACGCATTCCGCGATCATGGTCGAGTGCGTAATAGCCTTACGGAAGACGTTGCCGGCGCGCAGAAAGTGATGAACGACCTGGAAAAGGCCGGCATCTCGATCAAAGAGGTGACCACCAAACTGACCACGGATGGAGTGAAACTGTTTGCCGATGCGTTCCATAAGTTATTGGAAGCGGTCGAAAAAAGCATTCAGCAAAAAGGAAAGACTGCTTGAGCCGGCTGAAATCTTCGCTCCCGGAACCTCTTGCCGCTTCAGTAAAAACAGCCATCGGGGAATGGCAGTCGAGCGGCAAGATGCAACGCCTGTGGTCGCGCGATGCAACGCTGTGGACCGGCAGCGATGAGGCGGATTGGCTGGGCTGGCTGGATATTGTTGAAGAACAACTGGCGCATTCGTCGGAACTCAAAAACCTGAGCCAGGAGATTACGAACGCTGGTTTCAAAGATGCACTCTTGCTCGGCATGGGCGGGTCGAGCCTTTGTCCGGAGGTTCTACGAAAGACGTTCGGCAACATTGCGAATCATCCTGATCTTCACGTTCTCGATTCCACTGATCCCGCGCAGGTAAAAGCATTCGAAAACAAAATCGACATTGCCAAGACAATCTTCATCGTGTCGAGCAAGTCGGGCAGCACGCTCGAACCCAACATTTTCAAACAGTATTTTTTTGAGGCAACGACGAAGGTTGTGGGCGCCGATAAGGCCGGCAGCCACTTCATGGCCATTACAGATCCGGGCTCGAAGATGCAAAAGGTAGCGGAGGCAGATCGCTTCCGGCATATTTTCTTCGGACGGCCCTCCATCGGCGGCCGTTACTCTGCGCTTTCTAATTTTGGCATGGTCCCAGCGGCCGTTATTGGAATCGATACCAAGAAATTTCTTGATCGCTCGCAAGAAATGGTTCGGGCTTGCGGAGCGAGTATCCCGGTCGAAAGTAATACTGGCGCGGTGCTGGGAATTATTCTCGGCACGGCTGCGGTAAATGGCCGGGATAAAGTCACGATTGTCACTTCCTCAGATATCTCTGACCTGGGCGCGTGGCTCGAACAATTGCTGGCCGAATCGACGGGAAAAATCGGCAAGGGCATCATTCCTGTGGACCGGGAAGAACTGGGCGCGCCGGAGGTTTACGGCAACGACCGCGTATTCGCCTACATTCACACCGAGTCTGCGAGCGACGCAAAGACGGACGCCAGGCTTACAGCTCTTGAAAAGGCCGGACATCCTGTGGTGCGAATTGCGATGGCCGATATTTACGATCTCGGAGCAGAGTTCTTTCGCTGGGAAATCGCCACAGCGGTTGCCGGTTCCATCATCGGAATCAATGCTTTCAACCAGCCGGATGTGGAAGCCAGCAAGATTGTCACTAAGAAGCTAACCTCGCAATACGAAGAAACGGGCTCGCTGCCGCCGGAAAAACCCGTCCTGGAAGACGGCGGCATTAAGCTGTTTACCGACGACAAGAATGCCGCGGCACTGGCCAAGGCGGCAGGCGGAGATAAATCTCTCGCCGGATATTTGAAGGCTCATCTCGGCCGCATTGGTGCAGGAGATTATTTCGCCGTGCTCGGATATATCCAGATGAACCAGGATCACGAGGAACGGTTGCAGGCGATTCGACTGGCGGTGCGCAACAAAAAGCATGTGGCGACCTGCCTCGGCTTCGGACCACGTTTTCTACATTCAACCGGACAGGCTTACAAGGGCGGACCGAATTCTGGAGTATTTCTGCAGATCACCTGCGACGATGCGTTGGACTTGCCGGTCCCGGGACAGAAATACACTTTCGGCGTTGTCAAAGCGGCGCAGGCGCGTGGCGATTTCCAGGTGTTGGCGGAACGCGGCCGGCGCGCGCTGCGAGTGCATCTCGGAAGCGACGTGGATGCGGGTCTGGCGAAGCTAAGAGCGGCCGTGGAGAAAGCAGTTGCATAGTCTTGCAGCGCCGGCGTGATGAGACGCTTTCGGTTCTGGCGCTAATTTCAGTTCCAGTGCAAAGTTCAAGGAGCTAAGCAATGCAGTTAGGTATGGTCGGTCTGGGTCGCATGGGCTCGAATATGACTCGACGCCTGATGCGCGCCGGACATAGCCTTGTAGTTTCGGATTTGAGTGCAGACGCGGTTAAGAAACTTGCGGGCGAGGGTGCGAGCGGATCGTCCTCACTAGAAGACCTCGTGGTGAAGCTCGCTCCGCCGCGGGCAGTATGGGTGATGGTGCCATCAGGCGGGCCCACCGAACAGACGGTGCAGAAGTTGGCGCAGCACATGCAAGCCGGCGACGTCATCATTGATGGTGGCAATTCCTATTTCAAAGATGATGTGCGCCGCGCCGGCGAACTTAAAGGCAAGGGAATCCATTACGTGGATGTCGGAACCAGCGGCGGAGTGTGGGGCCTCGAGCGCGGTTATTGCATGATGATTGGAGGACCGAACGAAGCGGTGGAGCGGCTCGATCCCATCTTTAAAACTCTGGCGCCGGGAAAAGGCGATATCCCGCGCACGCCGGGCCGGGAAAAGCTTGGCGGAACAGCGGAGGAAGGTTACGTTCACTGCGGTCCTTCGGGTTCCGGACATTTTGTGAAAATGGTGCATAACGGCATCGAATACGGATTGATGCAGGCCTACGCTGAGGGCTTCGACATCTTCAAGAACGCCACCAGCAAGGAATTGCCGGAAAATCTGCGTTACGATTTGAATCTGCCCGACATTGCTGAGGTTTGGCGCAGGGGCAGCGTCGTCAGTTCGTGGCTGCTGGATTTAACGGCGATGGCTTTGACCGAAAGTCCGACGCTCTCCGAATACGAAGGCTACGTACAGGATTCCGGCGAAGGACGTTGGACGATTCAAGCAGCGGTTGAGGAAGCGGTGCCGGCCG
Organism: uncultured Acidobacteriaceae bacterium; assembly: GCA_963817305.1. GTDB lineage: Bacteria > Acidobacteriota > Terriglobia > Terriglobales > Acidobacteriaceae > Sulfotelmatobacter. Next base: position 199,487 of record CAWFOD010000013.1, on the reverse strand, counting down.
ATGTGTTGACGGCGGCGCTGTATGTGCGTTTCCGGTCGCGGCAACAGCACACCTTCGCCGAGAAAATGCTTTCCGCCATGCGGCAGAAATTCGGCGGGCATGTGGAAGCTGGGGAAGGCGCGGGCGGCGCAGCAACCGGTACCAAGAAAACGGCATAATGCCGCAGCGCAAGTTTGAGGATTTTATGACGGCTCAATTAGCGGAAAAACCTACTGCGGCCGCGCCGCGCGTTGGCAAACTGGGCGATCCTTGCGTGATGGTGATCTTCGGCGCGGCCGGCGATCTCACGGCGCGCATGTTGATTCCCGCGCTTTACAACCTCGCGCGCGCGGACTTGCTCTCGAAAGAGTTCGCGGTGCTGGGCGTGGCCCGGGCGCAGATGTCGGACGAGGATTTTCGTAAGCGGATTCTGGAAGATGTGAAGGAGTATTGCGGTGACTGCGTGGAAGACTCGCTCTGGGATAGCTTCTCCCGCCGCTTCTATTATTTCGCCGGAGACTTCAACGACGACAAACTCTTTCCCAAGGTCAAAGATCAACTGGCGAAGATCGACCGCGATCACTCGACTCATGAGAATTTTTTCTATTACCTGGCGACGGCTCCAAGCTACTTCGGCCCGATAGTGGAGAAGCTGGCGGCCAATGGACTGTTGGACCAAAACGACGGCCACTGGCGCCGCGTCATCATCGAAAAACCCTTCGGCCACGATCTGGAATCAGCGAAGATTCTCAATCAGCAAATCCTCAGGGTTGCTGACGAAAAACAGATCTACCGCATCGACCATTATCTGGGCAAGGAAACCGTTCAAAATATTATGGCGTTCCGTTTCGCCAACGGAATCTTCGAGCCGGTATGGAACCGCCGCTATATCGATCATGTGCAGATTTCCGTAGCGGAAACTGTAGGCGTCGAGGGCCGCGGCAGCTACTTCGACCATGCCGGCTCGCTGCGCGACATGGTGCCCAACCACATCATGCAACTGATCAGCCTGACGACGATGGAGCCGCCGATTTCGTTCGACGCAAATGCGGTGCGCGACGAGCAGGCAAAGATATTGCATGCGATCCAGCCCATGAGCGATGAGGAAGTTCTGACCCGGGCGGTGCGCGGCCAGTACGGCGAAGGAATGGTCGATGGAAAACGGGTTCCGGCCTACCGCAATGAAGAAGATGTCCCACCCGATTCAAGGACCGAGACTTATGTCGCCATGAAACTCCTTATCGACAACTGGCGGTGGGCCGACGTTCCTTTCTATCTTCGCACCGGAAAGCGCATGCCGGCGCGAAATACTCATATCGTGATTCAGTTCCGGCGTGCTCCGTTCGTGTTGTTCCGTGACACTTCGGTGGAGCATCTCATGCCCAACCAACTGGTGTTGCATATCCAACCGGAAGAAGGAATTTCCCTGCAGTTCGCCGCGAAAGTGCCGGGCCCGGTGATGCGCCTCGGAACCGTGGACATGAATTTCGAATATCAGCAATACTTCGGAAAACAGCCCAGCACGGGTTATGAACGCCTGCTGCACGATTGCATGATCGGTGACCAGACGCTGTTTCAGCGTGCCGACATGGTGGAGGCGGGCTGGGCCGTGGTGAATCCGGTATTAGATCTTTGGAAGGCGCTTCCGCCGCGAAACTTTCCGAATTACGCGGCAGGCACCTGGGGGCCGAAAGAAGCTGACGAATTATTGGAGCGCGACGGCCGGCGCTGGAGGAACTTCGAGAAATGATCCTGGCCGGCGACATCGGGGGAACCAACGCTCGTCTGGCCTATTTTCAAACCCAGAATGGCAATCTGCGTCTGATCTCGGAGCGTGTGTATCCCAGCCCTGAGTACAGCGAATTAGGAGAGATCGTCTCCAAATTTCTTAAGGAGACGAGTGCCCGGCCTGAGGCCGCCTGCTTTGGAATCGCCGGACCGGTGCACAATGGCCGAGTGGAGACCTCGAATCTGCCTTGGGTAATCGAACAAGCGCGCCTGGCGCAACAGATCCAGCTTCCCGCCACTCTCTTGATCAACGATCTCGAGGCGAGTGCGTGGGGCATCGGCGCGCTGAACCCGCAAGACCTCACTGCTTTGAACCAGGTAAGCCTGGCCATCGGGAATCAAGCGGTGATCGCGCCCGGAACTGGTTTGGGTGAAGCCGGACTCTTCTGGGACGGAACGCAGCATCAGGTTTTTGCCTGCGAAGGCGGGCACGCGGACTTCGCGCCCCAAGGTGATTTGCAGATCGACCTCTTGCGCTTCCTGGCGGCTCGCTACGGCCATGTAAGTTACGAGCGCGTTCTCTCCGGACCTGGGCTGGTCAATGTTTATGAATTTCTGCGCAGCAAAGATGGCGGTCAGGAACCTGCAGGATTTGCCGCGCAAGTTGCCGGAGGAAGTGCAGCGGCTGCCATTTCCCATGCAGCGCTAGCCGGGACCAATCCTTTGGCGGTGGCTGCGCTCGATCTCTGGATATCGGTGTATGGAGCGGAAGCCGGAAACCTGGCGCTGAAAACGATGGCGACGGGAGGAATTTTTCTCGGCGGCGGAATCTCGCCCAAGATTCTTCCCAAACTCACTGGACCAGATTTCATGAAGGCTTTTCTGGCGAAGGGCAGACTGCGTCCGCTTCTGGAAGGGATTCCGGTGCAGGTAATCACCAACGACAAGGCTGGCTTAATGGGTGCGGCCCGATGCGCGGCCACGAAATCCAACCCGGTTCTGGCGGGCGCGCCGTGACTGCATCTGTCGAGGTTCGCAGGCTGACCACGCCGCAGGATCTTTTTCAAGCCGCCGCGGAAGAAGTGATCCGCGCCGCTACCGCTGCAATTGCGCAACGCGGGCGCTTCACGATTGCGCTTTCCGGCGGTTCGACTCCGAAAAGTCTCTACAATCTGATCGCGGCCAACGCCAGCGCCAGTCTCCCGTGGGAGAAGATATTTTTCTTCTGGAGCGACGAACGCCACGTTCCTCCTACAGACGTAGAAAGCAATTACCGCATGGCGCAGGAAACCCTCTTGTCGAAGGTTCCGGTGCCGGCAGAGAATATCTTTCGTGTTCCCACTGAAAATCCAGACGCTTCTGTGGTGGGCGCAGCCTATGAACAGACGTTGCGAAAGTTTTTCGCCGTGGAGGCGCCAGAATTTCCTCGCTTCGACTTGATCCTGCTAGGCATGGGGCCGGATGGGCACTGTGCCTCTCTATTTCCTGAGACCGCCGCCTTGCAGGAGAAATTGCGCCTGGTGGTGGCGAATTGGGTGGAAAAATTCAAAACCTACCGGATCACATTTACTTTGCCGCTGCTGAACGCGGCACGGGAAGTAATGTTCCTGGTCAGCGGAACCGATAAGGCACCGGTTTTGCGCGAGGTTTTGGAAGGAAAGGCTTCGGGGGAGAAATTTCCCTCGAAACTGGTTAAGCCGGCGGATGGAAAGTTGATCTGGTTCGTGGATCGAGCCGCAGCCAGTGAGCTATCTACGCCTGTCTGAACAGCCCTGGAGATTGCAGTCTGCTATGCGCGCCAGCCGCTGATTTCCTTCAGACCTTTGCCTCGGGCATGCTCAAAGAGCCGCACCCGGTGACGAGAGTGTTCGAACTCGTGAATATCCGCCCACACTTCGGCTCGCCAACTCCTGTCGTGAGTTGCGGAGGCTCCACAGGTGGCGCAACGAGTGTGCAGGCTGATCATCGAAGGGGTGCCGACACTCGCGCCGGGCAATTCCAGGAAGATGCAGCGAACTTCCTGGATTTCTTCGTTTTCATCGAGCAGATGCTCATACCGCAATAAATAACTGAATCCCAGCTTTTGGGCCTCGACTTCGGCCTCATCCCGGGTATGAAAAGGGCCATATTCTGCCCGCAGTTGCTCGGTAGAATCGCAAGCCATCCAGAAAATCTCTTTGTATGCCATGCCATCGCGCCTGGAATAAAAAACCCCGCCAATGTTCTTGCGCTTCGCTTAGGGCCGAGGCTACCTTTGCAATTTAGAGGCCGACCGCAGAAGCCGGCGATCTATCCATTTCAACAGGTTACGAGGCTGTCCCTTCCCGCCTTGCCCAGTAGAAGAAACCTTTTGCAGAAAACAGCCTGCGGCGCCGGACGCGATGCCACAGGTGACCGGCATGAATCCCAAAATTAACGCCATTGCATCCCGTGCCTCGCTGGATTGCCGCAGAGGGCGGGCCGAGACAACGAAATCGCGGCTAACCCGCTGCGGCGCGCCCCACGGAGAAGCTCGGCCGATCTTCTCCCCTCCAGTCTTTTCCGCCGTGGCTGGCCACGTACATTGCCAACTCCAGCCGGCTCCAGACTCCCAGCTTGTCGAAGGTGCTCCGCAGATGGTTCTTGATCACCTGCTCGGTGGTGCCCAGGAGTTTGCCTATCTCACGGTTGGTAAGCCCTTGCCAGACGAGGTCGGCGACTTGAATTTCCTTGGTAGTCAGACGCTCTCGCGGCATCATTGAATCACCTCCCGATTCTCGAAAGCTGCAATTGCCAGCTTCACCCGCTTGCGCCCGTCCCGGATTCCAGCCCGAAGAAAGAGCGTTCGCAGATGCTGCTTCACGGTGCGGGGGCTAATGCTCAGCTGGCCGGCGATTTCCTTATTACTGCATCCCTGGACCAGCAAGTTGAGCACCTGCTGATCTCTTGGCGTGACCTTAATTCCATTGAGATCCATCATGAAGTTCCTTCCCATCGATTCCTGTCGGATTGATCGTGCTAACCATTTTCGCTATTGCACCTGTTTCGCCAAACTTTCGCTTCTCGCCTACCTCGCGGCTAGGTCCAATGGCTGCTTACACTTAGGGATGAAGACCTCAGCTCTCCAAACAGAATTTGGGACAGCGCGCCCTTTCGACCGTTCCAGATTGGGAATGGACGGCAGGTTATAGAGCTGAAAGTGGCCTGTTCGGCTTGCTGCAAGGTGGTCGACGAACACACGTTGCGATGTTGCCGCGTTCCATGGGAACTGATTCATCTCAGTCACTTACGACAGCCCCTGCTACCATCCGATTGCCACGACGGTCACCCCTGCTGAATGAAGTTCCGATGTACCAGAACACCAAATACGATTTCCCAAAATGGGTCAAGCGCTTGACCGCCCCCTCAATCTGAAGTGGATTCTATTCAACAGCGGGCTTTTCCACAGGCTAGTTTGAGCGTACCTTCCACTCATGCCTCGCTTGCCAGGCGCGGCCAGCCCTCGCATGCTATAAGCTGCCATTGAGACCAGACGCGATTCTGATGGATCAACTCTAAGTAGCTGCAAAAAAAATCCATGCAAAATGTACCGTTGATCGTGGCATGACAGGGGCTGAAGTAGTTCACAAAGCGCCGCTTGCCTCTTTTGTGCCCTGCATTCTTCGTCGAAGAAACACGCGACGAAGCACGGTCCTCAGCGTCTTCGTTTTCTTGTTCGCCGTCGTCCCTGCGCTGGCCCAGGGGGGACCTCCCTACTACACGAACGATCCCGGTACGCCCGGAAATCTAAATTGGGAAATTAATCTCGGCTACATGCCTTTCCTCTACAGCGATCAGTCGGTGGCGCACATCCCGGATGTCGATATCAATTTCGGCATTGGCGACCGCATCCAACTCACCTACGAGAATGCCTGGCTGCGCGTGCAAAGTCCTTCCTCCCCGGCCAAATACGGGATGGGCCAGTCCAATCCCGGGATAAAATGGCGCTTCTACGACAAAGGGGAATCGGGGCTAAACATTTCTGTCTTCCCGCAACTCTTTCTGAACAATCCCAATGATGCGGTGCGTCGCGGCATCACTGCGGCAAGCGAATCGTTCCTTCTGCCTATCGAATTCTCGAGAAAGCTTGGTCCGGTCGATGTGAATTACGAGATGGGCTATCAGCTCGTCCACAAAGGACCGGATGGCGGATTTCTGGGGTTGGTGGTGGGACGCGATGTCACCAGAAAACTCGAACTCGACATGGAGTTTTACTACCAGCACACGTTTCACCCTTCCATGAACCAGCCCACGATCGATTTTGGCGCCCGCTATAAACTCCACCGGCCGGTTATCCTTCTCTTCATGGCAGGCCGCAGTCTTGAGGCGGCGCGCAACAATCAATCTTTTTTTCTCGGCTATTTCGGTATCCAGCTCCTGCTCCCTCCACGGTCCTACGGGGCGGATCTCCCGGAGAGCACAGAGGGAAATTGATGCCGGTCCGTTTTCCGGTTTGGCGGTGTGAATGCAATATTCGACGCCATGGCTTTTCGTAAGAATTTTGACGGACAGAACCGATGCTGAGAACCTGGCAAGGTTTGGTAATGAGGTTCCCTTTCGCATGAATTGCACTAGAATCGACTTAGATTTTTCCGGTGGCCCGGGCGTGCGGCGAAAACAAAAAGCGAACTGTGAGTAACGAGAAGAAAAAATCCGGTCTCGATGAGCAGACTTTTGGAAAACTTCTGGAAGCTGCCTACCTGCTGCAAGAGCACAATCGCCAGGTGCGCCAGATCCAGATGGAGAAGGGCCACGACGCCGATGGGGGACAAACCGCCCAGCCGGGGACGGAAGGTCAAATAGCGATAGAGAAGACACATTCCTCCCCAGAAGGTTCACGCACTATTCCAGACTATGCCTTGACCCTGGCCGAGATCGTGGAGACCCAACGCCAGATCCAGGTTCGGCATCTCGACGCGGACCAGGCGATGGCGCTGGTTTGCGAAAGCGCGGCTCGCTTTGCCGCCGGCAGTGGCGCGGCCGTGGCAACGCTGGAGGGGAAAACCATTCGCTACCGTGCCTGCACGGGCGCTCCCGCGCCAGCCCTTGGAGCCGAAGTTCCTCTTGAGACTGCGCTTTGCGCCAGTTGCCTGGCGTCGGCTGAGGTATTGCGCCTGCCAGAACCTTGACGGTGCCTCTGCGGTAGTTTCAGACATGTGCCGCAAGCGCGGGATTCAATCGCTGATCGCGGTTCCGATCTATCACGATGGCAACACCGCAGGCGCGCTGGAACTTTACTTCGACCGGTTGAACGGCTTTGCCGAGCAGGACGTGCATACCTGTCAACTCATGGCAGGACTGGTGACCGAAGCGCTTGCCCGGGATGCCGGGCTGGCACTAAAAAAAACCATGGCGGCGGAACGCTCGTCCATGCTGGCCGCGATTGAAAAAATCAAGCCTAATCTGGCCGCCCTGGCGAGTGGTCAACCGGGTGGCCGAGCGGTTGAAACAGCCAGAGATCCTGCCGCGATGATCGCCAGTAAGAAAGCCGATGCAGCGCCGGCCAAGGCCTCGGACAGCGTCGCATGTTGGAAGTGCGGTAATGCGTTGATCGATGAAGAGCAATTCTGCGGCAAGTGCGGGGCGCCGCGGGTCGGTGAGAGTGATTCTTCCACACTGCAGAGCAAACTGGCCTCGGCCCTGCACATGCACCAAGCGAGTCAGGAACTTCCCTTTGCGGTGCAGCCTGAACCCCCACTCGACTTTACCGAGCCAAGCGCAGACGAAGCGACCGAGGCAGACGCAGGTGAAAGTGCGGCCGACTTTGCCCGCGCGTTCTCTCTTCCGTTGCTACAAGAGGCAGTACGGGGAGAAGAGCCGGTTCTAGAAGACGAGCGGGAGTCGGAAGAAAACAATGCGCTACCGGCATTAATCGCCACTGCCGAGGAAGCGACAGAGAGCGGTACAGCGCGGGCATCCGAAGAGTTGCAGGTCCCGCCGCACGAGCTTGAAAACGTTTCCAAGGAAATTGCGCCCGTTGTCCACACGGATGCCCCGTGGAGTTCGGCCGCGAAAGCCCGCAGTTTTCTTGAGGCACTGAACCAGACACGTTCGCCTGGCGCCTTGGCGCGCTTCTGGCGAGAACGGCGCGGGGATTTTTATCTCGCGGTCGCGGTAATTCTGGTTTTGTTTGCCATTCGCTGGGGAATGTTGTCGAATCATTCCGTGCGAGCGACCGATGGAGCGCCCACCGTGGCTGGCAATGCGCTGCGGCGCAAACCGCCAGCGGATGATCTTTCTCTGTTCGACAAACTCCTGATCAATCTAGGATTGGCCGAAGCCCCGGAAGCGCCGGAATATAAATATCTGGGCAATCCCAATACGCAGGTCTGGATCGATACGCACACAGCTCTCTATTATTGCCCGGGCTCCGATCTGTATGGAAAAACGGCGAAAGGCAGATTCACCAGTCAGCACGAAGCTCAGCTCGATCAGTTCGAACCCGCGTCCCGCAGGGCCTGCGATTAAAGCGAATTATGGGGGTCCCGGCGCCAGGAATTGACAACCTTGCTCGCCGGGAGTGCAATCATATCTATCGCCTTTTTGCGGAGAATAACGGTGGCCCAACCCACAAACGACGCCAAAGCCGGACCCGGCATCTTGCCTGACACGGAATTGAATCCGCTGGTCAATCCCCTCCTGGCGGCGCATATGGGACGGTGGGCAGAAGTCTATTTCACCAGCCCGCCAGAAAAGCGAGCTCAGGCCGTATCCGACCTGGTTCGCGAGTTGTCGAATGATTCGCCCTCCATGCCAACTGCCCCGCCCCCTTCGGGCAGGGAGAATATCTGGCCGAAGGAGGAAGACAACCTCCAAGAAGTTCCATTGCCGGATTCCGCTGCCGCAGCGGAGCGGCCCGTGATCGCGTGCGAATCCTGCGGACACAAGAACGCCACACCGCAAAGATTTTGCGGCATGTGTGGCGCACCTCTAACATCTTCGATCGAGCCCCTTCAACCATTCGAAGAACCGGAGCCGATTGCGCCCACTGATTGGCGTGAGCCCGATGCGCGGCCAAGTGATCTTGTGCAGCAGGAGTACGGGTCAGCGACCAGGATTGTACCTGTGCCGGACCGCTATGCGGCCCCAAATCTGCCCTGGCCGCCGCCGCCGGAAAACGCTCCTGCGGAATTCACCATGCTCTCCGATTACCAGTCAGAGCCCGCCCGGCATCCCTACAGAATTTACGTGGGATTGTTTACCCTGATCGTTCTGGGCCTGCTGGTGTACGTAACCTGGCGAAATAATTCAGCATTCTGGAGCAGCGGAAACGCCCCTGCCTCGCTTCCACAAGCCGTGCCGCCAGCGAAATCTGAGGCACCCGCGGCCGCTGAGCCACCGGCGACAAGTGCTGAATCGAACACTCCGACCAGCAAACCGGCTCAAACGGCTCCTGTCGGTTCCGCTGCGGCGAGCCAAGATCGACCGAACCAGAATCACTCGAACCAGGATCGACCTGGGGTATCTACGGAGACCGGTCGAAGCCTGAAAAACGAGAATCCGCAGCAGATTGGGAGGACTCGGCCCGCCGCCCGTTCTATTCCCGCGACTCAAAGTGCAGCCGCAGCTAATCCCGCTACAGGCGTAGCTGGGCAAAATGGCGCCGAAGAATTGGCAGCGGCGGAAAGGTATTTGAATGCCGGGCCGGGCACGGCGCGGGACAGTCAGCAAGCCGCCATGTTGTTGTGGAAGGCCGTGGCCAAGCAGAACTTGACCGCAACTTTACTCTTATCCGATCTATACCTTCGGGGAGACGGAGTATCTAAAAGTTGCGATCAAGCTCGCTTGTTGTTGGACGCTGCCGCCCGGAAGGGCGCAGGCGCTGCCGCTGAACGATTGCGGAACCTGCAGGCATTCGGTTGCCGCTAGCGCGGGCAACCAACACCCAGTTCTCAGGCAACTGCTGAAGGAAAACCAGCGCCCGGCCGGCGCGATTCATACCACAACGCCAGCTCTACCCGGTTCCAAAGCCCAAGCTTGTCGTAGATAACACGCAGATAATTCTTCACCACGTGCTCGGTTGTGCCAATGGCATCCGCCACATCGCGATTTTTCAAGCCCTGGGCGACTAGTTCGATGACACGGTGCTCTCGCTCGCTCGGGATGCGGTTTCCGTAGCGTTCGTATGGGAACATGACTGCCTCCGGTATAAGAGTGTTGCGAGTTTTACTCGCTTGATTCCGTCGGTGATTCCAAAACGGAGAAAAAGCCGGTTAAAGTGAGCCTTCACAGTTCTACGGGCCATTTTGAGCTGTTTGGCGATTTCGGCGTTATCGCAGCCTTGCAACAACAATTCGACGATTTGCTTTTCGCGCGGTCCTAGGCGAACGGACTGCTCGCTCATCACTTTTCCTGCCCCCTGGTCTAAATAGTTCCATCAACTCTGCACAACTGGATTGTTTGCTTATTTCCTAGCATCTACCATGCCACTTTAACGGCTGGAGGGATGTGATTAATGACCAACCATTCCCACAGGCTCGGGCTTTCCGTCGAAGTTGACGGGTGCCGTACAGGGCGAATGCTGCCAAATTCACTCCAACAGTTTCGTAGAATGATCGAAAGTGCGCGCGAACAGCGGCCAAAACGCACGCGAGGCAGCCTTTTGCCAGAGGTGAGAACCTGAAGAGAACCTAAGTACAAGCCAGACGGAATGGGGTCGAGTTTGCGGACATTCAGATTTTTTTTATCGAGGCGCGAAGATTTTCCTCAGCAGGAGGCGCGGTATCAGGTAAATACCCTAGGAGGAAACTACAGTGTACTACTGATACACCCTGAAGATTTTACATCTTCCGATGGAAAGACCACCTTAGGGGTCGCCATTTGCACGCAAATCACCAAAATTTCGGATCTGGCAGAATTTTTGAGAAATTGGCCGTGATTCGAGGAGCGGTCCCGATCTTCCTCACGTTCCAGTACAGTTCGCTCGGGTTCCTTCGAGAGAAGCGTGGGCTTCGGTCTTTTTGCAATTTGCTCAATGCCATTCCAATACACTACTCTGCAAAGCAATGAAACTTTCCGTCATCATGCCGGTGTATAACGAACGCGCCACGCTGCGGCAGGTAGTGGAGAGAGTGCTTTCGGTGGCATTGGATATCGAATTGATTTGCGTAGACGATGGGTCGAGTGATGGCTCGCGTGAAATACTCGCGAATCTGCAGCAGAACCATCCGGAGGTTCGAGTACTGCTGCAGCCGAGGAATATGGGCAAGGGCGCGGCTCTGCATCGCGGCATTCAGGAAGCCACGGGTGATTTCGTCATCATCCAGGATGCCGATCTCGAGTACGATCCCGCGGAATACACGGTACTGCTGGAACCGTTGCTGGAAGACCGCGCTGACGTGGTCTACGGCTCGCGATTTCTTTCCGCCCGTCCTCATCGCGTGCTTTACTTCTGGCATTCGGTAGGCAACTGGATTCTCACCCTGCTCTCCAATGCGCTCACCAATATCAACCTCAGCGACATGGAAACTTGTTACAAAGCTTTTCGCCGCGATGTGATCCAGTCCATCCCGTTAGAAGAAAAGCGCTTCGGTTTCGAGCCCGAAATCACGGTAAAGGTTGCGAAACGCAAACTGCGTATTTATGAAGTCGGTATCAGCTACTGGGGCCGCACGTATGAAGAAGGCAAGAAGATTCAGTGGAAGGATGGCGTGCGCGCACTCTGGTGTCTGGTGAAATACTGCATCACGGAACCTGCACTTCGACGTAACCAAGCCGGGGAGCCGGATCGGGCCTCTCTTCCTGTGTCTACCGTCCGAAACCAAAAATAGCTTTACACTCTCAGAGGTTCGGTCCCCGACGATTATTTTTTCAACGATCAGTTTTTCTTGGTGACGCGCGGCGTAGTGGAATTCGGGCTGCGAGCGTTGGGCGTATCAGCCTGCCTTCCACCTGTCGGCTTCTGATATTTGTAATCAATCGGAGCGCTGGTCCCGGCCGACGTTTCAGCGGTTTTTGTTGAGGCAGTGGTTTTCGTTGAGGCAGCATTTTTCGATGTGCTTGGAGTGACACTTTTTGGATTATTGCTGAGAACGACTTTTTGCCGCTCCAGGCGGCCGAGTTCTGCATTCGTATTCGTAGTACGAACCGGCGGCATCGCAACCGAGGATTTGTGCGGGGTTGATGTGGCAGACTTCCCGATCAGCGGCTTGGTTGCAGTCTTAAGCGGATCAGGTGGCGGCGCCGAAGACAGATGGGACTGAGAACTTTGCGCAGTGGCCAGACAGGCCCAGGCAGCTGCGACGGCAAACAAGCTGGCGACCCTGCATTTCATCATGAAGAATTCTCCCGCGCGGCCCTTTCGAACCAGCGGCCTTCTAATTAGAACACGTTTTTCCCCAAGGGCCCAGCCAGAAGGTAACCCTTGAGCGGTTACGGGTTCAGCATGTTTGCGGCTTGAGGGCTCCCGCTATGATGGGATAGGAGAATCCGGCAAACGCGGAAACCTGAATACTGCATTGAGCGACAACATGAACATTACGAATGCGGACTTCCGTATGCCGCAGATCGAGCTCGGGGAAGATGAAGTACAACTCTGGCGAGTTGACCTGGAGGCTATTCGCAGCCACGAATCCAGTTGGCAGGAACTGCTCTCCCCAGACGAACGAAGCCGAGCCGCGCGATTTCACTTTGCCGCCGACCGCCAGCGTTTTGTTGCATCGCGCGCGTGGTTGCGCACGATTCTGGCAGCATTTTTGGTCACCGAACCCTCTGAATTGAATTTTTCCTACTCGAAGAATCAGAAACCCTTTCTCAGTTCTGCCTTTGCGGAGAGCGGCATCACCTTCAATATTTCCCACTCGGGCGGGATTGCGCTCTACGCTTTTGCCCGCCGTCGTGAGATCGGAGTAGACGTGGAACAGGTCCGCCGCGATTTCGATGCCGAATCCATTGCCCATCGATTTTTTTCCGCCTCGGAGCAGAAGCAACTTGCCGCGTTGCCTGAGTCCGAAAAGGTGGAAGCCTTTTTCCGCTGCTGGACCCGCAAAGAGGCTTATATCAAGGCCATTGGCGAAGGTTTGTCGCTACCTCTCAGCCAGTTCGATGTGTCCCTCGAGGCATTAGAAACCAATGCGCTACTCGCTACGCGGCCTGATCCGGCGGAGGCCGAACGGTGGACGATTCGAGAGGTATCTGGCGGCGCTGGCTACAGCGCCGCTCTGTGCGTCCGTGGGCAGGATTGGAGATTGGCTCACTGGCATTAGGCGCCTCGCTATTCTTCGTGCCGTGGAACAACGCTGGCTGATGTTGCAATTCTTTTCACATCCAGCACGGCTGTTCGACTTGCGTGATGGATGACGCTTGCGAAATCGTTCCCTTTCACTTTCTTCCACGACTCATCCAAGGCAGCTAAGGTCTTCCAATTGCTGCAGTGTTTAGTTATTCGCGAGGACCAATCCGTTTTTCCAGAGCCGCTTGGAAGTGATACTCTGTTGCATAAGTCCCGGGGGCTTTTCCTTCCCCTCAGCATCTGCAGTCGAATTTGCTACAGCACGGTGATAGCGGATTGAATCCAATCAAATACGATAAAGTTAATAGACATTAAAAACTCCAGGAGGCAGAGCACTTGACCGCTTCAACCAGCCATCTCATTCCGCCGCACGGCGGAGAACTGATTAACCTCATTGCGGCGCCGCAACGAATCGCAGAATTGAAGGCTCACTCCAAAGAATGGCCTTCGTGGGATCTGACGGCCCGCCAGCTTTGCGATCTGGAATTGCTGATCACCGGCGGATTTTCTCCGCTGCAGGGGTTCATGACGCGCGCCGACTATGAGAGCGTCTGCCATAACATGCGGCTGGCCAGCGGCGTAATTTGGCCGATGCCAATCACGCTCGACGTTACCGAGGAATTCGCCAGGAAACTCAAGGCAGGCAGCAGCAAAATTGCGTTACGCGATCCCGAGGGCGTAATGCTAGCCGTGCTGCATGTTGAAGATGTGTGGCAACCGGATCGAAAAGAAGAGGCGAAGGCAGTTTTTGCGAGCACCAGTGCCGCTCATCCTGGCGCTGATTACGTAATGAACAAATCCAATCCCTGGTATGTGGGAGGAAAAATCGAGGGAACTCAAATTCCCTCGCACTACGATTTTCGCAGTCTCCGTTTGACTCCAGCAGAACTACGTGCGGAATTTGGCCGCGAGGGTTGGCGGCGCGTGGTTGCATTCCAGACGCGTAATCCAATGCATCGCGCCCACGTGGAACTGGCTTTCCGCGCGGCGAAGCAAGTCGAGGCGAATCTGCTGATCCATCCCGTGGTCGGTATGACCAAGCCCGGCGATGTGGATTACTACACACGTGTGCGCTGCTATCAGTTGCTGCTTTCGAAGTTTCCCCAATCGACCGCAAAACTTTCTTTGCTGCCGCTCGCTATGCGTATGGGCGGACCACGCGAGGCCATCTGGCATGCCATCATCCGCAAAAATCACGGATGCTCACACTTTATCGTGGGCCGCGATCACGCTGGGCCGGGCAAAGATACCGATGGCAAGCCCTTCTACGGACCGTATGAGGCGCAGGAGGTTTTCAAAAAGCACGAAGCCGACATCGGCGTCACCATGGTTCCCTTCAACATGATGGTTTATCTCGAGGACCAGGACAAATATGTTCCTGATGACGAGGTGAAAAAGGGAGATCGCGTGCTCAACATTTCTGGGACGGAACTTCGCCAGCGCCTGAACGAAGGCCGCGAGATTCCAGCATGGTTTACGTATCCAGAAGTGGTAGCGGAACTGCGCAAGAGTTTCCCGCCCCGTCATAAACAGGGCGTCACTATTTTCTTTACCGGACTGTCAGGCTCAGGAAAGTCGACGATCGCGAACGTATTGCTGACGAAGTTCCTGGAAACCGGCGGACGTCCAGTCACCCTTCTTGACGGTGACCTGGTACGCAAGCATCTTTCTTCCGAACTGGGATTCTCGAAAGAACACCGCGACATTAACATCCGCCGCATCGGCTATGTGGCCTCGGAGATTACCAAGAACGGCGGCATCGCGATCTGTGCACCCATTGCTCCTTACGACGCCACGCGAAAACATGTGCGGCAGATGATTGAACCTTATGGAGGCTTCATCCTGGTGCACATTGCCACCTCCGTTGAAGTCTGCGAGCAGCGTGACCGCAAGGGCTTGTACGCTAAGGCACGCGCGGGCATTCTCAAAGAGTTCACGGGAATTTCTGATCCCTACGAAGCTCCGACTGATGCGGACGTGGTCATCAACACGGGCGAACTGTCTGCCGAAGAGGCGGCGCAGGAAATTATTCTCCACCTGGAACGGGAAGGCTTTATTGGAACGACGGCGGAGTCGGCCTGAAAGCTCTCTGTGGGGTAAACACTTCGACGGAGATGTGAAGCCGGTACTGTCATGGATTTGCTGATCAAGAGCCTGATCGGTTTTGGAGTTGGCACCCTCATCGGAATGACGGGAGTTGGGGGCGGAGTCTTGCTGCTCCCGATTCTTATTTTTGGCCTGGGCGTGCCTCCTCTTCGCGCCGTGGGCTCGGATGCGCTCTTCAATTTCGTCACAAAGATAGGCGCCAGCATTGTTCACTTGCGCAAAGGGACGGTGCGCCGCAAGGTTGTATTAGCCCTGGCCGCCGGCAGCGCACCCGGCTCTTTTTTAGGCGTCAGTTTCCTGATTCATTTGCGTAACGTTTATGGCAACGGAGTAAATCACTTCATCACGGTTGCCGTCGGAGTTCTGCTGATTTGCATTCCCACTTTTCTGTTCTTTCAGAAAAAGATCGAGGACCACGTGGCAGTGCGTCCACCGACGATGAAGTCGTTCGTCTGGATGTCCGTCATTGGTTTAGTGGCTGGATTTCTGGTCGGCATCACCTCGGTTGGCTCGGGCAGCATTGTCATGATGATGCTTTTGTTGTTTTACAGTTTTCATCCGAAAGTCATGGTAGGAACCGACATTGTTCATGCGCTTCTGCTCACCGGGGTCACCAGCCTGCTGCATTTTCGTATGCACAATGTTGATGTCAATCTGGTCGGCGCACTTGGTGCTTGGTTCGATACCTGGGGGTCTTGTGGGTTCTTACTTGAGCACGCGGGTTCCAGTACCGTGGCTGAGAAGAATTCTGTGCGCCGTGTTGCTGGCAACCGGCGCGCGCATGCTGATGGCTTGATGGAGACTATGCGCTCAACTTCTTACGCTTCCATACTGCAACGCATACACGCCGCGCTTGAGGCTTCCCGCGCGGTTTTCGCGCGCTTCACTCCGGGAGCGATTGAGACGGAATACAAAGCGGGACACGATCCCGTAACCGAAGCAGACCGCGCTCTCGACGCCGTTCTGCGCAAAGAACTTCTCCGCGACGAAGAGGGCTGGCTCTCCGAAGAGAGTGTGGACGATCCAATACGCCTGCAACGATCTCGCGTCTGGGTGGTTGATCCTCTCGATGGCACCCGTGAATTCGTCAAGGGCATCCCGGAATTCTGCGTTTCGATAGGCTTCGTGGAAAGCGGCCGTCCCGTGGCCGGCGGAATCTACAATCCGGCCACCGATGAGACTTTTCTGGGATCGCTCGATTCCGGCGTTGTTTATAACGGAAAGCCTGCACAACCCAGCCGGCGCAAAAGTCTGGATGGAGCTCTGGTGCTGGCCAGCCGCAGCGAGGTGAAACGCGGCGAATGGAAACCATTTGAGAACGCTGCTTTTACAATTCGTCCGATGGGATCGGTAGCTTACAAGCTCGCTCTGGTCTCAGCAGGACTGGCCGATATAACTTTTACGCTGACGCCGAAAAACGAGTGGGACGTCGTGGCGGGCGCGGCTCTGGTAAAAAGTGCAGGCGCTTTTGTCAGCACTTTGGAGAAAACCGATTTGACGGCAAACCGCCGGGATCCGCTGCTATCAGGGCTATTGGCGAGCGGACCCTTTCTGAAAGATGACTTGCTCGCCCTGGTAGAGCCGCACCTCCACGCAAGTACGCGAGTGGATTCAGCCAGTTACTAAGTATGTGTTGAGACGGCGATGGGCGCTTTGCTGAAAGCTCGGCGAAGTAAAATGAGTGAGCGTTTGGCGCTCTTGCCATAAAGTTCAAAACGACGGAACAAGGCGGACTGTTTTGACCAAGGGAAAAGCACTTTCAATCGCCCAGAAACGGCTCTGGGTACTGGAACGGCTGCACCCTGGTAATCCCGCTAACAACATCTCGTACGGTTTGCGCCTCACGGGACCGCTCGACATCGACCAGCTCCAGCATGCGTGGAGCGAAGTTATTCAGCGGCACGGGATACTTAGAACCGGTTTCGAGATCACCGATGGCATTCCACAAGCTGTCTCCTTGGCATCCTGTTCCGCTCAAGTTAGCACGCGCGACTTGGAAAGCATTTCTCCTCAGGAACGGGAACAGACACTGAACCAGTTGGCGCGAGATGAAGCGCGCCGGCCATTTGATCTCTCCCGCGCTCCGCTGTTGCGAGCTTCTCTTTACCACGTGTCGCGCACGGAGAATGTGTTGCTGGTGGTTGCGCATCGGATCGTCTGCGATGAAACTTCACTCGAAATCCTTTTGAGGGAGACAGCATCTTGCTACGAAGCTCATAAAATCGCCAAGGTTTGGACTGCCGCGCCTGCAGCGCAGTACAGCGAATTCCTTTCCCAACCGGGCCAAGTTCCAGAGGAACAAATCGCGTACTGGAAAAAGCAACTCGAAGGAGTTCCTGCCAGCCTTGATCTGCCCATCGACCGCGCACGCCCAGCGGAGCAGACCTTTGCCGGCGCATCTTATACGTTTTCGCTTAAGAAATCCGAAGTGGAGCAGCTACGGAATCTAGCTCAAAGTCATGGAGTATCGCTCTTCGTAACGTTGCTCTCAATTTTCAATATTCTCTTGTCGCGCTACAGCAGGCAAGAGGACGTGATCGTAGGAACTTGTGTCGACGGCAGGACCGATACCGAATTTGAAAAGATGATTGGTCCGCTGGAAAACCTGCTCGTGCTGCGTACAGATTTATCCGGCAATCCCACCTTCGTCGATCTATTGATCCGCGTTCGAGATGCGGTTACAGCAGCATCTGCGCATCAGGGTGTTCCCTTCGAAGTGTTGCTGAATGAGCTTCCGCTGGACCTGGACTTGAGCCGCAATCCATTGTTCCAGGCGGCTTTTCAAATACACCAGGCCGGTCAGGATATTTCATGGTCGGCCGAAGTCAGCGCGATTCTATTTGAGATAGAAAGTGGAATCGAGAGATTTGATCTGTCTCTGGATCTAACTGAGCGATCCGGAGCAATCGAGGCAAGGCTCAGCTACAACGCCGATATTTTTGAGAAAACCACGATCGCGCGAATGGGGGAGCATTTTCGCACGCTGCTTGTAGGCGTGGCGGCCGACCCAACCCGCCGAATTTTCGATCTACCGCTATTAGGCGAATCTGAACGAAACAAGATTCTGATTGAGTTCAACGCCACATCCAGAGATTACCCGCGCAACCTGTGCATGCACGATTTCTTCGAACAGCAGGCGGAGCGTACACCGGAAGCCACTGCACTGATCTGCCAGAATGAGCGGCTGAGTTACGGCGAACTAAACGCGCGGGCAAATCAACTGGCTCACTACTTGCGCGAGCAGGGAGTCGGGCCGGAAGTGCTGGTGGGAATTTGTTTCGCGCGATCGATCGAAATGCTGGTTGGGATTTTGGGAATCCTGAAGGCCGGCGGAGCTTATGTACCGCTCGACCCGGCCTATCCGCAAGAGCGGCTCGCCGCCATTGTGGAGGATGCCAAAGCGCCCATCCTGCTTACGATGCAGAGCCTGACCAACGTACTCCCCGCGCATGGTGCGCGTTTGATTTGCCTGGATGCAGATTGGGCGCGGATTTCCGAACGGTCCACGGAAAATCCTGGCCGCAATGTTGCTCCGAGCAACCTCGGTTATGTTCTGTTTACGTCCGGTTCCACTGGCCGGCCGAAGGGAGTGGCGCTCGAACACCGCAGCGCCGCAACGTTTATTCAGTGGGCGCAAGAAGTTTTTCTGCCACAGGAAGTCGCCGGAACGCTTTTCTCAACATCGATCTGCTTCGATCTATCGATCTTTGAGATTTTCGTGCCGCTCAGTATGGGAGGCACCAGTCATCATCGCGGAGAACGCAATGGCTTTGCCCAAGCTGCCGGCGGCGGCGCGAAGTAACGCTGATTAACACGGTGCCATCCGCGATTGCTGAATTGGTTCGCTTGGAAGGCGTCCCGGCTTCGGTGCAGGTGGTCAATCTTGCGGGAGAAGCTCTGCCTACCAGCCTGGCACAGCGCATCTACACAAAAACTGCAGTCAGCAAAGTTTACAACCTCTACGGCCCAACCGAGGACACCACTTACTCTACATACACTCTGGTGCCGCGAGGAGTCGAGGTAACGATCGGGCGGCCGCTTCCGAATACCCAAGCTTACATTCTTGACGAAAGCCGTCATCCGCTGCCGATTGGAGTACCGGGCGAGTTGTATTTGGCCGGGCGACGGTCTGGCCAGAGGATATTTCGGTCGAGACGATCTTACGAAGGAACGTTTCGTACCGAATCCGTTTGCGAAGCAAGCCGGGGCGCGGATGTACCGGACCGGAGACCTGGCTCGCTTTTTAGCGGATGGCAACATCCAATACATGGGACGGATCGACAATCAGGTCAAACTGCGCGGCTTTCGTATTGAACTAGGAGAGATTGAAGCGGTCCTCGCGAAAGATCCCAGGGTGCAATCCGCGGTCGTGGTTGTACGCGAGGATAGTCCCGGCGATAAACGGTTGGTGGCGTACGTCGTTCCCTCCGGAGCATCGATTCCTGGCGCTGAACTGAAAACTCTCGTCAGAAAGCGGTTGCCGGAATATATGGTGCCGAGCGCCTTTGTCGAAATGAAAGCGCTGCCGCTGAGTCCGAACGGAAAGATCAACCGGCGCTTGCTTCCTGCTCCCGATTGGGCTGCCGCGGAGAGCGGAGATGTAATCAAACCAAGGACTGAACTCGAGGCTACGCTGGTGAAGGTGTGGCAGAGCGTGCTCCACGTCGCGAATATTGGCATTCGGGATAATTTTTTCGATCTGGGTGGACATTCCCTGATGGCGGCTCGCGTACTTGCGGAGGTGGAAAAAATAACCGGCAAGGAGCTTCCGCTTTCCGCTCTGTTTCGCGGAGCGACTGTGGAGGCGCTGGCGCAACTGATCACGCAGATGGAGGACACCAGCGATCCGGTGCTGATGGAGATCCAGCGCGGCGAAAGTAGCAGCATACCTTTTTTTGCCATCGTCCCGCCGGGAGAAGAATCGCTGGGATATGCCATGCTGGCGCGGCACATGGGCTCCGAGCAAACGGTGTACAAGGTCCAAGGTCATGCCCCCGTGCTGAACGGCAAGCGCCCTTATTCCCGGCAAGAGATGCAGGCTCTGACCGAGGAGTATATTGCCGCAATTCGCAGCGCGCAGCCTCACGGGCCGTATTGCCTGGGCGGTTTGTGTGAAGGAACGCATATTGGGGAGCAGATTGTATTGGGTCTGGAAGCGCAAGGGGAAGAAGTTGGGTTGTTCGCGATTTTCGATACCTGGGTGTTGGAGCACAGCCAGAGGCGCTGGCTGTGGAAGATTCACTATTACGGTGACCGTCTGCGTCAGATGAAAAAGCCGACTCTGCGCGCGCAGTTTGCTTTTTATCAACGCATTGCCCGGAACAAGGTGGATCACGTGCTCGGCAAGAGCGCGCCGCGAAGGGATTGGTCGCAAGTCTATTGGCCTGAGGATTTCACTCCTGCGCAATTCCAGGCTCCGGTAATTTTATTCAAGCGCCCGAAGCAGCAGTTCTACTACATCAAGGATCCACAGATGGGATGGGGCGCCAGGACGCGGAGTGGAGTCGAAATCTGGGAGATCGATTTTCATCATCTGGAAATTCTGCGCGAGCCCCACGTCCGCAAATTTGGGGAAATTCTAAAGGATGCGATGGACCGGGTCAGCCAGCGTAGCCTTCAGCCACAGCCGGCGCGCGAAGACCATCCAGCTTCGCGGTTCACGGTTCCTATGCAGCAGGGCTCATGAAGTTCGACAAACGCCAAATTCTGCGCAACGTCGGGTCCAGTTGGTTTGCCCTGGGCGTGAATGTTGTCTCCGGAATTTTTCTCTCGCCCTACATTCTCCATCGCCTGGGTGATACCGCATTTGGACTCTGGATTCTGATCTTTTCCATCACCGGATATTACGGCCTGTTCGACCTGGGAATTCGATCCTCCATTGTTCGCTATGTCGCCAAATATTCCGCCACCAACGAAGAAGAAGAACTAAACCGGTTAGTGAATACGGCGATGTTCAGCTATACCGGCATCGGAGTTGTGGCCATGGCGATCACCCTGATCGCCGCGTACTACGTCAATTCGATCTTTCGTATTCCGCCGGATTTCGTTTCCACAGCGCGATGGCTGCTGTTGATGGCGGGCACTGCTGTTTCTCTGGGTTTTCCTCTTGGCGTTTTCGGCGGCATTCTGGAGGGGTTGCAGCGCTTCTACCTGCTGAATTTCACCACCATGAGCTCGACTCTGATCCGCGTTCTGCTGATAGTCATAGCGCTGCAGCATGGACGCGGACTGCTTACCGTGGCCCTGATCACTGTCAGCATGCCGTTGCTCAGTGGGCTTATCAATGCCACGGCTGTATTTCGCCACTTGAATCTGCGACTCGGTCTTCAACATGTGAGCCGCTCCAGTTTGCGCCGTATCGCCAGCTACAGTGGGACGACGTTCATGATCATCGTGGCCGGGCGTCTGCGTTTTAAGACCGACGCGATGGTGATTGGCACGATGGTATCAGCAGCTGCAGTCACCTATTTCAGCATCGGCTCGCGCCTGGTCGATTACGCCTCGGAAGTGGTCAGCAGCCTGGCACAGATTTTCGTGCCCATGTCGAGCCAGTCTCAAGCCAAAGGTGATCTCGACGCACTGCGAAAAATCTTCGTGGTCGGCAACCGCGCCTGCTCCTTTATCATTTTCCCGATCACAGCGATTCTTACCGTCCTCGGCAAGTCAGTTATCGAGGCGTGGGTTGGACCAAAGTATGTCAGCGCCAGTTATCCTGTGCTGCTCGTACTCTTATATCCGACTACGTTGATGCTGGCGCAATCGGCTTCGGGGCGCACACTCTGGGGGATGGCAAAGCATCGAACCTGGGCCTGGGTGGTGCTGGCCGAAGGCATCGCGAATCTGATCCTGAGCATCATTTTAGTGCGTCCTTACGGAATCATGGGAGACGCTATCGGCACGGCCATTCCTCTCACTTGTTCTATGATTCTCTTTCTGCCCCTTCATCTCTGCCGCCTGCTGGGGATCAAACTCTCGACGTATGTGCATCGCGCGTTTGTCCTGCCTATTGTTTTATGCATCCCTCTGGTAGCGGTTCTTCTACTCATGCAACGCTGGTATGTTCCGCATCGCCTGGCTCCGCTTCTGCTACAACTGGTGATAGCTGGTCTGGTATACGGACTTGGCCTCGCATGGGCGTTCTGGACGAATCGGGCCTGGGATGTAGGCGTTCTCGGGGCGAATAAAGAGGACGAAATATCGCTCGCTCTGGTGGAGACATATCAAGAGGAAGCTTAGAAAGTGGACTCAGGACGGGGATAAGGTGAAGCAGTTGAACAAAATCTTGACTCATTTGAAAACGGTAGCGGCATGCGCCCTGGGCCGAGTTCCGGCGGGACGATCCCTCACCGTATTTCCTAATGACATTTTTCTTGTCAGCTACTTCCGGTCCGGCAGCACATGGTCTCGTTTTCTATTCGGAAATTTCCTTCAAGACGAACCCGTCACTTTCACCAACATGGACCGTCTGGTGCCGATGATCTACGATTCGCCGGATCGCCGGCTGCGAAAACTGCCCCGCGTTTTGAAAAGTCACGAGTGTTTTGATCCGCGGTACCCGCGCGTCATCTATATCGTTCGCGATCCGCGAGATGTTGCTGTCTCGTTTTATTTTTACAATCTCAAGGTGCGGGTGATTCCAGATGGCTACTCGATGGATGAATTCGTTAATCGCTTCGTAGCCGCCAATGTGGTTCCCTATGCTGATCGGGTCGGGTGCTGGCAGGACCATGTACTCAGTTGGGTACGCCTGCGGGAGGGTAAGCCCGGATTCTCCATGGTTCGTTACGAAGACCTGCTCGCCGATCCCGCGAAGGAACTCGGAAACCTGGCGCCGATGCTGGGGATAGATCCCAATCCAGAGCGCATCGATCGCGCGGTGCGTTTGAGTTCCGCCGGCCACATGAAGTCTCTGGAGAAGGAACAATCGAAGCAGTGGGGAACCACCAAGGACACGCGCCAGGATATTGCTTTTGTCCGCGAGGCCAAGGCCGGTGGCTGGCGGGATAAACTCTCGCCACGCGCAATCAAGACCATCGAGCAGGCTTGGGGAACAACGATGAAGGAACTGGGCTACGATCTGGTGATGGATGCCAATGCGGATCGCGAATTGGTGAAAGGGTGAACCCTGGCAGTAATCGTAGTCTGAACTTCGGTAGCATAGGTTGCAACGATGAAACAATCGAATGAGAAGAGAGTTCGCCGGGTTCTGGGCGCGACTCTTAAAGTTTTGACCGGGAAGCAACTGGCGGGACGTAATCTAACTGTTTTTGATGACGATGTCTTCATCGTCTCCTATCCTCGATCGGGAAATACCTGGACTCGATTTCTGATCGGAAATCTTTTGCGTCTTGACGAACCCGCTACCTTCGCCAACATCGAATCCCGCGTTGCCGAGATCTACTTCAATCCCGACCACGAACTTCGAAAGCTGCCTCGGCCTCGCCTGCTTAAGAGTCATGAACCTTTTCAGCCGCGGTATCCGCGAGTGATTTGCATTGTGCGGGATCCCCGGGACGTTGCCGTCTCTTTCTATCATCACAATGTAAAAGCGCGGAATATTCCTGACGGCTATCCTATGGACGATTTCATTCCACGGTTCATGGCCGCGGAATTCGACCCGTGGTCCGGTTCCTGGGCTGACAATGTAATGAGCTGGGTCACGATGCGGCAGGGCCGGGATAGTTTTCTCCTGGTCCGCTACGAAGACATGAAAGAGAACACGCAACGCGAGCTTTATAGGCTGGCACGATTTCTGCAACAGGCAGGTGTGCGAAACATTGATGCCTCACCAGAGCATCTGGCCAAGGCCGAGCAATTGAGTTCTCCGGAGCGCATGCGGGCCCTGGAAAAGGCCCAGGCGCGGAAGTATGCGCAGCTTAAGCAGACCCGTTTGGACAAACCTTTTGTTCGCAGCGCCAAGGCTGGAGGCTGGAAATCCGATCTCTCGGAGAAAGCGGTAACGCTCATTGAGAATAGTTGGGGCTCGGTAATGCAGAACCTCGGGTACACATTGTCGCGCAGCCCGCAGGTAGAGCCGGTAAGCACGCCGGGAAAAATCTGATTCACGAAACCGCATTGCTGCTGTAGTTCGACCACCGATCAGCCGGCAAAACTATGAGTTTGCAATTCGCTGCCAGCCTGCCTTCTGAACAGACCGCCGTTATCGAGTTCTTGAGAACGACCTTTCAGGCTGATTTCGAACTGCTTTCTTTTCGCCCCGATGTTTTTCAATGGAAATATTTTTCCGATCACCCAGACTGGCACCGCGCCCGTAGCTACGTCTTAACAAATGAGATTGGTATCCTCGCTCACGGCGGAGTCTGGCCTTTGCGCCTTAAGAAGCCGGGAGCAGATGTAGATTCAATTCATCTCATTGATTGGGCGGCCAGCCGTGCTGCAGTCGGCTCCGGCCTGTTACTTCTCAAGAAATTGTCCGCCATAACAGATGTTCTTTTGACGATCGGCGGTTCTTCGGATACACGGTCCATTTTGACGAAAATTGGTTACCGCCAGGTTGGTGAACTAAAACTCCATGCTCTCGTCGTCCGCCCGTGGTTGCAGTTTCGCAATACTCGGCACTTCAATTGGAAGGCTCCATTGCGGCTACTCAGAAACGCCACGTGGAGTCTGGCGATCTCTTCCCCGGTCGCCGAAGGATTGGGAAGTGACTCGAATCTACTCAGTTTGACTCTTCCCTTGAATCGATTTTGAACGGGACTGCAGCGGATTTTTTTACATCGCAGCGAACGGTAGCGGGATTGAATCGCATATTGAGTTGCCCGGCAGCGGAATTTTCTGCATTCGTCCTCCATTGCTCCAAGCGTCCGTGCGGCTATTTCTTACTGGCCCAAGTCGGAAAACAAACGCGCATCGTCGACCTTCGGGTCGACGGTAACGATGCCACAACGTGGCTGGCCGCTTGCTCCCTTGCCACACTCACCGCGGCTAAAATGCCAGACACCGCCGAAATTGCGGCCGGATTTTCCCTCGACATCGTGAACGAAGCATTCGCGCAGGCGGGGTTTCGGTCGCGTGGCAGCCTGCCGATTTATTGTTATGACCCAAAGAAAGTGCTGGGGGCCGAACCCCTGCTGGACTTAAGCATGCTCGATGGCGACCTTTGCTTTATCGCTGACGTCCAGAATCCTTTCTGGACCTGAGCCAACGCTTCCATGGCCAGTGTTTGGGTTGTGCGCGTTTTCTGCGCATCCACTCGATTGAAGATGGCATTAAACTGCTCGTCCGGCAAAAGCGCTTTCCAGGTTCCAGCGCAGGCCTTCCACGGTCTTGGTGGGACGAAGGCGCTTTAGACAAAATGGATTATCCCCGCTGCGCGTGAGGCCATTATCAGTAGTTACCGCCGTCTCGTAGCCTGCAAGCTGACTTTGTTCCGCGGTCGTTGCACTCCAATGCGGAGAGAGCGCCGGACAGGGATAGGAAAAATGCCGGACCGGCGTTTCCAGATTGAGTTCAAGCCGCTGTTTCGACTCCGTGAGTTCCCGAACGGCATCTTCAGCTTTGAGGTATGCCATATTGGGGTGCGTCATGGTGTGCGAACCAACAATGTGTCCGTGCCGCTGCAGCTCGCGCATTTGCTCGTAACTCAGCATCACCGAATCTTGCTGACAAGGGATCTTGGCCTCGAGTTCCCGCTCAACGCCCACAACAAAATTCTCTTGCACAGCGCCGCTGAGCTGGCAACACGCGTCACAGCTACTCAGGAAGGCGGCTTCCCTTTCCGCCGGAAGGTTCAGCGGCCAGTTCTTGCCCTGGGAATCACTCCACGCTGACCGCTTGGTTTTGCGGAAGGCAAAGCGCAGGCGGCTCGGCCACGGCAGTCTTTTGTTTTCCACGCAATCGACAGTCACGTAGAACGTCGCCGGCACACCGGCCTGGTTCAACAACGGCATGGCAACTTCATAGTTGTCCGCGTAGCCATCATCAAAAGTAACAACGACCGACCGTCTCGGCAGTGTGTTGCCACTGCGGATGTGTTTGATCGCTTCATCCAGACTGATCGGATGAAACTCACGCGCCAACAATTCCATCTGCGCGCGAAAGACCAATTCAGAGTGAGCGATTTCCCCATACGTATCCATCCACGCGGAGGGATCCGGGAGAACCGAGTGATACATAAGAATGGCCGCGCTCGGACCACGCACACTGGCCGCCAGGCGTAGCAGACCGCTGCTGACAAGCGTTTGTTTTACCAGGTCTTTCATTTCAAATCGGAATACGAAATCGCCTTTGCGTTCAGTCCGTCGCGCCTATCCGGCAGGCACGATGTACCGCTGCGTTGCCGCTTTATGAACCGCAACCAGAGATCCCACGCCGCTGACCCAACTCTCGAAATTCAATTGACTATGATTGCTGTTGTCCACAAGTCTCGGCAGAAAGTACGGGTCATCATTCCTGTCGACAAGTCCGGCATCGCACGTGGTTGCGGAAACGACATCTTCCTTCTGCAACCATTCAGCAAACTTCTTCCGGTAGACTCCGCTGGGGTAGCAAAAGTGGGTCGCATCGCGGCCAGTCAGGGCTCGAATTCTATTCCGGTTTTCGGTAATTTCCCCCCTGAAGAGCATCTCATCCTCGGGCGTGCGGTGCCGGTGGGTGTGCAGCTGAATATCGACGCCGTTCGAGGCTACCTCCGCCAGTTCTCGCGGATTCATAATTTGCAAAATGCGTTTTGAAGAAAGCTCGGCATAGTCGAGTCCAAGAATTGCAGCCAACCGTCGCGCGAGTTCGTTCTTTTGCAATCCGCTCAAATGGTCGCGTGCGGAGAGATCCATCAGGCTGCGCACTATCCGATGGCGCCCGAGTTCCGTGCGCAAGTCCATGGGCTCGGAGAGTCCAAGGTCAGTCAGCGCAGACAACTGCTGTCCGCGTCTTTTCCACAGCATGTAGGAGCAGATCAGGTTGAAAACCGGCATCTCGTGATCGGTGTAATAGGTTGTTTGATAAACGGTGACGGGAAAGTTGTATTTTTTCAACAGCGGATAAGCCTGCTTATAAAAATCATAGGTGCCATCGTCGACGGTGATGGCAACGCTGCGCGGCGGCAGATCGCGGGACCGCAACCGCGTTAACGCCTCGTCCAGCGGCAGCACGGCACAGCGCATGGCTCGGAGAGTGTCCAGTCGCTGCCCTAACACTTCGGGCGACATGTAGAGTGCCGGCCTCCATAAATGTTCGTCATCAAGCGAGGTTCCGTGATAACAGAGAATCAGCAGCCGGTTCTGGCGCCATTTGCTGTTCGCCACCAGTTCGAAAACTCCTCCACCGCGGAGCAAGTCGAGTGTGACGCGTTTTATCTTTCTGACCATTCGTTACCGTCGTTTTTGGGCAATCAACTGAGCAATCTGAAGAATCATTTATTGACCGCAGAATTGACATGAGAGGGAATGACGTCGGGGACTGATTCGCCATCCAGAAAAATCCTCTGCCACAGCTCGAGATTCAGGAGGCGCCAGATGCGATTTCCATGGTCGTGATGACCCGCCGTATGCTCGCGAAACAATCGGTCAATGGCCTCAGACCGGAAAAGTCCGCGTTCCAAACTTCGCGGCTCCATCAATAGTTCCCGAATGTAATCAAGTGAGGGGCCAGCGAGCCAATAGGCCCAAGGGGTGGGAAATCCCATCTTTTGCCGATGGACGATTGAGTCCGGCAGCAGATCCTGCACCGCCGTTTTGAGAATGCGCTTCCCTGCCATCCCGCGCGTCGAGTACTTCGCGGGAATCCTGGCAGTGAATTCAACCAGAGCATGATCGAGAAACGGAACGCGGCTTTCGACGGAAGCGGCCATACTCATCTGGTCCTGCTTCATCAGTAGTTCGACCAGATAAGTTTTTATATCGGTGTAGAGCAGCCGATGCAGCAGGTCGCCAGAAGAATCATCCCAGTACTTCATCGATCCGGCATAGGCATCCCCCGCCAATTGTTTCGCCTGGGGAGTCAGCAAATCATCCTGTTCCGCTGCGGAAAATGC
Organism: uncultured Acidobacteriaceae bacterium; assembly: GCA_963817305.1. Classification (GTDB taxonomy): domain Bacteria; phylum Acidobacteriota; class Terriglobia; order Terriglobales; family Acidobacteriaceae; genus Sulfotelmatobacter. Next base: position 171,435 of record CAWFOD010000013.1, on the reverse strand, counting down.
GGAATAAAAATTATCGAAATAGAAAGACGGCCAGGACGCACCGTCGCGCATCAGGAATGTGTGCGCTAGTTTCCTTTTCGCAGCTGCTCCGAGTGGAGCCGAGCCGATTCCGTCGCGCAATCCGCGTCTTAACAGAGCCGGGGTTAGTGTCCTGTAAATCCCATCCATGCGCGAATTCAACAGAGTCCATGGGTAGCGCGTGTATCCGCCCAACGTTTCGTCGCTGCCTTCGCCCGTGAGCACGACTGTCACTCGCTCCCGTGCGAGGCGCGCGACAAAATAAAGCGCCACACTGGAAGGCCATACGATGGGTTCATCCTCATGCCAAATTAGTCGAGGGAGGATCTGGAAAAACTCCTCGCGGCTCAGATGCACTTCATGATGTGTCGATTTCAAATGCCCGGCGATAGTCCGGGCATACGGAAGTTCGCTATAAGCTTCTTCGCCGTAACCCACGGAAAAAGTTTCGATCGGCTCTTTGCGGATTTTTGTGGTGAGCGCAGCAATCGCGCTCGAATCCAAACCCCCGCTCAAGAAAACGCCCAGTGGAACATCGCTCATCAAGTGGCTGGAGACGCATCGCTTCCAGTTGTTCCCTGTAGCTCCGAACGTAGTAGTTCTGCGTCAGGCTTCCATCATCGACCTTAATGTCCAGATCCCAATAAGGTGAAATCACCGGCTCGCAGTGCTCATCGATTGTAAGAATATGTCCGGGCATTAGCTTGCGAATGCCGGCGTACATGGTCTCTTCGCCCGCCAGATAACCGAATGCGAGATATTCGGCCAAGACCCCATGATTGAGCTCCGGCTTAACTCCCGGATAGGCCAGAATCGTTTTGATCTCCGAGCCGAACAATAGCGTGCTGCCATCGAAGTAATAGTAGAGAGGCTTGATCCCCAGCCGGTCCCGCGCAATGAACAACTTTCTCTTGCGACGATCCCAGATCGCAAAGGCAAACATTCCGCGCAAATGCTCAACGCACTTGCTTCCATATTCCTCGTACAAATGAACAATCGTTTCCGTGTCGCTTTTGGTGCGATAGCGGTGGCCACGAGATTCGAGATTTTTTCGCAGATCCTGGTGGTTATAAATTTCACCATTGAAGACGATCCAAACGTCCCCGTCTTCATTACTCAAGGGCTGGTGGCCGGTTTGAATGTCGATGATGCTGAGCCGGCGCATTGCCAGGCCCACGTTCTCCTCGACAAAGAAGCCGTCATCATCGGGGCCCCGGTGGACGATTTGCTGGTTCATTCCGGCGAGCAAGTCACGATTCACACGCCGGGCTCGCTCGGAATGAAAGATACCGCAGATTCCACACATGACTACACGCCTATCCTCTTAGGATTATTCGCTGGGACACTCACGTTCGCTATCGCCTGATCAAGCGGCATTTGCAGCGTGACCTGTTCCCTATCTGATGAGAAAATCTCAGCCTTCGCTGCAAGACTCAATACCTCAGCATAGCGTACCTGCTTGCCGCAAGTGAGCACGCGCCGGCCTCCCACATCCGCGTAAGCGCCGCCGCACAAAATCAGCGCGGACTCTTCGCTTTCGCGATCAAACCACCAATAGAGAAAATTGGCATCGCTGGCCCACGGCCCCATAGCCCAGGGACCGGGCTGGGTGGCAAAAAAGAAATTGTGTTCTTCGCGCGCATCAGAATAGCGATAGCCGCAAACGGCTTCGCTGTTGGACTGATTGATTCTGACGAGCTGAGGCTGGGGAGCGCGAGCGTTCCGGTCGGCAACCAAAATCGTAGCGAAATCGGCGGGCAGCTGGATCTTGGTGCCGAAGGTAACCACGCTGGCCCGTTCCTTGTGCCCATAGGCCGCGGACCAGTAGTCGCGGCGCACACTCTCCGACCAGCCGTGTCCATGGGCTGTGAACAAGGCCACGCTATCGCGATCATCCGCGAACACACACTCTTTGGAAGCCTCCGGAGAAAGAATGGGACCGATGTGCCAGGAAATTTCGAGTTGGTGGGTTCCGCTGCCCTCCGCGAAATCGCGCACCAGCCAAAACTTTTCCTTCCGATGAAAAACCCACCTGCGATGTATCACCGGAGACGGCAGTCGGGAATATCCATTGTGACTGCCTTGAAAAAGATTAAATTGCTGGCCGTTGATCCACTTTTCAACTTTTACATGCGGAGGATTCTTCCACGAAAACGGCCCCGTGCCTTCAGCCTGATCGAGTCCATCCACCTGCATCGTGTTATGAGCGGCGGTGCCGCGCCAACGGGCGCGTTCATCGCTATCACCCACATATTCAAATGTTCCGGGATCAATCAGAAGATTTCGTCCGTCGCGAACCAGGCAAATGCTTAACGCGTCCGCGTGGCCGTGTCCTCCACTCCCTGCTCCCAATGGTCCAGCATCAATGAGTAACTGCTGTCCTGACTTTTCATCGACCATCAGGTAGAAGCCGCTTTGCTCAAGAGCTATCGAACTGCCAGGTGGTTCTGAAGTCGGCAGTAAATCAAACGCCGCCAGTCCCTTGACACCCAGCAGCCAGAGCGTTTCTTCACGCACATTCGCTGCCGCAAATTTTAAATCTCCGCGCCGGTAGAGAACCGCGCCTGTGGCTAGCGGATCGAGCATGTGCTCGGACCGATTACGCAAGGGATCGAATATTCTTCCTCCGTCGTCGTCTCCAATGCTCGGTGCAATCCCAGCTCGCACCAACGACGACAATGCATTCAGCATGCGCTCTACAATCGCATCGAATGCGGGGGAAATTTCAACCTCGTTGCGTGCGGCCAAAATCCGCGCGTGCAAAAAGATGTCTAAGGCGTAGACGTGATAGTAAGTGGATTGCTCAAAATAAAATCCGTCACTCCTGACCTGCTTTGCGGCCTCGGCTTGCAGGATTTCCCATCCGCGCCGCTGCCAGCGGCCTGCCCGCTGCAGCCCGGGAAATAAAGTTCCCAGGAAAAACAACGTGAGCGCTTCCCCCAGCAAGTGAGTATTGGGAGAAAAATAGGTGGACAGGTAGGTTTCGATGTGTCGGCCGTTCAAACTCAGAGCGTACAGCCATTTTCGGCGCAGTGCCGCCGTGAAAAGGGCACAATCTTGTAGCAGAAAGAAAGTCCAAATCCATGACAAACTGCGGTAACCCACTTCCAGGCTGCTTGCCCAGTTTATTCCAACGGGATAAGGATTCTCTCGATGCCAGTGCGTCCACTGCGCGAAAATTTCGTGCACAAATTTGTCGTTGCCCGTGAGCCGATGGGCTTTCGCCAGCGTGACGAAGTGTTGATGGCGGTTCAATTCCCAGGTGATCTTGGAATCTCCAACTTGTTCGAAGTCGAGATACTTCACCTTGAACCAGGGTTCTCGTGAAGCCTGCTTGCCATGCACAACGTCGCAATGCCAACGGATCTCCGCGCCATAGTCCAAATTTTTGTAGCCTAAGAGATCAAAACGGTGGACACAGATCTTTTCCGCCTGCAAAACGATGTGATCCGCTTGTGACGGTAAAACCTGTTTCAGTTCAGCGCACAGTGCCGGAACATCTTCAGGCGCGAAGAAAAATCTTCCCAACGTTTCGTGCTGCGCCAGGGCTGGACCGCTGTCGGAATCCGCACCCTTTCGAAACCAAAGCAGATCCATGCGTGCGGTGGAATACTGCCGCAAGCGATCCAAAAGCTCACGGCGATCCATGGACGCAAGGCGATCGAGACGACCTCTCCATTTGGGATGATTTGTCATTCCCTAGCGAGTTCCTCCGCGTCGCGGCAAAAGTTCGCTATAAAGTCCGTCCACTTCGCGCACCAGCCTCTCAAAGCTGAAATTTCGTACGGCGAACTCGTGTCCGCCTTGGGCTACGCGCTGCGCCAAGTCTGAATCGCGCAATAGTTTCAACAATGAGGATGATAGTGCTGACGAGTCTTCAGGCGGCACCAGCAGTCCCGTCACCCCGTCGTCGATCAATTCGGCATTTCCCCCCACGCGACTGGCGATGACCGGCAGTCCACTGGCCATGTATTCCAGGACTGCATTTGGCAAACCTTCAGCCCGGGAAGGAAGTACGGCAATATCGCAGCAGCCAAGAATCTTCGGAATATCGGCTCGACGACCGAGGAAGAGAAAGTTCCTATCAAGACCGAGACTCGCGACTTGCGCCTCAAATCTCGACCGCTGCTCTCCGTCGCCCACAAGAACGAACCGGGTAGAGGGGAATTCTTGAACCACCGCAGGCGCGGCCGCAATTAGCCATGGATGCCCCTTAACATCAGTGTGCATGTTGCCGACGAGCACGATCAGCTTGCCGGCGCTGGGAAACATCTGATCACGATCTCTCCCACTTTTCTGAAAGCGCTCGATGTCGACTCCGTTATGAATCACTCGCACTTTTTCCGGCGCAAATCCATCTTCCGCGATCAGCGCGTCACGAATCGGCGTGGCATTGGCCAGCACCGTGCCACCTAAATTCTGAATGCGCCGCAGCCACGTTCGGCGCTTGCCCTGGTACCAGTCGAAGTGCGCGAGGTCGCGCCGGCTGGACACGATCGCGCGCACGCCCGCCAACCGGGCTGCGGGAACCCCAAGCAGATTCGACCACAAATCGTGGGTGTGTACGATGTCGAAGTTCTTCCTCTTGAGAAACCAACTCAACCGCAGCAACTGGTACAGACCTGCCGGACTATCCATGCCACCTCTAGGATAGAACTCTCGCAGCACGACCTGGGTTCCCTGCAGCCGCTCCAGCAATGGACCTCGAGCCTGCAGGCAGCCCAAGGTTACATCGTATCCGGCCTCAGGAATCCGCAACGCCAATTCCACCGCCTGGGTTTCGGTTCCGCCGATGTTGAGGGAGTCGACCAGATAAAAAACTTTGCGGCGCGGCCGCGTCGCCGGCTCATTGCGCCCCGCGTCGGCGATTGCCAGCACATCGGCCGACGTTTTTTTGTTTTCAGTCACACTCACCAAAAATGATCCTATCGAAAGCGAAGAATTCAGACTAAGTTACCTACGTTTATCCCCCAGAGCCGGTGCAAACTCCAGCCCCGTGCTTAAATACTATCTGGGGTTTGCTCCGCTGGATACGAATGGGTGGTGCACGCACCAAGTTGTGTGATTGTAACTCCTTCAATCGTGGAAGCGTCTCACGGTTGCATGAAAGATGGATAAAGTTTGCCGCATGAACTCATCGATTAGCGTTTTCGGTTTAGGCTATGTGGGCACGGTCACGGCGGCCTGCCTGGCACACAAGGGGCATAACGTAATCGGCGTCGACTTGAGCTCAGGTAAGGTCGAGGCCATGCAATCCGGCCGCAGTCCTATTGTTGAGCCTAATGTGAGCGACTTGATTTCCCAGAGTCATGCCGCAAAACATTTGCATGCAACATCCGACTCCGCGTATGCGGTCCTCAACAGCGACATTTCTTTTCTCTGTGTGGGAACGCCAAGCCTGCGAAATGGAAAACTCGATCTCGGCCACATCGAGCCAGTTTGCCGCGACATTGGACAAGTGCTGAAAAAGAAGAATGGATTCCACCTGGTCGTTCTTCGCAGCACTGTTCTACCCGGAACCGCCGAAACCATCGTTGTCCCTGCTCTTGAAAAATCCAGCGGGAAGAAACTTGGAGAAGATTTTGGGGTCTGCGTCAATCCTGAGTTCATGCGGGAAGGCACGGCCGTTGCCGATTTTCTCGAGCCTGCGATGACCGTGATCGGCGCAGCCGAGCCGAAACACAGTGGTATTCTGCGCGAGGTCTACCAGTGGGTCCCGGGACGAATCTTCGAAACGTCTTTCCGATCCGCCGAGATGGTGAAGTACGTCTGCAACGCGTGGCACGCAGTAAAAGTTTCTTTTGCCAATGAAATTGGCACCCTGGCAAAGGAGCTCGGTGTCGATGCCGAAGCCGTCACTGAAATCTTTACCGCCGATACCAAGCTCAATATTTCTCCGACTTATCTAAAACCAGGCTTCGCTTTCGGTGGCTCATGTCTGCCCAAGGACGTACGCGCACTCAGCTACCGGGCCAAGGAACTGGACCTCACTCTGCCGCTGTTTCAGTCGATTCTTGCGAGTAATGAGGAACACCTGGACCGAGCGGTTGAGATGGTGCTCACAACGGGCAAGAAGAAAGTGGCCGTTCTGGGATTAAGCTTCAAAGCCGCGACTGACGATCTGCGCGAGAGCCCTCAGGTGCAATTGGTGAAACGACTGCTGGGCGAGGGCCGGCAAATCCGAATCTGGGATGACAATGTCTCTCTGGGACACTTGATCGGATCCAACCGGCAGTATATTGAAGAAGTGATTCCCCACATCGGCTCGTTGCTCTCGACCAACATGACAGAGGTTGTCGGCGATGCCGAGGTGGTCGTAATCGCAACCCGCGGGCTGAACAAAGACGAGTTACGCCGCTGCCTGCGTCCCGACCACATTGTGATCGACCTGGTAAACCTGGAGCGAAAATCGCGGCCTGCGTCATCCGGCCCCTATGAAGGGATTTGCTGGTAACCGCTGCTTCATGAAGATCCTGTGGGTTAAAGCTGGCGGCCTGGTTCCACCCGATACTGGTGGAAAGATCCGCAGCTACAACATTCTGCGCGAGCTGGCTCGCCGGCATCCGGTAACGTTTTTTTCCTTTTACGCCGCGCACGACCCCGACATCCACGGTGACTTGAAGAACGTATTTGAGCGAGTGGTCACGATTCCTCTAAAAATTCCGGCAGCAAAAAGTTTTGCCGAAATGCGCGAATACGGCGTTCGTCTTCTCTCGACAGAGCCCTACGGCATTACAAAATATTGTCGCACTGAAGTGCGCCGCGCATTGCACGCATTGCTTGGGCAGAACAGATATGACGTCATTCTCTGTGATTTTATGGCCGCCGCAGGCGTGATTCCATGGGACTCTCCAACCCCGAAAGTCTTATTTACGCACAACGTGGAAGCTACAATTTGGCGCCGCCACCACGAAGTCTCCAGCAATGCAATCTGGAAGGCAATCTCGTGGCTGGAGTGGCGAAAAATGGAAGCTGCTGAACGACGTTATCTGCGCCTAGCCGACCGCGTGCTGACCGTATCGGAGACGGATCGTGACGCTTTCGCGTCGTTCTTGAGCAGAGAGAAACTGACCGTGATCCCTACCGGCGTCGATGTGGAGTACTTCCAGCCAACGGCCGAGTTGGAAGCCGCGAATTCACTGGTCTTCACCGGTTCGATGGATTGGCTGCCAAATGAAGACGCGATTTTTTATTTCGTTGATTCCATTCTGCCGCTGATTAAACTGCAATGCCCTGGTGTCTCGCTGAAGGTGGTTGGTCGCAGTCCATCTCGTAAACTGCAGGCATTGGCCGAGACGGAGAAGAGCATTCGCCTCACCGGCTGGGTCAAAGACATTCGGCCATTCGTAGCCCGAGGCGCGCTGTGCATTGTTCCCTTGCGCATTGGCGGCGGCACACGCCTTAAAATCTTTGAAGCCATGGCAATGGGCAAGGCTGTCGTTTCAACGTCGGTGGGCGCGGAGGGATTGGCAGTGCAGTCAGGTGAGAATATTGTTCTAGCGGATACACCCAAAGATTTTGCAGAGTCGGTGATTTCCCTCCTCCGCGATGACAACCGACGCCAGAAGTTGGGAGCCGCCGCCCGCACGCTGGTTCAGGAAAACTACAGCTGGGCCAAAGTAGCCGACGACTTTGCCCGCACCTTACAAGAAGTAGTGATTCGCGCGAACCCAGCGGGAATTCAGAAAGCGAAAGACTCCACTCTTTAGACCACTCCCTTTAGGCATGTACTTCCGCGCTCTTGGGGTCCTGTCCCGTGGTTATCTATCGTATTGATTAAGCCCCATCTAAGGTTTGAAAGTGCGCTAACCAGCTTCCATGGCGCTCAGTTTCGATCCAAATTTTTTCGCTTCGAGGTAAAGATGAAACTCCCCCTGGACCGTTTCAAGCTTATCCGAGCTTTTGAGTCAATCTCTGCCTATCCAAGCGCTATCCTCCCTGGGATCCTTTGCCTTACCGTAATGGCAACCGTAGGATGCACATCGGCGATAACACCCGCCGCAGCGGCATCCAACGCGGCCGTCGATCAGCACGCAGCCACGACTTCAAACATCCAACTCACTCCTGGAAATTCGATGGTAACGCCCGGCGCCAATGTTCAGTTCTCGGCGGTGATGAGCGATACCACCGATACAGCAGTGACGTGGTCCGCAAATAACGGCGGAGTCATTTCTAATACCGGGCTGTTTGTGGTGCCCAATGCTAAACCTGGCACTATTTTTCAAATCATAGCTACCAGCAAGGCCAACCCATCCTCGCGAGGCATGGCGAGCGTGGCGATCGCTTCGTCCTCCGCGCCCACAACCAATCCGGGGAGTGGATCGACCCCGACGTCCGGGCCGGATAATCGCTATTGTGAAACTGGAGACGTTCCCAACTTTGGAGCCACCGACGGCCCTGCAGCCGCGCCCATAGCTTGTTATGAGACGTCCGTGGAATCCACTCCTTCGCCCGGATCGGTCGTTAAAGTATCCTCCGCGGCGAACTTGCAAACTGCGATTGATAACGCGACTTGCGGTCAAACGCTGGTGCTCCAGGCGGGGCAAACTTATCCTGGATTCACCCTGCGCGCGAAGAGTTGCGATGCGAACCACTACATCACCATTCAAAGCAGCGCTACAGGTTCCACTCTGCCCGCGGAAGGGGTTCGCGCGACGCCCTGCAATGCAGGGATCGGCTCACTCCCGGGCCGTCCGGCTTTGAACTGCGCGTCTACCAGCAACGTAATGGCCCGAATCGCGGGTGCAGCGAAGCAAGACAAAATCATTGGCACCGATGAAGGAGCCAATTATTACCGGCTGGTTGGGCTGGAAATAGCCGATACTGAAGCTAATGGCGCCCTGGCAGGCTACTACAATCTCATCCTTCTCAGCGGTGCCGACCATATCATCTTCGATCGCTGCTGGATTCACGGCTCACCGAAAGGGGAGGATGTTAAAGGCCTAGAGTTCACCGACAGCTCCTATGTCGCGGTAATCGATTCTTACATCTCTGATATTCATTCCAAGGTCTCGGGTTGGGGAGCAGATTCCGCGGCGGTTGGTTCGATCACCGGCCCCGGACCGGTCAAGATCGTCGACAACTTCCTGGAAGCGGCGGGAGAAAATGTTCTTTGGGGCGGCGGAACATCGACCACCAACGTATCGGACGTCGAAATGCGCCGAAACCACATTTTCAAGCCTTTCACCTGGTGGAAGCTAAGCCCAACATATTTCGGAACGCTTTTTGTCACCAAGAACCTGTTCGAAAGTAAAACCGGCATCCGCCAGTTTGTCGAAGGCAATATCTTCGAGAACAATTGGGCGATGGCGCAAAAGGGCACCGCCATTCTTTTCACTCCGAAGAATCAGTATGGAAAGTGTCCGGAGTGCGCAGTTCATGACATCATTTTCCGTTACAACATCCTTCGCCACTCAGTGGATGGAATTGGAATGGCGCCTGTCTATGCCACAACTTGTCCGGGCGAAGCGGGGGGCGGTACCGGCAACTGCATGTATCTCTCGGGTGGCCTCTACAACCTGAGCATCCATGACAATGTACTCGACGACATCAACGAATCGACCTACTCGCCGGGCACCTGCTGCAGTGATGGTTTTCTGTTTAACATCCAAACCGACCAACCCACGAACTGGCCGCACGATATCTCGATCGACCACAACACGGGATTTCCAGTAGGCTCCGGGATTGCGAACGTCACCATTGTTGCCAAACCCCAGGTCTTCGCTAATTTCTCATTCGAAAATAATTTGATGACGACTGGAGAAGGCGGTTTCCACCAGGTTCTGCCCGGGAACAAAAAGCCGGGATGCGCCGCGCCGCTTGGATCCGGAATGGTTGGTGCGTTGAACGGCTGCATGGGAGACACGTGGACTGCGGCAGGCAACGTGTTTGCGAACACCTCGACGAAGTCGCCGAAATTACTGCCCGGAAGTCCACTCCCTGCGCGCAATTTCGAAGCGCCAAACTTCGATTCGCTGGGCCTCATGGACTTCAATAATGGGAATGGCGGAAACTATCAGCTATCTCCAACCAGCCCGTTCAAGAATGCCGGCACCGACGGGAAAGACCCCGGCGCCGATATCGAGGGCTTACAGACCGCCACAGCCGGCGTACTGTAATCGGAAGATCTGAGGCGGCGTCGCGCTCCTGGACGCCGCCTCGGATCTCAACATCCTGCCACGCTGAGAATCTCAACCCTGCTTCTGTAGCTTCAATGTCACGATAGTGGCGAAGCGTTCTGCGCCGGGAAAGTGCTTGAGGACCCACCGGTCAAATCGGGACGCCGCCGGTGCCACAGGCTCCGCAAAGCGCCGCACCAGCGGTATAAAGGGCAGCCTGAAATAGCGTTGCTCCAGTACCTTGAAGCGCTCGGTTACAGTGCGAAGCTCTTCGCGGGTTAATGGATGTTCGAACTCAGAAATGTCCTCGTGCGCTGGCAATAGTCCTCTCAGAAAAGCATAGGTCGGGGAAAAGCGAATTGGTTCCCGAAGGATGACTACCCCGCCGCTGACTAGGATTCTGGCCATTTCTTCCACTACCCGCGCGATATCAAGATGGTGAATCAGGGCGATGCAGAAGATTACATCCACGGACTCGTCAGGCAGACCTGTATCGTAAGCCGAGCCCACCTCCAGCCTGGCTTCGAGGTTTGCGTCGTTTAAACGCTTGCGCGCCAAAGCAATCAAGTCCGGCGAAATATCCATACCAATTACATGGGCTCCGCGCTCAGCCAGGGGAACTATGTTTTCGCCAGTCCCGCAGCCAAAGTCCAGCACAGTCTTGCCTCGAACGTCGCCCAGCAAATGAAACGCATATTCCAGGGCAAAGGGAGTATCACCGGGTGGATTCCGGTAGCGGTCAATTTGATCGCGATCGACGCCCTTGAGAACAATCTTCCGAGCTTCCTCGGCGCTGCGTTCAATCTCCGCCTGGTCACGCTCCGATAATCGACTATCCCTTGTGTCCATTCCCATTCCCTCTGAGATTTCGTCCCTATGCCTGATCGCCCAATGAACTGAGGTTTAATCTTGTCATCCATTGCCCTTGGCCGCAAACGCCTCTAAAGATCTCGACAAAAACTCGCGGTACCGGCAAGCCGACCACGGAACCCGATCCAGCGCAATCGGTACCTCAGATATACTATAAGGGCGTCGGCAATTTGGTTCCGCGAGGCTCCCGGCCACCCCCTATGTCTAAGCATACAAATAACTTGCCATTGCTGGCAGCTCTGATCGTTGGTTGCGTCAGTGGAGCTGCAGCACAGGCAACCGCACAAGCGGCCGGTAACTTTGACGGCCCGGCCGAATTGCCGCGCGTTTATGTAAAGAGCTCAATGGTCGACACGCCTGCGCCCGGAAAAGTGTGGCGACTGAAAGAGGGCGATTCCATACAGAAGGCGTTGAGCCGAGCTGCTTGCGGTGACGTGATTGAACTGCAGCCGGCAGCTACGTTTGATGGCTCCTTCGAGCTCCCGTCCAAGTCCTGCGACGATAGCCATTGGATCATTCTTCGAACCGGCAGTCCGGACTCAAGCCTGCCCGCGGAAGGGACGCGGATCACCCCCTGCTACGCGGGGGTTGCTTCCCTTCCTGGTCGGCCCCAAATGCAATGCGGTTCTACTCAGAACGTAATGGCTCGCATTGGCGGATCGCCCCACCAGAACAGAATTGTGAGCAACGACCCAGGGGCCAATCATTACCGATTCGTCGGCTTGGAAATTGCTGACACGGGTACAAATGGTCCGAGCGGCGGATTCTGGAATCTGGTTTTGTTGAAAAATGCCGATCACATCATTTTCGACCGGTGCTGGATCCATGGTTCACCCACTGGCGAAGACGTTAAAGGAATCGTCTTCGAAGCCAGTTCCTACATTGCCATCGTCGACTCTTTCATTTCCGACATTCATTCCAAGACTTCGGCCAACGGCGCGGACTCCTCGGCCATCGGGTCCGTCACTGGCATTGGCCCGGTTAAAATCGTGAACAACTTTCTGGAAGCTGCCGGCGAAAATGTGCTCTGGGGAGGCGGACGCGCCGATACGACTCTGTCCGACATCGAGTTCCGCCACAATTACGTCTCTAAGCCGCTCACCTGGTGGCATAAACACCCCAGCTTTTTTGGAACCCAGTTTTCGGTGAAGAACCTCTACGAAACCAAGAACTCAATTCGCGAACTGATTGAAGGAAACATCTTCGAAAACAACTGGGCGCAATCTCAAAAGGGTACGGCCATCCTGCTTTATCCGAAAAATCAGTACGGCCAATGCCCTTCCTGCGTAGTGCGCGATCTCACTTTTCGCTACAACATTATTCGCCATACAGTGAACGGTATCGGCATCGCCGCAACCGACGCCACCACCTGCCGTGGCGAGCCGGGAAATGGCACAGGACATTGCAGTTTCCTTTCCGGCGAGATCGCCCGTGTAAATATTCACGACAATATTCTGGAAGATGTCAACACGAAGACCTATGCGCCCGGCGATTGCTGCGCGAATGGCTGGCTTTGGTCAATTGGCACCAACCAGGAGAAGAACTGGCCGCATGATTTAACGATTGAGCACAACACCGGATTCCCCACCGGAGCCGGCATTCTTGTGACTTACGACGGGCCGCAAGCGCAGATCGAAAAACTTATCTTCCGTAATAACCTGGTGGGCTCTGGGAACCTGGGCGTTCATGCTTTTCCGCCGGGTGGTGGGCGCCCCTCCTGTCTGGGACCGGGCGGAGCGGTTGCGCTGCTCGAGCGCTGCTTCGACAATTCCTGGATTTTCACTAACAACGTGATTGTGCAAACCAACGACAAACCGGGATTGCCCGGCGACCCTTACCCCAAGACTCCGCACTGCGGTGCTGCGCCTTCTTGCGAACAGTTTTTTGTCAATGACTGGAAGGCAGTCCGCTTTGTCGATTATCACGATGGAGTCGGCGGAGATTATCACCTCTCGCAGTCCAGTCGATATCGAAAAGCGGGATCGGATGGCAAAGACATCGGTGCGGATATCGATGCCGTTACCGAGGCGACGAAGAAAGTAGCGCCCTGAGTCTGCCCCCGAGGAATTGCAGCGGCCCTATCGAGCGTAACCTGTGACAAAAAGATAGCTCTGATATATTTAGGGCAAATTATGATTTGCGGTGATTGTTACATTCTCGCGGCCAGTTGTTCCTGAACATTCATGAAGCAAATTCTCCGAAAAGGGCTGAAGGATATCATCGTCGACGAAGTCCCTGATCCCGTCGTCAGCCCGCATCATGTCTTGATTCGTCCGATTTATTCCCTGATCAGTAGCGGGACGGAAACTGCCAGCATTCACAATGAAGGAGTTCTGAAAGCAGTCGCCGACAATCCTTCTCAACTGGGAAAAATCTGGAGCGTGCTGAAGTCCCAGGGTCCGATGAAGACCTTCGCCGAAGTGAACGCAAAGTTCAGCGAGTATGCGGTGCTGGGTTATGCAGGTGCGGGTTTGGTGGCGGAGAAGCATCCCACAGTCACCGGAATCGAAGTTGGAGACCGGGTTGCCTACGGCGGTGAAGGAACGGGCCACGGAGAAACTGTTCGGGTTGGGCGCAACCTGGTTGCGAGAGTCCCGGAAAATGTTTCGTTCGATCATGCCTGCTTCACGACTCTGGGCAGCATTGCCATTAACGGAGTCCGCATCGCCAATATTTCGCTCGGCGATAAAGTTGCGGTAATCGGTCTCGGTCTGGTCGGCCAGCTGATCGCTCAGTTGGCACGCCTGCAGGGCGGATTCATTATCGCCACCGATCTCAAGCCGGATCGTGTGGAACTGGCGCGGCAAATGGGAGCAGATGCGGCGCTGGTGGGAAGTTCAGAATTTTCCGCGCAAGTTCGCTCCCTCACCAACGGCCACGGGGTAGATTGCGTAATCATTGCCGCCGCCGCGAAATCGGATGCGCCATGCCGGATCGCAGTTGACATCTGCCGCGATCGGGGCCGCATCGTGGATGTCGGCGCCGTGGAATTAAATTTTCCCTGGTATGAAACGTATTTAAAAGAGATTCAAATATTCATGGCGCGCGCTTACGGACCCGGGAGCTACGATCCGGCTTACGAACTGCAGGGACAGGATTATCCATTGCCCTACGTTCGCTGGACGGAAAACCGCAACATGGAAGAGTTCCTGCGCCTTATATCGCAGGGCCGGATACAGATCGATCCGCTGATCACGCACCGCTTCCCGCTGGAAGACGCGGCCAAGGCGTACGAAACCATCATGGATGCGTCCACGAACAGCCTGGCTGTGCTGGTGAAATATCCGGCTGCGGATTTAGCCTCGCCCCTGGCAGAGTTTCAACCGAAACGTCGCGTCGAAGTGAATGGACATGCCGACGCAACCTCGGCTATCGGCGTCGCTGTGGTGGGTGCAGGAAATCTGGCGCGCTGGGCTCACTTGCCGAATCTCAAGAAAACCCCCGGGGTGCGGCTGCGCGCTGTTCATTCTTCCAGCGGAGCGCGGGGCAAGAGTTATGCCCGGCGATTCGGTGCGGATTACTGTGCCAGTGACTACGCTGAAATTCTGAAGGATCCGGAAATTCAGGCAGTCGTGATCGTAAGCCGCAATCAACAACACGCGGCGCAGGCTCTTGCCGCATTGCACGCGGGCAAACACGTTTTCGTGGAAAAGCCGATGGCACTCACGCAAGAGGAGTGCCGCGAATTGTCTCAAGCGGTGGAAGAAACCGGAAAGCAACTTACCGTGGGATTCAACCGCCGCTACGCGCCAACTTATCTTGCGCTGAAAAAACAACTGGCCAAGCGAAGCGGTCCGGCACTTCTGAATTGCCGCATTAATTCGCCAGGAATTTCCGGCTCCTATTGGATGGCCGACCCTGCCAGTGGCGGCGCCATTCTTGGCGAAGCATGTCACTTCGTAGACTTGATGTATTGGCTGCTCGATTCCGAGCCGGTCGAAGTATCGGCTTACTCGCTTCCCACGGACAAAAAGGATCCAATCGGAGAAAATAATCTTGTCGCGGCGTTTCGCTTTGCTGATGGGTCCATTGCAAATTTAACCTATTCAACGGTTGGAAGCCGGACGTCCGCCGGTGAACGCGTGGAAATTTTCGCCAGCGGCGTCGGGGCTTCCGCCGAGGACTTCAAGCAATCCGTTGTGAGAACCGGGATGATCCGAAAGAATTCGACCTGGTTTGCCGAAAAAGGCTATCAAGCGCAGATGCGGGCTTTTTTTGCCGCGCTTAAGCAAGGAAAACCGCCTGACATCACGGTGCGCGACGGCGTGCGCTCCACTCTCGGCTGCCTATGCATGCTGCAGTCAGCAAGAGAGCACAGGCGCGTCTCCATGGACATCGAAGATTTTCTCGCTGCGCCGCCCCGATGAGAGTGCTCCAACTAGGTCCCTATCCGCCGCCGCATGGCGGGGTGCAGAGCAACCTGGTGGCAATCCGCACGTTCCTCCGCCGTCACAACGTGCCCTGCGCGGTGATCAACATCACGCGGCATCGAAAGCCTGATTCCGATCAGGTCTACTATCCCAAATCTGCCGCCGGCCTGATTCAACTTCTGCTGCAGTTGGATTACGACGTCCTTCACCTTCATGTGGGAGGAATGCTCAGCCGAAGGCTCCTCAGTCTGGCTCTTGTCTGCACGCTCATGCGCAGATCAAAGTCGGTGATGACGTTTCATTCCGGAGGTTATCCCTCATCGACCGAAGGCAAGACGACAACACGCAATTCTTTTGCCGGTTACGTGCTTCGCCGCTTCGACGGCCTGATCGGCGTGAATCCGGAGATCATCAGTTTTTTTCAGCGCCTCGGTGTTGCCCCAAATCGCACGCGCTTAATCTATCCGCATTCTTTTCTATCCGAAGAAAACTCCGAGACCACACTGCCGGATACGCTCACCTCCTTTTTTAATGAGCACAGTCCAGTGTTGATTTCAGTAGGCCTGCTGGAACCGGAATACGATCTTCCTCTGCAGATCGAAGCTCTGGGACAAGTCCGGCAAAAGTTTCCGTCAGCCGGTTTGCTGTTAATTGGATCGGGAAGCCTGGAACAGGAGCTGCGCGCCAGAATCCATGCCTGCACTTATGCCGAACACATCCGGCTTTGTGGCGATGTTCCGCACGCCATTACGATGGCTGCGATCTCTCAGGCGAACGTAATGCTTCGCACCACGCTATTTGACGGGGATGCAGTCTCGGTTCGCGAAGCACTTCATCTTGGCACACCGGTAATCGCGAGCGACAACGGCATGCGGCCAGATGGCGTCCACTTGATTCCAAAACAAAACTTGCAGGCGCTTCTG
Organism: uncultured Acidobacteriaceae bacterium; assembly: GCA_963817305.1. GTDB lineage: Bacteria > Acidobacteriota > Terriglobia > Terriglobales > Acidobacteriaceae > Sulfotelmatobacter. The sequence goes on along the minus strand of CAWFOD010000013.1, from coordinate 155,136 downwards.
CGTGCGGTCGAAGAAACGCTAGCCCAACCCTTGGGCAGCCGGGCAGATCGCGGCACCGACGAAAGCAATGTGCAGGCAGTATTCGATTTTTATCGGGAATTGACAGGCGAACTATATGCTTGAGCCGACGAGCAAGTTAGATCAAATCCACGACAGGTCGCGCGTGACCAGCAATTTGCCCAGCGGTGTCTTCGCCTTCAGATAAAGTTTGCTGTCAAAATATTTCCGGTAGGTGGCTCGCATGCGCTTCAGGCTGGCACGATTGAGAACTGAGCGATCGGTCGCGCCCAATTCGTATCCCAGTTCTTTCAGTGTTCCGCCGACCAGACCTTCAAACATGGCGAGATTCTCGGGAGTGTAACTGCTCTTCCAGCGTCCGGCCGGATTGAATACTTCTGGCGAAGCTTCAGCGAACGACGTGTTCGGGGCGCTGACCGAACCGATTCCTACTTTCTGGATGCGATCGTAATCAAGATCATGATCGATAAATGATCCCAAGCGCGCCAAGGTTTCCCGCGGGTTCCCGACGAGTTCCTCGAAGCGCACTTCCGTATAATCTGCGCCGAGGTCGCGCCCATCTTTGCGGCCCTTATTCACCATCCACTCCCAATACACTCCCGCAACCATAACCGGCGGCGTCTTATCCCAGGGCAACCGGCGGATATAACCTTGCTTTTCGGTAGAGAGCGCCGAATCACGCCCATCGCGAATGATATGAATAACCAGCGCATTGGGAATTGTTTCTTTGATGCGATGCAGGTGCAGCAGGTGTTCCGGAGTGGTGTCGGCCCAGCGCTCGACGCCTTGTTTGCGGGCCATCTGCTCCATGATGATGCTGAGGAAATCTCCGCCATTCCGGCACTCCGCCATCACCCGCTCTTCGAGTGGAGCTTTTTCCAATTCCGATAAAGTGTAGAGACGAGTCTCATACCAGGCGTCTAACAGGCGGCGTTTGTTTCTGGCCACGCTGAGGTCGCCGAATCTCGGCTCCAGCAGATTGATGACATTCGATTCTGTGCGGTAGACCGCAAAATTTCCCGAGGACAGCAGCATGTGATACAGCAAGGTCGTCCCCGACCGCCCGCAACCGAGCACGAAGACCGGCGCTTTGCTGCGTGAGCCAACCCTTGGCTTCGCCTTCATGGTTTTTTCTACGCTCTGCATAGTAAAGAATATTCAGTACCGCGCTTCAGTTGGTTGCAGCTTCTCGCTCCGCAGACATCGCTGCCGCCTCCGTCTGCGAAGACTGCTTTGTTTCGACCGCAAAAATATTTGGCGGCGTGTGTTGAGCGCCCCATTGGTCCGGGGACTCGATAAAGTTCCTATGCCACAGTTCCAGCACCAGCATGCGCCACAGCAATCCCGAACGATTTCTGCGGCCCCGCACATGCTCATCCACGAGCGATCTGACCGCCTCTGGCTTGAAGTATCCACGCTGCAAGGTGCGCGGCTCGAGCAACACGCGCAGAAACTGATCCTTCACATCGTTCCTCATCCACTCCACCAGCGGCATCTGAAAGCCCTGTTTTTTGCGATGCAGCAGCGCCGAGGGAATCCCGAGACGCTCTGCCAGCTTCTTCAGAATATGTTTGCGTGTCCCGCCGCGAAGCTTCCACTCCAACGGCAAGGAGGTGACCCATTCCACGAACCTGTGATCGAGCATGGGCACGCGCACTTCGAGCGAAGTCGCCATGCTCATTCGATCTACCTTGGTCAAGATGTCGGACACCAGATAGGTCTTGGTGTCCAGGTAAAGTAGACGGCTTAAAGGGTCATGGCCGGGAGCGTCATCGTACAATCGCTGCCACTGCAGCAGCGGGTCGGGAAGCCGTCCTGCCGCTTGCAGAAACGAATCGGTAAACAATCCCCGCTCTCGATGCAATGCAGGAAAGAATGACATTCCGTCGAGGTAGCGATCGCGCGTGTTTAGCGACGCATTCCACGCCAGATTTTTTCCATACATTCCGCCGGGAACAAGATCGTGAACCGAGTTGCGGTAAACCCGGCCCAGCCATTCCGGCAGGCGGTCGAACTTCTGCCGCTCCAAAGCCGTGAGATACCGGTCGTAACCGGCGAACAATTCGTCGCCGCCATCTCCGGAGAGCGCGACCGTAACGTGCTGCCGTGCCATGCGGCATACGTAGTAAGTCGGCAACATAGAGGAATCGCCGAACGGCTCTTCCATCATTTGCGAGAGATAAGTGAGAGTGTCCTCCAGATTCGGATCGAGGACTAGCTCATGATGGTCCGTGCCAAAACGCTCCGCGACGAGGCGTGCGTATTCCGATTCGTTGAATTGCTCGGCCTGGAAGCCGATAGAAAATGTCTTTACCGTTCCCGAACTCACCCGAGCCATCAGCGCTACGATGATCGACGAATCCACTCCTCCACTCAGCAGCGCTCCCAACGGCACATCACTGATCAAGCGGATGCGCACTGCTTCTTCCAATTGCCGCTCCAGCTCGTCGAGGCATTCCTCCTCGCTCATTGCAGGATGCGTGCCATATTCGGGCAAATCCCAGTAACGGCGAATCTTCACTTCGCCCTGGCAATATTCCATCAAGTGTCCGGCGGGCAGTTTATGAATACGGCGGAAGGCACTGTGCGGATCAGGAATATATCCGAAGTAAAAATATTGCAGCAAGCCCTCGGGATTGATCTCCGCCAGTTCCGGATGCACCGCCAGCAGAGCTTTAATCTCCGATCCGAACAGCAACCGCCCTTCGTGGAGAGCATAGTGCAAAGGCTTCTTGCCCATCCGGTCGCGCGCGAGCAGTAGAAGCTGCTTGCGCTCATCCCACAAAGCGATGGCAAACATTCCGCGCAGTTTTTGTACGCAGTCTGAACCCATGTCCTCATACAGATGAACGATCACTTCCGTGTCGGAGTGGGTATAGAAGTGGTGGCCGCGTGCCTCGAGCTCCCGGCGAAGCTCAGGAAAGTTGTAGATCTCGCCGTTGAAGACGACCCACAAACTTTTGTCTTCGTTATGAATGGGCTGCCGTCCACCGGAAAGGTCGATGATGCTAAGGCGCCGCATGCCCAGTCCGGCTGGGCCACCGGCGTAAACGCCCTCATCGTCCGGACCCCGGTGGACGATGGTTTGGCACATGCGCCGCACGTCGGCAGCATCGACAACGTCGCCGCGCTTGCCGACCATGCCGGCTATTCCGCACACGGATTCACCTCGGTTACTTCCGCGGGAGCAAAATATATGTCCCGAGGCTTACACAACGGCACGGCGAAATTTGGTCGATCGTCGATCATCTCAGCGAGTCCAGGCCAGCGGCCGTTCGCGTTTTGCCACATTTCCAAATTTGTTTTTCTTGCTGCCCTTATCGTCCACAGGATTTTTTGAAAACTGCGAAGCGCTGGCAATCTGATAAACCGCGCAAATGTAACCCACCATGAAATAAGGGAACAAATTATATTCCGTGGATGCGAACATGGCCCCGGAAATATAAGCTGCCAGCGCTGCCCATAATGCACTGGTCCATAAGCGGATGTCTTCGCTGGCTTCATAACCGGGCAACTTTCGAACCCGTCTTATTTTGCGCATCGAGAGTGCGAGCATCAGCACATAAAGAATCACGCCGGGCAGCCCAGCCTCGGCACCCAATTCGCTGTATGTGTTGTGAGCCACGCGCCAGGTCAGCGTATAACTCCCGAAGTTGCCCGGTCCAATGCCGAACACAGGGTGCTTGACCATGAGCAACAGACTCTCCTTCAGCAATTCCTTACGAGCTTCCAGAGAATTCCTGTCGCCGGAACCTTGGATGTTGCCCCGAAATATGCTCTCAACCCGAACCAGGTAGTGCGGTGTAACCAGAACCACTCCGACGCTCACAAACGCCGCAAGGGCTGCACTCACGATCACGACCGTGCGCTTGCCCCTGATGCCAAATTCCCAAATGCAGATTATGACCGTGACCACCATTGCGAGCAGACCGCTGCGGGAATAGGTAGCAACTACACCGTAGGCCATGAAAACCAAACTCACGCTCCAGAACAATTTGGCAGCGGTTTTCTTTGCGGCAAAGAAGAAAGCCACGCAGAGAGGAAAATTGATGGCGATATTAATCGCCAAGTCATTCGGATTTTCCAGAATGCCTTTCTGAATTCCCGTCAGCCGGCCAAATTCAGTGTGGTGAACAAAAACTGATACCACGGTTACCAGCGCAACAGCGCTGGCCTGGATTACCAGCAGCTTACGAACCTCGTTCACCGAGGTGGCAACCATATAAATCAGAATCGCAACAATGACGCCCTTGGAAAACTTGTTTACAACGGTGTCAAAAGCTCCGCCTCGCCAGGCCGCAAATGGTATGCACAACAACATTTGAAACAAGAGCAGGAGAAGAACTTTGAGTTCGATCGTCAGCTTGTGGCGCCGGCTCGCAGGAACCCCGAAGATGAGCGCCAGCAAAGCGATCCCGCCTGCAATCTTGTTGATGGGAACGGCATCGAGTCCGGGGATTAGATCTTCCGGGCGAAACCAATAAATCCAGGAAAAAAACATCAAGGCGCTGTAGGCGAGAGTGCTTCTTGTCCTGCTATCGGCTGCGAGTGTTCGCAGCCGGTCCGCTCCCCAGCGATGTGGCTTCGCTTCGGTTGCAACTCCGCCACCGAGGGGCGTTCGCGGTCTCATCGGCTCCATGCGGCCTTCCTTCCAGAAACGAAGTTCGCAAAAGCCACAACCGCTGCCGTGTTGAGTAATACGAAAGTTGCGGCGGCATCAGCTGCGCGCGCCACGGGCCCCCGCTTCAACAACCGCGCCATGGCCACGATTCCGAGTCCATAAAACGCCAACTGCAAAATCAAAGCTACTCGGTACAACGGAGCCTTCAGCCACAACGAAGCGATAAACATGGCAGCCAAAGCGAAAGGAGCAACCAAGCGTAAGAGTTTATGACTCACAAATCTAAACAGCACCGGGTTTTGGGTGCTCAAAACCCACGGCATTAGCTGCACCAGTTGATAGTTGCCGCTCAGCGTACGCACCTTGCGCGCAAACTCAAGCCCACCGCCCAGGTCTGGACTATCCCATGCTCTCGCCCGCGGCTCGAATACAACGCGTTTTCCCTGTTTCACCACCTGTAAGGGAATGTAGACGTCGTCCAAAATCGTTCCTTCCGGAACTGCAGTCAGCAAGTCTCGCCGCGCGGCGTATAGCGCGCCGGTAGCGCCCACCACGGAACCCGAGGCCGCCTCCAGTTCGCGCACCTGCTTCTCGATGCGCCAGTACAGTCCCATACCGCGCCCTGTTTCGCCTGAATCCAGATCGCCCAGCATTAACTCACCGCTCACGCAGCCCACGTTCGGATCGGCGAAGCTCTCCGCCAGCAGGCGCAAGGCTCCAGGTTCGATCTTTTGACGTGCATCCGTAAAAACCACCAGGTCTCCGTGAGCCAAATCAAAAGCATCGTTCAGCCCACTCGCTTTTCCGCGCGACAGTTGGTTCATGACCACCTGAACCCGTGGATTGCCTGCATGCTCGCGCAGAATTTCCTCCGTCCGGTCGGTAGATCCATCGGAGACAACTACGATCTGGCAACGCTCCGACGGATAATCCAGAGTCAACAGATTCCGCAGCTTATCTTCGAGAACCCGCTCCTCATTGCGTACTACCATCACAATGGAAATGGGGAGTTCCTGACGCATGCGCATGACGGGCCACGGAAATAGCTGGGCCTGCAGCCACAACCAGGCCGCGTAGCCCACGTAGGTGTATGCGATGAGAAAAGCTGAGCCCCAGAAAATCCATGTCATTGCGCGCCCCGGCCCAGCAGGACGATTTTGATGGTCTGGAACATGATCAGCATATCAAGACCAATCGAGGCATTCTTGATATAGAACAGGTCGTACTGCAACTTCTCGCGCGCGTCGTCGAGCGTGTTTCCGTACTTGTATTGCACTTGCGCCCAGCCGGTGATTCCAGGCCGAACCACATGCCGCACCCCGTAGTATGGAATCTCTTTGCTCAGCCACTCGACAAACTCAGGACGCTCCGGCCGCGGCCCGACAAAATGCATATCGCCCTTCAACACGCACCATAGCTGCGGGATTTCGTCCAGCCGCGAGGAGCGCAGAAACTTGCCCACCCGCGTGATTCGAGGATCGTCGTCCGCCGCCCAGGTCGCGCCGGTATCGGCTTCCGCATCCTGACGCATGGTGCGAAATTTATAACAGTAAAAAATCTTCCCTCGCCGCCCTACCCGCTGCTGCCGGTAGAGCGCAGGGCCCGGCGACCCCAGTTTGACGGCCAGAACAATGAACGGCAGCAGAGGCAGCGAAACGATCAGCGCAATCAATGCCACGGAAAAATTCAACAGTCTCCGCACGAGCCGGAAGAAAGTGCTGAAGCGAAACCCTTCAGCAAAGATCAGCCAGCTCGGAAGCAACTGGTCGACTTCGATTTTCCCTGACATTTTCTCCAGCCAGGAGGTTGCTTCTTCGACTTTCAATCCTCCAAGCCTTAGGTCCAGCAATTCTTCCACCGGCAGAGTGCCGCGGCGATCCGGCATGGCCACGATTACGCGATGAACTCTGGAACCACCGGCCATGGCTAATAAATGCGAAGCTACGGAGTCGCGAGTCAACTCCCCTTCTACATCGCCGGTCCAGCCCACGACCTCAATCCCCATGGTCGAGCGCTCGCGCAGGCCATTGACCAGCCGCTCCGCACGTTCGCCCGTGCCCAGCACGTATACCCGCTCGCGCAGGAATGGCTGTTTCACCATCCATCCGTACGCTCCGCGCCAGCAAAAAAGTGTGCAGGTGAGGATGATGATTCCGAACAGCGCGGAACCATTTCCCGGCAGAAACGCAGGAAACAGAAAACCAACAGCGGAAAGTGCCAGGGCCACGCATCCCAGGACCAGTAATATTCGCAGACTTTGTTCCCAGCTTTTGCTTACGCTGGACGAATCATAAAGATCCAACCAATGCGAAAGCAGCAGCACGGCCCCTGTGACCACCAAAATCTTGATGTAGCCGCCTTCGACATTGAGCAGCAACCAGCTATCCTGATTGCGCAGCATGGTGCCCAGGACGAAAGAAACCCACACGATAAGGGCCTCACCCGCCAGCAGAACCAGCGTGCGCAGCGGATAATAGACTTTGAACAGCCGGATCACGTTTTCCTATTTCCCCGGGGTCTTTGGCTCGGTTCCGTTTTTTTGATAGGCCTCGTAGTAGTAGCGCGTGTAAGGCATGGCGTCCGCATTGGTGCCGTTTAGAACGACACCAACCAGCGCGTCATCGGGAAATTCCAGACGCGCGCGGCGCGCCATATCGGTGGGGGTAGTATTGGAGCGAACAACCATCAGCACGCCGTCGCAAGCCTTAGCCAGCACACTGGCGTCGGAAACCGGCACGGCCGGCGGCGAATCGATAATAATCCAGTCAAACAGCGCTTCCACGCGCTGGAGAAGTAGCTTCAGTCGCCCATTAGAAACCAGTTCTGCGGGGTCGGAAATTTCCTGGCCGCTAGGAACAAAGAACAGATTCTCCATGGGTCCGCGCTGCATGATCGAAAATTCATCGCATCTGCCCTGCAAATAGTCCGCGAGCCCGGGAGATGAGGTGGTGCCCAGCATCATGTGCAGCCGCGGACCGCGCAGGTCGCCATCAATCAGCAATACGCGGCGGCCATGCTGCCGCACCAGAACCTGAGCCAGATTAGCGGCAGTGAATGATTTGCCTTCTTTTGGCAGCGCGCTGGTGATCAGAAGCTTCTTGAGCGGAGACTTTTCCCGCGCATGGTAGAGCCGGGAGCGAAGTGTGCGAAATTCTTCCGCTCCGCTGGCGTGGTCGTCACCGTTGAAAAACAACATTGTCTTCTCGTCCGGAGTCCACGGCTGAGGAATACACCGGCTCAATAAAGCATCCAGACTAAAAGGACTGGCGAATGCCGGCATGCTGGAGCTCACCGGAAGTCCGCCAACCGGTGGCAAACTCGCAGCCATTTCCCGCTGCTCTTCCGTGGAAGTAACGGTCGGGCTTTCGGCGACCGTGGCCGAATAGCCTCGTTGGGACGCCCCCCCTTGTGCCGCCCGTTCTTCTTCGGCTTTTTTTAGTGCTTCGTGAATTCTGCTCATAATTTCCTTTCCTTGGGGAGGTCTTTTTCTTCGTCGCGCAAGCGGTCAGCTAAACTGGCAATCGAACGCAGAGTGTCCACCAGATCCAGTTTTCTGTGGTCGACAGACGGCGGAGGCGTAGTCATTGCACCCGCGGCGCTGCCATCGCTCAAGTCAAAGTCGCGCGCCACCGTTTCCACAACTGCCGGTCCAATTATTTTCTGCTGATCCACAAACGCGCTCACCAGGCAGTGTTCACAAAGCAGGTTGATTACCCGCGGGATGCCGTTGGCGTAGCGATGGATCGCAATCAGAGACGCCGGATCGAAAATCTGCTGGCCGCTGGAGCCCGCAATCCGCAAGCGCTGCTGGATGTAAGCTTTGGTCTCTTCGGGCGTAAGCGGATGCGTCTTCGCCCGCAAAGTCAACCTCTGGCGCAACTGCCGCAATTGCGGCTGCTTCAGCTTCTGCTCCAGTTCAGGCTGGCCCACCAGTACGATCTGCAGCAACTTCTCCGTAAAAGTCTCCAGGTTGGTGAGCATGCGAATTTCTTCCAGAACTTCGTCGGTCAAGTTCTGCGCTTCATCCACGATCAGCACGGCAGTCTCACCCGCGCGATAACGATCGAGCAGCCAGTTATAGAGACGCAGCAGAACCTGACTCTTCGATTTCGAATCGCAAGGAATGCCAAAATCCGCCATCATGTAGTCGAGAAATTGCGTCGTGTTCAGGCGCGAATTGAAAATAAACGCCGTCGCCACTTGCTGGAGCCGGAGCCACTCCAACAATTTATTGATCAAAGTGGTCTTTCCCGTCCCTACTTCCCCGGTGAGCAGAACAAATCCCTTGCGGCTCTGGATGCCGTAGGTCAGACACGCCAGCGCTTCCTCGGTATGCCGCGTCAGAAACAGATAACGCGGATCGGGGTTGACGTTGAACGGATTTGCCCGCAGGCCGAAGAACTCTTTGTACATAATCTTTCGCTTACCCTCGTGCTCTTACCATGGTCAGAACTTGGCCGTTTGCTCGCTCTCCTGCGGAGTCTTGCTTCGCTTCCAGAAATGGCCCTTGCCGTTGCCGTTGGCGGGAGCAACCTCCCCCACCCACGGAACCGCCACCAGCATGGGAAGCTCCAGCGCGGATTCGGCATCAGCCTGCGTGCGAATGGATTTGTCACGCAATTCCAGCCACAATGCCAGGCCGATCCCTAGTGCCAGGCCTGCGCCCAGACCGCCGCCTGCAAACAGTGGACGGTTCGGAAAGCTTGGCGCATCCGGGAAACTGGCGGGATTGAGCAGATGCATCTGTTCGCCTTCCTGCTGCTGCTCCATCTTCAGCGCCAGGTCGGACTTGCTCTGATCGGCTAGAAGGTCCTGGTAGTTCTTCTGCGTGTTGTCGTAATCGCGGGCCAGTTCCTTGTACTGTTCTTCGATCGCGGGACTCAAGGCAACTCGCCCCTGGTAAACGGAGATTTCCTGCTGCAGCCGTTTCTGATCGCGCGTGGCCTGGCTGATTAAGTCCTCATATTGATGCACCTGCAGCCGCAACTGGCGAATCTCCGGGGGCTCGGAAGCGGATTCCTTATCGGGCGTAGTGCTATTTGCGTCGTTTGAAGGATTGTTGATCTCATCGAGTTTCTTTTTAACCTGGGCGATATCGGCCTTGGTCTTGATCACGTCGGGATGGTCAGCGGTGTATCGTCCCTGTAAGTCGATGAGTTGAGACTGAAGCTGAGCAAGCTGCTGCTGCAAAGATTGCGGATTGTTGGCCGAACCCGAACTCTTCCATGCCGCCACCTGCTGGGCCAGCAGCGATTCCGTGTAAGCTTTATCCTGCTGCGCACGGCTCAAGGATTGAGTGTTCGCGTCAAGCTGCGAGTTCAACCCCATCAGGATTTTTAAATTATTGTCTTCGTCGCCGGGAAGCTGCCCCATGTATTGCTTCTTGAAGGCCGCCAGCTTGCTATCCAGGTCATCGAGATTGTGCTTGGTGTCTTCCACCTGCTTGCTGAGAAAGTCGGTGGTGCCGCGGGCCACATCTTCACGCGACTTCAAATTCTCTTCCAGCAGAAGCGACGTCAACTCATTGCAAATCTGCTGTGCCTCGCGCGCATTGGAATCGGTGTAGTTCACATAGAAACCCGGAACCGGGCTGCTCTGGCCCGGCTTCGGCTTGGTCGTTCCAATTTGAGAGAGATCGGTCACCACGGGCTCAACCGCCATGCTGAGCCGGATCTTATCGATGATGTCGTCTACATTCTGTCCCGGCTTGGCCAACCCTAAACGCTCCAGCATGGGCTGGAGACGGCTCTGGCTCAGCACCTGCTGCTGCAAGGTTGCGATACGCTCGGTCAGATCGGCGGTGACCACCGGCTGGACGATACCCTCCGGCACCTTCTGTCCTTCCACCAATACCAGCGACTGCGAGGTGTATTTGGAGGGGAACGCATAGGAGACGAGAAATCCCGCCAGCGGCGCGAGTAGCGCCGGGATCAGAATCACTTTCATCCGGCGGCGTAACATCGCCAGATAATCGTCCATGGTGAGTTCGCGATTTTCAATCATTACAATTCCCGTTCCGCCGGCCTATTTGGCCAGCTGCAAAAATTAGTCAAGCCGGATTGGCCGGGGAGTCCAATCCAGTCCAATCGATCCCACCTGCCGTCGCGACAGGTTGCTGCATGCGGTTAAACCAGGGCCCGCAGTAGTAACTAGTGGACAAGATGTATCAAACGTCATGTCATTGAACTGGTAACTCACAAATCCGCGCAGGCTGCGTCCGAACTGACGATGCAATCCTATGCCGGCATACCAGTAAGTAAATTCGTTGGCGTTCACCGCGGATCCCGGAATTTGCAAACGCGAATTCTTGGAGTAGCCAACGTCGCTGAACAGATCCCACACACGGCTCAACGGCCGGCGCATGTCGAGCAGCGCAATGTTGCTTAACGACCCGGCAAAAATCCCGGAACCGCTGGTGTCGTAGCGCTGGAACGTGAACGATACGGAAGTTTTCGGGAACTTATAGCGCAGCGAAACTCGGCCCACAGCACCAATATGGTTGGCGCTGGTGTGGATGACGGCGATGGTGCCTCCGTCTGTAGTGCAATCGTTGAGAGGCACGCTCAGGGCGCCAAAGATACTCAGACAGATCGGCGGGTTAGCATCAATGTGGGTGAACTGCGGACCGGCGCCGATGGTAAAACTCAGGCGGCCGGAGATGCGGTGACCATACAATGCCTGGATCACATTTGAATGGAACGCAGTGCCCACGGTCGAAAAGTCAAAACCCTGGTAGCCATAACTGAGGGCGACCTGATCCTTTGCGTTGAGGCTGTAGTCGTAGCCCACTTGCGCCGTGGTTTCGCGGCTGCCGATAAATGAAATATTGTTCTCCAAGGCGCTGGATGCAGTGAGATCGCCGTCGAAGTGCACGAGTCCATAGCCTGCGGCCAGCGTCAATGACGATCGAGGCGTGAGCGACTCGACAATGTCGGCCAACCCCAGGTTCGTGATCCGGGGCACCTGGCCCAGCGAGACGCCTTCTCCTCCAGCAAATGCATCATTGCTCTGCCCGGCGAATGCATTGGCCCCGAGCAGCCCTGTCCCCATGCTGCCCATGCCCAGGTTGTAGGCACCACTCCCGCCGTATGCGGCGAAGCCGAAAGGCGCCTTCCGGCAGATAGCTGAAGGAGTCTCGAATCGCCAGTTGGCCGCGCTTCCAGTTGATACGATTGTCGATGTCGAACTGCTGCAATTGTTGCAATCCAACGCCGGCCACGTTGTAGTAAGACACTCCGCCGATGTAGTCCGCGGCTACATCGTAGTTTCTCCACAGTTTTTGCAGAGTCAGGCTTCCCAAGCCTCGGGTAACGGAACCGGTTGACGACCCACCCACGGTATTCGCCGCGTTCGAATCAATCGACTCGCTGAAATGCAGGCCGGGCAAAAGAAAGCTCTCGGGGGCCGCATGAGGTTCCAACCCGGGCTGATCAATCGCGGAAATGGGCGGATTCTCGCTCACGGGCGGCGCAGGATTTTCCTGCCCAAAGGCCGGCGCCGGAGCGGGAGCTGGAGTCTGATTCTCGTCGCTCTGCGCCCAGGCCACGCTGACCGAGAGCAGGCTCAAAGCCAGCGTCATTAGAATTTGGCCTCTACTCATTTTCGATTCCTCTCGAACATATTGCCAAGCTCACGGGACAACGATGGTGTCTCCTGGCTTCAGCGTAATATTCTGCTGCATGCTGCGGCCCTTGATTGCGTCCTTATAGTTAAACGGCATTTTGGTCTGCTTCCCGTCGATGACTCGCAACAGGTAAATTGCTTTGAGGTTGGCAAACTGGGTGAAGCCAGCGCTGGATAGCGCCTGCAGCACAGTCATGCCCGGCAAAAGAGGCATTGCCCCGGTGTGGATTACCTCGCCCAGCACATAAATCCGCTGGCTGTTCATTGCCGTCACGACCACCGTAACCCGAGGATCCTCGATATATTTCTTTAGCTTCTCGCGGATCGAAGCTCCCAGCTGCATCGGGGTCATGCCAGCCGCTTGAACGTCGTCCAGCAAAGGCATTGAAATCTTGCCGTCCGGCCGCACCGGCAAATTCACACTCATATCGGGCTCTTTCCACACGGAAATTCGCAGCGTATCGTCAGGCCCGATCACATAATCGGAGCGGCCGCCGGGATTCGATGCCCGAACTTCCGGAACAGCTGCCTGCTGCTTCGGGGCGTTGGCATCCTCTTGGGCCCACATGCCAATGGCTATCAAACCGAACATTGCCAGGCAGGCAAGCTTTATGACTTTCTTCATTCGTTCTCCTATGAGCATAGAACAGACGTTAAGCATTCAAAGCTCAATCATTCAGGAGGCCCGGTACTCAGAGCACCCCATCTGTTTCAGTTTGTATAGTAAAGCCTTATAGCTGATCTGAAGATCCTGCGCGGCTCGGCGCCGATTCCAGCGGGTACGGGTCAGCGCTCGCAGGATCAACTCCTTCTCCATCTCCCGGGACGCAGCTCGGGCCGCCTGCTTCAGCGAGATTCGCCCGCCGTTGTTTTCAGTCTGTGGCCGCCGCAGCATGGCGCGCAAACCGCCCATGGCCACATTTTCGTCCCCCAGGGCCACGATTGCCCGGGCTGCATTTTCCAACTCCCGCACATTACCGGGCCACGAATATTCCTGGAATAAGCGGTGTGTCTCTTGACTGAGCGCCGGCACCGTCCGCTGAAAATCACGGCCAAATTTTCCCAAAAAGTGTTCCATCAGAATTGGGATGTCTTCCCGGCGCTGGCGTAGTGGTGGAATCCGCAAACAGACGCCGCTGATCCGGTAATACAAATCCTCCCGCAGATTCCCCGCTTTCACTTCCGCTTCCAGGTCGCGGGCGCTGCCGCAGATAAGCCGGACCGGAGGTTGCCCCCCATTTCCAGAACTTTCCTGACTTAGGATTTGCAGCAACCGTGCTTGATCCCGCGCGCTGAGTTCGGCAATTTCTGCCAGAAAAACCGTCCCTCCACCCTCGAACCCATCGTTTACGGCCGGATTTCCCAACTCTACTGCCTTTACGTTCAAGCAGGAAAAAAGGTGAAGGTTTTTCCCTCTTCGCCGGGAAAGCTCGTGAATTCGCCGGGCAGTCGCCTTCTTGCCCGCTCCATTCTCGGCCAGCAGCAATACCGGAACTTCACTCTGCGCAACCTCCCGCATCACGGCTTCTACGCTACGCATGCTCGGACTTACCCCCTCCACGAACTCATCACCAGGGAGCAGGCCAGGATCTGTACTCGGCGCCGAGCTTGGGAGGAAACTTGTTTCCATCTTACGACCTACTCTCACGGGAGGACCAGAGTCAACGGGTCACCCTTAAAACCCGCTTACATGAAAGCACGATGCATGCCATCCTTTTCGACACTCACAGCCCGGCGTAGCCTCCAGTTGCCACCCTCTTTTCAATGGTTTAGCGGACATGGCAGGCCCCCCGAGAGGAAAAAAGCTTTCCCACACTACGCTACATGGTTCCGCACAAAAGGGAAAGTATTTACCCACTTGACAGTAACCTCTCCGGTGACTCATCCGCCTGTTCCCGGGAGAATGTTTCCTGGCTTTCTTTCGATATGTCGCAAAGTCTCGAATCAGTCAAAAGATCCGAACTTACCGAGCCGTCGTGATCCGTCCCAGACCCACTTGGCCGAGGTTCGAGCGCGCTCATTTCTGGGTATTTTAGGATAGACTGATGTTGGTTGGATCGCGAATCTCGCCTTCTGTTCTGCACCCACGATCCGCAGATTCTGGCGGGAGGAACTGACACAGTCATGAATCAATCCAGTCCCTGGCGCTTTGCGCTTGCTGTAGGCTTAATCGCTCTTACTGCGATTCTTCTGCAAGCACGCAGCCGCACCGAGACCATTCCGCCACGCCAGCCCCTGTCATCGTTTCCCGACCAGTTAGGGAATTGGAGGGGAAAAGACATTCCTCTGGATAAGGAAACGCTGGATGTTCTGGGTGCGGGTGAGTTCCTGGTCCGGGACTACCGCGATCCGGGTAATGATCTTCCTTACGTTGATTTGTTTCTGGCCTATTTCCCCAGCCAGCGTGCCGGAGATACCATCCACTCTCCGAAACATTGTCTTCCTGGGGCGGGATGGACTCCGGAAAGAAATGATCAGGTCACAATTTCCCTTCCTGGGCATTCCCCATTCCCGGCAAATCGCTACGTCATCGCCAGAGCCGAGGCCCGCAAGCTGGTGCTTTATTGGTATTGGGCCCATGATCGTGGCGTCGCCAGCGAATACTGGGCAAAGTTCTATCTAGTGAAGGACGCAATCCGGATGAACCGCAGCGATGGCGCGTTAGTACGCATCACGACAGACATGCTTCCCGGCGAAACCCCAGATGCCGCCGAGCAGCGGCTTCGTCCCTTTACCGCGGATGTAATTCCCCTGCTCGACCAATATATTCCCCGCTGATCGGAATCGCCCGTGATCCGGCGCGTCTCCCGATCCGGTGCTTCTCTTCCTTCTAGCAAGAGCCGGTGAGGCGAGCGGGGAGGGCTCTGGGCTTTGGCTCGCCACACCGGTTTGGTTTTAGGTCCTAGGCCGAAACACTGACGCCGCCGCTCGCCGAGCTCCCGCTCGTACTGGAAGTAGAAGTGACGCTGGAAAGAGCGTTCAGGAAATTCAAGACAATTTGTTCGTTACTATTAGCCCCCAGGTTCAGGGTAACTTGCGGAGCATTCGTGCCCGGGCTGTTCGAAGCCTGGCTGCCCACGCTGATGGAAACCTGTTCGCCGCTGCTGGAGTTATTAATGCCAATGGTGATTTCCTCAGGGCTCGTGCTGCTGCTGTTCAGGTTAAGTACGATCTCCGGACTGTTGGTGCTGGGCGTAGCGACTGGCGCCGCTGGGGTGGCACTGCTGCTATTACCCAGGTTAATTACGATCTCCGGCGCCGAGGTGCCGGCCGCTGCGGGCGAGCTGGTTCCACCGCTGTTGCTGCTCAAATTCAGGACGATTTCCGGTCCTGCGCTGCCCCCGCCAGTCGCTGCCGCGCCAGCCGCCGAACTGGATACGGGCTGAGCGGTCGGCCCCTTGGGCGTATTGCCGTGAAAAGTTGACTGGAGCGTATCAAAGGCCTGCTGCGCGCCAGCCAGATCCCCCGCTTGCAATGCTTGTCCAATCGCGGTGAAATCCTGCTCACGTTGGGACACTCGAAACGGGTTCCCGTTGGCGAATGGCCCTCCCTGCCCAAGGGCGGTAATGCTGTTATAGGCAACCTGAGCGGTGGCTAGGTCGCCGGAACTCAGTGCCTGTCCTAACTGTTGCTCGTCGCTGTTACGGGTCTGGAAATACGACTGCAATTGCTGGTACAACGAACTGCTCGAAACAGCTGATGTCGACATGAAGATCTCCTCAGAATTTGGCTGATCTGACACGGACCGCGATGAGGGTTCCTGCCATTCAAGGCCTACATCGGCATGAGGGATTTAAACTTCAGTCGTGCGCGATTTTCCTGAACGGTCGCCGGGAGACCGGTGGTATGCAGCGCAAAAATATCATTCACGAAGATTTCGGGCGCGCGCTACCTTAATCCGAGGTTTTGTAATCGCAGGCGGAACGGCAAGGCTCGCAGTACATCAGCCCGTCCTGGCAAATACGGACGTCCAGCGTTGTCTGGCAGAGACAACAGAATTTGTCGCATTCGCAACTCTCTTCCGACATCTCGCATTGAGCGCAACGAAATTTGACACGGCCGCTTCCAGTCGACATAGCAGCAATGTAGCTCTTTCACGAGCGTACGGGAAACGTGCCGTTAGTAACCCAAGTCCATTTATAATTCTTGATTCACCGATCCGGTTTCGCTAACAGACTGAACCCCGGGTTCAGCAGTCTAGTTTTCACTATTACAAGGACAAACTTTGCTCGATTTTCTAGGCGATCTACGACGAACTCACATGTGCGGTACCCTGCGCCCCTCCGACGCCGGCAAGAAAGCCGTGCTGATGGGGTGGGTCAACCGCCGACGCGACCATGGCAACCTGCTTTTCATCGATCTTCGCGACCGCACTGGCATCGCTCAAATTGTTTTCAACGCCGAGCGAGATACTGCTATTCACGAGAAAGCTGGAGCGCTGCGCAACGAGTACGTCATCGCCGTCATCGGTACGGTGAAGCTTCGCGATGCCAACACTATCAACAAGAACATGCCGACCGGCGAAGTCGAACTGGTCGCCGAAGAGTTACGCATCCTCAACGAATCGAAGCTGCCGCCATTCCTGCCCTCAGACACCGCGCTCACGAACGAAGAAACGCGCCTGAAATATCGTTACATCGATCTCCGCCGGGACGTGATGCAGTTCAACATCGAGACCCGTCACAAAGTCGCTAAAGCCATTCGCGATTATCTTTCGGACCAAGGTTTCTTCGAAATCGAAACTCCGTTTATGACTCGCTCCACGCCCGAGGGCGCGCGCGATTACCTCGTTCCCAGCCGGGTGCAGCCCGGAACTTTCTACGCGCTGCCGCAATCGCCGCAGATGTTCAAACAAATTCTGATGATCTCCGGCTTCGATAAATATTTTCAGATCGTGCGCTGCTTCCGCGACGAAGACTTGCGCGCCGACCGCCAGCCGGAGTTCACCCAGATCGATCTCGAAATGTCTTATCCCCAGCCCGAACGCGTGTGGGAAGTGGTGGAAGGATTTCTCGCCGCCGCCTTCCGCGCCGCCGGCTCCGAAATCAAGACTCCATTTCCACGCATGGATTACGACGAAGCCATCCGCCTTTACGGTATCGACAAGCCCGACTTGCGCCTGCCCGCCTTCACTGACGTGCGCGAATGTTTCACGCCGGAAAATTTGCAGGAACTGGCGATCAATCCGAATCTCCCGCTGATTGCCATCCGCACGCCCAAAGTTGGTGAACTCTCGCGCAAAGAGCGCGACGACATCAAGCCCATGTTCCACTCCAAAGGTGGAGCGAAGATTTTCGAAGACTTCAAACGCATCGCTAACAAATTTCCCGAAGCAGCGGCGGCGATTGAAAAAAAATGCGGAGCAGAAGAGAAAGACCTGATCGTCTTGGTCGCAGGCTCGGCGCAATCTGGCCCACAGACGGCAATGCCCGCGCATCGCAAAGTCACACCGCAGGAATTAGCCATCTACGCCTCAGCGGGATTGCTGCGTCTGGCGCTGGCGCAAAAGTATGCCGATCGCCACGGCATCTTCAAAAAAACCGGCGACCCCGCCAAAGATTTCCGTTTCCTCTGGGTCACAAATTTTCCCATGTTCGAATGGGACGAGAGTGAAAAGCAGTGGATGGCCGCGCATCATCCGTTCACTTCTCCGCACGAAGAGGACATGAAGTTACTCGAGGCCGGAGTCGAATCGGTAAAAGATCCGCAATCGCCGCTCAGCGCGGTTCGCGCCCTGGCGTATGACGTCGTCCTCAACGGCACCGAACTGGGCTCGGGATCGATCCGTATCCATCGCCAGGATATTCAAAGCAAAATCTTCCGTGCCCTCGGCATGACTGACGAAGAAGCCCGGTCCCGCTTCGGATTCTTTCTCGAAGCCCTCGAATACGGCACGCCTCCGCACGGTGGCATCGCCCTCGGCCTCGATCGCATCGTTATGATCATTGCAGGGGCCGAAAGCCTGCGCGAAGTCATTCCCTTCCCAAAAACTGCGCGCGCCGTGGACCTGATGGTGGACGCGCCTACGAGTGTCGCGGTGACACAAGAGGAACAGTTGGAGCTTATGGCCGCTTGGCCAGAGCTGTCCGATCGCGAGTGGAAGTTAGCACACGCTTGCGATGAGCTTTTGAGAGTGGTGGACGAAGAGGTCCTTCGCAAAACGCTGCCAATCGATACAAGCCTTCAACAAGCAACTGCTCTCATCCTCGGGAAGGCACACAACGATGCGAGGGCTGCGATCAAGCTGGCAAAGGCGGGCTACGGTGTTCAGGCGGCTGGAGTTTGTCGGTCTTTGGTGGAGGCAACGATAAACCTGCGATATATAAATAAGAATCCGGAGGACAACGCGAGAGCGTTCATTGACCTGATGAGAGACGAGAATCAAAAACTCGCGTCCCGGTTCAAAATGCACCCCGTATCACAGGAAGTTCAAAGTGCGCTCGATCAAATCCAGAGGGCGTCGCAGAGGAGTGGATGGCCCATGAATGTCAGGGACAGGGCATACCTTGTTCAGAGCCCCTCTTACGACTACGACGTCGTGTTTCTTATGCTATCTCAGCTACTACACTCGACTCCACCCTCGCTTGCTGGTCAGCTACGGCAAGAGGGCGCTCAGCAGTTTCTCATGCATATCGGTCGATCCCACGATTGGCTCGAGACCGCGTTTGCGACCGTATTTATTTTCTTTGCCCAGATATCCGATTTTGCTTTCAGAACATTCGACCTGACGAATGACAAATTGGAGTCGACCGTCGCGGCGTTCAGAAAGCTTGATCCGGCGTCCGCGTAGGCCCGACGAGAGCTAGCTTCGACTTAGCTTTTGAGGGACGCAGCGCTAAAAGCGCCACCCAAAAGCAAGAAGCTAGTTTGGGCCTCCCGAGTCGGAACGGTCCTCATCTTCGACGGCCTATGCATTCCCACTTCTGCACTCCTCGCAAAAAGAACTACGCCCCGTCACACTCTTATTCACCTTGACCATGCTATACAGGACGTGGTTTCCCTTATCCCGCACCGCTTCCGGTAAAGCTCTGCGGAACTCACTCTCCGAGCCTCATCTCGCCAAAGGTGGGACTCATGCCACGCGCCTTACTCTGTCTGATTGCACTTTGTTTCCTGTCATCGTCAGCGGTCGCTCAGGACGCCGCCACTGGCGCTATCCACGGCACCGTGCTCGATCCCGCTGGAGCGCACATCGCGCAAGCTTCCATCGTCGCTGTGGATTCCGCCACCGGCCTGCGTTACTCCGTCACATCTGACTCCGAAGGCCGTTTCTCTATCGATCTTCTGCCGCCCGGCGACTACACCGCCCGCGCAGTCGCGGATAAAATGTCGCCGCAGAAAACTCCATTGCTTCGTGTTGATGTGGGCGCCTCCACCGAAATCGAATTCCATCTCACTATCGCCGGCCCACAGGAAAATGTAACCGTCTCCGGCTCCCCCAAACTTGTCGACACCAATCCCAGCGCCGTCTCCACCCTCATTGACGAGCGCGCCATCGCCGATCTTCCGCTCAACGGCCGCCGGTTCTCCGATCTCATGTTGCTTTCACCCGGCGTCACGCAGGATCCGCGCAGCCTCACCTCCTCCACCAATGGCGATCTTTCCTTTGGCGGCTTGCGTGGATTCCAGAACAGCTTCCTGGTCGATGGCGGAGATTTCAACAACGCCTTCTTCGCTCAGGCTCGCGGCCTCTATCGCACGCCCTATCAATTCTCCAACGAAGTTGTGCAGGAGTTCCGCGTCTCCACAAACTCCTATGGCGCCGAACTTGGCCGCGCGGGCGGAGCAGTTGTGAATGTCGTCACTAAATCCGGTTCCAATCACTGGCATGGAACCGGCCTCTATTACATTCGCGACAGCGGATTTGGAGCAGCCGATCCCATGATGACCTTTAAACCGCACAGCCGCCAGCAGCAAGGTGGAGGAACCATCGGCGGCCCCATCAAGAAAAATAAAATCTTCTTCTTCGGAGGTTTCGATCAACACTACTTCCACGTCCCCGATGTCGTCGAATTTCTCGACGGCACCATGCAAGTCGTTCCCCAAGCCGGAACTGGACCTTACTCACCCGGCGATTACGAAACCAGCGACCAGGCTCTCGTTTTCGCTGCCGCCACCAAACTCAGCTCCTACGCCGGATCTTTTCCCGCCGCGCAAATCGGCAATGCTGCATACGCCAAACTCGATATCAATCTCACTCCGCGCAACCAGCTCGCGCTGCGCTATAACTCTTCCCGCTATTGGGGATCGAACAACGTCTTCCTCGATCCCGCTAGTCCCGTCACTTACGATTCCATCTCCGACAACGGCGAAGAGACTGTTTCTACGGACACAGCCTCCGCCTCGCTGACCTCAGGTTTGACCCCGCGCCTCATCAGCCATCTTCGCGCCCAATTTTCCCGCGACCTGCGCCAGTCCTTTACCAACACGAATGACACGCTCATCAAAGTCACCGATATCATCGATGGTGTCGGGCGCTCCGACCAACTGCCGCGCGCCACGCGCGAACACCGCGCCCAGCTTGCCGAAACGCTCAGTCTCGATACCAGTCGCCACTCCTTCAAATTTGGCGGAGACACTCTCATCACCTGGATCTATGATTTCTTCCCCAGCCAGCAGAGCGGCGAATATCTTTTCGACGAAATCAAGGTCAACCCTTTCACTTTTGAACCGCAAGAGGCCGGGCTCCCCCTCACTCCGCTTCGCGCCTACGCTCACGCCGTCCCGCATTACTATCTGCAGAACTTCGGCCAAGCCGCTTCCAACCCCAACAGCAATGACTATGCCGCCTTCGCGCAGGACACCGTCCGCGTCACCGGTCATCTAGCCATTAACCTCGGCGTGCGCTGGGATCTGCAAACCTTCACCACCGCTGGACTTGAATCCAACCCGCTGTTTCCGCCAGCCGGTAAGGTCCCCTACAATCCGCGAAATTTCGGACCCCGCGCCGGACTCGCCTATTCCATCGGCAAGAACCGTCCGCTCGTCATCCGTGCCGGGTACGGAATTTTCTATGTGCGTATTCCTCAGATCTATAACTCGGCCATCGCCACCGAAAACGGCATCACCGATGCCCAGCTTTTTCTCAACAACAATATCTATGCAGATCGACAGGTTTTCCCCACCTATCCCAACCCGCTTGTAACTTGCTCGCTCACCTCAGCAAACTGTAATCTTCCGCGAGGATTCGGCGAGGGCGTGACCAACGATGTTTCGGCCTTCGCTCCCAACTTCGTCACTCCGCGTGTTCAGCAAGCCAGCCTCACCCTCGAACGCGAGGTTGCTGACCACACTACCGTCGCCGTCTCCTATCTTTACGTCCACGGCGAACATCTCATCCGCGCTCTCGACGTCAACCTGCCGCAACCGGTCGCACTCACTTATCCCATCTTCGATTCCACGGGCTCGATATTTCAGAACGGCTATTACACCGTCGATTCCTTTGCCACCTGGCAATACACGCAGTCGGCGACCTGCACTTTTCCCCCATGCATTAATCCTCTCGGACGTCCCATCGCCCAGCTCGGCGAGATCGACGAATTCCAAAGTGCGGCCTCCAGCGTTTACAACGGCGCAACGCTCTCCATTAACCGCCGCATGTCTCGCGGAACCTACCTCCGTCTTTCCTACACCTACGCCCATGCCATCGACGACGGTCAGGACGCCTTGGTCGCGGGCGAACCCGCGACCGTCCAAAATTCCTATCAACCCAATGCCGAGCGCGGACCCAGCGTCACCGACCAGCGCAACCGCTTCGTTGCGGCCTTCTCCGCGGAGCCGCGCTTCTTCCATCGCGGCCACGAATTTCTTGGTCATGTTTTCAATGACTGGAAAATTTCCAGCATCGTTACCGCCGGCAGCGGACGTCCGGTCAATGCGACGGTTAGCGGCGATCCCAATCAGGATGGCAACGATCTCAACGATCGTCTACCCGGTTACAGCCGCAACGGATTCACCGGACCCGATTACTCATCCACCGATCTGCGCCTGGTACGAAAAATCCACGTGGGCCACGGTTACCGCTTGGAATTCACCGCCGACTCTTTCAACCTCTTCAACCGCGACAACCAACGCGTCACCATAACCTCCGACGGCCTCACCGCTGAAGCCACCACCTTCACGCAGTACACGACTTACGTAAACGGAACACCCTACCCCGCCTACTACCAACAGCCACAAAATTTCATGAAGCCCAATGCCGCTTTCGCACCCCGGCAAATCCAACTGGGCTTGAAGTTTATTTTTTAAACGGAATCGATGCAGTTGGAGACTAAACCGGGAGCTTACGTGATCGAATCCTCCTCGATCGTGGGGAAACTTGGAGTCCACCGACTTTACGATTGGCGCAAGAATTTAAGACTTTTTGTCCAGCCACTCTGCCAGCCGGCAGCCGTCTTCCTCTAACACGAAGGTTCCCGCGCCAAAACATTCCCCAAAGATGCGATGCGATTCCGCATCGCGAGCAGCGCGCGAAATCCACTGCTTGCCCACCTGATATTGTGAGGCGGTAAACCACTTTTGCGGCAAAACTTCGACCAACCCGCCTTGCAGATAGACGGCGAACAACGCAAACGCGGGATCATCATTCGAAAGCGCTTTATAACTTGTGGGTATGATCAACTCGTCGATTGCGGCCAACTCGCCGGGGATGTCAATTTTGTGCATGCCTGGACCAAGCGTAAGGGGCAGTTCGAAGTCAGCGACTGGCGGCGTCCTCGAGTAGATCCGATCAGAAGACGGCTTGAACCATCCCGCGATTTCTGCAAGGTCAAAAGGCTCGAGTTGATCGGGATTGAAACCGGCAAAGCGAATATTTCTCCCCTCCGGACACCAAATTCCCAGGCAACCTGGAGAAGCTACAAATGGACGGCAGTAGGTGTTGAGCGCCAGCCGAGGCTTATCCGGTTCCTGCTCCAGCGACAACGAAACCACATACCCTACTGGACCTTCATCGCCGTGATGCGTCCAAACAAACCTTTGTCCGGCGACAGAATGAAATTCCGGAAATGTTTTCCAATACCATGGGGCCGGCCCGACGGTGCGTGCGAGCTGTTGCCGGATGCTGGTCGAGTTTGCGATTGGCATACGATGAAATTGAGTCATCGGATTACAGAGTCGTTTGGGATCGAGGACAAGCGGTTCAATCGCAAAATCGCCGACTGCTGCACGACTCAATCAACCTGCGGCCGGTACGCTCGCGCCCTTTACGTTCGCGCGGATGAACTTCACGATGTTATCCATTGCTGCGCCGGGTTGAAAGATGGCGGCGACACCAAGCTCCTTGAGTGCGCCGATGTCCTGATCAGGAATGATTCCGCCCACCAGAACCAGAACATCATTCATCTTGTTCTGCTTAAGCAAGTCCATTACGCGCGGGACGATCGCATTGTGCGCCCCGGAGAGGATCGACAATCCGATTACCTGCACATCTTCCTGCACCGCCGCGCTTACAATCATCTCCGGCGTCTGGCGCAATCCGGTATAAATCACTTCCATGCCCGCGTCGCGCAAGGCGCGCGCGATTACTTTGGCCCCCCGGTCATGTCCGTCGAGGCCCGGCTTCGCAACCAACACTCGGATCTTGAGATCAGCCATCGCATTCATTTAATCACAGTAGCCAGCTTCGAGCACAGAAGCACACTTTCCTGATTCTGGCTCAAAGCGTTTTTGTATCCAAACTGCGCCACAAATACCAACACGCTACGCTGCGATAGGGTTCCCAGCACTTTGCGATTTTTTCCATTTGTTCAGGAGTGGGCAGCTTGATCTTGCGTTTCCGGACCTTCTTCGCCACTGCGGATTTCTTTTCGGCAGAAGAATTCCTCACCCTTTTCGTACGCTGCGCCTCCAGATAGTGTTTATAAATCGCCATGCGTACTCCAAAATCGCCGGACGGCAGCACATTCTGCCGTTTCAGGGTAAACATCAGAAACATCTGGGCCGTCCAAACGCCAATGCCCTTCACTTGCGTGAGATGCTCAATCACTTGCTCATCCGACAGTGTCGATAGCTGCGAAAAATCCACAAGTCCGGCAGCTGTCTTCGTCGCCAAATCTTTTAAATAGCCCGACTTTTGCTTGGACAAGCCGGCACCGCGCATTTGCTCATCACTGAGCTTGAGAATTCCTTCCGGGGTTAACGGTTCGCCAGCCAGGGAGGCAAAGCGCTTGAAGATTGTTTCCGCCGCCTTGCCGTTCAGTTGCTGATAAACAATGGCTTCGGCCAGGCTGTGAAATTCGGGCGGCCCAAACTGCATACGGCACGGTCCAATGCGAGCAATGATCGCCCGCAAAACGGCGTCGGATTTCTTGAGATGGTTAATTGCTTTTCGCACGGAATTGCTATGCCGGATCGCTGTATTATCTTTACCATAAAAATACTATGGTGGCGAATACAAAGCGAACACGACAAAATACAGAACCCCCGAATACACGAAACTAGCCAGATCCCGGAATTTAAATTTCATGCACTTGCCTTCCCGCACTATCGGTTACTCTTGCCGGCAGGCAACTGGAATCCGATGCGTTTTCGCGGCGGATCCTCTGGCGTCATCAATTCCTTGATCGCATCGATCAAATCCTGAATCGTAGAATCGTGGCTATCCAATCGGTTTTCCAGTTCATCAATTTTTCCGGCAAGCTTATGATTGTTAGCTAGCATCTCGCGTAGTCGGACGAACGCCCGCACTACAAATACGCTCATCTGCACGGCGCGCTCGGAATTGAGCACGGTTGCCGCCATAATTGCGCCATGCTCGGTAAACGCATACGGAAGGTATCGCCGCCCACCGCGTGACTCTTTTGAGGTCACAAATTGTGACCTCAAAACTTCGTATTCCTTGGCGCTCAGTTGGAAGACGAAGTCTGCAGGAAAGCGTTTCTGATTACGCTTGATTTGCTGGTTAAGAACTTTTACCGGAACACCGTAAAGCTCGGCAATGTCGGCGTCGAGAATTACCCTCTGATGGCGAAGCAGCAAAATACGCGATTCCACGGCATAAGGTAAAGTCGCACGGCGTTTCGGCATTTTGAGCAGTGTCGCACTTATTCTTTTTTTCATTTTGAGGTCACAAAATGTGACCTCAATCATATCGCGGAAGCGGCGCGTTATTGTGGTTGATGAGCAACCAACTTTCGCCAGCGGACGAAGTTTGTCCTTATTTGGGAGAGGCGTCTGGGCTTCGCTCTAAGATTCATCTCGTACCAACCAGTCCATTGCGGCCTCCTGCGTATTGAATACCGGGAAGTCGCGTTGCGAGAAGTTCTTGAAGTGCTCGTAGAACACATGCGGAACGCTGTCGGTCCCGACCCACGCTGACTTCTTCACGTACGGACGATCCAGCACAAGCACTTCCTTCATCCGAGTGGCCACCGCTTTGTCGATCTGCGCTTCAGTGAAGTCAGCCAGAGTGAGCAATGATCCGGGAGCGTGGCGTGCGATATCGGCGCGAACGAGATCGAGCAGCAATAGAATCTCTTTCGCAGTGCAGTGCGAGAAGTCAATGATGTAAATTACATGCCCTTTGTGTTTGACAACACGCAGGCGTTGATCAATCGGAGGTCCGCCCGTGCTCATACCAGCAGCGACTCCACTACGCCGTAAGCGCCATCCAGCGCGGCATCTAGGGCGGCAGCGTCTTTTCCACCGGCCTCGGCCAGGTCGGGACGCCCTCCGCCTTTGCCGCCTACTTTCTGCGCCACAGGGGCAATCACTTTCCCTGCCTGCACTCGACTAGTGAGATCCTTCGTGACCCCCACGATTAATGAAACGCTGCCGTTCGAGGCTGATCCCAGTACCACCACGCCCGAGCCGATCTTGTCTCGCAGTTGATCGACCAGCGTTCGTAACTGCGCGCGTTCCAGATTATCCACGCGATGCGCCAGAACTCGCACGCCCTTCACATCTTTTACTTTATCGACAACGCTCGCGGAACCGATGGCAGCCGACGCCGATTTCATCCGCGCCTGATCCAGTTCCCGTGCCAGTCGCTTGATCTCCGCATCTTTCTTGTCGAGTTCCAGCTTCAACGCGTCAGCGGGAGAAGTGGAGTCGGAATGCGCCGCCATACTTGCGACATAATTTTCCAACGCGTGGTCCTTGCGAAAATGCGCCAGCGATCCTTCGCCTGTCACCGCCTCCACGCGCCGCACGCCCGACGACACGCTACCTTCTTTCAAAATCTTGATCAGACCAATCTCGCCTGTCGCCCCCGTGTGCGTGCCGCCGCAAAGTTCGGTAGAGAAATCGCCGATCCGCACTACGCGCACCCTTTCGCCATATTTCTCACCGAATAGCGCCATCGCATGATAGGTGTTGATGGCTTCGTCGATCGGCACGTCAGTAATGGTCTCGACGATCTGGTTGCGCAAAACTTCCCGGTTGATGATGTCTTCAATATCCTGTAACTCTTCATCCCCGACTGCTGTAAAGTGCGAAAAATCAAAGCGCAAATGATTCGGCGCCACCAGCGATCCCGCCTGCTTCACATGCTTTCCTAAAACTTCACGCAGTCCAGCATGCAGCAGATGCGTGGCCGTATGATTGCGCATCGTTGACTTACGAACGTCCGCATTCACCACCGCATCGACTTTGTCACCGACGCGGATCGATTGCTTCGCGACAACCTGATGCGCCCGCACGCCCTGAATCGGCGCATAGCATCCGGTCACTTCAGCGACGATGGTGTTGTGGTCGTCCGAATAAAACCATCCCTTGTCGCCGACCTGTCCGCCAGAATCGGCATAGAACGGCGTATGATCAAGGATGACTTCTCCGGACTCCCCGGCCTTAAGTTCCTTCACACCCTGTCCGTTATGAATGATCGCGAGCACTTCGCAACCCTCGGAGCGCGTCTGCCGGTAGCCTTCGAAGATTGATTTCGGAAGCTCCTGGTACGCAGGATTGGCCGCGTGTTTGGCCCCGCCCTTCCATGATGCCCGCGCGCGGGACTTCTGCTCTTCCATCGCACGATCAAAACCTGCCTGATCGAACTCGATTCCCTGATCACGAGCCGCATCCTGCATGAAATCGAGTGGCATTCCGAAAGTGTCGTAGAGCTTGAAAGCTTTTGCACCCGCGAGACGCTGGCCAGATGTCTTTAGGAGATCCTCCAGCCTCTCAAGACCGATATCGAGAGTGTGTGCGAATCGCGTTTCTTCGAGGAGAACGTTTTGGGAGACCCTTTCTGCCGTCTCCTTCAATTCCGGATAAGCATCCTGCATAAGATCCCGCACCGCGAAAACCATCCCATGCAGAAAAGGTTTCGTCTGTCCCAGGAGCCTTCCATGCGTGATCGCTCGTCGAATAATCTTGCGCAGCACATAGCCTCGACCTTCGTTCGAAGGGAGCACTCCATCGGAAATCAAAAACGTTGCCGCGCGCGAGTGGTCGGCGATGACTCTGAGAGACGCCGCCGACTTATGACTGGAAGAACCAGCCGAGCTTTGCTCGGCTCGACGGATGGGGGCCTCCGTCGCTCCACGGTTTGTTTCGGTAGAACAGCTCGTGGAGCGGCGAACGCCTTCGTTCGCCCAGCCGGTGAGTTCCGCCGCCCGCTTGATCAACGGCGTAAACAAATCCGTGTCGTAATTCGAAATCACTCCCTGCAGCACCGCCGTGACCCGCTCCAGCCCCATGCCCGTGTCAATCGAAGGCTTCGGCAACGGGTTCAGCTTGCCGCTCGGGTCGCGATCGAACTGCATGAACACCAGATTCCAAATCTCGACATAACGGCCGCAATCGCAAGGAAACCGGCAATCCACGTGACCTTGCTCCGATGCCGCCGGCCCCATATCGTAATGAATCTCGCTGCACGGCCCGCAGGGCCCGGTGTCGCCCATTTGCCAAAAATTATCTTTCAGCCCCATCTCAAAGATTCGATCTTTGGGAACACCTTGCGCCGCCCACAAGTCATAAGCCTCAACGTCGCGCTCCACACCGGCTTCGCCCTTAAAGATGGTCGCATAGAGCTTGTTTTTATCGATCCCGTACCACTCCGGCGATGTGATCAGCTCCCAGGCGTAAGCAATCGCATCCTTCTTGAAATAGTCGCCAAAAGAAAAATTTCCCAGCATCTCGAAGAACGTGTGATGCCGATTAGTGAAGCCCACATTTTCCAAGTCGTTATGTTTGCCGCCGGCACGCACGCACTTCTGCGATGAAGTGGCGCGGTAGTAATCGCGCTTCTCCAGTCCCAGAAAAACATCCTTGAACTGGTTCATTCCCGCGTTGGTGAACAGAAGCGTAGGGTCATTCGCCGGCACAAGCGACGACGAATGCACCTCCTTGTGCCCCTTCTGCACAAAAAAGTCGAGAAACTTGCGCCGAATTTCAGAGCCTGTCAGCATTTTCGGTGAACTCTGATTTTAGCACTGGGAAATAGAACGGCTGAGGGCGCAGAAAACGCCGGGAGTTCATACGTCAGTCACCAGGCGATCTCTGTGCCCTCGATGTCACTCAGCGTTTTTGTTTATTTCACCGCATCTTCGGTCTTCTCTCCCACTTTCTTCACTTCGTGTCCGGTGGCCATGGTGCCCTTCTTTACGCCGCTGCCTGTCTTCTTCGCGGCGACATCGGTGTCCTTCGCAGTGTCCTTAGCCACCACTTTGGTTTCATGACCAGTCTTATCGGCAGCTTTTTCGGTATCCTTGCCGGCAGTTTTAGCTACCTTCTTCGTAGTGTGTCCGGTCTTGGTGGCCGCCGTCTTGGTTGCATCGCCAGTTTTATCGGCGGCTTTTTCAGTAGCGTGTCCAGTCTTCGTGGCGGCTTTCTTTGTATCGGTGCCGGTATCCTTTGCCGTTTTCTTTACGTCCGCACTGACGTCCTGAGCAAAGGCGAGTGGAACGGCGCTGAGGAGCACGGCTGCGAGAATTACTTTCCAACTGATTTTCATAGTGCCTCCTGAGGAGCGGAGATTAGGAACGGCAGGAGTATGCAACATCGAGGCGTCATTTGCCAAGCCGCGCAGGATCAGACAATTTCGCTTTCCAGCGACGTCAAGGTTTCTTCATCCACATCCCAGCTCTTCAAGATCGTGAAAATCGTTTTTGCGCCGAAGCCGGCCCTCGCCAGTTGCCGGAAAATTCGTGCTGTTGCCTTCTGATCCCTGGGTTTCGCCACGCGCTTGCGTCGCAGATATTCGCGAGCCTGTTTTTCTTCGCTTACACCTTCGAAAGCCGCATCTACTGCCTTTTCGATAATCTCGCCATGGACGCCCTTTATCTTCAGGTCGGTAACCACGCGCCGGCGTCCAAACTTTTGATTGTCGCGGCGCAGCGAAGAAAAGTAAGCCGCATATTGGGAATCGTTGAGATAGCCGCGATCCTTGAGTCGCCGGATCACCAACTCAATGAGCGTTTGCCCATACTCCGATTCCGCGTCTTCCACACGCGCGCGGAATAGGCGCTTCAATTCCGCAACCGTACGCATGCGCCGTGCCAGTGCACCAACGGCGTATTCGTACAACTCATCTTCGGAATACGACCTCTTCTTCGGTCGCGAGAATGGCATGGGCTAACGATAAACGAATTGGGGAATAGAAAGGGAGGAGAATGGAACGGCGGCTCCCGTTTCCGGAAAAAGGAAAGCGGACGCCGAATTTTAGCGTCCGCCGAAACCGGCCGACTGCATGGACTGCCGCGAAATATCGGCGGTCGATGCAATGCCTTGCATGCGTAGCTTGAAGTCGTCGGCATTGGAAGCATTTTCCAGAGCCGTTTCGTACGCGACCAAGCCTGCCTGGAATAAATCCCACAACGACTGATCGAATGTCTGCATGCCGTATTGCGACGTGCCCGCAGCAATCGCGTCACGAATCGATCGAGTCTTTTCTGGAACGAGTACGCATTCCCGGATGAAGGCGGTGTTGATCATCACTTCGACCGCGGGCACGCGCCCATCGGAATCGCAGCGCCGCACCAGTCGCTGGCTCACGATGGCACGCAAAACTGCCGCCAGTTGCAGCCGAATCTGTTTTTGCTCAGGTGGCGGAAAGATGGAAATAATGCGGTTCACAGTTTCCACGGCGTCGAGCGTGTGCAGAGTCGAGAAAACCATGTGGCCGGTTTCCGCGGCGTGCAGCGCAGTCGAGATGGTTTCCAGGTCTCGCATTTCGCCGACCAGGATGACGTCCGGATCCTGACGCAGAGATGCGCGCAGCGCCGCGCTGAATGACGGCGTGTCCACGCCGATTTCGCGTTGGTTTACGTAGCCTTTTTTGTCGCGATGCAGAAATTCGATCGGATCTTCGATGGTGATGATGTGTTCCGCGCGGCTGGAATTTACTCGATCCACCATGGCGGCGAGCGTCGTCGACTTACCGGAACCGGTAACGCCGGTGACCAGCACCAGTCCGCGCGGCATCTCGCAAATCTGTTCCACAACTTTCGGCAGAAATAATTCGTCCAGCGCGCGAATCTTGGTTGGAATGACGCGCAGCACCAGTCCCACGTTGCCGCGCTGCTGGAAGATGTTCACACGGAATCGTCCGAGGCCGGCTACGCCATAGGCCATATCGATTTCCGTGGTTTCTTTGAATTTCTGTTTCTGCCGCGCCGACATCATGCTGAACGCCATGGTCAGCATGTCTTCAGCGCTCACACGAGGCTGGTCGGTCAATGGCACCAGTTCGCCATCAATTCGAAGGTGAGGATAGTTTCCTACCTTCAAATGCAAATCGGAGGCTTTGCGTTCGGTCGCAATCCGCAGCAGATCATCAATATTCATCGAAGGATATCCCGGGAGGCTTCGCCTCACAAGCTTGCCTATGATGAACCGAATCGTCACCTTCCCCAAGATGACCTAGGTAATGAGTCTATTTCTAAGGCGGGATACAGACTTCGGTGCGGATTGGAAAAAACGCTGAGAATAAAACCTTCTGTGATGGGGCCCGTCGAACTATTGTGTGCGGCAGTTAACAACAAATAAGAAAGGGACGCGACGGGTCGCGTCCCTAAACTTACTTCAACCAACCTTACACACCCACCGGCTGTTTGCTGCCAACTGGCACGGCAGTCAGCCATCCGTGGCGATCGTCTTTTTCCCCGCGCACGATCGCGTAAAACTCTTTCTGAATCGCCTTGGTGATCGGGCCCATTACTCCCTTGCCCACTTTGATTTTGTCGACTGAGCGGATAGGCGTGACCTCAGCTGCTGTGCCCGTGAAGAAAGCTTCGTCAGCGATGTAAAGCATCTCACGCGGAATCATCTGTTCGACGATTGGAATGCTGAGATCGCGCGCGATCTGCAATACGGAATCGCGGGTGATGCCGGGCAGAACGGAATTTCCCAACGGTGCAGTGACGAGTTTGTCGCGATGGACAAGAAACACGTTCTCGCCCGAGCCTTCGCTCACATAACCATTTACATCGAGCGCAATGCCTTCGGCGTAGCCATTCACAATGGCTTCCATCTTGATGAGCTGCGAGTTCATGTAATTGGCGCCCGCCTTGGCCATTGCGGGCAGCGTGTTCGGAGCCAGCCGCGTCCAGGAGGAAACGCACGCGTCGCAACCTTCACTCTCACCACCCAGGTATTTTCCCCACGGATAATTGATGATGTAAACCTCGGTTGGCGAGTTGAATGGGTTCACTCCCGCCTCGCCATAACCGCGGAGCACGATGGGCCGCACATAACACGGCCAAACGCCATTGCTGCCGACCGTCTCAAGCATGGCTTTGACTAGTTGATCGCGGGTGTAGTCCACATCGATGCGATAGACCTTGGCGGAATCCAGCAGGCGCTGGATATGTTCCTTTGCGCGGAAAATCGCCGGACGCGAATGTGGTGCGTAGCAGCGGATTCCCTCAAACACCGAAGAGCCATAGTGGACCACATGCGACATCACGTGGATCGTCGCTTCATCCCAAGGAATGAGTTTCCCGTTGTGCCAGATATTTTCCGACTTCTCGATCGCCATGCGGAACTCCTTCAGCTACGGTTTTCGTACTTCATAACGAGACTAACGAGACTCATAACGAGGCTGAATTCCTCCCAGGGCACCGCAGGGGAACGAGGCTTAACCCAACCAGCGTTACAGAACATTATAGCCGACGAGCGATCTGACCTTAGGGCTGCCGCTAGTGCGGGGAGGGTTGTCTGTTATGCCGGGAAGTATCCGGAGTCGTGCGCAGAAAAAGCGAGATCGGCACCTCTGGGCTATGCTGCATCCACAGCGCGGAGGAGTATACTTCGGGAAAGTTTGAAATCCCTCTCGGGGAAAAGTGCAATCATGGCGCTAAACGCGGTGGAACAGGTAACAGAACAGGCTCCGGCGGATAGTTTTCAGGTGCTGGAAGAGAAAATTTTCCGTACCATCGAAATGTACAAAGGCGCGCGGCAAGCCCAGGCTGCGGCGGAACGTGATGCCCAGCGCGCCCGGCAGCAACTGGAAGAGCGCGAAGAACAGCTGGTTGCACTGAGGCGCGAGACGGTGCAGTTGCGCAAAGAGCGCGAAGAGATTCGCGGACGCGTGGAAAAGATGTTGCAACAAATCGATTCAATTGCCGAGGAACGCGCAAGTTAGCATTACCAAAATCTTAGGATCACCGTTTAGGGATCACGATTTGGGGACCAGTGACTATGGCTACAGCGGCTAAAGATTCAACGCTGAAAGACACGCAAAATGGCAGCGTGCGGGTGGAAATTTTTGATCAGGCCTACAATTTGCGCGGGTCTGATCCAGAATACATTCTGAAGCTCGCCGAGTATGTCGATTCGAAAATGCGAGCCGTAGCCGAGGCGACGAATACCATCGACACGGTGCGACTGGCCGTGCTGGCGGCGCTGAATATTGCTGATGAATACCATCTGCTGAGGCGCAAGCAGGACTCCGGCAGCACTGATTATCAGAAACGTGCGCGTCTATTGGCCAATGCTCTGGATGAAGTGCTGGGCGAGAATCGCAAGGCGGGCTAGCGAGTTCCTCATTTCGATCGATCGCCGTCGCTTGTCTTACTTACACTCATCCTGTCCGATCCAATCGACTGCCTGATGCCGTATCTTTTTTCTTAACAGCGCCAGTAATCAGGAATGCAACTCCCGAATCCGGCAGAGCGATTACTTTGGTTGCAACTGTTCTGCCAACTATTTGCACCCTCCCTATTGCTAATTCACGGCGAGTTCTCCTAGCATCCAGAGTGAAAGCCGGCCTGCGGGGTTGGTGATGGCGGTAACCGATTTTTGAACCAATGCTGAATGAACGGGGACTCGACTCGAACTAGGATCCGGTGTGCAACGCTCCGCCATGCGGAGATGCCTAAAGGGTCTCGGCGGGTTCCCAACGTCTACCTGACGGTTCATTCTCGGCCCGTCACACGGCACAGTGGGTCGGCTTGATTATTTTTGATTGCTGATTTTTGATTGTTGATTGAAAAGCCCGGGCAGACGGGTCTTAATCGACAATCATCAATCAGAAATCAACAATAGGCAGCCCGCCACCCCTTCGCGATCATTCCTGCTAGACTGAATCTGGTACAAATTCCGCAGTTCCTGCATCCAACTTACTGTGTATCCACAACTAGTTCATTTCGGACGATTCTTTCTGCCGACCTACGGCTTCTTGGTGTCTTTGGGAGTTCTGCTCGGCCTGTGGATCAGCGTGCGCAACTCCGAGCGCCTCGGCATTGATGGTGAGAACGCGTGGAACCTGGGGATTCTGGTGGTCCTGTGTGGAATCATTGGGGCCAAAGTCCTTTACGTAATCAATGAGTGGAGCTACTACAAGGCGCATCCTGGCGAAATTTTCAGCGTTACCACACTGCAGGCCGGCGGCGTTTTTTCCGGCGGCCTGATTGCCGCGTTTATTGCCGCATGGTGGTACGTACGCCGGCATAATATGCCTGCCCTTGGAACCTGCGACGCCTTTGCGCCGGGGCTTGCCTTGGGCCATGCCATCGGCCGAGTGGGGTGCTTCGCCGCTGGATGTTGCTACGGCAAAGAGACGCATCACTTCTGGGGTGTCGTGTTTCGCAATCCACTCGCGAATCAGATCACGGGTACTCCGCTCAATGTTCCGCTCGAACCTACGCAGCTTTTCGAAGCGGCGGTTGAACTGGCGAATTTCTTCTTCCTCATGTGGTTGCTGAAACGCAGAAAATTCGACGGTCAGGTTTTTGGCGCGTTTCTGTTCATCTACGGCGTGGCCCGATTCTTTCTGGAATTCCTGCGCGACGATCCCGGCCGCGGCTCAGTTTTTGGCGGAGCAATGTCCGGCACGCAGTTGATCGCAATCGGCCTGGTGATTGGCGGCGGACTGATCTGGTGGCTGCGTCCGGGAATGAAGAAAAACATTGCGGCGCATCCGGCCGCTGTGACGCGGTAGTTCACCGGTCGGTTTCCTTTTCGCAATTGAATTCGCGATTTCTACCCGCCGTAGTGGTACCCTTGGGCGCATGAAAAAAATCACACGTCGCCGGTTCGGCAAAACCCTGGCTGGAACTGCTGCGGCCGCTTTTGCTGGCGCCACTCTTCCACGCTTTGCGTGGGCGCAGAATCCGACTCTGCTGCAATTCCCCGCCAACTTCATGTGGGGCTGCGCCACCGCGTCATATCAGATTGAGGGCGCGGTTAAGGAAGATGGGCGCAAGCCTTCCATCTGGGATACTTTTTCCCACACGCCGGGCAAGACCTTTCAGGGGGAGACTGGCGACGTCGCCGACGATTCTTACCATCTCTACAAAGAGGATGTCAGGCTGCTCAAAAATCTAGGCGCCAAATGCTATCGATTTTCGATTGCGTGGTCTCGCATTTTCCCCGATGGGACGGGGCAGCCGAACCCGAAAGGTCTCGATTACTACCAGCGCGTAGTAGACGAGCTACTCAAGAACGACATTGCGCCCTTCATTACTTTGTTTCACTGGGATCTGCCGCAGGCTTTACCGGGTGGCTGGCAGTCCCGCGACACGTCGAAGGCCTTCGCCGATTACGCGGCCTACGTCTCGAAGCATTTGTCAGATCGCGTCAGTCACTTTTTCACCACCAATGAACTCGTATGTTTCACCGACTTGGGCTACAAGAACGGACAGTTCGCGCCTGGCCTGAAATTGCCGGATGCACAGGTGAACCAAATTCGTCACCATGGTGTGCTGGCCCATGGTATGGCGGTGCAGGCGATCCGGGCGAATGCCAAAAGCGGCACGCAAATCGGCCTGGCCGAAAATGCGACTGTATACGTGCCGGTCATTGAGACTGCGGAGCACATTGAAGCTGCGCATCGTGCGACGCGTGAAGGAAACGCTCCATTTCTAACCGCGATTATGGAAGGCAAGTACACCGACGGATACCTGCAGCGCGAGGGCGCGAATGCTCCTAAGGTGGAAGCCGGCGACATGAAAATTATCGGTAGTCCACTCGATTTCGTCGGGCTGAATGCGTATACCCCGGATTACGTTCGCGCGGACTCCTCGCCTGAAGGCTACGTCGTGGAAAAGCGCCAGGCTTCTTATCCGCATATGGCTTCTCCGTGGCTTTTTATCGGGCCTGAAGTCACTTATTGGGCGGTGCGCAACGTCAGCGATATCTGGAAGCCGTGTGCCCTGTACATTACCGAGAATGGCTGCTCCGCCGACGATGTGGTCACCGGCGACGGTCGTGTTGAGGATACCGATCGCGTCATGTATCTGCGGAATCACCTTTCTCAGCTTCATCGTGCCGCCTCGGAAGGCTATCCGATCAAAGGATATTTTCTTTGGAGTCTCATGGATAACTACGAGTGGGCGGATGGTTATAGCAAGCGTTTCGGTATTCACTATGTCGATTTCAAGACCCAGACGCGCACGCCGAAGCTTAGCGCCGAGTGGTACCGTCAGGTAATTGCGAAAAACGCAGTCGAGTAGGGAGATCGCGCGATCGGTGATGGCAGCCAGCTTCTACAGCTTCTCCCGAAGAAATTCGAAGAGCATGTATCCGATGAATGCCGCCGAGAGGGCGATTGCAAAATTGGAACTAGTAAAGACGTCTCGCAGTGCCCAAGCGAACCCCCTTCTCGACCCCATGCCCGAGCGCTCGAATTCTCCCATCAAAAGATTGGAATAAAACAGGAAGACGATGAACGCTACTTCAATCACCGCTCTCCAGATATTCTTCTTCATGGTAAATATCGGCTCCTTGCGCGGCATTCATACAGGTTACGCGTTGAACAATCTCATAGCATAGCCTGTAGTATGCTTCGCAGCGAATGCCGGAATCATTTCCCATATTCATCTCCGTCGCGCCGGAATACGCAGGCCGGCGTCTCGACCAATTTCTCACGACACAACTGG
The DNA here is from genome assembly GCA_963817305.1 of uncultured Acidobacteriaceae bacterium. Classification (GTDB taxonomy): domain Bacteria; phylum Acidobacteriota; class Terriglobia; order Terriglobales; family Acidobacteriaceae; genus Sulfotelmatobacter. The sequence continues at coordinate 118,617 of CAWFOD010000013.1, read as the reverse complement.
AAGGCGTGAGCCGCGCCCGAGTACAGGAATTGATTGCTGAAGGGAAAGTGCTAGTGAGCGATGCTGCCGCCAAAGCTTCCCTCAAGCTGCGAGGCGGCGAGCGCGTGACCGTCCTCGGGGATGCGCAGCGCGCACCACTCAAGGCCTCGCCGGAAGATATTCCGCTTGACATTGTTTATGAAGATGACGACCTCGCAGTGATCAACAAACCCGCGGGAATGATGGTACACGCCGGAGCTGGCGCCACCGATGAGGCTCGCAATCGTGGAACTCTGGTAAATGCATTGCTCCATCACATGCGGAGCTCTATCCGCCGTGGGCGGGGACTTGCGGCCCGGCATTGTTCATCGCCTCGACAAAGAGACCAGCGGATTGATCGTGGTTGCCAAAAACGATGAAACTCATCGCAAGCTCAGCGCCCAATTCGCCGCCCGCGAAGTAAAAAAGAAATACATAGCGCTGGTCCATGGTTGGGTCAAGAAAGATTCCGGCACGATTGCCAAGAATATAGGCAGGGATCGCATTCGCCGTATGCGCATGACAACCCGGCTGGAGGGCGGACGCGCCGCCGTCAGTCATTACAGCGTCATGCGTCGTCTCGATACCAGGTTTGGAAAATTTACTTTGCTCGATGTGAAAATCGATACCGGACGCACTCACCAGATTCGTGTGCACATGGCGGCACTGGGGCATCCAGTGGTCGGCGATACCATCTATGGCGCGCCGAAACAGGCTCGCGGACCTTCGGCTGCGATCAGCCTGGCACGAAATTTTCTACACTCCGCGCAGTTGGAATTCACCCATCCCAGCACGTCGAGGACCGTTGCCCTGCGCAGCGAATTGCCAGAAGAGTTGCGAGAGTTCCTCAGGAAGATAGAAATGAAATGAACAATTGGGCGGCGAGCGATTAGCCAGCTGGTTGCTTCAAAGCTTGGGCTCGATTCGAACCTCAAAAAAGGCGCAGCCTAGCGGACCAGGAACTTCCAAGCTGCAACCAGAACAAAAAGAACGATCCCCGCCAGATAGGCCCAACCTCGTCCTTTCTGGAACTTTTCATGGCTAATCATCGAAGCAGCCTCCAAAGACATTGTACGACGGTGCACCCCGCGCCTGAACTCCGCTGCCCAAAGCGGGGGTTGCGGATATAATAGAGTCAAATTGGGGTGCATGGTTACGAGACACATTTTCCCAACAACCTCCACTGCAGCGTGCGCGGCCATTTTCCTGCTTCTGACTGCTGAGCCCCGGATAGGGACTGCGCAAACATCGCCCGCGCCCTCGTCCGCAACTTCCACTCAACTCTCATCCTCGCCGGCCGGCACCGAACAAGCTCAGCAACCTGCCACCGAGCAGAATGCCAGCGACTCCGCTGCCGGCAATGCAGAAATTCCCAAAATCCGCGTCGGCACCAACGAAGTGAATGTGGTGTTCACCGTGACCGACAAGCATGGCAAGCGAGTAACCGATCTGAAGCAAGCCGACTTCCGCATTGTGGATGACAGCAAGCCCGTAACCGAAATTCGCAGTTTCCACGCGGAAACGAATTTGCCGCTGCAGGTGGGCCTGCTCATCGATGCCAGCGCCTCGGTGCGCGACCGCTTCAAATTCGAGCAGGAATCGGCAATTGAGTTCCTGAATCAAACCATTCGCAAGCGTTATGACCAGGCTTTCGTCGTGGGTTTTGATGTCACGCCGGAGCTTACGCAGGATTTCACCGACGACACGGAAAAGCTGGGGCATGGAGTCCGGGAGCTGCGCCCCGGCGGTGGGACCGCGATGTACGACGCGCTCTATTATGCCTGCCGCGATAAGCTGCTGAAGCAGCCCCACGGAGGGCCGACCCGGCGCGCGATCATTCTGTTAAGCGATGGCGAAGACAATCAGAGCCATGTGACCCGCGAAGAAGCCATCGAGATGGCGCAGCGCGCCGACGCCATCATCTACACCATCAGCACCAACGTTAGCGGCACCAAGGGAGCCGGCGACAAAGTGCTCGAACGCATCGCCGATGCCACTGGCGGGCGCGCATTTTTCCCCTTCCAGATTCGCGACGTGACCAACGCCTTCGCCGAAATTCAGGAGGAGCTCCGCAGCCAGTACGACGTTTCCTATAAGCCCATAGACTTCAAGTCCGACGGGCACTTCCGCACTATCGAAATTGTGGCCAATGACCGCAAAAATTTCCGGGTGAGAGCACGCCGCGGATACTACGCACCAGTGGCGCAATAAAGCGCTTTCAGTTTGGCCGCGAGCTTGAAACAAAGTCTTGCTTCTTCACGGTCTACGAAATGCCAGGATATTCTGGAACACCACTTCCCAAAAAATTGGGAATCAAGCCGGGATTTCACGCGTTGTTGGTGAACTTCCCGGATGACGTTCGCGCCGAACTGTCCAACGCATTAGCGGAATGCAGCATCGACGACCGTAAATCATCGCTGGATTTTGTCATGCTGTTCACTCGATCTCGGTCGGAGCTAACCAAAGAATTCCGCCGAATGGCAAAACAACTCGCTCCAGCCGGGATGTTCTGGGTAAGCTGGCCGAAAAAGAGTTCGGGCGTCGCCACCGATGTGGATGGAAATGTCGTGCGTGAGGTCGGCTTAAGTGCGGGTCTTGTAGATGTAAAAGTTTGCGCCGTCAGCGACGTGTGGTCAGGACTGAAGTTCGTTCGCCGCCTCAAGGATCGTAAGAAATGAGGCAGCCAAAGCAATAAAAAAGGCTGCCGCGAAGGGAAGCCTTGAGAAACTCGAGCCGAAGTTGCCGGCGATGGAGCCGGTTAGCCTGATCGACGGCAGCTTCGCTCGATCTTTAAGCCGTTCTAGCGCCCAAAACGAGATGGGCCACAAACGAAATCACTGCAAAAAGCAGCAACAGATGAATCAGTCCGCTGGCTACGTGGAACATCAGAAAGCCACCGGCCCACAGAATGAGCAACAGCAGAGCAATCACTAAGAATGGTCCGAATCGCATCTATGCCTCCTAAGACGTTGGCTTCTCAGTTCGACCCATCAGCGGAAGAACTCTTCATGGTTATACGATGACGCCGCGCCCCGCAATATAGGCAAAACGCTGTAAATTGATAAGGCGCCCGTAGTATTCAACGCCGAAAAAATAAGGAGCCAGCATGGTGCGAGTCGGATTAATCGGATTTGGCATGGCAGGGCAGGCGTTTCACGCGCCCGTAATACGCGGCGTCGAGGGTATGGAGCTTGCCTGCATTCTGGAGCGGAGGGGAACGCGGGCTCAGGAAAAATACCCTGGCATCCGCGTCGCGCGAACTTTGGACGAATTGCTGGCCGATAAAAAAATTCAACTGTGCGTGATTGCAACTCCGAATGATTCGCACTTCGATCTGGCGCGTGCCTGTCTACTGGCCGACCGTGATGTCGTAGTGGATAAGCCTTTTGCGCCGACACTGCGCGACTCCGAAGAACTGGTACGCCTGGCCGCACAGCGCGGAAGATTGATTACCGTCTATCAAGACCGCCGCTGGGATGGCGATTTCAGCACCATTAAAAAGCTGGTGCAATCGGGACGTTTAGGAAAGATTGCCGAATATGAATGCCGCTACGACCGTTTTCGTCCCGAGCCGAAGCCGAATGCGTGGCGTGAAAAAGCCGATCAGCCCGGCGCCGGCGTGTTATTTGATCTGGGACCGCACGTCATCGATCAGGCGCTCATACTATTTGGCGAACCCAAATCGATCACAGCCTCAGCATTCTGCGAGCGCGCAACTTCGCAGGTGGATGATTCGTTCGATGTTTGCCTGGAGTATCCCCACTTGCGCGCGATGGGCCGCGCCCGCATCATTGCCTACGCGCCTGGCCCGCATTTCCTGATTCATGGCACCAACGGATCGTTTGTGAAGTATGGAATGGATCCGCAGGAAGCCCGCCTGCGTTCCGATGATTATCCGCAAGGCACCGACTGGGGCGCCGATTGGGGCGTGGAACCGGAAGAGTTGTGGGGAACGCTCAGCCTTGTCGGTGAGCCGGCCGTGAAAGTAAAAACGGATCGTGGCGACTACCGCGGCTTCTATGCCAATGTGCGCGACGCCATCGAGAAGAAAGCCCCGCTGGATGTAACTCCCGAGCAAGCCTTACGCACGATGCGAGCGGTGATCCTCGCGCACAAGAGCAGCCGCGAGAAACGGACTGTCTCCTGGACCGAACCTGCTGAGTGATCTCAGGCTAAGGGATAGCTGAACTGTGTCGGCCCCGTCTCCTGAAGATTCCCGGCTTCACAGGACTTTGCCGAGGGAACTTTTTGAAGTGTCGAACTAACCACTTCGAACGTTTTAACGTAAGGACGCCCCTCCAAAAGTCCTTCCAGAATCTCCAGCACTTCCGGGTAGCCGCTTGTGTTGTAAGCCTCGGCACTCGAGGGCTGATCCCAAAAGCTGATGGTCGCGACTTCACTACCACCCGGGACGACCAGAATAATGAGATCGAGAAATCCCTTTTGTTTCCGCAGCCAGGGAAGCACTTCACACTCCATGAGTGTTGCGAACTGCGAAACTGAATTCGGCTTTAGAAGAGCAGAAACCTTGCGGGCAAACATGTCAACCTCACCTGTCGTGCTGAATTGCTCGCTTGCGAATGAGTCCACCCGCACGACCACGTCTATCAAATAGTGCATTCCAACGCCAAATCGTTTCACAAGAAGAAATGAATTTGGCCTCAGCGCCGCCAGCCCATTGATCAGGGAAGTTTGATCAGCGAAGGTTGATCAGCGGAACTCGATCAGGAAATCCTTAGATTGATCCAGTGGGCGCACCCCTACCGGCCGCAGGCGGCAGTCACGAGGGCAAGGTCCGCATGCGCCGAGCTGCGGCGGCGGGCCTTGCGGGTTGCGGGAAGAATGCCGTCGTCGCGTGCATGGCTTTCTGCAGCGCAGTCTGGAACTGTGCCATTTCGTCGTGCGTGCCCACGGTGATGCGAACCCATGTCGGCATGATCGGCCAGATACGGCCAATGTAAACCTTTTGCTTGGCCATGGCGTCGATTACCTCTTTGCCGGGACGTCTCGTGTCCAGCAAGAAACAGTTCGATTCCGAGGGGATGTAGGTGTAGCCATTGCTGTCGAGCCATTGAAAAGTCGCCTGGCGCACGCTGGCGTTGATGCGCTTGCGTTCGGGAACCAGATTCGGATCTTTCAGGCTGGCTGAAGCGGCGGCAACGGCGGTGACCGGCATAAAGTTCCAACCCGCGCGTGCCATCAATTTTTCCAGCAAGTCGGGACGAGCGATAGCGAGTCCGCAGCGTAATCCGGCCATGCCATACGTTTTTGAAAAAGTACGAAGCACGATCACATCTTTTCCCGCCTTGACGAAATCGAGTGTGGAGGGCGCGTCGCAAAAATGGATGTAAGCCTCATCGACCATCACAACCGATCCCTGAGGCTTATTTTCGACAAGGTATTCAATCTCGGAGTGCGGTGTGAGTGTGCCGGTCGGATTGTTGGGATTGCAAATGTAAAACAATCCAGCATCTGGAGCGGCGGCGATCATCCCCTTTGTATCGTGCGCGTAAGTTTTGGTGAGCGGAACTTTCACCACGCGGGCTTCGGACGCCGCTGCCGCGAACATGCCAGCTTCGTAGCCTGGATCAGCCGTCACATAGGTTCTATGTGGCGAAGTAAAAGTAATCACTCCAAAGTGGAGCGCTGGAGTAGAGCCGGGAAAAACGTGAACCCAATCGGGGTTAAGGCCTTGCTGCTGGGCAAACAGGTGAATGAAATCTTCAGTGAGATTGTCGAGATAGCGTCCACCGAGAGGGATGATGTTGGAAATCGCGTCGCGCGCTGACTGTCCGGGGCCGAGTGGATTCTCGTTGGAATCGATCATCACTGCGTCTTTGGAGAATGCTCTTGGGCGCGCCGCAGCCGCCAGCATGGGCTCGGTCATCATTTGAACGGCCGCAGCGGCGGCCGAAAGCTGCAGAAACGAACGGCGGGAAAAAGGCGTGGCGCTGCCTGAAGGCATGGCGAACCTCCGGTTCTTCTTGCGTGAACAGGCTAAATGTTTTCCCGCAAAAGAGGAAGAGCGACGTCAAGCTGAGAGATCTTCGGGACCGGCACTTTTTTCGAGTCTCAAGTACTGAGGCTCAACCCAAATCCTGTGAAGGAACGCCGGGCGTCCAACGACATGCCCCACATCGAGCCCTACGACCGGGTGGGGTAGTCCGTCGACTGTTTCAACTGTCGCGATTGAAAAACTTTTTCCCGAACACTTCTCGAACAAGCTGCGCGTTCGCAGCTCTCCATCGTCTTTAACGTCGGCGGGAATACCGATGAGCCTTACTGTGTCGCCAGCTTTCATGCTATTGCGTTGCACCCCTCATTGCGGCAACGGCTCGCGCGCGGTCGCATAGTAGCCCGCGCGGGTTTGAATTTTGTAACCCTGCTTGTTCTTGATTTCCAGTTTGCGGTAGGTGCCGTCGAGTTTGGGGTTGGTCGATGTGTATCCCAGATTGTACTGGCTGCGCAGTTCGGCGGCGATCTGGTCGAAAGCTTCCTTCAGCTTGTCGAATTTGTTTCCTACGTTGATCATGCGGCCGCCAGTGGCTTCTGTCAGCTTTTCCATTTCACTCGCACCCGAGTATCCCATGCCGAAACCGCCGTAAAAGCCGCGGTCGGCGCAGAGCAGCACGTACACGATGGCGTCAGCTTTTTGAGCGGCCTCAATGGCATCCTTGATCTTCAGTTTGCTGCCTTCATCCTCGCCGTCGGTAAGCAGGATCATTGCCTTCCGCCCTACCTCTTTGGCGAGCATGTCGTGTGCCGAAAGATAAACTGCGTCGTAGAGCACTGTACCCGGGGCGTTATGGATTGGAACCGGGCCTTGTCCGAGACCGGGTATTCCGCTGCCGCCACTTACCACCCCACTCTGGATTTTTACTTTGTTCAACGCGGCTTGCAGGCGGTGAACGTCGCGAGTGTAATCCTGCACCAGTTCGGATTCCACATTGAAGTCGATTACGAACGCTTCGTCCTTGTCCGTAAGGATCTGGCGAAGGAATGCTCCGCCGACTTCTTTCTCCATGTCGAGGACTCTTACCTGGCTTCCCGATGAATCAATCAGAATGCCCAGGGTGAGCGGCAGATTCGATTCCGCGGCAAAGTACTTGATGGTTTGCGGTTTGCCGTCTTCAAAAACCTGGAAATCATCCTTGGTCTGGTTGGGAATCAGCATGCCGTGCTTGTCCTTGACGTTGAAAAACACTCCCACCACGTTGACGTTGACCTTCAACGTCTCATCCGATTTCTCGGGAGACTGTTGGGCGTCAGTAGAATTTGAAGGGGTTGAATTCGAACTCTGAGCCACAACCGTACCCGGCGAAGTCACGAAAAATAGAATGGCACAGGCCAAGCTAGGCAAAAATCTTCGGTAAGCGGATAATCTGGACATGGAATAATCTCTCTTGGGGCTTTTTGTTAGTCTAGTCCTGAAGGTTAGATGCACCAAGTGGGCGGCTTCAGGCATCCCAAGATCGAGCGGGATGGTTTTATTTTCAGCATAACGATCCTTGGAAGACTGGGAAGGTGAGTGTGAGCGACAAAACGTCGGCTCGTGTCAGAAGCATTGCGGTGCCATCCATTTGGGTGACCGGTCTTTTGGTCGTCGCAGGTTTTGCCATTTGCTTTGGTCCGGGTTCTGTGGGAGCGTTGGCACAGACCCCTGAAACACAATCCCAGACTCAGCAACCCCAGGTTCAGCAATCCCAGCCGTCCCAAAACCAGTCGGTGCCGAGTTCCGATATCCCGGATGCGCCTACCGTTCAGCCCTCGGCCACGCCGGCAGAACCACCACCCCCGCCCAAACCGGAGAAGAAGCAGCCCAATGCAGACCGAAATCCCTGGACGAATCAGCCCAACACCCCGCCCGCTAACGCGGGCCCTACTCCGCAAGAGGAAAACTCTGCCCCTCCGCCCATGCCTCCGGTCAAAACCCTCCCGCCTGGGACTCCGGTAAAGACCTCGAACGCTCAGCAGGAGCTCTACACACTCCGAATTAACCCTACTTTTGTGCAGTTTCCGGTCACTGTGAGGGACAGTGACGGCCGCAGAGTGGATGGCCTTCTGCCCACCGACTTCATCGTCAAGGAGAACGGGATTGTGCAGAAGCTTAGCTACTTTACCCAGGATCCGTTCGCCCTCTCCGTGGCGATCGTAATGGACCTGGGAATGTCGGATTCGACGGTGCAGAAGGTGAACCAGACTTTCCCTGCGTTGATCGGCGCATTCGCACCCTATGACGAGGTGGCCCTTTACACCTTCAGCAGCACCGTGAGCGAGGTGAGCGACTTTACCGCGCCAACGCAAAAGCTGACCGCGGTCTTCAACCAGATCAAAACCGAACGAGGCAGCAACAATGGACCGGCGGTCCTTAGCGGTCCACTTGCACCGAATGGTCCCATCATCAATGGGATACCAGTGGGCAGCCCGACGCAGCCCGTATATACCCCTCCCAAGCAATCTCGCGTGCTCAACGACGCCATTCTCGAAGCTGCCCTTGACCTGAGCAAGCGCGATCGCACGCGGCGCAAGATTATTTTTGTGATCAGCGATGGCCGGGAGTATGGCAGCCAGGCGAGCTACCGGGACGTTCTCAAATTATTGCTATCCAAAGAGATTCAGGTCAAAGCCGTAGCGGTGGGAAGCGCGGCGCTCCCGGTTTATGACAAGGTCGAACGGCTGCACCTGCCACACCAGGGCTATGACGACATTCTGCCAAAGTATGTCGCCGCTACCGGGGGTCTGCCGGTCTATCGCGAACTTTCCCTGAGCGCGATTCAAGATACTTATTCCCAAGCCATGAGTGATGCCCGAAACCAATACACTCTGGGCTATACGCCGGCCCGCCCGAAGACCCCCACTACTTCCGCTTACCGCAATATCGAAGTGCTGGTCGATCGTCCGCATTTGAAGATCTATGCGAAAGATGGATACTATCCAGCGGTTGCAACGCGTTAGGTAATAGACGATCTTTGTTGATCTTTGATTGTTGACTGCTGACTGAATAGTTTTCAGGGCGCCTCGATTGGATTGGGCCGCCAGTCGCAATCAACAACCAGAAAATCAGCAATCAACAAATTCAGCGATGAGCAGCCTCTCAGCCTGTTTTTAGTGAGGGGGTCACCTGAGTAACCTGCGTGCAGTCCCCCGCGTGTGATATAAAAGCCCCGAGCCCCCAAAGGGATATTTTTGCGCGCGGGAAGGTGTGCGGTCCGCGCTTTTGAGGAAAGCCTTGAGTTTCATCAACTTCGCAGCCCGCGAGATCAACTGCAAAATCGTGTACTACGGTGCCGGATTAGGCGGCAAAACCACGAACCTGCAAGTGATCTATCAGAAAACCGCGGAACAGCAGAAGGGCAAGATGATCTCGCTCGCCACCGAAACCGAGCGTACTCTTTTCTTCGATTTTCTCCCGCTTGATCTCGGCTCAGTGCGCGGCTTCAAAACCCGCATCCATCTCTATACCGTACCAGGACAGGTTTTCTACGACGCCAGCCGCAAATTAATTCTCCGCGGCGTCGATGGCATCGTCTTCGTCGCTGACTCGCAGGAGCAGCGTATGGACGCCAATGTCGAAGCCCTCGACAACTTAATGTCGAATTTGAAAGAACACGGCTACGACTTCAACAAGATTCCATACGTGCTGCAACTGAACAAACGCGACCTGCCCAACATTTTATCGACTGAAGTCCTCAGCAAAGAACTCCGCAAAAAGAACGAGGCCGTAATCGAAGCTGTCGCCTTTCAGGGAACCGGAGTATTCGAAACTTTGAAAGAAATCGCCAAGCAGGTGCTTACGGAATTGAAGGCCGGTGGCTAACAGTACCTCGTAGTTTTGTCAGATTAAGTATTTTTCCCTAGATCGGCTAAGGTTTCCTACGGATGGACTTTAGTGGGCATTCCCATGATTCTCCTAGTCTGTAGGGTTCATTGCACTAAGGTGTGTTTTAGCAGTTAAGTCGGCCTGGTAAGGTCCGGTTTTACGCTGTCTCTTCGCAGCACTTCTACGCACTAGTATCCGCCCGCAGTGGACTCCTCGACACTCTGCTCAGGATGTCTCCAGAATGCCCCGCACGTACGCAAGTTCCTTACGTAAGTCTCATTCGCAGGAATCCACTTTTTCCCGATCTAACCGTTGCTGGAGGAAGGAATTTTATGAAAGCGCAAGCTATTCCTGGTTTACTCACCATAAAGTTGGCTTTTCTTTTGCTTTTCGCCGTGGCTTTATATCCAGTCCGTTCCACTGGGCAGTCGCTGACCTCGGGTGATGTCGCCGGCACTGTGCTTGATCCCACCGGAGCCGCCATTCCCGGCGCCACCGTTACGCTCACGAACAACGAAACCGGCGCCAAGCAGACGGCAAGCACATCCTCCACCGGCGCTTATCGCTTCGCATTGCTGAATCCGGGTAGCTATTCGGTTGCCGTAACCGCCTCGGGATTTCAGTCGGCTCAACAAAAGACAGTTGTCAGCGTTGGCCAGGCAAGCACGTTGAATATAAAACTCGAGTTGGCCTCCGCCAATACTACGGTGGTCGAAGTGAGTGCCGGCGGAAACGTGGTCCAGACAGAGAACGGAAATGTTTCCACCAACATCACGCCGGAAACGATTGCGAATATGCCCAATCCAGGCAACGATCTGAGCTATTACGTCCAGACTGCGCCCGGCGCGACAATGAATACTCAGGCGGGCTACGGTAACAGCGCCGTTTATGGTATCTCCGCCACATCGAACCTGTTCACGGTCGACGGCATGAACGAAAACGACCCGTTCCTCAACCTGAATAATTCGGGTGCGACCAACTTGTTCCTGGGATCAAATGATGTGCGCGAAGCGACCGTGGTCAACAACGGCTATTCCGGCGAGTACGGAGAACTGGCTGGTTCCAACGTCAACTACGTCACTAAGTCCGGTAGCAACCGGTTTCACGGCAATGCGGAATACTTCTGGAATGGACGCGTTCTGAACGCCAACGACTGGTTCAACAATCACACGTCGCCGGCAACTCCGCGCCCGTTTGATAATGCGAACCAATGGGCCGCTTCTATCGGCGGACCTATCCGGAAGAACAAAACGTTTTTCTTTATGGATACCGAAGGATTGCGTTTGCTGATACCGACGGCTCAGCCGGTGAACGTGCCCAGCGCGGCCTTTGAAGCGGCGACTCTCGCGAATCTCGGCGCGAATCCTCTCGCGGCACCCGAAATTCCCTTTTACAACCGCATCTTCTCCATTTACAACGGCGCTTCTGGCTATAACCGGGCGGCAAACGTTCTCCCCTCCGGCGGATGCGATGGTGGCGTCACGCTGGCCGGGGGCGCTCCTTGCGCTCTGCAGTTTCAATCCAACATCGACAATCTTACTGATGAATGGCTGCTCACCGCTCGCGTCGATCAGAACATCGGCAACAGGGATCGCGCCTTTGTGCACTTTCGAACTGATCATGGATTGCAAGCAACCTATACCGATCCGCTGAACCCGCTCCTGAACGCAGTCAGTCACCAACCCCAGTACGAAGGACAGTTCCAGGAGACTCACACGGTTGGGAACAATGGCATCAACCAGTTCATCCTGTCGGGATCCTGGTATAGCGCGGTATTCGCCACGGCGAGTTTGCCCGCTTCGCAGGCGCTCATGCCCTACGACCTGGCATTCCTTGGTGGGGAACTGCAAAGTCCCGGTTCTCCGACTGCGAACCCCCTGGAGTATTCCGAATGGCCACAAGGCCGAAACGTAACCCAATATCAGATCTCTGACGATTATTCGTGGCTGAAAGGAAAACATAACTTTAAGGTCGGCGTGAATTTCCGTCGGAACGACATCACTGATTATTCTCCGGGTGGATTCGCGGCGACCGTGCCCATCGCGGAATTTGCAAACCTGGGAAGTTTCTTTTCTGGCACGGTTGACACGTACGAGCAAGCCTATGCTACCCGGCCCACCGAGCCCTTGGCTCTTTACGCTCTTGGCCTGTACGCCCAGGATGAGTGGAGTGTTAAGCCCCATCTCAAAGTCACGCTCGCTTTGCGCGCGGAACATAATTCCAATCCGATCTGCCAGACGAATTGTTTTGCCCGCTTGAGCAATTCGTTCGACAGCATCTCCCATGACCCATCGCAGCCTTACAATCAGGCGATAGTTACCGGCTTGCATCAGGCGCTACCCAACTACCAGAACATCAGTTGGGAACCGCGGCTCGGTTTTGCCTGGCAGCCGTTCGGTGACGGAAAGACGGTAGTTCGCGGCGGCGTCGGCATCTTCGCCGATGTCTTCCCCGGAACCATTGCTACTTCCTTTGACACTAACTCGCCTTTGAAAAATACTTTCGTGGCCAGCGGAGGTCTGCTGGCCCCAGGCCTTCCGGGAAGCGCCCAAACCGCTACTACCGCTTCCAATACGGCGTTCACGACGGGCTTCAGTTCAGGGCTGAATCTCGCTCAGATCAGCGCAGTTGCGCCTTTGTTCACTCCGCCGGCGATCACTAATTCTGCGAATAGCATTCATTACCCCACATATGACGAGTGGAATTTCGAAGTTCAGCAACCGCTGGGATCGAAAATGTCATTCTCGCTCGATTACGTGGGCAATCACGGAAGTTATCTCGCTCTTCTGAATCCGGGCCTCAACAGCTATTGCAACGGCACTTGTTTAGGGGCGCTGAGCACGGCAGCGGGCACGCCGGTAGCTGCGTTTGCTGGTCTGCCAACCGCCCCGCTGGATTCTCGCTTTTCGGTGGTCACAGAAGCTTCGAACCCCGGAGTCTCGAATTACAACGGGCTCACGGTGGAATTCACCCGCCATGTATCAACCTCTCTTCAGGTGCAGGCCAGCTATACCTGGAGCCACGCTTTGGACGACATCTCCAACGGAGGCTTCCTTCCCTACAACTTTGATACCAACACCAGCATTCTCGCTCCCCAGGATCCTTACAACTTCCGCGCCTACAATTATGGCAACGCGGATTACGATACTCGCCATCAGTTCCAGGCCAGCTACGTTTACAACACGCCGAATTTGCGTGGTTTGTGGGGCGCGCTTTTGGACTGGACAGTCTCAGGGACTTTCTTTGCACGAACCGGATTGCCCTTCACTGTTATAGATTCGGGTAGCACGGGCGTGTTGAACGCATACAATTACGGGCCGGCACTCGGTCAGGACTTATTTGCCAATTCCTCCGTCGGGCCGCTCACATGTAGTTCCTCGGCGACGACAACGCCGTGCTTGACTACGTCTGAATTCAGTTCGGCGATAGGCCCGGGCGGCATTGCAAGTTTCGGTAACCAGCGCCGCAATCAAGTCTACGGTCCCCGGTATTTCGATACGGACCTGACGCTGATGAAGACGATTCCGATTCCACACTGGGAGAGCGCGAAATTCCAGTTTGGGGCACAGGCCTTTAACATCCTGAACCATCCAAACTTCGACCAGCCGATTGGAGACATCGCGAACTCACAATTTGGATCGATTGTCCGAACCGTAGCCACTCCAACCAGCATCTTCGGCTCATTCCTTGGCGCAGACGCTTCTCCGCGCGCTCTGCAAATCAAGGGCGAGATCACTTTCTAGTTCCCGTTGTCCTGCTGTATCGCTCCGCGGCCCGGTATCCACCGGGCCGCTTTTTTATCGAAGATTTAAGAGTGGATCGTTACTTCAGTACCGCCTCGTTCTGGCCATTTCTCTCGACACAATTCCTGAGTACGATCAATCTGCCCGAACTATCGGTCAACAGTCTCAAGCGTAGGTCTTAAGAATAGAAGGCGTAGATCAATGATTACGAAAGCCCCAGAAAACCTGAGCAGGCGCGATTCCGACCGGCACATCGTCTACAGACCCGAACCACGGCATTTCCACCCCGTTAAGCCGGTAGCTGTACCGGAAGGCGGCGCCGCAATATTTTTCGTCCTGGCTGCTCTGACCGCGATGGGATGGGCAATATGCAAACGCTACGGGGTGCGAATGGCGTCAAGCCCTGTCGCGCGCGGATGACCCCTCAGCGATAGCCATTAGAAAGCTCCAAAGGTCCCTCCCGTTGGTGATCTGGTTGTCTGCTGGCACGCGGGATAGAGTCCGGCCAAGGACTCTCCCTTTGAGTGTCCTCTTGAACGCTTTTCAAGAGGTGATGGATGTTTATCCCCCTGCCCGGCCCGCCATACAAAAAATGCGCGCGTCGAATCAGTTTTTCCAAACCCGCGGCCCTCATTATCCTTCTGACCTGGATTCTGGTACTCGACGCTTGTTCCGGATTTTCTCTACCCCCCGCTAGCGGCAGCGCGCCCCCGGCAACCAACTCAACCGCTGCTCTCACGATTTCGAATACACTTCCTTCCGCCACCGTCGGTGCGGCTTATAGCGCTACCCTCAGCGTAAGTGGTGGCACGGCGCCCTACCTGTTCTCGCTGGCCTCCGGCCAACTGCCCACAAGTGTGGCACTCAACGCAAACAAGGGAATTTTCTCCGGGACACCTAGCACTCCCGGAGCTTTCAGTTTTGCGATTTCAGTCACGGACTCGAAGGGAATATCGAAACAGCAGGCCCTGAAAATTACAGTCGCGAACACGCCGATTTCAAATCCCGGAAATACCTTCTCCAACCTACAGCAAAGTGCCGGCTGGGGAGAATACGGGCAGGGTCCGCCGAGTTTCATCGATTGCTCGCCCTCGCCCTGTGATGGCATTACCTACGCCATGACCCAGGGAATCAAGTCCCCGTCCATGAGTGGATCGGCGACGGAATATGACCTGGGTGGAACCGCTGTTTACTCCGACGCACTATTTAACAACCACCTGATCGGCGCGTTTTCTTCTCAAGGCATGCCCGACACTAATCAGACCCTGGTTCCCACCTATCACAACTTTACCTACGACGTGTATTTCTACGGGAGCAATCTCGAGCTCTCACAGGCGGTCGAGTTCGATATCAACCAGTTCTTCGACAGTCTCGGCTTTATCTGGGGCCATGAGTGCCGCATCGCCGGCGGCCACGAATGGGATGTCTGGAACAACGTAACTGCCCACTGGACTCCGACAGGTATCCCTTGCTACCCACTCGACAATTCCTGGAACCACTTGGCCATCAAGGTGCAACGTACCTCCAACAATCAACTGCTCTATCAATCGATAACCTTGAATGGCGTAACTAATACCCTCAACCAGTACTACGATCCCGGTTCCGCAGTGAACTGGTACGGCGTAACCATCAACTATCAGATGGATGGAAACTACCAACAGGCGCCTTACACTGTTTATCTCGACAATCTCAGCTTCACGTACGAGTGAGATCTCTCTTCGACTCCGATCGGAAAACAAAAAAAGCGCCGGAAAATTTTCCGGCGCTGAGAGGCTCGCGAGATGCGGTCAAGCGAGTTTGTGAAATCCAAATAACTTATTTGCTCTCCGCGATCGGGCTTGCGCCCAAGTCGCGGCGGCCATTTACCGCAGTACGCGCTGCGCGCGTGGCGGGCATATTAGCGGCGGCCGCTCCGTAGCGCTCCAGCAGGACGGGCGCCATGGTATTCTCTGCTTCCTTCACGAAGATCATTTGTGCCTCAGCTGCCATATCCACGCGGACAAAATCACCCAGCTTTACCTGGCCGGTTGCAACCAGGTTGGCCAGCGGAAATACCAGGTGGCGTTCGATCGCCCGCTTCAGGTGACGCGCTCCATACCGCGGATCCGTACCCTCTTTGAGCAAAAATTGTTTCACTCCGGCGGTGCAATTAAAAACAAACTGGTTCGCTCCCGCAGCCATTAAAACCCGCTGCTGCACCATCCCGAGCTCGATCTCAAGAATCTGAGCCAGATGCTCGTCGCGCAGCGTCTTGAAGACGACTGTCTTGTCGATGCGGTTCATGAATTCAGGAGTAAACTTCCGCCGCGCTGCTTCCACCGCCGTCCGCTGAATCTTATCGTCAAAATTATTGTCGACTTCCACCACCTTGGGCGCAAAACCAAAGCCGCCGTCGACAAGATTCGTCATCTCGCTGGCGCCCAGGTTCGAGGTCAGGATGATGATGCATTGCGACAAGTCGACCCGGCGATTATCGCCCAGCGTGAGCGTCGCCTTGTCCAGAATTCCCAGCAATAACTGCCAGAGGGAGTCCGAGGCTTTCTCGATTTCATCAAACAATAAGATCGAGAGCTTCAACTTCTCCGTAAACCACTGGTTCAAGGCTTCCTGCGTCAGCAGCGGATGCGTCTCCCGATGTCCCAGATATCCCGGAGGCGAACCAATCAGCTTCGCGATCTCATGGGAATGCTGAAACTCGGCACAGTCGATCTTGATGCAGGCCCGCGAATCGCCAAACAGGGCTTCGGCCATGGCTTCCACAACTCGCGTTTTCCCCGAACCCGTCGGCCCCAGGAAAAGCAGGTTGCCTACCGGACGTCCCGGCGCGTTCAGTCCCGCCAGAAACATCTGGTAAATCTCCGCTACCTTTTCTACGGCCTGGTCCTGGCCTACGATCTTGCGGCGCAGGGTGGCTTCAAATTCTCCAGCATCGTTGCTGCGGCGGTTGGGATCGAGCACGGTTGCGAGATTCGTTCTCATAATTGAATGATCCGGCTTGCACCGGGAATCTGGTTCCTTTTCCAGGCCGTATCCTCGGCCCTTTGCCTGCGTTGCCAAGGATTCTCCGGGCCCTTCTTCGCGACTCTCCAGTTCTTTAAGATGACAAATTTTGTCATTTGGAAACCGTCGCTTGCAGCCCGGTAGCGCGTCCCCGGTACTCCCAAATAAGCAAGCCGCTGGCCATGCTCACGCGATCACTTGTGGAAACAAAAACCCTCTATCGGCAGGAGTTACGCGCCCAGCCACGAGATTAGAACAGAGCCCGGTGAAAAGGGAAAGAGCCGTGAGGGAAATAATTTGCGCACAACGGAAGGGACTGTCCCGGTGTACGCCGCAGTAACCGCCCCCCTCTAATGCTCCCCTTCATTCCCAATTTTTAACTTTTCGCTTTCAAGCCCACCAGCGGGGAGATGACCGCTAGTAACTAGCGAGCCGATTGCCTGCGGGATAGCATCGCGATCAGGCCGTTCTCGGAGGCTACTTTGCGCCGCTCGTCTATTCTTACAATCTCCGCCTTGTCGTGTGTTCTCTTCGGTCTGGCCGCGGTTCGGCTGAACTCGCACTCATCTTCCGCCGAAGCAGCGCAATCCCCCGCTGCGCAAGCGCCTCAACCTGCGCATCTGGAGCCGGTCAGCACGACCGTCCCTGCCTTAAAACCGGCAGACATTCCAGCGCCGCAGCTTTCGTCATCCCCTTCGACATTGCTTTACACCGCGAAGCGCGGAGACACTATCCCTGCTCTTGCCCACCAATATTTAAAGAACACCTCGTACCTGACCTCATCGGAACTAGCGGATGCAATTCGCAACCTGAACGGCAATCGCTCTGGGAACGTTCTTAAGGCCGGCGAGCAAATCACAATCCCAGGAATTCTCCCTGCGCCGATCGTGGAGAAAACTGTCCCTGTCGCCAAGGATTTTGAAGTCCGCGCCATCTACCTGACGGGCATCATGGCCGCCAGCGATCACGGGATCCGCATCATTCGCCACTGGCGCGAGGTCGGAGGCAACGCCGTGGTCTTTGACATTAAAGATTCCGACGGCAGCGTGAACATCCCGTTCGAGCATCCGCTGCTCGGCAAGCACCAGGTCTATATCCACGACCTGCCCAAGTTCGTCCACTTCCTGCACTCCGAGAACATGCACGCCATTGCCCGCATCGCTATGTTCCGCGACGAGCGCATGGTGGTCCAACACCCCGAACTCGCCGTGCAATCAAAGAAGACGAAACAGCCCTGGCGCGAAAACGGCAAGCTGGTCTGGACCGATCCGTCTCAACCCAAAGTGCAGGACTTCGACATCGCCCTCGCCAAATTCGTCGCGCAATCCGGCGCGGATGAAATTCAATTCGATTACGTCCGCTTCCCCGCCGAAGGCGACCAGAAGGACGCCAGCTTTGTGTATCAGAGAGAACAAGACTCATGTGGCGACGGGCGCCTCGCCCGTCCCGCCGATGCGAAGCAAGGCGGAACCCCCACGGCTGACGTTTCTTGCAAAGCTCACATGCTCCAGCGTTCTGACGTGATCACCGCCTTCCTGAAGCGGGCCTACGCCGAACTGCATCCCACAGGAGTCCTGCTCTCCCTCGACGTCTTTGGTGTAATGGCCTGGCAGCGCTCCGTCGACCTCTCGCACACCGGACAAGACATTGTGGGCATGGCAAAATACTGCGACGTGCTCTCGCCCATGATTTACCCGTCACATTTTTTTGGCATGGATGGAATCGAACATCCCGGCGATGCCCCCGAGCACTTCATTGGGGAATCGATGCAACGCTTCGAACTGATCACGAAGGGTAGTGGAGTCGTTATCCGTCCCTGGCTGCAAGCCTTCCGCTGGCGCACCAAGACCTACTCACCCGAGTACATCAAAGTGCAAGTGGCGACCGCCAAAGAAAAGGGCGGCATCGGATTTTTATTCTGGAACGCCGCTAACGACTATTCGAAGCCTTACGAGGCCATGCCTGAAATGAAAGCCGAGGATTTGAAGGATGGAAAAGAAAAAGCGAAATATTTTCGCGGCGACGAACTGCCGACCATCACAGTAAAAGCAAGCCTTTCGCCCGCCGTTTTGCCGAATCAGCGTTGAACCATGTGGGGATAGCCGCCCTCGGATGTCCGGTGGCCCCAGCAGTATCGGGCCACTTCTCACTGCGCAACTCTACCTTCGTTCCCGTAACTTCTCCAACCTCTTCGCAGCGGCTGACAGAGTCTCCGGACGCTTGCAGAACGCAAACCTGACCTGCCGCGCCCCGTCTCTCGCATCATGATAAAAGCTCGACCCCGGTACCGCCGCCACGCCGATCTCTTTAACTAAGTGTTTCGTGAAGGAAACATCATCATCAAATCCAAACGCAGAAATATCCGTCATCACGTAATAAGCACCGCGGGGAGGAAAACACTTGAACCCCGCCGATTCCAGCGCCGGAATCAGATGATCCCGCCGCGTCCGATATCCATCCGCCAACTTCGCATAATATTCCGCCGGCAAACTCAATGCCGCAGCGCCTGCCTCCTGCAGCGGAGCCGGCGCTCCCACCGTCAAAAAATCGTGCACCTTGCGGATTGCATTCGTAATCTTTTCCGGCGCAACCGCCCAGCCCACGCGCCATCCCGTCACGCTGTATGTCTTCGACATTCCATTGATCGTTACCGTCCGCTCTCGCATTCCCTCCAGCGACGCCATGGAAATATGTTTCGTGCCGTCATACAAGATGTGTTCGTAAATCTCATCGGTAATCGCCAGCACATCGAACTCCACACACAAATCACGAATCAACTCCAGCTCGGACCGCGTAAAAACCTTCCCCGTTGGATTGTTTGGCGTATTGACAATGATGGCTTTCGTGCTCTTATCAAACGCCGCCCGCAATTCCCTTTCATCAAACGTCCACTCGCCCCCGTTACTGGTCGGCGGATGTAGCTTTACAAATCGCGGAAGCGCCCCACTCAACACCGAATCCGGGCCGTAATTCTCGTAGAACGGCTCGAAGATCACCACTTCATCGCCCGCGTTACACACTGCCAGCAAAGTCGAAATCATCGCCTCCGTAGATCCGCAACATACCGTGATCTCTTTTTCCGGATCAACGGCAATCCCCTGCCAGACGCCCATCTGCCGCGCAATCGCGTTGCGTAAATTCTTCGCGCCCCACGTGATCGCATACTGATTCATATCGCTTTCGATGGCAACGCGGGCCGCCGCTTTGATCTCCTCTGGAGCCGCGAAATCCGGAAACCCCTGGGCAAGATTCACCGCGCCGTGCAGCATCGCCTGCCGGGTCATCTCCCGAATCACGGACTCGGTAAATTGCGAAACTTTGTCGCTAAGAAATTGTTTGTTCTGGATGGATAGAGAAGAAATAACGTCCGCCATAACTGGCAGATTAGCACAACAGGGAAAGTGTTGATCGTTGATTGCCCTTGCTGATTGTCGACTCAACAATGCGCGGCAAGCCGAATGCCGGCGAGGGCTTTCAATCAACAATCAGCAGTCACAAATCAACAATTGCAGCTAGACCCGCTGCACTCCCCCTAACGCTTGCAGTGCCCCCACGATCGCTGCCGACCACTCCGCAATCTGCTCATCCCGCAACGTTCCTTCATCTGACTGCAACCGCGCCCGCAGCAGAATGGAATATTTGCCCGCACCAATCGACCCGCCGCGAAAAATCTCTACCGGGGTGAATTCGCGCAGCGGCTGCAAGTGCAACCCCAGCACCGCTCGGTGCAGGGCCTCAAACTCAACATCGTCAGAAAACACAAACGAAAAATCCCGGTCCACAGCCGGATACTTCGCCAGCGGCGCAAACTTTATCTTCCGCAATCCGTAAGCATGCAATTGTTCCAGGTCGATCTCGGCCAGAAAAACATTCTGCCGCAACTTTCTTTGCGCCTTCACATCCTCAGCAATCTGCCCGAACTGCGCCACCACCGCGCCATCCATCAGGGCCCGCGCCGACCGCCCGGGATGAAAATATTCCGGCGTCTCTCGATCGAAACTTAGCTCACTGTATTCAAATGCCGCAAGCAGATTCTCCACGTCACCTTTGAACGAACGAAATGCCTCCGCCGCCGCAGCCTGTTCTCCCCTGCTCACATCGAGTACACCTTCGGCCGGCAACACACTCTTCACGCCCGTCGCCGTTGCGCCCAGGCACACGCGAACTGGTTCGGTCCGATCCGCACCAGATATTTCGTAAGTCCGCCCCGTCTCAAACAGCCGCACATTCTCTATACCACGATTCAGATTCCGCGCGAGCATGTCGAGCATTCCGGGGACCATCGACGTCCTCATCACCGACGCTTCTTCGCTCAGCGGGTTCTCCAGTTCCAGTACGGAAGCTGAAGAAAATCTTTCCGCATCGGAATGCGAAATAAAGGTCAGCGATACAGCTTCGTCGTATCCCAAAGCTAAGGCTCGCGCGCGCACAGTGGCGTCCATAGCCGCATATGGCAGATCCCTGACAGCTCCGCTGTAAGCCGGCAACGTATTTGCGAATTTATCGTATCCATGCAGCCGCGCGATTTCTTCGATCACATCGATCTCGCGTTCCACGTCCAACCGCCAACTGGGAATATGCACGCGAAACTGCGCATCCGCTTGTCCTTCCGGAATCACGCCGAATCCGAGCTTCTTCAGGATTCGAAAGATTTCTCCCGAATTCAGATTCCCGCCCAGGATGCGCTGCACCTCTGAAAGCCGAAGCATCACCGGCGCCTGATCGATTTTTCTCGATACCACATCGATGGCACCGCCCACCAGTTCTCCGCCGCCCGATTCCAGTATCAGCGCTGCCACCAAATCGCACGACAAAATCGTTGACTCGAAATCTGCTCCACGCTCAAACCGGTGCGAAGCATCCGTATGAATGCCGTGCCGCCGCGATGTCTTGCGAACGGTGAGCGGATCCCACCACGCCGACTCGATCAAAATATTCCGTGTCTTGTCAGTGATCATGGTGTCGAATCCGCCCATTACTCCCGCGAGGCCTACAGGCTTCCTCGCGTCCGCAACAACCAGGTCTTCGGAGGTCAGAGTGCGCTCGACCCCATCGAGCGTCTTCAGCTTCTCTCCTTGCTTCGCTTTTCGAATGATGAGTCGCCCGCCCTCAAGCAAATCCATATCAAAAACATGCGTAGGCTTCCCCATCTCCCACAGGACGTAATTTGTGGCATCAACGGCATTGCTGATGGGCCGCTGATCCAACATTTGCAATCGATGCGCAATCTTCTCGGGGGAAGGTTTGATGTGCGCGCCACGTATTACTCGCGCGGAAAAACGAGGGCAAAGCTGCGGCTCCTCCACCTGAATGGGGAATCTTGCTTCTCCTCTAGATGAAGGCAGTTGTGGATTGAGCGTCTTCAGCGGCAAGTCGTATATCGCCGCCGCCTCCCGCGCCACGCCGTAATGATTCATGGCGTCCGGACGGTTTGTCCCAATCTCCATCTCGAATACAGTGTCCGGACCCGAACCGGTGGTTCCCTCCACAGCAATTCCGACGCTGGTCAAATCATCGGCCAGTCGATGATCGTCGACGCTAAGATCGACGAATTCGCGAATCCATTGTGGAGAAAGTTTCATTTATAGCTTTGATGGATGAGGCCGGCAAAACGATTACGCCCACTGCTGCAAAAATCTCACATCCCCCTGAAAAAACAGCTGAATATCGTCCACGCCATACTTTAGTAGTGCAATCCGGTCAGCGCCCATGCCGAAGGCGAACCCCGAAACCCTCTTCGGGTCATAACCGTTGTCCTTCACAAACTCGAAAACATTCGGATCGACCATGCCGCAACCCAGAATTTCAATCCACCCAGTCTGCTTGCACGGACGGCACGGCGCGTTATCCGGTCCACGTCTACCACTCCCGCCACAGATAAAGCACGAAACATACATCTCCGCGCTCGGTTCGGTGAACGGGAAAAACGACGGACGAAAACTCGTCTTCACACTCGATCCAAAGAATTCCTTCATAGCGTGATCGAGCGTGCCCTTCAAATCGCCGAATGTAATATCGGTGTCGACCGCCAGCCCTTCGATCTGATGAAACATTGGCGAGTGGCTCGCATCGGGAGGATCGTTGCGGTGCACTGTCCCGGGAATCACAATGCGAAGCGGCGGCCGCATCTTTTCCATGGTTCGAATCTGCACCGGAGAAGTATGGGTGCGCAGCAGCAACCGCTCGCGTTGTGCTTTCGACTGCTGACCTGCGATGAACAAAGTATCCTGCGTATCGCGCGCTGGGATGATTGGGCGGAAAATTCAGGGCTTCGAAATTGTAGTAATCGGTCTCGACCACTGGCCCCTCGGCCACGGAGTAGCCGAGCTTCTGGAAAACGCGAACCATCTCGTTCGTCGTCTTGATGACCGGATGCTCCGCACCGATGGGACGCCGAAGTCCAGGCAGAGTAATGTCGACGCGCCCCTCTTCTGTCTTATCGTGGCGCGCTACCTGCGCCCCCTCCACCATTTCCTGAATCCGGGCTTTCAACTCATTCACACGGATTCCCGCCTCACGCTTTGCATCCTTGGGAGCGCCCTTCAACCACAGATCATTGATTTGCGTCACGATCCCATTTTTGCGTCCTAGCCAGCGATCGCGAAATGCCTTGAGTTCCCCGTCGTCCCGCACCTCCGCCGCTTCGTCTGTACACGCACGGATGCACCCTGCGGCGGCTTTCTCCAGCGCCGGCGCCGAATAATCCGTCAACTTGGAAACGATATACGCCACGATGACCAACAATGTGCAAAGTCATCCTGAGCACACCTGTTGCGCGAGGGACCTATCCAACTCCCGGCGGACTGCACAGGTTTTTCGCTCCGCTTAGAATGACAATGCTGATTTTGACTGAATTGATAACCGAAAGTTCAGATTCGCCTAGGCTGCTCCGCCATTGCGCCCTTCGCCTGCTGTGCCAGACTGGCAAACGCCGCTGCGTCTTTTACCGCCAGGTCCGCCAGAATCTTGCGGTCCAGTTCTACGCCGGCAACTTTCAATCCATGAATGAACTGGTTGTAGCTCAGGCCATTCAGCTTGGCGGCTGCGCCGATGCGCACAATCCACAGCGAACGGTACTGCCGCTTTCGCTGTTTGCGTCCGGAGTAAGCAAACTTGAGTCCGCGTTCGACTGCTTCTTTTGCGGATCGGTACAGTTTTGACTTAGTAAGGAAGTATCCGCTGGCGCGGTCCAATATTCTTTTGCGCTTCGCGCGGCGTTTGGTTCCGCGTTTTACACGTGGCATTGAGTGTTCTCCTTTTTGACTTTCTTTCTACTGGCGGCTGGAGGTAAGGACGATCTGCCATTACGGCGATCTCTGGCCTCTTCACGCGCCTCGAGCAATTGCTGATTGTTGATTTCTTGATTGTTGATTTACCCACTAGTAAAGCGAGATTTTCAATCAACAATCAGCAATCACAAAATCGGCAATACTCTTTACTGATAAGGGATCATCCGCTTGACTTTGTGGAGATCGCCCGGACTCACCAGAGTTGAGGTACCCAGTTTGCGTTTGCGCTTGTGCGCCTTCGACGTCAGCATGTGACGCAGGCCGGAATGCCCCCGCTTCACTTTGCCGGTAGCAGTTTTCTTGAAGCGCTTGGCCGCGCCTTTGTGTGTTTTCAATTTCGGCATAGTTCCTCGGAATCAGGTGCGGACGAGTTCTCGACCGCACACGCTTGGTATTCACTTACTGCTGTTCCTTAATTGCTCTGGATTCGTGGCGCGGCTGGCGCCATCTTTGCGAAAGCGCTAAACGTGCGATCCAGGATTCGTACTTTGCGCCCCGGCTACGGCAGCCACCGGCTGCTCTTCTTTTTTCTCCGGAGCCAACTTGGCCTGCGCCATTTTTTCCTGCAGCATCTTTTCCTGGCGCTCGGCTTTCGCTTTTTGCTTGGCTTCTTTCTCTTTTTCCTTCTCGCGTTCTGCCGCCGATTTCTTGGGCGCCAGAATTGCGTGCAGGGTGTTGCCTTCCTGGCGCGGCCGGAATTCCACAATGCTCTGCGGTTCCACGTCCTTGATCAGTCTTTCCAGGATGGTTCGGCCAAGCCCGGTTCTGGTCATTTCGCGCCCGCGGAAGAAGATGGTCGCCTTCACCTTATCTCCCTCATCCAGAAAACGCAGCACGTGATTTTTTTTCGTTTCGTAATCGTGGTCGTCCACATTAATGCGGAACTTGACCTCTTTTACCGTAATCGTCTTCTGGTGCTTCTTGGCCTCACGCTCTTTCTTTTCCTGCTGGTACAGATATTTCCCGTAGTCCATAATGCGGCACACGGGAGGCTGGGCAGTGGGAGAAATCTCGACCAGATCCAGATTCTTACTGCGGGCTAACCTGAGCGCCTCGAATGGGGGCATGACGCCAATCTGTTCCCCTTCATCGCCGATCACGCGAATTTCGCGTGCCCGGATGCGGTCATTGGTTCGGATAAAACGTTTGTCGATACGGCCCTCCACGCTCTAAGCGATTGAGAATACAAGATTATAACATGGCGAATGGCGGGAAATGTCAGCTCCCTCCCGTTCTAGTTTCCGCGGAACATCAGTTCTTCCAGCGCCAGGCGCCGCACTTGCCAGTAGTCGCGCGGTTCTCCGTTGACATTTAACTGGCACTCACCTTGATCACTAAATGTGAGTGTGACCTCGAACATCTCGACTCCCTTATCATCCCGCACCACAATCGCATGTTCGGCGAGGATGAATCTTACGGCCATCTCCAACTCTTTCTCGTTATTTTTGGCTTTCAGAATAACTCTGAAGCCATCGTCGTTATCAGCAATCGAGAATTCATACGGAGCATTATTGGGACGCAGGGAGTTGCGGGTCTTCACGTCCCGCTCGATTTGCAATCTGAGTTCCTTGAATATATTGGGCAGTGAGCAGGCGTGTCGCTTCGTGATCCAATCGAACTGGGGTTGCCCCGTCTCTGTTTCTGTCGCCTTGTTCGGTTCGCGGTTGCCTTTTGTTTGGTCGGTGTCGTTCACGGTTTCGCCTTCAAATTAATTTCAAGAACGGATATCCGTTTCCCCGAAGCTGGACTCATGGATCGGCGTAGATAGAATGTCGGCTCGATTCAGAGAAACAGTAAAAATCTGAACGTCAACGCCTTTATACCCTCCGCCGATCCCGCTGACACTGTTCGTCTTCGCGAGTCCAAAGCTGAGACCGAGCCGAGGCACGGTCCGGCATCAGACGTTAGATGCTGTTTTTGGCAGACTGCGGCCAGTCAAAATTGGACGAGTCGATACTTTTCGCGGGATGCGATTCGACTCTGTGAACCCCCGGGGAGTCTTTGTGAGCAGTCAGCCAGTGTTAACGGCGATAAATCTCATTCCCGTCCGCATCGCTGCGTCGCCTACGTGGGTCGGCCGAAGAACAAGACGTAACCGTCAGGATCGCAAACTTCAAAGCCGCGAAGACCATCAGGGGTATCCGAGAGCGGCAGGCTAAAGGCTGCTCCACCTTCGACAACGCGAGGTTCGGCAACTCGAGGTTCGGCAACTCGAGGTTCGGCAACTCGAGGTTCGGCAACTCGTTCAGCAAATTCGCGGGCGAGTCCATCCGGGTCGGGAGCATAGACAAAGGCATCCCACCTCAAAAAGGGATGACGCTTGGAATTCGGCAGCGGTGCGATGTCTTTCTGGGACTTGATGAGAATCTGCGCTCCGTCGCGCCCAACAATGGCAAAAAACGGGTCCCGGTCGGGCTGCCGGAACCTGGTCTCAAAGCCAAGCCTGTCGCGGTAAAAAGCGATAGTCTGGTCGACATTGCTGACGATAAAGAACGGCGAGATTGCTGGTGTCGTGGGTCGTGTCATAAGTGCGGAGCCTCGTGCACCGCCATCTTACGATTTACGAGAAACTTTTCAAAAATACTATTCTCCTGTTCCACGCTCCACGAGTGAAGTCTATTCCTTGACGATTGAAATCCGGTTTTACATTCAATCGCGGTTAAGGGTATTGAGTGCCGTGGTGTTTTCGTCCATTGGCTTCCCTTGTTATTGTAAGAGCGTCGTTTGTGAGGTGAATTATGGCCGTTGGAACCGTCACTAGCGTGAACGTTAAGCAGGCTGTGCCGTTTTTCGGAGTGGCCAACATGGAAGCGTCTCTGCGCTTCTATATCGAGGGGCTCGGCTTCAAAATGAAGCATTGCTGG
This sequence comes from uncultured Acidobacteriaceae bacterium, assembly GCA_963817305.1. Classification (GTDB taxonomy): domain Bacteria; phylum Acidobacteriota; class Terriglobia; order Terriglobales; family Acidobacteriaceae; genus Sulfotelmatobacter. Next base: position 91,883 of record CAWFOD010000013.1, on the reverse strand, counting down.
ATTCCGGATCGTGCTGAGGACAATCCCGACGGGAGAATTCGCTGGTGCTGGCTTGAGCTTGGCGCCGCTGCCATCATGCTTCAGGAATTCCGTCCCGGAGCCCAGCCAACGGAAACGCTAGGGAATGGAGTAAATGTCTGTTTCCAATGCGAAGACGCGCTGGCTCTCTACCGCGAGTTCAAATCACGCGGAATTCAGACGCGGAAACGTCCCTCTGTGGGAAACCGTCTCTGGGTGGTACCGCTCACCGACCCCGATGGCTACCGCATTGAATTCTCGAGCCCCACCGATGCGCCGGAAGAGAGCGAACTGGAAGAGTAAGCTTGGTGCGTCCTGCCCCCTTCGGGGCTTAACGGGCTGACTTTTCGTCGACAACCGCAATGTCAATTTTAAAAAAACAACCCTGAGTGGACGATGGAATGGCGGTGATCAAACTGCACGCAAAGTATGAAGAATAAAATCATCAAAACCCAGGTGGCTAAATGTATCCATGGAAGGTAGCTCTGGGGGAAGAACTGCCGATGGAGTCGCCAAACTTTGATCTCGTTAATCGGCGAGCGGACTGACCTCCGCGAAAATGCCCAGATCGAAGCGACATATTGTTCGCTGCATGAAAGGTGTAGATTGACCTCTTTGGTAATTCGTTTCAAAACCAGCCACTGGGCAAGACCAGCGAAATAGAACGCTCCGAAATAAAAGAGAATGCCCATACTCTCCGCAGCCGCAACTACGATTGCGCCAATTCCAGCGTAGTGCTCCGTTCCAAGCCCGTCTACGTTACTTTGGAATGCGAATACTGCGTCGCTCGTCAGCTGCATTTCCCTGTTGCGGCTAGACTTTGCGCTCAAAACCGTGAAACTGCTTCCGAACCTGCTATGTAAATTCCACAACTTGTTCCCGAAACAACGAGCGCCCTGACCTCTTTCGAGATCAGAGCGCCGGGGCAGCCCTCCCCAGAACTGTCACAAACAAATTAAAATGGCCCCGGCATTCTGCAAATAACTCTCTCGTGCTATTGCCTCTATTCCCAACGTGTCACCGGCCTAAGCCAATGAAACTCCAAACTTTTTTGCAGGTTCCAGCAACCTGCTCCCTTTTGAGCGCGATGCTTGGGAACCCGTAATGCCATTCTCTTAAGTCGCAAAGCTTCTTCGCCGATAAACCCATTAGCACCTGAAAATGATGCCGCGCTATGCCTTCTTTTCAAGATCCGGAAATTTACCGCGACATCCTCGACTGCCTGCAGATCGGGGTCAGTGTTCTTGATCTGCAAAAGAAAATAGTCTTCTGGAGTGACGGCGCGGAAAAAATAACCGGCTTTGCCCGCATTGATGTCCTCGGCCATGCCTGTGCGGAAAATATTCTTCTCCATTGCAATCTCAATAGTTGTGAAATGTGCGCCGGAAGTTGTCCCATGGCAGCCGCCTTGCACGGCGGCAAACCGGCCGAAGCCATGAGTTCCATTCATCACCGCTCCGGATACTGGACTCCCGTTCACATCTGGGCTATCCCTTTGCGCGATAAACACGGTTCCATCATTGGCATCATCCAGACTTTTCAAAACGAATTCGCCGTGCAAGGTCCCAGCCCCAACGATCGCAGCATGAAAAAAAACGGCTGCCTCGACTACGCTACGGAGTTGCCAAACCACGCCGTGATGCAGTCGCATCTGCGCGAAATGCTGGGCACGTTTGCCGAACTTCATATTCCCTTCGGCGTGCTTTGTGTAGAGGTGACTGAACTCAGCCAATTTCGCGCCCGCTATGGCCAGGAGGCAGCGGCATCCATTCTTCGCGTTCTGGCTCGCACCTTGAGAAACACGATTTGGCCTAGCGACTTTGTCGGCCGCTGGAGCGAAGACCGCTTTCTCGTAATTCTCGCAGGTTGCGATCACGAAGCACTTCAGGCCGTGTGTCAGCGCATTTTGAAGATGACACTTCGCGCCACGATCGAGTGGTGGGGAGAGGAATTGTCTGTCGCAGTTTTGATTGGATCTGCCGAGGTGTTGCCCGGCGACGACGTCGAATCGCTCTTGCGCCGCGCCCAGGAATCGCTCAAGCAGGGTCGCACCGGAGCCTCTGGCGCCGCCGCAGGCACGTCATCGTCGGCAGGTTAAGTACGGCTTAAAACATGTTTGCAATTATCGGCATCGTCGTTGTCTTCGGTTGCGTAGTGGGCGGCTATCTCATGGAGCACGGGAATCTTCGCGTGCTCCTCCAGCCGGCCGAACTCGTCACCATCGGCGGGGCCGCCATTGGCACCGTCCTCATCGCCAATCCTCTTCACATTCTCAAACAGATTGCCGGAGGCATCGGCGGAGTCTTCGGCGGTTCCAAATTTACCAAACAGGCGTATGTGGATTCCCTGAAGATGATGTACGACCTGCTGAACAAGGCCCGCAAGGATGGCCTCATGTCTCTCGAAAACGACGTGGAAGAGCCTGACAAGAGTCCCATCTTTTCCAAAGGTCCGGCGCTCTTCAAAAATCATCACATTCGGGATTTTGTCTGCGATTCACTTCGCATGGCCATTACCGGAGTCGATGCTTTCGATCTGGACAGCACTCTCGACCTCGACCTCGAGGTTCATCACCACGACGCTGAGCAGCCCACCGCTGCGCTCTCCAGCGTAGCCGACTCCTTGCCCGGTCTCGGCATTGTCGCTGCCGTACTTGGCATCGTGATCACCATGAGTGCCATGGGAGGTCCTCCCGAAGAAATCGGCAAGAAAGTTGCCGCAGCTCTGGTAGGCACATTCCTTGGAATTCTTCTGTGCTACGGCTTGGTTGGTCCTATTGCGGCCAATATGGTGAAAGTTGCCGCTGATGAACACGCTTACCTCTACGTCCTGCGCGTATTGATGGTGTCATTTCTCAAAGGCACAGCCCCCATCATGGCCGTGGAAGTAGCACGCCGCGCCGTCCCCGGCCACGTCCGTCCTTCATTTAAGGAATTGGAAGCAGCCTGCCGCAACAAAGGCGGCGGCGAAGCCGCCGCGCCCGAAGCCGAAGCGGCAGGCGCTGCCGCCGGCGAATAAATCGCCCACCTTCCCATGGACAAAACCCGTCCCATCATCATCAAGAAAAAAGTTGGCCACGCCGGCCATCACGGTGGCGCGTGGAAGGTCGCCTACGCCGATTTTGTTACTGCCATGATGTCTCTTTTCATCGTTCTCTGGCTGCTCAGCAGTAGTAAACCCGTGCAGGAAGCCGTCGGCGGCTACTTCCGCGATCCCAGCGGCACTGCCGAAAAAAAGGGAACCATCAATGTCGGAGCAGGCGAGAATTTTGTGCTCACCAAAGATGACATGCCGAAGTTGAAAGATCAGCTCGAGCAAAAAATTCGCGAAATGAATGATTTTGACAAACTCAAGAGCCACGTAGAAATGACTATCACTAGTGAAGGCCTGCGTATCGAACTTATGGAATCCGCTTCCGGCACCTTCTTCGACAGCGGCAGTCCCAAATTAAATGCCGATGGACGCGATGTGCTGATTACCCTCGCTCACGAACTCGGCAAGCTCCCCAACAAGATTTCCCTCGAAGGCCACACCGATTCCAAGCCTTACGCTACCAGCGGAAACTACAGCAACTGGGAACTCTCCACTGATCGCGCCAACGCTGCCCGCCGTCTGATGCAAGCCAATGGAATTGGCCCCGGCCAGATCACCCAGGTGCGTGGCTTTGCCGACCAGCGCTTGCGTAAACCTCAAGATGCGCTCGATCCATCCAACCGCCGCGTCTCTCTGATCGTGCAATACACGCCCAAGGATTCTGACCAGGAAGCGACAAAACCTGCCGCTGCACTCGACGAGAACAAATCTGATGGCACTGCTCCCGCAAAACCTTCCGCCGCAACCCAAACGCCGATCAAAGATCCCGCGCCGACAGAACCGGTTAAGACGGAGCCGGCCCGAAAATAACCGGACCAAAAAACCGGTGGAAATCGACCCAAAGTAAACGAACAAAACGTAATGTTCAGCCGCTTTATGCCGCCTTACGTTTGTCGCACAACTGTTGATAGTAATCACGTCCCCGCTCGTACCCACTACGAAACGGTTCATCCAGTTTCGCGCCCGGATACTGACGCTCTAATTCTTCAATCTGAGCCGTCATCTCCCCCAACACCTGGTCGTATTCTTTGCAGCGCGTGCGCGCGTGCAGTGCCGCTTCGAATCCCATGCGATAGAACCTTTCGTTCTCATCAAACTTTCTGCCGTTCGAGGAATAATGCTCCCGCTCAGTGTCTCGCAAACCCACCCACCATTGTTCCCGCGCCGCATCGATCTCCTCCGCGCCTTCGGCCTTCAACAACTCGCGAACGAGCGCAGCCTGCGCTTCATCTTCCGCCATCACGATCAGTACACTCCGCTGCTTGCGAAGTGCATCCTCATAGACAAACACCTCGTCCTCAGGCAGCCCATCGCTCATAAAATTTTCCGCTTTTCCTCCAGCCGCCGCCCCAATCCCCGCACCTGCCGCGCCCGCAAATGCCCCGGCCAACAAGCCAATTGCCGTGATCGGCCCCACTCCCGGTATCAGCACCGCCACCACCAGCGGACCCGCGGATAACCCCGCTGCTCCACCAACCAACGCACCAATCGCCTTACCCATTCCCGGCTGCTCGGTCGAAAGCGTAGGCACGGATTGCAAGTTCGCGTGGTCGCTTCCCGGAGTTAATAAAGTAATTCGGTCTTCCTGCACGCCAGTTGAGCGCAACTGCTCGCTGGCACGTTTCGCATCCGCCGCTGAACGAAATACTCCAGTAACAGCTTTCATCGTGATCATCCTTTCCTATTGCAACTGCAGACACAAACACAATCCTTTCGCCCCATCACTCAGATGAGCCTATCTTGGACGAGGTTGTCGGCCCCTTTCCATCACTACCGTCGTGCAGATTCTTCCCCTCATACCCGCCTCGAGTCGCATCCAAATTTTGGTTCGCAAAACAAATTGTCCGGTCAAAAAAATGTCATCCCCTCATAAATCTCGAAAATCTGACAAGCCCGCAATCCTGTTCGATTTGGACGGAACTCTCCTCGATACGGTTTACGATCACGTAATCGCATGGTCGGCTGCTCTCACCGGCGCCGGCATCATCGTTCCCCAATGGAAAATCCATCGCAGCATCGGCATGAATGGAGAGTCCCTCGTCCATCAATTACTTCGAGAACTGAAAAATCCTCCCAAGAACATTGACATTGAAGCGCTGGAAAAGAAACACGACGCCGCGTTTCAGAAAACCAATCCGCACCCCGAACCGCTCCCCGGTGCAAATGAATTGCTCGAGTATCTCACTCGCCGCGGCATCAAGTGGGCAATTGCCACCACCGGTGGTAAGAAAGCAAACGAAGCGCCTCCTGAAAAATTTGCGCGTTCCCAGAAAAACAACTGTCGTCACTGGAGACGACGTTGCCAATGCCAAACCCTCCCCGGATGTTTTTGTCCTGGCCGCCCGCCGCCTCGAAGTACCCATCGCCGACTGCATCGTGACCGGCGATAGTATCTGGGACGTACTCGCTGCCGGCCGCAAACGCGCTCTTCCCGTAGGCCTCCTCTGCGGCGGCTACTCTCAGGAAGAACTCGAGCGCGCCGGCGCCTTCCGTGTTTATTCCGATCCCGCCGACATGCTCATGCACATCGAAGATCTCGGTGCCTTAAGTTGGTAGTGTGAAGATTGCAATCAATTCACTACTCATATAATGAGTGTGCGTTCTGGTATATCGATGCCCGCCGAAAATCTCCGATCTGAATTCAAAAAACGTTTCGGCACTCCCTGCGCGGTCTTCCGCGCTCCCGGCCGCGTTAACCTGATTGGCGAACACACAGACTACAACGACGGGTACGTAATGCCTGCCGCAATCAGCTTCGATACTTTCGTGGCCTGCGCGGAAACCGATACCGGAAATATATCGATACAGTCGCTACAAGAGGCACAAACCGCGACGTTCCCCGTCCACGATTTGAAACCTCAGCCCGCGCACAACTGGACCGATTACGTACGCGGTGTTCTCATTCAGCTGCAATGCGAAGGCGTCACCATCTCCGGCGCGAATCTTCTGATCGATGGACAAGTCCCCATCGGCGCCGGTCTGAGCTCCTCCGCTGCTCTGGAAGTCGCTGCAGCCCTCGCTTTCCTTAGCCTTTCCCGCCGTTCCCTCGACCAGACAACAATTGCGCGGCTCTGCCAGCGTGCCGAAAATGAATTCGTCGGCTCTCGCTGCGGCATCATGGATCAATTTGCCTCGTTACACGGCCGCGACGCGAACGCATTGCTGCTGGACTGTCGCTCGCTTGCTCTTCGTTTCATTCCCTTGCCGGAAAGCGTCAGCCTTGTAATTTCCAACACCATGGTGAAGCATTCAATCGCGCGCGGAGAATACAACGTCCGTCGCGCGGAATGTGAAGCCGGCGTTCGCTATTTTTCGCAACGTCGAAAAACTGTGAGCGCATTACGCGATGTCACCGAAGATGATTTACGCCAATTCGGCACCGGACTCTCAGATGTATTACTCCAGCGCTGCAGACATGTAGTCACGGAGAACGCGCGCGTACTCGCCGCGGCCGACGCTCTCGCATCAGGCAACCTGAAACGCTTCGGCCAACTCATGTATGAGTCGCATCACAGCCTCAAATATGATTTCGAAGTCAGCTGCTCCGAATTGGACACGATGGTCGAATTGGCTCGCGAAATTCCTGGTGTCTACGGCGCTCGCATGACTGGCGGAGGCTTCGGCGGCTGTACGATCAATCTGGTGGAATCGAGCCAAGCTCGCGCTTTCCGTGAACGAATCATCAATTCCTACCAGCGCGCAACTCAAATTATTCCAGAGGTTTATATAACCCGCGCTGCGCGTGGCGCCGGTCCAGCGAATGAATAGAATGAGGGCTCGCAGGTGAAAGGTGAAGCCAACTTGCCGGATCATACGCAACCGTGGAAGAGCGGCGCTTTAGTGCGGTGTCCACCGCAAAACGACAGCGGGCTTTAGTCCCCGTGACCACATCATGCTTTAATCAACCTTACATCGCACCACGTAAGACCTAACTCGTGACCGAAAAGATATCGACCCGCTCCCGACTCTTCCCATCGCCGCCTGAATATCCTCACCGGCGAATGGGTCCTGGTTTCGCCGCATCGCGCGCTACGTCCCTGGCAAGGACAAGTGGAAAATCCTTCGCCGCGCCGTGAGCCGGCTTACGATCCTTCCTGTTATCTTTGTCCGGGTAACACCCGTGCCGATGGCGAATGCAATCCCTCCTATTCATCCGTCTTCGTCTTCGACAACGATTATCCCGCTCTTCGTCCCGAGCCGATAAAAAGACAAGTCCAGCAGAGCGAACTGATTGTTTCGCAACCGGAACCAGGCATTTGCCGTGTAGGATGCTTCTCTCCCCGCCACGATCTAACCCTGGCGGGCATGAAGCAGGAAGAAATCGTCGCCGTCATCGAAATGTGGCGTCAGCAATTTGCCGATCTCGGAAGCCGCGACTTCATCCACTACGTACAGATTTTCGAGAACCGCGGCGCCATGATGGGTGCCAGCAACCCTCATCCCCATTGCCAGATTTGGGGAACCAGTTCTCTGCCCAATGAGCCAGACAAGGAACAAGCCTCGCAACGCAATTACCTGCAATCACATCAGCAGTGCCTGCTTTGCGAATATTTGCGCATCGAAAAATCCTCCGGTGAGCGCGTGATATTCGAGAACGAACATTTCATCGTCCTCGTTCCCTTCTGGGCGGTCTGGCCGTTCGAGACTTTAATTCTCCCTCGCCAGCACATGGCAGATCTTTCCGGGCTAACCGTCCAACAGAGCCAACAGCTCGCTGAGGTATTGCAGAAGCTCACTTCCTGTTATGACCGCCTATTTGATACGCCTTTTCCCTACTCGATGGGCTTTCATCAGCAACCTGTGGATGGCCAGCCTCACGATGAGTGGCATCTGCACGCGCATTTTTTCCCGCCGCTCTTGCGATCCGCGAGCGTACGCAAATTCATGGTCGGCTTCGAATTGCTCGGCACTCCCCAGCGCGATATCACTCCAGAATTCGCTGCGGAGCAATTGAGAACTCTCTGCAAGAACGTTTAAAAGGTATGACGATTTCTCGTTGTCTGTAACTCACCCAGCAGCGCCTCGTAAAGCGTCTTTTGGTTTCGCGAATTGTTGTGCGATGCTACTTCCTCCATAGCCTGCACCAGTGCGTTATGACCGTTCAGGAGCGGTCTTGCTTCCTTCCGAAAAGTGAGCCGATGAAATTCATCGAAAGATCCTAATGTAACGCCTGCGCCAACTTTCCTGTAGTAATCAGTTCCGCAATCCGCGCAAAATCCTTGTACATCACGCGATCCTTGTCCACTGTTGGGCAAACCGACCGGATAGCCGCATGCGCCGCCTGTCCGCGCTTCGACGTCGTCAGCGGTGCGAGAAAGTCGATCGCCTGCGCTACAGCCATGGCTTCAATGGCCAATACGTTTCGCGTATTCTCCACAACGCGCCGCAGCTTGTTCGCCGCCGTCATGCCCATGGAGACATAGTCCTCTTTATTGCCCGAGGTTGTGATCGAATCGATTGACGCGGGATGTGCCAGCACTTTGTTTTCGCTGACCAGCGCCGCCGCTGTGACCTGCGCCATCATAAAACCCGAATTCAATCCCGCTCCCTCAGCTAGAAAGGGCGGCAAACCCTCGCTGAGCGCGGGGTTGACCAGTCGCTCGATCCGGCGCTCGCTGATTCCGGCGAGGGCGCTGAGGGAGATGGCTAAGAAATCTAAAGCGAATGCGAGCGGCTCGCCATGAAAGTTTCCACCGGAGATGACATCGCCTTTCGGTAGGTCTTCCTCGCGCGAGCCGGGCGGCCGGACGAAGGCGTCCGTCGCTCCATGAGTCGTGGTGAATACGAGCGGATTATCCACCGCCGAGTTTGCCTCGATCTCAAACACTTCCCGACAATGAGCCAGCGTATCGCGCACCGCGCCGTGAACTTGGGGAATACAGCGCAGAGAGTAAGCGTCCTGTACGCGGCCGCATTCCCGGTGCGATTCGCGAATCTGACTGCCTTCGAGCATCTTTCGCAGATTTGCCGCGCTCGTGATCTGTCCGCTGTGCGGGCGCGCTTTGTGGATTCGTTCATCGAACGCCGTGTCGGTTCCCTTCAGCGCGTCACAGCACAGGCCGCCCAACACGTCTGCGGAATCGACAAGCGTTTCTGCGGCCAGCAAGGCCAGCGTTCCCACGGCCAGCATGGCTTGCGTGCCGTTGATGAGCGAGATGGATTCTTTGGCCTCTAGAACCAATGGCTTGATCTGCGCCCGTTTCAACGCGGCGCTGCTGGGAATGCGCGCTCCCGCGTCAACGCATTCCCCTTCTCCAATCAAAGCCAGCGCCAGATGCGCGAGCGGAGCGAGATCGCCGCTAGCGCCTACACTTCCTTGCGACGGCACAAACGGAATCACGCCGCGGTTCAGCATTTCGCAGAGCGTATCGATGACGATCGCTCGCACCCCGGAATAACCTTTCGCCAGAGAGTTGGCGCGCAAGAGCATCATGGCGCGAGTTTCTGCGATCGACAGTGGTTCGCCGACTCCTACCGCGTGTGAGCGCACCAGATTGACTTGCAGTTCGCGGATCTGGTCGCCTGCAATCCGCACATCGCTAAGCTTGCCCACCCCGGTCGTGATCGCGTAGGCCAGTTTGTTGCCGGCGACGATCTCATCGACAATGGCACGGGCCCGGTCGACGGCTTCGCGAGCCTCTGCCAACAAAAGCACTGGTCGATGTTGGTCGGCGACTTCGCGCACCGTCTCCAGAGTCAGATCGTTGCCGTTAAGATGTAGTGCGTTCAAGAAGGCTTCCCGTTTCGTTTTCCCACCGCGGCGCGAAATATTTTTAAATATTTTTCCGGCAATGTTGCGATTTTCATTTCTGCATCCGTGACGATATGCGTGGTTTCGCCCTCAGCGATGAGCGTGCCACCGTCACTGCTCCTCAACTCATAGCCAAAGTGGATCACGGAATCGCGCACATTCAACATTTCGGTGCGTACAACAATTTCCTCATCATAGTGTGCCGGCGCGCGATAGCGGCATTTGGCCTCGGCTACGGCAATGAAGCGCCCGTCTTTACTCTCCATATCGCGATAGGAAAAGCCCAACTGCCGCAGCAGTTCGACCCGGCCCACTTCGAACCAAATGAAATGGTTGGAATGGTAAACCACCCCCATCTGATCGGTTTCCGCGTAACGCACGCGCAGGCGAGTCTCGTTGACTGCTGACTCATTGGCCGCTGAATTCACGCTGGCTCCTTACCGTTTGCCGTGCCACCGGCTCGCCGCGTGCCACCGGTTTTCCGCCGGCGGCATATTCTACGAAAAATGCGGGCAAGCCATCTCCCTTAAATGGAACCGGAGTGTTTTGCAAATGATAGTGAAGATGCGGCTCGGAAGAGTTGCCGCTGTTTCCGCACTGCGCCAGCAGTTGCCCGCAATGCACGCATTCTCCGTTGCGGACGACAACCGTACCCTGGCGAAGGTGCGCAAGGAATGAAAATTCACTGCGGCCATGGTCGAGGATCACGCAGTTTCCCAGAACCGCTTTCGGATTCATCTCTCCCGGCGTATTGTCGGGCAACTCGTTTTCCGCTTTTACCACACTGCCGTTGGCCGGAGCATAAATCGGTCGGCCGAAACAATAATACTCCGCATTGTTTTCGCCGGAGCCGCGATACGACCGCCCGGCGTGCCCGCGGGCGAGAATCAGAAAATCGTAGGCGAAGCGCTGATCGCGGACCACGACGTGCCGGTTCCATGCCACCGATCGCCCGCCCCAGTAGACGTACCATTCGCCGGCGAAAGGCAGATGCAGCGCGGTTTGCGTTTGATACTCGAGAAACTCGGTTGGCGCCGGGCGCTTGGTCATCCCCGCCAGATGCCGCGCCAGAAGATTGCGCCAGCCGCTCTTGGGGAATTTGCGAATGGTCTCGGCCCGCGTCATTTGCCCGTCCATACCGGCTTGCGCTTTTCGAGAAACGATGTAATGCCTTCGCGGAAATCAGCGGTGGTGCGCACCACAGCATTTTCCCGCACGGCGGCCTCGATCTGCGTATCCAGTTCGGCGCGAGCGTGGTCGTTTAGCAGCTTTTTGGTTGCGCGCAACGAAGCTGGGCTGTTTTCCATAAGGAGCGCAGCCAGCTCACGCGCACGAGCCAACAATTTTTCGGGCGGAACGATTTCGTTGATTAAACCCATTCGTGCTGCCTCGTCCGCCCCGAAAATTCTACCGGTCAGCAAAAGATCGCGCGCCTGCTTCTCTCCGACCTGGCGAAGCAAAAAAGTGGAAACGATCGCGGGAACGAATCCGATGCGCACTTCGGTGTAGCCGAACTTCGCCTCCGGCACAGCAAGAGTGAAATCGCACAGCAAAGCTAGACCGGTACCTCCCGCAATAGCCGCGCCGTTCACCGCAGCGATTGTCACCTTGGGAAATTCGTAAAGGGAGCGGAACAGTTGGACCATGGTTTGGGAATCTTCAAGGTTTTGCTCGGGCGATCGTCCCAACAATCCTTTTAAGTTTTCCAGATCCATGCCGGAACAGAAAGCCTTGCCCGCGCCGGTCAGGATGAGCACAAGCGCGTCGGAATTCTCAACCTCCCGGAGTGCGCGCAGCAGATCGTCAATCAGTTCGAAGCTGATGGCATTACGCTTGTCGGGGCGGTTCAACGTGATGGTGGCAATGCCGGAGTCGCAAGTGACCTGGATCGTTTTGTAATCCATATTTGTGAACCCTTAATCGTCACTCCAGAGAATTGTCGCTCACGGAATTGGCATACCGCGCCCCGATTTCCGCCGTCGCGCGCAGTAACGCGTCCAGCGGCTTCAGGGACGGCAATTCCGCGCCACGCTGCTTCAAAGCTTCAATCACTTTCTCTGTCGCAATGTTGCCGACCAGCGCATCCTGCGCGAAGGGGCAGCCTCCCAGGCCGCCAATCACGGAATCAAAGCGTCGGCAGCCGGCGTCATACGCGGCAAGAATCTTTGCCTCGGCATGTTCGGGGCGGCTATGCAGGTGTACTCCAATCTCCAGGTAATCGTACTTCGCCATCACTGCGCCTACCACCTCGCTGACTTGTTCGGGCGTCGCCATCCCAACCGTGTCGGCCAGCGAAATCATGCGCAGGTTGTCGACCTCCATCAGCGAGATCGCTTCGAGCACTTCCGCCACGTTCCACAGATCGCCGTATGGATTGCCGAATGCCATCGAGATATAGACCACCACGTCGAGGGCAGCGTTGTCGGCTTTTGTCTGAATTTTTTCCAATTCTTCGAGAGCATCTTCGGCGGACTGATTCTGATTCTTGCGCAGGAACGTTTCGGAAATCGAATAAGGAAATCCCAGCGTGTGCACCGCGTGCGTACCGATGGCACGCTCCGCACCTTTTTCATTGACCACGATGCCGATGATCTCCACGTCGTCCGGCGGGTCGAGCTCCTTCAACACTTCTTCGGAATCCGCCATCTGCGGCACGGCCTTCGGCGAGACGAACGAGACCGCATCGATGTGCTTAAAGCCAGCACTGATCAATGCCTGCAGGTAGGCGCGCTTGATGTCAGGCGGAATCTGACCCTTCAGCCCCTGCCAGGCATCCCGCGGACACTCGATAAGCTTCACGGCATCGGACATAGAAACTTGCCACGGATCAAACGGATTCCGACGGATCAAACGCAAAATGGAAGATAAAGGATATTTTCCTCATTCGTATCAGCGATTCAAATCCGTGGCCAACTTTACGTTTGCAGCACTCCCACCTTGAACTCCGGCACGTCCGGGTTCAAGGCTGCGGCTTCCAGAGCCTGCGTGATCGCGTCACGCGTTTCAATGGGATCGATGATCTTGTCGATCCACAACCGGGCTGCGCCATAGCGCGGATCGGTTTGCTCGTCATAGGTGCGCTTCGTCGATTCGTACAACTCTTTCTTTTCTTCGTCGCTCAATTTCTTGCCGCCGCGTTCTAGCTGTTTCACTTTGACTTCCACCAATGTGCCAGCTGCCGCGTCACCGCTCATCACTGCGTAACGTGCGGTCGGCCAGGCAAACACAAACCGCGGATCAAATGCCTTGCCGCACATCGCATAATGTCCAGCGCCGAACGAACCTCCTACAATCACAGTGATCTTCGGTACCACGGAGTTTGAAACTGCGTTCACCATCTTCGCGCCAGCTTTGATAATGCCGCTCCATTCGGCGTCGCGTCCCACCATGAAGCCGTTCACGTCGTGAAAGAAAACCAGCGGGATCAAGTTCTGGTTGCAGTCCATGATGAAGCGGGCCGCTTTCTCTGCCGATTCGGTATAAATCACGCCACCAAACTCGGTCCGCTTGTGGCCTTCATGGTCAGTCGCCTGCGCGTGCATCTTCTGGTTGGCAACAATTCCCACAGCGAATCCGCCGATGCGTCCATAGCCGCAGATCAGAGTCTTGCCGTATTCTGGTTTGTATTCGTCGAAGCGGCTGCCATCGAGCACGCGTGCCAGAATCTCCTTCATGTCGTAGGGCCGGGCGGGCGAGGAATCGTAAATACCGTAAATCTCCTCCGCAGCCAGAGCCGGTTCGACTGGTTTCTTGCGGTCCCAGCATGACTGGCGGCGGTATCCCCACTTTTCAACGATCGAGCGGATGCGCGCCAGACAGGCTGCGTCGTCTGGTTCGCGGAAGTCCACTGTGCCGCTGATGCCTGAGTGCATCGCCGCCCCACCCAAATCTTCCGCGGAAACCTTTTGCCCGATCGCCGCTTGCACCAACGCGGGCCCGGCCAAAAATAATCCGCTGCCGTCGGTCATCAGAACGTGATCGCACATCACCGGCAGGTAGCCACCGCCAGCCACACACATTCCCATGATGGCTGCCGTTTGCGGAATTCCGAGTGCCGACATCACCGCATTATTGCGAAACACGCGGCCGAAATCGTCTGTATCAGGGAAGACATCTTCCTGCAGCGGCAGAAAAACACCGGCAGAATCCACCAGATAGATGGTAGGAATACGATTCTCAATGGCAATGTTCTGGGCGCGGATTACTTTCTTCGACGTCATGGGAAAAAATGCGCCGGCTTTGACAGTAGCGTCGTTGGCGATAATCATCACCATGCGGGTGTGAATGCGCGCTAAACCGGTAATGACCCCGGCGGCAGGCGCTCCGCCCCACTCCTCATACATGCCGTGCGCCGCGTAAAGTCCCAGTTCAAAGAAAGTCTTAGGATCGGCCAACAGTTCAATTCGTTCGCGAGCAGTTAATCGTCCCTTGGCATGCTGATTTTCGATGGCCTTGCTGCCGCCACCTTCACAGATCGCTTCGCCCTCGTTCCGTACCTGCGACATGAGATCTGCCAAAAACCGCATGTTGGCCTCGAACCGAGCCGAGGTCGGGTCAACTTTCGTTGCCAGGACGTTGGCCGCCTGAGGGACGGAGGAAACGGGAATTTCACTGCGATCAGCCATGGGTGGAAGAGCAGCAGACTGTTTACGGTATAACACTGGTGCAGCACTGCGCAACGCAGCCGTCGTCTTCCATTGCATCTGCCCACCACCGCCGCTACAATCTTCGCGTGTTCTTTGGAGGAAGGACAGTTTTAAGATAAGAAAGGACATTCATGAAAAAGCCTATCGGAGTGATCGCCGTTTGCTTTTTGTTTTCGATTGTGGCATTTGCGCAACGTCACGACGTCGGTGGCGGAGCCAAGAACATTCCCTCCCACGGCCCGCGTCCCACACCAGCGTCCCATACTGCACCTGCCCAGGACAGCCGTCACTTTAACGATCAGGCCGGCCATCCCGATGCACCACACGTCCACTCGAATGGCAAGTGGATCGGCCACGACACCGGCCCCAACGATCCCCACTACCACCTGGATCATCCCTGGGAACACGGTCGCTTTACCGGCGGTTTTGGCCGCGGTCACGTCTGGCGCCTGGCGGGAGGCGGGCCCAACCGTTTCTGGTTCGGTGGATTCTACTTCAGCGTTGCTCCCTACGATATCGGCTACTGCAACGACTGGTTGTGGGACGCCGATGACATTGTCATCTACGAAGATCCTGACCACCCCGGCTGGTACCTCGCCTACAACGTAAGGTTGGGAACCTACGTCCACGTCGAGTACCTGGGAACCTAGCGCGGCGGTAAAACGGAACCGGGGGCTCCATCCGCCCTCGGTTCCGTCCAGCCTAAACGGCAACTTTTTCCCGCTCCTCCCCTTGACTTCCGTTAGAATCCTTGTAATAACTATTCGGTCCTTCCGGACGGGTTTGGGGGTGTGTCTGTTTGGCGGAAATTCGACTGCAAGAGGGTGAATCCCTCGAAAACGCTCTGCGCCGCTTCAAGCGCAAAGTGCAGCAGGAAGACATTATCAAAGAGGTCAAGCGCCACTCCTTTTACCTGAAGCCTGGTGAGAAAAAACGCGTGAAGGCCGCTCTAGCTCGGAAGCGCGCTCGTAAGAAAGTTCGCAAAGAGCAGGATTGAAGATTCAGATTCTTAACCAACGCATTCTAAACAAGGATTCTAAACAGTAAGACCTGAAGGAGTAACACCGCATTGAAGGGTCGTCCCTTTCCCGGGGCGGCCCTGCTCCATCTGGCCCCCACCAGAAAGAGTTGCAGCTGGGATCATTCATTTACTCATCATTCATTCGGCATTGAAGTAGGAAAAGCTGTATCCACGCTCCGTTCCAGGCGCGTGGCGGGCCGAGTCCAGGGGCAGTTTGAGGGGGGATGTAGACAACCTGTTTTGCTTTTGCCATCGCCTTCCCCGCGTGTGGCGAATGCAGACCGGGCACAAGGGAGCCGTCCTCAATGGAATTTCAGGATAAAGTACTGACCTGCATCGACTGCGGCACTGACTTTGTCTTTACCGCCGGGGAACAAATGTTCTTCCACGACAAACAATTCAAGAACCAGCCCAAACGCTGCAAAAGCTGCAAATCGAAGCGCGTGGCTGTCCTGACCGCACCTCACGCACCGGGGAACGGGAACCACCACTCCCGGGTTGAAACTCGTGCCACCTGCTCACAATGCGGCAAAGACACGACTGTGCCTTTTCGTCCCACGCAGGGCCGGCCCATTCTCTGCCGCGAATGCTTTACCCAAAAGAGAAATGTAGCTACCGCCTGACCGTTTCATCCCCCCGATGACGGCGCAAATCTGGAATGAACTGGAATTCCGCCGATGTGTGCCCGCTAGCGCGTCCGCAAATGTCTGCCGAATTGCGCTACCATGATCGTGTGTCGACTTACTACTTACAAAACTTCGGGTGCCGCGCTACGCAAGCCGACGGTGCCGCCATCGAGCGCCAGTTCAAGGCTCGCGGCCTCGTTCCCGCCTCCGCCGACCAGGCTGGCCTGATTATTCTTAACACGTGTACGGTCACAAACTCTGCCGACCAGGACGCTCGTGCCGCAATCCGGCGTCTCCAGCGGCAGAATCCTCTAGCGAAAGTCATCGTTACCGGATGCTATGCCCAGCGCGCTCCGGAAGAAGTCGCCGCTCTTCCGGGAGTTGACGCGGTGATCGGCAACTCACACAAACACCAACTCGCCGATCTCGTGCTCGGCGAAAATTTCGCGTCGGTCAAACACTTTCTTCCCATCAGTGCGCTTACTGAAAGCCAGGAACTAAGCCATCAGAACTCGATTTTTGTCTCCGACATCTTCGCTCACACCGAACTTCTGGCCGCGCCGGTTTTCGAAGCCTCCCGCAATATTGGTGGTTATGCGCACAACCGCACCCGCCCAAACCTCAAAGTCCAGGACGGATGTGATAACCGTTGTTCGTTCTGTGTGATCCCCAGCGTCCGTGGACAAAGCCGCTCACTTCCCGCATCGCAAATCATTGGCGAGGTGAACAGCCTGGTAGCTGCCGGCTACCGCGAAGTAGTCATTAGCGGCATCAACCTTGGCCGCTGGGGACGCGATCTGGAGCGCCCGCTTCCGGAATCTGATTCTCCCAAATCTCTCTTCGAAGGCCTGATTCGCAATATTCTCAGCGAAACCAAACTCGAAAAGCTGCGCATCTCGTCCGTCGAACCGATGGATTGGTCCGATGAACTGATTGCGCTGGTCGCGGCTTCGGCTCGTATCGCCAAACATGCTCACGTTCCCCTGCAATCCGGTAGCGATGCCGTCTTGCGCCGCATGCACCGCAAATATCGGCCGTGGCACTATCGCGAAAAAATCGAAAAGATTCACGCCGCCATGCCCACCGCCGCAATCGGTGCCGATGTCATGACCGGATTCCCGGGCGAGACTGATGCCGAATTCGAATCCACGCTCCGGCTGATCGAAGAGCTGCCTTTCACGTATCTGCACGTCTTTACTTACTCCGCACGCCCCGGCACACCCGCCGCGGCCGTGTCGAATCAAGTCCCCGTCCACGTCGCCCGCGAGCGTAATCAGATGCTGCGCGACCTGGCAACGTCAAAACAGCAAACCTTCATGCAGTCGTTTATCGGAAAGCGATTGGAAGCGATCACGCTCGGCGCGACGCCAACGGGATCCGACGGTGAATTCACCGAAGCCCTTACCGACAACTATCAGAAGCTGTTTCTGAAGGGACGCCACGAAGCGAATCGTTGGACTCATGCCGACATCACCGCTGTGGAGGATGGAGCGCTCGAGGGAAGCGTAGCGGCTCCTACGCCATGCCCAAGCCGCGGTTTAGTCCCTCTAAATTTAGCCGATACTTTCGCATCGGTCGCCACCTCCGTTTAAAGCAATCAAATCTGCTCGGGTTCCTCTGGATCGGGCTCGCGCACCGGCGCATCGGGATTCTCCATAGGGGAAGGTGGTTCTTTGATCGGCGGCGGCATCGGCTCCGCAGGCTGGCGGAGAAAAGAAGGTGCGAACGAAAGCATTTCAAATCGCGTTTCGAGATTCATGCCACTCAGATGCGAAACGCAGTCCAAGGGAAGCCGCCGCTCTTTCCCCAACGAACGAACTCCACAATTTCAGTGAGTGTGGACCGCTTAACCTGACCGCGCCGCGTGCTGCACCCACGTCGCAAAAGCTTGCCAAACGTGGCTCTGCCCAATTGGCCCGCGGATGTGCTGGAGAAACAGAAACATCACGCTGCCCCAAAGCGTGGCGCGATGAATTTTCCTGATTGAAAAAAGGTCGTAAGCGAACAGCGGTACGAGGAACAATTCGGTAACCCATTCTGAGGGGTGAAGGCCCCACCAGCTTGCATGAATGGGCCAGCGCGCCACCGCCGCATCGAGAATGGCAATTGTTGCCAGAAGAATCAGCCGCTTGTGAGTCGCGGCATTGGAGCGATACTTCCATGCGAAAAAAATCAGCGGCATGAACGCGAGAATGTCAAACGCGGGAACGGCAAAAAACGCCAGCGCATTGGGCCGGCTGGCGTGCCGTACCATCGAATCGATCGCCGCGAGAATCGCGACCACTGGCATAATGCAGGCCAGCCCGAAGCCGACCAGGCCCAGCCGACGGTGAATATCCACTCGATGCGCTGAGACCAGCAGCGTTTGCGCGATCAGCAGAACAATCCAGCAGGTGAAGATGGCGCCGTGAATGTGTACCAACCGATTCGGCAGCGGCGCTTGAAATACGCCCGCAAGGTAATACGAACGGGCAAAGCCGATAAAGACCGTGGCCAGAATCAGGAACGCCATACCCGAAAAAAAGAGATGGTCGTAGCGGCGTCCCGGTGCGGGAGATGGTGCGTAAGCGGATGGAACAACCGTCGTTGCCAAACTACCTCCGGAATGCAATAGATTGACTTCTTTCATTTCGCAGGCGCGAGTATTGAGTCCAGACGATCAGGCGTTGTTTCCACTCGCTCTAGATGCGGGTATCGCATTCCATCGTGATAGTCGATAGAGACGGTGACAAACTCGTCGCCACGCTTCAGCAAGAGCTTGATCGGCTCCTTACTTTTCTCCGCGGCGAGAATGGCTTCGCGCAGAACCGCGGCAGTGTATTTCTGATCGTTCACCGCTTGCAGTTGCATATCGGGCGTGATGCCGGCTTTGAATGCTGGACTGTCCCAGGAAACATTATCCAGGCTGCCATGAGAATCCGAGCCGCTTTCTGACTTCATCGAGAAGCCCAGCGAGGTGGCGAAGCTCACTCCGCGAGTGTTCTCTGATTTCTTGAGCCACTCCGGCTCGTTATCGTTATAGACGAGTCGGTAGCCGCCCTGTGTAAACCCGTTCTCCGGAACCTTCGGGCTAACTTCATACACCCGCGAGCGGAAAAATCCTTGCCAGTCAAACGGTTGCACGGCGTTCAGCGCCTTCACCAGATCTTCCAGCGTGTAGGGAACGGTGACGTAGCTTCCGTTATCGATTCCGTAAAATAGTTTCGCGAAATCGTCGAGAGATTTCTTCCCGTCACTTAGCTCGCGGATCTTTGTGTCCGCATCGAGCCAGATCAGATCTGACTCCGGGTAGTAGTCATAGGACCGCTGCCAGCTCGGCCAAGCCTCCGGAACCGTGAAGTGAGAGGAGATAATCGGCTGATTTGTCGTGTCTTCCAGAGAGCGCCAGGTGCGTCCCGGGCTGATTTCAAAGGCCGCGGCGATTTGTGCGAATACATCGCGGGCCTGCTCGGGGGTGCGCATTCCAGAGCGCGCCGTCAAAACGTTGCCGTAATAATCCGTCAAGCCCTCGTAAACCCATAACAGATCATTGCGCATGGGCACGTTGAAGTTCGGCGTCCACAGATCGGCTGGCCGGCGGAACTTACCGTTCCAGGAGTGAGTGTATTCGTGCGGCAGCAGAGCGCGGCCGCCAACTCCGGCGTCCCAATCTGTAAAGTACTTGGCCGGGGAACCGTCTTCACTCGATTGGTGATGCTCCAAACCTTTGCCGCCGATCGTATCACTGACAGAAAAGAGAAAATCATAGTGATCGTAGTGGTGTGAGTGGAAAAGCTTCTGCGCCTCGATCACGAGGTTCTTGTGGTATTGCAACTCATCCGGCGTGATCTCAAGATCCGCCGGCTTATCGGCGAAGACATCGAGATACACCGGGTTGTCCGGGCCGGTGGAAAGATCCAAACGCTTGAAGTGCGCACCTGCGTAAAGCGGCGCATCGATCAACGTATTCAGAGTCGTTTCTTTGAACTGAACCTCGTTGCCATTCTGAGATTTAACGTCCAGCGCGCAGGCGAATTTCCATCCTTCGGGCAAATGGATCGTCGCTTCGAATTTAATATCCCGCGAGAAGTATCCCGCCGGATAGAGCAGCACGCTATTCCAGGTCACGTCGGCGAATTTCGTGGAAATGCGGCCGCGTTTAGAATCCATTGGCGCCAGGAACTGGAAGTTTATGTCCAACGCCGACGCATCCTGCGGAACCTCGACATGGAACGCGTACATATTTACGCGGTCGCGCTTCCAAGCGATGCGTTTGCCGTTGGCGGTGATGACAAGACCGGCAAGCTCGCCAATCGGGTTCGACGGCGAGTGCGTCCCGGGAAGCCATTCCGGGTAAAGCAGCGTGATCTCCCGCCCTTTGATCGGAATCGTTTCATGCACATTCAGCACGCGATCATTCACGTTGGTGATATCCACGGCCAGCGAGATTGTTTCCGGATAAGGCGTGTCCGCCGGCGCAACAATGGGCGGAGTCATCGGCACCGGCTGCGGGCCTGCTGAATTCTGCGCCAGCATGGTTGTGGTTAAGGCAATGCATAAAACTCCGAAAACTACTCCAGAGCTTGCATAACGAAAAAATGAATGTGGCATGCCATTTCTCTCCGTGGAGCTTTCAACGATACGATTGCGAGCGGTCATCCGCTCAACTACTGGAGCAGAATCCTACGTGCGCGCGGAGGATCAAGTCAATCAAAGGGCGGGAGACAGCAAGAGTTATTGCCGGCATATGATTCTTCCCTCGCCCTGGGTTAAATCGCGCCCAGTCTTGTTCGGATTGCCTCCAACGGCACTTCGAACACTGTCCATTATTTTTTCCTGATACGTTTTCCCGCCGGTCTGCACTATCTGCCCAGAGGGAGCACATCCGATGCGCAGAAAATACGACGACCAAACAAGACGAACCCAAACGCAGTTCCGCCGCGCACTGCTCAGCATGGGTCTTTGGGCAATCTTTGCCTCCGGGATTGCGATTGAGCTACTCGCACCAGGTCTGAAGATCGAGAATCATGCCTTTGTGATGCCGCCAACCGCCATGCAGCAGGGAGCACAAATTCGTCCCGACGCTCTGGTTGACCACGAACGTCACATGCAGTGGGCTGCCGGCGTTCTCACCATCGGCGGAGCCCTCGCACTCGCTTTCTGGAACCGGCGAACGCTGGGCAGCGCATTGCTCTTTCGCCGTTAATTTCGATCTGCAAGGTCGCTGACGGCGGCAGCCGCCAGCAAGTTTAGAAAAAACTCCACCCCCCAGAGTCATTCACCAAAGCTCGCTTAAATTTTTGCTCGTCCACCATCACGTGACGAGAGCCCGTAACTTGGCGCGATCGTCCCTAACTCCCTGAGTTGTAGTTCAGGGCACAACCACACATGGAGAGATTACGATGATCAATAAAAGATTTCCTCGCGTAGGCACGCTGTTCCTGACCGCTCTGGTCGCTGTTTTAACACTGGCTGTCGGTGTACACGCTGCCCAAACCATCACCACTCCGAATGCCGCAGAGGTCAAGTACAGCCTCGGCGCCGGAGACAACAGCGCCGCCGTAACACCCGCAGCGAGCACACCCGTACTCGTCATGGGTGTACAAAACAGCCTCGGATACCGCGGTGTGGGGCAAGTGGCGCTCCTTCACGTTCCTTCCAGTTTTCTGGAGTGGACGGGAATCGAATCACCCGCTGCGGCCGCCCTCACCTCCGGCTTTAGCGGCACCGCGGGCACACACATTCTCTACCTGGATTATTCCCACCTGGTACAGATTCAAGTTGCCAGCCCGGACACTTTCCTGATTCACAACGGAAACAGCATCACCATGACGGGCGTAGTCACCATGATCTGGTAAGCACAAACCTCTGGCCGTGGGTGAACCAGCCCACGGCTTTATTTCTCTGACTTTCTAAGTGACAGGGATAAAAATCGCCTGAGTGCCGCGGGGTGCGACACCCCCTTACCGTCCCTTCGCCCGCGCCGCATTCACCTTCGCCAGTAAATCCTGTGACATGCTCTGCGCCGGCCCCGGAACTTTCACCGCCTCGCTCAAAACATCGCGTGCCTCGTTCACTTTGTTGAGCTTGGCATAAGCAAAACCCAGCCGGTAAAGCGCAACAGAGTATTGCTGATCGTCTTGCCCCTTCAAAAGTCCCGTTGCTGACCGCAACTCCGGAATCGCCGCCGCCGTTTTGTCTTGCTTGATATATCCGTATCCCACAATCGAGTGCGCTACTCCCGCTGAAAGTTTGCGCGACTTGTCCGCATCCGGCGCGTCCGCGTTTGCCACCGTAATTGCTTTCTGTGAATAGGCGATCGCCTTGGCAACGCTGCCCGCCTTGGCATCGTCAATGTAAGATCCAGCAATCAGAATCAATGCCGGAAGCGAGTTCGGATTCGCCGCCAATGTTTTTTCTCCATACGCCAACAACCGCGCCTGATCATTCAACTGACCCGGACCCAGCGTGTACATGGCGTAGTTGGAAACCTGCTCCTGAAACTTCGAAGCCGGGAAGGCCGCGGAATATTCCTCGATAAATTCCATCCGGTTCTTGGCATCGTTTTCGCTCGCGATCACGTTGAAGCCAGCCGACTCCAGAAAATCGCAGTTGTTCTGCGCCGCACTCTTGTCTTCGGCGATTTGTCTTTTGAAATCGTCATCGCTCATGCCATCCGGCTTGGGTTGCTTCTCGATCGATCCGCAAACCACCCCGCCCCTGGCAACATATTCCATCAACTTCGAATTGTTCTTTGCCTGCTGCGCGATGCTGCCTTGCGAGACCAGAATATCGAGATTGCGAGGCATCCCGGCCAGAGCCTTTTCTCCATATTCGAGCGCCTTGGTGAAATCGCCCATCGCCTGGTAAGCCTGGGAAATCTGCCAGTCGCCATAGGTCACGGCTGCAGGATTCGCTGAATACTTCTGAACAAACTCCTGATACATAGCCAGTTTTTTCGCCGCGTCCGGCTCGCTCGAAATCACCTGCAGGTCGTGGTCTTCCGGCGTGCCCGCCGGGATCACGATCTTATCCATCTGGGCGCAGGCCTGCGGGGCGAGGAAAATAAGTGTGAGTGTGACTGTGAGGAACAGAAAGGAGCAGAAAACAACAGACGGCACCAGCGACCCGGAAAAGCGTTTCATAGGTCACCTCCGCTACGGTGAGATTGGAATCTCACTTCCAACAGCAGCCGAATCCTAGCTCCGAATGGCCTCGCGCGCAAGCTCTGAACACCGCAGAAACTAATGAAGGCACCGCGCTCACTCTGGCCCGGTTTTTTGCATCCAAGATTAACTTCTGAGGAAAAGCGTGGTTTACAGGGAACTAAACATGGATCCGAAAATTGTGCAGGAGATACTCCACGAGTTATTCACATCACTCGAAACTCTGGACACTGAGACCAGCGCAATTCGGGAGTTCCTGAAAGACAAAGGCATCGCCACCGATCAGGAACTCGCTCCCTATCTGGAGCAAGCAGGAAACGCCAGCAGCGTCCGCTGGCTCGCCGCTCGAGTAAGAATCGACCATCTTCTTTCGTCTGCCATGAAGCCTGCCGGACAGGACGCCAAAGACGCTAAGAAGGATTCCGCGCAGTCCGACAAAAATCAGTCCACCGAAAATAAGAACGAAAAGGAAGCGCACGCCGCAGACAAAACTGAGGAAGAAGAAACTAGGGAAAAAGACGCCACCGGCACTTCAAAAGTCGACAAAATCGCCAAATCCGAAGTCGAACAACCCGGAGCCGATCTCGCAAAGAAACGTGATGAAATCGAAAATAGCAGCAACCAGGAAAACGCATCCGAGAAAGCGGCCTAGTAACGGCCTAGTAACACCCCGTGCAAATGTGCAATAGCCGAGAGGACAGATCCCATGCACGAGCTTAACCGGCGGGAATTACAGCAACCTTCTAATAGCGCGACTGGGGAAGTCTGCTAATCCGCCGCCATCGGCGCAGGCCGCGTCATCGAAGGATGGGTTTTCAAAGCGATTGCAGTCTGCGCGGGAGCCTCCATCCATTTCCGCAATTCAGGCAGCGCCTGCCGCATCGCCACTTCTCCGGAACGAATTAATTCTCCGGCGCGCTTGAAGTCATCGTAAGCAAAGCCGGCCACGTCAGGTTCGACGACCAAATCCGCCGCGCCGCGCCACAGATGGCTCATCATGTCCTGTGCGATTGCGAAAGACTGTCCGATCACATCGAACAAATGCCGCGGTGCCCCATTCTTTGACCACTGTCCTTTTAAATGCACCGCGAGCACGCGCTCCGCGCCCATTTCGCGCAGCGGCCGCGTCGGCACCGGATGCGACAGCATTCCATCCACCAGCCACCGCCCGCGGATATTCACTGGCAAGAACATTCCCGGATAAGCGCAACTCGCCCGTACCGGATCGATGATCGAACCGGAATGAAATACCACCCCTTCACCAGTATTGAAATCTGTCGCCGTCACACCCAGTGGAATGCGCAACTCCTCGAAGCTCTTTACTTTCAGAGTCTGATTAAGGAAGGACACCATGCGGTCGTTGGAAGCAAATCCATAGCGCGAGACCGTCCATCGCGCAAACGTCGTAAACCGGCAGGAGCGTGCCACTCGCTCCATTTCTTCAACGTTTAAGCCGCCGCAGTAAAGCGCGCCGATCAGCGCCCCCACGCTCGTTCCCGCAACCACGCGAACCGGAATGCCTTCTTCTTCTAGAACCTTCAGCACCCCGATGTGCGCCATCCCACGGGCAAATCCGCCACCCAGCGCAAGCCCGATCGCCGGCATTCGCGGCTCGGGCAGAGCAGCCTTGCGCGAAAGCTCCCGCCCAAAGGCCTGCACCGACCGGACGATCTTGCCGAGACTTTTCACTGCTACCCCACATGCCCCTACCGGGCACCCACGGGCTTCAACGTGCACTTCAACTCTACTCATGTAAGATGCCACAAATGCCGCCTGTGCTGCAGTGCCCGATGGTGCCATTTTTACATTACTTAAGGCAGGAGCAGCCTGTATTACTCTCGATTGCCTAACGGAATCGCAGCGCCTCAGCTCGTGACTAACCTCCATCGCTCTGCTAAGTTACACACCATGCTGAGAGAAATCTCCTCCGGCGGGGTGGTAATCCGCAAGCGGAATGAAGCCTGGTGGATGGCCGCCATCGAACCTGCGGGCGAAGCCGATCCCACACCGACAAACCGCAAATCCGCTCTGCGCAAGCCCAAGCCGGTGCTTGCCTTGCCCAAAGGACTGGTCGATCCCGGAGAGAAACCAGCCGAAACGGCGTTGCGTGAGGTATTCGAAGAGACCGGTGTAACCGCCGATCTGGTCGCCAAGCTCGCTGATATCAAATATGTCTATTCGCGTACCTGGGGCGACGGGCAACGCGTCTTCAAAATCGTCAGCTTTTATTTAATGCTCTACCGCTCCGGCCGTATTAACCAGATAGTTCCCGAAATGCGTATCGAAGTCGCCCGCGCCCGTTGGATCCTTCTCGAAGACGCTCCCAGGCTTCTGGCTTACAAAGGCGAAAAACAGATGGCGCAGCGTGCACAAGAATATCTGCTTGCGCACCCCGAACTTCTGTCCCAAGGCTAATATGCTGGCTAACTGCGATCTTTCAGTTTCGACTCGTCGTCTTCTCCTTGCAACAGCCTGGTTAGTTTGCATCCTGTCGGTGCCTGGCAGCCTGCAGTCTCAATCTGTCGTAAACGCAGCCTTTGATGCCACGCCTTGGATCGGCGACTTTCAGGAATTGACTACAGCAATGGCCTCCCACTATGCGGATCTCGAATGGGCGGTCAACGACCGCCGAATGGATTTGCCGAAGCTTCGACGAGTCACAGAAGACAACCTCCGCCGCTGTGACAGCGATCAATGTGCTCGACGCGAATTAAGAAAATTTCTCGACGCCTTCGGGGACGGCCACCTCTCAATCGCATGGACAATAGAGAACCCGTCATCGAGCATTGAAGCTCAAACAGATCGGTCCCTGTGTGGGCGGCTCGGATACAAAACGCCTGTCTCGCCGGGTATCGATTTTTCGTTGCTACCGGGTTTCGCCACTGTGGGCGGGAACGGCTCCGAATTGTTTTCCGGGGGGGTGCTCACCCTGGCAAGCGGCGTCAAGCTAGGGCTGATTCGTATTCCTTTATTCAGCGAGCATGCGTTTCCGGGAGAGTGCGAGAAAACGATTCGAGAAATGCATCTAACTGACGAAAGCAAGTGCGATAAGGAATGTGAACGAGCCGTAGCGTTGGCGACTGCCAATCGGGTTACAGCGGCAATGGTCATGCGATCCGAGCAGCTTCGTGGCGTGGGCGCATCCGCTCTCCTCGTCGATGTTACGCGCAATGACGGAGGTTCCGACTGGAATGAAGCCGTCTCAAGGTCGCTGAGCAGCGTTCCTCTCACAGAAGACCGCCGTGGATTCATCAAGAATGAGCATTGGACCATAGAGCTGCAAACTCAGTTGCATGGAGTCGAGGCCGATCTGGAGCGCGGGGCAGAACCGAAGGTCGTGCTCCAGGAGGCGGCGGCACGTTTGCGTTCGGCGATCGCGCGAAGCCGGGACCTCTGCAATCGAAGCCGCGTTTTTTACGACGGAAGGCTCGACTGTTCGCTCGTGGTCAACGATCTTTTATTTTGGAGCGGAGTCCTGCCATACGCGAAACCCGGTTCCTTCTCTTCGCTCGAATCCAGAACAACACTTTTTCACCCTCTTCAATACAAGTATTCCGAGGATGCTCACCGCCTTCCGCTTTACGTTGTCGTTGACCGGCGCTCATGGTCATCTGCCGAGCGGTTCGCCTCTCTCTTGCAGGACAATGCGGCAGCTACCATCATCGGCGAACTAACGGGAGGGGCAGGATGCGGTTTCACGGACGGGGGCATTCCAACCACGCTTAGTCGCTCTCACGCGCAAGTTAGAATGCCCGACTGCGTGGGGTTACGAAAAGACGGATCAAATGGAAATGAGGGCGTCACGCCTGACACCTTGCTCCCCTGGGCGGAGCGCGATACGCCGTTCACCAAAGCGAACAAACTGCTTCAAGCTTTGGACAAAGTCATAAAAAAGAACGACTGACGAATTCCCCCGAAATGGGCGCCCAATATCGGCGGAGTCGACACAGATACTGTCCTGATTCCCTCCGCCGCCTTTCAACTTTCCTCGCGCATAATAACTTCATGTTTCGTCTGCGAAGTCTGATTCTGCTGTCTATCCTGTGCTTCTCGCTTCAATCATCCGAAGTATTGGCCGCGTCCCGGCTAGCCTCGAAGAAGGCTGACTACTTGACCGCTGACTACGCCGCCGCCCTGGCCGCCGCCGACCATTTCCTGCAAGCCTGGCAATCCGGCGACCCCGAGAACGGCATCGCGTTGCTCACCAGCCGCACCAAACAAGCCGCTTCCACCGATACGATCGAGAAATTCTTCTCCAATTCCGCTCCATCTGCCTTCGAAATCGGCCGCGGCAAACTACTTACGCGGGGGCGCTACGAGTTCCCCGTGGTCCTTCTCGATACGTCAAAAACCAACCACTCCCGCCGCCGATCCTCGACGATCATTGTTTTGCATAGTGGCGGCGATGACTGGGCCATAGATAAACTGCCATAGAAGAGATTGCCGATTGCCGATTTCCGAGTGCCGGTTGGAAAAGCTTGGGAGTCTTCTTTTTCAGTCGGAAGTCGGAAGTCGGAAATTGACAATCCCTCGTCACCGTTAAGTTCGTCCCGAGGCAAGATGATGAAGCGCATTAATAAAGTAGCCGTCCTCGGCGCTGGAACCATGGGCGCCCGCATCGCAGCCCACTTTGCCAATGCCAGCGTTCCCAGCTATCTGTTCGATATCGTTCCCGCAGATGCCCCATCCTGCGCAAACTCTGCCGCACGAAACAAAATCGCGGCCGCTGGTCTGGAGGCCGCAAAAAAATCCAAGCCCGCCGCCTTCATGGATTCTTCTCTGGCCCGCCTCGTTACCGTGGGAAACTTTGAAGACGACCTGAAGAAACTCTCCGAAGTCGACTGGATCATCGAAGCCGTTGTCGAAAATCTCGAGCTGAAGCGTGCCTTGCTCCGCAAAGTCGAGTCCATCCGCAAGCCCGGCACCATCATCACTACTAACACCAGCGGCCTGCCCGTCGGAAAAATTGCCGAAGGCTTCTCTGACGATTTTCGCCGCTCCTGGTTCGGCACCCACTTCTTCAATCCGCCGCGCTACATGCGCCTGCTTGAACTCATTCCTACCGCAGAGTCCGACCCCGCCCTGATCGGTCTCATCTCGCACTTCTGCGACGTGCGCCTCGGCAAAGGCGTGGTCCTCGCCAAGGACACACCAAATTTCATCGCCAACCGCATCGGCACATTCTCGGTATTGAACGTCATGCGCCTGATGCAAGAGATGGACCTGAGCATCGAAGAAGTCGACGCGCTCACCGGACAGGCCGTCGGGTGGCCGAAATCCGCAACTTTCCGCACCATCGATTTAGTCGGATTGGATATCCTCGGCCACGTCGTCGGCAACATGACCACCAACGTCCACGATGAGCGCAGCGACCTTCACCTGCCGGATTTCTTCACGCAGATGATCCAGCGAAAATGGCTGGGCGACAAAACCAAAGGCGGTTTCTACAAAAAAAATGTGGCGCGGGCGCCCTCGCCCGCCGAAGCCGCAAAAGAGGACCCCGGCAAAGAGGTCGACCGCCTCGCCATCGACTGGAAAACTCTGGAATACCGACCGCGTCAGAAACCAAAATTCGCCGCGCTTGAGATGGCCAAAAACATCGAAGACACCGGCGCTCGCCTACGCATGCTCCTCGGTCTCGAAGGCGCTCCGCAAAAGCCCGACAAAGTTGGAGCCTTCCTGTGGTCATCTCTCTCCGATCTCTGGACCTACTCCGCCAATCGCATTCCAGAAATTTCCGATTCCATCGTCGAGATCGATCGCGCCATGCGCCTCGGCTTCAATTGGGAACTCGGGCCCTTCGAACTCTGGGACGCTGCCGGAATTGAGCCAACAGTCGCCCGCATGAAAAAAGAGGGCAGGCCAGTCGCAGCCAATGTCGAGAAACTCCTCGCCGCCGGTCACAAAGGCTGGTACATCGACGACGCGGATGTCGCCTCCGGCCGTAAATTTTGGGATCTGAAAGCCGATCGCTGGCATCCCGTTCAAGTTCCCGCCGGTGTCTGGTCGGTCGCGGTGGCAAAAAAATCCAACGGCGTCGTCAAGAAAAATTCCGGAGCTTCGCTGGTCGATCTCGGCGATGGTGTTGCCTGCATCGAGTTCCATTCCAAAATGAATTCGCTCGGCGCCGACATCATTAGCTTGATCCTGCAAACCCTCAAAACCGGCGGCCCGGGTGACAACTTCGACGCCTTCGTCATCACCAACGACGCCACAAATTTCTCCGTCGGCGCCAACCTCATGCTGCTGCTCATGAGCGTGCAGGAAGCAGAGTGGGACGACGTCGACCTCGCCATCCGCCAGTTCCAGGGAATGACGCAAGCTATCAAGTTCTCGCCCAAGCCAGTTGTCTCTGCGCCCTTTGGCCTCTGTCTCGGCGGCGGAACGGAAATCTCGCTGCACGCCGCTGCCCGCCAGCCACATGCCGAACTCTATACCGGCCTGGTCGAAGTCGGTGTTGGCCTGCTCCCCGGAGGTGGAGGCTGCAAGGAAATGCTCCTGCGCGCCATCGATGGTGCTACCGCGGCCCGCGGCGGCAAGATTTCCGGCGACGCCCTCGCCGGATCCATCGAAATGCTCGAAGCCATGAAGCGCGCCTTCGAAACCATCGCCACTGCCAAAGTCGCGACCTCCGCCCACGAAGCCCGCGCCCTCGGATTTCTATCCGACAACGACCGCATCACCATGAACCGCGAGCGCGTTCTCTCCGATGCCAAAGCGCGCGCGCTCGAACTCGTACGCGCCGGATACGAGCCGCCCATTCCGCGCACCGATATTCCCGCTCCCGGTGAGAACCTTCTAGCCACGTTAAAAATGGGTGTCCACTTAATGCATCAAGCTGACTACATCACCGACTACGAAGTAAAACTCGGCGGCAAAATCGCGGAAGTCCTCTGCGGCGGAAATGTCACGCCCGGCACGCCTGTAAGCGAACGGTACATCCTCGATCTCGAACGCGAAGGCTTCAAATCCCTCTGCGGCGAGAAGAAGACCCAGGAACGGATTCAGTACACGCTAAAGACGGGGAAAACACTCAGGAATTAGCGCGCTATCTTTACGCAAGAATTTCGCTCCCGGCAGCGCTACAATCGATGCTCATGAAAAGACTTCTGCCCGCCTTCGCACTTGTCCTCGGAGTCATCATCGCAGGATGCGTGTTTACCCACGCTCAATCTACTTCAACCGAAGAACCCGCGCCCGACGTTCCCGATGCAATTCAGGCCCCGGCCGGATTACATGTTGTCGTCTACGCTCACGCAACCGGCTCGCAAATCTATACCTGCCAGTCTGCGCCGGACGGCAAATTCGCTTGGACTCTCAAGGCTCCCGATGCCGACCTGCACGATCGCAAAGACAAAGTGATCGGACATCATTTTGCCGGTCCCACATGGAAGTTGACCGACGGTAGCGAAGTCACGGGAAAAGCCGTGGCGCACGTAAACTCGCTCGATGCTGACTCGGTGCCCTGGCTCCTGGTCAACGTTGTAAGCCATAACGGCAATGGCCTGCTCAGCAATGTGACCACCATTCAACGCGTCCACACCCACGGCGGCCAGCCTCCTGCCGAAGGATGCGACGCGGCACACGCCAACTCTGAAACCAGAAGCAGCTATACAGCGGACTATTACTTCTACGCTCCAGCGAAGTGAAGCTGGAGCCTCACGGTGTGCATCGAATAGAGGGAACGAAACAAAACACCGAGACTTTTTATGCGTGAAGTCATCATCGCCTCTTCCGTCCGCACTCCAGTAGGGCGCGCCTTCAAGGGCACGCTCCGCGCCACTCGTCCCGATGAACTCGCCGCGATCGCGATCAAAGGAGCTCTCGCCCGCGTACCCCAACTCGATCCCAAAGAAATCGAGGACGTCATCCTGGGTTGCGCCATGCCCGAAGCCGAGCAAGGAATGAACGTCGCCCGCATCGCCTCGCTCCGCGCCGGGCTTCCGGTCGAAGTTTCAGCCCTCACCATCAATCGCTTCTGCTCCTCCGGCCTGCAGTCAATCGCCATGGCTGCCGAGCGCATCATGAGCGGCGGCGCGGAAGTAATCGTCGCTGGCGGCACTGAATCCATGTCGATGATTCCCATGGGCGGCCATAAAGTTTCGCCGAATCCATGGCTCGTCGATCATTATCCAGACGCCTATCTCAACATGGGCCTCACCGCCGAGCGCGTCGGCCAACGCTTCGGCATCACCCGCGAAGCCGCAGACGAATTTTCCCTGCGCAGCCATCAAAAAGCTTTAGCTGCGATTCAAGCCGGCAAGTTCGATGACGAACTCGTGGCCGTGCCAGTCAGCTTTACCACTCCAAACGGCTCCAAGCCTAAGCGTCAGGAAATTGTTTTCAAGATAGACGAAGGTCCGCGCGCCGATACCTCGCTCGAAGCTCTTCTCTCGCTCAAGCCGGCATTTCATACGAAAGGCAAAGTCACTGCCGGAAACTCTTCGCAAATGTCCGACGGTGCCGCCGTGGCCGTGGTCATGTCCGCCGAGCGTGCGAAAGCGCTTGGCATCAAGCCTCTGGCCCGCTATGTTTCGTTCGCAACCGCAGGCTACAAGCCCGAGGAAATGGGACTGGGCCCTGTCTTCGCAATTCCAAAAGCATTGAAGATGGCTGGCCTCAAGCTTTCCGATATCGACGTGATCGAATTAAACGAAGCCTTCGCCGCGCAGTCGCTAGCCGTAATCAAAGAAGCCGGCCTCGATCCCGAAAAAATAAATCTTAATGGCGGCGCAATCGCTCTCGGACATCCCCTGGGTTGCACCGGAGCCAAGCTCACCGCTACGATCATTCGCGAACTCAAGCGTCGTAATGCCCGCTACGGTTTGGTCACTATGTGCGTAGGCGGGGGCATGGGCGCAGCGGGGA
Organism: uncultured Acidobacteriaceae bacterium; assembly: GCA_963817305.1. Taxonomy (GTDB): domain Bacteria; phylum Acidobacteriota; class Terriglobia; order Terriglobales; family Acidobacteriaceae; genus Sulfotelmatobacter. The sequence continues at coordinate 59,715 of CAWFOD010000013.1, read as the reverse complement.
TCTTCGAGAATCTAAATTAATTGAAAAGGGTTACGATGACGCTATAATCTCCGCAGGAAGGAAGCCCCAATGTCACTCTTCCGTCTCTTCGCCCTATTGCTGCTGATCCCTGTAAGCGTGGCCACCGTGGCAGCCCAGTCTCAGTCAACTGATCCTGTTCCACTGAGTTCATCGGTTACGAACGGTTTTTCTTCGCAACTGAGTCAGTTCGGCGTGCCTCACGCCTGGTTGCATAACGACTCGGACTGGCAATCGCGGACGGATAATACCTGCCTCAAGCTGCGCACTTACAAAGTCGCTCGCGATGGGCCGAAGACGGATTCCACGCACCCCGTTGCTTATTCGACATGCACTCCGTCAATGCGCTTTCAGACGCATAGCATTGTTCTACGGGTCGTGAGGCCCTAGGGACACCTCGTAGGCGTTGGTTTCTTTTCATTGGTCGAAGCCGTCTCGCCCGTCCATCACGCGCTGATTCCTCTCCTTTCAAGCGCAGTGGTAAATCCATCGGATTGCTTATAAACTTCAGTGTTGTCCATTTGAAAGAGGGCATCCAGCGCTTCGTCAACGGCACAAACCGGAAATAAAAGCGTGAACCGCGAAGCTCACAAAGTTATACGAAGTCTTTCGGCCAAAAGATTTTCTTCGTGAGCTTTAGTGCCCTTCGTGGTTGAAAGGTTTTATGGCGACCACTACCACAGCTCCCAACACGAAAATCTCCGGCGGCAGTTTCCTTCTCGAATCCCGCCGTCCCGAAGAAGTTTTCACTCCCGAGGACTTCACCGAGCAGCACCAGCTTATCGGGCAGACGGCGGAAGAATTCGCCGTTAACGAAATCCTGCCCAACGCCGAGAAAATCGAGCACAAAGATTTTTCCATTTCGCGTGATCTCCTGAAGAAGGCCGGCGAACTGGGTCTGAGCGGGGTCGAAATTCCCGAAGCCTACGGCGGGCTCGAAATGGACAAAGTTACCGCCGCCGTCATCGCCGATCACATCGCGCAATATGCAGGCTTCGCCACCACGTGGGGCGCGCACAGCGGCATCGGATTATTGCCGATCGTTTATTTCGGCACGGAAGACCAAAAGAAAAAATATCTTCCGCGTATCGCATCCGGCGAAATCGTGGGTGCCTATGCCTTATCGGAATCGACTTCCGGCTCCGACGCCATGAACTGCCGCACCCGCGCCACTCTTTCCGCCGACGGCAAGCACTACACCCTGAACGGCGAAAAAATGTGGATTACCAATGCCGGCTTCGCCGATCTTTTCACCGTTTTCGCCAAAGTCGACGGACACGACAAACTGACCGCATTTCTCGTCGAGAGAACCTTCCCCGGATTTTCCGTCGGCGCCGAAGAACATAAGATGGGCATCCGCGGGTCATCCACCTGCCCGATCATTTTGAATGACTGCAAAGTTCCCGCGGAAAATCTGCTGGGCGAGATCGACAAAGGCCAGGTGATCGCCTTCAACATCCTCAACATCGGACGCTTCAAGCTGGGCGCGATGTGCGTAGGTGGCGGGCGCGTGTCCTTGCAAAACGCCATCAGCTATGCCAAGCAGCGCAAAGCCTTCGGCAAGCCGATCGGCGAGTTCGGCCTGGTGCGCGAAAAAATCGCCAACATGGCCATGCTGCTCTTCGTCGGAGAATCTCTCGTCTACCGCACTGTCGGAATGATGGATGTCGCGCTCGCCGAAGTCGACAAGTCCGGCGCCGACGCGATCAAAGAAACCCGCAAAGCGATCGAGGAATACGCCGTCGAATGTTCCATCATCAAAGTGTGGGGCTCGGAGATGGTCGATTACATCGTCGACGAAACTCTGCAGATCTACGCCGGCTACGGCTTCGTCGAAGAATATCCCGCCGAGCGCGCCTATCGCGACGCCCGCATCAACCGCATCTTCGAAGGCACGAACGAAATCAACCGCCTCATCATCACAGGCTTTCTGCTCAAGCGCGCCATGAGCGGCCAGTTGCCGCTGATGCCCGCAATTAAAAAGTTGATGGATGAAGTTCTCTCCGGCCCTTCCGCTGGCGAAGATCTCGATGGTCCGCTGGCCGAAGAACGCAAGCTGGTCGCGCAAGCCAAAAAGCTCGGCCTATTCGCCTCCGGCGCGGCCACGCAGAAATACATGCAGGCTATCCAGGACCAGCAGGAAATCATGGGCGCCATCGCCGACATGACGATCGAAAGCTACGCCATGGAGTCCGCCGTCCTGCGTGCGCAGAAAATCGCCGAGACCAAAGGCGAAGCTGCCGCCGCTCTGCCCATCGCGATGACTCGCGTCTACCTCTCGCAAGCGATGGAGAAGATCGAGGCCGCTGCGAAAAAAGTGATCGCCGCCGTTGCCGAGGGCGACATGCTGCGCACTCAACTTGCAATCCTGCGTCGACTGGCCAAATACGAGCCATTCAACACCATCGAACTACGCCAGCAGATCGCGCAAAAGATGATTGAGCGCGGCAAATACGCATTGGCGTAAGCGGCCATGAATTCTTTTGTGTTTTCACGTGCGCGCTCGCGTATGTCCAACATAATGACCGTCAGATTACTGTCCCTGGCTGCCGCGTTTACACTGCTTGTCTCTGGCATACCCTTACTCGGTCAATCCAAGAATGCAGTCTCAGCCAATCTCGCCCCCACTCCGCCGATGGGTTGGAATTCCTGGAACAAATTTGCCTGCAACGTCGACGAAGACATGATCAAGAGCATGGCGGATGCAATGGTGAAATCCGGCATGAAAGATGCCGGCTACGAATATGTCAACATCGACGATTGCTGGCAGGTCAGCCGCGACGCCAGCGGCAACATCGTCGCCGATCCGCAGCGTTTTCCCCACGGCATGAAAGCCGTCGGTGACTATATTCATTCACTCGGACTCAAGTTCGGGGTCTACTCCGATGCCGGCTCGAAAACCTGCGCCGGACGGCCCGGCGGCCTCGGCCACGAATATCAGGATGCTTTGCAATATGCGGCCTGGGGCGTCGACTATCTGAAATACGATTGGTGCAACACCACCACGCAAGATGCAAAAGCTTCCTACGCCAACATCCGCGCCGCCCTCGACGCCTCAGGACGCGCCATCGTGCTGAGCATTTGCGAATGGGGCACGGCTAAGCCCTGGCTGTGGGGAGAAGAAGTCGGCGGTAATTTGTGGCGCACGACCGGTGACATCAAAGACAGATGGGGAGGCCCGGAGAAATGGCCGGATGGAAGTTGTTGCTCGAATGGCGTGCTAGGAATTCTCGATCAGCAAGTCGGGCTGCAATCCTACGCAGGCCCCGGCCACTGGAACGATCCTGACATGCTCGAAGTTGGCAACGGCGGCATGACTGATACCGAATACCGCTCCCACTTCAGCCTGTGGGCACTCCTTGCCGCGCCGCTCATCGCCGGCAATGATCTGCGCGACATGCGGCCTGAGATTCATGACATCCTCACCAACAAAGAAGTCATCGCCATCGATCAGGACCCCATGGGCCGCGAAGGCGAACGCGTTTCGAAAAACGGCGATCTGGAAGTATGGTCGAAGCAATTACAGGATGGCGGCCGTGCAGTGATTTTGTTAAATCGGGGAAGCGGTGAGCACGAAATCACCGCGAGATGGGAAGATCTCGGCTATCCCGGTCACATCTCAGCTTCCATCCGCGATTTGTGGCAGCACAAAAACTTGGGAAAATTCACCGAGAAGTTTTTCGCAAGCGTGCCATCGCACGCAGTAGTGATGGTCACCATCAGGCCCTAGCACGACGGGCTAGCCTTAATTTTTAGTTCGGCCCTTTCATCTTGTCCTTCACGCTATGGGCTAGCTTCTCGATCTCTTCCGCCTTCTTCAATACGTCGATCGACAGCGTGTTCTCGTTCGATTTATCCACAGAAGCTTTCAGTTCGGTTGCCAACTTGAGCAGCTTGTCGGTATCGGCCTTCAGCGCGGCCTGGCGCTCCAGGTTTGCCTTCTTAGCCATATCGCGCTCGATGCGTTCGCGGTTCTCGTCTTCGGTAGGCGGCGCCACGCGGCCATCCACTCTGGGTGGCGTCAATGGTCTCTGGGCGTGGCCGGAAATCGTGAACAACAAAAACAGCGAGAAACTCCACAGCAACTGTTTCGCTCGCACGGGATCCTCGAGAACGGACGCGGACCTTCTGCCCGTTCCTAAAGTATGGCCATTTCTCCAAAAGACAGCAATGAAAAATACTCAGGACCCGGAAGGACAGATTGGGTAGGGATAGATGAGGAAAGATCGGGCAGGGCACGATTGAGCCGTGCCAAGCCACAAAGCCAGCCGATCTGACTTCTGGCTTTGAGCACTGGTCCAGAAAACCACAAGCCTCCATACTTCGGAGGCTTGTGTTTTCGAAATCCTTTAATTTTCTTACAACGAACTCATATTCGACAAGAACTCGCCATTCGATTTCGTCTTGCTCAGCTTGTCGATCAACAACTCCATCGCCTCCACAGGAGACAGCGGGTTCAATACTTTGCGCAGCACCCAGATTCGCGAGAGATCTTCGCGCGGTATCAGCAATTCTTCCTTACGCGTACCTGAGCGTTGAATATCGATGGCCGGGAACACGCGTTTATCCACCAGCTTGCGCTCGAGAATAATCTCCGAGTTGCCCGTGCCCTTGAATTCTTCAAAGATCACGTCATCCATGCGCGATCCGGTGTCAATCAAGGCGGTCGCAATGATGGTTAATGATCCGCCTTCTTCAATATTTCGCGCCGAGCCAAAGAAGCGTTTCGGCCGCTGCAATGCATTCGAATCCACGCCGCCGGAGAGCACTTTGCCCGAAGGCGGAACAATCGTGTTGTAAGCTCGGGCCAACCGCGTAATCGAATCCAGCAGAATCACCACATCGCGCTTGTGCTCGACTAGGCGCTTTGCCTTTTCGATTACCATCTCCGCGACCTGGACGTGCCGCGCCGCGGGCTCATCGAAGGTCGAAGAAATCACTTCACCCTTCACCGACCGCTGCATATCCGTAACTTCTTCCGGCCGCTCGTCGATCAGCAGCACCATCAAAACAACTTCCGGATGATTCGTTGTAATCGAGTTCGCCACATTCTGCAGCAACATCGTCTTGCCGGCCCGTGGCGGGGAAACAATCAGTCCGCGCTGTCCCTTGCCGAGAGGTGTCAGCAAATCCATCACCCGCGCGCTGGAATTTTCCCGCGTCGTCTCCAGCTTGAGCCGCTCCTGCGGATACAGCGGCGTCAAATTGTCAAATAGAATCTTGTTGCGCGCTTCATCCGGCGATTCGAAATTCACCGCCTCGATCTTGACCAGCGCGAAATATTTTTCGCCCTCGTGCGGGGGCCGCACCTGCCCGCTAATCGTGTCGCCAGTTTTCAAATCGAATTTGCGAATTTGCGACGGCGATACATAAATGTCATCCGGTCCCGGCAAATAGTTGTAGTCCGGCGAGCGCAGAAATCCGTAGCCGTCGGGCAGAATTTCCAGCACGCCCTCGGCAAAAATGTGGCCTTCTTTTTCACTCTGCGCCTGCAGGATTTTAAAGATGAGGTCCTGCTTGCGCAGTCCACTGGCCCCGGGCAGCTCCAAGGTCCTGGCGATCTTGGTCAGCTCGGTAATGTTCTTTTCTTTCAGTTCTGCGATGGTCATGATTCACCTAAACCCGGCCACTCAAACGTGTTCGCTTAAGCTTTTCGGGAGATTTTCAAAGGAGGGTATTCAGGGAAGACAAAACACCACGAGGCGGGCAGGCGGGGCTGTTTTAAGCAGCCCGCCGTTGTGCCTCGGCAAAATTCTCCGGTTCCGACAAAATTTCCTGCCGCTCCGCGCCTGCGATCCGGTCCAAAACTCCATTCATCGTTTCCTGGATTCTGGTGCTGGGCCGATGGAACTTCCGCGTGGCCTTCGAGGCGAGCTGGCAAAGCATATAACGATTCCGTAATGTCTGTAAAGCGTCAAACACACGATCAGAACGCATGTGTGGCTTTCCCCTTCCTTATAAGTATGATCGAAACCGCCTTCCGCAGATCGCCGTAGATTTCGATAACTTCGCACGCCGTGCCAAGTTACTGATTCTACTAAGATTGTTAGGAGTTAGCGTAATTCCTACCTAGAATAGATGCGTGACCGAACCCCGAAGATGCTCACTTTTCCTGATTTGGACTCTTTAGGTCGAGGAACCCACAACTGACCCTTGAGGCACTCGGAGGTCCGTGGAACAAGAAACAGTACCCGAAATCCGCAAATCGGTCAATACATTTTACGTATCTTTACTGGTTCCTGTACCGTCTCTTTGAACCTTTTTCGGGACGTTATCCGCACTTCAACCCCTCCGCCGCCTGCGCCAACCCAACAACAGTCCGAGCCCGATCCCAACCAGAACCGCTCCGCCCAATCTCTTGCGGTCCGTGATCGGAACGAACTGGGTTTGCTTCTCCGTAATGTCGATAACTCCAATGGGAATCGCGCGCACTCCGCCGCCACCGCCGCCGCCTTCGCCTCGTGCGCTGGTATTACCGACGCCTCCGGTTCCCGCCCCGGCACCGTACCCATACATTATTTTTGCCACGGGGATCACCGTTTTTCCTTGCACCGAGATCGGCTCGCCATAAATGGCTTTCACGCTCGCTTGGCTAAGGATGCCCTCTTTTAGTGATTGCAAAATTGCCACGCTGCTCATATCCGAACTCCTTCCTATCCTTCATTCTCAAACCTGGCGCCGTGCGAATCGCTTTTGCACGTCAGCCGCCAGCTACTGGCCTAACGCGGTATTCACGATTTTTACCGCGCCTTCCGGGTCGGCGACTTCGACGATAAGCTCGTTGTACCTTTCATCCTTCAACTCAATCAAAACCGTGTTTTCCGGACGATGAACATCCCAGAAAATCCGCTTGCCGTCCTGATAAAAAGTTCCCGCCGTAATTACTCCAGGAATACTCGTGCCCGGCATTCTCAGCCCATGCCACCAACCCTGCGCTATCGCCGGATCTGCCCTGATTCCGACTACGTGGGCAAGTGGAATTTCCAGCGAACTCTTCAGCGCCCAGAGTTTGTCGGCTCCTCGCACATCCAGCACCAACCGGTCGCCGGCAATGCTTAAATCCACCATATTGCAGCTCCTGTCGGTCGATCCAATCTTCTCGCTCCCGGGCTGATTAAACTGAAATCACTCGTAAGTGAAAGTCAGATTGTCCAGGTAGACGTTGTACGAATCCTGTTTCGAATTCCCATCCATCTGATAATTGATCGTAAGCCCATACCAGCCTGGAGAGGAACCGTGCGGGAACGTCCAATTCAGCGTGTGCGTCGATCCATTCAGCGTGATCGATTGATACACCAGATCGTTATTCGAAGTCCTCTGCACTTGGATCGTCAGATGATTCCATGAATTGTTGTTCGGATAGCAGGGAATCCCCGTCGGCGTCCAGCGCGCGTTCTGGTTATCCCAAACGTCCCATTCATTTCCGCTCGCGATGCGGCATTCGTGACCAAAGATGAAACCCATGTTACCGAAAAACTGATTGATATCGAATTCCAGCGCCTGCGACGGCCCAAAGTTATCTCCATAAAAATAGACGTCGTAAGTGAAATTGTGCAATGAGGGAACCATTGTCTGATTCCCATCCGGCATCCCCTGCGACGACATCGGCCCGATCAAATGGTTAACCCACAGAGCGTCAGAGAACGGAACACTTCCGCCAACATAGTATTCAGTCGCCTGCCCGCTGAGCGAAGGCGAGGAGACACCTTGCGTCATCGAAAACGAAATGCCATCGCACGGCGAAGGAGAGCAATCCACATAGCTCGGCCACTGCTGTCCGAATTCTCCCCAACCTCCGCTATGCTGCAAACTCGTCAGCGAGTGTCCCCCATTCTGCCCGGTGGAGGTCGTCGTCGGAGGATTCGACGGAGCGTTCGTGGTTCCCGCACTTGCCACCGTCATTTGTAACGCCTGCTGTTTCGACGCTCCAGTCGCATCGAAAACCGAAACCGCAAAATTGAAGCTTCCACCCGCCGTAGGCGTCCCGGAAATTGTTCCTGTCGAATTTGTTAACTGCACACCCTCCGGCATTTCCCCGGAAGTCACGGTGAAAACGTAAGGCGCGGTGCCACCCGTCGCAGCCACGCTTCCGCTATATGCCGAACCGACCGTCCCCGCCGGCAGCGTCGCGGAGATCGTCAGGTTCTCGACGTCGCCAGCGGGAGTGGCCGCATTGTTCGCCGTTGTAGCATGGGTCGCCGAACATCCATTGCCGGAGATCACCGCGAAAAATAAGCAAAACATCGCCGGGAAAGAGAGAAGATTGAGTCGAACAGAGCGATCGTGTAGAAAAGCGCTTCCATGCGCAAAAACTTCTCGCGCGACATCACGTAAGCGATAAAACATCCAACAACCTCGCAAAGGGGATTAAACGGACGCTCGGCGGGAGAATCCGCGATTTGGAAATCTAGCTGGGACAGCCCACCAGATAACCAGCGGCCAGAAGAGGTGCCAAGACTTTCCGCACCCCGTTACTTGCAGACGTTCTACTGCGGCGCTACTTCATGCAGGCGCAAATCGGATTTAGCGATCACACGCTACTGGATTGAAATATAGGACGTACAGTGAGCACAGTATAGCTTTCTCGGCATGCGATTTCAAATAAATCCGGGATATTTTTCCGTCAATTTGCCATGGAATACCGCGCCCAGCGCCGCATCCCAGCGGATTCCTCTCTCCCGCGCGTACGGGCAAGCCTAGGCACAGCATGTGTAGAGCGGGCGCCCTCGCCCGCTGCTTTTGATGTTGCTCTTGATCTCGATTGTGACCTTCACTGCGCTTCATGAGAAGGGGTGCCCTATCTTTCGCGTCTTTTGGAAAGGTGGGAATCACGAGCCGCAGCAGCATTGGCCTTAAAGTTGATGTTGCCCGTGCGGAACGGACACTCCCGTCCGTTGCCTTTGACGTTGGTTCTGCCGTTGATTTTGACGTGGCTCTCGATCCCGCGAATCGGCCCCCAGCGCGCGTACAACCGTGTAAGATCAGCGCTTCAGCGCCGCATAAAGCCCTACTCCTTCACTCCCAACTGCCAAAATAAAAACGAATAAATATCCGTAAACTCCTCGATCTGCTTCGTCACCGGTTTCCCCGCACCGTGCCCCGCCTTCGTTTCAATGCGCAGCAAAATAGGACGCGTCCTGCTCTTCCCGTTCTCCGCTTCATCCTGCATGAGCGCCGCCATCTTCTTTGCGTGCATCGGATCGACGCGCGTATCCGTATCCGCCGTCATAAATAAAACAGCCGGATATTCCACCCCCGCCTTCACGTGGTGATACGGCGAATACGCATAGAGCCACTTGAACTGCTCGGGATTATCTGAGCTCCCGTACTCCGGAATCCATAGCTTTGCAATCTGAAAATACTGATAGCGCAGCATGTCGAGCAGCGGCACCTGGCACACCACGGCGCGAAATAAATCAGGCCGCTGCGTAATCATCGCTCCCATCAGCAGCCCGCCATTTGATCCTCCCTGAATCGCCAGATGATCCTTGTCCGTATATTTGTCCGCAATCAAATGTTCCGCGCCCGCAATCATGTCGTCAAAAACATTCTGCTTCTTGTCGAGCATCCCGGCCCGGTGCCAGTCTTCTCCAAACTCCGCCCCACCCCGCAAATTCGCGACCGCATAAATTCCGCCATGCTCCATCCACAAATAAGCCGTGCGGCTGAAGGACGGCAGCATGCTGATGTTGAATCCGCCATAACCCGTCAGCAGCGTGGGATTGTGCCCATCTTTTTTCAACCCCTTCTTGTATACAACAAACATCGGCACCTTCGTCCCATCCTTCGAGTGGTACCACTCCTGCTGCACTTCATAAGCCGCAGGATCAATCGAAGGCGCATCTACCTTGGCCCACACGGACGCCGAACCAGTTTTCAAATCGTACCGATAAACCGTAGGCGGAACCGTGAAAGAAACGAACCCGTAAAAAATCTCGTCATGATTCCATTTTCCTTCCGACCCAAAAACCGTCCCCAGCGCGGGAAGATGAATGTCGCTGATCACTTTCCCTTCAAGATCGAAAAGCCGTAACTGTGAGCTGGCATTCTGTTCATATTGGGCAAATATTTTCCCGCCCCACACCGCCGCACCTTGCAACACCGCTTCCGTTTGCGGAATGATCTCCGTCCAGTCGTCTCGCTCGTAGTTACCGGCTTCCGCCATAAACATTCGGTAACGCGGAGCATCCTCATTGGTGACGATATAGAGTCTTCCGTTGTAAACCGACCCGCTATAGAGAAAATTCTTTCCCGTGGTGATCCGCGTGGGTGGAGTGCCCGCTTTCAGATCCATTAAAAAGAGTTCCGTCTTGGTCCAGCCCTGCGACACGCTGATCAGCAGCAACCGGCCATCGTTGTCGAGACTCACGCTGGGCCAGTCTTCTGGATCGCGGCCCTCGCCAAAAATCGGCGTATCGGTCACCGGATCGGTTCCCAGTTCGTGATAGAACACATGCCGGTTGTACATCTCCTGTCCCTCCGGCACGTCGCCCTTCTTCGGATATCGCGTGTAATAAAATCCCGAGTTGTCGTGCATCCACGCAATGCTGCACGCCCGCGTCCGCTCGATCGTATCGGGCAGCAGTTTGCCCGTCTTGGTTTCAAGAATGTGCAGCGTGCTCATCTCCGAGCCGCTCGGCGACGTTCCATAGGCCAAATATCTTCCATTCTCCGAAGCGTGATACCAATCGAGCGCAACTGTTCCATCCGCCGCCAGTTGATTCGGATCCAGCAGCACCCGATCTTTTCCCTCCACACCTTCGCGCACATAAAGCACCGGCTGGTTCTGCATCCCCTCACGCCGCGTATAAAAATAATATTTTCCGCCAATCTCCGGTTGCGTGATGCTGCCGATGCTCAACAACTCTGTCAAACGTTTATGAATCGCATCGCGCCCGGGCAGCGGATCGAGCACGCTCAGCGTGTATGCCATTTCTTCCGCCACCCACTTCTGTGTATCCGGAGAGTTTCCATCTTCCAACCACCGGTAGTTATCAACAATCTTCACTCCCTGTATCGTCTCTTCCAACGGACGCTTCTCCGCCTTCGGTGGCCCCGCAGCCCCTTTATCAACAACCTTCGTATTGTCACCAGCGAAGACCGCCGCCGCCAAAATCGTCAAAGAGATGAAAGAAATAAAAAGAAGAATCAGACGCCACCCTCCACCCATACTCACCCCACACTGCATCAGCCTACCAAAAACCACAGAAGAGTTTTCACCCACGCCGCCAAATGCTATGATGAACCAGCGAAAGCGCGCGCTTCGCGCGTTCTTTCCACAACACTCCTCAGTAGCTCAATGGCAGAGCATCCGGCTGTTAACCGGAGGGTTGTAGGTTCGAATCCTACCTGAGGAGCCATTCTTTCCTAGGCGCACACTCCTGCTGCACTTCCGTAACCTGCCCGCCAAACCGTTTTATCCTAATTTAAGCGTTCCGGACGGGGTGCCAACATTGAGAGTGCAGTTTAGGTGCGAATCGAAGGAGTGGAGCAGCGTCGAAGGTGATCCGCCCTGCCAACGTAGCCTTGGCTCCGCGCCTCGGCGCGCCAAGAACATCTGAAAGCTTCACTCCGGTGGGGCTTTTCTTCTTGCAGGCAATTTGCCGATCAGGAAACAGTCCGCGAGCAAAAGGGACTGATTCTGCTTTCGTCAAACTCACGGGGGAGTGCCAGCATCTTGCCCGCGTCGCGGCAGCGAACTGCCCACTCCAACAGGCTACGATACTGGTCGAACCCAACAATATTTCCTAGCCATTCCGTGCCGGATGAGGTTGTAATCACGACCACATTCGGCACATCGCATGGACCCACACAGCCGCTGATTGTCAACTGAACTCGTTTGAGCAAACCGCGCTTTCGCCATTCACTCTTTAGCCATTCAACCGGAACTTCAGGTCGCTCATGTTCCGTGTTGCCGCAGCAACAGCCCTTGCAAATCGTAATCTGCGCAATCACGAGTCGCTTCGTTTTTAGCGAATAATCCCGATCCTCGTTCACGGTGCCTGTTCCTTAGATGTGGTGCGTGGCTCCGGAACTTCGGGGCAGCAATCTCGTGGAATTTAGGATGAAGGCCAATTCCGAAGTAACGTGAATGAAGGCTGCGAGCAGGGGATTCAGAAAGCCAAACGCTGCCATTCCAACTCCCACGCTATCCACGACCAAAGTCCCGACGAAATTCTGCATGATGATCCCTCGGCAACGCCGCGCAACCCGCAAGGTTTCGACCAGCTTCGACAGATCGCTTCCGATCAAGATCACGTCTGCGCTCTCCCTCGCCACGTCCGTTCCCGACCCCATCGCAATTCCAACATTGGCTTCCACTAGAGCGGGAGCGTCGTTGATGCCGTCCCCGACCATCGCGACCTTGCGATTCTTACTGCGTAAATCGCTGACCCATTTTGCTTTCTGCTCCGGCAGAAGCTCACCGACCGCTTCATCGACTCCAAGATCGCGACCTACAGATGAAGTCACCCCTTGCGCGTCCCCACTGAGCAAAACGGTCTTCAACCCCATTTCGCGCATGGCCGCGACTGCACTCTTTGCTTCCGGGCGCAGAACATCAGCAATGCGAATGCAGCCAAGAAGTTCACCACTCCGCGCAACGTAAATCTCCGACGCTCCATCCGTGTCATTGATAGGCACGGCCATTGCGTGTTGCGTTAGGAGGGCGCGGCTGCCGACTAGGATTTCCTCGCCCCGATGAGTCACTCGGACTCCCCTTCCCGGCGTGTAGGAGAAGTCATCCGGCTCAGCGGATGGAATGGCTAACTCCGAGGCTCGCGCCATGACGGCTTTTGCCAACGGGTGTTCGGATTTGCGTTCCGCGATGCTGGCAGCAGCTATGATCTGACGCTCGGAGAAGCCATTGACAGAGACGACTTCCCGAATCTGAGGGGTTCCGAAAGTCAGAGTCCCGGTCTTGTCAAGCAAAACCGTATCCACGCCAGCCAGTGCTTCAAGGTACAGGCCGCCTTTCACGATGGCGCCCTGACGCGCGGCACGGCCAATTGCACCCAAGATCGCGAGGGGAGTTCCCGCTGCGATACCACATGCGCCCGCTACAATTACGACCGAAATCGTTGAACGAATATTGTGAGTGATAATGAAGGTCAGAATCGCTGCTCCGAGGGCAAAATACACGAGGTAGCCCGCCAACCGATCCGCGGTCTTTTGAATCGGAGCGCGGGACTTTTCAGCATGTTCGACCGCTTCAATGATTTTGCCAAACGTAGTGTCACGACCTAGTTTCTGCGCATCGATTTCCAAAGCTCCCGACTGATTTATCGTTCCGGCGTAGACCGCGTCTCCCTTCACTTTTTCGACAGGCATTGCTTCGCCCGTAATCGCCGCTTGCTCAACAAACGAGCTTCCACTCAGCACAACACCGTCCACCGGGATGCGTCCGCCGGGTTTCACGATAACCATATCGCCAATTTGAACCTGCTCGGACGGTAGTTCCACTACCTGATCCCTCCGCCGGACTGTGACAGTTCTGGGCAGAAAGTCGAGAAGACTTTGGATAGCACGTCGGCCACGCCCGACAGTCAGACCTTCCAAGACTTCGGCAGCAAGTACGAAGCCAGTGATCACCAGAGCAGTGAAGAACTCACCAATCGCTAAAGCCGACAGGAGGGCGATGGTCATTGATAGCTCCATCGTCATCTTTCGCTCAGCAATGTTCTCGAAGGCTTCTTTGAAAATCGGATAGCCGCCGATCAGGGTGGCCGCAATGCCGATCACACTGATGTGCGGAGATGGCTCCCAAAGTCGAAACCAGACGGCAGCCGCAGCCAGGGCCACAAAGACAATGCGGACGATCTCAGACCACGCAAAGGCGTGGTCGTGCTCGGAATGTTCAGAGGTTACGGAGTCTTGTATGTCTGGATTGTTGGAGTCGTCGTGAGGAGAAGGACTGTACTGGGGGTTCCTGTCGATCAAATTCGGGGCACTCATCTGAAAGTTCCTTTCGCGGGCGGGGACCTATTTCAAGTACGACTTGACCATGTCAATCACTTCGTCAGCGGCTGCTACCTGCTGTGAGGTAGGTTTTTGTTTTCCGATAAGGACGTGGCTCCGAATATGGCCTTCCAGAAGTTCAGCCATAAGGCTGTTCATGGCTCCTCTGGCTGCGCTCATCACTAGCAGAACCTCGGAGCAGTCGCGCTCTTCGCTCAGAGTTCGTACCAGAGCGTCCACCTGTCCCCGAATACGCTTAGCCCGGAGGACCAGCTTTTCCTTGTCTTTAATTGTGTGGCTCATAGGGTTGTTAGCACGGTTGCAGCAGCAATAGTACCATACCGGGTATGGTATAGACTTCACGATCGGCAACAACCTTCTGAAGTGCTGCAAAGGATGGGGTTTTGGGCCGCTAGATTCGAGCCAATTTGACCTTTTTCAGGCTAGAAACGTCAGGCAGGATGCATATCTATATGCAGACCCTGAGAATTGCGTGCTGTGTAGGCTGTGGGCGACGACAGGTTCGTATTCTAGGCCACCTTACTGATTTAGTTTCGTACCTGAGGAGCCATTCTTTTGCGCCTGCGGATACTCGGCGATTTCCAATTTCATTCGTGCGATTGTCCCAGTTTAATGGCGATGCCGCTACGCACTCCTGTGCGGCTGCCGGCTATTTGCGCTTGGGGTTGACCGCTCAGCGCCTTTTCTTGGATGATTGTGATGCATGGACGTCGAACGCATCATTGACGATATTGAACAGTTGCAGGAAATGTTCGAAGCGCCAGACATTAGGCCACTCAGCGCAAGCGACATCCTGGCTGCAAATCGAAGGCATGATGAGACGCTGGCGCACAGCCCATGGTTTCGCTTATGGGAGCGGTATGGCGTCTGTTGCCGGAGTGAGTCCCCATCAATTCGACTACCGGAAGCGGGGAGCTAAACTTCCTCCGCAAGGTCGTGAAGAATGGCGAAAAAGAAAACTGTTCGTGTGCCGCCAAAACTCACAGAGGCTGAACAAGATCTACTCTCGCACATGGAAGACGGCTACCAGCTTGAAACTGATTCGCTCGGCGGCAACCCGGTTTTGCGGCACTTGAAAGACAATGAAGAAATACGACCTTTGTCTGCCAATCGAAATACAGTCAAGGCGATGGAAGAACGCGGACTCATCCATCCCAGTAAAGGCCATGACCCGCTCACTATCGTGTGGCGCGTGAAAGGGAAAACGAAGTGAAAGCCAGGTATTCAGGCAAAGGGATCACTTCTGAACATCTCCGTTCCGCTTTAGGGCGGCGCAATACTATACTGGTGAAATGAAACAGCACCTCGAATCGCTGTATCAGAATCTTCTCAACGGCAAGCTGCCACATAACCTGAGTTGGAGCGAGGCCGTCGAACTGATCGACCATCTCGGTGAGGTCCAACCGCACGGGGCCGATGAATTTGTGTTTCGCGTCGGCAGCGAACGCGTGTTTTTCAAGAAGCCGCACAGCCACGATCTTGGCGGAGAGGAGGTTTCTCGGCTGCGTAAACTCTTGAAGGACGCCGGACCATCTGTGCGTAAATCGGGCTCGCAGGTACAAGAACTGGAGCCCACCCGGATGATCGTTGTCATCGACCACCATGCCGCCCATGTTTACCAGGATTTCGGGGGTAGTCGTCCGGCAGACGAACGAAAGGTGCAACCTTACGATCCTTTCAATTTCCATCATCATCTGATTCATCGAAAGGAAGCTCACTACCGTGGCGAGCGCGTGCCCGAAGAGGATTCGTTTTATGAGGAAATCGCGAAAGATATCGCTGCCGCGAATGAGATCGTCCTCATCGGCCACGCCACCGGAAAAAGCAACGCCGCCGACTTTCTGAAAGAATATCTGAAGAATCATCATCCCGACATTTTTCGACGGGTCATCGCTACCGAGAGCGCAGATCTCTCGGCGGTGACCGAACCTCAAATAGAGGCTCTAGCGAAGCGGCACATGATCGCAGCCGCCTGAGAGCCAGGTTCCGGGATTTCTAAGCAGCCTCCGAGCACGGGGATGCCAATTAAGTCCTGCCGCAGGCGCTCCATTTGTGCCGCCGCTTCCTTCATCTGCTCGGCATATTCGTGCCCTTGTCGTGGGAGAAACGCTCCGTAATTTTCCAACAGCAATCCTGAAATCGTATTGATGGCGGTGATATCAGACCGAGCCTGACCAGAAAGGGCGGAGTTTAGTTTTTGTAGCTGTAAATCACGCACTGCCAGCTCTCCTCTGCTTTTAACCGCTTCTTCTTCCAGCAGCCGTCCATGCCGCCTCATCAGACCGAACAAACAGGCTGCGATGAGAAGCATGCCCGAATTAGAAGCGATGCTGATGCGCAAGAATTTCTTCAATGTCGCGGATTTCTCGCTTTCAAGTTTGGCGAAATTGCCGCTTTCCGACGACGCCAGCGAGGACACAATGCGGCGAATCTGATCCATGTATTCGTTGCCTTCGTTCGTATACACAACCCTGAAAGACCGCAGGCGGTAACCCTCTTGGCGCAAATTAATCGTGCGCTCCATCTCCGCCCGCTTTGACTTAGCCAAAGATTCCAACTGCGACTCTGCAGATTGTTCGCGCACTCTCCGGTGCGCCAACCCTGCGCGAAGGGCGACAAAATCGGTTGCGATCCGGGCCTTTGCCTGGGAGTAGGGTTGCAGGTACGTCGCGTCTCCGGTTAGCAGAAATCCGCGCTGACCGGTTTCCATATCGGTCATGTCATTCAAGACGCCGGAGAGGTCCGCTTGGATCCCCGAGCTTTCCATCGTGAGTGCGGCAATTTTCTGCATCCCTTTTAACTGGCTGACGGCAAGATACGCATTCCATGCCATGAGTGCGAGTAGCGTGGGCATTCCGATTTGCAGTACAAGTTTTCGAATCATGTGAATTGTGCTCCTTCAGGCAAGGTTCAGAACACCCGCAGTCGTGATTCGACTGGCTTTGCAAATCTCTTCCGCAACTTTGAACGCCGCATGATTGCTATTGGTGGGCTCTTCAGCTGACATCACTGAACTGGCGGCCAGCGTAAAAAGCACGGCATCTTCCTGATTGTCAAAATAGAGGATCACTTGATTCGCTGCCATAGACATAGCTCCTGCTGATAGCTCTTAGGGGATCATAGGCTGATTCGGAGCAAGAGCAACGTTATCTGTTTTGGTGCACGCAACATTAAATTTCGCCCCGCACACGAGCGGCGCGGGTGATCTAGTCCTCTCGTCACGGGAACGATCTGCTCGTCACGGCCGGGACGATACTTATGGGTTTCGGGGAAGTAATGATTCCAAGGGAGGAATCGAGTAAGACGTGGTAAAGGCATGCTCCGGCGGTTGGGTTCCGTCTTGATGGGCTCTGGCGAGAATTTCCATGGCTTGTCCTGTAAGAGGCGGAATGTGGATCGTCGCCGTGAGCCATTTTTCGCGTATCCAGGCTTGGCCGGTGGCCGGCTGACCATCGCATCCGGTAAACGGCAAACTCAGCCAACGCGAGCGCTCAGCTTCATTCGTGATCTCCTGAAAGGCTTTGCGAGCTCCCAGGGCCATCGAATCGTCCTGCGCGCCGATCAGGCTGATGGACGCGCTTTGGGAGGTGGCCATTTTCAGCCAAGAACGCACTGCCCGCAACGCACTGTCCTCTGTCCAGTGTGCCTTCAGCATCTTCACGTCAATGTTGGATGGCTTTGTCTCCAGCATTCCGGACTCGCGTTCCTGGGCCGAGGAACTTTGTGAAGGTCCTTCAATGTACAGAACAGAGCCGCCTCGGGGCCGTAAGGCGGCAAACTGTTTTCCTTGAATGCGCCCAATTTCGAAGTGATTGGAACTCAGGGCAAACATAGGCGCGGTTGCCGTCTTGCGAAGATCCGACAAGTAATCCGGCCTCCGGTTCAGAACCGCCCAACCGATTCCTGCAGCACTGGCGGCCCGAGCTACCTGCGGAAGAGCCGTTCCTCCAAACGGTTCTACAACAATCGCATCGGGTCGGGACTCAACTCGGTCCTGGATGGCCTTCAGGAGTTGCGTGCTCTGATTCACTGCGTCGTTATCGGCGAACACTATCTCCACATCGCTCCCCAGTTTGTGTGCGGTCGATTCCGCAGTCTGGGCTTGTGCGACCTGGAAATCGTTCTCGCGGGTGTGAAGAGACACAAGGAATCGGAGCTTTTTCATCATTTCGCAAGTGTACCCGTACCCCGGCATCTACGAAATGCCTCCAACGACTCTGGAGGTCCATGCTATTGGTTCCCGTACCAGAGCTTCCAACTGGCCACGCTGATTTTTCATGAGCCGCAAGGGAACCAGGGGCTTGCCCGGCGGACAGCCGAGGACGGCTGTCCCCACATAAAGTAAAGCTACGCAGTCTTCGCGGCTCTTCCATCCAACCCCAACTCCCCGGAAATCCCCTGTAGCGCCACAATGCAGAATGCGATGTGCTCGTCTAAATCTACACACAGCGCTGCCGCGCCGTTCACGATGTCATCTCGATTTACCTTTCGCGCGAAGGCTTTGTCTTTCATTCTTTTCCGCACCGACTTCGCATCCACCTCGGCCAGCGATTTGCCCGGCTTGATCAAGGCCACGGCAGTGATGAATCCGGCAAGCTCGTCGCAGGCAAAGAGAGCTTTTTCCATCGGCGAATCGCGCGTGACGCCGGTGTACTCGGCGTGGGACATAATTGCGCGGCGGATTATCTCTGGCCATCCGCGCTCTTTCAGAATTTCGTTGCCTTTATAGGGATGATCTTCCAGGCTGGGATATTTTTCGTAATC
Organism: uncultured Acidobacteriaceae bacterium; assembly: GCA_963817305.1. Classification (GTDB taxonomy): domain Bacteria; phylum Acidobacteriota; class Terriglobia; order Terriglobales; family Acidobacteriaceae; genus Sulfotelmatobacter. The sequence goes on along the minus strand of CAWFOD010000013.1, from coordinate 40,956 downwards.
GAAATCGTGGATAAGTCCGACGATCCCCCATAAATCTTCTTCGGACATTCCCTCAGGGGCTGAAGCCCCAGCGGAGCTACGCTCCGCTGGACAGCCGGGGGCGGCTGTCCCCACAAGATCTTTTTGCTCACTCTCACCGAACTTCCGCGAACACGCGCGCATGCAGGCTTCGACCGCCAGTGCGTGCTTGCGCAAACTTTCTGACTGGGTGAACTCAGTTAGTAAACACCACGCTGACTCACGATCAATCATTGCTTTTGCCTTGTCCATTGCGGGATTTGGCCGCGTGCTTCCGGTTTTTGCCGGCAACACTCGCGGTTCTATGCATTTTAACCTTGACTTCCACAGGCCTTGTACCGCAGATTGTCTCTGCGGTCGGAACCTTCCCCCAATTTTTCAGGTTCCAAGGAGTAGCCGGCTCTGGCACTCCCACAACCCGATGGCCACGACTCTTGCCCCAGTAGATTCCAGGGAAGTCGTCCGTTGCGATCACTGCCTGTTGGTTCAATTCCGTACGGTCAATAACAATTGCCGACGCTGCCACTCGTCCTTGGACGAGGAACCCGAGCCCGAGCCGGTGGTGATGACGCCGCCAGTAATGATGCCGATGCCCGGGATGGGCCGTGGGCATTTGAATCTCGCGACCTCCATCCGCTCCCTGCGCCTGCGCAGCGGGTTGAGCCAGCGGCAGCTGGCCGGACGCATGTCCGTGCCGCGAACCTACGTTTCCAAAATTGAAAACGAGAAAGCCACGCCCACGCTGTCTTCGCTGGAGCGGCTGGCTCGAGCCCTGGAGGTGACCGTGCCGGAACTGCTCAGTGGTGGGGAAAAGAACCGCCAGGACGAAATCAGCGAGCTGATGAAAGATCAGTTCATCGCGGAGATTCTGCCGTTTGTTTCGCAACTGAACGGAATGCAGATGTCGAGCATCCTGACTCAGGTGCGGGATTTGACGTTGCGGCCGCGAAGGACCGCGTAGACGAAGTTGTGTGGGACAGCCGCCCTCGGCTGTCCGCCGCGCAGAGCGCGGCCGTTCCTTTCCGAGTTTATCCGGGCAAACCAGCCAACTCACGGCCGGGACCAGACCCTTGGTCCCGGCTTTTTTCACAATCTTTTCTCACGATCTGTGGCACTGAATCCCCGATAGATCGACCGACATCTATCCATCATGAACCTGGAAGAAACAGGAAATGGTTTCTCGGCCTCGGCTGCGCGCTCGGTCTATTTGAATAGCTCTGCAGGCAACGATTGGGAAATCGACGCGCCTCAACGCGAGGCGCGGCCTTCCGGCCCAGCAAGCCCCGATGATTCCCTGTTGGACGCTTATTCCCGCGCGGTCACCGGCAGTGGTGGAACGCGTCAGCCCCTCAGTGGTGAACATCGAAGTGCATCAATCTGCCGGACGAAACCGATCGGGCGAGCCGCGCGAACGGCGCGGCGGAGGCTCGGGCTTCGTCTTTCACCCCGGATGGCTTGATTCTGACGAACAGCCACGTCGTGCATGACGCGCGACGTATTGAAGTCACGCTGGCCGATGGCCGGCGCACGCCTGCAACCGCGATCGGAGACGATCCGGCAAGTGACCTGGCTGTCGTTCGCATAGAGCAAGCCCGCGTAGATGAGCCGGGCCTAACCACTGCGGCGCTGGGCGATTCGCAGCAGTTGCGCGTGGGACAGTTGGTAGTCGCCATAGGAAATCCTTACGGATTTCAATCGACTGTGACGGCGGGCGTGGTGAGCGCACTGGGACGTTCGCTGCGTTCGTATTCCGGCCGCCTGATCGATGATGTGATTCAGACCGATGCCGCACTCAATCCCGGCAACTCCGGCGGTCCGTTGGTCGATTCCGCCGGCCGCGTGGTCGGAGTGAACACGGCTACGATTCAGCCCGCGCAGGGAATCTGCTTCGCCATTGGCATCAACACGGCGAAGTTCATCGCCAGCCGCCTGCTGCGCGATGGCCGAATTCGCCGAAGCTTTATCGGCGTCTCCGCGCAAACGGTTCCGATTCACCGGCGCGTGGTGCGCTTCTACGATCTGATTAAAGAGTCGGGAGCACTGGTCTTGTCGGTGGAAGAGAAGAGTCCGGCGCAACGCGGTGGCCTGCGCGAAAATGATGTGATCATTGCGCTGGAAGGCCATCCAATAGCCGGAGTGGACGATCTACATCGCGTACTGACCGACGTTCGCGTCGGTGTGAGCTGCGCGTTGACTGTATTGCGGCATACGGAAAAGCTGGAGTTGAAGATCGTTCCGGAAGAAGCGAAGAGCTGAGAACCGGAGTCTACTTCGCGGCGTAAAGCGGCGCGCTTTCAAGGCGAATCGAAGGTCAAATTTTCGGAACTGGAAACCTGTCACTTTCCTGTGATTGCAAGGCCCTTCCCCACTGTGGTAGCGTCAACATTCGGAAGGGGATAAGCCTTGCAGGCAAAAATTCCCGCCGGGCTGGATCGTAAAGAGACTGAAATCTACCGGCAGCTTGATCCAGAGCGGCTCCCAAGACACATCGCGATCATCATGGATGGCAACGGGCGCTGGGCGAAACGGCGCCACATGCCGCGCGTGGCCGGACATCGCGCCGGAGTGGCAGCCGTGCGCTCGACGGTGGAGACGGCGGCACGCATCGGCGTTCATGCGCTGACACTCTACGCTTTCTCGGAAGAAAACTGGAAGAAGCGGCCGGCCAGTGAAGTTGATTTCCTGATGCGCCTGTTGAGCCGCTATCTGAAGGCGGAAGTTCCCACGCTGAACAAGAATAATATCCGCCTGGAATATATTGGCCGGCGGCACGAACTGCCCGAGGATGTGCAAGAGCGCATGGAATGGGCGCGTGCCAGTACCGCGCACAATACCGGCACGGTCCTGACTCTGGCGCTGAATTATAGCGCGCGCAGCGAACTGGTGGACGCGTTCCGCTCGATGGTCAATGCAGCCTCGCAGAATGGCGGCGTGGAACATTTGCACATTGATGAAGCCACGGTTGCCAAACATCTTTACACTCGTGATCTGCCCGATCCGGATCTGGTGGTGCGCACCTCGGGTGAAATGCGGCTCAGCAATTTCTTGCTTTGGCAGTTGGCATATGCGGAGATTTACGTGACTTCAACCCTGTGGCCCGATTTCCGCGGTGTGCATCTGCTGGAGGGCATCGCCGAATATCAGAAACGCGAACGGCGTTACGGCGGATTGAACCATCGTGATTTGAATCATGGTGATTTGAATCATCGCGATGATTAGCGATTCGTCACAGGCACGAGCCCAATTGCCGGTAAAGGTCCACAATGTTAAAGCTTCCCCGCATGCTGAAACGCATCGCGACTGCTCTGGTCCTCATTCCGGTTGTGCTGCTGCTGGTGCTGCGCGCGCCCGTTCCAATCGTGGCTGCGGTAGCGGGAGCTGTAGCGCTGATCACGATCCACGAATTTCTAAAGCTTACCGAATCCTATAAGGTGCAGCCTCTGCGGCTGCCCACTTACATTTTTGTGGGATTATTTTTTCTGCTATTGGCCGCCAGCGCTTCAGGCGAGACGCCGCAGCTTTCCGCATTGAAGTTTGTATTGGGCGTAGCCTTCGCCAGCGCCATTTCTCCATTTGTTTTTCTGACGATCGCGATGCGGCGAACCCAGATGAGCGGAGCTTATCCGGCAGCGGCAGCTTCGGCGTTCGCATTCGCCTATATTGCGCTCCCCATGGGAATGCTGGTGCAATTGCGGCAGCAGTGGGCGGGCGCATTCTGGATTCTCTATCTTCTTCTCGTGGTTTGGGCGGGAGATATCTTGGCGTACTTCGTAGGCCGCGCGTTGGGAAAGCACCTGATGGCGCCTCGCATCAGCCCGAAGAAAACCTGGGAGGGCGCCATTGCTTCGCTGGTGGCGAGCCTTGGAATCGGAATTCTGCTTTTCGATTACTCCCTCCAGATCAGTTCGTTCCTGCTGCGCGTGGGACTCATCGAACGACGCGATGGTCTGTTCGGCCTGGAGAAGCCCGAGCTGTGGCCTATCATTTTGCTGACGATCGCCGTGAATATCGCCGCGCAGCTTGGCGATCTGGTGGAATCGCTGATCAAGCGCGGCGCGGGAGTAAAGGATTCCGGCTCGATTCTCCCCGGCCACGGAGGTATGCTCGACCGCATCGATGCCCTGCTCTTTGCCGCGCCGGTACTCTGGTTTTATGCGGTGTGGCGCGTCATGCAGTAGCTGCCGATAAAGGATTACTTCTGATTAACCAAAAGATCTTTGGATCTCGCTGAGTCGAGCGAATGTTTGAGATGAGCCTGTAAGCCATACGCCGCAGCTTTCTCGGCGAGTATTTTCCAGAGAACATCATCAGGATATCGGTCCCGCTCCAGCCCGAGTGCGACAATGTGCCCGCTGATCTGATGTTGCAACTCATTCAACCCTTTAAAACCTCTGATCTGCTCTTCTCTTGATAACTCAAGCCCAAAAGCACGGCCATGAATCGTAAGATCAAACGAAACGAGAGCAAGGAAGATCAGTTTGTTGGAATCTGTCAGCGCCAAGTACCAATCTCGGAGGTCGTCGTCGCTACTCAAGTTGTCCTCGCAAATAGTCGTCAGAAAGTCTAGGTGAAAGAATAGCTCTACTACTAGAACAATGAACACCCCACTCCACAAAACGCGCGCCGAAAGGACAAGCATCGTAGAATAAGACTCGGTGTCGTATCTTGTGTTAACGACCTCGTCTTCTTTATGAAACGTATCGCCATCCTGGGATCGACTGGTTCGATCGGACGCAGCACTCTGAGGGTAGCCGAGTCTTATCCAGATCGTTTTCAGATCGTGGCGCTGGCTGCGGGGGCAAACCTGGATGCAATCTTCGAGCAGGCCAGCCGCTGGCATCCGAAACTCATTTCACTCGGGGCAGAGCCCGACGCCGATATCCTGCGCGCCCGCCTCAAGGAGGCCGGCTTAAGCGAAATCGAAGTCGTTCACGGAACCGCCGGCACGGTGAAGGTCGCGACCCTCCCTGAAGCTGATTTCGTAGTAAGCGCCATTGTCGGAGTGGCTGGACTGGAAGCCACCTACGAAGCGGTCAAAGCGGGCAAGACGGTTGGCGTCGCCAACAAAGAATGCCTGGTCGCGGCCGGTGAGTTGATCACGGCCGAGGCACGTCGCCAGGGCAAACCCTTGCTCCCCATCGACAGCGAGCACAACGCGGTGCACCAGTGCCTGCGGGGCGGGCGGATGGCGGAAGTGGAGCGAATCTGGCTAACGGCTTCCGGTGGACCTTTTCTGAATACGCCGCGCTCCGAGTTCCCCAACATCACTGTAGAGCAGGCTCTTAACCACCCGACCTGGAAGATGGGGAAGCGCATCACCATTGATTCGGCGACTTTGATGAACAAAGGGTTCGAGGTGATCGAGGCCTGCAGACTATTTCACATTCCGCCGGCAAAAGTGGAAGTGCTGGTGCATCCCCAGTCCACAATTCATTCCATGGTCGAGTTTATCGATGGCAGCATACTTGCTCAGTTTTCGGTGACGGATATGCGCCTGCCGATCCTGTACGCTCTAACATATCCCGAGCGAATTCAGTCGGATATGCGCTTTCCCGTGGGTAACTTGCGTCATCTGGACTTCTGCCCCCCAGACATGAATAAATTCCCTTGTCTCCGTTTGGCGTACGAAGCGGCTGAGGCGGGCGGGGCGAAGACGGTTGCGCTCAATGCTGCCGATGAAGTGGCAGTGGCCGCGTTTCTGGAAGGCGGCATCGCGTTCGATGAAATTCCCAGAGTCATCGAAGAGGCGGTTTCAGCATCTAATTCTGGGAAGCTGGGTTCTATCCAAGAGGTGCTTCAAGCCGATGCGGAAGCCCGCCGATATGCTCAAAAGCGAGTGGCGGAGTTCAGTCGGGCGGAACGGCCGCGAGCAACTTCTTTCATCTAAGGACCAGAAATCGGAATCTAATTACCTTCGGAGTACGTATCTCAATCATGCCTGACTTTTTGATTTCGCTGATCGCCGTCGTCGTCATCCTCGGATTCATGATCCTGATCCATGAATTTGGCCATTACGCCGTTGCCAAATGGCTGGGGGTGAGGGTCGAGGTTTTCTCTATCGGCTTTGGCAAGCGGCTGCTCGGCTTCCGCAAAGGAGACACCGACTATCGCATCAGCGCAATTCCCCTGGGCGGCTACGTCAAGATGAGCGGCGAGAATCCCATGGATGAGCGCACCGGCGATCCTGCGGAGTTTCTCTCTCACTCACGCTGGCATCGTTTTCTCATCGCCATCGCCGGTCCCACCATGAATATTATGCTGGCCATCTTTTTGCTCACCAGCGTTTACATGGTGCACTACGAATACCCAGTTTTTATGGACAAGCCGGCCGTGATCGATGGCGTGAGAGCCAACTCCGCCGCTGCGCAGGCTGACCTCAAGCCCGGCGATCGAATCATCAAGATTGACGGCATTACTAATCCCACCTGGGAGCAGGTACAGCCCCGGGTGATGATCAGCCCCAACCAGCCGCTCGCGGTGACCATCCAGCGCGGAGACACGGTTCTCGAGAAAACGATTGTTCCGAAGCCGGTCACCTCGTCGGAAGTCGGCTCCGCGGGATGGTACCCCTCCGAGCCGGTCATCGTGGGACAAGTGGAAGCCGATACCCCAGCAGCCCGAATCGGCCTCAAGGAAGATGACAGAATTGTTGCGCTCGATGGAAAGCCGCTGGTCTCGATCGAAGCCATGATTGACCGCCTGCAGCAGACCAAAGATACTCCAGTGGATATCACCGTGCTTCGCGGCAACCAGACCCTGGCTTTTCACGTAACGCCCGTGCTCTCGAAGACGGAAGATCCGAAAGAGCAAAAGTATCGGCTGGGATTTCTGAACAAAGAAGACACCGTAGTCAAGCGCTTGCCTTTCGTGCAGGCCGTGGGCCTCTCGCTGCAAGAAAATCGCAAATATTCCATGCTGCTTCTTGAATTGGCGAAGAAGCTGGTGCAGGGAAAGGTTTCGCCGCGCATGGTCTCCGGCCCCATCGGCATCGCGCAGGAGGCCGGCTATGCGGCGCAGCAAAAGGGTTGGACCCCGCTGCTGGCGCTTACTTCGGGCATCAGCCTGAACCTTGGCGTCTTCAACCTGCTGCCCATTCCCATCCTCGACGGAGGCGTGATCTTCTTCCTGCTCATCGAGAGCTTAATGGGACGTGACATCAGCCTGAGCATAAAGGAACGCGTCTATCAGGCAGCATTCGTCTTCCTGGTCTTGTTCGCTGTCATGGTCATCTACAACGATCTGGTCAAGACGATTCCGGGGCTGGCGAGCCGCCTGCAATAGGCAGCTCGTAGGCCACTCTATGGCAGTGTCGTTTCCACGCCTGGGTTGGCTCGCGTGATAAACTATTAGTTCCCATGGCTATGATTCCACGCAGGAAAACCGTGACCGTCGCTGTCGGTGGCGTGCGCGTCGGGTCGGATGCACCGATTGTGGTGCAATCCATGACCAATACCGACACCGCCGATATCCCTTCCACCGTCCAGCAGTGCGCAGCTTTGGCTCGCGCCGGGTCGGAGCTGGTGCGCGTCACCGTCAACAATGAAGAAGCTGCCGCGGCGGTTCCTCGCATCGTCGAAGAACTCGACAAACAGAACATCCACGTGCCCATCATCGGCGATTTTCATTACAACGGGCACGTCCTGCTCACCAAGTATCCCGAGTGCGCTCGCGATCTCGCCAAGTACCGGATAAACCCCGGCAACGCCAGCATCGGGCGTACGGGCGACTCAAATTTCCGCACCATGATCGAAGTCGCGGTGAAATATCAGAAGCCGGTGCGGATCGGCGTGAACTGGGGTTCGCTCGATCAGACGTTGCTCACGCGCATGATGGACGAGAATTCGGCGCTCGCCGAGCCTAAAGATGCTCGCGAAGTCACGATGGAAGCCATGGTTGTCAGCGCTTTGAATTCCGCCGCTCTCGCCGAGAAATTCGGGCTGCGCCCCGATCAGATTATTCTGAGCGCGAAAGTCAGCGGCGTGCAGGATCTTATCGATGTCTACCGTGCTCTCGCCGCCCGCTGCAACTATCCTCTGCACCTTGGCCTCACCGAAGCCGGCATGGGCGCAAAGGGCGTGGTTGCCTCCAGCGCTGCCATGGGAGTGGTGTTGCAGGAAGGCATCGGCGATACCATCCGCGTCTCGCTCACGCCCGCTCCCGGCGGGGACCGGACCGAAGAAGTCCGCGTGGCGCAGCAGATTCTGCAATCCATGGGCATTCGCAGCTTCACGCCGCAAGTCACCGCCTGCCCCGGCTGCGGACGTACCACCAGCACTTTCTTCCAGGAAATGGCAGAACAGATTCAGACTTATCTGCGTGAGCAGATGCCGGCCTGGAAAGGTCGCTATATTGGCGTGGAAGAAATGAAGTTGGCCGTGATGGGCTGCGTGGTCAACGGCCCTGGTGAATCGAAGCATGCCAATATCGGCATCTCCCTTCCCGGAACGTTCGAAGAACCCAAGGCGCCGGTCTATGTAGATGGACGCCTGTTCACCACGCTCAAGGGCGATCGCATCGTCGCGGAGTTCATCGGCATTCTCGACGAGTACGTTGACTCCCACTACGCGGCGCGAGAGCCCCAGAACGAAGAAGTAGCCGCGGGAAGCTAATTCCGTTACTGACCCATCAGCAGAAAGACTGGATTCTGCAGCGCGGTTGCGCTGTTGGCTTCCGGCGCTGCCGGAATATCGGTGACCACCGAGTCGGCAGGTACGGGATTCGAGCTATTTGTATTGCTGTCGGTGGTGTTAATTACCGCGATGACTCCAGCATCACACATGCTCACGTAAACCCGGGTGCTGTCTTCCGAAGCCGCGGTGAACACGCGAAACCGTGTAGTGGCGGGCGAGTATAGGGCCGGGTACAAAGGAGCTGTGGCACACGACGCTATTGGGGGCACTGCATACTGACCCGCGACAAACGGCCAGTTCGTCTGGCAGGACGTGGTCGCCGATGGCGTGCAGGGTGGGGGTCCGACCAGCAATGTCAGAGTCGGCGCGCTGGGATACATCAGCGAGAGGGTATTGGCGTTAAACACAGTAAGGCGGGGAATAACGCAAGCTCCCGTCACTCCACTCCCCGCAGGACATCCCGTCGACGTCTGATAGCTGGCTACGTAAAACCGGGTCCCGTCAAGCAGCGCCGTCACCGAGACCGGCATGCATCCGCTTGGGCAAGCGGTCGATCCGGCGGCGAACGAAATCGTTCCCACTAGATTGGGCACATCGCTGACCACGCCACCAGAAAGGCCGCCAGTATCTGAGAATATGTAAACCGTCTGCGTGATGGGATTCGTCACATAGAGCCGGTTCAGCGTAGGGTCGAGAAATATAAAATTAGCCCCAACGCCCACGGGAAGGCTGCTGGTCACCGTGTCCGATCCGACGTCGATCGTCACCAACTGCCCGTCTCCCTCGGTGAGGACATATACTTTCTGGCTGTCGCCGCGAGCGACCAGCCAGATCGGATTCACGCCCGTAAACCCCGTCACCGTATTCGGCGTTAAGTCGATCGGATTCAAACTGCTGACTGTATTGCTGCCCTGATTGGCCACATAAAGCTTCAACGCATTGGGCGTCTCGGCCAAACTCACCGGATTGGTCCCGACGATGGCGGTATTGGTGACGGCATTCGAACTTGTATTGATTGTGGCGACCGAGTTGGAATTGTAGTTCGCCACATACATGAAGGCGTTCTCGGTGCTGTTCAGAAATACGGGCTGATTCGGAATGGATGCGGTTCCGCCGGAAGCAGCGGCCAGCCCGGTCACCGGATTCGTATACTGGACCGTGGTCCCGCTGATCGCGGTGATCGCAAACGTGCCATTGTAAGCACCGGCGTTGCAGGGTAGAACGCAGCCGGGGATGAATACGCCGTTTATCGCGATCGAAGCGCCGGCCACGGTGTTCGTAATCGGCGCGCTAAGCGTGACCGTCACCACATTGCCGGCTTCGGTGATGCTCGCAATGCTGGAACTCTGCCCCGCCAGGCTTGGCAAGTTGATCATGTTCACCGCGCCAAATCCGGTGGCTTGCGTGGATTGAAACACAGGATTGAAGGAGGCAATGGCATCCACTCCTCCAGGGAATACGCTGGCAGCCGCCGCCACGAAAAGCGTTGATTTGCTCGGCGAAATCGCGATGTGAGTCGGATTAAAGCCGCTGTTCGGCGCACTCGCGGTAGATGTGGAAGTTTCACCGATGAGCGAATCGCCCGAGACGTCGATCTGCATCGCACCGCCGGCATTACTCGGGATGTTGGTGCTGATGCCAAAAACCGCATGAAAACTACTCGGGGTGGGGGGCGTCTCAACCGGACAACCGGGCACTCCGCCTGTGGAACATGGGATCACCACCGGCCGGTATATTTGTCCGCAAGCCGTCCAGAAGAGGATTGGCAACACGACGGCGGCAAAGCGCCCCAAACGTCGAACAGTCATCGGCACACCATCGTGCGCCACTGGAGGAAGCTCTTAATCATAGGTGAGAAGAATTCAACATTCTAACGGCTGAGTGAGATCTGCGCCAGTGCCCCCGACTGGCAGCAGAGATCAGCAGGGGATATACCCAGTGTTCCCCCAGTGCTCTCTGTGTTTAAGCTCTTAACTTCCTCAATCTGGGATGCGCGCCTCAAAGCCCAAGTTGGATGGGCGGAGAAATACCGAGTCGCGCCGGTTATGTTAGAAGAGTTTCGAAATCGCTTCAGCGATGACGTCGTGATTTGCCGCCTGCCGCAGCCGCAGCGGGCGTCTCCGATTTTGCGGTAGCAGCAGGCTTCTTTTTGCCTTCCATCTGCGCCAGGCTTTGCTTCAAAGCGGCCATGAGGTCCACCACCGGAGCCAACTTCTTCGGCTTTTCCACTGCCGCCACTTCCCCGCCCTCGAGTTTGGCCTCGATCAGCTTCTTCAGATTCTCCTGGAAAGTGTCTTTGTATTTCTTGGGATCCCACTCATCGGCCAGCGCCTCAATTAACTGGTGGGCCACTTTCACTTCCGCTTCTTTCAACTCCACGTCGGGCGCACCGAAGCCTTCCACCTTGCGGACTTCTTCTTCGTAATACATGGTGTGCAGCATCAATCCGCCTTCGTGCGGCCGGAGGAATACCGTGTACTCGCGGTTATGCATTGTGATCTTGGCGATCGCCACGTACTCGCTCTCTTCCAGCGCCTTGGTCAGCAGCGCATAAGGACGCCTTCCTGCCTCTTCCGGCAACATGTAATACGAAGACTCGAAATAAACCGGATCCACTTCGCTGGCTTTCACGAACTCGAGAATCTCCATCGTCTTCGCCGTCTGCGGCTCGATCTTCTTGATCTCCTCCGGTTCGATGACGATGTATTCGTCCTTGCGAAACTCGTAGCCCTTCACGATCTCGCTGCGGTCCACTACGACGTTCTCCGCCGGACAAATATATTGCTGCTTCACGCGCACCTTATCCGGCCGGTGAAGCATGTTGAAGGAAATTCCGCTGCTGCGCGCGCCGGAAAATAAACGCACCGGCATGGAGATGAGACCAAAGGTTAAGTGTCCAGACCAGACCGAAGCTGCCATTGTTTCCCTCTCTCGTTCAGGGATGAATGCCGATCCCAGTATTATGTCCAACAACGGCCTAAACTGCCCAGATTTGGGAGTTTAGCCTATAAACACATCTAAGATGCACAAATCATGCGACAAGGGGAACCGAAAAGCGAAGCCCGAGGGAATGGGTGCACCATCGAACGAGCCCTACTTCTTGTGTTTATGGGCATGGTTCTACCTCTTTTTGAGTTTTGGTTCGAGCGCACTCATACGTCTCCCCGGGGTTCCATTTTCTTTGAAGCCGAACGTCCACCTAAGCCATCTGAAAGGAAAATCCAGGGAGACAGTTATGACCGATCTACGTTACCCCATCGGTAAGTTCAAGTACGAAGGGCCGCCCACTGAAGACCAGAAGCAGAAATATCTCGGTGATATCGAACGAGCTCCGGCCCACCTGCGCGCGGCCATCAAGGGACTTTCTGATCAGCAACTCGACACGCCCTATCGATCCGAAGGCTGGACAGTCCGCCAGGTTGTTCACCACGTTCCGGATAGCCATCTCAATGCCTACGTTCGGTTCAAACTCGCCCTCACGGAAGACGAGCCTACGATTAAACCCTACGCTGAAGACCGTTGGGCGCAGTTGGCCGATACGCGAACTACTCCGGTGGAAGTTTCTCTTGCCATGCTGGATTCGCTGCACGCGCGCTGGGCTTGCCTGCTGCGCTCGCTGACTCGGGAACAATGGAAGCGCGAATTTCGCCATCCCGAGATGGGCGTGGTGCCACTGGAAAAAAATCTCGCGCTCTACGCCTGGCACGGACGCCATCACGTCGCCCACATCAACAGCCTGCGTGAAAGAAATGGCTGGTAGGGAATAGTTCCCGCGTCCCTTTGTGGCTTTAGATTTCGCAGCCGGTCGCGACGTGGCCGGCGGAAAACTTTGAAGCTGGTAAAACCGTGGAGATCGGCCTTTTCAGGGCCGCGTAAGCATCCGTTATTTACTAACGTTCGGCTTTAGCCTTCGCGCACGAGCGCGAGCCGTATCTCCGGCGCAATTTCAGGTCCCGAACCTCCTACGTCATCCCCAGCTTCCATACCAAATAACTGCAAGCCTCGCGCATCACCGCATACGCACGTTGTAACGCACCGTGAGGACGCGAGTCGGGACGAGGCGCCACGTAAACCGGGGCAATCCCTTCATGCTCCAGAAGCCTTTTGATACGGAAAACGTGATATGCATCGCTGACCGCCACGCAACTTCGCAGTCCATTGGCACGCATAATTACGGCCACTCGAACGGCCGATTGTGCGGTATCGGAGCCCTGGGTCTCGGCAATAAGGTTCCGCTCGGGAATGCCGCGGTGCATCAAGTAATCGCGCCCTACACCGCCTTCGCTGAAGCTGGGATCAAGAGCCGCGCCCCCGGTGGTAATGACTACAGGAGCAATATTTTTTTGAAAGAGTTCAAAGGCATGATCGAGGCGTGCACGCAATACGGGGGAGGGGCGACCGGAGTACTCTGCCGCGCCAAACACGACAATGGCATCGGCGCGATGCAGCTCCTGCAGCGAGCCTTCGTGGACCACGCGAATCGCGGTCACGGCGAGAAATGTCGCCAGCGCGAGTAACGCCAGCGCTTCCAGCCGCACCAGCCAGCGGCCGGGCGCACGCCGGGTGGCTAAATCCGGTTTCATCCTTTGGCAAAAAACGTGGAAATTTCGTCCGCGGGAATCGCCCCTTCGCGCATCACGCGCCAGCGCGCAGCTTCATCGGTCAGATCGATGATGGTCGAAGGAATATCGCGTGGCGAGGTTCCTCCATCCACAATAATGCTGATGCGCCCGTGCAGCTGTTCATGCACTTGCTCGGCGCTGGTGCATTCCGCAGCACCGCTCAGATTTGCCGAAGTCGCTGTAATAGGAATAGCCGCAGCTGTCACCACCGCCAACGGAATCTTCGCATTGGGCACGCGCAGCGCCACGTTTCCGGTATTCGCCGTCACCTTCAGAGGGAGGCGCGATCCAGCCTTCACGATGATAGTTAGCGGGCCAGGCCAGTACTTTCGGGCCAGCGCATAAAATTCTTCGGGGAGAGCTTTGGCCAACTCTTCCGCCTGATCCACGCTCTCGATGAGCAGCGATAATGGTTTGTGGCGGGAACGGGTCTTAATGTCATACACCCGATCGACCGCGCGCAGGTTGAATGGATCGGCCGCCAGCCCGTAAAACGTGTCCGTCGGCATGCCCAGCACTTCACCCGCACGAATCTGATCGGCGGCGTATTTCACGAGAGAAATTTCAGGAGAGTCACAATTGATTTTTACGATTTCCGCGCGCACGGCGCTCCCTTCCTGCATGCTCTTCTTTTAAAGTATTTTTGCCCGTGAAACATAATACGGCAAAAGGCCGGGAAACGCGCGGACAGCGTATCATGCAGTCAACCTTTTAGATGAAAAAGACCTCAGAATCCGCTCCCGTTGGCCAGAGCCGGCTGCGCCGCATTGAAGGACGCCACAACCCGCTCATCAAGCGCCTACGCCAGGCATTCTCCCGCGCCGAACTCACCGAGACCGGGGACTGTGCCATCGAAGGCATGCGCATTCTGGAAGAGGCCATTCGCAGCGGCGTGCGTTTCAGTTCCGTATTCTTTCGTGAGTCTGCGCAAGACCGAGCCAACCGCCTCCTGCCTCAGATCGGAGCTCAGGTTGAAACTCTTCTGCTTCCCGACAAATTATTCGACAGCCTGGTGCCAAGCGAATCTCCACAAGGTGTGGCCGCGCTGGTCCGTTTTAAGCAGTTCTCTCTCGATGATGTGATCGAGCGGTTGGTGGTTGGGCCGGTTGTCGTAATCGCCGGCCTGCAGGATCCCGGCAACCTTGGAACCATCCTCCGCTCCGCGGAGGCCTTCGGCAGCGCAGGCGTGATTCTCGGCGAAGGTACAGTCAGTCCTTACAATTCGAAAGTTATCCGCGCTTCGGCAGGGTCAGTTTTCCGTCTGCCGATCATTCACGGCTCCGGCGACTCAGCGACAAACTTGGAATCTGCTTCAGGAAAATTAAAGGCACATCGCGTGCGGCTGATCGCAACTTCATCGCACAAAGGAACCCCGCTCGATCAAGCTGATTTAAAAGCGCCTGCGGCAATTTTCTTTGGCAATGAAGGATCGGGGCTGGCTCGCGACCTGATGGCAAAAATGGATGAAGTCATCGCGATCCCGCATGCCCCGCAAGTAGAATCCCTCAACGCTGGTGTGGCCGCGAGCATCGTATTGTACGAAGCGGCAAGGCAGAGAAGATAATTGTTGATTGCTGATTGTTGATTGTTAATTCGTGCCGTTTCTTCAATCAACAATCAGAAATCAGCAATCATCATTTCCATATGGGGCTTTTCGAATCCATCCCGAACGCTGCCAGCGCGACCGACCGCACCCGTCCGCTGGCCGACCGCATGCGACCCCGCACGCTTGAAGAGTTTGCGGGCCAGGAACAACTGATCGGTCCCGGCAAACCGCTACGTACACAAATTGACCGCGACGATACCGGCTCGCTGATCTTCTGGGGTCCACCCGGGACCGGCAAAACCACGCTGGCGAAGATTATCGCGAACATGACGAAAGCGGAGTTCATCGAATTCTCCGCCGTGCTCGCCGGAATTAAAGAAATCAAACAGGTGATGGCCGATGCGGAGCGGGCTCGGCAATACGGCACTCGGACCATAGTATTCATCGACGAAATTCACCGCTTCAACAAAGCACAGCAGGACGCTTTCTTGCCGCACGTAGAAAAGGGCAACATTCGCCTGATCGGCGCGACTACCGAAAATCCATCCTTCGAAATTAACGCGGCGTTACTGTCGCGCTGCCGCGTCTATGTCCTGCAGCCGCTTACTGAAGATCAGATCGTGCAATTGCTAAGGCGCGCGTTGACCGATGAAGAACGAGGTCTCGGCGTGATGAAGCTACGCGCCTCCGATCATGTTCTTAAGAAAATCGCCAGCTATACCAGCGGCGATGCCCGCAGCGCCTACAACGTTCTGGAAGTCGCCGCCGGATTGGCGCAGCAATCCGGCACGCAGCCACCCGAAATCACCGACGAGATCGTCCGCGATGCCCTGCAGAAACGCATCCTGCTCTACGACAAAGCCGGCGAAGAACACTACAACCTGATCTCCGCCCTGCACAAATCCGTGCGCAACAGCGATCCCGACGCTGCCCTCTACTGGCTCGGCCGCATGATCGAAGCTGGAGAAGACCCGCTCTACATCGCCCGCCGCGTGGTGCGCATGTCGGTAGAAGATATAGGCCTCGCCGATCCCAACGCTCTTTCCATCTGTATGGCCGCGCGCGATGCCGTGGATTTCATCGGCATGCCGGAGGGCAATCTCGCGCTCGCCCAGGCTGTCGTCTATCTCTCTGTAGCCCCGAAATCCAACGCGCTCTACACCGCGTACGGCGATGTGCAGCACGATATCGAACAGACCGCCGCCGACCCTGTCCCGCTTCACCTACGCAATGCGCCTACTCGACTTATGAAAGGCCTGGGATACGGAAAAGATTATCAATATGCCCATGACGTCGAAGGCAAAGTCGCCAACATGCAATGCCTGCCGAATAATCTGAAGGACAGAATTTATTACCGCCCGACCCATGAAGGCATCGAAAAACGCATCCATGAACGGATGGAGGAAATCAAGAAGTTACGGTCTCCAGCCGCCCGACCGGCTCGCCAAAAGACAGAGTCTTAGCGTTTCTCCGCAGCATCCAAATGTCATTGGCATTGAAGGCTTGTTCCATGGCTACAACCGGCGTAAATGTTTTCGACGAGTTCTCAGCCGTTCGGCCTGCGCTCGATAGCCAGGTCGACAGTCTGCAGAAGCTGCAGAAGGCTGCGCAAAAAATCAGCTCGATCCTCGATCTCGATCAACTGATCGACAACATTGTGAATGACGTCGCGCATTCCTTTGGCCTGCTGGAAACCGCCATCTATCTTCACGACGAAGCTCGCGGAGAAATGGTGATGGGCGGCGTCCACGGATGTTCCATCCACAGCAAGGGTTTCCGTCTTAAGATCGGCAAGGAAGGCATGGTGGGATATGTTGCCTCCACCGGACAGATGCGCTATGCCCCTGACGTGCGGAAGGATGAATATTACGTCGCCTGCGAGGCATCAACGCATTCGGAAGTAGCCATTCCCCTTCAGGTCGGCGAACGGCTGGTCGGAGTGTTTACGGCTTCCCATCCTGACCTGGACGCCTTTCCCCGGCAACAACTCAGACTTCTGCAGGCGCTGTGCGATCACGTGGCGGTCGCGGTCTACAACGCGCGCCGCTTTCAGTCGGAGCGTGCCGAGCGCGAAGCCATGAGTCTTGAAGCTGAGGAAGCCCGCGCTATTCAGCAAGCGCTTCTGCCCAAGGCATCTCCTTACATTCCCGGGTTTGCTATTTCTGGTCTCAGCATTCCCGCTCGCGCCGTGGGTGGAGATTGGTACGACTTCATTCCCTTTCCCGACGGCCGTTGGGGCTTGGTCTTAGCCGACGTCTCTGGAAAAGGCACGGCTGCTGCGTTGCTCATGTCGGCTACGCGGGGCATGCTGCGGTCTCTGGCAGAAGCGTGTTGCACTCCGGCAGAAGTCTTGACCAAGTTAAATCATTTATTGGTGGAGGACTTTCCCGCGGGCAAGTTTGTCACTCTCGTCTACGCGGTGTTAAGTCCTGCGTCTCGTAACATCACATTCGCCAGCGCCGGACACTTGCACCCACTGCTGATTGACGATAGCGGCGCGCGTTTTCTCGACACTGAGCGCGGTTTGCCACTGGGGCTGAGCTGTGGCGATTATTCGGAGACCAGCGTGACTCTCGCGCACGGTTCACGGCTCGTCTTTTATAGTGACGGCATCAGCGAAGCCGTCAACGAGGCAGAAGAAGAATATGGATTGGAGCGTCTCGTTCAGCATGTCTCCGGTACCGGAGCTTCTGCAATCACCATTCTCGATGACGTCCGGGCCTTCACCAATGGCGTTGCACTTCGCGATGACGCCAGCGTGGTTTTCGTCAGGACCGGTTCCTAGAGCCTCAGTTCAATCAGCGCTGGTCGGCAGCGCGTCCCCATTCGTGGAGGATCAGGCGCGGATGGTGCTGTCCGGTAGATTGCCGTCCTGAGTTTGCGGCAAGGTGAACAGGATGATGAGGCTGGCGAGGGCAAGTACGGCGATAATAAAAACGCTGCCCTCGGGCCCAGTCGTTCCTCCGCTCAAAACAGGTTTGCCCACGGCGTGGGTGGCGAGCAGATGGTGCTGCACCATAAGGCCGCTGTCGGGGACTCCGTAAAGAAAAGACTGGCCCCAATCCCACGAGGTATGGAAGCCGATCGCCCACCAGAGCGAGCCCGTACGCCATAAGCTAAAGCAGAAAAGCATGGCTGCCAGGCCGGCGGACAGTAATCCAATCGGGGACTCTCCCGGATTCTTGCCGTGGCCGAGACCGAACAATAAAGAAAAGATAATAGCAGCGGTCCAGAAACCCAAAGTCCTGCTATGGCGAGTCTTGAATGCCCATTTATAGATGCCGGCGAGGCCGCGCGTCAGCGTGTACTGCAAGTAGCCGCGCGTAAGGTACTCCTCAAGCAGGCCGACAAGGAAGAAGCCGAGCAGCCAGATCGCTCCATAAAGGAGAATCTCTCGACCAAAGAGCAAACGGCTGTCGATCACCAGGAGTCCCGTCTTCCACAGAACAGCGATCAAAAGCGATAGACACACGATGCCCCAGGCCAGGCCACTGAAGAAATATTTCAGCCTGCGCCTGCCGCCAAAACCGTACACAGAGTTGGGCCGCCGCTCGATCTTCGACATGATCCACGTGACAAGAACGGTGATGACAAAGGGAATCAACTCGGCAAAATACAAGAAAGTTGGAGAAGCCTCTGCGCCCGGCTTCGGCGTCTTTACCGCACCCGGGAACAATCTGTGACCGATGAAGTTTACCGAGAAGGCTATCGCGGCAAAGATCGCGATAAAGATCAGCAGGCTCCAGCCCGCGCGCAAACCGTCTTCGCCGAAAAAAATCTTGTGGAGGGTTGGTTGTGCAGGTGGTACTGGCTCGGTGGTGGGTATCAGCGTAGCATCGTGGTCCAAGAGCGCCTCTTCTGGAAGATCCTTACTTTCTGGTTATACGCAACAGGGGGCACTTTGGTTCCACGGTAGCCAAAGCCAAGCCCGCTCCGCTCAGCGGAAGCGTGCCAAGTGTTCCTTGAGAATGCAACGGTCCATCACCACGAAGATTCCTGCCGCGCGCGCCTTCGCAGCAGCCTTCTCGTGAACCACGTCTTCCTGCATCCAGATCGCCGGGACTTTTAACCGGATCGCTTGCTCCACGATTTCTTCGACAAACTCCGGACGGCGGAAGATATTCACGATATCGATTTTTTCCGGCACGTCTGGCAGCGAAGCATAAGCCTTCTCGCCCAAGCAGGATTCAATTTGAGGATTCACCGGAATGATGCGATATCCATGGCTCTGCATATAGGCCGATACGCCGTGACTGGCGCGCATCGGATCGTCGGAAAGACCGACCACAGCAATGGTTTTCGCGCTTTTCAACAGCGCAGCGACTTGATCGGATTGAGGAAGGGACGCCATGCGTTTCTACTTTTTGTTCGCCGCGTCCAGCTTCTGCTTGTACATCTTCAGAGCCAGCTTGCGCACCGTTTCAGAAACTTCCTTATTGGCGGAGATATTCTTCAAGTCCACTGCCAGCAGATGTTTCATTAGTCCTAATCCAAGATCAAGCGGAGTACGCGGGTTCGACACAAGATTTCGTACGACGATGTAATTCTTCATGAAGCGGCGCTTCAACGGAATCTGCCGCAGGACCGCTTCCAGCACGTTCTTCTGCAGGGCAAACTTTTCCACTTCTCCATCAGAAAGTTTCGGCGCTTCCAGCACCGCGAGCGCCACTACCTTGGTGCCATCGCGAATCAGAATCGAACGTTCTTCTTTGTTTCCCTTGAGCGCTAACTGGATGCGGCCCTTCACGTCGAGCCCGTTAATCTTCTGCATCGTATTCTCGCGCTTTCCCGCCACCGGAGCATGAGGAACCGGGCGGCCAGAAGGCTTGGCAGCCACGGCAGTGCCCGACTTCCCAGCTGCCGCCGCAGGACTCGGCGTGGCCCCAGATGTCTTCGGGACGGCAGCAATCTCCTGCACTGCCGAGACCGGGAAATAGTCGGCTCCAAGCAACTCCATGATTCCACCGATCGGCTGAAATGGCTTTCCCTCTTCCGCAACAATTTCCGCGGCATGCTCGGTGAGATAGGCGGAAATAGCTTCTTCCGGAACATCGTCCGGCTCTTCTTCAGCCGAGGCCGACATCCCCTCGGCAACGGGCGGCGCCGCCGAATCAGGCGCTGCCGTAACTGGACTCTCGGTTGTATCGGGCTCAGCTCCGGTTTCACCGCCCAACAATTCAGCGATCGTCGAAGCCTCATTCGGCTTTAAATACGGGTTCGATCGAAGCGACTGCAAAATATTCGGCGCCGTCCGCACGCGGGCGCTCTGCAACATTGTGGCAATATTCTCCGGAGACGCGGAGATGGCAAATTTAGCCAGCTCGCTCTCCGTTACGGACGGATTCTCCAGCAGCGCGGGCAGCAACTTCGGGCGAAGATTCTCCGGCGAGACCAGATAGTCGAGTACTTCGCGCGCCGTTTTTGGATCGGACGCAGCAGCCAGTGACGCCGTTTCGTCCCAGCCCGCCAGAGTCATGCGGGCAAGATCGCCGAACACTTTATTGTGCTTGGCGAGATAAACCAGAATTTCAAGATTTTCATCCGCGGACACAGATAGCGCGCCCCGCGCCGCGAACTGCATCATGTTCGATGGCAGCTTCGACGCGCGAATTTGATCGATCGTTCGGC
Source organism: uncultured Acidobacteriaceae bacterium (assembly GCA_963817305.1). Classification (GTDB taxonomy): domain Bacteria; phylum Acidobacteriota; class Terriglobia; order Terriglobales; family Acidobacteriaceae; genus Sulfotelmatobacter. Next base: position 20,512 of record CAWFOD010000013.1, on the reverse strand, counting down.
CCATCAATTCACCTCTTCGGCCAACGCGGAGGTCTCCGATCTCGCTATCATTTCAAGCTCCTCCACTGCCAGCTCCAATTCGCGAATCAGCCGGTTTGGTTTGCCGCGCTTGAATTCCTGCACCAAAGCACGATAGTACCAAAGCGTGCCAGTGCGCCCGCCGTTGAAGCGTGCCCAGATTGATTCCCCAACTTCGCGGTAATCGGAAAGAATCGAGCGCACGTTATTCAGTTTGTCCGCAGCAGAAACCAGCCGGGTCTCGGCATCGGCGCCTTTCAAATGCCGGAGATAATTTTCTTTGCGCTCGCGCCAGGGCGGCTTGGGCTCGATGTCCGAGTCCGTGCAGCCATCCACAATCTTCGCGACACGGCTGCCAAAACGCTTCTTCACTTCTCTCAGCATGGGCACCCCGCCGCAATCTTCCACCACATCGTGCAGCAATGCCGCGATAGCCATATCTTCATCACCACCGAATTCCAGAGTCAGCGAAGCTACTCCCATCAGGTGCGCGATATACGGAGTTGTCGAGGCCTTGCGAACTTGCCCCGCATGTTTCTCGGCGGCAAAAAGAAATGCCTTCAGAAACCGCGGACCCAGCTTGACTGCATTGCCCTGCTTCCCGCCCACTATTTCTCCTGCTTCTCTCCGCGCCGCGCCAGCAGATAAGCGCGGATAAACGGCTGCAGATCCCCATCCAGCACGCGATCCACGTCGCCGACTTCAGTTTTTGTGCGGTGATCCTTGATCATGCGATAAGGCTGCAGCACATAGGAACGAATCTGCGATCCGAAATCGTTATCGAGTTTTGAGTCCTCAATCTTCTTGGTAGCAGCGCGCTTTTTTTCCATCTCATATTCGTAAAGCTTCGAGCGCAGCATGCTCATCGCGCGCTCGCGATTTTTGTGCTGCGAACGTTCGTTCTGGCAATTCGCCACCAGCCCGGTTGCAATGTGAGTAATCCGGACTGCGGAATCCGTAGTGTTGACGTGCTGCCCACCCTTGCCGCTGGAACGGTAAGTATCGGTGCGAATGTCCTCGGGCTTAATTACGATATCAATGCTGTCGTCGATTTCCGGCGAGACGAATACGCTGGCAAACGAGGTGTGTCTGCGTTTCGCCTGATCGAATGGTGAAATCCGCACCAGCCGGTGCACGCCAATCTCGCTCGCAAGCAGCCCGAACGCATACTCGCCATTTACCGCAAACGTCGCCGACTTCAATCCCGCTTCTTCGCCCGGCTGGTAGTCGTAAAGAACAGTTTCGAATCCTTGCCGCTCCGCCCAACGCAAATACATGCGCAAGAGCATGTCGGCCCAATCCTGCGATTCCGTTCCACCCGCCCCGGGATGAATGGTCACAATTGCGTTGAGCGCGTCGTTCTCGCCTGAAAGCAGGGTCTCGGTCTCGAGTTTGTCCACCAGGTCGCGCAGCGAGTCGATCTCACGGCGCAACTCCGCATCTACCTTCTCGCCTTCTTTCGCCAGATCGAAATACGCTGCAATGTCGTCGCTTCGTCTCGCCAGATCCGCATCGGTGGCGAGCAGGTGCTCCAGCCGCTTTTTCTCGCGCATCACCTGCTGCGAGCGTTGCGGATTCGACCACAGATTCGGGTCGGCGGACTGCTTCTCAATTTCGGCTAATTGCGGACGAAGTTTGCCCGCGTCAAAGATACTCCCGGAGCTCGCGCACCTTCTTGCTCAACAACCCGTATTCCTGCTCGAACTCTTGATTCATGAGGATGTTTCTGCTTTCTTCCCTGCCGGCGCGCGAAGCGTGAAGCGCGCGAGCAGCGCCGCTGCTGAAATTATCGCACACAGATACGCGAACCAATCTCCGTGCCGCGTGTAGAACGTGGTTACGGAAGTGAGGCCATAGGGCGCAACCAGTACGCCGCGTTCTTTTCGCGGAAGCCGCGCCACCGTTCTTCCATAAGGATCGATCGACGCTGTTACTCCCGTGTCCGTCGAACTCAAAATCCAGCGGTCATTCTCGATCGCCCGCATGCGCGTCTGATTCAAATGCTGAGCATAAGCCCCGCTGTCTCCATACCATCCGTCATTCGAAATGTTTACGAAGACCTGGGCGCCGTTATCCGCAAATTGCCGCACTTCATCCGGAAATACCGATTCGTAGCAAATGAAAATCCCCAGCCGTTCGCTTCCCGCTTCCAGGGGCGCGCGCGATTCTCCAGCTTTGAATTCCCCTACTTCTTTTGTGAGACCGCCGGCAAACGCAAACAACTTGGGAAACGGTAAGTATTCTCCGAATGGCACGAGATGAACTTTGTCATACCGCGCAGTCCAATCGCCCGCAGGGCTGATCAGCGCAGCCGAGTTGAAAACCTCCGAAGCGGCTGCCCCGCCTGGCTCCGCGGGCGTACTTCCTATGGCGCCGGTAACGACCCAACTATGAGTTTCGCGGGCCATCTCACTTACCGGTTCCCGAAACAACGGATCATTCGCAAAAAAAGGCGCCGGAGATTCCGGCCACACGATCAAGTCCGCCCTGCCTTGCGCCGATTCAACCGCCCGCGATGACGATGATGTGGAAGCCTCCGCCTTTACGCTGATATCGGTCAACTGGTGCAGCGTGCGTTCGAAAGTATCGCGCGTCCAGTTTTCGTCGACCGGAATATTTTCCTGCACCAGCAGCGCCGCGCGATCCGCCAGAATGGCGGGAGCATCCACCAGCCTCCCGGCCTGCAGTACAGCTGCCGCTGCCAACGCGGCCGCCAGCAGAGTGGCCCGCTTTTTTCTCGGCACCAGAAACGCCGCAGCCACCGCAACGTTCACCAGCATAATCTCGAACGAGATGCCGTACACTCCGGTCCATGTGCTGATACGGCTCAGCGAAATATTGTCAACCTCGGCGGTGCCTAGCAAGTCCCAGGGAAATCCGGTGACTCGAGTTCGAGCCAGCTCCACGGCCACCCAAAAAAATGGTATCGAGACGAGTGCCAGCCGGTTATCGCGCTTCGGTCCCGCCGCAAATCCTAATAGGAGCCCAAACAGTCCGTGGTAGAGACCGAGGTAAAGGCAGAAGAGAAACAGCGCCAGTGCGGCCGCCGGCACGCTTAGCCCGCCATGCTCGTGCATGGTGTCGTAAATCCAGTAACACGTGCCGGCGTACCAGAAAATGCCGGAGATGTAGGCCAGCAGGAACGCCTGCAACGGAGTCGCAGCCTGAAGGTTAACCGACCCGTCTACCTCAAGCGCGCCCGCTGGCCGTGCCCGCAGCAGCGCCACGATCAATGGAGCGAAGGCCACCCACGATAAAACATAAAGTCCGGGCAGAGGGAAAATAAGGATCTGCAACAGCGAGGACAGTCCAACCAATAACCACGCGCTGTAATGAATTTGCCTCAAACGCAAGAATAACAAAACGCCCTTATATGGACGGAGACCAAGAATAATCCGGTCATCAAAACATCATTCCAAGCCTTTGTCATTCCGAACCGAGGTGAAAGCTCGGTGAGGAACCTGCTCTACTCGCCGTCCCGACGACCCCACGCACGAAGTCAACAATCTCCGGCGTCACATAAGGCGGAGGCGAGATTCTAAATACCGGCCGCTCCGCCACAGGCTTCAACGAAACTCCATGCCACGCAGCGTCGGCACGATCGTGCAGAATCACAGCGCCAGCACGGTCCATAAACTCCTGCGCCGACTTCTTGAAATCTTCGTTTCCCGGATCGAGCACCGTCATGTACAAATCCGGCCGCATGAATTTGAGTACGCTGTTCGATTCCATAATCACATTTCGTGCAGACTCGATTCGCCGCCGCAACGCGGGCATTGCCTCCGCCAGCCTTCCCTGCTCTGTCCGGACCCACAGCGACCGCACGGCCCCTGCAACCAGAAAGCGCGATGTGTCTGATGCCCCGCTGCGATCCTTTTCTTCGGAAATGGCCCACGAGTGATCGCCAGTCGCGCAGTCGCACGCTTCCCCGTTCGCCGAACAAACTCCGTGCCCATACTGCGTGATCTTTACCGCTGTCCAATCGTACTCAGGCAGCGCCGCGATAAGGCCGGCAACCACGCTGGTCTTGCCCACACTTCGGGAATGTCCGCCGATCACCACGATCGCCACATCTACCTCTTTTTCGCCAACTTCGCCAACGCTGCCAACTGCTTCAGATATTGCCGCACCGGTTGCGCCGGAGTTCCCCAGAACGCCACGCCCTTACCCCGCAAAACTTTGTTGGGCAGCACCCCACCCTGTCCTCCCAGCATCACTCCTTCTCCAATGCGCGCATGTTCGCCAATGCCTACCTGTCCGCCGAGTAAAACATCGGCTTCAATCACGATGCTTCCCGAAAGTCCAGTCTGCGCGGCAATCACCACATTCTCCGCCAGTTGGCAATTGTGGCCGATGTGCACGAGGTTATCGATCTTCGATCCGCGCCCGATTCGCGTTTCATCCAGCGCGCCACGGTCGATCGTTGTGTTGGCGCCGATCTCCACATCATCTTCAATCACCAGCCTGCCTACCTGGGGAAACTTTTCATAACGTCCACTCTGCGGATCGCGGACATATCCAAAGCCGTCACTTCCCAGCACCGCTCCTGAATGCACAATCACGCGATCCCCCAGCCTCGCCCCCGGATAAACCGTCACGTTCGGATAAATATGGCATTCGTTCCCAATTTTCACTTCGCGGCCGATCACACAGCCTGCACCGATCCGTGTGCCTTCTCCAATTTCGGCATCCTTGGCCATCACCACGAGTTCCTCAACCACCACTCGCGCATCGAGGCGAACTGAGGGATGAATCACCGCGCTCGCGTGTACTCGAGAACCAGTTGGTTGATCTTCATCCTGCAAAAACCTCGCTGCCCTGGCAAACGCCAACTTAGGATGACTACAGATTAACAGCGGTTTCCCCTCTGCATCTGACGCGAACTTTCCCGCAATTACCGCTCCCGCGCGCGACTTGAGCGCCTGCGAGAGATGCTTTTCATCTTCCACGAACACCAGATCATTCGCCGAAGCCGACACTATGCTGGCGACGCCGCTCACCTGAATATCTCCATCTCCCAGCAGGCGCGCCTTCACAGCTTCGGCAATATCTTTCACCTTGCGCTTCATCGCTCCCACTCTATCTCACCGCACCATGCGGACGAAAGTCAGAGTTTGCCGGTTGGCGAAAAGACCGTTCCGGACGATAATCGAAGAAAGCAGTTGATCGCGAAACACAACTGACGAAGCGAAGATCAGTATTCATGGCTCTCCCAATCAGGCGCTCGTTCGGCATTTTGATCACAATGGTCGCGTTCATCTCGCTCGCGCTCCCAATCAACGCTCATGCGCAGCAGGTCGCCAGCCGCCTGATCCTCGAAGACGGTTCTTACCAGTCAGTTACGAAATATGAAGTCAAAGGTGATCGCGTCCGCTACTACAGCTCTGAGCGCGAGGAATGGGAGGAAATCCCTTCATCTCTTGTCGACTGGCCGGCTACAGAAAAATACGAGAAGGATCGGGCCGCAGCTCCTGCCATTCCCGAAGCCGCTCTCATCGATAAAGAAAGCAGCGCAGATCGTGCAGCCGATGAAGCCCGGCTTCCACAAGTTGCTCCCGGCCTACGCCTGCCCGAACTTTCAGGAACGTTCTTGCTGGACAATTTCAAGGGCCAGCCACAGCTAGTCGAAGTGCAGCAGGGCGAAGGCGTTCTCGATCGCAACAGCAAGAGCAATATCCTGCGCGGCGTAGTGGCTAGCGGCAAGGAAACGATAGAACTGGATGGTAGCCATGCTTCTGTTTATTCCCACGTCGCCGTGCCTTCCATCTACATCAAGATGGATGACGATTCAGATCAAGCCCCGCCGCCGGGAGAGACCGCCTCAGACAAGCCATCTCTGCCCAGCTTGGACGCTCCGCGCGCTGAGCCCCAGCATCCCGAAAAGCCCGAACAAGCGGCCGCTTCCGAACGTTTCCGCATCGTGCGACTGAAGGTAAGAAACGGCAAGCGCGTGGTCGGTGATGTAAAACGGGCCAGCACTGGCAAGGTAAGTCAGGAACAAGATTCGGTGAAGAGTACAACGGACCATGTGGGCACGGGATGGCTCAAGTTAACCCCGACCCAGGATCTGACGCCGGGCGAATACGCGGTCGTGGAAATGAAGGGCGAAGCGGGCATGAACCTTTTTATCTGGCCCTTCAGCGTCAATCCAAACGGACCGGCCAATACAAATCCATGGACGCCGGATGTGAAGGGAAAAGACAAGAACAACGAACAGAAGGATAAAAAACCTACAGGCGCCCCAAGCGCAACGCCGCAGTAAGAATAGAGTTTCGGAGGCCAGAGACTAGGAGCCAGAGGCTAAAATCCACTTTCCTACTTCATCACGCCGCGTTGCGCAATTCCAATATTGTCCCGCGTCGTGTTCTTCACCAGGTACATCATCTCGTCGGCCTGGCGGATGATGTCATGCGCATCGCGCGCGTCGTGCGGGTAAGTGGCGAGTCCAATCGAAGCCCGAACGTTCAGATTCAAACCTTCATCGCGGCAGAAACAGCTGGCTCGCATGCCATCGCGCAAACGCTTCGCTACCACCAAGGCCTGATCTTTGCCGGTCTGCGGAAGCAGCACTACAAATTCGTCTCCGCCATAGCGGAAGGCAAAATCAATCAACCGCAACTGCGCTTTCACCAGGTACCCAATCTCCGCCAGCAGCTTGCTGCCGATCAAGTGCCCGTGAGTATCGTTCACCGCCTTGAAGCGATCCAGATCGATAAACAAAACGCTGAACTCATAGCCAAAACGCGATGACCGGTAAACTTCCGTCTCCAGCGTCTTATAAAGATGGCGCGCGTTATAGAGGCCGGTGCAGTCGTCGGTGATTGTTAACTCCTGAATTTTCTCTACCCAGCGCGCATTTTCAATCGCGATCGCGGCGTAGTCGCACAACGCCTGCAAAAAGAAAATCTCCTGCTCGTTGAATTGTGAAATATCGGCATTCACCAGCTGGATCACGCCCAGCACTCGCAAGCGAGACCGCAAGGGCACGCAGATCACGGATCGCGTCTCGCAATGCGTGGCTTCGTCGATGCGTTTGGCAAAACGTGGGATCACTCTCCACGTCAGAGAGAACCACCTGCTCGCCGTGCTTCGCCACCCATCCGGCAATTCCTTCGCCCAATTTCAGACGAATATCTTTCAGCGCTTCGGCCGCTGCGCCCACTGCAATCGCAAAGTAAAGTTCATCCTTCTGCTCATCCACCATCAGCAACGACCAGGTATCGGGACGGAAATATTCCGCCATTTTTTCCATGATCGTCTGCAGGATCGAATCGAGGTCCAGCGATGACGTCAGCGCTTTGGCCACGTCATGAAAGATGTTGAGTTCCTGGCTCTGGCGGGTTAGTTGGGTGCCGGCGGCCTCGGACATGGGGGGTTCCTTCATCTCCCGTAACTGCGGGCTCCATCGCCCGCGAGCCTTCTGTGCTGAGCCTTGATCGTCGAATTGTTACCCAAGCTTCCAGCCAACAATTCGCTGAATGGACGAGTGACAGTTCCAAAAATTATAGATTCGCATCCTCTGGGCGGCAATAACCGTTGGTAACCAGTACCCGTAACGCCAATGGATAGTTCAGATAGCTGGCCCCTTGGCAGGCGATATTCGCCCTTAACCCGCAATCCATTCCTGGCGTATTCTGATATTCATGGCACGAACATCTCGCTTCCAATCTTCGTTCGCCGTCATCGCCATTGCGGTTTTTTCCTTAGGATTGGCCGCGCTCGCAGCCGCACCGGTCGACCCGAAGACTGTAGCCGAAGTCGATGCCGGGCTCGGTCCCTGCACCGCCGATTTCACCATTACAGATGAAGCGGCCAAACCCGTCTACGCCGCTAATATCCGGGTGCACATCGCTTATGGATTCATGGGTTTGCACAAACTGGATCTTCAAGCCGGAACCAATGCCGATGGCAAAGCCCGCTTTGTAGGACTGCCGGAGAGTTCCAAGCAGGGGCTTTTTTTCGTCGCCTCGGAAGGGGATCGCGAAGGCTCGGCCTTTGATGATCCCGGGAAGACCTGCAAGACCCAATTCACCATCGTCCTGCGAAAGAAGCCGCCGGAACAGCCCTGAAAACACTTGTATGCGGCAGCAGGCCTGACCGGGCGGTATGTCCCCCTCCACAACGTTCTGGTATCCGCGCCCGCCTTCGCCTATGATGATTGTCATCTGGACGCGGGCTGGCAGACGTTCCGCCCGCCGGAGTTCCTTTTTTGCCGACCTTCGGGGAAAATCTGCGTAAACAGCGCGAGCAGCGTGGCCTCACGCTCGATGCTATTTCCACTATCACAAAAATCAGCCCGCGCATGCTGCGTGCCATCGAGGAGGAACATTTTGAGCAGCTTCCCGGTGGCGTCTTCAACAAGGGTTTCGTCCGCGCCTACGCCCGCTTGGTCGGTCTGGATGAAGACGAAGCCGTGTCAGACTATCTCACGGCGCTGCGCGAGAGCCAGATTCAATCCCAAACGATTCTCCCGAACTTCCGCAACTCGACTACAGAAACCGCGGAAGAGGACGAAGCAGACCGTCACAAAGTCAATCCGAATGCCGGCGTCACGCATCTGCGCAACCGCGACCATGCGACGAACGCGCGCGTCGACCGCGTAACAAATAAGCGCTCAATCGATCCACCTCCCGATCGCCGCCTACATCAGGACGACCGCCGCAGAGAGCCTCGCCGCAGCGATGACCGTGAGGCTCGTCCTCAGAATCGCATTGGCCTCGATCCGAGCGGTCACGATCCGAACAGTTACGACCCGAACAGTCACGATCCGAGCGCCCAAAATCGAAGCGGTAAAGATCGAGATAGTAAGGATCAAAGCAGCGAGATCCGTTCCAACGGAGATCATCCCCAACCTGCGCGCGATGAATATGTACCGACGCCGCCCCTGTCTTTTCTGAACCTGACATCACCACCGTCGGATCGCCCTGTCGAGCCAACTGCTGCAACACGGGCCGCCGCGCCAGATGGCTCATCACGTCCTGTTCCGTGGGGTAAGTTGGCGGCAGCCCTGCTGGTTATCACATTGATCTTGGCTTTCTGGACACTTCGACGCCGCAACCAAACCTCTGCAGCGGCGCAGCCTGCGGCTTCTGCTTCCTTATCCAATTCCACACTGAGCGCGGCGTCCCCAGCCACTGTGCCTTCCCCGCCTCCGGCCAAGCCAACTCCGGTCGCTACGAACACGAACCGTTCCCCGGCATCGACGACCGCTGCTGTCGCCGCTCCAGCCGCCACGGCCGCCGCACTTCCGGGTGATGCAGATGTCAATCCCCCGGTAGCAAAGCCGCGTTCGCATGTGGTTGCGCCGAAACCGCCACGCGCATTCACGCTGGTGATCCGCGCGGATCAGACGTCGTGGGTTTCAATCTTTGCGGACGGCCAGCCGGTAGCCAAAGAAACTCTGATCGCGCCGGCCAACACCTCAGTCCGCGCCAATCATGACATTACCGTCAGGGCAGGCAATGCTGCCGGCATCAGCTTCTTGCTCGATGGCAAAGAAATCCCGGTGCAGGCTAGTCCTGGGGAAGTTCGCACCTTTACTTTCGATTCCACCGGTCTGCGATCCTCGGCCGCAGCCCAGCCCACGAACGCAGCTCCCTAGCCGCTTCTAGAATCTCAAACCGTAAGTGTTTCGATGGCGCACTATTTCATTCCTCGCCAAATTTCTTAAGATCCTCCGGTCCATCCGCCAGAGCCACCGCGTTCTTGCCTTGCACCATTTCCCGAACTTTTTCGACAACATCGGGATTGGCCAAAGTTGTAATGTCGCCGGTGTTCATGTTGTTTGAGAGGGCCGCGAGAACCCGGCGCATAAGTTTTCCAGACCGGGTTTTCGGCATGTCGGGAACAATCAGAACTCTGCGAGGCCGGGCAATTTTACCAATCATGGTTTCAATGGCTTTGTTCACTTTGTCGATGATCGCCGGACTCGCCTGCACGCCCGGTCGCAGAGCGATATAAACTTCTGGCACGCGGCCTTTGATTTCATCCACAACGGGAACCACCGCCGCTTCCGCGACCTCGGGAACTGTCAGGCAGGCAGACTCGATCTCCTTCGTACCCAGCCGGTGGCCTGCCACATTGATCACGTCATCCACGCGGCCCAGAATCCGGAAATAGCCGTCCGCCGCCAGCACTGCGCCGTCCGCCGCAAAATACGGCCAGTCATGCCAATCCTTGCTGTTTCGATCTTTGCAATATTTGCTGTAGTACTGGCTGACGAAGCGGTCGCGATCGCCCCAGATGGTCTGCATAATTCCCGGCCAGGGATTACGAATGCAAATATTTCCTGCTTTGCCCGATCCGGCCGGAATCTCCTCCGAGTTCTCATCCATGATGCTCGGATAGATTCCGGGCATGCCGGGACCGGCGCTTCCCGGCTTCATCGGATCTAACGCCGGCTTAGTGCTGCACAGAAATCCTCCATTTTCGGTTTGCCACCAGGTATCGACGATCACCGCTTCGCGCTTCCCTACCGTCTCGTAATACCAACGCCAGACCTCGGGCTCGATGGGTTCGCCTACCGTGGTCATGTGTTTGAAATGGTAGTTGTACTTGGTCGGTTCATCATGACCAGCTTTGCGCAACATGCGAATGGCGGTCGGCGACGTGTGGAAGATATTGACGTCCAGGCGCTCGGCGATTCTCCACACTCTCCCTGCATCGGGATAAGTAGGAACGCCTTCGTAAAGAACGCTCGTTGCGGCCAGCGCCAACGGACCGTAAACAATATAGGAGTGTCCCGTGATCCAGCCGATGTCGGCCATGCACCAGTACACGTCTTCGGGATGAATGTCCTGGATGTATTTCGAAGTACCGGCTACATAGGAGAGATAGCCACCGGTGCGGTGTTGGCAGCCCTTCGGTTTTCCTGTGCTGCCGCTGGTGTACATCAGAAACAGCGGAGCTTCCGCATCCATGGGAACGGGAGGAACGATTTGACCCGAGTACTTCGGCAGAATCTCGTCCACGAAAACATCGCGGCCTGCGACAAAGGGAGATGCGGACGCATTCTTTCCCGGATGGCGCCTCCAGACTAAAACCTTGTCAACGTTCTGACCTTCTTTCTTAGCTTCGTTCAACGCGATGTCAGCGCCCGCTTTGTGGTCAATCATCTTGCCGTTGCGGTAGTAACCATCCATCGTGATGAGGACACGGCTGCCGGAATCGGCAGCGCGCATGCCGCAAGCTTCGCCGCTGAATCCGCCGAACACAACCGAATGAATCACGCCCAGGCGGGCGCAGGCCAGCATGGTAATCGGTAACTCAGGCACCATGGGCATATGAATGGTGACGCGATCTCCGCTCTTCAGGCCGCAGAAATCGCGCAGCAGGGCCGCGAATTCGTTCACTCTTATATAAAGTTCGCGGTAGGTAACAGAAACCGTCGCTTCGGATTCCGGCTCCGGAACAAAGATGAATGCCGCTTTATTTTTGTATTTCGCGAGATGACGATCGACGCAATTGTACGAAGCGTTGATCTTGCCGCCTACGAACCATTTCCAGAAGGGCGGATCACTGGTATCGAGCGTGGTGTGCCAGTACCTGTCCCAGCTCAACAGATCGGCATATTCGCGAAAACATTCGGGAAAGTTTTTCTCGCTGAAGCGCTCCATCACGCTGGGATCTGTCAGGTTCGCCTGGCCGACAAATTTCGCGGGGGGATAATAGTATTCCTCTTCCCGCCAATGAACTGCGATCTGGGCCTGAGTCGTCTCGACTGCTTCTTTGCTTTTCTCTCGAATTTCAGCCATGTCCATCACACTCTCTCACACAGGATTTATGTCGCGGCGCGAAGTCGTCCACGTCGATTTTAAGCGAAATGCCTTATGTTCTGGGGAACGCGCTTTGCTGCGCATCGTAAGCTCGGCTGAAGGAATGCCATACATGGCGCGAAAATCGCGCTGCACGGTTACGCTCCCCGAAGTGCAACGTTGAAGGTTCAATATCAGATTGAACCGGAGAGATCCCTGCACACCAGCGCGAGCTGATGTCATTCCCCCGGCGCTACCCGTCCTCCAGCCTCATCCCAAATGCGCGTAGACCGCGTTTCGCGCAGCAGCAAGCTGCCAACAATAAAAGTCATGCCGGCCACAATGATCGGATAATACAGACCGGCATAAATATTGCCGGTTTCCGCCACTAGCGAGAGACCAATGAGCGGCAACAACCCTCCGAACACACCATTGCCAATGTGGTAAGGCAACGAAAGTGATGTGTACCGAATCTTCGCCGGGAAAGCCTCAATCAGATAAGCGGCGATTGGACCATAAATCAGGCATACGTACAGAACTTGAATAAAAACCAGAAGCACGAGCATCGTGCGATCTGGATTGGGAGCTTCTTTGGCAGGCACAAGCGCTCCAGTCGCGTCCGTGGTCATGGCGGCAAGGCCGATGGCGCCAGTCACCTTGTTGCGCGAGGATTTCACCGTCACGACATTATTCCCGGCGGCGCGCTGCATGGCCTTATAGATCGGAATGTAAGTCAGCACTCCAAGCAGACAACCCGCCATCATAAGTTTCTTCCGGCCGATGCGGTCCGACAACGCTCCCACTACCGTAAAGAACGGCATCCCCAGCAGCAGTGCGATCGCCACCACGATGTTCGCAGTTTTGACATTTATTTTCAGAATGGTCTGCATATAGAACAGCGCGTAAAACTGCCCCGTGTACCAGACCACGCCCTGTCCCGCTGTAGCGCCGAAGAGCGAAATCAACACGTTCTTCAGATTAGGCCATTTTGTGAAGGCATCCTTGAGCGGTTGCGTCGAAGTCATGCCCGTGCTCTTGAGCTCGGCAAAGATGGGCGACTCCTTCATCTTCAAACGAATGTAGAGCGAGATGATGACCAGAATGATGGAGACCAGGAACGGGATGCGCCAACCGTAGGCGGCGAAATCCTCTTTCGACATCGCGTTCTGCGTCAGCAAAATCACGATCAGCGAAACGAAGAGACCCAACGTCGCCGTGATCTGGATGAAGCTGGTATAAAAGCCGCGCTTATTATCGGGAACATGTTCGCCAACATACACTGCAGCTCCGCCATATTCCCCGCCCAGCGCCAGTCCCTGTAGAACGCGGATTCCGATCAGAACAATCGGCGCGAACCAGCCAGCCTTCGCATAGGAGGGCAACAGGCCGATTACAAACGTCGAAAATCCCATGATGGTGAGCGTGACGATAAAGGCGTATTTGCGGCCGACCAGATCCCCGATGCGGCCGAAGAAGAGTGCGCCAAAAGGCCGCACCAGAAAACCAACCGCGAACGTGGCCAGATACGCAAGGTAGGCAAATGTGTCGTTGCCGGGGGGATAAAACTTCAGCGCCAGGATAGCGGCCAAACTGCCGAAAATATAGAAGTCGTACCATTCGATCATGGTGCCAACGGATGAGGCCATGATCACGCGCCAGATGCTGTACTCGGCCGCCTTACTGGTACCCGCTACTTGAGCAGCATTTGCCATAACTCTCCTCCGTTTTCCTGTGTATTACTCAAGACCCGTATAGGTCTCAGGCGCTTTCTCACATCGGCACAGATAGCCGGCACGACTTCCGCGCAACAACAGAAAACATACTCGACAAGTTCGACAGCGACGTTCCCACGGTCGTTGGAGCTAATCTTTTTGCAAAATCGCGCTTACCGTCAGCTCTGACCCAGGCAGTACTGACAGTTCCCGTTTCCACTTGCCAAATCCCGGCAGGGAAAAGCTGATTACATGCGTGCCAGTGCTTACTGCGATCTGCGACGGGGTGTTGCCAACATATTTGCCGTCAAGGTCGATCTCCGCGCCGGGCGGCGTTGAAGTGAAATTGCAGCGGACCTTTTCCTTTTCTGTTTCCGTTTCCGCGGTCCCTTGACGGCCAACCGGTGCGGCAGCAGGTGGTGTGGCAGGCGGCGGTGAAGTCCGCGCCGGTGCCTCAGGTTGCGGCTCGACAGTCGCCCCGGATTGGGCCGCTGGCGCGGGCGCCGATGAAGTCGACGGCGGCGCAGCCGGCGGCGCCTTTACCGCTGTGTCTGGCGTTGGCATCGCTGCGACCGCAAGCACCTGATAGAGCTCCTTCTTTTCCTTACCCTTTGCGTTTCGGTATAGGACGGTAATTCCGTGCTTATCCTTCTTTGCTTCGAAAGTCTCGCCTACCGGCAAGGAAGCGCACTTGGACCAGCGCGAGTCCACCGTACAGGCAATGCTGAAGGATTCTCCGTCCGAATCGCGCACTCGCATGATGTTCTGTACCGTAGGATTCCTGCTCTCATTGCAGTAAGCGGAGAAATTTGTCAGGTCGCAGTCTTTCGGGACCGGGGTTCCTGAATTCAATGGATGAAACTCCGCGCTCAGAACAGTAATGTGAAGTGGATACTGCTTAGCGCCCTCCGCCAACATAGTGTTCAGCAGAAACAACACCGGCAACCACTTGATCAGAGAACGACCCACAGCTATACACCTCTCAGTATTGGAAGGAGGGACAAGCTTGTTTCGGTAGGAAGCAAGCCTGTCCCACCTTCCTGGTTGCCGACATTCTAGCCCGGGCATTCGCCGGGCGAGCCAACCTTTTCTATCCCGGTCACGCTAGAAAGTAAATATAGGACCAAACTCGGTGCGATGATCCTGCCAGAGATTGTCCAATCGTCCGGCAATCGTATAGCTTTCGCCGGGTTTGAGACGCGTGCCATAAACCGATTGCTCAATCGCGAACGTGCAATACGGATTCACTTTGTAATAGAGGGTTGCAGCAAAAACCTTACCCATCTGGAGCCCGTTTACTCCGGTAAAGTGCGAGTAAAACAGATCATGATGGACGATCTGGTCTTTGCCCATGTGCAGAAAAAGCTGCCAGCCGGCATTGTGGCCTTTGGGATTTGCATTAAACCAACGTGAGATGGGGAAGCCGAGGTTGGCGAATCCGCCGAAAGCCCGAATTGGCCTCTCCGGCGCAACCACCACATCTCCCGCCGGGCACCCGGCGCCGGTGGCTACGACCACGCTGCAAGCCACAGTCGCATTGCCCAGACCGTCAACCGTATCAAACTTGATGGGACTCGAGAGTCCGGTCAAGTCAGTGGCGAAAGAGTCGGCTTGGCTACCGAACATGAACCGCAGGTCGCCACCGAAATAAGTGCTGGCCACGAACGTCAACCAGCGGGTCGGCAACTGTACGGCAACCTGGTTACCATACATATGGCTGGAAGCGCTGTAGCCATTGGGAAGCGCGGCTACATAAGAACTGCAGAGCACGCTTATCGCCGGTGGGGTGCCGGTTAAACAGCTCGTGGGCAATAAGTCTGTGGCATAGTCTCCGCTGGTGACGATCGACGTCCGCTTGCCATAAATGCCACTCCAGAAGACTTGCGCAGGAGCAACCCCAGGCGCCCGATCGAGCTGCCACTGGAATGCCAGTCTGCCTTCGTATTCCGGCCGGTCAGAGTCGGCGCCCTCGCGCTCGGCCTGTCCTAACTGGCCCGCCAGGCCACCCAC
Source organism: uncultured Acidobacteriaceae bacterium (assembly GCA_963817305.1). Classification (GTDB taxonomy): domain Bacteria; phylum Acidobacteriota; class Terriglobia; order Terriglobales; family Acidobacteriaceae; genus Sulfotelmatobacter. The sequence goes on along the minus strand of CAWFOD010000013.1, from coordinate 5,019 downwards.
GGTGTTCGAGCTCTTCTCCACTTGACCCGAACTCGGCATCATGATGGCGAAGGTGGGGGCGATTTTGAAGGACCCGCCCATCTTCTGGACGAAGCCGACCATCATCTGCGGAGAACGCTCGTAGATGTCGCCGTAGTAAGCGCCCAGGAATGTGGTTTCGAGAATATTAGGCAGAGCGCTGGATCCGAAAAGAGTCCAGTCCTGTCCGCCTTCGAAAAAGATGTCAGTAGCGCTGTTGGCTGCGAAATCCATGCGTACGTAGGCTAAACGCAGCTGCGGCTCATTGCTTCGAATCGACGAAACGTTGCGGTTATCGACGACGCTGAAGTTGCCTTCGAAATCGCCTTCGACCCGGCCCGTGAAAGTGAGCCTGGGAGAAACATCCGGCCATTCAAAGTTTGCGCCAAAACGCGATGAGCGCGCCTTGATGTGAAATTCCGGATCTGCCGTGGGCCCGGTGTTCGTATCCGTGGATGACGCTGTAAATAAGCCGATAAACGGAAAGTCGTCACCGTTGGGAGCGCTGGAGTCGTGTGCCGCCGTAGCTTTGATAAAGCCATAGGGAGTCACTTTGACGCCTCCCACTTTGAAAGCCGGTACCAACCCATCTTTCACCGGCGGGTCGACTGGAATGACGCGAACGGGAGCTATCGCCGGGACCACTGCCACCGGTATGGGCTTTTCATGCTGCGGCGTCTGCTGAGTAGTTGCGACGGGTGGCTGCTGCCCCTGAGCGTTTGAACTGGAACTTGAAGTAGCCGCGGATTCTTCTGTCGACAACGCGGAAGCGGAGGATTCCGCTGCTGCATTTTTCATTCCGGACGATGGGGTGGCATTCGTTTCCCCTGTCGCTGGAGCTAAGCTCGGGCTGGCTGAAGCGGGGGTAGCTTCGGAGCTGGGAGCATTGGATGGATTCGCGCTCGGCTTCGCGTTATTGGTGCCTGCTGTGAGAGGTATACCCGTGATCACCAAAAGTGACAATGTGCAAAGTAACTTCTGCGAATTCGACATAGACGGTAATCTCCTCTATTACTGCTATCGAACCGACCAGGACAGACCATGGGGCGTCATCATAATCGGATTTCTACCCTTGTCAAGCGAATCTGGAAACCTCTGGGGCGTTTACTTTGTCCGCTATTTATACTGCCCAAGCAGTGATTCAGATCACCAATGAATGTGATTGCACAACCAGGGTCTTGAAGCAACTGGTTCCCAATTGTGAACTTTAAGTAAGTTGCAGACAGAGCTACGTCGCATAACATTCCGCCAGGATGGCAGAAGATAGTCTGCGACGGAGGAGTAGTCCAGTTTGAACTCACACCGCCTACCGACGGCGGCCACCCGACTTTTTCTCTTGTGTTAGAAACGCATAATTCTGTGACCAGCGTCACTGTCGGATAATCATAAGAGAGGCAGAATCGACACTTACTTCCATTAACAGCTGAATGTGACGAACAAGATGGCTCTGACCAAGCACAGCCTGGACGCGATGTTCACTCCCAGTTCAGTGGCAGTGATCGGCGCGACCGACCGTCCCGGTACCGTAGGCCGTACCGTGCTGGAAAACCTCGTCCATGGCCGCTTCTCAGGGAAGGTCTACGCGGTAAACGCTAAACACGAGGATAGTTCTTGGCCTCAAAGCTTACAAAAGCATTCGAGATATCCCAGCGGTAGATTTAGCCGTGATCGCTACTCCGGCTGCAACGGTTCCGAAGATCATCGGAGAATGTGTTGCCTCCGGCGTAAGATCTGCCGTCGTGATTTCTGCCGGGTTTAAAGAGCGTGGGGCAGAAGGCGCTGCGCTCGAACAGCAAATTCGAGAACAGCTACGCGGCGGCTCAATGCGCCTGCTCGGGCCGAACTGCCTCGGCCTGATGAATCCGACCATCGGGTTGAATGCCACCTTCGCCAAAGACGCGCCGAAATCCGGCAACGTCGCATTCCTGAGTCAAAGCGGAGCATTGCTAAGTGCGATTCTCGACTGGAGTGTGCGCGAAGAGGTCGCCTTCAGCGCCATCGTCTCCACCGGTTCGATGCTGGATCTTGGCTGGGGCGATTTGATCTACTATTTCGGCGATGATCCGCACACCAAAAGCATCCTGCTCTATATGGAATCGGTGGGCGATGCGCGATCGTTTCTATCCGCCGCTCGTGAAGTCGCGCTCACCAAGCCGATCATCGTGATCAAGGCCGGACGCTCGGAAGCGGCCTCGCGCGCCGCTGCCTCGCATACCGGCGCACTTACCGGCAGCGATGAGGTTCTGGACGCAGCCTTCCGCCGCTCCGGCGTGTTGCGCGTGCACAACATTGCTGATCTTTTCTATATGGCGGAAACCTTGGGCCGGCAGCCGCGTCCCAAAGGTCCGCGGCTTACCATCCTGACCAATGCGGGCGGACCCGCCGTTCTCGCCACCGACTCACTGGTGGCCAATGGTGGAGAACTGGCCGAGCTTTCCCCGGAGAATCTGCAGCGACTGAATGAGTTCCTTCCCGCCCACTGGAGTCACAACAATCCCATTGATATTCTCGGCGATGCTGATTCCGAGCGCTACGCACGCGCCCTCGAAATTGCTTCGCAGGACCCGAACAGCGATGGGCTGCTCGTCATTCTTGCGCCGCAGGGGATGACGGATGCGGCGCAAATCGCGCTACGACTGAAGCCCTACGCCAAGCAATATGAAAAGCCCGTACTCGCCAGCTGGATGGGAGGCAACAGCATAGCGGCCGGGGAAGCGGAATTAAACGCAGCAGGGATTCCAACCTTTTCCTATCCCGACACCGCCGCTCGCGCCTTCACTTACATGTGGCGCTATACCTACAACCTGCGCGGACTCTACGAAACTCCCGTCTTGACGGAAAACTCCGAGTTGGAAAAGTCTGGGCGCGAGCAAATCGCGCGGATCATTGAAAATGCGCGCAGTCACGATCGGGTTCTGCTGAACGAATTCGAATCCAAGCAAGTGTTGTCGCTCTACGGAATTCCCACCGTCGAGACTCAAGTTGCGAGCAGTGAAGACGAAGCCGTTGCGCTCGCTGTCGAAACTAGGTTTTCCGGTTGTGTTGAAAATTTTCTCTGAAACCATCACGCACAAGACGGAGGTCGGCGGAGTCAAACTGAATTTGCCGGACGAAGCGGCAGTTCGATCAGCCTTCCGTTCCATCAAGACTTCGGTCGCGGAGAAAGCAAGCTTAAACGACTTCCTGGGTGTCACTGTTCAGCCGATGGCGAAGCTGGATGGCTACGAATTAATCCTCGGCAGTACCGTCGATCCGCAGTTTGGTCCGGTAATTCTATTCGGCTCCGGCGGTCAGCTTGTCGAAGTTTATCGGGATCGTTGCCTCGCTCTTCCTCCACTCAATACCACGCTCGCCCAAAGGATGATGGAGCAGACCAAGATCTATACCGCTCTGAAAGGAGTACGCGGACGTAAGCCGGTGAACCTTGCCGCACTCGAAAACTTCTGGTCCGCTTTAGTCAGTTAGTGCTCGAACAGCCGTGGATTGCGGAAATTGATATCAACCCTCTGCTGGCTTCGCCAGATCGTTTGCTGGCGCTCGATGCCAGAATCGTTTTGCACGGCCGCAACGTCACGCTCGATCAGTTGCCGCAACCGGCGATCCGTCCCTATCCCATGCAGTATGTCGCTCCGTGGACGTTGCGCGATGGAAACCAGATTGTGATCCGCCCCATCCGGCCGGAAGACGAACCGCTGATGGTGAAGTTTCATGAGACTCTCTCTGACCGGAGTGTCTATCTGCGCTACTTCTGCTCTCTGAGTCTGAGCCGGCGAGTGGCGCACGAGCGCCTGTTACGAATCTGTTTCGGAGATTATGACCGCGAAATGGCTCTGGTCGCGGAACTCACCGATTCTGACACCGGAGAGCACAGAATTATGGGCGTTGGCCGTTTAAGCAAGCTTCGTTCCGGAAACGAAGCCGAAGTCGCGGTGCTGGTTTCCGATCAGTATCAAAAACTTGGTCTGGGATACGAGTTGCTGCGCCGTATCGTCGAGATCGCCCGCGATGAAAAATTGAGTCAGGTCTCCGCCGAAATGTTGCCTGACAATCTGGCGATGCAGGTCATTATGAAGCGCCTGGGCTTCCGCGTCCGGGCCAGCGACGATCTAACTTCGTTGCGCGCTTTTCTGGAACTTGAATAACTTACGCGCGCGTCGTCCAATTTGCAGTGGCTGAGGAGCGCCTTCTATTCCGGCGCGTATTCTACTTGTAGTTCGGCGTCGGCCGAGCTTGCAGGAGCACTTAATGCAATCGTTCCGTATTCCAGTCCCTTCTCGAACGCCTTGAGGTTCAGATCGAGAAAACTTTTCGGAACGGAATCCGCGACGGCTTTGCGAACGGCATCGGCATCCAGCAATTGGGTAACGGCGGTGAAAAATCCGACCATCACCGAGTTCAGCACCATGCGTTTCCCGAGCTCTTCGGCGATACGCGTGGCGGGGATGCTATAAACCTGAATCTCTTTATTAATATCGGACACTCGCACCAGATCCTGCTCAACGATCAGAATGCCGCCGTCTTTCAGTTCCGGAATAAAGCGCACGTAAGCTTCCTGCGACATGACGACGAGAATGTCCGGCTTGGTCACGTAGGGATACAACACGGGCGAATCGGAGAGCACGAGTTGCGCGCTGCAAGCGCCCCCGCGGGCCTCTGGGCCGAAATTTTGTGTCATCGTGGCGTAAGCGCCCTGATAAATTGAGGCCGCTTTGCCCAGGAGAATGGCCGAGAGAATCACTCCCTGGCCGCCGAAACCCGCAACTCGAATCTCTGTTAGCTGCATACTGTCTCCGGTTCATCTTGCTCTATGTATTTGTCGCCCAGCGACTGCGTAAATTGACCGCGCATCATGGTTTGATAATCGGGCCGGTCGCGGTCTACGAATTTACCTACGACGATTTCGCCGGTCATGGAGAGGCCGACTTCGTTGGTGGGCGCTCCATGCCGCACCTTGCTCTTCTCTTTGTAGTACTTCATGGTGTCGAGCCCGTCGCCCAGTTT
>CAWFOD010000012.1:0-91256 GCA_963817305.1 uncultured Acidobacteriaceae bacterium | reverse complement strand
GTTGCGGCGCTGGTAAAGCGTGGGGCAGGGCGAAATGACTTCAATAAACGAGAAGCCCTTTTTCTTGAACGCTTCGCCGATGGATCGCGCCAGTTGCCGCACGTGGAAAGTTGTCCAGCGCGCCACGTAGACGGCGCCCGCGGCTTCGACCAGATGCGGCAAATTGAATGAAGGCTCGAATGTTCCGTAGGGATTGGTGGAAGTGGTCGATGATCGGAGTGGTGGGCGCCATCTGGCCGCCGGTCATCCCATAAATGAAATTATTCACGCAGATAACGTTGAGATCCACATTGCGCCGAGCCGCATGGATAAGGTGATTGCCGCCGATGGCCGAGAGATCGCCATCGCCCGAATACACGACGACGTTCAGCTTGGGATTCGCGAGCTTGAGGCCAGTGGCGAACGGAATAGCGCGGCCATGCGTGGTGTGAAATGAATCGAGCTTCACATAACCAGCAACCCGTCCAGTGCAGCCGATACCGGAGACCAGCGCCAGCGACCCTAAGTCGATTTTCGAATCGATCAGCGCGCGGGCAAAGGAATTCACCGTAGTACCAATGCCGCATCCCGGGCACCAGATATGAGGCATGCGATCAGTCCGTAGAATCTGATCGACCGGGTTGACGCCCGCGCTGACGATATCGCTGATTAAATTGTCTGACATCTGCTTGCCTCCACGATCACTTTGAGGATGTCTTCGGGGCGGTGAACGCCGCCACCGGCATGCGACACCGCAAAAGTTTTTGCCTTGCCCGCAGCGGCTCGCTCGACTTCACGCACCATCTGACCGAGATTCAGTTCCGGAACCACGAAGGCTTTCACTTTCCCTGCCAGACCACGAATCTTCTTCTCCGGAAACGGCCACGCCGTGATCAAACGCAACTTGCCGACCCGCAGACCACTTTCACGCGCTACCCCAATCGCCCGCTGCGCCACGCGCGAAGTAATGCCGTAAGAAACAACTACCACGTCGGCGCCCTCCAGATGCTCTTCCTCGAACAGAGCGATGCGGTCAGCGGCATCGCGAACCTTGCCTTCAGACGCCGAACGACTTGTCCTGCACCGGCGGAGTCATATTCCGAGAGCCGCGTCGTCGCGAGTCAAGCCAGTGACGTGGAAGTCGTAGCCTTCCCCGGCATGCGCCATCTCAAGGACCTGGTCGCCATTGGTGCCGTAGGGCAGAGAATCCTCCCCCGATTTATGAGTATGTTCGCGAGGCACGACTTCGATCTGATCGGCGCGAGGAATGACGACTTTCTCGGTCATGTGTCCGACGACTTCGTCCATCATGAACATGACCGGCACGCGGAATTCTTCAGCCAGGTTAAAAGCGGTGATGGTGAGATCAAAACATTCCTGGGGAGAATTCGGGCAAAGCGCAATGATCTCGTAGTCGCCGTGCGAACCCCAGCGCGCCTGCATCATGTCGGCTTGCGCGGGCAGCGTGGGCAGGCCGGTCGATGGGCCTCCGCGCTGCACGTCGACGAAGACGCAAGGAGTTTCCGTCATCGCGGCGTAGCCGATGTGTTCCATCATTAATGAGAAGCCAGGGCCGGAGGTAACGGTAAATGCCTTGGCTCCGCCCCACACCGCGCCTTGCAACGTAATCGATGCCGCGAGTTCGTCCTCCATCTGAATGAACGTTCCACCGACCATGGGCACACGGGAGGCGAATCGCTCAACAACTTCGGTGGAAGGCGTAATGGGATATCCCGCCGCGAATCGCGCGCCTGCCGCCGAATGCACCTTCACAGCACGCATGATCGCCATCAATGAAATGTGTGCCGGTTAATACTCCGCGAGGATCAGCCTTCATTTGTCACCTTCCTTGGAGCCGGCATTCTTGGTGGCGAAAATGGCGAAATCAGGGCAGTACATGCCGCATAAATCACATCCACTGCATTTTTCGGGATGCACAGCATGCGGCGGATGGTATCCCTTGGAGTTGAAAGCGGAGGGCGCTGGTAAAGCGTGGGGCAGGGCGAAATGACTTCAATAAACGAGAAGCCCTTTTTCTTGAACGCTTCGCTGATGGATCGCGCCAGTTGCCGCACGTGGAAAGTAGTCCAGCGCGCCACGTAGACGGCGCCCGCGGCTTCGACCAGATGCGGCAAATTAAATGAAGGCTCGAATGTTCCGTAGGGATTGGTGGAAGTGGTCGAGTGATCCGGAGTGGTGGGCGCGGTCTGGCCTCCGGTCATGGCATAAATGAGGTTGTTGACGCAGATTACTTTCAGATCAATGTTGCGGCGGGCGGCATGGATCAGATGATTGCCGCCGAATGGCCGAGAGATCGCCATCACCCGAATACACAACGACGTTCAGCTTGGGATTCGCGAGCTTGAGGCCAGTGGCGAACGGAATGGCGCGACCATGCGTGGTGTGGAATGAATCGAGCTTCACATAACCAGCAACGCGTCCAGTGCAGCCGATACCGGAGACCAGCGCCAGCGACCCCAAATCGATTTTCGAATCGATCAGCGCGCGGGCAAAGGAATTCACCGTAGTACCAATGCCGCATCCCGGGCACCAGATATGAGGCATGCGATCAGTCCGTAGAATCTGATCGACCGGGTTAACGCCCGCACTGACGATATCGCTGATTAAATTGTCTGACATCTGCTTGCCTCCACGATCACTTTGAGGATGTCTTCGGGCCGGTGAACCCCGCCGCCTGCATGCGATACGGCAAAGGTTTTGGCCTTACCCGCAGCGGCTCGCTCGACCTCACGTACCATCTGACCGAGATTCAGTTCCGGAACCACGAAGGCTTTCACCTTCCCCGCCAGATCACGGATCTTCTTTTCGGGAAATGGCCAGGCCGTGATCAAACGCAACTTGCCGACCCGCAAACCGCTGTCACGCGCTACCCCAATCGCTCGCTGCGCCACGCGCGAAGTAATACCGTAAGAAACAACTACCACGTCGGCGCCCTCGAGATGCTCTTCCTCGAACAGAGCGATGCGCTCGGCGGCATCGCGAACTTTGCTTTGCAGACGCCGAACCAACTTGTCCTGCACCGGCGGAGTCATATTCGGATAACCGCGTTCGTCATGTGTCAAGCCAGTGACGTGGAAGTTGTAGCCTTCCCCGGCATGCGCCATCTCAGGTACCTGGTCGCCATTGGTGCCGTAGGGCAGGTAATCTTCCACCGATTTGTGGGTATGTTTCCGGGGCACGACTTCGATCTGATCGGCGCGAGGAATCACGACTTTCTCGGTCATGTGTCCGACGACTTCATCCATCATGAACATAACCGGCACGCGGAATTCTTCAGCCAGGTTAAAAGCTTTGATGGTGAGATCAAAACATTCCTGGGGAGAGTTCGGGCAGAGCGCAATAATTTCGTAGTCGCCGTGCGAACCCCAGCGCGCCTGCATCATGTCCGCTTGCGCGGGCAGCGTGGGCAGGCCGGTCGATGGGCCCCCACGTTGCACGTCGACGAAGACGCAAGGAGTTTCCGTCATCGCGGCGTAGCCGATGTGTTCCATCATTAATGAGAAGCCAGGGCCGGAGGTGACGGTAAATGCCTTGGCCCCTCCCCACACCGCGCCTTGCAACGTAATTGATGCCGCGAGTTCGTCCTCCATCTGAATGAACGTTCCACCGACCATAGGCACACGGGAGGCGAACCGCTCAACAACTTCGGTGGAAGGCGTAATGGGATATCCCGCCGCGAATCGCGCGCCTGCCGCCAATGCACCTTCACAGCACGCATGATCGCCATCAATGAAATGTGTGCCGGTTAATACTCCGCGAGGATCAGCCTTCATTTGTCACCTTCCTTGGAGCCGGCATTCTTGGTGGCGAAAATGGCGAAATCAGGGCAGTACATGCCGCATAAATCACATCCACTGCATTTTTCGGGATGCACAGCATGCGGCGGATGGTATCCCTTGGAGTTGAAAGCGGAAGATAAGGCAAGCACGTGAGAGGGACAAAACTCCACACAGAAGCCACATGATTTGCAGTGCTCGACCACGATGGAAACGCGTCCTTTTGCCATGAGAACCCCACACTCAAGTGGAATATCAATTACGAAATCTGCGTAATTATGACTTGTGGACGCTGGATTGTTTGTGACAGAAGTCACAGTTCTGTGTGCAGTCACGCACGTTTCGCAGCCGAATATAAGGGCTGTAACCTGTGCATTCCCGTTCTCGAACCTCGGTGATGAAATACACAACAGTTTGTGTCCTTGATCACAGCCAGTGTTGTTATGGTGGACTAGGAATAGTGGAGAAGAACTAAAAGTAATCTTCTCCCCAGCTACTCGGGCAGCAAGGTTATCGCTTTTCGGTTTTGTGCGCGTTTGGGTTTCAGTAAAAACCCTTCGGCCTAAAAGGAGAAAGTGATGTCGCCACGGAAATTGGTTTTGATACTTACAACTTTGTTTGTGTCCGTCTGCATGATCGTTGCACAGGACAAAACGGACGATCAATCGAAAACATCCATCAAGCATGTGCCATTGACCACAACCTCGCCTGTTTCCGGCAAGCAAATGTACACGGCTTACTGCGCCGTCTGCCACGGAACCGACGGTAAAGGCAATGGACCAGCCGCCAGCGCCCTGAAGACACCTCCGGCCGATCTGACCCAGCTCAGCAAAAACAATGGGGGCAAGTATCCCGCATTGAAGGTCACCTCTGCGATCCGGGGCACGGGCGATGTGACCGCCCATGGATCAAAAGATATGCCAGTGTGGGGAGAATTGTTCTGGAGCATGAGTCGTGGACACGAAGGAGAAGTACAGCAACGCGTCTCGAATCTTACGAACTATATCGAGACTTTGCAGGCGAAGTAGAACAGATCGAATTATTAAAGCATAGGCCATCGGACACGAGCCCTGAGCTCGTGTCCTTGCTCATCTTTTTAGTCGGACGACGCGCGCGAGTGCTAAACCCGGGTTTGGATGAACAATGCTGCCACGCGGAACGGTGCGGCACCGGGTTTCTCGACTTCCTGCAAAGACATCTTCAGATGGAGCGCCCCGTGAGATCTCAGATTCGGGAATAGTCTCCGCGTGCGACCGAGAGTTCAATTTCCGTCGTTCTGAGGGATTGTTCTAACTCGAGCTCCCCCATGAGTGCACTCTGACGTTCCAGTTGCTTGCGATAGGAATTGAGGTCGACCGGTTCCTGGGCGACTCCCGTAGCCATCGCTGCCTGGGCAACGGCTGAAGATTCCCATGCCAGCACACGCGGATCAAATGGCTTGGGGATCAGGTAGTCAGGACCAAACTCCAGTCGCTCCACACCATAGGCCCGGCAGACTGAGTCCGGCACATTTTCTTTCGCCAGATCGGCAAGCGCCCGCGTAGCGGCCAGCTTCATCTCCTCATTAATTACTGTGGCATGCACATCCAGCGCGCCGCGGAAGATGAACGGGAAGCCGAGAACATTATTCACCATGTTGGGATAGTCAGAGCGGCCCGTGCACATAATGACATCCTTGCGGCAGGCTCTGGCATCTTCAAACGTGATCTCAGGGTCAGGATTCGCCATGGCGATGACGATCGGACGGGCGGCCATCGAGCGCACCATATCTCGTGTGACTACACCCCCAACGGAGAGTCCAAGAAACATATCCGCGTCGACCATCGCCTCGGTTAACGTTCGTAGCTTGGTCTCGCGCGCGAAATGTTCTTTGTATGGATTCATCCCGGCGGTGCGGCCTTTGTAAACTACACCTTTCGTATCGCACAAAGTAATGTGCTCGCGTTTCATGCCAAGGCGGATATAGTGCTCCGCCGTAGCTACGGCTGACGCGCCCGCGCCGTTGATGACAAGACGAATCTTTCCAATGTCCTTGCCGGCATACTTCCAGGGCATTCAGAAGTGCGGCGCCAGAAATAATTGCGGTGCCATGTTGGTCGTCGTGAAAGACCGGGATTTTCATCGTCTTCTTTAAGGTCTCTTCGATATAGAAACATTCCGGAGCCTTGATGTCTTCCAGGTTGATCCCGCCGAAGGTGGGCTCGAGCAACTGACAGACATTGATAATCTCGTCTGGATCGTGGGTATCGATCTCGATGTCGAAAACATTTACTCCGGCAAATCGTTTGAATAAGACTGCCTTTCCTTCCATCACGGGCTTGCCGGCAAGCGCTCCGATGTCGCCCAACCCGAGCACGGCAGTACCGTTGGTGACGACCGCAACCAGGTTGCCGCGACCTGTATATTTAAAGGCATCGTGCGGATTCTGCTGGATCGCCAGGCAGGGTTCGGCCACTCCAGGCGTATAGGCGAGGCTTAGATCGTGCTGCGTGCGGCAAGGTTTGGTGGGAGTAACTTCAATTTTTCCCGGCCTTCCGCCGAAGTGATAGTCGAGCGCCTGCTGTTTTGTAACCATACAATTCTTCATTTGTTTTTCTCAGTGTCTAAATTGTGGTGATCCTGTAACGGCTATGCGTTTAACGGCTCTGTCCTCCGGAGGTCAGTCGTGCTTAGCGCCGCATTAGTTCCACATGCTGCATACTCTTGACCGCCTTCATATACTGCGCGCGCTCGAAAGCTGAAGGATTGGGGCAGCGGATCTGACTCATGCTGCCTTTCATCTGCTGCACCGACTGGTATTCATGTTTTTCCATCCATGCCAGAACGCCCGCTTCCACTTTCCGAAGATGATCGATTCCATTTCGCAAAAGCGCGGAGCAGAGCATGGTGACATCGGCGCCGACCATCAGCAGCTTGATAACGTCCTCGGGCCCATGCACGCCGCTGGTTGCGGCCAGGTTGGCGTGGATGCGGCCGTACAGAATTCCAATCCAGGTCAGCGGCAGCCGCAGGTCTTGCGGAGTGCTCAGCAATACATTCGGTTGAATCTCCAACTCATCCAGGTTGATATCTGGCTGATAGAACCGATTGAACAACACTAGCGCGTCTGCACCTGCTTGATCCAGTTGCTTCGCCATGTTCGCCATATTGCTGAAGAAAGGACTGAGCTTTACCGCGACGGGAATCCGAACCGAGATCTTTACCTCCCGAAGAATGTCGACGTACTTTTTTTCGATCTCAGCCCCTGAGACTTCCTCGTCCGTTGGAATGAAATAGATGTTGCACTCAATGGCATCAGCCCCGGCTTGCTCGATTTGCCGCGCATACCTGGCCCAACCGCCCAGCGTCGAATGGTTGAGGCTCGCGATAACCGGTACGGCTACTGCTTCCTTGGCTCGACGAATGTGATTCAGATACCCTTCAGGTCCCACGTGGAATTCATTGGGCTGGGGGAAAAAGCTGGATGCTTCAGCAAAACTATCCGTGCCTTCGGTGAGGTGGTATTCGAGTTCGATACTTTCCTGCCGCAGTTGCTCCTCGAAAAGCGAGTACAGCACGATGGCGGACGCGCCTGCGTCCTCGAGATGACGAATGCCGTCCAGTTCCTGGGATAGGGGTGATGCCGAAGCCACCAAAGGAGTACGCAAAAGCAACCCGAGATAATTGGTTTTGAGGTCGATCATTTTAAGCTCGGTCATTTCGAAGTCACTCCCGGCTGCTCCTTGGCTGGTTCTTTATCCCCTTTGCGCTGGGCCAGATACTCGTAGAGGTGAAAACGAGTCGTGGCATCTTGCTGCGCTTCAGCCCAGAGGCGCTTCGCATCTTCCGGCTTGCCCTGGGTCAGCATCTTGAAGCGCGTTTCCATTGCCATGAAATCCTGCACCTTGCGGGTCGGGGTTCGCGAATCAAGGATGAGTGGATTCTCGCCCTGCGCGGCCCGTTCCGGGTGGTACCGGTAAAGCAGCCATTGTCCGGAATCGACCGCGGCTTTCTGGTCCGACATCCCCGTCGTCATATTGATTCCGTGAGCGATGCAGTGGGAGTAAGCGATGATGAGGCTGGGACCGTCGTAAGCTTCCGCTTCCAGAAACGCTTTCAGCGTGTGTTCGTCTTTGGCGCCCATGGCGACGCTCGCCACATAAACGTTGCCGTAACTCATGGCGATCAGTCCCAGATCTTTCTTGGCTCCGGGCTTGCCGCCGGCGGCAAACTTTGCCACCGCGCCCCGCGGGGTCGACTTCGATGCCTGTCCGCCGGTGTTCGAGTAAACCTCGGTATCGAGCACCAGAACGTTTACGTTTCGGCCGCTGGCCAGTACATGATCGAGACCGCCGTAACCGATGTCGTAAGCCCAACCATCGCCGCCTACGATCCAGATGCTCTTTTTAACCAACAGGTCCGCAACAGAAAGAAGTTGTTTTGCATCCACCGAATTCAGCGGCTGCAATTTTTCCTTCAGCAAATCCACGCGCTGGCGTTGTTCGTAGATATCGGCCTCATCCTTCTGCGGAGACGCAAGCAGTGCCGTGGCCAGTTCATCGCCGATCGTTCCCGCCAGCCGCTTGACTAATTCCTGAGCGAACTCGGTTTGTTTATCGATGGACAGTCGGAAGCCCAGACCGAACTCGGCGTTATCTTCAAACAGCGAGTTCGACCAGGCAGGTCCGCGTCCCGCCGCGTTTTTTGCCCAGGGTGTCGTGGGCAGGTTGCCGCCATAAATCGATGAGCATCCGGTTGCATTCGCAACCAGCGCGCGGTCTCCGAATAACTGCGACATCAGCTTGAGATACGGAGTTTCCCCGCAACCGGCGCAGGCTCCGGAAAACTCGAACAGCGGCTCCTGCACTTGCTGTTGGCGAATGTTGCCGACTTTAATGTTGCGGCGGTCCAGTTCCGGGAGGGTGAGAAAGAAATCCCAGTTTTCGCGCTCAGGCGCGCGCAGCGGAGGTTGCGGCACCATGTTGATGGCTTTCAGCCGCGTCTCCGCTTTATTTTTAACCGGACAAATTTCCACGCAGATGCCGCACCCAGTGCAGTCTTCGGGCGCAACTTGAATCGTATATTTCAGACTCTTCCACTCTCGGTCACGGCTCTCAGTCGACTTAAAGGTTGCGGGAGCGTGTTCCAACTCTTTCGAGTCGTAGACTTTGATTCGGATGACGGAGTGCGGACAGACCATGGCGCACTTTCCGCACTGGATGCAGATGTTCGGATCCCACGCGGGAATCTCGAGGGCCAGATTCCGTTTCTCCCATTTCGCGGTTCCGGTGGGAAATGTGCCATCGATAGGAAAAGCGCTCACCGGCAATTCATCGCCGCGTCCGGCGTAAATCATACCGAGCACGTCGCGCTCAAACTCCGGCGCGGAGGGCGAAAAGGGCGGCGGCATCTCGATCGTGCTGCTGAGTTCCGCCGGAACTTTCACTTCGAACAAGTGGGCCAGAGTCTCATCCACCGCCTTCATGTTTTTCTGTACGATCTCTTCGCCCTTCTTGCCATAAGTGTGACGAATCGATTCGCGGATGGCCTCGATCGCCTGTTCCGCGGGCAGGACTGCGGAAATGGCGAAGAAGCAGACTTGCAGAATCGTGTTCATGCGGCTGCCCATGCCGGTCTCGCGGGCCACCTGATAGGCATCGATCACATAGAATTTCGCGCGCTTTGAAATGAGTTGTTGTTGAACGACGCGCGGAAGATGATCCCAGACTTCATCCGCTCCGAACGGGCTGTTGAGCAGGAACGTCCCGCCCGGAACCAATGCACTCAACATGTCGTAGCGTTCCAGAAAGATCCACTGATGGCAGGCAACAAAGTTGGCGCTCGAAATCAGATAGCTGGAGCGTATGGGCTGCGGCCCAAAACGCAAGTGCGAAATGGTTGCCGCCCCCGACTTTTTCGAATCGTAGACGAAATACCCTTGCGCGTAGTTGTCTGTGTTCTCGCCGATGATCTTGATGGAATTCTTATTGGCGCCCACAGTTCCATCCGCACCTAACCCGTAAAACATGGCGCGAACAACATTCGGCGGCTCGGTGGAGAACGCGGCGTCGTAAGACAAACTGGTGTGGCTGACATCGTCCTGAATGCCGATAGTGAAATGATCCTTAGGCTGATCCGCTTTCAGATTGTCGTAGATCGCCTTAACCATGGCCGGCGTAAATTCTTTGGAAGACAATCCGTAACGGCCGCCAATGACGGATGGCGCAATTTTTCGCGGACTGAAACCGGTTTTGATTCCTTCGTGCAGCGCGTTCACCACGTCGAGATAAAGCGGCTCGCCAATGGCTCCCGACTCCTTGGTGCGGTCGAGGACGGCAATCTTGCGGACGCTGGCCGGCAAGGCTTCCAGGAATGCCTGCACGGGAAATGGCCGGTACAAGCGCACTTTGAGTAATCCCAGCTTTTCGCCTTGAGCGTTCAAAGCGTCGATGGTTTCGTGAGCAACTTCGGCGCCTGAACCCATCATGACAATCACGCGCTCGGCATCCGGCGCTCCCACATAGTCGAAGAGGTGATAGGAACGCCCTACCTGCTCCGCGAACTTGTTCATCACCGACTGGACAATTTGCGGGCAAGCCTCGTAATAATTGTTCGCGCCTTCGCGCATCTGGAAGAACACATCTGGATTCTGCGCCGTCCCGCGCAACACGGGATGATCGGGGGAGAGTGCCCGCCGCCGGTGCTCGAAGACGCAGTCCATATTAATAAGGGAACGCATATCGTCTTCTGTGAGCATTTCGATTTTGTTCACTTCATGCGAGGTGCGGAAACCGTCGAAGAAATGCAGAAAAGGAATGCGCGACTCCAGGCTGGCGGCGTGAGCAATCAGCGCCATATCCATCGCCTCTTGCACGGAGTTCGAGGAAAGCAGCGCAAAGCCGGTGCTGCGGATCGACATCACATCCGAATGATCGCCAAAGATGGAGAGTGCATGCGTGGCTAAAGTGCGCGCCGAAACATGGAACGCGGTAGGCGTAAGCTCTCCCGCAATCTTATTCATGTTCGGGATCATGAGCAGGAGGCCCTGGGACGCAGTGAATGTGGTCGCCAAAGACCCCGTCTGCAGCGCGCCATGAACCGCCCCGGCCGCGCCGCCTTCGCTCTGCATCTCCATTACGTGCGGCACCGTTCCCCAGATGTTCTGTATGCCCTGGGACGACCACTCGTCCGCCCACTCCCCCATGTTGGAGGAAGGCGTGATCGGATAGATGGCAATGACCTCGTTAACCCGGTAGGCAACGTAGGCCACCGCTTCGTTCGCATCCATAGTTTTGAACTTGCGTTTCATCATCAACAACCTGCCTTGGCTTGCAAATAATTGCCTGATTTGGGTTTTCCCCGACTGTCGTAAGGATGGACGAGGCTGGAAAAGAACGCAGCAAGGCCGGTCACAGACGGTTGTGATTTGCATCACAGGAGCTCAGATGTGAGGAACATCACACCTTCATGTGCCCGGCAACACAGCAAAGTGGTTCCCATAGATGGAAACTGGCGTCAGACGAGACCGGTTCAGCACCTTCGCGGACTGCAGATGCCGCGCCGGGACAATAGATCAGTACCAAGTGCTACAAGCCGGTGTTTGAGGAGGCGCATCATGCTCTCGCCCTACGGAATGGAGATTGTCGAAAGCTGCCTTACGTGCAAGTTGCGGGCCGATCGTATCTTTTGCGATTTGCCGGATAACGCGCTGCAGGCCTTCGAAAAAATCAAGTTCGCCACTTCCTATCCTCAGGATGCGGTGCTGTTTGTGGAGGGGCAGATGCCCCGCGGCATCTTCGTGATCTGCAAAGGCACGGTAAAGCTCTCCATCAATTCTCCGGGCGGCCGCACCATGATCGTAAAACTGGCCGAGCCCGGCGAAGTCCTCGGATTGAGCGCAACCATTTCCGGCAAGCCCTACGAAGTGACCGCGGAGACCATCGATCCCTGCCAGGTAAACTTCGTCAAGCGTGACGAGTTTCTTGCCTTTCTGAAGGATGATGTAGAAGCTTGCTTCAAAGTGGCGGAGCAGTTGGGCGAAAAGTATCACAATGCCTGCAAGGAAGTGCGTTCCCTCGGACTGTCGCATTCCGCCGCCGAGAAACTGGCAACACTGCTTTTGGAATGGACCTCGAAGAACGGAGAATCCACCAAGGCCGAGCCCCGGCTGAAGCTTCGCCTCACCCACGAGGAAATCGCGCAGATGATCGGGACTTCACGCGAGACGGTGACCCGCCTCTTCGCCGAGTTGAAGAAACGTCAGATCCTGCAGACCAAGGGCTCGACCCTGGTGATTCGTAACACCCCGGCGCTGCGTGATATCGCAAACCACAACTAGCCCTGTCATCCACATTCAACAGGATTTACCACCAGTGACCAGCATCACAATTTCTCGTGATGATGGTCACCGCCGTGTGAAGCGCTCTCTTCTATGGTTGCAGCGTGGGCGAAGTTACCAGGGTTCAGGTGGGGAGGAAAAAGATGACATCGCTAAACGCCATCGGGCAAAGCGCCAAGAACAATTCCACAAATCATGGAAGCCAGAATAAGCCCAGATTGATTTTCTGGGAGCTGACCAAGGGATGCAATCTGCGCTGCATCCACTGCCGGGCCAGCGCTACGGAATTGAGTTCCCCCTCCGATCTATCCACTCAGGCGGCGCGCGATATCATCGATCAGATCGCCGAGGTCTCTTCTCCAATTCTGGTGCTGAGCGGCGGCGAACCGCTCTTCCGGTCAGATATTTTTCAACTGGCGCGGTATGGCACCGATAAAGGCCTGCGGGTAGCGTTAGCCACGAATGGAACTCTGGTCACCAGAAAAGTAGCCGAGAAGATTGTCGATAGCGGCGTGAAACGGGTTGCGATCAGTCTGGATGGCGCCGACCCTCAGACTCATGACACTTTCCGTGGAATTCCCGGAGCATTCGATGCCGCGCTGACCGGCTTCCGCAATCTCAAAGACCTGGGCATGTCAGTGCAGATTAATACTACGATTGCTCGTCACAACGCGCATCAGCTTCCCGATGTGCTGGAGCTCGCAAAGTTAATCGGAGCGGATGCACTGCACACATTTCTACTGGTGCCCGTGGGATGCGGCGTCGACATCGCCGCCGAGCAGATGGTTCCTCCAGAAGAATACGAGCGGATGCTGAACTGGTTCTACGATCAGTCGCTGCAAGGCGGCATCGAATTGAAGGCCACGTGCGCTCCCCATTATTTCCGCGTAGTCCGGCAGCGCCGCGCAGCCGAGCACCGTTCCATAACTGCAGCCGCCCAAGCCGCACAGAAAACGCCCGCGGTTGTTCAGAATTCTGCCAGCGCCCCCGTGATCGGACCAACTGAGATGACAATGCCCGGTTCCACCGGAATCGAACTGAAAGCGAATGGCATTGGAAAGGCTGTGGGACATCCCGGAACTCATCCTTCCGATATGAATGCCATGACCAAGGGATGCCTGGCAGGAACTGCGGTCTGTTTCATTTCGCATCAAGGCGAAGTTTATCCCTGCGGGTATTTGCCGGCTCTCGCCGGCGATCTAAAGAAACAGTCATTTGCCGATATCTGGGAAAACTCGTTCGTGTTTCATCAACTACGCGATGTTAACAATCTGAATGGCAAGTGCGGCTGTTGCGAATTCCGCAATGTTTGCATGGGTTGCCGCGCCCGCGCCTTTGCCGTCACTGGCAACTATCTGGATGAAGAGCCCTTCTGCGTGTATGAACCGCGCACCAAGAGCTTAAAGGATCCTGCACCGGCAGAAGTCGTGCGCTGAACGTCGAAAGATCTCTCACCGCCACAAAGGAAGCCGTGGTACGCCAAAAGACACCAGGCAGGCGTCATATTCCACTACCTGGCGCGCCAAACGTCAATCCGTTGCGCCGTCAACGATGTAAACCACTGATAACACAAGGTAAACAGCTCTCTTATGTCGAGCTTAACTTTGGCATGGCGGATGCCTTAACAAAGATAGTTGCTGGAGATACATGTGGAACCCACTCTGATGGTGGTTGGCTTGAACTACCGTACCGCTCCAGTAGCCGTGCGCGAACGTTTCTGGATCAGCGAGAACCGGCGCTACGAGGCACTGGTGGAATTATCCCGGGCGGAAGGCATCGATGAGGTGATCGTACTCGCCACCTGCAACCGCACCGAGTTTCTGATGTGGGTAAATGACATCACCCTGGCGGCAAACTCGGTAATGCGATTACTGGGCAGCGAGTACGGTCTCATGCTCTGCGAATGGAAGCATTTCTACCGCCTTCTGGATGAAGCGGCCCTGCTGCACATTTTCCGAGTTGCATCGAGCCTCGATTCCATGGTGGTGGGTGAACCTCAAGTGATCTCACAGGTGAAGCTCGCCTGGCAGCAGGCGCAAAAGCTCGGCGCGACCGGACGATTTCTCGATGCTGTGATGCAAAAGGCCCTTACGGTTTCGAAACGCGTCCGTAGTGAGACAGCGATTGGGAAGGCGGCGGTTTCAATTCCTTACGCCGCAGTGGAACTTACCCGCCAGATTTTCGGCACGCTGGAAGACAAAAAAGTATTGCTGCTGGGCGCGGGCAAAATGAGCGAACTTTCGGCTCGCGGGCTCCTGAATCACGGGGCGAGTTCGGTCTGCGTGATCAACCGAACCATGGAGCATGCTACCGAGTTAGCGGCGAAGCTGGGCGGGGTCGCCATTCCTTTTGAGCAGCGCTGGCAACACATGACAGAGGCCGACATTATTATCAGTTCGACTTCCTGTCCGCACACGATTCTGAACCGCGATGAAGCCGAGATGATGATGCACGAGCGTCAGGCCCGCGAGCTCAAGCATCGCCCTCTGGTGATCGTGGATATAGCGATGCCGCGCGACATCGACTCAGCGGTGAGCGAGGTCGAAGGCATTTTCCTTTATAACCTCGACGATCTGGAAAATGTTGTCGACCACAATGCCGGGGAGCGTGAGATTGCCGCCGCCGAAGCGCAGAAAATTCTGCAAACCGAAGCGCAGGGTTTCCGCCGCAGGCTGATGGCGGAGCGCGTAGTGCCGACGATCGTGGCACTGCGCCAGCGGCTGGACGAAATTTGCCGGCAAGAACTGGATTCTTTTCGACAAGAGTGCGGGCCTTTTTCCAAGGACCAGGACGAAATGCTAAATGCAGTCATGTCCCGTATGACGCAGAGAATCGCAGGGTCCCTGGCCCGTGAACTCAAGGAACTTCCAGAAAAGGTAGAACAGGAACAAATGACCACTGCATTGCAGCGGCTGTTCCATCTGCAAACGCCTCAAGCGGCGCTTGCCGGCACCATATCGTAAGTCTCAACATCAAGTCGGGAGTAGCGGGATTATGACCAATAACCAGAGAGAGAAAGCAAAAAGCCAATCGGCGTGGACGGGCACGCAGGCCTACATCCTGGCGGTCTTTTGCTTAGTGTTAGGAGTCGCACTGGGATATCTGTTTCGCGGTTCCGCGCCGCAGGTTGCAACCACCGTTACCGCATCGAACGTCAGCAACGCGCCTCAAGGGCAACCGACCCAGCCTCAACTAACTCCCGAACAACAAAAGGCAATGGTGGACGAGGCTGTCGCGCCCTTGCTGGCAACCCTGAAGAACAATCCCGAGGATTTCAACTCGCTGGTGCAGGTAGCCAATCTGTACTATGACGGTCGGCAGTATCCCGAAGCCGTCAAGTATTACCGGCTCGCGGTGAAGAGCCAGCCCACCAACGCCGATCTGCTCACCGATCTCGGAACTTCGCTCTGGTACACGGGAGACGCCGATGGAGCCATTGCTGAGTTCCAGACAGCGTTAAAGTATCGGCCCGATCATCCCGGAACATTGTTCAACCTGGGCGTGGTCCGCTGGCAAGGCAAACTCGATCCCAAAGGCGCCGTTGAGGCATGGGAGCAATTACTGAAGTTGAATCCAGATTACCCACAGAAGCAGGAAGTCCAGGAATATATCGATCGCGCCAAGCAGCATGCCAAGGGGTAGATCTGCGGCCTGTTCGGGATTCTTATGACGGCCTGCAGGAGTCTGTTCGTGGGCACTCACGGCATGGCGTAGATGTTTTTAGGCGCCTGCTCTGTATGTTGTACAATTCGGGTCGTCCTCGCCGTCGCGTAGATCTCAAGCAGATCGAACTGGATGGTCGCTGTGGTCATTCTTCTGTTCACCAATCTGTTCCCAAACTCCCAGGATCCCAACTACGGTATTTTTGTTTATCGCCGCGCTCGACAACTTCGCGAATCCCTTGCTCACGCCGTTCATGTGGTTGCGCCGGTTCCCTATTTTCCTAAGTGGTTGTCCGTTCCGGAAAGGTTTCAATCACTTCCGCGCATCGCGCGCTGGCTGAAAATGAGTCGTATTCCCGCGAAGGAGCAGTGCGGCGTTATCACGGTTTATCATCCGCGCTACTTCGTTCTGCCCGAACTCTCCGCGCCTTTTCACGGATTGCTCATGTTCCTGGGTGCGGTTCTGCTGGTTCTGAGGTTACATGCGCAGCTGCGATTCGACTGCGTCGATGCGCATTTTGTATATCCCGACGGATTCGCTGCCGTTCTCCTCGGCAAACTTTTGCGCCTGCCGGTGGTGGTTACCGCGCATGGCACGGATCTGAATGTTTATGCGCGAAGGTCGCTGCTGCGCCCCTTCATCCGATGGACATTAAAGGGAGCCCAGCGCGTAATCTGTGTGTCGATGGCATTAAAAAGCACTGCTGCGAGTTTAGAAATATCGAACGACAAAGTGGCCGTAATTCCAAACGGAGTTGATTTGGATTGCTTCCATCCCATCGACGCCGCAAACGCCCGCCTCATTCTGGGTGTGCCGTTAGATGCCGAGGTTGTGGTGGCTGTGGGGCAGCTGATTTCTAGAAAAGGACATCATTTTCTCATTCAAGCGGTGGCGCACCTTCGCGCGAGGTTTCCGCACTTGAAGCTGTTCATTATCGGCGAAGGTAGTTCAGAAGAACCTATTCGGCGAACGATCTCGAAGCTTGGGCTGGAGCAACACGTTTCCCTCGTCGGAGCAGTGAAGAATGAAGAACTATTTCGTTGGTACAGTGCTGCTGACGTTACATGTTTGGCTAGTTCACGAGAGGGATTCCCTTGCGTTCTGCTGGAATCTCTGGCCTGCGGAACCCCAGTCGTCGCCACCGCGATCGAGGGCACGTCTGAGCTTGTCAACTCGCTAGACCTGGGATTGCTTGTACAACAGGATTCCGTCTCGCTTTCCGAGGGCTTGGAGCGAGCGTTACAGATTGGCTGGGTCAAGACCGCGCTCGCCAGCCACGCACGCTCTTTCACGTGGCAGCAAACTGCCGTGGCCATTGAAAAGATTCTAGCTTGCTCGATCCAATCGCTCCGGAATGCCGTTCCGGTCCATGAACGTGAAGTCTCGCAGTCTCTCCATTCGATCCCGGTTCGCCCTTTGGCTCTAACGGGCAGCCCCAAGGCGTGAGTAGCGACTCGTCAACCGCGATCCGCCTGGTATTCAATAAATCGCGAAGAGAATAACGCGTGAAGAACAAATCCCAAGTCTCACTCATTCCAATAAGGATGCCCTGAAGCCGACGGCTTCACGGCTCCTCGGCCAAACTCGTCTGCGCGCCTTCTTCATCGCCGCGAATCAGGCCGAATTTCTTTAGCTTGTAGCGTAGCGCATCGCGGCTGATATCGAGCAGCTTGGCGGCGTGAGTTTGATTGCCGTTGGCCTGGCGCATGGCGAGTTCAACCATGGCATGCTCGACTTCCTCAAGCGACGTTCCGCCCTCCGGAATATACAAACGTGGAAGCATGCGGCCATTCGGCAGTGGCTGTCCGCCATCCGCGGGAGTCGTTCGTTCGAAGACGGTGCGGCCGCCCGATTCGCCGACGGAGAACGGCAAATATAAAGGACGCAGGAGAGGTTCTTCCTCGAGAATCATGCCGCGTTCGATCGTGTTCTTCAACTCGCGCACATTGCCGGGCCAGTTGTGGCTGAGAATAAGACGGCGCGTCTCTTCCGTAATGCCGCGAATCGACTTCTTGAATCTGCGGTTATATCGCTCGATAAAAAAATCCACCAGCGGCATGATGTCTTCTTTGCGATCGCGCAGCGCGGGGATGAAAATGGCGATGATGGCCAGACGATAGTAAAGATCCTGGCGGAACTGGCCTTCGCGCACCGCTTTTTCCAGATCGCGATTCGAAGCCGCGATCACACGCACGTCGACTTGCATGTCCTTGATACCGCCCACCCGGCGGATCACCTGGTCTTCGAGCACGCGCAAAAGTTTGGCTTGCAGCAGAGGAGACAGTTCACCGATTTCATCGAGGAACAACGTACCGCCATCCGCCGCCTCGAACAGCCCTTTCTTCATCTGCTTGGCGTCAGTGAACGCGCCTTTCTCGTGGCCAAACAGTTCAGCCTCCATGAGCGTTTCCGGAATGGCCGAACAGTTGATGGCTACGAAAGGCTTCTGCTGGCGAGAACTCTCGTAGTGAATGGCTTTGGCGATCAGGTCCTTACCAGTGCCGCTCTCCCCCTGAATCAGAATTGTCGTAGCTTCGCTGGCGGCAACCTTGCGGACAAAATTCATGAGCTCCGTCATCTTCGGAGAAACGCTCACCACACTTTCATATCCCGCTCCGCGGCGCACTTCACTTCGCAGAGTTTGCACCTCGGTGCGCAGGCTGGTGGCCTCCAGAGCGTTCTTGATGGTGACGTGAAGCTCATCGAAATCAACCGGCTTGCCCACAAAATCGTAGGCGCCCAGCTTAAGCGCGGCTTTGACGTCGTCAAGTTGAGGATCCGCGGTAATCATGATGACCGCGCGTGCGTCGCCACTTTTCTTCAGCGCGTCGAGCACCTCAATGCCGGTGAGATCGGGCATGCGCACATCGAGCAGGACCAGGTCGGGAGTTTCGTGTTGCGCAAGCTTGAGCGCGGGCACGCCCGAATCGGCCTCGATCACGTGGTAGCCCCATTCTTCGCACTTCTGGCGCAGCGACCAGCGCACCAGTCGTTCATCATCCACGACCATGATTTTTTCAGCAGGCATTCGTGTTTAATTTACTACGAAATGGTAAGGGGCTGCTTTGTTCAGAGGGATGCGGCTGGAGCAAATTTCAGGAAGCTGCGATATGCACGGCAGGCGTGTGAAACGGTAACAACACAGTGAATGTACTTCCCTGCCCGACGGAGCTCGCCACTTCGATGCGGCCATGATGTTCTTCGACGATGCGGTGAGCGAGAGAAAGGCCAAGCCCGGTGCCCCCGCCTTTGGTGGTATAGAAGGGCCGGAAGATATTCGGCAAATTTTGCGGAGAGATGCCGCGGCCGGTATCGCTGACCAAAACGCTCGCGCAATTGTCGCGCGCACCGATTTCCACGCGCACCGTGCCCGCGCCTTCCATCGCCTGAACTGCGTTCAGCAGCAGGTTTAGCAACACCTGGTGCACTTGATCGCTGTCATGTTCGACTTCCGGCAGATCGGGAGCTTTCTGCAATTCGATCTTGATGGGTCGGGAAAGCACTTGCTGTCGGGCGAGCATCACCGCATGTTCCACCGTCGTGTTGAGATTGCTTAGCCGGACTTCAGGCCGGCGTGGACGCGCGGTTTCCAGAAGATCGGTTAAGGTGCGGCTGATGCGCCCGATTTCCAGGCGAACATCCTTCACCACCGCCCGCGCGGGGCTGGTGGCAGGCAAATCGCGTCCCACGATTTCGATAACTCCGGCGATTCCGGCCAGTGGATTGCGAATCTCATGCGCCAGGCCAGTTGCCAATTCCCCCAGCGTCGCCAGGTGCTCGGCGCGAGAAATCTGGGTGCGATGCAATCGCTCAATTTCTTCCCGGCTCTCGCGCAATTGCTGCATCATGTGGTTAAAGTTGCGGCCCAGGTCGCCAATCTCGTCATTGCGGCCGGAGAAACTGACGGCGACATCCAGATTGCCCTGGCTCACTTGCTCGATCTTCTCCTGCAGTTCAACCATGGGCCGTTGCACAAGATAGGCAAGCACGAACATGGAGACGGCGCAGATAATGACGGCCCCCGCTCCGGCAACGATCAGGACAACATGGCGCTCGGGATCGCGCAGCGACACTGTTGCCAAAGTGAAGAGCAGAAGTCCGGCCAGAAGCACGAAGCCAATCGGCAGGATTGCTTTAAGCTGCCAATTGACGCGTACCGAGCTCAAGCGGAAATCCTCTTTCGGCGTGAACTCGTTCTGCGGTGAATCCCGCAGTACAGAGTTCTCGTTTCTTCCAGAATCCCGTGGCAATACTGTCGAATCGGAAGCTGCGTCGATGCTGCGTCAACGCTCCGGCTGCTGCGGCATGACGATGGCTAAGCATAAGCATGCATTCCTGGCAGCAGATAAGTAACCCCGAAGAAAGTAAACATCACTACAGCAAAGCCCAGAATGGCAAAGTACGCAGCGCGCCGTCCGCGCCATCCCCGGGTGATGCGCATGTGCAGGTATCCTGCATACACCAACCAGGTAATCGCAGCCCAGGTTTCTTTTGGATCCCAGCTCCAATAAGAGCCCCAGGTGCGATTAGCCCAGTAGGCGCCCGCCGCGATCATCAGGGTGAGTAAAGGAAATGCGATCGCGATGGTCTTATAAGTAATGCGGTCGAGTTCATCGGCGCTAGGCAGCATGCGCTCCAGATCCTTACGCCGCCACAGCAGCAAGAGATACAGCAAGGAAACAAAAATTCCGCCCACCAGTCCGGAAAGAATAAACGGGCTCGCCGCCAGACTTGTCGGGAACAAACCGTCAGCATCGAGCGAAGAATAGTTGCCGTCCCGTACACGGATCACAAAGAACACAACCGCGAGCACTTGTAGAAGAATGCTCAAGAATACGGTGCGGTTGGCGATGTCGAGAACCGCTTCATTCTGAGTCTTGCGCCACACCAGGTAAAGAACCAGGGGCGCAGCTACCGCCGCGAGTACCAGAAGCAACAACCACCCGAGATCAGGAATTACGACAAAGAGCCTGACGCCCCTCGACAGAAACACCTCCGATTTTTCTTCCGGATTCCACGCGACAACGCTCAGCCCTCCCCATTTTTCAAATCTGGTTAGGACACCCAGATAGGTCGTCACGCCAAACAAACTAGTGGCTGCCAGAAAAGTTTCCGTCTTGGTGTTGTCTTTAATCAGAAACATCATGGCCAGAGCAAAACTCAACGCGCACGCGGCATAAGCCAGCATGGCCAGAGTGACATGCACATGCAGCCAGGTCGATTGCAATGCCGGCACCAGCGGATGAACCTCCGTCCGCAGCAACTGCATAAGAACAACGCCAACAATCGCCACCGGCATGGTCACGGTGCCGATCACTTTCACTCCGAATTGTTTCTCAGCGATCAGGGTGAGGACGGCGAGCGTCCATACGAACATAAGCAGCATCTCGTAGATACTGGCAAACGGCGGATGTCCTGCCTCATACCACCGGTGCGCCACCGCGCCCGTGTTGGCAATCAATCCCGCCCATGTGGCCAGCGAGGCAAAACGAATATAAGAAGGAGTTCCGGTAATTCCGAAACCCAGATAAAGTGTTCCCGCCCCCGAGTAAAAGATGAGGGCTGCATAGAGCAGGTTGGAATCGTTGAGCAAACTGCCGCTCTTCACCACATTGAGGAATGCCATGAACAGCAGGAAAGCCACTCCCAATCCCACGCCGACCACCAGGCCAGTGCCTGTGGCTGCGGGTTGCTGTTCGATAGTTGCACGTGCCATAACCATCCTCCGTTGCCGGCGTTACCTTCCGGCGAGTACGGATGCAGGCGCTTCAGCGGCTGCCCCGACTGGAATTTTCACTTCGGATTCGATTTTTTCTACAATGTCGCGGAAACGTTGCTCAAACGCATCTTTGTTTTTGTTCGCGATTCCGCCGACCCAAAGTTGCAGTTGACCGCGCGCATCGCGCACCGGCACAACCCACAACCGCATGTGAACCAGATAGAAGACCACGACCAGGCCGAAGCCCATCACGATCACGCCTGCCCAGACCGCCCATTGCCCGGGCTCATGCGAAACTTCGAGTCCGGTGAAATAGGCCATCTGGACATCTTTCCCTTCGAATGCGTAGGGCGATGATGCGTTTTGCTCAAGGCCGGGGATGGGCGGCAGCCACACGTTTACAGCCTCACCCGATTTCTTCGACTGCACGATTAGATGGGCCGCTGGATTTTCCAGATCGTTCGAGCGGGCATAAACCTGTCCGTCGCTCACCACGTAGTCGGGAATGAACTCAGCAAGACGAACTGTAGTATCCGCATCCAGCGAAACTGTCTGGTCCAGACCAATCGTGACATCTTTCGAAGCGCTTCCATCGCGAGGGGCGGCCGTCAGGACCAACTTATCGATTTTCGCCGTCTTTCCGTAACTCGCCTGATAGAAACGCACGCCTGCATAAACCAGAGGATCGTTGACCACGATCTGTTTCCGTAGAACGACCCGGCCATCCTGCAGAACCGATAGATCGGACCACCAGCGCTTCGGCGAGCCGTCGGCATAATTCTCTTGTCCCGCGCCGTCGCAGCGTACGGCAAATGGAAGCTCGCGAGCGCGTCCATTTTGCGGCTTCACTTCGCTCGATTGTTGTCCGCGAGTCAGGGTGACAAAGCCACGCCAACCGAACAAGGCATCAATGTTGCCGCCGAGAAGAACCAGCAGCAGGCTGGCATGGACGATGTAAACCGCCATTTCAGAAATGCGATTGCGCTCACCAAAAAGCGAAAAATTGCTTTCGCGCACGATTCGTTCCGGACGGAAACCGGCTTTTCGCAATACCGTTTCTGTAGCGCTTAAGGCTGCTTCCTCGTTTTGAATCGGAATTAAGGCGTGGACCGGCACCGCTTTGCGGAAAGTCTCATCCGGACTCTTATAGGGACGGGAATAAAATCTCCAGGCATTGGGGAAGCGTTGAATCGAAGCCGCAATGATGCTGACGCTGACCAGGCTCAACAGCAACACAAACCACCAGGCGTGGAACACATCGGTCATTCCAGATCCATCCAGCAGGCGCAGCACTTCTGGTGAGTAAGCACGCTGCATCTCGTCGGGATCAGTGGCGGGACGCTGCAGAATCACCGTTCCAGCGGCCGACAGGATGACCACAAGGATGAGCAGAACGACTCCGGTTTTGATAGCTCCGAGTGTTTGCCAGATTTTCCTAGGTATGGATACGGCCATGTCTTTCCCCTTCCACACTTCAAGAAAAGCACGCGGCGCTCCATTGGAAAGAAGTCATTCAAGTTATTGAATTGAAAGAGTGGATTCGGTGCGGTTCGCCTTCCGAAAGGAATGATTGTGAGGCATATCACACAGCGATTTCGAGTTAAGCTGAAATTTAACGCAGCTTTAGAATCTCAGTCTCGCCACGCAAAACAGCGTCCGCGCGCATCCAGGGAACTACTCTGTTCAAAGAACTTTGCGCGATTTTGACCATTTCACTGTGGGATAAACCCCCAAACTGATGTAGCTTTCAACAGGGCTCAATTCTGGGCTGCATCGCTGGTCCGTCCAACTCGCTGTGTTGCAGTCTTTTACAGGGCAGGTTCCAAACTCCGCTGACAGCGAGCACTAAGGCAAGTTGCGTGCAAAAGGATGTCAGGAGAATCGGGAGTGGCGCTGCATTCATTCAATTCGAAGCCGGCATTTCGATACGCCATCGTTGCGATGGGGTGTTTTCTCTCCGTCCTCATGTTTGTTGGCCGCGTATCGGCTGCAAAGCATCCGGTAACGCTCGATCCCAAAGCCGATCCTTCCACTTGTCTTACCTGTCACGAGGACAAAACCAAGGGGAAGTCAGTGCATTCTGCGATTGCAATGGGCTGCACGGCCTGCCACGAGATTCGCACGAATAAAGATGTTACTCACGTAAAACTGATCACGACCTCTTCTCACGCCCTTTGCTTAACCTGCCACGCCGACAAGAATGCCGACGATATAAAAGGTACGGTTCATCCACCAGCCGTGCGCGATTGCGTCAAGTGCCACGATCCGCACGAGTCGGATAACAAATTTCAGTTGTTGAAGCCCGAGTCAGGAGATCAGAAAGAAAATCTCTGCCTGAGCTGCCACAATACCGGCCTGAATGTTCCCGAGAAAGGCAGCCGCCATGCTGCCCTCGATATGGGCTGCGACACGTGCCACACCACGCACAAAACCGGCGAGGTAGGCAAGGTAGAGTTCGACTATCACTTGACCAAGGCGCCCCCGGCCCTCTGCATCGACTGCCATGATGTGAAGAATGCTGACCTGCAAAAGGCGCACCAGAACCAGCCCTTCGAGACTGCGAACTGCGTAAGCTGTCACGATCCGCACCAGTCCGCTGCTCCCAAGCTGATGGCCAAGTTTACCCACCCACCTTTCGCCGACAAGCAGTGCGAGATCTGCCACGCTCCGGCCAAGGACGGGAAAGTCGTTCTCACGCAACCCGATGCCAAGGCTTTGTGCGTAACCTGCCATGACGATAAGGCTAAGCTGATCGACACCGCAAAGGTTCAACATCCCGGCGCCGCCGGCGATTGCACGGATTGTCACAGCCCGCACGCCAGCCGTCAGCCAGGACTTCCGAAGACGAATGCCGTCGATATCTGCCTGGGCTGCCACAGCGATATCGCGGACGCAGGCAAGAAACCATATCGCCACCAGCCGGCATTCAAGCAGGGATGCGCCACCTGCCACACTCCACACGGCGGGGACAATGACCACTTGCTGCGCGCCAATACTCCGAACGCCCTCTGCCTCGAATGCCATGGGCCAGAGAGGGATCCGAAAAAATTGGAGGCAGAGCACCTGGTTACAATCTTCAACGGAAGCGTGAAACTTCCCGAAGACTACTTCACGAAGAACAGAGTCGTAGCGTTGCCCTTGAAATTTGGCATGGGACACCCGGTAGATGGTCACCCGGTTTCTGATCTGATGGATCCCTCGACTCCGGGCAAGGTAGTGACTCCAATAAATTGTCTGACGTGTCACCAGCCGCATTCCTCGGCTCAACCCGATCTGCTGATAAAGGATCAGCCCAACAACATGGCGTTCTGTCGAACCTGCCACAAGGATCTCAATACGCGATAGCTGCAGTGGAGAGTGACTACGATGTTTACAACCCGATGGAATCACACTCGTAGGCGAGAAACCGGCTACAACTTTACCGGCCATACGTTCGTAGCGTTGCTGGCGCTTTTATGTCTGGGACTGGCAATGCCATTGTCGGTTTTTGGCGCAAAGAAAAAGAAAGACACACCGCAGAAGCCGCCGCCGGTGATCGATTACTCAAACATCGTCTGGCCAAATCCGCCAGCCGTCGCGCGCATCCGCTACCAGGCCTTCTACGCCGCGGAAAAACTCTCTCAGGTAGAAACCCCCAAGACCAAGAAGGATTCGTGGATGGACCGCCTCGCGGGAACAACTCCCCAGGCTGAGAGCGGGAAGGTTCTCTGGCAGCTGGCCGAGCCTTATGGCATGGCCATCGATTCCAAGGGCAACCTTTATGTTGCCGATCAGAAGGTTGGCGCCATCTTTATCTTCAACACCGAGACTCGCGAAGTTGAACTCATCAAGAATAAAACCCATGGCCACTTCGTCCGCATCATTGGCTTAGCCATGGACGACAATGATCGTCTCTTTGTCTCCGATCCCGGCCTCAGCCATATCCTGGTATTCAACGCAAAACATGAAGCCGAGGACGTAATCACAGAAGGCCTGGTGAGGCCCGGTGCAATGGCGATTGACAGCGAGAACCGGCTGCTTTACGTCTCTGATGTCGATCAGGACCAGGTTCTGGTTTACGACGCTGACTCGCTAAAGCTGAAGCGCAAAATGGGCACTGGCGGGCAAAAGCACGCCCTCACTTCTCCCGGAGACTTCGCCCGTCCCGGCGGACTGGCAATCGATAGCGATGGCAATCTCTACGTGGCCGACACCCTCAACGATCGTATTGAAATCTTCGACGGCGACGGCAAATTCATTCGCGCTTTCGGGAAAGCTGGCGACGGCCCCGGGTACTTTGCCCGGCCCAAAGGCGTTGCCATCGATAGTGACGGCCACATCTGGGTCGCCGACGGAATGCAGGACCGGGTTCAGGTCTTCAATCAGGAAGCGCAGCTGCTCATCAGTTTCGGCGGCCACGGACTTCTTCCCGGCATGTTCCAAGGCATCGTCAATATCATGATCGACAAGCAAAATCGAGTCTTCACGTCGGAGATATTTCCCGGGAGGGTGCAGCAGTTCCGTTATGTAACCGACGCCGAAGCCGAGCAACTGCGCAAAGAGAAAGAAGCAGCACGCGAGAAGAGGATTGGCGCTGCCGGTAACGGCCCTGCGGCGGTTCCGATCGCTCCACCGGCGCCTCTGGCAGCTCCTCCGAGTAAGTAAAGTCCCCCCAGATTCTTCGGGAAGGCCTATCGGCTTTCCCCAGCTTGTTGTTGCATATTGCAACATCGCGTTCTTCAACAAATCCCCTCCCGCACGCTCATTCGCTCTCACTGCGGAATTTCACCACTACGTTTCGAGAGGTTGGTTCTTTTCCCTCACCGTGGCTGCCTTGCAAATCGCGGGGCATAACTCTCGGATCGTATTAAAGCGTTCACATTATTGGACTTATACCACGTCCCTCTTGTCGTTGATTTCATTGCAGCTTCGGTCAGGGAGTTGCTTTAACTAGGTTGGAATGGGGGCAGCTGCGACAGCGAGTCGCAGCCCGGGCCTAAAGCCTCCAGAGATGTAACGCGGTGCGAATACAGGAGGTTTTACCTTTTATGAAGAAAGTCATCGTATTAATGCTCTTCGTCCTTGCCGTCTCGGGACTGATGATGGCCCAGAACTGGTCGTCAACAGTGGATGTACTCGGCGCGCATAACAATCAAGGCCGCGGCTGCGCTGGCTGCCACGCCCCTCACAGCGGTTCGTTCGGTTCCGGTCACGGCGGCGCTGCTGATTCCGGTAGCTACGCATTGTGGGGACAGGACGCCAGCCCACTCTACGGTAAGACCATTGCATTCGGCGATAGCGGATCTTACTCAGAAACTCTGCCCACCAGCATCACCAGTGGCAGCACTGAAGTAGGCGGCATCCTGCTCTGCCTGAGCTGTCATGACGGAAATCTCACTGCTTCCAACATGATGACCGGTCAGTCGTACGAGCAATCGATCGGCTTGCTGACCAACACTGCATATGGCAGCAAACCGATTCCAACATTGCTTGGGAATGACGGCAGCACAGCCGGCAACTACACCAACGACCACCCGGTAGGCATCAATGCCAACATCAGCACCAGCGCAGCTACTGCGGCCCAGGGGCTGGTATGGAACGGAACCGCCTTCTCCGTGACCCCCGCCAGCCAATACGCACAGTTTGTTGCGAATTACGGCTGGCCGGCACTGGCGCCCGGAAAATATTCGTCCCCCTACGGCGTAAACACAGCTGGCAAGCCCTATGTAGTCTGCACCACTTGCCACAACCAGCACGTGATGACGGTCTATTCGTCCAGCGCGGCAAGCCCGATCGCCGGAGATGGCGGCGGCAAGTACTATGCCACTTATTTCTTCATCAACGGTCCCTACAATCCGAACCTCCAAACTTATGCCAAAACCAGTGCGCCTTCGACGACTCAGTTCTGCCGTCAGTGCCACTTTGGAGAATCGAACGAGGCCAACAACACGACCACCATTACCACGCAATTCCAATAAGAACGGTTCGTCCCGGGGGAGAGAGATTTCTCTCCCCTTTTTTTCTGAGCAAGCGTGAGGAACGATCATGAAATACAAACTCTCCAGCTGCATCCTCCTAATGACCGCCATAGCGGCGATGGGTCAGGTAGCTTCGCATGCGCCAAGTGCCATGGGTACGGCTCCCGCGATTGCGCCGTTATCCCCTGTATCGCAAATCAGCGACAAGCCGGTGGCCCGGGTGAATGGAGCCATCCTCACCGACCGCGACTTGCTGCGCGAGATGTTCGCCATTTTTCCCTATGCCCGGCAGCATAATGGCTTTCCCAAGGCGCAGGAGGCCACGATTCGCCAGGGTGCGCTGGAGATGATCATTTTTGAAGAACTGGTTTACCAGGAAGCGGAACGGCGAAAATTAACTATTTCCGACGACCGTCTCAACCACGCTGAGGCCGAGTTTCGCAAACAGTTTCAAAGCCCCGGCGAGTACGAGCAATATATGCAGGCAGAAATGCACGGTTCCCGGCATTTGCTGCGGAAGCAAATCGAACGTTCGCTGCTGATCGAGCAAATCCTGAAAGCCGAAGTGGAAGAAAAATCCGCAGTGTCGCTGGCCGAGATTCGAGCCTACTACGAGAAGAATCCGGCGCGATTCCAGCAAGCAGAGTCATTCACAATACAGAGTATTTCGATTCTTCCCCCGCAAAAACCAACCCCCGAGGCAATCAATCAAAACCGCAAGCGTGCGGAAGATGCTCTACGCCAGGCAAAAGCCACCAAAAGTTACGACGAGTTTGGCCTGCTGGCGGAAAAACTCTCCGACGATGACTTCCGCGTAAACATGGGCGACCATCATGCGGTCGGCCGCGACAAATTGCCTCCACAAATCGTGAAAGCCGCCGCATCGATGCAAGCCGGACAGGTCAGCGGCCTGATCCAGATTGAAAATGCGTTCACCATTTTCCGGTTGAACGCCCATAATCCCGCGCACAAACAATCCCTCACAGAAGTGAAAGCGGACCTGCGCACTGAATTGGGCAAAAGCAAGTACGAACGCTTGCGCTCCAACTTCGCCAAGCAACTTCGAGCCAAAGCGAAGATCGAAATCGTCTAATCATCTGAGAATAAGGCGCCGGTGGTCAGGCAGCTTTGCCTCGCCACCGAACCGCTTCCTCCTGACTTCTGTTCCTGTTGTGGAATTCAACTCGCCGCGCGTGCGATATGGCGCAGGCACTCTGTTCTAACCTCTCCTGCGCCCGCCTGAACTCTACCTAACTTCTTTATTTCCTTCACCAGTGGGGCTGAGGAAATTTCCCAGGAGTGGCAAAGCTTGTGCCTCCAGATAAGGTATCTGGCCGCATTTTGGAAGTTCAAGGGGATCTGTGAAAGAAGTTGGCACCATGAAACGATTCTTAGCCGGAATGGCGGGATTGTTGCTGCTCCTCGCCACTACGGCCTTCGCGCAATTGCAGTTGGGCGAAACCAAAATGAAAGTTGGCGGTTTGCTTACTGCCGGCTATTCCGGCGACTACGGAAACTCGGCGGAAATCGAATCCGATCACGGCTTGAACTTCGGGTTCAATGGCACCATCAACGGCTCTTACTACAATCCAAACTTTCTATCGTTCAGCGTGATTCCTTACTACAATCAATCGCGAAACGACTCCGACTTTCAATCCCTCACCGGCGCCAGCGGAGTGACGGCAAGCGCGAACCTGTTCACCGGCAGCCATTTTCCCGGGTCAATCTCTTTTCAGGATAATCACAACTCCACCGGAACCTTCGGCCTCACCGGCCAGCCCAACTTTACTACTCATGGCCGCGGGGATGGGTTTGGTGTGGGGTGGAGCGCGCTGGTGCCGGGACTCCCCACCCTCTCGGTTGGCTACTCCCAGGGCAGCGGATCAGGCACCGTGTATGGAACGGATCAAGAAAGCGGAACCGACACCAAGCTATTTAACGTGAGATCCACTTATGCGCTCGAAGGCTTTCACTTGAACGGGTTCTTCGATCACAACACTCTGGACGCAACCTTCCCGGCATTCCTTTCTGGCGAGCAGGAATCGGTATCGAATACCAGCGGTCACGATTTCGGTTTCGGCGCAAACCGAAGCTTGCCGGTCAACGGTTCGTTCTACGCCAATTACAACCGCTCCTCAGCCGCCACGGAGTTTACTGGTGAAGGAGACAACACAACCAGTTACACCACCAGCACCGAGACGACTGGCGCAGTCTTCCACCCGACGCAAAAATTCAGTGTGTTTGTCAACCAAAGCTATACCGACAATCTCTCGGGATACCTGAGCCAGAATCTGGTCAACAGCTCGACTGGGACCACTCCCATCGACCTTGGATCCGGTTCGCACTCCATGCAATTCGGTGGGGGCGCTACTTATCAATTTACGAATTTTCTGTCCACTCAGGCGCAGGCCACTTATTACGATCAGTACTACTACGACAAGAGCTACACGGGAACTTACATCAGCGGCACGTTAAATTATTCGCGCCGCCTTTGGGATTTGTTCAGCTTCTCGGCGGGAGTGGTGGAAAGTTCGAACGGCCAGGGCACGAACGCGCTGGGCTTCATCGGCAACTTGAATTATTTTCACCGCATCAAGGGCTGGGAAACTTCTGGCAATTTCAGTTACGCGCAAAATGTGCAATCCGTCCTAATCACCTACACAACCTCTTACTACAATTACACGGCGCGGGTGCGACGCCGTCTGGGATATGGGCTCGCCTGGCTGGCAGCTTACAACGGAAGCGAATCCGGTCTGACGCAGCAGGCAGGCACCGAAAATCGCAGCGAAGGTTTTTCCACTTCCCTTAGCACCCGGCGGTTCACCATGACCGGCAACTACTCGAAGGCTACGGGACAATCGGTTCTGACCAGTGCGGGGCTGGTGGCGCTACCTCCCACGCCCGGAGTACCGGCAAGCAATTTAATACTCTTCAATGGAGACAGCTACGGGGGCGGACTCTCCGCGACGCCGGTGCGCCGCTTGACCATTTCTGGAACCTTCAGCCGCGCCATAAGCAGTACCCTCAACGATGTAGCCAATTCGCGCAATAACACGGAAATCTTCAACGCCCAACTGCAGTACCATTTTAGAAAAATTGGCATGTTGGCTGGGTATACGATGTTCACTCAGGGCATTAGCGCAAGCGGAGTTCCGCCGGGAACCGCAAATTCGTATTTCATCGGTGTTTCGAGATGGTTCGATTTCTTCTGATCGGACGGAGCACGGGTCCGTCGCGCTTGGG
Source organism: uncultured Acidobacteriaceae bacterium (assembly GCA_963817305.1). Classification (GTDB taxonomy): domain Bacteria; phylum Acidobacteriota; class Terriglobia; order Terriglobales; family Acidobacteriaceae; genus Sulfotelmatobacter. Next base: position 60,581 of record CAWFOD010000012.1, on the reverse strand, counting down.
TTCGTGGCGAAAAGCTTCGGCAATCGCCTGCTTGGTCCTATTGCTGGCCATCACTGCTGGGGCTGAAAGACACCCCAAGGCATCGATCAAGCAAGCCGTGCCGCCGGAGTTGCTGCTGGACGGTGGCCGCAAATTAACGTTTGAACGCAGCTTCAGCCTGGAACGAGAGGTGAAACCGAAACGCAGCTTCTGGACTCGCGTAGTCGATGTGATTGCGGGCCTGCCTGATTTCCACTTTCTGGTGAACCCTTACAGCATCACCACGGATTCTCATGGGCGAGTGATTGTCAGCGACCCCGGCGCGGATGGAATTCACATCTTCGATTTCACCGAAAAAAAATATAAATTCCTTTCCCGGAAAGATAGTGGCAAGAATCCCATGCTCGCACCGCAGTGTGTTGCGGTGGATGCGCAGGACAATATTTATGTAACTGACTCTTTGGCGGGAAAAGTTTTCGTGTTTGATGCGAGCGGCAAATTCCGCCGCATGATCGGCGCGCTGAAAGGCGGCGAAGGACTCTTCAAACGGCCCACCGGAATCACGGTGGATTCGGCCGAACAGCGCATCTACATCACCGACACTCTTCGCAACAAGATTTTCGTCATGGATATGCAAGGTACCGTGATGGCCACGATCGGAAAACCCGGCAGCGGGGATGCGGAATTTAATTATCCAACCGAACTGCGGCTGAACGGTTCCGAGTTATTCGTGGTCGACGCCATGAATTTCCGGGTGCAGGTGCTCGATCGCTCTGGCGCTTTTCATTACGCAATCGGCAAACTCGGCGATTCCACCGGATCGATGTTTCGCCCCAAAGGCATCAGCTTCGATTCCGAAGGCCATCTCTATGTGGTTGATGGCCTGTGGGGCGTGGTGCAGGTCTTCGACCGCGAAGGCCGGCTGCTCTATTACTTCGGCCAGCGCGGAACCGGCTTCGGCGACTTTCAACTGCCTACGGGGTTACAGATCGACAACAACGATCGTGTTTATGTTGTGGACTCCTTCAACCATCGCATCGAGGTCTTTCACTATTACGCAGCCGCAAAATCAGCCGAGGGGAGAAAGCCGTGAGCCGCGTATTCAACCGATGCCTCGCTGTGAGATGGGCGCTCTCATTGGCGTGCGCATTATTTCTTGCGCATGGCGTGGCTGCGGCACAAGTGGTGCAGGGTGATGTATTGGGAATGCACAATCTCTCCCCTGCCAGCGGCTCGTCGGTGACAACTCAGGGAAGTTTAGGCTGCACCTTCTGCCACGCTCCGCACAGTGGACTGGGCGGCGTTACCCCCCTCTGGAACCAGACGTTATCCAAAGCAACCTACTCCCCGTATTCCAGCACGACCTACGTTGAGCAAGGAAATACGCAGCCCACGCTCGGAGTTACCAGCAGCTTATGCTTGAGCTGCCATGACGGAACGGTGGCTGTGGGACAATCTGCCGCGTACGGTGCAATCCCGATGACGGGATCGATGAACAGCGCCGATTCTTTTGGAATGAATCTCAGTGGATCGCATCCTTTTAGTTTGGTTTTGCCCATGAAAGACGCGTCGAACCTCGTGGCTTCGTTAGTCTCTCAAGGTAAAACGGCGGACCCAACTGGCGCGGTAACTTTAGTGAAAGGAAACGTGGAATGCACCAGTTGCCACAGTCCGCACGTGCAGGGGATCGATACGGTCGCGCAGAAGTTTCTGGTTCGGGACAGTTCAAGCGGTCAACTTTGTCTGGCCTGCCACGATCCCAACCGTGTCATGACCGGCCAGCCCAACCCGCTCGCCGGCTGGACGGGTAGCATTCATGCGACCGCCATAAATCAGCCTGCAGCCCTGGCGAATGTCGGCCTCTACAGCACCGTGGCTCTCAATGCCTGCGGATCCTGCCATATGGAGCACGATGCCACTGCGCCGCAACGTTTGTTGCGGCCAGCCTCGCCTGCCGTCCCCAGTGTCGATTCAGCGACCCAGGCCTGTATGACTTGCCACAACGGCGGAACCCTGCTTTCGCCGGCGGCTCCAAATATTATGTCCGAGGTGGCAAAGACGGGTCATCCGCTTCCGTCGGGCGTCAACTATCATGACGCCGCGGAAACTCCAGTGCTCAACAATAATCGCCACGCCACCTGTGTCGATTGCCACAGCCCCCACAGCTCGAACCAGGTGCCCACCTTCGCGGCTCCGCCCACGATTCGCCCCTCGCAGGCCAATGTCGCCGGAATCAGCGCACTCGATGGAACCACTGTTCTGAATCCTGCCATTAACCAATATGAAAACTGCCTGCGCTGCCACGGAACCAGCATCGGAAAACAGAGACTGCTGATTTACGGCTATGCCCCGACAAGGTTGGTTTCAGCGCCGGATCCGCTGAACGTAATCGCCGAGTTCAGCGCCACTGCGACCTCCAGCCATCCCGTCACCCACACCAGCACCAGCGCTCTGCCGCAGCCCAGCTTGCTCACCAACATGCTGAATCAGAATGGCACGGCAGGCCGTCTGATGGGAGTTCAACTCTTATGCACCGATTGCCATAACAGCGACGACAACCGCGAGTTTGGTGGCACCGGACCGAATGGCCCCCACGGTTCCGTCAACGCTCACATCCTCGAGCACAACTATCAATTCAGTCAGAGCGCTTCTCCGGGTGGATTAGTTACCAACCTGTTCCCCAATCCCGATCTCACCCTCAACGGCCCCTACGGCATGTGCGCCAAATGCCATAACCTCAGCAACGTGGTAAGTAATGCCAGCTTCCCGCAGCACAGCAATCACATCTCGAATGACGGCTTTTCCTGTTCCGTCTGCCATACGGCGCACGGCATGGGTTCGCTATCGCCCGGCGTTTCGGGCGAGCGCCTGGTGAACTTCGACGCCAACGTTGTCGGACAAAACAACGGCGCTCCGATTTCCTATAACCGATCGAGTAACACTTGCGTCCTCACCTGCCACCAGGTTGCTCACAATGCCGACGGCTCCGTCTCCAGCGCTTTGAAAGCAGGTCCCCGTCCCAAAGCGAAGTGATGAGGCAAGCCGAGATGCAGCGGCAAAACGCGCCCCCGTTGTGGACAATAACCCGCTGGACACCCCGATTCCAGTGAGTTGTAGGATTTCTGCTCGTAAATGATTGAAATCAAGGTTCTAAATTACTCAAGATGTCATCGCCCTTGGCATCTGCAGTGCATAGAGCATACAGAGAGTGGACGCACGTTTCGTCTCTGCACGAACACGTCACAGAACGAGGGCTTCGCCAATGGACGACGACTCAGACGCAACCGCCAATCCCAAACCGAATAGGCCGCCAACTCCTGTCCTGGTGATGTGTGTCGTTTGCCTGTCATTGGGCTTCCTGGCAGGGTATTTACTGCGCGGATCCGCCCCCACTTCGGTGCATGCGGTTTCATCCGTTCCCGCCGGATCGCCTGCCTCGGCTCAAGCTGTTAACGCCGTGGCGGCCCAACCACAAGCCACCCAGCCGCCACATAAAATGCCCACTCTGGATGACTTGAAGCGCATGGCCGACAGCAAGGCCGCCCCGCTGCTGGAGAAGCTGAAATCCGATCCGCAGAACGCACAACTTGAGAATCAAATCGGCCTGCTGTACGAGAATGCTCATCAGTTCAAGGAAGCGGCCGGATATTTCGAAAAATCACTGCAACAAGATCCCCGGAACATCGGGGTTCGCGCGGACTATGCTTCTTGTCTTTATTACACCGGCGATGTGGATGGAGCTCTCGCGCAACTCAACCAGTCCCTGACATACGATCCAAAACACGCGGGAACGCTGCTGAATATTGGCATCATCCGATGGAAGGGCAAGAATGACGTGGACGGAGCCGTCGCCTCATGGGAAAAACTGCTGCGATACCATCCTGACTTCCCGCAAAAAGAAGCGCTGCAGCAGATGATCACCCAGGCAAAACAAACGAAGACAGCGGGGCCGCACGAAAAGGGTTAAATCGCTTGCAGTCGAACCAGGAGAATCGCGCAAATTCGATCGATAACGCAGCGGCAATTGGATTTCGGCATTCCTCGGCGTGACCAGCGTGCTCCTTTCCGGGTGCGCACCTGAGGACCGCCAGGGCTGGATGGTCACGGATCTGGCGCCGAGGTTAGGCCCACGGAGTCCGATCCAGTCCAGCCCTGATCGAATTCTTCGCATGGTATCAGCGAATCTGTTCAATCTCGAGCTTTCATTGCCCTCGGATCTTCTGCGATTCTCATTTGTTCATCCATGTGCCGCTGTATTCGATCCCAATCCGATCGCATTACCATTTCCTTGATCGTGAATTTGAAATCGTGTTTCGCGTCGTCCACCCGGACCGCAAGTTCGTTTTTTCGTATGCAGAAGTCGATTGTTTCAGCCAGCGGGATCATCTGGTTCGACGACTTGCCCACGATGATATAGACCACCCTGCTCGAAACCAGCGTGTACTCTGGGCAAGATTCCTGCGGAGTGGCAATCTCAGGGCCCCCGAATGTCGTTACGAAACCATGATGGGAAAGCATGCAGTCCCCCATGTGCATCCGGACCACTGAGCCATGTTGATACATTCCAAATTGAGCCGACGCTGAAGCCAGCAGAACACCCCACAAAATAGTGAGTGAGAACACGCGTCTCATGGATTCTCCTCCGGATTGCGCCTGGCGGCGCGGTAGTAATAACCCTGGCGGCAGCGGAAATGCAGTTTGAGATTGTGAGTTGGCAAAATTCGGATCGAATGAAAATCGGATCCTGAACTCGGCAGTCGATAAATTACCAGGCGAGCAGAATGCAAGTCATCGAGAACATCGTGGAAGATTCTGGAGGGCCCTTCGCTCAAGAGAAAATAGCGCCCGCCGGATTCGTCGGCCAGTCGCTGCAGAGTCGCCGCTCCGTTGGAAGGTTGTCTGGAATCACTAACGTCGACGGCATAAATTCGCGTGTCGCCGTTCAGGATCGTCTCCCGAAGCTGCGTGAAGGTTGCCTTGCTGATGGTGTCGTCACCATCGGAGAAGAGGATGATGACCGGCCAAACATCTGCCTGCTTGCGCTTTTCGAGCAACGTTGTCGCTACTTCCACGGCGTCCAGCAACGGCGTCGCTCCTCCCTGAGGCACCGTTCGATCAGCCGTGAACGCATCGCTACAATCCTCGCCGCAGATAACGCGGGTTTCCGTCCCACCGAATGTTAGAACGGAAACCCTGTCGCCGGGGTTCCAGTCTGAATACGAAATCATTTTTGCTGCGTCAGCATTCTCTTCCCGGAAATGCGAAAGGACCGACTCGCTCGAATCGATCAGCAGAATTACATCCAGATTCGTGGAAATCGATCGCGTCAAGCTGCGGAACTCGCGGATGACCTGCTCATCGTCGACAACCGCAAAGTCGTCTTTCCCAAGCTCCCGGACGTTCTGATTGTTGTCGTCAGTCGCGGAAAAAACCAGGCGCACTTCGGAAACCACTCTGCGATACGTGACCCCCGGGGACTCTTCGGAGCTAATCGAAGAGCCGCCGGGCGAGGCAATCTGAGCGTATAACGTAGTGACCATACAGACATTAAGAAGCAAAAGCCTGAGGCGATTTTTTCTTCCACGGTCGCTTATAAAGTTGCTCATCCCAAAACCGTGCAGTCTTTTTCTGTGATCAGACACCTCTAATCGCGACGCCGGAATAAATCGATCCTTCATAAATCCTGCAAAGAGAAACCGTATCCTTGGCGTCGCTGCGAAGACCTATCGCTCCCCGCCCTTTTGCACTCATGCGACCTCTAGGCGGAGGCGCGTGGAAACGCGTAATCGCTACGGTTGCTATCGGCAGGCTCGGCTGATACTTGAGTCTTTCCTATGTTTGCGTAGAGAGTATTGAGCGTCGGCTGGTCGGTTCACGTGGACAAAGCCCGGACTAAGTCAGCTGCGGTGAAGAAAGCCGCAGCTGCGCCTCGCAAATGGACGCGGCTAATCCCGCCCCAAGAAACAAAGCCCCAGGAATATTCCCCGGGGCTTCGAGCAAGCTTTCATTACTCAGGCAGCAAGTGCCTCGACGAAGTGCTCGCACACTGCGGTCTCCAGTTTGTAATAGTTCACATGGACGGGGGTGGTCAGGAACGGCTTCAGGATTTCAAGAGCCTTGGGATACAGCTCTCGCTCATAGCGCTCCGCGTCCGACTTGGTTGTCCACAGGCTGATGGAAACCACCTTTTCCTCTTTCATCCTCTCAGGAAAAAACGGCAGGATTTCCAGAAAGCCCGTCTGCTTCTTCAGGATGGGAACGATTTCATTCTTTACCACTCTCACAAACTCATCTTTTTTCTCCGGCTTCACTTCAAAATTCAGGATGCGCGCAAACATGGAAGTTCTCCTTTGTGGTGAGGATTAAAAACATTTGGGCGGGGGCTCTCGGTGTAGCGGAACTTGAATGCTTCCCGGAATCCGGGAACTCGAGCCGTGTGAAATCTAGCACCGTCGATTCCAGGAATGCGGTGATGGATGAGCGCCAGTAGGGTGCACTATGTCACACTGTGCGGACATTTTACGTACTGCGGCCCTCCCCCTTAGCTTTACAAGCAAGCACCTTACAATTAGATTTTAGAAACGTCAGTTTGAGCTTGGAGTTTCAATGCTGCCGCGCCCGGATCACGGTAAGAGTACTTCTTCGCTATCAGTCACAACCATGGCTAACGCTCTTCTTTCCACTGACCTGCTTGAGGCCTTGCCTGATGCCATCGTTGCCGTCGATCGCGACGGAATCATTGTTCAAGTGAATTCCCAGGCGCAAGAGCTTTTCGGTTATTTACGAGAAGAATTAATCGGCCAGAAAGTGGAGATCCTGGTACCGGAAGCCTACCGCGCCCAGCATCACCGCCATCGCCACACCTTCGCCGAAACTCCTAAAACGCGGCGCATGGGCGCGGACCTGGATCTCTACGGCAGACGGCGTAACGGATCGGAGTTTCCCGTGGAAATCGCCCTCAGTCCGGTCTCCACCGAAAAGGGATCCTTCGTGTTGAGTGCGATCCGCGATATCACCGATCGCAAACGCATCGCGGAAGAACTTCGCCGGGCGAATGAAGAACTGTATCGCAAGACCGCCGAACAAATCGGCGAATACCGCTCCCGGCTGGCTTCCATTATTGACTCTTCCGAGGACGCGATTCTCAGCAAGAATCTCGACGGCACCATTACCAGTTGGAATCGTGGCGCCGAGCGCATGTACGGTTACACTCTGGAAGAGGTTTTGGGCAAGCACATTTCCCTTCTTGCTCCGCCCGATCGGGCGGACGAAATCAGCGAGATTCTTCAACAAATTATTGCCGGAGAAAGCGTCGAGCACCGTGAGTCAATCCGAGTCACCAAAGACGGTCGGCACTTGAACGTTTCGATTTCGGTCTCACCCTTGCGCAACGCCATCGGCGAAGTCGTAGGAGCTTCGGTGATTGCGCGCGACATCACTGCGCAAAAACGGACCGAGTCCCAGCTTCGTCAATCCCAGAAAATGGAAGCCATCGGCCGGCTGGCGGGTGGAGTCGCGCACGATTTTAACAACATCCTCGGCATCATCAACGCCTGCACGGAATTTCTACGCGACCGCCTGGAGCAGGCCGCCGATACCGCAACCTATGTCGAGAACATCCGGAAAGCGATTGACCGCGGCAAGGCGCTGACCCGGCAGCTGCTTACTTTCAGCCGAACCTCGGCGGTGCAACCGCAGCTCCTGGACCTGAATGATCGCCTGAAAGATATTGGCAAGTTAATACGGCCTCTGCTGGGAGACGATGTCGAAGTTCTGATTGTCTCCAAATCGTCCTCTTCGGTGATCGAGGCCGATCCGGGCCAATTGGACCAGATCGTAGTCAATCTGGCGGTGAATGCCCGCGATGCGATGCCCCGCGGCGGCAAGCTTATTCTGGAAGTTGGCCAGGTAAAATTCGACGAAGCTTACACCGATCGAAAGCAATCTCTGGCGGCGGGGAGATATATCCTTTTCACCGTAAGCGACACCGGCACCGGCATGGACGAAGCCACGGTATCGCGTATCTTCGAGCCTTTTTTTACTACCAAGGAATTGGGCAAAGGAACGGGCCTGGGATTGGCCACGGTGTATGGCATCGTCAAACAAAGTGGCGGCCAGATTCTGGTTTACAGCGAGCCCGGGCAAGGAACGACTTTCAAAATCTATTTTCCTAATGCCGATCACAAGATTGGTCTTCGATCCAAACCTGTTGCCGAAACGGTCGCTCCCGAATCGCACGGCAAAACCATTCTGCTGGTTGAAGACGACGACGTCATGCGTGCCCTGACTCGACAGCTCCTGGAACAACATGGCTATACCGTTTTCGAGGCAAATGATGGCAAGTCCGCCCTCGACTGGATCCGCTCTCATCCCGATCCAATCGATCTGCTGTTGACCGATGTCGTGATGCGGCGCATGAGCGGTCCAGATCTGGCGGAGCAACTCAAATCCTCTCATCCCACTCTGAAAGTCGTGTACATGTCAGGTTATACCGGGGAGCTAATGGCAAACCGCGAAGTCCTCAAGCCGGGAATTCCGCTGCTCGAAAAACCCTTCAGTCGCACGGCCCTCTTGAATACCATTCACAGCTCGTTGCTCTGAGCCGATTGCAGCTTAGTGTCGAAGGTCACGCCGAAACCTCGTCAGTAACCCTCGGGCGGGTGATGAGGATCACACATAACTGTGGGAAAGGACCCAGTTTTCGGCATCAGACCACTCCCTGAATTTCGGCACGATCATCCAAACATCATGTAAGTACATTATTATGCTTAACTTACAAAGATGTCCCTTGTTGGATCTACTCGCATCCGAAGTGGCAGAGAACCTGCCCTAACGTATGTGAACGGAGGCAACACACATGGCCGCTCACATCGTAAACCACACCGAGAGAGTTGGATTCTCAGGGCCCGGATCATCAGAAAAGACCTTCTGCGATCTTTCTCCGGCAGTTGCCGAGGCCCTGGAGCACGAATCTCTCACCACCACTTACCCCACGGGAGCGGTGCTGTTCGCCGAAGGGCAGTCTCCTCGTGGAGTGTTTATCGTGCGTCGAGGCAAAGTAAAGCTTTCCATTTGTGGCAGTGACGGCCGAACCCTAATTCTGCGAATGGTCGAACCCGGCTGCCTGCTGGGAGTGGCCGCGGTGGTTTCCGGTTGCGCCTATGAAGCTACGGCTGAAACTCAGGAGCCCAGCGAAATCAGCTTCCTGCGTCACAGCGATTTGCTGCGCCTCATGCGTCTTCACGGCGAACTGGCCCTTTGGGTGACTCAGCAGATCAGCGCGGACTACGCATCTACGTGCCGTGAAATCCGCGACTTAATCCTTTCCGATTCTGCCAGCGAAAAACTGGCGCGTCTCCTGGTGGGTTGGCTCGATCAGAATAGCGACGCCAGAAATCCCAGCCAGATGAAGCTGGCTCTCACTCACGAAGAGATTGGTCAAATGATCGGGACTTCCCGCGAGACCGTCAGCCGGCTGTTCGCAGGATTCAAAAAGCAGCATCTGATCCAGCAAACTGGCTCGACTCTGGTCATCCCCAGCCGCATGGCTCTGGAGTCACTGATCACGGCATAACGTTGCAACCAAGCCCGGCGGGGCCGCTGCCTCCTCGGCCCCGTCGAAGCATGGCAACTCTCAACTCAAAACCATATCCGCCAGTTCCGCGAGGCTGGATATCTGGGCATCGGGAGTCTGAGGAATCCTCTCGGGCTCTTGCTTTGAACGGTTGCACCACAAAACGCGGAAGCCAAAAGCCTTCGCGGAATAGGCATCCCAGCCATTTGAAGACAGAAAGCAAACCCTCTCCGGCACAACACTCAGACGATCACAGGCCAGCTGATAGACAGAAGGATGAGGCTTGTAAACTTTCACTTCTTCTACCGACAGAACAGCATCGAAGAACTCAGCAATCCCCGCGTTGATCGTAGCCGCAGCCAACATCTCAGGGGTGCCATTCGAGAGAATCGCGAGCTTCATCCCCGCTGCCTTCAGTCGCTTTAAAGTATCCGGTACTTCTGGATAAGCGCTCAGAGTCAAATACGAACTCATCAGCCGGGAGCGGAGCGCGGAGTCCTTAACCTGCAGCGTCGACAAGGCAAAGTCCAGAGCATCACCGGTGACCTGCCAAAAATCCGCATGATGGCCCGAGAGGCCACGTAGCCAGGTGTAGTGCAACTGCTTAAGCCGCCACAATTCCGCCAGTGGCTGCCACTTCTCTCCCAGTGCATGCTCAGCCGCCCTCGCTGCGCTGTTTACATCGAACAGCGTGCCGTAAGCGTCGAACACGCACGCCTCAATTTCATCTCGCTTGAATGTCATGGAAATCCCTTTCAGCTTAACTCACGGATTGCTGTTAATACTTTCACTGCTGACCGGACAGATGGCACAGCATTAATGTGCGTGCTGCTAATGTGCAACGATTTGCGCTGTGAGCCTGTGGATTCTGCCTGAGTCTTTACCGATCAGAAGCGAAATGAATACGTTACAATTTTCTAATTGTGGTGTGAAACGTGCTCTTGTGCGGCAGTATTGAGCCTCGATCCGCCCGAGGAACGCCGGAGCAGATTCAATCTCTCAAGGCTGGGGTTTCCATCCGCAAGTTCAGGAGGCGGTCATGAAGCGATTTGTTGTGACAGCTTTGCTGGGTCTGGCCTTATCGGTGGCAGCTTTTGCCAGCGAAGTAGAAGTCATTAACAGCAATGGCACGCTGGTGGGAAATGCTTCCGGCCTTTCCCTCGTATCGAACCTCGTCGAGATCAGCCTCTCGGCTGGCCTGAGGGGCGCTGATATCGGCACCTTAACTCTTGCCACTGGCGCTCTCTCCTCGGGAAGTCTGCTTGCCGGAGGGACATTCAGTTTCGCCTCGAGTTCATTCACAATCAGCATCAATCCCGGGATTTTCGCTGCCCTGCCGCAGGGCGGCACTCTTTTTACCGGCGCATTCACCGGTCCGGTTACCTGGTCTCCGATTTCAGGAGAACCCGGGTACTATCAGATTCTGGGTACACTCGCAGGGAATTGGTGGACTGGGCTGCACGCGGATATGGGATACACTTCACAAACTTATTTCGGGACACTTAACTCCAGCGGCGTATTTACCGCAAAAGCGGGCAGCGGGATTTCCTTCATAAACCCGGAGCCTGGCACCTTGGCGTTGCTGGGAACTGGATTGCTTGGCTTGGCTGCAATCATTCGCAAGAAATTAAAAGCCTGACTCCGCTCGGTTGTAATCTTCAGCAGCGAAGATGCCCATCCTACTCGCCTTGACGCCCTAACTCTTAACGACCGGGCCTTCGATCGGGCTGAGGACGCCAGCTTCATGCGCCTGTTCCGAATCCCCCGGTTCCTCGGGCAGTTCGATCAAGTTTGCCCGTTCCAATGCGCGGTAATATGCGGGACGGGCGTGCCGGTAATGATCGGCGGGAACTTTGCCGTCAAGCCATGCCGTATCCATGGGATAAACCAATGGGTCAAAGATCACCATGTAGAAGTGCCAGATCAGGATGGAGAATGTCGCCAGCAGCGCTTCATAATAATGTACGGCGGTAGCCGCATCTGACACCCACTTGGGAAAGTGGCGCAACGTGAAATTGTTAAACCAGAGCAGACAACCAGAGACCGTCATCACCAGCGTGCCCCACATAAAAGCCCAGTATTCCATTTTCTCCGCGTAATTGAATTTCGCGAAGCGCGGCTCGATTTTCGTGAGTCCGAAGTTATAAGAAAAGACTCGCAATAAATCGGTGGCATCCTTTACTTCCGGCAGCATCGCTTTCAGGAATAACCGGTCTCGCTTATTGGTCGCCAGATGGATCACGTGATAAAGCGTTGCCGCCACCAGCACTACGGCCGCCGTACGATGCACGGCGCCACGAAATGCCAGGTGGCTCTCCAGCAACAACATCGGTCGCGCCCACCACGCCTCTGGATATTTCAGCGCGAACCCCGTGTAAACCAGCGTTGGAAAACTCAGAATCACGCCGGCATGAGCCAGGCGAAAATTCAGATTCATTCGTGATACTTTTGCGCCGCTTTCGTGCCGTGCCTGCCGCCGCATCAGCTTGGCAAAAAAATCCACCAGGTTGTGAACGATCATGAAGCCCAGGGTCAGAGGGATCAGAGCCAGATACGTCCAGCGAATCCACTTCACTACCGGGTGCGCCGGGCCGGTCGAAATTCTTACATGCACGGGACCAATGACAAAATGGTCTCCCGCCCCGGCATGACAATTCCCGCACGTCTTCGCAAGGTTCGCGGCGTTCACAGTGGAGCGCGCATCCTTCGAAGGGAAGATATTATGCACCCCATGGCAGGAAGCGCAGTTGGCGACGCTCTGTGATCCGCCCCGCATGGCGAGGCCATGATAGCTGTCGGCGAAGGATGGAACACGGTCCTTCGGCAGGTTGTAACGCAGCTCCAGCCGTTCATCATTGTGGCACCGCCCGCAAGTTGCCAAAGACACACGAGAGGCGTTGACCAGGGATCCTTGATCGGTTGGAGCCAGAATCAAATGCTCACCATGACAATCGACGCACACTGGCGCGTCGTGCACGCCGTTTTTCATGGCTTGTCCGTGCACACTCTCCAGGTACGTTTTCGCGATGTCACCATGACATTGCCCGCAGGTGGACGGAATATTGAAGTGGTTAATCTTTGAACGGGCATCCTGCGAGGGCAGGATTCCGTGACTGCCGTGACAATCCGAGCAACTTGCAGCGGCGCCATCACCGTCCGCCACCGCGCGCCCGTGAACACTTTGCCGGTACAGCTCTACCGGGTGTGCGAACGGGATGTTATGCCGCGCCAGGAACTGTTGGTTGCTGTGACAGGATGCGCAAGTATCCGCGAGATTCTTCTTGGCTACCGGCGAGGCCGCATCGCTCGAGGTCTGGATCTGGTGGATCGGTCCGTGGCACGAAACGCAGTTGGGTGCGTCCGGATCGCCGGAAGCGGCCGCTTTTCCGTGGATACTCTGCTTGAATTCTTTCGCTTCCTCGGCATGGCATTGCGCACACTTCGCTGGCGTCAACTGCGCCGCGGTCGCAACTTCGTGGTGGTCGCCGTGGCAAGATTCGCACGCCGCCTCACCCAGCGCGCTGTGCACACTATTGGGCACGTGGGAAGCTTCATCAGCGTGGCAAGTCGAGCATTGAACCTTGACCACTTTGACCGGATGCGGATAGTCCTTGATTGTAGAGTGGCAGTCTTGGCAGCCCAAGATGCCATGAACGCTGGCCGCATGTTTCGCGGGATCAATCGAAATGCTCTTGCCCTTTTCCGAGGTCATCCCCGGCTGGCCGTGACAGGCAAGGCAACTTTCGTCCTGTTTGAGAGCATGCGCCACTTTGGCTTGCGCGCGCGCCCGAGCCGCTGTCGAAGTAACAGTAACGATAAGAACGCAAAATGTAATCAGCGCGACCGAAATGATTACTCGTAATCGTCTGACTGCATCTGCCGCCCACTGCGTTCTGTTCGACACCGCTGCCTACTCCTTACTTCATTCCCAAATCCGTCAACACCTTGGGATGTTCTTCTCCCGCCGCCAAAACCTCGTGGCAGGCAGAACAATCATTAGTAATGGTCTGGCCGTCCGCGCTGGTGTGGCTTCCATCGTGACAACGGAAGCAGCCCGGCGAATCATTGTGCCCCAGATTATTTGGGTGCACTCCCCAGGTCACTCGCATGTCAGGGAAAATATTGCGCAAATAAATGTTCGCTACTTCGTCGCCCGCTTGCTGCACCAGCGTGCGCCGCGTCTCATAGATCTGCGGATAATTCGTGCGGTAGAAATTGTTGAGCTCGTCAAGGATTCGCTGTTTGGCCACATCGCGCGCCGGATAATCAACTTTCAGAAGCTCGACCGCTTTTTTCTTAATGAACGGAAGATCGGGACTGATGCGTCCCAACGACATCTGCTTATCTACCGCGTTTTCGGGCAATTCGAAAATGTGCGTGGGCCGGTTGTGGCAGTCCACACAATCCATCACGCGATGTTCTCCCTTATCCAGTTGTTGTTGAGTTGGCTTCGCGTCCGTGGAAATGAACTCGGTGGTCTTCCCGCTGTCATCGGTGTAATACACAGCCGGAATGGTCTGCCGCTCGGGATCGGTCGAAATGTAGCGGATCCGCGCACCCTCAGCGAGATGGTGGCCGTGGATGCCAACCGATCCCTGCCAGGTTCGTCCACCGACTTTCAGCAATAAGACATCGGTCTGCGGAGTGTTCTTTTCGTCATCCTTGTAACTGGTATTCACCAGAAACTTGTCACCCGTAAAACGCTGCGGCCAGTGGCACTGCTCGCAGGTTTCGCGCGCCGGGCGAAGATATTTTACCGGCGAAGGAATTGGACGCGAGTAGGTATGCAGCGTTACGGCAACGACTTGTCGCAAGCCGGAAAGCTTGGAGCGCACAAACCACCCTGCTCCCGGCCCGATATGGCACTCGACGCACTCCACACGCGAGTGCGGAGAATTTTGGTAGGTCGTGTACTCAGGAGCCATCACAGTGTGACAAGTCGTGCCGCAAAAACTCGCCGAATCCATATACTCCACGCCTCGGTACGAGGCAGTCCCGAGAATCAGAAGATTCACCACCGTAGCCAACGCCACCCACTCGAACGTGCGCCTCACCACGGGCAAGCGCAGATCAATGGCGGGGAAGATTTCCGGTAGATGCCCGCTCTGGCGAAGGCTTCGTCGTCTCAGCCAGATTCCGATCGGAATCAGCAGTAGCCCGAGGACAAAAATGCCGGGGAGGATCAGGTAAACCAGCAGGCCAATATAAGGATGCGGCGGCCCGGGCAGAAAAAAGTCATAGAACCAGAAGGCAATCGTGGTGAGCGCCGTGCTCGTCGTGATCACCGCACCCGTCAGAGTGATCGGGTTTTGGCCCAGAAAGTAGATCGGCTGTGCCCAGTCCCGGATGCGTTCTCGCATATTCATGGCAAACCGCGCCTCCTGTATTCCAAGCCTCACTTTTCGATCACCGACGCGAAGATACACTTTCCCTGCAGCAGCGAACTCTTCGCCACTCCTGGCAAATCATGCTGTAGCGGAAGCGAGAATTATTTCTTCAGCGTTCGGATGTACGCCACCAATCCCTTAACCTGCTCTGGCGTCAAAGAGCTATATTTCGGCATCTTCCCTTTGCCGTTGGTAATGGTGTCGGCGAGCTGTGCGTCCGTCATACTCTGTACTTCGGCGCTGGTGAAGTCATGGGCTCCCATCTTCTTGCCCATTGCACTACCCGTTCCGTCTGCGGCATGACAGCCAGCACATTTCGACTTAAATAGTGATGCTGCATCTTGGCCGTGCGCTGGCATGGAAAAGCTGAGAGCCACCACAAAGGCTGCTGCAATCGTAAACAGTTTCATATCGATCCTCTTCATCATTGGCTCCATCGAATTAAGTTCGTCGAACGTCGCAAGGAGAATACTCCAAGCATGTTGCAATATTGAACTCTTTCGCGCGGATGGTGCTGTGACCTATATCACAGACTGATGTAATCAATTTCCGGAAAAGAGAAGATCAGAGATAGACACGATTCACCGGGCAAATTCATGAGTGATTACTCTCACCATATGCTGTGACCGGCATCACGGCGTCGCTAAAGAAGAGCGCCCACACTGGCAATGAGGATAGGGTCATGCCGACAGACAAGCGGAACCTGCTGGAGGTTCTCAAATTCGAGTTGGAATTTCTTGAGCAAGGCGGTTACGGTCGATTGCCCCGCGAAGCCTGGCGCCCCCGATTTATCTTCGAGGATTCTCCTACCTGCATGAACTTTAACTCCAAGGACAAGGAGCCTTGCAGCGAGTGCCTCCTGATGCAATTCGTCCCGGCAGAAGCGCGTAAGGAACAAATTCCTTGCATTCACATTCCCTTGTCGCTGAGCGGAGACACACTCGAGTCTTTGTACCGGACGGGAACGCAACAGGAAATTGAGTCCACCCTTGGCGCCTGGCTGCGCACAACGATTCACCGGCTGGAGGCAGAAAAAGCAAAACGAGAAGCGCCCGGCGCTTCGCCTCACTGACTGATTTCTTGACCGGCGCATCCTCCGGGCCAACTCCCGAACCATACGTCGTCGGAAAGATCGGAGGGACCATGTCAACACTCTCCCAGATACACAATCCAGAAGCGAAAGTTCAGTTCAAGCAGATTCTAATTGCCACAGACTTCTCAGCATCATCACGATGCGCGCTCACTTATGCGCTTTCTCTGGCGCGGCGCTATGATTCCACTCTTTCCGTCGTACACGCCATGGCTCCGGAACCGAGAGACCCGATTCCGTTGGAGCGTTTGCCGAGAGAACTAAACGTGCCCCGGTTGGACGCTGAACGGGAAATGAACCAACTCACCGACAATGCGCGACTGGATGATGTGAACCATCACCTCATCGTCAAACAGGGCCCGGTTTGGAACGTTCTTTCTTCTGTAATTGAACACGAGAACGTCGATCTATTGGTGCTGGGCACGCGAGGACGCGGCGGACTGAAGAAACTCGCTCTGGGCTCAATCGCAGAGCAAGTGTTGCGGCTGGCGCCATGCCCGGTGCTTACAATCGGTCCCCATGTCCCGCCCCCTGCCTCGGGATCGATCCAGTTCAGAGGCATCCTTTTCCCAACCGATTTTGGTCGCGCCGCCGATGCGGCGTTTCCTTATGCCTTGTCCATCGCCGAAGAGCATCAGGCACGGCTTGTTTTGTTGCACATGCTTCCGCCGATGCCTCTCACTGACGTCGGCCCGGCCGCTTATGGTCCATCACCCTACGCCGCCGAGCAATTTGTGAAGTGGCAGCACAGCACGCGAGAAGAGAGCAGGCTAAAACTGGCGAAACTGCTCCCATCCGGCGCGAAGCTGGCCGTGGAACCGGAATATATCGCCAGCACAGATTTTCTTCCCGAAGGGATTCTGGAGACTGCCGCAATCCGCCGAATCGACCTGATTGTCATGGGTGCAAACCGCACATCCTCGCCGCGCGTGGCTGCCCATATTCCGTGGGGCCTCGCTCACGAAGTTATATGCCGTGCCAGTTGCCCCGTGCTGACTCGCGTGGGCTGATTAACAAGACGGGGAAAGCCGTTTACTTCCACCCTTGCTGCCCTTCGTGAATGGTGATGTAGCGGTCGATCGGAAGTTCCGTCAGCCGCTGCTTCAATCCACTGGGCTGCGGCCAATCGATCTCAAGCCAGTCGATTTTCGCAAGCTTGCCGATTCCCAATACCAGGCGCGGATCATGCGACGAAAGATAGCTGCCTCCGCCGACTTTCATACGGCTCCGCTTCAGCTCGCCCGCCTGATACGTCACCCGCGCTCCAACGGCATCGATATTTGCCTTCTTCCCGACCAGCTTTAAACCCAGCCAGTGATTCCCGACTCCAGCATTGTTCCGCAGCAGCATAGGCGCTTCGTCGTTATTCGAGATCAGGACATCAACCGCCCCGTCGTTATTGAAGTCTCCCAGAGCCAAGCCCCGCGCCGACATCGGTATGGCGAATGCTGGCCCACTCTCGCCGCTAACATTCTTCAACCCACTTCCCGAATTATGAAACAGCAGAAGCGGCTCTCG
Source organism: uncultured Acidobacteriaceae bacterium (assembly GCA_963817305.1). Classification (GTDB taxonomy): domain Bacteria; phylum Acidobacteriota; class Terriglobia; order Terriglobales; family Acidobacteriaceae; genus Sulfotelmatobacter. Next base: position 43,033 of record CAWFOD010000012.1, on the reverse strand, counting down.
GTACTTCACGTTATCGTGGATCTTTTCAATCAGATCGTCGGGATGCCCGTTGGCAAGAATCAGATCGAGATTTCCATCGTTATCGTAATCAAAAAATTTCAGCCCCCAGCCGCTCATCAGTTTCGTCGCACCGGCAACGCCTGTAGCCGGAGCAATATCGTCGAAGGTTTCGTCGTGATTGTTCTTGTAGAGCGAGTACGCCTCATGGTCGATGTTGGCCACAAACAGATCCATCCATCCATCCTGGTTGAAGTCGGCGGAATCCACGCCCATTCCAGAGCGCGGGCGTCCGGCATCGGAGTAGGCGATGCCCGCCTGTTGCCCAATTTCTTCAAACCTTCCTTGTCCGCGATTCACATAGAGAAAGTTAGCCACCGTGTCGTTCGAAACAAATAAATCCATGCGGCCATCATTATTAATGTCTGTGGCTACTACTCCCCAGCCCTTGCCCAGATATTTTCCGATACCCGATGATTTAGAGACATCAGTGAATGTCCCGTCACCGTTGTTATGAAAGAGCCAACTGGCCATCGGTTTGTAGAGATGAGGAATACAGTACCCAACTTTGTTGTCAGAGGTGCACGGCAGATTCTTGGATTTATCGAAATCCACGAAGCGGCAAACAAATAAATCCAGCCAGCCATCATTGTCGTAATCGAACCACACAGCGCTCGAGGACCACCCCGGCGCGGCTACTCCGGCCTTGTCCGTCACATCGGTAAATGTTCCATCTCCGTTGTTGTGATAAAGAATGCTTCTCCCGTATTGCGTAACATAAAGATCCGCAAACCCATCGCCATCGTAGTCGCCCACAGCGACTCCCTGGCCGTAGCCGCCCGCAGTCACTCCCGCCTTCTCGGTCACGTCGGTAAAAGTTCCATCGCGATTGTTACGGTAAAGCGCGTTGCGCAGCGGTGGACTGGGATCGTAGAAATCGCATTTGCCACTGTTCACCAGATAGATATCCATCCATCCATCGTTGTCGTAGTCGAGGAACGCACAACCTGCGCCAGTTGTCTCGGGCAGATATTTCTGCTCAGAGTGCGCCGCAGTATGTTTCCACGTAATGCCGCTGACATTAGCAGGGACTACTTCGAAAGGATAAAGCGGCGGAGCGAGGCCGGCCGAAAAACGTGCAAGAGTAGAGAAGGCAAAGCTGCCACAGATTCCCTGAAGAAAATCGCGGCGACCGATCATCCACGGGCCCACGCTACTCGCAAAAACAGGTGCTCTCAATTCTCCCTCAGCCGACGTCGCAAGCTCTATCGTGCAACTTCCTTTATTTTGCCTCTGCGGGTTGCCCGGAGGGTGCAGGATCGCCGATGATGCGCTGGTGAATCGCAAATTCCTTTTCACCATCTTCTTTGCGCCCCGCGCGAGTGTAAGCCATAGCCAGACTGTAGTGCGCATCGGGATTTCTGGGCTCCAGCTTTACCGCTCGTTCCAGCGGCGCAATAGCATCCGCATATTGCTTTTCCGAGAGCAACGACGATCCCAGACCCAGAAAGGCTTCCCCAAATTGAGGGTCGAGCTTTGCCGCGCGAGTAAAACGCTTCACCGCTTCATCCCATTGCTGGCTCTGTCGCGCCAACTCGCCAAGCACATATTCGGCGCCGGCGTTACTGGGATCGATCTGCAACTCCTGCTCAAACTCTTTTTTCGCTTCGCTCGCCGCGTCCGGAGTCGGGTTCGGCACAGAGAGCAAAGCTCGCCCCAGCCGGAAATGAATCCCAGGCAAACTCGGGTTTTGTTTCAGTATTCCGCGATATTCCTTCTCCGCCTCCTCCCACTTCCCTTGCGATTCGAAAGACTCGGCAAGTAACTCGTGCGCTTGATAAGACGATGGAGCCGTGCGCGCGAGTTCCTGTGAGGCCGAAGAAGAAAGATCAGAATAAGCATGGATGGACTCATACAGCGCATCGGGATCCTGCGGAAATTCTCGCGCCAGCAGGTGAAGGAATTCCAGGGCGGCATCCGGCTGATGCAGCGTCATGGCGCAACGCACACCATCCAGTCCAATCTTGCGCCTCAATTCTTTATCTTCTACCTTGATGCTTTTCTTGAGCGCGGGCAAAGCCTCCACGCAATGGCCGCTTTCGGCCATAGCCGCCGCATTTCGCGCGATTGTAGAAGGAGTGGGCGGAGCTTTGCCGACAGATTGTGCATCGCTGCTCCCGCCCGCCGTAACCACCGAGAGGACTACACAAGCCAGGAATTGAAACCGGAACATATAACCGTGATCATAAATGAAAATGGCAGGACGCCGAAACGGCATCCTGCCACGATTGTCGCGCTTTGTCAGAAGTAAAGCTTCAATGCAAACTGCATCTCACGCGCATCCTGCGTTGCCGTAGTCACCCCGAAAGTTGAAGTCCCCACACTATCGTTGGGCACCGCAAAATTCGGATGATTGAATGCATTCAGGAAGTCCGCCCGGAACTGGAATTTCATCGATTCCGAGATTGGAAAATCCTTCTGCAAGCTGATGTCGGCATCCACGTACCCAGGCCCAATCACCGGACCTTGAGCCGGACAATTTCCAAATGTCCCGGCCGCCGCGTTCGCGAATGAGTTAGGCGAAAACCACTGCAATCCGGTTCCCGGAACAATTGACTTCGGATAGGCAACTGGCCCGAGGCAATCCGGGCGATTTTCCGGACTTCCCGTGCCCGAGTCGCTGGCTCCATACAGAGAGAGCGGGAACCCGGTATGCCAGGAAACGATCGGATTGATCGACCAGTTGCCGACCACCGCGTTTACCGCGGACGGAAGGCCCTGACCGAATTGTTGGCCATGGCCAAAGGGCAGTTGGTAAACCGCGTATGCGCTGAGCACGTGTTTCGCATCCCAGTAGCACTGCGCATAATCGCCGTTCGGGTTATAGAGATTCTGCCAGTAGTTTCCCGAAGGGCCTGCCTGAGTCGTGGTCCCCCAGGTTCCATAGTATCCATCGTCGTTCGTCATGCACTTCTCAAACGTGTAGGAAACTTGCCCTTCGAGCCCGCGTCCGTATCGCTTCTGCAAAACTACTTGCATCGCGTTGTAGTTCATATTACCGACCGAAGCCGTATTCTTCACGTTGCCAAATCCGTTCGGACCATACGTCGCGGTAGTCGTGGTAACTCCGTCGATCACAGTGCCCGCCGGATTTTGACCGCCGATGAACGGATAAGTGATGGTGCCATTCGGCTGCAGATCTCCTTGCGAGAGCCATTCCGGAACCATCAAGTGAGTGGTGCGCTGGCCAATGTAACTGAGTTGGAAAGTCGTGTCGTGCGCAATTTCTTGCTGCACGGTAAGATTCCACTGATCCGCTACTGCCGGTTGAACAGTGCCCGACCAGGTTTGCAGAGTAGCGCCCACATACGGGTTTACGCTGCTTGCCGAAGCGAACGCTGTCGCGGTGGTAAACGCCGTCGGTCCGGTTTGGACGTTGTTTGTTTCCGTTTGGGGGGCGGCATAAGGGGGATTCTGCGTGTCTCGCAGGTTAACTCCCGTGCCTTCCAGATAGGACGAAATCGTGAAGGCGCCGCGGATAACTGTCTTTCCATTCCAAAGAGCAGGACTCCATGCGAAACCAAAGCGCGGCTGGAAATCCGGCGCTCCGTACACCGTGTTGTAAAGGCCCCGGCTGAATCCATTCGAGCCCACGACTCCGTTCGGCACAGGATCGTTGCCGGGAAGCTCCAACGCACCGGTCAGAATGTTTACCGCCGACTGACGATTGTTGGATTCAATCCACGGAGTACGCGCTTCATAACGAAGTCCCAGGTTTAAGGTCAGACGGTCGGTGACGCGCCAGTCATCTTGAACAAAGCCGGCGATCAGCCAATCGCGCTGGTGCCACGGCGGTGCTGCACTTGCGCCCCGGCCTACATCCCCCGGAAGTCCAAGAGCCCAGTCCGCGGATCCGTCTCCTCCAGAGGTGACCTGTTGCGCCTTACCGGAGACCACTTCCGTCACGCCGGTACCTGAATAGTTTCCGCCCGGACCGTTCCCGAAAAGTTCGGCACCCAGTTCGCCGCCGTTCCCCGTGTAAAACACATTGAGGTTATAGCGGTTCAACTGGAAGCCGGTCTTTATCACGTGGCGGCCATGCGTATAGATAAGTACATCGTCGACTTGCGTGACCGTCGTAGAAAATTGCTCGTCAACACTCGCCGCGCCCAAATTGGTCAATGTGCCCGAGTTGATATTTGTTACCGAGCCGCCGGCAAAGCCAAACTCCGGAAGGCCATCGACTCCACTTGGATTCCCGTTGGCGATTCCGATGCTATTGCCCAAAGCGCCCACCGAACTGTCGAACGCGGTCAGCCCGTGATTCAGCTTGATATTGTTCTTGCCAAAGCGGACTTCGTTCAGCAGGTTCGGTGTAAAGGTGTGGTTCCAGTTCAGAGAACCAGTCAACAGGTTAGCCTCGTTTATCGTGTTGCCGAGTAAAGCTACCGAGTTGTTGGCCGGATCGTACTGATCGCTTTTTGAGAAGCGGGCATTCACGTGATCCTTATCGGATGCGTTGTAGTCAACCTTAATGTCACCCTGGTCTGAGTTAAATTGCTCGTTGGTCGTGTTAAATGCTTGCCCGAAACCGTCAGGCAGCGTGCTTACCGCCTTTGGATAGAGTCCATTCGTGACCAGTGACGTGAATACCGGGTTCAGCATACCTGGGGGAATTATGTTTCCCGCGAAGGCCGCCCTCGCTGCGGGTGCGAGGATATTGCAGGGAACCCCTGAAGTCCCTCCCGTTCCCGCGGCGCACGGATTATAAAGCTGGTTGGTTATCAGATTTTTGTTCCCATCCGGGCCCGTCGACCTGTCATTACAAATTCCCCCCGTAAACCCGCTTTGACAGAGAGCCGAAAAGTTGCCTGATATCTCAGCCGGCGTGAGCACAGTGATGGCGCTGGTGCTCGCAGGATGATCCAGACGTCCGCCTTGATAGTCGCCAAAGAAGAACAACTTATCCTTGATGATTGGGCCGCCAAGCGTGCCGCCGAACATATTCCAGCGCAACTTGGGCGTTGGCAGCGGCCCGGTCAAAGGCAGGCCGTTTTCCCACTTATTAGCATTGAAGATGTCGTTGCGGAAAAACTCAAACGCATCTCCATGGAGATGGTTCGTTCCTGACTTGATGGTGGCATTGATGATTCCGCCGTTGTAGTTGCCGAACTCCGCCGAGGCGTTCTGAGTAATGAGGTTGAACTCGCCAATGGCGTCCGGGGATGGCGCATAACCCGGCAGGTTATCCGAAGCCTGGTTGTTATCGACGCCGTCCAACAGGAAGTTGTTGGCCTGCTCGCGGTTTCCGTTGATGTAAGGACGTCCGCCCTCTTCTGCAGTCTGCGATCCCAGGTTCATGCTGGCGGGATCCACCGAGACCGCCCCGGGAGAAAGCAAAGTCAGCTGCACATAGTTGCGGGTCTCCAGCGCGAGATTCGTGATCGTTCTGGAATCGACAACCGTACCAACCTCAGCTTTCTCCGTCTCCAAAATCGGCGCCGCTCCGGTGACCTCAACCGTCTCGCTGATCTTGCCTACTTTCAGCTGCACGCTCACGCGCGCGGTTTGATTCAGAACCAGCGTGAACGGTGGTAATTCGGATGTTTGAAAGCCGGGCGACGTCACTTTCAGGCCATACGTGCCAATCGGGAGGCGCAGAATGCTGTAGGCCCCGCTATCGTTGGTTTCCGCCGTCCAGACCGTGCCGCGCTCCGTATCCGTGGCCTTAACGCTGGCGCCCTTGATCGGCGCACCGCTGGGATCGGTCACCGTGCCCACGATCGATGCCGTCACTTCCTGGCCCATCGCCGGCGTCATCGTTCCAATGATCCCAACCAGTGTCAGTAGAACCACAAATCCTAAAGCTAGCTTTTTCATCGCACAGCCTCCTGAGAGCGGGTGATGCATAACCTGGACATTACAATTTGCCATCTAATGTAAACGCACTATGCTATATAGCACATCGCACAGCGTGGTCAAGAAAAAAATGCATACCCCTGTGGAAATCTTTCGGCGCCTTCTAGCCAAGCCATTTCCGAGGTCCGCTATATATCACAATCTCGTACCGTTTTTGGAAAAGGCGGGAACTGATTTCCCGATCCACCTCATTTGTTAGTCGGATTACTCCAAGATTGCTGCCTGTAAATCAATTTTGGGAAATTTTGCGCCGAAGCTAAGCATGGCAGACCACGAACGAAGCAACGCAATCCGCTCTATAGCGATCAAGAAACATAAAAAAGGTTCACTCCATCCATTCTGCGAACCTTTTTCCTTTACAGAAGGCCTGCTATACGCTATATAGCACATGGCAGCTGTCAAACGGGCCGTTAGATAAATACGCAACAATTTGGTCGGCGAGCTGGACGTTACCGAAGTCAGAAGATCGATTATGTCTGGAAATCATCGCAACGGAACGCCCGTATACAAGCGGATCCAGAATTCGATTCGCAAGCGGATAGAGACCGCGGAACTGAGTCCCGGAGACGCTGTCGCCTCTGAGCGCGAACTGGCCAAGACCCACAAAGTCAGCCTGATGACTGCCCGTCACGCCCTGGCTGGACTCGAGCGCGAGGGCCTCGTCGAACGCCGTCGCGGTGCGGGCACCTTTGTGGCTGCCCCCAAAATCCACTTCAACAAGCTGATGAGCTACACCGAGCACATGTCCAGTCGCGGGCTGGCGCCCCGTTCCCGCGTACTCACGGCGAAGATAATTGACGACGAACAAGAGGTTGCCGCGCGTCTCGGCTTGCCCGCCGCCAGCCGCATGGTCAAGATCATGCGTCTACGCCTCACCGGGGAAGAACCTTTCGCCATGGAGACCTGCTACCTTCCCGCCTCTGAGTTCGCCGAATTGGTGAACGCTCCCTTGGGCAGAAGTTCTTTATTTGGCACGCTGCGGCACGACTATGGCGTGGAATTGGCCTACGCCGATGAGGAAATCGATGCCACCGCCGCCGATCCCCAACTGGCAGAGACCCTCGCTCTTCCCAAAGGCTCCGCCATTCTGCGGATCCGCCAGGTCATCTACTCCACCAAAGGTAAAGCCACGGTTTATGTGGTTGGCTACTACCGCTCCGAACGCCATACATTATTCATCCGGCGCTTCCGCTAGCTTCCAGCCCAAAGTTGTCTTGTTCGAGGCCTTTCCCCGCGCAACATCACGCCTGTCAGGCTGTACAATCGACCTCGTTCGAGCTTTACACATTCAGGATAGACCCCGCGCCTCACGGGTAAATCCTTGTTGCGGAGACTGCGAGTTTGTATATCCGGCCAAAGACCGTGGATGACGCGCTCTCGTCGCTTGCCACGCACCGGGCGCAAATTCTCTCTGGAGGAACGGATTTCTTTCCTGCTCTCGGGGACCGCGCCGTTCACGGCACCGTCATCGACATCTCCGCGATTCGCGAGTTGCGCGGAATCACATGCACTCCGGACCAAACGCGAATCGGCGCGCTCACCACCTGGACCGAGATCATTCGAGCCCCGCTGCCTTCGTGCTTCGATGGATTGAAAGAGGCTGCCCGTGAAATCGGCGCGATTCAAATCCAGAACCGTGGCACGATCGCGGGCAATTTGTGCAACGCTTCGCCCGCCGCCGACGGAGTGCCTCCTTTGCTGGCGCTGGATGCCGAGGTAGAACTCGCCTCCGCCAGCGGTCTGCGACGAATTCCGTTGGCAGAATTCATTGTGGGAAACCGGAAGACGTTGCGGCGAACGGACGAGATGTTGATTGCAGTGATCCTTCCGCGAACTCTCGACCTCGCCACTTCGTCGTTTGCCAAGCTTGGAGCACGGCGCTATCTGGTGATTTCCATTTCGATGGTTGCCGCAATCGTACTCGCAGATAGCTCTGGACGAGTGGCAGCGGCGAGAGTGGCCGTCGGATCATGTTCAGCCGTCGCCCGGCGTTTACCTCAGCTCGAACACGATCTCATCGGTGCACCCCTCGAAGCCGGACTGGGAGCGCGAGTCAGGCCCGAACATTTGTCGACGCTTTCTCCGATCGACGACGTTCGAGCCACTGCAGACTATCGGCGTGACGCGTCCCTGACCCTGGTTCAGCGCGCGCTGAACCGTTGCGCGGAGAAAAACTGCGCGGAGAAACATTATGGGGAAAAACATTGATGGCGACGATACCGGAATTGGGCGTCGCTCCGGAAATTACCTCCATTGCTCTCTCAATCAATGGACGTGACATGGTGCTTTCCACTTCGCCTCTGCGCAGGCTCTCGCGACTGTTGCGCGAAGACCTGGGGCTTACCGGGACCAAAGTCGGATGCGATGCCGGAGATTGCGGTGCCTGCACGGTTCTGCTCAACGGTGAGCCGGTCTGCTCATGCCTGGTAGCCGCAGCCCAAGCGGAGAATTGTGAGATCACAACCATCGAGGGCCTGGCGCAGTGCTCGCGATCCGGAACGCAATTGCAACAGTCATTCCTGGAGCATGGAGCCGCACAATGCGGGGCGTGTACCCCGGGAATGCTGGTTTCCGCAGCGGCTCTGCTCGATCGTAATCCCGATGCCAAATGAAGCCGAGGTCACCGATGCGATTGGCGGCGTGCTCTGCCGTTGCACTGGCTATCGCAAGATCATCGCTGCTATTCTCGATGCCCGCAAAGATGCGCCCAGAGCTCGGCTTCCAGTTGCGGGCAGTGCAGTTGGCAACCGGCTTGCGCGTCTGGATGGAAAAGCCAAGGTGGCAGGCACTGAGATTTTTGGTGCCGATGAAATACCCGCCAGGAACTCTCACCCTGCGAGTGATCCGGTCTCCTCATCATCGCGCCCGCTTCGAATTTGGCGATCTGAACGCATTCATTCGAAATCATCCCGGCCTGAGCGCCGTGCTCACGGCGAAAGATGTTCCTGGAAAAAACTGTTACGGCGTGATTCCTCGATTTGCAGACCAGCCGGTTTTCGCGGAAAAGGAAACACGCTTCCGCGGCGAAGCGATCGCAGCCGTGGTAGGCGAAACCACTGCGGTGGAAACTTTTGATGCTGCCGACTTTCCTGTGGTGTGGGACGAACGGCCGCCGATTCTTGACATGGATGCAGCTCTTTCCCCCGGCGCTTCGCTGATTCATCCCCACCGCGAAGAAAACATTCTGGTGCAGGGACGCGTCGTCCGCGGCGATGTTGACGAGGCGCTGCGCCATTCTGATTTCACCGCCGAGGGTGAATTCGAAACCGGCTTCATCGAGCACGCCTACATCGAGCCCGAGGCCGGATTCGCCCGCCGCGTCGGCGATCAGATTGAAATTCAAGCTTGCACCCAGTCACCCTACATGGACCGCAGCGACATAGCGGCGATTCTCGGCATCGCGCCCGAGCAAGTACGGATCATCCCAACCGCCGTGGGCGGAGGCTTCGGCTCGAAGCTGGATTTGTCAGTGCAGCCTTTTATCGCTCTGGCGGCGTGGAAGCTCGGACAACCGGTGCGTATGGTGTATTCCAGAACGGAATCGATGATGTCGACGACCAAGCGGCATCCTTCGCGTGTCCGGCTTCGGGGCGGATGCTCGCGCGATGGAAAGTTGACCGCACTCGATTTCTCCGCCGATTTCAACACCGGCGCATATTCTTCCTGGGGTCCAACGGTTGCGGGACGCGTGCCAGTGCACGCTTCTGGCCCTTACTACGTGCCTCACTACCGCGCGCTTACCCGGGCCATTCATACGCATCTGGTACCCGCGGGCGCTTTCCGTGGCTTTGGCGTTCCACAAGCTGCAATCGCCCAGGAGCAACTCTATGATGAATTGGCAGACAAAGTGGGAGTTGACCGCCTGGAGTTCCGAATCCTGAACGCGCTCGATGGAAATACTCCAACGGTAACGGGCCAGGTCTTGGGCGAAGGCGTTGGAATTCGCGCATGTCTTGAGGCGCTGCGCCCCGCATGGAAAGCAGCACGCGTGGCGGCGGCGAACTTCAACTCCCGCAACATCGGGCTGAGCCGTGGCGTTGGAGTTGCGGGCATGTGGTATGGCTGTGGCAACACTTCCCTTCCCAATCCTTCAACGGTGAGAATGGGGCTGAAACGCGATGGCAGAATTGCGTTACACCAAGGCGCGGTGGATATCGGCCAGGGTTCCAACACGATTGTGACCCAGATATGCGCCGATGCACTCGGCTGTCCAATCGATCGCTTCGATCTGATCTCCGGAGATACTGCGCTGTCGCCCGACTGCGGCAAAACTTCAGCCTCCCGGCAAACCTTCGTGACCGGCAAAGCTGCGCAAATGGCCGGCTTGCAGTTGCGAAGTAAAATTCTGGCGCTGGCGAAAGTCTGCGAGTGCGCCATCCTCGATTTTCAAGGCGACGTCGTGATCGTGACTGAGAATGGCAAGAGCACGACGTTGCCAATTCCCGCTTTGCCACTTGACGAGCATGGATATGTTCTCACCGCTCAAGCCACATTCGATCCGCCGACGCAGCCGCTCGACGAAAATGGGCAAGGCACTCCATACGCCGTCTTCGGCTTCGGTGCTCACATGGCCGAGATCGAAGTGGACACTGAACTTGGAATGGTTCGCGTATTGAAGATCACCGCCGCCCATGACGTTGGCCGCGCCATTAACCCCACGCTGATCGAAGGGCAAATTGAGGGCGGCGTTGCCCAGGGCCTCGGCATGGCGCTGATGGAAGAATTTTTTCCCGGCAAAGGCGAAAATCTTCACGACTATTTAATTCCCTCGGCCGGCGATATCCCGCCCGTGGCATCGATCCTCATCGAAGAACCCTCGCCCGTCGGGCCCTATGGAGCGAAAGGAATCGGGGAGCAGGCCGTCATTCCGACCGCTCCGGCAATCTTGAATGCTCTGCACGATGCCATCGGCATTCGCATACGAAAAATTCCCGCCACACCAGACCGCGTACGCGCCGCGATTCTAGCTGCCCGCGAGAAGGGCGGCGCGCGTGGCTGATGACGCCATCCGGTGCGATGCTTGCCCCGTGCTGTGCTACATCAAGCCGGGAAGAACGGGATCCTGTGACCGTTATGCGAACCATGCCGGGCAACTTGTGCGCATCGATCCGCACATCGTTCTCGATCGCGCACTCTCGCGCGGCGATTCGGTGGTGCCATTCCTCGAAAGAAATCGCGAGTGGGATGGTTCTCTGGTCACCGGCGCCGACACATTTGTCACTGCGATTGGCGCGGGCACTACCTATCCTGATTACAAGCCCGCGCCTTTCATCATCTCTTCTGAAACCGAAGGCGTCGATATGGTCACCGTCGTGACCGAAGGCATCTTCAGCTATTGCGGAGTGAAATTAAAGATCGATACCGACCGTCATCTCGGCCCGGAGTGCAGCACGGTTCGCGCCCAAGGCGAAGCCGTGGGCCATGTAACAACGAGCGAGTACGGATCTCAAATGCTTTCGCTCGGAGGTGTCCGCCATCTGACCGGAGGCAGCCGCCAGGAGGGAGTCGTGACCTGCGACACTCTCTTGAACCTGTGCAACGGCAAAGCCGCTGAACTCGAAATCGACGGCGGAGCGAAGATCGTAGTGCAAGCCTCGCAGCCCCCAATCGTCGACGGTGTGCGCGAAGAGCGCATGCGCGTCGGCTGCGGTTCGGCAACCATCGGAATGTTTGCCAAGCAATGGGAGGGCAAAGTTGACGAGGTCGTCGTAGTCGATGATCACATCACCGGCGTCTTGTCGGAACACCAGGCCGGCAAGCTGCTCGGCATCCCTGAAACCGGGATCAAGATGAAAGGCCGCCGCTCCACTCCCGGACGCTACTTCAAAGTTGCCGAGCCCGGCACTTCATGGGGAGGAACGAATATTGCAGATCCGCTTTCAATCCTTTCTCCCTTCGACCCCGAACTTTCGTGGAAAGGTCTGCGACTGCTGATGGTGAGCACCACCGGTGAGCACTATGCTTATTTCGAACTGGATGATGCCCGGCGTCCCATCGAGAAAGAATTGCCAGTAAGTTTACGAGAGTCCGTGGCGCGGATTCGCGAGAACTGCGAGCCGGCTTTATGCACCGTGCTATTCATGGGCGGCGCGGGTGGATCACTGCGTGCGGGAGTTACGGAAAATCCCGTAAAGCTCACGCATTCGGTTCGCGAAACGCTGACGCGCGTCACCTGCGGCGGAGCTCCGGTTTACGTTTGGCCCGGCGGTGGAATCACGATCATGGTCGATGTGAGCCGCCTGCCCGAGAACGCATTCGGCTACGTGCCCACTCCAGCCCTCGTGGCTCCGATTGAGTTCACGATGAAGCTCGCGGATTACGCGAAGCTCGGCGGATATATGGATCACGTGCGTCCTCTCAGTTCGATTCAGCAAGCGGAAGAAAGCCGAAGCCGGATCGCCGCGCGCCCCGAAAATCCGTGGCCGCTCGAAGTAAGAACAAAGGGAATCTAAACATTGAATTCGCGCGCGCAAATCCGAATGCTGCCCGACGGACGCCGGCTTCACATGCAAGATGGACCCATCGATTTGATCGTAGCGGCGTTCGGCGATTTCTCGGAAATAGAGAGTGCGTATCGCGCAGCTTCCCACCGCTTCATCACTGTGTTGGACGAGTTATGCGGTGATCTTACCACGCTGCGGCAACCATGGCGCTACGATTTAAAAGTCAACGGCCCTATCGCTCAGCGCATGGTGCAAGCCGTCGCGCCGCACGGAAGAAGCACATTCATCACTCCCATGGCGGCAGTTGCCGGGGCAGTCGCAGAAGAGATACTTGAATCGATGACCGCAAACTCACCGCTTTCAAAAGCCTACGTAAATAACGGAGGAGACATCGCCCTGTATCTCTCGGATGGCGAAGAATTCTCTGTAGGGATGGTGGAGCGTCCGGACCGGCCTTCGCTCTTCGGTACGCTGCGTATTGATGCTACGCATTCGGTTCGCGGAATCGCCACCAGTGGCTGGCGCGGACGGAGCTTCTCACTCGGCATCGCCGATGCGGTGACCGTACTCGCGCGCGGCGCAGCCGATGCCGATGCCGCGGCAACCATCATCGCGAATGCAGTAAACATTCCAGGAAGCAAGAAAATTACTCGTGTGCCAGCCCGCGAACTCGCTCCCGATAGCGATCTGGGCCAGCGACTCGTAACGCAATCAGTCGCGCAACTTACCGCGAAAGAAATTCAGCAGGCGTTGGATGCAGGAGCGAGCGTCGCCGATCATTTGCGGAGCCAGGACCTGATCTGCGCAGCCGCCCTGCGCCTGCAGGGAGAAACGCGAATCGTGGGCGCACACGCAGACTCACGATTGGAACAGTCCACCGCAAACAGGAGACTGGTTCATGCCTGAAGTTCAACTTCGCAAGAGCGTCCTCATATTGGAAGAAATTTTCCACGAGGGCGGCCCCATGGCGCAGAAGCCGTTGAAACGTGTGGCAGCGTTGGCGGTGATCCACAACCCTTACGCTGGCGCCTACCTGGAAAAGATCGAAGCATTCATGGACGATCTGAAGCCTCTCGGCCTCGAAATGGCTCGCAGAATGGTGCTTGCGCTAGGTGGCGATCCCAGGCAGGTCGAAGGCTACGGAAAAGGCGCGATCGTTGGTTCCGCGGGAGAAGTCGAACATGGCGCACTCTGGCATGCTCCGGGAGGCTACGCCATGCGCGAGGTTTTGGGCGGCGCCAAGGCAATTGTCGCTTCCACCAAAAAAGTTGGAGGCCCCGGCACGCGCCTCGATGTGCCCATCACCCACATCAACGCTTCCTACGTGCGCAGTCATTTCGACGCGATGGAGATTGGCATCACCGACGCTCCGCGCGCCGATGAAATTCTCCTCGCTCTCGTCATGACGACAGGACCACGCATCCATGCCCGCAGCGGAGGCCTCAAAGCGTCAGAAATCAAAGGAGAGGATGGATTGCGATGAGCGCCGATTCCCGGAGTGTTTCCCATACAAAAATTCGTAAGATCGTGACGTTTGTAGAAGAGACACGCATGGAGATGGGTCGCCCCGTCGATCCGCCCACGCGAAAAGCCGCCGCAGTCGCAGTAATCGAAAATCCCTACGCCGGAAAATACGTGGAGGATTTGACCGAGCTAATCACAATCGGCGAGGAGCTCGGTGATCTCCTCACCGAGCGAGCCGTCGCTGCCTTGGGCATTCCAGGACCATCAGCCCAGAGCTACGGCAAGGCCGCCGCCGTGGGAGAAAACGGCGAACTCGAACATGCGGCCGCCATCCTGCATCCGAAGTTGGGCACGCCCGTCCGGCGCGTGCTAGGTAAGGGCGCAGCGCTGATTCCATCCTCAAAAAAACGAGGCGGCCTCGGAGTGGCGCTTGAAATTCCTCTCGGGCACAAAGACGCCGCCTACGTTCGCAGTCACTTCGATGGAATGGAAGTTCGAATCAACGATGCCCCACGCGCGAACGAGATTATGGTCGCCGTCGCTGTCACCGATTCCGGACGGCCTCTGGCCCGCGTCGGCGGACTGACCAAAGATCAAATCAAAGGAGAAGACGGACTGCGGTAAATAATTCTTATTGAGCCACAATTTCAGGCACGCGCGTCGCCGGTGGTGTGTTCCGGCTGCGCTGCGTGCTGATCACTCCATCCGTGATCACCATCCCAATCCCGGGAAGGTCTCCCTTTTGCAAGCTGTCGAGCAAATTCTTTCCCGCGGAGTGCTGAGCTTTATCCATAAGCACGAACGAAGCCTCGCGGCCGGGCGCAATTAATCCGCAATTGAGGTTGCGCATCTTCGCCGTGTTGCCGGTGGCCATGCAAATTGCTACCTCTGCCGGAATTTCTCCCAGTGACGCGAGCATCGCAATCATGCGAAAAATCCCGAGTGGCTGCACGCCCGATCCCGCCGGTGAGTCTGTACCGAGAATCACGCGGTCCAACTGACGCAATTCCTTGGCCGTACGCAGCGCCAGCAATCCGGCGCGTTCGTTGCCGTTGTGCACAATCTCCAGCGCGCGCGTGGATTTTTCGCAGAGCGCAACAATCTGGTCGTCCGGAAGCGCGGTGTGTCCCCCGTTCACGTGGCCAATCACATCGGCATCGGTTTCTAAAACCATATCTTTGTCGATCAGGCTTGATCCCGGAATCGAAGGCCCGCCGGTGTGGATCGTGCTCTGAATCCCATGCTGCCGCGCCCAGAGAACCATCTGTCGCGCCGTCTTCCCGTCTTTCACGCTGCCCAGTCCGACCTCGCCTAGAAATTTCACTCCAGCCGCAGCCAGCTCTTTGAAATCACTTTCCACCATGCCGTGCTCAATGACTGGAGCTCCCGCATAAATCTTGACCCCTCCTGGACGAAACGAATGAAACACGCGTTGCGCGAAGATCGCCATCGCCTTCAGGCCAACGATATCTT
The DNA here is from genome assembly GCA_963817305.1 of uncultured Acidobacteriaceae bacterium. Taxonomy (GTDB): domain Bacteria; phylum Acidobacteriota; class Terriglobia; order Terriglobales; family Acidobacteriaceae; genus Sulfotelmatobacter. The sequence continues at coordinate 27,737 of CAWFOD010000012.1, read as the reverse complement.
TGGGCCGTCCCGGCGTGTGCACCTCACCCGCCGAGATCATTGTGGTCACGCCGCCATGAAGATAGCTATCGATCCACCCCAGCTGATTTTGCCGCGGCGTCCAGTCTCCGCACACCGGATGCACATGACTATCGATCAAACCCGGGGCCAGCGCTGTGCCTTTCGCATCGACGGTAACCGTGGCCGAAGACGTGTCCAGATCTGCTTCTCTGCCCATCGCAGCAATTCGGTCTCCGGTGGCGATCACTGTGTCGGCGTCAAGAATCGGACGCTGCAGGTCTCCACTAAGCAGCAAACCAATATTTCGGATCACCAGCTTGGATGCATTTGCAGATTTCACCGCCTCGCCATGAGCCATTAAGTCCTCGCTGATCTCTTCCTTTGCAGATTGTGTCTGAAGTGCGAAACACGAATGCTATCTCGTCACTTCTTTGTTTTGGAAGTCAAGCCCATCTCGCGCGCCTTCAGGCGCCATCCCTGTCGTCGAGTGTACGCCGAAGCTTAGCCGGGATTAATGACCCCCAAGAGGCCCTGCTCGTTCTTACCGAAGTGCATGTACCGGCGCCTGAAATTCCCGGCCTGATGAGGAAAAAGTTCATCTGGCGTGGGTTTTACACGAGCGTCGGTCCTTAGCGAACAGCGATAACAAGTCCAAGCACTACGGTAACTGGTACGGTAATCGACTTGCGTTGACAATTTGTGTCAACACAAAGACGCTGCTTTCCTCCCATTAACAAGCGTAGCGCTTCGTGCGAAATGCCGTCATGTTGTCAGGCATCGTTCCACTCAGTGGATAGGAGATCGACGTATGTCTCAACGGCTGGGTGACCTTCTCGTCAAAGAGAAGATCATTACCCCAGAGCAGTTGGAACAAGCGACTAAGGCCCAGAAGGAGCAGAACTGCCGCCTGGGCTCTGCCTTGGTGAAGCTCGGCTTCCTCACGGATGAGGATGTCACCAACTTTCTTTCACGCCAGTATGGCGTTCCCGCCATTAACCTTTCTTATTTCGAAATCGATCCGGCTGTAGTCAAGCTGATTCCGTTTGAAACTGCGAAGCGATATCAGATTCTTCCCCTGAGCCGCGTGGGCGCATCGCTCACCATCGCAATGGTCGATCCCACCAACGTCTTCGCGATGGACGATATCAAGTTCATGACCGGCTTCAACATTGAGCCTGTCGTCGCCTCGGAAAGCTCAATCCTTGCCGGCATTGATAAATCCTACGGCGGACCGAAAGAGAAAGAAGAAGATCTCGAAACCGTCATGCAGTCGATGACGGAGCTTAACGATAGCGACGTTGAACTGCAGGCGGAAGAACAGCAGATGGAGTTGTCGCAGCTGGAGAAAGCTGCGGATGAGGCTCCGGTCGTCAAGCTGGTGAATCTCGTGCTCACCGACGCCGTGAAGCGTGGAGCCAGCGACATTCATATCGAGCCCTACGAAAAAGAATTCCGCGTTCGCTTCCGTATTGACGGTGTTCTGCAGGCCATCATGTCACCGCCCATCAAGCTTAAGGACGCCATCACCTCCCGCCTGAAAATCATGGCGAAGCTCGATATCAGCGAAAAGCGCTTGCCGCAGGACGGCCGCATCATGCTGAAAATGAATATTGGCGGCCGCAAAAAACAACTCGACTTTCGTGTCAGTACGCTGCCCACACTGTGGGGCGAAAAAATCGTGCTCCGCTTGCTCGATAAAGAAAATCTGCGCCTGGACATGACCAAGCTCGGCTTCGAGCCGGAATCTCTGGTCAAGTTTGAAAAAGCCATCCTTAAGCCCTACGGCATGGTGCTCGTAACCGGACCTACTGGATCAGGAAAAACCAACACTCTTTATTCCTCGATCTCGCGCCTCAACCAGCCCGATACCAACATTATGACGGCGGAAGATCCTGTCGAATTTCAGTTAGGCGGCGTCAATCAGGTCCAAATGAAAGAGCAGATCGGATTGAACTTTGCCGCCGCGCTTCGTTCTTTCCTGCGTCAGGATCCAAACATCATTCTGGTCGGCGAAATCCGTGACTTTGAAACCGCGGAAATCGCCATCAAAGCGGCCCTCACCGGTCACTTGGTGCTTTCCACGTTGCACACCAACGGTGCTCCGGAAACCATCACGCGCTTAATGAACATGGGTATTGAACCGTTTCTCGTGGCGACTTCAGTTCACTTGATCTGCGCCCAGCGCCTCATCCGGCGCATTTGCAAAGATTGCATCGAGACGGTTGAGGTCCCCGTACAGGCGTTGATTGAAGAAGGGTTTACTCCCGAGGAAGCCAAGACGGTCAAGATTCAAAAGGGCAAGGGCTGCGGCGTGTGCAACAACACTGGATACAAGGGCCGCTGCGGTTTGTACGAAGTGATGGAAGTGGATGACGAAATCAGAGAGCTGGTTCTGGTCGGCGCATCGGCGGTGGAATTGAAAAAGAAAGCGATCGAGCGCGGAATGATCACGCTGCGCCGCAGCGGATTGATCAAAGTGGCCGCGGGAATGACCACGCTCGAGGAAGTTGCCCGCGAAACGATTCATTAATTCGGCATTTAGAGGAAGGAAACCGATATGGGTTTGTCGTTAAGCGATTTGCTCAAAAGAATGCTGGAGATGAATGGCAGCGATCTTCACATCACCACCAATTCGCCGCCGCAAATTCGCGTGCACGGGCACCTTGTGCCGCTCGACTTGCCGCAGATGACGCCGGCCGAGACCAAACAGCTCGCCTACAGCGTTATGACGGATTCGCAGAAGCATCGCTTTGAAGAAAGCCTGGAACTCGACTTTTCTTTCGGCTTGAAAGGTTTGGCCCGCTTCCGCGCCAATGTATTCAACCAGCGCGGAGCCACCGCCGCGGTCTTCCGTTTGATTCCGTTTGAAATTAAGTCTTTCAACCAGCTCGGACTGCCCGCCGTTGTCAGCAAGCTATGCGATAAACCACGCGGCCTCGTCCTGGTGACCGGACCAACCGGCTCCGGAAAATCGACCACGCTGGCCGCGATGATCGACAAAATCAATAGTGAACGCCACGACCACATTCTCACCATTGAGGACCCCATCGAATTCGTTCACATGAATAAGAACTGCGTCGTCAACCAGCGCGAACTTCACGCTGACACCAAAAGCTTTACCGATGCATTGCGCGCCGCTCTTCGTGAAGACCCCGACGTGGTGCTGATCGGCGAAATGCGTGACCTCGAAACTATCGAATCCGCACTGCGTATTGCGGAAACCGGCCACTTGACCTTTGGCACCTTGCACACCAACTCGGCCACGTCCACCATCAACCGTATCATCGACGTGTTTCCGGCGCACCAGCAGCCCCAGATTCGTGCTCAGCTTTCGCTGGTGCTGGAAGGCGTGATGTGCCAAACCCTGCTGCCCACGCCGAATGGCAAGGGACGCGCCATGATCATGGAAATCCTGATCCCCAATGCCGCGGTGCGCAACCTGATTCGCGAAGACAAGATTCATCAGGTCTATTCCGCCATGCAGTCGGGTCAGGACAAGTACGGCATGCAGACTTTCAACCAGGCTCTGGCTACAGCTTATTTCCAGAAACAGGTTTCGCTCGAGACCGCGCTGCAACGTTCCAGCAATCCGGACGAACTGCAGGAAATGATTAACCGCGGGGCCACTTTGACAAACCGTGGAGCCGCGACAGGATCGACGATGGCGAGAGGCGCGGCAAAAAGCTGATGCAGCGTAATGACACAACGGCGATCAATGGCCACAAGCAATGCAGAAATCGGTGACCACGAGTTGAGGAGAAATTAATACCATGCCAGTTTTCACATTTTCCGGTAAGGACGCTTCCGGACAGAAAATCTCCGGCGAGCGGAACGCAGCCAGCAAACAGGCTCTGGGACAACAATTACGCCGCGAGCGGATTACGCCCGGCGCGATTCGTGAGAAGGGCAAGGAATTCTCCCTGCCCACTTTCGGTTCCGGCAAAGTCAAGGTCAAAGACATCGCGATTTTCTTTCGCCAGTTCTCCGTCATGATCGACGCTGGCTTGCCGCTGGTGCAGTGTCTGGAAATCCTGGCTGCTAATCAGGAAAACCAGACATTCCAGAAGACGCTGACTGGCGTGCGTACCACGGTGGAAGGTGGCGCCACACTGGCGAATGCCATGCGGCAATATCCCGTCGTCTTTGACGACCTCACCACCAACATGATTGAAGCCGGTGAAACCGGCGGTATTCTTGACGTCATTCTGCAGCGCCTGGCCACCTATGTGGAAAAAGCCGTCCGCCTGAAAGCTGCCGTCAAATCGGCATTGATCTACCCAGTCGCCGTGGTGGGAATTGCCGGCCTGATTGTCGCCGCTTTGCTCAAATGGGTGGTGCCGATTTTCTCCAACCTGTTCGCCGGGTTGGGTGTTGCCCTGCCCCTCCCCACGCGGATTGTGATGGGGTTAAGCGCTTTTGTGGGAACTTTCTGGTGGGTGGTGATTGCCGGCGGTGCGGGTCTAGTCTTCGGCCTTAGGCAGATCCGCAAGCATCCGCGCGGTCGCTACTACTTCGACAAAGTTCTGCTGAACATGCCGGTAGTCGGCAGTCTCTTGCGCAAGATCGCCGTCGGTCGCTTTACGCGTACTCTCGGCACCCTGATTACTTCCGGCGTGCCCATCCTCGAAGGCTTGGCCATCACTGCAAAAACGTCGGGTAACGCCGTTTTAGAAGAGGCCTTAATGAAAGTTCGCAAAGCCATCGAAGAGGGCCGCACCATCGTCGACCCGCTTCGAGAATGCGGCGTCTTTCCCAACATGGTGACTCAGATGATCGGGGTCGGTGAAGCTACCGGAGCAATGGACAATATGCTGCAAAAGATCGCCGACTTTTACGAGGAAGAAGTCGATGCGGCAACCAAAGACATGCTGGCAATGTTGGAGCCGGTCATCATCGGCGTACTCGGCGTAACCATCGGCGGCATCGTCATCTCGCTCTACATGCCGCTATTCGCCATGATCGCCAAGTTAGCCGGCTAGAGCTCAACCGGAATTAGTCAGATCATCGAGACCCTCAATGCAATCGACGTTCGACGAGCGGAATTGGCTGGCCTGGCTGGTCAAAGTACGGATCTTGATCCTGACTTTCCTGCTCGCCATCCAGTTGACAGTGGCGCATCTCACTCCCGCGCCCCTTCCCGTTCGCCTTTTCGTCAGCACCATCCTGCTATGGTTCGTACTGGCAATCTTCTACGCCCTGCTCCTTTCTTTCTGGCAGGAGCATCGTCTCCAGGCCTCTCTGCAGGTTCTCACTGACCTGGTCTTGGTCAGTCTCGTCGTGCATGAGACGGGAGGCTGGGACAGTTCGTTGAATTTTCTTTATCCCCTTGTCATTATCGTGGCCGGCATCCTGCTTCCCCGAGTTTGGGCCCATCTGGTGGCCGCCCTTGCCTTCATTCTTTACGGAACCGTCCTCGAACTTAATTACTACGAAGTCGTGAAATCCTATTGCACCACCCACCCCGAACTGAAAACGCTGCAGGCCATTATTTTCGTAAACCTGTTTGCCTACGTCGCAATCGCTTATCTGGCGGGGCTGTTGAGCACCAAACTACGGCAGGCTCGAGTTCAGTTAAGAAATGCCAGCGGCGCTCTGGAAAATCTTCAAATACTTCATGAGAACATTATTCAATCCATCAGCAGCGGATTGATCACCACCGGTCTCGACGGCCGCATTACTCTCGTAAATAGCGCCGCGCAAAAACTTCTCGAATGCACCGCCGGCCAGTTACTGGGAAAGCCGGTCAACACCGTCTTCCTGGACGCGCTGCCCAACGCCGAAGCGCAGCAAGCCCATGCCGAGGTTCGTTTTGACACCGCAAGTACATTCCGCAAAACCGTCCGCATACGAGTAGCCACCTTGAATGTGCCGGAACGCGGCACCCTTGGCTACGTCTACGCGATGGACGACCTCACGGAAATTCGTCGACTGGAACGCGAAGTCCGCATGCAGGATCGCTTGGCTGCTGTGGGCCGCCTGGCAGCGGCCATCGCTCACGAAATCCGGAATCCCCTTACCTCGATCGCGGGCTCCGTCAGCATGCTCTCCGGCATTCCGGAAATGAATCAGGAACACCGGCAATTACTCGATATCGTCACCCGGGAGTCGCAGCGGCTCAATGGCATCATTACAGATTTTCTGGCGTACTCGCGGGGTAAGCAATATCGTTTTGAAAAAACTGACCTGGTTCCCTTGCTTGCAGACACTCTCACATTAATGCGCCACCGCATGACCTCGGAAAATACCGGCATCGTCATCGAAAGCCAACTCGATATGCGTGAAGCCTGGACGCTGGCCGATGGCGACAAGATCAAACAGGTTTTCTGGAATTTCGGCGAGAATGCGGTTCGCGCCATGCAGAAGGGCGGCACTCTCAAGGTCACGCTCGAACGGTTGAAAGACGACTGGCAAATTAGTTTTGCGGATAGCGGAACAGGAATGACTCCGCAGCAAACGGAAAAGATCTTCGAACCCTTCCAGTCAAACTTCGAAGGTGGTACCGGCCTCGGTTTGGCCGTCGTCTACCAGATCGTGCAGGCCCACGAAGGCAAAGTCTGGGCGCGGTCCAAACCTGGGCAAGGAACTACTTTTGTTCTGCGGCTTCGGCGATTCGACGCGGAGCGGCAAACCGATAACGCTTCGCCAGCCGGCAAGCTTGCGGAAGATTCAGCGTCCCCGCAATTGGCGGCCGTCGCAGGTTCAGGGAGGGCGCGTGGCTAATATTCTTGTCTGCGACGATGAGCGCTCCATCTGCGAAATGCTCGATATCGCTCTGCGCCGCGATGGCCATCGCGTGGAGACCGTGCAATCCGGACAGGCCGCAAAAAATAAAATCGATGGAGCGCTTTACGATCTGATCATCACCGATATCAAGATGCCGAACATCGACGGCATCGAAGTTCTGCGCCATGCCCACCGTGTTTCCCCCGATACTTCGGTCATCCTCATCACCGCGGTGGATGACTACGAAGCTGCGGTTGAGGCAGTAAAGGCGGGTGGCGCATCGGATTACATTCGAAAAAGTCCCGGCTTAGTAGATGAGATCAAGCTCGCCATCAACCGCGTGCTGGAAAAACTGGTCCTCAGCAAACAGAACTTCGCCTTGCGCCGCGATGCCGCTTCCCACAACTCGCTGGATAATATTATCGGCTCCAGCCGGGCCATGGAGAAGCTCAAGCAAACGGTCCGCACCGTCGCTTCCACCGCAAGCACGGTTTTAATTCATGGAGAAAGCGGCACCGGTAAAGAACTGGTAGCTCGCGCCGTTCACATCTGTTCGCCAAGAGCGACCGAGCCGTTCGTCTCCGTGAACTGCGGCGCTTTCCCCGAAACTCTGCTCGAAAGCGAACTGTTTGGATACCTGAAGGGAGCCTTTACCGGGGCAACGCAAAACAAGCGCGGACTCTTTGAAGTGGCTGGCGGAGGCACGATCTTTCTCGACGAAATCAGCGAGATGACGCTGGCCATGCAGGTGAAACTGTTGCGTGTGTTGCAGGAGCGAACGGTTCGCCCCGTCGGCGGCACCAGCGAGATTCCCATCGACGTTCGCGTCATCGCGGCCACCAACCGGGACCTGGACAAATCGGTCGCCGAAAATCAATTCCGCGAAGATCTCTATTATCGCCTCAGCGTGATTCCCATCCGTGTGCCGGATTTGCGCGAGCGCCGCGAAGATATTCCTCTGCTGGCAAATCACTTTCTCAAGAAATATGCGGCCGCGGCTAACCGAAGCATTCTGCGCATGAACAAAGAGTCGCTCGACGCGCTCTGTGGATACGAATGGCCGGGCAATGTCCGCCAGCTGGAAAACACAGTCGAGCGAGCTGTGGCATTAGAGACGACAGACGAATTACACGTCGAGTTACCAGCGGAACGGCCCAAAGCGCGAGCTGCCGCTGCAGGCGTAGGTGTTGCAGGAGGAGTTGCAGACGTTGCGCCCGGTGCGGTACTTCCCGAGGGCGTTGGCATGGAAGGCTACGTGGCCAGCATCGAGCGCTCGCTGCTGCAAAGCGCTCTGGATCGCTCCAACGGCGTCCAAACCAAAGCCGCCGACCTTCTCAGCATTTCTTACCGCTCGTTCCGGCATTTGATGAAGAAATACGAACTATAGTCGCGAGTTCTCGCCTAGCTTTTCTTCAACTGCTGCTTCCATCCCAGTACCCGCGCCTTCGCTCCCTCAGCCTCTGCTTCCGGAATCATACCCTTTTTTTGATACAGCACCGACAGGCTGGTATGGGCGAGCACATCATCCGGATCCAGCTCCGTTATCTTCGTTGCCACTTCAATCGCCTCATCGTAACGTTGCAGATCCTGCAGAGCGCGCGCCAGCCCATGCATAGCCTCGGTGAAAGTCGGATCGATAGCCAGCGATTCGCGGTAAGCCGCGACAGCCTCTTCCAGCTTCCCATCCGCCATCAGATCAAGCGCGGCATAGTATCTGTCTTCAGCTTGTTGGCGTAAGTTTTCTTCAGACATCGCAGAAAGTTCCTGGCGGAGACAGGATTCTAACATGGCGCAATTCCCGTCCTTCCTTCGTGCAACTTCGTATCCTTAGCGGTTGAAGCCACTTTGGTCGCGCCCCGCTCATATAATTCGCGACAACAATCGTTTTCGGTATCATGCTCCCATGCGCCATTCGCTCCGCTTTCTGTGGAACGCCACCAAAGGCCATCGCCTGGCCCCATGGCGCAGCCCGTATCTGTTGTGGCGCATCGAGACCTATTGCGGCGTCAAGATGACGCAGATCGGGTTTCTTGAGTTCTGGGAATTTCTATGGCGCGAGCGCACCAGCCTCTGGCGCTTTCTGAAGTGGACGGGAGAGATGGAGCGCTACGCTCACCCCAAGCCGAAAAACCTGTAAGTGTTCTTAAGCGCCTTTGCCTGCGGCGGCAGCCTCACCCAGCATAATGCTGATTTCGGACCCTTTGCCGATTCCGGTTAATTGGGCCGCCGCTCCGCGGTTGGCGGCGATCTCCAGAAAACCCATGCTGCCGAGAATTCCAATCACCTCTCCCGGAGCACCCTCCGCATAAGCATTGCGGAGCTCCGTAATCTCCCGGCTTCCGGCAACAATCTTGAAGCCGCTGGCTCCGGCCTTAAAAAGCACGGGAACATCCTGCGGAGTAATATTGGTAATGAGGTTTCCGAACCGGTCCACCTTGAGAACCACCCCGCGTAACCGGTTTCCATCCACCGCTTTCGGCTTCGGAGCGGTAAAGCGGACATATTCGTCAACTTCTTCGCCGAACTTCTGCGAGTCGACTTCTTTCGCCAGATACGCGGCTACCGGCGCAAAAATATCGCGGGCGTGGAATGTATTGCTTACCGGCTGCAAATAATAATGATCGGAGGTGATGTGGCGCACATGCATGCGGCTCTCTTTCGCATACACCAGTGACAGCACGCCATTATCCGGCGCAACGAAATGGTATTTGTCGCTGGAGGCAAGAATCGGCCGGCGCGCCGTTCCCACGCCCGGATCGACTACCACCACATGTACCGTGCGGGTGGGAAAGTAAGAATAGGCTTGCGAAATCGTGAGTGCGCCATCGAGCACGTCAAAGGCTTGCACCGAGTGGCAAATATCCACAATCTGCGCCTCTGGCACAATGTCCAGAATCACGCCTTTCATCACACCCACAAAATGGTCGTTGCTGCCAAAATCGGTAGTCAGAGTAATAACAGGACGCTGCGCCAAAATTCCCTCGCGGTCGAAAGAAGAGTACTCCCAAAACCTCGAAAGTAATTGTTACCGCGCGCCGCGTCAAGACACGTAGGTAATAGGTACGACTCCTGGGCCCGCCGGAATTCCCAGCTCAGAAATATTTCCCGCCTCACTCAATATGAATATCGCCCGACCCCGTGCGCACCGTAAGCAGCGGTCCACCACCATGCACTTTCCCCTCGATCCGCTTGCGTGTCTCCTGCACCCGGCCCTGCACCGTCATGGTAATCGCCGGACCCACGTCCAAGGTGCCAGAGCTGGTGGTGAGATCCGCATCGTACGCCGCATTCGCCGGAAGCCGGACGTTCACGTTGCCGGATCCAGTGCGGATTTCCCAACCTGCCGTCATCGATCCTTGTGCCGTGATGTCGCCGCTTCCCGCCTCGGCGCGAAATCCGCCTTGAATGCCGCGAGCCCTGATGTTGCCCGATCCCGTTCGCAGCTCAACATCACCCGCTCCGGTTTCTTCGAGTTCCATGTCGCCGCTGCCCGCGCCTCCGCGTACCGCACCTGAAATCCCTAGCGCCCGCACGTTCCCCGACCCAGTCTGCAGACGAATCTCACCCGTAAGTTGCGACAGTTTCACGTCTCCCGACCCGCTCTGCAGGTCGACGTTTCCATGCGTGCCTTCAATAATCTGGTCGCCCGAGCCGCTGTGCGTGCGAATCGTCGTCTCCGCCGGCACGATGATTTCATAATCCACCGAAATATCGTGCGCATTCACATAATCAATGCGGATGCTATTGCCCTCCTGCCGCAGCGGAGGATGCTGCTCAATATCGCTGACATCCGCGTGCCGGTTCCCGAACAGCCAATGATCGCCGACGAATATCTTGCCGTGAATGGAAACCGATCCCGCCGGACCACTTCGCACCGTGATATCGCCGGAATGAGTTTGCACTTCCAAATCCACCGGCCCGCTCACCTGAAATGTTTTATCGAATGTACCCTGCGGCGTCGAGGCGAAGGCCGCGCCCGAAATTATGAACGCGAGCGCCGCAACACTCAAAAGTCCAGATCGCCAGGAAACGGATCGCCGAGCAGTAGAGCACGAATGTAGTCGCTGATTCATCTTTCATCACCCCAAATTGTTTAAACCTGAGCCGAAGCCCGCCTTACTGCAGCACAACCTCCTGCCCCTCTTTCAAGCCACTGAGCACTTCCGTTTTCGCGCCATTCGAGATTCCAATGTTCACCGCAACCTTATCCTTGCCGTCCTTACCCTTCGGATCAGGAATTTCCACCGACGCTTTCTTATCCTTGTCGTAGAGAATTGCGCCTTCTGGAATCTGCAGCACGTTCTTATGTTCCTCGAGGATGATTTCCGCGTTCGCGGTCATCTCCGCCTTGAGTTCGCCGCCCGGATTCTGAATCGAAACCCTCACTTCAAAAGTGGTGACATTATCTTTCTCCACACCCATCGGAGAAATCTTTGTCACCTTTCCCGTAAAAGTTTTGTCTTTGAACGATTCCACTTTGATCCGCGCGGGCTGGCCCAGATAGACCTTGCCAATGTCGCTCTCGTCCACTTTGCCTTTCACATACACTTCGCTGGTATCGCCCAGCGTCATTACCAGCGTGGCTGATGATCCCAGCACCAGGATCGAACTCACCGCATCGCCCATCTCCACATCACGGGAAAGCACGATACCGTCAATCGGAGAAATAATGTCGGTATAACTCAGCTGCTCCTCCAACTGCATCAGGTTAGCCTGATCCTCCGCGACCTGAGCTTTCGACTGCGCAATCTTTGCCTTGAGCACCGTCACCTGCGCTTTGGCGACATTCTGCTTGTTCAACGACATTTCATAATTCTTTTCCGCATCGTCGAGTGCCGAGGCCGAAACCACTCCATCCTTCGCCATGCCCTCGGCGCGGTCGTAGGCGCGCTTCAGCAACGGCACGTCCGGTCCCTCCGCGTCCACTTTCGCGCGCTCAAAGTCGGCTTGCGAACTGGTCAGGTTGGCATTCGCCGCGTCTAACGCCGCGCGCGATTGCGCTACCTGCGCCTCGATCTCCACCTTATCGAGCTGCGCCAGCAACTGCCCCTTCTTCACCCGGTCGCCGTAATCCACCAGCAATTTCTTGACGATGCCGCTTGCCTTCGATTTCACTTCGACCTTGGTGATCGGAGTCACCTTGCCCGTCGCCACTACACTCTTCGCCAGATCGCCCTTTTCCACTTTGGCCAGCTTTGTGGGATCAATCTTGGTGCCGCCGCGCGTGGCCGCGAATACACCGATCGCGATCAGCAGGACAATCGCCAGTCCAATGCCACCATAGATAAATAGTCTGCGACGTTTTTTCTTATTGCTTCCGTTTCCGTTCACAACCGCCTCCTGAATGCTGGGTGAAGATGTTTGTCGCGAGTCGAGCCTGCCTTCATCCTGATTCTGCTTATCATCCTCAAGCCCGCGTCGTTTGGCGGCCGAAGGACCTATGCACTCTCTTATACGGAGCTTGTCTTACTATTGTTCCAGACTTATACGTTCCAGGGATTTTTGAAACGAACCGGAATGGCCCAAGCAGCGCAAATCGCTCGCCACCTTCTAGTTAGACCGTTGCTCCAGAAAAAAGGTTAGCCCCGCGCGCCCAAATTGTTTACCCTGTGCTCCTCTGTGTCCCCTGTGGTAAAGACCTTAAGCCGTAACCCTGTACCCGGTCGTCAGCCTCTTCGATTGTCCGCCGATGCTAGAATTACCCATCAGAATTACTCCTAAATGATCGCCTTCGTGCTGCTCCGCGTGCTCCTGATCCTTCTTCTGGTGGCAGCGAACGCGTTTTTCGCAGCCGCGGAATTCTCCCTGGTCAGCGTGCGCGATACCAGAATCCAGCAGCTCATCCACTCCGGCCGCATCGGCGCGCGGACCGTGCAACGCCTGCATCAGCATCTCGATGAAGTCGTCAACGGCGTGCAACTCGGTATCACCATTGTCAGTCTCACCCTCGGCTGGATCGGCGAGCCCATGGTGGCCCGTCTGGTCGAGTCTCTCCGTTTCGTTCATGAAGTTCCGCACGCCGCGGTCTATGCCCACGGTATCGCCATCGTTATAGCCTTCAGCCTGATCACTTACCTGCACGTGCTTCTCGGCGAACTCGTTCCGAAGACTCTTGCCCTGCAGCGCGCCGAGCAGATTGCGCTTGCCGTCGCCGCGCCCATGGAAGCGTTTCTCACCCTCACTCGCCCCGTGCTCTTCTTCATGCGCCGGTCCGGCGGCCTGGTCCTGCGTGTTTTCGGCGCCCGCGAAACCCGCCGCGGTGGCGCCGTTCACTCGCCCGATGAACTCAAACTCATCGTCACTGCCAGCCGCCAGTTCGGCCAGATTCCCGAGTCGCAAGAAGAGATGATCCACGCCGCCATCGAACTCGACAGCATCACCGTCCGCGAAGTCATGGTGGCGAGGCCGGACATTTTTTCCTTGCCCTCGGATCTCACCCTGGACGAGGCTTTGAACCGCGTGGTCGAAGGCCAGCACTCGCGCATCCCGGTTTATGACCCGCAACGGGGGCAGGAACACATCGTTGGCGTTCTTTATTACAAGGAACTCGTCCGCTGGGTGCGCCTGCGCCTCGTTAACGCCGGGCAGCCGCTGGCCTCCCGCATCGCGCGCACCCAGATCGCCCACATCATGCATGACGTCCTGGTCGTGCCCGAGACGAAAGTTTTGTCGGAACTGCTTGACGAATTCAAACAGCGCCGCCGTCATCTCGCGGTAGTAGTCGACGAGTTCGGTTCCACCGCCGGCGTAATTACCGTCGAGGACATTCTCGAACAGCTCGTCGGGGACATCGAAGACGAATTCGACCTCTCCCCGCCTGAGCCTGCGCTGGCAGACGAATCGGTTCTCATCCTCGAAGGCTCGGTCAATATTCTTGATCTCGAAACCCAACACGGTTTGCTGCTGCCCCGCGACGCCGGATTCGAAACCCTCGCCGGATTCATCCTCGCCCGCCTGCAGCGCATCCCGTACCTCGGCGAATCCTTCGAATACGAAGGTCATCGCTACACGGTCGAAGAAATGGAAGGTCATCGCATCGCAAAAGTAAAAATCGAGAAAATAAAAAACGTCGAGGGCAAGGCCGACGCAGTGAAGCAGGCAGGAGACTGAGCCCGTATATGTTGTACTGTGTGGGGACAGCCGCCCTCGGCTGTCCATTCGAGCGAAGCTCGATGGGTTTTGTTTCTAGCAAGATTAACGGTCCCAGTTAAGAATTGTCATCCCGACCGGAGCATCTCGTTCCCGAACGGAAAGAGATGCGAAGTGGAGGGACCTGCTGTTTCTCTCCACGCGAAGAATTGATGCGACTCTTATTCCAACGCGTCCTCTACACCCTCCCAGTAATCTGGCTGGTTGTCTCGCTCGTCTTCCTCCTGATCCACCTCGTCCCCGGAGACCCCATCCAGCAAATGCTCGGCGAAGGTGCACCACCCGCCGATATCCAAGCCACCCGCCACGCCTACGGACTCGATGCCCCGCTTGGCGAGCAATACATCCGCTATTGGAAGGGCGTCCTCCACGGCGACCTCGGCCCCTCGTTCCGCTACAACCAAAGCGTCACGCGCCTAATCACCCAGCGCTATCCTTACACGCTGCAACTCACGCTGGCGTCGCTATTCGTCGCGATCATCCTGTCGATCCCCGCCGGCGTGCGCTCCGCCCGGCGCCGTAATCGCTGGGACGACCGCGCCATCTCCGTCATCAGCCTCTTCGGCCTTTCATTCCCCAACTTCGCCCTGGGCCCAATCCTGATTCTTCTCTTCGCCATCAAGCTGGGATGGCTTCCCGTCTCCGGCGCCGGCTCTTTCGCCAATCTCATCCTTCCAGCCGTCACCATGGGCGGAGCGCTCGCCGCCATCCTCACCCGCATGGTCCGCACCTCCATGCTCGAAGAGTTAAGCCAGGACTACATCCGCACCGCCCGCGCCAAAGGCCTGCCCGAACGCACCGTCGTCTACCGGCACGCCCTGCGCAATGCCATGATCCCCATCATCACCGTGCTCGGCCTGCAATTCGGCGCGCTACTCGCAGGAGCAATTGTGACCGAAACCATCTTCTCCTGGCCCGGCATCGGCCGCCTGACGATCCAAGCCATCTCCAACCGCGACTACTACCTGGTCCAAGGCTGCATCCTCGCAATTGGACTAACCTACGTCGCCGTGAACTTCCTCACCGACGTTCTGTATTCAGTAGCAAATCCGAGGATCAGACAATGAAGCGAATTAGTTCAAAAGTTTGTGGTCAGTGATTCACCACGCTGTGATTTGTCATCCTGAGCCCCGCGTGCTCCAGCGCCGCTGGAATCCAGCACGCGAAGGACCTATGCATTTTGTCTACATCGTGACGAACCCGTCTACCTTTCGCTCATCCCAGTGAGGGACACAGCTGCCTAGCTTCTTCGCGCAAGAAACGCCGCATGATATCCTGTCACTACCAGCTGCGTACCGTTTCAGCGGAAATTCCCCGCAGTTTCAGGAATTACTTCCTGAACAAGCTTCCCAGTAGAAGCCCAGAAAACGAAGCCCCGAAGAAAAAGAAAAGAAGAGAAACTCAATCATGCTTTCCGTCAGTAATGTTTCCATGCGCTACGGCGCAAAAATTCTGTTCGACGAAGTCTCCACTGCCTTCACCCCCGGCAAGCGATACGGACTCACCGGCCCCAACGGCGCCGGCAAATCCACGTTCATGAAGCTGCTCAGTGGCGAACTCGAGCCGCAAAAAGGCACCGTAGTCCGTCCCCGCAAGCTCGGAGTCCTAAGCCAGGATCAGTACGCCTTCGACGCCTTCACCGCCATCGACACCGTCATTATGGGCAACAAGCGCCTCTGGGCCGCCATGCAGGAGCGCGATGCGATCTACTCAAAAACCGATATGACCGACGAAGACGGCATGAAACTAGGCGAACTCGAAGGCATCGTTGGCGAAGAAGACGGCTACACCGCCGAGAGCGACGCCGCCATCCTCCTCGACGGCCTCGATATTCCCGAAGAACTCCACAGCCGTAAAATGTCCGAACTCCAGGGCGGACAAAAAGTTCGCGTCCTGCTCGCGCAAGCTCTCTTCGGTCACCCGCAAGCCCTGCTGCTCGACGAACCCACGAACAACCTCGACTTGGATTCGATCCACTGGCTGCAAGGATTTCTCACCGCCTACGATGGCGTCGTCATCGCCATCTCCCACGACCGCCACTTTCTCAACAGCATCTGCACCCACATCGCCGACATCGATTACGAAACCATCATCACCTACACCGGCTCCTACGACGAAATGGTGCTCGCGAAAACGCAAGTCCGCTCGCAGATCGAATCGCAAAATGCGCAACGCGAAAAAAAGATTTCCCAGTTAAACGAATTCATCGCCCGCTTCGCCGCCGGCACCCGTTCCAGTCAAGTCCAGTCTCGCCGCAAAGAAGTGGAACGTCTGCAAGTCACCGAACTGGCCAAGTCAAATATCGCGCGCCCTTATATTAAATTCGAGCAGAAGCGTCCCAGCGGAAAACACATCCTCGAAGTCGAACACCTCAACAAATCTTACGGCGACAAAAAAGTCATCCGCGATTTCACCGCCAGCATCACCCGCGGCGAACGCATTGCCCTGATGGGCCGCAACGGGGCCGGGAAGACCACACTGGTAAACTGCATCCTCGCGAACTCACCCACCACTCCCGAAGCCGAACTCCGCAAAACCAGCGGCTACGATGGCCCCTTCCTCGACTCCGGCAAAGTGATCTGGGGACACGAAGCCTCCATCGGATATTTCGCCCAGGACCACCGCAGTCTGATCGAGGGCGGTATGACCGTTCTCGAGTGGCTCCATCAATGGAATCCCGCCGCAGTCGCCGAAGAAATCCGGGGCCTGCTCGGGCAAATGCTCTTCCAGCGCGACGAAGCCACTAAGACAACCGACGTCCTCTCCGGCGGCGAAGCCGCGCGCCTGCTCTTCTGCAAACTCATGCTGCAGAAACCCAACGTCCTTGTGCTCGACGAACCCACCAACCACCTCGACCTCGAAGCCATCAATGCCCTGAATATTTCCCTGCAGCGCTATCAAGGAACGGTCTTCCTCGTAACCCACGATCACGACCTGATCGACGAAGTCGCAACCCGCATCTGGCACTTCGAAAGCGACCACAAACTCACCGACTTCAAAGGCACGTACGAGGAGTACCAAGCCGCCGTCGCGGTCTAATCTCTGGTTGTAATCTTTGGTGTCTGAGCTCTAGCTGTCTAAGCTGGCTGTCCAAGCTCTGGCTGTGTGAGCCCTGGATGTCCAAGCTCTACATGTCTAAGCTCTGGGTGTGTAAAGCTCTGGCTGTTATCTCAGGGATGTCCATTCTCAGGAATATGCCCCGAAGGGCATCCGACAATAGCCCGGCGCATTCAGCGCCGGGAGAAAAAAGGTCAAGGCACCGCGTCCCGTAGGGACGCCTGAAACGTCCGTGCCGCTTCTCGCCAACTATGTCTGCACCATTTCCGCTGCATGTAAATCATCCAGGTTCTCCACACATTTCCACAACCGTTAACAGTTGCCTTTCCCTCTTCCGCTCGCACATAATAACGGCAATAGATTCTTGCGCGGGCGAACTAAGATCGAATCCGGACAGGATCGAATATCGATAAGACCAGCGCGAGAGGTTGTGAGCGTCTTGTACAGTCGAGCTGATTTACTGAGAATTCTTCATCTCACGCCGCGCCAGTTGGCGAACTGGGAGCGCGCCGGCCTCATCGCTGCCTCGCCCGCCTACACTTTCGCCGACCTTCTCAAAATAAAAAAAGTTCGCGATCTCTGTGCCATGCGCGTGCGCCCAGCGGTAATTCGCGAATCGCTCGAGGCCATGCAGAAGCAGGCTTCCGGAATGGGCAATCCCCTGGTTGAAGCCGGAGCGTCCTTCACCAGCAAGCATCGCGTCGCCTTCCGTCATCAAGGACGCTTGTTCGAACCCATCGCTGGACAATTCTTGATGGATTTTTCCACTCACGAAAAAATTGTCACCACAACCCCAATCCCCGCGCCCGAATCCACTCCGCGCGAGGACGATGCCGCCGTCTGGTTCGCCCGCGGCATCGCGCTCGAAGAAGATCCCGCGACTCAGACGGAAGCCCTTGCCGCCTACCAGAAAGCGCTCGAGTTCCAACCCAACCACGCCGCCGCCCACATCAATCTTGGAACTCTTTATTACAACCGCCAGGATTTTGCTCTCGCGGAAAAACATTATCGCGCCGCCCTGAAAGCTGACCCACGCTACGCCCTCGCGTATTTTGATCTGGGCAATGTCCTCGACGAAACCGGACGCGTCCAGGAAGGCATTCAAACATATAAAATGGCCGTCCAACTCGCTCCCACTTACGCCGACGCCCACTACAACCTCGCTCTCGCCTACGAAAAAATTCGCGAGCCGCGCAAAGCCCTGAAACACTGGCAAGCCTATATCAAACTCGATACAACCGGTCCCTGGTCCGTCCACGCCCGCAACCAGATCCAGCGCATCCTGCAAGCCGACACCCTGAAGCTAGTCCACACCCGCCGCAGCCAACGCTAATCGTCTCGACGTGTCATCCTGAGCGCAGCGGCTTTTCAGGCAAGTGAGCTGTCATCCTGACCGCAGGGTACTTGATGAAACGCTCCCTTGCCCGGCAGAGTTCCCTCTCGTTAGCCTTCGGAGAATCCGGCAAGAACTTCATCGAAATAGGCAAGTAGTAGAAAGCTTGGGAAACTATGCTTGGCTTACGGTTCCTCTAAGACCGAGGCGCCTTAAGATGGGCAGCTGCACATGAAAAAACTACATTCGTTCTGCATAGTGTCCGTGCTGGTCGCCATACCGGCCACAATGCTGTCTGGCAGCCAGAGTCACGGCCACGCGGAACGCATCAGAAATCCTCTCATCGGAGCGTGGCGGCTGGCGTGGCTCGAACAGCAAGGCGCAGACGGGGAAACTCACCGGTCAGACTCTACCGGGTTGCTCGTCTTCACCAGCGACGGTCACATGTCGGTCCAAGTCATGGAACGCAATCCGCCTGCCACAAAACCCCTCTGGGTCGGGGCAGTATTCGCAAGGCGGCTACGAGGCATCCTTCGGCACATATGAGATCGACGAGCACGCTCACACCTTCACCGTTCACGTCGAGGGCGCACTGGTGCGAACCCTCATCGGCAAAGACCTGCCTCGCGTCTTCGAGCTCTCAGGCAAACAGCTGATTGTGAAATCATCGAACCCCGATGAACACTGGAGAGTGGCCTGGGAGCATTACTAGGATGCGGACCAAACATTCGTACTTATTAGCTTTCATACAAAAGGAGAACGATGCAAAAACGCAAACTTGGAAAAAGCAATCTGGAAGTTTCCGCTCTCGGCCTCGGTTGCATGGGAATGAGCTTTTCCTACGGTCCGCCGAAAGATAAGAAGGAGATGACCGATCTTCTCCATGCCGCCGTGGATCGCGGCATCACATTCTTTGATACCGCCGAAGTCTATGGTCCTTGGTTGAACGAAGAGCTTGTCGGCGAAGCTTTGGCTCCGTTTCGCGGCAAGGTGGTGATCGCCACCAAGTTCGGATTTGATGTCAGTCCCGACAAGGATCCTCGGGGAATGAAGGGTGCGCCGCCGGGCGTGAACAGCCAGCCGGAGCACATCAAGCAAGCAGTCGAAGGCTCACTCAAGCGGCTCAAAGTCGAGACCATCGACCTGCTTTATCAGCATCGCGTTGACCCGGATGTGCCGATCGAAGACGTTGCCGGTGCCGTGAAAGAGTTGATTCACGCCGGCAAGGTGAAGCACTTCGGAATGTCGGAAGCAGGCGCAAAAACAATTCGTCGTGCCCATGCCGTGCAGCCGCTCACCGCGCTGCAAAGCGAATATTCGCTGTGGTGGAGGAAACCGGAAGCCGAGATCATCCCAACGCTGGAGGAACTCGGAATTGGTTTCGTGCCTTATAGTCCTCTGGGCAAGGGCTTCCTCACGGGCGCGATCAAAGAAGATACCAAGTTCGACGGCACTGACTTCCGCAGCACTCTTCCCCGCTTTGCGCCCGACGCTCTGAAGGCAAACCAGGCGCTGACTGACCTGCTCGGCAAAATCGCGCAACGCAAGAAGGCGACGCCCGCTCAAATCGCACTCGCCTGGCTCCTCGCGCAAAAGCCGTGGATCGTTCCGATCCCGGGCACAACGAAACTAAACCGCCTCGAAGAAAACATCGGTGCACTGGCAGTCAAACTGACGGCAGACGATCTCCGCGACATCGATGAAGCCGCCTCAAAAATTGCAGTGGAAGGCGCGCGGTACCCCGAACGGCTGGAGAAGATGACCGGCCTCTGAAGGCATGCTTGCCTACAGTTCGTCGCAATTTCTCGCCGCGTAGAGCGCATGTAGCATATCGGGAGTCATAAAGTGGAAATCAAAAGAGTTGGCACACAACCTTCCGGCAAAGGCCCGCCAGAGTGGTTCACTGGCACCGTAAGAGTGGATCCGCTTTTTCAGGCGCCCGATCCGGCACTTGTGCAGGGCGCCAGCGTAACTTTCGAGCCGGGCGCGCGAACTGCCTGGCACACGCATCCCCTCGGTCAGACTCTCATCGTCACGGCTGGCCGCGGCTGGGCGCAGCGCGAAGGCGGACCCATCGAAGATATCCGGCCCGGCGACGTGGTCTGGTTCCCGCCGGGAGAAAAGCATTGGCATGGAGCCACGCCCACGACAGCGATGACGCACATCGCTATTCAGGAAAAAAAGGACGGCAAGGTAGTCGACTGGATGGAACACGTCAGCGATGAACAATATCGGAACGGTTAGGTGAGCGATGCTCTCGGAGACCGCCTTCCCGATCCAGCGAGCCTGACATCACAAAAAGCGCAAACAGGAGGAAAAAATGAAAACACGAAAGCTCGGAAAATTAGAGGTCTCGGAAATGGGATTTGGGTGCATGAGCATTAGCGCCAACTATGGGCCCGCCGCAGACAGAAACCAGGGCATCGATGTCATTCGCGCCGCCCACGACAAAGGCGTCACATTCTTCGATACTGCTGAAGTTTACGGCCCATACAAAAACGAAGAACTTGTTGGAGAAGCGCTTGCACCGATTCGCGACAGAGTCGCGATCGCAACCAAATTCGGATTCGACAACGAGAATGGCGGCACCCTTAACAGTCAACCAAAGCACATCAGGCAGGTGGTAGAGGAATCACTGAAGCGCCTCAGAACCGACCGCATCGATCTCTATTACCAGCACCGGGTCGATCCAAAAGTGCCAATCGAAGAAGTAGCCAGTGCTGTTAAAGACCTGATCAAGGCAGGAAAGGTTTTGCACTTCGGCCTCTCCGAGGCGAGTGCGAAAACAATCCGCAGAGCGCATTCCGTTCAACCCGTAGCCGCAGTCCAAACTGAATACTCGCTGATGCAAAGAGACCCGGAAAAGAACGGCGTGCTCGCCACTTGTGAGGAGCTAGGAATCGGCTTCGTCCCGTGGGGTCCCGTCGGGCAAGGCTACCTTACTCGGAAAATAGATGCTGGTACGAAGTTCGACCCCGAAAAGGACATGCGATCTGGCTTTCCTCGCTTTTCTCCTGGAAACATCGCAGCGAATATGCCGATTGTTGATTTGATCAAGCGGTTTGCTGAGAAGAAGAATGCAACACCGGCTCAAATCTCACTGGCCTGGTTGCTCGCGCAAAAGCCATTTATTGTTCCGATTCCCGGCACACGCAACATCGATCACCTGAACGAAAACTTAGGAGCAATCAACGTCCAGCTGACACCCGAGGATCTCCGTGAGATTGATAGCGCCATCTCCAAAATCAAAGTGTACGGTGGGCGGATGAATGAAGAACAAATGCGCGTGGTTGACCAGACAGCGTGACGAACAATACCGCCAGGCTTAGCGCCGAACAAGAGGAGTGCACATGCCAAAGCATAACGATGCTCTCAAAGAAAGCCTTTCCCGATCCCGCGAAATTAAGATCACCGTGACCGGCAGAAAGTCAGGACGCACCATCTCAATCCCGGTCTGGTTTGTGTTGGAGGGCGACAAGCTTTACCTCCTGCCAGTTCAGGGCTCGGATACACAGTGGTACAAGAACGTGCTCAAGAATCCCTCGATTCGAGTCGCGACACGAAGTGCTGAGGGTGAATTCACCGTTACGCCGATCACCGATGCCAAACAGGTGTCATCCGTGGTCGAAAAATTCCGTGAGAAGTACGGGGCCGGCGACGTGAAAAAGTACTATTCCAAGCGCGACGTGGCCCTTGTCGCCCAGGTGCAATGAGCATGATTATGATGGCAAAAGAGGTATTCTCAAAGGCGTGAAGACCAACGGTAAAATCGTACCCTGGCGTCAGGCAGTCAATGAAGCCCCAGGCGGCCCAGATACGTCCACATTGGGTCGCCTGCTCGCCGCCTATGCCCCGCACGACGGTAGCTTCGAGCTGCGCATACCCGGTGTGCACGCGAATCGCTTTTCACGGGCCAACAAGGAGTGCGTGCACGTCCTCCGCTTGCCTTCGTTATGCATCGCCGCACAGGGAGCCAAGACCGTCATCGTCGGCGACGAGGTGTACCAGTACGACGCCTCGCACATGATCGTGTTTTCCGTCGCCTTGCCCGTTGCTGCCCAAGTCACGCAGGCCAGCCATTCCGCCCCCTACCTTTCTCTTAAGCTGGACCTTGACCCGCATAAGATTGCCGAGCTGGTCTTGAAGGTGTTTCCCCACGGTCTGCCTCCGGTGCAAGAGCGCAGCGCTGTTTACATCACTCCCGCCGACGCGAGCGTTGTCAATGCGGCAACCCGGCTGATGGAATGTCTCGCCCAGCCCGGCGACGCCGAACTGCTCGCCCCGCTGATGATCGATGAGATTTTGATCCGCCTGCTGCGCAGCCCCATCGGTGTTCGCGTCGCTCAGATGGGGTTTGCAGAATCCAGCGTGCACCGTGTCGCCAAGGCCATTTCCTGGCTGCGAGAAAACTTCTCTCAACCCATGAAGGTCGAAGAGCTGGCCGGGCTGGTGCACATGAGTGTTTCCTCTTTCCACGAGCACTTTAAGTCCGTCACTTCCATGAGCCCGCTGCACTATCAAAAAGTGCTTCGCCTCCAGGAGGCGCGGCGCCTCATGTTATCGACCATGATGGACGCGGGCAGTGCGAGTCTGCGCGTGGGCTATCTCAGCGCATCCCAGTTCAGCCGGGAATACAGCCGCTTCTTCGGCAACGCGCCCACCAAAGACATCGCCCGATTGCGCCAAGAGACTCGACCTTGGGTCTGATCATTGGCAGTGATTGGAGGGTGGCCATTGACCCGGCTCAGTGCTGTGGCGACGGCACGCCAACGAACCAGCGAATCGCCAGAGTAGAAATCACATCGCCGCTAAGCGTACAAATCTGAGCATACAGATCTAGGCGTAAAGATCTAAGCGTAGAGATTAATGAGCCGCCCGCTCCAGCTCGCGGGATTCGCCGCGCCGAAAAGGTAGTGGGCGATTGCCGTGCTTTCGATAAGCCCGCTCCAGGCCAGCCCAGAAACATATTGCCAGCCCGAGCGTCCCGTCTCATCGCTCTGGGTATCATCGCTCTGGGAATCCTCCACCAGCGTTCCGTGGAGGAATGGCGCCTCGCCCCGGCGCGTCGAAGACGACCAGGCGAAAACGTCGACGGAGGGAACAACACTAATTTGGCCGGCCCGCGTGGCGATCGCTCTCTGCGTCACAGGAACCAGGCTCGTCGACCCATCGGGCGCCTGCGACGGTCCGATCGGATTCACCGACGCCGCGAGCAGTTTAATCGACATGTTTAACCAACATGTTTAACCAACATGGGAAATCACTTTGCCAACTCTCAATCTATCGGCACTTCCCGCCGATCTAAAGAACACGGCAGTACTTTAGCGCCTTGCCGACGAATCTATGATGGCTTGTAGATGAGGCCGATGGCTGCGCCCACGATGACCCACTGAATAAAGTAGGCGATGGACTGGTAGATGGTCAGCGTAAGGCCGATGTTCAGGTTGACGTAGTTGTGGATCGCGAAGGTGCAGATAGAGAAAAGGCCGATGAGTGCGCCGAGGCATATGCCGGGTACGACGCCGCCACCAGCAGTGTGGATTCTTGCGTAGAGAATCGCGACCACCACGATCGCGACGAGGATGGCGATCATGCCATAGGGCATCACCTTCATCATTTCGTCCTTGGGACGATATACGTTGGGGTACTTCAGGAATTCGGTTTTCATCGATGGCCATGCAGCGAACATGGCAAAGCCATAGACAAAGTAGGCGACCATAGCCCCAAGGGAGGCCAATGCAATGCGGGCGTAGTTCACGGTCACTCCTGCTGAAGCGGATTTGATTCGCCGGGGAATGCTTCATCAGACGATTACTTTCGCTGGATGTTTTCCGGCAAACCGGAAGTCAAGTGATGCAAACAGATCGCGCCTGCTGCAGCACCTGCGATTGACTTTGTTCTTGAATTGACGGATTCTCCGCCGTCGGCACAACCGTGGAAGAGCCGCGCTTCAGCGCCGCGTAAGCATACAAAAAAACTGGCCATGCGACAAGAGTTCGCGAGAGCGAACCCTTGCGCAGTCGAAGGATCTCTGCACTCCCTTACGCCGCCTGAGCCTCTGTCCCACCGATCTGCCGCCCACTCAACTTCCGCGCACACCTCAAATCCAAAGCGCTCACCGCCAGCACATTCGCGGTCGCAATCCCCAGCTTCCGCCGGTTCGTGCGTGGCGAAGCGAACGCCAATCCCATGCTCGCCAGGTCCAGGACGTCCCCGACCACCCGCGTCCACATTGCTCTCGCCGGCCGGTCTCCCTGCCTGAAAATCGCGATCCCGCTCACAATCTCCCGCACCCCGAACCATCGAATCAGCGCTGTATTGCGGCGGCTGATTCCCGAAAACCGCGCAACCCTCCGCGGAGCCAGCGCCTCCGCTAGTCCCAACCCAATGCTGAACCACCCCAATCCGCGTGCCAGCCGCTGCGCCTTCCGTTTGTCGCCATCAGAATACTTCTGCTCGTGCCGTTCAGAATCTTTCTCCGCGGGCTCCTGCAAATGCGTATTGCCGTTGATGTCCACAATAAAATTCCCCCCACTTGGATTCGCGGCCCGGATCATATCGATTCTCGAAAACCATTCGAAAGGCCGTTAAGTTTCTTTTAGACCTTTCATAAATCGCTTCAATCAGGTTGTCACCTGAGCCACAAGTAACCGGAAGAAGGTAACCGGCAAGAAACACCCGATCCCGCCTGAGGCCCAAATCCCTCCATCCGGCACACGAAACGCACGATTGGATTGCCCTCCCCGCATTTGCGGCAAAATTCATTGCACTAGATCACACCCTCTGGTAGCCTTTATGAGGATTACTTTTGAATGTTCTTGCGTACTGCCGTTGCGACCACGTGCCCCCGTCCGTGGCTCTCGCACAAATAAAGTTCAAACAGGTAAAGCTCGAAGCAAAACCCGAAGTCATGTCCGAAGCGATTCTCTAAGGAGAAACAATCTTGTCTGCAACCTCAGCATCGAAGAACCGTATTTTGTTTACATCCGAATCTGTCACCGAAGGCCATCCCGATAAAATCGCCGACCAGATTTCTGACGCCATTCTCGACGCCTGCCTTGCCGAAGATTCCTTCAGCCGCGTCGCCTGCGAAACTCTTACCGCCACGGGCCTGGTCGTCATCGCCGGAGAAATCACCACCAAAGCCTACGTCGATTTTCAAAATGTAGTCCGCGGTACTGTGCAATCCATCGGCTACGACAATGCTCTGCACGGCTTCGACTGCAACACCTGCGCCGTCATCTCCAGCATCAACAAACAGTCCGGCGACATCGCCATGGGCGTCGACACCGGCGGCGCCGGCGACCAGGGAATGATGTTTGGGTATGCCTGTAATGAGAACGAAGAGTTGATGCCGACGCCGATTTCGCTGGCCCACAAACTCACGCAGCGGTTATCGCAGGTGCGCAAGAATGGGACGCTGCCGTTTCTTCGTCCGGATGGAAAGTCGCAGGTTACGGTTGAGTACGATGCCAAGGGAAAAGTTATTCGGGTGGATGCGGTTGTAATTTCGACGCAGCATTCGGAGACTGTTACTAATGATGAATTGCGCGCGGGAATTTTGAAGCATGTGATTCAGGCCGTGATTCCGGCGCATCTGCTGGATGCGGACACGAAGTATCACATCAATCCTACTGGTAGGTTTGTGATTGGCGGTCCGATGGGAGATACGGGACTGACCGGGCGCAAGATTATTGTCGATACTTATGGCGGCATGGGTCGCCACGGCGGCGGAGCGTTCAGCGGAAAAGATCCGACCAAGGTGGATCGCTCGGCGGCTTACATGGCGCGATACATCGCGAAGAATATTGTGGCCGCGAAATTGGCGGATCGCTGTGAAGTGCAGTTGGCGTATGCGATCGGCGTGGCCGAACCGGTGAGCGTGCGCGTGGATACTTTCGGCACGGAGAAAGTGAATCCGGAAATTCTTTCCGATTTGATTCGCGCCAATTTCAAGTTGACGCCGCGGGGGATCATTGAATCTTTGGATTTGCGCCGGCCGATTTACAAGAAGACGGCGGCGTACGGACACTTCGGACGCAATGATCCGGACTTCACTTGGGAAGCGACCGATAAGGCGGCCAAGTTGGCGAGCGATGCGGGCGTGCCCGAGACGGCGGGGGCGCGGAAGTAGAGACGATCGCGCGAAATGTGTGATGGTGTTCGCACCAGCGGGCGAGGGCGCCCGCTCCACATGGAGCCGAAAGTGTTATTCCCCTAAGGGTATTTTGAATATCCCGAATCCAGGTTCGATTCGTGTATTCTGACAGAGCACTCGTATCGACTATTCATTCGTCAACAAACTTAAATTTTTCGCATGAAGGCGCCACAGGAGGCGTATGTCAACAGCAGCACAGATTAATTCTGATATCAAGAGTTTAGAACTGGCCGAACTGGGGAAGAAGCGCATCGAGTGGGCGAACCAGTCCATGAAGGTGCTGCAGATTATCCGCAAAGAATTCATCAAGAACCAGCCGCTGAAGGGGATTCGCATTTCGGCTTGCCTGCACGTTACGGCGGAGACGGCGAACCTGGCGATTTGTTTGCGCGATGGCGGGGCGGACGTGGTGTTGTGCGCGTCGAATCCGCTCTCGACGCAGGACGATGTTTCGGCGAGCCTGGTGCGCGATCAGGGTATTGCGGTTTTCGCCATCAAGGGCGAGGACAATGACACGTACTATCAGCACATCATGGCGGCTATCGATCACAAACCGCACATCACCATGGATGATGGCGCGGACCTGGTCACGATTCTGCACACCAAGCGCACCGACGCGCTCGAAGGCGTGATTGGCGGGACGGAAGAGACGACCACGGGCGTGATCCGTTTGCGCGCGATGGCGAAGGAAGGGGTGCTGAAGTTTCCCATTGTGGCGGTGAACGATGCGGATACGAAGCATCTTTTTGATAACCGCTATGGCACTGGCCAATCGACGATCGACGGAATTATTCGCGCCACCAACTTTTTGCTGGCGGGATCGAAATTTGTGGTCGCCGGTTACGGCTGGTGCGGACGCGGCCTCGCGAGCCGGGCGCGCGGCGCGGGCGCGGAAGTAATCGTGACCGAGGTCGATCCGACGAAGGCACTGGAAGCGGTGATGGACGGCTTCCGCGTGATGTCGATGACTGAAGCGGCCAAAATCGGCGACGTGTTCTGCACGGTCACAGGCAACAAGAGCGTGCTGACCAAAGATCATTTCGGCCTGATGAAGGATGGCGCGATCATTTCGAACTCAGGACACTTCAATGTGGAGATCGATATTCCGGCACTCGAGAATATGTCATCTTCGAAGCGGACGACGCGTACGTTCGTCGACGAATACTCGTTGAAAGATGGGCGCAAGATCAATCTGCTGGGCGAGGGGAGGCTGATTAATCTGGCGTCGGCCGAAGGGCATCCCGCGTCGGTGATGGATATGAGCTTTGCCGACCAGGCGCTCTCGGTGGAATACATGGTGAAGAATTTCAAATCGCT
>CAWFOD010000011.1:0-71430 GCA_963817305.1 uncultured Acidobacteriaceae bacterium | reverse complement strand
GTCCGTTGGGCAAAATTGCGAAATCGTGGTGTGTACCAACAACGGTGATGTTGCAGCCCGTACACGTAGCCGCTGCAAGATCCTGGATTCAGTTGCGCGGCGGTCAGTTGCCAGATTACTTGCCCGCTCAGGTCAACTTCTTGGATGGACGGAATTTTGGCCATCGGCAAGTGGCCCGCCGTAATTGATCAGAAAATTGCCGTTAGGCATCAATTTGATCGGTCCCGCAACATCGCTAGCGGCAGGCACCGCAGCTCCTGGAGCGTATCCCCACAACACATTGCCGCTCAAGTCGGAAACCGCAACGCCTACTTGGCCGGTTCCCGGAATGCTGATCAAATCCAACAACTCGACGCCGCTCTGCGGCGTCATCCCCGCAGTCGTTGTGACGGTCAGTTTGGGAAGTGCGGCGGCCGGCAGAGTTCCCGTGGCGAATGCGTGATCGGCGTCTACGAAGGAAACTCCAGGGCCAAACTGCAGAGTGGCTTGCATGTGGTAAGTGGAATTGGCGAGCATGCCAGCAACGAAAATATTCACCGGGCCTCCGGTGCTGGGAGATCCTTGCGCCCAGGTGGAGCGGCCGTAGCTGGTGGTTGGCCCGAACTGGATCGTAACGTTGGCGGCGGCTGGAGGCGTGATGGTATAGAGCGCGACCTGCGGATTTTGCGTAGGCTCGACCACTCCCGGCGCTACAACATACGCCTGCGCGGACAGCGGAGGAGGAAGACCCGGAACCGGAAGCGGCGGCGATGGTCACGGCGATGCTTTGCGTATCCGTCGGAGCCGTATAATTTCCGCTCGCATCAATGGTTCCCAACGTTCCGTTTCCCCGGAGATGCCGTTGACGGACCACGCGATGGTTTTGGGTTGCCGGGCAGCGTGGCTTGAAATTGAACCGACTGGCCCGGTGCCAGTGCGGCAGCGCTTGGCGTGATAGACGGGGAGTTTGAGGAGTGGCTCGCGGCACAGCCGCCCAGGAGTACCAGCAAGCACACGCAACTGCGCATCCATAACTTCTTATTTGTCATGTATTTCGACGCCTCCCAAGAATTTGATATGAGGGCCCAAGAAAGTGCCATGTGTTATTAACACAGGCGCTTCGAATAGTTCCACCGGATATTCAAGCGCCACTTTTAGCGTGAATTCGCGGAATGCAAGAAGGCGTTGCCGGCACGGAGGAGTTGCTCGCGAAAACGCACTCGACAGACGCCGAGGCGCCTTTCGCCGAACCAGCGGCACGCGATTTGCGTGTGATTGAAACGTGGACCTTGCAGCTATGCTTTCGGGTGCAGGGACAAACTCTCCTCGCCGCCAACTTCGAAGCGGGGCGACTATCTTTATTTCCTCGGTTTAGACTTTTTCGCCTTCGCCCATCTTGCGATGGCCGCATTGCGAGCGCTTGTGCTTCGCTGCTCTGGTGTGAGTTTGGCAGCCCTATTCTTCCCCCCTTTTGAGCCGCCCATTTTCCCCAGTGCTACTGCGTTCGGATTCTTTTCTCGCATTCAGTGTTATATGCCCACATCTAACTGAAAAATCAAGCGGAAATCCCTTGACAATGCGTAGGCGCTCACGCATAATATGTACTTACGTGAGCGCCTACCGCATTCCAATGATCGGCGCACACTGGGGTCGAAAATGAAAAAAAAGATAGGACATTGCGGGCAAACATAAGACTCGCGCGGTCGACGTGGGGGTCGCTGTCGAAAACGGCCCGTCGGGGACTTTCAGAACTTCTGGAGAAATTTGCTTTTTCGGTCGCTCTGCGCGACATCCAATATCTCGACCGGCGATGGTATGTCACACAGTTAATCGTGCCTTGCGCAAGGCTTATGGGATCGGTCTCTGCTCCGTCGAGGAACTCTGTTCACAGACATTCGCCTTTCCACCTTTGCACGAAGGAAAGACGGTCCACCCACCGAACGGTAACAGCCAGCCCCGACTCCGCGACAAGCTCTGCCTCCTGATTCGAAAATACGAGCTCGATCCCAACCTGGTGAAACGCTATGCGGCTGACTTCTGCGGCACCGAATCGCTTCGCGACGCTGGCCGCGACCTCGTCGAGGCTTTCGTTTCCACCGTGGCCCAGGAAGCTGCGAGCGATCGTGCAGCACTGATCTGCAAGCTGAACAGCTACGGCCAGCCGCAGGAGGTGAAATCATGAAACGGCATTTTCCGGGTTTACATGCGGAGGCGACGCGCAAGGGCGACTTCCTGGAAGGCATCTTCCTCGTGCGGGTGGACCGAGCTTATTATCGCTGGCACCCACAAAAGCCCTTTTTCATCCTCAGCTTCACGGTCCTTGCGCCCAAGGACTTCGCCTCTCGCAAGATTTCCGGCCGGCTCTATTGCACCGAGAAGTCCCTTTGGAAACTGAATTGGTTCTTGCGGGATTTCGGCTATGACCCCGATCTGCTCGGTCGAGACGAGGTGGATGAAAAGGCCATCCTCGGTCTCACGGGCATTCTGCGCACCACCCGCAAATCCTTTGCCGGCCGAATGTATCTCAACCTCGATGCGTTTGCACCCTCCAGCGAATGGGAATTCATCTCCAAGGATGCGCGCGAAGAGGTGCTGCCGGGAGGCTCCGATGAGTTACAGCTTCACGCAGATTAACCAATACCTGCGCTGCCCACGCCAGTATCGCTACCGTTACCTCGATGGTTGGCGCGAACGTGAAGACAAAGCTTCCATAATGTTCGGCCGCTGCTTTGAGACGGCTTTGGCTGCCTATTTCACTCGGGAAGACGCAACTGCAGCGTTCTTCCAGGAATGGCGCAAATACCAGGACGCCTCCCTGGCCTATGCGAAGAACGACTCCTGGGATCGGCTCTATCACCAGGGCATTCACCTGCTCGAACGGTTTGCCCAGGATGATCGCGTTCGGATAGGACGTCCGAATCAGAATCTGCAGGTAAAATTGACGCGTTCGCTTCCGTGCGGTGGCGATTTCGTGTCGTACATCGATGCGATCGGTGAAGTGGATGGGACGAAACGCATTATTGATTGGAAAACGACGACGTCCCGATATGCGGAACAGCCGGAGGGTCTGTTGGCCCTCGATCCACAGCTGATTTGCTATTCCTGGATGACGGGAATCTCCGAGGTTGCTCTGGTTGTCTTCGTGCGCAAGAACGCACCGGAGATTCAGTATCTGAAGACCTCCATTGATGAACAGCAGCGTCGGGAGTTTGGCCAGCTGGTGGAGACAACGGTCAATCAGATTGAAGCGGGCCAATTCCTTCCGCACAGTGGAATTCGTTTCCCGCAGAACGGCTGTGTGAGTTGCCCGCATCTGGGGATTTGCCTGGGAGATCAGCAGCTGATGGATTCCAAACTCATTCGCCGTCCGGGAGCGAGCGACCTTGATTGGCTTGACCAATTTGAGGAGTAGCGGGCCGCCACCAATGGCTCCCAAACTGAATCGCCGCCGGGCCCTGTTCGTGCTGGGAAGGATTGACGAGATCTTGTCCTGGGAACGGACAACAGAGCGGGAACGAGACACGCGATTTGTGGAACTCGGCCGCTATCTCTGTGAAACCCGCTCCGGACAATATTGGCGGGTGGACAATCTGAAGTCGTTTGATGAGTTTCTGGAGAAGAAATTCCCTGAGTCGCGACGGAAGGCCTATTACCTGATGGCGATCCACGAGCAGCTGCCGCGGAAGACCCATCATGAGCTGAAACAGGTCGGTTGGACGAAGGCTGCGGAGTTAGCCAAAGTCGCTCGGCGGGATGCACAGAAGTTCGATTGTGCAACCTGGTTGCACAAAGCGCAGGAACTTCCCAAGGAGGAGTTCAAGCGAGAGGTGGAACGCCATCTGACGGGCCAGGACACGGAGCCTTGGGAGATGCTTTATTTCAAGATTTACAAGAGCCAGCTGGCGGTGATCGAGCAGGCGCTCGAGACCGCTTCGTTGATGCTTGGAGAGCAAAAGGCGCGTGGTTATTGTCTGGAGATGATTTGCGCTGATTTTCTGGCCGGTTCAAACCTGCACGACTCCGGCAACGCCGAATCCCTTCTCTTGGCGCTCAGTCGAACTTACCAGCTGCTCCCGACCTCACAACGGCAGGAGTTCTTGCTACGGATCCCGAAAGCATCATGAATTCTCGCGTCTCAAGACAGCCCAGGCGTCGCTTGGCCCCAGTTTCTTACCAAGAGCTTTGTCAGCAAGTGCTTCAGCGCGATAGCTGGCGATGCCAACGATGCGGAAGTTCCAAAGATCTTCAGGTACATCATCTGCAGCCACGAAGCCATCTGGGAGGCGATGTGGAAGAAAATCTCATCACCCTTTGCAACGCGTGCCATCGAGAAATCCATCTCCGTGCCGAGAGTCTTGCACGGTTTGACCTCCTCAACTAAGGTTCCTCGCGGCGAAATATCTCCGCCGGAAATTTCTTCCGACGACGGTAGACGATGGGCGTTTAACCGCAGTGACCGCCATCGCTTGAATTTCGCCGAAATTGCGTGGGCGACCGCGACTGGGGCGCGTGCGCCCATACCTGCAGTTGCACCAAAATAGTGCAGAACGAGCGCAGGGGCACTTTCGTGGCGCTCTGTTCCCGTGCGGCACTGTTGCCGTGAAGGGGGTTCGCTGTGCTGCAAACGAACTTTGTATATAATTCGCGAATGGCAGAGCCACACTTCAGGGTTGGCAGAATCATGTAGGTAATAGCGGAATGCATTCATCGCCGTTGTGAGAGATCGTCGCAGTCCCCACGGCAAGACACAGTCGCTTCTGCAATGTGGCAGCTGATAGCATGTGATACCGTACCTAAAGCGGAATTGTCTGGGATGGATTGCGCGGTCTTGCGTCCGCCGGTCGGCCCACTCGAGAGAAAAATCACGACCAAATGATCGAAGACTTCAATGAGTTCGATGATGGAGCTTGCATCACGGCCGACGTGTGCATCATTGGAGCCGGCGCTGCGGGCATAACTGTCGCAAAGGAATTTCTGGGCACCCACTTCAGAATCGTCCTCTTAGAGAGCGGTGGCCTCGAGAATGAGGCCGCGATGCAGAAGCTGAATGAGAGCGAAGTGGCCGGACTGCCTCACCCTGGCATCGAGAAGGGACGAGTTCGGGCTTTTGGCGGGACGACAACAGCATGGGGAGGGCAAACTCTGCGTTTAGGTGCCTTCGACTTCCAGAAGCGAAGCTGGGTGCCCAATAGCGGATGGCCCATCACCTTCCAGGACATCGAGCCGTACTACGAACGAGCTGAACGGGTCCTTCAACTCGGCCCGAACATCCTTTACAAGGATCTGTGTGCTCGCGCCGGAATTGAACCCCTTGTCTTCGATTCGGCCAAGCTCTACATTGAGTGTTCCCGGTGGAGTCCGCGTCCCAATTTCGGAACAACCTACCGTAAAGAGCTAAGAGAGGCCCGCAATATTTCTGTACTTTTGCACGCCAATGTAAACCAGATAATTACGAACCACGCGGCAACAACCGTCGATTGGGTCGAGCTCAGGACCTTAGCGGGGAAAAGAGGAACTGCCAAGGCGCGGTTTTATATCGTCTGCTGTGGAGGCATTGAAAGCGCGCGACTCTTGTTGGCTTCCGACCGAATTGAAAAGCATGGCATCGGCAACAAACATGACCTGGTAGGTCGCTATTTTCAGGATCACATACATATTTGGTATGACGATGTCGTTGCGACCAATCGGAGACACCTGCAGAACTTATGCGAATCGTTCTTTATTCGCGGGCGTAAGTACGCTCCCCTGATAGGGCTCGGCGAGCGGCTTCAGGCCGAAAAACAATTACTGCGTATTCAAGGAACAATCATTTTCTGGATGGAACCCGATTCCTCAGTGGCCGCCGTGAAAACTCTCTTCCGAGCTGTAAGGGGCAAGACGCTTCCCGGCCTGGACGAGCTCAGAAAGCTACTCGGCAATTCCTTGGCCGATCCCGCTGAACTCGTTGGTATAGTCTATCGTTACGGCATTCAAAAGCGAGCTGGAACTCCAAAGCGCGGTCGGGTTTATCTCGCAGCACTGAGCGAAATGGCACCCGACCGCAATAGCCGAATAACTTTGAGTGAAGTCCGAGACCGGTTAGGAATGCGCCGAACCAGGATTGATTGGCGGGTTGGGGAACTTGAGCGACGGACCGCATCTGAATACGTCAGGACCATCGCGAGCGAGTTCGGGCGGCTCGGACTCGGAAACTATGATCTTAAACAGGCCGCACGTCTTGAGGATGAAAAGGCGTGGGTGCAGATGGCGACCGATAATTATCATCACATGGGAACGACGCGAATGCATGAGAGTGACAAACTCGGCGTAGTGGATTCCAACTGCCAGGTGCATGGAATAGATAATCTATATATCGGCAGCAGTGCTGTGTTCCCGAGCAGTGGTTCCTCATATCCTACGTCAACAATACTTGCGCTTTGCATAAGGGTTGCGGATAGGCTCAAACATCTGCTAGTTACCGCCGCGCCAGTGGAGTTCCAAAGAAGCAGCTCTCAATAGCAAGTCCGATGGAGAGGGTAATGCCAGAGGTACGATTGGCAGGAATTAAGATCGGTATTCCTGTCATCGGTTTCGGGTGCAGCAGTCTTGCCAGCGTTGGCCGCAAGAAAGCGCTTCGATTGTTAGAGAGTGCGTTTGATGTTGGCATCCGGCACTTCGACGTAGCCCGGTACTACGGATACGGTGAAGCAGAAGGCATCCTGGGAACTTTCATCAAATCCCGCCGCGCACAGGTAACCGTCACGACGAAATTCGGCATCGAGCCGCCGCGCCGCACAAACGCTCTGCGGATCACTCTGGGAGTCGGCCGGCGGTTCCTGCGGCTTGTGCCTTCGGCGCGTAAGGTGGTCCAGCAGCGTGCATCAGTTCTTGTCAAGGGTAATGCATTCAGCGTGGCGGACGCTCAGAGGAACTTGGAGACCAGCCTTAGAGAACTCCAGACCGATTATATCGATTTCTATTTGTTGCACGACTACGTCGCTGGAGACCGTTCATCTGATGAGCTGGTTGCTTTTCTGCAGCAAGCTGTTAAAGCGGGGAAGATTCGCTATTTCGGCCTCGGAACAAGCATCGACAGTGTGATGCGGGCGCTAGATTGTGAGCCGGACCTGTGCGGAGTTATCCAGTTCCAGAATAGCGCCTTCACACGTAATCGAGATAAATTGCCATCGCAGCCGCCACATGGGCTCGTTATTACGCACGGGGCAGTCGCTGGCGGGTATCGCTACCTATCGTCATTCTTAAAGGTCGATAATATAAGAGTGAAGGACTGGTCGGCAGAGCTTGATCTGGATTGCTCCGATGAGAGAACTCTGGCGGCGCTGTTGTTGAAGTACGCTGTCGAAGCAAACCCCGGCGGGCTCGTGCTGTTTTCTGCCAGAAATACTGACCGGATCAGGGACAATGCAAAATCGGTCCTGGAGCCGCATGTTACGCTCTCGCAAGTAAAGTTGTTCGCACAACTCGTTGAGCGGAACCTGCCCGGCCCTAAGTGAATACTCGTACCGCCAACATCGCCTGCTTTCTTAGAATGGGCGGCTTTGCGACTTAATGATTACTGAGCGGACGTGTAGTCGGATAACCGTCCGGGGTTGCCGGGAGCCGGGTCGCGCGTCAACTATACTTTCTCAGCCTTACCGTTCGCCACAGACGCGGTTTGGCATTGGGAACAAAACTCAGGCGCAGTGCCCGGGCTACGATCCGCTTGACCAGACGTCGGGCATCGGGAAAATCCCTCTTGCGTCCCCGCGGCCCGCGGTTCGATTGCGCCTGCGCCAGATGCAGAGTTCCCGACATCCGGTCTGCGCCTTCCCGCCTCTGGCGTAGGGGTTTCCAATACCGTCCCAGTGCTTCCCTGACGTTGACTTGTTTAGTGCGACGATGCCCACGCCAGTGCACGAGTTTAACGGGTTTTCTGATTTCACGCCCGTGGCGCCGATCGACACGGCACTTGTTTCGGAACCTCAGGCGGACGAAGCGCACCGCAAATACGTCTGGGTATTTCGCTTCGCGTAAGGCACCTTCGATCCGGCAAGATTCTCCCCGAACTGCCAGTATCAATTCTCGAAGATGGAAGCAAATTCACCAGGTTCAAAGGCAGCTCTCAAGACCGTCGGAGACGCCTTCCAGTATGTAGCGGCCGCGAGCCACTGAAATTCGACCGGAGATATGGGGGTTTGTTCTTCGTTGGGCCGAAAATCGCACGTCTACGGTTAGAGCTCCAGCTCTTTTGTAACTTCATGGCAAGCGTGTCGCACGATGGACGGCGAGAAACTGGCTTCCCATTCTGCCTTTGATTGCAAATCATCCTGGTCACCCTGCATGGTGCAGTCCAGAACTGTCGGTTTCAACGCCGGCCGGTCGCTTGGCACCCGCGAAGCATCTCGCACCAACTCGACGAGCCCGCCGCGCTGGAAGACTCAACTATCGGCGGAGGGCAGCGTCACTGGCGAACACTTCTCGGGCCACGAACAGGGGAAAAAGCAGAGGTTTTTGACTCAGCGATGAGCAGCTCGCGCCGCCGGCATATTACAGCAACTTCAGCCCTGCCCGCAGGCGTCCATCACTAGGCGCACGATGGGTCTCCCGGTGACTACAGGCTGCAGAGCGTTGTAGCAGTTACGCATCTTCACGTCCGCCAGCTGGTACGTTGTCCAGTTCGCCACAACGGCCTCCTGCGAAGTGTCGTTCAGGATGTTCCACAGATCGACGCCGATGAACTGCTGGCCCCAGAACATCGCCGTCGGCGTCGTCGCCGCCTGATTCCAGATAGCGTCGCCGATGAAGACGCCATCGGTGTTGGCATCCTCCGACGCATACAGATGGTCGAACAAGATGCCACGGCCACAGAACGTATGCTTGCCTTTCATCAGGAAATTTCCGGTGCAGGCCTGACCGTTTGGGATGCTCGGGTTATCTGACGAGCGCAGCCAGAGCGCGGGGACCGGAGGTCCCCAGCCCCCGACGAGGGGGCCGCTGAACTCAAAGTTGCTGTCCGCCAAGACCGCGAACGAACAGCCTCCGTTGTAGATCAGACCGAGAGCGTTCCCATATACAGGAGGTGCTGAGAACGAACAGTTGGAAATCGTCGTGTAAAACGCGCTTCGCACCATCACCGCGTTCTGCCCGTTCGAGTAGCAGGTGAAACCTAGGCCGTCGATTTCGACTCCTCCTGAACTCCCATGGTCTTCGCCAATAGAAATCATAGGGTTGCCGAGTCCACCGATGTCAAGGTAATTCCGCTGGGCGAACTGCGCGCCTTGTTTCATGCTGGGCGCGGCAAATTTCGCGTTGAGCTGGTTGTAGGCGGTGAATCTCAACGTCTCGTTAATGATGCAGTGACAAGCGAATATGAAGTTGATCCCTTCGGGCAGGGTAATCGGACTGTTGAAGAGATAGCCGGCGAAATTCAGAGGGACTCCCGGCGGGGAGATCAACACTGATCCCGCCACGCCGCTCGCCGCCGCAGCCGCTGCGGCGAGCAGATTCGGGCCATCGTCGAACAAGATCGTCGCGATCGCGGACGTCGGCACGGGCTGCGCGAGCACAATCGAAGTACTCCCGCCGCCCCCCGACACGGTGCCTGTGAACATTCCGTTCTGCGCGCTCGTCGGCAGAGTCGTCGGGACGTAGCCAGGCGCCTTATAGCCAAGCGCAACCGTAGGCCCCCAATCAGTGAAGTGGCATTCGCCCTCGATTGTCTTGCCGATGAGCACCAGCTTCCCCCCAGGATTCGGGGAATCGGAGTAGACGTAATACCCGAGAGTCGCGCCCGCGAGTTGCGGGCAGGCGACTGTGACGAAGGCCCACACAGTGGCCGTCGAGTGGGGCGCTGCGATTCCCACTTCTGCGGTCAAAATGCCCGTCTTGCAGACGATGCTAGTGGGGCCAGGGATCGAATCGATCGCGAATGTCCCGTTGATGTCGAAAGGGCTGCAATTCTGAACGGCAACGATCGTGGGATTCCTTCCGTTGCCCGGAGCCGTGCCGCCGTACTGAAGAAGGAAATCGTGCGGCTGCCGCGTGACAATCGTCAGCGTGCCGTCAGCCGCGCGCGATATCGAAGCAATCGCTTGCGCGTTAGCCCCGAGGATTGCAGCGGCACTCGCAATACTGCCGATCGGAGATGCCGCCGTCAGACCACCAGAGGCGTCGTACCCCACGCAGGCGTAGCACACGGTTTTGCTGCCCCGAACTGCCGGGCTGATCGCAGTCGGCGCTGCGGGTGTAGCCTGCACCGTAGGCGGCCCCGCCTTCCAGATGCAGACGCCCTGTCCATTTTTCAGCTGTTGCGCGAACGGTCCCGCCGTTAGAGCAACGTTCCGGGATCCAGCAACGACCCTAGCCTGGTTAATTCATCAGAGGCGAGAATCGTAGCGCGGAAAGCGCATTGATGACAGAGGAGAGGATCGCGCTCGGTAGTCGACCCGTCTATGGGTTTGCGTTGTCGTTATTTTGACCTTACGAAGCGTTTTTCGAGACAGCTCCGCTTTGGCCCTTCCGCGAATGTGTTTTCGAATAGGGCGAGACAACCTAAGAGGAGTTGCAGACGGTTTGGAAGAGATTCTGAAAAGGCCAGCCGCTGGCCAGGTGAATACGGATACAACGAGCTGTTTCGCGGATGCGTGCCCCGATCTTGAACAACTGAACGCGCAGCGTTTCGATCTGTGCTGAGCGCATCGACGAAGGTAGTTGCAAGCGAAACAGGTTGACAAGGTTGTAGGCGAAACTGTGCAACAACAGGCGGAAAGCATTGGCTCGGAAGCGGTGACAGCTCAAGCGGTCCGCGGCAAAACCATTCTTGAATTCCTCAATGCGGTTCTCACACTCCCCACGATCGTTATAGAAGGCAAAAACGGAACGGCTGCGACCTTTCAAGTTGGTGACAACAAAGCGCAAGTTGGTTCCAGATGCGGTGTGTTCAGCCTTGTAGCAGATGCGTCGCTGATGCGACCAACTGCCAGCGCGATAGAGAAAGCTGGAAAAGGAGCGCTGCGGGTTGCGGGTGCGACGATAACGTCTCGCGAGACGACGCTGCAGCCGCTGCGCTTTCTCTTGCAACCGTGAGTTGGTGGCGATACCAATGGCGTACTGGATGCCGAAAAACTCGCAGAATTCATAGAGCAGCGGCACAGCGAACCCGGCGTCAGCGCGCAGTTTGATGCGGACCTTGGGAAACTCTTTCTGCAGTCGTGGGACGATGCGTAACAGCAGGGGGATGATACGGGCGTGACTGGCTGCGGTGCCGCGCCGCAAGCGCGCCGCCAACAAACAACCGGTGTGACGTTCGAAGATCAGCAAGGGGTGATACATGTGCTGGTCATAACCGCCGTTGAAAAAACTGAGCTGCTGCTGTCCGTAGGTTGGATCGTCGGTGGAATCCACATCGAGCAGGATCTCTCCCCGTTTGCGAACCTGTTCTCCGCAAATCTTCACAAACCAATCGAGCAGAGCATCTTGCAGCTTGAGGAGGTCGCGAGGCGAGGGTGAGTTCTCCCAGCGGCTGAGAGTGGGCTGTGATCCGAGAGGTTCGCCGAGCGGTTGATCGGCAAGAATTTGAAACGCCGGATCGTGACGTAGCCGGTCAGCGTCGTTGGCGTCCTCGTAGCCAGCGATGATCTGGTACAGACGCTGGCGCAACAGCGACAACCCAGGATGACTCACACGCGAATCGTCGCGATCATCACCGACGCACTCTGCCAAGCCGCGAGTGAGTCCATGCCGCTGATCAAAAGCCCGCAAAGGCAGCAGGCCGGCATCACTGGTGATCTGACCGCCAGAAAAATCGGCTCGAATGGATCGGTGTCGGTAGAAGGAAAACGACAGCTGTGGTATACAAGATGTCATCTCTGGGTGCTCCGAAAGAGAATGCTGGGTTCGCTAAAACCCAGTGTTCATCAATCTTTTAGAGCACCTTTTCTTTTTTTGCTAGCGAAATCGTGAA
This sequence comes from uncultured Acidobacteriaceae bacterium, assembly GCA_963817305.1. Classification (GTDB taxonomy): domain Bacteria; phylum Acidobacteriota; class Terriglobia; order Terriglobales; family Acidobacteriaceae; genus Sulfotelmatobacter. Next base: position 59,510 of record CAWFOD010000011.1, on the reverse strand, counting down.
TAATCCAGGCTAGCTTCCGCTGTGTATTCGTGATACGCGTACTGCTTAGGTGTCGTGCCAAAATCCTGGATGTCCGTCCAAGGCAGGATCATGGCGGCTCACCTGGATTCTTCAGTGTGCATCGCAATGACAGCGAATCACTCCCTCGCCAAATTCGATTCGCATCAGTCACCACATCCATGCACTAGTTGAACCGGAAGGCGGGGCGGTCTACAGGTACGCCACCAACCGTTACGTGCCGATTTATGACCGGTTCGCCATTTTCGAAGCCATCTGACTGAAGCAGAAGCCCACGGTCCTTGTTATTCAGTCGCGTGAGCACTTTAGCAAAAGGACGAACCAGAGCGTCGATTTTCTTGTTGCGCGCAGTCTCGCCCGTTGAAAAGCTAATGTCCGGCTTCTGTACGTGAGCATCGTCGGTGAAAAGCCGGTACATCGGAACTTCCAGCGCGCGGGCCATTTTTTCTAGGTTCTCCACCGAAGGAACAGTGTGTCCATTTTCAACGCGCGAAATGTAGCAGCGCAGAAGCCCGGTGCGTCTTTCGATGTCGCCTTGTGACAGCTTTTTCTGTCCCCGCAAAGTTTTCAATTTGTCGCCAATGACCAACGATCGTTCCTCCAATCGGCACAAGTAGCTACCGGTTTTTCTCATCAGATTTTACATCGTTGGTTCTGCGAGCCCATGGAAGCCCCGAGCTCGATCATGCGGTCGCTGCCTTGCTGCGGCTGTGTTCTGGATGTTCGCACTGTTCAACCCGGTACCTTTTGTCCGGGTGTTCTCGAGAAGCGCTCACAATAAAACGATCGGCTGCAATTTTCGACTCAAAACAGCCCTGAAATTGCTTCGCACGTTCGCCTATGTGTGAGTCCCAACTAGAAACGTCCCATCTTTCGCTCATGTGATCACCTCTGCTCTGCGCGCGCCCCATGCGCTGATTGCTTTGGTTTCAAACCACGGGAAACACGCTCGGGATAAATCGGGATATTAATTTATTGCAGCGTCGCTCAGGCCGGTTTTTCGAGCGGCATTGATCGCGAGGAGTACCACTTCCAATGCCGGAGCTTGTTTTCTCGTCATGCGTACGTTCATGACCGTGGCAAAGCTAGTATCGGCTTGGCGCGTCAATCGGGTCAAGCGACAAAAACGAACTGGGAATGAAATAAATTCCCGCGCCACATTGTCCACGAGGTTTGACCCACTTGAGTCATTCTCTTCTTACCGCCAGGGTCGAGATAGGGCGGGCGCAGGGAAGGCAGACACGAAATTCATAGCCGGTCAATATCTCTACGCCAGAGGTTCACGAAGCGAGCCGCCAAAACACGCAGTTTGAACAAACTAGCGGCTGAAAAATTTCGTAGTCTCGACAGCGGGGTGCTCCAAGGATCCGAAGGTCCGGGGACGAATCTCATTTGGTCCCTTACCAGCGTCAGGTTAGGTGCTGTTAAGGCGACCTTCGACGCCACTAGCATTGTGCGCAGTCGTTTCCTCCAGAGTGTACTCGTATAAAGCTTGTGCGCTGGCAAACGCTCGAAGCGATATACGAACGGAAAGCCTGCCCGGTACAGCATTTTGATGAGACTCGATTCAGAAGGATAAAACGCCGCATAGGTCAGACCTTGCTCTTCGCAGTACCCTTCATCGAGCAACTCCATCGTCGTTTCGGAGCTGGGAACACACATCGTCTCAATCAAAAGAATTTTTCCTGCTAGAGAGTAGAGATTTCGAATTACGCGAAACGGGTTTTCCAGTTGGTACAAAATGCCGAAGCAAAGGACCAACTCAAAAGTACCCATTTCTGCCACGGGCAAGTCCTCCACAGTTGCCACACGATAGATGATTTCGGGGTATCGCCTCTTGGCCTCCTTGACGTTTTCCTCTCGTTCGTCCACGGCGATTACACGGAAACCCATGTCGGATAGAAACTTTGAGGAATTGCCGACTCCGCAGCCTACATCGATCGCCGAACCAGGGCCGATTTGTGGTTGCACGTTTTCAAGGAATTCGACAACGAACTTCTGCCGAATTCCAGTAAAGTCTTGAGTGCTCTGCTTGTCAAACACCCGCATTTTTTCCATTGTTACACTCTGCCATTAATTTCAAAGCGCAATGGCATGTTGAGAATCCCCTTCAGTGATCCTATTGGTGCTGATCAGTCTGTTTTGCCCATGTCAACCGTCTCGCCCGTGATCCCTCTTTTCTTTCGACCGTTCTAGCATCCAGTAGCGAACTCTTCTTCTTCCAACAGCTCGTTCACTTGCTCCAGAAGGGATGGCCTGGCTACTTCGCTCGTTCCTGGGGGCACGTCCACAACGCTTCTGCTGCTGTGTGCGCCTGGGTGCTCCCAACCCATCGCGATGCTTATCGATGGGATTCTACATGGACTTCCGTAGCGATGTCGCCGACAGTGTGTCGTCATGCCCGTCATTTCCTCGGCGCTGAGATGCTGTTGCCAATGGTCTCTTCTTCAAGAGAAGGGAAGATGTTGATTCCATGGCCGTCCGCCTAGCGCCTAATCTGATTGTAAAGAGCTGGAACCAGAACTGGGACTAAGACACTGGAAGGGGACGTGCCGGCGTCTCCGGTGGATCCGTGGAATGGTTAAAACGACCCGCGCGACCCTCCCAAGGAGGCCAGGGCGACTTGCGGTTGACCAGACAGGAAGCTTAGGATTTTAGGCGAAGCGAGGCTCAACAGAGAATTTCCGGAACTATTGCCAATTTATGACGGAAGTTATACAAACAAGTGGGCTTGTTGTTACAGCGGCGACACGATTTCGTATGCTGACAAAGATAAGAAAAACGGGATGCCAGCCTGAAGCCGAGCATGAAGCGTCAGCGGGGCGTGTATTCTGGATTACCGGGTTATCCGGCGCCGGCAAGACGACCGTGGGGCGCGAATTGCGCAACAGGCTACATGCTGCCGGTCGTCCGGTCATCCTCCTCGATGGCGACGGCCTCCGTACTGCGATCGCGGAAGATCTTGGCCACAGCACGGACAATCGGCGCCGATCGGCGATGCGCAATGCGCGGCTGTGTCAGTTGCTGGCTGAGCAGCGCTTCGACGTCGTCTGCGCGACCATCTCGCTGTTTCACGAGGTGCAGCGTTGGAACCGCAAAAACATTCCCGGTTATCGCGAGATCTACCTTCGAGTCCCGATAGAAGAATTGCAGCGTCGGGACAGCAAGGGCATCTACGCGCGGGCTCAACGCGGCGATGCGCGCGAAGTCGTCGGCCTTGACGTGCCGGCGGAGGTTCCCGAGGCGCCGGACCTGGTCCTTGACAATTATGGTTCGCTAGACGTTGCCACGGCGGCGGACCGAATCTTAGCGATATGCGCCAGGCCGGATAGCGCAGGTGCGGCGCAGCCAGCGCGCCTCGTAGCCTTCAAAACGAAAGCAGAGTCTCTAGAAGCGCTGATGCCCTTGCTGCGTAATGGGCGCGTCCTACCGCAGGTTCGATTCTCGGTTGGCGATTGGCGCTCGGACGCCACGGGCGTGCTCGCTGCCATTGCCGCTGCGCCCTGGGGTTCAGATCGGGTCATCGTGCGTAGCAGTGCGCGGGGCGAGGACAGCATCGCGAGCTCCCAGGCTGGGAGGTACGATTCTGTACTCGGCGTTGTCGGCAGCGCAGCCGTGGCACAGGCAATCGACGAGGTGATTGATTCCTTCGCCAATGAAGGAAGTGACGACCACCAGATTTTCGTGCAGCCCATGCTTGATCGCGTGACGATGGCGGGGGTGGTTTTCTCGCGCAGTCCCGCAGGCGGACCCTATTTCATTATCAATTACGACGACCGTTCCGGCCGAACCGATCGCGTGACCGCGGGTATCGGCGACAATCTGAAGACTTTTCTTTGCCTCAAGTCGCGGCCTGATGCCTGCCCGCCCTCGCTGGCACCGGTCATTGCACTGGTCAGCGAGCTCGAAACGCTTCTAGCGAGTGATGCAATCGACGTGGAATTCGCTGTCGGCGATGACGGGCAGCTCTATCTTCTGCAGGTGCGCCCGCTCGCCGTCGACCGCTGGGGGCAGGCGGCGGACGCGACGGTCGACACCGCTCTCGCCGATGTCGCGCGTAAGGTCGAGCTGCTCAGCCGCCCGCATCCCTACCTACACGGCAGCCGGGCGATATTCGGCGTCATGCCAGACTGGAACCCGGCCGAAATCATCGGCGTGCGGCCATTCCCACTATCGTTGTCGATCTATCGCGAACTCATCACCGACGCGATCTGGGCCTATCAGCGGGACAATTATGGGTACAAGAATCTTCGCAGTTTTCCGCTGCTGGTCAGCTTTCACGGACTGCCGTACGTTGATGTCCGTGTCAGCTTCAACTCTTTCGTACCGCGCGATGTTTCCGACGGACTGGCCGGGCGTCTGGTGAATTACTACATCGATCGCCTCCTCTCCGAACCGCATCTCCATGACAAGGTCGAATTCGAGATCATCTTCTCGTGCTACACGCTCGATTTGCCGCAGCGGGCAGGCAGGCTCACTGAACACGGGTTTTCTTCAGAAGACCTCGCCGAACTTTCGGGCGCCTTACGGCGTCTCACCAATCGCATCATACACGGCGAGACCGCGCTGTGGCGGCGCGATCGTGCGAAGATCGACCTATTGACACAGCGGTTTGAGACAATCTGCAAGGCGGAGATCGACAAGATCAGCCGCATTTACTGGCTGATCGAAGACTGCAAGCGATACGGCACGCTGCCGTTCGCCGGTCTGGCGCGGGCGGGTTTCATAGCGATTCAATTGCTCCAGTCCTTCGTCGCCGTGGGCGTTCTCAATGCCGAAGAGGCTGCGACATTCATGGCGAGTGTCGACACCGTCGGGTCGCGCATCGGGCAAGATTTCGCGCAACTTTCGAAGGCAGATTTCCTCGCGCGCTACGGCCACCTCCGGCCGGGGACCTACGACATCTTGTCGCCTCGCTACGACGAGGCGCCCGATCTCTTTTTTGACTGGTCAAGTGCCCGCGCCACGGCGTCCGCGCCGCCGCGCTTCGCGCTCTCCATCGAGCAGTTGCGCCGCATCGAACAGCTGATCAAGGAACATGAGCTCGACATTGACGTTTTGAGTTTGATCGAATTCATCAAAGCCGGCATCGAGGGCCGCGAATACGCGAAGTTCGTGTTCACGCGAAGCCTGAGCGACGCTCTGTCGCTGATCAGACGGCTGGGTGAAAATCACGGTCTTTCCGTGGAGGATTGTGCATTTCTGGACTACGATGCCATCCGCACGCTCTATAGCGAGAGTGCTCCGGTGCGCGAGGTCTTGCTCGAGAGTGTCGCGCGTGGCAGAGAGCGTCACTCGCTGACGCGCAATCTCGTGCTTCCGCCGATCATCGCGTCGCCCGACCAAGTGTTCGCATTTCACCTTCCGCCGAGCCAGCCTAATTTTATTACGCGAAAAAGTGTGACCGCACCGACAGCCTCGGTCGGCGACGCACCGGAGACCTTCGCTGGACGGATTCTTTTCGTGCCAAGCGCGGACCCTGGCTTCGACTGGATCTTTACTCGCGGTATCAGTGGATTCGTAACCGAGTTCGGCGGCGCCAATTCGCACATGGCGATTCGTGCCGCCGAACTCGGCATCCCCGCTGTAATCGGCGCCGGCGAAGCCCTGTTCCACCGATGGCAGACGGCGCGCAAGCTGTGCCTCGATTGTACGAACCAGAGGGTCTTGTTCATCGCATGAAAGCGGTCGCCGTCACCCAGCGCGTATCGGTCGTTACGGCCTGTGGCGAGCGCCGTGATTGCCTGGATCAAGCATGGACTAGATTCCTGGCGGCTAGCGGGCTGCTTCCCGTGTTACTCCCAAACGTGCCCGAGGTGGCTCTTGCCTTGTGCGAGGGGTCCGGCATTGCCGGGTTGGTGTTGACCGGCGGTAACGATCTTGCTGCGTTGGGCGGCGATGCCCCAGAACGCGACGCCGTCGAGAATGCCCTGCTCGATCTGGCAGAGCAGCGCGGGCTGCCGGTCCTGGGCGTTTGTCGCGGGATGCAAGTGATTCAGCAACGTTGCGCTATTCGGCTGCATCGCGTCCAAGGCCATGTGACGCAACAGCAGGTCATCCGAATCGACGGCGAGCCCCAAAAGGTGAACAGCTATCATCATTTTGCAGCCTTCGACTCGCGACCGCCGCTCGATGTCTGGGCGGTCGCCGATGACGGTGTCGTCAAAGCGATTCGTCATTCGGCGCAGCCTATAACCGGGATTATGTGGCACCCGGAACGGTCCGCCCCGTTCTCGCCCGCCGACGTGGCGCTTTTCCGCCGGGTCTTCGCGGTCGAATGATGCGCGCAGTTATTCTCGCGGCCGGTCGCGGCAGCCGGATGGGGCAACTCGGTGACGACCGCCCGAAATGCTTGGTGGAGCTCGCAGGGAAGCCGTTGATCGAGCGCCAGATCACGGCGCTTCGGCGGGGTGGGGCGGACGAGATCGGGGTCGTCCGGGGTTATCGCGCCGAGATGATCGATTGTCGCGACGTTACCTATTTCGCGAACGAACGATGGGCTGAAACGAATATGGTGATGTCGCTCGCCACGGCCGCCCCTTGGCTCCGCTCGGGGCCAGTCATGGTGAGTTATGCAGATATCTTCTACCGCGGCGAGTTAGTGCGCGGTCTGGCCGGTGCTTCAGGCCAGTTGGTCATAAGTTACGACCGGGCTTGGCGCCGTCTGTGGACGCGGCGTTTCACCGATCCTTTGGCCGACGCCGAAACCTTCCGGCTCGATGCTGGGGGCCAGTTGCTGGAGATTGGCGGTAAGACGACACGGATCGAAGATATCCAAGGGCAATATATGGGTCTGTTGAAATTCACGCCACCGGCATGGAGTGCCGTCGAGGCGCTACTGGCCACACTCGATGCACCGACGCGCGACCGCCTCGACGTGACCGGATTGATGCGCCGATTGCTAGACGGAAAGGTGCTCTCCATCGGCACCTTTCCAACCGATGGCCAATGGGGTGAGATTGACAATCCGGAAGACGTGGCGCTTTATCAGAACATGGTACGGAAGGGCGAGCTCCTGCTTGAGGATGCGCTACCCGGCGCGGAGTCGACGGCGCCATGACGGCGATCGATCCGCGCGCCGGGTGAGGTCATCCCGAACCTTGCATTTATCGCAACCGGGCTGGAGGTCGGTGATGATGAAACACGAGATTTACGGAATCGCCCGGCGACTACGCTGGGTTCGGACAGGGCTACGAGCGCCAGTGAGTTTTTTCCCACGCCAGAGGAGCAAACCATATTCGAGTCGAATAAGGGACAGCGATGACTTCATAATGCATTAAGAGCTCCTGAATACGCCCTAGCACCACTGCAAATTGTTGACCCGCTTGTCGCTCAAGCGTTGCATGTGACTTCCAGCCATCAAAAAATAAATGGGAAGGCACTTCTACTTTGAACTTCTGTTCCAGGTAACTCACCTGCCCAAAGAATTTGCTCTCGTTAATTATTGCGGTGGGATCCTCACGGCGGCTTCCATAATTATAATCAGGAATCATTTGTCGAATGATCTCTTCAATTTGATTCTGTAAAGGATCGTTCAGGTCCCGGTGATTCCACATACACGCAAAATATCCATCAGGAACAAGTATTCTGGCGACTTCAGAGAGAGTAGCCTTCTGATCGAGAACGTTGAAGGAAGATCCAAAGAAGGCCGCATGAACCGACGATTCCGGAAGACCTGTTTTTTCGCCCACTCCCTTGATCCAAGTAACTGACATACCTTCGGTATTCTTAACTCCGATAGCCATCATGGCATCATTGGGCTCAACCGCGCGAACCGTAAGCCCATGCCAAGCCAGAAGCTTCGTTAGTTTGCCGGTGCCGGCTCCGATGTCCGCCACTGGTTTCGAAGGGACGGTGCCAATTTCCTGGAGCAGTTTCCCGATGACTTCTTTCGAATAGTCCGCTCTTTTATCATAATGTTCAGCCCGATCCGTGTAATTCCACTCAACCCTAGTCATCCCGAGCCTCTTCGCTATTAATAATTGACATTGCCTAAACCTTTACATCATAGCCGATTTTCTCAATCCGACTTTTTGTCTCCGCATTCAGCCCATTAATGAATTCTTTGAATCGAGAAACTTTTTCTTTAACAGCTAAATAGCCATAGGGCTTGGCTGCCGGAAGGGCTAAACGTAAACGACTCAAATCGAGATCAACCGACATGACCTCAACGATCTTAGAAAACTCCTTTAACGGATCGATCATGAAGTCCTCCAGGCGCAACGAGAGCGTAGCAGATTGAAGAAAAAGGTCAGTTTCCTCAACAAATTCCGGAAAGGACAAAAAACGCGGGCCGGGTAGGGCCGCGAAAAAATCAGGGTCGCCTTCCGCAAAGTTCTTGAATTCAAAAAAGTCTTGCTCCAAATCGGCACACAGATCGTCTCTATTCTTATAAACATGTGAGATACCGGGAACCGTTCTGTTGTCGGAAATATAGGTCCGCCACCAAATCCAGTTTGTCAGCAACGAATCGAGGGGATGACGGTAGACAAAAATCAAATCAGCAATTCCCGATCTGACCGATTCCAATATACGGCTCGTTACCGCTGGCAACGCTTGAGCACGAGAAACATGTTTCATCGTGGCATGGCCACTGTAGATCATAGATGTCGGACCAGGATGGAGACGGATCTCATCCCTAACATATTTCGCCCTTTGCCCAATATTCTGCTCCATCAGGACATTGACATACCGCCGCCCCGTTCCGAAAAGTCCAATGATATAGGCTGTTCGGTCGTTCCCCAGACAGGGGACTTTCGAGTCGCCTTCTACCAGATCGTTGCGGACAATCGTTCGGGCTGCCTGCAATTGTTCGCGAGGGAATTTTCGCGCGAATCGGATGAAGTTCTGAAATACCTGCATCTGACTCCAATGAGGTAGTTGAGTGTTGTATTTGATTTCCGTCATCCGGTCGTCGCAATCCGGCTGGCGTCAGTGATGAAAGCCGTCGAAACCATCCCGGTACGCGCCGGACCATTCGATAAATAAGCTATCGACTGAGCGGAACGACATTTGATCCGGCCTGCTCCCGTATTGGTGCTGTCGTAAGTTAGCACTCCGAGTGTCAAATGGAAGCCGGAATCCCACAGTTCTTGTCGACAAGCCGAGTTCGTCATCCGGGTTTCAGACCGCCTCGGAGATGATCGCGCCGAGAATCACATCGCCCTGTGCATTTAATGTTCCGAAGGCACTCACGGCCGCGAAGGTTCCGGAACGAATACGAAGGCAGTCTATGGGCCCTGACGTGTGCATCGATCGAACGGAGCGCCGTTCCTCTATGACGCCCGCTGTCTTTCGAGTATTGCTAGAATCAGGCACGGCCCCGATTTCCCCTGAGGTTGTCGCGACAGGGCCTTTCTGCAAGACGAACGAATGCACGTTCGCACCGCGATTCTCGTTATAGCGAAGTATTTGCGCTCCCGTTTTCGCACACCAATCTTCGATCAGCTGCCGAGGGAGAAAGTTGACACAAGGTGTGACGAAATAATCGTAAAACAGGTTTCGTGCTGCGGCCCAGGTCCGTTTGCCTTTGGACCGCACAAAATGCACGAGAAAGTAGGGACCCAGGGCGAAGATTTTTACGAGCGGTCGAGACCAGCTGTGTTGTAAGCCAACGCGTATCATCCAGCCCGGATACTTGTAAAGAAATGGATAGCGGCCGAAAGGCTTGTAAACGGCGAGGTACATGCGGCCACCTGGTTTGAGGACGCGCATATTTTCGGCGAACGCGGCATGAGGATCCGCGGTGTGGTGGATTACGCCGTCGGAAATAATGACGTCGGCAACTGCGTCGGGGAGCGGGAGTTGCAAGTTATCCGCGACAGCACCAGGGCGGCCATATCGGTTCCTAGCCAGCCCGAGAGAAACGCGGCTTCGGTCGATGCCGATGCAGCGGAGGCCGCGCTGGGCAAGAAGGCCAAGGACTCTTCCCGGACCGCAGCCAATATCGAAGATGAGAGAGTTTGAATCGAGCGTGTCGATCAAGTGGGCAAGCGGACGCAGGACCGTAGAGGTGATTTCGGCCGCATTATCGGGAGAAGCCCAATCAAAGGGGTGCTCGTCGTAAAATGTCACACGCTCAGGGGACACTATTGCTCCGCGCCAAGACTTCTTTGTAGTAGCCTTCCATCTGATCGGTCACGTGATCCCAGCTGAATTGCAAAGCGACCTCTCGGCAACCTTCTTTCAGGCGGGCGTAGAGTCGCTTGTCGTGGAGCATCAGTTGCAGGGCCGCGGCGAGCGCTTTCTTTTCTGGGTTGACCACCAAACCAGCTTTGCCATCGACCAGCGAGCGGATGCCGCAAAAAGGCGTGATGATCACGGGAACTCCGCACGCGATGGCCTCCGCAGCGGCGTTAGCGAAATTTTCGTAGCGCGATGGCAGGGCGAAGATATCAGCGTCCGCCAAAACCGAAATCTTGTCTTCCTCGTACAAGGGGCCTGTGAACAGCACGCGCTCTGCGACGCCGGAATCCTGCGCGCATTGTTCAAGACGGGCTCGGTATCCGGGCTCGCCTTCGGGTCCCACGATCACCAGACGGCCCAAATCGGGGCACGCTGTTGCAAATGCTTCGATCAGTACGTCGCCTCCCTTCCGAGGGATTAGCCGGCTCAAAAAAAGGATCAGCGGCTCGTCCGTCAATATACCCCACTTCGAACGGAATCCGCCACGGAGCGCGGCCTTGGCGCTCATATCACTACCGATTCCGTTGTAGCGTATGGCAATTTTTTCTTGTGCTGCGCCATCTTCCTCAAGTTCCTGCTGCTCAAGTTCTGAGGTGGCAATAATCTTTGCAGCGTTTCGCCAGAACCCGCGTCCGACTGTCCGATGCCAAATTTTCTTCATGCGAATGCTTCGATCAATCGGCCGGTACATTCCCATCGGCTCGATCACGTAGGGAATCCCTTTCCGTCTGCAAAAATAGCTAACCATTGGCCCGAGCAAATCGTAGAGACCGTAAAAGTGAACGAGATCAAACCCAGCGAGAAGGCTCTGACAGAATCGGACCACCCGCGGATTTACGGTAAGAACGCGATAACGCGCCAAGGTAGGCAAATAAATTGCGACGATGCCATTTTCTGTGGATTCCAGGCCCATCACAGTTTGTTCGGGATAATGGGCGACATTTAACCATTCGGACATCCCAAGGTTGGCGGTAAGGACCGTAACACTGTGGCCATGTTCGGCGAGCTTGCGCGAAATGGCGCGAACCTTGGTGGGGCGGCCGCCCTCGGCGGCATACGGAAAATAGGTCTGGGCTACGTTCAGGATGCGCACGCTAGCCCGGGCCTGGTTGACGGTGGACGATCGGATGCGAATTCTCGATATATTTTCGCCACCAGACATCGAAAAGGACGACGGTATCGAAGCGCTCCGCCTCGACCATCTGCTGAAAATCGTTGTAGACCTTGGTCATACCGCGCACCCGGGCAAATTCCTCGGTCTGGGTCTGATTCCGTTCACACAGAGCGACCATCTGTTTTTTTTCGGTTCCTTCCCCCAACCAAGCAGATGCTTTTGCTTTGCGATGAATCCCGATCCGATCAAGCCAACTCGTAGACGATCCAAGTGCTTCATCCTCCGTCTGAACAATACTACAGGTGGCACCGCCTCATTCACGCAGTGCGACGTGGCAAGCCGCACTCCTGAAGAATACTCTCGAGTTCGGATTCGAAGACTTCGAAGCGGGATTTGCGAAAGACTTTCTCGGAGCCACGGCGGCCTAGTTGTGCGCGAAGCTGCTGGTCGGCGAACAATCGAGCAAGGGCTCCGGTAAGCTGCACGATATCGTGGGGCTCAACAAGAAGACCGTTGACCTCGTTTTCAACCAAATCGGTCGCGCCCCCGATCGCGGCTGCCACCACGGGTTTGCCGAAGGACATGGCCTCGAGAAATACCAATCCGAATCCCTCGCCCGTGCTAGGCAGTGCGAAAACATCGGAATGCGCGTAGCAGGCTCCCAGCTCTTCTCGCGACAGGCTATCGAGGAAGTGCACCCGATCATGAGCACCGATGTCGATGACAAGCTTCTGAAGCCGTGGCAAATCGTCACCACCTCCGACAACTACTAGATGCAAATCCGGAACCGCGGTCCGAAGTTGCCAGGTTGCGTGAATCAAGTCATCAGCGCCTTTATAGCGCTCAGACGCGGACCAACGAGCGACGGTCAAAATCACGGAGCCCTTTGGGAAACCTTGCGGCAACGGTAGGAGGGCGGGTGTCTGTGTCATTTGAACAACATCCGGGCTGAGGACCCAAGGTAGTCTGCGTGTCCTTTGCAAGGAAACACCTTGGACGGCTACGAGTTTTTCCGCGGTATCAGAGCTGGGTGCCAGCACAAGATCGGCGCATAAAAGCGCGCGGCGACGAACCTGCGGCAGAGGCGACCACACCTCCACACCGTGCGCCATAACAACCATCCTCGCACCTGAGAAAGCTTTTATACATGCCGCTGGAGGAGCTAGATTCGGATGAGCAGCAAGCACGATACGGCTGTTTCCGTGCAGCAAGCTCGCAGCGGCGAGGAGGAAAGGAATTTTCGCGCGCCCAAAGCCTCGAAACGACACTTCACGCCCGCCCCACGCGAATTGGCCGTCGCCCGGCGGGTCATTGAGAGCCAGGAATCGAGTCCGCCATCCATTCTGGTTCGCGATCGCCTTCAGAGCAGTCGCAGTCTGCCGGCTCGCCTCCTGAACGCCGCCGACACCGAGAAATCCGGGAAACAGTCCGATGAGTCGTTTTGACGGTTGCATCGATCGCGACCCGTGATTCCTCGTTAGCCACGAAGGCCTACAATTCCTGCGTAATGGTTTGCCCGGACGACCGCGTCGTCTTTTGACGCAGGATATCTTCGAAGATTTCCCCTAAATCGCGACCGTTGCGCTCCCAGGTATACTGCCGGGCCGTTTCCGCGGCTTTTTGCGCGAGTCTGGTCCGAAAATCGCTATCTTCATAGAGCCTTCGAATCATCGCGGCTAGGGTGTCGGCGTCGTTCGGATCATTCAGAATCAATCCATCGGACTCGTGTGTGATGATCTCGAAAGTACCGTTCTCCGACGACACAATCACTGGCATCCCACAGGCCATTGCTTCTGCAGGGGGGAGGGCGAAGGTGTCCTCGAGGGATGGACCCGTATATGCATCAGCGGCCGCGTAATAGAACTCAATATCTTTGCGCGGAGGTAAAAAGTGCACTCTTCTCCTGAGCCCTCTGTCGCTGACCATACCTCGAAAAGGACCCGGGTCCTCCCGGCCCGCAACCATTAGATCCACCGGCAAATCCCGCAATTTCGATATCGCTTCGATGAGAACGACGATCCCCTTTTTCCGCAGATCATTGCCAACCAGCAACAAGATAAATCGGTCATTTGTAATGCCGAGTTGTCCGCGCGCCATGTTCCGCAATTCCGCCCGCCGGACCGGATTAAACGCGTCATGATCGAGTCCGAGATAAAGAACCGGAAAGCGATCGTGCCTATCGTAAAATCTTTCAAGGTCCTTCGCCGTCTTTTTTGCGTACAAAACCAGCGGTACTTGCGGATTCGCGTAAATGTGTCTTTCCAAAGCCACGATCAGACGGTAATAGAGCTTTCGGTGAAAGATTCGAGGCCAAGAATGTATTTGTTTCTGTGCGAGATCCCGTTGTGACTGAAGCTGGCGAAGATATTCCGCGAACACGATATGGACCGAAATCACGTCTGCATCAAGGCAATTGATTCCGGGGCTGTACACCAGATCCGGCTCGAGACCTCGTAGGCGATCAACGGCCCGCCAAATGTGATTTGCGGCGAACCACCAGAGGAAATTGAAAAGATGGGGGCCGGGCATTTTCGGAATTCGATGCCAGATGAAATGTGCGCCGTCCAAGTCTTCCAGGTGTTGGCTATAGACGTGGATCTCAAACGTGTCGGGCAGGTGCGTGAGCCATTCGATAACCGTCCGTTCGGTGCCGAAGCTCTTCCCGAGAAATGGGGAGACGACAGCCAGTCGATGTTTTTGCTTGGGCTTGCTCACGCATTCGGCTCCGGTCGCTGTCTGCTCACGAAAACACTCGGTCCGCGGCTGTTTCCGGCGAACTGACTCCTGGGGCAGGCCCGACGGGGTGAGGGCTGGGACTCGGCAGCAAAGTTGGCAGGCGGAATAAGACTCCTACCATGAGCCACAGGTAAACGTTATTGATGTAGTTCAGGTAAGAGTTCAAGCTTCCGAACGTCAGAGGAATGAGGAGTAAGAATGCATACCAAAGGACCGCTACCCCGATCGGGCAAAAGCGCGTTTGACGCAGCCGCCGAACAACACGCCAACAATTAAGTAAAAGCGTGGCCGAGCAAAGGATCCAGAGGAACGGCGCCAGGATTCCCATTTCGATGATCATGGTCCCAAAACCTTCTTCAACAAAAATGTTCGGCGCAATCTGCCCAATGGCTCTCGCGACGTATTGAGTTCCGAGCGACCCTGTACCGATTCCGTTTCCAAGAAGCCAGTTTGGGTTTGTGAAGGCTAGCTCAAGATTCTGTATGGGATAGTCCCAACTCCGATAAGACACCGCATACTCGGAGCTATTCGGGGAAAGCGTCTCGGTGTAAAAGGCGATTCGCGACCCTGCCTCATTCGGGAAAAGCAGCAGAAGTGCCGCGAGGCCAAGACACGCCACCATGGCTGAACGCCGGATCGTCTTGACCAATCGATGTGCCTGTCGTTGACGCCAGGGCGCTCCCCAAAGAAATCCAACAGAAAGGATCAGTGCGGTCGCCATGGCGATTACGACCGCGCCGCGCGATCCGCTGAGCAGCGTGGCGACACCGACGAGTGCAAACGCAAGGTAGATGATTCCGCGGCTGCGCTTGGTATACAGGAGCAGGTAGCCCGCGCTGCTCATGGTCAGGATTGCGGCGAGAACCAGGAAAAGCGAAAACCGTCCGGAACTGACAAAAACAGAATCCGGCAGGGAGAACACTTGATTCGTGAGCGGGGTGACTTTTTCAAGATTGCCGAGCTCCTGTAGTTCCGGTGCAAGGGTCGTTGGATTCAAGAAGCTGTTGCCGACAATCGCCTGGATGATTCCGATGACACTGATCACGCACGCCAGGACTCCGTTGGCCACGAGGAACTTTCTCAGATCTTCGTCGCTACGAATCAAGGCATACCCCACAAACATCAAGGGTATGTAGTAGAAATACAATTTGAAGCCAATCAGGCCGTAGAGGATGTGGGGAGAATTGAAATTAAAGATCTGGATCACACCCAGCCATATCAACAGGCTCAAGGGTAGTAAGAATGGCGGACGAAACGTCTTTGCGCGCCCTCTGCGAATCGCAATGTACAGTGAAACGTAAACAAGCCCTACCAGAATGTCCTTCGCGAAATAAATAACCATATTGTTGCCGAGGAATTTGCGCATTAGGTCTTCAAAGAGCAGCCAGACGAGGAAGAAGTAAAATCCCAGGCGCCAATCGCGAAGGATCGTGAGCGCCACCGCAAAACCTGCGATGCCCATCGCAACAAAGGCAATCGGCGTCAGGTCTTCGGCAGCAATCCAGCCGCCAATTTCCCAAGCCGCCAGGAGGCCAAACAGAAGCACTCCCAGCCCAATCAGTGTCTGGCTTCTAATCGTGGGAATGCGTGTGCTGAGCATTTTGAATGTGGATTTTTAACTCGTTTCATTCCCGCATGCTTTTCGAGGCCATCGCGCAATAATATGAGCGGTGATGCAGACGTCGCCCAGCCATTCTACTTCGTAACCCAACTGCTGAAGGTGCACAACAACTGGATTGTCCGCGTCCGGTGACACTCGGTCGTGGAGCTCGATCATCAGGCCAGGGTGGAATTCTCTCAGTACTTTCTCGGCTCCTTGCAATGCAGCCCATTCGGCACCCTCAATGTCCATCTTAACGAAGTCAATCGGCACCTTGGCCCTCAGGGCAACATCGTCCATCGAGATTCCCTGAACCGTGAGAACCCCTAAATTGTCGTCCTCATGCAGCGGTCCTGCGACCAGAGATTTCTCGTGATGGGGAAATGGAAAACTGAGCTCGCCAGAAGTTTGCGCCACGGCCTCGTGACTGACGACAACATTTCGCAAGTTATTCAAACGTACGTTCTCATCAAGGAGTCGAAAATTTGCGGGTAGAGGTTCAAATGCAAAAACCCGGCCTTCCGGTCCGACAAGCCGCGATAGTAACAATGTGTAAAAGCCGCTCTGCGCACCGAGGTCCAACACATTCATTCCCGCGGTGACTTCCTGTTGCACGGCTTGAACGACTTCGGGCTCCCAGGTGCCGTAGGCGAAACTGCGATGAATCTGCCAATCCACTCGCATTTGAAAGCCCTCGAGTCGTCCCGCACATGGGAGAACGGCGTAGCGCTCGGCTGGGAGTCGATTCAGAATCGAGTGGATCGCCTTCGCAACGGGGTTCGGGAGGCCACGTTGGCCCCGCAAAGCGATCTTGAAACTCTGCGGCACCCATTCAACTACAGTTGTAATGAATCTCTGTAGAGTCATTTCTGCGGGATCCGGAAATGCGTGTAATTCCAAACAGCCTCAAGAGCACAGCACGCGATGGTACAATGAAATATGACGTTCAATCATACTATCCTGAGTGAAAAGCTGCATGGCGCGAACGCGTGCGGCGGACCCAAGCGAAGCAGCAAAGTCGGGCCTTTCCATAACCCGCTGCATACAGTGAACAAGGGTTGAAACGTCACCCGCGGGGAAGACCAGGCCCGCGTCGCCGACAACTTCTCGCAGCGAACCGATATCCGAAACAATCAACGTCCTTCCGCGCCACATATTTTCAACCACGACTAATCCAAAGACTTCGCCTGCTAGCGATGGCAAGACGAGCGCTAGAGTGTCCGACAGACTTTGCTCTAATTGTTCGTTCGAAACATAGCCTAGGAAATGAATGCAGTCCTTAATCCCAAGTCCCTGTGCGAGCGTTTCGAGCGCCTCGCGCTCAGGTCCCTCGCCTATGACCTTGATTTGAAAGACGTGGCCCATCGCCTTCAACTGCTGCGCTGCTTCAAGCAATACACGCGCTCCTTTCGAGCTCACCAGGCGTCCCAGAAATGCGAAGGTTGGCACTGTCGGTGCAGTATGGCTGGCCTGGCCATCCTTGAGAGGAGCAAGTCCGTGGTGAATCGTAATAGGGCGTGGCAATTGCAGAACGGCTGCGAGCCAGTCGGTCGGAAGTATGTTGGCCGAAACGCGCTGACAAAGCCAACGGCGCGGGAATGTCAACAGCCACATTTTCAGGCTCTGCAGTTTTCCATACGCACCGTTGCAGCGAATGCATTCGCGGTATCGCTTGGCCATGAAATGGCCCGGACATAGAGTTTGGGTCGGCTCATAGAGGAGCTGGCCGTTCGGACAAGCCGCTTGAAAACCGTGGTGCTCGATTACAATGGGCTTGCGCAACAACAGTCCAACCATCATCGGGACAAGAACCGGACCGGCCAGATGGATGATGTCGGCCCGCCGCAGCAACCGGACGAGTGCCATTAGCGTCGGCTGCCTCACGACTCGGAACGGCAGGTCCGAATCGTTCACTCCTTCCGCCGGAGTCGGCGTGACCAGGGTGAGCTCCAAGGGCGTACTAGGCGAGAGCTTGGCATGTCGCGCGAGTCCTTGGGCCAGAAGCATCACAATGGTCTCCGTGCCTCCTACTTTTGGCAGAAATGCATGCGAATAAATCAAGACTCTCATGGCCGCCGCCCGCTTTGGGAAGCACGGCGAGACTGTGCGGCTCTGTCGATCGCCTCAACCAACCCTGCGATGTTCTCCGCGGACGACCAATTCGCCATCCGCCCGCGCGCCGCGTTCGCCATTCGTTTCAGCCGATCACGATCTGGCAATATCTCGGCGATGAGCCTGGTCAAAAATTCCACATCGCCGACAGGATAGACAAATCCTGTTTCGCCGTCGCGAACCAAGTCGAAACGCGCCCCCACACGGTCACTCACAATCACCGGGCAGCCGCAGAGCATTGCCTCGTTCACGACCACGCCGAAAGGCTCATAGTCCGAGGAAAGTACGAACAAGTCCGACGAACGGTAGACCGCTGGGAGTTTCGTTTGATTCACGAAACCAAGAAAACGCACGCGTTCCGCCAGACCAATGGATCGAGCCTCCTCTCCGAGTTGCTTGCGCAGCGGGCCGTCTCCTGCAAAGACCAAGTAAGAGTCTTCGACAGCGGCTTTCCAGAATGCACGCAACACATCATGCGGCCGCTTCCAAGGTTGCAGCTTCGCGCAAAACAGAACTACCGAAGCATCTTCAGGAACCCCCCATTCGGCACGCACAGAGGAGCGGTCGACTCGTGCGGATTGCTCCTGCCACCACTTATTATCGACCGCGTAAGGAGTCAGCACGATCCGTTCCGTCGGGATTCCCAGTGACCGCATCAAATTTACCCCGCCGCTGGAAGGCACAACGACGACATCGGCAAGCCGGAACAAGCGCGGCCACAGCCGTTTCTTAATGAACGTCTTCCATTCTTTGCCGTCGCGCGGGGCAATCTCATGCGCATCGCCGCCAAAAAGCACCAGCTGTCTCTTCGATTTTGCCGCCACAATGGCAATCCAGAATGCGGCATGCATGTAGCCCGTCAGCGGCACCACTGCATCAAAGGCACCATCCCGGATCAAATTCCAGAGGCCTGGGTTAATGAGTCCGAAGAATCGACCAACGCCAGGCCATGGCGAGCGGTTCGGCACATGGATCCACCGATAACCCTCAAGAAGTGGAACGTCCCAGACAATCTCGACACCGAAATCCGGGTCCCGTTTGCGCTGGGCGCCCTCGAGGCTGCAATAGGCTACCGTAAGATCGAGCTTGGGGTGCTTAGCAGTATCTCGGAGAATCGGGCTCATGTACTGGATTGGGTGAGTGAGCACGATCAGGGTCTTGAAACGAGGTTCACCCATTCGAAAGCTCCGTCGAGAACCTCTCAGCGATCTTTTCCCAAGAAAAATATTTCGCGTGAGCCCGCAGACTTTTATCCCTCAATTGCTGCCATAGATGATTGTCGGATAGGACGCGGCTGAGAGCTTCTCCAAGTGCACCCGGTTGTCCGTACGGGACCAGCACCAGGCCTGCTTCGGTGATTGGAGAGACTGTCTCCGGTCCCCGGTAACCCACGATCGGCAACCCGCAAGCGATCCCGGCGATGACACTTCCCCGGCGAGGATAGACCGTCCCACGGGCGCAAAGCATGACGTCTGATCTGAGAAGAGTTTCGGTGATTTCAGCCGTGGGAAGAAGCCCCATGATCGAAACCTCGACGGGCATATTGCAAAAGACATGCCCGATGTCTTCTCTTGCTTCGGCCGTACCCCTACCAAAAAATAGGAGACGAATCTTCGTCCCGCTCGCAACCACCGAACGTATGGCCTCGGCAATCTCCTGCAACTCTCGGTGAAAATGCGGAGCGCCGGTTAGACAAAAGATCGCGACCGTCCGGGTTGTGCTCCTAATCTCAGAACTACCCGTACCCGCAGCGAAAGGCTCTGGAATATTCGCTCCGATTGGAATGAAGACTGCCTTGTTCGAGCCTTTCGCTAACCATCCAATGGTTCCAATCGAATCAGGAAAGATGCTCTTATCCGCCTTGCGGTGCATGGCGCGGATCACCCAATCCTGGCAAGTAGCGAGCAATCTTGCTAGCGCGTGTTGCGATCCACGCTGAGGATATGGCTCGTGGAACATAACCGCGCAGCGTGCGCCTCGGCGGCGAAGAAGAGCCATCACGATTAGCACCGCGAAGGGAAATCCGCGGCGCGACCATGACATTGCCGTGTATTGCAGCATAACGGGCTTGTCTCGCCAGCCGATGCTGTCGCGCCAGAGTTCGCGCAGGGCCCGTAACCAGCCCTTTTGTTTCCACTCGACCCGCACGATCTTCAGTTCGACGGCGCGGCGCTCCAGTGCTGACCCTAGAAACTCGCAATAATCTTGGACGCCATCGGTCGGAAAATCTTTCGAGCCGAGAATTGCAATCCACGTTTTTGGTGGCGCGGTCGGCTTTGCGTCCGTTTTCATGTTGGGACTGTTCACTTTCAAACGCGGCGCACGCACAGTCGAGGTCTAGGAAACATGATTCAGAGCTCTCTGTTCGGTAAGGCTAGTGCATCCATCGAACGTTCCGAGGCTATACCCAAAGCGAGTCATCCAGGGACGGTGAGTCGGGAGCAATTTCTCTGCGTCCCGCAACGCTTCGCCTTCAGCGCCTTCCACGTCGCGCGTGATCGCGTCCGGTGGTGGCGCATTCCCGATTCGATCGCCTATCCCCGGGCACTGCTCCGGTATCGCGGTTGCCTCATTTGCTAGGCCAACGAATTTAGCGAGGACGTGGTCGTGCGACGACGAATCGGCGGGCAGGAACGCCAGCATTCCACTTTTTGACCAAACCCCTGCCCCGATGGCGGTTACGTTCCTGAATTGATTCTGCTTGATGTTGCGCCGTAACCTTGCGGCAACGCCTTCATCAGGTTCGAAGCTGATTACTTTTCCTTCGCTACCGGCGACCCAGCTTGGGTTCTCGTCGACAAGATCGCGGCTTCGCGTTTACTTCTCCACCACAAAACTCCCAATGACCAGCACGTCCATTCCTGAGCTGAAAAACGTGCGGATCGCATCGGTCGGCGTGCAAACGATCGGTTCTCCGCGTAGGTTGAACGAGGTATTCATAACGACTGGCACTCCCGTCCGGTCGCCGAACTCGCGAATCAAACGCCAATATAACGGATTCACATCGCGTTCCACCGTCTGCGGCCGCGCGCTGCCGTCGACGTGCGTCACGGCCGGTATCACGCTGCGTTTTTCTGGTTTTACCTGAGCCGTCAGAATCATAAACGGCGAGTCCGTCGCCGACTCGATATATTGGTCGGCCACCTCGGCCAGCATCGACGGCGCAAACGGCCTCCACCATTCTCGGAACTTCACTGCGTTGTTCACCTTTGCGTTCATTTCCGGATCGCGTGGATCGGCCAGAATCGAGCGGCTCCCCAGTGCGCGCGGCCCGAACTCCATCCGCCCCTGAAACCAGCCAAGGATTTTCCCTTTCGCCAGCATTTCGGCAGCGGCTGCAGCAGAATCGGAGACGCGCGTGACGTGCAGCTTATAAGTCTCGAGAGTCTTCTCAATCACTTGGTCGGAACTCTCCGAGCCGAGATAGGCGTGCCGCATTTTGCGCACTGGCAGTTTGCCGCCGTTCTCCATGTACGGAGCAAGCGCGGCGCCCAGGCAAACACCATCGTCGCTCGCGGCCGGCTGTACGAAGATGCGGTCGACAAGACCCGAAGCAAGGATTTTCCCGTTGGCCTTTGAATTGAGCGCGACGCCCCCCGCCAGGGAAAGATTCCGGCAGCCTGTCTTTTCCACAGCGGCGCGCGCCAGCGTTACCATGGCCTCCTCGCACGCGTCCTGTACAGCGAACGCCAGGTTCTTATGACGGGCACCGATATCAGATTCGGTGATGCGCCTCGGACCAAGTCGCGCCTCAATCCCGCTCGTCGCGGAAGAATCGCGGCCGAGCAAGACGCGCGCCGACACGCGATAGGGGTTGTCGTCCGGAACGATGAAATCGCGCAGGTTGATTCCCGGCTCTCCATAAGGAGCGAGGCCCATCACCTTCCATTCGTCGCTGTAGGGCTGGAAACCCAGATAGGAAGTAAACTGCGAGTAGAAAAGTCCCAGCGAGTTCGGCCACGGAATGGTCCAGACGTGCTCGAGCTTTCCATCGCGCCCGTGCCAGAGCGAAGTCGCCTCCCAAGCCCCCCGCCCGTCCAGAACAAGCACCGCCGCGTGATCGAATCCTGAAAATGCGTACGCGCTGATCGCGTGCGCGAGGTGGTGATCGACGAACCGGAACCGAGCTTTGGTTGGGCCAAAACGCTGAAGAAATGCCTTTTCGCCGTTATGGCCGTGCGTGAACCCCAAATTCCGACGCAACGAACTTACGATATCAATATAACTGAGGGGCACGGAGCCGGTTGCCATGCATTTCAAATCATGCCGGAGGGCCTCTACAGCAGGCGGCCAGCCAAAACAAACGAAATCCAGATCATTTGCCCGCACACGGGCCGACGCCAAGCATGCGCCAATCGCCAGCTCAGGGAACCGTGCATCGTGCTTGACGCGGCTCAAGCGCTCTTCGGCGACAGCGAACAGAACCTCGCCATCTTTGACGATGCACGCCGAGGAATCGTGCATCTGCGAGTAGTTAAGCCCCAGGCTGATCACTGCACTCTTCCCACTTTGTTTTTCGAAAATCCTCAGCACTTCTTCGAGTCGCTGGCCCAGGGCTCCCGTCGAATGCGCTCGAGCGACTTCCGTCCTGCGCAGGCGCTTCGCGCTGTCGGGCGGTTCTTGCAATGCAACTTTAATCGCGCCGGAAAACTCACGGGCACCTTCGCCGAAGTAGATCAAATCCCGGAATTCTAAGAGTTCGAGAATCGGCGTTGCAACCACTGGCGTGCCAGCCAAAAAATAATCGTACAGCTTTAAAGGGGAGCAATGAAGATTCTTTTCGTCCAAACAATCATACGGCAGGATGCCAGCGTCGAGCGATGCCACGAAGCCCGGCAATTTTTCGGGAGGGTGCCAGCCCATTGCGTGCGCGTTTGCCAGCGGAAGGTCGTTCGACTGCCCGAAATAGACGAAATGCCAGTGAGGATTCGCGGTCAGGACCTCGCGCAGCATGCCCAGATTGAGACGCGCGAAGATTGGGCCCAAGTAGCCAAGACGCGGCCGGGGTATGCTCGCGAATTCAGCAGGCTCAGGTGGCGCGCCATTGCACGCCGCTGCCGGCAGATGAATGGATTGCGGAATCCATTGAATTTTTTCCCCATATTTTGCTCTGAGCTTGTGAAACACGGCCTTCGGGATGACGAGGGTTTGATCGGAAAGTGCGATCAATTCATATTGATACACCTCCGGATAGTCCATGCATATGTGAATCATTGGAAACCCGGCGGCTTTCATTTCCTTGCAGAGCGGAGCGATTCGGTCGATGTGCGAGTACGCGAATAGCGGGTCTTTCAGCCCGAGAACTTCGACGCGCCGAAGGATTTGTTTTGCGACCATTTTCCACTGCACGCCGCGAACAATCGGAAAATCATTGATTTTCTCGCCCAGATACTCGGGACCAAAACGATGAATGCTCGGCGCCACTTCGCCGAGCAGCGTTCCGCTGCGGCGGAAGCGCGAAACGGGCCTATCGCAATAAAGCACGCGCGATCCTTGGGAAGCCAGCGCGAGGGCAATGCGCTCTGGAACGTTGAACACTTCCCAGGACCAGGTCGAAAATACAATCGCGTCCCGCAGATGACTGCCCTCCCTCGTAAGCCATGCATGCTCGATACTAACGCAGTTCCGAGCACTTTCCCGCTAATCGGCAACTTTACTCCGGTGCTTCAGCTCCTCCTGAGCGGGCTCGTTGCGGATCGCGGCGTTCGGAACCGGCTCCCCCAGTAAGCTTCGGATTCCCCGCCAATGGCTCCGGCTGTACCAATCTCGACTCTGATAAAACATCCTGGGAGGCATCGCGAGAGTACAGGCAAGCACGAATGCCTTGAACAGCCAGTAGGCCGCGTTACCCTTCTGGTACGAGAGGCGAAATTCGGCTCGCTCCGCTTGAAAAGTCTCCCAGGGTGCTCCTCCATCCAACATCAGGCGGAGGCGTTTACTGTTCACTTCAAGCGGCTCAACGATCACGTCAATGACTTCCGGCGCAATGGCGGCTGAAGCGAGCCGGAGCCGGAGGTGTTCAGCGAGCACGGTAAGAACCTTCTGAATCCGCCGCGTCTTGGTATCGTCGCGCTTGCGAACCTGAAACAAATTGTCCGCGTGCAGCCGGTAGAATGTCAGGGGCCGCTCAATCAAACCTGCCGACGAGTAAGCGACGCTCATAATTGACATGAACTCATCCGCTTCGACACCAGTGGCTCGGGAACCGGAAGCACGCGACCAAGACATCCCGCCGTACCGTTACGCGGCTCGTGCCAAAGAAGCACATCATCTGCCTGAAAAACCTGCCGTCCCGACACGGTGTCGAAACTAATTTCGCGACGTGCTGGGGGATCGTAGCGTTGGCTTCATCGCGCGTCAGAGTCGACCTCGTAGATGCCATGCCCGACGACTCCGATACGCGGACGGACGGCCAGGTACTCTGTGACAACGCTGAGTTTGTCTTTTGCCCACCAGTCGTCGCCGTCGAGGAACGCTACGACTGCGCCGCGCGCTTCGGGGATCCCGGCGTTGAAAGCGGAGGCCTGGCCGCCATTCTTTTTTCGGAGAAGACGCACATGCGGCTCGAACTTCCGAACGATCTCCGACGTGCGGTCGGTCGATCCATCATCTACAACGAGGATTTGCATCTCCGACGCGGGAAAGTCCTGTTCGAGAACGCTTACGATCGCTTCTTCAATGAAGCGCTCGTGATTGTACGTGTCAATCAGGACTGTAACTGTCGGTTTCATCAGTCCGCAAGCTGCTCACTGTCCGGGCTGGTCTGCTTTCGAGCTACAAGAATGATTTCGCTTCCCCGTGCTTCGGTAAGAATGGTTCGAAAATGTTCGGGCCCATAAAGGGAACGGATGTCTTCTTCATTATAGCGGCCCTCATCCGAAGTGACCGTCGGTACGAAACCCTCTCGCTCAACCATCTCGGCGATGGTTTGCGGCGTGAAATGTGAATAGTGGTTTTCGGGCTGAAGCCATTTCCAGCTGGCGCCGTTCTTCTCGGAGCTCCAGCTTGCAAAGTTCGGAACTACGACGATCAGAACACCATCGTCCTTAAGTATTTTGTAGATTCCCCGGAGCATCTGGCGAGGGTGCGGCACATGCTCCAGCGCATGAATCATTGTTACGATATCGAATTCGCGTTCACCAAAACTTTCGTCTTCGAGTTGACCGCAGAAGACATCGATACCCAGCACGTTTCTGGCGAATTCCGCGGGGCCGCGTCCAACCTCCACTCCCTTAACTTCGAACCCTTTTTGTTTTGCGAGCCACAGCAAAGTTCCCGAAGCACAACCAACGTCGAGGATTCGCCCCGATGTTTTTGCACTCAGAATCAGATTGAGGTCTCGCTCCTTAGAAAACCAAATTTCCTTGTACGACTCACTGAGGAACTCCTCGATGGACTTGGGTACCGCCAAACCTTCGAGACGATAGTTCTTTGTGTAGTACTGTTCGAGCTTTTTTGCCGACATCCTAGGACTCGTGAATACGAAACC
Source organism: uncultured Acidobacteriaceae bacterium (assembly GCA_963817305.1). Classification (GTDB taxonomy): domain Bacteria; phylum Acidobacteriota; class Terriglobia; order Terriglobales; family Acidobacteriaceae; genus Sulfotelmatobacter. The sequence continues at coordinate 34,256 of CAWFOD010000011.1, read as the reverse complement.
GCAGCCTTGACATCGCTGAACCCGTTCCGCAAAAATATCACGAAAGAACGCCATGTGGACATTGGGAGACTTATAGAGCAGCAAAGCCCGCTGCGAACCGCACAGCGGGCAGGGGACCCGGTGGCTCGACAATTTTCTCCATAGTTGATGCCGGAAGATCGTGAAATGCGCGCGCGTCAGGCGGAGTGTCACTTGCGCTCTCCCGAGGCACTACGCAGAGAAAGAGGCCAGGATGGTTCTCGCGAGTACGCCCGGCAAACGACATCCACAGCCGCCATTCCTTCTTCGCCCGTCACCAGCAGGTTTGCCTCGCATCGTATCGCCGACACAAAATGACGAAGTTGCTCAACAAAGGACGGGTCCTGCGGAGGCCTACGACTTACCGCAGCGTCGAGCCGAAAATGGTTTTGAAACGCCTTTCCTTTGACCGACCTCATTCCGAGATGCGGATCCCAAAGCCCGATCTCGATGAATCCCTCTTCGCCTGTCAGCGTAAGTCTCTGCGCAAGGTGACGAGTGCGGCTGACCACAATCTTTCCCTTAGCGCCCGTCGAAAGACGGAACAACACTTCAGCCTCGCTTTCGACGCTCCTCTCCGTTCCATTGCCTTTGTACTCGACCTCTTCCAATTCGCCCGCGAGCCAGCGAATCAGGTCAATCGAATGAATGCCTACATCCAGGAGGGCTCCGCCGCCGGCCTGCACCGGATCAAAGTAGGAATCTGATCGTGGCCAATCAGTAGGGCTTCCTTCCTCTGCTTCGATGTTCACTATATTGCCGATCAATCCTTTTCGGAGAAGGCGTCTGGCGAGGTAGACGTGAGGCCGAAATCTCCGGTTGTGTCCGATCGAGAGCAACGCCCTACCGCGCCGCGCCGCGTCTATCATGGCCAGACACTCCTCTACATTCCTGGCCATCGGCTTTTCGCAAAGTACGTGGATGCCCTGCAACAGCAGATCGCGGGAAATTTGCGCGTGCATCCCGTTCGGGACGAGAACGATGGCGAGGTCCGAATTTCGCGCTGCATCGGCGAGATCACTACTCCATCTGGGAAACCCGTAGCGATCCGCGGCCCGGCGTGCCCGCGCAGCATCCGCGTCTACAACGATCGAGCGCACGATTTCCGGGACACCGTTGATGGCAGCGATGTGGTATCGGCTGAGCACCACTCCCGCCCCCACAACTCCAACCCTGAGTCTAGTGAACACGTCGGCCTCTAGCTAATTTCGAAACCGCACTCCTGGCAAAACCGCGCGGATCCTCTTTGAACCGAAAAGCACGATCGATCCATCGTCTCGAGAAGTCCTCCATGCGCTGGTGCAGGCGCCTGTTGGCGAATTTAGTTTGGATTGCCGGAAACGCCTGCGCCGCGTCAAAAGCAAAAGCGCGAGGGCACAGATGGCCGACGACTTCGAAGTCACCGAATGTCCTGCCGAAATCTCTTGCAACCTGGCGAAGATGGGGCACAGCCTTAGGCCGAATTCCCATAAGCAGAGAAGCTGCTTCGTCTACCACCAACGCGTCGGAGCCAACAAGCAAGGTGTCCATACGCACAGGATCGCCCATAATCGGACCCTTCCCTTCGAGACCGATGCGTCCGTCGATGATGCAAAGGTCGGGAGGACAAAGCAAGTAGAGCCGACTAATCAGCGTCGAAAGATAAGGGTGAAGCGACGAGATGTCCGCGTCGGAAAGAAGACCGAGAGAATTCTTTAGGATCCCCGTCATTCTTGTATAGGGATGCACCTTCAGGTTGGCGATCGAAATGAAATACATTTCTTCGAGGAATAACTGCGGGATCCTAACGGGTAACGGGATACCGTCCAGCCGAATTTCGATGGATTCGGAGCGAGAGAGATTGACAAGCTCGACTCCAGCCTCCTGAGCCGCCGACACGAAGCCGAGCCGCTCAAAGGATTCATCGCATGAGCGGTAACTCTTATAGGCACTGATCGCGTCGGACTCGACAACTCGGATTTCTGCGTCGGGTCGAATGGAACGGATCTCGCGCGCCACGACCGTCAGCCATCGCGGATCGGTGGTGACGCCCGTTTCCCAACTCGTGATGTCGCAGACATTAGGCTTGATTACGACTTGCTTTGGCAGCGCATGAGGAAGCAAGCCGGGCAACTGCTCAAGCGCGAAGCGAAAACCGCCGTCGAGCTTGTCGTGGTCTTGCAATCGAACCACGGAAACTTTCCGAGAGGAGGGCGTCATTTTTCAAAACCCGGCATGTCAATCAGGACGGCCGCAATTGGCGCTTTCCGCGACCGTGCGCCGCTGAAAAAACTCCGGCGGCACTTTTGGCTCCGCCCTCCCGAGGATATTTCGAAAGCGCCCGAGATCGTTCCGGCCATACCAGGCGAGCAACTGGTAGAAGCGACGTGGCGGTAGAAGAAGCGCACATGCGCCCACGGCGCATTCGAACATCAAATAGCCCAAGGTTGGGCGACGGTAACAGGTGTGGAAGCGGTCCCACTCTGTCCGGAAGACCTTCCAGCGCCCTCCTTCTTCACCTGACTGAAGCTTCGTCCGTTCGAGGTCCACTCGGATCGATTCAAAGAATGCCCCGATCACTTCTGACGGGACACCAAACTCTGCGAGCCGTATCGGGATATACCTCAGAAAGATTTCGCTAATTTCGATAATCCGGCGTATCTTCGCAGCATTGTTTGGTCCGGGTGCGCACAGGTTGCCTGCGTGAATCCGGTAATAGCACAACGGCTGGTCGAGGATGACCGCGCCGCCCAGCGCTAGGGTCAGTGCTAGAATGGGCGTGTCCGCACAAAAAACGAGATCCGCGGGAATGGGTCCTATCTCGTTTAGAACTTCGCGACGAACGGACAGGCGACTAGTCCCGAGGAGCGTAAGCCCCCTGCCTGCAAAGCGAGCTGCATCGGCACTTGATAGATCGAAGCGGCAAGCATTCGCTGGCACGATCATCTCACGGGGAGGATCGCTCTCGCAAACCTCGTAATATCCGTGGCCCACGGCAGCGATTTCGGGATTGGCTTCGAAGGCTTTCGCGATCGCTGTTAGCTTCCCTTTCGCCCACCAGTCATCCCCATCGAGGAAGGCGACAATTGGAGCGCGCAGTTGGGGAATTCCGGCATTGAACGCCGAGGCTTGACCACCGTTCTCCTTCCGGACATAACGGATACGTGGAGCAAATTTTTGGACGATCGAGGGGGTCTTGTCGGAGGAACCATCGTCGACAACAAGGATTTCAACGTCGGCGGCCGGAAAATCCTGCTCGAGAACGCTCAGAATGGCTTGCTCAACGTAGCGCTCGTGGTTGTAAGTATCAATCAGAACACTGACAAGAGGTAAAGTCATATTCGGACCGATTGATGCCTCACACCTTCTCACGCGAACAAAAGGTAGTGCCGAACCGCTGTGCGAATCCAGTAAGATCGTTCTTGCTGAAATTGGGAAAAAATGTGGCCATTGTTTTCATGGAGTTGCGCCAATCTTCGAAATCCCGCGACCGGTTAGCCCGAAATATGCGCTCTTCGGTCCCCACAATGCGATTCTAGTTTATACCAGAAGGTGTTGTATGCATCGCTGGAAAAGTGCGAGTTCCGTGGCAAATCGGGCAGGCGAGGGCTTCGAATCGACCACGGCAGCGCCAGCTGGTCCAGCAACCGACGACTGACCGGAAGGCATTCCAGCACATCCGCTCTCGCGGGTTCCGTTTTGTTCCGAACGCTCGGGTCATGAAATCTACGGTAATTGAGCTGCGCGCCAAGATGCGCCGCCCGCTAATTCATTGATGTCGTTCCGAAAGAAAACGGCCCTGGGCATTCCGGACCGGGTTTGTGGCGATGGAAATAGTTTCGGCAAATCTCGCGTCCGTCGATGCAAAAATCCGTCGTTCATTTATGCGAATCCAAATAAGCAAGGTGGAGGTCCGTGAAATTATCCAGCTGGTCATCGGACGAGACGCGCCACGAAAGCCAATAGGCAAATGTGACTTTCGGATCGGCTTCGACCGCTGCCGCCAACCGCTCAAGCAAACGCGCGTCAATCATCGGATTCCGCAATCCAGACATACTTTCCGCTTGCCGCGCACTCCTATTCCACTGCCTAAACGTGCCGCCCGAGTTGGTCACATTGGATTCGATTCTCACGCGGAGATCGCTTACGTGAGACGAGAGAATCGATCGGCTCTCGCCGGTGGAGGAATCATCCCAACAAACCCAGGTCGAGATCTTGGAGTGTATGGCCTAGGACACTCTCGATGCGTGGGCGCAGGAAACGCCCATGGTTATAGTTCGGAACGACGACACTCACGGTTGGCATATTCGATGTTCTGATTCTGGGACATGGCTAAAGCTCTTCGCGTCGCCTCAAGATATCTGTGGCCCCATCTTTGGCAGGGCTCCAGATGAGTTCCCTCGCCCCACTCATTCCAGGCGTTGATGAACACGAATGAATCCTCGTCGAGGACCGAGTTGCCTTGAGGCGTTGTCGCCGCCCGCCGATTCACGACTTCGCGCAACCAGCGCTCGTAGATTTCTGGCGTCGAATTAATAAGAATGTGCGCGCCGCGCCTTCGCCTCGGACTATTGTCCCAACCGGGACACACGGAAGGTATCCGCGGGTATGGGGGAATGGAGTCCGCTAACGCGTTCGCGACAACATTCTCGTAGTCACAGATACAGTTATCGAAGAAGGCGGGTTCCGATGTTCCCAGCTTCCTGCGATGCCACCACTTCCTGCGGAGGATCCTCGAGCGCGCCAGCTCGAACCATCGCGGCTGAAACTCCAGCGCGGAGTCGAAGCCAATGCTACGGGGATCGCCACGCTCATCGCGAAAGCTTTCTACTCGAACGAGGAACAGGCCTTCCAAACCCGCGCGCTCCGCCTCTCTTCTCCAAAGATCAGTCGTCTTTTCTGGCTGGGGCAATTGTGATGCACGATACACCAAAAAGAGTGGACGATTCCGAACGCGAATGTATCGGCGGTCCGAAAACAGAGGAATCAAACTGCGGATGTGCGCCAGATCGTCCGAAGCACTGTACCGCTGTTCCAGCAGCAGGTGAGTGTCCAGTCCATCCCATCGGCGTGTCCAGTTCTCGTTGGCCCAGCAAACACAGAATGGAAAATCAGGCTCGCCGCTTTTCCAAACCTCATTCATCGGGTGCTCGAGAATACGGCGTCCATTGAACCAGTAATGGTAGTAACAAAAACCATAGATGCCATAGGTCGCTGCCAATGCTGCCTGAGCCGCCCGCGTCTGCGGGAGTCGCAAATCGTAAAAGCCTAAGTCGGCAGGCAATTGGGGCTGGTAGTGGCCCGGGAACAGCGGCTTGCTTCGTGCAACGTTGATCCACTCAGTAAAGCCTTTTCCCCACCATTCATCATTCTCGGGAATGGGGTGAAATTGAGGCAGGTAGAACGCAATAGCTCGTACGTCACCTTCGCAGGAATGTGCGCCTTCCTTCGGCGGCTCGTTGATGGAACTTCGAAAGATGTCGGAAGCGGAGCGATTCATATTATTACAGCGGTCGAGACATGCCGGGCCTGAACAACCGACCAGTTCTTTGTGTCGTCACAGAACTTTCGACAGCCGAAGAAGGAAACGCGCGTCATTATAGTTTCGGGATGATCAAACTAACCTTTGGCTTCTTCGACGCGACAACCTGCGCCAAATCTCACCAATCAGATTGATTCTAATATACAGGCGCATCTCGCGCATCTTAAAGTCGTGACACTGAAGTCTGCGTAACGCGCATCACCTGTCAAGACGCATAAGGATTTTTCGTAGGTTTCGACATGCTCCGCATCGCGACAGAAAACCTCAATTTCCCAATAAGCGTCCTCATTCCTTTCGACTTGTCACATCGTTTGTCACACAAATCGTCAGGTCAATCGCCATCACGGCCCTTACGTTCGACCAATCCGGAGCAAATGGACTGCGCACGCTCGGGATAGTTTGCGTATCAACCCGACGACCTAGGAAGTTGTGTGGTTGTAGTTTGGCAGGATGACGCTAATCTTCAGCATGGCCTTGCTTGTCGCACGCACGTTCAGATTATTCTGTAACAGGTGCATTGCCGCAATCTTACGCCCGGAGAGTCCTACCGACGCTTAGCGTACCAAGCATGAACTCACTCGCACAAGCAAGAGCCCGCAATTTTTTAACGGTATGGGTGTCACGATAATACGCGCGTTAGTCGCGTGGGCATCGTGAGAGAAGTTTGCTCTGCGGATCTAGGCGTGAGGTGTTCATGAATTTCTGGCGACGAGTCCACAAGCGCGCCGGAGTCGGATACGGTAGTTGTTAGCTAGCTGCCAGCTTTGAAATGAAAGCCCAAGTCTCGAAAATCGATACATCCAGCGAGCTCTCTTATTACCAGTCGCTTGAGAGAGAGCAAATAGGAGATCCCTTGAGTCGGTAACGCTTCGCCTGTAAAGCTCTTCCGACAAATGCAATAGCATACCGACGAGGGACGATTTCTGCTTTTCGTTCAGATGGCCCAGATCGAATTGCTTCAAGCACGTCTTTATTGCGCCTTTCAACATGACTACCTGGTTCGAACGCGATAACGACTTTTCGTGACGTCTATACTTTGCGGATGGTATGGGCGAATAAAGGAATGAGTAGTGACGCGCGAGCCGCAGCCACATATCCCAATCCTCCCAGGGCAGTTGTTCGTCATAGAAACCCACTACGTCGTAGCAGCTTCGCCGAATCAACGTGGTCATCGCGGGAATAAAATTGCCTTCCAACAGCGTATTGAGTATTTGGCCTTGTGGCATTTCAGGGAGTTTCCGGTGAGCGCCAATGAACATGTCGGGCAAAGGCTGTCCATCTTTGTCGATCTGAAAGGCGTCGCTGTATAACACGCCCACTTGCTCTGGCTCGGATTCCATTACCTCCACTTGTTTCGCAACTTTGTCGGGCAACCAGAGATCATCCGATGCCACCATGGAGACGTATTTGCCATTAGCGGCCGCCAACGCATCGTTCAGGGATTTGCAGATCCCGAGGTTTTTTTGATGGCGGATAAATGTGCAATCCATCCCATTTTCATGCAGCCAGCGTTCGATGGTTGCGACTGAGTCGTCAGAAGAGCAGTCATCAATGATGACTAATTGAGTGGTTTTGTACGTCTGAGCTTTGACGCTTTCGAGGGTTTTCAGCACATATTGGCCCTGGTTATAGCAAAGAACAATTACGCTCACCAAGGGATTTCCAGTTTCGGCCGTCGCACTCACGTTCCGATGTTAGCAGAGGCGGCGGATCGCCTGAATCGCCATTTCCTGTCTCTGAGTGTCGAGGTGTGGGCCGAGGGGCAGGCTCAATTCCGCTTTGGCGATTTCTTCGGGAGGGGAAAGTCGCCGGGCTTCCAACCCGTCTGCGCGTAGGCCCGGGACAAGTGTGGAGGAATCGGATAATGAATTTGCCTGCCGATGCAAGCCTTCGCCAGAGAATCCGGGAACTCATCGCGACGAGGATGGCGCGCGGCAAAGAGGTGCCAGGCGACGGCACGGCGGCGCGAATACCACTCGTCCAGTTATCTTAGCGTCGCTCGCAGAAAAGCGGCCTGCAATTAGTCCATCCGGGAATTGTAGCCCTGGCAATCATGCTGATATTTCTTTTTTGATCCGTAATTTCGCAGGGTACGCACGCGATCCGCGAGCTGCGTCGTTGGTCGTGAGGGCCCCCGCGTCTCCAAACGATCCGAGATTTTTCGCGGGATAAAAGCTCGTGGCTGCCGCATCACCCAAAGAACCGGTTCGCCGGCCCTTATATCGGGCACCATGTGCCTATGCGCTATCTTCGATGACCTTCGAGCCATGCGTCCTTGCGATGCTCAAAATGGGTTTCATGTGCGCCAGTTGCCCATACAGATGCACTGGAATGACGGCTTTGGTCTTTGCCACGTCGCAATGAAGGTGTTGCTGGGAACAATCACTTCGTCACCCGTGCCGATATCGTACGCTCTCAAGATCAAATGCAGGGCGTCGAGTCCGTTCCCAAGCCTACGCAATAATCCGCCTGGCAATAGGTTGCAAATTCGGACTCGTACTGCTCGAGCTCCTTTCCCAGCAGGTACGATCCCGAGTCCATTACGCGATGATAGGCGTCATCCAACTCGCCGCGGAGCTCGTCGTAACCGGGCTTAAGCTCGAGGAAAGGCACTTTCATGGATTTAGGGCTTGAACGAATTCCTGGTAATCGCGGTAATAGTCCGCTTCATTGTAGAGATTCGAGGCCAGGACCATGCAGACAGAAGCCGATGAGAAATTATCCAGTTCGCGCCAGATCATGGGGCAGACGTATATTCCGAAGTAGGAACGGTTCAAATGAAAGCGCTGCTTTTGTTTGCCGTCATCCAAAATCACGTCAAAGCTTCCGGAGAGCGCGATGATCAGTTGGTGCAAACTCTTGTGCGCGTGGCCGCCACGCTCGGCTCCGCCGGGGACGTCGTAAAGATAATAAACGCGCTTGATATCAAACGGCACATGCCGCCCGCCTTCAATGAACGTGAGATTGCCCCGCGGATCGCTGATTTTGGGGAGATCAATAATCCTGCAGTCGGCCAGGCTCACGACGCCACTTCTTCCACTTTGGTTTTCGCTTTCAGACGGTATCGCCGCCCGCAATCACAGACGGCGGAGTTCTTTCGAAAGGCGAGATTCTGGCCGCAACGGCAAAGCCAGCGCCGGAAGCGGGCCGGATTGCCCACCACTAGCGCGTAATCGGCGACGTCGAGCGTTACCACCGAACCGGCGCCCACCATCGCAAATCGTCCGATTTGGAGTCCGGCGAGTATGGTGGAATTGGCGCCAATGCTGCAGCCTTCTCTGAGCAATGTGCCAACGCATTTCCATTGAGCGCTTCTGCTGCGCGGCCGCAGGTCGTTTACAAATACGGCGGCGGGACCGATGAAAACACCATCCTCGGCCACTACACCGTCCCAAAGATAGACTCCGGATTTGAGCGTGACGCGATTGCCCAGCCGGACCTTGCCTTCGACAAAGGTGTGATCGCAAAGATTGCAGTCTTCGCCCACCACAGCCCCTTTAACCACATGCGCAAAGGCCCAGACGCGCGTGCCGCTACCGATCCGGACATCCGGATCAACCAGGGCATGGGAATGGATGAAAACCTTCGAGTCAATCATGTTCGCGCTGTTCACGATTTACCTGGCGACGTTGGGATTCACCAAAGACGATTTTTCCTTGAAGGAATGCTCCCACGCTAGCATGGGCCGGACAACGCCGGGCGCAACCGACATGTTCGCGCCCCTGCCCGTGGCGGTGTTTTCCACTTCAAAGAAGATGACGTCGTCCATGCGGAATAGGACGTAGCGCTGATCCTTGCCAAAAAGGACGTTCAAAGAATACCGCCCGGCATTGAGCAAATGCGCGGGAATTCTGCCAGTGAGATGGTAAAAGCCACTGCGGGAATCACGATCCGAACTGATGATGTGACCCGATTCGAAAACCAGCACACCGTCGCTGCTGGTTACGTAAACCGTGCAGTCGAGATTGATATGGTCCAGCAGGTTATCGAAGCCGATTTCGATCAACACGCCGCTGTCAACCGTGATCGCGGCGTTTCCCTCCGGAGGGACAATCCGAACGTAAGAGACGCGGACGTTTTCGTTGCCCGGGGCGGTTGCCGGATCCTGCCATTCCTTAGCGTTCGCGCCCGGCTCCGCGCCTATTAGATATTCGTCAACGATTTCCGCGACCCTGCCGGAGGCGGCGATGGCGCCATCTTTCATCAGAATTGCCCTGGTGCTGAGGGCTTTCACCGCTGCCATAGTGTGGCTTACAAACAGGATCGTGCGGCCTTCACGCGAGACTTGGCCCATCTTGCCGAGGCACTTTTTCTGGAACGAGGCGTCGCCCACGGAAAGAACTTCATCCACGAATAAAATTTCGGGTTCGAGGTGCGCGGCTACAGCAAAAGCGAGACGGACTTGCATGCCGCTGCTGTAATGCTTGAGCGGCGTATCCAGGAAGCGCTCGACTTCCGAGAAGGCCACGATTTCATCGAACTTGCGGTCTATTTCCGCTTTGCGCATGCCGAGAATGGCGCCGCTCATGTAGACATTTTCGCGGCCAGTGAGTTCGGGATGAAAGCCGGTGCCGACTTCGAGGAGGCTGCCGACGCGTCCGTGAATTTCGGCGTGGCCTTCGGTGGGGCGGGTGATACGGGCGAGAATTTTCAGCAGCGTGCTTTTGCCGGCGCCGTTGCGGCCGATGAGGCCGACGACTTCGCCCTGATGGACCTTGAAATTGATGTCCTTGAGCGCCCAGATGAAGCGCGAACTTCCGTTGGCGGCTGTGACGGCGTCAGCGGCCGCGCTGGCGGGGGGTGAGCCCGCGCTGGCACGGTTGTTCTCCGCGTGATTTGAGCCGCTGAGGAGACGCAGCGGTGCGCGCAAGGCGTCGCCTAGGAGATTACGTAGCGCGGTGTGGCGCAGACCTTCACCAAGGCGATAGCGCTTGCCAAGGCCTTCGACACGAATGACGGATTCAGTCATTGGATAGACCACATCGAGTTAGACCACATCGGCGATCGTGGTTTCCATCTTCTGAAAATACATGAGGCCGCAGACCAGAACCACCACAACGGCAACAGAAGATGCGAGCAGCATACGACCGGGCGGGTTACCGGTTCCCGTTAGCGACCAGCGGAAGCCTTCGATCGCGCCCACCATCGGGTTCAATCCATACAACCACGCCCACTTCGGCCACTTCGCCGAAACCAGAGAACTGGGATAGACGACGGGCGAGGCGAACATCCAAAATTGCACGAGAAATGGGACGACGTAACGGACGTCGCGGTAAATCGCATTCAGAGCGGAAAGCCAGAGGCCGACGCCGAGGGCCGTGAGCACGGCGAGCAACAGGAAAACGGGAAGCATCAGCAGCGGCCAGCCCGGACGGATGTGGTAGTAAATCATGATGGCGACAAACATCAGGAAAGAAATCGCGAAATCCACGAGTCCTGAGGTGACCGCCGAAATCGGCAGGAGCAGTCGGGGGAAATAGACCTTAGTGATGACGTTTTGATTTTCGACGATCTTGCTTGTAGCGTTCACGAGAGAAGCCGAGAAATACATCCAGGGAAGCAATGCGCTGTAATAGAAAACAGAATACGGCAGGCCGTTCGACGGAATGTGGGCCAGTTTTCCGAAGAAAAGGCTGAATATCAGCATCGTTAAGAAGGGCTGAATAACTGCCCACGCGGCCCCTACGACGGTCTGCTTGTAACGAACTTTGAGTTCACGCCAAACAAAGAAGTAGAGCAATTCGCGATAGGCCCACAGTTCGCCAGCTGGAATTACCCACCAGTGACTCGGCGGGGTGATGCGAAGGACCGGCACGTCCGTCAGACAGGTGGTTGATCCACTGCTTGCGGCCACCGCACTCACTGCGAACCCTCCGTGGACTGGGACTTGAGGTGCTTCACGTCCCCTTCCTCGATCTGGCGCATCAATTCTCTCCGTTGGGTCAGGTAATTTGCAAGGGCATGAGTTACTCGTACCGGTACGACGGCAACCTGGTTATAGGCTGCGTCGCGCCAGGAGATCGGGCCGCGGGCCGGTATTAGGTGTATGCCCCACTGAAAGACGAGTCCCAGGTTCCACAAAATCAAGATGCCCGTTGCGATCGGGGCAAGAACCCGGGCTCGCGGTTCCTTCCAACTGTACGCGATCCAATCAAAAAACGCGCCAAGTCCCAGAACGAACAAAACCGTAAGAGACACAAAAAATCGGTTCCCAAATGACGAAAGGCCATTCCAATCCTGATAGCAGCCAATTACGTAAAGGTATACAGCAAATACACAAATTGAGTACAGGGCCAGAACACGATCATATCGGCGAAAGAGAAATAATCCGATCACAGCCAAGAACACGATCGGAGTCCAGCTGAACAACCCGTGTTCGGACGAGAAGCATACTTTCAACAGTGCCGGCGAATCCCAAAACCACTGCTCGCCATAGCCGAAATTGAGATAGCTGCCATAAATGATTTTCTTGCTGACAAACGTCGGCAGAAATGCCGCAAAAGTCACTCCGGCGAAAAGGACGTTGTTCAGTAAGAGTGGACCGATCGTCTTTTTCGGTTTGGTACTGACGATACCCTTCCAATAGGTTGCCAGTGATTCGAGCAGGGGCAGCAATAGCAAAATCGCGTTCGGGTAATAAACGTCCATCATTAATCCGGCGATTGCACCAAGGATTACCCATTGCAGCATCGTGCGGCTTTGGCGCGTGCGGTCCCAATACCATACAAATAAAGCCACCATGAATGCGGAATGAGCATGCGACCAGGACGGGTTGAAATACATGTAAACCAGCAGAGAACTCGCAAACCAGATGCCCAGAGTACTAAGAAAAGCCCAGCGTTCCGCGAGATACTTTCGCGCGAGTCGGAACGAAATCCACAGAGACAAAAAGCCGTAAACAACAGTGCCGAAAGCCATTCCTAAGAGGTAAGGTCTGGAGTAACCGTCGGCTGCAACGTGCCCCCCTAGCGCGTCGTACACACGAACAGTCACATGAGCCGCGATTAGAAAAGGAGACCAGAGGATCGCCGGTCCAATCGAGAAATGATTATCGAGATGTCCCGTAGAAGTGAACTGCTCGGGGAGAATGCTGCCACTCGCATCCGTGCGGCTCATTCGAAAACCTGTGTTTGCTGCGAGCCAATCCTTCTGGAAGTTCAGGTTGTGCTCGATCAAAAGCGACCGGCCAAACGCGTAGTATCCGACACCGTCACCGCGTACCCAGGGGTTGCTCAGAGGCAGCGAGAAAAGGAAAATCACGAGGAGAATTTTGTCGTACCTGCTGAGCCTGCGCAATTGGCGTCCCCGACTTGATTCACACTTCTTTTTGTCCCCAGAGAACTCCATCGCGCTTAGGAAACCATCTTTACGTCCAACGAGGTCACGGCAGCCTGACCTCCTTGTTTTCGCAGAATTGCAATGATGGAAAGCGGTGGAAGTGGAAGCCACGGGTCCATTACGCGAAAGAGAGGCGTCAGAAAATTCAATAAGCGGATTTGGCCGAGCCCGAATGTCTTTCTGCGCAGAACCTGTCCGTTGAGCCACCATGCAACAACTCCCGGACGATTGAATTTCAGCAACTTTTCGGCTTGGAACCCCGCCGCCTGGCCGGCGTGAATCAGTTGCTCCTCCGTATAACGGCGGCAATGCCCCAATACTTCATCCAACGTTCCGAAGAGTTGTGGACCGTTGGGCACCAGCACAATGGCGCGACCGCCATCCTCCAGCACATTCCAAATGTTACGCAATGCCTCGCGATCTTCGGAGAGATGTTCGACCACGTTCAGACAGATTACGGTGTCAAATGTTTCGCCAGCGGGAAAGGAATTGCAATCCGTGCCATCCAGGCACGCTACATGCAAATAGGGCCGATTGATTTTGAGTCTTTCGAGCGAATCGAGATATGCGGGATTGATGTCCGTAGCCCAGTAGACACTGCGCGGAAGCAGGTGCAGCGTCATATTGCCGATTCCCGCGCCGATTTCCAGCACGCGATTTCCCATGTATGGTCGGATCGTGTCCGCCATCCATCCCGTGAAACGCGGAGCGCGGTTCAGACGCAGCAGGATTTCTCCGCCATGTCCATCGGCTGCGTAAATCTTGTCGGAAAGCGAATACCGGAGAATGGCCCACAGCGCGCGAACGCCGTCCTTCCAATTGATCTTTTTCCCTTCTGCGTATGTGCGGCCGGAATAGCTGATGGGCACTTCAAAAATCCGGCTGCCGCGCTTGGCCAATTTGATGGTTAGCTCCGGCTCGACATCAAAGGTAGAACTCTGCAGTGGAATACTCTTGAGCAAGTCCGCGCGCACCATCTTGTAGCAAGTTTCCATGTCCGTAAGGTTGAGGTCGCAGACCATATCGCACAGGAAGGTGAGCAGCTTATTGCCGACCTCGTGCCGGAAAAACAGTGCGCGTTTGTAACCGCCAGGCATGAAGCGCGAACCGAAGACGGCGTCCGCGTCTTCGAACAGGAACAGGTCCAGCATTTGCAACAGGTCTCGGGGGTGATATTCCAGGTCGGCGTCGTGAATCACGACAAGTTGCGTATCCACGTGTGCCAGTGCAGTGCGAATCGCCGCGCCTTTTCCCTCGTTCTTCTCGTGTTTCAGCCAGACCCACGAGAATTTCGTGAAATCCTGGCTGGATTCCAGACGGCTCTGAAAACTGCGAATGGCTTCGGCGGTGGCGTCCGTTGAGCAGTCGTTTACAACGATCACCTTAATCTGGTGCAAGCGGGGAGATTCATCGAGGACCGCCAATCCATTTAGGCTGGCCTCGATCAGATACTGCTCGTTATAGGCCGGCACAATGACGGACAGAGTGGTGCTCGAGCGATTCTCGCCGGGCGCTCCTTTGGGGAAAAGAGAGCTGTGCGCCGCAGGCCGAACCGCACTCGCGTTCTCGAGTCTGTTTTTCGTCGGCGTCTTGCTCATCGAATCTTCCGTTGCAATCCTCTCCCAGGTGACAAGAAATACCAAACTGCAAGCAGAGCTTGCAGGGCCGCCAAATCAGTTCAGCGCAGCTCCCTAGTTGCTGGTTCTGCCATGTCGCGGGTCGACTGCAACAGAGTACCGGCAATGAATTCGCGCTGCTGCGCAGTCAATTCCGGAAAGATGGGCAGTGACAAAATGTGCGTGGCGGCGTGCTCAGTCACCGGGAAGTCGCCGCGGCGGTAGCCCAGACTCTTGCACGCTTCCTGAAGATGAATCGGAATCGGGTAATGAATTCCGGTGGCAACACCGCGCTGATTCAAGAATTCCTGAATCGCAGCGCGATTTTCAGTCTGGACGACGTATAGGTGAAAAATATGGGTGCGGTTCAAGGTGATCTTCGGCAACACGAACGGCCCATCCGCGAGCGCGGCGCTGTATGCCGCCGCGTGCTCATTTCTCAGCGCGTTCCACCGGTCCAGGTACCTTAACTTTACACGCAGAACCGCGGCCTGAATCGTATCGAGCCGCGAATTTGTGCCGGCGACGACGTGCTCGTACTTGACTTTCTGTCCGTAGTTGCGCAGATAGCGGATTTTTTCGGCGATGGCCGCGTCGTTGGTGGTGATAAGTCCCCCATCGCCGTAGGCGCCAAGATTCTTGCCGGGATAAAAACTGAAGGCGGCCGCATGTCCCCACGAGCCGGCGCGCTTGCCCGCATACTGCGCTCCATGGGCTTGCGCCGCGTCTTCAATCACCAGCAGGTCGTGCTTTCTGGCGATGGCCAGAATCGGCTCCATGTCGGCGGGCTGGCCGTAGAGGTGCACGGGCATGATTCCACGCGTGCGCGAAGTGATGGCCGCTTCGATGGCCGCGGGAGCGATGTTATAGGTGGCCGGATCCATTTCCGCCAGCACGGGTTTCGCGCCGACTGCGACGATGGCCAGCACCGTGGCGATGAAGGTGTTTGCAGCGGTAATTACCTCGTCGCCGGGACCAATGCCGTAGGCGCGCAGAGCGAGCTCGAGGGCATCGAGGCCGGAGGCGACGCCGAGCGCATGCGCCGTGCCGATGTATTTCGCGAAGTCTTCTTCGAACAGGCGGACTTCATCACCCAAAATATAATCGCTGCGATTCAGAACGCCCTGTATAGCGGCGTTGATGTCGGTGGAGATGCAGCGGTATTGAGACTGCAAGTCCACGAACGGAATTTTCGCAGTAGTCGTCATTTTTTTAGGCCCAATCCCAAATACACCACCGGCCGGAGAATGCTCCACCAGCCGGTGATCGGTTTCATTTTCGTATAACCCTGCTGGCGAGGCGGGTACACTTTCGTGACCGGCACCTCGCAATGGCGGTACCCCAGCCGGATCGTATTATAGAGAAGATACGGCTCAAGCTCATATTTATCCAACCACTCTT
Organism: uncultured Acidobacteriaceae bacterium; assembly: GCA_963817305.1. GTDB lineage: Bacteria > Acidobacteriota > Terriglobia > Terriglobales > Acidobacteriaceae > Sulfotelmatobacter. The sequence continues at coordinate 18,362 of CAWFOD010000011.1, read as the reverse complement.
GCCGCCAGTTGATACGTGGGTCTCGCAGAATCTCGGTGCGAAAGGCGCGAAAGCCGTTGGTGGTTTCGGTCACGCGCTTTCCCACGAACATCGAGAACATCAGCGGATGAACGAAGCGCGTCGCCAATACGCGATAAATGGGCGTATTGCCGTGACCCCCACCGGGCAGAAAGCGCGAGCCCTGCACGAAATCCGCGCGGCCCGATGAAATAGGCTCAAGCAGCCGCGGAATTTCGTCGGGATCGTCCTTGTCGTTGCCTGCCTGGATCACCAGGACGTCGTAATTGCTCTCGAGGGCGTACTCGAACACACGCTTCATCGCCGAACCGATACCGTGATTTTTCTCGTTGCGCAGGTGCAGCCAGCCATCCTGCGGCAGAGATTCGAGCATGCCGTCGGTTGAGCCGTCATCCATTACCAGCAAATCGTAATTGCGTTGGTGGGGATGGCGCGCGATGGTCCGGCGGATCTTGTCGCCTTCGTTGTACGCAAAAGCAGCGGCGAGAATCCTCATTTCATCAGGCTCGATCCGGACGGACCACCGGCCGAGGAAGAGGCGCCACAGTGTTCCAGTCGAGGCGGCGCCGAACGTCTATGCCGCCTTCGTAGGGTTTCACGATGTCAAACGCACACTTTAGATCGTCCACGTCCGAGATAATTCGAGCCGGCGCGCCGACGACAACCGCGCGTGCCGGTACGTCCGCGATGACTACGCTTCCCGCGCCTACCAGGGCGTTTTCTCCGATGATCACATGAGGAAGCACGGTCGAATTGATCCCAATCTTCGCGCCGGATTTGATGGTGGGCCCCTCCATGCATTTGGTGCAGATCGGGTGAGGGTCGTTCGCCAGCATTACTCCCGGCGCGAGGAAAACATCATCTTCGATGGTGCTGAACTGGCAGACATAACTATTGCAATGAATGCGGACGCGATTGCCCAGCGCGCAATCGTAGTCAATAGTGGTGCCGTTCCATATCACGCAATCGTGTCCGATGCGATTGCCCTCGCGGATGATCACGTTGTGGCCCGTCTCGAACCCATTACCGATTTCGACAGAGGCGTAGATCACGCTTCCGGAGCGGACCTGCGCGCGATCGCCGATACGCACGGGTTTGCGCTCGATCGCGCGGCCTGGCGGGTAGCCCAAAATAACGCCAGCATCAATCGAACAATCCTTGCCTAGTTCGACCGGAACGCAACTTTGCACTTTGTTACCTCCACGGCCTTTCCTCGCTCGCGGATCGAGGCGTCAATGGCCTTCAGGGCTTGCACCACGTGCGTGCCACTCAGCGCGCCGGAGAGCGGCTGGCGATGCCCGCGGACGGATTCGACGAAGTCAGTGAGTTGCCCTTTTAGCGGCTCGCTTAATTCGATTTTGGGGCTGATGATGTCGCCGTCACGCATCAGCAGTTTGAATTCACCGAACGAGCCGGCATGCGTCTCTCCGACCGAAACGCCTTTTTCGTAGATGCGCACCCGCTCGAGACTGTTCAGATCGTCGAAGACCAAACGTTGGCGGCTGCCCACCACCACTACTTCGCGGACCTTGTTGGGGTCCGCCCAGCTTACGTGAATGTTGCCGATAACGTCGTTAGCATAGCCGAGGGTGATGAAGGCCACATCCTCGTGCATATTGCCTAGTGCCCGCAATCCGATGGCGCTAACCCATTGCGGCTGGTCGTCCAGCAAGTAGTTGAAGATGGAAATGTCGTGCGGCGCCAAATCCCAGACTGCGTTAACGTCGGGGCGTATGGGCCCTAGGTTCGTGCGGGTGGCATGCAAGTAATATACCCGTCCGAAATTGGATGACCTTACGCATTCGCGCAGCTTCTGAATGCCGGAATTGTAGAGAAAGGTGTGCGCCACCATGAGCACGACGCCTTTTTTGTCGGCGAGTTCCCCGAGGTGCTCGCAATGTTCAATTTCCAATGCGAGAGGTTTTTCAACGATCACGTGACGCCCGGATTCAAGCGCGAGGCGAGCTAGCTCGTAGTGTGTAGAAGCAGGGGTGGAAATGACGACGGCGTCAACATCATCCCGCCGCATGGCTTCCGAGACGTCCTGGGATAGAGCGATGTGGGGGAACCGGGCGGCCGCGCGCCGCAACTGTTCCTCCTGAGTGTCACAAACGAGCGTCAGGTTTACGTCCGGCAGGTCGGTCAGCGCGCGCGCGTAGTTGGGACCCCAATAGCCATAGCCAATCAGGCCCACACGGATTTTGGAAAGCAATTTTGGGGCCTCCTTGGCCTTCGTTTGGCGGCGAGACACACTGTACTGCACACGTAACTGCCGGGGAGGCCATGATCAAGCGAATCGCGAAACGTCAATCTGCTGACAACCCTGCTGCCGTCCGACCCGCCGAACCAGCGGCTGTCACCGACTTCGCCATGCCCGCTTCTTGCTTCTCGCGAAAGTAGGCAATGACCCCGTCCACGATCTCGTCGAGCGGAATCGCCGGACGGAAACCCGTGAGCGCTTCGAGTTTTTCCAGGGCTGGCACGCGCCGGGGCATGTCCTCGAAGCCGGGTTCATATGCTCGATCGTAGGGTACGTGCGTAATCGGCGAATTGCTGTTGGTTCTCTGCTTCACGCGATGCGCGAGTTCCTGAATGGTGACTTCTTGCGTGCTGCCAATGTTGAAGACTTCGCCGATGGACTTTCCGTTGGCAATCAACCGCAGCACGGCGCGCACGCAGTCACGCACGTCGCAGAAGCAGCGCGATTGCTGGCCGGTGCCATATACGGTAATCGGCTCCTCCGCCAGCGCCTGGCGGACGAAATTGGGAAGCACCATGCCGTAGCGGCCCGTCTGCCGCGGGCCGACTGTATTGAAGAACCGCGCGATCATGACGGGCAGCTTTTTCTCTTTCCAATACGAGAGTGCGAGGAATTCATCGAGGGCCTTAGATGCCGCATAGCTCCAGCGTCCTTTACTTGTGGGCCCTAAAACAAGGTCGGCATCCTCGTGGAATGGGATCTTGTCGCTCTTGCCATACACTTCAGAGGTCGAGGCGATAAAGACCAGTTTCTTTTTCTTGGAGGCAGCGTCCAAAACATTTTGCGTGCCGTGAACGTTGGTGGCAATGGTGCGCACCGGACTCTCGACAATCAGGCGAACACCGACAGCCGCGGCAAGATGGAAAACCACGTCCGATTCGTCGACGAGCTCGGCCAGCAGATGCTTGTTCATGATCGAATCAAAGATGTAATGAAAGCGACTATTAGTTTTCAGATGGCGGATATTCTCAACGCTGCCCGTGGAAAGATCGTCCAGAACAAATACTTCTTCCCCCTGCGCAAGCAATGCTTCCGACAAATGCGAACCAATGAATCCAGCCCCACCGGTTATGAGATAACGCACAATTGCCTCCTAGGCCGAACGTTTGCCGACTTCGCCTGATCCAGACGTAAACGGCACCGTGCTGTCGACCTCTTCGCCATACCCGTAGCTGTAGGCGTATGGATAGTAACGATATGAGTAGTAATAGTCCGGGGCGCTTGAATCCACGGCGTTTAGTACTACACCCAGTATGCGTCCCCTTACGGCACTGAGAAGATCCCGTGTCCGCGTGAATGCTTCTTTGGGCGTTTCGCCGCTCCGTACGACAAGCAAAACACCGTCTGTGAGCGATGACACGATGACGGCGTCAGTGGCGGCCATAACAGGCGGTGAATCGATCACGATGAACTTGAAGCGTCGACGCAGTTCTGAAATTGCATCACGCATCCGATGGGAGGAAAGCAGGTCCGCAGGGCTTGGTGGAACTGGACCGGTCGTTACTACGGCGAGATTACTGATTGCGGGGTGAGGGAGGACGATCTCATCGAGGTTTGCCACGCCAGCGAGATAGGAACTCAATCCAGTTTCTTTGCCAGTTGGCATGCTCAAGGCGCGCCGAATTCCCGGCTTGCGCATGTCGGAGTCCAACAGCAGCGTGCGGTCACCGAGTTGCGCCAGGGTGACGGCGAGGTTTACGGCTGAAGTGGTCTTGCCTTCGCGAGGCAACGCGCTTGTCACTAGGATCACTTGAGGCGGATGCTCGGCTTGGGAAAGCAGCAGGGAAGTACGCAGCGCCCGGAAAGCCTCCGATATTTGCGACTTCGGCTGTGTATGGGAAAGGGTCTCGATTTGTGGTCCGGATACAGTGTGCGGTGCCTTTTTGTGCGCGAGTCGCGACCAATGGCCATGGTGGCCATTTGAGCCGCCTAGAGACGGCACCACGGCTAGCGACGGTAGGCCCGCCAGCGACTCGACATCATCGGGCGACTTAACGGTATTATCGAGGTACTCGCGGAAAAGCGCGAGGCCAACTCCTCCCACCAAACCCACCAACAAACTCATCAGAATGTTACGTGTTTTCTGCGGTCCCGCAGGTGTTGTGGGAACTAGAGCCGGATCCACGACGCGGATATTGCTCGAACGGAGGCCCGCCGTAATCCCTGCTTCTTTCAGTTTCTGCAAGAGACTGTCATAGAGCTGCTTATTCGATTCCGCGTCATGCTCAAGGATGTGGTATTGAACGAGTTTCTCGGCGAGTTCGTTCGACTCAGTCTTCTGCCGATCGAGCGCCTCTTGCAGGAGTTCCAGATGCTGACGCGCCGTATTGTAATCCTCTTCGACGCTGCCTACCATGATCTTCTGCGCGCGGGCCAATTCCTCTTCGACATCCTTTTTTTGCTCCGCTATTCGCTTAACCTTAGGGAAGTTGGGCCCATATTGGTCGAGCGCGGCAGCGTATGCATCATCGAGTTCGGATTTTCGTTTCGTCAGCTCCTGGATCACGGGACTATTGCGGACCTCGGGGAGCAAATCCACGTTTCCGGAAACCGCCATACGGTAGAGAGCTTCGCTCGATGCCACCGCGGTCTGCGCTTCGGTGACAGCCTTATTTAGGTCTCCCAGCGTTTGCGTGGTGATGTTCTGCTTCTCGTCAATCTGCCAGATCTGATTCTCCCGCTCGTAGGTCACACGAGCATCTTCGGATTTTTCAACTTTGATCCGAAGTTCCTCGAGTTCTTGTGAGAGAAAGCCCGAGGCTTGCGTCGTGGCGTCGTACTTACTGCGAAAGTTTTGTTCGATGTAGTTCTGGACATGCCCATTGGCGATACGGGCAGCGAGTTCAGGGTTTTCGGACTCGAATTCCACTTCAACAAGGCGGCTGTTCGGCACACGCCTGACGGTCAGATGTGCCAAGAAGGCACCGAGTATAGGGGGGCGCTCCGCGTTCACGCCCACATGCGGTAAGGCGAGTGGGCCCGATACTCCGCCAAACTCGGGATATTGACCCAGGTTGAGTTCATTGATCGTCTGCAGTGCGAGAGTTTCGCTCTGCAGTATCTTAACCTGGGTCTCGATGTAGTCTTCCATATCGACGTATTCGTCGTAGGTCACACCTTGAAACGGAAGGGTAGTCTGGGATTCTTTATCCACTTCGACGCGTGCCGCAGCCCTGTAGACCGGCTTCATTTTGAATGAAGCAATGGTCACAACGGTCACGACAGTCAACAAAAAGGTCGCGATCAGCCACTGGTGCTTGCGCAGGATGACAAGGTAATCCAGCAGGTGCGGCTCCCGCGGTATGTGTTCCCACGGGAGGACCGATGGAGCGGAAATGACGGCCAACGATTCTCCGGTCCTCGGGTCCCGAGCAACGGGTCTGGATGATTCTTCCATTTAGCTAGCAGCCCTCTCCTATCATCAATTGCGAGTTTCTCGTTCTCCCGCGCTAGGGGGTCGAGCGATAAACTAGGATACCTGTACCGATGCTTATGGCTGCCTGGGTGGCCTGAGCAGCAATCTTGAGACCGAGATTATCTGGGACGTACAGAATGTCATTTGACTTTAAGGCAACATCATCAGCTTTGTTTTTTTCGATCTGTTTGATGCGTACTGGAATCGCTTCGCGCTGTCCGGTTTTCGGATTCACGCGATAGATCACGGCAGCGTCCGGCTTTGCAAAACTGCCAAGTCCACGCGCCAAGGCGACAGCCTTCAAGACGGTGACCTGTTCTCCGCGACTCTGCAGAACGTACCCTCCGGGTTGCGTAATCCCGCGGCCAAGGACGTAGACCATCCCAGCGGGCGGAACGTTAACAACGTCTCCCCCATAAACAAAGATGTTAAATGCCGTATTCCCAGCGTTGAGCAGATCCTGCAACCGAATTGTGATCGTCTGCCCTGCAGAATCGGAACTGCCACTTGTCGCATCCGAGGCAGGTTTGACTGCTTCCTCCTGCGTCGGCCGGGTAATCAAGATGACAGTTCCGGCGGTATCGGTAATTCCACCGGCACTCGCCAGAAGCTCGAGCAACGTCGTCGGCCGGAGCGCTTGGTACGTCATCGAATGCGCCACCGCCCCGATAATCGTAACTGGCTGGCTGACTTGCTCTTTGACGAAGACAGAGACCTGTGGGTTCGAAACCAATCCATTCTGAATAAGCAGTCCTTGGATCTTATCCTCCAATTGAAAGGGGGTAAGGCCAGCCGCCCTGACTCTCTCGTGGATAAGCGGAAATCCAATCTCCCCAGAACTGCTGATGCGGACATCCCGAGATAATTCCGGGACGTCAAATACCTCAATATGGATTAGATCGCCTGCTCCGAGCGGGACGTCCCCGGAAGGCGGTGTGCGCAGGCTGGCGAGCTCTTGGATTCTCTCGTTGGTCTGCTGTGTAGTTTCTTCCTTAACCTGACCGTAAGTCGCCTGCACACTAAGCAGTATACCTATTATAACTGCCCAACGGACGGTCATTCCCATAGACCCATAACTCCCTGAATACTATGCATAGTAGGGCCCGCGTCTGTCAACGGCAGGGTTCAATGCTAGTGTCGACGGACAGAGGCTGCGCTCGCCCCGTCCGCGGACAAATTTCAATTACTTTTCGGACCTCCACCGTTCTCCCCTTTTGAGCCGATTCCGCTTGGCCCCGCAATCGGTGCAAGCGCCAACCCAGCAAGGATAGCCAGTGCCGGTTCGACCAGCGGTGCGCGGATGCGAGTGTTCATTACGAACGGCAAGTGCATTGCGGTGAGTACCACCGCGTATGCGGCGAATAGTAGCGCTGCATCTGGGTTCCGCGATTTGAGCTTGCACCAGCCTGCGACGGCGACCACCAGTAAGAACCAGTACACAAGTGTGCCCAGAACCCTTACGAAACGTTTAAAGCGCGACAAAGCCTGCGTCCTGAATAGCTGGTCAAAGCTGAGCCAAAAATAACCAAGCTTGCGCGCGGCCAGCGCAAAAAGATTCACGTGGCTCAGTTCAGCTACGGCCGCATTTGTGGCCATATGGTCCAGTTGGGGCTCGGCTGGGAAAGTGGTCCGACTAGGCGAGTTCGTCTCTATGTCGGAAATCGTCCATCCCGCGGCGGCTTCAAGTTTATCGGTGTCGCCGCTTTGCGTTCGCCCGTCAGGCGAAATAAGTCCTTGAAGCAGATTCGTGCCCGTGTGGGTGGAATACAGCACCTGCCCGTGAAAGACCAGAAGATTACGCACAAACCAAGGACTCACAAGACATATCGCGACCAAGCCTGCCAGCGCCACGTGTCGCGCAGCCTCGGAAGGCTTCTTGGTCGCAAATTGGTAAACCAGGTACGTCACGGCAAGCGTGGCTAGGTTAAACCGTTCGAGCATTCCCAAGCCGATAACCGCCCCGGCCCAGATAGGGCTAGATTCCGTGATAACCACGTAAAAGAAAGCGGCAATGATCAGGGCTGCCAGTGTTTCGCTCAATATTTCCGCCGTGAAAAAGACCAGCGTGGGAGCCGCGAGCGCAGTCGCGAATGCAATCGCTGGTGAGCCATCCAGCTTTCGTGACGTTTTGGCGCAAACGATTGCCGTCGAGATTCCAATCAACAACTGGACCAGTCTTATGAAAATACGGTACTGGCCGTCCGCCATGAATTGGCCAAGAACCAAAACCATGGGATATAAAGGGGGCCGTAGTGCTGTAGGCATTCCCGCGTACGAAAACCCACGGTGATTGGCAATGCTGTTAGCCAAGGCTTGATAGGCAAACGTGTCGCTGCCGCCAGTTAGCGAGGTCTCTGGTGTGTTTGCGGCCCAAACTACCAACCCTAAGCGGACACTGAGAGCGCAAACGGCTACCAACCAAACGAACATGTGCCGCTTATTCATCGTGGCCGGAACAACCTCCCGGGATGTGCTTTTCAGGCTACGCTCTCCAGTCTGCGACAGATTACCTGAGGCATCAAGCATGCTGAGTAACGCAGAGGTCAGAATAACCTTCTCAAATTGACGCCCAATGAACGCGCCAGGAAAGAGACCGCATTACACGTATTGTTCAAATGGGGCGCGCTCGGATGTGCTCGCGTTTCCTCGCTGCCTCCGAAGGCAGAGGCGGGGATGTGGCGAGGAAGGCTTGTAGCAGAAACAGGAGCGCGTTCGCCGGGATGTGAAGATTAAAATCGACCCAGCTATGAAGCAGTAGACCACACACCGCAGCGATGGCTCCCGCGTGAAGCGCCCGTGAAAAATGGCCTTGTTCGGCCACGAAGGACTTCTGCGCACCCCGGTACAAGAGCCAGAGAAATGCCAAGCCGCACAGACCGCCCAGGCTTCCCGTTTCGGCTAAAGTTTCAATGTAATCGTTGTGCACGTGATCCACTATTCGTCCGTCATACATGGTTTCATAACGTGGGTACACGCTGACCGTTGTGCCGAGCCCGGCGCCTTTGATCGGGTGGTCAAAGAAAACGTGTTCCGCGCCGCGAAACATGGACGTGCGGCGCGAGAGAGTGACGTCGCTAGCGCGCGTCTTCGAGAGTCTCTCGATTGCTGTCCCCGCTCCTAACCAGGCAATTAGGACGACGGCTGCCAGGGCCACGATCCCAATGGCAAGTATCCGCGCGCCTCCTAGCCCTCTCCGAGTGCGGGCCAGAAAAACGAGCACTCCGACTTCGAACGCGAAGGACACAATCCCGCCTCGCGAGCTTGCAAGTATGAGAGCGCCTATAGGAATTATCGTTAGCAAGCCGACCATCGGAAACAGGTCCCGGTGTACGCCGCGGAAAACAAGCAATGACAGGCCGACCGGCGTCACGAGCTCGATAAAGCCGGCAAAGTGGTTGCGATTCACATAAGGGCCAAATACCTCGCCTCCTTCGGCGAGCTGGCGAAACCAGTAGATGGTTCCTTCGGAAGTGAAATGCTGAATGATTCCGAGCAGAGCGACCGAAAAACCCAGAACTAACAGGAACCAAGCCAGCTTCACCAGATCGGTCCGCTCTCGGAATGCCTGCGCGAGCAGGAAAAATACAATGAAATACGCGGCGAGCCTGAGTAATTCCAGATGCGTGAGGAATGGATTGGCCGTCCAACGAAAAACCAGTTGAGCCATCCCGATTGCGATAAACCCGAGCAGGGGCCAATTGAGCGGGGTCCATTGAATCGCGGGCTGCTTGTCCCTGTATACGAGTACGGCCCAGTAAATCAGAAGGATCGAAGCTCCGATCTCCAAAAGCGACTCGGCCCAGACTTCGACCGCACCGAAAGCGAAGACGGAAAACGCGAATAGAAACAGCAGGCCAACGCGGATCACTTTCATTGCGAGGGGTTCCCCTGGGCTTCCGCAGGGACCAGCGAGACGTCCGCGATCCAGACTGAGCCGCGCAGCTTGTTATCAAACAAACGGCTATCCAGGCGCAGCAGTCGGACCAGCAGGAAGTGAGTTTCCGGGCCAGTCACGACGTCCATCTCGAGGGCGGTCCATGGATGGGAGCCCGTAAAATTTTCCGTCTGCGCATCTACCGCACCGCCATGGTTGGGATCGATGATCGAAAAGCGCAATCCGCTTTCGGTAGTAATTGCCTCGGTCCGCATGTAAGCATGAAAATGATAGACGCGGCTGGGCTCAACCGGAACATCTTGCGCGGGCTCAGCCAATCCCAGGTTTCTGCCACCCGCAAAATCCAGTCGAAGGGTACGAACGCCGTACGATGGAGGGGCGGGTTCAAAATCGATCGCCACACCCCAGGGAGCGTCCCATCGCCAGCCCAATCCCCCATTGGCGAAGTCGCGCGAAAAGGTGCCGTTCCACAGCAGCGAATGATTGCCCGATTTATCGTCGGGTAGTCCCGCCGCTGCGAGGGCTTGCGTCCACACCCGCTTCGCATCCGCAGAGCGGTCGTCCAGAATCAGTTCGTCGAAAAAAGGAAACGTTTTTTGCAGAGGAACGGTTTTCCCCAGAGATATGAGCCGGCGCCACACCGAAAGCGCCGCGTCGGTTTGTCGAATCGAAGCGAAAAAATTCAACGCCTGGAAATATGCATCCACATCCGCAGGCAGCGCCTGATCCAGGAGAACGTTCACGTCATGGCGCGCTCGCCACACCCGCGAGACAGCGAGCGTCAACAGACGTGGATCCGATTGCACTGCGTGGCGGATTTCAGCGTATGCGGCGGCGTCCTGATCTCGACGAAGGAGGAAGTTACCGTAGTTCCAAGCTACCTCCGCGGAGATTGGGTAGACAGCGCGCGCCTGCTCGAATGCGTGCTGCGCGCTATTTAGATCTCCAATGGCTTCGTAAGCGCCCGCAAGATTCATCCAGTGATTTGCGGAAAGCGGGTTATCGTGGACGGCGCGTTGATAATCCGTAACCGCCTGCACGGGATCCGGATTTGCAAAATCCAATTGGCGATGGCGGCCCAGGATGTCCCAGGCTTCGGCGTCGCCGGGCTCCAGCGCGGCGCCACGCTCGATGACTGCGAGGTTGCTTGAATGGATGCGATGGTCGGCCAGCCAGAGTCTCGCAGCCTGATAGCAGAGAGATATCCCGCACGCGAGAGCTAGCAGAAGAACCAACAGCCGCGTCCGGTATTCACCAAGCGTCTGCTCCACGGTGCCGTAATCTCCTACGACTATCAGCCTTTTCGCAAGACCAATTTTAGATCAGAGGCGGCGTGGAGTTTGCGGAATACGCACCACAAGCGGTTGAGCCACGCGGCGATGGCGGGTCGGCGAAATCCGCGAGCGCTATTTCACGCCGAAGCGATAAATCAATCCGACCGATACGCGATAATTTCCCTGACTGGTCCCGCCGTAGCTTCCCGTTCCGACATTGCCGAAATGGGTGATCTCGTAGTTCGCGTCAATCAGCCGGATGGTCCAGCGCTTCTTGAAGCGGACGTCGAGGCCGCCGCCGGCCATCCACATGTAGCCGTTGTCCCAATGACTCACCGGAGCAAAACCACCCTGGCTGGCCAAGTTGTAAACGGAAAAGCCCTCGCCGAACAGGACGTGGCCAAAAGGAGTGATTTTGTGCCGATGGCCGAGAGGATAGAACTCGGGACCGAACATCAACGTGTACATCTGCGTGTTGCCATTTATTGAGTTGATGTTGTATGCGCCCGAAATTTCTCCGGCAGCGCTGAGCCAGCGGAAGATGCGGTATTCACCGTGGACGTTGAATCCGTTCATGTTGAGGCGGTTGCTCAGGTTGGGCGGATGCGGCGAGGGCTCCAGGAAGGAGCGATAGGTGTAGCCGAAGCCGAGTTCAAATTTCGCGCGGTCCGGCTTGCGAGGCTTGAGCTTCGAGAGATTCGGCTTGAACATCGAGTTTTCCTGGGCCATGGCGTGGCCGCAGAAAAGCGCCGTCAACAGCAAAATCCCCGCTACTTTTTTCATCAACCGCATCCTCCAGTGAATGTGGTGGTTTTGGAGTGCTTCGTTCCGCGAGTGTTTCAGATGCGAGTTACCCGCAATTCGTTGGCGCGCGGCGGCACTTAGAATAGATGGAAAGGCGGGTTATGGGTAGTGCGCCGGGCGAAAAACTTCGATCTGGCGAAGCTTCAGCTGCCTGTGCCAATCTCTCGCAGAGCGATTAATCGGAAAAAATAGAAAACACTGCACGAGTCAGCTGAGGTTGCGAGGAGAAAGAAAAAGGCCGCGCGCCCTGGACGACCAGAACGCGCGGCCTGTGTGCGTTGGAGAACGTTTGTCGCTACGTGATCGTGACGTTCACCGTGATGGCCGGCTTGGTGACGCCACCGGAAGACGGCGTAACTGTCAGCGTTGTGGTCTTGGGCTTCGGGCTGCCTCCGGTGCAGCCTGCCACCATGATGAACACCAGCATCGCTCCGGCCATCCCCAGGCGAGTGCGGAAGCGTCGCGTTGAGGGAATCATGAAGAGCAGACCGATTGCCAGCATCACGAGAAGGAGCTGTGGTGGCGTGGCTGTGGGTGGAACCTTCATGGACTCTGGCGCGACGATGAAGGAAGCAGCGGTGAGCGTTCCGTTGACCATGGCTCCCGGTGCGGCAGCTGCGTTGGTGGTCGGCACGGCGCACGCGGTAACGAGCGTGCTGCCGGGCGTGCAGGTGAAAGAGACCGCGCCGGTGAATCCACCGAGTCCGGTGATGGTCACGGGGAAAGTGCCCATGGCACCCTTGGCGACGCTCGCACTACCGGCAGAGACCGAGAAATCCCACGCCGTTCCGCTGAGCGGGACGGTACCAACATTGCCGAGAGTTTGCGTAATCGTGAGCGCACCCGCAACCGGTCCGGGCGTTGTGCTCGCAGTAGGGGCGAAGGTGACGTTGATTGCGCAGGGAGCTCCATTCGGGGCAATGACGATTGGAAAGGCGCCATTGTTGCAAGCTGCCGTATTTGAAGTTTCCGCAAAAGCCTCTGTACCGGCACTGATCGCCGAAATGCTGAGCGGCAAGTTGCCGTTGTTGCCAATCGAGACCATCATGGGCGCACTTGTTTGCGTCAGCAGAGTGCCCGGGAAAGTGACGCTGGTCGGCGTAAGGGTGATGTTGGGCGCCGTCGCGGAGCCCGTGCCCGTGAGCGCGACTGAGATCGGGTGAGCTGTAGTGTCGGCCGTGTCGGGAATATTCATTGCAACGGTTCTTCCTCCGACTGAGGAGGGCGTGAACGTCACCGCGACCGTGCAACTGGCCCCGCCGGCAAGAGAAGCTCCGCACGGGTTTGCGCCGCCTGCGACACCCGAAAAATCCGCAGCGTTCGGGCCAACGATCGTTGCTGGCAGTGTCAGGCCGATCGAAGAAGACGTGTTGTTCGTAAGCGTAACGAACTCCGCCTGCGACGGTTTGCCAACGAGTTGGATCCCAAAAGCGAGGCTGGTCGGGGATACTGAAATCGTCGGTACCATGGGCAACTGTGCAATAAACGCATTGACGGCACCCGTCGCTCCCAGTGCTGACTGAAAAACACCACTCGTTACCGGCATATCTGGGGAACTCATCTCACCAGTGATATACGCATTCGTGCCGGCAACGGCGATGCCCTGACCCAAATCCGGAGTAAGCAAGGAATTCGCAGTTTGTCCGCCAAAAAAAGTGGAATAGACCAGATCCGCTGCACCTTGCCCGTTGGGGCTTACCTTTGTAACGAATGCTACGCCGTTTGGGTTGTTATTTGCTTCAATCAGCGCCCCCTGAGTAATCGGGAAATTCGTTGAAGCCGTTATGCCCGTTACATAGGCGTTGCCCTGTGAATCTGACCCAATCGCAAAGCCATCATCGCCGCCGGTTCCGCCGAGCAACGTTGAATATTGAAGAGTTCCGCTGCTGGTGTCGACCAACGAAACGAACGCTACCCCAAATGTGACCGTTCCCGCCGGAGGGATTGAATTAGGAGTAACTGGAAAATTAGAGGAATCCGTTACCCCAGTGATGTACGCGATCGTGCCGTTTGCAGCGGCTGGAACGCCTGGTCCCAGGTTAACGCCCAAGGCAACTTCTGCAGTGTTGCCACTCAGACAGTGTGAATACTTGAGGGCTTGCGCCGTGGTGTCGATAACAGAAATGAACACTGACCCGCCTGAACCGCTTCCATTATTCGCGCCGCACGCGGCGCTGCCAACTATGGCTGTTCCCGCGGTGGGGAAATCAGTGGCAGATGTCCCGCCCACGACATAGGCGTCCGCGCCGTTAACCGCCACTGCCAAGGCAATGTCGCCAAATCCGACAAAACTGCTCGCGGCGCTGGATCCGCCCAATAGAGTTGAATACACCAGCGACGCTGTACCGCTGGTAGTGGTATTAATTTTCGTTAGGAAAGCGTTCCCAGCAGGATTCGTCGGCCTCGGAATAATTTGTGTTCCGTGTGTAGGAAAGGTCGAAGATTGAGTTACACCTACGACATAAGCATTCCCGGACCCATCCACTGCGATGCCTTGTCCTGAGTCCAGTAGGTTGCCTCCCAGGTAGCTCGAGTACGCAAGTTGCGCCAGGCCGCTCGCGGAAGGGGCGAGCTTTGTGATGAACCCGGCCCTCTGGCTGGTGACGCTGGCTGGGGCGGTAGCCTGGAACGGAGTTATTACAGTGCTCAGCGGGAAATCCGATGAGCCCGTGAAGCCAGTCACATAAATATTCCCCGATCCGTCCACTGCAATGGCATTCGGACCGTCTCCAAAGGCAGTATTTCCGCTTCCACCAAGGTACGTGGAATAGAGAAGTGCAGTCCCTGCTGGGTTTAATTCGGAGACAAATCCTGTGCCCAGCGAAAGGTCGGGAGGTGCTGTCGGAGAGACTGGATTCATCGACGGAAATTTTGTAGACGTTGTACTGCCGGCAATATACGCATCCCCCGCAGCATCCAGTGCAATGCCGGTTGCATAATCAAGAGCTTCGCCGCCGATGTATGTCGAGTAGGTAAGTACCGGGTCGATCGTCAAGGGCCGTGTGCGATCATATCCCGCAACCGAAAATCGGACTTCCTGATTGCTCGTAAGGGTGTAATTCCCTGCAATCGCACGCCGCTTCCCCTCTACTTCCTGATAGACGGCCGGCTTCTGGAGTTCTACCTCGCCTGCCCCAACCCTCATTGCCACATTCCCTTTAGAATTGATCTGAAGCTTTTGCGCGCCTTGCACATCGAGCGCAATTGATTCCGGATCTGCTCCGGGCGCTACTACAAAATCATATTCGAGTGCCCGTCGATTGCCGTAGAAAACCAAATCCACTCCCGGATACACACCGTGATACCTTACCTCCGAATATGCAGGCACGTCGGTCTGCCATTTCTTCGGGTCATTTCCTATGAAGTAGTTCACCCTGCCTGGCAGCCGCCCCTCGCCTGCGATTTCCAGAGCTTGGTTCGCTCCCTTAAGGCGCATGCGAAGGTAGGCAACCTTCTCGACTTCAGGTGTTTTACCGTCGACACGCAATCTCACGGCATGATCTCGCTGCGCCTTCCGTGTGAACATCGGCTGCCGCAAACCCAACACTACCTCTTGGCTGGTCAGGAAAAGTTCGTAACCGCCACCGCGGGAAAGAAAACGAACCTCTGGGGACGTCTGTCCTTGGTTTTCCTCGAACGCGAGTGGCAGCTTGCCGTAAGCCTTGGCTAAATCCTGCTTTGCCGCCGCTGAGGTTGCCGCAGACGAGCTCTCCGCGGCACGTGAGTGCCTCACCGCATTTTCTTGTGACGTATGGTTGCTGTAGTGAATGGTCGTGAACATGAATAGCGAGAGAAGGACCGTTGCCACGGCAATATAAATTGCGATTCCTGCGAGCGGCGACTTTGTTTGCATCGCGTTTCTCCTCATCGTCTTCCGTTTTTCCGCATTCATTGTCGAGGGTTTCTTAGAAGTTCGGTGGTGCCCGCCTCGAAGCGTGCGAGCAAGATCCTATGCTCTGAACCCAGACCGACTAACCGGCTCTGGCATTGACGCCGATTCTGGGGAACGTGCACGTCATTTGAGCCGGGATATTAGCACACTACGAATTGAGGGAGAACCACGGAATGGTAAGCGTGCCGCTCGAACGTACTCGATTAGTTACTTCCAAGGAGCGCCGAAGCAGTTCGGGACCCCATCTCAACTCACTGCGCTCTGTGTGCGGCCAACCTTTGCATGTCATCGAAGACCAAATCGCAGAGTTGATCTAGCCGCTTGGCATCCTGATGCGGGAACAGCTGGCGAATCGGTACGGTCGGGACGAGTCGGCCGAGCACTCCAAATTCCTGCGCCCGCATCGCCCGATCGAGAAGGTTCGTGGCAAAAGTATTGGCGACAAGCGCGACAAGGGCTCTTTGCAATGTAACAACCTCAACCGTTGGAGCTGGACCGTCACGGCGCTCACCAAGGACGTAAATTGCGCCTAACGGTAAAGCGCGTTCTGCAAATCGTAAATCCTTTTTCCTCAATGAAAGGCACCGTTTTTCATCGTTTCGGCTGAATGGCGGGAGAGCCTCCGAAGATCCATAGAGCGACTCGACCGATTCTGGCCAAAGACACAAGTATGGACAGGCCGGATGAACAAAGAAAGATCCGTCGCGCTCCGCCAGCGCAACCACATCATCCGAAAGAACCGGATGACCTCGCCGCGCTAGTGCTGCCGCTGTGGTCGATTTTCCTGCCCCTTCGGAGCCGACAAATGCTGCCACCCTGTCGCCGAATGCCACAGCGCTCGCGTGCAAGCACGTCACTCCGCGAAGCCGCAATAACACGCCAAATACTGGACCAAGCAGGTACGTCGCCGTATCTTCGATCGTTAGTTCCTCCGGCCAGACGGCCCACACTTTCGTGCAACCTCGATCCAGCCAGAATTGCGTTCCATCGAAATATCCAAGGCGCAGGTAATCTCCTCCAGCGATTTTCCAGATTCTCAGTGCAGGATTACCATCCGGACCCTTATAGGCACTGCTATAACTCAGCTCTTCTGGGCCCCTTGGCACATCCCCACTTTCATAAGGAGAAATTTTCAGGTGGACGGTGATATCAGGTGCGCATACCGGCGGAGGGATCGGATCTAACTCGGGAATCTGCAGATTGGACCGCACGATCAGATCGAACACGCAGTAGGTAAATTCCGTTGCAACTGGCATGCGGGTCATCGCAGCCGGAAAACCGATTCGAGTCCCGTAATTTCGAATCTCACACTATGAGGTCTCATCAGCTTAAACGCGGATTTACAGCACGAACAAACACCACTACTTCAGGCGTGCGTCTTAAATCGGGGCGGCGTTCCATTGTCTCGAGTACCGTGCTGAGCGACCGTCTTCGTAATTTCTTGGACAGTTCCGTAAACGGTTATAATAGGAGATAAATAGGGCTTCTTAGCCCCCTGTTTGACGGGCTTAACCATTGCGGACCTCCGCACCCAAGTTATACCGGACACTGCGAACCGACTGCAACCAAAAGTTAAGACACAACGGGCGAACGTCGATATCCGCTTGTTCCGCAGGCGTGTCACTTCGTAGCGCCGCCATTCCAGATGTATCAACGTATGATTCCATTTCTGCGTGCCAGTTTATTCGATCCATCCACTTTGTGTCCGGTTTACTCAAGTGTGCGATCAAAGGGTTTGACGCGAGCGGAGTTTTCCGTCGCGTTCGGACGCTTTCGGGCAGCCGCCCGGCTGCCGCCGACCGCAACAGCTTCTTCTCAAAGAATAAGGGAAACGGCGGAAGTGCCAGAAGAAAGTCCACGATCCGTAAATCCAGGAAGGGGTAGCGTACCTCTAGCGGGCAACGCGTCACGCCTGGGCTTTGCAGTTCGAACAGTTTCGACCACTGCGGGATCGCGAGGGATGCGTGGGCTTTGGGAAGAACCGGGTGCGTTTGCGAAGACGACCGAGGTTCCATCCACTCTCTGGCTCGTTCTTTGAGGTTCAAGCGATTCGCGAAATCGTCTGTAAGCCAGCGTGGATAGCCGGGCTGCCGCGGGCTTTTTTCTGAAAAAACGTTTTGCGAGACGCCGAATTCCCGGCCAGCGCGAAGATCGTAGCCAAAGGTAGCGTGGGGTATCCATCGCCAGGTTTTTCCACTCTCTATTTCGCATCATGTCCTGGACATACGGCCACATCTGAAAAAACATCAGGTTGTCACCGCCTTCGCCGGAAAGCGTGACACGGCAATCCGCCGAAATCACTCGTGAGAGATCGAACAACCCGGCGAAAAATGGATCGTCCACTGGCTCGGGCCACGCCAAATCTGGGTCATCCCAACGCTCAAACGGTTTCCAGTCGTCCATGGGGATGAAGCGGATGGGAATTTTCAAAAAATCCCCAGTTTGCTGAGCAAAGAGGCGTTCTTGATCGGCGATCAGCGAGTCGAACACAAGGGTGTAGGCCCGCAGATCCTCAGTTCCTCCCGGAGCTTTCGCAAGCTCGCGCGCCGATGTCGCTATCGTCGCGGAGTCCAAGCCACCGCTTAACAGTATCCCCACGCGATCCGTACGCAGGCGATCCGCGACAGCAGCTTGGATCAGGAGCTGAAAATGTTCGATATAATCCTCGACGCGATGGTAACGAATGCGCCCCCCCGTTGGCGCTGACCAGTAACGCTGGATTCGCAGACCTTCGTGCGGAGATCGTGAGCGTATGCGCTGCAGGCAAGCGGCGAATGGCGCGAAAAGTCGTCGTAGCGACATCG
>CAWFOD010000010.1:0-129081 GCA_963817305.1 uncultured Acidobacteriaceae bacterium | reverse complement strand
GTTGGGGCGGGCACAAATGGCGTCGCACAAGCGCCGCTTTGCTCCTCTGACAAGGATGCACTGCCCTGCTTCACTTACAACTATTTGCCCGCGGTTCCTAAAGCAACGACTACGGGTGAAGGATCGACTTCTCTCGCTTTTTACAACGTGCAGCAAGGCGATGCCCCCTATTTCAAGCTGCTCGCGGATAACTTCACGATGAGCGACAACTTCCATCAATCCGTCAACGGCGGCACTGGCGCCAACCACATCATGTTCGGTCACGCCGATATGATCTGGTTCAGCAACGGCGCCGGAGCTCCCGAAATACCACCGAACAACAAAGAGGTATTCACCCAACCCTATGACGGAGCGCCCAATCCCGACGCAGGAACGGTGAATGAAATCGAAGACCCCAACCCCGCTCCCGGGACCAACAACTGGTACGCTGAAGACGGCTACGGCGAGAGCTACAACGCCGGTTATCCACCGCCCTATACGGTTTCCCCGGTCTATGGCGGCGGCTCCTATAGCGATTGCTCGGATGTCTCGCAGCCCGGAGTAGGGCCGATCGTGAGCTACCTTGCCGCTCTTGGGATCAACTCGCGTTGCCAGCCCGGTCACTACTACCTGCTCAATAATTACAACCCGGGCTGGTTCGGCAATGGCAAGAATGCCTACATCGACCAGAACCCCTCCAACACTCCGTTTACGGTTCCACCCTCCTCGACGCCCAGCATCGGCGACGACCTTAACACCAACGGTATTTCGTGGAAGTACTACGGCGACCAATGGAACAACTACGTCAACGACCCATACCAGTTGAATTACGGAACCAACGGGCCGAACGCGGACGAATATTGCAACATCTGCAACCCTTTCCAGTACGACACTTCCATCATGTCGCACCCGGCTATGGTGGCAGCTCACATTCAGGATTCCGTTAACCTGTACTCCGATATCGCCAACGGAACTCTGCCTGCAGTCTCGGTGGTGAAACCGAGCGGCTATGTTGACGGCCACCCAGCATCATCGAAGCTCAACCTGTTCGAGGGCTTCACGGAAAAGATCGTCAACCTGATTCAGAACTCTCCGTACTGGCAGGACACCGCGATCTTTATCACTCTGGATGAAGGCGGCGGTTACTACGATTCCGGTTACGTTCAGCCGCTCGACTTCTTCGGCGACGGCACCCGCATCCCGCTGCTCGTAGTGTCGAAGTATTCGACGGGCGGCCATGTCAACCACAGTTATTCCGATCACGTCTCCATCGACAAGTTCATCGAGCGGAACTGGAGTATTTCTCCCATTACCTCCCGTAGCCGGGACAATTTCCCGAACCCGGTTACGAAGGCGGGCAACCCATACGTTCCGCTTAACGGACCGGCGCTGGATGACCTGTTTGACGCGTTCCATTTTCCCGAATGAGCCGTCAAAGTAATTGCTAGCCTCTTACCGGCCAGGGAACCATTCCTGGCCGGTTTTGTTAGTTGCAAGCTGTCAGAATCCCTCGAACCGCCCGCGCATCCGTTATTCTAGTAAGAGATATATGTCTACCCTGAAATCAAGAACCTCAGCCGGCGCTGCCGTCGTCGACTCATCGTCGAACCATGCCAACAACTCTGAACGGGAGAGTGTCTTCAACGCTTTCCGTCAGTGGGGATACCTTGAGGGCGATCTCGATCCCCTCGGCTTTTTGCCTCCGCGTCCCACTCCCGAATTGCAGATCGAAAGCGAATACACGCGGGAGGCCCGCGCCATCTACTCCTCGACTATCGGTGTCGAGATCAATCACATTTACGCCCCGGAACGGCGGCGCTGGATCTACGAGCGTATGGAATCCGAACCGCAACCTGTGGATCAGGCACGCGTTCTCGACTTGTTAATCCGCGCCGACGTATTCGAGCAAGTCATGCAGCAGCGTTATCTCGGCAGCAAGCGTTTTTCGCTGGAAGGAGTTACCGCGCTGATTCCGTTGGTGGACGAACTTCTAGAAACTGGTTCCGGCCTTGGCGCTACCGAACTGGTAATGGGGATGAGCCATCGCGGACGCCTTAACGTCATCGCCCACGTCGCCAAGCGAGATCCGGAAGAAATCTTTGCCGGCTTCGAAGACGTGGACCCGCGCAGTGTCCTCGGCTCCGGCGACGTGAAGTACCACATGGGCGCGACGGGCGAATACACCACACGCAGCGGAAATAAAGTTCACATCCATCTGGTTTCAAACCCCAGCCATCTCGAAGCAGTCGATCCGGTCACCGTGGGCCGCACTCGAGCCAAACAAGATCGCAGCGGCGAAGGCGGACGCGAAAAGTATCTGCCATTGCTGGTTCACGGCGACGCGGCATTCGCAGGACAAGGCATTCTTGCCGAGACCATGAATTACGCCGATCTTCCCGGCTACACAGTCGGCGGCACCATTCACGTCGTCGTGAATAATTTGTTGGGTTTTACCACCAGCTACACCGAAGAGCACTCCACGCGCTTCGCTGCCTGCATTGCACGCCGCCAGTCGATCCCCATCTTCCACGTTAATGGAGAAGATGTCGACGCGGTGGTTCGCGTCGCTCGCCTCGCAGTCGAATACCGCTATCAGTTCGGAACCGATGTCGTCATCGATCTTATCGGCTACCGTCGCCATGGCCACAGCGAAGTCGACGATCCAACCATCACTCAGCCGCTCCTTTACAAGAAGATTAAAGAGCATCCTCCGCTCTGGGAAATTTACGCCGACGATATCGGCGCAACCGATGCTCCCGCGCAAGCCGCTGGCATCAAAGCGGAATTCGAAAGCGCGCAGAAGAATGCGGGCAAGATTACCAAGAAGCCAACCTTGCGCGAGCTGCCCAATTATTGGGACCAATACTACGGTGGTCTCCACAAGCCGGAGTACGAAGTGGAAACGGGAATCTCCGCGCAGGAGCTCGCGGAGTTGGGAACTCATCTGACCACGTATCCGCAGGGGTTTCACATTCATCCCAAGGTGAAAAAATTGTTGGAGCAACGCGCCGAAATGGCCACGGGTAAGCGGCCCGTGGATTACGGCATGGCTGAAGCTTCGGCCTTCGCGAGCCTGGTGAAAACTGGAACCCCCGTTCGACTTTCTGGCCAGGACTCGCGCCGAGGCACCTTCAACCAGCGTCACTCCGTTCTCATTGATATCGAAAACGAAAACGAATATGTGCCTCTGGAAAACATAGCGGCTGATCAAGCTCGGTGCGAAATCTATAATTCAACTCTTTCCGAGCCCGGCGTGCTCGGCTTCGAATACGGCTACAGCCGCGACTATCCTGAGGCACTGGTTCTGTGGGAGGCGCAGTTCGGAGATTTCGTAAACGTGGCGCAAGCAATTATTGATCAATTTATTTCCGCCGGCGAAGCCAAGTGGAGCCTGCTCTCAGGCCTCGTGATGCTTTTGCCCCACGGCTATGAAGGCCAGGGACCGGAACACTCCAGCGCCCGCATCGAGCGCTTCCTGCAACTCGCTGCGAAGCACAACATTCAAATCACGCAGCCCTCGAACGCCGCACAATATTTTCATCTGCTGCGCCGTCAGGCGCTGCGTCACTGGCGCAAGCCGCTGGTCGTATTCACGCCCAAGAGCATGCTGCGGCATCCCGATGCGTCTTCGCCCATCGCGGACTTTACCCGCAACAGTTTTCTGAACGTGATTCCTGACACGGAGATCGGCGAGGCCGATCGCATCCTGGTATGCACGGGAAAAATCGGCCACGAACTGCAAGCCGAGCGTAAGAAAAGAAAAGACAACAGCACCGCCATTGTATTTCTGGAACAGCTCTATCCCTTCCCAGAGAAAGAACTCGCTGCCGAATTCGCGCGCCACGGCGAGTCCGGCGACATCGTCTGGGTACAGGAAGAACCAGCCAACATGGGAGCTCTCTTCAACATGCTCCCGCGTCTCGAACGCATCGCGGGCGCGCGCCACGTGATGTCGGTAAAACGCAGCTCCAGCGCCAGCCCCGCCACGGGCAGCGCCAAAGCCCATGAAGTCGAACAGAAGACGCTGCTAACCTTAGCGTTCACAACGAAAGGGTAAGGGATCACCACGACAGATGTGGGGACAGCTGCCTCGGCTGTCCGCCGAGCGGAGTTCGGCTGCATGCGTGCCGTGGGGTAATGAGTGTAATCGGGATTTTTCAACAACTATCTCTGGGACCGCTGAGCGCCAGTTGGTTCAAGCTGAATATCCAGCAGCTTTCGTTGTCCTGCCGCCAGCCTCAGAACTGGCCTCGGCGAGCCTTGGTCATCTGTGTACACCCAACCTCTGTAGCCCTTAGCACGGGCGATTAGCATCACGTCGCAATCGGTCGGAATAGGGAGGGAATACTGACCCTGAAAGCCGCGTAGAACGTCTCCACCCGCGTCACAATCGACCCCCGAATACTGCAGTTGAGCGTCGTCCATAGGCTTTCCCGTGCTCTTGTCGATGATGTGCGCCACTACCACCGGACCCCTATTGTGTAGTCGGATCGTTACGGATGGTCGCGAATGCTTCTTATCAATGGTGACAACCTGTCCAGGCACTTGATTGCCGATTGAATAGCCTTCGGCGTCATTAGTTGAGAGCAGTTCGTATGTTCCGGGCTTCAGGTCCATGATGGTGAATCGCCCTTCGCTATTGGTCTTTGCCAAACAGCAGGTCTGGGTTTGCTCCAACCACGACTGCTTTACATGGACTTGCGTGCAGACTTGAAAATTTACTGCTGGCAGGCCATCCTCGGTCAATACGACCCCACTGACTTCACTGTTGTGCGTTGCAGAATCTTTCTTCGCCGCGCCAAAAGACAAAACTCCAAAGAAGACCAGCAATACAAGAGTCGCTTTGTGGAGCATATGCTTTTCTTCACCCGTTCGCATTGTAAGCCCCTCTGACTGTTGTCTAACCAGGCGATAGCGCTCATTGACCGTCGGTCGCCCGCCTTTGTTGGTGCTGGCCAGCAAGATGAAAAACAGCGCCCCCTGCGAGGGCACATGGTCGTAACCTTGGTCACCTGAGGCGGGTACCTTTCGTTTGCCGCGGATTACACCTTTGGAACGCGACAAGTGCGCCACGCTGGGTTCTCCTTATAGCGAGCGGTCTTTGCCGAGACGGTCCTCGTCAGGACGATAGTCAAGACGATTTTAGTCCGGACGATCTTGGCAGGACGGCTCCGAGGAGGGTCTGTGAAGCGAGTGGCGTGGGCGATTTTCTTCGTCGGATTATTACTGAATGCAGCTGCAATGGGGCAGTCTCAGGCGGGAAATTCGCTGGCCGATTTGGCCCGCGCAAACCGTGCGAAACAGCAGGCAGAGCAAGCCACCGGATCGACGCCCAAAGTCATTACGAATCAAGATATTCCCTCCGCTCCGTCGAACATCCCGGGGTCCTCGGAGCCGATGACGACCGTATCCGGCGTGAAGCAGTTCGCAGATAGGTACTCGGACCAGCACGCGAATCAGCGGCTGTTAGCCGAACAGCGCTCCGGCCAGTACTGGAAACCGCGGATCGAGAATCAGGAAGCAAGGATTGCCGATCTGCAGGCGCGCATCGACCGCATAAATCAGTCGATGCATGCGGCGGTGGGCTCCGCGGAGTATCAGACTCCGGTGAACCGCTATCCAGTCGATTCAGATGGAACGCCTGGCGCACATGCAGGAGATGCTGGACCAGCAGCAGCGCAGACTTTCGATGATGCAAGACGCCGCCCGGCTCACGGGCATGGGACAGTAGCAAACTTCAGCACAAGGAAGCCAGGGACCCGACGAGGCTCACGAGATTCATGTGGGCTACTTGTGTCTAGTTTCGTAGATGACTATAATGACTATCACGACCAACAGAGGAGATTGTGCCTATGAGTTCGCAAATCTGGACTGTAGCCGAAGCCAAGGCAAAGTTCAGCGAAGTGATTGATCGCGCCATGTCGGAGGGTCCGCAGACAGTCACGCGGAAGGGTCGCACCGCGGTCGTCGTGGTGGGTGCATCGGAGTGGCAGCGGAAGACAATGCGCGTCGGCAATTTGGCTGAATTTCTTGCGGCATCACCGCTTAGGGGCTCGGGTCTAAAGCTGCCTCGCCGCAAAGAACTTCCCCGCAAGATTAATCTGTGAACTTTCTTCTTGATACCAACGCAGTCTCTGAATGGGTCAAACCACGGCCAAATCCTGGCCTCGTTGCCTGGATGGACTCAGCCGACGAAGATAGGATTTTTCTTAGTGTCATCTCATTGGCCGAGCTACGTTATGGAATTGAGCGCATGGCTCAGGGACGCCGTCGACACCGGCTCGATGACTGGCTGCAACATGAGTTGCCGATGCGATTTGAAGGCAGAATCCTGACCGTCGATTCCAGCATTGCAGATGCCTGGGGCAAGACAGTTTCGCGCAGCGACGCGGTGGGCAGGCCAATCAGTGTGATGGATGCTTTTCTCGCCGCGACTGCGGAAATCCATCATTTGGCTCTCGTCACCCGTAACGTGTCACACTTTCCTTTGCTCAAAAACATTCTTAACCCTTGGATTGAAATGCCCCCGCGGGCTTAACCCGGCCTTTCTGTCACCGCCCTCCCGCTAGATCCCGGCAACGCAGCCTTCGCGCCTCCAGCATTCTCGCCCGCAAACAACGCCTCCAAAGTCGGATACGCATAAATTGTCGGCGCACGATCTTGCATCAGCCCACCTGTATCTGCAGTCGGACCGTAATTGCTGTGCAAGTCGCGTCCCAGCATCCGCAGCATCGCCATCAACTGTCCGCGATGATGCGAGGTATGCGTCATTCGCCGCGTCATCACCCAGGCCCGCGACCGCTGCACATCGAAGAACTTTACATCCTCCTCCCACCACGCTTCGTCTTTGTCCCGAAGCACCGCCAGTCGCTTCCCACTGTCCTCCGCATACCGCTTCATGAACTCTATCCGCGTCTCCTGCTTCGGCAGTGGAGGCGCGCCCACATCGATCCCCAGCATGTTGCGGAACCACAAATCTTCGCTCACGCACTGATGCACCATCTGCTCATGCACGCTGCGTCCACGCGGATCGTCCGCCCGTGGACGCACCGGCAGATCGTCGTCGCGAAATTCACTCCACACACTGATCACCTTCACCCGCTCCGTGGCATAGGTCTCGACGAGAAATGCATATCTCATAGCCGCAAATGTTACCCTAATTTTCCGAATTCAATCATGCCCCGCCGAGCCCAACCTCTTCGCATCGCCATCGACACCGGTGGGAACCTTCACTGACTGCGTCTGGATTGATCACGGCCGTCTGTGCATGCTAAAAGTTTTTTCGACTCCCGCCGATCCCTCGGAAGCCATCCTCGAAGCGCTCAGAAAAATTAACCACCAAGGCGAGCCCGTCATTCTCCACGGCACTACCGTCGGCACCAACACGTTACTCGAGCGAAAGGGCGCCCGCACTGCTCTGGTGACCACTGCCGGCTTCGAAGATGCCATCGAGATAGGCCGCCAGGCGCGGCCCAAACTCTACGATTTTTTCTTCGATCGGGTCGAACCGCTGGTTGCGAAAGATCTGCGCTTCGGGATCGACGAACGCACGGCGAGCGATGGCGAAATCCTGACCGCGCCATCCGCTGCGGATCTGAAATCGCTACTCTCCGGCGTCTCCGACCAACATCCTGACTCGATCGCCATCTCACTACTCTTCTCTTTTGCGAATCCGCAGAACGAGCTGGTAGTTGCAGAAGCCCTTAAACCACTTGGCGTTCCGTTCTCCATCTCTCACCAGATTCTTCCGGAATTCCGGGAATACGAACGCACCTCTACCGTAGTAGTCAATGCCTACCTGCAACCCGTAATGCAGCGATATCTGGAAAATCTGCAAACCCGGTCGGGCGCACATTCGAGAATCTTCGTGATGCAATCGAGCGGAGGCATTACCTCCCTCGCCGCGGCTGCGCGCGAACCTGTCCGCACCGTGCTCTCCGGGCCGGCCGGAGGCGTTGTCGGAGCCGCTGCCAGTGCTCGCGCCAGCGGATTCCCACGCATCATTGCGTTTGATATGGGAGGCACGTCCACCGATGTCTCCCTCGTAGAAGGCGCGCCGGCCACGGCCAACGATGCTCAGGTCGCCGGCCTTCCCGTCGCAGTCCCCATGCTCGATATTCACACCGTGGGAGCCGGAGGAGGCTCGCTCGCCCGCTTCGATGCCGGCGGAGCGCTTCGCGTGGGCCCCGAATCTGCCGGTGCCGATCCCGGGCCTATCTGTTACGGGCGCGGTACTCAACCGACCGTCACCGACGCCAATCTTTTGTTAGGCCGTCTCCAACCCACTCGCTTTCTTGGCGGCGAATTTACCCTTGATCTCGACCGCACGCGTCGCATCACTCGCGAATGGCTGAAGCAGCAGGGAAGTCCGCTCAGTCTTGAAAAGTTTGCTGCAGGCGTCATTCGCGTGGTGAATTCAACCATGGAGAAAGCCATCCGCGTTGTCTCCATCGAGCGCGGACGCGACCCCCGCGACTTCGCGCTGGTGGCATTTGGTGGCGCCGGCGGACTGCACGCCTGCGCCCTTGCAGAGGCTCTCAGCATTCCTCACGTAATCGTTCCCGCAATGCCCGGCGCGCTTTCTGCTCTCGGCATTCTCTGCAGCGACGTCGTCAAGGATTACTCCCGCACTGTGCTCTGGCGCGTGGACGGGCAAAATCCCGCAGGTGCGTCTGGTTCAAGAATTCGCCGCTTTGCAAAAACGGGCGGCAAGGGATTTTCAAAACGAAGCCTGGGCAGGGAAGAGTGCACTATCGACGCAGTGTGGATCTCCGCTATCACGGTCAGGGATACGAACTGAACCTGCCGTTCACTGCGGATTTGCTGAAAGATTTCCAGCGAGAACATCAGCGCCGCTATGGCTACGCCCACGCCAGCCGCGCGGTGGAGTTAGTGACCCTGCGCCTGCGCGCCGTTGTGAAATCGCCGAAGCTGGAAGCGAAGATGAAACGTGTAGGGACGGCCGCCCCCGGCCGTCCAAGTCGAGCGAAGCTCGGCTCGCTTTCCTCTCCAGAAGCACCAGTCTTATTCGACGGCAAGAAACTCAACGCCGCAATCTACACTCGCGAGAGTCTGCAACCAGGCAAGAAATATTCCGGCCCCGCGATCATCACCGAATACAGCGCCACCACGGTCATCCCGCCGGCAAAGCGCTTCCATCTCGACTCCGCCGCCAACCTGATTGTTACAATCCGATGAAAACAATCCCCCGCAACCGCAAACTGGCGACTCGCCTCTAGGTACTGGCAATACCCTTCGTTACAATAAAACCGTGAAGCCAAGCATCTTCGTCGTCGAAGACGATCCCGATATTTCACGCCTTGTTCGTCACCACCTGGAGAACGAAGGGTTTGCCGTGCGCGTTTATTCCAACGGTTCGAGCGTCATTGCCGATGCGGAGCGCCAGCGGCCCGCGCTTTTCGTGCTCGATATCATGATCCCGGGCAAGGACGGTCTCGAACTCTGCCGCACGGTCCGGCAAACGCAGGGACTCGCTGCCGTGCCTGTGATTTTTCTCACGGCCAAAAGCGGCGAAGCCGACCGCGTGCTCGGCCTCGAGATCGGAGCCGACGATTACATCGCGAAACCCTTCAGCCCTCGGGAACTCGTAGCGCGTGTGAAAGCAGTGCTGCGCCGTTTTGAGCGCCCGCTTCCGCCCAGTCCACTCAAAGTGGGAGACATTGAAATCGATCCCTCAGCCATGGTGCTCACGGTTCGCGGACAAGCCGTTCCCACCACAGCCACGGAGTTTCGCTTGCTCGATTACTTTGCCCGTCATCTGGGCCGGGTCTTTTCCCGCGATCATCTTGTTGGATTCGGTTTGGCGCGATACGTCTTACGTTACCCCGCGCTCGGTCGACGTCTATGTTCGCCGCATCCGCGAAAAAATCGAACCGGACCCGGAGAATCCGCGCTATCTGAAAACCGTTCGCGGCGCCGGTTACCGCTTCGAGGCGCCAAAGTGAAAAGATCCAAAGTGAGAAAGAATTGAGAAACAGGATTTTCTTCAAGCTGCTGGCGGCCTTCCTCATCGTCATCCTTGCTGCCGCGGTGACTTTCGATGTGATGCTCGGCGGCGCGTGGGAAGCTTCGCTACGCAATGAAATCGAGCGCAACCTTATCCAGAAGACAGAGCTTCTGGCTCATCGCGTGGAAACTGACCGCAGCCATTCTCTCGCCGATATCGCCGCCCAGGAAGGCCAATCCGCCGGTGCGCGTGTCACCATCATTGATCCCACCGGCAAAGTGCTGGCCGATTCCGAGGCGACTCCCAGGGGCATGGAGAACCATGCGGCGCGTCCTGAATTCGCGGCTGCCCTCGACGGTCGTATCGGCAGCAATGAGCGCCGCAGCGCCACGCTCGGCATTCCTTTTCTTTATGTCGCCGTACCGGTTTCCGGAGGCGCTGTTCGCCTGGCCTATCCGCTCTCAGATGTCGAAGCAGTTTCCGCACAGGTTCGCCGGAGGCTGGAACTGGCTTCCGGAATAACCTTTCTTTTCGCGCTGATTGTGGCCGCGGCTGCCGCGCAATGGAGCGCTCGCCGCCTGGAACGCATCGTCAATGTTGCTGCCCGCATTGCGGAAGGCGATCTCCGCGCGCGCATCCTCGAATCTTCTCAGGACGAAATCGGCCGGGTTGCTGGAGCCATCGATAAGACCGCCCGTCGCGTCGAACAAAGTTTTGCCGCCGTGCAATCCAGCCAGCGGCAACTCGAAACCCTGCTCAACAGCATGCAGGATGCCGTAATCGCCGTCAGCGCCGATGGGCTGGTGCAGTGGGCCAACCAGCCGATGAACCGCCTGATTCCCCAGGGTACTCGCCTGCAGCAGCCGGTTGTCGAAACCATCCGCGATCCCGATTTTCTCGCCACGGTCAAAGAAGCCACAACCTCCCGCGAAGTGAAAACCGCCCGTGCTACATCAATCATCTCCGGGCGCGCCTTTGACGTCACCGCGGCTCCCTTGCCAGACGGAGGGGCGGTCGCAGTATTACGCGATCTCACGGAAACTGAACGCGTGGAAAAAACCCGCCGCGATTTTATCGCCAACGTTTCCCACGAGCTACGCACCCCTCTCACATCGATTCAGGGATATGCGGAGACCTTGCTCGACAGTGCTCCGGAAAATGGCGCACCCACGCGCGAGTTTCTGGAAATCATCCGCAAAAATTCTGCGCGAATGTCGCGCCTCACGGAAGACCTGCTCACCCTGGCCCGAGTCGAATCAGGAGAAACGCGCTTCGATGTTGAACCGGTTCCTCCTGCCGAACTTCTTCACGACGCGGAAGAAAGCTTCCGCGAGATCGCACGACCGCACGGCATTGATCTTCGCATTGCCGATCTGCCCGTCCCGGAAAGTCTGCCCAACGTTCTGGCCGACCGCGAAGCCATCCACCAGGTCTTCTCCAACCTTATCGATAATGCTCTGAAATACGGAGCCGCTGGCGGACGCATTGTTCTCGGCGCTCGCCCGCTTCCCCATGCCGTCGAATTCTGCGTACAGGATTTCGGGGCCGGCATTGCGTCCGAACATCTTCCGCGGCTCTTCGAGCGCTTCTATCGCGTCGATAAAGCCCGTTCCCGGGAATCCGGCGGCACCGGCCTTGGACTTGCCATTGCCAAGCACATTATGCTGGCCCACGGCGGTTCCATCCGCGCCGAAAGCGAACTCGCCCATGGTGCGACGTTTCTGTTTACACTGCCCACGGCGTGAGTTCGTCACCGCTCATGTGGAGACGGCCGCATCGTCTGTCTAAGCCCGGGCGAAGCCCGGCACTCAAGCACAGGCTGAATTCGTGTCGTCAGTCAGTAGGCGAAAACTTTCCTACGCTCCCGGGTGAACCATTCGCACCAGCCAGAAAGCAACCGCCGCGACCAGCGCCGATGCGGGGATCGTCAGCACCCACGCCCACACGATTCGCCTCGCCACTCCCCAGCGCACGGCTGAAAGCCTGTGAGTCGCTCCCACGCCGACGATCGCTCCGGTAATCGTGTGTGTGGTGCTCACTGGGATTCCCGCCAACGCGGTGGAGAAAAGCGTGATCGCTCCTGCTGCCTCGGCGCAGAATCCCCCCACCGGCTTGAGCTTCGTAATCCGCGATCCCATTGTGTGAACGATTCGCCAGCCACCGAAATAGGTTCCCAGGGCGATCGCCGTATTCGCGGCCAGAATGATTGGCCAATGAAATTTTCCCCAATTGCCAGACATTTCCGCGGCGGTGATAAAGTGCGCCCCGTACAACGCACCGGCCACGATTCCCATAGTCTTCTGGGCGTCGTTGCCGCCATGACCCAGGCTGTACGCGGCGGCGGAAAGAAGCTGGAGCTTGCGGAACCATACGTCAATTTTTTGCGGAGGCTTATCGCGTAGCAACCAGAATATGGCAACCATGAAAGAGAAGCCCAGAACGAGCCCCATGATCGGAGCGACCACGATGAAAATCAGGGTCTTATACCATCCTGCGGCAATGATGACGTGCCATCCGGATCGCATCACTGCCGCTCCGCCCATGCCGCCTATCAGGGCATGCGAGGAAGAAGTTGGCAGCCCCCACCACCATGTCAACAGGTCCCAAATGATGGCGCCGATCAGCCCCGTAATTACGACATACTGCGTAATTTGATCGATCCGAATCATTCCTGACCCAATCGTCTTGGCGACCGCAGTTCCCAGAAGGAAAGCAGCTATGAAGTTAAAGAATGCCGCCCACGCCACCGCCAGTTTTGGAGATAAAACCCGTGTAGATACGACGGTAGCAATACTGTTGGCCGCATCGTGAAACCCGTTCAGGAAATCGAAAGTCAGGGCGACTAAGACTGTGACGATCAGCAACAGCAGGTCAGGTTTCACCAGGTTTCCTGTTGGCGTGGATTCATGGAACTCAGGTATTTTTCAATACGACGGTTTCCAGCACGTTGGCTACGTCTTCCGCTTTGTCGGTGGCTCTTTCCAGGAATTCCAGTAGCTCTTTGACCTTGATGAGGTTGATGGGATCCTTCTCGTATTCAAACAGTTTGGCGATGGCGTGTTGTGAAACCAGATCAGCTTCGTTTTCCAGGCGGTTGATCTCCACGCAATGCACCAGAATGTTCCCGTTTTTCTGCATGAGAGAAACCGCTTTTTGCAGCTCCTGAGTCTGCATCAGGATAATCTTGGCCAGTTCGCCAGCGGCCGGCGGTGGATCCGTGATCCTGTACATCACCAACCGGGCGCCAGAGGCATTGATGAAATCGAGAACATCGTCGAGCTTCGATGCCAGTTGGTGAATATCTTCCCGGTCAAACGGAGTGATGAAGGTTTGGTTGAGTTTGGTCAGAATGGCATGGGTGAGCTCGTCGCCCTCTCGTTCAATCCGGCGAATCTCGTCGATCTTTGCGTCCACGTCCCTGTAATCGGCAAACAGACCGACCAAAGCTCCCGCTCCGGCGATCAGGTTTTCTGACATCGCTGAAAACATTTGGAAAAAACTTGTATCTCTCGGGATGAGGCGGACCATGGGGGACCGGCGAACTCCAAGTGTCTGCAGTCAGTTGCGGAGAAGCCAGTCACTATCTCACGCCCTCGACAGTGCCGTCAATCGAGGAATGCCAGGGCGATGATGCCAAAGAATTGAATCAGTCTGCGAAAGGAAGAAAGAAAGAAAAGGAAGAAGAAAGGTGAGGCTGGGTATTACGGCGTTGAGCACGCCTGACTGCTACCTTGGCCGATAAGGGTTCTCGATCATAGAGCGCCGAGGTATCCCCAGCTGAATGATGAAGAGCAAAGCGAATACAGCCGCCGCTCCAATCCCCGCGCGTTGCAGAAAATCGAGGACAACCGAACCAAGGCTCATTTCCTCATTGTGCCGCCTCTAAGGCATCGGCGCGACATTACGATGGTACTGAGCATTCAGGTTACCGGGAAGGGAATGCAGAAATGACGAAAAATTCACAGCCCCTTAACCCGCCCTGAAAAAAGAAAAACTATGCTTAGCCGTTGACCATCCAGTTATGCTTACGGCAAAATCAGAGGCAATCGCTTTGCGCACTCCCACCACGCGCCACGGGGAGCCCTCATGAGTACCGCACGGGTCGAAAGCGTTAGCTCCGAATCAGCTCACCATCAAATTGTTCGCCGCACCATCGAAGCCTGTCACCTGGCGAAGGAAGCCGCCAGCGCCGCGGCGGAAGGAATCGCCACCGGCTCCGCTCCGCTGCTCAACTCGCTGCGCCAGCGCGAGCGCGAACTCGACACCCTGGACATGGAAATCGACAGCGCCGTTACGTCGATCATTACGGACGTCGAGCCCGCCGAGGCGCGCCAACTTCTCGCCTGCATGAAGTTTATGATCAGCCTGGAGCGCATCGGCGACCTGCTGCTCAGCTTTGCCAACAGCGCTCAGGCCGTTGCCGGTCGCATCGATTCCGATGACGTGCGCGAGCTCACCCATATGGCTACAATCCTCGAGAAAATGCTTACCGATGTGGGCGATGCGTTCGCCGCTCGCGACGTTGGCAAAGCGGTCGATGTTCTTCGTGCGGATTCCGAAATCGATCGCCTCCGTAATCTCATCTTTCTTCGCCACATCGAGAATCCGGAAAACATTGCCCGCCAGGCCAGTCTGCAGATCATCTTTATGACCCAATCCCTCGAACGCGCCGGCGATCACGCCAAAAATCTTGCCGAAGAAGTCTGCCATTTTGTCAGCGGCCACACGGTTCGCCACGTCCTAAAGAGTTACGACAAGCCGGTCGAACAAATGTTCATTGACTATCTCCGCCGCCGCGAGCAGCACTAACTGCCGAGTTCAATGAGTGCATTTACTGCACGGAATTTAGGTTCCTAGAATCTGCCCGCTCAATCGCCCGCTAAAGAAAATCTGACGATTGCCGATATCCATCCTGCTTGTCTCCCGCGCTTTTTTGGCGTTTGAATCCTTTGCGGGGGCGAGTCGGAAGACTGGGCCTGGACGACTACGCGATGCACCTCATCAAATGCGTTTTGATTACTGTGGGGCTAAGTGCACTCACGGCCTGCAGCGGTAGTAATGCCAGCAGTTCCGTTGACCCCGATCCTGTTAACCCGGTGGCGAACGACTCGATCTCCGGCACGGTCACGTTCAAAGGTTCGCCCCTGGCGGGCGCCGCCGTTTCCATCTTTGATACCAATACAAATTCCCTTTATCAGATGACCACCACCGATTCCAACGGAAACTACACCTTCTCCGGCATCAACACCACCGGTGATGTTCCGGTCGAATATCAAGTCTGGGTGAAGCGAGCTGGCTACGGCTTTTATCCTTCGGTGGGGAGCGGCGCCAAGGTGATGCGAGCCGACTATACCGGCCAGTTTACCGGGAATGGAGTTACCGACATCGCTATCTACTTTACCGTTATTGACTACATCGCTTTGCCAAACGCCTCACTGACGGGAGCCAATTTCTCGGCGTATAACGGCAGCAATGCTCGTGTAAATCTCGCCAGCACCGGTCAGACCGTCAGCTATGCAAACGGCGACGACGGTGCTTTGAAAAAGGGAATTGTCTGGCCCGGGCCGCGTTTCGCCGATAACCAGGACGGAACGGTGACGGACAATCTCACGGGCCTTGTCTGGCTGCAGAATGCCGGCTGCTTTCCCCCAACAACCTGGTTGGCGGCTGTGAGCGAAGTGAATCAACTCAGGAACGGGGCTTGCGGTCTAAATGACGGATCAGCTGCAGGACAGTGGCGTCTGCCTAACCTCAATGAGCTGGAAAGCCTGGTGGATGTCTCCGCCATCGCTCCAGCTCTCAATGCCAACAGTCCATTCATAAATGTATCAAGTGATATCTACTGGTCCTCCACCAGTTATTTCGGCGGGGAGGCGGGCTCTCCGAATGCCTGGGCTATCCGCTTCAGCGATGGACGCTATATGAATGACCCCACCTCGAATGTCAAGGCAACGGCGAACAACCAGGTTTGGGCGGTGAGGCGCAACGCAGTAGGACCGGTCAAATTGCAGGCAACCGGAATGTATGTCGCTTACGCGCCCGGGGACGACGGCAGCCTGCAAACCGGAGTGCCGCTCACCTATCCGCGTTGGGTTGACAACAGAAATGGAACCGTCACGGATACAGTTACGGGCCTGATCTGGCTGAAGAAGGCCAACTGCGTCAGTGGACAATGGTCCGAATCAATCGCTGCGGTTAACGCGTTGGCCACCGGGCAATGCGGCCTGGCCGATGGTTCCATCGCGGGCAGTTGGAGGATGCCCAACCGGAACGAAATGCAGAGCTTGTCTGACAGAATGGAAACCAATCACGCTGATTTTTTTAACCAGACATATACCTGGAAAGCGACTCAGGCACTTTACCAGACACCGATTTTTGCCGGCTTCGTTGTTTCGGATTACTACTGGACCTCCACCACCGACGCCGCTGACACGAGTGAAGCATGGACAGTTTACAGCTGCGATTTCGGCGTTTATAACATCCCAAAAACCGACACGGGTTATACGCTTGCGGTTCGGTAAGGCATTCACCAACCGCAAAGGGTTGCGTACTCGGACTCCGGAACAATAAGTTTCGCCAAACTTTGTTGATGACGTACCATTCCCTGCGGAGAACGACTGCTCTGCATGAACGTTTATCTTGATTGATGGAACGTACGAGCTGTTCCGCCATTTCTACGCCGTACCCTCTGCTGCGGACGTGAACGGCCAGGAAATCGGCGCGGTCCGTGGTGTGCTGACTTCCGTTTTGTCCATGATCGAGCGCGGCGCCACTCATCTCGGGGTTGCAACCGATCATGTCGTGGAATCATTCCGCAACGATTTGTATCCCGGATACAAGACCAGTGAAGGCGTGCCGCGAGAGTTGCTCTCGCAGTTCCCCATTCTCGAAGAGGCGCTGGTAGCCATGGGCGTCATGGTATGGCCAATGGTCGAGTACGAGGCCGACGATGCTCTCGCCTCCGCCGCCAGCAAGGCCGCGAAAGATGAAGCCGTGGACCAGGTTCTAATCTGCACGCCAGACAAAGATCTCGGCCAGTGTGTCGTGGGTACGAGAGTCGTGCAACTGGATCGCAGGCGCGATATTGTGCGCGACGAGGCCGGCGTGATCGCGAAGTTCGGCGTGAAACCGCAATCGATTCCGGACTATTTAGCCGTGGTTGGCGACAGCGCGGATGGTTATCCCGGGTTAGCCGGTTGGGGCGCAAAAGCTGCGGCACTGGTCTTATCGCAATATGCTCACTTAGAGAACATCCCTAAAGATTTTCGAGAATGGCATCCTTCGATCCGCAAAGCACGCCTGCTCTCCGAAACGCTTTTCAGCGAATGGAACGATGCGCTGTTGTTTCGCACCCTTGCCACATTGCGATTGGATGTGCCGGTTTTCGATACAGTAGCCGATCTTTGTTGGAAAGGTCCGCGCCCTGACTTTGAGGAATGCTGTCGCAGAATAAAGTCACAGGAGTTGCTGCGTCGCGTGACAGCGGCGAATCTGGAAGGCAAAAGGTAATTGTCCGTGCCGGGGAGTTGCTAAGGTTTCTGCTTGGGCGCGTAATAGCCTTTTCGGGCCTGCACGGTCAGTTTTGAATAGCTGTTCAGAGTCACTTTCAGTTTGTGATAGCGCCCATCAAACTTCACATCCTTCGGCGAGAATGCGAGGACATAGGAATATTCCGGCCTCGCAGATACACGTCTAAAGCCTTCATCCAGGTCGTTATTGTTGTGGAAGAACACCCCGCCGGTTCCGTCCGCAAGCTCTTCTAAGACAGATTGCTCTTCCAAATTGCTTAGAGAGTCTAATGCTGTGTTCCGTTGATCAAACCTGCCGCCCCTGGGTGCGCTGATATCAGCTTCCGGCGCAATGCCGCGCGGGTCCAGCGTGTTGACCGTGACATCCGCAAGGACTGCCAGATCAATGAGGTTGACCTGTGCTGGATCCTCGGCGACGGAAAACCCGGGCGACACCATAACGATCGTCCTCTGCCCCGGGGCCTTTGACATTCCCTGGATGAGGGCCTTCAAGATATGAAGGCACTGCAGGGTCGTAATTCGGCCGGTTGCGGCCTTCTCCCGTGCAACCGCCTTTGCCATCTGCTGCGCCGCTTTGGCCAGTTTTACATTTCCATCGAAGCCACATGCCAGAGTGTCCCTTGTTGCAACCTGCAACGCTTCGTCGTCGCCTTTGTTTGCGATTAGATCCGCCGTGTAGGAATTTATATTCGGGCAATCCGACACTTTCGGTTTGCCCTGCGGCTCGAGATGGTCCAGCGTCTCGTGCAGCCTTGCCCGATCCGCCGTGAAGTCGATGCCCTTTTGTCCTGATGTAGTGAAGATGGCTACACGTTCCGTCATAGGAGAAAGCGAAGCCAACTGACGATCCGCCGACCTGCGCGCTTGTAGTAGATCGTTGCGCTCCAGGTGGAGATCATCGAAAAGGTACGCAGTATAGCGCGCCTGAGGGGCAACAGTGGCATGGCTGTCTCCGCGTTGGGCCGATGCGTCAGCTACTTGACCGCCAACGTGCTCTACGGAAAACTGTGTAATAACCTGAGGCTTGTTCTGGTCCAGAATTTGAAAATCCTCCTTGTTCAGATTTCCAATGCTGCGCCCGCGATCATCTCGCACTACCACACGAACGGGAACAAGTCTTACATTTACTTTTAAGGTCGAGAGGGGATCGGGAACTGTACTTTGGCCTGCCGCAGCCAGCGAGCAGCGTAAGATCAAGATGACGAGAATGGGCGCGCGCAAAGTCTGGTCCTTCGGACTAGAAGATCCACAATTATGCACGATTCAACCGTTTTAGCAACAGGTTTCGCCAGGACGCCATCGCGGTATGTTTAGTTCAACCAGTTACAATCGCACATTGAATATTGCCTTGCCATCAGTGGAGGATTCTTATGATATTTCGTCTTCTCGCTTTCGCTCTACTCTCAGCCCCAGCTCTCGCGCAAAACACAGTTCACTACACCGCTACGAATGCCAACGTAAAGTATCTGTTCGCGACAGCCGAGCCGGTCGCGCATCTGAAATCGGGCGACATACTTGATACCAACACTCTCGATTGTTTCGGTAACGCAATCAAAAAGCCCGGAGATACGCTCAGCACGGTGAAGGGCGACAATCCGCTGACCGGGCCATTCTTCGTGGAAGGTGCGGAGCCCGGCGACACTCTGGCAGTTAAGATTCTCGATCTCGATGTGGATGGTGACACTGGCGTAGGCGCTTTCGCTCCAGGATTCGGCGCCCTCAACGAGACCAATTACACTCCCATGCTGCACGCACCTCTGCCTGAGAAGATATGGTTCTATCACATCGATCACGCCTCCAATACCGGATCGTTCAAAGCGCTGGATTCTGATTTCTCGGTGAAGATACCACTGCATCCTTTCTTTGGTTGCATCGGTGTCGCGCCGGCGGAAGGTGAGGCCCGCAGTTCCGTAGTTCCCGCCGAATTCGGCGGCAACATGGATTCTCCTGAAGCCAGCGTCGGTAACACGGTTTATTTTCCCGTGAATGTGAAAGGCGGTCTTTTCTACATCGGCGATGGACACGCTGCCATGGGTGATGGAGAGATCGCCGGCACGGCCATCGAAGTCCCGTTGAAGGCGCGCGTGCAGTTGAGCGTAATCAAAGGTCGCACCATCGCGTGGCCGCAGTTTGAAAACGATGACGCGATCATGACGGTCGGCGCCTACCGTCCGCTCGACGACGCTTTGCGCATCGCCTTCACCGAACTGGTCCATTGGATCCATAAGGACTACGGTTTATCAGAGCTCGACGCCTATGAACTTCTTTCGCAAGTAGGAAAGATTCATCTCAACGAGATGGTGGATCCGAATTATGTGATCGTAGCCTCGATTCAGAAGAAATATCTGCCGCCCAAGAAATAGCCAAAGTCAGGAAACAAAGTTCGTCATTCCTTTAAGGGTGGGGTTTCTATGAAATCTTCTGCTGACACTCCGAAACGATTCTGCGTGGCCTGAACTGCCGCTCGAAAAGTGGCAGGCTACTTACAACACTCTCCACATGTGGACGCAGATTGTTGGCAAGGTGCGGCTGGCGTTAAGCCCTCTCATCAATCATTGGTGGGAGGTTGCGTTTTACGTGAATGCCCGCGGACTTACGACTTCGGCGATTCCGTATGGTGATCGCATTTTCGAAGTGCAGTTCGATTTCATCGATCATAAGCTGATCATCCAGACCAGTTGGGGTTCTGCGAAGAGCCTGCCGCTGAAGACTCAGACCGTCGCCGATTTCTATTCCGATTTTATGTCTGCGCTGCACTCCCTCGGCATCGAAGTGAAAATCTGGACGAT
Organism: uncultured Acidobacteriaceae bacterium; assembly: GCA_963817305.1. Taxonomy (GTDB): domain Bacteria; phylum Acidobacteriota; class Terriglobia; order Terriglobales; family Acidobacteriaceae; genus Sulfotelmatobacter. The sequence continues at coordinate 108,817 of CAWFOD010000010.1, read as the reverse complement.
GCCGGTTGAGGTCCAGAATCCAATTCGCTTCGAGACTGACACGCAGCACGCAGCTTACGATCCCGAGTATGCCCACCGGTTCTGGCGGATATTGACTCTGTGCGACACCATCTTCAAGGAGTTTCGCTCGCGCTTTATCGGCAAAGACAGCCCCGTACATTTTTTCTGGGGAAGCTTCGATCTTTGCGTAACACGGTTCTCAGGACGCCGTGCTCCCGAACGTGTGGGTGCCGATCCCATTACGCGCGAGGCCTATTCGCACGAAGTGATCAGCGCGGGATTCTGGCCTGGCGGGGGCGAAGTGAAAGGTCCCGCTTTCTATACTTATGCCGCGCCTGAACCCCCAGAATTCTCCGAACAGAAAGTCAGGCCCGCGGCCGCCTTCTATCATCTGCAGATGAAGGAGTTTTTGCTGATGTACGATGACGTTCGCCAGGCTGATTCTCCGCGCGAGGCTCTGCTCGATTTCTTGCAGAGCACCTACGAGGCCGGAGCCAACCTGGCGCAATGGGATCGCAAAGATCTGGAACGAGCTTGAACTCTTGAGTTTGGGAGATGAAGATGCCTGGGGAATGCAAACATCTGAATCAGGTGAAAATTACGACTAACAATAAACACGTCTGCGAAGACTGCATTAAAACCGGCGACACCTGGGTGCATCTGCGGATGTGCATGGTTTGCGGGCACGCAGCTTGTTGCGACTCTTCCAGGAATAAGCATGCCACCAAACATTTTCATTCCGAACATCACCCCGTGATGCGCTCGATTGAGCCGGGAGAAAACTGGATCTGGTGTTATGTCGATGAAATCATAGCGGGAGAAGTAAAAGCTTAGAAATTGTCATTTGGGGGAAAAGCGAAAAGAAAAAGGCGGGAAAAAATTGAAAGGGCCGTGACATTGGTTATGCTCTAGCTGCCAACTCCTGCGAGGGAGTCAACCGCGTGGACGCATGTACCGTCACAGCCCCTTGATGCGATCACTGTTTTCACAGTCCCAAACCCCAACTGCACCTCGCAGCGCCGTCGGTTTTTTCAGGTTTGGCTGCCTCGTCAGGTTGCCCTGCCTAGGCTGATCACTCAGTCTACTTCGGGCAGCAAGGTTTAATTCGCTGTCCCTTTCAACCGTCGACGGAAGCAACCTTAACAGAGCATTCATAAATGTCAACGCAAACTATTGGTGCAGTCGCGGCATCCAACCCTGTGAAAAACGGAGAAGGCAACTTGTTGTAGAGTCGTCTCTTAGGAATTTCTGTTTTGAATTGGGACGGGATTTGCACAGAAACTTGCACATTCCCGAGAAAGAGAAAAAATCGGCGCCGAACCTAATATTCGTCTTGACGGCGTTCCGTTATCGGCGCATCTTGCTGATAGCGGAATTGCAGTGATGCCAGAACTTGTAGCTTATGTCGACGGTGGCTCCCAGGGAAACCCGGGCCCATCCGGCATCGGAGTGATTATTGATGGCTGCGCAAGCGGCCCGGTTCACATCGCAAAATGGATTGGCCATCAGGATAACAACGTTGCTGAGTATGTCGCTCTGATGGAGGCCCTACAGTACGCCGTGGCCCTGAACGCCAAAGCTCTACATGTGTATTCCGATTCCCAGGTCGTGGTTCGCCAGATGCGCGGGGAGTACACCTGCCGCAGTTCTCGCTTGTACTCTCTGCATTGGACCTGCCGCAAACTCGCTCGGGCTCTGAAGTTCTCCATTTCCCACGTTTCGCGGGAAAACAATGCCGAGGCGAATCATCTGGCGAATACCGCCGTGCGCCAGCGTTCCGTCTGACGATTCCACAAGTCGTCATTGTCGACCGGCAAATCCCTCGCACCCGCACTTCTGTGTGACTTTCGAGTTCCCTCGCTTCTTGACACTGGGGCTGCTCCGAGCGAGACTCCAATTACCGCCTCTTCAAAATTAAGTCGTTTGCCGAATGGACCATTACTCGATTCTCGACCATTCCTCGCCTCCGGCTTCAGGATTCGCCGGAGCTGCCAGCGCTAGTGCGCCGCAATCATCAAGTATTTCCGCGAAAATTGCCGCCGCCAATACGCTTCTCCCATCTCCTTCGGAAACCGTTCCCCGCTTTCCCGGCGAGGACGCTGGACGCTCACTCGCGGAAATGGCCCATCGCGATCTTGATGCCGCGCTGCAACTGCTGGCCGAACGCGCCCAATACATTACCGGAGCCAGCGGTACCGCGATTGCTCTGCGCCGCGGCGAACACAATGATATGGTGTGCCGTGCCGCTGCCGGTTCCAGCGCCCCCGATCTCGGTGCTTTGCTTTCCATGGAGCATGGACTCTCGGGAGAATGTGTCCGCACCCGTCAGCTTTTGCGCTGCGATGACGCCGAACGCGATTCGCGTGTGAACCACGAGGTTTGCCGCGAGCTGGGGATTGCCTCTGTGATTGTGATGCCCATCGTTGGCGATGAGCAAGTGCTCGGCATCTTCGAGCTTCTTTCCGGCAAGCCACGCGCCTTCGATGAGCGCGACCTTTCTGCGTTGCTGCGCCTCAGTGAAATGGTTGAGGCCGCCGTAAAGCACGCCTTGCCGGCACAGATCGCCCCCCCGCTCCCCGAAGTGGCCATTGCGGCAAGTCAACCCTCCGTAGAGACAGAAAAGGTAGTTGCAGAAAAGGTAGCTGAGGAAGAAGTCAGGCCTTCGCTTCCTGAGCCACTTGTGCCTGTGCCTGTTGCCGCCTCCGCGGTAAGTTCAGAACCCGCCCCGGTGCTTGGTCAGCCCGCGGTTACATCACAAGAAGCCCCAACACAAGAAAGTCCAGCTCTAGAAGCTCCACCGCAAGAAGCGCCGCCAGCAAGGGAAGTTGCCGAACCGCCGGCTGGAAAAAAAGCGCTCTTCTGGTCTGCCGCCCTGCGCGCCCAAGGCGAATCACCCAAAGAGAATACGCAGGCAGCCGCGGTGCCTCCGGTCTTGAGAAATTTTCAGAAGTGTGAAGCTTGTGGCTTTCCCGTGTCACCAGGCCGCACCTTCTGTGTGGAATGTGAAGAGAAACAATGGCGCGGCCAACGGACTGCTCAGGCGCCCCCCTCGCAGGCGAAGCTCCCGCAACAGACAAATCAACTTCAATCCCCCGAGTCAAAGCCAACTATCCCTGATAAGAACGCGCCGGAAGTCTCGATTCAGGCGTCTCACCCGGATCAATTATCGATAGCTCCGGTGGCAGAAAACGAACCCGCGACGGCGGTTTCAGAGCCTCATCTCCCCAAAGCTCCCGAAGAACTGAAGCCAGTAACCGCGGCCGCAGTCGAAGTAGCTGGCGCACCGCAAAGTTCGGCGACTGCATTGCCCTCGCCCTCCGAGGTCGGCACCCCGGTGGATGTTCCGTCCTCGAACGACGTTACTCTGTTTTTGAGTTCGGCAATACAGTCCGAATCTTGGTTTGCGTCGAACAAGTATGTTCTCATGGCTCTGCTGGCGGTCGCCGTTGTTATCGGCGCAATCGCCTGGCTGCGCTGATTTCTTCGCTCTCCTCTTTTCTTGAATGTCTCCCGCTACAACCGATTACAATTCCTTTCCTGACTTCGCAAAGTGAATTGGGAGGTTCCATGGTCCTGCCCGCGGTCCCGATCGATAAAAGAGCGGCTGTACGATGCTGTCTGCTGTTTCTGCTGCTGACGGCCCTTGCCGCCGCTCAAAGTGCGGAGCAGCGTACTTCCTTGTCCTTGGACCGCGCTCGTAAACAGCCGCAATTGCTGCTGGCTTTCCTCCATGACATGCCGAAGGGCGGAGATCTCCACAATCATCTTGACGGAGCAATCTACGCCGAAGATCTGGTGGACTTCGCCGCCGACGGCAGCCTGTGCGCCGACCGCACTTCTTCCCGCCTGCTCGCTCCGCCCTGCGATCCCTGCGAGACCTACACCGCGAAACCGGCCGCCCGCTGCGCTTACGGCGACCACGTTCTCTACAACCAGATGATCGACGCCTGGTCGATGCGCAACTGGAAGTCCGGCGACGAATCCGGCCACGATCATTTCTTCGCCACATTTGATAAGTTCGGCTTAGCCTCACACACCCACGTGGCTGAGGCAATTGCTGCCGCGACCAATCGCGCCGGCATGGATCATCTGCAATACGTAGAACTCATGCACACAGCTGACGCCGGCGCTGCTGCACGGCTGGCGGAAAAAGTCGAATGGAATCCGGACTACGCCAAGATGAGGGATGCGCTCCTGGCCGCCGGTATGAAAGACGTGGTTTCAGAAACCAGCAAGCGGCTCGCCGCTGACGACGCTCGTGCCAGAGAAATTCTGAAATGCGGAACACCCGACGCCGCTCCCGGATGCGGCGTCACGGTTCGCTATCTTTACCAGGTTCTCCGCGCATTGCCGCACGAAATTGTCTTTGCACAGATTCTTTTAGGTTTCGAGCTGGCCTCCACCGATCCACGATTCGTCGGACTGAACCTGGTCAATGCGGAAGACTGGTACGTTCCCATACACGATTTCAACGAGCATATGGCCATGCTGGACTACCTGCACAGCGTTTATCCCAAGGTGCACATCACCCTGCATGCCGGCGAACTTGCCATCGGACTTGTTCCCCCGGAAGATCTCACGTTTCACATTCGCGCTTCCGTTGAGCGCGGCCACGCCGAGCGCATCGGCCACGGCGTCGACGTGATGAACGAAAACGATGCCATCGGCTTGCTCCATGAAATGGCCGAGCGCAATGTATTAGTCGAAATCTGTCTGACTTCGAATGACATCATCCTGGGCGTGAGCGGGGACGATCACCCGCTGCCGGTCTATATGAAGTACGGCGTCCCCGTAGCCCTCGCCACGGATGACGAGGGCGTGAACCGTTCTGACATGACCCACGAATATTTGCGCGCGGTCGAAACCTATCATCTCTCCTACATGGATTTGAAACGCATGGCGCGCGAAAGCCTGGAACACAGCTTCCTCCCCGGACAAAGCCTTTGGGCTGACACAAAAGTGGTTTTTCGCAGCGTGCCGGCCTGCGTTGGAAATGCGGCGGGCGCGGAGAAGCCGGCTCACGCCTGCGAAGAATTCCTTGCCACCAGCGAGCGCGCCCGCGAGCAGTGGAAGCTGGAAGGCGACTTCGCGAAATTCGAGAAGAACCATTAGAGCGGAGGTAGAGCAGCCTGGTCTGGCGACTCGCGCACGTCACTCCCCGATGGGTACGGCGATGTCTCTCTGCATGTCTCGAGTTCGCACGTAAGTAGTGATGCCCACAACCATTGCAGGAACTCGCCGTGCTCGACCTTGTTCCGTCTCCAGCAAACCCTGTATTGCAGTCTAAAAACGTAAGGGGGACAATTTTTACTAGCTATCTGCCAACCAGAGAATCGCTGGGAGGGGATTTCCGACTTCACGTCCCAACCGGTGATCTCAACTCCTATAGAAGGATTTCGGAGGTTTTCCATGAGACATCTTCTATTGTTTTCCGTGCTGCTGCTCTGCACCTCGTGGGCAGTGGCGCAGAGTTATCCGAGCCAGGGCGCGACCGGAAACACAACCGGCCAGCAGAATGTAGTTGGTTGTTTGAGCAATTCCGGCGGCACGTACACTCTGACAGCTAAGAACGGCAAGAGTTATCAATTAACCGGCGATACTGCCAAGTTGAGCGAGCACGTTGGACACGAGATGAAGATAACCGGGACCGTAAGCTCACCCTCGGCATCTTCCACCGACACGATGGGAAAAACCAGCGGCGAGGAAACTATCGACGTCACTTCCTTTAAGCACATCTCGAAGACTTGCCAGGGCGGGGCAATGTCCCACTAGTGTGGATGAACTTCGCTCCTGACGTCATCGATCCCCACTTCCTAAGTGCGGCGGACAGTTTTGTCCGTCGCTCTTGGGAGGGCGGTTGCCGAAGCTAGGTGCTTGCAAGAGAAAGGCCGCTTCAGGTCGCGACTTCGTGGGCCTTGCCTGTCTTTAAGCTCGACAAATTCTTTTGCGCGCATTTGCGCTGCCTTCAAGTCACAGTCACGCCGAACTCGCGCGCCTGCATGTGGGTTCCTGCTTTCGGCCGGTGCAAGGGTAGTGCAAGTTTCCAACCGCTGCAGCAAGTCTTGTGATCATTTCACGCCGGTGCATCTTACTTTTTAATCGAAGCCCTGCTCCAGTTTGACCCTCTGGCCTGACTTCCTTACACTTGAGAGTGTTCTCCGCCGGACACGCCCTCATTCTGTGGAGGTTTTCCTGAGTTTATTCTTTCGAGTTTCTATGGTGGGAGCCCTTTTGGCGCTCGGATCATTCTCCGTAGCGCAGGAGCGCTCGTTTCCGATCTCGCTCGATAGCAATGAGACGCTCTTTTCCGTTCTGACCGCTCTCAATTCCTGCGGATATGATCAGGATTTGGACATCTCTGACGCGACACGAAATAAGGTGCGGGACGAGGTGCAGAAGGTTCTTCGCCAGTCGGAAGAAGCGGAGGCGGCGCGGACTGCGCTGTGCGAGTTCTACCAGGGCCATACGCCGGACCGGAACACGAATCGCAGCTTGTCGCCTTACATTTCACTGGCGTTGTACATGGATGGTCCGCCGCATTTTGCTCCGCGCATCAAAGAAGAGGACTTACCACCGGACGCGTACTCCATTGCGGCTTTCGGAACCGAGCTGGAACACTTTTACGACAAGGTAGGACTGCATTCCATCTGGGAGCGACATCGCAACGACTACGCGGCTGCCATCAACCGTTATCACGAACCATTGGCAAAGATGGTTTTCAACACGGAAATCTATTTGAAGCAGCCGTCGTCACAATATTTAGGCCGGCGGTTCACGATCTATCTGGACTTCATGGGTTCCCCGAATGAAACCGATGCCCGGAATTACGGGGCAGATTATTACGTGGTCGTATTTCCGGCCCCGAGTTCGGCCGGAGCCGCGCCCCAGATGGCGTTAAAGATGGACCAGATTCGGCATACTTTTCTGCACTACGAACTGGACCCGCTGGCAGATAAACACTTTACCGCGATCAAGCGACTGGAGCCGCTCTTGCAATCCGTGAAACGTGCGCCGCTCGAAGAAAGTTTTAAGACCGACATATCTCTTCTGGTGACGGAGTGTCTGGTGCGCGCCATCGAGATCCGAACCAGCGGAGGTAAGCAGGCGGCGGATGAGGCAATGCGCGCCCAGGCAGTGGATGATGCCGTGAAACAAGGCTACATCCTGACGCGGACGTTTTATGACAGCGCAGTGGCGTTCGAAAAAGATCCTGCGGGCATCCGCGAAGCGTACGCCGGTCTTATTGAAGGCGTCGACTTAAAAAAAGAAGAAGCAAAGGCGTCTGAAATTCAGTTTGCCAGCAAGACTTCGCCCGAACTGGTGCAGTTATCGCGTCCGGAGGAGCGCCGCATGCTGTTAAGCGCAGAGAGGCGGCTGGCTGCGGGCGATGCCAAAGGAGCGCAGGAACTCGCACAGCAGGCGCTGGACAAAAAAATTGGAGACCAGGGTCGAGCCTTGTTCATCCTCGCGCAAGTAGCCGTGGCCAACAGGAATCGCGATGGCGCCGAAGACAATTTTCAAAAAGCGATTGAGGCGTCGAAAGATCCCAAAGTGGTGGGATGGTCGCACGTGTTTCTGGGAAGAATTCTGGATATGAAAGAAGATCGCGATGCGGCGGTGCTGGAGTATCGCGAAGCATTAAATGCGGCCGGGCAACTGCCTGAAATCAAGGCCGCGGCGGAGCGTGGTTTGGCCCAGGCGTACGAGCCTCCGGCCAAACCGCAGCCGCAGTCTCAGTAGCGAAGTGCTTCACCGGGTAAAATGGCAGGAGCATTTAGAATACGGAGTGGATCAATTTCGAGTTATGAAGGCATCGCGGTGCAAGGAGAACGCATGAAGCGCAGAGCAATCATTACGATCATTGCCGTCTTTGGAGTAGCGGCGGTGAGTTTCGGACAAAACAAGCCGGCGACGCAGACTGCGCCGGCAGGACAAGCGGCGACCGCACCGGCGGGGAAACGTCCGCCACAGGCCAAAACACAACCGGAGTTCGACGCTTACAAAGCGGCTGCCGCGATCACCGATCCGGCTGCCCAGGAAAAAGCCGCGGACGATTTTGCGGCGAAGTTCCCCGACAGCGAGTTACGTCCGCTGCTCTACAAATCGGTGATGCACTCCTATCAACAGGCCAACAATAGCGACAAAATGCTGGCTATGTCACAAAAGGTCTTGACTTTTGATCCGGACGATCCCGAGGCCTTGCTGGGCGTGGCCCAGGTGCTGGCCGAGCGCACGCGCGAAACCGATGTCGACAAGGATCAGCGGTTGGCGGAAGCCAGAAAAGATGCACAACGCGCGCTGGTCACGGTGGATACCGACATTCCCACCGCGAATCAACCGCAGGACAAGATCGATGCCTACAAGGGCTTTCTTCGGTCTGAAGCCTACGAAATTATCGGGACGCTGGATTTCAATGCCAAGGACTGGGCGAATGCGGAGATCAATCTGAAAAAGTCAATCGACGCGTTTCCCCAGCAACCGGACCCGGTCGCCGTGTTTCGACTGTCAGTTGCAATGGATATGCAAAACAAATATCCCGACGCGTTGAAATATGCCAATCAGGCGGTGGATTTGACCAAGCCCGGCACCAACGCCGGAGACGCGGCGCGGAAAGAAAAAGACCGGCTGGTTCAGTTAATTGGTGGCATCAGCGAGCCGCCCGCGAAATAAACGCGCCTGAGGCAAGATTTGGCGATCGCAACCAGGGCGAACCTCCGCGGCCTGCCCAGATCCCCGCTAGCCGCTGTGCTCGCGATGGCGTTCCAACTCGATTACAGCCGCAGGCTGCGCATTCATGAAGGAAAGGGAAATCACCGCGCTGGAAACCACGTTGCGCTACCACTTTCACCGGCGAGGCGTGATTGAGCAGGCCATTACTCACAGCTCGCAAGCGCGAGAGCAGGAGTCGCAGCAATCGGGCGAAAATAAATTCAGCGTCAATGACAACGAACAGCTCGAGTTTCTGGGCGATGCGATTCTCGCCTGGTAACCAGCGAGGAATTGTTCCAGCGATTTCCCCATTTTCGTGAAGGGGAACTTTCGAAGCTGCGTGCTCATCTCGTCAGCGAACGGCATCTGATCCAGGTGGCGCAGCAGCTTGAATTGGGCCACTATCTTCGCTTGGGACGCGGCGAGGAAAAGAGCGGCGGGCGCGGCAAGACAGCGCTGCTCGTGGACGCGCTGGAAGCGGTGCTGGCCGCGATCTACCTCGATGGCGGAATGCCTCCAGTCCGGGAGTTCATTTTGCGGGAGATTCTGGCCCCCGAACTGGAGCGCATGGAGCGGCAGGGGGGCGCGCTGCCGATGACCGATTTCAAGTCAGCCCTGCAGGAAACTCTACAGGGATTGGGCATGGCGCAGCCTTCTTATGTTCTGGTGGAAGAAGCAGGACCGGAACACAGAAAGACGTTTACGGTGGAAGTCCGTCTGCATGCGAAAGGCGACGAGGACGCGGAATTTGTAGGTCGCGCCCAGGGTTCGACCAAGAAGACTGCGGAGCAGGACGCGGCGCGGCAGCTATTATCCTATCTGGCGTCGCGGCCGCAGTCTGCGGGAGCCCGGCTCACGCGGGGATCGCGTTCGGCGGAGCAGCATTAAAGCGGCAGGATGTACGTGGAGTCAATGAATTCCCCAAGTCGTTTATCGGAACCGAATGGCCAGTACTCGGGTGAGCCCCCCTCGGGTCAACAGTCCTCAGACCATCCTTTGCCAGTGCTTTTGCCTGCCGATCAGGGATCCGTGGATTCAGTGTCGAATCAAGCCTTGCCTGGCGGCCAGCCCCATGCAGAAAACAGAACGACCTGGGGGCAGAGTTCGGGAGTAATCGGTTCCATACAGTCTTTGCTGGGAACTGTGGTCATTGCGGTATTCGTGATCACGTTTGTAGTGCAGGCGTTTCAGATTCCCTCTCCTTCCATGGAGAACACTCTACTGGTCGGCGATTATCTGCTGGTCAATAAGCTGTGTTACGGCGGAGGAAGTGTAGGCGACTATCTGATGCCATACCGCCGCGTGCAACGCGGTGACATCGTGGTGTTTCACTATCCCGTAAATCCCGCACAGCACTTCGTGAAACGTGTGATCGGTGTGCCAGGAGACCGACTCCGGCTGATCAACAAGCGAGTTTTCGTGAATGGAGTCGCGCAGAAGGAGCCTTACGCACAGTTCAGCCGGTCGGCAAACGATTTGTTCCGCGATAATTTTCCCCGGCTGGACGTGGCAGCGGGCGAAACTCCGGAGTGGTGGGTGCAGTTGAGTAAATTGGTTGAGGACGGACAACTGATCGTTCCACAGGGACATTATTTTGTGATGGGGGACAACCGCGACGACAGTTACGACAGCCGTTACTGGGGCTTCGTGCCGCAAGCCAACATTATTGGACGGCCGCTGTTGATTTACTGGTCGGTGAAAGAGCCGGATAGCGAGGCGGCCGGGCCAGTTACGGTGGCAGGTAAGCTGACGCACTTTGCCTATGCGGTCACCCACATCCTTCGAATTACACGCTGGAACCGCACCTTGCGGTTGGTGAATTGAAGTTTGTGCAGATAAGATAACGCTGCAGAGCAAGATTGGACGGATTGATCACGGTGGCGAAAAAAGAAAGCAAAGCAAACAATGAGGTCGACGAAAAACCACGGGAAACGACAGTGGAATTTCTTTCGTCGCTGGCCGCGGTCCTGGTGACGGGACTTTTCATCATCACCTTTATCGTGCAGGCATTTGAGATCCCCTCCAGTTCGATGGAAAACACCTTGCTCATCGGCGACCATGTGTTCGTGAACCGCATTCAGTTCGCCCCGAAGACGAACTGGGTGGGCCCGTTGATTCCGTACCGCCAGGTGAAGCGCGGGGATATTGTGGTTTTTCTGGCGCCCTGTGAGCCCGGATTGTATGTCGTGAAGCGGATCATCGGCGTGCCCGGCGACCGCATTCATCTCCGCAATGGCGTGGTGTACCGCAATGGCGAGGAATTGAAAGAGCCGTATGTGATTCATTCCCAGGATTCGGCGATGTATCCCAATCCTTACCGCGATAATTTTCCCGCCGTGCCGCCTTCCGAAAGCTATAACGTCTATCCTTGTTGGGAACCGGAGTTGCCCATGCACATCCAGGGCGACGATCTCGTGGTGCCCCCGGGACATTACTTCGGCATGGGCGACAACCGCGACGTGAGCCTGGATAGCCGCTACTGGGGCTTCATTCCCCAGGAAAATATCATTGGACGGCCCATGTTCATTTACTGGTCGTTTGAGACGCCGGCCGACCAGTATCGCAAGACCGATATGGGGGACCGTATCGGATTCCTGGCGCACGTAGTGTTGCACTTTTTCGATGAGACGCGGTGGCGACGAACGCTGCAGGTCGTGAAGTGAAAGTTTTGTCCTCCAAACGGCGCATCGCCGCCGCGGTGGTTGCAATTCTGCTCGTCCTGTTTTTAGTGCGTCCGGGTGTTTCTCATCTGAAGCTGCGGATTGAAAACTCCATCAGCCGGGCGCTGGCACGTCCGGTGGCGATCGGATCCGTCCAGCTGCGCTTTCTTCCGCGTCCGGGATTCGACCTTGAAAACGTGGTGGTGTACGAAGATCCAGCATTCGGCGCCGAGCCTATGTTGCGAGCGTCCGAGGTAACTGCGGCAGTGCGTTTGACATCTCTGCTGCGCGGACGCCTGGATATTTCTCGCCTGGAATTGACGGAACCCAGTCTGAATCTGGTACGAAGAGAAGATGGCCGCTGGAACCTCGAGGCGCTGCTGGAACGCGCCGAGCGCACCCCGCTTGCGCCCACCGCGAAATCGAAGCGTGAAGCACGTCCCGGCTTTCCTTACATTGAGGCCAGCTCCGGCCGCATCAATTTCAAGACGGGGCCGGAAAAAAGACCGTACGCATTGCTGAATGCGGATTTTGCCTTGTGGCAGGAATCAGAAAATGAGTGGGGCGTCCGACTGAAAGCCGAACCGCTGCGGACCGATATGAGCCTAAGCGACACGGGCCAACTGCAGGTGAACGGCACATGGCACCGCGCGGGCAGCTTGCGGGATACGCCGCTGCAGTTCACGGTCGTGTGGGATCACGCGCAACTCGGCCAACTCAGCAAGTTGGTGTCAGGAAACGACCAGGGATGGCGTGGCGACGTTCAGCTGGCGACGACCTTGAGTGGCACTCCAGGGGCACTGCAGGTAGTTTCCGATACGGCGATTCATGACTTCCACCGTTATGACATCTCAACCAGTGAGGGTCTGGGATTAGCGGCGCATTGCGAGGCCAAGTACAGTTCCGCCGAGGGCATGATGCGCGAAATCTTCTGCAGTGCGCCCGTGGGCAACGGCCTCATCACCTTGCATGGAGACTCAGGTCGGCCGGGATTGCATGTTTTGGATTTGGCGCTGAACCTCGAAAATGTCCCGGCGAATTCTGTGGCGCAACTGGCCCGGCGCGCCAAGAAAGACTTGCCGCCAGATATTGTGGCCGCCGGAACTGTGCAAGGGAATTTCGTGATTAAGGAATCCGCGGCGTCGCCGGCTGGTCCCCAATTTCAGGGGCACGGCGAGATTATGAACCTTCACCTGCAATCCGCGAACAGCAAAGCGGAATTGGCTCCGGGCAATGTGCCTTTTACGTTGAACGCAGACCAGAGCAGCATTCGCGATCCGTTGCAGCATGTCGGATTCCGGCATTCCGGTGTAGAAGCTTTGCCAGCTTCGGGCGAGATGCACATCGATTTCGGGCCTTTCCCGCTCGCGTTGGGGCGGCCAGCTCCGGCGCAGGCGCGGGGCTGGGTAGGAAGGTCCGGCTACGGAATCGCGGTGCGCGGAGAAGGCGAAGTCTCGCACACCTTGCGCATGGCCAGCCTGCTTGGACTGCAGGCGGTGAAATCCGGCGCGGAAGGCGCAGTCAAGATGGATTTGCAGATCGCGGGATCCTGGGCCGGAAACGCGACGGGCAATCCTTCCGGCTTTGCTTTGCCGAAGGTTACCGGCACCGTGCAACTGCGCAACGTTCGCGCAAACTTGCAGGGCACGAATGGAGCGATCGAGATTTCCTCGGCGGAAGTGGATCTTGCGCCCGATGAGGCGCGCGTCGAAAAATTGAAAGCGCAGGCAGCCGATGCGGAATGGACTGGCTCAATGGTAATGCCGCGTGGTTGTGGAACGCCGGGAACCTGCATCGTCCACTTTAATTTAAATACTGACGCGGTTGGCCTAAGCGATCTGCATGATTGGCTGGGGTCGCAACCAAGGGAGCGCCGCTGGTATCAGGTGCTCACCCCGCCTGCATCAAACGTGCCGTCCTTTCTACAGAGTTTGCGCGCGTCGGGAAAGGTGAGTGCCGGTCGTTTGCGGATTCACAATCTGGTCGCAGGACAAGTTTCCGCCGTCCTTGATCTGGACCACGGAAAGCTAAAGATTTCGGACATGCGAGCCGATTTACTGGGTGGAAAACATCGCGGCGATTGGCAAGCCGATTTCACCGCTGCATCCCCGGTCTATACAGGCTCGGGAACCCTGACCGGAATTTCCCTGGAGCAGCTAGCCGGCACGATGCAGGACGCCTGGATTTCAGGCACCGCCGCTGGCACTTACCAGATCACGGCCTCCGGCAAAACATCAGCGGGATTTTGGCAATCGGCTGCCGCGAATCTTCATTTCGATCTGCGCGACGCGGTCCTGTCGCACATTGCACTGGCAAACGAGGATGGACCGCTGCACATCAGTCGTTGGCAGGGTCGCGCCGAGCTGCGTGATGGAACCATCGAAATAGACAAAGGTGTTCTGATTTCTTCCGCAACGTTGTATGAGGTTAGCGGCACTGCTTCGTTAGGCCAAACCCTGAATTTCAAACTGATTGCCGGCTCCGACGGGAAATCCGCCGCAGGTTCACTGGTCTATAGCATTACGGGTACGCTGGCTGAGCCGCACGTGGCGGTGAGTCCAACTCCCGAGACCCAGGCGCGGCTGAAGCCGTAGAGCTGCAAGGTTACGGAACGTAGCCGGCGCCTCGCAGCACCCTTCCTGGCAAGGCTCCCGTCATCTTTGACTGGTAGATGACCGGCACGCCATTCACCAGCACATACTCCATTCCTTCGGAAAGCTGATTCGGATTATCAAATGTGGCAAGGTCGCGCACCGTTGCCGGATCGAAGATAACAATGTCAGCCCACATGCCTGATTTGAGGACTCCGCGATCAGTCAACCGCAAGCGCTGTGCCGGCAACGCGGAAAATTTGCGGATGGCGTCCGGCAGAGACAGAACTTTCTCTTCGCGAACGTATTTGCGCAGGATGCGCGGGAAGGTTCCGTAGGCGCGCGGGTGAGGATGCTCTTGTCCGAGAATACCCTCGGGTGAAGTTCCGGAAGAGTCATTGTCAATCGCGACCCAGGGTTGCTGCAAGGCGAGAGTGACATCGGGTTGCGACATGCCGAAAACGGCAACGCCTGTAGTGGGATCTGCAATAAGAAAATCGAAGAGCGCATCCATCGGATCTTTATTCCAGAGCTTCGCGATCTCAGAAAGACGCTTGCCTTGTAACGGAAGCATTTTCGGGTTCTCAACCACGCCGATCATGATGGCGTCAGGGCCAGGAATTTCCTGCCACTCGTTGTCCCAGTCTTTCGAAGGTGTGAGCATGTCTTTGCGGATTCGTTCGCGAGTCACGGGATCTTTGAGGCGCTCGACCAGCTTGCGGGTCCCGCCATCGTGTGCCCATGGCGGAATGAACGCGGAGAAATCATTGAACCATGCCGTGTAAGCATAGGTGTCGGCCGTAACATCGGCTCCCGCAGCACGCGCCGCGTCGATCTTTGTCACGACTTCCGGCATGCGCCCCCAGTTATTCTTTCCGGCAACTTTGATATGCCAGATTTCTACCGGAACGTGGGCTTCACGACCGATGCGCAAAGCCTCATCGATCGCGTCGAGCACCGAATCGCTTTCGTTGCGCATGTGCGTGGAATAAATGCCGCCGAATTTTCCCGCCTCCGCCGCCAGAGCGATCAGTTCGTCGGTCTTGGCATATGGCGCGGGCGCGTATTCGAGCGCAGTCGAAACGCCAACCGTGCCGTCCTTCATGGCTTCTCGGACGAGAGTCTTCATCTGCTCCAATTGTTCAGGAGACGGCTGCACGTCGTTATCCCCAAGAACCATGCGGCGCACTTGCGTAGCTCCCACGTAACTCGCCAGGTTGATCCCCATGCCCTGCTTTTCAAGACGAGCAAAATATTGCCGGAAGGTGCGCCAGTCCGGCGTGATGTGATAGTGCTCGTATTCGGCGTGATCGGACTGAATGATGGTGTCGTCGAGAGGCGCGACCGTGCTGCCCTCGCCGGTAATTTCTGTCGTGATCCCTTGATAGATTTTCGAAGGCAGGCGGGGATCGACGAGTATGGAGAGTTCCGACTGGCCCAGCATGTCGATGAAGCCGGGGGCCACGACCTTGCCGCCCGCGTCGATCGTGCGTTTTCGAGGGGCGGCGGCGAGGTTGCCAATGGCAGCAACTTTTCCATCGCGTATACCGATATCGCCGGAATACCACGGTGAGCCCGTGCCATCAATGATGTGCCCGTTGGTGATGACGAGATCGAATGCCGGGGCGGTTTGCGCGGGTACGGTTGCAACCGCAACACAAAGAAGAATAAGAACAAATAACAGATTCAACGCTCGTAGTTTCATCTCTCTTTTTCTTGGAGCCGGAGTGGCGACGAATTATAAAACATGAGAGATCAGCTCGTTCTTCCTGCACGGCTCACTACCGATATCCTCACGCCTGCATGGTAGTATCGACAATACTCCGCATGAAGCTGCCACCTTTGAATTTGGCGGACCGTGATGCCGCAGTATTTCTTTTCGATTTGCTTAAGAAACGATGACAACTCCGACTAAATTGCGTAAGCGCGTGCTCAGTGGCATGCGCTCGACCGGAAAACTGCATCTTGGAAATTACGTCGGCGCTCTCGATAACTGGGTGCGCATGCAGGATGAGTATCAGTGCTTTTTTGAAGTAGCTGACTGGCACGCGCTGACCACCGATTACGCCGATACTTCGCGAGTGAAACAGAATTCGCTGGACGTGGCTTTAGACTGGCTGGCGGCAGGGCTCGATCCCGAGAAGTCTGTGATCTTTATTCAATCCCACGTTCCCGCACATGCTGAATTGCACTTGCTGTTTTCCATGATCACTCCGCTGGGCTGGCTGGAGCGGGTTCCCACGTATAAGGAGCAGCGCGAAAACATCAAGGATAAAGATTTAGGAACATATGGATTTCTTGGCTATCCCCTTTTGCAGGCGGCGGACATTTTGATCTACAAGGCAAACGTCGTTCCGGTGGGCGAAGACCAGGTCGCGCACGTGGAACTGACCCGTGAGGTTGCGCGCCGGTTCAACGGATTTTACGGCGAAGTGTTCCCCGAACCGCAGTCCTTGCTCACAATCGCCCCCAAGTTGCCCGGCACTGACGGGCGCAAGATGTCGAAGTCGTATGGCAATACGATCCTGCTCACCGATCCGGAGCCGGTGGTGCGGCAGAAGCTGAAAACGATGGTGACTGATCCGGCGCGCGTACGGCGATCGGACCCCGGGAATCCCGATGTTTGTCCGGTGGGCGATCTGCACAAAATTTTCAGCGATAGCGCTACGCTTGAGAAAGTGAATGTCGGCTGCCGGTCGGCTGGCATTGGGTGTATCGAGTGCAAGAGTTGGGCGGCCGATGCGCTGGTGCAACTGTTGAGTCCGATGCAGGAGCGGCGCAAGAAATTCGAGGACAATCCGCGGCTGGCATGGGATATTCTTGAGGCAGGCAGTGAACGGGCGCGCACCGCAGCCGCCGAGACCATGAAGGACGTGCGCAAGGCTATGGGAATGTCGCTTGTGTACGAGCCGCCAGCGGGAGGGAATGGAAACCAGGATGGAAAATAGAATCATTAGCTCCGCGAGCGGCTTACCGGAGTTTGCGCCGCCCGGGCTTGGCGCGAACCAATCGGCGCGCGCGAACCCTTCTGGAAAGCCAGATTCAGAAAAATCAAATTCGCAAAAAGAAAATAAAGAAGAAAGCGATTCTCCTTTTGCCGTTTCAGTGACCGACGTCTACGAAGGACCGCTCGACTTGCTGCTGGATCTGATTCGCAAGCAGGATATCGACATCTACGACATTCCGATTGCGCGCATCACGGCACAATATCTGGCGTACGTGGAAAAGATTCGCGAACTGGACGTGAACGTGGCCGCGGATTTTATTTATATGGCTGCGGTTTTGATTCACATCAAGTCAAAGATGCTTTTGCCCCGCGATCCCTCGGCGAAGGCCGAAGAGTTGGAGGACCCGCGAACCGAATTAGTGAATCGGCTTCTGGAGCACGAAAAGTTTAAATCAGCGGCGCAAATGCTTTTGCAGAAGCAACAGATTGAAGAAGCGGTGCTGACGAATCCGGCCTTGAAGGAATTTATGGACGCCGAAGGCACCGAGCCCGAGATGGCTGCGGATGTGATCGATCTCGTCAAGACTTTTCAGCAAATCTTAGAGCGCGTGCGCACGCGGCCGATGATCAATGTGAACGAGGAAACGGTCACCGTCGGCCAGATGATTGACTATCTGCGGCGGCGGCTGGAGTTGGAATCCCGGCCGATCCGGTTGAAGCAGTTGTTGCTGCGCGTCCCGTCACGGCAAGCTTTGGTATGCATGTTTCTTGCGTTGCTGGAAATGGTGCGGCTGCAGGCGATTCAGGTTCGTCAGGACGAATTGTTTGGTGAGATTGCGGTGCGCAAGCACATTGGATTCGACGCGGTAATGGCCGAGCAGGCCGCTGTGCGGGATGATTGGAGATAGTAGAACTATCTGACGCATGAGTCTCAAAGCTCAACTCGAAGCCATCATTTACGCCGCAGAGACGCCGATCTCTACCGAGCAGATGGTTCAGCTCGTCAAAGAGTCGGTGATTGCCGAAGGCGCAGCGGATGAAAGCGAAGTAAAGTCGCGAGTGCGTGCCGCGCTGGAAGCGCTGGCTGCGGATTATGGAACTTCCGAGCACGGGATTGAAATTCGCCAGGTTGCAGGTGGATATCGCATGTCCACCAAGCCGGAGCAGCACGAGATGGTGCGCAGTTTCGCCAAGAGCCTCAAGCCGCCGATCCGGCTCTCTCTGCCGGCTCTTGAAACGCTGGCAGTGATCGCCTACAAACAGCCGGCCACGGTTCCTGAGATCAACGAAATTCGCGGAGTGGATTCCGGCGGCGTGATTGCGACTTTGCTGGATCGCAAGCTGATTACAACTGCCGGACGCAAGCAGGTGATCGGCCGGCCGATTCTGTATAAGACGACCAAAGAATTCCTGATGCGCTTTGGATTGAAGGATGTCAACGAACTGCCCAGCATGGAGGAGTTCGAGAAGTTAGTCGCAGAATCGTTTCAGTCCGAGCTGATTCCCGCGGAGGAAGCAGCGCGAGATAGGTCCAATTCTTCCGAACGGAACTCCGAATCTTCCGATCTGGCCGAACCCTCCGCCGATGCGGTTCCAGAATCCGCGGCGCGAAAAGAATAGTCTTCACCATTAGGCTGGGAAGCCTCACGTATGCCTCCTGAACGTCTGCAAAAAATTATTGCCGCTGCCGGAATTGCTTCGCGCCGCAAAGCCGAGGAATTAATCAGCGCGGGACACGTGAAAGTGAATGGCGTCGTGGTCACGGAACTCGGGACCAAGGCAGATCCGGAGACCGACCATATTCGCGTAAATGGCAAGCTGCTGCAGGGGCCACAGCATCACGTCTACCTGCTGCTCAATAAACCCAGGGGATATGTGACCACGGTGAGTGATCCGGAAAAACGTCCGACCGTGATGCAGTTGATTCGCGGGGTGAAGAAGCGGGTTTATCCCGTGGGCCGGCTGGATTATGCCAGCGAAGGTCTGTTGCTTGCTGACCAACGACGGCGCGCTGGCGAACAAACTGATGAAAGCGGCGTCTCAGGTTCCGAAAACTTATGTGGTAAAGATTGCGGGAGTGCCCAGCGCTGAATCGCTTGAGAAATTGCGCGCCGGAGTTTCGATTGAGACGGAAAGCGGCCGCAGAGTGCGGACTGCGCCCGCCGGCATCAGAATGGTGAAAGAGGCCAATAATCCGTGGTATGAGGTCACGCTGATCGAAGGGCGCAACCGCGAGATTCGCCGCATGTTCGAGAAGATCGGACATCATGTGGAAAAGATCAAGCGCGTCCGCTACGGGCCGCTCACTCTCGATATTCCGCCAGGGGAATTTCGCGCGCTCTCTGCAACCGAGGTCGATCGTCTGCGCACCGCGTGCAGCAAGCCAACCGCGATCACAAAGCGTTCCACAGCATGACGCGCGAAAAATAATCGAGTCCCGGAGGCAGCTGATTGCCGCCACCGGGACTGCGGTGGGGGAGGACCCCGCTTTCCGAAGACTGCTGCTTCGGAACTTTTCGAGTCGCCGCAAGCCTAATAACGGCCTTGCCTGACCCAAAGGCGAACCTGTTCCTCTACGGAAAACCTCTGCGCCCTTGCACTCATGAACTTGGATTCGAGTGAAAATGCATGAGCCTCCAGCGGCACCGAGAAATGAAGCTTCGTGTTGACAAAGCTGCGGACGAAAAGTTCGGCGTAACGCTCCAGGCCCAGAATCTCAAACTGCACGGCATGTACGAGTCCGTGAAACAGGCTGCGCTCGCTGATTTTCTCGTTGAAGACAACTACGTCCAGAAACGTCAACGAATGCATGTGCCTCACCTCGGGGAGATTCACAAAACCCAAAGCTTTGGCTTCCGGATAGAAGGGCGGATTGGGCACGCGTTGACCGTTCAACTCGACCAACCGTACTCGATCCAGGAGTTCTGCCGAGAAATAAGGCCACATGAGGGCTTTCTGGTGCTTGCTGAGAGCTCTTGCCGACTGAAAATAGGCTTCGCGCTGATCGCGCAAATATGTGGAAACCAATTCGATCGCCTCGCGGATGCGCTCGTCGGTTAGCGCGACCGCGGGCTCGGAATATTCCTGGACGTCGGGGATCCTGCTTTCGATGGATGAATAATATTCACTGAGGGCGTTTGCCGCCGCCACTGATTTGCGGAGAACATCGCGCTGACCGAAGCGGGCTAGATCGTCCAGAGAAAAACGCAAGCGGAGCTGGTGCGTTGCGCAGTGCGCGCTCAGCAGCTCCAGCTGGGCGTGACGTAGTTCGGAATTCATTTGGACAATAGAAACCCTATCGTCAAGGTTTTCCCACGAATACATCTTCTGACTCCTGAGGAATGAAAATACCGGAGGGGGCCCAATTGCTGATAAGTTATACGTTGTTATATTGACAATGTCAATATAATTCTTGGAGTTTTGGTTTGGCGCTGGCCTTCGCGGGCTATTGTCTTTACATTGTTATGTTTACGTAGTATACATAATCTTCAGTTCGACAAGCGAAGGAGAATACGTGCCTCGGCCGCCCGACCCTGATCTGGAAGAACGAATCCTGAAAGCTGCGCGAAAGCTGTGGAAGAGAGGCGGTGAGAACGCTCTCACCATGCGCGCCGTCGCGAAAGCTGCAGAAACGAATACGCCCGCGGTTTACCGCCGTTTCCGCGACCGTGAAGATATTCTTCGCGCATTATTGCAGTGCATTCGTCTGGAATTTGGCGCGTTGATGGAAGAGGCAGCATCGGTGGAGACTGCCTGCGAGCGCTATCTTGATTACGCCCTCAGTCACCCCCACGAGTACGAATTGTTCTATCAGCACGAATACGAATTGTTTTATTCGCCGCGGGCGGTTCGCGCCGGGGCGCAGAATCTGGTGGGCAGGCCGGCTCGCAATGCCATGAAGAAAAAACTGGCCGATAAGTTCGGTGGAGCGCCCGAGGACCACGGGTATCTCACAATATCGTTGTGGATGCTGGCCCACGGCGCGGCCATGCTGATGATCGCGAAGACGATCCTCCCCCAGGAAGCAGATCACGCGCGAGCCGTCTTTACCGCATCGGTGGCAGCGCTATTGGAGAAACAAAATTTATGAACGCTGTGGTGCTTCGCTGGCCGCAGAAAGTTCAGATCACGACAGTTTCTTTGTACTCACCGAATACTCTCCGCATGGCATCGGAGATTTCCCCCACGGTTGCGAAAGCTTCCACCGCGACGATAATTTTCGGCATCACATTCTCGCCGGTTCGCGCCGCATCCTCGACGGCTTTCAGCGCGGCTCTGCAGGGCTGCGCATCCCGCCGCGCGCGCAGGGCCCGTACCCGTTCAACTTGCTTCGGCTCCAGCCCTGGATCAATCTTCTGAATCGGGATCGCTTTTTCTTCTTCCACCTCAAACCGGTTTACGCCGACTATCACGGCTTCTCCGCAATCCACAGCCTGTTGCGCCTCAAATGCGGCATCTTGAATTTCGCGCTGGACGAACCCGCGCTCAATCGCTCGCAGCATGCCTCCCATGACTTCAATCTTTCCCAGATATTCGGCCGCGCGCTTCTCAATCTCGTCGGTCAGCGACTCGATAAAGTACGAACCCGCCAAAGGGTCGATCGTCTGGGCCACTCCAGATTCGTAGGCGATGATTTGCTGCGTGCGCAATGCGATGCGGGCGGCCTGTTCGGTCGGCAGCGCCAGCGCCTCATCGTAGGAATTCGTGTGCAGAGACTGCGTTCCTCCCAGAACCGCTGCCAGCGCCTGAATCGCTGTACGCACAATATTATTTTCGGGCTGCTGTGCCGTCAGTGTTGACCCTGCCGTTTGGGTGTGAACCCGCAACATCCAGGACTTCGGATTCTTTGCCTTGAAGTGTTCGCGCATGATTCGCGCCCACATTCTTCGCGCGGCGCGAAACTTGGCAACTTCTTCCAGAAAATTGTTATGTGCGTTAAAGAAAAACGAGAGGCGCGGGGCAAACTCGTCTACGTCGAGCCCGGCCTTGATTGCCGCCTCCACGTAGGTCATGCCATTGCCCAGAGTGAAAGCCACTTCCTGCACCGCCGTCGATCCCGCCTCCCGCATGTGATAACCGGAGATCGAAATCGAGTTCCACTCGGGCACGTGCTCTCTGGTCCATGCGAACATGTCCGTAATCACGCGCAATGCCTGCTTTGGCGGGTAGATATAGGTTCCGCGCGCAATGTACTCTTTCAAAACATCGTTCTGCACAGTGCCTGAAAGTTTCCGGATGTCCGCGCCCTGCCGCTTAGCCACAGCCACATACAGCGCCAGCAGAATGGACGCGGTTGCGTTAATGGTCATCGAAGTGGAAATTTTCGTGAGGTCAATGCCGGAGAAAAGCCGCTCCATATCCTCAATGGAATCGATGGCAACGCCGACCTTCCCGACCTCGCCGGCCGCCAGCGGATGGTCCGAATCCATTCCGATTTGCGTCGGCAAATCAAAGGCAACGGAAAGTCCCGTGGTGCCGTTTGCCAGCAAATACTTGTAGCGCTTGTTCGATTCTTCGGCATCACCCATGCCGGCGTACTGCCGCATGGTCCACAAACGGCCGCGATACATGGTGGCCTGAACGCCGCGCGTGAAGGGATATTCGCCAGGATAGCCGACCTCTGCCTCATAATCCGAACCCTTGCGATCCGCAGGGGTGTAAAGCGGATTCACTGGAATGCGCGCAGGAGTTTCCAGATCTGCAGCGCGCTTCTCATCTTCGAATTTAGTTTTCTCGGCCACGGTGAGCAATTGTTCTGGCGCCGGGTTCGCTGGAGGAAAATCCTTAGAAACTATTCGCGCCGCAATGCGTTCTTTTCTTTACGCTTCACTCTCACGAAGGAACTGATTCCGAACCAGGCGAATGTGGCGGTGGCGCAAACAGCAATCGCCACGCGCCCCAGCCCAGCCTGTCCGGCGTGAAATTTCCCATACTCCTTGACCGTTGCACCTCCGAAGCTCAAGGCCATAATCAGGAAAATCACCCCCACCACCTCCAGCCATAACTGGTGCAGCACGCGCCCGAAGGCCCGTCCGGTAGCGGTGGCGGCTTGGCCCGCCGCTCGGATGACCCGGCTGCGCCCGGCCTGCCGGGACGCCACCCGTGCCACCACGCCTAACTTTTGTGCAGTAGAGACCTTAGTCACGACTCGATTTTAACAGTGTCTGGCGCTACAATGGCGCAAACCTGTGGCCGTCAGCAAAACCGTTCGGCGGCTCCAGGCATCTAAACGATTGACAGCGAGTTAAGATTGGCAGACCAGGCAGACGGCGATCGGGGGGGACGTGGATCAACAACTTAAAGACTTGATGAAGGAACTCGGTGAAGCCATCAACGAATCTCTCTCCGATTCTGAACAGATTGCCGAAGTCGTCTCCCGGATCAAAGAGGGCGGTTACGATATTTTTTTGGTTCTCGAGGCCACGATTGGCGTCAGCAAGCAGGGTGAGAAGACTTCGGATAAAACTTCTCTGGTGACGACTCTGTCCACGAATCCCGAATTCAAAATCAACGACCAGGATCTTAAGTTCCTGAAATCGCTGCGCATCAAGATCGAAGAAGAAAGTAAGTAAAAGTGATCATTGACTCGGCGACAGACTGATCCCGTCGATACTTCAGTTACTCAACACCTGATCGAGCAGCTGGCCTACCGCACGATCTGCCTCCAGAATCGAAGAGCGATGGTCCATTATCCCTGACAGGTCTGTGTTTGCGAATGCGATTCGCCCGAACGGTGTGGCTCGCAACACGTCACTGGGCGCGGGTTTGCCTTCCTTCCCAAAAAAGAAGCCGGGCGCAGGACTTAGATAGGCATGCCCCCACCGGTTCAGAATGATGCCCCTGATATCGCGTTGCGCATCGAAGCCGGATTGCGCAAACATTTCCTGAAATTGTTGACGAATCAGCCTCTCATAGTCGCGAAACGGGGTGGCAAGCATCTCGGCGCGCCCGCGAAATCCCTGCTGCTCGGTGGGCGTCCCCGGATACGAATACAGAATCTTGAGCGTCAACACGACCGGAGAGTCTGGTCCAATCGTGGAAGAGTCCGCGCCGCAGGTAGCTAGTCTGCGAACTTGCGTGTAATTTCCAAAGCCTTCGAACCACTGGCCACCAGAGATACCCATCTTGTAGAGGAACTGCCAGTTTCTCACCGCCACGTTCGCCATGAGGCAGGGCGATCGGTAAAACTGAGCGTATGCGGCGCTATGTTCCGCGGGCAAACCGCGCACAATGTGCCGCGTGGTCCAGCTGCCGCCAGCCATCACCACCGAACGCGCCTTCACGGCGTAAAGCTTTCCGGCACGCGTATACCGCACTTTAACGAATTTAGATTTTGCCGGATCGCCCTCATGCTGCACCCACACCGCCGTGGAGTCGAGCCTGATTCGTGTCGCCGATCCGTTCCCATCCAGCGCTGCGAAGTTGACTGGGTTGCGGCAAACCGCCTCCAGGGAGCGGTCACCAGCAATGGCGCCGGGGATCAGCGTCTTGGTAATCAGCCGGGCGAAACCGCTGTTTCCATCGGGAAACATCTGCGCCCCGGTTTCGTCGCTGTCGTCGAGCGGGTGCAGCATGTCGGCGGCGTACGCGGTGTAGGCAGAAAGTGCATCCGGACCCAGTCCATACCCTCCGCCTTCTACGGGTGATAGAAATGTGCGTACGGTTTCGCGGCTGATTCCGTGCTTCTCGATGAGGTGATCCTCCAGCGTGATCGTATCCAGGCGCCGTGAAATCGCGTCGCCGGCATATGCGGGCGCGGCTTTCGGCTGACCCTGCTGCTCGGGCGACAATCCCTGATATCTCAACAGCTCCGCCCGCGCCTGTGCCGAAATTGGCGCGCCTTCCAGTTTCTTTCCCCAGGGATCGATCAGCCATGTGCCCGGTTTCTGGCCGAATTTGGCTCCGAAATAAAGTCCAGTGGTCGCACTATTTGAGAGATAAGGAGTTCGGCTCAATGCCATCTCCGGCGCGCTGCCAGCCCATTTCTGATAGTCCAGCCGAGGCGTTTCGAGCCCGATGGATTGGTAGAAGCGCCCGATAAAGCTGTGCGGATAGGGCACTGGAAAAAACGCAGACCCCTGATGCGCCACCAGCCGGTGACCATCTACCAGGAATTCGTTGCGCTTAGCCTCTCCGCCAAAGATCGGATGGTTATCGAGCACTAGACAGGTTTTGCCTTGGCCCGCCTGCCGTTGAAAGATCAGCGCGGCCGCAAGCCCGCTGATGCCTCCGCCAACGATTACGCAGTCATAGGTTTCACCGGTATCAAAGGCATTCACGAGTGAATTCTCGAAAACTCCATCGCGAATCTGGTGCCCTGCCTCCAGCACAGCACGGGTATTTCCATTTGAGTTTGCGTAATCGCCCACTCCGCCGTAGCCGGTCCAATCGTCATCTCGCCCGCCGGACGCC
Organism: uncultured Acidobacteriaceae bacterium; assembly: GCA_963817305.1. Classification (GTDB taxonomy): domain Bacteria; phylum Acidobacteriota; class Terriglobia; order Terriglobales; family Acidobacteriaceae; genus Sulfotelmatobacter. Next base: position 83,498 of record CAWFOD010000010.1, on the reverse strand, counting down.
GCCAACTGCGAGGGCGAGATTGGGCTTAACAACAAACTTCCGGAGGCCAGCAGGCTGGCATTTAGAAAATCGCGCCGCGTAATTTTCTGATCCATGCCAAGAGTGTTGTCCCGGCTGGAACATGCTTTATCGGCTCCGTTCGTTTGCATTCCGGATTGCGATGACATTTTTTCTCTATCCTTCGGAATGCATTATAAGGATCTGGGCGCCGCCGCACACGGCAACTCTACAGGCTGTGCTACCATCTACTGTTTTCTGTGACAATTGACCGCCTGACTCTTGCTCTTCGGGATTTGCAAAGGAAGTCAGAGATAGCTCGATGAAAGACACCCTCGGAGTCCTTCTCGCCGGTGGCGCTGGAGAGCGCCTTTATCCTCTTACCCGCGATCGTGCCAAGCCCGCCGTCACCTTCGGCGGAATGTACCGCATCATCGATATCACGCTTTCCAATTGCCTGAATTCCGACCTGCGCCGCGTCTACATCCTCACCCAATATAAAGCGCTTTCGTTAAACCGGCATATTCGCGAAGGCTGGAACATTCTGGGGCGCGAGGTGGGCGAGTTCGTGGAGGTCCTTCCGCCGATGAAGCGAGTGAGCGATCAGTGGTATCAGGGCACTGCCGACGCGGTGTATCAAAACATTTATTCCATCGGCTCCGAACAGCCCAAGTATGTCCTGATTCTTTCCGGCGACCACATCTACAAGATGGATTACGGCAAGATGATGAAGCAGCATCGGGATTCCGCTGCCGATGTCACGCTGGCCACGATTCAGATCAATCCTGAAGAAACATCGCGCTTTGGCGTGGTCGATGTCGATAAAGATGGACGCATCAATGGCTTTGAAGAAAAGCCCGCCAACACGCAGCTGCGTTCCCCGTGGAATGAGCAGAAGGTTGCTGGATCGATGGGGGTCTATCTTTTCAATGCGGATGTCCTCATTCCGGTGTTGCTGAAAGATTCAGAAGATCCCGCGTCCAGTCACGACTTCGGCAAAGACATTTTGCCCAAGATGGTGGACGACTACCGCGTCTTTGCCTACGACTTTATCGACGAGAACAAAAAAGAAGCCCTGTATTGGCGAGATGTAGGCACGCTTGAGGCCTATTACGAAGCCAATATGGATATCGTTTCCGTCTCGCCGATTTTTAATTTGTACGATCAGGATTGGCCAATCCGCACGCATCAGCGGCAGTATCCACCGGCGAAATTCGTCTTTGCCGAGAAGGATCGTACGGGCACGGCGCTGGACTCGATCGTCTCGAATGGCTGCATCGTCTCTGGCGGCATGGTGAAGAACTCGGTGTTATCGCCCGATGTACGCGTAAATTCTTATTCTGAAGTGGACTCATCCATCTTGTTCTCGCATGTGGCTGTGGGGCGCCATTGCCGCGTCCGCCGTTGCATCATCGACCGCAACGTTCACCTGCCCGAAGGCACCACGATCGGCTACGACACAGAGGCCGACCGCTCCCGCTACTTCGTCACCGACAGCGGCATCACCGTAGTCACGCGGGATTATTCGCTGTTCGAAAATCCCGTGACGGTAGACTACTTCACCAGCGAGTAAGGGCGAGTCGGATCGCGATCCGAGATGCGAAATATCTTCACTGCTACAATTCCCTGTTTCGAATAACTTGCGGTTCGCGTCGTTGACGGGCGAACTTACAGGCGTACATCCGCGTACTGTCTTGTAGGGCTTGGGGTCCCTGTTGTCTCATTGTCCCCGAGCAGTCGAGTCGCCCTGTCAAGATAAGGCCGTTTAGCTCCGGGGAGTCTTAGGTTGGAAGATGTCCAGGTAGTCGCGATGCTGGTCCGCCGCTGCGTAGCGGGCGATGCCGCTGCCTGGGAGGAAATCGTCCAGACCTATAACCGTCGTATCTATAACATCTGCTATCGTTTTGCCGGATCGGCCGACGACGCCGAAGATCTGGCGCAGGAAGTCTTCATCAAGATGTACCGCACTCTGGCCAGCTATGACAGCTCAAAGGGCGCCTTCGTCACCTGGGTGACAACCATCACTCGAAATCTCCTCGTCGATCACTTCCGCAAAACCAAGCAAGATCGCATGACTGACTCGCTCGACGCGGCTTCCTCTTCCCACGAAGATGCGCAGCCGCTGAGTGAGCAAATTCAGGACCAATCTGCGCCTCCCGACCAGCATGTACGCAGCCGGGAAGTCGAAGAAACCGTTCACGCCGCCCTCGGTAAGCTATCGCCGGAGCTCCGTGAGGCTGTGATTCTAAGAGACTTACAGGATTTGGATTATCGCGAAATAGCCACCGTTTTGAGGGTGCCGGAGGGAACTGTGAAAAGTCGAATAAATCGTGGGCGGGCGGAACTAGCGCGCCTTCTACAACGTACCTATAGGCAGGTGATGTGATGCCAGATCACACCAAAAACGACCCAATCAGTAACGGAATGCTGTGTCAGGAGTTTGACGGCCTGCTCACGGACGCGCTCGACGGTGTCCTGACAGGTGTTCAACTCGACCGCTTCCAGGCTCATGCGCGGACTTGTTCCGCCTGTGGACCGCTGTTCGCCGAAGTCGAGGCGGGCCGCAGCTGGCTGAAGGATCTCACGGAGGTGGAGCCTCCAGTCAGCCTGGTCACGAATATTCTGGCATCCACAACGGGCGTTGACACCCAACGCCTGCGGGTCAATGTTGCTGCGCCTCAACCTCGCATTACCTGGGTGGAAAAAGCGCAGGCGTGGGCATCAGGGATGGTGCAGCCTATCTGGGCGACGGTCCGGCAGCCGCGGTTTGCTATGTCATTTGGCATGGCATTTTTCGCGTTGTCGGTGGCGTTGAGTGTGCTCGGCGTAAAACCCGCCGACCTGCGCCAGTTGAGTTTGCGTCCCGCCGCCATCCGGCACACGTATTACAACACCCAAGCCCGCGTAGTCCGGTACTACGAAAATATCCGGTTCGTTTACGAAGTGGAATCGCGAGTGCGTGAATTCAAACGCAACGTGACCAGCGCCGAGCCAGCTTCATCTGGATCTGGTTCACAAGATTCGACACCGGATAAGAAAGACCATAAAAACGACACAACTCAACAGCCCGAGCAGAAGCAGGAGCGCAACTATAGCCAGCCAGAAAATAGTCAGGTTCTGGCCAGCGCCCCGCTGGGTCCATCTGTCGATCCGTCAAATCCGGATCTGCCTGTAGTGTCGGTGACCACGTACAGGAGGTTCGTATGAACTGCGCCACGCACAACGATACGGCCGCAGTGGCGTTCTGCCGCACTTGCGGCAAGCCGCTCTGCGCCAATTGCACCCGCGACGTTCGCGGAGTCGTCTACTGCGAGCCTTGCCTCGCAGCTCGTTTGGAGGGCACCGCCCCGGTAGCGGGGTTCGCACCTCAGCAAGCTGTCTATCCGCCCGTGGGAGCGCCACCGATTTCGCCGCGGCCGAGCTCCGGCCCGAATCCCACTGTAGCCGGCATTCTCGCCGGGTTCTTCCCCTTCGGAGTGGGCGCGGTCTATTGCTCGCAATATGCCAAAGGTCTGGCACATTTGCTGATCTTCGGCCTTCTGATTTTCGCCTCCGATCACGCCGGGAATTGGGATGCGTTGTTCGGGATCGCTATCGCGTTTTTCTACGTCTACCAGATCATCGACGCAGTACGCACCGCACGCGCGCTTCAGGAAGGCCAGCCCGCACCAGATCCATTCGGATTGGCTCAAGCCTTCAGCATGGGCGACAGAACCGAGGCCAAAAATATTCCCGTGGTCGCCATCGTCCTGATTGGACTTGGCGTGCTCTTTCTGCTGCACACCATGAACATCTGGGAGTTTGGCATCGATCGTTTCTGGCCGCTGATTCTGATCTTCCTTGGGGCATGGATGTTCGCTAGAGCGTGGGGAATGATCGGATCCCATCCCCCGGGCTGCACCTGCGCGAGCTGCCGCGTTCGCAAGGCTGTCGGAATGAACTGTACCTGTGATCGTTGCCGGATGCGGAAGATCATGGGGCCAGCGATATTGATGACGATTGGAACGTTGTTCCTGCTCCAGAGTCTCAGTGTTGCCAGCTTCGATCGCACCTGGCCCGCGATTCTGCTGGTGATTGGTGTGGTCAAACTGCTGCAGAGCAACGCCTCCTCAGCCGGTCACATTGGCCCGCTGCCGCCCGCGCCACCGGTGGTCGCGCCGCCTCCAACTCCACCGCCATCGAATCCAATGCCGCCTAATCCCGGACCAGCATCTTCTTCCGAGGAGGTGCGCAATGTCTAGTCCAGTGTCTTATCCCGTTCCACCGCCGGTGCAAACTCCGCCTCCGCCTCGGCGTCGCCGTTCTTTCGCTGGACCGGTGGTGCTGATTATTCTCGGGATTGTCTTCCTCCTGGGCAACATGCACCTGCTCTCCTGGGCGCGCCTGGGAACCTGGTTCGCCCACTACTGGCCCCTGCTCCTGATTCTGTGGGGAGTGCTCAAGCTGATCGAGCACCAGCAGGCCCAGCGCGATGGATTGCCTTCTCGCGGCATCGGAGCCGGCGGGGTTTTTCTGGTCATCGTCATTGTCATCTGCGGACTCATTGCCACCCAGGCCTCGCGATTCAACTGGGGTGAGATCCGCGACAACATGGGCATCGATGGCAGCGACTTCGACAACGTTTTTGGCCAAACCTACAATTTCGACGATCATCTTGAGCAAGCTATACCTCCCACGGTTACCAGCCTTCGCGTCAATGACGATCACGGCGCGGTGCACGTCAGCGTGGCCGACGACAAGCAAATCACCGTGGTAATTCGAAAGCGCGTGGGCGCCGAAAGCCAGAATGACGCCGATAAATACAACCAGCAAACCAAACCACAGATCACTCTCGCCGGCAACGCGATGGTTCTCGACGCCAAGGCTCAAGTTGGCGACCATTCTGTGCAAAGCGATTTGGATATTTCAATTCCCCGCAAGATGGAACTGCACATCACCGGCCGCAAAGGTGACGTTTCCATCACCGGCCGCGATGGAGACGTGGAGGTCTCCGCCCAGCACGGTGATGTTTCCGTGGAAGACGTCAACGGCAATGTAAAACTGAATCTGGAAAAAAGCTCCGCCAAAGTGGAGCAGGTCACAGGCGACGTTCACATCGATGGCCGCTTGAACGAAGTCTCGGTGATGGACGTAAAGGGCTCAGTACAGCTGGACGGCGAATTCGAGGAGAGCGTCAAGCTCGCCCGCATCACCAAAAATGTTGCCTTCAAGTCTTCCCGTACCGACATGGAGTTCTCGCGCATCGACGGCGAGCTGGATCTCGACTCCGACGATCTGCACGCGGATAAAATCACCGGTCCCGTCCATTTAACAACGCGCTCCAAGCAGATTCGCCTCGAAGATGTATCCGGCGACGTGCGCCTGCAAAATAACAACGGCGGCATTGAGATAGCCATGCATTCGTTAGGAAACGTACAGATCGACAGCCGCAACGGAGATGTGCAGTTGAGCGTGCCTGATAAGGCCGGCTTCCGCCTGGACGCGCGCACCCGCGACGGAGAAATTCAATCCGACTTCCCCGAGTTAAAAATCGACAACGGAGATCACGAAGCCACCGCCAGCGGCACCGTGGGTAACGGCTCATCCCACATCGTGATCAATAACGAGCACGATGGGATCGAAATACGCAAGGCTTCCGCAATGGCCTCGCCCGCAACGCCCGCGCCCCCGGCAGTTCCGGCCAAACCAGCCAAAGCGCTGCCCGCGCCGAAATCAAAAGTTGAGCCGACAGATAATTAAGATTTATGTAGGGACAGCCGCCCCGGCTGTGCCCGGGCGCAGCCCGGTGCTTGGATCACCACGGGCCCTGAAGCTAACGAGTGCTTCAATTCCTCAATTTCTTCCTGGCCAGCTCTTCCACCTGCGCCAGCACCTCATCCTCGCCCATGCTGGTTGAATCAATCACCACTGCATCCTCCGCGGCCATTAGCGGAGACGCCGCCCGCGTGCGGTCGCGGCGGTCGCGCTCACGCAAATCCGCAGCCAGATTCGCAGCCACTTCGCCTTTGATCTTCTGCTGCTCCATGCGGCGCTGCTCGCGGACCACCGGATCGGCGTCGAGAAATATCTTCAAATCAGCATCCGGAAAAACTTTCGTTCCAATGTCGCGGCCTTCCATCACCACTCCGCCGCCCGCGCCCATCGCCCGCTGATGCGCCACCATCCACGCCCGTACTTTCGGATGCACAGATACCCGCGACGCCGCCTCGGTCACATCACGCTCGCGAATGCGCGCCGAAACATCGTGCCCGTTCAGCAGCGTTCGATTTCCATCCCGGGTCGGCTCCAGCTGAATTCGCGCCTCCTCCGCGAGATTTACCAGTGCGGCTTCATCATCGAAGGACGCGTCCTTCTCGATGGCTTTCAGCGCCAGTGCCCGGTACATCGCGCCGCTCTCGAGATTCACGTAGCCGAGTTTGCGCGCCAGCCGGGAAGCAATCGTGCTCTTACCCGCGCCCGCCGGGCCGTCAATGGCAATGATCAGTTTGCGTGGAGAAGGGTCTGGGGTCTGGTTGTCGGTCATTTCGCGACTAGATTGTACACGCGATCACGTGACGAGCGAGCAATCTACTTCGCAGCATGGCGAGGCTTGACAGTAGGAACCGCCACTTCCTTCTCCGGCGTGATCTGCAGCATCGACCGTCCGCCTACATGTACAAAGCTCAACTCGCGCGCTGCCAGCAATGCATTAACCGCTTCCTTCACCCGCGAGCGCGCCACAAATTTTCCGAAGAAGGATTCCAATTCCGCCAGGTCGGCAGCCACCACGCAATCCAGATATTTCGAGAGCAGCGCCGAGAGCGCCTGCTGCACCGAAAGTCCCACGCCCTCCCGCACCGCATCCGGCGACCAGCGGTATAAGACATCCCAGTACGAACCTTCCGGGAGTTTGTAATCCACGCGCGTGATGCGCAGCTTGGCCAGCAGCTCGCCCAGAGCCTTGTCGAGCGCAGCCAGAGAAACCGCGCCACCCAACGCCTCCTGCAACTTCTGTTTTGAAATGGGCCCATCGCGCCGGATCAATTCAAAGGCATCGCACGCCAGCGGCGAATAAGGAGAACGCGGACCCTGCTTCGGCGCCAGCTTGGGGTTGCGCTCACCCACCAGGGCATAAAAATAAGGAAACGCCGAAGCCGCCACCAGAAAAGCATTGTTCTCCTCGAACAGATTCGCCTCGTACGCCGAGCGCTCGCGCAGCAGCCGGACCATGAGCTGCGTAGCCTCCGTCGCACGCGGATCGGAATAAGCATGCTGCCAGGTCGGCAGACGATTATCCGAGCCCACGAACGCGCCCATAAATGTCGGCACCGGCATCGCCGGCCGCACCGGATACATCAGGCAGAATCCAACTTCCTCGACGAAGGCGCGCGCCTGCTCAATGGTCCGGACAGGTTTGCCATCCAGTCGCCACTTCTCGCGTCGCAGTTGCTGTAAATCCTGCTCGGTCATAGGAAACAGTTCAAGAACGATTGTTGATTGATGATTGTCGATGATTTTTGATTTTGATTAAGAGCCCGTGCCTTTGCTTTTCAATCAACAATCAAAAATCATCAATCAGCAATTGTCTTCACCGCTAAATCCTCTTAAACGCCTTCTGTATGTCTTTAACAGAATACCGCAGCACCACCGGCCTGCCATGCGGGCAGGACATAGGATGATCGGTTTTCGCGAGTTCGGAGAGCAGCCACTCCATTTTGTTCAGCTCCAGCGGCATGTTGACCTTGATGGCGGCGTGACAGGCAATGGAGGCGGCAATGCGTCCGCGAATCTTTTCCAGATTCAGCGATTGTTCTTCGCGGGAAATTTGATCGAGCAGTTCGTGCAGCATCTTCTCGACTGCTGCCGCGTCGACTCCCGCGGGCGCAACTTTCACCGCAACGCTGCGCGCTCCGAAGGGTTCAGCCTCGAATCCGTTATGCTGCAGTTCGTCGGCGATTTCCGCAAAGACCGCCTGCTGCGCCGGAGAAAGCTCCAGCACGATCGGCATCAGCAACCGCTGGCTCTCGACTTTCTGCGCTGCCCGCTGCTTCAACACGCGCTCGAACAGCACACGCTCGTGCGCCACGTGCTGATCGACAATCCATAATCCATCTTCATTCACCGCGAGTATGAACGAATTGCGAATCTGTCCCAGCGGACGCAGCGTAGAAAGCGCCGCCAGCGTTGGTTCTTCTTCCCGAGCTTCGAGCTCCGGGGCGCAGCCGTTATCCGGAATCGCTTCGACGAAGCGGCTCTCCAGTCCGCGTGCGACGGAAATCGCCGCATTCGCGTCGACCGCAATTCCACCTTCGAACTGAAACCGAGTCGAAACCGGTGGCGCAGCCGGCGCCTGCAGCGCAAATCCCGCGCCTCCTGCCGGCTCATAGAAAGTTCGCGCGCCGGATTCCGCCAGTACGTCAGAAGGCGGTTCCCACTCCCGCGCCCCCGGCGTCAGCCCGGAACTGGCAGTCGCGTGAGCGTGAATCTCCGTGGTGAACTGCGGCGCCGGCCGCGCCTTCATCAGCGCGGCCCGCACCGTGTCGCGCACAAAATCATGCAGCACCGTAGACTGCCGAAAGCGTACTTCCGTTTTTGAAGGATGCACATTCACGTCCACTTCGCCAGCAGGCAATTCCAGAAACAGCAGGACCACGGGATACACGCTCGGTGGAATGATGTTGCGATAAGCCTCGGTTAGTCCATGCTGCACCAACCGGTCGCGAATCAGCCGGCCATTCACGAATACATAAATCGAATTGCGATTCAGCTTCTGGATCTCCGGCTTCGAAACAAAACCATGCAGCCGCATCTGGCCGGGTTCGGCATTTTCCCGCAGATCCCCGTTGCCCTCCTCCTTCCTCCGCCATGGCGGAGGCTGCGGCAAACCAACATGTTCGAGCGCCTGCACCGCCGCCACTGCGATCAGCTGGTCCAGCGTCTCTTTTCCGAACACCTGATAAACGCGTTCGCTATATCCCGCTACAGGAGGCGCCACCAGCATGGCATTGGTAGCCGAATGCAATTCAAAATGCTTTTCCGGATGCGCCAGCGCGTAGTGGGTCACCAGCGATGCGATGTGCGAGAGTTCAGTGGACTCCGCCTTCAAAAACTTTTTCCGCGCCGGCGTATTGAAAAAAAGATCGCGCACCGTGATGGAAGTGCCCTCGGGCAATCCTGCCTCTTCGACGCGCGCCATCTTGCCGCCGTTGATTTCAATAATTGTGCCGGAGGGTGCAGCGCCAGATTCCACCGCGCAAGTTTCCAGCCGCAAGCGCGACACCGAAGAGATGGAGGGAAGCGCCTCGCCGCGAAACCCCAAGGTGGCCACACTCAACAGATCTTCCGCATCCTTGATTTTCGATGTAGCGTGGCGCTCGAATGCCAGCATGGCATCGTCGCGCACCATGCCGCACCCGTTATCCGTAATCTGGATTAATTTCTTCCCGCCCGCCTCGACGCTGATTTTGATCCGCGTCGCACCCGCATCCAGAGCATTTTCCAGCAACTCTTTCACCACCGACGCGGGCCGCTCCACCACCTCGCCGGCGGCGATCTTGTTGGCGACTTGCTCGGAAAGTACGTGAATGCGGCCCATGAAACAGTCCCAAGTTATCGATTGTCAGTCAATGTGGAGAATAAGTCAGTTTCGCAGAAGGCAGGGCGGAAGGCAAAGATGGGACCGCACGGAAGGCCCGCCAACGAAAAACTGCTGGTACTATTTATTCTTGTCTTCGTCTTCTCTTGCAACGGAGTGATCGAATGATCCGGTCCTTTAGAGGCATGAAGCCGGCAATCCCGGCGACTTGTTACGTAGACGAGTCGGCGCAGATTATCGGCGACGTTGTTCTCGGCGAACACGCGTCTGTCTGGATGAACGCGGTGCTGCGCGGCGATGTCTATGCCATCCGCATCGGGGCGCACTCAAATATTCAGGACTGCAGCGTGTTGCACGGCATGAAGAATACTTACGGGGTTACGCTCGGCGAATATGTGACCGTGGGTCACTCGGTCACGCTGCACGGGTGCGAGATCGAAGATCGCTGCTTGATTGGCATGGGCTCGATCATCCTGAATGGCGCAAAGATCGGAGCCGGATCAATTATCGCGGCAGGCACTCTGATTCCCGAGCGGACGGTAGTCGAGCCGGGCTCGTTGTGGATGGGGTCTCCGGGAAAGTTTCGCCGGAAGCTGGACGCCGATGATGCGGAGACGATTATGAAATATGCGAGAAATTATCTCGGATATACGGAAGAGTATTTGCGCGAACGGTAAGACGATTTTCATCCTGAGCGGAGAAAACCGATTCGTTTTGCGAATCGGTTTGCGGAGCTGAAGGATCCCTACTTTATGGATCACCGCGAGCGCGATTAGTAACAAGTTCCGCTCAAGATGACCATTGCGAACATGAGAATCTTAGGAAAAAGAGGGAATGATTAAAGCTGTTCGAGGCACGCGAGACCTTCTGCCGCCGGAAACGGCGCTGTGGAATTTTGTGGAGTCCACGGCACGCGAGGTGTTCCGCGCCTACAACTTCCAGGAAATTCGTACCCCGATTTTCGAGTCGACGGAACTCTTTGCGCGCGGCGTGGGCGAAGAGACCGACATCGTCTCGAAGGAAATGTTTACCTGGGAAGATCGCGGCCGCGCGGAAAGCGACCGGGGACAATCGCTCACCCTCCGTCCCGAAGCCACGGCAGGCATCGTCCGGGCCTACATCGAGCACAAACTTGGTGACCGCGGGTTGAACAAGCTCTATTGCATGGGCCCGATGTTCCGCCGCGAACGGCCGCAGAAGGGCCGCTACCGGCAGTTCTACCAGATCGATGCTGAAATCATCGGTCCAGCATCGGCGGGCAGTGAGTCTCCAGCACGCGATGCCGAAGTCCTCGAGATGCTGGCCACGTTGCTCGATCGTCTCGGGATCAAGGGCTGGAATCTCGAACTGAACTCCGTGGGTTGTCCCAATGATCGCGCCGCGTTCAACGAAGCGCTGCGCAAGGCATTGGAGCCGGTAGTGGCAAACATGTGTGTCGATTGCCAGCGCCGCGCCGTTACCAATCCGCTCCGCGTGTTCGATTGCAAAGTTCCGGCCGATCAGCCGATCATTGAAACCCTGCCGCGCATCAGCCAATTTCTGGATGAAACCTGCCGGGCACACTTTGCAGCGGTGAAAGAAATCCTGACCAAAGTTGGGGTCCCGTTCACGTTGAATGATCGCCTCGTTCGCGGTCTCGACTACTACACACGCACTGCCTTCGAGTTCACTCACAGAGCGCTCGGCGCGCAAAACGCGATTCTCGGCGGCGGCCGCTACGATGGGCTTTCCGAGGCGCTCGGTGGTCCAGCGGCGCCAGGAATCGGCTTCGCGATTGGCGAAGACCGGATGGTGATGTCGCTGCAGGAATCGACGCCGGCTGAAAGTGTACTGAAGAAGCCGGACGTGTATATCGCTCCGCTAGGCGCGGGAATGAATGCAGAAGCAGCCCGCCTCGCCGGAGAATTACGGCGTCAGAATGTTGTCGCCGATTTGGGAGATGAAACTTTCCGGCTGAAGAAATCTTTCGAAATTGCGACCAAAGCTGGGGCAAAATATATCTTGATCGTCGGTGAGAATGAAGTCAAAGCCGACGCATTTGCGCTGAAAAATCTCGCAACCGGCGAGCAGGTATCAGTTCCGCGCGGCGACCTGGTGCGGAGAATTCAAGAGTAGCGATGGGGAAGACTCGCTCTATCATTGACGACGAGGCCAGGCGTTTCATCGAGGCCCAGCATATATTCTTCGTTGCCTCGGCTCCGCTCGAGCCCGATGGCCACGTGAACCTTTCGCCCAAAGGCCTGGACACATTTCGCATTCTGGGGCCGGCCACAGTCGCCTATCTTGATTTCAACGGAAGTGGCATCGAGACCATCGCCCACCTGAAAGAAAATGGTCGCATTGTTCTGATGTTCTGCGCGTTTCAAGGTCCGCCCAATATTTTCCGTCTGTACGGCCTGGGCCGCGCGGTTGAGCCTCACCAGGCTGAGTTTGCAGCTCTCGCGGAAAATTTCCCGCCTTACGAAACCATGCGCTCGATCATTGTGATCGAAGTCACTCGCGTCACCGACTCTTGCGGGTATGGCGTTCCCCGTTTCAAATATGAAGGCGATCGTGAACAGCTCGCGGCATGGGCTCGCAAGCAGGGGCCAGAGGGCTTGCAAGCCTATCGCCAGCGGAAGAATCAATTCAGTATTGATGGACTTGTGGGTTTATCGCCCCATACACAAGCGGTTCACAAACCGGCAATTTCCAAACAAGATCTGCAGAAAGACGATCAGAAAGAGGTCGTGTGAAGATTTCCTGGCGTTCCGGTGCCATTCTCTTTTGCTCGGCTGCAATTCAGGTAGCCACAATCCATGCAGCCTCAATCAACCTGGCGGCGCAGACTCCAGCCGCTGTCAAAGTCCCGAGTGTGCTCGATCAAAGCGCAATTGCCAATGAGAAAAGTCTGATCGAAGCCAAGAAGAGAAACGATACCGTTTTCTTCAAGCGAACGCTAAGCCAGAATTTCTCCCTGGTCGGAGTCGACGGCACGCTGCTCCAAGGAGAAGAGGCTGCGGAAAATCTGGGCGACTCGGACCTGGTGGAACTGACGCCCGTATGACATGAAAGTCGTCACCCTTGCCGACGATGCTGTCGTCGTTACCTACGACGCCATCGTGCGTGAAAAACCCGAGGAGGATCAGGGGCCGCCGCCCCGGTATCAGCATTTCAGTTCGGTCTGGGTGAAGCAGGGAGATGTCTGGAAACTCAAGTTTCATCAGGCAACGGCCGCGCACTGGGGAGATTGGTAGGATTCGCCGTGGATTTACGCTGTGCGTGTAGAATGCGTATCGTAAATTCTTTTTCCGGATTTTACGGACACCCCGCCTGTTCAAGGAGCAGCACATGAAACTACGCGGATCAGTTTTGATGGCTTGTATCCTGACGGCGGCAGCCGCCACGGCACAGATGCAACCTCCGAAGCCCGCGCCGGAGCTGAAAAAGCTGGATGTCTTCGTCGGTTCGTGGACTCTCGATGGCACCATGAAGCCGGGATCGATGGGCCCCGGCGGGACAATGACGGAAAATGAAAAGTGCGAGTGGATGGAAGGCGGTTTCTACCTCGTGTGTCACTCCGACTATAAAAGTTCGATGGGCAACGGAGTAGGCTTGTCGGTGATGGGATACTCTGCCGATGACAAGGCCTATACCTATCGTGAGTTCAATAGTTTCGGTGAATTCGACGATTCCCGCGGCTGGCTCGACGGCGATACCTGGACCTGGACCAGCGATGAGAAAATGGGCGGCACGACCATGAAGGGCCGCTTCACCATGAAGATGACTTCGACAACGTCCTACAACTTCACCTTCGATATGTCACAAGACGGAACGAAATGGTCTACCGTAATGGAAGGCAAGGCGAGTAAGAAGTAACTGTTCGTTGAATCCTTCCGCCCTCGGCACTCGCCGCGAAGCGCCAGAATCCCACCTTCTCAGCGGGCTCTTCCCCAGTCGGCTTCGTCCCTTTGCCAGGTTCTCGTACCATATAATTCTGAGCAATGACCTTCCAACAGTTGCTGGACGGTGCGGAAGTCCTCGCGCAAAGTGGGGATCCGGGCGTGAGCAGTGTGGAATACGACTCGCGGCGGGTGCAGCCGGGGTGCGCGTTCGTGGCCATGCGCGGCGAATCCAGTGACGGAAACCGGTTTATCGATCAGGCGATCCAGGCGGGAGCGGTCGCAGTGATCACGGATTCCGCCGCCGAGAAACAACGTCCGAATGTGGGTTGGGCGGTGGTGTCGAACGGCCGGCGAGCGCTGGCACGAATCAGTGCAAATTTTTACAAGAGACCAGCCGAGCGGATTGCAATCACGGGAATCACCGGAACCAATGGAAAAAGCACGACGGCGTTCTTGGTGGAATCGATTCTTGCCGCGGCGGGACGGAAGAGCGCCTTAATCGGAACGATTGAATATCACGTGGCCGGGAAGGTTTTGCCCGCGGCGCATACCACTCCTGAGTCGCTGGAACTCAATCGCATCTTGAGTGAGGCTCTGGGCCACGGCGCGACCGATGCGGTGATGGAAGTTTCCTCCCACGCTCTGGCCCAGGAGCGGGTGTACGGCGTCCCGTTTGATGTGGCTGTCTTCACCAATCTGACGCGCGATCATCTCGACTACCACCAGACAATGGAAGAATATTTTTCTGCCAAACGGGTATTGTTTGAAGGCTGTGGTACGGACCCGCCGCGGGCGGTGGTGACCAATGTGGACGATTCGTATGGCGCGAAGCTGGCGGAGTTCAGCCGGAAACGCAGCTCGCTGGTTTTGCAGTACGGTTGGGAACGCGGCGACTTGCACGCGGAGAAGGTGGACATTTCAACGCGCGGAACCAGATTCGATCTGATGACGCCGGAAGGGAACGTCGCGGTCTTTTCCGCGCTCATTGGACGGGTGAATGTTTATAACATTCTGGCCGCAGCGGGAGCCTGCTACGCACGAGGATGTAAGACGGATGCGATCGCTGCGGGCATCGACAAGCTGACCAGCGTTCCGGGAAGGTTTGAGCGTGTGGACTGCGGCCAGCCCTTTACGGTGGTGGTCGACTACGCGCATACCGACGATGCGCTCCGAAATTTGACGGCGCTGGCTCGGGAGTTAGTATCTCCCGCGAAAGGAAGAGTCTTGACCGTGTTTGGCTGCGGCGGCGATCGAGACCGGAAGAAGCGCCCACTCATGGGCGAGGCGGCGGGTCGCGGAAGTGATTTCGTAGTTTTGACTTCGGATAATCCGCGCAGCGAGGATCCGCGCGCGATTATGAATGATGCAGTGGTCGGGTTGCAGAAGGCGGGAGTGAAATACAGCGTCGAGCCCGACCGCCGCAAAGCAATTGCCTTGGCCATTGGTGAAGCGCGGCCGGCAGACATCGTGCTGCTAGCCGGGAAGGGGCACGAAAAAGTGCAGGTCACGCGTGAAGGTGCCGTCCCGTTTGATGATTTGGAAGTGGCCCGCGAGGCTTTGCGAGCAGCGGGCTATGACTGCCAGGCCACCCCAGCCGGAGCGCGGCAATGAAGCTGACGCTCGCCCAGATTGCCGAGTTTATCTCCGCGACCGGGGAGTTCGTGCCCGGACAAGAAGTAAATGGATATTCCATTGATTCGCGGACCGTGGGTCCGGGGCAGCTTTTCTTTGCCGTAAAAGGGGAGCGCTTCGACGGGCACGATTTCGTTCAGCAGGCACTCGAAAAAGGAGCATCTGCGGCTGTTGTAAGAATGGATCACCAGGGAAGTTATTCCAAAGAAACAAAAACAAAGTTGCTGGCGGTGGAAGACACGTTGGTTGCGCTACAAACATTGGCCACCGCCGTGCGGAAGGTGTGGGGCAAACCGCTGATCGCGGTAACGGGATCGGCGGGAAAGACGACAACCAAAGATGCGATCGCCCACGTGTTGAACTCTCGATTTCGAGTGATGAAGTCGGAGGGAAATTTCAACAACCATTTCGGATTGCCCCTCATGTTGCTGAAGTTAGAGCCGGAGTATGACTTAGCAGTCATCGAGATGGGGATGTCTCATGCCGGGGAAATCCGCGCGCTGGCAAAGATTGCGCAGCCGGAAATTGGTGTGGTCACAAATGTCGCCGCAGTCCATCTGGAATTTTTCGATTCCCTGGCGGGGATCGCGCGAGCCAAATACGAGTTGGTTGAATCGCTGCCGGCCAGCGGTACCGCAGTGCTGAATGCAGACGATGAATACGTTTCGCAGTTTGGCCGAGACTTCAAAGGAAAAGTTTTGCTTTACGGCACACATGAGAACTCGCAGGTGCGCGCAGAGAAAATCCAATCGAAAGGAGCGGAGGGCACCGAGTTCGACGTTGTGGTAGGAAATTCGCGCGAACACGCCGTGCTCCCGCTGGTTGGAGGACATAACGTTTTGAATGCGCTGGCGGCGATATCGGTGGGGCTCGAGACCGGACTCAAACTGCCGCAGGCCGTTGCGGCGCTCGCGACCCTCGCTCCCGCGGAAAAACGCGGGCAGGTTCTCCACATGGATAACATCACGGTGATCAACGATTGTTACAATTCGAATCCGAAGGCGCTGGAAGCAATGGTAGATGCTCTGACCGCCATGCCAGCCAAGCGAAGGATCGTGATCGCCGGCGAGATGCTGGAATTAGGACCTGCTGGGGAACAGATGCATCGCTCCGCGGGTCAGCATATTGCGGAAAAGAAAATCGATCTGCTGGTGGGAGTGCGCGGCCTGGCGGAATCCATGGTCGATGCGGCCAGACAGGCTGGAGTCCAGTCAGAATTTCTGAGCTCGCCAGAAGCGGCAGGCGAGTGGCTGGCCCGCGAGACCCGCGATGGTGATGTGGTCTTGTTGAAGGCTTCGCGCGGCGTGAAGCTGGAAAGGGCTCTGGAGACCTGGCAGGCGCGACTCGACAGAAAAAATTGAGATTATTGCGGGACGGAGGCTGATTGCTCTACTGGCTCTTGTTTGTGAAGCTGCAACATTATTTTCCGCCCTTCCGAATTTTCCGCTATCTGACATTCCGTACCGCATTCGCCAGTCTTACCGCGCTGTTTACCGCACTGATTGTTGGTCCACTGGTCATCAACCGGTTGCGCGAATTTCAGATTGGACAATACATTCGCGAAGAAGGCCCGAAAGCCCATCAGAAGAAAGCGGGCACGCCCACCATGGGTGGCTTGCTGATTGCGATCGCAATCGTCGTGCCCACTCTGCTTTGGGCCGACCTGAGCAACCGCTTCGTGTGGATTGCGGTGTTCGCCACCTGCGCCTTTGCGGCGATCGGATTCACCGATGACTACACCAAAGTGGCGCACCGCCGGAACCTTGGCCTCACCGGGCGGGCCAAGCTGGGGTTGCAGATCGCAACCAGCATTGTGATCGCCGTCATGCTGATCGCCATGCAGACTTACGGAATGTATTCGACCAAACTGATTGTGCCTTTCCTCAAACAATTCCACCCTGATCTCGTCGTTCAGAATCTGGAACGGTTTCCTCATCTCTGGCCGCTGGCGTTCTTGCCGTTCATCGCGTTTGTGGCACTCGTCATTGTAGGTTCCAGCAATGCCGTGAATCTCACTGATGGCCTGGATGGCCTGGCGATCGGCTGCACAGTGATCGCCGCGGGAGCGCTCACAGTGCTCACCTACGTGAGTGGCCACGCAACCTTCGCAACTTACCTGGAGATTCCCAGAATGCCGCAAGTCGGCGAGTTGACGATTTTTTGCGGAGCGATGGTGGGATCGTCGATCGGCTTTCTTTGGTACAACGCCCATCCCGCCGAAGTTTTCATGGGCGACGTAGGATCGCTGGCCCTGGGCGGCGCGATTGGCACCGTCGCGGTCATCATCAAGCAGGAGCTTCTGCTGCCATTCATCGGCGGAGTATTCGTGATCGAAGCAGTTTCCGTAATCCTGCAGGTGGGTTCCTATAAGCTGCGCAAGAAGCGCATCTTCAAGATGGCCCCGCTCCATCACCATTTTGAATTGATGGGATGGTCGGAGTCGAAGATTATCGTGCGCTTCTGGATCGCGTCGCTAGTGTTCGCGCTGTTTGCGCTTACGACGCTGAAACTGAGATAAATTGTCAAGTTCCGATTTCCAATTGCCAATTGTGCCAGCAGCGATGAGTCTTATAAATCGGCAATTGGAAGTCGAAGATTGGCAATCCATTGATGGAACTCAAAGACAAACGCGTCCTGGTCGTCGGCCTCGGTAAATCCGGAGTGGCGTCTGCGCTATTTTTGAAAGAGCATGGGGCGCGGGTTACCGTCTCTGATACAAAAAGCGGAGACGATTTGCGGAACGAGATTCCCACCCTGCTCGATCACGGAATTACGGTTGAGACTGGTGGCCACGGCGAGCGAACGTTTCGCGGCCAGGATCTGATTGTGGTAAGCCCGGGAGTTCCGGTCGATGCTCCGCCGCTGGTGCAGGCGCGGTCCCTGGGCGAAATGGTGATCGGCGAAATCGAACTTGCGGCGCAGTTCCTGCCCGGTTCGATCGTGGCTATCACCGGATCGAACGGCAAGACCACAACCACAACGCTGACCGGAGAGATTCTCGCGGCCGCCGGATTGCCAACCCTGGTAGGCGGCAACATCGGCACTCCCGCTATCTCGCTGGCGCCACGAGCGAAGCCGGAGACCGTGATCGTGTTGGAAGTCTCCAGCTTTCAACTGGAAACGATTCGTACATTCCACCCAAAGGTTGCGGTCGTGTTGAACGTGACCCCTGATCATCTCGATCGACATCGAACTTTGGAAGCGTACGTGGACGCGAAGGCGCGCATCTTCGAGAACCAGACTAGCGAAGATTTCGCCGTGCTCAACGCCGATGATCCAACGTGCGTGTCGATGGCGGGACGGATTCAGGCGAAAGTGTTCTGGTTCAGCCGCCAGAAGGAAGTGAAACAAGGCGCATGGGTGGGCGACGGAGCCGTTGTATTCCGGGATGGGTCGGAAGCTGAGAAAACAGTTCAGCACGAGATCATGCTGGCTTCCGAAATTCCCCTGAAGGGCGCGCATAATCTGGAAAATGCTCTCGCTGCCGTGTGCGCCGGCATGCTGATGGGCTGCGCTCCGGAGAAAATCCGCCAGGCGGTGCGGGACTTTAAAGCGGTTGAGCACCGGCTGGAATTTGTGGCCACAATTCGCGGCGTGGATTATTACAACGATTCAAAGGCTACGAATGTGGATGCGACCATCAAGGCGTTGGAATCGTTTCCCGCGAACATTCACCTTATTCTGGGTGGCAAGGACAAAGGCAGCGACTACAGCGTTCTGAACGATCTGTTGCGGCAGCGCGTGAAGCGGGTCTATACCATCGGCGCAGCAGCGGCAAAGATCGAGTCGCAGATTAAGAATGTTGAAGTGGTGCGTGCCGAGACCCTGGAGAACGCAATTCGCAAAGCGAATGCCTCCGCCGAGCCAGGTGATGTTGTGCTGCTGGCCCCTGCCTGCGCCAGCTTCGATCAATTCAAGAATTATGAGCAGCGCGGTCAGGTTTTTAAAAAGATCGTGCAGGAATTGATCTAGGACGGCGACTTTTCACCGGCCCAGATTAAGATGCTACCCCGAACCAAAACAATCAACAATCAAAAATCAACAATCAGCAATTCGTTCAGCACGTCATCCGCCCTCCGTGGTGAAATGAATTCCCATGGCAAAGCGGGTGAGCGTCGATCGCTGGCTGTTTACCGTAACCATGCTCCTTGTATTTGTCGGCTTGGTCATGGTGTTCTCAGCATCGGCGGTGATGGCGCGGGAGCGATTCGGCTCTCCCTACGCTTTTTTGTCGAAGCAGTTGATCTGGGCGGCGGCGGGCATTGTGGCCATGGTTGTTGCCATGCGCGTCGATTACCGCCGCTACAAGCATCCCGCGGTAGTATTTTCGTTCCTCGGTGTCACTACGCTGCTGTTAATTTCTGTTTTCTTTCTCGATCGCTCGCATAATACTCATCGCTGGATTCATGCCGGTGGTTTTTCCTTCCAGCCTTCGGAATTGGCAAAGCCGGTTCTAATTTTGTTTCTCGCCTATTTTCTCGAGAGCCGTGTACGAACCACGCCAAATTCCATCCACGACTGGCGTAACACGTTAATGCCTGCAGCCGCGCCGGTGCTGGTGCTGCTCGGTCTGATCGTGCTGCAGCCCGATCTGGGCACGGCCATTGCCTGCGCCGGAATTGCGGCTTGTATCTTCTATGTGGCGGGGATGCGAATGCGCTATTTCGGTTACGCGTTCGGCGCATCGCTGTTGCCGCTTTATTTTCTGATCTTTCACGTGAGCTGGCGGCGCGACCGGATTCTCGCATTTCTTAATCCCTACGCCGACCGGCAGAAGACCGGCTTCCACATCATCCAGTCCCTGATCGCGGTGGGCATCGGCGGCATCACCGGCAGTGGTTTGATGGAAGGCAAACAAAAGTTATTTTATTTGCCGGAGCCGCATACTGATTTTATTTTTGCCGTGACCGCGGAGGAATTGGGTCTGGTGGGCGCCTTGTTTTTAGTTACCCTCTTCGCCGTGTTTCTGTGGCGCGGAATGCGCGCTTCCTGGCGAACGGAAGACATATTTGGTCGATACCTGGCAGTGGGAATCACAAGCATGGTGGTACTGCAGGCTTTCATCAACATCAGCGTAGTTCTTGGCATGATGCCCACAAAAGGTATTCCGCTGCCCCTGGTCTCGTACGGAGGATCATCATTATTCGTGACTCTTGCATGTGTCGGCGTGCTGCTGAATATTACGAAGCAGGCGGAGTGATAGAGCCAGTGCGGATTTGCACCGACGAAACGAATTGGAGCCAGGAGGGACGTTGAGACGTCGATCAATTTTGCTGACGCTTTGCTGTGTTCTAAGCCAGTTGGCAATAGCCCAGAAAACCGAGTCGCCTCAGCACATCCAACTACCGCCGCAGGTCCCGATGTTCTCGGCGGCGGATCTCGCTGCGAAGGTGCCGGCGGCAAAGACAGAAGACGTCAAGTCGATGAACGCGATACTACACGCCATCTACGACGTGATTTCCGGGCCGGCCGGCGGCCGCGACTGGAACCGCTTCCGATCCTTATTTCTCCCCCAGGCGCGTTTCACCGAAGTGAGTACAGGTCCCGATGGCTCGAAAATGGTCCTCACCTGGAATGTGGATGAGTTTGTTCGCGATGCCGGCGAAGTATTCTCCAAAGATCCATTTTATGAAAAGGCAATCGTCAACCGGCCGGAGAGCTTCGGCAACATCACACAGGTGTTCAGCAGCTATGAATCGCGGCGCAGTCCCACCGGCAAGCCTTTCGAGCGTGGCATCAACAGCATCCAGTTGCTGAATGACGGTAACCGCTGGTGGGTGGTTTCAATCCTCTGGGATACGGAGCGTCCGGGTAATCCGCTGCCGGCGAAGTTTGCTAAGAATTAGATCGGGGAGTGCAATTGCTGATTGTCGATTTCTGATTTCTGATTGCCGATGGGAAACCCCGCGCTCTTCAATCAACAATCAGCAATCGGCAATCAACAATTCCTTATATAGTCACCTCATGCGGGCCATTCTGGCAGGCGGCGGAACCGGCGGGCACGTCATCCCGGCGCTGGCCATCGCCAACGAACTTAAGAAGCGTTATGCAGCCGAGGTGCTGTTCATCGGAACAGCGCGCGGCATCGAGAATCGCCTCGTCCCCGCAGCCGGGTATCCGCTGCAACTGGTGCGCGTGGGCGCGCTGAAGAATGTGAGCCTGATGACGCGAGCGAAGACGGCCTTCGATTTGCCGCGGGCGGTGTGGAGCGCAGGCCGCATGTTGAACGAATTCGCTCCCGACGTGGTAATCGGCGTGGGCGGATACGCTTCCGGTCCGGCGATGCTGGCCGCGGTAATAAAGCACATTCCGACGCTTGCCTTCGAGCCGAACGTTGTCCCCGGATTTGCCAACCGCATCGTGGCGCGATTTGTCTCCGGGGCAGCAGTGCATTTTGCGGAGACCGCGAAATATTTTCGTCACGCGGAAGTAACCGGCGTCCCGGTGCGGCAGGCGTTTTTTGAAATTCCCGCTTTAAGTAATAAGCAGCACGGTGGAACGCCGACTCTACTGGTTTTTGGCGGAAGCCAGGGAGCGCACGCGATCAACGAGGCAATGCTCCGTTGCTTGCCCGAGCTGCATCGCCAGGCGCCCGGCATCTGCATTATTCACCAGACCGGCGAGCGTGACTATAGTGACGCCCTCGCGGCGTATCGGCGATTCGATCAATCCGGATCAGGGGAGTCGGTGCAGGTCTTCAAGTTCATCGAGGACATGCCTTCGGCATTCGCGCGCGCGGATCTGGTGGTCTGCCGCTCTGGCGCGAGCACAGTGGCCGAAATTACGGCAGCGGGAAAGCCCGCCATTTTCGTGCCGTTTCCCCGGGCCGCGGACGACCATCAGCGAGTGAATGCCGAGGCGCTGGCCCGTGCTGGAGCGGCGGTGGTAGTCGAAGAATCGAAGCTCGAAGGTGTCTGGTTGGCGGAAACGATCGCCGCTTTGCTTGGAGACCCGCAACGATTGCGTATCATGAGCGAAGCGGCGCGCGGATTGTCCCATCCCAATGCCGCCCGGGATATTGCGGCAATGGCGGCGCGGGTGGCGGGAATTGACGAAGTGGATAATGGAAGCGGTTCGCAAGGTTCCGCCTCCCATACGTGAAGCAAATAGGAATCGCACGTGTACGAAGGAGCTTCGCATCCGGGAAGTCTTTTTAGTCCGCATGAGAGCTGAAATATGACAGAAGACTTATGAAAGCCCCTACGGGACAACAAATCGGTGGAGCGGTAGTAATTCTGCTTGTCCTTCTCGGGATGCTTTTTGCGGGCGACTGGCTGGTCTGGAAGTTGCGTGAATCGCGAGGCGCGGGCTACGGCACGGTCGAGGTCCATCAGTTCCTGGCTACATCGTTAAAGGGCAATAAAACTGAATATGATATGACCGGAACCGCACAGCAGACCTGTAGCCGTTCGATCTTTCCGCAACAAGGATATTCTGCCTGCTGGTGGTTGAAACGGCATGCCACACAGTGGGAGTGAGCGGTCTTTGGGAATTGATGCCAGGTAGGGATCCTCCGACCGCGTAATCGCTTCGCGTTCGCGAAGCACTTACTTTGCTCTGGATGACAAAATATGTTTGCCAAGATTCAGCAGATTCATTTCGTGGGCATCTGTGGCATCGGCATGAGCGGGATTGCCGAGGTGCTGCTGAATCTCGGCTACAAGGTCTCGGGATCGGATCTCAGGCATTCTGCTGTGACCGAAAGGCTGGCTGCCTTGGGCGCCTCGATCTTTGAGGGACATCGTGCCGAGAATATCTCCGGAGCCGAAGTGGTGGTGACCAGTTCGGCGATTGCCACGGAGAATCCTGAAGTCCTTGAGGCACATAAGTTGCATGTGCCGGTGATTCGGCGGGCGGAGATGCTGGCGGAGTTGATGCGCCTGAAGTACGGCATCGCCATCGCCGGAATGCACGGCAAGACCACCACAACCTCCATGGTGGCTGCGGTGCTGGCGGGCGGCGGCCTTGACCCTACGGTAGTGGTAGGCGGCCGCGTCGATGCCATGGGATCCAATGCCCGGCTGGGCAAATCGCGCTATCTGGTGGCCGAGGCGGATGAGAGTGACCGGTCTTTCTTGAAGCTTTCCCCGATTCTTTCTGTCGTGACCAACATCGACCGCGAGCACATGGATTGCTATCGCAACATGCGGGATGTGAAGAAAACATTTCTTGAGTTCATGGACCGTGTGCCTTTTTACGGCATGGTGGTGGCATGCAATGACGATCCTCTGCTGCGGCGGTTGCTGCCCGATGTGCAGCGCCGCACCGTGACCTATGGAACGAAGCGTGGCTCGGATTTTCAGATCAAACTGCAAAACGGTTCGAGCTCGAGTTTACGGATTGAAGGCCAGCCCTTGAGCCGTTTTCGCGTGAGTTATCGCAAGAAAGATTTGGGCGAGTTCACATTACATGTGCCCGGAGTCCACAACATTCTGAATGCCACTGCGGCAATCGCGGTCGGGATCGGCCTGGATATTGAAGTAGAAGCAATACGCTCCGGACTGGATCAGTTTCGCGGAGTTGACCGGCGCTTTCAATTGCGCGGCCGCGCAGCCGGAATCAGTGTGATCGACGATTACGGTCACCATCCTACCGAAATTAAGGCGACGCTGGCCGCAGCCCGGCAGTGCGGCTTTCGCAAAGTTCATGTCGTGTTCCAGCCCCACCGCTACACCCGTACCCGCGATCTGATGGATGAGTTTACGGCGTCATTTGCAGACGCCGATTCGTTATTCGTGCTCGATATTTATGCCGCCAGCGAAAAGCCCATCGAAGGAATCAGCGCGGAAGCGCTGGCAAGAACCATCCTTGAGAAAGGTGGACGGGACGCCCGCTATGTGAGTTCGTTCGCGGAGGCTGCGAGTTCCGTTGCGGAAACCGCACAGGAAGGTGACATGATCCTGACGCTGGGGGCGGGTAACGTTTCGCAATTGGGGCCGATGATTCTGGAGAGGCTGCTAGAAAGAACGCCGGTGCAGTAGAATTCCTTCCTTCCCAAGCGAACCTCCCTTAAGGTGTAAAATGAAAACATGAGCATGTGTATGCTCATGAGTGAGTAGGAGGGGTAGGCTTATGAAAACCGCGAGGTTGCAGGTATTGACAACCCCTGCCTTTCGGGACCGGCTTCGGAAAGAGGCGAAGAAAGCCGGGGTTAGCGTCGCGGAGTTGGTACGCACACGTTGCGAAAGTGCGCCTGGCGAAGAGGCGCAGGTGATTGCCGAACTTGCCGCGGAGCTTCGCAAGAAGGTGCGAAAGGCACAGTCGTCTTTGAGAAGCAGTCTGGCGGAAGCCAATGCCATGCTCGAGGAATTGAGAGCGCAACGGGAACGCCGCAGATCGGCGGAGCATGCGTGAGCCTTCTCGCTCAAACCGTGGAGGCGATCAAGGATGCAATGAGATTGGCCGACGAGGTGCGCCGCGCGAGCGACACGCTTAAAGATCTCACCGAGCAGATACGCGACCACGACCGCCGCATTACCCGCCTCGAAGCCCAATGGGAGACCGCTACCATGCTGTCGCGAAAGCGGTTGGAATGACCCTGAATCCTCTGATATTTACTCTGATAGTGTCGATATCCGGGGAACTTTTGCTTCAGGCCCTCCGTATCTTTTATTGCTAACGGATTCAGGCGCGACTCGTCCAATCTGCCATAAGGGGTTCACGGCAATGAAATCGACACAAGCATGGGGATGGCTGATCGCTGGCGTTCTGGCGTTGGGACTAAATGGCATTTACCAGGACGGCGGCGCGGCTTGGGCGCACAGCGCGGTAACGCATGTCGTCGCTGGCGTCACTAATCGAGCCGAAGGCGTTCTGGCGCTGGCGGCCGGGCGCGCGGACTGGTTCGCTGCAAAAAGTGAGATGCTAGCCGCAAAGAATGAGACCACCTCGTGCCCATGGGCTACGGCGATGGCGCGCGTGCAGGCAAAGATGGCGCGGGCCCAGGGCGGAATGGCACGCTTTGAAGCCATGTCGGCTCGAGAGGAAGCCCAATTCGCCCGCTTGGAAGCGAGCCGGGCGCGGGCTGAGGCAGAAATCGAGGCGCAGGTTGGGCGCATCACCGTCGCTGCGCCCAGGTTTGATCGAGTGGTTTGTCCGCGAGTACATGTGAGCATTCCCCGAGTCGAAATCTCGGTTCCCGGGACGCAAGTGCAGACTGTAAGCTTCGAGAACGAATAACATCTTCTTCCTCCTGTGTGGGAGGACGCGTAGTCCGTTTCGCGCCCGCCCTTGCCTACATGTTTTTCTTCTGATAGTCGAAAGTGCTGTCTCCATGCAAATAGCCGCTCCCGCAGTTTTCCCTCCTGATGGCCAACCCGGTTCCTGCCTGTGCAAAAGTTTGATAATTTTTCTGTCTCACTTCGCGAAATGAAGTTATAGTTTGAGTGCTCAGCGATTTCACAGCGACAACTAATCTGAATTGATGGCACGGAAGTCGGGTTCCACCATCTTGCAGGAGGAGTTGTACCCACCCAGCGCGGCAAATATGCGCCCGGGTCTCCATGGTCTGAACCCACCTGACCTGGAGATGGACGACGCGCGCCTCGTCGATTTGGACGTGGATGAGGAATCGCCGTTTCTACGCGGTCAAAAGCGAGTCTCCGCCCGCCGAAGTTCTCTTCCCAAGAAAACCGCAAACCGTCTGTTGTGGGGCATAGCTGCTGCTGCCCTGGTGTGCGTGGCTGCTCTGGGCGCTGCGGCGCTCTATCACTACGGCGAGCATTCCTGGCGCTTTCGTGTGGAATCGAGCGACAACATTCAAGTCGCCGGAATGCAGAATGTGACCAAGTCGCAAATTATGGAAGTCTTGGGCGCCGACATTGGGCGCAACATTTTCTTTATTCCTCTGGCCCAGCAAAAGGCCCAACTGGAGCAGATTCCCTGGGTGGAATCCGCCAGTGTCATGCGCTTTGTTCCCTAACCGCCTTCAGGTGGAAATTCACGAGCGCACTCCGGTGGCCTTCGCGCGCGTCGGGCCGCGCATGTTGTTGATCGATGCCGGCGGCACGCTGATGGAGTTGTCGCCGAAGCATAAATATTCTTTCCCGGTGATTATTGGAATGAATCCCGGCGAACCGCTTTCCACGCGCACTCCGCGCATGAAGGCCTATACCCAGATGGTGCATGAACTGGATTCCGGCGGCGCGCACTATTCGCAGGATCTGAGTGAAGTGGATCTCTCCGATCTCGAAGACGTAAAAGTGCGGGTCAATGATCCCGCAGGCGACGTGCTCGTGCACCTGGGCTCGTCGGATTATCTAAGGCGCTACAGGATTTTTGTCAGTCATGCGCAGGGTTGGAGGCAGCAGTTTCAGAAGCTCGAATCCGTCGATTTGCGCTACGACAATCAGATCATCGTGAATCCCGATATGGCCAAGCCCGCGCCGGCGAAGCAAAGTATGGCGAAAGCAGATGCGGCGGGACGAGTCAAGCCAGCATCCTTGCTGACTCGCATCGGCCCGAATGATCGCCCGGTGCCCAAGCCAGCTTTCGAGCTGACCGCGAAGAAACTTGATTCCAAAGCCGCGAGCGTTTCAACCAGGAAAGTTGGAGCCAAGGCCAATCCAAGCAAGACGGCGACGATCTCGCCGAATCCAACCGTCGCAAAGAAGTCGACCCTCGCCGAGAAACCGGCATCCGACAAGCTCTCCAGAAAGCGAGCCACGCCGGTCACAGCTCGGCGGAAGATTGAGCACAAGAAAACTTCGAGCAGGAGTTCAGCTGTAACGGCCAAGCCCGCGGGTCATACCGGGGGCCGCAAGCCGAGCCCTGCCATCGCAAAGTCTCAGACAAATCCGGAGCCGAGCGACTGACCTTTTCATAAACGACCGTGTCACGAAGAATGCGGCGAAAGTTTCACTGGGAACGAATAACGGGAATCGATAAAAGATGGCGAACCAGCAGCGGAATTTTCTAACGGCGATTGATGTAGGCAGCGCCAAGACATGCGCACTCATGGCAGAGGTAACCGACTGCGGCCTGCGCTATCGCGGGCACGGCGTCGCCGAATCGCGCGGCTCGCGCAAAGGCGTGATCGTGGACTTGGAAAAAGCCATTGCAGCCATTCAAAAGGCGGTGGAAGCGGCTGAGGACGTGGCCGGTGCGGCCGTCGAGCACGCCATCGTCGGCATCGGCGGGGCCCATGTTCGCGGTGTGAACAGCCATGGCGGCATCAGTCTGGGATCGCGTCCCCGAGAGATTGGCCGGGATGAGATCAAGCAGGCGGTCGAGCGCGCGCGCGCAATTCCGCTGCCCGAGGGCCGCGAAGTGCTTCATCTTCTGCCCCAGGAATTCATTCTCGATGATCAGGCCGGGGTGCATGATCCGCTGGGAATGATGGCTGCCAAGCTGGAAGTAAGGGTTCATCTGATTACCGCGGCAGCAAGTGCAACCCAGAATGTGATTACCGCGGTGAATCGCGCCGGCGTCCACGTTGACGATACCGTTTTCGAGCCCCTGGCAGCAGCCGATTCCGTGCTGCGTGCCGACGAGCGCGAGTTGGGAGTCTGCCTGGCGGATATCGGCGCGGGCTCGACAGAACTCGTCGTTTTCCTCCAAGGAGCTGTCGCCTACACGGGTGTGATTCCAGTGGGTGGCGATCACTTCACCAGCGACCTCTCCATGGGCATGTGCACGCCGCTGGCGGATGCGGAAAAGATCAAGAAAATTTTCGGTAACGCCATCGTCACCTTGATTCCCGAAGGTAATGAGGTCGAGGTGCCGTCGGTCGGCGACCGGCCATCGCGCTTGCTTCCGCAGCGTCTGGTGGCGGAAATCCTCGAACCGCGCGCTCGCGAGCTTTTTGAAATGATGCGCGAATCTCTACGGCAGAGTGGAATGTTCGATGCCTGCCTCGCCGGCATTGTGCTGAGCGGCGGCGGCTCGCGGCTGCCGGGAATTTTTGACGTTGCGGAATCCGTGTTGCGGCGTCCAGTGCGTTTATCGTGGCCTACGCCTCTGGCCAAGATGCCCTCAACTTTGGCCGAGCCCGAATATGCCACTGTGCTGGGAATGGTGAACTACGGGCAGCGGGCGCGCGTGGCGCGCGGGTTTCAAGGAGACCGGTGGGGATCGAGATTGAAGGCATTGTTAGTGGGTTGAGCGCAGTGATCGGTGGCTAGCGGTCAAAAAGTAAAAGTAAGAACGGCTTTGTTGACCATTAGCCTCTGGCCATCGCGGTATACGGACAAAATTCGAGAATTCAAAACATAGGTGAACACATGACAAACGATTCCAGCATTCGCATCAGCTTCAACGAAGAACCTCTCAACGATGCCAAGATCAAGGTGATTGGCGTGGGCGGCGGCGGTGGCAACGCCGTGAACCGCATGATCGATGCCGGAGTGGAGGGCATCGAGTTCATCGTCGCCAACACGGACTTGCAGGCGCTGCGTCTGTCGCGCGCGCCGGTCAAGCTGCAACTGGGTGTGAAGCTAACAAACGGGTTGGGCGCAGGCGCCAATCCGGAAGTGGGCCGCAAAGCGGCGCTCGAAGATTCCGACAAAATTATTGAAGCGCTCGAAGGCGCCGACATGGTTTTTGTAACCACTGGCCTGGGCGGCGGCACGGGCACTGGCGCGGCGCCAATCATCGCATCGCTGGCCTGTGAAATGGGCGCACTCACCGTTGCCGTAGTCACCAAGCCGTTTTCTTTTGAAGGCCGTCGCCGCATGACGCAAGCCGATCGCGGCATCGCGGAGTTGATGGAATCAGTCGATACGACGATCGTAATTCCCAATGAAAAGCTTCTAGCCGTGGCCGAGGACGCAGGCTTTTTCGAATCCTTCCGCGTCGCCGACGACATTCTGCGCCAGGGGGTGCAGGGAATCTCCGACATCATCACGATTCCCGGCATCATCAACCGTGACTTTGCCGACGTAAAGACGATTATGGCCCGCATGGGTTACGCCGTGATGGGCACGGCCACCGCGAGCGGCACCAAGCGCACGATCGAAGCCGCCCAGCGGGCGATCGCATCTCCGCTGCTGGAAGCGGGCGCTATCGACGGAGCGCGCGGCATCCTGATCAACATCACCGGATCCGCTTCGCTGAAACTGGCAGAAGTGCAGCAGGCCTGCACCATCATCCAGAGCGCCGCGCACGAAGATGCGAACATTATCTTTGGCGCAGTGCTCGACGAAAAAATGAAAGATGCAGTGAAGATCACAGTAATCGCTACCGGCTTCCGGGAGGTTCCGCGGGCGCAGCGCGTTCCTGAGTTCCACTCTTTCGCCGCATCACATGACAATGCCATGGATTTCCCGGAGTCCGTAGCTCCAGTGCAATCCTCTGCGTCAACATTTTCCGAGTCAATGTCGGATCGAATGATCGACGAGCCCCGGATGGAGGAATCATCGGCTGTGGTAATGGCGAATGTAGGTCCTGACGTGATCTCACTCGACGCCATGCGCAGCGCGATGGTGGCGAACTTCGAGCAGGCCGACTTGGACGTTCCGGCATTTCTGCGCAAACGCGGCGAAGTGATGTAGGC
This sequence comes from uncultured Acidobacteriaceae bacterium, assembly GCA_963817305.1. Taxonomy (GTDB): domain Bacteria; phylum Acidobacteriota; class Terriglobia; order Terriglobales; family Acidobacteriaceae; genus Sulfotelmatobacter. The sequence goes on along the minus strand of CAWFOD010000010.1, from coordinate 53,920 downwards.
AAGCTACTTCTAAGTCAACAGACCGACGGAAGTCGAGTGGGGAAAATGGGAAAAGCTTTGCCTATAAGTGGAGTACCTTTTGAGTAACTAGATTACTGTTACCGAGGCAGCGGTACCGAAGTAACTTCCCGTTTAAGTACATGTTCCAAAACGGGTTACAGTGAAATTACCTTTTACTGAGAGAAAAACTTTGTTATTGCCTGACACACGCTAACTCTCGTACTATCTGGGAGTTCGGCGGACTTACTGGTCAAGACCGGCAGACTGGCAAGTCCCGTGCATCGTAATCAAGAGGAAAGCCGGAGATCAGAGGGAAGGCCCAGAAATGTTTTGCTCGAGAGCGCGTTGTCTTCGTCTGGTAGTGGTATTTGTTGGGCTGTTTCTGGCGCCGGCAATTTGGGCTGCACACGTGAACCCGCGAACCTTGAACGGGACTAAGCCAAAGTCTTCCCGAAAACTCAGCGAAAGCCAGCGCACGCGGCGCCGCATGCGGCATTTGGCCAGCGGCCGGAGCACCTCCGGACACGCAGCGAGCCGACGCACCGCGACTCACGGTGCAACCGTGACCCGAACCTCCGCCAGCCTTCGCAGACATAGCTATCACGAGCGTTTTTTCATGAGTTCCTACGCCGAAGGCCTTACCGGCGGTGATATCACCGATGGGGAAGATCCGGTCGTGCGCCAGGCCGCGATCGACGCTCTCGGCAATATGAACGGCACCGTCGTCGCCATCGAGCCCACCAGCGGACGCGTGCTGGCCATGGTGAACCAGAAGTTGGCACTCTCGAGCGGCGCGCAACCTTGTTCCACCATTAAACTCTCCGTAGCACTCGCCGCACTGAGTGAAGGCCTAATCTCGAAAGAGACCGAAGTTTCCCTCGGTGGCCATTACCGGATGAATCTCACCGAAGCTTTGGCGCACTCCAACAATGCTTATTTCGAAGCGTTGGGCCGCAAGTTAGGCTTTGAAAAGGTCGCCTATTATGCTCATCAATACGGTTTGGGTGAGCTGGCCGGCTACGATATTCCCGGCGAGCAACTGGGAGCTTATCCCGAAGAAGTGATTCCAGAAAAACTGGGCGGCGTCGGCAAGATGTGCTCCTTCGGCGAAGGTGTTTCCATGACTCCGCTGCAACTGGGTGCCATGGTTTCCGCGATCGCAAACGGTGGTACGCTTTACTACCTGCAGCATCCCACCACGCCAGAAGAGATCACCAATTTCCAGCCGCGCATCAAGCGCCAACTGGATATCGCTCCGCTGATTCCGGAAATCTCCGTTGGCATGGCGGGAGCGGTACAGTATGGAACGGCTCGCCGTTTGGGTCTCAACTTCAACGAGGAAGAAATCCTCGGCAAGACCGGAACCTGCTCCCACGCCGGCACGCGCTTCGGCTGGTTTGCCTCTTACGCCAACACCAGCAGCGGCCGCATTGTCGTCGTCGTTTTCCTCGAAGGCGGACGTCCCACCTTTGGCCCGAAGGCTGCCGAAATTGCTGGACACATGTACCGCAATCTCTACGATCACAACTTCTTCCTGGCTGGACCACCCTCGCGTCCCGCCGATACCGCTTCCGTGCGCTGACTGCGCCGTCAAGCACTCGCTGAATCGCTACTTTCTGACTTCGCTTGTCTTATCTCAACTGTGGACAGGGCCTCTCGCAGAGGCCCTTTGGTTTTTGACTCGCGACGAGCAGCCGCTCAAGTATCCGAAGCTTAGCTTCCTCTAACACGGAATCCCCGCGTCTCGCCGATATATCGCATAGGACCTTTGATGACGAATCACTCAGGGAGAAACTCGTCCTGTGTTTGCCAGATTCGCCGTCCTTACAGCAGTCGTACCCGCGATCTTCGGTGAGCGACAAATGAACTCTGCAACAGCAATGCATACCACCTACGACTACGGATTGGTTTCGCTTTCCGTCGTGCTTGCCATGTTTGCTTCCTACGCGGCACTGGAACTAGCCGGACGCGTGGCTTCCTCGCGCGGACGTCTACGGGCGCTCTGGCTGTACTGCGGCGCAATAGTCATGGGTTTGGGAATCTGGGCGATGCACTATGTCGGGATGCTTGCCTTAAACATGCCGATCACGATTTCTTACCATTTGCCCACCGTCGCTCTATCGCTTTTAGCCGCGATCGCCGCCTCGGCAGTCGCACTCTTCGTCGTCAGCCGATCCCAAATCAGCCTGTGGCAGGAAATTTCAGGCAGCATGGTGATGGGAAGTGGTATCGCGGGGATGCACTACGTTGGAATGGCGGCGATGCGCTGTTCTGCTGTGATCGTCTACGATCCGCTGATCGTCGCTCTCTCGATTCTGTTGGCGGTCATAGTCTCATTTGTAGCTGTGCGGTTGGCTTTCCGGGTGCGCGATGAGAAACATTTAACCCGGCGAAAAATCATCAGCACGCTGGTCATGGGCAGCGCCATCCCACTCATGCACTACACCGGAATGTGGGCGGCGAGCTTCTTTCCTTCCGTCATTGTGCCCGACCCGGCACACTCCGTTGGTATCTCTACAATTGGCGTTCTCGCCATCGCCACCAGCACTCTGTTCGCGCTCGCGGCAGCGATCGCATTTTCCTCTCTTGACCGCTTCATCGACTCACAAAGATTCGATCTCAATACTTCGCGCGAACGCGAATTATATTTCCACACAATCGCGGAGGCAGTTCCCGAAATTATCTGGACCGCCACCCCCGACGGTCAGGACGACTATTTCAATCAGCGATGCTTCGACTTTACTGGGTCGACGCTCGAGGAGATGCGCGGGATGGGCTGGAAGGCAGTCGTTCACCCAGACGATCTCAATAGCTGTACTTCTCGGTGGCAGAATGCATTGCGAGTGGGCGAGCCTTACGAGATTGAATATCGCCTGCGCGGGAAGGATGGAAATTTCCGTTGGTTCCTCGGTCGGGCTAACCCCATCCGAAACGCCGCGGGGGAGATCATCAAATGGTTTGGCACCTGTACCGATATCGAGAGTCAGAAGCAGAACCAGCAGAATCTGGAAGGTCAGATCAAGGAGCAAACTCTGCAACTGGCGGAGACAAATGCCCGGTTGCAGCGCGAATTGTATGTCCAGACGATGGAGGGAATCCCCGAGATCGTTTGGACGGCTGACCTGGGTGGCGCGATCGACTTTACCAACCGAAGATGGCTCGATTACAGTGGCCTAACCGCCGAACAAAGCCTTGGTGAGGGATGGGCACAGGCGGTTCATCCCGATGACCTCGCCCCCTGTATAGAAAAGTGGCAGACCGCGGTGCTCGCGGGCAATTCTTACGAGTCAGAATATCGCCTGCGGGACAGAAACGGGCACTACCGCTGGTTCCTTGTAAGAGCCAACCCTATCCGGAATTCCGCGGGGCAGATTCTCAAATGGTTCGGATCGTGCACCGATATTGAAAATCAAAAACAGAATCAGCAGATTTTGGAGGAGCAGATTCTAGAACGCACGGCCCAACTGGCTGACGCCAATACCCGTTTGCAGGAAGAGATGCTGGAGAAGGATTTCGCGCGCAACGAACTCGATCAGCAGAACGAAACAATGATGAGTGAACTGCAGAAGCGTTCAGAGCGAGCCACCATGCTGGCGAAGATGGGCGAATTGCTGCAGAGTTGCATCAGCCGCGACGAAGTATTCGCAGCCGCGTTGGGTTACGCACCCAAAATATTTCCCACCGCGCGCGGAGCGGTCGCGCTGCTGGATTCTTCGCGCAGCCATGCCGAGGTGCTTGGCTCGTGGAGTGAATGCCAGCTTCCTACGAAGGAATTTGAACCGACGGAATGTTGGGCGCTCCGAACCGGGCATCCGCATCTGGTCGTGGCTGGCGATTCGACTGCCCCATGTACGCATGCAGCCGGGGTGAAGAACTCTTACTTGTGCATCCCGATCCTGGCGCAGGGCGAAACTCTGGGTATCCTGCATCTTCAAGCCACGGATGCCGTGCCCCAACTGGATCCAGCCGAACTTTCGTTCAAGACTACATTTGCCGGACAGGTTGGGTTGTCGATCGCGAACATCCGCCTGCGCGAGGCCCTGCGTATGCAATCCGTTCGCGATGCCTTAACTGGTCTTTATAACCGGCGCTATCTGGAAGAGGTGCTTGATCGCGAAACTCGTCGCGCTGGCCGCGCCGGACAATCGATGGGAATCCTCATGCTCGACTTGGACCATTTCAAGCGTTTCAACGATACCTACGGGCACGACGCTGGCGACGCGGTGTTACGCGAAACCGCCGCCTTTGTGCTCAAGAACGTGCGCGCTGAGGATTTTGTTTGCCGTTACGGCGGTGAGGAATTCGTCGTGATTCTGCCCACCGCCGACGTCGAGGGATCGACAGCGCGTGCCGAAAAACTGCGCTCTAAAATGCGGGAACTCTCCATTATGCATCAGGGGAAGTCGCTGGGCATGGTCACGCTTTCGGTTGGAGTGGCGTCGTTTCCCGCCCACGGAATGTCGCCGAAAGAATTGATGGCTGCCGCCGACGGGGCGCTATATGAGGCCAAACGCGGAGGAAGAGATCAAGTGGCAGTAGCGCCTGCGAAAAGCATCGAGAAGATTATCGTTCCCGCCGAAACCGATGCCGCGTCCAAGTGGACTTAACTCTCGAGAACCTGGGCTCTCCTGGAACTTCCTCGAGCACGCAGGGCCACCCGCGCTCATAAAGCAATTCAAATCACTTTTTCCGCTCGTCGCGCTCCACCACTCCATCCTTAATATGAATGACGCGATGGGCATACTCGGCAATGTCGTGCTCGTGAGTGACCAGAACGATGGTATTGCCTTCCTGGTGCAGCCGGTCAAACAGCGCCATAATTTCGTTTCCGGTCTGCGAATCAAGATTGCCGGTGGGCTCATCCGCCAGAAGAATGGATGGCTTGTTCACCAGGGCGCGCGCCACTGCAACCCGTTGCCGTTGCCCTCCGGAAAGTTCGTTCGGTTTGTGGGTCATGCGGGATCCCATGCCCACTGCCGTCAATGCGGCTTTAGCGCGCTCCGTACGCTCGTCAGTAGGGACGCCGGCGTAGATCAGTGGCAATTCAACGTTATGCAACGCGGTGGCGCGCGCTAGAAGATTGAATGTCTGAAATACGAAGCCGATTTCCTTGTTGCGGATGCGCGCCAGTTCATCGTCATCAAGTTCGCTCACCAATTGGCTGTTGAGCCAGTATTCCCCTTTGGTCGGCGTGTCGAGGCAGCCGATCAAGTTCATCAGCGTGGACTTGCCCGAACCGGAGGGCCCCATGATGGCGACATACTCGCCACGCTCGATGCGCAGGTTCACCCCGCGCAGCGCATGCACCTGCTGCTCCGATCCCATGTCGTAAGTCTTCCAAAGATCGACGGCCGCGATCATGCAAGCTTGCGGTGGAGCTGAAACGGCGTTCGAGGGCATGCTGATCACTTCTGCGGTAGCCATATTTTTCTCCTGCTCCGGTGCCACTGAGTTCTCCGTAAGTGAATTCGATCTCCCTGAACTCCGGAGGCGAACGGCATATAAAACATTGCCGTTCCTGACGCCGGTCGAAAACTGTTTTGTCTCACCGGCTTCTCCGTTGGACGGATCAACCTGCCGAACGTCACGACGATTCGTCTTCCTTTTTAGGAACCGAGTTATCGATCTTGACGCTACTGCCAGAACGCAGCGTTCGCAAAACCTTGTAGCTTCCGGTGATTACTTCATCGCCTTCCTTCAACCCCTGCAACACTTCAATGTCGCTGGTGCCAGTGATGCCGGTCGTCACCGGAACGAACTCAGCTTTCTTATTGCGAATGACGAAAACGCCCTGCACATCCTGCTGATTCTTATTCTTCGATGTTTCTTTGGGCGCGGGTGCTGCCGCCTGTACCGAACCGGGGGACGATTTTTCTTGCTCCAGTTGGGCTTGGCTGCGAACCGAAAGCGCTTGAATCGGAATCGAGAGCACCCCGCTGCGGGCCGCGGTCGTTATTTTCGCCGTGGTCGAGAGTCCGGGACGCAAGTCCTGCGGCGGATCGTTCACCGTGACCACAACTTTAAAATCTTTTGCTTCTTCACTGGCCGTAGTTTGTTGCGAAGTAGCCACGCCGGTGGAGCGCACGATGGCGTTGTCTCCAATCTCGGAAACCGTGCCGTGAAAAACTTTGCGTGGGATGGCATCAATCGTCACTTCAGCGGGCTGGCCCAGTCGCACATTGACGATGTCAGTCTCATCCACTTTCACTTCCGCCGTAATCACCGACATATCGGCGAGCGTCATCAGCGTGCTGCCGGGCGAATTCTGAATGCCCATCACCACGGTTTCGCCTTCACGAACCGGCAGATTGGTAATCACGCCGTCGTAGGGCGCGGTATAGGTGGCCTTTTGCAGCACATCCGCGTAGCGCGTGAGTGTGGCCCGGCTCTGCGCAATATGTTTATCGGCGGACTCTTTCTGCGCCCCAGCCTGGGATACACGGGCTTGAGCCTGAACCAAGCCGGCATCGGCTGTTGCCCAGGCATTCTTGCGGCTATCGAAATCCGACTTTGAGATCAACCCATCCTTAAACAGGCTCTGGGCGCGGTTCCAGTCGAGTTTGTTGCGGTCGTAATCGGCCTGCGCGCGCACCAGGTCGGCCTGGGAGGTCTTCAGCGCCGCATCGGCGGCAAGCGCATCCGTCTCCGCGGCTTGCAGGGATGCCTGATTGGCATTCACATCCGCCGACGACTGCACGTTCTCCAGCTGCGCGAGCAATTGACCCTTTCTCACATGGTCGCCTTCTTTGACCAGCAGATGCGTGATCTTGCCGAAGGCGTTAGCGCCAATGTTGACGTAGGTCTTGGGCCTGATTTCTCCCGAAGCGCTCACCACGGAAGACAAATCTTCACGCTGCACCTTGCCGGTTTGCACCGTAACCACATTCTTGCCGCTCTGGTGTACCGTGATCCCGACAATGATAGCCAGCAACAGCACCACGCCGGCGCCGATCGCGATCTTCTTCCAGGTTTTCATCGTATCCGTCATCGTCCGGAATGTCTGATCTTACTTGCCTTCGGCCCCTCCTCGATTCCAGCAAACCCGGTTCACGCGCTCTAACGGACACATCTTCTGATACGCTCCCAGTTGCCGGGAAGTTCCATGAGAGATTGTTGATCGCGCTTGTGGGACCGCCTGGGAAAACCTAGCCGAAGGTATATTGCCCGGAACCTGCAATTATAGCCTGCGTGGCGCCTATTTCGTATGTGCCCGCCGAATCTGCCCGTGCGTTTTCGGGTTCAAAGTGCGACTTCAGAACGGAAACGGCGCAAGTCTTTGGACCCGTTCGCGGGCGCCCCGCGGGCCATCAAGGAATTCGCCTAAAATACTGAATCAAAGTGATTTGTGAGGATACGCAGGAAGACTTCCCACGAGGAATGAATTTGGTGGACCTGGTCGGGATCGAACCGACGACCTCTTCCATGCCATGGAAGCGCGCTCCCAGCTGCGCCACAGGCCCACGATTGAAGCAAAAAAGCCGAGCCCGAAGAATCGGGTCGCGGGAAAGTGCTGAATCATTTTCGCCCACATCTCCGGGATAGTCAACGCGCTCTGCTGAAAAGCCACGCACACGAAGGATCAAGACGACCGATCACGAATAGGATCCCACCCTGATGTATCTTCGTGAAGCCTCGTGTTCTTCATGGTTGATGAATTCCGGCTCCGTCATTATTCTTCTATTTCCTTCCACAGCCATCTTCTGCCATAATTGTTCGTGCACCCCACCTGCACCAATTTTCAATCACAATTTAGAGCGAGGAAGAGATGCCAGCGAAGTACATCTTTGTGACGGGCGGAGTTGTGTCTTCTTTGGGCAAGGGACTGGCCGCAGCTTCCATCGGTTGCCTGCTGGAGAGCCGCGGCTTGAAAGTGAACCTGATGAAGTTCGACCCCTACCTCAATGTCGATCCCGGGACGATGTCGCCGTTTCAGCACGGCGAAGTCTTCGTGACCGACGATGGCGCCGAAACCGATCTCGACCTCGGCCACTACGAGCGCTTCACCCACGCCAAACTTTCTCGCGACAACAACTGGACCACCGGCCGTCTCTACGAACAGATCATCGCCAAAGAACGCCGCGGCGATTATCTGGGAAAAACCGTGCAGGTCATTCCGCACGTGACCAACGAAATTAAAGCTGCGATGAAAAAAGTGGCGCAGGACGTTGACGTGGCCATCGTCGAAATTGGCGGCACCGTGGGCGACATCGAATCGCTGCCGTTCATGGAAGCGATCCGCCAGATGCGCCAGGAACTTGGCCGCGAGGACACACTCTTCGTCCACGTCACGCTGGTGCCCTTCATCGCCGCCGCGCAAGAACTGAAAACCAAGCCCACGCAGCATTCGGTGAAGGAACTGCTCAGCATCGGAATTCAGCCCGACATTCTGCTCTGCCGCACCGACCGTTTTCTTGCAAAGGACCTTAAGTCAAAGATTGCGCTCTTCTGCAACGTGCAGGAAGAAGCCGTAATCACTGCGAAAGACGTCGCTTCCGTATACGAAGTCCCGCTGGTATTCGCGAATGAAGGCGTCGACACCCTGGTGCTGAAGTACCTTCATATGGAAGCGAAGGATCGCGACCTTTCCAAGTGGGAAGACATTGTTCACCGCGTGTACAACCCGAAAGATACGGTGACAATCGGCATCGTCGGCAAATACGTCGAGTACGAGGACTCCTACAAATCTCTGAAGGAAGCTTTGATCCATGGATCGTTGGCGCACAATTTAAAACTTCAATTGAATTGGATTGAAGCCGAAGGACTGGAAACCGGCGACGAAAGCTACAAGGCGCAACTCGAAGATTACGACGGAATCCTCGTTCCCGGCGGTTTTGGCAAGCGCGGCATCGAAGGGATGCTCATCGCGATTCGTTATGCGCGCGAAAATAATGTTCCTTACTTCGGGATATGTCTCGGAATGCAAACCGCATGTGTTGAATTCGCCCGCAACGTGGTCGGGCTTGCCGATGCGAATTCGAGTGAGTTCGATCAAGCCACTCCGCATCGCGTGATCTACAAACTGCGCGAATTGCGCGGAGTAGAAGAACTGGGCGGCACCATGCGTTTAGGCGCGTGGACCTGCAAGATCGAGCCCAACACGCTGGCGCACAAGATCTATGGCAAGCTGGAAATCAGCGAGCGCCACCGCCATCGTTATGAATTCAATCGAGAGTACGAAGAGCCAATGGTCGCGGCTGGGCTGCGCATCTCTGGTTCAACGCCCGACGGCACTTATGTTGAAATGATCGAATTGCCGGACCATCCTCATTTCATCGGATGCCAGTTTCATCCTGAGTTCAAATCGAAGCCGCTGGAGCCGCATCCATTGTTCAGCACGTTCATCGCGGCCGCCTATAAGCATGGCGCGGAGCGACGGGCAGAAAAAGAAGTTGCCGCGGTAGAAATGTTTCACCGTCCGGAAAAAGTAGCGCGCAGATAGCAAGAACTTCACCGCCGAGATCGCAGAGATCGCCGAGAAAGGCAATAGCGATTTAGGTTTTCCCTGGTTTTATCTCGGCGCTTTCTGCGTTCTCGGCGGTGAAAGGTTTCGCATTTGATTTCTTCATTCCAGGTCGGCGATGTCCACATCGGCTCGGGAAATCTCTTTCTCATCGCCGGCCCTTGCGTCATTGAGAGCGAAGAGCATGCTATTCGCATGGCCGAGATCATCAAGGGCGTTACAAGAGCCCTCGGTTTTCCTTTTATCTTCAAAGCCAGTTATGACAAAGCCAATCGCACATCGATCCGCAGCTTTCGTGGACCCGGCGTGAAGGAAGGTTTGCGCATTCTGAAAAAGATCAAGAGCGAATTGCAGCTTCCGGTGCTAACCGACGTGCATGAAGTGAGTGATGTCGCGACGGTCGCAGAAGTAGTCGATGTGCTGCAAATTCCTGCATTCCTGTGTCGGCAAACCGATCTCGTGGTCGCGGCCGCGCTCAGCGGCCGCGCCGTAAACATCAAGAAAGGACAATTCGTTTCGCCCTGGGACATGCGCCACGCAGTGGAAAAATGCCGCGAGGCAGGCAACTCGCAGGTTTTTCTCACAGAGCGTGGTACGAGTTTCGGCTACAACAATCTCGTAGTCGATATGCGCTCGCTTTCCATCATGCGTAAGTTCGCGCCCGTCGTATTCGACGCCACCCATTCCGTGCAACTGCCATCTGCGCAAGCCGACGACCGCGGACCTGCGGTCAGCGGCGGTCAACCGGAATTTATTCCCGTTCTCGCGCGCGCCGCAGTGGCCGCCGGTGTGGATGGAGTTTTTCTGGAAGTCCACGACAACCCGAAAATGGCGAAATCCGACGGAGCGAACGCGCTGGAATCCACCAAGCTGCGCGAAGTGTTGAAGGAGTTGCTGGCGGTCCGTCAAGCGCTGGATGTGGCCCGAGCCAAGCCGTAAATTCTTCGCCTGCCCATCGCAACTAAGCTTCGAGAACGTCGTGTCCTTGTGGTGAATGGTCTTTCGCTCTTCGTGGTAAATTTAAATTTCCCCATGAAGCAGATCGCCAACTGGGCTCTGAACGTGGCCACCATGCGCGGCGCAAGCTATGCCGATGCCCGCATCGTCAGCCACAGAAGCCGCGCACTTACTACGAAGAACGGCAAAGTCGGCAGCGCCTCTGACGCCGAATCAACTGGACTGAGTGTCCGTGTGCTCGCCGACGGAGCCTGGGGGTTTGCGGCATCCGAAGATTTGTCCCGCCTCGGCGTCGAGACCACGGCTGCCCGCGCCGTCGAAATCGCCCGCGCCTCGGCGCAAGTGAAGCAGCACGATGTCCGCCTCGCTCCCGAGAAACCAGTAACCGCCGAATGGACCACGCCCCATGTCATCGATCCGTTCTCGATTTCCGTGGAGCAAAACATCGCTCTGCTGCTGAACATCGACTCCGAACTGCGCGCCGTTTCCGGCATCACATTGGCCGAGAGTAATTTAAATTTCAATCGCGAAGAGCAATGGTTCCTCTCGTCGGAGGGAGCCGACATTCATCAGACCAAGTATTCCGCAGGCGCGGGCTACGCCGCATATGCATTCGCGGGAAATGAAATTCAGAAACGCTCGTATCCGAATTCTTATGGTGGTCAATGGCAAAACAAAGGCTACGAACTGATCGATGAATTGAAGCTGGTCGAGAACGCCCGCCGCATCGCGGAAGAAGCCGTGGCGCTGCATCATGCCGACCAATGTCCCGAAGGCACGTTCGACATTATTCTCGATAGCTCTCAACTTGGATTGCAAATCCACGAATCCATCGGGCATCCCATCGAACTCGACCGCGTGCTGGGCATGGAAGCGAACTTCGCCGGCACTTCATTCCTCACGCTCGACAAGCTGCGCACCCTGCGTTACGGCAGCGAGATGGTGAACGTAGTCGCCGACGCCCGCCAGGAGCACGGACCCGGCCTCGGAACTTTTGCCTTCGACGACGAAGGCGTTCCCGCGCAATGCACGCCAATCATCACCAACGGATTATTTACCGGTTATCTCAGCTCCCGCGAGACGGCGCACACCATAGGAGAGAATCGCTCCGGCGGAACGCTGCGTGCCGAGGGATGGAATCGTCTGCCCATGATTCGCATGACCAACATCAGCCTGTTGCCCGGCACTAAACCGTTGACTCTCGAGCAACTGATCGCTTCCACAGATCACGGCATTCTGATGCAGACCAATCGATCCTGGTCGATCGACGACAAGCGTTACAACTTTCAATTCGGTTGCGAGATCGGCTGGGAAATCAAACACGGCAAGCGCGTGCGCATGGTGAAGAATCCATCGTATTCCGGCATCACGACTGAGTTCTGGAATTCCCTCGATGCTATCTGCTCCCGCGACGAGTGGACGCTCTGGGGAACGCCGAATTGCGGCAAAGGCCAACCGCAGCAGGTAATGGGCACGGGCCACGGCGCCGCCCCATCGCGTTTTCGCGGGATCAAAGTCGGAAGCGCGTACAAAGGAAGCTAGCTCACCACAGAGACACAGAGTCACCGAGGAACGCCAAAACCAGTCTGAATGCTTACTAGAGAACAAGCCGCAGACATTTTCGACCGGATCAGAAAGTTTTCGTCCGCCGACGAAGTCGAAGTTCTTTTCTCCGGCGCGAACTTCGCGCTCACGCGTTTCGCCAACAACACGATTCATCAAAACGTGCAGGATGAAAACCACGTCGTCTCGGTTCGCACTGTCTTTTCCGGACGCACCGCTCGCGCCACCACCAACAAGTTCGACGACGAAAGTTTGCGGCGTGTGGTTGCCTCCTCGGAAGCCCTGGCGAAAGTCCAACATCCCGATCCCGATCTTTTACCCATGCCGGATTCAAGCGAAGCGGAGGCAAGCGCTAACGATAGCTCCGAAACAACACAACTGCCATCCCGGCACTTCGCCCACACAGCCGCCATCACACCCCAGCTTCGCGCTGCAGGCGTAAAAAAAATCGTCGATGTCGCAAAGAAACATAAGCTCACCACCGCCGGAATTTTTTCCAGCTCCGAATCAGTCGAGGGCATCTTCAACTCGCGTGGTCTCAGCAAATGGCATACTCAAACTCTGGCGGAAGTCTCCGTCACCATGCTGGCGGCCGACTCTTCCGGATGGCAGAAAGCCAACTCGCCTGACGTGGCAAATCTTGATCCGCTCCATCTTGCCGAGATTGCGGCTAAAAAGGCCATCGACTCCGCAAAGCCGGCTGAAATTCCGGCAGGGAAGTACACGGTGATTCTCGAACCCTCCGCCGTGCTCGACATCGTTGGCTTCATGTTTTGGGATTACTCCGGCATGGCGATCCTCGACCAGCGTTCATTTCTCACCGGTCGAATCGGCAGTAAACTATTCGGAGACAACATCACGATCTGGGACGACGTCACTCATCCTCTTCAGAGCGGTTCCCCATTCGATGGCGAAGGCATGCGGCGGCAACGTCTCCCGCTCGTCGAAAATGGAGTCGTCAATCGCGTGGTCTACGCGCGCGCCACGGCGGCGCGCATGAAACGTTCGGAATACAAAGATAAAGTCGGTCCGATCGCGGCCACCGGCCACGGTTTTGCCTTGCCCAACGAAATCGGTGAGATGCCGCTCAACATCGTCTTCGCTGCCCCGTCAAATCCGCAAAGTCTGGCCCAGATGATCGCCTCCACCGAACGCGGAGTCCTGGTCACGCGTCTCTGGTATATCCGCGAAGTCGATCCCTACGAAAAAATCGTCACCGGCATGACCCGTGATGGCACCTTTCTTGTGGAAAACGGAGAAGTCCGGCGAGGTGTGCGGAATTTTCGCTTCAACGAGAGTCTGATTCAGATGCTGTCGAACGTCGACGCGATGAGCGCGCCTCTCCGGGCCTGCGGCGAAGAATCGTTTGACATGGTCGTCCCCGCCATGAAAGTTCGCGACTTTAACTTCACCGAAGTGACAAAATTCTAGGCTGCCGATAAAATCCGCAGAGCTGCGAAACAGTACCATTGATTCGTTGTAATCCTCTCATCCGCAAGCAGTTAAAGCCCTATCGTTCCATGACTTCCGTAACTTTGCGACCCTGATTCCGGGGTGTACGCTGCCCATAAGTTCGTTAAAAGTCTGTGTCAAGAATTTTGTGGGAAGTCCGGACGGTCAACACGCGTTCGGAAGGAAGGTCCGTCGGAACCGTGTCAGGCGAAGCGACAGAGCAGCAGTTGACGTCGGAAGCGCAGCAGCAGACTGCGATCAAGCACTACGCTGAAATGCAAAGTGCTCCGCGTTTTCCTTTGCATTTGCCTGTCGAATTGAAATCGACAAGCGGGGCCTGTGCCGCGGAAACGCAAAATATCTCCGCCAACGGCGTGCTCTTCGCCATGGATCGCGACGTCCCGGTAGGTTCGCTGGTGGATTTCACCATCCTGCTTCCAGGCGATGTTGTCGGCTCCCGTTGCGATGTTCAGATTGATTGCCATGGCCGCGTGGTTCGCAGCTTTGAAGACAAAGGCCGTCGCGGCGTAGGCGTTGTGATCGACGAATACCATTTCGAGCGCGCGTAAGGCGGAAGCGAGCAGAAGGAATCTGATGGCAAGCACGTTCAGCGTCGGCGAAAATCACGGAGTTCACGAAGATGGCGGATCGACTCCGTTAATCCGCGTGATCCTCGCCGATACCCAGGCAATCTTCCGCGCCGGCCTGCGAAAAATCTTCGCGCTTGAAGATGACATCCGCGTAGTCGGTCAAGCCGAGACCTTGCCTCAAACTCAATCTGCAGTAACGAAATTCTCCGCTGACGTCTTAATCTTTGAATCGGCCCTGGCCCCGAATCCTGTGGAAGCCGTAACCGAACTCTTGCGTCAGGCGCCACATCTGAAAATCGTCGTGGTCACGCCCGCGTCGGATGAACAACTCACCCTCGATCTTTTTCGCCGCGGAGCGCACGGAATTCTATCGCGCGAAGTGGAACCTGAGATACTCGTCGACTGCCTGCGCAAAGTCGCCGCCGGTGAACCCTGGCTCGAGAACCAGGCTGTTCATTGGGTCATGGAAGCCTTCCGCGGCCACAACCTGCGGCCCTCGGGAGCCCGCCCGAAAGTCCAACTTACGCCCAAGGAAACACTGATCGTTTCTTGCGTAACTCAGGGCATGAAAAATAAAGAGATTGCGATTCGCGTAGGAACCACGGAACAAGTCGTAAAAAATTATCTGCGCAAAGTCTATGACAAACTCGGCGTTGCCGATCGCCTGGAACTCGCGCTCTATTGTCTGAGCCATCACGTCGTCGATGGCGTTAAACCCCCACCCCTGCCCGAGAACGCGACGCAAACAGCCGCCACATCCGCTCCTGCAGCCACGAATGGAGCTGCCGCCAGCGCCGCCGCGGGCGCAGGCAGTTCGAACGCGCCGTCCGCTTCAAAATCAAGTCTTTCAGATCCGGCCGAACCAAACGACTTTTCCTAGTCGTTGTCTTCTTCCAGCCTCTCACCCCATGTGTCCTCCGGCAGCAAGTCGGCCAGGCGCTGCACTTCTTCATGCGAAAAGGAGTCCCGCCGAGTTCGTTGGCACATTGGCGTAACCATTTCAACTCGTGAAATTTCAGCTGAACCGTTTGCCCCGCTTGCGAGCGGAAGTCCGCCGTCGAAGAAACACCACCTTCATGAAGTGCCGCGCTTCTCTGATAGACTGCTGGTATTGTGGCAGCGCACAATACATCCGCCTGTGCGCAGGTCTTAAAAAGACCAAACCGTAAAGCCTTAGCGGAGAGATGGCCGAGTGGCTGAAGGCGCACGCTTGGAAAGCGTGTTTACTCGAAAGGGTAACGTGGGTTCGAATCCCACTCTCTCCGCCATGTTTTTCCCCGCATGAGGTGTTTCATCCAGCATTTCCGTTGCGTCCGCCTTGCATGAGTGATGAGGTCGAGATCGCATGCTGCTTGCGGCTACCGGACGGAGGAGGACCTTCTTGCCCCGATCGGCGCGCCTCCAGTGTTTTCCGAACCGATCGAGGCAGTTCGGGCGCGCATCGTTGAGACTGTAGGCCACATAACCATTCCACATAAAGAACTGACCTGGCATCCAGCGATTGATCGTCTCCTTAAAGAGGATGAGAAACGCCGAGAGAAACAGATGACCGATCGTTATGTTATGTCCTGGGAGAAGCCCGTTTTTGACTCGCCATTGGAGCGCCGTCGCCTTCGGATCTTGAACAGCCTTTTCTTCGCAGTTGGGAAGATGAACGGTAGACCTTCGGTCCGCGGCCGTGAAGCACGCGACATCGGGATTTCGTTCTTCCAGCAGCATCTTCAACTCGCCCTGGACAAACCCAAGAGGCCAAATCGCCGTGCACAGATTTTGAATGCCAGCGAAGAAGCCAGCGATACGCGACTGTGCTTATCTATCCTAAAGGGGTGGGGTTCTGAGGAAGTACTAGCTACCTGGCAGGATGATGACGTTCAGAAACTCGAAGCGCGCATGACCGACATCGCGATCCAGTTGATACTGACCGCTGAAATCAGGTACCGCGAGAACGTCCTGCATGGCTATCAGTGGCGCGTTAAGTGGAAGGCGGAATCGAAGAGGAGCAGTGTAAGCGCAAGCTTGAAGCCGAACGCGCAGAAAAGGAAAGACAGAAACGCCTTGAGCAAGCGAGAGTGAACCGGCTTCTGAGGGATGCGTCAGCATTCCAGCAGGCCGGCGAAATAAGGAAGTACGTCGATACAATCAGGGGAACACTAGCACGCGACGGATTCAGTTTGAGTGAAGAAGTTGAAAAATGGAGTCAATGGGCGTTAGCGGCTGATCGTATCGATCCTGCCATCGGCGGGAGGTTCTTGAAGGCGATGATTCGCTATTGTTGCCCTCTTGGTCTTTAACAACCGAAACTGATTGTATAGGATCAAGATAGATGATCTGTTCTTGAATCGGATAGATGCGACAGATTGAGATGCCAGAGACCTCTACTGATACATAAATCCAGCGTCTAGGTAATAGGAGATTCCTTCCGGATTCTGAATCGAAACTCTCGCGCCACCTGCCGAACCGGAAGGGGTAGTGATTTGCAATGTGCTCGAATCAACGAATGTCGCGCCTGCCTCTCTTCCTCCCACAGTAACGGTGGCACCCGCCTGGAATCCACTGCCCCGAATTGTTACGACCGTTCCCCCAGAAGTTGAACCAGTTGTCGGGCTCAGATACCCGATTGAAAGCGGCGGGTTGGGCAGTTCAATGATAGTCAATCCCTTGTTCGTGATGAGAAATAATCGATTTCCCGTTTCATCGAAGTCCATCATGCTCTGCGCTAATGTAAGCTGCTCGCTCAGAAGAATCTGCCCTACCCCTAGACCAAGATTCGTGTCGGTGATTTCGACTCCATTCGATTGCACTGCTCCAAAACCTCGCGGGACGGGTGTGTAGAGGAGGCTGCCAGATGCATTCATCTTTTCGCCAGGCAAGGATAGGCTGGTCAGGAGAGCTGTGAAGAATTCCGGAAGCTGGGTCTGGATGTGCTGAATCATCTGGCTATCGAGCCGCGTGTAATCGGCGGCGAACCAATAACCGTCGCCGGAGCTTGCGCTGCTGTTGGCCACCCCGGCGGTGCTCTGGGTGAACGTATCCGTGGTGCTGTTCCAAAAGAACGTTCCACATCCTGGTCCGGCGAGCAGTACATTGCTTCCGGTGGCGTTTCTTGAGAACTGATTGCCACCAACCTGGAGGCCGACTCCAGCTAAATCGGTGCGCAGAGTAGATGCCAGAGTCGTAAGATTTAACTCCCATACTTGGCCTCCGCATCCTGCAAAAGTTCCCGATATTCCATCCACAAAAGCCTGGCCCGTGCTGGTTGCCACCACATCTGCCACGCCCGGTGCATTGACGATAGTGACCGGGATCCGAGCCACTCGACCCGAACTGGGATTATCCGGGTCGATAAGAGCAACTGACATATCCGCGAAGTTCGCAGCGAGCAGTGTAGAGTTGTCCGGAGTAAGCGCCAAGCCTCGAATCTGGCGCGCACCGGAAACCGACGGCGGGACAATTGGCGTTAAGAACTGATTCGTGTCGGCGGAGAAAACATCGATGTGGTCTCCCGCGCTGAGGTACACCCAGTGTCGTCCTGCATCGTAAAGCACATACGTAAGAGTGTCCGACGAGGAGTAATCCGAAACCGACAAGTAGTTGAAACCTTTTGTCAGGGTAGATGTTCCAGCAGAACTGGTAATCGTGACATCTGCCTCTTCTGGCGAGCCTGGCGGAATTGTCACCATGACTTCGTCCATATCCGGAAACGGATAGGCTGCGTTCAATCCACTATCGTTGAAATCCACATACTTGCTTGCGCCGGTTACAGTCGCTGCCCGCCCCCCGATAGTGACTGCCGGTGTGGCACTGCTTCCCAGAAGACCATAGCCAATCAGTGCAAGCGAGGCCCCACCTTGAGTTGACCCTGCGCTTCCACCTGCAAACAAAATCTGCGCACCGTATGAGAAGGATTGCGGTACCATGAAAAACCAGCCATCCGGAAGTACCCCTTTCACATTCACAAGACCTGCCGTTGCTGACGGAGGCGCCGTGACGCTGACCAGAGAACTGTTAAATTGGATGTTCGTACCGCGTGTATTTCCGAACCAGATATCGGGAAGTACATCGAAAGAAGCTTGTCCGAGGCCAGTGTTCAAAGGGGTGTTCAATGGCGCCTCATCAGCGGACCCCACCTGTCCATTGGGAGGGCCGACCGGCAAGTTTAGGACGTTTTGAAAGTTTGCAGCATCGTCGATTACCATGCCATGACTGAACTGGCTATAAACGAGCCCTGAGGTATCGGCCGCGAGCGGAACCCCCTGCTGTCCGCCGTCCTGGAACGCGGGAGCTATATTGATCAAGGAATATGATGTGGTTTCATAAGTCAAAATTACTGGATAGGAAGGTCCGTCGAGCACGAAGGACAACGTCATCATCACATAAAGTTTGGTTCCGTCCGGGCTGTAGGTCATTCCCCAAAAAAAGCCACCGAGCTGCGGCACGGCAACCAGGTTCAAATTGGCGTCCACGATAGTGAACGCGCTTGTGCCGACGATTGCGAATTGCTCTGCCGTCGGGCTCGCAGCCACGCCCAGGATTTGGCCCGCCGCAGACACTCCGCTGGCAGTGAATGTATTGCTGGCCGCATCATAGACAGCCAAATTTTGATCACTACCATAATCAACCACCAAGACTTTTGCTCCGTCGCCAGTGCGCACCAGTCGATTGATCCAGGCGCTGACCCCTGGCGCGCTAAGCGCTGTGAAGGTTCCGGTCGCGGGATTCCACTGTTCCAGATAATAGGATGGCGGAAGGCTGAAATTGGTCATGCCCAGGAGCACTGTTCCGTTCGAGGTATTGGCGATGAGGTCCGGAATGGCGTAAGTAGCCCCACCCTGCACGATCGGCGTGACGTTGTGGCGCTGCACAATCTGGAGCGAGCTGGTATCCACGGAAACAATCTGTTGCGCATTGCTGGTAACAATAAGGTGCTTCCCATCCAGGCTCATGTCCATGCCGGTGGGATTGGGAGCCGGAATGTGGTTTAGAATCTGGTGGGTCGTCGGCGAAATAACATCCACTCGACTCGATTGCGTATTGCTTGCGTAAAAGACATCGTGAACGGGATCATAGATGACGGCCGCAGGAGTTCCGTCCTCGCGAATGAAGTCTGTGCGGATTGCCGGAAGAGACCCAACTGGCGGCGACACATTTATTTCTAATTCTGCGCTTTCCTGTACCCCATCGGCGGCGCGGGTCGCGAACACGATCACAGAGGCATAGTTGGCAATGGCGCTCGAATTTGCGGTAAATGTTAGCTGGGTGGAAGGCGGACCCATAACAAATGGGTTGGCGCCAAATGTCGCCTGTACTCCAGGAGGCAAACCAACCACAGAGAGCTCAACTGCATAGTTAGCATTTCCGCTGGAGATAACAGTTGGACTTACAGTTGTACTCGCGCTTCCTCCTTGTGAAAAAAACAGCTGATCACTACTCACGCTTAACGAGAAACTTGCAAGAGCCTGAGGTTGAACTTGAAGTGCGAGGCTCGCCGAATGTTGCAGGTTCCGGGACGAGGCTTGAAGTCCGACTGTGAAATTCCCTTGAGCCGCATTCGCCGCTACGCTGATGGTGATGTTTTGCGAGCCGGAAGCCACGGTAAACGGCGAGGAAGGTGAGATCGTCGCACCCATCGGAAGCCCAGTTATGTTGACTGTCACAGATCCAGAAAAGTCATTGAGCGGAGCGATCGAGACTTGAGCGAGCAGTGCGCCTCCGGGCGGCACGGTAGCAGAATCCGGTGTTACCGAAATAGAAAAATCGGGTGTTTGAGTTTGGGAGACTCCTCCGCCACCGGCGGACGAGCCACCTCCTCCGCAGCTGCAAGGGAGTCCGGCCAAAACAATTACTGCCACTACATAATCAAAGCGGCGCACTTAAACCTACCTCGTCCGAAATAGCACGACATTGTATGTCCGGTTCCGTTCAGCATATACGGTATTCGCGGTGGTAGCGTTTTCCCCCCCTGAAACGTGATTCGGCCGAAGCGGAATCATCGAGCCGCCGTGTCAATTTTTCGCAACTGGCTGCGGGTACCTGGCGAAACATAGTGGGGTGGCTTCGCCACGTATGGCCAAGAAAAAGGTGTAACCAGATCTACCGACGAGGGCAAAGTCACAACGGTAAGACCGGATGCCGAAATTGCGTATATTGTCTCCTGATTCGGATCGAGTGCGATGGTCCCCGAGGTAAAGTCGCCGACCGGCAAAGGTTCGGGCATGAGGAGCCGCCCTTGCATGGTGGCCGTCTGGGTACTGAAAAAATCAATGGAATCCGCCAAGGGATTGAGCAGGGTTAATCCACTGGCGCTGAATATCGCTCCCATACAGAAAGACTGATCGGGAGGCGCCAGATCGGGATACACCGTGACATCGGTGAAATGCAGTTCTCCATCGAAGAAGGCGGCGTAGTTGCCTGCATAGCCCACGACACCTTCTAAAGCCGCAAAGAGGCTCCCGTCGTTGGATACAGCCACGTCAGTCCAATATAAGCCCGACAGGCTTTGCGTCCTCGCCCCGGCCGCTGCGCTCCAGGTTGTAAGCGTTCCAGAATTAGAATTCTGATTGACTCCGGCGACATGAGTTCCATCCGGAGTAGCAACGAATCTCGATGGCACGCCGCTAAAAATATTGGTCGTGGCATACGTGTTGGTAGCCAGATCGAACGAGATCGGGGCTCCGCCGTTCGCGATGAAAGCTCTGCCGGTGCTGGTCGTTACAACGTTCGCAAGGGGTCCCGAGTTGGGTTTCACCGAGGTCGTGACGCTCTCCGAGGGATCGTCGGGATCAAAGACTGTCAGCGTATTGGCAGTGGCATCAAGTACAACCATCTGCGTGCCATCGGGCGTCAGAGCCATGGAAACATAGCCAAACCCTTTCGAGCCGCCGGGGATCAAAGGGCTCTGCCACTCCAGAGTAGTGGGATTGAGAACCTGTATTTCATTACTCTGCAATGCATAGAGCAAACTGCGATGTGTGTCATAGAGTATCTGAACAAAACTGCTGGTCGCGGGAATGATCTTGGCAAAAGGAATATAAGTCACAGCGCTTTTTAACGTGCCGGTACCATTGACGCTCGTGACGGTAATGTCGGCCGGTCCAGGAGTTCCATTTGGAAGTTGGAGAAAGAGTTCCTGCAATATGTAGTTCGCGTTTGGATTCACCGCCGCATTCGCGACATTCTGCCCACCGATGGTTATAGTTGGAGTCCCTGAGGACCCATTCAATATTCCGAAACCAAATAGGCCCATGACAGGATTTCCGATGGGTGGTACTAGCGTCGAAGTCGGCGCGGCCACGTCAACTCCGTACACAAAATTCTGCGGCTCCGTGAAAGTTTCGCCGTCGAGCTGACTGAAAACTAAGTTTACTGGCCCAGCCACGTTCGACGCAGGCACTTGTACCACAACGTTGTTGGTCTGATCGGAGACAAAAGGTGCAAGCTGGCCGCCAAAGGTAACGGAGGTTCCAGCGGGAATTCCGTCATTAAGGGTAACGCTAACTGACTGGTTCAACGGAATCACCGACGGATTCGTGCCAACTGCCCCGACGAACTCAAGCGCATCGGTATGAGGTGAGCTGCAGTCTAAAAGACCGACTCCCTCCACCGCCGACAAAAATGCCTGCTGTGCGTTGTCCACCCACAGGAGATCGGATTCGAACTGCGTCTCTGTACCAAACCCCGAGATTATGTGGCCGACTTCCGTAAATGTGGTGGTGTTGAGCACATCTACGACTGACCCGGCCGACGATAGTTCCCAATAAAGCAGGCTGCCGTCGGAACTGTACTGCGTGTTGTAGTGTTCAAAAAATAAGCCAGAAGTTGGAGCCACGCTTGCAGTTCCAAGCGCGTTGAACGCGCGATCGTAAAAAGATACCGATTGCGCTGATACAACTGCGAACTGTGTCCCGTTTGGATTTGCCGCGATGTCTCGAACGCCAAAGGGAGCGCTGCTGACAGGACCAGCCGAAGAGATGAAGCTGTCGGTTGCGGAGCTATAGATGTACAGCTTGTCGGCAGCGTACACCGCCCAATTGTGATCGGCGCTCCGTTTCAAATTATCAACCTCAAATGAAAGATCAGATACATAAAACGGCATGCTGAATTGACCGCTGCTCGAATTCCATTCGACGATGGCTTGTCCGCCGTATATGAAAATATCCCCGCTGGCAACTCCGAAGTCTTTACTCATGAAGAGCACATTGCCATTCGCCATCGCCACTGGAATGAGGAGCACTACGGTACTGAATTGCTGAGTAAAGTTTGGCGCCAGGTAATGCTTCACTGCTAACGTGTTCTCGTCGATGGTGTAGAAACCTTGCGTGAAGGTACCTACCACCAGCGTATTCCCATCCGGCATCTGGTCAATTCCAAAGGGCTGAGCGATCGGAATTCGCTCCTGCACTGAGAGACTACTGCCGGTAAGCACGTCCACCTCATTCAAAGCCAGATTTGTAGCGAACAAAAGTTGCCGCGACTCGTCATAGAATGCTTTGACAATGTTTCCGCCGGTCGTGGTGAACGGCACGGCAATCGGCGCGGCCATTTGTATCACGTCCAAGGCAAGAGCGGCGCTAGCCTGCATTGAACCTGAGCTTCCAGCAATCGACAACTGAACGTTTCCGGGAGTTGCGTTCGTGGCGGCTGTAAGAACTAAAGTTCCCGGACTATTGCCGGCTACACTCAGAGTTGACGGCGAGGACGTGACACCAGATGGAAGGCCAGTGATCGTAACCGCCACCGACCCAGAGAACCCGTTCTCTGGTACAACTTGTACTTGCACTTTCTGTGTTGCGCTCTGGGGCAAGTCGATTTGACTCGGGCTAAGGGACAACGTGAAACCTGGTACCGCCGCCGGAGGAGGCGAGGTGGAAGAAACGCTCCCATTTCCGCTGCCACCACAGCCAATA
The DNA here is from genome assembly GCA_963817305.1 of uncultured Acidobacteriaceae bacterium. Classification (GTDB taxonomy): domain Bacteria; phylum Acidobacteriota; class Terriglobia; order Terriglobales; family Acidobacteriaceae; genus Sulfotelmatobacter. The sequence continues at coordinate 30,995 of CAWFOD010000010.1, read as the reverse complement.
AAGAACGTTGGAAATAGAAGTAGGCCAAACCAAAAAACTCGAATATATATTCTGGCTGGAGACGAATGCATATATCGGTATCCAAGAAGCGGAGAATTATACTGCGGAGGTCAAGCTTGGCGGGAAAATTTAGTTCGCGCGGATGTCGGGAAGGCCGAAGCGCGAGAAAGTCATTCGCCTGGACATCACTAGGCCTTGTGATTGGCGACGGCTTTGTTGAGAGTGAAAAGCGCCAAAATCTGACTGAGAGCAGGACGCGACAACTGAGTCATCTCAGGCTGAAGAGTCGGCATTCTTGTCGCCACCACCGCCCGACTGGAAAAATCCCCGATCCCGTGAGTATAACTAGGTTTATTCTCAGTCGCTCGTACCCATCCCGGTCAAATTGACCATCTGGGGGCTGCGGCAAGTCCCCAACCCTTTGAAGAGCCCTGACCTCTCCAGCCAGTCATAAATGCCATTGCGAAGAGAGCGGCCGTAACTAAGAAAAATATCGAGACAAGCGAGGCTCGGAACGGCAACCCGGAGTAGTGTCGATGAATTATGCGCAGGACACCTCCAAAAGCTATGGAAACGCGCATCAGGGACAAGATCCCGAAAAGCAACGAAAGGAACTTTCTGACAGCATGCACCCCAGGAGGCTCCCCTCTAGGAGATAATAGTCGTGACCCAATCGTGCCGTTGCAATCGTTCAGATTCCGTTGCGGCGAAACGCAGAAGAACACTGCTACCGTTATGTGGAATCTACGTGCCGCAACGCCCGAAAATGACACTTATTGGTAACCTTCCACCTTACTACATGTCCCCTGTGCGTAACCAAGGTCTTATGGACGGATAATATCTTGCAATGTCGCCGGCGGAGAAAGCTGCATTCTCCGCTTCAGCCCGCACGGAATCTGGCACTTTAATTAGGATCGGAGCTCTAAAGGTTCCAGCGAAGTGAATCCTCAGAAATAAGGCAGACGGTTTCGCCTGCCCTATCCTGTTTAGTTTACTCACGTCGTTTGCTCCAGCGCACGGATGTATTCGATGACTGCCTCGCTCCAGCCATCGATGTGCATCCACTTGCCGTAGCCGACGCCGTTCTTGTAGCTGGCCACGTTGATGAGGTAGCCCTTGCTGTTGGGCGCCGGTACCCGGTCGTGCGCCTGCTCGTCGGTGATTACGATCAGGCGGTCGCACTTCTCGTTGCCGTTTAGCTTCTCAACCGCATTCCCCAACTGGGTGCTGTTGTGGCGCTGGGAAACGTCAATGGCATCGCGCAGGGCGAAGCCACGACGCGCCGGCACTTCAATCAGATTGTCAGAGAAGCTGTACACTGCAACCTTCTCTGCGATCTCGCGAAGTAGCACAGCCAAACCGTAAGCCGCGTCAGTGCGCTGCATCTCGGAGCGGCGAGACAGCGGCGCAGTCATCGAGCCGGAGACATCCACCAGTACGATGGTCTTTCCCGGCAGCTTCTCGGTTTCCGCCACGCACTTCAGCATCGCCTGCTCAAGCGCTGCCTCCCACTGCGGAGCGTAACGGGCCGCAGCCAGGAAGCGGAACGGCAGAACGCGCGTCGTGCTCATCGAACCAAGCGCGGAGAGCACCAGCGACTCGTCCACCCCGGCCTCGCGCATGTTACGCAGGTTGCGAAGCAGCGCGAGAGCACCCAGCTTCTGTTCGCGAAGCAGACGATCCCAAGCCCCGCGCTTATCAGCGCCAGAGCTGAGGGCAACTTCCCACGTGTCGGGCGTCGTCAGCATATCCGAGACCAGCTTCTTCCACACATCGGCCTGCGCCTGATCGCGGGGCTTGGCGTGGCAGAGGAAGAGCACGTCCCGCAGCTTGATCGGCCCGCCGCGGTCGTACTTGGCAAGCTGATACTCATCAAACTTCGGGAACGACGCCGCCAGCCCCTTCTTCACCTGGCCGGAAAGCGGCACACGCCCGTCCTTCCAGTAGATGGCGACGAACTCCGCGAGTTCGTCAGCCCGCTGGATGATTCGGGCAAGCGTTTCCGACACGAGAGCGCGATGCGTTTTGTGGCGAGCCATCTCGCGGACAAGCAGAAGCGGCGCATGACGCAGCTTCATCCGCTCGCGTCCTTCGACTGCCAGAGCCGCCACCTTCTCGGCCGCGACTTTGGGAACGAGTTCGGCAATGCGGCCGGCAATCTCGACTCCGTCTTCATAGAACTGGCCCTCCCACAGCAGGCACGCCAGCACCGAGCGCCGCAGCTGCAGCTCCGGAGAAATGTTTCGCGCAGGCGCGCCCTCGTGCGTGCGCGCTCCAAAGTTAAGGTTCAGTAGATTCAGTCGGGCCATTCGTGGCCTCCTTTCAACTTGCAAAGCTTTTACCGATTGGCTACTAGCCGGAGCATCTAGCAAATGGGACCTTGGCCCATGCGCCAAGGTCTGACTTGGTTGAAAATTCGCCGGGGAATAAGTCGACGACGTTATTTGTTCCGATGCTCTACCACTGAGCTACACGGCTCGAAGGCCATGGCAGGATTCGAACCTGCGACTTTCGGAGTCCGAAGGAACCCTCGTCTTCACCACCGGCGAAAGCTCTACGCCAGGATTCCGTGACTTGCTGTCACTCGATCCGAGTTTTCTTCTCGCCTCGCGAACGACGCCACTTCCAAGGCAAGAAGCAGGCCTTGAAATTCAGCCATCGTTTCCGCGGACCCTGAGGCTTCCACGAATTGCCACGCCGCGGCCTCGGTAGACTCCGGGAAAAACCTGCGATATAGCTCTACCTTTTGGCGATCGCTCGCTTTTCCCAGGTAAAGCTTGTAATCAATTCTTCCCGGACGCAGAAGCGCTGGGTCCAGTTTTTCGACATGGTTCGTCGTCATCACAAACAGAACACCAGTCGGCGCAGCAAAACCATCCAGCACATTCAGCAACCCAGATAGCGTCACCCCATTCTGGTTCGGCGCAACCTCTTTTGTGCCAGGCGTTGCGCCACCATTCTGCCCAGTGCTCAGACTTGATTCGATCCGCGATTGACTGCCCTTCATGCAATCAATGTCCTCAAACAGCAAGACTGACTTCGCCGGGACATTGTTGACCGCACTCATCAAACTGCGATCGTTGAACTCCGCCAGATTGATGATGTAGATCGATAGGCCGAAGTGCGCCGCCAGTGCGGAGACCAAAGAGGTTTTCCCCGTTCCCGGCGGCCCGTAAAGCAAATAGCCACGATGGTAAGGAACTCCCAAGCGCTCGTACCGTTGCTTCGATCTCCGGAATTGCATCATGTCACGCAGCATGTGTTCCTTTTCTCCCGGTTCCAAAACCACGGATTCGAGCAGACGTGGCGAATACCCTTCCACGTAATCCCAACCGTCGTTGTACGTATACAAATACGACTGCACGCCTTGTCTCTTGAGATGGCACTTCACAACGTCGTCCACAAACTGTTGGAGGAAGAACCGTTTTCTCCCCAACGTTCGGAAGGTGAGCGACTCGACTCGCCTGCCAGTCCGTTCGTGCGTGTTTTCCGTGCGCGAGAACCACACCTCAAAGGGTCTGCCGCCGTACCAGAACCAATGTTTTCCTGGTGCTGGAATCATGGCGATCCGCTCATTGCGAAGGGTCGTGTCCAGATCAAGCCGCCGAATTCGTTTGAGAAACTTCTGCTCCAGAAACCATTCCTTCACCCATACGAACGCAGCGTCATCATCTTTCACCGTGATCATCATGGTGGTCTGACTGACGATCCAGTCCCAGAGGCTTTCAGGCACAGTCCGCAGCCACACACTCACCGCGCCGATGATCATCAGCAGAAGCCCGCCGGTGGCGAACTCGTTCCGGCCGCTCAACACGCCTTTTAGAATTTGAAGCATACTCATTTTTCTAACCGGCACCGGGCCGGAGTTAGTTGTTGAACAACTGGCTGCGCAAAATTCCTTTGGCCGGGGAATCAGCGACCACGGAACATTAGGCGCTTTGCCAATTTAGCTACGCGGGCATAATTCCCGCGGCAGGATTCGAACCTGCATCTCCCGCTCCTGAGGCGAAGTAACCGTAGTCTTCACCACCGGCCAAACCCAACGTTTCAAGAACTCGCCGGGGAACCAACGAGAAGAGTCGACTCGGGGCACGATTTTCCCAGGTACCTTGTGCTTCGGGACTACGCCCCCGTCCCTGGAGCTCTGATCCCCGGCAGGGCCGCCGCCCTGCGCGTCGTGATTGGCGCGAAGTATCTCTCCTCTTCACCACCGGCGAAACTGATTATCGACTCCAATCTACGGGCATTCGCCCGGTTCGGCAGCGAGGGCATATTCCACCCGCGCTGCGTCTGCGTCACAGCCAGGGAACCTTGATCACGGTTGAGGGCTCGAACCCCGGCCTTCATAACAGGCACGCCACGAAGTTGCCGTGAACTTCACCACTGACTGAATGTTTTCTGCGCGAGAGACTTCATCCCGCGGTTAGGTAACTCATGGGTCAGGGAACATGCGGTTACGGCAGGGCTTGCGCCCACGAGGAGTCGAACCTCACAGCTCGAAGGCTGTTTCACCAAAGAAGTAGCCGTAGCCAATCACCACTGACCGTGTGAGTTATAACTGGGGGAATGAACGGCAGCGGTATTGTCGATTAACAGTCGAAGGAACCGCGGCCTGCGCCACCCAGTGATTTTGTTGTGCGGAAGAGCGCTTAAGGTCGGTTAGCGCGACCGAAAGGACGCCCTATAGCAACTCAGCCGCATTATGGGCCGATGTTGCCCGCTTAGCGTTTTGTTGGAGACATCTGCCAATTTGGGCGTCCTTTCGTAAGAAGATAATCGAAGATGCCATGACTCGAAATATTTTGCAAGAGGAAAGTTGCAAGTCGTCGAATAAATTGTCCCATCATCCGATCATGATCGAGTTACCACTTACTAAGTACAGTGATCCACAAGACATGGTTGCGCGGGCAGGATTTGCACCTGCGTTTAGAGGTTATGAGCCTCTCGTATTGTCCTACGCTACTACCGCGCCACAAGAACATGGTCCGGGTGGCAGGAGTTGAACCTGCGTGGACATGTGCCCAAGACATGTGGGTGGCCGCTACCCTACACCCGGATCTGAAGAGAGGGCTTTGCAGCCCTCTCCTGTCTACCCCTTCACGCAGACCACCTGGCGCAACATGTGCACCACATCTACCAGATCGCGCTGCGCTTCCATTACTGCATCAATGGACTTGTATGCCATCGGTGTTTCGTCGATGACGTCGGCGTCCTTAGGGCACTCGACGCCCGCCGTCGCCTTGGCGTGGTCGTCCAGCGTAAAGCGGCGCTTCGCTTCTGTACGCGACATGGCACGTCCGGCTCCATGACTGCAGCTCATGAAGCTTTCCGGATTGCCCTTGCCGCGCACGATGTACACGCGCTCCCATGCTGCCGGGAATGATTCCCATATCGCCTTCACGCGCACGTACTGCGCCCTTGCGCGTGATGAGCACGTTCTCGCCATAGTGGTGCTCCCAGGTCACGTAGTTGTGATGGCAGCTCACGACTTCCACATTGGCTTCGAACGCCGGGACTTCTCCCGAGCCCTTAACCGCCGCGATCATGTTCTGCATCATCAAGTCGCGGTTAGCCAGCGAGTAGTCCTGAGCCCAGTGCACCGCGCGGACGTAGTCCTCGAAGTGCTCTGTCCCCTGGGGCAAGTAAGCGAGGTCTTGGTCTGGCAGGTTGATCATCCACTGGCGCATATCGTTCTTCGCCAGTTCGATGAAAAACGTGCCGAAACGATTGCCTACGCCACGCGATCCCGAGTGCAACAGAAACCAGACATTCTCGCTTTCATCAAGGCAGACCTCGATGAAGTGGTTCCCGGTGCCGAGTGTTCCCAGGTGATTCACGCGCTGCTTGTGATCCAGCTTGGGATACTTATCGACGATCGCCTTGTACGCCGGCTCCATCTTCGCCCACACCTCCGCGTGATGCGACGGGGCATCCGACCACGCACCGCGGTCGTGCGCGCGTCCGTTGTCGGTACGCCCGTGCGGCACCGCCTTCTCAATTGCCGTGCGGATGCCGTGCAGATTGTCCGGCAGATGGTTGGCGTGCAGAGAAGTCCGCACGGCCATCATGCCGCAACCAATATCCACACCAACCGCCGCGGGAATGATTGCGCCACGGGTCGGAATCACGCTCCCGACAGTCGCGCCAATGCCCCAATGCACGTCCGGCATGGCCGCTACCCACTTGTAGATGAACGGCAACTGGGCGACGTTCAAAAGCTGCTGGCGTGCAGCGTCCTCAAGTGGGACACCCTTGGTCCAGGCCTTGATTAGTACGCCGTTGTCGGGCTTGATTACGTTGTAAGTGTTTTCGGTCATAAGTTTTCTCGGTACATCTCATTCAAGCTCCCACATCACTCCGCAGGTACTATTTCGCGTACGAAACCAACGACACGACTACGCGCTGACACGTTCCGTGCCTGATAGTCAGTGCAGTACAGCACATCCAATTTCATAGAACGCACCGCCCCACCGTATGCACAGGAGATCGCACGCCGCGCATTTGCGGCATACTGCACGTGTGCGTGCAGGCAGCCCACACACAGTGGTTCGGGTTTCGCTGCACGGTTTTTCTCATGAAAGACACGAATGGCTTCATAAATAACTTTCACGAACATCACCAAGACAAAAAACGGCATTTGCGACCTCCTTTCTCCGATTACCCGAATCTGTGCGCCTTCAACCGGCCGGACCCCCTCCCGACACTTGGTGGCTCGGCACGGAATTGAACCGTATCCACTGGCTTTTCAGACCAGCACTCTGCCGTCGAGTTCCCGAGCCAAACTTTGGTGGACGGTGCGAGACTTGAACTCGCATTTCACGGTTGCAGGCCGTGGGTAATTCCCTTATACGAACCGCCCTTATTGGGGTGACCGGTCGGAGTCGAACCGACTAAAACGTGTTCCACAGACACGCCCCTCACCGTTTGGGTTCGGCCACACATGGAGCTGGTCGAGTGAATCGAACACTCGTCGGAGAGGTACAAGCTCTCTGCACTTCCACTGTGCTAGACCAGCAAACTTTTGGAGCTGGCACGCAGCCTCGAACTGCGGTGGGCGCTTACCGTGCGCCTGCTCTTCCCGTTGAGCTATACCAGCGGAGCTGGCGCGGCGATTCGAACGCCGATCACGGACTTACGAGGCCCGCGCTCTTCCCACTGAGCTACACCAGCACAAAACTCCTTCTGGACAATCTGGAGGTGGCGGGGAGAATTGCACTCCCGATGATCTGCTTTGCAGGCAGATGCCTTGCTGTCTTGGCTACACCGCCTCGAACATACTTACTAACTTGGAGCGGAAGGCGGGACTCGAACCCTCGCTCTCGTTCTTAGCCTGCCCTGAGCAACTGAGCGCAGCGAAGTTGTCGAACGGGTTGGCAACATCGTGTCTTGGCCACTAGACGACTTCCGCCCTCACAAAATCTTGGAGCGAGCAGCGAGAGTTGAACTCGCGTCATCGGGTTGGAGGCCCGAGGCACCAGCCGCTATACCATGCTCGCAATGGCGGGAGATGAAGGACTCGAACCCTCGTACCTGGATTTGGAGACCAGTGTCCTAGCCGCTGGACGAATCTCCCGCAAACTTTTGGCGGAGCTAACGGGAGTTGAACCCGTCCCTGCTGAGAGACAATCAGCCATCCTGCCGATAGACCATAGCTCCGGCTCCCTCCCGTGGACTCGAACCACGATTTCTGCGTTCAGAACGCAGCGTCCTTCCATTAGACGAAGAGGGAATTTCAAATTGTCAAAGAACTGGCTGCCGGGGAGCGATTCGAACGGCCGTATCCGGATTCAAAGTCCAGAGTCCTGCCACTAGACGACCCGGCATCAACCTTTGAGCGGTATCGCTTTCATGCACCGCACACACAAGACGGCAGATTCATCGACGTTGTGGCCGAGCCTGCGGCGATCACTACGCGCACGGTCCACCAACTCGCGGTGATCCCCGCCGCGCTCACAATAAAGCTCCGAAGCAAGCTCAATTTCAAAACCATCGAGTTCAATCACTTGTGCGTTCATAACTTTGGTAGCAGCGAGGAGAATCGAACTCCCATCTCAGCCTTGAAGGGGCCGCATCCTGGCCGTTAGACGACACTGCCTCCTATCTGCGCATTTCGTGAAAAATGCGCCATAAAAACCAAAAACCCCCGATTTGTATCGGAGGCTCAGAAAAACCACGCGCTATGGATTAGCCCCCGTTACATGACCGTACCTTCTCCCGCACCTTGCCACATAAATGTGGCTGGCGTCGGGTAGCAATCGGTATGGGGCTTGCGCATCATTGCTAGAACTCAGTTATCACTCTGGCATGACTTGGCGAATTCGTCAATGGCGAAAAGTGGCTGCCAGTCAGTGCGTTTGGCGGGGTTCAGTGACGGCCATGTGAAAGTTCACTTTCCTACAGATACACCTAGCCTAATGTCTGCGCGGCCGGAACGAGATCCCTGACTTCGTACTTCTTTGTCACTTCATCAGTCAGCTTCTGGAGAACATCCATATGCACGGACAGTCCACCGGCAACCCCGCGCTGCACATACTTGCTGGCTGCTTCGAAAGGACGCGTAAGCTGCTTGTCCTGCTGTATCCGGTCTTCGAGAATCGTTTCAAAAGGTAGTTCCTTAAGAGCTCTCATTGAGCGTTCAAGGGTCGATATGCTCATGCTCACGATCGGTGTAACTGTGTAGCCCTTATATTTCTTCTTTTCCTGCTTAAAGCGCTTTTGCAGGTACGCGTTCATTACCCAGCTTGAACCAATATCGTCTTTAGTTATGATGACAGGAATGAATTTTCTAATGCTTCGCAGCCACACCTTCAAGGAAGACTCTGACAAAGTCCTGATGTTGTTTAGTGCGTTCACAAGCTGCGAAACGCCTACGCAACGATCGGTGCCGGCGACCAGCCGGTCTTCAATGAATTTGCGCATCTTCTTGTAGTCACCGGAATAGCGGATATCGGTTCGACAAGTCGCTAGCTTTGCTTCGACCAGGACGGCCGTCGATCCGCAAACGATAATCGCATCGCAGATCTGTTTGGTCGGATCGTCAGCATATTTTGGAGCTGAGTAGACCGTGTTTTGTTTTTGCGAAGCATACGTCTCGAAGAGCCACACAACATAGTCCTCGAACACAGCACCCCAAAAGCTCATGTAAGGGTCGCGATGTTTCGCGTCGAGGCCCTTGAGCACTCGCCACAAGACGCCACTTTCAAGTTTGCTGACCGCATACTCGTAATCGAGACAGTAGAGCTGTTCCTCAAATTTGAAATAGGGGCGATCTCGGAGAAATTCAAAGTCGGCGTATCCCGATGCGACCTTTTGAGCAGTGACCTTGTCAAGCGAGAATGACACGTTGTCAAACATCTTTTCAATGATGTCCCCGGGTGCTTTCATGTTCTGAAACGTGGCAATACGGACTCCGCAATCCATTGCGGCATCCTTTGACTTATGGTTTCGCACGATCATGGCGTGCATTGAAAAGAAAAAGATGAAGTCGCAATAGGTCTCAAGCGAAACGCCAGACTGCTTCTCGAACTCCGCTTTAACATCGAAAGTCTTTGACGCTGCGGGGAGGCGTGGGATGTTGACCGTCAACATAATGTAAAACCGAAGAAATTGAATAAAGGCCTCGGTTGGCGAGTCGATCTCGTAGATGGGAAGGAACTGCGAAATCAAATTCGCAAGCCGGTCGAGTTCATCTGCTGGCTTCACATGATGTTCATAAAGAAGCTCGCCGGCCCGAAGCAGAAGCTCTCCAATCGCAACATTTGGAACTACTGAGCCGTCTTCCGTGTGAGGCTCCTTCAGGCGGATCGTTTCGGCCGCAAGATACCGAAGCTGCGCTTGAAAAAAGATGACCCGTTCTTTCGCAAGTAGGTCTTGAACCTTGGGAACCAGCTGCGCCGGAAAGAGCGCTGGTATCCAATACGCCACGGCGTCTTCTTTCGCAGTTGTGCCTGCGTCCGGACCGTAGTTAAAGAAGACGCTCAGGCGGGCGCAAATGCGCAGCAGGGAGCTACGTGGGTATTTCCGGAGAAGAGCGTGAAACTTATCGAGTGTCCCACGCGGTTCCTGCACGAGTTCCGACCACGGAACCCAGGTTCGCATTTCAGGTGGTCTTGCCACAAAGGTTCCTCCGGAAAATTCTAAATTCCCCAAAACTCTGGTGGGCGGGCCGGGAGTCAAACCCGGATTTGCAGCTTCGGACGCTGCCGTGTTGTTCGGTTACACTACCCACCCCTCTGGAACTCGCGCCGGTGGCGTTGAGTTCGTCTTTTTTAGGGTGCACTTGTGCCTCCTCACACCGCCGTCGTAGAGCCCAGCAAAGACGGAAATGGAAAAAGCGCCGGGAGACTCCCCGGCGCACAAATCATGGGCGGGACTTGGACTAATAACTCATTGAACCTTTCTGAGCGGGAACATCCTTGGAAGTCATGTCAAATGTCAGCATGAACCCATTTGTTCCCTTGAACTCGTATGGCTTGGGTCCCTCTCTATACGTTTCGATTTCGTTCGGCATCATGACAAAGCCGTCATTGCGCGGCGTCCCCCAATACTTGACGTTCTTGAGCACCGCTGGTTCGTCGGTCATTCCCTGAAATCGTGCCAACTTGATCTCGGCCGTCTTGCCGCCATTCAGGGTGGCGTGCGCGTGATCTTTGTCGAACGTCCAGGTATCGATATTCCCTTCGGCGATCTGCAGTGATTTCCACTTCACGGGAAACACATGCCCGATAATTTCCCCGAGCGCCTGGCGTTGTTCGCCGGTGGTCGCTTTATCGAACGTCACCTGCGCCCAATCCATCTGCCCTTGCGAGAAGTCACCACCCAAGTCCCCATTGATCCAGAACTTGGCTCCGGCGAGGTCAACGTTGCCGTGGTGCCCCTGGTTTATTTTATAAGCATTGTTGAACTTGCAGAAGTGTTCCGTCTTGCCGTTTTCGTGATGAGCTGCCGGATGCGAGTTGAAATAGCACATGCAGAAGTGAGGACAGCTGCAGGCCTCGATTGTGGTTGCATTGATGGCCCAATCCGCCGACGGAGCGCCGGAATGACCCGCGCTGACGGTGAGTAAGGCAAGGACAAGTGTTAAAGCTATTCTGTGCATAGAGCACCCCCCAGTTGAGTAAAAGCAAGCCACCTTCGAACTAAAAACGAACCAGGTCATCGAACCACTGTCTCCACCTTGTCGCTCGGATAGAGGCAAAGGTCAATTCTTCGACACTTCTCTCTCGATACCCTGTCGATCCCCTGATATATCTTCTGTTTGCAATGGAATATGGGCATCGCATTGCGTTCGGTCGCATGCTAGACTCTCGAAAATGTGAAGAATGCCGATGCCCTCTACTCCCCCATCACTGGTGCGATTCGCGAATTTCGAAGTAGACCTGCGCGCCGGCGAGCTACGAAGAGAGGGCAGTAAAGTCCGGCTGCAGGAGCAGCCGTTTCTGCTTCTGACCGTCCTACTAGAATCCGCGGGCGAAGTCGTCACCCGTGAAGAACTTCGTAAACGGCTTTGGTCGGCGGATACGTTCGTCGACTTTGATCACCGCCTGGCCGTGGCTGTAAGTAAACTGCGGGATGCGCTTCTTGACTCGGCCGAAACGCCCCGGTTCGTTGAGACCGTCGGCCGACGCGGCTACCGGTTCCTGGGCCAGTTGGAATTCACTAATGCACTACCTGCGGATTCCAATGGGAGAACATCTGTCACTCCTTTGACCTCTCCTCAGCCTGTCGGCTCAACAGAACTCCAACGGTTGCCGCATCCGCATCCGAAGCCGTCTCGAGTCAAACGGCTGGTTTTTCTCTGCTCCGTTGGGCTCGTCATTCCACTCGCGCTGATCGCCGTCACCAAGTTTGTTCACCTACGATCCGGAAAAGAGCGCCAGCTGCCTCCCCGGAGTTTGGCCATCCTTCCGTTACAAAATCGCGGCGAAGATTCCAGAAGTGACTTTCTTGGATTGTCGCTGGCGGATGTTCTGATTACGAAACTGGCGTACGTGAGTTCCCTCAGCGTCCGGCCCTCCGCAGCGATCGAGAAATACCGAGGAACTTCCGTTGATCTTCAGAATGTCGCCGCAGATCTCAAAGTGGATACGCTTCTCACTGGAAGTTTCATTCGGGATGGCGACAACCTTCGCATCACCTACCAGTTGGTCGACGCCAACACCGAAAAAATTCTGGGCCAGGGAGTCATCGACCTGAAATACGACAATCTTCTCGCTGTTCAGGATAAAGTTACCGCCCAACTCGTTTCAGAATTGCAACTGAATCTGTCTCCAGTGGAAACCGAGCATCTGAAATCGGAAGTGCCGGTTAGTCCGCTCGCCTACGAATATTTCCTGCAGGGGCTTGATCTTTACGGACAGCACTCTTTTCCCGTCGCGATCAAAATGTTTGAAAAAACGACTGAGATCGATCCGAACTATGCGCCAGCTTGGGCCTACCTGGGAGCTTCCTATAATTCGGACGCGGCATTCGAACTGGGCGGGCGGGAGCAATATCGCCGTGCCCAGGCGGCGTATGAAAGGGCTTTAGCGATTCAACCGAACTTGCTTGACGCGCAAATCTTCCTTGCGAATTTTCTAATCGACACGGGAAAAGTTGAGCAGGCTGTCCCTTTATTGCGAGACGCCTTAAAAACCAACGGTAACTATGCCGCCGCTCACTGGGAACTGGGATACGCCTATCGGTTTGCCGGAATGTTGGATGAATCCGTGGCGGAATGCGAGCGGGCTCGCCAACTGGCTCCTTTCGTAAAGGGCAACGGTTCGGTGTTAAATACTTATCTCTATCTGGGGGAATACCAAAAGTTTCTGGACAGCCTACCGTTCGACGATTCCTCGTTCACGCTTTTTTACCGCGGCTTCGGCGAATTTCACGAAAAGCAGTTCGATAAGGCGGCAAGAGATTTTGATCGCGCCTACGAAATCGCCCCAACCTTGTACACGGGAATCGGAAAGGCTCTCAGTGACTCCATTCACCAGCGCAAATCGGACGCCCTGGACCTTTTGAGCGGCTTGGAGAAACAAATCAGGGAGCGGGGGGTCGGCGATCCAGAGGCCATCTATAAAATCGCCGAAGTCTATGCGATTTTGGGCAACAAAAACTCCGCTTTACATGTACTGAGGATCAGCGTTGAATCGGGTTTCTTCAGCTATCCCTATATTGGCAAAGATCCTCTGCTGACTGATCTGCACAGCGACCCCGAATTCGCTCAGATTTTGCAGATAGCACATCAGCGACACGAGACATTCAGGAATTCCTTCTTTCGCTAAGACGAGCCTTGCCGACCGCTTTTCTCGAAGCTAGTGTTTTCCGATGTTGGCGTACATGAGCATCACGCCACGGTCTAACGGAACTGCCAAATTTGCGTTCTCAGTCAAAGACCAGCAGGTATGAGACTCCATCTGTAATATTCACCTTTGAACAGGTTATCGTCTCCTGCGACAATATCGAACAGCCTGCGCGGCGGCTTGTGCTCGTCGCTTTTTCGCGAGCGTTAGAAAACCCCTCCGCAAAACTGGCTTCTCGAGGATGCGAAAAGTCTGAGCATCGAAGTGAATGCGCAGGTGTTAGAAATCTGTAGTTTTCTAACTAAAATGGTGCGATGACACTCGTCCTCACATGCTGAGCATCGCGGAGTGGAAGGATCTTTCGTCGAATACAGTTTGCTCTCCTTCATCCGCTCTACGTCTGAAGTCGTACAAACATCTGAAACGCCACGTCAATTTCGTCCTCCACGCTCTCTCTGAATACGCTTTCATCCAGACGAGGAATTGTTCGAGGTATAGCGACTCGATACCATTGAGGGGTACTGGCAGCCTGAGCAGCTAAGGTTTGTTCCGTTGCACGACCGCATTCTGGTGCGGCGTATTGAGAGCAAGGAACGGGCGCTGTTGTCGAGATTCCGGAAGAAAGTGGCGCCTGCGCCTACTCACCTTGGCGTGGGCGAACTGTATTGACACTTAAGAGATGTAGCTTTGGACCTTAAAGCGCGGAGCTGGACACGATTGTGGAACCGAATGGCACTAAATTTGTCGACGAAAATCCGGCCCTGCGCTATGTCGATGCGAGCAACCGCAAAGAGGTAGAACGTTACGACCGCTGGGACGAGGCGGAGCTTGCTTGCGGGCTACTCCGGACGAGCGGTATCGCGTGTGAGCTCAGCCCAATGCCGCTGCCCGGACTGCCGGCCGATATTATTCTGTGGGTACACAATCGCGATGCTGAACTTGCCTGGGCAATTCTAGCCGATGCCGAACGCGAAGCATCCTTAAAAGCAAAGGCAGAAACGTCATTTGACGACGCCACTTAGCAAGAACCTATTGGCCGTGGACTTATAAAAGACCAGACAGAAGGAGGAATGGCATGGCTCATTACGGCAATCTTGAGACTCAGCAAGGTAGGTGATAATATTCGCGACATCCGCGGCGCCATCGTACGCGGATCGGATGGAAAAGAACTCGGCACGGTAGATGATGTGGTGTTTGATCACGACACCGTGGAGATTGAGTACGTGGTATTGGATAGCATGGAAGCTGGAACCGTCCTGCTGCCCGCCGACAGAGTTTCTCTTGACACCAACCATGAGGATGGTCTTGCCACCGGTATCACCAGGCAGCAGATCGAAAATGCTCCCCAGTACGACAGCAAATCACTCAGTTCAGAAGACGAATGGAAGAAATACGAGAAGGAGTTCGAGAAGTATTGGGACGAGCAGCCCGTAGTGCACATGAAAGACACTTACCGGATTATCACTCTCCCCGAACAGCCGGTGCCGGCTCAGGCGAGTTCGCCAGGCGAAGGCAGTCCATTATCAGTCGACACCGAAGTAAATGCCGCTGAGCTTTTTCCCGACCGGATCAGCGATGTATTCTCCGATCCCGCACCCAACGCCGGCAAAGTCACCCTGCGACCCAAGTCCGTGGCCCGTGCCGAAGCTTCCGCCCCCGGCATTACCCTGCTGAAGCCGCATTGGTGGGAGGCGTTTGAAAACTATCTGCGGCTCAACAAGGACGACATCCAGTCGAAGTGTCCGCAATGTGTATCAACGTCCGATCAAGGACGAAAGATCGCATAGCACCCGCCACGGGCGTAATTTTTCGTAACTACGCCCCCGCCCACGCGGCCGCCAGCGCTGTTACACGGCCTGCCAGATGGGCTTTGCGTTCGGCCCTCTGAGTAAAGATCCAAAGATGCCGAACGTTGACCGCCCAATGCAGCCCGTGTATACGACGTTATTGCCGAATCCAACCTGCTCTCGAACCGAACCAAACCTCACTGCTGATCGGGAACCGCAACCTGCATTACGTGAATAACTCCGGTGTCGGGATCAACGTGTACGATAACCGCTACGTGTTGACCTTCGTGACCTTTCAGGGAAGCCGGGTTATCCACTTTATAGCTCTTGTTGTCCTTGTCGTTTGTGAACGTTTTGCCGTTAGAACTTACGCTTCCAGACATGTTCTGATTGGAACTCGTGTCGCTTTGAGTTGGGGAGTTTTGTTCTTGCTGGCTGCCGCTCTGTTGTGCAGACGTCTGGCCGACAGCCATACCCCATAGGGCTGGTGTGAAAGCTAAGAACACTACCATGAGCTTTTTCATAATGCACTCCTTCGATGGGCTCGCTTAAGCGAGTCAATTCTTGCTTGCCCAAGGCTAGTCATGGGCCCCAGGCAAAACAATTCTTCATAAGGACAAACGGGAATTACGACTTTCGCCGTAAGTAGCGATCTAGAGGTCAACGATTTGCAAGACAATTTTAAGCAGACTGGAGAGAATGGTGTTTCGGATCATTTGCTTGAGGCAGCGTTTGGCAGATAGCTGCTCTGCAAGATCACGCTTGCGTGAACCGGTCTGCCATTTGCGTCGACAATCTGCAGAGGCGCGCCTGTTCTGGGATTGACTAACTCGACGCGCACCGTGCGAGCTGATGCCCCGTCTTTGGTGGAGGACCGATACGTAATCACGTACCTCGTCTTAAGATTTTCCATTACATCGTCGTAAATTGGGGAAAGATCAATCGTGTTTTGTGGAGAATAGGCGCGGCCACCGGAAACCATGGCTATATTCTGAAGGTCTTTGTCAGCCTTCTCCCAATCGATTCGTCCTACCGAAGCCGAGAGATCGTGGAGTTCCACGGTATCTCGCAGGCTTCGCGCCAGGCTGATCACATAAATTGGAGAATCGGATTCTGCCGCCGCCTTCACCGCATCCTGGTAAGTGGCCTTACTGAATGTATCAATACCAGAGGAAATCAGTACGAGCGCTTTGCGTCCGGTCACTGCTCGCATCTGATCGAGCATGAAAATCACGGCGTCATATAGATTCGTTTCCGAAACTTCGGGCGTACCCAGCGAATAAAACAGGCTCTCGACCGTATCGTGAGGTTGCGAAAAATCTGCGAGCTTCTCGACTTTATCGTTATATTTCCAAACCGCAATTTTGTCCTGATGCTCGAGGACCTCCACGAGCTGATGGGCGGCACTTGAGACTTCCTCGCCAAGATACCGATTTAATCCCGGTGAACGGCCACCAAATTCCATCAGTAATTCCAGAGAGACGGGAGGGTGCTCGACTTCGACCGTCGCAGTTTGCTGGCGGACCCCGTTCTCGTAGACAACGAAGTTGTCACGCCGGATATTGGGAATGAAATAACCATTTGGATCCTGAACTAAGAGCTTCAGCGTTACCAAGCCGGTTGCGGGATCGAAGTGAATTTCTGTTTTCTGCTTGCCCTGCTTGCCCTTGAATAGCGGATTCGGCGCACGATTCGGGACGTGGATCTGTTCCGCCGCTTTGTTGGTATTGTTCTGATCTACGGATTGCTGGTTGGCTCGCGTCGGCTGGGCGAAGGTAAGCAACAGCTGTAGGATCGCCACCGCGAATTGATAACTATACTTGGTCTTCGTCATCGAGCGCCTTGGCTTAACCTTTGCCAGGGTTTGGTCAAGTAACGCGAATCATTCACGCGCATCACATAAGAGCGCTTCGGCGGCCATTCTGGTGTCGGGATCTGACGACGAAAGCACACTTAGCAATTCCCAGCCGGCATCATCATCGCAGCCTTTACGCCACTGTAGTGAGCGCGCATATAAATACAGGACATCAACCTTGCCAATGTCGACCACACTTGTGCCGCTCGTTCGCACGCTTTCAGTGCTCATCTATTCTCCGTGCTCCGGCCCGCGACTCCTCACCGCAGCACTGGCAATGAGCTAACCCACAAGTCGAGATGCTAACGGCCCCGGCGGCTAGTGACAATTCTTCGAGGGAATGAACAGAGGTTCAGAGGGGCAGTCTAGAGTGGGATTCGCCTTGCGCTACAAGAACTCGTAGTACTTTCGTAGTAGAAAATAAGGTGGGTCAGGTTCTCTCTATGCCGCAGACGCAGGAATTGCAGATTTCAACCAGGCCTCCATCTGTTCGTGGCCGACCAGACCCGCCTGCTGCGTGACGGGACGACCGGCGTTGAAGACGACAAAGTTTGGAATGCCGCGAACGTTAAATCGGGATGCAACTTCCGGATAACGTTCGGTGTCGAGTTTCACGACTATAGCTCGTCCCGCCATATCAGCGGCCGTGCGCGCAACTTCGGGTGCTGCCATTTTGCACGGCCCGCACCACGCAGCCCAGAAATCCACCAGCACCGGCACTCCAGCAGTCTGAATGATTTCATCGAACACCTGAGGATCGACTTCCAACGGCTCGTCCACGGGCGGCAACGGAGCCTTGCAGGCGCCGCACCGTCCAGTATCGGCGAGGTGCGCCGCGGGAATGCGGTTCATGCGTCCACAGACTTTACAGGCTCGAATCACCGGCATATTTCCCCCGACATGCTTCTCTTAATTTTACTGCGTCAAACAGTATCAAACTCAGTGACAGATCATACGCTTCTCCGATGCTGTTGCATCGCGCAAAGTTGTTCATACCGCGAAAGTCGTACGACGATGTGTCACTCGTGATGGGCTGACTTATAGCCGTCCTCTAGGAAGCGCCATTCATTCTCACGATGAATTGTCGGAAAGGCGTGCACTTGAATAGCATTTGAAACCAAGAGATGCACTTTGTGCGCCTGACCTGGGAACGAGTGCCAGGACAGGCGAGCCAAGTGGGGGGACAGTTTTCTCAGCGAGTGAGAAATGTTCGACTGTCCCCCGTCTCCATTTCCGGCAAGTAAGCTGGTAATCATTGTGAGGAATTTTATGGGTACGGCTCCATTGCTCCTAGAGCTTGAGAATCTCCGCCACAAATGGGCATGGTTTCTAACGCTGGGAATCGTCATGCTGGTTCTGGGCACGATAGCGTTTTTCATCGCACCGGCGGCCACGATAGGAACCGTGTTGGTGTTGGGTTGGTTGCTCGTGGTGAGTGGCGTGGTGGAAGCGATCCAGGCGTTTCGGATGAGGAAGTGGGGTGGGATCTTCTTGCACGCGGTGGCAGGAATTCTAGGAGTACTGATTGGCCTGCTCGTGGTTACGCACCCTGTGGCCGGGGCGCTGGCATGGACATTGCTGTTTGCCTCGTTCTTTACCGTCATCGGTATTTTTCGTCTGGTCGCGGCCTTCCGGCTGAAATTTCCCAACTGGGGGTGGGCCGCATTCGACGGAGCGGTCACGCTTCTGTTGGGTATTTTACTTTGGGCGGAGTGGCCCTGGTCCGGCTTCTGGTTTCTGGGAATAGCCGTCGGGATTTCATTGGTTCTACGCGGATGGACCTATGTGATGTTTGCGTTTGCGGCCCATAGCCTGCCGGTACCCAGTCAGCTCAGGCACGCGGCTTGAGGCGCCTTATTGGGGAAGTCATGGCCAACACTAGCGCCGGATTGCACACCCAACCATCGGGTTTGGCCGAAGACCCAGCTTCCGAAGCTGCTTCAGGCCAAAGGCAGGAAGAACACACGATGGCACATCCCGGGGATTCGTTCGCAGCTTGGGAAAAAACAAAAGCGGAGCGCGACGAACTGCTCGACCGTTTGGCTCGCACCCAGGCAGAATTCGAAAACACCCGCAAGCGATTGAACAAAGAACAAGATGAATTCAAGGAACTAGCACTGGCGGATGCGATCAAGTCTCTGCTCCCGATTCTCGACGGTTTCGACTGGGCAATAGAGTCGCCTTATCAGAACGTGGAAGACTTCCGCTCAGGCATTAACTTAATCCGAAGACAACTGCAAGACTCGCTGAGCAATCTTGGCCTTCGCACGATTCCGGCGGATGGCGAGCCTTTCGACCCGCGCCTGCACCAGGCCGTCGAGGTCGTGAACACTTCGGTCGCACAGGACAACCAGGTGTTGAAAGATGTGCGGCGCGGTTACAAACTGAAGGACCGTCTGCTCCGTCCCGCCATGGTCCTGGTTGCGCACAATCCTGAAAGCAATGCTAAAGCCGATGTTCCGGGCGAGCAATCAAAGCGCCTGTAAATATTTCAAGCTTCGCCGAGAGCAGCGTATAACAGGGCGGCGACGCCCTGATACTTTGCCAGTAGATCCTGCCTGTATTCGACTACAGTGAGGTCCACGCCGTGTAATCGGGCAATCTCGACGATCTCGTCGGCTACGTTCTCAACTGGCAGCAGTGGCAAGTTGCAGAAGGGGCATTTGGCCTCATCCCCCAGCGAAAGGTAGTGATGGTCTTTACAGACAAATCCTTTTCGATGAAGGGTCTCGCTGAGCACTAAACTGCGAATCAAAAATAAATTGCAAGCTTTGATCACATTAACTAATCCAGATTCGACCTCTTCAACGGGCTTGTGTTCAGTGAGTTCATAGATGGCGCCCACTTCGTGGGCCGCCTTGTGATGATGAAGCGCCTGCTCGATGAGATCGTTACGATTGCGAGGATCGGCGACTGGGGAACCGTAAATACGTTGGATGATTCTTTCTCTGAGACTCTCGTGGAGAAAGCTTTCGAACATATGACACACTCTCTCCTCTGCCATCAAGATCAGCACCCTGCAGGATCTCTCATTGAACAAGTGGTAAGCCCGCTGCGCTGTCGCCCTTAGATGCCATTGCAAATGCGTCAGACGATGGCGCTGCACGTGGCCTGGAATCGACGTATCGACTCGGTCGGTGGGCACGAAAGAGCTGACCCGATCCGTCTCCTCGTGATATCCAAGGTGATAGACGAGAAAGCGGCTCTCATCCTTAGTAATCTCGATCAACAATACTCGTTCGTGCTCCTCGAGAATCGCTTCCAGAGGCAAGACGTAGGGATCAGGGTCGATTACTAAATCATCCGCCGTACGCACGGGAAGAGAAACAACCCGGTTTAATTGTTCGCCTGACTTGAAAATGATTACGGAATGAATATTGTGCGGAATTAAGTACTTCTCAAGAAAAACTTCTATCTCTCTTAAGTCGTAGGTCAGCAATTCCCTTTGAGAGTGAGTAAGCGTATCGATGAGATCTTTGCGTTGCTCGGTTACTCGGCTTTTCAGCGAACGAAAGAATCGGAGAGAGGCCTTCCCCTGAGGCGCGACTTTTAATGCATTCAGCTGCATATAAAAGCTGACGACTGGGTTTTGGTACCGAGATTCGGCGAGTTGCTTTAAGTCCTCAAGCGAGAGCGAGTATCCATCTTGCGCAGACTCCAGCAAGGATTTTGGTGGAAGGCCTTGCCTTTCGCGTCTTCTCTGTTTCCTCAGATCGCGCAAAATGGCGATTTGTTTTTCGCGTTCCCCGACTGCGTATCCATCATCATGCATTTGATTGCCCGCATTAGGTCGCGGTGTGCCGCGAGCAGGAGGGATGAATCCAAGCACAGAAATAGCAATCCTGGCTCAGTGTGGGTCGCCTTCGGGCGGAGCCGGAATAATCACGACAAGAACTTTCTGCCCCACGACCCATCCCGCGCGATTCGGCAGGCGGAGTTCTGCGTACAACGGTTCCGCTCCCTCAACCGAGACGGTAACCCGCTCCTGATAATCCTCATAAAGCCCAGCCCGAGAAATGTCGCTTATATTACCGACGAGTCTCAGATTGTGCGCGTTCACAAAGCTACCTCCATATGCTTCCCCTTCGATTTGTTCATAGGTCGCCGCCCACGCCCACTCCAGGCTACCGTTATTGCGCGTGGCTAAATCTCGCAATGGCATCGTGGAATCCCTCCCATTTCAGTTTTGGAAAGAGCAATCCTAGCGATAGCGAACAACTGTCACAATTCATCGCGAGGATGAAGTCGAATTGCGCAAATAAAAGTAGCAACCGATCGTGCCAGCGTGTCATGTGCTCATACAACTTTCGCGTAAGAACTTTAGTCAAGGCGTCCGACGCACTCGATATCGGGAGCATTCACGGGCCCAGAGTCAATGAAGAGGGCAGGGCACGATGGCAACGACGCGGGTGCCTCTACCGGGATGACTGACAACTGCGATGCTGCCTCCTAATCGCTCCGCTCGTTTTCGCATACTGATCAGACCAAAGCTGCCATTGTGCAATGGTCGGATCGGCCCGAATCCCTGGCCATTGTCGTCAACCCGCAGTTGCACTTCTTTCTTTCCACAAAACAATTCGATGTGAACTTTGGTTGCCTGGGCATGCCTGAGGACATTGGCTAGAGCCTCCTTGCTGATCCACAGAATCTCATGGCGAATTTCCCGTGGCAACGCAGCGCTCTCCCGTTGAAGAGACAACTTCAGTTCGACGGGAGTCGAGGTAAAAAGCCGCTCCGCAAGAAAGGCTAGGGCCTCGGCCAGATCTTCCCCTTCCAGCGATTCATGGGACAAAGTCCATATGCAGCGCCGAAGGTCGGCCAGAGAGTTGCGAGCCACGCCGATTGCTCGTTGCAAGCACATGCCGGCATTATCGGAGTTCTGATGAAGCTCCAGCTCAGCGGCCTGCAGCTGAAGAGTGATTGCAGTCAAGCTTTGTGAGACTGTATCGTGAATGTGTGTAGCCATTCGGCTGCGTTCTCTTTCCAAGGACTGTTCATGCTGTAGCTCCTCGTTCCGCTTCTGGCGGGTGATATCAGTAAACGTGGCCACTGCGCCGACGATTCGCCGCTCAAAATCGACGATAGGACTTGCACTGAACAAGATGTCAAAAGCGCTGGCGCTCGACCGGACCAGACGACATTCTTTGTAAGAGATGCTTTCCCCGCGCAGAGCTTGCTTCAGGGGCCATTCATCCGGGGCGATGTAAGAGCCATCGAGATCAAACAATTCTCCCCAAATCTCCTCGCACTGATGCAGCGGCTTGCCTTCCAGACCTTGCGCAGCTAACTGTTTCGCGCTTGCGTTGGCCAGTACGATCAACCCCTGGGCATCGCACACCACGATGCCATCCTTTATTTCGGCCAGAACCATCTCCATCGATGCACTCTGCATCGAGCCGGCGGCAACATCGATGGTCCCAAACCTTGAGAAGGCCTCCGAATTGGAATGGCTCGCAATCGGTGCCGCACGTCCGGGATGTGCCAGGTGGGGAGTATTGAAGCGACCATTTGCTTTCATTGGGTGTTCCTCAGTCTTGCGAATCAAATTTCTTGGTAAGCGAGCTCCGTCCGCCGATACAGCGGATGGAGCAGTTATCCCACTGGCGTTCAGCGACAAGACGTCAGTGGAGATTCCGTGGCGGATTTGAGTCAGGCAGCCGTCGTGGAATCCATATTCACCAGTCCACGCCTTACTGCGACGTTGATCGCTTCGGTGCGTCCCGTAACCTTTAATTTCTCGAGGATATGAGTTACGTGTACTTTGACGGTAGCTTCGCTGATGTTGAAGACCACTCCAATCTCTTTGTTGCTTTTGCCAACAGCCAATATTCCAAGAATTTCCATCTCGCGCGTGGTTAGTTGCCGGTCGGTGACGCGCTGGGCCAACTTGGCCCCGACGGCAGGTGGAATCCATGTTCTTCCAGCGCTTACTGCGCGGATGGACTCGACGAGTTCCTCGGCCGGAGCATCCTTAAGCAGATAACCAAGAGCCCCGGCGCGCAGCGCGCGATAGATTTCCTCCTGACCCTGATAGGTAGTGAGAATGATCAAACGGGCTGCGGGTTCTCTTTCGCATATCGCGACAACTGCATCCACGCCGTTCATTCCGGGCATCCTCAAATCGAGGAGCCCGACATCGGGGCGGCGGGCGAGGAACTGGTCGACTGCTTCCTGCCCGTTGCTGGCTTGAGCAACCACTCGCATATTGGGTTGACGTTCAATCATGGCTATCAGGCCCTCCCGGACTACCGGGTGGTCATCGGCAACCATAAGCGTGCAAGGTTCCGCGGGGCGAATCTCGGCTGGGAGCAATCGGCGTTCTGGATCTACGTAGGGAATCCTGTCCTGGCTTTCGCCATTCGACGATTTCCCAGCGAACCGCTCGTCTCTGCGCAAAATCTGGCTGAGTTCTGATTCCCGGAATCTGGCTGCGAGTTTGCCGGGAAGTTTGATTAAGTTTCGTGGACCACGCGGGCGATAATCGCTTACTTTCTTGAGGGTAGGCATCACATTCTCCATTTATCGATTTGTCCAAGTTTTCCGCAGTCTCTCTGCGTATCGCTTCTGTCTCGAATTGACTCCTCGAATGTGGCGAATATTCCCAAGCACGCCCTTAGAATTTACTGACCAGGCTAAAGGAGTGACCCCATTGCGACTTCGCCTCTTGGTTCTACTTCACGGCTGAATCAACTGCATCTAGTAGTGCCTTTTCCTTGACAGGTTTGCTGAGAAAAGCTATGGCTCCCGCAGCCAAGGCCTGAGTTCGCATCTCCACCTCGTCATGCGCCGAAACGAAAATGATCGGAATCCGGGAGTTCTCCGCGACCAGATGACGTTGCAAATCCAGTCCGCTCATTCCCGGAAGTCCGATATCGAGGATGACGCATACGGTTGCTGAGTCCTGGCTAGCCTGAAGAAAGTCTTCTGCGGAAACAAAAGTCGCCACCTTGAAGCCCGCAGACTTGACCAACCTTTCGAGGGACCTCAGCACCCACTTGTCATCGTCCACAATGGCGATTGGGCCAAGGGCGGGGCGAGTGCGAAGGCTCCATTCCGGAAGCGAACTTGGCGATAAGGCTGCACCGGTCAAAGGAATCGCGGTTGCCCAACAGACGGCCACTTGTTGCAAGCGCATAGGCTCCATGGCTTCTCTCCTGCTTACCAGTGAAAGGTAACCCCGGAGACCCTGCGTGTCTATCGGGCCTTGGTCCCGACGGCCTAGGACTTTGGGGAATTTATTTTCAGTCTTTCGCTCATCCGGACCAGATCAGCCAGAGATTCAGCTTCCATTTTCCGCATCAGCTGACCGCGATGAACCTTTATCGTCTTTTCGCTCGCACCCAACTGGTCAGCTATCTGTTTATTCGGCAAGCCGCTTACGACAAGAGGAAAGACCTCGTGCTCACGAGGAGTCAACGAATCAAGACGCTGCTGCAATTCCGAAATAGCGGCTCGCCTTTCTCGCGTCTCGCGATCTTGCGCGATGCCGTGCTGAATTGCCTCCAGAAGATCCTGCTCTCGAAAAGGCTTGGTCAGAAATTCCACCGCGCCAGCCTTCATGGCACGAACCGACATGGGAATATCGGCATGACCGGTGACAAAAATTATTGGGAGATCTATGCGTGCTTTGGCAAGCTCTTGTTGCAGATCCAAACCACTCAAATCGGGCAGACGGACGTCGAGCACCAAACACCCGGGTGCGTCGGGACGCTTCGCGAGCAGAAAGTCCTGGGCGGAATTAAAAGTTTGAACTTCTAAACCTAAAGTGCGAATAAGTCTCTTCATGGACGTGCAAACGATGGGGTCGTCGTCCACAACAAAAACTACTGGTCCGGTTTCGTTCATGGCTTTCAGGCACAGGCTGGAAGGGTGAACTCGAAGGTCGCTCCCTCGCTGTCATTGGGAGCGAGCGCCAGACGTCCTCCGTGGGCTTCGACAATGGAACGGCAAATCGGCAGCCCCATCCCCATGCCGGCTGGTTTGGTTGTGAAGAAAGCATCGAAGATGTGGGAGGCATTCCCGGGATCCAGTCCGGCGCCACTGTCATGCACCACTACGAGCACATTAGCGGATTCATGCATCTGCGATCGGATCAGCAACCGGCGAGGCCGGCCGGTCACCGAAGTCATTGCCTCGATGCCGTTCATAATGAGGTTCAAGATAACCTGCTGCAATTGGATGCGGTCCGCCAACACCAGGGTTACGTCTGGAAGCAAATCGATCTGTGTGGAGACGCGATTTTTTTCCAGTTCGCCGGCTACCAGCGCCAGGACCTCCAAAATAATTTCATTGATATCGACGCGATTTCTGGCCGTGGGTTCTTTCTTCAAGAGTGCACGAACGCGGGTAATGACTTCCGCGGCTCTTGTGCCAGCCTCTGTAATGTCTGCAACGGCCAGCCGGACCTCTTCGAGATTGGGCGGTTCGTAGGCGAGCAATCGCACACAGGCGTTGGCATTATTGACGATGGCAGCGAGCGGCTGGTTGATCTCATGGGCAATCGATGCGGTCAACTCACCCATGGTCATTACTCGAGCCACATGCGCAACTTCAGCCTGTGCCAGGCGCAACTCCGCTTCGGCGTGCTTGCGTTCGGTAATGTCACGGCTGATCGTCGCCAGAGCCAAGGGGCGATCACTGTCGGCCTCCCTGATACAGAAAGCTTTTTGCAACATGGGTATCGCAGCACCGGTCTTGAAATGACGGAACCGCATCTCCCCTTCCCACTCCCCGTACTGCAGCATGGCGGGCCAGACTTCACGCCGAAATTGTTCCTGATCTTCCTCGAATATGTAGTCAGTCATCTTGGTGGCACTTACTGCCTCATCTCCGTCGAGCCCAACCAAAGCCTGGCCGGCGGGATTCACGAACAGGGCGTCGCCTTCGACCGAAGCCATGCCGATGAAGTCGCTGCTGTGCTCAATCAGCGAAGCCAGTTTCCGCAGCTCTCCTTCGGCACGTTTGCGGTGAGTGAGATCACGAGTGATCTTCGAGAACCCGATCAGTTTGCCGCTTTCATCCCGCACTGCCGTGATCACCGCATTGGCCCAGAAGCGCGAACCATCCTTGCGTATCCGCCATCCCTCATTTTCGACGCGGCCCTCTGCCGCCGCCGTGTCGAGCTCCATCTGCGCTGTCAGACGATCAGAATCTTCCGGCGAATAGAAAAGCGAGAAGTGCTGTCCGAGAACCTCTTCTGCCTGGTATCCCTTGATTTTCTCTGCACCCGTGTTCCAACTGATAATTCGCCCAGCTAGGATCCAACATAAAAATAGCGTAGTCCTGAACGCTCTCGACCAGCAGGCGAAACCGCCCTTCGCTGTGCCGGAGTTCCTCTTCTGTCTTCTGGCGCTGGGCAATCTCACCGAGTAAGGTCTGATTCGCTTTCTTCAATTCCCCGGTTCGCTCCTCGACGCGAAATTCGAGTTCGATTTTCGCGCGATGAAGTGCTTCCTCGGCGAGCCGCCGTTCTGCGATTTCATGCCGCAAGGCTTCCGGACTGGGAAGCGCGAGCGCCGAGGAATCAGACGCACAAGCAATATGGCGGTTGCAACGGAAGCCAAGGCGGTAACCGCTTTGATACCGCCGGAGAGCCAGTAATTCGCGTGCCACAAGTTCCAAATCTCCATGGCATGTGTGGCGCCGCAGGCCAGAATGAATACCCCGAAGCAAACGAATATCCAGCTAAACGGCAAGTCACGTCTCTTGCGGATGAAATAGACCAGAGTGATGGGAATAGAAAAGTAGGACAGTGCGATCAGCGCATCCGAAACCAGGTGCAGCGAGACCAGTCCCGTGTTCCACAGGTAGCAATATCCGTGAGGCATGAAATCGCTGGGAGAGAACAAATCCGTAATGAGTTCCACGTGAACCCCCAAGTACATGTTTTTTATTTGAATACCCACGCACAGAGGACCGCCAGGACGTTCGCCAAGTCGTTGCGAGTCCTCCGACTATCCGCAATATATGAATTGCGCTAGTACTCGCTCACGGTTCGCGGTGAACCAGGAGCAACGAGGCTTCATCCATCGGGCAAGTAATCATTCAGGTGATTGTCTACGGTTCGTTGCCTCTCTCGAGGAAGTCTTACCGAATTGCGATGTCTGCTTATCCCTGTGGTTAGCGATCATTTGACAACTCCGACGCATCCGACGCAGTCACAAAGCGGACAATTGCTCAGTCATTCTTGAAAACACTGCGGAGAGAATTGTGGACTCTCAAACCATGTCCGTATTCAATGAGTCCCAACTTCTTAAAACGTTTCATTAGAACGTTGACGCGTTGCCGGGTGGTACCAATCATCTCTGCCAGCGTCTGCTGACTGACTTTGGCGGCAGAATCGATCGTGCCCGGCTGGGCCAGAAAGAAGAGGACCCGAGCCAACCGTTCCTCACTGGAATCCATGAGGTTGTTAACCAACTCTGTCGACATTCGAGCGTTGCGGCCAAGAAGATAGGTAACGAAGCTGTAACAGGCGTCGCCTCCCTCAACCAATATGCGTATGATCGCTTCGCGGCCGATCTTCACTACCCACACTTCAGTGAGCGCTACCGCATTGTGAAGGCGGACCGGTTGATCGGAAGCGATACAACTCTCGCCGAGAAAATCTCCGCGGGAGAAAACGCCGATGATCGCTTCTTTCCCTTGCCGGGACGTGACCGTGAGCTTCACTGAGCCTTTCTCGATGTAAAAAAGCGAATCGCTGCGTTCGCCCTCCGAAAAAATGATCTGCTTCTCGGGCAAGCAGACGCGTTTTTTCTCAGGCCTGATGAATTCCAGAAAAGTGGCGGGGTCAAAAGCTTTGGCTGAAAATTGCTGCATTTTAGTGGCGGTCTTCCGAATTGCTCAATGAGTAACCAATAGCATGGACTCTGTCAAGTAGAGTGCGAGTGCGGCCGATTCTCTACGACTAAAGTCGTAGAAAAGCTTCATACCTGCGACGGACGCATTTCTACTTTTCCTTTCGAAGGCCAATTTCCCTCTGCGGACGAATTGTTCCCGTAAAGTTCCGCGACTACGATCGTTTGAAGGATTGCAGTCTGCCCGCTCGCAGTTGCACCCGCCTTGCTCAGCGGGTTTTCTGAACATCGAATTTAAGCTGTTAGTGTTTGCGCGGTTGTTGTGACCCTGCGCGTGCGCCGGGAATAGCGAACGGCGATGGAATAAGGATGAGAGATATGGCGGCGTTCTTGTTTGAAGGCTCGCGGCGCAACTGGAAAAGGGTGACACAGCTTGGCATTGTCTTGATCCTCATCGGAATCGCTGCTCTGAGCACAGTACTCAATCCCAGTGCTGCTCCGGTGGCGCTCATCGGATGGCTTCTAATTTTGGCTGGTATCGCGGAAGTCGTACATGCCTTTCGCACCCTGCGGTCGGACGGATTTCTTTTTCATCTCATCTCTGGCTTGACCGGCCTTCCTATTGGATTACTCACTGTCACTCATCCTGGCGCCGGCGCGGTTCCGTGGATGTTGGTGATGGCTTCGTTCTTCACGGTCATCGGTCTATTCCAGGCCATGTCGGCCTTCTGGCTCAGGTTTCCCAATTGGGGTTGGATGGTCTTTGAAGGAATTGTCACTCTCGTGCTGGGGTCTGTGATGTGGACGGCATGGATCTGGCTGATCCCCTGGTTCCTCGGCTTTGCCGTCGGTCTCTCACTGATGCTCCGCGGTTGGTCATTAGTGATGCTTGCGCAGGGATTGCGCCGCCGGAATCTGCAGCGCATCGGCAAAGACAAGCTACATGCGGGGCAAAGAGACCGCGCACAAACACCCGGGTTCGCGCCGAATTGAGCCGCCGTCCCCGCAATCGATTTCAAAATAACTTATACGGAGGTAGTGATGTCAGCACAAAAAACAAACCAACCATCAACTTCACAGTCAATTTCCACGGGAGGGCAGAGTTCCCAGGGACAGCAAAGTGGACGACAGACTTCTTTGGCCCGCCGGAATATGCTCCCCTCAGTTCCGTCACTATTGCTGGATCCGCTTGGTTTTTTCGACGACAGCCCGTTCAGTCTGCTCAGGCGGATGCAACAGGAAATGAATCGAGTATTTGCCCAACCTGGAGTTACCCGGGGTGCGGTTTCGAACCCGGTTTGGGTGCCACCAATCGAGGTCGCTTACCGTGATGGCAATCTCGTCGTGTCCGCAGAATTGCCCGGCCTCGACGACGAAGATATCACGGTGACGATCAGAGACAATGCCATTGTGATTGCAGGCGAACGCCAGGTAGAGGACGAAGAAAACGAAGGTGGAATCCAGCGGACCGAGCTGCGTTATGGGCAGTTTTACCGGGAGATTCCATTACCTGACGGCGCGAATGCTGATCTGGCGCGGGCTGAGTTTAACGATGGAGTATTGCAAATAACCGTTCCGGTGGCACAGGAACAAAGAAACGAACGTCAGATTCCGATCGAGACCTCAGGCTCGTCGCAAGCAACGGGCTCGTCGCAGTCTACTTCGCCGAAAACGGACGAACAGAAATCCGCATCGGCGGAGACTTCGGGTGCGAAAAAAGCGGCCTGAAGCGAGTCAACAGTTTGCTGGTCGTCGTGGCCGATCGCCTTTGCCCGTCCCCCGAAGGTCTTCACCGGGCGGCCAGCAATTCGTTACTGGGACGAAAGCAATCCGAGGTTGCCACCTACGCTGCCCTCCGAGATCAAGAGGGCGCATAGTGCCTGCCTACTCTCGGGACAGGCGTGCAGCTACGACCAAAGCAGTGGAGCCATTGATTATAGTTTTTGTTAGCTTCCAGTAATGACATCGAGAACGGTCGAGTCTCAGTAGGGAGCTAGATATGAGCGAAGCGGAACTCAAGGTAAAACTTTTCGGGACGCGGGGATCCGCAGAGGCTCATGCGATCCGTGATTTTCTCCACCGATGCGACGTACCGTTTGAGTGGATCGAACTAAGCGATGACGCGAAGGCGCGGTCTGAAGCGCATGTAGACGGACTAAACGACAGGCGATTGCCGATCTGTTTTTTCCCGGACGGCACTCGAATGGAACATCCCACAGTCAGGCAGATCAGCGAAAAACTTGGATTGTTCCAGAATCCTTCTCGTTCTGAATACGACTTGAGTATCTACGGCGCCGGCCCGGCAGGGCTCAGCGCCGCAGTCTACGGCGCTTCCGAAGGACTGAAGACCGTCCTGATCGAGCGCTTTGCGGTTGGCGGACAGGCGGGTTCCAGTCCTAAGATCGAGAACTACCTTGGCTTCCCGGGCGGAATTTCCGGAGCCGACTTGGCGTTGCGCGCCCGCGAACAGGCTTGTCGCTTCGGGGCTGAAATCCTTCTGCTTCGTGAAGGGGTTCGCGGCGAGTTCTTGCCCGGGAAAGGAATCGGCTACCTGTCGGACGGAACAAAAATTGTTGCCCGCGCTTGCATTTGTGCAACCGGGGTCGAGTACCGCCGGTTGAACCTGCCCAACG
Source organism: uncultured Acidobacteriaceae bacterium (assembly GCA_963817305.1). Classification (GTDB taxonomy): domain Bacteria; phylum Acidobacteriota; class Terriglobia; order Terriglobales; family Acidobacteriaceae; genus Sulfotelmatobacter. The sequence continues at coordinate 635 of CAWFOD010000010.1, read as the reverse complement.
AGAACAAGTTTCGCGAGGCGGGCGTCTACTATGGAGCTGGCGCGAGCGAGGCAACGCTGTGCAGCGCCAGCGATCACGTGTTCATTGTCGGAGGCGGCAACTCGGGCGCGCAGGCTGCGATGCATTTTGCCCGCTACACCACAAAGGTCACGATCGTGGTTCGCGACAACTCACTGAAGAAAAGCGTCTCGCAATATCTGGTTGATCGCATTCGTTCCTGTCCTCGAGTCCAAGTGCTTCTGCACACCGAGGTAGTTGCTCTCCACGGCGATGACATCCTGGGTTCGATCACGCTGCGAGACAACCAGACCGGCAAAGAGTGGACTGAGAAAACCAACTGGCTGTTTCTCTGTCTGGGCGGATTGCCGCACACGCAGTGGGCCGAGGAAGTAGGCATCATCCGCGACGAGGCAGGATATCTTGTCACCGGGCCCGATCTGATGAACCCCGCTCTGACGAACAATGGCAACCGCCCGGCGAATTGGAAGCTCGACCGCGATCCTTATTATATGGAGACGAATATCCCAGGCGTCTTTGCCGCCGGAGATGTGCGACACGGTTCCGTCAAGCGGTGCGCTTCGGCGGTGGGCGAAGGTGCGATGGCAGTAACTTTTGCGTACCGCTACATCACGGGG
>CAWFOD010000009.1:0-293954 GCA_963817305.1 uncultured Acidobacteriaceae bacterium | reverse complement strand
ACTTAGAGCCTTGCAGACGGGCCTGACCGTCGTAATCCAGGGAATGGCTTGTCGTTCTGGAAGACGATACTTAAGAAGCTCGCCTATTCTGTTTACCGACTGCCGCTGTCCCTTGTCCTTTGATCTCGCGTAATACCTGCGCCCTCACGTTTTCGACAATGCGCGGAACCTCTTCTGGCGACACGCTAACAATTCTGGCGACCGCTTCCTTTGGAAATCCTTCGACAACAAACAGCTCAAAGACGATTCGATCAAGTTCTGGGACGTGGGCAAGAGCGCGCGCGATCTGCAGCACCTCCTCCTGCCGCTCAAGGTTTTCTTCTGGATCGTCCACGTAACTCGGCGGGTAAAAATCGCCTTTGTCATATTCGCTGTCGTCCAGTTCTTCCGGGAACCAGACTTCGCCGTCGGCATCGGACGTAATAGGCATTTCTTCCAGCGACTGCAGCTCTGCCTGTGTCAATGCCTCTAAACTTTGCCGACTCTTCTCCGCTGATTTTCTTTTACCAAAATATCTTTCCAAGCGCTCGTTCGCCAGCCGATACAACCACTCTTCCAGCGACAAATTTGCAGGTTTGTCGTCGAAGTGTTCATAAGCCTGCAGAAGGACTTCGTCAAGAAAGTCGGCGCTCGTGTAAAGGGGCGTCCGGAGCCGTGAGGTGATGTATGCAACACGCAGGCGGCGCGTGATGTAGGACTTGAGGGGCCTCAGGAGAGGAAGAATCTGGCTAAAGAATTCTTTTTTATTGTTCGCATCGACGAGGCTTGCCAGGCTTGCTTGTTGCTGGCGCAGCCGTTCGCCCTGTTTGCTTCTTTGTATTCGAGAGTGTGCCAATGGTGTGTGTTCCTTGCCCATCACATGGCCCGATCGTGTCGCCGTTCGATCTTCCTATGGCAAGCTTGCCGTCACGCAGCGGCGGGAGGCCATGCAAGAAGAGCGATCCCCGCCTCCGTCAGCAACGCAGCCACGTCGCCTGCACGCAGGCGGGATGCGTCGTATTCAACTTCGATGGTTCGTGCCTTCTCGTCCAGGCAAATCCGCCGTACGCCGTACACTTCTCGAACTTGATCGAGAGCACGTATGGCGAACTTGCCCGAAAGCCGTTCATAGGAAAACGTCTTGTTAAGCGGTGTCAAAGAGTCACATCTCCTCTAGGCACTTTTCCTATCGTCGACGTCAACATACTCGGCGTCTACCACGCCCTCATCCTTGGCGCGGCCATCGGCTCCTGCGGGAGGCTTTCCCGAATTAGAGGCGCCCGCTCCCGCCGTCGTACCTTGCGGCTGCGCCGCTTTATACATCTGCTCAGCCAGTTTGTGTGAGGCTTGAGTAAGACGTTCCCGCGCCTTGTCCATGGACTCTTTGCTGTTTGATGCCAGAGCTTGTTTGGCATCGGCGACGGCATTTTCTACCTCGCCACGCTCAGACCCGGAAATCTTGTCACCTTGCTCGCGCAGCATTTTTTCTACGCTGTAGACCAAAGAGTCAAGTTGGTTTCTCGCTTCGATCTCTTCTCGTCTGGCTTTATCTTCGGCCGAATGCGATTCGGCTTCCCTGGCCATGCGCTCGACGTCTTCCTTGCTCAGGCCGGAAGACGAAGTGATGGTGATTTTCTGGTCCTTGCCGGTGGCCAAATCTTTCGCAGTTACATTCAGGATGCCGTTGGCATCAATGTCGAAGGTCACTTCAATTTGAGGCACACCCCGTGGCGCAGGCGGAATCCCCGTGAGCAGGAACTTGCCCAGTGTGCGATTCTGCGATGCCATCGGACGTTCGCCTTGGAGTACGTGAACGTCCACCGCCGTCTGGTTGTCAGCTGCCGTCGAGAACGTTTCTGTCTTGCGCGTAGGAATAGTCGTGTTACGTGGAATCATGGGTGTGGACACTCCGCCCTGAGTTTCAATCGAGAGTGTCAGAGGCGTGACATCGAGCAGCAGCAGGTCTTTCACATCTCCCTGCAGTACGCCGCCCTGGATTGCGGCGCCGATTGCAACGACTTCGTCCGGATTGACTCCTTTGTTCGGTTCCTTGCCAAATAGTTCCTTCACCAGAGCCTGAATGCGGGGCATGCGTGTTTGCCCGCCGACCAGCACGACTTCATTAATCTTGCTGGCGTCAACGTCCGCATCTTTCATGCATTGCTTGCAGGGAGGCACGGAGCGCTGAATGAGATCCTCGACCATGGATTCGAGTTTGGCCCGCGTGAGTCTTCTTACCAGGTGCTTAGGTCCGCCGGCATCGGCGGTAATAAAAGGTAAATTGATTTCAGTCTCCATCGTGGACGAGAGCTCGATCTTTGCCCGCTCGGCCGCGTCGCGAAGCCGCTGCCGAGCCATTTCATTGCCCTTGGCACGCAAGTCGAGACCTTCGTCTTTCTTGAACTCATCAATAAGCCAGTCGACAAGCCGCTGATCGATGTTGTCACCGCCAAGGTGTGTGTCACCATTTGTGGCTTTCACTTCCACCAATCCGTCGCCGACCTGGAGGATAGAAATATCGAACGTACCACCTCCAAAATCGTACACGGCGATGGTCTCGTCTTTTTTCTTGTCCAGGCCGTAAGCGAGCGCCGCTGCCGTGGGCTCATTGATGATGCGCTTTACGTCGAGGCCGGCAATCGTGCCGGCGTCTTTTGTGGCCTGACGCTGCGCGTCATTAAAATAAGCGGGCACGGTGATGACCGCGTCGTTAACCTTTTCACCCAGGTAATCCTCGGCTGCCTTCTTCAGCTTTTGCAGGATCATCGCTGAAATTTGCTGTGGAGTGTACTTCTTGTCCTGAGCGATGATGACCACGTGATCGCCGTCGCGCTCCACTTTGTAGGGAACCATTTTCACTTCATCGGCCACTTCGTCGTAGCGGCGTCCCATGAAACGCTTGATCGAAAAGATTGTGTTCTCTGGATTAGTAATCGCCTGACGTTTCGCGACTTGGCCGACAAGGATTTCGCCAGTCTTGGTGAAGGCGACCACTGAAGGCGTAGTCCGCCCACCTTCCTCATTGGGAATGACTTTGGGTTCGCCGCCCTCTATGGCCGCGACCACCGAATTCGTTGTGCCGAGATCAATGCCAATAATTTTGCTCATCTTACAACTCCTGGGTTAACAACCTCTGGGTTTTCAGTACCAGTACCTTGTCGGCCTGTCGCGACTGTCTTACTCGTTACGTCGAGGGTGGAAAATGATCAAACATCTTGTCCACGGATTTTTGCAAATCCTTCATGGCCTTGTCCGGTTTGTCCGGGAGCGTATCGCTTGCCGAGCCTCGCCAAATCAGTTTTTTGTCTCTGGAATCGAACATGTCGATGATCAAAGTGCCGACCTCATAGTGTTCGACCCACGTGGTCGCCTCACCAAATCCTCCCCATCGCCAACCGGGAAAGCCATCATAGAAGGTTTGCAGTGTGGGCTGATCGCGGGTAGTGCCGATCGCCATAACGGTGACGTCTCCGCCCGAGGCAACCTCGGTCCAGCCTTTTTTCGCCAACTCCTGGTCCACCGCCTCCTTGATGCGATCGTCCCATAGAGGGTTCTGTGTTTCAACCTTGCCCCACGAATAGGTTTTGTATTGCGAGAAATTTGCATGGTGATCATAGTCGACTTTGATTTCGCGAGAAAAAGCAACGCTGGTTAGGGCCAGCAAGACTGCAAAAGACAGCAGAAAACGGATTTGAAGCTTCATAGAATCTCCTTTCGGTATTCCTGCGCAACTGACAATGGCTCGACCAGCCAGGTTGTAAGAGGCTGCCGTCGACCACGACTGCAAGTTTTGGCGTGCCAGTTCAGGTCGAAAGCTCCTAAGGCAAATCGTAGCGGCCGAGCGATCCGCTGACAATTACACGTGAGGTTAAACGGAACTTCCGAAGGGACACCTAGGAGGGACTGCGCTCTGAGTTGAAGTAAGGACTAAGCCTTTAGCAGTAGAAGAGTTCTGGAGTGCGCGGACTGCGGAGACGCCTGAATCAACATACTTGAAACCTGTAGCAGATTTAGCTTTTCCCGATCGGCAACGCAACACTATCAAAGCGATTGTTCGGGATTGTGGGGCCAACTGCCTTCACGGCCCAGGTGAGGACTTCGCGGATTTCCGATTGCAGGTAAAAGCCCTCGCCAATGAGAGGCGCGACCGTCCCTCCGTGAATTGCATCTGCGAAAAGCTCGCGAGTCAATTCGTACCCCGGGATGTGCAATCTCTTCACAAGTTCGATAAGCTCGGTCCGAGGCATCTCACCTTCCGCGATTAAAGACAAGAGCAGCATAAGGCCGTCCGGGCCGACGAATCTCGCGAGCGGCAAGCCTTCCACCAGGCTCTGATCTTTTCGGAATTCGCGCCGATCATCGTACCGGCAGAGATTGTGGACCAGCCGCAGGCCTTTCAGGCGAGTTGTGCCGTACTCATCCGCTCCTGCAAGCCACTCCACCCAGCCAAGCTCAATGTCTGTGATGAGTTCTCCGCAGGAGGTGCACCTCCATCCGATTGAGCGAACGCGCGCAGCATGAATCGTGCTGGTCATGGCATAAATCCTTTTCCGATCGTCCCAACGAGAGAGGTCACCATCCTACGCAATCAGGTTTAGAGCATCTCGAGTGGTTGCGGGCCGGAGGGTGGCGGAAAATCCCGATCGAGAACTGCCAGATCTTCGCTGGTGAGACGAATATCGAGCGCGCCGCGGTTTTGCCGAACGTGTTCCGCAACTCCTGCCCTCGGGATTGCAACAACCCTGTCTTGACGGAGCACCCAGGCCAATGCCACCTGCGATGGCGTTGCCCCATGACGGTCCGCTATCTCTCGCAAAGTAGGGTGGTCGAGCATTCGACCCTGCTCGATGGGCGAATAGGCCATGACCGGAGTGTTATGTTGCTGACACCAGGGCAACAGATCGTACTCGATACCCCTTCGCTGAAGGTTGTATAGCACCTGGTCAGTCGCGACGGCGTTCCCGCCCGGAAGACTTTCAAGTTCGATCATGTCCGAAAGATCAAAGTTGCTTACTCCCCAATAGCGAATCTTGCCCTCATGCAGCAGCGCCTCGAATGCGCCGATCGTTTGTTCCAGCGGGATCTGCTCACGCCAGTGCAGGAGATAGAGATCAAGGTGATCTGTATTGAGACGTCGTAAGCTGCGCTCGCACGCGTTCACCGTTCCTTTTCGGCTGGCGTTGTGCGGCAACACCTTGCTGACCAGAAAGACCTGCTCGCGACGGTCGGCAATGGCCTCTCCCACTAGCTTCTCGGCGCCGCCGTTGGCATACATCTCTGCAGTGTCGATGAGTGTCATGCCGAGATCGAGCCCGACTCGGAGCGCCTGGATCTCATGTTCGCGAGGATGTTTTCTTTCCGCCATGCCCCACGTCCCCTGCCCAAGCACGGGAATTGCCTCGCCGTTCGGCAGCGTTGTAGTACGTATTGTCGTGGCTACTAACACACAACCTCCTTACAAGAGAAATCTGCGCCAACTGAGCGGCTCCCACTAGGCTGGTAACTCACCTACAGCGATGTCATCGGCGTAACACCAAACCCAGCGCTCACCCGGTTCAATGGAACGTATAAGTGGATGCTCTACGTGGTGATAATGTTTTCTGGCATGCCGGTTCTTCGACGAATCGCAGCATCCGACATGCCCGCAGGTCAGACAGAGCCGTAAGTGAATCCAGGTGTCGCCAATTTTGACGCAGTCTTCACAAACATGTTTGGTTGTCTTCGTGATTTTGATCTCGTTCAAGTGTGTACATTCAGGTTGCATTACCTATTCTTCCTTCTGCAATTCAAAGTTGAAAACTCAGGCAAGAGCCGCGGCTCATCTTATGGGCCTCCTGTGAACCGGAAGCGCGGGACGCAGGGGCGCTATATGCGGCGGAAATTCGCGGTCCATTATGGGTCCAATGGGTCTTCCCATTCTAAGGTTCTCCATTTGTACTGGCTCAAGCGGCCGCCCGGGGTGTGCCGCCATCGCCGCGCGCTGTTCTGAAAAGGGCACGGCGGTCGGTGGGGGCGTACTGCGAGTAATCAACCTGGAAGAAGTTGGCCGCGAAGCTTCGATATTTCCTGACCGCGGACTTCCAGCAGAAGCGCTCCGGGCTGCGACAGGAGTGCTCCTGCCTGCGGCCGAAACCGGCCTGTTTCCAGCAGCGGTACTTCTGCCCGTGGGCGAAGCGGTTCTTGCTGCAGCTGCGAGCGGATGGTTCTGCACCGGAGGAGCCTTTACAGGCCTTCCGGGGGCAGCAGCTCGGGCTGTCGGGTTGACCGCCGGATGCGGGGAGACTTGCGCCCTGGCAAGCTGCTCAGGCGGAATGCGCACGGCCTGTTTTGCCACAGGCTCCCCATTACTAAAAGCATTTTTTGGCACCGCTGTGGTCGCAATGGTTTTATATGCATAGTGAACATTATTGATATTAGTAATGTTGGTTATGTTCGTGATGTTGGTCACATTGCGTATGTTGGTGATGTTGACCACGCGCAAGTAGTCGCCCCCATAGTGGTACCAGGGAAAGAACGGCTCGCCCGGTCCGAGCGGAAACCAACCTACGAGGTTCACGTTAATTCCGACTGCGAAACCCGGGCCTCCCAGGAACGCCACCATAGCTGGCGCATAAACTGGTAGCGGAACGATGGGCCCAGGCAGCCATCCCCAGGCGACTCCAATGTGTACCCATCGGCCGTAATGGAAAGTACAAAATCCCCAGGGTTCATCGTCTACCCAAGTCCAGCCCCAAGGACCAACCCATGCCCAGCGCCCGAAGTGAAAAGGAATCCAACCTACGGCAACCGTGGGATACCAAATCGGATCCGTACTCGGCCACATCGTCCCAGTGACCATATTCATCGAGATCGTCATAGCCCGGCAATGCCGGACTCACATATTGCCGGGATCGTGAGGATTCAAGCCGATGGTCGCGACCTTCACTCCACCGATCAAAATCGTCAGGAGGCGGCACCGGCATGGATTCGACGGTAACCGTATCGTGTCCGGTCAATTTCGCCGCTTGTCCGGATTCAATCGTTGCGGCAACGCCGCCACCCGTTACTTCCACGCTGCCGCTGTTCACGGTCAGGAACGTATAGGAACCGCTGGGATCAACGTCAACCCGATAGTTACCCGGCCTCTGAAGAGTAAGAGCTCCGTTCGGCGTGTCCACTTCGACCGTGTTACCGCTGGGTAGCTGATAGACACTGATGCGCAACGAGCCTTGGTTCAGCCCGAGCTGCATAATCTGATCGTTCAGATTTGTCACCGTCAGGTCCGTATTGTTGGACATGCGAACCGTGTATAGTCCGACCTCAAGCTCCGCCCATGAGTTTCGGTCGGTATACATTCGATCGCCTGTAGTAACTGTAAAGTTGAGTGCAGCCTGACTCCATTGCTCCAAACCCGCTCGCAAAAAAGAAACATTGCCTTTTAAATAGCTGATCCGGGCCGCTCGGGTGGGAGGATTGCCCGCGGAAGAATTGTCAGTCGGAGCCTGGTCCTGCACGGCGGCCGGGGTTTCGGAATGAACATAAGCGGTCAAAAGACAAAAACAAAGGAAGGCGAGGCAGGCTCGGTTCCAGCTTGTCAACACTCGTGCAGACAGCGGCTCATGGGTCACTTGAAACCTCCTGGCCTTTGGAGGCTATCGGTCCTGAATGCTCAAATTCAATTGAGCGTGAGAACGAAGAGAAATTCCGAAATGAGGGGGACGATCAGGTCACGCGCGAGTGAAAGACTGTGGTACGACTTTAGCGCTAGAAAACGTTAGAAGAAAATACTCACGTCCAGAAACTCTAGTGGCGAAGTTCTCGCTTGAGAAGCTTTCGGGCGCGAGCCACTTCTCTACTTCTATTCGCGTCCAACTTCGGATAGCTCAGGTTCAATCCTTCGAGGGCGTCGACCACGGCAGAGGCTACGACAAGCCGGCTGAACCATTTGTGGTCTGCCGGCACCGCATACCACGGAGCCCACGGCGTGGCAGTGTGGCGAATCATATCCTCATAGGCTTTCATGTATGCATCCCAGTACTTGCGCTCCCGAATGTCTGCCGTGGAAAACTTCCAGTTCTTTCGAGGCTCTTCCAGCCGGGCGATAAATCGTTTTGCCTGTTCCTCCTTGGAAAGATTCAGAAAGAATTTGCGGACCAGAATGCCGTTGCGGCTCAGATAACGTTCAAACGCACAAATGTCTTCGAATCGTTCTTGCCAGATACTTTTGCTGATCAGAGCCGGAGGAAGCTTTTCGTTTTTCAGCAAATCGGGATGGACGCGCACGACCAGCACTTCTTCGTAATGCGAGCGATTAAAAATTCCAATCCGCCGCCGCTCCGGTAGCCGCTGCGTGGTTCGCCACAAGTAATCATGATTTCTCTCTTCGCCAGTAGGCTGTTTGAAGGAATAAACCTGGCACCCTTGGGGATCCACACCCGACATCACATGCTTGATGGCGCTATCTTTTCCCGCCGCGTCCATCCCCTGAAAAATAAGTAAAACTGCCCACGAGTCCTGTGCGTACAGTTTGTCCTGCAGGGCAACGAGGCGCGAGATACCTTCTTGCAAAGCTGCGCCTGCCTGCTCCTTTGAGCGAAATTGCCCTGTATCCGCGGGATCGAAATCCTTCAATCGAAATTCACTGCCATGGTCGACAAGATAATGCCGCGCCAGTTTGTCTACTCTCTTCATCGCGAGCCCCGAGAACAGCGGAACTTCGCTGGCGCGTCGTCATCAAAGACTCTTTTGAGACATTCTCCTTCTCCATTGGAAAAATTAACCGCACGGCCGTGCGACGATTGACGTGCCCCCATCGCTTCAACGTCGCTCCCGGTCCGACTGCCGCTTCAAGAACGCTGAAAATCTGTCTTCGAGTTTGGCGAAGACCGATGTCGCATCTTCACGACCATTCAATTGCTTCTCCAGGTTCGAAATGTCGGAATTCAAGGCTGTGTATTCTGGATCCCGGCCGGCGTATCCCAGCTCCTTTGAGCGCTCGAGCTGCTTCTTGGCGGTTTCCAGCAGCGTTTGCGCCGCGGCCTTGTCCTTCTGGCTCTGTTCGCGTGCTTGATCGATCGCCGCTCGCGCAAGAACCAGCGGTAACGGAGTGACGCGATCGATGATCGCCAGAGTATTGAGAGCGGTAAGCAGAACTGTATTGGCATCTTGGGTCTTTTGTTGGTCGAGCAAACGTGCGGCTTCCGTCAGAGCCAGTGGATAAGTAGCCAGTGGCAGGTTGTAGGTACGGACGCGAATTTCGCTGGTCAAGCCGTAGAGCAAAACGCGCGCCGCCGGATAATCTTTCGCTTCGACCGCTTTTGATGCATCTTGCGCGAGTTGCAGAATGGCCTTGCTGTCCTGTGGCGCGGCGTCGATGACCTCGACCTGCACCCCCACCGGAATGAGAGCCGTTGCCGGATTGCGCGCTACCAGAATGTTAATCTTGCCAGTCGCACGCTCGATAGCAGCTCGGGCTTCGTCAGGTTTGTTCGCAGCGATCGCGCTGACCGCTTTGTTCGTTTCTTCGATGGCGGCGATCGCTTCTTTATCCAGATTCTTTTCTGCGTCTTGCTGCGCCTGCTGGCGTTGTTTCTCGATTTCAGGCCGCGCCTCCTGCTCGGCTTCCTTCTTCTGCGTGTTGACGTCAGGCTGAGCTTGCGGTTGTGCCGCGGCTTGAACTGGCGTCGTGGGTTGCGAAGAAGTGTTGGAGGGCCTCGAAGAACATGATGTTAGACTGAGGCACGAAGCCAGCGAAACACTAGCTAGAAAAGCCAGCATATATATTGTGTCTTTCATAAAATCCTTTCGATTGCTCTCACCTCGGCTTTGCTTACCGTATGCGCTCACATACACGGTTGGATCGTAACGACTCTGCAACGCCGATAACAATTCGTTAGGGGAGTGAGCTACAACTTGGATAGTTCAGCTAGAAATTCGTCCATCCAGCGGCAGAAATCCGTCTACGACCTAAGAGGGAGCAGGAAAATCGTATCGACCTCGTCACTGCGCTGCATTTGCGACACTCAAATAGGACCATGATTCCTTACGGAACACAGCGGGATACTGGAAGGCGGGCCGGCTGGACTGGGCGCCGGCCGGCCTTTGCGGGGCGCAGACAACGGGTCATACAACGTCTCTTACCGGCTGGCAACCTCGAGCCTCTGCTCCAACTTATCCAGCTTGTCCCGGGTTTCTCCGTAGCGCACGAAGCCCGAGATCATATCCGACAGTTCGTGCGCGGTCTCGGCATTCTCGCTTAGATACTCTGTATAGTTTCCTGAGGTGGGGCGAAGCTTGTTCTCGTTCAAGTGATTGATAGCGGCTGTGGTATTGGCCGCCAGGTCTCTCATGAGAGGAATCGAACGGTCGATCGCCTGCCGCTGCCAGTCGGAGGCTGAATCGCGCATTGCATTAAGCTTTTCAATGGTTCGGCCTAGACTATTGATGTGGTCTTTAACATTCTCCAGCATGGCGGCGTGACTTTGCCAGCTCACATCAGAGCGGGTTAGCGCTTCCATTTCATCCGCGTCCTTGGACAAGGCTGCTGCTTCGTCCCTCGCCTCCGCGAGAAGGCGCGTGACCTCAGGATTTTCCTCTGTGCGCGAGGCTGCAGGCACCGGAAGCGGTGAAAACAGAGGCAACATAAATACTGCCAGGACTCCCGCTACCAAGCGAAACTTTTCTTTAGGCACGATTCGCATATGTGTCTCCTTTACTCTTAATCGCATGACCTTCCTTCCAGCACGTGTTGGCCGTTACAACCCGATAAAATTCAACCACGCCACCTTGCCCAACCCACGGCTCACAACAAGAAACAGTCTGTCGCGGCAGGTTGCAGGTCTTCTCACTAAAAAAGGCTAGCAACCCCGCGCAACGCAAAGCAATTCCTCAAGAGAGTGAACTCAGACTTCAAGAGGCGACGTAGGACCGTATCTGCTGCGGGTAAGAGCCTCACCTACGACCTTAGCGGTAGAAACTCTCGGCACTCGAAACGAAAGCCTGCGGCCGCGCCCGCTGCATCCTCGAGCGCAGTTTTCCTAGATTTCGACCGCTATCCGGTTTTCCACGGAAGTGATTCCTGGCGCCGACCATGCAACTCGCTCGGCCTCTTCTTTGTCGGCCCAAGCGCGAACTGTGCCTCTCAAAATGGCTTTGGTGCCTTGTACTTCGATACTGATTCGATTGGCGTCCAGTTGGGCGTTACGCACCAGCGCCTCCTCGATTTTCTTCTTAAGATCCGAAGGAGTAGCGCGGGGCTTGACCGTAATCAGGTTGCTTACTCCTTTGACTCCTGCGAGTCGGCGCACGACCCGTTCGGCATCCTCTTTCTGATACTCCCACTCGAGTTCACCCTTGAGGGTGACCCAGCCTTTGGAGACGGTTACCTGAACTTTGTCAGATGGCACGAACACGTCCCACTCCAAGGCCTGGATAGCAGCGGCAGCGATATCGGCGTCGGTGCGCTCGGATGACAGCTTGACCTCGATGTCATTGGCTACCGCTTTGACCCCGCTCACTTTGAGAGCAGCGTCTTCCGCGCTCCACTTCTTCAAAAATGAATCCACCCATCCCGTTAAGGTGACGACGCCGTCTTTTACAGAAACGCCAATCTCGTTTGGCTGAAGTTTGGCGTCCCACTTCAATTCAGCCAAAACACTCTGTTGAATCTCCTCATCAGTGTGAACCACGGTTGCTGTTGCCATAATTATTTGCTCCTTCACTTCATCTTTGCGCTCAAAGGGCGGGCGTTCCAATTAAGGGTTTTTAAATCTGCGTTGCGTGAACATCCCATAACTCACCGGGATCAGAAGGGACCAAAAAGTGAGGTAGGCTAGTTCTTAATGTGAAATGCTAATAATCAGGCAAAGTAGAAACAATTCATCGCACGAGTGAGTTGAAATTGCAGAGGGACGCGTAGAGTAGTATCCAACGTGCGTGAGAAGTGCCTTTACGACCTTTGGAGGAGAGAAACGCAACAACAGCTAACGACTATGCGACAGGGGATAATCCTGAACCGCGGCAAGCGCCGGCTCGGACGTTCTGATTACGAAAGCTAATTTTCAGGGTGACCTAATGTGATCTGGTTCGGCGCGTCCGATTTTAATATCTTGTCTCATCCCCACATCTAACATCTTTGTCTAACGAAAAAATGACACACGAGCTCGGTTCGGAAGCACTGCGCGAATTGAGGGACCAAATAGCCAGGGAGACTGATCCCGAAAGGCTGCGTGAACTCTTGATAAATATCAATGCGCTTCTGAGCCTAGTTGAGGATCAAGTAGCGAAGCTGGAGGGACGGGACTTCCCGCGCCATTAAATGTGCGATGCGAGATAAGAATGTTTCGCGTTCATAATTGTCCCATAGTAGACAGATTGTGCTCTTCCACCCGTGTAGGGTAATCGTTAGACAGCTTCAACGCATCTTTCCGCCGCGCACCTTTTCCAGGTGACGGGTCCTGCGAAAGCCAGCTTAATCAAATCTTTTGGGGATTCCTGTGGAGAATAAACTTCTATCGGTTTCGTTTGCAGGTAAGGCAACGCAATCCGTCGAGGAACTTTTCGAGATTCTGTCCGCGGCACCGCTTCTGGTCCATTGCCATTACTGCGGGACCAAACTCTTGCACATGCGGGCCACATTCTTCTCGGATAACGGGAAGGTGTGGACTCTTGTGCTGCCAATTTGTACAAACTGTGAACCGCTACAAGCCACTCCGGAGCGCTCCGACTCAACACCTCTTCGCCGAAAAAGGAATTTTATGATGCAGTTCGAGAAAATCCTTTATAGTGGCACTTCGCTCCGGAAAGCCCTTCCGGTTTCCACTGCCTCCGGCCCGGCTTGGGAGCAACTCTACAAGCTGGCGATCTCCGAATTTGACCATACCAAATTGCTGGAAAGAATTGCTGAAGCTCGCCATGCGATTGTGAACCGGGCGAAGGAAATACTGACCTGCGGCCCGGAAAACGAACAACGCGCACTGGACACCGCCATTAAGACTTTGCGCGTGCTGGAAGAAGTGGCTGCGAGGGAAAGACTCGCAGCATGATTGTGTTGTCCGGCCCCAGGCGGAATCGCTACCCTTACGCTGCAAGGTTTGGTCCGCTCGACAGTAAGTGTCAGAGCAAATCGCTTATGTCTAGTCGTTGCTACGATTTGTGCTAAGTGGTGGAAATCGAGTCCCACTCTCTCCGCCATTACCTGCTACGACTCAGGTCGATATCTAACCGGCGAGTCGTTGCACAACCCCTGCCTAGCCTACGAATAAATCCCCGGCGCCTCATGTCCAAGCTTCTGCACGTACTCAACGTAGGACCCGGGATAAACGGTGGGATGGCGGTCCGTGCCGCTCTCACCGCCCAGTTCCAGCACACGTGAGCCGAGACCGCGAAGGAACATGCGGTCATGCGACACGAAGATCATGGTGCCTTCAAAATCCTTCAGGGCGTCCACCAGCATCTCCTTGGTCGCAAGATCCAGGTGATTGGTGGGTTCGTCGAGCACCAGGAAGTTCGGCGGGTTGTAAAGCATACGCGCTATGGCGAGCCGCGATTTTTCTCCGCCGGAAAGTGCGCGGATCTTTTTATCCACGTCTTCGCCGGAGAACTGGAATGCTCCCGCCAGATTCCGCAGCGCCCCGAGACCGTCCTGGGGAAAATCCTGTTGCAATTGTTCGATGACGGTGAGATCGGGATTGAGCAGATCTAAAGACTGTTGCGCGAAGTAGCCCATGATCAGGCTGGCCCCGAGCCGCACGCTTCCCGCATCTGGAGCGCTGGCCCCGGCAATCATTTTAAGAAGCGTAGTCTTACCCGCGCCGTTTCTTCCCATGACGGCCCAGCGTTCTCCGCGGCGGATGGTGAGATTGAATCCTTCATAAATCACACGCGGTCCGTAACTCTTGTGAAGATTCTCAAGCACGGCCACCTGTTCGCCGGATCGTGGCGGGATACGAAAGTCGAACTTTACGACCTGCCGTTTTTTGGGCAGTTCGATCTTCTCGATTTTGTCCAGCGCCTTGATCCGGCTCTGCACCTGGGCTGCTTTGGCTGCGTGCGTCCTGAAACGATCAATGAAGCGCTGCTCCTTGGCGAGCATGGACTGCTGCCGGGCAAACGCTGCCTGCTGATTGCTCTCTCGCACCGCCCGCTCGCGCTCGTAGAAGTCGTAGTCACCCGAATAGGTGATGATCTCGCCGCCATCAATCTCCGCAATCTTTGAGACCAGGCGATTCATGAACTCGCGGTCGTGCGAGGTCATCAGCAGCGCACCAGGAAATGACTTGAGAAACTGTTCCAGCCAGATGATGGATTCGATGTCGAGATGGTTCGTCGGTTCGTCCATCAGCAATACATCCGGCATTCCGAGCAGCACCCGTGCCAGCGCAACCCGCATCTTCCATCCGCCGGAGAGAGCGCCCACGTCGCCGTCAATCTGATCGTCTTTGAATCCCAGACCATGCAACACTTCCCGCGCTTGCGATTCGAGCGCGTAGCCGCCCAAATGCTCGTACTCCTCCTGAACGTGACCGAAGCGCTCAAGGATGCGATCCATGTCATCCGCCTTGTCGGGGTCGGACATTTCCCGCTGCAAGGCTTCGAGTTCGTGGTGCAGATCGCCGACGCGTCCGCTGCCTGCGATCGCTTCATCCAGGACCGAACGGCCCTGCATTTCCTCGACGTCCTGGCGAAAGTAGCCGATCGTCAACTTCCTGGGGACAGAGACCGCGCCCTCGTCGGGAGTTTCCTCGCCGACCACCATCCGGAAGAGCGTTGTCTTGCCCGCCCCATTGGGACCGACCAGCCCAACTTTTTCGCCGGGATTCAACTGAAACGAAGCATCCACGAAGAGCAACTGCTTGCCATACTGCTTATTGATGTTTGCGAAAGAGATCATTTTGAAAGAGCAACTCGCGGCACCGTGCCTCTTAAATAGTGTAGCCGCAGTGTAGCCCGGCCAGAAAATTGTCGGCCAATGCTTGGCACGTTGGATTATTGAAAGTTTGCCCGTGACTCCGGCGGATCCGAGATTTGTCAATCTCGTACTTAGGTCCCTTGCTTCTTGATGTTAACTGTGGTTAACTAGTAAGAATAATCGCTGGTTAATGGGTTGTATTTGGGACACATTGCCGCCTTTTGAGGCAAATGAGTGGGGTATTCATGACATGGGCAGCACACTTTGCTTTTCTTGTACTGACGGCGACGTTTCTTCTGCCCGTTAGAGCGCTGGCCCAAGGCGAAACCACCAGCGCCGTAGTTGGCGAAGTTAGGGACGCATCAAGCGCGGTTGTGGCGGGTGCCACAGTGACGATCACAAATCGCGAGACAGGTCTGAAACGTATCGCAAAGACAGATGATGCAGGCCGGTTCAACTTTCCGCAGTTAAAGCCTGGCACCTATTCCGTCAGGGTGGAAGCGCGAGGCTTCGATCCGGGGCAAATTGACAACGTCGTTTCGGGCCTGGGCCAGAAGCAAACAGTGGATTTCAGGCTTAGAGTGGCCCGATCAAATGAGACAGTTGAGGTCAATGGCGAGGCTCCGCTCATCAACCCGGAGAACGCGAACACTTCCACAACTCTGAATACTTCGGCGCTGGAGGACCTTCCGAATCCAGGCGGCGACCTAACTTACCCGCTGCAGTTTTCGCCCGGAGCACTCATCAACACGGCCGGCAGCGGAAACGATTTCGTTGGCGGCACAAACGGCTATGGCAACGTGGAGTTCAACGGTCTACCCGCCCTCTCCAACGGCTACATCGTCGACGGGCTCGAAACGAACGACCCGCTCACGAATCTCAATAGCGGCCTCTCAACCAACCTTGTCCTGGGGTTGAATTCGATCTCGGAAGTGACTGTCAACACGCTTTCGTATTCCGTGGATCAGGGACGGTATGGAGCATCCCAGGTCAACTACGTCACCAAGTCCGGCACGAATCAGTTTCACGGAAATCTCTATGAGCTGTGGAACGGTTCTTTGCTGAATGCAGCGGACTACTTTACCAACGCGACGCCCGGAAACCACAAGCCCGGAGCGACCGTCAACCATTTCGGAGGCAGTGTCGGTGGGCCGATCGCGCACGACAAACTATTCTTCTTCTTTGATAGTGAATGGGTGCGGATAGCACTGCCCATCGTCACGCCGACGATCGTTCCCAGTAAGGCGTTCCAAGCTTACGTCTTGCAGCAACTTTCTGGGGGGCAAACAACCGGCTGCGGGTCCAGCGATCCGAATCAGAACTGTCTGTTCTACCAACAGATGTTCAACCTCTACGGAAATGTCAACGGCACACCCACGGCGATACTTGGCTGCCCGCTTGGCGCCGCCGGGGATGGTTGCGCCAACCGGCAAAGCATCTCGCACTCCAGCGACGACCACGAGCAGGTTCAGACCGTCCGTCTCGACTACAACGTCAACCAGAAAGATACCGCATGGTTTCGTTTTCAGTCGGACACCGGGCTGCAAGCCGCGTACACGGATCCCATCAACCGGGTGTTCAATGCGGTTTCGCCGCAGCCGCTATATTCGTTCGCCGCAGGACATACGCACGTCTTCTCGCAGAATCTGGTGAACTACTTCAACCCAGCGTTCTCCTGGTACGAAAGCTTGTTTGGTCCGAGCAATCTCCAGAAAACCCTTTCGGCTTTTCCAATCGTGTTGCAGGGCACGGGAGCCAACCCTTTCACGCCCATCGGAGGGCTCGACAACACATGGGTACAAGGCAGGCGCGCATCCCGGTTTTTCATCAATGACAACCTCGCTTGGAGCCGCGGTGCCCACGAACTACGGTTCGGAACGAATATCCGCATCTTCCGTCTGAATGACTACGACTTCGGGGAAGGCACGGTTCCCACCGTGACCTACGCGAACTTGCGGCAATTTATCGATGGCGTGGCAAACACCGCGTCGGAGACGTTCCCTTCGCACTTAAATGAGCCCTTCAACTTTCTCAATCTCGATGTCTACGCGCAAGACACCTGGAAAGTGACTCGCACTCTAACTTGGACGTTTGGCCTGCGCGACACTTTCAACTCCAATCCGCTGAATCCTCATGATCAAGTCGCCCGTCTTCGCGGCTCCTTCAGTTCCATTCCCCATGACAATCAACCGCTGAACACCGTGATTCAAACTCATCTCGGCAATCTGTTCTCGTCCACACCGGTGTCCATTTTGCAGCCGAGAACAGCGATTGCGTGGCAGTTCGAGCCGAAATCAGTGCTCCGCACCGGCTTCGGCATTTTCAGCGACATCTTGCCGGGCACGGTCGCCGACCTGATCGGCACGAATCCTCCCTACGACAAAATGTTCCAGGGAGGAGTGCTGGGTAGCGTGGGCGGCACGGCCGTAGCGCCGGACGCGCCCAACAGCGCAGTCGGCGCAATCGTTGCTGCCAATCAGATTTTTACTTCGGGATTTCCCCTGGGCAAGCCTTCTCTTCCACCGGTTGCGATCACAGCCATTCCAGATGGCGAACTCCACGCGCCGTACTTCATGGAGTGGAGCCTGGGAATCGAACATCAATTCGGAACGACGGCTAGCTTACACGCACAATATGTCGGGACGCGCGCCGTAAACCAGCCCTACTCAACAGAAGTCAACGGGTACCAAACCGTGTGTCAGGGCTGTTTTGCACCATTCCCCTATCTGCAGCCTGCTGACTCGCGATTCGCCGCGGTGACACAGTTATCTACCGGTGCGAACAGCCACTACAACGGTCTTCAACTGACCGCGATGAAGCGACTCGGCCATGGCTTGCAAGGACAGATCAACTACACTTGGAGCCGTTGCATGGATACGGTCTCGAACGGAGGCTTCCTTCCTTTCTCTGCAGGAGGGATTCTTTCGCCTCTGCCGGGAGATCTGGCCCGCGACTATGGTCCCTGCGACTACGACATCCGGCACAATCTCAACGCGCAATATGTTTATCAACTGCCGGTCAAAGTGCGCAGTCATTCACTAGGGTACGCGCTCAACGGCTGGCAGATTTCTGGAACCGCGTTTTGGCACAGCGGAGTTCCGTTCTCGGTGCTCAGCACGCCTTATTCAGCAAACGGAAACGGCATTGTGCAAGGCAGTGGGCCGCAGTTCGCGAGTGCCGTTCCTGGCGTCCCGCTATACGAGCATCATCCGATTGCGGGCGTAACTCAAGGCGGGAACGATTCAGTGGCTTGATCCGGACGCATTTGTCTCGGCGGTCGATCCGAATACAGGGCGGTGCTATGGCGGCGACGGCGCGCAGAATTGCCAATTCGGAAACCTCGGCCGCAATTCACTGCGCGGTCCTAATTTCCTCTGGAGCGACTTCTACCTGACAAAATGGTTTCCCTTGACCGAGCACGTGAAGCTGCGGTTTGAGGGTCAGTTCTTCAATGTCTTCAACCACCCGAACTTTGGGCTGCCAAGCATGGTGCTGGCCGGTATTCCGGGAAAGCCTTCCACTCAGACTGGTTTTGGAGCGCTCACTTACACAACTTCGCCGCCGACGGGCCTGCTGGGCGTCGGTTTGGGTGGCGATAGCAGTCCACGAATGATCGCCTTTCAGGCGCGGTTGGAGTTCTGAGCGTACGCGGCGATCTGAGATGGATTGTCGGCAATCCGGAAGTAATCCGCAAAAACGTTCCCGGAAATCGCTCCGCTGGTTTCCGCGAATGCCTGAAAGGTCGCGGTCAGTTGCCGAGAAGATATAATTTCCCTGGCGACAACCTATGCGGCATGCAATGGCGCTTCGCGTTTCCAAAGCGGCTCTCGTTTTTGCAATCGCACTTTTCTACACGATCCTGGTCTTGAACAACATCACGGATTACGGCTCGAACTACGAGTTTGTTCGCCACGTCCTGATGATGGACTCAACCTTTCCGGGGAACCACCTCATGTGGCGCGCCTTCAGTTCGCCGCTAATTCATACCGTCTTCTACATCGGCATCATCGCCTGGGAATCAGTCACTATGCTTTTATGCTGGTGGGCTGGTGTTCGGTTGCTCAAGTCGTATCGTGCGGACGGGGCGCAATTCGCCGCTGCGCTCAACGTCGCCGTGATTGCGCTGACCACGAGTCTGCTGATGTGGTTGGTGGCATTCCTCGATGTCGGGGGCGAATGGTTTCTGATGTGGCAGTCGAAAATATGGAATGGGCAGGAAGAGGCATTCCGAATGTTTACCATTGTCGGTGTGGTGTTGTTGGTTGTGGTGCAACGCGAGCCAACTCTCGATTAGTCGAGGAAACCGGGGACAGACGGAACGTTTTCAAGTGTTTCGGCGAATGGTGAACGTCCCGCCTGTCCCCGGCTTTCTGCAAGCAGTAGGATCTCCACCACCATGGTTGCGATAATTTCGGTAACGAATCCTTCCTGCAACTTATGAAGCGCCATGTCCTCATGTACGGGTTGATCGGTGGAATCTTGATTGCCCTGCTCCAGTGGACCGAGTATCAGTTCCTGGTCGTCCAACATTCCATCGAAATCTACGGCGGACTGATCGCCGCGACCTTTGCCGTTCTTGGCATCTGGCTTGGCCTCAAGCTGACAGCAAAACGCCAGACAATTGTTGTGCGGGAGGTCCCCGTCCATGCCGAGGGACCGTTCATCCCCGACGAAAAAAAACGTGAGGACCTCCATATCACTCGCCGCGAGCTTGAGATCCTTGAACTGATCGCCCAGGGCCTGAGCAACCGCGAAATCGCCGGGAAGCTTTTTGTGAGTGAGAGCACGGTGAAGACCCATTCCAGCCGTGTTTTCGATAAACTCGGGGCGAGACGAAGAACGCAAGCGGTGCAACTCGGCAAGGAATTCGGCCTTCTCCCCTGACTAACTCCGTGCACGGGGACGGTTCGCGCCAATAACAGCTCCCCCAAACGAATGATTTTTCTCTCCGCCGTCAAAATCAGCCAAAAGGATGACGACATCGACCCCGCCTCATGCGGTATGTTGAGCCGGTCAATATACGAAAGAGCGACACGAAGTTTGTGAAAACATGAACTTCCTGAAAAAGGAGCGAACATGAAGTCTCTGAATTCGATGAAAGTCGTTGTCGTGGGCACTCTGTCGATCGGCCTGTTTTCAAGCACTGCGCTCATTCCGGCAACCGCCGCCGTCCGGGAATATGAACTTCCCCGGGTCTACGACGCCTCCATGCCACGCGACCAGCAGATCAAACTCGCTGAAAGCGCCGCCCCGGCCGAGGTATCCAGTAAAGCCACAGTTTATGTTCTCGGCCCGAAAGGCTACGAGAAAGCGCGCGAAGGCACTAACGGCTTCAGCTGCTTTGTTGGCCGGCATTTCGTAAAGCCCGCAGAAACAACCCAGCCAGAAACAACCATCGAGCCGCAGTGCTTCGACGCCGAAGGCAGCCGCACTCTCTTGCTTGTCTACATGCACGGTGAAGAGCTGCGCACAAACGGCAAGTCCGAGGCCGAAATCAAGGCAGACGCCGCCAGCGGATATAAGGAAGGCCGTTACCAGTATCCGAGCAAACCGGGATTCCTCTACATGATGTCCAGCTGGAACCGCTTGAGCGCCATCCCTGAGCACGGCACTGGTATTTTCCCTCCGCACTTGATGTTTTATGCGCCGAACATGACAACCAAAGACATCGGGTTCGACGACAAACCGGATCTCGACAAGCTCGATTATCTTGGGATGACTCACCCCGGAGCAGGCGATAACCTTATCGTGGTGATCCCAGCAGCATCCAAGTCGCCGGCTGACGTGGCTGGTCGCTGAGCCCGCATGAGCATGGGGCCGGCAGCATACGTGGAAGGGTCAAGATCGGATAGACGATCGGATAAAAAACATTACGAGAATATGAGAAAGATCATCGTCACCTTCGGGCTGATCTCCGGCGCTATCTCCTCGCTGATGGTGATCGTGGTGGTGACCTTCGGCGGCAGGATTGGCTTCGACCGCGGCGCGATCATCAGCAACACCTCCATCGTGCTCTCCTTCTTGATGGTGTATTTCGGCATCCGAACCTACCGGGACAACATCGGCAATGGTCAGATTACCTTTTTGAAGGCTTTTGCCGTCGGCCTCTCCATTACGCTGATATCCTGCATCATCTATGTCGTAACCTGGGAAGTGATCTACTACAACTTCCTGCCTGGTTTCTGGGATGCATACGGCGCTCACTTGGTTCAGAAGCTCGCCGCCTCGGGGGCGAGCCCGGCAGCCGTCCAGGAAAAACTTCAGCAGGTCAGAAGATACAAAGAACTGTACAAAAACCCATTCTTCAACGCAGCGCTCACGTTCATTCATCCCTTCCCGATTGGGCTCGTGATCACGCTGTTCTCCGCGTTGGTCCTGAGGCGAAAGCCGCAACCGCAACCCGAGTAATCACCCTTGGAATCCTGATTCTGCCAAGCATGCCTTCGCCGTCCGCTTCTTGGGGACAGAGACCGCGACCTCGTCGGGAGTTTCCTCGCCGACCCCCATACGGAAGAGCGTTGTCTTGCCCGCCCCATTGGGACCGACCAGCCCGATTTTTTCGCCGGGATTCAACTGAAACGAAGCATCCACGAAGAGCAACTGCTTGCCATACTGTTTATTGATGTTTGAGAAAGAGATCATTTTGGAGGAGCAACTCGCGGTACCGTGCTTCTTAAATAGTGTAGCCCCGGCCAGAAAATTGCCGGCCAACACTTGGCACTTTGCATTATCGAAGGGTGTATCCATGACTCGGCCCCGTATAGCAATACGCAATGGAGAAACTTGTAGTGGGCCGTTCGGTCGACATACGCCCCGCAAGGAACATTTGGCAGGGACAAGCCGTAGATTACGCGTAGACCAGCAGAGAGGAATCAGAGGAATGATGCGACTGGAAACATGGAGAGCGCGGAAGGCTTTGGTTGTTGCCGTCATGGGATGTTTAAGCATGATCCCGGCTGCGGGACAGGAAAAGTCGCAATCCACTGCACGGACCGTTGCAGCGAAAAAAGATGGGCGCGCCGAGGTTGACGCCCATGCCGCGGAATGGTTAAAGGAGAGCGATGTGCCGAGCGTGGCCGTGGCCTACATCGAAGATCGAAAAGTGGCCTGGACGGCCGTCTATGGCGAGCAGAGTCCGGGCGTGCCAGCCACGGCAAAGACGCTGTACAACATGGCGTCATTGACCAAGCCCGTGACGGCGGAGACAATCTTGCGGCTCGCATCAGCAGGGAAACTTTCATTGGACGAATCGATGTTTCACTACTGGGTTGATCCGGATATCAGAGACGATCCGCGAAGCAAATTGCTGACGCCCCGCTTGTGCTTGTCCCACCAGACGGGATTTCCGAACTGGAGGGGCAAGACCGGTGGGGTCCTGAAGATCCAGTGGGATCCTGGAACCCAGACCGGATACTCCGGAGAGGGATTCAACTATGTTGGCCGGTTTGCTGAGAAGAAACTTGGGAAACCATTTGATGTGCTCGCGCAAGAGATGGTCTTCAATCCCATCGGGATGAAGGAAACTTCCTATACGGCAAAGGATTGGTATGCCGGGCGTCTGGCCGTTCCCCACGGGCCAAAACGCGATAAACCCGCGGATGACGTTGCGACAACCTGGGATGGCGCTGACTTGCTTCGCACAACAATTCAGGACTACGCAAACTTTGTGGTCAGCGTCATGCACGACGAAGGCTTAACCAAAGAAATCGCCACAGAACGCGCAACCCTGACGCGCAACCGCATGAAGCCCGAAGATCTGAAGAGTGTGTGCACCGCCGCTGGCGTGCCCGGTCACTGCGTCGTAACCTATGGAATGGGGCTGGGATGGGAAGTCGAGACCGTCAACGGCGAAAAGATTCTGGACCATGACGGCTCCGATTGGGGAGTGAAGACGTTCGTTATGTTCGTTCCCTCGCGCGGAATCGGGGTGGTCGTGTTTACGAACGGAGAAAACGGCAATGCCGTAATCAAGAAAGTGGTTGAGGTTCTTTATCCCAACAGCCTCTACGTGGCTACGATGTAAGCAGTGCGACAATACCGTGGGGAACGGTACCACGATTGCTACACAAGGGGCGACAACAGTTGCGCCCACAGCATCGCCGCCCACCCTTTTGAAAGAACGCAATGATAGGATAGGCACCCTCCGTGGGACTGATGCAAATCAAGGATGGGCCACCCGGCCTAACGCTCCGCACATTGGGACCTGTAGGCAGGATCGCAAAATCCGCACTTGACATTGCCCGATAATCCACTACCATATGGTTGTGGATCGATTAGGTACAACGTTTGCGGCTTTGTCCGATCCAACCCGGCGGGCAATGATCGAAAGGCTCTCCCATGGGCCTGCCTCTGTGCATGGATTGACGGAACCGTTTGCACTCTCGCAGCAGATGATTTCAAAACATATCGCCTACCTGGTGCGGGCGCGGATTGTGATCAAGACGAAGCGTGGACGAGAGAGTGTGTGCACGCTTAGGCCGGAGGCGATTAAGAAAGTCGGCGACTGGGCGTTTAGCTATCGCCGGTTCTGGGAAGAGAGTTTCGACAAACTGGATGCAGTCGTAAATCAAATGAAGAAAGATCAAATGAAGAAGATCAAATAGAAAAAGAGGAGGCCAGAGATGACAAAAAGCACGGTGAACGAAATAGAGCGGATGGTCGTAACAAGAATTTTTGATGCCCCACGCGAGTTGGTATGGAAGGCGTGGACCGACCCGAAGTACGTGATGCAGTGGTGGGGGCCGAAGGGTTTTACTTCGCCGGTTTGCAAAATGGATTTTCGCGTGGGAGGAAAATATCTCATCTGCACGAAAACGCCGGATGGACAGGAGTTCTGGCATGGCGGGGAATACCATGAGATTGTTCCCCAGGAAAAAATCGTTTCCTCCATGTACTTTTCCGACTCGAAGGGAAACAAGGTTGAGCCTGCGGAATTGGGAATAGAACATGAGGCTATAGAAGGTGCTAACGACGTGATTCTGTTTGAGGATCTTGGAAACGGCCAGACGAAACTCACCTTCATTGGAAATGAACCCATGGAGAGCGCGAAAAATAGCGGTCAACTGGAGGGCATGAACCAGGTACTCGATAAAGTTGCTGAGGTTGTTGCGAAGCTAGCGCAGGCGAAATAAGAAGCTCAAGCTTTGATTCGCGAAAACTCAACCGTGGAGAAAGAAATGAAAAAAATACCGTTTCTCGTGATCGTCCTGCTGGCATTCGCATTTCCCGCCCATGCCCAGGATGCGATGAAGAATGATGCGATGAAGAATGATGCGATGAAGAATGATGCGATGAAGAAAGATGCAGCCGTCAAGCCTGCCGATCCGGAGTTGAAAGTCGTGCTCGATTCCTGGAATGAGATTGGCCGCAAGCTGACGGCGATGGCCGAAGATTTTCCCGAGGACAAATATGACTTCAAGCCGACGCCCGCGCAGCGCAGTTTCGCAGAGCAATTGCTGCATGCCGCGGGTTCAATGTATTACTTCACCAATCCCGCGATGGGGCAGAAGCCTCCCGCGGCAGAAGACCCCAAGCGCGACCAGTACAAGACCAAGGCCGACATCGTCACATTCGTAAAGAAATCCGTTGCCGACGGCGCCGCCGCCATTCAGTCAAAGGGCGAGAAAGGCCTGATGCAGACTGTCGTATACGGTGATCAGAAAGCGCGCGTTCTCGACATAGCATACGGCATCATCGAACACAGCGGTGAACACTACGGCCAGCTCGTTGTGTACTACCGCCTCGCAGGTCTTGTGCCGCCGGAGTCGCGGCCCAAGAAGTAAAGCTCAAGAGACCAGGTACCCCATCCTTGTCGCGCGCCGTTTGCGCGAATGGGGTACACACCTGGACAGAGGGCGGTGATTCACTCGGCTTTCAGAGCGACCTGAAGCAATTGCTCACTGACCCATTTTGTTAGCTCATAGCTTTGAGCTACTGGCTCGCCTGGACGACGAAGGAAACCGTGAGAGTGATCTATGGTATGCGGGTCACTGTCTGTGGTCTGCACAAACTCAAAGCTGTTAATTCCTATCCTGCTGTTCAGACTCCCGATTGACATTCCGATGGCGGAATCGATCTTGTAGATGATTTCATTGAAATGGGGTCTGTCCCCGTCAAGAAGATCGAGTTCGCGAGCGTCAATCTCGGCAATGATGTACAGATAGACTTTCCAGAAACCGAGGTCGGCCAGATCATTAGCTTGCTGGACACCTTCCTGAATACCCTTCAACTTGCCCGGAGTCTTGGCCTGAAGTTGAGCCAAGCTGACCTTGATCCGCTTCACCTGGTACGCGACCGCTTCGTCGAAACGGTCTGGGCCGCAAAGCAGGACGTCAATATCGCCTTGCCTCGGGAGCCCTCCTGGTACGGTGCTCAGCGGCACCCTATCCCTGCAAATCGGATCACCTGGAATACCGTGATGGCCAAACATCCAGTTCCGCCAGTACGGAACGGCGAGGAGGTACTCCACCAGTTTGTCCTCGTGAATCTCGGCGATGGAATCATGCTCAAACATCATTGTCTAATTTATCACCGTCGCTTTCGCACCATGTGAATTGTTTGATCTTCACATGAAGATTCCCTCTCAGGAGGGAGTCATGACCATCTACAGTCTGGCCAAGCAAGCGAGGGAATGGAAGGGCTAGGGGACGCACCTAACGGCAGCTCTGGAGGCCCTGAAGGAGCTCGGTGGCAAGGCGACGGAGCACAGATCGCCGACTACGTGGAAGAGAAGAAGCTGCTCAAGGCGGAGATGGACGTTCGGCAAGCCGTCTCGTGGATTCTGAGCTACGCGGTGCGGCCGGACCTGCTCAAGGCGAAGGAGAGCAAGTAGGCCCGACGGAACTCTGTGTTAGGAGTCCCCTTCCTTCATGGTTTCTGAAAATCCAGATACTTCCGAAACTTCTCTCTGGCTACACCCATCTGTCCACTAAACCAATTTGAAATCTCGACCAGTTGTTCGTGTTGCCCCGGCACCTGGGCCCTGGCGTTCATCTCAACACCCTTCTTGTAGACTTCGTTTATGAAATCACCGACCTCCGGGCCGAACAGAAACTCATGATCCCTCGTTTCCCTCAGCAACGCGAAGAGTTGATCTAGCTCTACCTGGTTGTGTTGGAGGATAGCGGCGAGCAAATCCATAGTCTTGTTGAAGATCGCCAATCTCTTCTCGAAGAGCGCGAGACGATGCTGACGCCAGTTCGTCTGGTACTGCTGGTAGGCGATGTAGGCCGTGACGATGGCGATGGTAGGAGTCAGGAGAGCCGCCAGAATCCTAACCAATCTCTCCCAGTCAACAGCGCAAAAGAACTCACGCATGACTGCGGATTATACTCTGAGCACGGATCGCGTCGTTCACGTTTGTAAGTAGGCTCCAACACTGAGAACATCCAGCCTCTTGCCTCCGGTGTAAGTCCAGGAAGAACGATCACACTACCGACTACCGTCGAGAACCTCCGCCAACTGTCTCTAGCAAGGTCGCTTTGAGTTAGCGCTTGAGAGCGGCGATGGTACCCGGTATCATCTGCAAATATGGCTAGATGCACAGCACCAGTAAGGGCCATCGCTCAGCGAGCGGTCGCAGCGGCCTGCCCTGCATGCGGTGGCCGCTACAGGCGGCTATGGCGGTGGCTACAGCGGCTACACCAGCTACCCGTCGTACTCGTCCCCGTCCTACTCCTCGTCGGGGAGCAGCGGGGGCAGCCGGAGCAGCGGCGGCGGGTCCGGCAGGCAGCGCAAGGCCGCGCTGGTCGCCAGCCGGTTCGTCCGTGGTGTACACGCCTGCCGAGGTGCGGGCGCTCACGCCGGTCCGCGACAGCGTCGAAAAGCGAGCGTCCCTGCCTGACCTTCGCGACGTCTTTCTCTGCCATGCGTGGGACGACCGGGCAGGGGCCGCCAAGGAACTGCACGATCTGCTTGAGTCACGCGGTGTCTCGGTCTGGTTCAGCGAGAAGGACGTCGCCCTCGGCACGCCGTTGCTCCGCGAAATCGACAAGGGACTGGCGAAGTCGCGAGTCGGGATCGTGCTGGTGACCCCCGCGCTGCTGCGCCGCCTCCAAGGAGAGGGCATCGCCGACAAAGAGCTATCGGCACTCCTAGCGCGTGACCTGCTCGTTCCCATCGTGCATGACACGACGTATGAAGCTCTCCGCGAAGTCAGCCCCCTGCTCGGCTCGCGAAGCGGCCTGAGCACTGCAGAAGAATCCGATGGCAGACGTCGCGGCCAAGCTCGCCGAGCTGGTCGCCCCTCTAGCTAATTGCCAGGGTGACTACACTCATTGACTTTCCGATCTGGGTACATGGGTGCAACTCAGACGGTTTTCAAAAAGGCGGGTGGCCCAGACGCTTTTGATCTCTTGTGCACAACCAATACAGAGGGTGCCCCGTGGGGATGCTGCAATTTCATCAGCTTGCCTGTTTTCATTCTAAGCTGCAAGCCCATATCGTATTGCCGCTTCAAGCGTATCGATGTTTATATCCTTTAGGGCTTTAAACCGAATGCAATATCCGGTCACGCTCGCCTTGCCTAATTTTTTCCCATACGTTTTGGCAAGGTACTTCTTATCTTTCAGGCCAAGAATATAGACAGAGATTCCAGTTTTGTTTCCGCTCACACCAATTTGAAAAAACTCTCTACTTTTTCCATTGGCATATTTTATTGTGTGAAATCCATATCCAATCGTAGGGTTGGAAACAGTATGATTTTTGCTGTCTTTACCATCGAAGAACCATAATTTGCAGTCTGGTGACACTTGAAGTGTAAGCCGATGCAACTCGCGCATGTCACTGCGTTTTGACTCCGGCTGGCTGGTAATATATTTCTCGATTTGTTCTTGGATGTTCATACGTTTCCGCCCCTGCTTTCGCGCACGAGATTATACGACGTTTAATCCTTCTCCCGTTGTTGAGGGCGGGGGGGCGCTGACCGCGGAAAAAACACCGTTGCCAATTGGTGCATCCACTGGATTCGCCCTTAGGACGAAAGACTACGAGATGCGAAAAGGCTTCACAAGAAAACCAAAACCGGACGAGCCCTCGACGCCCGGCAAGAACTACATCACGCCGAGCGGGCTCGAGCGCCTCAAAGATGAGCACCGGTTTCTGCTCACCCGGGAACGCCCGGCCGTGACGGAGGTGGTGGCGTGGGCTGCCGGCAACGGCGATCGCAGTGAAAACGCCGACTATCAGTACGGCAAGCGGCGGCTGCGGCAGATCGACGGGCGGATTCGCTTTCTCACCAAGCGAATCGAAGCCGCGGAAGTGGTGGACCCGGAAGCTCCCAGATCGAGAAAAGAAGGAGCGGGGCAGGCGGCAACGAGGGCATTCTTCGGAGCGACCGTGCGCTATGCCAACGCCGCGGGAGTGGAGCGAGTGGTGAGCATCGTGGGCACAGACGAAATCGATCTCGACCGCAATCACATCAGCTGGGTGTCACCTCTGGCGCGCGCGTTGATGAAGTCGGAAGCGGGTGACAGCGTAGTCCTGCAATTGCCGGGCGGCACAGAATATCTGACCGTGCTGGAAGTCTGCTACCAGCGCATTAATGTGGAACCGTTCCGTGAACCACCTGGATCCGAGGCCTCGGCAAAGAGACTCCCTCGCCAACGCTAATCCACGTGCGTTCCAAACTTCGCCTCAACCTCCACTTCTGAACCTGAGGATAAAGTCGCCCTTACCTGAAATATGAACTCGGCGTGGTTCCCAAGGCTTTTCTGAACATGGAAGTGAAAGCGCTCGGCGTACTGTAACCAGACTCCAGAGCTGCATGCGTCACTTTCGCTCCCTCGGCCAAAAGCCGCATCCCTTGCATCAGCCGAAGTTGTTGCCGCCATTTCCCAAATGTCATTCCGATTTCTTGCTGGAACAGTCTTTCGACCGACCGCTTTCCCGCTCCAGTCCTCTTGCACAGCCGAGCGAGAGTTCGAGAATCACGAGGATCACTCATTAGTATCTCTGCGATGCGAACCAGCCTTGGATCGGACAAATGCGGAAGTTGCAACGGGATTGTTTGCACCGCTTCCAGTTGATGCAGAATAACCGCGACCAAATGCGTCTGCCATTTCACCGATCTCCTCAAGGTACGCAAGGTACACGCGTAAAGAATGAGTTCCTTGAGCAGAGTTGACACATTGATCACGCAACAATCTCGTGGCAGCCCTTTTGCCAGGCGTGGTTTCAGATACAGGGTTCGCATCGCCACCAAGCCCGACATCGTGATCGTGTGCGGAATCTCGGCAGGAATCCAGACGGCGCGATGCGGAGGAACCACCCACGTTCCGTTTGGAGTGCGAACTGTCATGACCCCGCGCGAGGCGTAGACGAGTTGATCTCGATCATGGAAGTGCAAAGGTACGACGTGTCCGGCCGGATAGTCGTGGATGAGAGTCGTGATTGCCGACTTAAAATCGCCCGACCGCTCAAAAATCCCATTGTGACGCTTTCGCGACATCGATTGTCACTTTATCGAAAGCACGCACAGCTGGCAATCGGTAAGCTGCGATCAAGTTGTCACTATTGTGGGGAACATGAACCGCTTACATCGATGGCTTTGCCGTTCCGACCGCTGGCGCAGCACCGTCGCACAGAGACTTCCGTGGGCAATCGGCAATACCAGTCTAGGCTCGAACGTTTTAGAAATCGGCCCTGGCCCCGGTTTAACGACGGACCTGTTGCGAACCTCGGTGCCTCGGCTAACCGCACTGGAGATTGATCCGACTTTGGCCAGTTCGCTGAGCTCGCGCCTAAAGGGAAGCAACGTCCAGGTCGTCGAAGGGGATGCGACCGACATGCCCTTTGCAGATTCGGAATTCTCCGGCGCAGTCTCGGTCACGATGCTGCATCACGTTCCTTCTCCAGAGCTGCAGAATAGGGTCCTCGCGGAAGTTCTCCGTGTTTTGCAGCCCGGCGGTTTTTTCGTGGGAAGTGACAGTCTTCAGAACTGGTTTATGAGGATCATTCATATCGGCGACATCCTTGTTCCCGTAAATCCCGATACGTTCGGTGCACGATTGGAGAGTGCGGGTTTTGAAGTGCTGGAGGTGCAAAAGAACTCAGTGGCGTTCCGATTCCGGGCTCGACGACCATCAGCTTCTCCGGTCAAGACCCAAATCGGGGAGTGAGACCAACCAACTGTAACGATTCGATCTGTGGAGGAGTTACATGCGCAAACAAATCATGATTCTCAAAAGTAGCATTTTGAAATCTATTCTTCTTGCCATTCTGTTCGGCTTGGCGTTCGTAACAAATGGCTTTGCCGCCACTGCTGCCGATTCGTGCGCGGCGAATTCGGCAAATCGGCAACTCGACTACTGGCTCGGCAACTGGAAGATCGGCGCCGAGGGTTCATCGGGGAATGCCCACAGCACCGTCAGTTTATCGCTCGACAAGTGCATCGTCGTCGAGACCTGGGATGGGGGAAGGGGCCACTCTGGTCAGAATGTCTTCGGATACAGTGCGGACGATAAGAGCTGGTATGGAATGTTCGCCGACAACGAGGGGCGCGTTCATATATTCACCTCCGGCAAAGTCGCATCCGGCCTGGCGGAATTTGAAGGCACGAGTCACGCGCCCAGTGGAGAAAGCATATTGAACCGGGTGAAAGTAATACGCGTGAATCCAGACAAGGTCGAACAGACCTGGGAAAAATCCAATGACAACGGCGCCACCTGGAAACTGGTATTCCGCGGGGAATATTCGCGCGTGACCCGCTAAAGCGGCGATATCGAAGAGTGCGGCTTGGCCTGTATTTCCCGCCGCAGAACAGCAAGCGAGATGCGATTCGTAGTTACCGCGGCAGACCTACTTTGCGCACAAGCTCGGCAAAGCGCGGATCAGAACGCAGTGAGTCGAATTGGAAGTAAGTATTCAAGCCAATCAGCAGCCAATCGTGTTCCTGGTAAGCGACGTTGAGCCAATGGAACGCCTGCTCTTTGTCTCCCAAATCGGCGTAGAAGCGGGCAATGATTAACGCCGAGGAGTAGCCATTTTTCCGTTGTGATTCGCGAAACTCAACGGCTTTGGTGAGAGCGCCTTTCCAGCCTGCGGAAATGTATCCTTCTTCCAATGCGGCGGCGAGTCCAGAGTCGTCCGAGTGGCCGGAAAGCTGGCCATAGGCTTTCCATTCCTCGATGACTTGCGGATACATGCGTTTTCCCCAATACGCGTAGGCCAGGCAATCGTGCGCAATGGAAAATTTGGGGTTGTCATTGGCCAGCTTGCTGCAAATCGCAATGGCTTCGGGGTATTGCCGCGCCCAGACGCGAATACCTCCGGCCACTCTGGCGATCACCGGGGACTGCGGATCGAGTTCCTGCGCACGATTGATTTCCGCAAAGGCTTCCTGCTCTCTTCCACCAATCATGCCAATGTCGTCGGCGTACCACTGGTGGGCCGTTGCATCGTTGGGGTCGAGCGCGAAAGATTTCTTGAACTCGGCCTCTCCGCCGGCAAAATCCCAGTCGTACTGCATCTCGTTGCTGCCCAGCACGGCGTGAGGATGAGCCAGGGTTGGGTCCAGGTCGAGGGCCTTGCGGGCAGCTGCGTTCGACTTGGGAAAGTCTTCGTTTTGATTGCCGCCGTAGTTGGGCAGCACCGAGTAGGCATCGGCCAGACCCGAATAAGCTAAAGCGTAGCCGGGATCCTTCGTGATCGCTTGATCGAAATCGGCGATGGCCTTCTCCAGTTCGCTATAGGTGCGGTTGTTCCAGGCGTAACGGCCCTTTAAAAACAGGTCATAAGCCTCCGGATTTTGTGTGCTTTGCCGCGCGACCTGCTGCCGTTCGGAGCTGCTGAGCTTGGATCGCAACTGTCCGGCGATGTCGCCCGCCATCTGCTGCTGCAGCAAGATGAGATTGGTGCTCTTGCCTGTGTAGCGGTGCCCCCAGATTTCGGTGTTGTCCCGGACATCGGTAAGTTCAGTGTTGATTTCGATTGTGCCACCGTGCTGGGCCACTCGCCCAGTGACCACGACCGACACGCCCAGATTGTTGCCGATGGTGCGGACGTCAACGTCCTTCCCTCTGTAGCGAAAGGCCGAGTCGCGGGACCGAACCTTAAGCTGGGGCGCGCGGGCGAGGCTGCCGATCAAGGACTCCGCGATGCCGTCGCTGAGATAGTCGGAACTGGCGTCTCCACGCTCGTTGGTAAAAGGGAGGACGGCGACGGAATCGGGCCCGAGGTAGAGATCGTGGGAGACGTTAGCCGGCTGAAGACTGGCAAGAGCTTTGTATTTGGGTTCGCGATGGCCGATCGAAAAATAAATGATAAGTACGGCAGCAAGCGAGAACGGAACCAACCAGGCAGCGAGTCGGGATGGGGGCCAATTTTTTGTCGTGCCAGGATCCGCCGACCGGGTTATTGCCGTGAGCGTTGCCGAAGGAGCTGAGTCGGACAGTGGGGCAGGTCCGGCTAAATTCGATTTGCGGTCCTCAACTCCCCCGGATTCTGAATCCTCGACATCCAGTTCTTCGCTTCGTCCCTTCAACCAATCGGCTAGTTCATCGCAGTAGGCGAAGACGGCGCTGCGGCCGCCCCCCGGCACGCGATGCACGGGAAGACCACGTTCCGTTTCCCAGCGTTTGACTGTACGTTCGGCACGGCCGAGGAAGGCGGCAATCTCCTTCCAGGAGTCAAGGCGCTTCCCAGCGAGCGGTTCGCGATTGGCTGACATATTCGACTGACGCAAAGGGAAATGACACGTCATGGCCTCAAATGGCCCGACATGCCTGTTGCCGCTGGGGGAGCAAGCCGCCATAGTATAGCGCGATTTGCAACCGTTCGGTGCCAGACGTATGAGCGACCGGATGGGAAAAATAAGCCAGAAAGACACCAGTGGAAATGTTTAACGTCACTCGTTTAGGAGATGTTCCAATGCCTACAAGCCGCTTCTTCGGTCGCCCTCTCACAACCATGTCATGGGCTGTCCTGGCCCTTATCCTGCAGATGGCGGTTTCTGCTCAAGCCCAAACTTATACCGATCTGCATGACTTCAACGCCAGCGCCGGCGATCCGTACAACTTCCAACTCACGAAGCTGGCTCAGGGACGCGACGGCAACTTCTATGGCGAGGCCGTCTCCGGCGGGACCGGGCAACGGTACGATCGCGAAGATGACGCCGAGCGGAGCCGTCTCGATTCTGTTGAGCTTCGATGGAACCGATGGGTCGAATCCGCTGGGCGGGATGACACTCGGTAATGATGGTGAACTATACGGAGAAACTTGGAGTGGCGGTAGCTCGGGGGACGGGGTCACATTTAAAGTCACCACGGCTGGAGTCTCGACGACGCTCCATAATTTCACCAATACCGGGGATGGACTGAATCCGGCGAACACGCTGGTGCTGGGAACCAGCGGAATGTTCTATGGCACGACCAATACCCCTCCGGACACGATCTATCAGGTCTCGTCGGCTGGTGTGTTTAAGACCCTGCACACGCTGAGCGCCACTGACGGCACCTCGGGCGGACAGCTCACTCAAGGCAACGACGGAAACTTTTACGGCGGCATGAACAATGGTGGGACGAACGGCTACGGGACGCTTTTTAAGATGACGGCGAGCGGCACCTTTACTGTGCTACACAATTTTTCAGGCTCGGATGGAACGATTGCAGCTCCGGGGATGGTTCAATCGTCGAGTGGGGTGCTGTACGGAGCCGCGGAACAAGGCGGCGCCAGCAACGCGGGAGTGGTCTATAAGACTACTTCGGCCGGAGTGTTCACGCTGCTGCACAGCCTGAACGGCACCACGGACGGCAAACAGCCGGGATCGCTGATACTGGCGACCGACGGCAATTTCTACGGCGTGACCGTCCAGGCAGGGAGCGGCAACTGCGGGACTATTTTCAAACTCACAACGGCGGGCGTATATAGCGTCCTCTACAACTTCGAGAATGCGACTGGCTGCAATCCTGCGCAATACATCATGGAAAGCACAGATGGCTTGCTGTACGGAGTCACACAAAACGGCGGCGCTCACGGTAATGGTGCCTTCTTCAGCCTCAATGTGGCGCTGAAGCCTTACATCACGATGTATCCCACCTCGGGCAAAGCCGGTACTGAAGTTGGGATTATGGGCCAGGGCTTCGATAGTGCTTCGGTGGTGAAGTTCGGTGGCGTTGCCGCGACCAAGATCACGCTTTCCGGGACGACTTACATCACTGCGACCGTGCCTGCCGGAGCGGTGGACGGTGATGTGACGGTGACTACCGGCTCGACGACACTCACCAGCCTGAAGACCTTCATCGTGCACAACTCGTGGAGTACCGGAACACCGGTGCCGGTGCCGGTTGTGGGCCCAGCCGCAGCCGTGCTGAGTGGCGAAATTTATCTAGTAGGCGGATACAACAGCACTGGGTCGCTCGCGGATGTGCAAATTTACAACCCGACGACCAAAACCTGGAGCACCGGCCCGTCGCTGCCCACCGCGACCGACACTGGAGCTGCCGCAGTCGTCAGCAATGTGTTGTATTTCATCGGCGGCAGTCATAGCGGTGTGTATACCAACGCAGTGTGGGCCTATAGCCCGACTACGAAAACCTGGTCAGCAAAAGCGGCTATGCCGACGGGAAGAAACGGGCTGCAGGTGGTAGTGGAGAATAACATCATCTACGCCATCGGCGGCTACAACGGGTCTACCTTTGTCGATAACGTCGAGAGCTACAATCCCAAGACCAACGAGTGGACCGAAGAAGCTCCGATGCTGGGGACGAAAGATATTCCGGCCGCCGGACTGATCGGAACCACGATCGTGGTCGCTGGCGGGGCGAATGTTCCCGGTTCGGTGACCGGCGACACTGAAGCCTACGACGCCGCGACGAATAGCTGGAAAGAATTAACCGCTGATCCCACGGCCAGAACTGGCCCTTGCAACGGAGTTATCAGCCAACTGTATGACATCGGCGGCTACATCAACAATGCAGGCGCGGCGACCACGGTGAACGAATCATTCAACTTGACAACGGATAAATGGACCACCACGCTGGCTCCTATGCCGACTGGGACCATGTTCGGTGGTTCCGCGGTTCGTAAACGGCCAGCTCTATTGCCTGGCAGGCGAGGCGGTCGTAAACTCCACGGCCGTGAATCACGTCCAGATTTATCAGCCGTAGGAAGTCAAGCCCGCGAAGGTCATCCGTCTCGGGAGTTTCCCGGGACGGGTGACCGTCCGTTCTCTTCTGAAAATGCAAATCTGAAAATGCAAAGGCATCAGCGCCTTACCATCAATCTCAAGCGGCTGCCTTCGCCTTGTTCAGTGCCGGGAGAAGAAGTTTCACAAGCGCTTGATCAGAGAACGGATTCTGACCTGAGATCAGCTCGCGATCTTGAATGACGTAGCTCTTCCATGGAGCGACCACACTTACGTCACCGCCCGCCGTACGCAAGGCGAAGTCCGGATAGAAGAGAACCTTCCCCTCAATCTCAAGCGGCTCCCGCTGCTGCTCTTCCGCTGTCGAAAAGATAGTCATCTTATATCCGGCATAGATCCAACCTTTCGCCTTTTCTTGCGCGCCAGCGACATCGCCCACACTCAGGGCTGCGACGAATTCCTTCGAATTCGGGAGAGCCGAAAGTAGTGAAATCGGGCCATGGCAGAGCACCGCCGTCGGCTTGGATGTTTCGTGAAAGTGTCTCATCACTATGCCGGCATTGGGATCATCGAGAAGATCGATCATCGGGCCATGGCCTCCGGGGACGAAAACAGCGTCATATTGATCCAGGCCCGATGCGATGACATCCGCGATGCGGCTTGGATCTCTGAGACCCTTCAGGCCGTCGCGGAATAGCATATAGTCCTCAAGTTTGGCCGCGTCCCCACCGAAGAAATCTGGGACCTCTGAATGCACATCCACTTGGGGCGTGTTGCCTTTGGGATTGGCGAAAGTGATTTCGTAGCCTTCTTTCATCAGGGCTCGAACCGGAACCGTCAGTTCGTTGAGGTAGTAGCCAGCGCCGGTATAAACCTTGCCATCTTTCAAGGGCAGGCCACGACCGCTCGAGACCAGTACCAGGATTTTTCCTGTTGCCATATCGTTCTCCTTTTTAAAATCGATTCTGTTCTACTGAGATTTAAATAGCTGCGAGTAGTGCGGCTATGGTCATTTAAGCTACACAAGCCCCAGTGTGTCTATTGGACGAAGGTATCGGCGACGATGTCCCGTGGAAGATTGACAAGGGCTCGAAAATGGTCGCAGTTAATATACGTGTCAGGCCAAAGCAGAGCACGCGGAATTGATCGCGAATTCGCTGCCTGGTACCCGCGCGATCCGGAGAGCCAGGTGGATCACTACCCAGTGTCCTGTATGGGCGTTACAAAGACTTTGGCGGTATACATAATCATGACTTTTCTGCACCGCATCGGAATCCTCCGTCACAGCCGCGAGTCTGGCTGGTATCCGCAAGCTAGTGCGGATCGCGCCTTTGGCATGGTTCACGCGTCCATCGTTTTGCTGGTGCTGTTGTCGATAGTGCACCCATGGCGGGCCTTTGCGGCGAATCCTGACCTGGAGACCGTGCTGACTGGCTCGCGCCAGCGTATCGAAAAATTGGACTACCGCGCGACCGGCCGCCTCACAAAGGTGGAAGCCGACGGCAAACGCACAACCTATAAATTTGTCGGCAAGGCTCACTGGTTTCCAGATGGACTGCGTCTGCTCGTTGAGATCTCTGGTCCCGGCTCCGAGAAGACCCGCCTTCTTTTGCATATGACCGCAACCGGGCACCTTTCCATCGAGGCCATTCTTCCTGGAGAGAAGACCGCTCGCCTATTGCCATTCGAACATTGGAACGACCCGCTTGTAGGAACTGACTTCTCCTATGAAGACATGGTGGAGAACCAGTTCTTCTGGAAGAATCAGCAACTGCTGGCTCCGGAAAAATACGGCGCGCGGGATTGCTTTGTCCTTAAAAGCATGCCCGGCTCGCAGGATCGAACTCATGATGATTCGGTAACATCCTGGATCGACCGCAGCATTTTGTTCCCTGTGCATGTCGTAAAGACGCTTCACGGGGGACAGCAGAAGGAATTTATTTATTATGGCCTGCGCCAGGTCGGCGGCGCTTGGTCTGCGTCGCAAGTGGAGGTAAAGGTCCAGGGCAAGCCGGGCTCATCGATTCTTGCAATCGAAGGGGGCTCGGGGCAGGCACATCTCGGGCGCAAGGACTTCGATCTCGGCCAGTCCAGCGCTGAAGAAGAGAACGTGAAATAAATCACATCGCTGAATCAAGCGATGCGTAACGATCCTCTGTCACTGGACTCTATGTTCGGTGTCATCGAGTAAGCTCCTTTTCACGCGCTGCCGTGGCCCCAGATAAGCCAAAGGGCCACCAATTCCAGTCGCCGGCAAGTTTCAGGAGCGCCGGCCCCACAATCATCCGCACCACCGTGGCATCAATGAACACCGCCACGGCGAGCGTAAAGCCGAGCATTTGTACCACTAGAAAACTTCCAACCGTGAATGCAACAAAGACGGCAATCATAATTGCCGCGGCGCTGGTGATGAGCCCGGCCGTCCGCGCCAGGCCCTCGATCACCGCTGCTCTCTCGGATAGACCGCGCCGCCGTTCTTCGAGGACTCGGGTGACCAGAAAGACCTCATAGTCCATGCTCAACCCGAAGACGATGGCAAAGGAGAGAATCGGCACGATCGGGTATACGCTGCCGGTCGGTCCCTCGAGCCCAAAGAGTTTGCCGCCGTGGCCTTCCTGAAAAACGACAACTAACGCACCGAATGCAGCACCCACAGAGAGCAGATTCAGCAGAATCGCTTTGACCGCCGCAAATAGACAACGTAACCCGAACAGGAGCGCCAGCAGGCTGCCCAAGATGACGCCCAGAACCACTTTCGGCATCCGCTCTTTTACAACCGAGTCATAATCTGCTTCGAGTGCGGGAACGCCGCCGACACGCAGCCTGGCGCCGGGCACTCCCGTGATCGCCGCGACATCGGAGGAACGCACATCTCGCACCCACTGTATCTGTTGGTTGGGCGAAAGAGAGGAAGTGGGCAGCAACTCGATCAGAGTCGCTTCGCCATCGCCGCGAAGAAAACTCTTTCGCATTGGCTCGGGCAAATCGTTCACCGCATCCGCGGTATCGGACATCCCCGTGAGAGTCGGAAGAGATAAAACTTCTTCTGCTCTGGGATCGCTTTGAAAGTGCTTTGTCAAGCGGCTGACGGCAAGCCAGCCAGCCGGCGAGAGCGACGGACTCTGCGGCGGCAACTCCAGGATCACTCGAAGCGACTGCACAATTCCGGATCGCCCCATGCGTTGGAGCGTGTGCAGTGCCTGTACCGACTGGGCTGCGGCCGGAAGCGAATTATGGTCGGGAACCCCGGGCGAAATTCTTCGTCCTTGGAATGCCAGGATGAGTAGCGGAATCCCGGCGACAAGCAGAGCGGTCCACGGCCGCCGCGTGATGATGCTGCCCCAGCGCACCCACCGCTCACTCGCCGCGCACAGGCTCTCCCGGGTTTCCAATCGTTTGGCTGAAAGACGCACTCTGGCGGAGTCGATCCGATGCCCCAGCAGACCAAGCACCCAAGGCAGAATGAATGTACACAGCATGACACTCAAAACAGTTACCAGCAGGCCGGCGATCCCAATGGAGCGCAGTTCGCTGATGGGCACAGTCAGCAGCGCTGAAAATCCGATGGCAACTGTCGTGGCCGAGATGATCAGCGTCCGCCCCGCTTGCCGGGCAGCAATATCGGCAGCCGGGCCGGGATCATATCCTTCGGCCAATGCTTCGCGAAACCGGCTCACCATCAGCAATGCGTAGTCGATGCCCAAGCCGAGGCCGAGCATCGTCGCCAGATTCTGCACCAGAATCGAAAGCTGCAGATAATGTGCGAGTAGCGCAGCCGCACCCAGCGCCATCGAAATGGAGAGCACTCCAACTCCCAGCGGTAATAGCGCCGCTACAAAACTGCCGAAAGCCAGCAACAGCAGCACGAGCGTGACCGGCATCGCTCGTTCCTCGGCATGGGTGACGTCATCCGCACTCACCTTGCGAAGATCGAAGTTCAGCGGCGTCTCACCCGTAATCTCCAGTTTGATGTTGGGGTATTGCGACCGAAGCTGGCC
The DNA here is from genome assembly GCA_963817305.1 of uncultured Acidobacteriaceae bacterium. Classification (GTDB taxonomy): domain Bacteria; phylum Acidobacteriota; class Terriglobia; order Terriglobales; family Acidobacteriaceae; genus Sulfotelmatobacter. Next base: position 255,010 of record CAWFOD010000009.1, on the reverse strand, counting down.
CTCCATCCATTCTGCTTTTGCCCTCAGTTTAGGAATCAACGTCTCAGTTTCGTCGTGCGGGTCCAATCCGATGATGATCAACGCCCCGCCGTTGTTCCCGGTGAAAAGCGGATCCGGCCAATCCAGGCTCGAGATGGCTCCCGAAACTCCCGGCATGCTGCGCAGTGAACTGGTTAAGAAGCTCAATGCATCCGCGCCTTTTGCTGAATCCGGATCGGGAATTCCGCTGATCACCAGAACCAGGCGGTGAGCGTACGGAGACTGGAAACGCTGCGCCAGTTCCACATCAACTTTTTCGGATTCTCCGCCCTCGATGTGGACGGCTGTCTCCAGGTGGCGTTCGACTTTGTAGGAAAAGGGCAACAGCGCAAGCGCCATGACAAACCCCAACATCGCCAACCAGAATCGGCGGCGAGCGCCATCATGGCCAGTCTTCAGGCTTGGCATCACCATCAATATCCCACGTTCCTTTCCTGCTCAATCTGACAGCAATAAGACAACTTCGGCGATCGGGTAAATCCATGATATAGGGTCAAACTGGATATCCATGAAGGGTCGGCCTTGACTTAGTTAACGGCAGATTTGGGGAACGTCCCATCCGACCCCGTGGTTTTCCAGGGCTTCCCCCCAATTCATAATCTTGGTGCACTATCGCCAGTAACTTTCCTCGCTAGCCCCGGCGAAGTAAAATCTTCTCGTTCGTAGGAGCTTTATGCGCCTGCTTCGCCTCCAGGACGTCGAGATTGGCAGCAACGATCGCGTATTCCGCCATTCGCGTCTGCTAGCGCTGATCGTCTGGCTTGCTGGATTCGCCGCCGTCTCCGCCTTTTTCTTCCGCGCATTTACGGCAAGGTGGCTGCCCGGCTATTTCTTCGGCTCGTTCCTCCTGCTCTTTCTGCTTCTCATGTTAAAGCTGTTGACTGCGCGCTTCCATCCTTCCAATTGGCTCGTCCGCATGAACGATATGGGAATCTACATTCAATATCGTTCTTATCTGAACTATCAGTTGCCCGATGACCCTTCAGTCGTGTTTCTGTCCCTCGGCGAAATCGCGTCCGCCCGCCTGGTCAAAGAGAGAGTCGACAAACAGGATTCCATGAGGCCGGGCGCCACCGAGACCCAATATCTTCGCTATGTTGAACTTGAGTTATCCGGCGATACCGCAACCCTCGCAGACGCATTGCAGACGGAACGCGGCGAACAAGCCCCATTGGAAAAACACTGGTATGGCAGCAGTTCGACGCTTTATCAGGATTATCCCGTCACGTTGATCGCGCCGGCTTCCATTCGCATCCACTGGGACGTCGTGCCCGGAGCACACAACTTCCTCGAAACTCTGCGCCCCTACACCGTTATCGCCGATACTGTTTCCCTCAGGCAGGATTTCACGCACTTGAAATCGCTCAGCCGCGAAGATCAACAGAAGCAACTCCGTGAACTGGCCGCCCGCGGCCAGACCATCACCGCCATATATACCGCGCGCAAACTCTATGGCGGCAGCCTGGGAGAGGCGAAGCAGATGGTGGATTCCTTGCTCGAGAATAAGACGCCGCAATCGCATTAAGAAATCGAAATGGGGGAACGCAGGTTCGAATCTGCTAACCCGTACCAGCTTTTCTCTCCAGCAGGTTCACGATTTCTCTTTCCAACCCAGAGATGTCTATGGCCCCAATATGCTTGTCGGCGATCCGTCCATCCCGCCCGATCAGAAAGGCGATCGGCAATCCGAGAACTCCACCGTAAAGTTCACCCGTCTTTGCATTGCCCATCACGACCGGGTAGTTCATTTTGAACCGCTGACAAAACTCGCGTACAGGTTCTGGCCCATCATCCATGGAAACGCCAATGATCTGTAAGCCCTGGCCGTGGTATTTGTTTTGTAATTCTACGAAGTCAGGGATCTCCTCCCGGCACGGATCACACCAGGTTGCCCAGAAGTCCAGAAGAACCACCTTGCCTCGATAGGATGAGAGATCGAGTTTTTGCCCCGTTAAATTGGGAAGAGAAAAATCCGGAGCCATGGAGTTTTCACGGATACCTGGGTTACCCGTGCTATGCGTGCCCGAGACGCTGCGATAACGCATGGCGAAATAAAATCCTGCCATCACTACCAGCAATCCCAAGCCGCGAACAATCCATCTCTTCAATCTTCTGACCCCGCTCGGAAAGCCTTCGGTTCGCTAGTCTCCTCTGGCGACTGGATAGCCCTTATCCACCCAGTTCACGCCGAAATTATCGGCGATATAAAGTACTTTCACGTTGGTAAAACCGAGTGCCTGCAATGCGTCGGCGGCAGGCTTCACATTCGGACAATGGCTCCATGGGCAACATCCACAATAAAGAACGATGAACTTGCTTCGTGGCAGCGGCTCCACGCGTTTACGCAGTTGCTCAATACCGCTCTCGCTGGAAGCCGGGCCAATGTACTCCGAACCCGGGATATGCGCCTCCTCATAAAGAACATGGGACCCCACATCGATCATCAGCGGCTTTTCTCCCTTTGACGACTGAATCACCTTGACCAGCTCTTCCGGATTGATGAGCCGCGAGCTGGATAAGAGCGTTGCCTGATAAGCGGGAAACATCGTCCCCGTGCTCTCCGGGCGGATTTGCGAATTCGCGTGAACGGCCAAACCCGAGGCCGCCAGGCCCGCCGCAAGCGTCCCGACAAAAACCACGGTGACGCGTCTTACGGAATGACGCGTTTTATAAATGAAGATAGACGGTTCATGGGAACTCCTCCGGCATTATCCGGTGTTGATAGCCAGTCCCGCAAGGCATTCTCCGCTCCCCGTCTCGCGGAACCACTTCGCTCCCTGATCTCGAATCTCCCTGCGGTTCGTGATGCGGAAGGATTTCGGTTGACACTTCCCGCTATCGTTTTATAATAATTCTTATCCGATAATCATGCGTTTCTCCCACGAACAGTTCCGTGAGCTGGCTGCGCAGCATGGTTTGGCGGTCACGCACCAGCGTCAGGTGGTTTTTGAAGCCGTCATCGCTTCCCACGGACACTATTCGCCGGAGGACGTGTACGCCGCGGTGCGCCGCCGCATTCCATCCATCTCTCTGGCCACGGTTTACAACAATTTGCGGCTTTTCATCGAGTGTGGATTGCTCCGAGAGGTCACTCCCCACACGTCCACTTTGCGCGTGGACGGCAATCTCGAACCACATCATCACCTGGTCTGCACCCGCTGCAAATCGGTGCAGGATATCGCCGGTGAGTTCGTCGATTTCAAACGGCTAGCCCGGCAACTGCCGGATGGCTTTGATCTGACGCAGCCCTTGATCGAGGTCTTTGGCCTCTGTCGCCGCTGCAGTGCGAAGAAATAGCTTTTACGTAATTCCCAGTCATATAAGAAGGATGAAAACATTATGGAAAATACACTCGCGACTTCATCGGGGAGCGTTTCCCCTGAGACAAAAGACAAACACACCACACCCGAAGGAAAATGCCCGGTAGCGCATGGCGCTCGCCAACCCCGCTCGAATGTTGACTGGTGGCCCAACCAGGTGAATGTGAACATCCTGCACCAGCATTCGCCGAAGTCCGATCCTATGGGCCAGGAGTTCAATTACGCGGAAGAATTCAAGACGCTCGATCTCAATGCCGTAATCAAAGACCTGAATACCTTGATGACGGATTCGCAGCCGTGGTGGCCGGCCGACTTTGGTCACTACGGGCCGCTCTTCATTCGTATGGCGTGGCACAGCGCGGGTACGTATCGCATCGGCGACGGCCGCGGCGGCGCCGGATCCGGTCAACAGCGCTTCGCGCCGCTCAACAGCTGGCCGGACAATGTAAACCTCGACAAAGCTCGCCGGCTGCTCTGGCCGATCAAGCAGAAGTATGGCCGGAAAATTTCCTGGGCCGACCTCATGATTCTTGCCGGCAACGTCGCTCTCGAATCGATGGGCTTCAAGACCTTCGGTTTTGGCGGCGGCCGCGCGGACGTGTGGGAGCCCGAAGAAGAAATCTATTGGGGACCGGAAGGCACGTGGCTGGCCGACGAGCGTTACACCGGCGATCGTGATCTTCAAAATCCTCTCGCCGCTGTGCAAATGGGGCTGATCTACGTGAACCCCGAAGGGCCCAATGGAAAGCCCGATGCCATCGCGGCCGCCCGCGACATCCGGGAAACTTTTGCCCGCATGGCGATGAATGACGAAGAAACGGTTGCGCTCATTGCCGGTGGCCACACCTTCGGCAAAACCCACGGGGCTGGGATTCCCGCTCAATACGTGGGTAACGAACCAGAAGGTGCCGATATCGAGGATCAAGGCTTGGGCTGGAAGAATAAACTTGGCAAGGGTCACAGTGGTGACACAATCGGCAGCGGCCTGGAAGTCACCTGGACCACGACGCCGACCAAGTGGAGCAACAACTTCTTTGACAACCTGTTCAAATACGATTGGGAACTGACCAAGAGCCCGGCTGGTGCGCATCAGTGGACGCCGAAAAATGGCGCAGGCAACGGCACGGTGCCAGATGCTCATGATCCTTCAAAACGTCACGCGCCATCGATGCTGACCACGGACCTCGCCTTGCGCTTCGACCCCGCGTACGAAAAGATTTCGCGGCGCTTCTACGAGCACCCGGATCAGTTCGCGGATGCATTCGCCAAAGCATGGTTCAAGCTCACGCACCGCGACATGGGGCCGATCCCGCGTTACCTTGGCCCACTCGTTCCCAAGGAGCCTCAGATCTGGCAAGACCCGGTTCCCGCCGTGGATCATAAATTGATCGATGAGCAGGATGCTGCTGCGCTGAAGGCGAAGATCCTCGCATCCGGACTTTCGATCTCCCAATTGGTCACCACTGCGTGGGCATCCGCGGCTTCCTTCCGCGGCTCCGACAAACGCGGTGGAGCGAACGGAGCGCGCATTCGCCTCGCCCCGCAAAAGGATTGGGAAGTGAACCAGCCGGCCGAACTGTCAAAAGTTCTGTCGAAGCTGGAAGCGATCCAAAGGGAGTTCAATAGCTCGCAGTCCAACGGGAACAGAGGGAAGAAAGTCTCGCTGGCCGACCTGATTGTTTTGGGTGGCTGCGCAGCCGTCAAAGAAGCTGCGAAGAAGGCCGGCTTCGACGTGAAAATTCCCTTTACCCCCGGACGCACGGATGCTTCTCCGGAGCAAACCGACGTGCACTCGTTCGCCGTCATGGAGCCGATCGCGGACGGCTTCCGCAACTATCTCCGCAGCGGACAGGTTCTGTCGGCGGAAGAGTTCCTGGTCGATCGGGCGCAATTGCTCACGCTGACTGCTCCCGAGGTGACCGTACTCATCGGCGGCCTGCGCGCTTTGGGTGCGAACTTCGGGCAGACCAAGCACGGCGTCTTCACCAACCGGCCGGAGACGCTGACCAATGATTTCTTCGTCAACCTGCTCGACATGAAGACGAAGTGGGAGCCATCCTCCACCGAAGGCGTGTACGAAGGCCGCGACCGCGCAACCGGCAAAACCAAGTGGACCGCCACGCGCGTCGACCTTGTGTTCGGTTCGAACTCCCAACTGCGCGCACTCGCGGAAGTCTACGCCTCGAACGACGCGAAGGAGGCATTTGTGAAAGACTTCGCAGCGGCGTGGAACAAAGTCATGAACCTTGATCGTTACGACGTTGCCCGAGGACACTGAACCAGCGTAGTGGCTGAATCCCAGCAGGTTCAGCCACTACACAACTCAGTGTCTCAACGCAGTATTGCTAGCTGGAGTGTGACCACTTAACGCTGAGAAGTGTTCGCGCCGCACTCATTCGAGAGCACCGGCACACTTATTTTTTTCAACAGCGTTCGCTACGAATACTGCTTTCAGATTATTGACCCCACCGCAAAGCCTCCCTATAGTCGCCGCACTTCAATCTGTGGGCGAATTCTCGCGCGCGTTCTGAAAACGCTGACGAGAAAACAGTACTGCGAAATTACATGGGGATTCTTCGAGGACAAATGGGGAGAAGTATGTCTGGCGCGAAAACGCTAACGTTGTTCCTGATCGGTCTCCTTACGACTCTGAATGCTGGCGCACAGCAAATCACAGGGAGCATTCGCGGAACGGTGAGTGATCCTAGCGGCGCGATCGTTCAGGCCGCTACCGTTACCGCCAGACAAATCGAAACCGGCTTGACCCGGCTCGCGATTACAGATCATCAGGGAGCGTATGTCCTCGTCGAACTCCCGATCGGTCACTACCAGATAGAAGTTCAGGCGAAAGGTTTTCAGACGTACTTGCAGCAAGGTATCTCGCTGGATGTCAACGAAACTGCGACGGTCAGTATTCGCCTCAAGCTCGGATCGGAGACGCAGCAGGTGGAAGTGAGCGCCAATGCGGCTCTGGTGCAAAGCACGGTCAGCAGCCTCGGGCAAACCGTGCGGGAGCACGAGATTCTCGACCTCCCGCTGGACGGTCGCAATTTTTCTCAGCTCGGACTTGCTTCAGCCCGGCGTGGTGCCATTAACTCCCGGACTGCTCGAAGCCGGCGGCCCGGCACGACAGAACCAGGCCTATGCGGTCGACGGTCAGCGCCCTGAATCGAACAATTTCATGATCGATGGTGCCGATAACGAAAGCTCCGTGGACGGTGGCTTTGTGCTCAAGCCACCGATCGACGCGATTGCCGAGTTCAAAATTCTGAGCCACAACGCCGATGCGGAGTTCGGACGCAACACCGGCTCAACCACCAATATCGTTACTCGCTCAGGCACGAATTCATTTCACGGTGCCGCCTGGGAATTTCTGCGCAACGATGCGATGGATTCTTCCGATTACTTCACCCATAGCGTTCAGCCTCTAAAGCAAAATCAGTTTGGCGCTACGTTCGGCGGTCCGATCCTCAAGGATAAAACTTTCTTCTTCGGATATTACGAAGGCTTCCGCAACCGGCAGGGTGAAACCGTGCCGGCTACCGTGCCTTCCGCGGCGGAAAGGCAGGGCAACTTCGCGGAGCAGTGCACCGCTGGCTTTGCTTCCAATGGCCTCTGCAACAACGCCCAACAGCAACTCACCTTCTTTGGAACACCGGTGCCGTTCAACCAAATGACTTTGTTTACGCCCGTCGATCCCATTGCGAAGAATGTGTTGCCGCTGTTTCCCTTGCCAAACGTTGGAGAAAATGGATTCATCGCCACCCAGACTCTAAGCGAAAACAACGACCAATTCGGCGTTCGCCTGGATCATTATCTTTCGACTGCCGACACCCTCAATTTCCGCTACATGTATAGCAGCGGCCCGACCACAGATCCCCTTTCGCCGGTGGGCGCCAACGTTCCCGGCTTTCCCGTGGGCGAGTATGATCGGGCGCAGAATTTCGTCACTCAGGAGACGCATCTCTTTTCGCCCACCACCATTGGCGTCGCACGCTTTTCCTTCCTCCGCAATACGTTCCTCCTCGACCAGCACCTGAATCACGAATCGCCAACGGACCTTGGCTTTCAGTACGCTCCCACACTGCCTTCCGCCGCCGGCCCGCCGTTCATCCAGATCGGCGGATACGCTTCGGTGGGCGACCCCATCACCGGGCCGCGCAACACATTTCAGAATACTTTCAATCTCTCCGGCTCTCTGAGTTGGATTCACGGCCGCCACGAGTTGAAATTCGGCGGAGGCTATCGGCGTGATCAGATCAATGCCTTGCAGGGCATTGCCAGTAACGGCTTCTTCGTGTTCGCGAACTTTCCTTACAGCGACGGTTTCGCCAGCTTCCTGTCCGGCAATCCCGTGGTCTTTCTGCAAGGTGGCGGCGATTTCAACCGCGAAATCCGTGATCGAGCTGTGGATGCTTACGGCCAGGATACTTACAAAGTCAATTCTCGCCTGACGCTGAACCTCGGACTTCGCTACGAGTTGCCTTTCCCTTCGACTGAGAGGCACAACGAAGTGAATCTCTTCGTTCCCGGCGCTCAATCGCGAGTTGTTCCCAATGCTCCCCCGGGACTTCTCTATCCCGGCGATCCGGGTGTGCCCGCAGGCTTGATCCCAACCCAGAAAACCGCCTTCGCTCCGCGGTTTGGTTTAGCGTGGGATCCGCGCGGCGACTCCAACACGGTCGTTAGCGCAGCCTACGGAATTTTCTACGAGCCGTACTACACCGGCGAAGGTGGACCGCTGCAGGATCCCGTCAGCTCGCCTCCCTACCTCAAGACCCAGCAGATAAGCTTTCCCGTCAATTCATTCGCCAATCCGTTTTATACGCCGAATCCTTTCAGTCAGGCCTTCCCGGAGCCGATGACATTGCTCGTGGTCGCCCGCAATCTGCATCTGCCCTACGCGCAGGATTGGAATCTGAACGTTCAACACTCGATTGGCGCGAACTGGCTTTTCCAGATCGGCTACGTGGGCACCACCGGAGTTCGGCTGCCACGATTCATTGAAGGCAATCCGTCAGTCTTTGTCCCCGGCGTGGACACCACCAGCACTGGCTGTTCGGTGGCAAGCCCCTGTCCGATTTCCACCGAAAACAACGTGAACCAGCGGCGCCTCTATTCTGGATGCACTTTAGCGAACCCGAACAATTGCATCTACAGCTCGGTCGGTGAGATCGCCAGCGTGGCAAATTCCAGCTATAACGCTCTCGAAACAAGTCTGCGGAAACGCTTTAGCCACGGCCTCTCATTCCTCGCCTCTTATACGTGGGCCCACTCCATCGATGATGTTTCTTCTTTCAACATTACGGGCTCGGCATCGCAACCCGTCGCCGGAGAAAATGATCTGGCGCAAAATCCATTTGATCTCGCGGCCGAGCGCGGCCGGTCCATGTTCGATTCCCACAATCGTTTCGTACTCAGTTATCAGTGGCTCCTTCCGTTCCTGCAGCACTCCAGCGGTTGGTATGGACACGTTCTCGGCAACTGGCAGCTGAACGGGATTGTGACCGCCATGAGTGGAGGTCCATTCACCGTATTCGACTCGAATGATGTTTCGCTGCAAGGCCAGGCTCCGGAGATCACCGGCTTTTCCGCCAACCGTCCCAATCTGATCGGCAACCCAAATTCCGGCCCGCGCACTCCTCGAGAATGGTTCAACGTGAGCGCCTTTCAGCAACTTCAACCAGACCCTTTAGGCCGCTTCGAGGTTTTCGGGGACGAAGGCCGCAACGTAGTGCAGGGTCCCGGATATGTGAACTGGGACGCCTCCGCCTTCAAGAACATTCGGCTGACGGAATCCAAAGAACTCCAATTCCGTGGCGAACTTTTCAATCTCCTGAACCACACAAATTTCCGCTTGCCGGTGAGCGATATCGAATCGCCGACCTTCGGACAAATCCAATCCGATGTAAGCCCACGAGTGATCCAGGTCGCGCTAAAGTTTCTTTTCTAATACTGAAACTGAGTCCATTCGCACGCACGCTCTCACTTATGCTGCTTGTCAGGCTTCTCCTTTTGAAACTGCCTGGATCCGAGCGGCGGATTTCTCGCTGCTCAAGTTGGACGAAAGCAAGAGCGCAGGATCAGAACCTTTTAACCTGCGGAAATGTCTACTGCGCCGCATTCCCCGGACCTCCCACTGGATAAATGCGAGGCAGTCGCTGCTCCACCGCAGGCAGAGCAGGAAACACCGCGTGCGGCTCTTTTTGATACCAATATGCCACGGAAAAAAAGTTATCGGAGCGATGATTGGCATGGCCATGCTCGATTGTCGCTTTGAGCGATGTGGTGAAAGGGATGGGCGAATCCAGATGAAACCGGTACACCGAAGAACGGCTGCCCGCAAGCTCAGGGCCCACTACGGGCGCTCCGAATAAAGCATAGGAGAAGGGATGCGCCGAAAGCCCAGGCTCCAAGAAAATAATCTTCTGATCCCGTGCCGTTGATGGAAGGGCGCTTTTCACCATCAACAAAAAACATGTCATCGCCTTCTCCCCACCAGCCGTCCTGATTCTGAAGAATTGACATGGTCACTCCCACGAAGTGTCCCTGCCCGTTGGCTTCGAGCCACACGTAATTGTTTTCTCCATAAAGATTTTTCTTCGCATTCACGGCCGCATCGTCATTCGATTCCCATTGATTCGTCCACCCCTTGGCGGGTGTTGCCTGACGGTACTGCGCGTGAAAATACATGGTGCCTGCGGGAAGGTCATGATGCAGCGCCTGATAATCGATATTGAAATAAAACGCGTCAACGCCTTCCTTTCCTTCGTTCGTAACCGTGATACGTGCTCGTTTGCGAAACGGCATCGGAAAAAATGAGTTCAATGCTTTATCCGAGGCCACCGAGAGCGGCATGGACTCAAATTGGAAGTAATCGCCGAGGCCAAGCCCAAAGAAGTCGCCGATCGGAGTCTCCACGCTCGGCGAAGCTTCGCCGTCCCAATACATGCGTAGAACCAGCTTTTTCAAGTGATACTGCTCCGGCGAGGCGATCGTGATCCAGATGTGTGTAATGATTCCGGGTCCTGAGTCGTCGAGTAATGTGATCGTATCTCCGGCCTTAATTTTGTAAAAATCATCGTTGCCGCCAGTCCGGTCATAGCTCGAAGCCCGCTTCTGAACATAATCGTGAGGTGAGGCAAGACCGGCTAGCATCGTGCTCTGTCCGCCATCCGAATGCGCCCAGACAGACGCGCACGTCAGCAGCATGCCAATCAAAATCTTTTGCAACCACTGGAACCACATACGTTGTCGTTGCTTAATATCCCTCATGCGTCCTCATCGGGAGACCTGTGCAATGTAAACGCCGAACGGCTGTACAACAATTTTGTCTAACTGACCCGTGGGCGCAGGCGCCGAGGTAGTGAGTAGAGTCCTGGCCTTAGCAGACGAAAAGCCCTCAGACGAAAGATTAAAACTGACGTGCTGCTCGGTCGCAGACATATTCAGAACGACCAGTACAGCTTCATTCTTATACCGCCGCAGGTAAGCGAGTACGTTGGGATCGTCCTGGTTCAGCGCGACGTAATCTCCATCCACCAGCGCTCGATTCTGGTGATGTAAAACGAGCAACTGCCGGTAAAACTGCAAAATTGAGTTCGGATCATTCAATTCGCTCGCAACATTGTGTGTCTTCGCACTGGCGGGAACCGGCAGCCACGGTGTTCCTGTGGTGAATCCCGCGTTGGCAGAGTCATCCCATTGCATGGGAGTGCGCTCCCCGTCGCGGCCCTTGTATCCCGGCCATCCCGTAATTCCCATCGGATCTTTCACATCTTCCTTGCGCTTGGGATCGTTGTTCTCCATGCCAATCTCTTCGCCGTAATACATAATCGGCGTGCCGCGCAGCGTCAGATAAAGCGCTGCCATCAGCTTGGCGATCTGGTCATTGTGCTTCCCATCACCGTAACGCACATAGGATCGCGCCATATCATGATTGCCGATGACATAAGTCGGCCAGCCGCCGGTGGATTCGGCGAGCGCAATCTGCTTACGGAAATCGGGTGCGGAAAGCTTGTCGAGAGTGCAGAACATGAAATCCATGGGCAGTTGGATTTCATCGTTGTGCGCGCCGTAGTATTCCTTCAACTCGGCGGCGCTGTCGGTATAGGTCTCCCCCACAAGAACGGCATCGCTTTCGTCGGCAACGCTCCGCAGGCGGCGGAGCACTTTGTGGTTCTCCGGCAGCTTGTCGTTGTACTTGTTCACCATATTCGGGTCGCCCATTTCGTCTTTTCCCGGACGAATGGGATTGTCGCGCAACTTCGGATCCTCGAACAGAAGATCGACCGCATCCAGACGAAATCCGGAAACCCCGTGCTTGTACCAGAATCGCGTGACATCGAACATAGCTTTTTCCACCGATGGATTGCGCCAGTTCAAATCAGGCTGCGCTGTGGCAAAAAAGTGGTAGTAATACTGGCCGGTCGTGGGATCGAACTTCCACGCCGAACCTCCAAAACCTGAGATCCAATTATTGGGCGGTCGGCCGTCGCCTTTGCCGTCGCGCCAGATGTACCAATCTCGATGCGCGGACGTGCGCGATGATTTCGAATCCAGGAACCACGGATGTTGATCGGAAGAGTGATTGATCACGAAATCCATGATGATGCGGATGTGCCGTTTCTTCGCGGCTTGCACCAGATGATCAAAATCCGCCATGGTCCCATACATGGGATCGATGTTCTCGTAATCGGAAACGTCGTAGCCGAAATCGACTTGCGGCGAGGGATAGCAGGGCGAAATCCAGATCGCGTCCACGCCGAGTTGCCCTAAATAATCCAGCCTGGATTCGATTCCCTTGAGGTCGCCAATGCCGTCGCCGTTACTGTCAGCAAAACTGCGAGGATAAACTTCATAGAAAACAGCATCCTGCCACCATGGGTGGCCTTCGGCATTCGCCTGACTTTTCTGCGCCTGGGAAAAAGAAAGCGCAAAGCACACCGCCATAATCGACAGAACTGGGAATCTGAATCTCTGAGGCATTTCGTATCCTTACCTTAATGTTCAAGAGCCGAGTCACAGCGCCTCTACCGCGCAACCAAATGAAAAATGACTTTAGCTTGCGGATCGCTTCCGGGCGCGCTCACCGGAAGTTTCACCCGGACCTTTCCTTCCGTCCCGGTTTTCTGTTCAAGCTCACCGCCTTCGATGGAAGAGATCTGCTCCGGGTTCCATGCCGAGAGTTCATAACTCGCTCCGCTCGCTCCCGAAAGAAGCAAGGTGAGAGCCTCCCGGTTCGCCGACCACGATTCGGAAAGGACTCGCAACCCCTGGCTGGCGCCTCCCAATGCTGGAAGAGTGGACGAGACACCGAGCTCAAAGTCATTCTTCATCTGGATCTCGATCATATTTCGTTCACCGGCAATTGGAAGATTCGCAGTGACATGCTGATCCGAAGAATTTGCTTCAAGATGAAACGGCAACGCGCGTCCATTGACGCGAACTCCCGTAATCTTTGCCCGCAAGCTCAACCCCGGCGAAAACTGCAGCGAACACTTTCCCGCGCCCGTAGATTGTATTTCCAACTGGATTTTGTCCGGTGTCCGCTGGTAGTTCAAATTCAATGCGAGCGGGCCCACGTGTACGTTACTGACAGAAAACGAATTCCAATCTGCCGGGACGTGTGGAGCGAAATTTAACTGACAACTGGTAGCATCCGCTTGCAACCCGAGCAATCCGCTCAGCAGGGGATTGACCACCATGGCCGCCGACCAGATCTGCTGCGGCGACGCCGTCGATAGCGTCTCAAAATAGTCGCCGGAAAGAACTTCGGCCACATGGCCCAGCGACCCATTCAAAGCCAGCAAAGCATTGGCCCGTAAGTTCGAGTAGGCGGGCAAGGCTCGATGATATCGATACTCTCCAATCGACGCCCAGCCGGTGAACAGCGGCCACACGGTTCCGAAATGATATCCGCTTGGATTGTATTTCGGATCGTGCGAAGAAAGAATCCGCATGCCCCAGTCGGTCTCTTGGTCGGGACCAGCGAGCTGCTCAATCATGCTTCGCGCCTGATCTCCGTTGAGCTGCTTAAACCACATCGGCACCGCTAGCTAGAACGCTGGGCACGTCGATGCGATTATTACGGGCATCGAGCGCGTAAGCATAAATTTTGTTTTGCGGAGACCAGAATGTCTTGTCCAAAACCGGCTCTTCTCGCTCGAATGTTTGCTCCAGCTCTTGGGCCAGATCTTCCTTGCCCAAGAGATGAGCCAAGTGAGAAAGTGCGCGTGCCGCCTCTACTCCTAAAGATGCCTGGTAAATTTCAGTCCGCACCGGATAGAGCGGCCCTCCTTCGATCCATCCCGTTCCCACGCCCGCGTTCTGCGCCAGTCCCTGCGCGTCGTAAGTGGATCGCAGAAACTCGTACGCTCTCGACAGGTTGTCCCATTTCTGTTGGGCGAATCCAATGTCTCCGCTATGGGTCACGTAATCGTTCACGGCAATAATGAACAGGGGAGTCGCGTCCGCGGAGGCGTACGCATAAGGAGTTTTGAACCAATCCATGAAGCTCGCGCTTTGCGAGATTTCGTGAGTGATCTTTCCGTCCGCCCGCTGATACTTGCTCAAAAATTCCAAAGCTTGACGGACAGTTCCGAAATCACCCTCGGCATCCAGCGCCAGTGAAGTCCATTCCGCGTCTCGCCCAAAGAACCATGCGAAACCCGGGCGATCGTTATCGCCTGACTGATTGAAACCGGCAACCAGACCTTCTCCCAAAAACGGGTTCTGCACCAGGCCTTGCAGCATGCTGACTCGCGCCCAGTCATACGCTGTTTCAATTTGCGAGTCGGGAAGCTTGAGGCTGATCGTGCGATCCAGAGAATCGCGGTAATATGCCGCGGAATCCTGCAGCAACTGCGCATAGTCATTGGCCAGATGATGGTAAAGGTTTGCCAATGGGACTCGGCCCTCGAATCCCGCCGCAATGACAATGAGCTTCGTATCCCTTCCTTTATTTGTCGTGCCCAGAAGAATCGAATCCTCATGAGACGAGAAATAATTAGTGGAGTATTCTTCCGAAGCTTTCACCCCTGAAGGTGAACCCACCATCGCGTGAAACTTTTCCGATTCGTCTGCAAAAAGAAAAGCTCGTAAAGCCGGATCCCAATCTTCCGCCACTCCTCCAATGGCTGCCGGCCACTCCAGTTGAAAATCACGTGTGAAAATGGCCTCGATCTCCAGAGGCTCGGCGGTTTCCACTTCAAAGGCAATCACGGCGCCAGCCTCATGCACCGGCACGAACAAAGTTTCGCGCACCGAAAAAGTGTCCCCGGTATAGACGATGGTGGTCGATTCCGGATGGACAATCAAAGTTCTCGCCAGAGCTTCCGCTCGTATCGCGGCGCCATCGACGTGGAACCGCAAATGAAAATCACGCAGGATTTTCAACGGGTAGACCCACGCTTCCAGGTTTCCCTGTTCGTTTCCAAAAACCGCGGCACGAGTGCCTACCGCCGAAAGAAACTCCCAGGATCGAATCGGCCGTGAAAGCTCCAGCGATGTTCCCGACTGGTCGGCATACGCAGCCGAGCACAGAAGCAGCAGAGCGCAACGCAGAACGATTCCCGCTACAGATAGCCGTCTTCGCGGAGAGGGGGTTGGAACCTGCAGCATGCTCAAGAGGGCATTCAGAATAAGAACGGAGTATAGAGCACCAGCAGAAGCTTTTGGAAAGTTTCAACTTCGCTGGCGCGTTGGCTGACATTCGAAGAGGAATTCTCGTCCTGGGTTATACTTTTCCCGCACTTCCAGAGTTTCAATAGCACATTGTCTATTACAGCGAATCCAGTTCAGATGCGAAGCGTTTCTTATAAATGGCGCTGCTGTCGCGGGGATCGAGAACGATCGTGATCCGGCGCAGAGACTTCCTCAGCAACACCGCATTGAGCACAGCGGCCTTGCTACTCGCCAAACCGCTTAAGTTGGCGCGCGCCGCCGCGTCGAGTCCATCTGACTCTCGCGTTGAAATTTTGCTGGACGAAGTCTTGGGCACCATCTCGCCAAATATCTACGGACATTTTATTGAACACCTCGGCGGCGTCATCTATGACGGGGTTTGGGTCGGCGAGAATTCGAAAGTCCCAAACATCGGCGGCATTCGCAAGGATCTCGTCGAAGAAATGCGCAAGATCAAAGCTCCGGTTGTCCGCTATCCCGGCGGTTGCTTCGCCGATAGTTATGACTGGCGCGACGGAATTGGTCCAGCCGACAAACGTCCGCGGCGAACCAATTTTTGGAGCGAGGCCGATGCCGGCACAGCTCCTGCAAATCACATCTACGAATCCAACCGCTTCGGCACCGACGAGTTCATGCGCTTCTGCAAACTCATCGGTTGTCAACCCTATCTGGCCGCCAACGTTCGCAGCCTGCCGGCTGAGCAATTTTATCGCTGGGTGGAATATTGCAACTCGCCTTCCGGCAGCACCACTCTAGCGGAATCCCGCGCCGCCAATGGCTCCGCCGAGCCTTATAACGTTCGTTACTGGGGAGTGGGAAATGAATCCTGGGGATGCGGCGGCAACTTTACTGCCCCGGAATATGCCACCGAATTTCGCCGCTACACCGCGTGGTTGCCGCAGTATGGCCATCCCTTATCCTTGATAGCTTCCGGCCCGAACGACGATAACTGGCAGTGGACGCGCGGCTTCTTTGAGTCGATCGCGCAAAAAGACAAAGATTTATTTAACTCAATCTTCGGCTGGGCGCTCCACTATTATTCCTGGAACTTGAGCCGGGGCCGCACCCAGGACTGGGATCAGGGCAAAGGCGATGCGCTTAAGTTTGACGTTCAGGATTGGTACGAAGCACTGCACGAAGGTTACAAGCTGGACTCTCTCATCGAGGGTCACTGGCAAGCGATGGGCGAGTTTGACGTAGCTCATCAAGTGAAGCTCGTGGTTGACGAGTGGGGCCTTTGGTATCGCCCCGGCAGTCAACTCACTGCGAGCGACTTTCTCGAGCAAACTCCCACTCTCAGGGACGCCGTCTTCAGCGCGATGACTCTCGATATCTTCAACTCCCATCCGGAGAAAGTTACGCTCGCCAGTCCGGCGCAGTTGATTAATTGTCTGAACAGTCTTTACCTTGCTCACGAAGATAAATTCTGCGTAACTCCGGTGGGCCACGTCTTCGGAATGTACAGCGCCCACCAGGGAGGCCAGGCGGTGCGCACTATCATCTCGGCCCCAAACATCCACTACACACGCGATGGCCAGCCAACGCCGTTTTGGGGATTGAAGGGTTCCGCGTCTGTGCACAGCAAGAATTTGATACTCACGCTGGTGAATCCGAGCGTGAACGAAATCCGGGAAACGGAAATCACGGTTCGAAGCGCCTCCATAAAGTCGGGGACGATGACCGTCCTTACCAATTCCGATCTTCACGCCCACAATACTTTCGATCAGAAAAACGAAGTGACTCCACAAGTCAAAGACCTGCAATCGACCGGCAGCGCCATCACGGTGCAAATCCAGCCTGCTTCCGTCACCAAGCTGGAGCTAAGCCTGGTATGAACACTCGCAATGACCAATAAACCAGAGAACCACAGAATCGCTTCCATCTTCTTGCTTGCGCTGTTTCTCGTAGTCGCGAACGGCGCACTCTGCGCGCAGTCACTGCCATCGGCAACAACGCCTGCAGTAATCGTGAAATGGGAAAAGAGAATACCCAACCACACCGTTCCTACTCTGCAAGCGGTGATCAATCCGATGTTGCAACGGGGATCGCCCATTCACGATGCCGCGCTTGAGGCTCTCCACAAACTCGGCGCAGACTATGTTCGTTATGCCTTCTGGTTTCCTTATCCGAAGATGGCGGTTGCAGAGTTGCGCCCGCCAGAGCTGGATCAAACTTTTTGGGATTTTAAATACATGGATCCGCTGGTCGACGATTTTCTCCGCGCGTCAAAGGGACATCCCAGCGTCTTCAGCTTCAGCACCATCCCGCAGTGGATGTTTACCACGCCCAAGCCAGTCGTATATCCCGAAGATCCCGCTCAGGTTTTTTGGGACTATTCGCAAGGCACCGAACTCGCCAACGTGCAGGCGCTGGCCGACTACTATGCGCGACTGGCCGAGTTGGTACACCCAGGGTGGCTTCACTGACGAATTAGGAAAATTCCACGCCTCCGGTCATCACTTCGACATCGGTTACTGGGAAGTGTTCAACGAGATCGATGGAGAGCACGATACCAGGCCCCAGCAATACGTCGAACGTTACGATGCGATCGCGCAGGCCGTGCTCAAAGTTGCGCCCTCGATGAAATTCGTGGCGCTCGCCCTCTCTTCCCCATCCCTGTTTCCGCGAACCTTCTCATATTTTCTGGACGCGACCAATCACAAGCCCGGCGTTCCCTTGGACTACATTTCTTTTCATTTCTACGCCACACCCTCGGGAGATCAAACGTTGGAAGACTGGCAGTACACTTTTTTTGATCAGGCCAACGAATTTCTTACGGCGACGCGCTACATTCTTCAGATTCGCGACAAGCAATCGCCTTTGACCAAGGTCATGGTCAACGAGGCCGGCTCGATTCTGGCAGGCGATATGGTTCAGGGCGAACCCGGCCATATCGAGAAACCAATCCCCGCGGCTTATTGGAATCTCAGCGCAGCGCTCTATGGCTATCTCTACATCGAGCTGGCAAAACTTGGCATCGATTCCGTTGGCGAATCGCAGCTGGTCGGCTACCCCTCGCAGTTTCCCAGCGTCAGCATGATCGATTGGACAAATGGCAAGCCCAATGCCCGCTTCACGGTGCTCGAGCTTTTGAAGAACAATTTTGGCCCGGGAGACGACCTCGCCGATACTGACATAAAAAATAACGGCCAGCTGGCGGATTCCGATGCCCTCGACGCACAGGCTTTTATCCGGGACGGCCACCGAAAGTTAGTGCTGATCAACGAACGAAATCGTGAAGTTACGGTGGAGCTGCCGAAAGAATGTTTGAACGCGAAAATCCAGACCATCGGAGGAACGTCCCCGGACACAGTGCTGCAAAATGTTGCAGATGTTAAAGTCCGCTTGCTGCCTTTTTCCGTATCTGTCGTTACTTTGAAGGATTGACCGCCGAATCGCTGCATCCTCTTGCGTCATCTCGAAGTCCCGCGTTTTCACCAGCGGGACGAGAGATCTCCCGTTCGCACATCTCCCCCTTTCAAACTGAACCTGTGACGAGTTCGTTTTTGCCCTGGACAAATTTAGAAACCGATTCGCTCTGAATCGGTAGTAGAATGCTCGAGCTCGTGCCCTTGGTGCGACGATGCGGGTTCGGTCCGGCCCTCCCCCAAGAGACTTTCTCCCAGAGGACAAATCCATGAAGTTCGGTTCGCATTTCCCGGTTCGCCTGCTGTTGCTCGCAATTCTTGCCTGCGTAGTTCAAGCTCAATTTTCCTATGCGCAGGACTCTTCCGATGCGCAGCCTCTCCCCAAGCGGTTAGTGGGCGACTATGGTTATTGGACCAGGACTCAGGTTCCGCCTTACAGCGCGGTACAAATTCCGTATCACAAGTTGACGCACATCAATCATGCCGGCGTATCGTTCAACGCAGATGGCTCATTGACTGTTCCCAGCGGTTTCCTCGAGCCCAAGCTCATCACGCTGGCGCATGCAAATGGCGTTAAGGTTCTTCTCCTCATCGGCGGCGACTTCACCGGGGTCGAGAGCAGTGGCACAATTCTCACACTTGTCGATTCGCTCGCCGATTTCGCCGCAAAGCACGGCTACGATGGCTTCGACGTTGACTGGGAATATCCGGCAACCACACAGGATCGTGACTTTTTTGTAGAACTCATGGCGGCTCTCCGCGAGACGAACCCCGACTATGTTCTTTCCATCGACGCCGCGCCCTGGGGCGGCTACGGTTACGACCTGCTTCAACTGCAACAATCGACCAACTATTTCAATATCATGATGTACGATTGCGCCGGCCCCTGGACCGATGACGGCCAGCTCAATTCGCCGATTTTCTGGGACACGAACGATCCCGAACCCTGGGAGTGCCAACCGGGCGGCAGCGACCACGACGCCGCCGAAATATTTCTTGCGCAAGTTCCGCCCGCACAACTGAACATGGGAACACCCTTTTACGGTTACTTCTACACCAACATCAATCAACTGTTCGGAGTCTGTCCGAACTCGCTGACTGACAAGGATGGAGACTGCAACGGCAAAGTTCGGACCGAGAACTACGCGCCATTCATCAAGAATCGTGTGAACAAGGATGGTTGGGAGACATTCTACGATCCAATTGCCCTCGTTCCCTACATGCTAAGAACCGATGGAAAGGATGGCTTCATCACCTACGATGATCCTGTTTCAACCTACCTTCGCGTCGCGTATTCCGATTGGATCCTCAACCTCGGCGGCACCTTTATGTGGTCGCTCGACGCTGACTATGATGGCCAAAGCCAGGATCTGCTGGAAGCGATGTATCAGGCAACCATGAACAAAGGGAAGTAGCGCTCTTGCCGTTTTAGATAGCGAGCCATCAGTCTTCAATTCGTCAGCCGGCTACGCAGCACCGTGATGGAAGCTTTCGGTAACACGTAACGCGCGTCGGCGCCGCCCGAAACCTGCGTCTTCGTCGGCGGCCCGTCGGGGTCAGCGTGCCCTCCCCGGCCTTCCGGGTGCCATTGATATTCCGCGGCTCCAAAAGTAATGCGATCCACCTGAGCCGAGAAATAACGATCCCGTTTCGTCTGAGGATCGGCAAATACCAGTTTCACGGTGTGATCGTTCGATTGATCGCGGTTCACCAACATCACCGACCACTGTCCATCCGGCCGTTCCACCGCATAAGCCGTCACCATTACGTTCCCCGCCGCATCGACCACGTCGCTCGCGGCCTTGAACATCCGGTGAGGCGCATCCACCGGCTGCACCCACTCCTTTGTGATCACCTGCGCCGCCAGGTATTGAGGCGGGTAACCCACGACATGGTAGTTCTCATCGATCCACAGAAAACTTCCAAAGCCTCCAAATTGGTTGGGATAAGGCATGTAGTGAAAATAATAAGTAGCTCCGGCGCCCGCGCTCATCATCGATCCCACGTAATCGGCTAGCCACAGCCCACTCTTCACGGTCGATGGTCCCGCACCGCCTCCAATATTGCCCTCTGTCATAAAAAACGGAATATTCGGCGGCAGGCCGTTATCTTTCCAGACTTGAACAACATGGCTCACATACCCCGGCTCGGGATAAAGATCCGCCCACGAATAACTCGGCCTGTCCTGGTACGGATAATGTTCGAAAGAGAAGAACGTGAAATCATTGATGTGGCCATGCGCCTTCAGATAATCCAGAAAACGTCCCAGCCATGAAACTTTTCCTGCCGCATCCGGCCATACTTCGACGTCGCCAAACGTCCCTTCAAACGGAGGCCCTCCCAGCTTCGCTTCCGGAACGAGTTTGTGAATCGCAGTAGCGAACTGAATATAGAGAGCGCCGTAGTCCTCCGGCAGAATGTGTTGCCCGTCGGCTTCCTCGCCCATCTCGATCCATGAGATTGGATAGTGACGTTTATACAAATAAGCGATTTCGTTCGCCGCATCTTCCGGCGTGGAATACAACATGGCAATCGGAACCATGGTAGGCAGCCCGCGCGTAACTCCGCAGGTGAAGAAGAAATCAAATCCCACCTGGTCGCCGCGCGATTGGTCGAGATCCGTGGCCTCGTGCCATGGATCCACCGACGAAGGCCAGGTTACAGTCTGATCCCGGCTGGGAAAATGTGTGACGTAGTCGTTGAACTCGCCCTCTGCCGAAAGCGCTCCCACATAGAGTTCGTTGATGGCATATCCCACGCAATTGCGCTTGTCCGCTGAGCCATGAGTGTCGCAAGTGTTGGACGATTCCGTCATCCAGATGCGGATGTATCGCACCGGAATCATCCACGAAACCAGCTTTAGCGTGACGGTCCCGCCCTTGCCTTCCGTCACCGTGCCCAAGGGAAATGTCTGCCACACTCCCTTAGTCGTTCCCTCGTAAAAAGGCTCAAGTTCGCCCGTCCAGAATTGCACGGAGTAATGCCGCGCATAAGGCTCGGCCCACGCAATCCGGATCGCGTTCACGTCTATCTTGCTACCCAGATCGATCATCACCCATTGCGGATGGAGCGAGTCATCCTCGCCTGTGAAAGCCTGCGTCAGATAAGGATTACTCTTCCAATATGATTTCGGATCGCCGTCCGTGAGCCGCGACCATCCATTTCCATCACCCCGGCTGAATCCGCGATGCGGCAGCGGTGCAGCCCACGAGTGCCGGATCATCTCGCTGGTCGGCTCGGCATTTCCCACAAAATATCCCTGCTGCTTCCCGGCATCGCTCCACACGCCATTCGGATTCCAATGCCAGGCCTCGACCATCAACTCTGTATTCTGGCGATACGTCACCGTCTGCCAACCAGCATTCAGAATTTCCTTGAGCAATGGATCGGTAAGCACGTGGTCCGCAGTCCCGGTTCTCAACCGGTCAATTGCCGCTCCCAAAGCATGCGGAGGACTGAATGTGTTCACCACGTGAGACGGCGCTGCGTCAACCGTGACAGTCTGAGCGGCAAGAGTACTCATCATAAAAAGAGCACCGCAAATGAAAGCACAAGTTCCCGCCACCCGAGTCTTCATTCCCCGCATCATGGGACAAGCCTCCGGACACCTAAGCCAGAATTTGACGCTGCAACGCGGCTTCACCCGCGCCTTTCAGATCAGTTGATGTTTAAAAGTTGACCTTCAAGGCCAATTGCATCTGCCGCGGCCCCACTGGCGACATGCTGCTGATCACCCCGAAGCTGGGATCGCCAACATTCAGCGTGCTGCTGCCATAAGGCCCAGGCGAGCCCATACTGAACAGCGGATGATTGAACGCATTCTGCGCCTCCAGCCGCAACTCCAGGTTCAGGCCTTCATGCACGCTCGCCAGCGAGAACAGCTTGTTCAACGACAAATCGCTGGTGAACGTCAGCGGCGATCGCACGCTTGAAATGGTTCGCTGCATATCGCCGAGCGTGAACGGTGCCGGCATCTGGAACACCTGAGGATTCGTGAAAAAGCTGTTCTGCCAATCGTGACCGTAGTTGCGTTTCGGAGTGCCCACCAGATTCGGCCTCTGCGAGCCATAGGTAGGGAGTGGAGTTCCACCGTTAGAAACAGTGATAGGCAAGGGCCTGCCGTCGGAAATCAGCCAAATACCGTTCGTCCTCCAGCCGCCGATAACGGCATTGACTACTCGCGGCACATTGCCCAGCAGAGCTTTGCCCCGCCCGATCGGCAGATCGTAGCTGTAGCTGAATTTCAGCACCGAAGGTATGTCGAACGTCGACAGACTGCGCTCCAGGTACGGTTTGTTGGGATCCTGAAGGCTGGTAAAACTTCCAAGCCAGGTTACGTTGTCGTCTCCAATCGAGGAGTTGTCGATCGACTTCGACCAGGTGTAATTGACCAGGAACTCCAGGCCATTGCTGAAGTGCTTTGCTGCCGTGAGCTGCAATCCGTGGTAGATCGAATTGCCGATCATCTGCACGTCGGTGGTCACGCTGGTGAATTGAGGGTAGGGAAGCTCCAACTGAACCGCTTGCACCTGCGCGCTCGATAGTGTGCTGTTCGGGTCGCTGATCGGTCCTCCATTCAGCGAAGAAAAAGGATTGGTTACGTAGCTATTGAGAATGTTGATCTGGCTCGCACTGTACTTCTCGACTTGCGGCCCAAGGATATCGAGGGTATTGGCACCGCTAAAAGGCAGGTGGGTTCCTTTCTTCCCGATATATTCGGCATCCAGAACCACACTCCACGGCATTTGGCGCTCAATACCAAAAGTCCAGCTTTGTTCGTAAGGAGTCAGGTTTGCCGCCGCGGTGCGGAGCGGACCATTGGCTCCGTAGCCAACATCGTTCAACAACCCAAGCGAACTTCCGGCCGGCTGGTTTAATCCGTTCGGAAACGGATTGCTCAGGTGCAGATAAGGTGTTGCGCCGTCGTTATGATAGGTGGAAATCACATTGGTATATTCATCGAAACCCTGGCCGCCGTAGGGTACAACTCCGCTGGCGCCTGACCTGGACTGGCCGTAGTAGATTCCATAGCCGCCCCGCGCCACCATTTTCTCGGCGAATCGGTAGGCGAAGCCGAAACGTGGCTGGAAGTCCTTCCAGTCCGTCACATAATTGGTGCGCTGATTCGGGCTGGCAAAAACCTCTCCGCCCAGCAGGGGCCGCTTCACCGGGTTGCCGGTCAGCGGATCGGTATAGCTGATGGAGCCGCCATTCAACGGGTTCACTACATTGGGATCGAACCAGTTCTGGTGATTGAAGCGGTCGGTCCTGGGCAACGAAACGTCATAACGCAATCCAAGGTTCAAAGTCAGTTTCGGAGTCACCTTGAAGTTGTCCTGGGCGAAAGTGGCGTATTGATAATTCTCAGTTGCAGGCTGGAATTGAATTTCATAAAAGCTATTTCCAGCGCCATACAACTGGCCCATGAGAAAGCTGGCCATGGAATCTCCGCCGCAATCCGTGAGATCGTCCACAAACGGACACAACGAACTGCCCGAGTTATTAAATTGAAAGTATCCCAGTGGCGCATTGGTTTGAATGTAATTCTGCTGGTGCAGTCGGCCTTCGAATCCGAATTTCAGTTCATGCGGACCATGGATCTTGCTCACCAATACGCCGATCTGACCGGTAAGTTGACCTTGCTTGTAATTGCCGTACGGATCGTTCCCCGCATTGGGGAAGCCCGCTGCAAAATAATCGTTAATGAACATGGCTGGAACCCCGTTGAAACCATTTGATTCCAGGTAGGATGGAAAACCCAGAGTGCTGAGCGGATTGGCGTTCAGACTCGAATTGTAAGCGCTAATACGTGTGGACCCGCGGGTGATCCCGAAGGTGGTGGTCAGCAATAATGTGGGATTGAAGGTGTAAGTATCGTTGATCGCGAACAGATGTGCCGTTCCTTTGTTCTGCCCGCTGCCGCAAGGATCGATAAACGTCTTGAAGCAATTGAAGGGAGTGGTGGAATTCCAGTCTTGCGAATACTTCGCGCTCAACAGGTTCTTGTCGCTGAAACGATGATCAATCCTTATATCGAACTGCTCATTATTACTGGGCGTCGCTCCTGAGGCGATCCAGTTGTTGTAGAGGGAAGCATTTGGCAGGTTCGGCGTGGGCAGAGGAAACAGATTCATCACCTTCTGCGCCACCGGGTCGATCAGGTTGCCTCGCCCAGGCGCCGGTTGAAGGTTTGCGGGAAGATTCGGATTCCCCGGGCTGTTGTAAAGGTCGACTCGGTCGTAGGGGATGAAGGTGTTACGAACCGGCCCACCGTCCGCGGAGTTATACACTCCTGAATACGGATCATAAAGCTGTCCCGCGATCAACGGACTTCCCCCTTGCATACACATGCCCGTGGAATCGAATGATCCGCCCTGGGATGTGCACACTTCGCCAAAATCACCGGTGCGCATGGCCGCGCTGGGCACACCCGCCACATAGGTGTTCATCGAACTCGCAAGGGTTCCATCCCAATCGAAGAAAAAGAAAGTCTTGTTCTTGAGGATCGGTCCGCCGATCGTACCGCCAAAGTCATTCCGGTGCACCGGTGGAATAGGAATGCCAGCCTGATCGTTGAACCAGTTGTTCGCGTCGGTGATCGTATTGCGGATGAAATCGTAGGCGCTGCCGTGAAACGTGTTCGTGCCCGAGCGCGTGACCATGTTGATGACTGAGGCGCCGGAAAAGCCATACTCCGCGCTGAAATTAGTCTGTTGCACCTTGAACTCTTCCACCGCTTCCGCCGAAGGCTGGTACACGGTTTGAGTGACGCCGCCGTTCGGTTCGAAGTTAGTGATGGAAGCGCCATCCATCAGAATGTCGGCACTGGCCCCACGGCTGCCATTGGAAACAAAGTTCGTCCCGCCGCAATTGGGGCACTGATCATCCATGTCGGTAACGCCCGGCGCCAGATAGGTCAGATCGAAAACGTTGCGGTCGATCAGAGGGAGATCATTGATCGCCCTGCGGTCCACCACCTGTCCGGTTACCGCGTCTTCGGTGTCGATGGTCGTGGTCTGCGCCCGCACTTCAACACTTTGTGCCGCGTTGGCAATCTTCAGACTCAGATTCGCGGTCGCGTTCTCACTGACGTTCAGTTTGATATGCGTGCGTACGGTTTTCTCAAAGCCCTGCATTTCTGCCGTTACGGAATATAATCCGGGCGGAATGGACGCAAACAAATACCGCCCTTCACTGTCCGATTTTGTCCTGAATACGTATCCCTTCTGCTCATCCAAAAGAGTGACCTTTGCGCCTTGGATGATCGCTCCCGATGGGTCGGACAGCGTACCGCTCACCGTCCCAAAATAGCCTTGGCCGAAAACTGCTGCCGGCAGCAAAACAATGATGGCGATGGTTAAAGTTCGCACGATGCGCTGGCTGCTTTTAGAAATCGTTAGAACAGAGAGACTCACGTTGCCTCCTTGGTCGGATGAACAAACGTACTCGTCATGCGGGCAGATTCCCTCGCGGAATTTTTCTCTCAGTACAGTGCCATTTCCCGAGCATGAACCTGGCAAAAGCCGTAAAACGTCTTAATTAAAACGGTTCATTATGGACCTCCTCGGCCACTATGAAAAGAGTTTTTTGCGGTCAGTGGACTTGCCATCGAGAGACTGAGAATCGATAGACTACGGGCGGATAGACTGAAGATGGATAAATAGTAGATGGAAAGAGCGGAGGGTTGGATCGAAGCAATGCCAACTACACATTTTTAAATGTTGTCGATTTAAATGAGCGATACCATTCGAAGCCAAGGACCAGACGGGAGATTCGAAACCTCTGACGAAAGGTTGTCCGAGGCAGCGAAAGTTCGATTTTTTGCATCGCACACTAAAGGAAGCATCAACGTAATTTCCCAGCGCTTTGGGTGAATCCTCCGTGAGACCTGATTAATCTTAACTATCATCCACGCAGTTTCGACAGTTGATCAATCTCCAGTGGGTCGTTTATGGCAAGATCAATAGTGGCGAGATTCATGGAAGAGTCGTCAAAACCCTACCTCCTGGAGCCGCAACTGCGACTCCCTCGTTTATTTCTCAACGCCGTCCAGGCGGCCATCATCGCGACCGACCTGTCCGGCACCGTCATCTATTGGAATCCGTTTGCGCAAGAGTTGTATGGCTGGTCGCCGGAAGAGGTCCTGGGCCGCAACATCATGGAGATCACTGTCAGCTCGGAAACCGAAGAAGAGGCCAGAAGGTACATGGCATCCGTGCTGGCGGGAAATAGTTGGGCGGGAGAGTTTCAGGTTCGCTGCAAAGATGGAAATCTTATAGCCGCGCTCGTAACTCTCTCTCTGGTTCGCGACGACCATGGCTCAGCCGTGGGTATCGTCGGCGTGAGCCAGGACGTGCAAGGACTGAAAGAAGCCGAAGGTGCGCTGCGCCGCAGTGAAGAGCAATTTCAAGGGTTCGCCAATTCCGTGCCGGAGCTGTGCTGGATGGCTCATGCCGATGGAAAAGTCTTCTGGCGCAACGAAAGATGGTACGAGTACACCGGATCGACCCCTCAGGAAATGGACGACCTGGGTGGTGAAGCCGTACACGATCCAAAGCTTCTGCCCTCGATTCTGGAACGCTGGAAAGCATCCATCGCAAGCGGAGACACATTCGAGATGGAGTTTCCTCTGCGTGGCGCAGACGGCATCTTCCGATGGTTCCTGACCCGCATCAGGCCAGTTCAAGACCACGCAGGCAACATCACTCGCTGGTATGGCACAGCGACGAATATCGATGAGCAGAAGCAATTGCTCGAGTCCTTGAGTGAGGCGCGCGACGAACTGGAAAAGCGCGTGCAAGAGCGCACTGCGGAATTGCACATCGCGACCGAAAGTTTGCGCGATTTGTCCGCACGTCTGCTGCGCATGCGCGATGACGAGCAGAGGCGCCTGGCCCGCGAACTGCACGACAGCGTCGGCCAGTTGCTGGCGGCCATCAGCATGAACAATGCAGTCGTGTCGGCGGAGGCAGCCCGGCTGACTCCGGCAACCGCCAGGTGCCTGGCCGAGAATGCCGGTTTAGTCGACGAGGTCAGCCGCGAGATTCGCACCATCTCCCATTTGCTGCATCCTCCCTTGCTCGACGAGGCGGGACTGGCTTCCGCGTTGCGCTGGTACACCGAAGGGTTTGCCAAGCGCAGCCGGATTGAAGTGAATCTTGAAATCCCTTCCGACATGGGAAGGATGCCCAATTACGCTGAAATCGCCATGTTTCGCGTGGTACAGGAATGTCTGACCAACATCCATCGTCATTCAGAAAGTACCACCGCGACAATACGGATTCAGCGCCAGGCCGACCGCGTGCTTCTCGAGGTGCAAGACCACGGGAAAGGCATCGCCAAAGAAAAACTGGAAAAATTCACTCGCACCGGTCGCATCGGCGTGGGCTTCGGCGGCATGCGGGAACGGCTAAGGCAATTGGGAGGCACCCTCGAAATTCAATCCGGGGAACGGGGAACCCTCGTAAGTGCAGCCCTGCCCCTGGGCGGGACCGATTCTTCAAACTCGTAAGGAAAAGTCTAGGCCGCGGCGGGAACAGCCTGGTTGAAGTATGTGTCGCCGTGGACAACGGCATCGATCGCCTCGAACAAAGAGCGTAGGTCGGATTTCTTGCACAACCCCTTGATCCCGGCCTTCTTAGCTTCCTGCTCAAGTTGACGCGAGGGGTCGATCGTAACCATCAAAACTGGCGTCTCAGGGTGCTCTTCCGTCAGTCGCCGTCCCGCTTCCAGACCATCCATCTTGGGCATCACAAAATCCATAAGCGTCAAGCTCGGCCTATGTTCGCCCCAATGTTCCAGAGCACGCAGGCCGTCCTCGGCCTCACCTACAACCACCCAATCATCTTGCTTTTCCAGCGCCGTCCTCAGTTGGGAGCGGATCATCGCATTATCGTCCACCAGAAATATTCGGACCACGCTGCTCCTTTCCCGAGCGATGAGACGAATGAGACGAATAGGGCTCAACCCCTTCGCCCACCGATAGTGCAAAGCTACTGCACCGGGCAGTCCATGGCTATACAGCGGGAACCCGATGATGGCAAATGATTTCCGTCCGCAGGAGGGGTGAAATCCGTCAATTTTATACCGCCCGGTCTAACCGCGGACGCTGATCTTAGAAAACGAAAGTACGGCGCGCGATGAGATCGGATGTCCCATCGACATCGCCGGCCGGAACGTGGTGAAGATGAGCATTCTCTTAACTTCGGGCAGCAACTCCTGAGTAGCGCCCGGGTCAGAAAGGATCTTATAGTCGTCTACTCGTCCCTGCGAATCGACATAAGCCTCGATCACCAGCGACTCGGCATTGATCGAACTCATGGTGCCGAACGCGCTCTGCTGCAATTCCGGTCCCGTATTTAAGACCAGAGGCACATCTTCATTATTAGCTTGCAGTTGCGGAGGAATGGCGAGAATCGCCGCCACCACGCCGAAAATCAGCACGGCGCACACCAATCCCACCGTAGCCGGAACCATGAACGCGTTTACCGTGTTTTCCAGCCGGACGCGCAGTCCTTCATAACGCGGACGCCGGCTCTGCGCCGCCTCCCGCGAGATAGCCAGACGAAGCTTCAGTCCAAGATCAGCGGGCACGCGCGGACGGCCTGCGTTCGCGAGCAGTTGCTGAGTCTGCCGCAATAACGAGAATTCCCGCGAACACCCGGAGCAGCTATCCAGATGCTGGCGCACCGCCTGCATCTCCGTGCCGGTAACCGCGCCGTCGAGATAAGGCGATAGCAGTCCCTGGACGACCTTGCAATTCATCTTCGAGTTCGCTGCATTTGGGCGCAGCGCTTCGGATGTTGTGGCCATATCGTTCATGGCATCACCTCAACCCTTCTACCCCCTCCAGCCACCTGACGCCGCCCATCGCCGGCGCCTTCTTCTTCCGGTACGGTGAGCCCCATTTCTTCGCCGACCTCGCGCACATACGGCGCCAGGCGCTTCTTCAGCATCTGCCGTCCGCGCGTGATTCGGGATTTCACCGTTCCCAGCGAGATTTGCAAAATTTCAGCAATCTCTTCGTAAGACATTTCTTCCAGGTCGCGCAGGATCAGCGAAGTGCGGTATGGCTCCGCAACCCGGCGTAATTCCGCATCCACCACCTGCTGCAACTCGTGCTGCGCCACATTATCGAAAGGCGATTCGTGCCGATCGGTGAGCGCATTCTGCATCGCTTCATCGCCGTTCGACATTCCTTCCGATTCCGCCGGCTCTATCGAAGTTTCCTGCGCCTTGTGCCGGAACCACCACCGTTTTCGGTTCGCCGCTTCATGCAGCGCAATGCGGTAAATCCAGGTCTTCAGGCTGGATTCGCCGTGAAAATGCTTCATCCCGCGAAACACTTTCAGGAAAACTTCCTGCGTGGTGTCGGCGGCATCCGCCGGATCGCTGACCATGCGGTAGACCAGCCCGTACACCGGACGCTGAAACTCCCCCACCAGCCACGCGTAGGCCACTTCCGAACCGGCCTTCAGATCCGCCACAATCGCGGCTTCTTCCGCCCGTGCTCCGATCGCGCTTGCCAAATCTCCCAAGGTGGTTGCTCCCGCCATAATGCAGGCGTCCTCTGATTATAGGATTTTCCACCCCATCCTGAACCGAAAAATTATCTCCCCGCCGATCGGTAAGCTGCTCGCAGTCTTAATTACCCGTTTAATCCCGCTTAATAAGGATAGACTCCACCCGTGAACGCGAAGTTCCCGGGAGTTATCCACACCAGTAACTAGAAGGAGGTGACTAATGGGCGGCGGGTTTGCTCAGAGCCGCTACGCTGGCACAGTTCTTTTCCAGAAGGCTCGAGGACGG
Source organism: uncultured Acidobacteriaceae bacterium (assembly GCA_963817305.1). Lineage (GTDB taxonomy): Bacteria > Acidobacteriota > Terriglobia > Terriglobales > Acidobacteriaceae > Sulfotelmatobacter. Next base: position 224,790 of record CAWFOD010000009.1, on the reverse strand, counting down.
TAACTCTAGAAGGCGGGAGGCACGGCATCTTCCTTCAGATCGCACTTTGGGCAAACCGGCAAAGGGAGGGTCCAGATCTTCCCGCCCAGCGACAAAAAGGTCGTTTCCAGGTGCATAAACTCAGCCCCGCATTTAGAGCACCGAGTGGGAGACGGTCGTGCAACCAAGGAATTGAGAAGATCTTCGGCAGTGGCATGATGTTTTGGCGGATGCATGCTGTCACCTCAGATTGATGCTATCCCTAGGCCCAAAACGGAACTGTTCAATACGGCTCAGTTTGTTCGGTATCGCACACACGGGTGTCGCTTCGCGCTTGGTCGATGGCATGATTTCGCAAATTGCGGTGGAAGCCGCCGGAATCGTTAGGCGCTGGTTCTGCGGGCTTGCAGCGAAGGAAGCTTCTCGAGAATCCCCTCCAGTGCAGTCAGCAGTTTTGCCGATCCTTTATCAAGTTCGAGGGCGGCCTTTTCCAGGAATGCGATAGCTCCATCTTCCCGCAGCCGGGCCGCATTCTTCTCCGACATAGCCGTCATGACGACCACAGGAATCGCCTTGGTGGCGGGATCCAGTTTCAGCGCCTTCAGCACATCCGGACCGCTCATCTTGGGCAATAACATATCGAGCAGGATCAAGTCAGGCAGGTTCTCTCGTGCCAGGCGCAAAGCTTCGTCGCCATCGATCGCAGTGCTGATCTGGTAGCCAGCCCGCGTCAGGGCGCGCTCAGTCGCAAGCCTGAGGAATTTACTGTCCTCGACCAGCAGAATCCGGATCATCGTGCCATTGACCTCCGCAATTTCCGACCTACGCCCGCCCGCGGAGCGAAACATCACTCGCCCATATATCTATCGGCAGACGCGTGTAGATAAGGAGCGCGACCCAGGTTACTTAAGCGTATTTTGGCTTGCGAACAGATTAGAAGAACCGCAGGAAAAAACGGGGAGTGGCTGAGTTCGAACATGTTTCAAAAGGGGTTCGGTTCAGCCGAGCCGCAGGCTGCATCCGTGGCAAAACCGGCATAGTTAGTTCGCCAGAGATCTACGGCGTTCGCTGTATTGTTACGCGGCTCCGCGTCGTCTAATTTGATAATTGGAAAGATCGTGAGGGTACAACCCTCAAGGGTGGTCATAGGTTAGTGTCAGCGTTGACATTCCGACCTTCACGACCACCCATTTTGCTGCCTGCAATTTATTCCCGCCTTCAGCTTTTATAAAACCAAGTATCATAGCTGCCTTAGTCCAACCGCCGCCGCCGCCGGTAGCAGACGTGCGTGCCTATGCTTTCTATGCCCGTGGAAGATCAATTCCTCCTCGCCGAAGCCGCTGCGCAATCCGTCCTGCAACGCACCTCGCTACGCCCGCGCATCGGCCTGGTTCTCGGATCGGGCCTCGGCGGATTCGCCGACTCCCTAACCGACGCCGTGCGAATTCCTTTTCACGAAATCCCCGCCTTCCCGCGCTCGACCGCCATCGGCCACGCCGGACAAATGGTGATCGGCAAAGCAGGTGCAATTTCCGTAGCCGTGATGCAGGGCCGCGTTCATCTCTATGAAGGCTATTCGCCGCAGCAAGTCGCCTTCCCCATGCGCGTCTTCGGACGCATGGGCATTCGCTCCGTCGTCCTCACCAACGCCGCCGGCGGCATCAATCTCAATTATCAGCAAGGCGCGCTCGTCCTCATCCGCGACCACATCAATCTGCAGGGAACCAATCCGCTGGTGGGTCCGAACGATGACCGCTTCGGTGTCCGCTTTCCCGACATGACGCACGCTTACGCGAAAGACTTTCGCGCGTTAGCCAAAGAAGAAGCCGCCAAACTAGGAATGAATTTGCACGAAGGCGTCTACGCCGCCCTGCTCGGCCCCAGCTACGAAACTCCCGCCGAAATTAATTATCTGCGAATCATCGGCGCCGACCTGGTCGGCATGTCCACCGCCTTCGAAGTAATCGCCGCGCGTCACCTGGGAATCAAAGTCCTCGCCATCTCCTGCGTCACCAACATGGCCGCCGGAATCCTCGACCAGCCGCTCTCTCACCAGGAAGTCATGGAAACCGGCGAGCGCGTCAAATCGAGCTTTGAAGCGCTACTGCGTGGGGTGTTGCCGCGCATCGAGCAAGCTGTCAAGTAGCTCACAGCCCCTCACGCGTTGTCATTCCGAGCGCCGGGTTTTGGCGCGAGGACTCTCTACAATCCGCACAGCCTCGCCGCCTTCATTTCGCCCGCCCAATACTGAACTCCTCCGGCGGCTTCACTCCATACACCGCCGCAAAGCTCCCCTGATTCACCGCCATCGCAAAGCGCCCCCGCGAATCGATATATAAAAGAGGCTGCCCCAGCGCCACATCGCTAAACGTCTTCACGAACTTGATCTTCATTTCCTTGTCGCCAATCTTTACTGGAACTTCCTGCCCGCGCTGGTAGCCGAGTTTCAAAAAATCCTCCGCCGCCAGATTCGTCACCAGATTGCCAAACGGACCATCCGTCGCAATCACCTCCGCCGACGCGCCATGCTCATCGACTCGCGCCGCTTTCAATTCCAAACGCACTAGAGAAGCAACGGGCACGTCCGGCCCAGCCTTCGTCCAATCGTCCCCGCGTGCCACATGCGCGCCCGCCGGAGAAAAAATATCCCGTCCATGAAATGTCGATGACATCTTCGTACCAATCATCCAATCCGGATTCGTCACCTCATGCACGCCTTCGATCCCATCACGCTGCTCCACCAGCGTGAGCAGTCCGTTATCCGGCAGCACAAAATATTGCCCGCGTTTCGACTTGGCCACAATCGCCTTGCGCGTGCTGCCGACTGTCGGATCAATCACCACAACAAACACAGTTCCCGCCGGAAAATAAGGCGTCGCTCCATACAAAAATCGCGCTCCATCGAGAATGGAAAATGGCGTCACCTCATGCGTGAGATCGACAATGCGCACCTGCGGCACGATCGAATACATCACGCCCTTGCACAGCGCCACCGAATCGTCCACCACCCCAAAGTCCGTCATAAAAACAATCGTCCGCGGATACTTCTCCATCTGCGCCTGAGCCATTACAGAAAGCGTCAGCACCATCAGCGCAAGTAACATCAACGCAAAGTTGCGAAGCCGAGAAGCGCTCCGGCAGCCCGGCGTAACGAAGGAATGCGGCGGGCCATAACCCGCCGAAGCGCTACGAACGCCCGCAGTATCGTAAGAATGCGGCGGCCCGTAAGCCGGCGAACCGCCACGAAATCCTGCAGTACCGTGGAAGAGCGGCGCTTCAGCGCCGCGTAAAGCGTCCAAAATTATTGCGGGCTTTAGCCCCTGCGCCGACTTGGCAAAATTCTCTTGTCTCTCAATCATGGTTTGCAAGAATACCGGGATTGCCCGTAGCCGGCAATCACCCTTCCGCATCTATAATGTCCTGTTAATTCATCGCATGACCGCAAGGAGGTCTTATGCCCGAAACTATCCCCGAAAAATATCGTGATCTGTTCACCAAACGCGCCTTCGCCAGCCTCGGCACCCTGATGCCCGACGGCCGACCGCAGGTCACCCCCGTCTGGGTCGATTACGACGGCGAACACGTCATCTTCAATTCCGCCAAAGGACGCCAGAAAGATAAAAACGTTCGCCGCGATCCCCGCGTCGCCCTCGCACTGATCGATCCCGAAAATCCCTACCGCTATCTGGAAATCCGCGGCCGCGTCGTCGAAATCACTGAAGAAGGCGCCAGTGCGCATATCGACAAGATGGCCAAAAAATATCTCGGCGTCGATAAATATCCCTACGGTCAGCCCGGCGAAGTCCGCGTGATCTACAAAATCAAACCCGAACACACCACCGTAATGGGCTAGCTCGTCCAGGATTATTCTGAGAGCTGCGCTCCCGCCAGAGACGGAGCTTTGAAAGACGAGGCCGCATAGCGCCAAAAGTCGGTTGTGAAAAGGCGTGGCTTTAGCCGCGCCGCGAAGTTGATTCGTATCAGGGCACGCCTTCAGGCGTGCCATTTGCCGGAGGATCGGACGCGCCGTTACATGCTGGCGCGAGCTTCTCAGTACCGTAGAAGCCTAACGGAAGCGTGGAATACCGTGGAAGAGCGGCGCTTCAGCGCCGCGTTATCATCCAAAATGAATCGGGGCTTTAGCCCCTGTGCGAGGACTGCCAATTCATACCTACAACCTCTGCTTCCTCGGCTTCGGCAACGTCAACCGAACCCTCGTCCAACTCCTGCTCGATCGCAAAGAAGAACTCCGCGACCGCCACGGAATTTCCTTCCGCATCACCGGAATCGCCAGCCGCCGCCTGGGATGGATTGCGAATCCCGAAGGCCTAGATGCTCATGTGGCGCGGGCGCCCTCGCCCGCTGACGGTCGGGAGTCTAATCAAAAGCCGTCCAATGTCCACGACTGGCTGAAAACCGCCCGAGCCGACATCCTATTCGAAGCCACATCCCTCAACGTGGAAAACGGCCAGCCCGCCATCGACCACATCCGCGCCGCTCTCCATCACGGAGCCCACGCCATCACCGCCAACAAAGGACCCATCGTCCACGCCTACCGCGAACTCCGCGACCTCGCCGCCGTCAAAAACAAACGCTTCCTCTTCGAATCCACCGTAATGGACGGAGTCCCCATCTTTTCCTTTTTCGATCAACTTCCCGCAATTCACCTGCACGCATTTCACGGCATCCTGAACTCCACGACAAATGTCATTCTCACCGAAATGGAAAACGGCCTAACACTCGATGAGTCGTTGAAAAAAGCCCAATCCCTCGGCATCGCCGAAACCGACGCCACCCACGACATCGACGGCTGGGACGCCGCCGTAAAAACCGCCGCGCTGATCACGGTCCTGATGGATGTTCCAATCCGCCTGGAAGAAATCGAGCGGAAAGGAATCCGCAGCCTGACCGCCGAAGCCGTCCGCGCCGCAAAAAAAGAAGGGAAGCCCTACAAACTAATCTGCCGCGCCAAAAAAACAGAGCAGGGAATCGAAGCCAGCGTCCGCCCCGAACAAATCCCGCAAACCGACCCCATGTCACAAATCACCGGCACCTCGTCCTATATCCATTTCGAAACGGATATCTTCCCCGGCCTAGCCCTCACCGAAGAAAATCCCGGCCTGTACGCGACCGCCTACGGCATGCTCGCAGATTTCGTCCGCGCCGTAACGGCGCAAATCCCAACGATGCCGTCATCCTGAACGCAGCCGTTCTTCAGGCGGAGTGAAGGATCTCCTTCTCCGATCAACCGTCCACGACCGAATTCGCTTCCGCCACGCCTCGCGTCCGCAGAGCCTGCCCTGAGCGAAGTCGAAGGGACGCCTGACAATAGCCCGGCGTTTCAACGCCGGGTAAGCTAAGCGAGAGGGACCCGCATCCCGTAGGGATTCGTGAATTCGTTCTACCGAACGCACCGGACCACGACCGAATATCGTAGAGGTGAACGTTTCAGCCGTCCCTACGGGACGGGCGACCGGCAATCGGGCCTACCCAGCGTTGAAGCGCCGGGCAATTCTCAAACGTCCTCCGGACGTTCTCCCGTGGTAAAACTAAATTGAAACCATGCCCACAACTGAAACCTCCGCCGCCCCCGCCGCCTCGACCTCATCCAAATCCGCGCCCAATTCCCCTCACTCGCCCAAACCATCAACAACCATCCCGCCGCGTTCCTCGACGGCCCCGGCGGAACGCAGGTTCCGCAGCGCGTCATCGACGCCATCTCCAACTACCTTCGCCGCGACAACGCCAACACCGGCGGAGCCTACGCCACCAGCCGCCACACCGACGCCATGCTCGCCGAAGCCCGCGCCGCCATGGCCGACTTCCTGAACTGCGCCGCCGACGAAATCGTCTTCGGTCCCAACATGACCACGCTCACCTACGCGATGTCACGTGCGATCGGTCGTGACCTCGGCCCCGGCGACGAAATCCTGGTCACCCGTCTCGATCACGACGCCAACGTCTCCCCCTGGCTCGCGCTCGAAGAAAAGGGAGTCACCATCCGCTGGGCCGAAATTCACGAAGAAGATTGCACTCTCGATCTCGACGACCTCGCCAGCAAAATAAATCCACGCACCAAACTCGTCGCCGTCGGCTACGCCTCGAACGCAGTCGGCACCATCAATCCAGTCAAAGAAATCGTTCGCCTCGCCCACGCCGCAGGCGCGCTCGCCTACGTCGATGCCGTCCACTACGGCCCGCACGGCCTCATCGACGTCGCCGATCTCGATTGCGATTTCCTGGTCTGCTCCACCTACAAATTCTTCGGCCCGCACATGGGAGTGCTCTTCGGCAAGCGCGAGCACCTGCAGCGCCTGCATCCCTACAAAGTTCGTCCGCTCACCGACGCCGTCCCCAACCGCTGGGAGTGGGGCACGCTCAACCACGAATGCATCGCCGGCATCACCGCCTGCGTAAACTACATAGCCGATTTAGGCGGCAAAACATGGAACGACAAAACATGGAACGACGGACGCCTCGTCCGTCAGTCAAGCGAAGCGAGACCAGTGGGCAAATCCCCCCGCCGTGCCGCCATCGTCGCCGCCTTCGAAGCCATCCACCGCCACGAGCGTAGCTTGATGGAACGTCTGATCACCGGCTTGAAAAAAATCCCAAACCTGAAGATCTACGGCATCACCGATCCCGCGCGCTTCGACGAACGCTGTCCCACGCTCGCCGTCCGCGTCGAAAATCAAACCGCCGGACAAACTCCGCTCGCCCTCGCCACCAAACTCGGCGAACACGGCTTCTTCACCTGGGACGGAAACTACTACGCACTGAATCTCACCGAGCAGCTCGACGTGGAAAAATCCGGAGGCTTCCTGCGCATCGGCCTCGTGCACTACAACACGGCCGAGGAAGTGGATCGACTGCTGGCAGCGCTGAGAGAAATCATTGCAGCTTGAGGCCCCCGCCGCAGCGGTCGGAGCCAAAAAACACTTCAGCCCGGGACGGTGTCCCAGGCTGGAAGGGAGCGCGATTAAAAGCGCGAACTGATATGTTCAAAGCGCGCCAAAACTTAGCGCGCGCGCCGCGAAAATTTCGGCGGCGACTCTACGGCCAGCGCTTGGCCGTCTCATCCCATCCCGCAGCCCGCACCGGTTGTGCCGCAGCCGCCACCACCGGTGGCGATGGGATGCGCAGCGGCGCCTGTGGCCCATTCACCGCCGTGGCCAGGGCAGGCTTCACCATGTCGGAGTTCATTTCTTTTTCTTCGGAGAGCAACGGAGCCACCAGCCGCAACGCCTCTACTTCTTTCTCCAGCCGGGTCAACTCCATTTCCTTCTGCCGCAGAACCTCATAAACATTCTTCATAACCTTGGGCACCTTGCGAATCGTGTGTTTGTGCAGCTTTTCTCGAACTTTAGCAGACTTACATGCATTGTCAAGCCATTAAACGCTTTGCATCTTACCCTTTTGGGCGCGTCTGTTGACCTCAATCCCCCGCGAAATCCCTTGCCCACTACGACTTCTATCAGTTTTTCACAGCCGCCAAGCCGCTGGAATACTTCGTCACAATTGCCCACCATGCTAACGACGAGCCTAAAACGCCCGTCCAGCGCGGCATCTCCGCATGATTGCTTTTCGCTTTGCACAAAATCCTGTCACCCCCCTGTGAACCGGCTGCACTCCACTGAAAACAAATCACATAAACTCGCGATCTTTTCGTTGACTCAAATTTTAAAAGGAGTACAACAAGATCGTTCTTTGACAGTTTCTTAAGTTTTTCCGGTTGGTGCGGCGTCCGGGGCTCAAGCGAAGTCACTCTCCCATTGAAAAATGAGGAGGGAAGGCAAGCAAGGGTCTATAGCAAAGCGCTGGTCGAGGAGAACGAGAAACCCAGTCGAAGGCAGGATAGAGTTCCGAGGCGTTGAGTAGGTTTATCCGGTTGGCGGTGAGCCCGGAGCCCAAGCGAAGATCGCAGGCAGCGCGCCCGCAAGGGAATGCAGCACAGCAGGTCAAGCAAGGGTCTAACGCGAGCTACTGGCCGAGACGAATGGACTCAACACCACCTCGGAACTCTTAATTTTTTTCCCCGCCATTCGCGTTCAACTCCTCCCGGGAATCGCCCACGCCATTTCTGTTCCACCGCTGGCAGTGTTAAAGGCCTTTGCCCTGGATCAATGAGTGTAATGTTTCGCCCTCAGCGAGGCCAAGGACCTCTGAACGTTCTCCTGTAGTGGGACATAAACTGCATCTGGATCGTGGTTTAGAACCGACTTGTACGCCGCGTCAATAGCCTCTATCGCACGGATGGCCTCCTTGAGGAAAACCTGCGAATAAGAAGAATTGGCCTGCGATTGCAGCGGATCGCAAGTTACGACAAAGAGAACCACTAGCGCTGAGGCTATGGCTTTCATCATGCAGATAGTACTGCCCATTAAACGCTTGCGAAAGCTGGAATCTTTGATCGCCGTAGCGGCCTCGCCTGTTTATCCCTTCCGTCGAATAATATAAGCAGGCGTTTACACTCATCGAGAACCGACTCCGGCAAATGAGTGTAATCGGGATCGTTCGCCAAAGTCGGCAGTTATTCTGATTGGCGCGGGTCGTAGGCAAGCAGAACGAACACTTTGGAGCTTGGTTCTCCCGTCAAAATCAACTTGATTTTGTTGCTCGTCTGCACTGTGACCGTCGCTTGGGTTGTTGGAGAATGACTAGAGGAAACAACACCCTTGCCGTTTAGGAACACCTCGAAGCTGCGAACTTCGTTCTTCCCTTGTCCGTTCCCGTTAGTAACGATCAAAATACAGCAGCCTTTCGGCACGGGATCGACGCGAAAATCCTCCGTTCGAGTGCATGGCTTATCGGAGGAACATGCTTGGAAGAACTGCATGTATACGCTTGGAGGATAGAGTGTGGAATTCTGAGGCGGGTGACCCGTGCCTCCATCTTGCGCCGTAAGATTTGTCGCGGCCACAAAACAAAGGGCAGCTATCCAGGAGGTTCTTTTCATGCGGGCAATGATACGTGATGAAAACAGGCGACCACACTCAAAACCCCAGCAGGGCATGATGAGTGAAATGGGGATTTTTCACTAGTTAAAGACTGATGCTGGCCCTGTTCGCTTTAATGAACGCAAACAGCCGCTCTGCAATCGGCTCTCTGTTCTTGTAGTACGAATCGTCACAGCGGTTTAGCTTGGCAGCACGCTTCTCATCACGGGTGCAGATCACGGCGTCGATTGCATCTGATCTGAGGTCTGATATGCCAAATGCTTCTATCGCCTTCTGAGTGGTATTCGCGGTTTTCTTGCAGCCGATCTGTTGGAGGGCGTCTACGACTATTGGGGCAAATTCCCGAGACGAGTTGACAAAGAACTGCTCGTAGCCGCCGTTGTTCACTTCGCGTTCCAGAGCTTCCACCGCAAGCACAATGCGTTCTTCGGTGGTGAGGTTTTGTGCACCCTCGCGTTCAGCCTTTTGGTTGATGCCCTGTTCAAACGCGAGGACCAGTGAGTCGGTTCGATACTTACCCTCTAGCGAAAGTAGCTGCTCCGCGCTCTCACCTGAATACCCATGCAGCCATTTTGGCCCAAGCTGCGACCTGATGTGCGCGGCAAGACGCTCCTTCGTCTGCCGAAGATTTTCCTTCCAAGTGGGCGCGGTCATGCGGAGGTTCTGGACCCGCCACTCCTTCGGTATGCCTTCGCGCCCCTCGAGCGACGCAATCAGGGCAACAACCCTCTCCCATCGTGGGTCGTCTTCGCCGATGTCGAAATTGACAGACTCGCCTCGTGGCCCCCGCGTCACATCCGTGAACTCAATTCCGGCCTCCGAGAACAACGCTTTTTCCTGTTCGCTGACGAGAAACACCGTTATGTGGTGGAAGAGTCCCACGGGTCGGCTTAACCTCCCAGAAATATTGCACAGTTTCGCACTGCGTTGGGAAAACTCAGTTCATTCTACCGAGGTAGGTGTCGAAAACAGGCGTTTTCACTCATTGAGACTTGGCCGAGGTCAATGAGCGTAATGAGGATGTTACGCGAATGATAGTCACAGGGAGGCTGTACACACAGACAATGCCGAAGCGGCAATGAAGGCGTAGAGAAGCAGTTCCGACTCTCTCTAAAGAATGCGAGAAGGGTAGGGAACCCCGGAATAGTGCCCACCTGAAGTGCCGTCAGAATATTATTTTCGTCTTGACTGCGTAGGAACGGTAATCGGAATACACATGCTGCTCTCGAAACTCCTGGCCGCTGACGTCCACCGTAAGTACGACCTTTTGCGGAAGCCAAAAAGGCTCGGTTTGCGCAATTTGGGTTTCTCCAAAATAGATGTCGGCAGTGAGTCTCTGCAGCGGAACATCGCGGAGAGGACCGAGGAGATCGGTGCGCAAATGCACAATGTGGAAGTCCGATTCCTCAATCCAGGCGATGCCCTGGTAATAGATTGGAAGCGTCTGCCCCTCAAATCGAAGCTCTGCGGGAGATTGCACTGAAGCCGGTACTTGTGCAAATGCGATCACGAAGGTGTTATGCCCCTTAATGCGCTGCCGTCCCAGATAGCGGAATCTGGCTTGAGAGCGATTTGAAGGATAGAAGTACACCCAGCCGTTGGCAAACCCCTGGCTCAGCGGCAGAGCTGATTTGTTGTTTGTGCTGGCTTCGAGACTCAGACGTTGCAGGTCTGCAATGGACACGCCGCCGGAGATCACCGCCGAGGGGTTGGGGGTCTCGCCCAGGATTTCTGCTTTATGCTGCAAATCAACGCGATACTCATCCAGGCTTACATCGTTCTCCGTGCGGTGAGACAGGATGAGGTATTCGAAATCTTGCCGGGTTGGCTTGGCATCACTTCGCGCCTGAAGGACTTCTTCGTGCGCAATGAGGTTCGGCATTTTGTGAAAAAGCGCTTCCGCCTTATCGCCAACTTTCTCCAGAAGAATGGGTAGTTCTTCCTGGTCCGTTGCCGGCTTGAGTCCCCGCAGTTGTGGAATGGCTTTCAGAAGCTTCCGGAGAGTGAAATCCACGACGGTCGCTGAAGGTTCAGTGGTCGATGGCTTCTGCGCATTGTTGGTAGAAGGGGCGTTCTGGACGGTGTTTGGTTCACTCTTCTCTTCGTCCGTGTCGCCAGCCCGGATGGGTTCAACCGCCGAGCAACAAGCAGCAATTGGAGGTTTGGACGCACCCTCGATGCCAGAGCCGACTACTGCAACTTGACCGTCCGCAGCACCCAAAAGGCAAAGGAGAAATACACACGCCCTGGAGGTGGCGCGTTTCATAGCATGATCATAGCTCACGATGGCGGAATGGGCCACCAGCTGATGCAATCAGAGGCGATTGCGCTCGAAATCCCTCAATGATCGTCATCGCGATTTAACACCAATTGGCCAGCGAGACGTAGCTTCCAGACCACTCAGCCTATTCGGACATTCTTCGCGGCTATGGTCTTCTCGTCTCCTCATATACATCACGAACGGCATTAATCACCGTTTCGGGGTCGTCGAACTGTATGTACTCCGAGCTATTGCGGGCAAAGATCTGTTTAGAGTTCGAAGAGAGCATGAGCCAGCGCGCTTGGGCCAGCGTAATCTCCTGCTCATATTTGAGGTGCTCCGGCGTATCCGGGGGCTTCCTCTCCAAGTGGCCGATGCCGTGGTTTCCGGAGGTGAGCACGCGGATGGGCCGGGAACCGAATGAGCGGTAGTGTTGCTGCAGATAGACCTCGTCCGACGGAATTTCCTCCATCTCTGAAGCATACGCGTCGTACATCGCGACTTTGGTTTCCGCGATTTCCAATAGCTTTGCGTTCAATTCTGGAGACCACTCCGCCTCCGGCAAACCCCGAAAAAATTGCTGGGCACAGGTGTGTTGCGGCTGTCCGGGGCGTGATCGCAAGGCCGGCAACGGCTTGTGCTCGGCGATCGCGTTACGACAATCGCGCAATTCGGAGGGAAACCCGGCATGTTTTCGATGTGCCTCTTCTCGCATCGCCTTCGGTTCAACATCGTCTGAATCGGCGTCATCCAATACCAGCCCTGCCACCTCACTCATGTACAGGTCGGCAAAAGTCCGCATATTGTCACCGCCAAAGGCGTTTCCCACCAGAATATACGGCCCCGCAATGCCGGCACGATGCAGTGCGGTGTGCAGCTCTTTGGCGATGCGCACGCTGGTTCGTGGCATAGGACCGGGATCGCTAAACCCCGCTCCGGCTCGATCGTAGCTGCACGCACGTGTCCAATTTGCGATCTGGGGCTGCACCGTTGACCACGCGGGCGCCCAGTCTTCCCATCCCGAATCAAAGACCACTGTGGGTGAGCGGCTCCCTATGCAGTACAGATTCAGCCGAAATCCTCCCACGTCAATGCGCTGGCCGGGGCGCGCATAAATCGTGTCCGCAGGAGAGTTGCCGGCGCTGGCTCCTTGCTGGCCAGACATTGCGATTGTGCAGATGAGCACTAATAGAAAGCTGGCCCGTGATTGCCTCATGGTCGACTCCCCCGCGCGGCGAGTGCCTGTCGCCTCTTTCCTCTTCGCTGCGCATCCGCGCAGAATGCCACTGCTTCAGCAGAGCCAATTCTGGCTTAAGCGCCCCATGGCTGGTTGTTTCGCAGACTGCGGCTTATAGGACGTGTAACTCTAAAGAGGGTTAGCCGGACGATAACAAGTAAACCGAACTCAATCGGCGAACCCAATTGGCGAAACCAGGCCACTGCATTCGTTGAGAATTTGCGCTAACCATCCGGGTCGATGAGTGAGATCGCGATGTCTCACCAACTGACGCCCAATCCCCGGAACCGAAAATATCTCCGTTATGCTACTTGATGAATCTCCGATATTCATCGGGGATGGCCATCCCGAATCTTTCGCATAACGCACGCACATCACGGTAATCATTTTCGTCGAGTTCATAGCCTGCATGAAACTTGACGAGCCACTCAGGAGAAATACATCGGACTGGATAGCCATTGATAAAGCCTCTTCCTGTCAGGTGCTCACCTTTGTACTTGACACCTCCGATGTTGTCGCCCGTGTCGTCGAGCGTGTAGGAATGAACATCGACTTCATTGCCGTCCGCGTCGGCAAGCACAAAGTTGGATTCCCAGCTGTCGCGGCGGAACTGCTCGCGATAGCCTCTGTTGCTTAACAAGTCCCGCAATCTGGCAACCTGTCTTTGGGGCAGCGCGATGTCAAGATCCTGATGTGGGCGCGTTTGTTGACCAAGCAACGCATCCACTGCCCAACCGCCATCCACGTAGACTTCGATGCCGTGTTGCTCCAACAGTTGGATCAACTCGGCAGCGTCTTCGGCTTTCATGGAATCAGTCTATTCAAAGACGCGGTTCGAGGTTTAAGGTTGGAGGACTAGCAAACTCGAAGTAACCATCAACTGTAGAATTCAGGCGAGTACACTCATTGACCTGCTCGTTCGAGTGCAATGGGGATGTTTCGTCAACCGTGACGGTTCGGATTAAAATCTAAAGCGTGGAAAGACCAACTCGCACAATGATTGTTTGTGTCGCAGCAGCAGTGCTGGCAATTGCGTTCATTCCCGTACCGAAGATAGTCGCTCCAGACTGGACGATCACGACTTTGGACGCCGCTCGTAGACCCCTTACTGGCATCACCGTCCGTGAGGTGTGGCAGCAGTACAGTCTCGAAGACTCTTCGCACGAGGAAGATCGTTTGACCGACATCAGGGGCGAGGCACACTTCCCTCGGCGCACGGAGTGGAACAGTATCGAGGGCCGACTTTTTGGCTGCGCACGACAGATCAGCAGCGCCGGAGTTCACGCTAGTTGTGGCCCGCATTCCTACCTAGTTGCATTCGGCAAGGGCGTTGACACGATGGATTGGACAGATATCGGACAAGAGAATGGAACGACATTGCCGTGGCAACGTTCGACCCTGGTCTTGAAACACTAGATCGTTAACAGGCGATTTCGCTCATTGAGGGGTTTTGAGTGTAATGAGGATACGCCAACTAGCCGAGTGTGAAGATAGCGGAACGCGAGTGTTTTGTGTCCTTGGCGGGACCGTTACACTTAACGTCGGGTCTGGAACGGATCCAGTAGTCGAGCCGGAGCCGCATTGTTCCTTCGCCGTTCAACCTGAATGGGACTTCGATCGACTTGCCGGAGTCCACTTCCACAGGCTGCGAATTACTGCCAACATCAGGACCGTTAAGCAGAACGCCCCACTTGCCGTTGTCGTTCCGCTCCACGAAGAACGGAGATGGAGTGCTCTCAATCGTGTCTCCCTTTGGAGACCATTGACCAATCCGGACACACACGGTTATCGGTTGCGAGGTCTTGTTTTCCAGCTTTGCGGGAATCTGCTCTTGCGATTGATAGTGCCGCTTGGGAATGACGACTCTCACCTGACCAGACAGGCTGCTAGCCAGAAGCAGCGACGCGAGCATCCACTTTGTAGAAGTGCTGAACACGGTTGAAGTATAGGCCACATCTGTTAGTTGACGAGATCAGGCGATTACACCCAGAACCCCTCCGGGCAGGTCAATGAGTGTACCCGGGATATTACGTAAATTGAGGTTCCGTCAACGCAAAGCGGTTACTTAAGGCCCGTCAAGTGACCAATTCTCTCTGGAAGATCCAAAGCGAGAATGCAAGAATTGGCCCATGGTGAACGCAAGGACGCAGGGACAAGAAGATGGCCCAGTCCGCTCAAGACTGTTCTCTTGGGTACAGTTGCTTATCGGCGTGGGAATTGTCGCATCAGCGCGATTTTCGTGGTTGTACAGCCATGTCGAGACTGACTTACCGCCCCCAGCGCTGACTTTGTTCCTGTGCGAACTGCCCTTTGTGTTTTGTGAACTTCCCTTCATTACCGGGGAAAGCTCAAAACGCAGCGTACGGTCAGCCGGAATCGTCTTTGGCACGGCGTTGAGCTTCTGCCCTCTTCTCTTTCTTCTGGAGTTCGACGCCTTCCTTGGGACCCTGGGCAGTAGCGGCTACGCAGCTCAACTAGCGCGTTTTCTGCCAGTGTGCTTCATAACCTCTCTGTGCATGCTTGGGATATCGTGGCGATGTGGTAAGGACGACCGTTCTGAGTTCAGCGCGTGGGCAAAATGGGGCATTCTCGGTTTCCTTCTGGTTTCCCTGCTAGTGCTGCTAGCCTCACTTTTGCTCCTTTCCCCAAAATGGTCCATCGATTGGCGAAAATAGGCGCTTGCAATCATTGACGCTCGATGAGTGAAATGGCGATGTTTCGCCAACTGACTTGTTGAGCCTACTCACGGCAAGTTCTGCTGTGCCAAGAGCAGTGCTACAGAGGTAATGTGGACGGCCAATAAACAAGCGCTAGGCTAGCAACCATGGAAACACAAGAGCCAACGGCAGTGGTTCCTCTAATCCGAGGCAGCAACTGGTGGGGCTTTTCCAGCACTCTCGGGTTGTTTGTTTGGGTCTTGTCCTGGTTGAAGAGAGAGCCGGGAACACCGATGGAAAGCGTCCTCTGTTGGGCAACTCTGGTAGCAATTCACTTTTCTGCAATCAAGGCTGCACGACGACGCTATGGCTGGTTTTACCTCGCCCCAATTGGTCTCTTTTGGATTCTGGTGATTATCGCGCTATCGGGTGGCATCAGCTATTAAGAAACCGAACCTGTCGCTAACGGGCGATTACACTCAAAACCCTCTCGGGCCGAAGTCAATGAGTGTAATCCTGGTATTGCGCCAAGTAACTGGCATTCCCATCGGAGTTTCGACAAACCCTGAGACAGAGACGGCATCCAAGACCGCTGTGTCGAGCTCTGACCTGACCTCAGTTCTGCTAATCCTCTTGCTTCTGGTGGCGCTAGCCCAGTTGCTCGGCTATTTATTCGTGAAGCTCCGTCAGCCGAAAGTTGTAGGCGAAATCTTGGCTGGCGTTCTGCTCGGCCCCGCTGTTGTCGGGAGATTGCCATCGGCGTCTCGGATTCTCACTGCGGCCCAGCACCAGGCCAACATTTTAAACTTCGTGTACTGGCTCGGGCTGTTATTGCTGATGTTCCTGTCGGGCGCGGAAACCCAGCAACTTTTCAGTCGCGAAGAGCGCCGCGAAGTAGGCTGGCTCGCCATTGTTGGAACGGGCATTCCGTTTGCCCTCGGGTTGGTGCTAGGCCCACGGCTGATTCGACCAGCCCTGGCTGGCCCTAACGGTAATCGAATTTCCTTAATCATCATCCTTGCGGTGGGCGTTGCGGTAACGTCGGTTCCGGTAGTCTCCAAGATCTTCGCGGATCTAAAAATACTTCATACTCGGTTCGCGCGTCTCGTGCTCGGAGTCGCGGTTTTAGAGGACATCGTGCTTTGGCTCGCTCTTGCCGTGGCAACAGCACTGGCTGGCAAGACGGTTCTCAACCCACGGCAGATGTCGTACCACCTGTTAACCACGATTGCGTTCTTCGGATTGGGTTTGACGATTCTTCCGCGCATAGTGAAGCGTCTGAACAAGTCCAAGTTCAACGTTTTCGCAAAACAATCCCCGGTTGCGTATGCAATCTCCGTTCTCCTTGCCTACTGCGTCGTGGCGGGTATTCTCGATGTCAGTCTGGTCTTTGCCGCTTTCCTCGCGGGGTTTGCTGTTATCCATAAGAAGCGAAGACTGTTTGCAGAAGCGCTCGACGCCATAGGGAAGGTATCGTTCGCGTTCTTCATTCCGATCTACTTCGCAATCGTCGGATTGAAACTTGATTTGATTCGAGGCTTGTCGTTGTGGATGATTGGCACATTCATCTTCGGAAGCTGTCTCGTAAAGATTCTTTCCGTTTCTTTGGCAGGGCGAGTCGCCGGCTTTCGAGGATTGGACCTGATCAATCTTGCTATCACAACAAACGCACGAGGAGGCCCTGGCATCGTGCTGGCCAGCGTGGCGTTTGATGCAGGCATCATCAGTCCCAAGTTCTATACCACTCTGGTTATAGCAGCTGTACTGACTTCGCAAGTGGCTGGCGCATGGCTCGACTACGTGCTCCGCAAGGGCTGGCCGTTGCTGACTCCGCTGGTCAACCGCGACTCGACCGTAGGGGCAATCACGGAGATCCCGTTGGCTCCTTGAAAGCCACGTACAGCTGTAATGTGCTTTACATCTCAGTTTACGTAACCACGCCTTTACACTCATCGCGGGAGTCCTTATGTTCTTCGGCTTCGCGGTAGGTCAATTAGCTGGCCATCAATAGGCGGCTTGAATAACTTCCTGTTGCCGACTAACCGTCCCGAATCATACGCATCCTGTGCAACGCGTTAGGGCTATAATGGCGCGCATCGATGGCGCTTACCTCGGGCACGAAACTCGGGCCGTACGAGATCACTTCGCCACTGGGAGCGGGCGGCATGGGCGAGGTGTATCGGGCGCGTGATACGCGGCTCAACCGTGACGTCGCGATCAAAGTGCTGCCGGGGGCGCTGGCCAATGATGCCGACCGACTCCGGCGTTTCGAAAACGAAGCGCGCACCATTGCGGCGCTGAACCATCCAAACATCCTGGGAATCCACGACATTGGCGAGCACGATGGTGCGCCGTTTCTCGTCAGCGAATTTCTTGAAGGACAAACATTGCGGCAGAAGCTCATGTCAGGCCCGCTGCCGCTGCGGCTTGCCGACGAATACGCCCTTGGCATCGCGCAAGGACTCGCGGCCGCGCACGAGAAAGGAATCGTGCACCGGGATCTGAAACCGGAGAACCTGTTTGTCACCCGTGATGGACGAATCAAAGTGTTGGATTTCGGCCTGGCGAAGCTGATTACGCCGGAGGAAAGCCACGAAACCGCACTCACGCTGACGAACCAGGCGACTTTGCCGGGCATGGTGATGGGTACCGTGGGTTACATGTCGCCGGAGCAGGTGCGCGGCGAAGCGATCGACGCCCGATCCGACATTTTCAGTTTCGGCGCAGTCTTCTACGAGATGCTCACCGGCAAACGCGCTTTCAAACGCGAGACGTCCGCGGAAACAATGACTTCAATTTTGCGCGAAGAGCCACCCGAGCTGAGCGCTACCGGCTGGCAAGGTCCGCTGGAACTACAACGGATTCTTGAGCGATGCCTGGAAAAGAATGTCGCGCGGCGCTTCCAGTCGGCCAGTGATCTGGCATTTGCCATTGAATCGCTGAGCGGAACGTCGACCGTGAAAAAAGTGTCGCAACCGAAGTCAAGGCGAGCTTGGCTGCCGTGGGCCATAGCCGCTGCGCTGCTGATGGGAGCTGCGGTTTCGGAACTGGTTCGGCCGGCGGCTGCACCGGCCAACCCGCTCGAAAAGGCTCACTTCACGCGCATGACCGACTTCGAGAGCGTGGAAGCGGCCATCTCGCCGGACGGCAGGTTCGTTGCTTTTATCTCCGATCATGACGGCCCCTTCGATGTCTGGCTCACCCAGGTGGGTACCGGCCGTCTGATTAACCTCACACAAGGGAAGGCGGGCCCGTTACCTGGGCCTTTACGAAGTGTGGGATTTTCGGGCGACGGCTCGGAAATTTGGATCGGCGGCGGCGATGTGGGCCTGCGCCTGCGGCTGATGCCCCTCACCGGAGGTGCGACCCGTAATTTCCTCGGCGAGGATACCGCCAACCTGGCCTGGTCACCCGACGGCGAGCGAATTGTCTATCACACCTTCACCAAGGGCGACCCCATGTTCGTGGCGGACCGCACTGGCGCCAATGCTCGGCGAATATTCGGCGACCGGCCGGGACTTCACAACCATTTTCCAACCTGGTCGCCTGACGGCCGTTGGATCTATTTCGTTCACGGGACGCCAGCGACCAAGGAAATGGATTTATGGCGCATCAAGCCGGATGGCGGGAATCCAGAGCGCCTCACACAGCTCAATACAGACGTCGCGTATCCGACGCCGGTCGGCAACAATACCGTGTTCTACGTGGCGCACGACAGCGACGGTTCCGGACCATGGCTGTGGACATTTGATGTGAAACAGAAGGACTCGCGGCGCGCGAGTGTCGGCCTCGAGCAATATACGTCCGTGCAAGCCAGCGCTGACGGCCGCAAGCTGGTAGCCACCATCAGCAATCCCGTCGCGGGACTTTGGACGGTTCCCATTCTTGATCGCGTCGCCGAAGAACGCGACGTAAAACCGTTTACCGTGCCGAACGTCCGGGCCCTGGCGCCGCGATTTGCGGGCTCGTCGCTGTTTTACTTGTCTTCCGTCCGAGCGGGCGACGGACTGTGGCGACTCCGGGAAGGCCAGGTGACTGAGGTCTGGAAAGGCGCCGATGGCGCTCTGCTCGAGACTCCCGCCGTTTCGCCGGATGGAGATCGCGTGGCCATTGTTCTGCGGCGCAGCGGGAAACGCCAGCTGAATGTTCTCTCTTCAGACGGCGCCGAACTCCAGCCCATCGCGGAGGGAATTGTCGCCCAGGGTTCGAGCTGCTGGTCGCCGGATGGCAAGTGGATCGTTACCGGTGGCAGCGACGCCACCGGTCCCGGGCTTTTCAAGATTTCCCTGGATGGCGGATCGCCCGTTCGCTTGGTCAGCGGGCCGGCACTCAATCCAGTCTGGTCGCCGGATGGAAAACTCATCGTATACGCGGGCACCAATGTGAGCACGTTCGCTCCGCTTTTAGCCGTACGTCCGGACGGCACCAGCGTCGAAGTACCCCACATCAGCTTGCGGCGCTTGGGCGAGCATGTGCGCTTCTCGCCGGATGGCAAGAGTCTTATCTACATGCAGGGCCTGCTCGCATCCCAGGACTTCTGGCTACTGGATCTCGCCTCAATGAAGTCGCGACCCCTTACCCGGCTGCAAAACCGTGCCGCCATGCGGACCTTCGATGTCACCAGCGATGGAAAACAAATCATCTTCGATCGCCTCCGCGAAAATTCGCAGGTCGTCATGATCGATCTTCCCAAGGAATAGCCTCTACTTAGTGACGGTCGGTCCGCAGTTTGACCAACAGCTTCCCTCCTGGCTATCAAGTTTCAACATTTTGTACAATCGCCCGAACCGCCGAGCGATTTCGAGATTCCTAAAGAGGGCACTCAGCGATGGCGAAAGGAGGCATTATGGAGTTTGTAATGTTTGAAGATGTGGACGGCTTGGAAGTCTTTGTGAACCCTGATCGGGTGATCTGGGTGAGAGAACACTCCAACCAAACTACAATAATCAGCTGCGGACACGAGGACAAGTTTGCAGTGCGCCTCGCTCCAGCTCATGCCGTTGCCGCGTTGGGCAAGATAGCTCGATAAACCGCGGAGAAGGGAATTCAGAACAGATCAGTAATACGTCTCATCGTTGCTGAAAGAGGCGATTGCCTTCCGTCAGTGAGTGAGATCGGGATTTATCGCCAATTGACTCACCAGTAGCTTTCTGCGTTGGACAATTGACAGCTAGCGACCATTCTGCGGAGTTGCTCTAGGGTCTTTGCGCCATCTGCTACCGAACAGCCCCACACGAAGTGCGCATCGCCATGAGGATCGGCCTTGAACGCTACTACGTAATAGCTGTGTGCATAGCCACCACGCTCGTAATGAACAAACCATTTGTCGTCCTGTACCCCCGCAAACGCGAGGCGCCTCCGAGGCAGCGATCGATCAACTACGAAATCAGTGACCTGAAATTTCTGTCCGGGATTTGCCATCGAAAACGATGGTTGGTGGGTGATCTTGGAAAACGCCTGTTTAACATTGGCCTGAATGTCTTCCGTTTTCGAGATCACTTTAAACTGCCCGTCGAGAAGGCGTTCCTTTTCAATTGACGAGGGCTGCTGTGCGGCTATGCCAAAAGGCAAGCAGCAGAAACCGATGAGAGCAAGTGGCACAACTAAACACTTCATACGCCGGAATGTATCACAGGTCATGCTGGTAGTGTCCTAATAGTGCGTTGTTGGATTTTGATTGGTCACGTTCTGGCA
This sequence comes from uncultured Acidobacteriaceae bacterium, assembly GCA_963817305.1. Taxonomy (GTDB): domain Bacteria; phylum Acidobacteriota; class Terriglobia; order Terriglobales; family Acidobacteriaceae; genus Sulfotelmatobacter. The sequence continues at coordinate 204,006 of CAWFOD010000009.1, read as the reverse complement.
GCCGAATAAAACCAGCCGGGGACTAAGGTCTGCGAGAGGCTGACCGGATGGACGAAGCTAATATGCACTTACCTCTTACTGTGTGGGGCGATCTTCGTCTGGTGCTGCTGAAATGTCTAAGATCCCTACGACCTGTTCCTTCAGCTTGAAATAGGTATGCAAATCCGTTTTGGTCTTGATGAGCGTATCCATCATGACATCGACGGCTAATAGCCTACCGCGCTTTGGCAGAGGGAGGGGTTCCGGCTTCACGTTACCTTCATACTTCGAGGCTTCAAGAAGCCAATTGAATTTGTCTTCTGAAACAACTCTCCAGCCACGCAGTTCCAGAATGCTTTTCATGGCAAGTGGGGGAATAGGAGCTATTGCAGGCAAGTTGTAGCGGCCTCCTGAGCCGCGAGAATGTTGATCGGAACATCTTCTTCAAAAAAATCAGTGAAGTTGCTATCGACCGAAATAAATTCCTTCTTACATTCAGCGTCGGTTGCAAGTCGTGCTATTTGCTCCGACGTGGCCTTCGTCATTCCGCGCTCACGCAAAACCGTATGCAAGATGTCACGTTCATAGCAGCGAACGATGAATAGTTTTGCAGCGCTTACGATGGCAGCTCTTGCTTCTGCCTTCGTTCCGCCTTGGCTGTATAGGCTAAGTGTTGGGCAGTAGCTGACGTGGACATCGGCGTCCCCGTCATACCGCATTGCAAAACCCAAACGAAATTGAAGCTGGATCGAGTTCATAGCGCCCTCATGGATGCCGGACGGGCACAAGGATACTACCTTCTGCGTCTTCATTGCATAAATTCTAGCATGATCTGGTTACCGACGATCAACGCTATTTTCCATTTTGGGCATCACTAGACGAAATACGAACTCTTATCTTTTTCCTTGTTGCGCGACCAGCAAATCCTCGATGGTCCAGACGTGATCGGCGACTCCGGCTTCCATTGCGGGAGTAACGCGAAGGCTGGAATGAACGCGACAGAAATTGTAAAACGCGAAGTGTAGGCTAACCGCAGCTTTCAAATGGGACAGCTTTTTGCTGAAGGCATTCGTGAGCCGCGTGAAACGACGCATTGCCATTCGCATAGTCAAGTTCTGTCGTTCGACAAAAGATGTGCTGATCTGGTCAGGATCGGGGTCGCCCTGACGCACTTTGGATATAACCCCCGAGATGCGTGGTGGGGAGTATCTCGCATCGGGAGAATCGAACTGCCCGTAGTCGCCAAACATCTTCGTGAGTTGCGCGAAGTCCACGTCCACTCCGAAGCACTCAGGAACGCTCACGGTGTAATGATTAAGACCGTCTGTGGTGAGTTGCACTCGATTCGCAATGCGCTGGTGCAAGTCCCACAGAAATGCCCACGTATCAGGCCGCACACGCTTACCGATCCGAAATGACGGCACCAATTTCGTCTCCGCGTCAATCGCCACGTAAACCCACTGGTCTCCTAGTTCCGGCGAATCTCCGCTGCGAACGTTGCGCCGTTTCTTGCCGACGTAAGTCCAAATTTCATCAACCTGCAAATACCTGGTGCTGAGATTCCGCATTTTCGCGTCCATCAATCGCTGGCAACGTTCACCCACAAGAAGTAACAGGCTCATAATTGTGTCGCGGTGCACGCCAGTGACGCGCTCAATTGAACGAAGACTCATGCCTTCGACTAGCAGCTTGAGAATGGATTCTGCTTTGTCCATCGGGAGGCGCATTTCAGCGAGAGGCCGCGTGTGATCTTCCGTGAATGTCTTACGGCATTGTGAGCAGCGATAGCGCTGGAGGCCGTTGCGATGCTTCCCAAAGCGATTGCAGATTGATTGGCAGTTGTGGCAGGTCACTGTGAAATCTCCTTGAGTTCACAGCCGACTTGCCGGATAATGAAGTTGCGAGACTCATTGTGGCTTCGGCTGCGATGGTTTCAAGCCCCGCCTCAGTTAGCGCTGAGACGGGGCTGCTGATTAAGGTCTACGGTTTGTTCGGCGGTTAACTAGCGTCATGGCGGTCTCATAGCCGCTCCTTTCCGACACAAAAAGCCAGCAATTGAGCGCCTTCGGAGCGTTTGGTTGCTGGCTTTCGTTCACCATGTGTCTATTTATATCAGATAAATTTGCATTAGTGCAAGCTATATTTCGATTTTATCTAACTAATTTTCTTGCATTAGAGCTGGCGTAGTGATACCTTTTTCTCGGAGGTGGTCATGGCAACTACTACAGTCACTAAAGAGCCCGCCGCCAGCGAAAAGAAAAAGCGGCAGCGGAGTCCGAACTATCCGACGGTTGGCTTGCGTGAGGCCGTAGACAGGGTGAAGAAGTTCATAGCGGCGGATGGCAGGGCGGGAGCCGCAGCGCCTATAGCCGCGAAGCACATTGGCTTCTCTTCTGCCCACGGGCAAGCCTATAGCGTATTGGCAGCGCTAAAGAAGTTTGGCCTTGTTGAGGATCGGGACGGGAGAATAATTCCTACACAACGGGCGGTTGAAATCAATAGCCTTCCCGAAAACGACGAACGCCGGAAGAAATCGATTCGAGAGGCCGCACTTTCGCCCACGATCTATGCCGAGCTTATCAAAGACTACGCGGCTACTGGATTGCCGCATGAGGAGACTCTGGCAGGAGAACTGGAGGCTTATAAAGGCTTCAATCCTAATGGCGTAAAGGAGTTTTTGAAGGGGTTTAAGGAGACCTTAGAATTTGCTGGTTTATCAGATTTCTCTGTGTTAGGCTCTGAGGTGAAGGCGGAAGAGGGAAGAAAACAACCCAAAATAGGAGACTGGGTTCAATGGGAACACAATGGAATCTTGGGTTTGCCTGATTCTAGGAAACTATTGCGGTTCTCTGAGAACGGCCAATTCGGGTTTGTGGAAGGTTCCGACACTGGCCTTCCGGTTTCCGAGATAATCCCTGCCGATCCGCCCGAACAAACGCCCCCTTTTACTCCGTCCACTCCTCTGTACAGGATGACGGAAGGCGGGAAGCGTGACCAAGGAGCCAAGATGCGACAGGATGTGTTCTCGTTAGCGGAAGGCGAAGCGGTAATTCATTGGCCGACACCACTCAGCCCCGACAGCATCACAGACCTAGAGGAATGGCTTGATTTGGTGAAGCGCAAGATCAAACGATCAGCCGCCGAACCATCAGAAGCAAAAACAGAATGAGCCGCCACATGGCGGCTTTTTTATTCTCTGTTGGAACAACGCACTATTAGGACACTACCGTCATGCTCACCAACTTGATAGGTGACGTTAACAGATGGTATGAGAAGGCCGGTCTCCGACGGGATGAGGTACGCTCCCAAGTTATCGACGTGCTCAAGGCACAGATAAAAAGGAGACCGGCAATGAAAAAGATTAAGCATTGCGTCGGCAAAGACGACGAGCAATTTCTCCCAACAGAAACTGACCATCGGGTTGGACGCAAAAACTACCTCCCGTGAGTAACGCACCTGTCTGACTTTCGTAATTTGAGCTGAGGACCGACTCCGCTCATCATTAGCCAAAATGCCACCCTCCTCAAGCACGCGCCGCTGGCAGCGCCATCACGTGGACCTGCCGGTTCAAGTGGCCATCGAAAACGGCTTCTCAACCACCGTGGTCACGGGCCGTGGTACGGAGCTAAGCGAAGGCGGTATGGAACTGTATGCCGGAATCTGGCTAAAACCGGGTGATCTGCTGGAGGTGGAGTTCGGGATTCCGGGCCCCGTGCGAATGATGGCCGTCGTCCGCGACCGCAGTGGATTCTGTTTTGGCCTGGAATTCATTGCTCCGCTGGAGCCCTAGCCGGATCTTAAGAATCACAAGTTTCATCCATTCAACACCGAAGCCAATTACGGTCGACCGCACGCGATTCCCCTCGGCCCCCGCGCTCTGGCTCAATAAGCGAAATTTCGCCAACAATCCACCGAAACGCTGCGAACAGCGGACCCGCCCCTGAGAATTCCAAAGGCCAGAAGCCTGCCTATCAGAGCTGGAAGCGGAAGATGGCCTACGCTTGCGTTTTGTGCAATGGTGGGATAAGGTGCTGCCGAAGCTACCCGGCGTGATGGCGTTGCCTTCGGATGTGGAGGGCAAGCGCGTCCACAGTCCAGGAGGATTTGGTGATGCCAGTGACCCGTGGTGCTCGCGTGATAGCGTTCGGGCCAGGTCGGTTTATCAAAGTCGCAATGTCCATGATTTTGATTGCCACGGGACTTGCGGCCCAGACCAGTTCGAGCTCCGGCTCGAGTGTGTGGCGAAGCAACAGTCCGACGCCGCCTCCAACATCGTCGAATGTGGGCGACGGGACGCTCTATAAAGATGCTCACGGTGCTTTCAGCATCATGATCCCGCAGGGCTGGACGGCGAGACCAAACGTCGGTTGTTACGGACCGAACAAGAACAATTGTCCGGAGAATGCCGCCGGAGTCAACATTCAATCGCCGGGCAGAAGCTGGGCTTTTTTGGCGCCGTTTTCCGGGGACGCCCGGCAGCCTGCCGACGTCGTGAAAAATGTGGCCGCGCATCTTAGCACGAAGTACCAGGATTTCCGGGTGCTGCAGAATGATCCGGACAGGTTAAACGGCCTCGACATCGCCATCGGTCACTTCACCGGAATCGACCAGGACGGCGAAGGTGTGTCACTGGTGGTGATCGGCATCGCGGCTCCCGGCGGACGCTTTTTCGTCGCCGAATCTTCCGTCCCGCAGAGTGAATTGCAAGCTGCTACTCCCGCGCTATCTGCCATGCCGGGGACGCTTTGGTTCGCGGGACAGGCAGCCATCAATCCGGCTCCGCGCACCGCCCCGGAATACGAAGCCAAGCTCCCGCCGCAGCGCCGCGACACCGGAGCCGCACCCGGCAGAGTGAACATCACCAACCGCACGCGCTGGGTGGAGATCCAGGACTCCGCGTGGGGAATTGTGGCGGCACGTTTCCAGATTCCCGCAGACTGGACTTTTGACGGAATCCTGATTCGCGATGAGAGCTGCGGGCTCGCGCCGACTTTGGCCTGGCGAATCTCCAGCCCCGACGGACTTTATGGCGCCCAGATGATGCCTGATTTTGGCTCGCACTGGGCAACCAATCCCAGCCACATGGACAACTTCCGCCGCTTCCATTGCAAGACAATGGAGCCGATAAGTCCCGAGGAGTTTCTGGAATATGCCGCGCCCTTAGTGCGACCCGATCCCATCCTCGGCCGCATCGATCCGAGCGACGATGCCCAGCAGTGGCAACAGCAGATCGACGCCTACAACCAGCGGTCGATGGCCGCCTTTGGCACCACTCCGGATAGCGGCGGCGCGGTTTGCAGCCGCATCCAATACGCTTACCGCGGACAGACCATGGAGGAATATTTCTCCGTGCGTCAGCAAACTTTTAAGACGAGGGACATATTTCCCCGCCGCCCGGAAAATTTCACTTGGACCACTTATGCCAGCGTACGCACCATCCGAGCGCCCAAGGGCCGGCTGGACGACGCGATGCGTATCCTCGTCCCAATGCTGGCCGACGCTTACAAGTCCACTCCGGAGTGGTCCCAGCGTTTCCAGCAACAGCTGGCCAGCGACACGGCCCGCAATCAGGCCATGCTGCAACAGCAGACGGCAGCGGCTCAAGCTCAGATAATGCAACAGGCCACAGCCTTGCGAAATGCGCTCAACACCAGCAACGCCAACTTCCAGAAGGGCCAAGACGACCGCTTCAACTCCGGCCAGCAGCAATGGCAGCAGCACATGGATTACATGAACCGCAGCGCCCAGGCCTACACTCTCTACGCGGGAGACAACCAGCTCGTGCGCAATCGCCAGACCGGAGCGGTGAGCACAGTCACCAACAAATACGGCACCAGCGCGTGGCAGCAGGACGGCACCAATAATATCCTGCTGCAGAATCCCAACGACATCAACCCAAACCTCTACCTGCGCGGTACCTACACCCAGTTGGAGAATGTGGATCCGATGAAACCGTATTAGCAGGTAATCCGTGGCAACGCGGGCGCGGTGAAATAATCCGGGCGCGACAGGAATTAAGCCGGGGCACCCTGGCGCTCGTGTCGAACATCCACCTGCATGAAAATGGGCACCTTCCGAGAGAAAGCTTTCCAGTGTCGTTCATAAATGTTGCGATCACGCGATAGCGCTCAAACCCCTCCCTCAGCCCTTTCGGGCGCCCCTCAACTCGTTCCGCTACGCCAAACGCCACGTAGTCGCACCGACACCGTCCCTTTTCCCATAAACTATCTCGTAGCGGATAATCTCCATGCCACGCTCCGTGCACTCATCGCCCCTGCCCCGTAACAAAAAAGATCCCAGTAACAAGAAAGATCCAGCTTCTCACTCCGGTCGTCTCGTCATTCTCAGCGGCCCTTCCTGCGTCGGTAAGACTCCGCTTCACAAAGCTCTCGGCCGTTTTTATCCGGAACTGAACCAGCGTTTGCACAAGCTCGTGCTCTTCAATAGCCGCTCCCCGCGTCCCGGCGAGATCGACGGAAAGGATTATCACTTCCGCCCGCGAGCGCAGATTGAAAAATTGCGATCAGATAAACGCTATGCGCTACTCGAGGTTCGCGCCGATCTGCAGGCACTGGAGATTTCCGAGCTCGAATCACTCCTGGAAAGCGGCGATGTTCTCTTCGAAGGCAGTCCTTTTATAGGCCGCGCGCTGCTGACCATTCCCCGCTTCGCCGGCGTAAATCGGCTCAGCATTTTCATCTCGCCGCTTTCCCGGAAAGAGATCGCTTATCTGAATGCCCCCGAGCGAAACGTCTCCTTCCCCGACTTGCTCACCGACATCATGCGACGCAAACTTCTGCGCCGAACCACGCGCCAGAAAACGCATCTGTCATTGCGGGATCTGGAGGACATCGAAAAGCGCGCTTCCAGCGCCTACCGCGAACTGCAGGAAGCCTGGCGTTTCGACCACGTAATTCCAAATCATGATGGGGAAGACAGCGACAATTGGGAGGCCTTCTATTATCTGATCGGTGATGCCCGCAATACGCTCGAGGCATTCGCCGCGCTGCTCAAAGGTTCGGTTCCCGCGAACATCGAGCAATGGGACCAGCAACTATTGCCGTGAAGACGATCGCTCCGTCGAGTGAAAATTCCCGCTCAGGTCGCCAGCCCATTGCATTCCGACCTTACATCCGGTTCACTTCTTGTTGAGCATCCGTATCTGTTGCACCAGTGTGTCGATCTCTTCCGGCGTCAGCTTGCCTGCGAACTTCGGCATTCTGTGTTTGCCGTTGCTGATGATGTTGCGCAAGTCGTCCGCGGAAGCGTCCGCTATTTTTTCAGACACAAGCGACGGGCCGCCAAAGTGTCGGCCCTCGGCGGTTTTTCCGTGACACTTTGCGCAACTCTTCTGAAAGACGGGATTCTCCGTCAGAGTGCCTTGGGCAGAGGACGTCTGCGCCGAAAGCCCAACCGGTGCCAACAGTAGGCAGCACACAATTAATTCGAATCCAACCGTTTTCAAACCAGACCTCGACAGCGTTGATTAGCGTGCAAAAGTTTTTGATGCACTCCCATCCGCCAGGGTAGTCTTGCCCGCTCGCTGATATTTTCCGAAGCAGCCCTAATCCACGTGCTCTCCCACCTCGAACTCATCATCACTTCGCGGCAGCACATCTCGTTCCCGCGCTACCCACACATAAAGCGTTGGCAACAAAAACACGCTGATAATCAAAGCCGCGATCAACCCTCCCACAATCACAATTGCAAACGGCCGCTGCGAGTCCGATCCGATGGCATGCGACAATGCCGCCGGCAACAATCCCAACGTCGCCACCAGCATCGTCATCATGATCGGCCTCAGCCTCAACACCGCGCCCTCCACCGCCGCGTCCTCCACCGTAAATCGCCGGGCGCGCAATTGATTAATGTATTCCAGCATGATCACTCCGGTTTGCACCGACACCCCAAACAGCGCCAGAAACCCCACGCCGGAGGAAACACTGAAGTTCGTTCCCGTGAACCATAGCGCCAGCAGGCCGCCAATGGGCGCGACCGCAATGTTCACCATGATCAATCCCGCCCACTTGAAAGATTTGAACATCGTATAAAGAAGAATAAAGATAATCAGAATCGTAATCGGCAAAACGATCAGTAGCCGCGCATTTGCTCGCTTCTGGCTGGCGTATTCTCCCTCCCAGTCGATGTTGTATCCCGTAGGCAATTTCACCTGCTCGTTCACCTTCTTGATCGCCTCTTCCACCGTGCTGCCCAGGTCGCGGCCGCGCACACTGTATTTAATAGCCACATAACGGCGGTTGCCTTCGCGATACACTTCGGAAGCGCCATCGGTCACGCTGATCTTGCACAACTGCGCCAGCGATACCCGTTCTCCCGTCGGCGACAACAATCGAATATTCTCGATCGCATCTTCCGTATTCCTGTATTGCGGTAAGTAGCGCAGCGTCAGATCGTAACGCGCCTCGCCCTTCAGCACCTGCGTCAGCGCGTTCCCGCCCACCGCCGTCTGCACCGCATCCTGCACGTCGGAAACATTGATCTGGTGGCGCGCGCACGCCGCCCGGTCCACCGTCACATTCAAATTCGGCTGCCCCAGCACGCGGAAAACTCCCAGGTCCTCCACCCCTCTGATTCCCCGCATGATGTTGACGATTTCATCGCTCTTGGCTTCGAGAACTTTCAAGTCGTCGCCATAAATCTTGGTGGCCAGCGCGCCCTTCACCCCGCTCACCGCCTCTTCCATGTTGTCTTCAATGGGCTGCGAAAATCCCCACGTCACGCCGGGAATTTTATCCAGTTCGCGTTGCATGGCCGCGATCAATTCATCCTTATTCTCATGAAACACCGGCCGCCAGTTTTCTTTCTGCTTCAGGTCAACGAAAAATTCAGTATTAAAAAATCCTGTCGTATCGGTTCCGTCATCCGGTCGCCCCACCTGGCTGGTGCATTGCGGAACTTCCGGAAACGAACACAGAATGATCCGCGCCTGGTTTGCCACTCGTATGCCCTCGTCCGGGCCGGTGCTGGGTGCGAGCGTACCGCGTACCCAAAGAGCGCCTTCATCCAGATGCGGCAAAAATTCCGAACCGATCGCTCCGCTGAAAGCGAGATAATTTCCCACCGCCACCATAATCAAAACCACGCCAATCGTTACTGCACGATGACGAATCGCCCATCGCACTGCCACTCGATACCGGTCAATCACAAACGCCATCACCGGGTTATGCCATTCGCTTGCCCCTTTCTGGAATGCAAAACTCGCCAGCACCGGCGCAATCACAATCGAAAAAATCAACGCCCCCAGCAGCGCAAACGCCACTGTCCACGCCATAGGATGAAACAGCCTGCCCTCCACCCGCTGCAGGGTGAAGATCGGCAAGTATGCCGTAATAATGATGGCGATGGCATAAAATACCGGCCGCTGCACTTCGTGCGAGGCATCGCTGATCTTTTCGCTGGGAGTTTTTCCATCCCCGTTCTTGTGTCCCAGATGGCGGACGATGTTTTCCACCATCACCACCGCCCCATCTACCACCATGCCAAAATCCAGTGCGCCCAAGGATAATAAATTCGCTGGAATATGCCGCAGATCTAAACAGATCGACGCAAACAGCAAAGAAAACGGAATCGTCGCCGCCACAATCAGCGCGCCACGAATATTGCCCAGAAACAAAAAAAGAATGATCGATACCAGGATCATTCCCTCCGTCAGATTGTGCAGCACCGTGTGGCTGGTGAAGTGAACCAGATCGCTGCGATCGATGAACGGAACAACCTTCACGCCCGGCGGAAGAATATGATCATTCAGTTCCTCTACTTCCTTATGAATCCCGTGTAGCGCCGTATCCGCGGTTGCACCTTTACGCAGAAGCACGATGCCTGAGACCACATCGTCATTGTCGATAATCTTTCCATCTTCGCGATGAATGGCTCTGGCGAACTGTCCCAGCCGGATCTTCGGACCCTGCGACACCACCGCGATATCCTTCACCCGCAGCGGCGTTCCATTCTTTGTGACGATCACGGTCTCCGCGATATCCTGCGAGCGATCGACCATGCCCACCGCCCGCACATTGATCTGCTGCAAGCCCTCCTGAATAAAACTTCCGCCCGCGTTGGCGTTGTTGTTGGTCAGTTGCTGCTCAATCTGAGCCAGGCTCAGGCCGTAAGCGATCAGTTTGTTGGGATCGACGCGAACCTGATATTCCCGCGTAGGGCCACCGAAACTGGAAACGTCGACCACATCCGGCACGGACTTAAAACTCTTTTCGATCACCCAATCTTCGAGCGACTTCAATTCCATCGCGTCATAAGCCGGGTTGCTGCTGTGCAGCGTGAAAAAATAGATCTGTCCAACCGGACTCCAATCCGTCCCCATCTGCGGCACCACACCCGGCGGCAGCGTCACCTGGCTCAGCCGTTCCAGAACCCGCTCCCGGTTCCAGTTGTCGTCCGACCCGTCATCGAAAATCAGCTTCAGATCCGAAAGCCCGAACAGCGAGAAGGATCGCAGATGCACCACCTGCGGAATACCATTCAGCGCTACCTCCAGCGGAATCGTGACCTGCTGCTCGATCTGCTCGGCGGAAATTCCCGGCCACTGCGTAATCACCTCAACGTAGTTGTCAGCCACGTCGGGATAAGCTTCAATCGGAAGATCGCGAAACGCAACAATTCCTCCGGCAAAAAGAATCAGCGCGAACGCCAGCACCAGCAACCGGTTGTTCAAAGCAAAATCAACGATTCGCCGAATCATCTATTGCTCCACCGTGTTTTGCAGCACCAGCGCATTCGAAATCACTTGATCTCCCGGCTTGATTCCTGAAACTACTTCCTGCAAATTGTTGGGAAGCATTTTTCCCGTGACCACTTCCAGTCGCTTGAAGTGTCCCGCTCCGAGCGGCGCATAAACCCATTCGCGATCATGCAGGTGCAAAATTGCAGAAGAAGGTACCGCCGCGTACGTCACCGCCTGCTTTCCATAAAAAGTCGCGGTCACAAACATGCCCACGTGCATCAATCCGGGATTCGGCACTTCAATGCGCACCTTGGTCGTGCGAATCGTCGGATCAAGCACCGGCAGAATGTTATCGATCCGCCCCTTGAAAACTTTATTCGGGTACGCGCTCAGCCGAATATCAGCAAACTCGCCCACGTGAACCGCATCCAGATCGTTTTCATAAACGTCGCAAATGATCCACACATAAGAAAGATCGGAGATCGTAAACGGATTCGGTGATCCCAGCCCCTGCACGCCCGAAGCGTTCGTAATCTGCTGGTCGGTAATCACGCCGGAAATCGGAGCGCGAATATCGACAATCCCCGAGGGATGATCTTTATCCACCCCCAGAATCTTCAATTGCTCGACAGCTGCATCCAGATCTGCCTGCGCATTCTTGGCTACGTCTTCCGCCTGTTCCAGCGCGCTCTTGGCGACCGCGCCCTTTTCATAAAGAATTTTCTGCCGCTGCAGGTTCAATCGCGCCAGCAGTTCGTCATCCACCGCTTTGCGATAGCTTTGGTAGGCTCCCGAAACATCGTTGCTCTGCACGCGCAGCAGCAGTTGACCTTTTTTCACCGCATCTCCCAGCCGTGCTTTCACTTCCACCACGCGCCCCGCAGCCAGCGAAATCACCGGTACGGCGCGGGATATATCGGGCTGCACCACGCCCGTCACATCCAAAGCCGGCGCCGCCTTATATGCCACCGCCGTCACCAACGGAAATAATTCCGGATGGTCCACCTTGAAATTATTCGCGTCCATATCCGGCTGAACGCTCGCCGCAGGCGGAGCCTCGGCCTTGGGATCAGGCCTCCCCTCATTGCACCCGGCAACAAAAAGCAATCCCAGCGCGACCACGGCCCATGTAGCGACGGGCGCCTTCGCCCGTCCCGCCAAGCGAAGCGAGGCGGAATTCACCCCAACTGTCGGTAGCCAAGATTCCTTCCGCTCAACCCGTCCGCCCAACATCCATCCACTCTTCATTGCAAAACCTCTTTGCCCACCGCCTGATTCAACTGCGCCACCGCACATGTAGCGACGGGCGCCTTCGCCCGTCCCGCCAAGCGAAGCGAGGCGAAATTCACTCCACCTGCCGGCAGCCCGTATTCCTTCTGCTCAACCCGTCCGCCCAACATCCATCCACTCTTCATTGCAAAACCTCTTTGCCCACCGCCTGATTCAACTGCGCCGCCGCCGTCAGGTACGAACCCACCAGGTTGACGTAGCTCAGTTGCACGCTGCGGTAATCGCTCTCCGCATTCAGAAAATCCAAAAGCGACGCCCCACCGTGCTGATAAGAAAATAAAATCGTGTCCCGCACCCGCACCGCCTGCGCCAGGTATTTTTCCTTGTAAGCCCGCAGCAACGTCAGGTTGCTGGCCAGCGTCGTATACGCCGAATCCACATCGCTGAATACCTGCGCCTGTGCCGCATCGCGCAGCCTTTCGCTGCGCGTGATCTCCAGCTTGGTGTGCAGTTTGTTTCCCTGATTGCGATCGAAGATGCGCAGCGGAAAATCCACGCCCACGCCAAAATAAAGATCAATCGGCGGATTTCTCCCCACGTCGAAGCTCACGGTCGGATCCGTCGATCCGTTCGCTTCCGCCAGTTTGTAGTCGGTCTGCGCTTTGTCCACCGTCTGCACCGCCGCCTTCAGGTCGGGACGGTTATCCAGCGCGATTTGCCGGTAAGTATCCAATGCGTCGATTTGATCACCGGAATCGAACACTCCCACCAGATCGAACTGATCCACCGGAGTGCGGTCGTTCAGCAGCATCAGCATCTGGATCTTCGCCGTCCGCAAATTCACAATCGCATTCTGCACATCTGATTCGTACTGCACCCGCTGCAACTGCAATCGATCGAGATCGATCTGCGCAATGTCGCCTGCCTGGTAGCGGTCACTGCTGATCTTCAAAACGTGGTCGTAGTAAGTCAGATTGTCTTGCGAAACCTGCAGCACCGCCTTCGCCTGCAGCGTCTGCACAAACGCGTTGCGCAAATTGAACAACAGCCCGCGCTCCAGATCATCCTGCTGCGAAATTCCAATCGCGGTCTCTTTCTTCGCGCTCTCCGTGCGCAGCCCGCGTTTATTCCTGCGCTCGATCAAATAACTCACCGTCGCCGAAGGTAGCAGGTAGGCGAAGGGCCCGTGCCCCGGTCCCACATTAAAAGGATCGATCTGGTCCGATAGCAGTCCCAGGTTTGGATTCGGCCGCAGATGCGCCGTGATCTCATCCGCCTGCAGTTCGCTGATGTTCAATTTCCCCGCCAGCAATGTGGGGTTATTCAGCTCCAGCCGCTCCTTCACCTGCTCCCACGTCCACGCCTGTGGCGCCGCCCGCGGAGCGGATTGGCTCGCCGGAGGCGCGACCTGCGCCGCGCCCAAGCTCAGGCAAGCGCCCAGCGCCACCACTACACTCCATGTCCCTCGCAATGTTCTCCGCATCAGTAACTCCAACGTTTCAGCATCCAGCTATCCACGTGCATTGCTCTCCACCGCGTGCGCGAGTCCTGGAACAGCACCGCAACGCGCCGTCCCGCAAGCAGCGCCGTCCCGCAAGCAGCGCCACACCGCAACACGCCGTGCTGCAAGCCGCGCCACGCTGCAAGCACTCCCGTGGAAGAGCGGCGCTTCAGCGCCGCGTCAAGCCTCTCAACAAATGGGGCTTCAGCCCCTGTGGCCGTCTCCTGCGCCCCTTCAATTTTTCTGACCCGAACGAAAATCCAAAAGAACCATCGCGAAATACACGCCCTCCCAGGAGCAACGAACTTTCCGTAACGATCTCCCGAATTTTCTGAAAAGGAGAAACGCCCGCCACGGAATGACCAGCGCACCAGCAACGATGATTCAAGGATGATTCTGCGAACTACCCGAGGAGGGAAACAGGGGGCGCCCGTCCAGCATGCCAACTGCAAACCTTGGCCAGCCGCGCCAAATGCAAACCAGAAACCTGGAGCAACTCAGCTTGCGGAGCGGGCAGCCAATCAAGATTCGCCAGCAGCGCCGGTGGACCCTGCAGCCGGTTCACCCATGCTGAATGCTTTTCGCTTCCAGCCTGTCGCACCGCGCGCTTGCTGCTTGCGGATTCTTCCATCTCGGCGCGCATCGCGTGCAAATCGTCTGTCGCCGAAATTACTGGAAAAAGTAATACCAGCGCGCAACTCAGCGCCAGCAGGAACTGCAGAGCCGTAATCCGGTGCGCCGTGCGCGCGCCCGCACCCCGCCGCCACAGCCAGTAAGCCGGTAGCGCCAGCAGCAACCACACGAGATTCAGCAGCAGTTCCATCTAAGACTTAAAACGAGAATTAAGGCAGACGCACTTCAGTTTTTCAGAAACCGCAAATTCAAGTCAACATAACCATCGTACTTGCATTCGCCGATACCCGAAAGCCCGCTACGGTCCCAGCGTCACTTGTAGCGGCGCCGGAGTCTGCAGCATCTGCCGGTAGATTGCATTCCTCCTCGCCACCTCGCCCACCACCGTGACGTTCACCGTATAAGCTCCATGCGGCAAATTCTCGCCAAAGGGCAACACCATCCCGATCGTGCCTCGCTTCAGCGGGAAGTGCTGATATCCAATTTCCGTGGCTCGCCCGTTCTCCGCCACCGCCTTCACATCAAACGTTAAATCCACGTCATCCGCCGCCGCGTTCGAAACCTCCACGCTCCCTCCGATTCTGCTTCCCACGACACGCGGCGGATTTTTCCACGCCACCGTGATCGCATCCACCACCTTGATTACATACCCGTGCTGCACGGCCTGCCGCGGCTGCCCGCCATCTCGCACCGACACTGCAAACTGAAATTCCCCCGCTCGCTCCGCCGACCCATGCAGCAGCCCATTCTCCTCAAGCTTAATCCCCGGAGGCAAAGTCCCGCTCTGCACCTTCCACTGCAGCACCGGCACGTAATTTCCCCGCGCCTGAAATTGCACGTGATACTCTCCGTGCGGATAGGTCTGTGGCAATTCTTCCGGCTCCATCACCAGCCCTTCATTCGTATCCGCATCCGCAGCCTTCGCCGTTTCCCCTTTATCCTGTTCTGTCGTAGGCGCCGTCGCACTCTCCTGCCCGAAAGCCGGTTGCCACCCCGCCGCGCAAACCCAGGCCATCAGGATAAAAACCGTGCCGCAGCCGACCTTTGTCATCCTAAGCTTCCCCATCCTAAGTTGCCCCATCGTAAGCTGCCCCGTCCCAAACTGTCGGCAACCGCCTATGCCACCTTCCACCATGCTACCGGAATTCGCAGCCCCTCCCCACACTTCGTGGCGCATCCGGAGTAATAAATCGTGGAATGCACCTGCCTGCGGAAAGATCCCGGCTCGAACCCACTCTGGGAATGTAAAGATATGTATATCTTGCACTTGCCCTAAATTTTATTTTGAACACCCGCTACTTATTCCGCTGGTGCGGGTTGAAGCAACTGAATTCGTTTGTGCTAACCTCAAAACAAAATAGCGTCCACTCAACGCCCGATTTTCTCCCAGGGGGAATTATGTCAGTCCGCAACGGTATCGTTCTGCTCGTCGCACTCTCCACTCTGTTGTTTCTAGCCGCCTGCGGCGGCAACGGCACCACGATTACCAATCCCGTAGCGCCGCCCAGCGGCAATTTCAGCAACAGTAATTTCAATGGCACCTACGTTTTCTCCATCACCGGTACTGAGCTTACTAACGGCACGCCTTATGCGATGGTCGGCAGCCTCACCGCCAACGGCAACGGAGGGCTCTCCGGCGTCGTCGATATTAATGACACGGCGTTTGCCACGGCTTATTCTCCCGCCATTCCTCCGCTCGCGAATGGCACGATAAGTAATGGCTCCTACAACGTCAGCGTTGACGGAAGGGGCCAAGCCAAATTCACCACTGCTAATCCCTTATTCAGCTCCATAACCCTTGATTTCGTTCTCAGTTCCAATTCCCAGGGACTTGTCACAGAATTCGACGGTATCGCCACCGGAAGCGGCACCCTTGACGCGCAAACCTCCGGCACCACGCCTTCCGGGACCTACGCCTTCAGCTTTTCCGGAGCCGATTTCAGCAGTGGCGGAGAGTACGCCACGGTGGGTAATTTCACGGTTGGTGCGGGTGGTGCTATCACCGGTCTCGAAGATTTCAACGTTAACGGTTTTGCATACACCGATCAGGCGCTCACCGGCACCTTGGCTGTGGGGCCTTCTTCGAGCCCCTCCACAACCCTAAACACTACCCAGTTCGGCGCCCTCACGTTTGACGTATATGCAATTGATTCCACGCACTTGAAGTTTATTGAGGTTGATCCGTCTGGGACTTTTGCAGGGGATGCGTTCTCGCAAACGACCGCGACCATACCCACCACCCAAATGGCATTTACGCTGGAAGGCGTTTACCCAGCGAATTCTGCCTACGCGTCTGGTGGTTTTATGACCGCCGACGGCAGCGGCGGCATCACGGGCAGCGAGGATGTCAACGAGAGTGGAAGCGTTTCCCCATCTCCGTTATCCTTCTCTGCCACCTACGCCTCGGCGGCCGGGGAAACTGGCCGATACACCCTGACTGGCTTTACTAGCTTTACTGGAGGCTCAACCTACGCGGCGTATCCATCCAGTGGTGGTCTGCTCTTGCTGGAAATCGATGACTCAGGCATTACTGCGGGCGCTGCGTATCCGCAGTCAGCGGGTGCAACCTTCTCGGCGTCGTCTGGAGGCTATGGGTTAAATCTGTCAGGTTACAATCTCTCGGCGGGAGCAGAGGTCGATGACATCGCGGAGTTCGCTACCAGCACCAGCGCCAGTACGGTAACCGGGCTGATCGACGAAAACTCGTCCCAAAGTCCTACGTTTGATCAGGTGCTCAGCGGCAACTACGGCAGCATCTCCGCCGGGCGGTACGGGATCTCAGCCAGTACCGGCACCAGCAGCACGCCAGGTACGCTTAACGGCGGATTTGACCTCACTTTGTATACCGTCGACGGCACCACCTTCCCGTTCATCGAATCAGACAGCGGCGGACAGGTCTCCACCGGCGTCATCGTCCTGCAGAATCCTTCTGCGAGTTCGCCTGCAATAGCCCACTCGCACATGTTCGTCGTGCGGCCGCTGATCATGCCTCACACCGCAGCAAAAAAGAAAACTAAATGACCATCAGGCTGCATAAGTGATCAAGGCGCGGCCTACAAGCCGCGCTTTTTTTTCGACCGCGCCTTTTTTCAACCGTCGATCCGAAATTCCATTGGCCTCCTGTCCCTTTTCGCCCTTTATCCAACCCATCCCTCGTGACCTTCGTTACCTTTATCCCGTGACCCCTCTTCAAGCACAATCACTCTAAGTTCCATGTTTTCGCGGGAGACGAAGAGTGCTCTGCCATCGCTTTCTACGTGTTTGTATTTTCATCATGATCGGCGCTTCGTTAGCGTCGGCCCGCGATATTGCCCTGGTTTCCAATAAGGCCAACCCCGTCGGCGCTCTCACGGTCCCTGACCTGGTACGGCTCTGCAAAGCGCAGACCTCGCACTGGCCCGATGGCAAGCCCGTCACCTTTGTCATGCGCTCGCCCTCCGTTCCTGAAATGAAGATCATTCTGGAAAAGCTCTACGGCATGTCGGAGAACGAGCTCAACAGTCTCATCGTGACGTCCAATCGCGGACGCCCCGCCCACCCCGCCATCCTGGTCGCCACTTCCGATGATGAATTGCTCAACAAAGTGGCCTCCACTCCCGGCGCCATCGGCGTGGTGGACGTTTATTCCATCAACAGCAGCGTCGCCGTTGTAAAAATCGGCGGCAAACTTCCACTCGAACCCGGTTACCTGCTCCACGGAAATTAGCCGCGCCTTGACGAATTTGCACGAATACCGAGCACTCCAAGAATCACCCAGTAACAAGGATGTGCGTAGTAACCCAAGAATCACCCAGTGACAATGATGTGCGTAGTAACCCGAGAAACACTCAGTGACAACGATGTGCGTAGTAACCCAAAAAGTATGCAGTAACGTGGAAGAGCGGCGCTTCAGCGCCGCGTTAAGCGCTAAATTGCTCCGGGCTTTAGCCCCTGAGCCACGCGGACGGCAGATCTAAACTATGGCAGCTCCCGGCAAGAAACGTGCTCCCGCACCGCCGCCCGCCCCGGCCTACGTTCGCCGCTATCCCCGCTTCGCCATCGACGCTCGTCTCCAGGTTCGCATGTTTCAGGGCGGCGAATTCCGCACCTGTTGGGGACGCTCTACTGAAATGGGTCAGGATGGCATCGGCGCCACCCTCACCGGCGAACTGGAAACCGGCGAAATCGTTTCTCTCGATATTCCTCTGCCCCTCAGTCCATATCCTTTAAAGGTCCGCGCCATCGTTCGCTATCGCCAGGGCCTGCGCTACGGTTTCGAATTCCTCACGCTCAGCGAAGCCCAGCGCGAAACCATCCGCCGCGTCTGCGAAATGCTCGCCAGCCGAGGCAACAGCGTTTAATCCAGCCGTCTTCTTACGTGTTTCCTGGGTTCCTCTCTCTCGTTCCAATTACGTCAGTAACTTTCGAGTACACCCATGGCGTTCTACTATGCACTTTGTTGGGCTTCAGAGGGGGAGCCTCTAATGGGTGGTCGTGTCACCCGGCCGGCGCAGTCCAAAGAGATTTTGCGCGCCAAGAACCTGCGCCATGCGCTCGAGAGCGGAGCCTCACCTTCTTTCATTCCGCCCGGCGTCTCAGCCGCCGTCCAGCCGGCCGCGCTTGCCTGGAATTCATTGCAGTCGAACTCCAGCACGCCTGACGCCGCAGATTCTCTCGACCTTCGCCGCCAGTTCCTCGAACAGCTTTTTGAAAATTCGCCCGACGCTCTTCTGGTGGTCGACTCTTCTTTCCGCGCACAGTGCGTGAACCGCGAATTTCAGCGCCTTTTCGGCTATTCCGCCGATCAGATTTTGTCGCAGCGTGTCGACTCGCTGATTCTTCCTCCCGAGCGTGCTCCCGAATTTCACTGGATCTCGCAATGCCTGGAGCGCGGCGAACAGATCAGCCTTGAGACTCAACGCCGCCACCGCGATGGCGCCTTACTCGATGTTTCCGTTTCCACCGCTCCCCTCGTTGTGAATGGCCGTAGCGCCGGCTTTTACTTCGTCTATCGCGACATTTCCGATCGTAAGCGCGCCGAAGCTCTCAACGCCGCTCTATACAGCGCCGCTGAAAAAGCCAGCTCCACCGAAGATCTGCAGCAGTTCTTTGCCGCCATCCACGGCATCGTCGATGAACTCATGCCGGCTCGCAATTTCTCCATCGCCATTCACGATCCCGAGTCGCAGCTGCTCAGCTTTCCCTATTTCGTCGATGAGCAGGAGTTTGCTCCCGCTCCCGCCCCGGCTGCGCGCGGACTGGTCGAATACATTCTGCGCACCGGCGAACCGCTGCTGTGCACCGCAAAGCAGGCGCAAAAACTCCAGCAGCGCGGCGAAGTCGCACTCGCGGCTGCGCCGCCGATGCAGTGGCTGGGCGTCCCGCTCAAAGCCAATCACCACGTTTTCGGCGCTATCATCCTGAAAAGCTACTCTGAAAAATCAGCTCTTCGCGAACGCGACAAGGAGATTCTCGCTCTAATCTCGCGCCAGTTGGGCGCTGCCATCGATCACAAGCGCAACGAACAATCTCTGCGCCGCTCGGAAGTTCGCTATCGCTCGCTGGTGCAGACCGCCGTCTATGGAATCTACCGCTCCAGCCTGCAAGGCCAGTTTCTCGACGTCAACCCTGCGCTCATCGGAATGCTGGGTTATAGTTCCGCTCTCGAAGTCCTGGCACTCGATCCGCAAAAAAATGTTTTCCTCGACTCCGGCGAATACCAGCGCCTGGTCGATGAATTCCAGCGCACCGGACGCGTCGACGGCTTCGAAGTTCGCTGGAGGCGGAAAGACGGCGCAGCCATTACGGTCCGGATCAGCGGTCGCGCGGTTGCTAGCGAGATTGAACCCGCCGATGTTCTCGAGGCCATTGCCGAAGACATCACCGAACGCCGCGTCCTCGAAGATCAGTTTCGTCAATCGCAGAAAATGGAAGCCGTCGGCCGCCTTGCCGGAGGCATCGCTCACGATTTCAATAATCTGCTCACCGTCGTCAGCGGTTACACCGAGGTTCTTCTCGATCAATTGATGATCGGCAACCCTCTTCGCGCCAAAGCCGAAGCCATTCAGCAAGCCTCCGATCGCGCCACCACGCTCACCCGTCAGCTTCTCGCCTTCAGCCGCAAACAACTTCTGCAGCTCAAAGTGGTCGATGTCAACGCCATCGTTGCGGATATGGAGCGTCTCCTCCGCCCGCTCATCGGCGAAGATATCGAACTCACCACCAATCTTGACGCGACCATCGGCTGCACGCGTGCCGATGCCGGACAGCTCGAACAAGTCATCATGAATCTGGTGGTCAACGCCAAAGACGCAATGCCCAACGGCGGCAAAATTCGCATCACCACCGCCAGCGTCACCCTCGATGACTCCTACCGTCCGGAAAATACTTTCATCAAACACGGACCTTACGTCATGATCTCCGTCGGCGATACCGGCCAGGGCATGGACCGCGAAACTCAGGCCCGCATCTTCGAACCTTTTTTCACCACCAAAGAAAAGGGCAAAGGCACCGGCCTTGGACTTTCCACCGTCTACGGAATCATCAAGCAAAGTGGCGGCTACGTTTTCGTGCAGAGTGAGCTTGGCCGTGGCACCGTCTTCACCATGTATTTCCCGCGAGTGGACGAACCTTCCGAAATGCACGCCGCCGCCACGGTCTCACCCACCGTCGCCGGCGGATCAGAAACCATCCTTCTGGTTGAAGACGAAGAATCCGTCCGCCAGTTAATCCGCGAAACTTTAGAATCCCGCGGCTACGACGTTCTCGAAGCCAGCAATGGACACGCCGCCCTCGCCCTCGCCGCCGCCCGCGCCGAGTCCATTCATCTCGTGATCACCGATGTCGTCATGCCCGGCCTCAGCGGCCACGAACTGGTGCAGCAACTGCTTGCCTCGCGTCCCAACACAAAAGTCCTCTATCTCTCCGGACACGCCGAAGAAGCCGTCGCCAGCCCCATCTCCACCGACGTCCCCAAAGCCTTCCTGCAAAAACCCTTCACCCTGCAAAACCTCTCCCGCAAAGTCCGCGAAGTCCTCGGCCCCGCCGCCAACTAAATCATCGTCATCAATACAAATTGCATTGTCATCCTGAGCGAAGCGAAGGACCTATGCAACCTGCCGACACCATCTCAGCTCACGGTCACCGCGCACGCCGCCCGCGCAACCGTGGAAGAGCGGCGCTTCAGCGCCGCGTCACAGATTTGCGAAACATCGGGCTTCAGCCCCCGATAATCCTCGCAACCACCCGCTCCTCATCACCATCCAACTTGCACGCCCGCTTCGCCTGAATCTATACCCCCGCTCCCATCATCAGTACAATAAGAATTCTGGAGGAGAAAATTATGGCATTTGAACTACCGCCTTTACCCTATGACTACGCGGCCCTCGAACCCACCATCGACAAACAGACGATGACCCTGCACCACGACATGCACCACGGTGCCTACGTCAAAAATCTCAACGCAGCAATCGAAAAACATCCCGAACTCGGCAAGAAAACCGCGGAAGAATTAATCCGCGATCTGAACGCCATTCCCGAAGACATTCGCGCCGCGGTCCGCAACAACGGCGGCGGCCACGTGAACCATTCCATGTTCTGGAAGATCATGAAGCCCAAAGGCGGCGGCGATCCCACCGGTCCCATCGCCCAGGCCATCACCAAGACTTTCGGCAACTTCAAAGATTTCCAAGCCAAATTCAACGATGCCGGCGCGAAACAATTCGGCTCCGGCTGGGTCTGGCTCGCCAGCAAAGGTGGCGACGACCTGCACATCATGTCCACGCCCAATCAGGACAACCCAATCTCCGTGGGCCACTTCCCCATCTTCGGCAACGATGTCTGGGAGCATGCCTACTATCTGAAATACAACAACCGCCGTCCGGAATATCTCACCGCCTGGTGGAACGTCATCAACTGGGACGAAGTCAACGCTCGCTACGAAGCCTTCAAGAGCGGCAAGCACGTCCTGGAACCAGCAATGGCCCGCTAACTCCAGCTCATGTGGAGACAGCCGCCTTCGGCTGTCCCGCGAAGCGAAGCGAGCGGAACCGAAAGAACCGCAACAGCAGCAAAAAGGCCTCGCCGCCAGCGAGGCCTTTCTTATCATTTCCAAACTATCGGACCGGACGCTCTACGCCGCCGCAGTCTCCACATACGCGTCCGGTTCCGCCTCAAATTCCTTCCTGCATTCATCCGAACAGAAAAAATATTTTCTGCCCGCAAACTGGGTTTGAAATTCGCCTTTGCTGTCGTCAATCTTCATTCCACAAACTGGATCCTTCGTCATTCATCCCCTCCAATTAAAAATTTGCTTTCGTCTGTCCGCATTCTCTGTTGCAAAAATCTCTCCGTTCTCGAATCTTCTCAAACTGGCTGACTCTTCGGCATTTCCGCGGGCCGCTCTTCCCGGCGCAAAACACCTGCCGGAAAAATCTTCTCTGCCCGTGCACCTTATACCGTCCAGTGAAAACCGTAGATACTCATCCGAAACCTTCACTCCCTTTCTGCATTTCCTGTGCAAGCTCTGTGGACAATCCGCCCTCCCACTCGCTCACTTTTTTCTTCTCCCACTCCGCCGCGCCACAGGACCCCGCCCTTCAAGCGCCCTGCAGACGCATCCTCAAGGACTTCCTGATCCATCGCAAGACTCAAAAATCTCTCTCCAGGATTTTCCTCAACTGCACCAAAAATACTGAATTGACCCCGCGCCTTTTCGCTCGTACATTCTCATTCGCCCCAAACAAAAAATTGAAATCGAACTCAGGCCGAAGACTCGAAGCGGCATGAGACAAGAGTTGAGCAGGCGTCAATATTTCGCGAACCGAATTCGTTCACCATTGCAGTTTCACCATCGAACAAGCTGGTCAGAAAACATGAAAGCATCTACTCCTTGGATTACCTATCGCACCCGCTTTCTGGTCAAAGCCAAGCAACTCACCACCAGCCTCACCTTCACCGACGCGCTCGGCCGTCAGCACTCCGGACGCAAGGGCGATTACCTCGTCGAATCCTCCGACGGTGTTCTGCGCATCGCGCCTCGCCAAATCTTCGAGGACATTTACGTTCCCTTGCTCGCCACCGAAGTTCCCGAGCAAGTCGATACCGGCATCTTTTTAGAGAATTCGCCGCAACCGGAATCTTCCCGTTACCCGGAGTCCGCCAGCATCCCGCTTCCGGCTCGCAAACTTCCTCAACCCGAACGCAACCGCCGAAGCCCCATTCCCGGCTTCCGCTCCTTGTAAGAGTTTGCAAACACCAACGAAGAGTTTCGAATGCCAAAAAAACCATGTCATTCACGAAGCCTTGCCATCCGCTCCAAAAACCATGTCATTCACGAAGCCTTGCCATTCCGCCAAAAAAACCCTGTCATTCCGACCGGAGCATTCCCTTCCGCCAGGAAGGGAACGCGCAGTGGAGGAACCTGCTGTTTCTCAGCCGAACTCGATCCCGCTTCCAAAGGCAAAACTCCACAAAGCCGGCGCCACCGTGGAAGAGCGGCGCTTCAGCGCCGCGTACTCTCGCAAAAAATGATTCGGGCTTCAGCCCGCCTCGCTCTCCAATCGTTAACCCCAAAACAACCTCATTCAACCCACTGTCAACTTTTGTGAACCCCAGATGAATTCCCCTTGTGGAAAATTGGTCACCGACCGCCGCACCAAGCCCGTCATTGCTGCAGATACAACATGTAGTGTTTCCCTCTTGACAGCTACAATAAGCGGGAGTAACTTTGCAATCCCATAGGCTTTGATTTCGCCTCGCGGGAACGGGGCGTCATTCGCCTAAGTAATGCGAAGAGAGCAGTTAGGACGGGCTTCGGAGCCGGGCCAGAGGTGACCCGGCTACATCCCGTAAATATAAACAAACAAAGGCCTTCCTCGTCGAGAAGGCGAACCGAAGAAACTGCGGTGGCCGTCCCCCGATCCTCCCCCGGTGGACGCCAAACTCAGTAAAACGAGAGCCGTCTTTCGAGCTGGCAGGTGCTCTCAGCCCCTTACCGGGCCGCAAGACAGAAGTCAGTTCCTTAGGAGCCCAAATGGAAACCTTAACCCGCCTCGTCACCGATTCATTGGCCCGGCACGGCTTCGATCGCCCCATCGACCCGCGCCGCCTGCAATGGTCACGCTGGTTCCGTTGCGACTCCACTCACAGCCTCCTCGTCGTCCCCAGCAAACCCGGCATCTTCGCCATCGCCGAAGAAGTAGGTGCCAGTGTGGCGCGGGCGCCGAGTGTGGCGCGGGCGCCCTCGCCCGCGACTGCCGCCCACGCCTCCCAAAACATTCATGTGGGGACAGCCGCCCTCGGCTATCCACCCGAGCGCAGCTCGGCTCCGCTCCCCGCTAGCCCGCCTTCGGGTGGCGCAGCGCCTCAGCGCTGCGATTCAGCTCCACAAACAGATGCGGCTTTAGCCGCCGAAGTGCCCGGCCGCCGCATGCTCGCCGTTCTCCAGTTCTCCGAAGACGACGACATGGCCTTCACCCTCGATCGCATGTTCACTCGCATCAATCCCATGCGCGCTCGCCTTGCTTCCGGCAAATGCTTCCTCCGCTTCGTCGTCATCGAAGATCAGGATCAGCGCCGCAGCATCTGCAGCGCCCTGAATCAATGGATGCTCTCTTCCGCCGAGAAAGCCAGCGGCCTTCCCGCTGCTTTTTCTTCTTCGGTGGAGCTGACGATGGCTGGCACCACCCCAAGCGCAGCCCCACTTGGCATGGTCAACCCGCCCGCGCAGGCCATCCCCAATTCCGGAGCCAACAAGAATCTTCACTGTCCTCAACCCCTCCCCTCCGGCTTTTGACCGAAGGATTTTGCAAAGCGCCACGAGTGCCTGCAACACCGTGGAAGAGCGGCGCTTCAGCGCCGCGTCAGACGTATAAAAAGGATTTGGGCTTTAGCCCCCGCGCCAACAGGAGCCAACATGCACGACGCCAGAACCTGGGCGGAAAGAACAACGGCGGAGATAAATGTGACGCCCCGGAGGGGCGATTGACAATAGCCCGGCGCTTTAGCGCCGGGAGAAGTTAAAAGCGAAGACGCGTCCCGGAGGGACGCCTGAAAGTTCTGATAGACAGGAGCCGAAATGCACGATGCCAGAACCTGGGCCTTGGTTGAGAATCTCTCAAACCTCGACCAGATCGAATCCAGCCGCCGCGAAAGCGCCTCGAAATCCAGCCTCATGGCTAGCCGCTATCGCGTGATCGCCGCGGTTTTCGTCGCGCACGCCGACTCCGCCGCCGATCCCGTGCTGCAACGCCTGGACCTGATTGAAGCCCGTAACTTCACGCGCCTGGCCGAAATGGAAGAAGCCTTCGCCGCCCGCGGCCATCAGGACCTGGCAGAAATAGCAAATCTGAAGCAAGGAACCCTGGCTCTGCTCCAACGCTCAGAAAGCTAGGAAACAAAGAGAGCCCCGTAGGGGCGACAGAAAATAGCCCGGCACGGAAGTGCCGGGTAGAAATGGAAAGGCAGGAACCAAGTCCCGTAGGGACGCCCGACAATAGCCCGGCGTTTCAACGCCGGGGTAGAGAATCGTCGGTGTAGCAAGTCCCGTAGGGACGGCACGATTTTAGCTCGGGATTTGGGTGACGCAGCGCTTTAGCGCTGCGATTAGAGATTGCATTTTGAATGGGCTTTAGCCCCCGAGGTTCAGATGTGGCGAGTGCCAATCGAGCAAGCAGCACCGTGGAAGAGCGGCGCTTCAGCGCTGCGTCAGACGTAAGAAAGAATTGGGGCTTTAGCCCTGAGGGTTGGATGTAAGAAGCGTCACCGGCACCAGCAGCACCGTGGAAGAGCGGCGCTTCAGCGCCGCGTTAGAAGCGAAAAGTTTTGGGCTTTAGCCCCCGACAGCTCTTTACAACTCAAGCTTCACCCCGAACAATTTCCCGTTCGGGAACGCCCAATTTCCCGCCTCCGCCGCCCCGGGACGCCGAATCGGGCTCTGTTGATTAGAATCTAATTACTAATGGAGAAAGCAATGCCCGAGCTCAAAACCACCGCCGTCAACTCCCCCGCAACCTCTTTCCCCGCAAGCGATAATGCGGCCAGCAAGAAGACCGCCCCCGGCCTGTCCTTCCGCCGCCTGTTCACCAAACTCGGCGTCTCTCCCTACGACGAAGTCGAATGGGATCTCCGCCTCGCTCAGATCACCGACGCGCAAGGCAACGTGATCTTCGAGCAGAAAGACGTCGAAGTCCCCAAAGACTGGTCCATGACCGCGACCAACATCGTTGCCTCAAAATATCTGCACGGCAAAGTCGGCACGCCCGAGCGCGAAACCGGAGTCCGCGCCCTGGTCACCCGCGTCGCCGAAACCATCCGCAACTGGGGACTGGCGCAAGGCTACTTCAAAACTCCCGAAGATGGAGCCACCTTCCACGACGAACTCGTCCACATCCTCGTGCGCCAGTACGCCGCCTTCAACTCGCCCGTCTGGTTCAACGTTGGCTGCGACCGCATCGAGCCCAACTCTGACGCGCGCAACTGGCACTGGAATCCGCAGACGCAGCAAGTCGAGTTCGGCGTCACCGGATACAGCAAGCCGCAATGCTCCGCCTGCTTCATCAACTCGGTGAAAGATTCGCTCGATTCCATTCTCACTCTCGCGAAGACCGAAGGCATGCTCTTCAAGTGGGGCAGCGGCACCGGAACCAATCTCTCTCCGCTGCGCAGCTCGACCGAAGGTCTCAGCGGCGGAGGCACCGCCAGCGGTCCGCTCAGCTTCATGAAAGGTTTCGACGCCTTCGCCGGAGTCATCAAGTCCGGAGGCAAAACTCGACGCGCCGCCAAGATGGTCATCCTCAACGTCGATCATCCCGACATCGTCGAGTTCATCGAGTGCAAACAAAAAGAAGAAGCCAAAGCTCACGCTCTGGTCGCGCAAGGCTACGACGGATCGCATCCCGATTCCGACGCCTACTCGTCCATCTTCTTCCAGAACGCGAACAACTCCGTCCGCGTCACCGACGACTTCATGTACGCCGTACTCCGCGACACCGATTTCTCCACCAAAGCAATCGGCGACGGCAACGTCATGAAGACCTACAAAGCCAAAGATCTTCTCAAGAAAATTTCCGAAGCCACCTGGCACTGCGGCGATCCCGGCATGCAGTACGACACCACCACAAATCGCTGGCACACCTCGAAGAACACAGCGCGCATCAACGCCAGCAACCCGTGCAGCGAATACATGTTCCTCGACGATTCCGCCTGCAACCTCGCCAGCCTGAATCTTCTGAAGTTCGCGCCCAACGGCACATTCGACGTCGAAGCCTATCGCCACGCCGTCGACATCCTAATCACCGCGCAGGAAATTCTCGTCGACAACGCCGGCTATCCCACAGAAATGATCATGCGCAACTCGCATGACTACCGCCCGCTCGGCCTCGGCTACGCAAACCTCGGCGCGCTGCTTAATGGCCGCAGGCCTGCCCTACGACTCCGATGCCGGACGCGACTACGCCGCCTGCGTCACCGCCATCATGTGCGGCGAAGCCTATCTGCAATCCAGCAAGATCGCCGAACAATGCCAGCCGCTGACTCCCGCAACCGAAACCGTAGCCACGCGCCTAGGCATGACCGGCGGAAAAACGAACCATGGAGGGACGGACGCCTTCGTCCGTCCAGCGAGCGAAGCGAGCACCCCAGCACAGACCATGCCCGGCGGAGCCTGCCCCGGCTGGTACATCAACCGCGAACCCTTCCTCGACGTAATCCGCATGCACCGCGCCAGCGTCAACAACATAAACAAAAACAACGTCCCCACCGCACTCTACGAGTCCAGCAAATCAACCTGGGACGAAGCCCTCGCTCACGGCGAAAAGCACGGCTACAGAAACAGCCAAGTAACAGTATTAGCCCCCACCGGCACAATAGGTTTCATGATGGACTGCGATACTACTGGGGTGGAGCCGGATTTGGCGCTGGTGAAGTACAAAAAGCTGGTTGGCGGAGGGATGATTAAGATCGTCAACCAGACTGTGCCGACGGCTTTGTTCAAGCTTGGTTACGACCACGATCAGGCGAATGCGATTGTCAGTTACATCGATGCGACCGGAACCATCGAAGGCGCGCCCCATATTAAGGACGATCATCTCGCCGTCTTCGATTGCTCGTTCAAGCCGGCGAAGGGAACGCGGTCGATTGCTCCCATGGGGCACTTAAAGATGATGGCGGCGGCGCAGCCGTTTATCTCCGGAGCTATATCGAAGACCGTCAATCTTCCCGAGAACGCATCGGTCGAAGACATCATGGAAGCGTATCTGCAGGCGTGGAAGCTTGGCTTGAAAGCCGTTGCCGTGTATCGCGATGGCTGCAAAAAATCGCAACCACTTTCTGCGGCGGGAACGAAGACTGCGAACTCTTCGAAAGATGATCCGCGGCCGGGGGCGGCCGCGCCACACGAGCCGGAGGATATGAACGCGCCTCCGCGCGCCGTGCGGCACAAGCTGCAGGAAGAGCGCGCCTCGATCACGCACAAGTTCAACATCGGCGGCCACGAGGGCTACATCACCGTCGGTCTCTATCCCAACGGCGAGCCCGGGCGAACTGTTCATCACCATGGCGAAAGAAGGATCGACGGTCAGCGGATTGATGGACAGCTTTGCGCTGGCAGTCTCGATCGCGCTGCAACACGGCGTGCCGCTGAAATTGTTCTGCGAAAAATTCGCGCACACCCGCTTCGAGCCCAGCGGCTGGAGCGGCAATCCCGACATCGGCTACGCCAAGTCGATCATGGATTACATCTTCCGCTGGCTGCAGTTGCGCTTCACCGGACAGCAGCAATTGCTCTTCGAAAATCTGCGGCCGAAGTCGTCAGTTGCGACGCCGTATGATCCGAGGAAGGGTCCGCTTGTCGGCGAGGGTTCGGATCAATGGCCGACGGAGTCGAGCAGACGCGGCCCGATCGCGGCTCCGTTCACGCCGCCGACGCGCTGGCCGGCATCATCGACCTGGGCGACGCTCCCACCTGCAGCTTCTGCGGCAGCATCATGACGCGGAACGGTTCGTGCTATCGCTGCGGAAGTTGCGGGAGTACGAGTGGGTGTAGCTAGTTCGGACCGATTCGTGCGAGTAGGGAGGAGGGCAGCAGCCACAGGGGCTAAAAGCCCACATCATCTAAGCCCTGTGACGCGGCGCTGAAGCGCCGCTCTTCCACGGTGCTGCCTGGGTTCGTGATGTCAATCTTGATCGTCGCTAACGGTTGCGGGATCATCCCCACGAATCTCGATCGCCACCCGTGATTCCTGCGCGACCGTGGAAGAGCGGCCCTTTAAGGGCCGCGTCAGATCGCCAAGACCAATGCGGGCTTTAGCCCCTGTGGTCGTTTTCCCATTCCGGAATCTTATTTTCGGCGCGTGACGGTTATCACGCTGGATCTGCTATGAACAACGCTACGATTCCGGCATGGATGAATCGCAACGGACTTTCTTTGTCACGACAGTTACCTGGCAACGCTTGCCGATCTTTCGCGTACAGGCTCGTGCGCAGCTTTTGATTGACGTGCTTCTAGAATATCGCGAGCAGAGGAAATACCTGCTGCATGAGTTTGTCGTCATGCCCGATCATCTTCATGTGTTGCTTACGCCTTCGTCTGGAATCTCGGTGGAGCGGGCCGTGCAATTTATCAAAGGAGGATTTTCATATCGGATGGGGAAGTCGGAAAAGATTCTGGTCTGGCAACAGAGTTTTACAAATCATCGAATTCGCGATGCGGAGGATCACGAGAGGCATCGCGAGTATGTTCGTATGAATCCTGTGCGAGCGGGGTTGGTGGGGGATGCGGGAGCGTATTTGTTTTCTTCCGTCGGCTTTCCGGTGGATGAATACGCCCCAGTGGCTAAAGCCCAAATTCTCTCGGAGCGCTTAACGCGGCGCTGAAGCGCCGCTCTTCCACGGTGCCGCGTGGGTTCGTGATGTCCACTTTAATCTCGACCAGCTGCTTACGGTTGCGTGATCCCGGCCACTAATCTAGATCGCTATCCCTGACGCTGGCGCGACCGTGGAAGAGCGGCCCTTTGAGGGCCGCGTCAAATCGCAAGACTATTGCGGGCTTTAGCCCCTATGGTCTTGCCGCAATTCTAAAAGCGGGATTTCGGGATTCCCTACTCCTTAAAACGACCAAGCATGAGATTGCCGAAAATCTTGTCAAGGGGGTGACACGATATATATCTGGGCATCTTCATGAGGAAAAAGGGGAAATATTGTTGGCTATTGTGTCCCATTCTTACTATGCAATATGTTATAATAGATATATAGAGTTGAATATTTAATTTCCGGTACGGAATTTTCGGTCGCGGCCTTTTCGGGGGCCGCGATTTTTATTTGGGGCGAGGGGTGGAGGGTTGGGATGCTGAACCGGAAGAGGATGGGCGGGAAGATCAAAGGGTGCAAGGAGCGGGGGGAGTGGGCGGAGCTTTATTTCATGATGCTGGCGTTGGAGCATGGTTTGCAGGTTTCGAAGCCCTGGGGTGAAACGGGGAGATATGACGTGGGAGTGGAGGGGCGCGGGAGAATCCAGAGGGTGCAGGTGAAGTCGACGATTTACAAGCGGCGGAATGGGGAATACAGCTTGAATGTGATGGGGCCGCAGCGGAAAAAGTATGTGCCGGGGACGGTGGATTTTTTTGCCATCCTGCTGGTGCCGATTGATGATTGGTACATTATTCCGTTCGAGGTGATGGGGAGGAAGAATTCGTCGCTGCACTTTACGCCGAAGAGCAGGCGGCAGAAGTATGGGAGATACCGCGAGGCGTGGGAGCTACTGCGCGGCGAAACGGGGCTGACGATTCAGGCTTGTTGGGATGAGGGGTTCGGGCGCAGGACGGGGAACCAAGGTTCCTCGCTGCGCTCGGAATGACAAGGGTTTACTTGTTCTCCGCAAAAATCCTAACGGGGCACGGGCAAGTTTGAACTCCAGCAATCGGCGAGGATGAGCCAGGCTCCCAGGCGCTTCCAGGTTTTGAGGTATTTGCCGCGGTCGCCGCGAATGGTTCCGTCGGACTTGTGGATGGCGACGGTGTAGCGGCCGATTTCCATGGCCAGGTCTCCGGCGCTTTCGACGCGCACGGTTTCGAGACGGAGATCCTGATATCCCACGTCGCCGAAATGGCGGAGGAGACGCTCGACGGATTGAGGTCCGTAGGCGGGGTCGTGATGCGGGGACATCAGGGCGCCATCGGGGGCGAACAGCGCCGCGGCCTGGTCGTAGTTGCCGGTGTTGAAGGCGATGACAAAATCCTGGGCGAGGTTGCGGATGAGGGTTTGGACATCCATGAACGGACGAGAATCCGCCACGGAACTCGAGTAGGGCCGGTACATCTTACTACCTCCTGGGGGAAGGCAAGAGCAAAATAGTCGCTGAGCGAGCGGAATTGCTCTTCATGCTTAACCGGCATTCTAGCGCAAGAGACTGTGGAAAGAGAAAAATTCTGCAGAGTCGAGGGGGTGATTCCTGCAGCGGGACAGGGGAACACTGTAGGCGAGAAGGGGAAATATTTGAATGGGCATCCAGCGAGCGTGAAGGCGGCATCTGATGTGGGCCCGAAATTGGAGGCAAAGCAGATAGTCAAGCGAGGAATCTATGAGATTTCAAGACGTGAGACTTAAAGGACTGGGCGCGGGATTATTAAGCGCTGGATTGTTGGGGCTGGTGCTGGGAACGTGCGGGACGGTGAAGGCTCAGGACGCGAGGGATGAGGCCAAGCCGCAGCAGGAAGAGCCGAAGCAGGATGAAGCCAAGCCGGCGCAGCCGAAGGCGGAGCCTAAGGAAGCGAAGCCGATGCAGGAACCCAAGGCAGAAGAAGGGAAGCCGGCGGCGAAGAACGACAAGATGGACAAGCAGGATGAGAAACGGAACAACGAGATGAAGCCGGCGCAGGAGCAGAACCGCCCGATGCAGAATAATAATAACGATCGGGCCATGCACAATGGCGGCGATCATGCGAAGCCGGCGGGAGGACAGCGCATCCCGGAAGATAAATTCCGCTCGAACTTTGGGCGCCAGCACACGTTCCGAGTGCAAACCCAGGTGGTGCAGGGGCAGCCGCGGTTTCAGTATGGCGGCTACTGGTTTGCGCTGGCGAATCCGTGGCCGGGAGACTGGGCTTATACGGACGATTGCTACATCGACTATATCGATGGAGAGTATGTGCTGATCGATCTGTCGCATCCGGGAGTAGAGATTCCGCTGGTCGTGGTGGTGGAGTAAATTCGGGTTGAGGTAATAAAAGGCCTTCCGCGTGGGGATTTCGATTCTTCTCCGTGCGGAGGGCCTTTGTTGTTGGATTACAAGTCCCCGATTTTCCTCTGTGCGTCTCTGTGTCCCCCGTGTTAAAGCATTTGAATCTGACTTTCGAACACAGGTGTCTACTTGCGCCCAAAGGGAGTTTGACGGTATGGTGCGCGGATGAACTCGAACGAGCGGATGATTACGGAGAATCTGAGCGGAAACAAGGTTACAGAATCGGGAGTGAAGGATGTGGGACGGGTGTGTCCGAATTGTTCGGCGGAGTTGCGGGAGCGAGGGTGTAAGTTGAGTTGCGGGGAGTGTGGATTTTATTTGAGCTGCTCGGATTTTTATTGAGTGTGAGGAATGTTGCCGCGAGCTAGAGACGCTCTGACAAGCTGAGCGGTGTGCGTCTACAATGATCAGGTATTTTATTTCCTGATCATGATGAGGAGAACGTGATGGAACGCAAGGCTAGCGCGGTGTGGAAGGGTGGCTTGAAGGATGGGAAGGGAACGATCTCGGCTCCGGGCGGAGTGCTGAAGGATACGCAATATTCGTTTACTTCGCGATTTGAAAATGGTCCGGGGACAAATCCCGAGGAGTTGATTGCAGCGGCACATGCGGCTTGTTTTTCCATGGCGCTTTCGGCGCAGCTCGGCGGAGCGAATTTGAAGCCCGACAGCATCAACACCAATGTGACTTTGACGATGGAGAAGCAGGACGCAGGGTGGACCATTACATCGAGCCACATCGATGTAGTGGGGAAGGTTCCCGGCGCGGACGAAGCGACGTTTCAGAAATATGCGGAAGCGGCGGAGAAGGGCTGTCCCGTGTCAAAGGTATTGAACGCGAAGATCTCGATGACGGCCAAGCTCGGGTAGGCGGCTTCCGGATTTTGGCCTCCGCTTTTATTGACGGGCGCGTTCACGATCTTAAAACGCAGAGTGCGCTGAGAAATTCCGCGGAGTGCGCTGAGTTCTCTGATCGCCTCCGGAAATGCAGATCCTTTGGCGCCAGTGTTTGACAGGTAGTGACGGGGCTGTAAAAATAGAAAAGCTGATCTTCCTGACTCGGCGGCCTTGCGGCCGCCGCTGCATTGCAGTCCAGAATTGCCATCGTGGCGGAATTGGCAGACGCGCATGGTTCAGGTCCATGTACCGGCAACGGTGTGGGGGTTCGAGTCCCTTCGATGGCACCATCTGAAGTCTTCCGAGAGTTCGTCAAGTTTCGAACGAGCTATTTTCTGAACGTTTTGGGCGCTATAATGGCGGGCGTCTCTCAATCCTGGTGAGTGGAGTAAAAACTTATGACAACGCCTGAGCAAAAGACCTGTGCCCATATTCCCTGCACGTGCATCGTGGAAAGCGGCAAAAAATATTGCAGCGAATCTTGCAGCGATGCCGGATCGGGCGAGGCGGAGATCGCTTGCGAATGCGGTCACGCGACCTGTTCGACAAGCATCGAACAAGTAGCTTAACGCACTACAGAAAAAATTCGCGTTTGATCCGGCGGTAGTGCTTGAGATGGAAATGGTCGGGGCGCGCGGATTTGAACCGCGGACCCCCTGCGCCCAAGGCAGGTGCGCTACCAGGCTGCGCTACGCCCCGACATAACCAGCAAGATCGATTCTAAAGTACTTTCCGACTTTGGTGCCAGCCCGGTTGTAAAGAAATAGGAATCATGAAGCGAGTGCTGCGTCCGTTTTGTTACGGACGCGTGCCTTGGGGATGGATTTCGATGTAGTCGAGCGGGGCGGCTTCGGCGGCGTCGGGAAAGCCCTGGATTCGTAATAAGTCGCCCGGACGCAAGCGCCACGCCGCTAATGTGACGCCGAGTGGACGAGTCTCCGTTGGGTGCGGTCGCGGGTAATGAGGAATCGGCGAGCCACTCGTCGACTAACTGGTTTCCCACAAAGACCTGGTATTTCGACACACCGTTATTCTGATCGAAATATTCAATGTCGATGTCGTACCAACCTTTCGGGCCAGAAAAGCGATACTTCGCGGTGCACTGAGCGGTCTGAGCGCAGACGACAGCTTTTCCTCCGGAGGCATCTTCCCACGGAGTGACATCGAACGGGGTATAGCCCTGGAGTTCCATGGATTCGGCTTCGATCCGGTGGGGATGGTTTCCGACCCGGCCACTTGCATCCGGGATTGTGGAGATGCGGTGGAACCAGTCATTGATGGCATCGCGCCACACGATCGCGTGGCCGGATTGGTAGGTGAGTTGGGCGAGGATAGCGTGGAAGCGATCGTCATCCACACGGTGGTAGAGGGATTGCCATTGCGAGACGAACTGTTTCGTTTTCCCGGCTCCGGCGTAATGCGAATCGTAAATCGTCTGGATGACCGTTTTTCCGGAGCGCAGTTTGTAGGTGTAGGGCACGTGATGAAAAAACAGCAGTAAGTTGTCGGGCGTGCTGGTGAGCGATTCATAAATCTTCTGCACGTCGGAGGAATATTGGCCGACGAAGCCGGTGCCGGTGGCGACTGTCCGGTCTTCGCCGACTCCGCGGGCGTCGGCGCGAATCCATTGTCCCCAGCCGTTGCGCTCCTGTGATTCAGGCGCAGGTCCGTAATGACTGCCCAGGATGTTGGTGAGTGTTTGCAAGCCGAGCACGCCGGTGTAGTTTTCGTAGGCCTGCCACGAAGCCAGTTGGATTCCCGAAATTGTTTGGACCACGACGGGGTCGTTGCCGAAGGTGAGTTGGGTCCATTCGTCGACGATGGCTTTTGCAGTGAGATTCGGATTCCACGCGAGCCTTCCGAATCCGTACAGGTTGGCCATTGCCAAGTGATTTCCCAGCCAGTCCTGATCGAGCCCGACATTGACGACGCCGATGTATCCGCCAAGGGGACGGTGGAAACTTTCGCCGGCGACAATCTGCTTTACCGGGGTCGAGCGGCCGTTGACGCGAAGGTCGAAGTCGAGGATCTCTTTCCACATGGGGACGAGGAAACAAGTGTGCCGCTGTTGGCCGGTGTATTCCTGCGTGATCTGCAACTCGATTGCGGAGTTCGTGTGGGGAAGCCCGCCAAACAAGGGAGACACGGGCTCGCGCACCTGAAAATCAATGGGACCATATTTAATTTGAATGATCACGTTGTCATCAAACTTGCCGTCGAGCGGGTGAAAGATGTCGTATGCGGCTTTCGCGCGATCATTCTTCAGATTGGTCCAATCAAGATGGTGGTTATAAACAAACGCACGGTAGAAAACGATTCCGCCGTGCGGCTGGAGAGCGCGAGCGATGACATTGGCCGCATCCGCAGGAGTACGGCCGTAGAACGAAGGACCGAGGCGTCCTTCAGAATCTGCTTTGACGACAACGCCGCCGAAATCCGGGATAGCGCGATAGACTTCGTCGAACTTTTTCTGCCACCAGGTGGCGACGCGGGGATCGAGGGGATCGAAAGTGTCGAGGCCGCCAGCTATCTTGGGCAAGCTGAGGTCAACCGCGATTCCCAGTTGAACTCCCCAGGGGCGGAACGCCTCGGCGATGCGAGCGAGTTGCGGGACGAACGCTGGATCGAGGATGTGCGGATCGGCATTGACGTTGTTTACGGTGCAGCCGTTGATGCCGACCGAAGCGAGCAGGCGCGCGTATTCAGAAACCCGCGTGAGATCGGGCCGAACGCTGCCGTTTTCGAAAAAGATGGAACGTCCGGCGTATCCGCGTTCGATGGTGCCATCGAGGTTATCCCACTGATTGGCCCAGCGGATGGGGGCTGAGGGCTTCTGCAATTCGTTTAGACGGAAAACATTCTGCAGCCTTGCGATCCGGTTTAGAAAAGCGAAGACTCCGTAGAGGACGCCACGGTCAGTGCCCGCAGTGATGATGATGCAATGGAACCCGCGAACTTCTCCTGTCGTCAACCAAAAAGCATCTCCACGCAAGCCGCCGATGATGTGTAGAGTTGGGGCAATGTTTCGAAGTTGAGGGGCGGTGCCGATTACGATCGCGCTTTCAGTTGGAGGGCCAGAGGCAATTCGAAGAGTCTTGCCCAGCATGCTTTTGATGCCCCGTGTGAGTTCTGCCTGAGCAGTGTTGAGCACGATTGTGCGATCGAGCGAAAGCACAGTTGCCGGGAGTGCGCGGTAGCGGGCGGCGGCGGAGGGCTCGAGGCGGGCATAACGGAGCCAGGCGTCCTGGCCGGTTTCCGCGTGACCAGTTGCGGTGGTGCACAGAACACATGTCAGTACAAATACGAAATGAATTGTTGGTTTCAAGTTTTTTTGTGACATCTCTTCGAATAGAGCCGGCGCATTCTCAGGGCAGAACCGGAGTGATGACCAAGTCGTTAACGTACACGTATGGAGAATATTGTGGCACAATGGGGGCATGCTGAAAAGCGACGCAACGCTGCGAATCAATATTTTCGAGCGGCGAAATCCGCGCTGCTCGGTGTGTGGACAGGAATTCGGGAGCGAGGGATTTGCGACCAACCTGATCGAGGCGTTTGCGCTTCACGTTCGCCGCCGCCACATGCAGGACGAGGTGAGTGGAGAGGTAGCGCGCGAATATGCGAGTGCAATTGCTCCGAGAATCGGACGGGCGGGGGCGCAGCAGCGATAGTTCCTAAACAAAATTTCTGTTCAACTGTCCGCCTTCGACCTCCGCTGTCTTCTGATTAGAACTTGCCGGGAGGTTCTTTCACTGTCAGGATCTGATCGGACACAACGTCCCGCAGCTGCTGGACCGTACCTGAGGGCCAGCGGATTTCGACAAGATCGACAGACGCATTCAGGCCTAATCCAAAATGAACCGGGCCCGCGCTCGACGACGCGTAGCCTGCAGCCGTAGATTTGTGATCGTACTGCGTGCCGGTTTTGGTTACCAGTTTTATGCGCGCACCGATTCCATCGCGGTTGCTCTTCGTTCCCTGTAATTCAATTTCCAGCCAGTGATTACTGTCCGAGCTGTCATTCATCCAAATTTCCGCCGGAGCCTTGAGAGCGGTTACGACCACATCGATGCGGCCGTCTCCATTCAGGTCGCCGATGGCGGACCCACGATGGCGGGCGGGAGGGCGTGCAGTGAGTCCAGCTTCAGCAGTAAAGGTGGCGAACTTCATGCCACCCAAATTTCGGAAGACGGTGTTTGGCTGCTCAACGGCGATGCGGGGTGCCGATAGAAGCGACTGAACGTGACCGCGGGAAACGAAAATATCTTTCCAGCCGTCGTTATCAAAGTCGGCAATGGTTGGCGAATAACCGCCCATGGGCAGGGTTAGCATGGTCATGCCGCTCTCTTCGGTGACTTCGGCAAAGGTTCCTTTGCCGGTGTTGCGATAGAGCGGGAAGGTTTCGTTGTCGAGAGCAACAATGACGATGTCGGGATATCCGTCATTATCAAGGTCGCGGAAATCGACGCCCATGCCGGAGATGAATACTCCGTCTTCGCGCAAAGCGATATTCGCGTCGAATCCGATCTCATCGAACCGAGTTCCTTGGTTGCGAAAGAAATAATTGAATTCTTTGTCGTTGGCAACGAAGACATCCATTTTGCCGTCGAGATCAAAATCAGCGGTCGCGCCTGCCATGCCTTTTCCGGGATGAGCGCGCAATCCCCATTTCGCCGAAACGTCTGTAAAAGTTCCGTCTCCATTGTTGATGAAAAGTTGATTCGGAGTTGGTTTGTACATTTTTGGATTGCAGTAGTCAGGATGGCCGTCGATGGGGCATGAGGGTTCGTGCTTGATGTCCCACTTCATGTAGTTGATGACGAAGAGGTCGAGCAGACCATCATTATTTACATCGACCCAGACCGCGCCGACGGACCAGAGCGGCCCATATTCGGGATCCGGCTTATTTAGGCCAGCTTTGGCGGTGACATCGGTGAACGTGCCGTCTCCGTTGTTGTGATAGAGAGTGTTCTTGTAGACACCGGCGACGAAAATATCTTCGTAGCCGTCGTTGTCATAATCCGCGACCGCGACACCAATATCGTAGCCGGTGCCGGCAAGGCCGGCTTTGGCAGTGACGTCGGTGAAGTGCCCGTGGCCGTCATTTTCGAAGAGGTGATTGAAATATTTTGCAGACGACTTGCGCAGAGTATTGATGTCGGCGCCATTGGTAAAAAATATGTCGAGCTTGCCGTCGTTGTTGTAATCAAAGACGGCCACGCCTCCGGCCATAGTTTCAG
Source organism: uncultured Acidobacteriaceae bacterium (assembly GCA_963817305.1). Classification (GTDB taxonomy): domain Bacteria; phylum Acidobacteriota; class Terriglobia; order Terriglobales; family Acidobacteriaceae; genus Sulfotelmatobacter. The sequence goes on along the minus strand of CAWFOD010000009.1, from coordinate 165,614 downwards.
GGGCGTGGCGCTCGGTGGTTTCGTCACTGTCGAGTTCGAAAGGAATCGGCTGGTAGGCGAAATGGATGGGACTGATGCTGGTTGCATGAGGCGCATCCAGCTTTGTTCTTGAGCCAGTCTTTTTTGCAGTGTTTGGTGCATCTGAGAGACTGGGATTCTGCGCAGACAAGACCGTCGATAACAATGCGACGAAAACTGCGCTCGCTCTACCCAATTGTTTCAACCGCATATTGTCAATTCAAGTGTCGCGAGCACGCACGGCTCCTAGTCCGGTAATGCTCGTTGACCTTTGATCTTAAATTCCGCTTCTGCTTGCAGAGCAGTGGTTCCGGGCTGTCCACCGCCGACGGTGACGCGGTAGGCGCCTGCGGCGACGATTCGATCTCCATTATCATTGACCTGGCTCAGGTCGCGCTCGTCCAGAATAAAGTGGACGTGCTGGGTATCGCCGGCATTTACGTGGATTCGCGTGAAGCCGCGGAGAGCGTGAAGCGGCGCGGCCGGGGACGGAGGAAAACTTAGATATAGTTCGACGACCTCATCGCCGTCTCTCTGGCTGGTGTTGTGCACATCCGCATCCACGGTAAGAAAATCACCGGCTTTCAGCGTGGCATTGGAGAGTTTCAAATTGCTGTATTCAAATTTGGAGTAACTGAGTCCGTAACCGAAAGGATAGAGCGGCTCTCCCTGAAAATAGCGGTAGGTGCGATTCTTCATCGAATAGTCTTCAAAGGCGGGCAACTGGTCGACGCTCTTGTAGAAGGTCACGGGCAAGCGGCCGGCAGGATTATTCAGACCCACCAAAGTTTGGGCGACGGCGGTACCACCTTCTTCACCGGCATACCAGGCGTCGAGAATGGCGTCTGCGTTTTCGTTCGCCCAGTTTACGGAAAGCGCGCTGCCGTTCATGAGGACGACGACGAGGGGCTTGCCGGTGGTCTTCATCGCCTCGAGAAGATCCTCTTCTTCTTTGGGCAGATCGAGGCTGGTGCGATCGCCGCCTTTGAAACCGGGAACGTCGACTTTCATCTCCTCGCCTTCGAGTTGAGAAGTGATGCCGACAACGGCCACAACCACGTCAGCGTTCTTTGCCGAAGCGATCGCGGTTGGAATGGGATGAGGCAAGAGGCGGAGCCACACCAGTCTGAGACCGGTGCCACCTTGTCCGTATTCCAACTTGATCGCGTAGCGATGTCCTTTCTCGAGATGGATGGTCACATTCTTCGGTTCGGGATCATGTAGCACAAAGTCGTCGACGATGAGCTTGCCGTCGAGCCAGAGGCGGTTCATGGAACCGACGTCGCCGATTTGATAGTCCCCGGATTCGTCCGGAGTAAGAAATCCCGTCCAGCGCACGGAAAAATCTTTCATTCCGGGAGGAGGAGGAATCGAAGAGCGCTCGGGGTGAAAGCGCTGAAGGTCGATGGCTTTGTCGACCCGGACGACTTGCGGGGTGCCTACGAAGTTTGGATTGGAGAAATATTCTCCGGTGAGGCCGGGCTGTCCGTCTGCGGTCGAGAGAACGGTGGATGGAATGAGTTCCTCTTCGCGAAGGAAGTTCATGCCCGGAGTATAGGTGACCTGGGCAGAAGGGAATTGCCGGCGGATGCCATCGAGCGCGGAAGTGGCATGGGATGCCGTACCGCTGTAGTTGCCGTGCAAGACGCGAGTGGATTCCGCGAGTGGACCGACGACAGCGATGTTGCTTTTATCGGGACGAAGAGGAAGGATGCCATTGTTCTTGAGAAGAACAATCGACTCCTGCGCGGCGCGCAGCGCGAGCGCGCGGTGAGGCTGGCTATCGATCTCAGAATCGGGAATATTGGCATAGGGCACGAGTTCGGGGGGATCGAACATTCCCAGGCGGAAACGGGCCGTGAACAGGCGTTTTAAGGATATGTCGATATCTTTTTCGCTGAGCAGGCCCTGTTTTACAGCGTCGAGAAATTTTACGTAGTCGGAGTTGTCAGTAGCCTGAGTAAAGAAATCTGCGCATTCATTGTCCATGCCCATTTTCAAAGACACGGCTCCGGCTTCGGCCATGCTTTTCGTAAAGTGATGGCCGTTGAAAATATCAGCGACGGCATCGCAATCGGAAACGACATAGCCCTTGAACTTCCAGGCGCCGCGCAGCTGGTCTTGCAGCAGAAATTTATTAGCGCAGGCGGGTTCGCCATTCACGCGGTTGTAGGCGCACATGATCGATGCGGCTTTGCCTTCTACAATTGCGGCGCGGAAGGCAGGGAGGTAAGTATCCTCTTCGTCGTGCTTCGACACCCTCACATCGATCATGTGACGTGACGGTTCCGGGCCGCTGTGTACGGCGTAATGTTTGGGCGTAGCAATCACGCGAAAATATTTTGGGTCGTCTCCTTGCATTCCGGTGACGAAGGCGACTCCCATCCGTCCAGTAAGAAATGGATCTTCACCGTAGGTTTCCTGACCGCGGCCCCAGCGGGGATCGCGAAAAATATTAATGTTCGGCGACCAGAAATCGAGGCCTTCCATGATGTCGCGACGTCCCGCGCGGACTGCCTGGTTATGCTTGGCGCGCGCTTCTGTGCTGATTACGATTGCCATGTCGTGGATCAAAGGAGAATCAAAAGTTGCGGCGAGTCCAATCGGCTCGGGAAAGACGGTAGCGGTGCCGGCATTGGCGACTCCATGAAGAGCTTCGCTCCACCAGTCGTAGCCGGGGACTTGCAGCCGGGGGATGGCTCGTGCCTGGTTGACGAGTTGAGAAGCTTTTTCTTCAAGCGTCATTCGCGATACCAGATCGTCGACTCGTTCGTTCAGCGGCAGCGACGGATTGAGGTACGGCGGAGTGGTCGCAGGCGGCGTGGTTTGCGCGACGGAACGGAATACTGCTACAAAGATCAAGGCGATGACCAACATCAATACGCGAGTACGACCTTGAGCCATGAAGAGGATCTCCTAGGGAAATCTTTTCAGAACCGAGAAAGTGGTTCGAAGAGTTTGGTTCGAAGCCGGGACGAAGTATAGCACCGTCAACGTACACGAAGAGTTTGGCAGCCGGGACCTGGTCACTATGTGGAGTTGGAGTCAGGGGCGTACGGGCAATCGAAACTCTGACTTATAGGCGGATGATTTGGAAAGCAAGCTAGAATGGAAACGAGAGGATGAGCGCGTCCCGACACAAGAAAGATAGGCGCGGAATTCACCTGATTGCGGAACTGGCTAATGTTTCGATCGGGACGGTTGACCGTGCCTTGCATGGTCGCCCGGGAATCAACGAATCCACGCGGCAGCGAATTCTGAAAATCGCCGAGCAGATTGCTTATACGCCGAATCTGGCGGCACGCTCTCTGTCAGTCTCCAAAGCGAGTGCTCGGATTGGAGTATGCATCCCGCGGGAAATCCATTTTTTCTACGATCAACTTTGGGGCGGAGTGCTGGATGAAGCCCGCAGCGTGGCGCAACATGGAATCCAGCTTGTATACCGGCCGGTGCAGACGTTAGGGGAGGCGGACACCGAAGCGTTCAAGGAACTGATGCACGAGGGCGTGAACGGAATTGTTCTCACGGCGGGAAATCCGCAAGCGCTCGCGCCTTTGATCGATGAAGCGGAAGCAAAAGGAATACCGGTGGTTTGCGTTTCCACCGACGCGCCGGAAAGCCGGCGGTCGTGCATCGTGTGTGTGGAACCGTTATTGAACGGACGGCTGGCGGGAGAGCTGATGGGAAAGTTTGTGCCGGCGGGCTCCAAAGTGGCCGTCATTGCTGGCATGTTGAGCGCCGAAGATCACCGGCAGAAAACCGCGGGCTTTTCCGATGCGTTTCCGCGCAACTGTCCGGGAGGCGAGATTGTCAGCGTTGTGGAAGGACACGAAGACGAAGACGAAAGTTTTCAAAAGACCTTTGACCTTCTCGGTCAGGTTCCGGATCTTGCCGGACTGTACGTGAATACTGTGAATTGCCTTCCCGTTTGCCGAGCTCTGGGGGCGAGGGGTCTTGCCGGAAGAACCAAACTGATTACGACGGATCTGTTCGCGGAAATGTCTCCCTACTTCGAGAAGGGGACGGTGACGGCATCTATTTATCAGCAGCCACATCGTCAGGGCCAACTGGCGGTTCGACTGATGGCAGACAATCTGACCGGGAGAGTCCCGTTCCCGCCGACCGTCCATCTTAGCCCTGGAGTTGTCATGTCATCCAACCTGCATCTTTTCCGAGAGATCCGACTGGCGGGAGTGAAGTTCGACGACTCCGCGATCGGATCCGCGAATCGCGCCCGCGCCGGGAGCAAGCTTCCGCTCCGGGGAAAGACTGAAGCGGTCAGCTAGGCCCCTAAATCAAGATTTTCTACTGCAGCGCCGGTCGAAAAATCCGGACATTTTTTTGCCGTGAGGGTCCGCGATTCTGAGCGGATTCAAAGATTCAATTTCAGAGATTTGAGATTTTTCTTGACAAAGGGAGGGGAAAGAAGATAAAAGCTGCTCCTGATCGTTAACGTTAACGTTTGGCTTGCAAATGCCAGAGGGATGTGGACCATGAAGTCTCGCTCGTCTCAATTTGCCGGGAGCATCGTTCTTGCCGCGAAAACCTGCGGTCGAAGTCTCGCGGTTCTTTGTGTGCTGTTCCTCGGCTTGTCATTCCACGCCTTCGGCCAGGAAGCGACCATCCTGGGGACAGTGACGGACCCATCGGGGTCGGTGGTTCCGAACGTGAAGGTTACGATTACGCACGTAGAAACCGGCGAGTCACGCAGCAGCACGACGAATGATGCCGGACAATACGTAGCGCCGGGTCTGCCGATTGGTCACTACAACGTGAGCGCCAAAGCGACAGGATTCGGCGTGGCGGAAAGAAATGGCGTGACAGTGAACGTCAACGATCGCGCCCGCGTTGATTTTGTGCTGAAAGTTGGCACCACGCAGGAGAACGTGACCGTAGAAGCGAATGCGGTGCAGGTGCAGGCGGATTCGAGCGAAGTGAGCAGTGTGATCAACGGCCAGCAAGTGTCGGAGCTGGGGGTGAATGGCCGCAGCGTCTATTCGCTTTATGCGCTGACTCCCGGGGCGTCCAGTGTGCAGGGCGACCTGGTAATTCCCACTCCGGTGAGCGGTGACAGTAATGTCAGCATCAACGGGCAACGTGCCGGGCACAACCTGCAACTTCTCGATGGCGGAGAAAATCTTGACCGCGGAGGCAGCAGCGCGAGTGTGATGCCGTCGATGGATGCGATCGCCGAGTTTCGCAATCTGACTTCGAATTACAGCGCAGAGTATGGACTTTCGGGAGCGGCAACGATCACGACCGTGGTTAAGTCGGGAACGCGGACGTTCCACGCTTCGGCGTGGGAGTTCGTTCGCAACGACGCTCTCGACGCGCGCAATTACTTCAATCCTGCTCCCGCCAAAGTTGCGGAACTGCGATTCAACGTTTACGGCTTTAACGCGGGCGGCGAGGTTCCTCTTTTCAAGAGTCACCCAACTTTCTTTTTCTACAATATGGAATGGCGCAGCCTGGTTCAGGGAGGATTGACCAACCAGACAGTTCCGTTAGCGAGCGAGTATGGCGGTGTGTTTCCCGCGACCGGGGCGGACGCGGTCATCATTAATGTTCCCAGTAATGTCGTTGGTCTTGGAGCGAATTGTCCTGGTGGAGTTCCTCCCGCTGGAGTGGTGCCTGGAAAACCCTTCCCCAATAACACCATTCCCGCGTGCATGCTGGATCCTAATGCGCAGACGCTTTTGAAGGCTGGCATTTTCCCGGCGCAAACCACGATTACTTCCACCAACACCAAAGGCACGGGGCAATTCATCGGCGGCAATAATTCGCCGACCAACGTCCGCGAGGAAATTGCCCGTGTCGATCATCAGTTCACCGATAAGTTTTCAGTCTTCGGGCACTGGGTTTCCGAGCAGGTTTCGCAGACCTACGGGACCACGCAGTGGAGCAGCGACAACGTTCCCACGGTGAGCGACGTTTTCGGAAATCCTTCGTACAGCGCGGTGATCCACACGACTTACGCGGTGAGCCCCACGCTGCTGAATGAAGCCGCTTTCAATTACAACGGAAACCGGATCAACATCATTCCGCAAGGAGTTTTCGGCGCGCCTTCGGATTTCACCTTCAACCGGTTGTTCACCGGGCCCAACGCAGACAATCGCATTCCATCCATCAATCTGAACGGCAGCACCGGAACCGACTACACTTCGAATTGGACGCCCTGGATTAACGCCGCCAATGATTACCAACTTCGCGATGACGTTTCCTGGACCAAGGGTGCGCACCAGCTTAAGTTCGGATTCAGCTGGGCGCTTTACAAAAAGGTTCAGGATTATTTCGCCAACACGCAAGGCAATTTCAACTTCAACGGTAATTTCACGGGTAATGATTTTGCCGATTTCCTGCTGGGCGATGCCCAGCAATACGAAGAAGACGCGGTAAAATCCAGCGGCCACTGGAACAACATTTCTCTCGCAGCCTATGTGCAGGACAACTGGCGGGTCAATCATCGATTGACTTTGAATCTTGGCTTGCGGTGGGATGGTGCGCCGCACACCTACGAAGCGAACGAACAGTCGGCCAACTTCTATCCCAATCTTTATAACCCCGCGAATGCGGCGACATTCGATACCACGGGCAATATTTGCGGCAGTGCTGCCGACCCCGGTTGCACAGGCGCAAGCCCGGGCCTGGGAACCAGTCCGAATCCGATCTTAACGGGCTTGCGATTTTATGAGAACGGCATCGGGATCGGGGGCAAGAATGGGATCCCGAAGGGCCTGACCAATAACTATTGGCCGCAGTTCGGTCCTCGTGTTGGGTTTGCCTATGACCTGACGGGCCGAGGGAAGACCGTGGTGCGTGGCGGTTTCGGCATCATGTACGACCGGATTCAGGGAAACGATATGTATAACGGGGCCACGAACACCCCATTCGATGCCAGCCCCACGGTCCACAACGTTTCTCTCTCCAACCCGGGGCTCGACCTTACTACCGGAGGCACCATCACTGCCGCTGCGCTGCCGATTCTTCCGGTGGGTATCACGGGCATCGCGTTGAATTACAAACCTCCGACGAGTTACCAATACAGTGTGGGAGTGCAGCAGGCTTTAGGAGCGAGGTCGGTGCTGGGTATTTCTTATGTGGGTAGCCAAGGACGACACGAGAACTACTATCAGGAGATAAACCTTCCGCCGGCGGCTGCTCTACCGGGACTGGTGGCTTCGGGTGGAAGCGGCATCAACCAGTTGTACCAGTATCGAGGCTATGGAGGGATCAGGCTGTCGATTGATGGGGCAAATGCTCACTACAATTCGCTGCAGGTGGACTTGCACGGGAACGTGACCCGGGATCTGCAAATGCAATTCGGTTATACGCTGGCGCGTGCGGTCGATGCGACTGACAGCAACGGCAGTGGTGGCGACCTCAACAACGTAACCAATCCGTACGTGGGATGGAGATACGATCTTGGTCCATCGGTGTTTGATCGCGAAAATGTGGCCTTCGTTAACTTCGTCTACCAGATTCCTTTCTTGAAGAACAGCGACAACCATATTCTTAGGTCGACGGTGGGAGGATGGGCACTGTCGGGAATCGTTACCATGGAATCGGGAGCGCCGATCAATCTGGGGGTGAGCGGCAGCACGGTGGCCAGCGTCATTCCCAATGCCGGCACGTCCACTCAGCAGGGTGATCGGCCAGATGTAAACGGATCGATTTCTTATCCCAAGACGGCGGCCGAATGGTTTAACCCTGCGGTGTTTTCTGCCCCGGCTCCCGGCACGTGGGGGAATCTTGGGTTTGATGCGTTGCGCGGTCCGGGCCGCAACGACTGGAACCTGGCGCTTTTGAAAAACTTCGTACTCAGCGCGGAGCGCGGCAGCCGCATTGAATTCCGGGCGGAGACCTTCAACACCTGGAACCATACGCAGTTCAAGGGCGACATCAACAATGGAGGCATCAGCCTTGACCAGGGGTCGGGCAACTTCGGCGCGGTGACGGCCGCTTTTGATCCGAGAGAATTCCAGCTGGGATTGAAGATTATCTACTAACATTCACTTGAATGAGGCTGGGGCTCCGCTCACGTGGGTGGGCGGAGCATTATTTTGTTGGCAGATGCTTCGGCGTGATAGTGTCTCGTAACGCTGCGTTTCGAGTATGACGAAGTGGACTCTCTGTTGTGCAGTTGCGGTGATTTGGTTGCTTGCATTGTCCCTGCCGCCGGCCGCACGCGGTCAATCGTCAACTCCTGCCGATGCGATTGCGCTTGAACAACAAGGAAAGCTTGACGAGGCTGCCGATGCCTGGCGAGCGGTCATCCGGAGAAATCCCAATGATGCCGCGGCAAATGCCAGCCTGGGAGTGGTGCTCTCGAAGGAGCAGAAATATAAGGGAGCGGCGGCGGCCTATGAAAAGGCGCTCGCTTTAAATCCACATTTGCCCGGAGTGCAATTGAATCTGGGGTTAGCGGAGTTCAAGCAAGGCCGCTTTCAGGCGGCGATCGGCCCGCTGCGGGCGGCTTCTGTTGCGGACAGTCAAAATCGTCAGGCTGCTACGCTGCTCGGGTTGAGCTACTACGGAGCAAAGCATTTTGCCGAGGCGGCAAAATATCTTGAGCCAGCCGCTAAGGCCGATCCCAACAATGCCGAATTACTTCAGGTGCTGGCGCAAAGCTGCCTGTGGGCGAAGAAATATTCCTGCGCGCTGGATCAGTTCCGTTTGATTCTCCAGCAAAACCCGGATTCGGCATCCGCACACATGCTCAGTGGGGAAGCTCTGGATGGCCTGCAGAGAACGCCGGAGGCAATTCGTGAATTTCAGGCTGCGGAAAAAGTTTCGCCGCAGGAGCCAAACGTGCATTTTGGTCTGGGTTATCTCTACTGGAAGTCGCACCGATACGATGAAGCAACGAGTGAATTCGAGAAGGTTCTGGCACTTGACCCGAAACATCCGCAAGCGCTGGCGTATCTGGGCGACATCGCGATGAAGAAAACGAATTTTGATGAAGCCCTTACTCTGCTAAAGAAAGCAGCTGCGGAAAAAAGCGACTTACGCCTTGCCTATATCGACATGGGTGCGGTTCTCACTGAGCAGAAGCGATACCCGGAGGCCGTGACCGCGCTGCGTCGCGCGGTTGCATTGGATCCAGCTCAACCGGATGCTCATTACCGGCTGGGACGAGTCTATCAATCCATGGGAAAAACGGTGGAATCGCAGAAGCAGTTTGCCAAGGTGCGCGAACTGCATGAGAAGTCCGATGAGCCGCTGGCTTTGAAGATTTCTGCGAGTCCGCCCCCGCTACATCAATAAGCGTGAGGTCTGTCGGAGCATGTCGACGGTTGTGGGACGATTTCAGGACTGACGCGAGGGTGCGAATTTGACGCAATAAAGAAAACCGATTACCAACAGCGCCGCGCCCCACCATACATTGGCATGCAAGTTAAAAAGAACAACGCCAGGATTCGCCGGAGGATTTACCAGCTGGTAAATTCCAGCGGCCAGGATGAGCGCGCCGTTTACGGCTAACGAAATGCCGATGAAGAACCAGATCGAAATCATTCTGACTGCCATCCGCCCACCTCGCTGAGCCTTTACCAGAAAATAATGTTGAGCGCCACGAAAACGATTGTGACCACGCCCGCCCAGAAAATTGGCTTCTGATACAACGGAAGATTTCCGACGGAAGGTACGTCCGTCAGCCCGTAAACCAAACCCGTCAATTGACCGTCTGGTACGGGTTTCGTGGCAACGCTGACAGCCACGGTCACCACCACGCATACGATAAAAGACCACAATGCCTGATACATATCCTGAGCTAGACCCTTGGCGTCGGGCGAAAGCGCCACGTAACGCAGCGCGGATGGATCCACCTTTACCCAGCTCCACATGCCGATGGAGCAGAGCGTGCCACAGAGTAATCCCCAGAACCCGCCCGGCCCCGTGGCACGCTTCCACAACATTCCGAGCACGACCGTTCCGAACAGTGGCGCAATAAAAAAGCTGAACAACGCCTGTACGTAGTCCATGATACTGGCGAACTGCATCACCAGATACGCAGTACCCACGCTGATCAGCACGCCGATCACGGTCGTCCACCGTCCCATGTTCACGTAATGGTGGTCGCTGGCTTTACTGTTGATGAAGGGACGATAAATGTCATAGGTCCAGACGGTGGTGAAGGCGCTGACATTTCCCGCCATGCCGGACATGAAGCCGGCAATCAGCGCTGTAACTCCCAGGCCAAGTAAGCCAGGACCACAATAGCGGGCCAGCATGAGCGGAAGCACATCGTTATAGCTATGAGCTCCGGTCACGGTGGCCACGGATTCCGGGACCAGTTTCTCCGGCAACACTGCCAAGCCAAGCAGCCCGGGCAGGATCACGATGATCGGCACCATCATCTTGAATCCTGCGCCGATGATGGGTGCCATTTCCGCGCTGCGAATATCTTTCGCAGCCAGAATGCGCTGGACCACGAGGAAGTCCGTGGTCCAGTAGCCCATCGAGATCACGGCGCCCAGCCCGAATACAATGCCCGTCCAATGGATGCCCATCGGATTAGTGCTGAACGAGCCTAATCCGGACCACAGATGAACATATTGTTCCGACGCTCGGTGCGCAATTTGCAGTTTCAGGTTTGTCCAGCCGCCGGCTTCGTAGAGTCCGAGGATCGGAATCAGCAGTGCCCCGGCCCAGATGAGAAAGAACTGCAAGACTTCGTTGAAAATGGCCGAGCGCAGGCCGCCGAGCGTGACATAAATCGCGACCGTCAGCGACGAAACCCAGATGCTGAAATTAATGTCCCATCCCAGCACGATCTGCATGACCTTGGCCATGGCAAACATGTTGACGCCGCTCATGAGCACGGTCATGAAGGCGAATGAAATCGCAGACAGAGCACGGCTGGATTCGCCGAAGCGGAGTTTCAAATATCCCGGGACCGAATGCGTTTTGGAAATGTAATAGAACGGCATCATCACCAGCGCCAGGAAAAGCATTGCCGGGATGGCGCCGATCCAGTACCAATGCGTCGCGAGAATTCCGTACTGATAGGCGGAGCCTGCCCAGCCCATCAGTTCGAGCGCACCGAGATTAGCTGAAAGGAAACTGAGACCGGCGACCCATGCAGTCATCTCGCGCCCGGCCATGAAAAAATCTTCGCCGGTATTCGCCTGACCTTTTAAGTACCAGCCGATAGAGAGCACCAAAGCAAAGTAAAAGACCACAATGACAACATCGATGGTGGACAGGTGTACCAGGCGGGTTGGCAGAGCCGCTGCCAGTAGTTGGGTCATCGCGCTATCTCACACCCAGTAGCAAATCAACCGTGAGTTGATCGAGATATTCGTAGGGCAGACGCTTCTTGAGGATTACGTCTTTGTCAAAAAATGTGGCCAGCAAGTCGGAAGAGGACTGTTTTGAGTAATGGCTCAAAGGAGGTGTGCCGTTGTGATTTTTCGAAATCTCGGCAAGCACCGCCTGTATATCTTTGTCGTTGTTCCATCGCTTCGCCTTCGCTTTCAGGATCAGGTAAGTACGCATGCAACCGCGGGCGAAATCTTTCACCCCACAGTAGTCCTCCGTGCGGTAGGCGTGGGCATCGAAGTGGCGAGAGCCGCTATAGCCAACATCTTCGAGAAATTTGACCAGCCAAAATGCCGACTTCAAGTTGGAAGATCCGAAACGGAGATCCTGATCAAATCGACCGGGCATCTGGTCGTTGAGATCGATGTGAAAAAGCTTGTCGGCTTCCCACGCCTGGGCGACGGCATGCATGAAGTTCAACCCTGACATGTGTTCATGGGCCATCTCGGGATTCACGCCAACCATTTCCGGATGATCGAGAGTGGGAATGAAGCCGAGATACTGGCCGGTGGTGGCCATGTAGATATCGGCGCGGGGCTCGTTGGGCTTGGCTTCCAAGGCGAACTTCATGCCATACCCGCGGTCGAGATTGTATTCGCACAAATAGTTGACGGCTTCGCGCAGTCGTTTGATCGCGTCATCGGCACGGCGACAGGCGTCGGTTTCGACGCCTTCGCGGCCTCCCCACAATACGAAAATTTTCGCTCCCAATTCTGCACCAATATCCATTGCTCGCATGGTTTTCTGCAGAGCGTAGGCGCGCACTTCCGGATCGTTCGCCGTGAAAGCTCCGTCGCGGAATATGGGATGGAAGAACAGCGAAACGGTCGCCATCGGAACGACGATTCCATTGGCCTCGCAGGCCTTCTTGAAGGAGCGGACGATGCAGTCGCGTTCGGCGGGAGTTGCGTCGATGGGGACTAAGTCATTGTCATGCAAGTTGACTCCCCAGGCCCCGACCTCGGCCAGCAGGGAGACAATCTCGGTGGGGGAAATCAGCGGGCGTACAAAATCGCCAAAGGCATCGCGTCCCCGGTTGCCGACCGTCCATAGCCCGAAGGAAAACTTGTCTTCCGCGCGAGGTTGGTAATCGTTCGTATCAGGCTGATGGTTGGTCATGAAATCGGTCTCCACTTCGCAAACGTTATCAAGTCAATTCAAGATGGACTTCATCGCGGGGTAAATGCGCCGGTAGACGGCGTAGGACTTTTGCAAGGCCAGCGAATTTTTCGGGTCTGGGGAGATACGCTCGACGGCGCGCACAACGGATTGGCAGGCTTCATCCACGGAAGGCCAGATTTTCGCGCCAACGCCGGCCAGGATTGCGGCGCCGTGGGCTGCGCCTTCTTCGGCTGCGACCGTTTCGACGGGCTGTCCGTAAATGTCAGCCTGAATCTGTCGCCAAAGGGGGGACCTGGCGCCGCCGCCGCCCAGACGAATCCTGGTTACTGGCACTTCCATCTCGCGAAAAATCGTGAAAGTATCGCGCAGGCTGAAAGCGACTCCCTCGAGGATCGCTCGAATTACATGAGCTCGGGTGTGAGAGGCAGTTAGGCCGACCAGCATTCCACGCGCCGCAGGATCGAGGTAAGGAGTACGCTCGCCCATCAGATATGGAGCCCAGAGCAGGCCGTCGCATCCGGGAGGAGCTTTGGCCGCTTCGGCGGTGAGGCTTTCGTAGGATTGTTGGCGGTCGTCCGACCCGAACTGATCGCGGAACCACCGCAACGAAAGTCCTGCAGCCTGGGTCACGCCCATTGCGATCCAGCGGCCGGGTACTGCGTGGCAGAAGGTGTGGACGCGTCCCTGGGAATCCAGTGCGGGACGATCAGTTGCCGCAAGGACCACGCCCGAGGTTCCGATGGTTGCGCTGACGGCTCCGGGAGAAACGATTCCCATGCCGATGGCACCGGCAGCCTGATCTCCCGCACCCGCCACGACGGGTGTGCCTTCTTTCAGGCCAGTGGCTTCCGCACCGGCGTCGGAAATTTGTCCGCAGATTTCGGGCGACTCGTATAGGCGGGGCAGAAGAGATTCGTCCATTTGAACGAGATTTAATAAGGCTTTCGACCAGCGGCGGTTGGCAACGTCGAGGAGCAGGGTGCCCGAGGCGTCTGCGACATCGGTGGCGCGTTCCCCGGTTAACCGGAACCGGACGTAATCCTTGGGAAGCATGACCGATCGAACACGGCGCCAATTTTCCGGTTCATTTTCTCTGACCCACAAGCACTTGGTGAGGGTGAAATTAGTGAGCGCAGGATTGCAGGTAAGCTGAATCAGCTTGTCGGCGCCGACTTGAGCGGTTAACTCGCGGCACTGCTTCTCCGTTCTCACATCACACCAGATCAGTGCCGGGCGTACGACGCGGTCCTGCTCGTCGAGCAGAACAGCCCCGTGCATCTGGCCAGACAGGCCGACGCAGGAAATCTGATCTTTCTCTTTGTGCAGTTTGGCTTGTGCGAGAGCACGGCGCACGGCTATGCCACAGGCGCGCCACCAGTCATCCGGGTTTTGCTCGGCCCAGCCGATTTGAGGAGATGCGAAAGGTTGATGGTCCTCGGTAGCGGATGAGACAACGGCTCCTCTCTCATCGAGGATGAGAGCGCGCGTGCCTCCGGTTCCCACATCAATGCCTAAGAGGTAAATTCCCACCGATTGCCTGCTGGGTGCCATTCGGACAGGAGAGCGATCGCCCGACCGTGTACGTTAACGACAACGTATAGTACCATGCGTTTTCTGGATTACAAGGGCGGAAATCAGTGTGCAGGCAATAAGTCACCCGATGCCAGAACATAGGTGGTTACCTTATCCAGCTTTAGATCGGAATGCTGGTTGATCAGGGCGACCGATCCGTCGACCTCTCGAATGGATTGGACATGCTTCATCAGGAGGCGGTGTTGGGAAATACTTGAAGCGGGTGAAGGCGGAGCAGGATCTGCGTCCTTGTTGCTTTCAGTGGCGGGAAATTTCTGCTGTGAAATTGGATTATTTGGATCGGGATAAGTTCCCATCCCATTCCAGTTTCTCTTGCTGTTGGCGGCGTCTTGCGGTTGATAGGAAAGGTCCTGCCCGGCGACTGCCGCTTCGGGGTAATACCACGCCGTCAAATACACTTTGAGGGGCACCGATCCTTTTTTCCAATCGGCAGAATCCATACGAATGGCGAGGCGAGAAGGGGCGGATGCAGATTTTTTTATGGACTCAGTGATCTCGCCCGATAGGATTGCGTCGCGGGGCACGACTGTGCCGTTGATCAGGGTGGCTGCCACGAGTTTGGCTTGGATCTTCGTGCCGATCGCGGTCTTGCCGGCGACGACGCTTTGCCGCATCACAACGGGTAACTCCACTCCCGGCTGGGAACCGGATGATTGAGGGAGCGCTCGCGCGGGCAGCAAGACGGATGCGAGGATGACGGCTAGAAGGATTCGCCGGTTTAGCATTTTCTTGAACACTTACGTCGCCTCACCTGCGCCGAGCGAACGGGATGGAGTTTAGAAGAGCATATTGGCGAGGCGGTTGGCTTGGCGCAGGCCGACACACCATCGGCATGATTCGCAAGAGCGATTCTAAAGCAGGGCTCGAGTGGATTACTACTCTGACTGTGGTGCTGCCAGCCCTGCCAATGTTCGCCCCTGCCTAGACTCAGGTTGCGGCGATTACGACCGGCGAGGAGGGCGGTGGCGCCTGGCGGGGGCCGGAGCCTTCTTCATATTCTCGATGGTCTGTGGACGGTGGCGCGCCTGCGATTTCGAATATGGAGTCCAGATGGGTGAGTCGCAGGATATCGCGAACGGCTTTGCTGGGATTGATCAGCCGCAGATACACTCCCGCAGCGTGCAGCGAAATAAGGGCGCCGACTCCAGCGGCGTCGATGGCATCCGTTTTTTCGAGATCGAGAATAATGTTGCGGCCGTGCTGGCGTACGGCGGCGCACAACAGGGCGGTCTCATGGCCGCGGACGATTCTTCCGGCGCAGTGAAGGATGGCAGTTTCAGCGAAATTTTCAATCGTTACATTCAGCACGATGGAACCTCTCTTTTCTGAACGAAGTGGAGCGAATCTCATGCCTTGGGTTCGACGGGCGAAGCGGGGAAATGTCCGCACCGTCCGCGCATGCTGTTGCGGAATTTCTCGCGCTCTTCCGGCGTCATGTGCTCCCAGCGTTCCATCATCCTGCCGCGCCACCGCCAGTGGCGCTGCGGACCACCACGGAATCCGCCAAAGAGAATTTTGCTGAGCACCAGCAATCCCAGGGCTTGCCAGTAGGTGATGAGGTGCCAGCCGAACACGGCGGGCATGAGCCAGTTCCACAGCCTCATTACAAAAAAACTAAAAACGGCCAGGAACAATATGGCGAAGAAAGCAAACTTCAATATTCGTAAGAACCGGTTTCTTTTCATGGTTAAGTCCTATCGTTTCGAAATTCGTCGTAGATGGCCTGCAGCCGCTCGCGCAGATGCAACACGGCATAGTGTTTGCGCGAGAGCAGCGTGTTCACACTGACGCCGGTTTCTGCAGCCAGCTCCTTGAAGCTGTATCCCATCAGCTCGTGAGCGATGAATACTTCGCGCTGTTCCGCGGGCAATTCATCGAGCGCTTCGTCGAGTTCTTCCAGCAGCACGCTGCGCGCGTAGGCGGCATCGGGACCCGCGTCAGGGGAGGGAAGAAGTTCTTCCAGTAAGAGCTCTTCGCCATCCTCCGCGACACTTGCCGGTTCGTTGCGTAACGCGTCCCGGCTTCGCTTGCGAAATCGATCCGTGATCCGGTTACGGGCTACGCGAAACAACCAGGCGGTGACTTGCTCGACTGGCTTCATCATCCGGTAGGCTTCGACCAGTTCGTAGAAGACGTCCTGGAGAATATCTTCGGCGTCGCCGGGATCGGCCACCCGCCTCCGAATGAAACTGCGGAGACGGGACTGTTCGCGCGAGACCGTTTCGGAGATGCGTTGGTCCTGCTCCACCATCGGCCACCGTCTTTTCAGCGCCTCGTCCATCTATATGGTGTAGACGAACGAGCGAGAGGAATATTTTAGTGGAGCGCTCGCAGGTTCTTGCACTCAGCGCGGAAGAAGAGCTAAGACGTTTAAAAGGCTGCACTTGACTGGGGAAACGCAGGCATGGAGGGCAAGAAAAAATTTGTGGCGACCATGCAGGCCGGATTGACACTGCGAAGTCAACGGCTGGTGCCGTTCAATAAGGAAGGAACGCGCTATAATTTTTGTCTGTCTATGCAGAATCCGCGGTATGCGCTGGTGGCGTATGTGAAAGGTCCGGTGGGAGAGTTCGTGGAGAGCCTCCGGCGGGAGCTGCATCCTGATTTACCGCATTTTGCGGCGCATCTGACGCTGTTGCCACCGCGGCCGCTGCGGGGGGCCGAAGATGAGGCATTGCGGGTTCTGGCGGCGATCTGTGGACGAACGGAACCTTTCGAAGTGACGCTGGGCGGGATGGACAGTTTTGCTCCGACCACTCCGACGGTGTACATCCGAGTGGCGTATGGGGCGATGCAGATGTGCGAACTGCACGAACAGCTCAACACCCAGGCGCTGGAGTTTATAGAAGAGTGGGCCTATATTCCGCATCTGACGATTGCCAAGATGCCCAGTGAGGCGGCGGCGGAGCAGGCTTTGCGGATTGCCGGGGAGCGCTGGGAGGAATATACGGGAAGCCGGCGCGTTCTATTGGAGCGGTTGACGTTTGTGCGGGAGGAATCGCCGAATTGCTGGATTGATCTGGCTCCGGTTCCTTTGGGCGGCAGGTTGGTTTCGCCGTAGGGGCTAAAGCCCCGTTAAATTTTAAGGGACTGTACGCGGCGCTAAAGCGCCGCTCTTCCACGGTGCTGCGAGGGTTCTTCTTGGGTGCCGGTCTGTGGCTCTTCCACGGGTGCGAGCGTTTTTCTTAGGTCTTAGGGGGGCTAAAGCCCCGTTAAATTTTAAGGGACTGTACGCGGCGCTGAAGCGCCGCTCTTCCACGGTGCTGCGAGTGTTCTTCTTGGGTGCCGGTCTGTGGCTCTTCCACGGGTGCGAGCGTTCTTCTTAGGTATTAGGGGGCTAAAGCCCCGTTAAATTTTAAGGGACTGTACGCGGCGCTGAAGCGCCGCTCTTCCACGGTGCTGCGAGTGTTCTTCTTGGGTGCCGGTCTGTGGCTCTTCCACGGCGAGCGTTCTTCTTAGGTATCGACAAGTGGCTCTTCCACGGGGCTGGGGGTGTTCTTCTTGGGTGCCGCGAGTGTCTTTCTGTCTCGCGTTACTTCCTTCTCTATCGCGTTACCTCCATTAGTTACTAGCTGTTACGTTACCCCTGACCGGTTGGAATGGCCCCTGGTACATTTCCCTCCCGTGCATTGCGGAGATGTGGGGTGGGCTGTAAACAGAAGAGAGGGGACGTGCGATATCCGCGCTGGCAGCCGCTTCGGGCGCGGGTTTCAGAACACCCAGGGGGACAGAGAATGCAGATTGGGGTCTACGGTTCAGGGTTCCTGGGAACGGTGATTTCGGCCTGTCTGGCAGACTTTGGCACTCCAGTTTCCTGCTGTCATCCGGACCGGACGCGCATGGTGGAGATGGCGCAGGGAAACATTCCATTTTTTGAAAAGAATCTGAAAGAGATTATCCGAAGAAATGTGCGAGCGGGACGGCTGGCCTATTCGACGGACATCGAATCTTTTGCGCGCAAGGCGCAGGTAATTTTTCTGGCCGAAGATGGGGCGGAGAATCTGAACGATGTGGTGATGCGGATTGCGCGGCTGGCGCCGAAGCCTCCGATACTGACGGTGGTGACGCCGGTGGCGGTGGGCACGGCCGCGGCTCTCGAGAAGAGTTTGAAGGATGCGGGGCTGCAAGCGACGATCGTATCGCAGCCGATGTTTTTCACCGACGGTTGTGCGGTGGAGGATTTCAACTGGCCGGACCGGTTGATTCTTGGGTCGACCTCGAATGAAGCGGTGCATGTGCTGAAGCAGATCTTTCATCCGCTGGTGATGCGCGGAGTGCCGGTGATTGTGACCAATCAGGCGACGGCGGAGCTGGTGCGGGAATCGGCGACGGCGTTTGTGGCCACGAAGATTTCCTTCATCAACGAAGTGGCGGCGCTATGTGAGCGTGTGGGCGCGGATGCGGTGAATCTGGCGCTGGCTTTGGGGCTGGATAAGAAGATTGCTCCGCGATGTTTGCAGCCGGGAGCGGGGATGGGCGGCGTGTTTGCGGAATCCGATATGGATTCCCTGGCGCAGTTGGCGCAGGCGAATGGCGTTCCGCTGAAAGTTTTGAGCGCGGCACGGGATGTTAACCACAGCCTGGCGGACCGGCTGGTCGACAAGATTGCGGCGGCTTTGAATTCGGTGGAGAACAAGGACGTAGGAATTCTAGGATTGGCGTTCAAGCCGAACACGAATTCGGTAGCGGGATCTTCGGCGATCCGGTTGGCGGAGACGCTGGTGTCGAAAGGGGCGCGGGTGCGGGCTTACGATCCGGTGGCGCTGAGCGATGCGAAAACGCGGCTGAACGGGTCGGTGCGTTATTGCGAATCCGCCTATGCAGCGGCGGAAGGAATGGATGCACTGGTTGTGGGCACGGGCTGGCCGGAATTTCGCGCGCTGGATTTTGAACGGATCAAGAATCTGCTGAAGAAGCCGATCATTGTGGATACAAAAAATCTGCTGGACTCGGTGCGGTTGCGCGCCATGGGATTTGAGTATGTGGGTGTGGGGCGCGGGTGAGGCTGGCTGGTGAAGAAGCTTGCGAGCCGGTAATGCGCCGGACGTTTTATTCCCTTCTTTCGGGTTTTCTCGATAGTTTCTCGTTCACGTTATTTTGTTTGCCCTTCTCTGCTGTGATTCACGTGGTGAGTTCGGTGTGCTTTAGTTTTCTCGGCGACGAGTAAGTGGCGCGAGCACCGTTCTTAGTTTCAATCAGCCGTCCCCTTCGACTGCGCTCGGGGCAGGCTCTACGGGACGGGTTCCTATGTTCGGCGGTCTTACCCGGCGTTGAAACGCCGGGCTATTGTCGAACGTCCTACAGACGATTTTCTTTTTCGCCGCGCGTCGGCGCACGGTCGGCGCGCGGTCGGTGCGTCGGCGCAGCGGCGGGCAGCGGAGGCGGGATACACTGGGCGAGGCGCGGTTGTATAATCACGGTGGCGGTGGGAATAGCTCAACTGGCAGAGCACCGGACTGTGGCTCCGACGGTTGCGGGTTCGATTCCCGTTTCCCACCCCAGAATTTCCCGCGTGGCGACGCCCCACCTGACCGCGGATGGATCTGGCGTGTGGCTTTATCTTGCCGCAGATTTACTTTCGGAGTTGGCTGATCTCTTCATTATTCCTATTTCGGGAATCGAATCTACGCCCCACGCCCGGATTCGTTGATTATCGCGGTTCTCGGGGCTAGAATCCGCACGTCGTCTCGAATGCGGTTTCCATTGTCTTAGCTTTCAATTGTGGAGCTGCGATGGATCACGGCCCCCGCGGTTGAGATTTCCCGTCCTATCAGGAGGCCTATGAAAACTTCTCCCGGAAGAAAAAGCAGAGCAACGCGTCGGGCTGCGGCGAAGAATGGTCCGCAACGGATGGCAGATTTATTTCCCATCGTTGGCATTGGAGCGTCGGCGGGCGGCCTGGAGGCATTCTCCGAATTGCTGCACAACCTGCCGGAGAAAAGCGGGATGGCATTCGTGCTGGTGCAGCATCTCGATCCCAAACATCAAAGTGCGTTACCGGAGATTCTGGGGCGGACTACCAAGCTTCCAGTGGAAGAAGTAACGGATGGTACGGTGGTGCAGCCGAACCATGTTTATGTGATTCCCGCCAACCGCAGCATGATGATCGACGAGGGGGCGCTGCAGTTGAGGGCGCGGACGATAGAGCGGGGCCAGCATATGCCGATCGACAATTTTTTTCGCTCGCTGGCGGAAAAGATTGGACAGCGGGCGATCGGGGTTGTCTTGTCGGGGACGGCTTCGGACGGAACGGAGGGCTGCCGGGCAATCAAGCAGGCGGGTGGTCTGACTTTTGCGCAGGATGAAGAGTCCGCGAAATATGACAGCATGCCGCGCAGCGCGGTGCACGCCGGATGTATCGATTTCATCCTTACACCGAAAGACATTGCACGCGAGTTGGGCGGGATTGGGCAGCACCCATACGTAACGCACGTGTTATCGCGTCCCAAGGATGAATTTCAGGGGATGGAGGGAGGGGAAGTGGACGCACTGTTCGGCTTGCTGCGCGAATCTACCGGAGTGGATTTTACGAACTATAAACACAGCACACTGCAGCGCCGGATCCGGAGGCGGATGGACCTGCACAAGATTCCAAATCTGAAGGATTATCTGCTTTACATCGCGAAGAGGCCGGAAGAAGTGGACGAACTGTATCGCGATTTGTTGATCAATGTGACGGGATTTTTTCGCGAGCCGGAATCGTTCCTGGCGTTGCGCAAGCATGTTTATCCTGACCTGTTTGAAGGGCGCAAGCCGGACTCGCCGGTGCGGGTGTGGGTGGCGGGCTGTTCCACGGGCGAAGAGGCGTATTCGATTGCGATTACTTTGCTGGAATACTTGTGGACGCACACCCGGAACATTTCGCAGGCGGCGACGGCGATCCAGATTTTCGCCACTGACATCAGCGAAGCGTCGCTCGATCGAGCGCGCAGCGGTTTTTATACGAAGGCGGCAGTTGCCAATATTTCAGCGGAGCGACTGAAGAGATTTTTTGTGCCTCAGGACGGCGGATTTCAGGTGAACAAGTCGATCCGGGAGATGTGCATTTTTGCCCGGCAGAATCTGGTGAAAGATCCGCCATTCTCAAACCTGGATTTGGTGAGCTGCCGCAATCTGCTGATTTATCTGGGGCCGCTTTTGCAAAGGAGAGTGATTCCCACGCTGCATTACGCTCTGAAACCCGACGGCTATCTGATGTTGGGAGACGCGGAAAGCCTGGCGGGATTCGGCGACTATTTTTCGCTGGTAGACAAGAAAGACAAAATCTATCAGAAGCGGAAGACCACAGCGCGGATGTCAACCTACTTCGCAACTACGGATTATTCGCCGCGCCGGGAAGAAGATGCAAAGAGCGGGCTGCATTTTCCGGCTCCTTTTACGGTAGAAAACGAAGTCGAGCAGTTGCTGATTAACCGGTTTGTGCCCGCCAGCCTGGTGGTCAACGATCAATTAGAAATTGTGCAATTTCAGGGCAAGACTGGAACGTATCTTGAGCCGGCTGCGGGACAGCCATCGTTCAGTTTGTCGAAGATGGCGCGCGAGGGTCTGGTGGTGGATTTGCGCGCGGCTTTGAGCCAGGCGAAAAAGAGTAATGAAATGGTGCGCAAGGAAGGAGTGCACTTTCAATCGGAAGGAAAGGCGCTGGAGGTGGATGTGGAGGTGCTTCCGCTGCGGGGACAGGGAGCGCGGGAACGCTATTACGTCGTCGTGTTCCGGGAACCGGCTGCGGGACGGGCGGGGGCGGAAGAAAATGTCGGCAAAACCAGGAAAGCAGATACCGCGACCGCCGAGAGCCAGGTCTTGAGGCGCGAGATTGCACAGTTGCGAGGGCAGCTCTCATCTCTGATCGAGGACCACGAAACCACGCTGGAAGAATTCAAATCGATGAACGAGGAAGTGCTCTCCGCGAACGAGGAGTTGCAGAGCACGAATGAAGAACTGGAAACGGCCAAGGAGGAGCTGCAATCGACTAACGAAGAGCTGATGACGCTGAATGAGGAGATGCAGAACCGGAATGCGGAGTTGAGTTCGGTGAACAGCGATCTGCTCAATCTGCTGGACACGGTAAATCTTCCGGTGGTGATGGTAAGCCTGGATCTGCGGATCCGGCGGTTTACGCCACCATCGCAGAAGCTGCTCAATCTGCAGCCGAGCGACATTGGGCGGAGGCTGGGTGAGATTCGAACCAATCTTGAGTTCGAGGATATGGAGACGTTGGTGGAGGAAACCATCCACAGCGCGAGCCCGCAGGAACGCGAAGTTCGGGAGAAGAGCGGCGCGTGGTATGGCTTGCGCATCCGTCCCTATAAAACATGGGACAACAAGATTACCGGGGCTGTGATCAGTTTGCAGGATATCGACACACTCAAGCGAACGCTGGACAGAACGCGTGAGTATGCCGACGAACTTGTGGAAAATTCGCAGGGATGCATTCTGCTGCTGGACGATAAGCTGCGAGTGACGGCGGGGAACCGGGCGTTTTACCGGACGTTCGAGGTGAGCGCGCCGGAGACGGAGGGTAGCTCGATTTACGAATTGGGCAATGGGCAGTGGAATGTCACTGCATTGCGGCGGGTGCTGGAGGACATTATTCCAAGAAATGCGCAAGTGCGGGACTACGAAGTAAAGCATGATTTTCCCAAGCTAGGACCGCGGACGATGGTGCTGAACGCGCGGCGGGTTGAGCTGCAGGCGGGACATCCTTCTATTTTGCTGGCCATAGAAGATGTGAGCCGGAGAAGCCAGCAGGGAGTTGCCTGAGAGTGAGTCTGCGCGTGGCGTTAAGTCCGGGTCGCAGAAGTTCGAGTTTGAGCTTCTTCGTTTGCCCTTCGGGCGGAACCGTGAAAGAGTGGGTCACGGTGGACGGGTGGAAGCAGAAATATGGCCAGCCTTCAGGCGCTCTGCAGTATTTGCGAAAAAAAAGTAACGGCGTTCACGCTGTTGGGGGACAACGACCTTCAGCTTTTGCTTGACCGCAACGAGGAGATTATCGTGCGACATGTGTTTGGGGATGGTTCCGGAAACCAACTGGATCACCGGTGGAGTCTGGTGGGCAAAGGGAAAGAGGATCTGACAAAACTGATCCGGTTGATGGCGCAGGAAAAGAAGAGACTCGGGCATCGCACTTAGCGGGCAGGAGTGCGGGCTATACATGACGCGATGATGCTCCTCGGACGGAATCCCAGCCCGCGAAAGCTTCTGGCATAGTTGCGGCAGGGGCGATAGAATGCAAGGACTCAGGCGGAAGAATGAAGCGGATTTTCAATCCATTTCGCAAGTCGTCAGCGCGGGATCAGTCGTCTCGCGATCTTTCGTCTGGAGATCAGTCGTCTCGAGACCTGTCGTCTCGAGAATCCTCGTTTCGAGACTCCTCGTTCCGGTATTCTCCGTTTCGGCCCGCAGGGGGAAGTTTGGGTCCGCTCGAGCAACGTATGTTGGATGCTTTGTGGACGCGGGGCAGCGCCACGGTGCGGGAGTTGGTGGAGGGCAGCTGTAAGGATCTTGCTTACACCACGGTGATGACGACGCTGGACCGCCTGTTCAAGAAGGGTGTGCTTAAGCGATCGGAAGAAGGCAGGGCTTTTCGCTACGTGGCGCGGTTTAGCCGCGAGGAATTTCGCCGGGAAGCGGCAGGACACGCGTTTCGGCAATTGCTGGACTCCAGTCCAGGTTCGTCGTTGCCATTGTCTTTTCTGGTTGAAATCCTCGGTGAGCGGGATGCGCAGTTGTTGGATGACTTGCGGAACCTGGTGGAACGCAAGCGCCGGGAGTTGAGTCAACGCGAGGCCGGCCATGGAGAATCGGGCTCCGACAAAGCCGGGCGAAGGGGGGCGGAGTAATGTTTGCCCTGCGCGGAGTTGCGGTTTCCTTTTCGATTTTTTTTATCGTCTATGGCGTGCTGACGCTGGCAGTTGCATTGCTGTGGCGTAGAGTCTGGGACTGCGGGCGGCGGAGTTCTGCGAGAAGCTGCGCCGACTTGCTTTTCGTTTTGCGCATGATTCCCTGCGTATTGTCTGCAGTGGCGACTCTGGCGTTTGCCGTGCCCTCGTTTTTGTTGTTCGAGCCGCGCGCGGTGCGGGAAGCGATGAGTCCAGTGCTGGTGGTGTTGTGCGTCTGCGGGATAAGCGTGATGCTGGTGGGAATGTGGAATGCAGCGGTGGCTTTGGTACGGGCTGCCAGGACGGTGGCGCGCTGGTCGAATGGAGCAAGCGTGATCGGCCGGAGCGATGCGGATTCCGGAGTGCCGGTGTTGCTGCTGCGAACCGCGAAAGCCGCGCCCCCGCTGACTGCGGCCGGTATTCTGCGGCACAGCGTGTGGTTGTCGGATGCGGCGGAGTTTGTGCTCACGGAGCGGGAATTGCAATGCGCTTTGCGGCATGAAGTGGTGCATGTGCGGCGGCGGGATAATCTGAGGAAATTGCTTCTGAGGCTTGTGGCGTCCCCGGGGATGACGGAACTGGAGAGTGCGTGGCGCGAGGCGACTGAGATGGCGGCCGACGATGCGGCGGTGTCGAACGCGTCCGAGGCGCTGGATCTGGCTGCGGCGGTGATCAAGCTATCGCGGCTGGCTCCGCCGGTCCCCGCATGCGAGCTGACTACGGCTTTGGTTCACAGTCCGGCGGAGTCAGTAAATGCACGCGTGGAGCGGCTGATTGCGTGGACAGAACGGCAAAGTTCTGCTCCAGGATATTCGCTCAGATATTCTTTGTGCGCGGCGGCGGTAGTAGTGGCTACGCTAGCAGTAAGCTATAGCTCGTTGCTGATGCGCGTGCATGCAGTGACGGAGTGGCTGGTGCGGTGAAGCGCAAGGTTGCATCCGAGCCACTCCGACTAGAAATCATCTTCCTTAAGTTCCTTACTCATCAATCCGCTGGACCACCGATAAAATCTTCCACTGTCCGTCCAATTTTGAAAGCGTCATATAGTCCACCCAGTGCGGGGTGACGAGTTTGGCGGACGCGATGTCTCCGGAAATATCGAGGACGCTAATTTGTTCGGTGCGGTCCGCCTGGGGAATATTGGAATCACCGTGAGCGCGCACTTCATGCAACATCTGAGCACCGTTTTTTTCCCGCATGGGAATGTCACCGTGAATCATGTGTTTCAGGTAATGCGGATGGAGGGTCTGCTCCAGTCGCGCTGCGTCGCCGGTGTAATAACCCTCGATGTAGTTCCGGACGGTGTTGCGGATGGCGGATGAATCATCGGTGGAGACTGGTTTGTCTTGAGCGTTGGTTGAATTGTGGAAAAGCAGAAGGGATAGGCCTAAGGCGAGTGCAAGGCGTTTCATGGTGGAGCATCTCCGTGAGATTGGAACGGTTCGGGCAGTTGGATTGTGGCATTGCGCGTGGGCGAGCACAACTGCACCAAAGTTCATGTCTGCGGCTAAACCTGCCGCTAAGTTTTCCTGATTCGTCCAACTGATATAAGTCTAGAAAACTACGCGAACGCCCAACTGGGCGGCGAACGGGATTCCTACGGTTGTGCCGGGACCGAAGAAATCTCCTAAAGCGCCGCCGGGAACGCGAAGCTGGTTGATGCTGGTGATGGGTTGCGTGGAGGTGCAGGCCGGATTGGTGCAGATATCTGTGATGTTGCCAAGTTGCGCCTGCGCCGAAGGCACGGGGAGCAGAGCGATGTTGGTGACGTAGTTCGCGCCGGGATTATTGCGGTTGAAGAGATTGAAGAATTCGGCGAAGGGCAGAATCTGCCAGCGCTCGCCGATTTTGAAAGGACGAGTGACGCGCAGGTCGGCCTGGATGTAAGGTGTGCCGCGGACTTCGTCGAGACTCTCGGGCACTCCATTGACGGAGATGCGGCCCGTGCTGGTCGCGTTGGTGATGGTGAAGGGGCGTGCGCTTTCAGCCTGGGTGATGGTAGTCAACTCGAATCCGCCGGGAATATGAAGAGTTCCGGCGAGAACAAAGCGATGGGTGACGTCCTCGCCGGAGGGCCCATAGTCTCCGGGCCCGAACGGGTTCAACGGATTGCAAACGCCGTTGACGTAATCAAAAAGTTCGCCGAGAAGGCATCCCCAGGTTTTTGCTTTGGAGAGCGTGTAGTTAGCGGTCAAGCTAAAACGACGAGATACGTTGCCTTGTAAGTGCAGCATCAGTGAGTTATAGCTCGAGCGATTATCCGACTTGAAGAGATTGAGATCGGGAACTACGCTGGCTTGGTCGCTGGAGTAGTTCGGATCGGATACGGGGATAAGTGGCGTGAAGAGATTGGTGCCACCGGTGAAGCTGTAGGCGCGATAACCGTGGTTGCCCTGTTCGTGCGTGTAGTCGGCGGCTAACGTCCAATGCTGATTGAAGGCATGCTGAACGCCGCCAGTGGTGTGGATGGCGTAGGGAGTGCGGTAGTGGCCGTCGATCAGATTACCTGCTCCGCCGGCAGCATCGCCCGCGATACAACCCGGGCCGACGGTGGATGGAGGATTACCGGCGACGAAGGTGCACGGTCCTGTTGCGGCATTGGTCGAGTTGACGCCCTGAAACGCAGTGGCCCATCCGTTCTGCGCGAGGTCGTTGTAGAACATGCCGAAACCCGCGCGGATTACGGTTTTGCCGCTTTCGCCGGGAGCATATGCGAGGCCAAGGCGCGGGCCGAATTGGGCGTGATCGTCGTGCGGAACGCTGACTGGAATCTGCAGCGCTTGTAGTGTGACGTACGCGGGATTGTCGGCCTGGCTGCGGCCGGAGGCGGTGAAGAGACCGAAAGTGGTCTGGTAACGCAGGCCGTAATTCACGGTGAGATGTGGAGTAGCGCGCCAGGAATCTTGCGCGTAGAAAGCGAGGCGCTGCACGTTCTGCGAGAAGCTGCCGTCGTGGGCGGGAGTGGTGGAAGCGCCAGCGGCAAGGTCGTCGAGAAATATCGAAGGGGGCTGGCTTGCATAATAAGTTGGATCTTGCGGGAACGAATACAGGGTTTCGGCATTGCCGGGAAATGCGCCGCTGAGCACGGGTTCATGAATGAAGTTGACGCCGAATTTAAAAGCGTGGTCGCCGGTGGCGTGACTTACGTCATAGCGGAGCTGATATTTTTCCTGATTACGCAGGTCGGGGAAAAGCGTGATCGGCGTGGCGAATTGATTATCGCCGAAAGTTTCGAATCCAGAAATGGTTTGCGAAGTAGAGCTAAAGGGAAATGCCAGCGCGTAGCCGAGAGTGGAATTGCGGGCCTGGGTGAGATGCAATTCGCTGACGTCGAATACGAATGCACCCAGCCATCGGGGGTTGAACGTGTAAGTGTTGCTGATGACCGCGTTCCAGTAGTTGTTGTGCGTGGTCAGGCCGGTGGATGGGAGCGTGGCCTGCTGCACCAGAGCGTTGTGCGTGAGGTAGTTGTCTTCGGAGGCGCGCAGAAACCATTGCGACTTTGGGGACTGCGACCAATCGAAGCGGATATCGCCGATGTAATCGCGAAAGGGGATCGGAACATTCTGTGGCACGGCGATTGAGGAAACGCCGGGGATCAGGCCATCGGCGGCCAGTTGCGCGAGGGCGTTGAACTGCGTAGCGCTGGCGGGGCTGTATGCGATGCTGGCGTCTTCGTGGACGTATTCGATCGAGGAAAAAATCCACAGCTTGTCACGCTCGATCGGACCGCCGAGCGTACCAACATAATTCTGACGCGAAAATGGCTGCTTGGGATTGGGAGCGGGATTCTCAATGGGGAAGCGCGCGTTGAGCGCGGCGGCTCGTTCGTAAAAAGCTCCGGTGCCATGCCATTGGTTGGTGCCACGTTTGGTGGTGATCACGACGGAGCCGGCGGTGGTGCCACCAGTATCGGCATCTTCCTGAGCGGTTTGAAAAGCGAACTCCTGAATTGCGTCCGGAGAAAAGTTTTGCAGGAAGCCGCCAATCCAGTCATCGGAATTGTCGCCGCCATCGACGGAGAGTTCGTTGTTCAGGCCGGAACTGCCTCCGGTGGAGACAGCGGTGATGCGCGCCTTGGTGGGATCGGAAGGTTCGACCGGTTCGGTGCCGGGGACAAGGTAGGCGATGTTGGCGAAGCTGCGCGCAGCGAGCGGCAGGGTTTCGAGATCAGTGCTGGTGACTACGCCCTGGTGAACGGCGCTGGCGAGATCGATGACTTGGGTGGTAACGGAGGACGGTTCGGACTGAACGTTTACTGTTTGCTGCACCGACGATGGCGTCATGGTGACGGTGATGTCGCGAACGGTGGCGACGGCGATTACGACTTCGGCCTGCGTAGCAGCGAAACCTGTTGCGTTTACGGTGACGTGGTAGTTGCCGGGAGGAAGGTCATCGATGCGGAATTCGCCGCGGTCTTCACTGGTGGCTTCGCGCTGCACGGAGGAACCTGCGAGTTGCGCGATGATTTTGGCGTTGGGAACGCGAGCACCGGTGGCATCTTGAACGGTGCCGCGGAGAGAGCCGCGCGGGTTTTGCGCGTGGAGAGACGCGGCAGGCTGGATGACGAGAAAAACAGCGGCCAGAATGAATTTTAATTTCATGAATCAGGCAACATTCGAGGTTAGAGTGTGGCGGTGGCTACTACCAGAGGTCGTAGGGATGGACGGTTGACAGGCGGGCTATCCTAAAGAGCGCAGTCCGAGAGAGAGTTGAACCTATATGAGTGCTCTTTCTATCCATCTCGATAGACTGTTTCATTGGCTACCGAGCGTCGATCTCGAACCGCTGACCCACGACGTCCGCATCGTCGAGGTTCATTGCGATGCAGTCAACCCGGACGACGGCACCTATCACGTGCGCCGGGACGAGTTACTCACACCCTCGGATTATGAGGCCAGGTTTGAGGAGCTGTTGCGGGCGGGTTATCCCTGGCTCAACATGTCGTGTTACGGCGTTCATCAAGGTTTGCTACTCGTGGCAATCGAAGTCCCCAGTCCGAGGCCGCTCCAGCCGGGGCGTGCCACGTCGGTCAATCTTTCCGGTCCGGTTTGCACCCGGGACCTTAATTCCGTTCTGACGATCAAGTAGCGATTAATCCGACCAGCTTTGCGGGACGCGATCCCAGCGATGCTTCTTTAGTTCTCTCAGGAGGTTTGCGTCAAGCGGGCCGGCGTCGCTGGCGGCGACGTTCTGACGTACGTGTTTGGGGTCGCGCATGCCGACGATGGTGGTGCTGACGGCGGGGTGCGACAGGATGAAGCGCAGAGACATTTCCGGTAGGGTCATACCAGCGGGCACGATTGTTTTTAATTTGTCGACGCGTTGAATTGTGTTGGCGAGATTTTCCGGGCCGAAGTAGCCGGAGCGCCAATCATCTTTCGGGAAACGGGTTTCGAGCGTCATCTTGCCGCCGAGGCTGCCCTCGTCGAGCGGCACGCGGGCGATCACGCCGATATTGAGTTCCTGGCACACGGGAAATAATTTGTCTTCCGGCGCCTGATCGAAGATGTTGTAGATCACCTGGACGACATCGACTAATCCGGTATGCAGGGCCTTGATGCCGTTCTCGGGCTCCCAGCGATTGAGGCTGAGGCCGAAGTAACGGATCCAGCCGCCGTCTTTCAGTTTTTCGACCGTGGTGCGGAACTCGGGGTCATCGGTCCAGCTATCGTCCCACACATGGAATTGCAGAACATCGATGGAATCGACGCGAAGTTTTTTGCGGATCAGGTCGGCGTATTTGAGGACGTGATCCTGGGAAAAAACATCGTGATATTTGTATTGCGGGAGCGCAGGCCATTTGTCATTGGCGGGAGGAATTTTGGAGGCGGCGTAGAGGCGCTTTTTATTGCGCGCCATGGTTTCGCCGAGCAGGGCGTCGCTTTTGCCTTCGCCGTAGGCCCAGGCGGTATCGAAGAAATTGCAGCCGGAGTCGACGGAGAGTTGCAGGGAATCGAGCGATTGGCGGTCATCGGAGCCGCTCCAGCCGCTCATGCCCCAGAGTCCGTACGAGATGTCGCTGACTTCGAATCCGGTGCGGCCCTAGCTTGCGGTATTTCATGCGTTTTCCTTGGTATGAGTTTTATGAATTCGGGAGAAGCTGACATCGTAGCAGTTTTGATGGGGCGGGTTGAAGTTTGCGGGAAAGCGAAAATCTTTAACACAGGGGGCACGGGGTTCACAGGGTAGAGCTGGGCAGTTGATTTTTCGATGGGAGGCATCGAGATTTTGCGGTCCAGCGATGGTGCTTGAAGTGGTTCAATGGAACTAGATCATTAGCTTTAGACCCTGGAGGTTCTCCCTGTGAAATCCGAATTTAATATCCCGCCATCGTCGCCCTATCCTGGGGAAGAGTTGAAAGCGCCGTCGTCTCGGTTGTTGGATGAAAAAATTTCTGATGATACGGGCACCGAGGCGAAGGTGGATAGCGCGTTCGCGCCGGCTGGTTTGAAGAATCCGTTCTGGAAATAAGACGAGCTGCGCAGATCGTGGTGCATGCGACCGTGATAGAAGTTGGAGTCACCGGCAGCGCCAGTTGCAGAGGTCCTTCGCTTCGCTCAGGATGACAGAGTGTTTTTTGGTCGCCTAGCGCAGGATTGGCAGGCAAAGGCAAGGCCGGAGGGCGAAGGGCAGAGTGGACATTTGCTGGAGCGCGGGATGGAGTTGCGCGTCGCGGCATGGTTCCAGCGTGATCACAAACGGCAAAGCGCTTTTCTCGCAGCCGGGTTTTTGCAAGACCGCGTCGATGTTCAGTTGATGAGCCGACAGGATCTCGGCCAGACGCGCGATGATGCCGGGTTGATCCTTCACCACAAATCTTAAATACCAGGGCGTCTCGAAATCGCAACTGATTTTTGGCGACGCGAGTTGCAGGGTATGGCGCGGACGCGCGCCGGACGAAGGACTCTGCGCTATAAACATTAAATCTGAGACGACGGCGACGGCGGTGGGATCTCCTCCCGCGCCGGCGCCGAGAAAAGCTACATCGCCACCGTATTTTCCGGAAGTCAAAACCAAGTTCAGATTTTTCTGCACGCGTCCGAAGGGTGAAGATGTGGGGACGAGGCTGGGGCCGACTTCGGCGAACAGCGTAGTGTCTTTCAAATCGGCGCGCGAGATTTGCCGGATAGTGCAGCCTAGCTCCGCGGAGTAATCGAAATCGATTGCCTCGACGGTGCGGATGGTGCGGGCGCGAATGTCTTCGGGAGAAACGCGGACCTGCAGTCCGGCGAGGGCGAGAATGGAAAGTTTGGCGCGGGCGTCACCGCCATCGAGATCTTCGCTGGCGTCGGCTTCGGCATAGCCGCGCGCCTGGGCTTCTTCGAGAGCCTCGCTGAAGGGAATGCGATCGTTCTCAATGCGGCTGAGAATGTAGTTGCAGGTTCCGTTGAGAATTCCGGCGATGCCGTGCAGGATGTCTCCACAGAGCCCGGTGTGAAGCGCGGGGAGCACGGGAACGCCACCGGCAACGGATGCGCCGAATTCAAGACGGCAACCATTCTCGCTTGCGAGCTGGAGCAATTCAGGACCGCGACGGGCAATGAGTTGCTTGTTGGCGGTGACCACAGATTTGCCTGCGTTCAGCGCGCTTCTTACTAATTCTTCCGCTGGGTGCAGGCCGCCGATCAACTCGATGACGATGTCGACATCGGAGTTGAGAATTGTGCGAAAGTCTTCAGTCCAGATTACTTCGCCTGGAATCCACGGTTGTTTCTTGCGTTCCACATTGCGATTGCAGATGTGGGTGAGGCGGAGCTGGCCGTCGCCATTTTTGCGCTCGCAGAGAATTTTGGCCACGGCGCGGCCCACGGTGCCGAAACCTACGAGCGCAACGCGGCGCGTGGGAGAACGATCTCCCGGAGGGGAGGGAGGGATGGCCGGATCATCTGGCGAACTCTTTGGCAAGGCTGATCTCGAAAGCGGAGACTCAGTTTTATCATACGTTTCGGACAAGTTGTGCAAGGAAGCGAGCCGGGCGCACGAGTTTGCGGCAACGAGCCCGACATGTTGCGTGGCCGGCTAGGTCTCTCGCTACGCGAAAAATCCGTGGTGGATCGGGATGACGGGAATAGCTGCGGGCGGCTTGGCGGGCAGAGGCAGCATCAAAGTTGGTAATATAATGCGATCCCGCCGCAAACAAGGAAAAGTCTTACTGCGAGGAATCACACAAGCGGAACCATTTAGCAACGGCGCCTCTCGCCTCTTGATGCCGAGCGCTGCGGTCCGCCACTACGCCCGGTTCGGGGAGGAGAATGGATGATGGGAAAGTTCGCGATGGCGACTGCGCTGAAGCTTCTGATTCTGACAGTTCTGTTGGTTGGGCACGGGTTGGCGCAAGCGCCGGTGACGGGTGAAGCTCCGGCAACTCCAGCGCCGCAACAACCTGCAACGCAGCAGCCATCGACCGCGCAGTCTTCCGCTGATCAGGAGGCTTCGGAGGAAGAATCGACCTCGCGGCGTAAAAAGCCTAAGAACTTCAAGAACTGGAATTACAACGTGGGCCTCGGCGCGAACGTCGATAGCGGTACTACTAAAACTTTCGTAAGGGGTGGCGGTCCGCTGGTTGCGGGCGGTGTGGCGCGGAATGCGAGCAAGTATTTAGGACTGCGCGCAGACGCTATTTTTGCCGATCTGCCGCTGCGCCAGTCCACTCTTACGCTGGCTCAGGCGGGGAGCGCATCGAGTTATCTTTTCGCGCTCAACGTGGGCCCTGTCATTAACATTCCCGTGACCAAGGATTGGGGTGGTTACATTCTGTTTGGCGGCGGCTATTATCATCGCTGGGGAACGCTCAGTTCCAACACAACTGTTCCGGGTTCATTCTGCACTCCCTTCTTCATATGGTGGACCGGTTGCGCGGCTGCGAGTATTCCAGTGAGTGGAAGTTTTACTACTTCTGACCAGAACCACTTCGGTTACGACGTGGGGGCTGGGATCACGCGCAAGATGCCCAGTGGGGTTGAACTGTATGCAGAATTCCGATTGATGCACGGGTCAGGGAACGGCACGACAACGGATGTTCGGCCGATTACGCTGGGCGTGCGCTGGTGAGAAGCGCAAAGTTGCGCAAGTGCATTCATTCTGGATTCGTGCGGTAACTCCAGAGTTCGCTGGTACGCTGCTGCAGTTGCACGAAGGACGAGGCAGGAACGGGCTGAGAAAGAGCGGCGCTGGAATTAGCTTCGGCGAGCGCGGATTCGACAATGTGATGCGCTGGCGCCAGGGAGCAGGTAGGATCGGTCACGCTGGCATCGCCGGCGAGCAGCAGGGCCTGGCATCTGCATCCGCCGAAATCTTCGGTGCGGCGGTCGCAAGAGCGGCATGGTTCGGGCATCCATTCTTCTCCACGAAAGCGCTGGAATGACGAAGAATCCCGCCAGATGGACTCCAGGGTTTGTTCACGAACATTTTCGAAGATGAGCTCGGGAATTACTTCCGCGGCGTGACAGGGAAGAACTTTCCCTGAAGGATTGATGAGCATCAATCGGCGGCCCCAACCGCCCATGCATGCCTTAGGAAAGCGCGCGTAATAATCGGGGACGACGAAATCGATGCGGATGCGTCCGGCGAGACGCTTTTCGGCTGCAGAAACGGCTTCGACAGCTTTTTCGAGTTGCTCGCGAGTCGGCAGTAGCGCGGCGCGGTTTTTTAAAGCCCAGCCATAGTATTGCGTGTGGGCGATCTCCATGCGGTCGGGAGCGAGGTGTTCGATAAATGAGATCATCTCTTCGAGGTGATCGATGTTCTGACGATGGATGACAAGATTTACGGTGAAGGCGATTTTGTGACGGCGGATGAGACGGGACAATTCAATTTTGTGAGCGTGAGCTTTGGCTCCAGCGATCCAGTTGGCGGCAGCCTCGCGGGAATCCTGAAAGCTGATCTGGATATGATCGAGTCCGGCATCGACTAAGGCTTGCAGGCGCGCTTCGGCAAGACCGATTCCTGAGGTGATGAGATTCGTATAGAGTCCGGCGGTGCGCGCTCCGGCGACAAGTTCCGAGAGATCGGGGCGAGCCAGCGGTTCGCCTCCGGTGAAGTGGGCGTGCAGCATTCCGAGCTTGGCGGACTGCTGGAAAATATCGATCCACTCTGCCGTGGAAAGTTCGGAACTCACTTCGGCGAGCTCCAGCGGATTCGAGCAATAGACGCAGTGCAGCGGGCAACGGTGCGTGAGCTCGGCGATGAGGGCTAGAGGGTTGGGGATCATGAATACAGCAGGTAAATCATTAGTTAATGACCGACGTTTCGCTGTTATAGCACTGATTCAACGACGTCCGTGCCTCTAAAGGGAGGCCAGAGCAACATCGCTTTGTTCTCCAAGCCAGAACATCATCGTTCGTAAACCTCGCTTCGGTGACGGATTCGTGTTACCTCCACAAGCGATCTCGCGTCGTCGACGGTGTAGACGGCACGGTAATCCCCAATACGAATGCGCCACTCGCGATCTCCTCCTCTTAGCTTCTTGCAGCCGGAAGGACGGGGATCGGAAGCCAAATTTTCCAGCTCCGAAATAATGCGCGCGATGAGTTGCCGAGAAAGTCTTTTCAATTCCCGCTCTGCGCTTGACGTCAGGGCAACGCGGTAGCTAGCCATTCAATTTCGCACTCTTGATTAGGTCCGCCTTTACTTTGTCGAGCGGAATCCGCTTTTCATGGCGCCGCGACCGCGAGACGAGTACATCCTGAATATCTTCCCAAAGGGCCTTGTGCTTTCTCAAATCGATTACGGCTGCTGTCTTGCGACCTTTTTCGTCAGTGATGAACTGTATTCCCGTCATTGGAAGTAGCCTCCTCGAATCGCATCCACTCAAGTTCAACCTAGCCACAACGCCTTGCGCTGTCAATCGAGTACTTTGCGTCTAATAGTCGACGATTCTTTTTTGCTGCAGTTGCTCCAGAAACTGGCTGATATCGGCGCGGATCTTGGCGGGATCGGCGACGGTGAATTGGGCTTGCAATTCTTGAATGATTTCGGCGAAGGTGCGTTGGCCGTCGCAGCGCTCCAGGATTTGCCGGCCAGTGCCTTGGAGTTTGATGGCGCCTTCGGGGAACAGAACCATGCGCTCTTCGACGCCTGGTTTGGGGTCGGCTCCCCAGCGGCATCCGGTTGCGAGGCGCGGCTGGCTGGTGTCGGTGGGAGGAGGCATGGGTGTCACAATATCTCGGGGGCTAAAGCCCACGTCATTTTGTAAGGCTGACGCGGCGCTGATGCGCCGCTCTTCCACGGTACTCCGCGAGGCTGATTGAGACTGTCAGCCAGTGGAGCTGCAATGAACAGCAGGTTCCCTTCGACAGGCTCAGGGCAGGCTCTCCACTTCGATCGCTTCGCTTCGCTCCGTTCGGAATAACAAGTTTGGGAATGAGCTTCGCTCCGCTCCAGTCGGAATGAGAAAGGTTCGTGTTGCATTCCAAATTCATGCTAGCTTGCCTCGATTTGGAATGCGCCGGGCGGAGGCCATCCGGGTTCGACGTAGGCAAAGTAGAGAGCGTCGAGCTGCGCCCACAAAATGTCACACTTGTCGCGCAGAGCTTGAATCGCCAACTCCTGCTCGGCGCGCGTCTTGGCATTGTCGAATACATAATTCAAAGCGAATTGCGAATCTTCCGGCGCCTGATAAAGTCGGGCTTCGAAATAGTCGAGGCCTCCGGCGAGCCAGGGATAATACTCACGCAATTTTTCCACTCGAAGCGTGATGAGCTTGGTGGAAAACAATTCCGTCAGCGAAGAGGCGACGGCTTCCAGCAGAGAGCGGCTGCGAACGATATTGAGATATTCATTGACCGCGAAACGAGTGGCGGGAAGAATGCCTTTTCCGGCGCGGACTTGCGCCGGGTCTAGACCCGTGGCTTCGGCAAGCTTTATCCAGCGCTTGATGCCGCCTTCACTGGTGGCGTCGCCATCGTGATCGACCACACGCTTGCGCCAGGCGCGGCGGAATACGGGGTCGGGGCCGCGCGAGAGGATGATCGAATCTTTGATCGGAATACTACTCTGATAGTAGTAACGGTTCAGGGCCCACGCCTGCAGCTGTCCGCGGGTGAGTTTGCCTTCGTGCATCAACAAATGAAAAGGATGTTTGTGATGGTAGCGCTCTTCGCCCGTGGCTTGTAACTGCGCGCGGAACTCCTCGAGCGAAAGCAAGGGGCGGGCTTGCATTGTTGTGGTGTCGGTTTCTAAAGGTTGAACTGCCATCCATCCTCCGCGATCTCCCAGCCAGCGCCCCGCACCTGGCGATATTGAGGACTTGCCTCATCCAGCATGGGATTGGTGTTGTTGATGTGTAGGAATATTTTACGCGGACGGCGCACTCCCGCCAACTTGACCAGAGTTTCTTCAACCGGGACATGGCCCATCTGCTGCGCGGTTTGTCCCCCGCCCTGCAGGCGAATGAGTTCGTCGTCGCTCCAGAAAGTGCCATCGAAAAGCAGGAGATCACAAGCATCAAGTTCGGCTAATAGTGTGTCGTCTAGCTGAGGGACGGCGGGCATATATGCGAAGCGAGCGCCGGATTTCGAATGGACGAAGAAGCCGAGAGAAGCTTCATGCGGAGATAGCTGGGCTTGGCGTTCCGCAGTGACGTATGCGGGATAGTGAGTGGCCAGCGACCACGGGTAGCACAGGAGGCCTGAGTCCTCGCCTTGAGAGTTGCACAAGGAAAATTCTTTTCCGGGCTGAAAATCTGTCCATGCAGTTTGATCAGGAATTCGGTTCAGCATGCGGAACATAGAGTTATCCTCGCGGAGAATACGGCGGACGGAGGTGGTGGCGTGGATGCGCAGCGGTTGGAGTTCGCGCAGCAGCAGGAGGCCGAGGACGTGATCGAGGTCGGCGTTTGCGAGGGCAATGCCGGCGATTGGGGAGTGGCGCATGCCGTGTTGGGGATACAATTCGGGCGTGGCTTCGATTTGCGTGCGCAGGTCGGGAGACGCGCCGAGCAGGAAACAGGCGCGTCCATCTCCGGCTAGAGCCAGCTGGGTTTGGGTGCGCGGCTTGCCGCGGAAGGTGCCGGCTCGCACGGCTCGACAGTTCGCGCAGGCGCAATTCCATTGGGGGAAGGCGCCTCCGGCGGCGGAGCCGAGAATCTTTACTTGCATCTTTGGGAGTTTAACGCGTCAATCGATGCGGAAGGTAATTTCGAAGAACTGGTTAACCGTGGAAGGACAGTATTGATTAACCACGAAGGGACGCTAAGTTTCACGAAGAAAGACTCGAGCACACGCTTCACTTCGGTCGGGCGACAACCATCAGAAATTATCCTTGGCCGGCGGCAGCGGCGCAGCGGAGTGGATCGATATCCCACAACCTCACGTCGCTGGAGAGATTTTCAACTCCTACTTCGCCTGCCATTTCCGTGCCCGGTTTGCCGCACCACACGATGCGGAACTGGGCTTTCGTGCCCTGGTAGAGAACATCAACCACATCTCCAGGCTTGAGTCTCGCATCGACGCATTGCAGGGTCGCGCCACGGCCACTGATGTTGCGCAGGCTGGCGGGCTGAGTAAAGGGGCGCGAAAAAGTGTCCATGCCCCAGATTTGTACAGGAAGGTCAACGTAGATACGCGACTGGCGGCGCCTGTCCATTTCGACTCTCCTTGGCGTGAAGCGAGTTCAAAGGATGGTAGGCGGGGCTTGGGGGCAAACAAAGGTAACGGCGGTTACCTACAGGGTGTCTCTAAAGTTTGCCGGGCGGTGTGGCGCTAATTGATTCTTGCGCCGTGAGTTAATCTATCAATCCGTTAATCCATCAATCCGTTAGCCCATCAATCAGTTAGTCCATGTCACCGAGAGAGCAGGAGCCGGGACCGCGAGGATCGCCGCAGGAACCGCAACTGCCGCGGGGAGCGGAGGCGTGGCTCGATCCCTTCGCCGATACCGCAAAAACGCTGAGCTGTGGGCTCAACTTCTTGCTTTGACATTTTGGACATTTGGCTTTGTCGCGGCCGAAGACCAGCGCTTCGAACTCGTGCTGACATTCCTGACAGACATATTCAAAAATCGGCATGAGGATCACTCCCGTGCAGCGGACTGAACCTATTAGAATCGTTTTGTGGGAAGTTCGCAAATTGGGCGAGGGTGAGACGGTTGGCTGGGGTGAGAGTTGTGGCGCGGGAGATCCTTCGGTCGCGCAAAGGGCGCGCTCGCACAGGATGATAAATGCGGGAGATCCTTCGGTCGCGCAAAGGGTGCTCGCTCGATGACGAGCCATTTCATGAAAGTTCCGTTTTCACCTGGGCAAACTTCGAGTACACAAACTTCGAGCACACAGACTGCGATCGAGGCCAAACTGACGGAGAAGGCAGCGTTTGTTTCCACGCAGTTCCGGCCGCGCGCGCGGCTGCGGGGTGGGCATGTACAGACTCTGGCCGCGTTTTTTCTTTCGCGCCGAATCCATCTGCCGGCGGCTGAACAACGATTGATTGAAGTGGAGCCGGGCATCCCCGTTTTGTGCCACTGTCACTGGCAGCAAGAACGCAGTGAGGCGTTGACTTTGATTGTGGTGCACGGGCTGGAGGGGTCGAGCGAATCGCAATACATGTTGGGGATTGCGCGAAACGGCTTGGCCGCCGGGATGAATGTGATCCGCATGAACCAGCGCAATTGCGGCGGCATGGATCATTGCGCGCCGACGCTTTATAACTCAAGCCGCTCAGAGGATGTGGCCGCGGTAGCGCGGAATGTTGTGGAACAAGACGGAGTTCGCGGGTTCGTGCTCATTGGATTCTCCATGGGC
Organism: uncultured Acidobacteriaceae bacterium; assembly: GCA_963817305.1. Taxonomy (GTDB): domain Bacteria; phylum Acidobacteriota; class Terriglobia; order Terriglobales; family Acidobacteriaceae; genus Sulfotelmatobacter. The sequence goes on along the minus strand of CAWFOD010000009.1, from coordinate 126,947 downwards.
GGGAATCTGGTTTTGAAATTGGCCGGAGAGTGGGGCGATGATGCGCCGGAAGAATTTCGCGGAGTGGCGGCGGTGTGTCCGGCGGTGAATCTGGCGGCTGGGGCCGATGCGCTGCACGAGCCAGCCAACCGGATTTACGAATATTATTTTCTGCTGCAATTGTTCCGGAGGTTTCGCCGCAAGGCGCGGTTGTTTCCGGAAGTTTATGATGCATCGCGTTTGCGCGGAATTAAGAGCCTGCGCGATTTCGATGATCGCATCACCGCGTATTACTGCGGCTTCACGGGCGCCGATGATTATTACGCTCGCGCCGCCGCGGCGAATGTTGTGGACCGGATCGCGCGTCCGGCGCTGGTTATTCATGCCGCCAACGATCCTTTCGTTCGCATATTGCCGGAGACGCGGCAGAAGCTGCTTACCAATCACGACATTACTTATCGTGAAACCGAAGATGGTGGGCACTGTGCGTTTGTTGGAGATCGCGAAGGGCTTTCCACTTATGACGGGCGCTGGGCGGAGCGGGAAGTGGTGGAGTTCGCCAAACAGTTTCAATAAGTCGTGTGGGGTTCTGCCACACTGCCGACGGCTGGCGCAAAAACTCGCGGGCAAGAGTGCTCGCACCACGTGTTTAGTTGGCGCGGGCTGGACTTCGAACCCAATCCAGAATTTCTGCGCCGTGGCCTTTCCATCTGGTCCGCAGAAAGGCCAAGCCGAGCATGGCCAGGAAAATCACGAGTAGTCCTGCAGACGCGGTGCGGATGCTGGTGCTGTGTTTGGGCAGGATGGAAACACGACCGTAGACGAACTCGATGTGCACCCAATAGACGAGGAGTGACGCTTGTCCCAATTGGATGAGTGGGCTGAAACCCCACTGTGCAGCGCCCCAACGGCACCACGCATAACATGCGAAGAGAATGATCAACAACATTCCGACTCGAAGCAGGAAAAAATTTGGGCTGGTGTGCCAGTAATCGTAGACCGGATAAATCTGGCGCGGCTGGGCATCAAGCCAGCGACTGGCGACAATTAAACCTACGCCGACCGTACCGGCCGCGAGGAATGATTGACTCTCGCGGTTTTTGCGGCGCTGATGTTGCAGAATAAATCCGACGGCCAAGCCGGCGAAGGCGAAAGCGGTCCAGGGAAATATTGGGAACAGCCAGGCTTGCGGAGCACCTAGATTGTGCACGCCGTCGATATAGGATTCCAATGGCCACGGGAGCCAGCGCGGACGCCAAGTCGTCCAGATGAGCGGCGTGAGGAGAGAGATCAGCAGGGCGGTTCCGGCGGCGGAAAGGATCAATGCAGACTTCGCTTGCGGGCCTCCTCTAATCGATAACACGATCCAGCACAGCACGCCCATCAACATCATGGAGAGGCCGATGGTGTTGAGGATATCGACGCGCAGCAGATCACTGAGCGGCGCCCATCCCCAGGCGACGACGTATTCCTGCAGGCGAAAGAGCAGGCCGAAGGCGAAGATCTCCGCGCCGCGGCGGAGGGTGGTGCTGGCGATTTGTGCGGGCAGAAGATTTTTGCCCCACAGTTTCTCGGTGACCAGGGCGAAGGAGATTCCGGCAAGAAATAAAAATAACGGAGCAGGGAAGGTGCCGCCCAGTTGCGAGTACATGAAGAACTTGCTCTGGCGCAGGCTGGGAGTGAGCCAGGAGTCGTAGCAATGGGTCTGAAACATCAGGACGCAAGCCAAACCACGCATCCAATCGATATAGGCTAGCCGGGATGGAGAAGCGGAAGTCAATGCGACACCGCATGATACTCCACCCGAGGCCCGTGATAAATTTTGCTGAGGGGCGCGTAGCTCAATTGGATAGAGCACCCGTTTTCCAAACCGGTGGTTGCAGGTTCGATCTCTGCCGCCATGGATACGAACCCAGACGAACTAACATGAATACCTCCAATGTTTATCGGCCTCCCAAGCATGTTCCGGGTCTTAGGAATCGAACTCGGTGACGTAGGGAACGGAACCGATAGGAAAAACCAAGAGCCACCAAAACGGCCACCGAGACCCAAAGGATTTTCGACCGGGGCACGGGTATCTAAGGTCAATGAGTGTAATCGGAATGTATCAAAATGACTGTGTGCGCTAGCGTGTTGAACAACGTTTGCGCCATTGCTAGAATTTCACCGTTGTCGAAACCTGCCGCGAGGAGACAGGCTTCAATGACTGCCGAAGAACGAAAACGGATAAATTGGCTGTGCCTCCGTATTCAAGAGGAAAAAGACCCGAAAATATTCGACCAACTTGTGCGGGAGTTGAACGAACTGCTGGAAATCAAGCACGAACGAATCCACCGGGATCATGATCCAGCAACGAAGTGTCAGGACACTGACTCCGAAGGTCAACTGTCGCAACGAGGCGATCAACAATAATACCGCCACGCCGAAACCGTTCGTGGCTATTGCATAGAGAGCAGTTAGGTAGGAGTTTGCTGGTCATCGAGCGTCTTCGGGCTTGCAAGGGATGGGCGCAAAAGTGTGTAATAAAGCCCGAAAACGGAGGTTTGGCCACTGCAATGTACGCCAAGCGTACGACGATTGACCCGGAAAAATGGAGAGAGCTTTGCGCCCAGGCGGCGGTCGAGCAGGACCCGCAACGCCTGTTTGAGTTGGTTCAGCAGATTAACGAGATTTTCGAACAGAAAGAGATGGAGAAGAAACGACAAGCGGAGCGTAAGTCTCAGTAAGCAGTCCGAATACGGTTTTGTGCCCATTGCCTTTCTTTCCCAGAAGTGGTGAAAATTGTGGATATGGACTATGCAGCAGATAAAACCCGGAGGCTTTGTGCTCGGCTGCTAAACGAACCACCCGATTCGGAGCAAGCGGCTGTGTACCGTAGTGAACTGAAAGCCGCGACGCGAGAACTGATGGCCGAGCGGGAAGCGTGGAATCGGACTTCCGAACCGGACGTACATCAGGATGAAGCGCGGCAGTCCTATCGTAGCCGCGAGAGTGATTCCGCCGATGGATTCGCTGAGGGGTTGAAGCTTTTCAATTCGAAAAAGCCTGATTCTGCAAAGAAGAAAGACTAGTTGGCCTTACAAGTCATCCAGCGGTGCCGCTAACATCCAGCGCGGCCGGCCGCTTCGTTCAATCAGCAGACTCGCCTTCTGAGAGAAGGCTCTTAATTTTCAACTGTCGAAATCAGGCGACTACACTCATTGCCCTCGGTTCTGAGTAAAATCGGTGCAATGATCTGCCCCATTGCAAACAAGAAACCGGAATCGGAACGGCGGCACTCTTCGACACCATCCTAATGTCTAGGAAGGCGTGTGAGACACACCCAGACCGTCGGGAGATAGTCTTGTGGTAAGTTTTTCAGACGGGATACCCGAAAACCGGAGCCACCGAAACGGCCACCGGAGAAATCGGATAGTCCGTAAGTCGTTGAGGGCGCGTAGCTCAATTGGATAGAGCACCGGTTTTCTAAACCGGTGGTTGCAGGTTCGATCCCTGCCGCGCCTACCACGCCCGATTTCGCACTGGATGTTCGGTGAGGCAACGTTTTCGTGTGTCGTAAATGAAAAGCCGCCCAATTATGGGCGGCTTAACCTTTGCGGAACCTACGGGAGTGGGTTATTCCCAGCTCTTGAGCCACGGCGTGAAAATAATATTGGCTCCGCTTGTGGTCGAGCATCCGCTACCGCCTGGGCCGGCGGGACATCCCCAATAATTTTCGGAGGCGTCGATGCTGCCGGTGCAGGCGGCGGAATCCAGAGCGCAAACGTTGGCGACACCGATTCCGGTGCCGACCAGGTCGTTGTAATGAGCGTCGAGCTTGGCGGGCGTGTTGACGGCCAGATCGACAGCCTCGTTCTCGATCACGTTCTGAGAAATAACGGTACCGCGGACGGGCGATCCGCCGCCGCCGCTGTTGATGTTGATTCCGGTGGGACCGGGCGTGAGCGTGTCGTCGGTATCGGCGCCATTGCCGGAGATAAAGTTGCCGACGATCACATTGTCGTCCATGTTATCGGCGGGGGCGCCGAATGCGGGTCCAACATGCGTGTGAAGGGCGACGCCAGGGATACCATTGCCAATCAGGCGATTGCGGACGATTATATTCCCGGAGACGCGGCCGGGACCCTGGCCATCGGAAAACATTCCAATCCCAGCGCCGCCGACGGTGACCCCATTCTTCGAAGAAATATTGTTGGCGACGGTATTGTTCTCCACGCCGTAGTGGGGAGCGAAATGGGGCGGAGTGGAACCGGCAGGCGGGTGCGAGGCAAGAACGATGCCGCACTCGGGCGGATTATCGGAGGCGTTGTTGTTAATGATCGTATTGTTACGGCTCTGTGCGGTGTCGTCGCTGATCAGGATGCCATCACCGTTGCCCGATAGAAAGTTTCCGGCCACCATCACGTTTACGGCTCCCATAAGATGAAGGCCGCCGCCGCAGTCGCCGCTTTCATCGGTCTCGTAAGCGGGTTGGCCTTTGCAGGCGGGGCCGGAGCCGAAGACCGGACCAATCAGGTCGTTGTTGAGAATGTGATTGTTGAGGATGGAAGAGTTCGAAGTGTTCACCACCAGAACTCCTTCGTACAGGGCGTTCTTCACCGTAAAGCCGGCAACGGTTACGTTCTGGAGGCCGGGATTATCGAGCCCGTCGAGAAAGATACCGTTGGCAAGGCCAGTGGCATCGATGAAGGAAGAAGTGGGGCCGGCGCCGACGAGGGAAAGCGGCTTGCCGATGACAACATCCTCCTTATAGGTGCCCGGACCAACACTGATCACGTCATTGTTTTCAGCCGCGTTGACGGCTAATTGAATTTTGGCGTAGCAGACTTTCGAACCGCCAGGGGTGACGCACAGCGTATTGGCTGCAGCAGTCTGAGAAAAAGCCGCAAAGAGCGCAGCGCAACAAAAAAATAAAGATTTGCAAATTCGGGCTGGGTGCATGGGTAATCTCCTTTTGTCAACGAAACAATTGTGGTGGCACATGGAAGCCGGTTCTAAATCGAATAACAGCCAACACCCTCAGGTAAACGAACCTGGGTTGCGGACTGGGGGTTGCGGACAGGGGCCCGTGCTTACTAAAAAGCCGCGACGGAAATAAAGTGTTAGAAAACGGAGAACTGCGGACGTCCCCAAACGTGCGCAGAATTATGATTCCTGGTGGGCGCGCTGTCAAGCGCAGAATCAGTTCCGCGCGGGGAACTGGGAGGGACTGTGCGGCGGTTACGGTGTGAAAACTTACGGTTTAAGGGTTAGGGTCTTTTGGCTTTCGGTGCTCGCAGGTTTCGGTATTGAGACAGGAATCGGCCAGCACCAGACGCTGGACGGGCTTGCCTCCGATGATGTGCGAATCGATGATTTCGTCGACGTCGGCTTCGGTGACGTGCCCGTACCAGACGGCTTCGGGATAAACGACCAGGTTTGGTCCGTGCTCGCATTGATCAAGGCAGCCGGATTGATTGGCGCGCACTTTGCCTTTAAGGCCGCGCTCCGCCAGTTTTTGTTTGAATAATTTCTGGAGTTTTGCCTGGCCGGTGGGATCGCAGCATCCGCGCGGGTTTCCGGGAGGGCGCTGGTTGCCGCAGATGAAGATGTGTTTTTCGAATTTGGGCATGATTCAGGCGATGCGAGTTTGGAAACGGCTTCGCTGTTTAAAGATAAATTTACTGGCGGGGAAAGTCCAAAGCTTCAAACACTGGGGTCACAGGGTTACACAGAGGAGTGGCCACCCAGCTGAGATCCGCTCGTTGCTAAGTGCGGCGTGGGCGCGATAAGATATTTCGTACACATCTTCCCCACTTTTTATCCCAAGTGAGCCTTTAGAGTATTTGTCGCGGCAAGGCGTGTGCGACCCCGGTGCTCCACGCGTGGCGCGGTTGCGCGCTGGCGAATCCCTGTGACGGAGTTGGCAGTGAAACGAGGCAAGACCGCGGTTATTGTCGGCGCCCAATGGGGCGACGAGGGCAAAGGAAAAATTGTCGACGTTTTATCGGAGAGCTTCTCGGTGGTGGCTCGTTATGCGGGCGGGCATAATGCCGGGCATACCGTCATCATCAACGGAAAGAAATTCGTTTTGCAACTTGTTCCCTGCGGGGTGCTGCGGACGGCGTGCCGCAGCGTGATCGGCAATGGCGTGGTACTCGATCCCATGGCGTTTTTGAAAGAAGTGGGCGGGCTACGCGATGCCGGAGTGAGAGTCGACGGAAATCTTTTTGTCTCGAACCGAGCGCAAGTGATTTTACCTTATCACCGCATGATCGAGTTGGCGGCGGAGAATGCTCCGGGGCGGGTGAAGATTGGAACGACCTCGCGGGGGATTGGCCCGGCTTACGAGGACAAGATGGGGCGTCGTGGGCTGCGCGTGGCCGATCTGCTCGATCTGCAATTGTTAAAAAAACACATTGAGAACGCGGTGCGCGAAAAAAATATGATTGCGCACGCGCTGTTCAATACTGAACCGCTTGATGCGGACAAAATGTATACGGAATACGCAACGGCGGCGGAAAAAATTGCGCCCTTTGTTTGTGACACGGCGGTTCTGCTGAACCAGGCTCTGGACGCCGGGGAGTCAATTTTATTTGAGGGCGCGCAGGGAACGATGCTCGACATCGATCACGGAACGTATCCGTTTGTGACTTCTTCGAGCGCCACTTCCGGAGGTGCCGCGATTGGGACGGGCGTGGCTCCGAATGCGATCCAGTCGGTGATTGGACTCACGAAGGCTTATTGCACGCGGGTGGGCGAAGGTCCGTTTCCCAGCGAAGAAAAGGGTGAGTTGGGTGAGCAGATCCGAAAGCGAGGCAACGAGTTCGGGGCGGTTACGGGGCGCCCGCGGCGTACGGGCTGGCTCGATTTGCCGCTGTTGCGCTACGCGGGCATGATCAACGGCATTTCGTGGCTCGTGGTGACCAAGCTGGACGTGCTCGATGAACTGGCGGAGATTCCGGTCTGCGTCGGTTATCGAGTCGATGGAAAAAAGACGATGGAAATTCCGGCGCAGGCAAGCGGCTACGACAAGCTCGAATGCATTTACCAGAAGATGCCGGGCTGGCGGACATCCACCCAGGGCATCACGGAGTTTGACCAGTTGCCCAAGCAGGCTCGCGAGTACCTGGCGTTCGTGGAGAAGGAAACGGGAGTGAGGGTTGGGCTGGTGTCGACGGGGCCGGACCGGGACCACACCATCTTTATGGATGAATTCGCAAATGAGTTGAAGAGCGCTTCAGCTTAAGCACATTGGAAAATCTGGACTTGACTTCTGCCTTGGTCAGGCACTAAGACTACTTGCTACGATTTCGTAAGGAGCGCACGAATGGTGGTTTTGGCAGTAACCTGGATGGCCAAAGCAGGGCATGATGGCGAAGTTGTTCCAATCTTTGCAAAGCTGACCGAAGAATCGCGGAAGGAGCCGGGCTGCCTGATGTATCAGGTGCACCGGCACAAGACCGAGCCGCGAAGGTTCTTCATCTACGAACAGTACAAGGATGATGCGGCGCTCGAAGCGCACCGCACCTCGCCTCACTTCTTGCAACAAGCGCGAAAAGAACTGCCCAAGGTTGCGGATCGCGTGGAAGGGCATTTGTACGAGGCCTTGGGATAAATATCGCGGACGCAGGCAAAACGTCCGCACGTATTTTTTCGACGCTCTCACGGCTATGAGATTCCGCGAGCCTACTTCGCCAGTTCGTATCCAGCAAAGAAAAAACTGAGTTCGAAGCGAGCGGTGTCCTCGGCATCGGAGCCGTGAATGGCGTTGTGCTCGATGCTGGAGGCCCACTTTTTGCGGATGGTGCCGTCTTCGGCATTGGCCGGATTTGTAGCACCCATTAACTTCCTCAAGTCGGTGATGGCGTTTTCTTTTTCGAGAGCCAGGGCGACGATGGGTCCGCTGGACATGAAGTCGGTGAGCGAACCGTAGAATGGACGGCTGGCATGAACGGCGTAGAACTGTTCGGCCTGATGCTTGGAGATTTCCAGCATCTTGATGGCGAGAATACGGAAGCCGTTCTTCTCGAATTGTTCGATGATGTCGCCGACTGCGTTCTTGGCGACGGCGTCCGGTTTAACGATCGTAAGAGTGCGTTGCAGAGTTTTCATAGTTGATGGGTTGTTCGTCCTTAGTGATTGCTGATGCCTAAACTTTTACTCCCAGAGCGGCCGCGAGAGTTTCACCGATATCGGCGGGAGATTTTGCCACACGGATTCCGGCGGCTTCCATGGCTTTGATTTTTTCTGCAGCCGTTCCTTTGCCTCCGGAGATGATCGCGCCCGCGTGGCCCATGCGGCGTCCGGGAGGGGCGGTTTGTCCGGCGATGAAGCCGACCACCGGCTTTTTCATTTTTGTCTTTACAAATTCGGCGGCAGTTTCTTCTGCGTCTCCACCGATCTCGCCGATCATGATGACGGCTTCGGTTTCGGGATCGCGATTGAAAAGATCGAGTGCGTCGAGGAAATTGGTTCCGATAATCGGATCGCCGCCGATGCCGATGGCGGTGGATTGTCCAATTCCGCGCTGTGTGAGTTGATGCACGGCTTCGTAGGTGAGCGTGCCGGAGCGTGAAACGATGCCGACGGAACCTTCTTTGTGAATCGATCCCGGCATGATTCCAATTTTGCATTTGCCAGGAGAAATGATGCCAGGACAATTCGGGCCGATCAGGCGCGAGCGGCGATTCTGGAGGAACTCCCAGGCTTTGACCATGTCGAGCGTGGGGATGCCTTCGGTGATGCAGACGATGAGATCGAGTTCGGCGTCGGCGGCTTCCATGATGGCGTCGGCGGCGAAGGGCGGCGGAACGAAAATCACGGTGGCGTCGGCGCCGGTTTTTTCCACGGCTTCCTGCACCGTGTTGAAAATTGGCCAGCCTTCGTGGGTGGTGCCGCCTTTTCCGGGAGTGACCCCGCCGACGACCTGCGTGCCGTAAGCGGCGCAGGCTTTGGCGTGGAAGGTGCCTTCGCGTCCGGTGAGGCCTTGCACGATTAATCGGGTTTGCTTGTTAACCAGGATTGCCATAAAGAATAATTCCTCACTGCGAATGACGTGTTCTTTCGCCGTTAAACTGCGCGCGCGGCGGCAACCACTCGATCGGCCGCATCCTTCATGGTGTCGGCCACAATGAAATTGAGACCGGAATCCATCAGGATTTTTTTGCCTTCGTTTACGTTGGTGCCTTCGAGGCGCAAAACCACAGGAAGTTTGATGTTGGTTTTCTTTGCCGCTTCGACAACTCCAGTGGCCAGCGTATCGACGCGCAAGATTCCTCCGAAGATATTGATCAGAACGGCTTTCACATTTTTGTCGCTGAGCAGAATTTCGAATGCGTGCGCGACTTGCTCCGCATTCGCTCCGCCACCGACATCGAGAAAGTTCGCTGGCATACCACCGGCGTATTTGATGATATCCATCGTGGCCATGGCGAGGCCTGCGCCATTCACCATGCAGCCGACACTGCCATCGAGCTTGATGTAGTTCAGGCTGTACTTGGAAGCTTCGACTTCGAGCGGATCTTCTTCCGTGATGTCGCGCAATTCGCGGATGTCGGGATGGCGGAAGAGTGCGTTGTCGTCGAAGGTGAGCTTCGCATCGAGAGCGAAGAGGCGGCCATCGGTGGTCGTGATGAAAGGGTTGATTTCGACGAGGGAGGCGTCAGTATCGAGAAATGCTTTGTAGAGGTTGGAAAGAAATTGCACGGCTGGATTGATCTGCCTGGCGTTGAGGCCCAGCTTGAATGCCATCTTGCGCGCCTGAAAAGCTTCGAGACCCATACCGGGATCGATGTGCTGCTTGAGGATGGCATCGGGATTTTCAGCGGCCACTTGTTCGATATCCATTCCACCCGCGGCGGATGCCATGAACACGGGCTTGCCTTCCGCGCGGTCGACGAGAATTCCTAAATACAATTCCTTTTCGATGGGCAGAGTTTCTTCGATGAGCAGGCGCCGTACGATGCGGCCTTCCGGGCCGGTCTGATGCGTGACCAACTTCATGCCCAACATCTTTTCCGCGATATCCCCGGCTTCGTTGGCGGACTTGGCGATTTTTACGCCTCCGCCCTTGCCGCGACCACCGGCATGAATCTGCGCTTTAACTACGACGCCGGTTGCGCCCGAGCTGAATAATTCCTTAGCGACCGAATCGGCTTCTTCGCGCGAGGTTGCCATTGTGCCGCGAGGGACGGTCACACCATATTTTTTAAGAATCCCTTTGCCTTGGTACTCATGGATTTTCATAATCGCTCTTCAGTAAAGAATCGGAAGGAACCTGCTTGCGGCGATCGACTGAGGGCAGCAAACTTTTAATTTTATAGAAGGAGAACGGATTAGGGCAAACGCAGAATGTGGCGTCTTTTCGACTGGCGGGGCATCCAAGGTTCAAATCGGTAAGTTCAAATCGGTAAATTCAAACCGCTAAGTCCAATTCAGAGAGCACACGATAGCGAGCGGAAACGGAATGGCCGCGGAAAGGTTCCAGGTGAAATTGATTTCGCTTAACGTCGCCCGGCCTCGGTTGGCACTTTATAAAGGTGCAACCGTCAATACGGGTATTTTCAAAAAACCGGTGTCCGGGCGGATCGCGCTGCGCAGATTAAATCTGGAGGGCGACCAGCAGGCTGATCTAAGCGTGCATGGCGGTCCTTACAAGGCGGTCTACGCTTATCCCGCTGAGCATTATGAATTTTGGCGGCGGGAGTTGCCGGAAATGGATTTGCCCTGGGGAATGTTCGGTGAAAATTTTACAACCGAGGGAGTGGGTGAGGATGAAGTGCACGTTGGCGATTTGTTTCGAGTTGGATCGGCAACGGTGATGGCGCGCCAGCCACGCATGCCATGTTATAAGCTTGCGCTCAAATTTCAGCGCGACGACATTCTGGAGCGATTTCTACTCAGTGGGCGCAGTGGAATTTATTTTTCCGTGGAGCAAGAGGGAGAAGTGGGCGAGGGAGATTCCATCGAACTCGCATCACAGAATCTGAGCGGCATAACCATTGCCGAAATGAACCGGCTGTTCGTCCAGGAGAAATACAATCACGACTTGCTGCGGAAGGCGATCGCGACGGACGCGTTGCCGGAGAGTTGGCGCGAATATTTCCTGCCTCGTCTGAAGGTGCCGGATTCGAACGCCTAGAACGGGCCCTCCTATTGCGAAGTGCGGTTATACCTTACAATTCCGAGGAACATGGTACTCGAGTCGCTCCATCGCATCGCAAATCAGTGCCAATCGCTCACGCGCGGGGAAGCGCGTGATGTGATGTCCGATGTGCTGGGGGGAGACTGCACGGACGCGCAGATTGCGGCGCTGCTAGTGGCTTTGCGGATGAAGGGCGAAACGGTGGAAGAGATTGTTGGTTTCGCGGAAGCGATTCGAGCGGCGGCGACTCCGTTGCCGATTTCGGTTGCTGGAGAGGCCTCGATCTCTGCAGCACTCGACTTGAGTGGCACTGGGCGGGATGCGCTGGGCGAGTCGTCGTCCTCGGACAGCGGTCTTATCGATACCAGCGGCACTGGCGGAGATGCGTGTGGAACTTTTAACATTTCAACGGCAACGGCCTTCGTGACCGCGGGCGCGGGCGTGCGCGTGGCCAAGCACGGGAACCGCAGTATCAGCTCGAAGTGCGGCTCGGCGGACGTGATGGAAGCCTTGGGAGTAAATATTCAGTTGACGCCGGCGCGTGCCGCGCAATGCCTGCGTGAAATTGGAATTTGCTTTCTGTATGCGCCCGATTTGCATTCGTCGATGAAGCAGGTGCAGAAGGTGCGGCGCGAGTTGCGGATGCGCACCATGTTCAACCTGCTCGGTCCGCTGACGAATCCTGCGCATGCTTCGGGACAGGTGGTTGGCGTGTATGCCTTGGAAATGGTGGAGAAACTGGCGGAGGCGCTCAGCATGCTGGGACTGCGTCGCGCGCTGGTGGTGCACGGCCTGGATGGGCTCGATGAGATTACGATTACCGGGCCAACGCGCGTGGCTGAGGCACGTGAGGGAACGGTTCGGACCTATGAAGTGGATCCGGAAGAATTCGGCATGGCAAGAGCGACCTTGGAAGATATTTCCGGCGGCGACGCGGCGGAAAACGCAGCGATTATTCGCGAAGTTCTAAGTGGAAAGAAATCCGCGCGTCGCGATGTAGTCTTGTTGAACTGCGCCGCTGCGCTGGTGGCGGCGGGACGTGTGGATCATTTGGCGGATGGAATTCCCATCGCAGCGCGAGCGATTGATTCTGGCGCGGCGGCGGCGAAGCTGACAGAATTGGTACGCTTCACAACCACTGAAGGGATGTAAAGCACATGTCTTGCGTGCTTCGAGCGAGCGGTAGAAACTTTGACGTGGATGAATTTCTAAAAACTTCGTCGCTGGACGCGCTAGCCGCTTTTCATCGCGGCGAGACGCAACTTCCAAGCTCGAGCGTCACCCGCAAAAGCGAAGTTTCGGGAATGCATGTAAGTGTCAGTACTCGTGAATTTTCCGACCTGACTGGCCAGATTGCAGACGCGATCGAGTTCCTGTCAAAGAACGGCCGGGAACTGAAGCGTCTCCGCGATTTTCCCGGGTTGGAGCGGATGGATCTGGACTTTCCCATCGAAGATCGCGATGTGGTGTATCAGCGCGACGGTTTTCCTCCACAACTGCTGTCGCTGCTGGGAGGGTTGCGCATTGGACTCGTCGTCTCGCGCTATCCCGTGCCCTCCCGAACCGAAGCCCAAGCAGCGACGCAATAACCAGAGTCATCGCAAACTTCGCAAGGCTAATTATGCGAAGCTGCCACTCACTCCCTGAAAGCCGCGGCCAGCTTGCTTAAGCACCCATTTCACAACTCGCGAGTCGTTGTAACAGAACCCCAGGTTGTGATTCAAAGTGGAAAAGCAATGAGTCTGGCAAGACTTTTTCATTTCGTTTAATTGGGGAACCTCGAACTTCTGATTCTCGATCACTCCCCAATCGTGAGTCGCGGAATACATGGGGAAGCAAGGGGCGAGACTGCCGTCGACACGGATGATGATGGAATTCTGGCCGGCACGGCAGTTCCACGGTTCCACTTTGCCGCGCATGAAATCCTTCATATCCTGCAGCCGTTTCACTGAGTTGACCATTTTGTATCCGGATTTATTTTTCTCGATCAGCCAATCGACCAGTTCGTCGACTTGCGGCCAATGCTCCGGATAGATGAAAGTGTCGTTCTCCTCGTAGTGTTTGAAGTGGCTTTGTTCGATCATGGGTGATTCGTTCAAGTGATAATCGGTTGCGATGCCATGATCGCGGGCAATCTCCGTCAACTGCCTTACATCCTCCATATTGTTGCGGCAGATGTTGATATTGAAGAAAACGGAATAGCCGTACTTGTATTGTTTGCGCACCAGGTAGTCGAAATACTTTCGCACCGGAGTCAGCGCTTTGGGCAGGCCGGGTTTCACATCAACGGCGTCGACGGCGAAGTTAAAGATTGCGACACCGGCATCGGCGAGGCGATCGATCACATCCGGGCGCAGCAAGCGGGCATTGGTCGGCATGTAAATCCAGAAGCCCTTTTTCGCGGCATAGTAACAGGCTTTGTGAACGAGTTGCGGACGCAGCAACGGCTCACCGCCCATGAAGGCCAGCACGCGGCAGGTGGTGGAATGCAGCCAGTCGATCGATCGTTTGGCCACATCTTCGGTCATGCCTTTGACGCTGTTGTCGAACGCCCAACAGTAGTGGCAGTCCAGGTTGCACTTCCACTCGGTGAAGAGGTAGGCGATGATGGGATGAAAGGGCCCGGGCAGAACGCGTGACTTCGCGTAGGGGAATAGCCAACCGTTCATGGCCCTGAAAACGTAAGGCGCGGACCAATGGCGCTTGCCGGCACGCGCGCGTGCGAGGTTCTCTTCGTAATTATCGTCTTGAGCGAGCAGGTTGGGATGTTGCGGAAAGACCGGTTCTGGAAACTTTTCGTCGCCGTTTCCTGGAATCAGCGCTGGCCTTGCGGCCGGAGACTTGGTGAGCAGATTGTGAAGCGGAACATCAAGACGGAAAGTGGATGGAGTTTCTCTCTCACCGTAATGCTGTTCTTGCGCGGTGGGCATACTTACGACTCCCTACTGGTAATAAACCAATTGATGAAGTTGCGGGCTGGTGGTTGCAGCTAATTTGGAGAGTGAAATGAAAAAGTAATGTGCGGTAGGCGACAAACAGGAGGTGACCAAACCTCACGCGATCACTTGGAGAGTTCGGGGATAACGACTTTGAAAGTGTTATTGGTCCTGTCACTTTCAGGCACGCTGCCGTCGTTCACTACGATTTCGTTTGGCGGCTTTGGAACCTCCACACGAATCACGCCATTGCTTTTGCCGCGCACCACTACGCGTTTCATGACTTCGCCGCCTTCGAACTTCACGATCGAGGGGAACTTCCGCACCCGCCGCGCCGAAGTTTTCTACGGTAATGGTAACCATGTAACCTGCAGGTAACATTTTGCGGGAAAATGCAGAGGATACTTTGAAGTCGGGCAGTCCGCGGTCGCGATAGACCCAGTCATCGAAAAACCATTCCAAATCGCGTTGCGTCTGCGCCTGGATTAATCGCGGCATGTAGGAAGGCTCTTTGTCTTGCTCCGGATGGTACGAGGTGATCGCTTTTTTCAGTGCTTGATCGCCGAGCATGTCGCGCAGCATCCACCACACGCACATCGCTTTGCTGCGATAGAGTTGCTCGTCGTAGGTGTTGACCAGCGATTGGGTTGCTTCCGAGCCGGGGAGCGGAGCCGTTGACGGCTTTTTGTCAGTTTTTTCTGCGGCCATCAGAGCCGCGTTGTGCGCCGCGATGTAATCGACCGCGGCCTGGCGCCCTTTTTGCTGTTCGAGGTAAAGAGCCTGCGCAAAGTGAGCCAGGCCTTCGTTGATCCAGGGGCGAGGCGACGTGAAAGCTGCGTGGGTGAGCTGGAGGGCAGCGGCAAGCGCCGCTAGTTTTGGGTCGGCGTTCGCGAATGGGGTCAGGAGAAGAGAACCGCTTTCAAACGGCGCAGCATTTGGATCGGACAGATCTGCGGTCTGCGCTTTGCTGTGCGGCGCGCCAAACCATTCGGTGGTCAGCGGAATCACTTTTTCGGCGGCGTCAGCGTAATTCGTGGCGGAGGTGTCGTGTCCACGCAAGAAGTGGACTGCAACGGACGGCCGGTCCACGAGCTCGTAGTCAGCGATGACGAACGTGGGCACGATCGACGCCAGTTGGCGAAAAGTGCAATCGGCAACGAACTCGTGCTGCACTTCGTGCGCTACGGGGCAGGCGGTTGCATTGAGGAGAAGTTCCGGAGCTTGCTCCTGAGTATTCTCGGAATCGTCCGGCACCGCGACTTGCAAATGCATGGTGGAGGCGGCCTCTCGCGCTCTCCAGCGACCTTCAACTTCGAACAGAGTTGTGCCTTCGGAGAAAGACGCGGCTTCGGTTGCGACCGGATACCAGGCAACATTTCCGAATCCGCGGACAGCAGTGAACTTTGGATCGATCTGGTCCCAGTCGGAACTGTTGGCTTGATCCTGCGGCGCACCGATGCGGGTAAGGCGTGTGGCGTCGAGCGTTATCACGCCCTCGTAGGCGATCTCGAGATCGATGGAAGCTTTCGGAAGAATTGCCTGCGGCAAGGTTACGATGGCTTCGGAGAGCGCGCCGGTGTGATCGACATCGGACGTGTAGGGCTGGGAGACGAACTGCACCGCTTTACCGTTAGCGTTGATAGAGCGCCAGTTCAGCGAAGACGAGATCTGCAGCACGGCGAGATTCTGCGGAGTTTGGGAATCGTTGCGAAGAGTGACTTTGCCGCGAGCGCCGAGGCGTTGCTGAGCGGGCTCGATGCGGACGGTCAGGTCGTAATTGGTGAAGGTGAAAGCTTCGCGATCGATGGAAAACGCGTTCAGGGCAGAGGCAAACGGCCAACAGAAAATGCATAACAGAAGGATTCGTAACTTCATTTTGCGACCGCAGATGCCTGGTTTGTCTTCGTGCGGCGCTGGCGAACAATTTCATACATCACCACCGCTCCTGCTACGGATACGTTGAGCGACGGGACTTTCCCTAGCATCGGAATCGAAATCAGGAAGTCGCACTTTTTCTTGACGAGGTCGTGAAGTCCTTTGCCTTCGGCGCCGAGGACGAGGGCGCAATCCATGTTGTAGTCAAGAGCGTCGTAGGTTTGTTGGCCACGTTCGTCGAGGCCGACGGTCCAGATGTTGCGTTCTTTGAGATCTTCAATTGTGCGCGCGATGTTGGTGACGCGCGCGATGGGTAAGTATTCGCTGGCTCCGGCGGAAGCTTTGGTAACGGTGCCGGTGACGGGCGCGGCGCGGCGTTCGGGAATGACGACACCATCGGCGCCGGCAGCGTCTGCGGTGCGCAGGACTGCGCCGAGATTGTGCGGATCTTCCACGCCATCGAGCACGATAACGAGAGAATATTTTCCCCGCTTGGCGCCGATTACGTCATCGAGGTCGCTGTATTGTTTCGCGGAGGTGACAGCAACCACGCCTTGGTGCGCGGCGTTGCCGGCCATGCGGTCGAGTTCCACGCGGGTAAGAAAGCGCACGGGGACGCCGAGTTTGCGGCATTCCTCGATCATGCGCTGCAGGCGGATATCGTGCCGCTCTTTCGCCATACCGACCCATTGGAAAGCGCGTCCGCGGGCCTTGAGCGCCTCGGTGACGGCGTTGATGCCGTAGATATAGTTCATGAAGTATCAGTGTACCGAAAGTGGCGGGGTCCGTTGAGAGGGAGATCCTCCGCTTCGTCTGAAGAACGGCTGCGCTCAGGGTGACAGGGCTGGTCTAGGCGGCAGTGTGAAGCAGGCGGACGATTTCTTCTGGCTCGGGACGCTCGCTGTAATCCTCGTTTGCAGAAGCGTAGAGCACCGTTCCGTCGCGGTCGATGATATAGGTTGCGGGAATCGGCAATTGCCAACTGTCGTCTCCGTTCACGAAACGGAAGGTTGACGAAGGCGCGCTGGTAGATGGCTTTTTGTTCGTCGGGAACGCACGTAGGTGAGGGAGAATTGTTTCGCGACTTTGTTGCCGGGGTCGGAGAGGAGCGGGAAACGCAGCTTGTGTTGGTCGCGCATGAAGAAAGATTGCTGGACGGTTTGCGGTGAGATCGCGGCGAGAGTTGCGCCGGCTTGTGCGATCTCTGGCAGGAGAAGATTCATGGCTTCCATTTGGGCAACGCAGAACGGGCACCAGCGGCCGCGAATGAAGCAGAGGACGAGGCGGCCTTTCGCCAGCAACTC
The DNA here is from genome assembly GCA_963817305.1 of uncultured Acidobacteriaceae bacterium. Taxonomy (GTDB): domain Bacteria; phylum Acidobacteriota; class Terriglobia; order Terriglobales; family Acidobacteriaceae; genus Sulfotelmatobacter. Next base: position 109,728 of record CAWFOD010000009.1, on the reverse strand, counting down.
CGAGGACGCGACCGTTTTGCTGTTGTGATCTTGGAGTTGGAATTCTGGAATCTTTGCGGCGACAGGAAGAATATTCGCTGCCATGCGCTGTTGCTTCAGGGCGGCGATGGTCGCGGCATGGACGGCTTGCGTCTGCGGCGGAACGTATTTTGAGATTAATTCTCTGCGCTCGGCGAAGATTTCGCGCAGCGGGCGAATTTCGGTCTCGGGACTCGACTCTTCGAGGGAACGCCATTTCATGACCGGAGTCCTATGAGCGGTAGAGATCCTTCGACTGCGTTACCACTCGCTTCGCGAGCGGCAACTTCGCTCAGGATGACAGGTGCCGAGAAAAGCATTCCCGACTACCTACAGAAAATCTTCGCCTACATTCCCGGCAGCTTCATCCCAGCCATCCTGCGCGCGAAACTCGGCTTGCCCATTTGCTTGAACATCTTTTTCATCTGCGCATATTGGCGAAGCAGGTTATTTACTTCCTGCACGGTGGTGCCGGAGCCGCGGGAGATGCGTTTGCGGCGGCTGCCGTTGATGACTTCGTGATGGTTGCGCTCGTGGATCGTCATCGAATTGATGATGGCTTCGACGCGGTTGATTTGTTTTTCGTCCACGTGGTCGGCGGCTTTTTGCAGGCCGGAAAATGGGCCGATGCTGGGCAGCATTCCCATTAAATTCTTGATCGAGCCCATTTTTTTTACCTGCCGCAGTTGGTCGCGAAAGTCTTCGAGGGAGAAGCCGTCGCCGGTGAGGGCTTTGGTGGCCATCTCCTGGGCTTTCTTCTTGTCGAGCTGCGATTCGGCGCGCTCGATCAGCGACAGGATGTCACCCATGCCGAGAATGCGGGAGACGATGCGGTCGGGATGGAAGGGCTCGAGGGCATCGTATTTTTCGCCTGTGCCAATGAATTTGATGGGCTGGCCTGTGACTTGGCGGATGGAGAGCGCAGCGCCGCCACGAGCGTCGCCATCCATTTTGGTGAGGACGACTCCGGTGAGTGAAAGTTTTTTGTGGAACTCATCGGCGGAGCGAACTGCGTCCTGTCCGGTCATGGCGTCGGCGACGAAGAGGATCTCTGACGGATTTAGCAGCTTTTTCAGCGACTGCATCTCGTTCATGAGTTCGTCGTCGATGTGCAGACGCCCGGCGGTGTCTACGATGAGAACGTCACAGCCGGAGACGATGGCTTCGCGGCGGGCTTCTTTTGCCAGGCGCTCGACCTCGGCGGACATGGAGCGGCGGACGCCTTCATCCGCCGGAAGTTCATGCGCTGCACCCCGGACGAGGGCGTCCGGGGCTCCATTTGCGTGCGGGGATCCATTTGCGTCCGGGTCTCCACTGGCATAGGCATCGGCGGCCACTTTGCCTTCGTAAATCTGCGCCTTGACGGCTTGCGCGACAACTTTCAATTGCTCGCGCGCGGCGGGACGGTAGACATCGACCGAAACCAGTAACGGGCGATGGCCGCCTAGCTTGAACCAATTTGCCAGCTTGCCCGAGGTGGTGGTTTTGCCGGAACCTTGCAGTCCGGCCATGAGCACGACCGTGGGCGGCTGCGAGGCGAACTTCATGCGCGCCGTGTCTTTGCCGAGAGTCTCGACGAGTTCGTCGCGGACGATCTTGATAACCTGCTCGCCGGGAGAGAGCGCGGTGAGCACTTCCTGGCCAACGGCCTTGGCCTGGATGCGGTCAATCAGCTCTTTGACGACTTTGAAGTTAACGTCGGCTTCGAGCAGTGCAAGGCGAATTTCGCGCAGCGCCTCGGCAATATTTTCTTCGCTAAGGCGGGCCTGGCCGCGCAGGGATTTAAAAGCGCGTTGGAGTTTTTCCTGGAGATTCTCGAACATAGCAGATATTGGCTATTTTATCAGCCGCCAAGTCACGACAGGATTTCGTCAAACTGAATGATCGGCTCGACGTTTGTATAGTTCGGAATGTCGGCCAGAATTTTGACGCCATGCTGAGTAAGGATTGCCTGGAATGCCGCCAGCGAATCGATCGGAATGGTCGCCACACAAAGGAATTTGACAGGCTCTGCCGCCACGGCGGAGATCCCTCGACGGACCTCAATATTTTTCCCAACCAGCCCGGCCACGAACGGGATGTGCTTTTTCATGTAGTAGTCAAAATCAAACTTCGCGTCAGCTTGGTTCGGATAAGCAACGGTCACGCATTGCATCGGCAATTCTCCTGACGATTGATTTTACCCGGATGTGCAACGGCGCGCGCTTTATTCAACTTTTGGTCTAACCATCTCGAATCTCTGCATCGTCCTTGTGTATTGCATGCCGCCCATGCGGCCGATCAGGTCCAGCGAATTGCGGTCGAGGCGGCCGTCTTTCAGATGTGAGTCGCTGATGTGAATTGCGATGATCTGTCCGATCACTAAACTGCTGCTGGTAGGCGCGGGAGAAAAATCCAGAATTTGATGCAGTTTGCATTCGAAGCTGACCGGAGATTCGGCGACTCGCGGCGCACGCACGATTTTCGATGGCTCTGGAGTGACCTTTGCCAATTCGAATTCATTCACCGATGGATCGTATTCACCGCTGGTCGAGTTCATGGCCTCGCGCAGTTGATACGTAACAACATTGACGACGAACTCCCGCGTCTCGCGAATATTCCGCAGCGTATCTTTGGGCTCGCCGTGGCTAGCTTCCGCTTGCTTGGATGGCCGCAATCCGGGGGCAAACGCCAGCAAAGGAGGATCGACGCAGACACAGTTAAAGAAAGAAAAAGGCGCAAGATTGAGCGCTCCCGATGCGCTCGCTGTTGACACCCATGCGATCGGCCGCGGTGCTACGGAATTGAGCAAAATACCGTAAAGCTCACTGTGAGAAATATCTGAAGGTGTGACGATCATTTCATCGAGTATAACTTTTGACGCTCTCAGGTGGTTACGGTGAAGACTTCCTTGGCGGCGATGACTGTGTTGCTGTGGATGGTCACGGTATCCTCCACATTCTGCGCGTAGCCGCCGGCGAAGGTGACCATGACGGGGATGTTGCGGGCGCGGGCTACGCGAAAGACGAGTTCGTCTCGTTTCTTTAATCCTTCGATGGTCAGGGACAAGCCGCCGAGCTGATCTTCTTTATAGGGGTCGGCGCCAGCGATGTAGCAGAGCAGGTCGGGCTCGGATTGTCGCAAGCCGGAACTCAGGGCGTTATCGAGCCACGAGAGATACTCTTCGTCGGCGATGCCATCGGGGAGATCTACGTCGATGGAGGACGGCGGCTTCCACTGGGGATAGTTGTTGTGCTGATGGAGGGAGATGGTGAAGACGTCGGCCGCGTTGGGATTCTTGCGGCGGGGTCCGTGAGTGGCGACGGGCGAACCCGAGGCGGACGGAAGCGGATCGCCAGGGGCAGGCTTGGCGGCGAAAATCGCGGCCGTGCCGTTGCCTTGATGGACGTCGCAATCGACCGTCATGGCGGTGCGGATTTTGCCATCGCGCTGCAGGCGGCGAATGGCGACGGCTACGTCGTGGATCATGCAGAAGCCTTCGCCGTGATCGGGAAAGGCATGATGGAATCCACCACCGATGTTGACGGAGACGCGGTCGGCCAAGGCGTGGTTCGCGGCGAGAATCGACCCTCCGGCGGCGAGCCAGAAGGCGTCTACCAGATCGCGCGAATAGGGGACTTCGAGGGCTAATTCCTCGCGGGCGCTGAGAGTGCCGGTTCTGAGTTTGTGCACGTAATCGGGCGTGTGCACGAGGAGGATGTCGTCGTCGGAGGCGGGCTGCGGCTCAAGAAAGTCGCTGGCTTCGGCTACGCCGCTCGCCAGCAGCCGGTCACGAACGCGTTTGTATTTTTCGGCGGGGAAGACGTGTTGTCCGATCGGGAGATAGTAGCCGTGACTGTAGATGAGTTTGAAGGGGAGCATTCAGCACCCGCCGGATATATTGGACGCCTCTGCAGCAATTGTCTATGATACCCGCGGCTGATAAAGGGAGCGATTCTGACTTGTTCGAAGACCTGTATGACGCAGTGTCCTTCTTGTGGAGTTGGAGTTGGCCGGCAATTGACGGCCGGGTAACAGAGGTCCTCGTTGAACGGATTAGGCACAATCGGAATCCCGACACCTTTCGCTTGTCGGTGACCTACGAGTTCTCGATCGGAAACGACGGGCCGTATACAGGGGAGTCGTTTTGGGCTCCGGCTTTTTGCAGAAATAAGCGCGTGGCTGCCGCGCGTCATAGGATTCATACTCATCAAAGTGTGCTCGTGCGTTATCGAGCCGGCGATCCGAGCGTGAACCGACTCGATCGGTCAATATGGCAAAGGTTGTAAGACTGGGCGAGACACGAAGCTATCGCTTCCTTGCCGGGGGGATTGTCGTTGCGAGGATCGACCGGCGAACTGGCACGATTGCGCCTTTGGCGGGGTCGGCGGCGGCGTGGGCGCGAGTGAGGACTTCCTCCTGAATGTACTGTACGAACTCCTGGATCTGGCGCTGCATTTCTTCCATGCGCTCGCGCATTTGCAGGATGATGGCCATGCCGCTGATGTTCACGCCGAGGTCGCGGGCGAGGGACAGGATGAATTCCAGGCGCTGGAGATCTTCGTCCGTGTACAGGCGGGTGTTGCCTTCGGTGCGCGACGGCTTTAAGAGGCCTTCGCGCTCATAAAGCCGCAAGGTCTGGGGATGGATGCCGTACATCTCGGCCACGGCCGAGATCATGTATGCGCCTTTGGATTTACGTTTCGTCATCGTCGGAGATCCTTCGCTTGGCTCAGGATTTCGCCAGCGGCTCAGACGCCCACTATACAGTTCAATTTACAACAAAACACGTTGGCCACGGATCTTCACCGATCGCTACGGATCAACAAGCCCAATCCGTGTCATCTGTGTAAATCCGTGGCCAAGGTTCCTAGTTATGCGGCGGGTTCGGCTTTGCGTTCGCGTGCGGCCCAGCCTTGTGGTTTGAGCAGATGGTTGACCGCATAGGCCACCACGCCGGCGGCGATCAGGATCATACCGAATTCGAATGAACTCATATTCCAGACCTGCTCATGCTCGCTGCGAATGATGGAGAAAGCGAGCAGCAGCATGGGCGGGATGCCGATGGCGATGGCGCCGAACAAGCCTCCGGGGACGCGGAAGGGGCGTGGTAAGTCGGGTTCGCGGAAGCGAAGCACGGCCAAGGCAATGAATTCCAGCATCAGGCTGAAACCGTAGAGAAGAATGTCGATTGTGACCAGCCGGGCAAAGCCCAGGCCAAGGCACATGGCCCAGCATGCGGCGAGCGCGAGAATCGCAACCCAAGGGGCACGCGACTTTTTCTGTAGCTTGGCGAAGACGCCGGGCAGCATGCCATCCTGCGCCATGGCGAGCGGCAGGCGGGAGTAGCTCATCACTAATGCGTTGAACATGCCGAAGGCGCTGATGATTCCGCCGAGGACTACGCCCACGCGCAGAAGCGGCCCGCCCAGCAGTCCGGCGATATCGGCCCAGGAACCAGTCTCCCAGGCGGTAGCCTTCAGGCCGGTCATCCACATGGCGGCGAAGGGAAGAACGTAGCTGAGGGCGACGATGGCGACGGCGACGAGCATGGCGCGCGGATAGGTGCGCTGCGGGCGCTCGACTTCCGTGGCGATGGTGGAGGCGTTATCCCAGCCCATGTAATTCCACATGCAGATGAGCAGGCCGCCGAGAATGTCTACCGTGGAGGTGGTCGGCTTGGTTACGGCATTGGCGAGCGCGCCGAACTTGAACGGAGCAAGAATTACGATCGCTACGAACGGCGCCGACAGAGCGAAAAATAGCCACAGAGACGTGAGCGAGACTACTTTCACGCCAGCGATATTCAGCAAGGCGCAGGCAATCACCACGGCGAGAGCGACCCACCATCCGCGATTGGCTTCCTGAAACCAGGGGAACATGCGGGTGAGATAGGCGACGAACAGCGTGGGATAAATCGCCATATCGAAAATCGAAGCGACCAGCGAGAGCCACGCTTCCTGAAATCCCCAGAAATTTCCCATGGCGCGGCGCACCCAGGCGTAGTAGCCGCCCTCGTAGGGCAGCGCGCTCGAAAGCTCGCCGATCATGAAAGCTGTGGGCAGGCTCCAGAGAAGCGGGGTGAGCAAGAGGATGAGAATCGCGCGTCCGTAACCGGCGCCGTGGACGATGTCTTCGGTACCATAGGTTCCCCCGGACACCATAAAGAAGGTGGCGGCGACCAAGGGCCACAGAGTGAGGCGAACCAAACTTTTTCGAGCCGGTTTTTTCCGGTTGGGGATTACGGAGAGAGGCTGAGGATTTCCGGTTTGCTGGTGCGGGGCGCTAGCTGTTGCCAATTTCGATGTGTCCCTCCTCAAGCGACTCACTCTCAGCTACTCCACAACGGGCTGGGTCGTGTTTGAGCTTTCTGGTTTTTAGATTCCAGAAATCGCGCTGAAGTTAGTTCGCATTTGTGAGATTACGGGAAATTTGGAATGATGCAAGAAAAATGTGATTTTTTTGGAAAAAGTTTTATGCGGAGTCGGGTACGGACGTAACTTCACAATCTTTAACACAGGGGACACAGAGGGAACACAGGGTGCGTCTACTTCTCCCAGGCTTTTCCGTCTACCATGCGTTTGATTCCGTCGCGCAGGTGCAGGACATAGAAATTGATTAGCAGACCTACGCCGATACCGCTCAGCCTCATGTACGACAAAAGCTGCGCTTGATGGACTGGATGGATTGCGTCGACGCTTTTCACCTCGACGATAACCGAATTCTCGACGATCAGGTCGATGCGGTAGCCAAGCTCGATCTTTTCTCCGTCAAAAACTACTGGCAGACCGACTTGGCAGGCGACTGCGAGGCCGCGCTTTCTGAGTTCATGGGCGAGACAGCCCTGATAAGCGCTTTCGAGTAATCCAGGACCAAGGACGGAATGAACGTGCATGGCGGAGGAAACGATTGCGCCTGTAACCTGGTTTATTCGAAGATTGCGAAAGGGAGTTGGAACTGCCATCCCCACTGCATAACACAGTCAGGCTGGTTTACCCTGTGATCCCCGTGCCCCCCGTGTTAAAGATTTTGGGGTTATTCCCAATCCGACCTAGACTTTCTTCCAGAGTTCTTCCCGAGGATCTTCCGGATTTAACTTGGCCAATTCCTTCAGAAGTTCTTTGGTGCGCTCGTCGCGCGGCATGGGTATTGTGACCGTGATCTCGACGATCTCGTCTCCGCGCACGCCCTCTTTGGTGGCGGAAGGTACGCCTTTCTCGCGCAAGCGCAGTTTCTGTCCGGGCTGGGTGCCCGGAGGAATCTTCAACAGTGCGCGGCCATCGATGGTGGGCACTTCAATCTTGGCTCCGAGCGCGGCTTCCGCGACGGTGACTGGAACTGTCAGATAAATGTCGTCGCCGTCGCGGCGGTAAACGGGATGCTCATCGATGCGGATGATGACGTAGAGATCGCCGGCCGGGCCTCCATGGGCGCCGGCGTTGCCTTTGCCAGCCAGACGAATGCGCTGGCCATCGCGGGTACCGGCTTTGATGCGAACCTCCATGGGTTCGGTGCGGCTCACCGTACCTTCACCGTGGCAGACGGGGCAGGTGGAAACGTTTTTTCCCGTCCCATGGCAGCGCGGGCAGGTGACGTTGAACTTCATCCGTCCGCCGGTTTGGGTGATCTGGCCGGTGCCGTTGCATTCAGGACACTTTCCCGGCGCTTCAATGTAGCCCTCGCCGTGGCAGTTCGTACAAACATCCTGGCGCGTGATGTTGAGGCGCATCACCCCGCCGCGGATCGCGGTCCAGAAAGGAACATTGACCTGATACTCGAGGTCGGAGCCGGCTTCGGGGCCGGTCTCGGTTGCGGCGCCGCCTCGGCCGCCACCGAAAATTCCTGAGAAGATGTCGCGGAAACCGCCGCCGCTGCCGGCGCCGCTTCGCCGGCCTCGGCCGGCGCTATCCACCAGGTCAGAAAAGTCGAATCCGCCAAAGTCGAACGGAACGCCCTGCCCGCCCTGTCCAGAAGTTGTTCCTCCTGGACCGCCTCCGGCAAATCCGCCGCTTCCGCCTCCCCGCGCATAGGCCTCGGCGGTCGCGGGATCGATGTTGTCGGAATAAAATCCAACCTGATCGTAGATCTTGCGTTTCTTGGGGTCGCTGAGAACGTCGTTGGCTTCGGAAAGCGACTTGAACTTTTCCTCGGCAGACTTGTCCCCGGGATTGACATCGGGATGGTACTTGCGCGCGAGTTTACGAAACGCCTTGCGGATCTCCTCTGCCGAGGCGGACTTCTTCACGCCGAGAATTTCGTAGTAATCTTTTTTGGTTGTGGTAGCCATTTCTAGTGTGCGCTTGTACCTGTGCATCCTCCCCGAAAACAGTCATCCTGAGCGGAGCGAGCGGGGGAGCGAAGCGAACCGCCTCGCGTAGTCGAAGGACCCCATGCCTCTTGACACCAGCACGGTCCTGTCAGGGAGTTCTCTCATCGACCCTTAATCGTTTCCCCGGCAAACGCCATCTTTGCTCCCCAGGTCTCCGCCAAGTCTTCCCACCGCGGATTCTTCGACTCGATCAAAGCGATTTTTTTCGCCCGAATCCAGCCTTTCAGTTGCTTTTCGCGCCCGATGGCCTTGTGAACGTCGTCGAAGCTTTCGTAGTAGACCAGCCGGTCGCAATGATACTTGCTCGCGAAGCCTTCGATCTCACCTCGCTTGTGCTCCAGCGCCCGCCGGTAGATGCTGTTGGTCATGCCGATGTAAAGGGTTCCAGTTCGGCTGCACACGATGTAAACGAAGTACTCGTGTTCTTTCATGCGAACTCTATCGCCCTGTCATCCGGAGCGAAGTTTCCATTCGCGAAGCGAATGAGAACGTAATGAAAGAACCCCATGCTTCTACATCCCATCATGGACTTATTCGGGAGTTCCCAGCCTAGCACCATGCGAACGCCTCGAGAGGGTCTATCTCACTGCATTGTTGCAAGGGGTCCTTCGACTTCGTAGCTGCTTCGCTCCGCGAAGCAGCTACTTCGCTCAGGATGACAGAGCGATTTTGACTCCCAGCAATTGCCTTTTCAGTTTGGTACTCTTTGCTCGTCTTCTTCTAACACGAGCAAAGACTCAGTTTCGCCTCCGCATCGTAAATCGGGATACGCCGCGCGCCCGTGGGCGTTGAAACAAACACTCGCCACTGTCGTTCATTCTCGGCGAGACTTAGAAAATAAGTCTCGTCATTCACCTGAAAATCCATTTCATTCTCCCCAGAAAAACTTAACCGTCAAACGTAAGGCGCGGGCATGGAGTGCCCGCGCCACACGTTCCAAGCGAAGAGCCAGGAGCTAGCAGCTCTTACTTCTTATCCTCAACATCCACGTACTCGGCATCGATGACGCCTTCGTCCTTCTTCTGACCGCCACCATTGCCTGAAGCCGCGCCTGCTCCATCGGTCGGAGCACCGGGACCTGCGCCTGCACCCGGAGTCGCTTGCGCCGCCTTGTACATTTCTTCGGCCAGCTTGTGCGATGCCTTGGTCAGGTTCTCGCGAGCCTTATCCATCTGCGCCTTATCGTTCGATTCCAGCGCTTTCTTGGCATCGGCTACGGCGTTCTCCACATCGCCACGATCGGAGCCGGAGATCTTATCTCCAGACTCGCGCAGCATCTTCTCGACGTTGTAGACCATGCTGTCGAGCTGATTCTTGGCTTCGATCGCATCGCGCTGCGCCTTGTCTTCGGCCGCATGCGCGTCGGCTTCCTTGGCCATGCGCTCGACCTCTTCCTTCGACAATCCAGAGGACGACGTGATCGTGATCTTCTGGTCCTTGCCCGTGGCCGTGTCTTTCGCGGTCACGTTCAGGATGCCGTTGGCGTCGATATCGAACGTCACTTCGATCTGCGGAACGCCACGCGGAGCGGTCGGAATTCCGGTCAAGTGGAACTTGCCCAGAGTCCGGTTCTGCGCCGCCATCGGACGCTCGCCCTGCAGCACGTGGACTTCAACCGAAGTCTGATTATCAGCCGCGGTTGAGAACGTTTCCGTCTTTTTAGTCGGAATCGTCGTGTTGCGCGGAATCATCGGAGTTGCCACACCGCCCAGGGTTTCAATCGAGAGCGATAGCGGAGTCACGTCCAGCAGCAGCAGGTCTTTCACTTCGCCGCCGAGCACGCCACCCTGAATCGCCGCGCCGATTGCGACCACTTCATCGGGATTCACTCCCTTGTGGCCTTCCTTGCCGAACAGCTCTTTCACCAGCGCCTGAATACGCGGCATACGAGTCTGCCCGCCGACCAGCACAACTTCGTTGATCTTGCTGGCATCGACGCCCGCATCTTTCATGCACTGCTTGCACGGACCGACTGAGCGCTGAATGATGTCTTCCACCATGCCTTCGAGCTTGGCCCGGGTCAGCTTCTTTACCAGGTGCTTCGGCCCGCCCGCATCGGCCGTGATGAACGGCAGATTGATTTCCGTCTCCATGGTGGTGGAGAGTTCGATCTTGGCGCGCTCGGCTGCATCACGCAGACGCTGCAGGGCCATTTCGTTGCCCTTACCGCGGAGGTCGAGGCCTTCATCCTTCTTGAATTCATCGATGAGCCAGTCGACGATACGCTGATCGATATTGTCGCCGCCGAGGTGCGTGTCGCCATTGGTGGCTTTGACTTCGATCACGCCTTCGCCGACTTCGAGAATCGAAATGTCGAAGGTTCCGCCGCCGAAGTCGTAGACGGCGATCATCTCGTCTTTGGTTTTGTCGAGACCGTAGGCCAGCGCGGCCGCCGTGGGCTCGTTGATAATTCGCTTTACGTCGAGTCCGGCAATTTGCCCGGCATCTTTTGTGGCCTGGCGCTGTGCGTCATTAAAATACGCCGGCACCGTGATGACTGCTTCCGTCACTTTTTCGCCGAGATAATCTTCGGCCGCCTTCTTCAGCTTCTGCAGAATCAGCGCGGAAATCTGCGGAGGCGTGTATTCCTTCCCCTGCGCCAGAACAGCGACGTGGTCGCCCTGCCGCACAACCTTATATGGGACCATCTTGATTTCTTCCGTCACCTCGTCATAGCGCCGTCCCATGAAGCGCTTGATCGAATAAACCGTGTTCTCCGGATTGGTGATGGCCTGGCGCTTTGCCACCTGCCCTACCAACCGTTCCCCATTCTTGGTAAAACCAACCACGGAAGGCGTGGTTCGCCCTCCTTCTTCGTTAGGGATCACTTTGGGCTCGCCGCCCTCCATCACCGCCACGCAAGAATTGGTGGTCCCAAGGTCAATTCCAATAATCTTGGCCATAATCGTCTCCCTTTTACTGCGATAAGTCCTTTACAATCAATGCGTCTATGATTGCCAACAATGCCATGCTAAGACCTGAGTGGATTGCTGTCAAGGTTTAGATGCTGCTGACAGCAAGGAAGTTGCGGGAAGAAAAAGGGTCGAGGGACGGCCGCAAGGCAGCCTGGAGTCGGACAGAACAAAATCGCGCGCAAAACAAAACGCCCCAGACTCATTCGAGTCACGGGACGTATGTTGATCAGCCCTCCCCCAAGTGCTGCTCAATCAGGAGACTAAATGGAAGTCGGGTTGGGGTAAATAGCCAAGAGGTGCTATTACCTCGCACGAAAGTCATTGCTCTTTCGAATTTTAGTAATGAATTTCTTGAGTCCCTGTAATGAGTCGTTTACCGCCGAGACGTTGCATCGTAATGATCAATCGATTTCAGGCCGCCAAATCGGCTCGCCACCCAGCGAGTGGTAGAAGCCCCATCCGGCCAGCGCCACGACGCTGAGCAGGGCAAGAATGAAGGTGGTCAGATACCAGGCCGAGGGGTCGACGGTGAACGGGACATTGGCGAGCATATTGACGGTAAAGATGGCGCAAGCCAACGGGATCAGGCCGAAGCGATAGACAATCAGTACGGCAATGCCATAGATCACCGCCCACATAGGCAGGTCCACCGAGACATACGAGGAGGGAAGTCCCTGAGCGAGAGCGAAAATGGCAACAAACGCGATCGCAGCCAGCCAATCTTTGCGAAGTATGTATTTCAAACCCAGCAACAGGAAGAAGAATTGCAAGGTCCCCAGAATTGAAGCGGGAATTTGCATCAACCAGGCGCCCAAGGCCTCGCGTCCGCCTGCAAGATATTCGATTTGAGCCATCACGGGCGCGGCTCCCAGATGCGACAAGGGAATCTGGCGGAGCTGGAAAATAAGGATCCAGGCCGCGCCGAGCATCACGCCGAATAAAATGTCGCGTCCCACCAGCGGATCGCGAAACTGGCCGGAGAGTAAGCGGCTCCAGGAAATAATCGTTTGCGGCCAGCGCCGCCGCACCCAGGGTTCGAGCGCGAGATACAACATCCAGGTCGTCCCGGAAACAAACAGCGCGGTGCTGACGGCAATGAAGAGGGTGCCAACCATATCCATACCGGCGACGATATGTCCGCGACAGAGCCACAACAGCATTTCAAGCGCAAACATGATCGCGGCCAGGCGAAGCGCGCCTTCGCGATCGCCGCGCCCGCGGCGATAATTCAGCCGAGCCAGATGAATGATTCCAAAAAAGAAACCTGCGGCCAGGGCGAGGAAGATGTACTGCTGTATTTTTTTTCCGGTGGAGGGCTCGCTCTTCATGCGATCCGGCTTGGTCCAGTCGCCGATGAGCGAGAAGAAAACTGGCTTGCCGTGCCACGTGGCTGCCTCTACGCGTAGCGGACGCGTGGTTCCCGGCCAGGTTCCGGTCCATGCCGAGCGAGTATCGGAGTCAGCCAGCGAGTTCCAGACAGGCTGCGTCTTTTGAAACTGCGCGGGATCCAGACCCGCGGCTGCGAACAGAATATTCCAGTCAAAGGTCTGGAACTGCGCCCCGGTTCCGTCCTTCTGCGGGGGAATCGCCTGAAAATAAGTGAGCCGGCCCTGCGGATCGAGTTCCACATTAATCATTCCCGAAAGCGTGGGCGGTGGGTCGTCTCGCGTGACGATTCCCGGGTTTAACAACTGATCGCGAAATCCTTTCGCCTCCATGTCATCGGGACTCTGCCGGTACCAGAAGCCGAGCAGCGAGGGGCGCGCCGCCAATACTCGATTCCAATCCGGAAGCGGTTTATCGTTCTTTTCCACATATTCCTGAAAATCGGTATCGTACTGCAGGTCGGAGGCGCTGTCGGCGGGCCGCTCGGTATATCCAAGCCGAGCAATGATCTCGCGTGCCTTCTGCGTAAGAACTTCGGGAGTCAACTCCAGCCGCATTCGGTCCAGGGCGCCATAGTGAACGCCAAGAAATGTGATTATGCCCAAGGTCACCAGCAGCGAAGCAAGGCAGGCCAAAGCGGTTCGCGGACGCAGCCCAGCCGTCTCACCAGATGCTGCGACCAGCTGTGGGGACGGAGTCTCGCCTGCAGCGAGAGCTGCTGCCAGCGGATCTCCACCCGGCAGAGCCGCGGCAATGCTGAGGACGGTTGCAGGCCGCGCCGATGGTTCGTCCTCGAGGCAGCGAAGTATGACGCGTTCAATCACCGGGTTGAGATCCTTGACTACGGATGAGGGCCGGCTGACAGTTCGATCGGCGGCGACCGCGTAATTTATCGGGGGTTTTCGCCGAGAATGCACGCTTTCCCGTGAAGACCTCGTACAAGACCAACCCGAGGGAATAAATATCACTGCGGGTGCTGACCTCTTTTCCCGCCAGCTGTTCGGGAGCCATGTAGGCCGGAGTTCCGCTGCGGACTTCGGCGCCGTGAATCTGATCGGCGACCCCGGCTAGACCGAAATCGGTGATCACGACTTGACCGCGGCCATCCAGCATGAGGTTGGCGGGCTTGAGATCGCGATGCAGAACGCCTTTGGTGTGGGCGGCGGCGAGTCCGGCACAGAGCTGGCGGGCGATATCGAGAGCCTTATCTTCGGGGAGACGTCCGATGCGGCGAAGAAGGGAAGCGAGATCTTCGCCATCGACATATTCCATGGTGAAGAATGTGTGGCCTTCGACCTCGCCGACATCGTACACGCGGCAAACGTTGGGATGGGAGACTCGGCGAGCGATGCGCACTTCATTTTTGAAACGTTCGAGCAGAGATTGATCGCGGGCGGCTTCGTCAGGAAGAAATTTGAGGGCGACAGGCTGGCCGAGCGTAAGGTCATCGGCGCGATAGACCTCACCCATGCCGCCTTTGCCGAGCAAGGCGATGATGCGGTAGCGCCCGGCCAGCAGCCGGCCGGGAAGAAAACGGCCTTCGCTGAGATATTCAGCCGAACTGGAAGGCCGCGACGAAGTTGCCGACGTGGGGCGCGGAGGCAGGGGTGAGGTTGCGGTGGCGAAGTCGAGAGTGGCCAGGTCGTCCGTGTTGCCGGTGGGCGCTCCACAGGCGGAGCAGTAGCGGCCAGAGCTTGGGACTTCGGTTCCACAGGATGAGCACGGAGGCATGAAATTTACCGATACAGTCTACCGCGTTCAGAAAGGAAGCAGCAGGCAAACCAGGTAACTGAGTTTGGCCCGCGGGAAGTTACTCAGGATTCTCAGTCCGTGCGGATCGGGCTCAAGCGTTGCGGGTGGCGGCCGATTCAAACGATAGCGCTTTAGCTGCGCGATGAGGATTCTCTTATGCGAATTCGCACTTCCGCTTTACTGCTCCTGCTGTTTCTTTTGAGCTGCAGCTCCACACCGCGCACCACTCTGGCTACGCCAGCAGCCGCGCGAGTCTACCACGGTACGGCATCGGTCGGAGATTTCATGACCATTACCGTGGATGCGGCAGCGCAGACCATTGCCTATTCCGACGTGTCAAACAAAACCAGCGGGACTGTTTCCTACGTCGTGAACTCGGATGGAACGTACACGCTGAACGATCCCACGGGTAACCTGGTGGAAGCGTACGAAGTGCCGAACTACGCGTTGCTGATTCAAGCTGCTAAAACCGGTGCGAATGCCAATACCCCGGCGCTGATTTCGGCGGTGGAGAGTGGCCAGATTTCGCTGGCGACCTTTGAAGGGCAGGCCTACAACTTCATGCAATTCCGCACCGCAGCAGGCGGATTGAATATAGGCTCAGTCAATGTTGGCACGGATGGAACAGGATCGACCTCGACCTTCTCGCCCTACCAGTCCTACAACCAGGGCAACCAGGGTGGCAGTCCGTTTAACTCCGGCACGCTCGAGATGGCCACGGCACAGCTTGATCCCTCCGGAACATTCCTCAAAATTCTCGATCCGGACGGCACCAACTACGACTATGTGTTCGGTACAGCTAATGGCATCTTCGCCGTCGACACTCAGAACGGCGCGATTCTCGGGCTGAAAAAGGCAGCCAGCAAGGATTTTGATCCGACAGTTGCTGGGACGTACAAGGGGCTCTATTACCAAAAGACCAACGCCACCACCGGGGCGGGTAACGTGGAGACAGGAACTCCGGGCATGGGGAATGCGACGCTGGTTGTCACTGCCGGAGGCCAGCTTACCGTTACCGACTCGAGCGGAAATCAGATGGTGCAGGCGACGCTCACACCGGTCGCTGATGTTTCGTATCTCTACGGAGCTGCGGAGGAACTATCCGATCCATGCTACGGATTATTCACATTCCGCATCACCACGGCCACCGCCCAGCAGGATCTCTTCGTCACCTTCATGGGACAAGCCATGCTGTTTAGTTCCTTCACGGCCAACCTGCCGTGGGGTTCGGCAGGCACTTACAATTATTTTTATGGCGTCGGCTTGAAGTAGAGCGTTTCGCCAGTGCTGTAACGGAATTCTGCAATCCACGGCCAAGGCCAAAGCTCGAAGGCCGGCTTGTATTACCATCCAAGCGATGGGCTCGCGCTCTTTCGGTTTCCTCAATAATCCTCTGGTGTTGCTGTGCCTGGCCGCCGGGCTGCTGGCTTTTGTGGTGCAGTCTGGTGAGTTGGGTACAGCAGACACGATGCACCGGCTGCAGGCCACGCATTGGCTGTGGACTCCTGAGCCGCAGGTTTTTCCCAATGAATATCCAGAGTTCGGCCTTCACGGGCGCGGAGGCCAACTCTACAGCTGGTATGGCATTGGCCAATCATTGTTGATGCTTCCCGCCGATCTGGTGGGTACGTGGATTTCTCACTGGAAAATGTTTGCCGACTATACCGATGATCCCGCGGTGCGCAGCATTGTGGTGAGTTACAGCACCAGCATTCTGGTAAATGTGCTGACCGTGCTGGTGGCCTTTCGCCTGCTTCGTCAATTGCGATTTACGCTGCGGGAATCGGTATTTGGAGTGCTGGCGCTGCTGTTCTGCACCACCCATCTGCACTACACGCAGAACATGATGGAAAACAACTACATCATGCTGCTGACGCTGGCGGGATTTTCTTTTCAATATGAGTGGTTGCGAACCGGGAGCAGGCGCTCTCTCTTGGTTGGCTGCGCGGCGCTGGGGTTGAACTTGCTCACACGGCTGACAACAGCTCTCGATTTAATCGCTGCGGGAATTTTTCTGCTTCTTCTACTTTGGTTTGAAAAGGTGCGAGGACAGGACGCGTGGAAGCGGTTTGTAGAGTACTGCAAAGTTGCGGCTCCGGTTTATGCCTTTTTTGTTTTGGTCGACCGGCTCTATCAGTTTTACCGCTTTGGATCGTTTACCAATACGTACGTGTCGTTGTTTGCGAAGGAGCAGCGGTTGCAGGATCCGACGCTGCCGGCGAATTTTCCCTGGAGCACTCCTTTTTTCGAGGGCGTTCTGGGGCCGTTGTTCAAGCCGGAGAAATCAATTTTTCTTTTTGATCCGCTGCTGGTGCTGGCGGTCGTCCTGCTAGTAATGCTGTGGAAACGTTTGTCACCGGAGGTTCGCGCCTATTGTGCGACGTCGCTTCTGCTTGTGCTTGGCTACATTTGCTTTTATGCGAAGTACACGTACTGGGCGGGAGATTTTGCCTGGGGCGACCGGTATGTGTCGACTGCAGTGGAAATGGCGGCGTTGCTTGCGGTGCCGTTGTTGTTGCGATATCGCGGCGAATTCAGCAGATGGATCTGGCGAATGGGCATCGTGCTGGTTGGTGTCAGCCTGGTGATTCAGCTGGCTTCGCTCGCGTTCTGGTTGCCGCTGGAGATTTATCAGATGGAGACGCTGGGCCATCCGACATTTGTGATTGCGCTGAGGTTTAAGAATATTGCGGCATTCGCGCTGGGCAAGATGGATGCATGGGGATTGAATAACGAATCCATGACGCAGGACGCGTGGGACTATGTTCATATTACGACCTGGAATTTTCTGCCATTCTTGCTGCGCAGGGTTGGAGCGGCACCGAACTGGGTAGTGGATTTGGCGTTTGTAGTTTGGGGGATGGGAATTGCGGCGCTGGCGTGGGTTTGCGGGAGGCTGTTATATCTTTATGGTAGAATGGTAGAATAATGAGGTAGAAGGTAGAATCATGAGTTTGAATATCAAGGATGAAGAAGCGCATCGCATGGCACGGCAGCTGGCCCGGCTAACGAAAGAGAGCATGACAACAGCGGTTCGGGAGGCGCTACGCGAGCGGTTGGAGCGGGTTCGCGGAAGCAAAAACGGCGGCTTGGCGGAACGGCTACTGAAGATTGGAAGAGAGTCGGCCGCCCATCTGAAGGAGCCTTACCGATCCATCGACCATGGGGAACTGTTGTACGACGAGAAAGGAATGCCAAAGTGATCCTGGATTCCTCGGCCGTCGTCGCCATTCTGCGAGCCGAGCCGGAAGCGCCAGCAATTGCGCAAGCTATCGACCGCAACGAAGTGCGTGGAATTTCGGCCGTCAATTATATGGAGGCGGCCATTGTGATTGACAGTGGGGGCGACCCAATAGCCACTCGTCGCTTCGACGATTTTTTCCGCGAAGCTGGGATAATCATTGAGTCCGTGACTTTCAGGCAAGCAAAGATCGCGCGCGAAGCCTATCGCGATTTTGGCAAAGGGCGGCATCGTGCTGGCCTCAACTTCGGTGACTGTTTCGCTTACGCGCTGGCCAAAGAAAAAGGCGAGACATTGCTGTTTAAGGGGAATGACTTCTCCCACACCGACATTGAACCTGCCCTAGAGTAGCCTGCCACGCCCCTTACGCATCAGTCATACTTTTCGTAGCGGATGGACTTTCGATCCCAGCCGAGTGACTTCAGCAATTCGCGATTGGCTGTGACCATTTTTTCTAAACCACAAATATACGCGTGCATGTCAGACCTACCTTGGGCAATCTCCGGAACGTGCTGTTGCACGTAGCCACGCAGTCCTTGCCAATTCTCATCGGCACGGCTGAGGGTTGGCAGATATTGAAAGTTTGAATGCTGATTGGCGAGCCGCAGGAATTCGGCGTGGTAATAGATGTCTTCTTCGCGGCGGTTGCCGAATAAAAGAAAAAGCTGCTTTCCTTGATGCCGCGACTCATCCGCCAAGAGCCAGTGGAGCATGGAGCGGAACGGGGCAATGCCGGTGCCGGTTGCGATGAAGATGGTATCGCGCATCGGCGGATGAAGGATGAAATCACCGAACGGTCCCTGCAGCGAGATGTTCTCACCTTCGCGCATGTCACAGAGAAAGTTCGACATGAATCCGTCCTGCACACGGTTGAGACAAAGCGCGAAGCGATTGTCATCGGACGGTGGCGAGCAGATGGAATAGGCGCGAGTGATCTCTTCACCGTCGGCCTTCGAGTGGCGAAAGGAAAGCCACTGTCCGGCGACGAAGCCGAATCGCTTTTCTCCGACTACCTCGAATTCGAGGTGCTTCGTGTATTCCGACAAACTATCGGAGGATACGAGACGCGCGGTAAAGGTTTTGAACGGGGACATCACTTATCTAGATGAGAGCGGCGACAGGAAAGTAGCGAAAAGCCAGACCGCGCAATGAAATGAACTACTCGACTGTGACTGACTTCGCCAGATTGCGGGGCTGATCCACGTCGCAGCCGCGGCGGACGGCGATGTGATAAGCCAGTAGTTGCAAAGGAACGATTTCCAGAATCGGCGAGAGGTTTTCGGGCGCGGGGGGAACGTAGAGTACGTGGTCGGCGGACTCTTTGATTTCTTCGTCACCTTCGGTGGCCAGCGCGATGACCACACCGGAGCGGGCTTTTACTTCTTTCAAGTTCGACATGGTCTTCTCGTAGCGCAGCATCGAGTCGGGATCATTCACATTGCGAGTGGCGATGATCACTACAGGAAGATTTTCGTCGATCAGGGCATTGGGACCGTGCTTCATCTCACCGGCGGGATAACCCTCGGCGTGAATGTAGGAGATTTCTTTCAGTTTCAGCGCGCCTTCGAGGGCGATGGGATAGTGAATACCGCGGCCGAGAAATAAAAAGTCGTGAACGCGCTGGAAGCGTTTGGCCAGGTCTTCGCAGGCCTCGTCGTGGGTAAGGATGGTTTCCAGTTTGCCGGGAATCAGTGTGAGTTCTTCAGCAGCGGCGCGAATTTGTTCCGAGGTCATCGCGCCACGCACCTGTGCCAGATACAGGGCGAAAAGATATAACGCGGTGAGTTGGCAGGTGAAGGCCTTGGTGGAGGCGACGCCGATCTCGGGGCCGGCGTGAGTGTAAATGGTTCCGGCCGCTTCGCGAGTAATCATGGAGCCGACCACATTGCAGATGGCCAGCGTGTGGGAGCCCTTGGCTTTGGCTTCGCGCTGGGCGGCAATGGTGTCGGCAGTTTCGCCGGATTGCGAGATTACGAGGGTGATCGTATTGTCGCTGACGATGGGATCGCGATAGCGCCATTCGCTGGCGTAATCTACCTCGACGGGGACACGGGCGAAACTCTCGATCATGAACTTTCCGGCTTGCCCGGCGTGCCAACTGGTGCCGCAGGCGACGATGTTGATTTTTTTCGCGGCGCGGAATTCTGCCTCAGTGATCTGCATTTCATCGAGGAAAATGTGGCCGGTGTCGAGAGAGACTCGTCCCAGCGTGGTTTCGCGGATGGCGCGCGGCTGCTCATAAATTTCTTTGAGCATGAAATGTTTGAAGCCGGCCTTTTCCGCCATGATCGGGTCCCAGGTCACGTGCTGGACCTGGCGGCGAATTGGCCTTCCTTCAAAATCCGTGAGATCCACTCCAGCGGGTGTGACAACGGCGAGATCACCATCGGCCAGGAAGAAAATGTCGCGCGTGTGATAGAGGATGGCGGGAACGTCGGAGGCAACAAAGTATTCGTCGTTGCCGAGACCGATGACTAACGGAGGACCGTTGCGGGCGGCGACGATCTTGTTCGGCTCATCGACGGAAATTACGGCCAGTGCGAAGACTCCGGTGAGATCTTTCACAGTGCGGCGGACGGCATCCTCAAGCGTGGGGCGATGGCCGTTGCCGGTTTTGAAAAGATGTTTTTCGATCAGGTGCGCGATGACTTCGGTGTCGGTTTCAGTAGAGAATTTGTGGCCTTCCTCGATCAGCTTTTTCTTCAGGCTGAGATAGTTTTCGACGATGCCGTTGTGTACGACGACGATCTTGCCGGTGCAGTCGCGATGGGGATGAGCGTTCTCTTCGGTGGGACGGCCGTGCGTGGCCCAGCGGGTATGGCCGATGCCATAAGTTCCTTCCAGGGGTTTCAAGCGAATGGCTTCTTCGAGATTGCGAAGCTTGCCCTCGGCGCGACGCAGTTGGAGTTGATCCCCGTTGCCGGCGACGGCGATGCCGGCTGAATCATAGCCGCGGTACTCGAGGCGGCGCAGGCCCTCGATAATGATGGGAACTACTTCCTTCTTGCCGACATAGCCAACAATTCCACACATGCGGGAACTCCAGGAATTCAGTCTGCGAGGGAGCAGCGAAACTCTTCGATGACCGGGTTGGTAAGGACTTCACGGGCAATACGCTCAACCTCGGTCTGAGCGTCCTCGCGGCTTAATCCGCCATCCAGCGTCAATTCGAAATACTTCCCCTGGCGCACTTCTTCCAAACCTTTGTAACCCATCTTTTTGAGCGCGCCGTGGATGGTCTTACCCTGAGGATCGAGCACGCTCTTCTTGAGCGAAACATAAACGTAGGCTTTCATGGAAGGACAATTATACGTCAGGCGCGAAAACGGCATTACCAAAGTCAGGAGAGCAAATTGCAAGAGGCATTAGCGAAAGGTAGCTAAGTTTCGCGATTTCTTGTTACGAAAAACGAACAAAACCAACCGGACGGGCGAACACTAGGCGGCGCTGAGCTTTTCGATCTTTCGTTCCAAATCAGATTTTGCACGCTCCAACATGTCGCGACGCTGGGAGTTCGAACTGCTCTCCAGTTGCTTGAGTACGTTTCTGAGGGACAGTTGAAGACTCTCTTTTTCGCGAAGGCGATCAGCCTGTTCTCTTGTCAGTCGCGGCCTCTTGAGGGATTGTTCGCTGGCGGCATCTTCCTGTTGCGCCTCAACCGACTTACTCTCCCAACCCCGAGCCATAAGCTAATTATAGGCGCACATTCAGGCAGCGCCGATACCGACCTCAACAGGCTCCGGGGCGAGATACATCCATGTGTATATGACGCCTGTTACGAAAAACGAACTTATCGGGCTAAATAGTTATCTGGCAAAAATCCGACTATAATCCTGTGGATTTCAGAACGCTATGGTGGCTCTGCAGAGGGGGTAGAGCCGCGGGAGCCATGCGTCGATGTGCCCCTCAGATTTGCCGTTTCTTAAGGTCGCTCCGCGGCGTTCGGTGCTGCGGTTAGGGCTCGTTCCATTATTCCGCCTCCTACGATGGTTGGGCCCGGATTCGGCCCTTCTCCAACCGATTGTTTTTTCCTTTCCTGAATTGGATTTTCCGATCCATGTCCCTGTGCCGGGAATCCCGAAAAACCAAGTGTGCAGCGGAGTCGGCTTATGACGAGCCATCCGGCAGACACGAATGTTGAAAAAAAGAATAAGGAAAGAATCGATGCCGCTTCGTTCGCGGTCCCCGAATCGCTCAAAGAATGGGAAGACCTTTTGCGCGTCCACTCAAGGGCGTCCAAGGTAGGTCTCTGCATTCTGGATATGGACCTGCGGTATGTGGGAATCAACCACGCGATGGCAGAGATGAACGGCGTTTCAGTGCAGGAACATCTGGGAAAGAGTGTGCGGGAAATCCTGGGCGATTTTGTGGAACTCATTGAGCCACACCTGGCCAATGTAGCGGCGAGTGGGCAGGCTGTACTGAATCGGGAAGTCAGCGCTGTATTGGCTACCCGGAGCGAGCCCGGGCACTGGATTGAACACTATGTCCCCATTCGAGACTGGAGAGGCCGGGTCGCCCAGATCGGCATTGTTGCCATTGAGATTACCGAACAGAAAAAACTCGAGGAGTCGTTTCGGGGTGTTTCCGAAAAACTGAAGACGGAGAAAAAGCGTGGCCAGGTCATGACCGAGGTGGGCCGCCTGCTGGAGAAAAAGTGGGATGCGCAGGACGTCTTTCCGCGGGTATCTGCCTACCTGCGCCGGGTGCTGCGACAAGAGTACGCCGCGCTTTCATTGCGCGACGAAAAGACCGGGGATCTGGTGCGGCAGGCCATCGACTTTCCACTGGCAAAGGATGTCAGTTCCGGTTCGGAAATCATTGCTCCGCGGGGCCCAGGAGGCAAAGCTTTGCGGAAGCGGGCGCCGATCATCTTCACCCGGGAAGAGATGAAGGGGTTCGATTCGAAAATTACGAATCACATTTTGAGGGAAGGATTGCAGTCTTTGTGTTGCGTTCCCTTGATGCGGCCCCAGGGACCTCTGGGGGTGCTGGTGCTGGGCAGCACACGAGCCGACGCCTTTCAGACCGACGACCTGGAACTGTTAAACCAAGTAGCCGCACAACTTGCCACTGCTCTGGAAAATTCGAGAATCGCTGACGAAATTGACCTATTGAAGAAACGGTTGGGCCGGGAAAAACGTTATCTCGAAGGGCACAGTCACCAACGAGTTCATGTGGAGGGAATCGTTGGAGAAAGCCGGCCACTCATGAGTGTGCTGGATCAAATCTCGGTGGTTGCCGATAGCGATGCCACGGTACTGCTGCTGGGCGAAACCGGCACAGGCAAGGGTTTGGTTGCGCGGGCGATTCACGCCAGCAGTAAGCGTAAGGACAAGAGTTTCATAACTCTGAATTGTGCTGCGATTCCTACCGGTCTGCTGGAAAGCGAATTATTTGGTCACGAAAAGGGAGCATTTACGGGAGCGATCCGGCAGAAACTGGGACGGCTTGAATTGGCAGACAAAGGCACTCTCTTTCTTGACGAGGTCGGCGAAATCTCGCCGGAATTGCAACCGAAACTGCTGCGGGTGTTGCAGGACCGTGAATTCGAAAGGCTGGGTGGGATTCGAACCATCAAAGTGGATCTGCGGCTGATCACAGCCACCAATCGGGATTTGGCCAGGAGCGTGGCCGACAAGGAGTTTCGCAGCGATTTGTTTTATCGCTTGAATGTGTTCCCGATTCGTATTCCGCCACTGCGCGAGAGACGAGAGGATATTCCCATTCTGGTCCGATATTTTGTTAGAAAATTTGCCGCCAGGATGAATCGTGTAATCGAGACTATCCCCACTGAAACGATGGACGCGCTGACCAGCTGGCATTGGCCGGGCAATATCCGGGAGCTGGAGAACTTTATCGAGCGATCAGTGATTCTGACGGAAGGCACCGCCCTGCGGTCGCCTTTAACGGACCTCAAGGCAGCAAGTCACGTCGTGGAGTCTTCACTGGAAAGTACTGAAAGGCAGCACATTATCCGGATTCTTCGCGAAAGTGAGGGAATGCTGTCAGGACCGAAAGGGGCGGCTCGACGGCTGGGAGTTAAACGAACGACTTTGCAATCCAAGATGAAGCGGCTGGGAATTACTCGGAAGGATTATTCGGGACCGCATTGAAATCGGATCTCGGTTTGAGGCTGTGCGTTTGTGCCGCGCGTGCCGACATATTTACAGTCTGCCGATTTATCGGCAGGATCCAGAGAATTCCATAGAAGGTTATCTTCGAAGATCAGTTTTTTCTAACGGTTAGTCGGCCGCTGGGGACAGGGTCATTCTGGAACGACAAGTGCTCTAGCATCTTTCTAATCGGGAAAACCAGCTAGAAGTCTCCCGAAGGCGGATGGGCGGGCCGCGGACTCGTCGCAAAGGGCTCGCTTGGGGCGTGAACCTTGCTAGTTGCCAGGAACCACCCGCCGAACAATTTGGTTCGCTTGCTGCCGGAGCGCACCAGCGCATCTTTCAGAAACAGTCAGGACTTGCAGGTTGAGGTTTGGCGGGGACGGCCGCTGGCTAGCGAGGAAGATTGGACTTCCTGGACGCCAGCTTATCCCGTCGCACCCATACAGGGACAGTGGGTGGACAGCGCCGCAGCCAAGGGCACGCCGGAAATCGACCCGTTGTATCTGCTCGCCAGCCAGTTGGAGTGGGAGTATACGGCCGACCCGTCTGCGGCGTGGGAGGTCATTTCGGCGGCGCGCAGCACGAACTCGGATACCCGCGCACATGCCTTATCCCTGTTGGAACGGACGCAGGAGCTGAAGCCCCAATTCCCTGAAGATTTAGTTTACGGAGAAAGAGAGCGGCGCAGTTCCACAAAGGAGGTAGACATGAGGGCTCCCTACGGACTAGACGTGATCGAAAGTTGCATGAGTTGCAAGTCCAGCCGCGACGGTTATTTCTGCCGGTTTTCACAGTCGGTATTGAGGTCGGTAGACGCGGCCAGCTACCACAGCGTGATGCCATCCGGGGCACTGCTTTTCGTGGAGGGGCAGACTCCGCGGGGAGTCTATGTACTCTGCTCGGGAAAGGTAAAGCTGTCGACTACATCAAAAGAAGGCAAGGTGTTGATTTTGAAGCAGGCCGAGCCAGGGGAGGTGCTGGGTTTAAGCGCTGCGGTCTCGGGCACAAACTACGAGATGACGGCGGAGACCTCCACGCCATGTCAGTTGGATTTTATCGGCCGCCAGGACCTGATGACGCTGCTGCAGAAGGAGAGCGAAGTTGGAGTGCACGCGGCGCAGTCGCTGAGCCGTGAATTCCAGGGGGCGTATCGAGATATTCACGATTTGGTGCTGGCCCGCTCGTCGTCCGGGAAGCTGGCGAGGCTTTTGTTGTCGTGCGCTCCGCGGGGAAGTCAGGAACTGAACGAGCAGCGGCTGCATTCCGCCATGACCCATGAAGAGATGGCCCAAAGGATAGGTTCGTCGCGCGAGACGGTTACGCGATTGCTGAGTAATCTGAAGAAAAGAAGGCTCATACGTCTGGAAGGAGCAACGCTTGTGATTCGAGACCGGACAGGGTTGGAGGCTTTAGCCATCTAACCACTCTTGCGAAAGGGTGGGTGCGAAATTTCAACTGGTTTCCGCTTAACATGCCCGACCGATCTGGCCGCTTTGAGGCCGGGCAGAACCGAGCTTTACATTTGTACTCTGGCACGCTGATCAAGGATTTGTACGCCGCCGTCGAACGAGCCGGGCACTCCACTGGGTCGAGCTCGGGCAAAGATTCGTGCTGCAATGTGGCCCGTGGTTGTGAACGGGGCGCGGGCTCGAGAAACTCAGAGCCCGAAGAGTTCCCGCAAGCGTTTGGTCTGAGCCCGACTGACTGGAATCTCGCTTTGCTTCTTATCGTCCATGCGCAGTTGGTAAGAGCTTTTAAACCAGGGCACGACTTCGCGAATTCGATTGATGTTCACCAGGTAGGAGCGGTGAGCTCGCCAGAACAATCCCGGGTCCAGACTGGAGAGTAGCTCCTCCAGGGTCCGGCAGTTGGAGTGACCTTCCATTCCAGAAGGTCCGGCCGTGACTACCGTGATAACTCCCTCTTCGATCCATGCGTAGCAAATCTCTCGTTGATCCACGAGAAACATGCGCCCCACCGCCTTGAGCAGAATCTTTGTACTCTGAGTTTTGGGCGCTTGCAACATGCGCATCAGGGTATCGATTTTCTCCACGGGCAAGCTTTCGGTTTCCTGCTGAAGCCGCGCTTTCTGAACCGCCTGAGCGACGCGCTTTTTGTCGAACGGCTTTAAAAGATAATCCACTGCGTTAACCTCGAACGCCTTCACCGCATATTGATCGAACGCCGTGGCGAAGACGATTTTGGGCAGAGGAATTTTCTTATCGAGAAGTTTCTTGATGACGCCGAAGCCATCCAGTCCCGGCATTTGGACGTCGAGAAAAACAAGATCGGGAGTGTGTTCTTTAATGAGGTTGATAGCCTCGAGACCATTCTTTCCCTGGGCAACGACGTTCACATCACCGTCGCTTTTCAGCAGGAAGGCAAGTTCGTCGCGGGCGAGTTGCTCGTCGTCCACGATTACTGCGGAAAGGGACATTCTGTCTCCTGAAAACAGGCCGTGAGAAAAGTATAGCGACCGCGTTTTACAGGCGTCAACGCGGTCGTTCTCGACCGTTCGATTCCCGCAGCAACCGGGCGAATCAGAGGGTTAGTGGGGTTGCTGCATCATGCCAGGCATCTCCATTTTTGTGAAGCCGGCCGGAGGCTCAAACAAGTTGGCGGGCTGTGTGCCTTCTTGTATGTTGCGTAATTCTCCGCCGCTGTTCTTGCCCTGCCATTTCACGGGAAAACGCAGTTTGGGATCGAGCCAAAAGTGATTCACGTCGCCGCTGGCCTTTGTCGCTTCGTACTCCACTGTAGTGCGGCCATTGACGGTTTCATTGCCAACTTTATGGCAGCTTCCTCCCTCAGCATGTTCGATCTTCTGCCAGTCGCCGCAGGCGTTCTCTACGTCGCCGGCGCGAAAGAAAGCATTGGTGTATGACATGCGCGGGCTCTGCGATTGTGCGGGCATTTCCATATACATGTGTTGCTGGGCCATGAGCACTGTCGAGGTCTGCGTGGCGAAATTTACAATGACCGCGCCTCCACTTCGCGGACCGCTGGCCGCAGGTTCAATGCGCATTTTGTCCTTGGCGAAATAAATCTTTGCCGTCGTCGGCGTTCCTGGCTTTTGCAGGTCGACAATGTCAGCAGAGAACTCCGTTTGCGCCAGCGCCAAACTAGAGGCGAAAATCATCGCGAACAGTGCAGTGAGGAAGCAGGGGATGCGAACGCACCGAAGCATAAGAGTCTCCTTGAAAGGATCGCGTGCCCATGAAGTTGGCGGTCACGGCGTCCTAACGAAAGCGATGGAATGATAGCAGAAGGTGGCGGATTCAGGCCGCATTTTCGAGCGCCAGCGCCATGCCCATGCCGCCGCTTACGCAGAGCGTAGCCACTCCGCGGCGCGTGTTTCGCTTTAGCATCTCGTGTAGCAACGTGACGGTAATTCGCGCTCCGGTGCAGCCGATGGGATGGCCAAGCGCAATCGCTCCGCCGTTCACGTTGAGCCGGTCGCGGTTGAAATTCAGTTCGCGATCGCAGGCGATTACCTGTGCGGCGAAGGCTTCGTTTAATTCGATCAATCCGAAGTCGTGCAGTCGAAGGTTGTGTTTGTCTTCCAGCTTGCGCAGAGCGGGGACGGGACCGATTCCCATCGAGCGCGGATCCACTCCGGCAGAGGTTACGGCTGTGATGCGGGCCAGCGGCTTAAGATTGTTCGTCTTCACAAAATGCTCGTTGGCTAAAACTACGGCGGCAGCGCCGTCTGTGATGCCGGAAGAATTTCCAGCGGTGACTGTTCCGGTTTTTGAAAATACAGGAGCCAGTTTGCCCAGCTTTTCCATGCTCGCGTCGGCGAAGGGATGCTCGTCGCGGCTGAATGTGGTCGTGCCCTTCTTGGTTTCGATCATGACGGGGACAAGTTCATCATCGAATCGTCCTGCGGCAATGGCGCGGGCGGCGCGGGCTTGCGACTGCAGAGCAAACTCGTCCTGCTCCTCGCGGGAAATTTTGTAATGCTCCGCGAGGAGTTCCGCAGTTTCGCCCATCACCATCTTCGCCATGGGACAGAAAAATCCGTCGCGATACATGCCGTCGACCAGATCCTGATTGCCGAGGCGATATCCCCAGCGGGCCTCGAGGTAATAAGGAACTCGCGACATGGATTCCGTGCCGCCGGCGAGGATGCAACTGGAATCGCCGAGCAAAATTGCCTGGTACGCCAGCGCAATGGATTTCAATCCCGAGGCGCAAGCTTTGTTCACGGTGAATGCGGGAACTTCCTGCGGCACGCCGCTGCGGATGGAAATCTGCCGTGCTGGATTCGGCCCGCCTCCCGCCTGCCGGGCGCTGCCGAAGATCGTTTCTTCTACTTGATCGGGCTGGATTCCGGCACGCTCGATTGCCGCTTTCGCTGCGACTACGCCCATGTCGGCCGAGGTCAGCGAGGCGAGCGATCCGCCGAACTTGCCGATCGGCGTCCGGACGGCGGAGAGGATATAGACGGCCTGCAAAGTGCTTCCTCCAAACGTTTGAGTTTAGCAGGACAGGAAAAAGATGCGGGACGGTTTCAAAGAAAGGGATTTTCGATCCGTAGAGATTCAATCTTTTGTCCATGCTGGAAGTCTTCGCTGTAAAGGCGCTCGCACTGGCCGTCCAGGGCCGCCGCTACGATGAGAGAGTCGTACCAAGACATTCGATGCTTCTCTGCGATCCGTAAGGCTTGCAAATAAATCGTGGGTGAAGAGTGCACTGCCAGAAGAGGTCGCAGCACGGTGATGAGATATTGCTCCGCCTCTGCAACGCTCATGGGCTGCGTAAATCGACGGAGGGCAACGTTGAAGAACTCCTGCACTACCTGATAACTAATGACTCCCTCACCTGTGTTGGAGGCGCGCCGGATGAGATGAGCCGCTTGCTTCGCCTTGGCCGGGGCTTTGGCGTCGAAAGTGTATACAAAGACATTGGTATCGAGGAAGAATCTATCGCTCATTCATCTCGTCTCGGGTGTAGGGACCAGACGATCGTACGTGTCGGAGACGTCGCATCAGAGCATCGACGGCCGCGCCGCCACCCGCCTGCGCAGCGTATTGCTCTAGCCACTCCCGGAAGGCTGCGTTTAGAGTCTGATGTCGCGCTTGGGCTACCAATCGCGCTCGCTCGATCAGGGTTTCATCCGCGCTTAGGGTAATGTTCTTCATACTGAATAAGTGTACACTATTCTAGTGTCAAAGCCGTTCTCATGATGGCTCTCAACGTTGTCGATAGTAACCAGCAGGGAGACGTTCGCATGACAGAACAGGCTTGGCACCTGATATCTAGGGCGTCGATAATGTTACGAACTGCGCTGAGTACGAGCAATCTCTACCTGATTGTATTCTCTGCCTGTTTGCCACTTGCGTCCTTAGCGTTTGCCGGGGCCAGACGGCACTGGAGCCAGACCCCTCGTCCAAGCCAAGGGCAGATGTTGCGGTCTTTGGTAAAAGCGATAATCGTTGGGGCTGGCCTGCCTCTGATAGCGTGGTCGTGCCTGTTTTTGTGGGCGATATACAAGTCTGTCTATAACGATCATCACAACCTGGTAGGTCGTTTGCGTTCGGTAGTTATCGAGAAGAACGTCCTTAAAGAGGGTGTACGGAACAGGGATATGTACATTCGTCAACTGGAAGCAGGCCCTAAAGTGACCGTGCAGCCTGTCGAACTGAGCCGAACTTCGCAACGGGTCGCCAAGGAGGCTCGCATCCTAGCCAGCGACATTCTGAGTTTTGAGTCGGAAGCAGAGAAGGGAAGGCCAGTGACGATCCTAAATGCGACTCCGGGCGGGCAATACCAAACACTTCAGAGCATGGATGCCGGAAGCCTTTATGATTCCCAAAGGCTCATTAATTTCTTCAAGCGGTTTGGAGGCCGAATAGAAAACCTTATACAACGAACCAAAGTCTATGGCTTGGATGAGGGACAACTGCAGGCCCATGTGGCCTACCTCAGTAGCCTGGCCATGACGAGGATTATCGCAAGTGATTTGGAAGCCCTCGCAGATGACATCGATAAGACAATCCTGAGATAGCAACGGACTAAAGGACGAAGCGTCCCTATTGCCATTCCCGCTAAGCTCCTGCATAATAAATGTTTGTTTTGACCTCGCCGGACTCTTCCGGAACAAGGATATATCTCTGTGTTAATGATTCGACTGGCGCGCATGGGTGCGCGCAAACAACCGTATTACCGCATTGTGGTAATCGAGAAGGCGCGGGCGCGCAATGGACGTCCGGTGGAAGTCGTGGGGACTTATAATCCTCGGACCAATCCCACCAGTATTGAGTTCAAACGCGACCGGGTCGACTACTGGGTTTCAAAAGGCGCGCAAATGTCTGAGCGCGTGGAGAAGCTTTATTCCAAGCCCGCGGCTGCTCCAGCGGCTTCCGTGGCATAGATAGCCATCGTACGGACTGATCCCCATGACTGAAGCCAGCGGAAATGTAAGCGCCCTCGTCGAGAAGATCGCGAAGTGGATCGTCGATGCTCCCGATGAGGTTTACGTCGATCACCTGGATGGCGATGTGATCGAACTGGAAGTGGCCGAAGCGGACGTGGGAAAGATTATCGGCCGGCAAGGACGCAACGTGCGCGCTTTGCGAACCCTGCTGAGCGCCGCCGGAGTGCGGACCCGGAGGCGATACACGCTGGATGTCATCGACTGACCGCCGGACCGCCGAGGCCTGGGACCGGACCATTCACGATCCTGAAACAAGTGGCGACTTTATTACCCTGGCCCGGGTGGTCAAGACGCAGGGCCGGCGCGGCGAAGTTGCGGCCGAGATTTTCAGCCAGATTCCCGATCGGTTCACCGCTGGCATGAAGTTGCTGGCGCTGCCGCGAGGGGCAGAGCTTCAACGCCGGGAACTGGAAGTGCAAGAGCTTTGGCCGCACAAGGGATTGCTGGTTTTTAAGTTCGCGGGAGTGAATTCGATTTCGGAGGCGGAAACGCTGGTGGGATGCGAATTGCAGGTTCCGCAGAACCATCGTTCGGCGTTGCAGCCAGGTTGGAATTATGTGAGCGATCTCGTCGGCTGTTCAGTAATTGATGGCGGCCACGAGATCGGGCGGATTGAAGATGTTCAGTTTGGAGCGGGTGAAGCGCCGTTGCTGATTGTGCGCCAGGCGGGCCGAATAGTGGAGATTCCTTTCGCCGAGGCTTATCTCGAAGGCGTGGATGTTGAGCGCAAGCAAGTGCGTATGAATTTGCCGGATGGTTTGCTCGACGTGAATGCTCCGCTAACGGCTGAGGAGAAGCGGGAGCAGGCTGCGGGAAGGAAAAGGCATTAACCACAGAGGCCACCGAGGAGCACAGGGTAAAGCCTCTTCGTTTCCCAGTGCCCTCTGTGGTAAAGATTTTTTGGTTTCCGCGATGAAGGCCGACATTGTCACCATCTTTCCGGACTTCTTTCGTGGACCGCTGGATTATGGTATTACGCGCCGGGCTCAGGAAATGGGGCTGGCGAAAATTCAGGTACACGATCTGCGGGAGTTTGCGCATGATCGTCATCGCACCGTGGATGACCGTCCTTTTGGTGGGGGCGAAGGGATGGTGCTGAAGCCGGAGCCGCTGTTTGAATGTTTGGAGTCGCTTGGTCTGGCGTCGCGGGAGGAACGTATCGCGGGGCGCGCGAAGCAGTCAGTGGTTCTGCTCTCGGCGCAGGGGCAGAGGTTTGCGCAGAAGATCGCGGCGGAGTTGGCTTTGCTCGATCGCATCGTTTTGGTTTGTGGGCGGTATGAGGGAGTAGACGAGCGAGTCGCGGATTACTTAGCTGACCGCGAGATTTCGATCGGCGATTATGTTTTAAGCGGCGGCGAGATCGCTGCCGCGGTGATTGTGGAAGCGGTGATGCGGCTGCTTCCGGGAGCGGTCGGGAATGAAGCGTCAACCCAGCAGGAATCATTTACGGTTGACGTGAAGAAAAGTGTGAGCGGTGCGGATTCGACTTGCGGGTCGAATGGACTTCTGGATTATCCGCATTACACGCGGCCGGCGGAATTTCGCGGGATGGCGGTGCCGGAGGCGTTGATGTCCGGCAACCACGAGGAAATTCGGCGCTGGCGCCGGCAGCGGGCGTTGGAGAAGACTTTTCGTAATCGCCCGGACTTGCTGGAAGGCGCGGCGCTGAGCCAAGAAGATAGGAAGTTTCTTGCCGGAGCTAGAAGAGATGGAATTAGGTGAATCGATCTCCGCTGATCAGTATAAGACTGTTCACTGCGACAGGCACGGTGATCAGCGAGAGGCCTTCGTTTGCGATCACCTGTTGCACGGAACTGGTCAAGGATTTTTTTCCGGCGAGGACCCTAGGAACCCGTATCCCGATGCTTGGTGCTCTAGGTGCGAACAGATTCGGTCGACCTATGCGAGAGCCGACGGCGAGTGGAATGAAAAGAGCGAGGCTCTGCTTAAGGTCAGGCTCGTATGTGGCGATTGTTATGAGGAGATCAAATTAAGAAACGTTCTGGGCACCGAGGGAACCTTCCCTGTGCAGTGACGATTGGCCCCAGGCAATGCCAAAGAACTGTGATTCTTGAATTCAGAAGGAATAACTATTATGTCGAACTTAATTATCGAAAAGCTGCTGGCGAAGACGCAACGCACCGATATTCCTGTCTTTCATCCGGGCGACACTGTCCGAGTGCATGTGAAGATCAAAGAAGGCGACAAGGAGCGCTTGCAGGCGTTCGAAGGCGTTGTCATCAAGCGCGACAATGGGCCGCAGGCCAGTTTCACCGTGCGCAAGATCAGTTTCGGCCAGGGCGTAGAGCGCATTTTCCCCGTTCATTCGAAAGTGATCGATAAGGTGGATTTGCTGCGCTCTTCGAAGGTGCGGCGCGCGAAGCTTTATTATCTGCGCGGGCTCAAAGGCAAGGCCGCCCGCTTGCGCGACGTAGAATAAGAGGCTTCGAAATCAGGGAAGCGTTCGCAGAATGGTTCGAATGCCTTGCTGGCCGAGGGCTACAGGCGCGGCTCAGGTGAGGGTGAATTTTATCCAGTGGCCGCAGTCAGGGGCACGGTAACCACTTCGAGATCGGAAAAATCTTTGTTGCGGCGTCCTTTGACTTGTTTCAGTACGTAATCCAGCAAGGGACGATCGCCCTGGCGGATCTCTTGAAACTCCACTCCCATGGCGCGATTCCCTGCGGTATAGCGCACATTGCCTTTCAGCGCTACACTCACGTCGTAAATATTAAGCGCCAGTCGCAGGCCGGTGCCGGGAACCAGAAGATTGGTAGCACTGACCAGACAGCCATATTCTGAAATCTGCTCCAGATGGCCCTCGACGCACGACTGGCCGCCAATCTCCAGCAGATCGGCTCCACCTTCGACGTTGAAACGCGGATGACGGCGCCGGTTCTGGTCGGTTCTGCCGAAGGTATTCATCGACGTCTTTTTCTTCGGGGCATCAGGATTGATGGGCAAATACTGCTCCTGCATTTGCCGCAGTTCATCTTCCCAGGGAGTTTTAGCACCTTCCACGCATTCCACCGTGAACTGGCCGCGCAGCGCGGAGTTCGGATCCGCCGTCCACACTACCTGGCAAATGGATTTGTTCCGGCCACGCTCGACCGTGATCAAGTCTCCGACCTTTACGCCACGAAAGCTGAGCAAGCGCGCACCGCGGGGATGAATATCGTAAGTGCACGCCATCTCTGGACCGCCGCGCTCACTTTTCTGCATGTGTGTGAGACGCACCGGCAGAGCCAGGTGGACCAGCTTATCCATTGATGCAACCCCGGGTGGCATGACCCCGGGCGGCATAACGCCTGGCTGCATATTTCCGGGCTGTGGTTCGATTGGTTTGGCGCTCAAGACTACTCCTGCGGACTTGCGATCTAACAGGGAACATAGCAGTACATGTCCTACCGGACAATGTACGGTCGTAACCCAGGTAATGGTTACCACCCGTCAAATCATTGGAGCGAAAAGCGGGATAAAGGCCGGGCCGACCGCCAATTATGCACAAGATAATTTTCACTCTGGCTTGCGGGAATGGCTCCGGACGGAGCAAGATGAGGGAAAGTTTCTTTCATGCCACGCACTGCGAAGATCGAATCTGAATTTTCTCTTTCTCCTTCAGCCGCCAAATTGCGTCTGTTGAAAAAACTGCGCTGCACACTTCGGTATGAAAAAAAAGCGTGGGATACAGGCGCGATCCTGGTGGCGGGAGTGGACGAGGTAGGCCGAGGATCCTTGTTTGGACCAGTGGTGGCGGCGGCGGTAATTCTTGAGCGCGGCTACCGCATTCGCGGGCTGCGTGATTCCAAACTGCTGCTGCCCGAGCGTCGCGAACAACTGGCGCCCCGCATCCGCGAACATGCCGTGGCCTGGGCTGTGGCTGCGGTGGATGCGGCGCGCATCGACCAGATCAATATCTATCATGCTTCCCGGCTGGCCATGCGCGAGGCGGTGCTGCGACTGCACCCTGCCGCGGATCATTTGCTCATTGATGCGCTACGGCTGGATTGCGAGCTGCCGCAAAGGGCCATCATCCACGGAGATGCGCTTTCGGTTTCAATAGCGGCGGCTTCGATTCTTGCCAAAGTCGAACGTGATCGCATGATGTGCGAGTGGGACGCCGTGTTTCCCGAGTATGGACTGGCTTCGCACAAGGGCTACAGCACTCCGCAACATCTGGCGGCGTTGTTGGAGTACGGGCCGACGCCGCTGCACCGGCAGTCGTTTGCCCCGGTGTGGAGTAATCCGGTGGAACAGGAAGTTCTGGTGTTCGACTGACGCGGCCGACTATCCGATGCCAGTATTCCGTATACACATAAATGTGATATATTTACACATAGCTCGAGGTCAGCATGCGAACGAATATTGAAATTGACGACCGCTTGATGCGCCAGGCCATGCGGTGTAGTGGAGCACGTACGAAGAGGGCAGCAGTAGAGGCTGGGCTGCGTCTTTTGGCAGAGACGCATGCGCAAGGGTCGATCCGGCGTCTGCGTGGAAAGGTGCGCTGGGAGGGTGATCTCGAGCAATTAAGGACTGGGCGGGTTCGAGCCTGAGGCTGAGGGATGGTGATCGTCGACACTACCGTGTGGATCGACTATCTTCACGCCATCGAAAATCCGGAAACGCTTTGGTTAGATCGTGAACTAGAACGCCGACGGATGGGATTGACCGATCTGATTCTTTGCGAAGTGTTACAAGGGATCAGACACGAGCGCGATTTCGTGCAGGTGCAGAGCGAACTGTTGAAGTTCAAGATCCACCGCACTGGGGGAAGTGAGTTAGCTGTTGCTGCTGCACAAAACTACCGGGACTTGCGCCAATCCGGCTATACGGTCCGCAAAACAATTGATTGCCTGATCGCCACATTCTGCTTGTTTGGCAAGCACGAACTTCTGCACCGGGACCACGATTTCGATTGCTTCGAGAAAATGCTCGGATTGAAAGTTGTGCACGCCGGGAAGTGAGAAGTCATCCCTGGTGCTTTTATCTCAGCGGACAAATCTTTGATTCGTTCATGAGTCCTAGGCAACCCTGCTCGGGCGAACAATCAAGGCTTTGAAGATCAGTTGCCAGTGGCTGGGGTTCTGCCGGCTAACCTGGAACTGAGTTGGTCTACCAGTTCTGTGTTATGAATCAGCGCCTGGCGCAGGATTTCTGCTTGCTGCTGGGCAGTGCGCCAGTCTTGTTTCTCGACGGCTTCGGTTAATCCCGGCAACTCCAGATGAGCGTAGGTGAAGCGGGCACCGTAGAGAATGTGCTTGAACCAGGGACGGCCGGGGATGCCATCGGGATTGAGCCAGTTGCGTTCGACTTGCATGGTGCCATGATTGATAGTGGCGGCAAGCTGGGGATCGATTGCGCCGGAAGCCAAGGCGCGGGCCGCGGATTCATCGAGGCGCTTGCCGGCGGCTTCGAAGTCGTCGACGGCAGCCAGGATTGGCTTCAGGTCCAGTGGTGGTGGCTGCCGGGCTTCGCCCGGCTGGACAGCCGAGGGCGGCTGTCCCCACATTTCCTTTCCTTTCTCTAATTCATTTACGAACTGGCGGATGTTGTCGGCGTAGCTGGCGAAGTCGAAGGGGAGCAGGTCGGCGTTGGCGAGACGAAGCGCGAGGACTCCCCAGAGCTGTGTCATGAGAGTGTGATAGTGGTAGCCGGGATCGCCGAAGTGGTTCATCCAGAAAAAATCGTCATAGGCTGAATGGTAGACACCGTAGGGACCATCGAATTGCAGGCCGAGAACCGGCATCCCGACGAAATTCAAGAACACGGTATGGTCGGAGCCGCTGCCGATGCGAGTATCGGCCAGGTTTGAGTCCGTGACGTCTTCGGTTCGTTTGGTTTCGCTGCGTTCACGAATTGATGATTCTTTCCACGCTTCATACAAACTCTTGCCTGAGGGATCCTGCAGCGTATGCGCGGTTTCGACCAGCATGGGCGCGAGTGATGCCACTGCCTGTCCATGGAAGTTCGGCCCAGAGGTAGAGGAGTCGACGTTGATGTAGGCGACAGCTTTCTTGCGCAGCTCGTCGGCGAACTGCTCTCCCCACTCGGTGGAACCGGTGAGCCCCATTTCTTCGCCGTCCCAACTGCAGACGACGATCGTTCGTCGAGGCCGAATCCCTTGCTTGGCCAGTTTTCCCATCGAGCGTGTGAGTTCCATCATGGACGCGGTACCGCTCGAAGGATCGACGCCGCCGAAGACCCAGGCGTCGCGATGATTGCCAAGAACGATCCATTCGTCGGGTAACTCCGCGCCGCGAATACGGCCCTCGACGACGTAGTAGGGCTGCGTGGAATTATCCATTTCGATTTTTACGTGCACGCGGACGCGCTTGCCGCCGAGATGGTATTTGAGGGGCAATCCACCTTGCCAATCATCGGGTGCGACCGGGCCGTCCATTTGCGCGAGCAGCGGCTTGGCATCGTGCCAGGAAAGCGGCAACGCCATAATTTTCGGAATCGAAACCGCCTGCTCGACGGGAATGCGTTTGGCGCCGGGAATGGATGCCCATCCGGGAGTGAGTGGATCACCAGGGACCATGAAATCGTAAGTGATGGATCCGCGCTGGATGTGATATTCGGGACCCCACGGCCCGTTGGGAACGACTTTGCCTTTCTTGAATCCGTCTTCGGCGGGATCGCTATAGATGAGAATTGCGGCCGCGCCTTCGCGCTCCGCGGTGAGTGCTTTGAATCCGCGATAGCTGTAAGGATTCGAATAGCGGACGAGAACGACTTTACCCTTAACGTCGATGCCTTGCTTGCGCAGGAGATCGTAATCTTCGGGATTGCCGCTGTGGGCATAGACGAGTGGAGCGGTCACTTCGCCGGAGGCCGACATGCCGCTCCACGCCGAACTGATGCTCTTGTTTTTCAAGTCAGGATCACCGGGGACGGGCATTTCCCGCAGCAACGCGCGGTAGTGAATCGGCGCAACCATTTCCAGCGAAGTGAATTTTGGATTGCTTCCGTAGACGTCGTAGCGGCGGATGATGACATCGTCGAGACCTTCCTGGCGCCACTGGTCGGCGATGTAACGGGCCAGTTCGTTGTTGCGGGGAGAACCGGCGACGTGCGGCTCGGCGGTGAAGAGGTGATGTTGACGGCGTTCTTCGTCCGGGGAGGGGATTGCTTTGAATTTTGTCTCGATCTGATTCTCGTGGGTTGCCGAGGAAGGGGTGAAGCCGAGGATGGAGGTTTGAGCGCGGACCGGGAGGGTGGTGCAGAGCGAGAGAAGCAGCATTCCCAGCAGCGAGCAAATTGAATTTTTATGCCGCTGTTCTTCTCGCGGGTTCCGCCGGTGCCGGCTAGAAGGAGCTTGAAACGCAGAGTGCGCTGAGAAATTCCGCGGAGAGCGCTGAGGCGCGTCTCCGCAGGCGGAGTGCATATTTGTTGCTCCCCTCTTAAGGAAAGTTATTTGGGTTTATAAATCTCCGTCAGCAAGTCGGGCTTCGATTCATCGCGAACCAGGTGCGGGTAACGCTCCCCACCGTGATAATCGATTTTGTAGGTTTTGTAGTAGTCGGTATTCTCGATAAGAAGTTCGAGCGGCGCGGTGCCGTTCTTGCCGGCTTTGAGCGCGTCGCGCAGGACTTCAGGAGTGTATTGGCGGCTGTTCACGGCTACCAGTTTCATGCCGGGGCCGATTCCCGCAAGCGCAGCAGGCATGCCTTCGATGGTATCGACGATGACTCCGTCTTCGCGAAGATCGAGGCCGATCGAAAAAGCTCCGCTCGCGATGTGGCCGTCGCTTTCGGCACCGCGCAGCAGCTCCGATTGCGTGTCATCGTAAACCACCTTCCATCCGCTGCCCTCGATTCCGCCGAGCGGCGCGCCGGGGCCGTGATTGGTGAGGCGTTCCATCCAGAAGCCGCGCCAGTCGTACGGAACAACCTGATTCAGAGCGTTGACCACATCGTCGAACGTATAAGTCTTCACCATCGGTCCAGTGCTTGGCGGTCCATGGAAGAGATTGCAGAAATCATCCAGCGACTTCGCGCCTTTACTCTGCTGGCGGATGATGACGTCGGCCCAGAGCCAGTCCAGAGTGCCTTCGTCATAGAAATCGACCCCACGGCGCCAGGAGTGCCAGGCCTCGGGAGCGAAATAGAGTTGCGGAGCGGCATCGGCGGTATC
The DNA here is from genome assembly GCA_963817305.1 of uncultured Acidobacteriaceae bacterium. Classification (GTDB taxonomy): domain Bacteria; phylum Acidobacteriota; class Terriglobia; order Terriglobales; family Acidobacteriaceae; genus Sulfotelmatobacter. Next base: position 71,411 of record CAWFOD010000009.1, on the reverse strand, counting down.
TTGCAGATTGCGCCAGGTGCGGCCGGGTGTGTGATCGAGCCCGGCAGCGGTCAGAGACAGGTCATCGCGCGCCTGCTCGGGAGTGAGCAATCCGCTGCGCGCGGTCAGCACGGTGCCGAGATAATTCGTTAATCCCTCGTATACCCAGAGCAGATCGTCCTGCATGGGCTGTTCGTAATCCGGCGTGGTGAGGTCGGCGGGGCGACGATATTTTCCGTTCCACGAATGAACATATTCGTGAGGGAGCAGGCTGGCTTCCAGTTTGCGGGCGGTTTCGTCGACCAGTCCGCGCTCGCCCACACGGCTGTCGTCGGACTCGTGATGCTCCAGGCCGAAATGCGCCACGTGGTCGCTGAGGCTGAAAAGAAAATGGTAGTCGCGATAATGATGCGCGCCGAAAAGCTTGTTGGCTTGTACGACCAGATTCTTGTAGTGATCCCAGACTTCTGGCGGAGGTTCGAGAGCGGCAGCGCTATCGGCGGCGACGTCCATCTCCGTGGGAGGATCGTCGGCGAGTTTAACGACTTTGAGAAATTCGCCGGTGATTACCGGCGAATCAACCAGAGTGTTCAGAGGCGCCGGCTTGAACGAGATTTGCGTTTCTCCGTTGTCGGCGCTAGTGGATGCGATAGGTAGAGCGGTGCCGTACTTCCAGTTGGCGGGAAGTTTCAGGCTGGCGATGTAAGTGAGTTCGTTGGCCTTCCAGCCCTTGGGATAGAGCAGGACTTGATTCCAACTGATCACCGCCATCTTGTCGGTGGCGGAGGAACCGGCAGAGAAACCGCCCTCGAAAGTCGCCGGGGAAAGGAAATCCAGTTCGGCGTTCACTTCGCTTTCTCCAGTTGGAACTTCGACGTGGATTGTAAATCCGTCGAGCAGATCGCGGCGCCACTTCAGGGTTTTGCCGCCGGCGAAAAATTTGAGGCCGGCGAGATCGACGACAGGACCGTCGGGTGCGTGCTCGCCGGGAATCCATTTTGGATAGTAGAGCGTCAGGTCGCCGGCGCTGGCGGGAATCTTTAATTTCGCGTGAAAGATTTTACGCGCAGCCGACGTAGCATCGACGAAGATGGTTACGGTTGGCGGCGTGGCTGAAAAAGCGAAAAGAGAAGAGAAAAGAAGACAGACTGCTCCTAAGCTTCTGAAGACTTTCATTTAAGGGTCCCCACGTTTGACGAACCGAGTCTCACGGTGTGTGCAGAATTTAGATTTTAGCAGTCAAAGAGAGCCGCGGTACAGAGACGCACCAGCGCTGCTATCATTCGACGATGTTACGGCACGGCAAATTTATTACCTTCGAAGGTCTCGACGGGACCGGGAAGAGTACACAGATGCGCAGGCTGGCAGAGAAGCTCCGCGCCGCCGGGCATAAGGTGATGGAAACGCGGGAGCCGGGAGGAACGGCGACGGGCGAGAAAATCCGCCACGTATTGTTGGACTCGAAGACTGAGGGATTATCGCCGATGGCTGAAATGGCATTAATGTTTGGCGCGCGTGCACAGCATATTGCGGAAGTGATCCGGCCTGCTCTGGATCGCGGGCAGATCGTTTTGTGCGACCGCTTTACCGATTCCACGGAAGCCTACCAGGGCAGCGGGCGCAAGCTGGGAAGTAAAGCAGTGCTCGAGTTGCATCGCATCATCTGCGGGGATTTGCAGCCTGATCTCACGATCTTGCTCGACTCCGATCCGGCGAAAAGCGTTGGCCGCGCCCGGAATCGCAACCGGATTGCCACTGACCGCGCGAGTAAGAGCTCCGGCAAGCATGGCGATGAGAATCGTTTCGAACAGGAGAATCGCGCATTTTTTGCACGCGTGCGGGAAGGGTATATGGCGATTGCGGCAAGGGAACCGGGACGCGTTGTTACGGTGGATGCGAGTGGCACGGCGGCTGAGACCCAGCGGAAGGTTCTGGCGACGGTGGGGAGTAAGCTGGGGCTCGGAGTGGATTAATCGCATGAGCCCCGATAAAAACCTATTTAGCGCGAATGGCGATTAGGACCTCATGAGCTTCTCTGATTTTCACGGCAACGCTGAAACTGTTCATCGCTTGCGCGACATGCTGGCGCGGAATCGTTTTCCGCATGCGGTGGTTCTTTCCGGGCCGCGCGGATCGGGTAAGTACACACTGGCCTTGATGCTGGCGCAGGCTTTGAACTGCCTCGCGCCCACTGAGACTGGCGGCCTCCCTGACTTCTGCGGAGAATGCGCGAACTGCCGCCGCATCGCGCAGGCTGCCGATCTGGATGCGCGTTTTGCCGAAGCGGTAGAAACGCGTGAAGGTTTGCGAGATGCCGATAAGAAAGATACGCGGCTTTTCGTGCAGACTCATCCAGACGTACTCATCATTCCTCCCGACCCACCGCAGATGATGATCAAAGTGGACCAGGTGCGGCGGGTGATTGAGACCATTTTTTACCGGCCGTCGGAAGCGCGGGAACGCGTTTACATTTTCACCGATTCGGCGTTTATGAAGGAGGCGGCGAATTCGCTGCTGAAAGTTCTGGAAGAGCCGCCCGACTTCGCGACGATTTTCCTGCTCTCGGAAAATCCCGGCGAACTGCTTCCCACCATCCGATCACGATCGATGGTCTTTCCACTGGGTGCTTTGCCCGTGGAGGAAGTGGAACGCTATCTGGAAAAACATCGTCCGGAGTGGAAGCCGCAGCAGCGGGCTCTGGTGGCGAGGCTATGCGAAGGCGCGGTGGGCCGGGCGCGCAGCTTCGATCTCGAGAGCTACGTAGCTGCGAGAGCCGACGCGCTGACGATCCTTAACTCAGCCTTGCTGAAAAGCGAACACAGCGAGCTGTTTAAGGTCACGGAAACTTATCGCGCGGGCGCTGAAGGGCGGAAGAAAACTGAAAATCTTCTCCGAACGTTGTATTCGCTCCTGCGCGATTTGATGTTTCTAAATTCCGGTACACCAGAACTGGTGCACAACACGGATATTCAGAACCAGCTTACGAAGCTTGCTGAAGCCGGTGATTTTGAATGGATCACCGCTGCAGCGGACCGGCTGGCTGAAGTGGAACGCGGAATGCGCCGCAATTTATTGCGATCGTTATCGCTCGATGCACTGGAGCTGGCTTTGGAGAAGAGTGCTTGAGTTGTTTCTAATTACCCACGGTTAAACTTCTGCATTTTCAGTCGGTTACCGAGATTACTTCAGTGGTTCTACTCCCTTCAGAGTGATTGCCCGGCCTACCTGGCGCGCCTATAATTGACTCACTCTGGTTTAAGAGATTCTCCGTCAGGTTCCGGGTAACAAGATGCGAGGGTGAAGTTTGTCCTCGCCAGATTGAGGAGCACAGAAGCCCGGTAATGCGAAAGCGCCTGCAAATCGCACTGATGGCAAGCACTGTAGCCGCGACCTCTTTTCTTCTTACACCACAACTCCGCGCCGAGGATGGCGATGGAGATCCACAGAAAATCACCGCAAGCGATGATCATGGCCGCACGATTTACGTGAATGACTCTGCTCCCGCGAGCAGGGCTCGTCGCGCCCCAGAGACAGAAGCGCCGAGGCGGACGCTGATGTACTGGAGTTCCAAGGAAAATCGCTGGAAGCCGGTGCCTTCGGCAAATGCCGCAGTGATGCGCGCGGCGCGATCGGCGGCTGCTGAAGTGAGCCAGTATGTTGGCCGGGAATCGAGTCAATCAGCTAATGCAAAAATTGTCGCCGCCAATTTCAGCGGCACGCTCACCACTGCGGCGGATATTGATAGCGCCATTGAGGAAGCGGCCGCCCGGCATAACGTAGACCCCAACCTGGTGCGGGCAGTAGTGAAGGTGGAATCGAACTTCAATCCCAATGCGGTTTCGCGCAAAGGGGCGATGGGGCTGATGCAGCTAATGCCTTCCACGGCGCGGCAATTGAAGGTAAATAATCCATTTGATCCGGAACAAAATGTGGACGCCGGGGTTCGTCATTTAAAGCAACTGCTGGAAAGTTATGGCGGCGACATCAAACTGACCCTGGCCGCTTACAACGCGGGTGCGGGAGCAGTGGCGCGCAGCTCAGGCGTGCCGCGCTACGCGGAAACCCAGAACTATGTCCGGCGGATTACCAACCTTTACTATGGCCGTTCCGCTGCCAGCTCGGGTGAAGTTTCGCACGATCCCGTTCGCGTTCAACGAGATGCGCGAGGGGTGCTTTACATCAGCAACACTGAATAGCTTTGCGGCATCTGTTACTTATCTTTTTATCTGTCGTTATCTCTCAGGCACCCAGGGTATCAGTTCAACCAACCGGTTCATCGAGCAGAAACGAAAGCGCGGGCTGGTGATTTTGAATAGCTCATCGCGGGAGCGTGGTCTGTGGGGGGCATTGCTGGTGCTGGCGTTGTTGGCCGCACAGCCGGCGCACGCTCGCGCGCACCATTCCGATGCCTGGGCGCGGGAGCACTTCGCTGCCGCCGAGCGCATGCGCGAGGCGCTAAACGGGCGGCCTCCGGTCGACCGGACGCGCCGGGATTATCAGCGCGTGGTGAATGCTTACCGGCTGGTTTATCTGGGAGCTCCAAGCTCCTCGAAGGCCGATCCCAGCGTGGTCGCCGTGGCCGAGACGCTGGTGGAAATGGGACGCCGCTTTGAAGATGAGAGCATCCTGAATAGGGCTATCGCGGAGTACAAGTTCTTGCGTCGGGAGTATCCCGGCAGCAAGTATCGCGCCGACGGATTATTCACGGTAGCGGAAATCTACAAGGACGATCTCAACGATTCGGCGGCGGCGCGCGCCTCTTTCGAAGAGTTTCTGCACCACTATCCTCACAACCGGCTGGCAGACGATGCCCGCCAAGCCATTTTGGAGATCGATCAGCAAGCGCTGGGCAAGAATAAACAGCCACAACCTGCCGAAGAGTTGGTGCGATCGTCGAGAGACGCGAAGAACGACGGAGAAGGGGTATCGAGACGAGACGAAAATCCGGTTTCGCGCCTGGCGTCGACCAGGGACGAGCCCATGCTGCCGCATTCCGGTGGTCTCCCTAGAGTGACGGGCATCAGGCATTGGTCCACGCCCGACTACACTCGTGTCGCCATCGATGTGGAAGGAGATGTGAAGTTTTCCTCGCAAAGGATCGCGACTCCGGCGCGAATTTTCTTTGATCTAAAAGGGACAAGACTCGCTTCTACTTTGGTAGGCAAGACCTTCGATGTGGAGGATGGTTTTCTGAAGAAGGTTCGAGTCGCCCAGTTTGCTCCGGGGCGCACGCGGGTGGTACTCGAGATCGATAATCTTTCCGACTATGACGCTTTCCTGCTGCCAAATCCCTATCGCCTGATTATCGACATTCATGGCAAGAACTGGAATGGCCGGCAGCGAAGAGAAGCCGCAGAGAGTTTGATGACTCAGAATTCGCCGCATGGGGCCGCTGCGGTTGGAAGCGACGCTGATTCGAGTTCCACGGAAACTAAACCGGCCTTGGCTTCATCCGAGCCGGCGACCCCGGTTGATACGGAACCCGAAGCAAAAACAACACAGATCGGAAGCCGGCGCGACCTCGGGATTGGAAGTACGAAAGCGCCCACCGCCGTAGTAAAGAAGGTTGTTGATGCGGATGACGACGACGAGAATGCCGAAATATCGGAGCCCGCGCCAGCAAAGCGGAGCATTCCGCTCAGCAGGAAGAACGTACCCTCCGCGAGTAATTCCGGGATCGCGAAGAAGATTGTGGATAACGATCTCTCCGACGAAACAGAAGCTTTAAATTCCGGCCTCGCCCGGGCTGAAGCCGATGAGCGAACTGAGCCGCAGGCTGGATCCAGGCACATGCTGGCTTCGAGCCGCGCCCGAAGAGCCACTCATTCTGATATTCGCGAAGCCCAGCCCACCGCCAGCGGCGACCGTTCCCTGATTCGTGCCCTCGGGCTGAAGATCGGCAAGATCGTGATCGACCCCGGACATGGAGGCCACGATACCGGTACGATCGGTCCTAATGGCCTCGAAGAAAAAGATCTCGTCCTCGAAGTGAGCCGGCGACTGGGGAAGTTGCTGGAGACGCGGCTGGGCGCGGAAGTGGTTTACACACGCAAGGACGACACTTTCATTCCGCTGGAAACTCGCACGGCGATTGCAAATCAGGCGCGAGCCGATTTATTCGTTTCCATCCATGCGAACTCAAGCCACGATTCCGCCGCGCGCGGAGTTGAGACCTATTATCTGAACTTCACCTCTTCCCCGGAGGCTCTGGAAGTAGCGGCGCGGGAGAACGCGGTTTCGGAGAAATCCATCTACGAACTGCAGGATCTGGTGAAGAAGATCGCGATGAAGGAAAAGATTGAGGAGTCGCGGGAATTTGCCGGGGACGTGCAAGCTTCCCTGCATAGCGGGCTGGCGATGAAAAGTCCAGCGATCCGCGACCGTGGGGTGAAGAAAGCTCCATTTATCGTGCTGATCGGCGCGAATATGCCGTCGATTCTGGCCGAGATCTCTTTTGTCAGCAATCCCACCGACGAGCATCGCCTCGCCACCAGCGAATACCGCGAGCGCATCGCCGAATCGCTCTACCGCGGCATTGCCAAATACGTGAACGGGCTGAGCGGGGTGAAAATGGCCAGCAAGATGGATAAGGCTGGCGGCCAGTAGATTCGCCGTTTTCCTATTCATCGACGATCCGTTACACCAAGCCGCCAATAGTGAATCTCGAGGTATGGGCATCCGGAAACTTTTTACCGTCCTGTGTGGTCTAATTAAAGAAGGAATTCTGTGCCTCGTGGTGTCTTCATGCGTCTTTCCAAGCTCATAGCGATATCCGCCTTTGTTGTATTCTTCGTGAGTGCTGTCTTCGCCGCAGCCGGCGACTCGGCTGCACCGCCGATTCTTCCAAAGCAGTTTGGCGGGTGGCAAATGCAAGGCTCGCCCCAACCCAGCAAGGATGCTGCCGTGGCCGATCCTACGAATGCCGCGCTCCTGAAAGAGTACGGGTTCAAGGACTTCGAATCTGCCACTTATAAAAGTGATGATGGCCGCACGCTAAAGGTTCGAGCAGCGCGGTTTGCTGACGCGAGTGGCGCTTTTGGCGCCTACACCTTCTACCTGCAGTCGGGCATGGCGCGGGAGGAGATCGGAGATCAAGGCGCATCGGCGGACCGGCGAGTGTTGTTTTATCGCGGACACGTGGTAGTCGACGCAGTGTTCAACGAGTTATCGGTCATGTCGGCGGCGAGCTTGCGCGAGCTTGGCGGGAGCACTGCCGCGGCCTGGCGGCAATGCCGGGAACCTGCCGCCGATTCTCGCCTTCATGCCGCATCACGGATACCAGGCGAATACGGAAAAATACGCCGAAGGACCTCTAGGCCTGAGTGCGATCGCGTCCCCGATTCCTGCCAATCTCATCGATTTCAGCACCAACCCTGAAGTAGTGCTCGGGCAATACTCGGTTGGAAGTGGAGAAGCCACGCTGATGCTCGTTGAGTACCCGACCCCGGCATTGGCGGCTGAACATTTGCGCCGAATTGACGCGGCGAATCACGCCGCGCAGCCACAAGCGGGAGTGGAATCCGTGGAAAACATCGGTCCATTTTTTGATAAGCGTACGGGACCAATCGTGGCGATCGCGGCTGGACCGCTTTCGCAGAGCGAAGCGCAAACGCTGCTGGGCGCCGTGAATTACGATGCCAGCGTTACCTGGAACGAGAACACCTATTTCGATAAGAAAAATAATATTGCCAACTTGCTGGTGAATATTATTCTCCTGTGCATCATTGGGGGTGCAATCTGTTTGGCAGCGGGAGTTGCATTCGGCGGCGCGCGGGTATTGCTGCGACGCTATTTTCCGGGTCGATTTTTCGGGCGTGAAGATCAAATCGAGTTCATCTCGCTGGACTTAAGTGAGGCCACAGCGCAGGTATCTTCTCCGCGCCCCAGTAACTCCTCAGACGCGCTGAATGGTTCTTAACTCTCTCAGGAATATTGGTTTAGGGGAGTCTGAGCGGTTTTTGGTCTCATTTTGAAACATTTCACCCTTGTATTGACCGATTGTGTAAGTTATTGAAAGTAAAGACATTTATTTGCTAAAAATTGCTTGACACTCTGCTTTTTCGGCCCATAAGATTTTGGCAGAAAGTTTCGACGGAATTTTCAAGCCTCTGTTGGAACTATTCTCCCTTGAAAAAGAGAAGGTCGCCCTGTTGCCGGGCGGCCTTTTCGTTTGCGCGGTAGTGATTTCGCGAAATCTCCACCCTCTAATTCAATTCGAATAACTTTAGAACCGAGTCAAGGGAACTCTTTCTTCAACTTTACGTATCTTCTGTTGAACGTTTGTGATGAAAGCGGAGGCAATCATGTTTTGCGACGGATGCGGCACTGCGGTGCAACCTGGACAAGCTTTTTGCAGCCGTTGCGGCAAGCCGGTTGTTGGTCCGGTAGCGGCATCTCAACCTCGGCGGGGCCGGGTGCAGGAGCACATTCATCTGCTCGGCATCCTTTGGCTGGCGGTTTCTGCCTTGACTACGATCGGCGCCGTGGTTCTCTTTATTGTCGCGAATACATTGTTCCCACACTTGCGCGAAATGGGAGCGCCTCCAGAAACACCGATCAGGTTTCTGCATGTCTTCTTGAGCGCCATCGCTCTGTTTGTGCTGATCAAAGCGGCGGCAGGATTCATTACCGGCTGGGGTTTGTTGCAACGCGAGCCCTGGGCGCGTGTCCTGGCGCTGGTTCTAGGTTTTATCTCGCTGTTCAACATTCCGTTCGGCACCGCCGTGGGAGTGTATACCATGTGGGTCTTGTTGCCGGGCGCCGCGGAGCGTGAGTATGACGCTCTGGTTGCGTCCCGCGCCGCATAATTGCCTGCATGTCAGCGTTACTGTCTCTTTTTTCTTTTCAGACCACCAGCCTCCGCCTTTGCCTCGCCGATGATTTGATAAACTGTGATCGTCCATTCGTGGCCGACGTAGCTCAGTTGGTAGAGCAGCCGATTCGTAATCGGCAGGTCAGCGGTTCAAGTCCGCTCGTCGGCTCCATCTTCTTTTGCAGCAACCTGCAGCCCCGACGAAATTGTTGCCAGGCAATTTTCTACGCGGTGATCCAGATCACAGCGCCGGGTAAGCGAATTTCTTTACAGTAGGCTTACGCATGGGCGGATTTTCCATCCTTACCAATTGCAAGCGCTCCGTGGTGGCGCTGGTACATTCCATGGTCTTCCTTTGCATTGCGGTGCGCCAAATGGTCGCGGCTGATCCCTCGGCCGGCATCTGGGTGCCGTCCGCGGTGCGCGCCGGTACTTGGATTCTGTGCGGAGTCTTTGCCGCGGTTTCTGCCATTCTCTTGTGGCTGCTGATCATTTCCCGCGAGTGGATGGAGAGATTTTATTTCGGATTCTGCACCGTCAGTGCGGGGTCAGGCCTCCTTCGCACCGCCGCAGGAGACCAGGCATTTCACGCTGGTCTGTATATAAGAGTCGTGATGCTAGTCAGTGCCGTGGCGGTCGGGCTGATGATCGTTCGCAAGCATTTCCGTGCGCCATCCGACGCCGCAGGGCATAGTTAGACACCTTCGTTTCCTCAGAGCTCAGCGTCACGAATTTTCGGGAATTTGGGACACTATTTACTTGAGGTATGTTTGGCTGATGGCCTCCTCTCGAAGTATGCTTGCCAGGTGTCCTACCTTGACGAATCCTATCTGAACGAGCAGCGCGAGCGACGGCGGCTGGCGGAGACCTATGCTGGAATGAGCGATGGGGAACTGCAACGGCTGGCGCGTAGCGCGGAGTCGCTGACTGAGTTGGCGTGGGACGCGCTGGAAGATGAGATGGACCGCCGGCATCTGGAGTGTTCCGACGAACCGGCGCCGGAATCGCGACAGGAAATGGAAGTGCGCGAACTGGTGACCATCCGGCAGTTTCGCGATCTGCCAGAGGCCCTTCTGGCGAAGGGAAGCCTGGAATCGATGGGCATCGAATGTTTTCTGGCTGACGAAAACCTGGTCCGGCTGGACTGGTTCATTTCGAATTTCATTGGCGGGATCAAACTGAAAGTGCGCGCACCGGATGCAGCCAATGCGCAGAAACTTCTCGACGAGCCGATTCTCGAAGGCCTTTATGTGCAGGGCATCGGGCTGTATGAGCAGCCGCGCTGTCCGCAGTGCCAATCGCTGGATGTTAACTTCCAGGAGCTAGATCGTCCCATTTCGTACATGAGTGCGTTTCTGCACATGCCGATTCCGGTGCAACGGCCGGGTTGGCGGTGTCACGCCTGTGACGCCGAGTGGGAAGAAGACAAGGAATAGCTCAGCCCATGCAAGTGTGAGCACGGCTGTATTTGACTCAATCGCAAACCGGGAACTAAGATTCGCAACACATGCCGGATGATCCATTTCCAATTGGCCGCACGATTTCCCACTACCGTGTTCTGGAAAAACTGGGCGGTGGAGGCATGGGTATCGTGTTCCGGGCCGAAGACACAAAGCTGCGCCGCTTTGTTGCACTGAAATTCCTACCGGAAGGTATCGCGCGGGATGAGGCTATGCTCGAGCGTTTCCGGCGCGAGGCGCAGGCCGCATCTGCGCTGAATCATCCGAATATCTGCACAATTCATGACATTGATGAAGCTGATGGGCATCCCTTCATCGCGATGGAATTGCTGAAGGGCGTTACGCTCAAGCACCGCATCGGAAACGTTCCGCTGCCCCTGGAAACGATTCTTAGTATTGGAATTGAAGTGGCGGATGCGCTGGATGCGGCGCAGTCGGAAGGCATCATCCATCGCGATATCAAACCCGCAAATATTTTTGTGACCGAACGCGGACAAGCGAAGGTGCTTGATTTTGGGCTGGCGAAGGTTATTTCGCGAGGGACCGGCGAAACTCTTACCGGTGGCAGCGCTACCGAAGCGGAAATGAATCTGACCAGTCCGGGAACTGCGCTTGGGACAGTGGCATACATGTCACCGGAGCAAGCCCGAGGACGCGAACTGGATGCGCGCAGCGATATTTTTTCCTTTGGCATGGTGCTCTATGAAATGGCCACGGGGCGGCAGGCATTTTCCGGCGGAACATCGGCCGAGATTTTCGATGGGATTCTGAATCGATCGCCGATTCCGCCGCTTCGCTTGAATCCGCAAATTCCCGCCGAGCTGGAACGCATCATCCATAAGTGTTTGGAAAAAGAGCCTGGCTTGCGCTATCAGCATGCGTCTGATCTGCGCTCCGATTTGCAACGACTGAAACGTGACAGTGAGTCGGGAAGGGAGCTTCATCCGGAAGTAGACTCCGCCGGTAGCTACGGCGCTGTTCAATCCGCATTGAATTCCGCCGCGGCTGCTACTGGCACGACGAAGATTTCGGAGCAGGGCGCAGCTATATCGCGCTCCGGCAGTTCCGCAGTCGCGGCTGCCGCCAAACAACACAAATGGGGAACCAGCGCGGTCGGGATGGCGCTGCTCGTGGTGCTGGCGGCGGCCGGTTATGGCGTCTATGCGATCTTCCACCGTCCGGTTCCGGCTCCGTTTCAGAACTTCACCGTCACGCAGGTGACGAGTTCCGGCAAGGCTGCGCTGGCTGCCGTATCGCCCGATGGCAAGTACGTGCTCAGCGTTTTGAATGACAATGGATTGCAGAGTTTGTGGCTGCGCAATGTGCCCACGGCCAGCGATACGCAGGTCATTCCGCCATCAGCCTCGGCTTACAGGAGCCTTGCGTTTTCGCCGGATGGAAACTACATCTACTTCCGCAAAGCCCAGAATACGGTGGATAGCGATTTCAACCTGTACCGTGCGCCGGTTCTGGGCGGAACTCCGCAGACCGTGGTGCGCGACATCGACACAGACGTTGGATTTTCCCCCGACGGTACTCGAATGGTATATTCGCGCGCCAATGACCCGGAACTCGGCAAGTACCGGTTGCTGACCGCGGATCTGAGCGGCAACGACGAGAAAATCCTGGAGATTGGCCCAGAGGCCGAGATTCCCCGTTTTCCTTCTTGGGCTCCCGACGGCAAACATCTTTCTCTGGTGTTAAGTCAGCCCGATGAAGCCTTGAGTGGAATTGATCTGTTCGACATTCAAACCAAGAAAGCGGAACGATTCGCTACCTTTAAGGACAAATTCGTATCGGAAACCAAATGGGTTCCAGATGGCCGGGGAATTCTGGCCATCTACCAGCAAGCGGGCCCGACTTTTTCGCGAGCGCAGATCGGATTCATTCCCGATTCTGGAGGACCACTTCAGCCCATCACCCGCGACATCAACAGTTATGCAACTCTAACTCTTTCTGCGGATGGTAAGACGTTGGCCTCAGTGCAGGTTAAGACCACCCAGAACCTTTATCTTCTCCCCGGAGCAGGCAGTAAGGATCCTGACCTTAAACCCGTGGTTCCGCAAGGGTTGCAGGTGACCGGGTTTAACTGGAGCGCAGATGGAACTCTGCTGGTGGGCGATGACTCCCGGTTGCTGCGCATGGGAGCGGACGGAACGAATCCAACGCAATTGATTGGTGATTCAAAATCTGGCCTGTTCGATTTTTCCGCTTGTGGCAGCGACCATCTTACTTTTTCCTGGAGCTTTCATGGCGGGACGCCTACAGCCTCCGTGTGGCGCGCCAACGCCGACGGTTCGAATCCGGTGAAAGTAAGCGATGGAAAACTGGACGTTGCTGGTGTTTGCTCCTCCGATGGGAAATGGGTGTACTACATTCGTCGGGACAAGGCTCAGATTTGGCGTGCGCCGCTGGATGGTTCCGGAAAGACTGAGGTAGTTCCCGGAAGCGTCGTACCTAATAGTTTTCCTTCCGGTGGCATGGGTATTTCTTCCGATGGGAAGGTGCTGGGCTATATTCTGGAAATTGTGGATGCGGCGACGCAGCGTGGACAGGAAAAGTTGGCGCTGCTGGACGTGGGGTCTTCGTCGCCCCGCTTACTTCCCGCCGATACGCGCGTGGCTGGAGGCGGCCTGCGATTTACTCCCGACGGTAAGGGCGTTGCTTATCCCATCCGCGAAAACGGCGTGGATAATATCTGGATCCAGCCGCTCGACGGCTCGCCCGGCCATCAGATCACAAACTTTACTTCGGAGAGGATCGACTCCTTCCACTGGTCGCCGGACGGAAAGACGCTGGGAATACTACGCCGCCACTCAGAGTCGGATGTGGTGCTGCTGCAGGAATCGAAGTGAGTTTCACAGCTAAGTCAACCAGGGCGAGTTACGGCGAATCCCTTTTGAATTACTTGCAGTGTATCTTCCGCCAGCTTCAATGCCGGTAATTCTTCCTGCGTGAACCACCTGACTTCCGCGGCGTCGCTGGCGGCGGAAAGTTCTCCCGCAACCCGGCAGCAGAGAAAATCAATCAAAACGTAGTGATATTGCACGCGTTGCTCGGGATTGCGCAGGATGCGGTCGAAGACGCCGAGGAGTTCGCCAGGTTGGACGATGAGGCCGGTTTCTTCGCGAGCCTCGCGAATGGCGGCGTCACGGACCATTTCGCCGACTTCGAGGACGCCTCCGGGGATGGACCATTCCGCTTGCAGCGGAGGGTGAAGGCGCTTCACGAGGACGACGCGCGAGTCTTCGATGATGATGGCTCCGACGCCGACCAGCGGGACTTCAGGGAATTCGCGTTGCATGGTGTAGGCATTCTAAAGCGAAACGGGAATTGCAGTGGCGCTGGCAGGAAGCCGAGCTGCGCTCGGCATGGACAGCCGAGGGCGGCTGTCCCCACATAAGCAGTTTTGGTCCTCTCCGTGGCTCTGTGTCTCTGTGGTTAAATAGTCGAAGTCGTTTATGGCACTGGAAGAATACAAACGCAAACGCAAGTTTGAGCAAACGCCCGAGCCTCCGCCGAAGGTGGAGAGCAAGGCGGGTCACCGGTTCGTGGTGCAGAAGCATGATGCCACGCGGCTGCATTATGACTTTCGGCTGGAGATGGAGGGAGTGCTGAAATCGTGGGCCGTGCCCAAAGGGCCATCGCTCGATCCGGCGGATAAGCGGTTGGCGATGCAGGTGGAGGATCATCCGGTTTCGTATTTCGATTTCGAGGGGATCATTCCGGAAAATAATTACGGAGCGGGCACAGTGATGGTTTGGGACGTGGGCACGTGGCAGCCGCTCTCGCCGGTTCCAGTGGATGGGAAATATGTTCCCGGAACTGAAGCCGAAGCCGCTGCCATGCTGGCCAAGGGTGATTTGAAATTTCGACTTGATGGCAAGAAGTTGAAGGGCGACTTCGCCTTGGTAAAGATGAAAGGCCGGCGTCCTGGAAGCAAGGGCAACGAATGGCTGCTGATCAAAAAGCATGACGAATACGCCGTTGACGGGTACGACATCGACGAGTATGACGAGTCCGTGCTGAGCAAGCGGAGCCTGGCGGAGATCGCCGGGGATTCGGGATCGAGAGAGTGGAAGAGCCGTCCAGCTGCTGGACGCGGCAAGTTGAAAGCAGCCTGGCTGGCCGACGCGGTCGCGAAATTGGATAAGAAGAATTCTGCGAAGCAGAAGACGACGGTTAAAAAAAAACAAAAGAATTAAACACAGGGGACACTGAGGAGCACAGGGTAAAGAAGGACGATCTAGCTCCCACGAGTTATCCTGTGTCCTTCTCTGTGCCCCCTGTGGTAAATGCTCGCCCTCCGATCTTATCCGCGCCTCTCAAGCGCCCTATGCCGGCGGAAATCTATCCGATGCTGGCGACTTCCGTTGCTGAGCCGTTCGATGGGCCAGACTGGCTATTCGAAATCAAATGGGATGGCTACCGCGCGGTCGCTTTTATTGAAAATGGCAAGGTGCGGCTGGTCTCGCGGAATCAGAACGAACTCACCCAGCGCTATCCCGAGCTGAAAGATTTGCCGAAGTTCGTCAAGGCCAAAAGCGCAATTCTGGATGGAGAGGTTGTTGCTCTTGACGAGCAGGGACGACCTTCATTCAGCTTGATGCAGCAGCGAACCGGATTTCGTCCTGGAGGACGGCGCGGCGTGAGCAATGCCGACGTGCCGGTGCTCTATTACGCATTCGATCTGCTTTATCTCGATGGCTACGACTGGCGCAAGGTTGCGCTCGAAGAACGCAAGAAGAAATTGGCATCGATCCTTGTCGCTGGAGATTCGCTGCGCTATTCCGACCACTACGAGAGGGAAGGGAAAGCTCTATTCGAAATTGCGCGCGAGAAAGGCCTGGAAGGAATCCTGGCTAAAAAGCGCGAGTGTCCTTATCAGGAGCGGCGCAGCAGCGACTGGCTGAAGATCAAGATTCGGCACAGGATCGAGTGCGTGATTGGCGGATATACCGAGCCGGAAGGCAGCCGGGCGCATTTCGGATCGATCGTGCTCGGTCTCTATGATCAGCAAGGCAGGCTGATTCACGTGGGGCAGGCAGGCAGCGGCTTCAATCAGGGATCGCTCGCCGAAATCTCGAAAATGTTGAAGAAGCGGGAGACCAGGCAGAAGCCGTTTTATGGCGAGGTGGAAGCTCTACGAAAAGTCTTCTGGGTAAAGCCCGAGCTCGTGGCCGAGATTGAATACGCGGAATTCACCGAGGGCGCGAGTGGCGGCAGCGGTCCAAAACTGCGGGCTCCGGTTTTCCTGGGTCTGCGTGAGGATAAAGATCCAAAAGAATGTCTGCTGGAAGAAGCTATGCACATGAGCGCCCGCAACTGACTCTTCTATTTGATGTCTTTCATTTGATGTCCTTCATCGGCAGCATCGTTCCGTAATCGCGGCCGCTGGGATCCACTGCGCGCGCCACGACCGAGGTAAAGGCGTCGCGTAGCTCGGGATACTTTGTTACCAGGCCTTTCATGACCGCCATGTTGCTTTGGTAGGCTTGATTCGTATTCGAAACATCGGGCACCTGGTAGCGGACGATCAGATCCAGCTCATTGTTCACCACTTGGGGAAACAGGTCGATCAATTTGTAATTTGTGGTGCCGGAGGCGAGGTCAACAGTCTTGCCATCCCCGGGCTGATCCGCGGGCTGCGCTTTCTGCGACTCGTCATAAAGCTTGTCGGTGACCAACGTGCTCATGAAAGGCAATGGCGAAATTAAAGAACGCGCCTCCACGTAGTAAAGCCACGCGTTGTGGGTTTGTCCTTTCGCCTTGAACTCGCGGGCTCGAGTGGTGAACCAGTCGCTATCGTGTCCGCCGACTTGCGAGGGTTTTACGTAGAGCCCTCCTAACTTCCAGTCGGTCCCCATTTGTTGCAGAATGAACGAGACGTAGTAGGGCTCTTTCGATGAGGTCACGTCGAGAATCACCACAGCATATTTACCCGGGGGTAGATTATTGAGATAAAAGGCGGCGCTGTTGGCGGTCTGGCCATTCCGGCCAAACACCCCGCAATAGAATTCCGCGCGGGCAATCGGCGCAACCCCCTCGGCTTCCAGTAAGAATGGCGGCCGAGCCGTGGCTTTCGAACCGGCCAGAGCAGCCTGATTGTCCTTCACCGTCGCCTCGATCGAGGAGAATTCCGAGGCCAGGCTGGGGATTGCCGCCTGCCGCAGTGATGCCGCATCGCCTTTGGCCAGGAGCTCGAAAAAGTGCTGACCGGCAGAGACCAGAGCGGCGCGCGTGGCTGGCTCCATATCACTTGCCGTGGTGCAGGTCTCGGCGATGGCAGCGCTCGCGCAGCACACCAATGCCAGTGCCACACATACAAGAACCGACCTGCTCTGAACTGTAGTAATTATCTGTTGTGTGAAATAACGCTTTTCAGAACTTTCTGCGTCAGCCACTCTATTTTCCCCCAGAAAATTGTACGCCCGCTGTACTCACTGAGTGCAGGAAGTTACCAATCCCCCGACCCTATAATTTAAGGTCGCCCTGCAAGAGGATAAAGTCAATACGTTCTGATGGGTAGTGGAACCAGTGGGTGCGGACGGAGCGGCATTCACAAAGCAGTGCTAGAATTGCGGTTAGAACCTTGCTTGTTCTCCCCGAACGAAGCGATCTGAAACAGGAGTTCTCATGGGTGTCCAACTAAAGATTACGGGATTTATGCTGGCCGTGGCGTTATGCCTACCGATTGCGGGACGCGCGGACACGCAAGCCACCCCGGCACCGCATCGCACCCATAGCAAAAAGAAGGCTGCTCCGCCGCCGTTGCCCTCGGGAACGCAAGGTCCCGTACCCCAGGTTCCGCTGGATGCAATCCCCGCGGTTGCGCCTGAGGTCAGCTACGAGAACGGACTTCTGACGATCAATGCACCAAATTCGACGCTTGGAGATATCCTGCGCAGCGTGCGCAAACATACTTCCGCGGACATCGAAATTCCGGCAACGGCCAACGAGCGAGTGGTGACGCGCCTGGGGCCTGCGCCCGCCCGGGAAGTGATGGCCGAGCTGCTGAATGGATCGCGCTTCAATTACATTCTGCTAGGATCGCCGGAAGATGCGAATGCGCTAGTGCGGGTGGTTTTGGTAGCTAAAACACCAGACACGCCGGCCGGCCAGCCTGCCCAGACGGCAAACGGCGCCCCGCCTGCGGCTACGAATCCGACGGCGGACGCGGAAGCGGAAGCGGCGGAAGAAAATATCGACGAAAGTGCAGACCAGAATGCCGCGGAAGCGGAACAACCCGCGGCGAACCCGGACCAGCCGGGAGTAAAGACGCCGCAACAGTTGTTGCAGGAAATGCAGCAGCGGCAACTGCTCATGCAGCAACAACAGGCCAATCAGCCGGGTGCGACTCCCGTGATGCCAGCTCCGCACCAACCGCAGCCTCAGCAGGATCAATAGGGCAGCTTCGCGAAGTTGTGAATTTTCTGATTGTGGCCTGATCGGCTACGGGCGATTGCCGGGGCGGCCCCAGCGCGATGGCACAGCCGTTGGCGATTGTCGGGCAGTTCTTGAGGCGACTTCCTCGTCGGGAACATTTCGAGCTTTTTCCAGCAGCGACCAGTCGTGCTCCACGTCGCTTTCTGAAACCTTCGGTGGATTTCCGCGACGGAGTTCCTCGCTCAATCTGGCCTCGAGAATCTGCTGGGCTAATCGTCCGGAAGATTGAGTCGCGAAAAGGTTGCTCTGAGCAACGCCCACGGTCACGGCTTCATCTCCATCACGCATGCGCAAAACGGGACGCCCCTCGGAATCGAAGCCGGGCGCGGCGTTGTTCATCATCCGTGCCAGAGTCTTCTCCACTCGGGCTCCTGGGGCGTCGGCAATACCTGCGGCGACGAGGTGATTGAGTTCGATCTGGTAGGATCGCCTATCCTCAGCGCCCACTGGAGGTTCGAGTTCTCGGTCAGCGTTAAAAACCATCGCCCGTTTTGCCGGATCGAAGTGGTCCGCGTTGGTGCCCAAATATACTGCAGCTACGCACCCGGCAAATACCGGGCTCGCCACAGCGCTGGGAACGATATATTTTTTTGACTTGAAAAACGACTCTACCACCCCATGAACCGCGGTACTGCGCGCACCGCTGCCCGGAACCTGTGGAATGACATAACGCGAGAAGGCCAGCTGAGGATGACGCTCGCTGAGCTTAACCATCCTTTTCGCCATCTGCTTGGGAGTGGCAATGCCTACGTCGGCGACGATGCTGCGGCGCAGTGCCTTCGGGTAGTAAAAGTTGATCACGTCCTTCGCAAAATCAGCGCAGTTGCGAGAGACGGTGCGGAAGTGAGAACGATTTGGTGCTGCGTTGTAAGCTCGGATAAAAGCCCGGTCTTGTGCGGGAGTGGTTTCGATTTCGAATGCGTAGGCCGCCCGGTCATAGGCTGAACCCACAAGTTCATACCAGTTTCCACCCGGAGTGGCTCCGTCCGCCGCATCAGGCGCAACGGACTCGAGATGCTTGCGCCGGTACTGATCGCGCAGAAAACTGACCATCTTCGGATCTACGAACAGTGGAATGTCTTCCACCTGGTCAACAGCGTAGAGGTAAGGAATCAGTGGAACTGCCACCCAATCGTAGTGACCGATTCCGTCGTAACGACTGATCACTGCACCAAGCTCGCCCGGGGCGCAAGGGCGCAATGAGATCGGAGTTTCCGCGCAAACTCCGGAGAGATAAACGGCGGCGTGTCCCGTGGCCGTGAAAAAGCCCAGCTTGCCGTAAGGCTCCTCCAGCAAGAGCGTGGCCGAGGCGTGCGCCATCGCCGCCGAAAGCAGGACCATCGTGAACGACAATCCGATCAAGCGCCGCGTTTGAGCGAAAACACGCATACGTCTCCCTACGGAAAAGCCTTTAGATAAGAACCCCGTTTCAGTAGTTTAGTTGCTGGTAATCGGCGGGACCAGTTACGGAAGTCAGCGCGGCAACACTGGCCTTGGGGTGACGCCCTTACTTCTCTGAGTTTTATGAGTACGCAGCACAAAAGACATATTAATTGCCCAAGTCACTGCGATGTTCCGGGAAAAAGCTAATCGGATGAATTCAGTTTTTGAATCGCCCACGCGGCGCTCTGTGCCACTACTTCGTCATCGTCCGTTGCCAGTTTCTTGAGCTGTGAAATGAAGTTGCGGTCTCCGCTATTGCCCATAGCGATAACCGCGTTCCGGCGTACTCCGGCGAGTTTGGCTCGCCGGATGGGCGAGGTCTTGAATGTTCGACGGAATTCCTCGGCACTCATATTGGCCAGCCATTCGAGCGCCGGATTCACAAGTTCCTGGCGTGGCTGAAATTCGGCCGCGCTGGTTGTGGGCGCCTTCCGGTTCCACGGGCAAACATCCTGGCAAATGTCGCAGCCGAAAATATGGCGTCCCATCCCGGAGCGAAGATCTTCACCTTCATCTTCTCTATTTTTATCTTTATCTCTATCTCTATTTTTGTCCGCCGGAATCATGCCACGCTTTTCGATCGTGAGATAGGCAATGCACTTGTTGGAATCGAGCTGATACGGCGCGACGAATGCATCGGTCGGGCAGGCATCGATGCATCGCGTGCAACTGCCACAGCGGTCTGGCGCGGGCAAGCCCGGCGTGAGGTCGAGCGAAGTCAGGATCACGCCGAGGAACATCCACGAACCGATCTTCTGATTAATGATGCAGGTGTTTTTCCCAATCCATCCGATACCCGCATACTTCGCCGCCACGCGCTCGACGATGGGACCCGTATCCACATAACAGCGGGTAACCATATCCTCGCTTGCAACCGCATTCCTAAGCGCAGCTTCGACGCGCAAAAGACGCGGCATGACGGAATCATGGTAGTCGTGCTGGCCCCACGCGTAGCGGGAAATCCATCCGCGTCGTTGATTTTCGCCGGAATGATTTCGTGCGTCGGTGGAGTACGGTTCCGCGGTGTTGTAGTTGATCGCGCATACCACCACACTTCGCGCCCACGGAACAGAGTTGGCCAGAGACGCTCGCTTCAAGCGCCCCTGCTCATCGCGCGCTTCGAGATACTTCATCTCTCCAGCGCGCCCCTCGGCAATCCAGAGGGGAAAATACTCGAGTTCCGGCGAGTCCTGAACGGGAGCGATGCCCGCAAGTTCGAATCCCGCTTCGGCAGCGGCTCGCGATATAGCAACTTGAATTTCCGCTGACCGGGCCACAATGTTGGGTGTCACAGATTGATTTTATCGTGCAACAACAGGAACTTTACGTTCCGAACCTAGAATTGCGGCAGTGAGGGCCTGAGAGTGCTTGTATGCTCCTGGTGTGGCGCCGCGCGGAAGACGCGGGCTTTTCGAGTGTCGCTAACCATGATTTCCTCCCACTTCGAGGAAGGCAGTATCGTGAGAGAATTATTTCTCCAGTCGTTCGTCTGAGGTTTGCTTGTCTAGGAGACAGCAATCGACGTTGCTACTGCAGGTGTTCTGTTCATTATCTTCATCGCCACTTTGATCCGATCCACATTCGGGTTTGGCGAGGCTCTCGTAGCTGTTCCTCTGCTTGCTTTCTTTATTCCGCTTGAAGTGGCTGCTCCGCTTGCGGTGCTAGTGTCGATTACGATCGCCGCGATCGTGGTAGTGCAGGATTGGAAAAAGATTCACTTGCGTAGCACTGGCTGGCTGGTGCTGTCGACGTTGTTTGGGATCCCGCTGGGCCTTCTGCTTCTCACAAGCAGTCATCAACGGGTTCTCAAAGCTGTGCTCGGATTGATTATCGTCGGGTTCGCCGTCTATTCCTTGATCGAACGTGCAACGATGGGCCGCGGCCCGCTGGAATTAAAAGAGGACAGCCGGGGATGGTTGCTGGTTTGCGGATTCTGTGCCGGGGTGCTGGGCGGAGCCTATGGCATGAATGGCCCGCCGCTCGCCATTTATGGAGCCATGCGCCGCTGGTCCGCGCAACATTTCCGAGCAACTTTGCAGGGATATTTTCTGCCTGCCAGCATCATTGGGATGGCTGGTTATTGGCTTGCCGGACTGTGGGTTCCCGCTGTGACCCACTATTATCTGCTCTCACTTCCGGCGACGATACTGGCCGTATTTTTGGGGAGAGCGATCAATCATCGCCTGCATGGAGAGGGTTTTCTGAAATATGTTTACCTGAGTCTGGCGGGGATTGGAGCGGTATTGACGGTGCAGGCAATCGCCGGGCGGCTTTGAGAAGATCAGCGCTGACGCAGGTTCACGCTGAGCGTGGTCACATCCCCAGCTTCTTCACTTCTTCGTTGTAATACTTGCGGTAGAGAATATCCCACTCTTGCGAGCCTTCAAGAATGGTGCGCTTCTGGCTTTCAATCTTCAGCCGGGCGGCTTGATCGATCCTTGCTTCCTGATTGAGCAGCTCTTCGAGAATTTTACGAGTTTCCTGGCGGATGGTATTCGGATCTTCGATGAAATCAACTTCGTCCATGCTCTTGAGCGCGTCGGCAACGGCCCGCGCCAGCACGTTTACTTTATCGCGGCTCAGTCTCACAGCACCGCCTTGTACTTGCGAACCAGTTCGCTCTTTACTTTGCGGAACATTTCCTGGTAGTTGGCGCCGGTTTTGTTCATCTCTTCCGAATAGGCTTCGAGGATGACCCGCACCTCATCGTTGATGCGGTCTTCAAGTGTGAGTTCGTCGAGCAGAGCGGCGTGCACGCGCTCCGTCACTTTGGGGACGGCGGTGGTTTCGATAGCCTTACCGGCAATCAGTTTCTTGGTAACTTCGCGGGCCAGGTAGCCCACATATTCCTTGGAAAGAAGCATGAGCGGATAGAATGTCCTGTATCAGCAGGGGTTTTTGTTTGCGAACCATAGAGTGTAACACGGCATTCCCATGCTGCGTGCCGTTATACGAACTGGATATTGCGCTGGTCCACCGCAAGGAGGATGAAGGGGCACTGAAGGGAATACGATGATTTGAGCCCTTCGTGGATCCTGCGTCTCCCGCTGGCACGTTGCCCTCTAAACAGCTTACAATGCTCTCGTAAGCGGAAATCTCGATGTCACCCACTCCAGAAGATTTAACCATCCTAAAAGATGACATGATTGCCTTCATCGAAGGCCATGGCATGAGCCGTTTCCACGGCTACGTGGATTATGACGAGGTGCAGTGCGTCATGTGGGAGATGGGCAATAATCCCGACGGGTGGAAGGATTTTGTGGAACTGGCAAAGAGCGCCGGCGCTCCATTTCTTACCATGCATTCCTGGAAGCTGGAGCGTGAGGAGCTTGACGAGTTGGTGGAACGGTTGGCGCACTCTGAGTTCAGCGACGGGGACGACGTGGAAGATGCCCGGTGGCTGCGTGCGCATGTGGGCAAGGTTGGATTTCTGCAGCTCGGTTGGGCTTATCAGGGATCGATGTTTCTTTGCGAATCCAGCACCGAGTGGTACGACCGTTACCAGCGTCTGCTGGAGGTCTCGGAGGATTTCGGGGGCATTCCCATCGACGAACCGGATCAGGACGACGAGAATTAGTCGTGCAAGGAAACGCACGCTGGCAACTGGCCGCAGATGATCCAGCACGAGTACACGCTTTAGCTGAAAGTCTCCGAGAATTACCCTTCGCGTCAGCCGCGTTAAACAGACAGCTCAGGAATCGACAGCCCAGCGAGAGTTCCACTTCTTTTCATACCCTCGCGGGTCTCCTTCTGCGCCGCGGATTGAGCGATGCTGAATCTGCGTCTCGTTTTCTTAGTCCCTCGATCACCCACCTGCATCTTCCCGAACAAATGACCGGCCTCCGTTGCGCGGTTGACCGTATCGATGCGGCGATCGAGCGGAAAGAGCCCATCCTGATCTATGGCGATTACGATGTCGATGGCACGATGGCGGTCATCATTCTGAAGACGGCTATTGAGCTTTGCGGCGGCACGGCAGACTTCCACGTCCCGCACCGTATTCGCGAAGGCTACGATATGCGGGACGACGTGATCGAACGCGCTGCAGATGCAGGCATTCGGCTCATTATCAGCGTGGATATGGGTATTCGCGCCTTCGCGCCGGCGGAGACCGCGCATCGCCTCGGCGTCGACCTGATCGTCACCGACCATCACTTGCCCGGACCGGATGGTGTCCCCAAGGCGCACGCCGTCGTCAATCCAAATCAAAGTGGATGTGAATATCCTTACAAGCAGCTTTGTGGCGCGGGGGTCGCTTTTAAAGTTGCGCAGGGATTGATGCAGCGCCGCCTTGCGGAAAAAGATCAGACACGTTTGCTGCTGAGCTTTATGAAGGTTGTCGCGATTGCGACCATTGCCGACGCTGTTCCACTCACCGGTGAGAACCGGGTCTTCGCCAGCCTGGGCCTCGATGCGCTGCGCCGCGCGGTGAATCCGGGACTGAAGGCGCTGCTCGAAGTTGCGCAGATTTCGACCAAGCGTCCGCCTAATTCCACCGAGGTTGCATTTCGCATCGCTCCGCGCATCAACGCCGCAGGACGCATGGATGTTGCCCGCGACGTGATCGAACTATTCAGCGTGAAAGATCCCGACCGCGCACGGCTGCTAGCAGGAAAACTCGATCGGCTCAACGCCGAACGGCAGGAAGAAGAGCGCCGCATTCTGCGCTCCATCGACGAGCGCATCGCGGGCGATTCGGCGCTCTGCGAGGCCTACTGCATTGTGGTGGATGGCGAGGGATGGCACCGCGGCGTGATCGGCATTGCCGCCACGCGAATTGTCGAACGCTATCACCGGCCTGCGATGGTGATCTCGCGCGATGGCGAAGAAGCGTTTGGCTCCGGCCGCTCCATACGTGCTTTTCATCTGCTCGAAGCGGTGGAGGCGAGCAGTGCTCTATTCACGCGGTATGGAGGACACTCCCATGCCTGTGGCTTTGCTATGCTCTCGGCAAACGTGGCGCGATTGCGGGCTGACTTAGATGCGTTCGCGCGCGCGCGCCTGACGGCTTCAGATTTCGACCCCGTGCTCGATGTGGAAGCCGAACTGGATCTCAGCGAAGTGACGCCGGCGCTTTTTCAGATGCTGAGTTTGCTCGAGCCCTACGGCACCGGAAATCATGAGCCCGCATTTGTCGCCCGCAATGTTCGCTTAGTTGCTCCGCCGAAAATTCTGAAAGATAAGCACGTCAAATTAAAACTGAAATCAGATGGAAATTCCGGCTCACCGAACGCCGAGTGTTGAGCGCGGAACAATGAGAACTGTTTTCGACGCGCTGGGCTGGAATCTGGCCGAACGTCTTCAGCAAACCCCGCTTCTCGCCGGAGATGCCATCGACATTGCCTTCACCATCGGTCAAAACGACCATCCCGATTTCGGCGGCCTCGAGTTGACGCTTCGGGATTTTAGAACTGCCAGCCCGGCAGGCTTGACCGGTACCGTGACCCAAGCAGGAAAACCGGTTTCTGTTGGGCAGAGCGCGCCAACGACTGGGTAGATACAACCTAATGCTAAACTTCCGGTTCTACTCAATCGGAGGTGCGCCCTTGCGTCATACGCTTCGCGTTATTCTCGCCCTCACGTTCTTAGTGGTCGATTCGTTCAGCCAAGCCAAACCAGCGAAACCTCAGCCAGCGCCGACGCCTCCCGTCGTGGCCGCTGACACGTCGGCTCGCCTGCCGATCAAACGAGTGGTGCTCTACAAGAATGGCGTGGGTTACTTCGAGCACACGGCTCGCGTGCACGGAACGCAAGAGCTCAGCATTGATTTCACCACGGCGCAGCTCAACGATGTGTTGAAGTCGCTCACTGCCGTCGATCTTGGGGATGGACGAGTTTCATCCGTGCGTTACAACTCAATTGCTCCGCTGGACGAACGGCTGAAAACCCTACGGTTGCCTTTTGGCGAGCAAGTTACGCAAACCGAATATCTCTCCGCACTTCGTGGAGCGCGCGTAGAGGTTCACAGCGGCTCGGCAATCGCGGCGGGCCGCTTGCTCAGCGTGGAGAAGGTGCAGAGGCGTACCAAAGATTCTGTAGAAGAAGTCACTGCTTTTTCCATCGTTACCGACGCCGGCGAAATGAAGAATTTCGAACTTGGCGCGACCACTTCCGTGCGTATCGCTGAGCGCGAACTTACCGATGAAGTTGGCCGCTATCTCAGCCTTATCGGATCCTCGCGCGCTCGCGACGTACGGCGCATGAGCTTCACCGCGACCGGTTCGGGCGATCGCGACATTTTCGTCAGCTACATCAGCGAAGTGCCGATCTGGAAGAGCACGTATCGCATCCTCTTCCCGGAAAAGCCTGGTGAGAAACCGCTTTTGCAAGGCTGGGCGATTGTCGACAACACCATCGGAGAAGACTGGAAAGATGTGCAGCTTTCGCTGGTTGCAGGAGCGCCGCAATCCTTCATTCAGGATATTTCGCAGCCTTACTACGCCCGGCGTCCGGTGGTGCCGTTGCCTGAATCGTTTATGTTGACACCACAATCGCATGAGGCGACGGTGTCGAATGGTCCGGTGCAGGCAGGCAGCGGTGGTGGAGTCGGGGCCGGTTCAGGCAGCGGAATCGGAGGTGGTGTGTACCGCGCCGCGATTGGCGGCGGCACCGGCCTGTCTGGCCTGGTGAAAGATCCTTCAGGCGCTGGCGTTTCCGGCGCCCACGTGACCGTGCGTAACGAAGAAACCGGCGTCGCGCAAGTTGCTACGACTGACCGCCAGGGCCGCTATAGCTTCACCGACATTCAGCCCGGGAATTCGGCGCTGTTCGTGAACGCTCCGGGATTCCAGCGCTTCAACCTGTCGAACATTTACATCGGCATCGGCCGCACCAATCAGATCGACGCCACGCTGAATCTGGGAAGCGCCAGCGAAACGGTGGAAGTGCAAGGTCAGGCGCAGACTATACAGACGGAGAGCTCCTTGATCGGCACTGCGGAGAAGCAGGGTTCCGAAGCTGAAGGCAAATCCGCGGGAGATTTTTTCGAATACAAGATCAATCAGAAAATTACCATCGGAAAAAATCAATCCGCACTCGTGCCCATCTTGCAGGCGCACATCGAGGCAGAAAAAGTCACGCTGTGGAACGAAAATTCCGCTCCACTTCGCGCTCTCTGGATCAAGAACACCAGCGGGCAGGTGCTCGACTCCGGGTCGTTCAATATTCTGGAGTCCGATACCTTTGCCGGGGAAGGAGTTCTGGAAACCATCCATCCCGATGAACGCCGATTGCTCTCCTACGCCGGCGATGCCGCGGTGCACGTCAAATATTCGGAAGACTCAACGGAAAAGCCGTACAGCCGCGTGCGCATCGCCAAAGGTGTCATGCAACTTACCAAGGAACAGCGGAGCATGAAGAAATACGCCATTCGCAATGCGGATAAGGACGCGCGCATTGTGGTTGTGGAATATCCCGTGGAAGAAGGATGGGAACTCACGCCTGCTGCGCCGAAGCCCGAGGAATCCTCCGAGTCGTTTCATCGCTTCCGGGTTCCGGTGGATGCCGGCAAAACCGCGGAGCTGACCGTGGAGGCAGTTCACCCGGAAGAAACGAACTATGCACTCACCAATCTCGACGATGATGAAGTTGCCCTACTGGTGCAACAGAAGCGAATGACTCCTGCCATGCAGGAGGCATTTGATCAGATCCTGAAGCAGAAAGAAAAGATTGATGGGCTCTCCGCGCAGATTTCCGATCGCAAGCGCGAGAGCGATCAGATCACGCTCGACCAAAATCGCATCCGCGAAAACATGAAGGCGCTCAAAGGAACCTCAGAAGAGAAAGCTTTATTGCAACGCTACGTTGGCCAGCTCGACGCGCAGGAGAGCCGGCTGGCTGTTCTGCATCAGCAATCCAATGATCTCAACACACAGCAAAATCAGGCCAGGGCCGAACTGGACCGCATGATCATGGATGTGAATGTGGATGAGACCTTCTGACGGACGTGCCGGCGGTTGAGGAACCGGTGATGGATAACGAGCAGGGAATGCGAGACGGTCCGTTCTTTTGAATTAGACTGAACTCAATGCCGCTCCCGGTCTATCGCTTACGACGCTGGCTGGCCGTAATTGCTGTGCTCTTCTCTGCGGTGATCGCGGGTACGTATATTTATGCGCGTCTGCGCCAGCACAGTGTTCTTAAAGGATTTCCTGGCAAGATTTCCTACGACATTAAGCAGACGGCCAGCGGTTTTCAATTCTCGAAATCTGACGCTGGCCGCACGGTTTTCACTATTCGCGCCAAAGAGGTTAAGGAGTTCAAACTCAACGGACGCGCCGAGTTGCACGATGTCACCATCATTCTTTACGGCAGCGATACGTCGCGCTTCGATCAGATTTATGGCGACAACTTCACCTTTGATCCGAAATCTGGAAATGTTACGGCGAAGGGCCAAGTGCAAATCGATCTGCAAGCCAACCCCGCGGGGATAACCGCGCCGGATCAGGCGGCGCCGAAAGAACTGAAGAATCCCATCCATCTC
Organism: uncultured Acidobacteriaceae bacterium; assembly: GCA_963817305.1. Taxonomy (GTDB): domain Bacteria; phylum Acidobacteriota; class Terriglobia; order Terriglobales; family Acidobacteriaceae; genus Sulfotelmatobacter. Next base: position 43,789 of record CAWFOD010000009.1, on the reverse strand, counting down.
ACTACCAGCGATCTGGTTTTCAACCGCGATAGCGGAGATGCTTCCACCAATTCGCGGGTGGACTTCGAAATCCCACAGGCTAGTGGCTGGGCAGTGGGCGTGCAGTACTCCGCAAAAAGCAAAACGCTCACGCTCGTCTCGCAGATTCACGTGACTTTAAGCGGACAGGAAGCCGCGAATATCTTCGCTGCCCACGGCATTATTACTCGCGAGCCGCGGGAAGTCGTTCTGGATGATGCCCGCATGGAGCGAGAAAGCGGAACCCTGCGAGCGGACCAAGCCACGTTCTTCCTTGGGGCGGAGAATGAAGTGCAACGTATTTTCGCCTCGGGAAACGTGAGCGCGGAATCGAGGCTGCAAGAAGATAATCAGATGCGCGCCCGCGCCGATGACGCCGAACTTCTGCTGGCAAGCAAGCAAAATCTGCTGCGGACGGCTACGCTCACCGGTCGTGTCCATGTCGAGCGCATCGGATCTCGTCCCATGCAGGGCGATGCCGGACACGTGATTCTGGATTTTCTGGGTCAAAACCAGTTGCAGAAAGTGCATGCCGCCGATGGAGTGCGACTGGCGCAGCATGCCGCGGCTGGGAACACATCCGTGGCAAATTCCTCGCCTGCAGAGAATTTCGACATTGCTGCGCCGATCATCGACTTTTTCGTGGTTGACGGGCGCCGCCTCACCCGGGCGCAAACTTCCGGCTCGGCGCAGATCACGATCACGCCCGCCGCAAATCAGAATTCCACCAGCGAGGCGCAAAGCACTATCATCACGGCTGGCCGTTTCGAGGCAAAATTTGCGGCAACTGCAGAAGGCCAAAGCCGTCTGACTTCCTTCCGCGGTGCGCCGGATGCGAAAATCGTGAACCTCGCATGCCAGGCTTGCCCGACCGCGTGAGCACCAGTCAAACTCTGGATGCCACATTTCTCCCAGAAGGCGGCATCGCATCCATCGTGCAGCAGGGAAGCGTTGTCTATACAGATAACCAGCCGATTGAGAAACGTACCCAGGCCTGGGCGGACAAAGCACTCTATACTCCTGTCGACCAGATTCTGGTGCTGACCGGGAAACCGAGAGTCGCCGATGGCGGCATGATCACAGCCGCGAACACAATTCGCATCAATCGCGTCACTGATGATGCGTTCGCCGATGGCAACGTGAAGAGCACCTACAGCGATCTCAAGGAGCAACCCAATGGGGCGCTGCTTGCCTCCTCTTCGCCGATTCACGTCACCGCCGCCAGGATGACTGCGCACAATTCTCCCGCCGTCGCTTTGTATGAGGGCAATGCCAGGCTCTGGCAGGATGCCAATATCATCGAGGCTCCCTCGATCCAGTTCGATCGGGAGCATCGTTCCCTCGTCGCCCAGGGAAATACGGCACAGCCAGTCTCCACTGTGCTGGTTCAGGCGAAATTATCGCCGCCCGGCGACAAAGATAAGGCCAAAAATCAGCCTCCGAAGCCCCAACATAAAGGCGAAAGTAAATCGAACAAAAAATCTGAGGAAAAACTTGATCAGGATAGTCCGATCACCATTACCTCGGCCAGACTTTCCTACGCCGACGCTGATCGTCAAGCTCACTATACGGGGGGCGTCACGGCCCGAGATACCGGCTTTGAAGCTACCGCGACTGAGATGGACATATACCTGTTGCCGCACAGCCAAGCATTGATGAATCAGTCACTTAGCGAGCCAAGTCGTTTGGATCGGATGATTGCGCAAGGTCATGTTGTGATCCAGGAACCGGGTCGGCGGGCCGAGGGTCAGAGGCTGGTTTATACGGCCTCAGATGACAAATTCGTCCTCACCGGCGGACCGCCTAGCATTTTTGATGCCGAACGTGGCAAGATTACCGGGGTTTCGTTGACTTTCTTTAGGGCCGATGATAGGGTGCTCGTAGAAGGCGAAGCAAGTACTCCTGTGGTAACACAGACGCGAGTGGCCAGATAAAAAAGACGAATGGCAAGATAAATGCGTACCTTGGCCACAGATGAAATTGGCAAATCGTACCGTGGCCGTCGCGTTGTGAATGGTGTCAGCCTGCGGGTGGAGCAGGCGGAAGTAGTTGGATTATTAGGTCCTAACGGCGCAGGCAAGACGACCACGTTCTACGCCATTGTTGGCCTGATCCCCCCTGATACTGGCCGCGTGTTGTATGACGACCAGGACATCACTGACGTTCCCATGTACCTGCGGGCGCGCCAGTATGGCATCAGCTATCTCCCACAAGAAGCTTCGGTATTTCGCAAACTCACGGTTGAGGAGAATATCCTCGCGGTGCTGGAGGCGCAGCCGATGTCCTGGCACGAGCGCCGCGAGAAGATGGAAAAGTTTATCGATGAACTTGGTCTCGAGCACATTCGGCAGAATCGGGGATACGCGCTTTCTGGCGGCGAACGCCGCCGCGTGGAAATCGCCCGCTGCCTGTGTATCAATCCCACATTCATCCTGCTCGACGAACCATTTTCCGGCATCGATCCCATCGCCGTTCTCGACCTGCAGAAAATCATCAGCAGCCTGCGGGCTAGCGGCATCGGCGTGCTGATCACCGATCACAACGTGCGCGAAACGCTTTCTGTAACCGATCGCGCCTACATCATTGACGACGGGAGAATCTTCCGTCATGGCAAGCCCGAGCAATTAGCCGGCGACCCGGAAGTGAGAAGGGTTTATCTGGGAGAAAGTTTTTCGCTGGTGTAGGTTTCAAGGTTTCAGAGTTGCAAGGTTTCAAAATCGACGATTGACTCCAACACCTTGAAGCTCTGAAGCCTTGAAACTTTGAAACTTTGAAACTTTGAAACATGGTTCTACTTCAACACAAACTGAGCGTCAAGCTATCCCAGCGGCAGATACTAACGCCGGGCCTGGTGCAGATGGTCTCCGTGCTTGCGCTCAACAAGCTCGAGCTCAAGGACATGATCAATGCAGAGATGGTCGAGAACCCGGTTCTCGAAGAGCTTGAGGAATCGGTTCCATTAATCGATGAAGTTGGCCGCAAGGAAGAAGACCGCGATCGGCTCACCGCCAAGACTTCCACGGAAGAAGCTCCCATCACCGCCGAAAAGAAAGATCCGTTTGAGGAAATCGACTTCGGATCGTTTTTTCAGGATTATCTCGATCCTGGCTACCGTACGCGCGGCGAGATGGAAGAAATCGAACGGCCATCGTTCGAGAACTTTCTATCCAAGCCGACCACGCTGACCGATCATCTGGCCTGGCAACTGGGCGCGTTAAGCCTGCGTCCTGAGGTTCGGGAAGCCGCCGAGCAGATTATTGGCAATCTCAACGAAGACGGTTATCTGATCGCCAGCGATGAAGAGATGCTAGGTGTCGCTCCACCTGCGACGCCGGAGGCCGATGCTGCCGCTGCCAGAAACATCGTCATTGAAGCGCAAGCCCTGGGCTTGGATCAATCCGCTTCCGGCGACGCAGTCGCGGAAGATGAAAATCTTGTCGCCGATCCTCTAGCTGCCAATCCGTCCCTGACGGATTTGGATGCTCCGCTGGGTCCGGACTCGACCTCGGCGGAGTTTTCCGCCGCAGATGCTATCAGCAAAAGCTTTTCCGGGGAAATGTTCCATGCGCCGCTCACAGGCAATCCGTCAGAAGTTTCTTTTGGATCGCAGAATATTGGCCCACAAAATGGAAGCATGGGCGCAGCGGTAGCTTCCGCTCCGGAGCCAGCAACTGCCGCGCCGCCGCGTCCGGTTTACTCTGCGAAATTTACCGCAGCGGATCTGGCGGAAGCTCTCGAAGTGATTCGCCAGCTCGATCCTCCAGGTGTAGGTTGCCGTGATCTTCGCGAATGCCTGATTCGCCAGTTGCGTCACCATCAGCAGCAACTCGCACTTCATAAGAATGGAGACAAACCGGTCAACGGCACAGCACAAGTTTTGCAAGACGCGATTGCAATTGTTGATCAGCATTTGCGCGCGGTGCAGAACAAGGCGCATAAAGAGATTGCTAAGGCCATCGGTCGTCCCGCGGACGCCGTGCAGCAAGCCCTCGACTACATTCGCACGCTCGATCCTCGTCCCGGCCTGCAGTACAACAAAGTCCAGGCGCGCCTGATCGAGCCCGATGTGGCCTTCATCAAACATGGCGACGAGTGGCTGGTGCTGATGAACGACGATGATCTGCCTCAGCTTCGCCTTAATCCTGCCTACAAGAAACTAATCACGCGCGACACCAACGACAAAAATACCCGCGACTACGTCAAAGAGCGCTACAAGAGCGCCATCCAGCTCATCAAGAATATCGAACAGCGCAAGCAGACCATCACCAAGGTTTGTTATTGCATTGTGGCTCGGCAGCAGGATTTTCTGGAAAAGGGCATCGACCAGCTCAAGCCCATGATGATTAAAGAAGTGGCCGAAGAAATCGGCGTGCACCCTTCTACTGTGAGCCGCGCTGTGGCGAGCAAATACGCCCACACACCGCAGGGCGTATTTGAGCTGCGGTACTTCTTCAGCGAGAGCGTGCAGGGTCCCGAGGGCGGCAACACTTCGTTGCTGATCCTGAAACGCCGGGTCAAGAAGTTAATCGACGAGGAAGATCCCAGCCGTCCGCTTACCGACGAACAACTTACTCGCATTCTGCAGTCGCAAGGCATTCAGGTCACTCGCCGCACCGTTGCGAAATATCGCGAAGACATGCGCATTCCCAGCACACATCAGCGCCGGGTAAGGGAATAAGATCCAAAGGTAGACTGAGAATTCAGAAGTCAGAATTCGAGATAGATGAAGATAGCCAGCGCCAGAGTACCCGTCCTTGATCGCGTGCGTACTGCCCTGTATTTCGCAGTGCCCTCTGTGTTGAAAGGCTTCAGGATGAGAGCACCCCGACTTTTGAATTGAACTGGCCTTTGCAGTGCCCAATTGTCTCGCAAGAACCCAAGGAGGGGCGCTCATGAACGTGGAATACACCGGCAGACATTACGAAATAACCTCCGCCATCCGCAAAGAAGTAGAAGCCGGTCTCGCAAAAATCCGCAAGATTCTCGGTGATCGCTTCGAAGCCAAGGCCATCCTCTGCGTCGAAAAGCACCGCCATAAGGCCGAGATCACCATCAACCCGCGAAATGGCCCGCTGGTCGGCCTGGCTCAAGCCAAAGATATGATGATCGCGGTCAGCGGAGCGCTCGACCATCTCGAAAAGCAGGCAGTGAAGTACAAAACGAAATGGGAGTCCAAAAAGCGTTCCGCGCGCAAGAGCGAAGAAGTAAAGAAGTGGAACGGCCACTCTCCCGAAGCAGAAGTTCATACCAAAGTAGGATTAACGGAGAAAACTGCCGTGCCTGTGGCCGTGCACCGCTATCCTCCGGTGGCCAAGACCACCGAGGTTCATCTGGTCCGCTCTGACGAAGCCGTCGCCATGCGTCCCATGACACTGGAAGAAGCCATCAAGGAAGCCCACTTCCGTGACCGCGATGTCTTCGTCTTCCGCGATCCAAAGGGCAAAGTGATGATCCTCCATCGCACTCGCGACGGCAAGATGGAGCTGATCGAAGCTCCGTAGATCTTCGCTGGTCTCAAGAGGCGCATCGGCATTCGGCCGCTGGACGTCACCCATCCTCATTCATTGACGGGATTCCAAACCGCAGCCTAACATTGGCGCTGAAGGAGTGCCTTGTGATCGGTCAGGTTCTCGGTCATTGCCGTGTCGTGGCGAAGATTGGGGAAGGAGGAACGGGGGTTGTCTATCGCGCCTACGATGAAGTTTTGCACCGAGACGTGGCCCTGAAAGTCGTCAAGAAGGATGCTCGACTAGACGCGTCGTCGAGCCAGCGTTTACTCCACGAGGCGCGCGCTTCTTCCGCTCTTGCTCACCCCAACATCTGCACGATTCATGAGGTTGGCGAGAATGAGGGGGAGCTCTATATCGTGATGGAACTGGTCGAGGGCAAGTCCTTGGCCGACATGAGCGTAGGTGGAGGGCTGGCACCAGAGTCGGTTCTGCGATATGGCATTCAAATCGCGAGCGCACTGGCTCGCGCCCATGACCGCGGCATTGTTCATCGAGATCTTAAAACGGCGAATATTGTCATCACCTCTGATGGCCTGGTCAAAGTTCTCGATTTCGGTTTAGCCAAACAAGTGGGTAGCAGCATCTTCGAAGGGCCGACTCGATCGCTTGCCAGCGTAGAAAACGCGTCGAGTGTAAGCGGCACTTTGCCGTACATGGCGCCTGAAATTTTGCGCGGCGAGGTGGCTGACCATCGCAGCGATTTGTGGGCGCTCGGAGTGGTCCTTTATGAGTCTGCCTCCGGACGCCTACCGTTCGAAGGACGCACTGGCTTCGAGATCAGCTCAGCCATCATGCGCGAAATTCCGAACCCTCTTGGTCCTCCCCTGCCTCCCGGCCTTTGGTCCATTATTCAACGCTGCCTCGCCAAGGAACCCGCACAACGTTACCAGCGCGCGGGAGAAGTTCAGGCGGCGCTGGAAGCCGTTCAGTCTGCCGGCATCGTTTCTCCAAGCCCCGGCCCTGATCCGAATACACCCAGAAGTACGATCCTGCACGGTGTGCAACATGCCCATGTGAAGAAGGGAGACCTGCTTTTGCTGGTTGGAACCACGAAAGGAGCGTTCATCCTGCGCTCGAATGCTCAGCGCAGCCGCTGGGAAGTGGGGGGTCCGTATTTCCACGGGCACACTGTTTATGCATTGGCCTATGACGCCCGCGGCGGTCGCCGCCGCATATGGGCTGCGCCGTCGAGTTACTGGGGCACCATGTTGCGATCGAGTGACGATTTCGGAAAGAGCTGGACCAATCCACAGCAGGCTCCGGTTCGATTCCCATCGGACACTGGCCTTTCCCTGAAGAACATCTGGCAGATAGCCCTCGGACGAGCCGATGAACCTGACGTGCTTTATTGCGGCGTTGAGCCGGCCGCGCTTTTTGAAAGCCGGGATGCGGGCGAAACCTGGTCGCTGGTGCGAGGGTTGTTTGACCATCCGCATCGTCCCCGCTGGGTGCCCGGCAACGGCGGGTTAGCCCTGCACACAATTGTGCTCGATCCATCTGACAAGCAGCGCATGTATGTGGCAATCTCGGCCGGGGGCGTCTATAGAACTGACGATGGCGGAAGTAGCTGGAGCGCACAAAACCGGGGCGTGCGCGTTGTTTTTGCGCCCGAGAAGTATCCTGAGTTCGGGCAATGCGTACACAAGATCGCGATGCATCCGGCTCGTCCCGAGCGCCTGTTCCTGCAAAATCATTGGGGATTGTACCGCTCGGACAATTACGCAGAAAACTGGACTGACATTGCGAACGGAGTGCCGTCGGATTTTGGTTTTGCCGTCGTCATGCACCCGAGAAATCCTGACTGCGTGTATGTTGTGCCGGTCGAGTCCGATGAATTTCGCTGCGCCTGCGAAGGCCGGCTGCGCGTTTATCGAAGCCGTAACGCCGGAGCCTCGTGGGAGCCTCTGATGCGTGGCTTGCCCCAAAAGCGCGCATATGAAACCGTACTGCGCGACGCCATGACAGCGGATTCATTGGACCCGGCTGGAATTTATTTAGGTACACGGAGTGGTCAACTCTTTGGCTCGCGCGACGAAGGAAGAACATGGCAAAAGATATTGGAGGGATTGCCTTCGGTAGTTTGCTTGCGGACCGCAGTAGTCGAGGATGAATCCACGGGTTTCGAGTCGGCGCGTCCTAAAGCTGCCTCCTCTCATCCCACAAAATCTCGATCGAAAGGCAAGACGCGACGACCGAAGAGTTAATCGAATGCCGGTCACATTTCACATTCCGGGAGCGCTACGAGAGTTCACTGCTGGAAAAAGCCGAGTGCAGGTCGAAGATTCGCCCCCAACTTTGGCGGAGGCGTTATCGGCACTGTGGAAGCTTTATCCCGGGGTTCGAGATCGCATTGCGACAGAGCAGGGACAAGTGCGGGAACACGTCAACATTTTCATCGGAGATGAAAATGTCCGGTATACCGGTGGACTGGCGAGTCCCATTTCTGCCAACTCTGAGATTTCGATTGTTCCCGCCGTGAGTGGGGGGTGAGTTGCCATTGTTGAATTCCATCAACTCGCGATAAGGTTCCTGCGACGCCAAGGATCAGAATGTATTTTGAGCCGGCATTCTTACTCATTCGTGTTCAAGTGACAGTCAAGTGCGCGTGCTAAAATCCGGCCGAGGAAATTTTGACGATGTCTACCCGGTCGAGCTCTGCGATTTTTTTCACTCTCCAGATAATCCTGTGTGCCTCACTTCTCGCACCTGCGCAGACCGTTACACCGCAAGCTAAGCTCTCCGTGCACTGGGAAGAGCTGACCGCGGCCGATTTCCGCGAAGGCATCCATCGCTCTCAGGGGACTTGCCTGCTTCCTTTCGGAATTCTGGAGAAGCATGGACCACATCTTCCGCTGGGCACCGATTTGCTCGACGTGCGTTACGCCGCGCTGCATGCTGCGGAGAAGGAGTATGCCGTCGTGTTTCCGGAATATTATTTCGGACAGATTGCCGAAGCTCGCCACGAACCCGGAACCATCGCTTACAGCCGTGAAATGCAACTGGCCCTGTTGCAGGAAACCACCGACGAGATGGCCCGCAATGGCTGTAAGAAAATAATCATCGTCAACGGCCACGGCGGAAATGAGTATCTGCTCCCATACTTCGCCCAAACCCAGCTCGATAAACCACACGATTATGTGGTTTACATTTTTGATAAACGCAGCCCGGACAAAGGCGGCCCGCAGAAGAAAACGTCGATCGACATGCATGCAGGAGAAAGCGAAACCTCGAAGATGATGATTGCGCGCCCCGACTTGGTGCACATCGACCGGGCCAAGAGCGAATCCGGCGCCGACCAGCACCGCCAAAATCTTCCCGAAGATGTCTACACCGGCATCTGGTGGTATGCCCGTTTTCCCAATCACTATTCCGGCGATGGGTCCGCCGCCACAGTGGAGCTGGGAAAGTTTCAAATGGATTGGTGGATAGACGCTGTGGTGAAGACCATCCAAGCCGTCAAGGCCGATGACGTCAGCCTCAAACTGCAGGATGAGTTCTACGAGAAGAGCAAGCATCCTCTGGATACGCAGCCCTAAAGTAGGAGCGGATCACGAGCTTCCGATCAGCACGCCGGTAATAAATACCAATACGCCGCCCAACCCGATTTGCAGCGCGGCTGAAATCCACGGACTGTCCATATAGCGTTGCCGCACCCATGTGATGCCGGCTAATTCGGCAACCACAACCACGCTGGCGGCCCAGAGGGCTTTGCGGAAGTCATGAATTAAAAACGGCAGCGTGTGACCGATGCCGCCGAGCGCCGTCATCGCCCCACAGATAAGACCGCGCACCCAAGGATGGCCGCGTCCCGTGAGGCTTCCATCGTCAGAAAGGGCTTCGGTAAATCCCATGCTGATTCCCGCACCCACCGAGGCGGCCAGCCCCACGCGGAAAGCATCCCAGCTATTTGTGGTGGCGAATGCCGCGGCGAAGACCGGAGCCAGCGTCGACACCGAACCATCGATTAGCCCGGCCAGGCCGGGCTGAACAATCTGCAATACGAACAAGCGGCGCTGTGCTCGCTCTTCGTCGGCTTTCACATTGGCAGGAAGTTTTTCCTTGTCGAGTTCCTGCGCGCGCTCTTCATGCTCACGTTCTTCGTTGATGAGATCATCGAGCAATTGTCGGATACTGGCATCCTGTGTGCGAGCGGCGGCCTTCTCGTAAAAACGCCGCGTCTCTACTTCCATGGTGCTGGCTTCTTTGCGCACCGCCTCGATACGTAGTGGCCGAATTAGCCACAGAGCGGGTCGCTCCACAAATCCGCGTACGTCCTGGCGGCGAATCAGCGGAATGTGCTCGCCGAATTTCTGACGGTACATTTCGATTAGCTTTCGTCGATGTCCGGACTCTTCTTCGCGCATGCCCTCGAACATGGCGGCCGAAGCGGGATAATCCTGGCGCAAACCCTCGGCAAAATCCGCGTACACGCGTTCATCTTCTTCTTCCAGGGCAATCGCCAAGGCCAGCACTTCGCGTTCCGTGAGTTCATGAAACTTCTTCATGGCGACTTAGCTTACCTGTGGGGGTGGGGCTTGTACAAATCCAAAAACGACAATTTAGAAAGCGTCACAGCAAGCGGTGACCGCTATCACTTCCTCCCCCGGATGCCGCCTTCGATGCTAGTATCCATTGCATGACGCCTCGAAAATCGTCTGCGCGCCCGAAGAGCAAGAAAGCGCCGCTCAAAAAAACGAAGAAGCCGCAGACCGGTGCGCGGGAGAGCAAGCATGCTCCGGAACTGGTCATCATCACGGGCATGAGCGGCTCGGGCAAAGCGTCTGTGTTGAAGGCATTTGAAGATCTCGGCTATTACTGCGTGGACAATCTTCCCGTAGAGCTGATCCCGCGCTTCGCCGAAATGGCGCTGCAATCGACTGAGATCCGCCGCACAGCGCTGGTGGTCGATGTGCGCGAAGGCTCGAAGCTCGATCAGTTCCCGGGTATTCTGAAAGCCGTCCGCCGAACGATCCCGACCAAGGTGGCTTTTCTGGAAGCTTCCGACGCCGCGCTGCTACGGCGTTTCAGCGAGACTCGCCGGCCGCATCCCTTGGGGATCGATGCGCCGGTCAATAGTTCGATCAAGGCTGAACGGCGTCACCTGGCAAGCATTCGTGCCCTGGCCGATATTGTCATTGATACGTCGAAGTTCAATGTGCACGAACTGCGCGCTCACATTACGGAACGCTTTCGCGAGCAGGCCCCAGGAAAAAGCATTCTGGTTTCCTGTGTCAGCTTCGGATTCCGCCATGGAGTGCCTGAAGAGGCTGATCTGGTCTTCGATGTGCGTTTTCTGCCAAATCCACATTTTGTGCCTGAATTCCGGGCATTGACTGGCAAGGATCCGCGGGTGGCCAAATATATTCAATCGTTTCCGCAGACCAAAGAATTCATCCGGCGCATCTCCGACCTGCTGGTTTATCTTCTGCCGCACTACATTCACGAAGGCAAGAGCTATCTCACCATCAGTTTCGGCTGCACCGGTGGCCAGCATCGTTCGGTGATGATCGCCGAGGAAGTAGGCAAGCGCCTGCACAAAGCAGGATATCGAGTGAAGATTGCGCACCGCGATATGCCGAAATAGACGGGTGGGAGGTGAACCGCTACTCGACCACTTGGGGTATTTACGGCGCGCGCAGTAAAATGAGCCCTTGCAATTAATTCTTATGCTATCTGCGACTCAGCAGCGCGGACTCTCCGGAGCCCTATGCGGCAACTGATGCGACTGGTTCGCTACGCGCTTCCATATTGGTGGCAGATTCTATGCTCTGTGGTTCTCATGGCTTTGGTGGGAGCGCTCGACGCATTTAAGTTTTTACTGATCCGACCGGTATTTGACCGGGTGTTGAATCCTTCTACAGGGTCGAAGGATATACAACTATTTGTAATTCCAATTACGCACCATCCAGTTTTTCTGCAGCAGTTGGTTCCCTCCCGTTTTACGAATGCCTGGACAATGGTCGCAGTCGCTTTAGTCGGCTCAACTGTACTCAAAGGAATTTTCGATTACACCGGCACATACCTGGTAAATCATGCCGGGTTTGGAATGATCACAGATCTGCGCGATGATCTTTACAACGCGATCATGCGGCGCTCCGCAGCATTTTTTTCTAAGCACACCACCGGAACTCTGCTTTCCGCCATCATCAACGACATTGAGCGCGTTCAGTACGCCATGTCAACGGTGCTCGCTGAATTTCTGCAGCAGTTGTTTACTTTCATTTCGGTAGCCGCCGTGGTGATTGTGCTGGGTGGGAAGCTTGCCTGGGTGCTTTTATTGTTTGTCCCTATCATTGTTTATTCATCTCGAAAAATTGGTTCCCGAGTGCGAACGACTACGCGCCAAGGGCAGGACAAGCTGGCGGAGATACAAAATATTCTGCACGAAACGATTACCGGCAATCGCATCGTAAAAGCATTCAATAGCGAGAAGTGGGAGATTTCCCGCTTCCGCGGAGCGGCGCGCCGTCTGTTCCGCGCCAACCTGCGCTCGGTTGCGGCAACTGCGATCAGTTCGCCGCTCATGGACATCTTCGGCGTCATTGGAATCGCTCTTCTTCTGAATTTGGGGCGTAACCAGGTCAAACACGGCGAAATGACGCCAGGAATCTTCGTGGCCTTCATTACGGCCGTGTTCAGCCTCTACAATCCCGTCCGGAAGTTTGCCCAGTTCAATAATAATTTTCAGCAAGCGCTGGGTGCGTCCAGCGAGATTTTTAAGTTTATCGACGTGGAAGATGATGTCCGTGAAAAGCCGCATGCCAGGCGCTTGCCAGCCTTTTCTAAAGCAGTCCAGTTCGATCATGTGAGCTTTACTTACGGAGGCGAATGCGCGGATGCTCGGGTTTTGCACGATATCAACCTTGAGGTGCGCCGCGGCGAAGTCGTCGCGATTGTGGGTTCCAGTGGTTCGGGAAAAAGCACGCTCGTACACTTGATTCCGCGCTTCTTCGACGCTACCCAGGGGCGTCTGCTGGTCGATGGCTATGATGTGCGCGACGTTACTCTTGTGTCGTTGCGGGAGCAGGTCGGAATCGTCACGCAGGAAACAGTCCTATTTAATGACACGGTTCGCAACAATATTGCGTACGGCCAACCCCATGTGCCGCTGAAAGAAGTAGAGGCGGCGGCGCGGGCGGCTTTGGCGCATGACTTCATCCAGGCGCTACCCAAGGGATACGATGAGGTGATCGGAGAGCGCGGCGTGCGGCTTTCTGGTGGAGAGCGCCAGCGCATCGCTATCGCCCGGGCGATTCTGAAGAACGCGCCAATTCTGATTCTGGACGAAGCCACATCCGCGCTGGACAGCGAATCGGAGGCTCTGGTGCAATCCGCGTTGCATAATCTTATGAGCGGACGCACCGTTTTTGTGATTGCGCACCGGCTATCCACCGTGCGCCGTGCCGACCGTATCGTGGTGATTGAGAATGGAGCCATTGCCGATATTGGCTCGCATGAAGATTTAATGACAAAATTGGGGACATACCGCCGCTTGTACGATTTGCAGTTCGCTGATTTCGAGCACAAACTGGAGCCGGCACAACCGAGCTGACGTCACCAAAATTTGGAAAACATTTATGCCTCTCCGCTCTATGACAGGTTTCGCGCAAGTTAAAGGCGAACTGAGTGGTCAACCTGGTGGAAGTGCAGGCTCGAAACCGAGCGAGCTTTCCTCGCCTCAGGGCAATGGGCGGCTTGCATTCTCGCTATCCTTGAAATCGGTAAACCACCGTTTTCTCGATCTGCACTTCCGGCTGCCTTCGGGATCCGACTCAATCGAGATGCAGCTTCGCCGTCTACTCAAGGAAAAGATCGCGCGTGGGCACGTGGAAGTTACACTCAGTCTGGAGCGCGGCGGCGGCGAAGCGCTGGCGCTAAATCGCCCGCTGGTCAGCGCCTACATCGCGGCTTTTCGCGCCGCCGCCCGTGAATTTGCTGTTCCCGCCGAGCCCGACCTTAACGTGATTCTGCGCGTCCCAGGAGCGCTCGATTCCGCTGGAAATGCCGTAGATGGATCTCTCGAGCCTGCGGTGATGGCCACGGTGGGCGAAGCGCTTGATCGGCTGAATCAGATGCGAGAGCAGGAAGGCCGCAGCATTGAACGCGAACTCCGCGAGCGTATGGATCACCTGCGCGCGGCCGTGAAGGTTGTACAGGATCATCGGCGGGCGATGTTGCAAACTTATACGGAAAGGCTACAGTCGCGATTGCAGGAATTACTGGGCGCCAATCCTGATCGGGAACGTGTGCTGCAGGAGGCCGCGCTTCTTGTCGACCGCAGCGACATTCAGGAAGAAATCGTTCGCCTCGAAAACCACGTTCAGCATTTTTTAGATTTGCTCGACCAGCAGGGAGAAGTAGGAAAGAAACTCGACTTCCTGCTGCAGGAAATGAACCGCGAGGCCAACACTCTGCTATCGAAGACCTCGGGATTGGCCGGCGAAGCTTTAAAAATTACAGAAGCCGGTCTCAGCATGAAGGCGGAGATCGAAAAATCGCGCGAGCAGGTGCAGAACCTGGAATGAGTGCTCCACCCCACAAGCCACTTGTCTATATCATCTCGGCCCCGTCTGGTTCCGGGAAATCGACGCTGGTCAATGAGCTCTTGAAGAAGGTCAGCGATTTGGAATTTTCCATTTCCTATACAACCCGGGCTCCGCGCGGAAGCGAGACCAATGGCCGTCAATATTATTTTATCTCGCGCCCCGAATTCGAGAAGATGATTCAGGAAGATGCCTTCCTTGAACATGCGGAAGTGTTTGGAAATTACTACGGAACGGCGCGCCGCTTCTTATTGAATGCTGAACAACAAGGCCGCGATCTTCTACTGGATATCGACGTGCAAGGCGCCAAACAAATTCAGGACAAGGTACCGGATGCAACCAGCATTTTTATTCTTCCTCCGAATCGCAAGATCCTGGAAGAGCGCCTGCGCAAGCGCAGTGAAGATAGCGACGAAGTGATCCAGCGCCGCTTGGATAAGGCGACGAGCGAAATCGAAAATTACCACCGATACAACTACATTCTCATCAACGATCAACTGGAAGACTCGATCAAATTATTGCGTGCGGTCGTGCGCGGCGAGCGGCTGCAGCGCGCGGGGCGTCCGCTATCCGAGGAAGAGGAAAAGATCGTGGCCCTGGCAGATTGCTGCCGGCTAGCCAATGTGCGCGACCGCCTGAAGCGGATTTTGGACTCTTTCAAGCCACCGGGAGATCCCGGGACGGCATAGACCTCGGTAACCGAAGTGAGGGGCTTGGTCCCCCGCAACATTGAGTTTCGTGGGAAAATAGGAGCGGAGTTCTTGGCTTCCGCTGGCGAAGAACGAAGCACTCTAACATTCGGCAACCCAAAAAATTTGTTCCGGTTACACGGAGAAGAAATCCATGAAACTGATCGAAGGCTTCGACAGCAACTATCGATACATTCTGGTCGCCGCCCGCCGCGCCCGGCAATTACAGTCCGGCGCTCCGCCGGTGGTGCAAACGAATTCCCGCAAGCCGTGCCGCATCGCGCAGGATGAAATCCGAGCCGGCAAAGTGAAATGGGAAATTCCCGAAACGCGAAGCGCCGCCGAGCAAGCCGCCGAGGTCCTGGACCAGGCATTCGGGCACGACGCTTAATCGGGTTGCCGAACCGGCTCGCTGAAACCGCCTTAGAGCGTGCTTTCACGCGCCTATTGTGCGGCAGGATCGGTCGAGCGTCGGACGCGGACATTGCAAATCATGAAAGTTGCACTGGGAGTTACGGGCGGAATCGCGGCGTATAAAGCGGCAGAGTTGGTGCGCCTCCTGCAAGACCGCGGCATACGCGTGCAAGTCGTCATGACACGGGCAGCACAGGAATTTGTTCGACCCCTCACGTTTGCCGCGCTCTCCGGCGAAAAAGTAATTACGGGAATGTTTGCCGCTTCGGAAGAGCAGGCAGCAAATATCGATTCCGCCATTGAACACATCGCCGTCGCTCAGTCGATTGATGCGTTGCTGGTTGCGCCTGCCACGGCCGATGTTTTGGCGCACTTCGCGCAGGGCATTGCCAGCGATTTCCTTACCACACTTTATCTCGCTACCACGGCTCCCGTAGTGGTTGCTCCCGCGATGAACGTGAATATGTGGAATCACGCCGCGACTCGGGCGAATCTGGAAATTCTTCGCCGGCGAGGTGTGAGCATCGTCGAACCGGGCTCTGGCTATCTTGCCTGCGGCATGACCGGAGAAGGAAGGCTGGCAGAGAATGAGTCGATCCTGGCGGCGGTGCTCGAGGCCCTGGGGGCGGCGCAGGATCTTAGCGGCGAAACCGTGCTCATCACTGCCGGCCCGACTCGTGAAAAAATTGATCCCGCTCGTTATCTCACCAACCGCTCAAGCGGACGCATGGGATACGCCGTGGCTGAAGCCGCTCTGCGCCGCGGTGCGCGGGTGCTCCTTGTCAGTGGCCCCACCTCGCTGACTCCACCCGCAGCTGCCGAGGTCACGCGGGTTGAATCGGCCGAGCAAATGCGCGATGCCGTGCTGAATCTCTTACCTCACGCAACGATTGTCATCAAGACCGCCGCGGTTTCGGATTACCGCGCGAAGTTGACATCCACGCAAAAGATAAAGCGCAAAGGTCCGCTCACGCTCGAACTTGAACCGACCGCGGACATTCTTAAGGAAATTTCCCTGCGCAAACGGTCGCAGATTGTCGTGGGCTTCGCCGCGGAAACGGAAAATGTGCTTGCGAACGCCCGTCAGAAGCTGGAAGCCAAGCAGCTTGATGCCATCGTGGTCAATGATGTTTCCCGTGAGGGTATCGGGTTCGACTCCGATCGCAACCAGGTCACAGTCATCACGCGCGACGAGGTTGTTGAAGTTCCTGAGACTACAAAATGGGAAGTAGCGCAGCGCGTGCTCGACCAGGTCGTGCGCATCCGCGAGCAACGGAAGTCTTCGGTGAAAGTCTAACGCGAGTTCTTCGCACCTGGCGTACAATTCCGTCAACTTCTAACAGGAGCATGCTATGACCCAGAAAATTATTGAAGTGATTGGAACGTCCAAAGACAGCTTTGCCAAGGCTGCCGAGAATGCAGTGGCTGAGGCCGCGAAGACCGTACGCGGCATCAAGTGGGCTCATGTAGATTCCCTGGACATGCAACTGGATGGAGCGAAAGTATTGCTCTATCGTGCGACCACCAAGATTTTCTTCGATGTGGAGCACTGATTCAGATTCTCTACTACTCTAAAGCAGATGACCATTCCTTTCGATCTGGATTTGCGACGGGCGCTCGCCGAACGCGTCCGTTATTGCCAGGAAATGGGCATCTACGATTTTTACCGGCGCGGCGGGGAGGGTTCACTGCTCACCGAAGCCGAGCCTCACGAATCCGCAATCGCCGCAATACCACAGTCAGAATTGCGAGAGGAAATGGCCGCAAGAAAATCAGCTGTTACTTCAGCCGTCGTGGAAAATAATATCCTCGAAATTATTTCACCGAAGCCAGAGCAGGGCGTGGCCGATCCTGCCGCTGCACTCCGGCTGATTCGCGAAGATCTCGGCGACTGTACGCGCTGCAAACTTCACAAACAAGGCCGTAAGCAGATTGTTTTTGGCGTGGGCAATCCGCGTGCTGAGTTGATGTTTGTCGGGGAAGGTCCGGGCGCGGACGAAGACACTCAGGGCGAGCCGTTCGTCGGTCGCGCCGGACAACTGCTCAACAACATGATCAAGGCAATGGGCTTGCGTCGTGAAGACGTCTACATCGCAAACATCGTCAAGTGCCGGCCGCCGGGCAACCGGCAACCGGAACGAGACGAGTGTGAGACCTGCTCGCCGTTTCTCATGCGGCAAATCGCAACCGTCAAGCCCAAGGCGATTGTTGCGCTGGGTGCGACCGCGGCGAAGAATCTGCTGGCCATGAACGCGCCAATGTCCGAGTTGCGTGGGCGCTGGTACGACTTTAAGCCTGCTGGAAGCGATCCTTCCTGGCCTGGCGCGCGCCTGGCTGTCACTTACCATCCTGCATTTTTACTGCGTGATCCGCGCCAGAAAGGCGAGGCTTGGAAGGATCTGCAGATGGTGATGAAATATCTCGGGATTGTTCCTCCCAAAAAAGCTGCCGATTAAGTCTGGCTACTTACTGGTGCAGTGTCACTGTTATTCTCAGGATCAATGCCCGAGTTCTGCGACGTCGCTTTACCCGTGCCGATCGACATGGTTTTCACTTACCGTGTTCCCGCCGAGGCTACGCCTGTGGTGGGCGGCCGCGTACTCGTCCCTTTTCGCCAGCAGCGATTGACGGGAATTGTCGTCGAGTTGCACGATCGTAAGCCGTCGCTAGCGATCAAACCTCTAATCAACGTACTCGATATCGCGCCGGTTCTCGATGAGCAACTGCTACGCCTCGGCCGCTGGATTGCTGACTACTATCTCGCGCCACTCGGTGAAGTCTTCCGTACCATGCTGCCGCTCAATGCTGAGTTCAAACGCGCCATAGCCTACCGCATCGCCGCGCAGGGCCGGATGGCGCTGCATTTGGCGGGAATGTCGGGATCATCCGCACGTTCTCGCCGCACTCCGGAAGAGCAGGCAGCCGAGTTTCGCGTGCTCGACTATTTTGCGGCACAAGAAGTTGCGCCGGGAGAAAGCGCACAAGTCCGCGAAGAAAGCTTGCGCTCCGCGACCCGCGTCTCGAAATCGATCTTGAGTGGGATGGTGCGCAAGAAGTGGCTTATGCGGGAGGATGTCTCCGACGTTCGGGATGCGACGCGCACCATCAAAATTGCGTTCCTTAAATCGGCTGAGGGCAAACTGAACGACAATCAAAAAGCAATTGTCGAGACCCTGGCCGCATCAGGAGGTCGAATTTCCGTAGAGGTGCTACAAGCCCTCGACGTCCCCCGGACAACTCTGGCTACGCTGATCAAACGCGGTCTGATTGAAATTATCGAAGAGCCTGCGACCTTCGCCGTTTCGCGCAGCAAGCCGCGGCCATCGCGTCTTGAATTCGATTTCAACGCAGCGCAGCGGGCCGCGCTGAACTGTCTGCGTGAAACCGTTGAGACGCGAAAATTCTCCGGCATCCTGCTTCACGGTGTTACCGGCTCTGGCAAGACCGCGGTCTACCTGGCGGGTATGCGAGCGGTGCTTGAGGCCGGACGCTCGGCCATTCTTCTCGTCCCTGAAATTGGACTTACGCCCGCGATCGCCGCCGATCTGCATCAGACCTTCGGGGAGGAAGTTGCCATCCTGCATTCTGCGCTTTCCGACAAAGAGCGGGCGCAGCAATGGCATCGCATCAAGAGTGGGGAAGCGCGGGTGGTGGTGGGAACGCGTTCCGCCGTCTTCGCTCCGGTCCCCGACCTCGCTCTGATCATTGTTGACGAAGAACATGATTCTTCTTACAAGCAGGAGGAAACCCCGCGTTATCATGCGCGGGATGTGGCGGTTGTCCGCGCCAAGATGGCGAATGCCGTGGTGCTCCTTGGGTCGGCCACTCCATCGCTTGAATCCTATTTCAACGCCAAGAGAAATAAATATGCACTCATCGCCCTGCCAGACC
This sequence comes from uncultured Acidobacteriaceae bacterium, assembly GCA_963817305.1. Taxonomy (GTDB): domain Bacteria; phylum Acidobacteriota; class Terriglobia; order Terriglobales; family Acidobacteriaceae; genus Sulfotelmatobacter. Next base: position 24,724 of record CAWFOD010000009.1, on the reverse strand, counting down.
GCGTGGAGCGGCGCCCCCTCCCAGAAGTTGAGATCATCGACATGCGCCAGGAATTCCAGGAGACCGGTCACGAGCAAGTCATCTCACGCAAACTCGCGGCTGAAATCAAAGATCGGCTCGATCGCAAAGAGCAAGTTATGGTATTGCTCAATCGCCGTGGATATTCTCCTGTAGTGCTGTGCCGCACCTGCGGTAAAAAACTGGAGTGCCAGAATTGCGCGATCGCCCTCACACATCACAAGCGCGAGCACAAGATGATCTGCCACTACTGTGGCTATACGGCTCCCGTGCCCAAAGCCTGCGTGCACTGTGGCAGCGAATACGTTTATTTTATCGGCACGGGATCGGAAAAATTGGAAGAGTTGTTGCATGGCATGTTCCCGCAGGCGCGGATTGCCAGGCTGGATCGCGACACCGTACGCGGCCACGAAGATTTTGAGCGCACTCTGAATGCGCTCAACCAAGGCGAACTCGACATACTCGTTGGCACGCAGATGATCGCCAAGGGTCACGACATTCACGGAGTCACCCTGGTCGGTGTGGTCGGCGCAGACGCCGCGCTGGGAATGCCCGATTTTCGCGCGGCCGAGCGCACCTTTCCAGTTGCTTACACAAGTCGCTGGACGAGCTGGCCGTGGCCAATCTCCGGGCAAAGTGATTCTGCAAACTTATTTTCAGGATCACTATGCGGTGCAGTACGCGGCGCAACACGACTTTGCTGGATTCTACGAGAAAGAACTGCGGTTCCGCAGTTGGATGCATTATCCGCCATATGCCGCACTGGCCAACGTTCTGGTTCGCAGCGACAAGCTGGACGAGGCACTGCAGTGGTCCGGTACGCTCGGGAAATGGTTTGAGCAGACTCGCCATGAAGGCGTGCGCGTCCTGGGCCCGGCAACCGCACCCATCATGCGGCTGAAGCGCGACTACCGCTATCACTTCGTGCTGAAGTCACCAAGCCGCGAAAAGTTGAACGCTACCTTGCGCGCGATGCTGGCTTACGCTGCACAACACAAAATTCCCCGCACGCAGGTGATTGTGGACGTGGACGCGATTTGGCTGATGTAGAGGTTTCGCCAAATCGCACAGAGCTGAGACGGGTCTGGGGCGGACGAGGCGTCCGCCCCTCCACGAGCCATGGAGAGACGGACGCCTTCGTCCGTCCGAATTCATTTCGCAAGTTCGTTGAGCGTCTGCCTATAATCGGCTACTCTTTCATGTCGCCGATGCTTCCTCGGATCACCACCACTGAAGCGGCCGGCAAATCGTACATCGTGTCTTTCCCGGCGCTGATCTTCGTGTGAGCGATTGGCCCATCCGGATCAGCCCAGCCTTTGCTGGTCGCGACGATTGTATGTGCCGCACCGGCTTCTGCGTGCGCCATAAAGCGCATTTGCGCCGGATGCCATCGATACTGGGCGCTTCCGAAAGTCGAAATTTCCACCGGCCCGGCAAAGCCAACACTTTTGTCCGCCGATCCGTCAAATGCAATCCGAACCCGGTGAGCATTCTGTTGGTCTCGATTAACCAACATCAGTGCCCATCTTCCATCGGGACGCTTCACCGCATACGCGGTCACTAATTCATGATCGGCGCCATCCTGCACATCGCTCTTTGCGGAGAACACCTGATGCTCGCCGCCCGCTGTCTGCGCCCAATCCAGATTGATTAACTGCGCCACAAAAAACTGCGCGAGGGGCTGTTGAATCTGATAATTGGCATCGACGGTAAACATTCCGAAGGTTCCCGGAGAACTGTTGCATCCCGGCTCCATCTGCAGGGGCAAATAATGAAAGAAATAAACGGCATTGCCACCGGAATTCAAAAACGACCCGATGTAATCCGCCAGCCAGATTCCGGCAAAAATATCCTGGTAAGTCTCGCTCGCGCCGGACGAAAGATTTCCTTCCGTGATGAACATGGGCATGTCGGCCGGAATTCCATCCTCATGCCATACCTGCATAATATGGCTCACCAGCTCTGGTTCGTCGTACAGCATCCCCCACGGAATTCTGCACGGATCAAACGGATAATGCTCGAATGAGAAAAAGGCCAGATCGTTCATGCGCCCATGTTGTTTCAGATAATCGACAAACCGCGCGGTCCAGGAAACGTTTCCATTTGCGTCTGGCCAGGCTTCGATATCCCTATTTACTCCTTGAAAGGATGGGCCGCCCAGCTTCAGCTTAGGATCCACGCGGTGCAGCGCGGTTGCCCACTGAAGATAAAGTGCGCCGTAATCCTCCGGCAGCATATACTGACCGTCCGCCTCTTCGCCCATTTCGATGTAGGAAATCGGATAACCGCGCTTTTCCAGATACGCAATTTCCGCCGCGGCATTTTCGGGAGTGTCATACAGCATCGCAATCGGCATCATCGCCGGCAGGCCGCGCGTAATGCCGCTGGTGAAGAAAAGATCAAAACCCATCTGCGCCTGCTTGGTCGATCCCAGATCGGACGGCTGATGCCACGGATCAACCGACGAGCCATAAGTGGTTGTCTGTTCCTGATCCGGCGTGTGCCGCATGATGTCGTGGAACGCGCTATCCGCGGTGATGGTGCCGAGGTAAAGTTCGCGGATGGCGTAACCCACGCAATTGCGCGGGTCGGCCGGCCCGTCAGCGTCGCAGGTGTTCGACGATTCGGTCATCCAAATCCGCAGGAATCGCACGGGCATGGGAACGGGGCTCAAGCGAATCGTCTCGGTCTTGCCCTTGCCATCTGTAACAGCGCCTTGCGGAAACGTCTGCCAGACACCGCGTGTGACGGCTCTAATGGGATCCTCGCCCGTCCAATACTGCACCACGTAATGTCGGGCGTAGGGTTCTGCCCAGGCGATGCGAATGCTGTCGACCTGCTGAATTTGCGCCAGGTCCATCACCACCCACTGCGGATGCAGAGAGTCGCTCTCTCCCGTGAATCGTTCAGTGAGATATGGATTGCTCTTCCAGAAAGTATTTAAATCGCCATCGTCCAGCCGCGAGAACCCGACGTTATCGGTTCCGTCATTGCGCGTGGTTCCGCGCCGCGGCAGCCCGTAGCCGTACGAGTAACGGATCATTTCCGTCGGAGTCGACGAGCCGGTGAAATATCCTTTGCCGGTGGCAGCGACGCCATCACTCCAAGTGCCCTGCGGATTCCAGTGCCATGCCTCGATGGCGAGCTCCGTGTTCTGGCGGTAGGTGACTGGCTGCCAGCCGGAAGCGAGAGTCTGCTCGAGGGTCGGCTGCTGCAAGTCTTTATCGATGGCTTCCACGCCGATGCGGTCAACGCCCGCACCTAAAGTTGCTTTCGGCACAAAATGATTTGTGGGATGCGAGACATCGACGCGGACCTCTTGTGCTGCGATTACGTTGGCAACAGGGAAGCATCCCACTAGAAGCGCAAGATACGCCGTAGCTCTTTTCAATGTAAGTCCACCTCCGGCTGGCCTATTGAAACGATTGAATAAAGGAGTATAAGGGAAGGATTCTAGAACATCCTAAAATAATTTTGTTGCCCTAAGTTTTCTTGCTGATCTGCTCGCGCCAGGAAGCCGCCCAAAAATCCAGCGGTTATCGTCCGCGCATCTGATGCACCACTTCTGCCAGAGAAGAATGCGCCAGCGGCGCTGGGGTAAGTGTTACCGCAAGCATGAACAATGCAAATGCCGCCAGCCATAATCGCGTGCCTGAAACTCGCGGCCACTCCGCCACTTGCGGATGACGGAAGCTGCTCAGCCACAGCAGGATGGCCCATATAAACCACCCAGTCCACAAGTAGTACGCCATCGGTATCAGAATTAGAATCGTCATGCGCGATACGAATTTGTGGGCCCGCGGCGCAATCGAGAAAATAATATGTCCGCCATCGAGTTGGCCGCCGGGCAGCAGGTTGAGCGAGGTCGCCAGCATTCCGACCCAGGCGGCAATGGCGGTAGGGTGCAGGAGCACGCGGTTTAAGGGCAATGCAGCCGTTCCATGGATCAGACGGAAGGAAATCAGCAAATGGTGCAAGATCCCGAAAATCACGGGATACCCGAGTTCATAATCTGGCGGTCCGAGTCCGGGATAGATCGGCTTTGACCACGCGAGTGAGCCCAGGAGTACTCCGAAGGCCACTACAAAACCCGCGATGGGCCCGGCAATTCCAATGTCAAACAATGCGGTCCGCGATCGTATTCGCGATCGGATTAAAATAACCGCTCCCATCGTCCCGATCGGCGTCGGCACTGGAATGAAAAACGGCAGCGTCGCGTACACGCCATAACGGCGGCAGTATAGGTAATGGCCCATTTCGTGGGCCAAAAAGAACAGCATCAACGTTGCCATGAAGGGCAGGCCGCCCAGCAAACGCTCCGGATGTGAGAGTAGCCAACCCGCTGGAAAAAAAGGAACCGGCTCACTTTGCCCCGCCGAATTAACGATTGGATCGTCGCTGAAGGAGAGTGCCGGCCGATTGTGCTGAAAGTTGTACTGCATTCGCGCGCCCATTACCAGCGTGGTAAAACATGTAGCCAGCAACAGGAGAATATGCAGCCAGTACCGTTGTTTTGGCCGGCTCGGAACCCGCTCCGGCAAAGGCCGGTAGTATTCGAGAGTAGATGAAACAGTGGAAGGAGTGGGTTCCGACATGCGATTTCCGGGCTCGCGATTTCAGCGAAGCCTTTGGTTAGATGCTACTACTCGCGACAAAATTTCGGGGCAGAAATGCGAGAGAGGTTTCTCGATCACATAAATTCAAAAATAGTTTTTGTAGGAATCCCTGCCGAGTCGAAAAGCAACAATCGGGCAGCCAACAACGTGGAGCCGGCGTTCCTAGTCAATCGATTGCAACTCTTTGCCCGGTTTGAAGCGCACAGCCTTGCCGGGAGGAATCGAAACCTCCGCGCCGGTGCGGGGATTGCGCCCAATCCCAGTCTTGCGTGGGCGCACGTTGAACACGCCAAATCCGCGCAGCTCAATGCGATTGCCGCGAGCCAGCGAATTCTTCATGCTCTCGAACACGGTTTCCACTGCCAACTCAGCCTTGGTTTTGGTAATACCAGTTCTGGCTACCACTTCGTTGATAATATCGAGCTTAATCACGCAAGGCTCCCGGATGCAGTGTGAAAATCGCGCTTCAAGTTATTGATGCTATGGGAGATAACGGAGATTGTCAACGGGAGCATCTGTAGCGTAAACGGGGACAGGAAAAGCATGGGTGATTGGCGAACCCGATATTTGTAATTCCTAGCCGGAATAAATGCCCGCATGAGCCGCAGCAGGTTGATTTTCAAACGGGCCTATCGTCCGCGTTCTTCTTCCTTGAACATGTACTTGATCGCAGGCTTGTAGATCATCAGGTTCGGTGCGCCATCTTCGCGAATGACCTTGATGCAGGTTTTGTCATACCACTCGATGACGCCGTGTACTTCCTCGCCGTCGCGCAGCACGATCACCATCGGCGTCCGCGATTGCATCTGCTTCTGATAATAGAAATTCTCAGCGTTGGTCTGCTCCGGAGGCGCCGTTTTCCGCCCACCGCCGCCCGCGCCCGCCCGCTCGCTACGGTCATATCCGCGATCCGATCCACGCTCCGATCCACGCTCAGGACGTTCGTGCCGATCCCGGCGTTCCGCCATCTGCGTATGGTTGGAGTTGTGGTTCGGGTTGTGGTTCCCGTGGTTGTGATCCATGCGCGGCAAGGCCGGTCGGATCAGCTTGCGGTTGGCAAAATTCTCGTCGTCGGCTAATGGCTTGGCCGGAATCGTATCCATAGTTTCTTTCATAGTGGCGATGCTCCTGCACACGCACTCGCGCAAACCGGAACCTACCAAAAACCCTAGGAAGAATTACGAAGGCGTGAAATTTTCCCTACCGTACCACACAGGTTTCGCTGTGACAATGGAACTGTCGTGCCACTACGCCCCCCTTTGCCATCCGGGCAGGCGATTGCTGGAGAACTCCTGATTCAGTCTAACTGGTACTGGTCATATCTGTGCCTCTGCGCTCGCGGCCGCTCCAGGTGACCACCGCCACCAACGTTGCGACGAGCACTACGGTCCAGGCTAAAACCGGCGGATACATGCCACGATAGCGGTTCTCCGCCAACTTGGCCTGAATCACTACGTTGCGCGACGAAAGTAGATTGCCCAGTTGGTAGGCGAAACCAGGGAACGTTCCCCGCACCTCAGGGGGAGAGAGCTCATTCAAATGCGCGGGAATCACTCCCCATGCGCCCTGCACCATGAACTGCATCAGAAATCCCCCAAGGGCCAGCATGGGAACGGTGTGCGAATAAGCCCACAAGGGAATTACTGGAATCGCCAGCAGAGCGGCAATCACAATCGCCTTCCGTCGTCCAATGCGCTCCGACCAGGTGCCAAACAGAATTCCCCCTAACAGGGCGCCGATGTTAGCCACGACTGCGATGAACATCACCGTCTTCGGATCGAGATGATGCCCCTTGGTCAGAAATGTGGGATACAGATCCTGGGTGCCGTGACTAAACGAATTAAAGGCGAACATCAGCACCACGAGAAGAACAAACGAACCAAAGTAGGTGAGAATGTCCTTCCCCAAACGTCTCTGCGAAGTTTTGTTGGCCTGGCCTTGCAGCCACGCAGGGGATTCATCCACTTTCGTGCGAATGTAGATGACCAGGAACGCGGGCAGAGCGCCAATCACAAACATTCCACGCCACCCAACAAATCGAAACGCCAGTACCGAAAACCAAAGCCGCGAACAGAAAGCCTACGGAGTAGCCTTCCTGCAACAAGCCGGAGAAAAATCCGCGTCCCTCGGCGGGCAGAGTCTCGAAGGCCAATGCCGCTCCCACCCCCCATTCCCCGCCCATCGCGATTCCGAATAATGCGCGCGTGATCAGAAAAATTTTCAAGGATGGGGCGAAAGCCGATGCCAATTCGAACACGGAGTACGCGATGATATCTACCATCAGCGTAGGACGGCGTCCAAATTTGTCGGCCATCATTCCGAAAAGAAATGCGCCCAGCGGACGAAATGCCAGAGTAAGGAAAATCGCCTCAGCGACCTCCGAAACCTTGGTCTGGAATTGCGTGGCAATGGCGCTGACGCAGAAGGTCAGGATGAAAAAATCAAAAGCATCCAGCGACCATCCCAGGAAACAGGCGGTGAAAGTGTTCCGCTGCAGCGGCGTGAGACGGCGGAAATGTCCGAAAAACTCCATCGAAATACCTCAGCGCAATTCGGTACCGTCCGGAAAGTCCTGCGAATGCTAGCATATGTTTTTCAATCAGCAATCAAAATCGACACCTCTTCCATGCCCGAATCCGACCATCCTCAAAGCCAGGCTCCTGATTCGCTGATGCTCACGGGCTTCTGGTACCGTGCCCTGCCAGCCGACCGCGTCCATCGCAATCAACTCAACAAAGCCATGCTGCTTGAGATCCCGCTGGTCATTGGGCGCGACCGCGCGGGCCGTGCCTTCGCTTTGCGCGATGCCTGTCCGCATCGGGGCATGCCGCTCAACGGCGGACACTTTGATGGCGAAAATATCGAATGCCCCTACCATGGTTGGACTTTCGACGCCCATGATGGCCAATGCCAGCTTATTCCGTCACTCACCGCCGATCAGACCTTGAAAGTAGATCGCATCTACGCCGGCAGCTACTCCTGCGAAGAGCGAGATGGTTTCATCTGGGTCTTCATCCCCGATCCCGGGCCGCAGGGTGCAGGTTTCAGTAAGCGCGACGAGGCTCCGGAGCCCGCGCCAGAGATCGAAAAATTCAGCGACAAATTTAGGCTCGCCTATCTCACCGCCGATATGCCGGTCAGCATTGATCACGGCATCATTGGCCTGATGGATCCGGCGCACGGGCCTTTCGTTCATCAGGCGTGGTGGTGGCGCAGCCGGCACAGCATTCACGAAAAGAGAAAAGACTTCGAGCCGATTCCCAACGGATTCCGCATGAGCGCGCACACTCCCAGCTCAAATTCCGCGCCCTATAAGCTGTTGCGCCTCTACGCGGCCGCGGATTCGATCACTACCACGATCGATTTTGTTTTGCCCAACTTGCGCAGGGAAACCATCCGCGCGGGGAAGTACTGGTTCTCATCGCTGACAACGGTCACACCCATTACGCGCAGCCAGTGCCGCATCGACGTGGTCGCGGCCTGGAACCTCTTCCGCTGGATGCCGTTCGGCGCGGAGTTGCTCAAGTTTGTCTTCGCGAAATTCGTCGAACAGGATCGCCGCACCATGGAACTGCAATCCGAGGGCTTGAAGCACAATCCGCACCTCATGCTGATTGACGATGCTGATCGTCCCGCCAAATGGTATTTCCAGTTGAAAGCCGCTTATCTCGAAGCGAAACGCACCGGGGCTGAGATGAAACATCCCATGAGTGGGCCAGTGACTTTGAAGTGGAGAAGCTAGGCAAGAATTAGCGCCTCTTAGCGATCTGATTTGGCTTTATGGGCTGACCGCTTTTCAGCAGGTTCCTCTACGTGATACTCACTTCGGTATACGTGCCATAAACGGCGCGTAGAGCCTCGCAGATCTCGCCGACGGTTGCGTAGGCGCGCACTGCATCAATGATGTAGGGCATAGTGTTGGCGGGGGAAATGCCTTCGTTCGCGCCGACCCTGGGCTCTTGCGCCGCAACTTTTTTCAGGGCGTCGAGACGGCGTTGGACCTCGTCATTCGACCGCCGCGACCGGAGCGCCTTCAGTTTCGCCGACTGTTGCCGGGCTACGCTCTCGTCGATGTAGAGAATGTGCGGAGCCTCTTCTTCTACGACGAATTCATTTACCCCGACAATAATTTTTTCTTTGGCTTCGGCGGCGCGCTGAAACTGATAAGATGCCTCGGCAATTTCCTTTTGCGGGTAGCCGCGTTCAATGGCCTTCACCATGCCTCCCATTGCATCGAGTTTGCCGAAGTAATCGAGCGCGCCTTTTTCCATTTCCAGCGTTAAGGCTTCAAGGAAATAGGAACCGCCCAGCGGATCGACAGTGTGGGTCACACCGGATTCATACGCAATGATCTGCTGGGTACGCAATGCGATCCGCGCGGCTTCTTCAGTAGGCAGTGCCAGAGCTTCGTCGTAGGAATCGCAGTGCAGCGACTGCGTTCCTCCCAACACCGCTGCCAAAGCCTGTAATGCCACGCGCGCAATGTTATTCATCGGCTGCTGCGCGGGCAGCGACACGCCGGCAGTCTGGGTGTGGAAACGCATCAGCCAGGTGCGTGCGTTCTTCGCTCCGAACCGGTCGCGCATCACCTGAGCCCAAATTTTTCGGGCGGCCCGGTATTTGGCGATCTCCTCGAAGAAGTCGTTATGAGCATTGAAGAAAAAACTCAGGCGCGGGCCAAAGTCGTCCACGTCGAGCCCGCGCCGCCGCGCCCACTCCACATATTCCACGCCGTCGTACAGCGTAAAGGCGAGTTCCTGCAGCGCGGTCGAGCCGGCCTCGCGAATGTGGTATCCACTGATCGAAATGGTGTTGAAGCGTGGCGTGAACTTTGATCCAAATTCAAAGGTATCGATGACCAGACGCATCGAGGGCACCGGAGGAAAGATGTATTCCTTCTGCGCAATGTATTCCTTCAGAATGTCATTCTGAATTGTGCCGGAAATCTTTTTCCAGTCTGCGCCCTGTTTTTCGGCGACGACCAGATACATTGCCCACAAAACCGACGCGGGTGAATTGATGGTCATCGACACCGTAGTTTTTTCCAGGTCGATGCCGCTGAATAGAATCTCCATGTCTTCGAGCGAATCGATGGCGACGCCGCACTTTCCCACTTCGCCCTCGCTCGCGGCATGATCGGAGTCATATCCCATAAGCGTGGGCAAATCGAATGCTACGGAAAGTCCTCCTCCGCCGTGCTCCAATAAATATTTGTAGCGCTGGTTGGTCTCCTCAGGCGATGCGAAGCCGGAGAACTGACGCATGGTAAAAAGCTTTCCGCGATATCCTGTGGCATGAATGCCACGCGTGTAGGGAGGCTGGCCGGGATAGCCGAGATATTTTTCTTCGCTCCAGTCTTCAGGGAGATCGGCCGGCGTGTAAAGACGGCGAATCGGCACGCCGGAAATTGTGGTAAAGCGGGCGTGTCCATGCTCGTCCAGGTTCACCCCGGTTGGCGCGCCAATCGGGCGTTCGGGAGCCTTCTCGATACTGGGAGCGAGTGTTTTTTCTGCCCAACTCTTTTCGGCGGCCGACGGATGGCGGTTTTCAAAAACGTCAGCAATCGGATTGTCGACGATTTGCGGCTTAGACGATTTCTTCTCCATACGAACCCCAGTGTTCTGCTCCGATCATAAGTAAGCCAGCATCTTCGAGCAAGGCGCTGCGCCGGCGATCAAACGACCGGTCGGTCTTGAGCAGGGGATAGTGGACCACGACTGAGTTCCCAGGCTTTCGCGTATTTCCACGATACATAGACCGCGTGGTAAAGATGTAACAACAAGCCTTCGCCTCCGTCGAGGAAGCCAAGGCGAAAAAAATAGTTGTAAATGAATGTGGCACAGCGGACGCAGCACGATGTTGACGACACTGAAACGAACCTTGCCATTGCTTTTTGCGATCACCATCTCCGCTCCAAGCGACGAGTAACGGTTCATGTGATCGATGTAATCTGAGAGCGTGGGGTAGGAGTGGTGCAAAATGGCACCGCGATCGATGGCGACGATTCTGCCCTGTACCTGAACTGTTTCGTGCACCGATCGTGCTTCGCAGCGGCCTTGACCACGCCGAAAGAGTCGCAACTTGGGATCCGGCCAAAAACCGCCGTGCTTAATCCACCGGCCGAGAAAGAAGTTCCTACGGCGAAGTGAGAATCCGGCCGGTGCTCCCTTGAGCACGTCCGGATTGGCCCCCATCGTGAGGCACCATTCCCTAGAGTTTGCTCGAATCGGGAGCTGGTCAGGGGCACGCCCAGTGAGAGCCTCAATTAATGCGGGTTCGACCTCCTCGTCTGCATCCAGGCTAAGAATCCAATCTCCCGTTGCCTTATCGATTGCCGAGTTCTTCTGCGCGGCAAAGCCTTTCCACTCCTCAATGAAAACTTTCGCGCCAAATGACTTCGCGATCTCAACCGTGCCGTCAGTCGATCCCGAATCGACGACAATAATTTCTCCCTTGCCATCGCCGATCAGCGGCGTCACGCTTTCGAGCGTGCGGCCAAGATTGGCTTCCTCGTTATGCGTAATGATGACGATGGACAGAGTCACGTCAGGAAGAATACATCGTCGAGCATCAGACGGAGAATTGACGGTGAAGTGTCTCCCGCCTACCGAGAACTTGCCCAAACGCTTGCGACTAGGAAGGCGGCGCCTGCGGCTGAGTTGGTTGAGCGTTGGGGCCTAAATCCTGACGCGGAGCAACGTACGGCACGTTGGGCAGATGCGTAACCTGGCCGCGCGTGGCTTCGGCGACATCGATGTTGGAGTGATCCAGTAGCAAGCCCGTAGCCCGATCAAGTTCGATGCGCGACTTTTCGTACGCAGCCTTGGCTGAGACCAGATTCGACTCCGAGGTGGTCAGCACCGAGGCATCCTGCAGGATCGCAGTTGTAGTGGTGAGTCCGACTTTTAGTTTCTGCTGATCGGCATCGAGTGTCTGGCGGGCGAAGTCAACCGCATACTGAGCCGCCTGCACCGAAGCCCGATTTTGTTTCACGTCAAACTGCGCGTTACGTACTTCGATGCGCACTTGATTTTCCAGCTGGTGCAAGCGCACCTGAGCCTGCCGGTATTCCAGTTCCGCACGAACCTGATCCGCCTGGGCTTCGCGATTGCGCAGAGGAATACTCAGCGTCAGTCCCACCCCTTTATCCGGAGCGGTGGAGTTAACCAATTGCTTCAACGTGCTGCCGTAACCCACAGTGGTCGCGCTCTGGAATGGCGGCGGAGCCGTACTTTGTGTGTAGCAGAACTTGCTGGACGTGGGCGAGCAAGCGGGCACAAGTGGATTGATGGCTCCTCCAACACCCGAGCCCCCGTAATAGGCGAAGGCATCGAGCGTAGGCAGCAGAGCATTGCGAACAGCCTTGCTGCTCAGGTCGCGGGAGTTGAGATCGATGCGCGATTCCACTAATTCGGCGCGATGATCGAGGGCCTGAGTGATCAGATCTTGGGTGGGAATGACCGGTTCTTGTTCGGGCAGTTGCATGACCGAGGTTGGAACCACATCTGCCTCGGCCAAGAAGGGGTCTTCAATACTGCGGCTGAGCGCATTCTTCATCAGCAGTTCCTGCAATTGCAAATTGTTTTGCGCCAGGATCAGATTTTGCTCGTTGGTGGAGACCGTACTTTGCGCGCTTACAACCTGAATTGGCGGCACGGTGCCAACTTTGGCCTGCCGCTTGGAATCATCCAGAGCCTTCTGGGCATACGCCAGAGCTTCCTGTTGCACGCGCACATTCTCGTAGGCATACACCAGGTCCCAGTACATGTTTTCGATCTGGTCGACTGTGGTAATGATTTGCAGTCGAAAAGCGACGTCGGAAATCTCGCGATTGTTCTTGGCTATGCGAATGAAGCGCAGGTTGGGTCCCGTGCCAAAACCCTGCAACAGATTTTGCGTGACTCGAAATTGAAAATTCGAACTCAGATCAGGAGTGAGCAAGCTGGTCGGATTATTGGTGGTGACGTGAGTATTGTTGAATCCGGCGCTGATGGCCGTGCCCCATGCGAACCCCTGAGTGTAGGCGAAATTTGAGGTATAAGTGTTCTGCGCAATGACGGGAATCGGGCTGAAAACGCTAACCGATTCAGCGTCGTCCTTGTCGAGTTGCAAGGTGCCCGATAGGACGGGATCGAAGGCCGTAATCGGAGCGCCGATGCCGAGCGTGGAGCTGACCAAGCCGTTGGTTCCAGTTCCGATTCCGCTGGCCGCGACGGTAGTTCCGCCGGTGCCGGAGCCTACCGTTCCACCTAAGCCACCAACGCCACCGCCAGGAGTGTTCTGCACGATGCCGGCGTTCACGCCCAGAATATTGGCACCGGACTTGGCTCGCAGGTAATCGGTATCGGCAATGTTCAGGTTATAGCGGGCGATATCAAGATCAAGATTGTTTTCCAGCGTCAGTGCGACTGCATCGTCGATCGAAAGATAAATTTTTCCGTCCCGCAAGAGGGAATCGATGCGGGGTGAGTTGCCAAAGACCGGCGCCGGCACGTGCTGTGCTTCGTAGGATTGCAGAATATGGGGAAAGGCGGCGCGTGGTTTGGAGTAATCCTGCAATTGCACTCGTTGTGCCGGGGCGGCCTGGGGCGCAGGAGCCGCTGGGATATTCTGCGCAAATAATACCGACAAGAGCGACGGCACGCAGGAGAAAAGAAAGACCAGGGTCAGAAGTACGCGAGGGCGCGCACGTTCCTTAATCAGTTGAGGCAGTAGCAAAGACAAAGACATATTCCGTCTCCTTGGGCGGGAAGGTATCGCGGCATATAGAAGGCAAAAATGATTTCGAAAGTTGGATGCGCAAGTGATTTTGCGTTCACATCCATCTTAGCGGCACGTAGCACGAGAAAAGCATCGGCGGATTGTAAAGAATTGTGAGAAGAAAACCGGCGCAGCTTGCGACTGCGCCGGTTTTCTTCTTCTGTTTGCTCATTGAGGCGATGGCGGGGTGGCAGCCTGCGGCGGCGGTTGTGCCACCGAAGGTAGTTCCTTGCGCGGCGCAATGTAGGGCACATTGGGCATATGGGTCACTTGACCGCGGGCCGCATCGTCCACGCTAATACCGTTGTGATCGAGCAAATTGCCGGTCGCGCGGTCCAGTTCGATACGCGACTTTTCATAAGCGACCGTGGCATTCACCAGAGTGGACTCTGCCGTCGCCAGCTGGCTTTGATACTGCAGAACCAGCGTTGTGGTCGAAGTGCCGAACTGATATTTCTTCTGCTCCGCGTCGAGAGACTGGCGCGCCAAGGTCGAGCGCAGCTTTGGCGGAATCCACGCTGGCGCGGTTTTGCTGTACGGCATACTGCGCGTTGCGGACTTCGATGCCAACCTGATTTTCGATCTGCTGCTGGCGCATCTGCGCTTGGCGATATTCCAGCTCCGAACGAACCTGCACGGCTTGTGCGGCGCGGTTACGCAGCGGAATGTTGAGTGATAGGCCGATTCCCTTGTCGGGGTTCGTGGAGTTCACCAATTGGTTCAGGGTGCTCCCAATCGGGGTGGTGGGGAAGATCGGCTCGGGGTTCGACGCACTCAGGGGACCCGCCTGGGCGCAGCCGAATGCCTGCTGCAACTCGGTCCTCGGGTTCGAGCAAACGTTGGCCGGATTCTGACTCCCTCCAACGCCCGCTCCTTCGTAGTAGGCGAAAAGATTAAGCGTGGGCAACAGAGCGCTTCGCACTGCCTTGTTGCTGTAATCGCGGCTATTCAAATCGATACGGGTTTCAACCAGTTCGGCTCGATGGCGCAACGCTTCATTGATCAAGTCCTCGGTGGGCACAACCTGCTCTTGCGCCGGAATTTCCATAGTGGAAGTTGGAATGACTTCGGCCGTGGCCAGCATCGGATCCTTCAAAGTGCGGGTGAGCGCGTTCTTCATCAGTAGCTGTTCTAGCTGCAGATTGGTTTGAGCTGTCGTCACGAGTTGCTGGTCCTGCGCCACAGTGCTTTGTGCGCGCACGGTCTCAATGGGAGCCAGGCTCCCGATCTCGACCTGCTTCTTCGTGTCTGACAAAGTCTTTTGCGCGAAGGCCAACGACTCATTCTGCACGCGTGCGTTTTCGTAGGCATAGACCAGATCCCAGTAAATGTTTTCGATCTGATCTACCGAGTCGATGATCTGTAAGCGAAAGGCAACGTCCGTGAGTTCGCGGTTATTCCTGGCGATATGAATAAAACGTGTATTCGCGGCGAATCCGAAGCCCTGGAGAATAGGCTGCGTGACTGTAGCTCTGAAGTTGGAGTTCAAAGCCGGGCTGACGCTCGAGAAGAAGCTATTCGTCGTCTGCCGTGTATTGTTGAAGCCCACCGAAAGATTCATTCCCCAATGGAAGGCCTGGTTGTAAGCGAAGTCTACGGTCCCCGTGTTCTGAACCAGGCTGGTGTCGGGAAGAACACCCTGAAAGATGCTGGTGGCGGTCTGGCTCAGGTGATCATCCTGCAGAGTCCCGGTGATAATCGGGTCGAAGCTGGCTAATGGGGGGACCGACGCCGAGCGTGGAACTTACCAAACCATTGGTGCCTGCGCCGATGCCACCGGCTCCCAGGCTCGTGCCACCGGATGAAGCTCCGGCAGTAGCCCCAATTCCGCCGATGCCGCCGCCCGGCGTGTTCTGCACCACTCCGGCGTTGACGCCGAAAATGGTAGCCCCGGCCCTGGCGCGCAACACGTCTGTATCGGCAATGTTGAGGTTGTAGCGGGCGATCGCGACGTCGAGATTATTTTCGATCGCAAGCGCAATGGCGTCATTCAGAGAGAGATAGAGCTTGCCATCGTGCATCAGGGAATCGATGCGCCCGGTGTTGGCAAGATTTGGTGGAGCTACCTGCCGTGGAATGTAGGGCCCGACGGGATTGGGAAAATGCGACACCGGCTGGGAATAGTTCAGCACAGGAAGACGACCCGTCTCCGGGCCATTCTGCGGAGCGGGTGCGGGTGGCGGTTCCTGGGCTGGCGCGGCGATCGTCAAACCCGCAATCATCCATGCTCCTAACAAAAAAGCAGCGGCGGTCCACCGGATATTTGAAGCTATGCGTGCGAATGGCATCTACTCATCTCCGTTCATGATGGCCTTGCAATCAATCACTATGTGTTAGACGAGGCTTCCGATTACGCAAAACGAGAATCTATTCAAGCTTTGGTACGCAACGGAGCCCGCCGAGGTTCCTGAAAAAAGAAGCCTTCGAAAGGTACTGGCTGAATCCCTTCGCGGTGAAATGGCGCCTCGCCCTCGGAGCGCTGTTGTTCGCGAGGTGCTGGCAAACTACAAGCATCTCTCCCCGAGATGAAAGTTGATGAAAACCAACAGTATATCTGATGCCGTGAGTTGCTTTAATCGCTCCGCGCTGGCGGAAACTGATAAAGTCCTCGCAATGCTTTCCAGATCATCTGAGTATTTAACGTCCCCGACGTCGTGGAAATTCAAGACTGAGAAAAGCTTTGGATGACTCGCCCCGGCTTCGGGACTCGAAAGATGGCATGCGCAATCTCAAACTCATTCTCTCCTACGATGGATCGGACTTCTTCGGCTGGCAGGTCCAGCCTGACTTACCGACGATCCAATCGGTCCTTGCCTCAGCCATTGGACGAATCACTGGCGAAAAGGTTTTGCCGCAAGGCTCAGGTCGTACGGATGCCGGGGTTCACGCGTTAGGCCAGGTGGTGACATTCGGTACGGAGTCCGCGGTGCCGACAGCCAACTTCGTCAAGGCGCTGAATGATATCTTGCCCGCCGCCGTGCGGGTGCTCGAAGTGGAGGAAGTGGCTCCAGACTTTCACGCGCGGCATTCGGCGCGGGCCAAGACCTATCGCTACCGCATTTTTCGCGGCCCGATCTGCCCGCCATTTCTGGCGCGATATGTTTGGCATTATCCTTATCCACTGAATGAGGAAACGATGGCGCGTGCGGCAATTTTGGTGGAAGGCGAGCACGATTTCACTTCGTTCGCGGCGGTCGATCCGGAGCGCAGTCGCGACAGCGAACCAATGTCGAATCTGCGGCGCATTTTTCTTTCAAACTGGCGGCGGGAGGCTGACGAGTTCATCTACACCGTGAAAGGATCCGGATTCTTGCAGCATATGGTTCGCAACCTGGTGGGGACGTTTATTCTAGTGGGCAAAGGGACGTTGCGAGTTGAGGACATAACGCGGATTCTGGAGGCTCGCAATCGTTCCGCCGCGGGGGCGACGGCTCCAGCGAGCGGACTGTTCCTGGTCAATGTGGAGTATTAGAGAGATGTTTTCAGGCTTTCTCGCAGCATCCAGCGAACCGCGGGGCCGGGCCGGAAGACCTTTTTGAATTGGTTGCCATGGAAACAGGACTTGAAATCGCGGCACGTAAGATTTCGTCGATGAATCCGGCGACCGGCGAAGTTCTGCGCGAACTGGAATGCGCGAGGGAGAGTGAAGTACGAGCAGCAGTAGCGCGAGCGCAAACGGCTCAAGCGTCATGGGCTGCGATCGGAGCACAGAAGAGGATCGCTATCCTCCGCGAATTTCAGCGCAGGCTGCACGAAAGAAAATCGCAAATCGCCGAGGCTATCGCGCGCGAGACGGGCAAGCCGGTGGTGGAAGCGCTGACCACCGAAGTCCTCGTCGTGCTCGATGCGGCACGATTTTTAATCAATCACGCATACCGCGTGCTGCGCGACGAGCCCTTATCCCATGGAAATCTTGTAGCTAAGCTCAAACGGGGCGTGCTGGTACGAGAGCCGTACGGAGTGGTGGGAATCATTTCGCCATGGAACTATCCGTTTTCGATTCCCGCCACAGAAACCCTGGCAGCGCTGGTTGCAGGGAATGCCGTGGTATTGAAGCCTTCAGAATTCACTTCTCTCGTGGCACTGGAATTGCAGTCCCTGCTTCATGCTGCGGGCGTGCCTGCGGATATATTTTTGGTTATCGTTGGCGATGGTGCGACCGGTGCCGCGTTGACCGACTCGCCGATCGACAAACTTGTATTTACCGGTAGCGTGGCTACGGGCAAGCGCATAGCGGCGGCTGCGGCGGAGCGCCTCTTGCCTGTAGTGCTGGAGCTCGGCGGCAAGGATCCTATGCTGGTGCTCGACGATGCCGATATTGACATCGCCTCCAGCGCGGCCGTGTGGGGTGCGTTCATGAATGCCGGCCAGACTTGCTTGTCGGTAGAGCGATGCTACGTTCATCGCAGTGTGTACGAATCGTTCCTTAAAGCATGCGTCGAAAAGACGAAAAAACTACGAGTCGGTTGCGGGCTTGATCCGCGCTACTGATGTTGGGCCGATGATTCACGAGCGGCAATTGCGAGTTGTTGAAACACACGTCGACGATGCGGTGGCGCGCGGCGCCCAGGTTCTTGTTGGAGGATCCCGACTTCCGGAGCTTGGCCAGAATTTCTATAAACCCACAGTCCTCGCTGGAGTGACCCATGAGATGCGAATCATGCGCGAAGAAACGTTCGGGCCCGTGCTGCCGGTAGCGGCGTTCGACGATGACAACGAAGCCGTGCGTCTGGCCAATGATTCGGAATTTGGCCTGGCCGCGAGTGTGTGGACGCGCGACGCCGCTCGCGGCGAAAGGCTCGCGCGTCGTATTCAGGCGGGCACCGTCATGGTGAACGACGTGATTTCCTGCTTCGGAATCAGCGAGGCGCCGCATGGCGGCGTAAAGTCGAGCGGCATCGGCCGTTCTAATGGACGCTTCGGATTGGAAGAGATGGTCCGCCTGAAATATCTCGACGTGGACCTTACGCCGGGGATAAAAAAAGTCTGGTGGTACGGATACGGCCAGAATTTCGCCCGGCAGATGGAAGGATTTTTGGATATGCAATTCGCGCGCCGACTGGGAGCGCGGATTCGTGGCGCCGTGCTCGCGGGTGGAGTGATCCGGCGCAGGCCTTTGTAACGACACGCGACTTTGAGATCAACAAGGCTAGGGGCTTGAGGGGAAAAATACTCGTATCCTGGAGCAGCGGTAAGGACAGCGCCTGGACGCTGCACGTTTTACGTCAGTCGAACGAATACGAAATCGTAGGACTTCTGACTACGATCAACGCCAGTTTTGATCGCGTTGCCATGCACGGCGTTCGGCGTGAACTGCTCGAAGCCCAAGCAGACGCTGCCGGGCTTCCTTTGTGGAAAGTTCCATTGCCCTGGCCGTGTTCCAACCAGGAATACGAGACGGCCATGAGCGCCGCCTGTGCTAAGGCAATTGACGCCGGCATCCAAGCCGTCGCTTTTGGCGATCTCTTTCTCGAGGACGTACGGCAATATCGCGAAGACCGCATGCGCGGGACCGGACTCACTCCCGTGTTTCCGATCTGGAAGCGCGACACCCGGCAACTGATCCGCGAGATGTGCGCGCACGGACTCCGTAGCCGAATCGTCTGTCTCGATCCTCAAAAACTGCCTGCCTCGTTTGCTGGACGCGATCTAGATTCACAGCTGGTGGCCGAGCTTCCCGCGGATGTCGATCCCTGCGGGGAAAGGGGTGAGTTTCATACTTTCGCATACGACGGTCCTATGTTCGCGCATCCGATCTCAATAGAAAATGGCAATGTGGTGACGCGCGACGGGTTTGTTTTCGCCGATATAACCTTGCACGCACCCATGGAAGCGAGCGCAAGAGAGAACGTGCGACATTAGAAACCGCGCTCGGATTTCGAAACTCAGATCACTCCGTATGGCGGTCACCGTGGCTGGGCGGCTGCGAAATCACGAGAAAGCGCGCCGGGCTGGACGACGGATTGCTGATCTGGTGGCGCGCTCCCGGCAGGATGCGGATTCCGCTTCCCGCACCCAGCAAAGTGTTGCGCCCCTCTACTTCCATCATCACTTCGCCTGAGAGTACGTAGAAAAACTGCTGCGCTTTCCGATGATAATGCCGAACCTCGGCTGCGCCAGAGGGAAGCAGTTCTTCAATAACACTGAGATTGAGCATCTTTCACCAGATGCCAGCCGTCACAATCGTCTCCCCAGCGATAGTGCTCGGCATTCTCACGGCTGACCGAGCCTGACCGAATGACCTCTTTCGCCATGCTTTTCGCCTCTCCTGCGGACAGTGTATCTTGTGTCCATGAAAAAGCTCTCGAACTCTGATCCGAAGCGTGAATTGCTGCGTCACGGCCTTGCAACGCTGGCCTATCGCGGAAGCAAGGCGATCCGTAACGCGCCTGCAGCGTTCGCTGATTTCAGCCCGTCAGAGGGTGTGCGTACATCGGGGAGAATTTTGGCCCACATTGGCGATCTGTTGGACTGGGGGCTGTCGATCGCTGCCGGGAAACAGGCCTGGAAGGACTCGAAACCGCTTCCCTGGGAAAAAGAGAGCGAACGATTTTTCGAAGCGTTAAAGCAATTCGATGATTATCTGGGATCTTCCGAGCCGCTGCATGCCACGCCGGAGAAACTTTTCCAGGGCCCAGTTCGCGGATGCCCTGACGCACGTCGGGCAGATTGCGATGCTGCGCCGCATGGCGGGAGGTCCGATCCGCGGCGAGAACTATTTCCGGGCCGAGGTCACGGTGGGTCGCGTTGGGGCCGAACAGGCGCAGCCGAAGCGGGAGTTCTGATAGTTGTTGATTCTTGGGAAAGAATTTCCAAAATCACTCAGCCCGGTTGCGATAAAGCGATGCATCCACCTGCCGGGACATTGCTTCTACATTCAAACTGATACCCAAGAATTGAACCACTTTCCTAGCGATCGTTTGCGCATCGCGCAGTACATCATGATAGGGAACACGCAAAGTTTTGACGTAAGCCTTGCTGTCGAGCCAGGTATTTGCTGAACGCAGGATCTTCTCGAACGGCGCGGCGACAGAGTTGTCAGCGTGGCTTCGCTGTTCCCCGGTGACGCATCATTACTTCCTGCGACGCCAGCACCTCCTGCATCGGCCTCTGCATAAAAATGACTCGATACTCGTGGCCTGCGGGAAGCGACGGCAAAAGAAACGAGATCACTTTCACGGCCTTGTCCTCCGCTTCCGCAATGCACGCCGGGTCCTGAGGAAGTTGCTTGATGCGCTCCCACTCGAGATAGCCGCGAGGGTTATCGACATCGGCCCCGCGCTCGCCATCAGACAGGATGGGCATTCCACCGGCGGCCAGCATTTGCATCATGAGCGACGTGCCGGAACGCGGCAAGCCTGAAACAATTGTGATCATAAAATTCTAAGATTGCAGTTCCGGAATCCGGATTCAAGAATCGGACGTTACGCGTCAGAACCAGCATATGATATCGCGAGCTTGGGTTCGCCTTTCTCCTTCGAGTACAATGACGCTCGTAAGATCCTTAAGACTGCAAGAACGAAGACGGTAAGAGCGAAGTCCGATTCCGGCGGCGCTCGCGCCGCGCAACGAAGGTGAGCCTGTGGCAACTGGTGAAATCGCTGCTTCGACCCCGCAAACTCCCGCGCAACTTCCGCATCATAAGGTAAAAATCAAGAAGGCCGGGCAGCGCGCATGCAACGAGAAGAACGAAAAAGGCAAAGTTCTGCGGCGGCCATTTGAAGCGCTGGTTTTATACGGAGGACGTAATCGAAAAAGCTTGCGGCGACGCCGAAAAAGCCTGGGGTCGAGACGCTGAAGTCTACCGTTGCGAGCATTGCCAGACGCTTTATTTGCCGAATCCGGCGGAAGCAAAAGTGAATGTCGCAGGACAGGGAATGATTTCAGTATTCGGATTAACGCTGCCGCCCAAGGAAAAATAGAGCAAAGAGCTCTCACCACGAAGGTCACCTGGTTCACAAGGAGCTTCCTTGTGGAACTTCGTGCCCTTGGTGGTTCATAGATTGCGCGATCGTCCTGAGATGAACACCTCCGAACTCATCTACGATTGGAACAAGAATCATCCACCCGGATTGAAGCCGCCCGGCCCGGTACTGCTCAACGATGAAAGCCTGCGCGACGGACTGCAGTCGCCCTCGGTCCGCGATCCATCGATCGCGGAAAAAACTGAGATTCTTCATCTGATGGAGGCGCTCGGCATCGACTCGCTCGATCTCGGCCTGCCCGGCGCGGGCGCGCGTGCGGTCGAACACGTCACGGCTTTAGCCCGGGAAATCGTCACGAACAAAATGAAGATTCGCGCTAACTGCGCCGCACGCACGCATGAGAACGACATTCGTCCCATTGCCGAAATCGTGCAGAAAACCGGGTTGCCTATTGAAGCGGCGACATTCATCGGCTCCAGTCCCATTCGCCGTTTTACCGAAGGATGGTCCGACGATTTTCTTTTGCAGACCACAGAGAAGGCCGTCAAGTATGCAGTTTCCCTGGGCCTTGAAGTAATGTACGTCACTGAAGATACGAGCCGGTGCGATCCGGAAACCGTGAAACGGCTGTACACGACCGCAATCAACTGCGGAGCGCGAGCGATTGTGATCTGCGATACGGCAGGTCATGCCACTCCGATGGGCGCACTGGCGCTGGTGCGGTTTGTGATCGCGGAAGTGGTGAAGCCTTCGGGAGACAAGATTCGCGTGGACTGGCACGGCCACAGTGATCGCGGACTCGCAATTGCCAACTCGATGGCAGCGATTATCGCCGGAGCAAATTGCGTCCACGGCTGCGCCATCGGACTGGGCGAACGCGTGGGCAACACGCAGATCGATCAGATGCTGGTAAATCTCAAGTTAATGGGCATCGCCCCGTGGGATGATCAGGATCTCACCAAGTTGAAACATTATTGCCAGGCAGTTTCGCGCGCTACGGGCGTGCCGATTCCGGCGAACTATCCGGTAGTGGGCGACGATGCGTTTCGTACGGCTACGGGCGTGCACGCCGCGGCCATCATCAAGGCTTATCACAAGAACGATGTTCTGCTCGCGAACTCTGTCTACTCGGGCGTGCCTTCGCATGTGTTCGGACTGGAGCAGATCATCGACATCGGTCCCATGAGTGGCAAGTCGAATGTGCTCTTCTGGCTGGAACGGCGTGGCATCCCAGCCACCGACGAACTGGTTGAGCGCATTTATCAGCGCGCCAAAACGAGTGACCATACCCTCACCGACGCGGAGGTCGTGGAGTGTTTACCCGCGACCGTGAAGCAACATTCGTGAAGCAACCCGGAACTCAAGTGAATCTAAGTCTTCATGGCCAGCAGCATTTCTAAACCGTTGCATCACGCAATTCTCGGCGCCGGTGGCGTTGGCGGCTTGATTGGAGCGTGTCTCGCGCACGCTGGAGACTCCGTCACGATGGTCGTCAGACCTGCGACGCTCGCTTCCTATCCCAGAAAGCTTCGCCTGGAAAGCTCATTTGGAAACTTTACCGTCGATGTGGCGATTTCAGCGGAAGTGCCTCCGGTTGACGTTCTCTGGATTACGGTGAAGGCCACGCAGCTTGATAATGCACTCGGCGCGCTAAAGAATCCCAATGCAGTTCGAGCGATCGTTCCGTTGCTGAATGGTATTGACCACGTCGCGGCGCTGCGGGCGAAGTATGGATCAGAGCGTGTGATTCCGGCCACGATCGCGGTCGAAACCGAACGAGTTGGCCCCGGGCACATCGTCCATCGCTCCCCATTTGCGCGGTTGAATGTTTTGTCCTCAGGCCGCTCTCTGCTCGGAGGCACTCTGGAGCAGCTCCAGCAAATTGGTTTTACCTGCCGCTTCATCGACGATGAACCAACACTGATGTGGGGCAAGCTGGTTTTTCTTGCGCCTTTTGCCCTGTTGACCACCGCTGCCGATAAAACCGTCGGGGAGATTCTTGCCGATCCGCAGTGGCGCAGTCTGGGAGAGGCTTGCGTTCGTGAAGCATGCGCGGTTGCCACCGCCGAAGGCGCCAAGGTCGATGCGGAGGCAATCCTTGCTGGGGTAAAGGCGATGCCGGCGAATATGCGCAGCTCCATGCAGAAGGATGTGGAGCACCATAATCCGCCCGAGCTGGATGCTATTGCTGGCCCAATTCTTCGTGGCGCCAGCCGTCACGGGATCGAGGTTCCCGTCACTAAGAAATTGGTGGCCGCAGTAGAACAGCGGGCGGGATACGCGCAGAGCCGGCCGGCTTAAGTGCGGTGAGCGGTTCGTGTCGGGGGGCGGGGAACGCTGGCACTTTGGGTCACTGAGTGAAATCGGAATATTTCAAAGGTTGTAAGGGTGCTTGGTACATCTCGAAGCCTGTAGCTACGTGTAGAATGCTGCACAATGATCTGGCTTGCGGAGTCCTTTACAAAATACCGTTCGCGGTTGTGGATCGCGATTTGGCTAATTTGCTCCTCTGCTTCGTTCGCACAAAGCAGCACTACATCTACGAACAGTGGGCAAGACGCCCCTGTTTCGACCTCCAAGACACAGGAACCCGGGCAGCCGCCCACGGCTAAGGAGCAACTTGGAGGTATTGATTTATTAAGTGACACGGGCGGCGTTGACTTCGGCCCCTACCTGCACTCTGTACTTAAGATCGTGAAGCCGAATTGGTACGCCGTTGTTCCGGAGCGTGGCTCTAGAGCCTTGCCGAGAGAAGTGTCCATCGAGTTTGTCATCCTCAGAAACGGAAAGGTAAAGGGGATGAAGCTTATACGAAGCTCAGGGGATGTCCCAATGGACCGCGCCGCGTGGGCAAGCATCGCAAATTCGAAATTGCCGCAGTTACCTGGTGAATACTCCGGCCAGTATCTTGCCTTGCGGTTCCATTTTTCATATGATCCCGACAAGCCGAGTAACCTCATACTTCAGCTATCACGCTGATTGCAGCACAGATTCCCGGTCGACACAGCCCACTGAAAACGGTTGTTCCTGAAAACACCGTTTACACTAACTAACTCGATCCGGTATTTGGTCTGCCCATTTTGGTTAGGCCGCAGTGAACACATTTACGCGCGAAATTGTTGTGATACCACCATTTGGCGAAGAGCCATTTGCCGCACCTAGGCAGAGAAACCTCAGGGCAACGTTCCCGGCGATGACATAGAACATCATCCATGCAATTGCCACCACGAAAGCGGGAGCGAATGTAGAGAACAAACGCATCGAAAGTACCGCTACGACAAAGCAAACTGGAACGTAGCCGAGGAACCTAGACCCGGCCAGATTTCTTCTCGCCTCGGTACTCGTCCCAAGGGCTAGGGGTCGTCATTTCAAAGCAAGTCTAGCGCAGGCTTTGTTGATTGTTGT
>CAWFOD010000008.1:0-393160 GCA_963817305.1 uncultured Acidobacteriaceae bacterium | reverse complement strand
ATGCGCGCAGAGCCGGCCGGCTTAAGATTCGGCGACCTTCCCGCTTTCGACAATCCCTATTCCGCTCGATGCGTTGTAAGATGGCGCAATAACTTCCATGAGTCCGACTCCCCCGCGTGCGGATATGCCCGACGTTGCGCCGACGGTGCAGCAGGATGTGACGCGTCTGGCTGCATCTCCAGAGGTGCGGTCGGCATTTAACTGGCTGCGGACGCAAGAGCCGCAACTAGCGCAATGGCAGATGGAGATGGCGCGGATCGCAGCGCCTCCATTTGGCGAGTCGGCGCGGGGAGCCTGGCTGGCAGAGCGCTTTCGCGAAGTCGGCCTCGACGATGTTCGCATCGACGATGTGGGCAACGTGTTCGGCGTGCATCCCGGATTCGGACAACGCTACATCGCGCTCAGCGCGCACATCGATACCGTGTTCCCCGCGAACACGCCGTTGAATATTCGCCAGCAGGGAAGCCGCCTGTACGGCCCAGGAGTCTCAGACAATGGCGCCGGCGTGACGGCCATGCTCGCCATCGCCTCGCTGTTACGCTCAGTCCGGTTGCGGCACGCGCTGCCTTTTGTGTTTATCGGGAATGTGGGGGAAGAAGGCGAGGGCGATCTGCGCGGCATGCGGCATATTTTTTCCACGCCGCGCTGGAAAGATTCTATCGCTTACAGTGTGGTGCTCGACGGCGCAGGCTCGGACACAATTGTCGCCGAAGCCCTGGGTAGCCGCCGCTTTGAGGTCATCGTTCGCGGCCCGGGCGGGCATTCGTGGAGCGATTTTGGCGCGCCAAATCCCATCGTGATTCTGGCCCGTGCCATCGACGCCTTTACTGCTACGCCGGTTCCCACGGCGCCGAAAACGACATTCAACGTTGGAGTGATTCGCGGTGGCACGTCGGTGAATTCGATTCCAGAATCGGCCAGCATGAAAGTCGATATCCGGTCGACCTCGATGGCGGAAATGGAACGGCTGGAACAGACATTGCGGCTGGCTCTGAATCGCGCAGTGGAAGATGAAACGCTCGCGGCGGAGATGCGTTCCTCCCAGCAGAAACGACCCCCCGGAGTGAACTGTGAAGTGGTGGCAATCGGAAATCGTCCGGCGGGGGAACTGGCCTTAGGCTCGCGGATCCTGCATGTGATTCGAGCGGTCGACAATCAATTAAACAATGCGGCGCAGGTGCAGCGGGCATCGACCGACGCGAATATTCCTCTTTCGCTAGGGCTTGAAGCCATCGCCATCGGCGGCGGCGGTTCCGGTGGTGGCGCTCACACGCTGCAGGAATGGTTTGACAGCAACGGGCGCGAACTAGGGTTGAAGCGCATTCTGCTCACGATGCTGGCGCTGGCAGGAGCGGGGGAATAATGGAGAGACTGGGGGCTAAAGCCCCTTACAAAGAAAGGTATCTTTTTGCAGCGCTGAAGCGCTGCGCCACCCAAATGCTTTACACCGTAGTGGAATCCCACCTCTCGCAAAGGACGCGAGAGATGGGGCACCCGGTTTTTCTTGTGGCTTTATGCTGTTTCGCGTCTTTGCAGGCGCTTAATTCCGCGCAGGGTCAGGCCACTGCTGCGTCTGTGCCCAAGGCCGACATCATCTTCATTCACGCGAACGTTTATACCGGAGTGCCTTCGAACACACAATTCAGTTCGATCCTGCGTGAAGAAGCAATCGCAGTGAAGGGCGATCGTATTCAGGCGGTCGGGAAAAATGTCGACATTCAGAAGTTAAAGGGCCCGCAAACGCAAGTCGTCGATCTAGGCGGACACTTTGTCATGCCAGGATTTAACGATGCCCACCTGCACCTGGCCGATGCCGGAATGCAGAAGTTAAATGTGGATCTGACGGGAGTGAAGACACTGGAAGAATTCCGTCAGCGCGTACTCGCAAAAGTGGAGACTGCCAAGCCGGGTGAATGGATTCTGGGCGGGGGATGGGACGAGACCATGTGGCCGGTGAAGACCCTTCCCAGCCGCTGGGACCTGGATGAAGTTTCCGGCGGGCATCCGATACTGCTGGATCGCGTGGATGGTCACTTAGCAGTGGCAAACACGCGTGCGCTGCAGTTGGCCAATGTCACTATCGCCAGTCGCGATCCGGAAGGCGGTCAGATTGACCGCGACGCCAACGGCCAGCCGACCGGCATTTTGCGCGACACCGCGCAACAGGCGGTGCGTGCGGTGATTCCGCAGCCAACCCGCGAGGAGCGCCGGCAGGGAATCGAAGTCGCGCTCGCCGATCTGGCCGAGCACGGTATCACTTCTGCGCAGGACTATTCGCCGGCCTGGGAGAATTTCCAGATTTATGAAGATCTAGAAAAAGAAGGCAAACTCACGGCACGCATTTCCGAGTGGCTACCGTTCGACGAATCCATCGAGGAATTGCAGAAGAAGCGCGATTCGCATCCTCAGGCCGATCTGATGTTGCATACCGGAATGTTGAAGGCTTTTATGGATGGCTCTCTCGGTGGGCACACCGCAGCCTTGCTGGAGCCGTACTCGGATGATCCGAAAACCTCCGGGCTACCGCGCTACGAGCCGGCGAAACTCAATGAAATGTCTAAAGAGCGGGTGCTGGCAGGCTTCCAGCTCGGCTTCCATGCGATCGGCGACAAAGGTGTGCAGATGGCTCTCGATGCCTTCGCTGAGGCCGAGAAAGCAGCGCACGAGCAGAAAGTGAAAGCGCCCAACGGCGGAGACGATTTTCGCCTGCGCGTGGAACACGCCCAAGTCACTACTCCCGCACAAATCGCGCGCTTCAAAGAGTTGAAAGTGATTGCTTCCATGCAGCCTAGCCACGTCCTCACCGACATGCGCTGGGCCCAGGATCGTTTGGGGCCGAAGCGTGCCGCAACTGCCTATGCCTGGGCGGCGTTCCTGAACAAGGGTGTGCCTCTGGCCTTTGGCACGGATTATCCCGTGGAGCCGGTGACGCCATTTCGCGGACTGTACGCGGCGGTCACGCGCAAGAGCGAGGATGGCAAACAAGAATTCTTCCCGGCGCAGAGGCTGACTATGGACCAGGCCATTGCTGCTTACACAACCGGCTCGGCATTCGCGGAATTCGAAGAGAAAGAGAAGGGCAAGCTGATGCCTGGGATGCTGGCCGACTTGGTGGTGCTGGATCGCGACGTGACCGCGTCTTCGCCGGAGAAAATCCTGACGACCAAAGTGCTCCGTACCGTGGTCGGAGGAAAGACCGTTTACCAGGCGAAATAAATCTTTACATACAGAATGCCGCACGCTTGCGTCTAATGAACGTCGGATGGTTGCCATCCACGCATGGTGGTCAATTCGTTTTTAAATTCGCATTGTCGCAAACGGGTATAATTGACCAGTTTATAGTCCTCGGAGGAAGCAGGGATATGGATTCGCGGGCATTTTGGCAGCGCTTGAAAACTCATCGCTGGATATATTCGTTCAGCATTGTGACTACACTGGCGCTGGGTATTTTGATTGGCTCAGTGATCTCTTATGGCGTGAAGGGCAAGGAAGGACAGAAATCCTCATCTTCCGACGCTACTCCGTTGACCGTTCCATCCCCTAAGCAGCTATCCGGTGAGTTTTCCCAGATTGCCAAGCAGTTGGGACCGGCCGTCGTAAACATCAACACCGAATCGACCATTAAGAGTCCGCATCGCCGCCGCGGCGAACAGAGTCCTGATGATGACGACAATGGCGGTGGTGGTAACGGCGGCATGGATGACTTCTTCAACCGCTTCTTCGGCGGCCAAGGTGGTCCCGGCGGACCAAACGGCGATGCTGCCATTCGCGAGCGTTCTTTGGGCTCGGGCGTGATCGTCGATCCCAAAGGGTACATCGTTACCAATCGCCACGTGGTCGAGAAGGCGGATCGTATTCGCGTTCGCCTGCAGGACGATCCTCCCGGCGTGCAGCATGACGCCAAAGTGATCGGCGAAGATCAAGAAACTGATCTGGCGGTAATTAAGATCGACATGTCTCGCGCAGTGCCCGCGGCCAAGATGGGCAACTCCGACAGCATGGAAGTCGGCGATTGGGTACTGGCCATCGGTAGTCCATTCGGACAAGTGGGTACTGTGACGGCTGGCATCGTCTCTGCCAAGGGGCGTGACATCGTGCCGGGCCGTCAGTTTCAAACCTTCATTCAGACGGATGCGGCTATCAATCCGGGAAATTCCGGTGGGCCGCTGGTCAATCTGGATGGCGAAGTGATCGGCATCAATACTGCGATTTTGAGCGAAACCAATGCCTACGCGGGCGTAGGATTTTCGCTCCCATCGAATACCGTGGTGCAGGTGTACAACCAGCTTATTGGACCCGAGCATCGGGTGGCTCGCGGTTCCATCGGAATCATGTTCGATGCGGTTGAGAATCCTGCCATTACACGAGTCTATGGAAATGGCACGGGCGTCACGATTTCCAGCGTGGTGCCCGGTAGCCCTGCGGATCAGGCTGGCCTGAAGGTCGGTGACACCATCACTACGGTCGACAGCAAGAAAGTCACAAAAGGCTCCGAACTGGTAGCCGACATCGCTTCGCGTAAACCAGGGTCGAAAGTGGAACTCGGTTTCGTGCGCAATGGCAAACAGCAGGATGCCAGCGTCACCATTGCAGATCGCGCCAAGCTGTTCGCGGCTCGGCTGAACGAGGATGAGGGCGGTAATGACGAGAGTACGCCGAAGCAGGACAAGTTCGGCATCAGCGTGCAGAAGCTCACGCCGGATATTGCCGAGAAGCTGGATATACCGGCCGGCAAAGGCGTGATCGTGCGGGATGTAAAGCCGGGATCGTTTGCCGATGATATTAATCTCGGCCGCGGCGACGTCATTCTGGAGGTCAACAAGCAGCCGGTCAACAGCGAGGAAGATTTCGCCAAAGTGGAGGCCAGCTTGAAGAGCGGCCAGGACGTGGTTTTCCTCGTCCGCCCGCGCGGTTCTTCGCGGCAGGATGGAACCATCTTCGTGCCCGGAACACTTCCGTAACCTGGAATCAGCCAACGGGAACTGGCATTGCGTCATCCGATAGTGGATGATGTCAATGCCAGTTCCGCTTGGACCTTGATTGAAGCCGAGCCAGGTTGGCGGAAACTTGAGGTTTGCCGTTGGAGTCAAGACATCGGGTGAAAACCGCTAAAGAAAGTTTGAGCGTGATTTGCGCTCTGGCGGTGATGTGCGTCTGGTTATTGCCGGCCACAGGACTTGCACAGGACTCGACTCACACGTCTTCAACCCAGGCAACTACAGCTGCCAAGGCTACGGCTTCAAAAAAGCAAGCGTCTTCTCCTGCGAAACCCCATTCCACGTCGCGTTCGACGGCGGTCAAGCATTCGAAATCGAACACAACTTCTGCCACTCACAAAGGCAGGGCGAAGTATGCAAGTTCGCGCCGGAACAGCAAGAGAAGGCCCCGCGGCCAGCAGAAGATCGATTCGGAACGGGCGCAGGCCATTCAGGAAGCTCTAATCCGCGAACATTACTTGACTGGTGAACCCACGGGAACATGGAACCAGGCCAGCGAAGACGCCATGCGCCGCTATCAGGCGGACCACGGATGGCAATCGAAGGAAGTTCCAGACTCGCGTGCTCTTATCAGCCTCGGGCTAGGTCCGAGCAACGATCATCTCCTGAATCCCGAAAGCGCCATGACTTCGGCGCCGAATATTTCCCATGCAGCTGCTCCGGTCAGTTCGACGTCCCAGAGCCCAGTCTCACACGGTGCAGATCCCGGACCGCGCCTGAGTCAGACCCCAGCCGCATCCTCTGAATCAACTCCCGCAACTTCGGATCACGACGCACAAGACCCGCAATAGCTCCGTGTAGAGCGGGCGCCCTCGCCCGCTGCTTTTGCATTGTTGTTGCCGGTTCCTGTTCTAATTGCCGGAAGATTTCCGGTATCCACTCGTAACCGGCTTGGGAAAATAAGGCAAAGGGCGCGATTGAATAATGGCCTGAGGATTGGCCTGCACCAGCGCGTCGGCAATTTCCTCTCCGCAGATTTCAGCCGCAGCGTCGCGAGCGGTGGAAAGAATCGGAATTCGCTTCTCGGTATCGTGTGCGTCGGTTGCAAGCACGTGAACCGCATTATGCTCCAGCAACCAGTGTGCAGCGCGGCGCACCCGTTCCCCCCAAAATCCCGTAAGCGCAGAGCCCGTCATCTGGATCACGCAACCTTGCTCCGCCCACTCCACTACGCGGTGTGGACTCTCGCGCAAAATCGGATTACGTTCGGGATGCGTAATCACCGCGGTGATGCCACGGTCGCCAAGCTGCATGAAGCAATCAGTCGTCTGTTGCGGAACGCTGTAATTGCTCAGCTCCACCAGCATGTAGTGCGTACCTTCGATCGAATAACGTTCCGGGTTTGCCAGCACATCCTGCAAGTTGTCGTAGGAAAGATGGAAGTCGCAGCCCAGGCTCACGGTAAGCGCGTTGCCCACGAGCTGCTGCAAATGCGCAACCACTCCCTGCAGATAAGCGCGATCGTAATGATAGCGGTCATTGGCATGGGGCGTTGCCACCTGGTGCGTAATGCCGTCTGCGGCAGCCATCCGACACATTGCGACAGACATCTCCCAAGACTTCGATCCGTCATCTACTTCCGGAAGAATGTGAGAGTGAATGTCGACCACGGTTGTAGAAATGCGAGCGGCCCGGCGGGTTGCGCTTGATCTGATTTAAGCAGATTCGTGAAGAAAGAGAAAGCGTTGCATCCACTGACATCCCGAGAGTAGCGAGGGATCTTGGTTTTGGTCTAGCCCCGGTGGAACTCGGAAGACGCCGATCCCTCACCAAACAGTAGGCAGCACCCGCGCATTTCGAATTGAGCGGTCGGCGGTGACCAACGAAAGGCCTTCCACCATGCCAGTTGCTCCAATGATTCGATCCACTGGATCTTTTGGATAATTCGCGGGCAGATCAAAAGCTTGAACGCAGATGCGGCCAGTAATCGGCAGAACCAGAAAGCGCGCCTCGACGTTGCTCATGAATGATTCCAGGCCGACCCTCAGTTGGATGCGGCCCTTACTGGAGAGCATGGCCAACTCGAGAAGCGTGACTGCGGAGATAGCGAGACCATCTCCGTCCTGGCGCGCTCGCACGATGGCAGCTTCTGCCCTCTTTGAGATTCGAGTCACGTCATCGGCGAGCCAGATCACCACGTGCGTATCGAGCAGGATCAATAAAGGTCGCCCCAGTCTTCGGGGCTAAATGCCGGGGCGATAATGTCGCCAACAATCTTGACCTTACCGGACATAAAGCCGAAAATTTCGTCTTTACCTTTGTCCTCGCCCGCAGGGACAAGCTTCGCCACCGGTTTGCCACGCTTGGTGATCAGCACAGCTTCACGCTTCGCCTGAACTTCATCCATCACCGCCAGACAATGGACCTTGAATTCGCCTGCCGCCATCTTTCTCATGGAGAAACGCCTTTGATCATGGTCATTATACTATAGTCATACAAGGGATCGAAGGCTATTTGGAAGCAGCGCCGCTTCCCTTGCCGCACCTTCCATCCCTTCTGTAGCATCAATAAGGGACATTCATAAGGAGCAATTATGGCAACCGACACGCTGGCATCTCCCGCCACTCTGGGCTACAACACGACCAAAGTATTCAAGAATTTCATCGACGGCGAGTGGGTGGAATCTTCGACCGGCGAGACTTTCGAAGATCGCAATCCCGCCGATACGCGCGACGTAGTCGGTATCTTTCAGAAATCGGCCAAAGCCGATGTTGACGCTGCTGTTGACGCCGCCAAACGCGCCTTCGCGAAGTGGCGGCTTGTGCCTGCGCCGCGCCGGGCTGAAATCGTTTTTCGCGCCGCCGAAATGCTCATCGAGCGTAAAGAGGACTATGCGCGCGAGATGACGCGCGAAATGGGCAAAGTGCTCAACGAAACTCGCGGAGACGTGCAGGAGGCCATCGACGCCGCCTACTACAATGCTGGCGAAGGCCGGCGTATGTTCGGTCCTACCGTTCCCTCAGAGCTGCCCAACAAATTCGCGATGGCCGTGCGCCAGCCAATCGGCGTCTGCGGCATGATTACGCCGTGGAATTTTCCTATGGCGATCTCTTCGTGGAAGCTGCTGCCCGCAATTGTCTGCGGCAACACCTGCGTGATCAAGCCGGCGCAGGATACTCCGCTCTCCACATTTAATCTGGTTCGCGCTCTCACGGATGCTGGACTGCCGAACGGGGTCATCAACATCGTGGCCGGCTTCGGTCCCGAGGTCGGCACTCCACTGGCCGAGCACCCGGATGTGCGCGCCATCTCGCTGACTGGATCATCCGCCGTCGGACGTATCATTGGCGGCATCGCCGCCAAGAGTTTCAAACACTGCTCGCTCGAACTCGGCGGCAAAAATCCCATGATTGTGCTCGACGATGCGAATCTCGACCTTGCCATCGAAGGCGGCCTGTGGGGCGGATTCGGCACCACTGGCCAACGTTGCACCGCAACCAGCCGCATCATCGTGCAGAAGGGTGTCTACCGGGAGTTCATCGAACGCTACGTCGCACGCGCGAAAAAGTTGAAAGTTGGCAACGGCCTTGATGAGACCACGGAGATGGGTCCGGCCATCAATGAAAAACAGCTTCAGACTGACCTCAGCTATGTCGACATCGGTAAGAATGAGGGAGCGAAGCTGATGTGCGGCGGCAATCGCCTCACCGAAGGGAACTACCAATACGGCTGGTTCATGGAGCCGACGGTTTTTTCTGATGTTGATCCGACGATGCGCATCGCGCAGGAAGAAATCTTCGGCCCCGTCGTCTCGATCATTCCCTGCGACGATCTCGAAGACGCAATCGAAATCGCTAACGGCATCGAGTACGGACTTTCTTCCGCGCTCTACACCAAAGATGTCAACAAAGCTTTCGCCGCCATCCGCGACCTCGACACCGGCATTACCTACATCAACGCGCCCACAATCGGCGCCGAAGTTCATCTGCCATTCGGTGGCACCAAAGCCACCGGCAACGGCCATCGCGAAGGCGGCATCGGCGCGATTGATTTCTACACGGAGTGGAAATCGGTTTACGTCGACTATTCCGATACACTGCAAAGGGCTCAGATTGATCGCGGGGAGTAAAGACCTTCAACACAGAGGAACACAGGGTAAGCCAATGGGTTAGAATTACCCCGTGTTCCTCTGTGACCCCCGTGTTTAAGATTTGGTCGTAGCTAGATGCCCAGCACACAATCCCGCGAAGTCACCGCCGCCTCCCGTCTCGACAACGTTCGCTATGCCATCCGTGACCTCGCCTGCGTGGCCGACGAAGTCATTCAGCAGGGACATCAAGTTCTGCCACTGAACGTCGGCGACCCGCTCAACTTTGATTTCGAAACGCCGCCACATATCATCGAAGCCGCCTACAAGGCGATGCGGGACGGCAAGAACGGCTATGCTCCGTCCCCGGGCGTTCCCGAAGCGCTGGAGGCGATTCGCGGCGAGGCCGAGGCCAAAGGAATCACGACGGTACGCGACGTCTTCGTTACATCTGGTGTAAGTGAAACGGTTGATCTGTGCATCTCGGCACTGGTAAATCCAGGGGAAGACATTCTTACGCCGAAGCCTGACTACCCACTCTATTCGGCGGTATTGTGCAAGCTGGGAATTTTAATCAATGCTTACGATTTAAATGAAGAAGACGAGTGGCAGCCGGAACTGGCCGACATCGAACGCAAGCTGACGCCGCGTACGCGTGCAATTGTTCTCATCAATCCCAATAATCCTACGGGCTCCCTGTGCTCGCGGCCGATGCTGGAGCAGATCGCCGACATCGCGCGTCGAAATAACCTGGTCGTCTTCTCCGATGAGATCTACGACAAGCTGATTCTCGAAGAGACTCCGCACATTGCCTTTGCTTCAATTGCGCCCGATGTGCCTTGCATCACCTTCGGCGGCATGTCGAAGAATTATCTGGTTCCGGGGTGGCGCATTGGGTGGGGGATTGTCTCTGGCGACGCTGCGGCCATCAAACCTTACACCGAAGGCATTCACCGCCTGCTGCGGGCCCGGCTCTGCGCTAATCATCCCGAGCAATATGCTATCAAGCCGGCGCTCGAGGGGCCGCAGGATCATTTGGTTGAAGTGCGGCGCAAGCTGCGCTCTCGCCGAGATCTAACTCAAAAATGGTGCGAAACAACACCGCGAGTCAGTTGCGTCGCTCCCGGCGGGGCTTTCTACGCCTTCCCGCGCATCGATATTCCCGAGAGTGACGAAGTCTTCGTCAAGGAGCTCATTCGCCAGAAACATGTGATGGTCGTGCACGGCTCCGGCTTCGGTCAAAAGCCGGGCACGCAGCACTTCCGCATCGTGTTCTTGCCCGATGAGAAAACGCTGACGAAGGCTTACGCTTCAATCCGCGAGCTGATTCAAGAGCGCTACTAAACCTTTGCTCCTGACTGCCTGCCTTGCGCCGGTGGGCGGCCTTCGATTCCCGCTAATGGTACCCAGGAAATCCTCAGAGATTCACTGTCCCGCTGCCTTCGTGCTTCCAGCCGTCGTATCGAATTCTTGTGCCATCCAGTGCTGCAGTGCGGTGATATTTTGCGGCCGGCCGAGGAAGTTCTTTACCAGATCATTCGCCGACATCGAACCGCCAGGTTCGAGGACTACGCGGCGGTAGCGCATCGGCGCATCGCCAGCCAGCAAATTCTTGTGATCGAATTGCAGGAAGAAATCTTCCGCAATTACCTTGTCCCAGAGGTAAGTGTAATAGGCCGACGAATAGCCGCCGAGGTGGCCGAAAGAAGCCCACAGATGTGTGTCCGGCAGCGGCGTGAATAAAGTGTAGCGGCTGGAGTCATCGAGAGTCACCTTGTCGAGATCGACATTCTCCGGCTTGGTTTTGTAGATGTCGTACGAGATAGCGCTGAAAGAATTTTGCCGCCCCACCCAGCCGCCGCGCCCGAAAGCGGAGGCGCGATTCATACGTTCGACCAGTTCAGCCGGAATCGGTTCGCCGGTTTTGTAATGACGTGCGAACTTGGCCAGCACCTGCGGGCTGCTGATCCATTCCTCCAGCATTTGCGACGGAGCTTCGACGAAATCGGATTCCATGGTGATGCCACTGATCCCGGCCCATGCCTGCTGGCCGCCGAGGATATGGTGCATGAGATGACCGAATTCGTGAAAGAAAGTTTGCACATCGCCATAATCCATCAAGCCGGGATCCGTGGCGGTGGGTGCGGGGAAGTTGCAGACGAGGATGGCTTCCGGCAATTGCTTGCCGCGAATGCCGTCGAGCACAGGAGCCATTTCGGCGTGGCTAAATTTACCCGGCCGTGGGTGCATGTCGAGATAGAATCGGCCGATCGGTTTTCCACTGTCGATTACGATCCAGGTTTCTACTGCCGGATCCCACGAGGGCACGTTTTGTTCCTGCTGAAAGCTGACGTGGAACAGATCAGCGGCGGTATCGAGAATGCCTTGCTTTACCTCCATGAATGGAAAGTACGGGCGGACAGATTGAGAGTCGAAATTGTAGCTCGTGCGGCGAACTAGTTCCGAGAGGTAGCCGCGTTCGTAATCCCAGATTTCTTTCGCGCCAGGATCGGTCTTTTGTTTTTCCGCCAGCAACATCTTAAACTCGCGCTCCGACAACTCTCGCGACGCGTCGTTTACCTGCTGAATGAAATCCGCAATATTGTGGCCTTTGGCTATCATCTTGTCGGCGGCGTTATAGTCCGCCCACGAGGCATAGCCGAGCAGCGTCGCAATTTCGTAACGAGTCTTCATCAGGCTGGTGAGGACTTCCTGATTCTTCGGGTAGGCGCGAGTATTGAAGGCGAGGGCCATGCGGCGGCGCAGAGAATCGCTTTTGGCGAAACTGAAGACAGGAAGCGAGTCGGGATAATCGGTGGTGAGGCGTATCTTTCCATCTGCCCCGGGCTTGTGGCGATCGATGTAATCCTGCGGCAGGCCGTCGAGTTCAGAAGGATCAGCCTCGATGGTTTTTTGTCCATCGGAAATGTTGCGATCGAACATGGACTGCTCTTCTGTCGCCTGATCGTTTAATTTTTTCAGACGGGCACGCGTGGCATCGTCTTTATCGACACCCGCGAGACGAAATTCGAGCAACTGGCGGGTTACGTAATGACGAGTGGCGGCGTCAACTTTGGAAAGATCAAGCGCGGCGAGTGCGTTGTAAACATCGTGATTGAGGGCGATGGCGGTCTGCGCAGCGCTGGCTTTCGTGAGCATAGCCGTGGCATGGTCGCGGAAAGTAGCGTCGGGATGCACTTGTTCCATTAGTCCGGCAAAATATGCAGCCGAATTGATCTGATGGAAAGCCTCATCGAGGGGGGCAAGTGTGTTCTCGATGGTGCGTGGACCCTTGGCAGCGAGCAAATTGTCGATAGACCGCTGGCCGGCGGTGAGACGGTCAGTCTCGATTTTTTCGAAAGCAGTTACGTCCGGCTTGCTGGCCCAGATGGTGGGCTGAGAAACGGTGATTTTCTGCGCGGAGAGTACGGCCGCGAGCAGCAATGGAAGGCAGAAGAAGATGGCTACGCGAGCTGCTAGTAACATGAATAACCTCGTTGAAGAACTTTCGGAATCGGCGGAACGATTTGGTCCGATGATTTCAGAAACGATTAGAAGTGCAGATGAATTGTTGATGACCTGGAGTTGCGATGTCAAGGGACACCGGAAAAATCGCCGGTTTAACAAAACCGGGGCCGATTGTTGTGTCAGTCTGGTAACTTGCGGTGGGAGGAACGTTGGAAAGACTTTCGCGGCAGAGCCCTTAGTCAAGTTCTGATCAGCAATGTGATCGCTAGCGCCACGCGAGGTGCTCACCACAGACGATGCAATCGAATTCGTCCCGAAAGTATCCATAGCGGTTGTTGAAGTAGATGTGAAAGCTCAACCTTGCTAGAGCGATGCCCCAGATGATCGCCATGCCCGAGGCCAGGAATGATTGATGGTTCTGTCTGGAAAGAGAAACAGTTGGGGAATCGCAAACCATGAGTGAAGAAGAATAGCGGACGGCCATAGGTCTGTCACGGACTCAACGGCTGGTCTCTCTCAACTCGAAAAACTGATCGACCCGAGTTTGCAAAGTGGAAGATGCCGAAAGGGCTATCTTGTCAACGGAAGCTCGTACCAAACGAAGGTAATGTTCCTGGTTGATTACCTATTCTTGGCGTTAACAGGCTTGTGGTAACGTTTGAGCTACCGCATATTCAAAAGGCTTAAACAGGGTTTTTCGTCCACGTGTCTTCGTCGACTCGCAAACCGGGTATCCACATCGCATGGACCACGGTCACCTACCGCAGTGTGGCCCTGATGATCCTGGCTGGGGCACTCTTGTTGCTGCTGGTGATGCGATTCACCTTCCCCCAGTTTACCGAAAATGGCATCAAAGCGGCCGATGATGTGGCCAATAAAATCCTGGAGCATGTGGCGGGGATGGCTCCGGCTGCGGGTAGCGGCGTTTCTACAGCACAGCAAGCCCACTTCACCGCGCTTGATGGCACGGTGCGCGTGAAAAAGGGGAGCAGCAGCAGTTGGCTGGCTGCGGATTACAACGTGCCACTCGACAAGGGCGATGTGGTCCAGACCGGCTCCGAAGGCATGGCGAAGGTGGTGTTCAACGATGGCACCAGCTATACCGTGAAACAGGATTCACTGATCGTGATTGAAGAAAATTCGGCGAACGATCAACAGCAAACCAACGTGGCCGTAGCAGTAAGTACCGGAACTGTTGATCTTTCCACGGCGACTTATTCTCAAGGTTCGAAATCGCAGGTCATCGTGGACGGTGCAACAGCATCGCTGGCTCCGGAATCGACTGCGCAGGTGCACAACGATCCCAAACTGGATCAGCACGAGATTTTGATGAAGAAGGGCGTCGGCGAAGTTACCCGCAACGGCGAAACAGTACAATTGGCAAATTGGGAAAAGGTAAGTTTCCAGGCAGCCTCGCCGCACATGGAAAAGGCGAAGGGTACCGGGCCGCCGACTCCAATCTCTCCCGCCAACATGGCGCCGATCTTTACCTCTGGTGAGACAACCAAGGATGTGGAGTTTTCGTGGACTCCGATGGCGAATGCAGCGGGTTACCGCCTTCGTATATCGAGAAATCCATACTTTTCTTCTACACTGGTAGACAAAAGAGTAAACACTGCAGACGTTACGGTTACAAGTCTGGGCGAAGGTGCGTACTACTGGATGGTACAGTCGTACGAAGCGTCCGGAAAAGAGTCAGTCGAGAGCGAGAAAAATCGCTTCACGATTATTCCCAAGGGAAAACAGTCGGAAGCCATCGATTTGGAATTGGATCCGTTCATTCAGCACGGACATGTGATTGAAGTTACCGGCAAAACGCTGATAGGTGCGCGTGTGATGGTGAATGGCCGGGAAGTACCGATGGTTACTACGGATGGCACGTTCCATTATTTCACTCCGCCACTGGCGACCGGCGAAGCGGTGATTACAGTCACGGCGCAGACCTCGCAAGGCGGAGTAAATACGCAGCAGAAGAAAATAATTATTCAGTAAATACGCCATGAAGTTCGCGTAAGAGATTAGGAAAAACCGGGTTCGCCCGGGAAATCGAACAGTTCGAATCGGCAAAGCGAGAGAAGACTTCGTCATGTCAAGCAACGGCTTTCATTCATCACGTTCCCACAACCTCAGGTCGTTATTCAGCCTGTTCTCGAGCGATCTGGCGATCGACCTGGGAACTGCCAACACTTTGGTGTACGCACGCGGCAAGGGCATTGTCGTCAACGAGCCTTCGATTGTCGCCATCAACAAGAACACCGGCGAGGTGGAGGCCGTCGGCAAGGAAGCAAAAGAGATGCTGGGCCGGACGCCGGGCAACATCGTCGCCATCAAGCCAATGAAAGATGGTGTGATCGCTGACTTCAAAGTCACCGAGAAGATGTTGAACTATTTCATTCAGAAGGCTCATAACCGCAAGATGCTGGTGCATCCGCGTATCGTGATTGGAGTGCCTTCGGAAATCACCCAGGTGGAAAAGCGCGCGGTTATGGATTCGGCCTATCGCGCCAAAGCGAGTGAAGTGCACCTGGTGGAACAAGCCATGGTAGCGGCAATCGGAGCGGGACTGCCGATCACCGAGCCGAGCGGCAACATGGTGGTCGATATTGGCGGTGGAACGACCGACATCGCCGTGATTTCGTTGAGCGGCATCGTTTATTCGCGCTCAGTGCGGATGGCAGGAAATCAGATGGACGAAGCCATCATGAACTATCTGAAAAGGAAATATAATTTACTGATTGGGGAGCGTACTGGCGAACAGATCAAAATGGAAATCGGGTCGGCACATCAACTCGACAAGCCGATGACCATGGAGATTAAAGGGCGTAACCTGATCGAAGGCGTACCAAAAACCATTACGGTGGATGATGGCGAAATTCGCGAAGCGCTGAGCGAGTGCGTGTCGACGATTATGAATGCGATTCGCGTGGCTCTGGAGCGGACGCCGCCAGAACTCTCGGCCGACATCAGCGATCGCGGTATTGTGCTGACCGGCGGTGGGGCGCTCTTGAAGAATCTCGATAAGCGCATTCGAGAAGAAACCGGACTGCCAGTTTCGATCGCTGACGATCCATTGTGCAGCGTGGTGCTGGGTACGGGCAAGATGCTCAGCGACTTCAAGCTGCTGCGGAAGATTTCGATTGAATAAGGTTTCAAGGTTTTAAAGTTTCAGCGTTTCAAGGCCCCAGGATTGGAACCTGTAACCTGATTCTAAAGTGAACGCCACTCCTTGAAACTTTGAAACCCGAAACTTTGAAACCTTGAATTTATGGAATCCGTGCTTGGCCGTTACCGCAATCTAACCATTCTGGTAGGCGTTTTGTTCCTGCAGGTGCTGGGACTTGCGGTACAAGTCAAACGCAGCGGCGACACCGAGCATACGCGTCTGATCCGCATCTGGGCGGTCGATACGATTACTCCTTTCGAACGCGTGCTGGTTTGGGCGCAGAACAGCAGTACTAACCTCTGGCACAACTATTTTTACCTGCGTGGAGTGCGCGCGGAGAACCGCCAGCTCAAACAGCAGATCGAGCAAATGCGTCTGCAGCAGGTGCGGCTGAATGAAGATGCCGATCAGGCGCATCGCCTGCAGCAGTTGCTGGGTTTTCGCGAGCAGTTCGTCGCTAAAACCGTACCGGCGCAAGTCATCGGGTCCGGCGGCAGCGATCTTTCGCGAATTATTTATATCGACAAGGGTGGGAATGACGGCATCAAGCGCGATTTTGCGGTGATCACGGCGAATGGCATCGTGGGCAAGGTGCTGGAAGTATTCCCGAGCGTTTCGCAAGTGCTGCTCATCAACGACCAGACCAGCGGCGTCGGCGCGATGCTGGAGAAATCGCGCTTGCAGGGCGTGTTGAAAGGAACGCCGAATGGCGAGGTGGTTCTGCAACGGGTGATGATCGATGAAAAAGTCGCGCCGGGTGACGTTGTGCTGAGTAGCGGCGGCGATCGGATTTTTCCCAAGGGACTGCCGGTGGGTACGGTGAGCAAAGTCAGTCCCGGCCATGAAATGTTTTTAAATATTCAGGTGAAACCTGCAGCCGATTTGAGTCGGCTGGAAGAAGTGCTGGTGGTCACGCAAAAGCAGGAAGAAGATGCCGTGGTCGAGAGCGGAACGCACGTGCGCGCCGCCGATATTTTGGCGCAACGCTTGCCCTCGGTGCCGGACAAGCCTCCGGTCGCGCCTGGACCGGCGGTGAGTGTTGCTGCGAAGCCGACGAATCTGGCTGAGGGCGCAATGAAACCCAAGTCCGTGCCGCGCCCGGCGACGACGGCGGTGACCGGCGCGAAGGGCGCAGGGGCAGTGAGTGTGCCCACCGCGAACGCAAATGCGGGCACTCCGAACGCTGTGCACAAAATTCCGGTGCCCGCCGCAACAACCGCGGGCAGCAATCAAACTGGCGAGGTTGGGAACAAGGCTGCGGAGCAGGCGGTCGCCGACGAAGCGGCGCGGAATTCCTCTTCTGGAGAGGCAGCCGCCTCAGGTTCGGCAGCCTCGACTTTATCGACCACAGCCGCGCGGCCTAAAGCACCCGTATCCAAACCCGCTGCAGCGCCCGCTGCAACCACAGACGATCCCCACTAGCGTGCCCATCACTTACACTTCGGGTGAGCAGATTGAGGTCTACCGGTTCAGCATTCCGGTGACCGTAGGCGTGCCCTTGTTGGCATTATTTCTGCAGGCGTTCGTGCCTCGCCGGTTTCCGTTTTTCTCTATTTTTGACTTGCCGCTGCTGGTGACCATTTTCTTCGCGATGGCGCGGCGCAACCCGATTTCAGGCCTTTTGACGGGAGCCGCGATTGGCTTGGCCCAGGATATGCTCGGTGCATACCCTATCGGAATCTACGGCATCGCCAAGACCGTGGTGGGGTACTTCGCGTCGTCGCTCGGGGCCAAGCTGGACGTTGAAAATGCCGGGGCCCGGTTCCTGGTTACGCTCGGATTCTACCTGGTGCATGCCGCCGTTTATTTCACCGTGGCGCGCGGCATGGTGAACATGACGCTGAACTGGAGCTGGAGCCGTGGAATCCTTGCTGGGCTGGCGAATGCCTTTCTGGGCGTAGGGCTATATTTCCTGCTGGATAAGTTCAAGCAGAGAACTTGAAAACGTTTTTCGGGTTCTCGCTAACCTGTAGTGACCTACGTTACTTCCCGGCTGGGCGCAAGCGTGCCTCCAAGAGCTAGAATTGAGTGATCCGAGAAGAAGATCTCGAACCTTCACCCGCGTAGTAAGCCGCACCAGAAACTGAGAAGTAAGAACCGAGAACTGGGAACCGATGTTTGGTCGTGATGAAAAAGTATCGGCAATCCGCCTGACCGCGGCGCAGTACCTGATCCTGGCAATTTTTCTTGTGCTGGCTTACGGATTGTGGCGGCTGCAGGTGATGCAGACCAATCTCTACGCGACGCT
The DNA here is from genome assembly GCA_963817305.1 of uncultured Acidobacteriaceae bacterium. GTDB lineage: Bacteria > Acidobacteriota > Terriglobia > Terriglobales > Acidobacteriaceae > Sulfotelmatobacter. The sequence continues at coordinate 375,257 of CAWFOD010000008.1, read as the reverse complement.
GGCGCAAAAAAACAACATCCGCAATGTGCCGATCCTCGCGCCCCGCGGCAGGATTCTTGACCGCGAAGGGCGAATCATCGTCGACAACTATCCGTCGTTCTCGGCGCTGCTGCTGCGCGATTCTTCGCGCGACCTTAACGCCGACGCCGATCTGATCGCCGAAGGTCTGCATCTGGATGCCAACGAAGTGCGAACCCGGATTCGCCACTTCGCTTCCATGCCGCAGTATCAGCCGATCTTTCTGAAGGAAGACATCACGCAGGATGAGCAGGCCTTCATCGAAGCACATCGCAACGAATTGCCCGAACTGGATACCATCCGGGCGGACCGGCGTTTGTATCCGCGCAACGGATTCATGGCGCATTTGATCGGATATGTGGGCGAAGTCACGGAGGACATGCTCAACCAGCCGCAGTTCGAACTTTATAATCCCGGCGATGTGGTGGGAGTCTCGGGCGTTGAGCGGCAATACAACGACGCTTTGATGGGAACGAATGGCGCGCGGCGCGAACTGGTGAACAGTCATGGCCGGGAAGTGGGATTGCTCGGAGAAACGGATGCGATCCCCGGAAAGCAGTTGAAGCTCACGGTGGATATTGATCTGCAGATCGCCGCCGAGGAAGCTTTGGAGGGAAAAAACGGCGCCATCGTCGCCATGGACCCGCATACTGGCGAAATCCTGGCGATGGCGAGCCGACCGACTTTCGATCCCAACGATTTTGCGGTGCGCGTCTCGCGCGATGAATGGAACAAACTGGTAACCGATCCCGATAAGCCTCTTCTGAACAAGGCGATTCAGGCGCAGCTTGCCCCGGGCTCTACCTTCAAGATCATTATGTCGGTGGCGGGCTGGCAGGAAGGCATCGCGCAAGATCTGCATGTGAATTGCACCGGCGGCGCGGAGTTTTACGGACGCCGCTTCGGATGCTGGGTCAAAACTGGGCACGGCGCCGTCGATCTGGAAAAAGCCATCTATCAGTCTTGCGACGTCTTCTTTTACACGCTGGCGGAAAAGCTCGGTATCGAGCGCATCGCCAAGTGGGCCACGGCCTTTGGTTTAGGCCAGAAAACCGGGATCGACCTGCCGAATGAAGTAAGCGGAGTAATGCCCTCGGAAGAGTGGAAGATTCGTAACTTTAAACAGAAGTGGTTTGCCGGAGAAACTATCTCAGTCGGCATCGGACAAGGAGCGGTTGCCATCACGCCGGTACAGTTGCTGCGCGCCATTTCCGCAATTTCGATGGATGGCCGCATGGTGGTCCCTCACGTGGTCGATCCGCAAGAACTGCCCAGCGGATATGTCGAGACCAGCCGCGTGACGGAAACCAAGACTGTTCCCATCGATCCCAATGGATGGACCTATATCACCGATGCGATGTCGCGGGTTCTCTTGCCGGAAGGCACGGCTCCGTCGGCGCATATTCCCGGAGTTGATATCGCGGGCAAGACTGGATCGGCGCAGATCGTTTCGCTGGCTACGCGCGCCAAGTTCAAGAATAGCGAAGATCTCGCACAGAATGGCTGGTTCGTTGGCTTTACGCCCCGGCGGAATCCCGACATCGTGATATGCGTGCTGTTTCAAGGCGGCGAACATGGCAAGTTGGCGGCGCGAATTGCCACGCAGGTGCTCAAAGCCTACGTCGACAAGCAGCGCCGTATACCCAACAAGGTAGTTGAGAAACCGAAGGATAACGGCAAAATCGATATGGGCGCGCTTTGGACCGCGCCCGGAGCCGACAAGTTAGAAGGCGGACGCTTCTCCGTGGAGTTGCCGAGGCGTCCACCAGCGTTGGCGACCGCCGCGCCGGGGGTGTATTAAGCGCTTGTGGAAACTGCTGCGGAAAAGCTAAGAGCAAGAGCTAGAAGTTAGGCTGCTTTTTATGTCACGTTACGTTTCATTTCGCGATTTCGACTGGCTGCTGCTGGTCTTTGTGCTCATGATCTGCGGCCTGGGTGTCATGGAGATCCGCAGCGCCACCATGCACACCAAGTTTGCCGGCTCGCACATCAAGCAGATGTATTGGGTCGCGGCTGGTGTGGGAGCGATGTTTCTCATCAGCCTGTTGAATTATCAGGCGCTTCTGGAAAGGATCCATTGGTTCTACATTGCCGGGGTCGCTTCGCTGATGGCCGTGCTGATCTTTGGACAGAAGTATTTGGGCGCGAAGCGCTGGATCAAGATGCCCGGCGGCAACCACTTTCAACCTTCGGAGTGGGTCAAGCTGATCCTTATTCTGGCGATGGCGAAGTTCTTCGCGGATTTGCGGAATCGCGAACTCTCCTGGCCAGATTTCATGAAAGCTGGAGCCATTGTAGTGATTCCGATGCTTCTGGTATTGAAGCAACCTGACCTGGGAACGGCTCTCACCTATATTCCGATCGCCATCATGGGAGTCTTCTTGGGCGGAATGCAGTGGAGGCAGGGGCTATTGGTGGCTGTGCTGGCGGGAATTGGAATCGGCGCGGTATTTTTCGTTCCCCGCGTGCACATTCTGAAGAGCTACCAGAAACAACGTCTTACCAGTTTCCTGGAACCGGACGCCGATCCCCAAGGATCAGGGTACCAAGTTGAGCAATCCCTGATTGCGGTGGGTTCTGGAGGTTTATGGGGCGGGAAAGGCTCTCAAACGCACGGTGCCTTCCTCCCCGTTCCCCAAACGGATTTTATTTTCGCGGCATTTTCCGAGGAGCATGGATTCGTGGGCGCTTTAGGAGTTCTGCTGTTATACTTCATTGTGCTGATGCGTTTGACGCAGAACGCGCAAACAGCGCCCGACCGCGCTGGCACGTTCGTGGTGATGGGTGTGGTGGCTGTGCTTAGCTTCCATATTCTGGTCAATGTCGGCATGGTGGTCGGTTTTATGCCGGTCACCGGAATACCTCTGCCGCTGATGAGCTACGGTGGGTCTTCCGTTCTGTTCATGTTCCTGGCGCTGGGGATGGTAATGAATGTTCGTATGCGCCGATTTGTGAATTAGCCGGGTCTGCCAAGGACTTTTAAGTCAGGATTGGACGATCCGGCCAAGGGAACATGAAGATTCGAAGCGGAAGTTTGAAGGGAACACGGTAGAGAGCAGTTGCTGCGCCTCAGGCGCAGCCCCAAAAATATCGATCGCCCTCGCGTAAAGGGGGCATTTCACCGGCGATTCGAACAATCGAAGGCCGGGCAGGATTGAAGCAATAAAAGCTGCTGGCAGGGAAACGGCCCCCCGACTGGAAACGGTCTGAGAGTGCGGTCACAAACCCGGCAGACGAAAGCGAATAGTGCAGAAGATACCCAAGCTTGTGCAGCGGATTCGGTCGGAAGAAAGCTTCTTCGACCCTAGCCGTCCCCTATCCGGGGCCAGCATCGCGACGCTCAATTCTCCCCTTTCCTTCCTCACTTCGCCCCGGTGAATCCCCGCAGCTCTTAAGGAGCCCAGCGGGACCGGAGTGTCCATGAATAAAGAGTTGTTTGTTTCTTCCACCCCACATGAAACCAAGGTGGGCCTGGTGGAAGATGATCTGCTCGCGGAAATCTACCTCGAGCGCGAAAATGAATACACCTTAGCCGGATCCATCTACAAGGGCCGCGTTACCCGCGTTCTGCCCGGCATGCAGTCGGCGTTCGTCGATATCGGCCTGGAGCGCGATGCCTTCCTCTATGTCTCCGACTTTATGGAGTTGGAAGAGCACGATGAGGACGTGACAGACGTCGTTCCGGCGAATCGCGGGGTGCAGGATATGCGTCCGCAGCCGGCACGAACTGAAGATGCATCTCCTGACGTGCAAGATGCGGGAGAGGCTCCGGCTGCAGCGGAAGAGTTCGAAGGCGCTGCAAGCGGAGAATTCGAGGGTGGGAGTGGACAAGCGGACGCTCAACCTTCGTTAGCAGCCCCCGCCGGCCCAGAGACCTCTTCCGGCCGAGACGCGGAGCGCGGAGGCTGGCGCGGCCGCCGCCGTCGCCGTGGCGGACGGCGCGACGGACGTAGCGATGTCGGACGCGGTGATGGACGCGAACGAGGAACCGAGCCTCGCGTAGCAGCGCCCGTGGTGGAAAGTGCGCCTCCTGCAGCAATTCCGCGCCACCAGGAATCGGCCAGAAGTCAGCAATTTGGGCCGCCCGCGGGTTACCAGCCGATCATCCTTCCCGGAGAATCCATTTCCAAGTATCGGGGATTATCGCAGCCACCCGCATCGCAGCCATCGTCAGCACGGGAAGGTCGAGAGGAAGATCAGGCCGAGGTACGAGAATTTGAAGCCGCCTCAGGAGCACGCACTGAAGCTCCGGCTCCCATCGCTGCTACTTTCCCGGACGACGAACCTATCTTTGCCGGCCCTGACGCGAGTGCGCGACCGCAGCTCGAGGAGCACGAGGATGCGCAGCCCGATCGGGAAAAATCGCCGACGTCCGCGGCCACTTCCGTGGATTGGAACCGCGAGTTCCATCGCCGGGATGCAGAAGGAGCGGTGATTCCCGAGGCTATAGAAGAGGCTTTGGAGGAAGAAGATCAGGGAAGAGTTATTCCCGAACTGCCCGCAGAAGCGGTCCTCGCTGCAGCTCAGGAAGTTGTTGCGTTTGCATCGCCCGGAACGCTGGAAGAAGAGACGATCGACGAAGAAGAAGCGGACGCCGTGCGCTACGAACAAGCGTCCGATGAGGGCTACGAGGAATTTGAGGAGGAAACCCGAGCCGCCGTCCAGCAAGGTTCCAATAGTAGAAATGAGTTTTCCGATATCCGCGCTACCGTGGATGAAATCCATATGTCTTCCTTAGCCGAAGCCGGCGTGCCACATGCAGCGGAAGGCGCTGCGGCCGAGAGCGAGGATGACTCCGAAGAACTGGAACTGGAAGAGGCGCAAGCCCAGGCGGAAGCACTGCTCGCCGCCGAAGCAGGGGAACCTGGCACGGTGGATGCACGGGCTGAGGTTCGTGCTCCCGCGGCAACCGCCGGTTATACGCAGCGGGCTCCGCGTCCGCGCCCTGGATTTGACCGGCAGCGCGGCGGACGCCGGGGTGGTGGGCGGAGATTCCCACGACGCGAACAACAAGAGGTTCCGAAGATCAGCGACCTATTGAAAGAGGGCCAGGAAATTCTGGTGCAGATTGCCAAGGAACCCATCGGGAAGAAAGGCGCGCGCATCACCAGCCACATCGCGCTGCCGGGAAGGTTTCTGGTGTATATGCCGACGGTGAATCACACCGGGGTTTCCCGCAAGATCGCTTCTGATGAGGAGCGGCAGCGGTTGAAGCGCATCGTGATGAGCGAGCGCGACAACGGGCATGGCGGGTTCATCGTCCGCACCGCCGCGCAAAGCGCGAGTGAAGAAGAATTGCGCGCCGACATTCGTTTCCTGAAAGGCCTGTGGAACGACATCAAGACTCGTGCTGAGGCATCGAAACCACCGGCTTTGATCTATCACGATTTAAACGTTGTCGAGCGCGTGCTGCGCGATCAGGTTACCTCTGACTTCTCTGTAATCTGGGTCGATACTGAACCGGAGTACGAACGGATTCTGCGTTTCTTCAACCGCTTCCAGCCCGGATTGGTGAAGCGAGTGAAGCTCTACACTAAGGAAACGCCGTTATTCGAACAATTCGGCCTCGCCGAAGAGATGAACAAAGCGCTCAAGTCGAAAGTGTGGCTCAAGAGCGGCGGTTACATCGTAATCAACCAAACCGAGGCGCTGGTGGCCATCGACATCAACACCGGCAAGTACGTGGGAAAGACCTCGCGCCTGGAAGACACCATCGTCAAAACGAACGTGGATGCGATCAAGGAAATCGTGCGGCAAATCCGCTTGCGCGATCTCGGCGGCATCATCATCATCGACTTCATCGACATGGATGAGCGCCGCAACCGCCAGCGTGTGATGCAGGCCCTGGAAGAAGAACTTCGCCACGACCGTGCGCCCTCAAAGGTTCTTCAGTTCAACGATTTCGGACTGGTCGCCATTACCCGCAAACGGGTGAAGCAATCGCTGGAACGCACGATTGGCGCGCCTTGTCCGTATTGCCAATCGACCGGCTACGTGAAATCGCTGACCACGGTTGTGAACGAAATTTATGTGGAGATGCGCAAAATTGCGAATCATTTGGAACATGAAGACGTAATGTTGCGTGTCAATCCGGACGTGGCCAAGGAGTTGAAAGGCAACAATGCTCGCCTGCTGAACGAGATGGAAGAACTCACCAAGCGCACGATCATTGTGAAGAGCGATCCAGCGCTGCATCAGGAGCAGTTCGACATCAACTAGCGGTTAGATTACTTTCTTAAAGGGGAAGACGGGCGATTCCAGCCCGTCTTTTTTCGCACTTTAATACGCTGCTAAGCGCATTCACCGTGGCGAGCGTAGACGTAAAAATCCATTTTCATTTTCAATTTGAGAACCGAAAGTTGAGAAATGCCGCTAGCTTCCCGGGTGCGCCAGCGCCTTTACCGCTAGATCAGAACGTTCGCGCAGTTTCTGCACGGTGGCATGAATTGCCTTGGCCGATGGCGCGTCGCCACTCTCTGCCATCTTAGCGACGCCTGCGGCTTCTTCCGTGGCCGTGCTGGCGATGTCGAGCAAGACGACCAGAGCATCGGCGTGCAACTTCCAAAGCGAAGACATGCTCTGGCTGCGTTTGAGTTCTTCGAGTTCCGTATTCACCCGGGCCACGCAGGAAACCAACCGAATCAGAGTACGGGCCACATCGGCGCGAAGGCTCTTCTCTTCAAGGAACCCGGCATTGTAGGCGTCGGCCTCAGGCGCGCTCAGCGTCAGATTGAAGAAGCGCATCGGCACAATCTGGCGATACTTAGGATCGGCCACGCGAACGAAGACGCGAATTGATTCCTCGACGCGACGTAGTTTGCCTTCCTCGACGGAGATTTGCTGAGCCGTAATGGCCGGAGGCTGGAATGCTTGTGGCGCAGCCGGCACTTTTGCTGCTGCGGCTCGCGCTGGTTTGGCTGCCGCCGCTGCCCCACCGGAAGCGGGTATGCCGCGCCCCGCACTCGGCGCGAGTAATGACTTGCGAATCGGCGGCCGTCGGTCCAGTTCCTTTTTCAGTTTCGAAACCCGCCGGAATTTTTCCAGCGCGCTTCCATAATCGGCCTGCAGCATTTCTTTTTGTTCGATCGCGGCCACATGCTCGACAGTGACTTCCACTCCATCGACCGTACTCAGGATGCTGCCGCCCATTTCGTCCAGCGCCTGTGCGAACTGTTTGATCTCGCCTAGAGCTTTGGTAAAAAGCTCATCAAATCGCGCGCCGAATGCGGCATTGTGAGCGGCGACCGTGGCCAGCACACCGGGATGATAGAAGGAAGAATCCAGCCAGCGCTTCAACTCGCGAACCCGCGACACGATTCCAGAATCCATCAGCGAATTGAAATCGCGGTAGCGGGCAATCTCTTCGCGCAGCGGATCAAAGTTCCGCAGCAGTTGCACGTGCTCTTCGGGAAGCGACGGCACGTCAGTGTCAGCAAGGATTTCAATCAAAGCAATTTCGAACGGAGAGAGAGGCAACGCGCCATCCAGTCCATAGCCTTGCTGCTGCCATTGGCCCTGGACACGAGGGTGGCGATAGAGAAAAGTTGAAATCAAATCAGTCTTGTCGCGATTGATTTCGCTTGGTTCACGTCGCCGCACAAAATACCGCAGCAGCGCCTCAGCGACTTCAGAATCCGTATCTGGAGTTAGCGCTTGCCGCAACATGGCAGGCGTAATAGCCATGTCGAGCACGTGCAGCCAGCGATACATCCGGGAAAGAGTTTCCGGCAGATCCCGATCAATGTGGCGGAGCGCAGATTCGTCGAGCCCGCCGGGCAGGGGAACCTCGCCGCCCAGCAGATCGCGTAGCAGCTTCTGATAAAAACCCTGGACGGTTGCCAGGATTGCCAGCTCAAATTTAAGATCCTCGGCCAAGCACGCTCCGCGAGCGAGAGTCTCCCCGTCGGTTGAGAAATTCTTTACTGCTGTCTAAGTAAAAAGGAATGTTACCGATGTCGCAAGTTACTACCGGAGCGACACTGTTAAGCGCTGACATTCGCTTTCCGGAAGTGCATGAACTTCCGCGCGACGAGGGAACGTTGCATGCAAAGTTCGTGAAATTGAAAGGGATGAGTGTGGTTCGACCTCCCGCCACGCGCTCAAAATAGAAAGACTGCGGCGGAGTGCTCGTGTGCGGCAGCTATTTGCCTTTTTTCCGTTCGTTCTCTTCTATTCGCGCTTTCACCAGCTTCTTCAGAAGCCGCGAGGGCAGAGGCTTTTCGGGCGCGAACTGGATGGTCCCTCTCGCTGTTCTGAAATTCTTCAGGTCTTTTTGGAACTCCTCGATTGGCCCCGCTCCCGGAAAAACGCTGCAATGATTGGAGAATGCCGCGAAACTCATCAGCATTCCGTTGTACTTAAAAGTTGGAATGCCGTAGCTGATAACCTCCGTCGCCTCCGGAGGGATCACGTCGCGAACGATTGTGCGAACCCTCTGCAAGGCGCCACGGGATGGCTCGGACAGACGTGCCAGGTATTCGTCGACTGTCTTTGCAGCTTTAGTTGCCTTGCCAGATTTCGCTTGTTTCTTCACCCGGCTGATCTCCTTACTTCTTTATCGACTTTAAGATCTCCCGCGCCGCATTCGCCCCGGACCCCCCGGTCAAGCCCGCACCAGGATGCGTCCCGCTGCCGCAAAGATATAGTTTTTCAATTGGCGTGCGATACCGCGCCCAATCGAGTAGTGGACGCATGGTGAAGAACTGGTCGAGCGCAAGATCTCCGTGGAAGATTTGTCCGCCAGTTAATCCGTAAACATCTTCCATATCCTGTGGGGTGATGATCTGATGATGCAAAATCATCTCAGGCAGATTGGGCGCATATTGTGCCAGGGTCTCCACCACGGTTTGTCCGAGAGGTTTTCGCTGTTCTTCCCAATCTCCTTTCAGTTTGTAGGGCGCGTACTGCATGTAGATCGACATCACGTGCTTGCCTTCGGGCGCGAGCGCAGGGTCAGTGAGCGAAGGGATCGTAGCTTCGAGATAGGGCTGTCGTGAGAAGTTTCCGTATTTCGATTCGTCGAAAGCACGCTCCAGATAATCGATCTCGGGTCCAATGTGAAGGCGCCCCTTGAGCACTTCGCCGTCCCCATTCTTGAGGGCGGTGAAACTCGGCAGGCCGGAGAGCGCCAGATTCACTTTCGCCACCGTGCCGTTGCCGCGAAAATGCTGCAGCTTCTGCACGAAGTCAGGAGAAAGATGCGTGGAATCGGTAAGCTTGAGCAGAGTGCGCTTGGGGTCGGCATTGGAAATGACGGCGTTAGCACTGATCTCCTCGCCGGTGCCGAGCAGTACGCCAGTCGCTGCGCCGTCTTTGATACGAATTTCAATAACCTCTGCCTCGGTTCGAATTTCGACTCCAACCGCTTTCGCGGCCGAGGCCATAGCTTGCGTGAGCGAGCCCATTCCGCCTGCCGCAAAAGACGCAGAGCCTGCGGGATGAGAATCTCCCGCGGCGCGAATCAGTAGTTGCAGGCTGCTGCCTGCCGACCACGGGCCCAGAAATGTCCCGAAGATTCCGCGAGCCGCGATCACCGCGCGCAGCAATTCCGTTTCGAAATACTCCGCCACCAGATCGGCTACGGCCATCGGTCCCCAGCGCAGGACGCGGTAAAGATCCCGCTTGCCGAGGCTGCGCAATGCGCGCCCGGTTTTGAGCATGCTCCACAGATCACCGCTGCTTGGGTGATCGATGTCAGGCGGAGTGGTAGCGAGCGCTTCGGCGATTACTTTGCTGATCTTGCTTAGTGAGTTCGCGAACGCAGCGTATTTCGTTGCATCTTTCTGAGAGAAGGCAGCGATCGACTGCGCGGACTTGTTTTGGTCCTGGTGCAGGGAGAGGGCGCGCCCGTCGGGCGAGAGCGCGGTAACGCAAGTCTCCGGTGTGATGAACCTGAGGCCATGTTTCTCCAGTTGCATGTCGCGGGCAATATCTGGACGAATTGGACCTGCGCTGTGTGCGAGTGTGGAGCAGCGAAAGCCAGGATGAAATTCGTCCGTGACCGCCGCGCCGCCAACTTCCGTGCGGCGTTCGAGGACGAGTGGTCTGAATCCTGCTTTGGCCAAGTAAAATGCAGTAACCAGCCCGTTATGGCCGCCGCCGATGATGACGATATCGCGCCGGTCAGATTTATTTTCTGGCATGGCTAGGCCGCTCCCTTGCTGTCTTTCAGCATTTCGAGAGCCGCGAGGCGCCCCGGCGCACCCATGATTCCGCCGCCCGGGTGCGTAGCCGAACCACACATATAGAGATTTTGAATCGGCGTACGGAAGCGCGCGTAACCGGGGGCTGGACGCAGGAAGAAAAGTTGCTCAAGCGAAAGTTCGCCCTGAAAAATATTTCCTTCGCTTAGTCCCCACTCGCGTTCGAGATCAAGCGGTGTGATCACTTGCCGGTGCAGAATAATGTCTTTGATGTTGGGTGCATATTCGGCGATCGTATTTACCACCGTGTCACCGAAAGCCTCTTTCTGATCGTCCCAATTGAGGCCGGCGCGCAGCTTGTAAGGCGCATACTGCACGAAGCAAGAAAGCACATGCTTGCCCGGGGGCGCGACCGATGGATCAGTGAGCGAAGGGATGACCATATCAATATACGGATGCCGCGAGAAGTTGCCGTACTTGGCATCGTCGTAGGCGCGCTCCATATATTCGACAGAGGGTGAAATAGAAATGGCGCCGCGCAAGTGCGGGCCCGGTCCGGGAATGGCTTTGAAGTTCGGCAGTGCGTCGAGCGCCATGTTTACCTTGCCCGACGATCCGCGATATTTGAAGCGGTTGATATCTTCCAGGAAATCCGCGGGGAGATGCTCGGCTTCGATGAATTTGTTGAAGGTGAGTCGGGGATCGACGCTCGACGAAATTGTTTCCGCATAAATTTCGTCGCCGTTGGCCAGCACGATTCCTTTGGCTTTGCCATCTTTTACGATGATCTTCGCAATGGCGGCCTGCGTACGTATCTCCGCTCCGGCTTCGCGAGCGGCGTCGCCGATAGCGTTGGAAATTGCGCCGGTGCCGCCGCGTGCGAATCCCCAGGCGCGGAACGCGCCGTCGATCTCTCCCATGTAGTGATGGAGCAAAACGTACGCCGTTCCAGGAGATCGCACACCAAGAAAAGTACCAATGATGCCGGAGGCTGACATCGTGGCCTTGAGCACGTCGGTCTCGAACCATTGATCGAGAAAATCAATCGCGCTCATGGTCATGAGCTGGACTTGGTTGTATTTGTCGTAACTCGACATGCCCTGAAAGCGGCGGCCGATGAAGAGCAGCTTCATCAGTTCGCGCGGGTTGAGCGTGTTGGGATCGGGCGGGACCATGCTGAGAATAGGCTTCACGAAGCGGCACATGGCTTGCATAGCTTTTCCGAATTCGTCGTAGGCTTCGGCGTCGACGCGCGAGTGACGGGCGATCTCGCGATGAGTTTTGCCGTGGTCGTTCACGCGCCACAGGTAATCTCCGCTGGGCATGGGAGTGAAAGTGCCATCAAGGGGAAGGATTTCCAGACCGTGGCGCGGCAGATCGAGGTCGCGGATAATTTCCGGCCTCAGCAGCGAAACCACGTAAGAACAAACCGAAAACTTGAAGCCGGGGAAAACCTCTTCCGTGCAGGCCGCGCCGCCGAGAATGTGGCGCCGTTCGAGCACCAGAACTTTCTTCCCGGCGCGGGCCAGATAGGCGGCGTTGACGAGGCCGTTGTGGCCTCCGCCGATCACGATTACATCGTATGAAGTAGCCATATGCTGTCAGCCTTTAGCGATTCGACCTATTGATTGAGAATGGGAACGAGGAATATTAGCGCAGTTTTGAAGCGTGCGTATTAGAGGCCGCTGGGGAGGACGGTCCAACTGCGGAGAACATTCGATAAAGTTGGCATCATTGAGCGCATCGCTGGACTCGAATCGCCATTCTATCGGGAACGAGCGCTTTTGTCTGTAGGATCAGTTGATACAAAAGGCGTCATCCCTCGCCCGCTGGTGAAAACGCGGGTGCTTCGGGATGACGCCTTTGAATAGTGCTCCGGCGTATAATCTGCGTTCGAATCAAATAAAGTCGAGGCCAATACTTTGCCCATTGGAACCGCATTTCACCAGCGCACTTTTCCGCTTTGCCAAAGCCTGAATTACCGCGAGTGGTCGGGATACTACACGGTCAGCGTGTATGAGGTGCATCACGAGCACGAGTACAACGCGATCCGCAATGCGGCGGCGCTGATCGATATTTCTCCGCTCTACAAGTATTTGGTCACGGGGAAAGACGCTACCCGGCTGGTGAACCGCGTGATTACGCGTGACATTAATAAGGTGAAAGTGGGGCAGGTGATTTATTGCTGCTGGTGCGATGAAGGGGGCAAGGTTATCGACGATGGAACGATTTCGCGGCTGGAGGAAAATGTTTACCGCTGGACGGCCGCCGACCCGAGCCTGCGCTGGTTCCGACAGAACGGGCTGAACATGGACGTTCAGGTCGAAGATATTTCTGAAAAAGTAGCAGCCCTGGCACTTCAGGGGCCGACTTCGGCAAAGCTGCTGAAATCCGTGGCCGAGGCTGACATTGCGAACCTGAAATATTTCCGCGTAACTCACGGCAGAATCGCAGGCGTGCCGGTGGATATTTCGCGAACTGGATACACCGGCGATCTAGGGTACGAAATCTGGGTTCCACTAAAAGAAGCCAATGATGCGGTTAAGGTATGGGATGCTCTCGCGGAAAAAGGAAAGCAATTTGATTTGCATGCAGCCGGTATGCTGGCACTCGATGTGGCACGCGTCGAAGCTGGCCTGCTGCTGATTGAAGTGGACTATACGAGTTCCAAGAAGGCTCTGATTCCGTCGCAGAAGTACTCGCCGTATGAGCTGGGCTTTGCCAAGATGGTTCATCTGGAAAAGGAAAACTTTATCGGCAAACGGGCTCTGGAGCAGGATGCGAAGAATGGCGTGCCGCGGCAACTGGTTGGCATCGAAGTGGATTGGACGGATGTGGAAGCGCTCTACGAACGTTATGGCCTCACGCCAGCCGCGCCGACCCAGGCTTCGCGCGTAGCGGTGCCGTTATACGCGGCCGAACAGCAGGTGGGCAAGGCGACGACTACAAGCTGGTCGCCAATCTTGAAGAAGTTGATCGCGCTGGCCAGCGTGGAGACCGAGCACGCGAAGCTTGGGACTCAATTGCAGATGGAAATTACAATCGAGGCTATCCGTCTGAAGACGAATGTGAAGGTAACCGCACTGCCATTCTTTAATCCTGCAAGGAAGACCGTAAGCCCGGTATAAGAGTCAATGTGAAGAGTCGAGCGGCCGCCATCACATTGCTTCTTACGCTTCCTTCTCCGGCCAGATCATCCGAATACCTCGGTGCAGAAGGTAAAGCATGATCAGTGACGCGACAAACATCAGCCAGCCTTGAAATTCGTGGAAAAATCCCTGCGCCTTATCTGGATCCCAGTATTGAACCAGCAGCCCTGTACCCACGACGCGCAAACTGTTTGCAGCGACAGCAATCGGAAGGGAAGCCAGGGCCAACAGCACCCGTACGGAAGTCTTGCGTTCCATCAGATACCCATAGATTACGGCCAGCGTGGCCAATGACATCAGCGAGCGAATGCCACTGCAGGCGTCGGCGACTTCCAACGACATGGCCGGAAGCATGATTACATTCCCTTCGCGCAGAACGGGTACGCCCAACCATGGCAACATCGTGCTGGCCACTTTCGACGCCAGCAATTGCAACGGGAAAGTAATCTGATTGAAGACGATTGCGGGGATAGGAATCATTAATATTAGGAAAGCCCAGGGAAAAAGAACAGCGCGGAAGAAACTCCATCCCAGGAAGAGTACGGTGAGCCCGGCCAGCACAATCAGCAATGAAAATCGAGAGAGGAAAATCTCCGCGCCCATCTGCCCAAGAATGAGCACACACAATCCGAACCCTAAAATCGCAACCCCGTACCAGGATGGTTGCACCTTCACCAGGGCCAACCGGGAGCGCTCCTGCCAGATTACAAAGGCCGCAAAAAGCGGAACGAAGAAGCCGTGGGAGAAATTCGGATCCTGCCACCATTGAGCAACCAGGTGGAAGAGTGTTGGAAAATACAGCCATAGCAGCAGTGCGGCGAGGGCGATGCTTTGCCATGCCGGGGGCCACGCCGGTCTAGCGGCGCGCGCCTGGTGCGCAACTGGGGGCTCAGTCTGCAACACTTGGCTCAAGAACCAGCCTCTATCTTCCCGGGGGATGCCTACAGGATAAGCGAAGTTAGTAGCTCCCGCAATTGAAACCGCATCCTGAGTAACCAGCCCGAGCACGCCCCAAATACTCGAAAATTACAGTGAATACAGTAAGTCACGGTGCTCTGTGCGGGCGTAGAATTTGGTCCGCGTCAGGTAATTTCTGTCGCAGTCGCCCTGAAAAGAACGTGCAAGGAGAAAGTATGAAAAACAAGTCGGTCGTAGTGATTACGTTGTTGTTTCTCGCCGCAGCCGCGTGGGCGCAGGACCGCGACCAGTCGGCACGGTCGGAAGAGCGCATTATCCGCGAGGTTCGTCACGAACTTCTCACGCTTCCTTACTTCGGCGTGTTTGATTACATCGCTTATAAAGTGAACGGCTCAACCGTGACTTTATTGGGACAAGTGGTCCGCCCCGTGCTGAAGTCTGACGCAGAGAATGCCGTAAAGCACATTGAAGGTGTCGAAAAAGTAGATAACCAGATTGAAGTTCTTCCGCCTTCGCCCATGGATGACGGTTTACGGATTCGTTTGTATCGCTCGATCTATGACTTTCCCCCGCTGGAAAAGTACGCTCTCGGTATACAGAAACCGATTCGTATCATCGTAAAGAATGGCCGCGTAACCCTGGAAGGCGTTGTCGACAGCGAGGCTGACAAAAACCTGGTCAGCACGCGCGCCAATCTCGTGCCAGGTATCTTTTCGGTGACGAACAACTTGCAAGTAACTCCATCAAAATAGGAGTTCGTTTCGATGGCACCATGAAACTGGTCAGCCGAATGGATTTTCCAGCGATGGGCTTTGCGGAGTGAACAACTCCGCGCCGTTTTCCGTGATGTGCATATCGTCTTCGAGGCGAATGCCGAATTCCCCTCGAATGTAAATGCCAGGCTCGTTGCTGGTCGTCATGTTGGCGGCCAGCCTGGTAGCGTTGCCTCGAACCAGATAAGGCCATTCGTGGCCGTCCATGCCCATGCCATGTCCCAGGCGGTGAGCAAAATATTTGTAATCGGGTCCATAGCCGGCGTCGACGATCACTTTTCGGGCCGCCGTGTCTACCATGCCGCATTCGACGCCCGGGCGCGCAGTCGCAAGAGCCGTCGCCTGCGCACGGTGCACGATGTCGAACACTTTGTTCATTTTGTCGCCGGTATTTTCCGGAAGCTTCCCCATCACGAACGTGCGCGTAATATCGGATTGATATCCTTCCACGGTGCAGCCATCGTCGATCATTACAACAGAACCCTCGTGGATTACTTGTGGCACGCTCGAGCCGTGCGGATAAGCTGTGGACTCATCTACCTCCACGCTGGCTTCGCCCGGAAAGCCTAATTGTTCATAAGCCGCCGCGATCAGGCCGCCGACCCCCTGCTGTGTCATACCCGGACGCAGCGCCCGATAAACCGCTGTCATACGCGCTGAGCGTTACCTCAGCCGCCAGACGCATGAGCGCGATTTCGTGGAGGCTCTTGATCATTCTGCAACCGGCTGTCACCGGGGTGGCGCTGGTCAGCGTGAGCTGCGGCGCGGCTTTCGCAATGCCATCGGCAAAGAAGAAGCGCACGGTTTCTTCAATGCCCAGCTTGCCGGTGGCGATGCCGCTATCTTTCAAACCCTGGGCCAGCAGGCGATAGGGGCTCTCGTCTTCCTGCCAGGTACGAACATCTGGACGCTCTCCATCCGGAGCATCGGCAATCTGCTCGCGGGCGCGGCCTTCTTCGAATGCCGGACAAACATAAAATGCCGATTTGTTTGACGGCAGCACGAAGGCAAACATGCGCTCGCCTCCCCACCAGTGAATTCCAGTAAAGTAATTCAGCGACGTGCCGGACATGAGAACCATGGCGTCGATCGCATTCTCACTCATCAATTGCCGAGCCCGCTCGAGGCGCGCCGATCGTTCGTGCCGGGTGATGGGAGTCGCTTCTCCTCTGCGAGACTTTAACCGTGCCAGCGATGGCGGCAAGGAAGACTCGTTAGACTTTTCGTTCTGAACCACGCCATAAGCCGCGAGTGGAGATAATGCCGCTGCTGCCCCCGCTCCTCCCACTTCAAGAAACCGTCGGCGCGAGATCATGTAACCCCCCGAAAATAAAAATGAAAATGACAGCCTCGTCATTATAGGGGTTGAAAGTAGCGTTGCCGTCCCGGCGTCTGTTCGGAGGGCGTGCTCGCCTGCCGCGTCGAATGCCGACGCTAGTCTCCCCCCGCCATTTGTATTGCGATCACTTATTGTAGAGGCGGACTTTCAGAGCGCCGGTTGCGCCATTGCTTGCGTGAAGGGTCGCCGAATGTAAGCAGCGCAATATGGGGAATCGATTTTAGAGTTCGAGATTCTCCAGGCGGCCCCCGAGGCTCAAGCCGCCCGGGTTTTCTGTTGCAACGCGTGCTTGAGCGCACGTAGAGCATAGATGGCGTCGTCTAAAGCGTCTCTCTCCAGGTCAACATTCGCTCCAGTGCCGTGAAAGAGCTCCCGCGTCCGCGCAATGACGGCGGACTCGGCATCGGCAAGCTCTTGTTCTACTGCGGATGCGTCCGTCTCTAGAATCGCCTTTCGGGATTTAGCTCGCCATTCGTAAGGCTGCATAACTCAACGCTCGCTACAGGCGGTTGAGGAAAAGGGCACTTTTCCGACACCCGTCCCGTTTATATGGGACGCCAAACGGACTTCACTTGTCTGTATCCTATGACACGCTGATGTGTGATGCAGCGCCGTGAGAGGCACCGCCGTCGGATTTGCCAATCGAAACATCCGGATTTGTGATTGATCTCTCGGGGGGCAATTGAGAATCGGAAGTTCGGAGTTCGTCCTGGTCGGCACTCGCGGTATAGTTAGCTTCTCATAGAGAACAATTCCGTGGAGATGCAGAAAGGAACGGCAATGGCGGCCAGCTACACAGGCGGTGGACGGATGGTGGCCCACAACATGGTCACCACACAGTTCGAACTAGACGGCTTCCGCGTGACGCGCACGCTGGGAGTGGTGCGCGGCATTGTAGTGCGCTCGCGCTCGATCTTTGGCACCATCGGAGCCGGCTTGCAGACTCTGGTCGGCGGCAACATCACTCTGCTTACAAATTTATGTGAGAAGACGCGCGCCGAAGCGTTCGATCTGATGCTGATGCATGCAGCCGAATTGGGCGGCAATGCCGTTGTCGGCGCTCGTTACGACGCCACGGAAGTGATGCAGGGAGTCACCGAAGTGCTGGCCTATGGCACAGCGGTGTTCGTCGAGCCAGCAAAGTAGAAGACATTTTCGATTGTCGATTTCCAATTGCCGATTGGACATGCCCTATTGCCCGTATCGTGAAGGCGCGATTTTCAATGGGTAATCGCAAATGGAAATTGGCATTGGCTTACCTTTCCTACTCCGATATTGCATGAGGTATATTCGTCGGGTTATGAAACTCGTGAGCGTTGTCTTCCTTTGTCTATTGTGTTGTATCGATGCCTCCGCGATCGGCCGGTCGGCTTCTTACAAATACAAGCGCCTGGGCAGTGAACTGGATGCGCAGACTCGCACTGACCCAGGCATTGCCATGATGGGCGGAGGCACCGACCTTGACGAAGCGTTTCGCTGGCTCTGCGGCAAGGGCAACGGCGGCGATTTTCTGATTCTTCGCGCCCGTGGAAAAGACGATTACAACAAGTATGTGAATAAACTGTGCCAGATGAACTCCGTGGCCACGTTGATCATTCCGGATCGCAAAGCGGCGCAGGAGCCGCGAGTCGCGCAGATCATCAGCAAGGCCACGGTAATTTTCATTGCTGGGGGAGACCAGGCTCGTTACGTCAACTTCTGGAAGGGGACTCCTGTGCAGGAGGCCCTGAATGCGCACGTGGTCGCCGACAAGCCGATCGGGGGCACCAGCGCGGGATTGGCGGTGCTTGGCCAGTTTGTTTATGCCTGCCTGGAAGACAAACCAAACGATGCCGATCTTACTTCCCGAGAAGTTTTGACCAATCCCTACAACAAACGCGTCACTCTGGTGCGCGATTTCCTGAAAGTCCCCGGCCTCGACAATATGCTTACGGACAGTCACTTCGCAAAGCGCGACCGCATGGGCCGGAGCTTGGGGTTCTTAGCGCGAATCGTGGCCGATGGCTGGTCGAAGAATCCGCGTGAAATTGCCATCGACGAGAAATCGGCTGTGCTGGTGGAAGTCGACGGTCGAGCCAAAGTGGTGGGCACGGGCATGGGAGCTTATTTCCTGCAGGTAACAGACGCCCCCGAAGTTTGCAAACCTGGGCAGCCTTTAACCTTGCGCAATGTGGCTGTTTATCACGCGCCCACCGGCGCCACATTCGATATCCGGGGCTGGAGCGGCGAAAGAGGCGAGCCCTACTCGATCTCCGTAGAGTCCGGAGAGATTCACACCAGCCGACCAGCGAACGCGGTCTACTAGATTCCGATCGCGCTGCGAGACTCGCCGCAAGAGAGCTGCTGGGATTGCGCCGATTACAACTGCCTGAGCAGATCGGGTAGTATTTTCTGCCGATACGCGAAGATCAGCCGCATCTGCCTCTCGATGAATAGTGAATTCGCGAGCGCCCCAAGCAGACCGAATCCTAGCTCATATTCAATTACGTCACGGACCAGCGTACCGCTGCAACCGTTTCTATCTTCCGGCATAAATTCGTGCCGGTGATGCCAGCGTTTGAATGGTCCTCTCTGCTGCATATCGGCAAAGTATTGGTTCCATTCGAATTCCGTAATGGACGCCGTCCATCTACGACGCCAGGAGAGGAATCGCACCGGACGAAAGGAAGTATCGATGATCGAACCTTTCCCGGCGAAATGCTGAGCGCTCATCGTGTCATGAGCGGGGAGAGCTTGAGGAGCGACCAGTTGGAAGCTCTCAATCTTTGTAGCCGTTTCCGGTGGCATCAGGCGCGGTAGATTTTCGGGGTTCGAGAAAAATGCGAATACCTGAGGAACTGGAAAGGCTACCCAATCGGCAAATTGCAGTCGGTAGGTCATGGCCGGAACTCAGATGCCGCGATCGTGCGGAATGCCACGCGAGATTCTCCCGAACCCCGAATTTCCACAAGAGAACGCTTGACTGGCGCGGAGTGCAAGAAAAATCGAAGCGAATGAATAGCGAAGGAATATAAATCCTAAACGCAATATCTTGTGGTCGTACGATTAGTTAACCACAAGTCCTCGTATTTTGCCTTGGCGTCCAGAATTGGGAGGACCAACCTTTAAGTTTCTTCTTGACAATCAATAACTTACGGTTAAGATGTGGTACAAAGTGGTACGGAGTGGTCAAACAAGTTGAGGCAGTGGACGCGGAAGCTGATAAAGAGGAGCCGGTGGGAAACCGACCCAAAAGCACGACAAACAGCCCGAACCACCCGAGTTTGACCAGATTTCGCGCCTCTTTTACCTCCCCGGTTGCTGTGGATGTGGCTGTCAAGAGCATAGGCCTTACACATGTTTCGCGGCAATCACCCAACTCGCGTCGACGAAAAGGGACGGTTGAAGATCCCCGCAGAGTTCAAGCGGGTGATCGACGAAAAATACAGCCAGCAATTTTACATCACAAGCTTGGATGGGGATGTTGCTCAAGTGTATCCCTTCGAGGAATGGGAGCGGATCGAGCAGAAGTTGGCTGGGCTCTCCACTTTCAACCCTACGAAGAAAAAGTTTCTCAGCAAGGTCAACTACTGGGGACAGGTCGTCGAAATGGATGGGCAGGGACGGTTGCTTATTCCGCAACTGTTGCGGGAGGCGGCGCGCATCAAGGGCGAGGTTGCGGTGAGCGGATATCAGACTTACTTGGAAGTCCGCAACATCGAAGCGTACCAGCAGAAAGTTCGGGAAGAAAAGTTCACGCCTGACGATGAGAAGACGCTCGACGAATTGGGCATCTAGTGGGCGAGGGTTCAACAGACACCCCTCAGGGGGTTGGGCATGGTGGTGGAAGGGAAGCGAGCCATCATGTTCCGGTTCTTTTAAAAGAAGCGATCGACTTTTTAAACGTGCGGCGTGGCGGGACTTATATCGACGCCACGGTGGGCTTGGGCGGACACAGTTACGAAATCGCAAAACGCCTCGGCGCACCGGGACATTTGATTGGGCTCGATAAAGATCCAGCGGCGTTGGACGTTGCCGAAAGAAAACTCGCGCAAGCCAAGCTGGCCGGGGAGGATTTTCCCCAGGTCACGCTGATGCAGAGCTCATTCGCCGAAGTCGGAGAGCGGTTCGGCAAGAATTTTGCGGATGGCATTCTGGCGGACATCGGCGTAAGCAGTTTGCAACTGAACGATGCAGCGCGCGGATTTAGTTTTCAGGCGGATGGACCGCTCGACATGCGGATGGACCCGCGGTCGGAGCGTACCGCCGAACAAGTGGTAAACCACCTCGACGAGCGTGAGCTTGCCGATGTGATTTACGAATTCGGAGAGGAAAGGAGGTCGCGGAGAATCGCCAGAGCCATTGTCCGGTCGCGGCCGATACGATCTACCGCACATCTTGCGGATGTCATATCAGCCGCGGCCCGGCCAATGAATCAGGCTGAACGCAGAATTCATCCCGCGACGCGAACTTTTCAAGCTCTTCGAATCTTCGTAAACCGCGAACTGGACGATCTGAAGGCGCTGCTCGAAGCGGCGCCGCGGATTCTGAAGCCAGGAGGACGCGTGGTGGTGATCAGTTTTCATTCGTTGGAAGATCGCATCGTAAAGGATGCCTTCCGCGAGGGCGGAATTAAGGACAAGTACTTCCGGGTGTTGACCAGAAAACCGGTGACTGCATCCGAAGAAGAGCAGGATCGTAATCCGCGGTCACGCAGCGCGAAATTGCGGGCAGCGGAAAAAGTTTAGATTCCGGAAAACCTGCCGGAGTCCCCGGCACAGCTGTAATGGCGTGCCGGGAGTTCAGGTTTAGGTGAAACAGGTTCTGAAAAGGTGGACGAAGATCCGCCGATGTAGAAAGGCTTCCGGTTCGAAGCCAGGTTCTGGGTAGGAATTCGAGTTGGAAGGTGCGCGATGTACACGGGAACTTTGATCAGTGATTTGATGGCAGCGGTGGAACGCGCGGAACGAAGCGCTCAACAGAAGCGCATGTCGGAGGAACGCGTGTCGGAAGAAATGGACCTGCGGCAGCTTTTCGATTTGCCGAGTTCGCAGCAGACAGAACCCATCTTTGCGGGAGCAGCGTAATGGCAACAGCAACAGCGGCAATGCGGATGGCAGTTCCAGTGGCGCGGCGGAACACATTTTTTACCGGCACGCCCGAGATTTACTTCGCCAAGGCGATCGACAATTCTCGACTGGTAAAGGCCGAAGATCCGGGACACAACCGCGAGATGAAGCAATTTGGCACCGCGCTCGCTCTACTTTTCTTGCTGGTGTTTACCTATGCCTGGCAGCACTTCCGCGCGATTGAGTACGGTTACCAGATCGAATCGGCCAAGCGCGAACTCAGCAATCTGACGGAAATGAATCGTGCCTTGCGGCTGGAAGATGCCAGCCTGCGCGATCCCGAACGCATCGATGTGATGGCGCGTCGTATGGGCTTGGTGCCGCCAGAACCCGGGCAGGTGATCCGAATGGATGGTCCTGTAATGGAGCAAAGCAACGGCCCGGTGATGGCGAGTGCGGCCCCGATCACAGTGCTGGCGGGTCAGTAGCGCGCATCGAGCGAGAGCCCAGCTTTGCTCGTGGACAGCCTAGCATCTGCCCCGAGCTTGTCGACGGGCTGTCCCAACATGAATTTTATGGCGGTCCGCCGGAACGGTGGTCCGCCATGTCTGTCTACGGATGGCTCTACCAAGATTTTCTCACTGCGATGACAAGGCTCGTGGGCGGCGATTATGAATGGTGGTAGTTCCAACCTCGGCAAAAACTCCCGGCTCTACCTGCTGGGCGGAATGCTCTTGTTCTGGTGCGTTTTAATCTGCGCCCGGCTGGTTTATTTGCAAGTCTTTCAATACGGCAGCTTCGTGAAGCAAGCCGAACACCAGCAACAGCGTGAGATCCCACTCTCCGCCAAGCGCGGAGTCATCTACGATCGCGCAGGTCACGAACTGGCGATGTCCGTGCTCGTGGATTCTGCATTCGCTGTTCCTTCCGAAGTGAAAGACCTTCCGACCGCCGTCTCTCTGGTCACCCGGATTACCGGCGAAGATCACAATGTTGTTCTGGCCGATTGCCGCAGCCACAAAACATTCTGTTGGGTAGCGCGAAAAGCGGACGACGAAACCATCGAGCGCATCAAGTCGCTGAACCTGCAAGGCATCCATTTTCAGAAAGAGCCGAAACGTTTTTATCCGGCGCGTGATCTTGCGGCGCAGGTGGTAGGAACAGTTGGAATGGAAGATGCGGGCCAGAGCGGCATCGAGCATGAATTTGACGATGAACTGCGCGGTCACGGCGGGAAAATGTTTATCTCCGTCGACGCACGTCGCCAGTGGTTCTCCGATGTGGAGAAGCAACCAGAGCCCGGTGAAAATGTCGTCCTCACTATTGATAAGAATATTCAATATATCGCCGAGAAAGAACTGGATCAGGCGATTCACGACACGCAGGCGATTGCCGGCACTGTGATCGTTGAAAACCCGCATACCGGAGAAATTCTTGCGCTTGCGAATCGGCCTACGTTCAATCCAAATCTGCGAAAGCAGATCACGCCCGGAGCGCTGACTGACCGCGCTGTGAGCTACATCTACGAGCCCGGATCAACATTCAAGCTGGTAACAATATCTGCGGCGCTGGAAGAGAAGCTCACGAATCCGGATGAAGTCTTTGACTGCCAGATGGGATCCATCGTCTATAACGGCATGCGCATCCGTGACTCCAGGCCGCACGGCTTGCTGCCGGTATGGGGCGTCTTGGCCGAATCGAGCGATGTGGGTGCGATCAAGATCGCGCTACGCCTCGGCGAAGACCGATTCTACAAATACATTCGCGCTTACGGATTCGGGCAGCAAACCGGAATCGAACTACCCGGTGAAACCCGTGGCCTGACGAAGCCGGTCAGCCGCTGGTCGAAAGTTTCCATCGCGGCGATTTCCATGGGACAAGAAATCGGCATCTCGGCGGTCCAGCTTTCAGCTTTGATTTCGACTTTCGCCAACGATGGAGTTTGGATTGCCCCGCGCATCGTCGCGGGAACGCTGGATCCGCAGAGCTCCCCCGGCGAAAAACTTGCCGCAAACTGTGGCGTTTCATCCCGGAACTTCCCGCCGTGTGATCTCCAGTTACACCGCAGCGGAGATGCGGTCGATGATGCAGAAAGTCGTGCTCGAAGGGACCGGCCGCAAGGCAGTTCTGGAAGGCTATACTTCCGCCGGAAAAACCGGAACCGCGCAAAAAGTGGATCCGGCTACAGGTGCGTATTCGAAGACTAAATATGTTGGGTCATTCGCGGGGTTCGCACCCGTAAACAATCCGCAGATTGTCGTAGCTGTGATTTTGGATTCCGCCGTCGGCCTTCACCAGGGCGGGCAGGTCGCAGCGCCTGTGTTCCGTCGGGTGACCCAGCAGGTGCTCGAGTACCTGCACACACCGCATGACTTGCCGCTTGCGCCTAATCACCAGCTGCTTCTGGCGCAGGCGAAGACGAAAGAGAAAGACCTGGAAGAAGGAACCCCAGACCACCCCGGCGAGCCGCTGGAGACCGCGGATGTAACTGGGGCCGCTTCGGAATCATTAGCCGGCAAGCCGAGTGTGGCGCGGGCGCCCTCGCCCGCGACTGCCAGCAGCGACGGGCAAGTCGTTCAGGCCGCCATGCGGCAGAATGAACCGACTCCCACCGCTACCAATCCACTTGTTCCGGCGAATGCAGTATCCGCTGATGATCCCGCCCCGGCTGCGAAAGCTGCAACCACTGGAACCGTAGTCCTGGACATTGAGCAAGGCGGAATCGAAGTCCCATCCTTTGTAGGAAAGACGGTTCGCGGCGCCGTGGAATCTGCTGAGGATGCTGGTCTCGAACTGGAAGCCGTAGGCAGTGGCGTGGGCCGCGAACAGTCTCCACCCGCTGGTTCGCACGTGGCCGCAGGAGCCCACGTCACCGTGCAGTTTGGAAGATAGATCGTATGGTTTGCCCTGTGTTCTCCGTGTCCTCTGTGGTTAATCCTTCCGTTTGACCCGCCGAAAAACCACGTGATACGGTAATCAGTCAGCTTTTCCTCGGATACTCCGTGTGCCTTGAGGTTCCATTGTCTTCTGTTGAATCTATGCCGGCCAACCCCGCTCCCGCCGTCCGCAAGACCGCGCTCAATGCGGTCCATCGCCAGATGGGAGCGAAGATGGTCGACTTCAACGGCTGGGACATGCCGGTCGAATATCCTGCGTCAATCGGCTGCGGAATCATCAACGAGCACATGGCAGTGCGCACCGGTGTTGGCATCTTCGACGTCAGCCATATGGGCGACATTCGATTGGTGGGTCCGCAAGCGCTGGCCGCGGTGCAGCATATTTCCATGAATGATGCTTCGCGGCTGGCCATTGGCCAGGCGCAGTATTCGGCCTTGCTCTATCCGCAAGGGACCTTTGTGGATGATGTGATCGTTCATCGCCTCGGCGAAGATGAATACTTTTTAGTGATCAATGCTGGCACGCGAGAGAAAGACTTCAATTGGGTGCGCGATAACACGCGGCAGTTCGATTGCGCGGTGGAAAATCTATCAGACGACTTCACGCAGATTGCGATTCAAGGACCGAAAGGCGTGAACGTTCTGCAAAAATTGACGGACGCGGATTTAAGTGCAGTAAAGTTCTACTGGGCCACGCGCGCCACGGTTTGCGGACTGAAAAATATCCTGATCGCCCGTACCGGATACACAGCCGAAGATGGCTTCGAAATTTATGTTTCCGCGGATGAGGCCATCAGCGCGAGAGTATGGTATGAAATTCTGAGAGCAGGCAAGGAATTCGGAATCGTACCCTGCGGTTTAGGCGCGCGTAACACGCTTCGTCTCGAAGGTAAACTTCCGCTCTACGGCCACGAGATTTCCGATACGATTAATGTTTGGGAGGCAGGGCTCGATCGCTTCTGCAAGATGGAAAAGTCCGATTTTATCGGACGCGCGGCGCTGGAGAAAGCCAAAGCAGAAGGCCTGAAGCGCACGCTGGTCGGCTTGGAGATGACTGAGCGAGGCATTGCGCGTGACGGATATAAAGTGCTGAACAGTGATGGCAACGGGCGCGAGATTGGCTACGTTACCAGCGGATCTCCCGCACCTTTTCTGAAAAAGAATATCGCGCTGGCTTATGTGCCACCGGCTTTCGCAGCCGTAGGCGCGCCTGTGAAAGTAGAAATTCGCGGGCAGGGTGTGGCGGCTCAGGTTGTGCCAACGCCGTTTTATAAGAGACCCAAAAAGGCTTAACCACAAAAGGTACTCAGTTACACGAAGGGAAGCTGGCAGCCATCATGGCATATCCATCAGATCGCAAATACACGAAACAGCACGAATGGATTCAAGTGAATGGAAACACCGGTTCGATCGGAATCACCGATCACGCGCAGGAGGAGTTGGGCGACATTGTCTTCGTGGAGTTGCCGAAGGTCGGCGCGGAGCTTACCGCCGGCAAGACATTTGGTTCTGTTGAATCGGTGAAAGCCGTATCGGACTTGTACACCCCGGCCTCAGGCACCGTCACCGAGACGAACGACGCTCTCGCCACTTCGCCCGAGAATGTAAACAAAGATCCTCACGGTTCCTGGATGATGAAGATCACCCTGAAGAATCCGGGCGAACTGGATGCGCTGCTCTCTTCAGCGGATTATGAAAAGTTTATCGCTGAAGAAGCCGGACATTGAGGAATTGCCAATTTTCGATTTCCAATTGCCGAATAAGCATGCGCCCGACAGCGAATGAGGACCGGGGTTCAATCGAAAATTGGAAATTGGAAATCGGCAATGACCTCTGAACTGCCGCGGTCCACAATCGAAGTGACCTCGAGCAACATCTAATCAATTTCCTATGCGCTATTTACCAAAATCTCCTGCCGACCGCGAAGCGATGCTGAAGGCGCTCGGCCTGCGCTCGGTCGACGAGTTGTTCGCGCCGATTCCAGCAGAATACCGCCTGAACCGTGACCTCAAAGTGCCACGGCAAATGGCGGAATCAGAAATCGTGGACTACTTTCGCCAACGCTCAAAAGAAAACGGCGAAGGCTACACGAGTTTTCTGGGCGCCGGTGCCTACGCTCACTATCGGCCCGTCGTTATCGACTCGCTGATCTCGCGCGGGGAATTTCTCACTGCGTATACCCCGTATCAGGCGGAGATTTCGCAGGGAACTCTGCAATCAATTTTCGAATTTCAGACCATGATCTGCGAACTCACCGGCATGGAAGTAGCAAACGCTTCCATGTATGACGGTTCAACCGCTGCTGCCGAAGCGGTAATGATGGCGGTTCGGCTGACTGCGCGTCGATCCGTAGTCGTGGCGCGCAGCTTGCATCCCGAGTACCGAGAAGTGCTCGCGACCTACGCGACCCATCAGGGAATGCCGCTCTCCGTGGCCGGTTTCGGCGATGACGGGCGCGTAAGCCTCGCGGAGCTGCAGAAATCGATTTCCTCCGACACGGCTTGCGTCCTCATTCAATCCCCGAATTTCTTTGGCACGATTGAAGACGTCGCCGCGATCGCCGAAATCGCGCATAAGAACGGTGCAATGCTGGTGGTTTCGATTGCCGAAGCGGTCTCATTGGGAATTGTGGAGCCGCCGCGCGAAGCGGATATTATCGCCATGGAGGCGCAGTCATTTGGTGTGCCGCTCGGATTCGGTGGCCCGCACTGCGGGGTGATCGCTACGCGTGAGAAATTTGTCCGGCAGATGCCAGGACGATTGGTTGGGCAAACCGTCGACAAGCAGGGCCGGCGGGGATTCGTCCTGACCCTCGCGACTCGTGAACAGCACATTCGCCGCGAGAAGGCGACGTCGAATATCTGCACCAACCAGGCCTTGGTCGCCCTGATGGTCAACATCTTCATGACGGTCTATGGAAAAGTTGGTTTGAGAGAACTGGCCAAGCAGAATCTGGCAAAGGCCGCGTATGCGGCTGGGCAGTTCGCAAAGCACGGCAAGATTCTGTTTGGAAGTGCGCCGCGCTTCAACGAGTTCGTGGTTGAAACCAGCGAAGACCCTCATTCCGTGAATGCGCGATTGCTGAAACAAAAAATCGTCGGTGGCTTGCCTCTAAAAAAGTTTTATCCCGAACTAGGGAATGCGGCGCTCTGGTGCTGCACGGAGTTAACCCCGCGCCAGATCATCGACAAGGCGGCGGCCGCAATCGCGAAACCGGAAGTCGTCCGCTCCGCCAAAGAAGAAGCCACAGTAGAAGAGGTGGCGCGATGAAGGACAGGATCCGCAAAGCCACCCGCCACGTGAATCAGAACGAAGGCCTGATCTTCGAAAAGTCTTCGGCCGGAAAAGCCGCATGGAAGCTGCCTCCGCTCGACGTTCCGGAAGTGGATACGTCGCAGCTCCTCGGGTCGTCAGAAAGAAAAGAACTGGGCAACATGCCGGAAGTGAGCGAGATCGAAATCATCCGCCACTTCACCCGGCTTTCGACATGGAATTACGCGATCGATCTCGGCATGTATCCTCTGGGATCGTGCACCATGAAGTACAACCCACGTGTGAACGAGGCGGTGGCGCGAGTAGAGGGAATCGCAAATGGCCATCCCTACCAGCCGGAGATAATTTCGCAGGGCGCCTTACAGATCCTGAAGACTTTGAGCGAGTGCCTGATCGAGATCACCGGTATGGATGCGATCACAATGCAGCCAGCCGCAGGCGCGCATGGCGAGATGACCGGACTGCTCATGGTGCGCGCTTACCATCATGCCCAGGGACGCGCCCGAAAAAAAGTTCTCATACCCGACTCCGCGCATGGAACCAATCCGGCAACCGCGGCCATGGTCGACTACTCAGTTGAAAATCTGAAGTCGGATTCGCGCGGCATGGTTGACATTGCCGCGCTGGAAGCGCAAATGAATGAAGATGTGGCCGCGCTTATGCTCACGAATCCGAATACGCTTGGCGTATTTGAACAGGAGATTCATAAAATTGCCGACATCCTTCACGCCAAAGGCGGCCTGCTCTATATGGATGGCGCGAACATGAACGCTCTGGTCGGCAAAGTTCGCCCCGGCGATTTTGGGGTCGACGTGATGCACCTCAACTTGCACAAGACTTTTTCCACTCCGCACGGTGGCGGTGGGCCAGGATCTGGACCGGTGGCAATCAAAAACAAACTTGAGCCGTTTTTGCCGACGCCGATGCTAATTACGAAATCTGATGGCCATCTTGGTTTTGAATATGACCGTCCGCAGTCAGTGGGAAGGGTGCGCGCGTTTTACGGAAATTTCGGAATGTTCGTCCGAGCGCTGGCCTACATCCAGGCCAACGGCCCCGATGGCTTGCGGCAAACCACCGAGGATGCGGTGTTGAACGCCAACTATATTCGCAAGGGTCTTGAGGGAACTTACGAGCTGCCCTATTCCACCCCGACCATGCATGAGGTAGTTTTCAGCGATAGGCTCCAGGCTAAAAAGGGCGTGCGTACCATGGACATTGCCAAGCGCCTTATCGATTA
The DNA here is from genome assembly GCA_963817305.1 of uncultured Acidobacteriaceae bacterium. Lineage (GTDB taxonomy): Bacteria > Acidobacteriota > Terriglobia > Terriglobales > Acidobacteriaceae > Sulfotelmatobacter. Next base: position 346,460 of record CAWFOD010000008.1, on the reverse strand, counting down.
TGGCTTTCATCCCTACACGACGGCCTTTCCACTGATTGTGCCGGGAGCGTTGATGATCGAGCCCACCGAGAGCGAGTCAGTGGAAGAGATGGATTTATTCATCGATGCGATGAAATCGATTGCAGAGGAAGTGGAGGAAAATCCGCAGACGGTGCTTGACGCACCGCACTCCACGCGAGTTTCACGGCTCGATGAAACCGCGGCAGCACGCAAGCCGGTACTGAGGTGGAAGCCGGCCTGATTGCTGATTGATGATTTTGATTGTTGATTGAAACCGAATGGATTGGATTTTCAATCAACAATCAGCAATCAAAAATCAACAATTTCAACTAGCTACCTCACTTCGCGGTAATGTCCACCGACGCCCGGGTCTTCTCCCAGTCAATCTGCATCGTGCAGCCATTTCCCGATTTGACGTAGGAAATCGTGAAATCTTCCACGGGTGACGGCAACTTGCTCACCTTCATCGGCACGCGCGCTAATTCATCGCTTTCGTACTTGTAGGGAATGCCCCACTCCCCGGTTTTCTTGTTAATGATTAACGTCCATTCGTCGGCGGTGGGCACGGTGAAGAGGGTGTAACTGCCGGCGGGAACATTTTTGCCGCCAACCTCTACGTCGGTGCTGGAGACGAAGGTCGTGGCCTCATTTGCGCCGGTGCGCCAGACTTTGCCAAAGGGTACAAGATCGCCATAAATCTTTCGGCCTCGCATGCGCGGGCTGGAGTAATCGGTCTTGATGCTTTTGCCACCGCCCAGATCGCACGTAGCTGAGGCCGCGGGGCTGGGCTTAGCTTTGCCTTCACCCATCTGCGCCATCGCCACGGTGGTGAACGCGATGGCTAATAGTGCTGGAACTACAAGTCGTTTTCGCATGGTCTCTCCTGTGAATGATTTCCTTATGGCCAAACATTAGACGCGGGACAAGCAACAACGTCAGTAGCGGAACGATTATGACGCATTCCCGCCAGCGGTTACAATCGTCCCATGCCGGTATTCGATGACAAGCGCGATGAACTGGAACATTACGAAACCATGATGGGCGTGCCGCGCGGGCGCCTGGCGGTCACCATGGACACGATCACCGATGCCATGGCGCTGGTCGGCCAGCATGGGGTCTACTGCCAAAGCCAGCGCTGGCCCGGCAAACCGGTCATGGATATTCAGATCATCATGAAGAGCCTGACCGATGCCAAAGAGTTAATACAAAGTGTGATGGAAGAGTTAAAGGGCAAAATCGATATGTGATTTTGCCCTTTGGGAGAGCAGTTCAAGAAAGTGTTATTTTCCCGTCCGAATTCGCATGCCGTAGAACGAACGGTAGACGAAGAAGAACGACACGGCGAAGAATGCTAATGCCAGAATGTTGGTGACGGTCGCGCCTTGATCGTGCGTCAGTGTGACCGCTAGTTCAACCGCCAGTAATCCAAACAGTGTGGTGAATTTAATTACTGGATTCAAGGCCACGGAAGAAGTGTCCTTGAACGGATCGCCGACCGTATCGCCGACCACGGTGGCATCGTGCAGCGGCGTTCCTTTCTGCTTCATTTCGACTTCCACGATCTTCTTGGCGTTATCCCATGCCGCGCCGGCGTTCGCCATGAAGATTGCCTGGTAGAGGCCGAAGATTGCGATCGATATCAGATAGCCGACGAAGAAAAACGGCTCCACGAAAGCGAAGGCCAGCGTACCGAAGAATACGGCGATGAAGATGTTCAACATGCCCTTCTGCGCATACTTTGTGCAGATGGCGACCACCGCCTTGCTGTCGGCAACCGACGCTTTTTCCACACCTTCAAGTTTGATGTTGGCTTTGATGTATTCGACCGCGCGGTAAGCGCCGGTGGTCACGGCCTGGGTGGATGCGCCGGTGAACCAGTAAATCATGGCGCCTCCGGTAATTAAACCAAGAAAGAATGGAGCGTGCAGCAGAGAAAGTTTGTCCACGTCGGCGGTAAGGCCGCTGGTGAGCGCCATGATGATGGAGAAAATCATCGTCGTAGCTCCGACCACAGCAGTTCCAATGAGCACCGGCTTCGCCGTGGCTTTAAATGTGTTGCCCGCGCCATCATTGGCTTCGAGCAGGTGCTTGGCACGCTCGAAGTTGACCGCCATGTTGAAATCTTTTCTGACTTCTGCCTCGACGTTCGGAACCTGCTCGATCAGAGAAAGTTCGTAGACCGATTGCGCGTTGTCGGTGACCGGACCGTAGGAATCGACTGCGATGGTGACGGGCCCCATGCCGAGGAATCCAAACGCGACGAGTCCGAAGGCGAATACCGCAGGTGCCAACATGGTTGCGGCGGCGGCCAAACCCATGGTGCTGAAGTAAAAGCCGATGGCCATCAGCAGCACCATCGACAACCCGAGGTAATAGCCGGAGAAATTTCCTGCCACGAATCCGGAGAGAATTCCGAGCGAAGCGCCGCCTTCTTCCGCCGACGTTACTACTTCTTTTACGTGACGCGACTCAGTCGATGTGAAAGATTTCACCAGTTCGGGAATCAGCGCTCCAGCCAGTGTTCCGCAGGAGATGATGACTGCCAGTTTCCACCACTGCGAAACGTCGCCGCCAAGTTCGGGAATGATGTAGTACGAAACCAGGAAGGTCAAGGCAATCGAAACAATCGACGTCAGCCACACCAGCGAAGTGAGCGGAGTTTCAAAATTCATCTCATCCGCTTTACCGAAGCGGCCCTTGGCAATGATCGCGTTCAAAAAATACGACAGCGAGCTGGACACCAGCATCATGACGCGCATCACGAAAATCCACACCAGCAACTGAACCTGCACCGTGGGATTTTTCACGCCGAGCAGAATAAAGGTGATCAGTGCCACGCCGGTTACGCCGTAAGTTTCGAAGCCATCGGCCGAAGGCCCTACGGAATCGCCGGCGTTGTCGCCCGTGCAATCCGCGATAACGCCAGGATTACGGGCATCGTCTTCTTTAATTTTGAATACAATCTTCATCAGGTCAGAGCCAATGTCGGCGATCTTGGTGAAGATGCCGCCCGCGATGCGGAGTGCGGCCGCTCCCAGAGACTCGCCGATGGCGAATCCGATGAAACATGGACCTGCGTAATCGCCGGGAATGAAGAGAAGAATGATCAGCATGATCAGGAGTTCAACGCTGATCAGCATCATGCCAATGCTCATGCCGGCTTCGAGCGGAATCTGGTAAACCGGAAACGGCTTCCCGGGAAGAGATGCGAAAGCGGTTCGCGAGTTGGCGAATGTGTTTACGCGGATTCCGAACCAGGCCACACCGTAGCTTCCCGCAATGCCAACCAAACTGAAAACCAGAATGATGGCGACGCGCATCGCTTCCATGTGCTCGAGCACACCGAAGTAAAGCAGGATGATGACTGCAATGAAAGCCCACAGCAGCAGAATGAATTTGCCTTGCGTAACCAGGTAGGTTTTGCAGGTTTCGTAAATCAGTTCCGAGATCTCGCGCATGGCCCGGTGAACCGGCAGGTTCTTGAGACGCATGTAGATGACCATGCCGAAGCCAAGCCCGAAAAAGCAGAACAGTATGCCGATCAGAAGCAGGTTGTGGCCGTTGATAGCGCCATTCAGGAAACTCACCGAGGAAAGATCAGGAAGTTTCAGCGAGGCTTCCCCGCCATTGGCGGTTTCGCCCGCAGGTTGAGCCAGCGCCGAGCCAGCGCTCACGGCGAGGAGCGATGCCACAGCAAAAAATGCTTTCACAGAGCCGGATAGCGCGCGGCGTGCTTGGAACGCAGCATTGGCGAGCCAGGTGCGCATAATGAGTCCTCCACAATGGGTCGGTTTCTAGGAATATACAAACGTGTTTAGGCACTGCACTTCCGGCGAAGCTTCCCCTGGGGCGCGCTACTGCAGCTTCGGAGAACATTGCCGGAGTTCCGAACACGCTTCCACCGCAAACCTACAACGGAGTGTTGGAGCTTGGCCGCGTCGGATTTTGCGCCCGGCACGCTCGAAGCACATTAGAACTCTGCTCCAAACGTGCGAGTGCAAAACGGGCATTTATAACATGTTGGCGGGATGGGGTCAATGACACGACCGAGGAGTTACCGAGGATGAGGTGGGCTAACTTCTCGGCGAGCTTAATTGTTCACCTACTTCAGGTGCTCCACCAAAAACAAATCCGAAAGACTGCGGGTGTAGCCGAAGACGTAGTGTTGCTCATCGGCGCTCATTAAAGGACAAGAGGATGCCACCACCCCAGCAATGTCCACCGGGCTGAAGGCTCTCGATGGGGTGCGGGTTCCGCTCTTGAGGTCCAGGCGAAAGGTCGGGCAGGAGGTTTCGCCGCGGTTTCCGATCAGCAGAATTTGATCCTCATTTTCCCAGTGCAACGGTAGATCACCCGGCCCGGTGCCGGGAATCAATTGCGGCTGGCCTCCATCTAAGGGCAGCTGATAAAGGCCGTCACTGCCGATCGCAACGATGAATTTGCCGTCCGGAGAGAGCGCGGCACCCCGCAAACGAAATCCTTCCGGGGTTATAGCGCGGGGCTGTCCGCCGTCCAGATTCATGATAAAGAGCCGGGAGCCATGACCCTCTTCGTGCCCCTCGAATACCAGGCGCTTGGAATCGGGCAGGAACCTGCCATCGCGCGGAATAATATTTCCGGTTGGCAGCGCGCGTTGCTGGCCCACCCCGGTGGGGAGCAGTACGAAATCGGGCGGAGACATGTTCTGCCGTTGCACCAGCGCCCATTTGCCGTCGGGCGAGAGTGCGCGCGAGCTGCCTTCGCCAAGGCGGACCGCGGAGGTGCCCCCGGTGTCGCGAACAAAAACTGCGTAATCTCCGCCACCGGCTTCCCCGGCCTCCGTAAACAGGAGAATCTTTCCATCCTCGGAAAGCGAAGAAGGCACAGTCCAATCCTGCCAACTGAGATCGCGTTCTTTGGTTTCGCCGGGAACCAGACCAACTGCGCCAGCACGCAATGCGTCGCGCGAAATGAGGGCGCGGCCACCGGCTCCAGTATCGTGCAGAGTAAGCGTTCCGGGAGCGGTGAGCAATTCGCGGGTTTTCCCCGAGAGCGTGACCCCCCGCAAAGAGCGGCTGAATCCCGTCGCCGTGGCAGTAAACCAAACTTCGTCGCCGGAAGGGCTCCACGCCAAACCGATGGCACTGGCCCAGCGCTCGGTAAGGTCAGACTTTTTGCCATTCAGATCAATCGTGCTGACGACTCCACCATCATCCCCTAAAAGTGGATGGTCGATGAATGCGATGCGGTCACCCCGGGGAGAGAAGCGGGGATCGCTAACCCACCCGGTTGTCTCATACAAAACTTTTCCGATGGGGTATTCGAGACGGTCTTTTCCTCCCGCTGAGTGAACTACCGCGAGAGCGGTACCATCGGGAGTCCAGGCGGCAGCCTCGACATTGTCCAGCAGATCGCGCGGAGCATCCGCACCGACGGAAAGCTGCGCGAGCGTTCCTACATAGGTGAAGGCATTGTCGGCGACACGGAAGTGGTGCAGAACGGCCATTTGTCCGGCCGAGGAAACGGCCAGCACCTCGGTTTGCGGCAGCCCGAAGTCGCGGGACTCAGTGGAGTTCGGCGAACTTATATAGACCGACTGCGGATTTCCTTCCCACGAAGCGCTGTAAATGGCTGAGCGTGGGTCGGGGGCGAAACGCGCGGCAGTGAGAGCTCCGCGGCGGAAGGTGAGCTCGTGAAAAGTGGGTACCGGTCCAGACGCGGTTTTGGTGCCAATCAGTAATCCTGCCACAGCTCCGGCGATCAGCATGACGATCGCTGTGCCGGCCAGCAAAGGGATGCCAGTACGGCTCGGCGCAGCCTTAGCAGAGATTTGTGACGTTGGGGCCGGAACCGGAACTGGCGAAGCATCCGCATCTCTTGCAGCGGCCATTTGCCGCGAGGATGGATGCCAGTCGCGCTGCAGTCGCTTAAGATCGGCACGCATCTCGGCGGCACTCTGATAGCGCAGATCGCGATCTTTTTCTAAAGCTTTATTGATGATGCGCTCCAGCTCCGGCGGAAGGTCGGGATTGAGCTTTACCGGGGCAATCGGAGGCTTATTCAGAATCGCATTGAAGATCGCCGCGGAGGTGTTGCCTTCGAATGGCAAATGGCTGGTAGCCATCTCATAGAGCACCACACCGAAAGAGAAGAGGTCAGAGCGCGCGTCCAGTTCTTCGCCGAGTGCCTGCTCCGGGCTCATATAGGCCACGGTTCCCAGCGCCGAGCCGGGCGAGGTCAACTGTTCGGGACGAACGGCGACCGTCGGTCCAGCAGTGGCTTCCGCTTCAATCTTGTGGTCCCATATTACTTTCGCTAGTCCGAAGTCGAGAACTTTGGCGTGGCCACGCTCGGTTACGAATATGTTCGCCGGCTTGATATCACGATGGACAATACCCTTGGAATGGGCAGCATCGAGCGCGTCGGTGATTTCAATCGCCAGACTCAGAAGGAGCCCAATTTCGAGCGGACGATGAGTGATGCGGTGTTTCAGGGTCAGGCCGTCCAGAAACTCCATCGCGATGAAAGACTGGGCGTCATGCTTGCCGATCTCGTAAATCGTGCAGATATTGGGATGGTTCAGGGCCGAGGCAGCCCGCGCCTCTCGTCGAAAACGTTCCAGAGCCTGAGAGTCTTCCGCAAGATCGTCGGGAAGAAATTTGAGCGCTACGAAGCGGCCTAGCTGGGTGTCTTCCGCCTTATAAACGACACCCATACCTCCGCCGCCTAATTTCTCGGCAATCCGATAGTGAGAGATGGTCTGGTCGATCACGCGGGAAGCGCCTAAGCAATCGTATAGTAGGGGCTGAGGTCGTGGAAGTCAAAGGCTTGGAACCGAGCGAGTGACGGGCGAAGGCTCGGCGCTCTAAGTCCAGTAAGTCCGGTCGAGCGAACGGTACTGGATGGCTTCGGCGATATGTTTGGGCTCGATCTGCGGAGTTTCTTCGATATCGGCAATCGTACGTGCGACTTTCAGGATGCGATCGTGAGCCCGGGCGCTCAGTCCCTGCTGAGTCATGGCGCGTTCCAGCAGGCGCTCACAGTCGGGGGAAAGCTCACAGAATGTGCGAATGTGGCGGGACGACATCTGAGCGTTGCAGTAGATTTTCTCGCGGGACGAAGCGAAGCGTTCGAGTTGCTTTCCCCGGGTGCGGATAACGCGATCTCGAATTTTCCCGGAGCACTCCGGTTCGTTGGTCGAGCGCATCTCCTTGTAATTCACGGCTGGGACGTCGATGTGAATGTCAATGCGATCCATCAGCGGACCGGAGATTTTCGAGATGTAGCGCTGGATCATGGGTGTGGTGCAATTGCACTCGCGGGTGCGGTCATTGCGGAAACCACAGGGGCAGGGATTCATGGCCGCGGCCAGCATGAATCGTGCGGGGAACATCAGAGACATGGCCGCGCGGGAAATCGTGACCGTCCCATCTTCCAGCGGTTGGCGCAGCACTTCCAGTACGTTGCGGGGAAACTCGGGAAGCTCATCGAGGAAGAGTAGTCCATTGTGAGACAGCGAAACCTCGCCGGGGCGGGGAATTGCGCCGCCGCCGATCAGACCGGCATCCGAAATCGTGTGGTGGGGCGAGCGATACGGCCGCTTGCCGACCAGGCCGCTGCCTGGGTCGAGAACTCCAGCCACGCTATGAATCTTGGTTGTCTCGAGCGCTTCTTCGAAAGTAAGCGGCGGCAGGATGGTGGGCATCCGCTTGGCCAGCATGGTCTTTCCCGAGCCGGGTGGACCAATCATTAATATGTTGTGGCCTCCGGCGCAGGCGATTTCGATGGCGCGCTTGGCGGTTTGCTGCCCGCGCACATCCTTGAAATCAACCAGAAATTCCTGATTTTCCCGCAGCAGCGCATCGCCATCGGCTTTCAGGGGAGCGATTCCATTGCCCGAATTCACGAAGTGGATTACATCCAGCAGCGAACGCACCGGATAGACATCTACCCCGCCGACCATGGCGGCCTCTCGCGCGTTCGCCTCAGGAACCACAAGCCGGGAGATCTTGCGGCTGCGTGCCTCGAGCGCGATCGGTAGCGTCCCCCGGATGCCGCGAACCCCACCGTCGAGCGATAGCTCTCCTACGAAGAGACAGTCGTCGATTTCTTTTCGGGTCAGGCCCCCATAGGCCCCTACGATGCCGAGCGCCATCGGCAGATCGAAGCCGGAGCCTTCCTTCTTTATATCCGCTGGAGCTAGGTTGATCGTGATGTGCGTAGGAGGAATGTCATACCCACAATTTTTCAGCGCGGCACGGACCCGGTCGCGGCTCTCGCGCACCGCGGCGTCGGGCAGGCCTACGGTATGGAAGTGATCCTGGTCGGTCTTAATTCCCGAGCAGTCGACTTCCACCTGAATAATATTGGCGTCAATGCCATACACGGCGGCGCTGAGAGTCTTGTAAAGCATTGATTGTGAGGGGAAACTTATAGAGCCGGAATCGGCACACGAAGGCCTGATCCAGGAATATCTACGTTATGCGCTTGTACCTCCTGAGCGCAGTGACAGATGTCACAGCCGCAGCCTGTGGATCATTAGTAACCAACCTTGTGCAATGGCCTGATGATTGTTGCGCCGCGGTCGGTATAATTTACGATAGTTCGATTCGATCAGACAATTTGATCGGCGGGTAACCAGATCCCCCTCATGATGCAGGCCTCTTCCGGTAGTTCTCAGCGTTTCCGCCCTCCTCGCAATCTGGAGCGCGAGGAATCTCAGCTTTGGCGATGGATATTACTTTTCATGGTGCTGCTGGCGGCAGGCTTTGCCGCTCTGGCATGGGAGCGGCTGGAAGCGTTGCCTTACCACCTCGGCCCGGTGGCGGTGGGAGTGCTGGTTCTGTCGGTGCTTCTGGCAGTCTATGCCTACGGCCGTCGCAAAGAAGTCGGCGAACTTAAAATTCTGCTGGAGGATTTGCAGCAACATGTAGGCGCCGCCCCCTCGGAAGAGCAACTCGATCAACTGAACGAAATGATTGCGCGCTCCCAGCGCAACTTCAAGGAGTTGATCGACTCAATTGATGACGCGGCTTGCGCGGTGTCGCTGGATGGCACCCTGCGCACGGTCAATAAACGTATCAGCCAGCTGGTGGGACTCCCTTATACCGCGATCGTGGGACAGAAATTCTTCGAGTTTATCGAAGAACCCACCCGTGCCAGCATGGAAGCAGAACTCGTGCGCTTCCTGGACAAGAGGCACTGGGCGGGCACGGTGCGGTTGCGCTTCAAGAACAATTCCCGTCACTTCTATTTTGATTGCGTTCTGAACGCAATCATGAAAAGTGGCGAAGTGGCCGGCGTGAGCGTGCTGGGGCGCGACGTCACCGAGCAACACGAAAAGGAGCTACGCTTCACGCAACTCTTCGAGACGCTTCAGGAAGGCGCATATTTCAGTACGCCGGATGGCAAGCTGCTGGATGCTAATCCAGCGCTGGTCAGCATTTTGGGCTATGCCACGAAAGCAGAACTTCTTGCTGTGGAGCCTCGTATGCTGAATGTGGATCCTCAACAGGCGCCGGTCCTGGGCCGGGCTGCCGATGATCGCGGCGGAGTGCGTGCCAGAGAGATCGCGCTTCGTAAAAAGGACGGAAGCGCTGCGGTATTTCTGGAATCTTCTCGCGCAGTATGGGATGACGCGGGCAAGCTGATTCGCTATCAGGGCACACTGGTGGATGTCACCGAGAGGCGCAAGCTGGAGCGCCAGGTGGCGCGCCAGGAAGAGTTCAGCCGCCGTCTGCTCGAGAGTTTCCCCGATCTGATTCTGGTAGTCGATCTGGAAGAGCGGTATACCTTTGTGAGTTCCCGAGTGCGTGATCTGCTCGAGTGCCCGTCCGAAGAATTGTTGGGCAAGAAGATTTCTGAGACTCAGCGTCAGTCTCCTGAGCTGTTGGAGCTCTACCGTGATGTGCTCGCCGGCAGCAAAGGATTTGGATCCGCTGAATATGGGGCGCGCCGCAGTGACGGTGGCGGACGGAGTATGCGTGCCTCTGCCAGCCAGTTTTTCGACGCCGATTCCAAACTTGCCGGGGTCATCATCTCCGTCCGCGACATCACCCGGGAAAAGAAGTTCGAGCAGCAGGTGGTGCAGAGCGAACGTCTGGCCGCCATGGGAGCCATGATCGGCGGCGTGGCTCACGAATTGAATAATCCGCTCACCAGCATCCTCGGCGTGAGCGAACTTCTACAGGATAGCCAGACCACGGATGCTGCCCGAAAACAGATTGCCATATTGCAGCAGCAAGCGCGCCGTGCGGCGGAAATTGTTCACAACCTCACCTACTTCGCTACTCCGCCCACACCGGGCAAGACGCGCGTCAACCTGGGAGAGATCGTGGAACGCACGCTTAATCTCCACTCCTATTCGCTACGAAAAAACAACATCACTGTGGACTTCGTGCGCGAGCCTGGACTGCCTTACGTTCAGGGCGATCCGCATCAGTTGATGCAGATCTTCTTGAACTTGATCTTGAATGCGGAACAGGCTATTCGCGAAACCCGCGACCGGGGAACGTTGCGCATCCGTTTGGGAACTACGGGGAATTCAGTGTGGGCGAGTTTTTTAGACGATGGTCCGGGCATTCCAGCAGAAATTCTCCCCAGCATCTTCGATCCGTTTTATACGACGAAGCGGCCAGGACGCGGAACAGGCCTCGGTCTAAGCATCTGCAAATCTGTAATGAAGGAGCACAACGGAACTGTCGAGGCAGCCAATGTACCCGGAGGCGGTGCTGTATTTACAGTCTCACTGCCGGCTGCCGCTTCTCTAAATCCCATCGATCCCGCTTAAGTAAACTCTTCAGTCTGAATTGGGCGGCTAGTTTCTCTCCACTGCCATCGCAACGGCGTTGCCCCCGCCCAGACACAGTGCGGCGATTCCACGCTTCGCATTGCGCCGTGCCATCTCATAAATCAAAGTCACGAGCACCCGCGCGCCGCTCGCTCCGATAGGATGGCCGATGGCCACAGCGCCACCATTCACATTTACCTTGTTCAGATCGAGTCCAAGTTCGCGTGTGACCCCCAGCGCTTGCACCGAGAATGCTTCGTTGAGTTCGTAGAGGTCGACGTCTTCGTTTTTCCATCCCGTCTTCTCCCAGATTTTTCTCACAGCGTCCACGGGAGCCATCATCACCCATTTGGGTTCGACTCCGCTGGTGGCCTGTGCCACGATCCGTACCATCGGTTGAACGCCGAGTTCCTTCGCTCGCGTTGCGCTGGTCACGACCACCGCCGCAGCCCCGTCATTAACTCCTGGCGCGTTGCCCGCGGTCACGGTTCCGTCTTTTTTGAATGCGGGCTTTAGAGCGCGGAGGGCTTCGATGGTCGTATCCTCGCGCGGCGATTCGTCTTTTTCAAAAAGTATCGGCGCTGCGCCCTTCTTCTTCGCGGGAATCTCTACCGGAACGATCTGCGATTTAAATCGGCACTCCTTCCAAGCGGCGATAGCTTTGCGGTGTGAGTTCACCGCGAACTCATCCTGCTCTTCCCGAGTGATGCCATATTTTTCGGCGACGTTTTCGCCGGTCACGCCCATGTGATAGTCGTTGTAAATATCCCAGAGTCCGTCGTGCACCATGGAATCGATCACTTTGCCATCGCCCAGCCGGTATCCCTTGCGAGCTTGCGGCAGCAGGTAAGGAGCGTTGGTCATCGATTCCATACCGCCTGCGACGACAATGGAACTGTTTCCCGTTTGCACCGCTTGCGCCGCGAGAGCCACTGCTTTCAGTCCCGAGCCACAAACTTTGTTGATTGTCATGGCACCTGTCGCGGGAGACAAGCCTGCGAAGATTGCAGCCTGCCGCGCGGGATTTTGTCCCAGCCCTGCAGGGAGAACGTTGCCCATGATGCATTCATCAATCTGGTCGGAGTTCAATCCAGCGCGCTTCACGGCCTCGCGCACTACCACAGCGCCCAGTTGCGAAGCACTCAAATCACTCAGGCTTCCCTGGAATTTTCCCACAGCTGTTCGACAACCGGAAATGATGACAACATCGTCGAAACCCGCCATTGATCATGCTCCCGCGAAGATTCGCAACTTCATTATAGATGCTGCGGACCAAGGAAACGATGAACTTCCTCGATATCGGCAGAGCAGAGGTCGATCGTCACCGCAGGAAGAAACCTACGGACGAAACAAAGACCGCCCGAAGGCTTCGCGTCTCCCGCGAGTCGCATGCCGGCAGATTTCATTGCTGCGTCGAGCAGATTTTGCCGCTCACGTTCTCCACACTGTGACTTTGGTACAGCATCGCTCGCCAAATTACGTTCATTTTTTTCTTGACTTCATTTTTCATTAACTGAATACTTCATTTAGTTGCAACAAAACATCGTTGCAGATTTTTCCATGAAAATGGAAGGGAGAATAGAACCAATGGCAACCAAGAAAAAGGCAAAGAAGAAAAAGAAGCATTAAGAAGTGAGTATGAAGTCAAAGGGGGACGCCAAAAGCGTCCCCTAAGTTTTTGTCCCGAAGTCCCGGACGCGGCAGCAACTCAGTCGATCGCCTTTGCCGCGATCTTTCCAATGCTCACGCTAATGTTTGGAGCACGTTTTTCCCGCGCCGGACAGAGCCCGCGAAAGGCGCAGAAGTTACAATAAAAATCCGGCTTCGGTTTGAAGTTTCCATCCGCGATGCCGCGCACCACGGCCAGCACTCGTTCTCGAGCTTGCTCTAATTGAAACTCGGTACGCTTCGAAATGATCGGAATGTTTCCTTCAAGATTATGAAACACCAATCCGCTGACTCGGTATCCCCACCTCTGCTCGGCGGCCATGGCATAGATCGAAAGCTGCAGGCTCTCGTCGGCATCCTCCTGCGTCCGCCCCTTGCCGGTTTTGTAGTCGACGATCACTACGCTGCCATCAGGCGCACGATCCATCCGGTCGATCCGCCCCGTAAGCTTGGTACCAGCGATCTCCACATCGAACCACTCTTCGGTGTGTAGAACCTCGGGCAGCGTCGCGGAGCGTGATCCGGCGAGGAACTCTTTTAGTTGTTCCAGGCCCTGTTCCAGGTACAAATCGCGCTGGTAATCATCCTGAATTCCAGTGGAGAGCAGGTCGTCACGAAACTGCTGCAGCAACTCATCGTCCGGCTTGGTCCTCTTCAGACGAACGGAGTCATAGTAAGTGCGCAAGACCCGGTGCATCGCGGCCCCGTACTGCACCGCCGCATGGAGTTGCCGCGAGAGTTTCCATTCGCGCTCGAATTTGAACTGCAATGGACAAGTCTCATAGGTTTCGATGGCGCTAGCGCTCAGCTGTGTGTCCAGTCCATCAATCGCTGGCAAGTTCAAGCCACGCGGGCAAGCGGGAGCCTTCGATCATGAGCAGGGTCCGCCGCCGCGGCGATCTCAATCAATTCCGGTTGCGAAGGCAGCGCGGCCCGTGCCCTGAGCCACCTTTGTAATCCCGGATTGCCGATCAATTCGCGCAAGAATCCTGCAGGCGTTTTGTCGCGTCCAATCCCCTGCTTTCCGTACATGTGCAACGAATCCCGGGCACGGGTCATCGCGACATAAAAGAGTCGCCGTTCTTCCTGATCGTGGAGGGTCTTGTCATCGCCTCCTACAGCAGAATCCGGATCGCGCAACTCTCGCGGAAACTCAACCAGGCTCTCCCGATAACTGGCGGGAAACGACGGACTGGTGGCGCGCAAGATAAAAACATGAGAGAACTCCAGCCCTTTCGCGCCATGCGCTGTCATCAGGCGTACCGCATCTTCATTCTCATTTGACGCCAACGGAATAGTTCCGCAGGCTTCGCGAAAATAACTCATATACTCAATCCACTCGTGCAAGTCCCCATTTTTCGTAGTGGCCTTCTGCTCCCAGTCAGCTACAAACTTCAGAGCAGCCTGTGTTACCGGCGTATCGAGGTTGAGACCGAATTGCTTTCCGATCAACTGCATTGCCGCGCGAGCTTTCGCCTGTCTGCGGTCGACCTCGCCCCGAGCCTGGCGCACGCGTTGCAACACTGCCGGACCGCCGACGACGCTATCCAGAACCGACGCCAGCGGAATCACCACTCCATCTTTCGACTCTTTTGCAATCGCCCGCAGCGCACTGCGAAGTTGTTCGGGATCCACTTCGAACTGTGGCAATGCTGCCACTCGAAACAGGCTTGCATCGGAACTGAGATCGACCACAGTCGCAACGCAGGCAAACAAATCCCTTACTTCGGGCGTGTCGCTCACATCCATGTTCTCGATGGTGAAGGGAATCTCGTGCTCGGCCAAATGCTGCACGACGTCATCCCGGTTCACATGCGAACGATAGAGAATCGCGAAATCCTTCCACTTGCATCGCGTGTGGCGCCGCGTTTCTTCAATGATCCGAACTACGTCTGGCGCCTCAGCATCCCGCCCGTTAAAAGAGATCGCCTCCACGGGGAATGTGGAAAGGAATTTCCCCTGACGAATAGCTTCCTCTTCTCGCGCAGATTGCAATGGAGTCCGGCGATAAGCGAATGCTCCCGTTTCGCCGGCGCGAAAGACGGCCGGATTCTTATCGACCACGGCGAATGCACTTTGCAGAATGGGAGTGGTGGAACGACGATTCTTGCCGAGAACGACCAGCTTGCTCTCCGGAAAATGCCGGCGGAAGAGATCAAACGCCGCGCTCGATGCTCCGCGGAAACGATAAATGGCCTGGTCCGGATCTCCGACCGCAAAGATGTTAGCGTCGTGCCCCGCCAGAGCCGCCAGAATCTGGATCTGCGCGAAGTTAGCGTCTTGAAACTCGTCGACCAGAATAAAGCGGGCGCGGGCGCGCTCCTCTTCCAATACTTTTTCGTCAGTCGTCAGTAACTCGTGGGCCCGCGTGATCATGTGGCTGAAGGTGCCGTAATTGTCTTCGCGCAGCCAACGCTCAGTGGTGGCGAAGACACGGGCAATTTCCTGGCAGCGTCCGATCACCTCAGCATCGGTCAACTTCTCTTTCGACTTGGCCACCCGCGGGACCGTAGATTCGCCACGCTCCAAGCGCTGAACGTACGCAGCATATTTTTCCGGTGTGACCAGTTCGTCGTGGCAACGGTTTAAGAAACGCAACAAATCATCCAGAAACTGTCCGACATTGGCCGCCCGCACGTAGTGTTCGAGGCGAAGCTCATGAATCCTTTTGCGAAGGTAAATCCATAGATCCTTTTCATCGAGCACGGCAAAGTCTTTTCTGGCGCGCTTCAGCAGGGCGTTGCAGTAATCATGAAATGTAGCCGAATGAATTTTCTTGCCCAGCAGCGCACTGACGCGATCTCGCATCTGGCCCGCGGCGGCCACGGTATAAGTGAGCGCAAGAACTTCCTCCGGCTTGGCATTTCCTTGCTGTACAAGGCGCGCAACGCGGTGAATCAGCACCGAAGTTTTTCCGGTTCCAGCGCCCGCTACCACCAGCATGGGTCCGTGAACATGCTCGATGGCTTCACGCTGGCGATCATCGGGAAGAAATGCAGCGAGATGAGGTTGAACTTTGGAAACAGCCATTGGGGCTCAGAATACCACCGCGTTCAGAAAGGCGCAGGCTGTGAAAATCAGAGAGAGTACAGCGCGGAAGCCGCAATCGCCATCGCTGCGATGGCGGCGGTTTCGGCGCGAAGAATCGTATTTCCCAGCGATGCTGAAATCCAACCGGCTTGATGAAACGCTTGTAGTTCTTCTTCCGCCCATCCGCCTTCGGGGCCGATCGCCAGAACAATTCCACTACTGGCATTTTCCTGGATCAGTACCTCACGCAATAAAGTACGGTCTTCCGATTCAGACAGAAGTATCCGCAAGCCAAGGGAAAGATTGAGCGCCTCGGAAAGCTTGATAGGCGTCAACGATCTCCGGCGGGGCACTCCGGCGGGATTGTTCCGCCGCTTGCCGGGCGATGCGCTGCCATCGCTCAACTCGCTTTCTGGATGCTGCAGCCAGATGCGAATCCGTGCGGCGAGAGATTAGCGGCACGATCCGCGAGACGCCGAGCTCAGTGCATTTTTCGATCGCCCACTCCATGCGGTCAAATTTGTATACCGCGAGAACCAGGGTGATGTCAGTCACGCGAGCCGCAGAAATTCGTTCGCCCAGCTCGAACTCGACGCGGCCGTCCTTTACCATTGTGATTCTTCCGCGGCGAACGCCCCGATCGGTGGCGATATCGAAATCTTCTCCAACGCGAGCGCGCAGCACGCGGACCAGATGATCGGCATGCGCGCCGACAAGGGCGGCGCGATCTCCAACGACTTCGTCAGCAATCCAGCGGCGACGCGTCATGACTTCGGGGATTCGCAGGGCATAGGTAACCGACAGCGCGGCACTCGTGAAACTCTGAAAGGCGCCCTGCTACGCAACTCTGACTTTCAAGATTAAGAGTATGAGTTCCTGCTCAATCGAACAGATCTTTCATTTTGCCCAGTAGCGACCGCACCAGTGGCTGGTTATCCACTTTGGCCGTAGTCTCCAGTTCCTGCAGCAGTTCTTTCTGGCGCTTATTCAGTTTGGTGGGAATCTGCACTCGCACTTCCACGTAGAGATCGCCCTTACCGTGGCCGTTCAGCACGGGCACGCCTTTATTGCGAATGCGGAACGTTGTCCCGGGCTGAGTTCCATCCGGAATCTTAAGCGTGTGCTCGCCTTCCAGCGTGGGAACCTTAATCTCCGCGCCCACTGCCGCTTGCGTCACCGAAAGCGGAACCGCGCAGTGCAGATCATTCCCCTCGCGCACAAAAAATGGATGCTCCTTTACGTGCAATACAACGTAAAGGTCGCCGGCCGGTCCACCGAACGGACCAGCCTCGCCCCCGCCGGTAAATCTGATGCGCGTGCCATCTTCAACGCCTGCCGGAATCTTTGCATCCACAGATTTCTGCCGCAAAAGCCTGCCTTCCCCTTTGCACTTGGGACAAGGATCAGTAATCACGCTGCCTGCTCCCTGACAGGCTGGGCAAGTTCGCGCGATGCTGAAGAAGCCCTGCTGATATCGCACCTGCCCGCGCCCTGCGCAGGACTTACATGTAGTAGGACCTTTCCCCGGAGCTGCTCCAGATCCGCGGCAATCTTCGCAAGCCTCGTGACGGCGGACTGTCACATTCGTTTCAGTGCCGAAGACCGCTTCTTCAAATTCCAGGGTGATGTCTTCGCGCAGATCCGCACCGCGTTGTACCCGGCTGCGACGGCGTCCACCGCCAAATGCATCTCCGAATCCGAAGAACTCACCAAAGATCTCTCCGAAATCCTGGAACACCGTGGGATCGAAGCCCGCGCCGCCCGAAGATGCACCGCCTACTCCCGCATGTCCGTAGCGATCATAAAGAGATCGTTTATCGGAATCGGCAAGAATCGCGTAAGCTTCCGTAACTTCTTTAAATCGTTCCTCCGCATCCGGATTATTCGGATTGCGATCAGGATGCCACTGCATGGCCAGCTTGCGGTAAGCGCTTTTGAGTTCAACTTCGGTTACGGTGCGGCTTACGCCAAGCACCTCGTAATAGTCGCGTTTTGCGTTCGTGGTCAGAATTGACGCCTCTCCTTCGTGAGAAATACAGCTGAGGTCGGGACTTACCTTCCAGGATTTTTTGCAACCTTCACCATCGCGGGACGCAGCAGGCGGTCTTTAAATTTGTAGCCGCGCTGCAACTCTTCAAGCACCTGATGGTCGGGCGCATCGGAGGTTTCCACCATTTCGATGGCCTCGTGATAGTGCGGATCAAACGCCTCACCCTTAGCCGCGATCGGGTGCACCGAAAGCTTGGCCAGCGCGCTCAGCAGCTGCTTGTAAATCAGATCCACTCCACTGCGGAAGTCGGCTGGTTCTGATTTCACCTGCAATGCGCGCTCAAAGCTGTCGAGCACCGGAAGCAGAGGTTTAATCGCGTCCGTGGCGGCATACTCACGAAAATCCTGCTGTTCTTTCATATTTCTGCGCCGGACGTTCTCGAACTCGGCTTGCATGCGCGCCAGGCGATCGAGCAGCGAGTCGCGCTCCGCCCTCAATTTTTGCAACTCCGATTCCGGAGCCGCGGATTCCGCGCTGGCCGCCAGACTTGATTCATTCTCTGTTCCGTCGACCGACGCTGGGAGTTCGTGCTCCAAATCCAAGCCAGCTCTCTGCGATTTCGATCTTTCCACTTCCGATCTTTCCACTTCTGATCTGCCGCTAGCTTTACTCATAAAATCTGGTTACTCCGATTCATTCAGAATTTTGTCGAACAGGCGCGCGATGTAGGAAACCGCAGTCATGGTGTGCTGATAATCCATCCGCGTGGGTCCGATTACCGCCAGCGATCCGACCATATCGCTTCCCGAGCGCGCCGGGGCTCCGATTAATACAAAGTTCTGCATCGAGGGGATCGCGTCATCGAGCCCAATGACCACTCTCACCGCTTCCTGCTTTACGTCGAGATAGGCACCGAGAAGCTTCGCGATTTTCTCTTTTTCCTCTAGAGTCTTCAGCATCTCCTGCAGACGCTGACGATCCTCCTGCCCTGTGACCAGGTTTGCCGCGCCTTCTACGAACACCACCTGCGTTCCCGCTTCGGCGGCGAGCGCACCCTGTTTGTAGAGCTGCTCGATGGAATTCATCAGCCGATCGTATTCGCTGCGTTCCTGTTCGATCCTTCGCGCCAGTTCGGCGCGCATTGATTCCATTGTCCATCCGCGAAAATTCTCGTTGATGTAGCGAGCTGCGAGATCAAGTTCCGTTTGCCCCAGGTCCAGCCGCAATACGCGGTCGCGCACCAACCCCGAACGTGTGACCAACACCGCCAGCACCTTCTGATCTCCCAGCCGCGAAAAATACACATGCTCCAGCGCGTTCTTGGTTCCGCTAGAGGCCACAGTGACGCCTACATTTCGCGAAATCAACGACAGCACTCGCGAAGTGCGTTCCATGAACTCCTGCACATCGCTGATTCCCGCCAGCGATTCGGAAATCATGCTCTGTTCCTGCGGGGCCAGTTGCGCCGTCCCGGAAATCTGCTCGACATAATAGCGATAGGCTTCAGGAGTCGGAATTCGTCCCGACGAAGTATGCGTCTGTTCCAGGAACCCGGCTTCCGATAAATCGGCCATCACGTTCCGGATGGTCGCCGGGCTAAGCCCTTCGCGATTCGATCGCGACAGCGTACGCGAGCCCACGGGCTCGCCCGTGGAAATAAAAGTTTCCACGATCGCGGTGAGAACTTCGCGTTCCCGCTTCCCGATGTTGGGATCAGAAGGCATGTTTATGAGATGCAAAGCCGGCGCGGCTCTTGGCCATTCAGGTTCCAGCTAACTAATTTAGATGCAAAAACTTAGCTTCAGGACGCAAAGCGCCCGCGCTGCTTGGATTCTAGGAAGGCAGTGGGGTCCTGTCAAGGAGGTTAGTAAACCGAGCGGCCAGTCGAGTTTCGACGTTTCCTCGTCGGTACGTAGTCACTTTTTTAACTCCGCAGGCCAGTTCGTGAGTAACTGAAGCGGAGCCTGGGCTTCTTCTTCGGCGTGGTTGATGAGGAGGCGCTTGCCGTCAGCGGAGACGTCGAAAGATATACCGATTCCAGGGGCAGTGGTGTTGAACAGACGCTGGGGCGTTCCGACTTCGATTTCTGATCCTTTCATAGCGATCGGGCACGAAAAAAAATCATTGGCAAGACTCTGGTAGAAAAGTTCCTTCCCGTCGGCCCGCCATGCCGGATAAGCCCCGCCGTTCGACGACACTTTCCATTTTCCTTGGCCTCCGGGAAAACTTGTAATGTAAATTTCCTGCACTCCGGATTCATCTGAAACGTAGGCCACCCAGCGGCTATCAGGAGAAACCCGATAGCTATTGATATCGGATTGCGGGGATGGCGGCTGCACGATTGCTACCGGCTTGGCATCTCCTGCAACAGGCACGATCCAGAGGGAGACCATTTTCTCGCCGTCACCCCAAATATAGGTCAAATATTTTCCGTCGGGCGACCATGCAGGATAGTGGTAATTATTTTGCACGGGAATCAATGTTTTTTCCGCTCCGCTCCCATCGGCTGCTTTGGAGCGAATCTCAACATTGCCTCCACCTGTGGCCGTTCGCGCAGAGAACAGAATCGTTTTGCCGTCTGGCGACCAGGTGGGCTCCTGAACGATCTGCTGGTCGAACGTAATCCGCGTCTTGGTCTTGCGCACAAGATCGAGCGTCCAAATGCCGGTTCCGCTGGCAAACGCCGCCCGCTTGTTGTCCGGCGAAAGACGAATATCAATGATGGTGCTCTCACCCGGATCGAAGTCAGCCAAAGCCTTTCCTGAGCGGTCGAACCAGACGAGCTTGCTTTTCGCGGAGGCGGCATTGCCCAGTTGGTACACCATCAGTCCGTTCTGTGATACCGCGAAGATACTGCGCCACACACCAACGTCGTCGCGAAGGTTATTAAAGAGTGGAACCGCCGATCCCGAGAGCGCGCCTGACTGCGGATCAAACGGTTGAGCGACTAAAGCAGTATTAGCGCGATAGAGCAAATACCCGGAAGCATATTGCGCCGCAGAATCGCTGGTCACGATCTGGCGAGTCTCTTTATTATCCAGCGAAGCGAAGTAGATTCCGTTGGGCGTGGGATCGCCTCCCGTGTGACTGGTTGCGAGAAAAAGAAAGTGCTTGCCATCGGGAAGGAACCAGGGCCAGCGGTGTGTATCGTGCTTGGTCTTCTCAATCAACGTTGCCGGCTCGACCGTCCCGCCTTGCGCGCTTACTTTCGAAAGACCTCCGAGAAAATCCGGAGCGAATACGATCACATCGTTGGCGCTCCAGCTGCCGCCCCTCGAGTTCGGAGCATCGGCTAACACGCTCACAGGACCGCCGGTCGCCGCGATCTTTGCCAGCTTGCCATTGGCGAAGAAACCGACGTAGCGGCCGTCCGGAGACCAAAAGGGATGCATTGCGTTCTGCGTACCCTCGAGCGGCTGCGCCGTGTCACTGTTCAGTGCCCGGACCCACAGCGTTTTGGTTTCGCCCGAATGCGCGACGAAGGCTAACTTGTCCCCCTGGGGAGACAGCACAGGCATACCGCCAGCGTCGCCCGTGGTATCCAGAGAGAATTTGTCCGGCGCGGGGATTTCGGCGTGAAGAGAAAGAGAGTCTGCGGAAGATCTCGCCCAGCGGTATCCCGCAAATCCGGCGAGCGCCACGAATGCGAGCACAACCATGCCTGCCAAGGCTGCCCACGACTTCTTGAATTCCCTAGATGGCTTTTCAGAGTCGGTGAGTGTGGAATCGATGGCCGCCGACTCGCCGACCCAGCGCAGATCCATCGCGACATCGTGCGCCGACTGGATGCGATCCGCCGGATCCTTAGCCAGGCATGCACGCACTACGCGATCGAGCATAGGCGGCGCTAGCGGCTGGCTGGCGCTGATCGGCTCTGGATCTTTTTCCAGAATAGAAGTAAACACGCTCAGTTGCGATTTGCCCTCGAACGCACGGCGTCCCGTGACCATTTCATAAAGAACGCATCCGAAACTGAAAAGGTCGCTGCGGGCGTCGGCCTCCGCTCCCTGCAAAAGTTCGGGCGCCATGTATTGAAAGGTCCCAACGATCGAACCCTTCTGTGTGAGCGGCGATGCGGCAGCGGTGAGCGAGGCAAGATTCACCGTCGGCGTGGATGGAGTAAAAGGGCCAACGGCGCGAGGCGAGATCGAAACTTCCGGCTTGGCCAGGCCAAAATCCATGAGCTTCGCGCCCGCTTTGGTCAGCATAATGTTCGCGGGCTTCAGATCGCGATGAATAATGCCCTGCTGGTGGGCTTTCTCCAGTGCTTGCGCGATTTCTGTGCCAATCTTCAGAACTTGCTCAACCGGCAGCGCGCCTTTCACAAGGCGTTCGGCGAGTGTCTGCCCCTCGAGATACTCCATCACCAGAAACTGAGTGCCGTCCTGCGTGCCGATGTCATAAAGCGTGCAGATGTTCGCATGCTGCAGAGCGGAAATGGCTTTGGCTTCACGCTCCATGCGTTGCTTCAATTCCGGATCAGAAGAAAGGTGTGAAGGCAGAACTTTGATAGCTACGGTGCGGTCGAGGCGGGTATCCTTGGCGCGATACACCTCGCCCATGCCTCCCGCTCCGAGCGGATTGAGGATTTCGTAAGGACCGAGCCTGGTGCCAGAGGCTAAAGCCATGGGTTGGCGCAATTATAGTCCCAGGAACATCGTCGATGAGAAAACGGGGAAGACCCCAATTTTAATTGGGGTCTAGAGAATTCTTATCGCGCCTTCGCGAACCATTCTTCGAACCACTCCAGCGATCGCAATGAATAGTCCCGCGAGTCGACAGGTTTGATTAACATGTGGCCCTCGTTCGGATAGACAACAAGTTTCGTCGGGACATGAAAATAAGTCAACGCGTGCCACCACTCAACCGATTGTTCCATCGGAACTTCGCCATCGCGATCGCCCACCAGAATCAAAGTCGGCGTCTTCACTGCTTTGACGAAATGCATGGGATCGCTCTTGTTGTAAACTGCGGGATCGTCATAGACGGACGCACCAAAGAATGGAATCATCCATTCGTCAATATCATTGAGACCGTAGTAACTCAGCCAATCAGAGAGCCCGGCTCCGGCGACCGCGGCGGCAAATCGCTGCGTCTGAGTTTCGGCCCACATGGTCATGTACCCGCCATAGCTGTGGCCGCGAATCCCGATGCGTTTGGCATCGATCGGATACTGCTTCACCATGGCATCGACTCCTGCCATGATGTCGCGATAATCGCCGCCGCCGAAATCCTTTACATTACCCTGGGTGAAAGCTTCTCCCTGCCCGTAGCTGCCGCGCGGGTTCGGGCACAGGGCAAAGTATCCCATCGCCGAAAGCGGTCCCATATTGCGCTCATCCCATAGCGGAGCGCAGGCGGCAGACGGCCCTCCATGCACGCTCACTACGAGCGGATACTTTTTACTCGAGTCGTAGTCCTTGGGCAACATCAACCATCCCTGTACCCGCATGCTGCCGTTCATCCAGTGAACGTTCTTCATTTCGCCCCACGCTGGCTTCACGTCAGCATTCACATGCGTAACCTGGTTCCAATTTCCAATCGGTCCCGCCCATACTTCCGGCGGAGAACTCGGCGATTGCCGCACAATCGCAGTCGTCGCCTCCTTCGCAGCGGATGAAACCCAGGCGGCGCTGGCGGGGCGGACGAACTCGGGACCGGTCCACAATGTCCTGATCACATCGCCATTCGTGCTTAAGCTGGCAAAGCCAAAATTTCCGTCCACATCTTCGCCGAAAATTATGCGGTCCGCGCCAACCCAGGCGACGGCATACGGGGACGCTTTAATGCCAGGAGTCAGATTTCGTGCAGTCCCTCCCGCGATGGGGACTACATGAATATCGCCTCCCGTGGAGCCTTCGTCGCTCATCAGTCCTTCGATGAACGCAACGTTCTTGCCATCAGGAGAGACACGCGGATCGGCGAGTTGCAGCCTCGGCTTGTAAATCTCGCGCATCTCGCCGCTGCCGGCATCGATTGAATAGAGACGGGCGATCCACCAGTTCGCATCGCCATTGCCGTGGGCCGCAGTCGCCGCCCAGCCGCGGCCATCGGGCGTCCAATCGTATTCGTAGACATACACGTCGGTCGGAGTGACTTGCGCCAAATGGTCGGTGCTCAGGTCGATCGTTGCTATGCGCTGCTCGAAGATTTTCTCGTCGATGACACCCGCGAGCGGCGTCATTGGCTGCAGCGGGCCTGCAACGCGGGGCATCCCTTCAATGAAAAGAATGGCGAGCTTTGAACCGTCCGGAGAAAATCGCGGAGCCTGAACATACCCTTTTAACTCCGCATGCTTCACCGGAGCGCTGCCGTCAGCGGCTGCGGTCCAGATCTGCGCCGACGGAACATCGCCCGGAAGATCGGCGATGAAGGCTATGCGCTTACTATCGGCTGACCACGCCACGTTTCGTATCGCAAGGCCGCCTTCTACCGCGATCGCCTGTGGAGATCCACCGGCAAGATTTGTGACAGTGAGTTTTTTGTCTACGATGTATGCAACCCGAGTTCCGTCGGGCGAGAGGGCAACATCGCTAATCCTCTTTGCGTGCGGCATGGAATCAAGCACTGCGGCAGCGCGCGAGATCGCGGGAGTTGAGTTTTGTGCAAAAAGGGAAGTACACACGAGAGAGCTGGCTGTGGCGATGAATAAAACTGTGGATGAGAAGCGAATTTTTATGAACGGATGCATAGCGGAAGGAGTATAACCGACCAGAATCTCCGCTCGCATCTTCCTCTGCGCCCGCGCCTGCGCGTATCCTCAGGCCTTTGTGATGCGAAACCATTTCCTATGAAATCGAAACCGCACGTCGCAGTTGTTGGAGCTGGCGCTTTCGGAGGCTGGACCGCCCTTCGCCTTCTCGAGCGTGGAGCCCGCGTAACTCTTCTCGATGCATGGGGACCAGGAAACTCGCGCGCATCGTCCGGTGGCGAAACTCGCATCATGCGCGGCACCTATGGTCCTGAACAGCCCTATACGAAGCTCGCAGCCCGCGCCCTCCACCTATGGGCGAAATATGAACGCCGCTGGAAACGCCAATTCCTGCACCGCACCGGCGTGCTTTGGATGGTCAGCAGCGGCGTTGATGCATTCGAGCGGGGGTCGCTGCAAATGCTTCGCGAAGCGAGAATCAAATTTCATGAACTTTCCACTTCAGAGATGAAGAAACGCTGGCCGCAAATCAACTTCGCCGGCATCCACTGGGGAATTTACGAACCGGACTGCGGATATCTCGAAGCTCGCGTCAGTTGCCAGGCAGTGGTTGATGCATTCGTGAGTCAAGGCGGCGGGTATCGGCAATCAGCAGTCTCTACCGATCATCTCGAGAGCGCGCCCGTGCGCAGCCTGACGCTCTCGGATGGTTCGCGGCTCCAGGCCGATCTCTATGTTTTCGCCTGCGGGCCCTGGTTGGGGAAAATGTTTCCACAAACGGTGGGCGGACTCATTCGGCCCACCAAGCAAGACATCTTTTTCTTCGGACCACCTGCCGGAAACTCGCATTTTACCGACGCGCAGCTTCCTGTGTGGGGCGATCACGGAAAGCGATTTCTGTATGGTATCCCGGGCAGCGGCCACCGCGGGTTCAAAGTCGCGGATGACACGCGAGGAGCCGTCTTCGATCCAACCAGCGGCGAGCGAACAGTCAGCCAAGCAACGCTAAAGCGCGTCCGCGAGTACATCGCCTTCCGCTTCCCCGCCATGAAGGATGCACCCTTGATCGAGACGCGGGTCTGCCAGTACGAGCAGACTCCCGATAGTAACTTCATCATCGATCGCCATCCCCGAATGGCGAATGTCTGGCTGCTGGGCGGAGGCTCCGGCCACGGCTTCAAACACGGCCCGGCGATAGGAGAGTTGATGGCTGAGTCAATTCTGAAGGATGGTGAAGTGGAACCGGTCTGGAGGCTGGCTAGGTTTAAGAAGAAAAACCGATAACCACAGAGAACACAGGGGGCACAGGGTAATTCCTCCGTGTCCCCAGTGCCTTCTGTGTTAAAGATTTCCTTACTGAATCTGAATCACGCTCGCCGGTTCGCTGGCTTTGATTTCTGATACGCGGGCCACAACCCTCCGAGCGAACTCGAATATCGACTTGGCATGCGGCGAATTTTCGCCCTCCAGCACAACCGGCTTGCCGCCGTCACCGGATTTGCGCACCTCAGGATCAAGCTCAATGTTGCCCAGGAACGACACTCCATACTGTTGCGCCATATTTTCTGCGCCGCCACGGGAAAAGATATCGATCTCGTGATTGCAGTGTGGGCAGGTGAAAAAGCTCATGTTCTCGACCACACCCACCAGATCCACTTTCATCTGTTTGAACATTTCGATCGCTTTGCGCGCATCCTGCAGCGAAACGTCGGAGGGCGTGGAAACCACCACTGCGCCCGTCAACGGAACATTCTGCACCAGCGACAACGCGATATCGCCCGTCCCCGGCGGCAGATCGACGATCATGTAATCAAGATGCCCCCACTCCACCATCCCGAGGAATTGCTTTACGATCTGGTGCAGCATGGGACCACGCCAGATAATAGGTTTGTCCCCGGGATTCAAAAATCCCACGGAGATCACTTTGAGGCCATAAGCTTGCATCGGCTCAATGCGATTTTCTCCAACCATCTTCGGCTGACCACTCACACCCAACATCAACGGCACATTCGGACCGTAAACATCCGCATCGAGCAATCCGACTTGGTAACCCATTTTGGCGAGAGCGACCGCCAGGTTCACCGAAAGTGTGGTCTTTCCCACTCCGCCCTTGCCCGAACCAACAGCAAGGATGACATCGACACCAGGAAGCGGTTGCGGTCCCTGTGCAGGTTGACCGGAATGGGGAGGCATATGTGCGTTCAAGGGATCACTCCAGAAAAGAAATCAAGACGTTAAAGCTTGATTATACAAGGTAGCCAGGGATGGTAGCGCATTAGCGCTCTCCGCGGCATTTCTCAACGATCCCCGCGATCGTGCTGTTGGTTCGACGAGAGCAGAAGCAAAACTAAAAGCGCAAGAAGCGCGCTGGCACATAGAAAAGATCAGTAGCCTTCGCCTTCCAGCCGAACCTTGCCGCGAAACATGCGGAACACGAAAGTGAAATATCCGAGAGCCAGAACCAGTCCGATGCTCCACCAGATGATGCCGACCGTCAGACCATGTCGCCCGGCGGCGGTGTTGTAGATGGTGAGGTTATAAGCGGCATCTGTACTCGCCGGCAAAACGTTGGGATAAAGCGCAAACGCCGCGCCCACCAGCATCCCCACGATGTATAGCGCCGATCCGACAAAAGCAAGTTTGTCCAGCCCTTTGCGGATCGTATAAACCATCACGGCGAGACTGCCAAACACAACCAGCGGAATTAAATATCCCACGATGTGCTGTTTATAGTTGTCGAGAACCAAGGGCCGCACGTAGCAGGTTGCGATCAGCCCCACGATGGTCAGAATCAACTGCAACGGCCACGCCCAGAGCGCCATGCTGCGAACGCGCTGTTGCAATTCGTTCTCCGTTTTCACCGCCAGATACAAAGCCCCATGTGCGGTCAGCGTGACCAGGGCGATCACGCCGGTCAACACTGTGTACCAGTCGAGAATGCCGGTGTTACCGCTGGCTCGGAAGTTGGTCCACAGCGGTTCAAAGAAGTATCCGTCCGCAGCCAACGGGACGCCGCGCACTACATTGCCGAGGGCCGCTCCAAAAAAGATAGCAAGCAGCACGCTGGACCCGCAGAAGATTAAATCAAAGAACCCCATCCAGACCGGATTTTCCATGTGTCCGCGCAATTCAATCCCGATGCCGCGCAACATCAGCAGCCACAAAACCATCATCAGCGGCAAATAGAACCCGCTGAAACTCGAGGCATAGAGCAGAGGGAACGCGAAATACAGCGTCCCGCCGGCAGCGAGCAGCCACACTTCATTTCCGTCCCACACCGGCCCGATGGCACGGAGGATCTTGCGCCGTTCCTCGTTGGTCTTGCCCGCCGCCAAATAAACCACACCCGCACCGAGATCGAATCCGTCAAGCACCACGTACGCCGCAACCATTACGGCTACGATCATGTACCATAGCGTTTCCATTACGCTCCTTGCACGAAACCCAGCGCTTCTAGTGCTGCAAAACTACGTCGGCCGCCGGCCCCTGCTCAATCTCCCGCCGCACCAAAAACAGAAATAAAATGCCGAGCACCGTATACATGCCGAGAAAGCCCAGCAGTGTGAACATGCCGTTGCCTGCTGATACCATCTTCGAGTATCCATCCGCCGTACGCATCAGGCCATAAACCAGCCACGGCTGCCTGCCTAATTCTGCCGTCATCCATCCTGCGGTATTGGCGATGTAAGGGAAGGGAAGCGCCAGCAATAAAATCCATAGCATCCAGCGCGTTGAAAATAATTTTCCACGCCATAATAAGAATGCAGCGACCACCATTATGGCGATGAAGATCGTCCCCAGCCCCACCATGATGTGGTAGCTGTAATAAAGCAGTGCGATGTTCTGCGGCCACAGATCCGGCGGGAAAGCATCGAGGCCTTTCACTTCCGCCTTCCAAGCCCGGTACGTCAAAAAGCTAAGCGCGTTCGGAACTTCAAGCGCATTATCAATCTTGCGCTCATCCACGTTCGGCTGTCCCAGAATAATCAGTGGGGCTCCCGGCTGGCCGACAAATAGCGCTTCCATGGCGGCGAGCGTGACGGGCTGATTGAGGGCAATCATGCGTCCCTGGCCATCCCCCGTAGGAAATAACTGCAGAACGCTGAAGATCAATCCGGCGATCACGCCCACTCGTACAAAAACCCGTCCATACATTTCAAACTTTCCCCACAGCAAATAAAACGCACCCACCGACGCCATCACGATCGCACCCGTGATTACAGCGCCACTCATGTTGTGCGCGTACTGCCACCACGCCCAGGGATTCATCACAAGTTCCCAGAAGCTCGAAAGCTGTAGCGATCCATCGGCGGCTTTGGCGAAGCCCACCGGATGCTGCATCCACGCGTCCGTGGCGATAATGAAATAACCCGAAAGCCAGGATCCCAGAAAAACAGCTACCGCCGACCACCAGTGCCCACGCGGGCCGAGCCGCTTTTCTCCATAAAGAAACAGTCCGAGAAATGCCGACTCCAGAAAAAAAGCAAACATTCCCTCCATGGCCAGGGTCTGTCCAATCACGCCCCCCGCGTAGCGCGAAAAGTGCGACCAGTTCGTACCGAACTGAAATTCCATCGGAATCCCGGTCACCACGCCGAGCAGAAAGTTAATGCCGAAAATCTTTGCCCAGAAGCGCGCCGCTTGGTTGTAGATCTCGTCTTTGCGCCGGATGCCGAGGGTCTTGAGTACCACGATCAGCGGCGCCAGCCCCATGGTAAGTTGCGGAAACAGATAGTGAAAAGTGATGGTAAACGCGAAATGAATGCGATGAACGAGAAGAGCACTATCCATAGACTCCTGCCGGAAACGACTAGGGTACGCGATACGTGGAAGAGAGGATGTGACGACCGTCACATCGAGTTTACCGCTTTGCCTTGCGCCGCCGCTCCGTCTCCGCGCGCCGGATATCACGCCTGCGCCCGGCATCGTCATAACGTTGCCGCTGCTCGTCAGTCTCCGGAATTACAGGGGCAACTTTCAAACGGTTTCCGCTGTCGTCTACTGCAACGAAGGTTAGATGGGCGGAGGCGACGTGTTGTGAGCGGTCAGCGATATAGTTCTCCACAAACACTTTTACGCCCACTTCCATCGAAGTCTGAAAAACCCGGTTCACCGAGGATTTCAGAATGATCAGATCGCCGACTTTCACCGGAACCAGGAAGTCGATGTGATCCACCGAAGCCGTTACCACGTAACTGCGCGCGTGCCGGTGAGCCGCCATCGCCCCCGCCAGATCGATCCAGTGCATTAACCGGCCGCCCAGCAACGCTCCGAGCGGATTCGCATCATTGGGCAGAACAATCTCCGCCATCTCCGACTGCGAATCCCGCACCGGACGTGGCGTCAGCGTTTCTTCGCTCATGGTTTTCCTTTACTCCTCTGAACCGCAACCAGTTTCCGTGGTAGGTTCGATCACGCGAAAGTCTTATCAGCTCGCAAGCGCTGGATTCACTTCCTGTTTCTTTCTCTTCTCCACATACGACGCCAGAAAACATTCTGCCATGCGCTGGACCCGATGATCCGCATGCCTTAACTCCCAACGCGCTCCCACCGCATCAAACGTCAACGTGCCATGCTCTACCGGAAGATGCTCCCGCTCACATACATAGCGAATCCGAATCTGCCTGGCGGTTAAATTCTTTTCATCCGTGAAAACGGTTCGCGCGCCAAAGCGTATCGAATCCCACGCGCGTTCCCGCGGCAAGCGACCACAGTTCGCCGCATAGCCCAAATTGCAGAACTCCCGCAGTTCGTCTTGCGATGGAGCGCTATTTTCGTGTCCCGGCGCAGTACAATGTCCGCTCCATCCGCCGCCCAGCGGAAGCCGGCTGGCGTGCGGCCATGAGCCATTCTCCAACTTCTCCATCGGCATAAAAAATGGACACGCCACCACAGCCTCCGTAGACAGCCAAAGTTATTCAGGACAGCCCATTCTACTCTCAGATTAAACTCGAACCACGGTACCCATAAGCTACAGCCGTATCTGGCGTTTATACTAATCTCGTCCTCACTAAGAATTGAGAACCGAGAATTTACCTCATGGACCGCATCGCCGCCCTCAACGACATTCTTACCCAGAGCCCAAACGACACCTTCGCGCGCTACGGATTAGCGATGGAGTATTCGAAGCAGGGCGATCTGGATCGCGCTCTGGCAGAGTTCTCTATTCTGCTGAAATCCAGCCCCGACTACACTCCGGGATACTTCATGGCTGCCCAAACATTAGTTCGCGCCGATAGAGTCAGCGACGCTAAGGCAATGCTTGCCGATGGCATCGCCTCCGCCCGCCGCACCGGAAATTTGCACGCTCAATCTGAAATGGAAGCCCTGCTGACGGATCTGGGATAGTTCGGTGATCAGCGGAAGCAGTTTTACCCCGTATTCCTCAGTGCCCGCTGTGTTTAAAGCCCTTGAGATTTCGAAGAAGGAATCATTTCGCCATCCTGCCCATTGCCCTCTCCACCAACCGCGGAAAATGCTGGTAGATCCTCACCGGAATATTCATGGTCCACGGCACAATCACTTCCCTCTTCTGCTTTAAATATCCCTTTAGCGTAGCCCGTGCCACGCGCTCCGCAGTAATGCCTCGCACGGATTTAGGACGCACGCGCCTCAATTCATTTCCCTGCACTGCATTCTCGCCAAACGCCGTCCGCACATAGCCGGGGCAAACCGTCAGAACGTGAATTCCATCTTTTTCCAATTCGACTCCGGCGCCCTTTCCGATGGCATTCATGGCAAACTTGGTTGCGCTGTACGCTGCATGGAACGGCATGGGAATGTGCCCGGCCACGCTGGATATATTGACAATGGTTCCGCCTCCCTGCTGCCGCATCACCGGAACCACAGCTTGCATGGCCGCCACCGCGCCAAAAAAATTTGTCTCGAACATTTCCCGGCATGCCGCCATATCCATTTCAGCCACGGAATCCAGCAGCCCATGTCCCGCGTTGTTTACCCAAACATCGATCCTCTGGAAATGATGCATAGTTAGTCCGATGGCCCGGTCAATCTCTTCGCGATGCCTCACGTCGCAAGTCATCGCCAGCGTTCGCTCAGTATGGCCGACACGTCCCCGCGCCGCTTCCACTCGGCTGGCATCGCGCGAGAGCAGGATCACGCTTGCTCCCTGATCGGCAAAAATCTTGGCGATCGCTTCGCCGATTCCCATCGAAGCGCCGGTGACGACCACAACTTTTCCCGCAAGTTCCATGACGTGCTTTTATTCCACAGAGTCTCCGAAGTCAACTCCCATTGCCTGGAGAGGAATATTTTCCCGGACAGCCCGCGCTTTAGGGCGGCCGAAAACTGCACGTGGTTGCCTAACCGGAGGAAGCGCGATGGCCGAACTCAATCTGATGATGAACTAAGTAACGCGCCCGCCTTGCGCGTGATAAGAAGGAATTGTTTCTCGCGTGCCTGCTTTTCGAGAGAAGTAAGTTGCACGCGAGCGACAGCAGCCTGGCCTGATTTCAAGCCGATTTCGCCAAGCGTCAAGCGTGCCTGAAGCAGGTAGGGCACAGAGACGGAGTCGGTGGAACGGGAAAGGATCGGAGCGAGTTGCTTTCGGGCATCAGCAAATTTTCCCTCAGCCAAATCAACCTGCGCCATAGCCAATGCGGCATCATATTTCGGATTGCGGTCACTGGCTTTAGCCGCTAATGTGCCCGCCCGTTGCGCATCATCTCGCGCCTCGTCCTTCCTATTCTGTGCCAGCAAAGCCAGCGCCCGAAGCGAGTAAGCCTCGGCCGCCCGCGCCGGAGAGGCTGTTGACTCCAGTTCATGCAAAGCTTCACTTGCCGTCTTCTCGGAGTCCGCGGGCTTTCCTTCCTCCAGCGATATCTCCCCGGACTGTACCAAACTTCCAGCCAACGGTATGGCGCGCTTGAGGTCTCGTTGCAGGGCCAGAGCTTGCTCGCTCTTTTCGCGGGCTTGCTTCAGATCATCCTGATCGAGCAGAACGCCTGCGAGAGCGGAAAGCGTCGAGGCCTGTGCGGATTTGTTTCCGGTTTCGATTTCCAGTTGCAGCGCACGTTCCAGGTGCTGCGTAGCCCCGGGCAGGTCGCCGCCTTCTTCGAGAACGTCTCCAAGTTCGATTTCAACAATGCCGGCGGAGTCTTTATCGCCGACTTCGTTGAAAATCTGCACCGCCTCTTCCAGATTCTTTCGCGCCCCGGCGAAGTCCGCCAAGCGGTCGAGCACTTCGCCAATGTTTCCCAGTTCGTCCCCGATCGTCACTTTGTAATCCGCCTCGCGATAATTGCGCAGCGCCTGCTCATAGTAGTTTTTTGCTTCGCTAAGATTTCCCTCATCAGCCAACACGATGCCGATCTCATTCAGCGCCTGTCCAGCATAGAGTTGGTTACCGATCTGGCGAAAAACTACCAATGCCTCTTCCGCCTGCTTGCGCGCCCCTGCCAGGTCACCCTTTCCCTTTAGATAGTCAGCTGACCACACCAGAGTCATCCCTGAGTGCTTGAGATCGCCGCTACCGGCAAACAAAACTTTGGCCTGAGCCAATGCAGCGCTGGCGCGATCCCCCTCTCCGAGTTGCTGGAGCGCTGTACTTTCATACAGGCGTGCCTGTGCCACCACGAGACGCATCCCACGCGATTCACCTTTCTTAGCAGCTGCAACCGAGATTTCTTCTTCCCGCTTGAAGTCGCCAAGCGCTTCGACTGCAGTGGCCTCTGCCAGATCAATTCGAGGATCGTCTCCCGAGGGCGGCGGAAGTTTGCGCAATGCTTCCAGGGTATTGAAGGCAGTCTTGGGATCACCGCTATTATCCTGCAGATTGGCCAGACGGAGTCCATAGCTGAGACTGTCCGGATACAGATCCGCCAAAGTTCGGGCAAGCTCGATTGCCTTCGGTTTCTCGTTATTCAGATCTCGATATTGCGCCTCCATCCACAACCGTTCTTCGGTGCTAAGGTTTGTCGAGAGCTCGAATGCGCGTTGCGCCTCGTCCTTAGCCTTGCTGTCGTAACCCAGTTCCAGCCATGCCGCGCTCAGAGCGGAATGGGGCTGCGGAGATTTTGGGTCGGCCGCAATTGCCTGCGTCAGTAAATCGCGTGCAGGCAGGGTCTCGAAAGCACGAAGCTTGTTTAACCCTTCCGAATAGAGGCGTGCCGCATTGGGGTCCAAGGGCAGAGACGCTCGTACCTGATTGGCCTGCTCGCTGGTGACCTGCCCCGCTCCCAAACGCGCGCGCATGCGTGCCCCAATTTGCGAAACCAGATCGAAGAGATCAGCCTCGCTTCCCGCCGCTGCCTCTTCTGCAACCGTGTCGCCAGCGACCGTATCTTCCAGACGCAAATCCAGCCTGATCTGGCTTTTGTTTCCCTCCCCAACCACCGCGTAAGAACCTGTCGTCACATAATCTGTGTCAAGATTCGCGCGCAGTCGAGGCAGGGAATCTTTCGGCATATCAGTCAGACTCCAAGGGACGTCGCGGCTGGCCCGCGCCACCTGTTCGCCAGACACCAGGCGCAACTTGCCGCCCGATGCCAGTTCAGCGCTGAACATTTCCGCCAGCGCAGTAGAAAGCCAGGCCTTGTCCGGCCGATCCGTAAGATTCTTGAAGCCGAGGACCGCCACGGACGGCCTCGTCTTCACCGCCGGCGATGCGACGGAATGAACACCAGGAAAAAATCGCTCCCGATGACTTCCGATAAAAATGGCGAGCAGCACGAGCAGGGAAGCGATACCTCCGAATAGCGAGGTTTTCCAATTCTGTTTTCCCAGAAAACTGGGCGCGCTGGAAATTGCCGGTCGCGACCCCAGACGCACCGCGCGCAGGTCCGCAGCCAGTTCACGCGGAGTCTGATATCGCTCGTCCGGTTTCTTGTGCAGCATCTTGACCACAATTTGAGTCAGCGGTGAAGGGATGGAGTGGCTAAGCTTTTCAAGAGGCATCGCTTCCTGCTGCACGATTTGCACTGCTGTCGCCGCAGGGGTAGGACCCAGAAAAGGATGCCGGCCCCCGAGCATCTCGTAGAAAACTACGCCCAGAGAAAAAATGTCGGCGCGAAAATCGGGCACAGTCCCCATCAGAACTTCCGGAGCCATGTAACTCGGAGTGCCTGCGATGGAAGCGACCGAGGCGAAGGAGAAAGACGAGAGCGACTGCGTAGCGGTGGCATCCGTCACGCTTCCCGAGCCGGCGAGATTCCGCGCAACTCCGAAATCGAGCAGCTTTACCTGCCCCGATTCGGTCAGCATCATGTTTTCAGGCTTGATGTCCCCGTGCAGAATCCCGCGCTCGTGGGCCGCTGTGAGCGCATCCGCACACTGAATGCCAATCTCGAAAAATTGGCTGAGGTTGATCGGTTGGTACAGGCGCTGTCGCAGGGTTTGCCCTTCGACGTACTCAATGACGAGGAAGATCTCCCCGTCCTGCTCCAGGACGTCGTAAACGCTGGCAATATTCGGATGGTTCAGCGCCGAGAGTCGTTGTCCCTCACGCAGCAGGCGAGCCGCTTCGACGGGATTACCGGTTCCGCTGGCGGAAACCCGTTTGACTGCGACCGTGCGCCGCAGCTTCGGATCTTCGGCGCGCCACACTTCTCCCATGCCGCCGCCGCCAACCCGAGCCACCACCTGCAGACGGCCCAGAGTTGTGCCACTCAAGTCCTGTCGTGGGGTAGCGGTCGGGACACGGTCGTGCGTCTCATCCATCGGAGAAAGTCCTCTAGAGACGACGGTCCGGGGGGTACGTCGCTAAGGCCGAAATTCTACACTACTCAAACAGGCGGCGATACAACATTTGGGCGCTTCGCGGTCCGGCATTTTAGACCGGCGCCCAGGTAAGGTACAATCAGCGTTCGCCACCCCTCTGGAGATCTTCCGGTGCCTTCCCTCATTCCCCTGTTCCCGCTGGACGTCGTTTTACTCCCCAACACACCTCTGCCGCTGCATATTTTCGAGCCGCGTTACAAAGAAATGATCGCGGAATGTCTGGCGCAGAATCGAATTTTTGGTGTAGTTCGTGCCCTCGAACAAGGTCTGGCCGAAGTGGGATGTACTGCCGAAATCGTCACGATCGTGAAAGAGTACCCCGATGGGCGCCTCGACTTGGTGGCTGAAGGCCGAAACCGGTTCGAAATCGTCGCGGTCAATCAGGATCGTACTTTTTTGCAGGGCGAAGTTCTCATGATCGAAGATGAACCGGGAGCGCCCACCCAGGAAGATGCCGCGCGAGCAGCTCAGTTGCACTCCGAACTGCTGGCCATCGCCGGAGCCAAACAGGATCTTTCTGCTGCCGATCCCGCGTTTCTATCTTTCTATCTGGCCGGCTCTTTGCCACTCGATCTGGATTTCAAGCAGAAATTACTTTCTTTACGCTCCGAGGCCGACCGTCTCTCCATCCTCATCACCTATCTTGAAACCCTCATTCCCAATCTCCATCGCGCTGCCCGCGCCCGCCAAAAGGCCGGAGGGAACGGCCACGTTCGTTAATCCGACCCTGTGCGCTTCGGTGTCCCCTGGTAAAGATTCTGCCAAGCTAGCGCGACAGAAAGCCGAAGCCGGAACCGCGTATAATCCAGAAAAGTATTTCCCCGGGGGTTCCTCATGAGTCTTCCACGCACGCTCGGCGAATTGCGCCGCAGTCCATTTTCTGAAGAACGTCTGCGCACCCGCCGCGTGAAAGACGAACTCCGCGACAACCTCATTGCCCGCCTGCGCCAACACGATGACGCAACAATCTTTCCTGGGATCGTTGGATACGAAGACACCGTTGTGCCGCAGATCGTGAATGCAATTTTGTCGCGCCACAATTTCATTCTGCTCGGTCTTCGCGGACAGGCCAAAAGCCGCATCTTGCGCGCTCTGACAACGCTGCTTGATCCGCACATGCCCTACCTTGCAGGATGTGAAATTCGCGACAATCCCTACGCGCCGATTTGCCGCCGTTGCCGCGAAGAGGTCGCGCGCCACGGCGATGAAACCCCAATTTCCTATCTCATGCCCGACGATCGCTACGTTGAAAAACTAGCCACGCCCGATGTCACCATCGCCGACCTGATCGGCGATATCGATCCCATTAAAGCCGCCCGCGGTGGTCACGAACTATCGAGCGAGTTCACCGTCCACTATGGCCTGCTGCCCCGCGCCAATCGCGGTATCTTCGCCATCAACGAACTCCCCGACCTCGCGGGAAAAATTCAAGTTGGCCTGTTCAACATCATGCAGGAAGGCGACGTGCAGATTAAGGGCTACCCGATCCGCTTGCCACTCGACCTTGCCATTGTCTTCAGCGCGAATCCCGAAGACTACACGGCTCGTGGAAAAATCATCACGCCGCTCAAAGACCGCATTGGCTCCGAGATTCGCACTCACTATCCTGCAACCGTGGATGAAGGCATCGCCATCACCGCGCAGGAAGCCTGGACCAGCCGCAACGGCCACGCCTCGCACATGCCCGCCTACATTCAGGAAGTGATCGAGCGCATCGCCTTTGCCGCCCGCGAAGACAAGAAAATCGATAAGCGCTCCGGTGTAAGCCAGCGCCTGCCGATCAGCGCAATGGAAAATGTAATTTCGAACGCAGAACGCCGTGCTCTGCGCAACGACGAGAAACTTGTGGTGCCCCGCATCAGCGATGTCTACGCCGCGCTGCCCGCTATTACCGGCAAACTCGAACTGGAATATGAAGGCGAAATGAAAGGTGCGGATTTCGTCGGCCGCGAATTGATCCGCTCTGCGATCGCGAAAACCTACGATCAATATTTCACTGGCGCCAACGTGCAGCAAATCGTGCAGTGGTTCGACCTGGGCGGTGAAATCCAGTTATCTGATTCCGTCTCCGCCGCGGAAGCGCTCGAGAACCTCAAAGAGATTCAGGGCCTCACCGATAAGCTCGGCCCGCTCGGCGTCTCTCCGAAAGAAAGTCCGGAGCAACAAGTCTCCGCCGCCGAGTTTATTCTTGAGGGTTTGCACGCCCACAAGCGTATCGGCCGCAACGAAGAGAGAGTCTTCAAAGCTGGAGAAAAAAAGCCCGAACCCGTGCGAGAAAAAGGTTTTGAAAAGGAAGAACCACCGTACCGGCAGAGAAGACAGTTCAACTAGCTCGTTGCATTCTGAAAACTGCTTTCATGAAACGCATCCGTTACTCCAAATACGTGCCCGACCCCGCCGGCGAGATGAGCATGGAAGACTTGCTCGGCGCGCTCTCCGACTATCTGCTGCAAAGCGGCTTCCAGAGCGACATGTGGTACGAGATGCCGGAAGGTGAGCAAACGCTCGACGATCTCAAACGCGCCATCGAGCAAGCCCTGATGGATGGCGATGCCTTCGATGACGAGATGCGCGAACGCCTGCAACAGATGGCAATGGACGGCGAACTCGACGAACTTATCGAAAAGTTGATCGAGCGCATGCAGCAGGAGGATTACATCTCCATCGATCAACCTCCAGATCCGTCCCGTCCGTCGAGCGTCGGCGGTCAACTCGGCGAGAATCAATCACAAACCAAATTCGAAATCACCGACAAGAGCCTCGACTTCCTTGGATTTAAGTCACTCCGCAATCTGCTCGGCTCGCTCGGCAAATCCAGCTTCGGACGCCACGACACCCGCGACCTCGCCACCGGCATCGAAGCCAGCGGGTCTTCCAAGACCTATGAGTTCGGCGACACTCTCAACCTCGACATCACCGCAACACTCTCCAGCGCTATCCAGCGAGAAGGCCTCGCGTTGCCGCTGAACATCGAATACTCCGATCTGAAAGTGCACCAGTGCGAGTATCAGTCGTCATGCGCAACGGTGCTCATGCTCGACTGCTCGCATTCGATGATTCTCTATGGGGAAGATCGCTTCACTCCGGCGAAAAAAGTCGCGATGGCGCTCTCGCATTTGATTCGTACGCAATATCCAGGCGACTCGCTCTCGCTTGTCCTCTTCCATGACTCTGCGGAAGAAGTTCCGCTGTCGCAACTCGCCCGCGTCAAAGTCGGGCCCTATTACACCAACACACGCGAAGGCCTGCGAATGGCGCAGAGAATTCTGCAGCGTCAACGCAAAGACATGAAGCAGATCGTGATGATCACGGATGGCAAACCCTCCGCCCTCACCCTCGAAGACGGACGCATTTACAAAAATGCCTTCGGCCTCGATCCGCTCGTTGTCAGCCAGACGCTCGAAGAAGTCTCGAAGTGCAAGCGCGCGGGCGTTCTCATCAACACATTCATGCTCGCGTCCGATTATGGACTGGTGCAATTTGTCCAAAAAGTAAGCGAGATGTGCCGCGGCAAAGCCTACTTCACCACTCCCTACACGTTAGGCCAATACCTGCTGATGGATTACATGTCGAGAAAAACAAAAACAATTCACTAACCGGAAGCTTGCAGAAGTTTCGCATTACCCTGTGTTCCTCCGTGTCGCCTGTGGTTAAAGATTTTCCCCTTCGCCCAAACTGCTGATAATCTCTAGTATCCATGGCAAATTGCATTCGATGTGGCCGCCAGCTTCCGGGCTTCACCCTCGGCAAGAAGATCTGCCAGTGGTGCGTGCAGCACGAAAAATATCAGCGCGGCGAAATCGCCGATGACGCGCCTCAACCGGTCATGCGCACCCCATGGGTTCGCCGCGGCGAATCTACGATCACCCTCACGCAAATCTTTTTCGGCATTAACGTTGCCGTTTTCCTGGGTATGGTGCTCTCGTCTTCCGCCATCATGGATTTCCCGCCGCAGGTATTAGTGCAGTGGGGTGCCAACGTAGGGGCATTCACGCTCAGAGGAGAATGGTGGCGGCTGCTGACCTGCGTGTTTGTTCACGGCGGCCTGCTTCACATCGCTTTCAATATGTGGTGTCTCTGGGATCTGGGCGCGCTCAGCGAATCGCTCTACGGTCGCTGGACCTTCGCCGCCGTCTACCTTATCTCAGGCCTGGGAGCCAGCCTCGCCAGTGTGACGTGGAATCCGTACGTGATGAGCGTTGGCGCTTCCGGAGCAATCTTTGGTCTGGCCGGTGCCCTCATCGCCGCTTTCAAGTTAGGCGAATTTTCCGTGCCACGCAGCGCACTGTCAGGCCCGCTCCGCAGCTTGATGGTCTTTGTAGTTTTTAATCTAGCTTTCGGAGCCGCGTCCGGCGTCACAGACAACGCCGCGCACGTCGGAGGCCTCATCACTGGATTGATTCTGGGCGCGCTCATTGCCCTTCTCGCTCCGCGGCATGAGCAAGCCCCGCGCCGCGCCGCCATTTTTCTGGTTACGCTTCTCGTTCTGGCTGGTGGCGCCACCGAACTCGCTCACCACTACGGTTTGCCCCTGCGCCTGGGGCGAGCCCCTTTCGCGCGAACCGATAATGCCCCTGAAAACATTCCCGCCATTCCTGGATGGATGAATTTCGATAACAGGAAACAACGTGCCTAGCTCTTGGTCAAATCCTCTACCGCCCGCCATGCCTGATTGATCGCCTCATCCGTATACGCATAAGCTCCGGCGTCGGCATTCGCGATTGCGATTCTTCCGAAAGTTTTTCTCGCCACTTCGCACGGAGTCGTGCCACCTTCCAGCCAGAACGAATCCCATAGCGAGTTGTATTCGTACGCGTATCCGTGTGGCCAGCGGTTCACGGTGATAGCGGCAATATCGCGCGCAGGATCGAATCCTCCCGCGCCCAGCGTCCGTGCGAGTTGCCCTCGAATCTCGCGCTCCATAGTTTCGAATGTGGTGTTGTATAGCTCAATGCGGCCCAGGGTATGCTGCTCGCGCGACGGCCGGCCGGGCTGGCATGGAGTCTTCATCATATGCACCACAATCGGCTCCTCCGGCTGTCGTGCGCATTCATAGCCGCCGATGCTCACCGCCAGGTCGAGCGCAACGCGCGTGTGATAACAACCGGGAGCATACACTGCATTGGTTTTCAATTTCTGGAACGACGTCCAGTTGCGTAGCGCGACATTGGTGTAAAGCAACGGGACTTTCTGCGCCGAAGCCAGAGCATCGCGTTGCGTCTGCGGCAGTTCTTCACAGATATACGGAATCACCACATGCCAGCATGCCAGAACGCAATCCTTTGCTCGTGCCGTGTACACTTTACCGCCGCGCGCGTAGGCGACCTCAACTTCTTTCGCGGATGCCGCGTCTCCGATATGTTTTACCCGCACAGCAGTGCTGTTCAATCGAATCTTCACCGGCGATGTGGCTGAATCCAGCCTGGAATAATTCGCCTTTGCCAGAACTACATCCGGCGCCGTACTCCCCGCCATGACATCCGGAATCAGTTGCCG
Source organism: uncultured Acidobacteriaceae bacterium (assembly GCA_963817305.1). GTDB lineage: Bacteria > Acidobacteriota > Terriglobia > Terriglobales > Acidobacteriaceae > Sulfotelmatobacter. The sequence continues at coordinate 306,119 of CAWFOD010000008.1, read as the reverse complement.
GACCAGCAGCCGTGCGATGCTCGCATTACCATCGGGAAAATGAAAAAAATATTTCTCCGCCTCTTCATTCGGAATCGCATCGCGATTCATTCCTTTGCCCGGCGCGGGATCAAGCTTCATGCCGGCGAATCCGGGCATGTCGAAGCCCCATGCATCCTGCGCCGCAACCGCATCGATCCCCAAACCGAATAGAGGCTGGGGCACGGCCTGAAAAACTTTCACTACATCCTCATGAACTTTAACAACGTCTCGCAAAAAATTGGCGTAGCTAATGCGTGCGAGCTTCGCTTTCTTCTCGGTGGAAGTGAGGCCAGGAAAGTAATCGACTTGATCGCGAAGCAGTCGCTCGAAATCGGCCTTGGCTTGCGGCGCAATCGGCGCCTGCTCCAGCATTTGCTTCCACGCCGAGTGCTCGTTGGAGTTGATGTAATCTTTTTCGCCGCCGCTGAATGTTGCCGGGCTGATCACCAGGCGATCCACGCCGAACGTCTCTTTATCGAAAAAGATTTTCGATCCCAGCCCAAACGAATGGTACAGATTCGCATCGTGATATTTGGGATAGGAAGCAACGTCGATCCCCAATTCCTCGATCACTCCGCGCGCCACCATGCTATAGGGCGCAGGACTTTCAATCGAATACGTTCCGCCGAAACCCAGGCGGAAGGCGTCGCTCACGCGAAACTCGTTGCGTTTGGCATGTCCGCCAAAGTCGTCGTGGTTGTCGAGGATAAGAATGCGAGCGTTCGCGCCCGCACTCTTGCGATAGAAATGCGCGGCCGCGAGCCCGCTGATTCCGCCGCCCACGACGATCAGATCGAAAGTCTCGCCGGTATCCTGCGGTGTACCGGCATTTTCCCAAAAGTACCGTCGCGTAACGCATGTGCCGCATCGAACGAGCCCGGATGACTGCCGCGCATTCCAGTAAGAGCAGGTGGGTAATAGGAAGGAGACTTTTCCGGATCGAAATCGCCGCCGAATAGCTGCCATGGCATCATTGCAGCGCCGGCAGTCACGGCCATTCCATTGAGAAAATCGCGCCGCGTGATGCGGCGGTTCATTCCCAGTTCGCGGTCGGTTTGGTCGCTCATCTACTGATCGGCCTTCTTTACCGCCAGTTCCGCACCCTGAAAACCAATGCGGCTGTGCGTGCCGTCGCAAAAAGGCTTGTTCACCGAACCGCCGCAACGACATAAAGAAAATGCCGGCTTGCCAGTGAGGTCATACGGCGTACCGTTGACGTCGACAAGTTCGACTGAACCTTCTGGTGCCTCTACGCGATACGGGCCATTAGGGCGAATGGTGATCTTTACTTGTGCCATCGGTGATTCCTCCAACCTTGTGGGATTCTAGTAAGGCTAAAAGATAACACTAAGGGCAAGCGCGTGTCGCCGGGTTCAGGCTAGATCTCAAACATAGGAGTGCTTCTGGCCACGGGAAAGTACAAACTCCGTGGCCACTCAACTATAGTGGCAACTCTTGCGATGTTGGGAAATGATGCTGTTCGCGGCCGACCTTGCCGTCGTATTTCGTGGTCATCTTGAAGAGCTCCAAACGGCCATCCGAAGCGAGGAATCGGCATTGATCGCGTAGTGCCTGCATCTCAGCCTCGGCGAGCGGTGAAAAATTTACCGCGACTCTCAGATTTTGCTCGAGCACCTGCATAGTATCGACGCCGCTGATGGTTGTCGCCACGGGCAGGCTCATGGCATAGCGTAGGCCTTGTTCGGGAGTGACCGCGCCGTGGCGCACCAGTTCGCCGCTGCCTCCCAGACTTTTCATGCCGAGCACGGCAATCCCGCGACGAGTCGCTTCCGGCAGCACGTGCGTTTCGAAACTGCGAAAGGTCGCATCGCAGCAGTTCAGCGGCATCTGCACCGTGTCAAAAGGAAAATCGTGCGACAACATTTTCAAATGAATCTCCGGATCTTTATGTCCGGTAAATCCTACAAAGCGTACTTTCCCCTGCTGCTTGGCCGCAGCCAGCGCTTCGGCGGCGCCATTGGGTGCGAAGATCAAATCCGGATCGTTGTCGTAAACCACTTCGTGAACCTGCCATAGATCGAGATGATCGGTTTGCAAGCGGCGCAGCGATTCCTCCAGCATGCGCATGGCAACTTTCTTGTCGCGACCGTGAGTGCAGACTTTCGTCATGACGAAGGCCTGATCGCGTTTGCCTTTCAAAGCTTTGCCGAGCCGCTCCTCGCTGAGGCCGTCGTGATATTCCCAGGCATTGTCGAAAAATCGCACGCCGTGGTCGAAGGCCTTGGCGACAATTTCCATCGCCGCCTGATCGGTCTCCGCCGATCCAAGATGATAGCCGCCGAGACCCATAGCGGAGACTTGCACTCCGGTACGTCCCAGCGCCTTTTTCGGCACTTCTCCGGCGGGAATCTGCTGCGATGGATCGGACTGTTGCTGCGCCATACTCCCTCCAGCCAGGAGCGGGGCCGCGCCCAGCACGGCTGCTCCTTTTATAAAACTTCGGCGATTCCATTCGAACTTCGAAGCCAAGTTGTTCCCCGAATACTTGTTTTAAAAACCGCTCGTCTAAAATTGCTTTTCTGGAAAGGGGTGCCCTGTGTTCATCTCGGCTCCCAGCATGTCTTTGACTTCGGACTGCTGCGTGTCGAGCGGGAATCCGTGAGCGAGACGAGCTTCCGGATTATCAAACTTCAACGACAGCTTGTAGAGTTCGTACCTGCCATCGGCGGCGTCCGGCTTACAGCGCTCGCGAAGCGCATCCATTTCGGTTTCCGTCATTGGCGTAAAATTTTGGGCAATCTGCAGATTCTGATGCAGCACCTCGAGGCTGTCGATGCCGGTAATTGTGGTGGTGACTCCAGGAATGCTCATGGCATAGCGCAGCGATTCTTCCGCGGTGATCACGCCGTGCTTGATGGCGTCGCCGTGTCCGCTGAGCGGCTTCATGCCGAGAACCGCGATACCGCGCTTGATAAGTTCTGGCAGCACCTGTTTCTCGAAGCTGCGAAAGCTGGAGTCGAAAGCATTCAGCGGCATCTGCACTGCGTCGAATGGAAACCCGGTATTGAGCATGGCGAGGTGAACCTTGGGATTCTGATGGCCGGTAAATCCGACGAATCGCACCTTGCCATCTTTCTTGGCCTTTTCCAGCGCCTCGGCCGCTCCGTTCTTGCGGATGAAAAGCTCAGCGTCGTTATCAAAAGCCATACCGTGCACCTGCCAAAGATCGAGGTGATCGGTTTGCAGCCGGTGCAAGGATTCTTCGAGCATCAGCAGCGCCAGGCTCCCATCGCGCCCGTGCGGACAAGTCTTCGTCATTAGAAAAACTTTGTCGCGGCGTCCCTTCAGGCCTGCTCCCATCCACACTTCAGTCTTTCCGCGGCGATACTCCCAACAGTTGTCGTAGAAGGTGATTCCGCCATCCACCGCTTGATGAATGATTTCGACAGCAGTTTTTGCATCGGGCGCTTCGCCGAGGTGATGACCTCCGAAGCCGAGAGCAGAAATTTTCGCATCGGAGCGGCCGAATTTTCGCAGAGGAATAGTTCCGCTGGAAGTCTGTTGCATTGGATTCATCCAATCATAGAGGCGCAAAAATCAGGTTGGGTTTTGATGCAACGATCGAAATTTAGGTTGACGAAGAAAACCTGGGATCAAGCTGCCAGCGTGTTGGTGCGGATCAGGCTGCGGTACAAATCGAGATAGTCGTCGATCATTCGTTTGGCGGTGAAGCGCTCGCGGGCGCGGGCGAATGCTCGATCGGCGTAGGCCTGGCGCAGGGGCCGATCGGAATCGAGCTGGGCAAGAATTGCGGCCAGGCTGCTGGCGTTGTTGGTGCGGAAGTAAAGCGCCGCGTCCCCCCAGACCTCTCGGAAGCTTGGAATATCGTTAGCCACGATCGCGCAACGGGAAAAAGCGGCATCAAGCGGCGCCATGCCTAGTGGTTCGTAGCGCGCTGTGGCGGCGTAGACGGCGGCACGGCTGTAAAGTGCACGCAATTGAGACTCAGTTTGGGGGCCGCGAATCGCGACGGTTGCCTGGCTGGTCGAGACTTTCACGTCGGCGCGAATGGGAATGCGCGGAACCGGCACAGTCTGCTCGGCTCCCACAATGCAGACCGGGAACGGGTGAACGTGCTGGGTCAGCAGAAAGACTTGCTTGCCTGCGTCCACCAGGCGGCCGATCGAAAGCACGGAATCGTCTTTGCTGATATACGGATTAAAGAAAATCGGATTGCGTCCCGGATAGATGATCGCCGCACGAGTGGGACGGCTATAAGTCGAGATCAAAGTGTTAAGCATGCACGCCGAAGGCGCAACCACAGCGTCCGCCGCAACGATGCCGCGGATAATCGTTTCGCGATACCACTTCAGCCAACGCGTGGGCCGCGGCGAGCAACCCTGAACCGCCTGTGCCCAACTGATCAGGTCACCGTGAGCCGTCACCACGCGAGGCACGTCGACCGGAAGATCTCCGTGGCAGAACTGGTGGAGCTGCAGCAAATCGGGACGCACCTCGCGCGCCAGATTTGCCAGAAATTCCGACGATTCGGCAAGATCTTGCGGAGCCTCATCCATCCACTCCAGCCGAAAGGCCGTGGGCCGGTATTCCAAGCCGTGCAGACGATCCATCCACGCGGTCTGATCCGGAAGAGGAATCTCGCCGAAAGTGACCAGGGTGACCCGCACCCCGCGCGTCACCAACCCGGTGACGAGCTCCCGAGCGTAAGTCCAGGACCCGGACATCGTATCGGCAGTGACCAGAACGTGCAAAACGCTCCTTAAGCACGCGGAATACCGCCTTGGACGAGCGATTCCGCAGCAAAGCTGCCCTATTCTAGTGCAGAATGAGGTCAGGAACGAAGACTTTTCTTGCATCGCCTGCCGGTTTGCATTGTCCCGAACGAAGTATTTTCTTCGCGGACCGAGGCCGTCACGAGGATCAGGTCAGTTCGTTCCCAGCCTCAGCCGCATTTCGCGCGCCAAATTGTCGACGGCCCGAATTTTTTCCGCAGCCGGACCGGGCACACCAGGAACTGACATTGCCAGCTCGCAGGAAAGCAACATGGAAGTGAGGCTCTCCCCCATCTCGCTGCGAAACTGTTGCTCGACTGAGCGGCGGGCTTGAGTTTCTTCGCGCTTGCGGCGGTGCAATGCGGAGCGCACTTCCCTTACCAGCCGCTCCATACCGCTGACCCCGAAGTTAATGTAAACCGGAAAGGCTGTATCCAGGTGTTCCAGCACCTGGTCGCTCTCGGCGGGTTCGTTTTCGAGAATAAATTGATCTATGACCACGGCGGAATAGGTCTGTTCCCGCAACCGGGCCATAGCCTGCTGTAGATTTTCCGCCCAATGGGTTTCATTCCCAGTGGACTCGGTCAAAGTGGCGGCGCACTGTGGTCCGCGTGCTGACGGTGTGATGAGTAAAATCATGCTGGTTCCGTAGCACGCCAAGCTCCACGGGCGTGTTTGATTGAAAAGGTGCGAGTTACAGACGCCGAGAAGTCCGCGCCTCCCATTTGCGAACCGTGAGCCAATCCAAATTGAAATCGGCCGTCAATTCCAGGTCTAAGCATGTGCCGCATAGTCCTTCAGCTTGCGATACAAAGTAGTCTTGCCGATGCCGAGTAACCGCGCAGCCTGCAACTTGTCGCCGTTGAGTTCGGCAATTGCGCTGAGAATGGTCAGCCGTTCTAACTCCGCCATGGGGACGATCTTATTGTGGCTGTTCCCATTGCCATTGCTCGGCACTACGATCGCGGTGCGTCCGACTGCCGCCGGCAAATCGGCGACATGGATGAGCGGTCCACTTGTGAACGCGCAGGTCCGTTCCAAACAGTTTTCCAGCTCGCGAACGTTCCCCGGCCAGTCGTAAGCCAACATTACTTTGAGGGCCTCGTCGCTGACAATCTTTTCCTGACCCGAGGCGCGCACAGCACGCTCCATAAAGTGTGCAATCAGCACCGGGATATCTTCCCGGCGCTCGCGCAGCGGCGGAATGCGCAAACTCAGAACATTGAGACGGAAATACAGGTCGCGCCGGAATGCGCCTCCGGTCACCGCCTGCTCCAGATCGCGGTTGGTGGCTGCAAGGATTCGGACGTTGATGGGAATGCGCCGCGTACTTCCCACCGGACGAATCTCCTTTTCCTGAATGGCCCGCAGAAGTTTGGATTGAAGGTCGACCGGAAGTTCACCCACTTCGTCGAGAAATACGGTTCCGCCTTCGGCAATCGCGAGCAGCCCGTCTTTCGCCTGATTCGCACCGGTGAATGCGCCCCTGACATAGCCAAAAAGCTCGCTTTCGATCAACGTCGGAACCAGCGAGCCGCAATCCACAGGAATGAATGGTTTGTCGCGAAAGTTTCCGGAGTAATGGATGGACCTGGCCACCATTTCTTTTCCAGTGCCGCTTTCCCCGAGAATCAGCACGGGATGCGAACTGTTGGCCGCTTTCGCGATAATGCGGTAGAGCTTCTCCATTTCCGGAGCGCGTCCAACCAACCCGCCAAAGCCTTGCTTCGATTTCAACTTCTCGCGCAGGATCCGGTTTTCCGTCTTCAGCTTCAGATGGTTCGAGACGCGATCCAGCAGCAGCTTGAGTTCGTCAATGCTGAACGGTTTGGTGACATATTCGTAGGCCCCATGTTTCATGGCCTGCACCGCCGATTGCACCGTCCCGTAGCCAGTTACAACAATCACCAGCGCCTCAGGACGTTGGGCCTTGATCTGCCGCAAAACCTCCAGACCACTCGCCCCGGGCAATCGCAAATCGAGCAGGACAGCATCGATACTATGACTTTGCAAGAGACGATAGGCGTGCTCTGCGGAATCGGCGACATGGGCGATAAAGCCCAGCGATAACGCCACTTCCCGGCAAGCTTCCCGGATGGAGCGTTCATCATCGACGATGAGCAGGTTGAGAAAATTCGCGGCCAGAATTTGCGGTGTGGGGATCGACGGACTGATGGCGGCTGACGTCATAAGAGTGATTCCTTTTGAATCTCTTGAAGTGCGGTTAAGGAGTTATCGGAATGTGGAGTGGAGAGGCCGGTAAAATCTGCGCTGGCCGACTGAATGACCCGGGGAAGCAAAATCATGACTCGAGTGCCCCGGCCCGGCTCACTTTCGAAGTGGATCAACCCCCCGTTTGAAGTTACGATACTGCGCACTGTAGTTAATCCCAAACCTGTACCTTGGCCGGCCACCTTGGTAGTAAAGAAAGGGTCGAATACGCGCTGTCTTGTATTTGTGTCCATACCGCAGCCGTCGTCGCTGACAGTCAGAACAACGCAGGGAAAAGTGAACTGATCAGTGCTGGACGGTCCTGAGCCGGGGACGCTTTGAAACTTGGAATTACAAGTCTCGAGAACAATGCGGCCGCCAGTCGGCAGCGCATCTCGCGCGTTCAAAACCAGATTGACCAGAATCTGCTGTACTTGCGCGGGGTCAATCTTGACCAGGCCCAGCGCTGGATCAAGTTTGAGTTCGAGCACAATATTTTCGCCGATGAAATGCGTCAGCAGATCTTGCATCGCCTCCGCAATTTGGTTCAAGCACAAGGAGCGGATCTCAGAGGCGCGCGGACGGGCAAAAACCAGTAACTGCCGCACCAGGTCCTCAGCCTGCACGATGGCGGAACGAATCTCTTCGGCATAGCGACGCTGGCGGTCGCTTGCATCCAAGCTTGTGAGCAGAAGGTCGCAATACAGCAGCACTCCGGTCAGCAGGTTGTTGAAGTCATGCACTACGCCCCCTGTGAGGCGGCCTACTGTTTCCCATCGCTGCGACTGAAGCAAACTCTTCTCGGTGGGGCCAATCTCACCATCTGCGTCGGCTATGACCAACGCATGAACCGACTCCTTTCCGCGCGCTGGCACTCGCCACGCTCTCCAGATCCTCGATTCCATCCCAGGTTCACCCTGCGATCCCTGCAGGCGAATGATGTCGCGCTTCGAATTAAGCAGCTCACCGAGAAGCGATTCGGTTACGCCGCGCTGATCGCGAGGAACTAAGTCATAAACTCTTAGGGCAGGCTTTTCAGCCAGGCCATGAGCAACAAGCTGTTCAAAGGCCAAATTTGTCTCCGCGATTATTCCCTCGCGATTGCACCTCGCTGCAGCAAAGGGAGCGTGTTCAAAGAGGGAACGGAAAGCCGTTTCGGTGGTATTAGCGGCATTCTGTTCCGTCCAGGGAAATGGAGTCGCCGTGTTCATATTGATACTTTGCCGTGGAAGAAGCAGGAAAGAAACTGCAAGATGCCTCGACTAATACCTCGGTGCTTCCCGAAACGGGACTTGAACACCACCTTGCAACCAGCCTTCCCAAGTTCAAGTGTCACTATAGGAGGCCCAATCTGACACCGCGAAGGGCAGACGTCACCCAATTTTCAACTGGGCCTGTGCAAAACTAGCTAAGAGATTTCAGGTGTTGTGTTTAAGAGGAAATAATTAAAGACCCACACAAGTGAATGGAGAGATAAGCCGCGGTTTCGATCCTTACCGTTTGGCGATCGAGTTTGCGTCGGGAAACGCCACAGGGGCAGTAAGACGAAAAGTCAACCGGTGCCCTTTTTGGATTCGAAAGCCCTGGGATGCTGCCCCCCTCCCGTTTCCGCCGGAGGGCACGCTCAACGGAACGTTCGACTCGGAAGTTCCCCTGGCGAAGAGGCTTGAGGTGTGCAGCCCATACACTCGGCCATCCACGGCAACCGAGTTCAAGGTAAGCTCAACGTAGCCCGGATCGGGGTGTGATCCCGGCCGATCGACAGGTGGTTGCGCAAACTCAACGTAGCCCTTTACCGGAGCGCCGGATGTGATCGCAGTATCTCCGTTGATCGCTACAGTTCCATCCACCGATGCCGTGAATGCGTCGCCAGGGCGAATCTGGGAGAAGGCCAATGAATTCTCCAGGCGCACAGTGATAAGCGTTCCTGCGGGAAGGGTCCGAAAGTGGGACGCGGCCGGGAAAGGCGTAGTGACTGTCGGCTTACCGTCTGAAGGCACAGCCGGATGAACAATGTCGTCGTTTGCCTGGTCCGGATTCTGATGGAAGGGAAGAGGTTGTTCGGCTGCCGTAGAGCTTGCCGTCACATCGCCTCGGCGAATCATGCTGGAACGAGCACAGCCTTCGACCCAGCCAAGCGCAGCGCAAAGCACAACCAAAACAAAGGTAGTACCGGGCCGCGCTCGACGCTGTACCATGCTAAATATCGTTGCTCGAACTGTCTGGTTGAGCTAGTGGCAACTGAAGTACCAGATCGTGCCTATAAGAATCAGAGAGTTGCACAATTAAGAGGCGCGGGCGCAGGTAGAAGTTGCTTTCCGGAGTGCAAAAACAAATCGCGGAGAGCTGATCGCTCTCCGCGATTTTTCTTTCCAAACTGCGAGTTAGTTCGATCCGCCGCCGGCGTTCGCGCTTTGCGATTCGTTGTCCGGCTGCGCGATCACACCATCAAACGGCGTCGCAGCCACGTAGCGCCCGTGTACCACGCTGATGCGGCGCAACGGATATCCGGCGTCTGGTCCACGCTGCCAGCTGCTGCCACCGTCGGTGCTCTCGAAAACCACGCCAGTCTGGCCGCTGGTCGCGAGCAGACGCTTGTGGCTTCCGTCATAGGCCACCGAAGTGATGTCCTTATCAGGCAAGCCGGTAAGCACATGGTTCCAGCTCTTGCCGGAATCCGTGCTATGGAAAACGCCTTCGCGCGTCGCAACCAGGACTTGTCCATCCGGAGTCACGGTCACGTTGCGGATGTTAATGGGATAGGAAGCCAGCACCGCAGGCTGCCAGATTTTTCCTTCATCCTGCGAAACCAGTACCTTGGATCGGGTCGCGGCAACCACCAGGCCATCCTGCGCCTGCACCGAAACGAAATCCTTCTCACCCTCAACCGGACCGCCCGTCCAGACTTTGCCGTGATCTTTGCTGATGAATAATCCCGCCGACGTGGCTTCGAACCAGCGCGCGGAGCTAAGATCAGCGTCATTCACCCGGCCTTCCATTACGGAATGGCTGCTGACGATGGAAGTAACATGCTTCTTCTTTCCGCTCTTCAAAGTTACCGTGCGCGAAACCGTCTTTTCGATCACGACTTCGTTGATCGGGTGCCAGGTCGAGGTGCCGGGAAGAAGTTCAAATGCACCCCGGTTGGTTCCTGCGAGTAGAGTTCCATTGCTCGCCTGTTTCAGCGTGAAAACGTCGCGGCCGTCCAGACCTGAACTCTTCTGCTGCCAGTTCTGTCCGCCATCGTGAGTAAAGAACACGCCGCCAAATTCGCGGTCATTGACCAGGCCGATGTAAATCGTATTCGGTTCCTTCTCGTCAGCCAGGATAGCGCTCACATATCTGTGAGAATATCCGTGATTCGACGAAGTGAAGGTTGCCGCCGAGTTGTCGCTGGCCAGCACGCCGCTGCGGTCAGTCGCGAGCAATACGCGCTGCGAGTTTCGCGGATCGACCAGAACATCGTTCACTACCACTTCCGGGCTGCTTGCCAGCTTCCAATTCTTGCCCTCGTCCACGCTCTTCCACAAACCTTCCGTGGTGCCGGCGTAAACAATCGCCGGATTGCTCGGATCCTGTCTGAGAACGCGCGTGCGTCGCGCGGTGAAGGGAATGCCCTTTACTTTGTCGAACAGTTCGCCGCCGCTGACGCTCTTGTAAATGCCGGAGCAGGCGCTGGCGAACACTTCAGAAGGATTCGCCGAACTTACGATGATCGAGAAAACATCCGAATCATCGATCATGCCTTTGTTAATGTGCTGCCAGTTGGCGCCGCCATCGCTGGTCTTCCACGCCAAGTGCCAGGTTCCCGCGTAGACCACGTTCGGATCTTTAGGATCAACCGCAATCGATTCGATGTTCTTAACGATGCCGTCGCTGGGAGAAATCTTCTGCCAGTTGTTGCCGCCATCATTGCTGCGGTAGACGCCATCGAGGGCGCCCGCTACCACGACTTTGTTGTCAGAAGCCGAAACTGCCATGGCGCGCACCGACTTGCCGTGCATTCCCGGCAGAGCTTCCCAATCCTTGCCGCCGTTGTGAGTGCGGAAAATGTCGCCCGCACTCTGGTCCTGCACGCTCCACGCGGAGACAAAAATGTGCTTCGAGTTTTGAGGATCAAAAACGATGTGGTCGAGAACGTAATCGTCCCCCGCACCGAGCTTGGCAAACCGTGACCAGCTGTGGCCATTATCGTCAGAGACGAAAATTACGCCTGTGCTGGTACCTAAAAGGATGCGGTCCGGATTGTGCGGATCATAAGCGAGGCTGCGGACATCGCCGCCGTCCGGGCCTAAAACCGACCACTGGCGAGCTCCCGAGGCGAACGCACACAGGGAAGCTAACAGCAACAAAGTCAGTAACTTAACCGAAGCGGATTTCATAGTGATTTTCAGCCCCACATTCGAAAAAGGTTAGATGCGACAGCTAGCCTGACAGGCCAACCTATACCCCAGCAAGTTACTGAAGGACACGCGAAAAAAAGGGCCGGTCGATTCCCGACCGGCCCTCTTTACGTCTCTCCAAACTACTGCGCTTTCTTGGCGGCCGCTCGTTTGTGAGCTGCCGGCTTGGGATGATCCGGAATCGCTTTGATCCTGGCTTCATCCACGGATTCAGTTCCGGTCGAATCGAAGGTCGCACCCGAGGGCACGATCCAGTATTCGGCCGTCTTGGTTCCACCGCTGCCGGTGCGAACCTCAATGCGGCTGGGATCGATATGCTGTTGCGCTTCGCCTTCCGTCAGATAGAACTTAGAATCGACGGCGCGTTCTGCCGCAAGATTCTTGCGTTTCTCTGTCGGTTCAGCGTTGCCCACAATTACCAGCTTGCTGTCCGGATTCTGCTGCAGGTTCTTGGCTACGTCATCCAGAATAGCCTTGCAGGTGTTGTCGACGCGCCATGGCTTCTTCTCATTCGGGAAGTCGCACTGGCTCAGTTTGGCGGCTTTCGGCGGCGGAGGCGGCGGATTTTCCACGGTCGCTTGCGTCGAAGCCTGACCCGTCAAACCGCGAGAGTCGGTGCAGGTTGCCGAGACCGTAATCGTACCCGGCTGCGCTCCTTCGGTTGAAAGAGTCGCCGTGCTGCCACTGCCGGAGACCGTGCCGCCGCTGGCGGTCCAATTCGAGACCGTCACCGGTACCCCGTCAGGACTGGTGCAGCTGCAGCTTACAGTCACGCTGCCACCTGCCTGCACGCTCGAGGGACTTGCCGTGCAACTCATGGTCGGCGGATTCTTCGGCGGCAACGGCTTGATGGTGTATGTCGCCGAGCAACTCGCCTCATTATTATTCTTGGCTTTGGCATCCGTCACGTGCGCCGTGACCGTGTAAGTTCCGGGCGCCGCATCCTTGGTATCAATCTGCGCAGTGGTGTCTTTGCCGGTAACCTGGCCACCATTGCCGCTCCACGCATAAGTGACTGTGTGCTTGGGATTGAAGTTGCTGGTCGTAACCGTCGCTGTGACTGGCTCACCCACCATCACTTCAGTTGGCTGGACTGAACAACTCGCCGTCGGCGTGACCGCTGGCGCTCCGCCCCAACTGAATACCAACCCAGTGCGCAGGCGAACCCCGTTAAACGAGGAGTGCCGCAAACTGTCATCCGGCAAGGGGGCTACAAAATCGCTGTAGTTGTGCTCCGTCCAAACATAGTCAGCTTCAAACAGCCGGAACGCGAGCCATTTCTTGATCGGCAAATCCATACCGCCGCCCAGAATGGCTCCGATACCATTCTGCGCGTTGAGTCCGTTTACCGAAACTCGATTCAAGCTGATAAGCGTATGAATAAAGTAATTTGCATTATCCGTACGCCAAATGAATCGGGGACCGATCGATCCTGTCGTCTCGTAATTGCCGCTGCCCCAGTTGTGACCAAAATCAACTTCGGCGCCCCAATGCGGATCGAAGTTGTAGGTAAGCGCGGTGCCAAATCCAGGAGACATATCAGGAATCTGGTAAGGCGTAGGGCTATTGAAATTGCCGAACGCCGCAGGTACCGTACCGCCGGGATGCAGCCATTGATATCCCACAAACAAATCCCATTTAGGATTCGCGTCGCTCTGCGAGAACGCCGGGAGAGAGATAAGTGATATTGCCAAAATAGCTAACAGACCAATGAATAGCCTGCGCTTGTTGAACTTAGAACTGAGTGACATTCTTTCCTCCATATATCGACACAACGCTCCACCTGCACCTCAGGTTCGAAGAGATCGCCACAAGCATGGCAGGCGTAGAAGCATCATTGAACCCTGTATTTTGGGACCCGTCATTCTAACGCAACGCAATCTCAAAGCGGAAGTGATTTTCAGGATGACGTAACGAAATTTTCACCCACAGTCTGTCTCAAATTGACATGAAATAAAATAATGTGGGTACGCTTCTCTTCGGCGACGAGCTCGATAGCTGCTGCTGCTGTACCTTGCCCGACGCAAGCGAGCCGCGTATGTTTGTACTTCTAGTTAAAGACTACAGCTCGCAAGTAAAAGAGGCCGGATTAAGAACAACGGAATGAGCCAAGAAAAAATACTGATCGTTGAGGATGAAGAGAACGAGCGCACCGGACTCGCCGAACTGGTTTCCTCCTGGGGGTATCGCGCTGAAACCGCCACCGATGGCTCCGACGGCCTGGAGAAAGCTGAACGCTGGAACCCTTCCATCGTCATTACAGACCTCAAGATGCCCCGCATGGGCGGCATCGAATTGCTGCAACGGCTGGCGGAACAGGCTCAGGCGATGGCGGTAATCCTGGTTACCGCCCAGGGCACCATTGATAGTGCAGTGCAGGCGATGCGCCTGGGAGCCTACGACTACATCACCAAACCGATCGACACCCAGCGCTTGCGCTCCATGCTGCAAAACGCCTCCGCTCTGCTCGGCACGCGTGCTGAACTCGAGAGCACGCGCCGCCGCCTGCGCGATTCCGGCTCCCTTGGTCAATTGCGAGGAACCTCCCGCAAGATGCAGGAGATCTTCCGCCTGATCGAATTGGTTTCTCCCAGCACGGCTTCCGTTTTGATCACTGGAGCCAGCGGTACTGGCAAGGAGTTAGTAGCTCGCACCATCCATCAACTCAGTCCTCGCCGCGAGCGGCCCTTCGTCGCCATCAATTGCGCAGCGATTCCAGAAACGCTGATCGAAAGCGAAATTTTCGGTCACGAGAAAGGTGCTTTTACTGGTGCTCTGGAACGCCGCACTGGCTGCTTCGAGCTGGCCGAAGGCGGTACCATCCTGCTCGACGAAATCGGCGAGATGCCCGTGGGCACACAGGCGAAACTACTGCGCGTACTCGAAGACCATAAGCTGCGACGCTTGGGAAGCAAGGTAGAAACCTCAGTCGATGTCCGCGTGCTCGCCGCCACCAACAAAACTCCCGACGACGCAGTCGCTTCCGGCGAGTTACGCAGCGATCTTTATTACCGCCTGAACGTATTTAATATCCATATGCCGCCACTGCGCGAGCACAAGGAAGACATCCCTGACCTGGTGCAACTTCTGGTCTCCGAGATGAGCACCAAGCACGGACGCAAGGTGGGTGCCGTCAGCGAAGCGGTGATGAATCTGTTCAACAATTACACCTGGCCGGGAAATGTCCGCGAGTTGCGCAACACGATTGAGCGCGCGGTGATCGTCTGCGACAGCGGTATGATTGAAACCAAACATCTGCCTCCCGGCTTCGGACACGCCATTCAGCGCACCGGTGCCAACGATCCTGATGCGATTCGTCTCGGAGTCGGCACCACGGTTGGCGAGGCGGAAAAGATGCTGATTCTCAAAACGCTGGAATCCACCAGCAACAACAAAACGAAGGCCGCGGAAATTCTGGGTATTAGCCTGAAAACCCTGCATAATAAGCTTAAGGAGTACGGCGGTAACACGGCGGACGCAGACGCCGCCAAAGAAGAAGCGCAATAATTCGCGGCATCCCGCATAATTTTTTGCGCTAGCGTCTCGATCTTCTACCTTCGGCATGCGACGTAAAGCCATCATCGTTCTCGCTATCACCTTCATGGTCACCGTGATGGTGGCGGCATTCTCTTATCTTTACATCTCGCAGATTCTTCGCCAGCGCATCAATAGCACCTACGAGAGCGCGGACCGGCTGACCCAGCAACTGGCTTACTTCGCCGAAAACGATCTACCGGACCTCAGCAGCACACGTGTCGATACCGACGATCCCGTGGCCGTGCGGCGCGCTCTTGCCGAGTATCTGCCGATGGATACGAATCTGCTGAACAACCTTGAATCTGATACTGCGTTGTGGCCCTACATTTATGACGCGTCCGTGGCTGATACCAACGGAAAAGCATTGCTCCATTCCAATGCTCAACTGGTGGGCAAGCCGGTTCCGCAAAGGCCGGACTTTCGCGGCGTCACCACGGCGCGCTTCCGAGAGCAACTGCGCCTCGTTTACCGCCCAGCGGCGGTCTATGACGTGAGTTATCCGTTGCAACTTAATGGAGAACCTTTTGGCACGATCCGCATCGGCGTTTCCACTGTGTTTCTGCGAAACGAGCTCACGCCCCGGCTCATGCACGCTCTCTATTTCTCAATCGCGTCCATCTTTGCTTCGCTCCTGCTCGCCGCGATGATCTCGAACCTGGCTCTCGGCCCGCTGAAGCAGATCAGTCGCAACCTCGACAACGTCAGCTTAGGAACAAGCGAAGACTTTTCTGGCAACGAGTCCGAACATGATGAATTTGGATTGGTCACGCTGAAGATCGCGAACCTGGGACGCCAGATCCGCGACACCAAGGAAATTTTCTCCGCACTGAAAGACAACGTCGACCAGCTCATGTCCAAGTTGCAAGACGGCTTGATGCTGTTTACCCGTGACTCGCGCGTGGTTCTGGTAAGCGCTCCGGTAGAACGGTTTCTCGGCCGCCCGCGCGGAGAGTTGCTGGGGCGAACGGCGAATGAAATTTTTTCTGCCGATTCTTTCCTCGGTCCCATGGTGCTTGACGCGTTCGAGCGCAAGCGTCCGCTTTCGCAGCGCGAGTTCAGCGCCGCCGGCGGCCGCCGGGTTCAGGTCTCGATGGATTTCGTTCAGGAAAAAGGCACGCAGATCGGCGCTCTGCTCATCATGCGCGACGCTGAATCCGTGCGCCGCATCGGCGACGAGATCGAGATGTCACGCCGCCTCTCTGCCAGCGGCCGCGTCACCGGCGGCGTGGCTCACGAGGTAAAAAATCCCATCAATGCCATCGTGCTTCACTTTGAGCTCTTGCAGAACAAATTGTCGCAACTGGATCCCGACACTCGCCGCCACATGGACATTATCGGCAGCGAGATTCAGAGGCTGGATCGCGTCGTGCAAACGCTCGTTGACTTCATGCGCACCCGCGAACTGCATCTGGTCGAAGTGGATCTCCGCCGCTTGCTCGACGAAGTCGCTCTGCTCGCCGCGCCTGACGCAGCGCAACACAACGTGGAGATCAGGCGCCGGATGCCCGGTGAACCTCTTCTTGTGAATGCCGATCTCGATTTAATGAAGCAGGCTCTGCTCAATGTAGTCCTTAACGGAGTGCAATCCATGCCCGATGGCGGTCCGCTCATCATCGCGGCGCGTCGTGAGGGTAATGGAGTGGTGGCCGAGATCAGCGACCGCGGCATCGGCATCGCTCAGGATATGCACGAAAAGATTTTCGAGCTTTACTTCACCACCAAGAAAGATGGCAACGGCATTGGTCTGGCGCAAACTTACCAGATTCTGGATTGGCATCACGGCTCGGTAGAATTCGAATCGCAGGAAGGCAAAGGGACGACGTTCCGTTTCCGCCTGCCCCTGGTTGGTTCCCAACTCGACTCTGAACCAATCCATCTGGAAAAGTTGCTGACAGAACCGAGAGCCTGATTTGTGGTGTGAATGGCGCTTCAGCGCCGTGTAAGAGGCCGAAATCGGTTGCGCTCAGCCCTTTTCCCGCATTGCACAGTTTTCTTCACGGTGCTTAAAAGCGTAAGATTCAGACAGTCTTCGCCGCGTCTGGGATTGAAAGTCTGGGATTGAAATATGACTCTGGCCGCAATCCTTTCGCTGTCTTTTTTCATCCTGTCTGGTTCGAGTGCAGGCGGTCCGGCCTTTGCACCTCCACCGAACCTGCGCGGATCTGCCACTCAGGACCAAAATAACCCTCCGGCATCGCAGGCGAAACCAGCTCCCACCACAAATCCTCAACCCGCTCCTCCCGCCACTTCAACGCCGTCACAAAATTCTGCCGCTCCCGTCAGGAAACGCCCGCATCACAAAAAGACCGCAACTCCGGATTGCTCGCCTTCTCCTGCCCCGCTAAAATCACCGGGCCATACTTCGAGTGGAACCGCGGGCTCAGCCAGCGCTGGGACGGGCGCGCCCAATTCTGCTCCGCCAGCGTCAGGCAATACCAAAAACCCTTGCCCACTCGCAAAAGTAGTCGTAAAAGACGGAGGATCGGACGAGCCCACCATCGAATTGACTCGGGGCACTTCTGAACAGCAAGCCTCACAACAGCGCTACACTACCGAACAATTGAGGACGGCAACCGAAGAGAACCTGAAGAAGCTTGCCGGACGCCAACTCACCGCAAGCCAGCAGGAGATGGTAACCCAGATCAAACAGTTCATGGAGCAAGCTAAGTCCGCCGTTGCCGACGAAGATTTGGAGCGTGGCCATAGCCTCGCTATGAAAGCCCACTTACTCTCCGAAGAGTTGCTCAAACCTTAGAGGATGCGGCTACTCTCGGATCGGGCCGAAGCATGCGTCAAGGTAAGAATGTTGCCAGTTAACTTCGCTCTTTTTTGTGTTCCGTGCCTATCTTGTGCCGTTTTCGGCACTTGTTTTGTGTCGCCCAGGAACAGTACACTTCCTTACCGCTCGAAGCAGATCGCAGACAAGGAAGTTCACTCCTCATGAAAACTAAAAGCCTCTCGCGCTCGGCACTTCTTTTTCTTGTAATAATGGCTGCGTTTCCGATTGCCTCGAGGGCCGATTCAATCATCTTCAACGATTTCGGCACCGGCCATACTTACAACGGCAAAAGCGGACTCGCGATTGGAGGAAAAAACTCCGCGCCCGGATTTGCTGAATGGGCCGAGGCATTTACTCCTAAATCAGAATTTGATTTATCAGCGATCACCATGGCGCTGGGCTCGGTCGCGGGCTCGAATGGTGTCACGGTAAGTTTGGACAGCAGCATCGGCGGAGTCCCGGGAAAGACGCTCGCATCATGGTCCTTCCTGGCATTGCCGCAACTCGGGACAACCGGCAGCATCGTGCAGACGATGACCTTCGCGGATGTGATTGTGCTGCAAAAAGGTCAGACCTACTGGCTAGTGACGTCCCCACTCGCTGCGAGCACGCAAGCGGTCTGGAACCTCAACTCGACCGGCGTCACCGGCCTTGGAGCTGTCAATTTCGGAAGTGTTTGGCTCACTGCGGAAGTTCCTTCGGGCGCTTTTGAAGTGGTCGGCAAAGCCGTGGTTCCCGAGCCTGCTGTTTGGCTCCTGTTCAGCACCGGATTGCTTGGAATCATGGCAGCGGTCCGCACAGACAGACGCGGAAGAAAATTGTTGCGCGACTTACAATAGTCACCATTTTGGCTGACTTCCTGATCAAACTGCTTCCATAGAGAGCCGTGTGGCGGCCGCTTGTTCGAGCGCGTTCTGAGGCGTATACTCCGCGCCTGCGAGAAGATACGTCGGGACCAAAGGAAAGCGAGGTCAACACCCATGAAGTGGACAAGCAAACTGATTCTTGGCGTGCTCACTGCTCTAGCGATGATGTTCCTTACGTATACGCTGCCCCGAGGCGGCGCGGTGCGCGAGGCAGCCATCGTGCAGTTTCCGGTTACGGTTGGAGTCTGGTCGATCTTCGTTCTGCTGTTTGTGAAGCTGAAATAGGCTCTCGGTTGTGAATTCTCACCCTTGACTTCCTTTGTCCGTCGGGACGAAAATCTTTTATAAACCCGCGAGAGGGAGCGCATAGCCTGCCCTGCGCGCTATCTCTACTGAAGCGCCCCGTCTAAATGTGCTGCACCAAATTATGGCCAGCATATCTGAGGCAGTGTCGTGCATTCCTGTTTGATTCGATTCGTTGCGAGCACACCACTCTTGATCCTGGCGGTCGCGTCGCTCATCGCTCCACTTACCTTCACTGCGTGCGGCTCTAAAACTGAGCAAGCAGCTACGATGTTGCCGGCTGCACCGCTACCGCCCGCGATACCGGCGGCGGAACCCGTACTTCTTTATAACGGAACCGGCACCTCCGCGGATGTTCAGGCGGTCGAGGCGGTTCTCGCCACATTGGGCATCGGCTATTTAACCGCCGACGCAGCACACCTGAATGCAATGACCGAACCAGAGCTGGCGGGATATAAGTTGATCATCATCCCCGGCGGAAACTCGATTACCATCGGCGAAAATCTCACAGCAGAAGCTACATCAATCATCCGCGGTGCCGTGCAGGAGTATGGCGTCCATTACCTGGGACTTTGCGCCGGAGCCTTCTTCGGCGGATATTCCTCTTACAACGGAGTCGATCTCACCGCTGGCGTCTCCTTCGACTTTTACGCGGCTGAATACCAGGGAATCCATTTAGAGCCAGTTGAGCTTTCCTTTCCTGCTGGCCCTTCGCTGGATGTGTACTGGCAGGATGGTCCCCAGCTTTCAGGCTGGGGTGATGTCGTCGCCAAATTTCCCGATGGGACGCCGGCTATCGTCGAAGGCGAATCCGGCAAGGGATTCGTAATCTTCACCGGGGTCCATCCCGAAGCCCCTGAAAGCTGGCGCGAATCGATGAACTTCACGACTCCCGCGTCAATCGATATAACTTACGCCGGAACGATCATTCAATCCGCATTGACGGCAACTCCGCTGCCGCATTTCTAGAAACCGAACCGAGCCAGAACGAATCGCGATAGCGACTGCAAGCGAAAACTAATCTAGAGTTTGGCAGGCGCTCAGGAGGGACGATCTTCGTCTTAACAGCATACAGGTGCCCGGTACGCGAGTCGTCACTTCTTCATCGGCAATTACATCTGGCGTTCGCCGAAGCAGATTAACGCTCTTGTTGCCCACGCCCGCCAGGATCCATTCAGAGGTTCTTGATTGGGCTCGGGATCAAAACCCTTGAGTTCCCGCACCTCTCTTTGTAACTCCGGAAGGCTATCGTCAAGATACGAAATCGTATCTGCCGCGGTTTTTTTCTAAACATTCTCTCCATTCGAAGCAATCCGCTTACATCTCCCAAGCTCCAAAGCTGTTCAAGACAGTTGATCGCACCCGAACTCTCAAATGGGAGCCAGACGCTTGCTTACTTTACTCATTCAAAGACAAGGTCACCTGAAACTGGTCGGATTCGACGTAAGGAAGTATTCTCCCAGCCTCTTCTGGGGAGAGTTTCGCCCCAGCCAGCCCGGCGGCTTTGGCCAGCGCGGGATCCCGATTGTTCGCCAAGTCCTGACCGCTCGGCAAGATCACGATGTCAGGTTCTACGCCCACATGTTCAAGGCTCTTACCGTCGGTCATCACCAGATCAGCCTCAGTTACCGAAATGGCATAAGAAACCGCCGAATCCGAGGCGACCTCATGGGGATAACGCCTCGCTTCCATCACGGTCCCAGAACTCCGATCGCCTACGATGAAGCCTCTCCTCTCAAGCTGCACTACGCGTGCCAGCACCTCAGACGCGGAGGCCGACTCGCTATCGATCAAAACCGCAAAGCGGCCGGTGAAGGCGTCGTGGTGACGGCCTGTTGCCGACATCGATTTCGTCCCCTCACGGCTAACGCGATCAAGAATCTTCAGATCGTTTTGAAACAATCCACCCAGAAAGCGGTCGAGAGTATTTACGTACCCTCCAGGGTTGCCCCTAAGGTCCAGAACGACACCTCTGTGTGCCCTCATCTTGCCAATAAGGGCATCGACTTCCGACGTGGAAAACACAAATTCGGGAATCTTGACGACAAGAAGGTCGTCGCCTTTCTCAAAGTATCGGTGGCGGAGAATCTGACTCCTCGCATCAGCGTCACGAACTAGCGCGTTGATTCCCTGATGCAGAAAATACCGATAGACCGTCGATGCCTGAAACCTTGTCATCACTTCCAACTGCCGCTGACCACCCCCGCCGTCCGCCAGAGTCAGTCGAAGCTCTGGCTGGGGACGCAAAACGTCCACAATGTATACAAGCCTCCGGAAATCCTTGCCCGAAACAGGGTACCCGTTAACCGCCTGAACTTCATCGCCCGGCTTGAGACCTTTTTTCTCAGCATCGCCTCCGGCACGAACTCGAACGACATAGCACCGGTCGCCAACCATCTCCATTTGGAAGCCGTAATCGTGGATTTGCGTGCGAGGCGGAAGAAGAAGAGAGGTATGCGAGTCGTGCAGGCTATCCAGAAGCGCGGCGATCTCCGATACCGCATCATCCATCGAGCGAGCGCTTGCGATATTTTTCCTTGCCTCTTGTACACGCGCCGGCCAATCCATACCGTGGAACGTCGAATCATAGTAGTGCTTTCGCACGTCTGCATCTGCATCTCGTAGCATCGATTCGGCGAGTCGCCGATCCGACTTTGTGTACTGTTGGCACCATCCACCAACTGGCACTAGACCGCACACAATCGCAAGAATCGCAGGGGCGAAAAAGCTTTTCCACATCATAAAGGTGTGCCGGAGTCTACCTGAAGACAGTGGCTGTTGCAAAAACACGATTTCACTCCTCGACCAGCCGCTGGCATCCGGGCCCGAAGAGCTACGGGTTGGAGCGATACTTCCACGCGAAAAAAATCTGCAGCGCGAAAGCCGGAAGGGTCAAATGTAGGAACGGCAAAAAGCCACCGCATCAAAGCGGCCTCGTATGCCCACCATCGAATCGATTGCACGGCTTCTCATCGAGTCCTAATCCTGTGGGCCGCGCGCCTCCAAGCCTCAACCGAGCCTGCAATCTGACTGCGATCCGCCAGGCCGATTTGACTGGTCTGAGCGCGTCGCGACAGCTTTTTCAATCGAGATGGTTAGTTGGTCGAGATGGTGAAGTTGACGGTGATCTTGGCTTCGGTTTCAACCGCTTCGGCGCCTTCGAGGTGAGGTTTGAAGTGCCACTGGCGGACGGCATCCTGGGCGGCCGAAGCGAGGATGTGAGGGCCGCTCACTACGCGCAGATTCTGAATGATTCCATCCCTGCCAATCAAGGCTTGCAGAATCACCGAGCCTTGCACTTTCATCTGTCGCGCCAGCAGCGGATAGTTTGGCCGCACGGAACGGGTGACGATCGATGAAGTGTCGGACGACATTTGCACGCGCTCGGCGGCATTGCTGGTGAGGTTGGCGGCGATTTCGGTGTCGCGTGCGGGGGCTTCAGAACTGGGCTGTGGAGGCGAGCCGGGCTGCAAGTCCACACGCACGGAGCTGCTGCTCCCGGGGCGGATCATGCGATGGTTATCGCCGGCGACCACTTCGACTTCGAGCGGAGGCAACACGGTGCGCGCTATGACCGGGGAAGCCGGAGGCGGGGTGGGAGTCGCCGCGGTGTTCGCAGTTTCTTTCTTTACGGGAGGGTGAACAGCTCTGTGATTTGTTTTTGTGGCGGGAGCCAATTTGGCGACGGGGCCGGATTCCCGAGCCGGAACGGTTTTAGCGGCAGAGAAATTCTCCACGGGTTGATCGGTGTCCGTTTCCGCGGGCGAATCCGGAAACCAGAAATCGCGGTCACGCCAGAGAACAATGCTCAACGCCAGTAAGAGGAGGCAAAGCGAGCCTATCATCAACCTGCGCTGGCGGACTTCCTCGCTGACGCGCGCCGGAGTGGGACGCGGCAGTGCCACTAAAGTATCCTCGGGCTTTGGCACAATAGTTCTTAGTTCAGACATCAGGATTTCCGCACCCATATACGTACGGCGATTGCACCGGATAGTATGCCTTGAAAACGGTCCAAAGGCTAGTAAAAGGTGGGCCGGGTAATCGAGCAAGTGAAAAAAAGATTCATATTAGGAGAGAGCCCTCGGGCGTGCCTTCACGTGGCAGCGGATGCCTGGGCCGCCAGGCCCGTAGGGCAAGCGTTGGCGGCTAAAGCTGCTGGTCGCTGGGGGCCATTTTTGGCGCCGCTGAACCGATGGCCTGATGCAAATATTTGTCCATCGCGGTCCACTACCGTGCCTCGAGGGGGAACGGGGGGTTATCTTCTCGAACGGCCTCCCGAACTCGGTGAAATGCGAAACTTTACGCGCGTCTGGTGAATCCCATGGTTGCGGACTCCTTTGATAGCAGGATCAATTCATGAAGAAAAATGATGGGAAGAATAACCCAGGCAGAATGGACGAGAAAAAACTCCGGCAGATCAGCCGGCGGGAAGTATTGAAGCTGACGCCGGTTCTGGCTTTGGGAGCGTTTGCCATTCCGAAGTGGCAGGAGGTTTTGCTCAAGAAGGGGCTGGGATTTAGCGACTGGGCCTCTGCGCGGCTTTTTCGGCCCGAGCATCTGGCGACGACCTTTGACAATTCCGCTCTGACCCCGCCGCCGAAGTTTCCGATCAATGGGTATGACGTGGACGATCCTGGCGTGGATCTCGAGAACTGGACGCTGGCGGTCAGTGGCGCGGTGCAGAAGCCCGGACAATATAAATTGTCACAATTTCAGGCGCTGCCGCGGGTGCGGCAGAACACGCGCCACGTGTGCGTGGAAGGCTGGGACGTAATTGGCAGATTCGGCGGGGCACGGCTGTCGGATTTTCTGCAGATGGTGGGAGCGGATCCGACGGCGAAGTTCATCACCGTGAATTGCGCGGACGATTATTACGAGTCGCTGGATATGCCGACGGCGCTGCATCCGCAGACCTTGCTTTGCTATGAAATGTATGAGCAGCCGCTAACGCGGGAGCATGGTGCGCCGTTGCGGCTGCAGATTCCGACCAAGATTGGCTACAAGCAGGCGAAATATCTGACGGAATTGAAAGTCACGCATGTGCTGGACAAAGTAGGGTACTGGGAAGACCAAGGGTATTCGTGGTTCTACGGGTTGTAGTTGGGAGGCTTTCAATGAGCGGGAGCATGGTTGAGGTCATTCAGGCCAGAGGGAAAGATGAAGAACCCATTGTCGTAGCGCGCGCGGTCTACGAACATCCGTTTATCGTGCGGCTGTGCCATTGGGTCAATACGGTTGCGCTGTTTGTGATGGTGGGCAGCGGCCTGCAGATTTTTCGGGCATTTCCCAGCTTCGGAGCGAAGATTCCGCAGAAAGACTTGCTGCATTGGCCGAGAGCGTTTGCCATTGGCGGGTGGCTGGGCGGGGCGCTGCAGTGGCACCTGACATTCATGTGGATCTACATGGGGACCGGCGCCCTCTATCTGGGCTATCAGTTGTTCAGCGGGAACTACAAGCAGGTATTGTTCGTGCCGCGGGATATCGCGGGGGTGTGGCCGATGGTGAAATATTACTTCCTGTTTGGAGAGAAGCCGCCGGTGCGGGAAGCTTATAACCCACTGCAGAAACAGGCTTACACGGCGGCGATTGGACTGGGAGTGCTGTCAGTACTGACGGGTCTGGTGGTGTGGAAGCCGATTCAGTTTTCCTGGCTGGCGTGGACGATGGGAGGGTTTCATTACGCGCGTATCTGGCACTTCGCGGTGATGTGGGCGATTTTATTCTTTGTGCTGGGACATTTGGTGATGGTGATTCTTCATGGGTGGGGAAATTTCGTTTCCATGGTGACGGGATGGAAAAAAGATCCGGAGTACTAGGGCAGTTGATGATTGCTGATTTTTGATTGGCGATTGAAAAGTACAAGTACGCCGCCGCCTGGTTTTCAATCATCAATCATTAATCATCAATCAACAATTAAGAATGCAGTGGTGATTGCAATCTCAATGTCCGAAACAGAGATGTTGAATAGTCCGGGGCAGGCGGGTGGCACGCGGGAGCGGGAGCTTATCTCCAGTGTGCAGCGCGGGCAGCGGGAATTGTTCTATGAACTGGTGCGGCCTTATGAACGGCGGGTATTTGCGGCGGCGCTGGCGATTCTGCGCAACGAGCAGGATGCCGAAGACGCGGCGCAGGAGGCGATGCTAAAGGCGTTCAAGAATATCGGGCAATTCCGCGCAGAGGCTCGCTTCAGCACGTGGCTGATTCAGATCACGGTGAATGAGGCTCTGATGCGACGGCGGAGGGAGCGAATTGTACAGATGGAAGGCATCGACGATCGCCGGGATGAAGAAAGTGAATATACGCCTCGGGATTTTGCCGACTGGCGCGAGATTCCGTCAGAAGCACTGGAGCGCAAAGAGGTGCGGCAACGCCTGGCGGAGGCACTGGCCACGCTGGACCGAAAATATCGCGAAGTGTTCATGCTGCGCGATATGGAGCATTTGAATATTCAGGAGACGGCGGAGGCGTTGGGAATCACGGTTGCTGCGGTGAAGACGCGGCTGTTGCGGGCACGGCTGATGTTGCGCGATCTGCTGGCCGCCGGATGGGAGCAGGGCTGGTTCAGCCGGTTGCCGTTCGAGAAGGGGAACAAGCCATGGTAAACGGGCGAGATACGAATCACGAAGCGATGAATTGCGAACAGGTGTGGAGCGAGATTTCGAATTACGTGGATGGAGAGGTGGCCGCGGGGTTGCGCTCGGCGATGGACGAACATTTTCGTACTTGCAAGCGGTGCGCGTCGGTGCTGGCAGGAACGCGGAATGTGGTGGCCCTTTATGGTGATGAGCGCATGCTGGAGGTGCCGGCGGGATTCAGCCAGCGGTTGGAAAAGCGGCTCGGACGGCTCGACAAGAATACGGCTGCGAGTGGATCGCGATGGTCGAGCTTGTCTTCGTGGTTAGTTCCATTGGCGGCCGTTGCTTTATTCACGGGAACGTTAGCGCTGGTGGATCAGCTCTCGTTCAAGCCGCCTGCGAAGTCGATACTGGCGGAACCGGGGCGGGACATTCCTCCGGACATGCTGGTGGTGGTTTCGGATGGATCGAAAGTATTTCATGTGGCGGGATGTCCTTACATTCACGACAAAGCTACGGAGAGAACGATTACGGCCAAGCAGGCGATTCATGACGGGTATGTACCGTGTTCGCGATGCCTGCGGCAGTATCTGAAGGCGTCAGTGACAGGGCAGCAGGATGACGATGATGAATTGGGTGCGGAGGAAGAGCGGGGAGAAGTGGTGAGTGCGGCGGCGCATTAAGCTGAGAACGCTGTATCGTGGAAAATCTAGAGGCGCGAACCCGGCGGTCCGCGCCTCATACCGGGACGACGATTAGTTCTGCTTCATCTGGTCGTTCTTCATCGAGTCGTCTTTCTTCATGCTGTCGTCCTTCTTCATGGCGTCTTTCTTTGCCGCCTTGGTTTTCTTGGTCTTCTTGGTGTCTTTCTTCATCGAGTCGTCTTTCATGGAATCGTTTTTCATCGTGTCGTCTTTTTTCATGGTGTCTTGTTTGGAGCTGTCCTGGCTCATCGAATCCTGCTTCATGGAATCCTGGGCGAAGGCGGATAGAGAGGTCATCAAAATACACGCGAGCGCGAAACTGCCGAAAATCTTTTTCATAGTTTTCTCCTTGAGGTGAGTATTGAGTTTGATCGACCGGCAGGATTTATCTGCTGGCTGTGATGGGATGTGCGGAGACGTCGGGAAGTTACAAACGCAAAACATTCACCACAGAGAGCACAGGGGAACGCAGGGTAGGTCCGCGTGCTCGATGAAGGACGTGTCTTAGCAGCTAAGTTGGTCGCGGGAGATCTTTAGCCCATTCAGGTTGCCGAGGGCCGTGACGGCAATCGATTCGGTTTTGAAGAATTCCTGGGCCAGAGTTTGCAGGTCTTCGGCGGTGACAGCTTCGATTTTTTCGATGAGCTCATCGAGATCCTGGAAGTGGTCGAAGTACATTTCCTGGCGAGCGAGATTTGACATGCGTGCGGTGCTCGATTCGAGCGAGAGCATCAGACTGCCTTTGAGCTGATCTTTTGAGCGGCGTAATTCTTCTTCCGGAACTGGTTTATTTTTCAGATCGCGAAATTCGTTGACCACCGAGCGAACCACTTTTGCGGCCGAGGCCAGCGAAGTACCAGCATAGACGGCCATGCATCCGGTATCTCGATACGGATTCAGGTCGCTGTAAATCGAATAGGCGAGGCCCTGGCGCTCACGGATATTCTGGAAGAGGCGCGAACTCATACCTCCGCCGAGCAAGGTATTGAGAATGTAGCCGGCGTGGCGCTTTTCATGCGCGATGGGATAAGCGGGGACGCCGATGCAAAGCTGCACTTGTTCCAGCGCCTTCTTGTTGCGCAGTACGATGCGGGGAACGATTTTTGGCTCAGCGGAGTGGAATCCATTTTTCGCGGGCTTCAGATGCTCGAAGTGTTTCACAACGAGATCGACGAACTGGTCGTGATCGAGATGTCCGGCAGCCGCTACGATAATGTTGCCGGGAGCGAAGCGATGGGTGTAGGTCTCGAGCACGGACTCACGCTCGAATTTCTTCACCGTTTCTTTCGTGCCCAAGATAGGCTTCCCCAGAGGATGATCTTTCCAGAAATTCTGGGTGAAGATTTCATGGACAAGGTAATCGGGATTGTCTTCGTCCATTTTGATTTCTTCGAGGATCACGCCGCGTTCGCGAGCGATGTCATCGGCGGTGAACGTGGGATGTAAGACGAGGTCGGTAAGAATTTCAAGGGCGACAGGAACGTTTTCGTCGAGCACCTTGACGTTGAAGCAGATGCATTCTTTGGAGGTGAA
Source organism: uncultured Acidobacteriaceae bacterium (assembly GCA_963817305.1). GTDB lineage: Bacteria > Acidobacteriota > Terriglobia > Terriglobales > Acidobacteriaceae > Sulfotelmatobacter. The sequence continues at coordinate 278,433 of CAWFOD010000008.1, read as the reverse complement.
GGCGTCCATGTTGCCGCCGATGGAGTCGACCTGGCGGGCGATCTCCTCGGCGGTGCGATGCTTGGTGCCTTTGAAAACCATGTGTTCGATAAAGTGTGAAATGCCATTGGCTTGCGGCGTTTCGTCGCGAGAGCCGGTTTCAAGCCAAATGCCAATGGAGGCGGAGCGGATGTGCTCCATCTGCTCGGTGATGACAGTCAGGCCGTGAGGCAACACCTTCCGGCGGATATTACGGACTTCTTTTACCATGTTGATATCGGATGCCGATCTTCTGATGCTCAGGAGTGGATCGAGCTAGAACACTTAATTAGAGTGCGAAACTTCCCCAAAAGTACCTTACTATTCTTACATAGATCGCAGGGGACTCTGGGGTCGCTCGGTGAAATTAGCTATCTGGTTTATTATCATATGTTTAAAATGGTTCTGGGTGCTGTTAGAGGACAATGAGCAAGGCTGAAACGTTATCGCTGCTGGGGATGGACCGGGACGAGTTGGAGTCATTAGCCTCCGAAGCGGGCCAGCCGAGCTATCGGGCTAAACAGATTATGGAGGCGGTGTACCGGCAACGGGTGGAATCGTTGGCGGAGATTTCCACGCTGCCGTTGGAGTTTCGAGAGCGGCTGGAGCGGAGCGGGGTCACGGTGGGCGCGGCGCAGATCGAGAATAAGTTCGCATCGACGGATGGGACGGTCCGTTATTTGATCGGGTTCGCGGATGGGCAAACGGTGGAGACGGTATGGATGCCCGAGGGAGATGGCGGTGAGGCGGGGGATGGGAGCGACGCGGGAGTTGAGGCGGAAAGCGCCGATGGAAGCGCCTCAGGGGCTAAAGCTCCGTTAGAAGAAATCGGATCAATGGCAGCGCTAAAAAGCTGCGCCACCCAAAATCGCAGCACTGCTATCAATTCCAGCGCCTTCCCAAGATCCAGAGGGCAAAATCCTGGGCGATCGACCATCTGCATTTCCAGCCAGGTGGGGTGTGCGGTGGATTGTCGGTTCTGCCTTACCGCGCTGCTCGGAGTGAAGCGCAATCTGACGGCGGGTGAGATTGTGGGGCAGGTTTGTGCGGTGCTCAAAGATCAAAATGTTTCGCCGCCGGAGGATCGCATCAACCTGGTTTTTATGGGGATGGGCGAGCCATTTCTGAATTATGAGAATTTCATGAAAGCATCGCGGTTATTGGTGGAATGTGTTGGGATTGCAGAGCGGAGGATGACGGTATCCACGGCGGGAATTGTGCCGCGCATTCACGATTTTGGCGAAGAAAAAATCCGTCCGAAGCTGGCGATTTCTTTGAACGCGTCGAACAATGCGTTGCGCACCCGGCTGATGCCCCTGAATAAAAAGTGGAATCTGGAAATCCTGATTGCGGCGGCGCGCGATTTTCCGCTGCGCACTAGAGAGTGGATCACATTCGAATATGTGCTGCTCGGTGGAGTGAACGATGAACCGCAGAACGCGAGAGAGGTTGCGGAGTTGCTGCGTGGGCTGCGCTGCAAGGTGAATTTAATTGCGCTGAATCCGGGGCCGGGAATCGATTTCACGACTCCGAGTGAAGAGCGAGTTTCGGTCTTTCAAAAGATTTTGCGGGATGCGGGAATTCCCGCGTTTGTGCGGCGTCCGAGGGGCCGCGATATTTATGCCGCGTGCGGCCAGCTTAAGCGGACGGTCGAGGCTCCCACGTCGGCGAGCCCGCTGGTGCAGGAGATTTCCCCGTCGCCGGCGCCATAACCGGAAGTTCAACGTGAATGCTGGTGGCGGAATTGCCGTCTTCCTGCCAAGACAACCGGCCTCGATGCTGCTGCAAAATCCCCTGACATGCACTCAGATCCAGGCCAGAGATGGGTTGATTGGAATTTGCGGGATTCGTCTGGGTTTCGGCCGTAGAGACGGTACCGTCGATATCGAAGATGTGGATCGTGACCACTCCATCTTTGTGTTCTGCAGTGACCATCAGCACGCTTCTACCTTGTCGGCTCAACGCGTGGATCGCGCTGTTGAGAAGCTGCAAGCAAATTTGAAGAAGTTGGCTCGAATCTCCGAGCACGCTTGGCAGTTCCGGCTGCAGGACGGTGCGGAGTTCAATGTTCTGAGTTTTCCACTGAGGTTGCGACAGCTTGACGGCGGTGCGGAGGATGGTGTTGATATCCACCGGACCCATGGTGGCGTAGCCGGGCTTGGCAAAACTGATCAGGCTGGCAACCAGAGATTTGGTGCGACGAACATGTTGTCCAATCTTTGAGACGAGCTCGTGCTGGTGAGGATCGAGGGAAGTATTCAGCAGCAGATCGGAATAACCCATCATGGCGGCGATGGGGTTGTTGAGTTCATGAGCTGCGCCGCCTACCAGTTGTCCGATGGAGGCCAGCTTTTCGGATTCTGTAATCTGGGCCTGCAAGCGCTTCAGGTTGACGATGGATTCCTGCGACTGGTTGAGCAGGCGGAGCAGCTCGCGATCGAGCAAACGCTGGCGTACAAAAACGAGGATGCCCATGAAAAGCGCAGCGCCCAGGGTCAGGACCAGGCGGAAGGAACGAATGCGAGGCGGGATGCCAGAATCCAGCAAAGCCCAGGCGGCAAACAGCGGCAAAGAAAAAACCGTGACCATGCCTACACGCGCAAGCCAGACGCCATGCGAGGCGGAATTGGTGCGCGGACTGGCATTAGGAGCGTCATCGCGCGACCAGAGGCCGATCACGGTGATCCAGGCCATGGATGCGGTTAGCGGAATATCGTAGAGGCTTCCACTGTAATAAGCTTGGCGGCCCAGTGCCCAATTGGCGAAATAGGAGCTGGCGGCGTAGGTGAGGCTGGCTCCAAACAAGTTGGCATAAAGAATCTTCCAACCCCCTTTGCTGTTCGTCCAGGCCACGAACAGGGCAATCAGAAATGCGAGCTTCTCGAACAGATACAGGAGATTCAGATTGTCGTTGTAGGCAGCGATGTTCGGAACCACGTATTGCCAGGCCATCACGGCGAAGATGTAGAGATACATCCACCAAACCATCATCAGGGCAAAATCGAGACGGCGCAGGCGGGGAGAATATTCGTCCGGCGGTGCATGGGGACGGAGCGCGAGGGCTGCCATCAAGGGAACGATGTGCAAAAAAAGAATAATGTCGCCGGCGCACAAGTCGGGCACGTCAGTGCGGAGCCAGACCTCGAAGTAAGTCCACATCAGCTGGTAGGAAAACCAGAAGGCCATGCCCGTGGCCAGGAGCGCCCAAAACAGTCTTAGGCGGCCATGGGACCGCACGGCGTTGGGGATCAGGGATAGCGCCGCAGACAGCAGCAGGATGCACTGAATCCAATCGCTGAAAGCCGTGAGAGCAAATGAGCGGTGGAGGATGAGCGCGCCAAGGATCAAAGCCGCCAGACAGGCTGCGACAGCCGCGGTCCAGAGTTTGAAGTATGCGCGCAACAAAACAATCCTCGTTGTTATTTTAGACTTAGATTAGAGAAAACCATGGTTACTGAAGTAATCTGTGGGTGCACGAGAAGAGTCCAGCTTTAAATGCCCCACGACCACAAAAGAGAGCACACTGTCGAAAGGATCGCTTGATCCGGATCTTTCTTATCAACACGATGCGAGATATTGTAGGCGAACAATTCGAATCAAGTGATCTCGTTGACGGTGCGGCGGGAAGTGAATCGATTGCGAAACAAGGCGAATCACCGGTTTCTTGGCAGGCCACAGGCATCGGCCGATCCTAGCGAGGTTCGGCGAACCGAGCGTTGGCTGGCGACGGCACGGGTGTTTCTGGCGGTTTCGGCCTTGGTCGCGATTCGTATGGACCCGACAGAATTGGGCCACTCCCGGGCGGCCTACGGGCTTTTTGTCTTTTATCTTGCGAATGGAATTCTGGTGTTGATGTTGTTGCGCCGTCGCCAGGAATCGACTCCATCGTTTCGTCTGCTGGTACATGCGGCGGATATTGTTTGGCCGGCTTTCATATCACTTTTCGCGGAAGGGCCGAGAAGTCCGTTTTTTCTATTTTTTGTGTTTGTTCTGACGGCTGCGGCTTACCGGTGGGGATTGTGGGAGACCTTGAGCACGGCTGCCGCAGAAGTTGTTTTGTTGTGGGCGGAAAGCTTTGTGTTGTTGCACGTTTGGACGCGAGGAACGCTTCCCTGGCATCTTTTCTCCGGCCTGCAAATTAATACAACCGAATTTGAGCCTAAGCGCCTATTCATGTTGTCGGTTTATTTGCTGGTGATGGGACTGTTGCTCGGCTATCTCGCGGAACAGCAGAAACATCTGCGGGCGGAGAAAGCGGGAGTGACGCGCATGCTTTCCAAGGCGCGCGTGGAATCCGGACTGACCGGAACACTGGAACAGATCAGCCGGGAAGTTGTAAAGATGTATGGGGCAGCGCGGATGGTGTTGGCCGCGCAGGAAATCCACAGTAAGCGAAGATTCCTAGGTGAGTTACGAAACCTAAATGGAGAGATTTCCGATTTCGCGTGGCTGGATTCCCGATCTCCTGATGCCAGAATTTATCATGAGGATTTTCCGGGAGATGTTTGTTACGCGTCCCACGAGGGAAAGCGCTGGTCGATAGTGGCGCTGAATCAGGAAGGTAATGAAGTATCTGAGCCGAAAAGCGAAGCCCTGGCCGAGTTGAACCAGCGGCATCCGTTCGCGTCATTGATCTCAGTTTCTTTCGTCTTCGGCAGCGAATGGCGTGGCAGAGTTTTCATATTCGAACCGTCGTGGCGTGGCGAAACGCACGAGGAATTGCGTTTCCTGCTGGATTTGGTGTACCAGGTGGGTCCGGCCGTCTACAACGTGTATCTGCTGCATCGTCTGCGGCGCAGGGCGGAAGCCGCGGAGCGCGCCCGGTTTGCCAGGGAACTGCACGATGGCGCGGTGCAATCGCTGATTGCGGTAGAGATGCAGGTGGATGTTCTGCGGCGTCAGGCGGAAACCACTCCGGCAGTCGTGAGCGGAGAACTGGGACGCATCCAGGGCTTGCTGCGCGAGGAAGTGCTGAAGCTGCGGGAATTGATGCAGCAGATGAAATCCATCGACGTGGATTGCCGCAGATTCCTTCGCGTGGTGACGGATTCGGTGGAGCGGTTTGAGCGAGAGACGGGAATTTCCGCGCGTTTCGTGACCGACATTGAAAATCTGGATATGCCGGACAAAGTTTGCCGGGAATTGTTGCGCATTGTGCAGGAGGGCCTGGTGAATGTGCGCAAACATAGCCGCGCGCGGCACGCGTTGGTGAGGCTGGGCTCGAGCGCCAGCCAGTGGAGTCTGACCATGGAGGATGATGGCAAGGGATTTCCATTTTCTGGACGAGTCACGCAGGATGAACTGGAACAGATGGGCAAAGGCCCGATGATCATCAAGGAACGAGTCCGTTTAATTGCGGGCACACTCACGGTAGAATCAAGTCCCGGCGCGGGGACGCGGCTGGAGATTAAGGTCCCGAAAGGTGGAGAAGTCAGCGATGAATTTTAAGAAGTCACAGCCCATTCGCATTGTGATCGCCGATGATCATCCTATCTTCCGGGATGGCTTGCGGCGGCTGTTGGAAGCGGAGCCCAATCTGACTGTATTGGGCGAAGCGTCAGACGGGGCGGAGGCCGTGAAGATGGCGCGGCAGCTCAAGCCTGACATTTTATTGCTGGATCTGGCGATGCCCAAGCATCCTGGGTTGGAAGCCTTGCGGGACCTGAGCACGGGAGGCGGTTCCAGCCCGGTGAGGGTGATTCTTCTGACGGCGGCGGCGGAAAAAAGTCAGATTGTCGAGGCGCTGCAGTTAGGTGCACGCGGAGTGGTGTTGAAAGATTCCGCTACTCAGCTGTTGCTGAAGGCGATCCAGACAGTAATGGCGGGCGAATACTGGGTGGGCCGAGAGAGCGTTTCAAACCTGGTGCAGTATTTGAGGACGCTGGTGCAATCGTCCAGTGATGAGGCGCGACAGAAGAAATTTGGTTTAACTCCGCGGGAATTGGAGATTGTGGCCGCGGTGGTGGCTGGTTATTCCAATAAAGAGGTCGCGGAATACTTCAAAATCAGTGAAGACACGGTCAAGCATCATCTCAGCAATATCTTCGACAAGTTGGGAGTATCGACCCGTTTGGAGCTGGCGCTGTTTGCCGTGAACCAGTCGCTGCCCCTGAAGAGCATTGTGTAAGTGATTGTTTTAATGAAACTTAGTGACATTTTCTTCGTCGGATAGGATGGCACGAACGTGCCATTGGCGGGTTCGGTTCCCACACCTATCATCTTAGATAGACCAGCCTCGGGATAAGCATTGATCCGGTCGAAAATGTAGTGTCGTCATTTTCAATATTCCCCGATTGGGGTAGAGAAAATCTAAGGAGATGGAGCCCGTGGCTAAGAGTCTACGCAGCGTTTGGCAAGATCTTTGGAACGACGAAAGCGGTCAGGACATCGCCGAATATGCGGTGATGCTCGCGGTAATTTTAGTAATCGTTGTAGGCACAGTGCGGCTGATCGGATCTAATGCCAACAACGTGTTCTCCAACGTGGGCAGCTCCATCCAGTAGGAAGCAACCCGGCGAGTGAAAAAAATTCTCGCAACGCGCCGCCCGGCGCGTGATTAGGAAATCCGTGATCTGTTAATTTCGAATTAAACTCAGTGCAATTTTCGCAGGCCATTTATTTCGCAGTGGGTCCGGTGAGCGCAACCTTGTCGCTGCCCGGCGTGGATAATCTGGTGAGATATGGGAAGAATGGCGTGATTGCGAATGGCATCTTCTCGCGGGCCGAAGTCAAGGCTACGGGCTTGGCCTTGGCCAACTCCACCTGGTCGGTCCAGGGGTCGAGTTTAATGCGGCCACCGAGCGGAAGCGCTGCGATCTGATCAGTGCTTTGCGGTTTCAGTTCCGGGGCGGAGGCCAGAAGCACCGACATGCGGATACTTTTGTTGCTCGCAATGCTGTCGCCCAGGTGCGGACGAATCAGGTTGGGAAGATCGGGAGCGCTCTGCTGCAGGGCTTTCAAGAAGAGTCCTGCACTTCCGAGTTTGTCCTTGTAGGGTGAATTCTTCAGCAACTCCAGAGCTTTTGCGTCGGCGGCATCTTCGTCCGCCGAGCGGCGTTTGAAATCCAGGCGCTGGAAGGAATCTTCATCGGGAAAGAACATGCGGTCGCTGAACGCGAGTTCCGTATTGATCTTGTGGCCCAACACAATATGACTGAGTTCATGGGCGAGGATCATGGCTAGCGAAGCTTCGTCGGGAAGAACATCGAGCAAGCCGCGGCTGACGACAATCGTGTGGCCGATCGTGAAAGATTCCAGCGGAGACGTGAGCAGGACGCGGCAGCGAACATCTGACTGGAGATCGATGTTATTGGTGACTAATAAATTGTTGACGACGGTCAGCAAGACTTTGTCGACATCGCCCGGAGGCGCAAGTAATCCGATTCGCTGCAGCCGCTCGATCGCATTATCTTCACCCTGACGCTCCCACATGCGCTCGGCGACGACGGGGTTAGCATCGGCAGCAGCGTCGCTCTGATCTTTTACGGATTGCGGAGAGTCCACCAGAATCTGGGTGAACTCTGAATTCTTGTTCAGTGCTTTCAAGTCGTATCCCCAAAGACGGGTCTGGGCGCGGAAGTGGAGAGAGCGGCCGAGCGACGTCTTCATGTCCGACTCTTCGCTGTAGATATAAGCGGGTAACCAGGCGCCGGGACGCATATTGAGACGCCAGCTGTCGAAATGCAGGTAGAAAGCAGTTTTGGGATGCGGAAAGTAAGTGCCGTTAAAGCGAACCACGTTGTAGTCCTGATCTTCAACCCAGATACGGCCCAGGAAGCGCCCCGGAGGAGCCTTTTCTTTGGGCTGGACGTCGATCACGAGGCAGCGGACTTCTCCCAGAAACTCACGGCGAACAAACGTGAAGTTGTAATACTTCTTTTGAAAATCGTCATCGAGCACAACCATCTGCGCGAAGCCCAGCGGCAGGAAGTGCATGGAGTAAAGGCCGGTCAGCCGGTTGGCCATGCGGCGTCCGAAACCGGGTTGGCCCACGAATGAAGTGTCTTCTGGTCCATCGCTCATATCGAGGCGGCCGAGAAAATACTCATCCTTGACGGGCTGAGCATCGCCATTGCTATCGGACTTGAGATCCTGCAGATAAGTCTCGACCATGGGACGCATGTGGCGCATCTGGGCGACGAAGAGGTGCTCTTTCTGGATCACGCGATCCATGACGTCGTTGAATGTGGCAGGAGGAGGCGCAGCCTGGGGTTGTCCCGCCGCCTCGATGACTGTGATTTGAGGTGAAGATGTGGAGTCCTGCGAGAGCGCTGGGAAAGACGACACCAACACAAACCAGAGGGAAAGAAAACCAACCTGCAAAATGCGCATAAAAACCTTGGAGACTACCCTATGCCAACTGGAAAATAATATGCAAGACGACGGTGGAATCGGCTGGTTGGCCATCCTTTGTCGCCGGCTTAAAACGAATCTGTTCGGCGGCCTTGACCGCGTTGTCATCAAGACCATGACCCAGACCGCGGACCACGCGTACTACATGCAGATTCCCCGACGCCTGCAGAACTACTTCAAGAAGAACCTCGCCCTGAATCCTGAGGCTGCGCGCCTCCTGAGTATAGACGGGAACCGGTTTGGAGATGATTTCCGCAGGAATCGCGGGGGCGGCGGAGACTTCCGCGGAATGAGAATGAACCGATGGTGGAGCGGGCACGTCGGCATCACCGAATCCGCTCTGCTGAACCGTATTCCGCGAGACGCGCGGATGGATGTCGCCAGTGGCCGTGCCATTGCCGAAGCCTGTGCTTATCACCACGCCGCGAGTTCCTTTGGTGCCACCGCTTCCGTTGCCGTATCCGCCACCGGATGGCAGATCGAAGGATCCAAGAGCGGCGATATTGACGGCTTTACCCGGAGTGCCTTTGGCGGGAATTCCGTTCGGATCGCCGAAGCCTCCGGTTTGGACTTGCGAAGCAGGGCGCGCGACGTTGGGCGTTGCTGAACTGCCCGTGGAAAAAACATTGGTTGCTACGATCTTAGGAACAACAGGCGCGGGGTTGCTGGGGAGCGGGTCGAGTTTGCGGGGCGTAACTCTGACCGCGGGAGCCGGGGCTTCTTCCAGTTTCGCAGCTTTCGGTTGCGGGGCAGGAAGGCGCAGCGCATCGGTGGGCGGATCGAGCTGCGCTACGAAAATGGGTTTGAGATGGACTCGCGGCTGTGGCTGGTGGTTAACCGGAGCCGGGGCGCTTACCAACTCTGTCGAAAGATAGGGATGCGCCGGAGGCGACAGAATTTCCGGATGCAGCATGCGAACCCAGACGAGGAACGCTACCACGCAGGCCTGTGTCCCGGTGCTGAAAACAAATTCCGTCCAGGGAGTTCTCGTCTTTGGAAGCAACGAGAATGGAGTTTGTGGAGAAGCGAAATATCCCATGACCACGTCTACTCGACGAATGTTGAAACACTCGTTCGGGATGTAAGTTTCTTAGTTACAGGATGACCCCTTGCGTGCAGAGGCCAAGAACGCTTAAATCGACTACCCCACGGCTGAATCGTGCACGGCAAAGGCCGTTTTTATCGAAGCGAACAAAACTCTAACTATTTACTATTCAAGCACTTGCAACGAGCCTTGCGAAAACCTCGGCGGCTTCAATTATCACAGAGAAAATATTTTACATCCGAGTGTAGCCTTTTACTTCCTTCCGGCAAAGCTGGAATCAGCAGTGCACAACCTTGGGGCTATTGATTCCCTTGGTGGCATTGCGGGTGTCGACTACCAGTTGGGCCTCGCCCACGATCTTCCGATAGTCGTAATCGGAGTGGTCGGTGACGATGACGACGCAATCGTAATCACCGAGTTTTTCGAGTTCTGAACGTTTCATCTGCAAGTCGTACTTGCGGCCTTTGCCGATGAAAGGGAAATAGGGATCGTGATAACTGACCTTAGCTCCTTCTTTTTGCAAGAGTTCAATAATCGTCAAAGACGGCGACTCGCGAAGATCGTCAATGTCCTTCTTGTAAGCCACACCGAGGATGAGGATGCTCGATCCATTGAGCGACTTCTTATGGCCGTTCAGTGCGCCGCCGATCGAGGCGAGCACATGATACGGCATGTTGGTGTTGATCTCACCCGCCAGTTCGATGAAGCGAGTGCGAAAGTCCCATTCCTTAGCCTTCCATGAGAGATAAAAAGGATCGACGGGAATGCAGTGTCCGCCCAGGCCCGGCCCCGGATAGAAAGGATGAAAGCCGAAAGGCTTGGTGGAAGCGGCTTCGATGACTTCCCAGATGTCCAGGCCCATGCGCAGGCAAAGCAGCTTCAGTTCGTTGACCAACGCGATGTTGACGCAGCGATAGATATTCTCCAGCAACTTGGTCATCTCGGCTGCGGCTGGCGAGGAGACGGGAACGGTACGCTGGAAGATGGATCCGTAGAGGGCTCCGGCCAATTCGGATGCTTGCGGGTTGACTCCGCCCACGACCTTGGGGATGTCGCGCCGGGCCACGGTGGTATTGCCGGGATCCTCGCGCTCGGGAGAGAAGGCGACGAAGAATTCTTTCTTCGCATCGGAATCCCCGCGAGCGGCCTTAAGTCCAAGCTTGTTTTCTTTCTCGAGAATCGGAACCATCACTTCTTCCGTGGTGCCGGGATACGTTGTGCTCTCCAGCACTACCAACTGACCCGGTTGAAGATGAGGGGCGATGGCGTGGGTAGTGTCGGTGATATAGCTGAGATCGGGCTCGTGGTACTGATTCAGCGGCGTTGGGACGCAAATGATGATAGCGTCCATCTCTTCGATGTGGGCATAATCGGAGGTGGCGGAAAAACCCTTGGCCTTCGCGTCCTGGATTTCCTTCGCGGCGATGCGGTAGATGTAGGATTCACCCTTGGCCAGGGTATCGACCTTGCGCTGATCAATGTCGAAGCCGGTGACGGCAAATTTCTGGTCGGTGAACAGCAAGGCCAGGGGCAGCCCGACATAGCCCAAGCCGATAATTCCCACGCGGGCCTGGCGCTGTTTGATCTTGTTCCTGGTCGAATCGACCGTGCGGGTGGCGGCGGAATGAGTGCTCATTGTTGTGACAGGAATCCCCGATCAGGATATCTTCTCAAGATATCTGCAAGTGGTGAATTTCGTTTCGATTCTAGCATGTGGCGCTCGCGGAATGACGTGATGGAAGCCACGGAACGGCTGCTGAATTTGATTCCATGGCCCAAATTGGGGAACTTTTGACAACATCTGGCGGGCGCAAATTCTGGTGGATCGTGGGCGCATTAGTTATTGCAGGACTGTCCGTGGGACTGGCTGCAAAGGCGGGAAGTTTCCTGGTTGTAGACGCGCCGCACCGCTCCGATGCCATTCTTGTACTGGCTGGAGAAACGGATCGGCGTCCGCAGCGTGCGTTGGAACTTTTGTCGCAGGGATTCGGCCAACGGATTGTATTGGATGTTCCGAATAACGCAAAGCTGTACGAGTTCACGCAGATTGAGTTAGCCCAGAAGTACATTCAGGATCTGCCGCAGGCGGCATCGGTGAGCATCTGTGCCATCGACGGATTGTCTACCAGGGATGAAGCGAAAGAAGCTGAAAGGTGTTTGCTGCGGGACGGTGCGAAAAGCGTACTCATCGTGACCTCGGATTTTCATACGAGGCGGGCGCTGGAAATTTTTCGGCGAGAGTTTCCGGGACGTGAATTCTCAATCGCAGCCGCGCGAAATGAAGAAGGATTTGGAACCCGATGGTGGACACATCGCCAATGGGCGAAGACGTTTGTCGATGAATGGCTGCGATTCATTTGGTGGAAGGCGATTGACCAGTGGAGATGATGAAGGGTGAAAACGCCTTTCACCACGGAGGCACAGAGACACGGAGCAAGGCAAAGGAAAAAACAGAACGATTGGATATTTTCTCCGTGTCTCCGTGCCTCCGTGGTGAAGACTAAAAAATTCATTTGGAACGCGCTAAGGGCGGTGCCGAAAAGTTTTCCACCGTTAAGTGAATTTGCAAGCACAAAAGGCATTGACTGCCAAGAACTTTGGAGGGTACGATGCGTTGACAGTCACCAAAATAGTTAATAACGGAGCGTGGGATGGGCATGTCTGCTTTCCGCAGAATGGTGAGTTGCGTGCTGCTGTTCGGCTTTCCCGCTTCACTCTTTGCCGCCGATTCTGGTGCCGCCATGCTCTATGCACACGGAGCGGCTTGGGTAAACGGCGCTCACGTCCCGGCGTCTTCGGCTGTTTTCAGTGGCGACCTGGTGCAGACGCGTTCTGATTCCGGGGCAAACATCAACGCGCCCGGTTCCAGCATTACAGTTCTCGGGGACTCGCTGGTCAAGTTCGAAGGCTCCTCGCTGAACGTAGAACACGGCGGCGTAGCCGTGGCCACGTCAAAGGGCCTCGCGACCACGGCTGGCGATGTACATGTCGCTCCGGCATCCAATGCTTGGACTGAATTCAACGTAACGGACGTGGATGGGACGGTTAGGATCGCGGCGCGCAAGGGCGATCTAAACATTACCGACGATAGCGGCACAGTGACGCTGGCGCAGGGACAGGAAACCACGCGCGATGAGCAGTCCGATCAATCGGCAGACACAAATAGTAAAGACAAAAAGAAAAAGAAACGGGCTGCAGGCGCGGCTCCAGCCGCCGGCGGAGGGACGTTGAATTCTCCATTGGCCGTTGGCATAGGCGGAGCGGCCATTGTCGGGGTCACGACCTGGGTGCTCTTGCAGAACGATAATCCGGTTAGTCCGTCGACGCCTTAGCAGCCTGGATTCCCAAAATTTCATGCAGAAGTTTGAGCCGTCCGCCGAATCTGGACGGCTCGATTGTTTTGAAGGTAAAACGCAGAAGTATCCGCAGAGCCCTCCGAGCTTGCCGCCACTTTCCGCCGTTAAGAGTTCAGAAATTTGTGGCGGACTGCTGCAGAGATTCTCGCGTGTCCACCGTTTCTTCGGGAGGTTTGCTGCGCATGGCGCGGCGTTTGCGGGCGGGTTTGGCGAAGGGTTCCGAGGAAGCGATCGTGCACAGCACGTAAAATAGAGCGGCATTGGCGGGAATTTGCAGGTTGAAGTCCACGGCGCTGTGGACCAGAATTCCGCTCAAGCCGAGCATGCATGCAAGAGTCACTGCTCCGCTCATCTCACTCGGCCAGTGTCCGATTTTCTTGATCGCTCGCGTGTAGACCAGCACAACAAACCAGACCATGGTCGCGAAGCCAAGCAAACCCATCTCCACTAGCAGCTGCAAGTAATCGTTGTGGGCTTCGTTCACGAAAAAGTTAGTGTAGAACGTACGGAATTCGGGGTACACGACAGGAAAGGTTCCCAGACCCCAACCGAGGATTGGTTTTTTCAGGAACATACGCAGGCCGTCGCGATTGATGTAAGTGCGAATGTCGCTGGAGAGTTCGGAGTGTCCGGGGCCGGCGGTAGCGATGCGCTGGCTGAGTTCGCTGCCGCCGATCCAGACCAGCAAGCCGACGACGATGGCGAGAAAAACGCCGATGCCAATGGCGGTGCGCACTCCGCGCTTCTGCTTGACCAGCAACGATGCCAGGATGACGAGTTCAGCCACAATTGCGACCATGCCCCCGCGCGAGCCGGAAAGGAAAATTGTGCCGACCATCACGGCTGCCGCGGCTGCGGCCACGGCGCGGACTTTGGGAGGGGCGAGCCGGGTCAGGGAAACGATCAGCGGAATCGGGACGAGCATTTCCATCAGGCCGGCATAGTGGTTGTGATTTACGTAAGAACCATAGATCCAACCGCCGCTGCGCGGTTGGCGCAGCCAATACAGCTTGCCATTCGAAGAGATGCCTTGCAGCAAGGCGAAGCCCGCGAGTGCTGCTCCGTATACGGAGAAGATCAGTGCCAGGCTGCGCGCCTGCGCGCCGCGAAGCAGAGTTTGCCCGGCAAGAAAGCACAGCATGGCATAAGCGCAATATTGCAATGCGAGTGCCGCGGTGTCGTGGGGATATGCCGTCATGCGAAAGATGAGCTGCACAAAAATCAGCGCGGCAAACGCCATCATGGGAAGAAAAAGAGGATTCCAGCGGACTTTTATCGGCTCGTGAAGAAGGACCTGCTTACCAATCCAGAACAGAAATAAGATCGTGGAACTTAACTCGATCACGAAGATGGACCAAGCCTCAACCGCGCCGAATGCCAGCGGACCAAACAAGAGCAAGCCGAAGATGCCGTATAACAGTGCCTTGTCGGCTTGCACCGAGAGTTCGCGGCGATGAATGTCGATCATGCTGGGCGTGCTCATGAGAATGAATGCATCTGGGTCGAGAGATTACTGGCGTTTAGGAGTCAGGCGGAAATCGTCGACCCAGAGCTTACCACGGATCGGACTGCCTTCCGGCAAGCGTCGAATGTGCAATATCACAAGCTTAGTATCGGCTCCGGTGGTGAATTCGCCAGTTGCGGATTTCCAGAACCCGGCTTCTTTCAATTCATCGCTGTCGTACAAGACTTCGCGAGTGTAAACATCCTGAATCGTGAAATGAGGTGCACCTGCGCCCTCGATCTCGCCATTTTTGTAATACGCGGAGAAATCGTAGGTCGTATTCGGCTGAACGGCGACGAATTGGCGAATGCCCGCGTCGGTTACTCCGGGACCGTCAAACGCAATCAAAAGCGAACGATGTCCAGAGTGAAAGTCGCTGGGATCCAGCGTGAGCGTGACGCTCTGCTGTTTGTCGTATTGCCAGTCGAAGCCTCCGTTGAGAACATCCAGGCTGAAATCTCCGTTCACGATCAAATTACGTCCCGAAGGAACGTAGGCCGAAAGGCCGAAGCGCGGGGCGGCTTGCTGCCACACCAGCCGGGCCTGATCGACGTCTTTATGGTTCAAGAGGTACTGCAGATACTCATTAACGTAGCGGAGGTCGAAGGGCTGCGGTGTAGCCATCATTGCCGCCCAAACTTTGGCGGTGCTGGCGGTTTCCTGCTTGCGCATCAGCAGGTTTAGAAATGCAATGTAGGCCTCGGCGCGCGGCGGAACAACGTCGCGCAGAAGCGCATCGACGTCCGGGTTGATCCGCCAGCAGAACTGGATGGCGGGATCGGCCAGCGTTGGCTCGTTCTGCAGAACAACGCGAAATTCGTGAAGAGCCTTCGCCTCATCCCCCTGGACCAGATAGAAGTTTGCTGCTTCCCAGGCTACATCTGGAGTTGTGGGATCGGCTTGAATGGCCTGCTCCAGCGCTTCGGTTTGATGGGAAACGTCGCCCAAAACCTGATACGCCGAAGCCAGATCAAACCAGTAGCGGGCAGCGTGGGGATCGAGCTGCACGGCGGCGCGAAACGGCCGGATGGCATCCCCTGGATCTCTTGCAACCAGGCTGAAATATCGGCCAAGATGATTGCGGTAATCCGCATTCCAGGGATCAAGAGCGATGGCTCGTTGCAGGCTCGCAATCTCCACTCTTTCATCGAACAACGATCCAAGAAAAAGTCGCCCCGCCAGCAGCACATAAAGTAGACACAACATCACGGCAGCGCCGATGAAGACTCTTCTCTGCAACGCAGAATTGAGGGGTAGTTCCATGTGGTCTAAGTGGTGCAACAAGAAACGTAGAGTTTAATCAGGCGCTGTTGGGCGAGGCTTCGACCGTGTCTTCTATGTCACCGTCGCCATCGTCATCGTCATGAGAGCCAGGCTCGTGGTAGTAGCCGGCGTATTTGCCTTGATACTCGTAGTAATAGTAGTAATCCGGCGAACTCAGGTCGACCGCATTTAATAACACGCCGGAAACCTTCGCATTCACCTGCGTAAGAATATCGCGAGAGCGGCGCAGCGCTTGCTTGGTGGTCTGCCCGGAGCGAATCACCAGCACAATGGCATCGGCTCGGGGAGAGAGCACGACCGCATCGGTTACCGAAAGCGTGGGAGGAGTATCTACAACAATGTGATCGTATTGGCCGCGCAGCTCCTGCAAAACATCACGCATGTTGGTAGAGGCGAGCAGCTCCGCCGGATTAGGCGGCGGCGTGCCAGCGGGCAACACGTCAAGATTCGGAAGGATCGGAGAATGTGTGATGGCACTCTCCAGAGTGGCACTTCCGGTCAGAACATTGCTGAGGCCGCTGCGCGGGCCCATGCCGAGCGTCTTGTGGATGCTGGGCCGGCGAAGGTCGGCATCGATGAGCAAAACTCGAATTCCTTTCTGCGCCAGAACCACCGCACAGTTAATGCTGGTGGTGGTCTTGCCTTCCTGCGGAAGCGCGCTGGTAACCATAATTACCTTGGGCGGCGCACCGAGGTTGGAAAGAAGGAGTGAGGTTCGCAGCGCGCGATAAGATTCGGCCATTTGCGATTGCGGCCTGACCTGAGTGATGAGCTCGACGACTTCTTTCGAGCTGGCGATTACCAACCGCTTTGGTTTTGCGCCTTCGCGTGCCGTCCTCGAACCCAAAGGAATCATGCCGAGAGGCGGCAATCCGGAAATCATTTGTGCCTGTTCGGTGGTGCGAACCGTGTTGTCTAAACCTTCGAGCAGGAAGGCAAGTCCTACTCCTGAGGTGAGGCCGAGCATGAATGCGAAGGAAAGATTGCGGGGAATATTGGGTTCGATGGGGCCGGTGGGGACGCGGGCGACATCGACGATGCGGAAATTATTCGAACGGAGACCGGCTGAGACACCCGCTTCTTTTAGTTTTTCCAGCAATCCTTCGTAGAGCTGGCGGTTGGTATCGAGGTCGCGCTTGAGCAGACTGTACTCTATGGCGCTCTCGTTGAGCTTATTGGCTTCCTGCTTCTGCTTTTCCAGAGCGTCGCGCAGCATGTCTTCGCGCTGCAAGGCAGCCATGTACTGGCCTTTAATCTTGCCGCTAAGCTTTTTGGTTTCAGCCAGCAGTTGAGCGTCGATCTCTTTGAGCTGGTTATTAATTTGCGCGAGCTTTGGGTAAGCGGGGCCGAACTGCGTGTTCAACTCGGCAGCTTGAATTTTCAGATCGGCGGCTTTAGTGCGGAGGCTTTCCAGCAAGCCCCCTGAGGATTGCGAATTAACTCCGGCGGAATCCAAAACGCTGGCGGCAGAGGCGATGGTATCGGCGTCGCCTGCCTGCACGAGGCGATAAATCGATTCCTTGTCCATGCGCTCGGATTCGGCGGACGTTAATTCTTTATTGAGTTCGTCGAGCTTTGCGGTAGTGATGTTTTGCTTATCGTCGATACCCAGGATTTCGTGTTCTTTCTGGTAGTGAACCAGCTTTTCCTGGGAGGTTTCCACCTTCATTTGCAGGTCGACCAGTTGCTTGGAAAGCCAATCGGAGGCTTGCATAGTGGAATCAAAGCGCGACTTGAAATTATTTTCCGTGTAAGTGGTCATCAAGGTATTGACCACGTTTGCGGCCAAATCCTTGTCAGGACTTCGATAGTGCACTTCGATAATGTGGGTGTTGGGAGCCAACGCAACTTTCAAATTCGAGCGGAAGGACGACAGAAGGGAAGTAGTTCGCCCGCTATCGGCCTGCAACGGATCGGGAGCAAGATCGAGCGAAGAAGGAAGAGGAGCAGTTTTTCCGCCGAATTCCGGACGGCGATCGAGACCCAGTTCCTTCACGATCTGCAAAGCGAGAAGATCGCTCTGCAAAATTTTTACTTCAGTTTCCATCTCGGTTGGGTCGTAGTAGTCCACGTTGAAGGTGGGAGAGTTGCTGAAGTTGACGAGACCGGAATCAGGCTTATTGATCGCGATGCTGCCCCTGGCCTCATAGATTGGGGTCATCTTGAGGCTGGCGATGGCGACTACGGAAAAAATTATGACCAGGCAGGCCAGAACCGTCCACTTGCGCTTCACTAGAACTCGGACGTATTCCCCGAGCGCTGACTCCTGAGAGAGAAGCTCGGGATAGACGCGCGGTCCGGCGGATTTCCCGAAATCGCTCTGTACTGACTGAATCTCGCGAATGATCGGGGTATTAGCCTGTACCAGCGGTCCGGGTTCCATGCACTTCTCCTCAATCAGGTTCGATTGCGTTTAGGGGCGGACGTGGCACATACCACGCAACCCAAAAATTCGGCGACTCGATGGCTGGTTCATCGCCCGCGAATTCTTTCAGAATGTTAATGTTGGTTTCGCGCATATTTTAGCATTGCTTTCACCGAATACAATCGGCGAATCGTAGTGCAGCGCCAGTGGTGCAATAAATCTCTGGAGCACGAGGCACACGAAGTGCGAATTGCTGCAGACTTTTTTCGCGTACTCGTCTGCTACACGAAATAAAGAAACCTGATTTTACTTACGCGGTTCACGCCGACACCCAACTCCGCTATACTACCTTGCAATCATCAGCCCTACAGGTGACAACGCTGGCACGTAAGCGGCACGGCAAGGCGGGAAAAAGCAAATTGCACATGACCGAGGCAAGCGCGATGAACTGGGCGGAGCAGGAAGTACTGGTCACCGGGGGTACGGGATCATTCGGGAAGAAATTCGTGGAGATCATGCTGCGCGAATACTACCCGAAGCGTTTGGTGATTCTGAGCCGCGATGAGCTGAAACAGCACGACATGCGGACTGCCGGATTCGATCACTCGAGCCTGCGCTATTTTATCGGCGATGTGCGAGATCCTGCGCGGCTGCTGCGCGCCTTCTCGGGCATTACGGTTGTGGTCCACGCTGCGGCGCTGAAACAGGTTCCGGCCTGTGAATACAATCCCTTCGAGGCGATTCAGACCAACATAATGGGCGGCCGCAACGTGATCGATGCGGCCATTGACCGAGGCGTAAAGCGCGTGCTGGCTCTCAGCACCGACAAGGCAGTGAACCCGGTCAACCTGTACGGCGCGACGAAGCTGTGCGCGGAGAAGGTTTTTGTGCAGGCGAACGCATACGCGGGAGCGCAGGAGTCGCGGTTCAGTTGTGCGCGATATGGAAATGTTGTGGGGAGCCGCGGCAGCGTGATCCCGGTTTTTCTGGAGCAGCGAAAGCGCGGCAAGATCACCATCACCGATCCGCGTATGACTCGCTTCTGGCTGACTTTAGAACACGGCGTACGGTTCGTGATTCGCGCCATCGAGCAAATGTTTGGGGGAGAGATTTTCGTGCCGAAAATTCCCAGCATGCGGCTGGTGGATCTTGCCGAGGCGGTTGCTCCGGGTTGTGACGTGGAATACATCGGCATTCGGCCTGGGGAAAAATTGCACGAAGTGTTGCTCTCTGAGGATGAAGCACGAAGTTCCGTGGAAATGGATGACATGTATGTGATTCGTCCTTCGCATCCCTGGTGGAAAGGATCAAACTGGATCCGTGGCCGGGAATTGCCGCAAGGATTTCGCTACACCAGCGACAGCAATGCGGAATGGCTTACAAACGAGCAACTGCACGAACTGATTGAGCCGGGAGCGGCCTTCAAAGCGGCGATACCGGCCTAGATGCCATCGCAAATCATCGAATCGTTAACCTAGACGCGGCCAACGTAAGCTCCTCTTAAAACTGTGTTATGACTGTGCTGCCCATGACCCGCGAAGTACTTGCCATCGACGGAGGAACTCCGGTGCGGAAAACTCTCCTTCCGTACGGATGCCAGTCGATTGGGGAAGAAGATATCCAGGCCGTGGTCGAAGTGCTGCGCTCCAACTGGCTGACCACCGGGCCCAAGGTTGCGGAGTTCGAAGAGGCGTTTGCTACGTGGGTGGGTGCGAAACATGCTGTGAGCTTCAGTTCCGGCACGGCTGCCTTGCACGGCGCGGCGTTTGCGGCGGGGCTAAAAGACGGAGATGAAGCCATCATCACGCCGATGACTTTTGCAGCGACGGCGAACTGCGTGTTGTATCAGGGAGCAACTCCAGTTTTTGCCGATGTGAGCGCCGACACGCTCAATCTGGATCCAGAGCAAGTCGCGGCGCGAATCACGCCACGAACAAAGGTAGTGCTTCCCGTCGATTACGCGGGACATCCCGCGGAGTTGGAAGCAATCCAAAAGATTGCCGCTAAGAACGGGCTGATCGTGATCGAAGATGCTTCGCACGCATTGGGAGCGGAATATAAAGGACACCGTGCCGGCGGGATTGCTGACATGACAGTTTTCAGCTTTCATCCGGTGAAACATCTGGCTACGGGCGAAGGCGGCATGGTGACGACAGACCGAGCTGATTTCGCCGAGACGTTACGGCGATTTCGAAATCACGGGATATCGAGCGAAGCGCGCCAGCGCCAGAGCATGGGGCAGTGGCACTACGAAATGGTATTGCTGGGTTTCAACTACCGCCTTACCGATATCGCGTGCGCTCTCGGTTCATCGCAGTTGAAGAAGCTGGAAGGAAATTTGTCTCGCAGGCGGGAGATTGCGGCTCGCTATGCGGCTGCATTCGGCGATCTTGAAGCCGTGACCTTGCCGACAGTGCGGACCGATGTGAACCCAGCCTGGCATCTGTATCCGATCCGGCTTAATCTCGAAAAGCTGAGTGCAGATCGAGGCAAGATTTTTCGCGCCTTGCGCGCCGAAAATATCGGAGTCAATGTTCATTACATCCCGGTCCACCTCCATCCCTATTATCGGAATCGCTTTGGAGATCACGCGGGAGAGTATCCGATCGCGGAAGATGCTTACGAGCGGCTGATTAGCCTGCCAATGTTTCATGGCATGAGTGACGGGGATGTGGAAGATGTGATCCGCGCGATAAGAAAAGTAGTAGAGAACTATATCAGCTAAGGAAGTCTTGCTGACGTGGGCGTCCCTTAGGGATTAAATACAGGTTGTGATCGAATGAAGAGAGTGAGTAAAGAGTGAGTAAAGGTCAGAGGGTGGTTGCCATTATTCAAGCCCGCATGGGATCCACTCGCCTTCCGGGCAAAGTACTTGCCGACATTCATGGTCAGCCTATGCTCTGGCATGTGCTCCAACGTGCCAAGGCCGCGAAGTTCCTGGACGATGTGATCGTCGCCACAACGACCGAGCCTTCCGATGATGGAATCGTGGCTTTTTGCCGGGGGCGGGGAGTGGAGTGTTTCCGGGGCAGCGAATGGGACGTCCTCGATCGCTATTACTGCGCTGCACTCCATCATGATGCTCAGTCAGTAGTGCGGATCACTTCCGATTGCCCTCTTGTTGACCCCGAGATCATCGACAAGACAACGCGGGCATTCTTAAGTGAACTGCCAGATTATGCTTCGAATTCAATAGTCCGCACGTATCCGCGTGGGCTCGATACTGAAGTGATGACCTTCCGGGCGTTGGAACTAGCATGGCGCGAAGCCCGGCAACCCTACCAGCGTTCCCACGTGACCCCATTCATTTACGAGAGCCATGGCCTCTTCAAAGTTTTGTCCGTAACTGGAAAAGAAGATTACAGCGCCTATCGCTGGACCGTGGACACTCGTGAAGATCTGGAATTTGTGCGTACAGTTTATGCTCGCATGGGAAGCCAGTTCTTTCTATGGAACGACGTAGTGAGCTTGCTAAGACGTGAGCCGGAACTTGCTGCGATCAATCGATTCGTTGCGCAAAAGGCGCTGCGAGAAGGTTGAATCGAGGATTTTCTGTTGCTTGATAACGCGAACGATTATCTATCGTGAAAATTCTGCTCATACATTCGGAGGATGATCTTGATACTGGTCCTTGGGCGAGTGTGAGCTGGGACCGGATCATTGATGTCGGAACGGGTGGCATGAATACATACGAACGCTGGGAGCGTCGCTTCCACTGCCCGATTACAACTCTGAGTTCTATGTGCGCCGGTCATGATGATTTACGCCGTGTTCGAAAGCTGCTCGGCAAGGGATGTGGATATTTGGTCGACGAACAGGGGTTGGATTGGTGGGAGATTATGTCGCTCCTGCTGCATGGGAAAATGGAAACATTGATCGTTTTGCAACGTTTCGCGCAAACGGTCGGCTTGGATGATGAAGTGTATACTTCTCGGCCCAGTCTGCATGCCGGTCTTCTCCAGTTGCTGCTGAATAAGCCGCCCCGAGTGTTTCCATTCCGGCGAGGGGCCCAAAAAAGTGGCTTGGGACACTACGTTCGGCTGTCCAGAAAGCTTTCCGCTGCGCAGATCGTCGATGTTTTTTGGGATAAGTACGATTCGGGATATCAGTTTCGCGGAAAGTTGGGGCGAAAGCCTGAGCCCTTGCGGCATCCGGCGGTGCTCCTGCCCACTGCGTATGTGAATGTGTCACGAACCGGCGTCGCGTATGCGAATACTTTTCCAGAAGAGAATTTTCTGCTAGTGGCCACGCGGCGGAGCGGATGGGCGGACGAGCTACCCCGGAACGTGGGGGCTACATGGCTTTCGTTGTATGCATCCCTTCGCGATCGCAGCACTGAGAACGCTGAGATGGATGGCCGGTGGAAACTCTGCTGAAGAGAACTGGGGGAAACGGCAGAGTTTGAAATTTTGCACCGGTTGGGTTTTTTGGATGCTTTTCCCCAGCGGTTCCGGCACGGATTCGAAGTCCGCGATGCCTGGCAAAATGTTCTTGATGCCGAACCGATTCAGGCTGTACTGTGCGCGGACGACAGTAATCCTTATACTCGGATTCCTTTACTCTTGGCGCAGGCTCGCGGATTACCGAATATTGCCTGCCATCACGGTGCCCTGGATGGCCGCTACGTCTTCAAGAGGAGTTACGGAGATGTGATTTGGGCGAAGGGAAAAATGGAAGAAGATTACCTGGTGCGAAAGTGCGGAGTGCCGCGGGAGAAGGTGGAAATTTGTGCACCTGCACTGCCCGCGAACTGGAGTGCGGAGGAAAGATCCAGGCAATCGTCGTTTCAGCCATACATCCTCTTTATCTCGGAGCCTTGCGATGTTATCGGGGGAAGGCAAGAAGAATTTTACCGGGATATTCTGCCTCCGTTAGCCGACTTGGCACTGGCGACAAAACGAAAACTAGTCGTGAAGTTGCACCCTGCGGAAAGCAAGCGAGAACGATCCGGCATGGTCGCTCGGATCCTTTCCTCCGAACAGAAAAACGTCACGCTACTGGCAAGCGGACCGCTCACGGAGGATCTTCTGGCGAAAGCCTGGTTTGGAATCACGATTCTTTCCACTGTAGCTACGGAATGCGCAGTTCGCGGTATCCCATGCTTTTTGTGCAAGTGGCTAGAGTCGTGGCCGTATGGATACGTGGAGCAATTCATCCGGTTCGGAGTGGGTATTGGGCTGAACGATCCGAGTGAAATCCAGAGGATCCCCGAGTATTTGAGGCAGAACCATCTGAATTCAAAGGTCCGGGAGAACTGCTGGCAGCCAGCCGCCGCGGGACGCCTACGGGCGCTATTCACCAAACCCCACAAAGAGTACACAACGGCAGCGCATTGAACCGAGGGAAACTGGTTGGCTGATGGAATTCTTCTAATCAGGGCAGACGCCAACGTTGCCATGGGCACCGGGCACGTGATGAGATGTCTGGCGTTGGCGCAGGCTTGGCGGGATGGTGGTGGGCGTGCAGTATTTGCCATGACTGAAACGACGCCGTCTCTGGAGCGGCGAATAGCAAACGAGGGAGCAGAGGTAAAAAGTATCGCCGCGATGCCGGCAAGCCCGGGCGACGCGCAAGAGACTGTCAACATCGCAAAGCGAATCGAAGCGGATTGGATTGTGGTGGACGGTTACCATTTCGGGGGACACTATCAGTCGGTCATCAAAGCTTCTGACAGTAGATTGCTTTTCGTGGATGACAACGGACACGCTGAGCATTACACCGCGGATTTGGTTTTGAACCAGAATCTCCATGCCAGCGAGGCCTTCTATAGCAACCGGGAATCGTACACTGGTTTGTTGCTGGGTCCGGGTTACACCATGCTACGACGGGAGTTTCGAACTTGGCGGAATTGGAAACGAGAGATTCGAGAAACGGGCACCAGGATTTTAATTGTGATGGGCGGCAGCGACCCGGAAAATCTCACGGGCCTCGTAATTCAGACGCTCGAAGGTGTGCAACAGTTCCGCCTTGAGTTATTAGCGGTGGTGGGTGGCAGCAATCCGCATTTGGCGCAGATCGAAGCCGCAGTCGCAGGTTCCCGTCACAGCGTTCGCCTGGTCAAAGACGCAACCAATATGGCCGAATTAATGGCGTGGGCGGACATGACGGTCTCAGCGGCGGGAAGCATTTGCTGGGAGTTCTGCGCGCTTGCGCTGCCCGCACTACTCATCCCGGTGGCGCTGAACCAAATAGCGTCCTTGCGGAAAAGTTAGGGCGTGTGGGTGTGGCGAAGCTTTTTGCCGATGGCAGACAATTTCGTCACGAAGAGTTTCGCCGAGAGAAGTTCGTTCGGGAGGTGTTCAACCTCTTAACATCGCCTTCGGAAAGACGGCGTCTGTCTGAAGAATCACATACTCTCATTGACGGTCAGGGTGCCAGCCGCGTGGTCGCCGCGCTCCGTGGGCAGGCTGCAGAGAGGAGGAGGAGGCTTGAATTCGCTGCGTGATGTAGCGCCTGGTGATCAAGAAGCGATTCGGATTTGGCGCAACGACCCCGAGGTCAGAAAGTATATGTACACGGATCATGAGATCAGCCCGGATGAGCACCGGACCTGGTTTTCGCGCATACTGCGAGACTCTTCGTGCAAGTATTGGATCATTGTATGCGATGGAGAAGATGTTGGATTGCTCTATCTTTACGACATCGATATGCGGAATCGACATTGTTATTGGGGTTCTCTATACGGCTGGCCCTCGGGTTCGAGGAAAGGGGATCGGAAGTTTTGCAGAGTTCTCCGTCTTGCGCATTGTATTCGACGAGTTGCAGTTGCAAAAGTTATGCGGGGAAGTACTTGCATCCAATTTGGCGGTGCTCAACATGCACAAGAAGTTCGGCTTCGTTCAGGAAGGACTGTTTCGGAAGCATGTTCTCAAGGGGGGCGATTTCGCGGATGTGGTGTGTATCTCCATCCTGCGGGAGGAGTGGGATGCAAAGAAGGCTGAGATCGAGCTGAAGCTAAGGGTAAAGGGTGTTATTTGAGGCGGACGCAAGGTAGGAGATGAAGCGAGCCCTCACATCGGCAATGGCGAATAAGGCGAAAGTTCGGACTTCCGGTACAAAGCTGAAAAGTTATTTGGTAGTGGGTTGCAAGCCATGGAATCGGAGACTGTTTGATGAACTGTTGAGCATGCTCCCAGGACGATGGATCTATGTGGAGTCGCCTGCGATGCTGACGCTCGATTTCGCACGACAACTGGCGCCCCGTTACGTGTTTTTTCTTCATTGGTCGTGGAAGGTGCCAGAGCAGGTTGTGAGAGAGTTTGAGTGCGTTTGTTTTCACATGACGGACGTGCCTTTCGGGCGCGGTGGCAGTCCGTTGCAGAATCTGATCGTACGTGGCCACCGGCAGACCAAACTAACGGCTCTGCGGATGACGGAAGAGTTCGACGCTGGACCTGTGTACAGGAAGGAAGGTCTCTCGCTTGAGGGCGGCGCGGAAGAGATTTACCTGCGCGCCGGACGGACATCAGCAAAGATGATCGAAGGAATCGTTCGGGAGGAAATGACACCGGTGGCGCAAAAGGGAAAATCCGTGAAATTCAAGCGAAGAACGCCGTCGGAGAGCGAGGTGTGTAATCTCGTGTCTCTAGAGCAACTGTACGACTTTATTCGCATGCTGGATGCGGAGGGATACCCGCGCGCGTTTCTTCAGCACTGCGGTACGCGCTTTCGAATTCAGCCGGCCGGCTCTCTACGATGGGCGTATCGTGGCTGATGTCAAGATCACACCGATTGACGCCGCCCCAGGGAAAGCAAAGTGAAAATAATGGTGATCGCGGCGCACCCGGATGACGAAGTTCTGGGATGCGGTGGAACGGCGGCCCGCCTTGTTCAGGAACAGCATGAGGTTCACTTCGCCATTTTGGGGGAAGGACTTACCTCACGCCACGCGCAGAGGTCGGATGCAGATGCCAAACAGTTAAATAGTTTGCACGCTCAGGCGCGAGCAGCGGCAGCAAAGCTCGGGGTCAAGAGTGTGTTGATGCATCAACTGCCGGATAATCGTCTGGATACAGTCCCTCTTCTGGACGTAGTCAAAGTAGTCGAGGAGTTGCTGAACAGAATAAAACCGGAGGTGATCTACACCCATCATCCGGGAGACTTGAATGTGGATCATGGAGTAATTCACCGCGCGGTTGTCACTGCTACGCGGCCGGTAGCCGGGCAGTCAGTCCGTGACATCTACGCTTTCGAGGTTCCATCTTCCACGGATTGGACCTTCGGCAGGCTGCAACCGCAGTTTCGACCGAACGTTTTCGTCGACGTGTCCGCCACGCTGGAAGCGAAAGTTGCCGCAATGGGTTGTTATGTAAGCGAGAGCCGAGAGTTTCCGCATCCGCGGTCGCCGGAGGCGCTGCGCGCTGTTGCAACGCGCTGGGGAACGGTTGTGGGATGCGCCGCGGCGGAGGCTTTTGAATTGGTGCGTTCGCTGCGATAGAAACTGGGAATAGTAATGCAAAGCATTCAAATCGGAAAGCGCAGTGTCGGAGCAGGGCGACCGGCTTATGTGATTGCCGAAATGTCTGCGAATCATGGCCAGCAGTTCGATGAGTCCATAAAGATTGTTCGTGCCGCCAAAGAATGCGGTGCAGATGCCGTGAAGCTGCAAACCTATATGCCAGACACGATGACCATCGCTTGTGAGCGAGAAGAATTTCGGATCAGCGGTGGGACCATTTGGGATGGACGCAGCCTGCACGATCTTTACGGCGAAGCTTACACGCCCTGGGATTGGCAGCCTAAACTCAAGAAGCTGGCGGAAGATTTGGGCATGGATTGTTTTTCCAGCGCCTTTGATTCGACGGCGGTTGATTTTCTGGAAAAGATGAATGTGCCGGCGCATAAAGTTGCTTCATTCGAGTTGGTGGATCTCCCTCTGATTCAGAAGATGGCTCGTACGGGCAAGCCGTTGATCATGTCCACGGGAATGGCGACGGTTGAAGAAATAGATGAGGCCCTGACGTGCGCGCGGGAGGCGGGTGCGACGCAGATTGCTCTGCTGAAGTGCACCAGCGCTTATCCGGCGCCGCCGGAAGAAATGAATCTTCGCACCATCCCTGAGATGCAGCAACGATTTCATGTGCCGGTTGGACTGTCAGATCACACGATGGGGATCGCGGTTCCGGTAGCAGCGGTTGCGTTGGGGGCGTGCATCATCGAAAAGCATTTAACGCTTTCGCGTTCAGTGCCTGGGCCGGACAGCGCGTTCTCGCTTGAGCCGCAGGAATTCAAAGCGATGGTGGACGCTGTACGAATCGCCGAAAAAGCTCTGGGCAAAGTGCATTTTGGGCTAAGCGAAAAAGAAAAGGTAAGCCGCGCGTTTCGCCGTTCGCTGTTCGTGGTGGAAGATGTGAAGCAGGGCGAAGCATTCACAGCGGAGAACGTGCGCTCCATCCGGCCCGGAAACGGGCTGCACACGCGGCATTTCAAGGATGTGTTGGGCAAGAGCGCGGCGCAGAGCATCAAGCGCGGTACTCCTCTGAGCTGGGAATTTGTGGTCCGATCATGAGGTGCTGGTTGTGAGCCCGATTTTGAAGCGTGTCGTGTATCCGTGGTTAGCCAACTCCGGATACCTGCGCCGCCGCGCGGATGGTGGAAGCTTCTGCGTGATTACTTACCACGGTGTGTTGCCTGAGGGATATCAGGTTTCCGATCCTCAACAGGACGGCAGCCTGGTGAGCGCGGAAAATTTTCGCAGTCAGCTGCAGTTGTTGAAAGAGTGTTACCACGTTGTGTCGCCGGAACAGGTGCGCGACTGGATCGTCGATGGAAAAGAACTTCCATCTCTGGCCATCCTGCTGACCTGCGACGACGGATTGAAGAGTGCGCTTACCAGTATGGCGCCGATTTTGCGAGAAGAGGAATTGTCCTGTCTGTTCTTCGTTCTCGGCGCATCTCTTGCAGAGAACTCTCGAATATTGTGGTATGAAGAACTTTATCTGCTGATGTTGGCGGCACCGGGCGGGAGCTACGCATTCGATGCTCCGAGAATGAACTTCGAGTTGGCAGATCGAACGCAGAGAAGGTCGGCCTGGTGGAAGCTGGTAAAAAAATTGTCACAGTACGATCAGGCAAGACGAGATCGTTTTATCGAGGCATCGCGGCTCAAGTTCGGTGTGGCTCAAGAATGGAACGCAGGACTGTATGGCAGTGAAGCGCAGCGCGAGCGCTTCTCTCTGCTCAATGGTAACGAGTTGCGGCAACTGGTGGATCGGGGAATGAGCGTCGGATCGCATACTTTGAATCATCCGATCTTGTCGGAACAACCTTCTGAGGAGGCCTGGCGGGAGATTTCGGAAAGCCGCAGAGTTCTGGAGGACGCGGTTCGAAGGCCGGTGTGGGCGCTGGCTTATCCGTTTGGCGATCCTGCTTCCGTAACCGATAGAGAAATGCAGATGGCCGAGCAGGCCGGTTTTCAATGTGCGTTCATGAACGTAGGCGGAGGATTCGGCGCGCAGTTGCCGAGATTCGCTCTGCCTCGAGTGCATGTGACGGCGGACATGAATTTGTTTGAATTTGAAGCCCACGTCTCAGGCTTTCACCGCGACTTCCGCTCGCGCCTGTCCGGCGATATCGCTTAAGCGAGCTACGAAAATCAGCGAACTCGACTATTCTGGAGGCACTGCCCTTACCTTCCACGTTGGTACTAAGATGTATTCTCCAAGTTCGAAACGAGCGGAGAATATTGAATCTTGCGCCTTGTCTTTCATAGGGAAATTCCGGAGGATGCGGAACTTCACCGCCAGTGGAACGCGGTTGCGCTGCAGACGGAGCGACCGCAGGTGTTTTACACGTATGAGTGGGCCATTGCAGTCCAGGCGGCTTATCGGGCATCCCTGAAACCGGTGCTGGTCCTCGGGTACGAGGGCAACGATCTAGTCGGCGTGGCGTCGTTGGCCACCGATGCGGCCGAGAAAGATATGACATTTCTCTCCGCTAACACAGCCGACTATTGCGACTTCTTGACCGTGCCGCAACAGCGGCGGGAATTCGTCGATGCTGTGCTTGCCGAGATGCAGACCAGATCGGCCACAATGACGTTGGCTAATCTTCCCGCCGATTCTCCAACCGCGGATGCGATCCGCCACAAAGCGGCGCAGCATGGCTTTCACGTTTTCATTCGGCCAGCTTACCTCTGTTCACAGGTTGCGCTGGGCGTAGGAGATCGGCGTCAGGAACTGAAGGCGGCTCTATCGGGCAAGAAAAAGATTCGCCGCTATCTCAGGGAGATGGAACGTGATGGCCCGGTCACATTCGCCCATCTGCAGTCCGGCAAAGAAATTCAAGCTGCTTTACGGTCATTCGCAGATGCCCACGTTGCGCGCTTTCTGGCCACAGGGAGGGTAAGCAGTTTGGCCACGCCCGAGCGACTAAGTTTTCTGGATCAACTCGCTCGGCAATTTGACGGGAGCGGCGCAGTTACCTTGAGCGTGCTCAAAATTAACGATCGGCCGGTGGCATGGAACTACGGGTTTCGATTCTCTGGAAGCTGGTTTTGGTACTTGCCAACCTTTGAGAGCAGCCAGGAAAAGAATTCTCCGGGCCACTGTTTGCTGGCAAGGATTGTGATTGATGCTTGCGAGATGGATGACATGGAAGTGGTCGATCTCGGCCTGGGTGCGGAAGGCTACAAGGAGCGCTTTGGTAACAGTACCCGCCAGACGCTACACGTCACGCTGACGAGATCGTGGCCTCGCCATCTGCGCGAAATCATGAAGTATCGTGCTGCGAGCGGGTTGAAACAATTGCCGAATGTTGATTCCGCTGTCCGACGGCTGTTGGGTAGACCGCGTGCATAGAGACATCCCACCGCGAATCGAAAAACATTTAGACTGATCCATCGCGATGCTTGAGGCAGAGCGAGCTCTGGGGGAATTTTGCGATCCGGACTACAGACTGGTGCGACTCAGGCGCGCGATGCATTGCCCCTGGAACCAGTTGCAGACGAGCCAATATCAAATGCGCCGCTGAGCTTCCAGTCAGAGATGGGCCGAATTTCGCGGCAATCCGGAATCGTCTTCGCGGGAACAATCTTCACAGCGGTTTTTGGTTACGTCTTTAAAGTGTACCTGGCGCACGTTCTGGGAGCGGAAGCTCTGGGGCTGTATGCGCTGGGTATGACGATCATCAGTTTTTTGGGAATCATCAACGGGCTTGGCCTTCCGGAGTCCGCAGTACGTTTTGTTTCTTTGTATGTCGCATCGGGAAAATTGCCAGCATTGCGCGCGTTGCTGTGGAACGGCTCCTGGATATTGCTGGCCAGCAATC
The DNA here is from genome assembly GCA_963817305.1 of uncultured Acidobacteriaceae bacterium. GTDB lineage: Bacteria > Acidobacteriota > Terriglobia > Terriglobales > Acidobacteriaceae > Sulfotelmatobacter. The sequence goes on along the minus strand of CAWFOD010000008.1, from coordinate 248,242 downwards.
TGGTCATTGCCGCGGTGGTGCTGGAGGCGGGTCCATGGATCGCCGTTCGTTTTTATCATTCACCGCAACTCGTTCGCTATCTTCCTCTGTTTGCGTTAATTATGGTGACGGGCGCGTTGAATGTGTTCTTTGGCAAAGTTCTGGCTGGCTATAAGGAGGTTGGCCGCCGCACCATAATCACTCGATTTGTCGCCAGCCCGCTTACGATGGTGCTCACCATCGCCTTGATTATTCTGGGCGGCGGGTTATGGGGATACCTGGTGGCGCAGATTGTGAGTGCGGTCATCGTTCTGGGCTTGTTGGTGACATTGGTGTGGCGGCTTACTCCCGCCGCGGCCAGATCGTTCGATCCCGGCAAGCTTTCCATCGAGCGCGAAGTCTGGTCATTTTCCGCGGCCATGTTCGGCGTGGGCATGATGGAATTCTTTATGAGCCAGACCGATCGCGTGGCCCTGGGGCATTATCGCGGAGCTCACGATGTTGGCGTCTATGCCGTTGCCGCGACGCTGGTGGCTTACGAGCCGATCATACTGCAGTCCGTAAATCAGATTTTTGCGCCGGTCATTGCGGATATCCATACTCGCGGAGATCATCGGTTACTTGGCCGCCTGTTCCAAACTCTTACCAAATGGATGTTGGGTCTGAGTTTTCCTTTGGCGGTTGTCATGATTCTATTCGCGCGTCCGATTATGGCGGTATTCGGTCATGATTTTGAGGCGGGCTGGCCCATTCTCGTGATTGGGACATGCGGTCAGTTAGTGAACTGCGGAGTCGGATCGGTGGGTTGCATGTTGTGGATGTCGGGTAATCAATATCGCCTGGTTCGTGTGCAGGCCTATATGGCGGCGATCATGGTGGTTTTGAGCGTCTTGCTGGTGCCGCATTGGGGTGTCTGGGGTGCCGCGGTTGCCGCTGCGGTCACAAACGTGGGTGTGAATGTGTGGAATCTGGTGGAAGTGCGATCGGCGCTCAAGCTTTCTCCCTACAATCGCAGCTATTTGAAACTTGTGCCGCCACTCGCGTGTGCGTTTTTTGTGACTTGGTTGGCCAGCAAGCTTTTAATTTCAGCACCGATTTTTACATCGATGAAGACCGATTTGATTGTGATCTTCATCACGCTAGTTTCTGCCTATGCGACGTTTTCCGCCATCGCGCTCCTTATGGGATTGGATGAAGATGATCGCTTGATTGCGAACGCCGTTTGGGCGCGAGTTCGAGGAGCCGTCGGACGATGATGGCGTGCCATCGATCATGAACGACTCGCGAGAAATTAAGCTTCCCGAAGATTTGTGCGTGGCCGCAGAAAATAAATTCGGCGGCAGATTCGGCAGCCTCAATGATCTTGTAGCATTTCTCCTGCGAGAATTGGTGAGTGGCGACACGGCTGACTTGGACCAAGCGGAGCGGGCGGCCGTGGAACAACGGCTGAAGGATCTGGGATATCTGTAAACGAATGTCCTTGGAGCTCTATACCGGAAAGAATCTTTCTGAGCCTTTGCTCTGCGAGATCACCGAATTTCTGGATGGTCAGGAAACAAGTCATCTTTCTCAGTTTCCGCAATGGAACGCTCGCGGGGCAAGGTTTGCATTGCTGCGGGAAGATGGAGTGATTCGGTGGTTCGGCACTTTCGGAACGCACTCCCCGCTTGGTTCTTCAGTGTCCTGGATGCGAGCGGTAGTCGCGAATCGAGGGCCGGTCTGCGACGACAAAGAGTTATGGCAGATGGCGACCGAAGAATTTATAGAGCAGATGCGGCTGGAGGGGATGACTTATTGTGAAGCTGTTCCCGACTGGGTGCAGATGCCGGGTACCAATGCGGAAAATAATCTACGGGATTCAGGATGGCAGGGATGCGGGGAAGAACGCTGGTCACTCCGTCTTGACCTTACGAAGAACGAGGATGAAATCTTTGCGAGCTTTCGTAAGAACTCGCGTTACGAAATTCGACGCGCGGAAAGGCTTGGAGTCTCCGTCGTGCTAGCTTCGACGAATGTGCACATCGAGGAGTTCCTGATGCTGCACGCGCGACTAGCGGCTCGCAAGGGTTTCTTGGCGGAGGGTCCTGACGTTTTGCGCGCGGCTATCCGTTGGCTGATTGGCGCAGGCTCGCGCGGAGCGCTGTTACTCGCTGTTGCAGAGAATCAGGTTTACGGCGGGGCGGTGATCGGGCGTGCGGGAAAGAGATGTTGGTACGTTTGGGGAGCGGCTGATAAGCACGAGCAATTCAACGTTGGCCACATCCTGCAATGGAGAGCACTGCTATGGGCGAAATCCCATGGTTGCCGCGAATACGATTTCGGCGGTTACACTCCCGGCGCAACGTCGGGCCCAGCATGGTTCAAAGCGGGCTTCGGAGGCACTGCGGTGCGTTTCGTGCGGCCGCATCGCAAAGTAATTCGGCGAGGCTATTATCGCACCTTAGAATTGATTTTATGGATGCGAGAGTTAGGCAGACGACGTTGGGTGTTACCTAGGCTTGTCCGAAACGAGCTGCCCGCTACCATTTCTACAAATCCGGTGAAGAAGTGAAATGACATCCGTCGAAGTGGAAATGAAAGAACTAGAACTCTCATGCTGAATGTCTTCCGCAGAGCGTGGCGGCCCCAATTTGCGTTTCCGGTGGAAGGTTTTTTTTTCGGGCGCCCCTTGGTCTTACTCCAAAGCGATGATTGGGGCAGGGTCGGCATCCGGGATCGCGAAGGTTGGGAAGAGTTGCGCAGTCTGGGTGTGAATCTGGGCGAGCGAAATTATGATTTTTATAGTCTGGAGACCGCGGAAGATGTTGAAGCGATCGTCGCTCTGCTCAGTCAGCACCGCGATTCGAAGGGCCGGCCCCCGTGCTTAGGAATGAACTTCATGATGGCGAATGTCGATTTTGCGAAGGTGATCGCGGATGAGTTTCGGCAGATTCATCTTCGTTCTCTGGCCGACGGATTACCAGACGGTTGGAAGCGTCCTGGATTATTCGAGGCATATCGGCAAGGGATCTCTACCGGTATATTGTCGCCGGCCCTGCATGGCACAACACACTTCTGCCGACTCGCGGCCGAGCGGTACTTAAACGATGGGGAAGAGCGAGGCAGCTATCTGAGGATGTTGTGGAGGGCTGGCGTTCCTTATATTTACTGGCGCATGCCATGGATGGGATTCGAATATTCGGACCCGGGAAGAAACGGAGGGGAAACATTCCTGACTTCAGAAATGCAAGATGTAATGATTACCGACGCTGTGAAGATCTTCAGACGGTTGTTCTCGGAGGCTCCGCGCTCAGCTTGCGCTCCGGGTTATCGCGCTGATTGGAGCACGCATCATTCGTGGGCAAAATGTGGCATTCAAGTGGCGCAGAACGGACCGGGGAGCAATCTGCCGCCTCATTTTGAGGCGCATGGTGATCAGAATTGCGACACGCACATTTTGCATTTGTATCGCACACTGGACTTCGAGCCAGCGTCAGCCCCAACTTTTTCTTTGGAAGCGTGCGTTCGAATGGCAGACGACAGCTTCGCACGCGGTATACCCGCGATCGTTTCTGTGCATTCCATCAATTTTCATTCAACCCTCAAGGATTTCCGCAGCCAGACGTTGACTCAACTGGATAAGTTTTTGACGGCTCTCGAGTCGAAATATCCGGATCTCTTATACGTTCGGGACCAGGACCTCTATGACCTGGTGGACAAAGGCGAGTTCCAATCGATGCACTCGGCAGTGCGAGTGCCCGTGACCAAGCGAACATTCAAAGGTGGTCGCGTTACAGACGCAGGGAAGCATTAATGGCAGAGAAAAAATCAGTGGTGCTGGTCACGGTGGACTGCCTGCGCGCCGATCACTGCGGTTTCATGGGCTATCCTCGTCCGACCACTCCATTTCTGAATTCACTGGCTGCGGAGAGTATGATTTTTCCGGCTGCGATTGTCGCGGGGGCGCCGACATATTATTCCTTACCCTCCATTCTGGCTTCGCGCTATCCACTTGCTTGGGGGCGCGAGGTTTTGGGGCTTGCCGTCCGGGAAAAAAATCTGGCCTCCGCATTCATGGAAGATGGCTACAGAACAGCTTTTTGCGGAGCGGCCAATCCCTATCTATCGGAACAGTTTGGTTACGATTTTGGTTTTGAAACGTTCTGCGATTTCCTCGGTGACGATCTTCCGCGCGCTTCGGATCCGGACGATCACTCCACACGCCGCGGTCGTTGGTCGGGAAGTCTGAATCAATTTCTAGCGAAAGTGATCTCACCGGATTCCGGGACTAGGCACGGCCTACGACGAACTTTATTTCCAATACTGCCAGCGGTGGGCCGCTCCCGATGCGCAATCGTTGGACCGGATGCGTCGCTTTCCGACCGCCGATGTCATCGTTGACCGGGCTCAGAGTTGGCTTGCGTCCGTAGGCGAGCAGCCTTTTTTTCTCTGGCTGCACTTCATGGATCCGCACTCTCCTTATTATCCGAAGGAGGAAGCTCTGAAAATCATGGGGGATGAAAAGCTGACCGCCGCACGCGCCAGCTATTTGAATGAGTCCTGGAATCGATCCGATGTGGGAAGTAAACGCCTGCGCCGCTACCGTGAAGAAATTGTCGCGCTCTATGACGCTGGAATTCGCTGGGTGGATGCGCAATTGTCAAAGCTGGCCGATGGGCTGCGTGAATCGAAGCTCTGGGAAAACTGCATTTTCGCTTTGACGGCGGACCACGGAGAGGAATTCCTGGAACACGATGGCCGCTACCATGCGCCCTGCATGATGGAAGAATTAATCCATGTTCCGTTACTGCTTCGCGTGCCAGGAGCGAGAAGTCAGAAAGTTTCAAGCAGGCCTTTTAGCTTGATCCATCTGGCACCGACGCTTCTCGAAGCTGCAGGTTCGGCGATACCTGCGGAGTTTCAGGGACGAAGTCACTGGACGCAGCTCAAAGCTGGAAAATCATGGAGCGAGCCTGCGATTGCGGAGAGCGTTGCCGGATGTACGAATCCGTTTCGCCAGGAACATCGGTGCGGTTCTCGTTTGCTTGCGGTTCGCGACGCCGAATACAAACTTGTCCTTAACTTTGCCGCGCGAACCGCTCTGCTGTTTAATCTTAAGCTGGATCCGGCCGAGCGGTCGCCTCTGCCTGAAGACGCGGCAAAACCCGAGCGACGCCGATTGCTGGAGATCGCGCTAGCTCATCTGCGAAGTACTGGCGGAGAACGGAATTCGGAGGCTTACCTGCAAACACGGGTGCGGGACATCGCGTTCCATTTGAGTAGCGCCGGGCCAGCAGAAAACATCTACGCCACGCGACGCGCTTCCGCCAGTCTGCTTGGATGATGATCAATGAGATGAAGCCGGTCGAGATCCTGGTGGACTCTTTCGCGGACGTCGGGCTCACCAATGCGCAGATGATCAATGCCCGGGAGATTGTAAGCCGCCTGGACCCGGACCGCTTTTTTGTGACTATGTTTGTGCGAGGGGTCGCCGCACCGCAGATTCTCACTCGTTCGAACACTCGCCTGATTCGTCTTCCCAGCCGGCTGCAAACGGTTCCTTTGCTCATGCAATTCCTGTTCGGCCGTCAGGACATTCTTTTTTATCTGAAGGCGTCGCCAGCTAGTCGTTGGTATTTGAAGATGCGATCCCACCACCGTCGCCGATGCACAATTATCGGAAGCATCGAATCGCAAACGGACTGGCGCGATGAGACGATCACTCCGCAAGCGATTCGATTATTCGAAAACACGGTCCTTCGCTGTGATCATCTGTTTAGTAATTCGGCGATGGTGAAGCGGAGCCTGGAAAAGAATTATGGTCTGCAGAGTGAAGTCGTTTCCACCGGAGTTGACACCGAATTCTTCACACCAGACTGGGAAAAGCCGGCGAATCTTCGGCCACGCGTGCTTTTTGTAGGAGCACTCCGCATTTTTAAAGGGCCGCAGGTTGTTCTCGATGCTGCTCAACGCTATCCTGAAGCGGATTTTGTAATGGTCGGTGAGGGAGTGATGCGCCAGGAATTACAGGATCGCGCACGCTCCATGGCAAACGTCGAAATGCGTGGCACGCTAGGACGCAGCGAGGTCCGTGAAGAATATCGACGCGCGGATATATTTATGTTTCCTTCCCGATGGGAAGGATCGCCGCGGGTCCTGATGGAAGCGGCGGCGAGCGGCTTGCCGGTGCTGGCACGCAAAGACTACGATCCTGAATCTGTGATTGATGGCACAACTGGATTTCTTGCCGGCGATGATCACGAGATGATACAGAATTTGAGCCTTCTGCTTGCGGATGCTAATTTGCGCCGTAGGCTAGGTGAATCCGGACGCTCTCATATCGCGCGCTTTAGCTGGGACGTGATCACCCGACAGTGGGAGACAATCTTCTGGCGCCTGGCGGCCGCACAGAGGAAGGGTTCGCCACTTTGATTCCAAAGCTGGTCATCGTCACAGAGATCATTGCGCCCTACCGGATTCCTGTTCTTAACGCGCTCGCACAGAGGACGGAAATAGAACTTGAGGTGATATTTCTCTCCGAGAACGATCCTTCTTTGCGGGAGTGGAAAGTCTATAAGAACGAAATCAAATTTAGTTATCGCGTGCTGCCATCGTTCAGGCTGCGTTTCGGAAGGTACAACCTGTTGATAAACCGCGGCGTGCGTGCGGCTCTAAGCAGTATTAAGCCAAGCGTTGTCTTGTGCGGCGGATATAACTATCTCGCCTGCTGGTCGACCGCGCACTGGGCTAGATCACATCGAGTGCCCTTGTTGTTGTGGTCCGAGAGCACCGCTTGGGATCGAAGGCGCGGATATCCGCTTGTGGAGTTTATGAAGAGGCGCTTTTTGAAATTGTGCGCAGCTTTCGTTGTGCCCGGGAGATCGTCTTTCGAATATCTAACGCAACTTCGGATCGCGCCGCAGCGAATCTTTACCGCTCCCAATGCAGTAGATACGGCATTATTTTCGAATCTAGCAGAGACCGCGCGCCGCGATGAATCTCAGGTCCGTGGCCGGCACCATCTCCCTTCTCGATACTTCCTTTATGTTGGCCGGCTGGTAAAAGATAAGGGGGTATTCGACCTTCTGGAGGCCTATGCTCAACTGGAGGCGGAGATTCGCTGCGCTATTGGTTTGGTATTCGCCGGAACTGGTTCTGACAGTCGGAAACTGGTTGAACGAGCCGCAAAAATCTCTCCGGGTGCGATTCGATTTCTCGGTTTTGTGCATCGCGAAGAGTTGCCGGAAATTTATGCATTTGCAGATGCGTTGATTTTTCCGACGCACAGTGATCCGTGGGGATTGGTGGTAAACGAGGCGATGGCGTGCAACTTGCCGGTAATTCTTACGAGTGTGGCAGGATGTGCTGCAGATCTGGTGCAAGACGGCGAGAATGGGTTTGTAATTCCTCCGCGTGATGTCGCTCAACTTTCCCGCGCGATGGCACGCGTGGCCGAGGATTCGGGAACTCGTGTGGAAATGAGGTGCAAAAGCCGCAAACGCATCGAGGCCAATTCGCCGGACGCATGGGCGATTGGAATGTTAGAAGCGGTCAGGGCAGTGGTTGGGAAATCTTATTCTAAGAACTAGAACTGGTAATATACTGGCTCCGACAAATCAGCAAACACTTAAAATGAGCGAGGTCCGGGGACGCTGGGATGGCTGATCCGGAGTTGCATGCCACAGGGTGAAGTGATGCCAAACGAAATATCCGGCCGGCGCGTGGAAATCCTGGAGTGCACGTTGCGGGATGGGAGCTACGCCGTCGATTTCAAGTTTACCGAAAACGACACCGCGGTCCTGGCGAGTGTCTTAGGAAGGCTTGGTTTTCGCTGGATTGAAGTGGGCCACGGAGTGGGGTTGGGCGCCGCCAATGCTGGTAAGGGTGCGATGCCGACATCGGATGAACGGCTGATTGAAGTGGCGAAGCGAGCCGCGCCCAATGCGCAGGTCGGCTGTTTTTTCATTCCGGGGATCGGAACGGCTGATCAATTAAAATCTGCGCGCGCGGCCGGTATGGACTTCGTTCGCATTGGCTACAACGCCCCGGAAATTGAGGATGCCTTTCCTTTTTTAACCCTGGCTAAAAAACTCGGCCTGAAGGTTTGCCTGAATTTCATGAAAACCTATGGCATCTCTGCCGAAGTGTTCGGCGAGAAAGCCGCGGCCGGTGCGGCCGCCGGAGCAGACGTGATTTACTGTGTCGATTCTGCGGGGAGCATGTTCCCGGAAGATGTGCGCAAATATTTCACCGCTGCACGCGAACATTGCGATTGCGAGCTGGGCTTTCATGGACACAGCAACCTCCAGTTCGCGGTTGCCAACAGCGTGGATGCGGTTCGTTGCGGTGCTACATTCATTGACACGACACTTTACGGATTGGGGCGCAGCGCGGGTAACGTTCCTACGGAAATCGCGGTGGCGGTATTCGATAATCTCGGGGTCGAGACCGGGGTCGACCTCTTCGATGTGATGGATGCTGCGGAAGAATTTATGGGACCGCTGATGTCGCAGATGCAACTTTACGACATGATGTCCGTAGCGATGGGATGCAGCCAGTTCCATTCTTCCTTCCTACCCAAGGTGGCAGCGGCGGCGGGCAAACACAATGTAGAACTGCGCCGGCTTGTAGTGGCGATGGGAAAACTCGATCCCGTCAATCTCGATGAGGACAGTCTGAGCCGTGTGGCCGCCAGCTTGCCAAAGGCAATATCAGGAAAAGCCCGCGAAGTATTGACGTCGTTCTCGGCACCGGGAATTTCTGCACATACCATTAGCAGTTCACTCTCGGCGGTGCAGTCTCTAGTGGATGGCATGATCGTTACTTGCGCCAAGCGGCGGGCACGTCCGGTATTGGAGTTGGTTGCGTCGGAATCTCCTTCGCAGGATCTGGTTCTGGCGGATCTAATTCTTGCCGAGGGCCCGGTTGTGCTCGGCCGGGTAATTTACGGTTCTTTCGAAATGCTGGAGCAGGTATTGAAGATGACAAGCGCTTCTGTCTCGTTATTTCTTAACGATAAGGATGGAGGGGCGTGGGCGGCGGAGTGGCCTGCTTTCCTGGTAGAGATTGTGGGCGCTGAGAGAATCTTGCCCATTCGTTCAAAGCGTCTGTTTGCAGGGTACATGGAAGATGTTGTCAACGCCGCAGCCGCGCGTTGTGGTGATTTCTGCATCATGATTTACGGCAGTCCGACTTCTACTTTGTTGCAGCATTGCTCCGAGGCTTTTAACAATGTAGTCGTACACGGTGAGTTGCCGCCGCAAGCGCCGGAGAACTCTTGGCAGATTGCGGACTTTTCCGACCGAATGCATTTTGATTTAGGGATTGGGGTCGCCCTGCTCCTTTGCCCACCGAGCCCTTCCGACTCCGCTTCGATCGATCAGCTTCTGTTGCCAGAGGGATTAGTAATTACCGCCGGTCACTTTCCCCGTTTCGAAATGGACATTCCAGGCCGCTCGATTTTGCGTCTTGATGCGAACCATGCCTATCGCGGCCAGATGGACCGATGGGTGGCCATCTCGAATCTGCTGAAGTCGGCACAGCCTTCTCCGATGGCGATGCAATGACGATTCGCGAAACGATTACGAATGTCATCGATCGCCGAGCGGAGCAAGTGTTTCTGGTGGATGCGAACACTGGGCGCGAAATTACCTACGCTGAATTTCACCGGCAGGCCTGCGCTTTAGCTGCGGAGCTAGGCAAGCGGGGCTTAGGCAAGGGCGACCGGGTTGGCGTGATACTTCCTAACTGCTGCGAGTTAGCGGTTCTATATTTTGCCTGCATCTACCTCGGAGCGGTGATCGTTCCGGTTAATCCCGCGCTTAGCAAGGGAGAAATTCAGTTCATCGTCGGGAGTTGCAAGCCCGCGTTCATCGTGGCCAGCCCGTTGAATGCGGAGTCGGTGCGAGAGTTCCACCCCAACGTGCTGGCGTTGCAGATTGGACAAGACCCGCATCGCGATGCCAGCGGCGGCAACGCGATCAGGATCGACGAACTCCAGGAAGCAAAGAATTTCGTGCCGCTCGAATCAGCCGACGCTGACGACCTGGTTGTGATCATGTACACATCCGGGACTTCGGCGAAGCCGAAGGGATTGGCGCACAAGATCGGACGGATGTTCCGAAACGCTTCGTCGTTTGCCGGCGCTCAGAGAATCGATGAAGGGTCGCGATTTTATCTCACCCTTTCGATGGCTTATATGGGCGGCTTTTATAACTTGCTCATCCTGCCGTTCTTGTGCGGCGCGAGCGTAGTGGTAGACCACGTATTCGATGCGCGGTCGAGTTTGCATTTCTGGGAGAAGGCAAAGAAAAACAAGGTCAATACGCTATGGATGGCTCCGACAGTATTGTCCATTCTGTTGAGGATGGATCGCGGCCGCACCGGTGAGGAATTTTGTCGAAGCTGTGTGCGTCACACATTTGTGGGCTTTGCTCCGCTGCCGTTGAAGGTGAAAAACGAGTTCGAATCGCGCTATGGCGCGCGGTTGATCGAGAATTACGGTCTCTCTGAGACTCTCTTCGTCACTGCGCGTTCTGCAGATGCGCTTGGCAGTTCCGGCTATGTCGGCGAGCCCTTGCCGGGAGTTGCGCTTAGAATTGTGAACGACCAAGGAGAACAGGTTGCTTCAGGCGTGGATGGCGAAGTGCAAATCCTTACACCGGATCTGATGGCTGGGTATCTTGATTCCGAAGGGCAGTTATTGGAGACGAATTCGTCAGCGTGGTTCGCGACGGGCGATGTCGGCCATCTTGATGAAGGGTCGTCACTTTTAATTACCGGGCGCAAGAAAGACATCATCATTCGCGGAGGGGTGAACATCAGTCCCGCGGCCATCGAAGACGTGCTGATGCATGTGCACGGTGTTGCTGAGGTCGCAGTGGTCAGTATTCCACACGAGCTCTATGGCGAAGACATTGTTGCGGTGCTGAAGATGGACGCTGGGGCAGAGCCCGAAGCAACACTGGAAATGGCGGCCGCGTTTGCAAAACGAAATCTGGCGCAGCATCAGCAACCCGCACGCTACATGGCGATTGATGAACTGCCGAGAACGACGAGCGGTAAGGTTCAGAAAGCTCGCATTCGCGAGTTGGTGGCTCAGAAGCTGCAGACAGGTTCAACGTCGACCGCTCGTAACGTACCAATGGAAAGCGCGGTCGTGTCCCGCTGATTGATTAAAGTGATGCCTCGCACCGATTGATCTACGGTGATCAATTGGAACTGCCCGACCTCCAAGCGGATTCGTATCGAAGATCACGTATGAAAATTATTGACCTCTCGCTGGCAATCGAAGAAGGCATGATGACGTTTCCTACGCACTGGCATCCTGTGGTCGAGGTCACTATACTCGGTCGTCATGGAATCGAGGGACGCGAGACGCGAAAAGTAGTTTTGGGAACGCACATTGGTACGCACGCCGACGCGCCTCGTCACTTCATTCCGAATGGCGGAACAATCGATGACGTTCCGCTGGACGTGCTTGTAGGGCCAGCCACTGTGGCCGACTTCACCGGATGCCGGCCGTTGCAGGAGATCGATGTTGCCGATCTTAAGAAAAGATTGGGCGACAAAATCCCCAAGCGTTTGATTCTGCGGACTGGATGGTCTGACTACTTTGGCAATATGAAGTTTTATAATGAATATCCATTCCTTTCCGAAAATGCAGCGCAATGGTTGGTAGACAACGGCGTGCGGCTTATTGCAATGGACACGCCGTCTCCCGACAATCCAGTCCATTCGCGGGGAACAGCCAAGGATTCTCCCAACCACAAAGTTCTTTTGGGCGCGGGCGTTGTGCTGGTCGAGTATCTGACCAACCTGAAGGCACTGACCGCGCTGGAAGTCGAACTGGTCGTGATGCCTTTGAAGTTAAAAGGCTGTGATGGTGCGCCGGCGCGCTGCGCGGCAATTGAAAGATAGAGATCGAGATCAAGGGGATGAGTGAGGGGCGCGAGTTCGAACGTGGATCATATTCAAACGTGGATCATAAACTGGTTCGAGAGCCGGGCAAAGACCCCTAAACCAGCGCCCGAAGCTCTCCTGACGGTCGACTATTTCGAGGCAGGCTGGCTTACGTCGATGGAGGTTGTGGAATTCATTACCGAGATCGAGCAGGCGTTCGGAATGCAGTTCTCCGACGACGACATGCAGGACGCTCGTTTCGCAACCATCGCCGGCCTGACGGAACTGATTCTGGAGCGCTCGACACAGAGCAGTGAGAGCAGGTAACTTCAGACATTGTGCATCGCGATTCGGGACGCGCTGAGAAAATTACGGAGCAAGCAAATTGTCCCAAGCCGCATGTTCTGACGCTTACGCCTTTTTATCCGTCCGATGGCGATGAAGTGAGCGGTTGCTTCGTGGCGGAAGCGCTGCGCGAAATCGAATGGCAAGGCGCCAACTCTTCGGTTATCGCGGTTGATTCGATTTATCATGCGAGCCGAAAATCAAGCCGGCAGTTTCCCGCGGATTGGATCCGCTATCCACAACTGCCGGGAAACCTCGGGCTGGCGAGCGCAGGTAAGTTTCTAGGTGCTGTACTACTAAAGCGGGTACGGGAAATCCATCAGCATTCACCGGTCAGCGTGATCCATGCTCACGCTGCGTTGCCTTGCGGTGACGCGGCCGGAATCCTTTCGCGTGATTTAAAAATTCCGTTTGTCGTTACGGTCCATGGACTGGACGCTTTCAACCGGTGTTTTGAAGATGGGATCGCCGCGAGATGGAGGCGAACAAGCTCAACGCGCGTTTATGCCAACGCGCACAAAGTAATCTGTGTGAGCGAAAAGGTACAACGCGTGTTGAAGGAGGGAATGGCCGCGGCTGGAGCAGCGGCGGAATCGGAAGTCGTTTATAACGGAACCGATCCCGATTTCTTCGCACCGAAGTATAACGGCAGCGAGCGCCAAACTATCCTGGTTGTGGGTAATTTGTTGGCGGGGAAGGGGCACGAACTTGTCTTGCGCGCCCTTGGCAAACTGAAAGAGTCGCATCCCGATTTGCAATGCAAAATGATTGGCGAAGGAGCCGATCGGGATCGTTTCACCCGGTTGGCGCAAGATTTGGGCATCGGCAGTCGAGTTTCTTTTCTCGGGCGAAGGAGCCGCACCGAAGTCGCCGTCGCCATGCGGAGCTGTACGGTTTTCGTCTTGCCCAGCCGCAATGAGGGTCTGGGCTGTGTTTACCTGGAAGCGATGGCTTGCGGCAAACCAGCGATCGCCTGCAATGGGCAAGGCATCGAAGAAATTATTCGTCACAGCGAGAATGGCTGGCTGATTCCGGTCGATGGACTGGAAGAATTGGTGCAGGGGTTGAAAGTCTTGTTGGAGAATGCTGAACTTCGGGCGCGAATCGGCAGTGCGGCGCGGCTGACTATCCTCGATAATCTGACATCGTCACACCAGGCTGGAAGGCTGATGAGAATATACGAGGAAGCGGCGAGATGAGCCTGGACATTGCGGCTTCGGAGCAGCGATCCCGGCGCGCTGACCTCATCGCCCTGTCGGAGCGGGATCTTCGCGAGATCGCGCAGTTCATTGCGAAGCAATCTCGGCGCCCCCCTGAAACGGTGGAAGCACATCTGCGTTGGTTCCTCCTTGAGAATCCCGCGCGTGGAAAAAATGATCCATTGGGTTTCGGATTAGTAGTCGCGGACCAATTAGCGGGATGCATCCTGTGCGTTCCGCAACTCTTTTGCTCCGGGAACGAAAGAATTCTGCTGATGGGTTCCAGTTCGTTCTACGTGGATAATGCTCATCGGGGGCAAGGGGGGCGAATTTTCCTGAAGTATTCGCGCATGGCGAACCAATGGCCACTGTTTGGGACGTCGGCGAACGCGGAGTCCGCGGCATTGTGGAAAGCGGCTGGAGCGAAGCCGATCCCATACTCTGACGGTGAACTGTTTGGCGTGTTGCACTGGCCGCCGGTGGCGGAGGAGGTTGTTCATCGGAAGTATTCGAGTCGATTCCTGTCGAGCTTGGCGGGGAGTTCAGTTTCCCATCTGGCTCGATTGTTACGGCCATTGAAGATTGAAACTGAGAAGTGTGGCATGTTGCGGCAGCTTACATCTGCCGAGCAGGTGAATGATCTTCCGATTCACGGTTGCCCCACCAAACTCACTGCGATGCGCGATCGGGCTTATATTCATTGGCGATATTTTTCCGGCAGGGACCGGACAATCGCCGCATTTGCTTTTCGCAGCCGCCGCCCGGATCAGGAAGTGCTGGTGACGGTGAATCAAAGGGCTCGCGGGTTTCGCGAGCAGATCAAGACACTTAACATCCTCGATGTCTTTCCCGAAGTTCCAGAGGAGGAGTGGTTGCGCATCCTTGGGGCGTTGCTCGAACGCTATCAGAAGACTGTCGACGCCGTGGTTTTGCGCAATCAAAATCAGGATCTGCAGGATTCGTTTTGCAGAAGAGGTTTTCAGCTTCGAACGTTCGATGCTCCGACTTGTTGGTATCTCGACAAAACGCATCTTATGCCGACTTCCGATTGGTATCCCGTGCCAGCCGATGGCGACGGACTCATCTGACAGGGCGAATGAACCTGCGGCACCAAGCTCGCGCATTTCTAATCCAGGCGGCGAACCTTACTGGGGCAAATTCGTTGGCTTTCATCATCCAGAAGAGCATGCACCATTCGCGTGCGGTGATAGTTGCGATGCATGAGACCCCGGCATCGATGGAATCGCAGTTACGCCAACAACTTGAATTTGCTGCAAAACATTTCACGATTACGAGTCTCGAGGGCTTTGCCAGGCTGTGGGAAGAAAGAGAGGAATCTAGTTCCCGTTCGAAGCCCTTGCTGCTGTTTACATTTGACGATGGCAGGGAGAGCAACTACTTGGTCGCCGCTCCGCTGCTGGAGTCGTTCGGCGGGCGAGGCGTTTTTTTCATAGTGCCGTCATTCGCAGAGCGTGCAGGCGTGGAGAAAGACCTCGCTTTTTATCAGGGGAAAATGAATCCGGACTCAAAGCCGGGCGACGAAGTAGTCGAGGATTGGAAGCCGATGAATCCAGCTCAAATCATGGACCTCGCAAATCGAGGTCACGCGATTGGGAGCCACACTCTTACCCACGAGAGACTTATCGGGCTTACGCCTGAAACTCTGGAGCGAGAGATTGGCGACAGTGCCCGGCAAATTACGGCGTGGACCAAGAAGCCTGTCGATGCCTTTGCGTGGACGTTCGGTTGGGACGTGATCGATGCGGACGCCTGGCAGACCATACAGAAGTACCATCGCTTTTGCTTTGCACCATGCGCTGGAGCGATTCTTCCCGATCGCGAGCATCCCTCTTTGCTATGGCGGCGCGAGATCGAGGCGAGGTACACGAGAGCAGAGTACCGGTTTTGCTATTCGGGACTGGTCGACTTGTGGTGGAGCAACCGCAGAGCACGACTGCGCGGTCTATTGCGAAATTCCCCCTCTGGAAAGTCTAAGTAACCATTTGTCGAACGAAACGTGGGCGTGACTACATCGAAATAGAATGATCCATATTTTTATTAACGCACTCTCGGCCAGTGCAGGAGGAGGTCTCACTTACATTCGTAATGTTTTACCGCGCCTGGCTGGTCGGGAGGAGGTACGCACGACCTTGCTGGTTGGTGGAATTCTGCGCGGCGAGATTTCAGAATCAGCGCAGGTGAAGGTTATAAGCGAATCACCTCCCGACGGTTCGGGACAAAGATTCTGGTACGAGCAGCGTCACCTTCCCACTGTGATCCGCAACTCGGGAGCGGACATCCTGTTGTCCACGGGGAATTTTGCACTTTACCGCTCGCCGGTTCCGCAAATCCTGTTGAGCCGGAATGCGCTGTATATTTCGTCGGATTTTCTTCGTGACGTCAGGCAACGTGGAGATTTTCGACTCTGGATTGATACAGAAATAAAGGGCGCTCTGGCTAGATGGTCTGTGAAAGCTGCAGATTGTACCGTCGCTCCCAGTGCGACCTTCGCCTCCGAATTGCGGAACTGGACCGGGAAAGAAGTGAAGTCGATTCATCATGGGTTCGACAACGAAGCATTCTTCCGGGAGCGGGCGCCATTGGGCCAGGACGTGCTAACCCGGCTTACGGCAGCCCCGGGCTCCGTCCGGATCCTGTTTGTCAGCCACTACAACTACTACCGGAATTTCGAAACTCTGATTCGGGCGATCGCGATTCTAAAAAAGCTGCTCCATCCCCGGAGCGTCCGATTGATTCTTACCTGCAAACTATCCTCAAAAGATAATCCCGGAATCTACCAGGCGGATCGCGCAGCGGATTTAGTGCAGCAACTCAACCTTCGCAAGGAAGTGGTTGAGTTAGGCACCGTGCCCTACGCGGCACTGCATTGGCTTTATCGCAGTTGCGATCTCTATGCGACTCCCGCTTATGCTGAAACTTTTGCCCATCCTCTGGTTGAGGCAATGGCAAGCGGGCTTCCGGTGATTGCATCGGATTTGGCGGTGCATCGGGAGATCTGCGGAGACGCTGCACAATATTTCCCGCGCTTTGAACCCGAAATATTGGCGCAGCGAATCAAACAGCTATGTGAATCGCCCCAGCAAAGAGCGGACATGCGAGAAAAGGGGATTCTGCGATCGCGGGATTTCAGCTGGGACAAGCACGTGGAACAGTTGCTTTCGCTAGCCCGAAGCCTCGCACAGAAATAGCAGTCTGATCTTAAAAACTGTCATTGGCAACTCGAAGTTGCTATTGCAGCAAAATAACGGCTGACGATTCACGTAAGATGATTTGCAACGGTTCGGGAGGCGACGCTTCGGATGTGCGGAATTGTCGGCATCATTGGCTTGGGAGCATCCGTCCCCGCCGAATTGCTGGAGCGCGCTACTGGTTCGCTGGCCCACCGTGGACCCGATGACAGCGGAACGGTGATTCTGCGCGACTTCGTGGGGGGACGAGCAGGTCAGGAAATCGAAATTGGTTTAGGGAACCGGCGGCTCGCGATTCTGGACCTTTCTCCCCTGGGGCATCAGCCCATGAACGATCCAGCCACCGGCAATTGGATCGTTTACAACGGAGAGGTATACAACTTCCGCGAAGTTCGCGAGAAACTGACGGAAGCTGGACTGCGATTCAAAAGTCTCTCGGACACTGAAGTGATTCTCCAGGCGTACGCGCACTGGGGCGACCGTTGCCTCCAAGAATTTCGCGGGATGTTTGCCTTCGCGATCTGGGATGCGCAGCGGCATCAGCTATTTATTGCCCGCGATCCAATGGGAATCAAGCCGCTGTATTATTTCCAGTCGGATCAGTATTTTATCTTTTCTTCCGAAGTCCGCACCCTGTTGAACACTGGGCTGGTACCGCGGACTATAGACGCCGCGGGCCTCATCAATTATCTAACTTTCGGATCGGTTTACGATCCAAACACTCTGGTAAAAGGCGTGCGAGCCCTCCCACCTGGACATTCTTTGACTTTGAAACACGGGCAAGCGACGCTAGCGGAGTATTGGGACCCCATCGCTTCTGATAAAAATGCCGCTTCTACAGAAACACGTGGTGAAAGCGAAGAGCATATCGCTTCCATGCTGGATGAGTGCGTACGGATGCAACTGGCCAGCGATGTGCCCCTGGGAGTTTTCCTTTCAGGAGGAATAGATTCCAGTAGTCTGGTCGGCATCCTCGATCGAAACGACGTGCGACCGAGTACCTTTTCAATCGTATTTCAAGAGACCGACTATTCCGAGGCTAAATATTCGCGCATCATTGCCGAACGTTTTCGGACCGATCATCACGAAATTACGGTTTCGCAATCTGACTTTTTTGCGGCTATCGATCCCGCTGTTAGAGCAATGGATCAGCCTACGATCGATGGCATCAACACATATTTTGTTTCGGAAAGAGCCCGGGCTGCGGGCGTGAAAGTTGTTTTATCTGGTCTGGGTGGCGACGAAATATTTGCCGGCTACTCAAACTTTCGCACCGTGCCACGGATGGAAAAATTTTCCCGGCCCTGGCAGCATTTGCCCGCAATCGCTCGCTCCCTCTCGGCAAATATATTTGCGGCGTTCGCTCCCACCAGCGACCATAACCGGAAATTAGGAACCCTCGTTCGGAATGAGAAAAGACATGCCCAACCCTATTTTCTTGCGCGCACGCTTTTTACTCAGGATATGCAAAATGAATTGCTGCGCACGACGAATATCGACTGCGCTGCCTTCTCCTGCGCCCAGCGACCCTTAAGCGCGGCTTCATGCCGCGCACAGAGCCTGGACCCGGTCAACCGCGTTTCCTATCTCGAGGCGCGCTGTTATATGCTCAACACGCTGTTGAGGGATGCTGATTGCATGAGCATGGCGCACGGGCTGGAAATACGCGTGCCATTGATCGATCACCAACTGGTGCAGAGAGTCCTTGCTTTGCCAGGATCGTGGAAACTGGACAAGCGAACTCCGAAACCCCTGCTGGTTCACGCGTTGCGTGGGGCGTTGCCGGATGAAATCGTCCATCGACCGAAACGGGGTTTTACCATGCCGTTTGAACACTGGCTCCGTGATGCGCTGCGTCCAGTTGTGGAAGAATCGCTGCGCAAGATCCGTGACGGCGTCCTTGGTACTCTGATTCATGAAGCGGCGGCGTGCCGCGTGTGGGAGGAGTTTCTCGCGGGTCGCACTTCATGGTCGCGCCCTTGGTCGTTATACGTTCTTCAAAGCTGGTGCCAGCAGCATCTTTCGAATTGAGCGATTGCGCAATGGAAAAGGTGGATGAAGTCCGGAAAATCGGCGGCGGTGTTGCCGCGGGAAAAATTCCGGTTAGCGCCATCATAGCCGCGCGGAATGAGGCCAAGAATCTTCCAAGCTGCCTCGAAGGTCTTAAAGAGTTCGGCGAAGTTTACGTGATCGATTCGCAGAGCACCGACGATACTGTCGAGATTGCCAGATCTCACGGAGCACACGTGGTGCAGTTTCATTATGCCGGCGGATGGCCCAAGAAGCGGCAGTGGGCAATGAATACATTGCCGCTGGCTTACGACTGGATTCTGTTGCTGGATGCTGATGAAGCGTTGACGACTGAACTTGCGGAAGAAATTCGTTCTGCAATTTCAAATCCGGCGATCGACGGATATGCCCTTCTACTTCGCACTTTTTTTCTTGGCCGTGCTCTACGGCATGGAGACGTCGGCTTGTGGAAGATGGCACTGTTTCGCCGAGGCAAAGGAAGATTCGAATGCCGGCTCGAGGACCAGGACACTTCCATGGCCGATATGGAAGTGCATGAGCATGTGGTCGTGGATGGCGCGACCTCAAGGCTGCGGAATCCGGTGATTCATCACAATTTAGAATCGCTCTCGCGCTATATTCAAAAACATGACGAGTATTCAAACTGGGAGTCGCGCGTATTGCTGCAGCGAGGCGACGATAAAGACTTGCCGCCGTCGCTCTTTGGGACGCAAGCCCAACGCCGACGCTGGCTGAAGCGTAAGGTCTTTGCATTGCCCGGTTCTCCCCTGTTGCTTTTCCTGTATCGTTATGCCTTTAGGTTAGGATTCTTGGACGGAGTGCCGGGGCTCATTTACTGTGGGTTCCAGGCAGTTCAAATGTTTCACACCAAGGCGAAGATCTACGAATTGAAGTCAAAAAGAACTCAAGAGGCAAAGCGTTAAGGGGATCTGGTTCAGCATGTGTGGAATTGCCGGACTCGCAAACTGTGGCGACAGAGAAGTTCTCGCCCGCATGACGCACGTGCAGGCGCACCGCGGTCCTGACGATTCTGGTCTGTGGGAGCGACGGTTTCAAGATGGCTCATATGTTGGTCTGGGTAGCCGCAGACTCGCCATTCTCGATCGCTCCGCCGGCGGCCACATGCCTATGTGCAACCACGACCGCACGGTGTGGATCACTTATAACGGAGAAATTTACAATTTCAAGGAGCTCCGCCGGGAGCTGCAAAGCAAAGGCCACCGTTTTGCCTCGAACACGGATACTGAAGTTGTGCTTCGCCTTTACGAACAGGAAGGTGCGGATTGCGTTCTAAAGCTGAAAGGTATGTTCGCATTCGCGATCTGTGATGTGCGT
The DNA here is from genome assembly GCA_963817305.1 of uncultured Acidobacteriaceae bacterium. Classification (GTDB taxonomy): domain Bacteria; phylum Acidobacteriota; class Terriglobia; order Terriglobales; family Acidobacteriaceae; genus Sulfotelmatobacter. The sequence goes on along the minus strand of CAWFOD010000008.1, from coordinate 228,264 downwards.
TCGGGAAGGCCGGAGTTGTTTCTAGCGCGAGACCATTTCGGCATAAAGCCTTTCTACTATGCTCATCACGGGAGAAAGCTGGCGTTTGCTTCAGAAGTGAAAGCGCTGCTTCAGGTGCCAGAGATCGAGGCCGAACTCGATCTGGAATCTTTGCATCAGTATCTGACGTTCTTGTGGGTTCCTGATCCCAAAACGATGTTTCGTGGAATTCACAAGCTTCCCGCAGGACATTCTGCAACATTTCGCGACGGAGAATTCAAGATCAAGCAATATTGGGATCTGAAGTTTCCTCGTGCCGACGCCGAGTATTCACGATCCGAGGCCGATCTTGCAGATGAGCTTCGCGAACGCTTTCGGCAGTCAGTGGAAGCCCAGATGGTGAGTGACGTTCCGATTGGAGCCTTTCTCAGCGCCGGACTGGATTCCTCCAGCGTTGTGGCGATGATGTGCCGGGCAACGCAACAACCGATTCGAACCTACACCATTACCTTCCCGGAAAAATATCGGATTGGAGAAACAACGTTTGATGATCCGCAAGTGCCGGCGCGGCTGGCGCGGCGCCTGGGCTGTGAGCATCAGGAAATTGTCGTCGAGCCGGACGTAGCCGAATTGTTGCCGCGCCTGACGTGGCACATGGACGAACCCACCGCGGATCCTGCCCTCCTTACGGCATTTCTTGTCTGCCGCGAGGCGCGCAAACAGGCCACGGTTTTGCTTTCTGGGGTGGGCGGAGACGAGTTGTTCGCGGGTTATCGAAAGCATGTCGCTGATCGTTGGGCCGCAGCGTATCAGAGAGTCCCTGGTTTTCTCAGAAGTGGAATTGAGTCCGGCCTGGAGGCGTTGCCCGGGTTGCGAGGCACTGCGATGAAAGGGCGGGTGCGATTGGCGAAGAAGATGGCGCGCAGCGCGTCGCTTTCGCCGGAAGATCGCTTCATTCGAAATTGCACCTATTTGAACGGTGCGCAGAAAATGGATTTGTATACGCCGGAGTTGGAAGATCAAGTTCGCCACTCCGATCCCGCGATTTGCCACTATTCCAGCTTTGAGGCGGTGCGCGATGCTGACTTCCTCAACCAGATGCTTTATCTCGACACCAAGATTTTCATGACCAGCCTGAATCTGAACTACAACGACAAGATGAGTATGGCATCGTCGGTGGAGGTGCGGGTCCCGTTTCTCGACCGTGAGCTGGCCGAGTTTGCCGCCTGGAATATTCCACCAGGCCTCAAACTCAAAGGATTTATGCGCCCGACTACGAAGCACATTTTCCGCCGGGCGATGCGGGATGTGTTGCCTGCTGAAGTGTTGCGGCAACCGAAGGCTGGTTTCGCGGCTCCGGTAGACTACTGGCTGGCGAACGATCTGCGTGAGATGGTCGATGATCTGCTCTCAGAGACGAACATTCAAAAGCGCGGTTTGTTCCGTCCAGAAGTTGTGCGGCGTTTTGTTGACGAACATCGTTCTGGCACGCAAGATTGGTCGATGCAAATCTGGCAATTCTTAACGCTGGAACACTGGATGAGAATTTTTCTGGATATAGGAGCGCAGAAGACGACGGAAGAGTTCAGTCATACGGGCGAGGCTGCCACTGCTTAAGCCTGCCCAGCGTATTGAAAATCGATCTTCGGTGGACGCTTCGATGACTAGTTCCGGTGAAGTTCGCAGGGCCAATGGGGTCGAGAGGGCTACGACCACTCAAATTGCGAAAGCGCTGACTGAATCGACTGGATTGCTCCGAGGACCACAGCGCATCATTCCGTTGCTGCAGAAGCTTACTTCTGACATATTGCGGGTAAGCTTCGAACAGCGGCATCTTTACTCATACGCAATCACGAAGCGCAGTAGCGACGAAACTTTGCGCGCGTTGCTTCGCTGGATGCTCCATGCTCAACGCGGCGATGGCGGCATCGCGGCTTACTACAGCCTTCTCACGGGATATTCGGAATCTTATCCGGAAGTTACGGGTTACATCATCCCCACGCTGTACGACCTTGGGCGTGAGAACGGAGATGGCTCCTGTGCAGTGGCTGCGGAACGTGCTACGCAGTGGTTGCTTTCCCTGCAAATGCCGAGCGGAGCTTTTCCCGCAGGATTGCACGACGTATTCCACGGAAACGAAGCGCAGCCGTCCGTCTTCAACACCGGACAGATCCTGCAGGGATTGGTTCGCGCTTATGCAGAGACGAGGCGTCCACAGATTTTGCAAGCGGCAGTCTCTGCCGGCGATTGGCTGGTCGAGATGCAGCAGCCAGATGGATCGTGGTCCGGTCCCGGCGCTTATCAAGGGACTGCGCATACGTATTACAGCATGGTCGCATGGTCGCTGGCGGAATTATCCGCCGGCACCGGAGAGGATCAATACGGCATAGCGGCGGAAAGAAATCTCAATTGGGCAATGTCGCACTGGAGACCCAGCGGCTGGTTCGACGGCATCAATCTGCGAGGCCATCCCAACTATTTGCACTTCATTGCTTATGTGTTGCAGGGCGCGCTGGAATGTGCATTCTTGCGGCGGCGAGATGATGCCATCCAGAAAATTGCGAAGTCGGCGTGGATTTTGCTGCGAAGGTTTGAGAACAATAAGTATCTACCGGGTGCCTACGAATCTGATTTCAAGCGTGGAGCTCGATTTGCTTGTCTGACCGGCAATGCCCAGATGTCATGTGTGTGGCTACGCTTGTTCGAAATGACAAACGATTTGCGGTACCTAAACGCGGCACTGAAGATGAATGAGATGCTGAAGCGATTGGTTTTAGCGAGGGACGGCGAGGCGTCGATGGCGGAGTGGGTGGATCGTATCCCGTTTGGGGGGCGTACCAGCCATTGCGTTACATAAGTTGGGGGTGCAAATTTTTCGCGGACGCCCTCATGCTGGAACAGCGGTTGACACGATCTCTTCGAGCAGTGGATGTCGGGGCATTGCCATGCGCATCGTAATTCTCAGTTCCAGTTTGTACAGCGAAACCGCATGCGCCATGGCAGTGCGAGTGGCTCAACTGGGAGAGACTCCAGTGGGAGGTATGGCTCTTTCCTCCCTGAACCGGGCAACATTGCTACGCAAGATAGGACAATGGGGCCTGGCGGAAGTTGCCCGCTACGCGAGAACAAAGCTGACTTCGCCGCGCGGGGACGAGCAGCTGCAAACGAGAAACCCATATCTCGAAAAGTTCCTGACAAATGAGCACGGAGTTTTTCGCAACCTGCGAGAAGTAGCAACGGTTTACGATTTTCCGGTCGATGTTTGCCATGATCAAAATTCTCCAGGGTCGATTGCGCGTCTTCACGAGTGGTCGCCCGATTTAATCATCTTCACGGGCGGGAACATTTTGCGGAAGGAGATATTGGGACTGCCCCGCCTTGGCATCCTAAACGTACATCTGGGATTTCTACCGGAGGTGCGAGGGATGAGCAGTCCGGAGTGGTCGCTGCTGCAAGATCTTCCGCTCGGCATCACGTTCCACTACATGGACGCCGGAATCGATACTGGTCCCATCCTGCGAAGATATGAGTTTGCCGATGCTGCTCAGTGCGAATCGCTCAACGACTTGCGCAATCGGCTGATTGCGTTTGGCGTCGAAAAAATTGCGGAGGTGATCGATGGTTTGACTCACGGTACGATCTGCGCAAGTCCTCAGTCTGATTTAAGTCATTTCGATGTCGGCGAAGACCGTCAATTCTTTGTCATGCATGAATGGCTGCAGGCGCGAGCGGCTGAACGCCTCGTCGCCAGCCGCCGCACAACTGTCGCTGGTGCCGTGCATGGCTAAGCCGATGAGTAAGATCGATACCATGCTGCAGGTCGGCCGGACTTTCGGCATGCGCGACGGCATGTTGCGCTTGCAATATGAATTGCAGCGTGGCAGTGGCTTGTTGTCGTGGAGAATGCGGTCCGTGCAGGGCTGGGATTCATGGGACTTGAAGAAGATCGCACCTGGCGCTCGGGTAGATCAGATGCGGACTGCTCGGCGGAATGGCACGCGTCGATTTTTCTTTCACGACCTGCAAGCGCTGGGAGCGAATATCCGGGAGTTGATCGGACCAGAGGAAGAAAAATCTGTTGTTGCAGAAGCGCAGGGTATTCTTCACGGCATGCTGCCATTTTTCGGCAAGCTGAGCTTCGATTGCGGCTTTCCGCCGAAGTGGTTTCGCAACCCTGTTACTGGCGAGGCCGTCTCACCGCAGCAGTCTTGGACTCAGATGCGATTTGCGTCGCCCGTTTACGGCGATCTGAAATTTATTTTGGAGCCTTCAAGGTTTTTATTCGTCTATCCGTTGGTTCGCGCTTACGCACTGAGTGGCGACGAAAGAATTCCGGAGGGATTTTGGAGCGCGATTGAAGACTGGGCAAGTCAAAGCCCGCCCATGGGTGGTCCGCTGTGGATTTGCGGCCAGGAGTGCTCGCTGCGAATACTTGCCTGGTCTTTCGCGCTGCAGGCTTTTATCGATTCGCCATCGACGACAGACGAGCGCATGGCGCTGCTCGTCTCAATGATTGCCGCCGATGCGTGGCGCACCGCGCAGACAATTGGTTACGCCCGCTCCCAGCGCAGCAATCACTTGATCAGCGAAGCAGTTGGTCTTTGGACGGCGGGCACGCTTTATCCAGAATTGGCGGAGGCACAAGCGTGGCAAAATCTGGGCGCGCATTTGTTGCACGATGCTGTTGTCGACCACATTACGCCCGAAGGTGTTTCGCAGCAGCATTCGTTCAACTACCAGCGCATGGTTTTGCATTTGCTGTTGTGGACGTTACGGCTGGCCGAGATTTATTCTGCGCCGCTTCACGAGGAAATTCGCGAGCGTGCACAATCCGCATTTGACTTTATCCGTCAGTGGGTTGATCCCGTCAGCGGACTGGCTCCGAACTACGGCTCCGATGATGGCAGCCTGATTTTTCCGCTCGCCTCAGCGTCGTATCGCGATTTTCGTCCGCTCATGCAGTTGGGTGCCGCGGTCCTGAATCGGCCGGCTTTGAATTGCGGTCCCTGGGATGAAACCGCACTATGGTTCGGCGTGAAACCAGTGCAGTCTCACGATTCCGCTCCGCTTGCCTCGATACAAAGTGGATATTTCCGTTTGGGCGATCACAACTCCTGGGCGATGATCCGCGCTGGCCACTACACTCGGCGGCCTTTTCAGGCAGATCAGCTGCATGTGGATTTGTGGTGGCGCGGAATCAATCTGGCTCTCGACCCTGGAACCTATCTCTACAACGGATCGGCGCCGTGGAATAATGGATTCGCGGGGACTGCGGTTCATAATACTGTCACAGTCGATGGTCACGATCAGATGCGCCGGGTAGGCCGCTTTCTTTGGGTGGACTGGGCCCAGGCTTCCGGCCGCGCTTATGGGTCGAACAACTATGCTTATGCCGACCGCTTTGAAGGCCAGCATGATGGCTACAGGCGATTGGGTGTGACGCATCGCCGTGCGGTGCAATGGCTGGGCGGTTCGGGTTGGATTATTGTGGATGACGTAGCAGATGAGACCCAGTCCGGCGAACATGATGTGTGTTTGCATTGGCTCGCCGCTGATCTGCCATTCGAAGTTGCCGGCTCGCCTTTTCAAATTGTGTTTACGTCGGATGAGGCGCGTATTCGCTGGAGCATTTTCTCGAATGTTCCAGGGAGTGCGGCAGTGGTGCGAGGTGGAGAACGAGTTGCGATCAATGGAACGTCCGACGCCGGAAACAGAGAGGCTCCTTTGCTCGGGTGGGAAGCTTCCACGTACGGTGAGCTTCGACCCGCGGTATCGCTGGTGAAGCGGGCTCGATCGCGATTACCAGTTCGATTCGTGACTGTGGTTCTTACCGATGAAAAGTGCAGTTTCGAAGTGCGGGACAGCGAAGTTGTCATATTGCGCGACAGAGTACAGGAGAAATCCGCGAACGCATCTGAGTATCGAGTAAGTTTGTCAGCGAAAGCAGAGACCTCTTCAGAGATCGGTTCATTTCCAGTGCGTGAGTTCAAAGCATGAAACAGGCATTCCAGGACGCACGCAGCGCTGCAATCACGGTGGTGGAAGTTCCCGCGCCCAAATTGCTGGCGGGGTGCGTACTGGTTCGCACCGCGGCATCGTTGGTTTCCGCGGGAACGGAGCGTGCTGCTTCGGAGTTCGCGGCAAAGAATCTGTTGCAGAAAGCGAGAATGAGGCCGGATCTCGTCCGCGAAGTGCTGAACAAAATCGGCCGCGATGGACTCCTTCCGACAGTATCCGCGGTGCGCAGTCGTCTCGATCAACCTCTCGGGCTTGGGTATAGCAGCGCTGGAATTGTTGTGGCCGTAGGCGAGGGTGTGACGGGTATTAATGCCGGCGATCGAGTGGCATGCGCGGGCGCTGGACATGCGGTGCACGCCGAGTTTGCCTGTATTCCGCGAATGCTGCTGGCACGCATTCCTTCCGAGTCAGTGAGTTTCGACGAGGCCGCTTTTACTACGGTGGGTGCAGTAGCGCTGCATGGAATACGTACCGCAGACGTCAAATTAGGCGATATTGTGGCTGTCATCGGGCTCGGTCTGCTGGGTCAACTGATAGTGCAGATTCTCAAAACGGCGGGATGCACCGTACTCGGAATGGATATTTCCCCCAAGCGGGCCGACCTGGCTCTGCGCCTGGGTGCGGACGCAGTGAGCACATCGTCTTCTGCGTTTCTGGATTTATGCCTGCAGCACTCTGCTGGACACGGAGTCGACTCTGTTCTGATTGCCGCGCAAACCGCCAGCAATGATCCTGTCAACCTTTCGGGAATGATCGCTCGCAATCGCGCGGCAGTCGTTGCCGTGGGCACGGTTGCCATGGATATTCCGCGGCGATCGTTTTACGAAAAAGAACTGGACTTTAGAATTTCCCGTTCTTACGGGCCTGGGCGCTACGATGCAGCGTACGAACAAAACGGAATCGACTATCCCATTGGCTACGTGCGTTGGACGGAAACGCGCAACATGGAAGCTTTTCTCAAGCTTCTTGCCGATCGCAAGTTGGATTTGCAGTCGCTCATCACACATCGTTTTCCGATCACGCGGGCACAGTCGGCCTACGATCTGATCACGGGGAAAACACAAGAGCCGTTTCTCGGGGTCTTGCTCTCCTATCCTCAGGACGCGCAGGATGCTCAGTACATCCAGATCGCGGCGTCTGAGCCGGAGATCGCCCGCCAGCAATCTGTACGCGTTGGCCTGCTTGGAGCGGGTAACTTCGCCGTGAGTACGCTACTTCCTGCGCTCGCCCGAGTGCGTGGAGTTAATCTAGTCACGGCGAGTGCGGCCAACGGATCTCATGCGCGGCATGCGGCTGACAAATTCGGATTTCGTTCGTGTACAACGAGTGAACGGGAGATTCTCGACAGTCCCGCGGTCAACACGGTTGTAATCGCTACACGCCATCATCTCCATGCCCGGCAAGTGATTGAAGCACTGCAAAGCGGCAAGCATGTCTTCTGCGAAAAACCTCTCTGCCTGAATGAGGAAGAGCTGAAGGAAATCATAGCAGCTCGTGAAAATTCAGCTTCCGCTCACCAGCTTCTCATGGTGGGATTCAATCGCCGCTTCGCTCCGTTTGCCGTTCGCATGAAAAAGTTTTTGCAAGAGGCGCGGGAGCCTTTGGCGCTTCACTATCGGGTGAATGCCGGCTTCCTTCCGGCCGATCATTGGATGAACGATCCATTGCAGGGCGGAGGACGCATTCTGGGAGAGGTATGCCACTTCGTGGACCTGCTCTGCTATTTGACGGGCTCTGCGGCCATGGAAGTCGAAACTCACAGCTTGGCGAACTCAGCTTTTTCCAACCCAACCTTATCCAACCCAACCTTATCCAACCCAACCTTATCCAACCCAACCTTATCCAACCCAGGCAAATACAGCAACGACAATGTTGTGTGTTCGCTGCGTTTTGCCGATGGTTCGCAGGGAACCATCAGCTACCTGGCAAATGGAGACAAAGCGTATTCCAAAGAGCGAATCGAAGTTTTTGGCGGCGGAGGCGTGGCGGTGCTCGAAGACTTCCGGCGTTTAGAACTGGTCCGCGGCGGAAAGAAAACCGTGTTTCGCTCCCGGCTTCGACAGGATAAAGGGCATCGTCGAGAATTCGAGGCGTTTGTGGCAGCGATTCAAACGGGCTCTGAACCGCCAATTTCGTTTCGCGAGATCGTGGAAACGATGCTTACAACGTTCGCGCTGGAAGAGTCGCGCTGTTTAGGCCACGCGGTGGCCGTGAGAAAACTTACGAGGGAACGTCAGGTTACGGACGTAAACGGCTTCGATCAGGCATCCTGAATAGAGCTTCCTGAACTTTGCTCGCGGCTCCATGAAAATTCTTTACATCTCGCAATACTTCCCTCCGGAGATGGGCGCACCGGCGGCGCGTGCGGTCGAACTATCCAGGCATTGGGCCAGAGCAGGACATGAAGTGACGGTTTTGACTGGCTTTCCCAACCACCCCACCGGCGTGGTGCCGCGTGAGTATCGTAATAAACTCCGGCGACTGGTAGTTCACGAACAGACCGATGGCATCCATGTGGTGCGCTCCTGGCTACTGCCTTTTCCGAACAGAAAGGCGTATGAGCGGATCTTGAACTACTGTTCGTTTTGCATCTCGGCCGCAAGCACAGGCATTTTTTTATCGCGGCCCGACGTCGTGATTGCGACTTCCCCGCAGTTGCTGGTAGGACTCTCCGGTTGGTGCGTGGCTCGCTGGAAGCGCGCTCGTTTCGTGTTCGAGGTTCGCGACTTGTGGCCGGAATCGTTGACCGCTGTCGGAATGGGTGACGCGGATTCGTTGTTGCAGCGCTGCCTGGCAAAGATCGCTGGATTTCTGTACCGTCGCTCGGATCGAGTCGTGGTGGTCACGCGCGCTTTTAAAGATTACCTGGTGGAACACTGGCGCGTGCCGCGAGAGAAAATTTCCGTGATCGAGAACGGAGTGGAGACGCAGCTTTTCGCTCCGGACTCCGGCTCAGCTTTGAAGAGGCAATTAGGGGTGGAAGGAAAATTCGTAGTTTCTTATATCGGTACAATCGGCATGGCGCATGGATTGGACACGATTATCGAAAGCGCCAACCGGTTGCGGCATTCCAATCCAGAGATTGTTTTTCTTATTTTAGGAGAAGGCACCGAAAAAGCGAGTATCGCCACCCGGGCGCGAGAGCATGGTCTCGACAATGTGCGATTTATCGACCAACAGCCTCGTGAGCAAATTCCGGCTTATATTTGCGCGTCGGATGTTTGCCTGGTACTACTCAAGAAAGCCGATTTATTCAAGACCGTGATCCCGACAAAAATGCTGGAGTTTATGGCGTGTGCGCGTCCGGTGATTCTCGGAGTAGACGGGCAGGCGCGGACGATTCTGGAAGAAGCTCGCGGCGGTGTTGTGGTCGAGCCGGAAAATTCTGATGCGCTGGTGAGCGCCATTCGCTTGCTGGCGGCGAATCCGGAAATGGCAGCTCAGCTTGGACGAAACGGCAGGGAATATGTGATGCGAAAGTTTTCGCGTGGCGAAACTGCGGACAAATATATTCGCGTTCTGGAACAATTGTTGAATCTAACGCAAGATCGCAAGACAGAAGTTGCCGCGTAGCGCTGGCTGCTTTTACGGATGGGCGGCGATCACCGCAATTCCAGTAGCTGCGGAGATGGCGGCTTGCATGGTTTGCGCAGCCGCCACGCGGGCTCCGCTGAGCGGCACGAAGAGAATGTCATCGGCCTGCAGGGTTATATCAGGAGCTTTCGCCTCAAGCATTTTTTTCAATGGCAACCGCGTTTCAGTCATTCCACTCGGGCCTTTGCGAATAATGCGAACTCCGCTCATCTTGGCTGTGTGGTTCGTCCCACCGGCCAGCGCGAGCGCCTGCAGCACTGTCAATGTGCCATTATCCACGAGTAAGCCGGCGGGACGGCCGACATCTCCTACCACATAAATAATCGGCGCCCGGGGAACGGTAATCATGTCTCCAGGTTGAAGTTCGATATTGTCCTGCAAATCGTCGGCCAGGTTCCTGGGGAGATTGACCGTGACCGGCGCCGACTCGCTGTGCTGGCGGATGATGCTCACTTTGCGTCCAGCCGACGGCGTGAATCCTCCCGCAGCCGAGATCAGATCGTAAAGCTTGCGATCTCCGAGCGAAGGATAAATCCCCGGTCTCACAACTTCGCCCAGTATTGTGATTCCCTGAGAGACCGACTCGTCGAGGAAGATCGTGACGTGCGCGCCGCGAACGTATCCGCCGTCTTCCAGTCGCTTCTCAATCACAACCTGCGCTTCTTCGACCGTGAGATTGCCAATGTGCACATAATCGATGAGTGGAAGATAAACATCTCCGGTATTGCTGATCCTTGCCTTAGTGGACAATTCCGGCACGTTGTAAACGCTGACCTCAATCAAATCGCCGGCGCCGAGTCTCATTGAGGGCGTGGTTTGGTTTGCCGGGACGGCGCTTGAAGAAGCCGTGCTCTCTGGGGACTTCGCCGAATCAGTATCGGCTGGTCCACTTCGAGTGGCAGCTTGCGAGACCGGCTTGGCGGGAGCGAGTGCCGGTGCGTTGTTATTGGTATTCGATGGTGGAGATACTTGCTGCCCCGCAACCTTCAGACTCGAAGCAAAAGACAAAACGAAAACGAAAGCGAACAGGCTGCCACTGCGGGCAAAACCGCGTTTGCCGAACTCCATCACAGGCCTCGGGTGAAAGAAGGGATCGTGGGAAAGTTTAGCACAGCACTGCAGAGCGATCTCATCAAGTGATTGCACGGGATTGTCACGCGAGGATCGGACACGGATTAGTTTTCCACAGATTTTCGCTGCAAGACGATTGTAGCCGACAGACAAGACTGCTAGATTCCCAACAACCCTCAAACGCAGACGGAAGTAAAGAGAACCCGTTAACTCACTAGCGGCAGGATTTAGCTGCTGCAATACTTGGCTATCGGTTAGGACGGCGTACCGACGTACGTGATCGCCGGGGCTCGAGGGGGACGGTTGACAGTAGTATTTTTTGGGATTTTCTTTTTATCGCTGCTGTTTTCGTTCGTCCTGACTCGCTATGTGCGGGACGTTGCGTCCCGGCGGGGATGGGTCGCCATTCCTTCTCAGGAGCGGCATCTGCACGCCACGCCGCTTCCACGGTTGGGTGGCGTCGCAATTTTCATTTCGTTTTCCTTGAGCATGGCTGCGGCCGCGCTGGCCAGTTCTTATCTGCCTCGCCTCCACTCGGCGCTCTCGCTGAAGACTCTGCTGACAATTCTGATTCCGGCTTCGATCGTTTTTTTCCTCGGAGTCTATGACGACCTTCACAGCGTTGGTCCGCACGTGAAGTTTGCGGTGCAATCACTTGCCGCCAGCATGCTCTTTATGGGTGGCCTCCGCATCGTCAATATCCCGGTATTGTTCGGCGAGCATCAGTTGCCGTGGTTTGTGGGACTGCCCTTGACCATTCTGTGGGTGCTGGCGATCACTAATGCGTTTAATCTTATCGACGGCTTGGACGGGCTGGCGGCGGGTTCGGCGTTATTCTCAACCCTGGTGGCGTTCGTGGTTGCGCTGTTGAATGGATATTCTCTGGTTACAGTGATGACGATTGCGCTAGCCGGCGCGATCCTTGGTTTCCTGCGTTACAACTTCAATCCTGCAACTATTTTTCTGGGTGATTCCGGCAGTCTCTTCATCGGCTTCCTGCTCAGCGCATTGGCCTTGGAGGGAGCGCAGAAAGCTCCAACCATTGTTGCCGTTGCGATTCCGGTAGTTTCTTTCGGACTGCCGATTCTGGAGACTTCGCTTTCCATTCTGCGGCGCTTGATCAGCGGACGTCCGGTATTTACGGCCGACCGTGAGCATATCCACCACAAACTTTTGCAGCACGGACTTACTCATCGCCAGGTTGTGATTGTGCTTTACGGAGTTTCGGCCATCTTTGCCCTGCTGAGTTTATTTTTGCTCTGGCCCACCGGAAGTTCACTGGGCTTAGTGCTTGCGGTGCTGGGGACCGGGATATGGATTGGAGTGCAGCGCCTGGGATATTTGGAACTGGGAGAGTTGGCTCGGGTTGCGCAGCGTACTTTCGACCAGCGGCAGATTGTGATTAATAATCTCGCATTCCGGCGCGCTACGGAAGAATTGAAAGTCGTCGACAACTACGAGCAGGTTTGGCGGGTCCTGCAGGCTGCCTTCAACTCTAACGATTTTGACGGTTTCGATGTGCGCTTTAAACTTTTTCCCGGTGAACTCCAACCAGCAGGCGCCGCGGCCTCGGGTGCGCAACCGCGGCGCGGAGAAGTCTCATTCCACTGGGGTCGAAGCGTAGGGCCGCAGTCGCTCGAAGGTTTGGCGCTTTGGACGCTTTCATTGGATCTTGTGAGTTCGTCCAATCGCCATCGCGGAGCTTTAGTCGTTCGCAGGCTTTACTCGCAGAGAAATCTACAGATGGATATTAATCTTCTCACGTCGAACTTCCCGGTTGCGCTTGCCGACGCATTGGATCGCACTCTACAGCGTGGCGTCGAGATCATTCACCAGACCGGTGCAGACGATCATGGATTTGTCGCGGCACAGGCAGGCTAAGATTTCGGGTGAAAAAGGCGGGGGAGGAGAGCCTCAGCGAAGCACACGCCTACGCTGGGCGCGAACAGAAGAATCTGAGGCGATAGCGGTTAAAGTTTTGCGCTGGCGTACGAGTTAATTTCGCAATTTAAGCAAACTTCTTCAAAAGCCGGTGCAGTCCACTGCATTGTAATCCCCCAATATCAAGGCATTTGGCAGCCTTGAAGTTCTACTACTGTAACCCAGGGCCACCTCTCAAATCAAGGGACAATCCTGTAATTTCCGCGTCGAAAAGCCTTAGAGAATAGGCTTGTTCGGGTGTTCTGCGCTTAGAGCTCTGCGAAACGCAAACAATCCCAAGCGGCCGACCAGTTTTCCACACGGGGAACCAGTGCGGCTACTTTCTGAACCCATTGTCCCTGTTTACCTTAAGGGACGCCAATTTCATGAGGATTAAGCAAGCATGTCTCGGAAGACTGTTTACGGCACTACATTCAAAGACACTAATTTCGTCCCCTTGCACTCGGCTACGTTTTGTATTCAGTGCGAACTGATCAGCACTAATAGCAGAACCTATTGCCTGGCTTGCGGTAATACTTCGCTGCTCAGTCTGTCGCGTGTCCTGGGAGGCTCGCTGCGAGATCAGCAGACCGCACACCTGATCACCGACTGTGAACTCGACAGCCTCGTCCGCGATTTGTTGCGGACGGTTCCGGATCCTCAGGTCGTTAACCGTGAGGTCGCAAACATCGCCGATTATCAAACACGTATTCCCTCGACCGCTTTGCGCAGCCAACTTAGGGTTGCGAATGCGCGGCATCCGGTTTCCGGCTTTCGCCCTGTATATGCCGGAGAAGAAGTCGACATTCACGCTGCGGAACTGAATCTGGAACCGGCTATCAGTGCGATCACGGAACGCGCCCAGCATCTTACGGGTGCCACGGGCGCTGCCATCGCCTTGCGCGCGGGCGACGAAATCGTTTGCCGCGCGCGCGCCGGCCGCACCGCTCCCGATCTCGGAGTTCGCTTGCAGACCGATGCCGGGATTTCCGCGGAGGCCGTTCGCACCGGCGAAGTAATGCTGTGTCATGACGCCGAGCGCAATCCGCGCGTGGATCTGGCCAGTTGCCGCCGCCTCGGAGTACGCTCTATTCTGGTTTCTCCGCTGCGTTACTACCGGCGCACTCTGGGCGTATTTGAAGTGCTGTCTTCCTCTCCCAGCGCTTTCGACGAGCGTGATGTGGCTACCATGCAACTGCTCTCCAGCATGATGGTCGCCGCTATTTCCCGCATCTCGAGCCTGCATCAGTCACGGCTGGCGGTGAAGCAGGGATAGCGTTTTTTGAATGCGAATCGATCAGTAAGCCCAGTAGCCGTTGGGATTGCTGCTGCTTTGCAAACCCGTGTAAACATTCCGGCCGAAGAAGAAGGGAAGACCCCAATCAAAAGCGCCGTTGGAGTATGTGCCGCCCAGATCACTGTAGGCGAAATCCGGCGTATTAAATAGAACCTCGGCGTTTGCAATGCTGAAATTTACCGTCCCGCTGGCGCCGTTGGCTCCTTGATTGGTTGCGGAAAGGTTCTGAACGGCTGATGGACAATAGAACCCCGGCGCGTTGCTGGTGGTGGGACACGCGGTTATGGATGAAGCGAAAAAGTATCCGTTCGATCCGCTGTCAATAAAGCTGGCAGAGTCGATGGTTCCGTTATAGGTGGTCGTAAAGTTTCCACCAGAGGTTGCGGTATAGACCGTGGCGCTGCCGAGAGCATTATTTGACTGCGTTCCAATGCCGAACACCAGCGAGCCTGTCACGCTTGCCTGTTCGGCTCCTGAGACCGTTGGCAGTTGGATGATGACTCCGTTGTTATCCGTGGCAAACAATGAAACCGGATTGGGCACCTGCTGCGCCAGGCTTTCGCCTATCGGCTGACACGCCGTCGTGGAAGTGCACTCATAATACAAGTTCATACTACCTGCAGCCGTTTGCACCGTCTCGCAGTAGCCGCCGCAGTCCTGCGTAAATAAACCGACTCCGACAATACCATTCGCACCCAGGCTTTCAAGAGTATCAGATGATGCCCCATTATCGGTGCAACTGGTGGGAGCTGTAAAATCCGTATCGCTGAGCACCTGAATCGGCACCGAACTGCCTTTCTCGCTCGCGATCTCCACGTCTGCGGTCTGCACCGGTCCCCAGGTGTAGCCGGTCACGAACGGGAAGCACTCCACAACTGGGTTACCGCCCGAGGTCTGTTGCGGCAAGGGAATTGTAAGCACAGAAGACAAAATGCGCAGGCCGGAACTTCCAGTGTCCACCAGGATACCGTCGATGGTTTGACAAGTACTGCTCCCGGGAACGCAAATGGTCACGCTGGTGAAGCCGGCATCAACGTAATTGCCGGTGGGGCCGCCATTCACCGTGATCGACGCTACGTTCCCTCCCGAGGCCGCGATGGTTTGTGCGGGAGTATTACTGCTGCTGCCTCCGCCGCACGCGGCCAGGAATGCGAATGCCAGAACAGCCGTGAGCCCCAGAAATATTCGTGCGCGTTTCATCGGATATCCTCAACGCGAACGTCAGACGGCAGCATTTGTGGAACGTAAGCCCGGCCGGTAAACGACCGCGGGTGTCCACCAATCTGCACCACCAAACCGGGTTGGTCGATCATGACCGGCCTGCGTCCAAGCCGAGACGCGCTCTGCGCCTTAGCCGCCTGAAGGTATTGCTCGAAATAACTTCCCAAGAGCTGACGCATGTCCGGCGGCCACGGCGATTGCCAAGCGACGGCAAATACTTTGCCTGCCGAACTGCCCGTGGATGCTACATATTCTCGCACTACCGTTCCCGCAGACGACTGAATCTCATGCACGGCATAGGAGCTTTTGGCAGTGGTTCGTATCGTGCCTTCCATGTGGACTTGATCAGACTGGACGGAGGTGATATCTCCGCCGAGTGCCGCCCGGGCCGGAGACGCAGCGCTCACGAAGACACACACCGTGCCCAGCGCCAGCACCTTGGACTTGACGGAAACTGGTATGAATTTCATGAGAGAAGTTTTTCGTCGCGGTACTAAATTCCAGTAGTGTGTTTTCGGTACATCGGTATCGAAATTAGATTAGTAATGCTTCTTGCCGGGTTGCTCTGAGCCGCCCTCCCCATTTGTAAAGCTTTGTAGGATTTGACCTGTTTCGGCCCGGAGGCGTTTTCAGCGGTTTGCCGTTGACCGGCAGTCCGATAGAGTTCCTGCTTACTTTTTGGCGATCTCAGGGTAATATGTACACACCGAAGTCTGGACCGAAGTCGAACTGAAGTCCGGGCCGCTCCCATGGCCGCGATCATTCAAGTGTCACGACTGGCATCTCCGAACCGGCGCGCTCGCGTGCGGCAAAAAGTGCACGTTCCCGCGTATGCCACCTTCGGCGACTCGCAGAGCGAGATGCTGGACCTCTATGAAGTCCTCGACATCAGCGAGAATGGCCTGGCGCTGCACTGCCCGTCGCCAATAGAAGTGAACCAGAATGTGGAGTTGTGTCTGGACCTCGCCGAAGCCGGCATGCAGATCTCCGGCACAGCGCGAGTAGTTTGGCAGGATGGAACCGGCCGCGTAGGTTTTGGCCTGCCTGGTCTTGCGGATTCGGCTAAGCGGCAGCTTTCCGAATGGTTGTTCCTGAATGCTCTGGCGTCTGCCGCCAATGCAGAACTTCCACCGGCCCGGTCCGAAGACTCCGTCGGCGACTGGAATACTCCCATCCTTCGGCCGAACTATACCGACATTCTCAGTGCGGCCACCGCGGTGCAGAAAGAAGCGGAGTTGCTGGGCTCGGATCTGGACGCCGTGCTGGCATTGGTGACTTCCCGTTCTCAATCTTTGCTGCGCGCCTCCGGCGCGGCGGTTGCGATGGAAGAGCAAGAAGAGCAGAGAACTGACTCGGAGATCGAAGAGCAAGAACGCCAAGAGCAACAAAGTGAGAAGAACGCGGGCCGCACCATGATATGCCGGGCCAGTTCCGGCTCCAGCGCCCCGCCCGTAGGAGTAACGCTATACGTAGATTCAGGTTTCTCCGGCGAGTGCGTGCGCAGCGGTAAATTGCTGCACTGCGATGACACCGAGACCGACGAACGCGTCGACCGGCAAAGTTGCCGCGCCCTCGGCATTCGTTCGCTGGTCGCCGTCCCGGTGCGCGAGCGCGAAAAAATAGTGGGACTGCTCGAAGTGTTTTCCGAACAGCCCAATGTCTTTAGGGAGAATGATAGCGCTGTGCTGCAGCGGCTTGCGGAGACCATTCAGACGGCAATCCTCCGTGCAAGGCGTAAACAAGATCCTCCTGCACCGCCTATGCCTTCATCCAAATCCTTTTCGTCGCCGGGTAGTGTTTTGTTTGCCAGCCTGCCGGAACGCGACCGGGAAACGGCGAACAAAAAGGCGCGATCCGAAGATCAGGATAAGGATCAGGACAAAGTTGGCGGAATCCGCTTGCCTCGCGCTTACCTCTACCTGTTATTCGCCGCCGCTGCCACTATTTTCCTGGTGCTGGGATTTCTCGCCGAACCGTGGATTCAGGAGAAGCTACGCGCTCGTGGCCAAGGGGAACAGCATACGGTTCTTGCTTCATCGAAGCCTCAATCTGCCTCCGGCAATGCAGCATCCGCCGACCCGGCCAGTTTTGCCGAGCTTCAGGCACTTGCGGACCACGGCGACCCTGCAGCGGAAAACGCTCTTGGTCTGCTTTACGCCGCCGGAGATGAGAAACAGGGAATCAAGCGGGACGAAACTGAAGCGGCTCGCTGGTTCACCAAAGCTGCAGAGCATGGCAGCGTCCCGGCTCAATCGAAGTTGGGCTCGCTTTATTGGGGCGGTCGAGGCGTGAAGCAAGACGATAACCGCGCCTATTTTTGGACGGTGCTTGCTCGCGCCAGTGGCGACGATGCCAGCCAAGCCCTCGCACCGTTTATAGCCACTCGTCTTACCCGTTCTCAAAGGGCAACGATTGAGCAGGAAGCCGAGCAGTGGCTGGAGCGCTACGAATCAGCTTCGAAGCCGGTCGCCGGCCGCTAGAACTCAGAAAGCAGAAGCCGGAAGCCAATCCCTTTGCATGGCGTTAGAATGAATATAGCGTCCCGTGCCCACCCTCCGCACTATTCTCGACGAGCGAGTCCGCGAAGCGGATTCCAGCCTTTACGAGAAGCTCGAGAACAATCGGGTTCGCTGCTTTTCATGCGGGCATTGCTGTCCGATTCCAGACGGTCAGCCCGGCGTTTGCAAAGTACGCTACAACCGGGGCGGGACGCTTTATGTCCCATGGGGCTATACCGCCGGCACACAATGCGATCCCGTGGAGAAGAAGCCGTTTTTTCACGCATATCCCGGTGCGCTGGCCTACAGTTTCGGAATGCTCGGTTGCGATCTCCACTGCGCCTATTGCCAGAATTGGGTTACATCCCAAGCGCTGCGCGATTCCAACGCAGTGTCTGCTCCGCAGCAAGCTTCACCCGAGCGACTGGTGCGCGATGCCGTTGACCAGGGTGCAAAGATTCTCGTCAGCACCTACAATGAGCCTCTCATTACCAGTGAGTGGGCGGTTGCGGTTTTCAAGGAAGCCAAAGCCGCCGGACTTGTCACCGGCTTCGTTTCAAACGGTAACGGCACCCCTGCAGGTTCTGGAATACATCCGCCCTTGGATTGATTTGTATAAGGTGGATCTCAAAAGCTTCGACGACTGCCACTATCATGAACTCGGCGGCCGCATCGGTCCCATCCTCGACAGCATTCGCCGGATCCATGACATGGGCCTGTGGCTTGAAATCGTCACGCTACTTATTCCTGGTTTTAACGATTCCGCCGATGAGTTGCGGCGCCTCACAGAGTTCCTCGCGGGAATTTCCGTCGAAATTCCCTGGCACGTCACCGCCTTTCACGGCGACTACAAAATGATGGACCCGCGTGACACGACGCGTGAAGATCTCTTGCGCGCAGTCGAAATCGGCCGCCAGTCGGGGCTTCGCTACATCTATGCAGGAAATCTACCTGGCCAGGTTGGCCGCTGGGAAGACACGCATTGTCCGCAATGCGATGAGATATTGATCGAGCGCCACGGATACTTTATTAAGGCTTATCGCATCTCGCCAGATGGCTGTTGCCCCAATTGCGCGGCCAAGATTCCCGGACGCTGGTCCGCTGGCTTCGAAGGCCAGATTACTTCTCGCCCGTTCTCCCCGCGTAAAAGATCGCTTTTGTTTACCATCCAAAACCAGTAACCTCACCTTTTGCGTTTCCTCATGTCAAAGCCATTGATACTCATCGTGTGCGTTGGGAGTCTCTTCCTCTCGTCCTGTTCTCCCCGCGACTTTCTCACGCGTCGCCTGGCCGCCGACTTGATCGCCGCCTCCGACACTTTTCGTGCGCCACAACAATTTCAGCTTCGCACTGGTGTAATTTCCAATAAGGATTATCTTTCGGCGGACTACCTCGTTTTACAGCATCGCGGCTGGATTTCCGGCGCGCATGCAACCTGCCCTCCGGCGCTTGTTCCGCCGCCCTGCTGGGATGTTTCCCTAACGCCCTCGGGCGTTGATACTTTTCAAAGCCTTATCGGGCCGGGAGAGGCCGACAAACAACTCCTCAATATTCCCACCGTGAGACGCGAATTGATCGGAGTCACCGGCATCTCCAAGCAAGCGAACGCGGCCGAAGTTGAATTCGATTGGAAATGGATTCCCGTGAACGAAGTTGGTGCCGCACTCTATCCCGGAGATCAACGCTATCAATCGTCCGTCATGTTTCGTTGCTACGATGATGGCTGGCGTCTGGTCGACCGCGTGCCTCATCCCGCGGAATCTCTTGACGAATCGCTCAGAAACAGCGAACCCGCGCACTAACATGCGATATGTTTCATCGGCACAATATTGCTTATTGCCGCCGCATCGTTGTATAAACATTTTCCCCCAGGGGCCTATGAAAATCTCCAAAGTGTTCTCATGGTCGAGCATAGTTCTTTGTTTCGTATCGTTGGCATTTGCGCAAAACAAACCCAAACTCACCCTTGACGAATTTTTCAACTCGGTGAGCTACTCAAGCGTAGCGCTGTCGCCGGACGGCGGCTCCGTCGTGGTCGGTACCCAGCGCGCCGATTGGGACCAGCAGATCTTCCGTACTGACCTGTGGCTCTATCGCGACGATGGCAAGGGCGGCGGCACAGATTTTGCTAGAAAAGGATCGCTGATTCAACTCACCCAATCTGGCCATGATACCGACCCCCAGTGGTCGCCCGACGGCCGCTGGATCGCGTTTCGCTCCGAGCGCAAGCCTGCCTCCGAAAAAGACTCAGACTCAGATTCGGACGATGACAGTGACAAAAATGATAAGGGCGAGGTCAGCCAGATTTATTTGATTTCTCCCGGAGGAGGCGAAGCGATACAGTTGACGAAGGGTCAGGAAGAAGTCCACACGTTTGCCTGGTCCGCAGATTCGCACACCATTTACTACGCAACTCGCAATCCCTGGACCAAGGCTCAGAAAGACGCTTACAAAAAGGAATGGAAAGATGTGTTGCAGTATCGTACCGCCGAACGCGGAGACACCATTTTTGCCATGGATGTAGCCGCAGCCCTTGCGCGCAATACTGCCGCTCCCGGGAAAGAGGAGAGTGATGCGGACAAAGAATCCGATCTCACTCCGGGCTCTCGTGTGCTCGCCACTTCGCCGCTCCGCGTGGACGATCTGGCAAGACTTCGCCCGACGGTTCCAAGCTTGCCTTCATCTCGAGCGCCATAAACCAACGCCAGGAAAAGTTTGAAGACTACGAAATCTACGCGCTCGATCTGGCGAATCCAACTCTCCGGCAGGTCACCCACAATCAGGCGCAGGAGGTCAAACTACGCTGGGCCAATGACAGCCGCCACATTTTATTTACCGTCGAAGTAGGAGAAGTGGCCGGCCCCTATCGTGATCTTCAGCCGCACCTCTACTGGGTTGACAGTGAAAGGCCTGACAGTGAAAAGCCGGACAGACACAACAGGCTCGGCCGAGCAATGGGGGAAGGACTTCATTGGCCCTGTCGATCACTACGCAGTGAACGCCGACGGCGTACTTGCCTCCGCACGCCTGGGAACAGAAGTGGCCATGTACTCCGCCGCGCAACCGCGCCAGTCGTTTCACAAATTAAACGGTTGGGAAGGGACTTACGAAGATCTTTCGACAACCGCGCATACTTCACGCATTGCATTCGTTTATTCTTCATTGCAGAAGCCTGCCGAAGTCTACCTGGCGGAGAGCGCCGAAAAGCTTGATCAGGCGCGTCCCATTACTTCACTTAATCATTTGTTCTCTGAACGAGATCTTCCTCAAGGTAAGCCCTATCGCTGGAAAGCCGACGACGGTACGAGCGTTGAAGGCATGCTGATTTATCCTCCCGGCAAGTTCGAAGCGAAAAATCTTCCGATGTTCACATTCATTCACGGCGGTCCTGCCGACGCCGACGGCAACCACTTCGAGGCCGACTGGTATCAGTGGGCCGCGCTCGCCGCCACGAACGGCTGGCTGGTGTTCGAGCCTAACTACCGCGGGTCTACCGGGTACGGTGACAAGTTCCTCGAGCAAATCGTTCCGGTCATCGTCTCGCGCCCCGGCAAAGACATTCTGGAAGGAGTCGACGCGCTGGTGAAAGACGGCATCGCCGATCCTAATCACCTCACGGTAGGGGGCTACAGTTACGGCGGCTACATGACCAACTGGCTGATCACGCAGACCACACGCTTCAAGGCCGCAGTCACGGGCGCGGGCGCTGTGGAGCACGTTGCCAACTGGGGGAATGACGATACTACTTTCGACGACGCATATTTTCTGGGCGGCCGTCCCTGGGAAGTGCAGCAGCGCTATCACGACGAAGCCGCCATCTTTCAGATCGACAAAGTGCGCACGCCTACGCATATGGTCGCGGGTGCCGTCGATATCCGGGTCGCGGTATTAGAAGATTACTTGCTCGAACACGCGCTCTATTCGCTGGGCATTCCGAACGCATTGCTGATCTTCCCCGGCGAAGGTCACGAGCTGGATAAAAATCCTTGGCACGGAAAAATTAAAGTGCGGGAAGAGTTGAAGTGGCTGCAGAAGTATGGAGCAGTGGCCGAAGGTAACTGACACCCACGAAGATCGAGAATACGCGATCAATAAAGGCAGAATGCAGCGGTCTTGAATCTACATAATGGCAGCGCACTCGCAGTTCTGTCGCGTGCAATTACAAATAGCTCAAAGTTCATTGACAAATAACATGTGTGCACATATACTGTGCTAATGAATGTTACTCTCTCTATCGATGAGCAGCTGGTAGCCCGCGCTCGGGAAAAGGCCGAGGCCCTTGGTAAGAGTCTAAATCAGCTCATCCGCGAGTACTTGCAGACCGTAGCAGGTGGAGATGATCCGGAGCGCAGTATTGAGGAGTTCAGGCGCCTTTCTGGTAAAGGCCACTCCCGCGGCTGGCGCTTCAATCGAGACGAGGTCCATGAACGTCCGTAGTTTCTTCGATACGAATGTTCTGATTTATGCGGATGACAAAGCAGCACCCGCAAAACAGCGGCGATCTCTAAATCTCCTTGCGGAGCACCGGCGCGCGCGGAGTGGCGTTGTGTCGTTCCAGGTTCTTCAGGAATATTTCGTGACAGTTACGAAGAAACTTCACGTAGATGCGGCCCTCGCGCGCCGAAAGGTCGAACTGCTCGCCGAATTCGACGTGGCCGCCGTTGGAGTCTCGGACATTCTCGCCGCCATCGACCTGCACCGGCTTCACTCTTTTTCGTTCTGGGATGCTCTGATCCTCCGAGCCGCAAAACAGGCCGGTTGCAGTGTACTTTTCTCAGAGGACATGCAACACACCCGCGAAATCGACGGCGTTCGCATCGTGAATCCCTTCGAGTAAGAGAGTTAACTCTTTGCGCGCGTCGAGTATCTGGTGCTATTTCGCGGCGCTCGCCACTTTCACACCCTTGGAGCTCGCCGCGTACCGCGCAATGCCTCGATACAGCGCTTCGGCAATCTGCTCGCGATACCCGTCACTACGCAGTTTCTGTTCGTCGGTGGGACTGCTGACGAACGAAACTTCTGCCAAAATTCCGGGCATCGCCGTCTCAGTTAGCACCACGTAGGATGCCTCTTTCACCCCCCGGTCGCGCAGGCCGGGATTATCCGCCGACAAAGTTCCATAGAGCGAACGCTGCACGCTGGCCGCTAAACGCCGCGATTGCTCGATCCGGTCATGCAAATCGGCGGCAGAGAGAATTGCAGGCATCGGATTCTTGCTGCTGGCCGCACCGGCCCGCGTCTCCAAATCTTTCATGTTGGGCGCGGAAAAAGAGTTCGTGTAATAAGTTTCCACACCCCGCGCCGAAGGCAGGTCGCTGTAGTTCGCGTGCACGGAAACAAATAAATCGGCCTGGGAATGGTTTGCCATCTCGGCGCGTTCGTCGAGTGGAATGTAATTGTCGTCGTTGCGGGTGAGAATTACTTCCGCACCCAAACGGCTCTCGAGCAACTTGCCCAATCGCTGCGCAATTTCAAGTACAAGATCTTTTTCCAGAAGGCCGCGCCGGCCCACGGTTCCCAGGTCCCATCCGCCATGCCCGGCATCCACCACGATGCGCAATTTCGCCACATGCGCACGCAGTTGCAAGTCTTCGCGTGTCGGCGGAGGAACGACAATCGCGAGCTTATCCCGTTCATTCGCGCCGGGGAAAAGATTTGATTGCGACTTGTTGTCCGCCCCCAGCTTCTTCACTTGCACTACCAGACGATAAGGATTCGGCTCGAGGCTCACGGAATAATTCGAGTTGCCCTTCGTCTCCAACACCACACGAGTCATACCGGAAGCCGGATGTGCCACGCGCACCCGCGCCAGCAGACCGTCGCCGATCTCGATTGTTTTCCCTTCAAGCTCGGGAGCCAATGATGTGTCGTGCAGGTCAAAATAAATGCGATCCGGATTAGCCAATCGGTGCGCCTCGTACTGTACTTGGTCTTCCAGATCGATCACCACCGTACTCGAATCCGCAGCCGACCAATGCCGGATGCCGGTAATCCGTGTCGGTTTCCCAGGTTCCTGCGGCGTGATGCTGCCGCTCGAAACCTCAGATTGCGAATCCACATTCGGCGTGGCTATAGGATTGGCGGACGAATTCACCTGACCATCCTGCCCGGGGGTCGATGGAGTGACCGCAGGTGAATTGCCGGAATTGCCGCTCGGTTGGGTCGCCCTAGCCGCTGGCCTCGTGCTCATTTTCTGTTCCGGCTGTATCAATACTTGACCGAGCTGCGCCGTTTTCAGCTTCCACCAAATCCCGCCCGCCACCAGTACGGAGAGGACAATCAGGACTAGCACCAGAACAATCCCTGGATGATGCTCGGCAACCGGCTCCGCGATTGCCTCGGTCACAGTCGCTTCAGCCGCAGGCGCTGCCTCGGGAATGCTCGCGGAAGCCGTGCTGAGGTCTGCAATCTCCGAAGGCTTCTTTCCTTTAAGGATCTCCGGTTCAATCGCCGTGGGTGCAAGAGACGCAGCGGCAACAGATGCAGCTGCCACGGGAGCAACTGGGAGGGAAGTAGGCCCGAATTGTTTGATAGATTCAGCCGCCGCAACTTTCTCAGCCGGAATTTCAGCCGGAGGAGCTGCTGGAGTCGGTACCGGCGCAGGAGCCAACTGCGCCTCCGCCGCCTGCGCAGACTCGGCGAACCGGTCTTCATCTTCAGGTTTCAGAGCGCCAAGAATCAGTTCGGCGAGCAATTCCAGGTTCGTTACGTCGCTGTCGTTGAATCCGAAAGGCTCGCCGGAGAATGCTTCCAGCAGACCAATCACGCGGCGCCGCCCGCACAGTGGCACGGCGACCATGGACCGGGCTCCCAGGCGGCGGCACGCGGCAAGGTTCACGCGCTCATCCATCTCGGTATCGTCGCAACGAATAATCTGCGCCGTGCGGAAACTAGCCCCGGAAAAAGCCGAATCCCGCTGGATGCGTGCGCCCACGTCCGGTTTCATTGCACCCGCGGATGCCCGAAGAACAATTTCATTGTTCTCCGCCAGCGCAATTCCCAGCCCGTCCGCTCCGGTGATGGCAATCGCACGCTCCGCCACTAACTGCAGAACTTCGTCAAGAACAAATTGCTCTGTCTGTTCGAACTCAGCCGCCGATGGAACGCTGTCAAATCCCTTATGCTTAGAGGCCAGCGCCCGCCGCTTCCGCACTTGCTGATGCAGTGCCGAGAATGCCAGCAGCGCCTGCAGCGCGTCAGCACCGAACGGCCGTGTCCGCCGCTCATCGGTGGCGAAATGATCCCGGTCGGCGGACGCGCGATAATAAACGTCTTGCACGGTATTAGCTCCGCTGCGCTCCAGCGGCCATGACGGCAACCGTGGATCCGCGAGTCGCGCATCCACTTCGATGGTCGGTTTGGTCGGAGTCGTTGCCATTACCGTTGCATTGTCTGACAGCTAATCCCTTCTCGAAGTTTGGCTACCCAGCGCAGTTCTTGCCAATTAACCGCTATTAATAATGCTAACGCGACCCTGCAAATACAGGTCATTCAAAATCCTGTATTTTCCCGCATTAACAGTAAGCTAGCGGGATTTGAGTTGACTTGCAATGATGAGTACATGCCCTTCCGGTCAGAGACTTTCGTAAGTTACCCGCGATTCTTCCAATTCCGCCGGAGTTCGGGGAAATTCCACCGACTTCGCGACGACTAACCTTCGGCCGTTGCTATTGGTTCCGCAAGCCATTTCCGGGGAATCAACTCAGTCACTGTCTGCCAGCATTCTTCGAAAACTAGAATTAAACGGATTCGCATCCCCACTTTGCGCATCTTTTGGCGGAACGTATGCAGTTGGTTTCCTTTCCCCCGCGGCAAGCACGCTCTCACTACAGGCATGAACTGCGCACCCTGACGTACATTACCCTGGACGCTGCTAACGGTGGAATCGTTCGCAATCTCAACCGTGAGGGGTTAGCCGTGCAAGCCGTGGCCCCGCTGCGGCCGGAGCAGAGAGTCCGCTTGCGCTTCGAGCTGAGATTTCCGCGCCTGCGTGTAGAAACCTATGGACAGGTCAGTTGGGCGGAACCCTCAGGCCAGTGCGGAATTCGCTTCGTTGATTTACCTTTGCAGACCGCGCGCCAGATCGACCAGTGGATATTTTCCAATCTTCTCGACGGAATCGAACCCAAGGCAGACTACGGCCGCTCAATCTTCGGGGATCTCTCGGCTTCGCTGCTGGCTGCAAAAGAAGATGTTGTCGGGCAAAACGACGGCCTTACTGTTTCCGCGACGGGTCGCCCAGCCATACGGGTCGAACCGCAGTCTGCCGCGCGAAATGAGGGAGTATTTTCTGATCTGCATCGCGAACAAAACCTTGCGGACGAGCCCGGGACGTATGACGCGCAACTGAATTGGCTGTCCCGTCCAATTTCCGGGCAGACCCTTGCCTGGCTTGTGGATAGCTTGGTGATGATCGCGGGATTGCTGTTGTTCGCCTTGATTTTTCTCTCGATCACTCATGAACTGCCACCGTGGCCGCTCGCGGCGGGGGCCATTTCTTCCGGGGCGGTACTGGTGGGTGGCGCTTACTGGGGTTTGTTCGCGCTGTTTGGAGGAGCCAGCCTGGGCGCACGTCTGGCCGGTTCAGCATCCGTTTTCAAGCAGGAAGAGGAACCGGATGAGGCGCGCCGCTTCCGCTAAACCGCTACGATCCGACGCTGAAATGTGAATTCTGCAAGTGGAACCAGATCAGAACTCTTCCTAGCTCGCAAAATACTTCTGCGCCAGCCAAAGCCGCAGGTTGTGCTGCGTTTGCGCGGCAATCTTCACGAAGCGAATCCCGATATTTCCCCGGTCATCGGACCATGCTACTTCCACGTCAGCCTTTACTCCGCAGTTCGCTCCCGGAAGAGCAAAAGACGCACGGACGAGGTCGTTCACATTGAATCGATCGTCGACTCGAACCTGCAAACCGCCCTGGCTCAGGTTGATCAGTTCCGCTTCCACTCGTTTTTGGTTGCGTCCGGTGAGTGTGACCGGCAACTCCACTCCGGTTCGGTGGTAGCGCAAGCGGCCGTCGAGGATCATGTTGCGCGCAGCGGAAAGGGTGCGTACCGCCTGTTCCACGGAAATTGGTTTATCGAATGCAAACATGGCTCCCGTTGTCTGCATATCGGGCCGCCCTTCTGATTTGCCCATGATCACCAGGGGCACGGTGTTGGTGCGCGGACCTTCGCGCCGGAGTTCCCGAAAAAATTGTCCGGAGCCATTCAGGTCGCAATCAACAATCAGTGCATCGATCTTTGATTTTGTGAGACGAGCTAAAGCTCGTTGCGGTTCGCTTTCGACGGCGACCTCCATGTGCAAGCCGCCAAGAATACATTCAAGAACGCTAACTTCCTGCCAATCGCGCGAAACTACCATCGACGAGAGTGTCATGTCTCCACTCTACCGACAGCGGTAATCGAGACGTAGATCACCAACGTAACGAGGGAACGGGCTACCGATCGCAGGAATCAGGCACGCAGTATCCGGATTTACGAACCTTTGTTCTGGCTCCGATACCAGTCGACAGTTCGCCGCAGACCTTCTTCGAAATCCACTTTGGGTTTATAGCCAAGATGCTTTTCTGCGAGTGAGATATCAGCCAGGGAATGCTTGATGTCGCCGCCGCGCTCCTGGTCATGCAAAGCGGAACCGGAGAACGAAGTGAGATCCTGAAGTAGTTTGAAAGTCTCATTCAAAGTCACGCGGCGCCCCGTGGCCACATTAAATACTTTCCCAGCCACCTCTGCAGCAGGCGCTTTGCAGGCCAGCAGATTGGCTTCGACCGCGTTATCGATAAAGGTGAAATCCCGGCTCTGCTCGCCATCGCCAAACATGGTGGGCCGCTGACCGCTCAGCATTTGCGTGATGAACTTCGCCAGCACGCCGGAGTAGGGTGACGATGGATCCTGACGCGGACCAAAAATATTGAAATAACGCAGCGACACCGTCTCCAATCCGTAGCACCGGTAAAAAGAAATCATGTAGTGCTCACTCGCCAGCTTGGCCACGGCGTACGGAGAAATCGGGTCGGGGGTCATGCGTTCATGTTTCGGAAGTGTGGGAGTATCACCATAAGCAGAGGACGATGCGGCGTAAACCACTCGCTTTACCTTTGCATCGCGCGCCGCCACCAATACATTCACCGTTCCATCCACGTTTGCCCGGTTGCTTCCGATTGGATCCAAAACCGATTTCGGCACGGAAGGAATCGCCGCCTGATGCAGAACATAGTCGACGCCTGCGCAGGCGAGCTTCAAGGCATCGAGATCGAGAATGTCGGCCTCCCGAAAATCGATCTGCGTCAGTATCTGGGCAAGATTTTCCCGCCTGCCGGTTGAAAAATTATCCACTCCACGAACTTGCTCTCCGCGCCGCAACAGTTCCCGCGACAAAGACGATCCAATGAAGCCGCCAATCCCCGTGATCAGATAAAGTGCCATAGGTTTTCATCATAACCAATCGGCCTCAGTGGTTGCGCGAGCAAATCGGCGTGCGGGTGGACACCAAAGTAATGCAAGAGGGCCGCGCAGGAGCCTGAGAACTTGCTTGCCTTACTGTCCTGAACTCTGGCTTTTCCGCAGAATGCGAAAAAACTCTTCCCGGCTCAAAATATGACGTTCGTCAAAGAAGTTCATGACCGCCCGCAAAGCGGCACCCGGATTCGTGATCGTGGTTGCCGGGTTCGTGGCAGAGAGGCGTCCTTCGGGAACGGTCGCGGCCGTTACTTCCGGACGCACAGCCAGAATTACCGAAGGTCGCGAGAGTGAGCGTAATAGTTCGCGCAAACGCTCGCGATCCGGATCAGACATCGTGGTAAAAGCAATCCCCATGCCCAGGTTGGGATATACGACTTTTACCTCGCCATTGCATTCGACCCGAAACCCATTCACTTCGATGGTCAACCGGAGCTTGGCGCCCATGCGGAAAGTTGCCATGGCTTCCACGTAGCATCCGTGCAAACTGATATCCGTGAAAGTTGCCCAAGTTGATATACCGCTGACGATTTCGCGCAAGCGGGCGCTTCCCTGGCAACGGTATCTTGGGCTTTTCCGCCTCTCGTCGACCGGGGAAACCGCATTTCCCGCTGCTACCACGACGTTTTTCTCGGCCGCGGAGGGCAGGATGGGCGCGCGAGCCGCCGCGGCTCCGCCAGCTTGCGGCGTGGATTTTTTCAAAGCGGCCAGATACGCCGCACCAGCGTTTTCTTCGTCCGACATAATTGCGGACTCGCCTTCACCGCTTTCCGCTGATCATGAAGCGGCTCCTAGTTCAGGACGCGAGTCCCTGCTAGACTCTATCGGAACTTTTGCCGGTAAAACTTAACCGCGAGAATGGGCTTCACGCGAAGGGATACAGCGGTTTCCGCAACGGGAAAAATTCAAGACTGGAACGCGGCAATGGGGAATTCTTCGACCGATTGCCGAATCTTCTTCCATACCTCGTCCCTTCCCACCCGCGTTTTTGCGGAGAAAGGAATCACGGTTGCAGTTGGATACGCCTTCGCGAGGCCCTGCAGAGCCTTTCCCAACTGGTTATTCGAGAGCCGGTCGCTTTTGGTCGCGATCAGAAGAAAGTCGCGGCCGGAGGCATTCAGAAAATCTAATAGCTGGCGGTCGCTATCCTGCGGAGCAACATTTACATCCACCAACGCCAGACATAAAGCCAGCGTAGGGCGCTCGTTCAAATAAGGCTCAATGAACTTAGGCCACTCTTGTGAGATCTCGCGCGACAACTTGGCATACCCATAGCCTGGCAAATCGGCAAAAATGACCTCCGGCCGCGGTTTTCCGGGCCAGCGCACTTCAAAAAAATTAATACTGCGCGTGCGCCCCGGTGTCGAACTGGTGCGGGCCAGTTTGGTTTCCACCAGAGTATTGATCACGCTCGATTTCCCCACGTTGGATCTGCCTAAGAACGCAACCTCGGGAAGGCTGGGAGCAGGGAAGTGCGCGGCATCCGTAGCCGCCGCCATGAATTGAGCCATCACCCTCATGCTTCAGTGTGCAATGAGTCGGGGAAAATTGGCAAGCGCTCGTAAGGCGGATTTCGGCTAGCGGACTGTTTTGCGGAATTGCTTGCTCAAAGTGAGCGCCTGATGTTGATACGAAGATCCAATGTTCGTTCCATATATCTTCTCCGGCCTGCTCAACAGAGGCATATAGTTTAGGCGGCCTACGAGCTGCCCATGCTCCATCAGAAACGGAACCTCGTGCGCCCGAACCTCAAGCACAGCGCGGGTTCCCTTGATATCGTTCGAACCGTAACCAAAGCCGGGATCGAAAAACCCGGCGTAGTGGATACGGAACTCGCCATCTCCTTGATCCAGCGGCACCATTTCCGCGGCAAAGTCTGGCGGAACGCGAACTCTTTCCCGGGACGCAAGAATGTAAAAATCGCCGGGCTCGAGAATCAGGTTTTTACTCGCATTCTGATGTATCGATTCCCAGAACTCCTCGGTTGGATAGAAGTCGATCTTGTCGAGAGCGATTGCCGGAGCATACTTTTTTGCTCGATAGGCAATGATTTCGCCCTCGTCAGCGGCCTCCAGATTGACGGTAATTCTGAGCCCACGCTCAACCAGGGGCCTGACCGGACCTTCCTCATTTACGTAGACCAGAGGCTCTTCCTTGTCCAGATTTCGGATGGTCTGATCGCCTGAGCGCGGGCTGCCGTGAACGAACCGCAACTGACTCAGCCTCATCCCGGCTCGAATCGCAACTGTGAAGGTACGCGAAACGACCTCCGCGTAAAGTTTGCCTTTGTACCCCGCCACGACTCGGTCAAATTCGGTACTGTAGTCGGTAATTAAGCGGGTGAAAATATCAAGCCGCCCGGTGGTGCTCTTGGGGTTGGCTTTGCCGGAGATATTTTCCGGCAAGTTCAGTTCCTCCACCAATGGGACGATGTAGATGCAATCCCTTTCCAGAACTGGCGCGCCGGTGAGATCGACGCGCGTCATCCGGAGTTGTTTGATTTTTGCGTCGACTGTGTTGTTCGGCCCAGGCAGGAAGCTCGCGCGAACGCGATAGGCGACGTCCCCCAGGCGCAGATCAAGACTTGCGGGTTGGATGTGTTCCGGGTTGATTGCAGGAGTGGCGCTGATGTTTCCGCGCGCGATTAAGCTTTGGATGTCTTGCGAGGGAAGTATTCCGGTTGTGCGAGCTTGCACTTCGTCGGCAGGCGACGCCAGACCATTTTCAAAAGCGATATGACCTTGGTTCGATGTGGACATTTCAAAATCCGCGCCTTACTTCAGATACCGCGTGGCTGGGTTACTCTAGCAGTTTATTCGAAAACGTCAACGGAGGCTTCTCTACGCGGCTGGAAAAGTGATTTCACTCTACGGAGGGAATTAAAGCGTGTCAAGCCCACCCATCTTGACCGGAGGCAGCCTCGGTCAGCAGCAAACAAGAACGCGCGTGTTTTCTACTGATGCGCGGTTGGACTATCCGCAGTATTCGAAGTCAGAGGGGCAATCGGACGCGTGGTTTCTTCCTCGTTGAGAGACGGCAGCGGGGATTCCAGCGCGATCTGCAGCACCTGATCCATCGTATCCACGAAATGCATTTTCATCGCAGTTCGCAGATTTTCTGGGACTTCGGCTAAATCTTTTTCGTTGTCGCGGGGCAGGATCACTTCAAAGAGTCCAGCGCGGTGCGCCGCCAACAGCTTTTCTTTGAGGCCGCCTATGGGCAGAACTTTGCCGCGCAGCGTGATTTCTCCGGTCATGGCAAGGTCGCGCCGCACGGGAATTTTGCTGAGCGCGCTGGCGATCGCAGTGGCAATGGTAATGCCGGCTGACGGTCCATCTTTCGGAATGGCGCCCTCCGGAACGTGCACGTGCAGATCGAGCGTGCGGTAGAAATCGCGCGTCAATCCAAGTCGATGCGCTCGCGAGCGAACATAGGATAGAGCGGCCTGCGCGGATTCCTGCATCACGTCGCCAAGTTTGCCGGTCAACGTCAGCTTGCCTTTGCCGTCGACCACCGTGGCTTCGGTGCTGAGAATCGAGCCGCCAACTTCAGTCCACGCCAGGCCGGTGACCAATCCCACTTCACTCTTCTCATGCGCCAGCGTGTCGCGGAACTTGATGACGCCGAGGAAGTCGGTGACATTCTCGCCAGTCACTGCGATGGTATAGTTTTCGCCTTCTTTCACCACTCTGCGCGCTACTTTGCGGCAGACGTTGCCGATCTCGCGTTCCAGGTTGCGAACTCCAGCTTCGCGGGTGTAGGCGCGGATGAGAGTGGTGATCGCATCGTCGGAGAACTTTACGTTCTTCTCCGACAATCCGGCCTGCAGCATCTGCTTCTTTACCAGGAATTGCTTGGCGATCTCAACTTTTTCCTGCTCCGTGTAGCCATGCAAACGGAGCACTTCCATGCGATCCTGCAGCGCGGGAGGAATGGTGTGCATCACGTTGGCGGTAGCCACAAAGAAAACCTGCGACAGATCGTATTCGACGTCGAGGTAGTGGTCGACGAACATGAAATTCTGTTCCGGATCGAGCACTTCGAGCAGGGCGGCAGACGGATCGCCGCGGAAGTCCATCGACATCTTGTCGACTTCATCCAGCATGAAGACCGGATTTTTGGTACCTGCCTTCTTCATCATCTGGATGATCTGGCCCGGTAATGCGCCGATATAGGTGCGCCGGTGGCCGCGAATTTCTGCCTCGTCCCGTACCCCGCCGAGCGACATGCGAACGAACTTGCGCCCCGTTGCCTTGGCGATCGACATACCCAACGAAGTCTTGCCTACGCCCGGAGGTCCAACGAAACAAAGAATTGAGCCTTTTGGATTTTTCACCAACTGGCGCACCGCGAGGAATTCGAGAATGCGCTCCTTGATCTTTTCCAGGCCGTAATGATCTTCGTTAAGAACTTTCTCCGCACGCGAAATATTGCGGATTTCCTTGGAGCGCTTCTTCCAGGGCACGGCCAGCAACCAATCGAGGTAGTTGCGCGAAACCGTGGATTCCGCCGACATGGGCGGCATCGCTTCCAGCTTTTTCAGTTCCTGCAGAGCCTTGTCTTTGACTTCTTTCGGCATGCCTGCGGCTTCGACCTTTTTCTTCAGTTCGTCGAACTCGCTTTTCTCGCCGCGGCCTAGCTCCTTCTGGATAGCCTTAATCTTCTCGTTGAGGTAATACTCTTTCTGCGCCTTCTCCATTTGCCGCTTCACGCGC
This sequence comes from uncultured Acidobacteriaceae bacterium, assembly GCA_963817305.1. Lineage (GTDB taxonomy): Bacteria > Acidobacteriota > Terriglobia > Terriglobales > Acidobacteriaceae > Sulfotelmatobacter. Next base: position 195,491 of record CAWFOD010000008.1, on the reverse strand, counting down.
GACTGAATAGTGCGATCCACGTTGAGTTTTTCGATTTCCACGTCGAGCACGTCGGCAATGCGATTCAAGCGCTCGGACGGATCGAAGATCTCAAGCAACTCCTGTTTCTCTTCAATGGAAAGCTGCAGGTTGGCGGCAATGATGTCGGTGAGCTTGGCCGGATCTTCCATCCGTACGGCCGAGATCATGGTCTCGTAATTCAGCGCTTGGCAAAGCTTCACGTACTGCTCGAACAAAGTGGTCACGCGCTGCATGCCAGCTTCGATTTGCGCGTTCATCTCGACGGGATATCGCGCCACGCGCACCGAGGCCTGCATGTAACCATCAGAATCGGTGGCCTGAAGAAGTCTTCCGCGCTCAATGCCTTCGACCAGGACTTTAATATTGCCGTCCGGCAGCTTGAGGCTCTGAACGATGTTGACGATGGTTCCGACCTGGTAAATCTCATTCGACTTGGGCTCGTCAATGGAAGCATCGTGCTGGGTCGCCAGGAAGATTTTCTTATCGGCGGCGAGCGCCTCTTCGAGGGCGCGCACGCTGGACTCACGCCCCACCACGAACGGCGTCATCATATAGGGGAAGATGACCACGTCGCGAATGGGCATCATCGGCAGCTTTTTAGTTTCGAATTTTTCCTTGGATGTGGTCACTCAATCTCCCCGGGTTAATGCTGAATGACGATCGCGGCGCGAAGTCCCTTACCTACCGTTCGTGTGTTCAGTGTACTACTCTTCTCTGGCTCTTTGGCTATCCGGCCTTTTCCATCATCGAAAGAGACGCATTGCGCTTCTCCACCATCTCCCTGGTAACCTCGAACTCTTTTAGCTTCTTTTGGCTGGGCAGATGGAACATCAGATCAAGCATCAACTCTTCAAGAATCATGCGCAAGCCACGGGCTCCCACTTTGCGAGCCATGGCTTGACGGGCGACCGCGCGTAGAGCCTCATCACTGAACTTCAAGCGCACATTCTCGAATTCGAACAGCCTCTGGTACTGCTTAACAATGGCGTTCTTGGGACGGGTCAGAATCTCGATCAGAGCAAATTCGTCCAAGTCTTCCAGCATGCCCATAACAGGCAGGCGGCCGACAAACTCCGGGATCAGGCCGAACTTGATCAAGTCTTCGGGTTGCATCTCGCTAAGCAATTCGAAGTTGCGCTTGCTGCGCGCGATGACTGCCTCTTCTTTTTCCGCCTCTTCACCAGCGCGGAAGCCGAGGGATTTTTTCCCAACTCGCCGCCCGATAATTTTCTCGAGTCCAACAAACGCTCCTCCGCAAATAAAGAGGATATTTGTCGTATCCACGGGAGTGAATTCCTGGTGAGGATGCTTGCGTCCACCTTGAGGCGGAACATTCGCGATGGTGCCTTCCAGAATCTTTAGCAGAGCTTGCTGCACGCCTTCACCGGAAACATCGCGGGTAATCGAAGGATTTTCATCCTTGCGGCCGATCTTATCGATTTCGTCGATGTAGATAATGCCGGTCTGGGCGCGGCTCACATCGCCCTCCGCTGCTTGCAGCAGCTTGAGAATGATGTTCTCGACATCTTCGCCGACGTATCCAGCTTCGGTCAGGGTAGTGGCATCGACGATGGCGAACGGAACATCCAGCATGCGCGCCAGCGTCTGTGCCAATAGCGTCTTGCCAGTTCCGGTTGGACCGATGAGCAGAATGTTTGACTTGCTTAGCTCAATCCCATCGCCCGCCGTCTTCTGCCGATTCATGAAGATCCGCTTGTAGTGGTTATAAACCGCCACCGCCAGCTTCTTTTTCGTTTGCTCCTGCCCGATGACGTACTCGTCCAGGAAGGTCTTGACCTCCTGCGGCTTGGGAAGTTGATTGGGTGTCGTGGCTTGCGGAGTCGCGGTGCGATCGTCTTCCAGGATCGAATTGCAAACTGCGACGCACTCGTCGCAGATATAGGCCCGCGGATAATCGCTGGGTGACGAGATCAGTTTGGCTACGGCATCCTGCGACTTATGGCAGAACGAGCAACGCAAAATCTCGTCGGAGCCTGACTTGGTTTTCACTCGGCTCTACTCCTTCTAGTTTCGATATGACGCTGGGCCCGCCTCTTTCGACCCCTACAGGCTTCCGAGCTAAATCCCGAAATGCAGATCAAGCGCGAAGGCCGATCATACCGCTTTTACGGTCTTATAGATGATATCGTCTATGATTCCGTATTCCTTAGCTTGTTGCGCGTTCATAATGAAGTCACGCTCCACGTCTTTCTCCACCTTGTCCAGCTTTTGGCCAGTGTGCTTGGAGAGTAACTGGTTTGTAATCTCGCGCATACGCAGGATTTCACGGGCGTGAATGTCGATGTCGGTGGCTTGACCCGACAATCCTCCCATGGACGGTTGGTGAATTAAGATGCGGGAATTCGGCAGCGCCAGTCTTTTCTTCGGTTCGCCCGCCGCCAGCAACAGCGCCGCCATGGAAGCCGCCTGTCCAACGCACAGCGTCATGACATCATTCTTTACGTATTGCATGGTGTCGTAGATCGCCATGCCCGCCGTGATCGAGCCTCCCGGCGAGTTCACATAAAGCTGAATATCTTTTTCAGGATCTTCCTGAGCCAGAAATAGCATTTGAGCAATCACCAGGTTGGCGATGTTGTCGTCAATCGGCGTGCCGATGAAAATAATGTTATCCCTGAGCAGGCGGGAGTAGATGTCGTAGGCGCGTTCGCCCCGACCGGTCTGCTCAATTACCATCGGTACCAGCATCATTTGCGGATCATTTGGTTTCATTTTTCAACCGGACCTGTCACCGGACCTGCCACACTCCGCCCCGAAGAAACGTTTACGTTGCCAGGGGAGGGTCGAAAGTGGTCCGCGCTTTACTCAATCACTACGCGGACTGGTGATAAAGAAAATCGAGGGTCTTCTCGCTGCGGATTCTCATTCGGATTCTATCGAGGCCCCCATCCTCTGTCAAACGCGCGCGCACTGCTTCTGAGGTTTGTTTTGACTGTTTTGCCAGTGAATCAATTTCCCGGTTCACTTCTTCGTCGCTGACTTCGATTTTTTCCAAATCCGCAATGCGTTCGAGCAGTAGGGAAGACTTCACATCGCCCAGCGCCTGCTCCCGCTGGCCCGCTCGGAGACGCGGAAGATCCATCTTTTTCAGATCTTCCATTTTCATGCCTTGCGCCGCCAGTGCTCGCAGGCCGCGCTCCAGGCGCAAATCGATCTGGCGATCGATTAAAGATTCCGGCACCTCAAAATCGTTGCGCTTCACCAGTTCGGCGACCAGCTTATCTTTGGCCGCATGCTCCGCCGCATGACGCTTTTCGGCCTCCATGTTCTCGCGGATCTGCTTCCGCACCTGGTCGAGGCTGGTGAACTCTCCCAGCTCTTTGGCGAACTCGTCATTCAGCTCTGGCAGACTCTTCTGCTTGATGCCATTCACTTTCACGGTATAAACAAAGGTCTTGCCGGCCAGACGCTTGTCAGCGATATCTTCCGGATAGCTTACGTCGAAGGTGCGTTCATCGCCGGAAGAAGCTCCGGTCAGATTCTGGGTAAACTCCGCTACTGTATTTTTGCCGCCGATTTCGATCAGCACATCGTCCATGTGCACAGGGTTGGCGCTGGCTTCTCTAACGTCATTCCCATCCTTGGGCCGACCATCCATCGAAGCCTGCGCGAAGTCGCCTTGGGCGAGCGGACGTCCTTCCACATCGGTATACGTGGCTCGCTGCTCCAATACATTAGCGAGCGCCTGTTCGACTTCCTCGTCAGTGATCGCGATGTCCGGCTTATCGGCGCGAAGCTCTTTATAGCCCTCGACCTGAATCTCGGGTAGCACTTCGAAACTGGCCTTGAAACGTAAGGACTCACCCTCGTGAAAATGCAGGTCAGTGATGCGCGGTTGTGAAACCGGAATGAGCCCCTGCTTCTCCGCCTCCTTGCGGAAATAGCGGGGAGCCAAAGCTTCGATCACGTCGTTTTTCAGGCCATCGCCGAAGCGCTGGCGAATAATCGAAGCTGGCACATGCCCGGCGCGAAACCCCGGTAAACGCGCGCTTTTCTGGTAGCGCTGGATCTGCGACTCAGTCTCGCGGGCAACTTCGGCGGCGGGAATCTCAACCGAAATTTCCCGTTTGATATCTTTCTTATTTTCGGGCTTGTTGTCGGGCGTCTTTGTGTCCGTTTTTGCGGCGTCAGTAGTCTCTGTGGGGCTCACGTTTTGCCTTTCACCAACCGCTGCATCCGGGACGAGAACCTCGGACCGAACTCATACGGCATTCACTTGAGTGTAAAGACAGAAGGAGAGCACCGTCAAACGGCGAACGGACACAACGGCTGTTTTGGCGAACAATTTTCCCGAACCGTAGAGCACGCGTGATCTACGTCAGGCGAAAATCTGCCGTAGCGCGACCATTAGCGAGTCGGAGCGCTGATCCGTTTTCGAGACCACATCTTTCACGCCCACAGCCCGCGCGGCTCTCAACAGTTCACCAGAAGGATGCAAGGTGAACATCACCATAGCCGTGTTGGGTGCGAGTTGACTGATATGGCGTGCGGCGTCGAGCCCATTCATGACGGGCATCTGAAGGTCTAATATCACGATGTCCGGATGCATTTCTTCCACTTTGGCAATCGCCACTTCACCATTCTCTGCTTCACCGCAAACGTGGAAATCGGAGTTGCTCTCGATCAACGATCGCAGGGAAGAGCGAACCGTGGAGCTATCGTCGACAATGAGAATTGAGCGAGCCATGCACCACTGCTCCGTCTGCCCTCGGCAGGGCTGCTGTCCGGGCCTATTCTTGAAACCGACAGACGGCTATGAGGAAGGTAATTGGAGCCTATTCGTATGAGCGGTCGTACGCCATACCGCTGATACTGTACCCTATCGCACATAAAAATGTCATGTATCGACCTTGCCTCTCTGGTGAAGGCATTTTCCGGCTTTGTCGAATTTCGATAGACTCAAGAACCAAGGGGAACCGCGCCTGACACGGAAAAATAGCCCACAGCCCAACCCGCACTGGCTCGCCGTTCTCAACCACGAGGTGGTCGCTTGTACGCGCTGTCCCAGGCTGGTCGAGTACCGCGAGCGAGTGGCCCGCGAAAAGCGCCGGGCTTATCGAGATTGCGAATACTGGGGGAAACCGGTGCCCGGTTTCGGCGACGCCAACGCCCGCGTCCTTATTATGGGGTTAGCTCCAGGGGCGCATGGCTCCAACCGCACCGGACGCCCCTTTACCGGCGATGCCTCGGGAAAATTCATGTTTCCGGTGTTGTATGACACCGGATTCGCCAACCAACCCAACGCCACCGATCGCAACGATGGCCTCGAGCTAAAAGATGCATACATTACTGCGGCCGTCCGCTGCGCTCCGCCGGCAAACAAGCCAACTCCGCAGGAACTCGCTGAGTGTTCGCAATTTCTCGACCGCGAGATCGCGGGATTAGAAAAAGTGAAAGTGGTGGTCGCTTTGGGGAAGATCGGCTTCGATGCTTATTTGAATTACTTGAAACGTCGAGGTCCGCTGCCTGACCGGCAGCGCTATCTCTTTAAACATGGCGCCAGTTACCGGTTACCGGATGGTAAGGTATTGCTCGCGTCCTACCATCCCTCAAACCAGAACACGCAGACCGGCAAGCTGACGCGCGCGATGTTTGTCGAGATATTTAAGCAGGCGGCAAAATTTGCCGATGACTAATTCGAGGCGCCGTCGGGGCCAGATCGCTGCACCCGCACCCAAAAGCGGGGTCATAGTTCCCAAAGCCGGGTCGCGATCCGGGACGGCGCCCAACGATTCCACTCAAGAAACCTAGAAGCCCACCATCACCGGTTCAGGTTCAAGAAGGATGCCCCAGATTTCTTTCACACGATGTTGAATCTGATCTTTGAGAGCGACGACCTCAGCTGATGTCGCTCCGCCACGATTCACAATCGCCAATGCGTGTTTGCTCGAAATGGCGACGCGACCGTAACCATAACCCTTCGTGAAACCGGAGCGCTCCACCAGCCATGCCGCCGAAACCTTCTTATGAGTTATAAGCGCCGGATAGCTGGGTACGATTAATCCGCGCGCCGCCGCGCGCCGTTTCAGATCTTCATGCTGACTTTCGCTGAGCACAGGATTCTTGAAGAACGAGCCCGCACTCTGGCAATCCGCATCTCCGGCCACAATCAGCATTCCTTTTAGAGCGCGAATATGCCGCACGGCTTCGCGCGTCTCGGCCAGATCGGGCGCAGTCTCTCGTCCCGCGAAGTGGCGCCGCAGGTCGGCATAGGCAAGACGCGGCTTGCCATTCGGCGTGAGCGCATAACGCACGCGCAGAACAATAAAGCGTCCACTCTCACCGGTATTGAAAATACTGGAGCGGTAGCCAAATCCGCATGCTTCGCGGCACAATTCGCGCACCTGGCCATCCTGCAAATCGAGCACTTGCACCGATGCAATGGTCTCGGAGACTTCCTGCCCGTACGCGCCTACATTCTGCACCGGCGTGCCGCCTACGCTGCCCGGAATGCCACTGAGGCACTCAACTCCCGCGCAGCGCGCCATCACCGAACGCGAAACGAACTTGTCCCAGGATTCGCCCGCACCGACGTCGAAAATAACATTGCCATTTTCATCTTGCCCGGCACTCTGCTCGATACCATCAATGGAAACCTTCAGTACGAGCCCAGGCCAACCCGCATCTGCCACCACCAGATTGCTGCCGCCGCCGAGAACGAACAAAGGCAGATCATGAGCCCGCGAAAATGTGACAGCCTCCTGCACTTCTCCAATATCTTTGGCTTCGACGAAATACCGCGCCGGGCCTCCGACTTTAATCGTGGTCAGCGGTGCCAGCGGAATATTTTCGAATAGCTGCACTGCCTTTCAATATTACACAGCGTTGGCGACATGAAGCAGTGCAAGCAGGTAACTTTGGTCCACGGCATCGGGCCGGACCCTACGGGACAGGCAAAATACTCGTTTGGCTTCCGGAGCACGATGCGGCTCAATCGTTCAGGGTGTGGATTTTGTTCGAACCGCGATGAACGAGACTTGCTCCAGCCCAGGGAAATGACCTTCTTTGTCCGCTTCGCGTTTGGTCGGCGCGATTTGTTGGATTGTGGTTCGCGCCGGCATAACAGGCCCAAAATATTGCACGTATGCATCATCAAACGCCTCAAGGTCAGACAAGTCGTCGAGGTAGACATTTGTCGCCACAACCTGATCGAAGTTCATATCAGCTTCTTCGAGATTGTCGAGGAGATTGCGCATGGTCTGCCGTAATTGATGTTGCGTGGTCGACGCATACACGCCGCCGTGCGGACCCGGTATGAAGCCATCTTTAGCAGAACAATACAGAGTATCGCCGGCGAAAACGCAGGGGCTCGCGGTCGGACTAGGCGGCATGTTCTTGGGACGAACCGCTTTTCTTTGGCGGAGGTCGCGAACCGCCACGCCGGTATACTCGATGTGGGCGCCACCGGGCAAACTCGTTACTTCAATCGTGGCGCGCGCCGGAGTGTTGCCGAACTCAAAGCGCCGTGCGTAGCGCTCATTCATCACCCGCCCTGGAATATCTGAAGTCAGGTAAGGATTGACGAAAACCATGTTGCCAAGTTCGAGGCCGGCTGCTTTCACGACTGCTTGAACGCGGTCAAGCGCTAGATCTACTTGCGCTGCGGGGTCGTCCGGAATCTTGCCACTGACAGGATCGCTGCCAGACATGCTGGATATGAAAAGACGATCGCGAGTAAGAATGCCAGGCGAAGCCGAGTCGCCGTGATTGTAGTTTTGCGGATAGATCGCGCGCCGATCAGCCAAGGTGCGAACTGCGACTGCGCTGATCTGGATAGGCGGATCCGGAATGCGAGCCACGCCCAGCACGGCTCGAGCTGGCGGAGTTTTTGGGAAGTACTCGCCAAAGACTCGATTCATTTCGCCGTATTTGCTGATGTCCTCAAGATAAACCTGGGTGTAGACCACGTGCTCCATCGTCAAGCCTGCTGATTCCAAAATCGCCTTGAGGTTATCGAGCGCCTGGCGGAACTGCGCATCAAAGGTCGTCGGCATACTTCCATCTGGACGACGCGGTCCTTGACCGGAGATGTAGACATAGTCTCCGGCGTCCACACCCGGTGAGTAGATGTGATTCGCGCGAGCCGAAGACGCAGCGGGGGCGATGGCGCGCACCTGCCCCTCCGCTAGCAGCGCTGGCGAAAGCAGAAATAGAATCAATAGAAATCGCAATAAGACGGTTTGATGTCTTTTTCGCAAGTAAAATTTCCCTTCCAATTCTTTAAGCCGCGGATTTTTTCTGGGCCGCGCGCAGGACAGCGCGTAATCTTTGTCCCACCACGATTTCTTCACCCGGCTTGATGGTCATGGAAATCAGTTCGATGTGGTCGGGTTCCTTGCGTTCCTTACGGTTCGGGTTGCCTTCGCGCACTGCTGTCACCAGGCTGGGATTGTCTGGTCCAAGCACCTCGATGACCGGATCGCCCGCACGCAGCTCCTGTACGCAATCGATAATGCTGAATCCCCACGCGTGCGTATCCCAGGAAACCCTGAGTGTCGGGTAGCGGTTGCCATCGTCGGGAATATAGATGTCGGTTTTTACGCCAGGCACTGTCTCCACCAGCTTCCGGATGCGATCCACCCGGCCATTCCATTCCGCGTAGAGTTTTTTCTCGTCCATTTTCAGCCAGGTCTCAAGCGACATGAGGCAACCGATAATTTCTTCTTTGCCAACTTTCATCGGACGGCAAATGGCTCCCTCTCGCGGATTGCAATTCATGAGTGCTGATTCGATCAGGTCTTTTCGTCCCAGAAGCAAGCCGCTGCATTGAGGTCCGCACAGCCCTTTCCCGCCGGAGAAGCAGTAAAGGTCTATACCCATCTTCGCGTAAAGTTTGGCGTTGTCGGCGGGAGGTATACCCGCGGCGTCATCCAGCAGGAGGGGAACGTTGTGAGCTTTCGCAATCGATACTTCCTGCTGCAGTTTTTCACCGAGATCGGTGGTGTAGATCATCGCCGTATTTTCATTGATGGCGTTGACCAGTTCCTCCGAGGAATACACCAGAACCAGTTTGGCGCCAGTAAGCCGTATCGCACTGTCGAATGCACTCCGCCCGCCCACCATGACTACTTCGTGCTTCAGTCCGGTGGTATCGGGGAGTTGCCAAATATATTTATCGTTGCTCCCGGCCATACAAGCAGCCGTTGCCGCGGACATTGCTCCGGCCGAGCCCGAAGTCACGATGCCCGATTCGGCGCCCGTTAATTCCGCCAGGCGCCGCCCCACCCCGCGCTGCAGATCGAACATGTTCACGAAATAACGCGACGCTTCCAGCTGCGCTTGGCGAACTTCGGGAAATTCCAACGATCCACTCAGATAAGTCCAGGTTCCGCGGCAATTGATGACGGTCTTTACGCCGAGCTGAGTGTATACATTTCGCCGGGGATCCCTGCCGACGGCCGTGGCCGCCTGCGCGAAGAGTTCACGAGCCCCAATTTGGCCGAGCAGCGGCGCGGCTGCCAACAATTTAACGAATGATCGCCGACTGGAATTCTGGATATGCATTTACGAGATCTCCTCAATAACCATTTGCAAAAACGCGCACATGACCGCGCGCAATTGTTCGTGACAGAACGAGCTAAAGGCCAGCAACCTAATCTTCCCTTTCAGGCAGGGGAATCTTCGATCGCACCGCCAGGATGTGCGCCTTCGCTCCCGGGTTGTTCTGGTTGTAGAACCCCACCGTGCAGTTGGCGCGAAAATAGTATGCGTCTCCAGCCTTGGCTGGGTAACGGCCGGCAATGCCATCCATTCCACCTCCGGCCACCATTACGCCTTCTCCATCCAGGACAAGATAAATTTCCTCCGCGGTTTCATGATGATGCGGAAAATTTGTCCCTCCCGGCGCAAAGTTCATCCAGAAAAAACTGGTCACAACGTACGCATCGTCGATCGCGTCGCGCTTGCCATTTCGTGGTCCGAGGAGGAGTTTGTACAACACCGATGTGGGATGACCCTCAACGGTCTCTTCCTTTACGTCGTCCAGATTCACAATCTTGGGCTGCGGCGATGGCGCGTTGATTGAAATTCTTGCAGGCACTTTGAAACTCATAACCAAGACCTGAGCCGGTTGATCGGACGTATTCGCAATCGAGTGCTTCAAGCCCGGAGGCAGGTAGGTGAAATCGTTCGGGTGCATCGCATAAGTTCGATCGCCGTAGTGCAGATCGGTTTTACCCTGCAAAATGAAATAGATCTCTTCTTCATGATCGTAGAGCGTGGCCTCGCAACTACCCTGGGCATCCAGCGTGACTTCAGCGAAACGGCCAACACTCTGCAAGGTTCGATCATCGGCATCACCCTCACCGAAGATCGCTTTATAGTGGCACGTCGGGGATGCAAGATCCGCTTTTGTTTCGTTCAGTTGGGGAACGTAACGATGCAACCAGGTAGGGTCGATTTTCCAGTTGGTTTTCGGGCCCTGGGCCGGCAGATTGAGCGAGAGCAGCAGCAATACCAGCAGAGTCTTCAACTTTTTTCCCGCGTCGATGCGCTCCTAATCATTTTCCCCCGGTATACCACAGAATTCGCTTGACGCAAATCGAAATATTTCGTTTGATTGCATTTCATTTCGTTTGTTGACGCAGGACGAGGTTTTGAAGCTGCATGCATGCTACTCTCAGCTCCGGCGGTTTGCTGCTGGAAAGAGAAAGCGCACTTATGACAATGCATTTCCCGCTGGCCAATCATATGCGACGACTAGCCGTAGTTTTTCTCGGGATCTTCTGCGGCTTGTCGGCGGCCGCTCAGACTTCGAGCGAGACAACCTCGCCAGCCGCCACGGGCTGCCACGTTGAAGCCGTCGACTACAAGGGGTGGAGTGCCGAGCAGGTTTCCAATCGCTGGGTGCAGTTGATCGTCGTGCCGCAAAATGGCGGCCGGTTGATGCAGGTAAATTTTGCGGGGCATCCTTTTCTGTTCGTGAATCCAAAACTTGCAGGGACGTACAAGCCGCCAACTCAGGGCCAGTGGTTCAATTATGGAGGAGACAAGCTGTGGCTTTTACCCGAGGGGAATGACGACGAACAACATTGGGTAGGCAATTCTGATCTTTTAGATGATGGGCCTTTCACCTTTCGAAAGCTTTCGGAAGGGAAGCGGTGCGAGATCGAACTCACCGGTCCGGCCGATCCGCAGACTGGTATTCAGTTTGTGCGAACCATTCGCCTGGATGCGGACTCTCCTCGTATCCGCTTTCATGCGTCCATGAAAAACGTGAGTGGGCATATGGTGGAATGGTCGATGCAGTCGGTCTCGCAGTACAACACCGCCGATCCAGCCGCTACCGCCGGCTTCAACCACGATTTCTGGACCTTCACCCCCACGAATCCATCCAGCAGTTATTTAAACCACTATCATGTCCGCTTCGGTCCGGCGCAGAATTCCGCCGTGTCGGTGAGAAACGATGGATTCTTTGCGGTGCATTACGTGCACATGGCGGCTGAGTTGTGGTTGGACTCGACAGAAGGCTGGCTCGCAGTAGTCGACGGCGGCAGCAAATATGCCATGGTGGAACGCTTTCAGTTCGACGAAAGCAAATCCTATCCTGGGAAGGCTTCTGTCATCTTCTGGACGAACGGACCGGAAATGAGGTTGAGCGCTGACGGAATTCCTTCCCTCAGCGACGACCCGGATGCATCCCCTTACTATCTTGAAGCGGAACTTAACAGTCCGATGTGCCGTTTGCGGCCGGGAGATTCTTGCGAATTCGATACGGAATGGTTTCCAACGCGGGCCGGAAGCGAATTTCACGGAGTGAAAGATGCTGGCATCGTGATACACCCGCTGCAAACCGCTCGTCTGGACAACGGAAAAATCCGGCTTTCAGGTTCTTTCGGAGTTTTCACTGCCGGACATCTCGTCGCTCATTTCTACGACGATCATGGTTCGAGTTTCGGAACCATGGTAGTTGCGAATGTCACTCCCGCCGAACCGGTGCTGCTTGAAACGGAAGTTGCTCCATCTGGGAAACCGGCGCGAGTCTCGCTTCACTTGGAAGATGACCACGGGGTGGACTGGGGTTCGCTTCAGGAAGTACAAGTGGGTAGCGGCGAAAATCGCTGACATGAAATGGCCCGCAAGAGCGCTCATTCTGTTATTGCTGGCGGCCATCTTTACTGAAGTGCCCGCTGCAGCGCAGCGCCAGACGCAATCCCCGATCACTGCAGTCCCGGAGGTCAGCGCACAAGATCTTCTCGCGCAACCGGTGGGAGCCAACTGGACCTCTTACAACGGCGATTACTCCGGGCGCCGCTATAGCACTCTGCGTGAAATCAATCTCGAAAATGCCGCACAGCTTCGCGCAGCGTGGGTATTCCATCCCGGCAACTCTCAAAATCTGGAGGTAACGCCTCTGGTGGTTGACGGAGTAATGTACATAACCTCGGCCAATGATGTGTTCGCCCTGGACGCGCGCACCGGACGGATGGTGTGGCACTACCAACGGCCGGTGAGCCCGGGGCTGCTCGACGACGCTGCAGCTCACAAGAATCGCGGCGTGGCGCTGTGGCAGCATTTTGTCTACGTGGAAACCGACGACGCACACTTGCTTTGTCTCGATGCTCGCTCCGGAGGCTTGCGATGGGATATTGAATACGCCGATAAAACCAAACACTACGGCGCAACCAGCGCCCCACTCGTGGTGAAAGCGACCGTCATCGTCGGAACCTCCGGCGGCGACTCTGGAGTGCGTGGATTTCTGGCCGCCTACGATGCTGCAACCGGAAATTTGAAGTGGCGCTTTTGGACGATTCCCGGGCCCGGTGAATTCGGCTCTTCAAGTTGGCCCGAAGATGCCTATCTGCATGGCGGCGGCACAACGTGGATGCCGGGTACCTATGACCCCGAACTCAACACTCTGTATTGGACAACCAGCAATCCTGCGCCGGACTTCGTGGGAGATTCCCGCCCCGGCGACGACCTCTATACGGATTGCGTTCTCGCGCTCAACCCGGATACGGGAGAGCTGAAATGGTATTTCCAGTTCACGCCTCACGATCTCTTTGACTACGACGCCAATGAAACTCCGGTGCTGGCGGATGTAGAGCAGAACGGAATGCTGCAGCGACTGCTTATTCAGGCGAATCGCAATGGCTTTTTCTACCTACTCGACCGGGTCAGCGGCAAGTTCATTCAAGCCACTCCGTTCGTCGAGAAATTGAATTGGGCCACAAGTATAGATAAGTCCGGCCGTCCCATTGTCTCCGGTCGAATCCCGACCGCGGAGGGCGCTCTCATCTGTCCCGGCATCAACGGAGCCACGAATTGGTTTTCGCCTTCTTACGATCCCGACACCCGGTTGTTCTATGTGATGGCTCTCGAGACTTGCAATCAATACTTCGCAAATCCCAAGCCCTTTGCGCAAGGCCAGACGTACTACGGCACCGGCACGAAGCTTCCACCCGATGAGCACGCGCAGAAAATTCTGCTGGCTCTTTCGGTTGCGGATGGAAAGCCGGTTTGGCGTTATCCGCAAACCGGCCAGGGCCGCTCATGGGGCGGAACATTGACCACCGCCGGTGGATTGCTATTTTTTGCGGACGATAGCGGATCCCTGGAAGCGGTGGATGCGGCCACAGGTCATCCTCTCTGGCATTTCAACACCGGCCAGGAAATGCGCGCTTCTCCGATGACCTATGCCGTGGATGGAGTTCAATACGTGACGATCGCTGCGGGAAGCGACGTTTTCAGCTTCGCTCTGCCACGCTGAGGAATGCCGCACATTTCGCTGCTGGAACGCGGAGGGCGCCGTCACTATTGCCCGATATAATGCCAGCATGTATACGCCTCAGGCTGGAATTTTCGCTCTCGGAACGTCCTCTCATGCGTACCTGGAGTTTGACATTTTGGACGCAAAGCAATGCAAGCAGTTCGCCTCAACAATCTCCTCCATCCGTGAACCGCGGACCACCACAGGTGGAGTGAACTTCGTCATCGGCTTTCGGCCTGAGCTGTGGCGCGACATTCTTCCATCGGACGCTCCTCCGGGCGTCGCGGGCTTTAACCACGAGATCCGTGGCACCGAAGGATTCGCTATGCCAGGCACGCAGCATGACGCACTGGTGTGGCTCTCCGGCAGTGCTTATGACGTTATATTCGATATGGCCCGCTCGGTCGTCCATGATCTCGCAGGCCAAGCCTCACTCGGGGAAGAAACTTCAAGTTGGCCTTACCGTCACGATCGCGATCTTACCGGCTTCATCGACGGCTCGGAGAATCCGACGCTGCTCGATGCTCCTGCCGCAGCTCTATTGCCCGAGGGAGTTCCCGGTGCTGCGGGCTCAGTCCTGTTGCTGCAAAAGTGGAAGCATAAGACATCTGCCTGGGAAGCTCTGCCAACCGATCAGCAGGAGGGCATCATCGGACGCACCAAGCTCGACAGCATCGAACTCGAGGACAAGCCGGCGGACTCACATGTCGCGCGCACCGATCAAGACGAATTTGGAAATATCTTTCGGCGCAACATGCCCTACGGAAAAGTCGACGACCATGGCACCATGTTCGTTGGCTTCAGCGCAGACCAGAAGCGGCTTTCCAGAATGCTCGACAGCATGGCGGGTCTAATCACCGGCAAGCGCGATGCGCTCACGCGTTTTACTCAGCCATTGACCGGGTCCTATTATTTCGTGCCTTCCGTGGAGAGTCTGCGGCGCTTGCGGTCAGACGACGACACAAGCGTCGTCGCGTGAAAGTTTGTTGAGTCCGGCTGACGATCCGCTGATCTAACTCTTCGAGGTGCACCATGCGATTGAAACCCTTCCTGCTGGACATGTGGCTCGACACCTACGAGCACGACATCGAATTCAACCTGGCCGCAAGCGAAGGACCACGCTGGACCCTGAATGAGATCTTAGACCTCGCCGGTGAGGAGAAGCGAGCAGCGCTTCCTGAATCATAATTTGCGCTACAGTCGCCCGGCGGGCGCTGAGGGCCTACGCGCTGCAATCGCCGAGATGCAGGGTGTGGATGTCGACACTGTCCAGGTTGTAACTGGGGCCTCTGAGGCGCTGCTCATTCTCTTTTGGCTGGCCGCCGAACCCGGAGCCAACGTCGTCCTGCCTCAACCCGGCTATCCGCCGTTTTCCGCCCTACCCGAATCCCTAGGGATCGAGACTCGCTACTACGCCGTTCGCAAGGAGAACAACTTTCGCATCGATCTTGAGGAGATCAAGCAACTGGTGGATCGAAATACCAAGTTGATTCTGATCAACAGTCCTCACAATCCTACTGGCGCAACCATTAGCGACGCGGAACTCGACGAATTGCACGAATTCACCGCGTCTCGTGAAATTCAACTGGTGAGCGACGAGGTATACCATCCGATCTATCATCCTGTGAGCGGAGGACAGGCGACAAGATCGGCTTCCCGCTTGCCGCATGCGACGGTCATCCATGATTTCTCAAAGGCTTTCCCGTTATCCGGGGTGCGGACCGGTTGGATGATCGAGCATGACGCGAAGCGCCGCGAGCGTTACTGGAACGCACGCACTATCTTTTCTATTTCAAACAATACCGCCGGAGAAATGCTGGCTGAGATTGCGATGCGCAATCGCACCATCATCCTCGGGAGAACGCAGGAAACCGCAACCCGGAATCTTCGGCAGCTTGCTTCTTTCATGTCTGAACATCGCGAGACGCTGGGCTGGATTCCTCCTCGTGGCGGAGTGACCGCTTTTCCATGGCTACTCAGCGGAGAGAACAGCCGCGCCTTTTGCCAGGCGGCTGCGGAACAGGGCGTCCTGCTCGCCCCCGGAGATTGCTGGGATGCGCCTTCGCATTTTCGCCTGGGGTTTGCGGCGATTACAGAAAAATTTTCCACCGCGCTGAACCGGCTGGGAGAATTTGTTGGGAGTTGGTCAGCCGCGGTGAGGAGGGCATAGCAAAATCGTCGGCAGGTATAATTTCTCTTACCGGCGTGCCTTTAATCCGGCTTCGCGGTGAAGATTAGAAAATAATCCACCCCATCGGCTTTCACGAAATCCTGCGAGTCGCGCAATTCGTACCCCGCTTGGGCAGCTTCCCGAACTATTACGTCTTTACTCACGCCGTGATTTTCTCCGTTGCCGTTGCGATCAATAATCCCAATCTTAGCTCCCGGTTTAAGCGACGAGCGAAGATTCCTGAGCAGCACAACCGGACGCGCTACCTCGTGGTATGCCTTAAGCAGCAGGACGGCGTCGATGCTGTCGGCTGGGAGTTCTGAATTGTCGGGGTTGCTGAGGATCGTCTTTATATTCTGGAGGTGCTCTTTTTTCGCGCGCTGATCGATGTAGCGAATTGCCTCCGGGTTGATGTCCACGGCATAAACCGTGCCCGAGTTCGTGACGCGGCGCGCAGCACGCACCGTGAACCAACCCGACCCGGCGCCGATGTCGGCAACGTTCTTGCCGGGCTCAATGCCAAGCATATCCATGACGCGGTTGATCTGCAGTCGCTCATCGCGCCCCGGAGTCTCGAAAATGGAGAGATCGCCCGTGTAGGGAGTGCTAGTCTTGCGTTGTGTCGAGGGTGCAGCGGAACCGGCCTGGCCACGAAGCGGCGCCGGTGCCCACAGAGTTGCCAACAAAATGGAGATCGCCGTGATCCATCTGACCCCTCTGCCAAGAGCTTTCCAATTCATTGTTTCCCCGAGTGCTGCGCCGAGCCATTCGTGATAACGGAATTTTACGCCAACGATCGGAGCGTTTCGAGGCTGGCTGGTATTCGGCGGATTGAATTTCCCAGGTTCCACCCCGGTGTTCGCAATCTGCGGAACCCATGATACGATTCGCGTGTGAGCGATTCCGCTTGCATTCCAGGTGCTGCATCGGATGTCCCGTCCACCGTTCCGAGTGCGACGGTGACTTCGCGCCACTCTGTGCTGGTCCGCGTGACTCATTGGATCACCACGCTATGCTTTTTTGCCTTGCTCATCAGCGGGCTTGAAATTGTGGTCTCTCACCCGCGATTCTATTGGGGCGAAACGGGCAACGATTTAACGACACCGTTGTTCAAGTTGCCGATCCCGGCCTCCAGAGCTTTGGTGCCCACAGGCTACGGATACGTGCTGCCCGACGAGAATGGCTGGAGCCGGTATCTCCACTTTCAGTCGGCGTGGGTAGTGCTGTTGACTGGTTTGTTGTATTTAATCTCCGGCTTCTTTACCAGGCACTTCTCGAGAGACTTGTTCCCGCGACGGGCCGATCTTTCTTGGCGGGCGTTCTCGAGCGCAATCGCCGACCGTCTTCGCTTCAAGCGCGCCAGCGAGGAGGAAGTCTGGTCATATAATCTGCTGCAGCGGCTCACCTACTTGTTCGTGATCTTTATTCTGTTTCCCCTGGTGATCTGGACGGGGCTGGCCATGTCTCCCACATTTGTGTCTGCGTTTCCGGCGACGGTCAACTTGTTGGGCGGACAACAATCCGCGCGCACGCTTCACTTCTTCGTCTCGCTGGCACTCGTAGTTTTT
The DNA here is from genome assembly GCA_963817305.1 of uncultured Acidobacteriaceae bacterium. Lineage (GTDB taxonomy): Bacteria > Acidobacteriota > Terriglobia > Terriglobales > Acidobacteriaceae > Sulfotelmatobacter. The sequence continues at coordinate 178,003 of CAWFOD010000008.1, read as the reverse complement.
CTGCTGGTTCATATTCTGATGGTTTGGCTTGCCGGATTTCGCAGCCGCATGCGAGCGATGATCTCGGGCCGTGCTTCTACAGATCATCCTGATACAGATATGGAGCGAACATGAGTGAACCACTACCTGAAAAAATCTCACGCCGCAAACTGATCACCACTGGACTGGCGGCCGCGGCGGGCGTATCGGCTTTGGGAGTGGCTGCCGGGTTGGCGCAGAAATATAGACTGGTCCCGCCCGATCACAGCGGAATCTGGGGCCTTGGCGAAACGCTGACTTATGCTTCGCAACGGCTGCTGACTCGGCATTCGCTGGCGCGTGAATTTTCCCGGAGCCAGATTTCGCAGCGTCCGTTTCCCAATGAACTGGCGCCGCTCGGGGATGCTTTCAAGCGTCTGCAGAGCGGAGGATTCGCTGACTGGCGGCTCACGATCGACGGGATGGTCGCGCGACCTGCATCGTTCTCGCTTGGGCAGCTTAAGGGTTACCCTTCTCGCAGCCAGATCACGATGATCCAGTGTGAGGAGGGCTGGTCGTATATCGCCGAGTGGATCGGCGTGCCTCTTTCTCAGGTTCTTGAAGCCACGGAAGTCCTGCCGCAAGCTCGGTACGTTGTTTACCGCTCGATCCAGCCCGAGTGGTGGGAAAGCATTGACATGGCGGATGCGATGCATCCGCAAACTTTTCTAACCTACGGGATGAATGGCGATGAACTCCCGGTGGGTAACGGAGGTCCGCTTCGCCTTCGCGTCGCTCGCCAGCTTGGCTACAAAAACGTGAAATTCATTACCCACATGACGGTTACCGATAGCCTGAAAAATTTCGGCAAGGGACTGGGCTCCGCGTCTCCAGAGGCAGGCTACGCCTGGTACGCCGGTATTTGATCGGTTCCTGTCTCAGCAATTTCTGTATCTCTCTCAGCAGTAGTTCAGTGATAAAAGGTCGGTTTCTCCGTGGCAATCGCTGTGCCGCCGCCAGCGCATTACTCAGTAGGGGCTCGGGAGGCGGTTATTCAGGTCTCCAGTTTCATGCTTCGCGCTTTTTTTCCGCGCTTGCTGTCGGGGCCGGCGCCGGTCAACGCTTCTCGTACGAGTGGAAGATGTAGTCCTTCACTTTCACGACCGTCTGGCGGGAGTTTCCGCAGTCTGAGAGGCTCTTGGATCGGCCGCGAACTGGTCCGATGCAATGTCCTCCTTCTTGAAAAGGATTTGCAGGTTCCGCCGTGTGATCTCGAACAGCTGCGATTAGGCACTGCCGTCGATACGAAAGCATGGGCGATACCATCGTCCAATTGCGCGGCCGAGTTTATTCTGGCCCAATACTTGGAAATGAAAAAAGACCAGCGCGGAATCAACCCGCCTCGAAGCCGCGTGGCGATGGGTGTGTCGAATGCCGGCATCGATGGATTTCTATGAGTGGGAGCCCGGACTAGGGAAACCTTATTAGTAGTGAGCACTGTATCGAAAGGAGCCATCAATGAACGCCGTACAAGTCGACCAGAAGAGCTATGAGATGCCCCCGCGAGAGGGGATCAGTGTCGCGCATTTTCTCACCGTCGCCGACGTCGAGCGATCGGCTCGCTACTACGAAAAGGTCTTCGGCGCGCGCATTCTGAGCATGGGTGACGGCAACGCGCCTCCGTACCTTCAGTTGGCGAATATCTGGATGATTCTGAACGTTGGAGGCGGGCCGACCCCGGATAAGCCGACGGTCACGCTCAGCGTCCCCGACCCGAATCACATCAACAGCTTTATGAATTTCCGCGTCGCGGATATTCAAGCCTGCTACAAATTATGGAAAAGTCGATGAGCGGAGTTCATCACGCCGCCGATGCCCAAGTACGGCGAGATTCGCTGCTACATCCGCGACCCTGACGGCTACATTATCGAGGTCGGACAGAGCACTACTGTCACCTACGGTTAACGTGCGGCCCGGACGGCGTGCCCATTTCAATAGCCGCGGATGTCGAAAATTGGGTCGGATACTACCTCGGCCAAATCGCGCCAGGCGGATGCCAGGCGAGTTGTACACTCCGATTCCGGAAAAGAATTCACTTCTTGTCAAATCGAGGGCTCAAGATGGACGATCAGCAAGATGAGCGATCAACACAAGAACGATCAACATAAGACCGATCAACAAGATAACGACCAACGCAATAACGAGCCGGATTCTGCAGCGCGAGATCAAGCGATTCGTGCCGCACTGGATCAGCATTGGGCCGCGTCCGATGCCAACGATTTTGAAACGGAGCACCTCATCTATCAGGAGGACGCGCTGCTGGAATATCCCCAGTCAGGTGAGCGGTTCCGTGGGCGGAGCAACATCCAGAACCAACGCACTCAGCAGCCGAGCAAAAAAAGATTTAGTGTCCAACGCATCGTTGGCGGCGGTGAACTTTGGGTTACCGAATTGGTCATAACATATGACGGCAAGCCGTCCTACACCGTGAGCATCATGGAGTTCAGTGGCGATAAGGTTGCGCGCGAAACACAATACTTTGCGGATCCATTCGTGGCTCCCGCAGCGCGCGCTCAATGGCGCGAACGGATGGACAGATAATCTCAGGCGTGAGAATTCGCTATCGACACCGCCGCTGGCGGCGATGGAGGACAAAAGATGGATTGGAAACAGCTGGTCCAGTTTGCGCTGCAGGGTAGCGGGAATTTGGAACAATATGCCATCCTGCTGGTTCGCGTTTCGATTGGGCTGTTCTTCGCCATCTCCGGGGGAAATAAATTATTTACCCCCGGGGGCACGAAGCCTGTGTACGAAACGCTGGTTCAGGCCAAAGCGCCCTTTCCCCAGCAGACTGCGTATTTCGTCGCCGGCGTCGAGTTCGTTGGTGGATCCCTGGTGGCCGTCGGACTGCTTTCGACCCCGGCCTCGGTGGCTTTAATGATCGATATGATTGTCGCCACCGCGACCTCCGCAGTTTCCACCCTCCCGAAAGGACTTTCGCCGCTCAGCTGGCTCGATGATTTCCTTTACCTTCCGGAAGTCCTGTATGTGCTTTTCTTTATCTGGCTGATCTGCTCCGGTCCGGGAAAGTTCAGTATCGATTACTGGCTCGCTGCCAAGTTAGTGGGGTGAGATCGATCGGCGAACGCATGGCGGCCATGCCATTATGCATGAACCTCATCTGGCTAGAGATTCATCTTTGACTGTGCCGGCAAGAAAAGCGTCAGAGGAGATTTCAATGCAACGTGGAAACGGTTTAGAACACAAGCGGGTAGTTGTGCTGGGCGGTTCGTCGGGAATTGGTTTGGCGGTTGCTGAGCAGGCAGCGTCGCAGGGAGCAGGCGTCATTATCGCCTCCAGTAATGCGGAACGAGTTCGGAAAGCTGCTGAATCAATCGGCGGAGAAGCGCAGGGCCAAGCGGTTGACCTCGCGGACGAACGAGCCGTCGCAACCTTCTTTTCCAAGCTTGGTACTTTCGATCATTTGGTATTCACCGCCGGCGACACCTTGCATTTGCACGACCTTGCCGCTACAGATCTGCAACAGGCCAGACACGCTTTTGAGCTGCGTTATTGGTCGGCACTCGCCGCTGTTAAATATGGAAGCCCCCATATTCGCAAGGATGGCTCTATCGTCCTCACAACCGGAATCGCTGGCCAGCGCCCGCGAAAAGGGTGGGTAATCGCGGCAAGCGTTTGCGGAACCATCGAAGCGCTAACGCGTGCACTGGCGATCGAGTTGGCACCCATACGGGTAAACGCGGTATCTCCTGGAGTGGTTCGGACGAATCTTTGGCAGAGCATGACCACGGCAGAACGCGAGAATCTGTTCGAGAGCGTGGGCAAAAGTCTCCCTGTTGGACGAGTCGGTGAGGCTCATGACGTAGCGCAAGCTTATTTGTTTTTGATGCAGGAAGGATTCAGCACCGGGCAGACGGTGGTGGTGGATGGGGGAACAGTCCTGGTTTAGGGCTGCTCAGAGGAAAATGGCGGGCCTTCGTCGGCGGTATTTGACGTGTGTAAAAGCAAACAGCCTGTCGGTCAGAAAACCGATTTAGTGAGTGCCGTGGAAGGCCTTAGGGCAGCGGCTGCCAGAGTTCGATCTTATTCCCGTCCGAGTCATAGATCCAGGCAAAGCGACCGTAGGATTCATCCATTCGTTTGTCGTCGATCTTTACGCCCTCTTGTTTTAAGCGGTCGAGCAAAGCATCCATATCGTCCACGATGTAGTTGATCATGAGCGGTTGGCTGGCAGGGAAATAATTAGAGGAAGAGGAAAAAACGGTCCAAACTGTAACACGTTCTTTTTGCGGGTCGTCGTGTTCGCGCCACGGAAGCATTACGCCTTGACCTTTATCAGCCAGCCCAAGATGCTTCGAATACCATTCGCGCGTCTGATCGCGATTGGCGGATTTGAAGAAGACACCGCCGATTCCAAGGATGCGCCCGCGCTGCTCCACTTTTACGGGCGGCTTCGACTTTTCAGGTTGCGGAGTTTTCACGTCCTGTCCTCCTCTTGAGTAGGCCGAGATGAGCAACAGCGAGCCGAGCGCAATCGTGCTCCAGGGTATGCCTTGCATCGGCGGATTATACATAAGGTTCGAGTCTGATGGAGAAATCGGTTCGGTCGAGGTTCGGCTGAATTCGAATCGCTTCGTGCGCCGAGCCTGGGACCTTCGAACACCTCCTCCCAGTTCATTGCTTGCCAAATTAACTGTGGTTTTTGAACCAGTCCAGCGCGACTTGAGTATATTGGCCGACCTCGATGAGGTAGCCGTCGTGGTCACGCATGTAGCAGCGCCACTCCCAGCCGTGATTGTTTAATGGCGGGGTAAGGAAGAACGCTCCTTTGTCGCGCCATTCTTTGCAGCAGGCCCAGATGTCGGCGACACGCAAGTTGAGGAAGCCACTTACTCGGTTCAGATCCGGCGGCGTTTCAAGAACGACCTCCGGCTTGTCGGGAGTGGGGCCACCGCCGGAATTGAGAAGGATCCACGTGTTAGCCAGCCTGATGTAGCAGGGATTGTCCGGCTTGATCACTTTTCCGTCGAGAATCCGGACATAGAAATCCTTCGATTTGTCCAGGTCGCTGACGGTGAAGAACTGTGTCGCATAAAAGCCTTCGTGTGCAATCGGCGCCTCAGGTAGATTCATCCGGGGCCTTCTGTTTGTCGATAAATTGTAATAGCGTGGACTCGACCCCGCGGACAGCTTTAACGAGTTGCTACGTATCGGAAGCAGAAGCTGCGCTCACGATGACAACGAGAATTTATGACACGACTTACCGCAACAGCACACTAGTTCAGCAGCGATTCCCAGTCTGCTGGCACCTTTCCTGCGGGTCCAGGAACGGGCTGATTTTTTGGATGCGAGTGCGGCGGAAGCAACTCCGCACCCTTGATCATTCCCTGCGTCTCGTAATCGTAGAACCAATCCTCACCCGGCTCGAAGCTGGCAATGATCGGATGCCCTGTTTCCGCCGCATGCTTCGATGCATGCTGACTCGGAGAACTGTCGCAGCATCCGATGTGCCCACACTCCGCACACCGGCGGAGATGTAACCACCAACCTGTCGGTGACGCCAGGCACTCCACACACCCATCGCCGCTTGGCTTCGAAGCGGGATTGATTCCGCGCCGATCTTTTTTCATTTCGATTTTTCCTTCCGTGTTCTCTAGTTAGCAAAATAATGTTCGCAAAGAGCACCTCAAGCTACCAGCAGAATCTTCCCGCCGCCACCCTTTTCTGCCGCTGCTTGAGCCTCGGCCGCTTCACTGAGCGGCAGTTTCTGGCTAATCGGAATTACCAGCTTGCCATCTCGCACCGCTTCGGCCATGAACTCGAGAGTTTTCCTGTCGAATTTCGAGAATACGTGCTCCACTTTTACAGATGGGTAATATGCGGCACTCTGCGGCGGCTCAAGAACCGTCGCAAACACTCCTCCCGGCTTCACCTTGGCGATCAGCTTTTCGGCAGTTCTTCCTCCGACTGTATCCGCCACCGCATCGAGCGACGGAAGATTTACAATCGCGGTGTCGTCGTCGGTTGCGACCACCTGATCCGCGCCTACGGTCTTTACCTCATCCATCTGCTTCTTCAAAACCCCCGCGATCACAGTCGCCCCGCGTTGCTTCGCAGTGAACACTGCCGACCGTCCGACATTTCCTGCAGCTCCTACAACAAGAACGGTCTGCCCCGCTTTGATTCCCGTAGCAGACATGAGTTGGTTGCCGGTTATCGTCACCAGCGGCAGCGCCGCCGCCTGGATCAAATCGAGTCCCTTGGGAACTTTCGCCAAAATCGCAGCCTTCACCACACATAGCTCGGCGTAAGTATTGTCCGCCATTGCAAACACCTGATCGCCAGCGGAAAAGCCTTCCACGCCGCGTCCAATCTTGACGACAGTCCCCGCGATATCGACTCCGATAAGGCTCGGGAACTTCATGGGATAAAAATCCTTCGTTAATCCAGCACGCCGCTTGTAGTCGATAGGATTCACGCTGGTAGCAGCGACCCGCACCAGCACTTCACCCGGGCCCGGAACCGGGTCAGGATACTCTTCGAACTTCAGTACTTCAGGACCGCCATATTGGTGGACAACAACTGCTTTCATATTTCGTCTCCTTACTATGGTAGGCAAAAGTTACTAAAAAAGTTAGATGAACCAAGCTGGAATTGGTCGCCGTGTCGATGGACACCTCAAATTTCTGAACCGGGAAGCAGCTGGGATCAGCACGGCGAAGTAATTAGCGAGAACAACGCACCGATAACGGCGCAACATCAGCTCGCCTTCGCCGAGGTTCGGTACTTCGCCCACTTCAGCACATCCCAGATCTCGCACTGCAAGTAAAATCCTGACGAGATAGAAGGCGCTATCACTCCTTCGCTGACGGCGTCGTGCACGAGTTCATGCACCGCCTCGTAGCCGGGAATCTGCACTCGTTTCGCCAGTTCGATCACTTCTCTCGCCGGAAGTTCGTGCTCAGCAATCATCGAAAGCAGCAACATAAGGCCGTCCGGACCCGCGAACCGGTCGAGAGCTAATCCTTCTACGATGCCCCGGTTCTTTCTGAATTCGTCTCGTGGATCGTACCGGCACCCGCACAGCTTTTGCCCTCTTGGGCTCTTGTTGCGACGGTGCACCAGGCGTAAACCGCTGACTTTCGGGTTTCCTCTGGCGTCCTCCGCCGCAAGCCACTCCACCCAGCCCGCCTGCAGATCGGACATAAGTTCGCCACAACTATCGCATCGCCATCCGGATCGAATGGATTTTTCTCTGGGCATAACACTCACCAACATCACAAATATGAATGCGATTCTTCAACCCGAAGTGGCGTGAGGTGGGGGTCTGCAAACCAAGCGATTCCCACCTCACGATGGGTTCAACGGGTCACCGCTTGCATCTCAGGTTCGAGAACATGATCGCTCACCTGGGTTGGTTTCAAAGTGCTCAAAATATTTCTGGCCTTGGCTGCCTCAGTGGAAGTTCCATGGGCAACCACCAGGTATTGGCCAGCCTTTATGGCGGTCTCATACGTCACGATGCTGTCCTTTGGGATGCCGATACTGTACAGACCAGCCCCAATAGCACTCAAGCCGCCGACTGCCACCGCGCCCTCCAGGCCAGCGACGATCCATGCCACCAGCGGCCCTCCAACCAGCACAGGACCTATCCCCGGCACCCAAAAAAATGCGGCGCCCACCAGCAAGCCCCAGAATCCGCCCCAGAAAGCGCCCCACTTCCCCCAATATTTCATGCGGTCGCCCGCGTTGTAGTAGCCAACGACTTGTTCGTCCGTGTGATAGTCCTTTCCCACCACCGACAACTTCTTCATGTCGAAACCTGACTTCTGAAGTTCCTTCACCGCGTCTTCCGCTGCCGAGTGGCTGTCGTACACGGCGATTACTGCATTTGTGTCCGTCATATTCCTTCTCCTCTTTAAGTTTGGTTTGGCTGGTTGAGGTTTCACTTCACTACTGCGATTCTTCTTCTGTCAGCCGGCTTTCAGCGGATTCTTAGCTCTGCGCCCGGTGTTCGCGTGTGGCAACGCCTTTGGCGGCAGCCTCTCTTCGATTCTTTTGCGGATGAATGCCCAGGTCGTGCCATGAAGTTTCAGTGAGGTTGACGCCGTAGTACTTTGCAGCTTTCTCGATATTCGCGAACGCCAAAGCGCGGTCAGAATCAGAGACGTCGATGACTTGATCGAACCGCGCCACGGCATTACGCACATGTTCTGCGTCGGTGAGTGGTTCTTTGCGCTGTTTTGGAAAGGCGTAAACGCTGTCGGGTAAGTCGCTCTGCGTCGTTAGCCGTCCGTGTTTGTCGTGAGGTTTCCAGGAAGCTTCCGTCATAAATTTGTCGTCCTTTCCGTAGTATTTATATGAGGCGATTAGACCCGAGGCGCCCGGGGTGAATCAATTGGACAATGGTATTGGCGATACCTTGGTATCAGCGAGGATGAACAATTGGATTAACCTTGCGACTCAGAAGAGGGACTAAGCGCGATTGGGACAGACAAAACAGACAAAATCGATCAGGCGCGTATCAGGATACCGATATCGCTCAGTTCACTCGGAGTGCGGTGTTGAGAGCCTCAAGCAGAGACGTGTCGCTGAAGGGCTTGAACAGGCATTCCACCGCACCCTGTTCGAGTAGTCGTGGGCGAACAGTCTTGTCCGTGCTGGCAGTGATAAAGATAATCGGAATCTGCATGCCCACGACGCTTCAATTCCCGCTGCAGGTCGGGCCCGCTCATACCCGGCATAGCGATGTCGAGCAGCAGGCATTTGGTTTGGGGGAGGCAACCGGACGCGAGAAACTCTTCCGGCGAAGAGAACGCGCGGGCTGCAAAGCCGAACTCGTTTAGCAAGTCCGGGAGCGACTCGCGTACAGATTCGTCGTCATCCACCACGGACACAAGCGAACGCGTGACTGTCATAGATTTTTCATGCCGCGCCCGGAGCGGCAGGCTTCGGCAACGCTAAACCCCTGCATTCGCACTGGCATTGGTCGGGAACATCGATGCGGCCCTCAGGGAAGCCTGCCCATACCAATCCGGCCAGCGCATTGACGACGCGGCCGAACTCGTTTCCCAAAGGATTCTCCTGACGCTCCGCCACATCACGAGGGTGCGCCACTCCAGGAGGCCTGTCTATTACACTTTAGTATTGGTTTGCCAATCAGAGACGAAGAAGAGTCCTGCAGTCGGAACTCACGCTGCACCGCCGAATCCTCTAGTACATGCAGTTGCTGTTCCTACAGGACACAGATTCCTTAGGCGGCATCAGTTACATCGGGTGTCCGAATCGCACGACCATTTTCAACCCCCGTCGCACCCGCGGTGACGCAAGGAATAGAGAATGAAAATGCAGCTCCCGGACCCTTATTCAGTGCTGCCCACAGACGACCATGGTGACTCTCGATAATAGAGCGGCTCACAGATAATCCGATTCCCATACCGTCATTCTTGGTGGTGTAAAAACCTTCGAAAAGTCTGTCCATAGTTTGGAGATCGAAACCGGTTCCTGCATCCTGTACGGTAAGGCTCACGCGATCGGCTCCGTCTCGTTCGGTTCTGATCAGCAACTGCCTGGGGCGATCCTCGACGCTGCTCATCGCATCGGATCCGTTCCGGATCAGGTTCAGGATGACTTGCTGCAGCTGGACGCGATCTCCTGTAGCCGGAGGCAGGCCCTCGGCAAGTTCTGGTCGCAGGATGACCCGGTCTCTCTGAAGGTCGCTCAAGGACAGCGCAATCACTTCTCTGGTGAGTTCGTTCAGGTCCAGCGATTCGATCGTGGGCTCTTTTTTGCCATAGAGTGCGCGCAATCGAGTGATCACCTCAGAGGCTCGGTTGCCATCGCGAATCGTGCGCCGGGCGGTCTCGCGAGCGCCGTCCACGTTGGGAGGATCGGCAGCCAGCATACGCAGGCAGGTACTGGCATTGGTGACAATGCCTGAGAGCGGCTGGTTGACCTCGTGTGCAATCGACGCCGTCAATACTCCAAGGCTCGTTACCCTGGCCACGTGGGAGAGTTCCGAGCGGGCTTTGCTGAGTGCCTCTTCGGAGGATCGGCGTTCTGTCACATCCTGGACTGCCCCGATATACTCCAGTTCGCCGGGCGCGCCGCGGGTATGAGCAACCACGTGTACGTGTTTAACGGTGCCGTCCGGCATCTGCAGGCGGAACTCAAGTTGCACATTGCCGCCGTCCCGCCGGGCTCGCTCAATATGTTCCCGGAACACTGATAAATCTTCCGGGTGGATTCGAGTTCCAATCAGCTCAAAGGTCACCTGCGCATCCCGGTCGATCTGAAAAATGCGATAGAGCTGCTCTGACCAGGTGATTTCGTCAGTCGCTACACGCCAGGAGAAGCTGCCGATTCGACTAAGATGCTGGGCTTCCGCGAGAAACGCCTCGCTGCGCTGCAGTTCCTGCTCTGCCCGTTTGCGTTCCGTTATGTCGCGCAGATAACCGGTGAAGGATGGCGGTCCTTCCAGCGGAATGTGTGTAACTGCAAGCTCGACAGGGAATTCGCTTCCGTCAGCGCGTACTGCCGTCATCTCGATGCGTTTCCCGAGCACTCGCGCTTCGCCCGTAGCCAGGTACCGGGCGAAGCCCTGCCGATGCCTCTCCCGGAGTGATGGCGGGATGATAACCTCGGCCAGTTGCCTGCCCATGACCTCATCCCGACGGTGGCCGAAGGTCCGCTCCGCAGCCGGATTGAACTCGGTGATGCAACCTTCATGGTCGATCGTCACAATGCAATCGAGAGCCGATTCCACGATCGCTGCCTTGCGGACCTCACTTCGCTTTAGTTCCCGCTCTTCCTCCCCCAGCTTTTCTTCTACCAGTCTGCGTCCAGCAAGTTCCTTTTTGAGCTCTTCGTTAGCGGTGGCAAGTTCGGCAGTCCTTTGCATGACCCGTCGATCAAGTTCGCTGGCAACCTGCTTTTGATGGTTCAGGAGCTGTGCCTCTTGTAGACCGATCGACGCCTGATTCGCCGCCACGCTCAGAAGTAGTGCCTCTGTCTGCCGCGGAAAATCCGCCCGCTCGGCCGCTGCCACAATTACGCCGAGCTCCCCTTGTAGTCCTAGTGGCAGCGACACAATCGAAACATCTCCCTCGCCCATAAAGCTCCGAAGCGGAGGAGGCCATTTCCGTGAGTCGTTTTTAAACTGGCTGAGCGCTTCGCAGATCTCGTGCGCCGAAGGCATCGGTCTTCGCATCTCGGCGAGACGGACGATCTCCACCGGCGCATTGTCCACCGGATCTGTCAGTTTTACAGAAACCAGGTCCAGGCGCAGCATGCGCAGAAGCGCATCGAGCAAGGTATGCAGCACCTGGGATGGATCCCCGCCACTCCAGATGGCGGGAAGAGCAAGCAGGCTAATAAGGTCGTTGATGCACCGTTGCAGATGCTTGACTTCTCCGGAAGCGACTTCGGGTTGGACTTCCATATCAGGCCGCCGTGGAGGACATGCCAGGCCGCGCTGCCCGGCGTTGGCGGACCTCGCGCAGGAATTCTTCCGGCGGCACGTAGAACGGATTCCGATGCAGCAAGCCACCGATGATAATCATCGGATGCGTCCGCATGATGTCGATTACCGTGTCGCCTCCAAATTTGCCGAGCTGGTAGGTGCAGATTACGGCGTCATCGTGATTACGCCACACATCATTCACCCGCGATTCGAATTCAACGACATCGTCAATGTAGGATTGATCTTCAATTACCCAATCCATCCGGCAGCAAATGCGGCTTAGCGGGAATCCTCCCTTGGCATTGCCGCTTGCCATCTGTTCAAATGCCGCCAGCATTCGGTCCTGATCAAAACGGCCTTCCCGAATGTAAGCTTCGGTATTGATCCGAACCTCTAATTGCCCATTCTGCTCGGCAGCCGCTGGATCGATTCCGACCGCGGCCAAACGTTGCCGATGGTCATGACGTTGATCCGGGTTCACCACGTGAACCGCCTTATCGCCACACGCGAACCCGTCCTTAATAAACGGGAGCAGCACGCGGTACTCTTCGTCGTCACTGTTGAAAAATGCGCAGACATGACGTACTTCGCCGAGTTGGGAACCCGCAAGGGAAATCGGTGTCGTCCTTTTCTTCATGCTGTTCTCCTCCGGTAGGTGCCGCACGGCGGATTTCTGTGCCGGCGTGGCTCACCAGCCCGTTCACCTTATCCGTCTGGTTTTAATAACCGTTCGTCCTGCTCCGCTAAATACTGGAAGGACGGTGTCTGCGAATCCCGCGTCTTTACGAATTATTGTGACGACCAATACGGCGTTACGCCGCCGTAATCGCTGCGGGCGCGGGGCGGAGCCTCGCGGCCATTTTCACTAAGTCGGCAAGAGAGTCGGCTTTCATCTTTTGCATCACCTTGCCGCGGTGTGCCTTCACCGTGATTTCGCTGATACCAAGCTCTCCACCGACCTGCTTATTCAGCAGGCCAGAAACTACCAACGCCATAACCTGTCGTTCGCGCTGGGAAAGCGACGCGTACCGGTCCCGGAGCACTCGCATCTCGGCCTCGTGACCGAGCGCGGCACGACTGCGTTCAAGAGCCGCCCGGATGGCGGTCAGCAGAACGTCATCCTTGAATGGCTTTGTCAGGAATTCCACAGCCCCCGCCTTCATGGCCTGGACCGTCATGGGCACATCGCCGTGGCCAGTGATGAAGATAATCGGCATATCCGTCCGTTCACAGGCGACGAGCCGTTGGAGGTCTAGCCCGTTAAGGCCCGGAAGAGAAACGTCAAGAACGAGGCAATTGGGAACAAGAACGCGCGGGTAGTCGAGGAATGCCTGGGCGGACACGAATGTTTCCGGCTGCCAGCCTTCACAGCGAATCAGCAATTCCAGTGATTCGCGCACGGAGACGTCATCGTCAACAACGAAGACGATTGGCGTGACTTGCAACATTTGCGGTCACCCCGTTTCGTGGCAAAGTGCGCGCAGCGGAAGTCATGCTTCGCGTACACAGTTGAAACATCACGCCCCATCGTTGGGAAAATTCTACCAGAGAGCCGTCCGTTTGTGCGGGGCGGATCCTGGCAACCGTCTACGGCAGCCGCTCATTCGCAGGAGACCGATACTAAAGTGTCGACGATACCATCGTCCAATTGTTCTCCTCTCAGGCTTCTGTTCTGATGACCGCGTCGAACGAATTTGATCTAAGTCATCGACCAAAAATAGGCGAAGGGAACATCGCCGGCCAAGATTGAGGTGTCGTCGTCTCACTCGGCAGGCTCGCGAACAATACAGACGAATAAACATCTGGGAACGGAGCATATCGTATGAAAGGACTTGCTTCCCTGTTAGTTGCAGTTGTAGCGCTGACTGGGACGGTCGTCTATATGGCTCACGCCTCCGGACGCTCCGATGGAGAGGCTGATCCGGTTTTCGGAATCACAATCCCTCCCGGATACCGCGACTGGAAGCTGATCTCCGTGGCCCACGAAGAAGGCAATCTCAACGATCTTCGCGCCCTTCTCGGCAACGATATAGCGATCAAAGCATACCGCGAGGAGAAGCTGCCGTTCCCGGACGGCACGATCATCGCACGCTTAGCCTGGAGTTACGTTCCGTCTGAGGAGAACGACAAAGTCTTTGGCCGTTCCCAATCTTTCGTGGCCGGACCCGCCACCAACGTTCAGTTTATGGTCAAGGACTCGAAAAAATATGCCGCGACCGGTGGTTGGGGGTTTGCTCAATTCAAAGACGGCAAACCTGCCGACGCAGCGCTGCTCAAAACCTGCTTTCCCTGCCACGAGCCTGTCAAAGCTCGCGACTTTGTCTTCACCCGATACGCACCCTGATTACGGGAAGATCCCATGGACAAGGAAAAATCGTTTGGCAATTCGACTTGTGCAGATCAGATCAACATGGCGGAGCGTGAGTTATCGGCGTTCATCCGCGCGGTGGCGGAATTGTTCGGTCCAGAGCAGGCCAGGCTTTCGGCAGAGGACTGGCTCGACGAGTCGGAACGAATGAACTAGCCCGCACAGAGCCACGAGGAGAGAGTGGCGAACGGTCACAATAGCAGCTTCGGCTCGATTGGCAAATCGGGAGACTCTAGCCCGGGCTCATCGAGCGCTTCCGAAATCGGCTGACGCGCAGATTTCGCCAATACTATCGTCCAATTGTTTCGCATCCACGCTTCTGGTGTGATGCTCATCGCAGATGATGACTGTTCTCCGAGCAAAACGCTGAAGCAGACCACGTCGATGGAGAGGCTTCGATATCGGCCTTTAAGCAGAATTTTCGTTTACCGAATCATTGAATGGAGGAACAACTATGAGTCGCTTCACGTTTTTCTTGATTGCATTTGCAATGACGGCAGGCCTTGTCGCGCTCATTGGCCCCGCCCCCGGTCGCGCCGACGAACCGTCCGCTCCCTACGTTACCGAAATCCCCCAGGGCTACCGTGACTGGCGGTGGATTTCCTCAGCCCATGAAGCGGGCAAACTCAACAGTTTAGGTGCGGTCTTGGGCAACGATGTAGCGTTTAACGCCTTTCGCGAAGGCAAGCTTCCGTACCCGGACGGTACGATCATCGCTGCTTTGCACTACCGCAACGTCCCGTCGGATGAAAACAACAAAGTCTTTGGCCAGGTTCAATCCTTCGTTCCCGGCACTCCCACGAACATTCAGTTTATGGTTAAGGATTCGACAAAGTACGCCGCAACCGGCGGCTGGGGCTTCGGTCATTTCGCGAACGGCAAGTCTGGTGACCCGGCATTCATGAAAAGCTGCTTTCCCTGCCACGAGAAGGCCAAAGCGACCGACCTTGTCTTTACTCGTTATGCACCTTGAAGTTAGCTGACGCCGCCTCCAGGGTTGTTGCAATACGTTTTCAGAAGGAAAAATCCTTGCCGTCTGGTGTATGGCGCCGCCAGCCATGCGAACAGCGGAGAACGTGGCCGCCTGAAACGAAAGGTCACTTATGCCGGGTAAGAACGTGGCAATCATCACCGGAGCATCGGGGGGTATTGGTGCAGGTTTAGTCGAAGGGTTTCTGAAAGAGGGCTATAACGTCGTCGCAACGTCTCGTCACGCGAGTCGAGAGTTGACTGCTTCAGGCAGCCTTGCGCTCGTCGATGGCGATATCGGCAACCCGCAAACTGCTGCCTCGGCTGTCGAGGCAGCAATCAATAACTTCGGCACCATCGATGTTCTGGTGAATAACGCTGGCATCTTTCTAAACAAACCTTTCACTGACTTCACTCGCGAGGACTTCGACGCCCTGGTCTCCACTAATCTGCTCGGATTCTTGTATATCACTCAGCGCGCTGTAAAACAGATGTTAAAACAAAAATCGGGATGCGTTGTATGCATCACTGCGGCGCTTGCCGATCGCCCGATCGCCGGCGAAAATGGCTCTGTTTCGATGATTACAAAAGGTGGGTTGAATTCGGCAACTCAAAATCTCGCAGTCGAGTATGCGAAAGATGGTATTCGCTTTAATGCCGTAGCCCCCGGCGAAGTGGATACACCAATGCACCGCGATGATCCCAAAGATTCGACGTTGCGGCCGGCTGTGAAAAGGGCGACGGTGAAGGATGTTGTCGATGCCGTTCTTTACCTGGTGCACGCCGGTCATGTGAGCGGAGAGATTCTCCACGTGGATGGTGCCGCTCCCGCTCGTCGTTGGTGAATATCAAAGAACTCGAACCATACGCTGGACTTCGACGAGGAGCGAATGCCCAAGTTGCTGTCAGTAAATGTCGGCCTTCCGCGCGATGTCACATGGCAAGGTAAGACCGTGCGAACCGCGGTCTGGAAATCTCCGGTTACAGGACGGCGAATGGTGCGCAAGCTCAACATCGATGGTGATGCGCAAGCCGATCTCGCCGGTCACGGAGGGGAGCAACGCGCCGTGTTCGTCTACCAGATGGACTCTTACCGTTACTGGGAGGGCTTTCTGGGACGCAACGATTTTACTTTCGGCCAGTTCGGAGAAAACTTCACCGTAGAGGGGCTTCTCGATAACGAGGTCTGCATCGGCGATCGCTTCCGCATTGGTGGTGCGATGTTTGAAGTAACGCAGCCACGTGTGACGTGCTACCGCGTCGGCATCCGCATGAATGAACCTCGAATGCCAGCCCTGCTCGTCGCACATCACAGGCCGGGATTTTACTTTCGCGTGTTGCAGGAGGGAGAAGTTGGCGCGGACGATGACATTGTAAAAATTGCTGACGGTCCGGAGCGAATGACCGTGGCCGACGTTGACGCCCTTCTGTATTTGCCAGGGCAGTCCAGCCAGCAACTGCAACGCGCGCTGCGGATTCCTGCACTGAGCAAGGGTTGGCAGAGTTCGTTCCAGGCAATGCTGCAACAAGACTTGAGCTCCAAAACTACGGCTGGAAATCCGGGACTCGCCTATGAGGAACAAGCACCAGCGTGGCCCGGATTTCGCCAGATGCGGGTCGCGAATATCCACAAGGAAAGCGATGATGTAACTTCTTTCGTTCTGGCGCCAGTCGATGGGCAGCCTCTTCCTCTCTTTCAGGCGGGTCAGTTTGTTGTTTTGCGGTTGCTCGTTGATCGGGACAAGGATTCTGACAAACCGCCGGTGCTTCGCAGCTATTCGTTGTCCGATCTGCCGGCGGCCGATCATTTCCGTATCAGCGTCAAGAACGAATTGAAAGGGATTGGAAGCTCGTTTTTGTGCAACCGCGCGCGAGAAGGTGACCTATTGGATGTGAGTGCGCCACGCGGTGGCTTTACTCTGCGTGCCAGCCAAAGTCCCGTGGTTCTGCTCAGTGCCGGGGTGGGCGCAACGCCGGTGATGTCGATGCTACATGCACTCGCTGCAGAAAAATCGCAAAGAGAGGTCTGGTGGATCTATGGAGCGCGCAACCGCGCCGAGCATCCCTTTGCGGAAGAATCGCGTTCCTTACTGAAACAGCTCTCCCGCGGACGAGCATACATTGTGTACAGCAGACCAGCCGCAACCGACGAGATCGGTGCGGACTTCGATGCTCCCGGGCACATCAACACGGCTTTGCTCCAGAAGCTTGGCGTATCATCCGCTAGTGATTTTTATCTGTGTGGCCCAACTTCATTCTTGCAGGATATACGCGATGGACTGCGAACCTGGGGTGTGCTCGCCGGAAATGTGCACACGGAAATCTTCGGTTCGCTTGAGAGCATCACTCCGGGCATGGCGCAGGTTGTTCACACTCCTCACCTGCCACAAGGGCAGCCCGGATCTGGCCCACCGGTCTCATTCGCGCGTAGCGGAATTACTGCCGCCTGGGATCGTAAGTTTGCCAGTTTGCTTGAACTGGCGGAAGCGTGCGACGTTCCGGTCAGATGGTCGTGCCGGACTGGAGTCTGCCATACCTGCATGACCGGTATGATTGCCGGATCGATTATTTATAAGCCCGAACCGCTGGAGATGCCCGCTCCCGGAAACGTGCTCGTATGCTGCTCCCAACCAAACGCGAGCGTTACTCTGGATCTCTGAGAGAAGAGCTGTGAGAGAAAATCCTTGAGAGAAGACCTTTGAGCGAAAAACTTTAAGAGAAGCAGGAGGAAGAGTCCAATCATGCGTTCTGATATCGTGCCCGGAGGCATTTTACCCGACTACGAACTGCCCGATCACACAGAAAAACCTTGCAAACTCAGCCAGCTGCAGGGCGACGATCCGCTGATCCTCACTCTCGCACGCGGCCATTACTGTCCTAAAGAGCACCAGCAGCATTTGGAACTCGCTGCGTTTTACCCGAAGATCGCGGTGGCCTACACACAAATCGCGACGATCGCCACCGACGATCACCATACTCTCCAGGAATTCCGTGCGTCAGTCGGAGCCCAGTGGCCCTTCCTGTCGGACCCCAACCGAACAGTTCAGAAAGATCTCGACATCCAGGAGTACACCGACCCCGAGCACAATCCGATGATCCCGCATACGCTCGTGCTCAAGCCGGGCCTCGTGATCCACAGCATCTATAACGGCTACTGGTTCTGGGGCCGTCCGTCGGTCGTCGATCTCTGGCACGACCTGCGCGCGGTGACGAAGGAAATCCGCCCAGACTGGGATTTGAGTGCTCCCGGACTACGTGAGGCATGGAATGCGGGTGACTTTTCGCGTTTCCACGGCTGGAACAAGCGGGCCAACACGGAGGATGCCTCGACCAAACAGAAGAAATAGCGGCAACCGGAGCTACTCGTCAGCTCGGTCACCCGCTCGTGCTGCAGATTCCGGCCGTGTTGAACACATTCACGCCATCAGTGCCGCCCCGACCAGAGAAATAAAAATAAAGATATAGAAAGACGAGCTGGTTTATTCAAGAGTGTTGCGAAACGACCGAGCCTTGCTCGCAACCAGCCCGAACCCATTCTTACGCGCGGCAGTTTCCAAGCTCAATGATTCTGTGCGGGCCGCGACCGGCTGTCCCAGAGTTTTTTTCAACTCCGCCATGGCTAGCTGCGTCTCGAACTCAAGCTCCATGAGCTGATGAGACTGAGCGCTCTGAAGTGTCTTCTGCAGTTGTGCGCTTGCTGCTGGAAAATGGCGTGACAGGGCTTGCGCACGACCCGACATCATTTCAAACTGCAAACGGAACAAGGTGTTCGCACTTTTGTCGGCCAGTAATTTAGCCTTTCCCGCCTCAGACTCGGCTTCGGCAAGCTTGGATTCGGCCAGCAGGGCATCGATCAGAACAACGCTGGCGGCCAATTCGTCGTCGGCCTGCTGATCTTGATGAAACTGTTCTTTGCATTTACGGATCACAGTTTCGGCATCGGCGGCATGGCCTTGCTCAATCGACAGCCGCGCCAAGGCGAGTTCCGTTTCCGCGACGGCTTGCTTATCCCCAATCTCTTTACAGAGAATCAGCGATTCCTGGTGTGAGCTGCGAGCTGCCGGCAAATCGCCTTGATCCGCAAGCACGTCTCCGGTTCCAGCTAGCGCATAAGCCACGGCACGGTTGTCAGCAATTTCCTGCGCAATGGCTCGGGCCTGCTTGTAACCGGCAAGAGCTGCTTTCAGGTCGCCACGCAGTCTCGCAATCTTGGCCAGATCGGCGAGGGTAAGCGCAACGCCGTCTTTGTCTCCCATTTCCTTGTAGCCTGGAATCGCGTCCGAGAGCCCGCGTGCCGCTTCCGCCAGATCTCCGCGAGCCAGAGAAATATCGCCCAGGTTAGCGGAGGCGGTGGTGACGCCCTCGAGATCACCGATCTGACGAAAGACCTTGATCACTTCCCGGTACATTGCTTCTGCACGATCCAGGTCGCCCTGTTCATAGTAGAAGATGGCGAAATCAGCCGTGGTGCGAGCTGCGTTGTCGCGATCGCCAACTGCTGTGTACCTCTTTCGAGCATTGTCGCAGTCTTGGGCGGTGGAATCGCCATTGCCGATCTGACAGAGAATTCCGTAGGCTCGTGCGACGATTAGTTGCAAACCCTGGGCGTTCCCCTTTTCGATAGCGCGCTGGGCGGCAGCCTGCGCCTTGACGACATCGTTATTCACCCAAGCGCGTGCTTCCAGATAGTCGATCCGTGGGTCGCCGCCAGCAGGAAGCGGCAGATGCCGGAGAGTTTCCAGAGTATGCAAAGCATCTGCAGGACTTACCCATCGCTGTTCTTCGGCGAGCCGAAGACCATAGTCCAAACTGTCCGGGAACTGGATAAAAAGTTGTCGATACGAATCGATGGCTCGCTTCCGATCTTGGATCGTGGCGTAGTACTGACTATCGATCAGCAGACGATCTTCTGGCCCCAAGTGCCCGGAAAGACCGCGGGCCCGTTCCGCCTCATCACGGGCCTTCAGGCTGTAGCCGAGGTGATTCCATGCGTCGGACAAAGCAGCGTGCGTCAAGGGAAACGCGGGCTCGACGGCTGCAGCCTGGATGAGAGAATCTCGGGCTTTTACAAAATCAAACGCCCACAAACGCTCCAATCCCTGCGTGTAAAGCTTGACCGCAAGGGGTTTCGAAGGCAGAGCGGCTCGTGCCTGCGCGATGGCTTCTCCTGAAACCGGCGTCGCTCCCAGGCTCTGCCGCAGGGATGCACCTGCCTCGCTGACGAGCTCAAACAGATCATTCTCGTTTCCGACGAAGGCCTGCTCGGCGATGGTCTCGCCATGTTCGGTGTCTTGAATGCGAACGTCCAGACGAATCCGCCTTTCTCCTTTTCCGGGCAACGGCGTATAGGAGCCAAGTACGACTACATCTGCTCCGGGATTCGTATGGAGGCGTTTAAGGGTTTCCTTCGACAGGCTGTCTTCGTCGGTCAAGGGGAGTTCCCGTTTGGCTCGCGCCACGTCCTCACCCGAGACCATGCGTAAGGCGCTATCAGCGGCGAGTTCGGTACCGAGCATTTCCGCAAATGCCGGCGAGAGCCAGTTGTCCTCGGAACGTCCCGGCAAATTGCGAAAACCCATGACGGCTACAGATCGTCGAACGTGTACCGGAGGAAGGTTGGTAACGGCCGCAGTCTTATTTTCGATTCTGGTGCGCGGAAGGCGGAATCGATAAGCGATACTCCCGATCACTAGCGCAAGGAATGCGGCAATTGCTATGTAACGCAACTTCCGGTCTGAGCCAGCGGAGTGCTTTTCTGTGCTGGGCAGCGAAATCGGCGCTGCTATGGTCTGAGGCGGGGCCGGTCGAACTGGATTCTCTGACTCCGTGATCGTAGTGACCGGCGCCAAAAAGCGGTAGCCTTGCCGCGGCACCGTTTCCACATAGCAGGGTGCGTCCGCATTATCTCCGAGTGCATCACGGATTTTCCGGATCGCGACTCCCAGGCTGTTATCGAACTCCACGAAAGTGTTTTCGGGCCATAGGCGTTGGCGCAGCTCTTCTCGGGAAATGATCTCTCCCGGTTTCTCCACCAGAATTGCCAGCATGCGGTAGGGCAGATCTTGCAACTTGAGCTGCTTGCTGTTGCGAGTGAGCGTGGCTCTGCCGGCGTCAAGTTGGAACGGACCAAACCTGTAAACGGCTTTCTTGTGAGGCTCCCCAAGCGGCACGCGGTTCCCTTTGGCCACAAATGGTAGCACAGCCTTGTTAAGGACAAGGTCTAAGCCCATAGAAACCTGACTCTTATCAGTTAAAGCAGGTTTAAGGGACAGTTTCATTGACCCGGCGAACAAGTCCCTGCAGATTGCTCGCAGGGCATCGATCCGCACGACCAGCAGTTCGGAAGGCTGCCCATAGGCCATCAGGGGGAAGTGGCATCGGGGGGTGCCAACTTCCACCTGGGGACACCACTTGAGGGCTAAAGAAGATCATGATGAACCGAACCTTAATCGTTGTAATTCTGTTAGCGATTTCCGCTTTCGGCCAGCCGCAGACTGCGAAAGTCCGCACGTATTACATTGCCGCGGACGAAGTGGACTGGGATTACGCCCCCGGTGGCGTTAACAAGATGATGGGCATGAAGTTCGACGGGTATTCGACCATATTCACCGAACGGGGACCGCACCGCATTGGAACCGTTTATCGCAAAGCTCTGTACCGTGAATACACCGATGACACCTTCACCCAGCTGAAGCCTCGGCCTCCGGAGTGGAAGTACACGGGAATTCTAGGCCCGATCCTGCGCGCAGAGGTTGGTGACACGATCCGCATTCTTTTCAAGAACAACGCTACGCGTTCGTACAGCATGCATCCGCATGGTGTCTTCTACCGAAAAGACTCGGAGGGAGCGCCGTACGACGATGGCACGTCCGGAGCTGACAAAGCGGATGATGCGGTTCCTCCCGGCAAGACGCACCTATACATCTGGGATGTTCCTGAGCGTTCCGGTCCCGGACCAAATGATCCCAGTTCGATTGTCTGGCTCTATCACTCCCACACAAATGAGTTGAAAGACGTGGAAAGCGGTCTGATCGGCGCATTAATCATCACCCGTCGAGGCATGGCCGATGCCGATGGCAAACCGAAGGATGTGGATCACGAATTTGTCTGCCTCTATCTGCTATTCGACGAGAACGTGAGCTGGTATCTCGACCACAACATCCAGACGTTCACGACGGACCCGAAGGGCGTGAACAAAGCCGAATTCGCTCCCGTCGACAACGAAGGCAACTTCACCGGCTTGGGTTCCGGATTTACCGTAGCCAATGCCAAATTCGCAATCAACGGTTATATCTACGGCGCCGGTCCGATGATGACGATGAAGAAAGGCGAGCGCGTCCGCTGGTATCTGGTCGCACTCGGAGAACAGTTCAGCGTGCACACGCCTCACTGGCACGGCAACGTGGTCTTGCACGACGGCAAGCGTACTGATGTCGTTCCCCTCATGCAGGCACAAATGGAAACGGTCGATATGGTTCCTGACAATCCCGGAATTTGGATGTTCCATTGCCATATCGATGATCACATGGATGCCGGCATGGCGACCTTATACAAGGTCGAACCCTAGACCAAGGAACGCAGACCGATTGGAATGACATGCTCCTAGCGATCCGGAGAGAGGTAAGAAATGTTCTGCAGAAAATATCTCGTCGCTTTCGGATGGACTTTGTTGCGCCTGCCAGGCAGCCTTTCAGCTCAACCTGGCTGGAAAGTAGTGATCGACCAAACCAATTCCCGCGAGATCTCGGTGCCCGTGAATCGGGAACCTGGCGTTCGTGCCGGCCGACGGCATAATCATGGTGCGCAAGGGCAAGAATCCGATTGGATCAGCTACATCACCTCTCCTTGCGGCACCGAAGCCGTGAAGCCTCTGGCCCCAGGAAATTGCGGATGGGATGTAGACCGACGTGAGGGAACAGTGTGTGACACGAGAACACTGCCCCGGAAAAGCTGACCAGTAATTCACAGCGTTGAACTGGAGAATCTCAATGAAAACCCTTAGTGCATCGTTTGCCCCACAACCCTCCAAGCAGGCAACTGAAGAGAACGTCATCGACCCGGTCCGGGCGCCTCTTGCGTATACGAGGACCATCTTTTCTTTGGGTGCCTTCGTGGCAATCATTATTTTAACCTTCGTGTTTAGCGCCATGGGCGGAACGAAATTGCTGACCGCGGATCCATTAACAGCACTTCCTCTCTACCCCGCCACAGATTCACGCCTCCACTTGGGTAACAGGCCCACTCAGTTGCCGGAGTCGCAGATCTGTAAAAGCAAAATGCAGGCGGATTTCTATTCGGTTTACGACTCCAAAGTGAGTGCGACCCTCGCCTGGTATGACGCTCACCTGCCAGGGTTCAAGAAAACGCACGCCTACGCTGCGGACCGCTCGCAGGACACCTACTACAAAACCGATGGGACTGTGCTTGTGTCTATTACCGGGAGCCCGGGCAAAGAAGGAGAAAACGTGGATACATATTCGGTGTTGTATGCTCGTTTTCAACCGGGACTACCCGAGAATATAATCGTTGGCCTTAATGAACACAAAGTTGTCTGCCCCTGATTGATCCATCTTTGCGGTCAAGCATTTTTCGACGCCATAAATTATGAAACATCGTTTCTGGGTGGCCACATACACATATGTACCGTCGAACCAGTACCAAACCCCGCATGGGATGATGTCACAATCCAGATCGCACCGGCCTCGGTTATCGCTTGGGACATGCGCGAGGCAAACCGCCAATTGTTCAGCGGCGTTCTCGAGAAAAACCCGACATACCTATTACCCGCTGCAGCGATGACGTCTGGGAGTTTACGTTCTCGACGGGCGCAGGCAAACTTTATGTTTTGAAGTGCATGGTCGATCGTCGATTCAGTTTATTCAGTTTCGGGAAGAAACCTGTCACATTTCGTCATCTTGCGCAGGAGGAAGATACCGGCATATGGAGCGTGACTCGAGTGCCTAGCCCGAGTTGGCTCGAAATCTCTACATTGCCGCCGTGAAGTAGCGCTATGCTCTGTACGATCGCGAGCCCCAGGCCGGTCCCCCCGGAACTCTGGGACCGCGACGAGTCAACCCGGAAGAAGCGGTCGAAAATTCGCGGCAACGCTTCCGCCGGAATGCCCACGCCGGTATCAACCACTTCGATGCGGATCCTGGGAAATTCCGTACTCGAAAAATCCGGGCCCGAAGAATCAATCCTTGTTCCCAGCACGACTGTTCCGCCGGGTGGCGTGTGTGCCAGGGCATTGGAGACCAGGTTGCCCACTGCCCTCTGCATGAGCGTGCGGTCCAGTTCGGCAATGACCGGCTCCTCGGCTACCGTGCGAGTGAGAGACACTCCGCCGTCCGCCGCCGAGGCTTCGTAGTACTCCTGCACTCCACCCAGTAATTCGCCCACGTCCAACGGTTCGCGGCGCAAATGCACTAATGGACTTTCCGCGCGTGCCAGAAATAAGAGGTCGCCGATGAGATCCGAAAGCCTCTCGGCTTCTTCGAGGCAGGACTCGATCACAGCGCGATATTCGTCGGCGCTTCGCGCGCGGGCCAGGGCAACTTCTGCTTCGCCTCGAATGTTATTTACTGGCGTGCGCAGATCATGGGCAATGTCCGCAGAGAATCTTGAAATCCGATCGAACGATTCTTCCAGGCGGTCCAGCATCCGGTTGAAAGTACTCGCCAGGGACGCCAGCTCGAACGGATATCCCTCCGGACGAATACGTTCTTGCAGATTCTTCGAACTGATGTGGCGCGCGGTCGCCGCCATTTCCTCCACCGGACGAATGCCATGCCGCGCAATGCGATAGCCAAACATAGGAAGAATTGCGAAGGTCGCCAGCAGAATCACCCAGAACCAAAAACGATAGCGTGCCAGCAGCGCCGCTTTTTGCGAGACATCAATCGCAACCTGAATGGTATAAGTGCGACGGGCGGGGGAACCCACCGGCGCGGACGTATTGATGACGCGAAAGGCAAGCCCGCGTTTTCCAGTCATTCCGATAGCGCGGTCGGGACGGCTTTGCGTTCTACTGGCGAATTGCAGCAGGTCCAGCTGTTCCGTCATGCCCGGCGTCATCAACAGTGGTACGTTTCTTTCATCCAGGAGACGAATATAAAACTGTTCGTATCGCCGCGCGGCCGATTCCAGTTCTACTTCTTCCCGTAGTGCATCCCAGTCGTCCGGTCTTTCCCGTAACATGGTGCGCAGAACGTTCACTTTATCGGCGAGAAATAAATCGGCGCTTTTCTGCAATTCGCTCACCAGTACTAAATAGAGACTGGCGGTGGCGAAGAACACCAAAAGCAAGCCTGCGAGTGTATAGCCGGCAGCCAACCGGAAGGCCAAAGTTCGCCACAGGCGTGAAACCGGCGCGAGGCTACTGCTCAGATTCCAGGACATAGCCTGCGCCTCGGACAGTGTGGATCAATTTGAGCGAGAACGGATCGTCCATCTTGCTGCGCAGTCTTCGCACGTTGACGTCCACGACATTGGTATCGCTATCGAAGTTCATGTCCCACACCGCTTCGGCGATCAGGGTTCGCGACAACACCTCGCCGGCACGCCGCGCCAGGAGCGACAAGAGAAGAAACTCTTTGGAGGTCAAATCCAGTCGTTGGCCCCCGCGGGTGGCACGCTGGCGCAGTAAATCGATTTCAAGGTCGGCCAGGCGAAGCCTCTCTTGCGCGCGTGGAAGCCCGCGGCGGAGCAGCGATCGCACGCGGGCGAGCAATTCGGAGAAGGCGAACGGCTTTACTAGATAGTCGTCCGCGCCCAGTTCAAACCCTCGTACCCGCTCGTGTACGGCGTCGCGAGCAGTCAGAAAGAGTACCAGTGCCCGCCGGCCCTCCAGGCGCAAACGAGTTAGAACCTGCCAACCATCTAACCCAGGGAGCATCACATCCAGAATTACGAGATCGAACTCTAACTCAAGCGCCAGGTGCAAGCCATCAAGCCCATCGCCGGCGACATCCACGACGAAACCTGCCTCCGCAAGTCCCTTCTGCAGGAACTTCGCCGTCTTGGCCTCATCTTCGATAACCAGAATTCTCATGACTCGTCCTCCCGAACATCATGGAAAGAAGATCAGACGCATTCGACAAAATCCTTCGAAGAGTCGTCTACTCGGTGAGCTTCGTTTAAGACCCGATGCTCCCGTGCAACTAAAAAGCTAACCGCAAGGCGAACTGGATCTCGCGCGGAGTTCCGCTGCCCACCGGGCTGACTGGCGTCGTAGTGTTTACAGTGCTCGTGATGCTACCGAAACCGCTGACTAAGATGGTTGCATTCGGCAACCCGTACTGGGGATGGTTGAAGATGTTGAAGAACTCAGCCCGAAATTCGAGCCGCAACTGTTCCGTTAACGGAATGTGCTTCCCCAATCCCATGTCAATTTGCCAGGCGCCCGGCCCCCGAGCCACGTCCCGCGGTGCATCGCCCCAAGTGTTGTTTGCGGGTGCCACGAAGGCGGCGGGGTTGAGCCACTGCGCGATGGTCGGGCCACCAGCCGGGTACAAAGGAACTCCTAGCACCAGATCAGGACGTTGATCGTTTGTGTTACCGTCTAACGTTTGGGAAGACGATCGATTGACCAGAACGTTTATTGGGAATCCCGTGCGCGCCACAACCGTGGAGGTCAGCTCCCACTTACCAACAATGCCGTTAACAATTCCTCTCTGGTTCAAGTAAGGTTTGCCGAGCCCGAGCGGAAGCTGATATACGGCATTGGCATTGAAGACGTGGCGAGCATCCCAGAAACCGCTGGCGCGCTCGCATGCGGGGCAGGCAACATTTTGAGGCACCAGCGAGTCGCCGTCGCCGCTGCCGTCAGAGCCGTCGTCAATTTCGTGAGACCACATGTAATTGCCCGAGAACAAAAAGCCATGGGAGAAGGAACGTTTCAGAGCGAGCGAAAGCCCGTTATAGCTGCTGTTATCTTTGTTGCCGCGCCAACTCACCTGGCCAAAGTCCGGGTAGGGACGAACGCCCGTGACAGGGTTGACGACGTTCACTTCCGAAAGCGTAAGTAAGTGGACACCCTCGCTGCCCACGTAAGAAACGGTCCCTACGAAATCCGCCGGCAGCATATGTTGTACGGACAGACCCCATTGCGTGACGTACGTATCCTTACGTCGGCGGTCATCGTCACGCGGCGAAACGATTCCGGTAGTGTCGGCCAAAAACGGAGTAATCGGGTAACTTAACGTTGGAATATTCTTGTTCGAAAGCGAGTAGGCATAGACCTCGTTGCTGATGGGAAGGTTCTGATCATCCAACTGCCCGTCCTCGTGGTAGATGCCAAAGCCGGTGCGAAGTACTGTGCGTCCGTTCCTGGATGGGTCCCAGGCAAAGGCTATGCGTGGATCAATGTCGTAATAATTCGGCTGACCGAAGCTTGCACCGACACCGCAAAACCCTTGCGCTCCACAGGTGGCGAAATCGAAGGGATTGGCGCGACGCTGCACTTCGTGAAAGAGATTGAAGAAGCTGTAGCGTGCGCCCAGGTTCATGGTGAAGTTTGGCTCCAACTTAAACTCATCCTGGACGTAGCCATAAAACTGGGTCTTGCGCAAACCGTTAATCGGCAATGCGCCGTTGAGTGTGGCTGTACTTACCTGGTTGGCATCGAAGGCGGCCGTCGAGGCAAAGCTGACAGTTCCCGCTTCCGTGTTTCCCTGGTTCAGTTGAATGCGCCGAATCTCGACCCCGGCTTTGACCGTGTGCCGTCCTTTCACCCACGTGAGATTATCGATTTCGGAGAAGGAATTGCCGACACCGGTGCTTACTTTGTTGTTATTCAGACTGGTGAAACCGGAGACCGCGACTGCGTAGGGTATTCCTGTTTGATTGATGTCGAAAGTGTCGGCGGTGCCGCGGTTAAAACCGAACTTGAATTCGTTTACCAGCGACGGAGAAAAAATGTGCAAGAGTTCGATCGCCCCATTTACTGGAGCAGATGTAAGCTGCTGCTGGTCCAGAAGGTAATTGCCCGAGCTCGCAAGCGGCTGTGTATTCACGGCTCGATCGATGTTGAACCGGAGGAAGGCCGTGGTAGTAGGGGAAAAATGATGGTCCAGCCGGACCATCGCGGAATTTTCAGACACTCTCTGCTTGCCTTCGCTGGCAAATTGGTCGACATCGGGATCGCTGGTCGGAGTTTGTCCTTGCGGATACGCGTTGAGAATTGGGACGAGAACGGGGGAATCCGCCGCCACCCGGGTGCGCAGCGTGGCACTCGGGACATAGCCGAGCAGCGGGAATCCCCAATCCTGCCGGTAACCCTCGTAGGCGAGAAAGAAGAAAGTCTTTTGGCGTACGATCGGCCCGCCCAGCGAAGCTCCGAACTGATTCAAATGAAAAGGCGGTTTTGGGGCTGCAGTAAAAGGAACCGGCTGCCCGGCATCAAAGATGTTATTGCGCAAGAATTCAAAGGCGTCGCCGTGCCAACCATTTGTGCCGGAAGCTGAAGTGACGGCCAACTGCGGGCCTCCCGTTCCTCCGGCCTCAGCCGTGGAGAGCATGGAGTCGACGCGAAACTCGTCAATGGTATCGAGCGGGATCGCCAGCCGCACGTAGGGCTGTTGCGGTTGGTTGACGATGTTGGTGGCGTCGATACCGTCGTAAGTAAAATTATCGTCGTCACGCCCTCGGCCGGCGAATCGAATCGAACGCTGGTTACTGCCGCCAGTATCGACCGCGCTGGGCTGAAGCGCGGTAAGTGTGGCCCAATTGCGCCCGTTGAGCGGCAGTTCTTTGGCTTGTAGCTTCGTAATGTTGGTACCGAGCGCGTCAGAATTTTCATCCAGCTGCGCGGAGCTGGCCGACACCTCCACGCGCTGCTGACCCCCAGACACACTCAGAGTCGCGTCCAGGGTGCGGGTCCGGCCGATCACCTGCTCGACATCCACGAACGTGAGCGTCTTGAAGCCCTCATGCTCAAACGTGATGGTGTAGACCCCCACCGGCAGCTCGGAAATGTCGTAGATTCCTCTAGCGGAGGACTTTGTTTCCCGTCGCAGTCCGGTAGCATTGTGCACTGCGGTGATACGCGCTTGCGGTAAAACACCGCCAGAAGCATCCGTGACCGTTCCATTCAGTCCTGCACGGTCCACCTGCGCGGGCGACAAGCACACAAAACACCCGAGTATGCAGGCCAATACAAACCATGCGAAGAGGAGCGGACCGGTTGTGCGGACACTCGCAGCTGCTGTGAGTAGTCGGAATGTTTTCGAGTTGATTCTCATTGAATTGAAGTGTGCGGTGGGTGAAACGTGCATGTGGGGGCTGCCCGGTTCATTTTAAGTTTCGCCAGTGGCGGACCGTATTGTTCTCCGTCATTCGAATTAGGATCGAACCTGAGTCTGTCACGCAGACGGGCAGATCGTCGCGGGCATCAGACCTAAGTGAGGTTGTGGCCTCCTACTGCTATCTCATCGCCAGCTTCTTTTTCGAGAGCTCAATGCTGGTCGAGGGTTAACAGCTTTAGCGACGCAATGTCGCCGGCGGATCGCACTTCTCTATTCGCCGCGCCGTGGTGAAGGACCAAGTCACCCTGGACGGGGAGCGGAACGAGCAACGTTACGTGCACATAGTTAGAGAAAGTTTAACCTGATGTTAATTTCTGATGAAAAACCATTCACAGCTCACGCAATTCCTAGTTTTCCGCTGAATCTGCGGAGGTGTCTATGGCAAAATCCTTCCTGCCTGGCAGATCATCGCCGGGCCGACAATTTTGCGCTTACGATTCCGATGGCCACTCTACAGCTTCCACGCTAACTTCGCGCCATGTCCCAGTCTCCAAACCCGGCAGCGTCGCAGGTGGAACATCTACTTTCCTTGGCCACTCAGTTTCTCCGGGCCGGGCGACCGGCCGATGCCATCGCGCCATTACGTGACGCAGCGCTGCTGCAACCGTACAATCCCATCATTTTGCACGATCTCGGTCTGGCCTGCCTCGAGGTCGGCCGCTTCCCAGATGCCGTTGGGGCATTGCAGCGGGCCGTCGCCTGCAATCCACGCTACGACGATGCATATTTCCGATTGGGAATTGCCCTGGAGAAGTTGGGCAACGTGGGCGGAGCGATCGCTGCGTACGACTGTGCCACTAAGTTGCTCCCATCCCTGACGGAGGCATGGTTCCGTGCCGGCTCCC
This sequence comes from uncultured Acidobacteriaceae bacterium, assembly GCA_963817305.1. Lineage (GTDB taxonomy): Bacteria > Acidobacteriota > Terriglobia > Terriglobales > Acidobacteriaceae > Sulfotelmatobacter. The sequence goes on along the minus strand of CAWFOD010000008.1, from coordinate 148,078 downwards.
TGGTCTACATATTGGGTCATCGAGACCATGCGATTGGCTGTTTCCGGCGGGCGGCATCGACTGGAGGCAAGAGCGGCTTCGGCCTCCTTGGAAAAGCGCGAGCACTGCTGATCGAGGATCGCAGTCAGGAAGCCGAACAAGTGCTGCGAGAGACACTGGTAGTCGACCCGAGAAATGCCCTGGCATACGATCTGCTGGGCAATTTGTTCTCGGAGTTCGGCCGTTTCGATGAGGCGCGCGCATGCTTCGAACGCGCGATCGCGATTGCGCCCCTGCTGGCGGGATGCTACTACGATCTGGTCCGGTGCCGCCCGGTGACGAACGATGACGACGGTTTGCTCCAAGGGATGGAGGCGGCCCTGGCCACGCCGGGACTGGAAGCTGGCCAACGCCAGCGGATTCACCTCGCAATCGGAAAGGCGGCGGAGGATCTTGGCGACTACGCCTTCGCCATGCGGCACTTCGACGCCGCAGACTCTGTCCGCCGAGGCTCTTCCTCGTTCGATTCGGCCGCGTTCTCCATCGAGATTGATCGCCTGATTGCCCGCTGCACCCCCGAATTGATCGCGCGCGCGCCCGAGTTTGGCAGCTCTGATCCGACGCCGGTGGTGATCATCGGCATGCCGCGCTCCGGCACGACTCTCGTCGAGCAGATCGTCTCCATGCACCCGGATGTTGGTGCGGGCGGCGAGTTGAATTTCTGGAACCAGCGCGGGGCGGCGTGGCACCACTCCGCCGCGGCCGGGAACGACAGGCCGTTCGTTCCCACGGACAATCTGGTTTCGGAATTCCTGGCTAAAGCTGCTGCGGACTATCTCGGCGTGCTGCGTGCGATTGCGCCGAAGGCGGCGCGAGTGATGGACAAGATGCCCTTCAATTTCCTCTGGGCCGGCTTGATTCATATGGCATTCCCGCGCGCAATCCTTATTCATTGCCAGCGTGAAGCCGTCGACACGGCGTTGTCGATCCATCAAACTCATTTCCATCCGAGCTTGCCGTTTCCGACCGGTGGCGCCGAACTTGTCGCGTATTTCCGCGACTACCAGCGGCTCATCGACCATTGGCGCAGAGTGCTGCCGGCGGATCGCTTCATCGAGGTCGATTACCAAGAGCTGACCGGAACGCCCGAACCAGTCATCCGGCGGATGATCGCGGCCTGCGGCTTGCCGTGGAACGATGCATGCCTGCGCCCCGAATCGAATCCGCGCGCGGTGAAAACACCCAGCAAGTGGCAGACCCGCCAGCCGATCTATCGCACCTCCGTCGCGCGCTGGCGGCGCTACGAACCCTGGCTGGGGCCTCTGCGCGCGCTCGTCGATGTTTAATGGAATCTATGCGCGGTCGAAACTGGATGCGGGTATCGCCTGATCGTAATTGCACTCAAGCAAGCAACACCTCACTCAGAAAACGGCACGTGGGAAGATGAGTGCGATTTGCGATTTACAACACCTGACGTCTCCCAACGCAGCCAATTCCGGCACCTTCGTTGACTTGCTACACTTCAGAACCTAAGATTTCAACCCAATGATCGGTCAGACCATCTCCCATTACCGCATCGTCGAGAAGCTGGGCGGCGGGGGGATGGGTGTCGTCTACAAAGCCGAAGATATCAAGCTGCATCGATTCGTTGCCCTGAAATTCCTGCCTGATGAAGTAGCTAAGGACGCGCAAGCTCTCGCCCGCTTCCAACGCGAAGCACAAGCCGCGTCTGCCCTGAACCACCCCAACATTTGCATGGTCTTCGAGATTGACGAGCGCGAAGGTCTGCACTTCATCGTCATGGAATATCTCGACGGCATGACGCTCAAGCATCGCATCGCGGGGCGTCCGCTGGAAATGGAGTTGATTCTCGCGCTCGCCATCGAAATTGCGGATGCCCTCGATGCCGCGCATGCCGAAGGCATCGTCCACCGCGACATCAAGCCTGGGAATATTTTCGTCAGCAAGCGTGGTCACGCCAAGATTCTCGATTTCGGGCTAGCCAAGGTGACGCCCACGGCATCCTCCTCGAGTCAGATCGCCGCTAACACTCCGACGATTGACGAACAACACCTGACCAGCCCCGGAGCCATGCTAGGAACAGTCGCCTACATGTCACCCGAACAAGTCAAAGGCAAAGAGCTCGACGCCCGTACTGACCTGTTTTCGTTCGGGGCGGTGCTTTACGAAATGGCGACTGGGGCCCTGCCGTTTCATGGTGAAACTTCAGGTCTGATCTTCAAGGCTATTCTTGATTCTGATCCACCAGCGGCGATCCGCTTCAATCGCGAGATTCCTTCCAAGCTGGAAGACATCATCAACCGGGCGTTGGAGAAAGACAGGAACCTGCGGTATCAGCACGCTTCCGAGATGCGAGCCGAACTGCAACGGCTGAAGCGGGACACGGAGACAGGGCGCGCGTCTGCCGCCAGTTCGGGGTCGGTATCCCCAGTAAGGGAAAGCGCGACACACGCGGCGAGAAGAGGTCTGTGGAAAGGTTTGGTTCCCTCGCTGGTGGTAATCGCACTCGTAGCTGGTGGGCTTTACTACCGCTCCCATCGCGCCGAGCCGCTGACCGATAAGGACACGATTGTTCTCGCCGACTTCGCCAACAGCACGGGCGACCCGGTTTTCGACGACACGCTGAAAACGGCACTCAACGTTTCTCTGAACCAGTCGCCGTTTCTGAATGTGCTTTCCGAGAACAAGGTCGCGGCGACCTTGAAGCTGATGGCACGTCCGGTGGATACGAAACTCACGCCCGACATCATCCGCGAACTTTGCCTGCGGGCGGGCAGCAAGGCGTACATTGCGGGAGCGATTGCCAGTCTGGGGAGCGAATACGTGCTCGGACTAAAAGCGGTGAATTGCCATAGTGGAGACCCGCTGGCACAGGAGCAGGTTACGATACCGGAGAAGGAGAAGGTAGTGGACGCGCTGGGCGGGGCTGCATCCAAGCTGCGCGGCGAACTGGGCGAGTCTCTGGCAACCGTGCAAAAGTTTGATGTGCCGCTCGAAAGGGCAGCCACTCCCTCGCTCGAAGCTCTGAAAGCGTTCAGCCTGGCCGCCAAGGCTTACCGTGACAAAGGCGGTGCTGCCGCCCTGACTTATCTTCAACGCGCCATCCAGATTGATCCGAACTTTGCCATCGGCTACTACGCAGTAGGCAACGACTACATCGCACTGGGTGAACCGGGACGGGCCAGCGAATACTTCACCAAGGCGTTTGAGTTGCGGGAACGTGCCAGCGAGTGGGAGAAGCTGGCTATCACTGCCGCATACTACCAGAATGTAACCGGGGAGCTGGAGAAAGCGGCACAAACTTATCAGGAGGAGATTGACAGCTACCCACGAAACTACGCCCCCTATCTCAGCTTGGGCGGCGTGTATGCCCCACTGGGGGAGTGGGGAAAGGCGGCGGAAGCCTTCCGCGGAGGCCTTCGTCTGGCCCCGGATAATGTTGCGTCGTATGGCAACCTCGTCAACAGCCTGCTCGGCTTGCAGCGATTTGACGAAGTGCGGCAGATCATTCAACAAGCGCAGACGCGGAAGCTGGATATCGACTTATTCCATAATGCTCTCTACACACTGGCGTTTCTCGCATCCGATTCCGGGGCCATGGCGGAACAGCAACGATGGTTTGCGGCCCAGCCGGATTATGAGAACGAAGGGCTTTCGCTGGCCTCCGATACTGAGGCGTACGCCGGTCATGTGGGCAAGGCACGGGAGCTGACCAAGCGGTCTGTAGACTCCGCCATTCGCGCTGACAACAAGGAAGCGGGAGCGATCTGGCAGGAGAATGCTGCCTTGCGCGAAGCTGCCTTCGGCAACACAGCGGAAGCGAAGCGCGCAGCCGCAGAGGCTTTGAAGCTCGCTCCCAATAGTGAAAGTGTCGAGGTCGAAGCTGCGCTGGCGCTTTCCATGGCGGGCGATATGGCACGTGCCAAATCGCTGGCGCAAGACCTCTACAGACGCTTTCCGCTCGATACCCAGATAAAGTCGCTTTGGCTGCCGGCGATTCGAGCGCAATTCGCGCTCGACCTAAAGAATCCGGCGGAAGCCCTCCATGAGCTGCAAGCCTCTGCTCCACCCATTGAGTTCGGGCAAATCGTTTTCCTGTCCAATCTTTCTTGCCTGTATCCGACATACATTCGCGGACAAGCATTTCTCGCGGCTGGACAGGGCGCACAAGCTGCCGCGGAATTCCAAAAGATTCTCGACCACAGTGGCATTGCGTGGAACTGCTATACCGGAGCGTTGGCGCGCCTGGGCGTGGCACGTGCGAATGCGCTGCAGTCGAGAGCTTCGCGAGGCGCGGATGCCGATTCCGCCCGCGTCCTTGCTCTTGCCGCTTACAAGGACTTCCTCACACTGTGGAAAGACGCCGATCCCGACATTCCCATCCTGAAGCAGGCCAAAACCGAGTACGCGAAGTTGCAATAGCCAACTGACGCTACCAGGGCTCAGCGCTAGCGTGGAGCCGACATGCATCACAATCCGCGATCTGCACTGGCCTCACCTCAAAAGCCAAGATTACAAAAATGTAATCCCGGCGTCATGCTGCTGTCGCCTTCTCAAAACTAGAGTGGTCACCTTGGTGTACTGAGTGCTTGCGCCAAGCCTTGTTGAACAAGCTGGAGCACCACGAAATCCCTTCGACTAACGCTGCGTGATGAAAAATCTCAGGAGGAGAACGGCTTATGTCCCGAAATAGATTTCAAAATAAGGCGCGAAATAAAGTTCGCAATAAGTCCCGAAATAAATCTCGACTCAACCATCTGCGACCACTCACCGGGGTGCTGGCGGCGGGGTTGAGCTTTCCGGCGCTGGTCGCTGCTCAGTCCGCACAGTACCCAACCTACCTTGCCGGTCCGCAGCCGAACGGCTCGTGGGTCGTCAGTTCTGGCCAGGTCATTAACCCAGCCGGGACCCAGGTCAACCTCGGCATCAGGGTCCGCGCGAAAGCCGTCGCGCTGAACCCCAATCTAAAGACTCACACTGCAGCCGTGCTCACCATGGGTACGTCGACCAGCGATGGCAACGGAGCCGTCGAAGTGTTCGACACCCAGACGGGGGTTGTCCTGCAGAACTACATTCCCTTCGGAGGACTGGATCCGAGCGGCAGTTATAGCGGCATAGCTTATTCGGCGGACGGCTCGCACCTGGTGTTCAGCCAGGACAGCAGCAATGTCACCATCGCCACAGTTACAAATGAGGGCTTGCTGGAAGATGACGCGCAGGTGAGCGTACCGCCAAATAATTCCTTCATCACCTGCTTCCCAAACAGTCCTCCGGCCGCTTATGCGAATCCCTGCGGCTCGTTCTATTCTCCGAGCACTTCGTATCCCGGCGGTGTCGCAATCTCAAGCGATGGCAGAAGCGCTTACGCCCTGCTGAACCAGAATGACACGCTCACCAAGATCAACCTGACCGTGAAGCCGCCGAAGCAGGCCGCGCAGATCCGCGTCGGCAACGCGCCGCACAGCGTCGTGATCAACAGCACCGGCACCACCGCCTATGTCAGCAACGAGGGTGGCCGAGCCGCTACAGAGTCGGACTTCCAGATCAACTCCGCCGGCACTGAAATCGTCGCCGACCCGGTGGTTGGCGCCGCGATTACCGGTACCGTCTCTGTGGTCGATCTGGCTTCGATGAAAGTCACCGCTAACATCTCGACTGGTCTGCACCCGACCGGAATGGCGTGGTATGGATCGTCCCTGTTGGTCGCCAATACCTACAGTGACACCATCTCAGTGATCAACACAGCCACCAACGAGGTGACGCGGACGATCAACCTTGGACTGCCGATCGGCGTGCCCGGCGCAGGCCAACCAGCCTATGGCGCTGCGCCGAATTCGATCGCAGTCGATAGCAAGGCAGGCGTTGCCTACGTCGCTCTGTACAACGCCAACGCGATCGGGGTAGTAAACCTCAGCAGCGGTGCGAGTAATCCAGTCATCGGCATGATCCCGGTAGCGTATGCGCCGAGCTCGGTCGTACTGGATCTGGCGGCTAACGAGCTCCTCGTCGCCAACGATAAGGGCATCGGCGCGCGGGAATCGTTCGAGTGCGATCACGGCGTCTGTGGCTACAACACCCACCAGGACAATGGCACCGTTAGCATCGTGCCCGTGCCCGACAGCACGACCTTGGCCACCATGACGGAGGAAGTCTTCGTGAACAACCACTGGGATCTGAAGCAAAATATCGCGTCTGCCTCCGGTGGCTCTCCGACTGCCAAGCCGATCGCACTGCCAAATAAGATCGGAGATCCGTCGTTGATCAAGCACGTGTTCATGATCATCCGTGAAAACCGCACCTATGATCAGATCCTGGGCGACGTGGCCGCAGGCGATGGCGACGCCTCGTTGGCGGTGTTCGGTGGCAAGGACACGCCGAATGTGCACCGTCTGGTAAAGCGTTTCCCTCTCTTCGACAACTTCTACGACCCGAGCCGCCAGTCGGCTGATGGTCACCAGTGGATCACCGAAGGCATGGCGCCCTACGCTGACGACATCCAGTCACCTGACTGGGTCCGCAGTTATCCGGGCGGAAACGCGGGAGATGCACTTGCCTATCAAAACAAGGGCTTCCTGTTTTCCGAAGCGGCGGCCGCCGGTCTGCCGGTGAAGATCTACGGTGAATATGTCGAGAACGATACTTTCCTGCAGCCCAACGGATCGACCAGCGAACCGAGCTGGAGCCAGTTCTACACCGACGCGCAGAACTTTGAGGCTGGGAAAGAAAAGACGCTCTACTATCAGAACACGGTTCAGGCAGAGTCTTCTCTCCCGGCCGTGTACAACCACCTGATCAAGAACTTCCCGCAGTTCGATTTGGGCATCCCTGACCAGTTCCGTGTCGATGTGTGGTTGCAGGACTTCAAGAATGATGTCGCACACGGTACCGTGCCCACATTGAGCATCCTATGGGTTATGTGTGATCATACCGGCGGCCCGCCAACCCCGGACGCCGAACAAGCCGATAACGACTTGGCCGTTGGGCGGATTATTGACTACATCAGCCACAGCAACGTATGGTCCACCTCGGCGATATTCATCGAGGAAGATGACGCGCAGAACGGCGTCGACCACGTCGACGGTCATCGCAGCCCCGGTTATATCGTCAGCCCATACGTTGTGCAGAACGGACCCACCGACCACACCTATTACACGCAAGTCAACATGACTCGGACGATCGAGCAAATCCTCGGTCTGCCACCCATGAACCAGTTCGACCTCGTCGCGTCTCCGATGAGGACGTCTTTCGTCAAGGGCACGCCGCCCACGAGCAACTTCGCGCCGTGGACACACGTGCTGAACCAGGTCCCCTTGGACGAGGGTGTTTCAGCGAGTTCCGCGGACCCCGCGAATAGCCCAAAGATTAAAGCCTTGAGGGCAGCGTGGCTCCAGAAGAAGGCGCAGATCTTCTCCGGCAAACTGACCAAACCCGACTCCGAAGACCCGGACACCGTCAACCATTTCAACTGGTACATGTCGACCGGGTTTACGCGGCCATATCCGGGCGAGAGCAAGGTCCGCCCCCCGAGCGACTTCAACAAACCGGCACCCACTACAGCTGACCTGGATGACTAAAACATATTCCGATCACAACCGCCCTCTCCCCGATGCCAAGGGAGAGGGTTTTTCGTTCACGCCTCAAACCGAAAGTCTCCCTCGCCCTGGGGCGCACCCCACCGCTGGCTGAACATCCATTCAATAAATAAGGGGAACTGTGTGTCAGTTCCCCTTATCGGAAGCCTTTTGGACACTCACTACGAGTGCTTGCCCGTAACCTGATGATTGCGTTGGTTGCGGGGGGTGGATTTGAACCACCGACCTTTGGGTTATGAGCCCAACGAGCTACCAGACTGCTCCACCCCGCATTTCGATCATAAACAATGGTTAGGGGGCCGTCAAACTTGCGGTGCCTGACGACTTAGTCCAGGGTTGTGAGGCGAATAGCAGCAGGAATCCATGATTACTTGGCAATCCGCATTTGTACCGGCTTGACGAAGAAACTGAAACACGATTCAAACCGCATCGCATCCCCCGGGATTGGCATCAAACCAGCGTCGAAGTTTGCGAATACAATTTTCTAGTGCTACCCACAATCTTGTAAGACTACCGACAAGCAAGGAGAACATTACATGGCCAAGAAAGATCTGAACGCGAAAGCCCCGGCGGGCGAGCGCGGAATTTTGAACGCACAGCCTCGGCTTCACCAGCGTGCCGCTGAAATTCAGAAGTACGGAACTGTTGAGCATATGTTGCCTCTTGAACTGGAAGAGCCAGTTCGCCTTGAGATGACTGAGCAACTTAACCTTCTGTTGGCCGACACCATGACGTTGCGTGATCTCTACAAGAAATCGCACTGGCAAGTTGCTGGACCAACTTTTTATCAACTTCACTTGTTGTTCGATAAGCATTATGGCGAGCAGTCTGAACTGGTAGATACGATCGCCGAGCGCATACAGCTTCTCGGTGGAATCTCCATTGCCATGGCTCCCGACGTGGCTGAAACCACGCGCATCGAGCGTCCGCCCCGGGGCAGGGAAGAGGTGCCGGTGCAGATTTCTCGCTTGCTCGATGCCCACCAGATCATCCTGGGACATTGCCGGAAGCTGGCCAAACGCGCCGATGAACTGGACGATGCTGGTACCAATGATATGGTCGTGAGCGACGTTCTTCGAACCAACGAATTGCAAGTCTGGTTCATCAGCGAGCATCTTGTAGATATGCCGCTGGTGCACGCAGAACAACCGCGGCTGCGCAACGCCGGATAATTTAAACAACAAAAGGGCCGGGTAATTAAACAACAAATGTAACGGGCAGGCCATCATGGCCTGCTTTTTTTGGCTGTTCCTATCCGCGACAACCCTGTTAGATCAGTGCTATTGTGGAAAGCTTCACAATGGAAAATTCCAACTATGTCATCTTCGATCGAACAGCTTCTGGCAGATTACGATGACCGTGCTCCGCTCTCGCACGCTTCAACGATCCCCGCGGCGTGGTACACCGATCCGCGCATCGCCGAACTGGAGCGTTTAAGCGTATTCAGCAAGACTTGGCAATTAGTTGCGCGCACCGATCAAGTCCAAACACCCGGGCGATTCGTCTCCACCACCGTTGCTGGAGAACCCATCGTTATTGTTCGCGGCAACGATGGCGTTCTTCGCGCTTTTTACAACGTTTGTCGCCATCACGCTGCCGCCGTCGTCACTGAAGCCTGCGGCCAGGCTTCCATCTTGCACTGTCCTTATCATGGTTGGAACTACGGACTCGACGGTTCTCTCAAAGGCATGCCCGAATTCGACGGAGTCGAGAATTTTGATCGTGGTCAAAACGGCCTGATTCCAATACGTGTTGACACCTGGGAGTGCTTTATCTTTATCAACCTCGATGATGATGCCGTGCCGCTCGGCGAATTTCTCGGCGGCTTGGCTAAACGGGTTGCTCCGCTCGGCATCAGCAAACTTCATTACTTCGACCGCCGCACTTTCGACATCCATTGCAACTGGAAGGTCTTCGTCGATAACTATCTCGATGGCGGTTATCACGTGCCGCACCTGCACAAAGGTTTGAATTCGGTTCTCGATTACAAGCATTACACCATTGAGAACGAAGATCGTTATTGCCTTCAATCCAGCCCGATGGTTACTTCGTCGGAAGACGCCGCGACGGGAGCCACGCGCAAAGGCGATCGCGCCTGGTATTTCTGGCAGCATCCGAATCTAATGATCAACTGCTATGCGGGATACATGGACACGAATCTCGTGATCCCAATCGACGTGGATCATTGCCGAGTAATCTTCGACTTTTATTTTGCCGATATCAGCGATGCCAGCCGCGAGTATAACGAGCAGTCGGTTAACGTGGGCAATCGCGTGCAGGAGGAGGATCTCGGCATCTGCGAAGATGTGCAGCGTGGCTTGAATTCGCGGGCCTACCGCGCCGGACGGCTCTCCGTGCGCCGCGAGGCCGGAGAACAATTATTTCATCGTCTGCTGGCTGCGGATTTGAAGCGCGAATGCAAATCATGCACGACCGAGTAAATCAGGCGACGCATCGGAATAGAAGTTGAATTCGCGTCCCGGAGGGACGATCGACAATAGCCCGGCGCATTCTGCGCCGGGAAAAGCGGGAAGCAGAGACGCGTCCCGGAGGGACGCTCGATGTTCTCCACAAAAACCGCAAGTGCCATCAAAATCATTCCGGCGTCCCCCCTTGCTCCCGCCGCACGGCCCGCAAATCAATTCCCAGATGCTCCGCCTTCTTATAAAGATGACTTCGCTCGAGGCCCAATGATTTCGCAGCCAGACTCACATTTGAATGGCTGCGCTTCAACTCCGCCAGAATTACTTCGCGCTCGAAGGCATCCACGCGATCTCCCAGCGCGCCGGAGGAGAACGTAGAAGCGGCAACGCCAATGTCGCCGCCTTTCGGCAAAGCCATCTCCACAGTCGCGAGATCAACCTTGCCGTTCGTCGCCAGCAGCATCAACCGCTCCACCATGTTGCGCAGCTCGCGCACATTGCCCGGCCACATGTGCGATTGCAGCTCTGCCATCGCTTCTTCGGAAAATGGAACTGGCTTCCATCCATTCTGTGCGCTCACCTGCGCCGCAAAATGCTGTCACTAGGGCCGGAATATCCTCGCGCCGCTCGCGCAAGGGCGGCAGCACCAGCGGGAAAACATAAATGCGATGAAATAAATCCTGCCGGAATTTCTCATCGCGCACCCGCGCTTCCAGGTCTCGATGCGTGGCCACCACCACGCGTACGTCCACGCTCACCGGCTTCTCGCCGCCCACTCGCTCGACTTCTCCTTCTTCGAGCACGCGCAGCAGCTTGGCCTGCATCGCCAGCGGCATATCTCCAATCTCATCCAGAAAAATTGTTCCGTGATCCGCATGCTCAAATTTTCCCACATGTCGACCCGCAGCGCCGGTGAACGATCCCTTCTCGTGGCCGAACAATTCCGATTCAATCAGCTCCGCCGGTACCGCAGCGCAATTCAAAGTTACAAACGCATTCGCGGAGCGCGAGCTGCGTTCGTGAATCGTCCGCGCCACCAATTCCTTTCCCGTACCCGTTTCTCCCAGGATGCAAACTCGCGTGTCGCTCGGTGCCACGCGTTCTACCTGCGCCATCACGCGCTGCATGGCCGCACCCTGCCACACCAGTTCATGCTTTCCCAGCCGTTGTTTGAGTTGCCGGTTCTCGCTTTCCAGCCGCTGCAGCTTTAGCGCATTCTCCACCGTCAACAAAAGTTTTTCTGTAGAGATGGGTTTTTCCAGAAAGTCCAACGCGCCCAGTCGTGTGGCTCGCACTGCCATCTCAATTTCCGCCTGCCCGGACATCATTACTACGGGTGCCGTCACTCCGAGGGCCTTTAATTCCTCGAGCAGCGTAAGCCCATCTTTTCCCGGCATTCGCACATCCGAAAGAATCAAGTCGAACTTCTGCATCTTCGCCAATTCCAGCGCTTTCGCCGGATTGTCGCAGACCGTTGCTTCGTGGCCGGCCAGCCGGAATGCCCGCGACAACGACGCCAACGTGTTGGCCTCATCGTCCACAATCAGCAGATGCGCTTTGCCCGCCAAACATCCTCCCTTTCCAGCTCGCTTTATCGATATTCACCAATCTTCGTTATCCGTTTCGCACTGCATCCGGCAACTCAATCACAAATCTCGTTCCTCGCCCTGGTTCCCCCTCCGCCCAAACCCTGCCACCGTGATCGCTCACAACGGATTGAACAATCGCCAGACCCAGGCCAGTGCCATTCGCTTTGCTCGTATAATAAGGAGTAAATATTCGTTCCCGCTGTTCTGCCGTCATCCCCGGCCCCGTGTCCGCGACTTCGATCTGCACTTTGCCGGCTTCCTGTTGTGTGCGTAGAGTTAACCTGCCGCCTTGCGGCATCGCATCCACGGCATTGAGCACGAGGTTTGAAATCGCCCGATGCAGCAATTCTGCATCCGCGGATACTGTTTTCAAATGCGAATCCAGTTGCATCTCACATTTGATCTTCGCACCCCCCGGCGCTTCCAGTTGCGCTTGAAAAAGCTGTACCACGCCGCGAACCACGTCATTCACTTGCACCGGCCGCAACTGCGGTTGTGGCATCTTCGAGAATTCGCTGAACCTGCCGATGATTCCCTTGAGGTTAGCAATCTCCGCCAGCAAAGTTCTGGAACTCTCGCGGAACACTTCCTCAAACTGCTCTGGACTTTGCTGCCGCGCACGCACCAGATTCTCCATCGTCAACTGCAAGGGGAACAGCGGGTTCTTCAACTCATGCGCCAGGCGCCGCGCCAACTCGCGCCACGCCGCCACTCGCTCGGCCTGCACCAGTCGCTCTTTTTGTGCAAGCAATTCAGTCGTCATTCGATTGAAAGAATCGGCCAGTTGTCCCAGTTCGTCGCTGCCTGAAACATCCACGCGCGCATTCCAATTTCCCGCCGCCACTTCCTGCGCCGCGTGCGCCAAGCGCTCCACCGGACGCGTCACTCGCGCCGCCGCCCAGCTGCTGAGAAGGATGGCGAGCGCGATTCCTCCGCCACCCACCAGCAGTGCCGCCGATCGGATGTGCCGTTTCAACTCCACATAGGTTCGTCGCGAATTTCCGATCAGCAGAATCGCCAGCAGCGGGCGATCGTTCCCCGTCCCCGCGCCCCGCAATGGAATGGCATGAAACACTTCATCATCGGCGCGATCTTGCGACCATGCCACTACCGCATTCATCTCCTGTCCATACTTCCGCGCGGCATCGACTACCGGCTGCAATTTGCTTAGAGAATGTTTTTCGTCGGTGACTGATCCTGCAGGATCGATCAGCCAATCTGGCGAAAAATGATCGCCGCGATTCTGGTAGAGCAGAGCACGCATCCCGGCCGGTAAGTCCAGGGCAGAAAGGAAATCTTTATCCAGCCGGCGTCCTCCGATCGCATAAACCGGATGCTCTCCGTGAGTGGCGCGCACCGCAAACAAACCCAGCTCAGTGCGATCCTGCAGTTCTTCCTGCTTCAGAAAAGCGGCCTGATCAGCCACTTCGGCAAAACTTCTCACGTCACTTTCGAGATGTCCAAACTTGGCGGGTGACTGTGCCGAGGAAATAATCGTTCCATCGCTCTCTACGAACTCCAGAAAATCCAGATGACTATTTTCCGCAGTCGCTTTCGCCAACTCAAAATAAGGACCGGGATCCGCGGGCGCACGATTTAACGCCACCGCCATGCGGCTCACGGTGTCAGAATCAGCAATGTTCTCGACTCGCCGCGTCACTTCCTCGCCCTGGCGGTTGAATTCGCGGCGAAACTGCGCTACCAGCGCCGCCGTCCGCTCATCATCGCTGCGCACAAAGGCGCGCCGCGTTACTTCAGACACCAGCCACGCCACCGCCGCCACGGAAAGAAAAACGGTCAGGGCGAATACCGCCAGCAGTTTGCGGCGAAAGATCATGGCTCCTTTCTTCTCATGAAAACTTCACGCGTCATTCGGCCAGCCGAATCCTTGGCATCATATCCCACGGTGTAGTTGTTCCAACGTGCGATTGTGTTTGGCTACTTCTGTCGCTGTTCCGCCTGCTCATTCTGGTTAGCCATATTCATGCCCCGCAGCACATCGTTGGCAAAGAAAAACTTCCCGTCGGCCGGAACCATCATGATTTGCAGTTTGTCGGAAAGCCGCTCGGCCACGATCTTGTTAATCAGCAGCGGATTCCCCTTCAAAATTTCTGCCTCGCTCTGTAATCGTTCCGCGTCGGCCGCTGCAGTCACGCGAATGCGATCCGCCTCCGCGTCCGCCAGCAACTTCCGCCGCTCGCCCTCGGCTTTGCTGTCGATCACTTTGGCCTGCGCTTCTCCTTCCGCATTCTGGATAGTCGCTTCTTTGCGTGCCTGTGCTTCGAGCCGGCTCTGTTCGATCTGCTTCTGTTTCAGCGGCAGAGTGTACTGCATCGCGTCCGACTCGCTCTTGGCCCGCAGGACTTTCACTCGCGCTTCTCCCTCCGCCATCTTGACCTGCCGCGCTTTCATGGCTTCGGCTTCTAGTTCGGCGATCCGCACTTCTTTGCCCTTCAACTCAGTTTCCACGCTCATCTGATCGTTTTCTTGTTCTTTCAGCAATAAGGCTTGCAGTCCTTCTGCATATTCTGGAGGCAACTGGATATCGCGCAGCATCACTTCTTTCACGACGATTCCATCCGCCGCCAGTTTTTGTGCAATCAACCCTGCCGCCTTTTGCCGTACTTCCTCGCGCTTGGCTGAGAAAACATCCCGTACCGTGTAGTTCGGAACAATCTCGCGCCACACGCTGGCCACCGTAGGCGGGACAATTTCCTTTTCCACCGGACGCGGCAGATTTTCTTCAATGTAATCCAATCTGCGCGCATCCAGGCGATAACGCACCGTGATCGCCAACCCCAGCGTCAGTCCTTCTTTCGCCTGCACATTCAAAGGCTGGGTCTTAACGGAGGATTTTGACGTCGACGATTTCGTCGGCGTGCTTGTTTCATCTTCGGACATCCCGGTCGTAAATATCTGGTCACGAGTATCGAATAACGCCACATCTTCTATCAGAGGCGTCACCAGGTGAATCCCCGGATAAAGTGTCCCCGCCTCCGCTCCGCTCATCTGGCTCACCCTTACCCCCGCCATGCCGCTGGGCACCACCACAATGCTGAGCGCCATCAATATTGGTCCCCAGGACAGCATCGCAAGTGCCAGCGATGTTCGCCAGCGCAGCAACACGGGAATCGCAACTGCTTCCGCCGTCGCTAAGGCGCGACGCTGCAAAACTCCGCGGTAAAGATCATAGGCGAGAATACAAACCGCCGCGATCATCATTCCTATTCCGCCTGCCATCAGTAAATGTTTCAACGCCAGCATCGTCGTTCTCCTTCTCGCCTCAGCGCTTGGTTTCAGTTTTTATCACTGCTGTCCGCCTCGAAAAGAACAGCCGGAACACTTGCCCGAAAATCAATTCCTCCGTCAACAACGCTACCGCCAACGAAAAGATCATTCCGCCCACCACCGCCATGAATGTGATTGCCATCTGCATAAGGTCTCTCCTCTGGAGTTCTCCGCGCGTCGCCGCAGAAGTTCTCCACTGTACCGTAAGAGCAGGATCAGAACCAAAGCTGGACTCTTGAAAACGTTGGGCTTAGACGCGATGGTTTTCGAGAGCGAATCCCCAATGCGACAACAGCGTGTCAGAATCGACACGCCGCGGGCGCTGGCATTTTTCCGCCGCTCATTCCGGAATCGGAGCGCAACGCGGGCTAATGGATGATTTCTAACGAAAGAGTTTTCAATTTTTGGATTTGTTTAAGGCGCCCGGCTCTTGCCGTCTGGGGTAACGGCTCTGTGGGGTTCTGTGGGTTAGAGCCGGGCGATCTCAATTAGAAGGCCTACTTCAATGTCAGCATTCTGCCATCACGATTCTTTTATGTCGGTGACCTCTGTCACTGTTCTGCGTGATTACGTTGATCTGTTGTTTTTATTGGGAAGTCCTCTTCGTCTTGCGGCTCACACGACTCAGTGATCCCCGTCACGGTGTCCAGCGCTCGCACTTTCTACACTAACAATTGAGTTCACACATTTCGAAAGATCCATTTTCGGAGATCATAATTATGGCCTACGTAATCACCGATTCCTGTATCAAAGATTCGCTCTGCGTCGACGTTTGCCCAACTGATTGCATCCATCCCAAACAGGATGAGCCCGGTTTCGAAGAAGCGACTCAACTCTTCGTAGACCCGGCCGAGTGCATCGACTGTGGCGCCTGCATCCCTTCGTGCACCTCCGATTCGATTCTCGCAGCCGACGATCTTCCCGAGGACAAAAAGCCGTTCGTCGAGAAGAACGTCGTTTTCTTCAAAAATTGAGCGGACCCACCAGAGGTGAGCAGAAGTCCGCTATTTGACTTCTGCTTCCACCCATCGCTATCGTTGCCCGCATGAACGTAGTCAAGGCCACTCGCAATTTCGAATACTGGCTGGGCCTCCGCACTCATCTCGACAAAAAAGATCTTCGCCTGAAGCACGCGCGCATGAAGGCGGAGCTGTTCCCCTTCTTCCGTGCCACTTACTATCGCTTTGCGCAACTCTGGCCGCAGATTTGTCCTGAGCTGGCAAAGGCTCCGCACGTCCTCGCGGTTGGCGATCTCCATGTGGAAAACTTCGGCACTTGGCGCGATATCGAAGGCCGCCTGATCTGGGGCGTCAACGACTTCGATGAAGCGTGGCCCATGGCCTATACCATCGATTTAGTGCGGCTCGCGGTCAGTGCGCATCTCGCGGTCGAGGCAGGGAACCTTCCGCTCAAAAAAGAAGACATCTGCGACACCATGCTCGAAGGGTATCGCGAAAGCCTGCGCGACCAGGGCCGCGCATTTGTGCTGGGTGAAAAACACCAATGGTTGCGCTTGATTGCCGAAGGCGAGCTGCGCGATCCGGTTCGCTTCTGGCAGAAAATGGATGCGCTCCGCACTCTGAAAACCGAGCCACCGGTCAGCGCCGTCGATGCCATCGAACATCTTATGCCGGCGCCCGGAATTCGATACCGCCTGGCCCACCGCGTGGCTGGACTAGGCAGCCTGGGCCACGCCCGTTACGTTGCCCTTGCCGATTGGCACGGTGGACGGATCGCCCGAGAAGCCAAAGCGCTGGTCCAATCTTCGAATTGCTGGGCTGAAAGCGTTGGCTCCAAACAACAAAAAGGTCCCGCCGAAATTCTTTACCAAACCATCATCAACCGTGCCGTCCGTTGTCCCGATCCCTTCGTCCAATTACGCGGACGGTGGATTGTCCGGCGCCTCGGCCCGCACTGTTCCCGCATTGAACTCGCCTCCTTGCGCGGCCCCGGTACCGAACTCCGATTGCTCCATGCCATGGGGTTTGAAACTGCCAACATCCATCTCGGCACTCCATCCGCGCGCAAGACCATCCTCCGCCATCTCGACAGGCAAAAAGGAAAATTTTTGCACCACGCAGCGGAGGCCATGCTCGAAGCGGTGCGCGGCGATTGGGTGTTCTGGAAGAAGAAGGGATACAACTGATTTAACCCTCGCACTCTCTCTTACCCGGCCCGCTTTCCTCGGGACTCGAGCAATGGGGACCATCCAGCCGATCTAGACCTCGCAGTCTGCTGGATGGCAGACCGTTCGACATCGAACATACGTTCTACAGCGAATCCTGTAATACTTCCGCTTCGCCCTACGAACCTGAATATGACCCAGTCTGAAAGTGACCGCATTCAGGAGCTGTGCTCCAAAATTGC
The DNA here is from genome assembly GCA_963817305.1 of uncultured Acidobacteriaceae bacterium. GTDB lineage: Bacteria > Acidobacteriota > Terriglobia > Terriglobales > Acidobacteriaceae > Sulfotelmatobacter. The sequence goes on along the minus strand of CAWFOD010000008.1, from coordinate 130,819 downwards.
GGTGGAACAAGATCGGCAAAAATTTCTGCAGCTTGTCCAAGAGCTGAACCGCCTCCTCTCTGCAAAGGATGGGCGCCTGCACGAACGTGACAGTCAACGAAAGGACGATTAATTTCGTGGGTCTACCCACTTGAACGTCATTTGCCTGGCTGCAAATGACAACGCCGCACGATTTATATCTATCGGGGAACTGCTAGGAAGTTTCTCCGTATGTTCTACCTTTTTATTCCTACTGATTTCCATGGAGATGACGGCCTCGGATACAGCCCTCCGGAATAGCGGAAGCCGGCTGGGGGCATCCAACGATTATGGGAACCGATGCCTTGATGGAAGGAAATATCATCGCTAAGCGAGCCATAAAAACGGGCAAATTGCCTTCGTTGAATCCCGGTTGCCGCTCCGATGCCGACGGGAAAGCGGTGAGTAATCTAATTCTTTTGTCTCTTCCAGACAAGGAATACAACCTGCTTCGCCCCCACTTGGAGGCTACGAACCTTCCGCAGCACAGAATTCTCCAAGAGCCCGGCGAAAGAATTGACTTCGCCTATTTTTTGAATGATGGTATGGCATCTCTCGTGGCTCTCAGTCACGACGGAAGAAGCGTGGAAGTCGGTATCGTCGGCAAAGAAGGCATGGTTGGAATGTCGCTTACCCAGGGACTCCGCCGCGAGATTTTCCGGGCCATCATGCAAATGTCGGGAAGTGGAATGCGCATTCGCTCTGAGGTGTTTGAGGATATTCTGCTTTCCGCCCCGGCCCTACGTTCCCAACTGGGACGTTTCGCCCTCATGCACGGTATGCAGGTTGCCCAGCTTGCCGCCTGCAACCGCCTGCACGGAATTGATCAGCGCCTCGCCCGCTGGCTGCTGATGTGCCAGGACCGCTTCGATTCTCAGTCGCTCCCATTGACTCACGACTTCCTCGCGCAAATGCTTGGTACCGGACGCCCCAGCGTAAGCCTGGCCGCCGGAATGCTCGAAGATGCCGGACTGATCGAAAACCTTCGCGGCACGGTGAAAATCCTAAATCGCAAAAGCCTCGAAGCCGTCGCCTGCGAATGCTACGGAGTCATCCAACACTTCAACGGTAGTCTGGGGCTGAAATAAATCAGGGCACCTAACTGTTGTGCTATTATGCGGTTCCAGTTGGGGTGGCCGCTATGCGGTTTCTCTTCTCGATCCTCGCTTCTGTCATGCTCATCGCGTTCGTAATCATCGATTGTGCGGCTCAGGAAGTTCAACTTCGCCAGGAGGCTGAAACTCTGCTCGAACGTGCCGATTCTTTAAGCACCCCGCGTCATTTTCATAGCTATGAGCAGACAATCACTTTTCGATCGTTTTCCGCAGCAGGTATTCAGCAGGGCCGTTTTACCAGCGTCGTTCAGGGACCGCGATCCTACCGCGACGAGTACGAATTCGGTGATTTCCGCCTACTTGTAGTCGTCAATGGAACGATGGTCGCAGATGTCGGCGATCGTGCGCGCGCTCCAGTGGAGGTCCGCCGAATGACACGCCTGAACCATCCTTACACGGCTCGTTTCGATGAATCCGATATCATCCGCTCCATCCAAGACGGTCAGGTGAATGGACGCCCAACTCGCTGCATAGAGTTCGATACGGTTCGCGGCGAGAAGACTTCAGGCAACGAATTGTGCATCGATAAGGAGTACGGCATCCTGGCTCGTATTCATGCCAATGACGAAACCGTTTCAAATTCGGATTTCTTTCTCTATCGCGGTACGTACCTTCCCGCCCGCATCGTCTATGAGCAAAACGATCTGCGCATGGAACTGGAGCAGACTAAAATCGCAACCGACGGCCCCTTTGATCCGGACCTGTTGAGTCCGCCCGCGAACGCAAAAATTCTTGGCCACGTGTGCAACGTCTATCGCCGACCTTTTGGACGATTCATGCCGCAACCAAAGCCGGGTCAGGGAGGTGCGAATGTCGACGTGATGGTGCACGGTACAGTTCGCATCGACGGTACCGTCCGCGATGCCAGCATAGACGTTTCGGAACGAGCCGACCTCAATGCCGAAGCTCTGCAGCTTTTCAGTATGTGGCGCTTCACTCCCGCAACCTGCGACGGGACTCCTCTGGAGATCCCCGCCGAAATCACCCTGCATTTCCAAAATCGCTGAGGGTACGAGATCGCAAACAAAAAGTACGCCGCTTTTAAGCGGAAAGATGCATAATGTGTGTGCTTCTGGGACTCCGACCTTGGAATAGCTGCGCCGATTGAAGGTTCTCCGTCGCGGAGGAAGACATGCGCCACTTCAAAGCCACGCTTCTGGTTTTAATAATCTTCGTGCGGTGCGACTGTTTGTCTCAAAGCGAGCCATCAGAGAAGATCGTTTTCGTTCGCCCCGATCCAATCATCACCACTTCGTCGTCAATGGCGATGCTATCGGCCGATCATTTGGCTTCGACAAAGACGGGCGGCGTCAATATTAATTCGGTCGACAATCCCAATATGCAATACCATTCCATTTCAGAAGCCAAAATGAATCTGCTCGCCTTAATGAACCCGGATGGCACAGGAATCACCGATCTGCACGTGAACGGATTCGACCCTTCAGTTTCGCCCGACGGCAGGAAGATAACGTTCTGTTCTCTACGCGACGATCAGTACTCGCAAATCTACGTGATGAATTCCGACGGCAGTGGCCAGAAGCGCCTGACTACCATCAGCACCGGCGATGCCTGCGGCCCAGTCTGGTCGCACGATGGCAAGAAAATCGCGTTCTACGAATTCGCGCAGCCCCACCCTAGCCGCAATCCAGAAGTCTGGGTGATGGATGCTGACGGCAGCAACCCTAAGCGGTTGACAGAACATGCTCTCTCTCCCAGTTGGTCTCCCGACAATAGGCAAATCGCATTCGCTTCCAACCGCGCCGGTAAGTTTCAAATCTTCGCTATGAATTCTGACGGCTCAAACGTTCGCCGCCTCACCGACGATAAAGGCGAAGATTCCGCGCCGGCATGGGCTCCCGACGGCGCATCCATCCTCTTTGTTTCCGACCGCGAAGGCGAGCATCCGGCAATATTCCTGATGGCCGCCGACGGCTCCCAGCAACATCGCCTCATATTTTCCAAACGCCAGGACTTTTGTTTCCCCGCATGGTCTCTCGACGGCAGACTGATTGCGTTCTCCGCGTTGAATCGCGTTTCGACTCAATTCATAGCGGTCGGCGAAGAGCGCCCACGCTGCGAAATGTGGACGGGAGAGTATCAACTGTTCACCCTCGACAGTGATGGCAAACTTCATCAGCTCACAAACACAAAATACATGGCCATGAAGCCAACCTTCGGGCGCCTTGTAACCGGACACTAACGTCAGGATGAAGTTACTTTCGGCAGCGCCGTGTCCGCTGTTGTGAAAAGTAATTTTACTTTCATTGCCCGAGGTTCTGAAGAGATAACGCCGCAATTGCGCTACACTATCTCGCCGACACATGCCGCCCGCCGCCCATGGTTCGCACGAACTCTTGACGCAACTCGAAGCCTCGAAAAATGATTTCCACCGCAGCCACGCCACCTTCATCGCCGAACTTCTCACTCAACTCTCAAAATTCCAATTCACTGATCCACGCCAGCTCATTCGCTTCCACGAATGTCTTCTTTTCCTCCGTGCTTTTCCTCACTCTCGCTCGCTTAATTCTCGAGTCGAGAAGCTGCTCAACACTTTCTATCAGCGCATGGAAAAGTTTCGCGCCCGGCGCGCGGACATTTCTATCTTTGATGACTTCGACACCTCCGGCATCGCCGGCACCACCATGCAGGACACACTTTCTTTCGACGTTGTCCAATGGCTTGTGCGCCGCTTTCCCCACAATGTCGAGATCGCCGGGAACGATTACTGGGATGACCACGAGGCCGAGCGTGCTCGCGGATCGATCTGGCCTCGCTTCATTCCCCTGCTGGAAGAAGATGTCGACGTCGAAGCCAACATCCCCTGGCAGAAATGGCTCGATGCCGCCCGAGGCCGTGAACGTCCGCTCCAATGGCTCGTCCAGCGTTTCAAGCAACTCCCGCTCCCGGATCGTCAGCGTGCGGAACTTTACGACTCACTTCGTCTGCCCATTCGTTGGCGCCTCGAAAACTTAAAGCTTTCACGTACCCGCAACTGGATGCGTCCTCGCCGTTTCTATTTCCACGATGCGCCGCTCATCCAGCGCAGCGAAGTTTCGCTCGCTGACGAACTGGCACGGCCCAAACCCCGGTTCGAAAAGCTCTCTGCCGCTGCAGGAGAATCCGTGATGAACGCGATTCGCGAAGTCATGGTCGTTCGCTACCGCGAGCTTTATGGCACCACGCTCGGCGACCCCCGCACCGTCGTCCGCGCCCATCTCGGCCGCGGCGTCATCATGCATTTCTGGGGATTGCCTGCCGATCGCCGTCTCCCGCTCCGCGCTTACCTCGCAGGCTACACTCTAAAAAACGGCGTCCCCATTAACTACATTGAAGCCATCGGCCTTTGCGACTGGATCGAGGTTGGCTTCAACACCTTCTACACCTACCGGCAGGGCGAAACCGCATGGATTTACGCTCAGGCTTTGCGCTGCCTGTGCGCACTCACCCCTACAAAATGGATTTCGATTTATCCCTACCAGATCGGTCAGAATAACGACGAGGCTATCGATTCCGGCGCCTTCTGGTTTTATCGCAAACTAGGATTTCGTCCCGGGCGCCGGGATCTGCAAAAGTTATGTGAAAGAGAAGAGGAAAAAATAGCGGCCAACCGCGAATATAAAACTCCAGCGCGAATCCTCAAACGTCTCGCCGAGGTTCACATGTTCTATGAGGCCCATTCATCCGACGGCGGCGGCCAACAGTCCGGTCCCTGGGACACTTTCTCCACTCGCAACCTAGGCTTGCTCATCAACCGCCGGATGGCCCGCCAGTTCAACGGCGATAGCCAGAAATTTCGCCGAGCTTCCGTCATGAACGTAACTCGAGCCTTGGAAATTAACTCGGCCCGCTGGAGTAAAGCTCAGATTCAAGCTCTGCAAAACTGGTCGTTAGTTCTGGCTCTGATCCCTGGCCTCTCGCGTTGGTCGCGCACCGAGAAAAATCAACTGGTTGAAATCATTCGCGCCAAATCCGCCCCCAACGAAATGACCTACCTCCGCCAAACGCAAGGTCATTCCCGCCTCCGCGCCGAAATCCTTCGCCTCGGCTCGTGAGGGCACGCTCTTTTCGTCGAGTTCAGCGCGACGGATTTGCCGCAGTCAGCTATACTTTTCTTCGGTAAGGCAACGATGTTGGTTGAAGCACTGCGGTCTCGCCTTAAAGTCCTCGAAGACGAAATCCTGCGCCTTACGAACCTTGCCTCCGAGACCTCGGAAAAGAACCAACGGGAAAATCACTGGCTCATGGCCAAAGATCTGCAGCGTGAAGCCCAACAATTGCGCGCCGAGATCGCAAGAATTACAGCGGATGATCGGAGCTCGACCCCTCACAAATAAATTTCAGAATTGGTTTCGTCTCCGCATAGTCAGACGGCGGCTTCCAATAATTTCATAAATCCAACGGACCACTCTGCAGTTCGCTGCCCTCCGGAGCCTCTCTCAACAATTCGTGTAAATCCAGTGGCCGCGTGTACATTTGCAGTTGTCCGCTTGGAGTCCGCGGCCACTTTTCCTTGGGCTTATCGCAATACAACTCAACCCCATTTTGATCGGGATCGTTCAGGTAAATCGACTCACTGACTCCGTGGTCCGCCGCTCCCTGCAGAGGAATTTTCGCCGCCAGTACTCTCCGCAGCGCCGTCGCCAGCGCGGCTCTGGAAGGGTAGAGAATCGCTGTGTGATAAAGCCCGGTGGTCCCCGGTGGCGGCGGTTCGCCCCCCAAACTCTCCCATGTGTTTAACGCAATGTGGTGATGGTACCCTCCCGCCGATAAAAATACGGCGCCGTCCCCATAGCGCTGCATCACTTCCAGCCCTAAGACGCCGGCATAAAAGTTCTGGGCGCGCTGCAGGTCGGCAACCTTCAAGTGGACGTGTCCAATGCGCACCTTGGCATCAACAACATAAGGCGCATCGGCGGTCGAATCGTTTTTTTGTGCAGCCATAGCCTTCCACCCGGAAATAAATGATTAGATGTTGTCGAGCATCGCTCAGTTCTACCCCCTACTGTTTCTTCCGCAGCCCCGCAAACGCGGGGTTATTCTTCAACCGTTCAGGAAAATGTTTTTCATAACTCGCCAGGCCGGGGCAGATGAAGTGATGCGTCCGCGTGAACCCGAACGTTTTCATCTCATTCATTGCCTCATCCGCGGTCCAGCCTTCGTCCGCCATACGGTAAGCCGCGACCATCATTCCTGTGCGATCGTCTCCCAGGCGGCAATGCACAAAAACTTTCTTCCCTTTGCTTTCCCGCAGAAGTTTAAGAAACCTGGCAAACACTTCATCGTGCGGCCACGGACAATGCCATGGAATCGCCACATATTCCATGCCCAAATTCTTCACTGTCTTTTCTTCGCTTACGTCATTGGCGTGAGTATCGACCACAACGTTAATCCCCATTTTTGCCAGCGCTTTTAATCCCGTTGTATTCAGTAGTCCTCCGCGATAAAGAGTTGGCGTGACCTCACCAAAATTGGGCACGCCTTTTTCCTGAAGCTTGCGTCCAATCACCCGCGTTGCCAGGGACTTCGACTTCTGGTTCTCCGGAGCGTTCGTCTGCGGCGCAACTCCTCCGGCTCCAGCGCCCACCGTCAACAGCAGGAAGATACTAAGAATGCGAACCCAACGGCGCATAGAGTCCTTCATGCATCAGAAACCGCGGCCCGCAAAGTGTTTACTTGGCCGCTTCTACAGGAAAAAAAACAAACCCCTTTGTTCGCCAAGGAACATACAAATCAAGGGCCTTCGCTGAACACTGACTTTTTCGCTTCGCCTCAAGCGATGCAGGAAAATAATAATGAATGCAAAACTTGCCAGCTGCGCGATCTGCTCTAAACCACTCGCCCCTGATTCGGCCGCCGTCGACGATCGCGGCCTTCCTGTCCACGAAAAATGCTACGCTCTCGTTCTCAAAGTGAGAGGAGTTCGCCGCGATAGTCGCGGCGCCGTCCGCTGCCCCTATTGTGCCGAGGATGGTAATTTCAAACTCATGAAGGCCAGAGCCGACGGAGAATGGTTCCTCTGCCCCACCTGCGGCCACGCCGCCATGCCCGGCAATTCCTCCTACCATTGCAACTGTTCTAAGTGTATTGAATTCTCGTAGACCAGAGGGATTTCCCTTTTCATACGTTTCCCGAATGTCTGTCTACGATCTCGCCGCGCTGCAAGGGCGCCGCTCAGGAAGTTATCTCTATCAAATTTCCCTCTGTATCCGCGATCACAGCTTCGTAGTATCCATCGCCCGTGAGACGCGGGGTGCTCACGATGCGAACTCCCGTGGATTCCATCTCCTGGAGCAGACGATCGACCGCGGCACGCGATCCTACGGAGATGGCAAGATGCGCCAGCCGCGATGCTTCCCCCGGCGATTTCATCAGCTCGATACGCGGGCCCGTGCCGAGCGAAAGAAAATACGATTTGAAATCGCGCTTCGCGCTCGAATATTTCGGTTCCGCCGTAGCTTTGAACCAGCGCTCGTAGAATGCGCGGGCGCGCTCTAGATCGCCAACCCAAGCGGCGGCATGCGCAATTCGAACCGTCGAATCGATCGCCGCATCCAGCAATTCCAGCTTTACCAGTTCCCGGCGAAGCGAAGCAGGATCGGTAAATACAATGCCGTGCATGCCCAGTGCAGTGGCGGCTTCTACGTTCGCCTTCAAATCATCAACGTATACCGCCTCCGCAGGATCGATGCCGTGAGTCTTGAAGAACAGTTGAAAGATACGAGGATCGGGTTTGAGCAGACGCACTTCGCCGGAAAGTACTATGCCTTGAAACCAGTGCAGGAATTCGAATCGCTTCAGAGAGATGGGAAAAGTTTCCGCCGACCAGTTGCTTAACGCATACAGAGGAATTTTATGGGCGCGCAATTCTGCGAGGATTTCTACCGTGCCATCAATCGCTCCCGCTAACATCTCCGGCTGACGCTCAATCCACGCGTCGATCAACTCCGCATGGCTGGGATGCTCCGACTTGAGCAACGCGCAGGCCTCGGCAAAAGTTCGTCCCGCATCCTGCTGAGAGTTCCACGAAGCCGTGCACACATTGGCCAGAAAATGTTCCATGGCCGCCTCGTCTCCGGCAAAAAGCTTGCGATATAAGTAACGCGGATTCCAATCGATCAGCACGCCGCCGAGATCAAACACCACCACCGAGCGATTCGTCATGATGAGTTATTTTATCTAATCGCTTGTCGAACCTCGATCTGACCGGGAAGGGCAGCGTCTTCCTTTTTGCCTTGCTCAGAGTTCCAACTCGTGTTCTCATGCGAACCGATCAAGTCTGACGTAGGAGGATGATCATGCGCCAGAATAATTCTCCGAAGGTCCATGCACTCACGCGGCGCCAAGCGATCGCCGGTCTGGGCGCCTCCTGCGCCCTCCTGGTCACGGTACCGTTGCCTTTCGCAGTCTCGCAGCAGACGCCCGTGAAAGAGATGCCGTCCACGGCGGCGAACCGTTCGCGAACCTCTTTACATCAGGAAGTTGATCTCAACGCCGCTCCACAGCGAATCTATGAAGTGCTCCTGGATTCCAAACAATTCTCTGCCTGCACCGGTCGGCCGGCTGAGATCGATCCGAAGGTCGGCGGAGCCTTTACTATGTTCGGCGGAGTAATCGTCGGACGCAACATCGAACTGGTTCCCGCGCAGCGCATCGTCCAAGCGTGGCGCCCCACTCACTGGGCCCCCGGCGTCTACTCGCTCGTCAAGTTTGAACTGAACCCAAAAGGCTCGACCACAACAGTTGTTCTGGACCACACCGGCTTCCCCGAAGGCGATTACGACAGCCTGAGCGACGGATGGAAATCCCACTACTGGGATCCGTTAAGAAAATTTCTCGTCTAGCGACGACCAGGCATGTCGGACGGACACTCCTGCCCGTCGCCTTGAACTTGATCTGATTTTGATTTGGGAGTCTGATTTTGATTCGATCGGGAAGGCAAAACGTTCAGCCGTGCCGGTCTCGCCCGTCATCCCGAGGAATCGAAGTCGCTTGGATGACGCGCCTTCTAACGGTTGTCATTCCGAACAGGGCTGAAAGCCCGGTGAGGAACCTGCTTCTTCTGTAGCCCGAACGCAACCCAAAATAATATCGTGCCATGAAACAAGGCCACGATTTGCATCGTGGCCTTTCCACTTTCAAGTCCGTGCAGATTCGTGGCAAAAAGTTTCTAGTGTCGTCCCCCGCCCGGACCGCCACGTCCGCCACGATCGCGTCCGCCGCCGCCGGGCCTTCCACCACGTCCGCCGCGTCCGCGGTCTCGACCCCCACCGCCCGGCCTTCCACCGCGTCCACCACGGTCTCCGCCATGCGGACGGTCTCCATGGGGACGATCACCGCTGCTCACGGGCGCTCCACCCTCGCGATTGAAGTTCGGCTCATCATCGGGAAAATCGCCTCCGCCTTCAATCACCATCGATCCAGTCAACGCCGGAGCGGGAACCGCTTCTCGCTCGTCGCCGCCGCCTTCAACCGGAGCAGCGCCATCTCCGCCGCCCATCTTCGCGCGCTGCTCTTTCAAAATCGCTTTGCGCGACAGCCGGATGCGATTGCCCTCGACCGCCAGCACTTTCACCAGCACTTGATCGCCTTCCTTCAACTCGTCGCGGACATCGGCAATGCGATGCTCCGCTACTTCGCTGATGTGCAGCAATCCATCGGTGCCCGGAATGATTTCGACGAACGCGCCGAAATCCGCCAGCCGCGTGACCTTGCCGAGATAAGTCTTGCCAACCTCAGCGGTCGCGGTGAGATCGCCGATAATCTGCAGCGCCTTCGCTGCCGACGCCTGATCGCTCGACGCCACTTTCACCAATCCGGAATCTTCCACATCGATCTTGACTCCTGTTTGCTCCACGATGCTGCGAATCATCTTCCCGCCCGGCCCAATCAGATCGCGAATCTTGTCGACCGGAATCTGCACGGTGTAGAAGCGCGGAGCGAAGTCAGAAATCTTCTCGCGTCCGGAAGTAATCACTTCTTCCATCTTGCCAAGAATGTGCAACCGTCCACGCTTCGCCTGAGCCAACGCTTCATGCATAATCTGCGAAGTGATGCCGGCAACTTTAATATCCATCTGCAGCGCGGTGATTCCATCTTTCGTTCCGGCAACTTTGAAATCCATGTCGCCGTAGTGATCTTCCGCGCCAGCAATGTCGGTGAGAATGGCATACTGCTCGCCTTCCTTCACCAGTCCCATCGCAACTCCAGCCACCGGAGCCTTCAACGGAACGCCTGCATCCATCAGCGACAACGAAGCTCCGCAAACCGTCGCCATCGACGACGATCCATTCGACTCCAGAATGTCGGACACCACGCGCATCGCATAAGGCCACGACTCTTCCGATGGCAACACCGCCGACACCGCCCGCTCTGCGAGCGCGCCGTGTCCAATCTCGCGCCGCCCGCCCCACGCAGGAACGCAACCTCCCCCACCGAAAACGGCGGGAAATTGTAATGCAGCATGAAGCGTTTTTTGGCTTCACCTTCGAAGCCTTCGAGGCGCTGCATGTCGTCGCTGGTGCCTAGGGTTGTCGTCACTAATGCCTGGGTCTCGCCGCGGGTGAAGATGGCGCTGCCGTGGGTGCGCGGCAGGACGCCAGCTTCGATCCAGATGTCGCGAACTTCGTCGAAGGCGCGAGCATCGGGACGGCGTTTCTTTTCTAAAACTTCTTCGCGGAAGATTCGTTCGCGCAGCGTCTCGTAATACTGTTTCAATTTTGCGAGAGCTTTTTCATCGTCCTCGGGAATTTCTGCTTGCAGCTTTTTCTTGATGTCTTTGACCAACGTGTAGCTTTCGGCTTTGGGATGCTTTTTCGTGTCGAGCGCATCCGACAGTTCCGCTCCGACTTTCTTTTTCAACTGATCGTAATAAGCCTGATCGAATTCCGGCGGCGTGACTTCGCGTTTTTTCTTGCCGGCTTTTGCGCGCAGATCGTTGATGGCGGCGCAGATCTTTTTGACTTCGTTGTGGCCGAAATCAATCGCGTCGACGACCAATTCTTCGCTGACTTCTTTTGCGCCGGATTCGATCATCACGATTCCATCGGCAGTGCCGACGACCATGATATTCAGCGTGCTCTCGCGCATTTCGTCGTACGTTGGATTGATTACGAACTGGCCATTGATCTGGCCGACGCGCACGGCGCCGATGGGACCGAGGAATGGAATATCGGACAGCGTGAGCGCGGCGGATGCGCCGTTGATTCCGAGAACATCCGGATCGTTGCTGGCATCGGCGGAGAGAACGAAGGCGATGACTTGCGTCTCGCACTTGAATCCCTCGGCGAACATCGGTCTTACGGGGCGATCGATCTGGCGGCTGGTGAGCACTTCGCGGTCGCTCATGCGGCCTTCGCGCTTGATGAAGCCTCCGGGAAAACGTCCGCCGGCGTAGGTGTATTCGCGGTAGTCGACGGTGAGCGGGAAAAAATCAATGCCCTCGCGAGGATCGGGGTTGGCGGTGGCGGTGGCGAGAACGACATTATCGCCCATTCTGACAACGGCTGCGCCATGGGCCTGTTTGGCCAATTTTCCGGTTTCAAACGACAGTTGCTTTCCGCCGGCGAGGTCGACGGTGACGGTGCTGACTTCTGGTTTCATATTCATCCTTTAATTTTCTGGATCAGGAGCGCGGTTGCGCTTTCCGGTTGGCGCGGGCTGCGTGGTAATTGACCTGGCTCGAACTGGTGAAGCTCGAATTGCTCAGATTGGAAAGGCGCGTAGGCCATGGGTAAACGGAGCTTGATAAGCGGCGCCAATGGGAGCTTGGGTTGCGAGATACGCTTCGAAATACGCACGAAAAATTTGGTCAATGCTGTACCGGCTTCGAGAGGAAGGCGGTGTGCTCAGAGATTACTTCTCGGAAAATTTCCGGATGAAGGGACTGCCGTTGCCCTCCCCACTTCTCGCAAAAGACGCGAGAAATCGGGCACCCAGATTTTCCTATTTACTTGCGGATGCCGAGTTTTCCAATGACCGTTTTGTAGCGCTCGGAATCGTATCTCTTGAGGTAGTCGAGCAAGCGACGCCGCTTGCTGACCAGCATGAGCAGGCCGCGGCGCGAGCCGTGGTCCTTCTGGTGCGTTTTGAAGTGATCGGTCAGTTGGCCAATGCGTTCACTGATGATGGCGATCTGAACCTCCGGACTGCCGGTGTCAGTCGCGTGCGTCTGATACTGGTCAATGACAGATTTCTTTTGCTCTCTGGCTAACACTAACCTGGTGCACTCCTGTTCTCAGTTTCGATTTATCTTGGTGACACTAGTGAGGATAACAGGCGGGGGGTCGGGGTGTAAAGGCAGGAGCCCGGTGGTTCCGGCTTTCTTCTTCTACCCTTCGCTTACGTGCGGGGCTATCCTATGCCGTCCCTGCGGGACTGGAGTCTCAGCGGCTGGGGCCGGATTCCTTACTTGTAGCGCTTTGTGGCACGGCTGAAGCCGCGCCCTTCCCGACCAAGGTCAAGATCAGGCTCAAAAGCGACGGGCAAGAGTGTCCGTCCAATGTGTGCTGGGTTCGTCTCTGGCTTTACCTCGGACGCCATCGGAATACGGGCTCAATGGCAAAAACCATTTTCCGTGAGCCTCGTCTAAGTCAACGAGAGTTTGCGAGGAGGCCGAACATGAACAGAATTTTTTGGACAGCGGTGTTTGTAGCGGTAAGTCTGAGTGGCTGGGCGAAGCAGGCGCCGGCAACCGAATGCGGACGCCGCAGCCGCGGCTGACCATACTGCTCCGAGCTATGACATGAAGGCGCAGTCGCTGGTTGATCTTGAGGTGGTACAGAAGAAGTTTGTAGATCTGGCAAATGCGGTTCCCGCGGATAAATTCACCTGGCGCCCTTCGGCGGATTCGCGTTCCTTCGCGGAAGTACTGCTGCATGTGGCGGGCGAGCGCTATGGAATCCTTGGACTGATGGGAGCGGAGCCGCCCCCGGGATTTGACAGAAAAGGGTTTGAAAAATCGACCACCGATAAGGCTCAGATCATTGCCGAATTGAACAAATCGTGGCAGTTCAGCCAGAAAACGATCCGCGGTATAAATAACGCGGACTTCGCAAAGATGCTGCCAAAGCTGGGTCCTCAGGCGAATGAAGGCGACGTCGTGTACATTCTGGTCGCCGACGCGCACGAGCATCTTGGTCAGGCCGTGGCTTACGCGCGCGAAAATGGTGTTGTTCCGCCATGGACAGCCAAGGCGCAGAAGCAGGCTGCCGAGAAGAAAGCGGAGCAGAAGTAGATCGCTTCATTGGAGGGGCTGGCCCACACGTGCTTCCAAGTACCACGACAGAGGCTGCCCCACTCGTCGCGATTTTCGACGAGTGGGCACCACGGACTTTGAATCCTGTTCAGTCGTCACCATCGGCGCTTTGTATGCCCGCAGAAAGATGATGGGTTTCGGCAGGACCCCCCGGTCGCCATCGCCGGAGGTACCCACCTGTCGAAAACCGCGACAGGTTGGGCAGCCTTAATTGCGGTGATCCATGGAAAAGACAGGACGCGCGCGTGTAGGCCAGCCCCTTTCACGAAGCTAGGGATTCAGTTCATTTCTCAGTTGTTTGGAGAGTTTCTCGATCTGCTTCAGTTTGAGGATGATTTCTTTCGGCAGCATGCCTTTGCGGACGGTTTCGATATCGGCGGGTATCGAACTGGCGGCCGTGGCGAGAGCGAGGGCGTCTTTCTGCAGGCGGACAGGATCGATTTGCCGGAGGGGAGTTGGCATCTCGCGATCGGTAATGTGCAATTCGTGGGCGCCGTTCATGCTGGGGGATGCGGGCGGGTGACCTATTTGGGCGTGGGCTGTGGCACAAAAAATGAGTGACGCCGTGCGATCACGAACGCGGAAGAGTTTCTCTTGGCAGACTTTCCCTCGGCAGACTTTCGATTGGCAATCTTTCTCTTGCTCATAGCAGCCCCCCTACGAGTTGGAAATTGCGCGCAAGTTTAACCTAAGTTTTGGTTTGCGCAACCTCTTTCTTCAACAAAATGTTAGGGAGCGTTTCGTTTCGGGCTGGTTCGCTGTCTCTTGGGGCTGCCTTTGGGCCCAAGTCTTCGAAATACGAGCAAAAACTGCTCGCTTCGGGACGAAAGAGTGCAAGGCAGTGAAATGAGCCGCTACGGAGTTTCGGGTACGCGCGAAGGACGAAGTTCTGTAGTGAAACGATGGGCATAGTTTCGCGATGGCGATAAAGCTTGCAGATAGAACAGTCAAAGTGGACAGAGTTCAGCGAGATGAACGCGCGGACGTTTGGCATGCGGTTTGCTAAGTGCTGAGGTTAGAGAAATGACGTCCAAAAAATGTCTCTCGGAGGATTGAATGAAAAAGCATCTACGGTCCATGTGGACTATTGGAACATTTGCCACGCTGATGACGGTTGGCATATCGCTCAACGCCCAACAGTCGACCCCGACGCCACCGTCAACATCGACCGACCCGTCGGCTGCGCCACAGTCGCAACCTACCCAGCCTACCGATCCGACCGCGCAACAACCGAGTACGCCGACGCAAGCGCAACCGAGCCAGACGCCGGATCAAGGGGGGCAGGCCGCACCCAACACGCCGAGCCAGCCATCGGCCACCGCCACCGATTCGCAGACATTTAGTGGAACGATCGTGAAGACCGGCGACAAGTATGTATTGCAGGATGCCGCCTCGGGCAAGTCGTACGACATTGACCACCAGGATCAGGTGAAGCAATACGAAGGCAAGAAAGTGCGCGTGCATGGAACTTTGGACGCGAGTGGCAAGATCCACCTGCAGTAGATCAAGGGAAACTCTCAGCAGCAAGAAAGGCCGCGACCGATGCGGCCTTTCTTCTTTGGGCCAGCGCACGGGCGACGACGCGTCAGCGAGCGTGTGTCAACTTGTGCAACATGGGGCGGGCAATATGCTGGCAGGTGCGGTGGCGCTAGCGTAGATTCGTAAAGAGAAGGCAGAAATGGCGGAGAAGGACGTGGAAAAAGATACTTTCGAAAAGACCGCACGGCCCGGTTCTTTGGGGATGGAAAAAAAGCCCGCATCTAGCGCGGGCGGCGCTGTGCATTGTCTTCGCTGCCATAGCGAAATTGACAGCTACATTTTCACCCGGCTGACGTTTCATCCCTATGGCTCGGCCGGCGGCAATGTGGTTTTGGAGTGCGCCAAGTGTGGCCACATCGAGTTGATGGCGCAGACCAGTCCGGTGCTGCGCGGGTTGACGGCCAAGCCCGTGGCTGTGGGCGACGGCGATTAGATAAACCTCTCCACGAAGTTTTCAGTAGAATTCCAAGAACCAGGAGGAGCGGGCGCATTTCTACGCTTAGCGGCGCTCGGATCCTGGGTTTGGGTTCAGCGAATTGATTTCTGCATAGGGAAGAATCCGGCGTAGAACTTTTACGGCGAAGAGCAATCTCAGGAAGGAAATGATTTGGCGATTCTGGTAGTCGGAGGAGCGGGATACATTGGAAGCCATGTGGCGCGGGCTTTGCGGCGCCATGGATATGAAGCAATTCTCTACGATAATTTGTGCGCTGGGCACGCTTTTCTGGCCCATGGCTTCGAGTTAGTAGTGGCGGACATTGCGGATAGCAAGCAATTGACGAAAGTGATGGGACGGGTGGATGCGGTGATGCACTTCGCCGCGTTCGCCTCGGTAGGCGAATCGGTACAGAATCCCCGAATTTATTTTAAAAATAATGCGGAAGGCGGACTCAATCTGCTGAACTCGGCTCTGGACGCGGGCGTACGAAGATTTATTTTTTCTTCGACTTGCGCGGTGTATGGAGTGCCGGGAAAAGTGCCGATCACCGAAGATACGCCGCGGCAGCCGGTAAATCCCTATGGGACTTCGAAGCTCTTCTTCGAGAATGCGCTGGAAGCTTATGACCGTGCATATGGTTTGCGTTACATGAGCCTGCGGTACTTCAATGCGGCGGGAGCCGATGAGAGCGGCGAAATTGGAGAGTTGCACGATCCGGAAACGTCACTTGATTCCTGCCGCATTAAAGGCAGTAACTGGAGAGCGCGGCGAACTGGAGTTGTTTGGCGACGACTACCCGACGCCCGATGGAACCTGTGTGCGCGATTACGTTCACGTGAACGATCTGGCTGACGCTCATGTGCTGGCGCTGAAACATCTGGAAGCGGGGAATCGTTCCACGGCGCTGAACCTGGGCACTGGAGTGGGATGTTCCGTGAAGGAAGTGATTACAGCCGTGGAGAAGGTAACGGGGTCGAAGGTTCCGCGGCGCATGGGGGCGAGGCGGCCCGGAGATCCTCCGGCGCTGGTTGCCGACCCATCGCGGGCACAGGCGCTATTGCAGTGGAAACCAAAGCGCTCTTTGAGAGAGATCGTAGAAACGGCATGGCAGTGGGAGCGCGGCGGCCGACAGAAAGTGCGCAAGGCGTAGGGAGGACGGAAAGGATCAGGCATGGGGAATCATCTTTCGGGGAAGAAGGTCGCGGTTCTCGGAGCGGGCAAGATGGGGGGCATCCTGCTGCAGGCGCTTTTGAAAAATGGCCTGCTGGCGAAGGAACTCACCAGGGCGACGGTTGCGCACGAAGAACGCGCTCGCGCGTTAAGCGCGAAACTGGGCATACCGGTTGGCACGGATAATTTAGAGGCGGCCAAAGGCGCCGATATTATTTTGATCGGGGTGAAGCCGCAGGTGGTGGAAGAAGTTGTCGCCGAACTTCGCGGGCACATTTCACCGCGGCAGTTGATCATCTCGGTGGCGGCCTCAGTTCCAAATAGCTTGATTGAGAAGACGCTGGATGCGCCGGTGCCTGTGATCCGCGCCATGCCGAACACCCCGTGTTTGTTGAGTTGCGGAATGACCGCTCTGGCAAAAGGGAAGTATGCCGAGGCTCGGCACGTGGAGATGGCGACCGCGATGTTCGACGTGGTGGGGCGAACAGTAGTGGTGGATGAAAAGCATATGGATGCCGTAACCGGACTTTCGGCGAGTGGTCCGGCTTACATTTACATCATTATTGAATCGCTGGCGGAGGCGGGCGTGAAGGTGGGACTGCCGCGCGATATTGCGACCTTGCTGGCCGCGCAAACTACTATGGGAGCGGCTCGGGTGGTGCTGGAAACCGGAGATCATCCGGCGCTGTTGAAGGATGCGGTGACGACTCCGGCGGGCTGCACGGTAGACGGCATTATGGAGCTCGAGGAAGGCAAGTTGCGGGTGACGCTGATCAAGGCTGTGGTCAAGGCGGCGCAACGGGCTAAGGAACTGGCTTTTACGGGATAATGCTTTTCACGGCTGGCCTGTAAATGGCACCGGCGTGCCATTTACCGGCTTCAGCCTTCAGTCTAGAGTCTTTGGGTAAGACGTGCCTGGTATGGGTTTTCCTTCGGTGTATCCTGTCTTAACGTTTCGTGATCCCCCCCTGCGCTGTGGCCAAAACTTGCGCCCGGAGTGCGCGTGATTAGCTCCGACTCGCCATTACAGCTACCTAATTGATCGAGGAGAATCAGAGTATGGCCCACGCCGCGGTACCGTTGCCGGAAAAGCTGGACAGGATAAGAGTGCTGGCCGCGGAAAGCACCTGGATGAGTAGCCAGTTGCTGGCGGAAGCACTGGCGCAGGACGCCCAGTTGGAAGTGATGGGAGTGGAGCCGAAACAGGCGTCGATCCTGGCGGCGGTGGCGAAGCGAAGGCCCCACGTAATTCTCCTGAGTTCGGCCTTGGAAGATTCCACGACCCAGGGTTTTGATTTGGCCCGCCAGATTTCTCTTGCGAGTCCGGGCACACGAATTATTCTCTTGATGGATATTTCCCATCCTTCCGCAGTGGTACAGGCGTTTCGGTGTGGCGCGCAGGGTATTTTCTCGCGCACCGAATCGTCGAAAATCCTGGCGAAATGCATTCACAGCGTGCATCGGGGCCAGGTGTGGGCGAACAGCGCGGAGTTGGGCTACGTGATTGGCGCGTTGAAGGATTCCGAGCCAATGCGCCTGGTGGAAGCGGGCGGTGGAGCGGTGCTTTCGAAGCGCGAGCAGGATGTGGTGCGTTGCGTGGCGGAAGGTTTATCGAACCGGGAGATCGCCACCCGTTTGAAACTTACGGAACATACGGTGAAGAATTATCTGTTCCGGATTTTTGACAAGCTCGGGGTTTCCAGCCGCGTGGAAGTGGTGCTCTATGTTTTCCGGTTTCATAAGGACTGGATGGCAAATTTGCCAAGCCGGCTCCAGGGTCAAGGCACCATTGCCGGCCCTCAACTGCTGAATACCCCACGCAAGGCGGCGAGCATGATGCGTCAGCCGGTGCCGCCGACAATAGCGTCAGGAATTTAGCTGATCCGGAATATTTCTCTAAAATTCTGAGTGGTGAATCTGCGGAATCTACTGCAGCCCCAGTGCAGTGGCGGCAGTATCCACGATCGACCGTCCGATCATGAGCGAGGCTGTGGCCGCTGGAGAAGGAACATTCAGCACGTGCAGCATTCGGTCTGAAGGAACAAATTTGAAATCATCCACCAGCGCGCCTTCGCGCGTGACTGCCTGGGCGCGCACGCCGGATCCGCCGGGGATAAGATCCGTGGGCTGTACGGCCGGGACCAGGCGCTGCAAGGCGCGGACGAATGCGGCCTTCGAAAACGATCGATGAAATTCATCGAGCCCGCTGCGCCAATTCTTTGCGCCCATGCGCCAGAATCCCGGGAAAGACAGCGATGAAGCCAGATCAAGCAAATTGAAGTCGGTGCGGCGGTAGCCTTCGCGACGAAATGCGAGCACGGCGTTGGGCCCGGCATCGACCGTGCCGTTGACCCGACGAGTGAAATGAACTCCGAGAAACGGAAATCGCGGATCGGGCACGGGATAGATGAGACCACGCACCAGTGATGCACGCTCGGGGACGAGATCATAGTACTCGCCGCGAAAGGGAACGATCATTACCTGGGGATCGTCGCCGGCCATGCGGCTGATGCGATCGCTGAAAAGTCCAGCGCAGTTGATGAGCGACGCGGTGGAAAACGCACCGCGGTTGGTTTCGACTACGATTTCATTTGCGGTGCGTTTGAGTGCGCGCACGGCGTGCGAGGTAAGAATTGTTCCTCCCTGGGCGGTGATGAGCTCGGCGTATTTATCGCAAACGGCAGCATAGTTTGTGATTCCGGTGGAGGGAACTACAATGGCCCGCAGTCCGGTGGCGTTTGGTTCGATCTCGCGCAATTCTTCTGCGCCGATGGATTTTAGTCCGGTCAAACCGTTCGCGATGCCGCGGCGCCACAATTCCTCCAGCCGGGGAAATTCTTCTTCTTGAGTTGCCACGATGACCTTGCCGCAAATCTGGTAAGGGATGCCGTGTTCGCGGCAAAACTCCACCATGGCGGCGGCACCGGCCACGCACAATTTTGCTTTCAGGGAACCGGGTTTGTAATAGATTCCAGAATGAATGACGCCGCTGTTGTGGCCGCTCTGATGGCGGCCCACGTGGTCTTCTTTTTCGAGCAGGAGTAAACGAACGCGCGGAAACCGACGCGTAATTTCTAGCGCCACGGCCAGGCCGACGATTCCGCCGCCGACGATCGTGACGTTGTAGCGGGAATCACTCATGGGCGCTGGCGGCGGGCGCGTGGCATTGAGCTGAATTTTTCCGGTGCGTCTGCAAGCGTTCTAATACTAATTCACAACTTCTAATTTACAACCAGGGTTACGGTGGAAGCGTTGTGAGATAGCGTTCCGGACGTGCCGGTCACGGTGATGGTATAGGTTCCGGGTTGGGTGCCCTGTTGCTGGGTGCCACCGCCATTCCCGCCACCACTCCCGCCGTTGGCGCCTCCTCCGCCGCAGGAGGAAAGCAGAAGTCCAAGCAGGAACAGTGCAAATAATGAGGCGGGCAATATGAGCTTTTGTTGCTTTCGGCGGCTGTGAGTTCCGAGCAAAGCGAGTGCCGGCAGCGCGAGCCAGAGAGCGTAATAGATCGAAGGCTTAACGTTGCTGGCGGAACTTGCCGTGGTGGTTATGGTCATTACCACCGCAGCGGAACTATTTCCGGGAGTGATTGGGTTTGGAGTGAAGCTGCACAGGGAGATTGCCGGACCGCCGGAACAGGATAGGGACACGGCGGTGGTAAACGACGCGCCCACCGGCAATACGCTGATGTTGTAACTGGCGGATTGCCCTGGGTTGATGGTTTGCGTGGCAGGTGTGGGCGCGCCGAGAGCGAAATCCTGAATTACGGTAAACGGAAGACTCAGAGAATGATTGGGAGAGCCGCTGGCGTCCTGAACGTCGATGTTAATGCTGTAGGCCCCGGCGGCGGCATTCGACGGAATATTGATGAGGGCGGCGATTGTGACTGGCGAGCCGGCGAATGCGATCGGGTTCGCGGGCGTCAGCGTACATTGTGTGCCGGAGAGCGCGGTTGCATCACAAGTCGCGTTAGCAGAGCCGGTGTAGTTGGGCGTCAGAGAAATTTTCGCTGTTTGCTGGGACCCTGGGTCTGCGGCGGAAAACGGTTGCGCGATGGCGAGCTGAAAGCTGCTCGCGATGGTGAGTGAAAGGGTGGTGGAATGCGAGAGCGAACCGGACACTCCCTCTACAGTGACGGTCGAAGAGCCGGGCGCGTCTGTGGCGCCGGTAGAAACGGTCATAACCACCGCGGCAGCAGCGGTCCCCGGAGTTACGGGGTTAGGCGTGAAGGTGCAGGTGGAGTTTGCGGGAGCACCTGCGCAGGAAAGAGTGACGGGACTAGCGAACGCGGTGCCGACCGGCATCACGCCGAGGTCGTAAGTGGCCGTTTGGCCGGCGCCCACGGTTTGGGTGGGTGGCGTAATGGCGCTGAAGGCGAAATCCTGCACGGTGAGAGTGATCGGCCAAGGGTGGACGGGTTCACCGGTGGAATCCTGAGTGGTCAGCTTGATGCTGTAAGGACCCACAGCCGCGTTGTTGGGGACAGTAATGTTTGCGGCGACAGGAACGACTGAAGCAATGCCCACGGTGATCGGGCTTACCGGGCTAAGCGTGCACGCCGCGCCGGGTAGGGCTGTGGCGTTACAAGTGAGACTGATTTTGCCGCTATAGGAGTATTCGGACGTGAATGTGAGATTTGCCGTGGCGGGAGCACCGGGAACGGTGGCGAGTGTTTGCGTTCCGGCGATGATGTAGTCGCCGACCGAGAAGGGAATTGGCAACGAGTCGGAAATCGAACCTGAGGCGCCCTGGACGCTGACGTGGTAAGTTCCGGGAGAGAAGCTGGTTCCGTTGATGGTGAGTGTCGCAGTGGGCGAAGCGGCCGGAGGCACGGCTACGCTTACCGATGCGGGACTGATGCTGCAGCTGCTGCTTCCGAAGGTGGTGACGCAATTCAGGCTCGCGGTTCCGGCGAATCCATCTTGAGAAGAAATTGTGATCGAGCCGGTGGTGCCGGTGCTTGCCGCTTTTACGTTCGGGAAAGCCGCAGGTTCGCTGAGGACGAAGGTTGGGTTGAGAATGACATCCGCGGTGAAGGTCGTCGCCAGAGGTGCGGGCGCTCCGGTGGTGTTGGCTTGGAGCGCGACGGTGTAGTCGGCGATGGGAGTACTGGCGGGGACGGTTACGGTTGCGGTCGCGGTCACCGGCGACCCGGAGGTCAGGTTGAAAGTTGCGCTGGGAGTGAAGGCACAAGTCGCACCGTGGATGAGCAGACCGATGTTGCAGCTCAAGGTTACGCTTTGATTGAAGGAACCTTGTGCGGAGAGTTGAAAGCTAACGGGCAGGGAAGTCGCGCCCCGAGGCACGTTGACGCTGGTTGGAGAGGGTGCCGTCACCGTGAAGTTGATGACTTGCAAGGTGAGCGCTGCGGTGTGAGTTGTGTTGTTGGGATCGGTACCGGAAGCCTGCAGGTTGAAATTGTAATTTCCAATCGTACTGCTGCCTGCGTTCAGGGAAAATCCTGCGCCGGTAGGAGTTGGGGTGAGGCTGCCGGGGCTCGGAATGCAAGGGCTGGGAGGAGCTGTTGTGCCCCCGGTGCAGGCGAGTTGAACGGAGTTGTCATAGCCATTGAGTGACGTCAGTGTGCCGGCGAAATTTACCGTGTTGCCGGGGAAGATAGTCTGCGTAGCGGTTGGCACTGAGATTTGAAAATCCGGTACGGCGAGCAGATTGTATTGCCACACGCCGCGACCGTAGGTGGAAGCCCGCAGCAACTTTTGGCCGCCGGAATTAAAGATTGCGAGAGCGGTGACGGCGACGTTGGGCAGGAAGCCGGTTGATTCCACGCTTGAAGTTGGGCCAAGTTCGGTCCAGGCGGCGATCGACGTCAGACTCTGAAAGACGCCAACGTCGGTGGCGACATAGATAACGTGTGAGTTGGGATCGACGACGACTGCATTTACTGGAGAATCTGGAATTGCATTTGTGCCACTGCCGCTGAAATCTGTCCAGCTCGCTCCGGCGTTTGTAGTCTGCCAGATGTGGCCCGGGCCGCCGGTGAAACCCATTACGGTTACGTAAGCGGTGTTGCCGGTTGCGTCGGAGGTATCGATGGCAACGCTTGAGATGGGGAATTGATTCGGGTTGATGCTGGCGCCAGCCGGGCCGTTGAGCGTCGTGTTGGTAAATGTTGAAGACGTACCGGAAACTGCCGTGGCATTCGTGGTGACCCAAATGTTTCCGCCGGGAGGCGATGACGGATTATTTAATCCGGGGCCGTCGGTGGTGGAATAAATAACTTGTGAACCATTTGCATTTGTGGGTCCGCCGGCGGCCACGGAGCGAATGACATTGACTTCATTTCCCGCGCAAGTTGCGGTGCCGAAGGTTTCGAAATTCAGGCTGAGTGCGGTAAATGCTCCGCCGGATCGCGGACCTTGCCAAACACGGCAGGTTCCCACCAGCAGTGAACTCGTCGATTGCGGATCGAGAATGTAGGGAAAGTAAAATGCGCCGTCGTCGCCGCCGACATCGGCGCTGCTGATGACTGTGGTGAAATTTGAATCGTTGCAGTCGATTCCGGAAGAGCATTGCTGGATGCCGAGACTGCCTGATCCTGTATCGGGATTCGAGGCGAACCAGTTGCCGGTGTTGGCATCAAGCGCGTTGTAGCCGCCGTCACCGGAGAGAATATTTCCCCAGGCGGAACTTGTCGTCGCGGTTGCGGTTGCGGGAGAACCGTTATCCTGCGTGCCTCCGAAGACCGTGTTGGGATCGGTGGGATGCTGGGAGAAGCTGACGAACTGGGTCATCGAGCCGAGGTTCTGATTGAGGTCGTCAAATTCATTTGTACCCGAGCACGAACCCGTGGTGAGACCCGTGAAGCCGTTCAGGGCGCGATAGATGCCGCCGTCGTTGGCGAAGTACATCAGGTCGGACCCGGAAGTTGGAATCGTGTAGGCGATGGCGTGCTGATCGGGATGAACGTGGGCGAGCGCGCTGAGCGGATCGCAGCCATAGACGTGGGTGAGATTCAGGAATGGTGTGGTGGCGCACGTGGGATTGAGGGAGCTGATCGAACACTTATATAGATTGATAGCTCCGGCGTAGAGATCGGTCGCACTTCCGTTGGGAATGGCCAGCAGCGCGAGGTTGTAGAAGCCTTGCTCTACGCCGCAGCCGCTGACGTCGCCGCAGTTGATGATGCCGCTGTCGCTGATTTGGGTCCAGGACGCGCCACCGTTCTCGCTTTGCCAAATTCCCTGATCAACCGGATTGTCGTTGGAGTCGAGAGAAACGAACCAGACATACATTTCGTTGCGTCCGGGCACGACCGTGATTTCGGCGCGATAGATGGGGCAGGTTGAAACGTAGTTTGATGGACAGGCTGCGGAGTTCAACAGGCCGGGACTGCCCGGCTGATTCGCTAAGGCTGTCCACGTGACGCCGTCAGGCGACGAGTAAAAGCCGTGATAGCGGAGAGCCGCGAAGAATAATCCGGCGGCTGCGTTATAAACCACCGAGGTTGCTGAGGTTGCTTCAACGGTTCCGCCGGAGAAGAGTGAATTGTAGGTCCAGGTCTGTCCGGCGTCGGTGGAGGTGTAGAGGCCGCGATATGTGTTGGAAGTCAGTGCGCCAGAGACCTCGCCTTCTGAGCTTGCCGCCATCGCCGCGACAACGGTGCTGGTCTGGCCGCTGGCGGTACTGAAGGCCATGCGCGTTCCGCCGAGACCGCTGAAAGACAATGCTCCGCTGTTGGCGGTAGAGATCAAGGTCCACGTGCTGCCGCCATTGGCGGAACGCAGAATGCCGAGGCCGAAATAAGAGTCGGCGGAATTGTCGGCTTCTCCAGTGTCGACCAGAATCACGCTGTTTGCGGGGTTGGAATTTCCCGGCTGAATCGCGATTGAGCCGATCGAGAGAGTAGCCTGGTTATCGGTCACCGCCGACCATGTCACATTGTTCGCGATGCTCGAGGCGGCGTTGGTGGATTTCCAGACTCCGCCTTGTGCGCCACCGATATAGATTGTGTTGCCGGTCGGGTCCGCGGGATCGATTGCGACAGCGGTGGCACGGCCCGCGACCTGGTGATAATCCTGAAAGCCAGTGCCAGTGGCGTCGGATGCGAGTGGTTCGGGACCAAGAGGAGTCCATCCGCTGGAGGGTGTCGCGGGTTGGGAATCGGGATGAAGTGCATGCGCTCGAGCCAGCCGAGCCGTGCGAGCCTGCATTTTCGCTTGATATGCGCGATGGCGTAGTTCGGCGGCTGATTTGCCGGGAATCGTGCGTCCATGCAGGAACCATTCCGCACGCTCTTCTTCGTGATCGTTATCTGTGACCGCAGTTGTCGCCACATTTTTCTTAGCGCCTTGCCCTTGTGCAGTTGATGCCGCTAGAAGCGGCAAGATTAAAAGTGCGGAGGCGCGAAGGGCACGGCAGAATGCAGGAGAAATCATAAGGAGTGGAGCGAACGAGGCAAGTATGGGTGGGGTGGGTAGCAGGGTCAATGCTCAAGCGCGAATAAATTGAGATTGAGACCATTTCGGGAAGCTATTCTGGGAATCGAAGAATCGCGCTGTACAATTTGCAAACAATATGTCGATCGATTGGCAGGTATTTGATTGGCAGGCATTCCGGCTGACCCTGGAACTGGCGGTGGTAGTGTCGGCGATTCTCCTGGTCGCCGGCTTGCCCCTTGCCTACTGGATCGCGTTCTCGCGCTGGCGCGGGAAATTTCTGGTGGAAGCGACAGTGGCGCTGCCGATTGTGCTGCCGCCGACGGTGTTGGGATTTTATGTGCTGGTTGCGCTGGGTTCGCTGAGTCCACTGGGGCGCTGGTGGCAATCTCTCACGGGACATACATTGGCGTTCACGTTTACCGGACTGGTGATTGGTTCCATCCTTTACAGCTTGCCGTTTGCAGTGCAGCCTTTTGCGGCTGCGTTTTCTTCGGTTGATGGGAAATTGATAGCGGCGTCGGCTACGCTGGGAGCTTCGCCGCTGCGCACGTTCTTTCGCGTCATCGTTCCACTTTCCACGCCGGGATTGGTTACGGGCACGGCGTTGGCCTTTGCCCATACCATGGGTGAATTTGGCGTGGTGCTGATGGTTGGCGGAAATATTCCCGGCGTGACGCGGACAATTTCGATCAGTGTTTATGACCAGGTGCAGGCTTCGAATTATGCGGGAGCCAATGCGATGGCGGTACTGCTGCTAATCTTCTGCTTCGCGGTGCTGGCGGCAGTCTATGGCCTGAACCCGAGAGCGCTGCAGCAAAAATCATTGCTCCAAAAATCATGGCTCCTGGGACCGATGAAATAGACGAAGCCCTCATGTCCTCGCCAGTGGAAGCCAAATCCGCAAGGTCAATTCTGACAGCAAGCATTCGCAAGACTTTGGCTTCCACGGAACGTGAGTTTTCACTCGAGGTGGAGTTCAGCGCGGCGCCCGGATTTACCATTCTTTTCGGACGGTCAGGGGCGGGTAAAACTACGCTGCTCGATTGCGTGGCCGGACTGGTCACGCCGGATTCGGGGCGCATTGCAGTGGGAGAGCGGGTTCTGTTTGACGCAAACTCGCGCGTCAACGTTGCGGTCTCCAAACGTGGTGTGGGATATGTGCTGCAGGATCTGGCGTTATTTCCTCATCTGACGGTCGAGCAAAATGTTGAGTACGGTCTGGCGCGGCTAACGCGATCTGCGAGACGAGCACGTGCGCAAGAGATGCTGCACGAGCTGCACATCGATCATTTGCGGGGACGGCGCCCAGCGGAAATTTCAGGGGGAGAACGGCAGCGTGTGGCGCTGGCGCGGTCCCTGGTGACCGATCCCTGCGTGCTTTTGCTGGATGAACCACTAGCGGCTCTCGATGCGGCGACCAAGGCGAAGATATTGGACGACTTGAGGCGCTGGAATCAGGCGCATGGGATTCCTATCCTTTATGTGACGCACAGCCGCGAAGAGGTGATGGCGCTGGGAGAACGAGTGATTGTGATGGACCGGGGGCAGATCGTCGCGCAAGGGACGCCGCATGAAGTTTTGCGGGCTCCGCTGCAGGAAACGGTGGCGCAGTTAGCCGGATTTGAAAATATCTTCGATGCGACGGTTTGGCTGGTGCACGAAGATCGCGGTACGATGACCTGCCGGCTGCCGGGTACAAATGCGGCAAAGTCCGTTCTTTTGGAGACGCCTCTGATTCGTGCCGAAGCGGGCTCGCATCTGCGCGTGGGAGTTCGCGCGGGCGACATTTTGCTCGCCATTGCCAAGCCTGTAGGGCTCAGTGCGCGCAACGTGATTGCCGGGCGAGTGGTCTCTTTGGAAAGGCGCGACATGATCATTTCCGCGCGCGTCGATTGCGGCGTGGAAATGGATGTGCACCTGACTATGGCGGCGCGCGACGACTTGCAACTGGAGGCCGGTCGCGAGGTGTGGTTGGTGATCAAGACGCATTCCTGCCATTTAATGCAGAAGTGAAAACCGGCGAAGGGGCGGTTTTCTCTGCGTCCTCTGCGGCCTTCCTTCGCGTCCTCTGCGAATAAAGCTTTTAAGCGCAGAGGACACAGAGAACCGCCGCAGCGTTCGCAGAGAAAGCACCTTTATCTTTTCATTGTTGCATTTTGAGTTTTGCGTTTTGCAATTCGTTTTGCTGCATCTCGATTACGGCAACCCATTGGCCCTGGCGTTCCTGCGAAAATACGATTCGGCCTCCGAGGATGTGAGCGACTGCAGCGGGAGGCAGATCACGGTGGAAGCCGAAGAATTTCGTTTTCAACTCTGTCCATGCTCTCCAGTGATCCCAGCGGGTCGGCCCCGGCTCGTATTTCGTCGAGAAGATTAGAGCGACATCGTAGTGGGAGCGAAAATCGGCGGAGGAAAGAATTTGGTCCAGTGAGAAGTCTTCAACGCGCACGATGCTCATGGGCCGCGTGATATAGCCGAGCCAGGGGCGCGTGATTTCGTCCGAGGCGGGCCATGCCGTAAGTACGCGCGCCATGGGATAACGGGCCTCGAGAAACTGTTCACTGTTTTCGTGCAGCACAATGTAATCGCGATAGGCGAGATTATCCTCGGGGGAGAATCCGTAGGGAGGATTCCAGAACCACGCCGCCACAAACGCCAGCACAACGAATGCAATGGCCGCGGGCCACCATTCCACTCTGCGCCACAGCGTAGAGACTGACACGAGGATGATTAGAGGAACTGCCGAGAGCATGTAACGAGCCAGCACCGCGCCGCCGATCAATGCCATCGCGACGACATAGGCGAGGATGACGAGGTAAAAAATCATTTGCACTGGAATGCAGATACGAGGGCGTTCGGAGGCGGAATCGCGCAGCGGTGGAAGCATCCACAGCGCCAGCAGCATGGCTAGCGTCAGGACCCAGAGATGAAGGTAGCCGCTGATCTGCCACAGGCGCATCAGCAGAGCGAGAACGAAACGGGTGGGACTGAGAGTTGCAGCTACGTTGTAGCGGAAAAATTCAGGATTGCCGAATACGTATCCCATGCGGGCATAGTGGTATGCGTACCAAAGCGCTAGCGGAACTGCCGGTATTAAAAGCGTGACGACGCGCAACAGGTGCGTATCCTCGGTACGCCATAGCTTCCGGAACGACGTTCGCCGCGCAAGAAAGCCGAGGAACTCCCATCCCGCCAGCGCGAGGGGAGCGAGAATCGCTGTCTCTTTGGCCAGGGCTGCGAGGGAAAACCATAGTATGGTGACGACCTTGCGCTCTTCTATATATGCCGAAAGACCCCAGAAGATCAGGCCTGCGGCGGTCAGGTCTACTTGTGCCAATGAGCTTTGCGCGAAGAAAACAGGGTAGACGGCAGTGCACAGCGTAGCTGCAATCGCAACTCGCGAATTGGCGACGACCTCTGCCAGGCGAAAGAATCCCAGCAGCGAAAACGCGGCAAGCACCAGCATGGCCGTCCGTGTGACCACCGGGGTGTAACCAACTACCTTCCACCATAGTGCCAGCCAGGCCAACACCAGCGGGGGATGCGCATTCGAGAGAGTGGAATGTGGAATGAGACTTCCGGTGAGCAGGATGTCGCGTGCGGCAGGAATGTAGTAGCCGGCTTCGTCCCAGAAGTAGGGGAGGCCAAGCAGGGGCAGATGCAGCAGAAAAACAAAGATAAAGACGATCGCGAATACCAGTGCCGGGTACGTGCGCGACCATTGCGTGCGAGGGCTTTGGCCAGGCTCGAAAACTTTCAGAATGAGGCTCCTGCTCTAGTCTGTCGGGCTCGCATGTATCGGCGTTAGGGAAACCTGCTCTTAGTGAACCTGCCCGCCGGCAGCCATGCGCGGGTCGAGTTTGATTTCGCCGAAGGCGGTTTCGTAGCCGTTGACATTCTGCTGCAGCAATCCGAGCAGGGCCTTGGCTTGTTGCGGGCTCAGGTAGACGCCTTGAAAATTACGGACCTCGACTTGAGTTTCACTCTGCTGTTGAACGGTGCCAAAGACGAGGAAAAAGTCCCAGACATTCACTCGCATCTGCACGCTGTTGGCATAGGATTCCCGGTAATCGGGCGCATTGGTCAGCTTGACATTGGGTTGTGGCGGAACGCTCATAGTCAAGCAGTGTAATGACTTTGCCGACCGAAAGGGAAGGTGCTGGTGCTGAAATCGGGACTTGATGCGCTTGTTCTCGAGTGGCCTCTCGTTTTCGGATTTCGTCTGACAAAAAACGTCATCGCGGCTGCTAGTTTCTGGCGAATGGACGGCCGGCTGGATGTCGCGAAAGGTCATGGCCATAAGCTACTTTGCTGAAATCAAAGGGGTTGTAGGATGTCTGTACCAGCTTCATCTGGCGTTCAAAGTGCGGGAGTTGGTGACGTTGCGAAATTGAAAAATGCGCGAGTCCTCTATGACCCATAAGCCTGAAGACGCGGCCATCGAAGAAGAAATTATTCTCCCGGAGAACCTGCTGCCTTTGGGTTCGATCCTGGGAGAAGGCGTTACGCCCCTGGATGTCAGCATGGTGCTGGCGAAAGTGTTTCGCGTGCAGTATGCGGAAGTCGCGCTGCTCAGGCTGGATGGGGGGCTGCTGAAGTTTATTTTC
Source organism: uncultured Acidobacteriaceae bacterium (assembly GCA_963817305.1). GTDB lineage: Bacteria > Acidobacteriota > Terriglobia > Terriglobales > Acidobacteriaceae > Sulfotelmatobacter. The sequence goes on along the minus strand of CAWFOD010000008.1, from coordinate 101,279 downwards.
CCCGAGCACCTGCGTACTACGGGTGCGATTCCGATTTCCAGCAAGGCAGTGGCGGCGCATACGGCTCTCAGCAAGAAAGCCGAGATCTTCAACAATTTTGCCCGGGTTAAGCACGCCAGCATTTTTGAGACGATTAAGCCGGTGGGAGCCGAAACCGACGAACAGGCTACCCCTGCTCCGATTCAAAAGCTGATGTCCGTCCCGATTCTCGATCCGAACACGACCGTGCTGGGAGTTCTGCAGATTTCGCGAAAGGGTCTGGACCCGAAATTTACTCAGGACTTCAGCCGTGAAGATCTCCACGACCTGGAACTTGCCGCAGGATTGCTGGCGGCTTCGCCTGTGATGCAATCCAACTAAGGCTGCCGGATCCTGACAAGGCTAGCAGACGATTAGAGCGGACGCGTCTCGGCTCGGGCCCACGATCACATTCTTTGACTGGCGGTCGATGAGTGCTACGGCGATTTATAAACAGCTATGGGCCTTTCGGATCAGCATTGACAAGCTCTCGCTTCGGAGTCGGCGCGGGATTTGCGTCCGTCCACTTCGGCAAGCCGCAATGCACACAGTTGCGGCGGGCGAGCGTCGGCACAAGGAACAGCACAACTAAAGGCTTCGCGCTCCCTAGTCTGAGTCGGCAGTGAAACGGCTTGCCGCACCTTAGGCACGGCCAAAGGGCGTACGCACTGACGATAAGGGAGAGCTTGACCAGAAGAGCCAGCCACGCAAACAGAAAAACTTGCCCAATCCAGCGAGCTACATGGAGCATCCCGACAGCACACTCTAGACCAGCAAAAACAGCGAATGTCAACGCAGCCCACTCAATGAGTTGCCGCCGCAGTCTGCGCAGTTCCGCCCAGTCCCGCGAATACTCTGCATTCATGCCCGCAGATTTTAGTCCAGAACGCGGGGACAAGGCCATTCATTTGATGTAACCAGGCGTTACACTCATCAACCCTCGACTGAGAATTGCCCGATTTTTAGAGCGCAATTGCGATATTACAATCCGAGGATGCAAGTGAAATGACTTTCGTTATGTGACGAGTTGTTCTCTTCCTTTGTACACTCTCACCCGGTCTTCATCTTTGGGAGTAACAAATCAATGTGGTCGCGTGTGAGAGTGTCGTGCTTTGTTCTGCTCGTATTGCTGCCTGTATGGGGCCAGAGTTCGAAAGATCTTACTCCCCAGCCTGTTACTCAGCGGCAGGTATTGTGCTGGATCGTTGCCGGATTGCCTACCTTCAACATCCGGTATGAAATACAGACGAAAGGAATAACGTTTGCGCTCGATGAGACGTGGTTGCAGGGATTAAGGTCAGCCGGTACCAATAATGATATTATCGACATCCTGCTGAAAGCCCAGCCTGCGACCACAATCGCGCAACAGGATGAGTTCACCGACCGATTACTTCGTATAATCAAAGAAACGAACTCGAAAAAAGTTGCCGCCGCTCAGCTACACCTTGCCGCACTCGTCAAGCTAGACCACTCCGATCCCAATCTTTTGTTTGCTCTCGGTGGCTTCCTCAATCGCCAGGAAGATTGGGAAGAAGCGGTTCCAATCTTGATGGAGGCCGTGCAGCTGGCTCCCGATTTCGCCTATGCGCACGAACAACTATCGTTTGCCTACTACCGGATGGGGATTCCGGACTCATCGATCAAGGAAGCCAAGACTGCGCTGGCCTTGAGAACGAGTGATCCGGACGCTCACAAGTTTCTAGGCCTGGCGCACCTCTCCATGCACGATTTCTATAACGCGGATCGAGAGTTCAATGAAGCGCTCAAGCTTAAACCTGATTACGCACTCGCTTATGGCAACCTCGCTTTGTCCGCGTCAATGCGAGGACAGGAAGTTGCTGCCATAAAGTTGTACGAAAAAGCAGAATCACTCGATCCGACGAATGCACACTTCTTTTATGGTGCGGGTATCTCCTACACGCACCTGAATCGCGTGGACGACGCAATCGCCGTCTACAAGCAGGCAAAGAATCTCGCGCCAGACGACCTACAAATTCGACAGAACCTGGGCGCAGCTTATTGCAATTCGGGACGATCCGAGGAAGCGGTAGCTGAGTTTGAAGACCTGCTTGCGATTGATCCAGATTGGAATATGGCGCGGATATGTCTCTACAAATCTCTCAAGAGGCTAGGACGAATGGATGAGGCCACAGCCGTGAGGGCAGAATACGATAAACGAGAGGCTAGCGGCACGGAGTAAAATCGCAGCAAGATCTTCTGAAGGTCGGGCTTCGCAGATTGACGAAGTCAGGCGATACGCTCATTGGTTGGAATTCCTAAAGGGGTCCGGGTGAGAACGAGTATTCCCCCTTTAGGCGTTTGAGGTGTTTGGCGGGAACATGATTCCCCAGAAGGTTTCGGCCCGTTCGTCCTGCTCGACGAACTCGATTGCGTAGGTAAGAACGCCCTCTGATGCGGCTAACTGGGCAACTACGCGCGCCGAGAGCCTGGCGCCTTGCTTGTTATTTACGGAGACGACCGAGCCCACCAGAAGCTCACGGCTGAGTTGGACGGCGGCTCCGTGCTTGTTTAATTTCGTGGCCTTGGCAGCCGGGATCGTAAAAGAACATTTCTGCCGGTCTTCCCCGGATAATCCGACTGAAGCGTTGAGCGCCATGCGGTTGCTGCGTCGTTTTGCGATCGGGCTGCGGCTGGCGGTTGGGTTAGCAGGGAATTCCGAATGTTGCGATTTCGGGCGGGGATGCGCAGGTTTCAGATTCATTGTGATCGGGACATTAGAATGTGCTCCTGATCGCTGCAATGTGCCCTTCGTCACCTTCGGAGGTTACCCACCAGATCTCCTTGATTCTTCAAACTCAAAGGCGCGTTAGTTCATGACAGGAAATTGGACATGTACTAAATCAAGCCCGCGCAGGCCCCGTTAACGCCCATTGCGGCCTCGAGCAGGCACACTATTTTGCGCGCCAGCCGAGGACAGACAGTGCACCCGAGGTCGTTGCGATTGCTGATGAATGTGCTTCGCAAAGTACCGGTTCGAAAATGATTTTGATCTAAAGTGACCTTTGGAGCACCTTGCTTATTCTTTAGGCCACTCGTAGGGAAAGAGTTTTCCGGCTGCTTCTGGCGAGAGGGTGACGCCAAACTCTTGCGCGGCAAGCGCCAGGACGGGATCACGCCTGGATTTGAGATCGTCGGGCTGGGGCAGCGCCACCTCGTCCGGATTCACGCCGTGGTGTTCGAGACTGTTGCCATCCGTCATTATCAGGTTGGCGATAGTGACTTCCGCCCCATAGTCGATGCCGGAGCTTGCGAAATAAAAGCCAGTTGCTTCCATGACGCTGCCCGAGGTGCGGTCCCCGATCACCGTGCCGCGCTTCTCCAACTGTATTACCCGTGCGAAAATTTCTGCCGCCGACGCTGATTCGCTATCGACCAGAACGCTCACTTTCCCAGGATAGTAAATGTGGCGTTCCCTCTTAGCAATTTCCGGAGATGTCTTCTTGCGCTCTACCTTGTCGAACAACCTCACGTCATGATCGAAAAACATCCCGGTCAAATACTTGAGGGTGTTGACTGAGCCGCCAGGGTTGCCTCGTAAATCTACAATCAAGGCCTTGCTCTTGCGGATTTTGCCGCTGAGGGTGTAGAAGTCATCGGCATCGTCGAAGAACCACGGGAATTTGAGAATAGCCACATCGCCGATCTGCACAACTTGCATGCGCATCCGGTGCCAGACGTTCTCACTGTCGCGGATTACGTCGTACCGTACGCCCGCTCCGGGCCGGTACGCAAGATCCTTCGATAGCGTCATTTTCGCCTTTACCTCTACGGCGTGCTTCTCTCCCGGCGGGTCCTCCACCTCCAATCGCATTTCCGGCCGGGGATCCAAAACGTAATCCAGGTATTCGATGTTTCGAAGATTCTGCCGGGTGGGGGCAACTCCATTAATCTTCAGGATTTGGCTCCCCGGCTTGAGCCCTTTCTCCTCAGCATCAGACCCCGGCCGCACCCGCGTGACGAAGCACAAGCTCCAGATGATCTGGTATTCGAAGCCAAAATCCAGATGATAGGGCCGGGCGGGCGGCTCAAAGACCGTGTGTGAGTCATGCAGCTCATCCACAGCGACGGCAATCTGGGTAAGCGCCTCGTTTAGCGAATTGGACTCCGCGATCTTGGCTCTCGCACCCGCAGTCACGGCATTCCAATCTAGGCCGTTCATCTTCGGATCGTAGTAAAGGTTCTGAATGCCCTTAGAGATAGCGTCAAGAATTCCCAACGCGCGCTCGCGGTCAGCCTTCGATATGGCTCCCGGCGCGGGTGGCGTGGCGGGGGGCGGCTGCTGCGCTAGCGCGCTGCCTACCGCCAGCGCCAGCAGCACAGTCAAAGTCGATGCACTTCGGTGCCGCATAGGCGATCTTCTCCACGACCGTGCCGAGAGAAATATCACATCAGCGGGCGTGTCCGCCAGTCATTTAAAAGGCTATTCACTCTCGGAGCTCTACTCAATGCCGTTGCGAATCGGAAATGTCACAATGCTCACCCTGCCGCAAGAGGAACACCAGTCAATTAGAACTCTATCGTCAGGAGTTCCTTTAGCACGAATATGTCCCTGGGCTCGCGGTCAGGCGCAAAGCAGGAAGTCCAGCGGCGCAGGGGTGCATATTCCCTCCCGTCCTGTTCTCACCCCGCCCTCGCCTTGACTCACCCTTACGCAGCGTTTATTATAGGCGAACAAAAGGCGAAATAATGACTTCCTCCTCGCTGTTCCCCATTCCGCAGAAGCCGTCGCTGGTGGGGATTGCCCGGCTGGCAGCGGAGGGCGAAACGCTGCGCGAGGGGCACAACGTTGAATACTTCACGCTGCCTGCGCGCTCGTTGCTGAACCGCTGTACCGGCGTCCGCATGCCTTTTACCTGGACGATTAATCCTTATCGCGGATGCGAGTTTGCCTGCAAATATTGCTATGCCCGGTACACGCACGAATTTATGGAGATGCGCGATGGGGCGGAGTTCGAACAGAAAATTTACGTAAAGCAACATGCTGCGGAGCTGCTGCGGCAGGAGTTGCGCCGGGTGAAGCCGGGAGAAAGTATTGCGCTGGGTACGGCAACCGATCCTTATCAACCGGCGGAACGGCGCTACGAGATTACCCGGCGAATTCTCGAGGAGTTCGCGCGGCACCGCGGATTCGAACTGGGAATAGTTACGAAATCTGATCTCATTGTTCGCGACCGTGATCTGTTACGCGAAATCGCACGGAATAATCTGTTGTCGGTCCACATTACGATCACCACGCTGAATGTGGAACTGGCGCGGATTCTGGAGCCGCGTGCGCCGCGTCCGGATTTGCGGATGGCGGCGGTCCGGGAAATCAGCGCGGCAGGAATTAACGTGGGCGTGAGCTGTTCGCCGGTGCTGCCGGGGATTACGGACTCTCCTGCCGATCTCGACGCGCTGGTGCGAGAGGCGGCGGGAGCCGGTGCGCGGCACATCTTCGCCAATCCGCTGTTCCTGAAGCCGTGTTCGGCGGCGGTTTTTCTACCTTTCCTCGAACAGCAGTTTCCACAGTTGGTCGCGAGCTATCGGCAGCGTTATCAGGATCGGGCGTTTTTGCCACCTTCCTACGGCAAGCGTATCGGGCAGTTGATCGCTCGCTTGCGGCACAAATATGGAATCAAGCGCGCCGATCCGCGTCAAGCGAAGCTTGCAGACAAATGGCCGGTGCGAGGCCTGGAGGAACAGTTGGCGCTGTTTTAGAAATTTTCGATTGCCAATTGCCGATTGTTCCAGAACGTTGACGATTCAAAATTGGCAATTGGAAATCGACAATTGGAAATCGACAATTGGAAATCCAGTCTTATCCTTCCTCTATAATCACTGCATCCTATGGCGACCGCGCCCCCACCGGCCACCGCTGAGCGCGCTCCTCTGCGAGTGCGGATGCAACAGTTCTGGCGGCGAGTGACCGAAGGCATGGAGTTGTCCCAACTCTGGTCGCAGTTCCGCACCGAAGCCCGTGCCAGCTACCGGTTGTACTCTCGCGACGTTGCGGCCAGAACTTCCGACGACCTGGCGCGCCGTGGCCGCCGCATGCACATCGTCAAGGAATTCTTCTGGGCGGTTCTCGAGAAACTTTCGCCGGCCCGCCGAGTGTTGCTCTTAGCCGCGATGATTCTGTTGGTTTTGCCCACGTTTGGCGGCGTCAGCTATCAGGGAAGCGATCACGAAGCCCACGTGGTCGAACTCGATTTTCATTTCTGGGGCGGCCTGCTGCTTTTCCTCTTGCTCATGCTGGAGATTGCTGACCGCGTGGTGATGAAGCGCGATTTGCAGATTGCGCGCGAGATCCAGACCTGGCTTCTGCCTGGCGCTCCGCCGCAGATTCCAGGAATTGCTGTTGCCTATGCCACGCGCCCCGCCAACACGGTGGCGGGAGATTATTACGACGTGTTTCCGCGTCCAGGAAAAATCAACGATGAAAATCGCGTGGTGTTTGCCGTAGCGGACGTCGCCGGCAAAAGCATTCCCGCAGCCATGCTCATGGCTACATTTCAGGCAAGTCTGAAGACTCTTTCCACCGCACAGGTTGCGCTGCCGGAACTGGTCGCGAACATGAACAAGTATGCGTGCTCGAACAGCCAGGGAGGGTTGCGCTTTACGACCGCGTTTCTCTCCGAGTACGACGCGGCCCGGCGAATTTTCACTTACATCAATGCTGGTCATAATAATCCCATCCTGCGCCGCAGCACGGGGTTGATCGAGCGGCTCGATGTGGGAGGATTGCCGATAGGAATTCAGCCGGAGGCGAAATACGAATCCGCGAGCGTGGCCATTGCACCGGGCGACTGGCTGATCATTTTCACCGATGGCTTGGTCGAGGCTGAAAATGCGAATCAGGATGAATACGGTGAAACCCGGCTGCTGAACGCAATCGCGGCCGGCGCCGCTGGAACTCCAGCCGAGATGCTTAACCGGCTGATGGCAGAACTGGATTTGTTCGTGGGCGATACGCCCCAGCACGACGACATCACCTGCTTGCTGGTGAAAGCGGAATGAATCCGCATCGCCCCGAGGTCAGTCGGAGTAATTTCCGGCAATGATCGGGTGGCTGACACGCGGCTTCAATTGCGGATTCTGGCCCGGTTTACCTTCGAGACGGCCATTCAGCGCGAAGATTGAGCGAACAGGCCCGGAATGCAAGATCGCCGGGAAGGGACGTTCTAAGTTGTGATGAAATCGGCCCGAATGACAGGAATTGTCAGGTTCGAGACGTATTTTGACAAGAAATCCGACTACGTGAGCACTTAGAATAGGGACTAAAGTGCAAGGTAATATTGAAAATGAAGCTCTTGCAGCAGGGTTTTAGGAACCAAGGTAACTGGCGAGTTTGGCCCGGCAGGTGCGAACATCTAGTCCGACTGCGTCATTCCATGACCAGCATAAATCGAACGAAAGTCCAAGAAGAGGGGAAAATAGAGATGCGGAAACAACAGAAAGGTTTCTCACTGATTGAGCTGCTGATCGTGGTGGCAATCATCCTGATCATCGCAGCTATCGCGATTCCTAACTTGATGCGCGCCAAGATGGCAGCCAACGATTCGTCCGCGGCCGCTTCTGAGCGTTCTATCGTAACGGCGGAAATTGCTTATTACTCGTCATTTCCGACCTTAGGCTATCCCGCGGCGATGGTAACCCTGGGCGGCGCGACGGGCGCAACTTGCGTTCCGAGCGTTGCGACGGCTTGCTTGCTCGACGCCAACCTGGCCAACAACGGTACTCCGGCTGGTACTGGTAAGAGCGGTTACATGTTTACCGCAGTGGGACAGGGCGCAGCTCCCTCCACTGATTTTCTGACGACCGCTGTTCCGATCAGCGCGACGACTGGTTCCAAGTCGTATTGCGCGGTGAGTGACGGCGTGGTGCGCACTCAGGCTCCTGGCGTAATTACTGCTGCCACCTACGCGGCTTGCCCGACCTTGGGCCCGCTGGCGAACTAACGTAAGCCAGTTCGGCAGAGTAGGGTATAAATTGGGAGCAGCGAAGGCAACTTCGCTGCTCCTTTATTTTTGGTACAACCTCTCCTGTTTTCTTCTTTGAGCCTGGTCCATTCCTCAATACGAGAATTTGTCAGCCGGTCCCAAGAACCGACAGATAGTGTTAGTCCATTTGATTATTCACTCATCCATCAGCCCCATTTTCTCTACGAAAGTTACTATCCCATTGAAAAAAAAGCAGGAAGAAGACTGTCCCGTAACTGGCGCTTCGTCATGGTTTGGTGCGCCGCGTGCAACAAAGTAGACGTAAGCGATTTCAAAGCGGGTCTGAACTTCTTGGGGGCTGACTAAATCTGATGAAAAAACAAAAGGGTTTCTCTTTAATCGAACTGCTGATCGTAGTGGCAATCATTCTGATCATCGCAGCTATCGCGATTCCTAACTTGATGCGCGCCAAGATGGCAGCCAACGATTCGTCCGCGGCCGCTTCTGAGCGTTCTATCGTAACGGCGGAAATTGCTTATTACACTTCATTTCCGACCTTAGGCTATCCTGCGGCGATGGTAACCCTGGGTGGCGCCACGGGCGCAACTTGCGTTCCGAGCGTTGCGACGGCTTGCTTGCTCGACGCAAACCTGGCCAATAACGGTACTCCGGCTGGCACCGGTAAGAGCGGTTACAAGTTCACCGCAGTGGGACAAGGCGCAGCCCCTTCCACCGATTTTCTGACCACAGCTATTCCGATCAGTGCGACTACTGGTTCCAAGTCGTATTGCGCGGTGAGTGACGGCGTGGTGCGCACTCAGGCTCCGGGCGTAATCACGGTCGCCACCTACGCGGCTTGCCCGACCTTGGGCCCGCTGGCGAACTAACGTAAGCCAGTTCGGCAGAGTAAGGTATAAATTGGGAGCAGCGAACACAACTTCGCTGCTCCTTTAACTTTTCGTTAGCCCAACGCGAAGCGATCAAGTTCAACCCCTCCTTAGATTGATGCGTTTGCGTGAACAGCAGTTCTGCCCTGGCTTCTCAAACTTCGGTAATCATTGATTATCACCGTCTTCGACATACAATCAGCGCGCAAGGATCTGCCAAGACCAGGAGCGGCTATTCAACGACTCCGGTACAGAACTTGGCGATGACAATCATCAAAAGAAAGGTCCAGGCTGCGTGTCAAGGTGACACAATTCGTCAATCTGATGCGGCGAACACTGTCAACTCAACATTTCTGCGGTTGAGACAATTGGCCTGAACCGGGCATAAGCCTGAAAGTAAAGCGGTTGCGGCATCAAGACCGACGTGCGGCGTGCGCTCCGGTCTGGCAGTCGGCATGCTATTACCCTTATGTCTCCGTGGAAGTCAACACGAGGAGGCAGACTTTAAAGACATTTTGCAGCTTTGGAAACGAGACTGGGAAGCAGGGAAAGCGCTCGATGCGGAAACAAAAGGGTTTCTCACTAATTGAGTTGCTGATCGTGGTAGCCATCATACTGATCATTGCGGCTATTGCGATTCCCAACCTGATGCGCGCCAAGATGGCGGCGAACGATTCTTCCGCAGCGGGTTCGGTGCGCTCCATCAACACGGCCGAGATCGCTTACTATAGCGCGTACCCAACGCTCGGGTATCCAGCTGCCCTCGCCACTTTGGGTGGAGCAGCTCCTTGCTCTCCAAGTATCGCGACCGGCTGCATCATCGACAACTTTCTGGCCACCAACGGTGGTGGAAACGGCAAAAGCGGCTATAACTTCAATGCCACCGGCTCCGCTAGCGCGGGCGGTATCAACGATCAATTCTATTCAACCGGGACGCCTTTCAGCGCTGTGACAGGCACGCGTGCTTATTGTTCGATTGAGGACGCCGCGTTGCGACTTCAGGCTCCCGGCGTAATCACTCTAGTGCCCAGCCGTGCCGCATGCGTACTTCTGCTCGCAATGAACTAACTTCCCGTGGGAAATAGATGCTGAAGTGGGCAAAGATGCCCATACAGAGCATCTTCATTGCGATCCTCGAACGCAGTTCGACAGTCTTAAACCTCACCACCGCAGGTGCTCAGCGCGACACCGAAAAGTCCTTTGCGCTACTGATAAAACTGCAGCTGCCGAGTCACGCAGTGACCGTCGTAACCTCTACCCGATACAAAATTGTCGACGGGTTTCATATAATTCGGGGAGTAAATCTCACGCTTCTTTGGTTTCGAAATGTTATGCCTGCGATTGAAATTCTTGGTCTGGAAAAAGTTTATTTAGTGGGATTTTGGCGCAAGCGACCAAAATGTGCCCTTCTCCCACTGCATCTCACGGTGGAAGATGGAGAGATATTTGGCTTTCTGGGGCCCAACGGCGCCGGCAAGACGACAACTTTGAAATTACTGATGGGGTTGGTTTTCCCGACCTCCGGATCGGCACGCATTCTGGGTCGCGATTGGACAGATCCGGAGGTGAAAGCGCAAATCGGTTTCCTTCCCGAGCAGCCGTATTTTTACGATCACCTCACCGCGCACGAGCTCTTGAATTATTACGCTCAACTCTCCGGAGTTCCGGCGAAGGAGCGTACGCGGCGCGTGGAAAGCACATTGCAACGAGTGGGCTTGCCGGATGTGAAGGGCGTACAGTTACGAAAATTTTCCAAAGGCATGCTGCAGCGGGTGGGAATTGCGCAGGCCATTCTGCATGATCCCAAACTGGTGTTCTTCGACGAACCCATGTCCGGACTTGATCCCATGGGCCGGCGCGAAGTGCGCGATCTGATGGAGCAACTCAAGCGCGAAGGCAAAACTGTTTTCTTCTCCACACATATCCTTTCCGATGCCGAAGCGCTTTGCGATCGGGTCGCGATCATACACAAGGGAGAACTACGCGGCACCGGCCGGGTTGCGGATTTGACTTCGAGTGTTCAGAGCAAAGTGGAAGTCATCTGGCGAGGCACGCAGATACCGGCATCCATGAAGGCGCTGGGCGCCGAATGCCACGTCACGGGAGACACGGTGCGCGCCATTATCGACGAGACACAGCAAGATGGGGCCATCGATGCGTTGCGCCGCGAGCGCCTGCGTTTGGTTTCGCTGACGCCGGTACGCACCTCACTCGAAACTTATTTCGTAGAGAAACTACGGCGCGCGGAAACGACGGCTGCATCCACCGTATGAAATCGGCGCATGACGACACACGCATGAGGAGAACGGCATGAAAGCGCGAGTGATGCACATTGCGTTCAATACTTTTCGCGAGGCGGTACGGGACCGCGTGCTGTACAACCTGATCGCGTTCGCCGTGTTGCTTTCGGGAGCGGCCATTCTGGTAGGTCAGATTTCCATCGACATTGAAAAACTTGTGGTCATTAATCTCGGTCTGACCGCAGTTTCCTTGTTTGGAATTGTGATTGCGATCTTCATCGGCATCGGCCTGGTATCGAAGGAAATCGAAAAACGCACGCTCTACACAGTCCTGTCGCGCCCGGTGCGGAGATGGGAGTTCATTGTCGGCAAGTTTTTTGGGCTGGCAGGCACGCTGGTGGTGAATACGTTCTTCATGGCCATCGGTGTTTTTGCGGCTTTGTTTTATGTTTCACATAAGTTCGTGCGGGCCGATGCTTTAATACTCGTCGCCCTGTATTTCATCATTCTTGAATTCCTGATTATCTGCTCGCTGGCGCTCTTGTTCTCGTCGTTCTCTTCGCCTCTGCTTTCTGCAGTGTTTGCCTTCTCTTTATTTGTGATCGGCAGCTTCGCCGAAGATTTGCGCGGGTTCGCCGGCATGGCACATGGATTCACGCGCTGGCTGGTGACGGGTGCTGCGTATCTGGTGCCGAATCTTTCTGCATTGAATATCGTCAGCTCGATCGCGCATGAGCAGCCTGTGGCGGGACAGCTTATCTGGCAGAACACGCTGTATGCCATTTTCTACGCTGCCATGGCTCTGAGCGGGGCAGTGCTGGTGTTTGAACATCGGAACCTGAAATGAAGCCACGACGTAAAGTTTCGATCATTGCCGGATTGTGTGTTGCCGTCTTCTTGGTGGGCAGCGTCGCAGTGCTTCGCCGGGTCGATCAACTTCGTCCGAGGGCGACGCTGGAAGATGTGCTGTATCTGAGCTCTCCGAAGGTGCTGAAAAGGATCAGCCTGGGGTACGACGGGCTGCTTGCCGATATTTATTGGACGCGCGCAGTGCAGTATTTTGGCGGTCGACATCACGACAGCGCGCAAAGTTACAACTTGCTCTATCCTCTGCTGAGCATTGCTACGCATCTGGATCCGCAACTGGTGGTGGCTTATCAATTTGGGGCGAGCTTTCTGGCTCCGGCGCCGCCGGACGGGGCAGGGCAACCGGAGCATGCCATTCAATTGATGGAATACGGCATTCAGAACAACCCCAACGACTGGAAGCTCTATTACGATCTGGGTTTCGTCTACTACATGAATCTGAAAGATTACGGCAAAGCTGCGGACGCGTTTGAGCGTGGATCCAAAGTGCCGAATGCGCATCCGTTCGTTCGGCTGCTGGCGGCGCAGATGGCGCAACATGCGGGAGAGTTTGATACCGCAAGAATGCTGTGGTCCGCGACCTACCAGAACAGCCAGGACAAGCTGATTCGTGCCAACGCCGTGGAACATCTGCGCGCCTTACGTGTCGACGAGGACGTGACCCGTTTGCAGGAAGCGGTAACCCGCTTTGGCCAGCGAACCGGACGATTGCCGGCGAGCATGGCGGACCTGGTGAATGCCGAACGATTGCCTGGAATTCCCGTGGATCCCGATGGACATCCTTACAAGTTAGCGCCGGACGGGCGAGTGGAAGTGGCAGTGCCCGATGATTTTCCTTTCGCCACCAAAGGGCTTCCACCCGGATTCAAGCCGCAGCCCAAATTCCATAACCAGCAATAGCCCCGATGACTTCGCTTATGATGGCGATGCATGGATGGCAACGATGATGCCGTGCCGCCGACGCGGAAGGTCAGCGTGTTGCGCTCGGCGTGGCACAGTTGGAATGATGCCGCGGCGCTCGCCGGTCCCCTAGTGGCTACAAGGCAGCTGCTGAGCACTCTGTTTGAGTTTGTTCGCGACTCGACTCCGGAGCGGCGCCGGCAGCGTTACGGTGATGCGGAATACGATTGGGACTATCGGGTCAACACCACCAGCGCGGGCGTTGGCTGGCGCGACCGGTTGCTGGGATTTTTCCATTCGCCTTATCAGCCGACGGAAGCCGTTTTATTCCAAGAAATGATTGGGGCCGTGTCGGCGCGGGCTGGCTTCGACTTTCGCGAATTCATCTTTCTCGATCTCGGCTCGGGCAAGGGAAGGGCGCTGCTGATGGCTTCCGATCATCCTTTTCGGCGCATCCTGGGGGTGGAGCTGTTACCGGCTCTGAATGATGCTGCACGGGACAATATTCACAAGTATCAGAGTACGTCGCAGAAATGCTTCGCGATGGAATCAATTTGCGGGGATGCCGCTGAGTTTGCTTTTCCGGATGAACCGACAGTGTTGTTTCTCTTCAATCCCTTTCCGGAGTCGGCGTTGAAGCGCGTGATCGTTAATCTGGAGCAGAGTTTGAGAGAGCATCCGCGGCGGATTTATGTGCTCTATCATAATCCGCTGCTGGAGCCTGTGCTGAGCGCAAGTAGTGCGCTCGAGAAGATTGGCGGGACGCATCAGTATGCGATATACGGATCGCGGTGAATCATTTCAGTGCGGTGTAGTTTGCTGGGTTCGGTCTAGGTCACGTTGTAAAGCTGCAACGGGAAGGCCTTGGCGTAGCGCGTGAAGTCCTGGTCGGTTGTGAATATTTGCCAGCCCCGCCGGGACGCCGCAGCGCAGATCAGGAAGTCGACCGCTGATCCGGCGATGCCTCGCGATCTGCATTGGTTGTGAATGTGGGCGGCCTCTTCGTAGTCGGCAACGTCGAGATTGGGTTCATCGAAGGCACGTAGATAATCGCGCAGTTCTGCGAAGCTTTTTTCCTGCCGAAGTCCGGAAAGCAGCTCCTGGCGTACGGGCCCGAGGACTTGAGCGCGCCCGTCGCGCACTAATTCTTGCAAGGCGGATTTTAGTAGTTGCTCGTGGGGGTTTAGATCTGTAAGCCCTCGGCGGAGAGCTAACGACCAGACGGGCGTGTCGACGAGGACCAGCATACTCAGGAATGCGATCGTCGGCGCTCAGCCTTGTAATCGTACTCGGAATCGAAATCGAAGGAGCCGAACGCGTTCAGAATGCGATGTTGTTTGCGTCGTTTCACGTATTCCGCGAGCGCCGCCGTAACGGCTTCCTTCTTGGTCTTATGACTGCCCGCTCGGCGGGCTTCTTCGATCAGTTTGTCATCGAGTGCGAGATTAGTAGCCATGTGTATATTATTACACATGGCAATGTGTAAAACAAATGAGTTGGAGTCCGCCCGGACTGCCAAAAGGCGCACTCGGCCAGCTATTTCTGAAGAGCATAGAATCGGAGGATGGCTCGATTCTGTATCGCGGTTCCTGTCCTTAGTCTTGCGCTGGCCGCCAGCGCCATTGGCGAAGATGTACACGCCATCGCACAGGCGGTAGATGAGCATTACAACCATTTGCGGACCTTGGAGGCGGAGTTTACGGAGATTTACCAGGGGTCGGGGATGGAGCGGACCGAATCGGGCACGCTTTGGTTGGCCAAGGGCGGGGCGAAAAAACCCGGCAAGATGCGGTGGGAGTACCGTTCTCCAAGGGACAAGCTCTTCGTGAGCGATGGGAGAGATGCGTGGTTTTACGTTCCGGGCGACCGGCAGGCACGTAAGACCGATGCCCGGAAGCTGGATGACATTCGATCTCCACTTGCGTTTTTGCTAGGTAAGAGCCGGCTGGAAAAGGAATTACAGGGATTGTCGCTGGCTCCGGATGTGCAGCCGCTGAGGGCGGGGGATGTGGTTCTGCGGGGGATGCCGCGGGCTTTGGCCGACCGGGTGAGCGAGATTCAGCTGGAAATCAACCCGGAGCATCAAATCGTTCGAATCGTAATCGATGACGTGGATGGATCCGGTACCGAGTACCGGTTTAGCGAACAAAAGGAAAATGTAGCGATCCCGCCGGGGAAGTTCGAGTTCAGACCGCCTCCGGGAACGGAGACCGTGGAGGGTGAGGCAGCGCCCTGAGTTTTTCCCCATTCGCAACGCGCCCAATAGGGGTTACTTGCGATACTGGAAATGCGGGGAAGCGGAGCGAAGGCCGATTGAGATGAGAAGCGGGAATGTTAGACTGAGCCGGGAGGGTTGCCGCCCGGGCAGAAAAACGACAGTAAAATGGCGGAATTTGTTGTAAAACTCGCGGATGAGCGCGGTCGGCTGCACCAGCAGGTGGAGCATGGCTATTCCGTGGCGGAAGTGCGCGACCGGTTCGCCTCTCAGGGTTATCTCGTCTACTGGGTAAAGCCGCAAGGAATGCTTTCGGGCCTCTCGCTAAGGGGCGGGCGGAAGCTGAAACAGAGTTCGTTTCTGGTGTTCAATCAGCAATTTCTGACCCTGCTTAAGGCGGGACTGCCGATTCTGAATTCGCTGGATCTCCTGATCAAGCGGCAAAAAGATCGCAACCTGGGGCAGATTCTGGAAAACGTGCGGGAGCGGGTGAAAGGTGGAGAGTTGCTTTCCGATGCTTTCGCTACGCATCCCGCGGTGCCGAAGATTTATACCACCACCCTGATGGCGGGAGAGAAGAGCGGAAACATCGACGAAGTACTGACGCGCTACATCAACTTCCAGCGCATGGCGATGACATTCCGCAAGAAGCTGTTTGTATCGCTGATCTATCCCACATTGCTGGTGAGCGTGGTGACGATCATGGTGATGTTTCTGTTTACCTATGTAGTGCCCAAGTTCGCGGAATTATTTAACAGTCTGGATCAAAAGCTGCCGGCGATCACCGTGTTCATGCTGGCGGTGGGGCAGAACGCGCAGAAATATTTTCCCTTTGTAATATCGGCATTGGTTTTGGGGGGATTTGTTTTGTGGCAGTGGCGCAAGACGGATCGCGGCGCCGATCAGATCGACCGCTTCATTCTGAGCATGCCGCTGCTCGGGGATATTCGTCTTAAGCACCAGGTGGCAACGTTTTCCCGGATGCTTTCGACGCTGCTGCAGGGCGGACTGCCGCTGGTGCCATCGATGGAGACGGCGGGCAGTTCCATGACCAGCCGGCGCATCTTAAAAGGTGTGATGCGGGCAAGTGCCCGGGTGCGGGAGGGGCAGGGGCTGGCCAGCAGTCTTGAGGAGCAGAATATTTTTCCCGACCTGGCCGTGGAAATGCTTGAGGTCGGCGAATCCACAGGCGCATTGCCGGCCATGCTCAATTCGGTGGCGGAGTTCTACGAAGAGGATGTGCAGACGGCCCTGGGAGCCTCGATGGCGCTGATTGAGCCGCTGATTCTAATGGTGATGGCGGTGTTCGTGGGCGGAGTATTGATCTCGTTGTATTTGCCGATATTCACCCTGGGAGTCCATTAAAGAAGATTGAGTAGTTGGGTAATTTGGAATCGAGTGATTTTGAAAACCGACGAACACATCGATGCCGGTTCCTGAATTGCAAAGTTAATTAATTACGAAATGTTGTTGGGGATTTGAGAAATGGCGATGGCGGAGAAGAAATCACTTTTCGTGCACGGTGAGAACGGCGGGCAGGTGGTGACGACGGGAAATCCGATCACCGACCTGGAACGCGCTCAGGACGTGGCGCGGCGCTATCGCTGCGAGTTTGTCGATCTCGCCGATTTCCAGCTTCATCATGAACTGTTCAAGAAGTTTTCGCCGGAGTTGATGTTCCGCTATAACTTTGTGCCGCTGGAAGAGACCGCCGATGGCAAGCTGGCCATAGCCATTGCCGATCCCAGCCAGCTGATGATGATCGATGAGATCAGCTTGCTGCTGCAGAAGCGGATCGTCACCAAAGTGGCGACGCTGAAGCAGATCAGCGACATCCTCAAGAAGACCGAGCAATCGCAGCGCGTTCTGGAAGAGGCCAGCGAAGGCTTCCAGATCATTCGCGAAGACGAAAATACCGGCGCGGAAGAGACGCTGACCATCGACAAGCTGACCGCGGCGGGCGATACCAGTCCAATCATCCGGCTGGTAGACACAACGATTTTTACCGCGCTGCAGCGGCGTGCCTCTGACATTCATATTGAAACGCGGGACGATTCGGTGGTGATCAAGTTCCGCATCGATGGCGTGCTCACGCAGGCCATGCCGCCGATTGGCAAAGAACATCATTCCACTGTGATCTCGCGCGTCAAAGTGATGAGCGAGCTGGATATTTCCGAGCGCCGGGTGCCGCAGGACGGACGTTTCCGGGTCAAGTACAACGGGCGCGCCATCGACTTCCGCGTCTCGATCATGCCGTCGATTCACGGCGAAGATGCCGTTTTGCGCGTGCTGGATAAAGAATCGATGAGCGAGAAATTCCGCTCGCTTACTTTGGAAGTGGTTGGATTTGATGAGGACGACCTGAAAAAGTTCCGGCGCTATATCAAAGAGCCGTACGGCATGGTGCTGGTTACCGGGCCGACAGGCAGCGGCAAGACGACCACGCTTTACGCCGCGGTGAATGAAATCAAGACCGACGAAGATAAGATCATCACGATTGAAGATCCCGTCGAATACCAGTTACGCGGTATCACGCAGATTCCGGTCAACGAGAAAAAAGGACTGACCTTCGCCCGTGGATTGCGCTCGATTTTGCGCCACGATCCGGACAAAATCATGGTCGGCGAAATCCGCGATACGGAGACGGCGCAGATTGCCATTCAATCCGCACTCACCGGTCACCTGGTTTTCACCACTGTTCACGCCAACAACGTAGTGGACGTGATTGGACGCTTTTTAAACATGGGCGTCGAACCGTACAACTTTGTCTCGGCATTGAACTGCATTCTGGCGCAGCGGCTGGTGCGGTTGATTTGCGAATCGTGCCGAACGCCGGTGAACTATGCGCCAGAAGTGCTTGAGGCGAGCGGACTGGATCCGGCCCAGTGGTCAAAGGTGCCGCTGTATGAGGGTCCGGGATGCATCGAGTGCGCGGGCACTGGTTTCCGTGGGCGAACCGCCATTCATGAGTTGCTGGATCTGAGTGACCGCATCCGGGAGATGATTCTGGCGCGGAAACCTACGTCGGAAATCCGGCGAGCCGCGCGCGAAGAAGGAATGCGATTCCTGCGCGAGTCGGCGCTGGATAAAGTGAGGCTCGGGCTGACTACTTTGAAAGAGATCAACAAGGTCACCTTCATCGAGGCCATGCGGTAACGGATTCCGCACAACCGATTGAGTTTTTGGCATGGCCGGGCAGGCTCGACAGGCCAACGCCTGAAGTTCCCTTCCAGCTATTGCATTTGGCGAGGCTGGGCGTTTGAATTGTAGAAGTGTCGACTGCGAAGAGAGTAAACGGCTGAAATGAGTTCTGGAAACAATCCGGCAAAACCCAAGCTGGCATGTGAGATTGCAGCCGACCGCGTGCTCGTGGGCAGGCTGGGCGTGGATGGACGCACGCTGGAGGCTTGCGCGGCGCGCGAACTGGCGCCGGGTAGCGTGGTCCCGGACCTGGTGGAAGGCAATTTGCGCCAGCGCGAGGCGGTAAGTGAAGCGGTGCATGAGACCTTGACTAGCGTGGCGGGAAGGACGCACGACGTGATTGCCGTGGTTCCCGATGCAGCGGTGCGGGTGGTTCTGCTCGAATTCGATACCCTGCCTGCGGATTCCGAAGAAGCCGCCGGCGTAGTTCGGTTTCGCATGAAGAAGTCTCTGCCGTTTGATGTAGACAAGGCTCGGGTTTCCTATCACGCGCAGAAAACCAGTGAAGGGGTTCGCGTAGTGGCTGCGGTCGCTCTGGCCAGCGTGCTGGAGGATTACGAAACTGCCGTCCGCAATGCGGGATTCAGTCCGGGAGTAGTGGTACCGTCGATGCTGGCTGCGCTGGGCGCAGCCGAGGGACAGAAGCCTACACTCGTAGTCAAGGTCGACGCCCGGACTACCAGTATCGCCATCCTCAATGCCGACCAGTTGCAGCTTTTCCGTACTCTGGAAAATACGCGTGGCGTCACCATTACGGGCGAGCAATTGGCGGAGGATATTTATCCATCCGTCGTGTTTTTTCAGGATACCTACCACTTGAATATCGAAAAGATATTTGTGGCGGGATTGTCCGATACCGGAAGCGCGGCGCCTGCATTGCGCTCGCAGACCGGAGCCGAGGTCCAGGAACTCGTAACTTCGTCGCAATTGGGAGTTAGCACCGGAGGCTCAGTACCCCGCTGGAGGATGGCCGGAGTCGTGGGAGCACTGGTTTCCTAGGTGGAAGGCAGGCCGAGGCAGGGTTCGCCTCGTGCTTGTTACGACGAAAAAATCGCTACGGTGCGGGGTTTCCCGCAGATCCTTCGGCGGGCCAAAGACGCTCGTTTCAGGATGATAATTTTTGACTATGCGTCTTGATATCAATCTCGCGAGCCAGCCGTACGAAGATGCACGGCAGTTCTGGATGCGTTGGGGAACCGCGCTGGCGGCCGTAATTGTGCTGACGCTGGCACTGGTTACGATCACGGTCACAGGATGGTTCGCGGCGCGCCGCGATCATGCCAAGATTGCACAATTGAAAGCCAGCATTGCGCAACGCGACGCCAAGCGCCAGCAGGCGGAGCAGTTTTTAGCTCGGCCGGAGAATCGTTCCACGCGGGACCAGTCGCAATTTCTTAATGAGCTAATCGAGCGCAAGGCATTTTCCTGGACGCGGGTTTTGGAAGACCTGGAAAAAGTAATGCCCGCGAGAGTTCATCTCGTTTCCATCCATCCCGAACTGGACGACGACAACCAGCTTAAGCTGAAGATGATGGTTGCCGGCGACTCGCGGGATCGGGCATTGGAGTTGGCTCGCCGTATGGAAGACTCGCGGCGCTTTACTCAGACGTATGTAGAAACGGAAGCCTTTCGCCCTTCGAATAACGGAGATCCGTTTCAGTTCAGTATTGTCGCAACCTATGTTCCGGAGACAGTTCCGGAGCCGGCGGCAAAGGCGGAGCCAGCCGGAAAAACGGAAATCTCCGAACGGAGCGCGCCCTGATGCCCGACTTGCGTCAGACCCGGAAAAAGATTAAGACCGCGCTGGCGGTTCTTATCGGTGTGGACCTGGTAGCGGTATTGGTCTTCTTCTCGCCGCTGGTGGGTTCGACCGACTCGCGGCGGTTGCAGCTCAACCAGTTGTGGATCGAACTGCAGACGAAAACCCGGCAGGTGGAACCGCTCACCAATCTCCCGAAGAAGGTGGACGTGGCGCGCCAGCAGATCGCGGATTTTTACAAGAAGCGTTTTCCTACGCAGGATTCGCAGATTCTGGTTCAATTGGGAAAAGTCGCAACCGCGAACGGGGTGACGATCGATCAGGCTAAATATAAGGCCGCGGAAGCGGATGTGGACCACCTGCAGCCGGTCGAGATGGATGCGGATCTCTCCGGCAGTTATGTCGCGTTGGCACGCTTCATCAACGCCCTGGAACGCGATGACATGCTGTTCATCATCAGCAGCGTCGAACTGGGCGGCGAGCAGACCGGACCGGTCAAGCTCCACATGAAACTCGAAACGTATTTGAGGTCAGGAACGCAGTGAAAGTGGGAACGGAAAATCGGAGGAACACGATCCTGGCGGCGGTGCTAGGGGTGGTGGCGGTAATTGCGGTTGCCTACCAGTTTATTCCGTCATCGTCGACCATTGCCTCCACCGGGACCAGCACCAGTCCCACATCGCCGATTAGCGCAATCACGCATGCCATGGCGCGTCACGGTGCCGGATCGAGTAAGAAAGAGCACGCACCGCAGAGCCTGGATCCTACGCTGCACCTGCAGCAACTGGTGGCAACCGAGCAGATCAAATACGAAGGCTCGGGAAGAAATATTTTTGTATCGCAGGCGGAAGTCGAGATTCCCAAGCCCCTGGCTCCGGGCGCCGTGGGCCCCAATGATCCCAAGCCCTATCAGGTACCGCCCGTCACGGCGCAAGCCCCGATTCCGTTGAAGTTTTTTGGCTTCGCCAATCAGCCGGGAGAGGCGAAAAAGGTTTTCCTCTCCAAAGGAGAGGACGTTTTCATTGCCGGCGAAGGCGAGATTGTCGACCGGCGCTACAAAGTGGTTCGGATCTCCGCGACTTCCGTCGAGATTCAGGACGTAGTAGGCAGCGGTCCGCCGCAAAGCATTCCGTTAACGCAAGGGTGAGGCTCAGCCTACAATTCGGGAATTTTGCAGGCGTGTGATTTTCCGGATTGCGCTGCGGCATCTAACAAACAGTGGTCCGATTCGCATTCCAATGAAGTTGTTTCTCAGAAAACGGCCATCTTCCTCGGAAGTTCGTGAGCAGCAAGATGGCTATGTGCTTCTCACTTTGCTTCTGGTGGTTGCCCTGATGGGCATATTCGCCCTGGCCGCGGCCACTCCCATTAAGTTTGAACTGCGGCGGGAACGCGAAGAAGAACTGATCCATCGCGGCGTGCAGTATTCGCGGGCGATTCGCGCCTACTACAAAAAGTTCGGACGTTATCCAACGCGACTCGAAGATCTCGATAACACCAACAACCTGCGCTATCTCCGTAAACATTACAAAGATCCGATTACCGGCAAGGATTTCCGGCTGCTCCACTATGGCGACCCGGGTGTGACTCTCGGCGGTAGCTTTGGCGGTGGAGTGATTCCCGGTGCAAATACCGTCGGACAGATAAACGGTTCCGCCTCGGCGTCTGGTTCCAGTTCCGCGTTTGGCGGCTCGGGATTTGGCAACTCACAATCGAGTTTCGGCAGTTCCGGAACCACGGGCGGTTTTTCGCAATCATCGTCTTTCGGTGGAAACTCGAACAGTGCTTTCGGGGGCAGTTCAAGTTCCCAAACATCTTCGTCACAGCCGGGAACGAGTTCAACTACAGGTACGGATGCTTCTCAGCAGGTTACGCAGACTCCCGGAACCACATCGAGCGATGCTACATCCAGCGGCCAACAAGTAGTTTCAGGCGGGCCGATTGTGGGCGTGGCCAGCACCAGCAAGGAAACTACAATTCGCGAGTTCAATCACAAGCGGAAATATAACGAGTGGCAATTTGTTTACGATCCTACTACCGATACGGGCGCACTCATCAGGACTCCCAACCAGCCACCTTTGCAGCTGGCCGGACAACCGATACAGAACGGACAGAACGGACAACCCGGGAACTCGAGCACGAATGGCAGTTCATTTGGGCAAGGCACAGGATTTGGCAGTAACAACTCCAGTTCCTTCGGGGGTAATAATTCGAGTTCGTTCGGCGGTACATCCGCGCCCAGCCAGCCGCCGGCAAATTCACCGCAACCGCAGTAAGCGCTTCCGCACCCGGGCTTTCGAAAAAGCAAAGGCCTCATCGTGAGATGAGGCCTTTTGAACAGCTAAAAATCGGTGGAGAAGACTACACGCTGAAAGACGATCCGCATCCGCAGGTGCTCTTCACGTTCGGATTTTCGAACTTGAATCCCGCGCCTTCCAGAGTCTCGACATAATCTACCATGCATCCATTCAGATACATCACCGACGTAGCGTCGACGAACACCTTCAGACCGTCCATTTCGAAGGTTTTGTCCATCATGCCGGCCGCGTTTTCAAACTGCATGGAATAGGAGAAACCGGAGCAGCCGCCACCGACCACGCCGATGCGCAGACCGGCAGGCACGGGATTTTGCTGTCCCATGATCTCTTTTACTTTGGACACCGCACTGGGCGTGAGCGTAACTGGCGCGGGCTTCTTGACTTCGGGAACGTTGGTGCTAACTCCTGGGACGGTGGTGGTGGCCATTTATATCTCCTTGGCTCCTGAGATGCCTAAATTATACCAGAGGCGCGGGCGCTGGGCAGTCACAATCGCGTGCGCTCCCCCAGCGAGCTTCCAGCCCTCAGCCAATTAGATGCGTTACGGGGGCCGGAGTCGCAGGGTCCGATCACGGAGCGGAAATCGTGGCCCGAGATTCCCCGGGCAGGGCTTGCCAAGTGGGTCTATAATAATTTCCGTTACGGCACTGCGGAATTTCAAATGCGGTAGTTGAGCTACGCATTCTGGAATTCGCGACTACCGAACAAAGCTTGCAATTTGTCGAGGTGTGGCTATGACCTGGACCTGGACTCCTCTACTGCTTGGCCTGGCAAGTGTGTGGGGCCTTTTCACCATCGGGCTAATCATCCTCCTGATCTATCGCAGTACGCTCACGATGCATGAGGATGAGCAGTTGTATCTTGACGATGCCAACTCGCACATGCAACAGGAGCAGACGGAATTATTGGTCAAAGTGAATCGGCTAACCAAGCCGGTATGGGTATTTGGCGCCGGATCAGGCGTGTTGCTTCTGGTACTGCTGGGCATGTTCATTTATCAGGGACTGAACGCGGTTCAGTAAGCGCCTGCGAATTGCAAGCCGCAGCATGCCGGACCCCTGCTGACTGAAATATCCAGCGCGGGAGTATGCCTTGTAACCCTGCCTTGTGGTTGCAGTCCAGGCGTAGAAAGCTTCCGGCAACAACAACCAACCGCTTTATAATCCCAGTAGCATTGCGAAAGTGGCGGAATTGGCAGACGCACCAGACTTAGGATCTGGCGGGTAAAACCGTGGGGGTTCGAGTCCCCCCTTTCGCACCAATACATTGGCCGATCGTGGGATCGGCTTTTATTCTTGACTTTCGCTTTTCAATGGCCCGATCGAAGGCCGACTGTACGTCACGCGACGAATCGCGGGAGTACAGCGCCCTCGACAACTATTTTGACTGTCAACTACGAAATCTCCGGCAAGAACTGAGGCCTCGAGCAACGGTTAGGGGATGACCGCTTCGACCGTGGAGGTCCGGCTGCTCTCGCGGCCTTCGGTATCCACCGCCGTGGTCGCATAGTAGTACGTACTGCCGTTGGCGACGCTGGAATCGGTATAGGCCGTTGAAGCAATCGGGCTTGCATTGATCTTCTTCAGGGTGGTTGCGGTCGCTCCGCGATAGACGTTGTACCCGGACACGTCGCTCGACGTCGAGGCCTTCCAGCTGAGATCGACGACATGTTCCGCCGTGGCTTGGACAGCAATGTTGTACGAGACCTGCGACGATTTGCCGCCGCACCCGGTCGCCTTCACTGAAAAAGAATAGGTGGCTGCCTTTGTCGGCGTTCCAGAGAGGTCGAGCGCGGTAGTTGTGCTCGACGCCTTCGCGGTGACGCCTGCCGGCAGCGCCCCGGAGGCGATCGCCCATTTGTACGGAGTGCAGCCGCCGCTAGCCTTGATGACCTCACTATAAGTTGTGTCGACCGTGCCGTTAGGCAGAGGTCGGAGTGGTGATGGCAATGTTCGATGCGAAACATAGCGATGCGAATGAGAGCATGAAAAGGGGGAGCAAAGTTTTCATGAATCAATGCTGGCGCGGGATGCGGATTTTCGACAGATTGCAGAGGTCTGCAGACTTGCTGGAGGTTTGCAGACTGCTGTGTTGAATCCTGTTATTTTTTTAAAACGAATTCGTTCGAGAATGCATCGCGTCTTGAAAAGGCAACGAGAAGGCATTGCTGGCGCGAAGAATATCTGCCAAGCATGAAGTCAGATTACGGGCAGAACAGGCCATGCCCGCGGCTCAGGCTGAATTTCGATTCTGAGCAGCGACTGCGCCGTGAGTCTTGACCGGATTTTGACTGAACTAACCTAAGGTTGAGCGGGAGATTTTTCGGCTGGCTTCTCAAACAGTTTAGGGTCGACTGCGGGATTCAGTTCGATTGTCTTGTACTCGGACATGCTGGAGTCCTGACCGTTCTGTTTGTTATGGCGGATCAAAGGCAGAGTGATGCCGCTGATCGGCTTCCAATCGTCCATTTCAGTCTCGCCTTGCACGGGGCCACGGGGGCCGATTGTTCGGTAAATTTCCTTGAGAATGTGGCCGCTCTGGGGGTCGACCCACCAGCGGATCGCGGCGCCGTCGGCATTTACGTCGACGATGCGAGCTTCGATGTCGCCTAATTTTTCGCTCCCGTCGGCGAGGAAGAATACCTTCGGATCTTTTGCGTGCGCGGCGATGAAAATCGGATCGCGTTTGATCTGTTCCAGGGTTTCCGTTTTTCTGGCCTCTGGCCAATTCTGCACTTGACCGTTGGGCAGGCCCATGAAAGCCGCGTCCGGAGTGACGACGACATCGATGGCTCCATCTGGAGTTTGCATTTCAGCGTGCAGATGATCCGGATAAACAATCACGCTTTCCATCTGCATCGGGAAGTCGCCCTGCGGAGTCTTTTGCGTAAGCGTCATGCTTGCTTTGACGGCTTTGATTGCCGATACCTTAGCCTCGCCGCCCATCGCGGCCACTACTTTTGCCGCTAAAGCTTTGCCTTCCGCGTTTGAGTGAGTTAGTTTGGAATTCTCTTCCTCTGCATTTTCTTTCTGCGCTCCCGGAGGCGGAGGGATGCTGATGTCGATGGTCTTTACCGGGCCGAGCGACGAAAGCGGCTTGTCGAATTCTTTCATATTTCCGACAACCAGCACTGCGAGCTGATCGCGGTGGACATACTTTGCGGCAATGCGATTCACGTCCCCAGCATTTACTTTTTGAATCTCGGCAGGATACTTGTCGAGCCAGTCGGCGGGATAGCCGTAGAACTCGTAGGTCATGCGCTCGGCGAGAACCTTATCAGGAGAATCGAGGCGGAAGATGAACGCGTTGAGGATGGCATCTTTCGCGTTCTTGATTTCCTGCTCGGTGATGGGATTCTTGCTCAGATTATCGATGTCTTCGTCGAGTGCCTGGATTGACTCGATTGTGCTCTGACTTTTGGTGCCGGCGACGAATTGCATCATGCCGGGATGTCCGAAGTTTGTGCCGATCCCGCCGCCCACGTTGTAGGCAAGGCCGCGCTTGGTGCGAATGTCATTAAACAGGCGCGAGGAGAATCCGCCGCCGAAAGCTTCGTTGAAAACCGCGATGGCGTAATAGTCCGGATTGTTGCGCGTGGTGCCCAACCCCACCATGTGAATGCTGCTTTGATTTACATCTTCTTTCGGGATCAGATAGTAGCCGGGCGAAGCAGGATGGAATTCGATTTTATTTTTTGGAAGCTCGCCGCCTTTGGGCCACGACTCAAAAGCCGAGCGCAACTTGGCTTCCATCGCGGCGGCATCAAAGTCGCCACTGAGGCCGAGGATGATGTGATTGGGATGAACGTGAGTTTGGTGCCAGTCAATCAAATCCTGGCGCGTAATAGCCGCAATGGTGGAATATTCTGGCACGCGCGCATAGGGATTGTCTGCACCGTAGGCTAGCTTGGCGGATTCGCGCGCCGCGATCTCTCCGACCTCATCATTCCGCCGGGAGATGCTGTCCTCGGCTTGCTTCTTTGCGATATCGAGTTTGTCGGCGCGGAATTCCGGATTCTGCAATACATCCACGAAGATTTTGAATACATCGTCGAAATCTCCTTTCAAGCAGGAGAGGCTGATGCTGGTTGAATCGGGACCTCCACCGGTTTCTACCTTCACAGCGCGTATTTCCAGAAAGTCGTCGAGTTGATCGCCGGTTTGTGTCTTGGTTCCTCCGGTGCGCCAGACTTCACCAAAGAGATCCACGAGTCCAACTTTTGCGGCTGGCTCGCTGCTCGAGCCGCCGCGAATGCGGGCGCTGCCGCTGATCAGCGGCAGTTCGTGATCCTCCTGCAGGAAGATCACCATACCGTTGGAAAGCTGAATACGTTTGGGTTGCGGGGGATGAAAAGCCGGCAGAGTTGGGATCGGGATCTGCTGCCAGGCAGCTTCCTGGGCTGCGGATTGCTGAGTGGACATCAACGTCATCGCGGCCATGACGATGGCCAAGCAGAGAATGCCGCGCATTGTTCTTGTCATCCTCATTATCAGTCTCATTGCGCACCTGCCTGATTCGCCGAGCCTGATTCTCGTGGAGACGGATCGACGGAGCTCTGATCGCCGCCGTGTCCGGCCGCCTTGGTGGTTTCGATCACCCCCACCGTGCGATTCGTGTCATTGAAAGTTTCGTTGGCCACGCGGCGGATGTCGGCCTTCGTCACTTTGTCAATGCGATCCACGGAGCGAAATAATTCCCGCCAGTCGCCATAACGGGTTTGATAAGTAGCGAGCTGAGTCGCCAGTCCTTCGTTGTCTCCGAGGCTGCGGATCAGGTTGGCTTTGCTGCGAGTCTTGATCATCTGCAACTCATCGTCGCTGATGTCTTCCTTTTTCAGCCGTTCGATCTCTACGTGAATGGCATCAGCTACTTCCTGCGGAGTGTGGCCGGGCAGCGGGAAAGCATAGAAGGCGAACAGGTGCGGATATTTCGTGCCGGGCAGCCCGCTGAATCCGGCGGAGAACGACGCGATCTTTTTGTCGCGAACCAGCGCGCGATAGAGACGGGAGGTGCGGCCTTCCGACATAAGATCGGTGATGGCGTCATACACCGCATCGTCTTTGCTTCTGTAATCAGGCCGGTGATAGCCCTCAAGGTAGAGTGGCTGGGTTTGTTCCATCAATTCGACCTTGCGCTCGGAATTCTGCGGAGGCTCGATGGTGGTGGTCTCGTCCGGTTTCTGGCTCATGGGGAGCCGTCCGAAATATTTTTCCAGAATCGGCATGACCTGCTCAGATTTCACATCGCCGGCGACCGCGACCACCATGTTCGCGGGCACGTAATATTTGTCAAAGAATTTCTTCGCGTCGGTGGCGGAAAAATAATTCAAGTCTGACATCCAGCCAACCGTTGGCCGATGATAGGGATGAGCTTCGAAGGCCGCGGCATCAAATTGTTCGAGCAGGCGGCCGATGGGATTGCTATCCGTGCGCAGGCGGCGCTCTTCGATCACGACGTTACGCTCTTTATAAAACTCGCGCAGCACGGGATGAAGGAAGCGCTCGGACTCGAGATAAGCCCAGAGTTCCAGGCGATTCGAAGGCAGCGAGTAGTGATAGCCGGTCTCATCGTAATCGGTGAAGGCGTTGAGATCCTGACCACCGTTTTGCTCGATGATCTTGCCAAACTGATTGGGCACCACATATTTGTCGGCTTCGGCAATGGCGTCTTTCCAGGCTTTTTCCAGTTGCTTCAACTTGGCCTCGTCACGGCCCACTTCCTTATCCCGCTCGGCAATGTAAGCTGCATAGGCGGTTTCGACTTTTTCCAGCGCAACTTTCTCGGCGGCATAGTTGGTTGTGCCGATCGTGTCCGTGCCCTTGAAAGCCATGTGCTCGAACATGTGGGCCAGTCCCGTTTGGCGCATGGGGTCCTGCGCGGAGCCGGCATCCACCAATGTAAAGAAGGAAAAAACCGGCGCCTCCGGGCGCTCGCATACGAGCAAGGTGAGACCATTCGGCAGTTGCTTGACCGTGATGCGCTTCTCAAATGATGCAACATTCTGAGTGCAGCCGAGTGCTGTAAGGATAAAAACGATAGTAAGGTGCCTGAGTAAGGGTTTCATTGGAACTCCGGAGGATCGAACGTACTTTGGCCGGACCATTCTTGAGATCATGTTTGGACGATCATGTTTTAGACGGTGATGAAGGGTAGAAGTTTCGAAATTACGTGGCAGGGTGGGAAGTTGTCAAACCGATCAGTTGCGTTTCTTCAGCCCACGTGTAGGGAGAGGGCCGTATTTTGCGTTAGCCGGGGTTTGATGCACAATGCCTGCTGGAGCGTGCGCGATGGATTCGACGATTGAGGTTCAAGGTAAGCAACTCAAGCTGTCGAACCTGGAGAAAGTTCTTTATCCGGCGACGGGTTTTACCAAACAGCAGGTCATCGATTATTACGTGCGGATTGCGCCTGCGATGCTGCCGCACCTGGCGGGGCGGGCGCTGACCCGCAAGCGCTATCCCAACGGTGTGGATGCGGAATTTTTCTATGAAAAGAATGCGCCGCAACACCGTCCCGATTGGGTGAAGACGGCTCCGATCTGGAGCGAGGGCAATCACCGCACGGTGCATTACATTCTGGCCAACGATTTGCCCACTCTGGTGTGGTTGGCAAATCTCGCCGCGATTGAGTTGCATCCGTCGCTGGCTTTGGCGAAAGACATCACTTGCCCGACCATGATGGTCTTCGATCTCGATCCCGGACCACCGGCGAACATTGTGCAATGCTGCCAGGTTGGAATTTGGCTGCGGGAGATCTTCGACCACTTTGGGCTACAGAGTTTTCCCAAGACTTCCGGCTCAAAGGGATTGCAAATCTACGTACCGCTGAACACTCCTACGACATATGAATCCACCAAAACTTTTGCGCGTGCCTTGGCGCAGTTGCTGGAACAAGAGCATCCGCAAATGGTTGTGTCCGACATGAAAAAGTCGCTTCGGACGGGGAAAGTTTTTGTCGATTGGAGCCAGAATGACGAACACAAAACCACAGTTGCCGTGTACTCGTTGCGGGCGCGCGAGCGCCCAACCGTTTCGACTCCGGTAAGTTGGGATGAAGTGGAACAGACGCTGAAAAAGAAAGATGCGAACCGGCTGGTGTTTGAAGCGCCGCAGACGGTTGCGCGCGTGGAAAAGATGGGGGATCTATTTGCCCGGGTGCTCAAGTTGAAGCAGCGGCTTCCAGACCTCAAGGCAGTCGCGGGTTCGGCGGCTGTGGACGAAGCGATCTCGATCGCGGCTCAGGCGCAAGAAAAGCCAAAGAAAATCCGTCGCGGCGGCGTGAACAAGGTGACGAAGCCGCGCAGCCGCAAGAAAGCACGCAAGGTATAATCCCGTGCGCAGCGAGTTTTTTCCCAGAGTTCACAATGGCTCAACTTTTTGTCGGGACATCCGGATGGGCTTATCCAACGTGGAAGCCTGACTTCTATCCTGCCAAGCTGGCGCAGAAAAAGTTTCTCGAACATTACGCGACACAACTCAACACGGTGGAAGTCAACTTCACATTCCGGCAACTGGTGAAGGAAACGACGATCCAGAACTGGATGGAGCAAACGCCCGCGCATTTTCGTTTTGGCGTGAAGGCGCATCAGGTGATTACCCACATCAAGCGATTAAAGGGAACGGAAGAGTTTCTGCCCCGTTTTCTGGCGACGATTGCACCTTTGGCGAGCGCAGGAAAACTTGGTCCCGTGCTTTTTCAATTGCCGCCGAACCTGAAGGCCGATGCCGCGCTGCTGAAAGATTTTTTGACAATCGTTCCCCGCGCCTTGCCGGCGGCCTTCGAATTCCGCCATGATTCATGGTTCGCCGATGAGACCTGGGAAGTGTTGAAGTCCCGCGGAGTAGCGCTCTGCGTGGCGGAGACGGAAGAACGCACCACGCCTGATGTTGTGACGGGGCCGTTTGTCTATTACAGATTTCGCAAGCCAAGTTATACGGAAGAAGAGCGGCGGGGAATGGTAGCGCGAATCAGTGAACACATGGCTGCCGGGCGAGACGTATTCGCGTATTTCAAGCACGAAGAAACTCCGGAAGGCGCTTTATCCGCGAGGAATTTGCTGCATGAAGTAGGAAAGGCGTAGCGCATAATGCTCCTAACCTTTCAACGAGTAATGCTCTGGGACCCGGTTCGTCACTTCCGCTAGCGTCCGATAACGAGCATACTTATTTTCTCGATCATGGCTTCGGATGCAAACGCCCGCCTGCTTTCCAGTTTTCTCGATTACTTGAGAATCGAAAAGGGGCTGGCGCCGCTTACGACAAGCGCCTACGCAACCGACATTTGCCAGTTCTCTGAATTCCTGGAAAAACATAGACGCGTGCTCCTGACGGCGCGCCGCACCGACGTCCGCGATTTTTTGCAGCAGCTTTTTTCTCGTCAAGTGGATGGCCGCAGCGTGGGGCGAAAACTTTCGGCGCTACGTCATCTTTATCGCTATCTCCTGCTCGATAAAAAAATCGAACACGATCCTACGCTGGATATCGAGTCACCGAGACAATGGAAAGTTCTGCCAAAGGCGTTGGCACGCGATGAAATGGAATCGACGCTGGCCGCTCCGCTGAATCGCAAGGTTTCAGTGAGCAACCCTAAGCACGCTACGGCGCTGGCGATTCGCGATCGGGCCATGCTGGAAGTTTTCTACGCGGGCGCGCTCCGCGTTTCCGAAATGGTTAACGC
Organism: uncultured Acidobacteriaceae bacterium; assembly: GCA_963817305.1. Classification (GTDB taxonomy): domain Bacteria; phylum Acidobacteriota; class Terriglobia; order Terriglobales; family Acidobacteriaceae; genus Sulfotelmatobacter. The sequence goes on along the minus strand of CAWFOD010000008.1, from coordinate 70,258 downwards.
GAAGCTCGAAGACCTGAAGCTGGATGCCGGATACATGCTGGTGCGCGGCAAAGGCGACAAAGAACGAGTGGTGCCGCTGGGGAGATCGGCGCAGGAAGCGCTCAATGAATATCTGAAAGAATCGCGCCCGGCCTTGGCGGGAGGAAAGCGAAGTGGGTCGCCCGTAAACATTTTAAGGGTCAATTCGCCGCTGTTGTTCATCGCTCGCGCAGGCCGGAAGTTAACGCGGCAACGGGTTTGGCAGATGGTGCGCGCGGCCTCGGCCGCCTCAGGACGCGCGGCGTCTCCGCATATGCTGCGCCACTCGTGCGCCACGCACATGGTCGAGAATGGAGCCGATCTTCGTACAGTGCAAACCATCCTTGGTCATGCGGATATTTCAACGACGCAGGTCTACACGCACTTGGCTCTGGATCGGCTCCGGACCGTTTATCAAAAACATCATCCACGGGCGAAGGCGAGATGACAATTTCCGCAAGCAAGGCGAGCCAGACTGTAGTCGCGAAGGCCGTAGCCGATTTTCTTCGTCATCTGCGGGAGCGTAACGCTTCGCCACACACGATCAAAGCTTACAAACAGGATCTAACTCTCTTCGCTGCCTATTCTGGTTCACGCGGATGGAAACAGATCGACCACATCGCTGTACGAGGATTTCTTTCCCAACTTTACGATGAGGGTTTGAGCAAGACGTCAGTTGCGCGTGCGCTTGCGGCCGTGCGGTCGCTCTATCGTTGGCTGGCGCGAGAAGGCGTGGTGGAGCAGAATCCGGCAAAACTCGTATCGACTCCGAAGCTGGCGAAGAAACTTCCGCGCGTGCCCACCATTGAAGAAATGAATTTCGTGATCGATGGTGAAATGCCAGAGATCGCGGCTTTTCCAGAGCGCGACCATCTGATGCTGGAATTGCTTTACGGATGCGGCATCCGGAATTCGGAACTTACGGGCATCAACTTGGAAGACGTCAGCCTGAGTTCTGAAGCCATTCTGATTCGTGGCAAGGGAAAAAAAGAACGCTACGTTCCATTTGGCAACTCTGCCAAGAGCACGCTCTTATCTTATTTGCCCGAGCGCCAGAAAGTGGTTGAGGCAGGCGGCAAGCGCTCGACCGCGTTGCTCATTAATCGGCGTGGCGGAAGGCTCACTACGCGTAGCGTTGGCCGTATCATCAAGAAAATTGCCGTCGCCAAAGGCTTGTCTCCTGACGTTCATCCACATACGTTGCGGCATGCTTTCGGCACGCACATGCTGGAAGAAGGTGCCGACCTGCGAGCCATTCAGGAATTGCTCGGGCACGAGCGACTGGCGACAACCCAGCGTTATACGCAGTTGTCGATGAAACACGTGCTGCAAGTTTACGATCAGACGCATCCGCGTGCGAAGTAAAAATGGCTCACGGCGCCTGGAGATGTTCTCCCCGAAGACGTTCCCACATTTCGACCACGCGTGCTTTCAGTTTCGTGGTTAGTTTTTCATACGCCGCTTCCGACGCGTCTTCCTCCGGCGGTGGAAGAATGGGATCGCCGAAGACTATTTTCAGCGGCTTGAACCCCTGGAATGATTTATTTCTCGGCCATACTTCGTAGAATCCTTCGATCGCAACGGGCACGATCGGAACCTGCATGTGAATCGACAAGATAGCCGCACCTTTCTTGAACACTTTCGGGGTGCCGTCGATCGAGCGCTCACCTTCGGGATAAAGAATGAGGGGACGCCCCTGCCGCAGGCCGTAAGCGCCGGCGCGCATGGCAGGAATCAGATTTGCATCCGGATCCACGACTACGACGCGGACAGAACTCGCCAGGCGCCTCATGAATCCTTCGCCGAAGATTTCACTGGTGCCGACGGCGAATACTTTGTCAAAAATTGTCGGAGGAAGCACGCTGGCTAAAATGACCGCATCAAGATAGCTCTGGTGGTTCGACGAAATTAAATATGCACCGGTTCTGGGCAGTTTATCGATTCCGCTCACCTGCAGGCTAAACCGGTCGAGCGCGACCACCTGGATGAGGCGCGAAACCAGGTACCAGAATGTCGCGCTGGCGGGTTGCGGCAACGCCAACGCGCGGACTTCCTCCGGATCGGGCTCTTCCGCCAGAATTGTTTTCCATCCGGCAAAGACCGGATGATTCGCGGGAGTGTGGCCGCCAGTGGCGGCGCTTTGCAGCACAGCATCCACCAAATCACGCACCGTATAAATTCCGGCGAGTTGCGATTCGTCGACATTGCCGCCAAGTTGTTCTTCGAGTTGGCTAAGCAACTCGACGCGCTGCATGGAATCAAATCCGAGATCCAGTTCCAGATTGTGAGTGGGGCGCAATTTTGTTGGCGGTGTGCGGGCGGCCTCGTGAATGATGCGCAACGCATGCTGGACGGTGGGTTGATCCAGCCACGCAGTCTCCTGCTCGGTGAGAGGACGTTCGGACGGCAGTTCGGAATCCTCCGACAGTTTGCGGGTTTCGTTTTCTTTTACGCGCTTCTCCACCTCGAAGCGTTTGATTTTGCGAGTCGTGGTGCGAGGCAGATCCTCCTGCCAGATCTCATAGCTGCCGATGCGTTTGGTAGAAGCAATCTGCTGCGAGAGGCTTTCGATGTCGTAGCGGATCACCTCTTTTGCGTTCACAATTTTTTTCTGGCGCAGTACATCGAAATTGGGCACGATCACGGCGTGCAGACGATCGCCGGCTTCACCAGGCCTCGCTTCGAGCCCAATTACTGCGAGTTCCTTGATGTAAGGTGATTTCAAATAGTGCGACTCAACCTCTTCGGGATAAATATTCTTTCCGTTGCTGAGAACGATGATTTCTTTCTTGCGGCCGGTCAGAAATAGATTTCGTGCACCGTCGAAGTAGCCGAGATCGCCGGTGTAGAACCAACCATCACGCAGCACCGCAGCGGTGGCATCGGGACGGTTCGAGTAGCCCTTCATGACCACCGGCCCGCGCAGCGCGATTTCGCCCGCCGAAGGTTCGCCGTCTTCCGATGATTGCGGGTCAACGATCTTAGCTTCCACGCCCTTCAGCGCCTTGCCCACGGAGCCGATCACGTTGTCTCCCGGGGAATTCGCGAAGACGGCTGCAGTTGTTTCTGTCAGACCATAAGCTTGCAGCACGTCGATTCCGAGGTCGTGGAAATCGGTTGCGATTTTGGGATCGAATCGTGATCCTCCGGTGACCAGGTAGCGCATCTTCCGGCCGAGTGTTTCGTGGACCTTGGCAAAGAACAGCTTGCCGGCGTTGATGCCAACTTTGCGCAGGTTGCGATTAAGCGCCACCAGAATCGTAAAGACTCTCTGGGTTAATACGCCGCGCTTGCGGATTTCTTCGAAGATGCGTTGGTGAATCAAGTAAAAAAATTGCGGAACGACGGCGAACGCAGTGATGTTGCGATCGCGCAACGCACGCAGAAGTTCGGTCGTGTTCAAGGTTTCCAGATAGACAACGCGGGAGCCCTTCACTAATGGAAGCAGCAAATTAGCCATCTGCGCGAGAACGTGGAACATAGGCAGAACGCCCAACAGAGCGTCAGATGGGCCGATGTCGACCCAGTTGAACACGGCTTCCACCTCGCCCAGAAAATTCGCGTGGGTGAGCATGACACCTTTGGGATCCGCGGTCGTTCCGGAGGTGTAGAGCAGGGAGGCGACGTCATCCGGGGACGAAAATACTGGCTGAAAATCTCCTGGACCACGGGCGAAAATTGCCGGCAGATCTGTCGACCACGTCTCCGCTGCTGCGAGATCAGAACCGCGCTCCGGGTCCATGAGCACGAGATGAACACGAAGGTGTGAAACTGCTTCGCGAGCGGATGCTGCATGCTTAGCATCGCAGAAAAGGACGGAAGTTCCGCTATCCTTTAACAACGTAGTCAGTTGATCGGCGTGCAGTGCGGTGTCGAGGGGCACGACCGTGCATCCCGCGGCAATGATTCCTAGATATGCCGCTACCCAGCGGGGATGGTTATCGGCCACGATGGCCAGGCGCGATCCGCGGGCGAATTTGTTTTCGTGGATCCAGCTCCCAACCGATTCGGCCATCCTGCGAAGCTCGGCGTAGGTGCAACTTTCGATTTGATCGTTGCGTTGGAGTTCAAGGGCAACATTGCCCGGCCAGCGCTCCTCGCACTCGACAAAGCGGTCGTAAAAAGTTGGCATGGGTCGTGGGGAATATACACGAAAACAAGCTGCTACAGTTCTGGATAAGGAGAACTCCGTGAAAGAGGCTTGCGAGATCCACTTCTGCTCATGCGAGAGAGCCATTGCGCGTCAAGTTCCAAAGCACCTTACTTTGCATCTAAATATGCTAGGCTAAATGGGATACGCTAGGGCAGTTCCCGCCCTCTGAAGGATTTCACAGTTTGATAAACACTTTCATCGGCAAGGTTTTTGGGACCAAGAATGAGCGGGTCGTTAAGGGCATGATGCCCCGGGTCCGGGCCATCAATGCGCTCGAACCGGAGATGCGGAAGCTCAGCGATGAGCAGCTTCGCGCAAAGACGGATGAGTTCCGGCAGCGGATTCGCGAAGGAATGAGCCGTCTCGAAAATACTCGTGCGGCGGAATTGAACGCGGAAACAGAAGCGGATGTCGACATCGATCAGGCAAAGCGACTGGAGAAGGAGCAATACGAAGCCCTGCAGGAAGTTCTCGATGACATCCTGGAGGAAGCTTTTGCGGTAGTGCGTGAAGCCGGACGCCGCGTGCTCAACATGCGCCACTTCGACGTGCAGTTGATCGGTGGCATGGTGCAGCACAAGGGCATGATTTCTGAGATGAAGACGGGCGAAGGCAAAACGCTCGTTGCTACGCTTCCGGTATATCTCAACGCGCTCGGGGGGCGTGGGGTTCACGTAGTCACCGTCAACGATTATCTGGCCAAGCGCGATTCGGAGTGGATGGGCAGGCTTTATCGTTTTCTTGGCTTGACAGTGGGAGTGATCGTCCACGATCTGGATGATGAGCAACGACGCGCTGCCTACGCGGCTGACGTTACTTATGGCACCAACAACGAGTTTGGCTTCGACTACCTGCGCGACAACATGAAGTTCGATCTGAAAGATTGCGTGCAGCGCGGGCACAATTTCGCGATTGTCGACGAAGTGGATTCCATCCTGATCGACGAAGCCCGTACGCCGCTGATTATTTCTGGTGCGAGTGAAGAATCGACCGACAAGTATTATCGAGTGAATCGGATCATCCCGAAGCTGGAAAAGGGTGAGGAAATCGAAGGCCCTCCGGGCGAAGCCGCGGAGCTCACCGGCGATTTCGTGGTGGATGAGAAGCATCGCAACATCACGGTCACGGACGACGGCTGGCTGAAAGTGGAGCAGCTACTTGGAATCGGAAATATCGCCGATCCGGAAAACTGGCCGCTGAAGCATCACGTCGAGACCGCCGTCAAAGCGCATGCACTCTACCGTCGCGACGTGGAATACGTGGTGAAAGATGGCGAAGTTATCATCGTCGATGAATTTACCGGACGCATGATGCCGGGGCGCCGCTGGTCGGATGGGCTGCATCAGGCGATTGAAGCCAAAGAGGGCGTGAAGATTGAGCGCGAGAATCAGACGCTGGCGACGATTACGTTCCAGAATTATTTCCGCATGTTCAAGAAGCTCTCCGGCATGACCGGCACGGCGGAAACGGAAGCCACGGAGTTCGACAATATTTACAAGCTCGACGTCATCGTGATTCCGACCAATAAGCAGATGCAGCGGCTGGAAAATCCTGACGTGGTTTTCCGCACGGAGAAGGAAAAATATTTTGCAGTTGCCGATGAGATTCAAAAACTGGCGGAGAAAGGCCAGCCGGTGCTGGTGGGCACCACCTCGGTGGAGAAATCCGAGCGGATTGATCAGTTATTAAAAAAGAAGGGCATCAAGAATCACGTCGTGCTAAATGCGAAATTCCATGAGCGTGAAGCTGAGATCGTGGCTCAGGCCGGAAGAAAGGGCGCGATCACGATTGCCACGAACATGGCCGGTCGCGGTACCGATATTTTGTTGGGCGGTAATCCTGAATTCATGGCCAAGCAGGAATTGGTCAAGAAGGGAATCGCGCAGCAGCTGCGCGTGGCACAGGGCAAGATCGAAGGTCCGCAAGAGGATGGGATCACTTCGATCTTCTATTACAACGGCAATGAGTACACCGTGCCCACCGACAAGTGGACCGATGCCTTCGACCGCTACAAGGCGCAGACGGATAAAGAACACGATGACGTGATCGCCGTTGGTGGGCTGCACATTCTCGGCACCGAGCGGCACGAGTCGCGGCGTATCGATAATCAGCTTCGCGGGCGCGCTGGCCGGCAGGGCGATCCGGGATCGTCGCGCTTCTATCTTGCGCTGGAAGATGACCTGATGCGCATCTTTGCCAAGGAATGGGTTTCGAAACTGCTGGAGCGGCTGGGCATGGAAGAGGGCGTTCCGATTGAGTCGAAGTTAATCAGCCGCCGGATCGAGACGGCGCAGAAGGCAGTGGAAGGCCAGCATTTCGAATCCCGCAAACATCTTCTTGAATACGACGATGTGATGAACAAGCAACGCGAGGCGGTGTATGGTTTGCGCCGGCGTTTGCTGGAGGGGATGGATCAGAAAGATCTTATTCTCGAAGACTATGTTTCTGCGATTCTTGGCGATTTGATGGACGAGTATTGTCCGCCGAAAGGCCACGTCGACGACTGGAACATCAAGGGATTAAAAGATGCCGTTTTTACCCGTTTCGGCGTGGATTTTATTGCCGAGGGAGTGAAGCCGGAAGAGCTGAACCGCCAGGAACTTGGCGACGCCATTTTCGAGAAGCTGAAAGAACGCTACGACGCGAAGGAAAAGCTGATCGGGCCGGAGGCGATGCGTCATCACGAGCGCATGATTATGCTGAGCGTGCTCGACTCGCAGTGGAAGGATCACCTCCTCAGCATGGATCATCTGAAGGAGGGAATTGGCCTGCGCGGTTATGGCCAGCATGATCCGCTGGTCGAGTACAAGAAAGAATCGTTCGACATGTTCGAAGCGATGCTGCAGCGCTTCCAGGAAGACACGGCGCGCTACTTGTACCTCATGCAGATTATCGAGCGGCCGCCGGATGTTAGCCCGGAGGCAGCCGCTGCGCGCGGTCTGGAGGCAGGCTCTGCGGCGCAGGGCAGTGGCGGCAATGGGCATCATCCACCGCGGCTGGTTGCGACTTCCGCGGACGATCTTGAAGAAGCCTTCATGCGCCGCAAGCGCCGCGAACTGGAACAGGCGCGCATGGCTGGGGCTGGCGACGTGCAGCCTGTGCAGCAGGTCGTGCGAGGTCAGGAGAAAGTAGGGCGTAACGATCCCTGTCCGTGCGGCTCGGGGAAGAAATATAAGAAGTGCCACGGGGCATAGGGAATCGCCCGAGAACGGCAAAGTCTATTCGGAGTGAGGGGCGGATTTGTTCTGCTTCACTTCCTCAAACGTCATTTCTTTCGCAGGGCTTTTCGTGCGAGCCTTCCATTCCGAAAATAATCCGGCGTAGTTCTTGGTGATGTAATCTGCCGGCGTCACTCCAAGTTTGTTAGCCGTCGTATCAATCCAGCGCGGCGACCCCTCGATCTCGCAGAAGTTTCCGATGGGCGTTTCATCGACGACCACCTGGCCTTTTCCATCGGACCATTCGGCGCGAAATTTCTCGTAGCGAAATGATGGCGCGTAACCCAGCGCACGAAGAATCAAATCCATCTTCTTGCCATCGGCCACAACCGTTTCCAACTCCTCGCGGCTGCTGTGCCGTCCGGTTTTCTTTTTTGCTTTATGCGTTAGCTTCCATTCCGTCCCATATTTCCGCAGACGCAGCAACTGTTGGCGTCCACGAAGTACTTCGCCGGGTAGGTCATAGAGAGTGTTCGTCTCGTACGTCCGTTTGGTCACAACCCGGAAGCCCGCTTTGCGCAGCGTGCGGGCGAGTTCCTGAACATCGGCGGCGCGAAACTTAATCTCAATTTCCTGGTTTGAGGCCATAAAAAGCAGTATAGATTTGTCCGCAGTTGCATCCAAATAGCGCAGTGGAGAATACTTTAAAGGTAAGGAGGATTTATGTCTCGTTTGCAGAGGTTGCAAGTTTTGTTTGCGGCAATCGTGGTTTGCGCAGGACTGTCTGTTCTGCCTGTGTTTGCGGCAGGCACGCAGACTTTTACTGGTAAAGTGAGCGATGCCATGTGCGGCGCAAAGCATCAGGAGGGGGTCGATCCTGCGACCTGTGTTCGGGCATGCGTGAAAAAAGGCGCGAAGTACGCATTGGTGGTCGGCGACAAAGTTTATACGCTCGACACGCCGACCCAGGCCGAGAAGGATGAGCTCAACAAATTAGCTTGGGAACAGGCCACCGTAAAGGGTACGGCTAACGGAGATACCATTGAGGTTAAGTCGGTGATGGCGGCGAAGTAGAAGTAGGAGTAGAGGACCGACAAAATCCCAATTGCGGCGTCGCTGGGCCAAGAGGGAAGAAGCGGGGAAGGCCTGCATATCTCCATCTTGGCCACTTCTGATCGTGCGTGAACGCCGTTCTGCAGCGTCCACCACGCAACGGTTAACTAAACGTCGGCAACTTCACCAGGTCGTTCGCGGGAACCGATTCCATAGGCTCTCCGGCTTTGCGCCATGCGGTTAATCCCCCGACAATCACGAACGTGTTGAAGCCTTTTTCCCGCAGCAGGTGCGCCACCCGGGCGCTGGTCGCCTCGCGCGCTCAAGTGCAATACAAATAAATGTCTTTGTCCTTAGGAAGATTCTTAATTTCTTCTTCCAGATTATTGGGCTCGATACGGATCGAGTTCTTAATCCTGGAAGATCCGGAATCGTAGTAACCATGGCTGCGGACATCGACGATCTGCACCCGGCCTGCATCTTGCGATGCCAGCCGTCGGGCTAACTCCTCCACCTGTATTCGCGGCACTACGCTGTAAGTCTTGTTCTTGCGATATTGCACGATGCGGTAAATTGCGTATACCGCGAGCGCGGCAACGATTACTCCTTCCATGGCGCGCCCGGCGGCATGAAAGCCACGCAAGAGTGCGGCCAGAAAATCACGCGAGACGTATCCCACCAGCAGGTACGTCACTGAGTAAACCAGGGCGCCAGCGAAGTCCAGACGCAGGAATTGCGAGAAGCGCATCTTCATGCTTCCCGCCAGCGGGGCCGCCATGGTGTTCACGCCGGGAATAAACTTCGCAATCACTAGGGTAATTTTGCCGCGCTTGTAGAACGATTCTGCGGATCGCAGAATGCAGGTTTCCGGATTGATCGACACGCGGCATAAAAATCCCAACAGCGCCCACCCCATATAACGGCCCAACCAGAATTGCGCAGTATCCCCAAGCAACAACGCCGTGAGCGCTGCGGCAAGAACGTAGGGACCCCACAGCGCATGCGCCCCCACCGCTGCTCCCGCAGCCACCAGCGCGAGCGCAGCCGGGAACGGAAGGCCGATCGCCTCGGCTAATAACAGCCCGAAGGTAAGGGCGTATCCGTGACGCGCCATCACAAGGAACAGATTCATAGACAGGATTGGATAAGAAAAATCAAGAAACGCTTCAGTATAAAGAATATTGCCGACTCTGCCCACGCAAGTTACTTCAATAATCACTCGTCGGAGCCATACCGAAAGGCGAGCCGGAGGTATGTAATGACGCTTGTGTAGTGACTTTTGTGAAGTTGTTGGGCTGTCAGCGAAAAGCCCCAACCTCCCGGGGAGAAACAATGAGTCGTTTTCTAATTATCCTGGGCGTCGTTCTGTCGACGATGCCGGCGCTCGCCAATTCCATCGGATTTAACGGTACGGGCAGCTATGCCCAGACCGTCTCGGAACCAGGCATTGAGTCTTATATCTATGGGTACAACTACCAGAGCACGGCAACTGGCTATACCAATATGGAGTTTGAAGTTTGGAATTGTTGCGGCGGCAGTTCCAGCATGACCAACTTTTCCAGCGGCGTCCTGATGGATCAAGTGATCAAGGGCAGTAATTCACTTTACCTTTATGGCAACCTGTTTGACTCGACGTTCAACTCCAAGACCGACGTCCTGACTGCGATGTTCAGCGGGTGGGAACAGAGCGACCAGAAGGGGCAGTGGAGCTCCGCGGATTTTACCGGGATATTTACCGAGCACGTGACTACCAACTTTGTCAGCTATAACCAGAATGGTTTGCTGGAAATCAACGGTAACCTTGGAAATGGCACACTGACGGGCCTTCCCGGCGGATCGTACAGTCCAGTTCCGGAGCCGGGGAGTCTTGCGTTGATAAGTACAGGACTCGTCTGCATGGGCGGATTTGTCCGGAGGCAACTCCGGATTTGAAAGACCACCTCTACGGGCTGAAATCCGCTGGCTGGAATTCCAGAGCGTAAAGAAAAAGGCCAGCCGATATCGTAGAGATTCGGCTGGCCTAAGTAAGGAACCGTCATTCGATTCCGGTTGGTATTGTCGAACTATTTGCTCATGGAGTCGTTGTTCATCGATCCGCCCTTGAGCATTTTCACGCTCATGACGTGGATCGAATTCTTGTCTGCATAAACGTGCGCGCTGAGTTGCACGTGATGTCCTTCGTGACCCTTCAATTCTTCGGGATTCATCACGTCCCAGCTCTTGCCGTCCTTGTCGCTGACGAACACCGTTTTGTCGCCTTCCATTTTGACGGTGCCTTTAAGGGTCATCAGCGGAGCCTTGGGCGCCATCTGATCGGTCTGGGTTTGCGACATGTTGTTGTTATCCTGTTGCGCGAAGGCGGTTAAGCTTATCGCAAAGGTGATTGCCAGCAGACAAACCATCAACTTTTTCATGGGAGATCTCCTCGTTTCGTTTTGAAGAACCTGGCCAGATTCGTACTGCTGTATATGGAACGCGGTGAAGCCACGAACGGATTGGTGCATCCTCTGATAACGATGGTGAGTGTTGGTCGCCGTAACCACCGAAGAGGTTGCCGTCAATCGCAGAAATTCAGTTTTCGTGGCTAAAGACTCGCATTGTGCAAAACAATTTATCAGATTTGGCTGCCGATGTTGTCTGCGAGGCTTGACATTGTCCCGCGAGAGTGACGGATCAGGGCTCAATCGCGGAGTACGCGGAGAACTGCCGCGGAGGCCGCTGAGAGAATTACCCAACTTTGCCGTCTGGTTCTTCGCGGTAGTCATTTACCATTCTTGTGATCCCGTTCTTCAGGATCGTGACATGAAAGTTGATAAGAAGCCCTAGCGGAACTTTGAGCAAGCGCAAGTGTGACAGCAGTTGTGCGAAGTCGACTGGATGTACAGCTTCTTTACTCTTGAACTCCACGACCACCGTGCCTTCGACCAGCATGTCGGCTCGAAATCCGCAATCGAGTTTTACCTCTTCATATATCAGCGGCACAGGCTTTTGCCTTTCCAATTGAAGCCCGAGCTCGCGAAGTTCATAGGCAACACAGGCCTCGTAGGCGGATTCCAGCAACCCCGGTCCGAGCTTCTTGTGTACCTTGATGCAAGCTCCAATGATTTTGCCGGAGATCTGGTTAATGCCTGAGAATGAAGCGGAACGATGTGGAAACGAAGTTGGCGGACTATGATTCACAGAACTAGCGTAGTCCGGCGCGCAAAATGCAGGTGTGACCGATGTCACGAACGAAAGAAAATTACCTGTGGAAGACTCCTAGGTTTTCTCTGTGCACTCTGCGGCAGTTCTCGGCGGCCTCTGTGATCCAAGCTCTTTAACTACTTCTCTCGAGCGACCACGAAATCAGGCGCCCATAACAATGCCCGCTTGATCTCGGAGTCAGGAAAAGTGCAGAGCGCGTTCTGAGCCGACTCCGCATACCGCGCAGCACGTGCAGTCGCGGCATTCAGGGAGCCGTACCGCCGTAGAATATCCATAATCTGTGCGTGGGTCACACCGTTGAAGGCGCGGGCCTGAAGAATGGTTTCGATTTTCGAGCGTTCCTCCGGCGTGCACCGCTCGAGAGCATGAATTACCGCCATCGTGACTTTGCCCTCGCGCAGATCGCTGGCCACGGGCTTACCCAAGACATCTTCCGATGCTGTGAGATCAAGGACATCGTCGACAATCTGAAACGCCATGCCCAGGTCATGCCCGTACTGGCCGAGAGCCGCTTCCTGGTCCGCTGTCGCGCCGCCTAAAATCGCTCCCAGCCGCATGCAAACCGAAAAGAGGCACGCCGTCTTTCGGTAGATCAGATCGAAATGCTCATCCAGAGTGATCAACTGACCGAGCTTTTCCATCTGCAGGAGTTCGCCTTCGACCATCTGCTGGGTTAGCTCGATGAGCGTGTCAAGGATGCGGAAATTGCGTTCCTGCACCGCCACCTTGAAGGCCTGCATGTAAAGCCAGTCGCCGGCCAGCACACATTTGGAGTTGCCCCACTGGGTGTTGGCTGCGGGCCGGCCACGGCGCGTTTTGGCCTCGTCAATAATGTCATCGTGCACCAGCGTGGCGGTGTGAATAATTTCAACCACGGCTCCCAGTCGTATCGCGCCGCGTCCCTGGTAATCGAACAGCTTGGAGGAAAGAAAAAGAAGCGCGGGACGGATGCGTTTTCCGCCGCCGTTGCGCAGATACTCGCCGATTTCGGTGATCGCTTGCACACCAGAGACGGTGTCCTGGCCGAATTCACCCTCGAGTGCCGCAAGATCGTCGTGCAGCAGATCGAATACTTCTTTTCCGTCGATGATGGGCGGTGCGCTCAATGCAGAACCTGCTCGTATTTCCTGCTTGTAAAGTTAATTCGTCCGATAATTTGTAAATTGCAAATCGATTCCAAAATCGTGCTGCCGTAACATGGCGATGACTTCCTGCAACGTATCGCGGTCTTTACTACTGATGCGCACCAGGTCTCCCTGGATTGAGGCCTGCGCTTTTTTCTTGGAGTCTTTTACCAGCTTCACAATCTCGCGCGCCTTCTCGATGACGATGCCCTGCTGCATGGTGACTTTGCGCTTGGCTGTTCCCCCGGCAGCGGGTTCGACAGCGCCATAAGTCAGACCCTTCAATGAAACGCCGCGCTTGACTAGTTTCTGTTGCAGGATGTCATTTACAGCCTTCAACTTATATTCGTCGGCAGAATGCAGAACGATCGCATCTTTTTCGAGTTCGATATTCGACTTGGAATCCTTCAAATCGAACCGGGTATGAATCTCTTTCAACGCCTGCTGGATGGCATTGGATACCTCCTGCAGATCGATCTTGCTCACGATGTCAAAGGAGTTGTCGGGCATCGGATTTCAATTCTTTCTGAAATAAGGGAATCTAACTCTTGAGGTTATCAGGAAGAATCGGTTTTGTAGAGGGTTAAACGGCGGAAACTTTCTTTTCAGTGATTTCAGCCAATTTGAAAAACTTGTAGAAATTGTTGCTGGTTTGTTGGCCAATTTCTTCTGTAGTCCGGCCGCGCAACTCGGCAAGTTTTTGCGCGGTGTGCTTCACGAACGCGGGCTCATTGCGCTTGCCGCGATTGGGCACGGGCGCAAGATAGGGGGAATCCGTTTCGATGAGCACTCGATCCATGGGGACTTGCAAAGCGGCGTCGCGAATTTGCTGTGCCTTGGGGAAAGTCAGGTTGCCGGCGAATGAAATCATAAAGCCCATGTCGAGCGCGCTTTTCGCCTGCTCCCAGTTTCCAGTGAAGCAGTGCAGAATTCCTCCCAGCGCATTTGCGGCCCAATGATCTTTTATGAGTGCGAGGCAATCGTCCCAGGCGTTTTCGCTTGCTTCCGAGGGACGGCAGTGGATCACGATAGGCAGCTTCGCCGCTGCCGCCAATTCCATCTGACGGATGAAAACTGTCTTTTGCACCTCGCGCGGTGAGTAGTCGTAGAAATAATCCAGACCAATCTCGCCCCAGGCAATCACTTTTGGGTTTTGCGCGAGACGCTCCATGTTTTGATAAGCAGCCTCATCCGCAAGCCGAGCTTCGTGCGGATGGATGCCGAGAGTGGCGTAGATGAAATCGTGCTTCTCGGCCAGACGAATTCCGCAGTCCACGTACGCCGGTCCGTCACCGTTCCCGATCGCCACGATGGTCTGCACTCCGGCCGCACGCGCCCGAGCAATTACCTGCTCGCGATCCGAATCGAATCGCTCGCCATCAAGATGCGCATGGGAGTCTACAAACATGAATGAACTGTTTTCGGGACAGCCGCCCCGGCTGTCCATGCCGAGCAAGCTCGGCTTGCTCTTGACTTTGACTTCTCGACGCCAGCGATCCCTCGCGTTACTTCAATCTCGCTCCCACTGGCACATCCTCCAAAAAGCCCGCCAACACTGGCTTTCCACCTTCGAGCGAAGCCGCAACGATCATGCCATTCGATTCCATGCCGCGAAGCTTGCGCGGCGCGAGATTCGCGACGATCACGACTTTGCGTCCGATTAAGGTTTCCGGCGCGTAGGCTTCGGCGATTCCAGCCAGCACTTGCCGCACTTCGGTTCCGATGTCGATTTCCAGGCGAAGCAGCTTGTCAGCTTTCGGTACGCGCTCCGCGACCTTTACCAATCCCACGCGCAGTTCGATCTTCGAAAAATCGTCGATCGAAATTTTGTCGTTCGCCGCTGCTGCTACTGGTAGAGCGACGGCAGCATTCGTTTGCGCAGGCGTGGCCGTACTTGCCGGCGCAGGCTCCGCAGCGGGCGTACTCCTCTGCTCCTCTTCCATCTTCTGCATCCTTTCAATCGCGCTCTTGTCGGCGCGAGGAAACACCGGCTGAACTTCGCCCAGCTTCGTCGCCAGGGGAAGCTGTCCCCAGGTTAATTTGTCGAGAGCCAGCTTCTGGATGTCTCCCAACCCCATCTGCGTCCAGATCTTCGTTGTTGCCTCCGGCATCACAGGATGAGCAAGCGCGGTTGCAATCCTCAGAGCTTCTGCGGCGGTGTAAAGCACAGTCGCCAGACGCGAGCGGCTTTCCTCATCCTGTTTTTCACCCAAAGCCCAGGGTTCGTTCTCAACTATGTACCGATCGACCGCTGCGATGAGCGCCCACACTGATTCCAAGGCTCGCGAGAATTGGAACTGATCGAACAGCACTCCAAAGTCGCGGATCGTTTTTCGCGCCGTCTCGGCAATAGCATCGTCCGCCGCAGTTTTCGAAGCCGCATGCGACGGATACGGCACCCCGCCTTTGAAATAGCGATTGATCATGGTGAGGGTGCGGCTCGCGAGATTGCCCAGCCCATTCGCCAGATCGGAGTTGTAGCGCTGCACCAGCGCGTCAAAGGAAAAGGATCCATCCTGACCAAAGACGACTTCGCGTAGCAGGAAATAACGCAGAGCGTCGGCGCCCAGCACGTCGAGAATGGTTTCCGTGCGCACAATGTTGCCGCGCGATTTCGACATCTTGTTCTCTTCAAACAGCAGCCAGCCGTGGGCGACGATTGCTTTCGGCATGGGTAGCCCTGCAGCCATCAGAAAGGCCGGCCAGTAGACACAGTGGAAGCGCACAATTTCTTTGCCGATCATCTGCACATCGGCTGGCCAGAATTTCTTGAAAGCTTCCTGAGCTCCGGCATGCGACGATCCATAGCCGATTGCGGTGATGTAATTCGCCAGCGCGTCGAGCCAAACATAGATTACGTGTTTGGGATCGTCGGGAACGGGAATCCCCCAGGTAAATGTCGAGCGGCTGATCGATAAGTCGCGCAGTCCAGACTTTACAAACGAAATCACTTCATTGCGCCGCGCCTCGGGACGAATGAACTCCGGATTTGCATACAGCGCCAACAACTTATCCTGGAAGGCCGAGAGCTTGAAGAAATAGTTTTCCTCGTGCACCGTCTCGGTGATACGGCCGCAGGTGGGGCAAGGATCGCCGGGTTGCGCTCCATCCACGTAGAGTTCGTCTGACACGCAATACTGCCCGGTGTAGGTTCCTTTATAGATGTAGCCGTTGTCGCGAATCTTACGGAATAATTCCTGGACGCGCTTCTTATGGCGATCTTCGGTGGTGCGAATAAAGTCATCGTTCGAGATCCCCATGCGTTTCCACAAACGACGGAACTCTGCGGATATTTCATCGGCATACTGTTGCGGAGTTTTTCCCGCAGCCTGCGCGGCGCGTTCGATCTTCTGACCGTGTTCGTCTGTGCCGGTAAGGAAAAAAGTATCGTCGCCCAGAAGGCGCCGCCGCCGCGCGATTGTGTCGCAGGCGATGGTCGTGTAGGCGTGCCCGATGTGGGGCCGCGCGTTTACGTAATAGATTGGCGTCGTGATGTAAAACTTCTTGCTCATACGTGGTCAAGTTGTCAGTAAAATTCGAAAAAGCGAGGCGCATCAACCTGTGCGCCTCTGCGTCCCCTGTGTTTAAGATTTTTTTCCAGAATGAAGATAAGCCTGTGCCGCTTCCTGCATCACGGTCTTCAGTGGTACTCGATTCTCGATCGCGATGCGCCGGCAATCTTCATACTCGGGGGCGTAGTTTGTGACCGTGCCATTCATGCTCGCAATCTTTACGCGGACTTCGCCCCAGGGCGTGCCCACGCTTTCCCATCGCCGGGCCAGCGTTTGACGCGTCTCCTCGCGCCGCCGAACGCCCAGTGTGGTCGTCTCGGTGAAAATCAGCTGCGTCAGTTCGCCAGCGTGCTCGGGCTTGCATAACACTGTCAACAATGTGCCCGGGCGATTTTTTTTCATCTGTACGGGCATGGCGAACGCGTCTAATGCGCCCGCCTCGAACAATCGATCCACCACATAGCCGAAGACTTGAGGATTGAGGTCATCGAGATTCGCCTCAAGCACGGCAACTGTATCGGTCGAGCTGTTCGCCGCCAAAGAGTGGGGAGTAGATTCTCCAATAGTCAAGCGCAGCACATTCGGATGTCCGGGAAAATCCCGCGTCCCCGCACCATAGCCTGCTCTCTCAATCTTCATCTCGGGAAACGAGGCGAAACGTGAAGCCAGCGTTTTCACGATCGCCGCGCCCGTGGGCGTGACCAACTCCATCATCAGGCCGGAAGAATATACCGGCGCATCCGCGAGCAACTCGACCGTAGCTGGAGCTGGTACCGGAATGGTTCCGTGTGCGCACTTTACGGTGCCTCCACCGACATTCAGTGGCGAACAAATAATCTCATCCACTTTCAGGGCCTCAGCCCCTACCGCGGCGCAGACGATATCCACCATTGCGTCCACGGCGCCGACTTCGTGGAAGTGCACGTTGTCAATCGATGTATTGTGAATTTTGGCTTCGGCGCGACCCAGGGCCTCAAAGATTTGGATGGCAGTTTTCTTTGCGCCGTCGGAAATTGAAGCGGCCGAAATAATCTGGCGGATCTCAGTCAGGCTGCGACCATGCTCCTGAGAGTGCTCGTGCGTATGAGGATGCGCGTGAGAGGGAGCGTCATGCGAGTGACCCTCAGCATGAGATTGTGAGTGCTCGCCGTGGTCATGGGAATGCGATTCGTCGTGGGAGTGTTGATGGCGCGAATGCTGCTGCTCCCAATATACTTCGCGCGGTGAATCTTTTTCGCCGTTCACCCACACGTCCGCCTTGGTGGCCGAAATTCCGGCGCGCACAACCCGGGAAATCTCAAGCCGGGCCCCGATCTTGAGGGCTGCGACGGCATCCTGAAAGATGCTGGGCGCAACTCCAGCATCGAGCAGCGCGCCCATAAACATGTCGCCGCTGATGCCGGAAAAACATTCGAGGTAGGCTATGCGCATATAGAAAATAGAAAATTTAGAAAAGCTATCGATTTTTCATCATAGGGAACACTACAGGTTGCGTCAATCAAGGCTACTTCAAACCAGCGTCTGGCCTGCGCTCTGCTAGAATCACTGTTCTCAAACAGCGCAGAGGATAGCCTTGTATCGTTATCTCGAACAACGTGTGGCGCAGAGCATCGTGCGATTTCTGTCGGACCGCAACCCCGGCGTGAACTTGCCCCACGTGGTCATCGAGCAGCCCCCGAAAGTGGAACTCGGCGATTTTGCCATTCCAATATTCCCCTTCGCCAAGCCGTTGCGCAGCGCTCCGCTAAAGATCGCCGATACGATCCGCGCGGGGATCGGCTCGATCGAGGGCATCGCGGAGTTGCAGGTTGCGCCGCCTGGCTATCTGAATGTCAAAATCGATCGTGCCTGGATGGCCGCGGCGCTGGTCGCTGACCGAAAGCCGTCCGCTGACATAGCCGCGGGCAAGATTCTGGTTGAGCACACCAGCATTAATCCCAACAAGGCGGCGCATATCGGCCACTTGCGGAATGCGGTGCTGGGAGACACATTTGTCCGGCTGCTGCGTTATGCGGGTAGAGAAGTCGACGTTCAGAATTACATCGACAATACCGGCGTGCAGGTCGCCGATGTAGTGGTTGGTTTCACGCACATCGAGAAAAAATCCCGTGCTGAAATCGAAGCCCTCATTCGACAGCCTCGTTTCGACTACTACTGTTGGGATTTATATGCCCGCGTCTCGCAGTGGTACGAGCAAGACAAAGCAAACCTGCAGGCGCGGCGCGATACACTGCACGCCATCGAAGATCCTACGAGCCAAACGGCGGCGATCGCAGAACTGATTTCGACTGCGGTGTTGCGCCGCCATCTTGAAACGATGGATCGTCTCGAGATCGAATACGATTTTCTGCCGCGCGAGAGCGAAATCCTGCACTTGCATTTTTGGGATGCGGCTTTTACCAAGCTCAAACAAGCAGCCGTGTTGACCTACGAGACGGAAGGCAAGAATAAAGGTTGCTGGGTGATGCGGCGCGCGGGGACTGCATCAACCACAGGGGGCACAGAGAACACCGGGGAAAGCCAGCTTATTTCTGAAGAAGATCAGAAAGTGATTGTTCGCTCCAACGGCACTGTCGGATATGTCGGTAAAGACATCGCCTACCACATGTGGAAGTTCGGCTTGCTCGGGCGCGATTTTGGATATCGCAAGTTCTACCGTTATCCCAACCAGCATCAGTGCTGGATTTCGGCGATGGAGGGCGAGAAAGATCATCCGCACTTCGGCGACGTTGCGGAGATTTACAACGTGATCGACGCGCGGCAGTCGGAAGCGCAAAACACTGTGATCGAAGCGTTACGCGGACTCGGCCACAACGAGGTGGCCGACCACTACACGCATTTTTCTTACGAGATGGTCGCACTCACCCCGCGTTGCGCTGCTGAACTCGGTTACACGCTCAGGGAAGAAGATAAGACGAGGTCTTACATCGAGGTGAGTGGCCGCAAGGGCTTTGGAGTGAAAGCCGACGACTTGCTCGATCAGCTCATTGTCTCGGCCAAGAACGAAGTCGATTCGCGTCATCCGCAGCTGAGCGACGCGGAGCGACTCTCCATCGCTACGCAGATTGCTATCGGTGCACTGCGCTATTTCATGTTGAAGTTCACCAAGCAATCGGTGATCGCGTTTGATTTCAAAGAAGCGCTCAGCTTCGAAGGCGAGACCGGACCTTACGCGCAATATGCCGTGGTCCGAGCTGCGAGCATTTTTAAGAAAGCGGCGATCGATCCGGATGTATTTTTACAAGAGATCGCTGGCCACGCATCAGCGGAAAAGTTCTCACAATTCCTGGCCGGCGAATCGGGGACAGAGATCTGGGAGCTGTGGCTCGCCGCGTCGAAGACGTCTTACATTGTGGATCAATGTATCGCAACGACTGAGCCGGCTTATCTCGCCAAGCATGCTTTTCAACTGGCGCAGCTTTTTAACACTTTCTACCATCGCCATCCCATACTGAGTGAGGCAGACGAGAAGCGAAAACAGTTCCTGCTGACGACCGTCGCCCTGGTGCGCCGCGAACTGATTCGTACGCTGGCGGTAATGGGTATTATCGTGCCGCCGGTTATGTAGAAGATAATGCCGAACACTGCTACTACGAATCCGCCTGGGCCCGCCCGTCATTGGGTACGCATCATCGTCCGAAGTTTATTTATTCTTGTCATCCTGCTCGCGGCCGCCGGATTCTTTTATGAAAACATTTCGGAGGCGCGCGATCGAAGGTTTCATCCCATGCCCGGTCAACGCGTCGACGTGGGCGGCTACAAATTGCATATCAACTGCACTGGGCAGGGAACGCCTGCGGTGGTTCTCGATTCCGGCCTGGGCGACAGTTACGTTTCATGGATGAAAGTGCAGCCGCAGATTGCGAAATTCTCACAGGTATGTTCCTACGACCGCGCGGGACTCGGTTATAGCGATAACAGTCCGCGCCCGCGCACAAGCAAAGTGATGGCGGAGGAGTTGCACACGCTTTTGCACAATGCGGGAATCTCACCGCCTTACGTTCTCGTGGGGCACTCGATGGGTGGGTACGACGTTCGTCTTTTTACCAGCTTGTATCGCAGCGAAGTGGCGGGCATGGTGCTGGTGGATTCTTCGCACCCGGAGCAGGAAAAGCGTTTTCCCCAGGCCTTGGACGACATGGATAAAACCTGGGTGAGGGAACAAGAATTTATGACATTCGCCATGCCGTTCGGGATTCCGCGATTGCTGGGCTTCTGCGGCAGCGATGCCAAGGTTCGTGCCGCCGATTGCAATTTTCACAGTTACCGCGAGGGTCTTACGGAACTGAAAAATTTTCCCGAGAGTGCGGCGCAGGCTGCAACAGCGGGTTCTCTGGGCGACCTGCCGCTGGCGGTTCTGTCTCACGATCCAAACGCGCCGGCACCCGATATCCCCGCCGATCTGGTTAAGCCCATGAACGAAGCATGGGACCAAATGCAGGACGAATTGGCTCATCTCTCGTCCCGGGGAACGCGGACGGTTGCGAAAAATAGTTCACACTATATTCAACTCGACCGGCCGGAGGTCGTCGTGGAAGCGATTCGCAATGTAGTGGATGAGGCGCGCCCGCTTCAGCCACCGGAGCCCAAGCGCTAAGCCAGCGCAAGAATCGGTGGAATTGTGTCAGACTAATCGTAAAACCCCGCCAGGGAATTTGCCGCCGGAGGTAACGCGAAAATGTGCAGAAACATTAAAACTCTTTTCAATTTTGATCCACCCGTGAATGACGCCGAAGTGCAGGCTGCTTCGTTGCAATTTGTTCGGAAGATTACCGGCTTCAACAAGCCGTCGAAGGCAAATGAAGAATCCTTTCTGGCTGCGGTAGAAGAGATCGCAGGAGTTTCCGCCCGTCTGCTCCGCTCGCTGGAGACGACTGCGCCGCCGAAGAACCGGGAAGAAGAGGCAGCCAAAGCCCGAGCGCGGGCTGCCGAGCGATTTGGAACTTAGTTGCGGTCACGGGCGGACTCGATTCGGCCCCCGCCATCCAAACGCACCCCATATTGGCCTCCAGTACTCTTGCGAGCCGATGCCCTTAACTTACAATAAATACAATACTTTACACGCATTTCCTTGCGGTTGAGGACATCTCGGGTGTGACGGGGATCATCTAAATGTTCGAGGCTGGGGAGCCTGCGAGTTATGGAAAAACGATATCGTTTAGCTGTTGCTCTCGGTACGGGAGTTCTGCTGGTGACAAGTTTCGCATGGGCCGCTCCGTCGCCGAAGGCCACTGCGCAAGGTGTGCCGCCGTTTCCGGGCACGCTGGTCAACGCACGTTACGTTTACGTGACCAGCTACGACGGAGACCAGTTCAATCCTAACTTGTTCCCCGACGACCGGCAGGCCATTGCTACGGTTCAGGATGCGCTGCAGAAGTGGGGCAAGTTTACGCTGGTGTACCGGCCAAATCAGGCCGATATCGTGCTGATGGTTACGAGCCGCCCGTCGGAAGATATTCTCGCGATCTATGACGCACGCGGCTGGCCGCGCAACCAATATCTGTGGCGGATGACGGGGCGAAGCGGTCTGCAGCAGGGCGAGGCTCCGCTGGTCACGAATATGGAAGGTGCTTTCGCTCAGGCGACGAAGAAGTAATCTCGTCTCGAATTATGCTTTTCTTCCGGCAATGACAAGGCCGGCGCCCACCACGACTAATACGACGCTCAGCGCGGGCGGAACTTTTTCATCATGCTCGGTGGTGACGCCAACGTGCGCATCGCCCACATTAATCCCGTGATGCTCAGAGTGCGGCATCGGAATGAAGAAGGAAACGATCCCCAGAATCAGCACTACTACTCCCGCTACGGCCAGACCTCTCATATTGTTTTCTCCCAACCAGAGTCGGCAAGACAGAAGCATTCGAGCCGTTGGAGCCTGCATGAGATGCCGGTCCCGGCAAAAAGGCTGTGACAGAGATAAAGACAAGCAGAGCCGCGGATTCTTACGAACGGCAGAAAAGCGTTAGTAACGCGTTGTCCGACAGTTCCAAGCGTATCCGCGGCAGGATCTCTATTTGGCAAAGCCCTTTACGAACTCCACCACGCTGCGCAAGGCAATACCCGACGGACCTTTGGCGATCCAGGGTTTCTGATCTTCCATCCAGGCAGTGCCGGCGATGTCGAGATGAATCCACGGAGTATCTTCAGCAAATTCCTTCAGGAACATGGCTGCATTGATGGCGCCGCCCCAGCGCCCGCCGGTGTTCATGATGTCGGCGATGGTGGAGCGAATCTGCTCTTTGTATTCATCATCGAGCGGAAGACGCCACATTTTCTCTCCGGCTTCGGCGTTCGCTTTTTGCAGACGCTCGTAGATAGCGTCGTCATTGGCGAAGGCGCCGACGTTGGCATATCCAAGAGCGACCACGACGGCTCCGGTGAGCGTTGCCGCATCGAGCAGATGGGTGCAGCCCAGTTGACGCGCGTAGTAGAGGCCGTCGGCGAGAACCAGCCGGCCTTCGGCATCGGTGTTGATAATTTCAATACTCTTGCCGGACATGGCGATCTGCACGTCGCCCGGCTTCTGCGCTTTGCCGGATGGCATATTTTCTGTGGCGCAGACGATGCCGATTACTTTTACTTTCGGTTTCAGCATGGCGATGGCGCGCATGGCGCCGATCATCGTGGCTCCGCCGGCCATGTCGTATTTCATCTTCTCCATGCCATCGGCAGGTTTGATGGAAATGCCGCCGCTGTCGAACGTGATGCCTTTGCCAACCAGACCGACTACCGGCTTTGCGGGGGCGCCGGTGGGCTCATAAGTCATGATGATGAGCGCCGGCGGCTCGTCGGAACCCTGGGCTACGCTCCAGAACGCGCCCATTTTTAATTCTTTGATTTTGTCGGCGCCATAGACTTCGCACTTCAGTCCGACTTCCTGGCACATTTTTTTGGCGCGCTCGGCGAGAATAGTTGGAGTCATCCGGTTGGAAGGCTCATTCACTAGGTCGCGGGTGAAATTTTGCGATTCACCGATGATCTGCGCTTCCTGTGCGGCTTTCTCAAGCGCGGCATGATTGGACTTGTCGCCAGCGATAATGGTGAGCGAGTCGATTTTCTGGTCCTTGCGATCGCTGCGGTAGTAATCGGGATCGAAGTTTCCAACCAACGCGCCTTCGACGATCGCGCGCACTGCTTCTTCAGCGGGGATGCCGTTCGGGGCGATGAAAGCGAAGCTGCGTAGTCCGCGCGATTTCAACGTGCGCACAGCTGCACCGGCGATTCGGCGAAGCTCGTAGGCGGTAAACTTTTTTGCCGGACCGCCGCTGATCAGCAGGAGGCGTTTGGCTTTGAGGCCGGCGGGCTTATGCAGCAAGTTCGATTCGAATGGCTTGCCCGTAAGTTCGCCACTAGCCAGCAAATCGGCGGCAACGGATTGCACTGCTCCGTCGCTGGTAGCAAGTTTCAGTTGCGGTTTTTCCTTTTTCGTGGACTGATTCCCTTGCGCCGAGTCTTTCTCAGCGTAATCAAGCGCAATGGCAACCAGCGATTCGGTTTCGAGTTCAGCAGGCGTAGCGAATGAGAGTGTCGTTTTCATAGAGTTTATAAATTGTTCTTGGGAACCTTCTAGTATCGTCGGGAAAAGGCTTGAAGCGCAAGCGGACCAGAGCTTCACTTCTCGGGAAACGAGGCGATCGTCCACGCATTGGCGCTGGTGATGACGGGGCCAAAAGCCAGCGAGTGACCGTCTGGTGAAGCCGTGAGCGCGAAAATATCCCAGCTGGATTTGAAGAGCGGCTTGGATGTGCCGGTGAGCTCGGTATGCACAATCGAAGTTCCGCGCGAAGAGTAGCTGGCGAGAAACAAACTCTTGCCATCCGCCGCCCAGGCCACAGCAACCAATTCAGTCCACGGCATCACCGAGAATTTTTGCGGTGCGCTTCCATTCAGCGGAACGATTTGAACATCGGCGACCTTATAGTCGAAGACGGAGAGGGCAACGCGACTGCCGTCTGGCGAAAGATCCCAACGGGTTAATTCCTTGTTTGCCGGAACCTTGACTAGTTCCGTTTTTCGTCCCTGGCCGGGATCGAAAGTGGAGAAAGTAATCTGCGTGTCATCGGCTTCGGCCAGAACGCAAGTACCGGGCGCATGCGAGGTGCAACGAAAGCTCGGATAGCCCCCAGACGTATTGGTAGGATCATCGCCATAAGAAACGAACGAATCCCCTTTCACGTCCATCACAGTTTCTGCGGGACCGCCGCCGATGGGAATGCGCATGAGCTTTCCAGAGTTGGCCTGAGCGCTTTCTGTCGTCATCGGCCATTGCAAATAGAGCAGCCATTTGCCATCCGGCGAGATTTGCGGCGCGCATTTTTCTTCCGAGCCGGTCACGATGGGTTCGGGATTGCGATCGGCTACTCCCTGTTTGTAAATATCGAAACTTCCCGCGATATCGGAGTAGAAAAACATTGTCTTACTGTCGAGCGACCACCCGCCGGGCCAATCGACGCGGTCGTCGAGAGTGAGCCGCTGCGGAGTCTTTAACGCGTTTCCGCCGCTCTCCAACTCAGCAATATAGACGTCGCTTTGCGCCTTGTGATTGAGGAAGACCAGACGCTTTCCGTCCGTGGTCAACTCCGGATTGTTAAAGAAGAAGCCAGTCCAATCGGTGAGGCGTCGCGGATTTCCTTTGGCTTTGCCGGTCTGCGGGATCGAAGCGCAGTTGCCAAAGATTGGAATCGTACTGGTTGGGCGGCGGCTCACGCAGAGAATAAATAAGACGTCCATCTTGCCCCCAACTCTCATCGCTCAGCCGCGGATTGGAAAGCATAATGACGGGATCATTGCCTTGCGCATCGCGGCTTTCCAGCACGACTTTCGCTTCGCCGTTAGCGTTCCAAAGTCTCGCGTAAGCGATTCGCTTGTCGTTGGCCAGCCAGGTGGGAAAGAAAATATGCATGCCGGCCTCGTGCTTCATCCACTCTTTGGCGTTGCCGCCGTCGGCATCCATGAGCCCAGACGCCGTGCTTCACCGCGTCACGAAAGACAATTTTCGTTCCATCGTGCGAGAGCGATGCGTCGTGCGCATCGTCGCGCAATTTTTTCAGAGTCGCGCCGATTACGGAGATCACCCAGGTGCCCTGCTTCTCCTGGGCTACCGGGCCGCTCACCAGCAATTTGGTCCCATCCTGGGACCATTCGATGCGGGCTCAACGAAAGCAGAAAGCGTCGGGGATGGGAAGCGATTGTGTTTCGCCGGTACCGAGCAGTCGGAGATGTAATCCTTCGAGATCGGCGTAGAGAAGATATTTTCCATCCGGAGAAACGGAAGTGACGGCGACCGGATCCTCGGAAGAGTTAGCAGTGAGTTGCTGCGGCTTTAGTTCAGCTTGGGTGTAAGGCTGTTGTTTGGTGAACCATCCGGCAAAATAACCGCCGGCCAGGACCGCGATGATCGCGCAGGCGAAGATCGCCGCCGCAATCAGCGGCCACTTTCGCGACTTGGATGCCTGAGGCGGTGCTGCCTGCACCGACCCTGAAACTGCCGCGATTTTCGAGGACTGCGTATCCCGCTTCAGTCGGTGTAAGTCGGCGCGCAGGTCTGCGGCGGTTTGATAACGAAGCGTGCGATCTTTCTCCAGGCATTTATTGATTACGGATTCAAGCTGGGCAGGAAGATCCGGATTGAAGCGCACCGGCGCGGTGGGAGGCTTGTTCAGAATCGCATCGAAAATAATTGCCGAGGTGTTTCCCGTGAATGGCTGGCGTCCGGTGGCCATTTCGTACATCACGGCACCGAAAGAAAATAAATCGGTGCGCGCGTCCAAATCCTCGCCGCGGGCCTGTTCCGGAGACATGTAAGCCACGGTTCCCACGGTGCTGCCGGGGCTGGTGAGATTGGCGTCCATGGCCATGGTCGGCAACGATCCACCTGCGGGCTCGAACTGTGGCATGGGTCCGCCGGCGACTTTCGCCAATCCGAAATCGAGAATTTTGGCTTGGCCGCGTTTGGTCAGGAATAAATTCGCCGGTTTTAAATCGCGATGAACAATACCGGCGGCGTGCGCGACATCGAGCGCGTCGGCCACCTGGGCGGCGAAGTCTACGACTTGCTCGACCGGAATTGGCTTTCCTTCGATGCGGTACTTCAGCGTAGTGCCTTCCAGGCACTCCATGACGATGTAGAGACGGTTCTCGTACTCGCCGATGTCGTAAATGGTGCAGATGTTGGGATGGTTCAGCGCGGATGCGGCTCGAGCTTCACGCTGGAAGCGTTCGCGGGCCTGGGGATTCTGCGCCAGATCTTCAGGAAGGAACTTCAGCGCCACGCGGCGGCCGAGGCGCTCATCCTGGGCCTCGTAGACCACGCCCATTCCGCCGCCGCCGAGCTTCGACACGATGCGGTAATGGGAGATTGTCTGTCCGAGCATGTGGCCGCAATGTTAACAGACGCAGGTGCGCGATCGAAAGTGCTGCCTCCACAACTGATTTCAGGAACTACCGGATGCAGTTGCCCGTAGTCCTTAACGGGATGACGCTGTTCGACCGCCTGCGGTATGATTCCATCCCGTAGCCAAAACAGGGGTTTTTCATGAAGATCCGGTGGGTGATTCTGTTGTTTCCGGTAGTGTCTGTAATCGCACTGTCTCTGCTGGTGAAGGAACACGCAGCAAGGGCAGCTGCACCGCAGAAGGCTGGAGCTGCAGTATCAACGTTGGCTGGAAATGCGGATGCGAACCGCTCGCTCGCAATTCCTGACACCACCCTGGCCATCAATTCGGACAAGCCTATGTCGCAGCGCGTGGTCCACTACGAGATCGATGCGAAGTACGATGCCGCGAGCCACACTGTGAACGCGAGCGAGGTGCTTACCTATCACAATCTGACCGGCCAGGCGCTCGATCATTTTCCGTTTCATCTTTACCAGAATGCCTTTCAGCCGAACTCAACCTTTGTGCGCGAGGCCAAGGTCGCCGGCAACCGGGATACCGGCTACGACAAGTGGGAAGCAAAGGAATACGGATCGGAGGACATCAAGAGCATTGAGGTGGTTGGGCAGGGCGATCTGACTTCGCGCTTGAAATTTATCCAACCGGATGATGGCAACAAGGACGATAAGACTGTGGTTGACTTGCCGTTGGCAAAGCCGATCGCGGCGGGCGGATATGTTCAATTCAAGATTTCCTTTCAGACCAAGTTTCCCGAGACGCAGGCGCGCTCCGGTTGGAAGCGCGATTTCGTGTTGGGTGGGCAATGGTTTCCGAAGGTTGGCGTCTGGTGGCATGGAGCCTGGAATTGCCATCAGTATCACGCGATGACGGAATTCTTCGCCGACTTCGGAGTGTACGACGTCAAGCTGACGGTGCCGCAGTATGAGGTCGTCGGCGCGAGCGGCGTGAAAGTTGGAGAAGTAGAGAACTCTGACAAGACGAAAACCGTTACCTATCACGGCGACGACATTCACGATTTCGCGTGGACGGCCAGTCCGCGCTACAAGGTGAAAGAAGACGGAGTCTTTCAGGGGCAGATGGGGCCCGTGCAAATGCGCATCCTGATGCAGCCGGCGCACTGGAGCCAGGTGGGGCGGCACGAAAAAATTCTGAAAGAGTCACTGGAACATTTTGAAAACTGGTACGGGCCCTATCCCTACAAGACGATCACGCTGGTCGATCCTGAACCGGATTCGGCGGCGGGCGGAATGGAATATCCCACCTTTATTACCGGCGACACGAGCTGGTTCATGCCGGAGGGACTGCACTTGCCCGAAGTCGTTGTGGAACACGAATTCGGTCACCAGTACTGGTATGGCATGGTGGCGACTAATGAATTTGAAGATGCCTGGATGGACGAGGGCATCAATAGTTATACGGAAGTGAAAGTTCTGGATTCGATTCTGGGTAAGAAAACTTCGATTCTGAATTTGGCTGGCGCCACGATGGGCGAGCGCGAAGAGCAACGGCTCATGTATATGGGCCCGGCCGACATCGATCCCATCGCGCAAAAGGCCTACGACTATTACAGCTATAACTCTTATGGCGGCATCACTTATGGCAAGACGGCCAGCGTGCTGCTGACGCTGGAAGGCATCATCGGCGAAGACACCATGGCCAAGGCGATGCACGTCTATTTCATGAAGTATCGCTTTACTCATCCCACCAAGGAAGACTTCCTGAAAACGATTGAAGATGTTTCGGGCAAGAATCTGCGCTGGTATTTCGATCAGGCGATCTATGGCTCGCAGGTGATGGATTACAAGGTGCTGAAGATCGAGTCGTTTCCGGTGAACTGGTACGAAGAGAAGAAGAGTTCGTCAAAGAAAGATGACAAGAATACTGTCTATCGCTCCTACGTCTGGCTGCAGCGCAAGGGAGATTTTGTCATGCCCGTGGATGTGGAGATCAAATTTGATAACGGCGAAAAAATCCGCGAGCACTGGGATGGCGCGAGCCGCTGGACGAAGTTCATGTACGAGAAAAAAGCCAAGGTAGAATCGGCGGAGCTTGATCCGGATCACAAAATCCAGATTGACCGCAACGATTTCAATAACAGCTACACGGCGGAAGAGCACGGAAAACCGGCGCGTAAGCTGGCGAATTATTGGCTGTTTATGACGCAATGGCTGGGGCAGGCGCTGGCCTGGTGGGGGTTTAGAGCCGGCTCGAGCACAAGCACGAGCGAAAAGAATTGAGGCAGAGACGCGATGGTAGAGCAGCAAGGTTTGTTAAGCGGCGGCTGGGATCGGGTGACGCGCAACAAGCGTTACATCGTCTGGTTCTATGTGTTGAATCTGGTGCTGGCACTGCTGGGTGCAGCGGCGTTCAGCAATCAGTTGCACGATTATCTCGACCACAGCCTGCTGTCGCAACGCCTGGTACACGGATTCGATGTTGGAGTATTAGTCGAGATGTTTGTGCAGCCTGAGTTTGGTACTACTCACGCCGCCAGAGTTTCGGGGCTGCACTTTGCGTTGATTTTTTTCTTTGCGACGGCACTCTTTCTTGCCGGGCGTGCTGCAAGGCTATGCCTCTACGTATCATTTGCCGCGAGAAGATTTTTTCCGCGCCTGCGGACGAAACTTGTGGCGATTCATCCGCCTGTTGATTGTGGCCGGTATCGTGATGTTCGTCGCGGCCGGAATACTCTTTGGGCTAAATAGTGTGGTCGAAAAGAAAGCACTGGAGAGCACGCACGAACTGCTTTTGTTTGAAGTGCGCGTGGTCGACATGATTATCATCTTTCTGGTGTTGACAGCATTGCGCATCTGGTTTGATCTGGCGGAGACCGATATTGTGCTCAGCGATCAACGCGCGGTGCGAAGATCGATTGGAACCGGCTTCCGGCATACGTGGCGGAATCTGGGACGGCTGGTCAGAAGCTATGTGGTGACTACGATTGTGGCGGCAATCGTGCTCGTGGTCGGGCTTTGGGCGTGGATGAAGTTGGTTCCCCCGGCCAGCGTGATCGGCGCTTTGTTTCTCAGCCAACTGATTTTGTTCTTGTTGCTGATTCCGCGCTTCTGGCAGCGCGGAGTGGCTGTTACTTACTACCTGCAGAACATGGTTGAACCGGTTGCGATCCAGCCGATCACGCCGGCGCCAGTTGCGCCGGTGTTAAGCGAGCCAATTTCTGCGCCTGTGATTCCTCCGCCGCCTGAGCCGCAAGGAGCCTAGCCTTGCGAGGGATTGCTTATGACGATCGTCTCGTACGTTCGATCTTGATCAGATTATGACGATGGTGATGCCGCGATTGCCGCGGCCTAGGTCGGGATCGTTCTTCAGGTCGTTACTGGATTGCAGAAGTTTCCAGGTTGCATCGTCCGACTTCGACCAGTTCTCGCCAAAGATGCAGCCGCGAATCTGACCGCTTTGAACCATCTCCGTGAGGCGCCTCTGTGCGGCGATACGAATGTCGCCGCCCGCGCCGGTCGAACCGTAACCGTGAATCAGCTTGAGAAAAGTCAGTTTACTTTGGCGGGCGAGGGATAGTTCGCGGTCGAGGCGCTGGAGAGCCTCGGCGACCTCAGGCATTTCGGATTTGAGGTTTATGGTCTTGATCGCTGCCGATTCTGGGCCGGAAAATAAAGTTGGGGACGACGTCGCAGCGAGCATTGGGTCAGTCGCTCCTACGCCGAGAATCAAGGTATACCCCAACCCCTCCGTAGTGGAATCATCACGATACTACAATCCGTGAAACAAAGGACTTCGGGGCTCGACGAGTTAGGTTGTGCTAACCCGTTACGGCCTCGATCATGATCGCGCATGGGGTGGGGTGTGAACAAGGTAGGATGTCACTTGTCGGCATTCTTTACTTCGGCCTTGAGTCCGAGGCCTTTAGATCTGTGATGAGGCGCTGGAAGGCTTCTTGGTAGGAGTCGTGATTTTTCCAGTTGCTGAAGTCGGGGATGAAATACTCGCGAATCTCGCGGGCGGAATGTTTGCCGGTGTCGGCGTCGAAGCACTCCCGGTCGCGCAGGGTTTCGATGGCGCGAGCCGGATGGGGAACAGCACCCGCCGCTGGTCGCGCACCTCGAGCTTGCGGGCCTTGGCGATTTCCGTCTTCACCCACTCGCTCTCCATGCTGTGCGGCGACAGGATCAACAGCAACTTGTCGTGCAGGCGGATGGCTTCGTCGATCTGCTCGTGGTGTTTTCTGCCGCCTTGAAAGTCGTGCGGGGCAAACCAGCAGCGCACTTCTTTGTTTTGCAGGTCGGCGTAGACGCGGTTGGCGAAGGCTTGGTCTTTGGTGGAGATGAAGCACTTCATCGAAGCCAGAATCGTCTCGCTACGGACTGCATCGCGGCCCACCCTTGCAAAAGATGCAAAGGGTGGGGCATCTTCAGTTAGAATTGCCCCGGCGAAGATGGCCAGCCAGCCCCCGGCATCTGCCTCCCCTCCCGTCACCAAGTGCTCTCGCTTCGCTGTGAGAGATGGTAGACGTTTCCGTCGGCCCCAAGCACAAAGAGTTGGAGAAGATCGTTATGGAGAATCACA
The DNA here is from genome assembly GCA_963817305.1 of uncultured Acidobacteriaceae bacterium. Classification (GTDB taxonomy): domain Bacteria; phylum Acidobacteriota; class Terriglobia; order Terriglobales; family Acidobacteriaceae; genus Sulfotelmatobacter. The sequence goes on along the minus strand of CAWFOD010000008.1, from coordinate 39,103 downwards.
CCTACCGCTGGGTTCGACGCCAAGGCAGGGCCTGCACTTCCAAGGGAAGCCCAGCTCCCCCACGAGCCACCAGGAGTGGTTTGGCGAATCCGATACACGTTGTTGTCTGCTGCCGCGACGTATGCTTCCATCGTCCCATCGCCGTTTCCGCCTATTGTCGGACTCGCGAACGGAATCCCCGTGCGGCCACCCAGGGTCATTGGTTGTCCTACACCCCCGAGGTCTGTCCACGCCGACCAGTTCTCCACCCCGGGCGTGATTTGCGAAGTCTGATAGAGATGCGAATTTGCGCCGACGACCAGCACCTCAAGACAACCGGCTCTGGCGCCTGCCACGGCGGAGTCGCTACCGACCGCCACATCGCCAGTCGTCCCCAGAAGCGGCCCGGCCGGTAGATTTGTCCAACTCGACCAGGATCCGCCTTGACTGGTCTGCCAAATGTGTTTGATCGAACCTTGGTCTCTAACAAACACCTCGATGCGACCGTCGGCGGTGCTGGTGACCGCTGGACGATAGGCGGTATACGTAGTGCCACCCAAGTTTTGCCATCCGGACCACTGTCCGCTTCCAGCCGAGGTTTCTCTGTTCAAGTATAGGGAATTGGTTCCGGAGGCAGGGATGAAGACGTACTGTGCTCCACTCGAATATCCGACTTCAGGCTGGCCCAGCGGGCCTGGCAGGCTGTTGCCGATCGAGTTCCACTGGGTCCATCCGTTAGGATTCGTCGCCGGTGACCCAGCGTTGGTCTGCGTCATTTGCCAAACCGTCGACGGAATAGGCGCGTTAACGTCATCGTCTGCCACGAACAACGTTATCCGTTGATTTGATTCGTGGCTGACAGCAACTCGCGCGGCGCCGAGATCGCCCCCCTCTGGAGTCGAAGTGGGAATGCCGGTTGCACCCCAAGTTCTCGGAGAGTTCGGCAGAGGACCGCCTACAGAGTAGAGCACGCCGCTCCGTTGGCCGATGAATACATCTACGCCGGCAGAAGCATCGCGTGTAGCTAGAGGATCAAATAACGGCTCGAAGCCGCCCCCTCCCTGAGGAGGTGCTATCTGGCTCCAAGTTGACGTGTTCACCACTTGTGATAGGACAGCACTGGTGGAACCGTTGAAGTTGGAGTCGCCCAAGTATTGCGCTGTGATGCTGTGCGTTCCCGAGACCAGAGATGAAGTCGTGAAGCCAGACACGCCCGAATTCACAGGTGCGGTGCCAAGAGAGGTGTTGCCGTCGGAGAACGTCACATTTCCAGTGGGGCTGCCGCCCGTGCCGCTTATAGTTGCCGTGAACGTTACAGACGCACCAACAATGGACGGGTTCACGCTGGAAGTCAGCGTCGTCGAAGTGGACGACTTGCAGGCCACCAGCACGAGCAGCAAAATTGCGCATAGTAATATCCCGCAATAACCTCCCGAATTCTTCATGAGAATCCTCCTTTTCGCCTCGTCGTTATCTATTGTGCGCGGAGTACATGAAGCGTTTCAGTAGTTTCGAATTTTGATTTGGGGACGGCTGTCTCCACATTGTTCTTGTCGATACTTCGTCACAAGCCCGAGACGGGCGTCAAGCCGCTTCTTCCGAATCGATCGCATGCCTCTCCGGCAAAGGCGGCCCAGAGCCGGATTGGGGCCAGCATCTGGCAACAATCCTCCAGTTCGCCAAGGTGGTTGGCAGCTTGGGTCTCGCCCCATTTGCGGAGGGTATATTCGCTGATGCTGTGCAGGTCGGCCTCGGCGCGGCGCGAGAATCGAAACCCCGCCACGGCTGGTTAGCGCGACGCGGAAAGGTTGAGCGTCTTACGGACCCAGCCAAAGACGTTGCCACGGCCACGCCGCTGTCGTCGCCTCTCAAACACCCTGCGGACCAAAAGTTTCTCTCGGCTCTGGCGAGAAACCGCCCGGCCCTTACCCCGACGCGCGAGAATTGGCTGGAGTCTGGCGAGTTGCTGGCCGAAATCCGATCTGCTCAAGGCTTCGAGCCGCACAAATTGCGGGACCTGCATTTTGACGTTCTCATCGGCCCTTACAGCCCGCTCGCATGGCGCTCGGCTTATCGCCACCAATGGAAAAGACTTTGAACTCATCAGTCGATACCGTCAGATCAAGCTTGAAGTGTGGTGAGCCGGACGGCTTGGCTTAACTGGATCGGGACCATCTTGCGCTCGGCGCGGCGGGCGAGGACGCCCGCCGGATAGCCGGCGTGACGCCGGCGCTACTTGCGAGACGATTATCTTTTCCGGCCTCTGATGGCTTCTCGGGCTTCTTTATCCGCAGTCCTGCGCCGTTCGGTTTCTCGTTTGTCCCAGAGCTGTTTGCCTTTGGCCAGGGCTAGTTCGACCTTCACTTTTCCGTTCTTGAAGTACATGCGGACCGGAATCAGAGTAAGCCCTTTTTGCTGCGTCTTGCCGATGAGTTTGCGGATTTCTTCCTTGTGCATGAGCAGCTTGCGGGTGCGCAGGGGAGCGTGGTTGTGAATGTTCCCATGCTCGTAAGGGCCAATGTGGGCGTTCAATAGCCAGAGTTCGCCGTCTTTGACCAAGCCGTAGGAGTCTTTGAGGTTAGCCAGGCCGCCGCGTACTGATTTGGCCTCAGTTCCGGTTAAAACCACGCCACATTCAAATTTTTCCAGCAAGAAGTAGTTATGGGAAGCGATCCTATTAACGGCAGCATCCCGCTGGCCGGAGGCCGTGGGATCGCGCCGGGGGGATTTCTCCGCGCTGGGTTTGGTTTGATGTGTGGATTGTCGCGGCATGTTCTGGCTAGTGGCTTTATCTTAGCGCGAAATGCGGCGCGCGAAATATCGCTTCCAGCTTGCCACTACCGGATTCCCGGAACCTGATCGCCGGCGCTTACCCGGTGGGGCTAAGACTAAAGAGTGTAACTGCCGTGCGTGCAATGAGATGGGGAGGCGCGAAGGCCGATGCTATAATCGCTGCAAAAGCATCATTTTTGTACTTCGGGCAGGTCGCTGGAAATGAGCGGTCCGGGCAATTACTGCCCGTCGCGCGAGCATTTCCAGCAAAGATTTTGAGACGAGGACTGTCGAATGAAACGTCTGATGCCTGCGGCGGTTGCGCTGCTGGTTCTGGTTATCATACTCCCCGCGATTGCCGATAAGGCCAAGACGATTTACGAGAAGGCCCAGGACGCCGAGGCGCGCCAGAACTACGAAGCCGCTTACGATCTCTACAAGCAGGCGTATGACCTGAAACCCAAAGATTTGCGCTACCGGGCTTCGTTCGAGCGCATGCGCTTCAAGACTGCCGCCACCCTGGTCCATCAAGGTCAAGTGCTCCGCGACCAGGGCAAACTCCAGGAAGCGCTGGCTGATTTTCAAAAAGCCGCATTGATCGATCCCTCGTTGTTCATTGCTCAACAAGAGTTGAAAAAAACTCTGCAGATGATTAATGACAAGGAGAATCCTCCTCCGCAAGCGGCAGGTCCTCCGGGCAGCATAGAACGGAAGATCAGAGAAGCAGGCGGTCCGGTAGAGTTAGCTCCCATCTCGAACACCCCCCTCACCATCAAGGCCACGGATGACAGCAAGGTAATTTATGAAACCATCGGCAAAATTGCCGGAATCAACGTGCTGTTTGACCCGGATTACACTTCGCGCCGGATTAAGGTCGAGTTGAATGGGGTGACGCTCCAAGATGCGCTCGAGATTACTGCGCTGGAGTCGAAAACCTTCTGGCGGCCGGTGACTTCGAATACGATTTTTGTTGCCCAGGACAATCCTGCGAAGCGTAAGGAATTGGAGCAGAGCGTTCTAAAAACTTTTTACCTGCAAAATCTTTCGCAGCCCACTGAGTTACAAGATGTAGTGAACGCGATTCGCGCCGTGCTGGACGTGCAGAGAGTACAGCAACTGCTCTCGCAGAATGCTCTGGTAGTCCGCGGTACACCCGACCAAATTGCACTGGCCGAGAAATTGGTTGAGGATTTGGATAAGGCACGTCCGGAAGTGGTTGTCGATATCGCGGTCCTGCAGGTGAGCAAAGACAAATCTCGTACCTTAGGGTTGAGTCCGCCGACCAGCGCCACAGTCACGCTGCAGAGCAATCTCAATACCTCCACTACTCCGACAACTTCCACGAACGGGACTACGACCCCCACCACCACCGGTTCCACGGGTCTTGAGTTGAATACTCTGGGCAACCTGAACGCAACCGATTTTCAAGTGTCGATTGGATCGGCGAACTTGTCAGCTTTAATGGGCGATACCGATACCAAGATGTTGCAGAACCCACAAGTGCGCGCGCTGGATAACCAGAAGGCGACGCTGAAGATCGGCGAACGCGTGCCGGTAGCTACTGGATCGTTCCAGCCCGGTATCGGCGGTGTGGGTATTAACCCGCTGGTTAATACGCAGTTTCAATACCTTGATGTTGGTGTAAATATCGACGTTACGCCGCATGTCCATTCGGACCGTGAAGTAACTTTGAAGATCACCATGGAAATCTCTTCGGTGGTCGGTCAATCCAGCATCGGCGGTATCAGCCAGCCCATCATCGGTCAGAAAAAAATCGAACACGAAATCCGCCTGAAGGATGGGGAATCGAGCTTGATTGGCGGCATCATGGATGATTCGCAAACCAGATCCCTGGCTGGCATTCCAGGATTGGCGCAGATTCCGATCCTGAAATATCTATTTGGTCAGGTGACGCAGGATAAGGAGCAGGACGAAACCATCTTCGCCATCACTCCGCATATTATTCGCGGAACCAGCCTGAGCGAACTGAACCAGCGAGCTATCGACATCGGGACCGCAAATGTTGTCCAACTGCGGGAAGTAAACCATCCGATGGCGGTCATGCCTGCAGGACAGTCGTCTCCTGGTCAGACTCCTGCTACTCCGGCGCCGGCAATTCAAAACTCGAATCAGCAGCCCGCTCCCGCTCCGGGAACGCAGGGAAGTGCGAATTTCCTTTTTGATCCGGGGCAGGTCACGGTTAAGAAGGGAAACACATTTGTAGTGAATCTATTAATTTCCGGCGCACAGAACGTGTATTCCGTGCCGGTGCAAATGAATTACGATCCGTCGAAATTGCAGCTGGTGAATGTTTCCAACGGCGGATTCCTCTCACAGGATGGGCAAGCTGTTGCCCTGGTGAAGCGCGAGGATCCTCCGGGAACTTTGCAAATTACCGCTGCCCGTCCGCCTGGCTCAGGCGGAGTTTCCGGGCAGGGAGCCGTGCTTACACTGACATTTGAGGCAAAAGCCGAAGGACAAACTCCGCTGACCATAACCCGGGGCGGAGCACGCGATCCGGGCTTGCAGGCCATCACGGTGAATGGAGCGCAAGCTTCGGTCACGGTGCAATAGCCGCGTTAGTGAAGACCACTTTTTGAAGAGTAGATGATGAAGCTAAGTAGATTTTGCCGGGGGCGGGGAACGAAGCCCGAGTGCGGCTTCACGCTCCTGGAACTGATCATTGCAACCACTATCCTGCTGATCCTGTCGACCATGGCTGTACCCATGGCTCGTCTCACCATCAAACGGGAAAAGGAGCGCCGGTTGCGGGCCGATCTGTGGGAAATGCGCGACGCGATCGATCGTTACAAGATCGACGCCGACCGCAATGCCTTTCAGACAAAAGTCGATAGCCAGGGTTATCCCCCGGACCTGGAAACGTTGGTAAAGGGCGTAGACGTGCAAGGGAAGAAAGTCCGGTATTTGCGCAAGATTCCTATCGATCCCATGACTGGCACCACGGAATGGGGTTTGAGGTCAATGCAGGACGATCCGGATTCCGATTCATTCGGTGGGCAGAGCGTGTTTGACGTTTACACCAAATCGCAGGACGAAGCGCTCGATGGCACGAAGTATAAGGACTGGTAAATGGCAAGCAGATTAAAAACCCGCGGCAGTTTCGGTTTCACTCTGCTGGAAATGATGATCGTGATCAGCATCATGGTCATCCTGATGTCGATTGCGCTGCCCATTTATAACCAGTCGGTAGTGCGTTCGCGCGAGGCTGTGCTGCGTCAGGATTTGTTCGAGTTGCGCTCGCTCATCTCGCAATACACTCTCGACAAGCAGAAAGCCCCGCAATCACTGGACGATCTGGTGACGGCAGGCTATATCAAAATCGTTCCCAAAGATCCGATGACGAATGAAGCGAACTGGGAAGTGGTGCAGGAAGACGTTCTGTTAGCTGTGGATCAGCAGGATCCTGGAATCAGCGATGTGCACTCGGCATCGAGTGCAAGCGGCAGCGATGGAACCGCCTATAGCACCTGGTAGCCGTTTCTTTTGCTTGGTCCAGGCACTCAATCATTCGTCCCACTATTTGCTCGGCTCCACGTAACGCCGCGGAGGAGGGAGAATCACCGCTCCGCTAACCGTGATCGAAAATGTTTTCTCCGCGGATATGCCATCGAGGCCTTCGCCGGTGAAAGCCACTTTGTAAGTTCCTGCAGCCGTGTAGGTATGAGTGAGCCTTGCGCCATCGGCGACCACTCCATCGCCGAAATCCCAATGATAGGCCAGCGCCGGAACCCCTTCCTTGGAAGCTGTGCTGGAGACCTGAATCTCTTCTCCAGTTTTCGCCTGAGACGGCACCTGGTAAGCGATCGAAGGCGCTGCTGCAGGAATCGACGTGTCAATAATCTTAATCAACCGGACTGAGTGCGCGGGCTGATTCTCCATGCGGAGAGTTTGGCTGTCGATCGGCCACGTCCGATCCGGCGCAAAGACATCGACGAATGTGTATGAATGCCCAGCGGAGAGATTCAGATCAGACAGAGTGAAAGCGTGAGAACTAGAGTGCTCCGTCCAATTGAAGACTGCCAGAATGGACTGCCGCTGATCTTCGCGGAGTAGAAAAATACTGGGTTGTTCATCTTTCTCGGTGTAAGTCAGAAGGTCTAGAGGGAGCGAGGCGCGCGAAAGTTTCACCATCGCCAGCAGATCGGCATTTTTTACCAACGCTAAACGATCCGCATCACTCCCCAAAATTGTCAGGTCGTCGCCGATTTCAAACATTCCTCCAGAAACCGCCGCCAGCGCAATCGATACCTGAGCCTCATTCAACGTGAGCGGAGCCTGAATGGTTCGCTCCTCCAGGAGTTGGCGGGAAACTGTGAACGCATCCGGATCATCGATGAAAAAATTGCGATGCATGTAATACCGCGCCGCAATGCCGGGCTCAGCTTCTTTGCTTCGCAGAAACGCATGACCGGTATCCTGAGACACGCGGCCTTCATCCACCAGTCCGACAGGGTTCAGCATCGGACTGCCGTCCTTATCCAGCAGCACATCTTCGCCGACTGCCTTGCGGATAATCTCGAGGCCGATTTGCTGTGCTTCCAGCGCTGTGGTGTTGGGGCGATGGTAATAACCTTCAATCGCTGTGTTGTCCATGAAGTCGAGCTTGATGTAGCGTGCGCCCCAATCCCGGACCAGTGTTTGATAAGTTTGCCGCAGGTATTCCTGAGCATCCGGATTCGTAGCATCCAGCACGAACAGCCGTTCCCCTTCCACCTCTTCGGCGTTTCCAATTGAAATCGGATCGCCGTGCGCGTTGTGAACCAGCCAATCTTTATGATGCTCGTAGATCCATGCCCGCTCGCCAACGTCAAAGGGCGCCGTCCAGATTCCCACTTTCAACCCTAACCGGCAGACGCGGCGAGTAATATCCCACATGCCGTTGGGAAATTGAGATGCGTTCGGTGTCGCATATTCACTGCGCGAGTATGCATAACCCAGGTCAAAATGAAAGTAATCGTAGCCTAGCGTCTTCAGGTGTTCAGCCAGCCACTCGGCGTTGGTGAGAGCCGCGCCCTGGGTAATTTTTGTGTAGAAAGCTGTCCAACTCCACCAGCCCAGCATGTTCTCTGCAGTGATGCGGCTGTGATGCAATTCACGAATCGCCGCGCCGTAATTCTCCAGTTGTGAGTGGTAGTCTTTTCCCGCGGCAAACATCACGCGTTCAGAAGTGATGGATTCACCTGCGGGAAGTGGAACGTTTAATTCAATCAGATTTTCCGCAGGCCCTTCTCGCAAACCCGATTCCGGATCGGTGGCCTGTATCTCTGTGGTCCCCGTGGAATCGACCGTGAATGAAGCGATGCCGGGGCCACTCGCAGAGCGCGACTGAGTTTGCAGATGAATAATGGTGAGAAAGCGATTGGAAGTAAGAGCTCCAAGAAACAAACTCTCCGTGCTCTCCTGGTTGTAAATAAGCTGGCTGCCCACGGCGCGGTGCATACCCTGAGGAGCCTTTCCCAAATCATAAATCTGCAAGGGAGGCCAGTCCTCGCTGAAACTGTCGGAGAGAACTCGATCAGCACTTTGGGCGCCGCCGAGATCGACAATTTCGTTTCCTAGCGCCTCGACGCTGCGAAGACTTTGGATCGTCACCGCATTAGCTGTGTGATTTTCAACCTGAACTTCAATCGCGCCGAAGGCTCTGCCGTCATAAATTTGTAATGTATAAACGAGGTTGGGAAGATTCGAGATTCCGGACGAAGTGACTGTAATCTCCTGTCCCTGACCGAGAGCATCTGAAAACGTCGTCTGAGATATTTCATGTTTCGGATAATCGGTCGATCGAATCCATTTGTGATCGATCTCGGCAGCTGCTCTCGCGTGAATGACGCCGCGTGCGCTCGCTCCGGTCCGAATCTCGTACGTGCCGTCACTCGCCTGAACCACCACGGACAAACTTTGGGGATCGCCGATTACCTGAGCGTTCACGGCAGCAGTGACGAAAATGAAAAGCCAGGGCATCAACAGCCGAACAATTTCCCCGCTCGCTTTGGCGCACGTTTTGCAAAGCCGAAGATTGCTACGAGTGTTTCCAATCATGAATTCCTTCCGTTGTCCCGAGATATGAATTCCGCGCTCAAGCCGAATCTGGATTGAGGTTGAAAGGCCATGTAGCTTTCCATCTCGCCCAGATGAAGAAGACCACAACTCCGGTGAACAGCGTCAGCAATCCGATCTCGATGTAGAGCCAGCCCGAGGTGAGAAAAACATACGCCCACCCCACGAACGCGATAATCATCGGGATCGGATAAAACCACATCTTGTACGGCCGTGCGCTGTCGGGAAGCTTCCGCCGCAAGAGTGGAATGGCAAATAGCTGTCCAAGAAACTGCACCAGAATTCTGGTCGTGATCAAAGCGCTGACCAAGCTGATCAAGCTTTAGGAACGCCAATGCGATCGAAACCCCGCCCAGAACCAGAAGCGAAACTTGCGGATAGTTTTTCGTCGGATGCAGTTGCGCAAACGGACGGAAGAAATAGCCATCGATGGCCGCTGCGTAAGGGATTCGCGAATAGCCGAGAAGCAGCGCGAACACTGAGCCAAAGGCTGACCAGAGGATGAGAATGGTCACTCCGATGGCCGCGCCTCGCCCGTAAAGGTGCTCCATGAAATCGGAAACGATGAAGTTGGAATGAATCCCTTGCCGCCAGGGAACCACGCCGATGATGGCAAGATGCAAGGCCAGATATCCTACGCAGCAGATTGCCAGCGAAATCAAAATCGAGCGCGGCACCACGTAGGCCGGATTCTCGACTTCATCGCCGATGTAGCAGACGTCGTAATATCCCAGATAGTTGTAAACGGCGATCAGAGTAGCGCTGCCGAGCCCGAGCACGAAGCCGCGATTGAAAGTCAGCGCTCCCGGCGGGAAATCGAACGCAAGATGAGGATTGAAGTGAGGAAAGCCGGTGACTATGACAGTCACCATCGCCAGCACGGTGCCGATCCACAGCGTGAGCGTGACTTTGCTTAAGAATCTGATCTTTCGGCATAAGAGGAACAAGGCAACCAGGCCCGCGGCGACCCCAACATATTGCTGGCCTCGGCCGCTCAAGCCCGGCCACAGATATGTGGAGTAGTTGCCGAATCCGAGCATGCCGGAGGCGACTTCTAACGGCCCGCTCAATACAAACTGCCAGATGAAAAGAAAAGCCATCAGGCGCCCCCAGGTTTGATGGCCGTAGGCTTCGCGAAGAAAATGGTAGCTTCCACCGGAGCCGGGTAGCGCAGCGCCTAGCTCACTCCATATCAGACCGTCCGAAATTACGATAAGCGCTCCAGTCAGCCAACCCAGCATGGATTGCGGACCGCCCATGGAAGCCATCAATAAAGGGATTGTGATGAACGGTCCGATCCCCACCATGTTGGCCATGTTCAGGGCAGTTGCGGGGAGTAAACCGAAGGCGCGCGTCAGGCGGGGGTGCGTTTCGGTTTTCAAAGGCATAGGCGGACGGTTTGGCGATGCTCCCACGCTGGCTGCGCCATTCACTTTACGTCATTCAGTTTGCAATGGCGCAGTTTGCAATGGCGCGAATCTACCGACAGGCTATTCGTTTGTCAATCAGAATGTTTGTTTCTGATCGATTTGCATCTCCGCGCCCCACTTTTTGCGACACAAATCGGAATATTCCAAATACAATGTGCCGCAGCGCCGGATCGGTAGGCGATTGAGACAGCGAGGAGCGGACAAAGATTCATGCTCGCAGAAGAGCGTAGATTTCGCATTCGAGAGATTCTTTCCGGCCAACGCACTGTTTCCGCATCCGAGTTGTGCGCGGCTCTGGGGGTTACAGCCGCGACGATTCGGCGAGATCTGGCCGCCCTCGAGCACGATGGCGTGCTCGTGCGTTCGCACGGCGGAGCAGTTTCCCGCATGTCCAGCACGAACTTCCAGCCTTCCTATGAAACTTTGTCGCACAGCCACAGCGCCGAGAAGCAGGCGATCGCGCGCGCGGCGGAACATTTGGTGCTGGATGGCGAAACTGTGTTTCTTGAGGGGAGCACTACCGTGTATGAGCTTGCCCGCGCTTTACATCAGCGGAATCGCCTCACGGTCGTGACGAATTCCCCCACGATTGTGTGCCAGTTACAACGGAGTTCCGGCGTGACCGTGCTTTGCACCGGCGGCGATCTGCAGAAAGATACTTTCTATTTTTCCGGAGAGTGGGCGCAGCGCGCGCTCTCCGAGATTCGCCTGGATAAAGCGATTCTCGGAGTGAGCGCCATCGATCTTTCCTACGGAGTTTCGACCGCAAACCACGCCGAGGCACAGATCAAAAAGATGATCACGCGTGCCGCGAAAACACGCATCGCCTTGGCGGATCATAGTAAGTTTGGTACGCAGAGCTTTGCTTATGTCGGTCCGGTGGCGGAGATCGACGTACTCGTAACCGATTCCGGCACTGACCCTAAATATGTAAAAGCGCTGCGTGAAGCAGGCGTCGATGTTGTGATCGCGGATGGTCAAGATGGGCGTAAAGCGCTCCCAAAACGAACAAATTCACGCAAATAAGTTGACATTCGCTCAATATCCCGGTAGCTTGAGTCCGACTTGGAGTGCTGGGCAAATAATGAGGGAATTGTGAGCGACTGCGGCCGGAAAATTCGTTTGAACCGCGTGCTCGGAGGCTTACATCACCGGGCTCTGGTTGTAGCTTTCGATCATGCGTTAGTGCTGGGGCCGATTCCTGGGACCGAAGATCCCTCAGGTAAGATTCGCCAGTTTTCTCAAGCCGGCGTCGATGCGTTGCTGTTGAGCCTTGGACTGATTCGCCAATGCGCCGACTCAGCAAGTATCGGCTCCATACCGCCCTTTAATTGCCCGCCTCGATTGGACAACGGTTTGGTCTGCCGTCGGACAAAATGGAAATGGCGCTCTGCATAGCGCCCTTCTCGCGCATCCAGAAGACGCGCTACGCCACGGAGCGGATGCTGTTCTCACCTATCTCGTGGTCGGCACCGGCGACGCGGAGTTTGAGATGAAGGAGATTACCCGCAACGCCGAAGTGGCCCGCGAGTGTGAACGAGTCGGAATCCCGCTGATTGTCGAGTCTCTCGCCCGCGGGAAGAATGTGTCGAACCCGGGTGATCCCAAGTGGCTGAACCTTCACACTCGGATGGCGGTGGAACTGGGTGCTGATGCGGTTAAGACGGATTACAGCGGAGACCCAGACTCCATGCGTTTGGTGGTAGAGAACTGTCCCATACCAATCCTGGTGCTGGGCGGTAGCCGTCATGCCTCCGACAAGCAAGCACTTGATGTGGTGCGGGGCGTGGCGGCGGCCGGCGCGGCAGGTGTCTTTTTTGGCCGCAATGTTTTCCAGGCCGACAACATAAGCGAATTTCTAAAACAGGCGCGAGTTGCTCTGGACGGCGCGGCGACAGCAGAGTTCCAAGCCATCCCAAGATGACGAAGTCTGGTTCCCATGCCCGGGGAGTTTTCCGCAGCAACAGCGTGATCGACGGCCGCACCGGATTTCGCCTGCAGGCAGATTGGGGACATATCTCAGTTCTTGCGGGTGGTGGGCATATTTGCGAGTTGAATTTGAATGCATGTTCTGGAGTGAATCCGCTCTGGCGGCCGCCCTGGGCCACAATCGATCCCAGCAATTACAGGATTTCGAAACATACTCGCCGGTTCGGTCCGCCTCCCGATGGCAAGCTGCTCTCCGGCATTGCCGGGCACAGCCTCAGTTTTGATCACTTCGGACCGCCTTCTGCGGAGGAAACCGCGGCCGGTCTCACCACTCATGGCGAAGCGCCCGCGTTAAAGTGGAAGATCCAGAAGCAAGTGCAGTCACCGAAGCCGAAGCTGCAATACGGTGTAACCCTCCCCGAGGCCCGAATCAATTTCACTCGCAAGCTGACTCTCGATCGAGCGAACCCGGTAATTTATTGCGAAGAAGAGGCGACAAATCTCAGCAGTTATGACCGGCCAATTTCTTGGAATGAACACGTGACTTTAGGTCCGCCATTTTTGGAAGAGGAAACGACCTGGTTCGATATGCCGGCCACGCGCGCGAAAGTTTGTCCAGCCAGCTATAGTCCTCAATTTTCTCTTCAACCCGACGCTGAGTTTACCTGGCCCGAGGCGCCGACAAAAGATCGCAAGCAGTGGAACCTGCGCACCACACCGGCACAGCGCTTCGGACATTACACGGCGCAGTTGCTCGGTCCTCAACTGGAGATTGGCTTCATCGCTGCGTGTAACCCGCGTCTGAAGCTTCTCGTCGTCTATGCGTTTCGCCGCGCCGACTTTCCCTGGGTAGGCAACTGGGAAGAACGATACAGCCGGAGTCAGGCGCCGTGGCGGGGAAAAACGTTCTGTCGGGGACTGGAGTTCAGCACCACTCCGTTTTCTATCCCGCGCCGCGAAACCATCGAGCAAGGGCCTTTGTTCGACGAATCAACGTATCGTTGGCTGCCGGCTAAATCCAAAGACCGGATTCGCTTTGTAATTTTGTTGTTTGAGGTGCCGGAGGCATTCAGCGGCGTAGCGAGCGTTTCCATTGCCGACAAAAAGATCGAAGTTGTGGAGTCCGGCAATCGCGGGCGGAAGCTCGCGGTTGCGGCGGATAAATTCTTGTGAATGGTGCGGAAAGTTAGGCAATCTCGCGACCAGAGGTTTCACTTTGCGCCAGTCATCGGATTGCTTCCGGCATTTTCTGGATGAGTGCCGTAGCTTTTGTAGCAAGACAGAAGTGAAATACCTATGAGTTTGCTTGCCGTCGATATCGGATCGAGCAGATGCAAAGCGGTGGCGTTTGCGCTGACGGGTAAAATACTTGCCCAGCATAGTTGTGCCTACGCTCCGGAGTTTCCCGCTCCTTCGCATGCGGAAATAAATCCCGAACTCTTTTGGCAGGCCGTATGCCACTCTGTGCAAGCGGCGGCGAAGAATCTCTCCGACCCCGTTCGAGCACTGTGCCTGAATTCGCACGGTGAATCGTTTGTGCCGGTCAATGAACGCAACCAGGCAATCGCTCCCGCCATTCTCAACCAGGACAATCGAGCCGTTGAAGAAGCTGTGTGGCTGGAACGAACAATCGGTAGAAAAACGCTTTTCGAAATTACTGGCCTGGTCGCTCATCCCATGTACCCGGTGCCAAAAATTCTTTGGCTGCGTAAGCATCAGCCTGAAATTTTTACTCCGTCGGTTCGCTTCCTCACCGTGATTGGATACGTTCTCGCTCGACTCGGACTACCGCCCTACATCGATTATTCTTTGGCGTCGCGTTATCTGGCCTTTGATACGCGACAGCAGGGTTGGTCGGAGGAAATTCTCGCCGCAACTAAAATAAGTCCCGAATGCCTGCCGGTTCCGGTTCCTGCAGGAACGAGTTTGGGAAAGCTGTCTGCATCCGCCGCTGGCCAACTCGGTCTTTCAATGCAAACGACAGTTGTGATCGGGGGGCACGATCAACCTTGCGGAGCACTTGGAGTCGGCGTTCTGGATTCGAACCGTGTGGCCGACTCGATTGGCACCTACGAATGCCTGCTGGCTGCATCCGATCAGCCCTGCCCCACAGATGCGGCGCTCGCGGCTTCTCTCAACACGTATTGTCACGTGGTTCCCGACAAATTTGTCACCCTGGCGTATTTTCCATCCGGGATTATGACCAAGTGGTTCCACAATCTGTTGTACTCTCAAAATGGCGATTCATCTGACGCAGAGTCGATCCATTATGCGACGCTCGAGCAAGATGCCCCATGCGGTCCTACGGGCCTCTGTATCACTCCCAATCTTATCGGGACTTGCAATCCTGATTTCAATCCGCACGCGCGCGGAATTATTTCCGGCCTGAGCCCGAACACAACTCGAAGCCAGATCTACAAGGGCATTCTTGAAGGGCTTGCCTGTGAGCTTTCGCAGATGACTGACATTCTGACCGATGCAGTGGGAGATTTTCGAGATGTGTATGTCACTGGCGGAGGCGCGCGGTCAGTTCTGGGTCTCCGGCTGCGAGCAGCGCTATCGGGACGGCGTCTTCATGTAACAGAGTGCCCGGAGGCAGTGTGTTTGGGCGGAGCCATTCTTGCCGGAGTTGCATGCGGGGAATACCGGACGTTGCGTGAGGCCGTGGACCTCGCAGTTCGCGATGTCTCACTGGTATCGCCTGACCCTGAGCTTGCGCAGGCTTATTCGCAACAAGTCAAAGAATATCGCCGCTTGCGTTCGGCATTGAGCGGCAACTGACGTTAAGGCGACAGGAGGAACGTTGATTCAACCCACAGTTGGATTCATAGTGTTCGGCGTTCACAAAGATGGGTTAAAAGACCCGATGGGCCAGCCATTCATCGATGACGCATTAGTTCAGCGTGCCAAAAGCGCCCTGGTGGCCGCGGGTCTAAAACTGGTTGAACATGAAATTGTTGTGGCTGGCAAAGAGGAAGCGCGCGCCGCATTTAAGAAAATGAAATGCGACGATGCGATCGATGCGGTCGTCCTGTTTTCCGGCACATGGGTTTGGGCGGCGCATCTGGTCGGCGCGATTCGTGATTACTGCGCCAGCGGCAAAGGGCTGCTCATTTGGACGCATCCCGGTTCGCAAGGCTGGAGACCGGTTGGTGGATTGGTATTGCATGGCGGCTTGCTGGAAATTGGTGTTCCGCACAAGTTTGTCTATGGCAGCGTAGAGGAAAAAGATACCGTAAACAGGATCGTCAGTTATGCACAGGCCTCGCATCTCAAAAAGTTTTTAAATATGTCGACGATTGGGGCTTTCGGCGGCCGCGGCATGGGGCAAACCTGCGGCGCGGCCGATCCCTCACAATGGATGAGAATGTTTGGCATCGACATCGATTCGCGGGATACCACAGAGTTGAAGCAAGCCGCCGCAGCAATTTCATCAAAGGAATTGGATGAGCTGAGGACTCGCCTGAAGCAGTTATTTGACCGAGAGCCCGAACGCAATGAAGTGAGTGAACGGTCGATGCGCCTGTATCTTGCCCTGAGAAAAATTGTGGCAAAAGAAAAGTTTGATTTCTATACGATCCAATCTTTCCCCGGGCTCGCCAGCGATTATTCGGCCACATGCTTTGCGCAGAGCATGATGCTGGAGGATGGATTTGGTACTTCTACGCTGGGTGATTTCAATACCGCACTCACCGTTCTCCTGCTCACAAAGTTGAGCAAAGAGCGAGTGTATTACGGTGATTTGCAGCACATAGATAAGAAGACAAAAGAAATCAAGATTATCGGGGATGGCGCTTGTCCGCCCTCGCTCGCGAGCAAGCTGGGCCCGGCGGGCTTTTCTGAGCACGGTATTCCGACCGAAGGCGAAGCAGGCGGACTTTCTGTTAAGTTGATTTGCAAAGTGGGAGAAGGAGTACTGGCGCGACTCGGTAGAGTGAACGGTGAATTCCAAATGGTGGTTACACGAGCCAGCATTTTCGAGCCTGCGGCAGATCAGGTTGAAAAACGGCTCAACGAATGTGGTATTCCGTTCTGGCCGCATGGTTTTGTGACTGCGCATTGCAACATCGAAATGCTGCTGCAGCATTGGACCAACGAATATGCATGCCTGGGATATGGCGAAGACCTATATCCCGCGCTTGTTGATTTTTGCGAGATCGCGGGAATCAAGGCAATACTTCCCTGAAGGCTCAACCGGTAAGTGATCAACTCACATAGGAGTTAGTTGGATAAATGCGCGACAAAGACGCTACTCGAAGAACGTTCCTGAAAGGCGCGGGAGGAATGTTGTTAGCCAGCGGAATGGATGCACATTCCTATGCCCGGATTCTCGGTGCGAATGATCGCATCCGGCTGGGACAACTGGGATGTGGAGATCGGAGCGAAGGCCATGTTCACATGACTCAGCTCGCGTCGAAGCAAATTCCCGTAGAAACGGTTGCCGTATGTGATCTCTGGAATCGCGCACGCGAACGCCGCGCCGCGCAAGTGAAAAAAGCTTTCAACCTTGAGCCGCAGATGTACCAATACTCGGAAGAGATGCTTGCACGGAAAGATATCGATGGCGTGATGATCGCGACCGGAGATTTCCAGCACGCGAAATTATGCGGCGAGGTGGTGCGGGCGGGCAAGGACTGTTACGTCGAAAAGCCATTTGCTAATGTGTTGGCGGAGGCGAAGGAAACTCGCGATATTGTAAAAGCCTCCAAGCAGGTTGTGCAGATGGGGACGCAGCACCGCAGCCAGGCTTATCCGCTGGCGGTGCGTGAGATTATTCGCTCGGGAAAGATCGGCGACGTCGTCCACATCGAGCAGGAGTGGAACGTCAACGAAGAGCGCTGGCGCTTTGTCCCGGCAGACACCGGTATCTCTCCGGAGATGTTGCAAGATTTGAAGATGGAATGGAAGAGTTGGCTCTACGGACGAAAGTCCCAGCTCCGCGAAGAAGATACCGATTGGAAGCGTTGGTTGCTGGGAAAACCAGACCGGCCATTCGATCCTCACGTTTATCTTGAATTTCGGCTCTACAAGGATTTTTCTTCCGGAATCTTCGACCAGTGGCTGAGCCACGGCTGCGACCTGGTACATCTTTGGACGGACGAGGCCTACCCGTCGAGTGTGGTGGCGAATGGCGGCGTCTTCATCTGGAAGGATGCGCGTGAAAATCCCGACACCTGTGTTGCCGCTGTAACCTATCCAAAAAATTTCCTGTATACCTACAAGACTACTTTCGGAAATAGTTACCGCAGCTTTTCACGCATCCAAGGCCGGAACGGAACTATCGAAAATTACGGCGGTGAGGGCGCGTCATTGTTCGTTACTACAGAAGAAGGAGGAAGGAGGGAATTCGATCCGTGGGAATCTGGTCCGGTATATTCCGAAGTACCGATTGTAGGACCGTCCGCCGACGCAGCGGCCACAGTAAAGATTCCTGGAGCGGTGCCTCCCAATTCTCTTGGGCCAGACGATGACGATGTGGTTCACATGGTGGATTGGCTTCAGGCTATGCGGGCGCGCCGGGAACCGAATGCCACTGTCGATCACGGCTTTTCGCACTCCATTGTTTGTATCATGGCGGCGCAGGCCTACTGGACGGGAAAAAAAGTTTACTGGGACCCTCAACGTGAAGAAATTACTGATCAGCCGGTATGATTCATTCCCAACCCCGCGAGCTGACAAAACCGCTGTAGCGGCAACACTCTCAATTCCACGGAGGAATCGGTGATCGGCTACTGGATCAGTCAAATAAGAATGTCTTACGTGATCAGATTTTCTGCACTCCTGCTGCTGACAAGTAGCGCTCTTCTTTTCTCTGCGGCGCAGTCGTCGGGCCACGAACAGAGTTTGCAAGTCAGTGTGAACTCGGCGGACGGCCAGTACACAATCGCGATGACAGGATCCGCCGCTTATGCCTTGCGCGCGGGAATCGGCGCGAAGGTTGATGGACACTGGCTTCACGCTTCCGATTATCCGCAACCCGCGATACAGCACTCGCAGGTTCAGGGATTTCTCGGCGAAGCTACCGAGTGGCAAGTTACCTACGCCGGATTAAAGGGCCAGCCCGATCTGATTTATCACCTCCGGGCCTACTCGAATGAGCCGTTCGGCGACATCCAGGTCACGGTTCGAAACACGACTGGGAAACCGATTCACGTCGAAAGCATTCGTTCACTTGACGCGACCGCAGGACCGATCACTAATTTGGGAGTCATCGACCTGGGAGGGCCAATCCTCGACGACCGAGTGCTTTCCGATAGCTTCAGCGAAGACCGCCCCGCCATGACGATCCGCAATTTTGCGGACGCCGAAAACCAGATGCACCGCGCTGTTGGCAGCCAGCTCATCTACAATCGCCAAAGTCATCAAAGCTTGTTTCTCGGCGCTCTCTCCTCAGATCGCTTTCTCACGATGCTGCGGATTCATCTCTCGGGCTCCGGCGATGCGACTCGAGTTGCCTCCTACGAAGTCGATTCAACCGGGACCACCGAGATGGCCAAGCTGAATTCTCTCGAGCATTCCTCCGCCGAAGATCAAGTGGAGTTAAGCCTGCCGGTTGCTTCTGGTGCGGAATTGTCCTCCGAGCGCGTGCTATTTAGTTTAGCCACGGACTATCACCGGCAGCTTGAGACCTACGGTTCGCTGATCCGGAAGATTCATCAAGCGCGGATCTCCGCGCCTCCGCTGATGGGCTGGTGGAGTTGGACTGCGTACTATTTTGGATTGAATGAGGGAGCCGCGCTCACCAACGCGCAGTGGGAAGCCGAACATCTGAAATCGCTCGGGTATAACATTTTTCACATTGACGAAGGCTATCAGTACGCCCGCGGAGAATACATCACTCCAAATGCAACTTTATTTCCTCAGGGTCTGGCTCCGCTCGAATATAAGGTGCGAGGCCTCGGCCTCACCCCCGCGATCTGGACGGCTCCGTTTGAGATCTCGGAGCGCTCCTGGGTTTATCAGAACCATCCGGACTGGCTGGTGAAAAACGCAAACGGGCAGCCCATCCATGCCGGCACGGTGGTCGATAACAAAGATCAATTGTTCGTGCTCGATACAACCAACCCAGAGGCTCAACAGTATCTGCGAAAAACTTATTCCACGCTGGTGAACGACTGGGGCATTCATTCCATCAAGATGGATTTTATGGATGACAGCCTGATCGAAGGTTACTATCACGAACCCAATACCACGGCGCTCGAAGCCCAGAGAATCGGGCTGAAGATTATTCGCGACACCGTGGGCGACCATGTCTATCTCGATAAAGATGGAAGCGCGATGCTGAACCCGGTGGGTTATGTGGATTATGGCCGCATATCGCAGGATACGGGCCATACCTTCGATGCCAGTAAAGAAGCGGCGCCAGGAATTGCCGCTCGTTATTACATGAATCGCAACTTTTTTGTAGCCGATCCGGATGCATTCACCGTATCAACTCAGACTATCGGCGATCAGTCATGGCATGAGAGCCACAAACCCGCTACTTTGGACGATGCCCGGGTTTCGATTGCGCTCGCGGCAGTTTCCGGTGGAATGTTCGAGATCGGAGATGCGCTCCCGACTTTGTCGAAGGCTCCCGAGCGCCTCGCGCTGATTCAAAATCAGGATCTGATTAACATGATTAGGTTGGGGAAAGCATCGATCCCATTAGACCTCATGAATTTCGCGCCTGAGGACGCGCAGCCCAGTATATTTTTTCTCAAGGAAGATGACCGGCAAAGTATTCTGACTGTGTTCAACTGGACCGATAAGGAAAGGAATCATTCAATCAACCTCTCGACCGCAGGATTGCCCGCGACGGGTCAGTATGAAGTAACCGATGTTCTGGACAATCAGCAGAGTGCGGCTGTTGCTTCCGGCGTATTGACCTTTCATCAACCGCCTCATTCAGTGCGCGTTTTTAAAATTGTCGACGGACACATTCCCGCAGTTGCTCCCGCACTCAAAGTGGAACATCCTTCCGCCGGAGATGCAGGTAGTGCGCTCACGTTCGCGGCGCACAGCCAGGGCGGCGATGCAGTTCTCTCCTATCACTGGGATTTTGGCGACGGTGTCACTATGGAAGGAAGTGATGTGAAGCATACCTATACCGAGCCGGGGGAATTCAATGTGCGCGTCACGGCCGCGGGCCTGAGCGGTTTAAACGCGGAAGACCACTTCGAGCTACGTATCTCCGGCTACATGCCAACAACGTTTGATCCGCAAAGGATCAAGCGTTACGAACCAGAAAAGTAAGAGTTCGACCTTTCGATCTTCGACCGGGAGTTTTTGCACTTCTCGATCTTAGCGATGACTCTCCAGGAATCTGTTTCGATACTCTGGGTCTCGAAATGCTTCTGTCCCTCCAGCTCGCGTCGTGGAGAGCGCTGCCGTAACATTCCCGGCATTCAGGCAGCTTTGCAGATCGCCGCCACGGAGAAACTGATGCAGGAACCCGGCATCGAAGCTGTCCCCGGCGCCGACAGGGTCCACGATTTCCACCGCCGCCGGAGGACTGACAAAGCGATCGCTGCCGCGCTGCGCCATGGCCCCTTCCGCGCCCAGCTTTACGACAAGGAGTGGCACCATCGCAGCCAGCTTGGAAATGGCTTCCTCGATGTTTTGGGTGCCGGCAATCTTCTTTGCCTCGCGCGCGTTTGGTAAGAAAATATCCACGTACCGCAAAGCTTCTTCGATATCCGGTTTCCATTCATCGTCCGGGTCATCATTGGGATCGAGAGAAATAGTCAGCCCACGTTGTTTCAACTGGCGGAATAGATTCGTCACATGAGGCCGCAAACCGCGCTGCAAGTAAAACGACGAAAAATGAAAGTGACGGGACGACGACAAATACTCAAAATCAAGATGCTCTGGTTTTAAATCGAAGATCGTTCCCGGATAGGTCAGGATGTTGCGCCAGCTCCCGTGCTGCAAAATCACAGTGAGCCCAGTCTGAGCCGTGGGATTTCGGATAACATGCTCAACATGAACTCCACTGGCGGAGAGTCGCTGCAGCGCGATGTCACCGAAAGAATCGCCACCGATGCAGGAGACAAATCCCACGCGGCTGCCCAGAGCTGCCAGATTGTGTGCCACGATCGCCGAAGAACTGCCCAGCGTCAGCATCATATTCTCGGCGAGTAGTTCGCGTTCGGGCAGAAGAGTTTCGGGAAGTCCGTAGAGGATCAAATCAAGGTTGAGTTCTCCAGCTATCGTGACATCGAATTTCGACAATGAATCCTCCATGACTGCCGCGCTGCTCCAGGAATGGTTTGTTTTATTGGTCGCGTTTGTGTGCCGGTGGCTTGCGCGCCGCGGCAGATGCCTGTTGCTGGCCGGCATGAACTTGAATGACTTCGATGCCCGCCTTACGCAACTGAGCGATCTCGTTCTTCGGAGCAAGTCGATCCGTAATCACCCGGTGCACTGCCGAGGGAGGCGCAATCATCGAAAGACTGCGGCGGCCGAATTTGCTGGAATCGCACACCGCCACCACGATTCGCGCAACATCCATCATGGCGCGGTTTACTTTTGCTTCTAAAAGATTCGGCGTGCTCAGCCCGCTCTGGACGTCGAAGCCGTCGACGCCGAGGAAAAGTATGTCCGCATTCAACCGTCGCAGTGTTTCTTCTGCGATGGGCCCAACCAGCGAAAAGGAATTTTTCCGCAGAGTTCCGCCGGTGAGAATCACTTCCAGAGATGAGCCGGCCAGTTCCGCGGCGATGTTTACTGCGTTGGTAATGATTGTCAGGTTCTGATGATGGCGGAGCGCTCGCGCGATCGCCGTGGTGGTTGTTCCGGAGTCCAGTATCACAACCTGTCCCTCTTCCACCATATGCGCCGCTGCGGTTGCGATCTGCATCTTTTCCTTGCGATGCAGCTTCTCTTTTTCCCGTAGCGTGGGATCCTCAAGCGCCCCCTCATGCGCCGGCAGCGCCCCGCCATGGGTACGATGAATCTTCCCGGTGGCATGAAGAATTTCGAGATCCTTGCGAATCGTTACTTGCGAAGTGCGAAAGCGCCTGCCAAGTTCCGCGACCAGTACGCGGCCCTCCAGACGCAGAGCTTCCAGGATTGCCCTTCGACGTTCTTCGATCAGCATAAGTTTTACTCGCAGAGAGGAGAAGAGCGAGCGTCCGCATTTGCGAGTATTCCTTTCTAACGTGGCGAGGTTTCGTTTGTCCATTAAAAACCCATGGTCCGATGGTAATGTAGCCATGCTTTTTTGCCCTTGACTTCTGCACCAAACGCAAGTAAATGTTTATATGCGTAATAAAACGAAAGTAAGCTTTATAACCGATCTGTCCGTTTTGTCGCGCCGTTATAACCAGGAGTCCGTGGCCTTGAATGCTCTGGCTGAACTTCTCGACCTTTCGAAAGAAGCAAAGATCGAACGCGGTTTGTTGCACACTCCCGCTGAGATTGCGCAGCAGCCTGCTACCTGGGGCGCAACATTTTCGGTCTTTCAAAAGCATCGCGCCCGGCTTGCCGAGTTCCTCAAGAGCGCCGGGTTTGGTGAATCGATAGGTTCGAAACCAACCGTCTTTCTTATCGGTGCGGGGACTTCCGACTATGTCGGTAGAAGTCTGCAGCTTCTGTTTCGTCGGCTTTGGCAATGTGAAGTCACTGCCATTCCCAGCACGAGTCTTCTTACCCACGCAGAAGAATGGTTGCTGCCCGGTCAGCGGTACATCTGGATTTCTTTTTCGCGATCCGGAGAAAGCCCGGAAGGGGTCGCGGTTATCGAAAAGGCCCTAAGCAGTCATCCGGAGATTCATCACATTGTCGTGTCGTGTAACGCTGAGGGGCGCATGATTCGTAGCGTCGCCGGCAAGCGACAAGCCTTCGCGGTTGCGCTGGAGGACGATGTCAACGACCGCGGTCTGGCAATGACCAGTTCATTTTCGAACATGATCGTGTTCGGGCAGTGTATGGCGCACATTCATCATGTCGCAAAGTACGAATCGATACTCAACCGGCTGGTGGAAGCGGGAAAGACTTTTCTTCCGCGCGCGGCCGATGCCGCCGCAGCACTGGCGACGGAACCTTTCGAAAGGGTTTGCTTTGTCGGATCCGGCGCGCTGGAAGGTGTCGCTGTGGAGTCGGCTTTGAAGGTGCTGGAACTGACTGCCGGCAAGATATTGTCCATGTCGGAATCCGTCATGGGCCTGCGCCACGGTCCTATGGCAGCGCTCGACGAAACCACACTGCTGGTTGCGTTTCTTTCGAGCGATGAAAGAGTTGGCCAATACGAGCGAGATCTGATGCAGGAGATCGCGCGAAAGGGAATCGTAAAAACGAAGATCGCAGTCGGCGGCCATTCCGAGTGGTCTTTGGATGGTTTCGCCGATCGTTATATTTCGCCGGAGCTGCGCACAGCAGTGCCAGATGACTGTCGTCCCCCGGTGGACATCCTGTTCGGTCAGTTGCTGGGACTGTTTTTCTCGTTGCGATGCGGATTGATGCCGGACCGGCCCAGCCCGGGAGCGGTCATTAACCGGGTGGTTCAAAATGTGAAGATTTACTCCTGATTGCGGCACTGTCTGCGTAGGGAGAATCTAAATCGATCACAAACGAACAAAACAATTGACAAACGAGCACACTATGTTAGATTCGCGCAATCATAAAGCCTGATACGACTACATTTGGCTCTCGCGGAAGGGTAGACCATGAATAGAAAATCTCGGAACCTGACGCTGGCATCTTGGTTCATTAGCTTCTCCATCGCACTCATTCTGGTTTGCGGGTCGGTGACGCCCTTGAGCGCCCAATACACAACTGCACGGCTCAGTGGAATCGTCACTGATGCAACCGGTGCCGTGGTGGCAGGCGCCACGGTAACCGTTCAAGACGTTGGTACAGGATATAGCCAGACGACCACCAGCACGGACGCTGGCGAGTATCTTTTTCCCAGCCTGCCGGTTGGCAATTATCAGATCAAGGTTTCGATGGCCGGATATACCAGCTACGTTCAAAAAGGGATTGCGCTTTCCCTGGGTCAGGCCGCGTCCCAGAATGTCCAATTGCAGGTGGGTAAGGTCGAACAACAAGTGATCGTGACGGCAAATTCTTCGCTGGTTACCACGGATTCTGCCACAGTGGGGCAGTTGATCGATCAAAAAGAAATCAGCCAATTACCGTTGAACGGCCGCGATGTCCAGCAATTAGTATTTCTGGCCCCCGGAACCACCAACGTGACCGCGAATTATTGCGCGGCCAACTGCGAAGGCGGAGTTTTTCCCAGCGAGCAGTATGCCAAGGTGAATGGCGGTGGCGCGAATGGCGTCAATTATTTGCTCGACGGTGTAGACGCAAACGATACCTACATCAACGCCAACGTTCCGTTCCCGAATCCTGACGCGATTCAGGAGTTCAATTTGATTACGGGCAATATGAGTGCGAGCTTTGGAAATGCAATCGGTGGTGTCGTCAACGTGGTCACAAAGTCGGGAACCGATCAGGTTCACGGAGATGTGTTCGAATTTCTGCAAAACAATGTGCTCGATGCCAGCAATTATTTTTCCGGGGGAGTGGTCAATCCGCTGAAGCAGAATCAATTCGGGGGCAGCGTCGGCGGTCCCATCATAAAGAATCGACTGTTTTATTTTGGCAGCTATCAGGGGACGCGATTTCGGACGGCACAGAATGGACAGATTGCCTCGGTTCCGAATGCCGCCGAACGCACCGGTGATTTCAGTGACCTCTGCACAGGTTTTGGTGGCACTTTCGTCGGCGGAATATGCACTGGCGGGACGGGCACCACTCAGTTGATTAATCCGAGTACCGGGGCGAACTACCCCAATAATCAAATTCCCGTGAGTCCCGTGGCAACGTACTTTCTAAACCACATACCGCTGCCCAATGGAGCCAACGACCAGCTTACGTTTAACGGTGGTCCAGATGCACAGAATACCGATGAATATTTGGCCAAGATTGATTTCAACATCGGAAAGCATCATCTCAGCGGGCATTACTTTCAGATGAATTACACGGACCCAGTCTTCATCCCGCCTGCTGACAATCTTTTGCAACTCCGCGGAGATGCCGAGCACCTGGTTCTCAAAAATATCAGCGTTGTCGATATCTATACCATCTCGCCTACTATTTTGTTGAGCAGTTACTTCGGCTATAACAGCGAGAACGGTACAACACTGTCATCGGCGCCTTTCAGCTTCGCCGATGCCGGCTCAAACATCGCAGTGCCACAAAACCTGGGTGGGGGCAACTCGGCAGTCCTGAACCTGACCGTTGGTGGGGATATATTCCTTCCCGGAACGCCCTACGGGGTTTGGAATCGTGGCGATCAATCGCTGCGTGAAATCGCCACCTGGATGAAAGGCAAGCACGAAGTGCAGTTCGGCGGCGAAATTTTACGAGTTCGTCTGCCCATGGGAAACCAGTATCAGGAAAGCGGAGTTTTTGATTTCGAAGGTCTGAGCAACAGTCCTCTGGCGGATTTCGAGTTGGGAGCAGTGTCGTCGTTTACTCAAGGCGGAGGACTCTACCTGAATTTTACCGGCTACCGCGAGAGCCTCTTCGTTCAGGACAGTTGGAAGACCACGCCTCGGCTGCTGCTAACCGCTGGACTTCGTTGGGATCCATTTTTTCCTTACACCGACAGCGAAGGGCGAGTAGCCTGCTTTGTGCCCGGAGCGCAGTCTCAAAGATTTCCGAATGCCCCAGTCGGCATGCTGTTCGGGGGAAGTCATCACGATCCGGGATGTCCGGCCTCCTCGATTTATAACAATCCAAAAAACTTTGGACCGCGAGTTGGCTTCGCCTATCGGATTACTGAAGACGGCAACACCAGCATTCGTGGCGGCGCCGGCTACTATTACGAAGCTCCAAATACCGTTGCTTTCGAGGACGTGGTTGGAGTTCCTCCATTTGCTCCGATCATTAATCTCGCCACAAATCAGGGATCGGGAACTCCCTGGGTAAGTCTGGCCGACCCGTATGGAAGCCAGGGAGCGGCCAATATCTTTCCCGCTCAGTTTGGTCCCGTCAATCCCACCCCGAGTACCGCAATTTTCCCCACGTCAGGTATTTCCTTTAGCCAAATATTTGACCGCCACTTCCGCTTGCCGATGGTTCTCTCCTACAACCTGACGCTGGAGCGTGGATTTAAACAGGACTGGATGTTGCGCGTGGCTTACGTGGGAAACAATGGACATCACCTCAGTGGCACGGGCGACCAGGAGAGCGGTTTGCTGGAACTGAATCCCAACGTCAATGGTGCGCCGGTTTATCCCAACTACGGATCTATCGCTTCCATCAACTCCGGAGTCGATAGCAATTACAACGCAGCCCAAATAACGCTGACGAAGCGCATGACGCACGGCTTTTCATTCTTGACGAACTTTACCTGGGCCAGAGAACTGGATGATTTTGCCCCCGCCGGTGGATCGCCCTATCTAACAAACAGCTGCACTTGCGGACGCTATTTTGATTACGGACCCTCCGACGACGATCTGAACAAGACTTTCAAGATCAATGGTGAGTACCTCGTCCCCCGTCTTGGTGTTCCAACCCTGCTCGATAAAATTGTGAATGGCTGGGAGCTATCCGGAACCGTGAGTTGGTATACCGGATTTCCATTCTCGATCTTCAGTGATAACGACAATTCCGGAAGTGGAATCTTCGGCGATCGCGCCGATCTTGCGGTTTCCAGTGTTCAACAAGCTGTACTGCCCGGAGGCCGCTCCCACGCTGCCCAAGTGCAGGAATGGTTTAATACCAACGCGTTTCAGCAGAATGCAATCGGCACTTTCGGGGATACGGGAAAGAATATCCTCCGCGGTCCGAGATTTTTCGATGCCGACCTGGCCGCGGTCAAAAATGCGAAGATCACTGAACGGCTATCGATGGAATTCAGAGCCGAATTCTTCAACGCATTCAATAATGTTAATTTTGGCCGCCCGGATGGTAATCTCCTCGATTCCACCTACGGAGAGATTACCGGAATGGCAGGCTCATCTTCATCCAACACGTACGGTACGGCCCAGCCGCGAATCATTCAGTTTGCGCTGAAGTTGTCGTTCTGACCTTCCCAGGGAAAACTTGCAGGAACGCCCGGAAAGCTTCTAGACGAACGCCCAAATAAAGACAGTTCATCACTTGCCGGAAGCATTTGCCTCTGCTTTTCTCTCCTCTTCTGCTTTCCGGCGTTTGATTTGCACCACGTCCCGTTAGGAAATAGAGTTCGTATCCGGCATCGTGGAACGCGCATCAAACACAGAGATCTCTCCTTGCACTATGACGTTCCTTCCGATTGAAAATTACGGCGTGATTGGCAATATGAAGTCGATTGCGCTGGTTGGCACGAACGGTTCCATCGACTTTCTTTGCTATCCGGATTTCGATTCCCCCACAGTTTTTGCTTCGTTGCTCGATGAAAAGCAAGGAGGCAAATTTCAGATAGCGCCGCAACTGACCGATATGCGCGTTCGTCAGCTTTACTTGCCGGATACAAACATTCTTATCACCCGTTTTCTTGCGGAGGAAGGCGTGGCTGAACTGACTGACTTCATGCCCATTGAGCATAAGGCAGAGCAGCCAAATGAAATTGTCCGGATTGTGAAGGTGGTCCGGGGTTCCGTATCCCTCACCATGCATTGCCAGCCGAGATTCAACTACGCGAGGTCAGGGCACCAAACAGAGCTCGGAAAGGACTCGGCGATATTTTCCCCGTCCGATAATGCTTGCCCACGCATGAACCTGTATTCAACGGCCGCTCTGCAGCAGGAGGGACAGGATGTTTCGTCCCACTTCACCCTGCAAGCCGGCGAGAGCGCGACGTTTGTACTTGGGGAAGTCTGCCGCGACGGCGAACCACCGGAGAAGCGGTTCATCGATCTGCGTCTTCAGCAATCGATTCGCTTCTGGAAGACATGGATGGGGAAATCGCGATACAAGGGACGTTGGCGGGAAATGGTTCACCGTTCGGCTCTTCTGCTGAAGCTGCTGATAAGCCGCGAATATGGCTCTCTGATTGCTGCGCCCACGTTCTCGCTTCCGGAAAAAATTGGGGGAGTTCGCAATTGGGACTACCGGTTCACCTGGTTGCGGGACGGTACCTTCACACTCTACGCGCTGATTCGCCTCGGCTTTGTCGATGAAGCCGAGGCCTTCATCGACTGGTTGAAAGGGCGCTTAAGCGATGATGCCGAGCGCGGGCCATTGCAAGTCATGTATGGCACGGATGGCCGGCAGAAACTCGACGAAATTAACCTGGATAATCTTTCTGGTTACGAGAACTCATCTCCCGTACGGATCGGAAATGCTGCCTACAAGCAGCTTCAACTCGACATCTACGGCGAGATGATGGATTCCATATACCTGGCAAACAAGTACGGAGACCCGATCTCTTACGCGGGATGGCAAAATGTTCAGCGCATGTTGGAGTGGCTGGGTAGGAACTGGCAGCGCCCCGACAACGGAATTTGGGAGGTTCGCGGCGGCGCCAAAGAGTTCCTTCATTCGCGGTTGATGTGCTGGGTTGCCTTCGATCGCGCTCTGCGTCTGGCTCAGAAGCGCTCGCTTTCGGGCCCTTTCGAAACGTGGCAGCATACGCGAGATGAAATTCGGAACGACATTTTTACAAACTTCTGGGACGAGGAATTGCAGGCATTTGTCCAAGCCAAGGGCACCAAGGACATGGACGCCTCCACGCTCCTGATGCCAATGATGCGATTCATCAGCCCGGTCGATCCCATGTGGCTCTCGACGCTCAGAGCGCTGGAAAAAACGCTTATCGAAGACACTCTCGTTCGCCGTTACGAAGCGGAGCGTACTCATGTCGATGGCCTTCCCGATGGGGAGGGGCACTTTACTGCATGTTCCTTCTGGTACGTTGAATGCCTCGCTCGAGCTGGCGACCTGGAGAGAGCGCAGTTGCTGTTTGAAAAGCTCCTGGGATACGCAAATCACCTCGGTCTTTATTCTGAGGAACTCGGTTCTAATGGACAACACTTGGGGAACTTTCCGCAAGCATTCACCCACCTCGCATTAATCAGCGCGGCAACCTACCTCGATCGAGCACTCTCCGGACTCTCCGAATCGGTCTGGCGATAAATTTCGCGGCCGAGGTCTCATTCACGAGGCAAATTCGGCGTCACGCGATTCGCTCGAGTGCAAGCCGGAGCAACATTCGGCGGATAGTTCAGGATTGTCTCTTACTGCTGCCCGCAGAGTGCCGTGACAGGGATCTTAGGGTCCGTAACTAATTGAAAGTAAAGGGTACGGATGGCGCCCTGAGCTCCCTAAAACACCCTCGGAGACGCTTATCGAACCCTTATCGAACTCACACAGGCAGAGTTCTGGGCCACTGAGAGCTAAATTTTGACTCCGTTCTTCTAGCAGGTTTACAAATCGTTTGACATCGTATCTTGACTAGTATTCGAGTTTCATTTCTTGGTTGCAATGAGCGGATTAGTTCCGAGTAGCCACAAAGAGGATCTGAGGGGATCGGTCAACGCTTGGGCGTTTATCGGTACCGAACCCAATTCCGTTCAGGTCTGCAACCTGCTCCCGCACTCAACAAGCGAATATCTCTGTGCTAGGGTTTAACAAGCCTGAACCTTGCTAAAAGTCTGCGACCTGGCAAAACACTTTGATGGCTCCATCCGGAGAGGCGAGCTTCTTGAATAGGTCGGCGTAGTTATCCAAACCCTGCACACGATCAGTCAGGAGCTTACTAAGCCAGTTCCGATACTCCTCTTCCGCCTGCGCCATATCGCGGACTCCCAAATCGAAGTACTCGCGATTGGCATTGACCGTGCCGACCATCACTTTATTGCCCAGAACGAATTCCAGGTTGATGCGGTCGGCTGGGACCTGAATCATCTTATCGCCGCCCGTGACGCTGGCGAGGACAAGAACTCCGTTCTTTCCCAAAGCCTGCATGCTGGCGAAGACCACCCCGGAGTTGCCGGTAGCCTCGAAGATCAGGTCGAACAGACCATACTTCTTCGCACCCTCCAGGATTGATACTTCGGGCGTGGCAACGTAGCGGGCACCGAGTTCCTCGATGAGGTCAGCGTTCTTGTATGGACGCGGAGTTCGGGAAAACGTCGTCACCTCTAAGCCACGCAGACGCAGCACCAGCGTAGCCAGCAGGCCGATGGTTCCAGCTCCCATGACCGCGGCTTTGCGCGGACGCCAAACCTTCAATCGACGCTGGATCTCGTATGCCTGGTAAATACCCTTCTCCGCCACTGTCAAGGGTTCGAGCAGCACGCCCACATTCTTAAGGTCTTTGGGTATCTTAACGATGAATTCGGCATCATCTACGTAGTATTCGGTCAAGTAGCCGTGGCGAAGATTGATGCCACGTTCGTAATAGGTATTGTCGGTGGTCATGTCGCTCGTTCCAATCAGGTCGTAGATGCTCTTGCCTGGGCGGCGCACAGTGGCCACCACGTAGTCGCCGATCTTGAATTCGGAGACGTTTGCCCCGACGGATTCCACGCGACCGAACCCTTCGTGGCCAACGACCAGAAAGTCGAATCCCGGAGGCGCCTCGCCGTACTCAGCAGCATTGATTTCCTTGTCGGTGCCGTCCACGCCCACACGCAAAACTTTGACCAGCACACCGCGCCCGTTGGGAACCTCGTCAAGAGCAGGCTTGGGCACTTCAGCGATGTGCACACTGTTCGGTTTACCTGGAAAAACACTAATCGCTTTCATTTCAGACTCTCCTCATGAAATCAGCGCTGCAAGAACTTCCGATTCGGTCGATTCAGGTTTTCTTTTTTTGCGAGACTCGCCGCTCTGCTGCATCAGTTTGGTGACGACACCAGTCCATCCGGTTTGATGGCTGGCTCCGAGGCCGGCGCCGGAATCGCCGTGGAAATATTCGTGGAATAGCACCAGATCGCGCCAGTGCGGATCGGTCTGGAATTTCTCAAGATTTTCAAACACCGGCCGGCGGCCCTGCTCGTCGCGGAGGAATATGCTCGTCATCCGGCGCGATAACTCTCCTGACACCTCCCACAAGGTCATCATTTTCCCCGAGCCTGTTGGAAATTCCACCTTGAACTCGTCCCCAAGGTAGTAATGGAACTTCTGCAATGACTCGACCAACAAGTAATTCAACGGAAACCAAATCGGACCTCGCCAGTTGGAGTTCCCGCCGAAGACCCCGGTCGAAGATTCCCCCGGCTCATAGTCCACACGGTGTTCCATGTCGTGAACCTCGAGCTTGTAGGGGTTGCCGCGATGAAATTGCGACACGGATCGAATACCGTAAGGCGATAGAAACTCACGCTCGTCCAACATGAACTTCAGAATGCTCCGAAGCCGTTCCGTCGTCGCGATTGAAAGCAGTCTGCGTTCTCCCCGACCCTCAGAGCGCATACACGCCACGTTTTCCGTGAGATCGGGGCGGTTGTCGATGAACCACTCCAGTCGGCGCTTGAAATCCGGCAGCTTGTCGAGCACTTCGGGATCCAGAGTCTCCACGGCAAATAGCGGGATCAAGCCCACCATCGAGCGAATCTTCATTGGAAAATGACTGCCGTCGGGTAATTTCAAGACGTCATAGAAGAATCCGTGCTCTTCGTTCCAGAGCCCCATGCCGTCGTCTCCGCGGTGTCCCATGGCATGCGCGATGTAAACGAAGTGTTCCCAGA
This sequence comes from uncultured Acidobacteriaceae bacterium, assembly GCA_963817305.1. Lineage (GTDB taxonomy): Bacteria > Acidobacteriota > Terriglobia > Terriglobales > Acidobacteriaceae > Sulfotelmatobacter. The sequence goes on along the minus strand of CAWFOD010000008.1, from coordinate 7,305 downwards.
ACTTGCTGGCTACGTCTTCGTAGGTGGGATCTTCGCTTGCCAACTCCAGAGCGATCGCGAGCAGATTCAGCGTGTACATCGCCATCCAACTGGTGCCATCCGACTGCTCGATATATCCACCTGTAGGAAGGGGAGCGCTGCGATCGAATACGCCGATGTTATCCAGACCGAGAAACCCACCCTGAAAGATATTCATGCCTTCGGCGTCCTTACGGTTCACCCACCAGGTGAAATTCAACATCAGTTTGTGGAAGATACGCTGCAGGAAGGAGCGGTCACCTTTGCCTTTTCGCTTCTTCTCGATCTTGTAGACGCGCAATGCGGCCCAGGCGTGCACGGGAGGGTTGACGTCTCCAAACGCCCATTCATAAGCGGGTATTTGGCCGTTGGGATGCATGTACCATTCACGTAGCATCAATATCAGCTGTTCTTTGGCAAAGTCAGAGTCCACGAGCGCGAGTGGAATGCAGTGAAACGCAAGATCCCAGGCCGCATACCACGGGTATTCCCACTTGTCGGGCATAGAGATTACGTCCGAGTTGTAGAGGTGCGTCCACTCGTGGTTACGGCCTCGAACCCGCCCATGGGGCGGAGGAGGGTTGTCCGGATCGCCCTCTAGCCATTCCTTGATGATGTAGTGGTAAAACTGTTTCGACCACAGCATTCCAGCGAAGCCTTGTCGCATGACATTCTGCGCGTCCGCCGAGAGATCACGCGGAATCACCGTCTCGTAAAACTCGTCAGCCTCGCGTCGGCGCTGCGTCAGGATCTTGTCGAAATCTGCGAACCCATTCGAGGCTTTTAAGTCCAAATTCGACAGCCTCAGCCGTACGACGGCTGTTTCTCCGGACCTCAGCGTCAACTTATACTGGGCTGCTGCTTTCGTACCGTTGCGCTGCGGATTTACAGCGCCCTCATCGCCATTCACTACAAAGTTGTTGATACCGTCCTTAACATATGGAGTGCGATTCCCCACTCCAAACAGGCGATGTACGTTCGTCTCGTTCTCGGTGAACAGAAGGTCCGGGGATCCCTCGCAATGCAGCCAGAGCTTTCCCGTTATTGCGTTGTTGAGCTCGATCGCTGGGTTCGGCGCTCGACGTGCCTCGTACAATTCGGGTCTTTGATTATGTCCACCCCAGGACCACGTATTGCGGAACCAGACGGTGGGAAGAAGGCGAAGGTTGGCTGCTTCGGGTCCGCGGTTCACAACCGTGACCTTAATCAGAATATCCTCAATGTCAGCCTTGGCATATTCAACGAACACGTCGAAATAACGATCGTTCTCGAAGATACCAGTGTCGAGCAGTTCGAATTCCCTCTGATTCTTGCCGCGACGCCGATTTTCTTCGACCAGTCGGGAATACGGAAACTCTGCCAGCGGATATTTGTAGAGGTACTTCATGTACGAGTGCGTGGGAGTGCTGTCGAGATAAAAGTAGTACTCCTTTACGTCCTCTCCGTGATTCCCCTCATTGCCAGTGAGTCCGAAAAGCCGTTCTTTCAGGATGGGATCCCGTTCGTTCCACAAGGCAATCGCGAAACAAACATTCTGCTTCCGGTCGCTGATGCCCGCCAATCCGTCCTCATTCCAGCGGTAGGCGTGCGAACGCGCTTGGTCGTGCGGGAGAAACTCCCAGGCGTTTCCATTTGGGCTGTAGTCTTCTCGCACAGTGCCCCAGGCTCGCTCACTCACGTAAGGGCCCCAGCGCTTCCAGTGTTTTTTGCGCGATACCGATTCAGAAAGTCTGATTTCTTCTTGAGTCATACAGATTCTCCACCGGCGATTAGCGCACTAAGCAGGCAGGCAAACTCATCCGAGAACTTGTGCCCGGTACCCGGAAGCACCAGGTCAGCCATAGTAGGCAGTTCGGACCCGACCTGCCGGTCGGGTTGAGAGAACTCACGAGCATCGAGTTCTGAAGACATTTTCCTGCTCCTTATCGCGATCTCAATAATCCCTCGGCTCACACCCTGTTGCATATTTCCTTTCAACCTTGATGGCATATATCAAGTTTCCTGTTTCCTGTAAGTTCTGTGTCTTGTTGCCGGTTCTGTTCGTAGGTCGCCTCGGACACTCCGAGACGCTTCATCAGGTGATCGCCGACGCGCAGAGCATTGGCCATGATGGTCAGCGCCGGGTTCACGGCAGCGCTCGAGGGAAAGAAGCTCCCATCGACCACATAGAGATTGTCGACTTCGTGAGCTTTGCAGTTTACGTCCAGCACCGAGGTCTTTGGATCGTGACCAAAGCGAACCGTGCCGTTCTGATGCGCCACGCCAGCCAGTGGAATCCGCTGTCCGACGTACAGGTTTCTGCTGAACAGGCCCTGATGACACTCGCGGCCGTGGATCGTGCAGTTGGTTTGCTTCATGGCTTGCTTGAGCATGACCTGAAGTCTTTCGTGAGCCTCCAGGTTGTTCGGCGTATACGTCAGCACGATCTTGCCGTCACGGCCGATGGTGACCCGATTGTTCGGATCGGGCAGGTCTTCTGATGTGAGCCAGAAGTCCAGCGAGTTTTTTGCCATCAGTTCAAGAGTGAAATTCGGGGCAATGGCGGGCGCCCCGGCTTTGAGTGTGATGGCGTCCAGTTTGCCGACGAACGAGATGTGCCCCATGGGATATTCCCAGTTCTTTGAAGCAAAGTAGAAGTCGTTCAAAGCCAGCGTCTTTTGAAAAGTGGTGGGATTGGGACATCTGGAAATTGCCATCAAAACGGAGTTCGTATGGCCCATGTAATGACGACCCACGATATCGGAACCGTTGGCCAAACCACGCGGATGTTTATCATTGGCAGAGCGCAACAGCAGGGCAGCGGAGTTGATGGCACCACAGGAAACAACAACCAGATCGGCGGAATACTCGTCAAGATTTCCGTCACGCTCCACGAGGACGGCTGTTACCTCGCGTCCGGAAGCATCCGTCTGGAGCCGCTTCACCTCCGAACACTTGAGCAGAGTGACATTCGGATACTTCACAGCCTCGTCCACGCAAATCACCTGAGCGTCTGCTTTGGCTGAGACGAGGCAAGGGAAGCCATCGCAAGTATTGCAGCGGATGCAACGGCTGTTGTGCGCATCCTTTTCGTCCAGCATCACGCCGAGGGGAACATGGAAAGGCTTCAGTCCACAACGCGCAAAATCATCGTTCAGACTTTGGATCCGAGGCTCATGGCTGATGGCCGGAAAGCGATAGTCAGCGCTGGTTGGCGGTTCGGTGGGGTCCTCGTATCGATTGCCGTGCACTCGATAGAGATGTTCAGCCTCGGTGTAATAGGGTTCCATCTCTTCATACGCGATGGGCCATGCAGGCGATATTCCACCGTGATGGCGGAGCACGGCGAAATCTTCTTTACGTCGCCGGAACAGCGCAGCGCCATAAAACTTGGTATTGCCGCCGACGTAGTAGTTGGTATGAGGGTGCAGGTCTTTGCCATTCTTGTCGAGCCATGATTCCCTTGTGTTGTATTTTGCGTCGACATTAACCGCCTGCGGGCTCCAGTTGTCCTTTTCGCGAGGTACATAGTCACCTCGCTCGAGAATCAAGATGCGTTTCCCGGACGGCGCCAGATGGTACGCCAGCGTCCCGCCCCCAGCGCCGCTCCCGATGATGATTACGTCGTAGCAATTCTCCGTCAAAATGCAAATCCTCCGTTGGCTCCGCAAAAGATGCAGCGTTTGTCGCTGTTGTGGTGAAGTTTGCAGCACTTTATCGTGATGCGTCCCTTTCGCCACAGATAGAATTCTGCTGCAGCCAACATTCCGAGCGGCGGCGCAGTCAAGTAAATCCATAGCCCGCTCCAAACATCCGCCCGAACGGCGGATCCGACCGTTCTGGCCGAGTTCATGCTCATGCCGGAGAAAGGCGCTTCGAGGGTGATGTAGGTTGCGATCAGCGCTCCGACAAACAATCCGGTATAGCGGTCAAGACGCTGATGGTTGGAGCTATAGAGAACTAAGGACATCATTCCGAATGCAATGATGAATTCCCCGATCAGGGCCACCCACGGCCCTCGAGGCCCGGGAACCGTCACCACGTAGCGGACGGCAGGGTCGGCGACTTCGCGGCTAAGGACCGTAGCCACGAGCGAAACCCCGAGGACCGCCCCGACGAATTGCGAAGCTACGTAAAAGGAAGTATCCCAGAATTTGATCTTGCCCAACCGAAAGAAGGTAAGCGTCACGGACGGATTGATGTGTGCTCCAGACTGTTTACCCCACGGGGAATAGATGATGGCGATGGCTGTCAATCCCATGGATACACCCATGAGAAGACGCCGCAGAAAAGTCGACATGATAGCTCGATGGACGGGGGATTGCGGAAACTGGTACAGAGCCCCGAACACGCAGGCGGAAACCATGAAGGCCCCGAGCAGTCCTGCTTCCATCAGATACTCGGGCCAGTGAAATCGTAGTGATGCTAAGGCTCCCAGTTTGGGCACTGACGGCGGAGTTGCGACCACGGGCTCGGAGCCCGGCGCCTGAGTCGATGCATCTGCCACCACGTTGTGTGATGTGTTCCCCATTTGGACTTCTGGGGAATGTGATTCAACTTTCTCAAGAAAGTGACATCTCGCTCGCCGCGAGCCGAGCATAGAAACGAAATTCTTATGACCCAGTCTTTCGATTGAGCTTCAGAACCTTGATGCGCGAAGCCAAAGTTGTTGGCTTCATACCGAGCAAGTCTGCGGCACCTCCTGATCCGAAGATCCTGCCGCCGGTTTGCTTCAGCGCGGCAGCGATGCCGTCGCGTTCCTGGCGTTTCAATTCGTCGCGGGTCATCAGTACAGGCTTCGAAACCGCATGAGTAGGATCGAGAGGAGCGCCAGTTACATTCGGACCGACCATATCGAAATGCAGAGGGCCTCCCCTAGAGAGAATAATTGCGCGTTCAACGGTGTTTTGAAGTTCCCGCACGTTACCAGGCCAGTCGTGGGCGGTGAGCTGGCTCATCGCCGCCTGCGAGATTGTCGGTGCGGGATGATTCAACCGCCGCGCGCTTTGTCCCAGGAAGTATCCCACCAACGGCGGGATGTCATCGCGGCGTGCGCGCAATGGGGGCACTTCAATCGGAAAAGCGCTCAAGCGATAAAAAAGATCCTGCCGAAAACGCCCAGCTTCGACCTCTTTCTTCAGATCGCGATTAGTCGCTGCGATAATGCGAACATTGACCTTGCGCGTGCGTGTGTCCCCGACGCGCTCCAGTTCTTGCTCCTGCAAAACGCGCAACAACTTTGCCTGCATCGCGAGAGGCACTTCGCCGATTTCGTCAAGGAACAGTGTGCCGCCGTCGGCCAGTTCGAAGCGGCCCGGCTTGTCTTTAAGAGCGCCGGTGAATGCACCTTTCACGTGACCGAAGAATTCGCTTTCGAACAAGCCCTCGGGCACTGCACTGCAATTCAGCTTTATGAGAGGTCGGCTCCTCCGCGCGCTGTGGTCGTGAACCGCACGGGCAACGAGTTCTTTACCGGTGCCGCTTTCTCCAGCAATCAGCACCGAGACATCCGTCGGCGCGACGAGCTGAATTTGCTGTTTCACTTTTCTAAGACCAGGGCTCCCTCCGATAAGGTCCCCGAAGTTATGTCCGCGGATCTCTTCCCACAGGTAGGCATTCTGATCTTGGAGTCGAACCTGCTCCTGCTCCATCAAAACGCGATCCGTGATATCAATGAACATCGTGCGCGTGTAATTACCGCCAACAGCCGGCCTGGACCACCACTGGACCCACACCGGCTTGCCGTTGTCCTTGCGACGCAGTTCAAGAACGACGCCAGTGGTGTCGGTGCCGTGTCCGACAGAGTCGAGCGCCTCGCGCAGGTGGCGTTGGGCGTCAGGCGTCTCGGGCACGAGAGACTTGCCGAACGTCCCGGCGACCTCTTCGGGCTTGAGGCCAAGGATCCTCATCGCGGTGTGGTTAGCCTGAATCATGCGCGAATCCAGACCCTCATGAACGTAGGCGATCGGGGCCTCGTCGAAAAGATCACGGAAGCGGAGCTCGCTATGCTTCAGCGCCTCGTTGACATGGCGGAGTTGCTCACCCAGGCTGTGCTCAACCTGTTCGGCAACCTTGCGCGCCGCCAATCGTAATTCCATCTGATCCATGACCAGCGCCGCCAGCTTCTTGAGCATCTCTGCCTCGTCCGGCGCCAGCTCACGCGGCACACGATCGATAACGCTGAGAGTTCCTAGATTGAAACCGTCGTGGGTACGCAACGGCGCGGCGGCATAAAATCGAACGCCAAAAGGTCCGGCCACCAGCGGGTTGTCTTGTGCACCCGGGTCGTCTGTAGCGTCCCTAACGTGATACACCTCCGGGGAAAGAATTGCTGACGCGCAAAGCCCCGCATCGCGCCCGACTTCCGGATCTTCAATGCCGAGGCGCGATTTGAACCAGATGCGGTCGTGGTCCACCAAGCTAACCAGCGCGATCGGCACTCGGAACAGACCCGCGGCTAATTCTGCGATGTGATCGAACGCTCCGTCGGGCGGGGTATCCAGGATGTGATACCGCCGCAGCGCCTCCAATCGCCCTAGTTCGTCTTTTGGCAGTAGGGGCTTCACGAGGACTCACTTTCAAGACTACTACGGCCTTTCGTCGCGAACCAAACGACCAATCGTAGTTTTACGATAGTTCGTAGTCGTGCAATCCATTCGTATGGCCCTGGAACTTTCCTTTTTTCAATGGATTAGCAGGAACAAACCGCTTGGCATAGTACGTGATTAGTAAGTAATAGCGATGTCCAAATTGCGTGGCGTGAAAACGCCAAACCAGCCAATGAAAGAGGGAACGTGAACCGCATCATTCAACTCGACCCGGCGCGCGTCACCGGCAAGACCAAAGATCTCTTTGATGACGTGCAAGCCAAGTGGGGCACGGTGCCCAACGTTTTCCGTGTGCTCGGTAATGCGCCTGCGGCACTCGATGGCTATCTCAACTTTGACGATGCGCTCGCCGGCGGGAGTTTCGACGGCAAGATCCGCGAGCAAATCGCCCTTGCCGTGGCGGAGAGCAACTTGTGCAGTTACTGCTCAAGTGCGCACAGGCTCATGGGTGGCAGAGCCGGGTTAACTGAAAAGGAAATCGCCGATGCGGCTCGATCGATCGCGGCGACCGCCAAGACTGAGGCCATCCTGAAACTCGTGCGTGACATCGTCGTGCAGCGCGGCGAAGTCAGCGACGCCGACTTGGAACGTGCACGCACCTCCGGTCTTACGGATGGCGACATTGTCGAGACCGTTGCTAATGTCGCGTTGAACATCTTTGGGAATTACATGAACCACGTAGCCCGCACTGTTGTGGACT
>CAWFOD010000007.1:0-182669 GCA_963817305.1 uncultured Acidobacteriaceae bacterium | reverse complement strand
ATTGGCGCGTACTTGGCATCGCCTTTGTGCAATTGTTCGAGGTTTTCACTCTCTGACCAGCAAACGATAGTGCGCCCACTGAGCGCTAATTTGCTGGCTAATCCCAGGCGGCGGAAGGGGGTATTCCTAAGCGAAGCCAGCTGCGGCTGGTTCCATTCGGCTGCTTCGATGAAGGCCCGGCCTTGAGATTCAAGCACCAGGTTCCGGAGAATATGGCTGACAAGCAGCGGATTGAACCCTCGACCACGGTATTGAGGAAAAACTTGAAAATCGAAGAGATGTACGTCCTCCGGCCCCAATGGGAGGTAGTGCGGCTCAACCGTCCGCCCTCGCAAGGTCCAGCCGTAGCCCGCAAGATCGCCTTCGGACTTGATCAACCACAAGGATGCGCCCAACTCGAAGCGCCTTTCGATATTTCGTTCGGATAATCGCTGGTTCCAGAATGTGCTGATCTTTTCTAAATCGCTGCGACTCACGTCCCTTTGATTTCTATGCCTCTCGACGGTTAACGAATTCGGCAAATCCGCTGCGGGCGAGGAGTGCCCGTCAAGGTCACAATAAAGCAGCACCATACGGTTTGAAAACAGTGCGCGCCTTCCGGCAACGGCGGCTCGTCGAACAGTCGCCCCGAAACCATGCCGTCTGAAATAGGAGCTCAGCCGAGAGATGGAAGAAGATATTGCCATTTCACTGCGCCGGTTGCCCCTTCAGCGTTGTGCGAAGGTCGTCGGCAAATAACTCCCGCAGACAGGCGCCGCTGACCTGTTTCTGTACCTCGCCATCCGAGCTTCGCTTCGCATGCACAAGACCTAGAACTAAGGCGAGGACGTAGCGGACCAGGTGTCGAGAGAACATAATCGTCCTCATACCCAACTCGCCCCAGAAGCCGTGATGTTTGCGCCAGTAATACAGAACCGACTTCTGTTGCGCGACCGCGAAGCGAACCGGATACGACGCCGTGATTTTGCCCCGATCGTGAATGGCGCGGGCGCCGGGGAAGAAGACGACCTGCCATCCTGCCTTCCAGCAGCGGCGGCACCAATCGACGTCGTCGCCATACATGAAAAGGTTTTCGTCGAGCAGACCCACTTCGTCGAAGGTTTCGCGGCGGATCATCGAGAAGCATCCCACAATCACGTCCACGGGCAGCGTGCGGTCGTGAGAAAAGTAGAACATGTGTTCGCCGGCGAACAGCTTGGAATTCTTGAACGCCGAAGCTAATCCCGTGGCCAAACAAAAATTGTTCCACAGCGTTGGCGACCGCCGGCAGGTGCTCTGCTGCGTCATGTCCGGGTTGAAGACGCGAGGACCGACATTCCCCACCTTAGGATTTTCGTCCAGGAAATCGGCCAAAGCATCGAGGCAACCCTCAAACACAATGACGTCAGGATTCACCAGCGCGATGTAGCGTCCCTGGCACTGGCGAATGCCAAGGTTGTTGCCCTTCGAGAAGCCCAGGTTCTCGCTGCTGCGGATCACTTTCACGCTGGGGAATCGCGCCTCGATCATCTCAGCCGAGCCGTCAGCCGAGGCGTTATCGACCACGATTACTTCCATGCTGCGGCGCGGCGGCGCATCGGCCAGGCTCTGCAGGCAGAGTTCCAGATAGTGCTTGGCGTTCCAACCGACGATGACAACTGAAATGTCCATGAATATTTGTGGGCTACTTCTTGTTCCGTTCGAGAAGTTCGATCAACAAACGTTGCTTTGAGCAGATCCAGGCGATTCTGCGACCGCCAAAAGCCATCGCCGGCGCGGGTTCGGCGACAATCACCAGACCAGCACTTCGCGCATTCTCGCAGCCCTGCCTCCAGGTCGTCGATCTCGTAACAGACATGATGCAGGCCGCCGCGCTTCTTGAGGAAACTGCTGACCGGCGACGCTTCGCTAGCAGGCTCGATCAGCTCATAGACGGGATTGCGTACGTCGAGCGGAGTAAGAAAGGTGACGCGAACTCGCTGGATCGGGTCATGCGTAATTTCGCCATCCCACTGCGCCGAGATGGAAAACGCAAATTCCTCAACTACCGCTGAAATCGAGGCCACAACAAAACCCAGATGATGGAGTGTGCAGTTGCCGTTGGGCAAGAATCCAGCCCGCACGGCCTGCTTGGGGGCTGATCCCTGTGCTTGTTCCTTTGATCCGCTTAGAGTTTCGATGCCCTGTACCATGATCTTAAATCGTCGCTTTATGGTTTAACGCCCGCGTCGCCAAGCGCCGATACCTCGCACAACGCCTTTCGCCACCAGGCTTGCCCGGACGAGCGTGGAAGAAACCACACTGTCGCAGGCTACGAATGGGCTCAATTGCGAGACGTCAGCGCCGGAGAATCCCTTTTTGAAAGAGTAAACGCCGGGATTGCCTTCCGGATCGATGCCGCCCAAGTCATAAGACTTGAATCCATTTTCCTTGAGCCATTGGATCATCGTCCACTGCAGCAGGTAAGCGCCCTTGGAGTTGAGGCCGTCGTCGCTGGTCGCCCCCAGCAGGTAGATCCCGGAATCACCCATTGCCGAGGCAACGATGCCCGCTACCGGAACTCCGTTTTGCTCGCAAATCAAAATCCGCATGCGATGGGTTTCCGGCAGGCTTTCCTGTATCCGTTCAAATTCTTCGACGTCGACGGTTGTTTCGAATGCCTTGCGCTTCAGCATCTGAGCATACATGCGGCAGAAGACTCCGTATGCCGCGGTACTGCTGTCCGCAATCACCGTCAAGCCGTTTTTCTCTGACCGAGTTAGCTGGTTTCGCCATTTCTTGTCGAGACTCTTCCGCAATTCATCCAACGAAGGCGTGAGATCGAGAACAAAAGTCCGATACAAGTTCGCCGGAGTGCTGGCTTCCTGCGTGAAGCTGTGGAAAGCAGATTGAAATAGCGTTCCCCGCTGCGTCCCTACGAATGCATTTGGAAGGATCTGCAGCAAGAGCCGGCGTTTGCCAACGTATTCTTCATGCAGAGCGCTGGCCATACGCGCGGTCACCTCGGCATCCAGCTCTTTTCCGCGGCGATGGCACAGGGGCCCCCACCGCAGATAAGCCATGCCGAAATTGAGCTTGGTAGGGCGAACAATTCTAAGCTGCGCCATGGCGACGACGTCGCCATCGCGCTTCAGAACCAGATGACTGAGGTTTTTTCTTCCCCAACGGACCGCGCCATAAGACCAGGTTTGATAGATGTTCGCGTCCTCGAAACAATCGAGCATCCCGGACCATTCTTCCGGCGTTGCCCGATCCACCTCGACCTGCCAAACCGGATCCCGCCCGGCGTTTAGCGTAGTCTCTTCAGCAACGGCGCTGGGGTCGCAAACGGATTGCACTTAAACCTCCGACGCCACGGATGCGCCGTCCGAGATTGGAGCCGGCTGCAGCGCTTCCGCAGTCCGGCGAATGTAGCGGGTTCTCGGCGAATACGTGGCTGGGACTTCATAGCTCCAACGTTCGCGACCATCCGATGACCCGATCGATTTGAACCCGAGATCGGCATAGTGACCGGCGACCATACTGTTCTTCTTAGATGGAATATAGGTGCCGACGATTTTGCGGATTCCGCGCTCCTGACATTGCTCGATCAGCGCATCGAACATGGCGAATTCCATTTCGCGCTTCAGCACGCGACAACTCATCAGCCAAAGATCGAGTTGCAAACTGTCATCAACAATTTTCCCGATTATGACTGACACCAGGCCGTTATCGCCGAATTTATCCGTCAGCCGCCCGTACAGCGTGATAAAGCCCCGGTCCTGAGCGATGGCTTCCACTTCCCCGCCCGTATATCGTCTCGTAGTGAGGTTGAATTGATTCGTCTTGTTGATGAGCTGCGTAATTCGCTCGAGATACACAGACCGGAAAGGGGCGATCTCCGCCGTCATTGCAAGCGAGGCCAGAAAGTCGCCATAGCTGGCGAACTTCGACTGGACGGCGCTGCGCTCCGCATTGGCGCTGTAGAAGGCTGACGCGATTGAGATCGTCTGCCACGATTTTGTCGATCTCGAAGTAGCGCTCGTGTTCGAGAACCTCCGCGAAACTGGAAACGTCCGAGCCGACACTGGGGACTGCCACTTCCGGCAGCTGCTCTTCGACCAGCGCTCTCTCGGCGGGGTTGTCGTCCACGAATACGATACTTTCCAGGCCAATGTTGAGCTCGGCGGCAATTTCCCGGATGTTCTCCGGCTTGGTATTCCAGTTTGCCTTGAAGACGCTGAAATCCTCCAGCTTCAAGACGCCGTCGGGATGGGAAAATCCCTCTTTCGCATTTTCAGGATCGTTCTTGGAACACACCGCCAGAATCACGCCGCGGCGCCGCAGATTCTTAACGTACCGCTGGAAGTCCAGGTACGCTTCGCCAACGGGATGATCCTTGCCGAGAACCAGATTTTGCAGGCCATCATCGCCAATCACTCCGCCCCAAAGCGTATTGTCCAAATCCAGTACCAGGCATTTCTTGGACTTGCCGTAAATCGATTTGACGATCGCCGCCACGCTTTGACCCAGAGCCACGCTCGCGGTGGGACTCAGGGCCATATGAAAGTTGTACCAATAGCTTTGCCGGAACCACGCGGCTTGGCCGACTTGTGCGGAAAGGTAAAGGATGTCGCTGATCAGGAAATGCGCGTGGCCGCGCGCATAACGTGCAAACTCGGCATTCATCCGCAACACAAAATTCACCCTTCCGAACGATTCGGAAGCTTCCAGATTTCCCAGCGGCCGGAGGGAGGGAAGGTCAAAGTTATTCTGGATAATGACCGCCCCGAGTTCGGTATGAATCTTTTCCCACAGGGATTCGAACCGCGCCATTTCCCTGTGTACGCGGGCTTCGACGTCGGCCTCTGATTCCAGCAGTTCGGGAAATCCCGAGAGGTTGTGCCAGGTGGTATGAATGAAGACAATATTTGGTTTGAAATTCCACAGCTCGGCATTCTCGAATACAACGTCTTCGAAGTAGCGGTTGTATCCCGATTCGTAGAAAACCGGCTGAATTCCCTGCGCCAGCAGAAACAGCTCCAGCATGCTCTTGACTTCGGTCGTCGTAGAGCCGCCCAGAATCGCAATCCGCGTGGGGACAAGATTGGACTGCTTCAGCAGTTCCCTCTTCAACGCCTGCCGTTTTCGCAGGATTTCTCCCACGGCGACAGGAAACCTGAGCGCCTTCAAAATCTCCGGTTGCGAGCTGTTGTTCTCGGATGCCATTCGAATCTCCGCTCAAGTTCAGCGGATCGCTTAGACGCTGCGCCCGACCTGAGCCAACTGGAGAAGATCGGCAACTGTGGTACAAGTGACGATCTGGCCGGGAGAAATGTTCACCCCGTTGTTGCTTTCCGCCATGGCAATAAAAGTGATCAGCGAAGTGGAATCCCAGTTCGTCAGCTCCTCGAGTTTTTCGTCACCGCGGAGGGTGCCGGCGGGCAAGTCGAGAATCTCATCCATTTGTAAAAGAAATTCGTTTCGGTTCAGTGTAGGCATATTGCAAGAAGCTTATCTCAGATCGAACAACAACTGCACGTTCCTTTCGTTATCCTCAGTTTAACAGCGAGGTTTTTAGACTGCGCAGTCGAGGCAGGATTTCAATTTCGGAAAAAAAGGCGGCGTCCGTGCTTGCCTTAATGCTGACGCGATCCAACGTAAGCTCGTCGAGGGTAAGATCATGGATTCGCGATAAGTGGATTCGCGATGAATTGGCCCGACCCTCCGCCAGAAAGACTGCCTTGTATCCCTCGCGGCGAAGGTGCTCGGCTAGCTCGTTGGTAAGGTCAGCTGAAGAGCCATACGGGATGCTAAACGATCTTACCTTTGTGCCGGAGACGTCTTCCAGGATCGCCTTGTTTTTATCGATCTCGCCGGTGAAGTCTGCGGACGACAATATCCGGCAGTTCGCATGCGAGTAGGTATGATTGCCAATCTCAAAGTTGAAATTTGCAAGATCGCGGAGCTGCCGGCCGCTTAAATAAAGACCGGCTTCGGTGGCTAGCTCGCTCTCGTTAATGCCAGCCAGCCGAACCAGGGCAGAGCGGAAGGCCTGCCGGCCTTGCAAAGAAATCGTGGGCAGAAAACGAGAAAAAACTTCGAGCAACGAGCCAACCGCAAGATTCCCCGCGCCATCGACCGATTGGATTGCGGCATTGACGGTATCAAGGCCCCGGACGTTCGTCACATAGCAGATGAGATTTTCGAGCGCTAACTGTGGATTGTCGAGACAGCTGCCATTAACGAAAAATACTGCGGGCACACCCAGTTGCGCGCACATCGGCGCTGCGAATTCACTGACGGACGCGTAGGCATCATCGAACGTCAGGAGCACGGGCCTGGGTGGAAGCGGGTTGCCGTCGGACTCCGCAAGCACATCGTTCAGGCTGACCGGAGTGTAATGTTTGGCGATGAACCTCAGCGCCGCCTCAAACTGCTTCCGCGTAACCGTAACTCCGAGTCCCTTGGTAAAAACCGACTCTGTATCCGCAATCTCATGGAAAAGAATGCTGCGTAGCGAGTATTGCGAACTTAGTGCCCGCGCGATGCCGAAAGATCCGGGAGCATACCAGAGGCTTCCGGCCACCAGATTCAGCGTGGCACGCCGAGCGTCAATCTGGATTTCTGTGTTTGCGGTAAGAGGTGACATTATCGAGGAAGGAATTCGCCGGTTTTCAGCTCAGCGTCACCGGTTCGCCGTCGAAAAACATCCGATGCCACAATTCCAGGGCAACCAGCGAAAAAACTTCTTTGGAATAGGCGCCGGAATCACTATTGGCATTGATCAGCTTTTCAATGGCGCTCTTCTTAAAGTATCCACGCTCAATCGTTTTCCGGTCGGTCAGAATATGGTGAATTTGATCCTTGAAATTGTTTCGTAGCCAAAATTCGTACGGAACAGGGAAACCTGCCTTTTTTCGTTTCAGAATGCTCGTAGGCACTCGCTTGGACAAAGCTTTTTTCCAGATGTACTTCAAAGCAAACCCCTTCAGCTTGAAATTCGCTGGCAGAGAGGCAGCAAATTCCAGAAGCCGATGATCCAGCAGAGGAACGCGAAGTTCCAGCGAGTTCGCCATGGTCATCTTGTCCGCTTTGACCAGCAGATCATCCGGCAGCCAGGTCTTGGTGTCGATGTAAAGCATCTGGTCGAGCACGCCCTGATTTTCAATCTTTGAAAATAACCGCCGCACCGGCTCGATCGTATATTCCTTGTCGATCGACTTCACGAAGTCGCTTGCGTACAGTTCGCCAATTCCGTTGCCTGCGTACCTGTAGGGAGTTGAAGTGCGGCTGTAATAGTAATCAGGAAAGGTTGCGTTCACTAACGGCATGTACTTGGCGATTTTTCCGGAGTGGACCAACGAATTGAGCCGAGACAACCCCCAAGAAGCAGCTCCATTGCCGGCCGGCCAAACCTGTTTCAGCCGCTCCAGCCAAGCCATGTTCCGGTAATTGTCATAACCGGCGAATGCCTCGTCCCCGCCTTCGCCGGAAAGCAGAACTTTCACGTGATTTCTGGCAAGCTTTGAAACGTAGTACAAGGCCACAGCCGGAGGCTCACAAACCGGCTCTTCCATGTGCCAGACATATTTTGGAAGAAAGTCGATAAAATCTTCAGCCGTAATCGTCATCTCATGGTGACGGCTGCCATAGGCCTCGGAAGCCAATCGAGCGTAAGGTCTTTCATCGGCAAAGCCGGCATCGGAAAAACCGACGGTGAAGGTGCTGATTTGCTTGTCGGTTCGCTCCGCAGCACAGCTGAGTACCGCAGTCGAATCCACTCCGCCGCTTAACAGAATCCCCACAGGCACGTCTGCGATCATGTGCAGTTCGACCGCTTCCGCCAACAGGTTGGACAATTCGCGTTCCGCTTCGTCGATGGTCAGATTATCGGCAGGCTTGCGGAAGCTGAGATCCCAGTATTGCCTGATTTCCGCCTTGCCGTTCTTAGCCAGCAGATAGTGCCCCGGCGCCAGCTTGCGGATACCTCTGAGAAGCGTCTCTTCTCCCGGAACGTAGAGGAAGGTCAGAAAGCGGTCAACAATTTCCGGAGCAAGATTTCGGCTGATCGTAGGATCAGCAAGAATCGCTTTGATCTCGGAAGCAAAGACAATTCCCTGCTCGTTCAGCGAATAATAAAGCGGCTTGATTCCGACCCGGTCCCGCGCCAGAAAAAGCTCTTTTGTGTTTTCGTTCCACAAGGCAAAGGCAAACATTCCCCGCAATTTCTCCACACACTGCGGACCGAGTTCTTCATACAGGTGAACAATGACTTCCGTGTCGGACTGCGTTTTGAGCGTATGGCCTTTCGCCAGAAGGAAAGTGCGCAGCTCACGATAGTTGTAAATTTCTCCGTTGAAGACGATCCAGACCGTGCCGTCTTCGTTGGACAAAGGTTGGTGGCCGCTGTTCAAGTCGATGATCGAGAGTCGCGCATGGCCAAATCCTACTTGCGACGAAAGATAAACTCCCTGATCATCCGGTCCGCGGTGGCGGATCGTATCGAGCATGCCGCGAATGAGCGGAGCGCCTACGCTGGCAGTCCGATCAAACTCGAATTTTCCGCAGATTCCGCACATACTAATTTGGAAGCCCTTCCCTGCTGACGCTCATCTCCAAATCGTTTTCAGGCCGCAAAGACGCCGAAGCTGCTGGGCGCGTACATATTTGATCAGTTGTTTGTCATTCACCCGCGGCGTGCGATTCCAGTAGCCCTTCAGAAAACCGTAGGCGATTGCGGCGGACCCGCCGATGTAAGGCCTGCGAACCAGATTCGACATGCAACTGGCGGCAACGAACAGGGGATGGTAACCCGTGACATAGCACGCCACGCCACGCTTGATCTTGTCGCGCCACAGACTTTCCGCAGTTCCAGTGAATCGATGATGCACGATGTGCAGTTCATCGAAGCTGTACGTCTTCCAGCCCAGCATATTGGCCTTTACTTCGTCGATCGTGTCCCACCCCGGCGCTCGCCACAACCCATCGATCGCCTGCCAACACGCTCTCCGATAGATCTTGGTGGCACCTCTTACGTGGAACTTAGGAGTCGCTTCGAGTTTCTGTACCCCACCGAGTTCATGATAGATGTCGCCTCCGCCAATGCCGAGTTTGGGGTCGAGCTCAAAATGTTCGAAGCACTTTTCGAAGTAGCTTGGGGGCAAGCTCAGGTCGCCATCGAGCTTGACGATAAATTCCCAGTCGCTTGATCGCAGCGCCTGATAGCCATCATAAAACGCCTCTACGACTCCGCCACCCGACTTGCGAAAGCCTCTATTTTCCCGGTGCACCACGCGTATCCACGGAATCTCAGAGGCATAGCGATCGATAATTTCGCCAGTCTTGTCAACGGAGCCATCATCAACGATCACCCACTCCGCAGGCGGCACGGTCTGCGCCCGGACGGAAGCGATGGTGGCTTCGATAAACTTCTCTTCGTCGCGGATCGGCGTGACGATCACGTATCGCGTCACCGTTTCTGGAGCTAGACCGATTTGCTGCGAAGCCACTCTTGTTGCCTCAGTTCCGTCTTGAGTTGGGGAAGATAGTGTCACCATGCGTGCTTGTCTTACGAACGGATGCAGACTTTGCGGGTCGGTACGATCGCTTTTTTCCTCTTTATGATCGATATCAGGAAGAACATCCCATATAAGCCGAATAGTGCTGCGGCGCATCCGCATAGAATTACAACCACCGGCGACGTCTTGTTTTTGTAGTAGTAGTCGGTGACCGCTCGTCCGATGCGGGATTTGGATAGCGTTATGTCCCGGAAGTCTGAAATCATTCGAAGCGCATACACACGAGGAGAACTCTTTGCAATGCTCACCGAAGCCAGGTCAAGATCATTTTTGTAACGGATCAGAACCCTGCGAGACTGCCCAGCGGGAATAGGCTACGCTGAGCCGAAGAGATCCACTATTGAATTCAAAAGGAGCTGGCCGACCCTCGACACTCACGGACGCGATTGCAGAAGAATCGGTTTCCGGCTTCTGGACATAAAAGACTGAATTTCGTGCTGAGGTGTTATCCAGATCGAGGTTGCTGGAGAATGTAAGCACATCGTAGTTCGTGTCATCCCTCAACCGAACCAGATAAAGGTGCTTCGCCATGTCCCCCAGACTGCCCCACCGCGTGTCCGGTTCAATTCGATTGACGTCGTCTGCTACCCGGTCAAATGCGCCGATACCATTGGCGAACAGATCCTGGTGACCGTAGAAGAAGATGGGATTGTCGAGGAATTCGTTGATCGCAATAAAGCTACTAGGGTTCGGCATTGCCGCGCCATAGCGGGCAATACTGGGAAAATCTCCGAAGGATAATGTGACCGGCCGCAGGGTAAACAACGACGACGCCGGCCGCGTACGGTCCATGGGAACACTTAAAGAGTTGACTGTGGCGTCAAAATTGTAAGTCTTCAGCTGTTCCAGAATTCGTTCCGAACCAATATTGTGAGGAAAAACGAAAACTTTATCGTAGGGAATCCCAGTCAGAGCCTGGAATTTCTCCATCCTTGCCAGGGACTGCCTCAGCGCAGCGATCTGGAGACTGAGAGACTTGCTTTCATAATCGTCAAATTCCTTGTGATCGTGGTTATCCCCATGGACGCAGATCGAAAATCTCTCCGGATGGCTACGAAAAAGCGCAACTACCGATTGTTCACTGCGATCGTAATTCCACGGAATGAAAGCAATCGTCGTATGAAAGTTGTGCCGTTCCATCTCCGTGAGCAGATCTCTATAATCCAGGTGTCCATAAGGCTCACGCAGCCACGGGTCATCGATCGTCAGATTGGCGTCATGCTGGAGCGCGTGCCAGCCTCGATCGCCCGCACAGTATTTTGCAAAAATCATCACCGGAGCGAGTTCCGCAAACACGGTTTCTGTATTTTCAGCGGCTCCCGCGGCCTCGCTCTGGGGTGGACGTTTTTTGCAAAGCAGGAAAATTCGTTGCTGGTTCACTTCAACTTCCAGGAAGATCGGAACGACTTCAGTGCCGTTGTGCAACGAGACAATTGTTTTAACCAAGCCGGAGTTTGCACTGGTGAAATAGAATGCATCGTCACCGGGAGATGGGATTTCAACTCCGGTTAGCTGATCGGTTACACCTGCAAGATTCCCCACTAAATATTGAAGCGATCCCGCAGAGGAAAGCGGTTGAACACCGGCTACCGCACCGCCTGACCAAGCTTTGAGGAGAGTTGGACTCGTCTCTGGCGTGATGCCCATGATGAGCAACGGTACATTGCTTCCACCCGTTCGATGCAGTGCGCGCAGCAACGCCTTTTGATCCACATTAGCCAGGGCGTCCGCTTCAATTGCGACGGCCACTGTCTCGCTGCGCCGAATCGAAGCAAGAATCTTGATCAGCAGACTCTCCCGCGGTAACGACTCTAAGGTCTAATCCATAGAACTCGCTGGCAATCTCCAGTTCGTGTTGCTCGGAAGGTGTAGCTCCTGCGGAACGAATCAGAACCATGTCAGCCGAACAACAGAATAGAGACAATGCCAAGACCAAGAAAAGGAGGTGGCACGTGCTCCGTGCAATACTTCTCGCACTCCAGGTCCTGAGACGCCGTTGGCACATTGATAGTTCCATGATCATTAGGCGTGTCCAGACTGAAGTGCCGTTTCATAAGCTCGAATCAGCGATACTTTTTCTACATCCCAGTTCAGCTTTTCCTCAACCCGCCGGCGGCCGATTTCACCCAGTTCTTTGCGCAGTTCCTTACAGTCGAGCAGCTTACTGACCTGCCCGGCAAAGTTGACGGGGTCATTCGGGACCGCATACAGAGCCGCAGAGTCCGCCAGTCGCCGTCCTTCCTTCAAATCAAAGAGCACTACGGGTAAGCCGAATGCCATATATTCAAAAATCTTGATCATAGATGAGTGATCGTTCAGGGCATTCTTGGGATCGGGGGCCACTCCCACGTCCGCATTTGAGAGGTGAGCGGCCACTTCCTCGTGAGAAACCTGACCGGTGAGCGTTACGTAGGCTTCAAGATTCTTCTTGGCGATGATGGCCTGCAGCTCGGAAATAACCGTGCCACCGCCAATGAGCACGAAATGTGTATCCTCCCGCTTCTGTTCCTTCACGATATGTTCGATGGATTCGAGCAGCAGGTCGACGCCATCCTGCGTCCCCATGAAGCCCACGTAGGCGACCAGCAACGGCTTTCCGAATTTGTTGGCGGTCGGTACTGAGGCGCGGCGGAAAGCCTTAAGGTCAGGAGAGTTCCGTACTACGAAAACGCGGTCCGGATCCTTACCTCCTCGTGCTACTGCAATCTCTTTGAACGATTCGTTCGTGGCGATGCAGGTGTTTGCTGCCCGGAACGAGCATCGCTCCGCCCAGCGGACCAGCCCGTAAAGCGGGCCGGCACTCGTTCCAAATTTTGCTTCGAAGAGTTCGGGGCCAAGATCGTGCTGGTCAAAAATGAACCGTACACCGAATGGCTTCAGCAATAGCGCGACTAAGAAAATCGTGTCCGGGGGATTGCATGCCTGCAAAACCCGAAATCGGGTACGGGCGAAGACCTTCAGGGTCAGCAAGAATTCGGAAACCAGAGCTAAGCCATATTCTAGAAGGTATCCGGATGCGGTCGAGGCCTCCCAATGACGATGCCGGTAAACTTCGATTCCGTCAAGGACCTCGTGACTAGCGCGATGAAGAGTTTTTCCCTTTGGACAGATCACCGATACCCTGTATCCCGCATCGCGCAGCGCGCATGCTTCTTTCCAAACTCGGCGGTCGAGAGGAACCGGCAGGTTTTCGACCACGATACAAACGGCTGTCGGCTCTTTTTTTGTCATGTTTTGAGGCATTTGTGATTCCATTGCAGCGGTCGAAGCTGATTGGACAACTCTTTCGACTGCTGTTCACATTGCCATTGCATCAGCTGGCCAAAACCGTCGTAGGTTGACCTTGCAAAGGCGCATACGATTGAGGGTCCTTGCCTGGTAAGTGATCCTGTTCCGGCCGGCCTACGCTGATGTAATGAAATCCCCGACGGGCCATGTCCTCCGCATCAAGCATGTTCCTGCCATCCACAACAAGCGGGCGCTCGACGACGCACCTGATGCGATCCCAGTCTACGCAACGAAACTCGTCCCATTCCGTCACGATGACAATGGTGTCCGCGCCTTCGGAGGCCTCGTAAGGATCGGAACAGTAAGTAATATCGGGTAGTGCCGCTTTTGCTTTTTCCATAGCTTTAGGGTCATAGGATGTCACCTGCGCACCCTCTTCTAGGAACGCTTTAACTAATGAGATCGACGGAGCAAAGCGCACGTCGTCGGTATCGGGCTTGAACGCCAGACCCCAGATTGCTATCTTCTTACCGCGCACTACCCACAGTTCGCTTCTAACCTTCTCAAAGATGTGCTTGACACGCTGTTGGTTAATTTTCTCCACTTCCTTAAGGAGGGAGAAATCACACCCGGATTTGTCTGCAATTCTGATGAAGGCCTGCAAGTCCTTCGGGAAGCAGAACCCCCCAAACCCAATGCCAGGGGTCAGGAAGGCTGGGCCGATTCGCGGGTCCAGTCCCATTCCCTGCGCCACCTTAGTAACGTCTGCGCCAACGACTTCGCACAGATTAGCAACCATATTAATAAAAGAAATCTTCATCGCAAGGAATGAATTGGAGGCATGCTTAATCAGTTCGGCGGAATTGGTGTCGGTGACCAGGAAAATCGGATCTGTACGCTTCGTACAATTTGAATGGAGAGGACAAGTAAACTCCTGTCGGAGAATCGGCTTGTAAATCTCACGGAGCATGTCTTCCGCACGCGAGGACTCAACCCCAATCACAATGCGGTCAGGGTGCAGAAAATCGTCCACCGAGGTTCCCTCCCGCAGGAATTCCGGATTAGAGGCGACATCGTAGCTAAACCCGTTGCCCCGATTAACCAACAGCTGTTTTCGCAGTTGAGCGCCCGTTTGCACAGGTACCGTGCTTTTTTCAATGACCAACCGGTATCCCGAGGCCCGCTTAGCGATGTTCCTGGCGACGGCTTCGATGGCATGGAGGTCGGCATCACCGTTGGGAAGTGGAGGCGTTCCCACACAAATGAAAATAGCGTCCCCCCAAGCTATCGCGTCGTCGGTGGATCCGAAACGCAGTCGACCAGCCTTGCTGGCAGACCTGATCACACTCTCAAGGTGCGGCTCGAAAATCGATATTCCACCGCTTTGTAATTTCGTCAATTTACCGAGGTCGCTTTCGCTACAAAACACGTCGTGGCCGATTTGCGCCAAGCAAGCCGCAGTGGTGAGTCCTACATATCCTGCGCCGATCACTGATAGTTTCATTTTTTTCCTATGTCGCCGAGCCTAACAGCCGTCGTTTTATGCGTTCAGTTCTGCGGTAGCCGGCACGCAGTCTTCACCTTCTGCCCGTTGACGCGCAGTCTTGGAAATGAAGGTCGACATCTCTTCCACCACTCTAGCTTGCTGCTCCGACGTCAACTGCGGGAACATCGGCAAAGAGACGATTTCCGCGGCGGCTTTTTCCGTTACCGGGAAGTCGCCCTTGCTGTAATTCATACCGGTGTAAGCTTTTTGCAGGTGCAATGGAATTGGATAGTGAATGCCGGTGCCAATTCCCGCTTTTTTCAAGTGCTTCATCATCCCGTCACGGTCGGCGGTTCGGACAACGTACAAGTGATAGACGGCCCGCGACCAGGTGGGCTCAAAGGGAGGAAGAACTGCGTCGTCGGCCGCGGCGAAGAGGCGACCGTATTCTGCGGCTCGCTCCCGGCGTTTGGCGTTCCACTCGGCCAGATGCGTAAGCTTCGTATGCAGCAGACCGGCCTGAATTGCATCCAACCTGCCGTTATACCCTTCGATGTCGTGATAGTACTTTTCCGCCTGGCCGTGATCGCGCAGCATGCTGATTGTTTTCGCCAGAGAAGCATCGTTGGTGGTCACCGCGCCCGCTTCGCCACAAGCCCCTAAGTTCTTGCCGGGATAGAAGCTGAATGCCGCGGCCCGGCCCATCGAACCCGCCTTCATCCAGCGGTTTTGCTTGCGTGAGAAATATTCCGCCCCATGCGCCTGGCAAGCATCTTCAATCACCACCAGGCCAAAACGTGCCGCCAGAGCCAGGATCGCGTCCATGTCTACCATCTGTCCGTAGAGATGGACCGGAACGATGGCAGTGACCGGCCTTCCGCTGCGGCGGCTGATCAGCTTGCCCGATTTATCTTTTTCGCATTGCTGCTCTAAATATTCTTTCAGCTTTTCCGGGTCCATGTTAAAGGTCCGCTCATCGATGTCGACGAACTCCGGCAAAGCTCCGGCTTGCGAAATTGCTTCTGTGGTGGCGATGAAGGTATGGGGTACGGTGACCACCACATCGCCCGGCTTGATACCGCAGGCCATGATGGCGAAGCGCAAGGCATCCGTGCCGCTGCTGATGGCGATCGAGTATTTGGTACCGCAAAACGCGGCAAAGGATTTTTCGAATTCTTCCACCATCGGGCCACCAATGAAACCGGCGGTACGCAGAGCCCGCTGAAATACGGCGACCAGTTCGTGCTCGAGCTCTACGTGAGGAGTAATCAGATCAAGAAAAGGAATGCTATTTGGAACACCGTTAGAATTGCTCACTTTGTGACCTCCGCGGTCTGTTCGATATAACGCAAAATTCGGGCGGGATTTCCCGCCACGATACAGTTGGGGGCGACATCTTTGGTGACGACACTGCCCGCACCCACGATGGCATTTTCGCCAATCGTGATATTGGACAGGATGCTGCAACCGGAACCCACCGAAGCGCCTCGTTTAATGATCGTTCGCTCGACTTTCCAGTCCGCCTCAGTTTGCAGATTTCCACCCAGAGCGGTGGCCCGCGGATAACTGTCGTTGATAAACATCACACCATGCCCGATAAAGACATTGTCCTCAATCGTGACGCCTTCACAGATGAAGGTGTGACTGGAAATCTTGCAGCGCTTGCCGATGCTGGCATTCTTCTGAATCTCGACGAATGCTCCAATCTTCGACTCGTCACCCACCTCACAACCGTAGAGGTTGATGAACTTCGAGAGCTTCACATTGCGGCCAAGCTTCACGTCTGGGGCAATACACACGTATTCGTTCATAGGGAACAAAACCTTTCCAGCAACTCAATTAACGATTCTCAAATCACCGGGCGGGAACGGACAACGTGGCTTCGCTCAGTCCCCCTCAGCGGGGGCGGGCTCAGGTTGGTAATAAGGTGCGGCAGTTGCCACTGCGGAGCTGGCGGCAGAGAGCGTCGGCCAGGAGACTTCGCCCAGCTGAAATTCGCGATGCAAGGTTACCAGCGCGGCAGTCTTGTCCTTCCCTGCAACAACCACCGAAACACTGCAGCCGGAAGCGCCCTCGAACATGGCGCCGACATTCACTTGCGCAAGAGAAAGCGTACCCAGCATTCGCGCAGCCGCTTCGGTGCTGCGTATGTCCATACCGACTGCCGTAACGATGGCCGCGCTTCGGTCGTGCGTAATATCGTCCGCGTTTCTGTGAGGCGGCTCCCCTGCGGCTTCACAATGCACCACCGCGGTGAGGCCCTTCACTCCTCCCTGGATTGCAGGACCTGCGGGAGTGATTCTGGTTCCCGGCAAATGCGGCGCGAAAGTGTTGCGAATCCAGAGGGGAATGCCGCATTGCGTTAGCGCGCGCAAAGTCTTCGGATGCAAAACCTTAGCGCCAAAGCGGGCGAGTTCGGCCGCCTCACGATAGGAGATCTCACGAATCGTGCAGGCGTTGTCCACTACCTTGGGATCGGCGGTCATCAGGCCATCCACATCGGTCCAGATGATGACCTCGTCGGCACCCAGTGCCGCGCCCAGAATGGTCGCTGAATAATCCGACCCTCCTCGGCCCAGCGTGGTCAGCACGCCGTCAGGGGTAGCGCCAATGAAACCCGTTATCACCGGGACGATTCCACGCTTCAGCAGCTCGTCCACACGCCCTACGCAGCGCTCGCGGGTTGCATCCATGCACGGATTGGCCGCTCCGTGACAAGAGTCCGTAATGACGATCTCCGTGGCCTCGATCGCTTCACTTCTTACACCGTGTGCCATCAAAGCAGCCGCGACCAAGGGGGCACAAAGGCGCTCGCCAAGACTGGAAATCAAATCGCGATCCCTCAAGCTCAACTCGCGCAACGCCTCTGCGCGTTTACAGAGCTGCTCCCCCTGTTCGTAGCAGTCTTGCATCTTGCCATGAATGGCTGTTCGTTGTTCCGGGCATTGAACCAAGCTGTTAAGCACGCTCTCGTGCTGAGCACGCAAAGCTGCGAAGATCGCTTGTGCTACGCTCAGATCGCCCGCTTCAGCCCGTGCCGCTGCCTCAAGCAGCGAGTTGGTCACACCACTCATGGCTGATACGACCACTACCAGATCACTTTCGTCGGCTGCGTCGCGAACGATTCCTGTGACGCGCCGAATCGAGGAGGCATCGCCTACCGAGGTTCCGCCGAACTTCAGGATTCGCAGTGGCCGCATTTTTATCATCGAAGCCGGATCACTCATCTCGCGATTGAATCGCCTCCCACTCGATTCCCCAATTTGTGGGGCCTTGCAGGGGAAGATAGGTTCTTCGGAGCTTGAATCGGTGCTGACGATTTGATCCGGTCTGCTCGGGAATACCAGGTGCTCTGTTTCCGCCGGTTGCTGACGCAGTCGCGAATAAACTCCGGCTCGTTCCAGGGAATATCGTGATACGCGGACCGCAAAAAAGAACTCTCCGGATCCCGAATCCACTCTTGGGGAAACAATGCGATCGTGTCGTTCTCTGTAATTGTGGGTGCTGATTGCAGCACGTTACCGGACAGAGCGGCATACAACGCTGCCGGAATATCGCGCCCCGGGCCCAGCGCCAAATGTCCGACCTGGGTGGCGCGAGGATTCATCTCGATGAGAAAGGCTTTTCGGGTTTGTTCCTCGAGCATGAAATCGAAACCGTGCACTCCGGAGAGATTCAGCCGGCGCACCATCTTTGCAACAGCGTTAGCAACATCGATGTTTTCAATCCGGCGGACAACGGTTGCCGGTCCCGCCGCACTTCTTTTTTCGATCACCTCAAAATGAAGCGCTGCCAGCACCTTGCCCCGCCAGCAGGCGACCGCGCTGGTGGCCTCGCGTCCGTCAACAAAAGTTTGCGCATTCATTTCGAATCGTCGGCGCAACAGTGCGGGGCCGACCAGCGTAAGGTCCTGATCCACGAACGCCCGCTTCGCGGCGCGTAGCCAGTGCGGAGGAGCTTGTAACGAACAAAAGGCGCGTTCTGCCTCGTCCAGAGTGCGCACAATCCGCACGCCGTCTCCTCCCGACGTGCCATTTGCCTTCAAGACCACGGGAAATCCGTTTCGGATAATCCAATCTTTCAGTTCATCCAGGTTGGTAATCGCTTTCGTCGCCGGCACGCGTATGCCTTCTTGCAACGCCAGTTCGATGAATGCGGATCGCGTATAAGCGACCGGAAAACTTTCTGCCGGTCCCAGCGAGCGTTCGATCAGTTCGCAAATGAAAGAACCGGCTTCGCCATTTCGCCGTTCCCGCTCATAAAGACGATGGAGCTGCCGGGTAGCAAGATCATCCCCGGGAATAATGAAATCCGGCTGAGCCCTTGTGATCGCGGCGGCAAAGGACCGCAACGGAGTCAGGCCGCGATATCGGTAGGTTTTGTGGGCCGCAGTGGTCTTCGTGACTGGATGCCCAGGAGGACAGAGCATTTCCACGACGCAGCCGTAGTTCGCCAGAGCCATGGCCAGCCGGGCGGTTGGATACCAGCGCGAAGTCGTCGCGACCAGTACCGTTGGAGGCGAACTCAATCGAGGATTGAAGTGCGAAGGCGCTGCCGTGGTATTTGGCACTCGCGTGGCCATCGTCATGACTTCAAATTCACCCCTGTCGTGAACCACGTTCATGGTCTAGCCAACCTCCACCAGGCTGCGCAGCCGGTCGCCATTTTCCGAGAGCAGTTTCAGGGTGTCGATGTTGTAATACTGCGGGTTATCCCAATCGCTGAATCGATCCATCTTCTCAATAAGATTTTTTACGATGCACTTCACGCTGTGATTGGGATGGAAGCTGAGCGTGTTCTCCGCCTTCTGAATACTCACTTTGTAGTTCCGGAAATCCTTCTTGTGGTGGATGTTCAAACGCACCGAGATGCCCAGGTGCTCTTCAATCGCCATCTTCACCAGGTCTCCGACTTCGCCGACGGTGTAGTTTCCCGAAGCTACGTTGAAAATTCCCGAGATTCTCTCGCTCGCTTCGATCGCCCGTACGTAGGCATTCGTCGCATCCTCGATGCTGAGAATCGGCCTCCAGATCGAAGGATTGTTTACCGTGATCTCGCGATTGCGCACACCGTTTTTGAACATGGTGTTGATGATCAGGTCGAGCCGCATGCGCGGGCTGTATCCGGAGACAGTTCCTTTGCGCAGCGAGATGACGGAGAAATTTTCATCCATCAGGTTCATTACGGCCTGCTCGCCCTGCAACTTGGAAATTCCGTACGGGTACGAAGAGGAAACTGGCCGACTCTCATCGAATAACTCGTTGTCGGTGTATCCGTAGACCGAGCAGGAGCACGCGTACACGTAGCGCTTCACGTTCGCCTTCTTGGCAACGTAGGCGAGATAGGCAGGCGCAGCGGCGTTGAAGATGAAGTTCTGGCTGGGCGAAAACTCCGCCATCGGATCATTCGACAATCCAGCCAGAAACACCACCTGCTGGTAGCTTTGCAGGTCTTCGACGGTAATATCAAAAATATCTTTCCGAATAATTCCAGCTTCGGGAGGAAGGTGGTTGCCGAACCAGAACAAGTCCACTACATCGACTTCATAGCCACGCTCCAGGAGCTTGGGAACAAGTACGGAGCCCAAATAGCCGGCTCCACCCGCGATCAGGATCTTCATTTCTGTCTCCTAAACTTTCTGCAGCTTATCTGCTAGTGATTTCGGAACTGGATGATCTAAGAATTAACGGCTGGCGACAGCTGCTGGCTTTTCAGAAAGGTAAGCATTCAAGCCTTCTTGCCAGGGGCGAAACAGATTCAAATCGTGGGACTTCAGCCCGCGATTCTCGAGCACCGAATACGCGGGACGGGGAACCTTGGCGGGAAATTCATCAGCTCCAGCCACCTCGAGATTCACCGAAACATCGGCGACGCGAAATATCTCGCGAGCAAATTCATACCAGGAGCAGCTGCCCTCTGCCGTGGCATGGTAAAGGCCATAGGCGTCGGAGCGGCTGAGAGCGGCAATCTGGCGCGCCACATCAGAGGTTGCGGTCGGAGTTGTGAACTCGGAATCCACCACCCGCACGCGACCGCGTTCCCGCGCTAATCGCAGCATGAGGTCGACAAAATTCTGACCTCCTTTAGCGCGGCAAGGGTGGCTGCCGTAAAGGGCGGCGGTACGCAGGACGTAATGCCGGGGATTGATCTCTTGGACAAACCGCTCGCCTTCGAGTTTGGTTCTGCCATAAACGTTCAGCGGACGCGCCTCGTCGCTTTCGACGTAGGGCGTGCCTTTCTTGCCGTCGAATACATAGTCGGTGCTGATGTGGATCAATATCGACCCTAGATCGCGGGTCGCGGTGGCCAGATTCCGCGCACCTATGCCGTTTACTTCGTGTGCTCTGGCTGGCTGCTGCTCACAGTTTTCGACATGGTGCATCGCTGCGGTATTGACGACAACCTCCGGTTGCGCAGAGCGCAAACACGCTACAACTGAGTCCAAACTGGAAAGTTCAACGTCCTGGTGATTGAGTGCGCGGACGTCATCGCCCTGTGCGGTGAAGGCACGGACTACATCGTGGCCAAGCTGGCCATTGGCTCCAATCACGGCGATCTTCATGCCAGTCTCGCATCCGGACTTACGGTAATTGAGAAGGTCATCGACTAGCTCTTTGCCAGCAGTTCCGCGCTTTCGGAATATTGAAAATTGTCGGAGTCAGGAGAGCCGAGCCAGTCCGCCAGAGTGGCGGCATTGCGATCTTTGTCGGAGACTGTGACATCGGCGAGCGGCCATTTGATGCCAATCGCCGGATCGTTCCACCGGATCGCCGATTCCGCTTTATTGCTGTAGATCCCCGTGCACTTGTACTGGATTTCCGTGCCCTCGCTGAGAGCGCAAAAGCCTCGGGCAAAGCCCGCCGGTGCCCACACCTGCCGGCGATTTTCCGCCGACGCCTCCACTCCCGCCCACTTGCCCAGGTGCGGCGAGCGTTTGCGAATGTCGACTGCCACCAGAAAGGCGCTGCCCGCCGTCACCCGCATGAGCTTGCCCATGGGAGGATCCCATTGGAAGTGTAGCCCGCGCACCACGCCTTTAGCGGAACGCGAGTGGTTATCCTGAACAAACTCGGTCGGTAAACCGTGCGCCTTGAACTGATCCGCGCGAAAGGTTTCAGTGAAGAAACCGCGGGCATCCTGAAAAATTTCCGGAACGATGACGACGACGTCGCCCAGCAATCTTGATTCAATCTTGATCTGCATTCGTTGACGTTTCCTTTAGTGCTATCCAACTTCGTGAAGTCGCATTAGCGGCTTGCGCCGAGGACGGCCTCGCTGGCTGAAGCTCGAGTAATCGACGCTTGCGAGTCGGAGATGTAGACCAATTCGCCACGTTTTTGCATGGAGAGATTGGCGGCCTCGAGCATCTTCACCACCCGGAGACCGGCATGGCCATCGTTGAAGGGGGTCTGGTCGTTCAGGATACAGTCGACGAAATAGGCCAATTCGCGGGATAGCGCTTCGACCTGCTCGATCTGCGGCGCCCACATATCGCCTGAACGATAGTGCACCAACAAATTATAAAGTCCTTCGCGGCTGGTGACGTTTACACCCTTATCGTAGATCTTAATCTTCTCGTCCGCCTCCAGATCGTTCCAAACCAGCATTTTCTTTTCGCCGCCGATCAGCGTCGTGCGGACCTTCACCGGCGAGAGCCAATTCACGTTGATATGGGCAATCACTTTATCGGGAAAATAGAGCGTAATGAAGGCTACGTCTTCGTGTCCGTTAAGGTGAGTCTGTCCGGTTGCTGAGATGGCTTCGGGAGTCTTACGGATCAGGTGATCAATGATCGACAAATCGTGCGGGGCAAGATCCCAGACCACATTGACATCGTGCTGAAAGAGGCCAAGATTCACCCGCATCGAATCGTAGTAGTAGAGCTTGCCCAACGCGCCGTCATCGAGGAGGTGCTTAATTTTCTGCACCGCGCCGGTGAACAGGAAAGTGTGATCAACCATGATCTTAAGATTTTTTCGGCCCGCGAGCTCAATCAGCTCCTGTGCCTGCGCCGCGTTGCTGGTAAATGGCTTTTCGACGAAGACGTGCTTGCCGTTCTGCAGCGCCGCTTTGGCCAGTTCATAGTGCGTCCACACCGGCGTTACCACGGCAATGGCATCGATCTCAGGAGACGACATCAACTCTGCCGGATCGTCCGTCACCCGCACGTCGGGATAGGCCTTGGCCACTTTCTTGCGGGCCGCCGGACTTTTGTCGCATACGGCGACAACTTTGGTCTCATCCAGGCGGTCCAGGTTGCGGACAACATTCGGCCCCCAGTACCCGTAACCTAAAACTCCAAACCTGATCATTGCGATATTTCCTTGCTCTGGCGTTGTGATGGAAGGCTCAGCGATAGAAGCCATGTTTTTCACCTGAAGCGGACAGAGTAGGGAGGGCTGGGGGAATTTCGTGGTGAGGAGACTGGTTTAGTGCGCACCGTTGCCGAGAACTACCGCGCCTGGTGTGCGCCACAAGATTTTCATATCCGTCCATGGCGACCAGGTGCGCGCGTAGTGCAGGTCGAGGCGAACCATGTCGTCGAATTTTACGCGGCTACGTCCGCTCACCTGCCAGAGTCCGGTGATCCCGGGTTTGGCTTCCAGCAGACGCCTGCGATGCCAGATGTCGTAGGCTTCCACTTCGTAGGGAACCGGAGGACGAGGGCCGACCAGCGACATTTCGCCTTTCAGCACGTTGATGAACTGCGGCAGCTCATCCATGCTGGTTTTTCGCAGAAACGACCCGATGCGTGTGACGCGGGGATCTTTGGTCAGCTTGTAGACGCCTTCGCCGTTGCCGTTCGAGGGCTGCTTCTCGGCCTTTCCGGCAATCAGCTTCTGGACATATTCTTTATGAACCGCAGCGTCGTTGTTAACGTGCATGGAGCGGAATTTCAGGAACACAAACGATTTTCCATGCTGGCCGATGCGACGTTGCCGAAAGAAAATGGGCCCCTTGGAAGTGGCTTTGATGGCAGCGGCAATCGCCATAAACGCGGGCAGAAAAAACAGCAGCGCCAGCGCGCTGCCGACCACGTCCATGACGCGCTTCATCACCCGGAATAATTTCCTGCCATCCTCACGCCGCGACAAATCCGGATAGAGCGTGGGATTGCTCGATCCCTGATGATCGTCATGATCCCAGTCTTCGGGGAAAACATGAAAGGAAAGACGCACCCGGTTGAATTGTTCGAGCGCGAGATTGCCGCGCAAAGTGTCGGTCACCCGGGCGATCACAGTGCCGGGAATGGAAGCGCTATCTTCGGCGGCGATCTCGGTGAACATCACTCCCAGCACGCAGTCATTCGCGTACCAGCCAGTAACGTCGGTATCGCGAGTGGAAGCGGAGAGGACTGAGGAAATTTTGTTCAGGATCTTGCCATTTTTCTCCGACGGACGGTCGCCCATATCGAGCAGCAAGAGTACGAACGGCTTTCGCGAACGCTCGCTTCGCTTTCTTTCCAGAGCAATCATTCGGCGAAAGGCTTCCGGGTTTAGGACAACGCGTTCCTCGCTTGATACGGCTTCGGAGAGCGCGCTTACAGTTACACCTTTTATTCCAGAGCGTCGTGCGTGCACAATATCCTCCGCTTGATCGGTTGCTGGCATAGGGCCAAGATCTTTCTGAGTGCTAGGGAATTTGATTTAACGGGGGAGGTTCAC
Organism: uncultured Acidobacteriaceae bacterium; assembly: GCA_963817305.1. GTDB lineage: Bacteria > Acidobacteriota > Terriglobia > Terriglobales > Acidobacteriaceae > Sulfotelmatobacter. Next base: position 158,751 of record CAWFOD010000007.1, on the reverse strand, counting down.
AACGAAGACGTCGGCCGCTTGCGCGGGCCGATTATTCCTTTTGTTCCTTGGGGCTATCGGCTGTAGGGGAGGTGTAGCGCTGATAATAATCGCTGTGGGCTGCGTTCTCGCTGCTGTTGACCAGCGCACCCAGCAGTTTCGATTTTTCAATGGCTTCGAGTCCGCGCTTCAGTTGCTGTTTTTCCGTGATCCCCTTGCGAGTGACCAGCAGAATTCCATCGGCTAACCGGGACCAGAGGCTGGCATCGGCCAGTGGAAGCACCGGCGGTGAGTCGATGACGATCCAGTCAAACCATGCTTCCAGTTGTTCCATCAGAGGCGAAAGTTTTCCCGACTGCATCAACTCCAGAGGGTTTTGCGGCGCCGTACCGGCGGGCAACATCCAGACACCGAGATTTTCCAGGCGGTAGATATTAATGTTCGGGATTGAGCCGCTGAGCCACTCGCACAGTCCCGGAAGCTGGCCTAATCCAAACCGCGAGGTAATATTCGGCCGCCGCAAATCACCTTCCAGCAACAGCGTTTTCTGCGGCTTTCTTCGCGCCAGAGTGCATGCCAGGTTGGATGCAACCGTGCTCTTTCCTTCCTGCGGGATGGTGCTGGTAATGAGAATTTTCTTCAGCGGCCGGCTTTGTCGGAGTTGGCGCAAGCGGACCGCGAGGAAGCGAAACTTTTCCGCTCCCAGGCTTCCCTCTTTCCCCAAGGAGACCAGCCGACTTTCATCCCGGATTGAGACCGACAGAACCGGGCATCGCTCCATGTCTTCGAGCGGAGCCGCGGGATCGGAATCGAGAGCATTCCTCAGAACTGGCTGGTCGACGATGGCTCCGGAATCGCGCAGCTTCTGTTCCGCCGCCTGCAGCAGTTCTGAAGCAATCGTGAGCGTGGGACCTTCCGCCCCGGAATTTTCCAGCTCCGCTCTTTGCAATGCGTCGAATATATTGCTCATTATTCTTTCACCCTGAAGCGCACTCGTCCTCTCAACTCCTCGTCCCGCTTTTGCTCTCCCTGTAAATGGGCATACAGTTCGAGCAAGGTCTGCGCTGCTTTCCGCGCATCGAGTTCGTCGGAAGTTGTCTTTCTGTCCAGGGGAGCGGTTTGAATACCCAATCGGAAATCGGTGGCAATATCGTCGATAATGTCCGGACTGACACTGCGCATTTGCCGGGCATAGGCTGCAATCAGTGCATTTTCGCAGACCGTATTGATCAGTCTGGGGAGTCCTTGAGAGTGCTGAAAGACGGCGGCGATGGTCTCTGGCGGAAACAGTACCGCGGGATATGGACATCCTGCCAGTTGCAGCCGGCGCTCGATATAGCCCTTGGTCTCATCCGAATTCAACGGCTCGAGGTGCGACCGCAGGGCGATTCTCTGCTTCAATTGCCGCAAGCTGACGGAATCGAGTTTTTCATCCAGTTCAGGCTGGCCCACGAGAAGGATTTGCAGCAACTTCTCGTGTGGAGTCTCGAGATTGCTCAGCAGCCGGATTTCTTCCAGGATTTCCGCCGACAGGTGATGGGCTTCGTCTACCACCAGAGCTGTTGTCAGTTTCTTCTGGTTGCGGGCAATCACATAGTGCGCAATCTGCAATAGCAATTCGCCCTTATTTTTACTGGTGGCAGGCAGTCCGAGGTCACTGGCGAAGTATTGCAGGAACTCGATCGGCGACAGGCGGCCGTTAAATATATAAGCATAGGCAACATCGTTACTCTGTTTCAGTAACTGCAGCAGATAGTGCAGCAGAAGAGTCTTGCCCGTGCCCACCTCTCCGGTCAGAACCACGAACCCCTTATGCCGTCTGACACCATAGTAGAGCGCGGCCAGAGCTTCGTTGTGCCTTCGGGTAGGAAACAGGAACGAAGGATCCGGAGTGATCTCGAAGGGGTTGCGCTTCAGACTATAAAATGCTTTGTACATAACGGGGTTGACTAACCGCGCAAGTAGCTTAATGCCGATCCCAGCAAAATCGTAACAGATACGAATACTGCCGTCGCCCAGCCCAACCACAGCCTGCCGCGCTCCCTTTGCTCGTCAGAGGGAACTGTAAGGGCAGGAATTTCTGAAATGACGGCTACGGGAAGGAGTTCTTGCAATTCCTTTTCGTCGTGAATCCGGTCATCCAGCATTTCGAATGCTCCGGCTACCACGACGCCGAACGCCAAGCCTATACCCAAGCCAATCCCGCAAAACTTCAGCCGGTTTGGAAAGTCCGGCTTTACCGGCAAACTGGGAGGATCGATGATGCGGAAGCGCTCACCCTGCTGCAGCAATTCCATGCTGGTGGCCATTGCCGACTCGTTCTTCTTCTTGAGCAGTTCGTCATAGTTCGCCTTGGACTGCTCGTAGCCTCGAGTCAAGTCCGAGAGTTGCTGCTCGCGCACCGGTTCCTGATTCAGTCTCGCCTGATAGTCGACGACCTTATTTTTTAAATCTGCAACCGCACGCTCGCGGTTCCCGATCTCGATGCGATTGCCTTGAAGCTGTCCCTGCAGCTGCACCATCGGGGATGACGCATCCGTCATGGCAGAGGGGTCAGCGGTCGTATTCGCAGCATCCGGATCCGCCGGCGCAGAGGCTTTCGCCTTCAGGTCAGCCATGATGCGGTCTCTGGTTTTTTCCGTCTCGGCGATCTGCTCCTTGACTTTGCGAACGTCGGGATGACGGTCCGTGTAGTGCGAAGTGAGATCGGCCAGTTGCGCCCGGAGTTTATCCAGCTCCTGATCGATCGCTGGAAGTCCGACGGTTGCCGTGCCCCCCGTGCCCTCACCCCTCGGCGTACCTTGCAGAGAGCGATATTGATTTACAAGGGTTTCGAGATAAACCCGTTGTTGCTTGGCGGTATTGAGCGCATCCTCTTCGGTTTGCAGTTGGGATTGCAGCCCCGCCAGGATCTGCAGGTTGCTCCCTACCTGCGCAGGCAGTTCGCCGACGTGCTGCCCTTTGAACTGGCGGATTTTTTCTTCCTGGTCGGAGAGTGTCTGACGCGCCGCTTCCAGCTGGCTCTCAAGAAATTTTGTCGTGTCTTCCGATTGTTGCTGACGCACTTCGAGGTTTTCGCTGATAAAAAGATTGGTGAGTTCGCTGGTCACCTGCTGGGCAACGTGCGGATCGTGCGCGGAATAGTAGACGTTAAAGGAACTCACGCGATTCTCAGTGTCGCGCACCAGTTCGATCTCGATCTGCTTGCGCATGCCCTCGACTTTGTCATCGGCACTGAGATGGTTGTGCGGATCCGCATAAAGGTTCAGCTGATCAATGATGTGGAGCAAACGAGTGCGGCTGAGAATCTGTTGTGTAATGCTGCGCAGGCGATCCTGCAGATCGTCGTTCACGTTGGGGGTAACGTAATCTTTCGGCATGGTGGGTTGTTCCACCAGGATCAGGGTGCCGGAACGATAGACTGGAGGCAGTACCCAGCTCGCCCCCCACACCACGGCCCAACCCAGGAAAAGAGGGATGAGAAACTGCAAGTGTCGGCGACGGACAATGCCGAGATAGCGTTGCAGGTCGAAGCCTTCCGAACTTTTCTCGTCGAGATCGTCAACCATAGAATTTATCTTCCCAGCGGCCTGTAGAAACGATAGGAAATCGAAACAAATTCGCGATTCGTATTCGGAGTCTCGGCCAGGACAGCGACCCCGCTGTAATCCTGATGAAGCCGCGTGTATCCCAGTTGCAGACTGATACGCTCACCAAACGTTCTCTGCAACGAAGCTGTCGCGGAAAGCGTGTGGCCATTGTCATTGACCAACAAGGCTGATCCCAAAACATTGCTTTGCGCGTATCCACCCGCGATCGAGCCGCTTAATTTTCGCGTCATTTGCTGGCGTATCGATGCCGTCGCGCTATCCAACTTAACTGCTTCGATCAATCCTCCACCGCCCGAGATCATGTGCGAGTAGCTTACAGCGATGTTCGTGAGACGGCCTTGCCAGCCCATGCTGCCGCCCACCTGCGGATTCCAGTTCTGGAATCCCGGCGCCACTACCGACTGAGTAACGTATTGCAATCCTACATTCGCATATTGCGGACCGCCAAAGAAAGACAGCGAGAGTCGCGAGGACGCGTAGAGCGTGTAGAAAAAAAGGAGAGCGTGAGTCTGCGTCTCGTTCTGGCCGAGGGTGGGATACGACACCAGTCTTTGATATTGATAGGTCGCACCGACATAGTGCATTTTAGAAATCCGGTGAGTGAAGAAAACGGAACCGCCCTGCGAACTCGAATCGAACAGGCCGGGAACCTGGGCCTGGTTCGGATAGTGCAGGTTGGCAAATGTTCCGCTCGCTCCAACCATAGCATTGGCAGCAAATTGCCATGTCATCCCGACATTCCCGGCATTGCTGAGGAGATCTGCAATGGGCGCGATGACGGAAAAATTAGCCTGCTGCGCACCTCCGGAAACCGCAAAAGCCGCGGTTGGATCCGGCTGGTTAAACACGCTGGAGGTCTTCTGAAAGCCGTCTCTCGCGCTGATGGAGACGTGCGGGCTGAGCCGGTACTGTACATCGATAGTCGCGGTCTGGTCCGCCTCGTTCAAGTTAGTCTCGCGCTGATAGAAAGTGAAACCGGGCGCGTAGGTGGAAACGATGTGCAGCCGAGAGGTGCTCTCATCCAGCGCCACAGTTGGCCAGATGGAATAACTGACATCGCTCACCGGATGGCCATTGACAGAGCCCAGGGCGTTGTCGGTGTACGCGCTGGCGAACGCTACTCCACCACGAAGATAGTTGGAGCGTTCCGCCGCGGTCGGCGCTGTGGGGTACGACTGCCCACTGACAGGCGGCGGAGTCATCATTTGATCGGAGTTACTCGACTGCACCCCGGTTACTGCGGGCACTGGAGCAGTCGGTGTGGTATCTACTTGCGACCAAAGCGGTGCTACCGGCAACAAGAGCAGCCCCACGCAGATTTCCTCAAACAATTTCATGATTGCGGAACTTGCTTACGAAAGATGATCACGGAACATGATCACGGAACTTGCTTACGGAACGACGATGGTGTCGCGGGGCTGAAGTTTAATGTTCTGCGCGGGGTTTTGACCTTTGACGACCTGCTTGTAGTTGAAGGGGATTCGCGTCTGACTGCCGTCGGGATTTTGCCGCAGCACGTATATGGATTTCTGTTTGGCAAAGTCGCGAAATCCCCCAGCCAGCGCGATTGCGTCCAACACGGTTGAGGCACTGGCAATCGGAAAGGAGCCGGGTCGGCTCACCATGCCGAGGATATTGAACTTTTGACTGTTGATCTGCTGAACAATGACGGTGACTTCCGGCTCATCGATGTAGTTCTTCAGCCTGGCCGCAATCTCCTGTTCCAGCTTGAGCGGCGTCTGTCCTGCGGCCTGCACCTCTCCAACCAAGGGCAGCGAGATCCTTCCATCCGAGCGAACCGGGATGGAACGGGAAATTTCCGGCTCCTTCCACACGCTAATCGCTAAGACGTCATCGTTGCCAATTACGAAGCTGGCATCGTGCGGCTTTGTGGCTGAGGAGGTGTCATTGTTCGGAGCGGATGACGCGGGCTGCGACGCTGGAGCATTGGTTGCGGGCGCCGCTTGCGCTAGTGCTGCGGTGGAGAAAGTTAATGCCATCGCGCCGATAAACAATGCGCGTCTCACCGAACTGGCGCTGACGCCGCGTTTGGTTTGTGTGCTCAACTGGCTTTTCCGTTCCCTTTGTTTTGACCGGCAAAGCTTAGTCTCGCTCCCGGAAGCGATGAAAGATAGGGTTCGGGAGCACTCATCTCATATTGTTCAATCTTGTACAGGATTGTACGATAGCTTACACCCAACAGGCGGGCGGCAGCTTTCCGATTCCATCCTGTCTTTTCCAGAGCCGCGGCAATCGCATTCCGCTCGGTTTCCCAGCGCACGCTTTGGATCATGGATTTCAGCGATTTCGGGATCGCACCGTCCGGGGCAGCTTCCAGCTCTTCCCGCGAATTTCCCGTAACGTGGGCCTGAGACCGATGATTCTCGCCGACGGAGCCCACTTCCAGATCAGTCAAAGACAGTTCTTCGTCGCCGGCGATCAGATAGCGTTTGACGAAGGTTTCCAACTCCTTCAAATTGCCCAGCCAGGAGTGATTCTGGCACGCGTCCAGCGCCGACTGAGTAAATTCCCGCGGAGCGAGGCCGTAGTATTTCGCCAGCTTGTGCATCAGATAGCGCAGAAGGATCTTAATTTCTTCCTTGCGCTGTCGCAAAGGAGGAACATTAACAGTGAACGCGCTGAGCCGGTAGTAGAGATCGGGGTTCAACCGCTTTTCTGCAAGTGCCTGGTCCAATTTGTCGCTGCTGGCGGCGAGAATGCGAACGTCAACGTCTACCGGTTTGGCGTCGCCAGACCGCACAAACTGTCTCTCTTGCAAAACTTTGAGAATGCGCGATTGCAGAGCCAGCGGCATCTCCGTGATTTCATCCAGCAGGATCGTGCCCCGCTGGCCCATCTCCAGCTTGCCTGAGGCTTTTACAGAGCCGTTCGAGGATCCGTTTTCCCGGCCGAATAATTCGATCTCCAGCAAGTCGGCCGGCATCTCCGCACAGTTGACGCGGAGAAATTTAAACCCTGAGTGCACGGACTTCTGATGGATCAAGCGGGCAACCGTTCCCTTCCCACTTCCGGGCTCCCCAAGAATGAGCACGGGAACATCGGCTTGCGCCAGTAGCTCTGCCTGCGCACGAAGCTGCTGCATGGCGGGACTGACACTCAGAAAGAATTCATCCTCTCCCAGTGACTCAATGTCTTCACTGGCCATCTCCGCGTCATCGTTTGCCGTACCAAGGTGGCGGCGGATCACAGATTCCAATTGTGATTCACTCAGCGGACGAAGGAGCACATCCTTGGCCCCCAGCCGAGTGGCTTCTTTCTGCCGGTTCGCGTCTTTAGGATCGCACACCACAACGATCGGAAGTTCAGGCCTGAGCCTGCGAAGCCAGGGCAGGAGTTGCAGTCCATCACTTTCCCCGCGGGGAACGTCCAACAGCAGCAGATGGGGCGCCGCGCCAAATTGCACTCGTTCCATTGCATCCCAACCACTGGAAGAGCTCTCCAGGTGCCAGGAATTCGATCGAGCTGTCGAACCGAGCAGACGAAGCATGGAAGCTTCGCCGCTTACAACCAGCAAGCGGAGTGTCTCAGTTAAGTTTGCGGCCATGGTGATGGACCTTTTCCGGAGGTTAGGGATGGGCTTTCCGATTCGCTTCAGGCAGGTTCTACTTCGTATCCTTCTACGCGTACGGCCAGGGATCGCTGGATCGCTTCAACGGAAATAACCAGGGTTCGGTCTCCATTGCGCGAGACCAGGATGCCCTCCATGCCATCGAGGGCTCCACTGCGAATTCGGACGCGCTGACCGATCTTCAGAAAGGGATGAGCCGACCAGGGCAGCTCGGTCTCCACTAAACTCCGAACCGCATTGATCTCTGCATCGGGGATCGGGGTGCCTTCGCCGCAAGCGCCGACCAGTCCGAATACTCCCTCGACACGCAGAACGCGAAGGCGCTCCACCCGGTTGGGGATGAACTTGGCGAACACATAGCAGCTAAAAAGCGGCATCTGCACAGACTTTTTGCGATCGCTCCAGCGATGAACTTCAGTGACCAAAGGCAGAAAAGTGGTCACGCCTCTTTCGCCAAGTCGTTGCGCCACGACTTTTTCGTGCCGCGGACGGGTCTGCAGCCCGTACCACTGTTCGCCCTCGCTCTCGACGAGCGGAAGCGGCTGCGGCAAATTTAACGGTAGGCTGATGACTGACATAGCTTCGCCCTCTAAGTCACTCTTCTCAGAATGACCCCAAAACGGAAAGAGCTAGTGCATTGCTTTCGAAATCTCAACTAGGAGATTTCAGGGGAGAGACTTCATGATCAGGAAACCGGGGGGAGAAGCTAGCTTCCTGCTTACTTCAAAATGCAACTACTTGAAAATTCATTCGGCAAACATCCGCTACGCGACCCGAAGCGCGACGGACAAAGCCAGTGCCACCTCTGAAATCTTCCACCGCTTGTGGTGATTTCAGATTTTATTCCGGGAAAGTCGGCAGATGCCGCGATCCCTTCCTTTTGTAAACTTCGAAACTTCATGACGGAGATTCTATGCCTGCGGTCAGGGAGCCAAGGGGGAGAACACGGCTGCCCGTTAAATCAGGGTATTTCCTAGGGTGGAACTGTAAACTGGCTGATGTTCCTTGCCCTACTGCGAACACAGTATACACCGTCGCAGACCTTTGCAATGGATATAAATACCTAGGGTAAATATTCTCATATCATAATAGTCAATATTGACCCCAACTGAGAAGAGGGACTTACTACGCCAAAGACCCTTGAGTCAGCGCTTTGCAGCCTCGGAGTGCATGCAAGAGAACGCAAGCCAGTTGTCTAACCCAGATTTATCCCTTTTATTATGTTACAGATGAACCGACAGCAACCCTGGACCCGCGGGAATAGCCAACGCAGTGATCAACGAAGAGTCGTCATCTTCGCGCACGCTACCGGGTGTGAACCCCATTGCAACAGTTAGCAGGAATTTGATCGGAGGATCAAACCGTGGGTCGCAGGGTTTCTAGTCGTCTTCGGTTGGATTCACAGGCTCTCCAACAATATTGTAGTAAACCGGCTTGGGGGTCCGCGGCCTGGCTTGCCTGCCCGAGGCTCCGGACGATGGCTGAGCCGGCTTCTGCGGCACCGGGACCTCCGAAATCGCAGGCGTTGCTGGCGCTTCCATAGCCATTTTCTCCGGCGCGGAAACTCCGTCTGAGACAGCTATCGTTGAAGACCGCGCCGTAGAGGGTCGCAAAACTTTCTTGGGTACGCGCACAGTGTTTACCCGCACTGGCGGACGTCTCTTTCGCGACCACTCGCGCAGTATCACAAAGACGATTCCGGCCAGGCAAAGCGCCAATACCGACTTGAATAACTCAGAAAAGTTAAACTCCCCTTTGCCGAGGTACAACGGAGATTGTGGATCTCCTCCCATCCCTCTCGCCAGCAGCGGCACGAGAAGATTGTTGGTGAAAGAAGCGAGAAATCCCCAAATTCCCTCAGCCAGAATCACGGCAGCAACCAGCTGGACGATCCACTTTCCGGAGCTGACTGTCGCTTCGGTCGGGGAGTTCTGGTTTTCACTCATACTCATCTGATGCACGTTTCCGGATATCTGTCGCGTCCTTTGCAGAATCACCACGCGACCGTGTGTGACCCGGTTCGGCGCTGATGTGGCAACCGACCAAGAGTGCGTCAACGCGCCGAAAGGCGGGGGTTGCATTGAGTTTTCCAAAACGATAACATGGCCCAGCCCCCGGCTTCTGAAATCTCCTCCAAATCCAAATCTGATGCCTTAAGATGGGCATTCGAAGACATGTCACCAGATCCGATGCTCGTCGATGGGAAGAGTCGGGACAAGAAAATTCGTGTTCTGGTCGCCGACAGTTCTCGCATCCATACACATTTATTGAGCGATGTCTTGAGGCGTGATCCGCTGCTGGAAGTGATTCCCTTCGACTCCGACTCGGGGAATCTGGTGGCCGCAGTCACCGGTTTGAATATCGATGTTCTCGTGATCAGTGCCAGTCTGGATGAACAACCGGTGCGCGGACTTGAGATTCTGCGTGACTTGCGCCCAGTCGGACCCCGCGTTCGCGCCGTAGTGCTGATGGATTCTCTGAAAGATGAAGTTGTTTTGAACGCATTTCGCGTGGGGGCGAGGGGGATATTCAGTAAGCACCAACCGGTCGAATTGCTTTGCAAGTGCGTGCATTGCGTATATCAAGGGCAAGTATGGGCCAGCAGTCGGGAAATGGCACTGGCTCTGGATGCATTGGCGAACGCTCCGATTGTGCGAGCGGTGAACGCGCATGGCTTGAGCTTGCTCTCCAAGCGTGAAGTGCAGGTGGTGCGTTGCCTGGCCGAGGGGCTAAGCAACCGCCAGATTGCCGAACGCTTGAAGCTCAGCCAGCATACGGTAAAAAATCATTTGTTTCGGGTATTTGACAAACTGGGAGTGTCCAGCCGCATTGAACTCCTGTTCATGACGTTGACGCAGCCAGTTCCCGGGCAGTCCAGCGCCGAAGCCCCAACAAACAGTGCCGAGCCCGGCGCGCTTCGCGACGAATTTGCTTTGTTGCAGAAGGCGGCGGAAGCAGGACTGCCCGCCGCACAGCTAGCCCTGGCGCAGATGTATCTGGTGAGGCGATCCGACCCCAGCGACGTAGTCCGGGCCTATTCGTGGTACCTGGTGGCGCTCGAACGGGCGGCACAGGCTAAGGGCCTGATCACGAAGATGCTCACCTCCAAACAGATCGAGGAAGCGCACCGAGAGGCGCTTGCCAAGCTCTCCCAACCCGGCGCGGAACTCAATATTGATTAGTCATCCAGTCGTTTGCAGGAAGACGGGCCTCACCAAAAACTCAGGTTAGGCAAGCCGCAAAGTCGAACCTCGAAACAGAAAAAGGCGCGCCTGGTTTGGCACGCCTTTTATTCTTGACTTGGGGGGAAGGCCGACTTCGTTAGGCGGACTCCATACTGGCAACTTGCCGCCGAGACCGCGTATAGATGGCGCCGAAGCAGCAAAGGCCTGCCAGGAAGAGGTAGGCGAAAGCCGCTCCACCCTCGGGAACCAGCGCGATAAACTCCTGAGCCGGACACACATCCTTCCCGGCTTTGCATACGGAACCTCCGGAATCGGGCGAAAAGACTTCCATGCTGTACCCGCCGCTGGGAACTGGGGCGGCGAAAGCACTCGCCAACAAGCCTCCATCCGTGGCCACCCATGCACTCGTACAACCGGCCGATCCAAAAATGTCCGTGCAGAGCGCGGCATTGGTGGAGAGAGGATTGCTATTCAGATAGTTCGCGACTCCGGCCCGGTCAAACACAGCCCAGAGTGCGAAGGAATCAATAACTTGCTGGGTAAGCGCATTGGCAGGTTGAACCGAGCTCGGTAGACTCAGGATCGCTAAGCCAAGCCACGCAACTGCGTCATACTGCTTCAAAGTTCCGCCCGCTAAACCCCACGATGTACCTATCGGACCGGTGGAGGTTGGGAATGCACTAGGGGTTGCCGTCCAGTGGTCGCCGATCGACGTGTCGTCACCGAAGTCGTCGCAGATGACGGGCACGTTGGTTGATCCGCCGACCGTGGCATAGTACGGGCTCACATAGATACCGTCATATGTATTGCCAGGAGGTGGCCCGGTGAGGACCATCGAAGTCTGACCAACTGCCCCAGTGGAAAGAAATAGCGCCGCTAACGCCCCCCACCAAAAAGCTCCAAACACCCTCTTTATTGTCATTACTGCTCCTCGATCACGTTCAGGCGGGGGAATCCTGTGGCAATGCACCTTAAACAACTCTGTTACTTTAGCGTGAAATCCAGGACTGTCAAGCCTGATAATTATTGCGACCGGTTGCAAATCGTTGCAACTGCTACTTCCGCGCTGCCAATTTTTCTGGTGAGGCCTCGAATCGAGGCGAGAGAGGCTGTGAACGTTTTCTTGGCGGTGCCCCAATTGATATGCCTTATAGTTCTGTAAGAGACAACAAACAGAAACATCCGTGCTGGGTATCAGGGGAGGCTCCGTAGTGAGGATTTTTCTCGTTTTCCGTCTGGCTTTTGTCCTTGCTTTCACGGCAGTTCTTTTGGTGGCATGCTCGCGCGACCCCAATGTACGAAAGCAGAAATTCTTGGCCAGCGGCGAAAGCTATTACGAAAAGGGCCAGTTTGCCGAGGCCGCCATCCAGTTCCGGAATGCGATTGCCGTCGATCCTTCCTATGCGGCGGGTCATTACCAATTGGCCCTGACTTATCTGAAGACTCAGCAGTGGTCACGAGCGAATCAGGAACTTTCCCGTGCCATCGACCTCGAACCCAAAAACTACCCGGCTCGGGTGGAGATGGCAAAATTGTTAATCGCTCGCGGCGATCTTCAACAGGCACAGGAACAAGCGGATACACTCCTGCTGGAGCGCCCAAAGGATGCCCAATCCCACTTTATTGCTGCAAATCTGTTGGCGGCACAAGCTCACTTCCCTGCTGCGATTCAGGAAATGCAGAAAGCGATCGCCCTTGATCCCGGCGATTGGAGTTTTTATCTGAACCTGGCTTTAATGCAAATGAGAAGCAATCAACCGGAGGCCGCAGAGGCTAATTTCAAAAAGACGATCGAGCTCAATCCTAAGGCAACGGATGCCCACCTGATGCTCGCAAACTACTATCAGGTACGGAACCGGTTCAGCGAAGCGGAACAGCAGCTCCGCGCCGCAATCCAATCTGATCCCAAAAATCCGGAACCCGTAGCCGCGCTCGCGCGCTTATACCTTGCGCAAGGCAAGAGGACCGAGGCAGAAGATTTCTTAAAACAGGCCAAGCAGAATTTTCCCGATACATCGAGCGGTTATCGACTGCTGGGTGACTTCTATCTGGCTACCAATGAATTGGACAAGGCAGCCGCCGAATATCAGGCACTGTATCAGGCCCACCCCAAAGACTTGCAGGTCGAGAAAACCTATACGGAACTTCTTATCCACACCAATCGACTGGACGAGGCGAGAGAAGTGGATGAGGAAATCCTGAAGGCCGATCCCAACGACAACGAAGGTTTGATTTTTCGCGCGCAACTGCAAATTCGTGCGGGAGATGCGAACGCCGCTATTGGGATACTTCAAACGGTAATTAAGAATGACCCGAACAATGGTCTGGCTCACTATTCCCTGGGAGTTGCATTTCAGAAAGTTGGAAATCAAGAAGGTGCAGAGAGCGAGTGGAGAACCGCAGTACGTCTGCGCCCCGACCTTGCCGATGCGCAACGTGATCTCGCCCTGGTAGCCATGCGAAGGGGGGATATGACGACTCTGGAACAGACCAGTTCGCAACTTATCAATCTGCGACCGACCATTCCGGATGGGTACGCTCTGCGCGCGGTTTCTGAGATGAACCAAAAACAATTCTCGGCCGCAGAGGCGGACGCGCGCAAGGCAATCGCCGTGGCGCCTGACAATGCAGCGGGATACGTTCAGCTGGGGAATTTGAACTTCCTTCAGAAACGATTCAAAGAGGCGGAAGCTGCTTTCCGTCAAGCTCTCGACCGGGACCCGCACTCGAACGATGCTCTTCGCGGTTTGATGAACACTTACGTAGCGCAGAAACAGATCGACACGGCCATCGCAGCAGCGAATCTTCAGATCGCCAAGGTTCCAGACAGCAGTGGGTTTTACGATCTCCTGGGCACGATTTTGTTCCAGCAGAAAAAAGATTTCACAGGGGCGGCAGCCGCGCTCAACAAAGCGGCACAACTCGATAGCCACAATACTGATGCTCTAATCAAACTTGGCGAAGTACAAACGGCTGATGGGCAAGTCGACAAGGCCATCGCTACCTACCAGCAAGCCCTCACGGATAATCCTCAGGAGGCCACGTTCTATGTCCTGCTGGGTCAGATTTTCCAGTCCCGAAAAAATTGGGCCAAGGCCGAAGACGCCTACCAAAAAGCATTGGGCATTAGGCGGGACGATCCGATCGCCGCTTGTAACCTTGCCTACGTGATGGTTGAATCCGGCGCGAACCTTGACGTTGCACTGTCCCTGGCGCAAACCGCAAGGCGAGGCCTGCCGCAGTCGCCCGACGTCGCCGATACCTTGGGTTGGATCTACTACCAGAAAGGTGCTTATCACTCCGCGGTCGACTCGCTCCGGGAGGCGCTCAAACTGGCTCAAGATAGCACTCCGGCGGACAATTCCCGTTTTCACTATCATCTCGGAATGGCTTACGCAAAGAGCGGGCAAACCGTGCTTGCTCGTCGGCAATTGGAAGTGGCGGTGAAATTGAATCCCAACTCAGCCGACGCCGAGGATGCAAAGAAGGAACTTGCCCAGCTGAAGTCGTGACAGCGCTCTTTAAGAATTGACCTAACAATCGAACGCACGATTGAACCGGCTTAAAGCTATTTGACGGCATGTCTTGGCCTTGCCTGCGATTTCAATATCTCCCGCAACCATCTCGCAGCAAGAGCAACTCCTACAACCCAACCCGCCGGACCAAAGCCTGGAAGCGAGGATCACTACGCAGTGGATCGTAGGTGGGGTCAACCTTGAGAGCGGTAAGACTGCTGGAATGGAATTGGTAGGCTCTCTGCAGCCAGGCCAGAGCTTTCTCTTTGTCGTCCATTCCGATGTAGGCCGTGGCAAATGAAACTGGATCGACCACCTGACTCCGGTTTACCCGTTCCAGTTGCTCAAGGGCAAATCTCGCTTTTGCCCGTTGACCAGACCTGCCGTAGATATAGGCAAGCGCTCCCCAATTCCAGCCACTCTCTTCGCGGCGGCGCCGTCCCTCCGCATCTGCCAATGCCTCGGCGAACAAACCTTTCTGGACGTAAGCAGTAATCACCATGTGGGCGCGAGGGAAATTCGGATCCATTTCAAGCACGGAGCGGAACTGGTCAATCGCGCGGTCATACTGGTGGGCGAAGAAAAGAATTGCTCCGTTATCCGTAGCGATGATCAGCGAGAGCGGGTCTAACTGGCGGGCGCGCTCAATTTCCGGGAAGGCCTCGTCGAACCGGCCCTGCAGGGCAAGGCATTCCGCATACAACTGGTGACCGGTCGCATAGTTTGGGTTCAACTGAATCGCCCGCCGATATTCCTTCTCGGCGGTCTGCCAGTCCCAATCGTGATTTTCCGCAATGAACCCCAGTGCGGTATGAGCTTCGGGCAATTGATCATCCAGTTCAATTGCTCGCCGGGCGGCTGCGCGTCCTTTCAGCGCTTGCTCGTTGGACGGCCGAACCATGTAACCCATAATGGCGTAAGACTCGGCCAGACCGGCATACGCGCGGGCGTAGGTAGGATCCAAGGCGATCGCCTGCTGAAAATACTTAACAGCTTGTTGCAGACTTTGCAGGCTTCGCTTGTTCCAGAAAAAACGGCCTTTTAAATAGGCTTCGTAGGCATCGGTTTGAACTCGGCGCTCATTCGAGGTGCGCAGCTGCGCCGAAGGTTCCACTACTTGTCCTTCGATTTCCGAGGCAATATCGTGGGCCGCCGTACTCTGCAGCAGCAAGACATCCTTGAGTTCGTGGTCATAGCTGCGGGCCCATAGATGGCGATCCGTGGCGGCGTCGATCAGTTGCACTCGAATTCTGACCCGGTTGCCCACCCGTTCTACCGTTCCCTCAACAAGCGCGTCCACTCCAAGCTCCCGGCCAATTTGTGGAACGGTTTTAGTCCCACCCTTGTAACGCATGACCGATGTGCGCGAGGTGACGCGCAGACCACCCAACTGAGCGAGATCGTTGATGAGCTCATCGGTCATTCCCTCAGTAAAGTAGTCCTGGCTGGAATCATTCGAGAGATTATCCAAGGGCAAGACTGCAATCGAAGTGATTACCTTCTTAGAATTCGCAGCCAGGCCGGAATTTGACGAATCCCGCAACTTCATTCGCCCCGTAGATTGCAAGTACCAGCCAACGCCAACAAACACGACCAGCACCAGGGCGAACGCAATAAAGCTCCGACCTGACTTTCCTGATCGAGCGGTTTCGGGCGGAATGGGAGGTGATAAAGCAGGGGGTTCCGCGTCAATGGGTTCCGCGTCGACGAACGGTTGCGGCTTACTTCCCGGAACGACTTCGACCGGGCCGATAAAGCGATAGCCAAAGCGAGGCGCGGTCTCGATGTAGCGAGGTGCATCCGCGGAATCGCACAGTACCTGCCGGAGTTTTTTTACCGAGGTATTCAGTCCATGTTCGAAGTCGACAAAAGTATCGGCCGGCCATAACTTTTCGCGGAGTTCCTCGCGAGTTACAATCTCGCCGGCTCGGCTTAACAAAACTTCAAGGATCAGGTAGGGCTGGCCGCGAAGTTTTACCTTGGTTCCCCCCTTAGAAAGCTCGCGCGCGCCCGTCCGCAATTCAAACGGACCAAACCGGTAATTACAGCCGCCTTCCATGAATCTCGGCGCCCTTCAGGCCGTTGCGCATTTTACCATTTCACGCTTCCTGTGACCGACGGCGTTTGTAACTCCTTAGGTTACATATAGCTAACAACTCACCTTCAGAATCACCAACATTTCACCTTAAGTGCATTGCTCCGGCTCGCCTTTGTGCGCGAAATTCGCGCTCGCAAAGCGCGGGTTCATCGGGGGGCCGATCCGGCGCGAAATTCAAGTTTGGTCGAGGAGTACGTATGTCTAACAGCGCGTCATGGTTCGTCTGGAATCGGCGGAAAGATTTCCTGCTCTCGCGAAAAGGCAGGCTCCAAAGGAGAGTCATTTTCTCCATTGTTGCTTTGCTCGTCATTGCTACCGGTTCCGCTATCGGTGATGTTTACCTTCCTAATCTTTTTCCATTTCTGAATCCCACTGGTTTCTCGGGAACTTACAGCGGAAGTGGGAGCGTTGATCTAAGTGGTCCTTTCTTTCAGAGTCTTGGCACCAACGGCAGAAGCTGTGGAAGCTGCCACCAGCCGAGCGATGCCTTCGGATTGAGCGCCCTAAATGCGCAAATCCGTTACTTCATTACTCGAGGCAAGGATCCGTTATTCGCACAGTTCGATGGCTCGACCTGCCCGACGGGTCCGATCAACAATAGCCTGGTCCTGAATAGCGGATTGATTCGCATCCCATTGACGGTTCCGCCGAATACCACGGATGCCTCAGCTCCGCAATATACGATTGCTGCCGTGCAGGATCCCTATGGTTGCGCCCTCACTACCAATGGCGCGGGGCAGCAGGTGGTTTCTGTATACCGGCGTCCATTGCCAACCACTAATTTGGGCTTCTTGAGCGCAGTCATGTTTGATGGCCGCGAGTCCCTGACGTCTCCGCTGAACAATGCCCAAACTTTTGCCGGCAATCTGAATACTGATCTGACTCAGCAAGCCATCGATGCGACCCTCGAACATGCCCAGGCCACCGAAGCCCCTACGGCCACGCAGCTTAGCCAGATTGTGACTTTCGAACTGGCTCTCAACTCGGCTCAACTATTCGATTTTGGTGCGGGGAATCTTGCCAAGGGAGCGGAAGGGGGATCGCAATTTCTGTCTACGCAACCCTACTATCCCGGAATCAACGACAGCCTCGGCGCTGACCCTCAGGGAAAAGCGTTCAATCCCAACGTGTTCACGATTTATTCGTCGTTTCAGAATTCGCGGAATCCGCAGCAAGCTTCCATTGCCCGCGGCGAGGAAATCTTCGATAATCAACCGCTCACGATCAGCGATGTCCCGGGACTCACCACCGGCAGCCAGCAGATCATGGGGACATGCACAACTTGCCACGATACATTCAACGTTGGAAACCATTCTTTCCCGCTGCCGCTGGATATTGGAACCGGCCACTCACTCACCTATGAGACCGACCCCAATATTATTGCTGCGCTGAAAGAACTGACTTCTCCGACGTTGCCGGTGTTCGAGCTAGTCTGCACCCAGGGTGCGCTCGCCGGAACTACTTACTACACATCCGATCCGGGAAAAGCCTTGATCAGCGGTCAATGCAGCGATATCGGCAGAGGCAAGGGACTGATACTTCGCGGTCTGGCGGCGCGTGCCCCATACTTCCACAACGGAGTCGCGGCAAACCTTCAGCAACTGGTGAATTTTTATAACCAGCGTTTTCAGATCGGGCTTTCAAAGCAACAGATGCAGGACCTGGTCAACTTTCTGCAAACTCTGTAGAACATAAGAGCGGAAGGCTCATTTCTTTTTTTCACATTGGACGAGAAGATTAGGGAAGGAAAACATTCATGAAACGGAATCTTTGCCTGGTTGTTGCACTACTTGCGGCTGTGTGGTGGATGAGGCCGCATGACATGCCCCACGCCATGGCGGCTTCTGCCACAACCGAGAAGAACATTTTCACGCCCGATGCAATTCAATACGGTCCAGCACCGTCATTCGTGCAGCCGGGAGCACAACTGGCAGTATTGGAAGGAAATCCGATGGCCTCGAGCGGAGACTACACCGTGCGTCTGAAAATGCCCGACGGTTATCGCATCTCGCCGCATTGGCACCCCAAGCGCGAAAATGTAACTGTGATCTCGGGGACTTTTAAAGTTGGAATGGGTGACAAATTTGACGAGAGCAGCATGCTTACTTTTCCGGCGGGTAGCTTTGCCTACCTCGATCCCGACATGCACCACTACGCGATGGCCAGCGGTGAGGTGGTGGTCCAGATCCACGGAATGTCACCGGTGCAATTCAATTACGTCAATCCTGAAGACGATCCTGGTCGGAAAAAATAGTTGCCTATCGTTAACTCCCTCCCATCGTGATCACGACCTCTGCCTCCCCCTGCATGGAGCTTCGCGGGGTTGATGCGGATTTATTTTTAGCGCGGTGATCGAAATTCAGAAACGGCAGCCGCTTTTCAGGCGAAGCGATGGATCTTCCAAAAGCCCAAGCTTGATTCACGGCCGCAACATCCCCGGTTTGACACTCGCTCCACAACGTTCCTATACTTCTCGCCGCCACTTCTTCCCATCCGGGGAGGACTCCTATGATCAAACGCTCGCTGTTCGTGTTTCTTATCTCCGCTTTCGCCATCACATGCTTCGCTCAAGACGATTGGAAGATTCATCAGCCGACTTTAACTCCGCAAAGCAGCGGCACCACGCAGTTGCTGATCGCCGTCAGCCCCGTCGACTCCCGAGTGGTCTGGGCGGCTGGTACGGGCGGCACTTACGTCGTCACCTCGGACGGCGGCAAACACTGGAAGTCCGGCGTCGTGCCCGGAGCCGAAAGCCTGCAATTCCGCGACGTGCAGGGAGTGAGCGACCAAATCGCCTACCTCATGTCGATCGGAAATAACACCACGGATTTTCGTATTTACAAAACAGAAGACGGTGGCGCGCACTGGAAAATACAATTCACCAACGAACTCGCGAACGCCTTCTACGACTGCTTCGCCTTCTGGACGCCCGATCGCGGCATCGCCCACAGCGATTCAGTGGACGGCGTATTTCCCGATATCCGCACCACCAACGGAAAATCATGGGAATCGATTGCCTCGAATATGCCGCCCGCGTTGTCGGGAGAAGCTTCGTTCTCGTCGAGCGGAACCTGCATCACTACCGAGGGAAACGAAAATGCCTGGATCACCACCGGCGGCTCAACCATCGCGAGAATTCTCGCCACCCGGGACGGTGGCGACACTTGGAACGCCTATGACACTCCGCTGGTAAGCTCCCCGTCGGCGGGCGGCCTATCGGTGGCGTTCCGCGATCCCTGGAACGGCATCGTGGGAGGTGGCGATCTATCCACCAACGCCAGCGCCGACGCAGCCACATCCAATGACGGCGGCCAAACCTGGACGCTCACGAAGAAGCCGCCAGTCGAAGGAGCCATTTTCTGCCTCGCCTATGCGCGTGGAATGCGCCTCCGCGACGGGCGTGACGCGGACCGCGACGATGATAGCTACTACGGCGATGCCGATGACCGCGACCATCACCATGAACTCGATCGCACCGTGGTCATCACCGCCGAGACAGAACCCAACTTCGATAGCGGATCCGCCGCCTGGACTCCCGATGAAGGCCACACCTGGTTCAAACTGCCGAATGTGAGCGGCTACTGGGCGGTTGCTTTTGCCAACCCGCACGCAGGATGGTTCGTAGGCAATGGAGGCGAGATTCTCAAAATCAGCTTCTGAGTTTAACTTCTGACCCCGCCGCGCAGGCTAGGCATGAGCAGCCAACCTTGCGCGGCATTCTTGTTTCAACAGCGTAAACAGTTCGTCCATGTGCTCCTGCCTCGTGCGGAAGTTCACTGGGTTGATTCGAAACCACGATTTGCCTTTAAGTTCGGTGGTTGAAATCCAGAAGCGGCCGCTCTTCTCCACCTGCTGCGCCACTTCCGCGTGCAAGTCTTTTGCCTCCGCATCATTCAGCTTGGCGCCGGTGTAGCGAATGCAGATCGCCGACATCGGGGGAATGCTGGCCGGCTCAAACTCCGGATCCTTTTCGGCCAATCCGTAGAGGTGTTTCGCCTGGCGCACATTGTTGTCAATCCACTCCCCGATCTGGCGCGCTCCATATCGTTTAAAACTCATCCACACTTTCAAGCTGCGAAACCGGCGCGATTGCTCCAATCCGTGAACGTAATATTGATAACGTTCATTCTCCTGATCGAACTCATCGGTCAGGTAAGAAGGCTTCATACCGAATGACGCCGTGAGGCGGCGTTGATCTTTCACCAGCACCGCGCCGGCATCGAGCGGAGCATAGAACCACTTGTGAGGATCGATGGTGATTGAGTCTGCGAGCGCTAGTCCGCGGTCGCGCATCGGCCATTTGTGGGAAAGTAACATGCCTCCGCCGTACGCTGCGTCTGCATGCAGCCACATGCCTTCGCGATCGGCGATGCGCCGCAGTTCGCGGATATTGTCGACCGCCCCGGTATTGGTTGTTCCGAACACTCCCACAATGCACATGGGGCGAATGCCATTTTTCTTGTCCTGCGCAATTGCCTCTTCGAGAGCATCAATGCGAACCTGAAACTCCGAATCAGTCGGCAAGGCACGCAGCGCATTGCGGCCAAGGCCGATGCAATCGACCGCCTTATCGACGGAAACGTGCCGCTCCTCCGAGACGTATACGGCCCACCGATCTTGTATCCCGTCATATTGCCCGCGGTCGCGCGTCACTGCATCGCGGCCAAGCTTCAGTCCGATGAAATTCGCCATCATTCCGCCGCTAGTGAGATTGCCGCCGGCATTTTCATCGTAGCCGCAAAGGTCGGTCAACCAGCGTACGACCCTCCGCTCCATGGCAACTGCTGAAGGTCCGATTGAATATGCGCCGATGTTTTGATTAAGGGCGGAACAAATAAAGTCCGCAATAATGCCCACGGGATTTGGCGATGGAGTGATCAATCCCATGTATCCGGGATTGCCGACGTTGGTGCAATTCGGGAGCAACTTGTCTTTAAGTTCATCCAGCACGCCATCAGGTGAAGTTGAATTCTGTGGCAGCGGTTCCGTGAAGAGACGATTGACCGTGCCCGGGTCGACATCAGGGAATACGGGCTTTTCCTCGATATGCTCGAGATAGTCAGCCAGCAGGTCTACGACCTCATGGCCTAACTCGCGAAATTCTTTCTGGTCCATTCTGAATCACCTGCCGAATATTCTACGGTGCGCGCCGATGGCGACACTCCGTTTCTTGCTGTCAAATGTTAAACCGGTTTATTTTCCTGAAATGCGTTCGTTCAGTTCCTGGGCATATCTACGCCGGAAAATTTCTTGCAGGCCTCGAGCAGTTGTTCCTGACGTTCCGTATCGTGAGTGGCGGGCATCGGTTTCCGCGGCTTCATATGGTAGAAGTACTGTCCGGTAACCATTGCAGACGGATCATTGCTGACAGCAAGCCACACTTGTGTTCGGTGACCGGCGTCCAGATCATCGGGCGCTCCCGCGCCTCCCATCTTTGTGGGCACCCATCCAGGTTCCAGTGCGTTAGACAGAACACCGGGCCAGCGACGGGCAATCGCGAAGGCCAACAGAATGTCGTGCAGCTTGGTATCCGAATAAGCTTGTTGTCCCTGCCATGGGCGGTGTTCCCACGCGAGATCTTTCAAGCTCGCGTCGCCGCTCTTGTGCAGGCCGGAACTCACGTAAACCAGGCGCTTCGGCTTGTGAATCAGCGCCGTAAGAATGTATGGCGCGAGAGTGTTGACGGCGAATACCTGAGGAAGACCGTCTTCCGTAGCGATTCTCACCGGTTCTCTGTAGCCGACCCCAGCATTATGAATGACTGCGTCGAAGGCGCCCAGTGCATTGACCTGTTCCGCGACTTTGCGGGTTTGGGCGATGCTCGACAGATCGCCAATGACGACAGTTTCCGCCCCGGGAACGGCGGACAGAGCCTGGCGGCCACGCTCCGGGTTGCGAGCATGCAGCACGGCACTATGCCCCTGCTCGATCAGAAGCTTTGCGGCCATTTGGCCTAGCCCGTCGGACGATCCTGTGATAAATACACGCGCCATTTTTTATCTTGCCTCTCGGTCGCGAAACGATGCGCGGTGGCACCGACCACAAGTCAACCGCGCTGACAATCAGCATAGACGCCGAATATTCCCGGATCAAACGGGAAGCGGATGCCAATGCTGGTGACCACATGCTGCGACAAATGCCGCTATGTTAGTTTAAGTTATTCTCGATTCCAAACTCCAACGGAATGCTGTTTGTTGATTCGCAGCGCTCAAAAATCGCGCGCGCATCCGATTTGAGACAACCGGAGATTTCCTATTGAGCTCGCGCATTCCTCGCATCGCCGTTATCGGAAGCTACGCGACCGGACTGACCTTGAAAGTAAAACGATTGCCATGCATGGGAGAGACTGTGTTGGCGTCGGGCTATCGCGTCGACTACGGGGGTAAGGGATCCAATCAAGCGGTAGCATGTGCCCGACTGGGAATGGACGTTGTCTTCGTCGCTCGCATCGGCGAAGACATGTTTGGTGAAATGGCGCTTCGGCTTTATCGCGAAGAGGGTATCGATGTCGCCTTCATTCACCGGACTGCCGAACATCCCACCGGAGTAGGCTTTATTCTGGTGGAAGCCGCGACGGGAAACAATTGCATCGCTCTCGATCCCGGAGCCAACGAACTGCTCTCGTCTGCCGATGTTGCGCAGTGTGATTCTTCTTTAGACGCGGCCGCAGTAGTGATGACGCAACTGGAAACTCCGGTGGCAACAGCTCAGGCGGCGCTCGCACGCGGACGAGCAAAGGGTGCAATCACCATTCTGAATCCCGCGCCAGTCCGGCCTTTGCCGGCCTCCGTTTTGCAACTGGTAGACGTGCTGACTCCAAACCAGACGGAGGCAAAAGTACTGACCGGCCGAAATCCGGACGCCAAGGCTGAACCGGAAGAGGTAGCTCGCGACCTGATTCGCGCCGGCGTCAGGCAGGTTGTGATGACCCTCGGAGAAAGAGGCGCTCTGGTTGTAACCGCATCATCATCCAAACTCATTCCTGCGATGCGGATGCGTGCTGTGGACACTACGGGAGCGGGAGATGCTTTCAACGCCGGCCTTGCAACCGCGCTGGCATCCGGTGAGAGCCTGACTTCGGCGGTCGAGTTTGCCGTCGTCACTGGCGGACTGGCCGTCACGAAGGAAGGTGTCATCCCGTCACTTCCGGGACGCAAAGAAGCGATTCAGTTCTACCAGGAGAGCGGTATGCAGCCTCCAGAGTGGCTGCTTTCTCTCGACCTGACGAAACGTATCTGAAGAGAATAATGAGCCACGTGACCGAATTGAAAAAATGACGGCCCCGAAGGGCCGCCTACGGAATAGAGTAATTCCTCGTTAGAAGCGGAATTGCGGCCCCAGACTGATTCGCAAATTATTGTGCGCTCCATTGAGGAAATAGATGTCATCCCCAATTTCGGCGCGAACTCCTATGGGTCCGGCAAATGCTTCAATGCCTCCGCCTGGGTAAACGGCGAAGCGCGTCGTTCCGGTTGTCAGCCCTACGCTGTTGGTAAAACCGGTGGTCGCGTTGTCATTGGTCACACTGAAATTCTCAAAGCCTACCTTGCCGGTGACGAAGAAACGGAACGGTCCCGATCCCGTCTGGAATTTTGGCCCGAAGAATCCATGCAGCGTGCGGATGTGAGAAGTCACCGCTTCAGTGGAAACGCCGTTGGTAAATGTTTGGGCATAGGATCGCGCGAAATCGTAGCCCATCTCCGCTTCTATCTGAACGCTGCGCTGGACATTGAACGCCGCGCGGCCGCCCAGGCCTATGAAGTTTTCCGCGGGATTCACGTCGGTCATTCGAAAATATTCGGCAAAAGCGCCGACCTCGATGTGGTCGGAGTCGTCCTGCGCCAGCAGCGCAGGGGCGGTAAACAGCAACAAAATAACGGCAGCTCCCAGATAGCGTTTCATGTTCAGGTTTACTCCATGTATAGTTTGCGTCCGCGCACACTCCCGCTACATTTGGCAGAGCATGCGGAGAACGTCGTGGCAGGACGTGCAACCTCTGATGAGTGGAAGCTGCAGAAAGGTTGCTGGACGCGGGTTTTCGCCGGTGCTGTAGGCAGTAGCTAATCCCTACAGCGTTTCTGTGGGATTTATACGGCGGCTAAGAAGAATCAGCGCTCTACCAACTCCTCGAGCCTGGAAAAGAAGTCCGGGTAGGAAATTGACGCACATTCGCTGCCCCGAATAAGGGTTTCGCCCTGGGCTCGAAGTGCCGCGATGCTGAAAGCCATGGCGATGCGATGATCGCCAAATGAATCGAGTTCCACCCCACGCAGCAATTGCCCACCGGGAATTTTCAACCCATCTTCGCGTTCCTCAACCTGCGCTCCCATAGCGCGCAGATTGATGGCTATCGATGCAATACGGTCTGACTCTTTCACCCGCAGTTCCTTCGCGTCCCGAACTTCAATCCCATCTTCCGTATAAGGCGCGATCGCGGCGAGCACCGGGATCTCGTCGATTAATGCAGCCGTATCCGATCCAGAAATGGTGGCACCTTTCAACCTTCCGCCCTGCACCTGCAAGCTGCCCACCAGTTCGCCGTGAATTTCTTCCAGCTGGGTTACGGAAATGCGCAGCCCCATCTGAATCAGAATATCGAGCAGACGGGCGCGGGTAGGATTCATCAGCAAATTGGTGATACTTAACTGCGAGTTTGGAAAAAGCGCTGCGGCACACAGAAAAAAAGCGGCACTGGAAAGATCGCCGGGAATGAGCGCTTCAATCCCACGCAACCGCTGCCCTCCATGAATGCTCACTTCGTTTCCCTTGCGCTCAAGCTTTGCGCCAAAGGCCCGGAGTGCCACTTCCCCGTGATCCCGCGTCCGTAACGGCTCGTGAATGCGTGTTTCGCCGTCGGCTAATAGCCCCGCAAATAGCAGGCAGGTCTTTACCTGGGCACTAGCAACAGGCATCGGATAATTGATGCCTTTAAGGGGGCGTCCTGTAATGCGCAGCGGCGGTCGTCCATTTTCGGATGTGATTTCCGCCCCCATGGCTTTAAGTGGAGTGATCACGCGCTCCATGGGACGACGGGATAGCGATTCATCTCCAGCCATTTCGCTCGCGAACTTCTGGCCCGCGACTATGCCGCTTAACATGCGAATGGTGGAACCTGAATTTCCGCAATCCAGGGGTTGGCTTGGGGCGCTCAACGAAATGCCGGTTCCCCGCACTTCGATGACATTTCCGGCAACGCTCTTGCGCTCCCACTTCACTCCCAGGGTCCGCAAACAGCCAAGAGTGCTGGCGCAGTCCGCTCCCGTGGAATAGTTTTCCAGCCGCGATGGGCCGTCAGCAATCGCCGCCAGCATTGCGTAACGATGGGATATGGATTTGTCCCCGGGAAGGCTAATGCTGCCACGCACGCCGCGCGCGGGACGAACAATTACCTGTGATTCGTTTTTCATACCGGGAGTGTGAATCAAAAAATATCAGGCTGGAATTTTCGTTTGCGCTTTGGCTTCGCGCAAAAACTCGGGAGGGATTTCTTTCAGCCTCACTCCGAACTCAAACATCGGAGTTTCCACCCCACGTCCCCAGCGCGCCACTTCCCAGTGGGCGCGTATAAACTTCACTTCGGGATGCGCCGTGAGATCGAGGATGAGCGGATACTCTCCGCGATAAAACTCCTGCGGATACGAAACCAAGGGCTTCGCATCCCAGGAAGCACCATCCGCCGAACCGAAAACGCTGAGCTCGAAGGATTCCTGCTCAATAATATTGGTAATGCCGAGACTGAGCAGGAATACACGATTCGCCGCAGCGCCGATATCGATGACGGGCCCGTCACCTTTGGCATTCACCACCGTTTTATCCGCTATTAAAGGAGTATCAATCATTGCCAAAGGATTCTAACAAAGGTGACGCCAGTAGTCAGTGATCTTCATTTACTCCGATGGATGTGGCCCAGTGAAATCCGAGCAGCAAGGCTTCTCGACAGGCTTAAATTCCATCAGTTCGATCCGAGTCAAATCGGGGTCAAATAAATTCAGTTGCCACTTGCCGTCTTTGCCCATCTGAGCTTTTTCGTCTCCGTGAGGCTTCCAACCGTGCGATTCCAAAATCGCCTGCGCTTTTTTCATGTCGGCAACACCGAGCGAAATGTGATTCAACACCCCCATCAGTCGCAGATCAGGGTGTTCCGGGTGGTGAAGCATGTACTCGAGCCAATCCGTTCCGTCCGGAACTTGCATGGAGACCCAGTCGGTTTCGCCGGGCTGCATTCCGCCATGCCAATACAAATGAAATCCGAGCAGGTCGCGATAGAAGTGATCCTCTACATCGCGATTGTTCACGACAAATCCCGCGTGAATCATATGGCGGGAAATAGCCGAATCGGGCGGCTTGGCGAACGCCTCTGTCTTGTTCCGCTCAATGAATTCGATGCGATTGCCTTCCGGATCTTTCACGCTGAAGCTCGAACTGCGGTCGACATGAGTCTCGATTGTGGTTGCAGTCACGCCCTTCGCGATAAGATACGCCCGCAGCGCTGCAACATTGTCGGTGGCAAAGGCGACGTGATCCATGCGGTTCGTGGCGTTAGGATCGGGCGCCGCGCTGTAGCCGACCCACTGTTTCCCGACCAGGTATCGCACAAGGCCGCCAGATTCCACGGGCGCCGCGGAAGCCAAGCCGAGCATACCGCCATAAAGGGCTTTCACTCCATCGGGCGCGGTTGTGTAGAACGAAACGTGGTCGATGCCGAGAATGCGAGGACGCTCGGGAGCAGCCTGTGAGTATGCACAGAATTGCCAGCCAACGAAACAAAGTGCCACGGCGACAACGATTTTGGTAATCCTCATCATGTGCTCGATTTTACCGAACCAGACTGCGCTCGCATTCTAAATTCCGTCGAGGAACTGGCGCAGTATTCTGCCAGCTTCTTCTGGCTGTTCCCATGGCGAGTAGTGGCCCGCTTTCGAAAGCACGCGCAACTGAGAATTTGAAATCTGCTGGCGCATCAGTTCAGCTTCATTCACGCCGGTGAGCACGTCTTCCTCTCCGGTCACCAGCAGCGTTGGTACATTGATGGTCTTCAATGTAGCCACGGAGTCCGGACGCTCAGCCATGCCGCGCTGTACTTGCGCGACGTCCTCGGGCGACATCTTGCGCATCATGCGTAGTGCACCTTCGACCAGATCGGGCCTCGTTTCACGTGTAGTCTTGCCCAGCAGCCGCGGAATCATGCATTCGAAAAACGGTTCGGTGCCGCGCTCGATTACATCGTTGGCGGCTTGCAGGCGCGCCGCACGGGCTTCCGGAGCATCCGCGGGCGCCTTCGTATTGCAAAGTCCGAGAGCGGCGACGCGAGCGCGATGCTTACGCCAGAATTCGAACAGCAGATATCCGCCAATGGAAACGCCGATCAGCGGAGCGCGGTCAACATCAGCATCATCCATCACACGGAAGATATCAGCCGCGTGCTTCTCCATGGTGGCGGGACCTTCCCCTAGGGTGGAATCTCCGTGACCGCGGAGATCGGGAAGAATCAGTCGATATCGCGTGGTTAGAGCATTTGCTACAGGTAGCCAAAAGTCGTGATTGGCGGGAAAGGGGTGCAGAAGAACTACAGAGGGTCCCGCACCCAATACCTGATAAACAATTTCAGCGTCGCCACTTTTGATCCGCTGCATCCCAGCGATTTAATCACAGAGAATACCCTGCGTGTTGCGACTCTGTTTTTACGAACCAAATCTAAACTGATTGGACCGTCGATCTATGAACTCGTAGCCTGTCGGGCACCGGCGGGGGCATGCAACATTAACGGCTCTTCCGGCATGACAATCCAGGCGATAGGATAAGAGATCAACCCAATGCCGGTCATGAAAGAGGTGATCAGCCACACCAGGCGGACGACGGTTACGTCGATGTCGAAATATTCCGCGACGCCGAGGCAGACACCGGCAATCTTGCGCCCTTGGCGCGGCCGAACCAGACGCTTACGCGCGACTGACGCGCCAATTCGGATCCCGCAATAGGCGCAAACCGCTGCGTCATCCTGAATCACCTTTCCGCAATAGTTGCAGTACATGGTTCAATCCTCAATAGAGAATACGTAATTGTAGATCAAAAGTTCCGTTTTCCTGGCGACGTAGAAGCTCTCGCATGGACGCCGGCCAAGACAATGGAGTCCACCTTACTGTAAAATTGCATGCGGAAGCGAGCACATACGCAGGCCGCAGCATCTTCCGAAGTGGATTCCGGGTTTCCAGTTTGGGCTTTACGTGTCTGGCTTTTCTGAATTATTCCATACACAATCGGCCGGGATTTGCGGGATTGAGCTGCACATCGAGATCAGGAGAAGCGAACTATGGCAGTTGGAGCAAAAATAGCGAAGACAGCGGATCGAAAAAAGGTTATGGACACGAGCAAGAGTACGGATTGTCCCAAGTGCGGCAAAACTACGCGCATTGTGAAACGAATGAAGGATCGCGAGCGCGGCGTTCCCGGCGGAATTTACATTTCTTGTTCGGCTTGCGAATTCTTCGAAAAACTCTAGCCTTGTCCAGGATTTATGCCTGGTAGCCGGAGAAAGGGGACCGACTTCCCTTCTCCGGCTTTTGTTATTGCTGAGAACTCCTAGTCTTCTTAATTGGTTCGCTCGCTGGCAACCGTGAGGAGCAACTCCCCGCTCCAGTCTCACCATCCAATCGTAGCTCGAAGACGAATCTTGGCCCGAAGACGAACCTTGAAATTTTTATTTGCTCGTCGAGGGAAAATCAAACTCGTGTCGCAAAATAGCGCCATTCCGTTTGTCCTGGTGTTAGCCATCTTTCTGCAGTGCGCCTGCGGAGGAGGAAACAACTCCAGCACCAGCAACGCTGGCGGAACTGGCGGCGGAGGAACCAACCCAACTCCCCCGCCCAATTCAAGCATTCCGACCTTCGCACATGTCTTTCTCGTAATCGAAGAGAATCACAGCTTTAGCGACGTGATTGGCAATTCGAGCATGCCGTATCTGAACAGTCTGGCGTCGACCTATGGTTTGGCCACGCAGTACTATGCCGACGCCCATCCTTCGTTGCCTAACTATTTCATGCTGACCGTGGGTGCCGGAACCTCGATTACCGGCAGCACCGGCGACGGCTATACCGGGGTTGTAACTCAGGATAATGTGGTGCGCGCACTGACCGCCGCGGGCAAAACCTGGAAGTGTTATGCGGAATCGCTGCCGTCGGTGGGTTACCTTGGCGGGGACACTGGAGCTTATCTGCAACACCATGTTCCCTTCGTTTATTTTTCCGACGTGCAGAACAGTCCGTCACAGGCCAGCAATGTGGTTCCGTTCACGCAACTGGACGCCGATATGGCGAATAACAGTTTGCCCGACTATGCGTTTATCGTGCCCAACGTAAACGACGACGCGCACAACTGCCCGGCAGGGCTGAGCACCTGCACCAGCGATCAAATGCTGGCGGCTGCGGATCAATGGCTTTCCACGAATATCAGCCCGCTGCTCGCTAGCACAGCTTTCCAGAATTCGCTTTTGATTATCACCTTCGACGAAGCGGAAGACACTGATACGGAACACGGCGGGGGACACGTTCCGGCGGTAATCGTAAGTCCGTTGGCAAAAGCCGGGTATCAGTCCACAACCCTCTACCAGCATGAGAGCACGTTGCGGTTAATGATGGAGGGTCTGGGCGTAACCGACTTACCGGGAGCGTCAGCTACTGCGCCCGAAATGACGGAATTCTTCAAATAGCCCGCCGCACATCGCGAAAAGGCTTCGTGCCTGTCTGAAGTTGAGAGATGGTAGAATTTATCAGGGAGCCAGTGTGAAAAATCAGCGAACATTCACCGTTCTTATCGAGAAGGATGAAGAGGGCTTCTACGTCGCCACGGTACCGTCTTTGCCGGGCTGTCATACGCAAGCGAAAACCCTTGATACTTTGATGAAACGTACACGCGAGGCGATTGCACTTTGCCTGGCCAACGACGGCGTGGTTCCTTCGCTCGAACTGGTTGGGATTCAGCAAATTTCCGTATGACGCGCCTTCCCCGTCTCAAGGGAAGGGAAATCATTCGCGTTCTTGAACGCGCTGGCTTTCGGACAGTTCGCACTAAGGGGAGCCATAGTTTTCTGAAACACCCGGACGGACGAGCCACGGTTGTGCCAGTGCATTCCGGCGAGATTATTGGGCCAGGTTTGATGCGTGCGATCCTGCGTGATGTTGAAATGTCGATTGACGACTTGATCGAACAGCCGTGAGGAAGTAGCGAGAACTCTCAGCCGTCGCTGTCTTTATACCGCGACCGTAACCGAGGTTTCCGTTCTGGTGACCGGGCGGTAGAGCGTATCGCGCTCGATAGGTTCGCGTCCGGCAGCGCGGATAAGACGTTCCAGTTCTTCACGGCGCATCCCTTGCGGAGTGGTCGCGCCGGCGTCGTGATAAATCTTCTCTTCGATCACGGTGCCATCCATATCGTCGGCGCCAAAGCGCAACGAAATCTGCGCGATCTTGGCGGTCATCATCTGCCAGTAAGACTTGATGTGCGGGAAATTATCGAGCACCAGACGGCTCACCGCGATCTGTTTGATGTCCAGCATGCCGGTAGTTTTCGGCAGATGCTGCAGCGGCGTATTCTCGGGATGAAAAGCCAGCGGGATGAAGGTTTGGAATCCCCCGGTTTCATCCTGCAGAGCGCGTAACTTGAGCAGGTGGTCGACGCGATCTTCGTCGTTCTCAACATGGCCGTAAAGCATAGTGGCGTTGGACTTGAGTCCGATCTGATGGGCGATTTTCGCCGTGTCCAACCATTGATCGCCATCGATCTTGTGATCACAGATGATGTGGCGGACCCGGTCGGCAAAAATTTCCGCGCCGCCGCCTGGTAAAGAATCCACGCCCGCGGCTTTCAATTGCTCCAGCGTTTCACGAATCGAAAGCTTGGCGCGCTTTGAGAGATATGCAACCTCCACCATAGTGAAGGCTTTCAGGTGGACGTGCGGGAACCGCTGTTTGAGGCCGGAGCAGAGATCGAGGAAATATTGAAACGGTAAATCCGGATGCAATCCGCCAACGATGTGAAACTCAGTTACGGCTTCACTGTATCCGGAGGCCGCGGTTTCGTAGGCTTCGTCGAGCGCCATGGTGTAGGCGCCGGGAGAGTCTTTTTTCCGTCCGAAGGCGCACAGCCGGCACGCCGCCACGCATACATTAGTGGGATTAATATGGCGGTTGACGTTGAAATATGTCCTGTCGCCGTGCATGCGCTCTCGAACGTGGTTGGCCATCCAGCCCACGGCGAGCACATCACCGCTCCGGTAGAGAGTGACGGCGTCGGCGAAGTCAAGACGGTCACCTGCCATCACCTTGGCGTAGATAGGCCGCAGCCGCGAATCATCAGTTTGAAAGGAATGCTGTTTGCGCGATGCAGCCATCTACTTGATGATATCGCAGGATCGACTCGGAAGTCACAGAAAGCGTTATGTTAATGACCCGCGATGATACGGTCCTGGATTTTGTCGTATTCGGCTTGAGGAATGACGTGTCGAGTGACCAGGTCGTGGGCATCATCGTAGGGGCGATCAGCAATGATGCGGTCGGCTTCATGCTCCGTCACCCCGGGTAGGGTCAAGAGATCCTCGCGAGAAGCCTTGTTGATGTTGATGGCCTTGTTGTCGTGGCCCATCCCTTCCTTCACGCCTTCCACAACCGCTTTGGTGTCGCGCCGCATGGTTTCCGTGGCTTCCGCGGTGCGTTGGCGGATTTCGTCAGGGTTGTCTTTCGTTGTACAGGCAACGATGGTCGCGAGCGCCAAGGTGAGAGCGATGAGCGAGAGATAACGGATCATCACACTTCGATGCGATATCGTTCTTTTCGGTTGTCGCGGCGCGTGCAGACCCCGCCGTCGTTATCAGCACTTTTCCCAACCTACCCTCGCGTACCGGAATGCATCGAAACTGCAGTAGGAATTTTTGCGCACCTTCGCCGTTATAAACTCGGGCACTTTCTAAGGGAGTGGAGACGATGAATACATTTTTCATCAGCTTATGTACAGTCACTTTGCTTGCAGGCGCTGCTGTTGCTCAGGGTAATGCTCCGTCCACGCCGAACTCGAGCACCCCGCAGCCGCAAACCTCAACTCCAGCGCAATCTCAGACTCAGGCGGCGTCTCCAGCCGCGGCTCAGTCAGGCACGCCTCCGCGAATTGCTCCCGGCAGCGTCATTCCAGTCTTCCTAACCAAGACCATTGACGCTAAGAAAGCGAAAACCGGGGAGGAAGTTGTCGCCAAAGTCACGCAGGATATGAAGTCCACCAGCGGCGAGATACTCGTACCCAAGGATACGAAAGTGATCGGCCACGTAACGGAAGCGCAACCCCATAGTAAGCAACAAAAAGAATCGCAAATGGGAATCGTCTTCGACCGGGCAGTAATGAAAGACGGAAACACGATGCAGATGCCGATGTCGATTCAGGCAATCATCGGTCAGCAGAACGAACAGAATAATCCGGGCGGGGGAAATAGCGACGCTGCCGCGCCAAGCGGGAGCACAAGCCCCAGCAACAGCAGCGGCGCGCGTCCAGGTATGTCAGGATCTGCGCCCGCCGCCACCTCTGCATCCGCCGGTAATGACATGCCAAGCGATTCCGGAACGGCAAAGAGTTCGCGGCCTCCGATTACAGCACAGACGCAGGGAGTGGTGGGAATCTCAAACCTGACACTCAGTCCGCCCGCAAGCAATTCGACGGAGGGTTCGGTAATCAGTTCCGAAAAAAACAACGTCAAGCTGGAGAGCGGTACGATGATGCTGCTACGAGTGAACCAGTAAGCACCTATACAACGGCCCGAGGATACGTCGCGTTCTCTCCTCGGGCCATCGTTTTGTACTTACCCGGTGAATCTCTTTTCAGAGTACGTCATATGCCAGCCGGAAACTTTCAATCCGCCGCGGCGGACGGTCGCGATTCATTTTCCGGATCCTGCGCGCTGGCTTGATTGAGCAACTCGATCGAGGATTGATCGAGCACAAGAGTGGCGGCCTTCACTAATTCATCCAACTGTTTGAGATTGGTTGCACTCGCGATCGGCGCGGTGATGCCTGGCTGTGCCATCAAGTAGGCAAGAGCAACTTGGGTGGGAGTTGCATTGTGTCGCTTAGCCACCTGATCCAATGCGTCGAGGATGCGGATTCCGCGTGGGTTCAAGTACTTCTTGACCATCTGTCCACGCGGACTCTTGGAGAGATCTGCTTCCGAGCGATATTTGCCAGTCAGAAAGCCGCTCGCCAGGGAAAAGTAGGGAATCACACCGAGGCCGTATTTTTGACATACCGGCGCAAGGTCACTCTCGTACGCGAAGCGATCGTAAAGATTGTATTCGGGCTGCAATGTCTGGTAGCTCGCCAATCCCCTTTGCTGGCTGACTTCGAGGGCTTCGGCCAGACGAGCGCCAGTATAATTTGAGGCTCCGATGGCGCGAACCTTACCCTGGCGAATGAGTTCAGTGAAAGCCTCCAGCGTTTCTGCAAGCGGCGTGTCGGGATCGTCTTTGTGCGCCTGATAGAGGTCGATGTAGTCGGTCTGCAAGACGGCGCAGAGAATCCTCAACCGCCCGTTGAATGTAGGAAGCGGAAAGTCCTTTTTTTCCTTCTCCCATGTCCAGTCCGACTTTCGTGGCAATCACTGCCTGACTCCGCTTGCCGCTTTTTTTCAGCCAGTTGCCGATGATCGTCTCTGACTCGCCGCCCTTATGTCCGGGAATCCAGCGCGAGTAGACGTCAGCCGTATCGATCAGGTTGAATCCCTTATCTACAAAAGCATCGAGCAGCTTGAAGGATGTCGGTTCGTCGGCTGTCCAGCCAAAAACATTGCCTCCCAAAGCCAGCGGCGCGACGTCGAACCCAGTTTTTCCTAATTTGCGCTTGCGCATCTCATTTCCTCCAATGAGCTTTGGATGATTGCAAACGCTTTAAGGACGCTGCAATGAAGACGACGCTGTACAATTTTGTTTCCCGTGAGCTTTTCTTCAAAATCGCGCGCCATTTCACTCGGTGCTGTGGCGCTGTTTCTTTTTCTCGTTCCCGCCGCGCGGTCCGAACCGATCTCCCAGCTCAAGCCCACGGGCTACGTCAACGATTTTGCCCACGTTCTCGATCAGAACACCATTGCACAGATCGACGAGATCTGCCGGCAGATCGACGAGAAGGCGCATGCCCAAATCGCGGTTGTAACCATCCATTCGCTGGACGGGGAAGAAATCGAAAGCTACGCGGTGGACCTTTTCCATTCGTGGGGCGTTGGAAACAAATCCACCAACCGCGGAGTGCTGATTCTCTATGCGATTAACGATCATCGCGCTCGCATTGAAGTTGGTTACGGACTCGAGCCGATTTTGCCGGATGGCAAGGTGGGTGCCTTTCAACGCGAAGCCATCCCACTGATGCGCGCCGGTAATTACAGCCAGGCGCTGCTGCTCGTTACTTCCCGCGTGGCCGGCGTAATCGCGCAGGACGCGGGGATTCAACTCACCACGCCACAATTCACGCCGCCTCCGCCGCAACAAGTGGAGCAGCCCAGCGGCGGATTGTCGGCTGGCGGCGTGGTGCTGCTGATAATCGTTATACTGGTTATTCTTTTTACTCCGCTTCGAGGGATTCTTTTCTGGATGCTTTTGTCCGGCGGTGGTGGCGGCTACAGAGGCGGGGGCGGCGGTGGATTTCGGCGGCGGCGGTGGTTTTGGTGGATTTGGCGGCGGCAGCTCTGGTGGCGGCGGAGCCAGCAGCAGTTGGTAGCCCGGTAAAGGCGTCATAGGTCTCAAGAAAAGCAGATGGCTCTCGATAGAACAATGAACGACTTTGTCGGCCGTCTGCGGGACGCCGCGGGGGACAACCTTGAAAGCGTGATCCTGTTTGGATCGTCGGTCACGGGAGACTTTCATTCCGAGTTTTCTAACGTGAACCTGTTCTGCGTGGTTCGTGACACTTCATTCGCGGCGATGCGGACGCTCGCTCCTGCAGTGAAATGGTGGAATGCCAGAAAGCAGCCGCCTCCCTTGTTCATGACGAGGGACGAAGTTGAGCACTCAACGGATGTATTCACGATTGAGTTAATGGATATGAAACAGCATCATCGAGTGCTTTTCGGCGAAGATATCTTCAACAACTTACATATTTCTGCCAGCCTGCATCGCGTGCAGGTCGAGTACGAATTGCGGGAAAAACTCGCGCTGCTGCGCCAGCACCTGCTGCTCGCCTACGGCAACGACTCGCGCCTGTGGGAGTTGCTGACACGGTCGGTTTCATCGTTCGCAACTTTGTTCCGCCACGTTTTGATTGTTCTGGGGGACGATGCGCCGACGGGCAAGCGGCAGGCGGTCAAGGCTCTGGCTGAAACGATCGGTTTCGATCCATCCGCTTTTCTGCAGGTGTTGGACGTTCGCGAGCAGATTGCGAAATCCAGGCAGTTTGACGTGTCCGACGTTTTTGCCCGCTACCTCGCGGCGCTCGAACAGGTAACGGCGGCTGTTGATAGAATGCTGGACTCGGGCGCACCAAGCTCATCGTAGTACAGGCGTATTCAGGAGAATCTATGACCAAGGCACTGATCGCCGTCGTGGTTGTCATCGCAGTTGTGCTGCTGATCGTCCTGGTTGCTTTCGGCCAGTACGTGGGGGTGAAGAACACACTGGTCAGCAAGAATGAAGCCGTAAAGGCGGCTTGGTCGCAGGTGGATATTGTGTTGCAACGCCGCGCCGACCTGATTCCTAATCTGGTGGAAACGGTGAAGGGTTACGCGCAGCAGGAGCAGACCGTATTCGGAGACATCGCGAAGGCGCGCTCGGCGCTGCTTTCCGCAGGCTCTCCGCAAGAGAAGATTGCCGCCAACGGCCAGCTCGATGGAGCCCTCGGGCGTTTACTGCTGATTGTCGAAAACTATCCACAGCTGAAGTCGAATGAGAATTTCCTGCGTCTTCAGGATGAACTTGCGGGCACAGAGAATCGCATTGCAGTCGAGCGCAAACGTTATAACGATACTTTGCGGGATTACAACACGTATGTGCAGCAGTTTCCCAACAGTTTCTTTGCGGGTATTGCGGGATTCAAACCGAACGAAGCTTATTTCGAAGCTTCACCGGGATCACGCGAAGTTCCGAAAGTAAACTTCTCAAGTCCCGGGGCCACGGCGCCACAAGCAACGCCGCAGCCTGCACCGGCACATTAGAAGTTTTCCGAGAGTGGCTCTCAAAGATCAGGCAGGCAGATCCCAACCTTCGTCTTTCATCCTCTTATTGGTCCAGTGCTGGAGCTGCTCGAAGAGCACAGGATCGATGACGGCAAAGCGAAGACCAACGCGACCTTCGTCGCCCATCCAGACAATTCGAGCCTTGGCGCGAAAGATAATTTCAGTATCCGGAAGCGGAAAGCTGACGTCCAGAAGCCCGGAGAACCGCATTGGTTCCTTCAAGCCATCCAGTCCCATGCCGCCGGTGCTTAGGTTGACGCCTTGCACGGACGCTTCCTCGCCATGCTGATTTTTCAA
This sequence comes from uncultured Acidobacteriaceae bacterium, assembly GCA_963817305.1. GTDB lineage: Bacteria > Acidobacteriota > Terriglobia > Terriglobales > Acidobacteriaceae > Sulfotelmatobacter. Next base: position 122,287 of record CAWFOD010000007.1, on the reverse strand, counting down.
AGTGACCGCGAGTTGAATGCGGGCGCGGAAGAATTTCTGCTGATCGAGGCTGATGAACCCCAAAGCATTCGAGCCCTCGCCCGGCGAGATGTTGATGTTGTATTCCTTCAGCTTGCGGCTCAGTGTGCGCCGGGAGATTCCGAGTTGATCCGCCGCCTGGCCGCGATGGCCGCCACTGCGCTCAAGAGCGCGAATGATCATCTGCTCTTCCATACTGTCGAGGTTGCCCACGGGCATGGACGCGGACTGTCGCTGCGCCGTCGGGCTGCCCGACATCGCGGCTTCGATCTGGGCGGGTTGGATTTCAGGATGATTTGATTGCACCGCGACCCGAGCCACCAGGTTGCGAAGTTCGCGAATGTTTCCCGGCCACGAATGGGAAAGCAGCGCCGAAACCGCGTCGGGCGCGAAAGAACTTCGCGGTGCCTTCAAATGAAGAAAGTGTTCCGCCAGCGCGACGATATCCTCGGGACGCTCGCGCAGCGGCGGAACCCGCAGTTGAAATTGCCCAAGGCGGTGAAAAAGGTCCTGACGAAAGCGTCCCGCGGTAACTGCAGCTTCTAAATCCTGATTCGTTGCGGCGACAATCCGAACATCCACTTTGATTTTGCGATGGCCGCCCAGCCGATAGAATGGATATCCATCCAAAACTCGCAACAGTTTTACTTGGGTGTGAAGCTGTAATTCGCCAATTTCATCGAGAAAAAGCGTGCCCCGATCGGCGAGCTCAAACAGTCCGGGCTTGGAAACGTCGGCTCCAGTGAAAGCGCCTTTCTCATAGCCGAACAACTCGCTTTCCACCAGATTTTCCGGGAGCGCAGCGCAGTTGATGTCGATCCATGGCCGTCCGCGGCGGTTTGACGATTGATGAATCGAGCGGGCAATCAACTCCTTACCCGTTCCAGTTTCTCCCGTGATCAGCACCGTTTCTGTATGGCCGGCGACTCGATCCACCATGCGCACGAATCGATGCATCAGAGGACTGGCCAGAACAAAAGCCGAACCCTCAATCTCGCGACGTACGGTGCGCGGTGATTCGTCTTCCTCCGATTCCCGAGATGGCGAGTGATGAGGAACTGATGATGGCTTCGCCTCTTCGTCTGTAACGGAGATTACGGCTACGATTCCCGTCGGAACCGAGCGACCGTCGCGGAGTAGCGTTAGTGAAAGATCTGCGCGGAAGTGTTTGCCGTCTCTGGTCTGGCACCGGACAGAACAATGGTGTCTACCCAGTTTGAGCACCGCGGTCAGTATGTTTTGCTGCAGATTCTTGGTTAGGCTACCGCCCTGGCCGGTGAGAAATGCCGCGATCGGTCTGCCAAAGACTTCCGAAGGATTGCGATCGAACCCCGCCAAAGCCCCTTCATCGCAGGAGGTGATGTTGCCCTCAAGATCGGTGTGAAGGACCACGACATCGGCGGAACCATCGATGTGGAGGGCGAAAGAGCCAGATGTTGCGCTCTCGGGACCTCCCGTGTCGCCTGCCGTAACCGCCACTGGAAGTTTCGAATTGCTATTGGCTGTTGTCATTCCGCACGTTTGGAGTTGATCTTGACACAGCGGACAAGTAGCGCAGGAAATATGCAACTGAGGACCATAACGAAAGTAATTGGTAATCTCCCCGCTCGGTTACCAACGGAGCGACGAAACCGAAGCCCACTCCTCAATCCTGTCAATCGCCAATTCACTGAAACTACATGGGGAAGGTTACGTCAGTAAGCTATTTAAAACCCTTTAACAAAATTAGGATTTCATCGACCGAGGAATGGCGGAAGTGTGCGCGGATAGCCCCGCGCGCGGTCAAATTCTCTCGCCTCCTCCGGCAATTAAGACTGACGACGTCAATGTCGATTCGCACGAAACTATTTGTCGGGATTACAGTCTCGATGGGCATGACGGTGCTGTGCTCTGCCCTATGGCACTGGCAATCGGCCGATCTTCCGCGCTTCTTCTGCTACCTCGGCGTCGCCGTGCTGGCTTCCGGCCTGAAAGTCCAACTACCCGGCATCGACGGCACGATGTCGGTGAATTTTCTTTTTATTCTTCTCGGTGTAATGGAACTCAGCCTGCCGGAGACCCTCGTTATCGGCTGCGCCGCGAGTCTGGTACAAAGCGTTTGGCAAACCCGCGGCCGTCGGGATCCGGTCAAGATCCTGTTCAACGTTTTTGGAATGATGGCCAATGCCAGCGGATTCTGTTATGCCAGCTATCACTGGCTGGACGCCCGGGTTGGGTCGAATAAGCCCATCCTTCTGATGGTAGCGGCGCTGGTTTTCTTCCTGGCAAACACATTACCGGTCTCGATTGTGATCTCGCTGACCGAGGGTAAATCGAGCCGTAAGGTGTGGTCGGAGTGCTACTTCTGGTCTTTTCCTTACTATCTGGTGGGCGCGGCCGCGGTTGGTTTGGTAGGAATTGTCAATCGTCAGGCCGGTTGGGAAACTTCCTTACTCGTCCTGCCGGTGATCTATTGGGTGTACCGCTCTTACCGGCTGTATTTAGGACGGCTAGAAGCCGAGAAGGAACGCGTTGAGATCGAGAAGCGACACGTCGAAGAAATTGCTTCACTGAATATGCGTACGATCGAAGCCCTGGCGCTAGCCATCGAGGCCAAAGATCACACCACTCACACTCACCTGCAGCGCGTACGAATCTACGCAATCGAAATCGCGAAAGAGATCGGGCTCTCGCCCGATGAGATCGAAGCCCTGCGGGCGGCAGCTCTTTTGCATGACATTGGCAAGCTCGGCGTGCCTGAACACATCATCAACAAACCCGGCAAGCTCACTCCGGAAGAGTTCGAGAAAATGAAAGTTCATCCCTTGGTGGGCGCGGAAATTCTGGATCGCGTTGCTTTTCCTTATCCCGTAGCTCCTATTGTGCGTTCACACCACGAAAGATGGGATGGTTCTGGATATCCGGCGGGCCTAGTTGGGGAAGAAATTCCTATAGGAGCCCGAATTCTTGCGGCTGTGGATTGTCTTGATGCTCTTGCTTCTCACCGGCAGTACCGCCCTGCAATTCCGCTGGATCAAGCCATGCGCACGGTGAAAGAAAAATCGGGAATCTGGTTCGATCCGAAAGTGGTAAGCCTGCTCGAGCGCCGATACGTCGACTTGGAGCGCATGGCCCACACGCAGGAGGCCGCCTTCGTCCCGGCAGGATTCTCCAAGGATCTTCGCGTTGAGCGTGGTCTGGCTCCAGCAGCGGGATTTGAAAGATCGGAAGAAATGCCTGCGGGCGAATCCGACTTCCTGACCTCCATCGCATCCGCCAGGCAAGAAGCGCAAGCGATGTTCGATTTGAGCCAGGACCTGGGAAATTCGCTTAGCCTCAGCGAAACATTATCCGTGTTATCGATGCGCCTGCGCAGGCTGATTCAATATGATTCGATCGCGGTATATGTGAACCGCAACGGCTGGCTGCTCCCCGAACTGGTGAGCGGAGAGAATTTCCGCGTTCTATCGTCACTAAAAATCCGCGTGGGCGAAGGCTTGTGTGGGTGGGTGGCAGAAAACGGGAAACCGATCATCAACGGGAATCCGCAGGTAGAGGCAGGATACAGTTCCGATCCGGAAAAGTTTGCGACCCTGCAATCGGCATTGGCCGTTCCTTTGGAGGGATTGAATGGCATCGTCGGCGTTCTCGCAATGTACCACTCGAACTTGGACGCATTTACGCCCGACGATCTGCGGATATTGCTGGCCGTGGCTTCCAAAGTGGCGCTCTCGGTGGAGAACGCCTTGAAGTATCAGCAAGCCCAAAGTTCGGCAACCACCGACTTCCTCACCGGCTTGCCAAATGCACGTTCGTTGTTCGTTCACCTGGCGCAGGAAGTTACGCGGTGCCGCCGCATGAAGACCTCGCTCGCAGTGATGGTTTGCGATATCGATGGACTAAAGAAAATTAACGATTCCTTTGGACACCTCGAAGGCGACAAACTGCTGCGCGAATTCAGCATGCGATTGAAGGAAGCTTGCCGCGGTTATGACTACGTCGCTCGCATGGGCGGGGACGAATTCGTAGTCACCGCTCCGGGTCTCACTCCAGAGGCTGCCCTGGAGAAAGCCAGCCGCCTGAACCAGGCAGCGGTTGAAGCCGGCCGCCAAACTTGCGGACGAGATGTGATTTCGTTGAGCGTAGGCACGGCATTCTGTCCCGAAAATGGCTTCGATGTTGAGGGACTGCTGGCGGAGGCAGACCGGAGAATGTATTCCATAAAACAGATTCACCATGCAGAAGCGGCGGCACGGCAAGACGCTCTGGCACAAGGCGCTTCGGGGACGTAAATAGTGAGCAAACTGAAGGCAAAAGTTGTTGGCCATGCGCTGGCGCTGGTAGCCACGGTCCTGCTTGGAGGATTAATCTCCGCGACCCTGGTAAGGCTGGCGCCGGGATTCGACACCGATGAGCAGGAACTCGATCCTCATTTGAGTGCCGAGAGCGTCCAAGCATTGCGCACAGCCCGCCACCAGCAACACGACATATTCCATTTCTACATTTCTTATATGAATCGCGCCGCGCATGGTGATTTGGGCACCTCGCTCGCCCTGGGGCAACCTGTACGCACGCTGCTGCGTGAGCGTGCTCCACTCACGCTGCGCTTGCTGATCCTTGGGCTGGGACTCGCGTGGGTAGCCGCTCTCACTTTGGCGCTGAGTGCCGCCGGGTTGCGGCTCGCCGGTTATGACTTGCTCACCACGCTAGTGAGCGGAACATTACTTTGCATCCCCGCCGCAGTCCTGGCACTGCTCTCGGTGCTTTGGAATGTTCCTGGTTCGCTGGCCATTGCGCTCATCGTGTTCCCGCACATTTATCGCTATGCGCGCAACCTGCTGGCAAAATCTTATAGTTTGCCTCACATTATTACCGCGAGAGCGAAGGGTTTGGGGGAAGTCCGCATCCTTCTCTGGCATGTGATACCGAGCGTAGCCCCGGCATTGCTAGCCGTAGCTGGTGTATCGGTGAGCATGGCCGTAGGCGCAGCCATCCCGGTGGAAGCTCTATGCGGGCTGGCGGGCGTGGGACAACTCGCCTGGCAAGCGGCGTTGGCACGCGATCTTCCACTTCTGGTCAACATCACGATTCTAGTGACGCTCGTAACCTTGTTGGCGAACTCTGGAGCAGATGTAATCGGTCATATGCTCCGGAGCCGAGAGTCATGAATCTCTGGCGGAAGCTGGCGCTCGCCATTTTGCTGTTGGTGCTACTTGCGTCAGCGGCAGCGAACTTGCTTGCTCCTGCGGGATACGCCAAGCAATATCGCGAAGCAACCGATGCTGCTCCATCGCGAAGTCATTGGCTGGGAACGGATGAGGTTGGGCGCGATCGCTTTGCCCGCGTACTTTACGGCACCAGAATTTCTTTGCTGTTGGCCCCCGCCGCAGCGTTCCTTTCGACGCTGATGGCCGCTTTGATTGGAGGATTAGCAGGATATCTCGGTGGGATCTGGGCCAAGATGGCAATGGCTGTGACCGATCTTTTCTTATCGCTGCCATGGCTATTTTTACTGATTACAGCCCGAGCCTTGATGCCGTTGAACGTTTCTCCGATGATTTCTGTGCTGGTGACTTTTCTGTTGCTCGGGCTGCTGGGCTGGACTACCGCGGCGCGCGTGCTTTGCACAACTTCAGCGTCGCTGCGCTCTTCCGATTTTGTACGCCAGGCGCGGGCCGCCGGAGTTCCAGCACACCGGCTATTCTGGATGCATGTATTGCCGAACCTGACTCCAGTTTTATATGCGCAGTTTTGGATTTCGATTCCAGTTTTCATCCTGAGTGAGGCCAACCTGGGGATTCTTGGACTCGGAGTCGCCGAGCCCATGCCTTCGTGGGGCAGCCTATTGAAAGAACTGGAAGGTTTGATCTCCATCGGCGACGAGCCCTGGAAGTTTGTGCCGCTGGTTCTGCTGGTGCTGGTGGTGATGTCATTTCAGCTTTTGCTTTCGCGGCAGGACGAGGTGGTGGCGTGAAAAGTCAGAACAAAATGTGTAAGCGAATGGCGCGAACCTACAGCAGAACAGTCGCAATCATTGCTATTTGTGTGAGCTCTTTAGCGCCGCACCTGTCTGCGCAAGGTGGCGGCGAGTTGAGATTCTGTCTGCGCATGGAGCCCAAGACTTTTGATCCTCTCAAAGTGGAGGATGAAGCGTCCGCGTCAGTCCGTTACTTGACGGGTGGAGTGCTGGTGCGCGTGAACCGCCAGACTCAGGAACTCGAACCGGAGTTGGCCCAGTCGTGGAAGATCTCAAAAGACGGCCGGCAGATCACCTTCCATCTGCGCAGCGGAATTTCATTTTCCGACGGCACACCGTTTACCGCAGAAGATGTTGCCTACACCATGCAGCAATTGATGGATCCGGCACTGCATTCGGCGACCGGCGACGCCTTTCGTTCGGGCACGGGGAATGTGGAAACCAAAATTATTTCGCCAACCCAGATTTCCGTCACCTTTCCCGCACCGGTAGCTGGACTGGATCGCCTTTTTGATCAGGTCGCCATTCTTTCCGAACACTCGCCGAAGAGAGATAACGCCGTGCTCGGACCTTTTATGCTCGCCGACTACAAACCCGGAGCCACGGTGCTCCTGAAGAGGAATCCGAATTATTGGAAGACCGACGCGCAAGGACACAAGCTGCCCTATCTCGAATCGATTCGACTGGACATCCAACCCAACCGCGACGTGGAGATGCTGCGTTTCAAGCGGGGAGAACTGGATCTGATCAATTCGCTCGACAGTGAATACTTCGACAAGTTGGCTGCCACATCGCCACAACTGGTGCACGATGCCGGCCCTTCGCTCGATAGTGAGCAGTTATGGTTTAACGAAGTTGCGAAGGCGCCGATCCCAGCTTATAAGAAAAGTTGGTTCCGCTCGGCCAACTTCCGGCGCGCGATTTCGGAGGCAATCAATCGCGAAGATCTGAGCCGCATCGTCTACCACGGGCACGCACAGCCGGCCGTCGGTCCTTTTTCGCCAGCGAATAACTTCTGGTTCAACGCTAAGCTGAAACCCCAAACATACAGTCCCGATGCGGCTTTGAAGACTTTGCAGGCTGACGGCTTTCGCATGGAAAACGGTGCCCTCAAAGATAAAGACGGCAATCTGGTTGTCTTTTCGATCATCACTAACGCCGGCAGTAAAACCCGCGAGCGAATGGCGGTGCTGATTCAGGATGACCTGCAGAAGATCGGCATCCACGTAAATGTGGTTACGCTCGACTTCCCTTCTCTGATCGAGCGCATGACCCAAAGCTTCGACTATGAAGCCATCATTCTTGGACTGACCAATGTGGATCTGGATCCGAACGGAGAAATGAATGTGTGGTTGAGCTCCTCGGAGAATCACCAGTGGAATCCGCAACAGAAAGTTCCAGAGACTACATGGGAAGCGGAAATCGACCGATTGATGCGGGCGCAAGCGGCTTCCATCGATCCGAAACGGCGGAAAGAAGCATTCGACCGGGTGCAGGAAATCGTGGTCGAGCAGGAACCATTCATTTTTCTGATCAACAAGAACGCGCTCTCGGCTGTGTCAACGACGGTGCACGGCGCCGCGCCCGTGATTTTGTCACCGCAAACATTCTGGAATGCGGAGCGGCTTACGGTGGCCGGAAAGTAGCCAACAACTTTTTCACCACGGATTTGCACGAATTCACACTGATCTGAGAAGAAATAGCAACGATCATCAGGTACAACAACGATGTCTCAGCCTCCACCAAACCAGCCTCTGCTCTCTGCGCGACTCTCCGTGCGTTACGGAAACAAGCAGCCGGTTTTGCGTGACGTGGAAATCGAAATCCAACCCGGCGAGGTGTTGGGTCTCGTAGGACAGAGCGGTTCCGGCAAGAGCACCCTGGCCATGGCAATACTCGGCCTTCTGGACAAGAAACACTCCCGCGCTGAGGGAACAATCAAGTTTCACGATGCCGACCTTCTAAATCTTTCGGAACGCGAACTGCGAGGGCTGCGCGGCAAGGCAATTTCGCTGGTGTTGCAAAGTCCTCTCGCTTCGCTAAATCCAGCGCTCAAGATCAGAACTCAACTCAAGGAAGCATGGCGCGCGCATGCGTCAGGCACTGCGGGAGATTGCGCCATTGCGATTCGGCATTCTCTCGAAAGCGTTTCGCTTCCCTCGCACGACGAATTTCAACGGAAATATCCCTCCCAAATGAGCGTAGGACAAGCGCAGCGAGTGCTCATCGCCATGGCCATCCTGCATCGCCCCGCGCTGTTGATTGCCGATGAGGCGACGAGTGCTCTCGATGTAATTACACAAGCTGAAATACTTGCTCTATTTCGCGAACTGAATCGTTCCACTGGAATGGCCATTCTTTACATCTCTCACGATCTGGCATCGGTCGCTGGAATCTGCGACCGCATCGCCATTCTTCACCAGGGTGCAATCGTAGAATGCGGAACAACGGCCCAGATTTTTTCCCATCCCAGACACGAATACACCCGCCAATTAATGGCGGCCCTGCCGCGAATTCTACTTGCGAACGAAAAAGCACCGGTCAAAACCGAAGCGGCAACGGCGCGCTAAATCCCCATCGAATTTTCGAACCTCCAGCAGTGGTAACCACGGCGATTCATCCAAAGTAATCAGACCGACCGGATGGGACAACTTGGCCTATGCCCACGGCTGCGGGACAGACTGGCCCCGCAACACCCCCAGCCATGCTCGCGATTCCTAGATGCAGCAACAACTTACGGAGGCTCAATTGGCAGCGCCCGTGCACTAGCTTAGCCGAGTCGAAGCACAATTCTGTGCCACAGAAAGCGAGAGTTATGTCGCAGACACCGAAACCTAAGAACCCGAGCCGAGGCGAGCGTCACAGCGCGGCTTGGGGAAAACGCTGGAGCGCGATCCTGCTGCTCCTGCTGGCAGAGACCGCGTTTGCCCAAGGCGGAAAAGCGGTTGGCAAGTTCGCTCCGGATCTCGCGCCGATTGCCGCGCGAGCGAATCATGGCGCGAAAGCCACCGAGACCGTAAAGGTCATCGTGCAGTACAAACAGATTCCGCAAGCGGCCGAAGAAGGCCGGGCACATCTTCTGGGTGGCCGACTGAACCACCGTCTCCATTCGGTTAAGGGCATTGCCCTCACCATCCCGGTTAACGCTTTGCCGGCCTTGGAAGCTGACCCTGAAGTTCTTTCAGTGAGCATCGACCATCCGATGAAGGGACTCGATGACGTTTCCGACATCGCGACCGGCGTGCCTACAGCCTGGAATGCCGGCTATAACGGAGCTGGAATCGGCGTGGCTGTGATCGACAGCGGTATTAACGACAGCCATCCCGACTTAAAAGATTCCACCGAATCTAACTCGCGCGTTGTCTATCGCCAGGATTTCACCGGCACCGCGAATTCCAACTCGAGCGGCGCCATGTACGACCTCTATGGTCACGGCACGCACGTCGCTGGAATCATCGGCGGCAACGGTTATCTCTCCGGCGGCAACTACGCTGGTGTTGCTCCTGGGGTGAATCTGCTCGACCTCCGGGTACTCGATCTGAATGGTTCCGGCAGCGACAGCAATGTGATCGCGGCCATCGAACAAGCAATCGCATTGCAGAGCACTTACAACATCCGAGTGATCAATCTGTCGCTTGGCCGCGGCATCTTCGTCAGCTACACACAGGATCCTCTCTGCCAGGCGGTGGAAGCCGCTTGGAAGGCGGGAATCGTGGTAGTGGTAGCGGCGGGTAACTATGGACGCGTGAGCGTCAACGGCAGCAACGGTTTCGGAACCATCACCGCGCCGGGCAATGATCCCTTCGTGATCACGGTAGGCGCGATGAAGAGCAATGGGTCTTCTTCTCCCGCGGCGGAGACCAAAGCAAGTTTCAGTTCGAAGGGCCCAACCACATACGATCACGTGGTCAAGCCTGACATTATGGCTCCGGGCAACGATATCGTCTCGTTATCGGCTCCTGGCGCCACTCTGGAAGCATCCTATCCGTCCGAACTGGTAAATGGCAACGACGGCAACAGCGATTATTTCACGCTGAGCGGCACCAGCATGGCAACTCCCGTGGTAAGCGGAGCGGTTGCATTGCTGCTTCAGCAAAACAATGCGCTCACACCCGACCAGGTGAAGGCGCGCCTGATGAAGACCACTTACAAAGCTTGGCCAACTTCCAGCAGCGCTTATGTTCCGCACCTTCTGCAGACCTTCACTGACTTCTACGATCTCCTGTCAGTCGGTTCGGGCCTGCTCAACGTGCAGAACGCGGTCGCTGACACGAACGTCGCCCCGGCCACCGTTGGCGCGGCACTCTCTCCGTCGGTCGCCGTCAATTCCAAAGGTGGAGTTTCTCTGGTTGAGGGAAACGGCAGCGTTGCCGCAGGCTCAGTGGTTTGGGGAACATCAGTGGTTTGGGGAGCCTCGGTAGTTTGGGGAGCCAGTGTTACTGGCAGTTCGGTGGTCTGGGGAGCTTCGTTGCCCTGGAATACCAACACGCTGGGTGCCTTTAGCGTAGTTTGGGGTTCCAGCACTGGAACCGGTACACAAGCCACAAGCGTGGTTTGGGGTGCGGCAGCTACAACCACCGATGGGGCGTTCTCCGATGCTGGAGACGACGAGCAGTAGCCGTGTGTGCTTGAAACCAAAGAAAGGAGAAGATCATGAATCACACTACACGGCGAACTCGGACATTCATCGGAATGATGGTCCTGGCAGCGTTAGCTAGCGGCATATACGCGGGACTCGGAAGCCATACACTTCACCCCTTCTATGCCCTGGCTCTACTGGCGCTGGCGGCGGCGACGTCGCGGATGAAAGTTAGATTGCCAGGCATAGAAGGCAACATGTCAGTCAACCTGCCGTTCCTGCTGTTGGCGGTGGTGAACCTCAGTGCGGTGGAAACGATCTTGATTGCGTCCGTGTCCACCATGGTGCAGTGCTGGCCACAGCAGAGCAAGAAGTTTCGGCCGGAACAGATGGTGTTCAATATCAGCATGATGGCAGTAGCCGCAAGCATGGCTAACCTGATCTGGAATGCAGCCTGGCTAAACAGAGCGACTTGGGCGTCCGTACCGCTCACTCTGTCCGCGACAACTGCAGCCTTCTTTCTGGGGCAAACGGTTCCGGTGGCAGCCATCATCAAATTGAGCGAGAACACCTCTATGCTTCAGGCCTGGCGGAGCATCGTGCAGCTTTCATTCCCGTATTACGTGCTTAGCGCGGGAATTGCTTCGATGCTTAGCCTGGTGGGCCATCGCTTCGGCTGGCAGGCGGCAATTCTGGTGTTCCCAGTAATGTATGAGATACACCACTCTTACCGTTTGTACTTTGGCCGGATAACGGAGGCTTTACGGACTGCACCGCTCTCGCGAACCGCAAGCGCGGGCGCGTAAGAATGGCTGATTAACCGAAAGCGGCGTTCCGCACACCGGAACGCCGCTTTTCTTTTTGCCGCAGGTAGACCTGAAATTAAGGTCGACCTTTAATTGAGCTCCACCACTGCCACCTTGTTCACTCCGCTGCAAGCCAGGTAGAGCCGCCGATCAGGAGTTGCCACCATGTTGCGCACCACTCCGCCTCCGGAGGGGATCGGCTCAGCGCTGAAGCGTTCTGCCTTGGAATCGAACCTGACCAGCGTGTTGGGCTTTACCCCTGACTCGCTATACCACACGGTGCCATCGCTGGTGACAGCAATGCCATAGGGCTCTGATTCCGAGCCACCTGGCGATTTCCATTCCTTCAGGAGCTTTCCCGTAGCCGGATCAAAGTGTCCCAGATACCCACGAGCAAAATCCGTGTAATACACCGAGCCGTCTGGTGCCAGCGCAATGCGCCGGGGCCTCGCGTCGGCCTCCGGCAGAATATATTCGCGGATCGTCATGGTGGCTAGGTCGATGCTGGCCAGTTTATTGGTTCCGAACTCGCAAAAGAATGGAGTGCCGTCCTTCAGGACCACGATACCGTAAGGCACGGAGTGCGCAGTCGGCACTTTCGTCAGGCTCATTTTGCCGGAGCTCGGATCGAGGCGTCCGATATAGTTTGTCTCCTCGTTGGTGAACCACAGGATGCCTTTGTGATCGAATACCGGCGTATGGGGATCGATCCGCGTGCCGCCTTCGGGTCGATACTCGGCAATTTGTCCCGTTTTCGGATCGAGCTTGCCGACGTAGCCTGCAGAGATCGCGGTAAACCAGATGTTGCCCTGTCTATCGGCAACCAACCCATGTGGGCCGGAGTTGGGCGTTTTCAGTGCGAATTCCTTAAACACGCCAGTCTTCGGATCGAGGCGACCGAGTCTGTTAGCCCCCTGCCCGGTATACCAAAGCGAGCCGTCGGGACCGAGGGCTGGATCATGTGGTCGCGATCTGGCGGTGGGCACATCGTATTCCTTTATTTTCACGTCAAGAACTGCCACTGAAGCGGAACCGGCGAGGGTAGTGGCGAGAATAAGCCAACAGAGTTTGCGTAGAGACATAGGCAATCTCCTCGGCGGATATTGTATTCCTTCGACCCCCCACTTCTTTGTTCGCAACTTATTCCAGGCGGAGGGGTTCATCTACCCTGGGTCCCCGATTGACCGTGCCACTTATTTGTGATTAACTTCGCGGACGAGTCGGGTTCGGCGCGATCCCATATCGCGAATTAGTGCGTTTCGTTATTGCGTTCCAAGGAGATGCCCCATGAAGTCCATCGTGTATGCCACCCTTGCAACTCTCACATTAGGTTTGACCCTAAGCGCCAGCGCGCGGGACGTTGTCCTGCCCGCCGGCACTCTTCTGCAATGCACTTTGAATGAACCTAACTTCTCTCCCACAACAGCCGCGGTCGGCGATCCTGTTCTCTGCCATCTGCGTGGCGTTACCGAATTCGGCCAGCAGGCGTTCCCCCGTGGCAGTTATCTCGTGGGACATCTCGAATCGGCGAAGCAGCCCGGACATTTTGTTGGCAAAGGAAACATGAGGCTGCAGTTTGATCGCATTGGATTGCCCAGCGGCGATCTTCCCCTGGATGCCAAGGTGATCGCTACACGCGGATATAAAGTGGATAAAGAGGGGGACATTCGTGGAAAGGGTCACGCAAAACGCGATGTCGTGGAGTGGATGCTTCCCCCACTGTGGCCCTGGAAAGTGATCATGTTACCCGCGCGCGGTCCGCAGCCCGCTCTCAAAGGGGAGTCGGTGATGACTCTTCGCCTCATGGATGACGTCCAGGTGCCGCAGGTGGCGCAACGTACGTCTGTTGGCCCGGGCTGGCACTATTTCACTCAGCCCAGGAATGAATCCTACGAGCAGTCTCAGTTGCGGCAACCCACTCCGCGGCTCGCGGTGCGTGCGGTCACCTCAACTGCTGATCTGGAGTTGACCGTGGCTCCGCAGGCTTCTTATGCTTCTCTGGTCACCGGTTCCGTTGCGGCAAATACGGCGACTTCGCCGGGCATGCCCGTGTTCGTTCTGACCACCGGGATGGCTCTTCCCGTCAGTGGTTATGGGTACCAGGACGGCCGCATTACTTACACTTTGGCTAGCGGTGGAAGCGGCGTCATCAGCACTGACGACATCGACTGGACGACCACCACTCGGGTGAATGCGCAGCGCGGCGTTCGAGTTACTCTGCACAACAGGCGTCAAACACAAGGGACTCCAGGCATGTAGCCGGCTGAGGGCTTAATTGCTATTCCGTGCAGGCCGGCGCCATCGCGTGCGTCCGGCCTGTACGCAGAAGATCCATCCAATCTTCGCACCGCTGGATGCGTGCTTCACTATCGATTAGCGAGAGGACTCCCCTTTCGGCTCAGGCTATCGACAGATCTCATCTTCTCCAATACACCGAGTTGTGCATTCACTTGCGGACTTACAGCATTTGTCGCATCTGGTTCCTGGTAGTAAGCGACGATATCTTGCCTCAGGCCATCGGGAATCACCCGCCCCGGTTTCGAAGTGATGCGCGCCAGTAGTTGCGCATAGGTTTCGTCGGCCAGGTGATAAGCACCGCGTTTGGCACGATTTCCCGTGTCGAGGTCGAGGTTGGCGAGGACAACTGGGGCGTTGCCATTGGTGCGTAATTTATCCAGGATTCCTCGAAAGTCATCCACAGTTCGGTTCACGCTGCGCAAGTACCATTCTTCTGTGTCAGGTTTCGGAATCTTTATCGCCAGATCAGAAGCAGCTCCCACTTTCGGAATAATGAAGACCAGCACCGCCAGCAAGTGTGCCCTTATACCGGGACCACGGTACGTGTGGCGCCACTTCCGCTCATAGTTTGTCCGGGCCACGCGCTCGGCGAAAATATGATATGCCTCATCGTCCGGGTGCTGCGGAAACTGATGCCGGTGCAGCACAACCTCCGCTTGCGCGAACGCAGGGATAAAACTCCGTACCGAGGTGCGGTAACTTCGCAGCGCAGGATGGGCCCTTCCCAGGAGTTCATGAATGTCAAATCCGTAAGTATTGGCGAAGGCCGCTTCCAGAAACTTCCTGGGCACTTTGAATCCAATAAAACGCAAATACGATGGCGGCCCAAATGCGCCACTCGAAATCTCGTCAATGTCAAAGGCGAATTCGGTTCGAATATGACCATGCGGGCTTTCTCCGTAGGTCACAATGCGGCCATATTTATCCCGCAGCTTCGGGAATTCGACCGCGGTTGCCGGATTTACCGCCTCCGAGTGCCCGACTGAGTCGCCCAGATAATGGGACAATGCGCCGATGGCAAATGCATATTCATCGATGGTGCGAGCATTTTGAAAAAGCCACGCAATAAAATCGCCGGTTCGCACGTAGTGCGTGAGGTTACTGAAGAATTGCTTCCCAAACGGGTAATAGCCCATGTCTTGAATAGCAGAGCCGCCGTAGGCATAGGCATGGGCCTCGCGCAGCTGTTCTTCGGTCGCGCCGGGAAAACGCGCAAGCAATAAGGGCTGGATGGAACCATTCCACGCCAGGTCGATCAGTTCTTCGTGAGTAAGAACCGAGTAGGCGGGGGCGTTACCCGCATTCAAAAGTATTGTCAGCAGCAACACCATGATGGAAAGGCGAGAGAGCGGCGAACATTGTCTGGCGTGATTACGTTGGGTCTTATTCTGCAACTTTTCCTGAATGTGCATTGAGTGTTACCGTCTAAACCATTCAAAACTTAAAAGCTAGTATCTTGGGCCCCCACTCAGCCATCGGAGGCTTACAGTACATTTGTTGCCGGAATCATCTATCCCAGAGCAACGATTCGTAAACCAGGACGCAACCTCGGCGTAGGGTTCGACACTCCAATTAAACTGAATGCCGATATAACCTCGAATTTCGCTAGGTACCGCAAGAGCACGATGGAAAACCTATTGTTTTTTTGGCGAAGGCATATTTTTGCTCTCGCTATCTGTTTGGGAACGACATTCTGCGTCGCGCAGAGTGTTCCCTTGCCTAAACTCTCCACCGAGGATGTGACGCGCTCGACACTTCCTAACGGCTTGCGCGTGGTCATCGTGCGCAATGACCTTGCTCCCGTGGTCACGGTGGAAGAAAACTATCTGGTGGGTGGAGACGAAACGCCTCCCGGCTTTCCCGGCATGGCGCACGCGCAAGAGCATATGGCGTTTCGCGGCTGCACCGACCTCTCGGCCGATCAAACTGCCGCAATCTTCGCCCAGCTGGGCGGCGACAACGACGCTGACACACAGCAGAACATCACGCAATATTTCGAGACAGTGCCGTCTCAAGACCTGGCAATTGCCCTCCATGCGGACGCCAATTGCATGCGGAATATCGACGACACCCAGGCGCAGTGGGCACAGGAACGCGGGGCCATTGAACAGGAAGTCTCGCGCGATCTATCCAATCCCACGTACAAGTTTCTGGTTCGAATGAATCACGATATGTTCGCCGGTACGCCGTACAAAGAGGACGCCCTCGGCACAAGACCTTCGTTTCAGCTCACCACTGGCGTCGATGCTGCAAAGCTTTCAGAAACAATGGTACGCGCCCAATAACGCGATCCTTGTGATTACCGGGCAAGTGGATCCCGCAAAAGCGTTAAGCCTGATCAAGCAGTTATACGGGGACATTCCGAAGAAGCCTCTTCCGCAACGAGCAACAATTGATTTGCAACCAGTTAAGGCCGAGCATTTCACTCTGCCCAGTGATTATCCCTACACGATCACGATCCTTGCGTACCGCATGCCCGGCTCCGATAGCGGCGACTTCGCGGCAGCGCGCATTCTGAGCGATGTACTCGCAAGCCAGCGCGCCGATATTTACGGCCTTGTGCCCGATGGGAAAGCGCTCGACGCCGGATTTGAGGTGGGCGAGACTTACCGCAAGGCCAGTGCCGCCCTCGCCTACGCAGTCACACCAACCACTGCCGACGCTTCCGCCATGGAGCAAACGCTGCGCGGCATCCTTGACCAATATGCTCGTAACGGCGTTCCGCCTGATCTGGTGGAGGCGGCGAAACGCAGCGAAGTGGCGTCGTTTGAATTCGAACGCAACTCCATTCCCGGACTCGCCTCGCTGTGGTCGCAAGCGCTTGCCGCCGAAGGCCGCAATTCACCGGAGGAAGATGTAAACGCAGTGCAGCAGGTTACCGTGCAGGATGTAAACCGTGTCGCTAAAAAATATCTGATCAGCCAGAATGCAATCATCGCCACACTGGTGCCCGAGGCCTCCGGACAAGCCGTCGCGAGCAAAGGATTCGGCGGTGCAGAGAAAGTGACGCCCACTCCCACCAAGCCTGTCGAATTGCCAAAGTGGGCGCAGTCATTAATCGAAAAGGTTGAGGTACCCAAGTGGAATCTTCACCCGGTGGAGAGCACGCTGCCGAACGGTATTGACTTGATCGTAGAAACCGAGACGCTGACACCGACCATCACTATTACCGGCGAAATACGCCACGAGACTGCTCTGGAGGTTCCGCCCGGAGAAGAAGGAATCGCAACCGTACTCGACGGCCTGTTTTCCTATGGCACCACCACACTTGACCGGCTCGCCTTTCAGAAGGCTCTGGACGATATTGCGGCCAACGAAAGCGCGGGCGAAGGCTTCGAACTGCAGGTTTTGAAACCTTTCTTGGACCGCGGATTGCAATTGCTCGCAGAAAACGAACTCAGCCCTGCGCTTCCGGAAGCCGCATTCAAAATAGTGCAGCAGGAGACGGCGGAGTCGGTTGCTGGTCTTTTGAAGAGTCCTGACTACCGGGCGAGTCGCTCGCTATTGCAAGGCCTCTTGCCGTCCGGCGATCCGGCGCTGAGGCAAGCCACGCCGGAGAAAGTCTCCGCGCTGACTCTGCAGGACGTCCACAACTACTACAAGAAAACCTTCCGTCCGGATCTGACGAAAATTGTCGTGATCGGAGATATTTCACCGGAAGAAGCCAAGAAAGAAATCATGCAGAACTTCGGATCCTGGAAGACCGAGCAGCCCAAGCCAGAGCTGGATCTGCCTCCCGTGCCGCCGAACAAACCCGCCGCCAGCCAGGTTCCCGATCCCGCGCGCGTTCAAGACGAAGTTACCCTGTCGGAAGAAGTTCCCATGAATCGCTTTGATGCGGATTACTATCCCTTGCAGCTGGGCAATCACATTCTGGGAGGCGGCTTCTACGCCACGCGCCTTTACCGCGATCTGCGGGAAAAGACCGGGTACGTCTATAACGTGGACGAAGAACTGGAAGCGAACCGCACGCGTACGCGTTTCAGCGTTTCCTATGGCGCCGATCCGGTGAATGTGCCGAAGGCCCGGGCGTTGATAGAACAGGATCTGAACGCGATGCAGACCGTGGCGCCGAGTCCCGAAGAAATGGCGCAGGCCCGCGCCATGCTGATCCGCCAGATCCCGTTGGGTCAATCCAGCGAGACACAGATCGCAGATGGATTCCTCGCGCGAGCAACCATCGGACTGCCTCTCGACGAACCGATTCGCGCCGCAGAACGATACCAAAAACTCTCAGCCGAAGAAGTCCGTGCGGCTTTTGCCAAATGGATCCGGCCTGCAGATTTTGTGGAAGTCGTGGAAGGCCCGCCGCCAAAGTAGGTCGTTGTCTCTGAACTTACTGCTGAAGAGATCTGGGTAAAATACGAAGGGCCCCGAAGTCCCCTATGCGAGCCCACTTTGCCTCGCCAGCTTCAACGCTTCCAAGGCCGCGCCTCGCGCCCCGGCAGTGTCGCCATTCGGCATCACGTGGATCGGAATGGTGGCTTGCTCCTCGCGCTGAGTTGGCATCCCTACGCGGATTTCTTTCAAGAACCAGCGCTGAAATTCCGGACTCGTTTCGAGAACACCGCCCCCCACAATCAAGGCATCGGGATCGAACGTATTGATCATTTCGTCGAAGAAGAGTCCCAAGGCATGTGCCTCTACTGCGAAAAATCTCTTTGCACATGGGATCGCCTTGCTCCGCCAGTCCGCGTACCAGCTTGGCTGCCTGGTGAGAGTCCTGCTTAGTAAGCTGGTGGCCGGGATACCGCGGTAAATAAAATGGAAGCAGAGTTTTCTCAATCGCCGTCAGCGAACAGAGCGACTCCAAATCCCCGATTCGTCCGCAATTGCATTGCGGACTGATGCCCGCAATACCGGAGATGCTCTGGTATGGAATCAGAACATGGCCGAGTTCTCCGCCGAATCCGTTCTTTCCTTTGACAACGTTGCCGTCGAGAATGATGCCTCCGCCGTTCCCCGTCCCGACTACAATAGAAATAGAAGTTTCACGGCCGGTGGCGCCGAAAATCGCGTAGTGCCCCCACAGCGCGGCCGCGTTGGCATCATTCAAATAGGAAACGGGCTTGCCGAGTTTGTGAGCCAGGCCTTCGCGGATATCGAATCCTACCCACTTGGGATGCACAAAATTGGTGGAACCACGGGCGCTAAGCTGGCCGGCGGCGCTGGCCGGCCCGGGCGTGTCCAGTCCGATGGCAACAACGTCATCAACCGTAATTCCTGCCAGATCGGTTGCGATCTTCAAACCGTCGGCGATCTGCTGGAGACAAACCTCCGGTCCTTGTTTAGAGAGAGCCGGATGCTCGCACAGTTGCTCAATGAGGAAACGCTCATCCCGGTCCACCAACGTATAGTTAATGGCAGTCCCACCCAGATCGACGCCGGCTACTACTTCCACAGTTCTGTCCTTCAGCCACGATATTTACGCCGACCAGCTTAGCAGAATTAGAACAGGAGAAACCGGTCCGCGAGGCCCAATCTAATATTAGCTACAAGATCATCTCAATCCTATACAATCAGGCTCGCTGTAAATCTTGAGGGGGATTATGGCAAATCTAGAGAATGCGCTCCAGCAACTTCGTGCTGAGCGACGAGAAGCGCAGTCACATGTGGAAAAGTTGGACCAAGCAATTTCGGTGATCGAGTCGCTAAACGGTTCGGGAAGATCTGTGAAGACGAACGCCCCGAAGCGAGTCATATCCGCCGCTTCACGGCGAAAAATGGCGCTGGCACAACGAGCTCGGTGGATGAGAGTCCGGAAGCAATCTCAACCGGCAGCCGGAGTTGCGAAAAAAGCAGGCCCGGTTCTTGCCAGGCACACGATGTCCGAATCGGTCCGCAAGAAAATCGCTGCAGCACAGCGGGCGCGCTGGGCCAAGGTGCGGGCGGCGAAGAAGGCTGCTTAGCTCCCGGGTGAATGTAGGATCATGCGGGAGTTGGCAGAAGTGTTTCCGGCAGGTGATGTGAGGCGGGAAAATTCGGCGGAGCATACAGTTTCGCGGAACGGCCAGTTCCGCGAAACGGCCTCCCGCAACCGCTAGGTAATTGTCAGCACAAGGGCGCTGCTCGTCCCTCCGCTGGTACAGCCCAAATCACCGGTGTTCCCGCTCGGAGTGTTCACCGTCACGCTGGCTGTTCCGGGCGTTGAGATCACGGCGCTCGTAACGGTGAAATGCAGCTGCGTGCTGCTTGTAACCAGGGTGCTCAGCGTGGTTCCGTTGATCTCCCCAACAGTAGAAGAAACGAACTGACTGCCGTTCACGGTGAGAACAAAGCCCTGCTGCACCTGAGCCAGTGTGATTGTGCTGGCTGAAAGAGAAGCGATGGTCGGGGCTGGCCGCGCACTTCCGCACGCTGGATTGAGCGCATTGCAGGCTTGGAAAACCAGCAGGGCGAGCAGTAGCACGCCAAACGATGCCGAGAAAGCGCCGACTCGTCTCATGCGCGATAGTATCACGCGCTAAAACAACGTCAGCTCTTAATTTGAAAACTGGGGGCCCCGGGCGGAGTCGAACCGCCGACCAACGGTTTAGGAAACCGCTGCTCTATCCATCTGAGCTACGGGGCCGGGTTTATGGCTTTGGAGACCGAAGGGACGACACCAGGCTGTGGGTCCTAACGGCACATGGAGCGTTCTGTACCCGTTACTCCATGATCGAGATTGTAGACGGGCCGATTGCCACGCGCAACGAAACGCAGTGCTATGCAATTTGTCAGTGCGGGAAAATCCCTGAACACAGTCCGCACAAAACCGCATGCGGACGAAGTTTGTAACCCATCATCGTAGACCCGGCAACGATCCAAGAGCGTTTGCCCCTTACCCGGCAAATGATTTACCCTCGCCGCAGCCCTCATGAATCCACCAGGCAGTCAGTCTGACACGTCCGATCGCTTTTCTCATGCCATGCGGCGGGAGATTTACGAGCAGCCTCAGGCGATTGCGAAAACCATCGACCAGCATCTGAAGGATGACATTCTGTTTCCGGGTGAGCTGCATGCCATCGAAAGCGCTCTGCTCACCTTCGAGAAATTAATCATCGCGGCCAGCGGATCAAGCCGTCATGCCGGCCTGGCGGGCGAGATCATGATCGAGGATCTTTCCGGTGTCGCCGTCGATGTGGAATACGCCAGCGAATACTGCTATCGCTCCACGCACGCAGCGGTCGACCCTATCGTGATGGTGGTAACGCAATCCGGCGAGACGGCCGACACTATCGCCGCGCAACGCGAGGCCCTTACCCGCGGCGTGAAAACCATCGCAGTTTCCAACGTGGCAAACGCCACGATTCCGCGCGAAGCCAGCGCGGCTTTGATCACCGGGGCTGGCCCGGAACTGGCCGTTCCCGCGACCAAGAGTTTCACCACGCAAGTCACGGTGCTGTACCTGATGGCTTTATTCCTCGCGCGCAAGCGAGGTCGCATGACCTCTGAAGTTACGCGCTCTTACCTGCAGCGGCTTCTGCAGCTTCCCGAAGCCATCGATCGCAATCTTCGCATTTGGGACGATCTCGCCGATCAATTCGCCGCGCGACAATTCCGCGCAGAGAAATTTCTCTACCTCGGACGCGGCGTTCACTATGCCATCGCCCGCGAGGGAGCGCTCAAGCTCAAGGAGATTTCTTACGCTCACGCCGAAGGCTATCCCGCCGGCGAATTGAAGCATGGTCCAAACGCTCTTGTCGATGAAAAGCTTCCCGTAGTCGTGCTTGCCACCTCCGATCATCACGATCCTGATTCCGTCCTGCGTTATCGCCGCACACTCGATGTAATGAAAGAAGTCAGATCACGGCACGGCCGCCTCGTCGCGGTGGCTACGGAGGGCGACAGCATGATCACCGATATTGCCGACGACGTATTCTTCGTACCCGCCGCTCCAGAACTGCTGCTGCCCATTGTCGAAGTCATTCCATTGCAACTCTTCGCCTATCATGTGGCCACGAAAAAAGGCTATAACGTGGATCGTCCACGAAATCTGGTAAAAGCAGTGGTCACCGAATAACTCCCAGGCCTTTCACCGGAGAGACGCAGAGAAAATTGAGCATCGCTCTTGTTCATTCCTTCTGTGCCTCTGTGGTGAACAACTTACTCACTGATGATCGCTACACAAATTCATGTCAAACAATCCCTCGCACATTGATCTGCAGGCCGTCGCGAAAGAAGTCGTGCAGCAACGCGGATTTGAACCCGACTTCCCTGTCGCCGTTCAACAACAGCTCGCGGACTTGCGCTCTCACCCTCCGCAAATTGCCTCGGGAAAAGATGTGCGTGATCTCCGCGGCCTTCTCTGGTCGTCGATCGACAATGACACCTCTCGCGATCTCGACCAGATCGAATTTGCCGAACGACAATCCAACGGCGACGTGAAAGTTCTGGTCGGAATCGCTGATGTAGACGCGTTCGTTCCCAAACAGTCTGCAATCGATCAGCACGCTGCCCGGGAAACTACCACGGTCTACGCTGGGGTTCGCAACTTTCCCATGCTACCGGAGGAGCTTTCCACCGGTAAGACTTCGCTGCTCGAAAATCAGGACTGCCTCAGCATCGTCGTTGAATTTATGGTCGACGCCAGCGGACACGTAAGTTCCAGCAACGTCTATCGCGCTCTGGTCCGTAACCAGGCGCAACTCCAGTACAACTCCGTGGGAGCGTGGTTGCAAGGCAGTGCTGCGGCTCCAGCCAAAGTGGCCGCTTCCCCCGATCTTCAGTCGCAACTTCGACTGCAAGATGAGGTTGCGCAGAAATTGAAAAATCAACGCTTTGAAAATGGAGCTCTCAGCCTGCAAACAGATGAACTCCGGCCTATCCTCGTGGATGATCAAGTTGTGGACATGCAGAACCAGGAGAAAAACCATGCCACGGAATTGATTGAGGATTTTATGATTGCCGCCAACGGCGTGGTGGCGCGCATGCTGGAAAAAGTTTCGTCGCTGCGCCGTATTGTGAAACAACCGGAACGCTGGGACCGCATCGTGCAACTCGGCGCGACATACGGCGAGAAACTTCCGCCAGATCCCGATTCCAAAGCTCTCAACGATTTTCTGTTGAAGCGCAAAGCGGCTGATCCCGACCATTTCGCCGATCTCTCGCTGGCCGTCATCAAATTAATCGGCCCGGGAGAATATGTTCTCGAGCGTCCCGGCAATCCTTCGCCCGGGCACTTTGGTCTCGCAGTGCAGGATTACACTCACTCCACCGCTCCCAACCGCCGCTTTCCAGATATCGTCACCCAGCGTCTGATCAAGGCTCTTCTCGCCGGGCGGCCGAATCCTTATTCCGATGACGAACTCGCGGCCATTGCCGCGAACTGCACCGAGAAAGAGAACGCGGCCCGCAAAGTCGAACGCGAAATGTCCAAGCGTCTCGCCGCTGTCGCTATGCAGAATCGAATCGGCGCTACCTTCGACGCCATCGTTACCGGCGTGACGCCGCATGGAACCTTCGTCCGCGCCCTGCAACCCCATGTAGACGGTTTGCTGGTCCAAGGCCCTCAGGGTTTAGATGTGGGGGATAAACTTCGCGTCAAGCTGGTTCGCACCGACATTGCGCACGGATTTATCGATTTCGCACGCGCCTGATCCTGAATCATTCATACGTGGTCATCAAGCAAGACAATATCCGCTTGCTGGAGCCTCAGCTATCCTTGCTCAAGGAAGTTCGTGTGGAAAAGAGGCGGGAGAGATTTGGTCGAATGGCGCAAGCTCGTTTGCGGCGTGATGATCGTTATTTCGCCTGCATCTCTAATGACCCAGAGCACGGACCGCGGTCTGATCCACAGTGATGGCGGAACCTGGTTGAACGGCAGTCCTGCGCCTGCCATCTCCGCAATCTTCCCTGATTCGCTCGTCCAGACCCAGGCTGGCCACAGTGCCAGGATCAATTTGGAAGGGTCAACCGTACTGATTGGATCCGAAACGATTGTGCAATTCCAGGGCAACGAACTTGCCCTCGATCACGGCGCGCTGCAACTGGATACCGCGCGGGAGATGAAGGTGCTCATCGGCTGTGTCTCGGTGACTCCGATCACGTCCGACCGCACTCAATACAATGTGACCGATGTCGATGGCAGGGTTAAGGTGGTCGCTCTGAAGAATGACGTGAAGATTCACTTGCATGGCGCCGCGCACAGATCGAAGCAGGGCTCTTCCTCCGATCTGATTGTGCGGGAAGGTGAGCAGGCCACTCGACGAGATCGCTGCGGAGCACTCCTCCAGCCTACCCAGGCGGACGGACCGATCCTGGAACAGCCGCTGTTATGGGGCACTGGAATCGTAGTAGCAGGTGCGGTTACGTGCTTGGGCTTATGCCACGGAGATGACCCCGTGAGTCCCGTGAAGCCGTGAGACTACCGAATCCTTCATCCTTATTTTGGGCTGCCGTCACGGATTTCAGCGCCTTCTAAGGCGCTGGTTGCCAGCCGACCGCTGCGCAGAAGATAAAGCATGTAACCGATCACCACCAGGTTGCCAACAAACACCGCCGAGCGCAGAAGAGTTACGCCTCTCATCAACTCGCGGATTTCAAGCGGGATCAAGAGTGTCCCTGATCCAAACGCAACCCACTCCGCCCAGGTGCGCTGCTTCCACAAGCCGTAAGCTTCCACAAAACGCAGCGCCGAATAGGCAAACGCCAGCCGCACCGCGGCCCAGAGGCGCGCGTCGGTTATATCGTCTGCAAAATCAAGAAAAAGCTGCGCGGAATGGCGGTCCGTGCTGATGTGGAGCAAAGCCAAGAGGCTTTCTGCGATCACCCACGCATCCTTGTGTACCAGCAGGATCGCGCTCACGCCGATCAGCAACACAAAAATGCCCTTGATGAACTCGATGGAAGCGACCGCCCGCAGCAGGCGCCGCTGCGCGGGACGGAGACCGGATTTCGTTGCTGGCGAAGACATGCCGCGGCGCTGAGAGTTCCCTCAGATTACCATGGCTTCGCCGCTCGCTCCTTATCTCTTACGTCGGTAACTGGAGCGGATTTCCCCTTGATGGCACGATCATAGAGTACCGAGGGAGCCATCATGGGAAAGTTTGCAACGCTGCTGATATTTTCGCTTGCCACCTGCGCCTTGGGGGCGGTACAGGGTTCTCAGTCCTCTACCCCGCAAACCGCGCGGCAGGCATTGATGGAGATGTTCTCAACAAATGGCTCCGGAACCTTCGTAAAGCATCTGCCCGCAGCCACTCAAAGCGCTCTGGAAAATGCGGGCGCGCTGAAGGCCTTGCAACAGTACTCCATGCTGGCCAGCCAATTCCACAAAACTGGAAATCAGCTTGAAACCTTTGAAACCGGTCCCGTCTTGCTGGCCAACGACGACGCCAAGAACGGTCAAAGAGTTGAGGTCATCGTGGAGAGCGACTCTTTGCAAGGCGATAACGACAACATCGAACTCTCGATTCGAACTTACAAAGACAAGCAACTGCAGCGAACGCCATTCATGCCTCGAATTACATTCTGCATGAAAATGGAATCTGGTATCTGGAAACTCAACGAGATTCTTTTCAGTATGCGCGTTCCGCTCGCCGATCCCGACTTCCTCAAAAGCATCACAGATGGGATGAAATCACGAGCCGCCACAATGACACAAACGCAACTCCAAAGCTCGCCTTCGACGATTACCTTCGGCGGCGATTCGGCGGTGATCGCGTCGATGCGAAGCATTTTAACTGCTGAAAACACCTACAAGAGCACCTATGCCTCCGTCGGCTACACCTGTACTCTTTCCGATCTGGATGGCTTTGGAGGGGGCGAGCCGAATGAACATCAGGCGATGTTGATCGCCAGCGGCCTTGCCAGCGGAAAAAAACACGGCTACGTATTTACTCTTTCCGGATGCGAAGGAACACCAGCCAAGTCGTTCCACCTGGCGGCGGTTCCCGCTGGGAACAGTTTCGGGCGTCGGGCTTTCTGCGCCGAGCCATCGGGAGCGATTCGTTATTCGACAGATGGCAGCATCGCGACCTGTCAGGCGAGCGGTATTCCGTTGCCGTAATGCAGTTGCAGCGCCGGCGATCGAAAATAAGTGTGCGAAGTTTTGCCTACCGGATTTGCGTGATTCAGTTTCGCTTACCGGTTTCCCGCTCGCACGGCGGCTCGCAATTCATTCACAATTTCGTTCGATGCCTTGATCGCTGCCGCATGCTGGTCCACATTGAAGGAAATCGCCCCCACGCGGGCGTGTCCGCCTCCACCGTAGCGTTCGCAAATTTTCGCGAGATTGACCACCGGCTCTTGCGGCGCCCAGGGGTTGGACCCCACAGATACCTTCACGCGAAAGCTGCTCTTGCTGAGCCCCACGCTATAAATTGATTCCGGATGCAGATAGTAGGGAACGAACTTGTTGTAGCCTTCAAGTTCCTGGTCAGTGATGTCGAAAAAGATGGTGCCGTCCGTACACTCGGCGCGTTGCTTCAAGATGTCGATGGAAATTTCGTGGCGCTTGAGGAGCGGCGGCAGAAGCGGCGCGATGAATGGCTCTTCCAGGATAGCGGCCAACGGCTTGGTGGCCAGCAGAGGAATCAGGTTGGGAACAAATTTCTGGTCCGGCGCGGATTCGATGACCATGGTCAGCTTCATGGCCGGAGCTTGCATGGCTACCGCAGTCGCGGCGTCGGGATAGAGCGCACCATCGATGATGTCTGTCCAGTGAACCAGATCAGCCAGCGGCGTGGGATCGAATCCGAAACGCTGCTCCCCAATCATGGCGATGAAACTTGTGCAGGACTTGAAAGCGGGATCGTAAAACTTGCGGTTACTCTGGTCGCGCTCGAAATGCGCAGCGTCCGCGGGCGAGAGAAATGCGCTCTCGTGATGATCGAACCACCAAGTGATTTTTGGCGAACTGGAGTATTTGAAATCGACGATTGCATTCTCGTCGCCGTTGAAATCCGATTCGTTGAAGAGCGAGCCTGCACGATGCAGCAGTCCAGAAAACTCAAAATCCACATCACTGCGGACACGTTCGCGATAAAAGCGGGAGAAAAGCGCCGCCGACGAGGCTCCGTCGAAACACTTGTCATGGTAGAAAACTTTGACTTTCAAATCCAATCCTCAGTTGCCACGAATTTTCGCCGCTGGCATCGGCCGCAAAACTGCCGAAATGCAGCTACGAAGTAAAAGCTAATAGGAATGACAGCTTAGAGGAGGAAAGTCAAGCGCCGCAGGATCGCACTACTTCAGAAACCGATAGGAACAGAATGAGCAGGAGTTGCCCTGCTCCCGTGCGCACCGTTGCCGTCGTTACCGCCTATCCAGCCTGTTTTTCCGCCAGATCGCCGATCAAGGGCAGCTTGTACATCTGACCCTGGTTAGCTTTCATCAGCATGATGATCCAAACGATCAAAGCTCCCAACGCGACCAGCATATGCAAGGGCGCCGTGAGCAGAATCAGGAAGGGCACGACGGTCAGAAATGTCAGAGCAACCTGAATAATGACAACTGCCACAAAGAGGAAAATGCTCTGGAAGGAGTGGAAGCGGATAAACCGGCTTTTATTGTAGGGTGCCGTTACCAGGAAGATGATCGCGGGAATGAAAGTAATATAGGCCAACATCCCCGCCACATTGTCGGTTAGTCCGGAAGCTGCGGTAGCCGGAAGAACTGCGGCCCGCCCACTGCACGCCGCGCACACCGTCGCGCCTTCGGCAACCTGAGCACCACACATATTGCAGAACGCCATCGGAGTCCCCTCCCTCTCTGAGTTGCAGCCGCCTAAACCACCCCAAGCGACGTTGCGGCAAAATACCAGAAAGTGTTTAGGGAAGCAATCAATTACTTGGCCCGAATCATCGTCAATTTGTCGAGGCGTGCTGTCCCGCAAAGTCGCCCACCAGCGGCAGCTTAAACATCTCTCCCTGCAGCGCCTTGACGACAAGTACCACCCAAATCGCGAGCAAACCGAGACTCGCCACCATAGAAAGCAGCAGGATTGCCAAGTAACCCAGCAGGGGAACGAAAACCAATAGAAAGGCCGCCGCCCGCAGTATGGCGCCAATCACTACTGCAGCCAGCCAGAAACCGATGCACTGAAACGAATGAAAGCGAACGAAGCGATCCCGGTTGTACGGTTCGATGACGAGAAAGACGATTGCGGGAACAATCGTGCAATAGGCGAGCGCGCCCGCGAGGGTACGTGATAATGCGCCTACCTTACCTTGAACGCGCTCAACTGGCGGCATGCCTTGGCCGCAGCCCGGACAGAACGCGGCGGCATCCGGCATCGACGCGCCACATCCGGAGCAGGAAATTGACATGCCTTAGAGTAACCCGTTGCCGCGTAAGGTGCCAGAACGCCTGGAACCTCAGACCCGTGTCGAGCCCCGACCCATTTCCGCCTTAGCCCGAAGAAGTTCGCGGTTCTCGGGAAACTTCTGAAGCCCAGCCAGGACTATTTCTTCGGCGAATTTCCACTCCCGCATCTGGGCGCGGATGCTGGCGGCGCGTAGTACGGTTGTGGGATTTGGCATTTTGGCAGCCAGTCGCTCCGCAGCTTCAGCCGCCTCCGTCAACCTGTTCGCCAGGATGTAGGCCTTGATCAACCGGTCATGCATTTCAAATTCGTCCGGGTTGGTCTGCAATGCTTTCGTCAGCCTGGCGAGACCATTTTTCTTGAGTCCTAAGCGCACCTCGGTCAAACCCAGCTTGCTGCCGATGAGTGCATTGTCTGAGAGGATTCCGAGCGCGCGCACATAGGCTGATCGGGCTTCTTTCAGCCGCCCCAGATTATAGAAGGCGTCCCCGCAGATATGTTCTTTGGCCCCCGCTGCCCGTCCCGTCATGGAAACGCCCGAAAGCAGCGCAAGTGCCTGATCGTCAGCATGAATATCGATGTAAAGATTCGCCAGAGATAAGGCGGGAACGCTGGAGTAGCCGGGTTTGAGCGCCAGGGCTTTCTTGAAGCACTCCATTCCGGCGGGGTAGTTTCGAAACTGCTCGTATTCCTGCAATCCCAGCTCGACCCACGCTTCCGGGTCGTTGGGAGCGTCTTTCACTTTAAGTCGTCCCAGTTTGCGGTAAAACTCATTTTTCGCCCGCAATTCAGCCGGAGAACAGAGGTGGCCAAAATGGTGGATCACCAGATCGGCGGATGCGAGCGTCATGCCCAGTGCGTGAATACGCGGCTCCACGTGTTCGTGCACTCTTCCCACGTAATAAATTCCGGGATTGCGCCGGAACAGGCGGCAGATCGCGAAGTCCGCATAAGCCCGAGCTCGTTCCGCCCGCGGTACCGGAGAATCGCTCGATTTGATCGATGGCGCATGTCCGCCCAGCCCAAATTTCACGGGAATGTGATTTCTCAAGGTGACGAGGTAGCCGCCGACGTTGGGATTACCGAGGAGCGGTGGGATTTTGGCTCTCGCCTGGGGATCGAGTTCTTCGTCATCGTCCATCATAAGCACCCAGTCGGTGGTGAGGGCGCTGAGTGCGGCGTTGCGTGCCTGGGCGAAATCGTCCTGCCAGGGAACGTCGAAAACTTCGGCTCCTAAGTCGCGCGCCAGTTGAGACGAACCATCCGTCGAACCAGTGTCGGCTACGATGATTCGGTCCGTGACTCCGGCAACGCTGGCAATGCAGTTTTTCAGCGTGCGCGCGCCGTCTTTCACAATCATCGCCAAACCAAGGGACGGCATCGAGTCTCTCCACTCTCAGGAATCGCGACAATGTTACTGAGGCGTCCCAACAATAGAATCGGCCATCGGACCATTTTCTTTAGATCGCCATTCATGCCCTATTGCCAGGGTTCCGCTTGGATGGTAAAGACTCGGAACTGCGACTTCTGTCGAAGACCGTAACCGTACCGCGGCGAAGTCCTATATAATTCTCCGACTAACGCATGGACTTCGATCAGCTCATTACGTTTTTGGAAGTTGCCCGGCAGAGGAGTTTCTCTCGCGCCGGAGAGAAGGTTTTCCGTTCGCAATCGGCGGTCAGCGCACAGATCCGCCAACTGGAACAGGAATACGGCGACCGGCTCCTTGACCGCTCGGGTAAGACAGTCAAACTCACGCCGGCCGGCCAGATCTTTTACGAATACGCCCTACGCCTCAAGAGCCTGCGGGACGAATCCCTCGTAGCCGTGGCCGACCATGGGCAAACTCCACGGGGAACGCT
This sequence comes from uncultured Acidobacteriaceae bacterium, assembly GCA_963817305.1. Taxonomy (GTDB): domain Bacteria; phylum Acidobacteriota; class Terriglobia; order Terriglobales; family Acidobacteriaceae; genus Sulfotelmatobacter. Next base: position 92,523 of record CAWFOD010000007.1, on the reverse strand, counting down.
CCTGGTGGGAGCCAACGAAGCCACTTGCCTTTATGTTTTGCCCGAGGTTTTTGGCGAATACTGCCGCCACTATCCCGATGTGCAAATCAGCATCTATCGCAATTTCACCTATAAGATTGTCGAGAAATTGGAAAACGGCTCTCTCGACGTAGGCGTGTTGAGTCTGCCCATCCAGTCGCCCAGCCTGAAGGTGCAACCCATTTTCCGCGATCGCCTGATGCTCATGGTTAGCCCGCGAAACCCACTGGCCAAGATGAAATCGGCCAACATCGCCGAGGTCGTGAAATATCCTTTGCTTCTTCCCAAAACCGGACACACGCGGCGGCTGCTGGACAAACTTTTCCGCGAGTACAACTCCGAACTCAAAGTAAGAATGGAATTGCCAAGCATCGGCATGATCAAAAGCTTTGTGGCCGCCGATCTGGGCATCTCTTTGATCAGCGCATCTTTCGCGCGCGATGAAGTCGCGGCGGGGCGGGTAAAGCTGGTCGAGCTCGAGGGCGCCGAACTATGGCGTGAACTGGGTCTTGCCTACCGGCGCGACCGCACCCTCTCAGTCGCCGCCAAGGCCTTCATTAACGTGTCCCGCCAACTGGCTACACATCCCAAGAAAACGGAAGCTCCGGCCTAACGGGATCAGGCAGCCTTCGAGCTTCGCCCTCTCACGCTTTGCACCACCGTCGCCGGCAGCTGAAGTACTCGAATATTCGAGTTACTCTTGGTCTTGACATGAACCGCGATGCCGTCATCTTCCGGAAACGGGTCGGAAATCACTTCAAATTCTTCCCCGTAAAGTCGAATGCGGCCGGATGCCGCGTAGCCGAGATGTTTGATGTGAGCGCACATTTCTGACATGGAGGGAGATTCAAGATTGCGAATCATCATGATATTCCCATTATAGGCCTCCGTTTGCCGTAGTGCACTTGCGAGGAATAAACTCGGGCTTCTCCAATTTAGCCAAAGGATCTAACCCGTGCCGCAAAACGAAAAAGCCGGCTACAACCGCTTCCTCCTGCTGGTAGCGGGATTAGGCGGCCTGCTCTACGGAGTGGACGTGGGCATTATTGCCAGCGCCTATCCCTATCTGGAAGCGACGTCAAAGTTGAACGCCAGCCAGCTCTCGAACATCGTGGCAGCCGTGCTTCTGGGCAGCGTCATCTCCACTCTATTTGCCGGGCTGCTGGCGGATTTTATGGGCCGCAAGCTTTTGATGGCGCTGAGCGGGCTTCTGTTTGTCGCCAGCATTCCCGTAATTGCACTTTCGCATGGATACGAGCCACTGATTCTTGGCCGGCTATTACAAGGCATCAGTGCCGGTTTGATCGGCGTAGTTGTTCCACTCTATTTGGCGGAATGTCTGGCCGCATCCAGTCGCGGCAAGGGCACTGGCATTTTCCAGTGGCTTCTGACGCTTGGCATTGTAGCCGCGGCTCTGGTTGGGATGTATTTCAGTATCCGCGTCGAAGAAGTTGCGAAGCTCGGCGACCCGATCAAGCTTTTCGCTTTTAAAGACGCGGCGTGGCGGAGCATCTTCTGGGTTTCGCTACCTCCCGGCATTTTGTTCGTCATTGGCAGTTTTATCGTCGCGGAATCCCCGCGCTGGTTGTTTCGCCGTGGAAAGCGCGATGCCGCTCATGCCGCGCTGCTCCGCTCGCGCACCACGGAGCAGGCGGATATCGAACTCGCTGAAATGGAACAGGCTGCCGCTTCTGAGAAAGCTCAGACCTCGACAGGAACTAAAGTTAAAGAATCACTTTTACGCCGGAAATACGTAATCCCATTTGTGCTGGCCTGTATCATCCTCGCCTGCAATCAGGCCACTGGCGTCAACTCCATCATTGGATACAACACCAATATCCTTTTGCAAAGCGGTCTCTCCGATGTGCAGGCGCATTGGGGCTACGTGCTGTTCACCATTATCAATTTCCTGACGACGATTGGCGGGGTCATGCTGGTTGATCGGAAGGGACGAAAGTTCCTGCTGTCAGTAGGAACCGCCGGAATTATTCTTTCCCTAGTTTGCACCGGCCTACTCTTCCGGCAAACGGAACGTTTGCGCGTGGATTCCAGAAGTTCCGTTCAATCGATGGTCAAACAGGACCAGACGGTCAGACTCACCTATGATCAGAAGCTGGCCGAGAAACTCCTAAGCACTACAAATACCGCGCCGCAGATCGCCAACCGCCCTACTTCACTGGTCGTCATCTATTCTTACGGCGATTTCCATGCCTCCACGAAAGCGGCGCGTTCGGATGACACCGCCGCCACTCCGATCGAAATCACGCGCGAAAGTTGTGTGCCCCCCAATAAAGTGGTGGCGTTCTTTTCGAATCCTTTCGGCGATCTCGATGCCGCGCGCGTGGCTCCGCTGAAAATCGACGATGCACTGATCACTCCACTCCCCACCGAAGGCAGCGGATGGACGGTGGCTCTTACACTTTTCGTGTTCATGGCCTTCTATGCCATCGGCCCCGGAGTTTGCGTGTGGCTGGCGCTGTCGGAACTGATGCCGACTCGCATTCGTTCGAACGGCATGAGCATCGCCTTACTGCTGAACCAAGCAGTTTCTACCGGAATTGCAGCGGTATTCTTGCCAACCGTAGGCAAGTATGGGTATGCGGTCATGTTCTGGGGCTTCGCCGCTTGCACGGTGATTTACTTCATAACGGCTGCCTTTTTCCTTCCCGAAACCAAGGGCAAAACATTAGAGGAGATTGAGGCGCACTTCGACGGGCAGACCAAGCCGGGACTTGCAACTGCTTGAACTAAAAGGGGATAGCCAATCACAGCACTCTAGTGGGGGCCTATAGCACTTGGGTGCCATTTACCAAGCCTTGGCCTTCTCCTATGCTTCCAATTGAGCAGCACTTGGGGGAGGGCTGATCAACATACGTCCCACGACTCAAACGAGTCTGGGGCGTTTTGTTTTGCGCCCGAGATTGACAACCACCCCAGCCCTCCTTGACCATCGCTTTAGAACGTCTCAGCAAACAGCATCCAACATCTTATGAAACCGCGGGTCTCGAGTTTTTCGTTTTTTTTCTGCATCATTCTTCTTTCCACTCTCACGATTCCTTTCGCCTCCGCTGACGCCTTGCGGGGAACGCTGGTGCATGAAGAGACCATTCGCGTGGCGCCGAGTACAGACGCCGCGCGCGTCGGCGAAGCCAATCGCGGAAACGAACTCATCCTCATCGACACCAGCCGAGATTGGGTTCACGTGGAAGCGATTCTGCGCGAGCCGAGCAATGAAGAAGGAGCCACTGAAGAGGAGGCCGAAGGCAAAGCGATCACCGGCTGGCTCCCGAGTCGCTCCGTGGTTCTCAGCACAACCCAGGACGGCGACAAAGTTATCTTCGGCGAAGCTGCCGACTCCGAAGACCAGGCCAGCAGTCGCCGCGGCCGGCGCGACGCCGCGCAAGATGCCATGCGGCTCTACTATCGCGTTTATGATCTGATGCCGGCTTCCCCGCTGGCTGCTGAAGGGCTCTACCGCGCCGCCGATATTCGCTGGCAGATCGAGCGTGCCGATGTTATGACCCGCCCCTCCGCGCGCGCACGCGAATCCTACATGCGCGGCCAGATGAACGAAGATTGGATGAAGCTGGTGATCAAGAAATATCCGAGCACGAAGTGGGCAGACCTCGCTGCCTTCCGCCTTCTCGAAAACAAACTGTGCGGCGATTGGGAAGGCTTGTCCAAATGTCCCGAGAAAGAAGCCGACCTCTACGAGAAATATGCGAAAGAACACCCGCAATCTCCGGCAGCCGGGGAGGCTCTTTACGACGCAGCCTGGCGCCGCTCTGCGCTCATCGAAATCTACAAGACCGAACCGAATCAAAAGAAATCGGCGGAATCGAAAGAACAGGCACTTTCGCTGGCACAGAAAGTCGTCAGCCAATACGGACAAAGCGATTGGGCGTACCGCGCCCAACGTCTGATCTTTTACATCCAGCAAGGCGTCCCAACGTTCGGTAACGTCAGCTACTAATCAGTCTGCAATCTCCGCGCGAATTTCTTCACGACCTCTGCGATTGACGCCCCTCGAACTCGATGTGGCAACCACCTCGTGAAGTTTTTCTGCGATACTGGTCCCCTTACTTTTCGGAGGCAGATTGAACGACTACTTGCTTTCAATTGTGCTGGGAATCGTGGAGGGCCTCACCGAGTTTCTGCCGGTAAGCTCGACCGCGCACCTGCGGATTTCTGAAGCGCTGCTGCATATCAGCCTGTCCGACGGCTATTGGAAGATGTACACCATCGTGATTCAGTTGGGCGCTATCCTGTGTTTGCCGGTGTATTTTCGCGACCGCATCGCCAAGTTCATCTCGACTTTCCCACGCGGTGAGCGTGGGGACCGAAACGCTCTGACTCATCCTTTGGGTCTCACCATGGTGGCTTTCGTCGTCACTGCGATTCCGGCTTTTCTGCTGACTAAAGTGATCGGCAAACATCTGGAAAGTCTCACCATCATGGGCACGGCTCTGCTGGTGGGCGGAATCGTGATGTGGATCGTCGACGCCATGAATTCCAAATCAGAGGCTGCCGGTCCGTCCGCCGGCGGGGGGCGCATCCACACCTGGAAGATGGAGAGCATGTCGCTGGCTCAAGCTATCTGGATCGGCGCGTGCCAGATTTTGTCGGCTGTTTTTCCGGGGACGTCGCGTTCGATGTCGACGATCGCGGCTGGGCAAATCGCGGGTATGTCGCGGGCCTCGGCGCTGGAGTTCTCGTTCTTTCTTTCGATTCCGACGATGGTAACAGCGACCTGCTACGACTTGCTAAAATCATTGCGTGGCAAGGGAGCGAATCCCATTGGCGTTTCGCAGATCGATGCCCATGGATGGATTGTGCTGGCGATCGGCTTCGTGGTCTCCTACATCGTCGCTTACGCATCGGTGGCGTGGTTCATGGCATATGTGAGAAAGCGCGGCTTTGCGCCCTTCGCGGTATACCGCATTATCCTGGGAGCGCTGGTGCTGGCGTTCGCATCGCGATTGGCTGGATAAAATCTTTTAAGACGAAGGACACTAAGGATCACGAAGGAATGCTGAGAACTCAAAGTCCTTCTTGAGAGTTCGTGTCCCTCGTGTTTCCACTCTCGTTCCAGCCGGAAGCCAACTGTACACTCCCAACCAATTCCGTCATTGCCGCCACGCCTGCTTCTTGGCATAATGATGGGGCTCTGGCCGATTTGCGCCACGGATAGTTTTGCTCCGTGCAAAAAAGCGGCCCACATGCGTTTTCTGGCAAGCATTTTTACGCCCACGGGCAATCGGCGGCTCAATGAGCTGATCGGTTTCCTGTTGTGCGTCTCCGCGCTCCTCCTTTTCCTCGCCCTCGCGTCGTATTCGCCGCTCGATCCCTCTCTAAACAGCGCCTCCGTACTGACCGGAACCCACGCCGCCCGTAACTGGATTGGCATGGTGGGAGCGTTCATCTCCGACCTGATGCTGCAATTCTTCGGCATCGGCGCTTTCCTGCTGCCGATCTTTCCCTTCATGCTGGGCATCCGCTGGTTCGCTTCGCGCAAGATTCAGTCTCCGGTAGCCAAGACCCTGGGCGGAATCTGGCTGCTCATGTTCGTTCCGGCATTGCTCGCTTTACTGCCAGGAAATTTCCGCTGGCTCAGCGTCATCCCGATTGAAGGTCTCGTGGGTCGCGTAGTCGGAGACGTGCTGATCCACTACTTGAACGTAGCGGGTGCATATATCGTTTGCGCCAGCATACTCGCTGTAGCCCTCTATCTATCCACTGCGTTCTCGTTTTCATCGATCCAACTTTGGGTTCCGACCCGGTTCGCATTCGCAACAGCACTGTGGAACCGTTATCAGGATTGGCAGGAAGATCGCACCAAGCGGCGCCAGCAAAAGGAATTGGACAAGCGCCGCGTTTCGAAGCCGGTTGTGAAAACCCAATTGATTCCATCGCGGCAAACCGCTTCTGCCGAGCCAACTGCTCAGCCTAGAGCCGCCGCTGAGCCTCGTCGCACCGGTATCGAGCGCATGTTCGAGCCTGACCCGGTACATGTCACATCTACTCCTGCACCGACCGGCGGAATTCTCTCCGATTCTTTGGCCGAAACCGAAGCTGCAATCGATCCCGAAGTCACACAGCGCGCCGACAGCGATCATAAGGCCAAGACAACCATGCCGAAGATCGCAGGCGGATACAAGTTGCCCTCGAGCAGTTTGCTGCAGCGTCCGGATGAGCAGCAGGCGGTGGATGCCGACGAACTAAAAATACTGGCGCAGGTACTCACGGAAAAGTACGCCGAATTCGAAGTCCACGGCCAGATTACACAAATTAATCCCGGCCCCGTGGTCACTACTTTCGAGTTCAAGCCTGACGCCGGAATCAAATACAGCCGCATCACCAACCTCACCGACGATCTCTGCCTCGCACTAAAAGCCGAGAGCATTCTGATCGAGCGTATGGCGGGAAAATCGACGGTTGGAATTCAAGTTCCGAACCGCGAGCGCGAAATTATCTGGCTGCGGGAAAATATCGAGTCCCAGGAATTCATGGGCCAGAAGTCCAAGCTGACGATGGCCCTCGGCAAAGACATCAACGGCCGCATCGTGGTGGCCGATCTTGCCGGAATGCCGCACCTGCTGATTGCCGGTTCGACCGGCGCGGGCAAGAGCGTGGCCATCAATGCCTTCATCATGTCGATTCTCTACAAAGCCACGCCGGATCAAGTGCGGTTGATCCTTGTAGATCCCAAGCGTTTGGAACTGGGTAACTATGAAGGCGTTCCGCATCTCTATACGCCGATCATCACCGAACCAAAACTCGCCGCGAATGCGCTACGCAATGCTGTGCGGGAGATGGAACGTCGGTTGAAACTGCTGGCCGCGAAGGGCGTGCGCAATATCGATCAGTACAACCGGCTGTTCGATAGTGGCACGCCGAGTTTGTTCGAGGAAGATTCTGACGACAAGCCGATTCCCTACATCGTCATCATCATCGATGAGTTGGCCGACCTGATGATGCTGGATTCCTCGAACGTTGAAGAATCGATTACACGACTGGCGCAGATGGCGCGCGCGGTTGGCATTCATTTAGTCCTGGCAACGCAGCGCCCCTCGGTCGACGTAATTACCGGATTGATCAAAGCAAATTTCCCAGCGCGAATTTCGTTCCGTGTAGCCACGAAGGTGGATTCACGAACCATTCTTGACGCCAACGGCGCCGAAGCGCTCCTGGGCAAGGGCGACATGCTTTACTTGCCTTCGGGATCGGCGCGTGTACATCGCTTGCACGCACCGTTAGTCACGGAAAAAGAAATTGCGGCCGTGGTCGAATTCTGGAAGGCGCAGGGCTCGGCCGAGTATCAGCAGCAATTCCTCGAAGCTCCCAAAGACGAACGCGAATCCGCGGGCGGCACAGATGATGTTGAGGGATCGGGAGGCAGTGAAGATGACCCTCTCTATCAGGATGCCGTAAAGCTGGTCGTCGAGTTCGGCAAGGCCTCTACTTCCCTGCTGCAACGCCGGTTGCGCATCGGCTACGGGCGCGCAGCTCATCTCATCGATCTCATGGAGCAGGATGGTATTGTGGGCGCAGCCGACGGTCCCAAGCCCCGCGAAGTGTTGAAGCGTCCCGACTGGATTTCCGAAATCGAACAAACGATGCGCTAGATAAAACGCGCCATGCCGAAACGTAATCTTCGAGTACTGAAGTGGCTCGGAACTACCCCTGCTGTCGCTATCTGCACGTTGTGCAACCGCGAATTTAAGATACCGTTGGCGTCAGCAAGGTGCGTAGCGGATGCTCAGGAGAATCTTAAGCTCCAGTTTGCCGAGCATGAATGCGGGACGACATCCGACACACAATCCAGAGAAGAGTAAGCCCCAAACCCCCGAGAACTCTATGGGCGAATAAATGGCGAATATGGTAGCATCGTCCGCATGGCCCGCCGTCCCGATCGTAAGAAAGCTGAAGTATTGACTGAAGATGACCTAAAGCAACTTCGGCATAATCTCGCTCACCTCAGCATCGGCGCGGTTCGGGACTTTTATGATCAGGCCTACCGCGATTGCCGCCTGATTTATCACCGCTTGCCGACTCCGAAGCAGATGCAGATCCTGGTTCAGGCCTGGAAGCAGTTGTAGAAGTGGCGCTGACCCGGTTCCTATGCACAGCGCTCGCCCCGGCTTTCGGTATACTGGAAAAGTATGTCACTGTTAAAAAACATCGCCGCCGTCGCCAAGGGAATGAGCATCACCTTCATGGAGATGTTTCAACCCACGACGGTTGAAAATTATCCGGATGGCAAAGGCCCGCTCCGCGGCGCGCGCATTGAGGCCCGCTTCCGCGGCGCCCACGTTCTGCAGCGCGACGAAAATGGACTTGAAAAATGCGTCGCCTGCTTTTTATGCGCCGCCAATTGCCCTTCGAATTGCATCTATATCGAAGCTGCCGATAACACCGCGGAACAGCGCGTCAGCGGCGCCGAACGCTACGCCAAGGTCTATAACATCGACTACAATCGATGCATTTTCTGCGGTTATTGCGTCGAGGCTTGCCCCACCGATGCCATCACCCATGGTCACGGCTTTGAGTTGGCTACGTTTAATGCAAGTAATCTCGTTTACCGCAAGGAGCAAATGCTGGCCCCGCGGTCCGCACATATGGGAGCGAACGTTGTGTTCAATCAGGCCGATGTAGATGGTGGCGCTCCCAAGGAGATGGTGGCAGGAAGCTAGCGCTCGCTACGTTTGAAAGCTGAGATTAGCTGAATAGGTATATGTGAATGGTGAACGGGACGCCTGCGGCGTCCCGTTTTCTTTTCCAACCATGATTGGAGGGACCGCATCTTCTCTTTGCATGATTCGAAAACTACAGTCCGGTGAGTACCGCTTATATTCGCGAAAGAAAGATGCGAAGACCGGCAAGCGGAAAAATCTTGGAACTTTTGCTTCGCGGGCGGCAGCCCAAAAGCATGAACGCGCCGTGCAGTATTTTAAGAGGGCCTGACGCGCTCGCTAAAACGTGGCGGCCAGACGGAGAGCATAGCTCCTTGGCGGCCCGATGGCATTGCCGGAAAACAGTCCGCCGAAATCGACGACATTGAGGCGGTTGTTCAGATTTTCCACATCCGCCTGCAGCCGGAGCGAGCGCTTTTCTTTTTGGTAAAGCTCAAGCCCCGCCGAAGCACCTACTGTTAACGTTGGCTTGATGCGTCCCTCGGCGAAGTTGATCCGGTTGACCACGGCAGCGCCATATTCCGCTAGCGCCTGATCGTAAGTTCCAGTGAAATCGAAAGGCAGGCCACTGCCATATTCGGCGCCTCCCGCAAGCCACAAACGTGACAGCAACTGATAGCGGATGCGTCCGCGAACTGTGTTGCGTTGGTCCTGTGAATCTGGAAAATGCCCGGTGAGCTGCGTGGTAGCGGCGAGCGCGTCCGAGCCGACGAAAAGGCCTCCCGTAACTGGGAACCATGCGTTGCCGACGATGTAGGAGTAACTCAAGAACGATGAAAAACGATTCCAATGCGGCAGTTCAAGCTTTCCTTCCGCCCCGTAAATAATGGCCTTGCGAAACGCAATTGGAAAACTAACGGCAGTGTTGAGGATTTGATCATCGTCGGCGAAGTTGTTTACGTAGCGGCGAAAATAATTGGCGTCGAAGCGAAACTGCCCGAGAAAACTCTTGGTAGCGCCAAACTCGAAGTAATTGCCGTGCGAAGGCTCAACCGGCAAGCGAAGAATATTGGGATTAAGCGAAACCACGTCCGGCGAGCTGGCCAACAGAATATTTTCGAATGACGGGGTTTGAAAAACGCGGTCATAGGAGGCATGAACCAGCAGGTTCGCTTGCGGAAAATATCTCGCGACGGAAACGCGCGGACTGACGGCATTTTGATTCACTACGAGTTGGTAGTGATCCCAGCGAAGTCCGCCGTTGACGGTCCAATTGCCGAGATGGATCAGATCCTGAATGAAGGCAGATTGCTCGAGGTCAGGCCGGTTACCGGTGAATGCGAACGATGAAGGAGTGGCAGGATCGAAAGGATAAAGAGGATCGCTGGGACTGGCTGTAATGACGTCGCTGAAGTTTTCGTGCAGAAAAAGATTATCGGATTCGAGGCCCGCCTTCCATTCTTGACGGCCGTGGTGAATGGAGATCGTGCTGTTGAAGTAGCCCTCCTTGAAGTCATTGTGCAAAAACGCGGCGATAGGCCAGGAGCCATTGTTCGAGTTGAGGTCACTGGAGTTGTCGCGCACCATCCCACGAAAATTAGCAAGAATGTCGGATGAAAAGACATGCTGATAGGAAACGATCCCCATGGTTTCGAAGTTGTCCGCGGTTTGAAGCTGCGGCGTGCCGGTGGGCGGAGTGCGGAGATCCGGAAATTGCTGTGGCTGCTCGTTTGGAATCTCGTAGCGCGCCAGTTCGTGCCGAACCATGATGGTAAGTCGATCTTTGGGAGTGAGGTCGCGCTCATAACTTAAAGAGAAATCGCCGGTGGTTCCGCGGTTAGTGAAATTTTCCGGCACCACGGGATTGAGATAGTGCGCCGTCATGTCGCCCGACGCGCTGGCACCCACAGTGTTGTGTCCCCACGAGTCTTGTGCGCTGGCAAAAGCGCCGGCAGTATCGAAGCTTCCGCCGGAAAGAACGGCTTGTCCATGAAGGCCGGGTTGAGAGTCGTGGAGCGTATTGACCTCAACGATTCCACCCATCTTCCTTCCATATTCGGCGGGAATGCCCGCCGTGTAAATGGTGAGCGAGTCAACGTCATCGGCCTCGATCTCCGGGCCAAAACCAGGAGAACGATTGTCAGTGAGCGGAATGCCGTCGACGACAAACTGCGTTTGGTATTCGGAGCCACGAGGATGCAGTACCGCGTTGCCTTCATACAGCCAGCCGGGCTGCGTATTGATTAGGTCGGGCAGGGAGCGGCCGGGCAGTGACGCGGGACGTTCCGCTATGGCTTTGGAGTCGATATGGTTGATCGTAGTGGTGCGTTCGGGGTCGATTAGAGTGCCGGCGGCAGTGACGTTCACCGCGGTACTGATAGCGGCAATGCTGAGTTTGACGATGTATTCCGTCGGAAGCGCTGACTGAATATTGACGAGTCCATCATACGCAGCGAAGCCGGGTTCGTGAACCTCGAGGCGATAGACGCCGAAGGGCAGATTGCGAATGATCGCAAGGCCTGCATCATCGGCGGAAAAAGAGCGGTGGAACTGAATCGCGTCGTTCGAGAGATCGATAAAAGCCTTCACCGGATTGCCATCGGGACCAATGACTTTGACGCGAAGCTCCCCCTCGTTGCTTTGTGCAAGCAGGCCTTGCGCCAGGAGCGGGAGAACAAGAAGAAGAATCGCGAAGTGGAAGAATGAGCGCACAATTTAAAAGTCAAAGAATCTTTATGCTATCAGCTTCGACTTTAGAGACTGGCGTTTACTGGCGTCATGCTCGAACCCTGTATAGATACTGATTTTACAAATCTCAAACATACGCGTGACAACTGCGGATGTTGGAGTGAAGCAATATGAGTACGGATCAGAAAGGGGAGAATTCTGATCGGCGATCTTCACGCCCTCAAACACGCAGAGGGATGGGGGAAATAGGCGTTCTCACCGCAGGGGGTGAGGCGCCTGTTTTATTTAGGTCAGGATTTCACCTGCGAAATAAAAGATCAGCGGCCACGAACAGAGCAAAGACCACGGAAATGACACCATTCATGGTGAAGAATGCGGCGTTAAGTTTGCTAAGATCGTCCCGCTTGACCAGCGAATGTTCATACAAAAGCAATAGCATGACTGCGGCAACTCCGGCCCAGGCAAGTCTGCCGAGTCCAAAAGCGGGGATCAAAGCGACGAGAAGGCCGAGCATAACGAGATGAAAAATCCGCGCTACCCAAAGCGCGGGGCCAATGCCGATATATCGGGGAATCGAGTGCAGCCCGGTATCACGGTCAAATTCGAAATCCTGACAGGCGTAGAGAATGTCGAAGCCTGCAACCCAGAAAGTCACCGCCGCGGTAAGCAACAGGATACGAGGATCAAGAGAACCCCGGACCGCGATCCATGCCGCGGAAGGCGCGATGCCAAGAGCAAAGCCAAGCACGAGATGCGACAGGCGAGTGAAGCGCTTTGTATACGAGTAAAGCAGCAGGACCGCCAGCGCCACCGGCGCCAGCCAGAGAGTAAGTCGATTCAGTTGCGAGGCAGCGAGAATAAAAATGGCGCAGGAGACAATAACAAAAGTTGCAACAAACGCGGGGGATAAATGTCCAGCCGGCAGCGCCCGGGTGCGAGTGCGCGGATTGGCGGCATCGATACTCGCATCAGTCAACCGGTTGAATGCCATTGCCGCGGATCGCGCGGCCACCATGGCGACAACAATCCACACAAGTTGATGCACCGTAGGCAGACCCGAAGCAGCGAGCATGGCCCCGCACAACGCAAAAGGGAGTGCGAAAATAGAGTGCTCCCACTTAATCATTTCCAGCGTGACACGCAGATCGCGAAGAACGGGCACAATAAGATTGTAAGGCAGGAAGAAGTTCTGATGTGATCTGCTCTCAGAATGGAGCTCGGTCGAATCTTGGTTTTCGGATGGGTTACCCTCAGAGGAAACCCGCCGATTCGCGCAAATCAGGAGAACGAGAGTCTATGCTTCTCAGTTGAGCAGGTGTAGGCAGTAAGGCGTTCCCGGCATCTGATCCCATCCCGTCGGTATGCTGGGAGTAACGGGACAGGTTGTAACCACCAATTTGGCGTGGGCCTTGGCGAAAAGATCGTATGCTTCCTGTTGAACCTCTTCAGATGCGTCCCAGAACTCCTTCGACCCGTGGCCGGTATCCATAATCTCCGCTACAATCCGCAATTTCGCCAAGTGCGCCCAGTACGCGCCGGTTCCGTTTTTGCTGATGGTGACTCCTCCGCTGATGGATTTGGGACGGGAGACAACAGCCGATCCCCTTGCTACTTTGGTCGCGTTCGCATCGCTGTATTTAATTTTTGAAAAACAACGCCTCTTTCCCGGCATGATCTTGTTGCTGGCTTCCATCTATTTTCGAACTGACTTTGTGGTGCTGGCGGGGCCTGTGATTCTGGCGTGCTGGCTGCAGCGGAGCATTGAACTTTGGAAGGCAGCCGTGCTCTCAATGGTGGCAGTCATTTCGGTTCTGTGCATCAACCATTTCGCAGGCGATTACGGGATGGGAATGCTTTACTATCGCAACTTTACCGGCGTTCCTGTGGCGCCCGGGGAAATGACGGTTCGGCTGTCTGCGAAGGATTATTTCTTGGCTTTGCGCGCGGGAATAACTCTAGTGATGTCGAGTTTTTTCCTTCCATTTTTTTTACTCGGAACCACCGGCATAGCTCTGAAGAGGACACGGTCATTATTTGCTGTGACCTTAGGCTACGTATTCCTGCATTTTGCGAACTCCCCAACTGGCAAGAGCGATGTCGGAGTTTTCATGATAACGGCCACTTTATCCCCCGGCCGCAGCCCCATCCGCCGGAGTTCAACAGCACGCTGACATCGTGACTCACTGGCGTCTTGTGCGATCCCTGGGATTGCAAGCTGCATTTCAAACGTACACTTGGTCCGTCGGTGCGCCAATGCATCGTAACAAATGTACGGCCGCGACCAGAACAACTGTCGCTGCGAACTTCTGAACAGGGCTAGGCGAAGCAATGATCTCGCGGTTGTCGAACTTCGAGAACGCGCATAGGCATAAGATAGCCGTACCGCGCCTAGCAACGTAAGGAATAGCATCAGAACAAATCCACCCAGATAGCGGTCGTTTTCGAACATAGGAAGGTAGATTCCCATGCCACAGGCGGAAATCGCGATCAAGGGCCAAAGCTCGCCCAACGACGAAAACCAGATTCCTCCGCTCAAGAGCGCCAGAATTATGACGCCAGTGACCAAATCAGGCCGGGCTCGAACCAATAAACGAATTTCGCTAGCCGCCGTCGTGACTAACTGCTCTAGCTGAGGCTTGAGTTGGAAACGCCACTTCAAACCTTCATTCCAGTAAGATGGGTCGGTCCACGGAGGATAAGTACCGACGACTGGGCCGTCGAATTCAAACAGTGGAGGGTGACGCAATAATTGGCGCGTTGGATGCGCGGGAACGCCGCTACCAGGAATTTCCCCGTGCCAATTTCTCCAGAAGGTTCGGGGAGACACAAACCAAGCGTAGTTCAGCCTCCCCGAATCGCCGAAGGTGAGTCGCCCCTTCTGCCGAGAGAGGAGCAAAATCAAAGGGGCTGACACGCAAAGAAAAACCAAACCCGCCACAAGTATCCGGCGTCCCCAGCCCGGGAGAGATCGCCTCCACCAATATGCGGCTCCCAAGGTTACGAAACCCAAGGGAAACAATATTGCCTTCATCCAATATCCAATACCAAGAATCAAGCCGTATAACACAAATCGCCAAATCTTCGTCTGCGGCCCTGAAATGCCACAGGTAACCCCGGCGCCCGCAGGTCCATTGCAGGGCGAACCGGTTGGTAGTGGCACCCCAAGACATACAACCAGACAGGTTCTCGAGAATCCTCCGTATACGAGTTCGCCAACCGGTCGCGGCACTACCCACCCTGGTACGATCCCTCGTACTGGAATGAGGGCGTGCGTGGAACGTTCCGGTTGCGGGCGCAGACTCGCGTTTTGGTACAGAGCGCTCGGAATTATGCAATTATGCTGATCGGCCCCCAGTTAGGGCTGATTGCGGGACTGATTATTTTTATTTTGCACGGGAAGGCCGCAACTCGAAAGCGATCCTCATCAACTGGCCAGTAATCCGGCAGCGGCCTCAGCATCGGACTTTATTCGTTAGGATGGGAAGGCCTCGATATATCGGCGCGTCGGCAGTCCTTTTGCATGGCCATTTTGGCGGGGATTCGTTGACCCAAGAATGAGCAGTTCACCGCAGTGGCCAGGAACGAAACTGCCGCAATAGTAGCGACCATCCTGTTTCAGTCGGGGCGCATGTGGCAAACAGCCTACAAAACCATGACAGTTGATGGTAATCCGAGCCAGAAAGATCAACTGGAAGCGGCAGTGGGATTACAAAGCCTGGGACTGACGGCGGGTGACCGGGTCGCGGTCATCGGTGACGGATCATTCGCTATCTGGGCACGCCTGGCGCGATTCAAGATCGTTTCGGAGGTTTCATCCCTGGAGCCGGGAAACCGCGAATTCTGGGCCTCATCATGGGAACGTCGGAGCCTGGTTTATCAACGGCTGCGCGATACAGGAGCAAAGGTGGTTGCTGGTCTGGGCCCATCCGTAACTTCATCGATTCGATTTGCGCGGAATACGGATATTACACCGATTTGTTGTGCTCCTCCCAAACATTTAGCACTCGAGTTTTCCTATGGACGAATTAGGCAGCCAGAGAAAATCAGAGTGCCGGTATTGTTCGAAGGTTTTCACCGGCTTGCCCGTGATGGCCGAGTGGCAGCGATAATTTAGTTCTCCCAGCAATTGCCAGGCTTGTTCGCGGCCTACATCCGAGCATTCAACGAACAGGACTGGTCTGGCAGCCGCAATTGTTCGACGCATACCCTGCAAGACACGACCCTCGGCGCCTTCAACATCAATCTTCACAAAGCTGGGAAGGCGAACCTCGCCGGCTTCCACAAGTTCATCCAATGCCACCGTACGGATCAGAAGTTCAGTGGCTGAAGGCTCATTTCGATGCCACACCAGACTTGCCGTGGCTGAGTTCTCAGTCATTCGGATCACCGCTTCGCCCGACTTATCTGAGGCCGCGAGATCCAGCAGCCGAACATTCGTGATTCCGTTAATCTCGATGTTTTGCCGAAAGGCGTCCGCACTGCCAGGAATTGGCTCGAAAGCAATCACTCGCCCGGTAGGTCCAACCCGCTTTGCTAGAGACAGGGATACATAGCCCACATTCGCGCCGATGTCATACACCGTATCTCCGGCGACAACGTGATTCCGGATCGCTCTTTGCAGATGAGGCTCATCAGTTCCGAGGAGATATCCCAACTTCTCCGCGGGAGAAACATTGATCCGATAGCCCGATGCCAGTCCTCGTATGATCGTCCGCGGCCTGGATTCAGTGCCCAGCAAGAAGATCACGCACGATCTGGTAAAACTGCGAATCACTGTCATGGCGTTGAATTGCCTTGTATCACGCGGTGCGTAGAGGTCGCAACCTGACGTGATGGCGCGTGTTTCTTGTGGATAAGTAATGCCGAGACTCCCTTCGGTTCCTGTTATCATTCCGGTACTTAAAGCCAATCGATCGTCTCCCTGATAAGGAGTCATGGTGGTGGTTGCCCTTAGAGCGGAAGTGGATCGTCAGTCGGGTGTGTCGCCAGTAAACGGCGCAGAAGCGATCGAAGTGTCAGTGGTAATGCCCTGCCTGAACGAGGCCGAAACCCTGGAAGCCTGCATCGTCAAGGCGCAGCGCGCTCTACAGCAAGCTCACATTGCGGGTGAAATTGTGATCGCCGACAACGGTAGCAGCGACGGCTCGCTGCAGATTGCCGAACGGTTGGGCGCCAGAGTTGTAAATGTGCAAGCGAAGGGCTACGGCAGTGCCCTCATGGGAGGAATCGCGGCCGCATCCGGACAATACGTGGTGATGGGAGATGCCGACGATAGCTACGATTTTGGACACATCCCGCGATTTGTAGAACAGTTGCGCAAGGGCGCGGACGTGGTAATGGGCAATCGTTTCAGAGGCGGAATCCAGAAAAATGCCATGCCTCCTCTGCACCGTTACTTTGGCAATCCCGCGCTGACCCGCCTGGGACGGCTGTTTTTCAAAAGTCCGGTTGGAGATTTCTATTGTGGCCTGCGCGGCTTTCGCAAAGATGCTTATGAGCGTATGGCGTTACGAACCACCGGAATGGAATTTGCCACGGAAATGGTGGTAAAGGCCACGTTACTCGAGCTACGAATTGCTGAGGTGCCGACCACCCTTTCTCCCGATGGACGAAATCGGCCTCCTCATTTGCGTACCTGGCGCGATGGCTGGCGCACCTTGCGCTTTTTCCTGCTGTATAGTCCGCGCTGGTTATTTCTTTATCCCGGCGTCGCATTGATGCTGTTAGGCGTCGCGCTGGGCCTCTGGCTGTTGCCGACTCCACGCACCTTGGGCGGAATCACCTTCGATGTTCACACCCTGGTATATGCCGCTGCTTTCGTGCTGCTGGGATTTCAGGCAGTCGCCTTTGCATGCTTTACGAAAATCTTTGCGATTTCCGAAGGCTTGCTCCCTCCCGATGCCGCGTTGGATAAAGTTTTCCGCTATATCACGCTCGAGCTTGGGGTGGCAGTAGGCGCTGTGCTGACCGTCGCGGGTTTCAGCGCGTCCGCGTATGCCGTCACGACCTGGGGCGCACAGCACTTCGGCATGCTGGACTATTCCCGGACGATGAGAATCGTAATTCCGGCGGCGTTACTGCTAACACTCGGGGCGCAGACCATCTTCGCCAGTTTCTTCGTGAGTGTCTTGGGTCTAAGGCGGAAATGAACGGTGAGTATCAACCCAGGCGGAGGGACATGATCATCCGATTGTGGGTCAGCTTCGCGTCAGAAGCGTGATGAAGTGCAGCTTGGCTCCAAATAACCAGTCGACGGGGCCGGGGTAGAGACCGATCCTGGTCACCGTTTGTTCCGGCTTAAGTCCGATTTCCTGCCAGGCCTCGTGCCACTGCTGCTCGGTCCAATAATTGTAAGGCAGTGCAACACCAAATCTTGCGTTTCCCACCCAGTCCATTAAGCGCAGGCGCGCGCCCGCATATGGACCTTTACGATTGTGGTCTTTGATAAGTACGCTCTGCCTCGAAACGCGACGAGCCTCCCGCAACAGAATTGCTGGATCAGCCGTATGGTGCAGTACATCGGAGAAAAGAACCAAGTCAAACGATCGATCGTCGAACGGGATGCTCGATCCGTTGAAGATTCCAACCGGAATGTGCGTCTGGCTGCGGGAAAGAACATCAATTCCCGTGATCACAAGATCGGTCCTGCGAGATTGTAGCGCGGCCGAAATAAGACCATCACCGCAGCCCACATCGAGCACCCGCGCAGACCACGGCGCGAGCTGTGCGAACCAGCCCGCAAGGATTTCTACCCTGCGGTTGAATACCAGCTTCTCGTGCAGCGCACCGATTGCACTCATGCGTCACGCATCCCCTCGCAGTGTACAACGATGAGAGGTAAATTCGTCCCGACAGGATTCAATCACGGTCAGAGATCAGTGGAACGAAACGTACCGAGTCGCGTACCGAAATTATCGGTTGGCCATTGTGCATGCGGATGAATTGCAGCTGCTGCGACTCGGGGGAGCCGACCGGAATAATCATCCGCCCGCCTTCGCGAAGTTGAGAAAGTAGAGCGGAAGGAATCTCAAAGGCGGCGGCCGACACCATAATTCCGTCGAACGGAGAGTGTGCAGGAAGACCGAGCGTGCCATCGCCTGTAAATATATGAACATTCGCATAACCAAGCGCCCCCAGGATTGTGCGCGCGTTGGAGGCAAGATCCGCGTGGCGCTCGATGGAGAACACTTGAGCAGCGAGTTCCCCGAGAAGCGCAGTAACGTATCCCGAGCCAGTTCCGATTTCGAGCACGGTAGACGGCGAGGTGAGTTGAAGGGATTCCAGCATCACAGCAACCACATAAGGTTGAGAGATGGTCTGGCCATCACCGATGGGCAGAGGATGATCCTCGTAGGCCTCCGCGCGAAATGCCTCAGGGATAAATTCGTGGCGCGGAACGCGCAGCATTGCATCGAGTATTCTCGTATCAGAAATGCCGCGGGCGCGAAGTTGCGAATCTACCATGCGCTGGCGGGCGGAGTTGAAGTCGATCATATCTGGGATTGAACTTCGACTTTCCATGGATCTGACGCCCATCAAGCGACGCGCGTGTAATGCTCCTATTTCTTTCGCTGGCGCACTTGAAGGTCAAAGCTGACCACACCGTTCTGGTCCCGCGTTCCAACGACCGAAAGGTTGCGATTGAAATAGTACTCGCCCTGGATGATCTGCTGCGAACTCTGCGAGACGTTGGTGGAATAGGTAAGCGAAACGTTGTTGGCGAATTCCTGTTCGATGGTGATCTGTGGGCTGTTGCTGATGGGATTGGTTTCGGTAACGAGTCCCTGGGGATCAATCTTGATGTTGCTGGCGCCGAACAACCTCTGGAACCGGCTGGTGACGGTGCTGTTCAGAGCCTGGCTCAGAATAAGAGCAGTCGCCTGATCGGAAAAAACGCTCTGGCCGGATTGCTCCTGCAGTTGCGCGGATTCATCGCCGGTGCGCCCCAGTGCCAGCAGCGCAATAATGTCCGATTTCGGCAGCGGAGGTTCAGAGCGGTAGTTAATGTTCAATCCACGATCGGGTGTACCGGTAATCGTGATATTCAAATCGTAATTGCGGACGTGCGTGGAAGCCTGCAGATTGAGTTGGGGCTCGATGGAGACCGGATTGGTGAAGCTAATGTCCCCGCGCTCGAGGGTGTAACGAGTGCCGTGAAACGTGGCCTGGCCTTCGAGAATATCGACGCGGCCTAGCACCGCGGGGCGAGCCACCGAACCTCGCAGGCGAAGGTCGGCGTCACCCGATAACCGGGCAATGGCCGTACGCATCTGCAGTTCGGGCGCGGTCTGCACATGAATATCCAGTTTGATGTTGTTCAGCGGAGAGTTCGCAACCGTCAGGCCCGCAGCCCTGACGGCCACGCTCCAGATAGGAGCTGAAATCAAAACCCGGAGTCACGGCAATCTTGTTAATCGTGATTTGGCCGGAAACGTTCGAATTGGAGCGCGTTCCCACCCAGTGCAATTCGGCGTCCGCCGTGGAACTCACGCCCGGGGGATAGCGCAGGCGAACGTCTTTGCCAATGGCGGTCAGATTGAAATTCAGTTGCCGGTTGAGGTAAGTGGCATCGCCGTGAAAAGTCAGAGTGCCTCCGCCGGTGCGGGCGATTAGCGATTCGATGTGGGCGTGATCGCGAGTGAAGAGCACGGCACCGTCGAATCCGCTCAAGCCACTGGGCAGCGTCGCGTAAGAGAGCGACCCGTTGGAAAATTGCAGCCGGCCCTGAGGCAACGGATCGTCGACAGTTCCGCCGACCGTCATATTCAGTGTAGCGAGTCCTGAGGCCGAGATGTCAGGATCGAAACCAGAAAGCAGCTTGAGATCGAGATGTCCATCCGCAGCCAGATCGAGGCTGCGACTGCCTGAAAGGCGCAGCGAACCATGAGCGCTGAGATCAGTTCCCTCTCCAACCATGTGCATTCGTTCAACGTTGATGACTTGATCTGCCAGGATCAGGCGAACCGGATCCTGATTTTGCAGCTTCACATTTTCCACGTCGAGTGAGACCGCACTCAGGTCAGCGTTCATGCGCCATTGTGAAAAATGGAACAGCGGACCGTGAAGATCGAGAGAACCGGCCACCGATGAACGTCCGGTAAGTTGGTTGCCGACATAGGCGTGCCACAAGGAATCAAGATCGAGCTGATCCATCTGCAAAGAAATGTCGGCAGGGTAACCGTCGCGCATTTGGACGTGGCCACCGACGCGAAGAGAACCATGCTGCAGATCGGAAGTCCCAGTAAGCTGCAGATCGCTGCCCTGGCTGATGGCTCGCAGATTGAAGCCTCCCACGAGTTCATGTTCAACAGTCAGCTCGCGGACATGAACGTCCGCGTCAATGACGGGAGATCCAGAGGTTCCGGAGGCCGTGAGGCTGAAATCGGCGCGGCCTTCCAGACCGAGACGATTGGGAGGAATCTGGCGAATTCGCGCAAGATCGAGATTTCTTCCCGCCACGTCGAGACGGAACGTGTGCTTCGCGGGCGTGTAAGCGGCGCTGCCAGTGAGGACCGAATCATCGTGGAAGAGATGGATGTTATCGAGTGCAAGTTCGCCGTCAGAGAAGTGAAAGCTGGAATCGAACTGCTGGACCGGCTCGCCGTAAACAGTAGCGCGGTTGAGATGGATTTTGCCGTCGCCGTGAGGATTTGACGCCGAGCCTGCAGCCTGCAGGAATATATCGGCTACACCGCTCACCGGATAATGGGATCCGGTCAGCGCCTGCACCGTCGCAAGATCGGCATTCTCAACGTTGGCGCGAATCGTGAATTGACTATCCCCGGTGAAATGCCCATGGTCCAGGGCCGAAGAAGCCTCAAACTCCGCAAGAGTGTCGTCTCGACGCAGACTCGCACTGCGTAGAGCGATGGCATCGAAGGAGAGCTGTAACGAAGTCGAAAGAGAATCCCACTCAGTCTTGAGCGCGTGAGTATTGGCCGTCGCGGGAATATTCACTTCGAAATCTTC
Organism: uncultured Acidobacteriaceae bacterium; assembly: GCA_963817305.1. Classification (GTDB taxonomy): domain Bacteria; phylum Acidobacteriota; class Terriglobia; order Terriglobales; family Acidobacteriaceae; genus Sulfotelmatobacter. The sequence continues at coordinate 71,215 of CAWFOD010000007.1, read as the reverse complement.
CACCTGGAGACTTCCTGCGAGTTGGGGCGAAGAGAAGGAACCGGTCAAATTGCCGTTAAAACTGGCGCGTCCGTTTAAAACCACGGGAAGCAAGGCGGGGCCGCGCACGGCAGCGACCAGAGGAAGCCAATCAGCCAGACTGGAAGCCGACACGGAAAGCCGCAGCGCGGAACTGGAAGATAATTTACCCGAAGCCTGCACGTGGCTTGTCGGCGTGGTCAGGTTGAATTGCGGAAGATCAAGACTATCGGTTGCCGCGTAGTAAACGCCCGTGGCATGGGCAGTGAGCGGAACTCGGGCAGCCAGAGAAATAGGCGGCGGATGGACGTCGAGGCCGAATTGAATTTCTGCGTCCCGCCGAGTTCCTTTCCAACGGGCATCGATGGTGCCGGAAGCCAGTCCGGCAAGACGAAAGTCCGGGAGTGGATGAGCCTGAGCATTCAGAGCGAGCGCGAGATCCTCGCTCGAAATGTCGCGCACTCGAAGTTCGATCAGCGCACTCTGAATGGCCGAGGCTTTCGGTCTGGAAATTGGCTGGCGGGATTTACTCAAGGGAGGAGATGAGGAAATGACCGCGGTTTCAAATGTTTTTTTGGCCGCAGGTGAAAGGTGCTGCTCCGCCGCAAGCCACTGGTTTACTTCCGCATCGCCAGTTACGCTTCCTCCAAAGATCTTACCTTGCAGCCTGGACAGTTTGAGCTGCTGATCGGTAATTGAATAACCGGTGGTCAGGGCAGCCTTGGAAAAAGCAATCTGCTCGCTCTGCCACCCGAGATCGCGCAGTGTGAGCAATCCCGTGGAAGCAAATTGATCGAGCGTCCAATTCCCTTCTCCTTTGAGGTCGAGCAATCCGGCGCGAAGGTCGTGGCGCCGCGCGATCAAAGCCGCGTCGCTAAGGTCAAGGTGCGCTTCATATTTGCCTCGGATCTGAGGTCGACGAAAATTGGTAACCTGACCACTGGCGAAGAGGTTGGAATGGCCAGAATTCCATTTCAGAGAGCTGATAACCGCAGAGTCGGCCCCTAGACTGAATTCCGCTGAAGTCATCCATGCGAAGGGGCGGAAATCACGCAGCTTGGTATCCACCAGGCCAACCAGAAGGCGGCCATTGTAGCGCGAGTGAAGATAGGAATAATCCATCTGCAGCCAAACGTCGCGCGCCGCCAGGTCGAGGGGCATGATCTGGTCGTCCCAGAGGATGCGTCCGTGGCGAATTTCGAGGCGATTGATGGAAAGCGCGAAGAGTTGTTCTACCGTCGTCTGAACAGAAGACTGCGACCCCGCGCGCTCCGGAAAATTTGTAGTGCCGTCGGGATAAAACGCGAGATGGACGACCGGCTGATCCAGCACGACTTCCTCAAAGGCTAGTTCGGAACGCAGCAAAGAACTGATCTTCAAGCGCGCAACAATGCCATCCGCGTGCGCGAGGGGAACCTCGGACGCCGATTCACGCCCGTTGACTGTGATATTCCGAACCTCGACCTGCATGCGAAAAGGAATGGTATGGAAGGTACCAATCTGAGCGCGCCCCCCGGTGATCCGTTCGATCTCGGCCACCAGACGACGCCGAACCCACGACTGAAACGAATCTGTAGTGGTGTAAACAACCAATCCTGCGAGGCAAAGAAACACCACGGCCGTAAGCACAACTAGATATTTCCACCAGCGGCCAGTGGGCTTGGCGGCTTGGGCGATCACTGCGATCGAACTCCCGGGTCATTGGATGAGGAAGTGACGCCGGGCATTTGAATCTGACCTTGGGAGCGCAGAGTGTGCAGCCATGAGACAAGCATCTCGCTGACTTTTTGTTCGGTCAGCAGTTCGCGAATCTTCCCCGAAACTTCGGCGAGAGGAACCTCCGAGGACCCGGCCTGCTTTAACTTCGGAACAAACTGATCGCGATAATAATCTTCGATCGACTTGGCATCGATCTGCACGGCAGGCCGAAGTCGCGCATCGACCAGGCGCATGACATCGATCTCTTGCCGGACATGAGCAAAAATATCTTTCTCCGTGATGTTATAACGCGCCAAAAGAGCGCGCCATCCATCATCCGAAGCGCCTTGCGGGTATTGTTTGCGAGCATCCGCAATGCGGGCCGCGACCTCGGCGTCAGAGGCATGGCGAAATTCCGCGGATTTCATCTGCTCGCGCAGCAATTCCTGGTCGATAAGGCGATTGAGCACCGCCTGCCGGTCATCGGCGGTGAAATCAGCCACCGAGCGGTTACTGAGAAGCGCCTCGTAACATAACGCTTCATCCCAATCGGATTGCAGAATTACGCGTCCGTTCACAGTCGCCACAATGCGATCGATTACCTGAGCAGCAGTCGCTGAACTGGGAAGGACAAGGACGAAAACGGACAGCAGAAGCGCGAACGCCGCAGTGATCGTCGTTTTAGCATGAACTCTCATTAAAACGGCTGCCCTATACTGAAAAATACGTTGAAATGCTGCAGGCGTTGCGGAGTAAACGCCGGCGTTAGAGCCGATGGCGAGCTCGGCGTGTAGCCAGTGGGATACAGCGTCGGATTCAAATTGTACCCGAAATCAAAACGCAAAGGGCCGATGGGTGTCTTATAACGCAACCCCAGACCAACCGCGTGTGAAGTGTAGTCATAACCGGAATTGTCGAAGCTCGTCACGCAATAGTCGTAGGCCGCCGAGGCCGTCATCGGACTGTACTGCAGGCACTGCGCAGGATTTTGCTGGTGCCAGCGCAGCAGGCCTTTGAGCATGTCGTGTCCGGCGGTAAAAACATTGCCCATATCGTGGAAAATCGCGAAGCCAAACCCTTCCCCCAGATAAGGCAGGCTGATCGAAGGAAACCGCAGCTCCTCGCTGTTTACAAACAGAGCGGAGCCGCCTACGGGGAAACCGGAATCGGGATCGCGGGGTCCTGCCTGATTTAACCCAAAGCCGCGATGAGAGTTGCCACCGCCCGCAAAAAAAAGTTCCGGCAGCGGGATGATCGAAATATTCTGCTGACAGGCCGTCTGCAGGTTATTCAGCGGACAGGACCCAGGGGGCAGAATCCTTGTGCCCCCATAGGGCTGTTCCGCCCCCAACGTAGTCGAGCGAGCGAAGACGAACTTATGATTGGGTCGGCCAAAAGCGTAATAGGTGGAATCCTGGGCAAGCGCGCGCCCATAGTCCGATTGCGAACCAACGTAGCTGGATGCGGCAAATGTATCCAGCGTAAAGTATTGCCCTTTGGTGCTTTCGAGAGGGTTGTCGCGCTGGTCGCGGATGAATGTGAAGCCCGGCCCCCCCACATGGGCAGGCAGGGAGAACAAACTAAATTCCGCAGGTGAAAAATCCGCCGCGAAGTTGCTTGCTTTCACCCGCCGGTAGTCGAACCGGTAGGTGATGGAAGTGGAATGATTCACCTCCTGCCTGCCGATTTGCTGCCGTAAATCGATCTTTCCCTCCAGTCGCTGCGAGGTGAAAGTAGCCACGTTAAGACTGTTGTCGTAGAACGCTGTAAAGAAAAGTCTGAAGCGATCATTGTTCAGGATTTTCGGGATTTCATAACCAATCAAGCCACGCTGCTGCAAGGTTCCGACGTGCGACTGGAAGGTGAGAGTCTGGTTCCGGCCGCCAACATTGAGACGCGTCACAGCTAATGCCACGCGGGGACTGACGCCGGTTTCGCCGGCCGGAGCATTAGTACCGGAAGGCAGGCCGGTTTCGAACTCCAGGCCCGCGCCATAAGTGAAGGTGTAACGTTTTGCCTCTTTTACTTGAACCAGAACATTTTTCTCAGGATCAGTGCCATTGGGATTCTGCACGGCCGTGTCGACCTGGCTGAAAATGCCGAGATCATAGAGTTTGCTCTGGGTGTCCAAAATATCCTGTTGACTAAGAGGCTGCGCGGGAGCCACTTGCACCTCGCGCTGCACCACGTAACCGCGTGTATGTTCGAGCCCGGCAACGATCACCTTGTTAACAACAAATTGTTCTCCCTCGTGGATGGTGTACGTAATATCTTCGCGGTTGGGGGCTCCGGCAACCAGGTTGGCCGTGATATCCAGTGTGGCGTTGGGAAAACCGTGGTTGAAGTAGTAGTTGAGTATGTCGTCGCGATCCGTGGCTAAGTTCTGCTCCGAGTAAGGCTGGCCGGGCGCGGTGTTCAATTCAGGAAATGCTTTGGCGTTGATTTTATTATTCCCAATAATATGGAGCGCAGCGACGAGCGTTTGCGGCCCTTCGTCGATTCGAATGTGCACCGCGAGATGATTTTGCCTACGCCGATAATTGTCGTCCACCTTAGTCTCAATCTTGACCTGACGGAATCCGTTGGAGACGTACAGGGCCTGGAGACCGACGACATCGCTTTTCAGTAGGGCCTCGCTGTAGCGTCCGGGAAAAAAGAATCTGCCGGCAGGCTGAATCTGCAGGCGTTGGCGAAGCATTTGCGTAGAGAAATACTTATTGCCAGTAATCTCCACGAGCTCGAGTTTGTGCACCGGTCCGGGATCAATATGGTAGATTACGCGGACCACGTCAGGACCGGTTTCCTTTTGAAAGCTAACTGACGCATCGAAGTGCCCGCGGGTCTGCACGTAATTGAGCAGATTCCGCGTACCCTCGTTGAGTAAGTCATCGTCGACCGCGTTCTCCTGATAAACGGGTATTTCTCGTTTCAAGACGCCACGGCTCACAGGAAAGCCCACGGCGTATACGACCACCACCGGACCCGGCTGAATGAGGTACGTATAGTCGACTGCGTTCGACTCCGGATGGTAGTTCTGCTCGGCGATGGAAACCTGTGCCAGCACTCGATGCTGCTTCTGTAGCTTTTTGCGAAGGCGCTGGAGAGAGTTGGTAACCCGATCGGCTGTGATCCGGTCCCCAGGGTGCATCCTGGCAATGTCCTCAACCTGGCTTTGTGAGAACTCTGATTGTCCGCTGACTTTAATCTCACCTACATGCGCTGGCTCCTTGGCTGCGATGTGAAACACGATATTCGCCTCTTGCGTAGCGGTATTCGAAATGCTTTCCGCCGTCACCCGCGCGCGGTAATATCCGTTCTCTTGCAGTAGCTGGCGAATGTTCTGCACAGCACGGTTGAGTTTGTCGATCGTATACAGCTCCCCGAGCTGGAGTTTCGCGGCGTTCACGATCTGGTTGTAAGTGGGATGACGCGGAGCCCCCTCCACGTCCACCGCACCAACAAATAGATTCGGCAATGTGGTGAACCTGAGAACGACGGCGCCATCTACCGGCGTCACCTCGGCCTGAATGTCAGCAAACAGGCCGGTGGAATAAAGAATGCGGATGCTCTCGCGTACGTCATCCCGGTCCAGGGGCTGACCGGCTTTTTGCGGCACCATCTGCAGAAGTCGCTCAGCATCCGAAACACCGGGGAGTTCGACGGATTTCACCGTGCGTCCGACATAAGCAGCCATCCCCGGTGAGGATTGCGCGTCCTGCAATAAGGGGGAAATGCGAGGTACCCCGGCATGAGCCACCGAGCCGAGCGAAACCATCATCGCAGTGACGAATGCGGCGTACCTTCTCAGCAAATAATTTCCTTGGGTCCGTTTCATAGTTCGATGACGCGCGGTAGGACCCTCGTTGTCCCGCGTACGGATGGCGGAGTGATCCCACTATAATAAAGGTTTTGCGGGAAGGGACCGGTGACCTACTTGAGGCAGGGCTTGGAGCATGAAGGTGCAACGGCGAAAGAGAAGTTCGAAGAACGCTATTCGCGGCAGATTCTGTTCCGTGGAATCGGAGCGAAAGGTCAGCAGCGACTCGCCGCGGGCCGAGTCGCTGTGGTGGGTTGCGGCGCAACCGGGTCGGCGCTCGCCTCATTGCTGGCGCGATCTGGCGTGGGCGGACTGCGGATCATCGATCGCGATTATGTGGAACCCAGCAACTTGCAGCGCCAGTCGCTGTTTGACGAGCGGGATGCCTCCGAATCTTTGCCGAAAGCCGTCGCCGCCGCCCGCAGAATTGCCCTGTTCAATTCCGACGTAAAAATTGAAGCCCGGGTTGAGGATCTGGTGCCGGGAAACATTGAAGCTCTGCTTGAAGAGATGGACATAATTCTTGATGGCACAGACAATTTCGAGACTCGATATTTGATAAACGATTACGCCGTCAAAGCTTCCGTTCCCTGGATTTACGCGGCTGCTGTGGGCAGCTACGGAGTGACGTTAAATGTAGTTCCAGGCAAGACCGCTTGCTTAGCTTGCCTGTTTCCCGACTCGCCACGAGGGATGGTGGAAACCTGCGAAACCTCCGGAATATTAAATACAGCGGTGAATGTGGTTGCGTCGGTTGCCGCCTCTGAGGCCTTGAAGTTGCTGTTGGGCGGCACGGCTGCTGGAACACTTGCGGAAGACGCTCTGGTCCTTCGATGTTTGGGCCAATGATCATGCCGAAATTGCCGCAGGAAAACCGCGAGCGGGCTGCCGCGCCTGCGGCGAGAGCGATTTTGTACATCTGGCCGGCGAAGCCCGTCCCCACATCACGATGTGCGGAAGAAACTCGGTGCAGATTCACGAGCGAGCTCGCCCGATTGATTTCGCCGAGATGCAGCGTCGATTACAAGCCCTTGGCACCGTCCGGCACAACGAATTCGTTCTGAAGTTCTGGCGCGAGCCCTATGAAATGACGCTATTTGCCGATGGCCGCGCCATCATCAAGGGAACCACCGACACAGGCATCGCGCGCAGCTTGTATGCGAGATTCGTCGGAAATTAGAGAGTTGCCATCACAGCATTCTTCTGCCGTGGATTACGGCCGCAATGGTAACTTGATGCGGTTCGACATGGTAGATAATACGATAGCTGTAAATGATCCATTCGCGGACCTTTTCGTCGTCGAATTCCGGAAACCTTGCGGCCGGACATAGGAAATTGTGCGAGAGACTTGGTTGTCGCGACAATTTTTCTAACCACGGCATTAGCATAGAACGGCGAATCTGCAGCGATATAGATTGCAATCGCTTCAACATCCGCGACAGCGCGCGGCGACCAGACTACTCGGTAAGCCACTGGCTTAGGCGCTTTTCTACATCATCCTGTGAGATAGTTCCCTGCTGCTCTGCCTCTTCCAGTCCGTGGCGGACCTTGTCGAGTACATAGAGATGGTATTGAATGTCTTCCAGTGAGCAGTTTTCGGGAAGTTTGTGCAGGAGCGATTCGACTTGTTCCTTAGCGGTGGACATCGCCGGATTCGTAGCTAATATATCATTTTGCAGGCCGTGCGAACGCTCGTCGCGGCTCCCGACGTCAATACGTGGTTTCGACGTGCTCTCGGCGAACACTGACACATTGATATTTGAAAGAAACGATGCTCACGAACCAGCTCCATGGCAAGACAGCAATCGTCACCGGCGGCGCGGGCGGCATCGGCCGAGCCACGGCGTTGCTGTTTGCTCGCGAAGGCGCGGCGGTGAGCATCGTTGATCTTAACCAGGAAGCCGGAGCCGCTCTCGCAAGCGAGATTTCCGCAGCCGGAGGCCGTGCAATTTTCGAACGAGCTGACGTAACTCTCGCTGCGGATTGCCGACGCGTGATCGAACACACCAGCAAACAGTTTGGCGACATCCACGTACTCTTCAACAACGCCGGCATTATCCGGAGAGCATCGGTAATCGATATCAGTGAAGAAGATTGGGATCGAGTGATGACGGTCAATGTAAAATCCGTCTTTCTCATGTCTCGCGAAGTCTTACCGCTCATGGCAAAAGCTGGCGGCGGTTCGATTATCAATACCGCTTCTGGATGGGGCTTGGCTGGCGGAGCGCGCGCAGCAGCGTATTGTGCCTCGAAAGGTGCGGTGGTTCTGCTCACCAAAGCCATGGCGATTGATCACGGCAGGCAAAACATTCGAGTGAACTGTATCTGCCCCGGCGATACTGATACAGCAATGCTGCGTGGAGAGGCGCGGCAACTGGGCGAAGCGGAGGATCAGTTTCTCTCCGAGTCCGCTAAGCGTCCTCTGGGACGAGTCGGCTCAGCCGAGGAAATCGCACAGGCCGCGCTTTACCTGGCCAGCGACGCATCTTCTTTCGTCACTGGGACTTCGTTGGTTGTCGATGGCGGCGGCCTGGCTGGCTCTGGCTAGAGAATTCAACCTCCGATGAAACGAACGCAGATCCGGACTCGGTCCGAAGAATGGTTTGCCCGCGCCCAACAATCGCTGGTCGAAGGCGTGAACTCGCCTTCCCGCGGCGCTGCCGTGTTCACCCCCGGACCTCTCCTGCTAGAGCGCGGGCAGGGATCGCGCGTTTGGGATATCGATGGCAATGAATATATCGACTTCATGATGTCGTTTGGCGCGCTCATCCACGGACACGCGCATCCACGGTTAGTGAAAACTGTTTCCGATGCGATGGCGGATGGCTCGCATTTCGCAGCGGCAACGTCCGCGGAGGTCGAAGCCGCGGAACGGTTTCGCCGTATGGTGCCATCGGCCGAGGTAGTGCGTTTCACCAATACCGGCAGCGAAGCCACCATGCTCGCGTTGCGATTGGCCCGCGCCCATACCGGACGCCGCAAGTTCCTGAAATTCGAAGGACACTACCACGGCTGGTACGATCCGTACCTGCTGAATGCGCACAGTCACCCGCCGGAGGAATTGGGTACGGTGGAAAATCCGGCGCGCATCCCGGACTCTGAAGGGATTCCGCCGTCAACGTTTGATGACGTGGTGCTTGCGCCGTGGAATGACGAGGCCGCGCTCGAACGCATTTTGCAAGAGCATGGACACGAACTGGCTGCCGTGGTCACCGAGCCGATCATGGCCAACATGGGTTGCATTCTTCCACGAGACGGATATCTGCAGCGCGTCCGCGAACTCACGCACGAGTGCGGCGCGTTGTTGATTCTCGATGAAGTGGTCACCGGTTTCCGCTACGCGCCGGGTGGATGCCAGGAATATTACGGCGTCGTCCCAGACATCAGTACCTTCGGCAAGGCGCTGGGCGCGGGATTTCCCGTGGGAGCTGTAGCCGGGCCGCGTTCGATTCTTGAACGCATGAAGTGGAGCGACAAGATGGTTCTGCACTATGGCACCTTCAACGGTCATCGGCTGACCATGAAGGTGATCGCGGCGAATTTAGACATGCTCTCAGCAGAACCCACTTATGGAAAGATGCATGCAGTTGGTAACGCCGCCATCACCGGGCTTCGCGAGATCTTCCGGCGCCACAAACTCAAGGCCATTGTGCAGGGCTTCGGCCCTATGTTCCAAATTTATTTCACTGATCGCGAGGCCATCTTCGATTACCGCGATTACTGCAAGTATGTTGATACCAGGCTCTACTCACGGTTCGTCCACCGTTTGCTTGATCGCGGAATCTACATGACGCCTTCGAATGGCTTGCACTGGATCATCTCGACAGCGCACACGGAAGCCGACGTGCAAAATTTAGTAGAGGCAGCGGACGAGGCCTGCGTGGGGTTGGCGTGAAAGCCACAGTTTTTCTTGGCGGAGGACGCATCACCAGCGCGCTGGTCGTGGGATTGCGGCTGGCAGGCTATCGCGACCCGATCATAGTCCACGACCGGAATCTAAAAAAACTGCACGCGATCAGGTGCAAATATGGTACGGCTGTGGAACCGGATTTACGCCGCGCAGTCGAGTCTGCTCTCGTGCTGATTGTGGCGGTCCGGCCAGAGTCCGTGCGCGAACTGTTAGCACGAATCGCAGCCTTCAAACTCTCCCGACCTTTGACAGTGGTAAGCCTGGCGGCGGGCATTCCCCTATCGATGTTACATTCCAGACTTGGATCGCCAGTAAAGTGGGCACGAGCCATGCCCAGCCCAGTATGCCGAACTGGCCATGGCCTCACTGCTCTGACGTTTTCTAAAGGCTTTCCCGTCGCAGCGCGAAAGCGTGTTCGGGATTTGTTTTCGCTCGTTGGTACCGTGGTCGAAATTCCCGAAAAGCAATTTGACGCCTTCACCGTTACCTATTCCAGCAGTCATGGTTATCACGCGCTCTCAGCGCTGATTGCCGCCGCCGAAGGAATTGGGCTAGAGCCAAGGTTCGCGCAACTAGCCGCCGCTCATGCGCTGGCAGATGGAATTGCGGCATGGCGAGTGGGTGATGCATCGCTGGAAGAATTGTCACAAGAAGCAGCTACGCCGGGCGGCATCGCTGCCGCTGCCATCAATGCCATCGACGGCGGCGGCTATCGACAATCCATTGTGAGCGGACTACGTGCAGGAATGAAACAGGCGAAAAGGAATGCGCAGGGAATGAGGAAGAATCAACCTGTCCGTGCTTTGCGGCGCAGCCAAAAGCCGCGCCTTTCAAAGCAAAATCACTAATCACACCTCGCAAGTAAATTGCAGGTTGAGCTGGGCTGCTAGGCTGCCTTCTTTCTCCGTGGAACCTTGGCGCCTTTTTTGCGGGCTTCAGAGAGTCCGATCGCAATGGCTTGCTTGCGACTCTTCACCGTGCCACCCTTGCCGCCGCGGCCCGACTTGAGCGTGCCTCGTTTTTCACGGTGCATGGCGCTCTTCACGCTCTTACCGGCGGCTTTCCCGTACTTGCGGCCGCCTGATTTTCTGCCCGAGCTCTTCTTTTTCGCTGCCATGTAGTTTCTCCTCCTGCCACTTAGACAAGGAATTCTCGAATCGGGTTGTCGCGATTCTGTAACAGCTCGGTGACATCGGCATCCGCATGAAGATCGCAGGCTCTCCTCGTCTCAAAATATGCGGCAACACATTTGTTACGCGCAATCATCTGAGAAGCTAATCAATACTTCGCATTAATATAATTTCCTTTAGACTTTCCGACGGCCGAAATCAAATTCATCGCACAAAATTGCCGAAACAGGAGAACGAACCTATGAATCAGCTTCCCTTAATCTCATCACCAGGAACACGAAGCGGTGACATGCTCTATCGCACTCTTGGTCGCACCGGAGAGCGGGTCTCCGTCATCGGCATGGGTGGTTTTCATCTCGCGCAGCACGGACTCACTGAAGATGAAAGCATCCGGTTGGTCCGCGCCGCCATCGATCGCGGCATCACCTTCATGGACAACAGTTGGGATTACAACCAAGGCCAGAGTGAATTGCGAATGGGAAAAGCTCTAAAGGATGGCTATCGTCAGAAAGTTTTTCTGATGACGAAGATTGACGGCCGCACTAAGGACCTCGCACGGAAGCAGATCGAAACCTCCCTGCAACGGCTGCAGACCGATCACATCGACCTGATTCAACATCACGAGGTAATCCGGTTCGACGATCCCGACCGTATATTCGCGGAGGGCGGTGCCAACGAGGCGGTGCTCGAAGCGAAGCAAGCCGGCAAGATTCGCTACATCGGATTCACCGGACACAAAGATCCACAGATTCATCTGTACATGCTGAAAGTCGCAGCCGATCGTGGCTTCCACTTCGACGCGGCACAGATGCCGCTGAACGTGATGGATGCTCACTTTCGAAGTTTCGCTCACCTGGTCGTGCCCGAGTTAGTTCAGCAAGAGATCGGAGTGCTCGGCATGAAGTCGATGGGAGACGGCGTGATCTTGAAGAGCAAAACAGTATCGCCAGTGGAATGTCTGCACTACGCCATGAGCCTTCCCACCTCGGTGGTAATTACAGGAATAGACCAGCCACCAATCCTGGATCAGGCAATCGAAGCAGTCAAAACTTTCAAGCCCCTGAATCGCGACCAGGTCGACCAACTCCTGGCGAAGACAAGAGAGGCCGCGATCGCCGGCAAGTATGAGTTATTCAAGACTTCATCACATTTCGATTCCACGGCGAAAAATCCGGATTGGCTGAGCGGTGACACGTCCGCCGTCCAACAGCTCGCTCCGCCCGCGTAGCACTTCTGGGTCATCGCGCTTCTCCAAGTTATTTTCACCTTCTGGAGGAGATCGATAATTTAGATTGGACTAGGGGTCCAGGGTCACCTAAAGTAATTATTCGGCTGGGGTTATCAACGAGAGACACGCATGCACGGCGCGCGATTCGCGGGTGTGTGCTTTGTCATGTGCTTTAATACTTCATGCGCCAACCCATATGCGCGAACCTGGTTGGGGAGAAAGGACGACCGGAAACCTGCAGAGGTCGAATTGAATGGAACCAGAAAGCCTGGGATTGGAAGTTAAAAATAACGACGTGCAAGACAACGAGGTGCCAGACCATGAGGTACGGGAGTTGGATCTGACCGGACCCCAGCGCGAGGTTACTGACGTTCTCACTCTGGAGGAGATTGCTAACCTCGCCGCGGAGGAGGGGCAACCGGCCGAGACGCTGATGAATGTCGTGGCACTGATTGCCAAGCGTTTCGATACCGATGTTTGTTCGGCATATCTGTTGGAGCCGGATCGAGCCAATCTTGTGCTCGCCGCCACCGTCGGCCTGCGCCGGGAGTGTATCGGCCAGTTGCGCATGGCAATCCATGAAGGACTCGCCGGACTGGTAGCCGAGCAGGTGCGCCCGGTAGCCGTAGAACAAGCTCACACGCATCCGCGCTTCAAATATTTTTCGGAAGCCGGCGAAGATGAATACCAATCATTCCTGGGCGTTCCTCTGATCGACCGCGGAGTATTGCAGGGAGTTCTCGTGGTGCAAACCATGGAGCCCCGGCTTTTCCGCGAGAATGAAATTCACATGCTCACCGAGGCGGCGGCGCAGGTCGCGCCAGTGGTAAGCGAAGCGCGAACTCTGGATCGCTTCATCGCTCCCGCGCAGGAACGGCTGTGGACTCTGGCTCGCAATCTGTGGTGGAGTTGGGATCACGATACGGCCAGTCTGTTCCGCGACCTGGATCCGTTGCGCTGGCAACAGCTGAATCAGAATCCCGTATCGCTGCTGGCGGAGTTTCCCCTGGCAAGACTCGAGAAACGGGCCGCCGAACTGGTGCTTCACAGCCGCATCAATTATGCCTACCGCCGCTTGCAGGAATACTTACATGCAGACCGCACATGGGGAACGCGGCACGCGGGAGTTCTAAGACCTCGTCCGGTGGCCTATTTTTCAGCGGAGTTCGGCATTCACGAATCACTGCCGGTTTATTCCGGCGGTCTCGGCGTGTTGGCTGGAGACCACATCAAGAGCGCTTCGGATCTCGGAATTCCTCTGGTCGGCATCGGCTTGTTTTACGGCCAGGGATATTTTCGCCAGCGCTTGGATCGCAATGGGTGGCAACAGGAAGAATATCTGGAGACCGACGTTACGCAACTTCCGTTGGAAGCTGCGATCGGCAAGAACGGCCGGCCCGTCGAAATTGAAATCGCTACCCGCAAAGGTTCGATCCATGCCAAAGTATGGCGAGTGGCAGTTGGGCGCTGCGATCTGTTCCTGCTGGATTCCGATGTCGAAGGCAACTCGGCGGATGACCGTCAGCTGACTTCCCGCCTCTATGGCGGAGACGCACGCACTCGAATCCGCCAGGAGTTGCTGCTTGGCGTGGGCGGCTTCCGCGCCCTGAAAGCCATGGGCATCACTCCGGGCGTTCTTCACCTGAATGAGGGACACAGTGGCTTTGTGGTTCTGGAAGCGCTCCACACTCGCATGCAGGAAGAAGGCATAGCTTTCGATAGCGCCGTTTCCCGGGTCTCACGAGAAGTCGTATTTACCACCCACACGCCCGTGCCAGCGGGTCACGATCGCTTCAATGCCGAACTGATCGAAGAACATCTGGGACCGTTGCGCGAAAGAATGGGCCTGTCTCAAGAAAGCCTGATGGGCCTGGGACGCGAGAAACCAGGCAACCAGCAGGAGACTTTTTGCATGACCGTACTTGGTCTCCGGCTGTCGCGCCGCGCCAATGCGGTTTCCGCCCTGCATGGCGAAGTCTCCCGCGCCATGTGGACTGGCCTTTGTCCCGGCAAACCGGAAGACGAAGTCCCCATTGGCCACATTACGAATGGCGTTCACGTTCCTTCATGGCTCGCGCCGCAGATGTTCCGTTTATACGACCGTCATCTCGGCACAAACTGGCATGAACACAGCAGCGAAGCGCGCATCTGGGAAGGCATTGAGAATGTGGATGACGGCGAACTATGGGAGACGCACCTCAGCTTGAAATCGCGGCTCCTCGATTTCGTCCGCCGGCGCGCCATCGAGCAAGCCAAACGCCGCAACGAACCGGTGGAGTCATTACAGAGGCTGGCCAAGACGCTGAGTCCAGATGCGCTCACCATTGGCTTTGCCCGCCGCTTTGCCACCTACAAACGGGCTAACCTTTTACTGCGGGATATCGAAAGCCTGGCATCGATGGTCAACGATCCCAAACGGCCGGTTCAGTTCGTGTTTGCGGGCAAGGCGCATCCCAACGATGAGCCTGGCAAATTAGTGCTGCAGCAGATCGCCGAACTCATGCGGAATCCCCGCTTCGCCGACAAGTTCGTCTTCATCGAAGACTATGACATTAATGTCGGACGTTATCTCGTACAGGGAGTTGACGTGTGGCTGAACAACCCGCGGCGTCCATTTGAAGCATCGGGCACGAGCGGTCAAAAAGTAGTCTTAAATGGCGGGCTTAACCTTTCTGTCCTCGACGGCTGGTGGGCCGAGGCTTACGACGGAAGGAATGGATTTGCGATTGGCACTGGAAGGACGCACGCCGATATGAACGTTCATGACACTCGCGACGCGGAAGACTTGATGCGCGCACTGCGCGAAGAGGTCATCCCGTTGTACTACCAGCGTGATCGTGATGGTTTGCCGCGGGGCTGGATCAAGCGCATGAAGCGAACCATCCGCACTCTGGGATGGCGGTTCAATGCCGATCGCATGGTGATGGATTACACGCAGAAGGGGTACGTTCCCGCCGCCGGAGGCACCTCCAGCGACATGAGATCCTCATGGTAATGGCACGATAAATCCTCGTCGCTCCGATCGTGATATTCAGCCGGTGAGCTCACTGTATATCGCTACCTGTGATTCCTGTATGGCCCCGGCAGCTGCTAACTGCATCCTAAACTTGGCAAAAATCTCAGGATGTGAGCGGGAGAACTGAATGAGCTCCAAGCCTTCGGAACAGATGATGGATTTATTGCAGGAGCTCGCCTTGCTTAAAGAGCTGGATAAAGATGACGAAAAAGGCCTCGGATCTGACCTCCAGGCTGCCGAAGTCGATAGCCGGAAACGTCGGCGACAAGAAATAGGCGATCAGATCAAAGCTCTCGGTGAATCCACGGCATAATCGGAGAGAGGCAAGGCGAGAACCGCGAATGAAACTTTGGCTGCCCCCCAGGGATTCGAACCCCGATAGCCTGCTCCAGAGGCAGGTGTCCTAGCCGTTGAACGAGGGGGCAACTGCAGTAAAACTCAACAACTTACGATGTAGCACTTTGCTGCCTTCCAAAAAAATTCCCATGAATAGTACCAAATTTGGCTCAGTGCCCTCGACCAGCTGGACAAGGTAGAGATGCAAACGTGGCTGAATTCAACGGCAGGGACCCAGGAAGTCTCTGGTGCTGCACTCCAAGAATTATATCAAAAGCATTCTTGCTGAGGCCAAGAGCAGGGCTACCTGCTAAAGAATCCCGCCAACAAACTTGAATCGCCACGGACGAAGCAGGTTGCCGTCTTTGGTTTGGTCAATCAGATCTACCATCATTGGGTAGGTAAAACCAGCACTCTAGGACGCTCACTTCAGGAGCCTCTCCAATTCCTCCATCCCCTGCTGAATCTCTGCTTCCGACTTGGCAAGCCCAGCGAGGATTTCCTTCGGAGGATGATGCTCCATATCTCTTTGTATTGGTTCAGGACAGTTAACAACGCAAGCGAGAGTTTGGGCCAGGGCATTTCGATTTGGTCATCATTGATGAAGCTCACAGTTCTGTTTACCAAAAATAAGGCGATAGTTTTTCCGCCACGCGGTTGGCTAGGTATCCACCCAAGAGGTTGTATATTCGTTGAGGTCGCCTCTCCTGAGAATGGAAGAAATCTTTGAGCATTTCCAGTTCCTTGCGTAGACCACCTCTGTCCCGGAGCTCCAGCGTGTTGCGTGGGCTTGTCGCCTTCGAGTTGCTTTTTCCTTTCGTGGTCTTGGTTAATTCGGCTTTCGCGATAGGAACTCCAAAGCAGATCGGGAAGGACCTCTACGCGTGTATCGCGGACAATGATGCGAGCGCGAATTCTACTTTCCTGGTCGGCCATGCAGGAATCCTCGTGGTTGACTCCGGGCTCAATGAAATAGAGGCGGGAAAGTGCGTGGCGGAGATACGCAGCGTTTCGAGGCTGCCGATTCGGTACGTCATCAATACTCACTATCATCTCGACCACCAGGGCGGAAATAAGATCTTCAAGCCCGAAGCGAGCATCATCAGCACACGGTGGACCCGCATGCGCACGATGGAGCTGCGTAATGACGTGCCACCGAGGCTTCCAAGCACCGTTGTGCCGGCAGACATCACCTTTGAATCCGCTCTTACGATTCATCTTGAGCCTTACACGGTTGAAGTGATCTCCGGCGCTCCTGGGCACACCCTGGGTGACGCGTACGTCTACTTCCCGGAGCAGAAGGCGATCGCGACCGGCGACCTCTTTATGGGCCATTCGTGCCCGGCCATGGACGAAGGCAGCGTTTCTCACTGGATCGCCACGCTGAATGCGTTCCTGGCAACACCCAGCGAGGTATTCGTGCCGGGGCATTTCGAAGTCGGCGATCGCAAGGACCTGGCTTTTTTCCGCGACTATCTCGCCGATCTGGAGGCCCAGGTGGTTGCTCTTTCAGCGCAGGGAATGACAGTGGAGCAGGTGAAACGAAAGATCAAGCCCGGACGCTTCGCCGGATTGAGGCAGTTTCCACAGTATGAAGCGACCTTCGCCGATAATGCTGCAACGATTTATCGACAGCTTCATTCGACAAATCCTTAGCCGACAATGAATACCTTCCGCAGGAAGCTACGGTGGAAATATTCTCTTAGATTTTCCTCTCGGTAATTTACCTCCTCCTTAATCTTGTTACTAAACGGCGGCCACGCTGACACTGTCTCGAACAATCGATTAACATCTTTCTGGAGAATCTACAGCCATGACCGAAGCAGAGATGATCGCTCAATGGGAAGAACACATCGGCTATGAATTTTCGAGTCGCGACGTCTCTTCGACGATTGCCACAATGGTGCGATGACGCCTACGTCAACCACATTCCGGTGATGACTGGCGGCTACGGTCACGAAGCCCTGCGCAGGTTTTATCAGGAAGACTTCATCTCGCCGATGCCCGCGGACACCTCGATCCAGCTGGTTGCCCGTACCCTGGGTCAGGATCGGCTCGTTGACGAAATCATCTTCTCCTTCACCCACACGACAGAAATGCCGTGGATGCTCCCGGGGGTTCCACCAACTGGCCGTCGCGTCGAGGTTCCACTTGTCGTGGTCGTCGGATTCCGCGACGGCAAGCTCGCACACGAGCGCATTTACTGGGACCAGGCGTCTGTGCTCAAGCAAATCGGTCTGCTTACGGACCCATCGCTCCCCGTATTTGGAGCGGAGACCGCACAGAAAGTGCTGAATCCATCCATGCCCTGACTTCAACCTGCACCTATTTGGAATTGAATTCCTTTGTATACTGGTTCATCGCATCCATCGCGAGAGTAAAGTCACGCACAATTACGAATCGCATGAGCCAAGTGGTCAATCAGCAGCTAGTCGCATCCCGAGCCGTCGCCTTTCCCTCGGATTACGTTCGCTCGCTGTTTCCCGCGCTCAATCAGAAGCCCGACTTCATCTTCTTCGATAACGCCGCCGGGGCGCAGATTCCGCAAGTCGTCTTCGACGCGATCCACCACCATCTTCTGCACCACAATGTGCAGCGAGGCGGACGCTACACCAAGAGCATGGAGGTGGACGACGCCGTCGCCCACGCCCGCGATAGTGTGGGCGTCCTGATCAACACCCGACACCGTAACGAGATTGCCTTCGGCATGAACGCCACCTCGTTCCTCCGCCTACTTAGTCTCGCGATCGGCCGCACTCTCCAAGCCCGCAACGAGATCGTTGTTACCGAACTCGACCACGAAGCGAATATCGCCACCTGGCTGCAACTGGAGCGCGAAGGAGCCAAGATCGTGTGGTGGAAGATGCGCGAAGACAACAATCTTCATGTGGAGGACCTCGCAGCTGCTGCTCACCTCGAAGACTCGACTGGTTGCCTGCACTGTGGCCTCGAATGCTCTCGGTTCCATCGTCGATGTCGCAGCGGTTGCCAAACTTGCGCACGCCGCAGGCGCAGAGGTCGTTCTCGACTGCGTGCACTATGCGCCTCATGCAATTATCGACGTACAGGCATTCGACTGCGACTATCTGATTTGCTCCGGCTATAAGGTTTTCGGTCCCCACATGGGCTTTCTTTGGGGGCGTCTGGAGCTGCTTTCCGAACTCCCCACCTTCCGCGAAGACTTTATCCCTGACGCTCCTCCCGGCAAGATTGAGGCCGGAACTTTCGTTTATGAGAATGTTGCCGGGATGGACGCCGCTGTCCACTATCTTGAAACACTCGGGGCCAGCCTCGCCCGCGAAAAGGAAGATACAACGCTCGTATCCCGGCGGGACTTCCTGGTCCGCGCCATGACAGCCATACGCGAGCACGAAGCGACGCTCTCTCGGGAGATGCTCGAAGTCCTACAGGCCGCCGGGGCCACTGTGTATGGTGTCGGCGACTCCACCCGTCTCGCCGAGCGTGTTCCCACACTTTGCTTCAACCTTCCGAACGTTTCGCCATCGTTTGTCACCGAGACTATGTCGGACCGTGGAATCGGCATTCGCGACGGCCACATGTACACTCCGCGACTGATGAAGCACCTTGGTATCAGCCTTGATAGCGGCGTCATCCGTGCCTCGCTTCTCCACTACAATACGGTCGACGAAATTCACGAGTTCGGGGACGTTCTCGGTAACATTGTTCGGAGTCAGTAATCCCGTCACTCCCGCGTCAATGCCTTCTCCAACCGCCACATCTAACCCGGTCGAGAACTCTCGCGAACTCGAACGCCGGCTCACGCAACGTCAACTTACAATGATGACGATCGGCGGCGCGATCGGAATCGGACTCTTCCTCGGTAGTTCAGTGACCATCCGGCTCGCGGGTCCCGGCGTGATCCTCTCGTATCTTTTCAGCGCCATCATTGCTGTGATCGTTGCTTACGCTATCGCGGAGATGGCCATCATCCACCCGGTCGCTGGATCCTTCGGTGTCTATGCGCAGACCTATCTCAACGAGTGGTCAGGCTTCACGGTCCGGATTACCTATGCCTTCGTTCAAACGATTGCCATCGGCGCGGAGGTTACGGCGGTTGCCATCTACTTTTCCATCTGGTTCCCTGCTGTGACCCAGTGGGTCTGGGTAGTCGGAGTTTCGGCGGCCCTTATCCTCATGAATGCCCTGCGGGTCGGCAACTTCGCGGAATTCGAATACTGGTTCGCGATCGTCAAGGTCATCGCGATCGTGGCGTTTATCTTAGTTGGACTGGGACTTATCTTCGGCCTTGGGCCCATTCATGCTGTAGGCTTCTCCAATCTCACCAAACACGGTGGTTTTCTTCCGCACGGCATGAAAGGAGTCTGGCTTGCCATGAGCCTTACGCTTACGAGCTACATGGGCTTGGAGATCATCGGGGTCACCGCCGGCGAGGCATCGCAGCCGGGAAAAACCATCCCTCGCGCCATGCGCACTGTCTCTCTCCGGCTCATCCTGTTCTATGTGCTTTCAATTACCGTAATGCTCGCGATGACTCCGTGGGACAAGATCGGCAGCGGGATTACCGGCAGTCCGTTTGTATTGGCTTTCGCCACCGTGGGGATTCCTTACGCAGCTGGGATCATGAATCTGGTTGTTATTACCGCCGCTCTATCGAGTGCGAACACCAATCTCTACCTCACCAGCCGCACTCTTTTTTCCTTGTCCCGTGATGGTTATGTGCCAGAGGCGCTCGCCTGGGTCGGCAGGAACGGCGTACCCTACATCGCCCTGATCGCATCGACTTCCGGCATGGCCGCTGCTATCATGCTGGCCATCTTCGCCCCCGGCCGATCGTTTTTGTTGCTCTACGGTGTTGCGATCGCCGGTATGTTCTTCGTGTGGATCATCATCTTGCTGGCCCATCTTGGTTTTCGCCGCTCGCTCGGTCAAGCTCGCGTCGCTGTGTTGCCGATTCGGCTGCGATGGTCGCCTTGCTCTCAGATCCTCGCCCTAACTATTCTGGCCGCCATCGCGATGAGTACATTCCTTGTGGAGGGCCTGCAATACACGGTCCCGGGTTTCGCGGTATTTCTCCTGGCGACCACGGTAGTCTATCGGATGTTGAAACGAAGAAACCGCAATGCCCAAGTACGAGTTTCGTAGAACGCTAAAATTGGACAGTGCGAACTACGATGCGGTGACGAATTTCTAAGATCGCGGCTTCCGGTTCAGAGTGCACATATTTCCAAAATGAAAACAACGTCGCACCGCGCGTTCTGTGCGGTATCTGACAGGTCTCGCCAGACAATTTGGTCCATTATCTAGTCCGGATGTCCGTCGTATCGTGGGGGCCATGGCAACGAATCACGGTGACCTTCGCACCCTCAAGAGACTGACATCTGACACCGCATGGCGGAGGAAGACCGCAGAAGGAATCTGACTAGGGCAGGTTCGGGCTCTTTTCACACTTTGAGTTTCTATGTCGCAAAAGCCGGGCCGCAGAAGGGCAGGTCTCTCATTGTGCTAATTGTGCTGAAGGTTGTGCCGCATTCGCTGATTTGCCATCGCGAGTTCCCAAGCCGATCACCATCGCCATGTCTTTCGGATAAACGACATCGCGTCCGCGGGCTAGAAAGTGATAATAGATCGACATCGCGGCTCCATACGAACCGAATCCCGCCCGCAGCACGCGTGAATTTGCCGCCAGCGCGACAGCCATCCCTACCAGCTTGAATCCCGATGCGCCATTGGCTGCGCCGTTTCCCGCTTCGCCAACGCTCTGCCCGCCCTGCCCTGCGTCACGGTCGGGGGAAGCCTGCGATGCCGCCAGCATTACTTGGATCCCCGTTGTCAGATATCGTGTGCGCGGAGTGGTAACCTCCGCTCCACCTTCATTGTCCAGCTTCAGATGTTCGCCCTTTGCCACAGCAACGCCCTCCAAATTCGTCTCAACTTTTTGTTCGATGCCATTCGGGGGCGCAACCTGCCGAAATAGAATTCGCAACTGCCCGTTACGGCCCAATCGACGCGCTGGAGAAACTTGCATCACTGAGCCTTTGATCAGACTGCCTTCCGGCAGTATGAGATGATTGGACGCGACGAGCGGCTCGGTAATCACCGCTTCCACTGGGTCTCCCACCTTCGCGGTCGCAGAGCTCAATCCAGTCTGCAAGCGCGCATGTACCACGCTGCCCGTCGGTGGCGGCGCTCCAATGTCGGTCATCACTCCTGGCTTTATCGCTTCAGTCCCAAAATCCAAAGGCTGCAATAAGTTCGCATTAAAACTTGTTCCTGCGTCCAGGTATTGCGGATGCACCGGCAGTTGCGCCAGGACAATCCTCTTTACCTTGTGCATCTTTCCCGATTCATGGATCTTGTTCTGCAAGTCGGTCCATCGCTGGTGTATGGCTTGCCGCGTGGCGCTAA
The DNA here is from genome assembly GCA_963817305.1 of uncultured Acidobacteriaceae bacterium. Lineage (GTDB taxonomy): Bacteria > Acidobacteriota > Terriglobia > Terriglobales > Acidobacteriaceae > Sulfotelmatobacter. The sequence continues at coordinate 49,675 of CAWFOD010000007.1, read as the reverse complement.
CTTTAGTCGACGCGGCCTCCTGCACTTTGTTCTTTTTCTTCTCCGCCTCGTTCGCAGAGACGAAGCGCAGGACTCCATCCGGGGCAGGAGACGCGACCGTATGCAAAGCCACCGTTTTCCCGTCGGCCATAATCAATTCATCAAACTGCACATGGACCTTACGCACTGGTGAAAAATTTCCATTCGCCGCCTGCATCGTTCGCGCCATCTTCGGGACTGGATCAATCGCCACCACCTTCCCGTTCACCACCGTCCCAACCGGAATCAGCAATTTGTCGAATGCGTATATTGGCTCGGTCGTTCTGCCATGAATTGTCTGTCCCACTGCGCGAATCCGCACCTCCGAGTCGAGCGCCACCTTGATCGGAGTTCCCTCTTGAACGGTCAGCGGCATCATTATCGGTGAGCCGTCCGCGCTTTGAGACTCGTTCTGCGTGGCAGGCTTGTCCTGGGTCTGAACTGTACGTCCCTGAGGCCGCGGCTTAAGGATCTGCGCGACACCCAGCCCACACAATCCCACCGTCAACGCTGTCACTGCGAATACACTTCGTCGCATTGCACTCCAAATTGATCTTCGAGTACGAAGAGTTGCTATTTAAGGCTGCTTAAACTGCAGAGCCAAGGGTGTGCATGCCAGATACCCCAACGAACCGAAAGAAGCCGTGTCTTCTATGAAGCACCGAACGCCGACAATGGTTGCAACCGGCGCAAGGTTCGTCCAAGAAAGCCTAATCCCAATGCGTTCAGAATGCTGGAAATACCCGCTGGATGAACAAATTGTCATCTTCCGGAAAGGCTCCGGTAATGTTCCCGTCGTATCGTGGTTGTGGTCTTCGTGTCATAACAGAGACGCGGAACTTTGAACATGTCCATCCAAGTGCCCGATAGCAGCAAGTGCTGTCTTTTCGTTTTTTTGTTGGGAGCAATTTTGCAAGGGATCCCGGGGTTCTCTCAGGAACTGCCAGACGCTCCATCAGTGGTTAGGCACGCAAGTTTTTCCGCTGCTGAATCCTCGAACGCAGCTTCGGATCCACCACAAGCACCTGACATGGGATCGCTCGACTCAAGTGATGATAAGTTTCTCAGTAGATGGGCCAAGCGCGGACTCCGCGATCAGGCCGGTATCTACACGGCTCCGTTTCATCGTTCTGAACTGAAGTGGGTGATTGGGTTGCCGGCGGTGACTCTAGGGCTAATTGCGATCGACAAGCATGCTTCGGGCGCACTATCGAGAAGCGGAACAAGCGCCAGTACCGATATTTCCGATGTCGGCTCTGTTCGGGACGGCGGGAGCTGTGGGAATCTTACTTGTGGATGGAGAAGCACGCGGCGATTCTCATGCGCTCGAAACGGGGGTGCTGGGAGCCGAGGCTATGGCTAACAGCGGCGTGGTGTATGCGGCGCTCCAGTTGATCACTGAACGTCAGCGTCCTCTGCAAGGGACGGGGCGAGGAAATTTCTTTCAGACTGGCGGTCTGGATAATTCGTTTCCTTCCGGTCATACGATTATTACTTGGACAGCTGCCAGCACGATCGCACACGAATACCCAAAGCCGTGGGTCGAGTGGCTTGCTTACGGAACGGCGACAGCTGTTTCCGTTACAAGATTCACCAGCCTGCAACATTTTCCTTCCGATGTTGTGGTGGGCAGCACCCTGGGCTATTTGATTGGACGACATATTTTCCACGAGCACTGCAAGGCTGGTCTCAGCCCGGTATGCAAGAAGCCGTGAGCGAAACAAAAGTTTGCTTTTGAGAAAGCGTGAGGTGAAGGATGTTGAGGAACTGGACGCGCAATCCGCTCGGTGCTTACCTTCGGCTTCTTCTTATTTTCCTGCTCGTTCAAATCGCCCCGTCTATGGTGGCTCAGAGTGCGACCGGAGCGGTGACAGGTACTGTCACGGACGAGTTCGGTAAAGCACTTGCCAATGCGACTGTCACCGCAACGAGCATCGATACCGGACAGAACCAAACGGCGAACACAGGGCCTGACGGTACGTACAAACTCCAGCTGCCAGCGGGCAATTACCGGCTGACGTTTGAAGCCGCGGGATTTAAGAAGTTCGAGATTTCAGCAACTGCCGGCGGCACCGTGCCGGAAGTTGTCGATGCCAAACTGGAACAAGGCGAACCAGCGAATGGTAACCCGGCGCCAACACAGCAGGAGAATCTACCGAATGCGCCGTCGAGTAGCACGACCGCACCCTCGCTTTCGGATCTGGGACTTACTCCAGAACAGACTCAGGGAAACGCCCGTGAGCAGGCATTGCTAGATAAAAGGACGCACATGCTGAAGATCCATCAACGCATGGGTTTGATCACGACGATACCACTCGTTGCGACGGTGATCCTCGGTCCTGGCGCCGGCGGCAAGAGTGAAGGAACAGCTGCTCGCGATGCGCACGTGGCGCTAGGCAGTCTGACGGGAGATCTCTACGGCATCACAGCTTACTATGCCATTCGCGCACCCAGAATTCCCGGAACCAAAAAGCGCGGTCCGATAAAATTTCACGAGGCGATGGCTTGGATTCACGGACCGGGCATGATCCTGACTCCCATTCTTGGCGCAATGGCATTCAGTCAGAAGAACAACGGAGAAAAAGTCCACGGGATCGCGCAAGCGCACGGCCCGGTGGCCATCGTTACGGCCGGCGCGTTTGGCGCTGCTCTTCTGTCGGTTTCGGTGAAGTTCTGACAACAGTTTATGAAAAATAAGGTACTGATCGTCTTCTTACTTGCGGCACTGCCCACTTTTGCTGGCGCAGACACCCAATGGATTCTTCAGCAGAGCACGCTCACGTATCATGTATCGCACCCGCTTCATCAGAGCGAGGGCGTGAGTCATGCGGCTAAGGGCAAGGGCGTCTGCCATGCGGGACAATGCGATTTTCTGATTGCTGTACCAGTAAAATCGTTTGATTCCGGAGACACCAACCGAGATCTTCACATGCTTCAGGTCACACGCGGCGCCGAGTTTCCGCTGGTCACGGTGCGCACTCGCTTGCCTGAATCGGATGCCACGGCGTTCAACCATCAACGCCGATCTTGAGATCCAATTTGCCGGCCAGACGGTCCACTACAAACAACTGCCTTTCAAGCTAGAGAAGCATGGGGACGAGATCCATATCACCGGGACAATTCCGGCCACGCTCTCCGACTTCAAAATTGAACCGCCTTCGCTTTTGACGATACCGGTTAAGAACGAGATTCCCGTGCAGATAGATATGACTTGGAGTGCGCAATAGAGCCCCTCAACTGTGCCAATTTGCGACAGCAGTGTTATTTGCCGTCGTGGTCCGGATCTCCAGCAGCCAGATCGCCGGTACTGGTCAGGGTAACTTTGTCTTGTGGTACTGCGTTGTTTGTCTGAGCCTGTGGCGCGGGTTGAGGCTGCCGAGCGGCCTGTTGCGTGACTTCGTGGGTAGAGTTGGCAATGGTGTTGCTAACTAAGTTGACCATATGACTCAGATCGGCGTGGCGAAAGATTATCTTTAGCGAAACAATCTGTACGAATTGACCGTTCGGCAGAAGGTCCTCCGGCGAGCATGCCAGCTCGATTGCAGCCTCGATCTCGCGTTAGGGTCCTCTAACGCAGGGCTGGTTTCCTGCATCCCACCAAGAGGTGTAAAGTTTTGGACGAGCGAGAATATCCCATGCGATTGTTGGTCGTAGAAGACGATATATCGATTCAGCAGTTCCTCAAGCGCGCGCTGACCGAAGCCGGATATCAAGTGGATGCGGTCACTACAGCAAAAGCTGGGGAGACGATGGCATTGGAGGCCATTCACGACGCCTTTATCATCGATCTTGGCCTTCCTGATCTGGATGGACTGGACTTGATTGCGCGCTGCAGAGCTCAAGGGAATACGGCGCCGGTTTTGATCCTGTCTGCGAGGCGCTCCGTAGACGAACGCGTTCGCGGGCTGGAGCAAGGCGGAGACGACTACCTTACGAAGCCATTTGCTCTCCCTGAGTTGCTGGCAAGATTGAGAAATCTCCTGCGCAGGTCGCCCGTTCCGCAGAATGAATCCGTGCGTTTGCAGTCAGCCGATTTGCAGCTTGACTTGGTACGTCGCGAGGCACGGCGGGGCGACAACTTGCTGCAGTTGACCCCGCAGGAGTTTTCCCTGCTGGAATATCTTTGCCGCAACCAAGGTCGCGTTGTGACGCGGACCATGATTCTGGACCATGTCTGGAAGATGCGGATTGACCCCGCAACCAACGTGGTTGATGTTCATATTTATCGGCTGCGCAGCAAAGTGGATCACGATACCCCACGACCGCTGATTCATACGATTCGCGGCGTTGGGTACGTTCTAAAACATGCCTAGAAACCTCCGCACTACCGCAGCTTGGCGAATTTCGATTTGGACAACTCTGGCCTTCGCGCTCGGGACCGCTGGGGCATTCTCCATAGTTTATTTTCTTGTGGCACAGGGTCTCAGGGATCGGAGCGACACTTGGCTTAGCGGCGAAGCTGAGGTTCTGGCTCAAGTCTCAGCAGACACTCCTGCCGATCACCTTTACAGACGGATCGTGCGGGAGGTGGCTGAGCTTGCAACCCAGGAAGTGCCGGATGAGCGCAATGCCCGCGGCGAAAGGTTGAATTCAGTATTCTTTCTTGCAACAGGACCCACCAACAATGATGCTCCATTGTGGGTAGGTCCAAGTTCGAAGGATGCTTTCGTTACCGCGATTCAGCGTGCACAGCTTGTACCGGGACCGCCGAAGTCGATCACGGTCGAAGGATACCGGCAAACGTTTCGCGTCGTTGTAAAAGCGCAAAACGGAAGAATAGTCTATCTCGGGCTCTCCGATCGCGGTGCCAAGCATCTGCTGCACACATTGGCGCGTCGTTTTCTCATGCTCTGGGGTGGCATGTTTGTGCTTGGCTTCGTAATCTCCTATTGGAGTGCACGCCGCACCCTGCATCGCGTTGAACAAATTACAGAAACCGTGGCGCGGATCGGAACAGAAGACTTGCAGGAACGCCTCCCCGAACCTGTGAATTCGGATGAGATTTCGCGATTGGCGAAGACTTTTAATCACATGCTGGACCGGCTCCAGGCTTCCGTGAATCAGCTTCGCACGGTGACTGGCGGTATCGCGCACGACCTGAAAAGCCCTGTTACGTTGATTCGTGGAACCCTGGAATCCGCATTATGCAATGAAGGAAATGACAAATGGCGTGACTCGGTTGGAGAAGCAATCGAAGAACTGGACAGGCTCTTGCAGTTGTTGAACACCACACTGGACCTGGCGGAAGCGGAGGCGGGTGCGCTTCACATCGAGCGCGGCCCCGTTGACTTCTCCGACGTCGTGAAGACAACTGGTTGAGATTTACCATCCGGCGATGGCCGAGCACCATCACGATCTGACGACTGACCTGGAAGACCATCTTGTTGTGGATGCCGACCTGACACTCTTGAATCGGGTAGTAAGCAATTTGTTTGAGAACGAACTAACCCACTTGCCGACGGGATGCCAAGTAAAGATCCGGCTCCATTCTCACCAAGGATCAGCCGTACTGGTGGTGGAAGACAACGGTCCCGGATTCCCTCGCCGATATCAGCGGCCAGGTTTTCAAACGATTCGTAAAGGGCAAACACTCTCCCGGTCACGGTCTGGGACTAGCGTTCGTAGATGCAGTTGCCCAGGCGCATGGTGGTGGCACGCGGGTTTCGGATCGTCCGGGAGGCGGCGCGGTTATCACCTTATCGCTACCCGTCAGCTTGCTCCAGGCGGCGTAGGTTTTGCGCGATGCTCAATGCTTAAACAATTTGTTGCGCACGTCGGGCCAAAATTCCTTTGTTACGTTGAAGAAGTTATCACGGCGATTTGTTGTCCCCACTTGTTTGCGGTATTTCCAAACGATCGGTCCGCTGCCGGATAGTAAAGGTTGGAAGGTACCCGCGGCCACAGCATTTCCGGCTAGTTCTGATGCGTTGAAAAGGTTGCGGCCATCATCATACAGAGTGTCTTTTCGACAGGCGTTAACGGTTTGATGTCTCCTGGGTTTTCATCCGAACGATAGTTTGGGATGATCCAGAAAATGTGATTCTTGCTCGGTTCGCGCTGCTCGTCACGTTGTGTGAGATTTGAGGTGCTTCGATTGCATCCGAGTTGCGCTCTGTGCATCCAGAAGGGCTGACGGTTCCCAGCCGGCAGCTACGACACGCTCCCGGTCGATCGTGCTGCGATATAGTCCCGCTGCTATTCGTTTTTGGCCAAATGACGGCACCGACGTTTCTTGGAATCCGCCGAAGTATCTTGGCAATGATGCGATCCAGTGTTTTACCAAACGCCTTGGAAATCCTTATCAACGTCCACATTCCGAGATGGTGACACTCTTGTACGCACACACTGCCGTCTTTTTCGGCACCGTACTAATCCGTCAAAATGGGGGCTGCTTCGAGATTGCGGAAATCTTCTGACTGCTGGACGAAAGGATTTCCCTCCGAGCCCGGTCAACATTGTTGCTGTTCGATTCTTCCCTTCCCCGGCATAGAATCAGGATTGCCATTCTATGAGGAGGAGCAATGTCAACTGTCTTTGAAAACACGCCCACAAGGGCTGACGATTATTCCCAGGTAGCGCGGCAACCGCTGGAAGCGGAGCGATGCGCTCTCCTGGTGGTGGACATCCAAGAAAAGCTCCTGCCTCCGATTTTCCAGAAAGATCAACTGGTCCGCAATGCCAAGCTGCTGATCCGCGCTGCTGGAATTCTCAAGATTCCTGCCATCGTCAGCACGCAATATGCGAAGGGTTTGGGCGGCACGGTTCCAGAAATTGCTTCCCTGCTCCCGGAAACCGAGGCGATCGACAAGAATCTTTTCTCCTGCTTCGGCAGCGATGTTTTCTGCACGTTGCTAAAAAGGCTACCGGGCAACCGCAACACGTTGCTCCTATGCGGCATGGAGAGCCATATCTGCGTGATGCAGACGGCACTGGCGGCGCTGCGTGAAGGTTATCTGGTACACGTTGCTTCCGATGCCGTGAGTTCACGCACAGAATGGAATTGGAAAATTGGTCTCGAACGAATGCGCGCAGCCGGAGCCGTAATTTCTTCCACCGAAATGATGATCTATGAGTTGATGCGGTCCTCTTCATCGCCTGCGTTTAAAGAACTGCTACCGCATCTGAAGGGATAGAGGCCTCTCGACAAAGCTTTACCTAACTTGCTTCGGACTCTTTCTTTTTCACCCGCACGACTGTGATCTTGGCGAAACCTTCCTCGAATGTGGGCGGCTTCAGTTTGGCCGCCATGCGGCGCATCACGTCTTCGGGGACGACCCGGTCGCGTCGTCCATGGCGCTCAATGCAAACTTCCAGCGGTACATCGAAGAAGACGGCATGCACCTCGTATTGATAATCCTTCGCCAGCTTGATCCAGTGCTGGCGCTCTTGCGGCGTAAGGTTCGTCGCGTCCACATAGTTCGTGGGGCGCTTGGCGATGAGCCGCGCTTTCAGCATGGAGCGCAGATTAGAGAAGACGAGATCCTGAAATCGCTGCTCACGGACATCGTCGAATAGCAACGCGCGAACCATGTCGCTCGAAAGCGGAACCACATTGTGCCGCTTGAACCATGAACTCTTTCCTGAGCCGGGCAATCCGATGGCCAGCACGACCACGCCCTTTGGCGGACGTGGCGCCACTACCGTAGGCGCGGGCATTTTGGCCGCAGGCGCAGCGACTGGCTGACCTTCCGCTTCTTTTTCTATCCCTGCGTCTCCTGCCTCCGGCATTTCTTCTTCCGCCGCTTCGAGAGGCAGTGCGGGAATCGATCCTTTCACCGCCGCCGGAGTGAAAGCCTGAGCCACGGCCTGTTCCCGTCCCCGGCCTCCACGGCCACGCCCGCCGCGCCGCCGTCGGCTTCGACCGCTTGTTTCGGAACTGCGCGGAGCAACTTGCGATACTGCCCGATCAGATTCCTGAGGAACTTCAGCATCGGAATCTGGCAAGCGAGCCGGTCTCTCTTCCACTGCACGACCCTGTTGAGGAGGTCGATCGTCCGCAGAAAACGGAGGCGGAACGGAAACTTCTGATTCGATATTCTCTCTTTCGTCCGCGCCGGGGGCTTGCTCCGCGTCGAAATAAGCTGGCTGCAAAGGAGGAGGAGCGGGTTTATCGGATGGTGTGGCAGGAGCCTTTTTGCGACGCTGCAAGCGGTCGCGCATCCATTTACGCATGCAAGGCTTTTAACACAGAAGCGAGTGCCGGATCAATCGGCGTCCTGCGAGGGAACCATTCGCGACAGCGGTTAGAAATCTGACGCCACGCCTCGGGAGTTTGAGATAGGAGCTGCACCATGCCAGACACAGCACAACCAATCCCGCCCGCCATTCGCGGTCAGAAATACATCTCTCTCACAACATTTCGCAAGAACGGGGCGGCGGTTGCCACTCCGGTATGGTTTGGAGAAGACGCCGGAAAGTTGTATGTGATGACCCGCAGCGTCATGGGTAAGACAAAACGTATTCGAAATAATCCTCAGGTGCGGGTTGCGCCTTGCACCATTCAGGGAAAAGTCACGGGGCAAGAATTTGCCGCCTCGGCGCGCATCCTGCCGCTAGGGGAACAATCTCATGCACGCCAGACCATCAACCGGAAGTACTGGTTAGCCCGACTGACATCGATCTTCAGCAGGGCAGATGCGTTTCTGGAGTTAACGTTTTCATAATATTGTCAAGGATTGCGCGCACCTCATTCCGTGATTAGGAATCGGACGGTTCACAATCTGGCCGACCATCATTTACGCCGGTTCCTGCTCCTGCTAACATCATTAGTTCCCTTATAAGGCTGCGCGGAATCTGCTGTTGCACTCATAACTCATCTGGAGGAACCATGGCAATCAAAGTTGGCATCAACGGTTTCGGACGCATCGGCCGCAACGTTTTGCGGACATCTCTCAACGACCCCAACCTGGAATTCGTGGCGGTCAACGATCTCACCGATCCCAAGACGCTCGCGCACCTGCTGAAATACGACTCCATTCTGGGCAATCTGCCGAACAAAATCAGCGCCACGGCCGATGGCATTACCATCGACAACAAAACCATCAAAGTGTTCAAGGAAAGAGACCCGGATGCGCTGCCATGGGAATCAGTCGGTGCGCAAGTCGTAATTGAATCGACCGGGCATTTCACCGACGCCAACGACGCCAAAAAGCACATGCGCGGCTCGGTGAAAAAAGTCATCATTTCCGCTCCAGCGAAGAATGAAGACATCACACTCGTTCTCGGCGTGAACCAGGAAAAATATGACGGCACCAAGCATCACATTATTTCGAACGCTTCCTGCACCACAAACTGCCTGGCGCCCATTGCCAAAGTCATCAACGACGCATTCAAAATCGTCAGCGGGACGATGACCACGATTCACTCTTACACAAACGACCAGGTTATTCTCGACTTCCCCCACAAAGACCTGCGGCGGGCGCGGGCGGCAGCGATCAATATGATTCCCACGTCCACGGGCGCAGCCAAGGCGCTCAAGCTCGTGATTCCTGATCTTGCGGGAAAACTCGACGGCTTCGCCATGCGGGTGCCGACGCCGAACGTTTCAGTCGTCGACTTGGTGGCTTGGGTGGAAAAAAAGACGACGAAAGAGGAAGTGAACGCGGCGCTGAAAAAAGCTTCCGAAAGCGGTCCGCTGAAGGGTTATCTCGGCTACGAGGAGAATGAACTAGTATCGTCGGACTTCAAAGGCGACTCACGCTCTTCGATTGTCGATGCGCCTATGACTCTGGTGGTCGGCGGCAATTGCGTCAAGGTAATCTCCTGGTACGACAATGAGTGGGGATACTCCTGCCGCGTGCGAGACCTGATTCACTACATCGCCGGCAAGGGCCTGTAATAAAATCTAAAGTCCACCCCCGCGAAAAGCGGGGGTGGAACCCGCTCGAAACCTGTCTCAAATCATCCGGCAAAAGGACGAAGCAGCCAAATGCCCAAGCTTTCCATTCGTGATCTACCTCTCAATGGCAACCGTATCTTCATGCGCGTCGACTTCAACGTTCCACTGGAAGATGGACGCGTCATGGACGACACGCGCATCCGCGAAACCTTGCCCTCGATCGAATACGCCCTGCGGCACGGGGCCAGACTGATTCTCGCTTCGCACCTGGGACGCCCCAAAGGCAAGCCCAACCCGAAGATGAGTCTGAAGCCGGTGGCCGAGCGGCTGCGCATGGTGCTCGACAAGGAATTGGCCCGCGGCGAAAACGTCGGATTCTGCCCGGACTGCGTCGGTCCTGAGGCCGAAGAAGTTGCCATGCAACTGGAAAAGGGCCAGACGTTGCTTCTGGAAAATCTGCGTTTCCACGCGGAAGAAGAAGCCAACGATGAAAAGTTTTCCAGGCAACTGGCGAGCTTGGCCGATTTCTATGTGAATGATGCGTTCGGTACCGCGCATCGCGCGCATGCATCCACGGTAGGCATTACGAAGTTCGTATCGAAATCAGCCGCCGGTCTGCTGATGGAAAAAGAGCTGCAATATCTGGGCAAGGCTCTCGAAAACCCTGAACCCCCGTTCATCGCGATTCTCGGCGGCGCAAAAGTCAGCGACAAAATTGGCGTCATCCGCCACCTCATGGACAAAGTCGATTCGCTGATCATCGGCGGCGGCATGGCTTACACCTTCCTCAAAGCCAAGGGACAAGAGATTGGAAAATCTCTACTCGAGGCCGACAAAGTGGATCTCGCACGGCAACTGCTGGAGGAAGCCACGCAACGAAACGTGAGCATTCTTCTTCCGATTGATCACGTCGTAGCCATGAGACCTGAGGCCAATGCAGTGGTGCAGCAGATCGGCGAGGGACAGCCAATTCCGGCCGACCGCATGGCGCTGGATATTGGTCCAAAGACGATTGAACTATTCTCGGAGGAAATTTCGCGAGCCCGCACAATTGTATGGAACGGTCCAATGGGAGTCTTCGAAGTTCCGGGATTCTCGCGCGGTACGTTCAAGGTCGCTCACGCGGTTGCGGAAAACGTGGGCGCAATCTCCATCGTTGGCGGCGGTGACACCGTGGCCGCGGTACATGCCGCCGAGGTCGCCGATAAAATCACGCACATTTCCACCGGCGGCGGGGCGTCTCTGGAATTTTTAGAAGGAAAGAAGCTGCCAGGAGTTGAGGCACTGACGGATAAAAAGTGATCGCTCAGGATGCCGTCTTGCAGAATTTCAAAATTCGACTGCTCCTCGAGCGCGGCAGTGCGATTGAATTCCACGGTCCCGCCGACATCACTGCCGAGACGACCGACGCAATCGTCAATGCGGCAAACTCATCCCTCCTGGGCGGAGGGGGCGTGGATGGGGCGATTCACCGGGCCGGCGGACCCGCGATTGTCGCCGAATGCCGGAAGATTGTAAGCAAGATTGGAAACTTGCCCGCCGGAAAGGCTGTCATCACAACCGGCGGAAACCTGCCTGCAAAATATGTAATCCACACCGTGGGCCCCGTCTATCGCGGTGGAGGACGCACAGAAGCTGAACAATTGGCAAGTTGTCATCGCGAGTCGATTCGCATTGCCGATGAGCATGGACTTGCGTCTCTGTCTTTTCCCGCTATTTCTACCGGGGCATTTGGATACCCCGTTCAGGAAGCTGCGATGATCGCGATTCGTTCCACGCTTGACGCTTTGACCCTGGCGAATCACCTGAACAGGATTCGATTCGTCCTTTTCGATATCGCGACATTGAATGCGTACTCTCGCGCGGCGGAGCAGACTGAAAAATTAAAATCCAACTCGTCCTACAGAATCGAGAAGAGCACTTCATGAGAAAAAAAGTAATCGCCGCCAATTGGAAAATGTACAAGACACCCAATCAGACTCGCGAGTTCTTCGGGAGCTTTCTGCCTCTGGTAAGCGGTCACGACCGCGACGAGATCGTGGTCTGCCCTCCCGATATTGATCTGGCGGCTGGGGTGGAAGCGGCGAAGGGATCGAACGTGGCCATTGGCGGCCAGAATGTTCATTGGAAGCCAGAGGGTGCCTTCACCGGTGAAACCTCAGCAGCCATGCTGCTCGCTCTGGGAGTAACGCATGTCATCATCGGCCATTCCGAGCGCCGGCAGTATTTCTGTGAAACCGATGATACTGTGAATCTTCGCCTGAAGGCCGCGCTGGAAGCCGGTCTTCACCCGATCTGTTGCGTGGGTGAAGTGCTCGAGGAACGCGAGGCGGGACTGACCGACGATGTCCTGCGGCGGCAGTGCGTGCGGGCATTCCACGCCATTTCAGCCAAGAAGGCGGCCAATATGGTAGTCGCCTACGAGCCGGTATGGGCGATTGGCACCGGCAAAACGGCCACGCCTGAATTGGCTGCGGAGGCGCACGCCGTGATCCGCCGCGAAGCCACGGAAATCTTTGGCGAGGAGTTTGCGGCCAAGCTCCGCATCCTCTACGGCGGCTCCGTCAAGCCCGATAATGCTTCAGCGCTTATGGCCCAGGAAGAAATCGATGGCGCACTGGTAGGCGGGGCATCGCTCGATCCCAAATCGTTCGCGGCGATTGTAAAGTACTAATCTGAAAAGTGGCATTATGTGTGCGGCCTTCTCGCCCCACGGAATCCTCTCGTGCTTACCTCGCTGTCTCTGACTTCTTAAGGTCTCTGACTTCTTAAGGCAAGCTTTTGGCGCACGACGCAGAAATGAACCCACACGGGATTAAGCCTGAACCCCAAAAACTACCATTTTTCACACAGTCGCTACTCTTCTGGCGCCTTAGGGTTTACATCTTAGGGAAGATCCTGCATCCAAACCTGCTAACGCAAAGGCTTTGTGAAACGATGTTCATTTCGCGGATGTTTGGCAAAACCGCTCCAGAACTCGGTAGAAATACTCTGATATTCTGGAACCGCGGAAGCTCTACGAACATTTCTCGACGCACGCAAACGATACAACATAAACTACTTATGCCGCATCCCAATGAGTGCGGCCGGAAAAGACTATTTGACCGACCCACGACAGAAATCCAGCACTGAACTCAGCGAGGCCGAAGCCATCGATCGGGCCAAGCAGGGGGACGCGGAAGCGTTTCAGGTGCTCTATGATAAGCATAAGCGTCGTGTGTATTCGCTCTGTCTCAGAATGACAGCGAATACGGCTGAGGCGGAAGACTTGGCTCAGGAAGCGTTTCTGCAGCTCTACCGCAAGATTGGAACGTTTCGCGGCGAGTCAGCTTTTTCCACCTGGCTGCATCGGCTTTCGGTGAATGTCGTGCTGATGCATCTAAGGAAGAAGAGCCTTCCGGTGGTTTCGTTGGAAGAAGCCACCCAGGGCAGCGAGGACGATTTACCCAAAAAGGATTTTGGGGCGGATGATGTGGCGTTAGCCGGATCGATCGACCGGTTGCAGTTACAGAGGGCAGTGAACGATCTCCCTCCCGGCTACAGAACGATTTTTGTCCTTCACGATGTGGAGGGATACGAGCATAATGAAATCGCCGGACTGGTAGGATGCTCGATCGGGAACAGCAAGTCACAATTGCACAAGGCGCGCATGAAGTTGCGCGACCTGCTCAAGATGAATAGAGCCGAAAAGGCCGCCAAGTCTCGAGCAGGTTAGTTGATCAACAAGAGTAAAGTATCGAGGAACATTGGTAACCTCGGCAGGGGCGTTAAAACTGCGGTAATCGTTTGTATCGCAGTAGATTCGGGGAGAGGTCGTATGAATTGCGTTGAGCTGCAACAAAGCTTGGCGGAAGTGGAAGACGGAAGCACTCCGGAACAGAGCATTCACCTGAGAACGTGTCCAGCTTGTTCCGAGTTACTGGAAGAACTTAAGTTGATCGTCGCCACCGCCGGCGAATTGCAGGCCAGCGACGAACCCAGCCCAAGAGTTTGGAATTCCATTGAAATCGCATTGCGGCAGGAAGGGTTGATCCGCCCACAACCAGTGGCCGGGCGATTCGATCTGGCGCCTTTTGTCGCCCGTTGGGGTTGGGCGCGTTGGCTTGTGCCGGCGGCGGCGCTTCTCCTTCTTACCGTAGGAATTCGCGAGCGGCGGCAATCTCTTCCCGAGCGGCCAGGTCAGCAAGCCGCGCTGGTCGAGCCCGCGTTGAACCAGTCCGGGCTGAATGATGAGGACTTACTGCAGGAAGTGTCTGACAACCCTCCCACCGTGCGAACTCAATACGAAGAGAATTTACGGCGGGTGAATGATTCCATTCGGGAAGATCAGATCGCGGTCAACGAAAGCCCGAATGATGAAGACGCAAGGCGCGCCCTGATGGACGCCTATGAGCAGAAATCCATGTTGTTCGAAATGGCGATGGACCGTCCTTAGATGATCGGCCTTGAATGGACCGTCCTTGATATTGGAACTTTTCGTGAAGCATTTACCGCAAAGTCAAAAGCAACTGGCGTGGGGGAAGTCACCTATGTTAAGTAAACGCGCGGCAGGGCTGGCCACGGTCACCATCATTCTGCTGGGGACGTTGGTGGCCGAAAGCAAAAAGGAACTTCACTTCACGGTGGGACCGCGCGCCGGCGTATCGGTGATCAATCCATATGGCTCGATTTCAGTGAAACCCTCGCCCGGCAACACGGTGATGGTAACTGCCATTCTGCACTCCGACAAAGTTGAAGTGGATAACAACCAGAGCGGCAATCGAGTAGACATTCAATCACACCTGCTTCCCGGCGCCGACGTTAACTCTGGGCGCGTGGACTACGAAATCCTGGTCCCGGCCGATGCCAGCATCACTTTGCATTCCAGCACCGGAACTCTGCACGCCGAAAAATTGCACGGAGATGTCAATCTGGAGGGCCCCGGGGCAAATGTAGATGTTCGGGATATCTCCAATGCCCACGTGCACGTGAAAACCATGAATGGCGCGGTCAATCTGGACAACATTAAGAATGGTCACGTCGAGGTCGACTCGCTGAGTGGCGAGGTCACGCTGAATGGCGTGAACGGCTCGCTGGTGCAGGTGGTCTCCACCAGTGGCAAGATCAATTACATCGGCGACTTTGGCAACAGCGGCGAATACCGCCTGACCAGCCACAGCGGCGATATTGACGCCACCATTCCCGAGTGGACCTCCGCAGACGTGAGCGCCCGTTCCGTCCGCGGTGAAGTACACGACGACATCCCTCTCCAGCCTAAGACTCACACCTACTTTACCCTCGACAAGGGACGTGCCTTCGCAGGTACCGTCGGCCGCGTGGCGGTCTCATCCACCGTAGTGCTGCGAACCTTCAGTGGTAAAATTCATCTCAGAAAACGCGCCGACAACCAATAACAGCGACAACCTGAACAGCGCAAGCGGCGTCCCGGAGGTCGGCCAAATCGCAGGTATCGATTTATCTGGTCGCGAGCCCAATATGACCAGCCGCCTTCCGGCGAAGATGCACGCCATCATCCTGGTTGGATTCATGGGCGCCGGCAAGAGCACCGTCGGCCGCGCGCTCGCCGAGCGCCTGGGCTGGACGTTTGAGGATCTCGATGACCGGATCGAACGGCGCGAAAAGCAAACGGTAGCCGAAATCTTCGGTAATGCGGGGGAAGCCGAATTTCGTCGAGCTGAGCACGAAGCTCTGAAAGAATTGCTCGAGGAACTCCGCAGGGGCTCTGGGAAGGTAATAGCTTTCGGTGGCGGGGCCTTCGTCCAGCAGCCAAACATCAGGTTGCTGGACACGGCGAACCTTCCCACCGTCTTTCTGGACGCGAGCGTCGAAGAACTTTTGGCGCGTTGTCAGCGTCAGTCGGAAGCGCAGGACATAAAGCGCCCGTTGCTGGGAACCCCGCACCACTTCCGGCAGCTGTACGAGACCCGGCGGCCCCACTATTTGCGAGCCAGATACAGGCAAGAAACAGAGGGGAAAGAGGTTCAGGAGATTGTGACAGACCTGATTCAGGTCCTGGGTCTGATCGATAGCACCGAACCCCATAGCGCCGCAGACGAGGAGAAGACGAAGTGACAAGGATCGCACACAAACGGTGGGGATTGGTGGCGCTTTTGGCTTGCGCCGTCGCAAGCCACGCCGCCGACAAAAAAGCCAATGCGAAGCCGCCTGCCTCGCCAATGGTTGATTCCGGTGCTTTCGGCGTTTTTGTCAGAGGCCAGCGCGTTATGACAGAGACCTTCAGCATTCAGCAGGATAACGGCACCAGCACGGTGAAATCCCATTTGCAGGAAGCCGGCAATTCGAACGCCGGCCAAAGCTCCGAACTCCAGATGATGGGCAGTGGAGAACTGATTCGTTACGACTGGAACGACGCCAACAGTTCGCTGGTAGTCACCCCGAAAAATGAATTTCTCCTGGAAAAGATTACAACCGGGGCGTCCTCCAAACCGGCTGAGCAGCCATTTCTGATGCCAAACACCTCGGCGATTCTCGATAACAACTTCTTTATTCAGCGCGAAGTGCTGGCCTGGCGTTACCTGGCAACCAACTGCCACACCGATAACGGTACTCTAAAGTGCCAGCAGGGTCCGGTGGAGTTTGGCGTCCTGGTTCCGCAAGACCGGACTTCCATGCCGGTCCGCATGGAACTGGTAGGCAGAGAGAAGGTCATGATCCGCGGGACCGAGCACGAACTCTTAAGACTGAATCTGAAAGGCGAGGCCTTCAGCTGGAATCTTTGGGTCGATGACAAGGATCAGTTCAAACTCATGCGAGTTCAGATCCTGGACGATAATACTGAGGTGGTGCGGGATTAATGATGTCAGCGTCACGCTCTGGGTTCGGCTTGCGCTTGATTGGAGAACGTAGTTGCCACTGGCAGATGGACGTACGGCCCGGGTTATCATCACAGTGCTGCTCTTCGCGCTGGGCCTGGGGTTTCTCTATGCCGCCCGCCAGACCCTGATTGCATTCCTGTTTGCGATTTTCTTCGCCTACCTGATGAGTCCGCTGGTTTCCCACCTGGAGAAACTGCTGCATGGCCGAGGACGCGCCATCGCCGTAATCTATGTGCTCTTGCTGGGATTGGTGGTCTTGTTCTTCGTCTCCACCGGACCGCGAATTGGCCACGAAAGCGCGCGCTTAGGACAATCCCTCCCGGCTCTTTCGCGGTTAAGTTCTGGACAGATTGCGCAACAATTGGGACAAGAACATGGTTGGAATGCCCGCCTGGTCGAGCTCGCACAGAACTATCTCGCCAGCCACAGCGATGAAATCGCGAAGCTCGCACAGGCCGTCGGACTTTGGGTGGCGGATGTGGCAAAACAGGCATGGCTGCTGGTGATAGTCCCCTTGTTGTCGATCTTCTTCCTAAAGGACGGCCGCTCTTTCAGTCAGGTTCTGCTCGACCTGGTACAGTCGAGGCCGCAGCGCGAACTACTGCAAGGCGTACTCAACGATCTGAACCAGATGCTGGCGCATTTTATTCGCGCCCAACTCATTCTGGCCGCCCTTACTCTGGGCATGTATTCCGCCGTCTTAAGCATCATGGGGATGCCCTATGCCTTGGTCCTGGGAACGTTAGGCGGATTACTTGAATTCATTCCGGTAATCGGGCCGCTGGTCGCGGCTCTCGTTATCGTCAGCGTATCGCTGCTGGTCGGCTTCCCGCACTGGCTCGGGCTGATCATTTTCCTGGGGGCATGGCGGCTGATTCAGGATTACGTGACCTCACCGCGCATCATGGGCCAGAGTGTGGAACTGCATCCGTTGGCGGCCATTTTCGGGGTGATGGCAGGGGGCGAGGTGGCCGGGATCTTAGGGATTTTCCTTTCGATTCCAGTGATGGCCAGCCTGCGCATTGTCTTCCGGCGCTGGCGGCTCTATGCCGAGAAGCGTAAATTCGGTCCGCTCGATGAATATGTGATCGGCGGCCAAGTCAGAGCCAAAAAGTAAGAAACCCACCAGCCTCGGCGTGCTGGCTGACTTTGCCAGTTTGCCGTCCATTCTGAATTTTGAGGACTTCCGTATCTCCGATCGGAGACTGTCAACCCGCTGCTCCCACCGATTTTTCCACGGTTACGTTGCGAAGAAATTCCGCAGCCGCTTCCGGCAGTACGGTGTTGATAAACATTCCGGAGCCCAGTTCGAATCCGGCGACGCGCGTGAGACGCGGAATCACACTGACATACCAGTGAAAATGCCGGGCACGAACGTAATCGGAAGGCCCGCTCCGGATCGTAAAGTTCAGATCAGGATTCTCCAGCCCGACGTATACCTTGGCCAGCAAAGTGCGCAAGACGTGGGCAAGGTCAGCGATCTCCGCAGTGTTAATCTCACCGAAGCTCGCCATGTGACGGAGCGGAAATATGTGAGTAGCGAATGGGGTTGCGGAGGCGAACACTTCCATAGCGACGAACAGGTCGCTCTTGATCACGATGCGCGACTGGTCTTGGATTTCACTCTCCACCATATGACAGAACATGCATTCTCCCGCATCATCGAAGTGGCGCAGCGCCTCATGCAGGCGATGTCGCACCTGACTCGGGATTACCGGAGTGGCGATCAACTGAGAATGCGGATGCTGCAGGCTGGCCCCGGCATCCGCGCCGTGGTTCTTGAAAATCGTGACGTGGTTGACTCGCTGGTCGGCGCTGAGCGCGTTGTAACGCTCCTTATATACTCCTAAAATTTTGCCCACATGCTCGTCCGGCAATAGAGCCATGCAACCGGAGTGGTCCGGCCCGTCGATGATCACTTCGTGAAACCCAAAACCATCGATGCGGCGACGCAAATGTTGCAGGCTGCGGGTCGGCTGCGCTTCACTGGAGAGCGCGGCAAATTTATTGGGAATCACCCGCACCGCCCAAGGCTCCGCACGATTCACCGGAAAACGCATCACCTCCGGCGGCGTCTTATTTTCGTTCCCGGGGCAGAATGGGCAAGTCTCCACAAAGGCCGGAATGCTTTGTGCCGCGCGATGTGTTGCCAACTCCTCCGGACGTTTTGCGCGCTCGGTGGCGATAATGACCCATTCTTTGGTGAAGAAATTCTGGCGAAGCTCAGGCATGTTGGTCCTCCATCTTTCTATCGGCGCGCGAGGAAAAAACTGCAGTTCCCGGCAGGCTGCAGTTCGCGTGGGCCGGATGTTGGCTCGTCAGGAAAGAAACCTCGGTTACTATCGGCAAATCGATCCCAGCATCGCCTGATGTAGAATTCCAAGTATCCTTTTATGACCCACAAAATATGAGCAGCAAAATTCCCATTGGAATTCTGGGCGCCACCGGCGTCGTCGGCCAAAGATTTATTCAGATGCTGGAACACCATCCCTGGTTCGAAGTAGCCTGGCTGGCCGCCTCTGACCGCTCCGAAGGCAAGATTTATTCGGATGCCGCACGCTGGCGCCTGAAAACCGCAATTCCGGCGCACGTGGCCAAAATGAAGGTTTCACCCGCCACTCCCGAGGGCGCCCCCAAGATTATTTTCGCCGCCCTCGATGCCGCCATCGCCGCCGAGATGGAGCCCCGCTTCGCCGACGCTGGCTGTGCGGTAGTTTCGAACTCCAGCGCACTGCGCATGCAATCCGACGTGCCGCTGGTAATTCCCGAAGTCAATGCCGGCCACATCAGGCTGATTGATGGACAGGCGTGGAGGAAAAAATCCGGCGGCTACGTGGTGACCAATCCCAACTGCTCGGCGATTGGCTTGGTTCTCGCCTTGGCCCCTCTGCACCAGCGTTTCGGACTTGAAGCTGTGATGGCTGTCACGATGCAAGCAGTCAGCGGCGCGGGATATCCTGGCGTTGCCTCGCTTGACATTCTCGGCAATGTGATTCCCTACATCCGTAACGAAGAAGAAAAAATGGAAGAGGAGACTCTTAAACTGCTCGGGCAAGCGAATGGAACGAAGATCATTCCCGCTGCCTTTGCCATGAGCGCTCAGTGCAACCGCGTTGCCGTGGAAGACGGCCACACCGAATCCATTTCGGTGCGTTTGAAAACTAAGGTCAAACGCGAAGAGATCATCGCAGCGTGGAACGACTATCGCAGCGAGCCGCAGCAATTAAAACTTCCCAGCGCACCCGAGCGTCCTGTGGTTTACATGGAAGCGGCGGATCGTCCGCAACCACGATTCGACGTGGATTTGGGCGCTGGCATGACGACCGCCGTCGGGCGATTGCGCCCCTGCGGCGTACTCGAGTGGAAGTTCACCGTGCTTTCCCACAATACGATTCGCGGAGCGGCAGGCGCGGCCGTGCTGAATGCCGAGCTGCTCAAGGCCAAAGGCTACCTCGCAGCTCCTTAGAATGAAGATCGCGCTGCACTCCCATTATTTCGTCAGGAAGTTACGCCGATGATCGTCATGAAATTCGGCGGCACTTCCGTGGAAGATGCCCGCGCGATCGAGCGTGTAGCTGCAATCGTCAGAGAGCGTCTGCCCCAGCACCCGGTGGTTGTGGTCAGCGCCATGGCCAGAGTCACCGACACGCTGCTAACCATGGCTCGCGCCGCCGGCGCCGGCGAACGCAAGACTGCCTTGAAGCTCTGCCGCTCGCTGCAAGAGCGCCACTACAATACCGCCAGCGAACTGCTGGGCACGGCCCTGTTTACCGACTTCCACTCGGAACTGGGAACCGATTTCGAGTCGCTCGATGAATTGCTGCGCGGCATTTCCGCTGTCGGCGAATTAACTCCGCGAACTACCGACCATGTTGCCGCCTTCGGCGAGATCCTTTCCAGCAAAATTGTGGCAGCGGCATTTTCCGCCCAGGGACTGAACAGCGAGTTCGTGGACGCCCGCGAAGTGCTGGTAACCGATAGTGGCTATATGCAAGCGGTTCCCCAGCAGGAAGAAACCAACGAACGGCTGCAAACCAAGATCAAACCATTGCTCGATGCCGGGCAGGTTCCCGTGATGGGTGGGTTTGTGGGAGCAAGCCGTGCCGGAATCACGACCACCATCGGACGCGGGGGCTCGGATTTCTCCGCTGCCATCGTGGGCGCAGGATTGGGCGCGGAACGAATCGAGATATGGACCGACGTAGACGGAATTCTGACCACCGATCCACGAATCTGCAAGGAAGCGCGTCGCATCAAGGTGATCAGCTTTGATGAAGCCGCGGAGCTGGCGTATTTTGGCGCTAAGGTATTGCACCCGGCCACGGTGCTTCCCGCGATTCAGAAAAATATTCCTGTCTACGTTCTGAATTCGCTGAACCCGTCCTGCGAAGGGACGAAGATTACAACCCGCGCCCCGCAGGTAAAAAATATTTTTAAAGCCATCGCGGCTAAGAAACGCATCACTATTGTGGACGTGGCTGCGCCGCGCATGCTTTTGGCTCACGGCTTTCTGCGTGCTATCTTCGAAGCATTTGACCGGCACAAGGTTGCGGTCGACGTGGTCTCTACGTCGGAGGTCAGCGTTTCACTTACGGTGGATTCGAATCAGGCGATTCCCGCGTTGGCCGCCGATCTGGCCAAGCTGGCCGACGTAAAGTACGAAGGCCGCAAAGCAATTGTCTGCCTCGTGGGCGAAAGCCTTCGCGACAAGCCTGGAGTTGCCGCGCTGGTTTTTGGTGAGCTCGCTGATAAAAAGATTCGCATGATCTCACAGGGCGCATCCGAAATCAATCTGACCTTCGTCATCGAGGAAGACGAAGTGCCTGATGTCATCCAGCGTTTGCACAGAACATTTTTTCAGGATCTGGATCCGCAAGTCTTTGCCTAGTTTCTTCGTCCTGAGTCCCGATTCCGTGCGCGGTTTCGGTTAAAGGCTTCGACCATGAACATCCTCCTGCTGGGCCGTGGAAAGACGGGATCCCTGGTGGCGGAAGTCGCCAGGCGTCGCCGCCATCACGTTGTGGTCGCCGGGGCCACGGAAAACGCTGGCGGAGCCGCCCTCACGGCGGACAGGCTGCGCGACATCGACGTAGTGATTGATTTCACCGGCCCGCACTGCGTCCTCTCGCATATCGAAACCTGTGTCAAGGCAGGCAAGAACATGGTCGTCGGCACCACTGGCTGGTACGCCGAGAAGGATCGGGCCAAGAAATTGGTTGAGAGTTGCAATACCGGATTCATTTATGCGTCGAACTTTTCGCTGGGAGTGAATCTTTTTCTCGAGGTCGCGCGAGCCTCAGCCGCTGCCTTGCGTCACGACTATACCGGACAGATTTTCGAGCGGCACCACGCTACTAAAAAAGATGCGCCGTCGGGCACGGCCATCGCGCTCCAACACATCATCCGCGAAGCCAGCGGCCAGGGTGAAGATCTGGAAATCATTTCCTTTCGCGAAGGCGAAGTCGTGGGCATGCATGAGGTTGTGCTGGAATCCGCCGTCGATCGAATCTATCTCTGTCACGACGCTAAGTCCCGTGAAGGTTTCGCCGAGGGCGCGGTGCGAGCGGCGGAGTGGATCGCCGGCAAAAAGGGATTCTACGATTTCAAGGATATATGGCGACAGCTATAGCGTAGCTCGCCGTTCCCACACGAGCCCATTCGCGCTATCTTATTGTCATGCAACTTCGTGGATGTGGTACAGCGCTGGTTACTCCTTTTCATCAGGATGGCGCGATCGATGATACCGCTCTGCGCAACCTGGTTGCGTGGCAGGTGGAGTCCGGCATAGATTTTCTGGTTCCCTGTGGAACCACCGGCGAGACCCCCACGCTGAATCATGATGAATGGCTGCGCGTGATTGATACCACGATCGAAGTAGTGGCCGGGCGTGTTCCCATTGTGGCCGGCGCGACCTCGAACTCCACACACGAAGCTGTAGAAAAGGCAAAAGAAGTTGCTGCCCGGCCCGGGGTCGACGCGATTCTTACGGCTTCTCCCTATTACAACAAGCCAACGCAGGAGGGCCAGTACCGGCATTTCAAGGCAATCGCAGAAGCCGTTGGTGACAAGCCAATCATTCTTTATAACGTCCCCGGGCGTACCGGGTCGAACCTGGAACCTGCGACCCTGGCGCGCCTCGCCGAAATTCCGAACATCGTCGGCGTGAAAGAAGCCTGCGGCAACATGACGCAGATTGCCGAAGCCATCAACTCGGTGCCGGAGACCTTCCTGGTTCTCTCCGGCGACGACGCCGTCACGCTTCCGGTGATCGCGCTGGGCGGCGTGGGAGTCATCTCAGTCGCTTCCAATGAAATTCCACGCGAGATGGCAACGATGACCCGGGCTGCGCTGAACAACGACTGGGCCGCAGCCCGCAGCATCCATCGCAAGTATCTTCCCCTGATGCAGGCGAACTTTATCGAATCCAGTCCGCTTCCCGTCAAGGCAGTGCTCGCAATGATGGGCAAGATCGAGGAGAACTACCGTCTGCCTTTATTGCCCATGCGCCGCGATACGCGCTCGAAATTGCAAAGAGTCATCACCGAAGTAGGGCTCATCGCCAAGCCAGCGGTGCCGGGCCCCGAGGCAGCCGAATTTTATATTTATGAAAATTGGGTGGCTGGCCCGCATAAGATCGTGTTGCATCGCGGATCCTGCGGGCAGTGCAACCAGGGCAAAGGCCGCCCCGCTGGACACGATGCCAACCACGCGCGCTGGCACGGACCGTATCCCACACTGAGCCAGGGACGCGAAGTCGCGCATGGAATGACAGGAGTACTGATTCGCAGCGAGTGCAAGTGCGTATAAACAATTGCTGATTGTTGATTTTTGATTGTTGATTAAGCAAATCCTGTCGAGGTTTCAATCAACAATCAAAAATCAACAATTTCCTATACTTCATGCAATCCCTGAAAGCTTCCATCGAGCGCCTCGCAGCATTGGGCGAGGTCGAACACAACCCCGAGGCACGTCCGGCGTTTTTCAAATTCCGTGACGCCCTAACCCAAGGAAAGATTCGCGCCGCTGAAAAAATCGACGGCCGATGGATCGTGAACACCTGGGTGAAACACGGCATCCTGCTGGGCTTCCGGCTTGGCGAACTGACGGAGACAGCGGCTGGAACACTCACCTTTATCGACAAAGACACTTTCCCCGCCCGCCAATTTTCTATCGCAGACCGCGTGCGCATCGTTCCCGGAGGCTCCTCGGTTCGGCTAGGTGCGTACGTGGCACCGTCCGTCATCTGCATGCCGCCCATGTTCATCAACGTGGGCGCCTACGTGGACGAGGGCACGATGATCGATTCCCACGCGCTGGTCGGGTCCTGCGCGCAAGTCGGCAAGCGCGTGCACGTCAGTGCTGCAGCGCAAATCGGAGGCGTGCTTGAGCCGGTCAACGCCGCGCCAGTCATTATTGAAGATGACGTGCTGATCGGCGGTAATTGCGGCATCTATGAAGGCACGCTGGTTCGGGCGCGAGCAGTGCTTGGCGCCGGAACGATTTTGACGCGATCCACTCCGCTCTACGATCTGGTGCGCGACGAAGTTTACCGGGCTGCAACGGACGCGGCGCTGGAGGTTCCCGAGGGCGCGGTGGTCGTTCCAGGGTCGCGTGCAGTGAAGAAAGGCACAGCGGCTAAGTCAGGAATCTCGTTATATACACCGGTAATCGTGAAATACCGCGACGAGAAGACCGATCGAGGAATTGAACTGGAAGACTGGCTTCGCTGATTCGAGATATCCAATCGAAATATCGAGCTCCATACTCTCTAGATAAGGGTAACCGCGAGTTTCCCCGCTCCGTCGAGACTCACCTGAATTTCCGCGAGATTATGTACTACCCAATCAGCGTCACTCAGTGCCGTAGCGGGATAAGTGCTGGTCAATCCGATCGCTTTCATCCCGCCTGCGTGCGCCGCGCGAATTCCGGCAGGCGCGTCTTCAATCACTAAACACTCCGCTGGATTTACTCCCAACAACTCGGCACCCTTCAGATACGGCTCGGGGTGCGGCTTCCCGTTGACCACGTCGTCCGCTGTAACCATCACTCTCGGAGGCGGAATTCCGGCGAGCCCCAGACGCGCACTGGCCAGATGACGAGCTCCCGAGGTCACCACACCCCATTTGTTCTCTGGAATCGAGCGAATAAGATCGATCGCACCGGGCATCACCACAACGCCGCGATCCGAAGCCTCGCAGTTCTCCAGCCTCCGCGCTTCGGCTTGAGCGTCAAGGTGGGGTGCGACAGCCCGAATCACTTCAACGGAACGAACGCCATGGGCTATCGCGATCACGCTTTCTTCGTCAATTCCCTGCTCGCGCGCCCACGCCCGCCATTGCCGATCGACTGAGCCTGTGGAATCGACGAGAACTCCGTCAAGATCGAACAGGATGGAGGCGCAGCGAAATTTGCTCATTCTTGTTCTTGTACCGCACGACGCTCAACCAATCGGCGCCGGTAGAATCCGCGGCTCCGACGCAGCCAACATTTTCTCCCGGGATTGCTGACGAACCTGCAAATACCGATGGCGGAAGTGAGCCTTGGCGCGCTCGCCCCACGCCCTTACAAACCAGTAATTCAGACCGGCGCCCAAGGCCGAACTTACCAGCGGGATCATGCGTCCGGCCCATTTCTCCACAACTTCCGCGCTGGCGCGGGCGGCAATCCGCTGAATCACCCGCGGAACGAACTTGTTGACAAATTCCTTCTCCATCAATTCACGGCTGATGTCAACCCCAGCCGCGCTGGCAGCGGCGATCCACAACTCCGCAATTTCATTGTCCGTATTGAACTGGAAGCCGTAAACCAGGCTGAGCTTTTGAATCGTGCGCATCGTAATGGCAGAAAGGATGCCAAGATCGGGAACAATAGTAATCAACCCGCCCAGACCAAAGCCCGCTCCCTCCGCGGCAGCCAGCTTCATGCCGCCGCGAATAATGTCCTCCGCCACCATGTCGAGTTCCCCGACCTCAAGCGAATACACCCCGTGATAGCCACTGACCGGCAGCCGGTAAGCCGTGCGCAGCTGCAACAGAAATTTCTGCGGATCCACCTGAACCGTTGAATACGCCCGGGTCAACCCTTTTGCAACGGCCTTCTCGGCTCGCAAGCGCAGCCACGATTTCGATTCCACCACGGCCATCAACCTACCTTAGCTCAGAAAACAGCTGAATTCCATCCGCCATCGGGTAGGAACGAGAGAATCGCTCTGTACGCTACCTGACACACTCTGCTAGCATCAACAGTACTCCATGCCAACTGGGAAACTGCAAGTTGTCCCTTTAGGGGGCCTCGGCGAGTTCGGTATGAACTGCATGGCCGTCCGTTGGGGCGACGATATTATTGTGATCGACGCCGGACTGATGTTCCCCGAAGCTGAATTACTCGGCGTGGACATCGTTGTTCCCGACATTTCTTATCTCACCGAGAATCGTCAGCGGGTGCGCGGCATCATTCTCACCCACGGCCATGAAGATCACATTGGCGCTCTGCCCTGGATTCTCTCCGAACTCAACGTGCCGGTGTGGGGCACAGAGTTTACATCTGGCTTACGTAGAGGACAAACTCGACGAGCACGGACTGCTCGAAGACGCTGACCTGCGCGAAATGCGAGCCGGCGAGCGCTTCAAAGTGGGCGCATTCACCGTGCATCCGATCCGCGTGACCCACAGCCTGGTAGATTGTGTTGCGCTCGCGATTCACACGCCCCTCGGCGTCATCATCCACACTGGCGATTTCAAAGTCGATCCCACGCCCACGGATAATCACCTCTTCGATCTGCACTCCTTCGCCGAATACGGAAAACAGGGCGTGCTGGCGCTGTTTCAGGATTCAACCAACGTCGAGCGCAAGGGATACACGCCCAGCGAACGCGCCGTCCGCCGTAAATTTGACGAAGTATTTGCGCACACCCAGCGGCGATTATTCATCTCTTGTTTTTCCTCCTCCATTCACCGCATCCGTCTGGCGGTCGAGTTGGCGCACCAGCACGGACGCAAAGTGGCATTCATCGGCCGGTCAATGAACAACTCCGCTGAGATCGCTGAAGATCTCGGCTACCTGGAAATTCCCGATGGGCTCGTCATCAATCCCGGCGAGATGAAGAATTTCCCCCCGGAAAAAGTTTGCGTGATGATCAGCGGCACCCAGGGCGAGCCCATGTCCGCCCTGTCGCGCGCGGCTGTCGACAATCACAAGCACGCCAAAATTGAAAAGGGCGACACGGTGGTGCTCTCCTCGCGCATCATTCCCGGCAATGAAAAGACGATCTATCGCATGATCGATCACTTGTTCCGGCGCGAAGCCCACGTCATCTACGAAGACGGCAGTTCGCCTCCAATTCACGTCAGCGGACATGCCAGCCAGGAAGAACTAAAGCTAATCATCAACCTGGTGAAACCGAAATATTTCATTCCCGTCCACGGCGAGTACCGCCAGCTAAAGCTGCACGCCGAGATGGCCGGTGCGATGCACAGCTCGGTAGGCAAGGTCATGCTGATCGAGAGCGGTGACGTTCTCGAATTCGACGAACACAGCGCCCGCAAGGCCGGCAAGGTAAACGTGGGCCGCGTCTGCATCGACTCCGGTTCACGCACCGACGTAGTTGAGGATTTAATTATTAAGGACCGGCGGCATTTGAGCGAAGACGGTATCGTGCTGCCCATCATCGCCATCAACAAACTCACGGGCCGAGTAGAAACCGCGCCCGAGATCGTCACGCGAGGCTTCAACCCCGGCGACAACGGCTTGATGGATGGAGCCCGCCGCATCGTCGAAGACACATTGGCGCACTCCAGCGAAGAGGAAAAAGCCGACTACGGTGTGATCAAGGAAAAAATTCGCGCCGACCTGAAACGCTATATTTCCAAGCAGACGCAGAAGCGTCCGCTGATCATGCCGGTTATATTGGAGATTTAGAGTACGCGGATTCTTCCACCGCAGTCCCGGAAAGCGCGCGAAATCCCGATCCGCAGTATAGAGCACACCACCATATTCAACCGTCAACGCAGCCAATTCCGCGTCGCTGACCAGTGCTCCTGAGGCCTGCCCCTCGACCATCATGTGCTTCAACACCGACCAGTGTTCATCGCCTGCGACGATGATTCGTACATTCGGCTGCTCCAACCACGCTTCTACAATTTCCGTGCCCTGCTCAACTGTCAAACGCGATCCCGGCAGCCTCCGATTAGTGGTGACGCGTAAAAAAGCAGACACGGTCTGCCATGGCAAGCCCACCAATTCTACGTCGGAAAAGATCTTCTCCACCCAGGCGCGGCTTTTCTTATGGTAGGTCGAATCAGTATCGTAGGAATAAATAAGCAGGTTGGCGTCGACAACTATCACCGGTGATCCGGACCTTCGAGAGACTCGATCAATTCCTCAACCTTTTCGAAGTGGGGCAATCCCAACTTTATCGGCTTCACAACAAATGGCTTTCGGATCGGTTGTTTCGTGGCTGTCAAACCTAACCGCAAAAGGCGATTGACGACGCGTTTCAAAGGTTGACCCGATTTGCTGACCTCCTTGTTCAGCAGCGCGGCTACATCGTCATCGAGCGTAAGAGTGGTTCGCACATCTTGATGTTAGCAGTATAGACATCATGATGTCAATTGGCGCGCGCTCCTTCGTCTTCAGGGTAGGCGATAATGAAAAGCCTAATGATCACACTTTCCGATATTCGCTTAGCCCAGGCTAACCTGCGCGGCATCGCATCCCACACCCGCCTGATCGAATTCGATCATCCGGCCGTCCACGCCCGGCGGCTTTTTCTCAAGCCTGAAAATCAGCAGCCCATCGGCGCTTTCAAATTGCGCGGAGCTTATAACAAGATCGCTTCCCTCTCGCCCGAAGACCGTAAGCGCGGGGTGATTTCTTATTCCAGCGGAAACCACGCGCAGGGCGTGGCCTATGCGGCGCGCGCCCTGGGGGTGAAAGCTGTCATCGTGATGCCGGACAACGCTCCTGAAATCAAGCGTGAGGCAACCGCGGCACTGGGGGCGGAGATCGTGATTGTGGGCCCCGGCAGCGCCGAGCGCCAAACCAAGGCTGAAGAACTGGCAGCGCAACGTGGATACGTAATCGTGCCTCCCTACAACGACGAGCAAATCATTGCCGGTCAGGGCACGATGGGATTGGAGATCCTCGAAGACTTGCCGGAAGTGGAAACTGTTTTTGCCCCGGTGGGCGGCGGGGGAATGATTAGCGGCGTTGCCGCCGCCATCAAGCTGAGCAAACCCTCAATCAAAGTAATCGGCGTCGAGCCCGAACTCGCCGGCGATGCCCAGGCAAGTTTACGCGCTGGAAAGATCGTTCACTTTCAGGCCGATGAAGTTTCGCGCACCATCGCCGATGGATTGCGAACGCAGAGCGTCGGCCCGATCAACTTCGAGCATATCCGCCACTACGTGGATGACATCGTCACGGTAAGCGAAGAGGAAATTCGCCAGGCAGTCCGGTTGCTGGCGTCAAATCCCGCCACCGTCGCCGAGCCCAGCGGGGCTGTGGCCGTGGCCGGTTTCTTATTCCGTGGCGATCAACTTCCAAAAACCAAATTCAATGTTGCCATCATCAGTGGTGGCAATATCGATCCCAAAATGTTGGAAGACATTCGCCGCGAGCAACTTCACATAATGTGAAACGATGCGAACTCCGTATTCAATTTGGACGCGCGGCAACCGCCCAGCGCCGTATCGCGACCAACGACCAAACCGCCTCCACCAGCCCGAAGGGCCACGCCCCTTGCAGAAATCCGTAGATAGACCCCATCACACACGCCCCCGCAAAGGCAAGAATGAACCAACGGCTCCGCGCCTCTAAAGCATAAAAGACGAGCATTGCCGTCACCGCAAACAGCCCGAAGATTGTTAGTGGAGTCACGTCCGGATGTCACAATTTTACTCTTCAATCTTACCGGTCGCGATGCGGGAGCCGATCGACAAACCGTGGAACTCGTACAACCTATGGAGTCAATACGTTATCCAACCAAATGGCTACCCTGCGGTAACGACGGTAGTTACTTGCGACGGTTGAATTTCCTGTGGTACAAACGACCAGTCGCAAAAGTTACGCAAGATGCCATCGCTAAACCATCTTATAAGCCAACGGCGCAAAATCTGGGGTGCGGTGGTTGTTGTAATTGCTGTAGCCTCTCTGACGATGAGTGTGGCGACTCGCTATTATTCTCTTCAAGATAATTCCTCTCGCCCAGTCAGCACCGTCCAAAAACAAGCGGTTCCAGATGCGAGACCGCAGCGCCTTACCAAGAACGCCGCCATCTGGAGTCCTCCAGTATTCACTTTTGCAGTTTTGCAAGTGCCCAGTTTTCATCCTCGAATCCATTTTGCGCGGTCCCTGCTGCGTAGTCTGCTCGACGATACAAGCCTCTATAATCGGCCTCCTCCCGATTCTCATTCCTTTTCATAAGTTCCCGGTTATCGGATTTCGCTGAATTGTTACGCGCAGTTTAGCGCTGAGCTTCAAAACCTCAAATTCCCTGGACCGGAGCCCCATGAATTAGGAGTGGATGGCAGGCAAGGTCCGGCAATGATTGGCCACGCCGCTCAATGCCGGTGTGGTAGACACGCCCATTCCACTTCCAGAAAGGAGATGCTATGCACGTTGCGCCTTCGTTGCCGGAAGATGAGCTCAATGCTCTTCGCCAATTCGATACCTGCACGGTGGCGAATGCCATCGAGTCGTTTAATGTCAGGCTCCACAACACAGGCTTTACCGATGCGCGCATCCGCTGCATGTTCGAGGACGCGCCGCCAACGGTCGGCTATGCGGCGACCGCCCATCTGCGCAGTGGAGAGCCACCAATCGGCGGCGGGACATTTCACGATCGCGCCGATTTCTGGAACAGCATTCTCCAGGTTCCCGCCCCACGCATTCTGGTCTTGGAGGATACGGATTCTCATCCCGGACGAGGGGCTTTTGTCGGAGACATGCACGCCGCTATCTTGAAGGCTCTGGGCTGCGTCGCGTACGTGACGAATGGCGCCGTGCGCGAATTGCCTAACGTGCGCAAAATGGGATTTCAGCTATTCGCCGGGAGCGTAGCCGTTTCTCACGCCTACGCGCATATCTTTGAAATTGGAAAGCGAGTCACAGTGGCAGGAATGGACGTGCGCCCAGGCGATTTGTTGCACGGCGACCAGCACGGAATTCTTACCGTCCCGACCGAAATTGCATCGCGGATTCCCTCCGCAGCCGATCGAATGCAACGCGCGGAGCAAGAAATAATCCGTTTTTGCCATTCCAAGGATTTTTCCGTCGCAAAATTGGGCGACCTTATGAAAACGCTTGAGGAAGCGAAAAGGAATGAGGCGAGGACAATTCGATGATTGAAGCCTGCACTCGATTCGCGAAGCAGTCGCCCCGGCCCTCCATGCCGTTGCTTTCCTGCCTTCTGGCGAGCATGGTTGCCGCAACGGCGTTGTTGTCGTCCTGTTCAGGCAGCCGTGACGATCACGTGCAGGCGAGCACGGCGGTGCCCACCGTCGGAGTGACCGAGGTAGCGAAAAAGTCTCTCAGCCAGCGTCTGACCTTGTCTTCCGAGCTGGTGCCTTTCCAGGAGATCGATGTCTATGCCAAGGAGTCAGGGTTCGTTCAAAAACTGATGGTGGATTACGGAACTCACGTGAAGGCTGGCCAGGTGATGGCGGTTCTCGAGATTCCCGAGTTGCAGGCGCAACTGCAGGAAGATGAAGCGGAGATCAAAAACGCAGCAAACCAAGTGACCCGGGCGCAGCACGAACTCTCCCGTTACGAAGCACAATACAAAGCGCTGCACCTGCAATACACGCGTTTAAACGGAGTCTTTCAAAGCCAGCCTGGAATTGTGGCGCAGCAGGAGGTGGACGATGCGCAGGGCAAAGATCTCGCAGCGTCCTCTCAGGTCGATGCAGGCCAGGCAGCCCTTGAAGCGGCGCAAAGCCAGATGGGCGCGACCAAGGCCAAGCTGGTTCACGACCAGAGCCTGTTCGACTATTCGAAAATCACTGCCCCCTTTGCTGGAGTGGTAACCGAGCGTTATGCGAACCTCGGCACACTGGTGCAGGCGGGAACCGGTTCAAGCACTCAAGCCATGCCCATCGTCCGGTTGTCAGAAGACGATCTATTCCGGCTCGTGATTCCGGTGCCGGAATCTTATGTTCGCTACATCAAAGTGGGCGATCCGGTGGACGTCCATGTGCCTTCGTTAGACCGCACCTTTCCCGGAAAGGTAGCGCGCTTTTCTGTAGATGTGCGGGAAGACACGCGCACCATGCACACTGAGGTGGATGTTTCCAATCCGCAACGCGTTCTGCTACCGGGTCTCTATGCGGAGGCAAAGTTAAATCTCGAAGAAGAACATGATGTTCCGAGCGTGCCTATCCAGGCCTTAAATCACGAAGGCGAGAAAATTACCGTCCTCGTGGTTAACGGCAACGGAACGCTGGAAGGGCGGACCGTGCAGGTAGGCCTTCAGACCGCGAGTGACGCCGAAATTCTCTCGGGATTGAATCCGGGAGAACGGGTCGTGGTCAGTGATCGCAGCGGGTTAAGGACGGGAGAGAAAGTTCATCCCCGGGAACTCTCTATGATGCAGTACCACGAGGAGAATACTCAGTAGATCCGTGACGCTCCCGAGCGTTGCGGCGCAACTGGACAAACATTATGCCGGGGTTTTCGATTCGCAATCCGTACTTCATCATCGTGATCTGCCTGACACTTCTGGTCATCGGCGTGACCAGCCTGGCGCGGATGCCGGTCGATTTATTCCCTCCGATTAATTTGCCCGAAGTCGTTGTAGCCACCTTTTACACGGGGATGCCGCCAGAGGATATTGAAACCGACATCACCGATCCACTGGAGCGCTTCTTCACGCTTGCATCTGGCGTCGACCACATGGAATCTCGTTCCATGTTAGGCGTGAGCATCATTCGCGTTTATTTCCAACCGGGAACCAGCGCCGACGCCGACGTAAGTCAATTGTCTAACCTGGCTCTCGCCGATTTGAAGCGCTTGCCCCCGGGGACTCTGCCTCCCGTGGTCCTCAAGTTCGACGCTTCCAGTCTTCCTGTGGCGCTGGTCACCGTGAAAGGCGAAGGTCTCAGCGAAACTCAACTTCACGATTACGCTCAGTTTCAGATTCGCAACCAGATCGCCGTTGTCCCCGGTGCAGAAATTCCTGGTGTATTCGGCGGAATCTACCGCCAGATTATGGTCTACGTCGACCCCTACAAACTGGAGTCGCGTCAGCTCAGCGTGATGGACGTGGTCAGCGCGGTCAATGATTCAAATTTGATTCTGCCCGCCGGCGACGTAAAAATGGGCCCTTACGATTACTTCGTTTACTCCAACAGCCTGGTTGACAACATGAAGCAACTGGGCGACGTTCCGCTCAAAGTTAAGGGCCATTCCTGGGTAACGGTAAATGATGTTGGAAAAGCGGAGGACGCTCACGGTATTCAAACCAACATCGTGCGGATTGACGGCCAGCGATCCGCGTATATCCCGATCATGAAGCAGGGAGGCGATACCAACACGATCGCCGTCGTGGATGGAGTCCGCCAACTCATCAAGCATCTCTACGACATTCCCCAGCAGATGAAGACCAGTCTTGTCTTTGATCAGTCGGTGTTTGTGAAGGAGGCAATTCACACCGTATTGCATGAAGGCCTGTTGGGCTTAATTCTTACCAGCTTGATGATTCTCATTTTTCTGGGAAGTTTTCGCGCCACCACGGCCGTCTTGCTGTCCATTCCTTTATCCGCGCTGGCCGCATTTGTAGTGCTGGCTCTCATGGGCGGGACCATCAATACCATGATCCTCGGCGGAATGGCACTGGCATTCTCTCGCGTGATCGATAATTCCGTCATATCGCTTGAGAATATTTACCGCCACCTGGAAATGGGCGCCGCGCCCATGATCGCCGCAGAGGTCGGAGGCGCCGAGGTAAACCTGGCCGTCCTGGCCGCGACTCTGGTGGACGTGGTTGATTTCTTCCCTGTGATTTTTCTTTACGGTGTAGCCAAGTTTCTCTTTTCGGCATTGGCGCTGGCATTTTGCTTGTCGCTGCTGGCTTCATTTGTCGTGGCAATGACGGTAATTCCGTTATTCTGCTCGCGC
This sequence comes from uncultured Acidobacteriaceae bacterium, assembly GCA_963817305.1. Lineage (GTDB taxonomy): Bacteria > Acidobacteriota > Terriglobia > Terriglobales > Acidobacteriaceae > Sulfotelmatobacter. The sequence continues at coordinate 15,871 of CAWFOD010000007.1, read as the reverse complement.
TTTTTAAAGGCCGTACATAATATCCCGGAGCACGAAAAAAAGGACGCTGAGTACGAGGTCGAGCCGACCGCAGCGCAGAGTCGCTCGTGGATGGACCGGTTCAACGCCCGCTTCAACCGCATGTTCAACAAGCTTCTCGATTACTACGAACACTGGGTGAGACGGGCATTGGTGCGTCCGGGGCTTACTGTCGCGATCCTAAGTGGCGTCTTCCTGTTGAGCCTGGCGATTTATCCGCTATTGGGCTTGGCATTCTTTCCCAAGACGGATGCCGGTCAGTTCACGATCAACATGAAAGTCCCTACTGGCACCCGAATTGAACTCGCGAATGAGTACGTGGCGAAGGTGGAAGATCTGATCCGGCACGAAGTTGAGCCGAAGGATTTCAAACGCATCGTCTCGAACATTGGCGTTGTCCCTGATTTCTCCTCGCTCTACACCACGAACTCCGGCCCCTATACCGCAACTGTGCAGGTCGCCTTGAACGAGCCGCACCGGCTCAGCAGCTTCGAATATATGAATCGGGTGCAGAAGGCAATGGCCAGCCAGTTCCCGGATGTTCGCACATTCTTTTCCAGCGGATCCATGGTCGATGCCATTTTGAATTCCGGCGCACCCGCTCCCATCGATGTGCAAGTCAGCAGCCCTGATCTCGATCAGATCTATGGCATCGCGCAGCACCTGGCCGCTCGCATTCGAGAGGTGCACGGCGTCGGCCAGGTCTTCATCCCGCAGGATATGAACTACCCAGCGCTGCGGCTTGACGTAGACCGCGTACACGCAGGTGAGCTGGGGCTGACGCAAAAAGACGTAGTCGATAATGTCATCACCGCGCTCAACTCGAACTACATGATCGCCCCAAATTACTGGGTGGATCGCAAGAGTGGAAACGACTACTACCTCACCGTCCAGTACTTCGAACATGGTGACGCCGCGATTCATAATATGGCCGACCTGGGGCAGATTCCCCTGCGCGATCCTGGGAGCGGCGCGGGCATGACCTGTGGCCCCTCCGGACCGCCCCAGCCGGGCACCGGCCACTCCTCCTGGGCATGTTTGGGGCCGGGCAGGCCGACGACGGTGCTCAAGAATGTGGTCGATGTGAAACAGGTGTTAACTCCCACTGAAGTGGATCACTATCAGATTCAGCGAGCCGTGGATATCTTCGTTACTCCCAACGGAGAAGACCTGGGACGCGTGACCAGTGCCATTCGCGATATTCTCGCCAAAGAGAAATCAATTCCTTCGAATGTGCGTGTAAATCTGCGTGGGATGGTGCAGGGTATGGAGGCATCATTCAAGAGTTTCGCCTTCGGATTCCTGATCTCTTTCCTCCTCCTGTTTCTCATCCTGACCGCTCAGTTCAAGTCATTCATCGACCCTTTTCTCATCATGCTGGCAATCCCCATGGGATTTGTCGGTGTGCTGATCATACTGCCGCTCACGCACGCCACATTAAATGTCATGTCGCTGATGGGCGTGCTGATGCTGGTTGGTATCGCCGACTCGAATAGCATTCTAATCGTTGATTTCGCTCATAATCTGGAGCGCCAGGGACTAACCCCGGCAGACGCAGTAATCACCGCCTGCCGGGTGCGTCTACGGCCAATTTTAATGACCTCTCTGGCGACCATTATCGGAATGATTCCAATGGCACTGAAGTTGGGCACCGGCGCGGAACAATATGCCCCCATGGCCAAGGCCATCATCGGAGGCTTGACGTCGTCCGTGGTGCTGACCATCTTCATCGTGCCCGCGGCTTATCTGTTGGTGTACGGCAAGCGAAATCAGCAACCAGCGGCAACTCCGCAGACGGAGCCAGCGGAATAATAATAATGAAGATGGAACACTATCTCGTCAGGAATCGCCCAGAGATATTCATGCCACCCGCTGGACGGAATCGAGAGGCCACGCGATGACGAAGCCTAAAAGTTTTGTCCTCTGTGCCTTATCTTTAGCTTTACTTGCGACAGCTTTACTTGCGACTCAGCCGCAAAGTAGTGTGGCCCAAACGACTGACCAGCCAACCAAAGCCTTGCCTTCCGCACCGCAACCCCAGCTGACCCAAAACCCGGCAATTATGGTTACATCGCGGGCGCAAGCGGCGCTGGTAGCCAGCTTTCCGCGTGGGGCTGGATTGCAGACCACATCCACCGTCGCTCCACAGACCGCACAGGCGGCTCAACCAACCGGAGCGCCCATCCGTTTAACCCGTACCCAGGCTGAGCAGTTGGCCCTCAAAAACAATCCTCGAATCAGCGTCGGGCGCTTGCTTGGGCTGGCACAGCATCAGATCTACCGCGAGACCAGAGCGGCGGAACTTCCCAATTTTAACGGTGCGATTACGGCGGTCGACGGCAATGAAGGCAGCCGCATCGGCGCCGGATCCCTCACCGCTTCTCGCTTGCTGGAGCATGCAGGCGCCGGAGTCACTCTCAGCCAGCTGATTACCGACTTTGGCAGAACCATGAATCTCGTCTCTTCTGCCAAGCTTCAGGAAAAAGCCCAGAACGCCAACGCGCTCGCAACCACGGAAGACATTGTCCTCGCCACCGACCAGGCCTTCTACAATGCACTGCAAGCCCAGGCGCTGCTCAAGGTTGCACAGCAAACTGTGACTACGCGAGGGTCTGTTCAACACCAGATCGATGAACTTACGAAAAGTAAGTTGAAATCCACGCTGGATTTGTCCTTTGCCGACGTGAACTTGTCACAAGCCAAGCTGCTTCAACTCGATGCCGAGAATAATGTTAATTCCACGATTGCCGCACTCACGGCGATTCTCGGTTTTGATAAACAGGTTAGCTACGAATTAACCGAAGAAGAAACCCAGCTTCCGGCACCGCCCCCTGACCTCGACGTGCTCATCAATACTGCCTTGCAGCAACGCCCTGATCTCCAGGCGCTCACCTACAATCAACAGTCTGCGGAAAAATTTCGTCGCGCCCAGCGCGATCAGCTCTTGCCCACCATCAGTGCGCTCGGCATGTTTGGAGTCACACCCGTACGTCCTGACTGTTTCGGTGGTCCAATCTGCTCCTCCAACTATTTTATTTCCAGCTGGTACGGCGCCATCGGGGTGAATATGAACGTCCCCATCTTTAATGGCTTTCTTTTTGCCTCTGAGGCCTCAGAGGCGAATTACAGAGCGAAAGCAGCGAAGGAAAATACGCGAGATTTACGCGACAACGTTGTGCGCGATGTTCGCACCGCCTGGCTCTCCGCGAACACTGCGTTTCAGCGCGTCGGCGTGGCCGCTGAACTCGCCAAAGAAGCCAACCTTAGTTTGACTCTCGCCCAGGGCCGCTATCAGCTCGGGTTGGGCTCGATTGTTGAACTCAGTCAGGCGCAATTGCAACAGACAGATGCCGCTATCGGCTACGTTAATGCTGAATATCAATATCGATTGTCGCTTTCAACCTTAAACTTTGAGACCGGAGTCGCGCCTTAGACTGAGCGCGACACCGATCGCAAGATTCACCATCGCCGGTTTTCAACATGCTTCCCTTTTGCCTCTATTTCGTAACGGGCGTGATTACCGGCTTTCACGTCTACACTCTGCTCGCTCTGACCGTGTACGGAGTGCCACTCAATCCCCTCGAACTGGTTTCCTTATTGGGATCGATTCTTCTTTTGATCTCGGCATGCATCAGTCTTTTTCGGCCCTACGCCGCCGCCAGAGTCGCGCTGATCGCTTGCTTGTTCATTTGGTCGTTTTACGGGCCGGCAACCGTGAACTTCGTGCGGATCAAGTTCCATAAACAGAAGGTAGCCTCCATCAACCATCAAACTGGATGGAAGATGCGACCTCTAATCGACTGCTGATGCTACTGCCCTACCTAGCCCTTGCTTTTCTCGCATTCGCCACGGCATATTCCGCGATCGCCACCTTCCGGCAGACAGAGGGCATCGCGTCGAACTGGATTTTTCCAAGTGGGGCCAGACGGCCCGCACAAATCATCGTTGGATCTCTCGCCCTCGCACTGCTGATCGCGCTCCCGTTATGGCTTGGCCACGATTCCCGGTCTGTAGGCGCCCGCTCCTCGCGATTCTTGATTCCTGACAACTATATAGGTTGGGTGAGGATCGAATTCGAAGTGCCGGGCGCACCACCTTTACCAAAGGAAGCGGGCGAATACGTAATTACAATTCCCGCCAACGGCATTTTGCAAACCTCTTCGCCGGAGCAATACGGGTGGGCGCACGATCACTACTATTACTACTCCGGTCAGAGCATGCGGTCGCTTCCGGATTCCGGCGAAGGCGCATTGATCTGGGGAAAACTCAACGGAGAAGCCTTGGGAAAATCAGGGCAACGAAAGTATGAGGAGTTTTTTGTTGGAACCGCGGACCAGTTCAAGAACCAGTCCAAAGAAAAATAATCCTCTTCGTTCTGACTTCGCGGATTCGCGGGTTCCGTTCTATTCTAAAAAACACGCGCGAAGTCACATCTTCAGGAACGAACCTCTGCTCTCGAGAGATAAAGAGAAATCTACCTTAATCTGTCGCAGAACCACACGAATTAGACACGACCTCAGGCGACCTCCCGCGCGCATCTATCCGCATCTAACTATAAAAGCCTCGCCAGCTAGGTTGACCTCGTCGATCAGCACCGCGGCTTTGAGAGGAACACCTATGTGCAAATTCTTTTTCTCATTGTGTATTACAGTCGCGATTTTGGGCGTTTCCTTGCCCACCTCCCTGGCTCAAGACGCGACCGCGCCAGCGGGATCAGCCCGTTTGCTCGTGACGGTCGAAGCGCTTCATGGCAAAGACGTACCGGAAGTCACGCAGTCCGATGTAATCGTGTTCGAAGGCCGTGATCGCGACCAGGTTAGCAGTTGGGTCCCCGCGCGAGGAGACAACGCGGCTCTCGAGCTTTTTATTCTTCTTGACGATGGATCAAACGCAAGTCTCGGATCTCAACTGAACGAGCTTCGCCAATTTATCAACTCCCAGCCGGAATCGACCAAGATCGGAGTCGCATACATGCAGAACGGGATCGCGAAAGTGCAACAGGGTTTAACTACCGATCATAATGCGGCGGCTCAATCTCTACGGCTGCCCTTGGGTGAGCGTGGAATTAACGGCAGTCCTTATTTTTCCCTCAGCGATCTGATTAAGCATTGGCCGCAGACTTCCGCGCGACGAGAAGTTATTATGATCACGGATGGAATTGACCCCTACTATGGAGGTTGGGATCCGCAGGATCCCTATCTCAGCGCTGCTATCGAGGACGCCCAGCGCGCCGGCATAGTAGTTTTTGCCATTTATACTCCCGGAGTCGGTCATTTCGATCATAGTTTTGGACGTACTTATTGGGGCCAGATGTATCTCTCGCGGCTCGCCGGTGAGACTGGCGGCGAATCCTATTACATCGGATTCAATGGGCCACCTGTAGCCTTCAATCCTTATCTCGACGATGTGGAGACTCATCTCGCCCACCAATATTTCCTGACGTTCATTCCCAAGCCGCAAAAAAACAGCGGCTGGCGCTCCATAAGATTGAAGACTGAGATTGCTAACGCGGATTTAGTCTCGGCGGATAAAGTTTACGTTGCCGGCATAAATCCCTAGAGCGTTTGCAGAGACCGGCGGATTCCGATAGATCAAAGTAAGTAACCAAAATTGTTGCGCGATCATCCTATAGACAAGGTGAGGCCGATGTCGCAGGAGCGACATTTTCGGAGATACAGCCAAGCACTATTGCTTCGCGCCGGGTTTGCGTCCCTTGTGCTCCTTGCACTCCTGAATGCGCGTGATCTCCCCTCGCACTTCCAGACCACATCGAGAACTCACTCCGCCGCGACTTCGGATTCTCAACACGATCAAAGACCGCGCTTCGACCATGCCTATTTGGACTGGGACGCTGCGCCTGGCGTTCCGCCTTTTCCGGCTTTAGACGAATCCGCACGTCCTGCCCCCTCATCCCAATTGTTTTCTACCCTTCAAACGAAAGGTTTCCACTTCAACCGCCCGCCTCCGTTCAGCTGATTTTCCGCATCCGAGCCTCTGTCAATCGCAATCTGGCGCTTGGCCGACCTCTCATTTCAGCAAGTAACAACACGAAGAGAAGCAAATTGAAGACGTGGGAGAAAGACACAATGAGCGGAATGACAATTCTGTGCGTTGAAGATCAGGTCGAAAACATGGCAACTCTCACCTGCATGCTGGAAGGAATTGGTTACCGAGTAATGCCGGCGACCAATGCCAAGCAGGCGATTGATCTTTTTGCAAGTCAACCCGTCGATGGAGTACTGATGGAATACAACCTGCCGGATGCACTTGGCACCTACGTTCGTGCCAAACTCAAAGCCATAAGGCCCAATGTTCCCGTGCTGTTGTTCGACGGAATTGGAAGTCAAACCCCGGTCATGCTGCGTTTCTTCGACTCATATCTCAGGAACATGGGCAGCATCGGAAGTCACTTAGGAGACTTGGAAACATGAAAAGAGAACTAAAGACGATAAGAATGAACACCTCAGAGCTTGAGCGCTTCGAGCGAATTTTAAAACTTCGTCTGGAGCAGACGATGAGTTCACTCCGTCGATTGCACGCTGAAACGCGCAGTATCGACCCTGACTCTCCTTCTGACTCCGCCGATCAGTGCGTTCTCAGCCTCTCCCGGGAAGCGCTCTTCCACCAGAGCGGAGAACGGCGCGTCATGGCTCGACGAATTGAAGCCGCTCTCGAACGAATCCGGGAGAACACCTTCGGAATTTGTATCGGCTGTGGCGAGAATATCAACTCCCGTCGGCTCGAGGCCCTTCCCTGGACGCAATATTGTCTGGACTGCCAGGAGGATTTGGAGCGCAACCAGATATTAAGCCAGAACGACTGGCCTCATCGCGAAGCTGGGTTAAGAAAAACCGGCTGAGTCCGCGCAGTCCGTCGAATGGTAAAGATCAGGAAGGAGAAATATTATGAACCTGATTCGAACTTTGCGAGTTCTTTCTTGCTCCGCACTGATCACGACGATGTTCGCGATAGCCTTCACAACTCAGTCGCTGGCTCAAGGCGTAATCGCCGAGGGGACAATCCTGCCGGTCCGTTTGAATTCTGAGCTGAATTCGCGCAAGGCTAAATCCGGAGAGTTCATCAGTGCCCGGCTCATGCAGGAAATTCATTTGTCCTCCGGATCAACCCTCCACCCCGGCGCTAAAGTCGTCGGCCGCGTAACCAATGTGGAGCGCGGCAAAAATGGGAACGCCGCGCAAGTGTCCATCCGCTTTGACGCACTGATTGTGTCCGGGCAGAGAATCCCCATCATCACGAATGTGCGAGCAATCGCCTCGATGATGGATATAGAAGAGGCGCAAATTCCCGAATTTGGTCCTGACCGCGGCACACCAGAAAACGCCTGGACGACGGACCAGATCGGCGGCGAAGTGGTTTACCGCGGAGGCGGCCCGGTTGCCAACGGTTTGCACTCCGTGGGTCAGGCAACAGCCAATGGCGTCCTGGTAGAAGTCTCCGCCAAACCGGGGACCAAGTGCCGCGCCGAGGTCGCGGGCAATCACCGCCCGCAAGCACTTTGGTTATTTTCTTCCGACGCCTGTGGAACGTACGGTTTTCCCGATCTAACAATTGCGCATGCGGGTCGAACCACTCCAGTTGGTCAGATCACATTCGCATCTGAGCACGGCGGCGTAAATATCAGGGCGGGCAGCGGAATTCTGCTGCGGGTGATCCGCTCAACGCCTGATAAAAGATGAAACCAACACGGATATCGGAGGTGTGCGCGGCAAGAACGGGCTATCATTCTCAAATCGCCCGTTCTTCCCCGCGCAGCAGATAAAACCAAGCTCGCAGATCGTGGAAGATTTCATCAGATCGCTATAATGAGCCAGGCACATGGACCGGCTTGCCTCTGCAACTCGCTGGTTATTTGACGGGCAGCAGGGTCTTCGCGATCGCATGGTGCCGCGATGGATTTTTCTTCGCGCTCTGGGCTGCATTTATTTTTCCGCCTTCTTTTCCCTGGTATTTCAGATCCGCGGGCTCATCGGTCCGGATGGAATTCTTCCGGCAAACGAATATCTTCGAGCCGTAGTTCATTCACTGGGCTACGGTCGCGGCTTATGGTTTGCTCCTACCCTGCTTTGGCTTTCGAGCGGCCCGCATATGCTTACCGCTCTTTGCTGGGTGGGCATGATCGCGTCGTTGCTGCTGGTCATGAATGTATGGCCGCGCGGCATGCTGGCGATCTGTTTCGTCTGCTTCCTTTCTTTTGTAAGCGCCGCCCAGGATTTCTCCAATTATCAGTCAGATGGAATGTTGCTCGAAGCGGGATTCATCGCGCTCTTCTTTGCTCCCTCCGGATTCCGTCCCGGCATGGGGCTGGCATCACCTCCATCGCGCGCAAGTCTATTTCTGCTGCAATGGGAATGGTTCCGCATTTACTTCGAATCCGGTGTGGCAAAAATTATCGGTGGAGACCCCGAATGGCGCCATTTCACCGCCATGGACGAGTACTATCAAAATGGTCCGCTGCCCACATGGATCGGTTGGTATGTGCAACACCTGCCGCACTGGTTTCACGCCGCGTCTGTCTTCGCCACTCTCGCACTGGAGTTAGTCCTGGTTTGGATGTTATTTCTCCCCCGCCGCTGGCGCATCGTCTGTTTCCTCATTGTTACTCCGTGGGAATTGGGAATTATTCTCACTGCAAACTACACCTTTCTAAACTACCTGGTTCTGTCATTAGGATTTCTTTTGCTGGATGATCGCTTCCTGCATTGGTTCTTGCCGCAAAGATGGAAGAAATCTCTCACCCTCGATTCGGCAATCGAGCAAAGCCAACCGCAAAGTTCAGAAGACTCCTTTCACTTCTTCAAATCGGTGAAACTATCTCTGACTGGCATTGTCCTCACTTGGATTTTCTACACCACAACCGCGCAGTTGATCTGGATGTTCTCCCCTGTGCCCCTGCCTATGACGCCGGTGACGGCACTTGAACCCTTGCGCATTGCCAATCGTTATGGGCTTTTCGGCATCATGACCCGAGGCCGATATGAGATAGAGTTCCAGGGTTCTGAAGACGGACAAAACTGGACCGCATACCCTTTCCGTTATAAGCCGCAGGATCCGGCAAAGCCGCCTGGTATTTACGCTCCGTATCAGCCGCGCTTCGATTGGAATCTCTGGTTCGCTTCGTTGGGCTCGTGGCAGGATTATCCCATCGTGCCCAGAACCGAAGTGCGTCTGCTTTCCAATGACAAAGATGTCCTCTCGCTGTTCGCGAGCAACCCATTTCCCAAGGCTCCTCCGCGTGAGGTGCGCGCGGTGCTCTGGCAATATTGGTTTACGTCAATGTCGGAAAAACGCACCACGGGACTTTGGTGGCGCCGTCAATATCTCGGACTCTACGCCCCCACTCTCACGCGTGCGCCCGGTGGCGAAATTCGTGCCGTCGAATGGCCCACGGCCGCTCCGCGCGAGTGAAGGCTGATGTTTCATCGCATGTCAATCTGCAAGCTAACCCGCACCCAACCTCGACAGCGCGATCTTCGCCGCGTTATATCCGCACATGCCATGCACTCCCCCGCCCGGCGGAGTCGATGCCGAGCATATATAGATATTCCGAGCCGACGTTGCATAATGCCGCCATGTCGGTCGGAAAAGAAATTGATGAATATCCATGACGCCGCCTCCAACATCGCCTCCCACAAGGTTTGCATCCATGCACTCAAGATCGGCGGGAGAAAACACGCGGCGCGCCAAAATGCATTCACGAAAGCCGGGAGCGAAACGCTCAATCTGATTCTCCAGCTTCTCCAGCATGTTCACCTTCGATCCATTCGGCACATGACAATAAGCCCACGCCGTATGTTTGCCTTCCGGAGCGCGCGAACTATCGAATAAGCTGGGCTGGGCCAATAGAACAAACGGACGCTCCGAATGCTGCCCGTTTCGAACTGCCTTCTCCGATGCGGCAATCTCCTCGAAGCTTCCGCCCAGATGCACGCTGGCGGCTCTCGAGCAATCAGCAGCCTTCCATGGAATGGGCGCGTTCAACGCGTAGTCCACTTTGAATGCGCCGGGACCGTAGCGAAATCTTTCCAGCGTACGACGGTAGCCGGCGGATAATTTTTCCCCTCCAACCATGATGAGTTGACGCGGCGTCAAATCACAAAGAATCAGGTCGTAGTCGCCGAAAGCTGACAAATTGTGCACCGGCGATGAAGTCTTCAGCTTGCCGCCCAAGCCAGAGAGAACTCCGCACAGGGCATCAGGGATGGCCTGCGCTCCGCCTCGTGGAATCGGCCAACCCACGGCGTGTGCCGGCACTGCCATCAGAATCCCGAATGCTGCGCTCAACGGCTCATCCAGGCCAAGAAAAGAATGTGCTGCCAAGCCCGCGAACAGAGCCCGTGTTCGTTCGCTGCGAAACCGGCGAGCCACAGCCTCCGCTGAGCGCAACCCAACCATGCCAAAGCGCGCCATCAGCCACGGATGCCTCGGGATCAATGAAACCGGACGCAAAATCTCGGGAGCAAACTCACTCCAGTGCTCCACGTACGGACGCATAAGCTTGTCCCACGCTGCTCCGTCCACCCCAAGCGAACGTGTAGCATCTCCGAGGTCGCGCTCCAACATCATCGCCGTTCCGTCGTCGAATGGATGTGCCAGGGGGGCCGGCGAATGGATCCACTCCAACCCGTAGTCGCCCAGAGAGACTGAGGAGAAGAATGGCGAGCCTGCTCCGAGCGGATAAATTGCCGAGCCGAAGTCATGACGAAATCCCGGCAAAGTCAATTCGAGCGTGCGAACTGCCCCACCTGGCGTAGGCTCGGCTTCCCGCACCTCCACTTGCACCCCTGCCTGCGCCAGAACAATGGCGGCAGCCAGCCCGTTAGGCCCGGCACCGATCACGCATGCGCTACGGCTCATCGCAATTCGCCTTTAAGATACGATTGCAAACATCACCTCTTACCATATTAGTCTCCAGACCCGAAGCCGGTTCTAACCCGATTCTTTTGGTTCATGGCATGACAGAAAAGGAAGCTTCTACAGAACCCAGATCATGGCAGGAAAGATGAAACACAAGACGGGGCGCGCCGACGCTCAACCAGCTCCTGCAAACCTGGGTATTTGACTGAATAAATTGGAGCGGGAGACCGGGATCGAACCGGCGACATCCAGCTTGGGAAGCTGGCGTTCTACCGCTGAACTACTCCCGCTCGAGTGAGCACGAGACGCCTAACTTATCAACCCGAGTCTAGCATTCGCACGCCCGGGAAACAATCCGCCGCGGGGAAGACGGCGGTCTGTTTATTAGACTTGGAGTAGCATAAATATAGAGCTTAAATTATGACTACTGCATCCACGCGAAATCACGGTGGCACTGCCACAGTAAGCAATCAGCCGTCGCCTCCAGAGCCTTCATTCTCGGAGCGGGCGCGTACCTTGGTGTATCTGGCTCGCATCGGCAGTCTTTCCACACTTTCGCGCAAGCAGCCGGGCTTTCCTTTTGGATCCGTAATGCCTTATGGTTTGGACGCGCAGGGGCGTCCGATATTTCTCATCAGCACCATGGCGATGCACACTCAGAATCTGCTGGCCGACTCTCGCGCCAGCCTGCTGATTACGCAAGCGGATGGAGACGGCGATCCACTGGGCGCATCGCGCGTCACTTTGATCGGCAATGTTCAGACCGTCCCTGAGCCTGAAATCGCCGATGCCCGCAAGCTCTATCTGGAGCGCTACGCCAACAGCAAATACTGGGTGGACTTCGAGGATTTCTCCTTTTACCGGATGGATGTCGTCGACGTTTATTACGTCGGCGGCTTCGGCGTAATGGGCTGGGTTAAAGCGTCAGATTATGATCAGGCACAACCCGATCCGCTGGCCGATGTTGCCGCCGGAATTATTGAGCACATGAATGCCGACCACAAGAACGCCCTTGTCCTATTGGCCCGCAAGAGTGCGGGCATCGAATCGCAAGAGGCCGCAATGACTTCCGTGGACCGTCTTGGTTTTCAGGTGCGGCTCAAAACCGCAGACGGGGTGCGTGGAGCGCGCATTGCTTTCCTGCACGAAGTAAGGAACGCGGACGATACGCGGAAAGTTCTGATCGAGATGGTGCAGCAAGCGCGCCAGTAGCCTTGGATCGCCCAATCCACCCGCAGGCAGTCACAACAAAAATGCCCGCAATCCTTTTCGAATTGCGGGCACTTTGTTATCGCTTAGAAAGCGGTGTCACTTAGACAGCCTGAACGTTCTCCGCCTGCCAGCCCTTGGGGCCTTTGGTCACGTCGAACTGCACGGTTTGGCCTTCTTGCAGGCTGCGGAAGCCGCCTGCTTGAATAGCGGAAAAATGCACGAAGACGTCCTCGCCATTCTGACGGCTGATGAAACCATAGCCCTTGGCGTCGTTAAACCACTTCACTGTTCCTTGTTCTGCCATTGATAGTCCTATTCTTTTCTTGTTTCTGGAATTGTGCTGAGAAGATTCGCTGCTAGTGACGGGGGTGACGCTGGTTGGCGGTACCGACCTTCAATTGCTTGTGAGTCAAACTTAGCTGGCCTCTATTATATACACATCCAATCAAAAATGCACACACAAAATATCAGGAATTCTGTCCTTCACAAACACACTCTGTTCTCTAACGGACAAATATATGAACGAGATCGTACTGACTTAATCCAGAATCGTTCGCTATATTCAATTGAGTTTCTTATTCCTCCGCGCCGCTTGCAGGATGTTTTTCCATGCTCGATCCCGACGCCGTGCTCACCCGTGATGAAATTGTGTCGCGCTTCAAGAAGCTGTTTAATCGGGAAATGACACCGGAAGAGAAGAAAGTGTTTTTCTTGGATCAAGCCCCCTCCTCGCCCGAAAAGAAACCTAGCGATCCTTAAAAAGAAAGCCCGGTCAAATCAAAAGCCCCCGATAGACATATCTATGTCATTCAGCGTACAGTGTTCTTGTCCCTCCCTCGCTCCCTCCTGCCTGATCTGAGCGATCGCGGCTCACTGGAGTTCCACCATGGATCGCGAAACGCCGCAGGTAGAAGTGTTGCGCCTGCTTAGAGAACTGCACAAGATTCGACAAGACGAAATCTTCGGCGGCTTGTCATTGTCGGAGCGCCACGAGTACGACCGAAAAGCCGACCGCATCAGCGAACTGGAACTTCTGCTGGAGACCACCTCTTTATCGGTGTTCAGCGAGCCTGCGCCAGGTAAGAGCGATGCCTGGGACAAAATGCCGGAAACCGAGGCGCCCCAGTCTCTTGCTCAAGGGCGCTCCCGCGACCGGGAAAAAGCTTCCAGCAATCCACAAGCAGAAAGCGAGATTACAGAGAAACCGGGCCCCTAAGCGAGCGACCACAGACCCGCCCTCCGTGTAGCATCCGATCGATTACTATGTTCCCTGCCATTTCAAGAGCTTGACTTGATAAGAGGATTGATCGAGCCATGTCCGAAAAGAAAAACAAAGCAAAGTTCTCAGCCAGCCGCCGCAAATTCTTCGGGACTACTGTAGGCGGCAGCGCTGCGTTGGCGCTGGCTCCACTCCTTCCCGCGCTGGCTGCTGCGCGTGAGCGCACACCAGACCCGCTGCCTTCCGGCATCAAGTCCTTCGAACTGGATGAACTAACTATCTCAGACCTTCAGGAGGGAATGAAGTCTGGCCGGTTCACCGCACGCTCCCTCGTAGAAAAATACTCTAACCGAATCGACGAAATCGATAAACGCGGTCCCGCGATCAACAGTGTGATTGAGCTCAATCCCGACGCTCTCTCCATCGCCGCAGCTCTCGATCAGGAGCGCAAAGCCAAAGGTCCGCGTGGACCGTTGCACGGCGTACCCGTCCTTATCAAAGACAACATCGACACCGCCGACAAAATGATGACTACCGCCGGCTCGCTTGCCTTGCTCGGATCCAGGCCAGCAAGAGATTCTTTCGTCGCCGAAAAATTGCGCGCCGCGGGAGCCGTTATTCTGGGCAAGACGAACCTCAGCGAGTGGGCCAATATTCGCTCCAGCCATTCCACCAGTGGATGGAGCGGGCGCGGCGGCCTGACGAAAAATCCCTATGCGCTTGACCGCAATCCATGCGGCTCAAGTTCCGGTTCAGGCGCGGGAGTATCGGCGAACCTATGTGCCGCCGCAATCGGCACCGAGACCGACGGCTCCATCGTCTGTCCTTCGTCGTCGAATGGGATCGCCGGCATCAAGCCAACCGTAGGGCTGGTGAGCCGCTCCGGCATCATTCCCATCTCCCATAGCCAGGATGGCGCGGGACCTATGTGCCGCACGGTCCTCGACGCGGCGATTATGCTGGGCGCTCTTACGGGAGTCGATCCGCGAGATTCAGCGACTGCAAACAGCCAAGGCAAATCTGCGACTAATTATGCCCAGTTCTGCAATCCCTCTGGTCTAAAAGGCGCGCGTATCGGCGTCGCCAGAAAATACTTCGGATTCAACGACGCGGTCGACGCTCTGATGGAGCAATCTCTCGATCTTATGAAGAAGCAGGGCGCCACTGTGATTGACCCGGCAGAGATCGAAACTCTGGGTAAGTTCGATAAGAGTGAGCTTCTGGTCTTCATGTACGAACTTAAGGCCGATCTGAATAGCTATCTGGCAGGCTTAGGTCCCAATGCTCCGGTGAAGACGTTAAAAGATATCATTGACTTCAATGAGCGCAACCGGCACAAAGAGATGCCTTACTTTGGCCAGGATTTGTTCTTGAAAGCCGAAGCCAAGGGTCCACTCACTGAAAAGACATATCTTGACGCGCTCGAGAACAATCACCAACTCGCGCGCACCGAGGGCATCGACGCAACCATGGATAAATTCCATCTCGATGCCATTGTCGCGCCCAGCGGCGGCCCGGCGTGGCTTACGGACCTGGTCGACGGCGACCACGACGCCGGTGGAAGCTCGAACGCCGCTGCTGTCGCGGGCTACCCTAACATTAACGTTACCGCGGGCTTTGTTTCTGGTCTGCCAATCGGAATCTCTTTCTTCGGACGTGCCTGGAGCGAACCTACCCTGATCCGGCTGGCTTACTCCTTCGAACAAGCCTCTCAGGCAAGGCAGGCACCGCGGTTCTTACCTACGATCGGCACCGGCCAGTAACTCAAGAGAGATAGAACCCGCCTCCGATGGATTTATCGAATTAAAAATGACTCTAATATATTTTGCGCTGTGTATTGTCGTGTTAGCCTTACCTGCAAGGGGGTGTTAATGATGATGAACAAGGTAGTAGCTTCCCTACAGAAAGAGTACTCCCGTCTTGAAAAGGAGATGGGACAAGTAGGGAAAGCACTGGACGCCCTCGGCCATTCGAAAGGGAAAAGGCTCAAGCTGACCGGCCGTACCTTGAGCAAGGATGCCCGTCGCCGAATTGCCGAAGCACAGAGGCTACGCTGGGCGAAGGTCCGAAAGGCCGCCGCCAAGGTAGCGAAGTCATAAGTACAGCAATGCTTTCGCAAGCACCGCAGCCGGCCTCGTTCGTAACTCATCGCGGACGAGGTCTAAGCTTCGGAAAGTAATCCGAGAAACCCACACCTAATTTCCCCTCACTCTGGACTAAGTCCAGCGAAACCATCTCAACGCCAGCGCGAAGGAAACTACGCCCCAAACAATCATGATGAGCAGCCGCGGCCACTGATGGATTAGTGGGGTACCCTCCAGTATGCTGGCGCGTAACGCATCATTCAGGGCAGTCAGCGGAAGTGCCTTGATCAACGGCTGAATTACGGCGGGAAACCGTTCATAGGAAAAGAAAACTCCGGAAAAAATCCACATCGGCATCATGACAAGATTCATGAGGCCGCTTACACTCTCGATTTTCTGCGCCCGGCTTGCCGTCAGCAATCCCACTCCGCCGAATGTCAAGGCTCCTACTGCCCCCACGAGT
>CAWFOD010000006.1:0-196963 GCA_963817305.1 uncultured Acidobacteriaceae bacterium | reverse complement strand
GCCAAAAACACCGTACTCATTGATCCGGTTGAATTTAGTTCCCCGTCACGATAGCTTGCCCAAGCCATGTTGACGACCATTTTCTTGCTCTTTTCTTCGATTTGGCAAGGATTTCGAACCCGCGCAGCGCTGCAGGCTGAGATTCTAGCCCTGCGGCATCAACTCTTGGTTCTCCAAAGATCCAATCGCGGTCATCGCCTCAGTTTGGGGCGCGCTGATCGACTGCTGTGGGTTTGGCTCTCGCGTCTCTGGAGCGGTTGGCAATCCACACTGGTGATGGTTAAGCCCGAAACTGTGATCGCCTGGCACCGACAAGGACTCCGATTGTACTGGAGATGGAAGAGTCGCCATCCGGTGGGCCGACCCTCTTTGTCACGCGAAGTCATCGATCTGATCCGCAAAGTGAGCCTAGCCAATCCTCGATGGGGCGCACCCCGAATCCATGGGGAACTGATGAAACTCGGATTCGAGTTATCGCAAGCTACGGTTACCAAGTATATGGTGCGTCTTCGAAAGCCGCCTTCTCAGACTTGGCGGACATTTCTTCAGAACCATGCAAAGGACTTGGTCGCTTCCGACTTCTTTGTGGTGCCAACAGTTTTCTTCGACTTGTTGTTTGTCTTCGTGATTTTGTCGCACGACCGCCGCCGCGTGATTCACTTCGGTGTGACCGCATCCCCCACGTCCGAGTGGGCGGCTCGGCAACTGTTGGAAGCTTTCCCGTGGAACAGCGCGCCGCGGTATCTCTTGCGCGATCGAGATGGGAATTACGGAACAGTGTTTCGTCAGGCGGCGCGCTGGTTGAGCATTCGGGAAGTTCTCACGGTGCCGCAATCTCCTTGGCAGAATGCCTATGTCGAGCGCTTGATCGGTTCGATTCGGCGCGAGTGTCTAGATCATGTGATTGTCTTCAATGAAGCCGGTTTGCGGCGCGTCCTAAAATCCTACTTCGACTACTACGAACGGTCCCGAACTCATCTGTCGCTGGGGAAGGACGCGCCAATCAGCCGAGCGATCGAGCTTGCGGCGATGGGTCGCGTCGTGGAAATCCCGCAAGTTGGCGGACTCCATCATCGCTACGAACGCGTCGCCGCCTAGACAAGCGCCGCTCTTCGTGCACCCTCGACGGGGACGCGGTATTCGGCTGCTTTGTTTGTGTCGTTGAACAGTGTCACCGAACAGGGTTGGGCAAGATCCAATGAACTCGGGCTACCTTAAAGGTAGCGCCTTAGGACAAACGCGAACGAATGAAGTTTTTGGTAGGGACACGGGAACGCATAGACGGAGTCTTTCAGAGAAATTTTCAAACTGTACGCTACCGACTGTTGCCAACTGTTGCCAGAATAGGGCAATATGAGGGTGCCCAGAGAACCTCGGAGGGTTTCTAAGGGCCATTGGAAGAATCAGCAAGTGGCAATAAACGCCGGACTTTAGCGGTTTTTCTTCGGTTTTCTTCAAAGGGCGAGCTACAACCCCGTCGGCTCCACCAATTACTCCCTTCTGAGCACGATCCTTGATAGAGGTTTCATGCTCGAGTTGGCTCACCCTCGAGCCAACCTCAAAGAAAAACTGATGACCCGCAAATCGAAGAGCGAAAAATCTCAAGCTATTCGCCCGCTCGGCATGTACCGCGGGGAAGTCATCGTATCGGATGATTTCGATGCGCCGCTGCCACCGGAGCTCCTGGCGCTTTTCCTGGGAGAGCCAATCCCGCCGGACGCGAATTCGCCCGATAAACCAACCGTAGTTAAACGCCGCCGAGTCCGCTCGCGAAAAACGCGCCCCACATAGCTCGTCGTTCTCGGACTTTTCTCCGCTTTTCCTCTGTGTCCTCTGTGTCAAATCTTCTTACTCTGATTTTCCGCGCGGCGTTCTTAGTGGCCGCCTTTGAACCAGCTGTAGCCGACTGTGAATAAGAATGTGGCATTGTATCCGGGGTTGTGACGGCCGATGCTGGCATTGGACAAATGTCCGAAAGTGGCTTCGGCGGAAAACGCGCGACGCGGCTTCACAAACATGTACGTGCCGAATGCTAGCCCCTCCGTGAAATTTACGGCTGCTGTGTTGCCCGGCGGAACATTGCTGGTGGTGAACACCGTGCCGCCAACGATGGCAACGTACGGCGCATATTTTTGCCAACTGTTAAAATTCCACTGCCAGATCGCCGGCCTGACGCTGGCGCCGTACACTCCGCTGGCAGGCGGAAGGACGGCGTAGAGCGGCAGCACGTCCACAGCCCATTCAAAATTGCCGCGCAGGATGCCGGGCAGATGGTTCCCGGTGAGGATCCAGCCCCCGCGCCCACCGCCGAACGCAAACTGGGTACCATCGGATTTGCCAAGACCGGTACCGCCGCCGGCGACAAAACCCAATTCCCACGCGTGCTTTGTCAGCGATTGCGCAACCCAATCTTGCGCGACCGGCGCCGCAGGCGAATCCTGCGCGGAGACGGCTGCAGCCAAGACCAAACTGCAAAGAAATGCGGCTAGCAATTTCATATTATTTCCTACTTGTGAAGAATTTGCTGCGCCGCTGCACGGCGCTGGATCGTGAACTCGCGAGACTACGTGCGGGCGGCCAGCCGGTCAAGCTGAAATCGCGGCACCGCAATTCGCAAAATGTGGAGGCGACAAAGCACATAGCATCCCGGCGGCGATGCGTCTAGAATGCTCGGGCCATGGCGAAAATTACGTTTCTCGGTGCGGCAGGAACGGTAACGGGTTCGAAGTATCTGCTCGAAGCGGGCGGCAAGCGATTGCTGGTGGATTGCGGCCTCTTTCAGGGATCGAAGGAGCTGCAACAGAGGAATTGGGATCTGCTCACGGTGGATCCCGCGACGATTGATTGGGTGCTGCTAACCCATGCGCACATCGATCACACGGGCTGCCTGCCGCGTCTGGTGGCGGCTGGATATCGCGGGCCGGTGTATGCCGATGCCGCGACGCACGAGCTGTGCAATCTGCTGCTGCCCGATTCCGCGCACCTGCAGGAAGAAGACGCGCAATTCGCCGCGCGCAAAGGATACAGCAGCCACAAACAGCCGTTGCCGTTGTACACCGTGGCGCAAGCCCAACAGGCACTCGCGCGATTCCAGGAAATTCCGCGTGCGGACGTTTTCACGATCAGCCCTGAATTTTCAGTACGCACGCACGATGCCGGACACATCCTCGGCTCCACATGGATGGAATTGACCATCACCGAAAACGACAAGAAAACGCTGGTGGTTTTTTCCGGCGACATCGGCCGCTACGATCAAGTAGTTCTGAAGGATCCGGAGCCGCCCGCGCGCGCGGATTTTCTGTTGTGCGAATCGACGTACGGCGATCGCGAGCACGGCACAGGCTCGGTGGCGGATGGGCTGGCGGACGTGATCAATCGCGTGGCCAAGCGCGGCGGCGTGGTGGTGATTCCCTCCTTCGCCGTGGGGCGCACACAAACTCTGATGTATTACCTGCGCGAGCTGGACGACGCGCAACGAATTCCGAAGCTGCCGGTGTACGTGGATAGTCCGATGGCGATCAGCGTCACCGATATTTACGCGCGCCATCACGAAGACCACGACCTCGCTTTCACGAAGCTCGAGCAGCAAAGCGACCGCGACCCACTGAATCTTCACGATGTGCACATGACGCGCGCCGTGGAGGATTCCAAGAAAATCAACGACGTCACTTCCCCGTGCATCATTATTTCCGCCAGCGGTATGGCCACGGGCGGCCGCGTACTGCATCACCTGGCGAAACGACTGCCGGATTCGCGCAGCGCGGTGCTGCTGGTCGGCTATCAGGCGGCCGCCACGCTGGGCCGCGCGTTGCAGGATGGCGCGCAGTTCGCGCGCATCCACGGACAAGAAGTGCCGGTGCGCGCCGAGGTGGTGGTGCTCGATCAACTTTCGGCGCACGCCGGAAGAAGCGAGCTGTTGCGCTGGCTTTCGGGATTCATTGCCCCGCCGCGACAGACGTTCTTGGTGCACGGTGAACCAAGCGGCCTGGACGGACTGCGCGCCGGCATCGCCAGCCGCTATCATTGGCCCGTGATCGTGCCGGCCTACTTGCAAAGTTTTGATCTAAGTGCGTAGAGTTTGCGGCGCGCTGCTGGCGAGGCGAGTAATTCAGCGCGCGGCGGTTTGCGCGGTGAATGCGGGGATTTCGATCGCGCGAAAACCAAGAACGAACATGGGATGGGGCGCGACGCGGCCCCAGCGGGTTAGATCGTACTTCGCGCGGATGAAACGAATTTCGGGCTTGAGCGAAAGATCCAGAACCTGGCGCGTCTCGCCCCGATAAAAACGCTGCGGCATTTTCAGCAGCGGCATTTTCCCGAAGTCCTGGCCGTCGGCGGAACCCCACACGGAAATATCCACGGATTCCTGTTCCATCTGATCGGTAATTTCCATCGAGCAGAGGAACGTACGCGTGCTGTTGGAAGAAATTTCGAACGGCTGGCCCTCGCCGTTCGCGGTGAGCCGCGTGCCCATTGGTATCAAGACGAATTCCACGGCCATGCAGTGGCCTCCTGAAGAAGCACGCGGATTCTAGCACAGGTTTCGACGAGTGTTTTCAGGCCGGGGAGGAAAGACTTAAATCTGCCACAGAGGCACAGAGACACAGAGAAATGGGGAGCGAAATACCAACTACTCAAGCAGCGCATGCGGGGCCGCTTAAACCACGCATCACGCGGTTTTCTTGAGTTTAGCCAATCGCTCCGCGGCGGCCTGGAATGTTTTCTCGGTTTTGCAGAATGTGAAGCGGAGGTGAGTGCGGCCGTCCGCGGCGTCGCGATAGAAACTGGAGCCGGGGACCGCAGCGACGCCGATCTCGGTAACCAGATATTTCGCGAAGGCTACATCGTCAGGGAGACCGAAAGCCGAAATATCCGTCATGATGTAATACGCGCCGCGCGGCTTGAAGCACTTGAAACCGGCCCGAGTCAGAATACCCAGCAGTCTCTCGCGCCGTTGCGCATATTCGCTAGCCAGCGTGGTGTAATACTCCGCCGGAAACTTCAGCGCAACAGCGCCCGCCTCCTGCAAAGGCGCCGCAGCGCCCACCGTAAGAAAATCGTGCACCTTGCGAATGGCGGCGGAGACCTCCGGTGAAGCAATCGCCCAACCGACGCGCCAGCCCGTGACGCTGTAGGTTTTGGAAAGCGCGTTGATCGTGATCGTACGGTCGCGCATGCCGTCAAGCGTCGCCATGGAGATGTGCTGCGCGCCGTCGTAGAGCATGTGCTCGTAAATCTCGTCAGTAATCGCGTAGGCGTTCCAACGCACGCACAGATCGCGAATTTGTTCGAGCTCAGCGCGCGTGAAAACTTTCCCGGTAGGATTGTTCGGCGTATTCAGAATGATGGCCCTGGTTTTGGGCCCGAACGCAGCAGCGAGTTCCGCTGGATCAAAAGTCCAATCGGGAGCATGCAGCCTAACGAAACGCGGCGAGGCGCCAGAAAGAATCGCGTCCGGCCCATAATTCTCATAAAACGGCTCGAACACCACCACTTCATCGCCGGGATTGATCACAGCCAGCATGGACGAAATCATCGCTTCCGTAGAGCCGCAGCAAACAGTGATTTCGCGCTCAGGGTCAATGGCCATGCCAGCATTCGTGCGTGAGAATTTCTCGGCGATGGCGTTGCGCAAAGATTTCGCGCCCCAAGTAATCGCGTACTGATTGATGTCCGCCGCAATCGCATCCTGCGCAGCGCTTTTAATCAGCGCGGGCGCGGGAAAATCGGGGAAACCCTGCGAAAGATTTACTGCTTTATGTTGCAGGGCCAAGCGAGTCATCTCGCGAATGACGGATTCAGTGAACTGCGCGGCCTTCCAGGAAAGCTGCGGGCTAGTGGCCGGGGCTGGTTGCGGCTTTACGGGGTTCATTCGTCGCGCCTCGCACGGGTTGCGTCCCGTATAACTTACGATAAATATCCGCGTTGCGCGTAACGATTTCCACGTACTCGCGCGTTTCCGTGAAAGGAATGGAATCCACAAACTCGGCCGGCTCGCGATAGCTCTGGCCAGTGGTCCAGAACGCGACGCGATCTTCTCCAGCATTGTAAGCAGCCAGCGCGGATTCCACGCTGCCGAAACTGCGTTGCAGCCCGGCAAAATAAATCGTGCCGATATGAATATTGTAATCCGGCTGAAAGAGCATGGGCGTGGAATAGCGCACCTTGGCTTGCTTCGCGAAGCGCTGCGCGGTTTTCGGCAAGAGCTGCATCAGTCCGAAAGCGTTGGCGTGCGAGCGAGCTTCAGGATCGTAGGCGGACTCCTGCCGGATCAGTCCGGCGGTGAGCATGGGGTCAACGCCGGCAGTGGTAGAGCGAGCCACGATGAACGATTCAAAAGGCATGGCGTAGGCGGTGAGCCAGACTTCGCGCGGAACTTGCGCGAACGGACGCCATTCGAGCTGCGGATAAATCTGGCGCACGGTCGCGATCGCCGAGCCCATGTGTCCGGCGTTCACTGCTTCCTGAGCGGCTTCCAGCAAGAGCCGCGGCTCGCCGGTTGCGGCGAAGGCCGCGCGCAATTCCAGCTCGGCGGAAGCGTCAAAGCTGATCGAACGCAGCGCGTCGGCGCGCAGTTGGCGCGTTGCGGCGGCCGCAGGAATGGTGTCGCCGAGTGGAAGCGCGGCAGGCACCGCAGGAATGTTCGCGAGAACGTCCGCGTCGACTGACGCGCCAGGACCGAGCGCGCGCATGCGCTTCACCGCAGCCACCGCAAAATAATTCTGCGGAAAACGCTCCAGCAACTTCGCGTAGTAGGTGCGCGCCAGCGCTGCGTTTCCTGCTTCCTCGGATAATCGGCCGAGCCAATACACCGCGTCGGGCGAAAATTGCGAACCGGGAAAGTGCCGCAGATGTTCGGCAAGGTCCGCGGATGCGTTGGGCTGGCGTTTGAGGACGGCCGCCCATGTGACGCGCCACTGCGCCGCAAGCGCATCGGCAGCCGTCGGGAAATTGGCGTAGAGGCGCTGATAATAAGACGCGGCGCGATCGCGATCCAGTTGCACCCAATAATAATTTCCCGCGAGAAACAATGCCGATTCGGACCAACGGCTGTCCGGAGCATGCGCCACCGCCGATTCCACCGCGGCGATCATCTGCGATTCCGACGGCCGGTCGCGATAGTAATTGGCGATGGTGTAATAGCGCTCGGCATCCACGTCGGGGTCAGCGATCGCGAGCGCCGAGATTCCTGATATGGCAGCGCCCAGCGCGACGCCACATTCCATAATGCGCAGCTGCGCGCGTTCTCGGTCCGCGCCGCTCAGTTGCGGCAGCAGGTGCGAATATTCATTGCGAGCGTCGCCCCATTGGTGTGCTGTGAAAATCGTGGAGGCGTGTTCGATTTGCTGCTCGATGGGAATCGCGGCAAGTTTGTCGCCGTGGGAGCTTTGCAGGAACCAGAGTTTTTCGCCGGCTTCGCGGGCCTGATCGCTCAAGGGAAAATGCAAATAAACTGTTTGATAGTCGGCGGCAGCCAGCAGCGGTTGCGCGGATTGTTCGCGGGCTTCGGCGCGCAGGAATAGCAACGCGGGCTTCTGCGCGGTTTGCGGATAGTTATCGAGGGCAGCGAGAATTTCCGCGGGCTGGCTAGCGGCGAGCGCGGCGACGCCCAGAGATTGCAGCACCTGATCGGCAATGACGGAATCGGGATAATCTTTGCGAAACTCCTGCAGCTGGGCGAGGGCTTCCGCGTTGTGATTGAGCGCGAGATTGGTTTGCGAGCTCCAGTAAAGAGCGTAATCGCGCAGGAGCGCGTCGCTTTGCGCGATCTTCAGCCAGTTCGCAGCGAGCGGATAATGCGCTTTACCGTAATCGTAATATCCCAGCGCCAGCGCGGCGCGATAGCCCAGCGCTCCCGAGGATTTCTGCAGCGCGAAGGTGCTGAGTTTCGCATACGTTGCGCCGGGATTTTTTAGTTTCAAGGCGCGCGTCAATTGCTCGAGCTGTTTTGTGGCGGCTGCGGAGGGTGCCGGCGCGGATTCGGAAGAAGCAGCGGGCTTCTTCGCGTGACTCGCAGCCGGCGGATGAACTTGGCCTTGCGAGGCATGCTGCGGGAAGGCAGCCGGCACAGAGCAGACCGCGACCGAGAAGACGAATAGAACTGCGACTGAGCGCATTGCAGGCCCGAAGAATTTCATTCTGATTTATCTTACTGCCGCAGAACGGGCGAGGGATACGGATATTCGCCGAGGGCCTTGGCATCGCCGTCCGCGAGAATTTCCACCATCCAATCGTAGAAGTAATCCACGGGATGGTCTTGAATGGCGCGAAAGCGGCGGTCGTATTCCTTGCGTGCTTTATCAATATCTACTCGCAGCCGGACGCAGATGTCTTTGTGCTCGCGGCCGAGGCGAACTTCTTTCGGCTGCAGCAGCTTGATGTCTTGCATAGCCACTTTCGCTACGCGGTTGGCGCGGCGATGCAGTTCCTGCTCTTCCCGGGGCAGATTCGCAAGGTCGAAGGCTTCTTCGGCGACGTCCTCTTCCGGTGGCGGCGCAGCGGGAGCCACAGACGCTACTTCGGGAGCTGCGTTCAATACTTCTTCGGGCTCTTCCACCCATTCCAGTTCAGCTTCGGGCGGCGCTTGGGCGGCCGCAGGTTCGTCGACTAACGCAGTTTCGCGCGCCTGCTCTGGAGCGGCTTCTCGCTCTGCCGCATCCTCGGGCGCTTCTTCCGGTTCTTCCACGTCAACGGTTGACGTCGCATCGGCAAAATCGCGTTCGTCGGAGGATTGCTGATCGCGTGGATTGAGTGCTACCGCGACGAAATTTGAAAGGACGGAAAGTCCGGCAGCCAGGGCAGCAGCGGCAGTTTGCGCGCGCAATAGTGCCGGCAAGGCGTTGCTGGGGCGGCTAGACCCGCAGGCGGCGACCAAATCGGCATAGGCATGGTGCAGTTCGTCCGCGGTGCGCTGAAGCGGGGCAAGGTTATCACGCAAGGCGCGCGAAACCGCCTCTTCCAGGGCTTGCTCGAGCGACGTTTTCCGTGGAGTCAAAGGACTATCTGCCTCTTTTGGATTATGGAAACGGTAACGAGGGGTGTCAACGAACATTACGGAAGCGCGTTCCTTCTATGCAGCGGCGAGGGCACGGGCACACGACGTTCCCCCCGTGTTTGAATACTGTGCGAATTGGGACAGCGCCAGCCTTCGCGTTTTCGATACCATCCTTACCATGCGCGGTTGTTTGCGGTGGCAACGTTGTGCCCCGAGCGACGGCATAAGGAGAAACGGAATGAAGAAATCGTTATTTACGGGGACGTTGTCGCTACTGCTACTGATTGGCGGGTGTTCCACCACCCCAGCGGCCGGGCCAGCTGGGCCCCAGGGACCTCCGGGAGATCCAAGCGCGGCGGACCGGGACCGAGATAGAGACCGCGACCGAGACCGAGACAAAGACCACGACAGAGACGCAGGCCGGCCAGGCGAGGCTCCATCATGCCCAGCAAGACAGCATCCTTCGACGGACCACGATGGAAGACCGATTTGCGTTAGAGACTAAGTATTTGCATTGGACTCCGTCAGCGCTCGGGTAACAGGATGAGTAACTAATCGAGCGCAGCTCGGCTGAAGTTTCGCCTCCCGCTGCCGCACGCGCTACCGCTACGTTCAAATCTCCCCGAGATCCGATTGCGACGAATTTGTGTGATATTCGGCTGGGGGAGCTTGAAGCGTTGCGCTCATTCTGGACGGAGCCGGTTGGGCAATTTCTCTTCGCGTTGGCGCAAATCCTCGAAGAACGTCTCGCCATCAATGGGCTTTACGCGCCCGGTCTTGATGTCGTTGTAGCGAGCGTCTAGCAGGTCGCGAACTTCGGCGACTTCCGCGAGATATCCAGCCATGGCATCTTCAACGAGTTCGTCAGTTGGGCGACCACACTGGGACGCTAGTTCGTTTAGGCGCGATTCCGTTTCGGGCTTAAGATGCACTTCCACACTTGTCAGTGTGGAGACGCGGTGCCGGTTCTGTCAAAAGTAATTGCCCGTGGAGTGGGAGAAAACGAGAGATGCTGACGGCGGAACAGATTCGAGAGTTGTTGCAGATGCGGCCGCATCCGATCGAAGGCGGATACTTTGCGGAAACGTATCGCGGCGCGGCAGTGATTCCGCAGAGTTTGTTGCCCAGTTATCCCGGCGACCGCGCGATTTCCACGGCGATTTATTATTTGCTGACACCCGAAACATTTTCGGCGATGCACCGCGTGCGCGGCGACGAAATGTTTCATTTCTATCTGGGCGATGCGGTCGAAATGCTGCAATTGAAAGCGGATGGAACCGGCGAAGTGATCCTGCTGGGGCAGGACATCGCGGCGGGGATGCGTTTGCAGCACACTGTGCCGGGAGGAGTGTGGCAGGGCTCTCGGGTTCGCGCCGGCGGCAGATACGCGCTGCTGGGGACGACCATGGCGCCGGGATTCGAGTATGAGGATTACGAAACCGGCCAGCGGCAGGAGCTGAGCGCGCAATATCTGCAGTATTCCACGATGATAGCTGCATTGACGCGTTAGGCTGCGGGGTGGACCCGACGATTTGGCGCGCGATTCGCTGAAGTGATATTCTAGTGGGGACCGACGGGGGCGCAACGGTTTCGACGGAAACTGTAGCGGCTCGAAGGCATGCCGGGACCCACCTCCCCGAAAAATGGTGGAACAACACAACTGGCAACTCACAGTTGGCACTCGCAGCCTAACTTAAATTAGGCTACGCGCTCCCCCAGGCGTTACCTACGCGCGTGGGTCGGGGCGTCACACAGTAGGCTGGCTGTCGCGTTTCGGTCCGCAATGCGGCGGCGAGATCATCGGACTAGTTGCTAGCGCGTCTTGCCTGTTCTGAGCGCTAGCAGCGAAACCAACGGAACGGGATAAGCATGTAGGCTTCGTGTTGCAAGGTTTCTCGGACGGGGGTTCAACTCCCCCCGCCTCCAAAATTTCGCGAAGTGAAATTTTGTCCTGAGCGAGCCCGTAGTTTGGGCGAGTCGAAGGGCATCCTGATGTTCTACTGCTACATTCTTCGCTGCGCCGACAATTCGTTTTATGTCGGCGTTAGCGAAGATCCCGCACAGCGCGTGCATGTTCACAACCAAGGCCAGGGATCGAGCTGGGCCGCCGTTCGGCGTCCAGTTCGCCTCGTGTGGACGGAAGAACATCCGACGTTGTCCGCAGCGCGCAAACGTGAGAACCAGCAGAAACGCTGGAGCCACGAAAAAAAAAGACGATCTGGTTGGGGGTTCCCCTCGACTCCGCTCGGGACAAGGCGCATAAAGCGCGCCTTGCAACTCCCCCCGCCTCCAGTTTTTCTTCTGATGGTTTGGGCTGGCGGGTCGTTGGGACTGCTGCGTTTGATGGGTTCGTTGGGCGCGGCGTCGTTTGGGGGGCGCGATTTTTGCGAAATTACTGTCGATTAGAAATGGGTGTTGGTGATTGTTTTCAAGCACTTACGGTGATTTCTAATCGCCGGACTGTCGATTAGAAATTGCAATCGTTCGCGTGCTGGTGTGCGAGCAACGACGTATTGTGGTGATCGTTGGGGCGCGGCTGGGAGTTGATTTGCGGTGGGGGAGTTGGCTGGGGTGGGCCGAGGTCCGAATTGTGGTCAGCGCAAACATGTCGCTTCCTGCGGGGGCAACAAAAGCACCCCGATTGACGCTAACACGTTCGTTGCTTCGGCGCGAATCGTAGAATTACGGATATGGACTAGAAGGCGAAACGAAGACACGGCTGTGCGCGTGGATGGGAGGAGGGCAGGACTATAATTGACTAGCCGACACCGATTGGACAGCAGTACTTGGTTGTGGTGGTGGATCGAGTAGCGGCTAAACCCACACTCTTCAAAAACCGAAGGGGATGCGGCGCCCGCCAGCCGCAGGCGTGCAAAGCGCCATTCGGGAGAATGGCGATCCCAGGAAGGCGCGAATGTGGGGCGGAGGAGCGCTGGTAGTGAGCGGATTAGGCTTGGGTGATTAGGGAGATCCAGATTGGGGAGCCGTCTAGATCTAGAGCGACTTGGAGGGCTTCGCTGGGTTCGGCGGCTTGCATTACGTAGCTATCGCCGCTGATAACTGTGGGGACGGAGAGCATGGAGTGGTCGGCGAGAGAAGTGACCTTGGCTTTGAAGTTGCCGGCGACCATGTTTCAGAGTTCGCCCATGGCGTCGCCGACGATGTTGGGAGCTTCGTCGCCGGCCATTTTGGAGGCGAGCTTAACGGCGGTGTCGGAGGGGCAGCGAATGGTGATCATGCCGCAAAGAGCGCCGGCCAAGCCGACCATCGCGGTCATTCCAGATTGCTGTAGTGGGACAGGTTCAGCGCCTGACTGGACTGCGGGCGCGACGTAGGGCGTTAGGCGGGCGCCAGCCATCATTTCGAAAACTTCGAGGCGCAATCGAGAACGGACTTCCATGCGGGGTCGAGCGGAACTCGTTTGTGGCGGTCGCAAGGGTCATGGCTGTCGCGAGACACCTACGAGGAGCGAGCTGACGCGCTCTTTGACTTGCTCGGGGGTAAAGGGTTTGCGGAGATAGCCCTTGGCACCGGCGGAAAGCGCTTCGACGACGCGAGCTTCGCTGCCTTCGGTGGTGATCATGATGACGGGCACGCCCTTGGCGGCTTCGATGGCGGGCAGGCTTTTCAGGAACTCGAGGCCGTCCATGACGGGCATGTTGATGTCGCTGAGGATTATGTCGAGCGATCCGTTTTGAACTTCGAGGAGAGCTTCGGCGCCGTTGTTGGCTTCGAGGACTTCGCCGAGGTCCAGACCGGCTTGGCGGAGGGCGCGTTCGACGATCTTGCGCATGACGGCGGAGTCGTCGACGATTAGGATTTTAAGTTTACGCAAGTTGCGCTCCTGGTGGAGTGGCGGTGCGAATGCAAAGTCAAAAGCGGGCGCAGCAAGCAGCGCCCTTACCAATTCAAGATCAGAGCTAACAGCAAAGGCAACGGCGACGGCGCACAGGCAAGATTGCCTATGCTACCGAGCGGGTCTGGTACGTACAGTTTATCGGCAGGGGGGCGATGGGACATTAGAGGATAGCTTGGCTCGATTTTGAATCGGGGCGCGAGGAGGCGCATACTATGCGGGGCGTTGCAGGGAGCGAGGCCATGAAAACAAGGGAGTTTGAGTTTGGGAGCGCGCAGATGGTGGTACTGATTGTGTTGGCGGTGGCGGCGGTGATCGTGGCGGGCGGGGCGTATCGCATGGTGAGCGCGTCTTCGGATAAGGCGCCGGCGGTGGGCGCGGTGGCTCCGGATTTCACTTTGAATTCGCAGGAAGGCAAGGCGGTGAGTTTGGGTGAGTACCGCGGGAAGTGGGTGGTGCTGTACTTCTACCCCAAGGATTTCACTAGCGGATGCACTACGGAGGCACACAACTTCCAGCGGGATCTGGCGCAGTATGAGGCGAAGAACGCGGTGATTTTGGGAGTGAGCGTGGATTCGGCGGATTCGCATCAGAGGTTTTGCACGAAGGAAGGGTTGAATTTTAAGTTGCTGGCGGATACGGAGCATAAGGTGTCTGAGGAGTATGGGTCGATCATGAATGTGATGGGGGTGAAGAAGCTTTCTGCGCGGCATACGTTTTTGGTGAATCCACAGGGAGTGATTGTGCGGGAGTATATGGATGTGGAGCCGGCTAAGCATAGTGAGCAAGTGTTGGCGGCGTTGACGGAATTGCAGCAGAGTGGCGGCGGGAAGTAGGGTCGTTGGCGGCTGTGGATTGGCCGGCGGGTCGCGTCTAACTGCAAAGGCTATGGAAAGACAGGGACTTAGGTCCTCGGGGGAACTCAATGAATATCAGTAATAAGGATACGGTTCTGGTGGCGGTCTGCGGCATAGCGCTGAGCTTGGGTTGCGGCGGCGCGGCTCGAGCGCAACAGGGAGGTAGAACGGCAGAGGGTCATGCCGCTGGCGCGGCTCCGGCTAGTGGATCGGCTGCGGGTTCCGGGCAGAGTGCAGGCGGCGCGGGGGCAATGAGCGCGGACACGCCGGAAGATGATGCTGCGTTGAACTTGACGGACGAGCAGAAGGCGCAGATCAAGACGATCCGCGAGGATGGCAAGGCGCAGATTGCGGCGGTGGGGAAGGATGCGTCTCTGAGTGCTGACGCGAAGCAGCAGAAACTGAAAGTGATCCACAAGGACGTCCGGCGGCAGGTTTGGGGCGTGATGACGCCCGAGCAGCAGAAGCAGTGGGCTGCGGAGCAGCGCGAACGGCGTGAACAGAAGCATAGCAGTGGCGCGGCTTCGGAAAGCAAGGCGCAGAACTGAGTTTGTCGGGTGTCACAGGGTGCCGCTGCGGTATGAGGCGCGCCTTTGGACCTCCGACGTTCCTCGAATTTCCCCTCGCGCAGTCCCCCGCAGCGCCGACTGGTCTGTGTCGCGAGCGCAAAATTGATGCTTCCACGCCCGAACTGTCTGCGGAAACAGGGCGCGAGGCCTTTGTAGCGGCACTCTGAAGTGCGCCGGTGCGACATCAAACCAACCGCAACTGCTGCCCGGTCCCACAAAACGGACCGGCCGCTACAGGTTCAGATGCAAAGTCACAGACGCCCAGCTGAAGCTGGCCGCTACAAAGTCAAAAGCTCTGCGGCGCGCAGCGTGCGCGAGCGTACAGAGAGATTCGCGGCGGAAAAATTTTTTGGTTCTTTGCATATTTTTCTTGCATCGACGATGAATATCCGTATCCTGCATGATGCGAACTCGCTCCAGAAGCGCGGCTGAGAGAGAGCGAGGATCGCTGATGGAGGACGCGACAAAAAATTGAGCACTTTATCCCTCCCAGCCCAATTTCCTGCCCGGGCAGTCACTTCCACAAAAAGAAATGCAAAGCTAACACTCTGGCCGCTGGTGGCCGCGACATTTTTCATGGTGTCTGGCGGAACCTACGGGACTGAAGACATCATTCACGGCACGGGCTACGGCCTGGGAATTTTGCTGCTGCTGGTGACGCCGCTGATCTGGAGCCTGCCGACGACTTATATGATCGGCGAGCTTTCCAGCGCGCTGCCGTCGGAAGGCGGGTATTACGCCTGGGTGCGGCGCGCGATGGGAAATTTCTGGGGATTTCAGGAAGCGTGGCTGTCGCTCGTGGCGAGTATTTTTGATATGGCGATTTATCCGACGCTTTTTGTGGCGTACCTGACGCGGCTGATACCGTGGTTTGCGGTGGGACATCGCGGATGGATGGTGGCGATGGGCGTCGTGACCGTTTGCGCACTGATGAATATCGCGGGCATTCGCGTGGTGGCGATTAGTTCGTTGTGGCTATTCTTTTTATTGTCCGCGCCGTTTGTGCTGATCGTGTTGATTGCGCCGGCGAAAATCGGGGCGTTGCAGGGAGCAGTGACGGCGCCGACGACTTCCAGCGTGGGGTTGATCGGCGGGTTGCTGATCTGCATGTGGAATTATATGGGATGGGATAACGCTTCGACGATTGCGACGCAGGTGAAGCGGCCGCAGAAGACTTATCCGACGGCGATGATTGTGGCGGTGATTGTGGTTTCGCTGACGTACGTGCTGCCGTTCGCGGCGATGTGGTTGACGGGAGTTTCGGCGGCGGCGTTTGAGACTGGATCGTGGGCGGATATTGCGGGGATGATGGGTGGGCTGGTGGGCGGTCCTTTGGTGGCGCGCGGATTTCGCGTGGCGCTGGTGCTGGGCGGGATGATGAGCGCGTTTGGGATGTTCAATGCGCTGGTGATGAGTTATTCGCGGTTGCCGCTGGCGATGGCCCAGGATGGATTGTTGCCGTCTGTGTTCGGGAAGTTGCAGCGGAAGACCCAGGCGCCTTGGGTGGCGATTACTTGTTTGGCGGCTTGCTGGGCTTTGTGTTTGGGATTGGGGTTTGAGCGGTTGATTACGATTGATGTGCTTTTGTATGGGATGAGTTTGATGCTCGAGTTTGTGGCTTTGATTGTGTTGCGGATTCGGGAGCCGGAGTTGCGGCGGCCTTTCAAGGTGCCTGGTGGGATGGCTGGGGCGGTGTTGATTGGCGTGTTTCCTTTGTTGCTGCTGGGATTTTCGATTGTGCATGGGGCGGGCGAGCGAATTTTGGGGATTAGTGGGTTGGCGTTTGGGTTGATGTTGATCGTGGCGGGGTTTGTGGTTTATTGGGCTACGGCGGGATTGCGACGGGCTCGATGGAGTGCTGCTACTCTGAAGGGTGAGGAGCGCGCGGCCTGAGTCGGTTTGCGAAAAAGGCAGTGGCTAGTGACGAGTGGTTAGTGGCTAGAAACGTCTCCAGAGATTCCTGAGCTCTCATCCAGACTTTAGTTTCAGTGCCCCGCCCTTCCGAGTCCTCCGGATAATTCGATTGCTGCGCGGCGCTGCATGGCATTTAATGCAAGCGCGTTCTATGGCTGGTAAATCCAAGACATACGATTACATTGTGGTTGGGGCCGGGTCGGCGGGGTGTGTGCTGGCGGCGAGGTTGACGGAGGACCGGCGGACGCGAGTGTTGATGCTGGAGGCGGGCGGGGCTGGCGGCGCGAAAGAGATTCGGATTCCGGCGGCGTTTTCGAAACTTTTTAAGACTTCCGTGGATTGGAATTACGCTACGGAGCCGGAGCCGCATTTGCACAACCGGCGATTGTATTGGCCGCGGGGGAAAGTGCTGGGCGGATCGAGCGCGATTAACGCGATGATTTATATTCGCGGGAATCGGGCGGATTACGACCATTGGCGCGAGTTGGGAAACGCTGGTTGGGGATTTACCGAGGTGCTGCGCTACTTCAAGAAATCGGAAAATCAGGAGCGCGGGGCTTCGGAATATCACGGCGTGGGCGGGGCGGTGAATGTGGCTGACCCTCGGTATGTGAATCCGTTGACGCTGACGTTTCTTGCGGCGGCGGAGGAAATCGGGATTCCGAGTAATCCGGATTTTAACGGTGAGACGCAGGATGGCGCGGCGCTGTACCAGGTGACGCAGAAAAATGGGGCGCGATGCAGCGCGGTTGACGGATATTTGCAGCCAGCGCGCGAGCGCAGCAATCTTACGGTGGTGACGGGCGCGCACGCGGCGCGAGTGTTGCTGGAAGGAAGCCGCGCGGTGGGTGTGGCTTTTCTGCACGATGGCGCGATGGAAGAGGCGCGTGCGGACGGCGAAGTGATTCTGGCTGGGGGCACTGTAAATTCACCGCAACTGCTGATGCTTTCCGGGATCGGTGCGGCGGATGAATTAAAGGCCGCGGGAATTTCGACGGTGCACGATTTGCCGGGCGTGGGAAAGAATTTGCAGGATCATCCGATGGTTTCGGTGGGTTATTTGTGCACGCAGAAGATTAGCCTGGATGGCGCGGAGACTTTGGGCAATTTTTTGCGTTGGCTGGTGTGGAAGAATGGGCCGTTGGCATCAAACGTGGCGGAGGCCGGATTATTTTTGCGTACCCGCGTGGGATTGGAGGTGCCGGATTTGCAGTTGCTGTTTGGGCCCGCTTATTACCGTGGGCATGGGCTGGTGCGGCGCAAGGAGCACTGCTTCGGGTTTGGGCCGACGTTGATTATGCCAGAAAGCCGCGGGACCATTTCACTCCGTTCGGCGGATCCGCTGGATGCGCCGGCGATTCGTGCGAATTATCTTTCGACCGATGCGGATTTGTGCACGATGATCGCGGGAGTGCGCCTCGCGCGGCGGCTGGCACATGCGAAGGCCTTTGACCAGTTTCGCGGAGAGGAACTGCATCCGGGAGCGGCGCGGAATTCGGATGATGAGATCAGCGAATTTCTGCGCAACGAACTCGAGACGCTTTATCACCCGGTGGGGACTTGCAAAATGGGGAACGACGCGCTGGCGGTGGTCGATGCGCGGCTGCGCGTGCATGGAATCGAACGGCTGAGGGTGGTGGATGCGTCGATTATGCCGCGCGTGCCGGCGGGAAATACGAATGCGCCGGTGATGATGATCGCGGAAAAAGCGGCGGAGATGATTCGGGAAGGTGCTTAGTCCTGCGCGACGGGGTGAGTTGTTCACGGCTGCGAGGCGCAGCATTTCTGCTATGCTTTTTGCCGTGCGACGACTGCTATTTATAGTTCTGATTCTTGCGGCTGGCGGGTTGGTGAGCGTCGCTGCGGCATCGGCTTCTCCTTGGCAAGAGGGCGGACAGGCGCCGGCGCAAATTCCTGCGCCTCCGCAAACGCAGCCTACGCCAACACCTCCGCAGCAGCCTGCACCTGCCTTAAATCCGGCGCCACCTGCACCACCCGTGCATACCGGACCAGTGATCGTGATCAATGCCGCGCACGGCGGGACGGACGACGGAGCGCGGGCGGACAACGGCTTGCTGGAAAAAAACGTGGTGCTGATATTTGCGCGGATGCTGCGGAGTGAGTTCGAGCGGCAAGGATTTCGCGTGGTGATGACGCGCAATGACGATTCGAATCCTTCGTATGAGGATCGCGCGGCGGTGGCGAACGCTTACCGCGATGCAATTTTTATAAGCTTGCATGTTTCGTCCACGGGACAGTTGGGTGCGGCGCGGGCTTACTCTTATCAATTTTCGATTCCTATTGTGGCGGTGAGTTCGGCGACGACTGCTAATGCGGGTCCGTCGAATGCAGCGGGACCGAGTGCGCCGAGTACCGCCTTGATTGTGTGGGAAGAAGCGCAGCGACCTTATTTAGAGGGCAGCCATCGGCTGGCGGACGCGCTGCAAGCGGCCCTGGCGCAGAAATTTCCGGGGTCGCCGGCGACGTCCACGCGATTCGCGGTGCGCGAACTGCGGTCGGTGGCGGCTCCGGCGATTGCGGTGGAGGTTTCGAGCGTCTCGGCTGGGGATTCGAATTCCCTGCTGGCGATGGGGGCGTCGATGGCAGCGACCGTCGAGCGCACCATTCAGGCGATGCGGCCACTGGGATCGTTGCCTGCGAGCCTCAGCGGCACTGCGGGTGCGAAATAATGCCGCGGAATTTGAAAATAACGCTGGGGATATTGTCGGTGGCGGTGCTGATCGGATTGATCAGCCTGCGCGGATTGCACCTGCGGATTGAACAGCTGTCGCAAGAGCAAGGTTCGGAGGAGCAGCAGCGGCGGGAATTGCTGAAGCCGGCGATTGCGACGTCCACGGACGTGATGGTGGCCGCGAAGATTTTTTGGGCGGCGGGAGCGGATCGCATCGCGCCGCTGGAAATGCCGCTGCCGCTTTCGGCTGATCCTGCGAAACGCGGGCGGCAGGTTTTGGACGCTTTGATTGCCGATGCGCCCAGCGCGGCGCAGCGAACTTTGCCGGAGGATGCGACGCTGCTGGGATTTTACATTTTGCCGGATGGCACGGCGATCGCGGATTTTTCCGACGCGCTGGCTTCGGAGACGCCGTCTGGGATTTTGAGTGAGGAGATGGCGGTGGATTCGATTGCGCGGACTTTGGAGAGCAATGTGGCTGGGGCGCACCGGTTGAAAATTCTGATTCATGGGCAGGAAGTGGAAACTTTGGCGGGGCACGCGGATTTGACTAGGTATTTTGATTTGAATCCCGCGGTGCCGAGTGTGCCGGCGGCGGTTGCGCCGGGTGGTTCGGAGGCGCCGGTGCCGGCATCGACGCCGGGAAGTGCTGGCGGGAAACCTTCGCGCTGAATCTTGTGGTTGCGCGAATTTGTTAGGTTTTCCCAGCGACGTCAAAGGCGCCCAGCTAAAGCTGGCCGCTACAAAGGCCAAGCGGCGAAGGATGCGGCGATGAAGGCTTGTGTGCTCTGCGCTGAGGGGCGGATTGAGGTGCGCGACATTGCGCAGCCGCGCGTGGGGGGTCGCGATGTGCTGTTGCGGATTTCGGCGGTGGGCATTTGCGGAACCGATGCGCACATTTTTTCCGGGCATGCGAATTACAACACCGATGCGTTCGGGAAAACTGTGCCGCTTTCGGTACAGCCGCAGATTTTAGGGCACGAGATCAGCGGTGAGGTCTTCGAGGTGGGTGGCGAGGTGCGCGATCTTGCCGTGGGCGATCGCGTGGTGATTGATCAGGGATTGAATTGCGTGAGCGCGCGGCGCGAACCGCGGTGTGAATATTGTTTGAGTGGGGATTCGCATCAGTGTGCTTTTTATACGGAGCATGGAATAACGGGATTGCCTGGGGGGCTTGCGGAATTTATCGCGGTGCCGGCCAGCAATGCGGTGCGGCTGACTTCGGATCTGGATATGCGCGAGGCGGCGCTTTCGGAGCCGCTGGGTTGCGTGATTCATTCTTCGGATGCGGTGGTGCGGGCGCGTGGGCGGTTTGCGATTGGCGGGGCTGCGGAGTCCGCGGAGCGACGCGTGCGACACGTGTTGATATGCGGAGCGGGGCCTTCTGGATTGTTGCATTTGCAATATTTGCGGCGCGTTTTGGGTTACGACGGATTGTTGATGGTGAGCGAGCCGAATGAAATGAAGCGCGGGCTTGCGACGAAATTCGGCGCGGACGTGGTGCTGGATCCGAGTAACGGCGATTTGGGCGCGGCGGTGCGCGAGCATACCGACGGCGGCGGCGTGGAATATCTAATTGAGGCTTCGGGGCAGGGGCGCGCGTTTGCGGCGATTTCTTCGCTGATTCGAAAGCAGGCGACGGTGCTGCTGTATGGACATGGTCACGCTGGATTTGAACTGAGCTTGCTGAATAATGTGATGTTCAAAGAGCCGACGCTGGTGACACCGGTGGGGGCTTCGGGGGGATTTGAGAAGGATGGGCGGCCTTCTACTTATGCGCGGGCTTTGCGCTTGATTGAGCAGGGGAAGATTTCTGTGGCGCCGTTTATTACGCATCGGTTTGGATCGCTGGGGGATGTGCAGGGGGCGTTGGCCGGCGGGATGAATGCGGCGGATTATGTGAAGGGTGTGGTGGCGTTGCGGTAGAGATGGGCGCGCTCCGGCGCTACGCTTGAGCCGAGTCTAGTTTTACCTGCCGAGTCCTAAAGTTATGAAGTGATCCTTGCTGTTTGGATACGAGCACAGTTTTTGCGCGACGCCTGGAAGGCTGGTTTGGAGGGCCGCAAGAACTTCGACAGCTTCGTCCTCCGATAGATCCTTACCGACCATAACTTTTCGCCACCCGACTTTGCATTGCAATCCTGCGGGCCGGCCCTCCGAAGCCCGAACCCACTCTAACTCGCTGCATTCTACGAGCTGATATTCGTGCTTTCGCTCCCAACCGTGAATATCTTTACAAACCGTAAGCCGGGCCACGTCAAATTCGATGATTTGGGTCACCGCGAGTTGATAGACCAGCGCGAAAACGCCACCGATGATTGCCCACACGAACATTATGTGAACCCACAGCGACATTTGCGCCCAGCTTTTGTAAGTCATCACCGCGAACGCCCCATCCGCCGCGATAACGACGAAGATCAAAAACCAGGACTCTCTGGGCGGGACCGTCACCCGCAGGATTCCTGAGCTAGCGACGATTTCGATTTTTGCGCGGCGCTTGAAGAGCTGCACCCGTCACCTGTGCGGGCGCTATGGTAGCCTAACAGGCAATAACGAGCCACGTATTTGTCCAGGGTGTGGCAGAGTCCGCTGCGCGAGCCTGGCATCGTGGCAAGCTGGGGCGCAGCAAGCAGCGCCCCTACCGAGACAACGTCAAACGCTGGCGGCAGAAAGTGGTCGACTAATTCTGGCGAGGCAAGCCTCGCCTGGAACGTTTTGTTGCCGGACATTCCGCTTCGGCGAAAGCGGCGGCAAGCCGCCGCACTCCTTATGGGGCTGAGAGTTGCTCGAATTGAGATGTTTGCTTGCGACTCATCCTCTTCCCTTTTGCTAATACCGCTAGGCTGATTCGGACACTGACCGTTTTTCGCGATTGTTGACAGTTGGGTGGGTAGTCGTCACACTTAGTGCTCCGATTTTCAGCTGGTCCCACGGCAGAACCTTGAAGGGAGATTCTTTCTTGCGAGTTGACGGACGTACGGCCGACCAATTGCGACCGGTGAAGATTACGCCGGATTTCATTCCACATGCGGAGGGGAGCGCGCTGATTGAGGCGGGCGACACGCGGGTGATTGTGACGGCGACTGTGGAAGATGGCGTGCCTTCGTTTCTGAAGGGCAAGGGGCGCGGGTGGGTGACGGGGGAGTACGGGATGCTGCCGCGTTCGACGGAGAATCGCACGCCGCGGGAATCGAGTCGCGGGAAGCAATCGGGACGGACGCTGGAGATTCAGCGCATGATTGGGCGAACTTTGCGTGCGGTGACGGATTTGAAGGCGTTGGGCGAACGAACGGTGTGGCTGGATTGCGACGTGATTCAAGCGGACGGTGGGACGCGGACGGCTTCGGTGACGGGGGCGTTTGTGGCGCTGGCGCTTTCCTTGGAACGGATGGTGGCGGCGGGAATTTTGCGCAAGGTGCCGTTGATTGATTTTTTGGCGGCTACGAGCGTGGGGATTGTGGAGGATGAGCTGCTGCTCGATTTGAAATATGAAGAGGATTCGCGCGCGCAGGTGGATATGAATGTGGTGATGACGGGGAGCGGAGAGTTCGTCGAGGTGCAGGCGAGCGCTGAGGGGCGGCCGTACACGGACATTGAATTGCAGGATTTGTTGAAATTGGCAGCGGGCGGGATACGGACCTTGGTACAGGCGCAGCAGGAATTGCTGCAGATTAAATTCATGGCGCGCAGCAAGTAAGCGCGAGTGCAGCGGCGCGGCGCGATAAAGATCGAGAAATCGAGGGCGAGCCTTCGGCGCTATCTCAGGCAAAGATGTGTCGCACCTACGGCGCTCGGGCTCGTGCTGGTGTGTTTTCCAGGCCTGCCGGCCTAGGCTAGCTGATGCCACGCCTACGGCGCTGGCGTCCGAGTCTTCCTTTCATGAGATTGTTTCTGGCGTCTTCGAATCCTGGGAAGTTGGCCGAATATATGGAGTTGGCGCACGGGTCTGGCGTCACCCTGGAATTATTGCCGCGATTTGGCGAGTTCCCTGCGTTTGAGGAGTCGGCTCCGACGTTTGCTGAGAATTCCGCGGGGAAAGTTTTGCATTACAGCCGGTTTACGGATGAGGCGGTGCTGGCGGATGATTCCGGACTAGTAGTACCGGCCTTGGGTGGTGCGCCGGGGGTTCATTCGGCGCGTTATGCTGGGCCTGGTGCGACGGACGCGGACCGCGTGCAGAAACTGCTGCGGGAGATGCGTGGCATGGAAGGCCTTGAGCGCCGCGCGCGATTTGTTTGCGTAACTTCCGTCGCGCATGCGGGGCGGGCGATCGCCGTCGTATCTGACCTGGCACACGGAGGGATCACTTCGGAACCGCGCGGGTCGGGGGGATTCGGGTACGATCCCGTTTTCTTGTTCGAGGAGCTGGGGCGCACTTACGCGGAGTTGACGCGGGAAGAGAAGAACGCCTACAGTCATCGCGGCAAATCTTTCAGTAAATTACTGTATGTAATCGCCCCGAACAACGTTGCACCCTCCTGAAGCGCTGGGGCATCGAATAGCCTGCTAACGAAATAGCTTGCCGCGAGACCAACGGAAGAGGTAGAAAGGAACTCCCCCCTCTTCGAGGTGAACCTTGACGGCTTCCCGAGTAGTGACCAAGCTAGAACCATCCTTACTCACGCGACTGGAGAACGCGCGTGCGAATATCGACGCATTATTTGCGTTACTTCCGCCGAATTCCTTCTACGAACGTCCGATTCCGGCGCGGCACCGGCTGATTTTTTATCTGGGCCACCTGGAAGCGTTCGACCGAAATCTGCTGAGCCCGGCGCTCGATCTCGGTTTGGAAGACTCCCCTTTTGACAAGCTGTTTGCGTTCGGGATCGATCCGGTGGGCGGCGGTTTGCCGAACGATAAACCGAGCGAGTGGCCGGAGATCGCGCAGGTGGAACGATATAACCGGCAGGTGCGCACGCGATTGGACGAGCGGTTGCGCGATCCGAGTGTGACGCGGGCGCTCACGGCGTCACCGGAGATCGGGACGCTGCTCAACGTCGCGATCGAGCACCGGTTGATGCACGCGGAAACGCTGGCGTATTTGCTGCACAATCTGGCGCTGGAGAAGAAACTTTCGAAGACGGGGCCGGCGATTGATGCGCGGCCGGCGCCGGATGCGAAGATGGTGACGATTCCTTCGGGGATTGCGACGCTGGGTCAGCCGGGCGATGCGCTTTCGTTTGGCTGGGACAATGAGTTCGGGATGCAGCGGGTGCTGGTGCCGAGTTTTTCGATCAGCGTGTTTCCGGTGACGAACGCGGAATATTTGAAGTTCGTGCAAGCGGGTGGGTACCACACTGGAAAATATTGGCGGACGGAAGACTGGGAATGGGTGCGCAAGGAAAAGCTCGAGCACCCACATTTTTGGAAGCGCGCGAGCGCATCGCCCGCGGAGGACGCGAAGACGAAGTGGGAATATCGCGGAATGTTCGCCACGATTCCCTTGCCGCCATCGTGGCCGGTGTATGTGAGCTACGCGGAAGCATTCGCGTTTGCGAAATGGGCGGGACGAAAACTTCCGACGGAGGAACAGTGGCAACGGGCGGCTTACGGCACACCGGAAGGACGCGAGCGGGCTTATCCGTGGGGCGACGAGCCGGCGGAATTCTGGCGCGGAAATTTCAATCAGGATCGCTGGGATCCGACGGGCGTGGATACGCATCCGGAAGGGGCAAGCGGGTTCGGAGTTTACGATCTGCTGGGAAATGGATGGGAGTGGACCTCCACAACATTTGGGCCATTGCCGGGATTTGAGCCGTTTGAATTTTATCGCGGATATTCGGCGGATTTTTTCGACGGAAAACATTACGTGATGAAGGGCGGCTCGGCCCGTACCGACGCGTGCATGTTGCGGCGCTCATATCGGAACTGGTTCCAGCCTCATTATCCTTATATCTACAGCAGCTTCCGTTGTACGGAGGAATAGCCAATGTTATCCGCACCACGTATGGCAAGCACTGGGGTTTCACCGGTTGCAGCGGCTCTGACGGCGGAATTCTCCAGCGACGTGGTGATCGGGCTGAGCCACGCGGGACAGAAAGAGCTGCCTTCGAAATATTTGTATGATGAGGTGGGATCGGCGCTCTTTGATGTGATTTGCTTGTTGCCGGAGTATGGGCTGAGCCGCGCGGGAATGCGATTGCTGCAGCGAGACTCGCATGAGATTGTCTCGCTGTTGCCGACGCCAGTGTTGGTGGCGGAGCTGGGGAGCGGGAGTGGACAAAAAACGAGGTTGTTGCTGCACGCGCTGTCCAAGCGGCAGAGGGTGAATTACTATCCGATTGATATTTCCGGGAGCGCGCTTTCCCGCTGTCAGCAGGAAATCGGGCAGATGGACCGCGTGAG
Organism: uncultured Acidobacteriaceae bacterium; assembly: GCA_963817305.1. GTDB lineage: Bacteria > Acidobacteriota > Terriglobia > Terriglobales > Acidobacteriaceae > Sulfotelmatobacter. Next base: position 171,735 of record CAWFOD010000006.1, on the reverse strand, counting down.
CATCGTGGGATTCGAGAGCGCGTACCTGGAGGGATTGCAGGAAGTGGCGGCGCGGCGACGCGAAGGCGAACGCATTCTGGTGCTATTTTTGGGCAGCACGATTGGGAATTTCGACCGTCCGGCGGGCGATCAATTTTTGCGCGAGATGCGAAAGATTCTGAGCGAGGGCGACGCTTTGTTGCTAGCGACGGATCTGGTGAAACCAATTGAGCAATTGCTGTTGGCTTATGACGATCCGGCGGGAGTGACGGCGGCATTCAACATGAATTTGCTGGCGCGCGTCAACCGGGAGTTGGGCGCGGATTTTGATCTGCGGCAATTCGACCACGTGGCGCGTTATGACGAATGCGAGCGGCGCGTGGAAATGCATTTGCGGTCGAAGGCCTGGCAGCGCGTGACGATACAAGCGGCGAACCAGCGATTTTATTTGCGCGAGGGCGAGACGATCTGGACGGAGAGTTCGCACAAATATAATCCCCCGGAAGTGGTGCAGATGGGGGAGCGTACGGGGTTTCGTTGCGAGCGGCAATGGTTTGACGCGGAGTGGCCGTTTGCGCAGAATTTGTTTTTTGCCGTGTAGTGGGTTTGGGAAAAAGGCAGTGGCTAGTGATGAGTGGCTAGTGGCTAGAAACCGCTGCGCTGTGAGAAGTGGGCGCGGCTAGGCGAGCGGCACTCTGCATGTGGTATATTCTTCGGCCTGATGGCCAAAACAAAAAAGAAAAACGAGAAGAAGCGGGCCGCTAGGGCGGTAAAGTCTGCCGCCCGGCCGGCGAGAATTGCGCGCGGCGATGCCGTCGCGCGGGGTGCGCGAAAATCCACAGCGGGATTGACGCTGGGCCGCGGGCCGAACCCGGCGCGGGTGCGCGCGATTTTGCAGGGACTGGATGAGGCATACCCTGAAGCGAGCTGCGAACTGATTCATGACAACCCCTTTGAATTGCTGATTTCGACGATCCTTTCCGCGCAGTGCACCGACGTGACCGTCAACATGGTGACGAAGGACTTATTTCAGAAGTATCCGGATGCGAAGGCGCTTGCTTATGCCGATCCACGGGCGCTGGAGCAGGAAATCCGCCCGACAGGATTCTTCCGCAACAAGACGAAATCCATCATGGGCGCGAGCAAGAAAATCGTGGAGGAATTTGGCGGGAAAGTGCCGCAGACGATGGAGGAGCTGCTGACGCTGCCGGGAGTGGCGCGCAAGACGGCGAACGTGGTGCTGGGGTCGGGCTTCGGGATTGCGTCAGGAGTGGTGGTGGATACGCACGTGCAGCGGCTTTCGGAGCGATTGGACCTAACGAAGAATACCGACCCGAAAAAGATCGAGCAGGATTTGATGCAGATTATTCCGCGCGAGAAATGGATCCTTTTTTCGCATCAGTTGATATGGCACGGGCGGCGGGTGTGCAACGCGCGCAAGCCGAAGTGCGTGGAGTGCAATCTCGAGCGGTTGTGTTATTCAAAGGACAAAACGAATTGAGGCGGGCGCGCGGGCAAACGCATCGACGCAACGGAGCGGTACCTGGTGCGGTACCGCGCTCCGTTGCGCGAGCGTCCTAATTTCCTGCTGGTGTGCGCTACTTGTGGGCTGGTGACGAGTTGTCCAGCAAGCTGATTAGCGATCGGGCCGAGGCCGGCGGCGGCACGGAGCCGGAAATGATCTCCTGAGCGGTAATTTCCTTGCCGTAGAGAGCTTTATTCGCATCGCGGTCGGCGTCCATCGAGGCGCCTTCGAGCGACACGCCGGCGAAAAGCCCCTTGGAACGCGAGTAGGTCAGCACGTCAACCTTCATCGCATCGGCGTTGTAGCCGGTGGCCTGAGCGCCCGTGGGACCAGCAGCAGCGGCTGCGTTCCCGCCGAGTTTGGTCTTGCCGTTCAGAATCTGCTCAACACCGGCATGGCGCATAACCACGAGCACGAAATCTGTGGCCGTGGAACCCAGCTGCACACCGAGGCTACCCTGGTCGAGCGCGTACATGGCCGGAGCTCCCCAGGAGCCGGCCATATCCGAGCCCTTGCGGCAAACCAATTCACCACGGCCGTAGCTTCCGCCGATGCCGATGGCTACTTTCTTCACGCTCGGGAAAATCAGCACACACTGGGCGTGATCGAGGATGGAGCTGGGCAGGCCCTTGTCACCTTGCAGGATGGCCTGCATCGCGGTGGTGGATTTTTCCAAACGATCGTCTTCTTTCTTCTGAGCAAACAGGGGAAGAGTTACCATCAGGCCGAATGCGAGAATACACAGATTCTTTTTCACGTTATCGTCCTCTCCTAGAGAATATTGCTCGATCTCGAGTCGAAACCCGGAATCGTAGCATCAAGTTGGCTGGGGGTTAAGGTTAACGCCGAGTAGAGTCTACAGCCCTCTGGGCGCCGCACCGGGCGCCGTGAACCCCTGCGGCGATCGAGGGCCACTCAGCAACGTGGCACCGACAGTGTACCCCGAATTGTAACATTTCGGAAAGGTGTGTTCAAAAAAGCTTGGTATCTTCCGAGTGAAAAGCGCGTCGGCGCAGCACAGGCGCAAACGCCCGCTTGAATGACTGGCAAAAATCGCGCGACTCAGAGATTATCAGTATGGGCCAAGCGACACAATTTCGGAATAGCATTGCGCGGGAATACAAGGAAACGGGAGGTACGAAAAAGTGGCTGTTAGCGGGCGCGAACGAGCGTGGTGGATCGCAGGTGCATCGGTATTGGTCGTGATCCTGGCAGTGTTCTTGTTTCCGCCGGCGTGGACGCAGCATCCGAATATTCCTGCGCAGCCGGGGATGAGCGGGATGGACGACATGTCCGATATGGCGGACATGCCGGATATGCAGCACGGCGCGGCGGTGCCCGAGCAGACGCCGGAGGTTTTGGCGAAGCAGTTGGCGGATAAGCGCGAGAGTGAGTTTAATCATCATCTGGCGGGGGCGCTGTTGATTCTGGCTGCCTTGTTTTTTCTGGCGCAGAACCGATTGGAGGGGCGCTGGGCTGCGGCACGTTATGCTTGGGCGGCGTGTTTGCTGATCGCCGGATTTTTTCTGCTGGTTTTCAGCGATACGGAAATTTGGCCGTTCGGATACCAGAGCTTTTACTACGCGGTGACGCACAATCCCGAAGTGGCGCAGCACAAGACTTTTGCGGCGATACTGCTGGCGCTGGGAGTGGTGGCGACATTGCGCACGAGCGGGCGGTTGCAAGCGGCGTGGAGCGCTTGGATATTTCCGGTGCTGGCGCTGGGGGGCGCGACGATGCTGCTATTTCATCATCACGGTGGCATGCACGGACCGGATGCGATGCAGACGATGGTGCGCGTGCAGCATCAACATTTGCGGTTTGCGGGAGCGGGGGCGGGAGTGGCGCTGGCAAAAGGACTGGCCGATAGCGGTGGGAAATGGCGGCCGCTATTCAATAAGTTGTGGCCGATATTCATGATTGCGTTGGGCGTGCTGCTGCTGCTCTACACGGAGTAGGGTCCCACGAGTCGATTCGGGGCCTATTGCGCGGACCTGCACATGGATGAGTACGCGGACGCGGCCGATTGGAAGATTCCTACCTGCAGCGAATAGAACGTTCTATAATTGCGTGCGAGACGATTCCTGGGGAGTGGGCCAACGATTATTTAGGGGAACGCATCCGAATGACGGTGGGTGCGGACTGTCTGTGGTTTTTGAGCTGAGGTTCAGGAAGGTCTACCGGTTTTCCACTCTCACGCATTTTCCGGCGGCGGCCATCACGCGGCGCGCACACTAAGCGCCTCACACACACGTCATAGGCTTGAGGGACAGTCGGAAAGGAATAACCTCGATGTACACTTCGGAAATTATTCAGGCTTGGGGCAAGATTCTGAAGGGCGAGCAGCCTTCCCTTTCGATTGAAATCACACGCGAGTGCCCTTTACGGTGCCCGGGATGCTATGCGTACGAAGACGGGCATCTGGGCGGCGGGCAGACCTTGCGGCAGTTGATCGATCGCAAGGGGCAGGCGCTGGTGGATGGAGTGCTGGAAATTGTGGACCGGCTGAAGCCGCTGCACCTTTCGATTGTGGGCGGCGATCCGCTGGTGCGCTATCGTGAATTGGAGTTGCTGCTGCCGCAATTGTTTGCGCGCGGGATTCACGTGCAGGTTGTGACCAGCGCTTTTCGCACGCTGGGTGCTGGTTGGGCGGATATGCCTTTGCTGCATGTGGCGGTGTCGATTGATGGATTGCAGCCGGAACACGACGCGCGACGGGCACCTGCTACGTATGATCGTATTCTGAAAAATATTGTGGGGCAGAGCGTGACTTTGCATTGCACGGTTACCGGTCAGATGATGAAACGGTCTGGTTATCTGGCGGAGTTTTTGGAATTCTGGACACCGCGGCCGGAGATCAAGAAGGTGTGGTTCAGTTTGTTCACGCCGCAAGTCGGGGATGATTTGCCGGAGATGTTGACGCGGCAGGAAAGGGCGCAGGCGATTGCGGATATGTTGGTGCTGCGGAAGCGATATCCGAAGTTGGACATGCCCGAGATTGTGATTCGGCAGTTTGCGTCGCCGCCACATAGTCCGCAGGAATGCATTTTTGCGCAGACTACTCGGACGCTTTCGGCGGACTTGACTACGGAGATTACGCCTTGCCAGTTTGGTGGGACGCCGGATTGCGAGTCGTGCGGGTGCGTGGCTTCGATGGGTTTGGCGTCGGTGGCGGCGCATAAGCTGGGAGGATTTATACCGGTTGGCGCGATATTCAATGCCTCGATCAGGATTGGGCGGGTGCGCGCGAAGTCTCGGACGAAGCAGCAGGCGAAAGAGACGCAGCGGCGGTTGCGGGCTAATGAAGAGGCTTGGGCGCATCAGGATGGGCGGGGGGCTGTCAACGCAAAGTAGAAATGTCCGGGTTTTTGCCAGATAGAAATGTCCGCTTCCATGGTTTTCTCCAAGGGTGATTTGCAGGCACATGGTATTTGGGTGTGATTTTGTTTTTGGGTCTTGGTGGTTGTTCCGCAAGTCCTGCAGGCCGTAGGCCGGAAGGACTTGCGGTCGCTCGCGTGGGTTCTGGGCAGGAGCGCAGGTGCAGATAGCGCCCTCGATAGCGCATCCAGTGGCTTCCATCCAACCGCCGTTCGATCTCGACCGCAGCTCCACGCAGTCCCGCACAGACTTCCTCCCGCACTACCCCCCAGCGATTTCCGTCCCAGCTGACGGTGTGGTCCTGAGCCACTCTGCGGGCCACGCGCACACTCAAGATTTCTTCCAGGCGCTGGTCGTGCCCCAGGCGTCGATGGGCATTGCGTGCATTCCGCGGTGCTACGGTAAAACGCTGCTCCCATTCGGGGAAAAAGCGCATCTCCAAGAAGTGATTCGCTGTCTCGATGCTGTCGATTCCCGCCAACCGCATCTCCTTCACCAGACGATCCTGAAGAGTTTCAAACAGTCTCTCGATACGCCCTTTCGCTTGCGGACTGTGGGCCGCGATCCATTCAATCCCCAGTTCGTGCAACGCTCGCCCGAACTGCGTGCGCAACGGATCTCCCCGCAGTTGTTCGGGAAGCGGCTGCGGACCGGCCGTTCGAAAGATGCTGTTTTTATCGGTGTACTGGGCCAAGGGACGTCCGTAGCGCCGTACCCATCCGCCCAACGTTCGTAGGTTCTCTTCCGTGGTGTCCTGCGCGGTGAACCGTCCCCAGATGCGACTGGTGGCATCATCGATCAGGGCGATCAGATGGCAGGCCGGACCGCGCTCCTCCAGCCAGCGGAACGGAGAGCTGTCCTGCATCACCAACTCACCGAAGCAGGCTCGGCGCTCCCGCCATACGTGGATCGTTTTCACGCGCTGGGAACGCGGCCGCCACAAGGCTGCCTGGGTCATCCACTTCCGTAGCGTTTCCCGGCTCACCGCAAAACCCTCCTGGGCCAGGTGTTCAGCAGCTAGTGTGGGTCCGAAATCCGCATAACGCTGACGCAGGCGCGCCAGAATCTTCTGCTCGAACCGGGTCGCCAGCTTGCGGTTCGATGGCCGGCCTCGCAGTCCGTGCACTAGGGAGCGATCTCCGCGCTCGCGCAGGCGCAGCAGCATCCGCCGCACGTGGCGGTCGCTTACTTGCAACCGCTCGGCCGCTGCTACCTGCGTCAACTGCTTCTGCTGTACCTCGTGCAACACTTTCAATCGGTCCCGTTCTCGTTGGCTCAACGCGATTCGCTCCGTTTCCATGGGGGCCTCGGCCATCCATGAAAGCGGACATTTCTACATTGCACAAACCGGACATTCTCATTTTGCGGCGACAAGGATGGGCGGGGGGCTTGACGAGGGGCGGTCTCCCGTAGCAGGATCGTCGATTCTGCAAAAAGCAGATCCCTCGTTGCGCTCGGGATGACAATCGACTTTTTTGGTGAATTGCGGAGTCATTCGCCGCGGATTAGATCGCTGAGGGTTTCGCGGCTGCGGACTACTGTGAAGTGATTTTTATTTACCAGAATTTCGGCGGCTCGCGGGCGAGAGTTGTAATTTGAGGCTTGCGCGAAGCCGTAGGCGCCGGCACCCCATAAGACCAGCAGTTCTCCCTGTTTCGGTAGTGCAATTGGCCAATCGTGAAGGAAGCAGTCGCCTGTCTCGCAGACGGGGCCTACGATGTCTGCTTCTGTGACATTGGCGCTTTTGCTGCGGATGACCGGCGTGATGGGGTGGACGGCTTGGTAGAGCGCGGGGCGAATGAAATCGTTCATCGCAGCGTCTACGACTACGAATATTTTGTCGCGATTGTTTTTTACATGCACGACGCGCGTGAGCAGGACGCCAGCGGGGCCGACTATTGCTCGGCCGGGTTCTAGCAGCAAACGGCATTTCAGCGGGCGAATGTGCGGCAGCAGGAGGCGGGCGTAGGCGCCCAGGTCGGGCGGACTTTCGTGGGTGTAGCGGATGCCGACGCCGCCACCCAGATCCAGATAGGATAGACTTACTCCGGCTTTTGCTAATTCGCGCACTAAGAACGAGACGCGGATTACGGCGCGACGAAACGGAGCTAGTCCCAGGATTTGCGAACCGATGTGAGCGCTGATTCCCTGCCAGGAAATCCACTTCGCACGAGAATGATCGAGATAGAGCCGGCGTGCGTGGTCCCAGTCAATGCCGAATTTGTGACGATGATGGCCGGTGGAGATGTGGGCGTGGCCGCCGGCCTGGACGTCGGGATTGACGCGCAGCGCGGTGGGGGCGCGGCGTTTTAGGCGCGCGGCTTCGACGGCTAGTGTGTCCAGCTCGGATTCGGATTCGACGTTGAAGAGCAGCATGCCGGCCTGGAGGGCTTCGCGGATTTCTTCCTTGGATTTTCCGACGCCGGAAAAAACGATGCGGCGGCCGGGGACGCCGATGTGGCGCAAGCGGTGGAGTTCGCCGCCGGAGACGATGTCGAAGCTGCTGCCTGCGCGGGCCAGCAATTTGAGGATCGAGAGATTTGAATTGGCTTTGACCGCGTAACAGATTGAGTGCGGGATGCTGCGGAAGGCGGTGGTGAAGCGGCGGTACGCGTCGAGGATGCTGGCGCTGCTGTAGATGTAGGCGGGGGTGCCGAACTTTTCGGCGATGCGGGTGAGCGGGACGTTTTCACATTCGAGCGCGCCGGCGCGATATTTATAATAAGGCGTGTATTTGGTCGGGTCAGTGACAGCGAGCCGTTTTGCGTGCTTCAAACCATTTCCTCGCGGCGAAAGAGTCGGTGTGACAATTGCAAAGATCAAAACATTAACACAGAGAGTGCGGAGAAAAACGGAGGACACAGAGAAATCGGAACTTCATCGGCTAGAGAGGTTGCGGAAAAAATCGGTTTTGCGCGCGATTCCTTTTTCGGAGTGCTCGTTTTTCCGCCTTTGCCGCCGCCCTTCTTGTTCTTTGGCCGACCGTTTCGGTGCTTTTGTTCTCCTGCTGAGACACTACTCCCTCGGCCTACACTGCTGGAATTAGCTTCGCCATGCGTATCAAGTTGCCGGCCGTGGCCACCAACCGAAATAACCAGTCCACCTTTTTCTTCCCGCGCACTTTCACTTGCCGCACGATGCTGTCCAGCTTGGCCCAGCCAAACACTTTCTCCACCAACTTGCGTTTCCGTTGACTGATGGCCATGCCCGCGTCCTGCCGCTCCTTCTTGGTCAACCAATTCGGCCAGTGGGCGTTGGCCTCGTACTCGGCCACGTGCGGAATCACATTGCGCCGTCGCAGCGCGGCGATGAACTTTTCCTCTTGATACAGCTTATCGGCTCCCAGTGTGATGGCCGGCAGGCGTTTCTTCTTTACCTCGCAGGGCCTCCGGCCACGCTCTTTCAACATCGCCAGCGCCGCTTCCCGCTCCGCCTTCGTGCTCGACTGCGTCGCGCAGGCCGCCACCACTAGTCCGTTACGGTTCTCGATCATCACGTGCCCCAAGTAACTCGGCCGCGATTCCCCGCCGGCGCTTTTCTTGAATAATCGCGCCTCCGGATCGCTCCTCGATTCGTGCGTGTCGCGCAACAACCTCTTCCCGCCCGCCCCACTCCCTTTCTCCGGCGGCTTCTCCTTGGGGACGAAACTTTTACGGCTGGCCCACGCCTGGATGAGCGTTCCGTCCACGGTGAAGTGTTCTGCGCTCAGCAGCTTCTTTTCCTCGGCTTGCCGCAGCACGGCCTCCATCAGCCGCTGCGACACCTCGCCCTCCATCAGCCGCTCGCGATTTTTTGTGAACACCGTCACGTCCCACACCTCATCGCTGGCACTCAAGCCCACAAACCAGCGGTACAGCAGGTTGTAATCCAGCTGCTCCATCAACTGCGTCTCGCTGCGGATGGAGTACAGCGCCTGCAACAGCAGCGCGCGCAGCAGCCGCTCGGGCGGTATCGACGGTCGCCCGCGTCGCGCGTACAGCGCTTCGAAGTGCGCTCCCATCTCTTTCAGCCCAACGTCGACCAGCTGCCGAATCCGCCGCAGCGGATGATCCCGAGGAATCCGCTGTTCCAGTGGAATGTAGCTAAAAACTTCGCCTTGTTCTTCGTCGTGTCCGCGCATGCTGCTTACATAGCAGAACTGCTCAACAAATGCTGCACTCATTTCGCCTACAAACTCGATTTTTTCCGCGACCTGTAGAGCCGTGCTGGCTTTGCAAAGCTTGTGTCGTGGCTGAAGCCACGACCTACAAAGATTCGCTAACGGAGCAGATCTTCGAGTTGCGTGCGTAGATCGGTTTTGGCGTTGCGATATTTTACGATTACGGGGGCGTAGAGCGAGAGGCCCCAGTCTTTTCCTTGGCCGCGATTGATCGGGCGCATGCCGGGGACTACTACCGCTTTTTCCGGAATGATCAGCGGGCGATCTTCGGCGGCGATGTAGACTTCGCCGCGCACTACATCATAAACCGGAGTGGAGTGATTCAGAATCACGCCGGTGCCGAGGACCGCGCCGCGTTTCACGATCGTGCCTTCATAGACGCCGCAGTTCCCTCCTACCAAAACTTCGTCCTCGATGATTACCGGCATTGCGCCTACTGGTTCGAGAACTCCGCCGATCTGCGCGGCGGCGGAAATGTGGCAGCTTTTTCCTAGTTGCGCGCAACTACCTACCAGCGCGTGAGAATCTATCATTGTCTGGTCACCCACGTATGCGCCGACGTTGATGAACATCGGTGGCATGCAGGTGACGCCTTTGCCGATGAAGCAGCCGTCGCGAATGCTGGAGCCGCCGGGGACGATGCGCACGCCGCTGGCGGAGGTGATGTGTTTCACCGGGTAAGTGGACTTATCGAAAAAAGGCTGGCGCAACGGGTCAATGGACATGTCCGTGATGGCGCCGATGCGGAAGCCGAGGAGGATGCCTTTTTTCACCCAAGCGTTGACGCGCCAGCCGGACGGTGATTTTTCGTCGGGCTCGGCGGCGCGCACTTCGCCCAAGTTCAGCGCGTCCTTGAAGGACTGGAACAGCGCCAGGTGTCGGGGAAGATCTTTGGCCGGCGGCTGGTCGAAGATCTGCTCAATGAGCTGCTCAATTTGTTGCTGCAGCATGCACCTTCCCCACCAGGCCGATGGATTCGAGTACGTGGCGGATTTTTTCTAGATTTTCAATTCTCGGAGGCACGAGTGGGAGCCGCCAGACGGGCTCAAGCAGGCCCATTTCGGCCATCGCTGCTTTCGCCGGGCCGGGATTGGATTCGATGAAATTCATTTCCATTAGCGGCAGATACGTTCGCTGGAGCTCGCGAGCGGACGCGAAATTGCCTTTGAGGCATGCATGGATCAGTGAGACCATTTCCGCCGGAATTTCGTTGGCTACTACGGAAATTACGCCATGTCCGCCGAGGGCGATTACCGGGAGGGCGATCGCGTCGTCGCCGGAAAGGACTGAAAAGCCGTCGCGAGCTTGGCTCGCGATCGTGGCGATCTGGCCGATGTTGCCGGAGGCTTCTTTCACGCCTGCGATATTTTCAATTTGCGCGAGGCGTTTTAGGGTTGCTGCCTCGACGTTGACGCCGGTGCGGCCTTGGACACTGTACACGATTATGGGGATCGCGATTGCGGCGGCGATGGCTTTGTAATGTTGATAGAGGCCTTCCTGCGTGGGTTTGTTGTAGTAGGGCGTGACGGAGAGGATGCCGTCTGCGCGCAGGGATTCGAGGTCTTTGGCCAGTTCGATTACTTCGGCGGTGTTGTAGCCGCCGGCGCCGGCCAGGACTGGGACTTGGCCGTTTGATTCCTCTACAGTGATTTCTACAACGCGTAGGTGTTCGGCGCGGGTTAGGGTGGGATTTTCGCCGGTGGTGCCGCAGGGGACCAGGAAGTCGATGCCGGCGTTGATTTGGCGGCGGATTAGGCGACGTAGCGCGGGTTCGTCGAGGGAGAGATTTTGGCGAAATGGGGTTACTAGTGCGGTTCCGCATCCTGTAAACATTTTTTGCTCCTTTAGTGCTGGTGCTGCTTGCTGCGTTCCGGAACTTAAGTGACGTCTCGCGTGCCTTGGATCGTGATCGACGCGTCTTCAATGGCGTCTGCCGCGGCGGACGCCGTCACGAATGCAAACCAACGACAATCGCTGCCCGGTTCGATGAACCTGAACCGGCCGCTACAACGTCAACAGCAGCAGCAAAGGCCGAGTCAAAGGCGGCTCGCTGCGGCAGAGCCCTTATGCGCGAATGCGTCTTGCTCGAACAGCACGTCGCGGAAGTCGAACCAGCCTTGTTTGCCTACTACCCACTTTGCTGCTAGCAGGGCGCCACGGGCGAAGCCTTCGCGGCTGCGGGCCGTGTGGCGGATGGTGAGCGAGTCGGCGGCGGAATCGAAACCGATTTCGTGCGTGCCGGGATGGGCGCCGGCGCGGTTTGAGCTTACCGAGACTTCCCTGCTGGGATCGGCGCGCTGCATTTCGTCTACCACTTTCAGCAATGTGCCGCTGGGTGCGTCTTTCTTCGCGGCGTGGTGGATTTCCCAGGCCCATGCGCCGTATTCTTTGTAGCTGGCGATGCGGCGGGATGCCTCGGAAGCGAGTTGCAGGAAGATATTCACGCCTACGGAATAGTTGGGGCTCCAGACGACGCCGATGCCGCTGTCGCGCACTCTCGCTTGGACCTGCGGCAGCTGTTGCGTCCAGCCGGTGGTGCCGACGACGGCGTTGATTTGCAGCGCGGCGAGGCGGGCGATGTTCTGCGGGGCGGCGGCGGCGACGGAAAAATCTACGGCGACGTCCACACCAGCGAAATTCTTGCCTGTGATTCCGTTGGCGTCGCGATTGTTCGCGCTGTTCAGGCGCTGCGCGACGGCGAAACCGTATTCGGGCGCAAGCTGCTCGATCAGGCGGCCCATTTTGCCATGTCCGATGATGGCGAGGTTCATGTGTGCGGAGCCTGGGCTGCGCGTGTGAGGAGTTGCGCTGCCATTTTTTTGTAAATTTCGGCGGCTTCGAGCAGTTCTTTCTTGGGGACGCGTTCTTCGAGTGTGTGGGCTACGTGTATGCTGCCGGGACCGATCAGGAAGGGCTGGCCCCAGGCGTTGGCGAATACGGGAACGTCGGTGGTGTAGGAGACCACGGTGGATTCGAGGCCGTCGAATGAGGTGAAGCGCATCGGCGCGTTGGAGCAGGCTTCTTTGGCCGTGGCGCGGCCGGTGACGGCGCGAGTGACGGCTTGACGGAGCGTGTCCCCGGAATCAACTGTGCGGAAGGAAATTTCGGCGCGGGCTGCGTCGGACACGACGTTGGGGGCGCGGCCGCCGGAAATTACGCCGATGTTCAGGGTGGCGTGGCCCATGAATGGGTCGTGGGGCAACGGGATTTTGCGAATCTCTTGCAGGGCGTCGAGAAGTTTGTCGATCGCGGAGTCGCCTAGTTCGGGATATGCGGAATGGGCCAGGCGGCCGGTGGCTTCGATCTCGTAGCGCAGGATGCCCTTCGCGGCTAGCACTAGCTTGTTGTCGGTGGGTTCGCCATTGATGAGAAAGCGCGAGCCGCGTGGATCGCGGGCTGCGGCCAGCGCGCCGGAGCTGTTGCGTTCTTCGCCGACTACGAAGAGCAGGCCGAAATTGCGGGCGCCTTCGACGAGTAATTTTTCTGACGCCGCGATCATGCTCGCGATGATGCCTTTGGCGTCGGTGGAGCCGCGGCCCCAGATGAATTCAGGATCTTCGCGGGATGCGAAAAACGGGGGCACGGTATCCATGTGCGTGGAGAGGGTGACCAGCGGCACGCCCCAGTGGGCGAAGACGTTGAAGCGATTGGCTTCGACGGGGCAGCGTTCGACGGAGCCTCCGGTGCGTGTGGTGAGGTCCGAGAGAAGGCCGAGGAGGAATGAGCCGACGGCTTCTTCGTTGTTCGTGACGGACTCGATGTCTACGAGCGCGCGGGTTAGTTCGAACAGATTCATCGTTTCACCGAGACGTCACCCAAACGAAAATGTATGCGGACGAATTGCTGCCGCATTCTTAGGTCTTCTGGTGAAAAAAGAATGGAGGGATGAAAAGAAAGGCCGCGAGTAAGTGGAAGCGGCTTCCTTCCCAATAGCGCTCCATCCGTTTTTCAACGGATGACAGTGGGCAGGTATTAGCCTGGCCCCCCAACCGTCGCGGAGTGAGCTTCCGGCGACGACTTCGGCGGAATTGACAACTTGCGCCCTTTTCGCTCAAGCCTCCGAAGCGTCTCGGAGATTACGGCTTGGCTACTGGTGGCTTCCGCTCCTCTATCAAGAACGTCTCAACGTAGCAGACGGGGGCGGAGGGTGTCAAGGGTGGGGCGTGTGGGTGTCAGTAGCACATGATATGTCCGGTTGAGATAGCAAGTGATATGTCCGCTTTTCGGGCGGTGGTAGGAGACCATGCTAGGCATGATCTTCTACACACAAGCCGCCATGGAGCGGGCGATGAAAGTACAGGAAGTGATGTTGCAGGCGATGGCGAAGAAGATCAGCTGGTGGCAAGCGGCCGAGATCCTGGGCATCAGCGACCGGCATATGCGGCGCTGGCGGGAGCGTTATGAGGAGTTCGGATTCCGCGGCTTGTTCGACCGCAGGCGAGGCAAGCCTTCGCCCAAGCGCGTAGCGGTAGCGACCGTGGAGCGGGTGCTGCAGCTGTACCGGGAGCGTTATTTCGATCTCAATGTGCAGCACTTTCACGAGAAGCTGGGGGCCGAGCATCAGATTCGGCTCAGTTACAGCTGGGTGAAAGGGATTCTGCAAGGAGCGGGGATGGTGGCTCGAGGGCGCAAGCGCGGCACGCACCGCAAACGACGACCGCGCCGACCCTTGCCGGGGATGCTGTTGCACATCGACGGCAGCCGGCACCGTTGGCTGGGAGACGAGCGCTGGCACGATCTGATCGTGATTCTGGATGATGCCACCAGCGAGATTTACTACGCGCAACTGGTGCAGGAGGAGTCGACGCAAACCGTGATGGCCGCTTTGCGCGAGGTGATCGAGCAGCAGGGATTGTTCTGCGCCTTGTATAGCGACCGGGGCAGCCATTTTTGGCTGACGCCCAAAGCGGGCCAGAAGGTAGACCAGGCGCGTGTGACGCAGGTGGGACGGGCGCTGCGCGAGTTGGGAGTGCGGATGATCCCGGCCTACTCACCTCAGGCACGGGGACGCAGCGAGCGTAATTTTGGGACTTGGCAGGGACGACTGCCGCAAGAGTTGCGCTTGCGGGCGATCACGACGGTGGAGGCGGCGAATGCTTTTCTGCAGGAAGAGTACATCGCTGCGTTCAACGCGCGGTTCCGGGTGCAAGCGACGCAGGCGGGCAGTGCCTTTACGGTGTGTCGGCAGCGAGATTTGGCAGGAGTATTTTCGCTGCAGTTTGAACGCACGGTGAACCGCGACAACACGGTGAGCTTTCAAAATCTGTCTTTGCAGATCCAGCCGGTGCGCTGGCGAGCCACGCTGGAGGGTTGCACGGTGGTGGTGTATCAGCACCTGGATGGAACGCTGAGCCTGCGCTATGGGCCGCATTGCGTAGGGCGCTACAACGCCGAGGGTCTGCCTTGGATCGGTAGCGATTTGCAAAAGGCTGTGGAGAAGCCGCGCGGTGGAAAAGTCGCAAAGCCGACTTTCCCACCGCGCTTGGAAATCCCGCCCAAAGCGCGGGATTCCCACTTCCCCACAGCCGCGACGGCGGCGGGTGATTAACAGTCAACCGGACAACTCACTTACTACAAAAACCGGACCTTTTAACTTGCTACGAACAGGGTGGGGCGTGTGGGAGTGGGTCAGTTTCGGATAAATGCGTTAGGCACCTGGATTAACTTTCGAGTGCCCCGGTCCATCCAGTCGATGTCGGGCGCGGAGATCACTTCCTACAAGCCGACTGATCGTTACAGATCGGCCCGACCTGGATAACTGTCGCGGTAGGGACGACCATTGCTGATCGCCCCCCGCACAGATCCGTACTGGCGCGTTTACGCATACGGCTCTTATCGTGGATGAGTGGCGGCAAAGCGGGCATCAGGATAAGGATGCAGAATACGGGGTTGCGGAATCCACCGGTTCAAGAGAGGAATGAGACGTCCCCATCGCATCTGGGCGCGTTGACTGCGACGAACTAAAACGCTCCGCCACATTCTGCCAACGCGACGACTAAAGATGCGCAACTGAGTCGAATTTCCGGGAACGGCGTGGTATTGGTAGTAGCCCTGCACAACTTGCCGAAGCCATGCACCGACCTCGGTCGTGCGTTGATGCTTCCGGTGTTGAAGCTCAGCCTTAATGGCTTTAAGCTTCGCGACCATCCGCTTCTTCGCCGTAATCCGCCAAACGATGAACGCTCGTTTGCGGTTGAGCTGCCCACAGAAGTGAGTGAAACCCAAGAACGTAAAGGTTTCGGGCTTCCCCTCCCCACGGTATTTCCGGTCTCGGGCGGCAAACCGCCCGAATTCAATCAGTCGTGTCTTGTCCGCATGTAATTCCAATCCGAACTTGGCCAGCCGCTCCCGAAACTCTTGCAGGAACCGCTCGGCATCCGTCCGGTGTTGAAAGCCCAGCACAAGATCATCGGCGTAGCGGACGACAATCACATCGCCGTTGGCGACTTTCTTGCGCCAGACCTCCACCCATAGATCGAACACGTAGTGCAGGTATACGTTGGCGAGCAGTGGTGAAACTACTCCTCGAACGCAAAAGATAACTTCAGTTTTGACCGAATGTTGAGGTATCGGTAGATGAGCGCTATTCTTGACTTGAGTTGTGTCACATATGGTTGTACAGTTGTGACATATGGACCGTGCCAGCGCGAACGTAAAAGCCGAACGCCTCAACCATGCTCGCGAACTGCTGCAGCGGTTCGCTCATCTGCCCGATGCGGTAGCGCAGCTGGTAGAGGACCGCAGGGTCTCTCCGCGTCAAGCCTATCGTTATTTGCAGCAGGCCCGCCGTTTGAAGCAACCAGTTCCTATCGGCGACACCAAGGTCGCTTTCACCGTGAAGCTCTCCCAAGAGTTGGTGCGACGAGTGCGCTCGTTCGCCAACACCACTGGTCTATCGCTAAGCGAAATCGTCAGCCGGGCGTTGCTGGCGGTGCTGAAGCAGAGAAGAGGGCGTGGCTAAGCGCGGCGCTTCATCGGACCGCCACGCTGTGCAGCTGGAATTTCGATTCGATCGTTTGTTCATCAGGAAACTGGAGCAAGCCTACCAACTGCTGGTGCCCGAGATACGTCGGCCGGTGGCATCAATGACGCCGAATTCCGCTCAGGAGATGACGAATGAACAAGCCCGCAGCCATTTATGCACGAGTCTCCTCGGACCGACAGAAGGAGAACCACACGATTGGCAGCCAGACGTCGGCACTGGTGGAATACGCTCAGACTCACGGATACGCCGTTCCGTCGGAATGGGTGTTTCAAGACGAAGGGTATAGCGGCGCCAGTTTGGTGCGACCGGGGTTAGAAGCGCTTCGTGATTTAGCAGCGCAAGGGCAGATTGCAGCAGCGTTGATCTACTCACCCGACCGGCTCAGCCGTAAGTACGCCTATCAGGTTTTGTTGGGCGAAGAGTTTTCGCGATGTGGTGTTGACGTTATCTATTTGAAGTCGCCTTCTGGAGACAGCCCGGAGGACCAACTCGTAGTTCAGTTTCAGGGAATGATTGCTGAATACGAGCGTGCCCAGATCGCGGAACGCCACCGGCGCGGGAAACGGCATCGCGCCCAACAAGGAATGGTGAATGTGTTATCGGGAGCGCCTTACGGCTACCGCTACGTCCGGAAGACGGATACGTCAGCCGCGTACTACGAAGTGATAGAAAGCGAAGCAGACGTGGTCCGAATGGTGTTTGCAACTTACACGCAACAACGGTTCAGCATCAACGCGATTGCCCGTTTGTTGAATGAGCGAGGGATTTCGACCAGAACGGGAAAAACTCGCTGGGAACGATCGACAGTGTGGGGACTGCTGCGCAACCCGGCCTATGAAGGCAAAGCATGCTTCGGCAAAACCGAGCAGTCGGAACGACAGCGCATCACGCGGCCACTGCGTCAGCGGAACGGTTCCTCTCACCGAAGCAACTGTCATCGTGATCGGCCTCGCGCGGACTGGATCGAAGTGGCCGTTCCTGCGCTGGTGAGTGAAGAGACATTTGCTCTGGCACAAGAACAGTTGACCCAAAACAAGCATCATTCTCCCCGCCGAACGATCGAGCCGACACTGCTGCAAGGGATGCTGGTATGCCAGCAGTGTGGCTATGCCTTGTATCGATCTTCCACGCGAACGTCCCAGCGAAAGCTGTACTACTATCGCTGCCTCGGTTCCGATGCGTATCGTCATTTCAAGGGTGCGTTATGCACCAACCGTCCCGTACGATCAGACTACTTGGATCAGTTCGTGTGGGACCAGATCATCGGTTTGTTGGACAACGGAATGCTGATTCAAGCTGAAGTTGATCGCCGAAAAGAGGCCGCGCGGAACAGCGATCCTCGAAGACAACGCAGCGAAACCCTGCGGCGCGAGCAGACGCGATTGGGGAACAACGTCGCACGACTCATCACTGCCTATCAGGAGGGGCTCGTCAGCTTGGCGCAACTACGTCAAAGAATGCCGGAGTTAAACAAGAAATCTCAGGCTGTGGAATCGGAACTACAATCGCTCGAGACGGCAGCCGTGGACCAGACTCGTTACCTGCAGCTTGCCGAAAACTTGGACGGATTTCGAATTAAGCTTCGCGAGCGCGCTAAGACGTTAGACGTATGCGAACGACAGCAGATTTTGCGACTGCTCGTGAAAGAAGTTCTCGTTGCCGCAGACAGCCTAACCATCCGTCACTCGATCCCGATTCCACAAACCGCCCCTGTTCCCACTGGGCCGCCACCGAAGGGCTCTTACCCTACCGGAGCCTCCCAGGCACCAAGTTATCCTTTGCGTTCGAGGAGTAACCACTGCTCCTTGCGGCGTACCTACCTTCGCTTCCGACCACTGACCGTCTTCCGAAACTCCCGCCTTCAACCATTTCCGGATCAGGCGAAGCATCCGGCGATCGGCCACGCGGTGCTCAACAAACTTCCTCGTCCATTCGTGGTTCATGTTGTCAAAGAAACCTCGAATGTCCGCATCGAGCACCCAGTTCACTCGCTTCCATTGGATGCCCGCCGTCAGCGCGTCCAACGCTTGGTGCGGGCCGCGACCGGGCCGAAACCCGTACGAAAAGCCTTTGAAGTCGACCTCATAGATCTGGTTGAGGATCGTCACCACAGCCTGTTGAACAATTTTGTCCTCCAGGGCCGCGATGCCCAGCGGACGTTGCCGCCCGTCGGCCTTCGGTATATAGACTCGTCGTGAGGGTTTCGCTCGATACGCTCCTCGGTGCACCCGTCTGTGCAGATCGACCAGTTGATCCTCCAGCCCGGTTTCATACTCCTGCCACGTCACGCCATCTATTCCGGGAGAAGCCTTACGCTGCAGTGCGTAGAAGCTGTCGCGGAGTAATCCGACGCTCAGATGGTGGAGCAGAGCGGTGAACCGTTCCTGCTTCCGTTTTCTTGCTGCTTGCCGCACACCGTGCAATCCCTGGGACATGCGTTTCCCGCTCTGTGTCGGACGCATGTGAGATGGAACAGTGTTCTCCCCAATCTGTGCCCTTTCCTCCCCGGCCTCCGCGGAAGGTTGCCCTTCGTTGTTCGGCTGGTTCACTGGTAGTACGGCACAGTCCGACTTCTCCTGAACGTTCACGTCCGCAGTTCGGTTTATGGCCTTTGCGGACCGGTCTTGGTCTTTCGTCCAAGACCTGCAGGAGATCTCCCGGTTCTCGTGCAGGTTGTTTCGCAGCGTGCGCGGGTTCTAAGACTACGCAGGACCTGGCAATCCACTCGCGATTAGTGTGGTTGTCGTGTTGCCTTCCTCCACTCGGAATGGAGTCGGCGTCCTGTTCCATCGGCTTTTCGAAGCTCCATAGCCCGGCCCACCAATACCTCTGTCTACGCTTCAAGCGATACCTCGCGATATCGCCTGCGAGACTCGAGGCCAGGATGGATTCGCTGTCTCCTTTCCTGTAGTCGGGTAGAGCGATGGCGCGTAGCGGGCTTCGAATGATGCCGACGTTTCCATCGCCCTCCCTAAAATTCCGGAAAGCGGGTTTTCCCCGTTCCGGCTTCAAGGCCAGCGTTTCAGACAGGGCCTTCCCGTCCATCCGCGAGTTCGTCGCGGCGCTCGGTTTGCGTCCGTCCTTCGTGCTACCCGCTTCCACCGTTGGATTCCCCGTACTGTGCCGGAGAAACGTGGCGCGCTTGAGCACCGCCGTTCAAGCAGCTACCGCTGCTCTACCCCAGGGGCCCTCGCTCCGGTCCGAGTTATTCTGTCTCGGTCCATCATCACTTACTGGCCCCATCCGCCCCACTTGCAGGCACATCTCGATTTCGCCGCATAGCGGCTTATACGTGATGCCCTCGCTGTGCGTTTCCGCCTAGGCGACCCGCGAGTGGTTCCGTGCTTTCACTGTACATTCCTTCTCCACATGCCGTCCTCTATGACCGCGGGGAGTTCATCGGTTGCGCTTGCTCAGTTCCTTCACCGATGACATTGGCCTTCGCCGAGAGTCCCAAGGCTCGGCACTCCCAAAATTCCCATCATCCGTTTCCGATGGGGGGATGGTTTCGCGGCTACACTGGTTCGCTGCTCGCTACGGCCTGTCGAGTTGCTTGCCCCCCTGACGGATCTGACCGGGAATTTCGCCCAGCCAACGGGGACTTTTACTCCCGAGCTTCCGATGAGTCGGTCGCCCTTCTCGTCGTCGGGTATAACTACGGTGGCAACTGAGCGCTTCCACCGGTGGGACTCTCACCCACTGGAACGTCAGCTAGCATCGCTGCACGGGCTCTTTCATCCCCTACAACATGCCGGTTTATCCCGGCGCTCTCCGGTTCGCCGACAAACCGCTCGTTGCCTAAGGAGATAGCCGCTTCTCTCCTGGATTGCCGATAGATTTTCGACGTTTCGCTTCAAGCAAAGCAGCTTGAGCGACCGCGAAATATTCCTCTCGCCGTTTGCCAATCCTAAGCATAGGACGTTGCACGGCAGAGTCCAACTCACGGTAGCTTGTCGAAAAAGAGATAAACGGCAGCGATCCGGCCGTCCTGCGCAGTGATGAAATCGGTCCCGGCGTAAGCTGGCGCCTCACCCGGGCGGCCTGATACCCAGCGGACCAGCCCACCATTGCCCGATTCCGCGGGCTCGGTAGTCGGTTGATATCGGAATTCAGGGTGAGTAGCTTTGATCGCGCCCGCGATGCGGTCGATTTCGTCACGGCCACGATAGACTCCCTTGCTGGGGTCGTAGAAAACGCAATCTTCAGTGTAAATCTCGTCGATGGCGGCGCGCCGACGAGCGGGATCGTTTTCACCGAAGACATCACGAAGATTGCGGATCAGCAAGGTCGATATGCTGTATGGCATGGCTTGTCTCCTCTCGGCATTGAGTGCGCCTTGCGATATCTCGGCGCGGAGCGCTCTCTCGTTTATCTGAAGTTGCGTTACGAAATTGCGTTTCACATCTTAGATGGCTTACAACGATATTCGTTGCAACCGCAGATGGTCGACTGGATGGAACAGTTAAACGACAAGCGGTAACGACGCTAATGAAAGCCCACATTATTTCGGCTGGTGACTTGGAAAGCCATCCTGGTCGGACTAATCGTGTCTGGATAACGGGCAACCCGCAAGTTATCAGCTCGCCGGTCCGGTTAGTACCAACAAACGCGCGTGTGTTTACCAATCCAGTTGCACATGCCCAAGCCGAGTAGGCCCGGGGAATTTCACCCCGAGCCTCTCACAGAACCGTGCTTGACAGTCTCCCGTCACACGGCTCGTGCCACCCAGTGAAGGTTGCTACCTTCCGTCCGAACCGCTCGGTGCCTCCTGTCGCCAGTTGACCGAATTTGGTTAGGACGCGAGTGACCCGCCCCCTTCGCTCCACGGGAATTGCCCCGCTTCTTCGCTACTATAGGGCAGTCCGACCCTGAGACTCCGCATCCGTACTCTCGCCCTCGTGGTTTCGTCCACTTGGAGCTTCTCCGTTGGCATCGGTGTCTCAGGTTCCCACGTTCCGCTCGACCGCCTCTTTGGCAAGCTCAGGCCACCTCTCATGCCGGATGCCGCTCCGCCCGTAAACAGGTTTCGTCGCAGCTACTCCCGCAGTAACTTACCCCCCGCGGTTTTGACATCGTCTTTAACGTTTCGACACTTCAGCAGTGGTTCCCTTGCGGTCCTCTTCTTGCCGGTCACCTGACCTGGTCGTTGCCAGGCCTTTTCCTTCCGCGTTCACGACCCTAGCTTTTGGCTACAGCCGCCGCAGGTGGTTTGGAACCTGTTCCTGTAAACCGATTCCGAGGGGCCTACCCTCATCAGTCAAGCAGTTGCGCACTACTCAGCGTTTTCTCCTTTCGTGCTCGTGGCACACGTAAGTCGGGTTATCGGAAACCGGCCCGCAACGGCACGTTGACGCGCGCACGGCATGCCGTAGCTCTACGACTGCAAAGTCAAGAGCGCCCGCCTAAAAAAATAAAGCAGGCGGCCGCTACAAATTCAAAAGCAACGGAAAAATTCAAAGGCAACCGCGAATTCAAATGCGACGACAACGGCAAAGAGCCGGCGAGACGCCGGCGCTACGCGTCTTGCGACGGCTCGGGTGGAGATTGCGGGATGGATTTGCCTTTGTAGAGGCGAGTCCAGTTGTCCAGGGTGGTGAAGGTGCGGGTTAACATGCGATCGATGTAGAGGGCGCCATGGAGGTGATCGATTTCGTGTTGGAGGATGCGGGCGTACCAGCCGGAAGCTTGGACGAATTGCGGCTCGGCGCGCTCGTCGAGATATTCGACACGGATGGTGCGCGCGCGAGGGACGACGGCGGAGAAACCGGGGAGGCTGAGGCAGCCTTCGTAGAAATTTTTCTTTTCGTCGCTGGAGTAGGCGATTACCGGATTGATGATTACGTGAAAGGGGACGGGGCGGCGTTCTCTTTCGGCGAGGTCTTCCGCGGAGAAGGCTTTCAGCAGATCTTCGCGGTCTTCGATTACGGCGAGTTGCAGCGGCAAACCTATTTGCGGCGCGGCGAGGCCTACGCCGGGAGCGTCACGCATGGCGTCGCGCATTTCCTCAATGAGGCGCTGGGTATCTTCGCTGAGGACTTCTTCAGGAGTGAGCAGGCGGGCCTCTTCGCGGAGAACTGGCTCGCCCGTCTGCATAACCTTCAAACGCATTGCGTTTCCTTGAGGTGGCGAAGCGTCACAAATGTAACCGCAGGTGAAGAAACGGCTGCTTAAAATTTAGTGCAAATTGTATGACACCAAACTGAGCTCTGAAGCATCCAACGCTCGAAGTTACGCGCGAGGAAATTCTACATCATCTTGAGGGGTTAGTTGCGTGGGGCCCGAGATGATTACGGTTGAATGTATGCGGCTGGAATGTGCGCTAGCGCACATGAATGTGGCTTGACAAGAGAATCAGTAAAGACATAGAAATACTTGTTCGGCTACAGGCGAACGTTGGCCGAATGCGGAGGACCGCGAATGCAGACGTCCCGCAGAGATTTTTTCAAGGTAGCCGCAGTCGGCGGAGTTGCCGCCACAATCTTCGG
This sequence comes from uncultured Acidobacteriaceae bacterium, assembly GCA_963817305.1. Taxonomy (GTDB): domain Bacteria; phylum Acidobacteriota; class Terriglobia; order Terriglobales; family Acidobacteriaceae; genus Sulfotelmatobacter. The sequence continues at coordinate 149,224 of CAWFOD010000006.1, read as the reverse complement.
ATTTGACCTCAAGCCTGCTTACGCCCAGCTGAAAGAATTGAAAATTGCACGCGCGGCGGAGACGCGGTCGACGTGTCCTTACTGCGCGGTGGGCTGCGGCGTGCTGATTTACACGATCGGGGACAAGGCGAAGAACGTGACGCCGCAGGTGATTCACGTGGAAGGCGATCCGGATCATCCGACGAATCGCGGAACGCTGTGCCCGAAGGGCTCTTCGCTGGAACAGGACATGCTGAATCCGCGGAGGTTGGTGAAACCGCAAGTGCGGCGGCCGGGCGGGACGGACTGGGAGGACATTTCCTGGGACAAGGCGCTGGATGAGATTGCGCACTGGACCAAGAAGACGCGCGATGCGACGTTTGTGGAGAAGGACGCGAAGGGGCTTCCCGCGAACCGGTGCGAGGGCATTTCGTTTATCGGCGGATGCACGGACACGAACGAGTTCAATTATTTGGTAGTGAAAGCAATGAGGAGTCTGGGCTTGGTGTATTTAGAAAACCAAGCCCGTGTTTGACACGGCCCCACGGTCTCAAGTTTGGGACCAACATTCGGACGCGGGGCGATGACCAATGGCTGGATCGACATCAAGAACACCGACATGATGTTGATCATGGGCGGGAATCCCGCCGAGAACCATCCCTGCGGATTCAAGTGGGCGATGGAGGCGAAGCGCAACCGCAACGCCAAGATTATTTCCGTCGACCCGCGATTCACACGCACTTCCTCTACTGCTGACCTGTTCGTACAGATTCGTGCAGGCACGGACATTGCGTTTCTGGGCGGGCTGATTCGCTATGCGATCGAAAACAACCGGTATGCGAAAGAGTATTTGATCAACTACACGAACGCCGCGTTCATCGTGAAGGAAGGATTCAAACTGCCGGACGATGGGTTGTACTCCGGATTTGATGCGACGGCGGGGACGTACGACAAGACTACGTGGAATTATCAGGAAGGCGGGGACTACAGCGGGAAGACGGACGCCTCTGCTGCGAGCGCAGCGCACGCGCCTGCGCCCGAACCTGGCAAGCCGCCGGCACCTGTGTTGCTGCCGCCGGATGTGGCTTATGACTTGACGCTGCAGCATCCGCGCTGCGTTTTCCAATTGATGAAGCAGCAGTATTCGCGGTACACGCCGGAAATGGTCGAGCGGATCACGGGCATTCCGAAGGAACAGTATCTGAAGGCGATTGACATGTTCACGTCCGTGCGCAAAGACGGGGACATGAAGAAAGTGGCGACGATTATTTATGCGGTGGGCTGGACGCAGCACACTTTCGGAACGCAAATCATCCGCACGGCGGCGATGATCCAGCTGCTGCTGGGTAACGTGGGAAGAGCGGGCGGTGGAGTGAACGCGTTGCGCGGGCATTCGAATATTCAGGGCGCGACGGACATGGCGGGGCTCTTTGATTCAATGCCCGGATATTTGAAGGTGCCGACCCCGACGGACACGGATCTGGCCTCATTCCTGAAGCGCACCACACCGACAGCGTCGAAGCCGTCACCGTGGGGTTCGTGGAACTACTATTCAAACACCCCGGCATTTTTCGTGTCGCTCATGAAGGCGATGTATGGGGACGCGGCGACCAAGGAAAACCAATTCGCATACGATTATCTGCCGCGAACGGACCGCGATTATTCGTGGACGCATATTTGGGAGGATATGTACAACGGCAAGGTGAAGGGCATGTTCGCCTTCGGAATGAATGGCGTGATGATCGGCCCGGACACGAACAAGAATATCAACGCGTTGAAGAAGGCGGACTGGCTGGTGGTGGGCGAGATCTACGAGGATGAGACCAGCGAGTTCTGGAAGGCTCCGGGAATCACGGCCGACGAGCAGAAGACGATTAATACGACTGTCTACCGGCTGCCGTGCGCGGGCTTTGCGGAAAAAGACGGGAGCATGACAAATTCGGCGCGCTGGGTGACGTGGAAATATGCGGCGGTGCCGCCTCCGGGAGAAGCGCGACTCGATCAGGACATCGTGGCGCAGATTTTTCTCCGCGTGCGGGATTTGTACAAGAAAGAGGGCGGAAAATTCCCCGATCCGATCCTGAATTTGAGCTGGGCTTACGCGGATTCGGAGCATCCCTCGCTTTCACAGGTCGCGATGGAGCTGAACGGCAGAGCGCTGGCGGACTTGAAGGACGACAAGACCGGGCAAGTTGTGCTTAAAGCAGGCCAGCAGTTGCCCGGTTTTGCGCTCCTGAAAGATGACGGCACCACGATGTGCGGCAATTGGATCTACTCCGGATGCTGGACGGAAGCAGGTTCGCAGATTCAGCGGCGCGGTACGGAGGATCCTTCGGGCATGGGAGTGTTTCCGAACTGGTCGTGGTCGTGGCCGGCGAACCGGCGCGTGCTGTATAACCGTGCGTCGTGCAATCTGGACGGAAAGCCATGGGATCCGGAACGCAAGCAGGTGTGGTGGAACGAAGCGGCGGGAAAATGGGCGGGAAATGACGTGCCCGACTTCAAAGCGGACTCCCATCCGAAAGATCACCTGGGGCCATTCATCATGAACCCGGAGGGCGTGGGGCGATTATTCGCTCCGATTGGAGTGCTGGCGGAAGGGCCGTTCCCAGAGCATTACGAACCGATCGAAAGCCCGACCAAGAACCTGCTGCATCCTGAGCAGTCGAATAATCCGCTGGTGAAGAAATTCAAATCGCCGTATGACAAGTTTGGCGACCCGGCGGAATACAGCATCGTGTGCACGACGTACCGGCTGACGGAGCAATATCACTACTGGACGAAAAACAATCCGATGAACGTGCAGCTAATTCCGGAGCCTTTCGTCGAAATTCCGGTGGAGCTGGCGCAAGAAAAAGGGATTCGCGGAACAGATATGATTCACGTGATCAGCGCGCGCGGAACGTACACCGCGAAAGCGTTCGTGACGCGGCGGCTGAGGCCGATGTTGATTGACGGCAAGAAGGTTTACCAGATTGGTTTGCCGATACATCAGGGTTATCGCGGTATCACCGAGGATGAGGGGAGAGACGCGAAGACACCGGCGAATTTGCTGACTCCAGCGGTGACCGATCCGAACGCCCACACCCCTGAATCCAAGGGCTTCCTAGTGAAAGTGGAAAAGGCGTAGGGAGCGAACGATGAGCCAGGCGGCAACGGAACTGATCAGGATTTCAGGTCACACCGGGACGGTTCCAGGCGCCGGACTGAACCGGGAATTTCAGGTTTGCAAGCTGGTGGATACCACCACCTGCATCGGCTGCAAAGCGTGCGAGGTGGCTTGCCTGGAATGGAACGGCTACCCCTTCACGCAAACGTCCTTCGACAATAGCTACCAGACCATGCCCGAAACGGCGTGGAATTACTGGAACCTGATCAAGTTCAACGAACACGAACGCGAAGACGGCAGCATGATGCTGCTGATGCGCAAAGATCAGTGCATGCATTGCGAGGATCCAGGCTGCCTGGCGGCGTGTCCCGCGGACGCGGCCATCGTGCAGTATGCCAACGGGATCGTGGATTTCCAGGAAGCGAATTGCATCGGCTGCGGCTACTGCATGACGGGCTGTCCGTTTAATATTCCGAAATTCAGTCCGGAGGCGCGAAAAGTCTTCAAGTGCACGCTGTGCAACGATCGCGTGTCGGTGGGATTGGAACCGGCGTGCATCAAGGCTTGCCCCACGGGCTGCCTGCATTTCGGGACGAAGAAAGAAATGAAGGAATTGGCGCAGACGCGCGCGGACCAACTTCGCGACGTTTCTGGATTCGCCGATGCGGGAGTTTACGATCCGCCCGGAGTGAGCGGAACGCACGTGATCTACGTGTTGCACGATGCGAAGAATCCCGAGCTGTATGGCGGGTTGCCGAAGGATCCACATATTCCGTATTCGGTGCGTTTGTGGAAGGGGCCGCTGAAGTGGCTGGGAAATTTGGCGATGGTCGGCGGCCTGCTGGGATTGGCGCTGCATTACATGCGATTTGGGCCGAAGAAGGAAGAACCGATTCCGCCGAATGATGGGAACGGGAGGCGGGTATGACCAGCGACGCTGTACCGCGTACGAGTGCCGCCAACCATGACGAGGAGTTAATCCCGCGATATTCGTTCGGCGAGCGCGTGAATCATTGGGTCGGCGCGTTTAGCTACACATTTGCGCTGATCACGGGGCTGGCGTTTTGGTCTCCATATCTGTACTGGCTGGCCGCGGTCGTGGGCGGCGGGCCAACGGCGCGATTCGTGCATCCATGGTTCGGACTGATTTTTTCGGTGTCGCTGTGCTGGACATTTGTGGAGTGGCACCGGGACATGGAGGTGAACGACGACGATCGCGCGTGGGCCAAGGCGATGCCCTACTACATCCAGAATGAGGATGACAAGCTGCCGCCGGTGGGGCGATTCAACTTCGGGCAGAAATTATTCTTCTGGGGAATTTTTGGGAGCGTGATTCTGCTGCTGTTGACCGGAGTGGCGCTGTGGTACACGGAAGCGCTGCCTTGGAGTTGGCGGTACGTGCGCTACGTGGCGATTCTGGTTCACTCAAGCGTGGCGCTGATTACCATCGGATTGTTCCTGATTCACGTGTACATGAGCGCGATACTCGAAGAGGGCAGCTTCGGGTCGATGATTCATGGATACGTGACGAGCGCGTGGGCTTGGACATTTCATCGCACCTGGTACGAAGAGATTAAGGGCGGATCGCGATCCAAGTAATGGCGCAACGGGAGTGGGATCGGCGAATCCGCCGTGCCAACGAACTGACTTCCTCGTATCCGTTTGCCGCTGAAGGACTGCGTTTCTATTCGCGCGTCGCAACATTTCAGAGAAGCCTGTACACGGACATTCAGCAAGCTTTAGCCGATTCGCCCGCGGGTGAATTCACGGGAAGTTTGCGGGATGAACTGGATTTGTTCCTGCTGCTGCCGAATTTTTCCCGATTTTTAGCGCTGATCGAGCAGATTGCGCCGGCGCCTTTGGCGCAAGCGGCTGGCGGATTGGCGCGGAAAGGGACGGCGGGTTGGCAGCGCGCGATTGAGGATTTCTGGCACGGCGATCTGGACACGGCTCTGGCTGTCGGAGGGATGGAGGAGGAGTGGGAGGGCGCGCCGGTTGCAATTCAACCTCGCGAACAACTGCTGGCGTGGATTTTTCTGCAGCCGTACGCCGAGTATCTTGCGGATCAGCGCGAGAATACGATTGTGGATGGAGCGCCTTCGACCTGTCCTCTGTGCGGCGGGAAGCCGATTGTAGGCGTGTTGCGGAGCGAGGGTGACGGAGCGAAGAAGTCGCTGATTTGCATGTTGTGCGCGCATGAGTGGGGGTTTCGCAGAGTTTATTGCCCGGCGTGCGGAGAAGAGCGCGAGCCGCAGATGGCGTTTTATTCGGCGCCGGAAATTGCGCATGTACGGGTGGACGTTTGCGACACGTGCCACACGTATTTGAAGAGCATTGATTTGACGAAGACGGGGCTGGCCGTGCCGGTGGTGGATGAATTGGCGACGATACCTTTGGATTTGTGGGCGCGCGAGCACGGGTACGAGAAGCTGCAGATTAATTTGCTGGGAACTTGACGGGCTGGTTCAGACTGGTGGCCGCCGGCGCAGCGACGGGCTGCGGGGCTTCAAAACGTTTTGTAAACGATGTCGGGTGGTGGAGCATTCAGCAGCGTGATTGTTCCTATGGAGATTATGACCAGCGTAGTATTCCACGCCGTGCGAACGTAGCGCGACAAGAGCAGCGGCTGGCCTTCGAACTGAAAGGCGAGCAGCCATTCGCGCATGGCTTCCCAGATCGCCAAGACGACAGAAGATCCCACGAAGATCAGCAGCCAGATAAGAGCGATTTCGCGCGGGTGAAAAGAGCGCGCGAGGGCGCCGAGTTGTTTCCAGTTGGACCAGAACCAGAGCAGGGTGAAGGCGAACCAGGTGAAGGTGAGGCCGCGGGTGGCGACGTTGTAAAGGCCGTTGCGGGCTAGCTCCTTGTATTGTTTCCGTCCTATCCATTGGGCCATTAACACTTGATAGAGCTTTGTGACGCTGACGCCCAGCCCCTGAAGTACACCGAAGAAAATGAAAACGGAAGTTTGGCCGTGCCAAACACCAATGAGGAAAAACGTGACAAAGAAGGCGCATACTCCCAGGAAAGGCTCGACGGCGGGCGAGGGCCAGCGGCGCATGGTGACGATCAACAGCGGATTGTAGACGTAGGTCTTCAGCCAGGTGGAAAGCGTGATGTGCCAGCGGCTCCAGAACGTGATGAAGTTATCCGACGCGAAGGGGCGGTTGAAATTTTCGGGGAGCTTGATGCGGAGAAGGCGCGCGATGCCAATTACGATATCAATGTAGCCCGAGAAATTGCAGTACAGGTACAGCGGATAGATGGCTGCGATAAGAATGCCGTTCAGGATGCGCAGGCTGGCGGGACCATCCGGAGTAAGAGAAGTCAGCGCACTTGTCTGGACCATGGAGAGAAAAAGCGAGAGCACGTTCACTTTGAAGAAGCCGACGATGATTCGCTCGAGGGCCTCGCCGGCTACGATCACGTTCAAGGGCAGCGGGATTGGCGCGAGTTGCATGGCAGCGAAATCCTCGTAGCGTTGGATGGGGCCGGAGAGGAGGGTGGTGAAATTCAGCATGTAATTCAGGTAGGAAACGAGCGAGATGTTGGGCGGCAGATCGCCGGTGCGGGCGTCAATGATCAGGTGCAGGGCGCGGAAGAAGATGTAGGAAAGGCCCAGCGTTAGGTAAGGATGGTGGAGAAAGAGCGCGGCGGGTATGAATGCGTATTTCTTGAGCCACATGAACGCGACGATGCCCAAGATTAGCAACGGGGCGTATAAATTTGTTTTCTTCGCCTGCATCAAGCGCAGGCTCACAAAGCCATACGCGAGGAACGCCGCGAGCGGCACGAAGGCGAGGGGATAGAGGGAAAAGAAGCCGAGAAATCCCACGCTGGCGGCCAGCAGGACGAACTGCCTCCAGGCGACCGAACCCGAGAGATTGAAGACGAGCACGACCGCGAAAGCATAGGAAAGAAATTGGAGAGAGGCTGAACCCACCGTCATTGCTCCCGCGCCCGACTGTGCTGCAACGCACAGTGAGCGAGCGCTGGAATGCTGCCATCGAGCTGTCTCCGCGAGGGGATTTGCGCGATCACTCTTTGCCCGCCGGGAATGGCGTGCACGCGCACAATGTAAGACAGGCTTTCTGAATTCGGGATACCACGGAAGAATGCCATCTGATCCATGTGAACCGCACGGTGATTAGAAGCGATCATTTCAGCATGATGCCCAATTTATGTGAAATAGACGTTAACGACGTATTTCCGAGCTGCAAGCTCCCCGCAGAGATGATTCGATTGACCTCGCCAACAAACTTCACGCCGGAACGGTGCTGTCCCGTCGAACTCTGGAGGCTGTTGCTCGAGTTTTGGCAAACTCCGAGAGCGTGCCGTGACAAAAGCAGCGCCTCGTCATGCATGAGCAGTGCAAGCCGAAGCGGTTTAAAACGTCTTGTAAACGATGTCGGGCGGTGGAGCATTCAACAGTATGATTGTCGCCACGGAGATAACGATCAGTACGGTGCACCAAGCCGTCCGCACGTAGCGGGATGACAAGACGGGCTGATTCTCAAACTGAAAAGACAGCAACCATTCACGAGCAACTTCCCACAACGCAAGTGTTATCGAAGCCCCGACAAAAACAGCGATCCATACGAGCGCGATTACCCTCAAACCAAGGGATCTCGCCAGGAATCCAAGCTGCGCCCAGTTCGACCAGAACCAAAGCATCGTGAGCGCGCACCAAGTGAAGGTGAGGCCACGGGCCGCAGCGCCGTAAAGCCAACCTGTGCGCAGCGCCGTATATCGTTCCCGCCCAATCGATTTGGTCATCAGCACTTGATACAACTTCGTCAGACTTACCCCTAGCCCCAAGAGGACGCCAAAAAAAACAAACTCGGAAGTCTGGCCATGCCAGAGACCGACGAGGAGGAACGTAACAAAGAGTGCGAAGACATTCAAGAACGGTTCAATAGCCGGCGATGGCCAACGGCGAATCGACTTGAGCATCAAGGGCAGGTAAACGTACAACTGGAGCCAACTCGAGAGGGTGATATGCCAACGACTCCAAAAAATTATGTAATTTTGCGAAGAAAAAGGCCGATTGAAGTTTTCAGGCAGCTCGATGCGGAGAAAGCGCGCGATGCCAATCACAATATCGATATAGCCGGAAAAGTTGCAATAGATGTAGAACGGATAGCCGGCCAAGATCGTGATCGCCGCGAATACGCGCCCGGTAACGGAGTGGACCGCGGCGAGTGAATTTAGAGCGCTGGTGTGCATCATTAACAGGAAGAGCGAGAGCACATTCACCTTGAAGATGCCGACAATGATCCGCTCAAGCGCTTCAGCTGCAACGACAATGTTCAGCGGCAGAGGCGCCGGAGCGAGCTGCATGGAAGCGAACTGGTTGTAGCGCTGGATGGGACCAGCGACCAGAGTGGTGAAGTTCAACGTGTAGTTCAGGTAAGAAACGAGGCTGATATTACGAGGCAGAGTGGTGTGAGGCGAGCGCGCGTCAATAATCAAATGCAGGACGCGAAAAAAGATGTATGACAGCCCCAGGGTTAGGTACGGAGCGCGGAGAAACAGCGAGGATGGCACGAAGGCGTATCTTTTTAACCAAACGAAGGAGACGATGCCAACGATCAGAACGGGAACAAACAATCGAGTTGCGCCGGCCTGCATCAACCGCAGGCTTAGGAATCCAAATAGTAGAAAAGCTGCAAGCGGAACAAATGCGGCGGGGCGACGGGAAAAGAATCCGAGAAATCCGATACTGGCGACTAGAAGGACGGACTGCCTCCAGGCAACGGCGCGAGAGAGATTGAAAATGAGCACTGCCGCGAAAGCAAAGGCAAGAAACTGCAGAGAAGCGGAATCCACCGTCAGCGCTTCCGCGCAACGTTCTGTTCCAGCGTGCAGTGAGCGAACGCTGGAACGCTGCCATCGAGCAGTTTTCGCGAGAGGATTTGTGCGATCACTTTTTGGCCGTCGGGAGTAGCGTGGCCGTCCACAACGTAAAACAAGCTCTCTGAATTCGGCGTGTCGCGGAAGGGTGCCATCAGATCCACGTAAACGGCGCCGTGTTTGGAAGCGATCATTTCAATCTGACGGCCGAATGCAGCCGGATCAACATTCGGCGGGAGCTGTGGCGAGCTGAGCAGAGCGGCTTCCGCTCGCGATGGTGCAGGAATAACGACGAGCGGGATGCCGGCGGCACGCAGTTTGTCCGCCATGTCGCCAATGATGAGATCGAGGTCCGCGAAGCGTTGCTGCCAAGCGGGAGTAAAGGGCTGGCGGAGAAAGTCGGCCTTATCGCCGTAGAGCATGTACATGCGGATAAAAGTGTCGCGGTTCTGAAACAGGAAGTGCTGCGCCACCAGGACGGTTCGGCTTTCCACAAGCGTTTGCTGCATCCGCTTCATCGGACTTAAGGTCAACTGCACTGCGGGTTTGGTTGACGTTTCGTCGCGGGCGGGATTGTTGCGCGCGGCAAGCTCCTGCGGGTCAATGCGTTGTTCGAGATCGAAGGGCGCAAGAAGATAAAAGACAACATCAGGCTTGAGCGCAATAGCTTCCGGGACGCGCCGATAGGCATAGATGGGGCTGGAGCCGGGCACGCCGAGATTTTGCACGTCGATGGGGCGATCGCAACTGCGACTGAGAACGCTGGCGGTGCGAGCGAAGTAGGTTTGATCGTAGGGGACGTAGAGTGCCTGGCTCACGGAAGAGCCCAGAATCGCAATGCGGATGGCTCCGGAAGGCTTCGGCCCACATGAGGTGGCACTGCGATATCCGCATTCGTTGTATTGATACGTAGTCCAGGGCCCCTCGGCGTTTTTGGTGCGGATCGTGCAGTTCGGCTTGAAATGGTCACCGGCGATGGGGTCAACGACGGTGCAGGAACCCTCTTTGTGCTCGGACCAAATCATGCGGGTGAGAATTTCAGAGACTCCGAAGATGAGCAGAATGGTGGCGACGCTGACGAGAGGGAGACGGATATAGTCACGCTTCGGCAGGCCTGCGGGAGCGGAAACAGACGATTGTGCTGGGGAGTTATTGCGAAGTTCGTTCATGGGCGATGTCACTGGTTTCTTGCATGAAGCCGATGGAGCGCACCGTCATGGGAGCGGCTTCGACGGCGGCGCTATCCACGTCCAATTCCCAAATGGTTGTCGCGTCCGCCTCAGTGCTCGTGAGGGTGAAACCTAACTTCAAGTAGTGATCCTCGACGAGTTTGTTGCGATCCGTGGGGCGGTACGTGCCGAGTAATTTGCGAATTCCGCTGCGCCGGGCGTGTTCCAGAATCTCGCGCAACACCATCTGTTCGACACCGCGGCCGAGTACGCGGCAGCTCATCAGCCATGTGTCAATTTCCCATTCGGAGTCGGCTTGCTGACGGCAGATGATAACGCTGATCATCCCGTTGTCGCCAAAAGAATCTGCGAGACGGACTTGGAGAGTGAAACATTGCGGATCGTGCTGCGCGGCGGCGACTTCGGGCTCGGTGTAGCGTTTCGTCGTCAGATTGTACTGATTCGATTTGTTGATTAGTTGGGTGATGCGCGCGCGGCCGATTTCATCGAAAGGCTGGAAGGTAATTTCCATCTGCAACGAGGCGAGGTAGGCATTGAGGTCGCCAACCTGATTCTGCAGGCCGACGCGCTTGGCGTTGTCCTGATAGAAACGCGCGCGCGCGACGTCTTCATCCGAAAAAGCAATTGATTCGAAATATCCTGCGGCGGCGAGAGTTCTGGCGTATAGCGCCGGGTCTGCGGGAAGTTCAGGAACGGCGACTGCGGGTAGAAGCTGGCGGACGAGATTGCGCTCGACGGGATTGTCGTCGAGGAAAACGATGGAATCGAGGCCCAGCGATAATTCCTTGGCGATCGCGGTAATGTTCGTGGCTTTGTCGTTCCAATTCGCCTGGAAGACGGCGATGTGATCTTCCTTGAGAAGCATTTCCGGGTGTTTGCGGAACGGCAGGCGCGCGATTTCGTCTTCGTTCTTGGAGGATACGGCGAGGACGATGCCTCGTTCGCGCAACTCGAGGGCCAGGCGCTGGACACTCAGATGGGCTTCGCCGGTCGCGTCGCCCTGCGCGCATTGAATTCCTTCGAGGCCGTCATCGCCGATGACGCCGCCCCACACGGTGTTGTCCAAATCGAGGACCAGGACGCGGCGGCTTTTGCCGCGCAGTGCGGCGAGCAGGCGAGCGACGTGATCCGCGTAGAGAGGCAGAAAACTGTTTGAAAATGGGAGCTTCGCGAGATTCCATTCGGTGGGCGAATGCCAATCGGCAAGGCCCACCGTTTCGGCGAGGCCAGCGACATCCAGGAGGACGTCTTCTGTGCCAAAAACACTTTCCGCCAGACGGAGATTTACGCGATTGATGATGTTGGCCGTGGTGCCTGGGAGGGCACGATCGAAACTGCCGAAAAGCCGTTCGGGCGGCGGAGCGATTGTTTGCAGGATGCAAGCCGTGTTGCTGTTTGCCTTGAGTCCGGCGCGCAGCGTCTCGATAAACGCCAGCGATTGGACGACGGCGTTCTCTGCTTCCGCGGCGTCGCCTTTCTTGCAACGCAGCGGAAGCGCGCGATAATCCATCGCGACTAACACCGCGTCTGGCTTGGCGCGATTAATTACGGAGTCGGGAGAGAGCGCTTCCTGTACGGCCTGGTCGTAATCGGCTTTGATGCATTCGAGGGCGATGCCGTAACGCGCAGCGGTGGCCACGAGCGCGGGGACGATGAAATCGAGCGTGGAGTTGCTGAGGACACCCAAACGAAACGGGACGAGCGGCAGGAGAGAGGCGTGGGATTTCTGAGCTTTTGAAATGACGCGTGCGAGATGATTCAGCTGGTTTTCATTCAGCGCAAAAGATGCGAGCGACTGCAGGCGCAGGCCTAGAGCGGTTTCGGAATTCTGATCGAGAACCGCGCGGCAGCGTGTGCTGAAGTCTGGCGGAGGCGCCGGCAGCCACGAGAGGGATCTGAAGAGATCGAGGCTCATTGTCGGGAGATGAATTTTCTCAGGGTCAATTGGCTTTCGAACGAATTAAATCGGCGAGGCCGCCGACGTTTTTGAGTTTGCCGATTTCAGAGGCTGAGAACTTGACGTTGAACGCCTTCTCGACCGTGAGGATCAGGCGTATGTGGGTGAGGCTGTCCCAGCCGTCAACGTCGTCCGCCGAAAGCTCGGGGCGGACGACGATGGAGTCGTCATCGAAGACATGTTCGAAGACGGTATTTAGTTTTTTGTAGATCTCTGCGGTTTCCATTGTTATCCCTGTTGGTCCAAGACGAATTTGAGGCTGAGATTCCCGAGTTCTTACACGGATTCTACCCCGCTGCGGAAGATTCACGCAGGACGCCTGCTTCGCCTCTCTCACGGGCCAAGTATTGGTCGTAGATCCAAGCGTACGTTTTCTCGAGGCCGGCGCGCAGGGTGGTGTCCGGTTCCCAATGCAAATATTTCTGGATGAGCGTGTTGTCGCTGTTGCGGCCGTTGACGCCTTTGGGAGCGCCCAGGTTGTAATTTCTTTTCAGCTTGATGCCGGCGATGTCTTCGACGATGTCCACCAATTGATTGATGCTGACCGCTTCGCTGGAGCCGAGGTTGATGGGTTCCAGAATTTGCGAGTCGGTGATCAGTCGAATGCCCTTGATGCAATCATCGGCGAACATGAAGCTTCGAGTCTGCACGCCCGAACCCCAAATTTCGATTTCGTGCTTGCCATTGACCTTGGCCTCAATCACCTTGCGGCAGATTGCAGCGGGAGCTTTTTCGCGCCCGCCGAACCAGGTGCCCCAGGGCCCGTAGACATTGTGAAAGCGGGCCACGCGCGTGTAGAGGCCAAAATCCTCGCGGAAATGGCGGCACATTCTTTCGGAGAAGAGTTTTTCCCAGCCGTAGCCGTCTTCGGCTTGCGCGGGATAGGCGTCTTCCTCTTTCAGGGACGGCGCTTCGAAGGTCTTCTGCTTGTCGGCGTTGTAAACGCAGGCGGACGAGGAATAGAAAAATTTCCGGCAGCCGTGATTCAGGGCGGCCTGCAGCATGTGCGTGTTGATCAGCACGGAGAGCATGCACAGAGCCTTATTGTGCTCGATGAAACCCATGCCGCCCATGTTGGCCGCGAGGTTGTAGATTTCGTCGACGCCCCTGGCCGCATTCTCGCAATTTTCCTTGACGTTGAGGTCGAGCTCCAGGCTCTCGACGTCATCGAAGCGTTGATACCATTCATCGAGCGGTTTTACGTCCACGGCTCGGACACGCGTATTCGGTTCCCTGCGCAACTCAGCAACCAGATGGCCGCCAATGAATCCACCAGCACCCGTCACCAGAACATGTTTTTGCATTCTTGCCTCCCCTCTATTTTGATATGAAATGCGAGCTAATCGAATCCGGAAAAAGTGGGCCGACGGCAGGTGATTCGCCGAGGCTGGTAAATTTGCCTCGCTCACGCGCGGCGAACGCTCAGTTTCGAACGAACTTCGCGCCATTTGCCCTGCGATAGCCAGCCGCCATTTTGAGGCCGGATTTGCGTCCCGGCTCGCACGAGTTCCGGTTCTTCCCAAGGAACATCATGGTAGGCGGTCTTGAGAAATGGGCTGTCAGGGCTCTTGATCCACTCCTGAGGGAACAGAGCGATCACCTCGTTCTCGGTGACCCGCGGCGCGTACCGAATGGATTCGCCCGATATTTTCGAATGCAACGCAGCCGCAAGGTCGCATCCCTCGCCGAGCTGTAAATGGCACGTTTGTGTTGCGCGCGCATTCAATTCGATCAGGTGCGCATCACCTGTTCGTTCTTCAATAATAAAATCGAAGCCAACGAGACCAGATAGGCCCAGCCGGGATACCATTTTCTTTACTGCTGTCGAAATCGCTGGATTATGAATGAGCCGTAGCACACTGGCTGACCCTTTCGGACTTGTCTTGTTCAAGACTTCAAACTGGATCATCGCCAACACTTCTCCCTGCCAACATGCAGCGGAAGTGCTCGCGTCCGGTCCCGCAACGAAACTCTGCACGTTTACGACTGCTCTGTGGTTCTGCAACCAGGAACGCACGAAGGTCGTGTCCCGTCCGACTACGGCTCGTTTTGCAGCCCTCGTCATCAGGATTCCAACGTTGAGCTTGCGAAAGGCGCTTTCCGCTTCGTCAACGCTGTAAACGATTTCAGTACCCGCTCCGCCGAACGAGCCATCGACCTTTAAGACTGCCGGCAGGCCATTCTCGACGATCCAACGCTTCAAATCATCCCGACTTGTAACGATTGCCGTTTTTGGTGCGCGAACCCTCTCTTGAAGGGCCAAGGACATGAACTCATTTCTGGAATCGATGGAGCTGAAATGTTCCGGATTTCCAAGGGAACGCTCGAGAAGGGCGACTATTCGCGACGAGTCGCCACCGGATTTTTTCTCGATCGCATGCCAATGATGAAGGTGCTTTGTAGCTAAATCATCGCACGGGACGACCAGGTCTGGTTGTGCCGCATCAGTCGCATCACGAATCGATTTCATGGGAAGCAGGCCGGAGTAGGAGTGAATCCTGCGAACAACACGCGTTTTGGTCAAAAGGTGTCCCGAGGGACACATCGCCTCGACGTCGCAGCCTAATTGCGCGAAGGCCATAGCCAATCGAGTGGTCGCAAACCACCGGGACGTTGTGATCAGAAGAATCTTAGGTGTCATCGGTGATCTTTAACAGAGTCCGAATTCAACGGCGCGTTTCTAGAACTACGCTCTCGTAAAACCGCACCGTGCGCGATCGGATGCTCTGCCAATTGTAACGGTCCGGCACAGGGCAAACCGGAGGTCTATTTTGGGATGCCCAGTTGAGACCCCGTTCTAAAATGTTTGCGTCAATTTGCCCGCTAAAGGTCTGAACCCAGGCATCACCGTAATCAGCCTGCAACTCGCTCATTGCGCCTAGCTCAGGAACCAGAATTGGACGACTGCACGAAAGCGCCAAAAGGGCCGAGCCAGAATTGAGCACCTCCCGATAAGGTAGCACCACGAGATCGGCGGCGCTGAAATAAGTGGAAATATCCTGCACTCTTACGAACTCAAATTTAACGCGGACTCTGCAGTCCAGCGCAGCTTCCTTCAGAATCTCAGCGGCAAGCTCAGACGAGCCTGGCACCCCTGCTATATAGAGGAGCGCATTGGGTATGGTCACCTGGCGAAAGGCTCGAACTAGAGCGGCTACATTCTTGTAAGCACGCACCGCCCCCAAAAACATAAATACCCTGGATTCTTCGGGAATCCCGAGGGCTTTCCTAGCATCAACCGTACTTTGCGGGTAATCCTCGCGGTAATGCCCATGGGGAATAACTGCGGTTGGGATGTCTTTCAACCGCGGGAACCGTTGGACAGCCATTGACAATCCTGCGCTGCTGAGGCTTATCGCGCCATCGATTCGCGGTATAAACTGCCGCCAGAACCAGCGTTCCAGTGAAGGATGGAAAGCTTCATGAGATTGTAAATTGTGCATCGTCCATATGATCTTGGTCCCGCGCAGGTGTAAACCGTCGGCAATGGCAAACATCCCGGAAACCCTGCACGCAGCGTGCAAGGAATTGCTAACGTTCAGCAAGCCGTCGGGCCAGTGCATGTGCCAAACAGAATATTTCTTGAGAGGATTACCCGGCCACTCGTCCACGTTCACATCGGGCCCCAGGTTTTCATAAATTCGAGTGGTGTAAGGATTTTTTCCGTTTTCGATTGGCCAAGCTAGGACGCGCATTCCACTCCTTATTGATTCGAACGGGGAAGCACTCATCGCGGGGGCCTCAATTCAGGCCCGATCGGGTCGTTGATGGAAGACCCATGCGTCAAACGTCGATCTGATCGATCGCATTTCCAATACGGCAACGTTTTACACTCGCTCTGACCTACGAGCATTTGCGACTACCGACGCAAAAAAACCATTTCCAACATCGTTTCCGTACCGATCGTAGATGATCTTCCAGTTCTTTTTGGCCTGCTCGGGTAGTTGCTCTGCATTAAATAAACGCATGCCACCCATGCCAACGTCTCGCACGAATTCCGTCGAGTACAATCCCACTTGCAGTCCCGCCTTCCATGCGCGCAAGCATAGATCAACGTCGTCGCACTGGTAGGGCGCGAACGTGTTGTCTATTCCGCCCAATTCCTGAATCGCTGTTCTGCGTAAAATGATTGGTGCGCGATTTACGGTATCCACAAAAGTGAAAGGTAGGCGAACCGGCTGGCCTTTGCGATGGTTCACCAAGTCGTAGGCCATGGCCGGCCCTGAGCCATTTCCATTCGCCAGTTTTAACGAGAGACCGTCGCGACCGCCCAGTACAGCAAGCTTGGGATAGCGATCGAACAGCGCGAGGGCTTCCTCGACCCAGGCGCCGTCGATTGGCGGAATGTCATCGTCCTGGAGGAGCGCGACGAATTCACCGCGGGCGAAATCCAAGGCGCGGGAGTAGGTTCTAATCTCAAATATATCGTTGGAGCGAATTACGAAATGGTTTTTGCCGGTGAGCATCCGGGCGAGGACCTCCAGCGCGCCATCACTGGAGCCATCGTCAATCACGATGACCTCTTGGATGGGCGAGCTGAGCAGCGCGCCAACGATGGCTTCGATATTCTGGCGCTTGTTGAATAGCTGGACAACCGCGGTGACGCGCGGGTGCTCGATGTACGGAGTCTTAACGGTGTTCGACGCTTGTTCGAAGAAGCGCTTGCCCAGGCGCTTCCGGTGATAGATTCTGCGAAATTTATTGACGGCCTTCAGGACAATATTGCTCATCCGGGCTCCTTCGATCCGCGACGACGCCGGGAAATTTGGGAACGACGCGCGTTAGTTGTTCGCGGCGACCGCTTGTTCATAAATTTGCATCAGGAGCGAATAATTCTTTTTTGCGGTGTAGTCCGTTTCATATTTGGCGCGTGCGGTGCGGCCCATCCTGGCGAGATCCGCAGAATGCTCCCATGCCCATTCGACCTTGCGCGCGAGATCCTGCGCGTCGCCAGGATTGAAATGCAGGCCGGTGCGTTGGTCCGTCACGATCTCCGCCATTGCGCCGAGGCGAGAACACAGCACCGGAGTTCCGCAGGCGAAAGATTCAACGATGCACATGGCGCATTCCTTCGTACCAGGTGCTGGGAACGACGATGAATCGCGCATTCTTGATGGCGGCCATGGTGTCTGCGCGGGAAAGGCGGCCGCGAAACGTGACTCCGGAGAGTTGCAATTCGCGCGCTTGCATCTTCCAGGGCGGCGCGCTCTGGACCGTCTCCGACAATTTGCAGAGGATAGGGCGTGCGGAGCTGCTTCCATGCATTTAGCAGGACGCGCAGGCCTTTGTCTTCCGCCAGGCGGCCAACGTACACGGCGTAGTCGCCGGCGTGCACGCGTTCGCAGGGGTCAGGATCCACGAAGTTTGGTTTGACCATGAATTTGTCGGACGGAAACCCAGCAGCAACGAACTTCTTCTTCGCGAAATCCGTCAAGGCGATGAAGCGGGTGACGGACTCGCGCCAGGTATTTAATTTGCGATGGACTGCGATCATCAGTGCGACGCTCGCCGTGGCTGCGCGAGAATTTCGGTAACAGCCATGCTGGACACCTCGCAACAATCCGTGATCCACGCATTCTTCGCAGACATGCCCATCGCGAAAAAAAGTCGCGGCTGGGCAGAGCAGGCGGAAGTTGTGTAGCGTCTGCACCACGGGAATCTTCCGCTCGCTGCAAGCTGAATAAATTGAAGGCGAAATGACCATAAAGGTGTTGTGGATGTGAACGACGTCCGGGCGCTGCGCATCGAGAAGCACGGCAAACTCGCGGCGCGTTTCCGAAGACCAGACTATGCTCGGAACGATTGCAATTCGGCCGAGCGCGGAAATGTTCTGCAATTCCAGGTTGCTGCGCAGGTAAGGAACGACGTGATGGCCTTCGCTTTGCAGCAGGCGCCTTTCGTTTTCAACGACTACGTCTTCACCTCCGGGCTGCTGATAGGTGTTGTGCACCAGTACGACTTTCATCATGTTCGAAGGACTTACCAGCAGGATCAGTTGCTATGAGGCCAACTCGGCTACTTATAAGCCTCGACGAAGAGCGAATCGGGCCGGTTATCCATTTTTTCAAGGTCCGGGCACATCCCCACCTGAAATTCGCAGCGCTCTACTCTCGAAAAGCCCAGACTCCGCAGCAGCGTTTTCAGGGAATTAAAATTGTAATGCCAGTGGTGAGAATTCTTTTCCATGCCCTTACCGTCTTGAAATATGGACTGCAGGCACAAATCGGGGTCTGCGGGATCATAACTTCTTATGAGTTTGTCCAAATCGGGAACCACGATGCGTAAAACTCCACCGCGGCACAAGACCCTTTGGCATTCTCGAATGCAGTGATTGGCTACAGAGGGATATAAATGTTCCAGCATATGACAAGTGAAAATTGCGCGGAAGGAATCGGATCGATAAGGAAATTTCTTGGCAACGTTTAGATACGTCACTTTCCGGAAGATGCCACTCTTGTGTTGGGCGAATCTTTGCGATGACAATTTCCCCGAAAAGTACAGGGCCGAAGCCGCCATTGGAATTCTCGCTACCCAGATGTGCGGAGTGATATCTGTATTCACCCATCCTTCAACCGGCGTGTCGAAACAACCCAAGTGTAAGAGTCTCTTGGTTTCTGTGCCAGGTACTGACCTCTCCGGGTTCTTGTTCGGAATCTCTTTCTTGATTTCAGAAACATCTATCATTGAAATGCTCCTCAAGCAAGGAAAGTAGATCTGTCAGTCACGATATGAGAAAAAATAAAACTTCGAAAAAAGGCCGGTTCAGTTCGTCACCAGGACCGGCATTTGGCCGACGTCTAAACTGGAGCCACTGAATGGCTGGGCTTCCTGGAGCAGCACGGTAACGCTTTTCGTGCCCCGAGATGAAGGGATTGAAATTGTTTTTGGTCCATCGGGATTCCAGACGATCCATTGCAGCGCGCCCTCGCGATTCAATTCGCACGTCCAGGTATGGCTGTTGTCCTGGGTGCACCAATCCATGCGCGCACCAACGAGCCAGTTTTGAACGATTCCGTAAGCGCGTCCTGCCGGTTGGAGAACTTCGACGCCCGGTTCGGTGGAGTCCACGGTCATGTTGTGGCTGTCCCACGAGTACCAATAAAATCGCTGCACACCCACGGCCCACTGGAGAATGTAAGCTCTCGCAAGATACGCCGCGAGCAACTCGTTGTTCGGGTATGGATTTGGATCGAGCCAGCCCGCTTCAGTATCCCAGAGCGGCTTGCCTCCCGCTCCGTTGTCGGCCATAGTCTGCTGAATTTGTTTGATCAGCGGAAGCATGGATTCGGGCGGTTGCTTGGGGACGTAGAAATGGAATCCAATCACGTCCACGTACTGGCCGCCGCCTTTTTGCAGAAATTCGGCTAGCCACCGCACGCCGTCAGCGCCTTTCGTGGCGCTGGGAGAAACGATTATCGCCGTGGGATCGATGCCGTGAATGATCGGCGATGCTTCGCGAACGAGCGCGAGCATCTGATCCAGGCTCCCGGTCCAGAACTGATGTAGATTTGGTTCATTCCCGATCTCATATTGGTGGATGCGTCCTTTGTAGCGCGTTGCCACCGCCGTTACAAAATCCCGCCAATCCTGCAGGTCCACCGGCTCGGCCGCGTAGCCCGGTTTATATCCCGAGGGCTCCTGGGGACGCGCCGACGCCCAACTTGGCGTGAGGCCCAGCGTGAGCAGCACATCCGCGCGGTGCGTTTGGGCCAACTGCAGCGATTTATCCAGATTGTCGAAGCGCCATACACCTTTTGCAGGCTCAAGATCGGGCCAAGTAACACGGGCGTCCCACAGACGCCACTCCGGAATATTCACGGCAGGCCACGGGGTGAGCGGCTCCTTACCCTTCGGGCTAACCGAGTGATGGATGTGCATTCCGAAAAGGCTCGGCGGAATCGGCTGCGGACTGGGAACAAGTTTGGCCACGTCGCCCGTCAGCGCAGAAAATATCGCGAGAAATGCGCCCAACAATCCGATGCTATTGGTACCCGCCAGCAACTTCATAATTCCACTCTCGCCTTTCGGTCTATATCACGTTTCACGAAACGTAGATTTTGGCGCATTGGAAACGACCGGCCGGAGATTCGACGATAGATGGCTGTTGAGCTCTTTCACCAGCTCGCCGGCAAGCACGTGGGTGGTCTTGAGTCGCGCCGGATCAGTTTTCGGTAATCGCCCGGAGATAGCCTCGCGCAGCTTTTGCGTGAATTCGTTCAAGTCGTCTGGTGAAAAAATATTCTCCGCCGAAAAGAGCTCCGGAGCGCATCCCGCATATTTTGAACAGAGGACCGGAATACCGGATAGGATTGCTTCGTTTGCTACCAGGCCCCAAACGTCTTCGAGCGTAGGAAAAATCAGGACGTCGGCAGAACGATAGACGGAAGGCATTTTCTCCGGAGGCTGCGCGGGGCGAAAGTGCACGTTTTTCAGCCCGAGCGCGGCCACGCGCTGCTCGAGCGCCTGTCTCTCGCGGCCGCTGCCCACGAGCAACAGTGAGAATTCGCAACCTTGTTGCTGCAGGACTGCGGCTGCGGCCAGTAGCGAGCCGAGACCTTTGCGTTCGATGAACTGCCCGGCATGCAGCACCACAGGCCGCGGTTGAATCGCCCAGGCAGGTTCGGCATCCGCCTGAAAACGGTCTTCATCCACCGCATTTTGCGATTCCAGAATGCGCTCGCGTTTCACTCCCAGTTGCAGCAAATATTCCGTGGAGGTGCGGCCGTAGCTGATCCACCGGCGAGCCCGCCACGAAACAGCTTTGCGAATGACTTTGCGCAGAGGGCCGATATTGCGTTCCGTGTGCGCTGTGCCGCCCCACCAAACCCATACCGGCTTGCGGAACAGCGCTCCATACGCCAACGCGGTGAGCGTGCGAAGGCCCATTTCATTGCTGATGACGGCTTCCGGCCGAAAACGCAAGAGATGCCAGGCAAAGCCGGGAGTTACGTGAAAGAACTTTTCATCGAACACTTCCCCGTCAACTTTTTTTGCCTGATGCAGCTGCCAGCCCCATGCGCGCACTACTCGCGCGTTTGGTATGGCCTTCTCGAGACCCATCCATGAGTCACGGTTCGCTTCGGTGCCACCGTGCAAAATCAGGAGGTCGAAGTGGTCCGCGAGAATGGAGTATAGGCGAAGCCGCGCGGGCGCGATTGTGTTCAGCAGCAGCGCGACCTTTCGTTTGGAGACCAGGGAAGTCATGGCAGAGGCTTACGAAACTCGTTCGTTGCGTCCCGACGCTTAACGGCTCCGGGCGGAATATTTGTTGTCAGACCTAGCCCAGTACCCATCCCATAAGCATTCGACGGCGATGGAAAGCCGGGGCTTCAGGGGCTAAAGCCGCTATCTTGTGTGACGCTACGGCGGGGCTAAAGCCCCGTCCTTCTGGATCAATCATTTATCAGTGGCTGCTAGCTGGTTGCGAAAGACGGGCCTGGATCGCTTCCGGGATCGGTTTCATGTTCGCCCTCGTTTGCCGCTTCCATGGCAAGAGCGCCCTCAGGCTGGGAGGCGGTGCACGCCGCAACTACGAAGAGCATCCAGAAGATCGAGCCGGGCACCAGCACAGAGCTTTCGGTGAAGCTGTAGAGCAATGTGAAACACAGGTAGACCAAAGGCCACTTCGCGCCAGGTTCCGGATCCGACCGCATGAACACGACTGCCCTCCACAACGCCACGATGTGAACAGCTACGTAGAGCGCGAGTCCGGCCAGCCCCAGATCAAGCGCCATCTCAATATAGGCGTTGTGCGCGTGCGGAACAGTCCAGTGGAGCATCGCATTGATGCGCAGAGCTTCCTCGGACACCCTCCAGAATGCGCTGTAACCGTAGCCTAAGACAGGTTTGAGCGCGATGCTAGAAATACAAATAGCCCAAAGCTGTGCGCGGCCAGTGAGAGTGCCGGTGCGCCCGAGCAGCTGAGTGAGAGGACCCCGATATCTCAACACTAAGTAGATCACCGGCGCAGTCATCGCCGCGGCGGAGAACGTTATGAAGGTTCGGATGCGTCCGGTCCAGCGCAAGGATGGGGCAAATTGCAGAACCAGAATCAGTCCGACCAGAGCGACGACTGCAGTCATAGATTGGGTAAGGATAATCAACCCGACCGCAGCCAAGACGGCGAAGACGGCGGTAAGTGTGCCGCGAATTGAGCGACGAACAGACGCCAGTGCCACAATCGCGGCGAGAACGATCATTCTTGCAAATGCGTTCTTCTGGTCGAATAAGCCAACCCAGGCGTCTGGGTAGGCCGTATCCACGATCGGAATCAGGCCGGGGAAAAATACCTGCACGACCACGCTAAGCGCCACTACAGCGCCTAAGGCAATACCGAGCAGCCGCAATTGTTTGTGAATCGGGTAGCGAACCGCAAAATCCAGTCCGAACAGGGTGCTGGCCAGGAGCGCAACGCTGCGACGGAGCGTGAGGCCAGGATCTTCGGACCAAAAAACGGAAAGGACCGCGAGTAACATCAGGCCGATCAGAAGCTTGTTGGCGCGAACTGCCGCGGCAATCGGGCGAAAGTTCAGGATCGCGCGTATCACGACGACTACATAGACCAGCGCCCAAATTATTTGCAGCAGCGGATTGCCTTCATTGACGGCTTGGGTGGTCGAGGTGTCTACGACCAAGGATTGGAAGGCACCCGTCGCCAGCAGCAGCACCAGAATCGTGAAGACGTCGCCGAGATATTTACGCGAGATATTCATAGTTTAATTCTCCATCCAAACTTTGAGCGATCACTTTGAATCGTTGCGAAATCGTGCATGGAAATGTTCGAAAGATCCTCAATCCGACTCGGCACCTGCGGTTACTTTCGCCAACACGTTTTGCGAGCGGCGGAGCAGGATAAACGCGGCCACACCGACTCCGCACGCCAGCAAAGCATCCGAGGCGATGCTGGACCACGCGGCTCCCCGCCAGGAATAGGCGGGGATCAACCACAGGTTGAGCGACACGTTGAAAATGGCCACTCCCACTTGAATGGCGGTTCTCACCACCTGATGTCCGGCTCCCGTGAGCGCGTCGGATAGAAAATAGTGCACGGCCTTAAGCATGGGCAGCACCGAGAGCCAACGCAATGCTTCCGCGGCTCTGGCGTACTCCGGACCAAGAATGCGCGGGACAATTCCGGCACCTACCAGGAGGCAACCACACGCCACCGCCGTGTAGCCTAAAGCGCGCGGCAGAAGCGAGCCCGCATACGTGAGGTTCGACGAAATCCCTCCTGCACCGCGCCGAAAAAAACTGGGATAGGTGGCGGCCAGCAAGGCAGACACCGGAGAAAAGCTGACGTCAATGATCCGGTACGCCGCGCCATAAATACCGGTCGCGTCCAGAGTGCCCATGCGGGCCAGCATGGTCTTATCGATATCGTTGTAGATGGTTTGCGAGCTCAGGCCGGCGGAAAAGTAAAAGCCCTCGCGAAGTTCACGCATCGAACGGCGCCAAGTGAGCTGCGGTGCTCCCAGTTTTTTTGACACCAGCAGCACCGAGACAATTATCGATACTGCCGTGCTGCCGCAATATATGTATCCCCATTGCAACGCCGAGGGGTGTGTATAAACCGCGGCTAGCCCTACGGCGCCCGCCAAACGAAACAGGCTGACCATCACGTTCAGGCTCGCGGTCCAGTTGAGCTGCTCGGACACCTGAAACGCCTGGCCGCTGATGGTGATTATGTTCAGACCAAACAGGTCCGAAAACGCGACCAGAAAAACCAACAAAATTGGAATGGAACGCGGCAGCGCGAAGGTGGAAACCAGGAGGACCACAACCAGCAAGATCGAACTGAACGTCGTGGTGGTGGCTAATGCCTTGCCCCAGTATTTTCGGAACTGGTCCGGCTCTCGCGCGACGTTTTGCACGAGAAGACTTCCGCTGCCCATTCCTCCGAACGGGAAAAATATCCCGACCAACGACACAACGCCGACGAACGCGCCGTAATTGGAGACGCCCAGCGAGCGGGCAATCTCAATGAAATAGAATGCCTGAAGGACGAGCCGCAGGCCCTGTCCGACAAACATCCACGCGGCATTGCGCGCCAGCGGACTCTTGAGTATGGAATTGAGCATTAGAGTGGTGTGGGAGTCCGCAACCTGGGAAGACTGCTTGGCCGATTCAATCGCAGGGGGCTTTCAGCTCCTGTGTTCGCGTTCGCTGTCAATGATGCAAAGCAAGGCGCATCTCCACCACATAGGCTCTCGGCTCGACTCACTTAACGGCGAATCTCCATTGCCTTCTGCCACACTTCACGTTTGAACGCGCGGCTCCGAAAATCAAGCTGACCGGCGTTTTCTGCTTGTGACGGGAAAAATCAGTGAATTGCACCGCGCCGAGTAGCGCTATGGACAGCCTCAATGATGTCGTGTGCGGCTTCGTGCTTCACGAAAAAGAAATTGTTAACGAAATCCGCGGTGCCCAATGCCTCAACTCGACCTGAATCGATGGAGAACTCCGCGATCGGCCGAAGAGACATCCGGCGGAGGTCATAGAATAGGCCCGAATACCCTTGTTTTTGTATCCATGAAAATATGCAAGCGATTGGTTCCGTGTGATGGCGCTGCTCAATTTCAACTAATAGCACAGGGTGACATCTTGCCATCACTTTTGTCGCTCCGTTGAGCACTTTTAGCTCGTGACCTTCAACATCGATTTTTATGAATGCAACGTCTCGAACGTTGATTTCCTCGCAGAGCGAGTCGAGCGTTTGCAGACGGACATGTTCGAATATCGATCCCGTTTCGCCGGCTTCGGAAAAGGGTTCGAGTGTGCTCCTTGACCACACAGGATTTCCATTGATGATTGGAATCTTAAGGCTCTGCGTACCTTCTGCGTCTGACAGCGCCAGGTTCAACACCTTGACCGCTGGAAAAAGCCGCATGAGCTTGGCAGACAATTGCGGGATGGGTTCAATCGAATACGTGCGTCGCGGCCCGACCGTTTTTTCGAATACGTAGGTATACTCACCGAGATTAGCCCCAATGTCGAATACGGCGCCGGGTTTCGAGATGACGAATGGCACCAGCTTCAACTCGGGTTCGAAAACGCGTCGGCGCGAAAGTGCGCTCATAGAAGTTTGG
This sequence comes from uncultured Acidobacteriaceae bacterium, assembly GCA_963817305.1. Taxonomy (GTDB): domain Bacteria; phylum Acidobacteriota; class Terriglobia; order Terriglobales; family Acidobacteriaceae; genus Sulfotelmatobacter. The sequence continues at coordinate 124,051 of CAWFOD010000006.1, read as the reverse complement.
TCGATGTGCCGGAATGCAATTGGCTTCCACCGTGGCCCCAGAACGTTCTGCAGCGTGGAGGCGACGAGCTGCCGTTGTCGAAGCGGCAAAATTCTTCGAAAAGTTTCTTTGTTGATCATTTGGGCCAATTCGATTCGGTGCGCTCCGCGGAGCAGTAAGTTGACCGCAGTCTAAATTCCGAGATTTTAGATCTGTGTCGCCCAGCATCTGGGTCACATGAATCCAGGCTTAATCCGGAATTTCCGATTTGAATCCTAGCTCGCGCGTCTTAATGTTCCTTCTACGCTCGACAGATGATTGAAGCGAAAACTTCCCTGCTAGAACTTAGTCGCCACTGACGACTCGCTGCGTCAATTCGTAACGCTTGATACCGGTGAATTGCAGAGCAATTCGCAGCAGGAACGCCGAGTTGTTGAACAAATATCGTTTCCAGAGACGCGACGGCTCCTGGCACAGCCGGTGCAGCCATTGCAGCCCGGCGGTTTTCATCCATTGCGGAGCATCTTTGACGTGGCCGGTGTGGATGTCGAACGCGGCTCCAACGCCCACCATCACCTTGCAATTTAATGAGCCAATATTCTCGGACATGAATACTTCTTGCTTTGGCGTGCTGAGCCCGACCCAGAGGACGTCGGGTGCAAGCGCTGACAACCTTTCCTGCAGGTCAGCCTTCTCGCTTTCGCTGAGCGGGCGAAACGGTGGAGTGTAGGTTCCCACGATACGAATTCCCGGAAAGCGGCGCTCGAGATTTTCGCGGAGCGCTTCAGCGATACCCGGCTTGCCGCCGTATAAAAAGTGGGTTTGCCCGGAAGCCAAAGATCTGCGGCAGTACTCAAGCATCAATTCGGGGCCAAATACGCGGCCCATATTCTTAAAGCCTTCCCAGCGGCCTACCCACACAGTTGGAACGCCATCGGGTACGACCAGCATGGCATCGTCCAGTATTTTCTTGAATCGGGCGTCGCGCTGCGCCTCCATGATGCCGTGAACACCTGTCACGCACACATAGCCACCGCGGCCCGACTCGACAGCCGCTTCGAGCATTTCCGCGGCGAGCGGAAGATTCACTGCGTGAACGCCGACACCGAGAACGTTTGCGCGGGTCCTATTCATGTTGTGCAACTTCAAATGCCGAATGCTCCTGTATCGTCGAGCCCTCTGCTACGGTGAAGACACCCAAATCCACAAGTAGGCAGAGCTGCGGATTCATTCGAACCAGGAATGACGTAAAAGGATTCTATTGGGCACGATCAAAGGCGAAAAATTACGCGGCGCCTGATCCCCTCAGCACTGCCGGAATGGTCCGAGCCAGGATTTTCAAATCGAGCCAGAGCGACCATTCGTCCATGTATTGCAGGTCCAGCCTCATCCACTGTTCGAAGGGAATCGCGCTGCGGCCGTTGACTTGCCATAGGCAGGTGATGCCTGGTCGCACGGTGAAGCGGCGCCGCTGCCAATCTTGATTGAAACCTTGATAGTCGCGCACCGGAAGCGGGCGCGGGCCAACCAGGCTCATATCGCCCTTTAGAATATTGAAGAGCTGCGGCAACTCGTCAATGCTGGTGCGGCGCAAGAATTTTCCGATCGAAGTGATGCGCGGATCGTCCATGATCTTGAACACGGGCCCGGTGACTTCGTTCAAATCTTCGAGTGCTCCCAGCATCTCTTCCGCGTTCGGAACCATCGTGCGGAATTTGTAAATTATGAAGCGCCGCTTGTTGACGCCCATGCGCTCCTGCCGAAAGAAGACCGGACCGTCCGAAGTGAGCTTAATCAGCGCGGCAACGGCAAGAAACAGGGGCGCCAGCACCACCAGCAGCGTGAACGAGATGACCAGATCGAGGATGCGCTTGACGAGCAACGGCCATCCGTCGCGCACACCGGTGTAAGCTGCGATCTGTTGATCGCCTTCGAAGTCTTCGGCTCGCGAGCGGGCGGTTTTGAGGCCAAAAATATCGGAGGCGAAGCGCATCACCATGCCATGCTGCTCGCATAGCGCGGCGACTTGCGAGGAGTGTTCGTAGAACGAGCGCAACGGCAGGTAGATCGCGACTTCATCCACCACGTTGCGGCGCAGGTACTCGGCGAGTCCGGCATAGTCACAGCAGACTTTGTAGCCGGTGGCGTTGAATTCGTCCATCCTTGACCAGTCCTCGTCCACAAAGCCGAGAATCTGATAACCACGTTCTGGGGTGGCCTCAACCTTTCGCGCAAATTCGATGGCGCGCGAGTTGGTGCCCAGAATCAACATGTAACGCAGATTACGGCCGTGGCGCCGTACGATGGCCAGCCAGTATTGCATCACGAATCGCGATGCGATTACCGCGAGCGAACTGATCGCATAGAAGGTGATCAGGAAGCGCACGTTGATCATGCTTACCGAGAACATCACCGCGACCATAGCGAGGCAAACCGTGGAGAGCGAAGTCGCTTTCAGAGCGTCCACGCTTTCCGCCAGCCTGGTGGAGAGCCGCCTGGATCGGTACAGCCCGCACATTGCGAAGACGGCGTGGCAGCAAAACAGAGCAAACGCGAAAATGGCGCAATTGGAAAGCTTCACCCGCATGTTCACGAAATCGTGCAGCGAAACCCTGTTGTCCGCCTGGACGAGCAGGAAAGTAGCCAAGCCGAAAGACGCCACTATGATTCCGAGGTCATACAACTTCAGCGCATTCAAAAGAAACCGACGCTTTGCTTCGTTCACTGTTTCTCTCTTCGGGCTGGGTATTGGCTTGAAATCTGGAACGCACTGCTTACTGATGAACAACGCTGGAGATAAGACTCACCGGCAAAAAAATAGCAGCTTGATGATGAATTGCAGATTTCCTGTTTGTAATGATTTGACATCGAAAAGCAGGACGCTCTTCTTAGGCCGGCTCCACCGAAAACCCGGCGATGCGGATGGCAATCGAACGCTGAATCAATTCCACGGACACCACCAGAGTCTGATCGCCATTCACCGCGGTAAGAATTCCCTGGAGTCCGTCGAGCGCCCCGCCGCGAATCCGAATGCGTTTGCCCACGTTCAGAAACGAATGCGGAGTTACCGGGATACCGCGCGCGACGACGGTCTGTACACGTTCAATCTGCTCGTCGGGAATCGGAACGCCAATACCGCGCGTGCCTACAAAATTCGTGACGCCGTTGGTGCGCAACACTGAAACGCGCGTCTGGAGCGTCTGCGCGATCCTGACGAACACATACTGCGGAAATAACGGCATCTCCACGACACGGGAGCGGTCACTCCATTGCCGTGTTCTGGAAACCAGCGGGAGAAAAGCGCTGACGCCCTTCTCGTGCAGTTCCGCTGAGACCTTCTTTTCGTGCCGCGGCCGCGTTTGCACCGCAAACCAGGCCGGCGCTTCGAGTTCCCTGCATGGATTCGCGCTGTTCAGCTCGCCTGCGATGGATTGGAGGTAACTCAGAGACAGAGCTCCGCTACTCTCAGTCACATCCGGTGGCAGTTAATGTACCACCGGAGACTGCCCACTGCTTCCGAGCCCAACTAAAATCCCGACAATGGCTTTCGCGCTGCACCAAGATCCTTACTGAATCCTCGCGAACGACACGGTTCGCTTACAACCTGTTGTACAAAGTCTCCGGAATCGGGAAGGTGCGCTTGTTGAGCACCGCACCCAGGATTCGAATGTTCGCCGCACGCAAACCTTCTGCGACTTGCAGAGCTGCTTCGCGGCGTGTCGAATTCGCTTCCAGGATCAAAATGAAACCGTCCGTCATTTGCCCCAGGGCGATCGCATCCGAGTAGCGAGTCAGCGGCGGCGTGTCGATCAGCACAAAATCGAATTCCTTGCGCAATTCCGCCAAGCGCGTCTTCAGCTTGTCGGAATTCAGTAGCTTCGCCGAATCGGTCGCCAGCGCGCCGCTGGAAAGCAGCCAGAGATTATCGCCGCGAACCGGCTTCGTGAAAGACCGAATCGGCCCGTCTTGCAGCAAGGCATCCGTCAATCCATGATGGTTCGTGGTGCCGAACATTCCAGGCAAGGCGGGCGAGCGGAGATTCGCTTCCACCACACAAACGGTGCCGCGAATATTTTTTGCCAAAGTCTCCGCGACACGCACGCAAGTCCGGCTCACGCCGTTCCCGTGGTCAATGCCGGCAAACGCCACCATGTGCGGCGGTTCCTGCGCTTGCAGCAGGAAGACGCGCTGCACCAGGCGCAGGGCTTCTTCGCCCGCGAGTTGGTCGAGGTCCGGGCCATCCGCTTCACGATGGCCGTTTCCGCCGCCATTGCCATAACCTACCGGCGTCGGTTCTGCGTTACGAATCGGACGAAATTGCTGATCCTTGCCTGCCTGTTGCATCAATTCAAAGTTCTTGCTCATTGTTTTCCTGCCTCTGCGGGTGCAGCATTGGGAGCCTGCAGCGCCGCTCGCTGCGTTTCTGTGGAAATGGATGTCGCCGCTGGTACGCGAATCTTTTGCCCGGGATGAATACGGTCTGGATCGCTCAGTCCGGGGTTCAGGTTCTGGAATTCTTCGAGCACCTTGCCGTTATACTTTCCTAGCTTCTCTACACTGATCTGATAAAGCGTTTGGCCCGGCTTCACGCGAACATCTTCGGATACTTGCTCCGTTTTGGGCTCTGTTTCGGGCGCTGTCGCAGGCTCTGGCTTGGGTTTCACCGCGTCCGGCGGCACTAGTGAAACTTCTGAAACGACAACTGGAGTTGGAGCCTGTGCTGGTGCTGGTGCTGGTGCCGACACCGGAGTTGGAGTTGACGCGGGCGCCACAGCGGCGGGTGCAGATACAGATGCGGCGGTATGGGATGCGCCGCGGCCCACGTTAAGAAAGAACAAACCCACAGCCAGCAGCACAGCGCCACTCAGTGCGAGCTTGGGAATCCAACCGCCGACGACCGAGAGTCTCTTGGGAGCGAGAAAAAATCTGAGCAACGGGCGTTCCACTTTCTTTTCTGCCTTGTGCGCGACAGTCGGTTTCTCGCGCAATGGTTCCAGATCCAGATCAGCAATCACGTCCCGCACGATGTCGCGGTCAATCGCTGTCCGTTTCAGAGCGCAGGCCAAGGACATCGCGTTGAAACACAAATTATTGATATTGCGCGGAATGCCCCCGCTGTGTTCGGCAATCAATTTGCGCGCGCCGACCGTAAACATCTTGGGCTTCTCGCAACCCGCAACCCACAAGCGGTGATCGATGTAGGCGTTGACGTCCTGGTTTGTGAATGGATCGATGCGGATGATCATGGAAACGCGCTGACGCAATTGCGCCATCGACGGGCTGGCCAGGCGGTCAGCCAGCTGAGGCTGTCCGGCCAGCACGATTTGCATCAATTTCATCCAGGGAGTTTCGAAATTGGAGAGCAGCCGAACGGATTCGAGAACTTTTTCATCCAGATTTTGCGCTTCGTCTATAACCAATACGAAGCGGCGCCCTGCGCGCATTTCCTCGGTGAGCAGCCGGTTCAAACTGTCATGCATGGCCGGCAAATCCATCCCCGTGACGTCAATGCCCAGATCGATGAGCAGGTGACGTATAAACTCGCGCGAATCGCAGTCCGTGCGAAAGATAAAGGCCGTCCGGGCTTTGTCGCGCAGGTAGGAAAGGTAGTGGTAGAGCAAGGAAGTCTTGCCCATTCCCGGCTTGGCAATCAATGCCAGGAATCCACGATTGCTTTCCGTGCCATACACGAGCGAGGCCAACGCTTCCCGATGCTTGGGTCCCAAGTAGAGGAAGCGCGAGTCCGGCGTAACGCCGAACGGCTGCTCGGTGAGTTTGTAATACTCCAAAAACATTTCGGCTAGGCCGCCCTCTTCGGCATCGAAGCAAGCACCGGCATTTTCAGAATGTCCATCACTTCCTCAGGCGTCCGGAAAGATGGATCCAGATACTCCGCAATGAATGCCGCTGCAAGACTAACGACGACTGCACCAATCAATCCCAGGAACATGATTAGCCACGGGCTATGTGCGGGCAACAAAGACACGACCGCAGGAACTGCAATTGCGACGTTGGCAATCCGACTCTTATCGAGAGCATCCGAGGTGCGTTCCTGCTCGCGCTTGGTGAGATAGAGCAGGTAATTCCCCTCGTCAGCCTTGGCTTCGCGGATCAAAGCGCCTTGCTTCACCGCATCGCCGTCAAATGAGACCATATCCGCGTTCATACTCTTCAGGCTGGTGACCAAAGCAGCGGCGGTGGCCTTCTCCGTAGCCAAATCGGCGTCGGTCTTCGCTTTGTCCGCGCGCAGCAGCTCATAGGTAGGATCGCGGTCGGTGGCTCGATTGATGTACTTCGCCTTCTCCGCGCTCGAGATCGCTGCCTGCGTTTGCGCGATCTCTTCGTCCACTTCCTTGACCAGCGGATAGCTCGGGTCGTACTTCATGACCAACAGGCTGCGCTTGTTCTGTGCGGCCAATAAAGTAGCGTTCAGATTTTCGAGCAACAGGTTGGCTGCCTCCGAAGACTCGACCGTGGCGGATCTCGCCGGAGTGGTGGCCATTTGCTCGTTGAGGTTGTCGATGCGCTTGGCATCGGCAGCAATTGCCTGCCGAGCCGTGTAGAGTGCGGCCTGAGTCGCGGCGACTTGTCCAGCCATATCGGTGCGCAGAATATCGGGCGCGGCGACTCCCGACGTGCGACTGAACTCAGCGAGGCGGGACTCCGCATCCATCAGTGCCTGATGATATTTGTCGGTTTCTTGCGCGAAGAAATCGGCGGTACCTACTGGACGCTGCAATTGCAGATGCTTTTGCAAATATAGCGTGCCGAGAGTTTGCAAAACACAGGCGGGCACTTCCGGTTCGCCTGTTCTTCCGTATTTCACGTCAATGACGTCCGAAGTGGATGCCGCTTCGACCTTAATCTTCTTGGCCAAGCCTCGCGCGACATCTTCTTGCCTCATTGCCAAGCGCCGCTTGGAATCGGCAAACATATCGAACGGCGACCATTTGTCGTCCACCAGCTTGCAAGTAGAGACGATGCTGCGCATCATGTCGTCACCCTGCAACAGGGCGACTTCGGACGCGACTTGATCCGTGGTGACCCCGCGATTGTTGTTCACGTTGGCAACCTGCGCGGTGGTGATCGCTGGATCGGAACGATCCTGTTCCACGACTACCTGCATCGTCGAAACGTAGTAGCGCGCCGCCCAGCCCCAGGCAACCAGAATCGCCACCGCGAACACGCAACAAAAACTGATGATCACCACGCGGCGGTGCCGGAATATGGGTGACAACATATCCCTCAACGTAACTTCCGGCATTTCCTGCGCCGACCGATCTCTGCGATTCGATGTAGTCATGTAATTTTCGCCTTTGAAGCTTGGTATTGTCCGCGCCGCTAACTAGTAAACCGGAAAGTACGCGCCAGTCCCGATACCGTACGGGACGTATTTTCTGAACTTGGTGATGAACTTCTCCGGGACGAAAATCATGTCGCCGGGCATTACGCGGGCGTCTTCGCTTATGTGCTTGCCGTTCAGCATATCGTTCAGCTTCAATTCCTTCACCTCCGCCCATTCGTTGTTCACGCGGTGATAGAGAAACACCTGCGTTTTAGCGGTAGGCATAAATCCGCCGGCGACGCCGATGGCCTCGGTAACCGTCATGTCGTAACGAAGATCGTACTGGCCCGGCTTGCCAACTTGCCCCATGGCGACAAAGTATGGCCGCTGAAAGTCTTTCAGGTCGACGTCAATAATCGGATCGTGCAGCGTCTGCGCATAGGTTTTCTTCAGAGCCACGACGACTTCCGGTACCGTCATCCCCTGGACGTACAAGCTGCCGACGTTCTGCAAATTGATGTAGCCGTCCGGCTGGATCGTGACGGTCTGATTCAATTCTGGAGAAATGGGGAAGGAAATCAGCAGGACGTCGTCTCTCTGCACCTGGTAGCGCGGGTTCCGCTGTTGCAGAGCTGGCCGGTCATCGCTAGGACGAGCGCCGCTAGCGGTGGATCCTGCGATCGGGGCGGCGACAGCAGCGACCGTATTGTTCTGTTGACCCGAAAGACTCACCGGAACCGCCGTAAGAAGAATCACCAAGCACAATGCTTTCATAGTAGCCATTCGTTTTCCTCACCAGTCGTCTTCAACAACTCAAGCTCTTCGGACACCAGTACAATCGTACGCGGGCGGGTGCAAGACAGTTCGCAAGTCGCGTGCCATCTTGGGTCAAATCTAAGTCTTTTCTAATGAATATATTGCGGAAGACCTTTGAAAGTGAAGGCGCAAGATTTCCACAATTACGACAAGAATTTTCACTCTTTCGTCTTTCTCGCGTAGCACGAGAGTAATGGTACTGAGTTTTGACGCCAACCATCATCGTACTCAATGTGTTGCGGTGACGAATATAAGGAGAAGTCGTCTCATCGCGAGACGCTCTTCGACATGAGTTCGCATCCTCGCTTGAACTGAACTGAAAGTACGATGCCGTACAGGCTGTCACTACCATTTTTATTCCTTTTCGCCGAACACATACACCCGTTCACCGAGCATGGCCTGCCATCCAGAGAAATGTGGGGACTCCTCTCTTAAAACCTTATTGTCAGCTGTCGCTTGCTACGGTGCGACCGCTGCTTTCGCCGGGCTGGGAAACCTGTGGCGATGTAGTGCCACTGCGTACAACTCTTAACCGCGGATAATATAAGAGGAAACATCACGCGCGTCATTAAATATTTGAGGCAAGTCTATCGAAAAATGCGATGAGGAGAGAAGAGTGAAATGTGTTACAAATCGATACTTGGGGGAAATGCCGAAGTACTAAGGGTACCGCTCTTGAAGTTCGCTCGCCGCGTTGCACCCATCCTAGACGCCAACTGAATTAATCGCGTTATCAGCCCGTGGGCCCCGTCGAGCCAAATTAGGCGCAGGCGCTCGACGCATTTTCGCACGCGCGTGTTACGCGTTTCCGCTCTCCGGGAGGAAGGTTTTGCCTTTCTTCACGATGAACGTACGCAGCGCGCGGCAAGCGGGCGGCAGTTCGCGGTCCGCGCGATGGCCCACGTACCATTGCCGCACGATGGGCAGTCCTTCGATTTTCAAAACGGCCAGGCGTCCCGCGGCTACTTCCGAAGCGATGGTGTGCGCCGAAATCAAGGAAAGTCCCAGTCCGGCCATCACCGCCTGCTTGATGGTTTCGTTCGAGCCCATTTCGATGGTGATTTTCGGCGGCTTGGTCATTTCCACGTTGAAAAAATATTCGAAGATATTTCGCGTGCCGGAACCTTCTTCGCGCACGATGAATTTCTGTTCGGCCAATTCGGTTTTTGATACGCGCCGCGCGCGCGCCAGCGGATGATCAGCCGCGGCGATCATTACGTGCGGGTGGGGACCAAAGGGCTCGCTATCCACGGCGAAATCGCCGGGCGGGCGTCCCATAACGGCGACATCTATATCGTAATTGCGCAGCGATTCCACCGTCTCAGCGCGATTCCCCACTACCAGCTTTAAGTCAATCGCCGGGTGCTGGCGCAGAAATGCGGCAATCAACTCGGCGGCAAAATACTTCGCGGTGGAGACCGCACCGAAACGCACGCGGCCACCGTGCAGCCCTTTCATCGCGTCGAGCGTGTCGCCCAGGTCGGCGATGACGCGTTCGATGCGCGCGGCGGCGGCGACGGCTTCGCGGCCAGCGTCAGTGGGGCGCAGGCGGTTTCCGGTGCGATCGAAGAGCGGCAGGCCGGCGTCTTCCTCGAGGAGTTTGATGCGCGAGGTGAGGGCTGCCGGCGTGACGTGCAGAGCGGCGGCGGCTTTGACGACAGTGCCGTTGCGGGCGACTTCGTGAATGGCTTCGAGCTGTTTGAAGGTGAGGTTGTTCATTTTGGTCCAGTTAATTTTATTGAGGCTATTGGAAATTATATTCAGTTTTATTGTTGGGCGCAAGCTGTTACGTTTTTTCCATGACTGCGCAGCGAGGAGAGACGCCATGAGCGCGAACTTGAACGTGAAATCGGTGCATGAGAAATCGTTGGACGGGAAATCCTCGACGGTGCGCGGCAAAGACCGCTACAAAGCCGGCGTGATGGAATACAAGAAAATGGGCTACTGGGAGCCGGAGTACGAGCCCAAGGATACGGACATCCTCGCGCTGTTCCGTGTGACTCCGCAGGACGGCGTGGATCCCATCGAAGCGTCCGCGGCAGTGGCGGGAGAATCTTCGACGGCGACTTGGACTGTCGTGTGGACCGACCGCTTGACTGCTTGCGAGAAATATCGCGGCAAATGTTATCGCGTGGAACCGGTACCGAATGCGCCGGGATCCTATTTTGCATGGATCGCCTACGACTTGGATCTTTTCGAGCCGGGCTCGATCGCCAATCTTTCAGCTTCGATCATCGGCAATGTTTTCGGCTTCAAGCCGCTGAAGGCACTGCGCCTGGAAGACATGCGCATGCCAGTGGCGTACATAAAAACTTTTGGCGGGCCGGCGACTGGAATCGTAGTCGAGCGCGAACGGTTGGATAAATTTGGCCGGCCGCTGCTGGGCGCGACGGTGAAGCCGAAGTTGGGACTTTCCGGGCGCAACTATGGACGCGTGGTGTACGAAGCGCTCAAGGGCGGCCTCGACTTCACGAAGGACGACGAAAATATTAATTCGCAGCCGTTCATGCACTGGCGCGATCGGTATCTTTATTCGATGGAGGCGGTGAATCGCGCGCAGGCGATGACCGGCGAGGTGAAGGGCACGTATCTGAACGTCACGGCCGGGACGATGGAAGATATGTACGAGCGCGCAGAGTTCGCGAAAGAGCTGGGGTCGGTGATCATCATGATTGATTTGGTGATCGGCTACACGGCGATTCAGTCCATGGCGAATTGGGCGCGGCGCAACAGCATGATTCTGCATTTGCATCGCGCAGGGCATGGAACTTATTCGCGACAGAAGATTCACGGGGTTTCCTTTCGTGTGATTGCGAAATGGATGCGGCTGGCGGGTGTGGATCACATCCATGCCGGAACCGTGGTGGGAAAACTAGAAGGCGATCCGCGGACGATTCGCGGGTATTACGACATCTGCCGCGAAGATTTTGTGCCGCAGAAGCTGGAGAACGGCGTGTTTTTCGAGCAGCCGTGGGCTTCGCTGCGCAAGTTGATGCCTGTGGCGTCGGGCGGCATTCACGCGGGGCAAATGCATCAGCTGCTGGATCTGCTGGGTGATGACGTGGTGATGCAATTTGGCGGCGGCACCATTGGGCATCCGGCGGGAATTGCGGCGGGCGCGACGGCCAATCGCGTGGCGCTGGAGGCGATGGTGCTGGCACGGAACGAAGGCCGCAACATCGCTCTCGAAGGTCCGGAGGTTTTGCAAACGGCTGCAAAGAATTGTTTGCCGCTCCGGCAAGCGCTGGAAATTTGGAAGGATGTGACGTTCGATTACGCATCCACGGACACACCGGACTTTGTGCCAACTGCGACCGTTAGTGTTTGACACTTTTTTGCGATGGGAGATAACGCGATGCGATTGACGCAAGGATGTTTTTCATTTTTGCCGGACTTGACCGACGCGCAGATCAGGGCGCAGGCGCAATATTGCATTGACAACGGCTGGGCCGTGAATCTGGAGTTCACGGATGATCCGCATCCGCGCAACACGTATTGGGAGATGTGGGGTCTGCCGATGTTTGACATCAAAGATGCGGCGGCGGTGATGATGGAGCTTGCGGAGTGCCGCAAGGTTTATGGCGACCGTTACATCCGGCTTTCGGGATTTGATTCGACGCACGGGTGGGAATCGGTACGGCTTTCCTTCTTGGTCAATCGGCCGGCGCAGGAACCGGGATTCAAATTGATTCGTCAGGAAGCGGAAGGACGCAGCGTGCGTTATACAACGCAGGCTTACGAAACGGATCGGCCCGAAGGGCAACGATATCGTTGACGCGCGCGCGGCGGTGGCGCCGCGGCTCGCTTGCGCGAAGGACAATTTGTGACGGAAACAACGCGATCTTACGAGCATCCGGGCATCACCGATCCTGTCGTGGAGGAGCACGCACCGGGAACAGTGGCGTTCGCGAAGCCAGTCGCGGCTGTTGCTGCTGGGCCTGCTACTGAGAAAGTTGCGGGCGGTGAATTGAGTAGCGCGACGGTTGACCTTGCGAAGGAACTCGCGGAAGCGGGCATCGAGGACGTGTTGCGGGAACTCGATGAGGAACTGATCGGACTTGCTCCGGTGAAGACGCGCATTCGCGAAATCGCGGCGCTGCTGTTGGTGGAGCGTGTGCGGCGCAAGCTGGGATTATCGAGCGAAGCGCCGACGCTGCACATGTCCTTCACTGGAAATCCCGGCACGGGCAAGACGACCGTGGCGCTGCGCATGGCGCACATCCTCCACCGGCTGGGCTTCGTACGCAAAGGCCATCTGGTTTCAGTGACGCGCGACGACCTGGTGGGGCAATACATCGGACACACCGCGCCGAAAACCAAGGAAATATTGAAGAAGGCAATGGGCGGAGTGCTGTTCATTGACGAGGCCTACTATCTTTATCGCGCGGAGAATGAACGGGACTATGGGCAGGAGGCGATCGAGATTCTGCTGCAGGTGATGGAGAACCAGCGCGAAGATTTGGTCGTGATACTCGCGGGCTACGCCGATCGCATGGAGAAATTTTTCAGCAGCAATCCGGGGTTTCGCTCGCGCATCGCCCATCACATCGATTTTCCGGATTATGCCGAAGGCGAATTGCTCCAGATCGGCGAAATGATTCTGGCGAAGCAGAATTACAAATTGAGCACGAGCGGGCGGGAGGCGCTGGAGCGTTACATCGCCGCGCGGAAATTGTTGCCGCACTTTTCGAATGCGCGCTCGATTCGTAATGCGCTGGATCGGGCACGATTGCGCCAGGCCAATCGCATCGTGCGCTCCGCGGGCGGCGCGAAGGTCACGGCGGACGATCTGATGACTATCGAAGCTCCCGATTTGCTGGCCAGCCGCGTATTCGGGCAGCAAGCCGCGGCCAGTTCCCCGCTGAGCGATGAATCCGAGGAAACATTTGATTGATTCGATCCGCCACAGCGCGTTGCCTGGCGCGCGATAGTTCGCCGCTCGGCGAAACTCTTCCGTTTTTCTTTCTTCGGTAGCGATGATATTCGAGTACTCTGTCGTGCCAACGCGCGCGGCGGATTTCTTTGAGGACTTGATGCCTTTGGAAGCTCTGATTTTCGATGTGGACGGCACTCTCGCCGAAACGGAAGAGGTGCATCGGCGGGCCTTCAACGAGGCTTTCGCTGCGTTCGGGTTGCCGTGGAAGTGGGAGCGGCCGCTCTACAAGGAACTCTTGCAGGTCACAGGCGGAAAAGAACGCATCCTTCATTACCTCACGAAGTGGCACGCGCCGGAGCTCGCTTCGGTGCGTGAAAAAATTCCGGCGATTTACGATTTCAAAACAAAACGTTATACAGCCATGATTCTGGCAGGCGCGGTGGAATTGAATCCGGGAGTCGCGCGGCTGATCGGCGAAGCCAAAGCCGCGGGGGCACGACTGGCTATCGCCACGACGACGCACCGCGATAATGTGGAGGCGCTGCTGCAGCACACTTTCCCCGCGCACGGCGCGTCGCTATTCGATGCCATTGTCGCCGGCGACGAGGTCAGCGCGAAAAAACCCGATCCAGAAGTGTTCGAAGCCGCGCTACGCAAGCTCCGATTGCCGGTTGCGAGCTGCGTTGCGTTCGAGGATTCAGCGAACGGCGCGAACGCCGCGCGCGGAGCGGGGTTGCCAGTGGTGGTGACGCCGGGCATCTACACCGCCGACGATGATTTCAGCGGCGCGAGTTCGGTCGTCTCCGATCTCGGCGAGCCAGGGCGCCCGCATCGCCATTTGGAGGGCTGGACCTGGCCTGACGGTTACGTGAGCTTCGCTGCTTTGCGGACGAAAACCGAAGAAAGTCCTGCAGCACGAAAAGTTCGATGAGCCAGGATGGCGCCGGGCATGGCTTCCATGCTCGCGCGCTGCGGGACTAAGAGCGGCGAATCGGGCAGAGTCACGGTCCAACTGCTACCAGAACAATCTCGGTTCCTTTTTCCAGGTAAATATTCCGGCTGTCGGAGTGCAACAGGGATGTCGGCGGCTTGTCTTTCGCCATTGGCAGCAGGCTCATCCCATCGATTCTGAATATACCTGTTGCATCGGGCCGCAGCGGAGCCGGCGCGCTGCGCATGCCACCGGCAACTCCCGCTCGCGTGGATGTCGCGGCCAATCCTCTTCCATCGTACAGGTCGTTTGACGTCTCATCACGCTTTGCAGCCAACGCATAAATGGCGAGATGGGTGGAAATCTGTTCGCCGCCCTTCGGGACTACATTGTCGAATACAATTTCCATCGCGGCGTTGTCTGAGCCCTTGGAAAACGCGTTCACCTGCGTGATCTGTCCGGTGATATGCGAGCCTTTTCTAAGCAGAATGCGGTCAGCGGGTTTGACGTCTTGAGTTACCTCGACCTCCACGCGGTCGTCCGCCCTGGAATGCTTGGTGTCGAGGTTTGTTGACAGCGTTCCAACAATGCCTGTCCCATTCGGGAGGCTCGCTGAACTGGCCGAGGTTTTCGCCGGCATATCTGATTGGGCTGGTGCGTCCGGTGTGTTGCTAGGTATGGATTGCGCTGCGGCGGAAAACGCCCAGGCCAGTGCGAGAATGACAACCGCGCCGAGTCGCGTCATTTTTCGATCCTTCCAACCGAAGTCGCTTGCCATCTCGTGACGTTGGCTACTTCACGTTGGGTCTCAATCCCTGTCAAGCCACTCAACTAGCGGAATTAACCCGTCACTCGAAGCGAACGACCGCGGTCGTCATACGCAAAGCGATTGCGCGATATATAACATAGCTGTGTTTATGAATGAAAGAACTTAAGGTGACTCGCTGGCGCGGCTCGTCCGCTCGAGGACCGAATACCAACTCTGCTTTCGTTTCGTCTCAGCCGAAATGCCCATTTCGGCAGCCTTGGCGCTTAAGGCGTTGAGGCATCACCCGCTCCGGGCCGGCCATTGCGCACACTACCTGCAGAAGATCCCGCGAATTCATCAGAGAACTTTTCAACATTCACTTTTTCTAAGTGTGAGTGCAATTATATTCAGTTTTCTTTTTGACGGGCTGCTGCTAGCGTTTAGCAATGTCGCTACCCAATGCCTCGCCCATCCGACACGCGAACGCTGCACTTCCTGCTCGCTCCGTGGAAAAACCGCCGACGAGAATCGCGCGCGACATGACGCTCGAGAAATTTCTGCGCGAAGCGGCGGAACGCAATGACAGCAAGCATCTGGCGGCAGCGTTGGAATTGCTAGGAATGATCGCCAAGGCCGGAATCCAGGTTGCAGACATCGTTGCGCTGGGACAGCTCGCGGGAAGCGTCGGCGCGAATATGGGCACGAATACGGGCTCGGCGAACTTCGACGGCGACGCGCAAAAGCGCCTGGACCTACTGGCGAATGAAGTCTTCACCCAGGGAATGCGGCGCGCTCCAGTGGCCGCAATACTTTCCGAGGAAATGGCGCACCCGCTGGCGCTGGACGCGACAGCTCCGCTGTCCGTCGCGATTGACCCGCTCGACGGCTCGAGCAACATCGACGCGAACGTATCCATCGGAACGATCTTCGCGATCTTTCCATCGGTCGAGAATGCGCGCGAGCCAGCGCAACATTTTCTGCGTCCGGGCCACGAGCAAGTGGCTGCGGGCTTCCTCATCTACGGGCCACAAACTTCGCTGGTGCTGACGATTGGCGAGGGCGTGCAGGTATTTACGCTGGATCGCCGCGCGGGCGAATTCCGGCTGGCGATTCCGCATCTCGCGGTGCCGCGCGACTCCACGGAATATGCGGTGAACGCCGCGAACTACCGCCATTGGGATGATTCGATTCGGGCCTACGTGGACGATTGCATACGCGGCCTCGAGGGGCCTCTATCGCAGGACCACAACATGCGCTGGATTGCGTCGTTGGTGGCGGATGCGTACCGCATTCTAGTGCGCGGCGGCGTTTTCCTTTATCCCGGCGACCAGCGGCGCGGCTACCATCGCGGCAGGTTGCGGCTGATTTATGAAGCGAACCCGATCGCGCTGCTGATCGAGCAGGCCGGCGGATGCGCGACCGATACGGTGCAGCGCATCCTGGATGTGAAACCGCGAGAACTCCACGCGCGAACTCCCATCGTGTTTGGCTCGCGCGCCGCTGTCGAGCGCATCAGCCAGTACCACACCGATCCGCAGTTTTCAGCGGAGCGCGCTCCGCTCTTTTTTCAACGCGGGCTGATGAGACGCTGACCGGAGCCCGCGAACATGTCCACCAGGAATCCAATTATTTCCGTTACAGGCTCATCCGGCGCGGGCACGACATCGGTGCGGAATACGTTCGAGCAAATTTTCCGGCGCGAGAAGGTGAAGGCTGTCTATATCGAAGGCGATTCCTTCCATCGCTATGATCGGTACGAAATGCATCGCGTGATGGCCGAAGCAGCCGCGAAGGGCGATCACCATTTCAGCCACTTCGGCGAAGAAGCAAACCTGCTGGAGGAATTGGAAGCCACTTTCCGCGGCTACGGGGAAAACGCAACGGGGCGTATTCGGCATTACGTGCACGACAGCGCGGAATCCGAAAAATTCGGCGCGGCACCGGGGAAATTTACCGATTGGGAGGAGATTCCGGAAGACAGCGACTTGCTTTTTTACGAAGGGCTGCACGGAGCGATCGTTACGGACAAAGTGAACGTGGCGAAATACGCGGATTTGAAAATCGGCGTGGTGCCCGTGATTAATGTGGAATGGATTCAGAAGATTCACCGCGATCGCGCTTCGCGCGGATATTCCACGGAAGCGGTGACCGACACGATCTTGCGGCGGATGCCGGACTACGTGCGTTACATGTGCCCACAATTTTCGGTGACGGACATTAATTTTCAGCGCATCCCGACCGTGGATACCTCGAACCCGTTCATCGCACGCTGGATACCGACGCCGGACGAATCCATGGTGGTGATCCGCTTCCGCAATTCCAGCGGGATTGATTTTTCGTATTTGCTGGCGATGATTCAGCACAGTTTCATGTCGCGCGCGAACTCGATTGTGATTCCGGGAAACAAGCTGGATCTGGCGATGCAGCTGATTCTGACGCCATTGATTTTGCAGCTAGTGGAACGCAAGAAACGAGCCGCGTGACGCGCAGGCTTCGAGCACTCTCGAGTTTCCGCACTGAATCTTCGGCTGGGCGCCTCTGCTTTTGCAATCGCAAGAAACACAATAAAAACTAGCGATTAGAAAATGTTTTCTCGTTTGTTGTGAAGGGGTTAGCTCGATTTCTAATCCTGGGCGACTAGCGATTAGAAATTGCGGGAAGTACGGATGTGAGCGTAAAACTGCTGATTCTTGAGTGGTGATCGGTGAGTTGTGACGCGCGAAATGTGCGCTCAGACATGCTATTTTCGACCGATTAGAAAAATTCAACATGTTGTTTTCAGCGGAGTTGCGTGATGTCCTGGCGCCACTGTTGCGAGAGGTCGAATCGCTGAACGAGCACATTAAGGAGTACGACGAACGGATGGAGAAAATCGCCCAGGAAGTGTACCCGGAAGTGTTCTTGCTCAAGCAGGTGAAGGGTGTGGGAACGCAGATCGCGCTGACCTATATCCTGACGATCGAGGACCCGTATCGGTTCGAGAAGAGTCGCGAGGTGGGCTGTTTTCTGGGGTTAAAACCTGGACGCAGGAACTCTGGGAACAGCGAGCCACAGAAGAAAATCAGCAAGGAAGGAGACCGGTATCTGCGCACCATGATGGTGCAGGGGGCGCACTACATTCTGGGGCCGTTTGGAGAAGACAGTGATCTGCGGAGATGGGGATTCAAGCTTGCCGAGCGAGGAGGAAAAAATGCCAAGAAGCGAGCGGTAGTGGCCGTGGCGCGCAAGTTGGCGGTACTGCTGCATCGGTTGTGGGTGGGCGGAGAGGTGTACGAACCACTGCGCAATAGTCAGAAGGCGATGCGGGCAGTGGCTTAGAGTTTCGATCCGGACCGCCGAGCTCGACCGCCGAGTCCAGGTGACTGCGGCTAAGTCCTGGAGCCCAACTCCCACCGCAAAGGTGAGAAGAGAGGACGCTAATCAGGTAGCAGCACCTACTGAATCGAGAACACCCACCTTGCACCGAGCGAATATCGCTCACAAAGAGTGCGGATGGAAGGATGGCGACAGGGGCGGCTTGGCTGAGTAGGAACTGATTCTAAGAAAGACGAAAGTCAAAGTGTGCCTTGACATCAACCGGCCTTCTCATGGAAGGACTTACGCAACTGCTGTCGCGGTAGGGACGACCATTGCTGATCGCCCCCCGCACAGATCCGTACTGGCGCGTTTACGCATACGGCTCTTATCGTGGATGAGTGGCGGCAAAGCGGGCATCAGGATAAGGATGCAGAATACGGGGTTGCGGAATCCACCGGTTCAAGAGGGGAATGAGACGTCCCCATCGCATCTGGGCGCGTTGACTGCGACGAACTAAAACGCTCCGCCACATTCTGCCAACACGACGACTAAAGATGCGCAACTGAGTCGAATTTCCGGGAACGGCGTGGTATTGGTAGTAGCCCTGCACAACTTGCCGAAGCCATGCACCGACCTCGGTCGTGCGTTGATGCTTCCGGTGTTGAAGCTCAGCCTTAATGGCTTTAAACTTCGCGACCATCCGCTTCTTCGCCGTAATCCGCCAAACGATGAACGCTCGTTTGCGGTTGAGCTGCCCACAGAAGTGAGTGAAACCCAAGAACGTAAAGGTTTCGGGCTTCCCCTCCCCACGGTATTTCCGGTCTCGGGCAGCAAACCGCCCGAATTCAATCAGTCGTGTCTTGTCCGCATGTAATTCCAATCCGAACTTGGCCAGCCGTTCCCGAAACTCTTGCAGGAACCGCTCGGCATCCGTCCGGTGTTGAAAGCCCAGCACAAGATCATCGGCGTAGCGGACGACAATCACATCGCCGTTGGCGACTTTCTTGCGCCAGACCTCCACCCATAGTTCGAACACGTAGTGCAGGTATACGTTGGCGAGCAGTGGTGAAACGACTGCTCCTTGCGGCGTACCTACCTTCGCTTCCGACCACTGACCGTCTTCCGAAACTCCCGCCTTCAACCATTTCTGGATCAGGCGAAGCATCCGGCGATCAGCCACGCGGTGCTCAACAAACTTCCTCGTCCATTCGTGGTTCATGTTGTCAAAGAAACCTCGAATGTCCGCATCGAGCACCCAGTTCACTCGCTTCCATTGGATGCCCGCCGTCAGCGCGTCCAACGCTTCGTGCGGGCCGCGACCGGGCCGAAACCCGTACGAAAAGCCTTTGAAGTCGACCTCATAGATCTGGTTGAGGATCGTCACCACAGCCTGTTGAACAATTTTGTCCTCCAGGGCCGCGATGCCCAGCGGACGTTGCCGCCCGTCGGCCTTCGGTATATAGACTCGTCGTGAGGGTTTCGCTCGATACGCTCCTCGGTGCACCCGTCTGTGCAGATCGATCAGTCGATCTTCCAGCCCGGTTTCATACTCCTGCCACGTCACGCCATCTATTCCGGGAGAAGCCTTACGCTGCAGTGCGTAGAAGCTGTCGCGGAGTAATCCGACGCTCAGATGGTGGAGCAGAGCGGTGAACCGTTCCTGCTTCCGTTTTCTTGCTGCTTGCCGCACACCGTGCAATCCCTGGGACATGCGTTTCCCGCTCTGTGTCGGACGCATGTGAGATGGAACAGTGTTCTCCCCAATCTGTGCCCTTTCCTCCCCGGCCTCCGCGGAAGGTTGCCCTTCGTTGTTCGGCTGGTTCACTGGTAGTACGGCACAGTCCGACTTCTCCTGAACGTTCACGTCCGCAGTTCGGTTTATGGCCTTTGCGGACCGGTCTTGGTCTTTCGTCCAAGACCTGCAGGAGATCTCCCGGTTCTCGTGCAGGTTGTTTCGCAGCGTGCGCGGGTTCTAAGACTACGCAGGACCTGGCAATCCACTCGCGATTAGTGTGGTTGTCGTGTTGCCTTCCTCCACTCGGAATGGAGTCGGCGTCCTGTTCCATCGGCTTTTCGAAGCTCCATAGCCCGGCCCACCAATACCTCTGTCTACGCTTCAAGCGATACCTCGCGATATCGCCTGCAAGACTCGAGGCCAGGATGGATTCGCTGTCTCCTTTCCTGTAGTCGGGTAGAGCGATGGCGCGTAGCGGGCTTCGAATGATGCCGACGTTTCCATCGCCCTCCCTAAAATTCCGGAAAGCGGGTTTTCCCCGTTCCGGCTTCAAGGCCAGCGTTTCAGACAGGGCCTTCCCGTCCATCCGCGAGTTCGTCGCGGCGCTCGGTTTGCGTCCGTCCTTCGTGCTACCCGCTTCCACCGTTGGATTCCCCGTACTGTGCCGGAGAAACGTGGCGCGCTTGAGCACCGCCGTTCAAGCAGCTACCGCTGCTCTACCCCAGGGGCCCTCGCTCCGGTCCGAGTTATTCTGTCTCGGTCCATCATCACTTACTGGCCCCATCCGCCCCACTTGCAGGCACATCTCGATTTCGCCGCATAGCGGCTTATACGTGATGCCCTCGCTGTGCGTTTCCGCCTAGGCGACCCGCGAGTGGTTCCGTGCTTTCACTGTACATTCCTTCTCCACATGCCGTCCTCTATGACCGCGGGGAGTTCATCGGTTGCGCTTGCTCAGTTCCTTCACCGATGACATTGGCCTTCGCCGAGAGTCCCAAGGCTCGGCACTCCCAAAATTCCCATCATCCGTTTCCGATGGGGGGATGGTTTCGCGGCTACACTGGTTCGCTGCTCGCTACGGCCTGTCGAGTTGCTTGCCCCCCTGACGGATCTGACCGGGAATTTCGCCCAGCCAACGGGGACTTTTACTCCCGAGCTTCCGATGAGTCGGTCGCCCTTCTCGTCGTCGGGTATAACTACGGTGGCAACTGAGCGCTTCCACCGGTGGGACTTTCACCCACTGGAACGTCAGCTAGCATCGCTGCACGGGCTCTTTCATCCCCTACAACATGCCGGTTTATCCCGGCGCTCTCCGGTTCGCCGACCACCCACCAAGTGCACTGACGATTTATCGCCAAGCCTTGCCGGCCCAGCTAGAATATCCTCGTGACTAGAGAACGCTGGGCACAGATAGGAATCACGGTTCAATTCCTCATCGTTGTAAGGACACTAGGAGAGTATTTTCGGCTCAGGCACGTCCTTGGCACGAGCTTCTCGGCAGCAGTCGCTACGCCGTATGTGGGTGGTGCCTTGATCGCTGGTTGCTTTTGCTGGATAGGTGTGACCTTGTACTTCTTCCGACGTTACACGCTGTCCGTCTGGACCGCCCTGACGGCGGTGGCCATTTTGCTCATGTACAAAATTGCTGTAATTGGTTGGTAGCGGCGGCTCACTCCGGCGCTGGGCATGGTTAAGCTTGATAAGCCGCGTGACCGGGCAACTACTTTTCCGCAGATCCATATGTCCGGTAAGCGTTTAGCAGGCGGTAGCCGATTCGATGCTGATAAATCCTGGTCTTGCGAGGTACTGGTCGTTGGTTGGGAGCCACGAAAATTCTGCTAAGCCAGCAGGATTGCGAGCCCATTCGATTAAATTCAATTCGGAGAAGTCGCTGATCGGGTTAATAAATCAGGCGCTTCTTCCCTATGCATCGGAAGTCAAGAGCTCCTGGAAGGATGCTGGCGTCGTATTCCAAGCCCTTGCCGGTCTTCCTGCGAGGCATCTATTCTCTCCTCACCGTCTGCGAACGAACGTGCGATCCTAGCTTGCAAGCGCCCCTTCCAGTATTTGAGCGCCGCACGGCACGATTCCGGCACGGCTGGAATCAGATCACTGACGAGCGCGTTCATGCGTCGCATGACCTGCACACTGTTGGCGCCGTAAGAACTAATCTCATCAAGGGCTAAGCGAAGGAGATCGTCCCACGTTGGAAATGGAACGACGAGTCTCAAGTGGCCATCGCTGTCGGGAAAGGCTCCAATCTCCATGTGGCGTTGTCCAATTCGGAGCAATAGGTCCTCGATCTGGTCGAGCGCTTGTACCGCTGTTGTGGGATCGTTAATCGCGGGCGACAAGGCCTTAATTGCGATGTCCACCAGCAGACGGATCGCATACTTGGGATCTTGCTCGAAGGTACGTTCCCCGCCCATTTCAATCCCATCCATTAGTTTGCGTTCATCAATAGTCTGTCGAGCACCAAAAACGTTCAACAGAGGCGTCAACTCCACGATCGTGTCGCCTACCGCCGCGACCATTTCGATAACACCGCCTGACATTTTGGCCACATTCACCAGAAAGGCTACATGGACAGCTTGAATCGAGCGCGGTCGTCCGTGATGAATCAGAGACTGGGTGCAAGGCGATGCACGAAAATCATCGGATCCAGTGAATACGGCTACCGATTTCACTGACGGGTAAATTGTTGCTATCACCTTGCGTCCTTGGTCGCCCGTGAAAACCAGCATGCGGTTTACCTGAAGTAAACCGATTCGCTGGATGAGGCTGATGAACATCCCGACACTCGTCAGAAGCAAACCAATCAACACCCAACCACTGACAAACGGGACTTTGCCCGAACCATCCCTGTCAACCGCGGTGAGCGCTGCAATGGCAAAAAGAAAGGTGGCTGTAAATATGCCAAGGGCGTGCGACATCACTGGATCACGAGCTATCCACAACACGAGGCGAGGTGAGTAGGCGGTCGCGCTGA
The DNA here is from genome assembly GCA_963817305.1 of uncultured Acidobacteriaceae bacterium. GTDB lineage: Bacteria > Acidobacteriota > Terriglobia > Terriglobales > Acidobacteriaceae > Sulfotelmatobacter. The sequence goes on along the minus strand of CAWFOD010000006.1, from coordinate 101,395 downwards.
ACTGCACCATCACGAACGTCAACGAAAAAACGATCGCCGTTAGGGCAATCATACCCGAGGCAATTGAGGAGTAGATCGCCGTCGCAGAGTTGACGCTCAGCCGGGCGACGAGCCCCGGAAAGATGTGGCTTTCAAATCGTGGAATCGTCAGCCCAGCCGCGACTGCAACCACCGCGTACAACGCGGGAATTCCCCAAGGAGTCAACTGACTCGTGTAGCGCTTGTAGGACATGCGCTCGGCATTCTAGCGCAGAGATACTCGACAATCGATGCTTTCTGTCCGAGAGGGTGGCTTGATCTCGACAAATGGATGCTGGGATATCATCTTTTCAGTCGCCGGTTGTGGCAGCATAGGGCTAACTCCCGATCAGTTGGATGATCGGAAACCCCCCTTGGGTACTGACCTCGAATTTTACGGTAAGCGCCTTCATCAGGCATTTCGGAGAGCCCGAGAAACCCCATTAGGGGTTCCCCTAGTTGCTTGGAAACGGAGCCAGGTCTAACAAATTACTCGTGATTCCTTGGGGGCTGACATTCCGATTCCTCCGGCAGCTGGCTATCGGACTTTGGTTTTTCTCGCCTCTCTTGTTGTTCTTGGTGCTGGCAATCATGTTGCTTGGCTACCTCGCCGGGAGGCAGGAAGGCTGGTCGCGCCTCGATAGTTTCTATTGGGCATTCGTCACCGCAACGACGGTCGGCTACGGTGATTTCCGACCAACCACAAGACGATCCAGGATCATCGCCATTTTCATAGCAGTACTGGGATTGCTAACTACGGGCATCATCATCGCGCTTGGTGTGAATGCTGCGACAAAGGCCTTGGCCTCAACATCTCCAAACGCGTGAAGCTGCCTTGCACCGCTCCTAAGCGAAAAGGAGCTACGGTTCGCGCTCCACGCAAGGCAGGGAAATAACTCTCTCAAAGGAGGACACAATGGAAATGAACCCTGTGAACGGAATGGAAATGAACTGTGTGATTTGCGGCGAACGAACGGAGCAAGTTTACGATGTGCACCTGCCCCATGACGAAGTAATCATTACGCGGCTCGGGCTTTGCGATAAAGACAAAGAAGCGCTCGCCGGTCTGCATTCCGAGGAACGCAACGCGAAGCTCATTGAGGCAATGCGCCGAGCCAAATCCAAGCCCGAATCATTTTCGAGCAAGAAATCGGCCTAAAAGACTGTCACCGTTTCTGCCACCTGCACACGCTGGCACAGCCTGGTATGGGCTTACCACTCCCCGAGCTAAGTGGCTGATTTCCCTGCACACGATGGCACGGCCTGGCACACGCGGAAGGCCAAGGCAAGGATATAGCAGAATCGCTGGTCAACCCCCGGCCGAGTAGGCCCGGGGAATTTCACCCCGAGCCTCTCACAGAACCGTGCTTGACAGTCTCCCGTCACACGGCTCGTGCCACCCAGTGAAGGTTGCTACCTTCCGTCCGAGCCGCTCGGTTCCTCCTGTTGCCAGTTGACCGAATTTGGTTAGGACGCGGGTGACCCGCCCCCTTCGCTCCACGGGAATTACCCCGCTTCTTCACTACTTTAGGGCAGTCCGACCCTGAGACTCCGCCTCCGTACTCTCGCCCTCGTGGTTTCGTCCACTTGTGGCTTCTCCGTTCGCATCGGTGCCTCAGGTTCCCACGTTCCGCTTAACCGCCTCTTTGGCAAGCTCAGGCCACCTCTCATGCCGGATGCCGCTCCGCCCGTAAACAGGTTTCGTCGCAGCTACTCCCGCAGTAACTAACCCCCCGCGGTTTTGACATCGTCTTTAACGTTTCGACACTTCAGCAGTGGTTCCCTTGCGGTCCTCTTCTTGCCGGTCACCTGACCTGGTCGTTGCCAGGCCTTTTCCTTCCGCGTTCACGACCATAGCTTTTGGCTACAGCCGCCGAAGGTGGTTTGGAACCTGTTCCTGTAAACCGATTCCGAGGGGCCTACCCTCATCAGTCAAGCAGTTGCGCACTACTCAGCGTTTTCTCCTTTCGTGCTCGTGGCACACATTAGTCGCGTAACCGAAACAATTGTTTTCAGGAATCGACAGGTATACGCTGTCGGAGATGCTTTTGCGGATTCACACGTTGAGATCAGCGGTGGCCACCGGACTTTCGGTGTGGCTGGCGGTTTTGGCGTGCCTCGTGGGCTGTACGCTTCCGAGCTTCGCGGGTGCCACGTCCGGCAAAGATCCGTCTGCACACGAGAATTCAGCCGAGCAGAATTCGCCGGATCTGATGGCGGGCATGGAAAACTGCCCTCATCATCATCTCGGTGGAAGTGCACCGGCGAAACCGAACGATGGCAAGCCTGTGCGTGGCGGTGGTATGTCGTGCTGTCCTGTGGAAGTAACGGTTGCTTCGAAGCCAGACATCACCAAGCCCGGGACTACTGCGGCGCAACATTTCTTTTTGCTTACTAACATTGATTCGGTGACGACTCGGTTTTATCGTGCGGCGGAAAATATACCACCTGTGCCGCGCTGCGGTAGAGACACACTCCTCGCAACCCAGCTTCTTCGCGTCTAGAAATCTGCTCTCCGAATTTTGCCTCGGATTTCCCGCTGGCGGCATTGCCGTCAGCCGACCAAAAACCAAATTTGATTTTTCAAAGGAGAAAAATCCATGAAGAAGCTACGAGCAGTTGTGTTGATGGCGGTGATCGCACTCGGTTTTACAGGAGTAGTGAAGGCAGCGAATACGACGTGCTGCCCTTCGGCCGAGTGTTGTGCATCCTGTAATGGGTGCTAGAGGCAAGCCAGGTAGTTGACTGAGAGGAGGCGCGAGCCGGTCGGTTCACGCCTCCTTTTTTGGTGCCGTGGAAAGCGACGCTTACCTGGCGGCGGGGTCAGCGGCGACGACAACTTGTTTGGCTCTGGTGCGCAGGCCGGGCACGAGCCAGCGAAAAAGAAGAGTCGCGGCGATTGCGCCGGCGAGTTGCGCGGCGAGAAACAGGGGCACGTCAGCCGGGCGAATTCCGGCGAAGGTGTCGGAGAGCGAACGAGCGATGGTAACCGCCGGATTTGCGAACGAGGTTGAGGAAGTGAACCAGTACGCGCTGGTGATGTAAGCCGCGACAGCGAAGGGGACGATTTGTGAGCGCTGGCGCGAGCATCCCCAGATGACGCAGAGCAGCCCGAATGTTGCAACGAACTCGCTGAACACTTGAGCGGGACCGCTGCGCACATGATGCGATAGAGAAATCGCGGGCAAGCCGAACATGAGGTGTGCCGCGATTGCGCCGCAGATTCCACCGGCGCACTGTGCGGGGACGTAACTCCCGGCGACAGTCCACGACACACCGCCCTCGATGGCATCGGCGAGCGTGACGGCGGGATTGAAATGCGCGCCGGAGACCGGCCCGAACGTGAGAATTAACGCGACAAGCGCCGCGCCCGTGGCGATGGTGTTGGCGAGCAGCGCGATTGCAACGTTGCCGCCCGCGAGTCGCTCGGCCATGATTCCCGAGCCGACGACAGCGGCGACCAGGAATCCGGTGCCCAGAAACTCGGCCACGATTCTGCGCGGAAGGGTGGGCGTCATTTGCGGCCGATGCGGTCGATTTCTTTTCTGATGGCGAGAGAATCGAGACTCGCAAGCGGCAGACTGAGAAATAAATTAATTCTGCGGCCCAGCGTGAGGAAAGCGTCCTTGAAGGCGCGGTCGATTTCTTCCGGCGTGCCGGTGACCGCGGCCGGGTCGGGAATTCCCCAGTGAGCCGTCATGGGCTGGCCGGGCCAGATGGGGCAGACTTCTTTCGCGGCGTTATCGCAGACCGTGAACACGAAATTCAATTGCGGTGCGCCGGACCTGGAAAATTCCTCCCAGCTTTTGCTGCGCGCATTTTCCGTGGGCAGATTTGCGGCGTTCAGTTGCTTAAGAGCTTCGGGACGCACGGTGCCAGAAGGCATGCTCCCGGCGCTGTAGGCGGTGAAGTGCGGATCGCGCCTGCCATTGAGAATGGATTCGGCCATGATGGAGCGCGCGGAGTTCCCGGTGCAGAGGAATAGCACGTTGTAGTGTTGCGCCATGCGATCTCCGGCTGCTAGGCGCAGCAGTCTGGGCCGCAGCAGTACTTTACATTGGCCATTGGTTTTGTGGCGCGGATGAAGGCGCTGAAAAATTTGCCGTCCACCTGCGGCGCGATCTTGTCCACGTCGAAGCCCTGGCCGGAGAGAAATTCGCGGGCATCTTCAACGCGATAGATGCGCGTGGGTTCGATTTCGGCTTCGGAAAATCCAGCGCTCTTGAGTTTGCTGAGATAATCGTTTTCTTCGAGCGCCCCTGCGATACATCCGACCCAGAGCAGAACGCTCTTGCGAATTTCGGGAAGCATTTCGCCGCGGGTGACAACGTCAGAGACGGCGAGGCGGCCACCGGGTTTTAAGACGCGAAAAGCTTCGCGGAGGACAGCGTCTTTGTCAGAGGAAAGATTGATCACGCAGTTCGAGATAACGACATCGACGGAATTATCGGGCAGCGGAATGTGCTCGATTTCGCCTTTCAGAAATTCGACGTTCTCGACTCCGGCTTTTTTCTTGTTCTCGTTGGCGAGCGCGAGCATTTCGTCGGTCATATCGAGGCCGTAGGCTTTTCCGGTTGGGCCAACGCGCTTGGCGGAGAGCAGCACGTCGATACCGCCGCCCGAGCCTAAATCGAGTACAGTTTCGCCAGCGTTCAGCTTGGCAAGCGCCGTGGGATTTCCGCAGCCGAGCGAAGCGAGCATCGCTTCGACGGGAATTTCACCGGTTTGCGCCGCATCGTACAGATTCGAGGTGATGGGATCGCATCCGCAGCTTGCGGAAGCGGCTGCTGCACCGCAACAGGAGCTGCCGCCGGTGGTGGCGCGGAGCGCGGCCTCGCCATATTTTTCCTTCACCGCATCTTTGATGTTTGCTTCGGTCATGCGTGGCTCCCTACTTGCAGATTTGAATTACGTCGCGCGGTGCAACGGCTTTATTTCGCGTGCAACATTCGGCATACAGAAATTGCAGCACTTCCTGGAGCGCCTCGGTATTGGCGCAGTAGCGAAGGAAGGTGCTCTCGCGGCTGACGACGACCAGGCCTTCGTTCCTCAGTTTGTCGAGGTGATGCGACAGCGTGGAGTTCGGAATATCGAGTTCGGACTGGATTTCACCGACGACCATTCCTTCGGGATGCGCCGAGAGCAGCAACTGCATGATGCGGAGGCGTGGTTCCGTGCCCATCGCGGAGAACATGTCTGCAAATTTGGCTATCTGCTCGCTGTTTTTCTTCGCTGAGAGAGTCGGCATATTTCGATGATTGCAGAAATATGGATTCATGTCAATAACTGAAAGAGGGGATTACGTGGACTTTTCGCCACGGTGGGTGCATGCAAAATCGCGATGGCGATCGAACCTGGAGATGATGCTTATGATGGAGGGTGAACGGCGAGAGCCTGGATCTTGCGATAGTTTTCCATGTCACGAGCTGCCTGCTCCGTCTTGCCCTGCCGCCGGTGAATTTGAGCTAACACCAAATAGGCCTGCCCGGCGAGCGGAGTCTCTTTCTCCAGCTCGATCACGCGCTCCAGCGCATGCTCGGCGACATCCGGATCACTGATGGCCGCCGCTTTGCCCAAAGCGTATAGCGTTTCCGGCATATCGGGGCTCAGCGAGTCGGACCGCCTCAGCTCGTCAGTGGCGTTTTTCATCTTTCCCTGCTGCATCAACGCATTTCCCAAGCGATAAGCCGCCTCCGCGCTTCCGGGCTGCAATTTTGCTTCTGCGCGAAATTGTTCTTCCGCCTTCGCCCATTCGGAACCGGCAGCGAAGACTTGTCCAAGCTCAAGCCGCAAGCCCGGCAAATCGGGCCGCATGGCGATGGCCTGTTCATATTCCTTCGCAGCCTGCGGAAGCATTTTCATTTCGTAATCGGTTTGACCGACAGCCTGATGGCCTCGTGCAGAATTCGGATCAACGGAACGCAAGCGATCCAACGATTGGCCAGCGAGAGCGGTCGCGGCGCGGCTGAGATAAAAGAGAAGATCCGGATCGTCTGGGGATTTCGCGAGAGCCGCTTGCAGATTCGCGACTGCTTCAGCGGCTTGGCCGGCTTGTAGTTGCGCAATTCCCAGAGCTGCGGGGTCATTAATCATTTTCAAATGAGGAACGGCGTCGGACGCGTACCCCTGCGCCAGAAGCGCGTATCCGAGCAACTGATGGACGGCTGGGGCATCCGGACTCAATTCGGCCGCGTGCTTCAGGGGAGGAATGGCTGCAGCGTAGTCATGCTCCTTCATGTATGCGTCGCCCAACCGAAGGAAGACGATTGCAGAGTTGGGGGCCAGATCCGCGGCCTTGCGAAACGCGGCGACGGCCTGGTCGAACGCGCCGCGATTTTCAGCGTCTAAGCCGGATTGCAGCAGCGGAAGCGCATCGGGGGGCACGGAAGGCTCCGCCGATTGCGATGGCAACAGCAAGCACATCCACAGCAGCGCGTGAATCATGGTTGCACCGATTCCTCAATCACGATGAATTGATCGGCCTTTACGCCGCGCAGGACCTGCCGAATGCCAGAGGGCCAGCGAATCTCGATGTCGGCCGTCTCCGCGGAGCCAAGACCAAAATGCAGACGTTTATCGTTGGAAGAGAGATAGCTGCCCGCAGCCGTGGCGAAGCGAGTCTGGCCATTGACTTGAACGCGAGCACCGAAGCCGTCGCGATTGCTGCGTTTTCCGCGCAGCGCGATCGTCAGCCAGTGAAATTGGCCGCGGCGATTGAAATAAAACTGCGGGGGTTCTCCAAGAGAAGTAGTAACGACGTCCATCCATCCGTCATTGTTCAAATCACCGAACGCGGCACCGCGACCGGCCACGGGCACGTCCGATCCGGGATCGGCTCGTTCGAAACGCCCCGCGCGGTTCATGGCTAGCAAGGGAGGTTCCCGGTAGCGCAGCGAGTCATCGTAAATCTGAACGTTGTCGAAGACGTGACCTTGGACAATAAAAGCATCCTTCCAGCCGTCGTTATCAAAATCCTCCAGTCCGACTCCCCAGCCCGAAGCGCTTCCCGAGAGCACGCCCAATCCCGCTTCCAATTCCTGCGCACTGAACGAGCCGCGGCCGTCGTTATGAAACAGGACGTAGGGTTCGTGGGGAAGTTGCGTGATGAGAAGGTCGGGAAGGCCATCGTTGTCGTAGTCTTGAAAAACCACGCCCATGCCCGAGGGCATTCTGCCGCTTTCCGAAAGAGCTGCACCCGAATCCAAACCACATTCGGTAAAAGTGCCGTTCCCGTTGTTGTGGAAAAGAAATTGATCGGTGACGTCGTTGGCCACAAAGACGTCCGTGTATCCGTCGCCGTCGTAGTCCGCGAACGCCACTCCGAGGCCATGGCCCTTCTTCGCGGCGATGCCCGAGGAGACGCTCACATCCTCAAACGTGCCGTCTCCGCGATTTTGGTAGAGGATGTTTGTGATGGCAGGAAAATCGCCGGGCGGGCAATATGTGGGTTTTTCCGAGCCACACGTTTTGCTTTTCTCGATACTCCAATCGAGATAACGCGTAACAAACAAATCCAGTCTGCCGTCGTTATCGTAGTCGAAAAATCCCGCGGAAACAGACCAGCCGCCTGCCGCGACGCCAGCTTTCGCGGTGACATCCGTAAAAGTGCCGTCGCCATTGTTGTGATACAAAATATTCTTTCCGAAGTTGGTCACGTAGATGTCGGGAAAGCCATCATTGTCGTAATCCCCAATCGCGACTCCCATCCCGTAGTTTGAGTCACCGGCGTGGGCAAGGCCAGCCTGTTCGGTGACATCGGTGAAGCTGCCATCTGGAATCTGACGGTACAGACGATTCCAATAGGCGGGATTTCGGCGATCGAAGTTGACGGGAGTGGCCATAGTGTCGCGGACATGCCCACCGTTCACAAAGAAAATGTCCAGCAGTCCGTCGTTGTTGTAATCCAAGAGGCCCACGCCACCGGGCATGGTTTCAATCAGATTCTTGCGAGAAGTTGGCGAGTTACGGAGAACAAAATCAACACCCTTCAAGGTCTTCACTTGGAACACTGGGGCGGTCTTGGGGTCTGCCCCTTGAGCATCCAGAACGCTGCCGAGTTCAAGCGCACCGAGAGAAAACAAGAAAGACAAAAGCTCTCTTCTGGTCATCCATGTTCCTGACAATTCGAAATCGCTTGGCGCCCGGAGCTCGCGACGGACAAAATTCCTTGCACGATCGAGCCACTTTGCCCGGCTGTGAGCTTCTCACTTCGAATTCCGAATTTCTAGCTCGCCGTTCTGCGATCCGCCCTTGATCTGCTGGCTCAGTCATGGCGTGGTCGTATTGTTTGAAGATACCGAGGGGATTGGATTTATGTCCGCGATGTGAGCGAGGGCGGTGCTGATCAGACCGTTGTACTCTTCAAGCTTTTGGCTCTGGTATTTCTTGTCCTGATTCATGGTCGCAAATGCAGGCGAAGTCTCTGTAGCATGCATGGCGTCGATGATTTTGGCTAATCCGGCAAGTTTCGCCGAGAGGCCGCTCGCTTCCGCAAACGCCGTCTCCGGTTGGTAGCTGATGCGGTCTCCCGTCTGCATAGCGTCAATCAATGGATCGGGAGAGCCGGCTGCCGGCCAGGCAGCATTCAAGATGTCATATGTCTCGCGAAGCCGCGTCAGCTTGCCCGGGAGGCCGTCGAGCATCGAGCGATTGCGCGCCAGCTGGGGACTGATTCGCACTTTGATTGTGACCGCATCCCCGGTGCTGAATCTGCGCGTCGTAATCACGGTCGTTAGCGTGTTGCCTTCGAAGCGCCATCCAGGTCCGCCCGTGCCTTTGGAGCGCGCCAGGGATTCCTGGTTAACACTGACTGTAGATGGCGGCCAACTTCCCGGGAGGCGAAGTTCATACGCCCGTTCGTTTGGCATACCGGAGTAATGAGCCGAGGTGGGCGCGACGCTCACCGTAAGCACGGTGCCGTCGGCGTTCACAGTTGCCTGAATCGGGGTCCACGCGCATTCTCCGTGCTCGTAGCCGGTTGTGTCCCCCGCATCTTCATAAAGACGATATTTCGACGCCTGTCCGTTTTGTAGTGGGAACACGGTGAGGATGAGAGGGTCCACCGATTTCTCGCCGGTATAGTTCATCGGCGGTTGCATGGGAATAATGCTTCCACCCTTCACATACAAGGGGATCTGGCTGATCGAGAATTCACGCTCTACGGTGACGGGGCCGTGAAAGTTTGCGCCGCTATCCCGTTCGAACCAGTCACCGGGTGGCAGCCATACCGGGACCTTCGCGAGCTGCGAATCCTTTGCGACTGGCTGCGTCACGGGATCGGCGAGCATGCTTTCGCCAAACATATATTCATTTTTTGCGGCATAGGCCTGCGGCGCGTCCGGCGAGTCATAGTAGAGCGGATGCAGGAGCGCAAGACCGGTGTCGAATGTTTTCCTGGCCTCGGTGTAGATATAGGGCTGCAGAGCATAGCGACGCGCGAAGGACTCTCGCATCAAGTCCGCATACGGCTCGGGGTAGGCCCAGATACGCCGCTCCGCGTCGGGATTTTTGGTCGTGTGGGTTCGCAGAATCGGACTAAGACTTCCCCACTGAATCCAGCGCAAGTAGAGTTCCGGTTCGATGGCGCCAGGCATGTGGCCGCCGATGTCATGGCTCCAATACGCGTAGCCCACGTTGGCAGCGGTGGCTGTGAAGTACGGCTGAAATGCGAGCGAATCCCACACAGAAATAGTGTCGCCGGAAAATCCGATCTGATAGCGGTGATTTCCCAGGCCGCCCCAGCGGTGGAAGAGCAGCGCCCGTTTGCCCTGGCGCTGCTGGTCGGTGAAGAAGACGTAGTTGATCCACCACGTGGGATTCAGCCCGGTGATTTTCGTGGTGTCCTCTTGCTGCCAGTCGAGCCAGAAGAAATTGATTCCCTGTTGCTCGAGCGGGTGAATCATATCGTTCATGTAGTTCGTTGCAAATTTCTTGTCCGTGATGTCGAAGGGAACGTATTGCTTGGTCGCTGGATCAATCCCCATCGCGCGAGCCATCTCCGGGTAGTGATCTTCCCAGGGTTGCACTCCTGAGGCCGGGTGAACATTAACCGTGGCCTTGAGACCTTGTTGGTGTATGCCCTTTAGAAATTGATCCGGGTCGGGGAAGAGCAGCTTGTTCCAGGAATAGCCCGTCCAGCCAAGTTTGTGGCCGGAGGCATCCAGTTGAATGTTTCCCGCGACCTCGTTGAAGGTGGGATGCCAATCAATATCGATCACGAGGACATCAAGAGGAGTGTCGTGTTGATGGAATCCTTGGATCAATTGATTGAATTGCTGGTCGGTATACGCCCAGTATCGCGACCACCAGGTTCCAAATGCAAAGCGCGGTGGCAGCGGAATCTTTCCTGCCACGCGCGTGTAATCGTAGAGAGCGAGTTTGTAATCGTGGCCGTAGCCGAAGAAGTACCAATCTTGACGGTCGCCCGTCGGACGCGCCGTGACCCACGGCCAAGGACTGCGCTCGCCTGCCGTGAAGGAAAAGTCGTCGGAGTCAAAAAGCTGGCGTGTGCTGTCGTCCACAACGGTCCAGCCATCGCGCGAGATGAGTCCTGGTTCCAACTGCACATCAGAGCCTTGAACCCTATCGAGCGTGCGCGTGGTACCGAGGAGGTTGCCGGTATCGGCCGTACCCGGCTTCCATACGATCTCTTTTCCGTTCAGGCTGAAAGTGATAGCGAGATTCTCTGGGCCAAATTTGCCATCGGAGGTTCCGGGGGTGTAAACCAACTTGACCGCGCTGGTTTGAATCACCGTGCGTCTCCCGTCGGTCGCAGATTCGTAAGTAAATTCAGGAACGGGGAGCCGACGATTCAGAAAGACGAGCGAGGCGTGGTCTTCAAACTTGCCGTCCGCGGCCCACTCCATGCGAATGAGCTGCGGCGTCAAAATTGTGAAGCGTGCATGCCCGGTAGTGACGACAGCGCGCGGGTCGGCGACAGGGTCATAACGGCCTGGAGCATCCGCGGCTTCAACAGGGGTGTGGAAGAGAGTCAGCGCCCCCATTGCCACCACGAACAAGCCGCGACGAAGGCTGCGAAGCAAATCCGTTGTGAGCATCTGTGGGCCCCATGTCTTCATAGTGTGACAGGATCACCGAGTTGCTTCTGAGCCGGGATCCATCCGTATAGAGTTCTGGCACAGTGCCCATCGCTTCCCCGACGATTGAAAAACCCTGGTCGGACGCGCTCAAGACGAAGCGCCTGGCAGGCTGGGTGTCGAGCCGCGACTGGGGGACAGTCGCCGGCACCTGCCAGGCTTTCGCGTCCCGGGTGGCGGGAGATGGAGTCGCACCAGGCGTCAGAAGTAGAATTTCGCAGCCACCTGTGCGGTTCGAGCTTGGTAAGCTGAGGTTATCCTCCCGAAATTACCGGAGCTTACGTCGCCCAGATTTGTGTCCGGTTGGAAGAAGTCCGGATGGTTGAGCGCGTTAAACATCTCAAAGCGGAATTGCAACCGCTTACCCTCGGAGAAATCCCAGTATTTTTGAATGGCCATGTCCCAATCGAAGTAACTAGGCCCATGAAGATCCGCGAAGAACCTGGGAGCGTCTCCGAATGTGAAGTTGGTAGGTTGCGAAAACGCGTTCGGATTAATCCAGTTGTTAATCGATTGATTTGCTGGGATCGCGTTCACACCTGGCACGATATTGGGGCGCTGGTTAAAACCGAAACCGACGTTGTTCGAGGCTGGTTGGATAGAGAGAGGCAATCCCGACTCCGCAGTGAGGATTCCGCTCCACGCCCAGCCGCCCAGAACCGCGTTCATCGGCGCGCTCCAGTCGGAACCAAATCGTTTCCCCTTGCCCACCGGCAATTCGTAGATGTACGAGGCCACGAACCTGTTGGGGACGTTGCTGGCATCAACCGAATAGTCGGCAGAGAGGTTGTACGAATTCAGGTTGCTGGTCCCGCTGCCAGGGAAAGCCCAACCGGCAGCTCCTTGCACGTCATCCCTGAACTTCGAATAGGTGTAGGAAAGGTTGAGGTCCAGGCCGGAGTGCCAGCGGTGCGTGTATGTCACCTGCAGAGCGTCGTAGGACGAGGTACCGACGGTAGGTCCGCCCTCGAATACGCTGCAGTATTGAGGAAATGGAGCCAGCGATTGCGCCACGGTAATCGTGGGATTGTTGAGGCCGCAGCTGCTTGACGTTATGTGGCCAAAGAAGGGGTTCGGTACCGCATTGAAGAGAGCATTCCCCTGAGCCAGATTTCCCGGCGACATTTGATCCCACTGCAAACCAGTCGCGAGCAAGTTCGTACCATGATTGCCGACGTAGCTGACGTCCAGCATGTCGTTCGCGGTAAACGAGTACTGACCGCCAGCCATCCACTGCTGTACGTACGGGGTTTTCCTGTTGTTGTTCACTGCGGCGGCCCCAAAGCCGACGTCTTGCAATCCTCCCGCGGAATTGCCAGTGGGCAGCCGTTCCGTGGTGAATGCTGGGCCACAGGGCGCGAATGTACCGGGAGCAGTTTCACAATTGGCGTTTACATTTCCGCTTAGAGTGGAGGCGGGATTTAGACCGTTGTTTAGAGTTGTGTTCCACGGTGTTTGCTGCGAGAACCCGTCATTGGGACCTTGGCCGTAGAAGTTCGGGACGTAAAAGATTCCGTAACCGCCACGGATCACCAGGTTCTTGGCGGCCTCAATAGCAACGGAGATGCGCGGAGCAACATTGCCGTACGGAGTGATGTAAAGGCCTGAGTTGTTGGGCGAGTTGAAAATAAGCTCACCAGGAACGAAAGAACCAACCTGGGCGCTTATGGGGTTCTCCGCTGTAAAGCTAAAGTAGTTTTGCGCATTGTGACGTTCGGTTGGCGCGGTTTGGATTTCGTAGCGGAGCCCCAGGTTCAAAGTAACTCTGGGCGTCACCTTCCAGCCGTCCTGAATATACCAACCGAGAAAGTGCTTATCCGTGGCGGGAAATGCTTGAAACAGCGTGCAAAGTTGGCACGAAGTACCGTTGTCCCCGCTGCCCACTCCCAGCAGGAAAGATGCGAATCCGCTTCCGGTGCTCCCTATTGCGTTATTCGGATCCGGTCCTTCTGTGGACGCGGTTTGGAAGTTGAGCGCCGTTTGGCCGAAGTGACCGCCATCGATCCGCAGCCATACGTCCGTGAAGCCAAAAGCCAATTCGTGCTTGCCCTCCATTTTCGTGAAATCAACGGAGCTGGTCCAGAATGTTTGCGGCACGATGTAACTGTTGTTCCCGCCAACCGCTCCGAGGGGGGCATAATTCCCACCACCACTAAAGGAGATCTGCGGGAAAGCCGGGGCAATCCCGTCAATGAATGTCGGAAACCCGAGACTCGACGTCGCAAAGCCCAAACCCTGCCCAGTTGCCTGCTCCACGTGGCGATTCACCCCGAAATTCAGGTTCATGGTAAATGTGGGGTTGAAAATGTGGTTCAGGCCGACGTTGACGCTGTAGCGATTGTTGGGATTGAGCAGTCCCGGGCCTGCCGGATCATCAGGTCCGTAGAAGTCTGGCGTGTTTGTCTTCGTTTGGAACTTCTGGGAAAAGCGCGCGTAGAGCCGGTTGCTCTCGTCCACGTTGTAGTCCACGCGGCCCGAGTACTCATTCGAATGCTCTGCGGCAGCTCCCGTCGGCGCAAAATTGGTTCCCGTCGATCCCGTTCCAGTTGGCGTAGGCCAAAAGTTCGCGGCCGCGATATTAGCGGCGATCGTATCCATAAGCGCCGCGGGAATCTTGTTCGTGACCCCCAGGCCAGTCGAGATGTTGCCGGAAATCGGGTCTCGAATGAATTGCGTGGTGCCGCTGCAAGTTACATGATTCCCGGTGACGGGATCAGTCCCTCCGCAGGTAACCTGGCGCGTGCTAAACGGATTGTAGATTTCACCAGCAAGGACTGGCCGTCCGAGATAGTCGGTCCCAACTGGCGCTCCCAATAGCGCCGAGAAGTCGCCGGTCCTTTCCGCGGAGGTAGGCAGTGTGTAATTGTTCGTTGATGGAGTGGACTGCCTCTCGCCTTCGTAGTAGGCAAAGAAAAAGAGTTTGTCCCTCTTGATGGGACCGCCGATCGTCCCGCCAAACTGATTGCGGTTGAATGACGGTTGGGCTCCATTATTGAAATAGTATCTGGCGTCCATGCCGCTGTTCGCGTAAAACTCCCAAGCGTCTCCGTGGAAACCGTTACTTCCCGATTTGGTCACAATGTTGACTACGTTGCCGCTGCTCCACCCATACTGGGCCGTGAACGCGTTGGTCATAATCTTCATTTCCTGCACGTCGTCCACTGATGGAACGTAGATGACCCCTCCCCAATCAACACGCGTATCCCATGTTCCGTCCAGCAGGTATTCCGCGGTGCCAAAGAAGGTGCCGCCGAAATTCAGAAAGGAAATGTCCTGGTCGGCGGTTTGAGCCAGACCCGGTGCTCCCACCACCTGTTGTTCCGCAGCGTTGTTGACCGAAGAATTGATCAGCGTCAAGCTGATGACGCTGCGAAAGTTCAGAGGAAGGCCCTCTGCAAATCTCGAGGATAGATCCTCCGAAATATTCGCGTTCTCCGTGTTCAGGAGTGGCGCCTGTGCCGTGACTTTGACGGTTTCGGTCAGCGCCCCGACGCTCAGACTTACCTGCTGCTCAACATTCTGGCCGGCCGCCAAAGTAATTCCATCTTGTGTGTACTGCTTGAATCCAGGAGCTCTCGTCTCCAAGGCATAGACACCCGGCGGCAAGAACGTAAAACTGTAAAGGCCGGAATCTCCGGTCGTAGACGTGCGCGTAAGGCCGAGCTCGGCGCTGGTGACGGTCACCGTCGCACCGTTGATAGCCAAGCCTGCGGGATCAGTGACGCGGCCGCTCAGCGTGGCTGTGAATGCGGCGGACGACTGACCGTACACTGGCTTGCAGCAGAGGATTAGAACCACTAGCGCGCCAAGTAACAACCCAAGTTGCCGTGAACGTTCTCTGCCTGACATTCGGAAATCCCTCCTCGAAATTCTGGCTGACGCCAGGACTCCACCCCGTACGGATCGATCCACCGACCAAGCTTTGCTGTCCCTAGACCACCGCACATGCGTCTTCAAATTTTGCGTGAAAGCACCAGGACACGGTGCACTGCACTGGCCAGAGTTATAGAGAGTCGCGGGCAAGCTGGCAACGGTTTTCAGGTAAAGGAACGGGGATAAGAGCGATAAGGCCATTAATTGGCGCTTATCGTACTGAATTCTCACAACTTGCAAAGCGAGCCATAGTGACCGAAAAGCGGCGCGCGAGCGCCTTTTAGATTGCACGCTCGTCTAAAGCGCAGTAACATCCATCGAAATCAACTTTGCATTGCTAGAACTAGTCGAGGTGTGGGTCGATTTGACCGCACGGCGACGCACGTCACCGGGGGGTGGGGTGGGATAACCTTGCAACCAGAGCAAGTAACGGAAAACTGGACACCGTGTAGCGAAGTCGAAAGAGGCGCCGTTGAGCAGCAACTCGAATTGCTGCTCGCTTCACCCTTATTCCATTCCAGCAAGAGATACCCGACGTTCCTGAGATTTGTGGTGGCGCGAGCATTGGCCGGGCAGACCGACCAACTCAAAGAGCGCATCCTCGGCGTGGAAATCTTCGACCGGCCGGCCGACTACGACACGAACACGGACCCAATCGTTCGAGTGACTGCGGCGGAAATCCGTAAGCGCATCGAACACTATTATCAAGACCCCAAGCGCAAATACGAAATTCGCATGATCTTGCCTGCGGGATCCTACGCCCCGCAGTTTTACTGGCCGGGCCATCCCAGCGGTCCTCCGGCGGTAACTTCTCTGGAATTGCCAAGCGAAGCTGCGGATGCCGTCAAATCCCAACTCGCTGCGACGCTGCCGGTTGTTCCACCATCGAAACGTACTTTCATGGCACGCAGTAAGATGCCGGCATTCGCAGTGGTTGCGCTGACGCTGGTGATTGCTGCGGCGGCGCTATGGCATGTGACCCGCCCGCCGGTCTTAAGACAGTTTTGGGAGCCATTCGTAAACTCGCCGAATCCGGTGCTCATATGCGTGGCAGACCAAAGCCAGTATTCCACCATACGCCTGCGCGACGCTGCCGATCCCTCGCACCAAATCACCTTGCCGGACAGTATGGTCGCGCTCATCATTGACGATGTAAGTCCCCTGGTGAACGTTGCAGCTCTGCTGCGCAGCTACGGCAAGACGTCTCGCGTGCTCGGCGAGTCAAACACGACGCTGACTGATTTACGCCGAGCCCCTTCGATATTTATTGGAGCGTTCGACAATAGCTGGACGTTGCGCATGACCTCTCCTTTGCGCTTCCACTTTGCAAACGATGCCGCGATGAATAAATTGTGGATTGAGGACCGCGCCAATCCCGGAAATCACAATTGGATGATGGATCGCACGATTCAACAAACGGGAATCTACTCGGACTACGCCATCGTAGCGCGCTTTGTGGATCCCAACATCGAGCAATTGGTGGTCGTGGGCGCAGGCATCGGTCGCGGCGGCACCGTCGCTGCCGGAGAATTTCTGGTGGACGAGCAACGCATGGAGGAAATGTTGAAGCGAGTGCCCAGTGATTGGAAACGAAAGAACATCGAAATCGTTCTCGAAACGCAGGTCATTGGAGACCGTTCCGGCCCTCCCCGCGTAAGCGCGGTATACGTTTGGTAGTGGAGACCAATCAGCGGACCAACACCGACAGCTTCAGAGCGAATCTGGAGGCGATCCCGGAGAAGCAACGTCGTGCGGTAGAAAGTGAATTGAAAATAAAGAAGTGAGTGGCCGGGGCGTGGAGATTTGAACTCCAGACCTCCTGCGCGCAAGGTAAGAGCAGAGACGCTAAGTAGTTGGCTCGTCTAGCATTTTCCTATGTCATGCATCACGGTTTCGCACGGTTTTCGTCAATGTTTGTTCCCAAGTTGTTCCCAAGTTTTGAGGTGACCCCTTAAACTGTCACAAAAACTTTGGGCGTTGTTGCCGTGCGCTTAGGCACTACCCATAGCCCCATCTTTGGCCAACTGTCGCGGTAGGGACGACCATTGCTGATCGCCCCCCGCACAGATCCGTACTGGCGCGTTTACGCATACGGCTCTTATCGTGGATGAGTGGCGGCAAAGCGGGCATCAGGATAAGGATGCAGAATACGGGGTTGCGGAATCCACCGGTTCAAGAGAGGAATGAGACGATCCCATCGCATCTGGGCGCGTTGACTGCGACGAACTAAAACGCTCCGCCACATTCTGCCAACACGACGACTAAAGATGCGCAACTGAGTCGAATTTCCGGGAACGGCGTGGTATTGGTAGTAGCCCTGCACAACTTGCCGAAGCCATGCACCGACCTCGGTCGTGCGTTGATGCTTCCGGTGTTGAAGCTCAGCCTTAATGGCTTTAAGCTTCGCGACCATCCGCTTCTTCGCCGTAATCCGCCAAACGATGAATGCTCGTTTGCGGTTGAGCTGCCCACAGAAGTGAGTGAAACCCAAGAACGTAAAGGTTTCGGGCTTCCCCTCCCCACGGTATTTCCGGTCTCGGGCGGCAAACCGCCCGAATTCAATCAGTCGTGTCTTGTCCGCATGTAATTCCAATCCGAACTTGGCCAGCCGTTCCCGAAACTCTTGCAGGAACCGCTCGGCGTCCGTCCGGTGTTGAAAGCCCAGCACAAGATCATCGGCGTAGCGGACGACAATCACATCGCCGTTGGCGACTTTCTTGCGCCAGACCTCCACCCATAGATCGAACACGTAGTGCAGGTATACGTTGGCGAGCAGTGGTGAAGTTACTCCTCGAACGCAAAAGATAACTTCAGTTTTGACCGAATGTTGAGGTATCGGTAGATGAGCGCTATTCTTGACTTGAGTTGTGTCACATATGGTTGTACAGTTGTGACATATGGACCGTGCCAGCGCGAACGTAAAAGCCGAACGCCTCAACCATGCTCGCGAACTGCTGCAGCGGTTCGCTCATCTGCCCGATGCGGTAGCGCAGCTGGTAGAGGACCGCAGGGTCTCTCCGCGTCAAGCCTATCGTTATTTGCAGCAGGCCCGCCGTTTGAAGCAACCAGTTCCTATCGGCGACACCAAGGTCGCTTTCACCGTGAAGCTCTCCCAAGAGTTGGTGCGACGAGTGCGCTCGTTCGCCAACACCACTGGTCTATCGCTAAGCGAAATCGTCAGCCGGGCGTTGCTGGCGGTGCTGAAGCAGAGAAGAGGGCGTGGCTAAGCGCGGCGCTTCATCGGACCGCCACGCTGTGCAGCTGGAATTTCGATTCGATCGTTTGTTCATCAGGAAACTGGAGCAAGCCTACCAACTGCTGGTGCCCGAGATACGTCGGCCGGTGGCATCAATGACGCCGAATTCCGCTCAGGAGATGACGAATGAACAAGCCCGCAGCCATTTATGCACGAGTCTCCTCGGACCGACAGAAGGAGAACCACACGATTGGCAGCCAGACGTCGGCACTGGTGGAATACGCTCAGACTCACGGATACGCCGTTCCGTCGGAATGGGTGTTTCAAGACGAAGGGTATAGCGGCGCCAGTTTGGTGCGACCGGGGTTAGAAGCGCTTCGTGATTTAGCAGCGCAAGGGCAGATTGCAGCAGCGTTGATCTACTCACCCGACCGGCTCAGCCGTAAGTACGCCTATCAGGTTTTGTTGGGCGAAGAGTTTTCGCGATGTGGTGTTGACGTTATCTATTTGAAGTCGCCTTCTGGAGACAGCCCGGAGGACCAACTCGTAGTTCAGTTTCAGGGAATGATTGCTGAATACGAGCGTGCCCAGATCGCGGAACGCCACCGGCGCGGGAAACGGCATCGCGCCCAACAAGGAATGGTGAATGTGTTATCGGGAGCGCCTTACGGCTACCGCTACGTCCGGAAGACGGATACGTCAGCCGCGTACTACGAAGTGATAGAAAGCGAAGCAGACGTGGTCCGAATGGTGTTTGCAACTTACACGCAACAACGGTTCAGCATCAACGCGATTGCCCGTTTGTTGAATGAGCGAGGGATTTCGACCAGAACGGGAAAAACTCGCTGGGAACGATCGACAGTGTGGGGACTGCTGCGCAACCCGGCCTATGAAGGCAAAGCATGCTTCGGCAAAACCGAGCAGTCGGAACGACAGCGCATCACGCGGCCACTGCGTCAGCGGAACGGTTCCTCTCACCGAAGCAACTGTCATCGTGATCGGCCTCGCGCGGACTGGATCGAAGTGGCCGTTCCTGCGCTGGTGAGTGAAGAGACATTTGCTCTGGCACAAGAACAGTTGACCCAAAACAAGCATCATTCTCCCCGCCGAACGATCGAGCCGACACTGCTGCAAGGGATGCTGGTATGCCAGCAGTGTGGCTATGCCTTGTATCGATCTTCCACGCGAACGTCCCAGCGAAAGCTGTACTACTATCGCTGCCTCGGTTCCGATGCGTATCGTCATTTCAAGGGTGCGTTATGCACCAACCGTCCCGTACGATCAGACTACTTGGATCAGTTCGTGTGGGACCAGATCATCGGTTTGTTGGACAACGGAATGCTGATTCAAGCTGAAGTTGATCGCCGAAAAGAGGCCGCGCGGAACAGCGATCCTCGAAGACAACGCAGCGAAACCCTGCGGCGCGAGCAGACGCGATTGGGGAACAACGTCGCACGACTCATCACTGCCTATCAGGAGGGGCTCGTCAGCTTGGCGCAACTACGTCAAAGAATGCCGGAGTTAAACAAGAAATCTCAGGCTGTGGAATCGGAACTACAATCGCTCGAGACGGCAGCCGTGGACCAGACTCGTTACCTGCAGCTTGCCGAAAACTTGGACGGATTTCGAATTAAGCTTCGCGAGCGCGCTAAGACGTTAGACGTATGCGAACGACAGCAGATTTTGCGACTGCTCGTGAAAGAAGTTCTCGTTGCCGCAGACAGCCTAACCATCCGTCACTCGATCCCGATTCCACAAACCGCCCCTGTTCCCACTGGGCCGCCACCGAAGGGCTCTTACCCTACCGGAGCCTCCCAGGCACCAAGTTATCCTTTGCGTTCGAGGAGTAACGACTGCTCCTTGCGGCGTACCCACCTTCGTTTCCGACCACTGACCGTCTTCCGAAACTCCCGCCTTCAACCATTTCCGGATCAGGCGAAGTATCCGGCGATCGGCCACGTGGTGCTCAACAAACTTCCTCGTCCATTCGTGGTTCATGTTGTCAAAGAAACCTCGAATGTCCGCATCGAGCACCCAGTTCACTCGCTTCCATTGGATGCCCGCCGTCAGCGCGTCCAGCGCTTGGTGCGGGCCGCGACCGGGCCGAAACCCGTACGAAAAGCCTTTGAAGTCGACCTCATAGATCTGGTTGAGGATCGTCACCACAGCCTGTTGAACAATTTTGTCCTCCAGGGCCGCGATGCCCAGCGGACGTTGCCGCCCGTCGGCCTTCGGTATATAGACTCGTCGTGAGGGTTTCGCTCGATACGCTCCTCGGTGCACCCGTCTGTGCAGATCGACCAGTTGATCCTCCAGCCCGGTTTCATACTCCTGCCACGTCACGCCATCTATTCCGGGAGAAGCCTTACGCTGCAGTGCGTAGAAGCTGTCGCGGAGTAATCCGACGCTCAGATGGTGGAGCAGAGCGGTGAACCGTTCCTGCTTCCGTTTTCTTGCTGCTTGCCGCACACCGTGCAATCCCTGGGACATGCGTTTCCCGCTCTGTGTCGGACGCATGTGAGATGGAACAGTGTTCTCCCCAATCTGTGCCCTTTCCTCCCCGGCCTCCGCGGAAGGTTGCCCTTCGTTGTTCGGCTGGTTCACTGGTAGTACGGCACAGTCCGACTTCTCCTGAACGTTCACGTCCGCAGTTCGGTTTATGGCCTTTGCGGACCGGTCTTGGTCTTTCGTCCAAGACCTGCAGGAGATCTCCCGGTTCTCGTGCAGGTTGTTTCGCAGCGTGCGCGGGTTCTAAGACTACGCAGGACCTGGCAATCCACTCGCGATTAGTGTGGTTGTCGTGTTGCCTTCCTCCACTCGGAATGGAGTCGGCGTCCTGTTCCATCGGCTTTTCGAAGCTCCATAGCCCGGCCCACCAATACCTCTGTCTACGCTTCAAGCGATACCTCGCGATATCGCCTGCGAGACTCGAGGCCAGGATGGATTCGCTGTCTCCTTTCCTGTAGTCGGGTAGAGCGATGGCGCGTAGCGGGCTTCGAATGATGCCGACGTTTCCATCGCCCTCCCTAAAATTCCGGAAAGCGGGTTTTCCCCGTTCCGGCTTCAAGGCCAGCGTTTCAGACAGGGCCTTCCCGTCCATCCGCGAGTTCGTCGCGGCGCTCGGTTTGCGTCCGTCCTTCGTGCTACCCGCTTCCACCGTTGGATTCCCCGTACTGTGCCGGAGAAACGTGGCGCGCTTGAGCACCGCCGTTCAAGCAGCTACCGCTGCTCTACCCCAGGGGCCCTCGCTCCGGTCCGAGTTATTCTGTCTCGGTCCATCATCACTTACTGGCCCCATCCGCCCCACTTGCAGGCACATCTCGATTTCGCCGCATAGCGGCTTATACGTGATGCCCTCGCTGTGCGTTTCCGCCTAGGCGACCCGCGAGTGGTTCCGTGCTTTCACTGTACATTCCTTCTCCACATGCCGTCCTCTATGACCGCGGGGAGTTCATCGGTTGCGCTTGCTCAGTTCCTTCACCGATGACATTGGCCTTCGCCGAGAGTCCCAAGGCTCGGCACTCCCAAAATTCCCATCATCCGTTTCCGATGGGGGGATGGTTTCGCGGCTACACTGGTTCGCTGCTCGCTACGGCCTGTCGAGTTGCTTGCCCCCCTGACGGATCTGACCGGGAATTTCGCCCAGCCAACGGGGACTTTTACTCCCGAGCTTCCGATGAGTCGGTCGCCCTTCTCGTCGTCGGGTATAACTACGGTGGCAACTGAGCGCTTCCACCGGTGGGACTCTCACCCACTGGAACGTCAGCTAGCATCGCTGCACGGGCTCTTTCATCCCCTACAACATGCCGGTTTATCCCGGCGCTCTCCGGATTGCCGACCACCCGGGAGTGCGCCAGATTAGTAAATTTCAATGCCCTAGGATGATTAAGGATTAAGCTCGGCCGATTTTGTTTAGCGTACGCGACATGTCCGTAGCAGCTAAACGTGAACTCGTTCTCCCGAAACCGCCAATTCCAGGGCCCGCCGCGCAATCTGATCCAGCGGCAATACAAGATCCACCGCGCCCTTGGCTATCGCTTCCTGCGGCATTCCAAACACCACGCTCGTCGCCTTATCCTGTGCGATCGTTGCCGCGCCCGCTCGCTTCATCTCCCACAGCCCTTGCGCGCCATCATTGCCCATTCCCGTCAAAATCACGCCCACCGCATTCGCTCCTACCGAATTTGCCACCGAGCGAAACAAAACATCCACGCTGGGCCGGTGCCGTGAGACCAGAGGTCCATCAATCACCTTTGCCGCCAATCCGGTGCCGCAATGCTCCACCAGGGTATGCAAATTCCCGGGAGCAATCAGAGCTTGGCCACTTTGCAGCCGTTCCCCAGAACACGCCTCCGCCACGCGAATCGCGCAATCGCGGTTCAACCGCTCCGCAAACGCCCGCGTAAACACTTCCGGCATGTGCTGCACAATCACAATCGGCGGGCAATCCACCGGCATAGCCCCCAGAAAATCCCGCAGCGCTTCTGTTCCTCCGGTAGATGCACCCACAGCAATAATCTTCTGAAACGGCGCCGCCTTCACATGCTTGCGAACCACCGGCAGCACCGCGTCTGCATTGATGCGCGGAGCCGCCCGCAGCGTCGCTCGTGGCCGAATCTTGACCTGCGACGCATTCCAAACCGCATCAAGCAGCATCACCGCCGAATCCTGCAAAAATTCCCGTACACCCAGCTTCGGCTTGGTGATAATCGCCACCGCGCCTTCTTCCAGCGCCCGCAAAGCCTGCTCCGCCCCGCGTGTCGCCAGTCCTGAACACACCACCACGGGAATCGGGAATTCCTCCATGATCGTTTTCAACAGCGTCAGCCCGTCCATGCGCGGCATTTCCAGGTCGGTGATCACCACGTCCGGGCGCTCTTGCCGGATCTTGCGCAGCGCAATCAACGCATCCGGCGCGATGCTCACTATTAGCCGCGGATCCCGGCACAAAATCGCCTGTATCGCCTGCCGCACCATGGCGGAATCGTCCACCACCAGTACGCGGCACTTTTCCGAAGGCTTCGAGCTATCGTGTGTATCCATCAGCGCTGTTCACGCAAACTATGCTTTTCTTTGCTTTGCAAATAAACCGTCGGCGCCACGCTTTTCAGACCCTCTGTAATGCTGTGCAGATTTTCCGCATGCCCGATAAACAACAAGCCCTGCGGCGCCAGGTGCCGAACCAGTTTCTCCACCACTCTGGTTTTCGAACTGGCGTCGAAATAGATCAGCACATTGCGGCAAAAAATCGCGTCAAACGTTTCCTTCATGGGGTAAACACCGTCGCCCAGGTTTAGCCTCCGGAATTCCACCATCTCCCGGATTTCGCGCACCACCTTCATCTTGCCTTCGTGCTCGCTGTGCCCCTTCAGCATAAACGTTTGCAGCATATCGCGCGGAATATCCGTGGCCGCAGTGATGCGGTAAACGCCTTCCTGCCCGATCGCCAGTACACGCGTGGAAATGTCCGTCGCCAGAATGCGCGTGTCCCACCCTTCGCTCGGCGGAAACTTTTCTGCCAGCACCATGGCAAGCGAGTACGGTTCTTCGCCCGACGAGCAGCCCGCGCTCCAGACGCGAATCCTCTTGGAGCGCAGCCCCTGCCCCGCCAGCTTCCTCCACAGCGGGAAAAGCGTGCCGATCAGATACTCGAAATGTTTGGGTTCGCGGAAGAAGCGCGTCTCATTGGTAGTAATCGCGTCGATCATGCACACGCGTTCTTCGTGCTGGTCCGGATGCACTACCAATTCGTAATATTCGCGCAGCGATTTAAATTCCAGCGCGCGCAGCCTACGCGCCAAGCGGCCGCATAAAAGCGCGGTTTTCGACTCGGAAAGCCAGATTCCCGTTTCGTTGTAAATTAAGTGCTGAAATTTGAGGAATAACGCGGGACTTACGGTAATTTCCGGCTGATACCAACGCGACTCCGCGTCTTCACCCAAAGGCGACGTAGAACGCGTCCCTCCGGGACTAAAGTCGATATCGGGCACCGGGTCTAGACTCCTTTTTTGACTTCTGGAGTCTCTTCGTCTGAAGCCTCAGCTTGGGCGGTACATACGGCCAGCAGTTCGTCCGCAGACAGCACCTTGTCAATATCGAGAATCTGGCAGAACTTCTTGCCGATGGCTCCCAATCCCAGCAAATACTCAATTTTCACTCGCGTCCCGAACGCCGGAGGCGCCTCAATCTCGTTCGGCGCGAATTCGATCACCCGGCTCACCGAATCCGCCAGCACCCCGAGCGTCAATTTCTCGCCGTCCGAGTCCACTTCCGTAATCACGATGCACGAAAACCGCGAAATCATGCTCGGCGGCAGTCCAAACTTCACTCCCAAATCCACCACCGGCAGAACGCTCCCGCGCACATTCACTACTCCGCGAATCCACGCCGGAGTATTCGGCACCGCGGTCAGCGTGTCGTACTCGATGACTTCGTGCACTTTCAGGATGCTCGCGGCGTACTCTTCCCCTGCAATGAAAAACGTCAGGAACTGCCCGGCCGTCGTTTCCTCTTGCTTTACTTCCAACGCTGCTTTCATAGCTCACTCTCCGGCGTAACGCTCCCAGCGCCTCCTGCGCGCGTCAGCTTTTTTGCCGCGCAGGTCATTGAATGTTCCACCAGACATCCGGCCGGTCGTCTCAGTCCTTGGCGGCCGTTCTGGCGTGCTTACTTAGAATCGCGAAAAGCCTTTTTCGTCCTTACCGGAAAATGCTCCGACGCCGACCAATTCGCCTTCTTCCACCGTTCGTTCGCGGCTCGGGAGATGCCGTTGCTGTCCTTTGACCTTCGCGTCTGCGACATCCTCGCCGCCACGAATCTTGAAGAACGTCATCAGCTGCTGTAATTGCTCCGATTGTGCCGCCAGTTCTTCCGAAGTGCTGGACAAC
The DNA here is from genome assembly GCA_963817305.1 of uncultured Acidobacteriaceae bacterium. GTDB lineage: Bacteria > Acidobacteriota > Terriglobia > Terriglobales > Acidobacteriaceae > Sulfotelmatobacter. The sequence goes on along the minus strand of CAWFOD010000006.1, from coordinate 76,325 downwards.
TCTTCCGCGGAAGATGCGTTGCGCTGCGTAACCGTGTCTACCTGGCTCATGGCCTTGTTGATCTGTGCCACGCCCGAGGATTGTTCCTTTGAAGCCGCGGCCACGTCTTGCATCAGTTCCGCGGTCTTCTTGATCGCCGGCACAAGCTCTTTCAAAAGTGAGCCGGAACGCTCCGCCACACTGACGCTCTTCGAAGCCAGGCCGCTGATTTCCTGCGCAGCGGATTGGCTGCGCTCCGCAAGTTTGCGGACTTCCGTAGCCACCACCGCGAACCCGCGTCCCTGATCGCCAGCCCGTGCCGCTTCAATGGCCGCGTTGAGCGCCAGAAGATTCGTCTGATAGGCGATTTCTTCGATCACCGAAATCTTCGTGGCGATCTGTTTCATCGCTTCGACGGTGTCTTCCACCGCCTTGCCGCTCTCTTCCGCGGTGCGCGCGCCGCCGGTGGCCATCTGCTCCATCTGGCGACTGTAATCGGCGTTCTGCGTGATCGACGCGTTCATTTCTTCCAGGCTGGAGCTGGTTTCCTCAACCGAGGCCGCCTGCTCGCTCGTGCCCTGTGACAAGCTCTGGGCCGAGCTGGAAAGCTGCGATGCGGCCGAAGCCACCGCCGTCGAGCCTTCACGCACGTCGCTGATGATTCGCGTCAGCTTCGCGCTCATGTCCAGCATCGCTTGCTGCAACTTCCCAGTTTCCGAACCGTTCGTTACGCGAACATCCTTGGTCAGGTCGCCATTCGCGATGCGCTCTGCGTGCTTGACCACGTCGCGGATCGGCACGGTAATGCTTCTTGTCACCGTTACCCCCGCAGCGCCCGCCAGCAGCAGCGTCACGAGCAACACAACCAGAGCAAAGCGCCGCCCAAGGGCGTAAGCTTGCGCGCTTTCTTTTACGCTGCGCTCCGCCGCGTCGGTCTGCATTGCAATGAATTTCGTCCACGAAGCGCGGTAAACCATCAACGCAGGGATGACTTCCTCGGAAAGCACCTGGAGGGCCTCTTTGCGTTTGTTGTCCTTCAGCAGCTTCTTGGACGTTTCACGCGCGGCAATGTACGCCTGCCGGTTAGCCATCACCGTGGCGAAAAAGTCGCGCTCGTCCTGGCTGCTCAGCCGCGCCTCGATCTCCTTGGTGTTCTTGCCGATCTCTTTGCTGATCTGATCGTTTTGCTCCATCAGCTTCTTTTCTTGCTCGTCGCCCACGTTCTCGAACAGCTGCAAGGTGATGCGCGCGTTATCCACCGAGTGTTCGATGGTCTCGTGCGTCAACTCCACGGTGCTGTAGCGTTGCTGCAGCACTGCGATGGTGTTCGCATTCAGCGCGCCCAGCCACCTCAGCCCCAGCCCACCAAACGCCACCAGGCACAAAAGCAGCGATCCGAACAATAACCCCAGCCGCGTGCCGATTTTCCAATTCTGCCAATTCATCATGGTATCTCTACCTCTCCTGGTTATCTGCCAGCCAGATTCGTCTGCGCCGCAGACGTCGTGATTTCTGATAAGAGCCCTGGGACATCAATGATCAGCCCGACCCGCCCGTCATCCAGGATGGTCGAACCCGCGATTCCCGTGATCTTCTGCAACGCCTTGCCCAGCGGCTTGATGACTGCCTGGCGTCCGCCGAGCACGCGATCCACGGCAATCCCCGCATTCATATCCCCGACTTTCACTACCACTACATTTTCCCGCGCAGGATTTTCACCCTGCATATGGAAAGCCTCGCGTAGCCGCACATACGGCAGGGCCGCCCCGCGCAAGTTCAGAATCCCCATGCCGTCGTTGTTTCTTTCTCCGTGGCCCGTCAGCTCCGCGCATTCCATGACGTAATCCGAGGGAATGATGAACTTGTCCTCGCCGACCGCGACCGCTAGCCCGTCAATAATCGCCAGCGTCAGCGGCAAGCGAATCGTGAACTCGCTTCCTTTGCCTTCGTCGCTGGATACCTCAATGTTCCCGCGCAGCGCTTGAATGTTGCGCTTCACCACATCCAGGCCCACGCCGCGCCCGGAAAGGTCCGTCACCGTCTGTGCGGTCGAGAACCCCGCTTCGAAAATCAATTGCTGAATTTCCTGATTGCCGAGCTGCTTGTTGTCCTGAAACAGGCCCATTTGTCGCGCCTTCTCCTGAATCTTCGCGCGATTAAATCCCGCCCCGTCGTCCGCCAGGCGGATGATGATGCGTCCGTTGCTGTGAAACGCTGACAATTTCAGCACCCCACAACGATCCTTCCCGCGGCTTTCGCGCACCGCCGGCGTCTCGATACCGTGATCCAGCGCGTTCCGCACCATGTGCAAAAGAGGATCGCGCAAGTGCTCGAGCACCGTCGTATCCAGTTCCACGTCACCGCCGCTGGTTTCCAGTCGCGCCACTTTTCCGTGTGCCGCCGAAATGTCGCGCACGGAACGCTTGAGCTGCCGGAAAATCGGGTCGATCGGCACCATGCGGATACTCATCACTTCCCGCTGCAGATCCATGTACAGGCGCTCGACCTCTTGGTGCACTTCTATCAGCTCCGCGCGCTGTTTCTTCTCCAGTTGCTCCAACATGTTGCGCAAGCGGCCCTGCATCACCACGATCTCGCCCGTCATGTTCAAAATCTTGTCCAGCTTCCCGATGTCCGCGCGCAGCGTGCGCCCCGCCGCGGGAGCTTCGTTTTTCTGCAGGTCGCCGGCCGGTTCACTTTCCACTGCCGCCGCTTTGCCGGCATTTTGTGCAGGACCGCGCTTCACTTCTGCTGCAATGCGCTTGCGCAAATCCTTTTGTGACTTCGTCAATCCGGTTTTTCCGCCAATCGCCTCCGGAACCAGGGTCCTGAATTCATCCACGACGTTCAGCAGCAGCGAAACTACATATGCGCCCAGCGCCGCGTGCTTTTCCCGGTACACATCCAGCAAGTCTTCGACGATGTGCGCGAAGTCCGCCAGTTCGTTCAACTCCAACGCCGATGCATTTCCCTTGATGGTGTGCGCCACGCGGAAAATGTCATTGAGCAGCTCCACATCGCCGGACCCCGAATCCATCTCCAGCAGGGCCTGCTCCATCAAATCCAGGTTCTCTTCCGCCTCTTCCTGGAAGGACGCCAGCGCCACCCCGCGATCGAAATCCCCGTTGTCCATGTGCTCGCTCATTTTTCTTTCAGACCTTGTCGAATACCTTCAACGTCGTTGTGCCATCGTCTGTTCGAAACGCCAGGCGCCGCCCGCGCTTACCGGAGACGTCCGCCAGTAGCAAAGGAATTCGCAATTTTTGCAGGAACTCTTCCGCGAGCTTCACGTTCTGCGAACCCAACGAGTTCTCGGAATCCACTTTAAACTGGCTCGCGCCTCCGAAAATCTTCCCCTGCAGATCCTTTACCTCGCATCCCAGCGCCAGCAATTTGTTCAGCAACGCCTCATTGGCATAATTTCCGTAGCGGTAGGGATTCGCGGAGCTCTCTTCACCCACCGGAATCAGGTAATGATTCATCCCGCCAAACTTTTTTCGCCGGTCCCACAGGCATACTGCCGCGCACGACCCCAGAATCGTCGATATCGTCACCGGCTCCCGCGATACGAATACTTGCCCGGGATACAGGAAATGGCTCTTTAGTCCGGCCGCCACGCGGCATTCTTTTTCAAAATTGCCCATGTACTCCGCGGGAAGAGCCGCTGGATCAAAAGACGTCTTTGAGTTGCTCATCGCTTCCTTTCGCTTTTACCCGAACCGCGCCCGCCGAAAAGCGGTTCCCCTGCTTCGCTGGAAATCACTGCCAGTAATGCCCGGTCCAGCTCATCAATCTTCGTTTTCTGCGGCAGCAGACGCAACAGCTCCAGCACTCCCGCCGTTTTCCCGCCGAATTCGATCGGCACAAACGCACTCGCCTTGTCCTCGTCGCACTCGCTTCCCATGTGCGCGCAAACCTGCGCAATGCACGCCTCGCCCGCCAGCACTCCCGATAACGCCGCATCGCTTAATCGCTGCGGCAATTGCCGCCTCCCGGGCTCCAGGCCGAACGACCAGATCAGCGCCAGCCTTTGCTGCTTCCGGTCTACTTCAAACAGCGCCATCTCTTCGCACCCCAGCAGGTTCGAAACTATCTCCCGTACCACTTCGCAGGCGTTCTCCCGGTCGCTGCATTCCCGCAGCCGCTTGCGCGCTGCCTCGGACCGCGGATCGCTCGCTTCTTCGATCGCCGCCACACTTTCCTGCCCGCTTGGAGCGAAATCGCTTTCCATGTTTCCCCGATCTACTGAATTAATTTGCCTCGCGCGCTCATTCACTCAGATAGCTATGCAGCAGCTTCAATAAATCGGGTCCATTGATTGGTTTGGTGACGTAATCGTTGCAGCCGCTCTGAAATCCCGCTTCCATGTAAGACTCTTCACCGCGCGTGGTCACTAGAATCACGGGAATCTCGCGCGTCTTTTCGTTTTCCCGTAGCCGCTTGCAGGCCTCAAACCCATTCATCTGTGGCATCACCACGTCCATCAATACCAGGTCCGGAGTTTCCGTCTGGGCCTTCTCCACTGCTTCGAGCCCGTTGGTCGCGGTGATGCATTGATAGGAAGTACGCTTCTCGAGCATCATGCGCTCCATCAGCAATGTCGTTCGCGAATCGTCCACGAGCAAAATTTTCTTCACGGGTTTTCCTTTCCCTGGAACTGGGCTGAAGCGATGCATAGTGCAATCGCTCTGCCAATACCGCTCGCTCGTGGCCTCTCACAACTTTCAACCTTTCAATGGCTTACAGCGTGCGAAAACCCACCCGCGGCAATTCACGACGCTTGCGTCTAATTTTCAGACTGAATTCTAGACCGTAGACTTATCGCGTCAGTTCAGGAGCGCGGGTGCCGTCTTTGCGGAATACCTTAATGCGTTGATACAACGTGCTCTTCGGAATTCCCAACCGCGCCGCCGCCGCAGCCACTTGCCCCGATTCTTCTTCCAGCACCCGGCTGATGTGAATGCGTTCCAGCTCCGCCAGCGTAAGCCGGGAACTGTACAGCTGCTCCAGCGATGGCGCGTGTTCCTCAAAACGTAAATCATTCGCGGTTAGCGCCGGTTTTTCCGAATACAGCACCGCGCGCTCCAACACGTTTCGCAGCTCGCGGATATTTCCCGGCCATGAGTGCGATTTCAACTTGTCGATGACGTTGTCCGAAAGCTCTTTTTGCGGTCGCGTCACTTCCGCTGAAATTCTTTTCAGCAAGTCCTGGGCGAGGATGGGAATGTCCGCCAGCCGCTCGCGCAGCGGTGGAATGCTGATCTGCAGCGTGCTGATGCGGAAATAGAGATCGCCGCGGAACCTCTCTTCTCCAATCGCCTTCACCAGATCCTGATGCGTCGCCGCGATCAACCGCACGTCCACAAAGCGGTCCCGCACGTCCCCCAGATGCCGGAAGCGTTTCTCCTCCACCACCTTCAGCAATTTGGGTTGCACCGTGGAGTCCACATCCCCAATCTCGTCTAGAAACAAGGTTCCGCGGTGTGCTACTTCCAGCAAGCCAGGCTTGGCGTTCACCGCGCCAGTGTAGGCGCCCTTTTCGTACCCGAACAGTTCCGTCTCCAGAAATTCCCGCGATAATCCCGCGCAATTCAGATCCACGAACGCTTCTTCGCAACGATCCCCATTTTCATGTAGCCAGTTCGCCAGCACACCTTTGCCCGTGCCGGTTTCGCCGCGCAACAGCACCGGGCTGTTCGAATGCGCCACGCGAATCGCCTCCAGCGCCAGAGCTCGAATCGCGTCGCTCTCGCCCATGAAAGGATCGATGGAAACTCTTTTGCGCGTGCTCCGCGATGCGATCTGCTTTTGTTGGTTCCGCTTGTGCTCCAGCGTTTTCTGTACCGCCACCACCAACGCGGAAAGCTCCACCGGCTTCGAGAGGCACTGCTCGACTCCGACCTTGATTAGTGCTGCGCCAAGCTCCATCGATCCGTGGCCGGTCATCACGATAATTGGTATGGAAGGTTCCAGTTCCCGCAGACGCGGCAGCAGCGCCAGGGCGTCACCATCCGGCAGTTGAAAATCCAGCACCGCGATATCCGGCTTCGCAGATTGAAACGTCTGATACGCCGCGGCGCAGGAATCTGCCTCGTCCACCAGAAAATCCGACGCGCGAAAGTAATTCGCCACCATGTGGCGAACGCTCTCCTCGTCTTCCACCAAAAGAATTCTTTTAACGGACACGCGTTAATCGCTCACTTTTCGTCTTTCGTTTAAACTCTACTTGGTGCGTTGTCCTATCGCCAGTTGCAATCTGGGCACTATTTCCAGGGTTTCTACTGTCCGAAAGTACAGGCGCAAAACGCTAAACTTGTACTGAAGTACAGCGAATTGGCTCCCCTCCCACAACGGCGGAAACCTATTTTCGTTTCCGAATTCTAGAAAGGACGTCCCAACGTCAGATGCGCGGGGCGCTTCGGCTACAACCGCTTCCATTTCGCTCCGCCCTAAGTTTGTGTATCTCCGTCGTTTGTCCGCAGCCCGGCACAGCGCCGCAACTTGGTATCGCGATTGCTCTCTTCTCACCCGTTGCGCCGTTATCTCCGGCTCCGGGCCTGTACTCTTTGGGACTCTTGCTCGGCTATGCCGAGATTTGAGAAGTAAATTCTATCGTGGAGATTACAGAATGAACTGCGAAGCCGTTCTTGTTGAGGAAGAGAAAAAAGATTCTGTCGAGAAAATCGACCCCAGTGCTCTGCGCAGTTCCGCAAGAGATATTGCGCAGCCCCATGCGGCCCAGAAACCCAATTTGAGCGACCGCATCAAAGGGCTGTTCGCCAACGTCGCGAAAGCTCTCGAAGGCGATCACGGGACTCACCACTACCGCAGCTAAAAATCCGCTGTCTGAAGCCAAATTAGGATTGGCGCGCGCACCCGTCCCTGCGCTCACAGCGTAAGTCGTTCCAACCAGGCGCACTATTGTTACTTTTGGCAGTTCGATCGCTTGGAGACGGCGATACCCAAGTCGTGATTTTCCACTTTTCAGCAGAAATCCACAGGCCAGTGTGATTGACTCACTGGTTCCTCTAGAGTACAAGCGCAACGGGGGTGCTCCGTTGAGGAAACCAAAAGGCGTTGCGGTCACGCGGCGCGAAGTCGTGCGGCGCGTTAACCGTTCTCTTAAGCAGGATGACCCTTTCCATCTGCTGCGGCGAGCCCGTAGCGCGCGTGCTCAACTTGATCGTGGGGACTACTATGTGGTCGATCTCATCCGCGACTTCGTCGTGCATCGTGACGTTGCGCTCGAAGCCGAGGCGCGCAAACGCGGAGTTCTTGCCGACTTCGAATACTTAGCGAATTGAGCCGCCGATACCCTGCAACTCGACGAGGCACGCGCCGAATGGCGACCGCGGCACCCGAAGGCCGTCTGGGACTTTCGAGCCTACCCTCCAGTGATTCACGCCGTACTCGGACAAGTGAAGTGCTACTTCACTCTCCAGTTGCGCGGAACTTACCGGGACTTGAGGGTCGAGCTGCAAATTCGTCAGGACAGAAAGTTCTGTAGTGCTTCCCAATAAGGGCCAAGTTCCATCCGTGGATACGCTGGAGAAGATGGCCCGAGCGTTTGAAGTCCCGATGTACCGGCTCTTCACCGACGACGAGCATGTAGAAGCCGAACACACCCGCAGAAACCATTCGGAGTCTGGCAGTCCGCTCGAAACACGACCGAGCTTCGGGCTCCGGCGAAATTACTCTCTCGCTTGAATGACGAAGATCGCGGGATTTTGCTTCGCATGGCGTCGAAGATGGCGAACCGGGCTTAGAAGATTCGCGTTCGATCGTCAAGGTATGCCACTAGCAATCGCAGCAGGATTCAATTCTTGAGTACTGTCCGTGCCAGTACTAGCGATGGAATATTTTGCCCGTACCCTCGAAGAAAATGCCCGGTAGATCCACGTGGTAAGACTCCGAAGTCAACCGCTAGCCATCCCCCAACAGATTGAATTACCTGGACTAATTTTTTAGGGCTACCAACGGAGTCTCAAGTGCGCCTCTCAGCTGACTGAACGCCATTCGGCCACGCACGAACTTCCAGCCCGAATCATGATTTGAGGTGAGGCATGAACCATACGAGTGCGTTCCTGAATGTTGCGATGATGACCGTTGTCTTCGCAGCCGCTGTTCCGAGTGTAGATTTGGATTCAATCGAGGTCGGAGACTCTCAGACGCAGCAGTTCGCGACGCAAGGTCAGTCCGGTGATAAGACCGAAGTCAAAATCTTTACCGGAACCATCTGGATGAGTGGTGATCGGTTTGTCCTGAGAGACGAACACCAAAAACAGTGGTACCGGTTGGATGTTGACCAGAAATTAGTCGCCAAATTCGAAGGCAAGCAGGTGAAGGTGATTGGCACGCTGGACGCCGCCAACAGTGAGATCCGAGTTCAACGCATCGAAGAAGGATGAGCGTGAAGGTCGAAGCAATGAATCTTTTCCGGACGCTTTCTATCAGTGGGCTTACGCCTTTACCCGGAACGAGTTGCCAATGTCGGGCGTGCTTGACTCTTGGAGGTGATGATCTATGAAAGCACTAAGGAAGGGCGGCCTCAGCATGTTGTCACTGGTGTCCATCGTTCTTTTGCTCGGGGGTTGCGGGCACAACACGCAAGCTAGCGGCGATCCTAACGATTCCAATTCCAAGCCGGGGCTGCTCGCGAGAATATTCCAAGTAACCAAGCCGGTTTCTGTTCCGGAGGGCACTCAACTGGATGTGGTACTTAATCAAAGCATTTCCACGGCGGCGAATCGATCTGGCGATCCTTTTCAGGCGAGTCTCGCCTCGCCAGTAGTAATTGATGACAAGACCGTGATCCCGAAGGATGCTTTGGTGACGGGTCATATTGTTGACGCGCGACCCTCGGGCCATTTGAAAGGTGTCGCACGCCTGGAACTCACACTCGATTCCGTAGAGGTAAACGGAGCAACCTACGGAATCGCCACCGGAGATTTCGGCAGGACCGGCAAGAATCATAATAAGCGCAACGGCATACTAATCGGCGGCGGCGCAGGTCTTGGTGCGATCATCGGCGGAGTTGCCGGCGGTGGAGTGGGAGCGCTGATCGGGAGTTCTGTGGGCGCAGGCGCAGGAACGGCGGGCGCCGCATTCACGGGGAAGAGGGACATTCGCGTCCCGTCCGAGACCACATTGTCGTTCCGTCTCGCTCGCCCGGTAACGATTCCCGTGAAGAGCTGATTCCGCTATATCCAGCGATCAGTGTGGGACCAGGTATTTCTTGCGACCGGCTCGCGCACCGCTCGCTGTTTAGGTCCGAACGTGTGCGCGCATCTGTCGGGCGTTTGCGGGGCTCGGACAACATTAAGCGCCGGTACGTCCCGCTTTTCAGTACACAAATTTTGGAACCAAAAACCGAGGTCGGTTGCGACACCGTTGAAAGGCCCAACCCTGCCCCAGAGCAAAATCTCCGTTCTGAAACTTGCGGTGCCATTTGTTTGGGCTTAGGACATTCCTGACCTCTAGGCCAGGTCCGTGATGACGGTCCAACAAACGACAATCGAGTCTATGCAGCCGCCGCAGGCGCGCTGCCGAAGAGAAAGGAGCGAAGGATGGCGGAAGTCAAAGGATTCTTTGAATCGTTGCTCGATTTTTCATTTCGTGAGTGCGTGACGATCAACAATCGAAGGCTTCTGTACGGCCTGCATCTGTTGGTCGGATTGATCGCCGCTGTCGCCGTCGTGGTCGTTGGCTTTCAAACCTCCCCTACGCAGGGGCTTATCAACTTGATTGGAGCTCTTCTGGGGTTCTTTTTCTGGACGCTTTATGTTCGGATCGTGCTGGAATCCCTGCTGGCTCTGTTTCGCATCGCCGAAGCGGCGTCGCCCAACGCGAATGCGGGACGGGAACGCTAGCGACCGCGATCAAATCCCAATTCGGCAGAACCATTCATTGCAACAGACTCCATATCGTGTGCGTTCGGAAACCCGCGACGATCGGCAGCGAATTGCGCTACGAACAGTTCCGAAAATCGAGTTCCTTCGGCGTGACCGTTACGCCGGGATTTACCTTCAAAGGATTCCCGTTCGCGTCCAAGTTGGTGGTTATTGATGGCGGCGAGCAATCGGCCGTGCCGCCACCTAACGGCACAAAGGCGTTCGCGCCCACCGAATACAGCACATCGCCGGACGCTGGGGCAGAGTAGCTGATTTTGCCGGATGCGAATACTCCGACGCTTGGATTGCTTGCTGGCTCGATCAGCGTGTACTGAGCGCAGTTTGTGTTCGCAGGTGCGGTCGCCGGGCAATCCGCATTCGAGTCCACAGAAATATTTGAGACCGAGTTGCTTTCCGCTGGAATCGTTACGGCAAGGCTCGCTCCGCCAGGCAATGTGACTGTCTGCAAGGCGGAGACGGATGCGTCAATAGTTGCCGCGGCGGACGCGTTTGTCGCGGTAACGAAGCCCTGCAGCGTCGCCGGCCCCGACGTAGCTCCTGTTTCTGGAGTCAGCGAAATCGCTCCCAGGTTTGTCCCGCCGAGCACACCAACTGCCACCGTCGCGTTGTAAGCCAATCCGGCTCCATCAATCGCGACGACCACCACGTCGAATGTCGTTGCCGTCGGCAGCGGACAAAAATTGAAGTTGCCCCCCGAATCCGCCGCCGTCTGCATGAAGATCACATCGGTCTGTGAACCTTCTAGTTGTTCCAGCGCGACGAGCACCGTGCCGCCCGAGATTGGCTGCATCGTCGCTGCGTCCACCACGTGCCCGCTGATGCCCGTATTGTTCGTGCTCACTTGTCCCGCGGTCAGCACTGGCTTCAGCCGGAAGTTACCATTGCCTTCCTGGATGATCGATGCGCAGGCATTGAAATCAATGTTGAGATCTACATCTTGCCCGGCTGCGACGGTGATCGGCCCTCCTTCTATTTGCCCCGGCGGGATTTTCAACCCCGTGTTTGCCTGGCTGGAGAGTTGGAGTTCATGCACGCTCCCGTCCTGCAGAATTGCGCAATTAAAACCTTGATCGCCGCAGGCGTTATTCGCCGGGACGGGACCACTTCCTCCATCATTGGGAACCAGGAGCAAGCGGATTTGCTGATAGGTGCCCGTGGGAAGCGCGGTATTCGATCCCAGCATCGTGAGTAGACATGCGTTCGGTCCTGCCGCGAACAGGTCAATCTGCATCGGCTGGGTGTTCAGTTGTGGCGCCAATTCCTGCCATCCCGCAGAATTGTCGTCGGCCGTAGTGCTGGTGTGCGCCTGCACCGAACGGATCGTCACGTAAATGTGCTGGAAATCGCCGTTTGGAAATTTGCAACTCGGTGGGTCGGTGATGCTCAGGTTGATGCTGCCCGTTCCGGTCGTTGGCATAGTCGTGCCCGAGCCCGAGCCGGTGCAGTTCACCAGTACAGCTACAAGCACCACCAGTGTTGCGAGGCTGCCAATCCACACAACGGGGGACAAAGATTTCAACTTGATCTGCAATGAACGAGCCATGGTCGGTCTCCATCGCGAGCGTTGGGAAGGGATGCGAACGCCCAGGCGGGGGAGGGCGTGATCACCGCGATTCTAGGGCGCTTCCTTGTAAGCGTCAAGCCAAGTGTTCGGTTGCATAGGGCCAACTTGGGTATTCGCGCATAACGACAACTTTGGACGTGTACACGCACGTCAGCGTGACTGCGCAACCGGACGCTGTGAACTTGCTCGAAGCTCAATTGTTCCCAGATGTTCCCAAGTTGGGGAATGGTAGGGATATCGCGCAGGAAAAAGCTCAGCTAACTCAGCTAGTAAGTGGTCGGGGCGTGGAGATTTGAACTCCAGACCTCCTGCGCCCAAGGCAGCTACAAAAAATCTAGCTTGTTGGTCCGTCTAGCTTTGTTCCGCGTCAGGGTACTCGGATTTGGACCCAATTTGGCGCCAATTGGACCCAAGTGGGACCAAAGTTTTCCGACTGCGGGGCTTTAATGAAACGCGAGAATCCGAGAAGTGAACGCCCTCGGTCAGTAGCTGACTTGTTGTGAGATTGCTTAGTGCCCGTGTAATTTGTGGGGATTTATATCACTGACAGCATAATTAAAATAATAGTAATCTTTGATTCGGGTCCCCAGGGACCTACCGTTGACTTCTAGCGACGCACGGTGAATGGATGGCGTTGAGGAGTCGTTGCGTGTATGGGTGCTTGGGGAAACTGAATATCTTGTCGGTAGAGCCGACTTCTAGAATTTCACCCCGATTAAGGATGGCTACGCGGTCGCAGAGCGACGAGACGCATGTGAGGTTGTGCGAGATGAATAAGATGGCCATCCCAAGCTCACGGTTCAGTTGCAAAAACAACTCAAGAATTTCGGACTGGGTGATGGTATCCAAAGCGCTGGTGGCTTCATCGGCGATCAACAACGCCGGCTGATGCAGAATCGCCATCGCGATGTTTACGCGCTGAGCCTGGCCAACACTGAGCTGCGACGGACGGCGGCGCAGGAACTCATCGTCATCAGGCAATTGGGCGCTCCGCATAGCCAACGAGATGGCACCGCGGCAGTCTTCGGCTCCGCCTTCGGCGTGCGCGCGCCATGCCTCTTTCAACTGCGTTCCAATTCGTAGCGCCGGATTCAGCGACGCAAGCGGACTTTGCAGAACGATGCTCATCCGGCGGCCACGAAGGCCGCGCAGCTCTGCCTCTGACTTCTTGAGTAGATCTTCGCCCTCGAAGATGATTTCGCCCGAAATCATTGCGCCCTTCAAGGACGAGAGCCGCAGCAGCGTGAGAGCAATCGTGCTTTTGCCTGACCCGCTCTCACCGACTAAACCGACGATTTCGCCAGGTCCAATCTCGAGATGAACATCGCGCAACGCCCCTGCATGGCCGGGGTAGTCCAGGGAAACTCGAAAGGAGAGAAGTGCGTCTGCCTTCACTTCTGGGCTCCAAGGGTAGGGCTGGCTGCCAACCGCAAGGTGTCCGCATTCCAGAATGATTGCGGGCTTAAGACCACTGGCGCAGCGCCTATGACCGACGTAGATACGGCCATTAGCACGTTTTTATTGATCAGGTAGATGAAGGGGGCTTGTTCCGCAACGATCTGTTGCACGCGGTCGAATTTGGCTTTGCGTTCTTTGTCCGTCGGGGCACTCGCTTGTTGCCGCATCAGGTTGTCGATTTCTGCTTCCCAAGCGGTTGCCGGCGTTTTCTGGTTGGGATTCCACTGATGGTTTTCTCCTGAGCTGAGCCAGACAGTCATCTGGCTATCGGGATCCAGATCGGTATTGACCAGTCCAAGGAGGCAGGCATCGTAATCAAAAGTTCGCGTCATTCTCTCAATCAGAGAAGGAAAATCCAGGGTGACGACATTGACCTTGATTCCCAATTCCGACAAGTCTTGCTGAATCATGGTCGCCATCTTCTCGCGCGCGGTATTGCCGGAGTTGGTTACCAAGTTAAATTCGACTCGATTCCCCGCCGAGTCCTTAAGGGTCTCTTTTTCGTAGCGGAATCCGGCCCGCGCCAAAAGCGCCAGGGCAGTCTGCGGGTCGTATTTTGGCTGTTCCAGCGCAGAGTTAAACCAGAATTGATTCGCGGGAGAAACCGGGCCGTAGGCCGGCTTTGCATACCCGTCGTAGACAATGCGACACAAATCTTCGCGATTGATGGCTGCGGAAATTGCCTTGCGAAACTCGGTGGTTCGGAACCATGCCTTCTTGTATTCAGGCAACGGCGCTGAGGGCACCTGATTGAACCAGAGTTCTTCGGCATCGAGGCCCGTGCCGGCGTCTCGGGTAACCGCAGGCTCATCCTGGCGCAAACGCTCAAATTGCTCTGCATCCAATCGATTGATCAGCTGCAACTCCCCTTTGCGGAACCGGACGAGCTCGATATCCCGGTTTCGCTGAATATCGATGCGAATATTGTCGAGGTACGGGAGCGAAATCCCCTGCGCGTCGTGCTTCCAATAATTCGGGTTCTTCTTCAAGAGCAGATAGGAACCCGCTTTGTATTCCGCGACAAAAAAGGGCCCTAATACGGCCATCTCTTTTTTCGGTGAGTGCGCCGACATCACCGCCACCTGATCGAACAGCCGATCCAGACCAGCGATCGCTGTGGGGAAAGTAATTACCACAACGTCGGAGGATGGCGTTTTCACCTCGACGCTTCCTTCGCCGGAACGAAAGGCATCACCGGTCGGAGAATGCGTCTGCGGATCCATGAGCTGCTTCATCGTGTAGGCGACGTCCTCTGAACTGAAGCGAGTCCCATCGGAGAAGCGGAGTTCTTGGCGGAGGCGAAACGTAATCGTGCGCCGGTCGCGAGAGATTTCCCAAGATGTGGCAAGACCCGGCTCGAGAGATTGGGAGTGACGGTTGAGCCGAATCAGGACACCACCCGTGAGATAGCGAATCTGCTCCGCAGCTTCGTCATCTACAAGAACGGGGTTAAAGGTTTTCGGCTCGCCGTGCAGGCAAAAGTGCAGCTCGCCACCCGACTGCGCGCGCGCTCCGGGTAAGTGCAGGGCGAAGGCAACCAGAAAGAACACCCACGAGAAACGAGTAATCATGCAATCTCCTCCCGCGCAGGCAATATCCATTGAAAACTGATCACGACGGCAACCAGCAGAACCAAAGGCAACGCTCTCCACGGATTTGCGCGCACAACGGCGAAATCCTCCAGGCCACGCAACAGATTGCCCCAAGATGGGAGAGGCTCCATGACGCCCAGGCCGAGCATGCTCAATGTCGCTTCCGTCAGTACGTACAGCGGAATCGCGATCCAAAACTGTGCAAGTAAGACCGGCCGGAGGTTTGGGAGCACGTGCCGCAGGACAATGCGCCAACGCGGACAGCCGGTTGCCCGAGCGAGGAGGAGAAAGTCAGAATCTCGCAGAGTTCGGGAAGCAGCCCATACCACACGCAGCGACGCCGGCCATCCGAGTAATCCTAAAAAGACGAAAGTGGCAACGACAGACAAGAGAGGGTCAATATCGAGGGGCAACAATGCGCGTAGTGCAAGCAAAACGAACAGCAGTGGCAGCGCCATCGAGATGTCGGCCCCAGCGAGAATGAGCTTCTCGAACCGTCCGCCCGCGAAACCCGCTAGCGAGCCAAACACGCCGGCAATGATTGTGGACAGTAACGCCGCGGCTGGGGCCAACAATAGCGAGACCCGCGTTCCGTATAGCACTCTCGCAAACAGGTCGCGCCCCAGACTATCGGTGCCAAATATGTGTGCAGAAGAAGGCGCTGCGTTAGGGGCCTCACGGAACTGCCACGCATAGGAATAATGGGTAATACTGCCGGCAAAAAGGCCTGCGAAAAAAGCCATACATAGAAATGCCACACAAGTCGCGCGGAGCACTTTGGAGGAGTTCACATCATCCTCCGGTCGCCGAAATTCGCAAGCCAGTTCGCGCTAACCGTGATGACAGTGGCCAGCAGCGTCAGATTCATAATCAATGGCAAATCGCGATTGAGGGTTGCCTGCCACGCGAGCTGGCCGATACCGGGCGAATCACACAAAGCCTCGATCGGGATCGCCGCACCGAAAGCCATGCTCAGCGAAACGCCGAGAAGCGCGCAAAGCGCGGGTGAGACACAGGGCAGGACGTGATGAGAGAGGATTCTTGCCCGGCCGATGCCGCGTGCCTGAGCCGCCAGAATGTGTGGCTGCACGTTAGCATCTGCCAGCAGGTTGCGCACGTAGCGGAACAGCTTAGGAAATAGCACCGCGGCAATCGCGACCGAAACGGGAGCTCCGCTATACACCGCGAGCATCGCAATCACCGCGACCGGGAGCGCGATCAAGAGGCCCGTAAGCAGAGTTCCCGAAACCTCAAGGGCGAAACTCGGGTAAAGAGAGACGATGAGACATAGGGCAAGCGCAGCAACCCAGGCTAAACACGTGCCCAGCAGGACTGAACGCAGGGTCACCGGAAAACGTTCGCGAATCAGCGAATTGACTGGACGCTGCAGCCACTGAGAGTTCCCGAGATCTCCGCGGACAATGTCTCTCAAATAATGTCCGTAAAAGACACTTAGGCTGAGGTTGGCTGGGTTCGAAGCACGGATGGCTTCTTTGCTTTTCGGGCTGAGCCGCGGATCGAGTTCGCGTTCATCCACACCATAGCCTGGCGCAAGACGGACCAGAGTCGCGCTCAGCAAGCTGCCAAACAAGCACAAGAGCACAAGCGACACGGCGCGCAGTCCGGCTTGGCGTATCCAGTACTTCATCGTTAGCATTCGTTTCGCTCAGTTCAAACCTGAGTCGCATGGATTCAGCGCGAACTGACAGCATCGAGACGCGCCGCGTCACTCAACTGCTTGTAGTAATTCGCCTTCGTTTCATACATTCTTCGATCGGCTTCGGACAGAAGCTCTTCGGCCGTTGAACCGTCTTCCGGATAGAACGCACACCCAACACTCACTGTTACCACCTTTGACTCGCAAACCGAGCGTCCCGCTTGCTCAACCGCAAGTTCTAACCTGGACTTCAGCTCCTCCACTTCCTTCCGATCGAAGTTCGGTAGGACAAAAACGAATTCGTCGCCACCAAGACGCCCGACCTGATCGTAATCGCGGCAGGTATTCCCCAGATTCCTCGCAATTTCCTGCAAGAGCCGGTTGCCCACCAGGTGACCGAAGCGGTCATTTACATTCTTAAACCCGTTCAAGTCGCATAAGAGAACGGCCAGCGGCTTCGAACCGCGGGTGCAGCGTGAGACCTCCTTTTCCAGATGAAGGCAGATGGAACGGGCATTCGCCAGTCCGGTGAGAAAATCCGTGCTGGCGTTGTCCTGGGCCCTTTCGAACTGCAGTGCGTTCTCTACCGACAAACCTAATTTCGTACTGGCAGCAAGCAACAATCGAAGATGGTCCTTCGTGAACCCCTGCCTGGTTCTCAAATACAGAGAAAGCACTCCGGCGACGCTTTCCCGACCACGCAATGGGATAGAGAGCGCAGACTGAAGAACCGAAACCTTTTCGGGACTTCCCATGTACTTCGTCTCCGCCGCGGGATCACCGTTGACGATGGGCTCCTCGTGCTGAGCGACCCATCCAGTTACCCCTTGACCGATGGGTATCTCGATGGAGCTAAATAATTCGTAGTCAACCCCGTGAACGTATCTCGGCAGGAGCTTCTGATCTTCCAACACATAAAAGACGATGGAGTCGTAAGGAATCGTCTCTTTCAAGCGAACCGCTACAACCGACAGAGTCTCCCGAAGACTCAAGGAGTTGCCAAGTGTCTGGGCCAATTCGAATAGCAGTTGGGCTTCCTGCCTGGCCGAGACGATAGATGCCAAGAACGATGTATGCCGAACTTCGGATGGCTTGGGTATGATTGCTACACCCGCGCCGGGTGCAACATTGGATGTTCCCCTTGAAAGCAAATCCTGCAAACGCTTGCTTTCAGGTACCTCTTTAATCCTTTTTTCTATTTCCTCATAGCGTCGTTCAAGACACATCACGACCCGGGGATCGTAGCTGGTTCCCGACTCGAGCCTCAGTTGGTTGATCACCTCTTCTACAGGTAGTGCCCGCCGGTACGGTCGGTCTGTGGTGAGGGCATCGAAACAGTCCACCACGGCAAGGATGCGCGCTCCCATAGGAATCTCTTCTCTGCTCAGGCCGTCGGGGTAACCGTTGCCATCCCACTTCTCGTGATGAGAGCGCACGATAGGAACCACAGGATAAGGAAATTGAACACGGCTTAGGATTTCCGCTCCTACAACGGGATGAATCTTCATCTTTTCAAATTCTTCGGGAGTCAACCGCCCAGGCTTCGATAGAATCTGTTCGGGAACAGCCAATTTCCCGATGTCATGCAAAAGCGAGGCTGCTCGAACAGCATTCAGTTCCTCCGGCGCCAATCCTAGGTCAGCTCCGATTTGAACTGCGTAGGCCTGAACTCTCTTCAGATGGTCGTGCGTGGTGTGATCCTTGGCTTCAATCGCTAAAGAAAGCGCTTCAATCGTTCGCAAATGGAGAGCCGCAATCTCTTCGGAGTGCTTCTTTTCCGCTTCGAGACGGTCGAGATAAGTTCGGTACGATCGGTAGATCCAATACACCACCGGCAAAATCAGCACCGCTACCTGCCATCCCAGGGAATGGTTGATTGTGCTAATTACGCCTGCAATTAGTGCACCGAGCAAGTAGTAAGGGAAGGACCATAGGTAGCATTCCTTCCATACTTTGACCGAACTGCGCTGCTCCGAAAGTGCGATCACCCCCGAAACAGACATCGTGTTGACGGCAAAATACGTGGTCGAAGCCGCGGCCAGCAAAAGCGGCCATTTCATGCCTAAAGATTGCGCAAACTGGTTATGAAAAACGAACTCCGCCGCAACAATGGAAAGGGCAATGTTAGAAAAATTAAAGATGAGTTGTATGGGTCTGGGACGCGGTTTGGACTGCCACAACGACTGAATCAGGCCCCCGAGGGAACCCATGACGATGGTTTCCGCAGTCGAAAGGTCCATGATTCCCACGAGAATAAAGAGGAAATTGGCAGACATCGTCGCTTCGATGCCCGGCAGCTGGACCTTGAATACGGATGCGGCAAGTGCCACCACCAAGTAGCACGCGAAGCGAAGAGGGTCGTCCGAGCGCCAGTGAGAAAGAGCGTAGAAAACCGCCAGGATCCCCAAGGCTATCTGAATGGCCAACAGAGAAACCGCTGGCCAGCCAAGGAACTGGGCGTCCTTGCCCGGGTCACTCAGCATCCTTTTCGATCTCGTCATGAGCTTCGTCTTCGTTTACTTTCTCGCGGCAGGACCAGAGACTGGTCCGTCCTCACAGAAAGATTCCTAAGTTTATCTGGCCGCTGAGGGCAAATTCCACTGTGCGGGGCCTTGGGAAACGTTGCGCATTATCCATGCTTAAGTCAACATGGGCAATGTCTTAACGCTAGGTTGCAACCAACCATCGGAATCGGAAATAGTACTGTGCTGTGATATTGTCCGAAGAGGAACCCCCGCTAGGGCTTTATTCGGCATGAAGTGTTCTGCATGAATCAATCACCCCAAGAGTTTCGAAATTCACTCGTTGCACTTCCTGGCTAGCTCGCAAAGGGCTGGACCGTTGGTACTAGTAGAATTATCCGCCTGTACCATCGGCCGAATTCTCGTCTGACCGCATGATGTCCCAGATAGCAAAGATCCCCGATCCCCTGTATGGAACGCCGGCCCAGAACCAGTTGCGAGGAGATCTCGTCATCATGAAGGCCAAACGACCCGATCAAAAAGAAGAAGGTGGCTTCCCGAAAACCACCACTTGGGGACCGCTAATCACGCTCTGTCTGGCCCTAAGCGTCTGGGGAATCTCGGTAACTGCGCCTTGGGATCAGGATGGCCGACAAGCAGCTATCAGAGCCAAAGCTTCGTCCACAAGTTCTATCTCGAATACTGCCTCTCAGGGGACTACGACCACGGCGAAAAGGGGCGGTCTTTTTGCTGACGTCCACCGTGCCATCTCGGCACTGAATCCATTTTCGGCTTCCAGTTCGACTACAAGTGCGTCCGCGGTGGGAGCTCGGACATTCCCCAGCATAAGCGCATCCTCAGCTGATAGATCGGATGCGAACGGCCATGTGCCCGAGGCGGACCAATCCGGACCAGGTGGCACACGGGGATTCCCCGCAATGCCGGCGAATACAATAGCCGCGAAGATCTCTCCAGACCTTGCGAACATCGCCCCAGACAAGCCCGTAGACGTGATCGTGCAATTTAAGAGCACGCCGGGCAGCACGGACCTGACGGCCGACGGAGCCGCGTTTAAATCCGATCTGCCGCTCATCCATGCTCAGTTGGTGACTGCCAACGGCGCCCTGCTCAGCACTCTGGCTGAACACGAAAACGTCGTGTACATTTCTCCAGATCGCACGTTGAAGGGAGCCACAAATACGGTGGTCACGGCCGTGAACGCTGACCTGGCCAACGCAAACGGTTGGAACGGCACAGGAGTTGGCGTCGCGGTGCTGGACAGTGGCGTCAATAGTGTCACGGACCTGAATTCCGATGGAAATACCAATCCTTCCCGAGTCGTCTACAGCCAGAGTTTTGTACCCGGTTATAGCAGCGCGAATGATTACTACGGTCACGGTACGCACATATCCGGAATTATCGCCGGAAATGCATACGATTCCGAGAATCTGCAGACTTATCCGAATACGTACCAAGGCATCGCACCAGAGGTCAACATTATCGATTTGCGCGTGTTGAATTCCAGCGGTGCGGGAACGGACAGTTCGGTCATTTCTGCTCTCCAGCAAGCAATCGCCCTGCAAAGCACATACAACATCCGCGTAGTGAATCTGTCGTTAGCGCGCCAAATATTTGAGAGCTACACGCAAGATCCGCTCTGCCAGGCCGTGGAAGCCGCGTGGCAGGCGGGAATCGTTGTGGTGGTCGCCGCCGGCAACTCTGGTGAGTATTACGCGGCCGGAACGGAAGGTTATGGCACCATCGGCGCGCCAGGAAACGACCCGTACGTAATCACCGTTGGCGCGAGCAACACCCATGGGTCAGGCTCGCAAGCCGCGCAATCCATGACGAGCTATAGCTCGAAGGGTCCGACCATTTTCGATCACATCGTCAAGCCAGACCTGGTTGCGCCGGGCAACGCAGTCATATCGCTGGAGTCCTCACAGAGCAACACGCTCGTGACGGAATATCCCGGAATAGCCGTTTATCCCTGCAATCGCTGGGGAACGAGTTGTGGATCCTCCTACGGTACGTCGCAGTATATCCAATTGAGCGGCACCAGTATGGCAGCGGCTGTGGTCAGCGGAGTGTCGGCACTTCTGGTGCAACAGAATCCTTCCATTACGCCGGACCAGGTGAAAGCCCGCTTGATGAAGACAGCGTGGAAGGGGTTCAGTTCTTCCACAACGACCACGGACCTGGGTTCGGGAGTCACCTACACGATCGAGCAGGATATTTTCTCGATAGGCGCGGGTTCGGTTGACGCGTACGCGGCGATATCGGATAACAGCTTGGCTCCGGCAACCGTAGGCTCCGCCATGTCGCCCAGCGTGACGCTCAATGCTAACAATTCCGTTACCGTTGTCGCAGCTCCCGGAACCGTTTGGAATAGCTCCGGCGCTTGGGGCAACTCGGCGGTCTGGGGCAATTCCATTATTTCGGGCAGTTCGGTCGTCTGGGGTAACTCCGTGGTCTGGGGTAATTCGGTCGTTTGGGGTAACTCCGTCGTCTGGGGTAACTCCGTCGTTTGGGGCAATTCGGTCGTCTGGGGCAATTAACGCGTAGCATAGGCGACGAGGAAACAGATTTTGCCAAAAAACGCCAGACTCTATATTTCGCTTGTGATCGCCTCCGGATTTGCGATCTTGTTGCTTGCGGCGAGATCGTGGTCCCCGGCAAACCTCAAACAATTCGCGATTTATTTCGGGCTTGCGGCTCTCGCTTCGACCCTGAAAATCCGCATCCCAGGTATCGAGTCGACCATCACTCCCAATTTTGTCATCCTGCTATTGGCGATGAACGCCCTTCGATTTTCCGAAGTCGTGGTGATCAGCGGAGTCATGGCCGTCATTCAAAGTGTTTGGCGGAGCTCGAGGCGTCCGCGCCTTGTACAGGTGACATTCAGCGCCGCAGCCCTCGTACTCAGCGCTGCAGCTGCGTACCAGCTTTCCCGTTTCTTGCTCGCTGAAAATGCCTGGGACTCTGCTATCGGCACCGTAATTCTCGCAGGCTGCATCTACTTTCCGCTGAACTCCGCTTTGGTGACCGTCGTGATCGGTCTTGCGTCAGGCCAGTCGTTTGGTCAGATTTACAGTAGGGGTGAAGCCTGGGTCTTTCCATACTTCATGGGTGGAATCGCCTTCGCCGCGCTGGCAAGTGCCGGTTATAACCAATCTGCTTCGTGGAAAGCAGCGGTCATCCTGATCCCTGCAATAATCCTGACCCATGTCTACCTTCTAAATCGCTTAAAAAACAAGCTCCCGGCCAAGGCGACAACGTAAGCTTCTCTCGTAAGAAATGCCGCAGAGGTTCTGCTAGATCATCCATAGGCAAAGGGTTGTCTCGCCGCGCTTGCATTCGGCAAGAGGCAGCTGCGTGAACTCACGCGTGAAGAGCTGCAAAGCTTCCTCAGCCGAAAGCTCAACGGCGGCCTGTCATGGGAGACGGCTCAACACTTTAAGTATGGTTTGAGCAAGATCCTCAGCACAGCTGAGGAACGGGGCTGCGTAAGCGAGAATGTGGCTCAGAAGACAAAACTCCCACGACGGCAGTATCGACCAGAGCGCACGGTGCTCAATCCGGTACAGGTGAAGAACCTCGCCGCGGCGCTGCAGGAGCCGGCACGCTCAATCACCTTGCTCCTAGTGTCGACTGGCTTGCGAGTTGGAGAGTTGCTTGCGCTTCGTTGAGGAAGCGTCGATTTGAAGGCTCGTTTGCTCCGTGTTTGCGAAACGGTCTACGACGGACATTTCGATCAACCCAAGACGAAGCGGAGCGTACGAACCCTCTCGCTGGGGACGGAGACGGCACAAATTCTCGCCCCTATCTGTCCCGCCGCTGTTGATCCTAACGCTCTGAGATTTGCCACGCGCGAAGGAAAGCCACTGGAACGATGGAATCTCTTACGCAAGCACCTGAAGCGTGCGGCGGAGAAACTAGGCCCTCCTACTGCCACGTGGCACCTTCTGAGGCATAGCCACGCGACAATGCTCGACTCTGTGGCTACGCCGTTAGGAACGATGCAATCGCTCCTCAGCCACTCCTCGCCGGAAATCACGCGCGAGATTTATCTGCACGCGATCCCGGAAGAGCAACGTCGCGCGGTAGAAAACGTCGAGAGGCCTGTGTTTGGACCCAAATGGACCCAAGTTCAGGCACTGGCGTATTCTTCAACAACAAGAGTGAATTGAAAATACAGAAGTAAGTGGTCGGGGCGTGGAGATTTGAACTCCAGACCTCCTGCGCCCAAGGCAAACTCTAAAACGCTAAGTAGTTGTCTCGTCTATGTCTTTCGCGCATCTTATATCACGGTTTATGGCGGTATTCGGCGGCTATTGTTCCCAAACTGTTCCCAACTTTGGGAGTTTTCGATTCCCCAGAATCCGCCGTCATGGACTATTCGTTTCGCCTTTTAAAGGAAAGATACCTGGACATCAACGCCTCATCGAGTGGTCGATGGGAATGCTGGGCCTCGTCCCGGCGACCGCTTAGCCTTCGCTTCCTGCCACCGCCAGGCATAAGATTGGCCCATGGCGCACGGGCCATTCCTGATCTTCGACAAATCCTCGCTCGAAAGCCTCAACCTCGACGAGGCGGTCTTTCTCGACAACTTTTACATGTCCAATATCACTCCGTTGTTTTTCGTGGAGTGCCTTGCTGATCTGGAAAAAGCCATTCGCAGCAAAAGTACGCCGGAGCAGCTTGTCGGTTCGCTCGCGGATCGGACCCCCGAGTCCCAATCCTATTCCAACGTCCACCACATGAATCTTCTGAAGGGCGAATTGTCGCGTCAATTTGATCTCACCACCGTACGTGGGAGAGTAGCGCTGGCAGGCGGCAAGCCCGTCCAGCTCGGTGACAAGAAAGGAATGATTTTCGAGCGTAGCAAGGAACAGGAGGCCTTCAGCCGATGGGTTAAACGAGAATTTCTCGATATTGAGCGCACCATCGCGAAGGAGTGGCGCAAGGCCCTCACAGCGATAGACCTGGACGGCATGGTAAAAACCGTAATGGCGGAACTCGGGCATTGGAGAAAACCAAAGTCGCTCGCAGACGCGAAACAGATTGCGGACACGATCATCGATAGCATGGACCCGGAATGGCTTCTCCGTTTCGGACTCGATCTGCTTGGTGTCCCTGAATCCAGCGATTGGGTGATAAACGATTGGAATGCTCGGCGCAGGCCCCCGCTGCGTGACTATGTGCCCTACTTCATATTTATGCTGACCATCAATATATTCTTCTGCGTCGTGCTGCCAACACAGTTGCTGAGCAAGGTTAAGCCGAGCCACAAGGTCGATCTGGCTTATCTCTATTACTTGCCGTTTTGCTCGGTTTTTACGTCCAAAGATAATTTCCACGCGCAAATAGTTCCGCTGTTTCTGTCAACTGGGCAAATGTTCGTCAACGGAATCGATCTAAAGGAAGATTTGACCAAGCTTGTAGCGCATTACTCAGCTCTGCCGGAAAACGTACTTAAGTCTGGATTGAACCACTTCGCTGGATACCCACCGGAAGACCCGACATTTTTGACAACGCAACTGTGGGACAAATACTTGCCGGGTTGGCGAACGAGTAAGCAGCGGCCACAGACAGAGCATGACCCGGAGTCCGAAAAAAAGCTTGTCGAAGAACTCAACCAAATGACGGACTCTCCGGAACTCACGGCTCATGATGAACGCGACATTGACAAGCTCAGCTATGTAACGATTCGGAGAAGTGTGCGTCCGCGCAAAGGGAAGTGGCTGCGGTTTTCCGAGGAACAAATCCAGCGGATGCGGGACCGTGGAGAAATATCTTAGCCCATCGGCCAGACTTTGCAGCGTCTGCCTTCTAAGCACGATGCTCGATTCCAAACCTTCTATTTGTTCCTTAGGCTTTTCAATCTTTTCAACCACTTGGGGAGTCTGCTTTTCGCTCAAAGCTAACCCCAACGGCACGAATGAGTAGGGTTTTGGCACAGTTCTGGCACAGCACGTAAGAGCCTGCCTTGGGCGCACCGAACTCGACTCTAACGGCTCCTTCTCTTACTTCTAACTGCCAACGTTTCCAACAAATCGGGGAATCTGCTTTTCGCTCAAAGCTATCCCGAGCAGTATGAAAACTTTGGATTCGTGCACAGTTGGTGCACAGTCGAGTCCCATCAGGAATCCCATAGAGTGAACCCCTCGTTGAGACAAGGATGTGCATCACACCCTCCTCCGAAGGGCATTGCTCTGCTAGATGCCCGCGTTCGCCTTCGAAAAACGTTACGGCCGATGTTCTCTGGGATTCTCGTTGGGACTCTCTTTCGAAGTGTTGTAGCCGAGAGACGCTGTTGAAGCTTCATTCTGCAGCCTTAGCTGCCAGAGTTTCGACGACTGCTATGTTTTGCAGCAATTCTTTGGGGATGCCGTGTCGCCCCTGCAAATAGGACGGCGCATTGTAAGAAACCCAAACTTTTCCGTTAGCATCTTCCCAAATCAGAATTTTGAGGGGTAGATCTATAGCGCTGGTAGGTGCGGCCAACATGAGAGGCGTCCCTGCCTTCGGGCTTCCGAAGATTAGTAGCTTCGTGGGGCGCATCTTCATATCAACCCTTTCCGCTTCTCCACTATGGTCAACCAGCGCAAACAGCGTAACTGCTTTCACTTGCAGGATGCCCCTGAGCTTTTCCACTGTCTCGTCCACTGACTGATTGCTGGGAATGGAGATGATGCCGTTTTCTGTGGTCGTTGCCATGGGTGTCTCCCTGTTACTTAGAGAATTGTTCCCGGAATCTATTCGCGTCGTACCATCGGACTGAAAGCAGATAAATCGCCATACCCAGTCCGACCAGGGCCAGGAACACGGATGTGGCGACGGCCAGGGCCGTAGTATGAGGACGTACCGCGCGACCCAGTTCCATCGTTCGGATTAGTCGAAGGTGATGCCACCCGGAAAATAGATTCACCGCTATGCCAGCATTTTGCCGAGATAGTCGATCTGTCGCGAGAGGATCAGGGCATGATCCAGCTCCTGCTTGGCGTGGATTTCGAGCTGGGTTGCAATATCCATATATTGGGCACCGCTCAGCACCTGGGAATAGACTACGTAGGCTATGATGGCTTGATATTCGCGACAAAGATCTTCGTTTAGCAGTTCCGCGAGATGGTCCCGCGAAATTCCATATTCGTTTGCATCGGATTTGGACTCAGCCATTCGATTCCTCCAGTGAATTAAATTACGGACTAAGATTTTCGAACACTGCGCAATGGGCTGGCGCAGGAAATCATCACCGAGCAGCAATCAGAAATTCAGTTGATGGACTTGCCGGCGCGCAGCAAGCGCGACGAAGGGAATCAAAATCAAGAGAACAGCCATGCGCCAGAATTGACGATTCACGTGTTACTTCCATTTAGCCGAGATCGCGGCCCCACCGCGTGACGATGGGCCGGTCAGACTTGGGTCATGCCGCCATCGACGAAGAGCTCAATGCCGGCGATGTAGGCACTTTCGTCGGAAGCCAGAAAGGAGACCACGTTGGCGATTTCATCCAGAGTCCCTGTACGGCCCAGGGGTATTTTGCCGATGACGCTGTCTGTGTATTCTTTAATTTGCTCATCCGTCATGCCCAGAGAATTTCGGTAGCCTGGAGAAGGAATCACGCCGGGACTGATAGCGTTCACGCGGATCCGGCGGTCCTTGAGATCCGAGGTGAAGGAGCGCGCAAAGGATCGCACAGCCGCTTTGGAAGCGCTGTATACGCCTAACCCGGGCGGCCCTGTATGCGAAACAATGGACGCATTTAGAATGATGGAAGCTCCATCCTTTAGCAGCGGAAGCGCCTTCTGTACGGTGAATAGAAGGCCCTTGACGTTGGCGTTGAACGTCTTGTCAAAATGCTCTTCAGTGATTGCCCCGAGCGGGGCAAATTCTCCGATCCCAGCATTGGCGAACAAAATATTGATGTGGCCCTTCTGCCGCTTTACTGTGGAGTAGAGCCGATCAAGATCTTCAAGATTTGAGACGTCACCTTGAACCGCTGTCACGCTCGTGCCGATCTGGTTCACCGCTGAGTCGAGCTCGCTTTGACGACGGCCCGTGATAAAGACGTATGCGCCCTCCGCGACGAATTTCCGCGCTGTCGCAAGACCAATTCCGCTGTTGCCTCCAGTGATAACTGCTATTTTTCCGCCCAGCATGCTCATTAGGTTCCCCTGCTTCTTTTTTATCTCCGGCGCGGTGCTTAAAATCGGGAACTCCGCGTCGCGCGAAACATCCTTCTAAGAGCGACGCGAGGAAATGACCTCACCCGTTGGCCCCCCACACATTTCTCGCGTGGACGCGGGTCCCTTGGTAGAGAACCTGGTAGCGATGAACTTGTCTGTCACCATGTAGCCAACCGTCATCGCGACGACGAGCAAAGCGCCGGTGAGTTTCGGTGGGCTTGGCACAGGAATATCGAACCAGCGGCATGACACCCCAATCACTAGCCCTAGAATGATTCCAACGATCATTTTGATCATGCTCCCTCCCCGTTC
Source organism: uncultured Acidobacteriaceae bacterium (assembly GCA_963817305.1). Taxonomy (GTDB): domain Bacteria; phylum Acidobacteriota; class Terriglobia; order Terriglobales; family Acidobacteriaceae; genus Sulfotelmatobacter. The sequence goes on along the minus strand of CAWFOD010000006.1, from coordinate 49,201 downwards.
AAAAGCGGCCTGCGTGCTCGGGCGCGCATTCGTTCATCCCAATGGGTCGTCCCCTGCTATTTACGACCCGCAGCCCCCGTTGAGTGAGTGCGACAAGGGACACGTCGCCTGCGCCCACCAGAACTTTTGCACCGAAGAAAAGAATCTTCAGGATGCAGTTGGCCAATTCTGCGGGTTTGTGCCCAGGAGTTGTTCGCTCAAGGTCCTCTGTCAATCCGCAGCCTGCGGGTCAACCGCGTGGGGCATCAGGCCGAGTGCCCCTTCCCCTAGTCTCGCTATATTCGGAGAGAGCTCTGCAATCGATCGAGACATGGCCGCGCCTCTTTTCCGCAGACAAGCTTTCTTAAACGCCCTGGTACACTAATGCCACGAACGCGCTGGGGGTCATAAAGCCGTTCCCCCATTCGGCGTCAGTGCGCGCACCCGGATTGGCCGCGATGGTTTCTGCCAAGGATCTGCCCTGCTTCTTTAGCGCCGCAACTTTGTCGCGTATGTTAACCATAACGTCGCGAAACAGAATGAGGTCGGGTTTTCCGCCTACGGCTCCGTGTCCAGGAATAATGATCATTTTGTCTGTGGTTGTTGCAAGATTTGTTTCGGCGGCTCGGATCGTCCCGTCGATACTTCCCCCGGTTGAATAATCTATGAACGGGTAATTGCGATTCCAGAAGGTGTCTCCGGTATGAAAAATATCCGCTTCTGTAAAGTGGACCGAGATGTCCGAATCGGTGTGCGCAGGCAAGTAGTGCTTGAGAGCCAAGGTGGCACCGTTCATATGTACCCTGTGTTCTTCTTTGAAGACAGTGGAAGGGATCGCGCCAGCTGGCGCTGCCCGGAACATGTGCTTCCAACCTTCGACACGGGTGTCTACAGATAAATGCTTGCGCGTATTTTCATGCGCCAGAATACTGGCTCCGGCGTCATGGACCCAAGCGTTGCCGCCGGTGTGATCGAAGTGCCAGTGGGTATTTATCAATTGTTTGATTGGATCCGTGTTGATGCTCATCAATGCTGCGGAAACATTCGGACGAGCGCTGACAATCTCTGCATCGATGAGTAGCTTTCCGTCGGGGCCGGGAAGAACGGCTATATTCCCTCCTGCGCCCAAAAGAACGCTGATATTGCTGCGAAGGGCTTGAACCGTGATCTTCGCGGTCGCTGCTTCTTTTAACGCGGCTGGAACGAGCACATCGTCTGACTGAGCGAACAAAAACTGTGGAGCGAGCCAAGCGGTAGCAGCAGTCAGGCCAGCTGCGGCGAGAAATTGGCGGCGTGGGATTCCAGCGGACGATGCGGTGACCATGAGTTGCTCCTTTTTACTTTGACTAAGGCTTGTTTGACCGCTTCGATTTCCGGGACTCAAATTAGAACCCCTACCGTTGAATCAAAAACTAAGCTCGCTCAATCCGGGATGCGTATCCGGGCGGCGGCCCGGTGGCCAATGATACTTACGACTTGACTCCTCAATGGGAAGATCATTGATGCACGCAAACCTCATGCGCATCAGGCCATCCTCGTTGTATTCCCAATTTTCATTGCCACAGGGGCGGTACCAATTGCCGGAATCGTCGTGCCACTCGTATGCAAACCGGACAGCTATTCGATTTCCAGCGAAGGCCCACAGCTCTTTGATCAGACGGTAGTCCAATTCCTTTGCCCACTTGCGCGTGAGGAAGGCGACGATTTCCTGCCGCCCGGTCACAAATTCGGAGCGGTTCCTCCACCGGGAGTCCATGGCGTAGCCTTGTGAAACCCTTGCGGGGTCGCGTGAATTCCAGCTATCTTCCGCGAGCCGGACTTTCTGAGTTGCCCTTTCGAGAGTAAACGGCGGCACCGGCGGAAGGGTCGCCATCAATGTTCACCTCGCCCACACTGTAGTGCATGAATGTCGCCAAACGCCTTCGTGGCCGAGAATCGAGATAATTACGTCAATTGCGCAGAATTCGGGAACACTGTTGCGGCAAGTAGTGTCTCGCGTGCGACGATCTGCTCGTCAATTGTCGAAATCCAGACACTTAAAATCTCTCCTCGATCTGACAAATAGAACGCGAAGCAAAGAATTGCATAGATCGACCTGATTAAACGCGCTGGTATGTTTGAATTCTTCGCGTTTTGTTGTTGCGTCCCAAACTTTGGCTGCACAACTGCACTAGAGAGTTCGTTGTGAACGCCTGGTTGACCGCAACGATGATCCGGAGGAATCAAATGACAAGCGTTGGTACCGCCCCACAAAAGCAATGCGAAGTGCACTACAAGACGGCTCGCATCAGCGATCTTGATATCTTCTACCGGGAAGCCGGTCCAAAAGATGCACCCGCAATCCTGTTGCTACACGGTTTCCCCACTTCGTCCAACATGTTCCGGAATGTGATCCCGCGGCTTGCAGGCTCTTTCCATTTAATTGCCCCGGACTACCCTGGCTACGGCCAAAGCAGCATGCCGGATCACAAGAGTTTCGCTTACACGTTCGACAACTACGCCAAAATCGTGGACCAACTGGTCCAGCATCTCGCAATCGACAAGTACTCTCTTTACTTGATGGATTACGGCGCGCCCACAGGCTACCGGCTGGCACTACGCCATCCTGAGCGAGTGCAGGCGCTGATCGTGCAGAACGGAAATGCCTATGATGAGGGGCTGCTCAAGTTCTGGGATCCCATCAAGAAATACTGGAACGAAGCCACCCCTGAGAATCGCGCTGCAATCCATTTCCTCGTTGAACCGAAATCAACACGTTGGCAGTACGAGAATGGCGTCAGTGATCTCACATTATTGGACCCGACAACATGGGCTGTGGACCAGATTGGACTGGACCGTCCGGGAAATCGCGATATCCAAATGGACCTCATGTATGACTATCGGACGAACGTTCCCCTTTATCCCGAATTTCAGGCTTTCTTCCGGCAGTACCAACCGCCTACTTTGATTGTGTGGGGCAAGAACGATTTCATTTTTCCGCCGGAGGGTGCCGCGCCGTATAGTCGCGACCTGAACAATCTCGAAACACACCTTCTCGACACCGGACATTTCGCGCTCGAAACGCACGGGGAAGAAATCGCCAGCCGGATCGAAGGGTTTCTGTCAAAAAACAAAATCACCCGGTAACCGGGCCACTGCGCAAATGTTGCAGGCTGGCAATCGTGCCAGCCCACCCAGCGCGAAGACACAATGGCAAAAAGCTTTGGATCACTCGTATTCACGCCGGTCATTAAAGCTCTTCAAGAGCGGTACGGTAGTCGCCGGCAATACGCAAGGCTGGAACAGGGAGCCAATACCCCGGTTCGGCTTGGGCCAGATGAAGTTGAATTCATCGGCGACCGCGACACCTTTTATATCGCGAGCGTAGGCGCTACCGGATGGCCTTATGTCCAGCACCGCGGAGGACCGAAAGGCTTCCTAAAAGTATTGGACGAACACACCATCGCCTTTGCAGACTTTGGCGGGAATAAACAGTACGTAAGCACGGGCAATTTGATGACGGACAATCGGGTAGCTCTCATTCTTGTCGATTACCCGAGGCAGCTACGTCTGAAACTTCTTGGCCATGTCCAGATATTCGAGGGTGCGCAAGCGAAGGAATGGATCGAGAGGGTTCGCGACGTCGGCTATAAGGCCTCAATTGAACGAGTTTATGTCATTCGCGTAGAAGCGTTCGATTGGAATTGCCAGCAACACATCATTCCTCGTTTCACGGAGGAAGAAATTGGGGAAGCGCTTGCGCCACTAGAGAAGCGGATGCAAGGGTTGGAGGACGAAAACAAGAAGCTGCACAACGAGGTTGTTCGGCTCACAGAAGGAAAACGGTGACATGCGCGTCATTGAGCATTTCGCCGTACTCTTCTTAAAAGGGACCATCATGCACACCAGTGTCACATACATAGCTGTCGTGGCTGCCTGCACCCTTTTCGCCACCGTGGCCTCTGGCCAGAGCGCCAAGGACATCCGTGGCCCCTCTCCCTTAGTTGCCATCGAAAACGAACCGCCGCCCAAGCTGATTGTCGATCCGCCACTCGCCGAACCGCTGGCCCAGGGCCGCGTGTTCATCCAGTACCGAACGGAGAACCTACGCGTGGTGCCGGTATTCGGCAAAGGCGCTCTCGACGTATCGCCGCGCGTCGGGCATATCCACATCACCGTCGACGACGCGTCATGGCACTTTGTCGACGCCAGCGGCGAAACCATAATCCTGGTCGGCCTGAATCCTGGCCCGCACAAAGTCCTGATTGATTTGGCCGACCCCACGCACAAGGTAGTCACAAGCCAAACGGTGAAGTTCACCGTGCCTGATCTCAAGAAGAAGTAGATTGCACAACCGATAGGATGATGGGCCGTTGAAACCTGAGTTTTGGGCTCAGGAAGTTAGCAAGTGTTCCTCGGTCGCAGCACGAAAGTCAAGAATCGCTAAAGGAGAATCACCATGGCTACGATTGCAATGAAGGACGGCACGCAGATTTATTACAAGGACTGGGGCAAGGGACAACCGATTGTGTTCTCGCACGGCTGGCCCCTTAGCGCAGATGATTGGGACGGCCAAATGCTGTTCTTTGGCCAGCGCGGCTATCGCGTGATTGCGCATGACAGGCGCGGTCATGGGCGGTCCACCCAAACATGGGACGGCAATGATATGGATACGTATGCGGACGATCTCGCTGCGTTGTTCGAAAGGCTTGATCTCAAGGATGCCATCATGGTTGGGCACTCGACCGGAGGGGGTGAGGTCGCTCGGTACTTGGGTCGTCACGGCACCAAGCGCGTTTCCAAAGCGGCCCTAATCAGTGCTGTACCGCCGCTCATGCTGAAGACGGAAAAGAATCCCACGGGCGCGCCCCTCTCGGTCTTCGATGGTCTCCGGGCGGCACTCGCAGCCAACCGGCCGCAGTTCTACAAGGACATCACCCTGCCGTTTTACGGATACAACCGGCCAGGAGCAAAAATCTCTGAGGGCATCCGAGAACATTGGTATTTGCAGGGCATGTTGGGAGGAATGAAGGCGCATTACGACTGCATCAAGGCGTTTTCGGAAACCGACTTCACAGAAGACCTCAGGAAGATCGACATCCCTGTGCTGGTCATGCACGGTGACGACGATCAGATTGTGCCTATCGTCGCAGCAGGTCCCCTGTCCGCCAAAATACTGAAGAAAGCCACGCTCAAGGTGTATCCCGGCTTTCCACATGGGATGCCAGCAACTAACGCGGACCAAATCAACGCCGACCTGCTCGCATTCTTCGAAGCAAGCCAGACGGCGACTGCGTAACAGTGGCTCGACCGCATCGATGAGATCGGAGTAACACTCGCAGTCGAAACGTTCAATCCGGTCTCATGTAGATGAATGACATACTGAACGCTTAGTCAGCCAGGGGCGGTGAATGGACCGCCCTTTTTCCATGCGTATCGCGCCGCGCGGTTACGCTAGGAACTGCATCGGCGTAACTCCCACAAGTCTGCGAAAGACTTTCGTGAAGTGGCTCTGGGCCGCGAATCCGGTTGCATCGGCGACTTGCCCAACACTAAATTGCCTGCTTCGCAGTAGATTCTCAGCGTGAACGATCCTGCACCGCAGCGAGTACTGGTAGGGGCTGCCCCCAGTGCTCTTCCTAAATAGTTCGCAGAAGTAATGAGGGCTCATTCCCGCCAGATGTGCCAATTCCCAGAGACGCGTTTGCTTGGGGTAGTTCTGCCGCATGAAATCCATCACACGATTGAGTCGGACGGCAGGTATCCCGTTTCGGTAATTGGGCGCACGTGTTATTCGCACCGCGTAGCGCCGTATCAAGTGGTGGGCGAGCGCGACTCCCAGTGACTGGCCATAAAGCGGACCGGCCGGCGAACCATCTTCCAAGTCGGCGCCATTCCCCTGAGATTATCCTGTGTGCGTCAAGGTGATGAACTTCCGGGAAGGCGGCAAGAACGAGTACAGGGGGCCCAATTCCATCTGGACTGGCGAATGCGGCTGGCAAGATCTAGAAATCGGCTCGTCTCACGGTCGTACCTGTAGGACTTCCGCAGCATGTTCCGACAGTCCCCCGCCGAATTGCAGCACCACATAGAACCCGTATAAGATGCTGGTCACCCTGCGGTCGCAATACACTTGCTGATTTGCGACGGCGGTACGTGGGCAAAGGCGTCTGAGAATGAAGAAATCAGACAATCCCTTTCAAGTGATGACCAATGCCATCCCCACGATGGCGTGGTGCGCTTTGCCGGATGGTTCCGTCGAATTCCTCAACCAACGATGGCATGACTACACGGGTCTCTCCATCGAAGAGGCAGCGGGCTGGGGATGGAGCGTCACAATTCATCCTGACGATTTAGGGAAACTAACGGACACATGGCAAAGGGTCCTAACGTCCGGCGAACCAGGCCAAGAAGAGGCACGGGTGCGACGTGTCGATGGAGAATATCGCTGGTTTCTGTTTCGCGCCGTGCCAGTGCGAGATGGTCACGAAAAGGTCGTCCGCTGGTATGGAACAATTACTGACATAGAGGATCTCAAAAGGGCTGAAGAAAAATTACGACAAGCCGGAGATTTGCGAATGGTGATTGACACGATTCCGACGATGGCTTGGAGCGCACTGCCAGACGGGTGTGTTGACTTCCTCAGCCAGCGTTGGCTGGACTATACCGGCCTCTCCACCGAACAAGCCCTGAATTGGGGTTGGAAGATAGCGATCCATCCGGACGACCTCCCGGGAATACTGGAGATATTCGAGAAAGCTGTGAAATCTGGACAGCCGTTCGAAGCGGATGGTCGTTTTCGCAGGTCCGACGGAGAATTTCGGTGGTTCCTCTTCCGCGCGAGTCCATTGCGCGCCGAATCGGGAGAAGTCCTGAAATATTACGGAACTAATACTGATCTTGAGGAGCGGAAGCGCGCCGAACTTGCGTTGCTAAAGGCTTTTGAGCAAATTAATTTACTAAAAGACCGACTCTACAAAGAGAATCTGGCGCTGAAGGAAGAGATTGACCGATCATCGATGTTCGAAGAGATTGTTGGATCATCGCCAGCCCTGCAAACCGTTCTTTCCAGCGTTTTGAAAGTCGCCCCCACCGACTCCACAGTGCTGATCACCGGCGAAACGGGCACAGGTAAGGAACTGATTGCTCGCGCCATCCATAAGCGTTCACAGCGTTCCGGTCAGGCATTCATCAGTTTGAATTGCGCTTCCATTCCTTCAACATTGATTTTGTCGGAACTGTTTGGCCACGAGAAAGGAGCATTCACTGGCGCATTGCAACAGCGTCAAGGCCGTTTTGAGCTTGCGCACTCCGGCACTTTGTTCCTCGATGAGATTGGCGAACTCCCCGCCGAAACCCAAATCGCCTTGCTGCGAGTGCTCCAAGAACGGCAATTTGAACGAGTGGGAGGTAATCGAATTATTCGAGCCGACGTTCGTCTAATCACAGCAACCAACCGCAATTTGCCTGTGGCCGTCGAAGAAGGACTTTTTCGGGCGGACCTGTTCTATCGACTAAATGTTTTCCCCATTGAGATACCTCCGCTTAGGCAACGGAGGGGGGACATTCCGATGCTGGTGGAGTATTTCGTAAAGCGATATGCCGAAAAGGCGGGGAAGCAAATCCGCAAGATTGACAAGGATATGCTGGAGCTTTGTGAAACCTATCATTGGCCCGGCAATATTCGAGAATTGCAAAATATTATCGAACGGTCAGTAATCCTATGCAGCGATGACACGCTTTCCGTAGATGGGGCGTGGTTCTCCAGCCAGGCGAAACCGCAGCCTCATTCTTCCGGCCCTTTAACGGAGAGCCTTCTGATTCACGAGAAGGGCATTATAGAAACCGCTTTGGCAGAGAGCAAAGGACGAGTCGCCGGGCCGGATGGAGCGGCTGCGAAGCTGGGAATCCCAGCTTCTACGCTGGACTCGAAAATCAAACAATTCAAAATAAACAAGCATAAGTATTTCACTGCTGCGTCATAGCAAATCCGCATTTTCTCTCCCGAGACTTCGCGATATCCCGATATTTCGTGACCGATTTTCGACCCTAGTGCTTTGCTTTCAATGCATTCCGAAGTGGTCATCTTATTGCAGCTGTTTTATTTAGCTGAGGTGATTCGACTATGCAGTGCATCACAAAGACTGAGCTATGGTCCGTACGATGCAAGCGATGACCTTCAAGATTGATAGGACAAGAGAGGGAGAATTCACAATTCTGACATTGAGTGGGCGAATTGACTCGGAGCATCTAGGCGAGTTAACGCGAATCCTTGAAATTCAGGGGGACCACCGAAACATCATCATGAACTTGCAGCAGATAAAGCTAGCAGACCGCGACGCTGTGAGGTTCTTGGCACGTTGCGGAGCGGACGGCATAAAGCTTGAAAACTGCCCCGCATATATCCGCGAGTGGATGGAAAAAGAGAAAATCTGAAGAATTGACGACTCCCGGAACAACTGACCAATCAATCCGATATAGCCTTCGCGCATGAACGCTGATCGAACGACTGGGGGTAGCAATGATCGCCAACACGAGCAATCGGACTCATCTTGGGGACGCCGCCGACGACGCTGTCCAATTTGTCGGTACAATCATGAACATCAACAGCCTGCGGGAGCCCGGAGCGATCCTAAAAAAAACAGCTGGCGAAACTACAAAATCGGGCTCGCACGGCCCTTCACACGAAAAGCCGCTCACTACGGAAGGAAAATGCAAAGACATTCAATTGCAGGACGACGCCAATCGCGGAACCATAATTGGAGCGCGCGACCGTTTTGAAGGCATTGTCGGGTCCAGCCTTGCCTTAAGACAAGCCCTAGAAGAAGTCACGACCGTTGCCCCAACCGACTCCACAGTACTGATCCAGGGCGAGACGGGGACAGGTAAGGAGCTTTTCGCACGCGCGATCCATAGCCTCAGCCCACGCTGTGATCGCCCTTACGTGCGGTTCAACTGCGCGGCGATTCCGCTCGGTCTGCTCGAGAGTGAGCTGTTTGGGCACGAAAAAGGCGCGTTTACAGGTGCAATCGCCCGTAAGATGGGCCGGTTCGAGCTGGCAAACAAGGGCACTCTTTTCCTCGACGAAATCGGCGATATCCCCCTCGAACTGCAAGCCAAGCTGTTGCGAGTTTTGCAAGAGCAGGAGTTTGAGAGGTTAGGCAGCAACCAGACCCAACAGGTAGACGTGCGTCTCGTAGCCGCAACTCATCGTGATCTGAAACGGATGATCGCTCGAAAGCAGTTTCGTAGCGATCTTTACTTCCGGCTTAACATCTTCCCGATCACAATACCTCCGTTACGCCAGCGCCGTGAGGACATTCCATTGCTGGTCAAAGCTCTCGCCAACGACTGCCTTCGTCGCATGAATCGACGTGTTACGACTATTCCTGCTGAGACCGTGAGAGTTCTCATGCAATATGATTGGCCAGGTAACGTCCGCGAACTGCGAAACTTCATCGAGCGTGCGGTCATTCTGTCGCCAGGCACGGTACTTCGCGCCCCCTTGGAGAGCCTCAGTTGGTCGGAACGATCCACTCCTGCCGAGCCAAAAACCTTGGATCAGGCGGAGTCCGCGTACATTCTGAAAGCTATCAAGGAAGCTGATTGGGTAATTGGCGGACCCAATGGAGCGGCCAAGAAGCTCGGACTAAAACGCACAACCCTCATCAGTAAAATGCGCCGACTTGGACTTTCGCGATCAACAGAAGCCGCACTCCCGTCCAGCTAATCTCGGAACGGAGAATTTGGTGCAATCCGTGACCGCTAGATCCTCTGCGCCTCCGGGGCGATCGTACCAAGATTCGGCTGCGGAGATTTGATTTGAACTGACGAGTACTGCAACGTCTACGGGCACCCCTGCTCACGCGACAGGGAGTTTCCGAACGGCTGAAGCCAGATTCTGCGTCACGAGGCAGGCGGATTCCCTTGTATTGATTGTCGTGGTTTCCATGGGTTTCACGTTTCCGTTGGTACATCGATGTTTGCAATATCAAGAACTCTAATGATTTGAATGATCCGCAGGAAGATTTCTCGCAGATCGGTTGTTTTCACAGTTGTGGCACAGTTCGATTCCTGAAAAGGATAGACAAACCCACACTCTGCGGTAAACTCAGCACTTAGTCAGTCGGGGCGTAGCGAAGCCTGGTTATCGCGCCTGCCTTGGGCGCACCGAACTCGACTCCAACAGCTCCTTCTTCTACTCTTAACTAACAACGTTTCCAACAAATCGGGGAATCTGCTTTTCGCTCAAAGCTATCCCCAATGCCCTGAAAACGTTGGATTCTTGCACAGTTGGTGCACAGTCGCATCCACATTGGCTGCGTGACACAATAGTCGTTTTTGACGGCTCAACGAGCTTCGATGTGCCGAGCTACGATCTGGAGCAGGCCGCGTGGTCGCGCTTTAAGCTGAGTGGCTACGGTTTTCCGAAGAACAAATCCAGCGGATGCGGGACCGTGGAGAAATATCTCAGCCCATCGACCAGACTTTGCAGCGTCTGCCTTAGCAGTTTGGAAAGTGAGCAGTTTTTGAACGTCTTATGCAACAAAGGCTGGGAGCCGCCAAAAACGAAAAGCCCCGAGAAATCGGGGCTTTTTTGCAGGTACGGGCGCAGCCTTCCAATATAAAAGAATCCCGTAGTACAATTTCCCTAGAAAGGCCGCTCAAAGATGAATGTATCTGTTGGTTCATCGGTAACAAAGAACACGAAGCCGCCATCAGAACACGGAGTGCTTACAGATGTCGGCACGCAAACTGTGACCGTTCGCTGGCACTTGAAAGAAGCTGAGGGTAGAGGACCCGCCGGAACTAAGGTGGGAACGGTGTACGAAGACCCCAAAGAGCTAATTCTTGACACGCCTTGCCCCTTTTGTAAGCCGTGACGGTTAGGGAGCCGCCATGACCGATCCCATGAACGCGCTGCTATCTTTTCAGCAGGAGTTTCTTGTTCACGAACCGAAACTTAAACCCACGCTTCTTGACCCGAATCTTTACGTCCACATTGATACGCCGAACGGAGACATCAGGGTGACCTTCGTGAGGCTTGACGGCAAGACCGTGACGGCGCTCGTCTCCTTCTCAGAGGGTGAGCCTATAGACGGGATTCACTGCTACAACATCGGCTACGCGGTTGCCGAAGCATACCGAAACCGAGGACGTGCGAAGGAAATCGTCACCGCAGCAATAAAGGAGTTGAAGGGGAACGGGGACGCGTTCTATGTGGACGCAGTCGTCGCGGCTGACAACATAGCTTCTCAGCGCGTCGCCGCGCAAGTCGTCTCCGAAACGCCAGTCCCGATCACAGAACAAATCTCTGGTTTGCCCGCGTTCCGGTATGTCCGAAGATTCGAAGCGAAGTGAGCCATCACTTCGCCGCGTGGGTGGAAGTTGACCATCTGATTGCCTTCATCGAGGCGCGACGGACGTGGCGGTGGGTTACCCCTTCTTGCCCAATCCCAAAGAAGTCGCCCAAGTGACAACTTCATTTTCGAGGCCGATCATTCTGTCCATGTCTCTAAGATTGTCGGGAGAGTAGATACCGATTTCCCCGTCTGGTCGCCCAAGAAACTGTTGCATCGGCCATCGTAGACGGGACTCCGATTCCAGCTTTTCGGGGTAGAAATCTCTCGCAGCGCGATTCAATTCCCAAGCGAGCCAATCCGCAGCTTGCAGAGGCGCATACCCCTTCAGGCGAAAATTTGCCGGAATATGACCCGATTCCTTCTTCAACCTTTCTTCGAGCTTGGACTGCCCTTGATCGCCTGCTTCAAATATGAACGCAAACTCAGTGTTCGGGCATGACTTCCACTCGGTCATCACCCAATGGCGACAATACTTTTCGCAAGTCCGTGCTGCGACGCAGTAGGCGGTGTCCGCGAACTGTTCTCGTAATTCGGTATTGGTACTCTGGTATTCCTTGTTGACGATGGTGCAAGCGACCTTGTGGTATGCGTGGCGCTTGATGATGTCCATCAAGTCCCCGAAGAGGGCACGCCGCAACTGTTCTCGGTCGGGTCGCTCCCGCCAATGCTTAAACGGACCACGGAAGCCAGCGGCGTCAACAGCGTGGAAAAACTCAATACCGTCCTGATTGAGCCGAGCTTTCCACTGCTGACTGAACTCTTCCCAATCACGTTCGGTCGAGGCAAAGCCAGCCACAGTTATGAAGTCAGTGGCGTCATCCCCACCCGCGTCGAGGGCGAAAATCAGGGTCACACACCCATTCTACCGTCTTACGCAAAAAGCCGGGAGCCGCCGCATCCTGCCGCTTCTCGGTCGGATATTCCCATTCCGATAGACCGACACGCAAGTTCCTATGTGACTGCCTACTAGGTTTTTCTTGAATTTCAAGTGGTTCCGCAATTAAGTTACCCGTGTGGACCTATCCAATTATGAACCGCAAAAAGAGTGGTGGTGGGTAGTCGAGTGCTCGGACTACATTCGAAAGCAACACCCGAGCACGCCACGCTATGCCGTAATTCCAGTAAGTCGTCTCAACCAGTATCGCAACATTTTATGCAGAGTCCGGTACAGCACGGAGGCCGCAGCAAACGTTGCTGCGATTGATGCCGAGGATGGGAAGGAAACCTTGGTCGCTTGGGAAGTGATTTGGTGGCCCGCCATCTACCGGGATGAACATCCAGAAACGTCGCGGTTCGAAGCGATATGTCAAAACGATATTCGTAAATTCTGGTCACTCGGCGCGAAGACCGTGTGGAGCGGTATGTCTCACCCTGACGCGGTGCATGAAGCTGCTCGACGTTCCAGCTTGCCGGAACTGTGGTGCGTAATTCCAAACGAAGATAGCCGAACCAACAGTCAAGAGCCTTACACGGTAAAACCCTTCGACGGCTTGTCGCACTCAGAGAAGGACAAAGTACCTGTTACCTGCGATTCTGAACGGGCAGCTTGGCAGGCGATTCCGAAGATTGTAGAAGAAGAGCGTCAGCGAGCGGCTGCGTACGAACAGCAACAGCGAGAATGGGAGAATACTGAACGCCGCAATGAAGGCATTCGCCGAGCGCTCCGATTCGCTGCAATGGTTGTTTCAATAGCAGGAGCAATCTGGCTGCTCGTCACGGTTGTTCACTGGTTTTGGGTGCATCCTTTGTTTTGATGATCTAGGGCGATTTGACGTTGGGGGTTCGATGTCCGAGGTTACCGCTACAATTATAGGCGCGATAATCGGCGCACTCATCGGAGGCGTTTTCGTTTTGGTGGGCGTGTCGGTTGGCTACTATTTCAGCAAGCGTGCGAGCGAGGGCGACCGACACACCGAGTTGCAATACACAATCTACAAAAAAGTTGAAGCCATCAAGAACCTCTTGATAGCTTTCCAAAAGAACATGATTTCTCGAGACACGATACACGAAAGGTCGGCGCGAGCCTCGGAGGAAATACTGGTTGCCCTTATCCGTTCGGGACTGAGCAAGGACGAAAAGAAAAAGGTTCTGCATGCCATCAATGGCAAGTGGGAGAACCCGGAGAGCGTCAAAAAGCTACAGCAGTTAGCGGATGACCTGCTCAAAAAACTAGACCCGGAATTTGCCGACGCTGCCAGCGAACTACTCAATGAATTGGGCGTAAAACCAGAGGACATCGACCCGATCATACTGGCTAACAAGTCCGGCGGGAAGTGAAGTTGAAGGAGCGACGATGGGCGAGCCAATGGGCAGGTCAAAACGGGTATTCGGGAACCTAACCACGTTCGAGAAAGCGTTTCCGACCACAGCTGTCCAGGAGCGATAAGGGTGAACGCCTACCCGCTTGTTCCTGCAACCGCTGCGAAGCTCCCCGCAGCCATCAGTTCGCTCAAACTCCTGTACACTTTGGCTCGAGGGCCAGCAGAGTCGCCTTTACGTCCGAGGTTTCGCCTTGCACGCGAGAACAAATCGAGCATACACCTGTCGACGGTAGCAGCGTCCGTGTAACGAATTGTCCACATCTCGGCCATGTCGAAAGTGTCGTCCTTCCGCGCCGCATAGCTCTGATTCTGAGACATGGAGAACCCGACAGCCCGCGCAAGCCACATTGCCGGGCATCGAAGCGGATTCCCTGCGATCCAGGACGCGACCTGCGTTGCGCGTTCTTCCTCGACATTCATTTTTAGCGTCAGGATTTCGACAATCCACTCCGAGGGTGGCTCCGAACTAGACTGCCTCGCTGCCATTTTGTCGCGGTCCATTGACATGCCGAGCGCCTGAAGTTTGTGGTACTTCGGCTGTGGCTGGAAGACATTCGGACACGCCCGCCACAGGTCGACTACGCTGTCGCGCATCGGATAGTAGAGCTTGCCCGGGTTTGCAAACGGCGGGAAGACATTGTCGAAGCGGGGCACGTACGGGTTAATCGCTACGTATTCCTTGCCAGCGTCGAAGCAATCCAGCGCACGCTGCAATTCCAAGAGGTCGATCCCGGAAGCGACGAAGCAGTGAGGTAGGCTTTCCAACCTGTCCAGATAGTCCTTTACTTGAGGCAGGAACGAGCTCCCAAGAGCAAGCGGTGCTGCCAGCCCCCGAATATTCACAAGTGAATAGACGAGGTCGGCGTCTCTCGTCCGGAGCCAGCCGTCGAACTCCGAGAGCTTCATGGGATTCGAATGTTCCACGACATTGATAAGGTCTTTCGCGTCGAGCAGAATCCGCATAGCTGCCATTGTACTCCTTAGACGCACGGCGCTCGAATAGACAGGACCTGGCCGTAGAACCGTTCTCCGCACTTGGCACGTCCCGGATGTGTTGTCAGCAACCCGGAATTAATCGTCGGAAGGTGTGACCACAGGCACTGTCCCACAATAGGGGCTCACTCCACGCATCCACATTGGCTGCGTGACAAAATAGTCGTTCATGGTCTTTCCGGGGCTCTTTGCGACTTGCTTGAGGATCAGACTGACCCTCTGCTTAGAAGCCGCTCGACCTACTTTGCCAAATCTTGCCAGAGGAGTGGCTAATCGAGTGAATTCAGCAAGTTGGGGCAACTCCATGCAAACTACTTTCTCCTTCGTTTTCCCCGATTGTCGTCACTTTTGTCGTCGTTTTCCGCAACTTGCGTTACGTTTCTGTGACAGTGCTTAAGTATGCGCGATCAACCTACGAAACAATTCAGCCTGATATTTTGCGTCGGCAAGCGCATTGTGCTTCTCTGACTGGGGTCGCGTCGGAGCCACATACTCTGGAAGTTTGCTTGACCTGGTTTCTCTCCAGCGGACTGCGGCTTTTCCCATGTAATACGCTTTAATGTCAAGCGCACCGATTCCGAAGACATTCCGTCCGACAAACACATGCATATAGTAATTGACGAACGACCAATCGAAACCTGCGTTGAAACCTACAAGCACTGGTTCGCGACCTTCTGACACGGACGCCGTCCATTCGGACAGTTTCTCCATTGCGCGTACCGGGCTCTCGCCCACGGCCTCAAGCTTTTCGAGTGAAAATCCACTGATCTTCAACGCCTCCTCCACATACTCCGGGGAGATAGGTTTTATTTCGCAGTAGAAGTCCTTGGTCGGGTCTTCCACAAGACATGCGCCCACCGAGAGCATGCTATATTTCCCCGGAACAGGACCTGCTGCCTCTACATCCACGGAGATATAAGCCTCAATATCATCGAGACGCGGCATGCGTATGTCCTCCGAATCGTGGCGTCGCGGACGTTTGTTTGGCGGCGGCGATGATGTCAGCAACTGTTAGCGCGCGATTTGCCGAGAATGCAACTCGGAGGGCGGCGGGCAAAAGACGGTCAGTGATGTCAGAGCTGGTGAAACCGATTCCGCTGTTTTGCGGTTCTGATTCGCTGGTCAATTTCAGCAACGTTTTCATGTCCAAGTGGGAAATCTCAATCTCTGGCAAGGATTCGCGAAGGATCAGCACTCGAACCTCAGGAGTCGGCCTCTCAAATTTCAATTTCAGAGCGGCACGCCTGCTAATTGCCGAGTCCAGAGCCTCTGGCCGATTCGTAATAAACAAGGCAGCTAGCGGCACTTTTGCGAGCCGTAAATTGTCGAGCCGTTGCAAAAGCGTATCTAATCCGGCCTTATCTTCGTGGTGCATTTGACCCGTGTCGCGACTAGACGCGAGTGCGTCGGCCTCGTCAATCAACAGGAGCACAGGTTCGGGAGATAAGGACCGCGCTCTCATCTCAGCATGGACGAACGCTTGAACGATGAGATCAGTCATTTCTCCTACTTGACCGGTTCCACGAACTTGAGTGTTGATTTTGAGAAGATGGGTTCTCTTCCCAGTCTTGCGCGCAAGCGCATCCCCAATCGTCTCAGCTAGAGCCGTTTTCCCCGTGCCCACATCACCCTCAAGCAACACTAGGGGGACACGATTTTGCTGAAGCTCGCAGAGGCGAAGTACTTTGTGATGGTGTTTCTTGCTCCAGTTCACGATGAGATCCGGGTGAAGAAGCATCTCAAGTTCGATCAGCAACCGAGTCTTGTGATCGTCAAGCCCGACAAGCCGTTCGTACCAAGCTCTTGCGGCATCATTGGGATAGGTAAGTTCCGCTTCGAAGAAGCTGAGTAAAGAGTCGGTACGGGTAGTCTGTTTCTGCATGGACCCTCGCGGTGAGCCTATTGAACTTGGGACTTCAGTTTGTCCAGGAACGTGTCGTGCTGCCCCGTTTGTGACTACCGCGTTGATCTGGACGCGCTCACCTTGTCGGATCAGGTTTACGGCACGGCACACTTCGGCCAGGGAATCCGAAGCAATTTCGTGCCCGGACTCTTGGATATTTTCTGTGATCGCGCGCGCGATTGCGGTCGATTTTGAAATCGAATGAGCTCGGGCCGATTGTTCCGCCTCGGCCACAATCGTCAAAACGGACCTGCGAAGACGACCGATCAGGGCACCATCCTTTGTCGTCAATTCAATGTGAGTATCGCAAGTCATCGAGTAAATCGACTCCGGGTAAGCCCATCTTTGCCGTCAAGTGAATACGTTTTGTCAGCATTCCACTTTCCGCCACTGTAGTCGAGCTGTCCTCCAGGTCCCCACGATAGAGATAATCTTTTTAAGACGGTCTCCTTCTCAGATTGTGGAAGAGACCACCACCGGCTGGAATATGTGATCCTGACCCGAAAGTCTGCCGAAACCAAGTTGTCTTGGTACTGGATACCTCCTGGACGGTCATCCGCTAAACCTACCGATCCAGCGATAACTTCATACTGGAGTTCATCCAGAACATAGGCAGTGTTCGACTTCAACCAGATGAAATGGATCTTGCTCAAACATTCTTCGTCGAGAAACACGCGAATATCTGAAATGATTTTTTGGGCGTAGGCTTCCGCGAAATACCCATAGGTATCTAAAATTTGGAGGAAGTCAGCCTGCACCTTACGCGTAACATATACGACCTTCGTAAGCGTGCTGGTTTGGGTCGTCGAATGTGTAGAAGTCGCGGCCATTCTAATTGTCCTCCTCGGAAAGGTCCCGGAATTCATCGCCGAAGACCTCGCACCATCGATCGACAGCGCCTTCTTCATCACCGTCCAGTTCGAAACTCCGCGCGTACATCATGCTGTCGTGCGCATTTTGAACTCGCTCCAAGTAACCCCGGCGGGTCTCATCGGTCCAAAGACTTGTGACGTTGTTTGCCGGATTGACCGAATCCATCACGATTACTGCGTCCTGAGGAAGTTTCACTTTCTTGGTGTCGTAACAATCACTGAACACAATCGGTAATGAGAACTGATGCTTCCTAAGGAAGCCGAACACCTGGATTAGGCTAGTGCGCCATTCATTCGTGACACCAACATTCTGGAATGCAGCAGCGGTGACGAGGTCGCAGAAAATTGACGGCTGTACGAGATCAGCCTGCAGGTTGTTCCACCATTTCACCATTCGAACCAGTCGATTGAACTTGACCGGGCCGCTGACTTTGCCGCTTTGGGTTGAGCGAGTTCGCACGAAATCGTTGTGAGCGGTCACTGATGTTAGTCTCCAACCGTCCACACGGGGTATCCAGCCACCGTTCACCAAGCCAAGGGAGTCATCGCGAATAATCGGCGCGACGTCAACGTTCAGCTTGATACCGGAACGGAATTTGACACGCACGGCGCTGTTCAGAACTTCGAAATCATTTGTTGACTTCAAATTCTCGTAGATTTCGACGAGACGGTCGCGCGTAAATTGCAACAGGTTATCCAGTTTCTGTTTGGTTGCACCTTTGCCGGAGTAGTACGCACCGAGATCAACATCGAAAATGTTTTCAGCGGTGCGGCGCAAAGACGTATGCTTCGCGTTCGATCCGGCCCTTAGCACTTTCTCCAATGTGAAGGAGCCATCACTTGCCACGATGCCGTGAAGTCGCTCAACCATGTAGTCCACCTGCCGATTGGCCTCCTCGATATGCTCATCGGTTGGGCGAATATTCCTTGTAAACAAGTCAAAACGTCCCTTAATGCTCATCTATCGCCTACCTTCATGACCTTGCGGTCGTTCAATCCCGACTTCTCCCGTCGCAGCCGCACCGAGGTCGATTGCCCAGTCGTATTGGCGGCTGTAGTTCCAGACGACGACAGGCGGATGGATGGAGGAGGAAATTAATTGGCCAATATGAAAAGCGAGCGATACCGGGCCTGCGTAGAACACGTGAACACGTGCTCGTGGATCGACTACGATGGAAGCGACTCTATCGAGCAATTTCCGAAATACTGCACCATACGCCAGCACCTGCCGCTCGTTCTTAACAACACCACGCTCGCTCTGGGGGACCTGGAGATCAAGTTCGAGAATAGGATTCGGCACGACCGCCCGCGTGCTCTCGGGACGAACTGGATAGCTGACGCTCATGCGCAAGACAATATCTCCATGCTTCAACGGACCAGTTGGAATCTCGCCCAGAATCTGCATGTCTGGATAGGCGGAGTCTTCAGGAAGAGGCCAGTTCCACGAAGGAGGAGAGGCGGTCGGATGATAGTCAAAGAAACCCACCGGCTGGCGATCCGTAAAGAGGAAGCCAAGGAGGGCCGCAATGGGGATGTGGACGTGCCCGTGAAAAATGAATTCAGCTTCGCTTCTCCGTTCGAGCAACTTTGTTATCTCGCTATTGGGCGCGAGAAGTTTCGCCACGACATCCTCCGGGTTGCGTAGTCCGCCTCCCGGGTCAACGTCAGGCGTCAAATCGACAGCGACGCTTTGGATATCGCGAGTTTGGAGCTGAGCACTCAGAGTCGGCAAGATCTCATCTGGCCGGATGTGCCGTTGAGCCTGCGCACGGACCACTAACAGAGGTGGCTTGACGCCTGTGCGGCGCGCTGCATCAGAGAGCTCCTCGCGAGGGGTGACTGGCTTGGACTTCAGGAATCCGATTGCAAAGGCTGCCGCTGCATGGGCGGCAAATGGTCGCCACTTATTGTCTTTCTTCTTCTTGTCACCCAAATCAGAAGCGCCGCGAATCTCCAGAAAACCACACTGATTGTCCTCAGCGGCCTGGGCAACTCCAGCACCTTCCATCGCCACCCCAACCATCTTAGAGACCTCACTCACTAGTTGATCCATCGTCCCTTGATCGGCGATCACTTTCTCGCCGCTGGCAATTGGGCCAAAATGGGCTTTCGGGACAAATCCAGTCCGTTTTCCAGGCGGAAGGACGTTGATATTGTCTTTCCATTCAGCGGCCTCGTAATTCAGCGCTTTTCCATACAGAACCCGATCCACGACGAAGGTGCGTGGGCGGCGCTCCTCCCTCCCTTCCTTGCGCTTTCCAGGCTCGTAATAGTAGACGCTGCTCGCGACAACGACATCGCCAATTCGAACACCGTTTTTTCCAATTCCCGCCGCGATGCCTACCAACAACACATGCTTGGGTTTCCAGCGCCCAAGCAGAGACGTAGCACTTGCAGCCGCCTCGATATTTCCCATCTCCAGAAGCTGCATAACAACCGCCGTATAGCTCGACTTATCCCCTAGAGGAATGGTTCCAATATGAAACGTATAGGCGTCGTCCGGGTCCGAGACTCTCACGACGTTCTCAAGGCGAGCGACGACTGCCTCCCGCTCAATCTGAAGGGCAGTTACGATAGCGAAATCCACTTCTTTTGGCACTTCGCTTGCGGTCATATGCTACCTTCCTCGGATAGGTCATATTGAGAAGTCGAAGCGTAGATTGCCGATTTCAATGACGCCCGCCGACAGTTTGTAAGAATGACTATCATTGTTTTATCCGCATGCGTGCTCCCGCTCGCAACGTGAGATTCTGTGCCTGAAAACGATTCCGGACGATCTGCGCCATCTCGTCATAGACACGAACCTTCTTCTCCGAGTCAGATACTGTAATAATCAGCGAGAATGGTTGTGGTTTGAAGGCTTCCTCATCCTCAATACCATGGCGCGTAAGAAGCTGGAGTTTTAACCGCCAGCGATCGCCGCGTTCTCCTTTTTCCCCGAGATTGCCGTAATAAGTCCGCACAGGCGCCCACTTCCGGAGCTTCTCCACCTGATAGGATTCGTACAGCAGTCCGACGTTCTTGTGTTCGGGAGGAACAAGACCCACGAATTTCGTTGTGCTGATCCCCGTTTCCCGAGATTTCTGCCCCCGATAAACCCCAAGGTGCGCATCGATGTGGGTCTCGCAGTACTCTGTTCCCCATCGCGCGCCACGAGCCGGGCGGAACGCCACCGTCATCCATATCTCACCGAAATACTTTCCGCCGCGATGCAGCGATGGCGGATATGGAAAGTCATTCCATTCCAGGAAGTATCCTGGCCTTAGGACATCATCGAACACGAGTGTCGAAGTATGGGGCGTGCATTCGAGACAGTAAGGAACGGAGGCAGGCAATCCGAATCCGAAGAAATTTTCATCCCCATCCGGCACACGGCTCCGCGTGCGGGGGTCACGAGCATGATGCGTCAGGAGTGCTCTGGCAAGCACGGGCGACGGCGTCGGCGTAATCTGGTGATAAATCTGCGCAAGCGTCCGCGAAACCAATGGAGCCGCAAAACTTGTGCCCAGGTTCTCCGCAGAAGCGAGGCCGTTTACAGAACGAATACCAGCCACATGCGTGAGATCCGTGGAACACGAGCCGCCGTAATGAACGAGATCCGGCTTTATGACATAGTTGGGACCGGAACCGTGTCGCGAAAAAGCCGACGGATGATGCTCCTTCGGACCATTCTTCTTGTAATCAACGTGCGAAACTGCGCCAACCGTTATGCCCAACACACTGTCTGCCGGTGTCGTAATTCTTCCAGCATCCAACTGAGCTGCTGTCCGGGGGAAGTCCAGAAGCGGAGGCGTATCGTAGTTTCCCGCACTGATGACAAACGAGACTTCATACTTTTCCTGGAGATTGTCAAGCTCCTCCGCGAGGGCTGAAAATTCATCGAGCGAACAGACAGTGTCCGTCCCGAGCGAGAGATTCCAGACCTTATACTTGTTCGCGTGTTCCTGGAGTGCAGCGTCGATGGAGACCAAGAACTCCGATTCTAGGAGCGCCAGTGTGTCCCCCTTTGCCGGGTCATCGTTTGGAATCACCTGAAGATCAAAAACGCCGCAGGGGTTGTCGTCGATGCCGACGATTGTGGGGTTGAGTTCGCGCCCCCAGCAAATCAGACCTGCCACGAAGGACCCGTGATCGGTGTTCCGGTATTGAGGGGCAACTTGGGAATCACGACCTACTACCCAGCTTTCTAGGCCCGGAATCTCATTCGATATCCCACTATCCACGACAACAACGACCGGGAAATCACTGATTGCGTTTTCCCGGCTCGGAAGTTTTGGGAGTGGCTTCAGATTCAACATCCGGGGCCGGATGGTTCGGATCAGTGGCATGTGCACAATCGACCGCACGCCAATGACGTTAGAAATTGCATCAATATCTTCAACACTCCGGCACTCGATTCCATAAGTGAAGCTCGATGACGAATAGCCGTCCCGGCTGGCGCGGATCTCTCGCTTTCGGCAGGTGCTCTCAAAATCTTCTACAAGTCTGGGCTGATGACTGTCAGCACCGAAATTAAAAAGCCGGACTCGTGCGATAAAGCCGCGTTTCCCGCGAGGGCTTCGCCGCAGCACATCCTTGGCATCCATGCCTCCACGACGGTAAACGGGGGTGACCGGCTCAATCGTTTCGATACAGGAGAGTTCCTTTGCCACCCGATCAGACTGGTTGTTCTGGATCATATCGGCAAGGCGGTCCAATCCTTCCGGTGTGGCCTTGACGAACAGTTCCCCGAGACGCCCACCGCCCACAATAGGGCAGGACTCAGCCGAGAACAGATGCTCTGGCCGATGACTTTTGGCTACCGCTTTTGAGATAAGCTTGACCCGAACCGGGGCGACGCCAGCCCGCCTGCTCTGCGGAACCACGACGTTGCGAAGTGCGGAAACTTGGTTCGCCAACCGGCTTCGATATTTCGCGTCAACGGTCCGGAACGGCTTCGGCGGTGGACCGCCGCCAGGAATTTTCCGCTCAACACCCTGCTTGGGCATTATGACCTTAATAGGTAGACGATCATGTCGAGGGGGCCGGTTTTCGTCAGCCATTGCTCATCACTCCTTTGGCTCGGCGGTGTGCAGTCGCCTTCGATACACCCAACAAATCAGCGAGTGCCGAATGGCTGTATAACTTAGTGTTCCGCTCGCGAAGTGCGATTGCGATTGTCTGTTCGTCTTTACCACGGAGACGAGTCAAAAAGCGCCGGTCCTCTCCTTCCCCTATCCCCATATTCTGAAGGACCTGGAATGCATCTTTCATTTCGGGCTGTATTTGCGTTGCGGTCCTTCGCCGGTGGAGTCTCAGGCAAACTTCCCGAATGTCAGACCCGGAAAATCCTTCCGAGAGATCAACCAGTAGTTCTATTTCTCGTGGGGTGAATTGCAACGGGGAGATGAACTGCTCCCACATCAGGTGACGCTGTTCTTCCGAAGGAAAGGTTAGAGCGATACGGTAACTGAACCGCCGCCAAATCGCCGAGTCGAGCAGCTCTTCGTGATTTGTCGCGGCAATCACAATGGATTGCGTCCCAAGCGTATCGAGATTTTGGATAAAACTGTTTACAACACGTTTCAGTTCCCCGAGTTCCTGAGTATCCCCACGAAGTTTGGCGAGAGCATCAAACTCGTCGAGAAAAAGGACACACGGCGTCTTGGCCGCGAAATCAAAAAGCGCCCGGATATTCTTCGAGGTGCTTCCCAGAAAGGACGAGATCAGCCCATCCAGTCGCGCCACATACAGATCGAGGCTAAGTTCATGCGCGATGAAACGCGCAAGACGGCTCTTTCCCGTTCCCGAAGGTCCGTACATGAGCAAGCTGATGGCTACTGTATCCGTCTGGGAATGGCTCTTTGCGATGCTCAGAAACTCGTTTACCGTATCCCATTGGTCCTGGGAGAGAATGACTGGCGGTTCTGAATGTCGTTTGATGTTGACGCGCTCTATTAGAGGAAATCGGCTTTCAGAATCTACCGGAAGCGTTCTCGCAAACGCTGCCCCAGCTGGACGCAAGTGCTGATCGTTTTCTTCTAGCATCTTGCGAAGGCGGGCTGCCGAAGCAGCGTCGCCGGTCTTTTCGAGCTTGTCTGCGAGGAAAGCTGTATAGTTCCGAACCTTATCTATATCGAGACGAAGCGCACCATTAACGATACGAAATAGCTCAGTCATAAATTGAGTATCGCTTTTCATGAGACGAATATGGACTTATGTGAGACGCCTGTCAAGTGCTTTCAGGGGTGCCCGGACACTTCAGAATTCACCGGAACTCAACGCCGCTCAGGGGGGACGCCGTGGCAACCATCGACTCCTACGTACAGCCGCCAAAGTTGTACCGATACCGCTCCCTCGACGAATTTGATCGCGAGGTAAAGGCGATTGAACGCGGCTACCTTTTTTGCGCCGCCTTCACGACTCTAAACGACCCGATGGAGGGCCTTTTTAGCTCAAGTCGGAACCTGAGAGAGAGCGGTGACTATCGCACGATTAGAAGCTCGATCATAGAGAACAAGTCGCAGATGGGAATGTGTTCCTTTAGCGAGGTCCGCAATCACGAACTAATGTGGGCGCACTATGCGGATCAGTTTCGTGGAATCTGCATCGCCTACAGTTTCTCGAAGTTGCTAAATCACCTGCCTGAGAGGATAAGCTTTGTGCGCATGTTTTATAACGAAACCGAGCCAACCGTCCACAGCACTCGCAAAGAGCCTGGCGACCTCGCGAAACTGGTCCTTTCCTATAAGAATTACAGGTGGCTTTACGAACGTGAATGGCGGATGTTTGCCCCACAGGGCAAAGCGTACTACCGCAACACGGCCTGCGTGACGAGCGTGTACCTCGGTTCGCGTATCTCGGACGCTCACCGACAAGAGATTACGAACAGGCTCAGGGTGCTAAAGATTAAGTCGCACAATATGACGATCAACAAATATTCCATCAGCTTTGAGACTAGCGCATGATCCTGGCTCCTTGCTCGACCCATTCAAGGGCAAAACGCTGTGCTCACAGTCAAGACTGCGTTAGAATTTCGGCGCAACCCTCTGAATACAAGGCCATGCCTTGGCTCTATCGCTAGGCTGCTCGTCGAGTTGAAAAACGGAGACCTGCCTTCAAATGACGCAGCCAGCCCTGACCGACTACCACGCAAAGTATTTTGCCCATGACCTGACCAAGCGCTGTGCCTCAGACAGCGTCGAAAAACTCGCCTCTGTCCTTGCCGACGCACAAGTCGATTTGAATCCCCATCAGGTAGAAGCTGCACTGTTTGCCTTCCGCAGTCCGTTTTCGAAGGGCGCGATTCTTGCGGATGAAGTTGGACTTGGAAAAACCATCGAGGCCGGATTATTGCTCGCTCAGAACTCGGCAGAGCGCAAACGTCATCTGCTCGTGATAGCGCCTGCCAATCTTCGCAAGCAATGGGGGCAGGAGCTTGCTGATAAGTTCTATTTGCCGTCGGTCATTCTTGAGGCAAAGTGTTTCAACGACGCTATCCGGTCAGGGAAACTCAATCCATTTGACCAGGATGTAGTAGTTATCTGTTCCTATCAGTTTGCCCGTTCAAAGGAGTCATATCTTCAGCAGACGCCTTGGAATCTGGTGGTCATCGACGAAGCACATCGGCTCCGCAATGTTTACAAGAACTCAAGCAAGATCGCGCTCGCTATCAAGCAGGCTGTGGCTCCATTCCCGAAGGTGCTCCTCACTGCCACACCTCTTCAGAACACACTCCTAGAACTTTACGGCCTGGTCAGTATCATTGATGACCACGCCTTCGGGGATTTGGCGAGTTATCGCGCTCGCTTCGCTCGCTTGGGCAGTGACGGTGACTTTGCAGATCTGAAAGAGCGCCTGAAGCCGATCTGCAAGCGCACGCTCCGCCGCCAAGTGTTGGAGTACGTCAAATACACGAATCGGCATGCTCTCGTCCAGGAGTTCGTTCCCACAGAGGAGGAGCAACGATTATACGATTTGGTCTCGGATTACCTCCAGAAGCCGAGTCTCTATGCTCTTCCCGCAAGTCAACGTCAGCTCATGACGTTGATTCTTCGCAAACTACTGGCATCGTCTACGTACGCTATTTCGGGGACACTCGACGGCCTCGCGCGAAAGCTTGAGGCAGCCGAAAGAACTGCAACGGCCGTTGAAGCTCCTCCCGAAGATTTGTCTGCCGATTGGGAGAACATGGACGAGTTAAGTGATGAATGGGATTCAGAGAAGGTTGAACCTCCCCAACAGGGGACTGCTCGTTTGACGCCGGACCAAATCGTTAATCTGCGTCAAGAATTGGCCCAGCTTCGAGAGTTTCATGCGCTAGCCCAGTCGATCGTCCGGAATTCAAAAGGCCAGGTCCTTCTTACAGCTCTTAGACGTGGGTTTGAAATTGCGACAAAGGCTCAACAAGACCAGGGAGCCGCGACTCTTCAGCAAAAGGCGATCATCTTCACTGAGTCCCGACGCACCCAGGAATACCTCTTCCGTTTGCTTTCAGATACCGAGTTTGCAGGAAAAGTCATGGTCTTCAACGGAACAAATAGCGATCCCACGTCAAAAGCAATCTACCAGCAATGGCTAAAACAACATTCTGGAACAGACCGCATTTCGGGTTCCCCGAGCGCTGACATGCGCGCCGCGCTTGTAGAACACTTCCGTGATCACGCGTCGATCTTGATTGCTACAGAGGCCGCCGCAGAGGGAATCAACCTTCAATTCTGCAATCTGGTCGTCAACTACGATCTGCCATGGAATCCTCAACGCGTCGAACAGAGAATCGGTCGCTGCCATAGATATGGACAGAAGTTCGATGTGGTCGTCGTGAATTTTATCAATAAGAAAAATGCAGCAGATAAGCGTGTTTACGATTTGCTTGCTGAAAAGTTTAAGCTCTTCAGCGGAGTGTTCGGTGCCAGCGACGAAGTCCTCGGAGCCATCGAGTCGGGTGTGGACTTCGAAAAACGTATCGCATCCATCTATCAAAAGTGCCGCACTCCGGAGCAAATTCAGTTCGAGTTCGACCAACTCCAGCACGAATTGGAAACGGACATAGCTGCGGGCCAACGCGACGCCCGCGAAAAGCTTCTTGATAACTTCGACCAGGAAGTCGTAGAAAAGGTCCGAGTGGATAGCCATAACATCTTGGATCGATTTAACGAGCAGCTTTGGCAGCTAACCAATCACTTGCTTGCTCAATGTGCGCGTTTCGACGAGCACGGTTACAGTTTCATGCTGCACTCCAACCCATTTCCGGGCGAGACAATTCACCCAGGTCCTTACCGAATGGGAAAAGCCGTGGAGGATGCGAATACGTATCGCGTTGGTCATCCGCTTGCCCAACGGGTGTTAGATAGGGGTAAAGCTCTCGCCCCGACCCCCAGCGACCTTCAGTTCCAATACAGCGGGAGCGGGAAGAGGATCGCTGCGTTGGAACCCTTGGTTGGCAAAAAGGGATGGCTGACTTGTACGCTTTTGACGGTGAAGGCCTTGGAGACAGAGGATATAATTGTATTCTCCGGTCTTTCGGATGACTGTGCCCCTCTCGACGAGGTACAGTGTCGTCGGCTCTTTGACCTCCGAGCTAAAGCAGGTCCAGAGTGTGTCATTCCTGCGGCATTTGCTTCGGCGTTGGATTCTGTTCAAACTCAACGTCGCCAGGCGCTATTGGACCAGACGACTAGCCGTAATGGAAACTGGTTTGAAACTGAGATAGAGAAGCTCGACCGATGGGCTGAGGACCGACGTACTTCTCTGAAAGCCGAGCTGGACGAATTAGACCAGGCGTTCAAAGAAGCCAAGAAGGCGGCTCGTCTCGCTCCGACACTGCCGGAGAAGCTAGAGAGACAGCGCGCAGCTAGGACGCTCGAGACCAAACGTGAGGAAGCCTGGCGCGCTTACGATGAGGCCAGCCGAGATATTGATCGACAGAAAGACTCATTGCTCGACGAAGTCGGCCATCGACTTGAGCAGCAGATTGAGGAAAAACGGCTCTTTACACTGCGCTGGCATGTGATCTGAGAACTCTTAAGCAGCACGTCTTTCTTTCAAGACCTAAAGCTATGAGTCTCTGTCCGGTAACGCATTGTTGAATGTTTGGACTGAAGATAAGATAAGCCCCAATGAGTATGCCGCCTTCACTTGTCGCAAAGATTGTTCGGCACATAAACCGAAAAGAGTGGTGGCACGTTCCGCCACAAGATCCTGACGCATATCTCGCACGCGGCAAGTTTCTGGCGTCGAGTTTTGTTGAAGCAGAGTTTTGGGGACGGCCTCTCGATGAACCTCAGAAGGTCATAGTGTCTCGCCCTCTGATTGGCGACGAGGGGACAATTGAAAACGAACTTTTCGGCAGACGAGTCTCCAGCGATGACATTTCTATAAAAAAGCGTTGGGCACTCGATGCAAAGTTGAAGAAAGCTGCCCTAGCAAAGGGTTACGACTCCATTGTGCTGATCACTCCCAAAGCGTTTTCCGCCTTCAAAAAAAGTCGGCGACTGCCGCGAAGCATTGAGCTCAATGTTCTAATTGCAGGCTCACCGTCAACAGGTTGATTCTCGCTTGGTATCAAATGGGTATGTCTGCTTGGACCGGCGATCACCGAACTGAGGAATGGAATATGAGCACTGACCAACCCGAGAAACTCGACCTGCGTTCGCGAGACATCGCTGAAGAAAAACGGCAGGAATTACTACGTTTGTTCCCTGAAATTCGCACCGAGAGTAGCAAGCTCGATTTTGGCCGCTTGAAGCTGGCATTGGGCGAGGCAGTTGATGTCGGCAAAGAACGATACGGGATGAATTGGCCGGGCAAGAGCGACTGCTTCAGGACCATCCAAAACCCAAGCGTGGGGACGTTGCTGCCTTGTGCCAAGGAGAGCGTCAACTTCGAGAATACCGGGAATTTGATCGTCGAGGGCGACAACCTGGAAGTCTTGAAGCTTTTGCAGAAGTCTTATCTGGGGAAAATAAAGACAATTTATATCGACCCGCCGTACAACACAGGTAACGATTTCATCTATCCGGACAATTACACAGAGTCTCTTGAGACTTATCTGGAATACACCGGTCAGGTTGATGCAGAGGGCAAGAAGTTCGGAACGAACACTGATGCGGACGGTCGCTTTCACTCGAAGTGGCTAAACATGATGTATCCGCGGCTCTATCTCGCCCGAAGTTTACTTAGAGAAGACGGCGTCATTCTCATAAGCATCGATGACGGGGAGGTTGCCAATCTTAGACGGGTTTGTGGCGAGGTTTTTGGCGAAGAAAACTTCCTGGCCACTTTCGTTAGGCGAAGAAGAATGGCCACGGGCATGAGGGATACCCCGATTTCTCCCGATCACGAATATATCGTCGGGTTCGCAAAGATGCTTAGTGCCGCTCGACTTTATGGATTTGCGAGAGCGTCAGAAGACTTCCCGCTTCAAGATACCAGAGGGCAATATAGAAGTACTGACCTCACTGTCGGGATGACGCGTGAAATGCGTCCGAATCAATATTATGCGATCAAGAATCCCAAGACCGAGGTCGAATACTTGCCCCCGGAAGAGCGAGTATGGCGCTTTGAACCGACTACCATGCAGGGGCATATCTCAAACGACAATATTATTTGGCCGGATAGCTCAGGAAGGAGCCGGATGACGCGCCCTCGATTCAAGACCCGGTTCGAACACGGGGACGGCAAGACGAATCCGGTTTCAAGTTGGATCAACTCTCGAAGCCAGGAAGAAAATAGTGAGGAATCTGAGATCACTTTCCTTAATGCGGGCCTTAATCAGGAAGCGACAAAGGAACTGCGCGACCTCTTGGGTGAGCAGGTGCTCGACTATCCTAAGCCAACATCTTTGATCAAAGGATTGCTGGCTGTTACCACTCGTAACGATGACATCGTGATGGACTTCTTCGCTGGCTCCGGCACCACGGGGCAAGCTGTACTTGAACTGAATGAACAGGACGGAGGTGAGCGACGCTTCATTCTCGTTCAGCTTCCAGAACCAACACAACGAAAAGACTATTTGACAATCGCCGAAATCACCAAAGAGCGCGTGCGCCGAGTCATTAAGAATCTCGAAACCGAGGCCGCTGAAAAGCTCGATCTCCGGGACGGCCAGAAACCGGATCGAGGCTTTCGTGTTTTCAAGCTGGCGGAATCGAACCTCAAGCCCTGGAATGCCAGTGTCCCACATGACACTCTGGCGCTAGATAGGCAGCTCGAACTCCACGTCAGTCATATCCGGGAAGGGCGAACAGACCAGGACATCCTATACGAGATTCTTCTCAAGAGCGGCTATCCACTTACGACGCCAGTTGAAGTCGTCGTATTAGCTGGACAGACCGTCCATAGCGTGGCGGGCGGACAGCTCCTTATCTGTTTGGAACGCAAACTGACCCTGGACCTGATTCGTGCGATGGCGGAACGCAAACCCGAACGTGTCGTGTGTTTAGATGAAGGTTTCTCGGGCAACGACCAGCTCAAGACGAATGCAGCGCACATCTTCGAACCGACAGATAGGCGCGAAGCCAAGAGTGACGCAAGGCGTTTCAGAACTGTATGAGGCGAGACCCAATTGAAGCTTCAATTTGACGCAGACCAGCAATTCCAGATCAACGCTGTGGCAGCCGTCGCTGACCTTTTTGAGGGCCAGCCACAAGGCGCGCCCGAATATGCCGTTATAAACGTTAGTGGCATGGGTGGTCTGTTTGCGGGTCAGGAACAAACAGAACTCGGTGTAGGTAATCGTCTGCTCCTGTCTGAAGATTCGCTCCTCGCGAATACCCGTACCGTTCAAGCCCACAATGAGATCGAGGTGGCCCAGCCAAACACTCCACTTGAAGCATGGGAGCTTTTTGACGGCCCGGCAAACGTCTCGCGTTACTGCCCGCACTTTTCGGTAGAAATGGAAACGGGCACGGGAAAAACTTACGTCTACCTGCGAACAATTTTCGAGCTATCCCTTCGCTATGGCTTTCAGAAGTTCATCATTGTTGTCCCGAGTGTTGCTATCCGCGAAGGCGTACTGAAGAACATTGAAATCACCGCCGAACACTTCCGCGCCCTGTATAACAATCTCTCTTTCGAACACTTCGTTTATGACGCGAGGAAGGTCAACCGGCTGCGCCAGTTTGCCACGAGCAATACGCTTCAGATTCTTGTGATCAATATCGATGCGTTTCGAAAGAATTTCACTGGGACGGAGGAGCAGCAAAAGAGCAACGTCATCTATAAGGAGAGTGACAAGCTCTCTGGACGCCAACCGATTGAGTTTGTGCAGGCGGCGCGGCCAATCGTAATAATTGACGAACCACAGAGTGTGGATAGAACGGACAAAGCGCAGGAGGCTATCAAAGCGCTCAATCCTCTTTGCACTCTACGATATTCCGCTACCCACGTGAATCCCTACAACTTGGTCTACCGGCTTGATCCCATACGCGCCTTCGAGCTGAAGCTGGTCAAGCAGATTGTTGTGGGAAGCGCCAAGGCAGAGGGAGCGGCAAACGATCCATTCGTGCGCGTGGAGAAGATCGACTATAAGAACGGCATCAAAGCTAAGCTTCGGATTCAAGTTCAGACACCACAAGGACCAAAGGAGAAGTCGATCTCGGTCAAGCAAGGCGCTGACCTTTTTGTAATCTCTGAGGAGCGCGCCAATTACAAAAACGGGTTCGAGGTGACAGAAATCAATGCAGAGCCGGGCCGTGAGCACATTCGGTTCAGCAACGGGCGCACTCTTCGGCTGGGAGAAGAAATCGGGGGCCTACGAGAAGATGTGTGGCGTTCGCAAATCAAAGAGACGATCAAACGACACTTGGAGAAAGAGTTGCAGGTTCGCGAGTCAGCCAGCGAAAGAGGAATCAAGGTTCTATCGCTCTTTTTCGTTGATCGCGTGGCCAATTATCGCGATTACGACGGCGAGGGAAAACCAGTGAGAGGAAAATTCGCTGAGACTTTCGAGGCCGAGTTGGCCAATTGGGCGAAAGACCAGCGATTCAAAGACATTCCTTGGCTCAAGGAACCTGTGGAGAAGCTGCACAATGGATATTTCGCCCAGGACAGAAAGGGCATCCTGAAGGACACGAGCGGCGATACCCAGGCCGACGACGATGTCTACAACCTGATCATGAAAGAAAAAGAACGCTTGCTCTCATCAGATGAGCCGCTGCGATTTATTTTTAGCCACTCGGCATTGCGTGAAGGTTGGGACAATCCAAACGTTTTTCAGATTTGCACGTTGAACGAGACTAGAAGTGCACTTAAGAAGCGGCAGGAGATTGGCCGGGGCCTGCGTTTGCCCGTCGACCAGAACGGTTTGCGCGTCTTCGATGACTCAATCAACAAACTCTTCGTGATGGCAAACGAGAGCTATGAGGACTTCGCGAAGGCACTTCAGAACGAATACGAAGAGGATTGCGGTGTAACCTTCGGCAAGATTTCGCTAGCTGCAATTGCAAAACTAACACGCGTCGTGGCCGGGGAGGAGAAACCTATTGGCCGTGAGGCGGCGGGGATTATCCAGGCCGCGCTGGTTGAGCAGAAGATGCTCGACGGCGATGGTCGCCTTCAACCAGCCTTTGATCCCAAACGTCCAGACTTCAAAGTCGAGTTGCCAGAAAGTCAAAAAGACTTGGCCCCTGCCGTCGTCGACTTGTTGGCATCCTTCCAGATCGAACGCCATGTTCGAAGAGCGCGCGACGAAGGAAACAACCGGCTGAGAAAAGAGATTACGCTGAGCCCTGAGTTTGCCGAGCTCTGGAAACGAATCAAGCCGAAGACCACCTACCGAGTCGAATTCGCAACGGATGTGTTGGTACAACGAGCCGTCTATGCTTTGAAACAGATGGAGCGAATCGAGAAGCCTCGAATTCGTCTCGTGGCTGGAAGATTGGGCGTGGAAAAAGGCGGCGTCACCGCAGAAGCCGTCAGTGTAGCCGAGGAAAAAGTGGTATTCGGCGGGCCGGTCCCGGATTTGCTGGCTTATCTTCAGAATGAGACCGAGCTTACCCGGTCAACTTTAGTTCGCGTCCTGAAAGAATCCGGGAAATTGGGCGAGTTCTTCAATAATCCGCAACGCTTTATGGACGTAATAGCAATCATTCTCAAAAATGAACTTCATCGCCTTCTCGTCGACGGGATCAAGTACGAGAGGATTCCCGGCGAAGGATCGGTGGCCGAGTGGGAAATGCTACTTTTCAAGGACGAAGAGCTAATCAACTACCTCAAGGCGCTTCAAGTGGAAAAATCAGTTTACGAGTACGTGGTTTACGATTCAGAGATAGAGCGTGAATTCGCTAAACGCCTGAACGAGCGCGACGACATCAAACTCTTCGTAAAACTACCAAACTGGTTTCTGGTCGACACCCCAATCGGTAAATATAATCCCGATTGGGCCATTCTCAAGCAAGACGGCCTTGCCTTGTACCTTGTGCGCGAAACGAAGGGAACGCGGGATTACCTGAAACTGCGAACGAGCGAAGCTGATAAGGTTCGCTGTGGCGAAAAGCACTTTGACGCTATTGGCGTTCCGTTTGATGTTGTAGTTTCAGCCGACGATGTCTGAGTGGCTGGCGCGTCTCGATCAGGCAGGACCAGCCAAGCCATCGTTTCCAGTCATTCCTGGCTCACAGTACCACACCGTTGACAGATGAAGGATCGGTTCCAGCGCGCGTATTGTCCAGGGTAGGTCAAGTGATTGTGTTTGCCACAGATAAGAAGAAGAACAACAAAAACACCCGTGGAAATTAGAGAGTAGGCCATCAAAGGAACTGAACCAACAGACGAAGAATTCTTCGTGACGGTATTCACATAAAATACTATCCAGCCGACCGACAAGAACACCAAAGCCGACCAGCCAAAAAGCTTTACGTAGGACCACTTCGCCGGAGGAGTCAGCGCTTTCGAGAGCTCTGTTTGCTGCATCCCTTTCGTGGTTGCTCTGCCCATAACCATATCAGGCCCATCACACCCGACCGCGACGCCGCGTAATCGCGTGCGCGTGCTGACGTGCCGAAGTCCCTCTTGGTAGGCAAGAGAAACCTTCTTGAGGTCTGTGCTCCTGCAATTCGGGCACTGTAATTCCATAGGGCCACCCCTTCCTGCCTCATACGGGTGTATGCCTTCTCTGATTGCTTCACGGCGAAAGCGGTTGCCCGCATTCGCATCCAATCCTCGATTGGAAAGTGTCGAAGGCGCAAAACTCCGATCTGTGACGGTAGGCCGCATTACGCCTTGGCTCCTTGCCGACCGGAAACGTGGCGCGACATTTTTTGGGCCATGAAGAGAAGTAGCCGCCTGTCGCTTTCATCCATTCTGCTGAGCTGCTGGCGAAACTTCATCAAATAACGACTGTCCTTGCCGGAACTACCCCAGGCAAGGTCGGCAGCAGTCCGTCGATTGAGAAGGGTCGGAAGCGGAGGCGGCTTCTCGCCGTCATAGAACAGTTGATAGAGAGGAATTTCGAGCGCCCGAGCCAACTTTTCCAAGGTCTCGATGGCCGGAACGGTATGCCCGTTCTCAGCGCGAGAAATGTAGCATCGAAGCAAGCCCGTACGCTTTTCGATATCCCCTTGGGACAGCTTTTTCTCTTCGCGTACGGCACGTAGGCGGTCGCCAATTATCATATTGCACTCCGCACTGTGTACAATTATACAACGAGCGCTCGTTGTTTTTCAATGAGCTTCTCAGGCGGATTTCTTGGACTTGGATGGCCGACCGCCTTTGTGCTTCTTGCGCTTGGCTTGTAACTGTCTGAAGTATTCAGCCCCGCGCTTGGCGATTGCCTTCCCACCCTTCCGTCCAAGCTTGACGGCGGCGGGATCTTTGGGTTTTGGCAAAATTCAGATGAAGTAGCGTCAACTCCCAAGCGTATTATGCACGACGATCAACGCCCAACCAAGTTTCCTGCCATACTGGCGGAAGCTTCTGAGAGTGCTATATCTTGGGCCGGGGTACACGCATCTGCCTGAAATACGAACGTAACCGAGCAACTACTAATCCGCTGGCCCGTCCGGTCGCGACGGTCTCCGGGTCGCCGACAATAGCGAATCCTCGGACCTAGAGGGACGGCTAGAAGTGGAAGGTCACCTCCGCTTGAAGGATTCTCGGTGTGACGAAATGGGTGCCCGAAAAACTCGAAAGAAAATTGTACAGTGCGGCTTTGTTCGTAAGGTTCACCACAGTTAGTTTCGCACCCATGGAATAGTGTTCTTTCTTCCAAATATTGTCTGAACCTAGAGCAATATCGAAAAGATTGCGCGGCGTGATGCGCGAGGGGTTCGTATCCGCATTGTAGGTTCCGGCAGGAACGATGTGGATGAGAGTCGCGCCATTGTGAGGTGAACCGCAAGTCCGCAGCGGCTGATCGACCGTAGCGAAGACGCTGGCGCAATATAGGCCGATCTCCTGCTGCTCATCACCCGTAAGCGTAAGTGCGGTCGCGTAGTCAGGAACGCTGACGACCACCAAGCCGCTATCGAACCGCCAAGTCAATCCAAGCCACAGGCCCCGGAACTCTCGTTGGGGAAATTGGTACTGAAGATTCGTGGTCTGCTCGAATCCCTGATCGTGATCCGGTCGCGCAACGGACGCGTACGCCGCGCCGAAATTGATACCGCCGATTTCAGGGCTGAAGAGGCGAGATCGGCTGTGTCCCAGCACGGTGAAGGCGCTGAAGCCATGCACGTTATTTAGGGTCACGCGCACCAGAGCGCCATCGATCTTCGATTTCTGAAACTGGATTGGGAAGTTGAGCGGAGTATTCAGGATGGTGTTGAAATCATACGCACCGCGTGTGAATTTCCAGAAATATTCTGCCTGAACGCTGAGTTTGGAGCCGAACTGTTGCTCGAATCCTACATTGAACTGATTGCGTAGGGCCGGAGTGAGAGGCTGAACGCTCGTTGCCCCCAGGGAGCCATTGGCGAGGCCTCCCGCTCCGGTTGCACTGGAGAGTATGAGATTTTCGTTGTACGGCGTCAAAAATACTCTGGCATACGAGGCATGAAGGACAGTGCCGGTAGTGCGCACCTGATACGCGATGCCGGTACGCGGCTGAAGCCCGGAGCCTTTGCTTAAGCCATCGTAGTTGTCATAACGGAGGCCAAGGGTCAGATTGAGCTGGCCGAACTTGATACTGTCCTGAAGATATGCGCTTTCCTCGTAGATCGTCGTAGCGCCGCGAAATTGGAAAAGAGTCCCTCCGCGCGTCAGGTCATAAGGCAACAAGGCAGGCTGGTAGGAAGTATTTTCCGCGTAGCCGACAGCGCCGCATTGGCTGGGAGAGGTCAATAAGGAATTCGCAACTGGAGTGCCGCTTGCGTCCACGCAAGGAGAATTGAAGGCCGGGTCGGTCAGACCTGTGCTGAAAGCTTCAGAAAGTGGAGTGATCTGTACCTGAACTCCCCCCTTCACAGTCTGTCGGCCTCGGGAGTACGTGAGGTCGCTTCGTAGTCCGGTGCTCGTCAATCGCCTAGACTGAGAGAGCGTTGCCGGTTGATCGGCGAACAACTCGACCGATGGAAAGTAGTTCACACGGTCCTGGCGCACCCAGGTGTTCGCTGTGAGCAGCAGCGCGGGACTGAGCACGCGAGAAAATGCAAGCCCTACATTAAAACTTGTCATGCGCTGCCGCTGGTCCTGTCTTGCGGCCTGTTGATCGTAAGTGTTGGGGACCTGGAACCATGACTGCGCAGCAGACACGTTTAAGTGTAGCGAGGTTGCGTCACTGGGTCGCCAGTCAAAGCGATCAAATACATTTTCGGCATTGCCCCGCGCATGAAGAGGCTGAAATTCTGGCGCATCTAGGAAACGGTGACTGTCCACTCCGTCCAATGCCAGGAAATTCCCGAAGGTCCTCGAGCCGGACGCAAGGGTCAGGCCTGCCGTGGGAGTTGCAAATGATCCGTAGCCCATCGAAATGGTGCCACTTGACTTTCCGGCGTTTAGTCCCGAACGCGTAGTTGCCTCCACAATGAGGCTCGTCTTGTCGCCAAACTCGGCTGGAGGGGCTCCTTGGAGCGTCCGCATTTCTTGAATGGTGCTCGTGGAGATCTGGTTCGAAAAGACCCGGCTCTGCTGGTCCGAGATTGGCTGCCCATCGACGCTGAAGGATGTTTCTGCATGTTCGCCAAGCGGGTGGAAAACGCCGTTCGAATCTGCCGCGACGCCCGGCGTCGCCAGGGTCAATATGGAACTAAGGGCAGCATTCACGCTTTCGCTTGGGAGATTTTCAATAAGTCCCCGGGCCACTTGGGTTTGAGCGACGTTCAGTGAACCAACATCGGCAGGGCCTTCCGCCACGGTGACCTGCTGAGCGACAATTTCGAGGCTAAGGGAAATAGTCAAGTGGGCCGATTCGCCTTCATGCAGGGTCACTTTTTGCCGATTCGTTTGGAAGCCGCCCGACTGCACGGTAAGTTCATCCTCGCCTGGTTCGAGATGATTGAAGCAAAACTGGCCGGCTGCGTCCGTTTTGGCAGGGAACCGAGTGTTGGCAGTGCTCAATTCCACTGTCGCGCCAACGACCAATGCCCCGGTCTGATCTTGGACGGTTCCGCAGACATTCGCAGGCGGTGGTGGCTGCGACGGCTGCGCCTGAAACAGCAGCACGTAAATGAAGGCAATTGCAGTGAAGCCCATGTCTCCAAAACCTCTCGGAGAAGAATGTTAACCTAGATTAATACAACATGTAAAGTGACGTTAACATATCATTCCAACGAGGCGGGAGTGCTAAGGGGCGGATTAAGAGCGTTCGCTCTTAGTCCGCAACTTTAGATGAATGGGAGAGCACCCCTCTTACAAGCGCCTTTGCCGATGAAACTGGCGGTAGTAGCCTGGCAGAATTCAAAATGAAAGTCATTTCCGAAGAGACGTGAATGAAAGCTGCCAGCAGTGGATTCAGAAATCCAAAAGCCGCCAAGCCGACGCCGATACTGTCAACGACAAGAGTTCCGACAAAATTCTGCATGATCGTGCGATGGCAGCGCCGCGCAAGGCGAACCGTTTCCGCGAACTTAGTAAGGTCTGAACCAATTAAAACGATATCGGAACTCTCGCGAGCAACGTCCGTTCCAGAGCCCATCGCCACTCCGACAGTGGCCTGGGCAAGAGCCGGTGCATCGTTTACCCCGTCTCCCACCATTACGACCTTCCTGCCCTGCGCCACCAGTCCTTGTACGCGTTGAAGCTTTTGCTCGGGCAGCAGTTCGGCAGCGATTTCGTCAACTCCCAATCCCTTCCCGACGGCCTCAGCGACTGTTCTTGAATCGCCGGTCAAAAGAATGGTCTTCAGACCCATTGATTTGAGACCTTGAATCGCAGCCTTTGCTTCGGGTCGCAGCAGGTCAGCCACTTGGATCGATCCGAGCAGATGTCCGCCACGCGTCACCAGTACCCCTCCGTCGGAGGTCCCTTGCAGAGAATCCACGCCCTGGATTCTTTCATCTCGGAGGTGCATCCAACTACCCACCGCGATCTCTTCGCCGTCGATTTCGGCGACAACACCTCTTCCAGGTGTGTAGTCGAATCGGTCAGGCTGGCGAACGCGAATCCCCATTTGCGATGCCTTTTTCAAAATCGCCTTTGCAACGGGATGCTCCGATTGGGATTCTGCAATCGCTGCCGCTTCGAGCAAGGATTCCGCGCTCACCCCGTTTGCCGGTCGGATATCCATAACCTCGGGTGTTCCGTAGGTCAGTGTCCCGGTTTTGTCGAGCAGAATCGTATCGACCTCGGCAAGTTTTTCGAGGTACAGACCACCCTTAATGATTGCGCCATCTTGAGCGGCCCGGCCAATAGCACCCAGGATCGCGAGCGGAGTCCCTGCCGCAATCCCGCACGCCCCCGCCACAATTACAACCGAGATGGTCGAGCGCGTGTTGTGTGTAATCAAGAAGGTGACAGCGGCGGCAGCCAACGCGAAGTATACGAGGTAGCCTGAAAGACGGTCCGCGATTCCTTGAATCGGGGCACGTGACTTCTCAGCCCGTTCGACTGCCTCGATGATCTTGCCAAACGTCGTATCGCGACCGAAGCGCTCCACGCGAATCTCGAGTGCTCCTGACTGATTAATCGTGCCAGCGTAGACAACGGCACCCGCACCTTTCTCAACCGGCATGGATTCGCCCGTGATCGGCGCTTGGTCAACAAAGGAACGCCCACCGATAACCGTGCCGTCGACCGGGATGCGTGCTCCTGGACGAGCAAGAACCTCATCGCCGATGGAGATTTCACGAATGGGAACGTCCTTCCATTCCCCCTGTCGGCGTGCTACCGCGCTGCTCGGCAACAGATCGATCAAGTGTTGAATCGCTTGACGGCCTCGACCGACTGTCAGGCCCTCCAGGATTTCGGCCACGAGGACAAAAAGCGTGATGATGAGGGCGGTAAAGATTTCGCGGATCGCGAGCGCGGCGACGATGGCAATGGTCATCGACAGTTCCATCGTCATACGCCGCTGCTTGATGTTTTCGTACGCTTCGTGAAAGAGCGGAAAACCGCCGACAAGAGTGCATATCACGCCGATAGCAGTCATATAGGGATTCGCCGTGCCGTGAAGAAACCAGACGGCCCCTGCTGCCATAGCGACGAACAATACGCGGTTGATCTCCTGCCAACTTAGCGCATGTCCGTGATCGGGTTCGTGCTCGGTGTGGTCTGGTGAGGCGCTTTCTGGAAGTGCTCCAACGGACTTCGCCTCGTCTGGTTCCTGCAGTTTCGTTTGATTCATGAGCGGACCTCTGTTCGAGAAGCCTGGCAATTTCGAGCCTTTATTTCAAATAGGCTCGCACCACATCGATCAATTCTTCAGCGGCCTCTGCTTGAGGTGAGTTCTTGCTACTGTCCGGGGAGAGCACATGAAATCGGACGTGGCCTTCCATGACTTCAGCCATCAAGCCGTTTAGCGCCCCACGACAAGCCGCCATGAGTTGAAGCACACCAGAACATTCCTGTTCCGATTCGAGTGCGCGTTCGATGGCGTCAACCTGGCCCCGAATCCGGCGAACGCGCTTCAGAAGTTTTTCTTTGTCTTTGGTCGTGTGAGCCATGGATTGAATTATACTATATGGGAGTATAGTATAGCAAACCTTCCAGACCTCGACCGATGCCGTCATCCTCTGCGAAGCCTTTGAACCGTTCGAGCAATTCACGGCTACCCCAGGGTCACGTCTTCATTCCCTTGATTCGGACCTCGCAGACGACTTGTCCCGCTCTCCTCTTTTCGCCGCTTTGAGATTGTTACGTCCCGGCGTGTAGACCCTCACGCCGCCGGTCTCCACTAGCACGTTTCGCGCCACCCAAAGGCCGTGTCACTCAATCGTGCGACCCGTTCCGCCCTGAACGCACCAATCTCTTCGCTCCCGTTCTCTGTTTCGGGACCTTGCCACCTCGCTGTCTGGTGAAGGGGGCAAGAAGCTCCCGAAAGTCGGAGTAGGGATCATGATTGCTCACAACCCCCTCCACGGATCCGGACGAGCGGATTTCCCGCATCCGGCTCTTGCCTTAGGTAACAACGCCCATGCGGCGCAAGGGATAGGGATGACAGACAGAAGGCGGAGGCAACCAGCGGGTGATGAGACGCCGCATGCGATCCCAAAGGACGCGGCCGTTCTGGCTGCGCCGCGACAGCGCGCGATGCCAGAGCCGCCCCACTTGGAACCGAAATATGTACAGCGCGTTTTGGTTCAGGGGCACACCGTAATACCGGATGTGCCCGCGCACCACCGCTTGCAGCCATTTGCCCACTGCGGGGATGGGTTCGTGCATGCGTCGCTGAAGCTCGGCTTTCACCTCGTTCAGCTTCGTCTGCAACCTCTTGCGGATCGTCTGCCGCAGCACCGTGAACCGCCCATTACTTTTCTTCTTCACACAGATATGTGTAAAGCCCAGAAAGTTGAACGTCTCCGGTTTCCCTTCTCCACGCCACCGCCGTTGGTCGATCGCCTGCGGACCAAATTCCAGCAGCCTCGTTTTCTCGGGATGCAGTTCCAGGTTGAACTTCTTCATTCGTTCTGTGAGTTCCGCCCGAAACTGATCGGCATCCGCTTTTTCCTGGAAGCCCAGCACGATATCGTCAGCAAAACGCACGATGATCACGTGCCCGTGCGCCCGCTTTCGACGCCACGCTTGAACCCACAGGTCGAACACGTAGTGAAGATAGACGTTCGCCAAAAGAGGCGAAGCACTGCCGCCTTGGGGCGTCCCTTCTTCCACTCGTATTCGTTTCCCATCCTCCAGCACCCCGGCGTTGAGCCATTTCTGGATCAAGCGCACGACGCGCCGATCTGCAACCCGATGCTCGACGAATTTCACCAGCCATTCGTGGGAAAGCCCATCGAAAAAGTTGCGAATATCCAAATCGAGCACCCAGTTCACCTTTTTCGTCAGCAGTCCCGTGTAGAGCGCATCCAGTGCCTGATGCTGACTGCGCCCAGGGCGGAACCCGTACGAGAAGCCGAGAAAATCCGTTTCGTAGATGGCGTTCAACACCTCGACCGCGGCACGCTGGACGATTTTGTCTTCCAGCGCCGTTACTCCGAGCGGTCTCTGCCGCCCGTCGGTCTTCGGTATATACACCCTACGCACCGGCTTCGCTCGGTACGCTCCACGCTTCAGCCTTTCGGAAAGGTCTTGGAGATTCGCCTCCAGTTCCTCACCGTAGTGCTGCCACGTCTCTCCGTCCACGCCCGGAGCGGCTTCCTTCTTCAGCGAGAAGTAAGCCATCCGCAGCGTGTCCCGGTTGTAGATGTGGTGCAGGAGCGCCGTGAACCGCAACTTCTTATCCTTGGCTGCTGCTTGACGTACCCGCCCGAGCGCGCTGAGCGCGTTGCTCCGGCTCTGAATCCGGGACGCGTTTTGCTGAGGCAGGTTCCCTTTGGCCAGCCCTCTTCCCTCCATCCCCTCCGCCACCGGTGGCCCGGCGTTGTTCGGGGACTTCGCAGGTACTGCAGGGCTGTCCGACTTCCCAGGTTCGTTCGTCATCGGCGTGCGTCCTTAGACTTCCCGATGCGTCCCAAGGCCACTGCGGCCCTGGGCAAACCGGGGACCTCCCGGTTCCCGCGCGAGGTGTCTGCGTACGTGCACGGGGTCTCTGACCGCGCGGGACTCTGGCACACCTCGCGATATCGGTGCGCCCGATGGGGCCTTCCGCTTCTCCTGACAGCGTCGGCGTCCCGGAGGAAGGTTCTTACGCGGCTGAATACCCGGCCCGCACGTTCCCCTGTCAACGCTTCGACGCCGCCCTTGCGAGCGGCTCCGCATGACTCGGGGCCGATGTGGGTCGCTAGTTCACATTCGTATGACTTTTGCATTCACTACACCTCGCCGGTTTAACCGGCGCACCAGGAGAACAATCATGAAAGTCGAGCAAGCCAAACAGATCGTCAGCAAAGCAATCGAGGAACTCGGTCAAGCTCTCGAAAGGGGCCACAGTGAATCGCTGAGAAACTACCTCGCGGCGATTGGCCGATTCCATCGGTACAGTCTACGGAACGTAATGCTTATAGCATCGCAGAACCCAACAGCTACGCACGTCGCTGGCTTCCACACGTGGCACAAACTCGGGCGCTTCGTGAAGAAGGGCGAGAAAGGCATTTTGATTCTCGCTCCAATCGTTCGAGCGAAGAACCAAGGCGTGGAA
Organism: uncultured Acidobacteriaceae bacterium; assembly: GCA_963817305.1. Classification (GTDB taxonomy): domain Bacteria; phylum Acidobacteriota; class Terriglobia; order Terriglobales; family Acidobacteriaceae; genus Sulfotelmatobacter. Next base: position 7,184 of record CAWFOD010000006.1, on the reverse strand, counting down.
CAAACCGAAACCGACGAATCATCAACCGCTGTGGGCTTTCGGGCCGCGTACGTGTTCGACATCAGCCAGACGGACGGTCAAGAACTTCCTGAAATCGGCAACGTCAATGGCGATCCTCGCGAATACCGCGAGCGGCTTAGCAAGTTCGTCACTGACCAAGGCATTCTTCTCAAATACTCGCAGGACATCACCCCTGCTCGCGGCACTTCCGCAGGCGGCAAGATCACGTTGCTGCCGGACCAGACTCCCGCTGAGGAATTCGCCACACTGGCGCATGAGGTCGCACACGAATTGATGCACCGTGACGAGCGCCGCGCCAGCACTTCAAAGCGGAGCCGCGAGACGGAAGCCGAGGCGGTAGCATTCGTTGTCTGCCAAGCAATCGGCCTTGACACAGGATCGGCAGCGCAAGATTACATCCAACTTTACGAGGGTGACGCCAAGCTGTTGTCAGAGAGCTTGCAGCACATCCAGCAAACCGCCACTCGTATTCTCAACGCTATCGGCGCGGAGGAAACCTCCGCGCCGCCCGTCTAGGACGGGGACTCCTCGTGGCATCGCCGCGAGGAGTCAAGGAATTATTCGCCTGAATGAATTGTTTCCGGTTACGCCGTTATTCAGGAAGAGCAACCTGTCAGAGCGAGTTGCGCTTTCTTCTCTCTGCTGGCCGTCGATCGGCCCACTTCAGTATGGCGTCAAGCGTAGGACAAAGGGATTGGCCCCATGGTGTCAGACGGTATTCAACCTTCGGCGGCACCTGAGGATAGGACGTACGCACAACGATTCCATCCACTGCCAAGCTGCGGAGCTGCTGCCCCAGCATCTTCTGAGTGATGTTAGGTATCGCTCGTTCCAGGTCGGAGAAGCGCAGCACCTTCCCTCCGAATAGATGGAATAGAATCACGAGCTTCCATCTTCCTTCCAAGAGACGGAGAGCTGCTTCTACGTCTGCCGCAGCGGATGTGGGCGTATAGCGTTTCGGCACCGATATTCCCTTAACGCACTTTGTCGTGCGTACTTCCTATTGTATCAGTGTGATGCGAAACTCCAGACTGTGCAATGGCACGGAGGAGAATACGATGACTTTCGACGCACCCGAACCGATTGCCGCATACCTGGCCGCCGAAGAGGCGAAGGACGCGGACGCGCTTTCCCGCTGCTTCACCGAAGACGGTACTGTCCACGACGAGGGGCGGGATTATCGCGGTCGTGATGCGATCCGCCAATGGAAGCAAGCGGCGGACGAGAAATACCGATACGTTCTGGAGATGGTCAACGCGCAAACGCATGGAGACGAGGTGACCGTGCGTGCCCGACTCACCGGCGAGTTCCCTGGGAGTCCCGTTGAACTGGACCAGATCTTCAAACTTTCCAACAACAAGATTGCTTCACTGGAGATTCGATCATGACGATGACATACCCTTTCCCCGTTTCAGGAGATGAGTTTAAGGGCAAGCGGGTTCTGGTAACCGGCGGCACAAAGGGTATGGGACAGGCTACGGTGCGCCGTTTTACTCTGAGCGGCGCTTCCGTCGCAACGACTGCACGCTCGCCGCTGCCGGAAGGGCAGGCGGTTGCTCTCTTCGTACAGACGGATATCGGTACGGCTGAAGGTGTGCAAGATGTAATCAGTCGCATTCAGCAGGAGTTGGGTGGGCTCGACATCCTAGTGAACAACGTCGGAGGGTCGGATGCTCCGAACGGCGGATACAAGGCGCTCTCAGATGAAGACTGGCAGAAGGCGCTCAACGTCAACTTGCTGGCATCCGTTCGTCTCGACCGAGCATTTCTACCCGGCATGATCGAACGCAAATCAGGCGTCATTCTTCACATCTCGTCCATCCAACACCGTCTACCGCTCTATGACGCGACGCTTGCTTATGCTGCGGCGAAAGGTGCTCTCAATACCTACAATAAGGGCTTGGCAAACGAAGTTGGCCCGAAGGGTGTTCGTGTCAACATGATCTCGCCTGGATTCATCGAGACTTCAGGCGCACACGGCATGATCGTGCAACTCGCCCAGAGCAGCGACATCAGCGAGGGCGCTGCTCGACAGCAAATCATGAATATGATCGGAGGCATTCCCATTGGCCGACCCGGCCAGCCGGAGGAAGTCGCCGAACTAGTGGCGTTCCTAGCATCCGATCGTGCAGCTTCGATTCATGGTGCAGACTACGTCATAGATGGCGGCACCATGCCTACCGTCTGATTACGCATTTTGTAGTTCGCGCCCGAGCGCGATTATGCAATCAAGGATAGTTGGTAGATGGTTGGCAACTCGGAGACTATCACCAGCGCCTGTAAATTCCTTTCTACATGCCGCGCCCACTCGGTCGTATGGTTGGCCTTCTCGAAAGCCATCGCTCGTCGCGCTCTGAAGCGAGGTCATTCCCTCCTTTGTGGATCTGCTCTCCACTCTCACCGATATGATCTGGTTTAGTCCATTCTCTCCATTTCCGCCCTCTCCATTGGGCACCGCTTCGGGATAATTCCTGCGCCCGGCACCTTCGCGTCTTCTGCTTTTTCGGTTCCTCCCAACAAATCTTCTGAAACGTCATCGAAGATTTCTTGTGCCCCTCCCAAAAAGCAGACGCTCGCCTTGGGAGCAGCATCCTCTCGCTTCCGCGTGCCCCAATTACAAGGGCAGAAACGGAGAAACAAAATGTACCAAAACAGAGTTCATCTCATCGGTTATCTCGGCAAGAACCCGGAGCACAAGTCCGTCAAGGCGACAGACCGCAAATACGCGGTTCTTTCACTGGCGACTCAGCGTTCCTGGAAAGGCGCCGACGAAGAATGGCACTCCAAGACGGAGTGGCATCGCGTCGTCGCGTGGAACGGCCTTGGCGAATACGCTGCGGCCAAGTTGCGCAAGGGCGATCACATCTACGTTGAGGGCACGTTGGTGAGCAGTACCTACCAGAAGGAGTTCGGCAGAGCTAAGAGCAAGATCACCGTGCCGCTCAAGACTTGGCAGGTGAGGGCGGATTCCATCCGCAAGCTGAACCGCACCAAGAAAGATCAGGTGCCCGACACAGCGCCGCTCGGTGCTCAGCCAGAGGAGGTTCCATTCTGAACTGACCATCTGCGAAAGGGCCTCGGCTCCCGCCGAGGCCCTTTTTTATTTGGATGATCAGCCTCCGGTTGGAGTATCTTGAACTTTAATTCGGGGGCTAGGTCGAACGCGAAAGCGCGGCAGGTGCTCGGAGGATGATGACTCAATTCATCTGCCGATTGTCCCGGGAGGAAGCCATGAAAAACAATTTGTTGTGCGTCATGGTTTTTGGAACTTTCCTTTTGGTCGGTTGTGGAAGCAAAAACGACGCGAACGAGAAGAATTTGTCCGACGCGACGAATGCTTACTTGGTTAAAAAAGGGCAGCTATGCCTTGGCATCGCCACGAAGTGGCCGGTGGACCTCCAAGACAGCGACCGAGGTCCTGGCAGCGTCAAAGGATCGGAGATGGCCGCTCTCGAAAAAATTGGCCTAGTGCGTTCGCAAGAGACTGAAACCGAAGTCACGCCCTTATCCCGTACTCGCCCTGTGAAGGTCAAGGTACTTCGGTACGAATTGACTGACGACGGCAAGAAGTTTTACCAGGAAAAGGAAGTCCCCGGTTTGATTGGCGAGAAGGAAAGTCGAGGCGACATCTGCTTTGGGCAGCAAGCGCTGGACACGGTTGTCAAAACCGAAGGGCCGATTACTGTCGGCGATAAAAAAGAAATGACGCTCTACTACACGTATAAGATCGAGAATCTTGCCGATTGGGCAAAGAACCCGGACATTCAAAAGACATTCCCCGGAATCGTTTCCACGATCAACGGAGCGGGAAAGACACAGATCAATCAGAACCTGATTCTTACCGACCAAGGATGGGAGGCCAAGTGAGACGCCACACTTTTCTTGATGTTCGGTTTTCTTTTTCTGTCCTACAGCGCGCGGCCACTGTTCTCTAGTACAGTAATCACTAAGTGCACGCAATATAAACATTCCCGCAATTCCCCACATTCAGGCTTAACACTAGTTGGCGACGGGTAACAGTGGGGAACCCATGCACCCACACCGAAAACCGACGCCTGGTCTCCCGTTCCTACTGAATTCGGTTGACCACCTCGGGAGACCGATCGATCCTTCCGTATTGTCCGTGGCCCAAGAAATCGGTCCCGGTGCCGTCCGCTATGCTGAAAAAGTCCTCGGTGACCCCGCCTTGGCAATCAGCCTGTTTGAAGAAACGGCGGCCACGGTCTCTAAAACCCGCCAGGAGAAAGCGGCTAGAGGTAAACCGGATGTGACAGACATTCGTGGGTACCTCTTCCTCGCATACATGCGACGTGTTAGAAGGCAGAAGCGGATGGAAGCCGTGCTCAACGATCCGACCAGTCTTTCCATGGCGCGCCAGGCGCAATATTCAGACGTACAAGATATGGAGCGAAACCTCTTCCTAGCGGAGGCCCTTGCTAGCTGCGATAAAGTCACGCAGAATATCGTACTCCGTCGGTTGGAAGGTTATTCGTGGAAGGAAATTGAGCGGCGCTGCGGTGTTTCGAGCGGTGCGGCGCGGGAACGATTCAGCTCGACGGTCCAACGTCTTCGAAAAGCACTTCAACAACCGCGACGAGTCACATGAGGAGGTTTTCCTGTCTTGCCCGCCGTGAGACGAAAGCAAAAGAGAGAAGCGCGAGAGTCGTATTCTGAGAAGACGCTCCTCAAATTCGTTAAGGAGCATCTCTCCAAAGAGTATCCCAACCCCCGAAGAGAGGGCTGTCCCTCCCAAGCAATGCTGAAACGCTTGGCCCGTTATCCCCAGCAAGTCGATGCTTCCATCGTCTACCACGTTTTTCACTGCTCCCCGTGCTACAAGACCTGTAGTGGTTTGCTTGCCCGCTTGAAAGCGAGCCGGTAACAAGCACTATTGCCCGAGAGCCTCTGAGGCTTCCAGAAGCTAGAACCGAAAAAAACATTATTTCCCCCCTGACATTCTTCGGTTTTTTTGCCTCTTTATAATTGAGGGGAGTTCTCGCAGGATTCTCCCCCGCGAGTTTGGCGGACCCAACCCGCCGCTGTAAGCCGCCGACACTCGCGGACGGCCACCCGACGACTGGCTAGGCGCGAAGGTAAAACCCCCTGTACTGAGCTTGTGCTCCACGTGTGCCTTAACTACGGACACGGTCTCTTATCCAGTGGACCGGTTTTTCCTTCCTGTCTCAGCTTTTGCTACGGGAGCCGCAAGTTACGCGAGAAATCTCACAAGCAGGCGCTAAGAAGCGCACGAAAGAAGGAGAACCGCTGACATGAGCATACTTTTGCGAAAAGCAATTCAATTCAGGGCAATCTCTAGACAGATCGCGTTAGTCGCACTGGGCTTGATCCTCGCCGCACCTGCCTTCGCGCAAGCAAACTCACCCTGGGAGAACGCCGTAAACGTTCTGCAAACGGCGTTCACGAGCACCATCGCTCGCGGACTCTCTCTGGTCGCCATTGTGGTTTCCGGCTTGACGTTCGCTTTTGGTGAGGGCGGCTCGAAGAGAGTCCTTGCAGGTGTGCTTTTCGGCGTAGGCATGGCAATCGCGGCTGTGAACTTCCTTGCCTGGCTCTTTCCCGGATAACTACTCCCGACGGAGGGAATATGCCATGCCTGAAAACAGACGAATCAACTTGGTCCATCGGTCTCTATCCCGACCCCTAACGATCCTAGGAGCCGAGAGAAAGCTTTTCTTCTTCGCGATGTGTATCGGTGCGGGAACGTTCAATCTGCTTGGCAGTCTTTTGGGGGGCCTATTGATGTTTCTGCTGCTCTACTTTGCAGCGCGGTGGGCGACAGGGACCGACCCGCAGATTCTCCGATGTCTACTCACGTCACCCAAACTTCGCAGCCAATACGATCCGGCAAAACTCAGCCTGGTATCGATTCGCAGGATCACCGATGCTTAAGCTCCAGCGCATCTTCAAGAATTACCAAGAAACGGGCTCGTTCAACGAGCAAGTGAACCTCTACGGGTTCATCGACTCCAATGTTTTCTTGACCAAGACTGGAGACATGGGCGTAGTCCTCGAAGTTCATGGAGTGGATTACGAATGCCTGGACGGCAATGCGCTCGACGGCATGACCAAGCGTCTTGAATCTGCACTGAAGCTGTTCGACGACAGATACCGCATCTACCAGTATCTCTTCAAACGGAACAACGAAACGATTCCCTACAAGCTCTACGACAATCCAATCGTAGACGCCGCCATCAAGAACCGCGTCGCGTATTTTGCCGACAAATCGGACACGCTCTTCTCGCTCTCGATTTACTACGTGATTCTGTTCGAAGGCTTCCGGTACACACGAACGCTCAGCAGAGCGCTCTCGGAGTTCCCGAAACATCCGTCGAAAGCACTTGGTGAACTGCGGGCGCACTTCTCTGGGACAAAGCAGGTTGTATTGCTCGACCGGGAAATCAGCAAGGGTCAAGCGACTCTGCGACAGAAAGTCGAGAGCTTCATCCTACAGGTAAGCGATTTTCTGCCCATGCGGTTGCTCGACAAGCAGCAAGCATTCCGCGTCCTCAAGCAAACTCTTAATTTCGATCCGCAAAAGATTGCGCTCGCCCGCCTGAAATACGACACTTTTCTGGACTATTACCTCTGCGAATCCCATCTCGAATGCCATCGCGGATTCCTTCGCCTCGACAATTATTACGTGAAGGTGTTGACGCTCAAGGAACCCTCCGCGCAAAGCTTTCCGTTGATCTTTGAGCGACTGCTCGAAGTCCAGGCCAACTTCCATGTCGTGACCGAGTGGAAAAAGGAAGACTCGGGATCGATGAGGAGAACCATCCAGGCCAAGCGCCGCCATTTCCATAACACGAAACATTCATTTGTCAGTCAGGTGAACCTCAACGATGCCCCCGCACACGATGTGCTCGTGGACGACTCGAAGGAATCGCAGGTACGAGAACTCGGTGACAGCATCAAGGAAATCGAACTTAAGGGGAATTACTTCGGCAACTTCTCGCTGACCGTCGTTATTTACGATCTCGACCTGGCAAAAGTGGAACGGGCATGCGCCGAATTCTACAAGGTGTTTAGCGTTCACGACGCACTACTGTACGAAGAGAAATACAACCTTCTGAATTCATTCCTTGCCACCGTTCCCGGCAACCACGTCTTCAACCTCCGTTATGTGTATTTGCTTAACTCGA
>CAWFOD010000005.1:0-38966 GCA_963817305.1 uncultured Acidobacteriaceae bacterium | reverse complement strand
CAACTGCCAAAGCGAAAAGGAGCGTGCGCAGGGTTGGAACCTTCGCTACGAGAGTGATGGCGATGGCCGAAACCAGCGCAGAGACATAGAAGAGGAAGAGCGCAGCCCGGCGCTGCTCGGCGAGGCCATCTCTGGATGACTCACGGGACATGGGCACCTCCTACAGTTGCCCTGAACAGTACGCCAATCACATCTATATGTCAAATGTAACGTACATATAGGACGCAATAGCGTTCTCCACTAGCCTCCGGTCTAGGGGGCCCGCGCGACCAACACAAGAGCGCCCCGGCCACAACAGCAGGGCAGGCGTGTGCAATGTTGACTGCCTTCATTGCTCCGGGTCAGGGTCGAACTCGCGCTCCGCAAATATCGCAAGCTGCTTGAAATTTCCCGTTTTCCAGTCGCTCAGATCGGCTTCCTCAATTACGAGGGACATGCCGATTCGCCAGCATAGTTCGGTTTTGTCTGTGAATCGGACACGGAGAAAAAGCACGTCGTCCTCGAATGCATGATCGACCCAATCCACGACCTTGCCACGGACACCGGGGTATTGTTTGCCCCGCATGACGTCGCGAGGAGGCAGCTTCACACGTGATTTGCGCTTCGTCATCGGTGATTTCCCTCCTCTTGCGTTGGCGTGGCGTCGCGCTTTGAATTAGCGGTTTGCAGTTGCGACGGTTTCGCGAGCTTCGGTGTACGCTTCTTTGTCCTCTTTCGACGCCTCTTCGCGGAGCGCTTTTTCTTCTCGGCCTGTTCTTCTTCATAGCGTTTCTCATCACCGAAATGCCAATCGGGAAGGATCGCTACCCGTGGCGGAAGTCCCTTCGCTTTGCGTGCTGCCTCGCACTGTTTGATCTCCAGATAGACATCGTCGGGGTCGGTAACCCTCTTTCTTTGGTCGCGCAGAAATTTGTACGCCTCAATCGCATCGTTCTCGACGATGGCGTCAAACTCGTCGAAGAACTGACGATTCGCTTCCACTTGCGCGCTGTGTACGTGGGCCTTGGCCCAGCGAATCATCTCTTTCTTATAAGTGGGATCCTTTTCCATGCGCTCAAGGCCATGAATGACGTGACCGAACTCTTCGTTCAACCAGCAGTTCCTGAAAGAGATGGATTTTCATTTCTTCTTCCTTTCCCCTAATGTCTTAGGTGAGGAGGCTTGCTTGCGCTTCGCTTTGCGTTTCTTTGCAGCCTGCGCTCTCGTCGCGCCAAGGAGCTTCTCTTCCTCCTCAGCGGACCAAGGCAAGACAACGATCCGTGGGGAAAGCCCTTGTTTCTTGCGCTGCTCATCGCGCTCCTCGGCATCCAAGAACACGTCGTCCGGGTCTTTGAGCCACATTTCGTACTTGTGGTGAATGCGGGACCAACGCGTCGCCTGATCCTGCTCGAAATCGCTGGCTTCCGTGGTCACTTCGAAGCCGGCCTGTGCCCTCAGGTATTGAATCTCGTTTGACAGGGGCGTCAGCACATCGGATCTCTGCCCCGGACTCTCAGCAAGCTGCTTGAAGAGGTTGATGGATTCGCGGAGATTGCGATCGAGTAGGGCAAGAAGTTCGTAAGCAGTTTGTTTCATGTCGGCGTACCTCCTTTCTGGTCGTTCTGTTCGGTGTCGCTCATGATCCGGGGCTGTTCTGGATGTGCAGGGAGCGAGGAGGTCGCGGGCCTCTGCGTGGTTAGGATGCGATCGTCATCGGCCTGGGTCCAAGGTAGAATCACGGCCCGCGACGGCAAACCCTGTTCGCGCCGAAGCTCCTCGCGGGATTTCAATTCGAGGTAAATCTCGTTGGGACCCTCTTCGGCCTTCTCGCGGTTCCGGCGAACGCGGTAGAAGTTGTTCTCTTCCTCCTGTTCCTTCTGCGCGATTTTTGACGCAAAGTGGTTGTTGGCGTAAGAGCGCAGTTCGCTCAGATTGGCGTGGATTTTGCTTATGCGACTGGGAGGTTCCAAAACTAGCTTGTCGAGGATGTCGATGGATGTAAGAGCCTGGTTGAGTCCTTGATTGAATTGAAATAGCGCTTCGTAAATACAAAGGTCCATAGGATCAAATCCTTTGGGAGCGAGGCAGCTGGCTCGCTGGTTCGAAGCGTTTCGCCGGCACGAAGAGTTCGCTGTGCCGTTCTATATGTTGAGGCACTCAGCTGGCGCGACGTCTAGACACGCGACCAAAAAGGGGGACACCGTCAGCGATTGTGGGTCGGGGGGAGATTCATCGACCGGTTCGGGTTCGGGCAGAGCCGGAAACAACAGGCGCGGTGACAGGCGCGGTGAGAGTTGCGCCCCGAAACGGAAATGGATACCTTCTCGTACAGCCACAGTTGCACCTCAATCGTGCGACTTGGTCAGGGACGCGTTCGGTGCTGATAACACCGACGCGTCCCGCTATTTCGTGATCCGTTTTACATCCTCATTCTTCTTCCTACCACGACCCTTACGATAGTGCTTCGCTTTGTATTTCCTAACTCTCTCGACGTCTTGTTCCGTCCATCGCCAGTGCTTGCCACCATTCATTTCGATCCGCTGCGAGGGACGAACTTTCCCCGCAGCCAGCCATTTGTGCAATGTCACCCAATGAATCCCGACTTTCCGAGCTGTCTCTTTCGTCGAGTACGTTTTAAATAAGCTAATCATCTTTAGCCTATATTACTGCTCGATGTCAACAGTAAAAAGACTACTCCCTCATTTCGAATAGATATAATCGGAGTCAAGCCGCACTCGCTGTTCACCTAAATCAGGCATCGGTGGAATTTGATCAGGCGTATATACCTCACGGATCGACAGGCTGTCGAATTTGGCTGGCCGCTCATTCCCGCCTCCGAAGAGCGACGGGAGAATAACACGGTTAGGACCTAAGGCTGGCGTCGCCTGCAATGCCGACTTTCTCGATGGCGCAAAAGATGTTCTTCGCTATTTGAAAAACGAGCGCTTCGGGTTCTCCGTCACGTACTATGAACACAATCGGCCCCGCCAGTTCTATCCTGACTTTATTATTGCGGTGCGCGAGTCCGACGGAAGCGAATCGATGTGGCTTGCCGAAACGAAGGGAGAAATGCGAACAAATGTACCCCTGAAAAACGGAGCGGCACAGATCTGGTGCGAAAAAATGAGTACGACCAAATACGGCAAATGGCGTTATCTCTTCGCCCAGCAGCTCAAGCTTGAGAAACCCTTGGGCAAAGGAATTACCACCTTCGTGGAGCTTGTGGCGAATCTTTTCGACTGACGGAATCGCCGCGCCAGCGCCGCCAGATTGTACAGATCGATCTTTCCCCATTGGCCTTCTCGTAAACTTTGCTGGCAGAGCGAACATTAGGCGAATGAGGTATAATCTTGGGAATGGTATGAACGGCAATAAAGAAGCCGTCTCGGCCCTGGTGCCGCTCCTGCGACCGACCGAGGAATCGTGTCCCTTGATACTGTTGGGCGCGGGCGCGTCGTTTCGCTCCGGCGTGCCCACAGCCGCCGAAGCCGTAAAGCAGATTGCCCGCCTTGTTTACGCGGAGAACGAACTGGGCAAGACCCGTCCTCCCGAACGTGTGAAGCCCTCGGAATGGGAACCATGGCTCCAGAGTTTTCCGTGGTTCATTCACGGCGCCGACCGCCTCGCCGAAAACTTTCCGCTAGCCGTCGAGCATCTCCTTGTCCCCGCTGAATTCCGCAAACAGACATTGCTGGAATTGATGCGCCCCCGCAATGGCTTGAGTGCGGGTTACAAGGTGCTCTCCGACTTCGTCATGCGCGGGCTGATCCGCACGATTCTCACGACCAACTTCGATACCTGCGTTCCCGACGCCCTGAAAGAAAGACAGCCGCACATCCGGCATATTCACGAAGTCAACCGGGGCGCCGGCGACTACGACCAATTCAATGTGTTCAGCAAGTGCCAGGTCGTCTGGCTTCACGGACGCGCCGAGCAGTACTCGGACAAGAATTCGTCGGGAGAGATAAACACCGTGGACGCGCAGCTTATGGCGTTGCTGCGCCCCCTGCTCGATTCCTCGCCGATCATCGTCATCGGGTATCGCGGAACCGAACCGTCGGTAATGGACGGCCTCTTTGCCCAAGCCAAGCAAGGTCGCATGGATTTCGCACACGGCGTGTACTGGTGCATCCGGCACGGTGAGATGCCGCACCCGAACGTGGAAGCGCTTGCGCGAAGGATTGGCTCGAACTTCCGGCTGCTGCAGGTCGACGGCTTTGACGAGCTTTTCCACGATCTCTCAAACGAACTCGCCGGTCAGGACCGCTATTCGTCCGCGACGGGATCGGAATCTTTTTCGACCGAAAGCCAGGCCTTCGATGAACGAATTGTCGCGGGTGCCGTTCTCGGCGACCTCGACATCGATCTCGCGTTGTCCATCATGCGGGAGTATTGCGAGAAACTCGGGCGGGCGGCCGTCACGAGCGAAACTCTCCTGCCCCTGATCCGGGAACAGAGGCTCGTCGTTTCGGACGGAGGAAAAGATTCGATTACTGGGGGCGCGCTGCTGCTGTTTGGAAACCACGCGCAGCATTTCTTTCCACACGCCGTCATATCCGTGACCGAGGCCGGCAAAAAGCGCGAAGTACATGACGGCAACCTCATCGTCCAGCACCGGAGCCTGTTGCAAAAGCTGGAGGCCGCGGAAGTCAATCCGTTGCTCAAGGTAAAGAAGCGCCGCCAGCACGAGGAACAGAAGGCCTATCCCCCGCGCGCGCTTGTCGAGCTGCTGGTCAACATGATCGTTCATCGCGATTATGAAATCCCTGAACCGGCAATCATCGAAATCCGCCCTGGCAACGAAATTGTCTTCACTAATCCGGGCGGCCTCACGCAAAAACTGGCTGGCAAGGTGACACTGGAACAAGACGGCCGTTTCACCCTTCCGGAAAGCCTCACGGACCAACGCAATCCCTCCTTGTGCGACGTATTTTTCGGGATCAGCGCCATGGAAAGAGCCGGTACCGGCCTGATCGACGTGGGTGAGCTAATGCAGGAATCCGATGGGGCCTGCGCGTTCTACCATCACGAAAAAGAGGCGCGTTTTGAAGCGCATGTTTTGCAGCCGCAGGCTTCGGCCGGGTCCCGTATCATCGCGCGCTCGACGGTTCCAACCGGCCTTTACGTCCTTAACGCCATCCCGTTTACGATAATGCCCGAGAATCTGTCCATCGTGCGGCTGCAAAAACCCCTGCGGGACCTGCCGCGCGATGTGGCACTGTCGGAATGCGGCACCTTCATTTACTATCGCGATGAATTGTGGAGCTTCGTGCCCTTGCTCGTCCTGACGGCCGTTCTCGAATCCATCGTGGACGAGAAGGCCAGCAAGTCGGTTCCACGAAAACAGATCGAAGCGTCCCCGGATAACAAGAGGATTCTCTCGTGGCTCCTCCGCAAGCATTGGGAGTGGCACCTTGGTAGTTTCACGGATCAAGGCATTGTGCTGGAAGACAGCCGCAAGCACCGCGCCTATTTCGCAGGAAAAGACAAGGACGCCCGGACGATAGTCTGGAACAGCGCGCTGCGGCGCGGCATCCGCCGCGAAGTCGTCAAGAAACGCGCCGATGGCCCGCGCCGGTGGTTTGAGAATGAAGGCATCGGTTATGACATCGTCGAAATCAGCGGCATGTGGTGCATCCGTCTCAAACCGTTTTACATGTTTACAGGACCTGATGCGTTTACGCCCCTGCCCGCCTTCACGCGATCCGCGAAGGCGACCAGCCGGATCAAGTTCGACCGCAACAAAAGCGTCGAGGCCGACCTGACGTTCTGGAGCACATTCCTCGGTCGCGGGAACCCGACGGTCAATCTCGGCGGCCGCCATGTCAGCGACCTGGTTATCGAGGCTGCGTTCCTGACCGTAGAAGTTCCTGAAATCGGATTGCTAAACGATGAGTCTGAACATCAAGATCGAATGTCTGCGTGAGCCTGATCTGCTTTTCGGCCACAGCGTAACCGGCGTCGAACCGCGGCGGGTCATGACAAAGGCCGGTGCAGTCGATAGTGCCGGCGGAGAAGAACTGTCCATCGGACTTGTCGGACCTCCCGAGGACATCGCTATCGCGCGCAACTGGCTACCCCGGCTTAATACCGTGGCAATCGCCCGCGAGAAAAACGCCAAGCGCTATCGTGACTGGCCCGGGGCGCAGAAAGCACTGGGCGTACAATTTGCGGTGGACGACCGATTTGTCCGCCCGCTCGATCCGGAACGGCTCGCTCTTGCGCTTAACCGAGCGTCGCCCTCGGATAAATTTGAGGAACTCCTTGATCTATTCGACGCGAAGATTCAAGGCCTTTTTGGTGATGTCCGGCCCGACTGCATTATCGTCTGCCTGCCCGAGCTGATCGCAGACCTCCGAATAAGCAATCCACGGCTTTCGCTTCCCGAGCGGGTGGCTCTTGAGCGCCTGCAGCGAGAAGAAGAACAGGAACAGATGGCACTGTTCCAACCGACGCCGGAAGAACTCAGAGCAGCCGTGGAACTGCGCACTCAGGCGGAAGACCTTCTGTTCAGGACGTTCTATCGCGCGCTCAAGGCGCGCATCATGACGCATCAGAATCCCGTACCGGTGCAGGTGGTACGACGGGAAACATTTCTCCGCGCCGACGACGACGGGCACAGCTTCGCCACGCGCTCATGGAATCTCGCCACCTCTCTTTTTTATAAGGCGGGACACGAACCATGGCGCCCGTCCGACCTGCCCGGTAACACCTGCTTCATCGGGATTTCATTCCATCACCTCAAACGCAGGGAAGGCGATGTGGTCTACGCCAGCGTCGCCCAAGCCTTCTCGAACGAGATTGAACCGTTCGCCCTTAAGGGTTCCACGCTCCCGCATAATCAACGACGGGACCGCCAGCCTTACCTCACTGAAAATCAGGCCTCCGATCTGATCACGGGCGTTCTGGACAAATATGAAGCCCTGGCCGGCGTACTACCGGCGCGCGTCGTCGTGCACAAGACGAGCCTCTATCAGCCGGAGGAAACCGCGGGCTTCCGCCGTGCCGCCGAATCACGCGTGCCCGTTGCCGATTTGATATGGATGCGAAGCACCGCTTTTCGTTTGATACGCAAGGGCACACAGGAGCCTTGGCGCGGCACGCTCTGCACGCTTGGCGACGAGTTTTATCTTTTTACGAGCGGCTACGTCCCCTGGTGGGATGAATATCCGGGACCGCATATCCCGGCGCCGCTCCAGATCGGGTCATCCGGATCAACAGATATGCGTCAGCGGGCACAGGAGATTCTCGCGCTGACAAAGATGAACTGGAATTCCACCGAGGGCATCGGCCGCCATCCGATTACCATTTCCTTCGCGCGCAAGGTTGGAACGCTGATGGCCGAACTTTCCGACAATCAAACACCCAATCCTTCGTACCGCTTTTACATGTAAGTTTTCGCTGTTAAAGTCTGTCTCCAGGTAAGACGATCCGCCACATTTGCAGGCGCGTCGATAAGCGCACGAAAGACCAACGCATGAATGATGATCTCGCCCTGGCGTTCGACAACCTGCGCGACTACTTGGGCGATGGCCTGAGCACACGCATCGCGCTCCTAGAGAGCCATTTCAGCGGAGGGAAACCCGAAACCCTTCCAGATTTACTTGAACGCCAAAAACTAACTTCGGACTTGCTCCACCACGCTCATTCGATCAAGCGGGCGACTGGCCAAATTCACGTCGTTGTGCACGCACTCGGCATCCTGCTTTCCCTTCCGTCAGTCTTGGAGAATGGCGAAATTGTTGAGCAGCTTTCCCTCGGGGGTGGTAACACACCCAAGCGTCATTACGATCTCGAAACCAATCTCCGGATTGCTGAATTCACATTCATCGACTGGAAGGGGCGAGACAGCGCCCGTCAGGACAAATTGTTCAAGGATTTCTTCCTGCTCGCAGAGGCGGACACACAAAAGAAGCGCTGCCTGTACGTCAACAGCAGGGACGCGGCAATCAAGTGTTTGTCGGGTGGGCGCCTCTGCAAGAGCTTGTTGGGCCGGAGTGCAACCACCGGTAACCGATTCGCCGCCCAATACCCGGATAACATGCGTGTTTGCGAATACTTTCGCAAAAAAGAACCGTTGATTGCCATCATCCAGCTCGAAAACGCTTCTTTTCTTTCCGGCGATGAATGAAGAACAGATAGCGGCGCCGCCAATTTCGGATAATGCATCGGAACGGGCGTTGGAATGAAGAATCGCACGGCTCACAGCGGACGCACGAACCTAGACGCCATCGTTCGTGCCTACATCAGCCGAATAAGACCTCGCGCTCAAGCCGAACTTGACTGGTTTGCTCACCAGCCATCGCTTGACTCAGCGATTGAGAAAGCGGCTCTCGCGGTGAACAGCCGAGGCAAGCGTTATTCCCATCAACGTCGACTGAAAAAAACTGCTCTTAAGGAGGCGCTCCGCAATCTTTTGGACAAGTCCGGTGCACTCAAGCAGGCGAGCGACTTCGATGAACTATTCAATCTTATCGGCGCGGCTGTCAAACCGATTCCCGGAATAGGTGAACTCTACGTGTATGACACGGCGCTGCGCATCGGCGCCAAACTGAACGTGTTTCCGACCAAGGTATACCTTCACACGGGCACGCGGGTCGGGGCGCGAGCCCTTGGGCTGAATGACAGCACGGCGACGCTCGAATTATCCGCCCTGCCCAAGGAATTCCGCACTTTGGAAGCACACGAGCTGGAGGACGTTTTGTGCATCTTTAAGGATGAATTGAAGAACACGGCATCACTTGTGCCGAGCTCGCGAGGTATTATCAAACGCAGCTGCTGCGATTAGACTCCCTGTCCTTTCAAGTATCCAGCATGTCCCACTCATCACCGAGAACCCACCGCAGGGCAGAAAGCTTTCCGTTAATCATGCCCCAGTCGAAGTCATCCCACGGGCCAAGGTTCTTTAGTCCGTATCTCTTTTCAACTTTGCGCGCGGATTTCCTGGCACCTTCCCAAATATCGCGCTGGCAAGTGCGCTCCGGCCCCCGCCTGTCCTCCGCAGTTTCTTTCTCGACGATCTTTATTTCGCCGCTTTCTACTTTTTCCAGCCGGACCTGGTGCCGGTTATACCAGACTTTATCCAGCAGCTCGCTGATCGCGCCGGAGATCTCGCCGAGACGGCGCGGCTCCTGCTCCCACTCCTCCTCGATCATCAGGTCAGAGACAAGCGCCGGAGCCACGTGTCGCAGCGCTTCAGCCAGATTGATGTAATAACGCGAGGTGATTTTCGAGAAACAAACTGCCATGTCCGGGTGCGGAAGCTTGTCGTTCGCGTTCGGCTGGCTGAAGTCCTTCGTGTTGTGCGTGACAAAGCCGAAGCGGTCGCCGGGCTTCCTGCTCTTCACCAAATCCGCGTAGGTTTCAATCAGAATGGCGTCATCAATGCCGTTACGCTGTCGGTGAAATGGAGCCCGCCTGTCGATGGCGCGCTGCGCGGCACGCAACTTCACATCATCCGGTGCCTCGACCACGTTCGTACTGTTAAACAGCTTGTCTATGCGACCAATGGACTCCATAGCAGACTCGGCGAGACTTGGGAGTTTGTAATCAACGTCATTCAATTGCTCGACGACCATTTGCTTTTTTTTGGCATCTCCAAGCCTGTGAACGACCTCTTTGGCGCGCTTCAACACGCTGGACAGGCTGCGACCGCCCTCTTCGGCAACGCGAGCTTTATTGCGGCTAAACTCATCGAGGACAGTTCGAGGCAGGATGATTGAAACTTGCTTCTGCCGGACGAGTTCCTCTAGAACTCCAAGGACGCTCTGCCCCTGGTAATCCTTGGCGAGGTCGAGCCATACACAGGTATCGATAAGAATCTTAAACATGCAGTCGCACTCCTTGATCCATTAGAAGCGTGCCGCCCTCAGTCCCGCGCCGGCGCCGCGCGCAGTTTTTCCGCAATGGCCTGCTCGCGCTGATACATGTCGCGGACCAGTATTTGCTCGTCGTCTGTTAGATTCAGCAGAAATCCAAAGCCTCTGACGCAATCGGCGCAGATTCTCTCACGGTCGAGGTCCACTGTTCGGTTGAGGAGCTGGCGGAGATCGTCCCAGTCAAACTCCCGGCCATCCTCAAATTTCTGCATCAGGCGCGCTGGATCGAAAGTATCGCGCGCTTGCCAGAGCTTCAGCACGACGAGGCGGCGGACGAGTGCCTGATCGAGCGGCCGTCGGGCGAACATGCCGAGGTCGTAGATGTCGCGGGCCTTGTTGCGCTGATAGCAGGCGCGGATTTTCTCGGCAAGAATTTCGGGCAGTGCGAGACAGACGATTTCGCGCAGGCGCGAACGGCAGGAATCTAAAATAACTCTGTTCGATCTGCGCCAGCCGTTCTACCGGCAGCGTCGGCGTTTCACGTCGGCTGATCTGCAGCTTGATTTCGCTGACGCCGGTCGCATTCCAGTCGTGAGAATAGGTCGGGTTCACGCCCCACGACAGGCCGTCCTGCGTCTCGTAGTAGTTGTCGGGAATCGCGAACTGGATTCCGTGAAAAGGCTGCTCGAACGCCGCCATCATTTCGAGAATCATGTCCTGGTGATCGTGTTCCTCGATGCCCGTGAAATCGAGATCGGTCGAAAATCTTCCCTGGCTGCCGACGAACATCTTCCGCAAACACGTGCCGCCCTTGAAGGCCATCCGGTCCAGGATGCCGCGCTCGGACAGCAGCTGGAGCAGGAAGGTCAGCACCACTTCCTTCTCCGCGATCATGATGTCGCGGAGGCCGGATTCAACCGCGTAACGCTGCACCTGCGGCTGCGTCAGCATTACTAGCTGTCCTTCCTGATGGCCTTGCGCCGGCCGAGCCCGGCGCTGCCCTGCAGCTCTTCCGGTTTTACGTTGACGAACACGCGCCACGTCTCGTCGTAGCCGATCGCCCCTTGCACGGCGCGCGCGCGCGCGGGATCGGGCCCGAAATATGTCTTGCGGCTGCGGGCGGCCAGCCGCAGCAGGCGGTCGCGGGCGTCCGCCGGAAGATCGGCTTTGACGTAATCGACGAGCCAGCCGAGACGGCGAGCGAGTGCTCCTGAATTTATGCGTTCGAGATAACCCGCCGCCTTGTTCCAGTCGAACCGGCGGCTGGCGGTCGCGAGGATGGTGGCGACCTCGCCGACGCCGCCGCCCAGTGCCGGACGGTCGATGCAGTCGATGGCGGTCTTTTCGCGGTCGGAGATCATCACCTTGTAGCCGAGCACATCGACCGGTTCGAAGCCGAAGAACTTCTTGTCAGACAGGTTGACGATGCGGACGCGTGATTCCCCGACTTCCCGCGGGCGCAGGCGCACCGGCGTCACGACGAAGATCACGCTGCGATGCTGCGTCGTCAGGCCGTAGTGGGCGGCGGCGGTGCCGAAGCCGATGTAATAAGGATCCGCGATGCGGCTGGCGAGCGCGAGGAGATTGCTGTCCCCGAGCGCGTCCGGCCCCTGTTCCGGCGGCACCAGCAGGTACTCTCCCCAGGACGCACGCTCCAGCCAGCCCTTTCGGCGCAGGGACTCGATGACATTGTCGGCCGCCTTGTCGCTGCCGCCGAGAAGCCGGACGATCTCCGCCCGCGTGGCCTCACGCCGCCGCCCTTCGGTGAGTGCCAGCACGACCTTGCTCTCCTGCGCTGATAATGATCGAGTTATGACGTCCATGTTGTTCCCTGTAACGAAACCCCCCGAATAAGGGGGTTTTGATGAAGAGTATAGCGATCCGAAACCGAGGAGTCAACCACGTTTTGTAACGAAACCCCCTTAGAAAGGGGGTTTCGTTACACAGTATTGCAGCAATTGCTCAGTGCCCAACAGGGCCGGATAACGGACACACAGGCCTCCGCTGTGTTACGGGCGGGCTACATTCGGCCACCGGAGACACTCACCGAGCCTTGCGTCTCGGCCTACAGCTGTGCGGCGCCATTCGCCCAAATGAGCTTGCCCACCGGGTCCCTCGCTGCCTACGATAAGAACGTTTGTCACATTTACGTCGTACATGCCGTGACTGTGGGAAAGTGATAGTGCAAAATTAAGACATATGGGTCACGAACTCTGGACCTCACCGATAACAGGATACAGGCGTAAGGGGACCCGCCTTTCAGAGCTCCGATCCGTGCTCGGCGCGAAGATTGACGCTCGCGCGATTTTCGAATCCATTCAATGTTGTCCCTCAGGTGCACCCGCGACGGAAATGAGAGAGCTACTCGGACAGCGGGGGTTCGATGTGGCCGGCGTCATGCACGACCCCACAGGACCCGTTATCGGGTTTGTAATCGCCAAAGAACTTTCAGAAGGTACCGTGGAGAACCACAAAAAAACCCTGGGCGTCGAACACCTAATTTCTGATGCCACGCCTATCGCCGATCTGTTGGGAGTCTTACAGGCGAAAGAACGGGCCTTCGTTCTCGTTGGCCCTGAAGTCAAAGGCATTGTGACCCTCGCTGATCTAAATAAGCCCCCAATCCGCGTCTATCTTTTTGGATTGGTATCCCTGTTGGAAATGCATGTGCGATTTTGGATCAGAAATGCCCATTCCGACGGCTCTTGGAAAGAGCGCCTCGGGTGTGAGGACCCGCGCATCCAGATGTTCGGAGCGCGCCGCTGGATTGAAGTCGGATTATGGTCGGGCGAGATCCAGAAGCACTACATCCGAGCGCTGCTGCACAGGGTTAAATACCATTGGATCGTTATTTCCACCTTTTCCAAATAGCTATCAAGGGCTTCTATTTCGGTTTTGCCTCGGGTTGCGTGCCAACACAAGAACGGGACGGCTTAGGCTGTACCGGTTTTGGACCGAAAGCCCGCGCCGTATCGCGCTGTGGCCTATTGGTGCGAGAGAGTTCGCGCTGCCGTGTCAACTCCTTGACCCCGGACTCCGAGTACTGTGCACTTGTCAGCGATGCGAGGAAAGCGACAACGTCGTCGATCTCTGGTTCGCTTAGGGCGAGTGGTTGCATATCTTCGTCGAGATACGGATCGCTTATTCCATCGCCCTTGTTGTAATGATCCAGTACATCCCACAGAGTCTCTTGCGAGCCGTCGTGAAAATACGGCGCTGTGATAAGCACGTTGCGCAAGTCTGGTGTCTTGAAGGACGCAATGTCAGAGTCTTTCTTGGTGATGAGAAAGCGGCCAAGCGCCGACATGTTCGACTGAATAGCAGCATGATCGATGGCCGTCGTGTTGCCCGAGTCGATTAGTGACTCCGCCTGACACGCGAGCGCGACAACGTCATGTCGGATGATGCCTATACCGATGTTGTGAAAGTTGTTGTCGGTGAAGTAGATGGCGTCCCGCTTTTTTTCGGTCAAGGCATGGCATTTATTGCATCGGGCGCGGGTATTGAAAAGTTCCCAGCCCCGCTTGGCGGACTCACTGATCGCAGTTTTGTCACCAGCGATGAAGTGATCGAATGGGGAATCGAATGAGAACTGGGTTCGCTCATAGGATGCGATAGCACGAATCAGATCGGGGCCACTTGGCGGGCGGCCGAAGACGCGGCGAAACGCCTGCTGGTATTCGGGCAAGCCCGCGATCTGGGCCACGCCACCATCCAGGTTGGGCTGGCCCATCTCACTCGGATTGGCAATGGGAAGCGCCGCTTGCTCCTCAAGCGTCTTCGCGCGCCCATCCCAGAATTGCGTCTTGTTGTAGAGCGCGTTCAGAATCGTCGGCGCGTTGCGCTGACCGACGCGGCCTTGGACGCCGATCGAGACGGGTCTCCCGTCAGTAAAAGCGCGCGCGGGGTCATGGCAAGTACTGCAAGCAATGGATCCATCAACGGACAAGCGACCGTCGAAAAACAGTTTCTGGCCCAGCGCGATTTTCTCAGGAGTTTGCGGATTGTCTGCAGGCTCCGCCGCACGAGTAGCCTCGACTGGGACACCCACTTGTTTCAGGGATTTGGGCTCGGCCAGCGGACCAGCAGCGGGAATGGGAGATGGCTTCGCCGGCATTTGCTGCGATGCTTCCGCCGTCGCTTCTAATTTCCAACTCGCTTTTCTGGCGAACTCGCAACCAAGAGTCAGCGCAGCCGCACCTGCGAGAAGGGCGGTGCAAAATCGTATTCGGTTTTCAACTCGCATCCGCATGACACCTCCTCTCCCCGCATTTCCCCGGATTGTCATTGTCCCAAATTAAGGCTGGATGCTCCTTCTTATGACTATTACGGACAGACCTTTGAGTTGAATCGTCTCCTCCCGAGATGCACGGGTATCACACGTAGTCGAAGAGAGTCACGAAGCCAAAGTCCATGATCGTCCACCGGTTGAACGCTCCTTCCGCAGCATTGTCTTTCGCGAATGTCATCTCGAAAGTCTCGTCGGCGAGCGGAACGGTTGCACCGGGCTTCGCAAACCGTGCATAGTTCCACTTGAACGCAGGGGGAGCTGTCCACTGGCAAAACTAACATCCATATCACGCCGAAGCTTGTTGCCCGCAAGCGCAGACACTTGATCAGAAACGAGCTGCCGATCCTTCACGGTTTCCTGCGCCGAGCGCAGCACCGCCTGTGCATTCAACACCTCGTAGTAGGACCGATCCACTTGCGGTAAAACATTAATCGCAAAATGTTTACGGCGGTACGTTCTCACTTGAGAGGAATATCCGGTCCGCTTTCAGGCGTCAACTGCTGATCTGCCTGTTCGGTGTCGTTGTCCCGGCGACCATACACAACGCTGTACACGGCGGGTACGAGAAAGACTGTCACGATAACTGAACCGAAAAGACCGCCGATGATTGCGCGAGCAAGCGGAGCGTACTGTTCGCTTCCTGCCTCTAAGTCCGAGAGCCAATGGGATCATGCCAAGCAACGTTGCAAGAGAAGTCATCAGAATCGGACGCAAACGGATCTTGCACGACTGCACTACAGCGTTCCTAATAGCTGGCCCCTCGACTATGCAGAATGCCGGCAAACTCAACGATCAGGATGCTATTCGAGACCACGATACCAACCATCATAATCACGCCCATTAGTGACATTACATTCAACGTCGAGCCCGTGATTACCAATAGCACGATTACACCCGCAAGACCCGGCGGGACAGCCATCAAGATGATGAAGGGCTCGATGAACGAGGTGAACTGCGCCATAAGGATCAGGTACACCAGCACTACAGCCAGAAGAATTCCAAGGCCAAACCGCAGAAACGAAGAATCCATACTCTGTACGGCGCCGTGGCTCAGGACACGCATACCATTTGCCGTGGGGACACCCTTGATCAATCGCTGCACCTGCTTACCGACGGCGTTCAAGGCTTCCGATTTCGGCAGAACATAGACGTCGATCACACGCCGCAATTGATAGTGGTCTACCTCCGTTGGAGTGTTGATCTGTTTGGTAAATACGACAGATCGGAGCGGGGTGTAGTTTTGGCTGTCCTTGCCGCGAAGTGGGATATCTCCCAATTCCTCCATGTTCATGTGACCAATCTGCTGGTTGGAGTACTGCACGGTGAGCATGTAGTTATTGCCCGTCCTGGGATCGATCCAATAGCTCGGAGCGATCACGCCGTTCGAAGTGAGGGCTGTTATCACGTTGTCGACGACGTCTTTGGGCGTCAATCCGATCAAGCTGGCACGCTCGCGATCGATATCCATCTCCAGACCGGGATACTTCAAATCCTGCGGAATAAAAACACCAGAAACGCTGCTCGATTCCGCGGAGTTTTGCAGCCAAGCTTTGCGCCTGCGCATAGGCTGCATTCTGATCGTTAGAGGAGATTTGAATATCGATCGGTGCTGGCAGACCTTGGTTGACGACAGAATCCACCAGACCGCCTACTTGGAAATAGGTATCGAGCTGCGGCAGTTGGGAAGCAAGGGCGTCGCGCACCTTGTGAGATGTAGTCGTAGCTGCCGGTCTTGTGGCCCTCTTTGAGGCTGACCTGCACGAATGCCGTATCCATCGCAGAGTTCGGTGTGTAAATCGCGGACAAATCAGGCGTGATGCCGATGTTCGAAACAATCATGCCGAGGTCAGTAGGAGCAACGACTTGCCGTATTACTGCCTCCACCTTTCCGATTTCCTCGTTGCTCAATTCGATTCGTGTGCCGCTCGGCATCTTTACGTTCACGATGAACTGCCCTGGGTCTGTGCGGGGAAAATATGCGCGGCCCAGGAACGGCACAAATAATGCGATCACCGAGTGCCGTGCCGCCCAGCATGGTGACGGCCGAAAGTCCGGGTTTACGCAACATCCAGTATAGCCAGGCGCTCATATCGTTCCAGCATCCGCGGCAAAGCTCAAGGTTGAAGATGATCCAACCCACGCTTGAACATGGAGGGCTTCTTCGTTGCTGTCCTCGTTTGCCTTAGGATGTATAAACTTCGCGCAGAACAGAGGCACCAGCGTCATCGAGAATAGGTAGGACGCGAAGATCGAGAACACGACTCCATAGGCCAGATCGGTGAAGATGTACTTGCTCACCCCATTGAGCAGAAACACCGGAAAGAACACCACCGAGGTAGTCACCGTCGCCGCAAAAACGGCGAGCTGCACCTCTGTGCCACCATCGCTCGGCAGCTTTTTCCGGTGACGCCCCCTCCTCCATGAAGCGGAAGATGTTTTCGAGCACAATCACGGAGTTGTCGATCAAGCGAGACAGCACCAGTGCCAGTCCGCCCAATAACATCGTGTTGATTGACCCTCCCATGCCACTGACGATCAGCAGACAGGTCAACACCGCGAGCGGAATCGCGATCAGCGCAGCGATAGTCGCCCTCGGCGCTGCCGAGGAAGACCAGAATCATGACGCCGGTCAGAAGAAGTCCGATTCCCGCTTCCTTCAGCAGATTTCTGATGGCGCCCTTCACAAACGACGGACTGGTCGAAGACAACCGCGGTCCGAAGTGTCGAAGGGATATCGACCAGCTTTGCCACGGCGGCACGCATGCCGTCCACGATGGTGATGGTGTTGCTCTTGCCCGCCTGCTTCAGCACCGGTATGTACACCGAGCGTTGTCCGTTGATGCGCACGATGTTGGTCTGGATAGCTCCAGAGTCTTCAGCATGCCCGATGTCACCTACCAGCACGGAAGCGTTGCCAGACCGAACGCAGCGGTATCGAGTTGATCTCGTCAGGCGTCGGGATCTGGCTGTTGGCATAGATATTGAAGTCCTGCGTGCCGATGCGGACGTCGCCCGCGGGCAGGATCAGGTTCGAATCGTTCACGCTGCCAACAACGTCCATCACGCTCAGGTTGTGCGCTTCGAGCTTCAACGGATCTACAAAGACCTGAATCTGTCGATATGTGCCGCCAAACGGTTGGGGGACCGACGCGCCCTGCACGTTGGCAATCTGATCGCGAACGCTAAACTGCGCCAGATCTTTCAGTTGGGTCTCGTTCAGTCCCTTGCCTTCCAGGGTAACCAGGCAGATGGGCTGGCTGGATGCCGTCATGCCCAGAACTACCGGGGGAAGCGTTCCTGAGGGGAGGCGTCGCAAGTCTGCGAGCGCTAGATTGGCGATGTTGCTGAGTGCTGAGTTGGCGTCCGTTCCCGGGCGAAAGTAAACTTTGATGAGGCTCACACCTGTAAGGGAGCGTGATTCTATGTGCTCGATGTTTGCGCCTAGGGTAAAGAACCGCTCAAAGGTATCGGTGATATCGGCTTCGATTTGCTGCGGCGGCATGCCAGCGTAGAAGGTCGCAACTACAACTACGGGGATATCGATGTTCGGGAACAAATCCACAGGCATCGTAGTCATATTTGCGATGCCTACGACGAGGATCATCAAGCACACCATGAGAATGCTATACGGATAGCGTAGCGCAAACTTGGGCATTACTTCCCGCCTCCATTGCTCTCTTGGGGATCCGTGACGCCGCCTTCTTCATGCATCATGTCACTTGCCGGTTCTTGCTGTAGACGAGGCGTCACTTCCTCCCCATCGTGAAAACGGCTGGTGTCACCCAGCACGACACGATCGCCGGCTTGGAGCCCTGCGGTTACCTCCACCAAGGTAGAGCCACGCATGCCTAGCTGCACCGAACGCTGCTCTATTTTATTATTCGCGTTCAGCGCAAACACCACCCCTGTCGTACCCGTTCCTTGTACCGCGACAATGGGGATGGTCAATACGTCTTCCCGGTGCTCTAACTGCAGATAGGTATTGGCATACATGCCCGGAGTAATGGACAGATTCTGGTTTGGCACATCCACCTCGGTCTCCATCGTGCGCGTGCTTAAATCAAGGTTTCGAGTAAAGCGCACCACCTTTCCGCTGAAGTTCCGGTCGAGCGCATCTACGCGAATTTGCATTGGGTCGCCGACATGAACGTATCTCACCGCGTCTTCCGGCACTGGGACTCGCAGTCGCAGCAAATCGCTCTGCGCAAGTTTGATCAGCGCCATAGCTTGCGTTTCGGAATTTGTGCCCTCCTGAATCAAAACTCCCGTATCGGCATATCGCCACGTAACCACACCATCCAAAGGCGCCGTCACGTTGGTGTATGCCTGAAGCGCTCCGACGCGCTGCTGATCCGCCACGGCCGCGTCCGCGCCCTGCTTGGCAGCTGAGAGCTCTGCGATCGCGGCATTCACCTGCCCTTGTGTGGCCTCTGCCTGCGACCGCGCATCATCCAGCTCCTGGGCCGCAATAAGCCCGGGCTGCTGCTTCGACGCCTCAACCAGACGGTCATAGTTGGCTTGCAGCGCCATATGGAGTGATCTCGTCCGGCTTACTTCATAGTCCGCGGCCGAGATGGCAGCTTGCGATCGCAACGCTTCGGATTGCGTGCTGCGATATTGCGCATTCAATTCGGGCACGTCCAGAGTCGCGAGCGATTGCCCCGCATGCACGCGATCGCCGATATCGACATAAATGTGCCGCAAATAGCCCGAGACTTTCGCATGTACTTCCACCACCTGGTAGGGCTGAAACTGCCCAGCCAGGCTCAGAACATGGGAAAGATTGCCACGCTGCACAATGGCGACAGCTGCTGATGGCGACTGCTGCCCATTCTTTTTCGAGTCTGCGCGGCCTCCGCATGCAGCGAGGCAATTGAGAACCGCACAGATCGTTGCCAAGTAACACAAGAATGCTGGAATACGTCGTGTTGACATACTAGAGATCACTCCATTGCAGGCTTGCCGGTGTCATTGCGAAGTGGAAAATATCAACCGGAACGTCAAACGTTTTTCCCCGCAGCAGAAGTCGTGCGCGAACGCCACCGCACAATCGAGGTCTAGTCGGGAATTCTCGATGAAGTCTGTGGCAAAAGAGAATCCGCCTTATTTTTGGTTTATTCATCATTACTCCACTTACGGTTGCGATCCGATCTGGAATCGCAGCGCTGAAAGGTCTGCCTCATAATCAAAGCGGGCATTGGCTTCAGCGATCTGAGCTTGTGTTTGCTGCAATTGGGCTTGGCTCAACTCGACGATGGAACTTAGCCCCAGGCGATACCGCGTGTCAGCGAGATTGAGTGCAGTGTTGGCCTCCTTCAAGAACTCGGCGGTCACAGCCATCCTCTGCTGCGCTGTGTTTGCGGTGAGCCATGCAGTGCGGACGTCCCGCACGATTCGATCAACAAGCACGCGGCTCTGTTCGTCAGACATCTTCGCTCGTAGGTCGGCTTCGGAGGCTTGCGCCTGGAACTTGAAGCCATTGAAGATGGGGACGCTCACGTTCACAGCTGCAGCCCCGTACCAATTCTTGATAAAGTAAGTGCTAGATCCGACAGGTGTCACGCCCACGACTCCCAGTCCCGAAACCGTAGGCAGAAGTTGCTTATGCTGCGCGCGACTGAATCTCACATCGGCCTCGTGATTCAGTTTCTGAGCAATCAGATCAGGGCGCTGTTGCAAGGCTAGGGCAACGGCTTCGTCAGCTGAAGCCGCGACCGGTGAAGGGAGGGTCGGGTCGTCCACAAGATGATATCGTTGATCGCTTATCGTTCCGAGCACCTCATTGAGACTGGCCATCGCTGCATCAAACTGGTTTTGCGAGTCAAGGTAAAGCAACTTCGCCTGCGACAGATTGGCCTGCGCGAAGCTCTGATCGAGCGTGGATTTGATGTTGCTGGCAGTCAGTGCAACGACCTGGTCAGCGACTGCCTGGCGAGCGTTGACGGTGCTCTTCGCGACCTCTAGGGTGGCTTGTGCCTCGAGCGCTCTGTAGAAAGCAAAATCCACCGCCAGGACGATATCTTCCCGTGTCGCTTGCGCATTTTGTTCGGAAGCTTTCGCCTCAAGGGCATATGAGGCCACCAGATTGGGCGTGTGGCCGAAGTCCGTAATCAGCTGATTGAGATCCAGCCCTGCGCCTACGTGATAAAGGAGCCGGGAAGCTGCGAGCGATCCTGAAGCAGATAGGCGGGTCGCTTCCTCGGCGTCCTCCACTGTCACATTTCCATTCAAGGCCGGCAATTCCGCCGAACGGGCCTCGCGAACGATCTGCTTCTGTGCAAGCGCCAGGAGTGCCGCTACGCTAATCCGTGGGTTGTTCTTCAGTGCGAGTTGCTCCGCCTGCTGCCGGGTGAGAGGCTCACCCGCGGATGATGCGGGAGAAGCGGAGCCAGGAACCGGCTCTTCCACATGAGTATGTGGTGGGGGCGAATCTGGAAACTTCGCGGCGCTCTCCTGTGCCATCATCGTGATGGGACACAAAAGAAGGCATATTATGGGAATTAGACCGGAATTCCCGATTTGGACCTCTGTCTCGCGCATCGTATGCTCCTCCTAGACAGCTAGTCCTGCGTACCGAGCAGGGCAATGCCGGAGAGAATCACCAGCCCAGCAACTAAGATCATCCAATCTCATTGGGCTTTCCCGCGTGTATCAAGTCGTTGCTCCAAAGACGTCGTGCTGCGTCGTTCTTCCCTTCAGGACACTCGACTGGATCGATTGGCGCAGCACTGTCCGCGACGGCTCCTCCAATTTGGTAACGATGAAATCGGTACGAAGGTGTCCGCGCAGACCCTCCTGAACAAGCAACGAGACTTTCTAACGGGCCGCTCTTTGGCTTCGCGTCGGCTTCGTCCGTTACAATAATGGACATTTCCTTTGCCCCACTCACATCGACCCGTCAAAATTGCATTTCACCACGAGAATCGTGACATCATCAGCAAATCCAACCTGGTTGCAGAAATCCGACGCGCTACTGAAGATAGTGCTCATAAGGCTTTCTGCGGACAGGGCAGAACTGCGCTCTAAAAGAGCTGAAAGGCGCTCCGTTCCAAATTCTTCGCCAAGGTTGTTCTCCGCCTCGGTGACCCCATCCGTATAAAAAACCAGTACGTCGCCGCCAGCCAGGCCTGCTGATGCCAGTTCGCAAATGTGTCCGGAGGATATCCCGATTGGTGCACAAGATGAATCCAAACGCGTGACCTTGCCGGTCTCGGATCGAAATAAAAGCGCGGGATTGTGGCCGCAGTTCACATAGTGCAGTGTCCTTTTGTGCGCATCGATTTCGGCGAGGAGCAGGGTCACATAGTGCTCGCCGTCCGACCCAGAGAGGATCC
This sequence comes from uncultured Acidobacteriaceae bacterium, assembly GCA_963817305.1. Classification (GTDB taxonomy): domain Bacteria; phylum Acidobacteriota; class Terriglobia; order Terriglobales; family Acidobacteriaceae; genus Sulfotelmatobacter. The sequence goes on along the minus strand of CAWFOD010000005.1, from coordinate 17,544 downwards.
CTGTATTCAACCGTCCCACTATCTCCAGTATGTTTCGCTCGTGGTTGGCCTCAAGCTGTGTAGCTGCTGCCGTCGCACACATCAAAAGCGCAGCAGGAACTCCTTTTCCAGCCACATCCGCAATGACAATCTGAATCGTGTGCGCGTCGATGGGGATGTAGTCGTAGTAGTCGCCGCTTAGGCACTTAGCTGGTCGCATCATGCTGGCGATTTCTAGCCCGGCGATGGAAGGTTTGCCCAAAGGAAGAAACATCCGTTGTACCTCGGCGGCGAGTCCCACGTCCTGAAGAAGGTCGTCACGCTGCTGCTGAACTGTTTTGGCGAGCTCTTCCCTCTGTCGGATGTACCGCCGGATGACCCAAACAACAAAGGCGAAGCACAACATCGCGGAGAGATTGTGGAAGATCCGAAGCCCCGGGTTGATACGCCTTAGAGAGTAATAATCGTGCAACAAGATGCAAACCAGGATCAAGCCATAGCTGATTTCCTCGCGGAGGAAAATTGCGCTGATGCCAAGGGGAAGAATGTAAAGATAGGCAAGCGAAATAGAAGCAACGAGATGATCTGCATAGGCCACCGCAGCAATCGCGCCCAAGACCAACCCTAGTGGCAGCCACCTCTCTCCGTTACTAGCTACCTCCTTCCGCAGGAGACGTGGCAGCGGAAGCGCGCGCCATTGGTCACCCAACCGCTGACTTAGCCGAGTTCGAATGGATATGGCGAGCCGCCCGCCAGTCGCGGCGGAGCCGTTGATCGCTGGCGGGCGGCCATTCGTCATGGGATCTGCGCCTGCACCGGAGCGCCGAGCGTCGTGCCAGTTGCCGGCACGATCACCAGATAGCGGCGCTGTGCCTTTACATCGGTCTCGACGAGCTGCCGAATCGGACCGATGGCATTGACGATCGCCGCGCCAGCGGGGTTTGTCATGAAGGATTGCAGCGGCTGCAGCACGCCGGTGCCATCCGGGTTCTCGGCGAGAGCTAGCACGTAAGGCTGCTTCGGCTGCAATCCGGAGACAGCAGCTTCCAGCACCTGGATCAGGCCTTGATCGAACAGAGAGACGCTGGTCGGCGCATTGCTCGCCTCAGTAGCCGAAGGCGCAAGCGCGAGATGCGCGACCTGGCCTGCGACACCGAGTGATTGCAGCTTTTGCGTTCCGGAACCTGACGGCACCGCATTGGGCACATAGGTGAGGGCTTGCGGCGCCTGGCCGATGGGAACCGTCGCTATCACCTTGTTGGTAAGCGTATCGATGGCGGTGACGCCGTCACCGTTCTCGAGCCCGACATAGACGCGGTTGCCGTCGCCAGACGGCCAGATCCCGTGGGGCAGCGCGCCGACCGGAATTGTCGCGACTTGAGAGAAATCGCTTGTCCGGAACACTTTCACTTCGTTCAGGCCGCCGATGGTCACATAGGCGAAAGTGCCGTTCACGTTGTGAACGATATTGACGTGGTTGGTGATCGGGCCCGTGTCGAGCACCTTGAGGACGGTGAAGGGAGGCTTGCCGTCGAACACCTCCGTCTTGCCGGTGTCTTTCAGGGTGAACCAGACCTGGCTACCATCCGGCGTCGCCGCGATGTTGGGGCAGAACGGGCTCGCCTGCTTGACGCGAGCAACGATGCTGTGTGTCGCCACCGAGACCACGTCCGTCTCCGGGTTGAACGAAGAACAAACGTAGCCATACTTGCCGTCCGGCGAGAAGATCTGCATGCCTTGGCCGTCCGGCGTGATGATGCGGGTCTTTTCCTTGAACGTCTGGCCGTCGAGGACATCGACATAGTTTTCGCCGCGCACCGTAACCCAGGCCTCCTTGCCGTCAGGGGTGAAGAAGGCCTCGTGTGGAGCGCGGCCGACGTAAGTGATGTGCTTCACCTCGTTTGTCGCGGTGTCGATGAAGGCGACCGAGTTCGACCCGATCGAGACGACGGCGATCGTGCGGTGATCCGGCGAAAAGCCCATGCCATGGACCAGGACCTGCCCTTTGTAAAGTGGGCTGAAATTGTTCGGCGAGGGATCGCCGAGGCGGATTACGCCGACCAACGTGTTGCTCGACGGATCGACCACGGAGACCGTGTTGGAGAACTGATCGGCTGAGTAGACGCGGTCATGAGAGCTGATCGGTATGTCGTGCTGGCCGAAGGGTGCCTGTCCAGCGAGCGACTGGGGCTTCGGATCCGTAGGCGACGAGACGGAGGGCGGCAAGGGTTCACCCACGGCAAGGCGCATCAGGGAAATCTGCTGAATCTGATCGACAACGATCTCCTGGGCGATACGCCTCAGCGCCGGCTCGTGGCCATAGCGCAATTCCGCCCGGGCCATGTCGATCGCACCATCATGGTGCGGCACCATCATCGCGACGAAATCGCGGTCGATATTGCCGGTCGGCTTGATCGTCATGTCATTCACCATCTTCGTCATCGCTGCAGCGTCCTCTGCCAGGAAGTGCCCCTCCGTCTTGAGAGACGCGGGCACATTGTCCGCTGGTCCGGGTGAAGAGAAACCTGGTCCCGCCGCGGTGACCGTGAAGCTCGCCGCAAGCGTTGCCTCCGTCGGCGTCAGCTTCTCGCCTGAGGCGGCGCGCATCGCTGCAATCTCCTGGAGCTCCTCGACAACAATGTCCTGGGCGATGCGGAGGAGTTGCTCGTTGTGGCCGTAGCGGAGCTCCGCTTCGGACATGTCGATAGCGTCTTGATGGTGCGGCGCCATCATCGCTACGAAGTCGTGGTCGACATCACCCGTGGGCTTCACGGTCATGTCGTTCATCATTTTCGTCATGGCGGCGTCGTTCTCTTTCAGGAACGCGACTTCCGCAGTGCTGGGCCGTCGCGAGAGGTCCTGAGCCGAAGCTAGAGACGCCGAACCGATGGCGAACCCCGCGGCCGTGACCACGGCGGCTGCAACAAGCGAAGTGACTAATTCCTTTCTGCTTTTCAAAATCAGGGCTTTTGAATCTAGCCATATGAATCTCATTGTTTCTCCTTCCAAAATGGCGCTGCCGTCGATGCGTCTACGCTGTGATTCCTCCTTGAATCGTCTGTCCTGATGACTTAGCCGCATTCGAATGGATGTGGGGGGCCGCCCGCCAAGCGCCGTGGAGCCGTTGATCGCAGGCGGGCGACCGTTCGTCATGGGATCTGCGCCTGCACCGGAGCGCCGAGCGTCGTGCCAGTTGCCGGCACGATCACCAGATAGCGGCGCTGTCCTTTTACATCGGTCTCGACGAGCTGCCGAATCGGACCGATCGAATTGTGCATTCCAGATCACACCACGTTCGTTGCTATCACGATCACAAGTCGCGCAGCCGTCGGGTGTAGGACGTGGCGTAGGACGGAGACCGAAATAGCAGAACAGGATCATCGGTGGGGGCGATGCCGTCAGCCATCACTAGGGGATCGTAGTTGATTTTGTAGCTTCCCGCTTCGGCCGATGGAGTCGCCGATGTGATCGTAAGCGTACCCGCAGTGACTTCCTTGCGGGTCTTCGGCCATAGAATTGTCGGATTCGTCTCCGGATCGCCCGCCTCTCCGAGTGTCAGGATCATATCCCAACGTACCGGTCCCTTCTTGGTCCGCTCGATGAGCGCTCTTTCGAGAAAGTCGCGTGGCGCCGACTGCATCTCTGCATTGGGCAGCTGCTTCTCTCCGTCCCGCGGGACGAAGCGGAATTTCACCAGCGTGCTCTCTCCCTTTCTGTTGATGAATCTGAAGGTGTGAATCCCGTAGTAGGCGCAGTTGGCATAGCTCGGCGGAGGATCGTTTTCCGACAAGAATGTCGCCTGCCCCTCATTGTCCCGGTGTGAGGCCTTGAACGCCTGGAATTTCTCCGGGTCTGGCTTGCCCGTCGCCGGATCCACCGCGAGAGCGATAAACTTATCGAGGAAAGTCTGCGGTACCGCGGCAAAGAACATCGGCGTGTCAATCATCGTCATATGATGCAGACCACCGTCGGGCATCCGGAACTGGAGTGCCATGCCACGAGGACTCTTCTCATCGTCGGAAGCCTCGGGATCTCCGCCCGCCAGGGAGAAGCGCGCGACCACCTCCAGTGCCTTACCCGAAAAAAGCTCGGAGCGCGAATAGGTGGAGGCTTCGGGACTTCCAACGAAGGAACCCAGTGCACCTACGCCCTTGGTGTGGTTCCGGCGCTGGCCCCGCTGTACTCCGTAGGCGCCTTCGAGGGCATCGATTACTTTTTCGGCGGTGGCTTCGGTTTGCTCCTCATCCGCCTCCGTGGCATGGGACTGGGCAGGCGCTCCGGACGCACCTGGAGCGCCTGACGACAATATAGGCGCGATTGCTCCAGCCAGTGCGAAGCGCCCAGCCTCCACGAACAGTTCCCTTCGATTCTTCTTAGACATGCCTGTCTCCTTTCATTCCACGGTCACTACTTCCCGTCACCGAAAAACCAAGGCCGCATAAGTGCGCCGCTACTGCGTGGTGAAGGTTTTTATCGGACTGGTGACTCCGTCGCTCTTGCCGCTAGAATCCATCGATTCCACGGTGTAGTAGTAGGTCGTCTTCGGCGGGAGGTCGTACAGGTTCACCCGGAACACCGTCGATGAATGGTAAGGGTTTAACCTGATCGGATTTTTGCCGGTTTGGTTCAGATTTTTGGAATCCGTACCATAGTGCACAAGCCCGTAGTGCACGGGCAAGCCACCGGGATTGTTTACCGTCCATCGGACAACCGTCAAATAGCCACCCACCACCGGGACTTCTGGCCCCTCGCTGATCTGTACCCGCTCGGCTCTTGGAGTGATTGGACTTTCTTGAGCGAGGAGGCAGCTGCTCAAGAGCATGACCGACAATGTCAGAAGCACTTTGTTCATAATCTTCACCTCAAACAGAATTCACTTGAGTTGATTAAGGGCAACGTAACCAAGGTGAACCGCCAGCGACGATGTTTGGCCCGACTCGTCCGCTCGCATCGAGTTATGCGAAACGGACGAGCCGGAGAAGAGACGTCATTGGTTTCGAGCTTTCGCCGTTTAGCGTAATGCACTACGGAATCGGCGGGCTTGGCACGGGCGCAACGCCGCAGATGGCCGATGCGCAGGGCGGCAGCGGCGGTGTCGGGATAAGTTCGCCATTGCCTTGCCGCGACGGCGAGCAATTTGGATTTGTGGCGGGGTTGCAGGTCATGCAGCTCCCCGTAAAAGTGTCGCTGTTGGGGTAAGGCGTCGTGAAACCGTCGGTGAGTGTCCCCAAAAAGGCGACGATCTGGTCCTCCTCCTGATCCGTCAAGCCGAGCATCCCCGTCGTTGTGTCGAGATTGTTCGGCACCTCCTTCATTGGCCAGCAGGTCACCCTCTCGATCGTTCCTTCCGGGCAGTGTCCGGAAGTGACCGGGTAGGCAAAGCTGGTGTCGCGCGTGTTGTAGAAATGTACGAGTTGCTTAAGGCTCTTGATGTAGCCGTTGTGAAAGAACCCCTTCTGGAAGTATGGTTTCCCGATGCCAGCTTCGGTGGTGGGACATTGCGACGGCGTCATTGCAACATTGCGAACCGTGGGCACTTGAAATTGGCCGTCGACAACTGGTGCAAATTGTATCCAGTTCCGATTTGGGTTGGGGCCGGAACCGAAACCACTTCGGAGGAAAGTTCCCATTCCCAAATCTCTGTAGCCGAAACCGTAAGGATTCCCGATGAATCCAAAGGAATCCGGCGTGGTCTGATAATAGAAAGCATCTCGCGGATTCAGAGGCAGACCCTCGTTGGCCGAGCCGAAGCAGGAGAATACAGGGGGATTTGCCGTCGCGGTTGTGCTGGTGTCCACCTGACCTGGCTGCAGAGTCGTCCCTCTTCCGTCGACGTGGCACGAGTTGCAGTTCCCTTTGCCGTTGAACAGCTTGAAACCGGCCATCTCGTCTGCTGTCATCGTGTACAGGCTCTTCAGGAACGCATCGAATTTCGACGTGAAGTTGCTGACCTGCACGGACTGTTCGTATGCGTCAATAGACGAACCCCAATGGTCATAGACCGTCTCTGCCTTTGTGCGCTCTTCCGGTGTCAACTTGATGGGTTCGGAGTCTCCGCCAAACACCGAAGCGCCTCCTGGAGTTTCGCAGATCTCCTCAGTGTCGTGTGGGAACTTGATATCGAGCGAGCCTTCGCCCCACATCAGCTCGAAGAGAGGACGGTATACGGCCTGCGAAAGCCGAAACGCCACGCAAGCAGTGTCAGGGAAGCCCATTTCTTGAGTATCAACGGGAGGACCCTGTGCCTGTTCTGCGTCGGGATTCCGCAGCCTGTATCCGGTCGCGCGTGAATCCCAGAAATTCCCGCCAAAGAATAGCTGCTGTTCCTGGTTGAATTGCAGCACAGGGAAGAACGGTGCATACGTGTGTCGCTGCGGCGTCCGCTTGCCGGCCCGAAAGTGAACCGTTCCGGGATAGGCAATTATCGTCAGGTTCACCGACGGAATCGGTCCGCTCCAACCGGCATACGGCATATGGCAAGACGTGCACGCTTGATTTCTGCCGGGCGACATTTTCTTGTCGAAAAGCATCAGCTCGCCGAGCGTTTCGATTGATTCAGTTCCGGTGCCCTGAAGAACGGGCGCATTCGGTCCTGGGCGCTGCGGCAATCGTGTCGGCGCCGGTAGGGAGTGCCACCTTTCAATAGCTCTACCTTCGATGACATCGACTTCCCGTAGGACCCTGGCTATCTCCGAATCCAAATTCTGGGGGAGAAGCCCAGGTGGGTAGGGATTGTAAAGCGGGAATGGCGCCTCACCCTTTCCGTTCTGGGTGTTTTGCGCCGATACGGGCACTGTTTGCGACGAGATTAACAAAGCGGCGACAGCTGTGATGGTAACCGTAGCTAATCCTATGACTTTTCTTCGCTTCATGGGCAAACTCCTTTCACGGACAAGATTCGAAGGTGATTTGTCGCTTACCTGGCCCGGGTGGACGAGCGTACCCACCCCCACTAGTCTTACTCTCGATTGATCCACTTCCGGACGTACGCTGGGCAATTCTTCAAAGCTATGCCGCCTGCTTCGCAGCGCTCAAGAAAGCTGAGGGCATCTCGACTGACCAGAGTTAGATCCTTCAGGTCCAGGACAATACGGCGCCCCTTCGCTTCGGATTTAATGAGTGCTTCCAACTCGGCCGTTTGCTCTTCATCCATTTGGCCGTTTAGCGTGAAGACCACTTCCCCGTTTGATGACCTCTGAATCTTCAGCATCCGCCCCCTCGTCGGAAGAACTCTCCGGCATTCAAAATTCTGGCAACTTCGCCTGGAATTGCTTCGAACTCGCGTGCGTGACCGGGCCAGTAGCCGCATGCGGTGCACCAAACTGAACGACTTCGATTCGTTGCAGCGCGCCTTTCGCCATTATCAATGACCCGATCTCGCCATTCAATTTCTGGAAGATTCTTGCTCTCCTCAAGTCCCCGTGATCCTCACACGCGTCTGTACTGGCAATCACAGTGCCAGTCGTAAGGTACTGAAACTAATAGACCTTGATAGAGGCCGCGATTACGAATTTTCGTGAAAGTACGATGTTTCGTGTCGGCACTCTTGCAGATTCGTTGAAGATGCACTGAAATTGCGGATTATTGATGGCTACCCAGTTTTGAAGCGATTCTTGCTTATCTTTAGCGTCTTGATCTTCGAATCTAAGGTAGTCCCTGGCATACCCAGTTTGGCGGCCGCGCCTGAGCTTCCGTACACACGTCCTCCGGTTTCTCGCAAAGCTGCCTCGATCATCTCTTTCTCCTGGGCAGCAAGTTTTTCGGAGAATTCAAACTGCACTTTCGACTCAGTCGCCGAAGGTCGTCGAGAGAGCCAACTCTCATCGACTGAGAAATTCTCTGTTTCACAAACAATGACAGACCGCTCAATCACGTTCTGCAATTCACGAATATTGCCCGGCCAGGGATATGACTGAAGCGCATCGAGGCTATTCTTGTTCAACGCCTGAAAGTACTTTCCTGATTTCCTTGCGTAACGATCAATGAAATACCCAACTAGCAGGGGAATGTCTTCTCTTCGTTCACGTAGAGGAGGAATCTCAATCGGAAAAACGTTGAGCCGGTAAAACAGGTCGCTACGGAACATGCCTGCAGCGATAGCAGCCTCCAGATCACGGTTCGTAGCGGCAATCACCCGAGCATTCGTTCGGATGGACCCAGTTCCACCGACACGCTCAAACTCGTGTTCCTGCAGAACACGCAACAGAGCGATCTGGGTCTCGGCAGGAAGCTCGCCGATTTCGTCGAGGAAGATCGTGCCTTCTTCGGCGAGCTCAAAGCGTCCTAAACGCCGCTGGGTTGCCCCAGTAAAGGCGCCCTTCTCATGGCCGAACAATTCCGACGCGATCAACTCGCGCGGGGTGGCTGCACAGTTCACACTCACAAAAGGACGTGAGGATCGCCGGGAACGCTTGTGAATAGCGCGGGCAACCAGTTCCTTGCCCGTGCCGGTTTCGCCGGTGATCAGAACACTGGAGTCGGTCGTAGCGACCTTTGCTATGCGGGAAAGCACCGTTTGCAAGGACGGAGATTTTCCCACGATTTCCTCAAACATCGATGCCCTATCTATCTCTTCGCGCAAAGCGACGTTCTCATTCTGGAGTCGCTGCTCAGCCTGCTTGCGATCCTCGATATCGGTCCCGGCAACATACCAGCGCAAGAGCTGTCCCTGTTCATCTCGTATCGGGCTCCAGCGGAAGAGAATCCAGCGATACTGCCCGTCTTTTCTCCGTAATCGCGCTTCGTATTCGTGCGCAAGGCCGCGTGAGAAATAACTTTGAGATTCGCTCGTAATACGTTCCCAATCATCTGGGTGAAAAAACCTCAGACGGTCGCCGCTCCGCCACTCCTCGAGAGTACAACCACAATAATCGAGCGCAGTCTTATTGGCATAAACACGACTGCGGTCGGGCATTAAAACGGCGACCAGCTGCGGGCTCAATTCCAGGACCTGTAGAAGCTCCACTTCGCTTTGCTGGATCTTCTCTTCCGCCTGCTTCGTCGTGGTGACGTCCGTCACGGCGCCCACATATTCGAGTTGGCCCGACGAAGTTGTGAGCACACGCGCAATGACATGCAGGTGCTTCACCGATCCGTCTGGCATCATCAAGCGATGCTCAAAATCAAGATCTGCTCTTTCTTTGGAGGCGTGGTCGATAATCTGCTGTACAAGATCTCTGTCGCCAGGATGAATGCGCCGGAATGCCAACTCCAAGGTAGGCTTCGTCACTCGATCGTATTGCAAGATTCGAAAGGTCTCCTCTGACCAGTAGATTTCTCCGCTGAGAACGCTCCAGCCGAAGCTGCCCGTGTGGCTGAGGGTCTGTCCCTGAGCCAGGAAAGCTTCGCTGCGTTGCAAATCGGAATAGAGGCCCGCGTTCTCCAGCGAAATTGCGGCTTGCGAAGCCAGCAACTGCAGCACTGCAACCCGGTCCGGCGTGAAGGCGCACGCAGTCAGATTGTTCTCCAAATATAGTGCGCCGACAAGCTTCGCTTGCTTGACGATCGGCAGGCAGAGGATGGACTTCGATTGCTTCTGCCGCACATATTCGTCCTTTGAATACACGTTATCGGCCGAGGCATCGTCGAGGATCACAAACTCCTGTGTCCGTACAACATAATTGATGATCGAGTGCGGCAAGGCGCCCAGGGCCGTTTCCTTCCGCTGCACACGAATCTTGTCTCCGATCGTCGTGGCTTCGGCTTCCACTTGCTGCCCATCCCCCCGGAGCAGAATTAGCAGCCCTCGAACTGCTCCCGCGTGCTCAATCGCAGCGCGCATGACTGTGTCGATTACCTTATCGAGATCCATCTCGGCTGATACGGCTTGCGAGACTTTAATAACTGTTTGCAGCGCGAGATGTTCAACAGGCGTCGCAATCGTACTGGCACCACTGGCAGTTTCTTTCTCCTCACTGAGGTGCGGAAATAACTCGTCGAGCTGTCGGACCTTGCCGTCGGCTCCCCACCGCTGATAGCAGTAACGGGCGTCGCGCAAGTAAGAATGTGCAATCTTCTTAAATCCACGTGCCGCGTAGAACCGTGCTGCAACTTCGTTTCCAACTGCTTCGTTGTGGACAAGGCCATTCGCGTGCGCTGAGCGGATGGCCTTTTCATAAAGCTGCTCGGCGTCGAGCAAACGGCCTTCGATACGCGCGAATTCCGCCGCCACTAGTGCGGCACGGTTTTCGAAATTTTCCGGGCAATTCTGCGCCCAAATTTCGATCTGTCGCTGGTGGGAGGCCAACGCTTCCAAATGCTGTGGGCGGTCGTCGGCTGACACGGAATCGCAGCATGCAGCGCGAGACAACGCGGTGTAAAAGTGATATTCGGCCTCTTCTAGCGTTGATTCCGAGAGACGCAGCAGCCGTTCCGCCTGCTGAGAGGCATGGAGAGCCGCTGAAACATCGCCCGCGAGGAAGCGCGCCTGCAGCTTGCGGATCCAATACATGCATTCGGCAAGCTGGAGACTCGGATTGGCGGCGAACCGGCGCTCGGCCGCTAGCTCTTCGAACTGTTTATCGTCAAAACGTCCAAATTGCCGGGTTAATCCACGGAGCGTCCGGACCAAACCGAGTTGCGCGGCAATCGTACCGACCACTTGCCCAAACCGGGCCTTCTCCGCGAATCCACGCTCGGCTTCGCGTTCCACGTCCACAAGGTGATCGCCAGCCGCCAGCATGTTCGCGCAGAGAGTGATGCGGATCGCGACAGCAAAGACCACATCGCCGATCCTGTTTGCGTCTTCGATCGCGCGACACAACAAATCACGGCCGCTCTTGAAAGGCCTCGTCCATGGAACGACCAGACCTCCGAAAAATGAATAGGTTCGAGGCTGGAAGCGCTTCCATCCGCGTTGCTCGGCTAGTTCACAGGCTAGCCGGCCGAAGCGGTACCCCACCTGATAGTCGCCGAATCGCGCACCGGCGATAATCGCGACCGAGACGTAGGCAGGGCACGAAGCATCGCAATTGCCAAGTTCCAGGCTCAGATTGACAGCCCGGCAGCTCGCCAACGCATGAAGATTCCTATCCAGGTTAAACGCGGGGATTCCGAGTTTCGTCAGGATCTCGAGAGTGGCCAGGGACGCCGGATCGTTCAAGATAGGCAACTCGATCAGATCCTCGATCGCACGCTTCCCGAGTTGGGACCAGATCCCCTCGTATTCGCGCCTAACTTCCTCGTTGCTCGGATGAGCCGACCAGTTAATACCCAGCTGCCGAAGATGCTCGAGACCGACGGTGATCGCACGGTCAGACTTATCGAGCGTCATGTAAAGATCCACAAGTAATGCAGTCACAGCAGCTCGCTCGACGAGAGTGGCGGCGCGCGCCGCAAGCGCTGTCAGACGCGCTTCGGCCGGGCCGAGTTGGGCCGTCACGTATTCGCATTCCGCCCGATTCACCTCCAGCGCAAATGCGAGATCATGCCGGCGGTCCCAACCGTCTTCTGGCAGCAGCTCCGCACCAGCGACCAGATAGGTGAGCGCCGAGGCGTACGCCGCGGACGACTTCGCGCGCTGGCCCGCGATCAGGTTGAGCCCCGCCAACTCCTCGCGCTCCTCTGGAGAGCTAATCAACGCGGCACCACGGTTGAGCTGATTGACGATCTCAAAAATAGACTCGGTCCGCTGGTCCGGCGGCGTCTGCGTCGCGAGCAGTCTACCAATGCGCAGATGTGCCGCTGCCCGGGACTCCTCCGGGATCAGGGAATAGGCCGCTTCCTGAATGCGGTCGTGCACGAACCGATACGAGCCAGCTGTGCGCTCAACCAATTCCAAGCGAACCGCCTCCCACAGATCGGCGTGCACCTGTTCCTCCGATATCCCGAAGAGCTGCGCTAGCATCGCGATATCACCGGTGTGGCCGAGGCACGACAGGTGTTGCAGGGCAGACTGCGTTTCCTGCCGCAGACGACGTAGCTTTCCTACCATCAGGTCCACCACATTATCCGTGTAACCCTTGGCGCGAATGCGGTTCAGGTCCCAAGACCATCGAGCTCCGCCCTGATCGAACGCGAGCAATCCCTCCTCAGCCAGTGAGACGAGGAACCGAATGCCGAAAAATGGATTGCCACCGGTCTTCTCGTGGACCGACTGCGCCAGAGGACCAGCGGAGTTCGGCCCGCAGCGCAGGGCGTCGGCGATGAGCCGCTCAACGTCATCGAGCCCGAGAGGCGCCAGCACGATTTCCTGCATCTTTGCTCCCGCTTCGCGGATCGCGGCCAGCGTCTGCATCAGCGGATGAGACGAATTAACTTCGTTGTCGCGGTAGGCTCCGATCAGCAGCACGTGCCGCACTCCCGGATCGGTAATCAGGCGCTCCAGCAATTCCAGAGTTGCCGTGTCCAGCCATTGCAGATCGTCGAGGAACAACGCCAGGGGATGCTCCGGGCGGGCGAAGGCGCCGAGGAAACGTCGGAACACCAACTGAAAACGGCCCCGCGCTTCTTGCGGTGGCAGTTCTGCCACGGGTGGTTGTTTGCCGATGACGAATTCGACTTTGGGTATGAGGTTGATGATCAGTTGGCCATTCGAACCCAACGCCTCGAGAAGGGTGTGCCGCCACTGGTCAACCTCGGCTTCGCTCTTGACCAGGATCTGACACACCAGCATCTGGAATGCATGTGCAAGCGCCGCGTAAGGTACGTCGCGCTTGTACTGGTCAAATTTGCCTGCGGCGAAAAGCCCTCGCGGTGGAACCAGCACCTTGTGCAACTCATTCACAACGGAAGATTTGCCGACGCCGGAATAACCAGAAACAAGCACCAGCTCGGCGGTGCCCTGCACCACCACCCGGTCGAACGCCGCACGCAGCGCATCGACTTCGCGCTCCCTACCGTACAGCTTCTCGGGTATCAGCAATCGGTCCGACGTGTCGTCCGTGCCCAGAGGGAAGGGATCGATGCGGCCATGCGACTGCCATTCCTCGAGGCACCGCCGAAAATCGGCTTCCAGACCCGCAGCGGTCTGATAGCGCTCCTCCGCATTTTTGGCGAGGAGCCTCATGTTGATGGCGGATAACGGCTCCGGGACCGCGCGGCGATCCGCGGGCGCTACCGGCTGACGTGCGATGTGGCAGTGGACCCACTCCAGAGGGTCGGCGGCAGCAAACGGAAGCACGCCCGTAAGCATCTTGTACAAGATGACGCCCAAAGAGTAGAGATCGCTGCGGGTATCCATCGAGCGATTCATCCGCCCGGTCTGTTCCGGCGCCATGTAAGCAAGGGTGCCCGCGATGAACTCGGGAGGCTCGGGGGACTGCCGTTCGCGCGGAAGGCGCGAGGCTATTCCAAAGCCGGTGAGCCAGACGTTGCCGGTGTCGTCGACGAGCACGTTCTCGGGCTTGAGGTCTTTGTGGATCAGACCGCGCTGGTGGGCATGGCCGAGCGCCGTTGCCAAGTTAATGGCAATGCGTAGAAGACGCGCCAGATCGAGTGGCTGCTCCTTGTCCCGCTCAAGAACGCGGTCGAGAGGCTCACCGCCCGGGTCGGCGAGAACAAGGATTGTCCGTCCTTCGTGGCGCGTGAGCGCCAGTGGCTTGGCCGCCCACGCGGGCTCAAGTTCGGCTGCGAGCGAGTATTCGTGCTCAAGGCGTCGCAGACTCTGGGGCAACGGTTGTTCTGCGGTAGGAGCTACTACCAGGACTGGCGAGGGGTTGCCGTGCTGTCGGCCGCGGTAGAGGGTAAAGTCCGCGCTCTCCCGGAGGGGCACCAGTACATACCCCGAGGGCCCCGGGATTGGTGACATTCTTGTCGCCACCGCAGCACGACCTTGTATATTCATGTAGACCGGACGCTAAGAGATGTCAACAGGAATGAAACAACAATGGCGCGCTGGCCCTAGAGCTGATTCAGTCTTCCCAACGAACTGAAAAGAGTCTCTTCATCAACAGCATTCTCCCGCCGTGGCACTCCTGCTCACGAGGCAGGCGCATCCCGACGTGAGAACTGGAGGACGGGCCGTTGGCTTTCGACCCACTTCCGATGCGCTAAAGGTGAAACAAGACGTACTTGGTGGTAAACAGCATTTGAAGTTCTACACTCCGATTTGGGAAGAATTCTGGTGTCAGTTCTGGTGTCAGTTGGTTTGCTATATTGGGACAATCGCAGGCACATCCTGACCGCTCGCGATTTTCGCATGTGACGGAAATGGCTTGACTTGACGTGTTGGGACGTACCGGGGCGAAAGGCTAAGAATGGCTTAAAAGGCCGATGGAATACATTTCAATTCCACTTCCAATAGACTCTCAACGATGCTCAACTCAGGTAACTTTCCACTAGCGGATATACAGTGATCCCTTCGAATCGGAAATTGTCATTCCGCAGTCCACTAGAAGCCGGTGAGCGATCTGCAAAGGCTCAAAGACTTTAAGACTCTTCCATTCCTCGAATGTTTCCATCATTGCCACAAGCGCTTCGTCGGTAAGCGTCTGGTTTGAACCGTCTGGACGAATTAAGGGTGGATAAGTGATGGTGATCGTGGGCACTAAAGAAGTGCCCACGAGGGATAAGTGGACACTACTGGTAAGAGACGGCGGCGTTGGGCTGCTGAAGAGAAGCGAAGGATTGCGGAAGAGAGCTTCGAAGGAAACTTCTCGGTAGCGCAGTTGGGGCAGAAGTACGCGGTGAACGCCAATCAGATTTTCCTGTGGCGGAGGCAGTATCGCGAACGGCGGCGGGAAAACAACACCTCGATCGACCTGCTTCCGGTGACAGTCTCGAACGAACTGGTCGTAAAAGCAGCAAACCCCCGCAACATGTCTGGCCACGCGCCGGCAGGAACTCTGCAGATCGAACTACCCAAAGGAAATTTACGGATTGCGGGGAGCGTAGACCTGGCGGTGTTGCGAACTGCGCTGGAGTGTCTGCGGGGATGATCGGGATGCCGGCAGGAACGCGCATCTGGCTGGTGGCTGGGGTGACGGATCTCAGGCGCGGGTTCACGGGCTTGAGCGGGATGGTGCAGACGGCGCTTGCGGAGAATCCGTTTTCTGGTCACCTGTTCGTGTTTCGGGGCAAGCGCGGGGACTTGGTCAAGGTTCTGTGGTGGAGTGGAGATGGGTTGTGCTTGTTCGCGAAAAGACTGGAGCGCGGAAGATTCATCTGGCCGCAAGCGGCGAATGGAGCAGTATCACTGACCGAGGCGCAGCTGTCGATGTTGCTGGAGGGAATTGATTGGCGGCGCCCGGTGCGCAGCTACGATCCGCAAATTGCGGTGTGAATGAAAATAATTTAGTTTTTTTTCCGTACGATTTTAATCAAACTGTAAAACAACTGCAGTATATTTTCCGGCAATGAATAACGCGGCTGGCGTTCTCCCCAACCTCGAAGCGCTCAATCCCAGCGAACTGAAGGCGCTGATCTTCGCGCAGCACCGCCAGCTGCTTTCGAAAGATGAACAGCTGCAATCCCGCGACAGCGAGATCGAACATCTCAAGTTGCTGCTGGCCAAGCTTCGTCGCGCGCAGTTCGGACGATCTTCAGAAAAGGTGAATCGGCAGATCGAGCAGCTGGAGTTGCGGCTGGGAGAACTGGAACAGAGCCGATCGATCGAAGCGGAGTCGCCGAAGGTGGTCGCAGCCGAACCCGTTGCGGCACGGCCGGCGCGGCGGCCACTACCTGCGCATCTGCGGCGGGAAGTCGAAACGTACCTGCCGCAACAGAAAGCTTGCCCGGACTGTGGGGGAGAGCTGAAACATCTGGGCGAGGATGTTTCGGAAATCCTGGAGTATGTGCCGGAGCGAGTCAAAGTGATCCGTCAGGTTCGCCCGAAGCTGGCTTGCGCGGGCTGCGACCGCATCGTACAAGCCCCAGCGCCCAGCCGGCCGATCGAGAGAAGTATCGCCGGCCCCGGACTTCTGGCCCATGTGCTGGTCTCGAAGTATAGCGATCATCTTCCGCTGTACCGTCAATCGGAGATCTACGCGCGGGAAGGCGTGGAAATCGATCGCTCGACACTGGCGGAATGGGTGGGCGGAACGAGTCGGCTACTAGCTCCCCTGGTGGAGGCGCTGCGAGGTCACGTTCTAGCGGGACAGAAGCTTCATGCCGATGACACGCCGGTTCCGGTGCTGGCGCCGGGGTTGGGAAAGACCAAGACGGGACGACTGTGGACCTATGTGCGCGACGACCGGCCGGCAGCAGATCCCACACCACCGGGGGTATGGTTCTGCTACTCGGCCGATCGCAAGGGCGAGCATCCGAAGCAGCACTTGAGTTCGTTTACCGGGACCCTGCAGGCCGATGGATATGCCGGGTTCGATCAAATTTACGAAGCGGGACGGATCCAGGAAGCGGCGTGCTGGGCGCATGTGCGCAGAAAGTTTTACGATCTGGTGGAGGCGCACAAGTCGAAGACGGCGGAGATGGCACTGGAAAGAATCGCTGAACTGTATGCCGTCGAGAAGGGAATCCGGGGACGTAGCTCGGAAGAGCGACGCGAGATCCGCAACCTGCGCAGCCGTCCATTGCTCGAATCCTTCAAGCAATGGCTGGAAGAGACGTTGGGGAAGCTGTCCAGAAAATCGGACACAGCGATAGCGGTTCGCTACGCGCTGGGACGCTGGGAAGCGCTGATGCGTTACTGCGATGATGGCGTACTGGAGATTGACAACAACGCGGCAGAACGAGCGTTGCGGGTGGTGGCTCTGGGTAGAAAGAACTTCTTGTTCGCAGGTTCGGACCGAGGTGGCAACAGCGCGGCTGCTATTTACAGCTTGATCGGAACAGCAAAACTAAACGGATTAAATCCAGAAAGCTATCTGCGTGACGTTCTGTCCCGCATCGCCGACCACCCCATCAATCGTATCGAAGAACTCTTGCCTTGGAATCTCTCGGCAGAATCCGCCGATATCCAAGTCCTCTCCGCTTAATCCATCTTCGCCTTCGTCAACACGGTTCGCACCAGACGCTTACCTTCGTCGAGCTTTTTGATCCAGGGAAGAAGCCACATGTTGGAGTCTAGGTGCCCATGCCTCGAGTGCTAGTTCGTGCGCCAGTTTACCCAAACCCGTCGGATGTCCAAGAACGTAAGAGAAATACTTTGCAAGGATAGCGCGATTGTACCCGCGCGAAGCACGCTGCACTTGACACCCATACTGTACTACTGTAAGCATACAGTATGTTCTTTCACGTGAATTCATCGTCGGGCGTGCCCATTCACGTGCAAATCGAAACTCAGGTGAAGCATGCGATCGCTTCGGCTGCCTTGAAGCAGGGCCACGCATTGCCCTCGGTCCGCAAACTCGCCTCCGAATTAGGGATCAATCCCGCTACTGCTGCCCGGGCCTATCAGAATCTTGAGCGCGATTGCGTCATCACCACGATCCCAGGCGTCGGCACATATGTCGCGGAAAATGTACCTCGATTTTTGAAATCCGAGAAGTTGCGCCGCCTGCAGCCGTACGCCAAGCAGATTGCTGTCGAAGGCGCACAACTCCGCCTTACGGACGAAGACATTCTGAAAATCGTGCAGGACGAATTGGCGAAACTAGGGGAACGCGTAGGAGGCCGTAAATGAACCAAATTGCTATACGCACGAAAGCCTTTGCCAAGACAGTCACCTTC
>CAWFOD010000004.1:967500-1982723 GCA_963817305.1 uncultured Acidobacteriaceae bacterium | reverse complement strand
GGTTACCTCAACCCAGGAGAACAAGCCGGCATTGCAGCCGGAAGGATTATCGGCGTTGATGCGGCTCAAGCTGCAATTCAGCTGTTGCCACATCTGATAGAAGCGATGGACTGGGCTTGCGGCATAGTCGTTGTAGAGGAATGTGCTGCCGTTGGTGATCTGGAATGGTCCGGCGCCCAGAGTCTCAACGCCGGTGATGCGGGTGTCAGGCGTCTTGCTCTTCAGTCCCGTGCCGCCGCTGGCAAGATACTGATAGTAGGTATAACCGGGCAATCCGGTTTCCGAGACTTCCGCGCACTGGACCGGCGAAAGCGATGGGTCTGCCGGACAAGGGGCGGGGCCGGTGAAATAGCCATTCGCGCCGCTGGGACCGCCGACTAGCGGTGCAGGCAGTACGTTGCTGGGAAATTCCTTGGTTGGCGGGTCCAGCAGGAAGCTGTCGGTATCGGTAGCCGAGAGCTGTTGCGCTTTCGAGAAGTTCGGTCCGGGAATCGCGTTCTTTTTGGCATCGAGCTTGATGATGCCTTCGGAAAGCAGGTTGTTTATAGTCTCTCCGCTTTTCGGCACGTAGGTGGCGAAGACGTGATCAAAGCTGCGGTTTTCGCCAATGATCACGATGACGTGCTTGATCGGCGAGGTGGTCTCCGAGTCGCGTGCTGTTTGTGGTTTTGGCTGGGAAGCCGCGTTGGCGAAGGGTGCTCCGATTGTGAACTGGAACATCGCAAGGCCCGCCAGTCCAATCCGCAAATAATGAACGCCCTTTGATGCGAGTGCTGTGACCGTCATTTTTGTCTTCTCCTGTTTCTAGTTGAAGTTGCCGGTTAAGTGAACCCCAAGTCGAAAGACTCCACCGGAAAAACAAGCGGGTCGAACAATCTCTGCGAGTCGTAATTGGTTGATCAGTTTTGGTTTCAGGACGAATTCGCTTGAACCGCGATGGGTTCACGGATCATGGTTCCACGCGAATCAGCCCCATCATTCCTCCATCTTCGTGCTCTAAAAGGTGGCAGTGGTATACAAAGTCGCCGACGGTATTGGGATCACGAAAATCCATCCGTAATCTCACGCTGGGATAGTCAAGAGTTTTTCCGTCGAAGTAAGGGACGTTGACCGTGTCCCGAAGAAACGGTTCGTTCACAGGCCTGCCGCGGTAATCAATCAGCATGAAATGCAGCTGATGAATATGAAAGGCGTGAAGCTCGCTTGACCTGTTTTCAATAATCCAATCCTCGACCGTTCCCTGCTTGGCGATGATGTTCGGCACCCCGGATTTGGGATCGAACTGCGCCGGCGTTTGGCCGTCCACGGTGATATAAAATTCGGTCGCGCTGTTGGGATCGTTCGGATCGAGAAGCTTTTCGGAGAAATAGAGCCTGCGAACGCGCACCGGAGCCACGCTTCCAAGCCACGGCACCTGCGAAGCTGGTAGCGGCTGAGGCGTCGTGGAGAGCACCGAGGATGGTTCCGGTGCATCTTTGGAAACCACGATTGTGGCGAGCGCGCGATTGGGATCGTTCTCGCCGCTCGGCCCGGTATTTACAGTTTTTGTAACCAGAAGTGCCGAAACACCCGCGGGAGGTCCTTTCACGATGAATTCCACCCGCGCTCCGGGCGGCACGCCAAGGTGGGTTTGCGTGTCAACAAAATCGGAGGCCAAGCCGTTTGCATTCAGCGGCACTCCGTCAATTGCCACAAGGCCAAGCGGTTGGGGCGTGCGGCCGAACAGGACTTCGAGGTTGAGGTAGGTAATTCCCGACGCATTCACCACGCGCCAGAGTTGTTGCTCCTCGGGTTTCATTTCGATGACCGCCGGACGGTAGTCCGGGTAGGGTACGGGGACAAAATTGATCGAGAGATCTTTTGCCGGCTTGCCGAATCCGGTGCCGGTATTGGCTGCATCGCCATCGCGATCGAACAGCATCCTGGGGACAACGGGCTCCCATTTCGAGGGCGGAGCGTTCGGGTTCAGCAGGTCTTGGTCGCGGATAACCAAAACTCTTTCCGGCAATCCTGCGACTGCTTTATCCGCGCGCTCGATTCCTTGGACGATAATGGCGCCCGAAGCGCCGCCGAGCACTTGCTCCTTGGTGAATCCGTGGATGTGCGGGTGGTACCAATATAATCCAGGAGGCTCGTTTTCCGGGATGCGGAAACGATACTCAAACGGAGCATCGCCGGGCTGCACCGATGTGTGCAAGACGTCATCCTGATGGCAGACCGGTGGAATGGTTAAACCATGGAAATGAAGGTTCGTGGATTCCCGCGTCATTACGTCACTGGCACACGAGTCGCTCTTCTCTGTTCGCATGTGGAGGTGTTCGTGTGCGGCGGTGGCTGCATCAGGTCCAACAGTCGTTAAGTCATTTTTCAGAGTCAGAACGACAAGATCACCGGGATTCACTCGAAGTGTGGGTGATTCTGCCCCGTTCTGATCGATAAAGCAGTAGCGAATGGAGCCGTCTGGCTGCTTTGCGTTGTGAGCGGTTAATTCAACTTTCAGCACGCCGTTGTGGCTGCGCAGATCTTCCGGCTCGGTGACGATGCTCCCTACCGAGGGGCGAGGACAAGCTTCCGGCGCAGCCTGGGCATAGAGGACAGATTCGAAGAAGCAGAGAGACAGGCAGAAAGCGAGGAGGAGGTTTTTTAACATCGGCTGGTTCCAGGATTCAAGCGACGTCAAGCTTTTCGGCGCACGTACTTTATCACTTTTCTTTTTTCCTTGATCAGATAAATCCCGAGATCCCGGGGCTCAGCATATTCTGACCGTGCTAATTGCTCTTTTGACGGGTCGTACATAGGAATTACGCACACGCCAAGGTAGTCGAGCGGGGGTTACAGTAAAGTGAATTCGAGATGAATTCCTGATGAAAAAAAATCCACAGGGACGGGGTTCATGGGGATGGCCCGTCAGTTGCTTCGCTGTGTGACTATCGGATAGAAATCTCCCCACACTGCCATGTCCTAGGGTTAATCCTGTAGGCCCGCAAAGCGGCAGAATCAATGTAGACTGCGTAAATCTATGAAGAGTTGAACCTGAGCGTGCCCTTCTCGTCGGATGGTGACCGACGGAATACGCGAGAGGAGGAGTAATGCAGAACGAAGGCTTGGCTCGAGTCGCAAGTCGGCATTCAGTCGAAGAGACCATTGAGCGCCTCCGGTCGATTCTCGGTGAGCGGAATTTGCAGGTGTTCGCGTTGATCGACCACAGCGGCGAAGCGGCGAAAGTTGGGATGAAGATGCTTCCGACGAAACTGCTGATTTTTGGCAGCCCTAAGGGGGGAACGCCGGTGATGGTGGCCGCACCCTCCATCGCCATCGACCTGCCGCTGAAAGCCCTGGTTTCTGAAGATGAAAGCGGCAAGGTTTGGGTCACATACAACACCCCGGAGTATCTGCAGCAACGGCACAATATTCCTGGGGATCTGGTGAAGAATATTTCCGGCGTGGGAGCTTTAGTGGCGAAGGCCGCGGAATAATGGCCCGCCGGTTCCCACAATTGTCAGCATCGCTTGAACTGTAGATGGAAAACTCCAACCGAGCCCGCGACCATCTGGCGAACGAACGCACCTTCCTGGCATGGGTGCGAACCAGCGTAGCCATCGTAGTATTTGGGTTCGCGATCGGACGTTTCGCAATTGCCCTGCGGCAGTTAGCTAGATTTCAGGGCCAGGTTTCAAAGACAACCGGCCTTTCGGTCTGGATGGGTATGATCTCGATTGTGGCGGGCGTAGTGATGGTTGTGGCCGGCCTGATGCGTTATCGAAGAACGCGATCCCAACTGGATAAGGGCGAGTTCGAGCCTGCGGGATTTATTGTGGATCTTGTGACGATTCTGACCGTCCTGTTCGGGTTGGCCCTGGCGGGATATTTGATTTATGTGGAAAGAAGTTTAGGGTAGCGACGCTGAAGAATTGATCGCTCGAAGGATGGCATCGGCAAAGACTCTCATGGCCAATGATCTGGAAAAAGAGGCAGCCGCCCGGTCGAGCTTGCGCTTCGTGAAAGATGGCCAGGTGGTCGGGTTAGGAACCGGTTCCACGGCGGCATACTTTATCCAGCTCCTGGGTGAGCAAGTGAAGAATGGACTGCAGATTCGTGGCATTCCAAGTTCGGATCGGTCACGGGAGCAGGCGCTGAGGCTGGGGATTCCGCTCACCACGCTGGATGAGTGTCAGCAGATCGATGTGACGGTCGACGGCGCGGACGAAGTGGATCCGCAATTGCGTTTGATCAAGGGAGGCGGCGGCGCTCTGCTGCATGAAAAGGTTGTGGCCTCGGCAACCCGGCAGCTCGTAATCGTGGCCGACGCTACCAAGCGGGTTCCGGTGCTGGGAAAGTTTCCGCTTCCCGTGGAAGTGATCAAATTTGCGAAAGCTTTAGTGAAGAAAAAGATTGAGGCACTGGGCGCGCAGGTTGACCTGCGACGCAGCGCCGATGGTAAGCCATTCCTAACTGACGAGAACAACTACATACTCGATTGCCGTTTTGGCCAGATTCCGGATGCCGACGCCTTGGCGCGACGGTTGAGCGATACGCCTGGAATTGTGGAGCACGGGCTCTTCATTGGCATGGCAAGTGTGGTTCTGGTGGCCAATGGCAGCGAGGTCATCGAACTGCGGCGTTGACTCAAGGAACTTAGAGCGCGAAGGAAGCAGAAAAAGGGCGCAGGAGGCCGAACAGCAGTGGCGAAGGCCGAATCATCCGGGACTACGGCGCAACCGCAAAGGCAGCATCCGCATTCCCGCCGGCACAGCTTGCGCTATGGCTTGCAAGAGCCGCTGGATGTAACGGTGCTTCGCTCCGGAGTTCCGGACTCCGTGCCGGGACGCTCGTTGAACCTGGGAGCCGGCGGACTGGCTGCGGTTTTGGCGGGAGAATTGTTACCGGGTGAAGTAGTTGGAGTGGAAATTCATTTGCCGAAAACCGCAGCTCCACTGCGCGCTCGGGCGCGGGTTCGGCATCACGACAAGCTGCGTTGCGGGATGGAATTTGTCGGGCTTTCGGCCGATCAGCACGCGACAATCCGCAGTTTCGCGGAAGATACGAAAGCAGAGCCGGAAAAGGACGTGCGTCCAAAGCTTCCGGTGGAATCTAAATTTTCTGAAAGCGGGGGGCCGCGCGATCTTAAGCCTTCTTCCCGCAGGCAGCGTAGAAAAGCATGGCTTTTCTTTCTGGCATGCGCCGCCATTCTCTTCGGCCTTTTTTGGTGGCGCTGGAATCAGGTTTGGGGTGACCTGGAATCGGGGCTGCGAACGAGTGACAGGACGATCCAGCCGCAAGCCCAGGTCCCTGCCGAGGTCATGGAGAAACTGGTAACCCACCGCGTGGATCCCGATTATCCCGCAGGTGCGCGGCCCGCGCACCTGCAGGGCGTCATTGTTCTCGACGTAATCGTAGGACGCGATGGGAAGGTGGCTCGAGTGCGACCCTTGAATGGCCCCGAGATCCTCGCGCAGGCCGCCATGGAAGCCATGCGCTGGTGGCGTTTCGAGCCCTACCGGGTTAATGGAGATCCTGAGGTAGTGGAAACCACAGTAGCCGTTGAGTTCAAGCCGTAGCCGCCATGCGGAGGGGTCACACTCGTCCTCGACGTCATCGACCGCGAAGGTATGACTTGTTCAAACCCTGCGCTTGCGCATCGCATTGAGAACGATGACGCCGCTTAGGGCAAAAGAGAGGACGGCAGCCAGAGCTGCAATCAGGCGCAGCGCCGCACTCAGATGAAGAAAGTCGGCGAAGACGGCGGCCAGAGCCAGGCCCACTCCAATCCCATTCAACCAGACCGGAACTCGAACGGAAACCGCGAGATCCGGACGCAAGCGCCGTTGCAAGAGCAGCGCCGCCAAACCGATGGCAGCAACCACCACCAAAGCAAGCGGACTCTGGAAAGCGCCACGGCTGGTATAGATCACCACCAGCGCCAAAGCCAGGAGCAGCAAGCCGGCGGCCAGGATCGTGGGACGGCGGGGCGGAGATTCTGGACCGGGATTGGGTGAGGTATTAGACACGAAAGTCTGTCCCGAGATTTATACAGACGCTGGCGCAGCTTTTCAAATCTGGAAATTTTCGAATTCGGAAAGTTCAGAGAGCGACGGGCACGATCACGCGGTGGGAACGGAGCGGCTGATTCCGGCAAGCCATTGCGCCTGACGAGGATCGCTGTGATGCACGGCATACAGCACCAACTCAACTCGGGACGAGATGCCCAACTTGTCAAAGATGCGGAACAGATACTTCTTGACAGTGTGCTCGCTGAGATTGAGTTCGCGCGCCGTATCGCGATTGCTGAGCCCTTCAGCAACCAGAGCGACGACCTGTTCTTCCCTGGGGGTAAGGAGCATCCGGCCGTTGGAGTTCACTACCCGCAACGAGGGCGCTTCGGAAACCGAATCCAGCAGGAAGTTCATCTGTTCGGTATTAGCCCAGATCTGACCTTCGGCGACCCGCTGGATGCACCGGCAAAGCAAGCGGAAGTGCGAGTCGGTAAGACAGAAAATTCCCCGGGCGCCGGAGCGAAAGGCGCTGACGATTAGCTCCCGATCGTAGGCTTCAGTCAAAAGCACTTTTGCGACTGCCGGATGGGAGAGGTGAATCTGGCGCATCGCCGCCATTTGATTGGCAATTTCAACCGACGGATTGAGCGACAGAATCAAAACCTTCACTGGAGTGAATGCTACCGCTTGCACGATCGAGTCTCTATCGACCATGCAGGTGGAGACGCGAAACTCTGATCGCCGGCGCAAAGCGCTGGTGAGAAGGTGAGATTGCATACGGTTGGAGTCCGCAATGAGAACGGGTATTGCGGCCGAAGCGGCGGCCGAAAGCGCGCTCATGAAACTTGCACCCCAAATGAAACGGATGAACTGCGTTTTGATCTTAGGGGTCGATTGGCCGGTACTCAAGGAAACACGTAACAAAATTCTCGACAGTCTCTCAATTCGGGACAACGAATTCCCGACTTGTGGAAAATTTGGGGTGTCCCAAGGAGTTGCGAATTGGGTCATCCCGTTTCCTGATGAATATTGGGCGAAACGGTTAAAACGAAGGTCTTTGCCCGCGTGCAGGTTTCAGCTTCCTGTGATCCAGCGAACATGCAAGTCTACTTTTGTAGGTAGCCGGTGGGGCAGCGGCCTTACGACTCCATAGGAGAAGCAGCGGAGCGAAGAACAGCCGTGCTGCGCGCCGAGGGAACATATTTCGGTCAGAAAAATCTTCATGACCACGCTGGTAGACCGTACTTCCCATGTCTTGCCGCGGACATTGGGGAAAGATAGTTTGCTGACAGCGATATTACGGCAATGAAGCAAAGAGCTCGGCTATTCATATTTCCGCTAGTAGGACTGTTGATATCGCAACTTTGCGTGGCCGTCTTCGCCCAGGACGAAGCAAAAGGGCAAAACCTGGGGCCAGGCATACAGTCTTCTCAAACTGGCCAAACCGGGGCTGGTGTGGGAAGCGAAGGAACGACGGCTGCAAAACCGGGGCAGGCGGACGGCATGGGAAACCCTCAGCTCGGAGGATTACGCCGTCCGCTCTACCGGCTCAATCGAAGCGATGTAGTCTCCCTCAGCTTCACCCTGTCTCCAGAATTCGATCAGACTCTTATCGTCCAGCCCGATGGCTATGTCTTGCTGAAAGATGCAGGCGCAGTGTCCGCCTACGGATTGACGCTTGACGAGCTTCAGTTGGCCGTACGGAAGGCATACAGCGGATATCTCCACGATCCGCAGGTGACCGTGGCACTCAAGGAATTCGAGCATCCTTACTTCGTAGCTGGGGGAGAAGTGGGACATCCCGGGAAATACGAATTGCGATCGAACACTTCGATCCTGGAGGCTGTGCAAATCGCGGGCGGATTTACCCACGAGGCAAAGCATTCTCAGGTGGTGCTGTTCCGCCACGTCAACGATGATCAGGTGGAAGCGCGCATCTTCGACATAAAGAAGATGCTGCGCGAAAAGAGTTTGAGCGAAGTCCCTGCCTTGCGGCCGGGCGATCTGGTGTTCGTTCCCCAAAATTCTATCTCCAAGATTGAGCATCTGATCAGCAAACCTTCCCTAAGCATGTATGTGAGCTCCACCCAGTTCTAGGCAGCAGGCCAATTCAACATGTCAGAAGCGGATTACGCGAGCTCAGGAAAAGAGCACCCGGCGCCGACAGCGCGAGAGCTGGCGATGATACTGTTCCGGCGGGGAACGCTGTTTGTCGGCATCTCAAGTTTCGTCTTCGTCCTGGCCGTGATCTATGCTTTGGCGGGTACTACGTACCGCGCCCATTTGCGTGTGTTGGTGCGTCGCGGCCGCTCCGATCCTCCCGTAACCGGCCAGCCGAATGCTCCACCTGATTTTTCTCGCGTGGAGGTCACAGAGGAAGAACTGAATTCTGAGGTGGAACTCCTTAAAGACGATGATGTTCTACGGCAGGTGGCGGAGGCCAACAACTTGGCGGCACACGATTGGTTGCGCTGGATTCGGCCCCGGGAAGAGCCGGTAGCTCGTTTAGAACGTGCGGCGCAGCGTCTGGCGAATCGTCTGTCCGTGGAATCGATTAAGAAGTCAAATCTAATTGCAGTGAGTTACGATGCGGCCGACCCGCAACAGGCGGCGCATGTGCTGCAATCATTGTCCAGTGTTTATCTGCAAAAGCACATGCAGGTGCACCGTCCGGCGGGACAGTTCCTTTTTTTCGATCAGCAGACAGCGGAGTCCCGAAAGCAACTTCAGGAGGCTGAACAGAAGTTGTTGGCCTTCACGAAAAGCCGCGGGGTAGTCATCGCGGCACAGCAGCGCGACCTGATCTTGCAGAGACTGGACGCAGCAGAGGGGAACTACGGACGTACCGAACTGCAGATCGCCGAGACTGAGCATCGTGCGCGGGAGCTCGACGCCGAGGTCGCGGAGTTACCCCAGCGAGCCACCACGCAAATCCGGACCGCGGATAACCCGGAACTGTTACGGGCTTTGAAGGCGAGCTTGCTGGACCTGCAGTTGAAGAAGATTCAACTCCTCACCAAATTCGAACCGACCCACCGCCTCGTGCAGGAAGTGGAGCAGCAAATCCTGCAGGCGGAGTCCACGATTGCTTCCCAAACACTGGCTCCGGTGCGCGACGAGACCACCGACCAGAATGCCCGCTACGAATGGGCAAAAGCGGAAGCGCAGCGAGCCCGGGTTGACCTGAAAGGACTGCAAGCACGAGAGATCACGGCCAGCGCTCAATTAACCGAATACCGAACCGAGGCCCGGCAATTGGGCGAGGACGCCATCACTCAGGATGATCTCATCAGCAGTGAGAAGGCGGCGCAGGAGAACTACCTGCTGTATGTGAAGAAGCGCGAAGAGGCAAGGATGGGCGATGCATTGGATGAAGATGGCATCGTGAATGTGGCAATCGCCGAGCAACCGGTCGTACCGGCACTGCCCGTGTGGCCCCCAACGGCGGTGGTACTGGCCGGAATCGTGATGGCTCTGACTGCAGGCACGGGCGCTGCGTTTGCGGCTGACTACTTCGACCCGGCACTGCGCACGCCAGAGGAAGCCGTCGCATGCTTGGAATTACCCGTACTAGCTTCATTGCCGGAAGGAACTGGACAGAGGCTATCAGCATGAAAGGGATTCGATGAGCGCCAATGCAAATGTTGTGCAAGGAACCGAGGCAATAAGGTCATCGATGCAGGAATGTACGTTGGCGGTGGAGAGCTCCGATTCCGCCGTCAGTCAGTGGAATCCTGATGATTTCGCACGTGAGCAAGTCCTGAGCCTGGTTCGCCGGGTGTTCCTTGCCAATAGCGATCGACCCGCGAGACAAATTGTTTTCAGCGCGGTAGAACGGAACATCGACGTGGTCAGGATTTGCGACCTGGTTGCCGCGGCACTGGCAAAGCAAACAGTCGAGCACGTCGCGGTCGTCGACGGGGACTACAGAGCTACAGCGGAGACGTGCATTCGCCCCTCTTCGCTCAGGAGTGCCTCAATCAAGTCACGTTCCTCGCGAATCGCAGCCAATCTTTGGCGTGTGCCAAAGAGTGTGGGCGAAGTCAGCAACGGATCTGGAACTGGATTGCATTGGCTTCGCTGGCTGGAAGAGTTACGAAACGAGTTTGAGTTTGTGGTCGTCCAAGGTCCGGCCGCGGGAACGTCGAGTGAAGCCGCATTGTTGGGACAACTGACGGATGGAATCATTCTGGTGCTCGATGCTCATAGCACACGTCGAGCTGCAGCACGGATGGCCAAGGAAACATTGGATGCGGCACAGTGTCGAATATTGGGAACGGTACTCACGGAGAGAATGTTTCCAATTCCCGAACGAATTTACCGCCGCCTGTAGTCGGTGGCGTTGCCGAAGGTTGAATGCGTTTGCAATTAGTGCAGTGCAAAATGAGGACGAAATGTTAGTGGGACTCAGTGGGCGGTAGCTATGGCGCTGCTACGGCCCTTAGCAGCAAGACAGGCTCGTCGTCGCAAGCGGTTGCAGCCGGCGCTTCGCGGCAATGGTTTGCGGTCGAGACGCGTTACCGTTTCGAGAAAAAGGTCTTCGCACAACTCCATCACCAAGGCGTAGAGGTTTTTCTTCCGTTGCTGACCCAACATCACAAGTGGAGCGATCGCCAGGAAGTAATAACAGTTCCGCTTTTTCCCGGGTATGCGTTCGTGTTCGTCGATCAATCACGAGAATCATGGCGAACCATCTTGCGAACTCCTGGGGTGATCCGCTTTGTAAGTTTTGGAGGCATCGAAGTAGCGGTGCCGTCAAAACAGATTGAACACTTGCAATTGCTGCTCCAGCAAGATGGACTCTTCTCTCTTCATCCATTTGTGCATGCCGGGCAAAGGGTTCGAATCCGCGGAGGTTGCCTCCACGGTTTGGAAGGAATTGTGTTGCGTAACGAGACAAAAAAGCTGGTGATCTCGATTCAATCGATTCAGCGCTCGCTGGCCGTTGATATCGAGGGGTATGAGCTGGAAATGATTTGAAGTGTCGTCTCTTCCCTTACATCCCAGGCAGCCGAAACCGATTGGGCACGAGTGGGCTGCGCGGTTGATCCCGGGCGCAGGTGCCTCGGTGGCCGAGAAAAAGGCACGGCGCAGCGCAGGCGCGAAAGTATCTTTCCGCGATGCCGCCACTCTACTACCCTCTGCACCAGCGAGAGATTCTGCGGATTTGTCGGTGCGCTTATTTCCTGGAATAGAAGGGCTTTGGTCAACTCTTCCGGACTATGCCATCGTGATGCTCGCCTGGGTTCTGATCGCACAGATCTGTCTTCAGCTTCACTTGGCTTTTCCGAGAATCCCCTCTTTTGCAGGGTTATTTCCAGTCTGGTCTGTTTCGCGTACTCTCATCGGCATCGCGTTACTCCACGGCGTGTTAGTCAACCGGCTCATCTCTCCACGCGGGCTGCAAAATGCAAACACAAATTTACGCAAGCAAGTACAGGAATTGGGCAAGGCAGTTTTCCGGGGAACGCTGACGTTGAGCGTGGCGCTGCAACTGCAAGGCTCCACGTGGCGAGCCGAGGCCGCAGTCTGGAGCGCTGGGATGCTGCATTTCATCTTGCTTTCTGCATGGAAATGGCTCGGACGAAGTGGCCGCAAAACTGGCCTGCATTCCACCCGAGGCGTGCGCAACGTGCTCATCGTGGGTGCGGGTACTGTGGGGAGAAGAATCGCAAAGCATGTTGCAGAGCACCCGGAAATGGACCGTTCCGTGTACGGTTTTCTGGACGACCAGAGGCCGTTGGAGAATGGCGTTATCGGGCGCACGAGCGACCTGACGGAACTGGCGCGATCAGGGTTCGTAGACGAAGTGATTCTGGCCTCTCCGCAAGATCAGCAACTCACGCTGCGCGTTCTGCATGACGCCCGACAATTACGGTTGGATTTGAAAATCGCTCCTCAGCTTTTCGGTTGTGAGCCGTTTGGGAGATTGGAAAGTATGGGAAACATCCCATTAATTTCTCTCCACGAAGAGAAAGTCCCCGTCGCTGGATTGCTTGTGAAGCGTGCGATAGACGTGGTGGCAGCCGGAATTGCCCTTATCGCTCTGGCACCTGCATTGCTTCTGATTGCGGTTTTAATCAAAATCGAGTCGCCCGGCCCAATCCTCTACAAGGCTCCGCGGGCGGGACGCAAGCGCAGACCATTTCCGTGCTACAAATTCCGCACGATGGTTAGGAACGCGGATGAGCTCAAGGAAAGTTTGCGCGAGCAAAATCAGCGGTCAGGCCCGTTTTTCAAAATTACTCACGATCCACGTATCACGCGGGTTGGACGATTCCTTCGCCGTTACAGTCTCGACGAACTGCCCCAACTTTGGAATGTGATCACGGGTGACATGAGTATGGTTGGACCGCGGCCCCATCCGTTGGATGATGTTTCCAAGTATGCGACCGCGGATTTGCCGAGGCTGGACGTCACACCAGGAATTACGGGGCTCTGGCAGGTCACGGCAAGGCAGGACCCATCGTTTCAGAACGGACTAAAGCTCGATATTGAATACATTCGCCGCTGGAGCTTGAGAATGGACCTATCCATTTTGCTGAGGACGGCGGCGGCTGTGCTGCGCGGAAGTGGGGAGTAATGTCAGGGATCTCGACGAGAGCAGGGTCGGCGGCGGAGTGGCCGGCTAATGCAGCCCCAGGCGCGTTTCAGTTAGCCTTGCGACCGTTGCAGGCGTTGCTCACAATGCCGATGGCACTTCTAGTTGCGGCCTTGACCGCTATGCTGTTACGACCTCCTGACGTTCCTTTCTACGAAATTGATCGAGTCCTCTTTGCGCTGCTGGTCGCGGGGGTGGTCGGTCAGGCAATAGTTACCAGGGAACGGTTCTGGAACTTCGAAAGAGCATCATGGCCAATGATCGGACTGACATTGTTGGCGGTCACCAGCGTCATCGGTCAGCCTTTCGATAACGGCACGTGGTCGCTGCTGGCGGCAAAGTTTATTGTGCCGTTTACCCTCTTTCACCTGTCGGTGCTTTTGTTTCGAAATCGGCGGCGGTTAGAACTTTTCGAACTCTTCGCTTTGGTGTTGCTGACTTATCTTTCCTTTACCTCGATCGCGTTTCTGGTGGGCGCAAAGTCATTTATTTTTCCCCGCTTCATCCTGGACGAGAGCCTGGGGTATCATGCCGATCGCGCGCGCGGACCGCTGCTGCAAGCGGTGGCAAATGGCGTTTCCCTGAATCTGCTCGGTCTGCTTGCGCTGCACGCGATTCTGCGCGGGAGAATAAGAGGACTGAAGGCCACCATATTACTGGCTTCGCTTCCGCTTGCAATTCTTGCAACGATGACTCGGGCGGTATGGCTTTCCTTTGTCGTGAGTGTAGGTGTGCTGATTTTTCGCTCGCATAACAGACGGCTTCGTCGAGTCTCCATCGCAGTGGCTCTAATGGGGGCGCTGGCGTTGCTGGTCACGTTGAGTTTTGACGATCAGCGGCATGCTCTCATGGATCGATTACACGAATCCGGCCCGGTGGATTTCCGCGAAGCCGTATATACCGGCGGTTGGCAAATGTTCCTTGAGAGGCCCTTCACCGGCTGGGGAGTAAACCAAATGCCCACGGAGCTGGCCCGGCACGTGAGCGGTTACAAGGAAAAGGAACTGTACCCGCATAATACTTACCTCGAGCTGCTGGTGGAACATGGGGTCGTCGGGTTGGCCCTTTATTTATGGCTGATATGGGAGCTTTTCCGGTTAGGTCGCGGCGCAGTCCCGCGAGACGAATGTAAAGGATTCTTGAATCATCAGTTTCACGCCATGTGGCCGGTTTTACTGGGCGTTTATTTTGCGAATGCTTTTGTTGTAGTCATGAACTATCAGTTCGTAAACGGACTTCTGTTCGTATTAGCGGGTATGCTGGCAGCCCAGCAGCGTCGCGCTGAGGCACACTCAGATTCCGAACGAATCCCTTCTCTTAAGGCGGCGCGCAGTTCCGTCGCCTGAATCCGGGCCTCTTCTAGTTTCGCGGTCTCTGCGTTGTGCTCACCGTCGCTTATCTCGCGAATCAATTTCCAGCAGCCGTTGAACCTTATGTGAGCGAAGAAATTCA
Source organism: uncultured Acidobacteriaceae bacterium (assembly GCA_963817305.1). Taxonomy (GTDB): domain Bacteria; phylum Acidobacteriota; class Terriglobia; order Terriglobales; family Acidobacteriaceae; genus Sulfotelmatobacter. The sequence continues at coordinate 1,968,677 of CAWFOD010000004.1, read as the reverse complement.
GGAACTGCAGCGCCGCGGCATCAAGATCATCTCTGGAAGTGTGCGCCGCCCGGATAAGGCGCAAGATTTATCGTCAAATGGGAACTTGGGATCGCCAATCCTATGTCTTCAGGCGTTTCGCGCCCTAGCCCTGCTGAGCTCGCTTTTTTTCGCCGCGACTCATTGGCAACCAATTTCCGTCTTGTTGGTAAGGATACTCTTCCGCGGAAAGGAAAGTCTGAGTCTCCGCCTGCGAGCTTTACTTCACACCTGGCTTGGGGTCTATTACGCCGTCCTGCTGCGGAAACACGAAGTGGATCACATCCACGTGCATCATGGCTACTTCGGCTCGTGGATTGCAATGGTGGCCGCACGTTTATTGGGAATCGGTTTCAGCCTTACACTGCACGGTTCGGACCTGCTGCTGCACGGCGCTTATATCGATACGAAGCTGCAGTATTGTCGCTCCTGCATAACCGTCTCCGATTACAACCGCCGTTATATCTTCGATCATTTCCCTGCGATCGATCCAAAGAAAGTCATAGTTTCGCGGCTGGGGGTGGACATGCTGCCATCCGCAAAGCCATGGCGACGACTTGGTTCCAACCCGCCGAATAGTTTCAGGTTGCTTGCCGTCGGCCGACTACATGCAGTCAAAGGTCATGCATTCCTGTTGCGCGCATGTGCGCAACTGCGCGATACCGGGCTCGACTTTCAATGTTCTATCGCCGGTGAAGGGCCCGAAAGGCAGCGCCTCGAACTGCTAATCCGCAGTTATCGATTGCAAGAACACGTCACACTGCTCGGCCACGTGGCACGACGGGCGATGGAACAACTCTACCGGGAAGCGGAGGTGGTCGTTCTTACCAGCTTCAGCGAAGGCATTCCACTGGTTCTGATGGAAGCCATGGCAAGGGGCAGGATTGTGCTTGCGCCAGCGATCACGGGCATACCCGAGCTGGTGATTCCGGGCAAAACCGGCTTTCTCTACAGACCTGGAGATCTCGAAGATTTTCTGCGGAGGATCCTTTCCCTTCGGTCTTTGATGCCGTTCGAGGATCTCCCGTCGGGAGCCCGGCTGCGCTGGATTTCCCATGCAGCTCGGGTTCACGTTCTGCACAATTTTAACCGCCAGAAGAACCTAACCCGATTCGCCGACACGTTTCTGCGGCGGGTTCGACCCTTTCGGAGTTTTCCCCATGCGGATCCTCTATTGCAATAAATACAACTTCACATTCAGTGGAACTGAAGCATACATGTTCGCGGCCATGGAACTGATGCGCTCGAGGGGGCACACAGTGGCGCTATTTTCCATGGCCGACCCGCGTGGCGACGTGACCCCTTACGATCGCCACTTCGTGCCGCACAAGGATTTTAAGAACCAAAAAGGAATACTCCGCAAGGCCGGACTGGCGGCTCATGCGATTTATTCCTTTGAAGCGCGGCGAAAGATTCGAGGAATGATCGCCGAATTTCGGCCAGACGTCGCCCACGTCCGCAACATCTATCATCACCTGTCGCCGTCGATTCTATGGGAACTGAAGAGGCAAGAGGTTCCCGTTGTGTACCACGTGAACGACTTCAAGGTTTTGTGCCCCAACTACAACCTGGTTTCACGTGGAGAGGCTTGTGAGGCCTGTAAAGGCGGAGCCTGGTGACGTGCCTCAGTTGGTCGCGGCGCTCGCGTTTCTGAGCTCACAACCGAAACTGGCGAGCGAAATGGGACTCGCAGGACGTGACATGCTACAGCGAGACTATACACCAGAGACGCATTACGCAGGCTTGATCAACTTGTATGAGCGGGTCACTAACCCCTCATGGCAGATCTGCGAAGCGCTAGAGGAGCCAAGACAGAAAATAGATCTTGTTCGCACAGAGAGTTCTGCCACCCAATCTGACGGAATTGGTTTCGTTCCACTTCATCGGCTCGGGCTGGCTCAAGCGCAGCGACCAAGCGCGAAGGGGACAATTGAGATATCCAAACCGGCGCTACGCATCGCATTTATCGGCGGACGCGGTGTGATTTCGAAATATAGCGGTATCGAGACTTACTACGAAGAAACCGGCGAACGGCTCGCAGCCATAGGCCATCTGGTTACGGTCTATTGCAGGACCTATTTCACACCTCCAATCGCGGAATACAAAGGCCTCCGAGTGGTCCGCCTGCCCACGATCCGTTCTAAACATTTGGAAACAGTGGTGCACACTTTTCTTAGCACCCTGCATGTACTTACACAACCCTGCGATATCGTGCATTACCACGCCCTGGGTCCCGCATTGTTTTCGTTTATTCCGCGCCTTGCCGGCAAGAAGACGGTTGTCACTGTGCAAGGCCTGGATTGGCAACGCAAGAAATGGGGCCGTATCGCGTCAGCCGTGCTTCGAATCGGAGAGTACGCCGCGGTCAGTTTGCCGAGCCAAACCATGGTCGTCTCGCGCACCTTGCGTCAGCATTACAGCGATCGCTACCGTGCGGACACGCGTTATGTGCCGAATGGTGGGTTGCTGCGGGAGAGGCGCGCTCCTGACAGAATTTTCCAATGGGGACTGCAACCGCAACGTTACATTCTTTTCCTGGGAAGGTTCTCCCCGGAAAAAGGCTGCCATCTTTTGCTGCACGCATATGAACGTCTAGATACCGACGTAAAGCTGGTACTGGCTGGTGGGTCGGGCTTTTGCGACGAGTATTCTGGTGAGCTCAAAACCCATACGAGTAATCGAATAAGAATGCTGGACTGGGTCTCTGGCGATGCGCTCGATGAGCTATTGACGAATGCGATGCTATTTGTCTTGCCGTCCGATCTGGAAGGCTTATCTCTTGCCTTGCTCGACGCCATGGGGGCCGGCCTGTGTGTTCTTGCAAGCGACATTCCAGAAAACCGTGAGGCCGTGGAAGACGCGGGCTTCACGTTCCGAAGGGGCGACCCGGTAGACTTAGCGGAACGCTTGCGATTCCTAATCGCGAATCCGTCGGTGCGAGAAGCCGCAGGGGCAGCGGCGAAGCTGCGCATTCGCGAACAATATCTGTGGAGCGGAGTTGCCAGCAAAGTGGAACAGACTTATTTCGAGATGATGGGCTGGACCAGCGCAGGCCAGTCAACAACGAAGAGGCCGAGCGGAGGAGTCGGCCTTGATAGATCAACCGCGAAGAGGGCCGGATAGAATCGTTGATCGCGCCACCAGCGCGAAACTCACTCCTAGATTAAAACGCACGGTATAAGGACGGGACGATTCCCGTCCTTTTTGTTTTACAATTGCCGTTCGCTTTCGCAATCTGAGCAGGAGCCGCGGCGACAGAGCGGTATGGCATTATCTCTACAATGGACAATACGATTGTCGTCACTGGCGGAGCGGGGTTTATCGGTTCCAATTTTATTTTGCGCTGGATGGAACTGGATTCAGCATCCGTTGTGAATCTGGATAAGCTTACCTACGCCGGGAACCTTTACAACCTGGCAAATGTCGCTGAAGATAAGCGATACGAGTTTATCCATGGCGATATTGCGGATCGCGCCCTGACCTCAAACCTACTGGAGCGGCGCAGGCCGCGAGCCATCGTACATTTTGCAGCTGAGAGCCATGTAGATCGGTCCATCAGGGGGCCGGAAGATTTTATCCGAACGAACGTTGACGGCACTTTCGCTCTACTGGAAGAAGTGCGAAGCTATTGGAGCAATCTGGACGCGCGCGAAAAAGGCGACTTCAGGTTCCTGCACGTTTCTACCGATGAGGTTTACGGATCTCTTGCCCCTGCGGATCCGCCTTTTTCTGAAAAGACTCCGTACGCTCCGAACAGTCCGTATGCAGCATCCAAGGCAGCCTCGGACCATCTGGTGCGGGCGTATCATCACACGTACGGATTGCCCACGCTTACTACAAATTGTTCGAACAACTACGGACGATTTCAATTTCCGGAGAAATTAATACCACTCATCATTCTGAATGCGCTCAATGGCAAGCCACTTCCGGTATACGGCGATGGACAGAATGTTCGCGATTGGCTTTATGTCGAGGACCACTGCGAAGCCATTACCACGGTGTTGCGCCAAGGGCGCGTGGGGGAGACCTACAACATCGGCGGCTGGAATGAGAAGCGTAACATCGAGATCGTCGAAACAATCTGCGACATCGTGGACGAATTGGCCGGCAGCCGCGGCGCTTCCCGGCGCAATTTGATTACGTTTGTTAAGGACCGCCCCGGCCACGACCGCCGTTATGCCATGAATGCAAGTAAGATTGAACGCGACCTTGGTTGGCGTCCCCAGGAAACGTTCGAGACAGGAATTCGCAAAACGGTGAAATGGTATTTGGACCACGACGAATGGGTCCGCAATGTCACCAGTGGAAGCTACCGGCAGTGGATTGAGACGCACTACGCTTCTTGAATTCGTTTAGCGCGACCCGATAACCCTCATGACGCACGCAAGCACCTCGACGTATAAGGGAATCATTCTTGCCGGTGGCTCGGGAACGCGTCTGTATCCCATCACGCATGCCATGGGAAAAAGTTTGCTGCCGGTTTACAACAAACCGATGATCTACTACCCGCTTTGCACGCTGATGCTGGCGGGCATACGCGATATTCTTCTGATCACCACCCCGGACGATGTACCGAAGTTTCAGGCCCTTTTAGGAGACGGGAGTCAGTTCGGAATCCACTTGCAATATAAAGTACAACCCAAGCCGGAAGGAATCGCGCAAGCTTTCCTGGTCGGTGAAACTTTCATCGGCAACAAGGCGTGTGCCCTGGTGTTGGGCGACAACATTTTTTATGGGCACGACCTGGCGAAAGATTTGAGGGACGCCGCGAGCAAGAGTGAGGGTGCGCGAGTATTCGCCTATCCCGTGCACGATCCCGAACGGTATGGAGTCGTGGAATTCGACGCATCCGGACGTGCGCTCAGCATTGAAGAGAAGCCGCAGCGGCCGAAATCAAGATATGCGGTTACCGGACTTTATTTTTATGATAATCAGGTAATTGAAATTGCAAAGTCGCTAAAGCCCAGCGCGCGAGGTGAGTTGGAGATTACCGACGTGAATCGAGCTTATCTGAAGCGCGGCCAACTCGAAGTGGTAGTTATGGGGCGAGGCATGGCCTGGCTCGATACTGGCACTCATGAATCGCTGATGGAGGCGTCACTCTACATCCAGGCTATAGAAAAAAGGCAAGGCCTCATGGTGGCTTGCCCCGAGGAGATTGCCCTACGCTCGGGCTACATCACTGCCGATCAGGTCGAGAAAAGCGGCACTGCCATGAAGAACAACAGTTACGGCGCTTATCTGCTCCAACTGTTGCGAGAGAAGGTATTCTGATGAACGTAATCCGGCGATTCGATTCATGAGCGGCGGAATTGCTAAAATTCTCACTTCGCTTTCCGGCGCTTTTATTCTGGAGCCTCGCGTGTTCCGCGACGAACGCGGTTTTTTCTTTGAGAGCTACAACCAGCGGATCATGGCGGAAGCTGGAATCGTTGATAATTTTGTGCAGGACAATCATTCCTGTTCGTCGCGCAACGTCCTGCGAGGGTTGCACTATCAGGTGAAGAATCCGCAAGGAAAACTTGTTCGGGTTGTAGAGGGAGAGATCCTGGATGTTGCTGTCGACTTGCGCCGAAGTTCCCCTACCTTCGGACGTTGTGAGAGTGTCCGACTATCGGGGGAAAACAAGCGCATGTTCTGGATTCCCATTGGTTTCGCACACGGATTCCTGGTTCTTTCGGAGAAGGCACACGTACTTTACAAAGCAACCGACTTTTACGCCCCTGAGCATGAACGGACGCTCGCCTGGAATGACCCTCAGGTGCACATCGAATGGCCGCTAGACGGAGAGCCAATAATATCTGCAAAAGACCAGCGTGGCGTGTTATTGGCCAAGGCTGACACTTTCGAATAGATTTCCATGCGAGTCACTCTCTTCGGTGCATCCGGACTTTTGGGTAAGGCGCTTGTGCGCGAGTGGGAGCAAGATGCGCTCACCGCGCCTGAGTTCCGGCGACGCCGATATTCGTGATGCTCCCCGTGTTCTCCAAGTCGTACGAGACAGTCGTCCCGAGTGGATCGTGTTGTCTGCGGCGTACACCGATGTTGATGGATGCGAGAGCAATGCGGAGCTGGCTTTTGCCGTGAACCGCGACGGCGCCGTCAATGTGGCACGTGCGGCAAAGGAGGTCGGCGCACGGTTGATGTTCCTGAGTTCCGACTACGTTTTTGACGGCAAGAAAACAACGCCATATGAGACGGACGATCCCCGAAATCCACAAAGCGTGTACGGGAGGACAAAGGCCGAGGCGGAGATTGCGCTGCTGGAACTGATTCCGGATTGCTGCATCGTCCGAACATCCTGGCTGTTCGGAGTCGGAGGAAAATGTTTCCCCGACACAATACTGAAGCTGGCGGCAAGCCGTTCATCGCTCGACGTGGTAAACGACCAACGAGGGTGCCCCACCTACGTGGTGGACTTAGCGCGATCGATCATCTCCTTGTGCCGAAAGAACGCAGAAGGAATTATCCACGTAACCAATACCGGTAACTGCACCTGGTTTGAATTCGCGCAACAAATCGTGCAAAGGGCAAGGTTGGCTACAGAGGTAAGGCCAACGAGTAGTGAACGGATGGCTCGTCCCGCGCCTCGGCCAACCTATTCGGTATTATCCTCCGCGAGTTTGGAGAAGTTGAGAATCACAATGCCGTTCTGGCAAGATGCACTGAAGCGATACTTGGACGAGCGACTTGAAGTGACATAATCTCCCAGAGATTGCCCCGTTTCGCGCCATCCTGCTACGATTGCGGAGACCTGCCTGAGGATCTCGTGAAATTAATCCAGAATTATATTGATGGCCGCTTCGTGCCTGGAAAGCAGGAGTTCAACGATGTGAATCCGGCAGATGGGACGGTAATCGCGCAGGTAACTGAAGCAACGAAAGAGCAGGTGGATGAGGCAGTCAACGCCGCCAGTCAATCTCTTTGCCGAGAATGGGGGCAACTCGGAGTGCGCGAGCGCGCGACGCGGCTGCACAAAGTGGCGGACGCGATCGAGAAGCGGTTTGACTGCTTTGTTCAGGCTGAAGTCGCGGACACCGGCAAGCCCATCTCTCTCGCCGCCAGACTCGATGTTCCGCGCGCGGCGGCAAATTTCCGAGTTTTCGCCGATCTCATAAAGATGTCGGGGATGGAAGCATTTCAAACTGAAACTCCGGACGGGACGAGCGCTTTGAACTACGCGCTACGCAAGCCCTTGGGCGTGATAGGGATTATTACTCCATGGAATCTTCCGCTCCTGTTATTGACCTGGAAAGTGGCACCTGCTTTAGCTTGCGGAAATGCAGTAGTGGTCAAACCTTCGGAAGAAACTCCGGCCACCGCGACGCTTCTCGCCGAAGCAATGCAAGACGCGGGAATTCCGAATGGCGTCTATAACGTGGTGCATGGTTTCGGGCCGGGGTCCACGGGAGAATTCTTAACCAGTCATCCAGACGTGGACGCGATCACATTCACAGGCGAATCCCGGACAGGGGCAGCCATCATGAAAGCTGTGGCGTCTACGGTCAAGCCGGTTTCGTTTGAACTGGGCGGCAAAAATGCGGCTATTGTTTTTGCGGATTGCAATTTCAAAGAGACCCTGAGCGGTCTTGCCGATGCCGTATTCCTTAACACCGGACAAGTCTGTCTGTGTGCAGAGCGGGTTTATGTAGAGCGCAACATTTTCAATAAGGTCGTAGACGCTCTTAAAGAAAAAGCGGAAAACCTGAACGCAGGCTGGCCCACCGACGCGAAGACCGATTTCGGACCGCTCATCTCGGCGCAACATCGAGAGAAAGTTCTCTCCTATTACCGATTGGCCAAGGAAGAAGGCGCCACGGTAATCACGGGCGGAGGCACTCCGAAATTTGACGACAGCCGCACCGACGGATTTTACGTGCAACCAACCATCTATACTGGGCTAGCGGAATCTGCTCGATGCGTGAAGGAAGAGATATTCGGTCCGGTATGTCACATCGCGCCATTCGATTCGGAAGAAGAGGCTGTCGCGATGGCGAACGATACGAAGTACGGACTGGCGGCGTCGATATGGACCAGCAACTTAAAGCGCGGGCATCGAGTAGCACAACAGATGAATGTGGGCATCACCTGGGTAAATTGCTGGTTCCTGCGTGATCTGCGAACTCCGTTCGGTGGAGTGGGACTTTCAGGAATTGGCCGCGAAGGCGGAATCCACTCGCTGAATTTTTATTCCGAGCTGAACAATATTTGCATCCGACTTTAAGAATATGGGTACGATCGAAAGCAAAGTAGTTGAAGGGAAAGCGACACCGCGCGGCAAATATCCGCATATCAAACGTGCGGGTGACTTCCTATTTGTGTCTGGAACGAGCGCAAGGCGTGCCGACAATACCATCGCAGGCGCTGAAGTTGATCCACGCGGTGGCACAAGGCTCGACATCCGCGAACAGACCCGAGCAGTAATCGAGAACATTCGCGACATTCTGCAGAGCGCGGAGGCGCAGCTAAAAGACGTCGTCGAACTTTCCACTTATCTTGTAAACATGAACGATTTCGCAGGCTACAACGAAGTGTACGGCGAGTTCTTCGGATACGACGGTCCGGCAAGGACGACCGTGGCCGTGCATCAACTGCCGCATCCGCACTTGCTGATCGAGATCAAAGCGATGGCATACAAGCCCCAGAAATAGGAGAGACGATGGCGTCCATCAAGAATCTGAAGGCTTTCAACTTCCAGGCCTGGATCGAAAAGAATAAGGAGAAACTCAAGCCTCCGGTCGGCAACGCTCAAGTGTGGGAAGACGGCGAGATGATGGTCACCGTTGTCGGAGGCCCCAACCAACGCCGCGACTACCACGACGACCCCACGGAAGAGTTTTTCTATCAGTTGAAGGGCAATATTGTTCTCCGTGTTATAGAGACGCCCGGCAAGCCGCCATTGGACATCCCGATTAACGAAGGGGAGATTTTTCTCTTACCGAAGCACATGCGCCACTCACCGCAACGGCCGGCTGAAACCGTAGGCGTGGTCATCGAAGTCCCACGTCCGGAAGGTTCACTCGATGCTTTTGAGTGGTACTGCCCGAACTGCCATCAGTTGGTTTATCGCGCGGAGTTGAAGCTGAAAAGCATCGTTAAGGATCTGCCACCCGTGTTTGAACAGTTCTATGGCAACGAGAGCAGGCGCACGTGCAAACATTGCGGCACGGTTCATCCCGGCAAATGAAACATGCAAGTCATCGACATCCATAACCATTTCTTTCCCAGTTCATGGCCTGATCTCGCGGCGCGCTACGGCACACCGAACTGGCCGTGGATCAAACATACAGAGCCGGGGAAGGCCGACATCATGGTGGGAGATCGATTCTTCCGCCACATTTATTCGGCATGTTGGGATCCGGAAGTACGGCTTCGTGAAATGGATCGCGACAGTGTTGATTTGCAGGTGATGTCTGCCACGCCCGTGTTGTTTGCCTATGACCGGCCGATCGAGCATGCGCTCGATTGTGCGCAAATGTTTAACGATGCGGCGCTCGAACTTTGCAGCCGGGGCCAAGGTCGGCTGAAATCGTTTTGCCAAGTGCCGCTGCAGGACGTTGACGCATCTTGCAAGGAACTCAGCCGCTGCATGCGTGCTGGGCATTTAGGCGTCCAAATCGGCAATCATGTCGGCAGCAAGAACCTGGATGACGCCGGCATTCTAACTTTCTTGCACCATTGTGCAGATGAAGGTGCGGCTGTTCTCGTGCATCCCTGGGAAATGTTGGGGCAGGAAAGGATGCCGAAATACATGATGCCGTGGACGGTCGGTATGCCGGCGGAAACACAATTGTCGGTCGTCGCGCTGATCTTGAGCGGAGCACTTGATCGCCTGCCCCGCTCGCTCCGCATATGTTTCGCGCACGGCGGGGGCAGTTTCGCATTCTTGCTGGGGCGCATGGAAAATGCCTGGCACCATCATCCGGTGGCGCGCGGTGAGTGCCAACATCCTCCTAGCTATTATCTCAACCGCTTTTACGCAGACTCGGCCGTGTTCGACCAGCGCACGTTGCAATTTCTGGTAGGAACGATGGGAGCGAACCGGGTGCTTCTCGGATCCGATTATCCTTTTCCTCTGGGCGAAGAAAGAGTAGGAGCTCTGATCCGCCAAAGCAATTTGCCGCAACATACGAAGGCCAAACTGCTGGGTGGAAATGCAACTGAATTCTTGAAACTTGAACCTGAGACGCCCGAAGCCGACGAAAAGCAACAATCAATCGCGGTAGTCGACTCCAGTCCTGTAACCCCAGAACCCGAACAGCTTACCTACAGCTCGTATCTGAAGGTTCCGGAGCTGCTTGAGTTGCAGCAGCCGCACTCTTCGCCACCGCATCACGACGAGTTGTTATTCATCATCGTGCATCAGACCTACGAGTTATGGTTCAAGGAGTTGCTGCACGATCTTGATGCGGTGGTGGCAAACTTGCGAAGGGCGGGTGCGGCTCCGCAATCGCATGATGAGGTTTATGAAGCAGCGCGGCTGTTGCGGCGCTGTACCGAAATTACTCGAGTGTTAGTAGAGCAGTTCACGATTTTGGAAACGATGTTGCCGACGCATTTTCTTGCCTTTCGCGGCCTGCTCGAGCCTGCGAGCGGATTCCAGTCGGAGCAATTTCGAGAGATTGAATTTCTATGCGGTTTAAAAGATGAAAAAATGCTGCGCTATCACCGCCCCACTCCGGAGGCCTACGCGAGCCTGAAACGCCGATTGGAAGAGCCTTCGCTGCGCGACGTATTCTTTGGTGCATTGCAGGCTATGGGCAAGCTGCCGGCCCTCGGCGATCATGCAACTGAAAAAGAGCGGTTCGAGGCTCGCGCACGCGCGGTCCATGCTCTTTATCAGAATGAGAGTCATCATCGCGACTGGATCGACGTGTGCGAACGTCTCACGGAGTTTGACGAGTTGGTAGTGAGCTGGCGTCTGCGACACATCCAGTTGGTCGAGCGGATTATCGGGATACGTATGGGCACGGGCGGTAGCGCGGGATCGTCTTACTTGAAGTTGACACTCGACAAGAAATTTTTCCCGGAGTTGTGGGAAGCCAGGACGTTGTTGACGGAGTGAAGTATCCCGCTCAAAAGATATCCGGCCTTTTGCATCTGGAATGAAAACCACATCTGAAAAAGTAACGCTGATCGGCGCGGGTTTGAATGGACCTCTGCTCGCTATTCTCCTGAGGCGGCGCGGATTCTTAGTCGACATTTACGAACGGCGCCCCGATATGAGGCGAGTGCGGGCGAGTGCAGGACGGTCGATTAACCTGGCACTATCAACCCGAGGAATTCACGCATTGCAGCAAGCCGGCCTCTGGGAGGGGATGCGCGGCATCACGATCCCTATGAAGGGCAGAATGATGCATTCGATTTCCGAAGAACTTACATTCCAACCCTACGGAAAAAATGAGGCAGAAGTTATCCACTCAATTTCGCGGGCGGAGCTGAATATCGCGCTCATGAATGCGGCAGAAGATGAGGGTGCGACGATTCATTTTCATCGGCGCTGCCAGGGATGCGACTTCAAAACCGGAGAGATCCGGATGCGTAACGAGGATACGAGCGAAGAAACTAACCAGAAGACGGAGGTCCTGATTGGCTGCGATGGTGCGGCATCGGCTTTGCGGGCAGATATGCTCAAGTTGAGTAACTTCGACTTTTCGCAACAGCATCTCGACTATGGGTACAAAGAGTTGACAATCCCAGCCGGCCCCAACGAAAAACCTCTCCTGGAGCCGAACGCCCTTCACATCTGGCCGCGGGGCAATCACATGTTGATTGCCTTACCAAACATAGATGGCACTTTCGCGTGCATTCTCTTCTTGCCGTTCGCAGGTGCGGACAGTTTCGCCAGCCTCAGCAGCAAACAAGACATAATTCATTTTTTTCAGGAACGGTTTCCTGATGCCAATCGACTGATGCCCCAGCTCGCAGAGAACTATGCTGCCAATCCGACGGGAGCGATGGTCACAATCAAGTGTTCTCCCTGGCACGTACAGGGACGAGCTCTGGTGCTGGGCGATGCTGCCCACGCGATCGTTCCCTTCTTTGGCCAAGGGATCAACTGTGGATTTGAGGATTGCACATATCTAGTCGAATTGCTTGACCGGCACGGTGCAGACTGGACCAGAGTATTCGCGGAGTTCGAAAAAGAGCGCAAGGTAAATACCGATGCCATAGCCGATATGGCAATTGAAAACTTTGCTGAGATGCGGGATCGGGTTGCAGATTCGCAGTTTCTATTCACCAAGAAAGTTGAGCTGGCACTTGAGGCGCGGTATCCGAATCGCTTCATTCCGAAGTATGCGATGGTCACCTTTCACCGGATTCCCTACTCCGTTGCCTTGGCCCGAGGTGCGGTCCAAGAGCGAATACTCAGTGAACTCAGTAAAAACATTCGTCGCATCGAGGATCTCGACTGGGATAAAGCAGACCAATTGATTCATCGCGATCTGAGTTCTCTGGAGCTGCAGCAGTGACAATTCCGGAGTTTAGCGCGAGTGAGGATTTCGCTGTCGCGATGGATGAGCGCGATCCGCTGCGGAATTACAAAGAGCGCTTCCTTTTTCCCAGGAGACCCAATGGTGAGACCTGCCTGTATCTCTGCGGTCATTCGCTGGGACTTCAGCCCAAGACAGCTGCGGAATACATTCAGCAGGAATTAAGAGACTGGGGCGAACTTGGTGTGGAGGGGCACTTTCAAGCTACGAATGCTTGGATGCCTTACCACCGGCTGCTAACGAACCAGACCGCGGCACTTGTGGGGGCCAAGCCGGTAGAAGTGGTAGTGATGAATTCGCTCACAGTAAATCTTCACCTGATGATGGTATCGTTCTACCGGCCGACGCGAGCGCGACATAAGATCGTTGTCGAGCGCGGGGCATTCCCTTCCGATCAGTACGCGGTGACATCGCAGATTGCTTTTCACGGGTACGATCCTGCAAGTTCGCTGATCGAATTAAGTCCACTGCCGGGCGAATCTTGGCTACGCGATGAAGAAATCAACTTGCTGATCGAGCGCTCGGGGGATGAGATTGCTCTGATCCTCATGGGCGGAGTGAATTATGCGACGGGCCAAGCGTTCGATATGGAGGGAATTACGCGGGCAGGCCGCGCAAAGGGTTGCGCGGTTGGCTTCGATCTGGCACATGCTGCGGGTAATCTGCACCTACGATTGCACGATTGGGGTCCGGACTTCGCGGTTTGGTGCAGCTATAAGTATCTGAATGGCGGTCCCGGATGCGTGGCCGGTTGCTTTGTTCATGAGCGCCACGCGCACTCCTTTGACTTGCCACGCTTTTCTGGCTGGTGGGGTCATGACGAACAGTCTCGGTTCGAGATGGGGCCGACGTTTCAGGCGATGTCCGGGGCTGAAGGTTGGCAGCTAAGCAATCCCTCAATTATCAGTCTGGCAGCGTTGCGCGCCTCCATGCAAATTTTCCAGGAAGCTGATATCGAGCGCTTGCGGGCTAAGAGTGTGATGTTAACCGCCTATCTGGAATTCTTGTTGAACCCGATCTTGCTCGATCAGAAATGCTTTCCTGGCTTTTCCATTGTTACTCCGCGAGAAAGAGATCGGCGCGGAGCGCAGCTTTCTATCCGAGTGCCGCATAACCGGCGGTCATTGTGTAAACGTCTCACACAAGAGGGCATCGTCGGCGACTGGCGAGAACCGGATACCTACCGGGTTGCACCTGTTCCCCTCTACAACTCTTATCACGATGTCTTCCGGTTTGCGCAGCGATTCGCCGCGGTCTCTGGATAGTTTCCCGAAAAGTGCCGAGTTCAATCCGGAGATTACTTCCGTAACGCGGAGATGTTGCAGCCTGAACTTACACTCTTAGAGTGGGAGTGATCTCTGTGCGGCGACCGAGCAAGTGGACGGGAATTGTGTGCGCGGTGGTTTGCGTCCACATTTTAGTAACGTTGTTGGCCTCGCACAGCGTTGGACTCACTGCATTCGGGGACATCACGCAGTGCGTTTTGCTTTTTGCTGGAACGCTCTCCATCCTCTCAAATATAAAAACTACCGATAAGAAGGCGCAGCTTTTCTGGTCCCTTATGGCGCTGGGCTGCGGAATGTGGCTTTGCGTTCAGGTTTTGTGGACCTACTTTGAAGTCTTCCTTCGCCAGGAGGTGCCGAATCCGTTCGTTGCGGATGTGGGATTGTTCCTGCACGTCGTGCCGATGATGGCGGCGTTGGCGGTGCAACCTCATATTCGCCGAAACGATCATTCTCTCAGGCTCGCAAGTATCGATTTTTTTCTACTGCTCGCGTGGTGGCTCTATCTGTATCTGTTTATCGTCATTCCCTGGCAATATGTTTCTCCGAACGAAGTGATTTACGGACGCAGCTTCGATCTGCTCTACGCTTGTGAACAAATCGTGCTGGTTGTCGGCGTGAGCCTCGCCTGGATGAATAGCCGAGGTTTGTGGCGAATCATCTACGGGCAGTTCTTTAAGGCTGCATTGCTCTACAGCGTTGGTTCTATTTTGGCGGGCGTGGCGATTGATTTTCATCGCTACTACACCGGTAGTCTTTACGACGTTCCGCTCGTCGCAGCCATGGCATGGTTCGCAACGATTGGTCTGATGGCGCGCGGGCTTTCCACCGACGCACCTGCTGATCAGCAACCTCCGCCCGGACACAGCATGTGGACGGCGAGGCTGGCGATGCTCGCAGTGTTCTCGACGCCGCTGATGGTGGTCTGGGCGGAGTTTGGAGGACATGCTCCGCAGCGGGTGCGCTCGTACAGGCTGTTGTTAACCGCAGGGGCGATGGTTTTAATGGGCGGGCTAGTGTTCGTCAAGCAGCATTGGATGGACCGGAAACTGCTTCACTTGTTGCGCCTGTCACGCCAGAATCTGGATGAGATGTGCCAGTTGAAAGACGAGTTGGAAAATAAGGAGCAGTCTCTTCGCTGGCACAGTCTCGAACTGCAACGCAAGAATCTCGAACTGCAGGAGATTTCCTACACCGACCCGCTCACCGGCGTCTGGAACCGACGTTATCTGGAAGAAATCCTGACAGCCGAATCTGGACAGGTGTTGCGCAACTACGAGAGGGCACGGGGCGGCGACATCCGGAAGATGGATCATCGCGACCTTGTTTTCCTTATGGTCGATGTGGATTTCTTCAAAGAAGTAAACGATTTGCATGGCCATCCCGCCGGCGACCGGCTGTTGCAGCTGGTGGCCGAGCGCCTGAGCAAGGTGGTACGTAAATCCGATGTGCTGGTTCGATGGGGTGGGGAAGAATTCCTGATCATGTCGCGCTCCGCAGACCCCTCCGGCACGCCCGCGTTCTGCGATCGAATTCTGGATGTAATGGCTGGCGAGCCGTTCGATCTTGGACACGGCATTCTTGTGCGGAAGACTTGTTCAGTCGGTTGGGCGCCTTTCCCCTGGAGCCGGCGCGCCTATGAGGCCATTTGCGTGGAAGAGGCGATTGAACTGGCGGATACTGCGCTCTACCGAGCGAAAGCCGGAGGGAGAAATCAAGGGATTGGAATCTTGCCCGCGGAAGGTTCATGGGCACCGCAGCACAAAATTTCTCTCCGTGATTTGCGAAACGATATTGGTGTTCTGACCTGCACGGTGACCGTACATAACATTGGCTCCAGTAATTTGAAGCAGGCAATTGCCGAAAGCCTAACTTCGCAGAAACCGACGGGCGCCTGAATTCGCCTCCTCCTTGCAGTTAAATAGGAATGCCACTAAAGTGATTGAGGCCTACAATCACTGCACGAAAAATGGTGAGGCACTTTCAACCATGAATCCACAGACTTCTACGCGCCAAACCGCTCTCCGCCAAAAAGCCCAATTAATGTCCGCTTCCGAAATCGAGCGCACTCTGGTGCGATTGGCTTACGAAATTGTTGAAAAGAATGGCGGCGTGGAGGGCTTGGGGCTTATCGGAATTCGTCGTCGCGGCGTGCCGATTGCCGAGCGCCTGGGCAAGATCATTGCTCGCATCGAAAATTCCGATGTACCGGTTGGCACGTTGGATATCACGTTTTACCGCGATGATCTTTCTACCCTGGGGCCCAAGCCGGTGGTTCAGGAACGAGAGGTTGGTTTTTCTATCGAGGACAAGAATATTGTTTTGGTCGACGATGTGCTCTTCACGGGACGGACGGTGCGCGCCGCCATGGACGCGCTCTTTGCGCACGGCAGGCCGCGCCGGGTGCAACTGTGCGTGCTGATTGACCGCGGGCACCGCGAATTGCCGGTGGAGGCCAGCTTCGTGGGCCGCAATGTTCAGACCACCATGAGCGAGGTCATCGAGGTAAAGCTAACCGAGATCGATGATGCGGAAAAAGTTCTGCTGATGGAAAAGTAATCTTCCGACGTTGCTGGAAAGGAGAAGGACGGCGATCGCTCGCCGTCCCAATTTTTTGAAGAGACGAAATTACGCAATTTTTGTGCAAATCGCTTTAGTCTGCGTGTAAAGGCTGAGAGCATCGTGCCCCATCTCACGGCCCCATCCGGATTGCTTATATCCACCAAACGGCATGGCGGCGTCAAAAATGTTGTAGCAGTTAATCCACACTGTTCCTGCGCGCAGATATTCCGCAGTTCGATGAGCTTTGCCAATATCGTTGGTCCATACGGCAGCGGCTAAGCCATACTCACTATCGTTGGCGCGTGGCAGAATTTCCTCGGGATTGCTGAACGGCATTGCCGCCACCACCGGCCCGAAGATTTCCTCCTGCACCACCTTCATGTCTTCGCGCGTATTCACCAGAACGGTCGGTTCCACGAAATATCCCCTGTCTCCTTTTTTGTGACCGCCGGCAAGAGCTGTTGCGCCTTCCGAAAAACCAGATTCCAGATATCCGCAAACTCGGCTTAACTGCTCCTGGGAAACGAGTGGACCCATTTGAGTTTCAGGATCGAGGCCGGAACCGACGTTAATTTTCTTTGCGTAGTCGGCCACTCCTTCCACGACGCGATCGAAGATCGGCTTCTCAATGTAGAGGCGCGATCCGGCACAGCAGCACTGCCCGTGATTGAAGAAGATAGCGCTTGCCGCTCCGGGAATAGCCGTGTCGAGATCTGCATCCTTGAACACGACGTTCGGCGATTTTCCTCCAAGCTCAAGGGAAACCTTTTTCAGGTTGCCAGTTGCGGCATGCACGATCAGTTTGCCAACTTCGGTGGAACCGGTGAAAGCGATTTTGTCGACCTCCGGATGACCCGCCAGCGCTGCGCCTGCGGTTTCACCATAGCCTGGCACGATGTTGACGACGCCTTCGGGGAAGCCTGCTTCCATGATCAGTTCACCCAGGCGCAGCGCCGAGAGCGGGGTTTGTTCCGCCGGCTTTAATACCACCGTGCATCCGCAGGCCAAAGCTGGACCCAGTTTCCAGGCCGCCATCAGCAGAGGAAAATTCCATGGAATAATCTGCCCTGCAACTCCAACCGGCTCTCGCAGCGTGTAAGCGAGATACTTTGCGCCGGGAGTATATGGGACTGAGATCGGAATCGTGTTGCCCTCAATCTTCGTGGCCCAACCCGCCATGTAGCGGAAGAGGTCCACAGCCAAAGGCACGTCGGCAGCTTTGGCGATTGCAAGCGGCTTGCCGTTGTCGAGGCTCTCCAGGTATCCGAACTCTTCTGTGTGCGCTTCCAATAGATCGGCGAGTTTCCAAATCAAGCGTCCCCGTTCGGACGCCGTCATCCGCCGCCATGGGCCGTGATCGAAAGCTTTGCGGGCCGCCTTCACTGCCTCCTCAATATCCTGACGATCGCCTTCCGCCACCTGGGCGAGGACCTCACCGGTGGCGGGATTGTAACTAGGAAAAGTCTTTCCAGAAATGGCGCTCACCCATTTGCCATTGATTAACATTTTGCGCGGCTTCTCGATGAAGTCAGCCACCTGCGGATGAATCTGCGGGGACACTGCGATACCCATAACATCCTCCTTAATCAAGAACGAGAGATCGAGCAAGAACTTGCATGACGCGAAGCGAAATCTAAAAGATGCCGAGCGAAGAGGATAACGGCAATATGCTAGCCCTGACGCACAACAAAAGCAATTGCGATTCGGCTGGCCCGAGTCGCGCTAAAAGACGGATACTCTTGGGATGCGGGCAACAAAGCACCCAAGAATTAAGATCTGTTGCATTTCAAGCCGCGATGAAGCCCGGATGGCCATCGATTGCGGCGCCAGCGCCGTGGGCTTAGTTTCCGCAATGCCCAGCGGTCCGGGAGTAATCTCGGAAGCACAAATCGCGGATATAGCCGCGTCGGTTCCACCGCCAATCGCCACTTTTTTACTTACATCAAAGCAGGATGCGGAGACCATCATTGCACAACAGCGACGCTGCCGGACCAGCACGATTCAAATTGTAGATCGTTTTCTGGGATCGTATGAAACCCTTAAGCTTGCGCTTCCGGGGATTTCGATTGTGCAGGTTGTGCACGTAACCGGAGAAGAATCTATCGAAGAAGCCGTCGCTGTAGCGGCCCATGTGGATGCGCTTCTTCTCGACTCAGGAAATCCGATGCTCGCAACCAAAGAATTGGGTGGCACCGGCCGGCGGCACAACTGGGCGTTGAGCCGGCGCATCCGAGAGCAAGTTGATATCCCGATATTTTTGGCTGGAGGACTGAATGCAGATAACGTGCACGAAGCGGTGCAGGAGGTCGGTCCCTTCGGGCTTGACATCTGCACGGGCGTACGCAGCCAGGGAAAGCTGGATGAGCAAAAGCTGCGTGCGCTATTTGCCAGCTTGAAAGTTACACAGACTCCCTGACCGCGCGGATCAAAATCAGTGGCGCCTTCGAATGGATGTGTGAGCAGGAAGCTGAATCGCTTCTTGAATTAATAAAAACTCCTGCGTCGCATATTCAGGAGTTACAATGACTTCGCTTTAGGGTCCAGGCTCAATCTCGCCTGATATGGTCAAGAAAAGTCTTTCGAATAGCTTGCAGACTCAACTGCTGCGCTCGGCGAAGAAGGCGATGAAGAATGCTCATGCTCCGTACTCGAAGTTTCGAGTGGGAGCCGCGATCCTTCTCTCGAACGGCAAAGTGTTCGGCGGTTGCAATGTGGAAAACGCGTCCTACGGAATGACCAATTGCGCGGAGCGCACTGCTATTTTTTCCGCAGTTGCAGAGCTAGGACCAAAGATCGAGATCCGTGCAGTCTCCGTGGTCAACGACCAGGGAGTTCCTTGCTCGCCGTGCGGAGCTTGTCGTCAGGTGATCTACGAATTCGGTCCGGATGCAACCATCTTTTTTCAGGGCAGTGATGGACCGAGACAGGCGCACATTACCGAACTGCTTCCGGAAGGGTTCCGTCTCCAGTGAATCCTGCCGCGACCGCAGCCCAGACATTCCGCGCCATCGATGTAATCCGCAGGAAGCGGGACGCGGGGGAACTGTCGCGGAGTGAAATAGATTCTCTGGTAAGCGCTTATACCAGCGGCCATATTCCTGACTATCAAGTTTCCGCGTGGCTGATGGCAGTTGTGTTGCGCGGAATGACGCGTGCCGAAACTGCTGCGCTTACGGATGCGATGTTGCGATCGGGTGAAGTTCTCGACCTCTCCTCTCTCTCCGGTAAGAAAGTAGACAAGCATTCGACTGGTGGAGTGGGGGACAAGACCTCGCTGGTGCTGGCCCCGCTCGCCGCCGCAGCAGGTATCACTGTTCCGATGATCAGTGGGCGCGGATTGGGACACACGGGTGGGACGCTGGACAAGCTTGAGGCTATTCCCGGCTTCAACGTGAATCTTCCCGTTCTGCAGTTTCGTCGCGTACTGGAGACTTGTGGTTGCGCCATGATTGGCCAGACCGACGAAATCGCTCCGGCTGATCGCAAGCTTTACGCATTGCGCGATGTGACGGGCACTGTCGAGAGTCCGTATTTGATTTGTGCTTCGATCATGAGCAAAAAACTTGCGGAAGGAATTGACGCGCTGGTGCTCGACGTAAAGACCGGCTCCGGCGCATTCATGAAAACTGAAAAAGAGGCTGTTTTTCTCGCTGAACTCATGGTTGAAACGGGCGAGTGCATGGGCAAGCAAGTAGTCGCGCTTATTACGGACATGGATCAGCCTCTGGGGTGCATGATTGGCAATGCGCTTGAAGTCGTCGAATCAATCGAGATTTTGCGCGGAGAAGGTCCGGAAGATTTGCGGCAGCTTTGTCTCGAACTTGCCGGTTGGATGTTTCAGCTCGGTGGAGCGGCGAATACGGTCACAGAAGGAAAGAAGTTAGCCGAAAAATTAATCGCGTCGGGCAAAGCTCTCGACAAATTTCGCCAGATGATTGAACTGCAGGGCGGAGATCCGAGAGTAATCGACGATCCCGAGAAATTGCCGCGGGCTCGACATACAATGACACTTTCCAGCTCACATAGCGGATATCTCTCGTCTCTCGAGTGCGAACAGGTTGGCACAGCGTGTGTAATTCTCGGCGGTGGCCGAGAACGAAAAGAAGATTCGGTCGACCCCGCCGTAGGTATTGTGCTGCACAAAAAAGTTGGCGACGCAGTTTCGGTTCGTGAACCACTGGCGACGATTCATTACAACGAAGAGGCGCTCGCTCATTGTGCGAGTGAACTTCTTGTCAAAAGTTATGAGATTACGAATTCGCCTGCACGCGAGAAGAGACCGTTGATCCACCGCGTGATCGCAACCCCCGGAGAGAAAAACTGAATGGGACGCTACACTGGTATTCTCGGTCTCTTTGCCATGCTCGCGTTGGCCTATGCTTTTTCCACGAATCGTCGCGCGATTCGCATGAAAACGGTGGCCTGGGGTTTGGGCCTGCAGTTTGCCTTCGCCATACTGGTGTTGCGGATCGACGCCGGGCGGCGGCTCTTTCAGAAGGCTGGCGACGTAGTAAGTCGACTGCTCGGCTATTCTTTTGTCGGTTCACAGTTCGTCTTCGGTGACCTTGGGAAGCAAGGTTCGCATCTCGGCTTCTATTTTGCTTTTCAGGTACTGCCAGCGATTATTTTCATCTGCGCGTTTTTCGCCGTGCTTTATCACATCGGAATCATGCAGCTCATTATCAAGGGCGCGGCTTGGCTCATGACTCGGGTAATGGGCGCCAGCGGCGCGGAATCGCTCAATATTGCTGCCAGCATCTTCATGGGACAAACGGAGGCTCCTGTCACCATCCGCCCATTTCTGCCTGATCTAACGCACTCGGAACTTATGACCGTGATGACGAGCGGCATGGCCCACGTCTCGGGTGGAATCATGGCAGCTTACATTGCATTCGGGATAGAACCGAAGCACTTGTTAAGCGCGGTGATCATGACGGCGCCGGGAACGCTGTTAATGGCGAAGATGCTCGTGCCTGAGACCGAGCAGCCAAGAACCGCCGGTCGAGTGGTTATGCCCGAGGGCGAAGAGCAATCCGAAAAAGAAGAGAATCTTCTTGGCGCAGTCGCCCGGGGAACAACCGACGGCCTGCACATGGCTTTGAACATTGCTGCCATGCTGATCGCCTTCCTGGCACTGATCGCGCTGGCCGACGGTATTCTTGCGGGAATACACCATTGGGTGGCGTGGTTTCCAGAAAGTTTGGAAAGGATTTTCGGGGCTGTATTCGCTCCGGTTGCCTGGGTAATTGGTGTGCCGTGGCACGACTGCGGTGTGATTGGAACGTTGCTGGGCACGCGCATGGTGTTGAACGAACTCGTCGCATTCTCCATGCTCGGACCCATGAAGGCGGCACTCAATCCGCGCTCATTCACGATAGCGACATTCGCTCTTTGCGGTTTTGCAAATCTCAGCTCCATCGGAATTCAGATTGGCGGCATCGGCGCGCTCGCACCCAACAAAAAGGGTGAACTGGCGCGCCTCGGAATTCGCGCAATGCTTGCGGGTACCATGGCGAACCTGATGTCAGCATCGATCGCCGGGATGTTGCTGTGATTTGGCACGGCTGAAATCTCCGCTGCTTGGCCCCGGCGCCTCATGTGATCGAATCCGCAGAAGCATTCTTGGCGATTTGCTATCCTACGCATGTGCCACGCACCTTCTTAATCGATACCGACACTGCTTCCGACGATGCTGTTGCGCTCATCATGGCGCTGCGAGCCCCCGATGTCCGGGTGGCTGCGATCACGATGGTTGCGGGCAATGTGAACGTTCAACAGGCGACGCGTAACGCCCTGTATACCATTGAACTTTGCGGAACCGAGGTTCCAGTCTACGTTGGAGCGGAGAAGCCGCTGCTGCGCACCTATGCGAATGCAACCTGGTTTCACGGTCAAGATGGATTGGGCGATCATAATTATCCTGCTCCTCGGAGAACTGCTGAGAGACTCCACGCCGTCGACGGGATCATCAACACAATCGAAGCTAATCCCGGACTTGTCGTCGTTACACTTGGCCCACTTACAAATCTCGCGCTCGCGCTGGCGAAGAAACCAGCAATCGCCGACAAAATCAGCCGCTTTGTGGTGATGGGAGGCGCGCCGTGCTGCGAAGGAAATGTAACGCCGGCTGCCGAATTCAACATCTGGGTTGATCCAGAAGCCGCACGCATCGTCATGCTGGCCGGGCTCCCCGTTGAACTGATCGGCTGGCAACTTTCGCGAGGAGAAGCCGTAATCGATCAGAACGATATCGCTAGAATCGAAGGATTAAAATCGGCGCTTGGTAATTTTGCCGTCGAATGCAACAGCTATGCTCGTCACGCTTATAAGGTGCAGACTCAAGAAGACGGGATCTGTTTGCCTGATCCGGTTGCGATGTGCATCGCTCTTGACCCAACCATCGCGAGCGAGTGGAGCGATCATTATGTGGATGTCGAAACACAAAGTGAACTAACGCGCGGGATGACGGTGGTCGATCGTCTGAACGTGGCGGATGATGATCGTAACCGAGTGCTCTGGGAGCCCGTGCTACGGGCGAAGCGTAAGGCAAAAGTATGCTGGAGGATCGATAACAATCGTTGGAAAGATGCGCTATTCGCGGCCTTGCGCTAGCTCCGGAGTCTTCACATTCGAAAACTACCCATTCATCTGCGAATAAGTTGAGCGTCGCAAGAATTCTCCTTGTCCGGCGTGGCCCAGAAACTTCTCTCGATCTACCACGATGCGGCCGCGAGAGAGAACAACCTCCGGCATACCCGTCACCTGAATGCCTTCGAACATCGAATAGTCCACGCGCATGTGATGAGTCTTGGCGCTGATTATGTGTCGGCGTTTGGGATCGAAAATGACGAGATCGGCGTCACTGCCGACTGCGATCGTTCCTTTGCGCGGATACAGGCCGAAGAGTTTCGCCGGAGTCGTGGAAACCAGTTCAACGAATCGATTCACGCTGAAACGTCCCTGAGCAACGCCGCCGGAGTAAATCAGGCTCATGCGATGTTCAATGCCGGGACCGCCGTTTGGGATCTTGGTGAAATCGCCGCGTCCAAGCTCCTTCTGCTCTTTAAAACAAAAGGGACAATGGTCCGTCGAGACGACTTGCAGATGATCCTGCTTGAGACCACTCCATAGCTTTTCCTGGTGCCATTTTTCTCGAAGAGGTGGCGTAAAAACATATTTCGCTCCTTCAAAATCTGGCACGTCAAAGTTTTCAATCGAGAGATAAAGATACTGCGGGCAAGTCTCCGCGTAGACTGGCAGCCCTCGGTCGCGCGCCTCGCGAACTTTTTCGAGCGCTTCGTTGCAACTCAAATGCACGATGTAGATCGGAGCGCCCGCCATTTCCGATAACGCGATGGCGCGAGAGACAGCTTCAGCCTCAGCCGTGGTGGGTCGAGTGAGTGCGTGATATTTCGGCGCCGTCTTCCCTTCTGCGAGAGCCTGTTGGACGATAACGTCAATGGCGCTGCCGTTTTCGGCGTGCATGCAGATTAGGCCGCCGTTTTTCGCAGTAGTCTGCAACGCTCGAAAAATGCTGGCGTCATCGAGCATAAATACGCCAGGGTAGGCCATGAAGAGTTTGAAACTAGTTACGCCCTCACCCACCAGAGAATTCATTTCCTTGAGTTGCCCATTGCCGATGTCAGTCACAATGCAGTGGAACGCATAATCGCATACAGCTTTCTGCGAGGCTTTGGCCATCCAAGTATCAAAGGCCTCTCGCAGCGACTGACCCTTGTACTGGATGGCAAAGTCGATCAGAGTGGTGGTCCCGCCGAAGGCGGCGGCACGAGTTCCAGTTTCAAAATCGTCAGCGCTGGTGGTGCCGCCGAAAGGCATGTCGAGATGGGTATGCACATCGATGCCGCCGGGGAAAACATATTTTCCAGATGCGTCCAGAACAGTCGTGGCATTCTCGCGAGGAAGATCTTTACCGATGGCGGAAATCTTGCCGTCCGTGATAGCAACATCGGCTACGTAGGTGTCCGTTGCGGTAACCACTGAACCGTTGCCGATGATCGTGTCAAAGCTCATCCATGCCTCCGCGTGCGGGTGAGAAGAAATAGAAATTCTATGCTAAACTGCCGCACTTCAGGTGCTCATATTTCTCGAGTAATGGAAGGTTCGTAATGCAATTTGGGATTACGCTTAAGCCTGATATTTCGGTTGAGCGCATCGTTGGCTTGACGCGTCAAGCGGAGGCTGCCGGTTTCGAGTACGGATGGCTCTTCGACTCCCATGTTTTATGGATGGACCCTTACCCGTTGCTGACGCTGATGGCCGCGAACACGCAGCGGATGCGGCTTGGCACGTTGGTGACGAATCCTGCGGTTCGCGATCTCACGGTGACCTCCAGCTTGTTCGCCACGCTGAATCTGATCTCGGGTGGCAGGATGGAACTGGGCATCGGACGGGGAGACAGTTCGAGACGCGTGCTGGGTAAGAAGCCGGTCAGCTGGTCTCAACTGGAAGCGGCGGTAAAGATTTTCCGCGATCTCACGGCCGGCCGCGAAATCGAATACGAAGGTCAGCCGACTCGCCTCACCTGGGCTAAAGATTCTCCGCGAGTCTGGATTGCTGGCTACGGACCCAAGGTCCTGCACATGGCAGGACGCGTCGCCGATGGCATTATCTTGCAGTTTGCCGATCCGGATTTGATTTCGTGGTGTCTCAGCTTTGTGAGAGAAGGCGCCCGCGCTGCGGGACGAGATCCAAAACAGATCGAAGTAATGTCGGCGGCTCCGGTTTGGGTCTCTGATGAACTATCCGTTGCGCGAGAACGCGTGCGCTGGTTCCCTGCCCTGGTTTCGAACCACGTAATGGATCTCATTCGGCAGTACAAACCTGAAGACCTGCCTCCAGCTCTGACTTCATACGTGCAGGATCGCGGCGACTACGATTATTTGCACCACTGCGTGGTGGAAAGCGACAACGCGAATTTCGTTTCGGATGAGGTGGTCGATCGTTTTTGCGTCATCGGACCGCCCGAAGCGCATCAGGAGAAGCTTCGTAGATTAGCCGCCGCGGGCGTTACGCAGTTCAATTTGTATCTAATGTGCGGAGACGAAGAACAATCCCTCGAAACTTACCATCGGGACGTCTTACCCGGATTCTCGAAAGGCGTAGGCAGGAAAAGCTAAGTTGCTAGGCCCGCACCGCAGATAACACAGGTGGGCGCTGAAACTTCATCATCACGAAATAGGAAAGAAACGAAACGGCAAAGCCCACAAACCAGGAATAGTCATAAAGAAAGCGCACAGATGGGATGGCCAAGCCCACCAGCGCTGTTCCCGCTCCAACCGCAAGCGCAATCACTGCACGCCAGTTGAAACCTTTGGAATACTCATAGATTCCTCCGCGAAGATACAAATCGTCAAGTTGCAAGACGCATTTTCGCACGAGGAAATAGTCGCAGATCATGATGCCTGCTACCGGTCCGAGGAACGCGGCGTAGCCGCCGAGCCACCCGAGAATAAATGTGTTGTAATCGGCGAGCAATTTCCACGGCATCAGAACGATCCCCATCAAGCAGGTGATCATCCCTCCAGTTCGGAAGCTGATTTTTCGTGGCCATAGATTGGAGAAATCATTCGCAGGCGAGACGACGTTGGCTCCAATGTTTACATTCAGAGTCGCGAGAAGGATGGCGATCAGCGAAATTACTACAGCAACGGGAGAATGGAAACGGCTGAGCAGTTGAACTGGGTCCGAAATAGCTGTTCCGTAAATCACCACTGTTGCCGAGGTCACGGCGATACCGATAAAAGCGTAGAGTGTCATCGTCGTTGGCAATGCCAGCGCCTGGCCAACGATTTGTTCCCGCTGGTTACGCGCGAAGCGTGTGAAGTCAGGAATATTCAATGAGACAGTCGCCCAGAAGCCGACCGTGCCATTCAAGGCGGGAATCAGAAATTTCAGAAAATCTTTGAAGTTGGTGAATCGTGATGGCGCGGCCAGCATGGGCCCAAATCCTCCTGCGCCGTGATAAGCCCATGCGAGTAGCAGCAATCCGACGCCTAAGAGTATCGGCGCGCTGATGCCCTGCAGGATTCGGATATATTCAATCCCCATTAGAATGACGGCCAGGTTGATCAGCCAGAACAAAAGAAAGCAAACGGCGGTTGCGTAGGGGAAATTTTTCCATCCGGGAGCAAGCGTGGCCAGCAGAATACTAATTGCTTCGCCCCCGATCCACGTTTGAATGCCAAACCATCCGCAAGCAACCAGCGCACGAAGAACAGCAGCTACATTGGCTCCCAGCACTCCAAACGAAGCACGTGCCAGCACTGGAAACGGAACTCCATACTTCGCTCCGGGGTGCGAGTTCAGCAGCATCGGGGCCAGCACGATCACGTTGCCGAGAAAAATTGTCATGACCGCCTGCTTCCAATTCATCCCTCCCTGAATCAGGCTGGCCGCCAGCATGTAAGTGAGAATATTCACCGACATCGAAATCCAGAGAGCGGCGAAATTATAGGTACCCCAATGCCGGCGATCGGCTGAAGCTGGCGCCAGGTCGGGATTGTAGAGAGGACTCGATTCGATTCGAGATCGAGAAAGTTCAGGAGTGGTCATGAATTTAATTCAAAGAAAAGAAACCAGCATAGAAGCCTTCTTGCACCGCAGACTTCAGTCAGCGGCTGCAGCTTTCCCAGTTTGCGCAGTGATCGGACCGTAACTTTCCGGCCGGCGATCACGGAAGAACTGCCAAACTTTGCGTACTTCTTCGATCATGTCGAGATCAAGATCTGCTACGACCACTTCGTCCTTATCCCGGCTGGCCTGCGCGATAATTTTGCCGCGCGGATTGCAGAAGTAACTCTTCCCGTAAAACTCTCCAATGCTCCAGGGTTTTTCCGTTCCCACGCGATTGATTGCGCCCACGAAATAGCCGTTAGCAACGGCATGTGCGGGCTGTTCAAGTTCCCACAGATACTCCGAAAGTCCGGCAACCGTGGCCGAAGGATTGAAGACAATCTCGGCTCCATTCAATCCCAGAATGCGCGCGCCCTCGGGAAAATGTCGATCGTAGCAAATGTAAACTCCGACCCGCGCATATTTTGTCTCGAACACGGGATATCCTAGATCACCGGGAGTGAAGTAAAACTTTTCCCAGAATCCAGGATGACAATGTGGAAGGTGATGCTTCCGATATTTTCCCAGGTACCGCCCGTCGGCATCGATAACTGCGGCGGTATTGAAATAAAGGCCCGGCATCTGCTCTTCGTAGACCGGAACCACGATCACCATACGATGCTTTGCCGCGATCTTTTGCATCATGCGCACAGTGGGGCCATCCGGTACTCTCTCAGTCAGTTCATACCAGCGAGCGTTCTGTTCGGCGCAAAAATAAGGTCCGTAAAAAAGTTCCTGCAAGCACAGAATCTGCGTTTTCTTTCGCGCTGCCTGCTCGATTAACTTCAGATGCTTGTCGATCATCGCTTTTCTGATCTGGGCGAGAGGACGCTCGGTGCTGAGCGCATTGCTGGCCTGAATCAGGGCACAGCGCACAATTCGAGGCATGAGTCGGACCTCCGAGGAACGAAACTATAGCAGAAAACTGCGACCCACTGGCTTTCTGCCGTACAATCTACCGTACAAGCCAATGTTAGATGAATACAAGAAACGTTTCAGTGTTGCTGAGCGTCCAAACAACGGCGCGGCGGACAAAGCTACGTCCGATTCTCAGCTGCCCATAGCTACTCTTTCGGGCCACCCCCTACTCTCAAACCGTGGCATCCCGCTGAATCTCGATTGGGTGAAGCAGGTTCGCGTCAATACCAGTGCGGTGGAGCGAAGAGCGCAAACTCACGTGGCACGCCGAACGGTGAAAAAAGAGTGGCAAGCCGCGTGGCTTCTACGCGCAATCTCCTGCATGGACTTGACGACGCTTTCCGGTGACGACACCGACGAACGGGTTCGCCGCCTTTGTGCCAAGGCACGGCAGCCGATCGAGCAGGATCTGGTAAGACGCC
This sequence comes from uncultured Acidobacteriaceae bacterium, assembly GCA_963817305.1. Classification (GTDB taxonomy): domain Bacteria; phylum Acidobacteriota; class Terriglobia; order Terriglobales; family Acidobacteriaceae; genus Sulfotelmatobacter. Next base: position 1,940,345 of record CAWFOD010000004.1, on the reverse strand, counting down.
TGCAAATCGAAAGCCTCAACATCAAAGTCGCGGCGGTTTGCGTATACCATCGGTTTGTTGAAACTGCAGTGAGAGCACTCGAGGGCAGCGGGGTTCGAGTAGCAGCAGTCTCCACGGGATTTCCGGCGGGCTTGTCGCCGGTGGAGGAACGAGTGGCGGAGATTCGCCGCTCGGTGGGGGCAGGAGCGGATGAGATCGACATCGTAATTACCCGAGCCCACGTGTTCGGCGGGAAATGGCAGGAGTTGTACGACGAGGTTGCTGAATTTAAGCTGGCCTCTGGACATTGCCACATGAAGGCGATTCTCGCCACGGGCGACCTGCTCACATTGCGCAATGTCGCGCGCGCTAGTTTTGTCGCAATGATGGCGGGCGCAGACTTTATCAAGACTTCAACCGGCAAAGAATCTACCAACGCTACCCTTCCCGTTGGATTTGTGATGACTCGCGCCATCCGGGAGTATGCGCAGGAGACTGGAATGGCGGTGGGTTTCAAGCCAGCGGGAGGAATTCGTACAGCCAAGCAATCCACGGAATGGTTGGCGCTGATGAAAGAAGAACTGGGAATCGATTGGATGAAGGCGGAGCTGTTCCGGTTTGGGGCGAGCGGACTTCTCAACGATATTGAGCGTCAGCTTGAACACCACGCCACTGGGCGGTACTCAGCAGATTATCGGCATCCGATTGCATAAGGGAGCGAGGACCAAGAGACTCAACAATGAGCATCGCTGAAAAATTTCTCACCATGGAATATGGACCGGCGCTGGAGGATCCAAAAGATGCGCTGCTCTGGCTCGACCGGCATCACCGACGTTTCGTCCACTTCATTAACGGCGAATGGCGCGAACCGGTGGAAGGCTTATTTTTCGACACGACAAATCCTGCGACCGGAGAAAAAATCGCAACCATCGCGCAGGGATCTGCCGCAGATGTGGATGCAGCGGTTCAGGCCGCGCGAAATGCTTTTCCGAAGTGGCAATCCTGTAAGCCACACACGCGCGCTCGATTTCTGTACGCCATGGCCCGAGCAATTCAACGAACCTCGCGCCGGCTCGCGGTGCTCGAGACAATCGACAACGGCAAGCCCATACGCGAGAGCCGGGATATCGATATTCCGCTCGTTGCTCGTCACTTCTACCACCACGCGGGATGGGCGCAGCTTCTGGAATCCGAGTTCGCAGGCTATGCCGCCTGCGGAGTGGTTGGGCAGATTATCCCGTGGAATTTCCCTTTGCTGATGCTGGCATGGAAAATTGCGCCGGCAATTGCGACGGGAAATACCGTCGTCCTCAAGCCGGCGGAGTTCACCCCGCTGACCGCTCTTGCGTTTGCCGAGATTTGCCAGGAGATCGGCCTTCCCCCAGGAGTAGTCAACATTATCACTGGCGATGGTTCCACTGGCGAGGCCTTGGTAAAACATTCCGGGGTCGACAAAATTGCATTCACCGGATCGACCGAGGTCGGACGCGCAATCCGCAGCGCGACGGCAGCGAGTCACAAGCGGCTTTCGTTAGAGCTCGGCGGCAAGTCTCCTTTTGTCGTGTTCGAGGACGCCGATCTCGACAGCGCAGTGGAAGGTCTGGTCGATGGAATCTGGCTGAATCAAGGACAAGTATGCTGTGCGGGCTCACGTTTACTCATGCAGGAAAGCATCGCACAGACTCTGATGCAAAAAATTCGCGGGCGCATGGAAACGCTCCGTGTTGGATCTCCCTTGGATAAGTCGATCGATATTGGCGCCATCGTTGCACCTGTACAGCTCGAGCGTATTCGCCGGCTCGTGCATCAAGGAATCGCGGATGGAGCGAGCTGCTGGCAGCCGCAAATTGTAATGCCGGCGGAAGGACTTTATTATCCCCCGACTTTGTTGAGCAACGTGCATCCGACCTCAGTGGTCGCACAGCAGGAGATTTTTGGTCCCGTACTCGCCGCCATGACTTTCCGCACTCCTGCCGAAGCTGTTGAGTTAGCCAACAACACCGTCTATGGACTGGCGGCTTGCGTGTGGAGCGAGAGCATCAACGTTTCGCTGCAAGTTGCGGCACAGCTTAAGGCGGGAGTGGTATGGGTGAATTGCACGAACATGTTCGACGCTGCCTGCGGGTTCGGCGGCTATCGCGAGAGTGGTTACGGCCGCGAGGGAGGACGCGAGGGATTATTCGAATATCTTGAACCTGCATGGTTTAAACATGCTCCTTCTCTTTCCGCTTCAAGCCAGAAACCTGAACCATCGACGGACGAACGGCGGGGAGACTTCGCGATCGACCGCACGGTGAAGCTCTACATTGGCGGAAAGCAGGCGAGACCGGATTCGGGCTACAGCTTCGAAGTTCGCGGCCAGAAGGGCGAGTTGCTGGGCGAAGCGCCACTGGGCAATCGAAAAGATATTCGAAATGCGGTAGAAGCGGCGCGCAAAGCGACGAGTTGGGCGAAGACGACAGCTCATAATCGTGCCCAGGTTCTCTATTACATGGCGGAGAATCTTTCGCTGCGTCAACAAGAAATCGCTGGCCGGCTAGCGTCAGTTGTTGGCGAAACTGAGGCGAATAAGGAAGTAGCTGCCAGTATCGAGCGCATCTTCTCCTACGCGGCATGGGCCGATAAGTTCGATGGAGCGGTTCATAATCCACCTTCGCGGACTATTGCAATTGCAATGAATGAGGCCATTGGAACCGTCGGCATTATTTGCCCTGATGACACGCCTCTCTTGGGCTTGTTGTCGCTCGTGTTACCGGTTCTCGCCATGGGCAACGTGGGAATCGTGGTTCCCTCGGAAACATATCCTCTTATCATCGGGGATCTTTATCAGCTCTTCGACACCAGTGACTTGCCTGCAGGCGCCATCAATATTGTCACGGGATATAGATCACAACTTCTCAGGACCATTGCCGAACATGACGATGTGGACGCAGTCTGGTGTTTTTCAGATGAATCCGATGCGGCCGCAGCCAAGGCGTTTTCCGTGGGAAATCTGAAACAGGTATTCACCAACGAAGGCCGTATCATCGACTGGTTTGACGCCAAACAAGCCGAAGGCCGGTGGTTTTTGCAGCACGCTACTCAGGTGAAAAACATCTGGGTTCCTTACGGTGAATAAATCGGATTCGCGAGTCAATTCCTGCCGAGTCTCCGCTATCTATTGCGGTTGCGAAGCGGGTGTACCATTGCCCAGTTCATAGACAAACTGCTGCAGTTCGTGTCTCTGGCGGCCGGCCTCGTCGTTCTTTTCCTTCGTTATCCGTTCGTACGCTTGCAGCTCGGATTGCACTTTTGCTGTTTCTCCCTGGCGACGATAGATCTGCGCCAGACGGTAATGTGCCTTTTCCAATTGCGGACTGACTTCGATTGCTTTTTGTAAGGCGAAGATGGCCTGCGGAAAGTTTTTCTGCTCCGAATAAAGAATACCCAACTGCAGGTAGGCAACGCCGAGTTTTGGATCCAGCTGAATGGCGGTCTGCAGCAATGACTTCACCTGGTCGACGTCTACAGCCTGATCCAGCGAACTCCAACGTTTTTGAAGGCTGACCGCGTAATAGTAATTAGCCCAGGCATTGCGCGGTTGAAGCCTGACAAATCGCGCCAGTCGCTCTTCGATCTCCGGCGAATGAGTAGTTTCGCCCGCCTGCATTTCTCCCATTAGGAGGTATGGATTGGCATCGTCGGGATTCAGATCGGACGCCTCGGAAAAACTCCGCACTGCATCTTCGTAGGACCCGTTGGAATATCGCGCCGCACCCAGGCCGTCGAGCATCCGAATCGACCGCGGGAACGAGCGATGTCCTTTTGTGAAAACTTCGATAGCGGGCTCGGCCGCGTGATGCAGCAGGAGTTCCGCTCCCCAATCGAAAAGATTCGATTCGCTCGGATTAAGATCGGCTGCGCGCTGATATTCGCGAACAGCTTCGAGAGAATCGCCTAGTCTCTCGTCCGCCTCGGCAAGCAGATGATGGAGTTCGGCGTTTTCCTGATGAGATTTGTCCTGAATGGCAAGCAGCGCTCGCACATCACTGCGCGCCTGCGCGTAGTCTCCAGTTTCGGCTCGTGCAAGCGCCATTTCAGCTGCGTTATCGATATCACTGGGATTCAGGCGATAGGCCCGCTCGAGATAAGACAGCCCTTCTTGCGGTTTTGCATCTTCCACCAATAGCTTTCCCAGACGAAAATTTGCACTGAAATCTTCCGGCCGTCGCGTGGCTGCGTCTCGCATAGAGTTCTCCATCGCTGTCCGGGACGAATTCAGTGGAGCAGAGGCGAGTGATGGCTTGCCGCGAGCAGCAGTCTCCTTGGCCAAGGCATCTCGGTTACGAACTATCGTGTCGCCGCCATGACCGCCGAGATTTGTAGTATCGGTAACGCCAGCGACATTAAAGTGTGGCTCGTCGAAAAACTCAGGCCGCGCATCCGCGGGTTTCGCCGCTTCCGGCTTGACCGCATCGAGCGTCAGATCGATCGCTTTCGATTCTTTCGCTTCAAGAATAAATGGTCGCGAACCTGCTGAGATGTATCCGGTCATTTCGGCGCGCACGATGTAACTTCCCCGGCGAATCTCGTGAAAGACGTAGGCTCCCGCAGAATCGGTACGCACTTTCAAAACCTGCAGGTTCTGGCCTTGAAGGCAAACGACGGCTCCGCTGACAGGACGATTGAGAGAATCCCTCACTGCGCCGTGCAATGTCGCTGTCGCGGAGTTCGTCTCGGAATCGGCGGCTACTGAAATGGATTGTCCGAGGACCACTGGTGCAAGAAAAATCATCAGCGCCAGAACGCATCCCGCTATTGTGAAAAAGCACCGCATAGGATGAAGCCAAGCGTACGCGTGCAATCGAAAATTCTAGTCGCTAAAGTCACGATCCGCAATCGATCGAGGCGTTTCCGGGTTCCAATGGCTTGGTTCTAATGGCTTGCCCGCTCGCCGAGCCAGGAGGTCGACATAGGCTTCGGCGATCAGTTCGCTCTGAGCGATTCCAAACTCTAATAACAATGCTGTCACAATGTTTTTTCCTTCAAGTTCGCTTTGTCCGGGGCGGAGCACGACTTCGAGTTCCAGAAAGTCTCCCAGCCCCTGGACCTCGTCAACGTGAACGCGCGTCTGCCCGATGAGGTATACGATCCGCGTCTTCCTAACCACCCCGGTTCTACCCAGAGTAGCCGTGAGTATCTCGTTTAAGGTTTGCGGGTCCGGAGTACGCGCGATCAGATAGCGGGACTCGCGCGCATCAGCAACATCGGACCTTTCGTAGCGGATGAGTTCCCCGCGGTCCGGCGCAAATGTCCGGAGCTTCAACCTGCCGCGATTGCTTGCGAAGAAGAAATCTTCCTGGCAGATAGTCTGGGGAAGAGTATCACTCAATCGAGCCGCAACAGCTTCCGCGGCAGCCCGGTTTTTTAAAATGGCTTTGATCTCGATATTGCTTGGCATACTTGATCTTGCCAAGATAGCGTACACTCCATGTGGTCAATGCGCTTGAAAGCGCGACCTCTTTCATTTAAGTTCAGGACGCTGTCAAACAAAAGGTAAATTGGTTTACCTTCACCACCTCGAGGATATGAATGACCTTTTGCAAAATGCATTTTCTTACGACCGTTTTATTGCTGACCACCTGCCTGACTTGCTGGAGCCAGGACAGACGAAAAATCATCATTGATCAGGATGCGGCCGGACCTGGAGGAACGGATCAGCAGTCGATGCTGCTCCTCATCCAATCACCGAAGACGGAAGTATTAGGAATTACGGTCGTCACCGGGGATCAGTGGCTTCATTCCGAAGTGGCGCACACATTGCGCATGCTGGAACTTGTCGGCCGGACCGACATTCCGGTTGTACCGGGAGCCGAGTATCCGCTGGTAAGGCGACAACAGGATACCGAACTCTGGGAGCAGCAATATGGAAGCATCATGTGGCTGGGAGCCTGGACTCCGAAGTTTTATCACCCGCATGATCAGCTGGGAGAGATGCCGGAAGGCATGCCAACAACCAAGCCATCCAACGAAGACGCAGCTCACTTCCTGATACGCATGGTGCATAAATTTCCCAACGAGATCACCATCTACGAAGGCGGCCCGTTCACCAACCTCGCCCTCGCCATTTCCATTGATCCCGAATTTGCTGGACTGGCTAAAGAGCTGGTATTCATGGGCGGGAGCTTAAACCCGCGCACCGACGATCCTGAGTTTGCCAACAATCCCACACACGAATTCAATTTGTGGTTCGATCCGGAAGCGTCTCACATCGTATTGGTCGCTCCCTGGAAGAAAATTGTCTGCACGCCCGTGGATATTTCCGTGAAAACCCGTTTGACCTCCGACTTGATCGACCGCATCAAAACGTCCGACACGCCGGCGGCGAGTTACATTGCCAAATATTCCAGCTTGCGCGGCAACTACAATTATTTGTGGGATGAACTGGCGGCCCTGGCATGGCTCGATCCCAGTCTCATCACCAGGAAAGAAACGCGTTACATGGATGTCGATCTGGACCACGGCGCGGGCTACGGTAACACTCTGAATTGGACGGAGCACGACAAGCCGAAGCTCGAAGTGCGGCCGGTCGAAGTGCAGGATGATCTGGACCTCGACAGGTTTTATAAAATGTTTGTGACTTTGTTGAGTGCGCCAACGCCCAAGAATTAGAAGACGCGGTTGCTGCCTGTCACTTGGAAAGTTCAGACAACATGCTTTGCGCCTGAGGGTTACCGGGATGCTGTTTAAGCAGTTCGATCAGAACTGCTCGAGCCTTGTCCGGCGCACCCTCGAGCACATATACCTTGGCGAGATTCAGATAAGACTGTTCGAAGCCGGGCGCGACTCGAATGCACTCTTCAAAACTGGCGACCGCTTCCTCTTGCCGCTCGGTACGCAAGTAAAGTATTCCAAGATTGTTCAACGCTTCCGGGAATACGGGTCGCGCCTTCAGTGCTTTTTGCAAATACTCGTAAGCATGTGCGCTGTCATCGGCCTGCGCAAAAACCATTGCCAGGCCATAGTTTGCCTCAGGATCCGATGGATCCACGTTAAGACTGCGGCCGAAGGTTCTGCGAGCTTCATCCCAGTTTTTCTGCAGCCGATATGCATTTCCCAGGTTGTCGAGTGCGATTAAGTGATCCGGGCTTGACCGTAAAGCTTCTTGAAAACAATGTATCGCTTCCTCGGTACGTCCCTCCCGCGTGGCAAGAAGACCGAGGTTGTTCCATGCGTTGGCCAGTGTATCTGGATAACTCGCATGAAGTTTGGTCGCGCGTTCGAAGCTTTCGCGTGCCTCGCCCGTTTTATTCTGACTCAAGTAAGCGCTGCCGAGGCCGTAGCACGCTTCGGCGCTGGATGGATCATCGCGAAAGGCTGTCGCAAATGAAACTGCGGCTTGATCGATATAGCCTCGCTGGAAAAAAACGGAACCTAGCGAAAGATAATTCCGGCCGAACTCAAAGGTCTGGCTCGCCCCAGGAAAAGGCAACGCTCGAGCCAGGCGCTCGGAATCGGTCTCTGGAATTTCGCGAGAGTCCTCTCTAATCTGTTCAGGCTTCACCACTCCCCGATAGACCTTCACGATGTCGCCTCGGTGGTCGATCAGAAACGATGTTGGCAGTCCCATGTCGCGATGGCGATCAAACAAGTAGCGGTACAGAATATTGTAAACAGCGGAAACTTCATCTGCGCTCCGAAGGATTGGGAACGTTAAACGTCGCTCGCTCACTACTCTGCCGAGTGCCGCATGCGCATCGTTATCAGTGTTCACCGTGAGAACCTGAAAGTCCCGGGGCGCCTCCCCATTGGTCAGCAACTGGAACGTCTTGAGGTTCTTCATGCAATCTGAGGACTGTGCTGTCCAGAAATTCAGCAGCACGCGTTTTCCACGAAATGCTGAGAGCGTCCGCAGCCCGCCAGCCAGATCGGGAAGCGAAAAATCCGGTGCGGCCACGGGCACGAGCAACCAAGTCGCAATCGCACTGGGAAGCGGCTCGACTTTATCCGGCTCGACGATGCTGTCGGTTTTCGCGAAAGGCGCTGCTACCTTGAATGGTTCGGTTCGAAGGGTGTCAGATCCTTCTTCTACCCAAATCCTTTGGTTCAAAGGAAGATTGTGAAGCTCCTGGACGAGTCCACTTGGCCACCGGATCGACGCCCGCGCCGGCCCCTTAGCGTCACCCAAGCCAAAGAATACTTCTTTGCTGTGCTGAGACAGAAATCCCGATCCCACTTGAAGGAAGCGAGTCTGGCGTCCCAATTCCGTTTCCACTGTGATCGCGGCGCCCACGGCGTCCCGATTACTTCTTGTGCCTCGCAGCCGGAAAGTGATCGATGGCGGCAGATTCTTCTATCCGATTTTTCAGCACGCGCAGCTGCGGGGCGTTGCGATTTTTCAGGAAGATTTCCTGCCTGCCATCCCGATCGAAATCAGCCAAAGCAAACGCTCTTCCGTCTTCGATAAAATCCAATCCCAACGCGCCGGAAACGTCGGAAAACGTTCCATCGCGATTGTTCGCGTAAAAAACATTTCGCTCAAATCCGCTCCAGGTACCATCTTCGCGAATCAGTTCGTTGATGGCGCCCCATCCTTCTTCGTAGTCGTGCGAAGGCTGCGCCCGATCTGGTGAATTGGCTACGACCTGCCGCCAGAAAAAACTATTCAGATCCTGATGCGAAGGCCCGGAGATCATTCCATTCACAATGTAAAGATCGGAAAATCCATCGTGATCGAAATCGAATGCATCGCTCGACCACGACCAGCGGCCCAGGCCAACTCCTGCTGCTGAGGTCTCGTCCTCGAAAACACGGTCCCTATTCCGAAAAAGCGAATTTCCCATCGCGTGCTTTCGGTAGAGTGCCCGGACATTTTCTGGAGCGTCTTTCTTGAAATTCTCCTGGGAGGAGATGCGTTCTCCGGCGGCAGTCCACATATCAGCGACGTAGAGATCCGCAGCACCATCGTTGTCGAAGTCATTCCAGCAAACGCTCATTCCAGCCCCGATGTCTTCAACTCCCGCCTGGGCAGCGACATCGGTAAAAGTTCCGTCGCCATTGTTGCGATAGAGATTCTTCCGCCCGAAGTCGTTCACCACGTAAAGATCGGGCCAGCCATCACGGTTGTAATCGCTCCATCCACAGCAGAAGCTGTAGCGAGTATTGTTTTTGTTAAGGCCCGCTTTCCGCAGTCACATCACGGAAGCTGCCATCGCGATTGTTCCGCATCATGAAGTTCGGCGGGCCATTCTCGGCATCATGATAGGGAACGGGATACTTGTATTGGTCAGTGCCACGGTAATAGACATAGAGACAGAAATAAATATCCAACCATCCGTCGCGGTCATAGTCGGCAACGGCTGCGCCGGTAAAAGTTCCCTGCGGCGGGTGGGCGAATGGAAACGCGTCGGGTTTCTGGCGAAACGTTCCGTCGCCCTGATTGACGAACAAGAGCGGACCATTTGCCCGCACGATGATTACATCCTGACGGCCGTCGTTGTCGAAATCCGCAAAGAGCGCGCAGGCTGTATTGTCAAGGATTCCCAAGCCCGATGTTGCAGTAATGTCTTCGAATGTTCCGTCTCCCCGGTTTCGATAGAGTCGATTCGGAAGGCCCGCGGGTTGGCAAACGTAGAGATCGTCGAAGCCATCGTTGTCGATGTCGGCAACGGAAACTCCGTTGTGTCCATAGATGTCGATGCCGCACGCACTATCGAGAATCGTCCGCCAGTGGTCAACGCCCAGCAACAACTGACTGGAGTATGAAGAATTGAGACCCAAAGCGGCGGCAGTAATGTCTGCGAAAATCGGAGATGCCGAGCGGCTTCGCGTCTCCTCCCGCGCCTGCCAGCGCCGCAGCCTGAATTCGGGTGCCGATCTTGACGGCTGGCTTTCCCACTCGAGATCCCAATATCCCACACGCTGCTCGCGGTAGTAGCCACGGCCTGTCCCGACTAACTCGTAACGCACGCGAGTGTGAAGTTGCGCGGGAATCTGAGATGTGAACGAAGGAACCGCCTGGATGCTCGTCACTTCAAATTCGGCGCTTGCGATCTTCGAAAAAACGCTCAGCGAGGAACGCCACGTCTGTAGGAATGCATCGCGTCCAAGATTGGTGCCCGAAACGAATTTGTTCTGGTGAACCTCGATCGGGGGACCGGTCCGAACCGGTCGCGATTCGACAGGGATCATCGATGACCCGGCGAAGTCAGCAGACAAAACTTTTTCGATCACCTGCGCTTGCGGTTGAGATTGCAGCAGACCCGAACTCCACTCCGCAAGAATCGAAGCAATCTGATCATGATACTTTTCGCTGATAAAACCATCGAGGCCCGCCTGCGCCTTAAGCAGGGTTTTATCCAGCGGCCTTTCGGCGCGATAGTGCGGGTGCAAATAAAATTCGCCTTCTGAAGAGCTATCGCTGGAAGGATCGAACGGAAAGTTCGATGGCAAGGCAAACCCGCGCAAGCTCGCAGGAAATATTGCCGCCGAGGCTCCCTGGCAACAGCGAACGAGAAAGTTGCGGCGACTCAACCGACTCAGAGCGATAACCTCATGGTCCTCATTTTCTTGACCGGAATCCAGCAGCGGTGAATCAGCGCGAGCCCGCGCTGAACTCGAAAACCGTCACGCTGTGGAATTTCTGACCTGGTTTCAACTCAGTCGAGGGAAAGCTTGGGTGGTTTGGGGAGTCGGGAAAGTGCTGCGTCTCCAGGCAAAACGCAAATCGTGGTTTGTAGACAACGCCACCCTTTCCGGTAATCGACCCATCGAGATGGTTCCCAGTGTAAAACTGAACCCCGGGTTGAGTGGTGAGCACTCGCAAAATCCGGCCCGTAGTTGGCTCATACACCTCCGCTGCCTCTACCAACTGGCCTTCAGCATGGTCCAACACAAAATTGTGGTCGTATCCCATGCCCAGCCGCAGTTGTTCGTCATTGGCATCGATCCTCTCGCCGATCGAATGCGGTGTTCTAAAATCAAATGGCGTGCCTTGTACGGACTTCAATTCTCCGGTGGGAATAAGAGATGAGTCTACCGGCGTGAACCGCGCCGCATCGATCTTTACCACATGCCCGAGAACCTCACCCTTTCCTTGGCCGGCGAGATTGAAATACGAATGGTTGGTCAAATTCAGCACGGTATCTTTATCGGTAGTCGCCGAATAATCGATGCGCAGCGCACTCTGATTTAAGGTGTAACGCACCATCGTTGTCAGGGTTCCTGGAAAGCCTTCTTCGCCATCCTTGCTCACGTAGGTGAGTTCGATTCCATCTTTTATCTCACGCGCCGTCCAAAGCTTTTTGTCAAAGCCGCGGATTCCGCCATGAAGCGTATTGTCGCCGTTATTCTTGGGAATCGAATACGTCTTACCGTCAAGTTGAAAACTTCCGTGCGCGATCCGATTCGCATAACGGCCAATGATCGCCCCAAAATAAGCAGGGTTAGTGCGGTAGCCATCGAACGAGTCATAACCCAGCACCACATCGTCAAGCTTTCCTGCGCGATCCGGCGTGCGCAGCGAAACAATGATCCCGCCATAATTCATGATGCGAACTTCGATCTTGCCATCAGCCAGCGTATACAAATCGACGGCCGCGCCGTCAGAGGTCCGTCCGAACGCCTGCTTGGTTATGGTTGTTTTCCCCTGCATCGTAGTTGTAAGAATCATAAAAGAGATGAAAACCGCGAACCATCCGTTGACTCGGGAAAGCATAATTCCTCGACTTGTTCGTGAGACTAGGTTTTCCACTAGCTGGATATTGTACAGTCTGACAATCACAGGTGCGATTTGCTTGTGGTGCAGGATTTACAATTGCTTTCTCCGATGCCACCTCTTTCCGTAAATAGCCACTCCGACAATCTTAGGCGTCAGTCCAACCCCCTACTGGCGGATCGCTGGGCGAACGTCTTTTGGCTGGTCACTTTGGCGGCCTTATTTCTTATGCTCCTATCTCTTCCTCGAAGCCCGTTACCGTGGTTAGATGAGATGTTATTTGCTTCGACATCGCTGGCCATCGCGCGAGGAGGACCGCCCGTACCAACCGTTTTGGCTGCTTTCCCTCACACCCTCCGCATCGATCTGTTCTATGGTCCACTGGTTCGTTTCCTGGGTTCACTGGATGTGAGGCTCTTCGGGATTTCGGCCACCAGTTGGCGGCTTTTGGGATTCCTGGGAGCGATAGGAACAGTTTTCGCCGCATCGTGGGTCGGCCGATGTTTGGACCGCGCGCCGGTTGTCATGGCTGCGGCGGCTATGCTGGTAACGCTGTCCCAGGGAATGGGAGCCCGAGCGACGAGCGGAAGGCTTGACGCCATCACTGTAATGCTCGAACTTCTTTCCCTCGCTTGCACGTTACGTGCAATGCGGGTTCACGGGTTAAAGCGTTCCCAGTTTGTCTACGCAGTCCTCGCCGGTAGTTTTTGCGGGTTAGCGGCGCTGAGTACGCCGAGAGCGTTTCCCTTCGTATTCGGACTGTTCGTTGCCTTAGGTCTCGAATCAGTGTCGGCCAGAACGAGGGAGTCGGTAGCACCAAGCTTGATTATCGGCGTCACTGCCATATTGCCGGTCTTGGCGTGGACTCTGAGCCGAGGTATCAGTCCTGTCGGTTGGCTTCGCCTTATTGCCACTTTGAGTCGCGGCGACAAGCTGAGTGTGTCCCCAATATTGCACGGCTCCTGGCATCTTTTCGACGAGCCGCTCATCCCTCTGGTTTCCGGATTGCTATTCACTTTCGTAATGGTCCTGGTTTTTGGCAGCGCAATTATAGCCGGCCGTCGTTCTCTCCAAACCGAAGGGCGTGATGTCAGCTCCGCTTTGAAGCTCGCCTCGATCGCTGTTTTCGTTAACTACGTCGCGTCCTTTGTTATGATCGCGCGATTTTGGGATTACGAGATATTTGTTGTGCCGCTTGTATTTCCGGTTCTACTCGCATGGACAGCAAAGCTTTTGCGCAGCAACGTCCCGCGTTCCTTTGCCCGATTCGTCGTCGGTAGTTGGCTGATCATGACCATCGTTCTGGTGGTTATACGCTCGGGCAAGGTCGTTGCATGGCTTGCCTCGTATCGACGAACGCAACCCGCAGCCCTTGCACGATTTCGTCGCTCAGACATTTGCCGAGCAATTCGCGAGTGTTTGGGCCCGGAGGATTATTACTTTTACGCAGTGGAAGCGACAGGTTCGCACTATCTTTTTGTGCGGCCCAGGATTCACGAGCTGGCCTTGTTAGGTAAACTCGATCACAATGTCGATTGGCGGAAACAACTGAACGATGGAGGACCCGTTTACCTCATGTGGCCGAAGGATGACCCGATTCCGCACGACTTGGTGCCCGCGAATTTGCTTCTGGAGGCAACTTTCGCGCCAAAACTGGGAAAAGAACCAGCGGGATGGCGAAAGGCCGGGTGGGGTTCCGGTTATCCCTCGACAAACTTGTATCGGATTGTTGATGGTGCAGCATCTGATGAGAATTCCCCCAAATAGGCATCCCGGAACGTGAAGGCCTACGGAGCCATCAAGCAAGTACAATTACACGCAATGGATTGTCCCGCATGTGGCCGCCGTTTTCGCTTGTTCGCCCTTTGCTTATTGGCGTGCTTGGCAATCCTGGAATTCTCACTGAGAGGCCCTGTTCGTGCTCTAGGAAGAGACGGCCAAAATTTCAATGATTTTGTTTCACCGTATGAACAGACTCATGCCTGGATTTCCGGTCGCGATCCTTATGCTCCGGCTGTCCTGACAGCCCTGTGGCCGACTTCTGTGCGCCCACACTTCGTGGTTACGGAAAGCGTCGATGGTACGCTGCCTGCAAAGCGTGGTATACCTTCCCCGTACTGGACCCTGAGTTTTCCGCTGCTTCTTCCTGTAGCGGAGCTTCCATGGAAAGTTGCGATTTGGTTATGGGCGATAACCTCCGTTGTCGCTACATTCGTAGTTGCTCTAATTCTTGTCCCCCTTTCCGGCGCTCGACCATATAGTCCGCTGGCGATCATAATTGTCGTATCTGTGTTTCTTTGGGCTCCCCTGCAAACAGCAATTGCAACTTCTAACATTTTTACGGTTGCCTTTGCTCTGGGCATGGGTGCTACTTTTTGCCTGACACATGGCCGAAGCAGACTGGCTGGAATGCTCCTGATCTGCACCATAGCCTTGAAACCGACGGTGGGCTTGCCGTTTCTTATTTACATCCTCTTTCAGCCCAAGCGCACCACGTTGATTCCTGCCGCACTAGCGACCAGCATCTTGTTGTTGTGTGTAACTGTCATTCCGCACCACACCGGAACACTGTGGGGGCAGAGCTTTCTGGCAAACAGTCAGCGCATGTTCGCCCCTGGCGCCATTGACGATTTCAGCACAGCCAATCCACTCCATTTTCAGCTCGTGAATTTGGCGGTCCCGCTGTTCCCACTTTTGCATAGCCGGACCTTTGCGGAAGCGTCGGCCGGGTTAATCTTTGTCGCCCTACTTATCGTTTGGCTTTTTGCGGTTCGCCAGGACGGGCATCTCGGCCTTTTAGACCTGGCCATTCTCGCCTCGGCATCACTCCTTCCCGTTTACCATCGTTTTATGGATGCCGGAATACTTCTTATTCCCGTCGCGTGGGCTCTTAGTGAGTTCGAAGGAGAGTTGAGAAATTACACTGCTGCATGCCTCTTTCTCGCGAGTCCGTTTCTGATACCGGGCGCCACTTTGCTCCATGAGTTCTCGGATAGATATGAGGCGCTCCAAAAGCTCAGTCAGAACAGGTTCTGGGAATCATTGATTCTTACCCACGAAGCTTGGCTGATTCTCCTGCAGTGTGTTGTATTGATTATGGCGCGCTACCACTCTCGAGTTCCGAGGAGGTCATAACTTACAGTCCTCTGGACAAACCCATGAGTATGAACTAAACCGTATGTCGAGGCTAACCTGTCGGCTGCAGAAACGTGCGCGCCGGTGCGAGACCCGAAACAGACCGAGAGTTCGAAATTCGAAGATCGGTATTCATTTCTGATGTGAGGTCGATCAGCAGAAAAGCCAACACCCAAAAAAACAGACAGATATAGGATCCTGGCGCAAACAACCAGTCTTCAAACGCCGCGTGGATAAGTCCTGCCAAGCTGACCATGGCAAACGGTACAGCGTAGTGATTCAGATCCCCACTTCTCCGCATCCACGTATACGCGCGACCAACCGCCCTTAGAACTAAAACCAACAAGAGCAGAAAAGGGAGAATACCCAGAAGTCCCATGTATTCCGCCATGGCCAAGTAGCTGCTGCCGTGTTCGCGATTCGAACCCTCAACCGTGTAAATCGACGAACCCTGAACGTCAGAGCCCTCGCTTCCCAAGTCGCTCGTTCCGAATCCTGTTCCAAACCAAGGGTGCTGTTTGACCGCAGCAATGGTGTCATCCCACGGGGTATCCCGCGACCCCAAAATTCCCTGGTGCGGACGTCCTTCTACTTTGAACACGAAACGCCCGCTCAGGGACGCTACTAGTTCGCCCATATGGGAGGGGTTGGCAACTGCCATAGCTTCAAGAAAAAAAGCCGCCACGAAAGCCGTTTTCAGTAAAAGGCGCGGACGTCGTAGACCCATTGCGAGCACAACCGTAACAACGGCATCAGCGACAATCGCAGCACGACAGACGCTGACATACAGTAAAACCACACACAAGGCTAGCGCGATGAAATGACGCTGACGTTCGCCCCGGCTCTCCGCTGCTAAAGCCGCCCAGAGGAGCACTGGGGCGGCAACAATTCCCACGAAGGCGCCCAAATTGTTGGGATTTCCGAATGGATCACGACCGGCAAAGGTAAGGATCGCCGTCATGAAAACCAGAACTTCACAAGCCAGAACGAGGCCGCGGACAAAGGATGCTTCTCGTCCCGCTAGCGCGACCCGTCCGCCCGTCGAAGCATACAAGAAAAGCAAGAAGAGGCTCCCGGCTTTGAGCGAGGCGGTCAGCGGCGTGCCCGAAGCGCTCGCCGAGGCTAGTGCGGCGAGCACTGCAAACAATGCAACTAAATGAAATACACCGAAGTGCCGCGTCCGGTTGCTCCTAATCCATATGACCGACCCAGCCAATGCTCCCACACCTAGAAAAAGCCAGCGAACCGTCAAACTTTCTTCTCCGAATGGCAGATCTGTGGCTGCCGAAAGAAAGCACCACATTGTCATGGGAAAGAAAACCGTCTCGAATCGCCATAGACAGGCAAGGACAAGTTCGATTGCAATCATCGCTTCCAGGTAAGTGCTGTTCGCAAAGTAGCCCGGACGTCTCGCCAATTCAAAAAATAGGATGGCAACAATCCCAATCGCGCCAAGAGCGATAAGAAGCAGTCGAAGTGGACTTCGCATGGTTAGGATCGCTTTTCCTGCCGGCAATGATTTTCTGAAATGTCGTCACCCATTGGATCAATGGAAGAAAATCATTGTACCGCGCACAGGGCGCTGGGTGATTCCAAAATTCTGACGTGATGAGACACTTTGGAATCGACAGAGTAATTTGAATTGCAGAATCCGACAGAAATGTACGCAGGCTTTTAGTCCGAGAAATCTGTCGTAGTCCCTCCCTTTCCTCTCGCCGCTGCGCGCAGTAAGTTCTTCAGCCGAGTCAGCGATGCTTAATGAACGCGCCGGATTGCAGTTCAGCCATGGCCTGGCGCAGTTGCTCCTGGGTATTCATCACGATCGGGCCGTACCAAGCCACGGGCTCCTCGATCGGCTTGCCCGATACCAGCAGAAAGCGAATTCCCTCAGGACCGGCCTGCACCGTCAGTTCGTCTCCGCGGTCGAACAGCACGAGCGAGTGATTGCTGGCGTCGTACCTGGCCTGCGCGTTTGGATCGGTGGCTGGTTCAGTGAGAACCGCTTGCGGATCCGAGGCATCCCGGAAAGTGCCCGAACCGGCGAACACGTAGGCAAAGGCGTTGCGCGTGGTCTCAACCTTAAGCCGTTTCCGCTGGCCCGGAGCAACCGAGATATCGAGATAACTCGGGTCCGCTGCAACGCCTTCCACTGGTCCTCTCTTACCCCAGAATTCTCCGCAGATCACACGCACACGGGTGCCATCGTCGTCAGTGATCTCAGGAATCGCGCTCGAAGGAATATCCTGATAGCGCGGATCCGTCATTTTCAATGACGCAGGCAAGTTCGACCACAACTGAAAACCATGCATGCGTCCCTGCGGATCACCTTTAGGCATCTCCTGGTGGAGAATGCCGCTGCCGGCGGTCATCCATTGCACGTCGCCTGCGGTCATCTTGCCCTTGTTCCCGAGGCTGTCGCCATGCTCAACGGAGCCGGCCAGCACATATGTAATCGTCTCGATCCCGCGGTGCGGATGCCAAGGAAATCCTGCCTGGTAATCTGCCGGATTCTCATTGCGAAAATCGTCCAGCAACAAGAAAGGATCGAATTCTTTGGTCTTTCCAAAGCCGAAGGCGCGTTGTAGCTTTACCCCTGCGCCTTCGATCGTCGGCTTCGGTTGAATGATCTGTTTCACTGGTCGGAGTGACATAATTGTTCCTCTCTTCTCGTCTTCTGTTCTGCGTGGCACAGCCGTGCGGCGCGGTAAATCGTTCAGGCTTTGACGAACTGAAGGTCCAGGGTGATGGTGATCTCGTCGCCGACGAGAAGGCCGCCCGCCTCAAGCGCAGAGTTCCAGGTAAGCCCGAAGTCTTTACGATTAATCTTTGCCGTAGCGGATAGCCCTCTGCGGAGGTTGCCCCAAGGATCCTTGGCCGCTGCAGTCGGTCCTTCAACGTTGAAGACCATATTCCGGGTCACGCCGTGAATGGTCAGGTCCCCGGCAACAGCCAGCTCTCCGTCGGCCACGCGGGTTACTCGGGTGGACTTGAAGGTGAGAGCGGGAAACTTTTCCACGTCAAAGAAATCAGCGCTCTTCAGATGCGCATCGCGCTGCTCCTCGCGCGTATTGATGGAGGCGGCCTCAATCGACGCCTCGACGCTGGAATTCGTCACATTGGTTTCATCCAGCTTCAGAATGCCTTTGATGCGAGTGAATTGGCCCTTCACGTTGGAAATCATCATATGTTTCACCTTGAACTCGGCGACGGAATGAACCGGGTCGATGTTCCAGGTAGTAGTCGTGGATTGCGGCTCAACAGTTGTGCTCATGGCAACTTCCTTTCAAGTGATTTGATGCGTTACACCAATATTCGTTTCAACGACGTTTAGATCCAAGAAATCACGCCACTTGGCTCCGGGAAATCCGTAAAAGATCGGTTAAAGCCTGCAGGCGCTGCCGCCCCAGGTGGCCTAATTGTTTGCGATGGGCTGCCAGCACCGGTTCGTCCAGCCGAGCCAGGAGTTTTAGACCCTCGGGCGCGATCCGGGCACGCACCGTTCGCCGGTCTTCGGTTTCGCGGCACCGCGAAATCAGTTCTCGCTTTTCCAGCCGGTCAAGGAGACGAGTGACGTCCGGATCCCGGGTGATCATTCGGCTGGCAATCTCCCCACAAGGAAGGCCTTGTGGGGCGCCGCGCAGAATCCGTAGCACATTGTACTGCGTCGAAGAGACATCCTCGCCTTTGAGAACCTGCACCAGCCCGCGGGACAGCATGTCAGTGGTGCGGAGCAATTCCAGGAACGCCGCCTCTTCGGACGCGCCGACGCTACGCTTGCGCTTTCCTGACGTAATCGTCTCCTTCATCTACTCAATATTATTCGTTTTAACGACTATTGTCAAGACGACTCTAGCAGCCAGCCGGCGTGGCGCTCTCGATCTGATACTCCGGGCGACCTGCTCTGGGAGCTCTGAACCGTATAATGCCTCGTAGGGTTTGGGACGATGGAAATTCAGGATTCCGCGCTTGCCCAGGTACGCCGAGCCAATCGCTCGATTTCAAGACTCTACAATCTGGTGCTTTCATCGTGCGGACTTGCGGCGACTCAATATGTCTTACTTCAAACGATTGCGAGGAGGCGCGAAATCTCGCAACTGCAGCTCTCGGAACAACTTTCCGTCGCCTCAACCACCCTGTCGCGAAGGCTGTCAGGCTTAAAGAAAAAGGGATTGGTCGATCTGCGCCTCGGTGCGCGGGGAAGCCGAATCTATACTCTGACGCCTGCCGGGCGCGCTTTGCTAAGTTCCGCCTCCCGCCAGTGGGAGGCAGCCCAATATCGGTTGCGCTCGGCATTAGGAGAACGGGACTGGCAGCTTTTTATAAGCGTCTGCGACCGTGTGTGCGAAGCGGCCAAAGTAGCGGAAACAATGCGCGTCGCCTTTTCTTCCGGACGAACGGCCGACTTGAATTCTTGAAACACCTTATCCCTCATTAGGGCTGCTATAGCAAGGGTCCCGCATCCTCCCTCCGGCATCTTTTTTTATCTCCTCTACATCTCTATTGCGCCTGTTAGCTAATACTGCAAGAAAGCGACCGAAAGATGAGCGCCGGCACGACCGCTGTCCAGCAGCGTCTGCAAGAAATCTGGGAAACACCGAAAACACTCTACGGGTGGTTTTCCACTGTCGATCACAAAGAGATTGGTCACCGCTATTTAGCGACAGCTTTTATCTTTCTGATTATCGGCGGGGTCGAAGCTCTGATCATGCGCATTCAATTAGCGCGCTCCGATCAGTCCTGGCTTACTCCTGAAGCATACAACCAGCTTTTCACCATGCACGGCATCACCATGATTTTCTGGTATGCCGCCCCTATCCTATCCGGCTTTGCGAATTATCTGATTCCACTGATGATCGGCGCGCGCGACATGGCGTTTCCACGCCTCAATGCCTTTTCTTACTGGACCTTTGTTCTCTCGGGCATTCTGCTCTACATCAGCGCGTTTATGGGACAGTCGCCGCACGGCGGCTGGTTTGCCTATGCCCCGTATACCGGCATTCGCTACTCGCCGGGCTACGGCATGGACTTTTACTGCCTGGCGCTAATTTTCCTAACAATTTCGACAACGGTTGGTGCAATCAACTTCATCGTGTCGATCTTTCGTTTACGCGCCCCTGGCATGACCATCAGCCGCATGCCGCTGTTTCTGTACAGCACGCTGACAATCTCTTTCGCGATCCTGATGTCTTTGCCTGCGCTGACCGTTGACTGCGTATTCCTCGAGCTCGATCGACGCTGGGGCACGCATTTCTTCGATACGCGTTTAGGTGGCGAACCCTTACTGTGGCAACAGTTGTTCTGGTTTTTTGGGCACCCCTGGGTCTATGTGGTGTTTCTTCCTGCCACCGGAATGGCGTCGATGATTATTCCCGTCTTCTCGCGGCGGCCAATCGTCGGTTATCCGTATGTGGCTATCTCGACCGTCCTGACTGGCGTTGTTGGTTTTGGAGTCTGGCTGCACCACATGTTTGCGGTGGGAATGTCAGACATGGCAATGAGTTTTTTCAGCGCGGGCAGCATGACAATCTCGATATTCAGCGCTGTACAGATGTTCTGCTGGATCGCGACCATTTGGAAAGGGCGACCGGTTGCAACCGCTGCCATGCACTTCGCTATGGGTTTTCTTGCTCTCCTGGTCATTGGCGGACTGAACGGAATTTTCACGGCCATCATCCCGGTCGACTGGCAGGTGCATGACACTTATTTCGTCGTCGCTCACCTCCATTATGTGCTGATCGGAGCCAACGTTTTCCCGGTCTTCGCTGCGTTTCACTACTGGCTGCCAAAGATGACGGGGCGAATGATGAGCGAGCGTCTTGGCAAATGGAGTTTCTGGGTCATGTTCATCGGTTTTAACCTGGCTTTCTTTCCCATGCATTTGGCTGGGCTGGGCGGCATGCCACGCCGCATTTATACATACCCCGCAGGTCTCGGTTTGGACGGCCTGAACATGACGGCGACCGTAGGAGCCTTCATCTTCGGCATTGGCATGTTGCTTAGCATCATTAATTTCTTTCGCAGCCTGCGCGTGGGGGAGTTTGCCGGCAAGAATCCATGGAACGCAGACTCGCTCGAATGGGAGACGGATTCTCCGCCCGCTCCCTACGCTACCGTGCATATCCCTACCGTCGTTTCTCGTCACCCGCTGTGGGACGACCACGATGAAGAATATGACCCCAACAATGAACGGATCTTCGACGAAGGCCGCGAAACACTTTCCACAACATGGCTGGACGCCGAACCGCAATCGATCATGAAAATGCCTGAGGATACGATCTCGCCGCTACTCGTGGCCCTGGCACTTATGTTGCTTTTCCTCGCCTTGATCTTTCAATGGATGTGGGTGGCGTTAACAGGGGTATTGGCTACGTTATTCGCAGGATATTACTGGCTGTGGCCCAAACCAGAGGAGAGCCCGGCATGAGCAGCACGGCCACACCTGTTCGTTCGATTCCGATTCCCCTCGAAACCGAACGCGGAACCTACGGGATGATGTGCACCATCCTGACGGAAGGCTTTTTGTTTATCGCTCTGTTTGCCAGCTACTTCATGCTGGGCAGCGATAAAGAACGTTGGAGAATTGAGGAACTGCCCAAGCTCCACTATGCCTTGCCCATGCTCGCTGTGCTGATTCTCAGCAGCCTTGTGCTGCATTGGGGTGAGAAGCAAGTGAAAGCAGAGCGTTATACAGCAGGCCGGATTGCGCTTACGCTCACCATCCTGATTGGATTGGTCTTCCTAACATTGTCAGGTTTCGATTACCGCGAGCATTGGCAGCATCTGACGCCCGACACCGATTCGTACGGCTCGATCTTTTATACGATCACGTCTTTTCACGCCGCCCACGTGATCGTTGGATTGCTGATCCTGATTTATGTGCTGTTTCTTCCTCGCTATGCGCCCGCCGTGGAGTCGCCCTATCGCCCTTATCACGTGGCGGCGATGTATTGGCATTTCGTGGATGTGGTTTGGATTTTCGTAGTTGCCATCCTTTATATAGGACCTCATTTGTGAGCGTATGAACGATTAACCATATGAACGACCAGGCCAAAAAGCGACACCATATCTCGCCGGCGCGACTCTGGTTCGGGTTCGTGGGTTCCGCCGGGTCCTGGATTGCGCTGGGGGTCATCGACCTCCTCATCACTTGGCAGGCTTGTCTCGGTCAGGAGCAGTACGGCGGAGCGCACCTTGAGCCAGGAGTAAAGGTGCTTTACTTCGTGGTCACGGTTTTGCTTTTGATAACGGCGGTCGCGGCGGGAGGAGTGTCGTTCAGAAACTGGCGCGAACTTTCCCGCAACGGAAGTCTTGCAAAAGCCGAGGGTCGGGGTCGCGAAGAGTATATGGCATTGATAGGAGTTTTTGTCAGTTTCACGCTTGGGATCGGAATCGTTTGGTCCGGCATTCCTATTGCGATTCTCGATCTTTGTGTGAGGGCCAGATGAAGGCGCATGTGTTATTGGCTGCGGCCTTGCCCATTCTGCTGCTGTCGCCAGGTTGCACCGGCGGACGGGCGGTCTTACCCTTCCGCGTTGTTACAGGCGGCAACGCCCGGGCCGGCAGGAAAGTAATTCAATCTGCAGGTTGTGGCGCGTGCCACACGATTCCCGGTATTCACGCCGCGAATGGTGAACTCGGACCACCGCTGAATTCCTTCAGCCGTCGCACCATGATCGCCGGCGAACTTCCGAATACGCCTGACAACTTGGTTCGCTGGATCGAGAATCCACCAGCCGTGGAGTCGGGCACAGCCATGCCGAACTTGGGTCTCGACGACAAACAGGCACGCGACGCAGCCGCGTATTTATACACGCTGCGTTAACCATGACGAAAGGATCGGAGCAAAGCGATGATGCGCATTTTCCATTCCATGCTGTTTACGATTTTCATGATGGCCTCAGTATGGGGACAAAATGCTCCCAGCGCCACCGATGTGCCAGGCTCTCAGGCGGGAATTCATCTCGTCAGTCCGCTTCCGACCGGCGATTGGACCATGCCCGCCGGCGACTACGCGAACACGCGTTTTAGTCCTCTCTCACAAATCAATACAGGAAATGTCAAAAATCTTCACATCGTCGGCATGATGGCCGATGGAATTCCACACGGACACGAGGGTGGACCGCTGGTTGTTAACAAAACGCTTTACATGGTTACGCCATTTCCGAATTACCTGATCGCACTCGACCTGACCAAGCCCGGTTATCCGATGAAGTGGAAATTTGAACCCAATCCGGATCAGCGATCAGTGGGAATCGCCTGTTGCGACGTGGTCAATCGAGGCGCCAGTTACGCCGATGGAAAAATTATTTACAACACTCTCGATGACAACACGATCGCCGTCGACGCCGAAAAAGGAACTCTAGTGTGGAAGACGAGCGTCGGAGATGAGGATCTTGGTGAAACCGTCACCATGGCTCCAATTGTCGTCAAGAATGTCGTACTTGTGGGAGACAGTGGCGGCGAACTGGGCGTGCGGGGAAAATTGACAGCACTCGACCTTAAGTCGGGGAAGATCCTATGGCGCGCTTACAACAGCGGACCCGATAAGGACGCTCTCATCGGTGCCGACTTCAAACCTTTTTACCCCAAAGACCAAGGCAAAGATTTGGGCGTGAGTTCTTGGACCCCCGATCAGTGGCACATGGGCGGCGGAACCATCTGGGGTTGGATCTCCTACGATCCGGAACTCAATCTTATCTATTACGGCACAGGGAATCCGGGCGTCTGGAACGATGACATGCGGCCCGGCGACAACAAGTGGTCGATCACCATTTGGGCGAGAAACCCGGAGACAGGCGCCGCGAAGTGGGCCTACCAGATCGAACCGCACGATGGCTGGGACTACGACGAGATCATGGAGAACGTTCTCGTTGATATGCCGTGGCAGGGGAAGCCCAGAAAATTACTTCTTCACCCCGGCCGGACCGGCTTCATGTTCGTGATGGACAGAGAAACCGGCGAAGTGCTTTCCGCGGAAAATTTCGTTCCCGTCACCTGGGCCAAGGGTTATGACTTAAAAACCGGCACTCCCATCGAAGACCCGGACAAGCGTCCCGCACACCAACCACTACGCCCGCGGAGTTTGCCCATCTTCCACCGGCGGTAAGGAATTTGTGCCGTCTTCGTTCTCTCCAAAAACCGGTTATCTATACATCCCCGCCCATAACACTTGCATGGATTACTCGGGCGAAGATGTCAACTACATTGCCGGCACTCCTTATTTAGGAGCCAGCGTGCGCATGTATCCCGGACCCGGCGGATACCAGGGCGAACTAATCGCGTGGGATGTTGCCAATGCCAAGAAAGTCTGGGGAATTAAAGAAACCGACCTTCCGGTGTATAGCGGAGTACTTGCGACCGCCGGAGATGTTGTGTTTTACGGGACGATGGATGGATGGTTCAGGGCTGTGGACGCGCGTAGTGGAAACGTCCTTTGGCAGGAAAAGCTCACCTCCGGCATCATCGGAAATCCCATGACCTTCATCGGTCCCGACGGCAAGCAATATGTCGCGATCTATGTGGGTATCGGGGGCTGGATGGGCGCTGTGGCTTTGCCCAGCGTATCGACTGATGACGATTATGCAGCGCTTGGAGTAGTGGGCGCCATGAAGAAGATAAAGCAGATGACGAATCCCGGAGGGGCGGTCTATGTCTTCGGCTATTAGCAAGCTGGCGCCATTTCTATTTTTCTGTGCGCTGCCGGTCTTGGCGGTCACTCCTGAACTGCGAGTTTGTGCTGACCCGAACAATCTGCCCTACTCCAACCAGCAACAACAGGGCTTCGAGAACGCTCTGGCAAAACTGGCAGCCAGCGATCTCGGCATGAACCTGTCTTATTTCTGGTTCCCGCAACGCCACAAGTTTTTCCGCAACACTGTGCAGGCGGGGGCTTGCGACGTGGTGATGGAGGTCCCTTCCGGAATCGATGTAGTGAGTACGACGGTCCCGTACTTTCGCTCCAGTTATGTGTTCGTATCGCGTCGCGATCGCGATCTTCGCATTCGGTCTTTTGATGATCCGCGCTTGAAAGATCTTCGCATCGGGGTTCATGTGACTGGCGAAAATGATGAGTCCATGCCGCCTGCAACAGCACTTCTCAGGCGCGGTCTCGTCCGCAACATGGAAGGCTACAGCATATTCGGCAAACTCTCGGAGCAAAATCCTGGCGCCGATATTCTTCACGCCGTGGCTGACAAAGACATCGACGTTGCCGTCGTCTGGGGGCCTTTGGGGGGCTATTTTGCCGAACACTCATCCCCGCCACTGGAAGCCACCCCGGTATGCGCCGCTCCCGCGGACCGACAACTGCCAATGTCGTTCGACATTTCTATGGGAGTGCGACCCGGCAATGAGGCGCTGCGAAACAAGCTAAACAAATTCATCGTTCGCCACCGCTCTGAGATTCGTCAATTACTCGACTCATATGCCGTGCCTCTGGTGAGCACTTCGGAGGTGACGTGCGAATGAGGTGGTCCAAAATGCAAAAACAAATCACACTCGTCGTTGCCTTTTTACTTCTCGGCGCTGCTGCGGGATGTCAGAAATATTCGTCTCCGGGCGCATCGGCGGTTTCCCTGCCGACCCGCGGAACTGCCGTGGGCCCGATCCCCGGCGGAGGCAAGAATGTCACCTTCCCAACGAATCCCCTGGCTAACGATCCCGTAGCTTTGCAGGAAGGACGCAAGCTCTTTAACTGGTACAACTGCTCCGGATGCCATGGCGGCCATGCGGGAGGCGGTATGGGGCCGAGTTTGCGCGACAAGGTTTGGCTCTTTGGCGATCGTGACGACCAGATCTTTGATTCGATCGCCGAAGGGCGCGGGGAAGGCATGCCATCCTGGGGCACGAAAATTCCGGAAGAACAAATCTGGAAGCTGGTGGCATACATCAAGTCCATGCGGACGTCTGCCGAACCGGAACCGCCGGAAGTCCCAGCCCACGAAGAAGTGGCGCCTCCCGCAATCACACATCCCACACAATCGACGCAGAAGGACTAGCGATGAAGCGAGCATGTGCCCTAGTGTCAACGTTACTGCTCACCGGATGCCAGAGATCCCAGTCCACGCTGTATCCCAAGGGTCCAGCCGCCGACAAGATCGCGCATCTTTCCTGGCTAATGCTGGTTCTCTTCCTCGCCATTACAGCATTCATGTGGATCCTGATCACGTGGGCGATTTCCCGACGGCGCGGCACGCTGGCCGAGCACGAGCCAGTCGACATTGGCGGCGGCCAAGGCTGGATTGCATGGGGTGGCCTCGCATTCCCACTCAGCGTGCTCTGTGTGCTTTTCATTCTGGGTTTGAAATTGATGGCTAGTTTTCCAGTTCATGACAGTCATCATCAAAACCTGCATCCCACCATTGCAATTATTGGTCGGCAGTGGTGGTGGGAAGTTCAATATCTTGGCTCTCCCGCGCAGCGCTTTACAACAGCCAACGAAATCCACATCCCCGTCGGCCAGCCCGTCGATATTGAATTGCGTTCGCTCGATGTGATCCATTCTTTTTGGGTCCCCACACTCCACGGCAAGGTGGATCTGATTCCCGACCATCCCAACTTCATCCGCATACAGGCGGATCATGAAGGCGTTTACATTGGCACCTGCGCGGAATACTGCGGCGCTCAACACACGCATATGAGGCTGGTTGTGGTCGCGCAACAGCCTGCGGATTATGAAGCGTGGGTTCACGGCCAGTTGCAACCGGGCGACGAGCCGGCAACCGATGCGGCCCGGCGCGGCGAACAGATATTCATGGCGGGACCATGCTCGATGTGTCATCAGGTACGCGGTACGCTGGCTGGTGGACGAGTAGCGCCCGATTTGACGCACATCGCGAGCCGCATGAACATTGCGGCGAACTCTTATCCGAACAATGACGCTTATTTGGAAGCCTGGATCACCCACGCTCAATCTCTCAAGCCCGAGGCGGCCATGCCCAACCTCACGCAATTTAACGGTCAGCAGTTGCGCGACTTGGTCGCCTACCTGCGACAACTGAAATAGGTATGACTTAAAAAAGAAGAAAGGTTTCCCATGTCACGCTCCCCGATGATCAGATTCCGTCAATTTTTATTTGCATGCTCCGCCCTACTGTTGGCGTTGGCGTTCGCGGCCTTCGGCCAATCCAAACCCGACTGCCCTTCCCTTCCCGATCACACAAAATTGCGCAGCGTCCTTCAGTCAGTGGTGAAAGAGGGAGCAACCGGCAATAGCGGCCTTGGTAATCAGGAGTGGGCAGTTACCGTAAACCGCGATGGCGTTGTTTGCGCCGTGGTTTTTAGTGGCAGTAATCGCGGTCAGCAGTGGCCTGGAAGTCGCGCTATCGCGGCCGAGAAGGCCAATACGGCAAACGCCCTCAGTTCATCGGATTATGCTCTCTCAACCGCGAATGTCTTTGCGGCTTCGCAGCCCGGACAGAGTCTATACAGCCTTGCCACCGGTGCGCCCCCGAATGCGCAGGCTGTATTCGGTCCGGCCACAACATTCGGCACGCCCGAGGACCCGATGGTCGGAAGGCCCATCGGCGGCGTGATCGTTTTCGGTGGAGGATTGCCTTTGTATGACTCCAAGGGAAAAATTGTCGGCGGTCTTGGCCTGAGCGGAGACACTTCATGCGCCGACCATATCATGGCCTGGAAGGTACGCCACCAGTTGCACCTCGATGCCGTGCCGATGGGACCCTCCCCCGATCACAACGACAATATGATTCTTGACTGGTCGAACAACAACAGCCCGAGTGGCTTTGGACATCCGACATGCAAGGGAGGCAATCCGCCCGACGACATCATCAAAGAACTCTCGAAGAAATATCCCACAGGCCCAAAAGCACGTTGATGCAGTTAAATGGTCCTAATACGGCGAAGAAAATAAGTCAGCGAAAGCCTGTTTGAAGCAAGGAGGGGGATGCTTGCGGTTTGCTCGCTGGCGCTCATAAGGCGGGAACCCACGCCTTCCGGCCTTCCCCGCGTAAGCCATTGAATGGGCGAGAGAAAGATTGGTCGGGGAGAGAGGATTTGAACCTCCGACCCCCTGGTCCCGAACCAGGTGCTCTACCAGGCTGAGCCACTCCCCGACGAGGCTACGAATGCAATTGGAGAAGCCTTATCATTCGCGCGCTTACTTCTCGATAGGCACTCCGATTATAACATCGTCACCCTGGCACGCCGGCCGCTCCGACTCAATCGCTGTTTCGCGTTACACTGTTGCCGCAGCGAAATCAGAAGGAATGCGATGGAAATGATCGCGCACCCGTAACCAATCATGATCGTTTTTTGCGCTCATCGTCTTTATACGCCGCGGGAAGAGATCGTAAACCCCCTGTTGTTTATCGAGGACGGCCTTATCGCCAGTATTTCTTCACGGGCCGAGCAAGAGATTCCGAAGGCAGCAACCGTCGTTGACTTTACCCGCGATGATCCTCACGCCATTCTGGCTCCGGGTTTTGTCGACATCCACATGCACGGAGGCGCAGGAATTGATGTCATGCTGGCGAGCGATTCTGAGCTGCAGCGTCTCAATGGATTTTTGACCACGCACGGGGTTACCAGCTACTTCCCCACCACGGTCGCCGCGCCGCTCGACCAAACTTACTCTGCTCTTGGACGACTTGCGGATGCGATCGAGACTGCCCAGAATTTTCACACTCAGAATGGCGACACTGTTCAGGCTCTTCCGTTGGGCATTCATCTTGAAGGTCCGTTTCTGAGTCACAAGCGGCGCGGCGCGCATCCTCCGCAAAATCTGGTTGAGCCCACGCTGGGGATTTTTGACCGGCTGTGGCAGGCATCTCGCGGTCACGTGCGAATGATGACTATCGCACCGGAGCTCCCCGGAGCACTCGAGGTAATTGCGGAAGCGGCGCGGCGACGAGTTTGTGTGAGCATCGGTCACTCTGATGCCAAGCTGGAGGCCGCGCAAGCTGCGGTGAAGGCCGGCGCTCGTCACGCCACTCACACTTTCAATGCGATGCGTCCCCTCGACCATCGGGAACCTGGCATTCTTGGCGAAGTATTGACCAGCAAAGAATTGACCGCTGACATCATTGCAGATGGAATTCACGTCGCGCCCGAAGTAGTGAAGATCTTCCTCCATGCGAAGGGCAACGATCGCGCGGTGCTCATTACCGATGCAATGGCTGCCGCGGGCATGCCCGATGGCACCTACTATCTCGGACCTATACAAGTTGAGGTCAGAAACGGCCGGTGTACCGTTGCTGGCGAGACAGGCGACAAACTTGCCGGCAGTGTGCTCACCATGGATAAAGCGGTGCGGAATGTAAGGCAATTTGCGGGCTGGAGTTTGCAGGATTCGGTCCGCGCCGCAACTCTGAATCCGACAGCGGCAACCGGACTGATACATCATGGAAGAATCGTTGCTGGCGTGGAAGCTAATCTTGTGGTGCTCAGCCCTGAGGGAGAGGTAAGAAGAACGGTGGTGCGGGGAGCGGTCTCTTAGTTCGGCTTCCGTTCTTTCGCTTCGGCCATGTAACGTAACAGCAGCGCCTCATCTGCGCGAGTGAGCTGATCGAGAAACGAAGTATCCACATTGCCGTTGCCGTCTTCGACCGTTTTCGACGCATTCGACTGGCGAAGCTTGTCGCCCAGTTCCGGCTCGTTGCTCATCACCTGCGTGTAGAACCAGAGAAAGTGGCGCATCTGGTCGAGCGACTTGCATAAAATCTGGATGGCTTCGGTCTCGGGCAGTGCGCTCAGAGCCTCCATCAATTCCGGATCGCTGGGTGCTTGCATGGCAGCGCAATTCAGCTCGCGCTGAATCACACGCAAATCTTCGGTAACTCGTATCATTCGCGTATGAAGGTCGTCCATCTGTGGATCGATTCCTGTGGCCATCGTGTCGATGTAACATCTCATCGCGACGGTTGAGCGGATAGATGTCCCACGATCATGCGCTTTCGTAATTCAAGCAATTACTTTGGTCTGGCGACCGATGCTCATTGTGGCGATAGCACTGAAGTCCGCGCCAGCCAAGGCTTTTAACGGCTCACCCCTTCGATTTGCGCTGCCGCAACAACGATTCGAGTCCGCGCTCCTTCCCTTATGCGGCCAATGGTGCAGTCGGGATCTGCTCCAACGTCACCAGAGCAAGCATGAGAATTCCGGACTATCGGATCTTTCTTCCAGGATTCCTGATTTGTGATACAAACGCGCCATGCCAGAAGTTGATTCCATCGCGTCGCGCTTGCCGAACCGCAATTTGGTTCGCGCGATTGGCCGCTGGAGCCTGGTGGCGCTGGTCGTGAACTCCATTATCGGCAGCGGCATCTTCGGGCTTCCTTCCACCGTTGCCGACATCATTGGCAAATACAGCCCATATGCCGTGCTCGCTGCGGGTGCGGGAATGGGCGTGATCATGGGTTGTTTTGCAGAAGTTGCATCGCGCTTTCAGGAAGCAGGCGGCCCATACCTCTACGCTCGCGTCGCTTTTGGACGTTTCATGGGCATCCAAACCGCCTGGATGCTCTGGCTGGGACAGGTAGCCGCGCCCGCCGCCAACGCCAACTTGTTTGTCATTTATCTTGGCGAGTTCTGGCCGCATGCGAAAGACCCCATACCCCGCGCTCTGATCCTCACCGCCTTGGTCGGTTTTTTGGCCATCATTAACATTCGCGGAGTGCATGCCGGAGCTCAGGTCAGCAATCTGTTTACCGCGGCCAAGCTGGTTCCCCTATTTGCAGTGATCGTACTTGGCCTGCTCGTGCTTCACCGTCACCAATGGCAAATCGCCACGGCGTCGACCACTGTTTCACCAAGTCTCAGTCAATGGATGAAAGCGGCGTTGCTTCTGGTATTCGCTTACGGCGGATTTGAGACTGCACTCGCCCCCATGAGCGAAGCAAAAAATCCCCGTCGCGACGCTCCCTTTGCCCTCTTCACAGCTTTGCTGCTTTGCACCGTGATCTACGCGCTCATTCAGTGGGTGGTCATCGGAGTCTTGCCCAACGCCATGCACAGCCCACGTCCTCTGGCTGAAGTGGCGCGCATTGCGATTGGTCCAGTCGGAGCGGCCCTGGTCGCGGTCGGCGCGCTGATCTCCTTCTACGGATATCTCAGCGCGAAAATTCTCGCCATGCCACGGGTACTCTTCGCTCAAGCCGAGCAAGGGGATTTCCCCAAAGCCTTTGCTGCTCTGCATCGGCGCTTCCACACGCCGTATGTCTCGATTTTGGTTTTTGCGGTCCTGGTTTGGGGCTTCGCGCTGCTCGGTGAATTCAAATGGAATGTAACTCTGTCCGCGGTCGCGCGTCTTTTGTATTACTGTGTCGGCTGCGCGGCACTCCCGGTGCTGCGGCGCCGGCAACCGCAGGGTGCAATGTTCAAATTACCGGCGGGAAATTTCTTTGCCGCTCTGGGCGTCCTGCTATGCATCATCCTGGTCACGCGGGTAGACTTCGGACAGTCCTTGATTGTGATTGCCACCATCGCACTGGCGACAGTGAATTGGGCAATGGTTCGAAAACAGACCAACACTATTTCGGTTACGTAGAGACTTTGTAACACTACACCCCAACCACAATAGATTTTTCCAGATCAAGCAATGCCTTCTTACGCTCAATGCCCCAGCGATAGCCGCTAGAATTGCCATCCTCACGAACCACGCGGTGGCATGGAATTGCAACCGCAACCGGATTCGTGGCACAGGCACGCGCCACGGCTCGACGGGCGCTGGGCTGGCCGATCGCTTTTGCCACTTGGCTGTAAGATCGCGTCGCGCCGAATGGAATCGACTGCAGATAAGTCCAGACGCGACGCTGAAAAGCAGTGGCGCGAATATCCAGCGGCAAGTTTGCATCCAATTCTTTGCCCGCCATCTTCGAAAGCAACGCGGTCATCCAGGTTTGCAATCCGCATTCATCCGGCTTACGAACGGCGAAAGGAAATTCACGCTTCAGGCCCTCGATCAATTCACCGTCGGAGCCTGCGAACTGGATCGAGCAGATTCCGCGGTCGGTGGCTGCGATCAACATTCGTCCCAGTGGCGAATCAGCACATGCGTAACGAATCGTGGCAGCGATGGCGCCACGGCGATAATTATCGGGAGTCATGCCAAGCTGCGATGCGGTCTTCTCGTAAAGACGGCTGCTGGAGCCATAACCCGCGTCATACATCGCGCGAGTCACGTTGTCGCCCGATTGCAGGTTACGTTTGAGTTGACGCATTCGGCAGGAATCTGCGTATTCCCGCGGAGTGATTCCGAGCGCCGCCTTGAACCGCCTCTGCAAATGAAATGGACTCAGCCGAAAGGCCGTTCCAAGCCGCTCGAGCGTGATGGGCTCATCAAGATGCTGTTCGATGTAGCGGCATATTTCTCTAGCGACATCGGATTGCGGATTGCCGCTGATCGATCTCGGCCGGCAGCGTAGGCACTCGCGAAAGCCTGCTTTTTCCGCCTGCTCCGGACGCGAAAAGAACGTTACATTCTCGCGCCGCGGACGCCGTGCAGCACACGACGGCCGGCAGTAAACACCCGTTGTAGCAACGGCGAACACAAATTCTCCATCGAAGTTCGAATCGCGCGCGATCACGGCTTCCCAGGACTTCTCGTCCCTTGCCAATGATCCCTTCGTCGTCTTCGATTTTGGTTGCGCCATTCGCATTTGGTCTTCGGTCTTCTCAGCGAGTATGCCACTGAGGCTGGTGGGAGAGGAAGTCAGGTTAGTTGCCGTCATAGTGAAACTAGCTTATGCGGAAGGCTGGAGAGTGGACTATCCGAATCTTGCGGCCAAAGTGAAAACGTTCTGCACGGTGATTTGCGCCGATCAAATGAAAGGACTAAAGTGCCCCGTGAGCTTTTTACATTTCCCATATCGAGGAATTCATGCAGAGAAATCGATTGTCGGCTGTGGGCTTGTTTGTAGCTGCACTGTTCAGTGCAGGCTTGGCGCAGAACGTGACGCAGCACTTATTGAACCCCGAAGAACTCAACAAAGTGGTTCCCACGGAATTCTTCTTCGCCGGGCAGAAAGCGCCGACGCAACTCAGGAACGCCGCCGGGTTTGAAACCGCGGCTGGCAAGTTCACCTTCGCCGCTCTGGTGGATGCTTCGGGCTACTCCACTGCGATTCAGCAGAAATATCAAGGTACGCTTATCACTGAATCCAAATTGAACGTTGGAGGCTCCGAGCTGCCGCCGGGAGCTTACGGCTTTGGGTTTGCCGCCGATAAATTCATCGTGATGAATGTAGCGAACCAGGATGCGCTCGACGTTCCCTACCAGACAGATGCCACGTTGAAGCGAGCCGTGCCGCTGAGATTGACCGAAGATGGAGCGAGCTATAAGTTATACGCCGGCAAAAAGTGGGTCGCTGTGAAACCGGAATAGGGATTTCTAATCCAGTGAAAGCTGCCTGTGCCACTCGTTAGCGCGGCACCAATGGGCCCTTCGTCACTAGAATCCGCCGTCCTAAAGCTTTGGACTGATCTTGCCGATGACCTGGACAGGTCGTGGTGGGCCAACTCGCGCGACAAATCGCGAGGATAGTCGGGACGGACCGGAGGAACCATGTCAATCAGTTCAATTTCTGCCGCAGGCCTAAGCCAGGCCGTACTTGCCTCCAGTAACTCAACTCAGCAACAGGCCTTGCAGAGCCTGCAACAAAGCCTTGCGTCGGGCGATGTGAATGGCGCGCAGTCCGCGTTCCAAACTCTGCAAACGCTGTTTCAGAACTCTGCGACCACTAGTGGAAGCACGTTGTCCAGCAATTCTCAGCTCTCGACCGATCTTTCCACACTCGGCAGTGCCTTGAACTCCGGCGACCTCTCTTCGGCGCAGTCGGCGTTCGCCACGGTTCTGGGAGATCTGAAAAGCTCTGCTTCGGCGGCGCAAGTCAACGAAGCCACTGCCGCTTCGCAAAGCCTTCAACTCGTCGAAGGACTTCTTTCAACGCTGAATGCGGATACGACCTCCTCCAGCAACGCGAACAACACGACTGCGATCTTAGAAAGTGTGTACGGAAGCTCCGGCGGCCTGAACGTGCTCGCTTAGAATGAGGCCTGTTTTATGTCGAGGTGCGCTGCGGAGAAGTGTGCGCATTCAGCCTCGTCAGAATCCGCTGGCTCGATCCTCTTAGCGCGGCACAACTTCCATCAGCATTCCATATTTAGAGCGGAGAGTAATGAGCGGCTGAGGCTCTATGCGGTGGCCCGGAGTCAAGCGTAGTTTCCATTTTTGTGTCAGTGTCGCGAGAATCAAAACCCCTTCCATCCAGGCAAAGGATTCTCCGATGCACTGCCGCGCGCCCGCACCAAACGGAAAGTAAGTAAATTTGGTGCGCCGCGCTTTGCCCTCCGCAGAGAATCGATCGGGATCAAAGCGCAGAGGATCGGGAAAGTACCGCGGGTCGCGCTGGGTGATGAATTGGCTGATCAGCACGGTGGTGTGGGCCGGAAGAAAATAATCTCCCAGAGTGAAGTCATTGCGCGCATAACGGCCCATAGCCCACGCCGGTGGATAAAGGCGCAGCGACTCCGCCATTACCGTTTCCGTATAACGGAGGTTGGGAACATCCGCGGCGACAGGCAATCTGCCCGCGAGCACACGATGCACTTCTTCATGAAGTTTGGATTCGCACTCC
Organism: uncultured Acidobacteriaceae bacterium; assembly: GCA_963817305.1. Classification (GTDB taxonomy): domain Bacteria; phylum Acidobacteriota; class Terriglobia; order Terriglobales; family Acidobacteriaceae; genus Sulfotelmatobacter. The sequence continues at coordinate 1,905,944 of CAWFOD010000004.1, read as the reverse complement.
GGATTTTCGGATAGCAGGTACCACGTCCACGACAGCGCATTAGCAACGGTCTCATAGCCCGCAAGGAAAATGGTAATAACCTGATCGCGCAACGATTGCCGCGTGCCTTCGTCGTTGGCAGGGGACGCAGCCAGCATGAGATCGAGCAGGCTCCCGCTATCGCGACCGCTGCGCCGGTGGGCATCAATCATTCTGTAGACAACGGCGTCGATGCGCTTGCGCGCTCGAACAAATGCAGCCAGCCCCGGTGGACGCAAGTGCACCAGCCACTCGGCGGCCGGCAGCATGATCAGGAAATTATAGAGACCCATGATGCGATTAATGGCCGCAGCAAGCTCGTAGACTTCGTCCCGTAAATCGGTCGCAAACAATGTACGGCCTACAACATTGAGCGTAAGGTGCATCATGTCGGCGGCGATATCACGACGTTCACCAGCCTTCCATGAATCGCGAAGCTGGGCTGATTCTTCCACAATGACGCCGCCATATTCGCCAATACGTTGCCGGTGGAATGCGGGCTGAGCCGCCAGCCGTTGCGCCCGGTGCTTGTTTCCCTCCGCCGTAATCATGCCTTCGCCGAGCAACATTTTGGTGCGCTGTACGGTGCGTTCCTTGACGAAATTATCGTTCTGTACCACTAACACTTCGCGGATGTAGTCAGGATGGTTCAGGAATACGATGTGATGAGGTCCAATTTTGTAATGCGCGATATCCCCGTAGGTCTTTGCCAGATGTTGGAACAGAATGATGGGATTTGCCGGACGAAACTTGCGGAAGGCAAACCATAAAAGATTGCGCTGGAAGCCGGGGGGAAAGCGATAGCCCTTTCGATCCTGAGAGATCGATTGCACATCCCGCGCTGCCGTTGCCATTCCAGTAGTTTACTCCGTGATCCGGAGAAGGTGCGGCGGGTCTCGAGGCATCGCCAGCTTTTTGACAGAAGAGCAAAATACTCCGCAACTATTGCTTCTGCAATTGATCGAGCGCAGCCAGGATTTCTTGACTGTGCCGGTCAGGATCGACGCTGGTGTAGGTTTTCGCGATCTTGCCTGCAGGGTCGATGAGAAAGGTGTGCCGCGTGGCGAACTTTGCGACTCCCAGATTGGTGAGCGAACCGTACGCCTTGCTCACTCTGCCGTTGCCGTCAGCCAAAAGCTTGAAATTCAGACCTTCTTTTGCGCAGAACTTCTTGTGCGAATCGACACTGTCGACGCTGACGCCGAGAACCACAGAGTTGCGCTGATCATACTTTGGCTGATCAATCTGAAAGTTGTGAGCTTCGCGCGTGCAGCCAGGAGTCAGGTCTTTGGGATAGAAATACAGGACCACCCATTTACCGCGAAAATCCTTCAAGCTCACCGGCGCAGCCTCTTGCGACGGCAAAGTAAAATCAGGCGCAACCGCGCCCGGCATGGGAGGAGCGATGCGCGCGCCTGAGAACAGCCGCGGAGCCAAGAATATGACGACCACTACCATCAAGATAAGCAGCACAATTTTCAACATTTCGGCCCTCGGTCCGGAGTTTTTCAGAAGAAGAAGGAATGTGATTCAGTTCCTCAGCGCGCACCTTGAGGATTGTAAAACGTCTGGACATCTACCTTTCGTCAAGCAAGATTCCTCATTATTGAATATTATGGAGTATTCGCAACAATCAGACGGAGAGATTCGACGTGGCTCAGACGGAAACTGACGGTCAAGAGGTTTTGGAAACGCGTGAATGGGTTGACTCGCTCGATTACGTACTGTCGAAGGGCGGACCCGTACGCGCGGGACGCCTGATTCAGCAACTGGCTCTGCACGCGCGCCGCGCCGCGGGCGTGAATCTTCCATTCTCCGCGACTACTCCTTACCAGAACACGATCCCAGTTCCGCAGCAGGCACCGTTTCCGGGAAGCCAGGAGATGGAACGCCGCATTAAGAGCCTGGTGCGCTGGAATGCGCTGGCGATGGTGGTGCGGGCCAACAAAATTCAGGAAGGAATTGGCGGACACATCTCTACATTCGCTTCGGCGGCCACTCTGTACGAGGTTGCTTTCAATCATTTTTTCCAGGCGCAAACCGAGAGTGGTGATCGTGACGTCGTTTACTTTCAAGGTCACGCAGCGCCGGGGATCTACGCCCGCGCTTATCTCGAAGGCCGTATCCCAACGGAGAAGCTGGAAAATTTTCGCCGGGAATTAAAGCCGGGCGGCGGACTGAGCTCTTATCCCCATCCCTGGCTCATGCCGAATTTCTGGGAGTTCCCTACGGTTTCGATGGGGCTGGGACCGATCCAGGCAATTTATCACGCCCGTTTTATTCGCTATTTAGAGAATCGCGGGCTTAAGCAGTCGACCGGAGGAAAAGTCTGGGCGTTCATGGGCGACGGCGAAATGGATGAACCGGAATCTCTGGGATCGATCACCCTCGCGTCGCGCGAGAATCTGGACAATCTGATCTTTGTGGTGAACTGCAACCTGCAGCGTCTCGACGGGCCGGTGCGTGGCAACGGAAAAATTATTCAGGAACTCGAAGCCATCTTCCGCGGCGCCGGCTGGAACGTTATCAAATGCATCTGGGGCTCCGACTGGGACAGCCTGATTCGAAACGATCGCGACGGCCTGCTGGTGCGGCGACTGGGAGAAATCAGCGACGGACAGTACCAGAAGTATTTTGTGGAGAGCGGAGCTTACTTCCGCCAGAATTTATTCGGCACCGATCCTCGTCTGCTCAAAATGGTGGAGCATCTTTCCGATGAGCAATTGGCGCGGATGCGCCTCGGCGGGCACGATCCAATCAAAGTGCATGCCGCCTATCGCGCGGCAGTAGACCACAAGGGCTCGCCCACCATCATTCTGGCCAAAACGATTAAAGGCTACGGCTTGGGCGAAGCGGGGGAAGGCAAGAACATCACGCACCAGCAGAAGAAGCTGAATGAGGAAGAGCTGGAGTTGTTCCGATCGCGCTTCGGAATTCCAATTCCTGACGATGAATTGCACAATGCCCCGTTTTACCGGCCTTCAGACGACAGCGCGGAAATCAAGTACATGCAGGCGCGGCGGCAGCAACTGGGCGGATACATGCCGAAGCGCACAGTGCGAGCCACTCCGCTAAAGCCGGTACCGGAATCGTATTTTGAAGAATTCTATAAAGGGACGGATGGCCGCGAAGCTTCGACCACCATGGTTTTCGTCCGTCTGTTAGCAAAGCTGCTGCGCGATCCGGAGCTGGGAAAACTTATTGTGCCCATTATTCCCGACGAGGCGCGAACTTTTGGCATGGAGGCGTTGTTCCGCCAGGTTGGAATCTATTCCAGCGTTGGTCAACTCTACGAACCCGTAGATATGGACACGTTGCTTTATTACAAGGAAGCGAAAAATGGTCAGATCCTGGAGGAAGGGATTACCGAAGCGGGTTCGATGTGCTCTTTCATCGCGGCCGGCACGGCGTATGCAAACCACGGCATCAACACAATTCCATTTTTTATTTATTACTCGATGTTCGGCTTTCAGCGTATCGGCGATCTGATCTGGGCGGCGGCCGATATGCGCTGCCGTGGATTTCTGGTCGGCGGCACTGCGGGAAGAACCACGCTGGCCGGCGAAGGCTTGCAGCATCAGGATGGTCACAGTCACGTTCTGGCTTTGCCGGTTCCCAACTTGTTAGCTTACGATCCGGCGTTCGCGTATGAGATCGCCATCATCGTTCAGGATGGCATCAAACGCATGTATACGGACCAGGAATCGATTTTCTATTACCTCACGGTAACCAACGAGCCTTTGCCGATGCCCGAGATGCCTAAAGAGGGCAATGTGCGCGAAGGTGTGTTGCGCGGGTTATACCGTTTTAAAGCCGCCGATGCGCCGGACGCCAAGCTGCGCGCGCAACTGCTGGGCAGCGGAACCATCATGTACGAGGTGCTGAAGGCGCAGACAATTCTTCAGGAAAAATATGGCGTTGCGGCGGATGTGTGGAGCGTGACCAGTTATAAGGAACTTTATCGGGACGCCAACGATTGCGAACGCTGGAACATGCTGCATCCCGGCGACTCGGCGAAGGTCCCGTTTGTTACTCAGACTTTGAAAGATGCGCCCGGACCGTTCATCGCCGCATCTGATTACATGAAGGTGCTGCCAGAATCCCTGGCGAAGTGGGTGCCTGGTCAACTTGTTTCGTTGGGGACCGATGGATTTGGCCGTAGCGAAGCCCGGGCTGCGCTGCGCGACTTTTTCGAAGTAGATGCGAAACACATTGTGTTGGCCACGCTGGGCGCGCTGGTGCGGGAAAAGAAAATCGGCGTTGACGTTATGAAGAAGGCGATTCGTGACCTCGCCATCAATCCGGAAAAATTGAATCCGGCTATCAGTTGAACTTGATTCATCGATTCTTATCGATAAGGGATGTAATCAGTGATCGAATTCAAACTTCCGGCACTCGGTGAAAACATTGAACAGGGCGACTTGGTGCGCCTGATGATCGCGCCCGGCGCGGCGGTCAGCGAAGGCCAGGCGGTCATGGAGCTGGAAACCGATAAGGCGGTTGTTGAAGTGCCTTCTTCGGTAAGCGGCACCGTGAAAGAGATTCTGGTTAAAGAAGGCGAGAAAATCAAGGTTGGCCAGGTGGTTTTCACCGCCGATGGTAACGGAACTGCCGCAGCTGTTACTGAAACTCCAAGAGAGAAACCGACCAGAGGCCAGCTGAAGTTGCGCAACCGCGCAACCCACATCCACTGAAACAACCGCGGCAGTGACCGCAAAAGCGGAACCGCCTGTGGCCGTGCCGCAGCGAAAGCGCTCCACCGATGCTCCCGCCGCCAGTGAATTTCGTTTACAAGAACTGGGCGAAAACATCTCGCAAGGCGATCTTGTGCGCTTGATGATTGCGCCCGGCGCCAAAGTTTCCGAGGGCCAGCCGGTCATGGAGCTTGAAACCGACAAAGCGGTGGTCGAGGTTCCCTCCTCGGTTAGCGGCGTCGTTAAAGAAGTCAAAGTCAAAGAAGGCGAGAAGATCAAGGTCGGGCAGCTGATTTTCACGCTCGAGGGAGCGCCCGCGTCTCAGACTACCGCCGTTCGTCCGACGCGTGGCCCGGTGGAACACGTCTCTGGGCAGCATGGCGCCCGTCTTGCATTTCAAGCAGCAATTCGCGCAGAGGGTAAAACCGAAGAACAAGCTTTGCCGCCCGATCAGCCGCAGCCACGTCCTGCAGCCTTTTCGATGCCCTTGCAGTTGGGCAAGGTCGCCGGAACTGAACATCGAGAACCCGTGCCGGCCGCTCCGCACACACGCCGACTGGCTCGCGAACTTGGCGTTGACATTTACGAGGTCAAGGGAAACGGTCCCGGCGGGCGCATCAGCGAAGATGACGTGAAAGCTCACGCCAAAGCCGCGCTCGCTGCGTTATCTACGGCTGCGCAAGCCCCGGCTCGTGCAGGACATTTCATCGCGCCCAAACTGCCTGACTTTTCGAAATGGGGCAAGATCGAACGCGTCTCCATGCGCGGTGTTCGCCGCAAAACGGCGGAGCATCTCGCGGAATCTTGGAACACGATTCCCCACGTCACCCAGCACGACCGCGCCGACATCACCGAACTGGAACAACTGCGCGCCCGCTTCGCTCCTAAGGCAGAGCAAGCTGGCGGCAAAATGACGGTGACCGCAATCGCTTTGAAAGTTTGCGCCGCTGCGCTGAAAGTTTTCCCGCAATTCAATGCCACTATCGATATGGAAAAAGAAGAAATCATTTATAAGCAATACATCAGCATCGGAGTGGCCGCTGACACCGATCGCGGTCTGCTGGTTCCGGTGATTCGCGATGTGGATAAGAAAAATATTGTTGAGCTGGCGGTCGAGTTATCGCAGCTATCGCAGAAGGCGCGGGACAAAAAGATTACGATCGCAGATATGGAAGGCGGCACCTTTACCATCACTAATCTCGGCGGCATCGGGGGCACGGCCTTTACGCCCATCGTGAACCACCCGGAAGTCGCTATTCTTGGACTCTCCCGTTCGCGCATGGAACCGGAATGGATTGGCGGAAAATTTGAGCCGCGTCTGATTTTGCCGCTCTCGCTCTCCTACGATCATCGTCTGATTGATGGCGCGGACGCGGCGCGTTTTGTGCGCTGGATAGCGGAAGCCTTCGAGCAGCCATTCCTGCTTTCCGTTCAAGGCTAGCCGCGGCCGAGATCACCCAAAGAAAATCGCTACATGAACGAAAACGTTAACCAATCGCCGGAAATTACATCTGAAGATACTGGTAAGAAGTTACGCCTCGCCGTCGTCGGCGGAGGCCCCGGTGGTTACGCGGCCGCATTCCTGGCGGCTGATCTCGGCATAGAGGTCACACTCATTGACCCTGAAGCGAATCCCGGAGGCGTTTGTCTTTATCGTGGCTGCATTCCTTCCAAAGCGCTGCTGCACGTTTCCAAGCTTATCGAAGAGTCGCAGCAAGCTAGGAATTGGGGAATCGAATTTCCTGCTCCCAGGATTGATCTGGAGCGCTTGCGCACGTGGAAAGAGGGCGTCGTCAAGAAACTTACCGGGGGCCTGGGACAACTTTCCAAGCAGCGCCATGTGCAGTACATCCAGGGACGTGCGGCATTTGAGAATTCCACCACGCTGCGGATCAGCAAACTGGATTCCACTGAAGTCGTCCTCAGCTTTGATCGCATTATCATTGCAACTGGATCTCGGCCTGCCATTATTCCCGCACTCAAACTAAATTCGCCTCGCATGATGGATTCCACCGCCGCTTTGAATCTAGAAGACATTCCAGGCAGTCTTCTGGTGGTTGGCGGCGGATACATCGGCCTCGAACTTGGCTCCGTCTATGCTGCCCTTGGAACCCGCGTTACCGTGGTTGAGATGTTGCCCGGCTTGCTCCCCGGAGCGGATCGCGATCTGGTTCTGCCGTTGCACAAACGCCTGGAGAAGATGTTCGAAGCGATACTGCTGAACACAACTGTCGCATCTCTGAAAGAAGATGGTGCCGGCATTCGCGCAACCTTCGAAGGTAAATCGCTGCAGGAAAAAGATCGGGAGAAAACTTTTGATCGCGTGCTTGTCTCTGTCGGTCGAAAGCCGAACTCAGATATCCCCGGGCTAGAGAACACTCAGGTACATGTGAACTCGCGCGGATTCATCGAAGTGAACAAGCAATTGCAAACTTCGGATCCTTCCATTTACGCCATCGGTGACGTAGTGGGCGAACCCATGCTGGCGCACAAGGCTTCACACGAAGGAAGGACCGCCGTAGAAGCGATCGCTGGACACAAGGTCGCCTTCGAGCCCAATGCGATACCCGCAGTCGTCTTTACCGATCCGGAGGTCGCCTGGTGCGGACTCACCGAAACTCAGGCGGAAAAAGAAAAGAGAGAAATCAAAGTTGCGAAGTTTCCCTGGGGCGCATCGGGACGGGCTGTCACTCTGGATCGGCCGGAAGGAATGACAAAGCTGATCGTTGACCCGCATACGGAGCGCATTCTCGGTGTCGGCATTGTGGGCGCCGGAGCCGGCGAATTGATTGCCGAGGGAGTGCTCGCCATCGAAATGGCAGCGCTGGCCAGCGACGTCGCGATGACGATTCACCCGCACCCCACGCTTTCGGAAACCGTAATGGAGTCTGCGGAAGTTTTTTTCGGCACGAGCACGCACGTATTTCGACCGAAACGCGGCTAATGGCGTCTTCTAGAGCGCAATCAGACACTCCCATCCAACAGCTTCCGCTACAATAAATCCTCGTTGCTACACCAGCACATTCGCTAACCCTCGAAAGGTTCGCGCAGCGGCGCGGAATGCATCCATGTCCACCCTTTCAAGACGAATCATTTTTTTAGTGTTGATTCTCAGCATTCGTTTTCCTCTTCGGGCGCAGGGTGCGCTTGGTCAGTTGCTGCCATCAAAACCAGCGAACACTTCCAAAACTCAGGCTGATGCACTGGGTCGTGAAACGCCGTACGGCACCATCTTCGGATTTCTGGAGGCGGCGCAATCCGGAAACTACGCCATTGCAGCTCAGTATCTGCAAATGAGTTCAGCACGGCGCCAGACTGAGGGCGAGGCGCTGGCACAGAAGCTGCAAGCTGTCATGAATGCCGCCTTTGCCGGCAACCTGAAACCTAGCCGAGATCCCGAAGGCACGCCACAGGAAGGTGTTTCGCCAGATCGGCAAAAGCTGGGGATCATGTCATCCGGCGACGCGGAGGCGGAACTGGAACTGGTTCGTGTCTCCGATCCGTACGCGGGAAAAATCTGGTTGATCGCTTCCGATACTCTGGCGAAAGTCCCTGACCTCTACGACCAGGTAGAGGCGCGGCAAGTAGAGACGCGTCTGCCGAAGTGGGTGGTGAAGCATCAGTTGGCGGGCATGCCCCTGTGGCAATGGTTTGCTTTGTTTCTTCTGATTCCCGTCGCCGCCGCGATCGCATGGGTTTTGCTTGCCATTCTGCAAATTCCTATTCGATGGTGGGCGCGAAGGCACGGCCACGCGGAATTGGAATCGAGGTCAGTTTCCGGACCGGCCTGGTTGCTTCTCGGCACTCTGATCCACCGGATTCTTGCCACTTACCTGGACATTCCTTTACTGCAACGTCACTACTACTCGCAGGTTACAGCAGTCGCTGTGATCATCGGTACCAACTGGATCCTCTGGCGAATCGTGCGATGGTCCCTGCGCGGAGTGAGAAACCGCGCTCTCGCTCGCGGTCACGAAGGTACGGGTTCGCTCATGCTGCTTGGCGAACGCCTGGTAAAAGCCTTCATCTTTTTGATGGCAATATTTCTCATCTTCGGAGTGTTGGGGTTCAACCTGAACACCGCACTCGCTGGATTGGGTATTGGAACCCTGGCGGTCGGCTTCGGCGCACAGCAAACGATTGCGAATCTTTTCGGCGGCGTTTCCGTGTTGGGCGACGAAGTAATTCGCGTGGGAGATGTCTGCAAATTTGGCGACCGCACTGGAACTGTCGAGGATATCGGCCTGCGCTCCACGCGCGTCCGCACGGATGAGAGGACGTTGCTGGCCATCCCGAATGGAACCGTGGCGACTATAAATGTTGAAAATCTGAGCCGCCGCGACAAAATCCTTTTTAAAACTGTTCTAGGCTTCCACACGGATACCTCAGAGCAACAACTTCAGTCCGCGCTCTCCGAAATAAGGCGCGTTTTGAGCGACCATCCCAAGATTGAAACCAGAACGATTCGCGTCCGTCTCACCGAGTTGACCGCAAGCGCGCTCAATGCGGAACTCTTCTGTTACGTCATGACCAGGGATTTTAATGAATTCGCTGCAGTACGGGAGGAATTGCTGCTCAGTATTATGAACCTGGTAGAAGACTCCGGGACTAGCCTGGCGACCTCATCGCAGACACTCTATCTCAGCCCCGACCCGACATCGCCAAAACAGAAGAAAGAAACTGAGAGCAAAGAGGCTACGTCATCAGAAACAAACCGCGCGCGATTGGATTCGGCGTTAAATAAAAGGACGCAAGACGACGCAACCAATGCCAAGGGAGAAGACTAAATCTTACGGTTCCGTTTTCCGGCAAAGCAAAAAAGAAGGAAACGATGCGTGGGGTAGTAGATCACTGCGGGAACAATAATCAGGTACGCCAGAAGGTATACGAAGCCGGGTACAGCGTTCTGTTCGCGAAAGAAAAGTCCGCGGGCCCAGTTCACGTCGTACTGTGGGCGCCATAAATAATTGATCGGAACGACGATCCAGGCAGTCAGCGTCTGATATTTCCATCCTCTCGGATCATAGCCAACACGATGAATAGCCCACAGTAATAACGGCGGCGTAACCACGTGAAACAGACTCAGCAACCGAATCGGCAACGGAACTTGAGGATCGAACATAAACTCCGTGCCGCCGATCCAATGCCGCCCGCTCACGAAAGCGACTGCAAGATCGACGGTGAATAGAATCTGAAACACCAGAAGCCCGGTTGCCTGCCACGAAAATATCAATGCACTTTCGACCCAAAGAGCGGCAGCAATAAGCAGATTTCCAAGATCGCAGAAAAAAAGAAAATTTTGCGAACCATATTGACGCCAATACAAAGGCACCCACACGATCACACACACGGTCCAGAGCGCTTTTAGCCAGAGCGGGATGCGCATGACAGCGTAATTGTATGCGGGCAAACGTCTTGAGGTACAAGGCCTAAAAGCCGCGTCTGGCAAGCCCAAAGCCGACTCAGCGCAATTACCACCGTAACTTGCTGCAGCTTACGGGTGTACCTACGATGAATTCAATATGGGTTACCAAGCACTCCTTTTCTGCCCCGACGAAAAAACAGCTCGCACCGTGACGCAGGTTCTCAGCGAGTTGGACTTCGAAGTAGTTCCCTGCACGGAACCTTTCGCTGCCGTGAAGAAGTTGATGGGTGAGCATTTCGACGCAGTCGTGGTTGACTGCGACAACGAGCAAAATGCCACGTTGCTTTTTAAAAGTGCGCGCAATTCGCCGAACAACCAATCGGCTCTGGCTGTAGCAGTGGTTGAAGGGCAAGCGGGGGTGGCGAAGGCCTTCCGGATTGGTGCGAACCTGGTTCTCACTAAGCCGATCAATGTGGAGCAGGCAAAAGGTACCTTACGAGTTGCCCGTGGCTTATTGCGTAAGAACGAGGGCGCGAAGCCGGCAGCACCAACTTCAACTTCCAAGCCCACCAGTTCCGCGCCACCATCGCCGAAGCCTACCTTGGTTCCAAGTCCTGCTGTTTCGCGCCCGGCGTCCATCGTGAATCCGATTTCGTCGGCAAGTGCGCCTGCGCAGAAAGCGGCTCCGCAGCCAAGTTTCGCCGCTTCCGCTTCCAGTGCAGTGGCTGCGTCGGGAGAATCGAAAGAATCTGTAGGCGCAGTACTGGAACAAACGACATCGCCGAGCATCGCTCCAGTTGCAGCTTCGGAAGCGAATTCCAAGGTTCCATCCGTCAGGAAAGAAATCCCGTTATCTTCGAATGCAACCTTGCCTGCGTCTTCCGCAGGCGCAGCGAGCGCAGCGGCACCGGCGCGGGAAGCGGCCAACATCGCCGTGCCCGAGACGTCTTCGACGCCCGAACCGGAAGTGGAGACATCCACTGGCAAAGGCACCGCAGCGGCAGAGAGTTCCTCGTCCTCGGAGATCATTTCCCCTGCGCCCTCATTCACATTCGGCGGTGCGGTCGAGAGCGGTACACAATCTACCGGCGGCGGAAGTAAGAAAGCTTTGTTTGCACTTGTCGCAGTGGCCCTTATCGCGGCAGCCGCGTATGTGGGATGGACGCAGTTCTCTCGTCCGAATGGAACTGCAAACATTTCCGCACAAATCTCTGCGAAGCCAGCGCCCCCTGCCGTTTCACAAGTTACGCCGAGTACAACTTCGATCGCACCGGTAACCGATCAATCGGTTGCAACTTCGACTTCGGACTCTTCGGTTTCGACTCATTCCGCTGGATCGGTAAAACCCTCTGCGACGCCACAAACCGGTGTTGACGCGAGCACTGCAAAAGATCGCAAGACCAGCGCCGTGGACTCTTCCAGATCTTCGGCCGCTATCGTAGCCGAAAATAAAACAAGCGTAACCACACCCTCCCCTCAGCCGATTATCGTCAAGACGAACACTGCAGAGCCTACGGTGGGAAAATCATCGGTGAGCGACGCTCCTGCTCCAAGCCTCAATGGCATCGCCTCGGCCGGGAGCGGCGGAACACTGCCGAATCTCCTGGGAAATGCGAACAGCTCACCCGCTCCCGTGCTGCAGACGTTGAACGTCTCGCAGGGAGTATCGCAAGGATTAGCGATCAAAAAGACGTCGCCAGCCTATCCCGCAAATGCTTTGCGCATGGGAATTGAAGGCTCGGTTCAGCTACTGGCGACAATTTCCAAAAAAGGCGATATCTCAGCAGTGAAAGTTCTCAGCGGAGACCCGAGTCTCGCCCGCGCGGCCGTCGATGCGGTGAAACAATGGAAATACAAGCCCTATCTGCTTGATGGCGTTCCCGTCGAAATTCAGACTCAGGTAACGGTGAACTTTAAGCTTCCGCGATGAGCTCCCAGAGCTTCCCGAATTAAAAACTCAGCTTCAACGAGAACTCAATCACCCGCGGAGAACCCAGCGCAAAAACGCCGGAGCCCAGTCCCAGACGGTTGCTGCTCGGCTGTCCTCCAGAGGTTCCATTTATCGAACCTGGTTGTCCGCTGAGAGTGCCACTTAGCGGATTGCCGGGGCCGTCAAAATTCGACAAGTTGAATACGTTGAAGAAAGAAACTCCCGGCTGAACTTCGAGGGTCTCCTTAAATTTGTAGATCCAGTTCAAACTCGCGTCGAAGGCCCGCAACCAACCCATGCCTACCTGGTCATTGGGAGCGGCCGGAACCACTTGCTGCACCCCACCCAAGGATGTTAGCTGACCTAAACTAAACAGCCCACTGTTGATGAGCGTCTGGCCGGCAGGCGTGGGCTGGCCCGCGAAATTATGATTGTAGTTGTTAATAAAACTGTTGATGTTATAGCGGCCGACGCCATGCTCAAACGAACCAATGTTGGTTCCGGGAAGCACATCGCCGGTGCCACCGTTGGAAGCGAAGCTGCCATCGCCCGTGCCATCGCCCGTGACATCGGTAACGAAAATACCGCCGGCATTTCCTGTGGGATTCAGGGTAAGAGTTACGGGTAGCGGGCTGTAAAAATGGCCAATCATGCCCAACCGAAAGTGATAGGGAAGATCCATCGTGCCGCCGAAAGAAATCTGATGCTCTCGGTCAAGCCCGTTCGGACCAATGAAGCTCTGGGGATTGTTAAAGTCGGCGGCAATATTAACGAAATCATTGTCGGCCACGGGAGCGATATAGCGCTGCAATTGATAAGACGCCTGCAAATCAAAATTTGTCACTGCGTTAAACGGATGTTCCAGATGCTGCTTCAACGAAGCCTGCACCGCGGTGTTCTTCGCGTAGCCGATGGGGAACAGCATCTGGTTGGCGCCCAGATTCTGGTTGATGCCGGGGAATGCGGCAGTCGGACACGGGCCTCCGCCACAGAACGAGTAACCGGAATCAAGCCCGTTCGAAGCATAACTGCTGATGGTTGCGCCCTTGCCAATCGCACAGTTAATCGAAGCCGGATCGGACGCAGCGGGGCAACCTAACAGCGCGTTCGTAGTTGAGATGGCAGCCATGGCATTTGCCAGGTTGAAGAAACGCGCGTCGCCGACGTGATTCGTATCGATCGCGAGCAGCGTGTGCGTCTCAATGTTGCGAAGATAATCGACTGTTAGCACCATCCCCGGACGGATCTCATGCTGGAGACCTACATTCATTTGTACCGAGCGAGGACTGACGTAGTTCGGAGCTAAAAGATCCGTACCGGTAACGTCTTCGCCCGCCGCCAATGCATTGCCAATATATGAGGGATTGCTGGCTGGTCCGGCTGCCAAAGTGGACGCTTGATACTGCGATTGAAGAGTGGAAATCTGATTCGCGACGCTTCCAATCGGCTGACCACAAAACGAGGGCGTGACCGAACCGCCGTTTGGCATCGATAGTGTAGCCGGGTTCCCGTTGGAACAAACGGTCGGATTTGCTAAAAATAATCCTCTTGGCAGCCTCGCGGGGCGGTCGAATTCAATATTGTTCCAGATCGAATTTTCATAGAAAAGGCCGATGCCTGCGCGTAGAACTGTCTTTCCCCTACTGGATGGATCCCACGCCAGACCTATCTGTGGAGCAAAGTTGAGGTTTGGCTGATGCACGCGATTGCCGAGCCCTGCGTAATTCTGGTTGTCGAACTGGTACAAAGATGAGATCGGACCCAAGTCGCTATCCGTGCGTCCAGAATCTCGCACGTAACGGAGGCCGTAGGTCAGGGTAAAGTTAGGTCTTATTTTCCAGGCGTCGCCGAAGTAAAAGGAGATGCGATTGTCCGGACCGCTGCCACCAGCGGGAAATCCGAAGGCTGGTATTTCTGAGTCGTAGCCTTGTCCGTTGCCTAGAGACACGTTGTTCGCCGGGATAATTCAGCGGATTCGCTGCACCTCCTGGGAGCAGACAGGCAGAGTGCGTTGCAATCCGAGATTCCTGCCCCAACGGCGGGCGCGAGCGATAGGAAGCTGGCGAAGCCTCCGCCGAAAATGTGGTTGAACCCTGCGCCGTAACGAAGAATGTGCGCTCCGAGCGCGCGGCTGCCGTCATATTTGATCTGATGGTCGGATTGATAAGTCTGTTGCGGCGCCAGAAAGCTGGGACCGGAACAGAAGAAATCCGCGCCCGCGGTGAGACAGTCGGGATCGCTGCCGATGGCTAACTCAATTCCCGGAAGCGGGTTAAAGATGTTCGTTCCAGCGGTCGCATCCACGATGGCATTGCGGAATTTGATATAGCCGAAGCGGATGACTATGCGTGTAAGGACCGGTGTTGAAGTCGAGCCCCAGAGCATGAACAGGCGTGTGATTAACATTGGCAAAGGGCTGATAGGAGTTGGGAAGGATGGCAGAGACATCTCGATCTTGATCGTAAGAGAAGCGATAGAAAAACTTATAGTTGCTGTTGATCTGCCAGTCGATACGCCCGATGCCTTCCACCTCATGGAAGGGCGAGCTGTAATTGCCAACCAGCGCGGCAAATGGACCGCCGGGAAGAACCGGATCGATTAGATCCTGCTTGGTCCGCTCGACGTCCAAAAAGAAAAATAATTTATCTTTCAGGATCGGGCCACCGAAATTGCCGCCGAACTGATTCCGCTGAAAATAATTGTCGCTGCCGCCCGGCAGATTCGCGTCGAAAGTCTGATCGCGGAAATAGTAGTAGCCTTCGCCGTGATATTTATTCGTGCCCGACTTCGTGGTCACGTTCACCGAACCCGAAGACGTGAGTTCAGTGGAAAGGTCCAGCGAAGATTGCTGGATCTGAAATTCCTGAATACCGCTGGCGGGCACGTTCTGCGTTGTCGTACCTACCGTTTCATCGCTGATGTCGAGTCCGTCGACTTCGATGCGGGCAGTACGGCCAAAGCGGCCACCGAATGAGATGGACGAGAAGCCATTTTTAGTAGGATCAAAATTCCCCCCGTCCTGGATCTGCACTCCCGGCTCCAGTTGTGCGAGGTCGAGAAAATTCCGGCCGTTGATGGGCAGGTTCTCGATCTGCTGCGAAGTCAACACACCCTGCACCGTTGCCTGCTGGGTGTTTACAGCGACTGCCTCAGCCTGCACCTGGACCACCTGCGTGCTTTGGCCGACTGCAGTTTTACATTGCCGGAAGAGGTCACACCCACTTGCACAGTGACTGGAACTCTCCGACGTCTTGAATCCGTGCGCTTCGACTCGCAATGTGTAATCGCCCGGAGTCAACGCGCCTGAGGTATACGCTCCTGCGGACGTCGATTTCGCGTTGATTACACGTCCAGTGGCCTTATTGACGATAGAGATCTTTGCGTCACTCACCACGGCGCCCGAAGGGTCTGTGATCGAGCCTTGAATGCTGCCGGTAGAAATTGTCGTTTGACCGAACACCATCACAGAGCACAGCGCGACGCACAGCAGACAGACAGGAGCAACGCAACTCCGCGGCACGCGCTGGAGCACAGCTCTGACCAACGACATCGGGCACCATCCTTTGGTTCAATCTGCCGATTGGTTCGTCCAGCGAGGATTTCGCTAAACCAAACCTTTAGAATTCGGGCTTGAAATTGGTAACCAATTGTAAACGGTTTTTTGCCTCCCGGAGGTGGAGACAGTTTCGTAGGATGCATGGGAGCTTGTTCCGGGTTGGGTCAGGACCCGGAAGATGGGAGCCCCCGGCGACTGAACCAATCAGCTCGCTGCTATTACTTCGTAAGGTCGCATCATTTCGTTGTCTTCATGTTCGAGAATGTGGCAGTGCCACACGTAGCGTCCGGTAAATCCTTCGAATGGAACAATAATCCGAGTGACCATTTTAGAGTGCGCCCGCACTGTATCTTTCCACCCCGCCTCGTTTGGATCGGGTGGTTCCGGCGGCCCTATAAAGTGCAGCTCACGCTTGGTTTGGTAAAGCCAAGGCACGTAGGGTTGCCGGTCGAGGATCTGGAAGCGCACCAGATGCAAATGGATCGGATGAGAGTCGTTGGTGGGATTGATCAACGACCAGATTTCAGTCGTGCCCAGCACGGGCTTCTCTGTAATTGGCATCTTCCAGTGAGCTGCGTTCAAGAGCAGCATCACCGGATTGCCCGCCTTGTTCACATATTCGTTTAGTGTCAGCAAGCGGGTTTGAACAGACCGCGATTCCGGGATCCTTTCTACTCGCCGCAAAACCGGGGGGAGAGAACTTGGGTCGTCCACCTTTTGAGAAGAGACGCGGAATTGCATGACCACGAAGGCGTCGCTTTTCAGAATCAGTTGCGCTCCGCGATGCTGGCTAAAGTCAATGACAAGATCGGCGCGCTCGGCTGGCGCGATTTCAAGATTGGTGAGTGAGACAGGCGCGGATAACAAACCCTGGTCCGTTCCGATCTGCTGCAACGGAACCTGGTTAGCATTGTCCGATGCGCTCTCGACGACCGATAGATTGTAGAAGCGAGCGTTCGATCCATTCAGCACCCGCAAACGATATTTTCTGGGCTCGACATCGAGATAGGGGAACAATTTTCCATTAACCAGGATCGCATTGCCAAAGATCTCCGGAACCCACGGAGATTGCGGATCTGGCGAAACTGGATAAAGCAATTGCCCCTCGTGCGTTAACAGTCGGTCATAGAGGATCAGTGGCAATTCATACTTGCCTTTAGGCAGATTAAGCGCATCCTCCACGCTGTCTCGAATAAAAAACGTTCCCAGTAATCCGGCGTAGACATTGAGGCGATTGATCCCCAGCGCATGGTCGTGATACCAGAGCATGGCTGCGTCCTGCTGGTTGGGATAGTAGTAGAGTGAGGATTTTCCCGGCACAATCCAATCTTCAGGATACCCATCGCTCTCCGGGGCGGTTTTCGCTCCATGCAAGTGCACCACTGTGCGGACAAAAGGTTTGTCCGCTTCTGCGCCGTGAATTGTATGGTCGATCGGCAGGAAATGTTTGCTGGGTAGAGCGTTCACCCATTCCACCAGCAAGGGCTCACCCGACCGTGTCTCGAATGTCGGACCGGGAGTGGAAGAACCGAAGCTCCAGAACCTGGTAGTGGGCAAATCGCGATGAACTTTGCTGGCGGTGGCTTGCGCCTGGATCCGGCAAAAAGGAACCCTCATCTTCGCATCTGTGGGACTGGGACGAAGCCCCTGGGGCTTTGCGATATCAGGGATGGGAAGTGGATCTACAAATTTTGCCAGCTTGTTGACATCAAGCGCCGGAGCCATGGTGGCCACCGACTGCGACATCGCATTGAGGAGCCCGCTCTTGCCGGCCGCAAGAGTTGTAGCCAGCAAGCTGGATCGTTGCAGAAAATCTCGACGTGTAATCACCACATACCTTTCGCGCAAGCATACAACAACGGCAAGACAGCGGGAGTTGACGCTCCGCGCTGATCTTGCCGTTTCCCTTATGCCGATCTACTTGTCTGACGCGTCCCCAGGGGCGCGTTCTAGTAGGAGACAGCGCTGACTGGCTCGCCGGTGCTCGGGTTGAGAATGAACAAGTCGTCCGTCACAACCTGGTGGAAATCGAACAGGGAGCTGATGGAATCAGCGATTCCGTCGAACGATCCATGTCCAATGCGCTGGCCGCTGAGCCAATTGTCCTCGATGAAGCGAATCACCGAGGTTTGATCGGTGACCGAATGATCGACGAAATTGTGCTTCGCCCAAGGCGAGATCACGAGCAGCGGTTGCCGTGGACCGTATCCGCAGCGGCCTTGAGCGTGCGCTGTAGCCGGATTAACTCCGGGCAGCGCCGTAGCGCCACTGCCGCAGCTTCCCGGACCGGTGAGAGCATCCGCCGCGCTCTTCGATCCGTTGACGATCTGGCCGAGTTGATGATCGTACCAGCCGTCGGAATCATCGTAGAGCACGACTAACGCCGTGTTTGCCCATTCCGGCTGGCCTTGGAGGAAGTTGGCTACCTTCACCACGAATTCTTGTTCGTCCAAAGGATCGGAATTGCCCGGGTGAGCATCTTGAATCGAGATTGCTTTGAGGAAGCTCACCGCCGGGAAATTGCCCGCTTGCACCGCCGCAAAGAAATCGTCGACATCGTAATCGTGGTTCGCCGGGTCGCCCGAGTAACCAATCGTCTTTACCGACTTCGGACGCGCATGCGTGGGATTTGCGGTTGAACTGTAATACTGGAACGGGGTGTGATGAGGAACGTAATCGCCTTGCGTCCCGACGATTGGAGAAGTCGACTGCCGGTTGCATCCGGTACTTCCATCGGGATTTACGATGTTCAGATTGAAGCCTCCTCCGAACCATCCCCAAGTGATATTGGCCGCATTGAGCAGATCACCGACATTCTTTCCCGCCATCTGCACCTGTTCGCTGCCAGAGCACACATCGCCGAACGGATCAGGATCACCGATCATCGTGAAACCGCCGTTTCCGTCCGCCACCAGCTCACCGGTACCACCGATGTGTTTCGCGACGCCATTGGTCTGACCTGAAATCAGATTGATGGCGCCCACGGTGGAAGGACCGAAGTTGGTGCTGTAGTGGTTGTCACTCATCGCGTAGTGCTGAGCATAGTTCCACAGCGCGGTAACCGTGTTGCCGTCGAAGTATCCCATCACTTGACCGTTGGTCAGCACGACGTCAGGCGGAGCGCTGGGCGGAGGACCGGCGCTGCCCGTATTCGCGGGGAACAAATCCATCGCTCCGCCATCGAAGGCCAGCTGTTCAGGCGTGTAATCGTGGTCCATATCTTGTGTATTTGCCTGCGATCGGTCGAAGCGGAAAGGATTAGCCGCTCCGCTGCCATTGAGCGGGTTGAGATTGGGATTGTTGTTCAGGAGCGCATTGCTCAGGCCGTTCACGGTGGGTGTGTTCGAGAGCGCGTGAAATTGTGGTTCGCCTTTTGGGTTCAGGGCATATGGATACGTGCCGAAATAGTGGTCGAAGGATCGGTTCTCTCCGAAAATGATCACGATGTGTTTGATCGGAGTGGCTGTTTTAACGGCCGCGGCACTTGCTACCGGTGTCCATACCGGCCCGGTAATCATGGCCGCAACCAGGCATACTGACAGAAATTCGCGCATAAGCTTTTTATCCTTTCCCAGTGGAAGGTGAGGGATGCTGCAGTCCTGGCGATGCTAGAGCACGAATGTTACGGTGAAGTTAAAAAAATGTTAAAAGGACCGACAGGATAAGAGACAAGCCGCTGACGTCGGTCGAGATGGGAAGGTCTTCGATTTTCTCAGTGCAGGATTCCAGCAAATCTCGCTTCGCTACTCGTGCTGCAACACTTCGTCAATAACCGCTTTTCCGCCTTTGTCCACAGTGATGACTTTGTGGACCGGAGCGTAGCCGGTGAGGGTGATGTCGACCACGTAATTACCCGGATCGAGCATCACGTCGACTGGTGAGCTTTTATCGAGCATGTGTTTGTTAACGGCGATCTGGGCTCCCTTGGGCTGGGTTTTGATGCTGACCGTGCCCATACCCTGCGCCTGTTTACCACCAAACAGCCTGCCCATTTTGCCAACGGTTTTAATATCGTCAACGTTGCCCAGCGAGCGCAGCGTTGGCGAAAAGCTTACCGTCTGGGCAAGAACAAACTGTGCGCTCGTAGTCTCATCGATATAACCGGCCTTGCGCACCAGCACCACGTGCTGACCCTTATCCACGGAAACTTGAGCGGGAGTCAGCTTGCCGGTATCTCGGCCATCGATGTAGACATTCGCACCGGGTGGTGTGCTGGTGACGGAAAGCGTCGCCATAAGCTGGCTGAGATGAGTCACGAGGAAAGATTTGTTGCCAGATGCCACCGCAACCGTGCGGGTATCCGAAGAGTAGCCAGCTTTACTGACGGTCACAGTGTGCTGGCCCGCATTCAGCCCGGATAGCGTAAAAGGCGTAACCCAGGTGGGATCGGTTTTTCCGTCAAGTTGCACCTGCGCGCCTTGGGGCGTCGAGTCAATGGCAATCTGTCCGGGAATAAGGACCGCCGCGACTGGAGCGACGTTTTTCTTTTTCGCGTTCTTCCGACCTCTCGCGGCCCCGGAGACGGCAACCGAGCGCGTCACCTCCGGCTGAGTTTCAACCGCGCCGGACTGCTGTGTTTGTTCTGGCGCGACAGGTTGAGGTGCGGCGGTCTGCTGGGTTTGCGCCGGAGCAGCAGGTTGACTCGCATCTGATTGAGCCGTCGGCTGCGGCGGCACGGCACGACCCGAGTCATCGTCACTGTTCAAATGATTGATGTGAAGAACCAGAGCAATCGCAATGATAAGAATCAGAACCGCTGCACCGGCGATGGAGTAAACCATCAGGCTCGGGGGGACGTTTTTTATTTCCTTGATTGCCTTTTCGGCGACCTCCCGCGGTTGAATCTTAGGCTTCTCTTCTTCGGCACCCGATCTGAAATTCGGTGCCGACGAAGGCGGCGGCTGAAATGCCGCAGGAGGCGGAGGTGGCGCGATGTAGATTTCCTTCAACGGCGGCAGTTCGGTCATCTCCGAAAAGCTGACGCCCCCGCCGCGCGATGCCCCACCTTCCGCCATCATCGGATCAACGGAAATTCTGGGGGTCTCTGCACTGGGTGCTTCTACCTCAGGCTCATCCAGAACGGCGGAAGACATGGAAGCGGATGGCGGCACGGCAATGCCGCTGTCCTTAGCCTGAGGAGCACCATATGCATTGGAGGCTTCTAAGTTCGGCGCCGAGGATGCGGATTGGCCTCCTCCCCATCCGGCTGCGGCAGCCGCGGCCTTGGGAACCGCCTGTTGCTTCGACACGGCAGGCTGTGGCGCCGGTTTCGCAACTGCTTGCGTCGGAGACGCGGCAGGCTTCTTCGGTGCGGGCGCGGGTGACGCGGAAGCGAACTTTGTTTGAGCCGCAGCTTTCACTGGAGCAGCTGCAGCGGCCGGCGCTTTGGCCGGAGCAGCTGTAGTTTTCGCGGCCTGGGCTTTTGATTCTTTGCACTTTTCCAAATCATCGAGCAGCGCGCGTCCATTCTGATAGCGCTCAGCGGGATCTTTGGCGAGCGCTTTCATAATGAGATCGCTCAGGACCGGATGCAGTTTGGGATTCATCTGCACGGGGGGAATGGGTGAGCTCTCAAGTACGCTTTGACGCAATGATTCGGAATTGTCACCTTCGAAAGCTTTATGGTCCGTGACCATCTCATAAAACAGAGCGCCGAGACTAAATAGGTTCGAGCGCGCATCGATGCTCTCGCCGCGTATCTGTTCGGGCGACATGTAATGCAAAATTGAGGGAACGTCAGGCATTTGCGCGCTAAATTTGCCCACGCTGGAAACGCCAAATCCCAAAACCCTAACCGTCCCATCCCACCCGCACATGATCTTTGCCGGTTCCAGGCTATAGTGGAAAACCTTCTGCGAGTGAGCGTGATCGAGCCCTCCGCAGACTTGCCGTCCGATATCCAGCAGGTCCCAGATGGAAAATCCTTCTTTCCGCGCCAACATCGTCGCGACGCTATTGCCCTGGACGTACTCCATGGCGGCACAGAACTGCCCTTCAATCACTCCAGCGCCACTTACGGTAGTGAGATTCGGATTGCTCAAGACCTTGGTGGTCTCGGCCTCTTCCACCAGACATTTCTCCAGCTCGGCGGCGCTCTCGCCGAATGCCGATAACTGAATCGCCTTCAGCGCTACGGTTTGACCGCTTTCGGCATCGTTGGCCTTATAGACCGCGCCAGTGGCAGACTTTGACAATTCGCTCAGGATTTCGAAGTGGCCAATTTTTGACATTTGCTCCACGCCTCATCACAAGAAACACGCCACGCGGGTTCGACTGAGAAGCCGCGCTAAAAACCCCGGGGCAGGGTATGGTTAGAATAACCTCGGCGGCATATCCATTCGAGTTACCAAAGTACTGATAATAAGGCGAAAACGGGGGAAATCCTGGCACCGGTCGCTCAGCCGGTCTTCCCGCCCCGGCAACAATATGTCCCCGTCCTCTGCGTGACCTTTTGCTCAAAGAAACGTTT
The DNA here is from genome assembly GCA_963817305.1 of uncultured Acidobacteriaceae bacterium. Classification (GTDB taxonomy): domain Bacteria; phylum Acidobacteriota; class Terriglobia; order Terriglobales; family Acidobacteriaceae; genus Sulfotelmatobacter. The sequence continues at coordinate 1,883,912 of CAWFOD010000004.1, read as the reverse complement.
AATCATTAAAGAATCCGGGTGACATTTGTCAGCTGAGCGGTATGACGATCTCCACTGGCGGACGGCGACGGGCGCATCGATTCTAGGAATGCGCCCAATGGGCTAAACCAGGTCAGATTTCCAGTTGGAGGGAGTTGTCGGAGAGTGATCACTCGTTTATTCTTTAGGCCTGCTTGGACTAGGCGCTTCCGCAGTCCAGCACGCCGCGGCTTCCTCGGGATTCAACAGGCTTCGTTCCACCAGGTTCTCGAAACAGGTTTCGAAAATGACTCTGACCCGATTTATCACCAAGAACGCATTTCGTAACAAGCGGCGCAGCATCCTGACCGTGCTCAGCATCGCTTTTTCTTTGCTGCTGCTGACCCTCATGATGACCATCTGGCGGGCATTCTACCTTGATGAAGGCAGCGCGGAATCGGCGGAGCGCTTGGTGGTACGGCATCGTGTTTCTCTAACTTTCAGTTTGCCTGGATTTTACCGCGAGAAAATTCGTGCCATCCCCGGAGTCGTGGCGGTGGTGCCGGTCTCATGGTTCGGCGGAATCTATAAAGACGATAAGCCAGAGAACTTTTTCGCGCAGTTCGGCACCGATCCGGAAGAATTTTTTAAAGTCTTCCGAGATATTCAAATGCCGGACGAGCAACGAATCGCCTGGCAACGCGATCGTCAGGGCGTAATCGTCGATGACACCCTGGCCAAGAAATACGGTTGGAAGCTGGGTGATCGAATCGTTTTGAAGGGCAACATTTATCCCGTCGACCTGGAGTTGTACGTTCGAGGCATTTTCAGCTCCTACCCGGACAACAAGTCGGTCTATTTCAATTCGAAATACGTGGAAGAGGCGGTTTCTTTCTTCAAGGGACAGGCAGGGACCTTCAGTATTCTGGCAGCTTCTCCCGCAGACGTAAGCAAGATCGCCAGCACAGTGGATGATATGTTCCGCAACTCGCCTCAGCCTACAAAGACCGAGAGCGAGAAAGCGTTCGGTCTGGAGTTCGTTGCCATGATGGGCAACGTGAAAGCCTTCATCCTGATGATTTGTTCGGCGGTTGTGTTCGCAACGCTGCTGGTTTCCGCGAACACCATGGCAATGTCGATCCGTGAACGAACCAGAGAAGTGGCTGTGCTCAAGACTTTGGGTTTCACACGGCAAAGCGTACTCGGGCTGTTTGTAAGCGAAGCTGTCGCGCTCTCTCTTGCCGGAGGCTTGCTTGGTTTTTTCCTGGGTTGGTTGATGATTTACGGCCTTACTCACTCCAAACAGTTCATCTCGTTTTTTCCGATGAAGGTGACGCCGGGCATGTGCCTCTTGTCTCTCTTAATCGCCGGATTCGTTGGACTTGTCAGCGCCACGCTCCCTTCTTATCACGCGTCGAAAGTGAATATCGTAGATGGTCTGCGCCACATCGGTTGACTTATGACGTTAGGCAGTTTTGTCGTGCGCAATACGTTTCGCAACAAGCGGCGCAGCCTGCTGACGATGCTGAGCATCACCTTCTCTTTGCTACTGCTAACGCTGATGATGTCGATCTGGCGGACGTTTTACATTGACCAGGGTCCGCCAGATTCCGTAAAACGCATCATTACCCGGGATCGCGTTTCGCTGGCATTCTTTCTGCCGGCGTATTACCGCGACAAGATTCGAACTGTGCCCGGCGTTGTAGCTGTAGTGCCGATGACTTACTTCGGAAATGTTTACAAGGACGACCGCTCAACCAACTCCTTCGCCCAGGTGGTCACGGACCCGGATGAATATCCCAAGGTCGCAGCCGACAAGGTCGTCCCGCCCGACCAGTTGCTGGCATGGCAACGTGACCGCACCGGCGCCATGGTAGACATAGAGCTCGCCAGAAAATTCGGATGGAAAATCGGCGACCGCCTGACCTTGCAGAGCCCCTATTTTCCTGTGCATCCTGAAGTCACAATCCGCGCAATCTATACGATCGATCCGCCGGTTCGCTCGTTGATTTTCAACACCAAGTATTTAGAAGAGTCGGTCAGTTGGTTCAAAGGACAAGCGGGGTGGTATCTCACCGAGGTAGCGTCGCCCAGCGACGTTGCGCCCGTATCCAAGGCAATCGATGAAATGTTTCGCAATGCGCCGCAACGAACCAAGACCGAGAGCCAGCAGGCATTTCAGCTCTCCTTCGTATCGTCTTTGGGAAATGTGAAAGCATTTATTCTCGGCATCTGCGGCGCAGTGGTTTTTGCGATCCTTCTCGTCTCCGGCAATACCATGGCGATGTCGATTCGGGCACGAACGCGTGAAGTTGCAGTGCTTAAAACGCTAGGATTCACGCGCCCGCGGGTGTTGTCGATGTTCGTGGGCGAGGCCATCGCCTTGTCCCTCGCCGGCGGAGTGTTGGGAGTTCTCGGGGCAACCCTGCTGATAAGTTGGTTGACCCACTCACCGGTAGCCATCGGAATTCCCGCCGGCATGAGGGTCACCGTTCCAACGATGTTAGCGTCCCTGCTGGTGGCAGCGACCGTGGGATTCATAAGCGGCTGCCTGCCTGCATACAACGCATCGCGCACCAATATCGTGGAGGGGTTACGCCACATTGGCTGAACTGAGAGCGAAATTATGGCAATACCGATCAGCTACAACGTCCGCAATTTAAAGCTGCGCAAGGGACTTACCGTGATGACCGCGTTGGGCATCGCCCTAACCGTGACTACCGCGATTTTCCTAATGGCGCTGCTTGCAGGTTTGCAAAAAGCATTTGTATCGAGCGGCAATCCTGAAAACGTACTGGTGTTGCGAAAGGGTTCAGAGGCAGAACTCTCGGGCGGCTTTGATGCGGCGCTGTTTCCCACCTTGAAAGTTCTACCCGGCATCGCAAAAGATAGCCACGGAGAGCCCATGGTTTCGGGAGAGTGGGTCGTAGTGATCGTGCTTCCGCGCAAAGACGGCACCGGCGAAGTGAATGTTACGGTGCGCGGCATGATGCCCGATGGCCTGGAACTTCGCCCCAGCGCCAAATTGGTTGAGGGGCGCTGGTTTCACACTGGGCAGCGCGAAGTTGTGGTGAGTAAATCCATTCGCTCCCGGTTTTCCCATGCGAACATTGGCGACACCATGGAGTTTGGTAAAGGCGCATGGAAAGTTGTGGGCGTGTTTGACGCCGGCGGTTCGGCTTATGAATCCGAGATCTGGTGCGATGTGAATCAGATGGCGGCAGATTTCGACCGTCAGGGCGGATATTCGTCTGCATACTTGCGTGCCACCGATCCCATTGCTGCCGATGCATTGAAGAATCGCGTGAGCGACGATCAGCGCCTGAAACTGGAAGGAGTTCTCGAGACAGACTATTACGCCAAGCAAACCCGTTCGGGCGCTCCCATCAAATACATTGGCATCGTGGTGGCGATCATCATGGCCATTGGTTCAAGTTTCGCGGCGATGAATACCATGTACGCGGCCGTGGCTTATCGCGGACGTGAGATTGCGACTTTGCGCGTGCTGGGATTTTCCCGCCCGGCAATTTTGACTTCGTTTGTCTTCGAATCTTTATTGCTGGCCATGTTGGGCGCATTAGCGGGGATTCTGCTGATGCTGCCTTTCAATGGAATGCAAACGGGGACGTCAAATGCAGTGACCTTCAGCGAAGTTGTATTCAGTCTGCAGATTACCTGGCAGGTCGCGATGTATGCCATCATCTTCGCACTGGCAATGGGATTGTTTGGCGGACTATTCCCGGCATGGCACGCGGCGCGCCAGAATATTTTGACTGCGCTGCGAGGTTAAATTTCAGGAAACCAGCAACGCAAATATTTCGTAATCTTAACTATGCCGATTGACGCAAAACACGAAGACCTGCAGAGCTTGCGCATCGACCGCTCAGAGCGCGGAACGAGTAATGGAGAACCTCCGGCCTGGGCGCGGCGCTATATTGTGATTGGAATCGTTGTGGTCGCTGTGCTTAGCCTCTCCGTCCTGGCCTACCGTTTACTCGCTCGCGACGTACCTGAGGTGGAAGTGGTGCGCGCCTCGGCGGAGAACAGCGAGGTTGGCGGCACCGTGCTTTCGGCTACCGGCTATATCGTGGCCCACCACACCATCAACGTGAACTCCAAGGTCACCGGGCGCCTGGCCTGGATCGGCGTGGAAAAGGGCGACAAGGTCAAGGAAGGACAAGTGCTGGTTCGATTGGAGGACGAGGAATTTCGCGCCTCCTACGAGCAGGCGAAAGGCGCACTGGAAAATGCGCGTGCGTATCTCGAAGAACTCGAACACGGATCGCGCCCGGAAGAGATTCAGGAGGCGCAACACAATCTCGACGAAGCTCGCGCCACGCTGGTGAATGACAAACTGACCCTGGACCGGACCAAAGAACTTTCGTCAGCGGGTGTGGTTTCGCACCAGGCGCTGGACGATGCGACGGCAAAATTCGATTCCGATCAGCAAAAAGTTAATTCCTTGGATAAAGCTTTTCAACTGATGAAGATCGGTCCACGGCCGGAAGAAATCGCCCGTGCCCGCGGATCTGTGGCTCAGGCACAGGGCCTGGCCGATTACGCCAAGTCGCAACTCGACGCTACGGTAATTCGTGCACCCGTGACCGGCACGATTCTGGATCGCACCGCAGAAAAAGGGGAATTGATCACCGCGCAATTCGCCAGCGCCGCGGCCGGTGGACCGCAAGGATCTGTTGTCTCGCTGGCCGATTTGAATGATCTACAAGTTGAACTCGATATCGCCCAGGCAGACTTTGCCCGGCTCAGTCCCAGACAAAAAGCCGTCGTCACTACAGATACATATCCCGACAAAACCTACGACGGTGAAATTGCGCAGATTTCTCCTGAGGCGAATCGGCAAAAAGCGACCGTGCAAGTGAAGGTGCAGGTGCTGAATCCAGCAAAATATCCGGATGTATTCCTGCGTCCGGAGATGAACGCCACGGTGAAATTCCTGGCTGATGAACCCAAAACTGCGAGTGCCCAACACGCCGGAGCGTTTGTACCCGCTAGCGCTTTGCGCGATCGCAATGGCAAGAAAGTAGTATTTCTGGCTTTCGACGGCAAAGCGCACATGCGTGAGGTTCAGGTGTTAAGCCAGCGGACCGACGGATTTCTTGTAAATGGATTGGTAGGCGGCGAGAGCGTGATCACCAAAGGGCCGCAGGATTTAAAAGACGGCGACACAATCAAGGTGAAGGGGTAATTTGATGAGCACAGTTGCTGAAACCCAAGTCGCAACCGGAACGAAAGTAGTTCAGGCGCGTAACGTCAGCAAAGTTTTCAAACGCGAAGCTTTCGAGGTGAAGGCTCTGGACGATGTCTCCATCGACATTGCTACCGGCGAATTCCTGGCACTGATGGGACCCTCGGGCTCGGGCAAGACTACGCTACTGAATATGATTGCGGCCATCGACCGGCCGACCTCTGGCGAATTGCTGGTGCAGAATCAGAATATTTTTCGCTTCAACGATTCGCAGGCCGCGCACTGGCGCAATGAACACATCGGGTACGTATTTCAGACCTTCAACCTGATCCCCGTCCTGACCGCATTTGAAAACGTCGAACTGCCGCTGCTTCTTACCAAGCTCAACCCCAGGCAACGACGTGAGCATGTCATGACCGCGTTGAAACTCGTAGGATTGGAAGAACGCGTCAATCACTTGCCGAAGCAGCTTTCCGGCGGACAGGAGCAGCGAGTCGCGATCGCACGCGCAATTGTCAGCGATCCAACTCTATTACTGGCTGATGAGCCCACCGGCGACTTGGACAGTCACTCCGCGACCGAAGTTTTGGAAATCCTGAAGCGCCTGAACGAGGACTTCCACAAAACGATCGTGATGGTTACGCACGACCCGCATGCAGCCTCGTACGCACACGTTACCCGGCATCTGGAGAAAGGGATGCTGCTGCCACCCGGCTGAACCCGATCATTGCGCGACCGGCACGACGGATATGCGAGCTGACGCAGGTTCAGAGTCAGCGACCCATTGCCAGGCGCGTCGGCCATTTTCGAGAACCACAGCCTTGGCCTCGCCATAGGCCACCAATCGATTCAGCACGGTAGTAACCGAGGCCATGGGATCTTTGTGCCGCGACAGCATGACAGGCATTTTCTCCTGAATCCGGTCACAGACCCCTCGAGCACTCAGAGAACGATTCGCATCCATCAAAATCATACGGCACGCTTTGGTAAAACCGGATTGACGCCCACTGCTCTTACGATCGATCAGTTCCAGCAGTTCCTCGCTCAACACTTCGTCACCATATAGATTAGCGAGGCCGGCAATGGTCTGTTTAATAGTTCCAATGCGGCGCATCACTTCGGCCCGCTGCTGCAACAGGTGACGCAGCTCTTCATGAGCCTCCCGCACAACCTCCAGCACATGTCCATTTCCATTATGAATCGAGGTTCTGATCGCGTTTGGCTGACTTTCCATAACTCCTCCAAAGACTTTACGGCTCCTCGCCACCCTGGACGCGGGCGATCTCTTCAGACAATACGGAGAACGGCGCTCTGTTGTTCCCCAATCCCCCCACCAGGCAAGCGATCCGCTTGCAAAGCCGACCTGATTCATTAGACGCACACCCCCGCCATTGGTTAACCGCCGAGTAACAATGGGAATCAACAGATAGCCGCCATTCTAGGCAGATTAGAAAAAACCTATTCCAAACTGGAAAGGCGCCCAATTCGAGACCTTCGGTTCGCCGCAATCGTCCTCGAGGCCCTGCGAGAGCCACGGCGAAACGAAGAGTTTCCGATGTTAAAGGTGTAAACAATTCTCCTCTATGTCCAGCGGAGCCCAACTCGCGCTCTCCAACTCACTCTTGCCTGTATTGCTGGTAGGGAATCAGGAGGAAGATTTCTTTCTCATTCGCGAAGTTCTGGAGCGGAACCGTGGCGCTATGCCTGCGGAACTCGATCACGCCGGCTCGATCGAAGAAGCAAAAACGATGTTGCAGCGAGGACAATACGGCCTGGTCTTATTTGAACACGGTACCGGCGATGCTGCCGCGACGAAACTGCTGGCGGAGTTTTTGCAGACGGGGCGAACCGTCCCTTTCATCGTGCTGACGGACCAGGCAGACGAAAAGGCGGTTGCCGAACTCATTCATGCCGGCGCTTCAGATTGCCTGGAAAAGACACAACTCACCGGAGCCAATCTTCTGCGTACGATTCGATGCACGCTGAACCTTCACTCCGCACAACAGCAGCGGAATTTGGCGGAAGCTTCGTTACGCAAGCTTTCCTGCGCGGTCGAGCAATCCGCTGACACAATCATGATCACGAACAGTGACGGCATAATCGAATATGTAAATCCTGCCTTCGAAACCCTTACAGGATATTCTGCGGCAGAAGCAATCGGCCAGACTCCCGGAATCCTTACGTCCGGCCAGCAAGCACCCGCAATCTACCGCGAGTTGTGGGAGACGATTAGTGTCGGCAACATCTACCACAACATCCTGGTGAACCGAAAGAAGAACGGCGAACTGTACTACGTCGATGAAAGCATCAGCGCTATTCGCGATGCTGCCGGCGCCATCACTCACTTTGTCTCCAACTGTCGCGATCTCACGAAACGATTGAATCTTGAAGCACAACTGCTGCAGGCGCAGAAGATGGATGCGGTCGGACGGCTTGCTGGAGGCGTGGCACACGATTTCAACAACCTTTTAACGATCATCACCAGTTATTCCGAACTGGCAATGGATTCTGTGACTCCGGGAAGTCCCACCCAGGGCCGGCTTCAGGAGATTCTCCTCGCCGCCCGCCGTGCCGCCGAGTTGACTCGCCAATTGCTGGCGTACAGCCGCAATCAACCACAAGCTCTGCGCGTTGCCGAACTCAATCCCGTTGTCAGTACGATTATCAAGACCTTACATCGACTGATCGGAGAAGACATCGAACTGACTTTCGTTCCCGGAGAGCGACTGGGGCGCGTTCGTCTCGACCCGATGCAGATCGAGCAGATTCTGATGAACCTCGCAGCTAATGCCCGCGATGCCATGCCTGAGGGTGGACGCTGCACCATTGCAACCTCGAATGTGCGCCTAGACGAGGAATACGTTCTGCACAAAAATGCGGTTATTCCGGTCGGGGTTTATGCCGTCCTCACCGTGAGCGACACCGGCGCAGGCATCTCTCAAGATCATTTGCCGCACATTTTCGAACCCTTCTATACCACGAAGCCCTCAGGCCAAGGCACAGGTTTGGGGTTGGCAACGGTTTATGGCATCGTGAAACAAAATCACGGATTTGTCTGGGCCTATAGCGAGGCCGGAATGGGCACGGTCTTCAAGATCTATCTGCCGTGTGTCCTGGATTCTGTAACCACAACTGAAGCGTCGAACGCGAGGGAAGAGAAGCTCCCAGAAGGTAGTGAAACCATTCTCCTGGTTGAAGACGAAGATGCTTTACGCCGGGCAACGGCTGAGTTTCTCGGCCTGCGCGGCTACACCGTACTGGAAGCGCGCGATGGCCAGGAAGCAACGTCTATCGCGAAACATCACCGGGATCCGATTGCACTCGCAGTTACTGACGTTGTCATGCCTCGCATCAGCGGAGGCCAGCTTGCGAAAGAGTTGACCGTACTTCGTCCCGAGACGAGAGTTCTATTTGTTTCCGGCTACGCCGGGCAAACTATTTTGGATCATAAAGTCGTAGACGTGGAAAACAACTTCCTTCAAAAGCCGTTTACACTAAGACAACTCGCCAATAAAGTCAGGGCAGTTCTGGATCGCAACCCTGTTCCAGTTCCCTTGCCTCCTTCTGCGATTCAGCAACCTAATCATGTCGCGACTCTGTTCGAGTGAGCTTCCCGTTTTTCAAGCCGAATCGATCTCCGCGCCAAGTTACGGTGTGACCTCCCAGGCTTACGATCCAGACACCAACGGCGATCAAGTCACGCAGCGGAATCAGCCAGCAATACTTCAGAACTTGGCGGTCCCGTAGAACTCTCTCACCCACGAACACTGCGACCGCGAAACGAAGAGAGAGCGCACAAACCAGAAGGCTACAGGACCACCGCGTTATTCCACCTGCCGCCACCGCCACCAATCCCCATAGAATTCCGAAGGTGAAGACCAAACCGAAATAGCCGCCGGCCCGAGCATCGCGTACACCGCGCGCCCAGCGAAGCTGATGCGCGAAGAAATCTTTCAGTCCATAGGGAGGAAGATAAGTCTCCACCACAACGTCCGATAGTTTTACAGCGAGCCCCAGGTCGGCGATACGCTTGCCGAGTTCATAATCATCGGCGAGATGGTTTACGATCGAGGCGAACCCTCCGATCTGTTTCAACTCAGCGTGCCGAAACGCAAGCGTGGAGCCCAGCCCAAACCGAATTCCACTTTCGAGTTCGCGCGCAGCCAACACTCCAGCACAAAACTCAGTACTGATGCCTAGCGCCTCCAATCGGGATCCGAGCGTTCCAGCAGCCACTCCACGGTAGAGGCAAGTAACCATTCCTGTTCGCGAATCGGATAGCGGCGCAATCACCCGGCGCAGATAATCCGACTCAACCCGAATGTCGCTGTCGTTCACGATCAGGTGCTCATAACGGGCCTCCGGCAGCATCTGCGCGAGGTTGCTTACCTTTACATTCGCTCCCAGAATGTTCGGGCTCACTACCAACTGAATCCTGCGATCCGGAAATTCCAGTTGCAATGATTTCACGCTCTCAATCACAGGATCGTTAGCATCGCTTAACCCGAAAATAATTTCGTAATCCGGGTACTGCTGCAGGCAATGGCTGCGAAAACACTCATAAATTTCAGGATCCGTCCCTTTCAACGGTTTGAGAATTGAGATGGGTGGGCAGGCCTGTGAGGACTGGGAGGTCCCCTTCTTCTCGGATAAAAACTTAGAAGCACTCCACAGACAAAGCAAGTAGTAGAGTGAACTGGAAACGATGCCGCAGACAGCGACGATCCAACCTAGGCTGAAAATGAAGTGCATCATGCGCAGGCGCAATCCAGATTATTCGTAACGGAGCGCCTCTATGGGATCGAGATTCGCCGCCTTCCATGCGGGATAGATGCCGAAGACGAGGCCGACACCCGCCGCCGATGTAAAACCAAAAATCGTCCAGAATGCCGACATACGAGCAGGCAGCGACGGCCAGAATTCAGGAATAACCCCCACGATCAACGCACCCAATAAAATTCCGATCACGCCGCCGACCGCAGTAAGAATAATTGCCTCCAACGTAAACTGGAGAAGAATATCGCGTTTGCGGGCACCGATGGCTTTGCGTACGCCGATTTCGCGCGTTCTTTCCGTAACGCTCACCAGCATGATGTTCATCACGCCAACACCGCCGATGATCAAGCCCACGCTTGAAATCGCAAACATCCCGATAAAGAGCATGCCCGTAAGCTGATTCCAGACGTCGGAAATGGAGTCAGAGGTGAAAACGGCGAAATTATCCGGTTTGTCAGGCGGCACTTTGCGGCGACGGCGAAGCAGTTCGCGAATTTCGTCAATCGCTTTGGGCATGTCGTCATGCGATGTCGCCTTCACGCTAATCCAGTGCTGCTTCAATTCCGGGTGCAATTTGCGAAGAGTACTCAGAGGAAAAACCGCCTTATTATCTTCCGGATTCTTGCCGCCACCGAAAACCGACTTCACTTGCGCGGCGACTCCGATCACGGTAAACAGTTGGCCTTCGATGTTGACCTCTTTCCCCAACGGATTCTCATTTCCAAATAGTTCCTCAGCGGTGTTTGAACCGAGCAGCACAACCGGAGACCGATGTTCTTCATCCACTTCGCTGAACCAGCGTCCCGAGGCAATGCGCAAATCGAATACTTCTTTCGCGGAAGCCTCGTCGCCCTCGAGAATTGTGTTCTTAGCCTTCCGGTCACCGTATTTCACGGCAAAAGTTCCGACGCCGAGCTCTGGACGAAGATATCGTATGCCTGCATTGACCGCTTTCACGTGGGGAAGATCACGAATCGCAAGAGAATCTTCATAAGTAAGTTCCTTGCGGGTGCGCATCTCTTCTGTCTGGCGCCCGAAAGTGAATGGCTCGATGTGAAACGCAAAAATGACATTCGAGCCGATGCTGGCGACCACGTCGCGGACATTGTCGTCCAAACCGCGGCCGATGGAAGAAACGCCAATTACCATGGCCACTCCGATCACTATGCCCAACACGGTCAACCCCGAGCGCAACTTATTGCTGCGAATCGTATCCGTCGCCATGTGGACGATCTCGCCGAACTCGTCTTTGCGAATCATGAAGAATTGATTACAAATTTTTCTTACGTTTCGAACCTCAGTGCCACAATCGGATCCAGTTTTGCGGCCTTGCGTGCCGGGTAAACTCCGAAAAAAACTCCGACGCACGCAGATACGATCAATCCCGCGGCGACGGCCCAGAGCTTGATCGCCGAGGGCATCCCGATCAGCAAAGTGACGGTCTCCGCGACGGCGACTCCAGATATAACGCCCAAGGCTCCGCCTGCGAGCGCAAGGGTGACGGCTTCGATCAGAAACTGCAGCAGCACATCTTCCTGGCGCGCTCCAAGCGCTTTCCGAATTCCTATTTCGCGGGTGCGCTCGGTAACCGCGACCAGCATGATGTTCATGATGACAATCCCGCCAACCACCAGCGAGATGCAGGCAATGCCGATGGTGGCGATGAAAAACGTCTGGCTGAAGCCGGTCCAGATGCCGAGCAGGCTGGCGTTGGTTTCAATGTCAAAACTGTCCTCGGCGCCCGGCAGATCATGGCGCTTGGCGCGTACCGCGGCGCGCGCTTCGTCCACTGCCTCATCCAACGGCACACCCGCGCTCGAAGCCTTCGCGGCGATCCGCAAACTGTTGTTGTGGGCGCCATACTGTTTCAAGCACGAAGTGATGGGGATCATCACAAAATTATCGGCACTCTGCCCCAGCGTTGTTCCTTTCTTTTTTGCTACGCCAATCACCTGGTAAGTCCAGTTGTCGATCCGGATCTCCTGGCCCAGCGGATCGACCCCCGGCATCAAGTGTTCCACGATGTCGTTTCCGATCACCACTACCGGAGATCGATTGTTTACGTCCGTATCATTCAACATCCGGCCCGCGCTCAAGTCGGTATCAAGAATGGTCGCCATCCCCGGAGTGATCCCACGAACCAGCGTATCGCTGATCGACTGTTCGGCATATTTCACATGGCCGCTTTCATTGCGCGTGGAAGCTCCCACTAATTCACAATGGCGGCAGCCATCCACCACCGCCTGGTAGTCCTCCATGGTCAGGTCTTTGCGCTTCTCGCCTTCCAGAAAGTGGTCTACGTTCGTGACTGCAGGCGATACCTTAAAGATGAGAAAAACGTCCGCGCCCAGGTTGAAAACCTTCTGCGCTACGTAATCGTTGATGCCGGAGACGAAGGTAACCACCGCAATGACGGCGGCAACGCCAATCACCACGCCCAGCAGCGTCAGCACCGAGCGCAGCTTGTTCACCCACAGCGATTGCAAAGCGATTCGGATGGCTTCGGCGATGTTCATGAGTTCGGCGTCCGGCCTCCGCTTGACGCGGATGCTCACTCTGCGAGATCAGTTTATCAGCCAATTCAGCTCGATAAAGCGACTGACACCACGTCTGGAAGCTGCAAACCCCAAACCGGGTTCCGGAGCCGCGTGGCTAGTCATCAACTGGCCAGTCTTAGCTTGGCTAGTCATCGCATATAATGATTCTGTTGGCAGCTGGACCGGACGGCCGCTTCCAGCGTCTTCACTGAAAACAGCGGGGACGCGGGGAGAGGAAAGTCCGAACTCCGCAGAGCAGTGTGCCGGATAACGTCCGGGAGGCCGGGTTCAAGCCCGTCCGACGGAAAGTGCCACAGAGAACATACCGCCCGCATCTTCACGGATGCGGGTAAGGGTGAAAAGGTGCGGTAAGAGCGCACCGCCGCGGCAGTAATGCAGCGGGCAGGGCAAACCACACACGGAGCAAGACCAAATAGGAAGGAAGTTCAAAGCTTGATTTTCACAAATCAGGTTTCGAACACGTGCCGGCTCGGTGCGTTAAACCTTCGGGTAGGTCGCTAGAGCCTCGCAGTAATGCGCGGCCCAGAGGAATGGCCGTCCCACCGGAGCAATCCGGCGGACAAAATTCGGCTTACAGGTCCGGCTGCCATAATTCAATTACACCTATGCTCATTTTTGCCTCGAATTGAGCCTACCCAGCCGCCCCGCTAAATGCGACAATAGAGTTTCCCCATGGCCACTTCTATCACCCATGATTTTTCTCCGGAGACCCTCCGGCAGCACGGCCTTGCTACCGACGAATACGAAAAGATCAAACAACTTCTCGGCGACCGCGAACCAACGCTCACCGAACTCGGCATTTTCAGCGTGATGTGGAGCGAACACTGCTCCTACAAATCCTCTCGCATTCACTTGAAGCGCCTGCCCACGCGCAGCAAGCGCGTCCTGCAAGGACCGGGAGAAAATGCCGGCATCATCGATATCGGTGACGGTTGGGCCTGCGCTTTCAAAATCGAGTCGCACAATCACCCGTCATTCATCGAGCCATTCCAAGGCGCAACCACCGGCGTGGGAGGAATCCTGCGCGATATTTTCACCATGGGTGCGCGGCCAGTCGCAGTAATGGATTCACTGCGCTTCGGACCCATCACGAATCATGCGGGAGCCCGCAATCTGGTAACGAATCATGTGGGAAGGGCCGCCCCCGGCCGTTCGGCCGAGCGAAGCTCGGCCACTTCCGAGGCCGGCTACAAAGACATTCACAAAAATCACTCGATCCTGGAAGGAGTGGTCAGCGGCGTCGCTTCCTACGGTAACTGCTTCGGCGTGCCCAACCTCGGCGGTGAAACCAAGTTCGAGCCGTGCTACTCCGGCAACCCGCTGGTCAATGCCTTTGCCATGGGCCTGGTCCGCAAAGATGAAATCTTCTACGCGCGCGCCGCGGGCGAAGGCAATCCGGTAATCTACGTCGGCGCCAAAACCGGACGCGATGGCATCCACGGCGCAACCATGGCGAGCGAGGAATTCTGCGAAGCCTCGGAAGCCAAGCGCCCCAATGTGCAGGTTGGCGACCCGTTCCTCGAGAAGCTGCTGCTTGAAGCTTGTCTTGAGGCAATGCAGACCGGTGCAATCGTCGGCATTCAGGATATGGGCGCGGCCGGACTCACCTGCTCCACCTGCGAAATGGGCGGACGTGGTGGTGTCGGCATTGAGATTGAACTCGATCGCGTTCCCCAGCGCGAAACTGGCATGACTCCTTACGAAATCATGCTGAGCGAGTCGCAGGAGCGGATGTTGCTGGTGGCGCAGAAGGGCCGCGAGCAGGAAGTCTTCCGCGTATTTGAAAAATGGGGACTCGATGCCGTAGAAGTCGGCACGGTCACGCGCGATAACAAACTGCGCGTGCTTCAACACGGCGAAGTGGTCGCCGAGATCCCGAATCAAGCACTGACTGACGATGCTCCCGTGTACAAGCGTCCGCTGGCGCGCTGGGAACCGCCGGTGCCGCGCGAGATGCCGGAGCACATCAAGCTCAACGGGAGCGGCGATTTTACGCAAAGCCTGAAGCAACTTCTTGCCAGCCCGAATATCTGCGGCAAGCGCTGGGTGTGGCAACAATACGATCACATGGTGCAGACCAACACGGTCGAGGCGCCGGGTGCTGGAGACGCTGGCGTGATTCGCATCAAAGGCTCGCAACGCGGATTGTCCATGGCGCTCGATGGCAACAGCCGCTGGTGTTATCTCGATCCGCGGCTGGGCGCGATGCAAGCCGTTGCGGAGGCTGCTCGCAAAGTCGCTTGCTCGGGCGCGACTCCGGTCGGCGCAACCAATTGTCTGAACTTCGGCAATCCGGAAAAGCCACACATCATGTGGCAGTTCTCGCAGACGATCGATGGCATCACCAAAGCCTGCGAAGAGCTTGAGATTCCGATCACCGGCGGCAACGTCAGCTTTTACAACGAGACTTTGGGTGAAGGTATCTATCCCACACCCGTGCTTGGGGTGGTTGGAATTCTGGACGACGTGCACAAAGCCGCGAAGATGAATTTCGAAGCCGCTGGCCGCACGATCGTGCTATTGCGCGGTGGCGAACCTGCCGATATCACCGATGTCGAGAGCGAGTTTGGGTCATCCGAGTACGCGAAGGAAATTCTCGGCGCGCTGTGGGGATATCCTCCGGAAATCGATTTGGAACAAGAAGCCGCGCTGCAAAAAACCATGACCGAATTGATCCAGCAAGGCTTGGTTGACTCCGTTCATGATTGCTCGGATGGCGGCTTGGCAGTCGCCTTGTCGGAAAAGACATTCGCGAAAGGAGTGGGTGCGCGAGTGAATCTCACTTCGAACGGACTGCCCGCAGAGTTCGTTCTTTTTGGAGAAGACGCGAGCCGCATCCTGCTCTCTTGCGACCCGGAGAAAGTTACGCGAATCCAACAGATCGCGGGAGAACACGGAATTGGCGCGGACGTGATCGGGGAAACGATTCCGGACCGGCTGGAAATAAGTGTGGATGACAGAGTTCTGATTTCAGCTTCCGTTTCTGAATTGAGCCAGGTATACGAAACCGCGCTAGAGTCGGCTCTGCAGACGGATCCAGAGCTGCTCGCGGCGGACTAGGTCGGATAGTGAGGAAATAGGAGCTAAGGGCTCATTGCAAATGCTAATCGCAGATAAATTTCACGACGAGTGCGGAGTGGTCGCGATCTTCGCCCATCCTGAAGCGGAGAAGCTCGCCTATCTGGGTCTTCATGCGTTGCAGCATCGCGGCCAGGAATCGGCGGGTATCGTCACTTCCGACGGTCTCACTTCTCGAGTGCATAAAGCCATGGGACTGGTCGCCGATATCTTTACTGAAGAAGTGCTCTCGCAAATCCGCGGCACCCTAGCGATCGGCCACACGCGCTACTCGACAGCAGGTGATTCTGCGCTGCTGAATGCCCAGCCGATTCTGGTGCAATCAAATAAAGGTTCGATCGCAGTAGCACACAACGGCAATCTGGTGAACGCAACTGAGGTTCGTGGCCGGCTGGAGCGCCAGGGTTCGATATTTCAAACCAACAGCGACACTGAAGTGATCGTCCACTTGATCGCGCTTTCGCGCGAGCACACTCTGCCAGAAGCAATTGCCGACGCTTTGCGGCGTGTTGAAGGTGCTTTTTCGCTGGTGGTAATGAGTCCCGACCGCATCATCGCGGCTCGTGATCCGCGCGGCTTCCGCCCCTTGGCCATGGGCCGAATTCCGGCACTCCCGGGCCAGAAGCGCGACACCATCGTTTTTGCCTCCGAAACCTGCGCCTTCGATCTGATCGGAGCCACTTACGAGCGGGATGTGAAGCCGGGAGAGTTAGTCGTGGTTGGTCCGGAAGGAATCACTTCGCTTTTTTATTCGACTCCTGCCCCCCAGTCAAGCTGCATTTTCGAGCATGTTTATTTTTCCCGGCCCGATAGTCGAGTGTTTGGCCGCGCTGTTCAAACCAGCCGCGAGGAGATGGGAAGGCAATTAGCGCGTGAGGCTCCGGTGGATGCGGATCTCGTCGTGCCCGTGCCGGATTCTGGCGTGACCGCCGCCGTTGGCTATGCTGCCGAGAGCGGCATTCCGTTTCGCTTCGGCCTCATCCGCAATCACTATGTGGGACGCACGTTCATTGAACCGAGCCAGAGCGTGCGCGATTTCGGTGTCAAGTTGAAATTGAATCCGGTGCAATCTCTTCTCGAAGGCAAGCGCGTGGTGCTCATCGACGATTCGATCGTGCGGGGCACTACCAGCCGCAAGATCGTCCGCATGATCCGCAATGCGGGAGCAAAAGAAGTTCACATGCGGATCTCGTGTCCGCCAACGATTTCGCCTTGCTACTACGGAGTTGACACGCCCTCGAAAGATCAACTGATCGCCGCCAATAAATCGATTGACGAAATTCGTGACTACATCCGCGTCGACTCTCTCGCCTACCTCTCGCTCGAAGGATTGAAGAAGGCTTGCGGCGATGGAGAGAAGACCTCCTATTGCTCAGCCTGCTATACCGGTAAATATCCAACCAGCATTGTGGATGTGGAAGAGATTCAGCCCGCCAACGTGTCACGCTAATTTCGCATTCGGATTCCGGTTTCACTCCTGCGGCGCTCTTCGGGCAGCAATGACTCTCGCAATTCCTTGCAGATCCTGGATTACTCGGAGATCCTTCCATTCCTGCAAAAGCTTCTTGGCTCCCTCCACGATAGTTCCGCTGATCTCCATCACCAGCCAGCCGTTCGGACGCAGCGCTACGCGCGCTTGTGGGATCAGCCGGGCAATGATCTCCAGTCCGGTCGGACCTGCGAAAACTGCGTTTCGTGGTTCGAATTTCCGCACTTCCAATTGGACCGTATCTTCTTCCGACACGCCAACGTAAGGCGGATTAGAAACGATGAAGTCGAAGAAGTTGTCTTCGAATCCCATGAGCAGATCCGCCTCGCGAAAATGAATGCGCCCTTCGAGTTGATGCCGCGCCGCGTTAATGCCCGCGATCTCCAGAGCCACCGGAGAGATATCAGTTGCGTAAACTTCGGCGTGCGCAAGTTCGTGGGCAAGCGCGACCGCGATGCAGCCGGATCCGGTGCCGATGTCGGCGATTCGGACGCCGGGAACCGATTGGTGGCTGCGTTCAACGGCGAGTTCCAGAACTGTCTCAATGACGTGCTCGGTCTCAGGTCGCGGGATCAGGACCCCTGCAGTCACAATAAAATCCAAGCCCCAGAATTCCAGGTGACCGGTAATATACTGCGCCGGAACACCGCGGATGCGCTCCGATAGTGCAACATCGTAGCGAGTTATTTCATCCGCTGTCAGTTCGCGTTCCGGATGTGCGTACAGATAAGCGCGGTCGCTGGCGAGTGTGAACATCAGAAGAATTTCTGCATTCATGCGCGGGGACGGCACGTTATTGGCCGTGAGACGCAGGACTGCGCCCATGAGAGCTTGCTTCAGTTGCACATGAACATTTCACCACAGAACCAGCTCAGGCGGAGAGCAGGCTCTATGCTTGAGCCGGGCGCGGATTGAGTCTGGCAATTTCCGCATTGAGCGCGGCAGCGAATGCAACCCAGGCCGCATAAGGAATAAAAGCATTGGCGGCGGCACGGTCGACTTTTCGAGCGGCCTTCATGTAGGAAAAGATCATTCCCTCTAAAGCGATGGCATCCGCCAGCGCGAGCGTAGGACGATGTTCGCCGAAAAAAAGTTTTGACCATTTTGCGTTGGCGCTGAGCTGCGAAATCCAGAGTCGCAGCGCATGTTTGCGTTCGCGTGAGGGTGCAGCACTCCAGATGCGCCAGCCTGACCAGGCAATCATCGCGTAAAGTGATACCCATACTACGGGGAAAACTTCAGCAGGCGGCGTAAAACTGGGTTTGGCGAGTTGGCGGTACCATGTGTCATGGCTTCCGGCGCGGCTGTAACGCGAACCATACCAGGCCGCCCCGGCCGTGGCCAGTCCGAAGCCCGCGAGCGCCAGCAGCGAGCGCGATCGCTTCCCTGATCGAGATGTCGTATCCATAGGTAACGTTCGGTGCGAGACGTAAGCTCAAGGTTGCTTGAGTCTCGTTCGTCTTGGAAACGGTCGTTAACTTTTAACCTGATTCTGCCTGTGCTGCCCCGCTATCTCGTATCCCAGATAGATCATCTGGCCAATATGGAGTTGCATGTGGGCGGCACAAATCATGAACAGTTCAAGTCGCGTCTTGGCGTCAGTCCCGACCCCTGAATATTCTTTGATCCAGTCCTCAGTCGACTGCGCGCGAATTGTCGAAAGTACTATGGCCACAGTTTCGTCAAAGCGTTTGAGCGTTTCAGCCTTAGGCGGCGGATTCGCGTCGGCGAATTCTCGCGGACGGTCGCGGACGTAGCCCGTATTGCCGATCTGCGCTCCAATGTAGTAATTCAAGTTTCCCGTGAGGTGGAGCACCAAGTGGCCGAAGCTGTTTCCGAATGAGAATGGCTTCTGCCAGAACTGGGCGTCACTCAGCGGGTTGGCTAATTCGCGGATTCGCGCAGCGTTTTGTAAATAGCGCCCCGCCAAGACTGAGGCGATTGTCTCGCTGAGCTCGCGCATAATCTCTCCTGCCTCGGAGGCAGATCTCCCGCGTCTTGTGTCTAGACCACGCCGGCGGTTTCCTGCTTCAGTTTTTCCGCCTGGTAATAAGTGGTGAGCGCTTCGATCAGCGGCTGAAGCTTGCCGTCCATTACCGCTTCTAACTGATGGATGGTGAATCCAATCCGATGATCGGTGAGTCTGTTCTGCGGAAAATTATAGGTGCGGATTTTCTCGCTGCGATCGCCTGATCCCACCATCGCCTTGCGCTCCTTGGCCAAAGCCTGCTGCTGCTTTTCCATTTCGATCTCGTAAAGACGTGATCGCAGCACGCGCATGCCCTTCTCGCGATTCTTGATCTGTGACTTCTCGTCCTGGCAGCTCACCACGGTGTTGGTTGGAATGTGAGTGATCCGCACCGCGGAGTAGGTCGTATTCACTGACTGGCCGCCCGGCCCGGAAGAACAGAACGTGTCGATACGCAGGTCTTTCGGTTCAATTTTGATGTCCACATCTTCGGCCTCAGGCAACACGGCGACAGTCACTGCAGAAGTGTGAACTCTTCCCTGTTGCTCGGTGGCGGGAACACGCTGCACGCGGTGGACGCCGCTCTCATACTTGAGCTGAGAAAAAACCCGATTGCCTTCAATGATGGCGATAACTTCCTTCAAGCCACCAGCTGACGATTCGGATGAGGAAAGAATCTCAACTTTCCAACGTTGCGTTTCTGCGAAGCGGGTGTACATGCGAAAGATTTCCGCGGCGAAGAGTGTAGCCTCGTCCCCGCCCGTGCCCGCCCTGATCTCCAGGATTATATTTTTCTCATCATTGGGATCCTTGGGCAGCAACAGGACTTTTAACTCTTCTTCGATCCCCGCTACTCGCGGCTCCAGCTTGTTAAGTTCTTCTTGAGCGTAGGCGCGCATTTCGGGGTCTTTTTCCTCGGCGAGCATCGATTTGCTCTCCGCAATACCCCTCGTCAAATCTTTATATTCGCGATATTTTTCCACCACTGGCGCGATTTCGCTGTGCGCCTTGGCGGTCTTCTGGTATTTCGCCGAATCGTTGACGATATCCGGCGAAGCCAGAGCTTGAGTCAGCTCCTCGTATCGAGCTTCGATTTGGTCTAAGCGTTCAAACATCGGAAGTTTTTCCTGGAAACGTCACTTTCTGCGTCTCAGTCTCGCGGCGGCCCAGCCAGTTGGAATCAGTAGGCTGCATCCTTTGGCATTGTAGATGAGAGGTGAAGAGAGAGAAATATTCGCGGCGGCGCCGCTAGGCAATCACCAACTCGCCGCCGTTTTCTTTCTCCAGAGCCATAGCCTGATCGAGGGCGACGATGGCGCACTGCGCTTGCTCATCGGACGGAGGTTGCGTCGTGATGCGTTGCAACCACAGGCCGGGAGCGGTCATCAAGGCGAACAGAGAACCCCGATGTTTTGCGGCGAAGCGGATAATTTCGTATGAGACGCCGGCGATTACAGGTAGCAACGCGATGCGTGAGGCGAAGCGCGCCCAGAAAGCAGTGAACGGAATCAGCATGTAGAAGCCAATTGAGATCAGCATCACTGTCATGAGAAAGCTGGTGCCGCAGCGAGGGTGGAAAGTCGAATACTTCTGCACGGCTTTGGTCTCAAGTGGGTCGCCATTCTCAAATGCAAACACCGTCTTATGTTCCGCTCCGTGATACTCATACACGCGACGGATATCCGGGAACAGAGAAACTCCCCAGATGAAGACAAGGAAGAGGATCAACCGCACTGCGCCATCCACCAAGTTGAACACGATTTGGCCGCCCAGCGCGGGATTCGCCTTCTTCAGTTCAGTAGCCGCCAGCAGCGGAAGATATTTATACATGAAGATGAAAAATGCCAGCGAGAGTATGACGTTGCCGGCGGCAAGCCATCCGCTGATCGAAGCAGCCTTTTCTCGCGCTTGGGTCTTGGCTGGGGGAAGTTCCACATCGCTTCGCTTCGGCGGGACCGCCGAGGCGGCTGTCTTTATATGATCTGTGGAATCGTCCTGCATTATTTCTTCGATGGCAACGTTGGCTGAAAAGCGCAGCGCGCGGTAGCCGAGTGACATCGCGTAACCCAGCGTCATCACGCCTCGCACAATCGGCCAAGCCATCCACTTGTGCTTCTCGGATGGACGTTCGAGCGGTTGGCTCATGGTGACGACTTCACCCGAAGGCTTGCGGCACGCAATCGCCCAGGCATGTGGAGAGCGCATCATGACACCTTCCAGCACAGCCTGGCCGCCGACCAAGGTTTCTTCTCCACTCTCGAGAGCTGGCAGAAGCTGCACGGCCACCAGGAAACGTACGAGATTGCGCAATGAACGCACAGGTATTAGATGCTCCAGACGCCGGAAAGCGCCAGCAACTAGGTTATCACACGGAACAAAACTCTCATTTCAGCGGGTTGCTTTCGTCTATTCTTTGAAATGACATGGTTAAGTTCGCACAGACTTGCGACGCGATTGCGGCCACCACCAAGAAATCGCAGAAGACGGCAATCGTGTCTGACTATTTGAAGTCCTGCACCATCGATGAAGCTGCCGTCTCGGCAGTATTTCTCTCCGGAAGACCTTTCGCAGTTTACGAGGAAACTACTCTGCAGATCGGCGGGAGACTATTGTGGCGCGTCGTCGCAGAGGTTTCTGGAAAGGACGAGGCCGCGCTGAGTGTGGCTTATCGGAAACACGGAGATTTGGGAGCTGTCGCCGAAGAAGTTCTGCCGGAGAGATCGCGAGAGAGGCTGAACGTTCTCGAAGTTGAAGACACTTTCCGAAAGATCGCCGCAGCGCGCGGACCGACGGCAAAATCGGCAATGGTTGGCGATTTGCTGACGCGCGCGACGCCGCTCGAAGCCAAGTACATCATTAAGATTATGACCGGCGACTTGCGCATTGGTCTGAAGGAAAGCCTGGTTGAGGAGGCCATTGCAAAAGCTTTCGGTGCCACCCTCGCGGAGGTCCAGCGTGCGAACATGCTGCTCGGCGACATCGGAGAAACGCTTCGACTTGCGGCTGAAAATGAACTCTCTCGGGCGAAAATGCGAATGTTTCATCCTCTCGGATTCATGCTGGCAAGCCCGGTCGAATCGCCCGAAGAAGGACTGAGTTACTTCACTGAGGCTGCCGTGGAGGATAAGTATGATGGCATTCGCGCGCAGGCGCATATTTCGGATGGCGTCGTAAAGTTCTTCTCGCGCACGCGGGACGAGATCACTGAGTCGTTTCCAGAGTTGCCCGAGGCACTGGCGGCATTATCGCAGGATGCGATTCTCGATGGAGAGATTGTTGCTTGGGAATATCCACAAGACCTTGCCCTCACTCAGCTGGTCGTGGATGAATCACCTTCTGAGGCCGGTGAGATCAAAGCTGGTGAGATCAAGGCCGCTGAACTCGGCCAGGCGCGCCCGTTCTCCGTTTTGCAACAACGGCTCGGACGAAAGAAAGTAAGCGAGAAAATGCTGCGCGAGATTCCGGTGGCGTTCCTGGTCTTCGACATTCTATATGCGAATAACGAGTTGCTTATTGACCGTTCGCTGCGGGAGCGGGCGTTAGTTCTTGATGAACTGCTGGCAGAGAAAAACATTGAACACAGAGAGCACAGGACAGCTCCGGAGAAAATCGGGGCGCAGGGAAAGTTTGTTTTTGGAGATGGTGACCAACTGCGGATAGCTCAGATTATTCGTGCGCCCGTTTTTCGAGTTTCGTCCAGCGACGAACTGGATGGATTGTTTGTCGCGGCACAGGCTCGCGGCAACGAAGGACTGATGATTAAAGACCTCGCGTCCCCTTACACGCCCGGCAAGCGCGGCAAGTCATGGCTGAAGATGAAGCGCGAGTTGGCAACGCTCGACGTTGTCGTAACTGCCGTCGAGTTCGGGCACGGCAAGCGCATCGGCGTGCTCAGCGACTACACGTTTGCGGTATGGGATACGCATAAAGACCGACTGGTGAACATCGGTAAAGCATATTCAGGACTCACCGACGCCGAAATCGCCGAGATGACCAGGTGGTTTCTCGATCACACGATTGAAGATGAAGGCTTCCGGCGCACCGTGGAGCCGAAAATCGTCCTGGAGGTTGCGTTCAATAACATGATGCGGTCTGATCGCCACGAGAGCGGCTACGCGTTACGCTTCCCACGGATAGTGCGGCTTCGGCCAGACAAGTCCGCGGATGAAGCGGATACGATCGAGCGGGCGCGTGAAATCTTTGAGAAGCAGAGCTCGGTCAAAAAAATCTGAATCGCGAGAAACTACAGCCGAGTAGCGCGTGTCATCATGGGCTCACCCAATTCCTCAGTGAGTATGGTGATGATGGCCTTCACCCTCGCCCACCGGAATCACGCAGCCATGCGCCACTTCGCATTCCACATGCTCGAACTGAATGGTGGTGTGGTCAATTCGGAAGTTGTGGTGCAGGCAATCCTTCACATCGCGCAGGATCCGCTCGCTCACTGACGGTGGAATATCCGCGATCGAGATGTGGCAGGAGAGCGCACGAGTTTCCGATCCAATGCTCCAGCAGTGCAGATCATGAACATCGTTGACGCCCTCGATAGATCGTATGGCTACTTCAACCGACTCAAGCTTCACTCCGCGAGGCGTTCCTTCGAGCAAAATATTCAGGGTCTCACGCACAATGCCGAATCCTGACCACAAAATCAGTGCGCCGATTCCGCAGGAGAGCGTGGGATCGATCCAGGAATTGCCCGTGACCAGAATCGCCCAGCCTCCGGCAATCACAGCGGCAGTGGAAAGCGTGTCTCCGACTTCATGCAACAGAGCGCTGCGAATGTTGACGTCGCCGCCGGAACGGTAAAGCAGCAAAGCGATCACCCCATTCATCACCACGCCCGCACCCGCCACCCACATCATCACAGCGGCTTGCACGTGCTCGGGATGCTGCAAGCGGCGGAATGCTTCGTAGAAAATAAAGAATGCGACGGCGACCAGAGAGACCGCGTTCACCAGCGCCGCCAAAACTCCGGCGCGATGGTAGCCGTACGTCTTAGTTGAACTGGCAGGACGTGACTGCAAATAAACCGCGACCAGAGACAGCAGCAGCGCTAAAAAGTCAGAAAGATTGTGTCCCGCTTCAGAGAGCAACGCCAGGGAGTGGGCACGAATCCCGGCCACTACCAGCAGCACGATATAAACGAGGGTTACACCTAGCGAGATCTTGAGTACTCGCTTGGGCCCTCCTCCGCCGTGGGCATGCACGTGCATTTCTTAAGTGTACGGGCGACCGGGACGCCCTTCAACCGGGGATTAGCAATTTGAAGCCACGGGTTTAGAGACGCTCAGCGGTTGAAAAGATTCTGCAGGTAGCGGTCGTTGTACATTGTGGTCGTACTCTGAACGAACTCGAGAATACGATACATTTTTTCGCGCGACTCGCGGCTCATCTCCTTGAACTGCACCGCAATTCCTGATCCCGGATGGATTCTGGCAACGCTGCCTTCCGCGCTCAAATCCAAATTGTCCAGGGAGAACACTACTTTGACATTCGAGCCGGGGGTGAGGATGGCAGCAGTTTCCACATAGCAGCCTCCCAGGCTAATGTCGATTAGATTGCCAAAGACTGGAGCAGCACTTCCCTGGGCGTGCAACTCAATTGTGAGCCGGCACTTCATTCGCGTGTGCAGGCGTTGATCTTTTTTCGTTGGCTGCTTCTGTTTCTCCAGATACATTCGCCGGTCTGCTTCAGTCAGCAACTGTTCAGCATCATTGCCGTCATCTGGAGACACAGCCAGCCCCACGCTGAGAGAGAGAATATCTTCTCCGCAAACATCGAACCCAGCTTGCCGCGCCAGCGGCCGAATCTGTTCGATCTTCTTGGCCGCCGCATCGGTTGGCAGGCCCGGAGCAATCACCACGAACTCATCTCCACCCATGCGGGCCACGTAGTCATACTCACGGCAGCTATCTTTCAAAGCTTGCGCAAAAAGGCGCAATACGCGATTCCCTTCCAGGTGTCCGAACCGGTCGTTAATTTTCTTGAACCCGTTCATGTCGCAAACCATTAGCGTGAGCGAGACGTTGTCGCGCTTGCAACGGGCGAGTTCGCGATCGAGTTGCAGAAACAGAGATCGGGCGTTGGGGAGTCCAGTGAGGTAGTCAGTAGTGGCGGAACTCTCCGCCTGCTGATACTTGACGGCATTTTCGATGGCCAGCGCCATTTTGCCGGTCACTGCCAAAAGGATCCGCAAGTGATCCGACGTGAACGCGTCGCGCTCGGCGCGGTAAAGGGCGAGAACTCCAATCACGCCGGTCACGCCCTCGAGCGGCAACGCCAGCGCCGATCGCAGCGTACTGAACTTGGCGGGATCGTTCAGGTATCCCGGTTCTACGGAGGGATTTCCATTTATGATCGGCTTTTTATTCTGCGCTACCCAGCCGGAGAGGCCGTCTCCCATGGGAATCCGCAAGGAAGCAAAAAGACGGTAGTTGTCGCCATTCACATATTCCGGGATCAACTCATCCCCGCGCCGGATGTAAATGGCAATCGCATCGTAGGGCACCATCGGTTTGAGTTTCACCGAGAAGACCGAAAGTGTTTCTCCCAAGCTTAATGAAGCCCCCAGATCCTGGCTGAGCTCAAACAAAGACTGAGCTTCCTGGCGAGCGGCTGCGATCGAGGAAAGGAAATTTGCTTCACGCCCGGGCGAATCGGACACTGCAGCGCTTTCGAATCCCGCATCCGGCTCTGGCCCGCGCGCAATCTTAATCCCGCCGGAGTGCGTCGGAATCCCATCTTCCGCGGATTTCTTCAGGGCCAGGTTTTCCAGAGAACGGTAACGTCTTTTCAGGACTTCCACCACTTTGGGATCGAATGATTTTCCCGATTCCGCAGCCAGCCGCTGCATCACTTCATCCAAAGGCATTGCGCGCCGGTATTGCCGATCTGATGCGAGGGCGTCCAGATAATCCACGGCGGAAAGAATCCGCGCCCCGATCGGTATTTCCATATTTTTCAAACCGTAAGGATAACCAGATCCGTCCCACTTCTCATGATGAGCCCGCACAATCGGCACCACCGGATAGGGAAACCGGACGCGTTCCAAAATCTCAGCGCCCACAACGGTGTGAATCTTCATCTTCTCGAATTCTTCTGGAGTCAAACGCCCGGGCTTTGAAATGATGTGCTCCGGCACCGCGAGTTTGCCGATGTCATGCAGCAGAGCGGCGGCGTGCAGGGCTTCCAGTTCCGCCCCTTTGACGCCCAATTCTTTGGCTACCTCGATGGCGTAGATCCGCACCCGTTGCAAGTGCTCGTGAGTAGTCTGATCTTTAGCCTCGATCGCGAGTGCCAGAGCCTCAATGGTTCGAAGATGCAGGTTCGCCATTTCTTCAACATGGCGTTTTTCGTCTTCCAGCTTTCCCAGGTACAGCCGGTAGGAGCGGTAGATCAGATAAATGGCAGGAACGAACAGCAAGGATGTTTCCCAGTTGAATGCGTGATTGAACCAGGAGATCGCTCCGGCAATTCCGGCCCCGACCAGGTAGTAAGGAAAAGACCAGAAGTAGCAGCCAACCAGAATGCTCCGCAGTGGCTTGCCTTCGCTGAAAGAGATGACTGCAGCGATACAGCCGGCGTTAACGATGAAATAGATGGTGGCAGTCAGGCACAAAATCAGCGGACGGTTGCTGATCAGTTCGTTGCAGAGTGGATTGTGATAGACGAAATAACCTAAAGCCGTCGAGAGAGAGCCCGCGCACACGTTAAACGTCAACTGAATCGCGGTTGGCCGTCCCGGGTATAAGCTTTGCGCCACCATGGCAACCGCGCCCAGGGTAAGAGCCTCGGAATAGCCCAATTCCGCGATTGCCACCAGAATGAAAAGGAAGTTTACTGACAGCGTGCCAGTGATCCCGGGAAGGGTGACGCGCAGTCGCGAGGCCAGCACCGCGATTCCGGTATAGCAAATGAATTCTGCGATGTTTTTGCTGTTCTGATGAATGGCAGCCTGAAGCAGGCAGGCGGTACCCCCAACAATTACCAGGGCAACGAATGCTTGCGCCCCGATCGGTAGTCCCCTCCACGAGTTTGTGCTGGCAGACATTTAAGCAGGGATCACCGTGCCACTCTTGCCGCCTTTGCGCAGGGCGGCCATTCTTAAAGGATAAGCACTTAACGCTTTTAGCAACAGGGATTTGAGAGCTTGGGCGGAAACTTCGGTAACGCCCGGAAGTAAGCTGCAGGAAGAGTTTCCGGCTGTAAAAATCCCAAGCTTTTCGCAATAAAGCCCTTAGGAAGCGCCTGCTGGACAAGTGATTTGGTGGCGGCGCGTGGACTCGAACCACGGACCTACGGATTATGAGACCGTCGCTCTAGCCACCTGAGCTACGCCGCCATTCACTTGGGGAAACACAACGAGAGGGACTAGTCGCATCCGCGCGAGGTCTCGCTGCCTGGGCGCAAATAACCGGAGTGGTTTCTCGTGCCCAGTTGTTCATTCTAAGAGCGCTCGCAAAAGAGTGTCAAACTCGCTGCTTGTCCGCCCATTCGCCAGATTCGCCACTTGCCAAGCGGTCCAACAAAGCCGGAAACTGCTTCTAATGAAGACTGTTGCCGTCATTCCGGCTCGCCTGGCGTCGACCCGCTTACCAAGAAAAATGCTGCGCGAGCTTTCTGGCAAGCCATTGATCGGCTGGGTGTACGAGGCGGTGCGATCGTCGCCGCTGCTCTCCGACGTAATTATCGCTACCGATTCAGAAGTCATTCTTGAGACCTGCCGCAGATATGGCTGGAGAGCGGAGATGACTTCAGCCTCGCATAAGAGTGGCACAGAACGGGTGCACGAGATATCCAATTCTCTGGCGGCGGATGTCTATGTCAACGTGCAAGGGGACGAACCATTGGTGTGCCCCGAGCAAATTGCCACGCTGCTGGATGTGATGAAAGACGAGACGGTCGAAGTAGGAACGGTGAAGACCGCTTGCCCGCCCGAGGATGTTCAAAATCCAAATGCGGTGAAGGTCGTGACGTCCAACGACGGGCGCGCGCTTTATTTCTCGCGCGCTACCATTCCATTCGATCGCGACGCCGGTAAGCCGCGCTACTTCAAGCATCTCGGACTGTACGCATACCGAAAGTCCGCACTTGATTGGTTTGTGACAGAGCCGGAATCGATGCTGGAAAAAAGTGAGCGGCTGGAACAGTTGCGCTTCCTGGAAAACGGAATCGCGATTTTTGTCGGCGAGACACCGTACGATTCAGTGGGAGTTGATACGGAAGAGGATTTGCAGCGGGCGGCCGAAATTCTACGCCGACGTTGACTTCGTCCCTGTCTGTTTATACCTGCGGAGTTGCACCCTGAACGCGCTCCCACTCTTCCGCCGCTGCCACACGCCGGGAAATTGCCGGGTGAGAGTGGAATAGTAACTCGACCCACTTCGAAGGCGTACGCTCCGCCAGGTTCTGCTGTGCCAGTTTATTCATCGACGAAATGAAGGGACCCACGTTGGCAATCGATTCGAACGCGTAGCGGTCGGCCTGCCGTTCGTTGAATCGCGAGTAAGCATTCAAGGCGGGCATCAGCAACAAGGACAGAAGGGTTGCCGTAATCGCCAGCAAAGGCAGGTTCGCAAAATCGGAGAGCTCCTCGAACATGTGATGATCGACCGCATAGTGCAGCACGAAATTCGCGATCCAGAAACCTAACAAAGTAATTCCGGCTTGTACGAAAATACTTTTCAAAATATGCCGACGGACGTGGTGCCCAAGTTCATGCGCCAGGACCGCTTCGATTTCATCGGGAGTGTAGTTATCCAGCAGAGTGTCGGCCAGGATGATGCGCCGCGTGCTGCCGAGCCCGGTAAGAGCGGCGTTAGCCTTCTTACTCTTTTCCGAAAGCTTCCAGCGGTATACGCCGCGCACACGCGTCCCCGCGCGCTCGCCCAGAAGCACGAGCCGTCGCCGCAGATCTTCATTATCCAAAGGCTCGAACTTGTAGAAAATTGGAAACAGCACCACCGGTGCCAGCTGGGCCAATAATATAAATAGCCCCATGAATAATGCCCATGTGATCAGCCACCAGTGCTGGGGTGACTGGCGAATCATAAAATAGAGCAACTCAACCACGATCGCAGCCATCACCAGTCCAACCAGAAAGCCCTTCGCTTCATCCCACAGCCACGATCGAAATTTTTGCGTCGAGAGCTGGAAGCGCCGCTCCAGCCGAAATCCATAGTAATCAAGACCAAAGCCCAAAACCTTGCTGATTAAAAGTAAGAAGAACAAATACAAAAATACTGCAAGCGTGTAATTCTGGAACCCGCGCCTCCATGCAAGATCGCGCAACCAGCCCGACCATCCTGTGATCAGGAGGACAATGAGGAAAGCGGCGCCAATCACAAAATCGGCGATTCCCAGCCAGCGATGGATCCTGTTGTAGCGGCGCGCCTCAGGCGAGTCCACTGGATCGGAAGATGGAGTTCCGGCAAAGGTCATGGCTAACTAAAAGTATCGCACTACCGGCGCAAGAAATGTCGTGGCTTCGGTACGAATGAGGGTGCTAGCCCTTTCGAACAAAGCTCTCTGCGGCTTCGAGTATCTCAGTCACGAGCTCTGGTGAGGACGCCTCAGCGTAGGCGCGCAACAACGGCTCTGTACCCGACGCACGAAAGAGAATCCACGCTTCTGCTCCGTTGCTGTTTGTGGGCGCCTCAAGAAAGAACTTGACGCCGTCGAGATTTTCTTTCTTCGTCACTCGGTAGCGGCCCAGACTCTGAGTACCTTCGTCACGCGCTCGCTGAATCGCGCTCTGTTTAATTTCCTCGGGTATGTGCAGATCACGCCGTCCGTAATAGTGCGGACCAAATTCTCGTTGCAAGTCCGCGACGAGTTGGCCCAAAGGCTTTCCCTCCTCTGCCATGACATTAGCCAACAGTAGGCTGTTCAGGATTCCATCGCGCTCAGGCAGAAAGCGCGAGTAGCCGATGCCGCCAGATTCTTCCCCGCCGATCAGGATGTCATGCTCCATCATCAGATCGGCTGTGTATTTAAATCCGATCTTGGTTTCGTAAAGTTTGCGGCCGTTCTTGGCGGCGATGCGATCGAGCATGCGCGTGGTATTGAAGGCTCGCACAACATCGCCGGACCATTTTTTGCGCTCCAGCAGCCAACGCAACAACACGCAGAAAATTTTATGCGAATCGACAAAACTACCATCTTCGGCAACCGCACCAATTCGGTCAGCGTCCCCGTCCGTGGCTAATCCGGCGTCACACTTCTCGCGGATCACAGTTTGCCGCAAAAGAGCGACGTGTGGTTCGATCGGCTCGGGATTGATGCCGGGGAAGAGCGGGTTCACTTCTTGTCGGATGGCAACGTGCTGAACTCCGCGTTGAGCAAATATTTCTGCAAGAATGCCACGACCGGACCCGTACATGGAATCGATGGCGATCTTGAATTTGGCTTTACCGATAAGATTCAGGTCGGCAAACTGGCAAACCGCCGCGACATAAGGACTTTTGAGATCCACTTCCTCGATAGCCGCTCTCGCTCCTTGCGGCTTTGCTTCAATTCGTAATTCGTCTTCCACCTTCTTCATGATGGCCGGGGTAGCAGAGCCACCAAATTTTCCTTTGAACTTCACCCCATTCCAGTTCCAGGGATTGTGGCTGGATGTGATCATGACTCCGCCAGCCGCACCGCCCTGCTTTACGGCATAAGAGACAGCCGGGGTTGGCGTGTAATCGTTGGCCAGCTTCACAGGAATTCCAGCTGCGGAGATCACTTCTGAGGTCACTTGCGCCGCCCTTTGCGACGCGAAACGGGTGTCATAGCCGACGACAACTCCGCGGTCTGCATTCTCATATTTCAGAACATAGGAAGCGATTGCTCCGGCGACTTTCCGCACGTTGTCGAAAGTAAAGTCATCGGCGATGATGCCGCGCCAGCCATCGGTGCCAAATTTGATTTCTTGCGCCATAAAACGAACGACTTATGTCAACCTGTGCAGCTTCTTACTGTCGAGATACTTCACGACTTTACCCACGTCCTGCGCATTTTGCCGCGTCGTAATCAGCAATGCGTCCGGAGTATCGACGACTACCAGATCATTCACTCCGACTGTCGCCACAAACTTGCCGGGTGCGTGCACATAATTGCCGCGAGCGTTCAAAACGAATACTCCCGAGCCATCGATGATGTTGCCTTCGGCCGGACTACTCTTGCCAGTATGATGCTCGTGCAGGGCCGTCCAGGAGCCCAGATCATTCCAGCCGAAATCAGCGGGCAAACAAACGATGTTTCCCTGCACTTCACCTTTGGCCGAACGCGGCTCCAGAACTGCGTAATCGATGCTGATGTCTTCACTCTTCGCGTATATTTTGCGAAGAGTCGCAGTAAACTTGCGAGTACCGAAAGTGGCGGCTATCTGTTCTAGCAGGGC
The DNA here is from genome assembly GCA_963817305.1 of uncultured Acidobacteriaceae bacterium. Taxonomy (GTDB): domain Bacteria; phylum Acidobacteriota; class Terriglobia; order Terriglobales; family Acidobacteriaceae; genus Sulfotelmatobacter. Next base: position 1,852,490 of record CAWFOD010000004.1, on the reverse strand, counting down.
TGCGGTTTTCGGAAGATGCTCCCTCAGAGCATTGACCAGCGTGCGAGCACTCCATAAAAACATTCCACTGTTCCAGAAATAGTTACCCGAAGCAACAAACCTAGCGGCGTTTTTTGCGTCCGGCTTCTCGGTGAAGCGGCGTACCCGTAGCGCGTCTCCATAAAAAATATTCCCAACTTCGATGTATCCATATCCGGTTTCAGCCCGATTCGGACGGATACCCAGAACCACAATGTTCTCCCCGGCCGCCGCTATCTCTGCGCCTCGTTCAATTGTGGAACGATATTTCTCTTCGTCCCCGATCACATGGTCCGAGGGGAACATCCCAATTACAGCGTTGGGGTTTTCCCGCAGAAGAATAAATGCAGCCAGACCAATTGCGGGAGCGGTATTGCGACCCATGGGTTCGGCAATCACTTGCATCTTGGGCAACTTCGGCAGTTGCCGCAAGATCGATGGACGAAGGTCGTCGTTGGTGATGATCCAGAAACGATTCGAAGGTGCGAGGGGCAGCAGTCGCGCTACAGTCTGCTGGATCATAGTTTGCTTGCCATCCAGCGCGAGTAACTGCTTCGCCCGCTTTTTGCGGCTTAAGGGCCAGAACCGCGTACCTCGGCCGCCGGCGAGAATCACGGGATAAAAATTTGCATTCTTGGACACTAGGTTAGAGGCTCGTTCACATTCTTATCTCGGGCTCAGACAGCGCCTCTCCTGGAACACGCGCTCTGAGAAATTCCAACGCCCACTGCGGGCGCACACTAAAGTTCTCCAGATCGGCTGGCACCACGATGGCATCCCCTTTGGTGACTGTAATCGGGTCCGAGTTGCCTGCCTGCACGGTCCCACAACCTTCTACCGCGACCAAAATTTGGGCTGAAGTCTTCCCCAAGTGATCGCGCGTGGAGAGTAGCTGCGGATCCTTGATCTCAAACATGTCGACGACGAAATAAGGCGCCGTCACCAATGCCTCCTGGCGATTCTTACTGCCCGGGATCTGCAGCGGGGCAGGCCGCACAACTTTCCCCGAAGCCACCCGCGGCTTTACTGCGGCTAATCCCTCTTTCAAGTGCAACTCGCGGGGACGTCCGTAATCATACAGACGATAGGTAGTATCCGACTGCTGTTGCGTTTCGATAATCACGGACCCGGGCCCTAGAGTATGCACCGTTCCGCCGGCTACGTAAATCATGTCGCCGGTGTACACATTAATCCAGTTCAACAAATCCTCCGCGCGTTTCCCATGAATCGCCTCCTCCAATTGCGCGACGGTCACGCCATTTTTCAACCCCAACCCAATTTGCGCTCCAGACCTGGCGTGCGCCACATACCAGCATTCTGTTTTTCCCCACGGTTGATTCACGCGCTGGGCCTGTTCATCGTCGGGATGGACCTGAACCGAAAGCTTCTCATGCGGGAAAAGAAACTTCAGCAGCAAGGGAAAGCGTCGGGGATCCCGAGCCGCGTCCCCTACCAGTTCGCGCTCATATTTTTCGCTGAGTTGAGCCAGCGTCTTTCCGGCCAGGGGGCCGTTTGCCACTTTGCATTCATCCCCAGTAAGCCAGGCCTCGCCAATTTTTTCCGCAAACTGACGATTCGGATAAATCGGAGACAGATCATGAGTACCCCAGGGGCGCGGATCGAATGCCGGAAGCATCAGCAATGGATACAGGTCGCTCATGAAATATCTGCTCGAATAAAAAAGGCCGTTCGAGAACGGACGGCCTCGTCTGGATCATCCACTTTCGCTCTTACAACGCGGCAAAAAACTTCCGCATGCGTTCGAGTCCTCGATCCAATTCCGCCTTTGAGGTCGCGTAGGAGACCCGGATGTGGTCGCCGGTGCCGAATCCTTCTCCTGGAACGGTGGCTACGTGGGCCTCGCGAAGTAATCTTCCGGCTACGTCCGCCGCCGAGCCAATGCCACCGCGCCCGAGGAACGCCGAGATGTTCGGATAGGCATAGAAGGCTCCTTCAGGGAGCGTGCACGTGATGCCCGGAATCGAGCGCAAGCCTTTCACCACATGATCGCGCAGCTGGATATATTCCCGCCGCATCTGCTCGACGCATTCCTGTGGACCCTTCAGCGCGGTGACTGCAGCTTTTTGTACGATCGATGTGGGATTCGAAGTGGACTGACTTTGCAGCTTCGACATCGCACTGATCACAGCCGCAGGGCCGAGCGCGTAGCCCAGACGCCAGCCAGTCATCGCGTAAGTCTTCGAGAGCGAACCCAACACGACGACGCGCTCTTTATATTCGCGCAGCGATCCCACAGAAAAATTCTTCCCTGTGTAATTGAGATAGACGTAACACTCGTCAGAAAGCACCCAGATTCCGCGCTCGTGGGCCAGTCGAACCACCGCGGTCAGATCTGCCGCAGACATCACAGCACCCGACGGATTCGAAGGCGAGTTCAGAATGATGACCTTGGTCCGCGGAGTGATTAAGCGTGCGACCATCTCTGCTGTAACGCGAAAGCCCTGCGATTCGTCAGTCTCCAGCAATACATTCTCACCGCCGGCATAGCGCACAATGTCCTTAAACGAAACCCAATAGGGCACGGGCAGAATCACCTCGTCGTCGTGATCGACCAGTACCTGGATCGCGTTGAAAAGCGCATTCTTGCCGCCGGTCGAAGCGATTGCCTCCTCGCGCCGATAATCGGAATCGAAATCGACCGCATGACGATGTACGATGGCATCGCGCAACTCTGGTGTGCCGGGCACTGCCGTGTATTTGGTGAAGTTGCCCTGAATGGCAGCGATGGCTGCATCCTTGATGTGCTGCGGCGTGGGAAAATGCGGCTCGCCCGCGCCGAAGTCGACCACGTCGATTCCCTGCGCGCGCAGCTTATCCGCCTCGGCTACCACTGCCATGGTTGCAGAGGGTTCGATGCGGTTGATTCGGTCGGTAAGCCGGAGCGCTTCCGTGGTTGCAGTTGTCATCATTTTCTTTTTCTCCCTTTTCTCGCCGGTCCGCGCGCCGCAACTTCCTGCAACTCCTCCTGCATTTCGTCGTGGAACTTGTAAGCGGGTTCCAACTTTGCGCGTAGCTTTTGCTCCACTACTTCCGGCACCAATCCCTTGACCGGGCCCCCAACCTGCGCCACTTCCCGCACCAGGCGCGAGCTGACGTAAGAGTACTTATCCGCCGGCATCATGAAGACAGTCTCGAGAGTCGGCTCAAGCTTGCGGTTCATCAAGGCCATCTGAAATTCGTATTCGTAATCGCTCACGGCTCGGATCCCGCGCAGTACGCACGTCGCATCGATGGACTTGGCATATTCGACCATCAACCCGTGAAAAGCCTCAATGCGCACATTCTTCAAGTGCGCAGTGAGTGTCTTTAACATATCTAAACGCTCAGCCAGGCTGAACATCGGACTCTTTTCCGAATTCCTGAGAATACCGACCACCAGTTCTTCAAAAATCTTGGCCCCTCGCTCTATGAGGTCAAGATGTCCGTTGGTGGGCGGATCGAAGGAACCGGGATAAAGGGCGCTTACTTTGTTCAATGGTCCTCGCAGGAGGATGCCTGTGCTGGGCAATACAGGATTCTATTCGGGCGGGAGCAGGGATGGCAATTCCAGACTGGCCGTTGATGAAATGTCATCCCTCGCGAAGCGAGGGATGACAAGTTTGATAGTTAGCCTCTATCGCTTCGCAGCCACCGGCACCCTGGCAGGTTCGGGAGGGGCGCTCGGCATAGTTGTTACCCGCGCACCCTGCGCTGACGCTTGTGCCGCGCCGTTCACTGGCTGCGCCTGGGCCGGAGCCGCAATCAGTCCCAGTGCCTTGCGCACTTCCGCGTCGAGTTTGGCCATGGTGTCTTTGTTGTCTTTGAGGAATTGACGGGCGTTTTCGCGGCCCTGGCCAATGCGTTCGCCTTTATAGCTAAACCACGAGCCGGATTTTTCGAGAATGTTATTGTTCACCGCGATATCGAGCAAGTCGCCTTCGCGGGAAATGCCTTCGCCATAAAGAATATCGAACTCGGCTTCGCGGAACGGCGCCGCTACTTTATTCTTCACCACTTTTACGCGAGTGCGTGAACCGGTGACCACGTCTCCGTCTTTAATGGCAGCGATGCGCCGGATATCCACGCGCACCGACGAGTAAAACTTCAACGCTCGCCCGCCGGTTGTGGTTTCCGGATTGCCGAACATTACGCCGATTTTTTCGCGTATTTGATTGATGAAAATCAAGCAGGTGCGCGACTTGGAAACCGTGCCCGTCAGCTTGCGCAGAGCCTGCGACATCAGCCGCGCCTGCAGGCCCATGTGGCTGTCTCCCATTTCGCCGTCGAGCTCGGCCTTGGGTACCAATGCCGCCACGGAATCAACCACCAGCACATCGATGGCATTGGAGCGCACCAGCGCTTCCGTGATCTCAAGCGCCTGTTCGCCATAGTCGGGTTGCGATACCAGCAGATTGTCGACGTCAACGCCCAGCTTCTTGGCATAGCCAGGATCGAGGGCATGCTCGGCGTCGACAAATGCCGCCATGCCGCCAGTTTTCTGCGCCTCGGCGATCACCTGCAGAGTGATTGTGGTTTTGCCGGAAGATTCTGGGCCGAACACTTCTACCACGCGCCCGCGCGGAAAGCCGCCTACACCAAGTGCCGCGTCAAACGAGATTGCGCCGGTCGAGATCACCGAGATGGGGACGATCGCTTCCTTCGAGCCCAACCGCATGATCGAACCTTTGCCAAACTGCTTTTCAATCTGTGAAACCGCCAATTCAATCGCCTTGCCCCGTTCATCCGCCATGGGAGTGTGGCTCCTTTAAGATCGCCGAACTAAATTGCAGAAACTAATCTGGCCGGATTATACATACAGATCGAAGCGAATAAAAGGCGAATCTAAATAATAAACAGTGGAAATCATTTCCGAAATGGGAGAAAACCGCCTTCACTCTCATCGCTAAAGTGTGGCAATATTTTGAAGATTTACGGCACGAGGGAACTCGTGCCCTTCCCGATCACGATTGTGCTGGTCGCTGGTACAACTCACGATATTTTCGATTGGAGCGGCGATAGGCGCCACACCTCCGTCTCACCGTCTGTTGCGAAGGGACAAGGTCATTCATGAGCCTCTACCTCTGTAGCAAATCCACCGGCGCCGTCACATCGTGCACCCGAAAATACTTGGCCAGCGCGGGATGCTTCCGCGCTACGGCTTCGTACATTGCATAGGCCACGTTGCGATAGGAAACATGCCCGGCAGGCGTGGTGCGCAGTTCGGAGATGTAGACGGCCTCGGCGAAATCCATCTTGAACAGGGCGCGCTTGCGATAGGCCAGCGGGATTGCGTACTGCGAATTTTCTTCTGCCTCGGGCGCTTTGCGGAAGGCGAGTCTCTCGATCGCCGTGTCCACGCGCCGCATGGCGGCGTCGAATTGTCCACGCATGCCGGCATCTTCCACATCGAGCAGCATCTCGTAACCGTGCTGGGTGGTGAATCCCTGCACGACCTGAATGCAGCGCCGGTGGCGATGCATGTCGCGGAAACCACCAATATCCATAAGAATGTCGAAGCGGAACTGCTGACCGGCGCGGAAGCCGCGCAGCATTTCGTCGTGCTTGCCGCGATGGCGCAAGCCGAGATCGATGATCTCGCGCCGGAATCGCTCGCCCGAAACCTGCAGCGCCTGTCGAACCTGACGGTAAGAATGATGGCAGTGTTCGTACAGCAAAGTGGTCGCAATCTCAACTTCAAGCGGCTCTTCATCAAGCAGATCGACAATCGCCTTAGAAGGCGCGACCGATTCGCTCTTCATCAGTTCACGAGCCGCTTGCCGCAACTCCCGGCGAGTTTCCATCTCATATGGATTCGGATCCGCATACTTCACCAGCGTGGGCGCAACCCGCACTTCATGCAGCAATTCCTGCTCGGCTCGTGAGCCCAGCTCCGGATTCACCTTACGAATCTCCTCCACCAAATTCCGCAAAGACTCAGCATTCACGTTGTAAGCCGCCGAGGTCGCCGCCTTCTTCAACGACTCGCCAAGCACCCGCACCTCCTTATGAGTGTGCGAAAGTAGATGCGCAACCTGAGTCTCCAGCGTCCGCGCGTTAACAATCTCCCCTAAAGAAGTATTCGTGGCCAGAGGCAAGAGATAGCGCGTAATGTCGAAAGCCCGCGCCTTCAGCGTCCGCTCGTATGCCTCCTGCTTCATCTCGGCAGGCTTAGGCGTGATGTTGATCAGGTGCTGCGCCATGTGCGCCGAGAGTGCTTCGTACTCAGAAAAAAGAAAATCCAATGTCTCGCGGTAGAGCTTTCGCGCCTCGTCGTCGGGTCCGAAGTCGGGAACGTAGTAGCCACTCTTCTTGAAGTCCTGATAGCGGGTCGAGCGCTCTTGACCGTCCCAGCGCTGTTCGTCGGCCAGTTCAATCGCCGCAAGGATCGACAGTCTCTCGACTGCCAGTGCGATATGTGCCAGATCAGCGATCGAGCGGTGACCGTACTGAAAATAAAACGTATTGAGAAACTTTTCCGCTTTCTGCGAACTGATCTCGCGCAGCGACTCCTTCATCGATAAGCGACGAGCGCGAATACTTCGCCATAGCGTAAGCCTGGATCTCCGGCTCGACGCCATACACCGCGAAGACCTCTGTAGACGGTTCCGACAGCGGTTTTTCGATCGGAGTTGGCCCTTCGCTTGTGGACGCCCGTTGCGTCGAGCGATGCCCCGGGAGATTCGTGCTCGTGGGTGCGTTTTGGCTGGAAGGCTCGGGCATCGTGATCATTTCATTCGTTGCAGACTGAGGCATGGGAGTGTTCGAATGTTAATCGGCAAATCGGCAATGCGCAATCGGCTAGATGGATAATCCCGCGTCGCGCTGTGGATAACTCGGCGGGTGCCAAAGGAAGTCAAGTGGCAGGTATAATCTCACGTTCGATGTAAAGGATTTCTAAATCGAGTCTCGAAGAAACCTCAGGAGAGTTCATGCCGCTTTCAGGACGGGTGGCGTTCGTCACCGGAGCGTCGCAAGGCATTGGGAGAGCCTGTGCTCTAAAGCTGTCCGCGGAAGGCGCAGCCCTTGCCGTCGCCGCGCGGAATCAGGAGAAGTTGAACGCACTGGTGAATGAAATCACGGCCATGGGCGGCAAGGCCGCAGCGTACGGCCTCGACGTTACCGACGAAGAGCAAGTGAAGTCCTCGATTAAAAGTGCGATAGCGCAGTTCGGCAAGATCGACATCCTGGTCAACAATGCCGGCATCACTCGCGATCAGCTCGTCATGCGTATGAAACGGGCCGATTGGGATGCCGTGCTGCAAACCAACCTCACGTCGGCCTATCTCTGCACGCAAGCCGTCAGCAGTTCCATGCTCAAGCAGCGTTGGGGACGCATCATTAACATCGCCAGCGTCTTTGGACAGATGGGGCAGGCAGGGCAGGCAAACTATTCCGCCTCAAAAGCCGGTCTGATCGGCCTTACGATGGCGATTGCTCGCGAGCTGGGATCGCGAAATATAACTTGCAACGCCGTTGCCCCCGGCTTCATCGAAACCGCCATGACCGAAGTTCTCGGCGATGAGTTCAAACAGAACGCTGCCAAACAGATCCCGCTGGGTCGCGTAGGCTCGGTGGACGATGTGGCTAACGCGGTAGCTTTTCTCGCGTCCGATGGAGCTTCCTACATCACCGGTCATGTGCTGAATGTGAATGGTGGCATGTTGATGGGATAGGGAAATCTTCCAACGCAGAGGTCGCAGACGAAATGAAAGCCGGAAGCACAAAGCCTGTGTACTCCCCTGTGTCCCCAGCGCCCACTTTGGCAAAAGTTTTGACGTTCACTCAAGCCGCATCACCTCAACAGATTGCCCAGGCCCGAGAATTATTTCTGGAATACGCGCGATCTCTCGGCTTCAGTTTGTGTTTTCAAAATTTCGATAAAGAACTTGAAGCGCTTCCCGGCCACTACGCTCCTCCCGATGGTCGCCTGCTGCTGGCGGAATATGAAGGCCAACTCGCTGGCTGTGTGGCAATGCGGGCGCTGGAGCCTGGCATCTGTGAAATGAAACGGTTGTATCTCCGTCCACAGATGCGTGGGAAAGGCCTGGGACGAGCCTTAGCCGATCGCATTGTCGCGGAGGCGCGCCAGATCGGCTATCGACGAATGCGGCTTGACACGGTCGAACCTGTAATGAAAGATGCCGTGGGAATGTATCGCAAACTCGGGTTCCAGGAAATCGCGCCGTACCGATCGAATCCGATGGCGGGCGCAATGTATATGGAACTGGAATTATGATCGCGTTGGGGAAAGGCATGAAGCTATGAAGAAGATTTTCGTATTGCTGTTCGTCGCCCTCGCTGCTTCGTCATCTTTCGCCGCCGATGGCAAAGCCGTCTCTTATAAGAGCGGTGACGAAACCGTGCAAAGCATTCTCTACACCCCCGCGGGCAAAGGACCATTTCCTGCCATCATCGTGATCCACGAATGGTGGGGCCTGAACGACTGGGTCAAAGGTCAAGCTTCAAAACTGGCCGACCAGGGCTACGAAGCGCTGGCGATTGATTTGTATCGCGGCAAGGTTGCGACCACGCCGGATGTGGCACATGAACTGATGCGCGGCGTCCCCGATGACCGCGCGAATCGTGACCTGGAAGCCGCGTTTAATTTTCTGCAGTCGCAACCCAACGTAAAGAAGGATCGCATCGGCGCCATCGGTTGGTGTATGGGCGGAGGTTACGCTCTCGACGTTGCCATCGATGAACCCACCCTCGCAGCCGACGTAATCAATTACGGACATCTGGTCACCGATCCCGCCACGATCAAGAAAATCAACGCGCCCATTCTCGGATTATTCGGAGCGCAGGATCAAGGGATCACGCCCGATGATGTTCACAAATTCGAGGCGGCGATGAAGGAACAGGGAAAGAAGGTCGAGATCAAGATTTACGACGATGCAGGCCACGCCTTCGAGAATCCGAACAACAAGAACAAGCCCGGCTACCGTGCCGAGGATGCCGCTGATGCATGGAAACGGACGGTTACTTTTTTGGCGGATAATTTGAAAAAGTAATTTTTCCGGCTAAGTGATATTCCGAGATGCGGGCGCCCTTTCGTTTCTTGTACGGTGTGCAAATATTAGAATGTCCGTCTCGGGCGATCCTTGAAATAAATGGGTTTAGAAGTGGCACGAATTTCCACTTGCCAGAAGATTCCGATCTGGTTACTATGTCGCATCCTGCAATGCTTCCTACCATCAACATCGGCGAGACCATCAGAAACTACCGGCTGCAGAAGGGCATGTCTCAGGGAGACATCGAGAAGCGTACGGGCCTGCTCCGCTGCTACCTGTCGCGGGTAGAGAACGGTCACACCATCCCTTCCCTCGACACGCTTTCGAAAATCGCCGGAGCCATGGAGATCGCTCTTTCGCAATTCTTTTCCGAGTCAGGCCACAGCAATGGCTCCAAGGGTTTGCCGCAACTTTCTGATGATGAAGTCCGCTTCCTGAGCCAGGTGCGCCGCTATGCCACCAACCTGAACGAGAGCGATCGCAAGCTGGTTCTGGCGATGGTAAAGAAGATGGCGGCGAATTCGAAATAAGCCATTCGCCACCGGCTCTTAGCCTTTAGTCAATTCCGAATCCTTTCGAGTCCGTTTATCTCCTCTGCTGCCTTTCCTGACCTGAGTCCCCGCAACCAGCCAAAAATCAAGCCCAGTTGGCTTGAGCTAAGAGCTAAAGACCAAAAGCTAAGAGCTGACTTACTTTCGTACCATGACCTCGGTGACCCCCGGGTACCTCGCCGTCATCGTCTCTTCTCACTACACTGTGACTTGGAGACGCTGCCTTGACCACCGATGAAGAATTAAATGTACTCGAGACCCAACTGCGCCGGTTGAAGATCGAGTATGAGGTTTATTTCAGTAATCCAACCAAGCGCCCACCTACCGATATCGAGTGGAAGGTGCTGTCTCTACTGCGCAAATTCTCTGATGGCGGCCGCATGAACTTTTCGCAACGCTACCGTTACAACGAAATGGCCCAGCGCTACGCCGTTTACAGCGATCTGTGGAGAAAGAAATCGCGCATCCGCGAAGAAGGCTACCGTCGCCCGCAGGATGCGCTGCTCGGCGTGCAGGGAGTTCGTGCCGAAGAAGAACATAAGCCCGCGCATCCGGTCTACGGCCTGAGCCATGCCGCCGCAGCCTCTGCGGGACAAACCTCACAGCCGTTTACCATGACCGAGAGCGAAGCCGGACGTGAACAGCTCGAACGCCTCTACAACACTCTGGTGGCGGCCAAGAAAAAAGCGGGCGAAAACGTCTCCGGTAATCTGGACTCCTTCTCTACATTCGTGCAGAAGAAAACTGAGCAGATTCGCAAGCAGTACGGCTGCAAGGATGTGGAGTTCTCCGTCGAGCTTGCGGAGGGCACGGTAAAGCTGAAGGCTAAGGCGAAGACGTAGGACCCGCGGAAGCCAAACGCGGAGGATTACGCATGAAGCTTTTGCGACGCATTCTGATCACGCTTGCAGTAATTTATGCAGCCCTCTGCTGGATAGGTCCGGCGGGAGTTCTTTACTTCGCGAAAACGGCTCCAGCAGTTACAAGAGTTGTGCCCACCGAATTGAAGGATGTTTCAACGTCAGCGTCTCCCGGAAAGAAGCTCTCCTACTTTGGCTGCGAGTTTGAAGTTCCCTGGAGCGATCTGGACGAGTCCCAAACCCAGGTGCTCCCCGAGAGCAAGCACAACATGTATACAGCATGGCTTTCTTTCCGATCTGGATTGAAGTTGTTTGTCGTGATCACTCGGCGTGGAGCTGTGGGCCCTGATTATGCTTCATTGAAGCGCATTTATGAGATCACCCCTGACAAAATACACTATTGGTCGTTGATCCAAGGGCAGGGTTACCGGGATGCTCGCCTCCTTCTGCTTAAGTCTGCATTTCTTCAAGAAATTGGTCATCCCAGGTAGGGATCGAGCCCCGCGGAAACTGGAATTTTCAATCTCCGGAGCCAGGGTTATAACGGTTTTCAGTACGGCGACCCTCGAAGCCGGCCAGACACCCTCGAACTTCGTGTCTACTCCGATGACGAGAGAGTGGAAATTAAGTTCTTGCAGGGTGGATACGATGAACCCTCCGGGGTCACTCAGCCCGAAATCAACCGCATCGTACAATCACTTCACAAAACTGCATCTGCGACTCCAATCGCGCAGCGCTGACGAACGACGGGACCGACCCGTGACGGAATAGCTGGTAAACTTGTTTTTTCTTTCATCCCAAGGTCTTCCGATAGAAATCCCATGTCCGCCGAATCTAGGATCCAGCGCGCCATCCTCAGCGTCACCGATAAAACCGGCCTTGTAGATTTCGCTCGTCAGCTCTCCGCTCTCGGTATCGAACTCATCTCCACCGGAGGCACGGCCAAGCTGCTGCGCGATTCCGGCATCACTGTTAAAGATATTTCTGATCTCACCGGCTTCCCCGAAATGCTGGATGGGCGCGTGAAGACGCTGCATCCCAAAGTTCACGGCGGCATCCTTCATCGCCGCGAGAATCCGGCGCACGTCGCCGCTGTTGCCGAGCATGGCATCCAGCCGATCGATATGGTCGTCGTGAATCTTTACGCGTTCGAAAAAACCGCAGCCAAGCCCGGGGTGGCATTCGAGGAGCTAATCGAGAACATCGACATCGGCGGACCCTCCATGATCCGCTCCGCCGCCAAGAATTTCCACGATGTCGCCGTGGTCACCTCGCCGGCCGACTACCAAGCCATCGCCGATGAACTTGTCCGCTCCAGCGGAACTCTGTCCCTCGAAACAAAGTGGCGGCTGGCGCAGAAAGCTTTTGCCACAACCGCAGCGTACGATTCCGCTATCGCTTCAACGTTAGAGAGAATACCCCAGGATTTTCATCTGCCGCTGCAGGTCAAAGATGAATCTTTCCCGCAGACCCTGCGCCTGTCGTTTCAGAAAACCCTCGACCTGCGTTACGGCGAGAATCCTCACCAGAAAGCTGCCATGTATTCCGACGGCTCGGGCGTGGGCGTGGCCAACGCCCGCCAGCTTCAGGGCAAGGAACTTTCCTATAACAACATCGTCGACCTGCAAGCCGCGTGGGATCTCGCCCAGGAATTCGATCCGAACGATGCCCCAGTCTGCGCCATCATCAAGCACACCAATCCGGCCGGCACGGCTACAGGAAGAACTCTGGCCGAAGCCTACAAGCGGGCCCTAGAATGCGATCCCGTCTCCGCGTTCGGCGGCGTGATCGGCGTGAACCGCCCCATCGACCTCGAGGCCGCTGAAGAGATGCACAAACTTTTCCTCGAGGTGATTGCCGCTCCCGCCTTCGACGAAGCGGCAAAAGCGAAGTTTGCCACCAAGAAAAATCTCCGGCTCGTCGAAGTCACGGCTGCGCCACAGAAGTGGACGCTCAAAAATATTTCTGGTGGAGTTCTGTTGCAGGATGCTGACCTGCGTCCGTTGCAGGAGATCGATCTCAAAGTCGTGACGCAGCGCGCCCCGTCGCCGGAAGAAACCCGCGCTCTCCTGTTCGCCTGGAAAGTTTGTAAGCACGTTAAATCGAACGCTATCGTCTACGCGCGCGATGGGCAAACCGTCGGGGTCGGCGCCGGCCAGATGAGCCGCGTGGATGCGGCCAAGATTGGGGCGATGAAAGCGCAACTACCTCTGCAAGGAACGGTCGCCGCCTCCGACGCATTCTTTCCGTTCCCGGACGGCGTCGAAGAAATCGCCAGAGCCGGTGCTACGGCGATCATTCAGCCCGGAGGCTCGCAGCGCGATCCGGAAGTGATCGCAGCCGCTGACCGGCTCGGTCTCGCCATGCTTTTCACCGGCGTACGACACTTTCGCCATTAACAGATATCAGCTCGTGCCAGAGTCCAGATCGCACTGTAAAGACAGGCGGGACGTCAGCGCAATTTATAAAGGTAAGCGGCAACATCCCGCGCCTGCTGATCGGAGAGTCCAAGGTCGGGCATTGCCGTTTTAGGCTTCATTGCTTGCGGCTGCTTGATCCAGTTCACCAGGTTGTCACTGGTGTTGGGGAAATTGCCGGCGATAAACGTCCGCCGCCCCAGAAAATCCAGTGGCGGACCGAAAACTCCGTCGGCGCCGCTGATTCCCGGGATGTCGTGACACATACCGCAGCGGAATTGAACAATCACTTCCTGCCCACGACGTGCATTGCCACCGGTCGTAATTGGATAGCCCGGTACGGTTCTGCCGCCCACGCACCCTGAGGTGACGCCGGTTGTGATGCAGAGGAGAACTACCCATTGCCAACGGCGGACACAACCCACTGATTTCGTCATCTGCCCTGTATCAAATCTCTCCTGTACCTATCCCGCAGAGAGAACACTTTTCCAGAATCGTTGCCGAAACTCATGGCTGTCCATCAGGCTTCAGCTTCATTTTGCTCAGTCCGCAACCTTAGCCGGGGCTTACGGTGCGAGCTGTACAGTTGATCACGCTCGACTTTACCGGCTTCACCCGATAGCTCGGTCGTTTGTGGTCTCGATAGAACCGGGAAGAGGGCATAATGCACGATCGCTACTTTACTCCCCTCTGGTTTTATAGACGGCCCAGTTCATGGGACCAAGCGCCCTGATAACTAGTTCTGGATGCACAACACACCCGCACTGTCCTGCAACAAACCAGTCTGACGGATAATTCCCAGCATGTAGCAAGTAATGACTGTTCTTTCTGTTGTTGCGATTTTCGTTCTGATTCCACTCGCGCCCACCCTCGCGTCCGCGGAACAAAACATGCAAAGCCCGCCTCCCGACGGGAAGGCGATTTTCTCGCGTCACTGCGCCATGTGCCACGGAGAACACGGCGAAGGCATAAGCGCTCATATCTCCATTGCCGGCCCATCGTTGCAGGCGGAACACGACACCGGCCTAGCGATCGCCACGGTGGAAGCCGGCCGGAGCCACATGCCAAGCTTCGCGTATGTGCTCTCTGTGCCAGAGATGCGCGCGGTGGCAGATTTCGTCACCCAGCAACTCGCGGTTATTCCCCTGGCGGGCGGAAATCTGAGCGAAGGAGGAACGCTATTCCGCACGCATTGTTCCGCCTGCCATCGTACTGCGGCGCGTGGCGGAGCGCTCGCGTTCACCGGCGTAAACGCACCGTCACTTTCCGGCTTATCTCCCGCCCTCATCGCCGGAGCCATACGCTGGGGTCCCGGACCCATGCCATCCTTTCCTGCAGCGGTGCTCAACGACCGGCAACTCGATTCCATAGTCGAGTACGTCAAGTACGTCCAGCATCCGCCCAATCCAGGCGGAAATCCTCTGCGTTATTACGGGCCAGTTGTGGAAGGCTTTGTCGCCGGCATGGGCTTGCTTGCACTTCTGGTTTTCACGGCATGGATTGAACGAGGAGGCAAGGGGTGAGCGAGCCAGGCAAAAAATCCGATGCTCCAACAACTGATCAAGACAGGTCCAAACCAAAGCCGAATACGCTGCTTCTCAATGCCCTTCTTCTGCTGGGATGGGAAGTTTGCAAATTCGCTGCTGGAGCCTTTTCCAAAGTATTCGTTGGGGATGGTCATCGGCAAGTCTCAGCAACTCCCGCCGAACCGGCTGTTCCAGCCACTGGTCGATCCGCCGATCGAAATGTGGGAGAGCACGCTGGAATCCATCTCGGCTACGGAACGCTGCTGGTTTTATTTGCGTTTGCTTTAGCTCTCTCAGGCGGAGCAGGCTTTCTCTTTGCTTACTGGTCCGGCGGAAGCAACGAACTGCTCGGGGCAAACCTCGCTCTTTTCCTTGCAGGCGTGGGCGCCGCGCTGGTGTTTTACTCCCACGCGCTAATGGCTCACCGGGAGGCCATCGAACTCCGCGAAGAGTTGGCCTCCAGCCCTGAAGAGCGCGAGGCCGTGCTGCAGGATCTTCGCGCGGCCGGGCTTGAGGTACAACGCCGCAGCTTGTTGCGGTGGATCATCGCCGGCACTGGCGCAGTTGTAGCCGCAGGAATCCTTTCGCTGATGCGATCGCTGGGCGAGCCTCCCGGCCCCTCATTATTCACCACCATCTGGAAACGGGGCCAACGCCTCATGACCGCCGATGGCAAGCCGGTTGCAATCGATTCCCTTCAGCCCGGAAGCTCGATGACTGTGTTTCCCGAGGGCAGCATCGGCGCGGAGGATGCCCAAACGGTTCTGCTTCGCGTGAAACCAGAATTGCTGCAATTGCCTGCGGAGCGCTCCCACTGGGCCCCACTCGGCTATGTAGCATATTCGCGAGTATGTACCCATGCCGGATGCCCCGTGGGACTCTTCGAGTCGGAAAGCGATCTGCTCTTGTGTCCCTGCCATCAATCCACATTTGACGTGCTTCGCGGCGCTCAGCCAACTTCGGGACCCGCCGCCAGACCCCTTCCGCAACTGCCTCTCTATGCCGATGCCGATGGCACTCTGCGCGCCGGCGGCGGGTTCAGTGAACCGCCCGGACCCGGATTCTGGGGGATGCCATGATCGGCTGGATGAGCCGCTGGCTGGACTCGCGCCTGCGTCTGGCCAAGTTCGTGCGCCGTGCTATGAACCATATCTTTCCCGATCACTGGTCTTTCATGCTCGGGGAAATTGCGCTCTACTCCTTCGCTGTACTTGTCATTACCGGCATATTCCTGACGATGTTCTTCCACGCCAGCGCCGATCAGGTTGTTTATCACGGCTCCTATCGCGCACTGGATGGCGTCCGCATGTCGGCGGCATATCAATCTGTGATTCATCTCAGTTTCGACGTGCCCGCGGGTCTCTTAATACGCCAGATGCACCACTGGGCGGCATTAATTTTCGTCGCTGCCATCGTGGCTCACCTCTGCCGCATTTTTTTTACGGCCGCGTACCGCCGCCCCCGCGAGATTAACTGGATGATCGGCTTGACCCTCTTGCTCCTCGCCCTGGTCAACGGCTACCTCGGATATTCCGTGGCCGACGACCTCCTCTCCGGTACCGGTGTGCGCATCGCGTACGCTATTCTTCTCTCCGTTCCATTGATCGGGCCCTGGCTGGCCTTCCTGTTTCTCGGCGGAGTCGTTCCCGTAAGCGCGACCATCCCCCGCATGTATAGCCTGCATATCTTTTTGATTCCCGCCTTGATTGCGGCTCTGCTGGCGCTGCACCTCGGGATACTCTGGCGACAGTTGCACACCAATTATCCCGGCCCTGCCCGCGGCGATAAAACTATTGTGGGCTCACGCCTTTGGCCCTCCTACGCGGCCAAATCCGTAGGCTTGTTTTTCCTGGTATTCGGAATCGATGCCGCTCTCGGTGGATTAGCTCAGATAAATCCCGTCTGGATTTATGGCCCGTTTGATCCCTCCGCCACCATGCCGGGTGCCCAGCCCGATTGGTATCTCGGCTGGGTGGAAGGTGCCATGCGCTTGTTTCCCGGTGTCAACCTGCACCTTGGCCATTACCTGATTCCAGAAGTATTTTTCCCTGCAGTGTTGCTCCCCGGTTTGATTTTCGCCGCGCTCTATCTCTATCCCTTTCTCGAACAGCTTTTTACTTTCGATCGGAGCGAACACAATGTCTTGCTTCTGCCCTACCAGCAGCCCTTCAACACTGCTGTTGGCTGCGCTGGCCTGGCATTTGTACTGGTGCTTTTCCTGGCTGGCAGCGACGACGTCATCGCCGTCGCGACCGGGGGTTCCGTGGTCGCCATCCGCGCACTTCTCCGGCTCCTGGTCTTTGTCGCTCCTCCTGTGACTGCGGTTGTGGCTTATCTTCTGTGCGCCCGGGCGCGCCGCAATGCGTCGTCGCAACCAAGTTGAGTGGCATGCATCTTCCCGTCTTCTCCTCGAGTACTTCATTTACGAATCTTGACACTCGCTTAATCCCAAGTCCCTGTACCTCTGGAGGGGCGCGGCCTCACAGTAGTCCGCACTGTTTTTCCAAATCAGGCGTCGAACAGGTTAGAATTAGAGCACCCCACCCCTGGCGGTTGTGCATCCAATGGTCATGGTTTCGGGAAGTGCGCGCAGTATCAGGATAATCAGTTCCATTCATTCCAGCGTGGTCAGGTCGAGCATGAATAGAATTTTTCAGTTAGCTTTAGCTTTTTCGCTTCTCGCAGCGGCCGCGTCCGCGCAAACCAGCCCCTCCGCGACTCCCGAATCTAAACCGCAAAACACGAAGCCGGCGCAGACAACGCCACACAAAGTAGACCATGCCGCTTCCTATTACCACTACACGCTGGCGCACCTTTACGAAGAACAGGTCACCGCTTACGGCCGAAGCGAATTGGCCAACAAGGCCATGGAAGAATACCGGCTCGCCATCGACGCCGATCCATCTTCCGAATTTCTGACTTCGGGTCTTGCGGAACTCTACGTCAAGACTGGACGCATTCGCGACGCCGTCATCCAGGCCCAGGACATTCTGAAGCGGGATCCGAACAATCTTGAAGCTCACAAGTTGCTGGGCCGGATTTATCTGCGGTCTCTCGGCGATATGCCGGGCAATGGCAATGGATCCGAGAACGTTCTCAAGCTGGCTATCGAGCAATACGAAGAAATCGTCAAGATCGAACCCAATAACGTGGACGACCACCTCTTGCTCGGCCGGCTCTATCGCCTGAACAATGATTTGCAGAAAGCCGAGAGTGAACTCAAGATCGCAGTGAAGCTCGATCCGGATTCGGAAGAAGCTGTTACGACGCTCGCTCTTCTCTACACCGACGAAGGTGACACCACTCATGCTTTACAGGTGCTCAGCGCGGTGCCCGACACCGGGCGGTCCGCCAAGCTGTATGCCGCGCTTGGCGCCACTTACGAGCAGCGTAAGGATTACAAGAGCGCCATCGATGCTTTCAGGCACGCGATTCAACTGGATCGCGACAATCTGGATGCCATACGCGGGCTGGCCGAAAATCTTTTAAACGATGGCCAGATCGATGCGGCGCTCGATCAATACAAAGTGATCGCCGATGCGAATCCTGAAGATGCGCAGACTTATCTCCGCATCTCCGAGATCTATCGGCGCCAAGGCAAGTACGATCAGGCTCTCGATAGTTTGAAAAAAGCCCAGGATATGGTCCCCGATGCCCTGGAAGTTCCTTACAACATCGCTGTGGTGTATGAGGCGCAGGGGCGCTACGACGATGCCATCAAGATTTTGCAGGATCTGCTGAAGAAAACTGAGAAACCGGATAGCAGCTACTCACAGGCCGACCGCAACAATCGCGGCATTTTTATTGAGCGCCTGGGAATGGTTTACCGCGACCAGGAAAACTATCCAGCTGCGGTCGAAGCTTTCCGCAGAATGATTCCGCTGGGCGATGACAACGCCAAAACCGGCTATCAGGATGTGATCGATACCTACCGTGAAGCCAAGCAATGGCCGCAAGCCACGGCCGTAGCCAAAGAAGCCGTGCAGAAAATGCCCGACGATCACGAGCTTCGCATGGTGCTGGACGCGCAACTCGCAGATACCGGCGATCCGGAGAAACCGCTCGCCGATGTGCGTTCATCTGGTGACCGGGAAACCGGAAGACCGCGAAGTCTATGTGCGCCTGGCCATCATGTATACGCGCCTGAAGCGATGGAGCGACGCTGAAGAGTCGCTTAACAAGGCCGAACTCCTTTCCACCAAGCCCGACGACAAAGAATATATTTACTTCCTGCGAGGCTCCACCTACGAGCGCGAGAAGAAGTACGACGAAGCTGAAGCGGAATTCAAGAAAGTTCTCGCCGTCAATCCGCAAAGTGCCGTCACGCTGAATTATCTCGGATACATGAACGCCGATCGCGGTGTGCAGCTGGAAGAATCTCTCAACCAGATTAAACAGGCGGTCAGCCTCGACCCTACCAACGGCGCTTACCTGGATTCTCTTGGATGGGCTTATTTCAAGCTTGGTAAGTACGATCTTGCCGAAGAGAGTCTGAACAAGGCTTCGCTGCGGATGGGTTCCGATCCAACCGTGCAGGATCATCTGGGCGACCTTTTTCAGAAAACCGGACGTCTCAAACTCGCTGCCGCTCATTGGGAGCGCGCGGTTGAGGAATGGAACAAGACCGTGCCGGCCGAGGTTGACAGTGATCTGCTGCTAGCCGCGCAAAAGAAGCTCGACGCCGCCAAAGTGAGATTGGCCAGGGAAGATTCGCAGAACCAGTAGACGGGCAACGAATTGTTGATTGTTGATTTCTGATTGTTGATTTAAACAAACTCTCAGTTGGTTTAAATCAACAATCAGAGATCAACAATCAGCAATCAACAATGCTAGACTGTTCCCATGCTGGCCGGCTACGCGGTGCAGGTGGAAGATTCCCGCGGACGCCGTTTCCCTGAAGCGCCTCATCCTTATCGTAACCACTACCAGCGCGACCGCGATCGCATTATTCATGCGCGTGCCTTCCGGCGGCTCGAAGACAAAACGCAAGTTTTTACGCGGCGCTATTCTGATCATTTCCGCAACCGCCTCACCCATACGATCGAAGTAGCACAGATCACGCGAACCGTCGCGGGAGCGCTGTCGCTTAACGTGGATTTGGCGGAAGCTCTCGCGCTGGTGCACGATCTTGGACACCCGCCGTTCGGCCATGCCGGCGAAAAGGCGTTGGACTCGGCCATGCGCGAGCACGGTTTATTTTTCGATCACAATCTGCACGCGTTACGCATCGTGGAAGATTTCGAGCAGCGCTACGCCGCTTTTCGCGGGCTGAACCTGACTTTCGAAGTGCGTGAAGGGATTATCAAGCATTCGCGCGATTACGATGCAGAGAAGCATCCTGAACTGGCCGAGTACTTGCTTGACCAGCGGCCGCCGCTCGAAGCCCAACTGGTCGATTTAACCGACGAGATCGGCTACAGCACCGCCGACTTGGACGATGGCTACGAAGCGCATTTGCTGACGCTTGAGCAAATCAAAGACGGCGTTCCTGTCTTTGAAAGTTTTTTCCGCGAGGTCGAGCAGATTTATCCCGATGTGGCCGAAAAGCTGCAATTCAATGAGGCGCTGAAACGTGTGTTCAATCATCTGGCTGGCGATCTCATCACAAACACTCAATCTCAAGTGAAGAGTGCGGGAATTGAAACTCTGGTCGACGTCCGTGAGCGTAAGGAACGACTGGCCGCATTCAGTGCGGGAGTCGAAACAGAGCGGAAGCAGGTCAAAGATTTTCTCTACGAGAATCTTTATTACAGCCCGTCGCTGGCAGGAGAAAAAGACGACGCCGAACGCATCGTCACAGAACTCTTCGCCTTCTGGATGAAAAATCCTTCAGCCTTGCCGCACTATTACGAGGAGAAAGCGGAACAGGAATCATTGCCGCGCGTGGTCTGCGACTATATCGCCGGCATGACAGACCATTTCATCATTGAACAATACGAGAAGTACTGCGGCGCAAAGTAACGCGCACGTGTTCGTCACTTCCCTTCTGCCACCGCCGTCACCACATCAAACAAAATCCTCGGCCCTCGCCGCACTTCCTCCACCCGAATGCGCTCATCGTTTCCATGCTCGGTATTCCCTTCTTCCTCGGTGGCCGTATATGGATTGAACCCATAAGCGTTGATACCCAGCGGACGGTAGCGCTGATTCTCCGTGTAGCCGCTGGTGATGTGCGGCACTACCGGCGTACCGGGAAAATACTTTGCCGAAACTTCGCGGATGGCATCGTAGAGCGCCGTATTCGTTGGCGAATAGTTGGCCTCACGGAACTCCGCATTCAGCGGTTCAACGGTGACATTTGGATCATCGACGACTCGGCGAATGTTTGCCAGCAGTGCCTTCGGATCTCCGCCCGGCAAAATACGCACATCCAGATTCGCCCACGCCTCCGGAGGAATCACATTGGTTTGTTCCGATCCGCCCAGCATCGTGAGCGAAATTGTGTCGCGCAATAAAAAGTTCAACGACTCATCGTTCTCGACGTCCTGCTGAAATTTGGCCTCGCGAATTTCCTTGCGAATATTGCGATATTCTCGGGCTTCTTCCGGCGGTTCATAGGGCGCCATCTCGCGCAGAAATTCCTCTACCACTGGCAGGACTTTCAATGGCGTTTGATAAGCAAGTATGCGATTCAGCGCGTGCACCAGGCGATTCGGTGCCGAATCCGGATTCGGCCGCGACGCATGTCCCGGCCTGCCATGCGCCACGACGTGTAACCAGAACGTAGTCTTCTCGCCCACGTCCACGCCGACATATTTCACTTTGCCATTCGCCAGCAGGTTCTCGCCGCCTTCGTTGATCAGGAACTCGGCATTCTCCAGCAAGTCTCGCTGGTGTGCGATAAACCAATCCGTGCCGGTGCCGTCGGCTTCTTCGTCGGCCACAGCTAGAAAAATCACATCGCGGTCCAGTTCTATCTTTTCGCGCTTCAGCATAACCATCACCACCAACTGCGCCAGGCCTTCGTCTTTCATGTCCTGCGCGCCGCGGCCCCATAGCCAGCCGTCTTTAATCTCGCCGCTGAAGGGTGGAACCTTCCAGTGCGCGGCGTCGCTGGTAACTACATCCATGTGGTTCAGCAGAATGATCGGCCGCTTCGCCTCTGCCGTCGTATGCGGCAGCCTTGCCCACAAATCTCCGCGGCCCGGCGTGTATTCGAAGACGCGATTCTCAATCCCTTCCTGATCGAGAATATTTTTGTAGAAAGATACCGCGCGCATTTCGTGCCCGGGAGGATTGGTGGTGTCGATGCGCAGATACTCCTGCATCCAGGTCAGTGCGAGATCGGAATACTGCTGCAAATGTCCCGCTGGAATGCGCGAGGAGGCCATCGCCGATGGCCCACTCGGCGAAGCGGCAGCCACCATCCCCAGGCCTGCAAAAGCTAAGATCACGAGCCCCGTTGTCAGCGCCAACCAGCGCAGAATCAACACCCGCTTGCCGGGCACCTGTCTCCTCTTCCCCGTCATACGTCCCTTTATGCTGTTCGAAAGCCGCAAGTTACCTCCCTCCGTTTCACGCAGTTTTTATATCAGGTTTGCCAAAATTACCGTGCGCAAACCCCTGCAGACTACTCCCTAAGCGGGTGGCCGCGTATAATGTCTTTAGGGTCAGTTGCTTAGAGCTCAAACCCAAAATTGAGTTTTGGCATCAGACATGTAGTAGAACTGTTGGCATCCGAAGTATTGTGATGCCTGAGTTTTACGCTTTTCGGTGTGCGTCGCGTCACCGCATGCTGCTTGTTTTAGGGGACGCAACTAGCAATCACGCAACACGCCGATTTCGGCGTGCTGGAGTGGAGCCCACAAACGCTCCCTAAATTGGAGGAAGTTTTTCTATGAACACTCGTATGCTCGCTACTTTGCCTCTGGCCGCAATGCTTGCATTTCCGGCTTTTGCGCAAACTTCGTCTACCCAGGATCAGTCCAATCCCCCGGCCGCTTCTCAACCCAGCCAGTCTACGGACAATATGAATGGCACGGGCAAGCAGCCTCTGCAGACGCCGGCTCGTGAAGGCTTCTGGGGACGGGTGAATCCATTCGCCCGTAAGAGCTATGTAAAGCGGCAGACCGAACCCATTCGCGACCGCGTGAATGAACTGGATGATTTAACCGCCGCCAACAGCCGCGCAATTAAAGACACCGACGCCCGCGCCCAGGCCGGAATCAAGCTGGCTTCCGACAAGGCCAATGAGGCCGATCAACACGCCGTCGATGCAGGCAACAAGGCCACCATGGCGCAGCAGAGCGCGCAGCAGGCTACTACGCGCATCCAGACAGTGGAAACCGTGGTAGGCAACATTGACCAGTACAAAGCGTCCAACCAGACTGAGATTCGCTTCCGCCCCGGCCAGACTGTGTTGAGCAAGAACGCTAAAGACGCTCTTGATGAAATGGCGAATGGCGTGAAGGGCCAGCATGGTTACATCATCGAAGTGCAGGGCTTCTCTTCCGGCAAGGGCCAGACTGCGATTACAAACTCGCAGAAGATGGCCGAATCGGTCGTCCGCTACATGGTGCTGAACAATGACGTCCCGGTGTACCGGATTTATCTTGTGGGCATGGGCAATGCGCCTGTGGCCTCAGATACCGATGCCAAGAGCAAGCATATGAGCGGCGGTCGCGTGGAAATCAGCCTGTTGAAGAATGATCTGGAGCAATTGGCCAGCGGCTCTTCGACTCCTGCCACCACTCCCGACCAGCAACAGCAGCCGAAGTAGTGTGAGTTTGGTAAAGGGACCGAGCGCCTCGCTCAAGTACCTCCCCCCAACGAAAAGCCCCTTGCTCAAGCAAGGGGCTTTCGTTTGTTACGAAATCAGATTTGAGGCCCTGGACAGGCGCGGCCCTGGGGGGTCATTCGCCCTGCTAACCAATGTGATGGTAGTGATGGAGCAATAAGTGGGTCACAAAACCGGCAACAAACCAGGCAGCCGCTTCCAGAATTCGCTTAAATCGCTCTGTCATCAGGAAAAGGATACCCCAAGTTCAGTCACCTGTGTCAGGCTACGAGCTTTCGAAATCACCAGCAACTCAAGCGCGATAACCTCCGGGGTTGATTCCGAAAGCGTTGAGCTTCGACTGTAGGGTCGTACGTTTCAAACCTAAACGTGCCGCCGCGCCATTTGGCCCGCCGAGTTGGCCGTTGCATTCGCGAAGAGCGCGCAGGATGCGTTCGCGTTCCGCGTCGTGCAGAGTTTCACTTTCCTCCCGGGTAGGCTCTGCGCGCAGTTCGCCCAGCGGCACCTGCAAAACGGATCCCGGGGTGAGAATCACCGAGCGCTCCACGAAGTTCTCCAGCTCGCGGATATTTCCCGGCCATCCCCACTGCATCAGAGTCTCCATGGTTTTCGCCGGGATGCTGAGAATCGATTTGTTCATCCGGCCAGCGTATTTGCGGACGAAGTGTTCGATAAGAAGCGGAATGTCCTCGCGCCGCTCGCGCAGCGGAGGCGTGCGTAAGGGGAAAACATTCAGCCGGTAATAAAGGTCGGTGCGAAACTCGCGCCGATTCACACTCTCCAGCAAGTCCCGATTGGTCGCGGCTATCAGACGGAAATTCACTTTCAGGGTCTGCGTGCCGCCCAACCGTTCGAACTCCTGATCCTGCAAAACCCGTAGCAGTTTCGGCTGCAGTTCCAGTGAAACTTCTCCGATTTCATCCAGAAAAAGCGTGCCCTTATCGGCCAGTTCGAGACGGCCCAACTTCTTCGCCACCGCGCCCGTGAAGGCGCCTTTTTCGTGCCCAAAGAGCTCGCTCTCCAGCAATCCTGAGGGAATAGCGGCGCAGTTCAGCTTGATGAAACTATTATCCTTGCGATTGCTCAGGCGATGGATGGCGCGCGCCACCAATTCCTTGCCGGTTCCGGTTTCGCCCAGCAGCAGCACGGTAGCATCGCTGGGGGCGACCTTCGCAACTTTCTCCATTACATCTTTTAAGGCAGTGCCGCGACCAATAATTTCCCCAAAGCCCAATTCTGTGTCAATCGACTGTTCCAGATAAAGCTTTTCTTCAGAGAGTTTTTCCTTCGCCAGCCGCAGTTCCTCGGTTACCGTCTGAAGCTGAGCAACATTCTCCCGCAAGGCTTGCTCGACCTTCAGTCGCGATTCCTCGAGCTTCACTTTCTCTGTCACATCCCGCTGAATGCCCCAGGTACGCATCAAGAATCCGTTTTCCACCGTACCGATCAAACTGTTGAGGAAGACTTTGGGATTGCCATGAATATCGATCTCGTGCGACAGCCGGTCAATCACGCGAAATCCTGAGCGGATGTAATGGCGGGTTAACTCGACATTATGGGGATCTTCGGGCGGCACCATTTCCGTCAGGCGCTTTCCCTGTAAATCCTGGGCGGAGTTTAAGCCGTACATCGCCGCCATGGCATCATTGCACTCCGCCAAATAGGAGTCGTAAAGGATGTGATGAATCAGCTGCTCTTCCGGCATGTCGACGGGAAGCGGTTCGTCCAAGTCCTCTCGGAAGATGCCCTCCGAGCTCTGCGCGATAAACATGCGGTAATTTTCTTCACTATGCCGCAAGGCTTGCTCTGCCTGCTTCCGCTCAGTAATGTCCGCCGCCGCTCCAATTACGCACGGCTCGCCATTTATGTCGATCCTTTCCGCGGTTATTGCCACCGTGCGAGTACTGCCGTTTCTCATGCGAAAGGCGGTCTCTACATTGCGGAGTCTGCCTTCGCGCAGAAGCCGCGCCCCCAGTTCCAATCTTTCACCCGGATTTACCCAGAGCCCAATGTCCAAAGGCGTTCGCCCCAGAACTTCTTCACGGCGCCATCCTGTCGCGCGTTCGAAAGTGTCGTTGACCTCGATGTAACGCCCGTCCTTTATCCTCGTTAATGTGATCGCCATTGGCCCTTGCCGAAACACCTTGGAGAACTTCTCTTCTGACTCCTTCAGTGCACGCTCTGCGCGTTTACTCTCCGTCACATCCTGCAGGATCGCCGCGATCCGCTCTACGCCGGTGGGACCCTCAATGGGAAAATATGTGGCGAACAATTCTCTTTCGCCCAAGGAAGGGTAAGCATATTTCATGTCGTAGGCGACAACTTTGCCGGTTTGAAAACATTCTTCCATCTTTCCCCTAACCAGGGACTCAAAAACCTCTTTGTCCACAACTTCATCGACACGCCGTCCGATGACTTCCTCTTTGTTCATCTCCCGGTACTTCAAAAACGCGTGATTCGCGATTACGTAGCGGTAATCGCGATCCACCACCACGATCATCTCTTCCAGGCCTTCGACCACTCGTTCGTATTCGCGCAGCCTTTCCGCAGCCTGATTGCGTTCGGTAAGATCGCGGGCGACCGCGACGATATAGTCGCGATCCAGGTGGACCCATCTCATGCTTACTTCCACTGGAAAAACCGACCCGTCCTTTCTTTCGTGTTGGCATTCGAGCACGAAGAATCCGAATTTGCGTAGGTCCTCTCTGATCTTCTCTAGCGAGAGGGGAGAAGTTGCGGGATGAATATCGTGGACTCTCAGGGATAACATCTCTTCGCGGCTGTAGCCGAGCGCCGAACAGGCTTTTTCACTGACATCCAGAAAGCGCATTGTTTCCGGATCCACAACTTCAATGGCATCATTGCTCTGATCCACCAGAGTTCGGAACAATTTCAGCTCCGCGATGGTCCGCTCATTCTTGCGCACTTCGCGAAGCAAGCCCTCTCCAGCTTCACGCAGCAGCTTTTCGGTGCGTAGTTGCTCGGTAACGTCATGGGCGATGCCGCGCACGATCCGCCGCCCATCTGCGCCTTCAATTCTCAGCGTGTTGTAGTACTGCCAGATCCGCCTCTCTCCCGAGCGCGTCATCAACGCGAGAAAGCCCCGAGCTTCTCCCTTCATTTCAATCTGGCTGAGATAGGAATCGAATTGGGAGTGGAACTCCGGAGGGATGAGTTCCCGCATCGGAATACTTAAAAGCTCTTCAACGCTGTAGCCTAATAGGCGAGCAGGTGCTGGGTTGACCAGGAGAAGATGGCCCTCTAAATCGTGGACGCACAGCAGATCGTGACTGTGTTCCACCAGATCCTCATACCATTCTTGGGTTTCCCGCGAGCGCGGTACTCGGCGCAACTCATCCGGCTTGGTATCGAGAACCTGGCGTTGCTCATGCCCAGGGTGCAAATCCATGGCTACTCCCTGCGGGCTAGGTAGATTCATTAAGCTGTGCGGATTCTGCTCCGGCGATATTTCGCCGATAGAGGAACCAACACCCAGGGGTCTGTGACGCTACCCAAGTCCGATCGCCGCGAAGTGTAACAGAACGTAGCTCTGTACGCCAGCGAACATACTGTCGTCTGATCTAACTGAGTCGTTTGTCCCAAATCGGCACTGTCCGTCCCGCCTCTTTCTCCCCCGCGCTCCGCCCAGTGCCAGTTTTGACCCCGTATCCATCTCCCGGCTAAACTCACTTGTCAGCGGGGTTTCCAATGAAACGCATCATGTGGCTATTGCTTCTTTCTTTCTGCCTATCCACTGCCTTTGCTGCTGGACCGCCCGCGGATGACGATCGTGCCCATCCTCATCACGAAGACTTAACCACCACACAGCTAGGCACGGTTGTGTTTCCAGTATCCTGCGCACCCACCGTTCAGAAGCCCTTCCAGCGCGGCGTGGCTCTGCTTCATTCCTTCTGGTACGAGGAAGCAGAAAAGGAATTCATCCAAATCAGCGCCGAGGACCCTGGTTGTGCGATGGCCCATTGGGGCATTGCCATGAGCTTATGGCATCAGCTGTGGAATAAACCGGACGCCAGAGTGATCCAGCGGGGTCTCGACGAAGTTCACGAAGCGAAGACCACGGACGGACCCGTCACGGCGCGCGAGAAAGCATACATCACCGCCATCGCCGCGTTTTATAGCGACTCTAAGAAATTGAATCATGAAGCCCGCGCCAAGGCTTACTCCGACGCGATGAAGAAGGTCTACGAGGCCTATCCCGACGATCATGAAGCTGCGGTTTTCTATGCGCTATCGTTACTCGCTTCCGAACCGGAGGGAGACGCGACCTTTGCGAATCGCAAACAGGCGGCTGCGATCCTGGAAAAGCTGTTCGCCGCCGAGCCTGACCATCCTGGCGTGGCTCACTACCTGATCCACGCCTACGACAAGCCGCAACTGGCGCAGCTGGGATTGCCCGCCGCCCGCCGCTACGCACAGGTCGCTCCGGCCGCTCCTCACGCACTTCATATGCCTTCGCACATCTTTGCCCGCGTCGGTCTCTGGCAGGACGACATCAATTCGAACCTCGCCTCCATAGCCGCAACCCGCAAAACCGTCGCTATGCACATGGGCGGTGAAGGCCACCAGTTCCACGCCATGGATTTCCTCTTCTACGCCTACATGCAAAGTGGACGCGATTCCGATGCGCGAGCCCTGATCGAAGAGATCCGTGCCATGCCTGACAAGAAGGACGATATGTACGGCACGGGATACGATCCGCATCAGGCTGCCCTGGCTCACTTGACCGCGCTGTATCCGATCGAAATGCATGACTGGGCCAGTGCGGCGGCACTCGCTCCCACCGAGGTTGCGGGAACCGCCGAAGAGTCAACAATTTACTGGGCGCGGGCCATCGGTTCAGCGCATCTTCGCAAGCCGGAGGAGGTCCGCAAAGATCTTGCCGCAATCGAAAGCCTTCATCAGAAGCTGGTAGCCGAGAAATCAGAATTTGCCGAAGGAGTGGAAGACGATCGCAAAGAGGTTCAGGCATGGCTGGCGTTCGCTGAAGGCAAGGATGACGACGCAGTCGAAGCTATGCGTCCAATCGCCGATAAAGAGGATTCGCTCGGCGACGAACCGGAGGGTATCCCAGCCCGCGAGATGATCGCTGACATGCTGCTTGAGGCAAAGCGTCCGCAGCAGGCTCTGGTGGAGTATCAAACCGACCTGAAGCTCAATCCCAACCGCTTCGATGGCCTCTACGGCGCCGCCCGCGCCGCCGAAGCCGCCGGGAAGCAAAATGACGCCACGGAATACTACGCTCTGCTGCTGAAGGTCTGTGGCAGTTCAAACTCCACACGTCCCGAGTTGGGCGAGGCAAGGAAATTGGTGGCGCAGAAATGATCGCTCCAACATATCGGCATCAGCGGTCATACGGAAAGACTGCTAAATTTTACTCAAAACCACCGTCAACACTGCCAAGCCACGCGCTCAGAATAACAGCACCCCAGCTTTTTCCATGTGCCTGAAGCCGTCGGTCGCCACGGCAGTCAGCACCATGAGCGTCGCATTGTAGCCAACATGCGCCAGAAAGCTTGATGCGACTGACTTGGTCACAGCCCTCACCGTAGTGAGCACCACACCGACCAAAATAATAATGAGCACCGCCGACCACGAGCGATACTGTGCATAATGCATCAGGCCAAAAGGAAGCGCCGTCAGAATGATTCCCCAAACCACTCCCAGACGCCGCGCGATCACTGGGTAAAGAAATCCGCGAAAGAAAATTTCCTCCATCAGAGGCCCCAGCGTGATGGCGAATGCCACAGTAAGGTACGCATCCATGGGGCGCTCGAAGAACTGATCAAACGGCGTCGTCTTTGGCATAGGCAGAAAGCGGCCCAGGGCATCGAAGCCCAGCATCAGAACCCCGACTCCAACCAGACTCAACCCGGCGATCCCCGGCCAATTCCAGCGAATCCCAGCCCAGAACCCCGTGTGATATTTACCTTCGAGCAGAAGGATCATGTACAGCCCCACCACGATGTAAGCCACGAATTCAGCGAGCAGCGCGAGTACAGGCTTTTGTGCCACTTCGATCCAACTCCGGTGCGGATAAGCAAAGTGCCGCGCAACTACCACGGTGACAAGTTGCACCGCAAAAAGAATTCCCAGTGTCAGGACGGCGATAATCAGCACGTCCCATCCGCTCCACACGGGATCTTCGCCAGCTTTAGGCGCAGGCACTTTCGGCGGAGTTTCAAGCGGCGGGAATGAATAAGTGACCAGCGGAGCGGACAACTGCGTCTCGCCGTTTAGCGGCTGCGGGTCAAACTGCGGATTTTCGGGAGATGACAGATAGATCCTTTTCGATCATGACCAGTTTATCGAATAGACGGAAAGTGTGCGGCACCGGCTCATATCTCGCTTCGGTGTCTGAACTAGGCCTACGCGCTGCGCTTCCCATTCCCCGCAAAATATCCCGCCAGCGCCTGCCCCGTATACGACTTTTTCACCCGCGCCACCTGCTCCGGCGTGCCCTGCGCCACGATGCGTCCGCCTTCTTCGCCGCCTTCGGGGCCAAGATCAATAATCCAATCGGCATTGCGGATCACATCCAGATTGTGCTCGATGATGATGATCGAATTGCCCAGGTCGGTCAAACGGTGGAGCACATCGAGCAGCTTTTTTACATCATCGAAATGCAGCCCAGTGGTGGGTTCGTCCAGCAGATAGAGAGTTTTGCCGGTCTGCCGCTTGCTCAACTCGCGCGCCAGTTTGATGCGCTGCGCTTCGCCGCCAGAAAGCGTAACCGCAGATTGACCAAGGTGAATGTAACCCAGGCCAACATCGACCAGAGTTTGCAGCTTCTGTTTTATCTGCGGAATATTTTCCAGAATCGGCAGCGCGTCGGAGACCGGCATCTCGAGCAAATCCGCGATCGAGTAGCCGTTATATTTCACGGCTAGCGTCTCGTGGTTGTAACGTCGTCCTCCACACACTTCGCAGAGCACATAAACATCGGGCAAAAAATTCATCTCGATGCGGCGTTGGCCTTCGCCCTGGCAAGCCTCGCACCTTCCGCCGGAGACGTTAAATGAAAATCGTCCAGGCTTGTAGCCGCGCTCGCGTGCTTCCGGCAACATGGCGTAAATATCGCGAATAGCGGTGAACACTCCGGTATAAGTTGCGGGATTCGAACGCGGCGTGCGCCCGATTGGCGATTGATCGATGCGAATCACCTTATCGATATTTTCCGCCCCCATAATCGATTTGTGCTCGCCAGCTTTTTCGCGCGAGCGGTAGAGTTGCCGCGCCAGCGCCCGATAAAGAATGTCATTGACCAGGGTGGACTTGCCGGAGCCGGAAACTCCCGTCACCACGGTCATCACGCCGAGGGGAAAAGTAACATCGAGATTCTTAAGATTATTTTCCTTCGCACCGAGAATGGTAAGCGCCGCTCCGTTTTTCTGCCGGCGCTCTGGCCGCATCTCGATCTGTACTTTTCCCGAGATGTAAGCGCCGGTCAGCGAGTCCGGATCACGCATGATTTCTTCCGGCGTGCCGTGGGCGACCAGGCCGCCGCCGTGACGCCCCGCGCCCGGACCGAGATCGATTACATAGTCCGCGCGGCGAATGGTTTCTTCGTCGTGCTCGACGACAAGCACTGTGTTACCCAGGTCTCGCAAATTTTCCAGCGCAGTCAGCAGCCGGCCGTTGTCGCGATGGTGCAAGCCGATCGAAGGTTCATCCAGCACATAAAGCACGCCGCGCAGCTTCGAGCCGATCTGCGTGGCCAGGCGAATGCGCTGGCCTTCCCCACCAGATAGAGTTGCCGCGGAACGGTCGAGAGAGATGTAGTTCAATCCCACCGCATTCAGAAATTGCAGACGCTCGACTACTTCATGCATCACCCGGCCGGCGATCTTCTCCTCGCGTCCGGCAAGCTTGATGCTGCGCGCAACTTCGAGCGCGCTGGAGATGGGCAGCGCTGTAAAGTCGGCAATCGATATACCGTTTACTTTCACCGCAAGGCTCTCCGGTCGCAGCCGCTTGCCATGACAAACGGGGCATTCGCTCGCCGACATGTGATCCATAAGCCAGTCGCGGTAGCCTTCGGAAGTCGACTCCTCGAGATTCTGCTTCAAGTATCCAAAAATTCCGCGGAAACCGGTTTTGCCGCGTCCTGACTCTCCATTCAGCAGCAGATCCTGAATCTTCTCGGGAAACTTTTCAAATGGCGTATTCAGATCGATGCCGTGCGCCGCCGCAGTCACCTGCAAACTGTGGATCAAGCCTTGCGACGCCGAACCCGGCCCCAGCGCACCATCGAGCAGCGGCTTTGACCAATCCGTAATCACCTTCGCGGGATCGAAATCGTAACGGCTACCGAGGCCGTGGCATTCGGGACACGCGCCATACATACTGTTGAACGAGAATGAGCGCGGTTCGAGTTGCGGCACGCTGATGCCGCAATCGGGACAGGCCAGTTTTTCCGAATAGAGTTGCTCCTCGCCCCCGACCACAGCCACCTGCACCAGCCCTCCCGCCAATTTCATGGCGAGACCTACTGACATTTCCAGCCGATGCTCGATTCCCGGTTTCACCAGCAGCCGGTCAATCAGCACTTCGATGGTGTGATTCTTACGCTTATCAAGATTGAGATCGTCCTCCAGGTTCACCAGTTCGCCGTCGACCCGGGCACGGGTGTAGCCATGCTTGAGCAAGCGTCTCCATCTCTTTCTTGAATTCGCCCTTACGCCCGCGAACGATCGGCGCCAGCACCATCACGCGGTCTTCCGGAGTAAGCGCCATCACCCGCTGCACGATCTGTTCAGCCGACTGCCGACTGATCGGCCGGCCGCACTTGGGGCAATGCGGAATACCAATTGAAGCGAACAACAAGCGAAGATAATCGTAAATCTCAGTGATTGTGCCAACGGTCGACCGCGGGCTCCGGCTGGTGGTTTTCTGCTCAATCGAGATAGACGGGCTAAGTCCATCAATTGCATCTACATCCGGACGCTCCATCTGGTCGAGGAACTGCCGGGCGTAGGTGGAAAGAGTCTCTACATACCGGCGCTGGCCTTCGGCATAAATCGTGTCGAACGCGAGCGACGATTTGCCTGACCCGCTCAGCCCGGTCACCACTGTGAGTGTGTTGCGCGGAATCTCAACGTCGATGTTCTTGAGGTTATGCTGTCGCGCCCCGCGCACTGAGATTTTAGTAATAGCCATTTAGTTACGGTCTGAAAATCCAGGCTGGATAGCCCTTCCGTAACGTCGACAGTCCTACAGAATTGTTCGACATTAGGAATGCGCAGCTCTACTCCGTATTTTACTACGCAGCCGGTAGATCGCGGAGCATCTGGGTCGTCACTAGCGGCAGGCTTTAACGCAGGTAGATTGAAGAAGCCGCGTAGACCAAAGTTGACCCGGCGGCATCTGAGTATTGCCATTTCTAACTGTAGTTTTTTGATTTCGATCTTTTGATTCAGACAGGGTGGACCGTGATTTCGCTTTTCATGCCTCTGATTCTCTGCGTTACGGTGGTTGCCTCAGTTGGAATTGGCGTTGTTGCGGCTTACGCCGCAGTCATCGGCATCCTGCAAGCTTGCGGACGCGCATCGCAGCAACTGCCCGTCGAAGCAAAACCGCGTCTGATTCTGGTGCCTACGCAGAACCACGCCAGCGGCGACTAAGTATCTAATTCGCGGTACGTCACTCCCTATAATTCTCTTCGGCTATTTAATCCCCCGGGTGAGGCATTCTTTTAACCGGAGGAATTCTGCCTCGGCGCTCCCAAATTACCCAGCGCACAGAAGAGTGAAATACGGGCGGACCACCCCAGTTCACCGCCGGCATGTGAAATTGAACGTTGATGAACGCCTCCTGCTGGAATCCAGACGGCTCAAATGATGTGCTTTTCACGAGATCCACAGCCGCACGGCTCAAGTCCTGGTCGTAACTCTGCAGCGCCTCCGCATCCAGTACACTGCCATCCTGCGCATCCAGAATGGCGTGAACGATCACTGGCTGAAAAAGAGTTGAGGTCGGCCCATCCGTAGGATCGACGCGCATCGGGAAGCGTTTGGGCGAAGCCAAAGTGAACGAACCGCCCGCGTCCACCATTTCCGGTGCCGGCTTGAACAGATTTGCATCGAGATTGGGCGCGTCTTCCGGACCCTCGACGCGAACCTGAACGGCCAACCGTCCGTCCTCGAAGATGGCAATCTGCTTAGGCACAGTATGGCCGTGGAAGCTCGTAGCGCCTGTGTAATCGTAAACCGCATAAATTCCTGGCGCTTCCGACCACATCTGCAACAACCCTGTATTGGCGTCGATGCAGTATTCGCGCTCGAACCACGAGCGCGGCGCAGGATTGGGCGGTATCGCAGCGCTCAACAATAGGCACGAGATCGCCATGCCGTCGCGTTTTACGTCCGCGGCCCGAATGGCGGAACCGCCCGCCATTCTCATAATCGGCCAATGCAGGGCGGAGCGCACGAGTTGAACGCGCAAGGGCACTGCCTCGGACGCATTCGTGCCATAGACCCGGCCGTCAATGCCGATTCGCAGCACGCGTGAATCCTGCATTTGCGCCGACCACCGCCAATGGTTGGCTCCATCGGATAATTCTTCCATCGTTCCTTCGCCCTCGTTTTGCGCAGATCCGTTGGTTTCAAACGAGACTTTCAACGAGTACGGAGCACCGATGCCGCGCAAATCATAGTTTTGCCGGGCGCGGTCCAGAAGGTCGAGGGCAGCATTACGGTCAGCCGGCTTGGTGAGGGTCTGCGGCTGGCTCGTGACCATCTCGTGCGGATCGGAGGGTGGAGGATTTGTCTGGCCAAAGATCGCGGGAATACAAACCAGGAGAAAAGCGAACAATCCAAGGATGCGGTTGGTGGCTCGCATTGGGCCTCCTCTGCTCATCGAAACTCAGCCGGGGACCGATCAGGATTCTAGCCAAAATTCTCGGGCGGAATCAATTCGAAACAATCTCCTTATTTGGATTGCACTTCGATTGTCTCCGCGACATTCGTTCGTCCACTGGCCTGATTGCCGATTT
Source organism: uncultured Acidobacteriaceae bacterium (assembly GCA_963817305.1). Lineage (GTDB taxonomy): Bacteria > Acidobacteriota > Terriglobia > Terriglobales > Acidobacteriaceae > Sulfotelmatobacter. The sequence continues at coordinate 1,818,359 of CAWFOD010000004.1, read as the reverse complement.
CTACTTTCCGGCCACGCTTCAGGTATGAGGCAATCACTCCCGGCTGCGACCAGTCCAGGTCCCAGCCATTCTCGATCGCGAGAAGAGTATAGGAACCCGGAATGACGTTTCGCAAAAGAAACGTGCCGTCCAGATCGCTTTGGTCGCGGCGGAAGAGTTCACGGTCCGCCTCGGGATTTTTCGGCACCAATACCACCATCGCTCCCGCGAAACCCTTTCCCGCGTGCATCGCCGTTCCTTGTATCTCGCCGTTGCCGGTCACCACCGTGAGCGAAACGGAGAGCGACGACCCTGCCGCTATTGACAGTGCGTGCCCGGAAGCTTGGGCCCCATCCACTGACATGCCGGCAACCGAATAACGCTTCCCCGGCCCCCACACCACAACTTCATACTTTCCAGGCGCGACTTCCTGAACTTCTGCGTCCCCGTTGGAATCGACCGCCTGACCAACAGCTACAACCCTGCCGCCCGAGCGCAGGCCGACTGAAAGTTGCTCCGGTAGCTTTGTCTCTCCCGCAATACGCACAGAGAATTTGACGCGGCTCGAGGCCTCGCCTTTGGAGATATCGATTTCTTCCCCGTCTTTTGCGATTGCAACCCCATTCATCTGAACCTTTCCCTCGGGGCGCTCGACGCTGAAATTGTAACGGCCTGCCGGAATGCCTGTTACTTCCACTACTCCCTGCGATCCCAAATTCGTCATATTCCCGCGGAAATTCGTGTAACCCTCGAATGATGATTGTTGAATCTGGGGAAAGTAAACACTGTGCGTGCCATTGTCCGGCACTCGAAAAATCAAGCGGAGCGAAGGAACTGGGTTCAGGTGAATGTCTAATTCCAATCGCTCGCCGCCCCGGATCGGAATGGGCATCGCATCATCCGACTCTGCGACGTCAGGGTAGTAAGTCACGGGGTAGGCGACATCAAGGGAACGATCCACAGCCGGGGGAGCTTCCGGTGGTTGACTAGAGTCTGAATTCTCCGACTCGGAATGTATCGGCTGCGAGTGAGGATGAATCGCATACCACGGCTTACCGCTAGCCGATAAGAAATATGTGCCGGGCCGCAGGGGCGTAAATTCGTACTCGCCCAGATCGTCGGTCGGGGCCGAGCGAAACTGGCGGATCTGATCGACGCCCGAGCTGTGGTCCTCGAAATACAAGGTCACCATGGCCTGGCGTACGGGCTCGTTGGATTCATCCAGAACTTTGCCCGCGATCACGGCATCAGGCGCAAGGCGGAGCAACAAGTTTTCAGTATCAAGACCGGCTCCAGTCACGATTGCAGTGGAATACTGATCATGCTGATCGTAGCTGGCGGAGATGAACCCGCGTTTCGCTCCAGTCAACGAATATTTTCCCGCCGGCACGCCGTTGAATTCGAACTTTCCGTTTTCAGTAGTGATGATGAATTCAAACTTCTGAGGATCTTTGGCGTCCCGCACCGTGATTCGGGCACGAGCGAGCGGTCGTCCGTCCACCTTGCTCACCACGGTTCCCGCGATTCGATACCCTCCAGCCGGAATAGCCGCCCGTGAAGTGTTCGCCGCCTGCGGAGCAGCCCAACCAAGAACTGTCAGCAACCCGAACCACCACAACGACCAAACAAATTTTGACCAATCTGGCATACGAACCTGAACTCAATCCGAATCGGAAACAATCTGCAGCTGCAACGTCACTTTCTGCCCCGGAGCAAAATGGACAACCTGTCCCTTGTTTTCATAAGCTTTCATCGCTTCCGGGTCTCGATAGGGAATATCCCGCTGTTGCCTGCGGAAAGCAATCACGCGATAGACTCCCGGCGCCACCATTCGATAGTCGAATGTGCCATCTGAAGACGCGGACAGCTCCAGAAACTGACCTGGGCTATCAGGTAATGGAATGCAATATATGAACCCCTGTGGCGAGAACCGGCCTGAATTCGCGGGACTCGCGCCGATACCGAGCAATGTGCCTTCTAGTTCAGCGGTATCGTCGCGCATCGTGATCTCAATTGGCGTACTCGCTCCCGGCACTACGACCAAAGGCTCACGCAGCAAATCTGTCCCTCCTATCGACGCCGACGCTATATATCCTCGGGACGAGGTGAGTCTCAGCCAATATTTGCCTGGTGCCAAATAGTCCAGAAACAAAGAATCGTCATTCGCGCCAGTAGGCGGGCGAACTGATGAGCCTCCCCATTGTCCAAAATCATCGAGAGCATCGGCGCTGATGCGAAGATAGAGTCGTGGGCCACGCAAGGGAAATGTATGCTTTCCATCAGTCCACGATCCCGAGCCTGGCCCTTCGTTCGACGTGAACTCTTCCTTCACATTCACACTGATGGAATTGTTTCCAGAAATCACCATGCTCGGCCCTTCGGCCGGCGCTCCGGCGACCACAAGGTTTACTGAACCACCGGCTGCAGGACCCGGCTCGTACAGCGTTGCCTCCACCAGATACTTCCCATTCGGCAGTTGTCCCACGATTGCATTCTTTCCCCGGTCGTAACCAAGCGAATAGCCTGGACCACGCTGACCCTGCGGCGATACCGTCAAACTCATTCCTGCGTTGTGCTCCGCGTTCGTTACCGGAATCTTCACCAGATAGTACGGCTGGCGGACAAGTGACATATCCGCCTCAAAAATTTCACCCGCGGTTAACTGAATCGTGCTCGCCGTCGCAAAATCGGTTGCATTCGGAAAATATACCGGCGGAAATCCGTAGGCCTGACCGCCCGGAACCGTGCCCTCCGGATCATTGTCCATCCACTCGCGGGTGAGCACCTTGTAGGTGCCGGACTCGAGTTCCGCGAAGCGGAACTGGCCATTCGAGTTGGTGCGGGCTGAACCCTTTTGCGTCCATCGTAGACTGCCATCTCGCACCTCCCTGGAGAAGAGTTCAACATCAATACCCCGGGCGGGATCGGCGGCGGGAAGCGCCACTCGTCCCTTAATCAGCGACTCAGGCATCAAAGGAATCGTGACTTCCGTGCCGGGCGATACTTCAACCGGCCTGTTCCCATTCGGGGTCTCCAGAAACCCCGGCCGGCGCGCTATGAGCCACATGACGGCAGTGGGACCCACATAAGCCGAGCCTCCGTTAGGGTAAAGCTCTAGCCTTGGCAAAGTAAATTCGAAGTGCCCCTCACTATCGGTAAACATCGCGTAGCGATTGTCGGAAGAACGGACGAGAGCTCGGCCAATAGGCTGTCCGGTTAGAGCATTTACCACTGTTCCGCGAACTGTATTTGATTGGTTGTCAGGTTGAGGATTCTGCGCGAAAGCCCGCGGGATACAACTTGACCAAACCACCAGAAGAAATGTGCCCAGAGAAAGTACCAGGCACCCCATTGCAGCACGTTGAATCTGTGGACAAACCGAAGGACCGTCGGCACTTCGCAAGGAATTACTCCTACTTCATCGTTCCCCAGGCTCGGCCGTCTTTACGTTGGATTAGTGTTACGAGGATCAATCGCGATTCGGTCGGCACTATTTAACTTCTTTTCACTTCTCGCCGTCAATCGCGCAGCTTTATGTGGAGACAGCCGCCCTCGGCTGTCAGATCGAGCGAAGCTCGATGGCTTCCTCAGAGCGTAACAAAACTTCTACAGACGCGGTTTTGCAAATCGTTGACTGTCCGGTAGACCGCCCGTAAGATAAAGCGGCCTCGGTACGTCAACCATAAACAGTGATCGATCAAACCATATCTCATTACCGCATCGTGGAAAAACTGGGCGGCGGAGGCATGGGAGTGGTCTACAAAGCAGAAGACACCGAACTGGGTCGATTTGTTGCGCTTAAATTCCTGCCGGATGAACTCTCGCGTGATCCGCAGGCGTTAGAGCGCTTTCGCAGGGAGGCTCGAGCCGCCTCGGCTTTGAACCATCCCAACATCTGCACGATCTACGAAATTGGCCGCCACGGCGAGCAGTCTTTCATCGCCATGGAATTTCTCGACGGCCTCACTCTGAAGCACATGATTTCGGGTAAGCCGCTGGATAACGAAACCACTCTGTCGCTTGCCATCGAAATTGCCGACGGCCTCGACGCCGCTCACTCCGAAGGAATCGTTCATCGCGACATCAAGCCCGCCAACATCTTCGTGACCAAACGCGGACATGCCAAGATCCTCGATTTCGGTTTGGCCAAGATTGCAAGCACGACGACCACGTCGCAAAATCAGGTTGCATCTGCAAATACGATGACGGCGGCGATCGATCCGAATCTCACGAGTCCGGGCTCGACGTTGGGAACGATCGCTTACATGTCACCGGAGCAGGCGCGCGCTAAAGAACTGGATGCCCGCAGCGATTTATTTTCCTTCGGCGCCGTGCTCTATGAGATGACGACAGGCACGCTTCCGTTTCGCGGCGGCAGTTCGGCGGAAATCTTCAAATCGATTCTGGATGCAGATCCGCCTTCGGCTGTGCGGCTGAATCCGGACCTGCCCGCGGAACTGGAACGCATCCTCAACAAGGCTCTCGAGAAAGACCGCAACCTGCGCTACCAGTCTGCCGCCGATTTACGAACCGATTTAGCCCGCCTGAAACGTGACTTCGAATCAGGCCGTTCGTCAGCCGTTTCGGCTAACCTGGCAGATGCGTCTTCATCTTCTGCGGGTGTCCCGGCCGCCAGGCAGACTCATTTCCCCATGAAATGGGTTGCCGTGGCAGCGGCCATTGTACTGGTCGGCGCTGTGACGATCGCTTACTTCATGCGCGGCAAGGGTGCATCGCAAAATGTCAGTTCGATCGCAGTACTTCCTTTCGTGAATGCCACGGCTGATGCCAACAATGAATACCTAAGCGATGGTTTGACAGACAGCTTGATCGGAACACTATCGCGGCTCCGCGATCTGAAGGTGATGGCGCGCAGCACCGTCTTCCGCTTTAAGGGAAGCCAGGAAGATCCGCGGGAGATTGGCCAAAAGCTACAAGTGGACGCGGTTCTCATGGGGCGCATCACGCAACACGGGGACGACATGGCGGTGCAAGCCGATTTGGTCAACACGGCTGACGGCAGCGAACTATGGGGTTCGCGCTATGAACGCAAAGTTGCGGATGTCACCCAGGTGCAGGGAGAGATTACTCGCGATATTTCCACCAGCTTGCATCGCACCGACCCCGCCAAGGCAACGCAAAAGCTTGGGAGTGCCGGAACAACGAATCCGGAAGCCTATCGCCTTTATCTCGAAGGCCGCCAGCTCTGGTACGGGCGCACGCCGGACGGCCTCAAAAAAAGTATCGATCTATTTCAGCAAGCGATTGCAGCCGACCCCAACTACGCTCTCGCTTACACCGGCCTCGCCGATACCTACAACGTTGCCTCTAGTTATGGCATCGGCATCACTCCGCGGCAAGCGCGTCTGCTGGCGGACGAGGCCAGCCGCAAGGCTCTCGAACTCGACGACTCGCTGCCCGAGGCTCACGCCTCCAGAGCCAGCGCGCTGGCACTGGGTTGGCGATGGAGTGAAGCGGAGCCCGAGTTCCGCCGCGCAATCGAGTTAAACCCAAACAGCGCTACGGCGCATTATTTTTACGCTTTCAGCTACCTGATTCCCGAAAAGCGCATCGACCAGGCGCTGGAAGAATTCCGCACGGCTCTTTCGCTCGATCCACTCTCTTCCATCGTCAACACGAATTACGCGGTAACGCTGATGGTGGCCGGCCACTATCCTGAGTCTCTGGCGCAATTCCAGAAAGTGCTGGAACGCGATCCGGATTTCCAACCCGCGCATTACAAGTTGTCTCAGCTCTATGCCACGACCGGCCACTTCGCCGATGCGGAGAGCGAATTCCGCAAATTTGCGCCGGTATCTGGATCGTGGAGCCCTGACGCCAAAGGCTACAGCCAGTTAGTGCTCGTGGCTCCCAATCCGCACGACAACATCGCAGCCATCGCGGTAGCATTTGTATTGGCTGGCGATCATAACAAGGCTTTTGAGTACCTGGAAAAAGCCTTCGCGGAGGAGGACGATGAGTTAATCTTCGCGATCCGCTACCCCGCCTTGGACTCCATCCGTTCCGATCCCCGCTACGCGGACCTGACGCACCGGCTGGGCCTGCCGCAGTAGGCCGTTTTCGACGTTTCCACTTGCCGCCGCAGCATTGCCAAGGCCGTGTTAGCATCTCTTTATTGCCGCGTCCCAGGCGGATTGCGCATGGCTCGCATTCGTCCCATCCCCGCTTTATTACTTACAGTAACTCTCTTGGGCATTCTTTCGTCTTCCTCGGCTCGCGAAACTGAGCCGTCCCCATGGAGTGAAATCCACTCCACGCATTTCACCGTCATCACCGATGCTGGCGAGAAAAGAGGGAAAGAAGTTGCATTGCGCTTCGAGCAGATGCGTTCCGTCTTCGCCATATTGCTGATGAAAGATCGGCTCAACGAACCGTTGCCGCTTACAATCCTGGCATTCAAAAATGACAAAGACTATTACCAGACCGCGCCGCTGCGGCAAGGACAGCCCATCAGCGTTCCTGGTTTCTTTGTCCCCGGAACAGATCAGAATTTCATCGTGCTGAATATGTTCGAGGCGGAGCCCTGGCGCGCCGTCGCCCACGACTTCGCCCATCTCTTGCTGAACTACAACTATCCTCCAGTCGAAGGCTGGTTCGACGAAGGGCTGGCGGAATATTTCAGTTCGATCCGGGTCGACAACCGGCAAGTCGAGATTGGCGGCGATCCTGAATTGAACAACCTGTTCAGCGAGGATCTGCTGGAGAACCAGCGCGAGGTGCGCAATCCGCCAAAGTCTCTGACTGAGCTCTTGAGTGGCCAGGTCTGGCTCGCACTGCCCGATCTGCTCACCATGAAGCATGACACCTCTTCGTATAACGAAGCCACGCACCACACGCTGTTCTACGCGCAGTCGTGGATAACCATCCATTACCTGCTGCACGAAAAGAAATTGCCTGAAACCGGTACTTACTTTGATCTGGTTGAGAACCAACACGTACCGGTAGAAGAGGCCGTCCAGAAAGCGTACGGCGTAACGCCGGCGCAATTCGACCAGGCGGTAAAAGCTTACTTCCATTCACTCACGCCTCTGTTCACGGCGCTCGATCAATCGAAGCAGCCGAATCCTCCGCCGAACCCGCCGCAGGTATATCAGTTCCCTGTGCCGGTGAGCCCGAACGACAGCGCGATCCTCGCATCACCGATGCGCGAAGCTGATGCTCACGCCTACGCGGCCGAAATCAAAACCAGGATTCCCGAACGCCGCGCGGCCGGCTTGCAGGAATTACAGTCGCTGGCCACAGCCGTCGACCCAGCGAGTCTGCGCAAAGCCAGCAGCACTAAAAGATCCGATAAAGACAAGAATGATGCAACGCAACAGGGTCCTCTGGTAGCCGCCACCGGCAACGAGATTGCGCACCGCGCCCTCGCGTGGGATCACCTGCAGCACGGCGAGTTTGATGCTGCTTCCGAAGAGCTGAGCGATGCCGCGGCCCTCAATCCGCGTGATATGTGGATTCGTTATTACGTTTCGGTGCTGAAGTACCGGGTCGCCAATGCTCGGCACGCGGACATTCAAGGTCTGCCCAACATGATGCAGGATCTGCGCGCGGTGCTGGAGTGGTATCCGGAGTTCGCCGACGCCTACGATCTGCTGGCGATGGCGCGCATGGTGGGCGGCGGTCCGGTCGCGGCTTTGCAGGCGGAGCGTGCTGCTATCGAACTCAGCCCGCGCAACCAAGAATATGTCTATCACCTGGCACAAATTCATATTGAAGACAAAAAATGGGACGCCGCGAGAACGCTTCTGGAACATTTGAAGACCAGCGGCAATCCGCAGGTTGCGGCGGAAGCGCGCGAGCAGTTGAGCCAGTTGGCGAATCAGCAAAAGTATGGACTCTCGGCGGCTTCGAACACTCCAAAATTTTCTCCGCAGAGTTCTCCATTTGATGTGCTGGATCAAGAGGCCGCCAAACGCGCTGCGGCGGAACAGGCCTCGCACAACGCTGGGTCCGCTGACATGCGTCCGGCAAAGTTTTTTCAAGGCCGGCTGGTGGGCGTGGACTGCTCGAAATCTCCTGCCGCAATTCTTACCGTTTCTTCCGGGGGAAAAACCATGAAGCTGCGTACCCCCGATTACAAATCTCTGTTACTGATCGGCGCCGATTCGTTCTCGTGTGCCTGGAACGATCGCTCGGTGTCGGTGAACTACAAGCCCGGAGGCATCTCCGATGGCGACCTGGTGTCGGTGGAGCTGCGGTAACGATTTGTTTCGACCGCTTCTTAATTGGACGCGCCTTTCTGCGGTATACCCTCCCCCGGATTACCCCTGGCGGCGGCCAGCAGGGGAGCCTTGGACCAGGGCCCAGCGGCGGTAGTAACATCCTTCCGGGCGAGGATTGCGTTGGGTTGCTACTCCCTCGGCCCATCGCCGAAGCAAATCTTGCAGGCGATCTTGTCTGGTAATGTACTTGGCGCACTACAGGGCATTGGGTGTTCCCTGATAACGGCTGCGATCTTGGCCCCTGCGATCCGAGTTTCCCAGGCGCAATGAACGCGGAACCTGCGGTAGGTAAACTGCCACCGAACCCGCTTTCCGATGCTTTAAGCGACGGGGGGGACCTGTGGGTCAGCATTGTAAACCCGATTTCGAACTGGCTCGTCCCGGGCCACGATAAATTCTGCAGTGATAACGCCAATAACAAGGTCTTCGACGACGCGGCCGCAGCAGCCGCTGCGGGCATCGCCTGGAAAACAAAAACCTGGTGGTGGGCAGGCACGGCCATTACACTGAAAGGTAGTGCGACTGTTGAATCGCTAATCGATAGGGGCTATTGCAAATGAGAATCCGACGAAAGGCCGCGGCCAATGCAAAATAGAGAGATGCTATGGAGCGGCGAGAAAATGGTTTCTTTTTCGTCCAATGCAATCTTTTTGTTCTCCTGGTCGTTAATCTGCTTCCATTTGGTGAGGCGTTGGCACATGATCGGCGGAACCTTGCGGGTTGACGGTATTTCTATGCTGGGGTTATTCGGTATACTCTGGCTCTCGCTACTCCGTGAAAAAGCCAGTCGGTGGTGCCTGTTTAGCGCGAGTTTCGCGTTTGCGTCGCTGCTCGACATAGTCACCCGAGCGCTGTGATGACCGGGGGGCTGGCCCACACGAGGCCGGCCCACACGCCATTTGGGGCAGCCCCCAAATGATAAAGGGCGCGCGTTCTCCGCACACCCTTGGGGGCTGGCCCGCACGCCATCGCGAATGAGGCTGCCCCACTCGTCGCGGTTTTCGACGAGTGGGCACCACGGACGTCAAGCTCTGTTCATTGGTCACAGACCATTTTCGAAGTTGTGTGATACATGTTGCCGATGCCGACAAGACTGCGTCGCCACTACGGCGCTGGGTATCTTCACTTCATCACCACTAGTTGCTATCAGCGAAGCGCTCTGCTTGGCAGGCCACAAGATCGGGATTTATTTCCGGAAGTCATGGAACAGGTGCGCCGCCGTTACCGTTTTGTAATCGTTGGCTACGTCGTTATGCCTGAGCACGTTCATCTGTTGTTCAGCGAACCTGAGCGGGGCGATCCGTCGGTGGTGATGAAAGTCCTTAAACAGTCTTTTGCCCGGCGCCTCTTGAAGAAACGTGCCGCTACTGGCCTGCGCCAGTCCTCACTGTGGGACACTGCACTCCGCGAGGGCCACGTTTGGCAGTGTCGATTCTACGATTTCGTCGTGTTCACCGAGAAGAAACGGATCGAGAAGCTGCGCTATATGCATCGCAATCCGGTGGCGCGAGGGCTTGTGGTAGCACCGGAACAATGGAACTGGAGTAGCTATCGCCATTACGTCGCAGGCGAGCGGGGGCTGGTGTTGGTTAACGAACCGCAGAAAGCGGAGCTGCGGGTGCGCGGGATCGCATGATTCGATCGCTTTGGTAGAACTCTTAGGGGCCGTGATGCCCACTCGTCGAAAACCGCGACGAGTGGGGCAGCCTTGTGTGGATCGGAAGGAAGGGAGGGCCAGCTCTCCGATGTCGCATACCCATTTCGACACACGACCTACCTCTCGCCGCTTCGTTGACTTGCCTATTGCACCAACGTAAGATTTCTGCGCCAGTGGTCGGTCAAACCATATCGCACTACCGCATCGTGGAGCAGCTGGGCGGCGGTGGCATGGGGGTGGTCTATAAAGCTGAAGACGTGAAGCTGGGCCGCTTCGTAGCCTTGAAGTTCCTACCCGTTGACGTTGCCAAGGATCCGCAGGCGCTCGCGCGCTTCGAGCGCGAAGCCAAGGCGGCTTCGGCGCTGAACCATCCGAATATCTGCACGATCTATGAAATTGACGACCAGCATGGCGAAGCCTTCATCGCCATGGAGTTTCTCGATGGCGCTACGCTGAAGCATTTGATCGGCAACCGCGCCATGGAAGTCGATCGTGTGTTGGAAATTGGCATCGAGGTCGCGGACGCGCTCGACGCCGCTCATGCCGGGGGCATCGTTCATCGCGACATCAAGCCCGCGAACATATTCGTTACTAAACGAGGGCACGTCAAGATTCTCGACTTCGGGCTGGCCAAGGTAACGCGCAAACCCGAAGCGGCCGCCATTGAAGCGACCGCAACCGCGGTGGCCGAGGAGCATCTCACCAGCCCGGGCAGCACGCTGGGTACGGTTGCCTACATGTCGCCCGAACAGGTCCTGGCAAAGGAACTGGACGCCCGTACCGATCTTTTCTCCTTCGGAGTCGTTCTCTATGAAATGGCGACGGGCACGCTGCCCTTTCGTGGGGACGCCTCGGGCGTAATCTTCGACTCCATCCTTCACAAGCAGCCTGCCGCTGCGGTTCGATTGAATCCGGATATTCCGGCAAGGCTCGAAGACATCATCGCCAAGTGCCTGGAAAAAGATCGCGGAATTCGCTACCAGTCCGCCACAGAACTGAAAGCCGATCTGAAGCGAGTGAAGCGGGATACCGACTCGCAGCGGCTCGTAATCCCTGAAACAACCGGCTCGTCGGCCTCAGGACGGTACCGCAAGGTAGCGATCATGGTCGCCGCAGCAGCGCTGGCGACGGTTCTGGCTGCGATTGCGCTCCACTACTACGGCCGCCCTGTTTCTGCGCCTGCGCCGCAAGCGGAAAAAACTGTTTCGAAAGCTCCGGAAACCATTGCGGTTCTTCCGTTCCGCGACATTTCTGCCCCAACTTCCGACAGTTGGGGGATCGGAATGACCGACGCAATCATTAGTCGACTGACTGCCTTGCAGAATCTCGCAGTCAGGCCCACCACATCGGTTTTGAAGTATGCCAAGGATGCGCCCGAGCCGGCGGAAGCGGCCAAGGCATTGAATGTGGAGAGCGTACTCGAAGGCACCTATCAGCGTTCCTCCGACGTAATTCGCGTGACGGTACAACTGATCGACGGGCGCACGGGAAACACAAAATGGTCGCAACGCTACGATTTGCGCAGCGCCGACATCTTGAGCTTCGAAGACCAGATTGCTGGCAAAGTCGTGGAGGGCCTGCAGATCCAAATCTCGCCCAGCGAGCAGAAAGCGATCGAGCAGCCCGTAACCACCAGCGTGGATGCCTACAACGACTATCTGCAGGCGCGTTTCTATCTGAATGAATATCTGACGCATTCGCGGCTGGAGAGCCTGGAAGCGGGCGAGCGTCTGCTGTTGCATGCGATTTCGCTGGACAAGAATTTTGCCGATGCCAACGCGTTGCTCGGACAGTTGTATGCGTTTCAAAGCGCAAACTTCGTAGAAGGTGGTGTGGCGAACTTGAAGCGCGGCGAGACGGCTGCTCTGAACGCATTGCGGATCAATCCCCAGTCAACGGAGGGATTGAACGCGCTGGGAGTTATTTACGGTGAAGAGGGACGGGAGCAGGAAGCGCTGCGCACGCTCAAACAGGCGGTTGCACTCGCACCCAACAGCGGAGACGCCTGGCAAGCCCTGGGGTATTCCTACTATTATGCCGGCCTCAACGAACAGGCAGAGCGGGCCTATGGCCGGCTGATTGAATTGAGTCCTACGCTTCTTCAGCCGCGCTGGATGCGCGCCCGCATGCTTCTGTATAGCGGCAAGGCGGCGGAAGCGGAAGAAGAAATGCGGCAACTGGTTGCGGCCAACCCCGGCCAATTCAAGGCGCAGGCATACTTCGGCATGATCCTCTATTACGAAGGCAAGCTCGATGAGGCCCAGGTTAACCTTGATCGCTCGCTTGCACTCTCCGCCAATTCCGGCGACGACGTACCGCCGCTGGTGGCGGCATTCCTGTACGCATCGCGCAATCAGCGCGATAAGATCGATGGCAAGTTATTCCGATACCGCCCCGAGCAGATCATCGATGGTGACGAAGCCCAATGGCTGGGAGGACTCTACGCCCTGCTCGGCGAGCGCAAGCGGGCTCTCGATTGGTTCAAACGCGCGGTCGCTCTCGGAGATGTGAACTATCCCTGGTTCGAACGCGATAAAAACTACGACAGCCTGCGCTCTGATCCGGAGTATCAATCCATCATGGCGGGAGTCCGCCAGCGTTGGGAAGCCTACAAGAAAGAGTTCGACGCCGCTCCTTAATCGCACGCAGGAAGGCGCCGAAACCAACGCAATGGACAAGAAACCCTCCCGATGGGAGCGGGAGGGTAGGAAATCGCAGCCAGCAGATCAGGCGCGGACGACGTTGCCCGCCTGAAAGCCCTTGGGGCCTTTCAGCAAATCGAACTCCACGGTCTCACCCTCATTGAGCGAGCGGTAGCCGTTCTCCTGAATCGCGGAGAAATGTACGAAGACGTCCTCCCCCGTGGAGCGCTGGATAAATCCATATCCTTTCGCCCCGTTGAACCACTTCACTGTTCCCTTCTCTCTCACGGAAAAACTCCTTTCACTGTCGTGAAGAATTAGTTCCCCGAATCTCCAGTATTGTTGTTCCGGCGAACCGGAACGCCCCCTTCGGAAAAACGGTGGAACCCGGTCGCGTTCTCGAGTGCTGAAGAAATTGCCCCAAAGCAAAAGACTCCTCGAGTTCAACGCTGCGCGAAGACATTGCAGCGAGAAACTTTCGGAGCCCCGACCATCGACGCTGTTTCTACGGCACTACTCAAGACGTCAACCTGCCTTACAAACGCATTGCCCGGCATCCACCGGGTAATGAGCAAACGATAATAAGCACTACTAAATCGTTTGACAAGAAGAATTAGAAGGGAAACGTAAAAAAAGGCAACATGGCATTTTTCGATGCTTTAACGAAGTATAAGAAAAGGGACCGTTCCCGACGAAACTTTGGTTTGGTACGAAATGCCGCCGCCCAGCCAAACCCTTGATAGGATTAGCCTGTAAGGCCATGCCTGAACCGACCACAGTTTCGGTTGCAGCCCCTCCGCTGGCGGAGCGCAATCCCGCGCCGTCGCCACCAGGACGACCCCGACGACCCCGGGGATAACGCTTTCCACCATAAAGTACCTGTTGCGGACCGATGTGCATACTTTTGCATTCTCGGTCGCCGCCAACGCGATATTGTCCTTTTTCCCTTTCGTAGTCCTGCTGATGACGCTGATCCGGCGCGTCTTCCATTCCCGCGTCATGTACGACGTAATCCTGGAGCTGCTCAGAGACTATCTGCCCGCAGGCCAGGAGTTCGTGATTCGCAACCTCAACGCCATGGTGAACAGCCGCCAGCGCGTGCAGATCGTTTCACTCGTTATTCTATTGGTCACATCTTCAGGCGTGTTCATGCCGCTGGAGGTTGCTCTGAACCGAATCTGGCGTTTTCCGAATAACCGGTCTTACCTGGGAAATCAGTTGATCTCTTTGGGGCTGGCGTTCGGCTGCGGCGTGTTGACGCTGTTTTCCGTTGCCATGACCGCTGGAAACATGGCCCTGTTGCAGTTTGTACTGCGCGGGCACGGCACTGGCTCGATTCGATTGGCCGCATTTGTGATGATGAAGGTATTTGCCATCGCTACCAGCGTGGCTATCTTTTTTCTCATCTATTGGGTTTTACCCAATGGCAAAGTGCCGGCACGAGCCGTGCTTCCGGCGGCTTTCATCATGGGATTGCTCTCGGAAGCTTTGAAATACGGTTATATTCTGGCGCTACCCTGGCTCAATTTCGGCGAAGTCTATGGACCCTTCTCGTTGTCGGTGAGCATGATGTTTTGGGCATTCCTGTCAGGATTGTTGCTGCTGGCTGGAGCGAATTTGAGCGCCGAAGAACACCTGCGGCGCAGGCGATGAGGGGATGATCGGAATTTCTGGACTAATCTGCGTTGGAACAGTGGCTAGTTTGCCGCGCTGATTATCCTAACGTTTGTCCAGAGGGATGCTGCTGAAAGCAATTCCCCGTTTGCGGTTAATCCGGCAAATCAAATTCTCGAGGATAGTGGGCAGCAAGTTGACCCCGGGTTGCGGCGCCAGCGAGTTCTTTTCCACGTAGTCTTCGGCCCCGGCTTCGATCAGCTTTTGCCGGTTTTTCTCCGTCAGGCTGCTTAGCACCACAACTGGGATGTCTGCCGTTGCAGTGTCATTTTTCAAGCGGGCAAGCACCTCCGGACCACTCACCCTTGGAAGGATCATATCCAGCAGAATCAAGTCCGGCTTGTGCTCCTGCGCCAGTCTTAAGGCGCACTCTCCGTCCTCGGCGCAAACCACGTCGTAGCCAGCCTTGTGGAGAACTCGTTCGTTTTCGCGCAGAATCGTTTTGCTGTCATCCACCAATAGGATTTTCACGCAGGTCGCCCTCATTGCAGTATCGGCATTGCGAGCGAAAGGATTAGTCCGTGCTACCCTTTGCGGCCTTGGGCTTAGGAAGAAAGCCCATTACCCGGAATTTTAGAAACCGCCTGTTCGCGGCTCCTCTGCCTGGCGATGCACAGGCTCATTGTGATATCTGTCACTGCGCCGTTTTCTGGACTACGCTTAGTATGCGACTGGTTTCCCAAAACCTTCCGAGCAGAGATTTGTTTCCCAGGTGATTGCTATGACCGGGAGCTGCTGGCGTCTGCTCGCCTGTTCGCTACTGATTTTCTTAGCTTCGATTTTCATCCCTCCCCCACTGCGCGCGCAGACCGCCATCGAGGATCACTCCCGTATCCTCACACCCATAACGGCGGGTACGCCGGATCCTCCTCGCTTTTCACCGGTTCGCCTTCCCCTGCCTATCGCTGAACCGCGGCGTATGCCGGTCGCTCCGTCGCCGATCGGCCTGCAGCAGATCGCGGGCGCCGCGGGAATGATATTTTCCGGCCGCGTCACGTTTGTAGGACGGGCAGGCGGTCGGCTCTCATCAACACCCGGACAAACTACAGCCTCCACCATGATTACCTTCCAGGTAGAACACGCAATTCGCGGGACTACCACCGGCCAGAATCTAACCATCCACGAATGGGCCGGCCTGTGGACTAGTAAAGAGCACTACCGCGTCGGGGAGCGCGTCATGTTGTTTTTGTATCCACCCAGCAGACTGGGGCTCACCAGCCCCGTAGCTGGCCCCATGGGCAGATTCGCCATCGACCCGCAGGGCAGGATCAAAACGAATGTCCAGAATATTTCGGCTCTGGCGGCAGATCCGCTGATCGGCGGAAAAAAACTCGTTCCCTATGCCGACTTCTTCCACGCAGTGCGCCGTGCCAGCGGTGAAGGTAGCGGTGAAGCTAGTGGTGAAAAATGATTGCCCTGATTGCGGAGAAACATGCCGGGTTCACCGACCACGTGTTGTTTCGGGTGGCCGGAGTTATCGTTGTGGTTTTATCATTCGCTGCGATCGCTATCGCAGGAGGCCCCCAATATGTTGCTGGCTCCAGCTTTTTCAATTCATCAGCAATGGGCCAACCCCTCACCTGGTCGCAAGGCCAGGTGAATTACTACACAGACCAGGGGGACCTGAGCCCCATCTTGCCGAACGCCGCTGCCAATGCCTTTGTGGCCAGCGCGTTTCTGCAATGGAGTTCAGTTTCCGTCGCGGCCATCGCGGTAACGAACCCCGGCCAGCTTGCCGAAGATGTAACCGGCAGCAACATTGCCGTCGACTCGAACGGAACCGTAACCGCTCCTGCTGACATCACGCCCGCCGCCACCGAAACACCCGTCGGGATTGTCTACGACTATGACGGCTCAGTAACCGACGCACTTCTGGGTGCGGGAGCCGGCGGAACATCGCAATGCTTCTGGAACGCCGTTTATGGAGGCACGGACAACTTCAACACCAGCGCAAATTTCCTGCACGCCCTGGTCGTCATTAACGGACAATGTGCGCTTCAGCCTGCGCAACTTACCGACGTGGAATATCGCCTGGTACGCGTGCTGGGAAATGTCCTCGGCCTCGGCTGGTCGCAGTTGAATGTGAATGTAAGCACCGGCAATCCGCACCCAACCGCAGACGATTATGCGGGCTTTCCTGTCATGCATTACATGGACTCAATAGACTGCGTGCCCATCACCGTCTGCTATCCGAACCCCTACCACCTCGCGCCGGATGATGTAGCCGCGCTCTCCCGTCTTTATCCCCCCGTCACATCTCCATCGAACACTGCTCGAATACATGGCTCAGTCTTTTTCGTAAATCATTTCGGCGCCGAGGGCCAGCCCATGCAGGGCGTAAACGTGTTCGCCCGTTGGATCGATCCCTCTACGGGCTTGCCCTCGCATCAGTACTCGGTATCCTCTGTTTCGGGATTTCTCTTCACCGGCAACGCCGGAAATCCAATCACCGGATTAATCGATTCCCTGGGGAATGCCTACAGCGAATTCGGCTCGGCCAACCAAACTTTGGAGGGATTTTTCGACCTCGGCGGATTGCCAATTCCGATCGCAGAAGGCACCGCACAATATCAGCTCTCGGTCGAGCCACTGGATCCAGTTTGGTCTGGCGGCGTCTGCCCCTATGACTCTTCGCAGGTGGCGCCATCCGGCAGTTTTACGCCAATTATCATCACTGTCAGCGCAGGCGGTGATTTTGAACAGGACATCCCCATGTCTGGCAGCGAGCAGGCCATCCCGCCATGGTCCGCCAGCGAGACATGGGAAGCCCCGGCGATCGTGCCTTCTCCCGGCGACTGGGTCGGCTCTCTTAGTGGCTATGGCGAAGTCTCGTATTTCCTGATCACCGCACAAGCGAATCGCACGTTGTCGGTTGCGGTTACCGCTCTGGATGAAACCGGCTCGCCCACCGAGTCGAAAGCAAACCCCGTGGTCGGTATGTGGAACTCGGCCGATCCGCAGGGGACGGCACCGCCAGTTCTCACCACCGTTCCCTTCAATTCCCCCAGCTTCGGCATGAGCCGGCTTGACGCACAGGTGTTGAATTCAGGCAGCTTCATGATCGGAGTCGGCGATTTGCGCGGAGATGGACGGCCCGATTACTCCTACCACGCTCATGTCCTGTACGGTGACTCAGTCAACCCTTCGCGCGTGCCTATCAGTGGCGGAGCCATCACCTTGCGGGGTATCGGATTCGAGCCCGGCCTCACCGTTAGCGTGGGCAGCCATGTGGTGCCGCTCCTGGCTACGAACAGCAGCCAGATCCTTGTAGCCGCCCCGCCGCAAAGCGATGGACCTCAAACCATCACCATCACCGACCCGGTCAGCGGCTCCAGCTCCACCATGACCAACGCGCTCACGATGGGGGCCGCATCAACCGATCAGATCGTCCTTTTACAGGGAAGCAATCCTCAAACCCCGGTGGGCACCCAGGCCACCAATGCACTACGCGTGCGTGTTGTCGCTTCGGATGGCGTAACTGCCGTGAACGGCGCAACAGTCGCATGGAGCACCACCAACGGCGCGACACTCTCAGTTTGCGGTAACGCTCCCAGTTGTTCCGTGGTCACCGATGAAAGCGGATTGGCGTCCACCTCGATCACTCCCGCCGCCGTTGGAGTGGCGACCTTCACCGCCGCGCTCGCTCCCGCCGTGTACAATCCCGCGCAATCGGTTTCCGGCACTCTCTCGGCAACATCCACCGCATCGGATATCGGAATCGTCACGCCCTATCTTTGGATCGCACAAGGAGCCACCCTGAGCGTGCCGATCACGGCCCGGGTTGTCAGCACGGGAACGCCGCAAGCTGGCGTTACGGTAGATTTCAGGATCGCTCAGGGAAGCGGCTCTCTCAGTGCCGCTAGTGCAGTGACGAACAGTACGGGCTATGCATCGGTCACTCTCACACTGACGAACTTCGCGGCGAACGTTCAAGTCGTGGCTTGCGTCGCCTCCGGCAGTCCCTGCCAAACCGCCTATGGCAACGCCGTCGCTGCTTCAGCTTTGAACTTGCAGGCAGTGGCCGGAGCTGCACAGGTCATTGGTGCGCCGCCATTTCAGCCTCTAACAGTGCGGGTGACGGATTCGTCTACTCCGCCGAATCCCATTCTCGGAGCCGGCGTCCTGTTTCAATCCACAGTGCTGCGTCCGCCGGCAAACGATCCAACGGTCACACAACCGGGAACGCCCGTCATCCTGGGGGCGAGCCAGAGCAGTACCAGCAGCGATGCCAATGGCCTGGCAAGCTTTCTACCCACCCTCGGACCGTTCACGGGAGTGCTGGAAGTTGAGATCCAAGTTTCGGCCGGGACAAATGCCATCCTCGAGGATGTGATGGAAAGCTTTCCTTAAATCAACACAGGAATC
Organism: uncultured Acidobacteriaceae bacterium; assembly: GCA_963817305.1. Classification (GTDB taxonomy): domain Bacteria; phylum Acidobacteriota; class Terriglobia; order Terriglobales; family Acidobacteriaceae; genus Sulfotelmatobacter. The sequence goes on along the minus strand of CAWFOD010000004.1, from coordinate 1,799,799 downwards.
GCAGGCATCGCAGATGCCGCAGGTCCCGGAGGGACCATCGATAATAGCCCGCCAGTTTACTGGCGGGAATGCAGCGCCACAAAATCAACCTTGTGCCGGAGGCACAACTGAAACCGTGGGCAAAGCGGGGAATTATTTCAGCCGTCCCTAACGGAACGGGTTCCACTGCATGCTGTATCGACCCGGCGTTGAAACGCCGGGCTATTGCCAGGCGTCCCTACAGGACGCTTCCTCGGCCATCGTCCGTCGGGCACCATCGGCATCCGCGTGCCGCGTTTCGCCGAAAGGCGAAGCGCCTACTTCTTCGTCCAGCGATCGACCCAATCATTTACGGTTTTGTACCAGAGCTGCGAATTTTGCGGCTTCTGCACCCAGTGGCCTTCGTCAGGGAAATACAGCATCTCCGACGGCACGCCTTCCATCTGCAACGTCGTGAAAAGCTGCAGGCCTTCGCTTACGTCGAGCCGATAGTCGCGCTGGCCGTGGATCACCAGAGTCGGCGTCTTGAAATTCTTGGCGTACTGGTGCGGCGACCACTTCTCATACATCGCGCGATTGTCATACGGAGTGCCTTTGAACTCCCAGTCGTTGAACCAGAGTTCTTCGGTGGTGCCCCAGGCGGATTCCGCGTTGAACATGCCGTCGTGGGTCACAATGCACTTGAAGCGGTCGGTATGGCCGAGCACCCAGTTGGCCATATATCCACCGTAGCTGGCACCCAGCGCGCATTCGCGGTCTTTATCAATAAAACTGAAATGCTCTTCTGCGTAGTCAAGGCCCTTCATCAGATCTTCAAACGGAGCGCCGCCCCAGTCGCCGTTGATGGCGTCGATAAACTTCTGCCCGTAGCCGGTCGAGCCGTGGAAGTTGATCATGATGACCACGTATCCGCTGGGTGTCGATGAAGTTGGCGCGCGAAGAGTTCGGGATTCCAGCGATAACTCCAATCGTCTCCCCAGGCGCCCTGCGGCCCGCCGTGGATGAGGAACTTCACGGGATATTTCTTGCTGGGGTCGAAGTTCGGCGGCTTGACCAGGAAGCCTTCGACTTTGTCGTCGTGCGCACCGGTGAACCAGAAGGACTCGAGGAGCTGACATAGCGACTTGGGAAAGAATGGCATCGTTGAGGTGAGTGAGCGCGAAATTTGGATCCTGACTGCTGACAGATGTTACCGCTTGTCTCGCCGCAATGAGGTGCTGCGCACCATGGCCATCTGGACTGCTGTAAATCTCTGTCGGAGCACCGATCGACATTCGCGTGTAAAAAAGAAACTTGCCGTCCTGGGAGATCGTCAGATCGTCGTCGTAGCCTCGGAGGGCGGTTTGCTGCGCGAGCGGCTTCACCGTCTCGGGGGTCGCGTAGTAAATGCGGGCGCTCCCTCTTGTCTTCGGCGGCAAAGAAGAGCCACCGCGAGCCCGCACCAAGTGAACGTCCCGACCCACCCGTCGAAGTCTTCCGTCAGATTCTTCTTCTCGCCCGTCTTACGGTCGTACAGCATCAGCCGGAACCTGTCGCTCTCGTATCCCGGACGCTGCTGGGCGCGGTAGGCGATGTAGCGGCCATCGGGCGAATAGAGTGGGGTCGAGTCGCTGGCGGGATTGTCGGCGGTGATGTTCTTGGTCTTTGCCAAAACCTCGGCGGACGAGGCGTCCGCCGCTCCATTGACCGGGACCGTCCACAGATCGTTGTTGGTGGAAGCGGCGGGATTCTTGTCGTGATTCGAGGTGTAGCAAATCTCCTGCCCGTCGGGAGAAAAGGCATAGTTATCCTGCCCGCCAAGCGAGAACACGGGCGCATCGTAGTCGCCGGGCGTGAGGTCACGCGGTAACCGGATGCTAGTGACGAACACTGCTCCGGCGCTAGTATCGGGAACTTCAGCTATAAAAATGTGAGTGCGCTTACCTTCCCTGTATGCATTCCAGTGGCGATAGAGCAAGTGCGTGAAAATCTGCGCCTTTACCTTTGACTTCTCCGCTGCTTCAACTCTATTCGCATTGCAGATCGCCGCTTCGTCTGACCGAGCCGTCACACTCAGGATAAACATCCGAAGTGAAGAAAATGTGCTTGCCATCCGGCGACCAGAGTTCGCCGCTGGCTTCGGTCGCAATCGATGTGAGCGCGAAGATACCCTTTACGGCTCCGCTTGCGCCGTCGAAGTTTGCAATCCATACTTGCGACTTTCCTCCTTTGGTCGAAATAAACGCGAACCGCTTCCCGTCCGGCGCCCAGCGCGGGCGGTCGGCATCCTGATCGGCGATGAGGATTCGCTCGGCATGGGCGGACGAGGCGTCCGCCCCTCCACCGGCAAGAGGCACGATCCAGATATGCGGCGTCTTGGTATTGGCTGCCAGATCCACGTCGACCACGGTGAAGATCACCCACTTGCCGTCCGGCGAGACTTCCGGCTCGCCTACGCGCTTGAGCTTCATCATGTCTTCGAACGTGAACGGATGTTTAGCCTGGGCGAAGGCTGGAAATGTAATGGCGATCAGCGCAAGAGAAATTAGAAAAAGACGGCGCATGGGACCTCCTCGGCAAACGGATGAGTTTAGCAGGTTTAGTTGCGCGCGCGTCCATTCGGCGGCGCTTCAATGGATCAGGCGTCCCTGACGGGACGCGCTTCTATTTTTCTCGAATCTCCCCGGCGTTGAAACGCCGGGCTATTTTCAGGCGTCCTGCGGGCGCGGCTTCCTTTACTACCGAAGGCGTGCCCTGATCCGCGTCTCACTGCCAGGGATTCGCCAGATGCACGCCGCATCCTTCAAAGTCGGATGTGTTGCGGGTAGCGAGGATGGCGCGGCGCGAGCGGGCGATGGCGGCGATCTGCGCGTCCAGCTCTGCGACAGGCCGACCTTCGGCGCGGCGCTGGGCGGCTATTTCCGCAAAAGCCCGCGCGGCCTCTTCGTCGAACGGCAGGATGCGCCCCGCAAGGTCTTGCATAAACACCGCCTCAGCTTCCAGGAGCAAACTGTCGCGACGCTTTCCTTTGGGAAGAATTTCGATTCCGTAAAGAATTTCCGCCATGGTCACCGTGGTGGTGAAGAGTTCAGCTGACTGTTGTTGCGACCACCATTCGGTGACTCGGGGCGACGGCGATGCCTTCATGAGCTCCGAGATCACGTTGGTGTCGAGGACGAGCATTCGCGGGTACTCAGGTTCTAGCGGATTCCGGGATCGCGGATCGGGCTCCGCGGAGGAATCTTCAAATCAACTCCGCCCAACGCCGCGAAGCGTCTATGGATGATTTCGCCGAGATCTTCAGACTTGGGCTCCGTCCTTGCCAGGGCCGACTCCAGTAGCTCGCGGGCTTCCTGTTCCATGGAATGTCCGTTGCGAGCAGCGCGAATGCGCAGGCGGCGCTTGGTATTTTCAGGCAGTCGGCGGATCGTAATGCTGGCCATAAAACTAATGATAGCATTGATTGCACTGATTGCAAAGGCGTCATTTAGCCCTATTTGTGGCTCGGCCGTTGTCGTGTCTACTGCATCGTCGTCAAGATTCTCGCAACTGCTAACCGATTTCAGAACCCACAACCAGACTCCCCGCACGGCAACCCCTTTATCAATATGGCATCCAAGTTAGCGGCAGAACTGCAGCGCCCTACCCTCGGCCTCACTGAGCGGAGAGGGGTCGGGGGAGGGTCGCCGCGGTATGCCCCTTCAGCAACGAATTTCCAGATTCGGTAAACTAGGAAGTATGAAGCCGGTATTTCTCCGCCTGCTAGTCTGTGTGTTTTCTCTCCTTACTGTGGCGATGGCCACCCTGCCCGCCGCAGCCCAGGAAGGCCCTCTCGATACCAGCGCTCCCAAGGGCATTACACCTGAGGAAATCATTACGCGCTTTGCCGCCCGCGAAAAATTATTCAAGGAAGCGCGCGAGCATTACACCTACCGGCAAGACATAAAGGTACAGACCCGAGACGGCAACACCGTTACCGGTGAGTATCACGAAGTTTTCGATGTACTGTACGACGACAAGGGACATCGCATTGAAAATGTCGTCTTCGCGCCGCAATCATCGCTCGAGCAAGGCGGCCTATCGCTCGACGAAGGCGACGTGCAGGATTTTCGCAATCGTTTACCCTTTGTTCTCACTACCGAAGAAGTTCCGGAGTACAACATTCTCTACGTGGGGCAGCAGCAGGAAGATCAGTTGCACTGCTATGTTTTCGATATCGCTCCCAAGCAGATCGTGGGGAAAAAGCGATACTTCCAGGGACGCATCTGGGTGGATGATCGCGATTTCCAAATCGTAAAAACTTACGGCCAAGCCGTCCCGGAGATCAGAGATACGAAGAGGAAGGGCAAAGAGGAACATCTCTACCCGAAGTTCACCACCTGGCGGGAGCAGATCGATAACCAGTACTGGTTCCCCACCTACACGCGCGCCGACGACACCCTGCACTTCAATACTGGCGACATTCACATCCGCGAGATCGTGAAATACGAAGACTACAAGCGCTTTGGGTCGAACGTGAGGATTCTGTATAACGGCCAGGAAGTTCCCAAGGCGGATCAGAAAGATCAGAACGCGCCTGCGCCGGATCAGAATCAAAATCCAGATCAGAAAAAGCCGGACGCCACGCCGAACGCGCAACCGCCGCAGAAGTGAGAGGACAAGGTTTCAAGGTTTCAAGGTTTCAGAGCTTCGAGGCTTTCGACTTTCGCAAGGACTCAATTAGGCGGTTGATTAGGCCCAGCACCTGATAGATCTCGCGGTCTAAGATTTCGTGCCGATCCGGTTTTAGGTAAGTGAGATCCAGCGCAATTGCTACTTGAGTGTCGAGTTCTAACAACGAACCTCGAGCACTGGCCTTGGTCCCACTTTGAAACTTTGAAACTCTGCAACCTTGAAACCTAATAAAACAGATACTTCCTCCACTTGTCATCCGACCGACCCATCAATCTCATGATGTGGCGGCTGGTGTGGAGATTGAAGGCGCGAGGTTCGCGCATCAGCTTCATGCCAGCTTCAAGCGGAAATTGATTGCCCTTGCGGCGGTTGCACGTGTGGCAGCAGGCGACAAGGTTCTCCCAGGTCGACGATCCTCCGCGCGAGCGGGGAACTACGTGATCCAGAGTCAATTCGCTTGAGGAGAGTACAGTCGCGCAATACTGGCAGGTATTGCGGTCGCGCAGCAGAATGTTCTTTCGCGATAGAGCGCGGCTCTGGTGCGGGATGCGGCGATACTCCAGCAGCCGGATCACCGAAGGCACACGCATGGCGATCCGCGCCGCATGCAGGAAGTGTCCGTTCTCTTCTTCCGTCATGGCTACGCCCTTCAGCACTAAAACTAGAGCACGGCGCGCAGCGCAGACATTGATCGGCTCATACGAGGCGTTCAGCACCAGCACGGGCGCGTGCAAGGCATGCCCGTTTCCGTCGTGGTGGACGGCCGTGGCCGCAAGCAGGTTGGCGGCGTGTCTTCCACTGTGCCCCGCGCTGTGTCCCGCATCGGCTTCCATTCTCGCTGACATGATGCTCTACTTGTCCCTATGAGCCGTTTTCTGCCGGGCTCTTAATCTCGTCCTTCGTTAGATGCCACAAACGAAACCGCCGTCCTCTCCATGCTAAAGGCCCGCCGCCCGGGCCAGCGGAATTTCCTGAGCCACAGCTTCCTCACCACTCTCCGGATCACCCGAGAACTGAACCTGCACATGTTGCTCGGAGTTCTTCAGCGTCCGCGCCACCGTTGCGACCCAAACTTTACTCGCGCCCGCGCGCCGCAGCACCCGCGCGCACTCCGAGACCGTTGCTCCCGTAGTGTATACATCGTCCACGACAAGCACTTCGTGACCTTTCACCAATTCGGGATGCGGCACTGCGAATGCTCCACGCACATTCTCCCTCCGCTGGTGGCTGGTGAGTCCGGTTTGCGACATTGTTTCGCGCCTGCGCTCGAGCGCATCCGTGCACAAAGTGAAACGCCCCGGCGCGGCCATAAGCTTCATCGCAAATCGCGCAATAGTCTCGGCTTGGTTGAATTCGCGTTGGCGAATCCTGCTCCGGTGCAACGGCACTGGAACGACTGTAACGGATTCAGACTGAAATTCTGGTCCGAGATCCTCGATGGCTTCAGCCAGCATACGTCCTAAAACGTTGGCAGCTGGCCGCACCGACGCATATTTCAAAAGATGAATCAACTCCTTCAACCCGCCTTCGTAGCTTCCATAAGCTACTGCGCGCACGAAAGGAGGTTCGATGCGGCGGCACAACCCGCAACGGGGCGTTCCTTCGTCGGCGAACCGAGCATGAGAAGAAAAAAGGCGCTCCCCGCAAATCGCACAGGTTCCGCTGGCGATGCGCTGCATGCCATTCAGACACTCCTGGCACACGGGCAAGCGAGAAGCTTTAACTAGTGGTTCGCCGCAGATCCGGCAATCAGAGGGAAAAAGAACTGCAAAAAGATTTTCTGCAAGTTGAAGAGAAACTCGACGGGCCCACGACGCCTGGGTTGCCTGAGCAATAGAAGCCCCTGCCGCTGTGGCTTTGGTCTGGACAGTCCGAATTCGGTCTCCACTACTGCTGAAGACGGCCTCCGTGATCCCCGCAAGGTATAGACGCTTGCGCGCTGCCTGCTTAACGCCAGTATAACGGCGTTCAGCCCACTAGGCAACGTTGCGGGTGCTGCCTGATTCTTTGATGGCGGTAACATGAGCGGCGGAAATCACGCGCTTACCTTCCGCCTCTGACAACCGCTCCCGCACCGGCATGAAAATCAATCGATAATCTCTCCGGAAACATTCCGCGCAGCGCACGGGCTGCAACAGAAACACCGGAAGAAGGTAACGCTCTGAAAATGTGCGCCGGCGCGAACGGAAGCCGATATCGCTGCCACAGTCGTCACAATGAAATTCCAAATACCGCTGGAACCACAGCTGGTCAGGGGAATTTTTAGTCACGTTGCACCTCGGAAAGTTAGAACTCGCGCAAGGGCGAACAGACGAATGCGAGTATTCTACCGCAAGTCGGCGGGTAAACAAGAGACGGTACTTCTGAGCATGGGCAATGCCGGAACCCGCATCGCACTTGTAAATCAGGCTGCCCGCGTGCTAACGTGCGCCGTTCCAGTGTTCAGAACAGGCTGCGAAATAATGTTGCCTTCACTTCACCACTTGCGAGGATTCCGCCAATGAGCAGTCCTGTTCCTACTGCGCCCGAAACAGGCGCCAGGAAACATATCCCGTTCGTTCCCGAGCACATGCAGATGAAGGAATTTACTCTGCGCGCCGTGCTTCTTGGACTCTTGATGACGGTGGTTCTGGGAGCAGCCAATGCATATCTTGGCTTGCGTGCCGGTATCACGATCGCCGCGACCTATCCTGCCGCAGTGATTGCAATGGCGGCCATGCGGGCCTGGAAGGGATCTTTACTCGAAGAAAATATTGCACGTACCGCAGGCTCGATCGGCGAGTCGGTAGCCGCCGGCGCCATCTTCACTCTGCCGGCATTTCTGCTGGCCAAAGCGTGGCCATCGTTTCGCTTCGCCGATGCTTATTGGAAATCCACCGCGCTGATTATGGTGGGCAGCATTCTCGGCGTTCTTTTTATTTCCCTGGTGCGGCGCGCCATGGTGGAAGATCCAGAACTTCCCTTCCCGGAATCCTTAGCGGCATCAGAGATTCACAAAGCCGGACAGCGCGGCGCGCAAGCCGCGAAATATCTTTTCTGGAACATCGGCATCGGCGGCGTCGTTTACATGCTGGGCAGATTCGGATTATTCGCCGCCGATACTGACCTTCACGTTGGGGTGGGAAGTTTGGGCCGCAGTCAGGTTCGTCTCGGCGGCACAGGAAGCACGCACGTCCTGCCTACGGGTGGAACCACCGTGTTTGCAGCTCCCAGCGTGAGTCCAGCTTATCTCGGCGTCGGCTACATTATTGGCGTAAAACTGGCGTCGCTGCAGTTTGCCGGGAGCGTGCTCGCCTGGGGCCTGCTGGTTCCCCTGATGATCTTCTTTCTTGGCCCACAGCTCAAAGCCTATCTTCCAGCCGACACTCCCGACAATTGGGCAACTATGGCGGATGCAGTGTGGAGATACATCGTCCGTCCCATCGCCGTCGGCGGAATGCTGGTCGGCGCCGCTTACACTCTATACAAAATGCGCGCCGGGCTGACCGCGGGAATCGGCAAGGCCATCGCGGATCTGCGTCAAACCGCCGAGCAGCAAGCGAAGCTGGTGCGCACCGAACGTTACATGAGTTCAAAAACAGTTTTCAGTTTGATTGCAGTCACGTTTGTACTGATGTGTCTGCTCTACATGAAAATCTCGCACCTGGTTTGGCCGGCCATCCTGGCGGCGGTGGTGATGCTCCTGGTGGGATTTTTCTTTGCCACGGTATCGGGCAATCTGGTGGGAATCATTGGCTCCTCCAACAATCCGATCTCAGGCTTGACCCTGTCAACACTGCTGATTGCGGCTCTCCTCATGGTGGCCCTGGGTGTCTCGGGAACATCAGGAGTGGCGGCTGTTCTGGGAGTTGCGGCTGTAGTCTGCGTTTCCTCGGCGGTGGCCGGTGAGCTTCTGCAGGACTTTAAAGTGGGTTACATTTTGGGCGGCACGCCGCAGAAGATTCAGGCCGCGGAACTGATCGCGGTGGTAGTCGCTAGTCTGGTGATGTATTTTCCCCTGATGTTGCTGCACGAAGGCAATATCAGAGCCGGCGGAGTGGGATTTGGCGGCGCCGAACTGCCTGCGCCGCAGGCTGGCTTGATGGCCACTTTGGCGATGGGAATTGTCGGCCATGACATGGCTTGGCCATTAGTCGTGGTGGGGATTTTGTTCGGCATCGCGATGATCATGATGCAGGTAAAAAGTCCGATGCTGGTAGCGGTAGGAATGTATCTTCCGTTCGGAACCACATTCGCAATCTTTGTGGGCGGCGTAATTCGTTCGCTGGGTGATTGGGTCGCAGAACGGCGCGGCTTCAATAGCGCACAAAAAGCCCGTACGGAAAATGCCGGGGTGCTCGTAGCCTCAGGACTGATCGCGGGAGAAGCCTTGCTAGGCTTGGTTTGGGCGGGATTGCAATTCGTCCCCCAGTGGGGCGCGCCGAATCATCCCCCACAAATCTTCAGCAATCCGTCCTATCTGGTGGGCGGAATGATCGTGCTCGCAGGTTTGGCGGCACTCATGATCTTCGCGCCCGTATCAGCCGCCGGCGATCCGAATGAGCCAGCGCCCCCGACCGCGATGATGTAACCGAGACGCGCCTTCCTTCGCGCAACTTCGTGTCCTTCGTGGTTTAGTGTCTTTGTATGTCGATCACGGAAAATATTGCCGCAGTCAGTGAACGTATAGAAAAAGCTGCCAAGCGAGCCGGACGCCCACGCGAAGATATCGCTCTGATGGCTGTCAGCAAAACGCAGCCGCCGGAAAAAATCCACGAAGCTTATAGTGCAGGCCTACGCTTGTTCGGCGAAAATCGTGTTCAGGAATTCTCAGCTAAATCACCCGCCCTCGCCGAGTTGCGCGACGCCGAGTGGCACATGATCGGGCACTTGCAAACGAACAAGGCCGCCAAGAACCGTGGAACTCTTTCACTCCGTCGATTCGGTGGATTCGCTGAAGCTCGCCGAAAAATTGGATGCAGCCGCCCGCAAGCTCGGCAAGAAAGTGGATGTGCTCATCGAAATTAACGTTGGCGGCGAAGCTGCAAAGAGCGGCATAGCTTTTGATTCACCGGACCTTGAGGCCTTGCTCGTGGCCGCGCCTCGGCTCGACGCGCTGACGTTCCGCGGTCTGATGACCGTGCCTCCGTTCACAGACGATCCGGAAGGTGCGCGACCGTACTTTCGCAAACTCCGCGAGTTGCGCGATAAGATTTCGGCCCGCAAACTGCCGGCGATCGACCTGCCCCAGCTCTCCATGGGCATGTCGCACGATTTTGAAGTCGCGATTGAAGAAGGCTCGACGTGCGTGCGTGTGGGCACTGCGATCTTTGGGGAACGAGCAAAACCTTAAACACAGAGGTCACAGAGGAACACAGAGACCATGAAGCTTCTTGACCGGCTTTGCGCGGGAGCCCTTTTCATTCTCGCCATAGTAGATTGCTGGCTCGTCCCCAGAACTTACACCGGCAGGATTTGGATCCTGGGGACTGCGCTGGCCTTACTCTTCACCGCGATGTTGAACTTCGCTCCGCATTCGCAACGGTTACGCGGTACGCGGCTTGAAAATGTCCTGCATTGCCGCCAACATTCTGATGCTTACATTCGTTCTCGCCCTGATGCTGAGCATCGGCCGGGCGCGCACAGCTGCACAATCCGCAAATATTAGCCGTGGCGACTTTGATAAGCATGGAAACGATCTTTTCGCTGGGGAAGAATACTTGATTCCCGTACAAGAATCGAACGGCAGCGTGACCTTCGCCGTTAAAGTTCACCCTCGCGCCGGAAAGAACGCCATCACCGGCGAACTGGGAAATGTTTTAAAGGTTTCTCTCACCTCACCTCCAGTCAATGGTCGCGCCAATGAAGCGTGCATTGATTTCTTCGCGAAACTTTTGAAGGTGCCGCGAACTTCCGTTACCATTGCCTCCGGCCAGACCAGCCGCAGAAAAGTCATCCGGGTCTCGGGGCTCTCGGCCGAAGACATTCGCAGCCGGATTGGAACATGACGCAGTCTTCAGGGGGCTACTCTTGAGCTTTTCCGAACGTTTGCAGGAGATACGCACCGGCTTCGAGCGTCCCTTCTGGATCGCAAATCTCAGCGAGATCTTCGAGCGCCTTTCCTACTACGGCGCTTTTGCTTCGCTCGCGCTTTACCTGCAGGAGAAGCTGAACTTTTCCACCGAGCAGACCGGGACACTCACCGGAATCTTCGGTGGCATGGTGTGGTTTCTGGCAATCTTCGGAGGGGCGGCAGCCGACCGGCTCGGCTTCCGCCGCGCGCTCTCGATTGCGTATCTCATTCTCGCCGCCGCTTATTTTCTGATCGGATCCATCGGAGCGCCGTGGCTGGCGCCGGTTCGTAATGCCGTGCCGCTCGAATTATTTGTCGGCTTCATCCTCGTCCTTCCGGCTCTCGGCATCGCGCTGGTAAAACCCTGCGTGGTCGGCACAACAGCGCGCGCTTCCAAGCCGAACGTCCGCTCGATCGGCTATTCGATCTACTACACGCTGGTGAACATCGGCGGCGCGGCCGGACCCTTGTTCGCTTCGTGGGCCCATCCGCATCTGGGCGTTGAAAATGTTTACCGGCTTTCGGCACTCTTCGTCTTCGCAATGTTCTTTCTAGTACTGTTCTTCTTTCGCGAACCGCGAAAAGAAGGAGACGCGCCTCCTCCTTCTATTGCTACCGTAGCCCGAAATTTTTGCGTGGTTGTGGGCAACTACCGCCTGGTTTTGCCGACACTGATGATCGCTCTATCTCTCCGCATCGCCCTTTGGATACGGCCCGCGTTCACCGTCCCCTGGTGGATCTGGGCCGGGCTTCTGGTTCTCGTGCTGGCCGGCATCAGCCGGTTCATGTGGTTTCTCGTGCTCTTCACCGGCTATTGGGTTGTCTTTTGGCAGCAGTACATCAGCTTGCCAGGCTACATTCACGGCTACATCAGTCCACATGCAAATGTCGAAAAAATTCTGGTGACCGACGGGTTGACGGTAATCTGTCTCACGCTTGCAGTCAATTTCCTGACCCGCAAAATTCCCGCCTTTCAGGCCGTAATCATGGGAACGCTGATCACATCGGTTTCGTGGTTGATCCTTGTCTTTCAGCCGACGATCTGGGGAGCGATCCTCTCACTGTTTGTTCTGGCACTGGGCGAGATTATCCAGCAACCGCGCTACTACGAATACATTGCCTTGCTCGCGCCTCCCGGGCAGCAAGGAACTTATATGGGTTTCGCATTCTTGCCGATCGGAATCGGATCACTCATTGGTGGCTGGTTCGGAGGAACACTCATGCATCACTTCGGCGAAGTTGCGCACCAACCCGAGAGGATATGGTGGACCGTGACCGGTGTAGGGGTGGTTACGACGGCTCTCCTTTGGCTCTATGACAGATACTTCAGAATCGCTGCCGCGCCGCCGCAATAGAGACTCCATGCCCACGCGTTCGAAAGATAAATCTTCCACAATGCAAGGGCGCACGCCAACCAGGATTGCAGCCCGGATCCGCCGCACGCTCAAAAAAAGCGGCTCTGCTGAGCACGCATCCGGCGTGCAGTGGTTCTTCAAAGATGAAATCAAATCGCACGGCTGGTATACGGCTGATTTGCGCCGCGCCGCCATCCGCTTTCGCCGCGAAATACGAAAAGAACACGAGATCGATTTTCTGGTGAGCGTCGCCGATCAGCTTTTTTCGGGATCAAACTTGGAAGAGAAAATTGTCGCCGTCTTCCTGCTGGAGAAACTGGAGGGTGAGTTTGGGGATAGCGAATTTAGATTGTTCGAATCCTGGCTCGATCGCATCAGTAGCTGGGCCGATCACGACGCGCTGGTGCACAACCTAATTGCTCCCATGGTTGCGTCCAAGCCTGCGCGAGCCAGAATAGTTTTTCGCTGGGCAAAATCGCCGAAGCGTTGGCACCGGAGAGCCGCTTGTGTAGCCCTAATCCGCGGTACCCGAGCCAGGATGTTCTTTCCAGAGATCACAAAACTTTCCGATTCACTTCTCACGGATAAGGATGACATGGTTCGGAAGGGATTGGGATGGCTGCTACGCGAAACCGCCAAGTTCGATCCAAAGAAAACGATTCCTTATCTTATGACAATTCGAAAGAGCGCTCCGCGAATAGTGTTGCGCACAGCTTGCGAAACGCTGTCACCAGCCGTGAGGCAACGGATTCTGCGAACCGGATTTTAGAAATAACTAAGCCAGGCGTCGTTGCGTCGCTGCTTCAACGCCGCAAACCAACGGCACAGTGGATAAAGCGTAAGCACCACCACAGCCCAAAGCAGATAGATGATCGGCAAAGAGTAGCCCCATCCCGGCGGCGGCGTGACCGGAAACTGACCGAGTCCCGAGGATTCGAACATCCAATGCACCTGCCCGTAGCGCGCATAACAAACCGCGATGGCAAGCATATGTATCAGAGGAATGTGCAAGAGGTAATAAAACATCGGCACCTTACCAACGACAAGAGCGGGACGCAGCCACTGCGGTATTCCGGCGTCGACCGCCCACAAGAAAAGCAGGGCTGGGCCAAGTGTCATCAGAAGAAATAGCAGCGACGGCGGATACTTCGTAGTATTCAAAAATGAAAGCGCGGTAAAAGCCGCGGATCTTTGCCGGTGCCAACGCAGCGGATCACCGTAGAGATTGATGCCGCGCAAAATGAAAAAGGCAACCGTCACGCCAATCCCCAGCGACAGCAGAAGCCCTCGGCGCCGTTCCGATGGCCAGCGATAGATCTGTCCCAGGCCGTAGCCTGCCGCGGTGACTCCGACCCACGGAATCAACGCATACGCAACGAAGATAATGCGTCCCGGCTGGTTCCAGATGAAGCCGGGCGCGGAATGCAGGATCGTCCAAATCGGGCTCGTGGATTCGACAGAATCAAAAAGGTTGTGGGTTGCGATCATCACTATCCCAAACGCCGCCACGGCAGAAGCAGGCAAATAAACCAGCGCCGAGAGCGTGATCATGGACCAGCCCAGTGCCCATAAAACATTGAGCAATATCAGGTGATAGTCGAAATTAAACTGCCAGCCGAAACAGCGCACCACTACCACTTCAAGAAAGATCAGCCAGAGACCGCGCGTGAATAGAAACCCGGACAACTCTTTTTTAGTTTTCTTGCGCAAAGAGAGATAAGCGCCGGTGCCGGTCAGCAGGAAGAAAACGGGCGCACAAAAATGCGTGACCCAGCGCGTAAAGAATAACGGAATCGTTGTGGTCGCTGGGTTGGTGGGATTTACGCCGGGAACCCCAAAAAAATCCCGCACATGATCGAGCGCCATCAGGATCATGATGACGCCGCGCACCACGTCAACCGCTTCGATGCGGACGCGCTTCGTAACCTCAGACTTACCCACGGGCTCGGCGATCGCAGCCATCCAGCGCCAAAGTGTAACAAGGATTTAGGCCACAATGAATAGGCCCGTCAAATCACCGTTTCAACCACGGTTCTGGAATGCGATTCGCTCAAATCCTCCCCATTGTTTACAATAAAAGTTTGCCCATGGAGCTGGCTGCCATCCAATCTGCGCTGCGCGAACGCAATATTGACGCGTGGTTGTTTTACGATCACCACCATCGCGACCCCATCGCCTACCGTGTATTGGGTTTACCTTCGGGGTTGATGGTCACGCGTCGCTGGTTCTACCTGATCCCGGCGCAGGGCGAACCCGTGAAACTCGTTCACAAGATCGAAGCAGGACACCTTGATTCCCTGCCGGGCCGTAAACTCCAGTATTCCGGCTGGCAGGAATTGTTCGACACTCTGAAGTCGATGCTCGCTCCGTATCGCGACATCGCGATGCAGTATTCGCCAAACAACATCGTATTTACCATTTCTCTGGTCGATGGCGGAACCATCGAGTTGTTGCGCGGCCTGGGAAAAAATGTGGTCAGTTCGGCCGACCTGGTCGCGCAGTTCGAGGCCACGTGGACCGAGGAGCAGATCGCAACGCACTTCGCGGCGCGCGACAGCGTGGATTCGATCGTGGCAGCGGCCTTCAAGGAAATCGGCAAGCGCGTGCGCAATGGCGGAACCACGGAACATGAAATTCAGACGTGGTTCATGGAGGCATTTCAACGCGAGAATCTTTTCACCGACGATCCTCCAATCGTGGCGGTAAATGCCAATGCCGGCAATCCGCACTATGGGCCGAGCGCGGATCATCCCGTTCCCATTCGCCAAGGCGATCTGGTGTTGCTCGACGTTTGGGGGAAGAAGAACATTCCCGAGTGCCGTCTACTATGACGTGACCTGGATGGGATTTGTCGGCACGCCTCCATCCGGCCGCATGCTGGAGGTATTCGAGATTGTGCGCGATGCCCGCGACGCGGGGGTGAAGGTCGTAACAGACGCAATCAGTGCGGGGCGCCGCATTGCCGGATGGGAAGTGGATCGCGCCACGCGCAACCACATCAAGCAAAAAGGCTACGGCGATTATTTTATACATCGCACCGGACATTCCATTGGCACTGACGTCCATTCCAATGGAGCGAACATGGACGATCTGGAAATTCACGACGAACGTCAGCTTCTCCCGAACTCGTGTTTTTCCATCGAGCCCGGCATTTATCTGCCAGAGTTCGGAGTGCGCAGCGAAGTGAATATGCTGGTGCGTCCGAAGTCGGCCGAAGTGACCGGTAACATCCAACGTGAGATCGTAACTATCTGATGGCAAATTCAACGACAACAACAGCAAGACCCAGAGCAGCCGAACCGCCGCAGCCGGCCAGTATGATGGCTGTGATCGCTCCAGCAATCGGCTGGCTCATCCCGGGCGCGGGTCACCTCATCCAGCGGCGCTGGATTCGCGGCCTGCTGCTTCTTATCTCCATCAGTAGTTTGTTCGTGCTTGGATTACTGATGCAGGGCCACATTTACAAAGCCAACGGCGGCGATATCCTCGACATCCTCGGCTTCATCGGAGATCTCGGCGCGGGCGGATTATATATTGCAACTCTTGCGCTGAACGCAGGCCGCGGGGCAATTGCCTTCGCGATTGCGGATTACGGAACCAAGTTTATGATCGTCGCCGGCTTGCTGAATTTCATCGCGGTCGCTGACGCCTACCACATTGCTATCGGGAAGAAACAATGACGGTCCAACTCACTCATTTCAGCGCGGCTCTTGTATTCGCGCTTTTTGCCTCGATCGTCTTCGGCATTACGCATCGCGAAACCACTCGCGACATGATCCGCTACGGCCTGTATTGCTTTGTAATGTTCCTTGGCGGCGTTATTGTTGCGGGCTGGGCGATGTGGCTGGTGCGGAGATAGCTGAAAGCTTTTCGCCACGACCCATCGGCATTTAGGTAAACCGAAAGCTCGTGGCTCCGACTTCCTTTATCCCTGCCACACAAACGCATCAAATACTCGCTTCGATTCAAACTTCAAGCGCCGGTAGAGCGCTACTGCTCCCGCGTTCGCTTCGGTCACAGTCAGAGACAGCATGGAGAATCCGCGCTTGCGCAGGTTTACGGAGGTGGCCGCGAGCAGCGCTTCGCCGATTCCACGGGAACGGTATTCCGGAAGCACGCACACCTGGGTTACGTGCCCTACGTCCCCGCGCACGCGCGAACAAAGAATCAATCCGATCAGATTCTTAGCTTTGCGATCCACCGCCGCAAAAGAAGATTCGATGTCAAACAATCCGCAGCCTGGAAAGCGGACGATGTTATTCAGAAAACGAAGTGATCCGCCCAGCGTATGGTACTGGTCATTAATCTGGGCATCGACGTGGCCGCGGTATGCGGCTGTAATCACCGCCGCTGCCGGTTGGTAATCGGCTTCCGTCCATCGCCGGATTTCAACTTCAGGATGCTTCGCTGCATTCGTCGGAGTGAGATCGCCCAGCCCCAGAACCATAAACAGGCGCGGATGGCGCGAGAATCCCTGATCGAGAAATGGCTGCGCAACGCTGCCCGTGTCGTGCGCCAGCAACTGGGCTTCAACACGATGGATTCCCGGCGACTGCTGCAAAGTCTCAATCACGTGCGTGAGCAGCTTAATTTCCACTTCGCGAGGGTTCGGAAGACGATTGCCGTTGGTCACAAACAGATCGCCTACCACTCCCTTGCTGCCTTCATACACAAAGAATGTGTAGCCGAAGATGCGGCCGCGCTCTATCGCCGCGTACCCCGGAAGAATTTTTGCGTCCACGTAGCGCAGAATCATCTCCGCTGACCCGCTGTAATCCCACGAAAGCAGATTCGCCCACACTCGAGCCTCGTCATCGAGCAGCGGGCGCACATCCACGGACGAAAAATGTCTGAGGTCCAGAATCTCCACGGGGCTCCTGCAAACTCAGCCAACAAATGTTGGTTCGGTTTGCGGCGGCAGAACTCCGAGTTTAGTGCCTTTCTCGGAGCTTAGGCAAACCGGCCGCATACAAGGCGCTAACAGCGCGGCTAGGGCAAGGAACGCGGCGCAGCCGCGACCCAAAAATAATCCACGTGCTGCGGAGCATAATGGCCAAGGTAAGAGACGCGGCGGCCCGCCACCAACTTCGCAATCTCCACTTGCGAATTTTCCGGAGCGACAACCAGGTGTTCCTCTTTCGGAACGCTGCCCCAATCGTAATTAAAAGTTAAACTGTTTCGATAAAAAGTGAGGCCGTATTCCAGTTCGCGACGTACGTGGTATACCGCGAGCGGCAACTGATGCGTTTCCACGGCGGCGATTTCCTGCGCCAGCGGACGCGCCGAGAGCGAAGCATCGATAGCCCCTGATCCCAGCTTTAGTACGGCGCCGACCACGAGCACAACCGGAATCAGGGTGACAAAGCGCAACATGCGCAGACCACTCTTGCGCACCAGAGTGAGCGCAATTCCGACCGAAAGCACGAATGCGACGGAGAGCGCCACCAGCATCGGCTGTCCGCCCGGAAGCCGGTGCTGCGTGATTAAATATGCGATCAGCAACGCGGGAACAATTGGGGCCGCTGCGAACAACGAGTGGAGAATCGCCAGCCAGGGTGGAACCGTTTGGCTGTCGTTTCGTGCCAGCCGACGCCGAAGATAATCCGCCAGCAAAAGTGCTCCGGCGGGAATCGCCGGAAGAATATAGCCGGGAAGCTTGGATTGCGAAGCTGAGAAAAATATGACGGGCACGATCAGCCAGCAGCAAAGGAAAATGCCAAATCGATAATCCAGATCGTATTTCGACCCGTCTGTGGCGTTCCGTCCAATCGACCAAGCCCGCACCGATCGAACAAAAGCCGCAGCTACAAAACATATCCAGGGAACGAGCGCCAGCGCCGTCACTGGCAGGTAATACCAGAACGGCTCTGTGTGGTGATAAATATTTTTGGAGAATCGTCCGAGATTGTGCTCAACAATAAACTCACGGAAGAACTGGGGATTGCGCGCCTGCACCGCGAAATACCAGGGCAGCGCAATCACACAGAAAAGAAGAATTCCCGGCAGCCAGATCGTCTTGAATACCACACGCAAGTCGCGGACGGTGAATGCATAAACAACAATCACCACGCAAGCCAGAAACGGCGCTACCGGACCCTTTGCCAGCGTTCCTAACGCCATAAAGCAAAAAAAAGCCGCGAGGTAAATTCGCTTCCCGGTTTCGTGCCAGGCCCACCAGCAAAGCATACCTACGCCGAAAGCCGCGGCCAGAGCCATGTCCATGGATGCGGCCCGTGCGTACCCGATGATGCCGGCACAAGAGGCCGCAATCAGCGCGCCATCCACCTCACATCCGCGCCGGAATCGTCGTAAGAAAAAATAGACCGCCAGCACCAGGAGAGTCGCATCGATCGCCGAAGGCAGCCGCGCAGCCCAGTCGCTCACGCCAAAAACCTTGTACGCCGCCATGGCTTGCCAGTAATACAGTGGCGGCTTCTCCAGCCAGGGTTTGCTCCCCAGCATAGGCGTGACGAAGTCGTGATGCTGCAACATCTCGCGAGCCACCTGCGCATAGCGCGGCTCGTCGGCTCCAATCAAACCAAATTGTCCGAGCCCGTAGAAAAACAGAAACGCGCAAAACCCCGCGAGCAACAAGGCGTCGGTGCGAGTGCGATTCGTCATGCGGATGAAGATTCGGGACGCGCAGCAGCGGTGGTGAATTGTTGATTGATGATTACTGATTGCTGATTTGAAAGCACGCCATCAGAGGCTTTCAATCAACAATCAAAAATCATCAATCAACAATTCGACACGAAGCAAAACTCACTGCACCGAAGAACCGCCGACGCAAACTCTCCAGAATCTGTTGCACCGCCTGCGAGAGCGGGCCCTGCACCGAGCAACCGCTGGCGCACTGGTGACCACCGCCGCCGAAACTCTCGGCCACCTGCGCAACATCAAGCTGGCCTTTGCTGCGCAGGCTCACCCGAAAACGGCCTTCTGGGAGTTCACGAAAGAATGCGGCAATCTCGACCTGCCCGATGGAAAGAACATAATTCACCAGGCCTTCGCAGTCTTCCTCTTTCGCCTCACAGCGTTCCATTTGTTCCTGCGTCACCCAGGTCCAGCCGATGTGCCCTTCGGTATTGAGGTTTCGTAAGGCCTCGCCGAGCAGCCTCATCTTGGCCACGGAGTGAGCAAAGTAAATACTACGCGCACAGTGCGAAGGGTCTGCCCCTGCTATCACCAGTTCGCGCGCCAGAGCAAAAGTATGCTCGTTCGTACCCTGAAACATGAAAGATCCGGTGTCGGTCATCAGCGCCGTGTACAGACACGTAGCAATCTCCGGAGAGAACGGAGTCCCCGCTTCGCGCGCCAGGCGAAAGACCATTTCTCCCGTTGCCACCGCATGCGGATCGATCCAATTCACGTCCGCGAACGGCCGGCCGCTCACGTGATGATCAATGCTGATCAGAAAGCGATTTTCCAAGCCCTGCAGTCGTGTGCGATGGATGCTGTCGCACTCCAGAATAATTGCAGCCTGATAATTACCGCTGACTCGATCGGCCTGCAGCACTTGATTGGCGAATGGAAGGGAACGATAAACCCGCGGCACTCCGTCATGCAGCACCACATCAGCATGCTTGCCCATGGCGCGCAAGACCTGGCAACAAGCCAACGCTGATCCGATGGCATCCCCATCCGGGCGCGCGTGCGAGGTGAGAACGAAACGGTCACGCTGCTCGATCTGATGGAGCACGTCCTGCACCATGGCTACGCCTTTTTCGCACTCGGATTCGTGTGAGACTTCATCCTTTTTTTTGCCCGCGCCAACAATTCTTCCACTCGCGCTTTCTCTCGCTCCGAGCGGTCCAGGCGAAAATACAATTCTGGCGCGCGCCTCAACCGCAAACGTTCAACCAGTTCATGCCGGATATATTCTTTGGCGGCGAGCAAGCCCTCGAGACTTCGCTCCGCTTCCGCATCGTCTCCATCCACATCGACCAGAACCTGCGCCGAACGCCCATCGTCGGCTACATGCACTGCCGTTACGCCTACAAGGCCAATCCGTGGATCGGCCAGCTCCCCCTCCACCAGTGTCTCAATCTCCTCGCGCAAAGCCTCGCCTAACCGACCGCGATGATATTTGAGCCCGCGCTTCTCCATTTCTTACACGCACCTCGAAGTAAAACGGATGAGAATATCAGAAAATCGCCCGCGTGTGTTGGCTCCCAGGTGCCATTGTCGCGCCCAAACGTGGCAGCCAGTTAAGTACAGAGGTAACAAGGGGATGGCGGCTTGTATCCGCATCTACTTCTAAAAGTGATTTTTCTGGCAGAGGTTCCCTATGTGAAGTCTAGGAATACTCCACGAACGAATCAGCCACCTGCGCGCCATGGTTATTTGCGATGCGGGCGACCAACCGCTCCACGTTCTTCATCAAGCCGTCAAGATAATCGCGCGAATCAGAGATGCTGACCACACCAATCGTTGCGCGGTTCCACACCGGACTTGCTTCCAGTTCGGCGACAGAGACGTTAAAGCTGGCGCGGAGACGGTCCTTCAAGCTACGAACAACTTGCCGCTTATCCTTGAGCGAATGCGCCGCTTCGATGTGAAGTTCGATGGTGAGGAAGGCGATCATTAGCTCTTAGCCTTTAGCAGCTAGCCAATCAGCCAAATCAAAGAGCTAATTGCTAAAGGCTAATTGTCGAGAGCTCGGTTAGGCAATCACTTCCGCGGCAATTCTTTCGGTGGCAAACGCCTCGATCACGTCGCCAACTTTGATATCGCCGTAGTTTGAGATCGAGATGCCGCATTCCATGCCGTTGGTAACCTGGCTGGCATCATCCTTGAAGCGCCGCAGCGATCCCACTTTGCCCTTGAAAACCTGAACGTTGTCGCGCAGCAAGCGGACTTCGGAGTCGCGCTTGATCAAGCCATCGCTTACGCGGCAACCGGCCACAGTCCCAACTTTCGGGATGCGGAAAACGTTCAGCACCTCGGCGCGGCCCTGGTAATTTTCTTTGAACGTGGGTTCGAGCAAGCCGCTCATGGCGCGCTTGATCTCATCCTGCAGCTCGTAAATGATCGAGTGCAGGCGGATGTCGACTTTTTCCTGCTCGGCAAGTTCCTGCGCCTTGCGCTCCGGCCGCACGTTGAATCCGATGATGATCGCGTTCGAAGCCGAGGCGAGAAGAACATCCGTCTCGGTAATCGCGCCCACGCCGGACCGCAGCAGTTTCAAACGAACCTTCTCATTCGAGAGTTTCGTCAGCAGATCGGTGATCACTTCCACAGAGCCTTGCACGTCGCCCTTGAGAATGACATTCAATTCCTTCGTGCCCGCAGCCTTGATCTGCTCCGCCAAACCTTCGAGCGAGACGCGGGAACTCTTGGCCAATGCGGCCTCACGCGATTTCTGCTCGCGGTATTCGGATATGCCACGCGCCTTGTCGCGATCGGCCACTACCACAAACTGATCTCCAGCCTGCGGCAACGCTTCCATACCGATGATCTCAACCGGTGTGGAAGGAGGAGCGGTTTTCAGCTGCGCGCCGCGATCATCAAACATGGCGCGCACTTTGCCGTAGACATTGCCGACCACAAAATTGTCGCCTGCGTTCAGGGTTCCATTCTGCACCAGTACCGTGGCGACTGGCCCACGCCCGCGATCGAGCTTAGCTTCGAGCACTACTCCGGTCGCAGCGCGCTCGGGCGTAGCTTTCAACTCGCCCAGATCGGCGACCAGGCAAATCATTTCCATCAGCAGATTCAGATTCGTTTTCTTCTTGGCCGAGACATCGACAAATACCGTCTTGCCTCCCCACTCTTCCGGCATCAAACCCCGATCGGCAAGCTGTTTTTTCACGCGATCGGGCAACGCGTCCGGCTTATCAATTTTATTGACCGCGACAATGATGGGAACCTCCGCGGCATGTGCGTGGTCGATCGCTTCGAGCGTCTGCGGCATCACGCCATCGTCAGCGGCCACAACTAACACAACGATGTCCGTAGCTTTTGCCCCACGAGACCGCATGCGGGTAAACGCTTCGTGACCAGGTGTATCCAGGAAAACAATTTCACGCCCGTATGCCGGTGATTCCTTGTCGGTAATCCGCACCTTGTAGGCGCCAATGTGCTGCGTGATGCCTCCGGCTTCGCCGCCCGCGACATTCGTGATGCGGATGGAATCGAGCAGCGTCGTCTTGCCGTGATCGACATGTCCCATGATCGTAACCACCGGCGGCCGTATGCCGGTTTCAGGAGCGGACTCTTCGCTGGCAGCGGCGTCAATTTCTTTTGCCGTCTGTTCCTCGAACGTAATTACATTCGTATCCGCGCCGAAGAAACGCGCCATCTCGCTGGCCAGCTCTGCATCCAGAGTCTGGTTGATCGTGGCAAATACGCCCTTCGACAACAAACGCGAGATCAAATCTTTCGCGCGAATATCTAACTTCTCCGCGAGATCCTTTACGCTGATGCCTTCGGTGATCGTGATGCTGCGCGTGATTGGCTGCGGCTCATTCGACACCACCATACGCGGTGGCGGCGTGTAGCCCTTCATCGGGCCTTCCTTCACGCCGCGTGGAACATAGCGCTGACCGGGTCGCCGCGCCGGCCCACCGGGACGGCTGCCGGGACGGGTTGTCCCCGGAGGGGGAAGAGCTGGACCCACGCCCAGGGGCCGTGCTCCAGCTGGAGCCTGCCGCGTAGGGTGCATGGGGCGACGCTCGCCAGGACGAAGCGGCGGACGCGGCGCGCCCGCAGGACCCGCGCCCTGCATCGGTGGCCGGCGTTGAAAGATCGGCTGACCGGGAACCGGACGTCCGGGAGCAGCACGCATCGCGCCACCAATCGGAACTCCCGGCTGCACCGGCGGCGGTGTTGACGCTGGACGCACCGGCGCTTTGTATACCGGTCGCGGCCCAGTTTGGGGAACGATCATGCGCGGTGCCGGTGGTGGCAGAGCAACTGGCTTCGCCGGGGGCGCCGGCGGAGCACCTGCGGAAGCCGCCGGTGCGGCGGGTGAGGACATGGTCGCAACCGGAGGAGCTGCTGGCCGCGCCGGAGGAGCAGTAACGGTAGAGGGCGCTGGCGGCGCCGTGCGACCGGTGGCGCCACAACAGACCGCGCTCCGGTGGCGGAACTACGGGAGCACTCGCCGAAGATGGCGGAAGCGGAGCGGCCGCCGGTGTCTTTACTACCGGAGGCGCAACCGTTGTGGGATGGCTTACCGCGGCCGGAGGTACAGCCGCGGGTTTTTCTGCCGGAGCCTGCGGCGCCGGCGCATGGGTGACGGGCGGAGGCACCGCACGCGGCGCGACCGGAGCTGTAACCGCTTCCTTGCGCTGGGTGATGGCCTTCAACACATCTCCGGGACGCGAGATGTGCGACAAATCAATCTTGGTTTTTATTTCATCTTCGCCCCGACTCGGGCGCGCCGACTTGCCGGCGGAAGACGAGCTTTCGTTTGCGGAACGAATGTAGACACGTACCTTTTCCGCTTCGTGTTCCTCCAGAGAACTGGAATGCGTCTTCTTCTCGGTAACCCCGACCAACGGTAGAGTATCCAGAATAGCTCTGCTCTTTACTTCCAGCTCTCGGGCTAGATCGTTAATTCGAACCTTACTCATCCGGCCTTTCGTTTCTCCGTGTTGTAAGTTAGGTCATCATTGCGACCTCACGGAGTCAATTTCTTCGGTCCCACGCCGTCGAACTTATGCCAGCGTGCCATGATTATTCTCTGGTCTCGGAAGCAGACTCTGCATCCGGAGCCGGCTGCTCAGCCTGCTCCTCACCCTCACTGGCAGCCGCAGCCTGCGGCTCACCGGCAGCTTCCTCGGCAGGACTTTCGCCAGCGGCCATCTCTTCGCCAGGCGTAGCTTCCGCAGTAACGTCGTCGCCTGTTTCAGAAATTGCAGCGGGCTCGGCGAGCGTTGCTTCTTCGGTCGCTTCGCCTTCCACCGCGGTTCCCGCTTCCAGGCTGGCAAAGTAATTATTCACCGCCAGACTGATTTTTTCCACCGTCTTCGGTCCGATGCCTTCAATGGCCTCAAGCTGCTCCGGAGTCATATCAGCCAGGGATTCGACAGTAGTTACTCCAGCGGCATTCAGCTTTTCCACCAGCCCATCGCCCAGCCCCGGCACGCTCTCCAGCGGAGTCGCCGTCTGCGTGACCATCGCAGACATCTGCTGCTCCACTTCCTGCCGCTTCTCTTCCTCGCTCTTGATGTCGATCTTCCAGCCCAGCAACTTGGCCGCGAGACGAACGTTCTGGCCCTTTTTGCCAATGGCAAGTGAAAGCTGGCTGTCATCCACCACAACTTCCAGATGCTTGCCGCCGGAATCGACTACCGTGACCTTGCTCACCTTCGCCGGCTGCAGAGCCTTCTCGGCAAAAGTGACCGCGTCTTCGTGATACTCGATGATGTCAATCTTCTCGCCGTGCAGTTCGCGAATAATCGACTGCACCCGCATGCCCTTCATGCCGACGCAGGCGCCCACCGCATCCACGTCTTTGTCTTTGGACATGACGGCGATTTTCGTGCGCTCACCCGCTTCCCGCGCAATGGCGCGGATCACAACCGTGCCATCGTAAATCTCGGGCACTTCCGTCTGGAACAAATGTTGCACCAGATCCGGCACGGCGCGAGACACCACCACGCCCGGACCTTTCGAAGCTCGCTCCACGCGCGCGATCACAACCCGGACTCGTTCGCCGATGGCGAACGACTCCAGCCGTGACTGCTCCTTGCGCGGCATGCGCGCTTCCGCTTTGCCGATGTCGAAGATCACATCCGGACCTTCCACTCGCTTCACCGTGGCATTCACCACTTCATTCACGCGTCCGATGTACTCGTTGTAAACCGTGTCGCGTTCCGCCTCGCGCACTTTCTGGAAGATCACCTGCTTCGCCAGTTGTGCGGCAATGCGTCCCAGAATTCCTTCCGTCACTTTCGGAATCCGGAGCTCGCCGCCAACCTCTAGGCTGGGATTGGCCTTCCGCGCATCTTCCAGGGTGATCTGCAATTGCGGATCTTCCACCTGCTCCGGCGTCTCCACCACGGTCTTCACCGCGTAAGCATTGATCTTGCCGGTCTCTTTATCCAACTCGGCGCGCAGATTTTCCTGCGACTTGTAATACTTCCGCGTGGCCATGACGATGGCATCTTCCACCGCAGTCACCACAATCTGCGGATCAATCCCTTTTTCGCGGCTTAACGCATCGATCGTGTTGTAAAGCTCACTCGCCATAAAAAGATTCCGTTATAAAAGACTGCGGCTGCCCGAGGTTTCAATGTTTCAAAACCGCATCGTAGACAGCCTTAACTTTGAAACCTTGAAACCTTGAAACTTTTCCCTTCAAATTTCAGGCACTAAATTCGCCTTTTCCACATTGGCGAATTCAATTTCAATCTTCTGGGCCTGCTCGGCGGCGGCACCCATTTTCTTGCGCGACTTTTTGCTCGCCACCCTCAAGTCGAGCGTCAGTCGCCCGTCTTTAAAACTCTCCAGCCGTCCTTCAAAATGGCGGTTATTGTTGACCGGATTCCGTGTCATCACTTTCATCCGGCTGCCGACAAAGCGTTCAAACTCCTTCGCTTTCGTCAGCTTTCGATCCAGCCCCGGCGAAGAAACTTCCAGCGTATAACTGCCCGGCACCGCGTCCTCAACGTCCAGAATCGTGCCAAACTCGCGGCTGAAGTTGGCGCAGTCTCCATGCGTCACTCCGGCTAACGGATCGCCACTAGCCGCGCCTGGCTTGTCTAAGAAAACGCGCAGCATACGGGCATTGCCGCTCCCGCGAAACTCTACTTCGACAACCTCCAGGCCACTGGAGTTCGCAACCCGCTCCGCTATCTCTCGTACTCGATCCAGCTCAAGTGCCATGCATCCAATAACTTGCAGCTTAGCGTCGTGAGCAGATTCCTCTGCAACGAAAAAGTGGGCTTGCGCCCACTGGTGTGCTTCGCCAAATGCTGGTACTACACAACAGTTCTCAATTTCCTAATATACGCCGGGAGGGGTGGAAAAGACAAACCGCCGGACTTCCTACGCAATCGGCTCAAGGCCTGAGGGAAGACGAGATGTGGGTAGAGATGGTACGTTAATTAGCGTCGCCTTTCACCCTTCCGGGCCCCAAAATCGCCCGTCCTGGAAACACATCCGGCACAATCTTTCCGTCGTCCACCAGTAGAGTCCCTCCCACCACCAAATATCTCACCCCCACGCTCGGCTCCATCGGCTTCTCGAAAGTGGCGCGATCCGTGATCGTGTTCGCATCGAACACCACGATGTCCGCGTCTGCGCCTTCCTGCAGTCTTCCTTTATGCCGAGCCGCAAGCGTCGACCGCTCCAGCATCTCCGCCGGCATAAAACTCATTTTCCGAATCGCGTCCATCAGCGTGATCGTTCCTTTTTCGCGTACGTATTCCCGAAGCACTCGCGAATAAGTTCCCGCGTTGCGCGGATGCCCCTCGATACCATCGCTGGCGATCATCACCAGCGGATTCGGAATCACCTTATCCACCACCTCTTGCGTATTGGCATAAACCAGCACCCACTGGTTCGCGCTGGAATTGTGCAGTTCATCGAAACGCTGCTTGGTCAGGTGCTCGCCAGTATTCGGAAGCACGAGATCGCTATAGTCGATCCCAAGTTTCTCGCGCCAGCCCGGATTGAATAGCGCCGAGTTGATTGCGGTCATGCCCGCAATATATGGGTACGCTTCAGTGGTCACATCCAGTCCGCGAGCGCGCGCTCCAGCGACCATCGACAGACATTCCAGCGAGTCGCGCAGGCAAGTACTGTTGATGTGAACAATATGCAGCGCGGCGCCCGTAATGGCGGCCGCTCCAATCACTTCGCTCACCGACTCAATCGCCGAACCGGGTTCCACGCGCCCCGCGCTGCGCATGTGCGTATACACCGGCAAGCTTCTCTCCGCGGCAAGCCGGAACATATCAATCACTTCCAGCCGCGTTGCTCCTGGCGTGTACTGAATGCCCATGCCAATTGCCAACCCTCCGGCGTCAAGCTCTACGCGCAGCCTTTGTTTTATCGCTTCGATCTGTTCAGGAGTTGCGGGCAGATCCGTCGCCGGTCCACTCTTCGGCAGGATCGTCCCCGCCGGCAATGGCGCACCGAACACCAGCGCTCGAGCCGCCACATGGCTGGCCGAAGTTCCATAGTGAATCAGCGAATGCCCTTCTTTCGCTTTCAAGAATTCGGCAACATCCGGCGCGCCGATTTCGAGTTCCAGCGCCGTGGTCACACCGTCGAGAGCTTTCACCCGCTCACTAGCCAGGTCTTGACCATGCTGGTGCAAATCAATAAATCCGGGAGAAACAACGAAGCCTGCGGCGTGAATCACGCGACGACCGCTCATTGCCTCAGAAGTTATCCGCACAATCTCTCCGTCGCGGATGGCAACATTTCTCACGGCATCCAGTCCAGTCTCTGGATCCATCACTCGCCCGCCCTCGATCACGAGATCGAATTGCTGCGCCACCGCGACTGTCGGTAAAATCACAAGCAAGAGGAAATAGACAAACATTTTGCGCATAGTTAGTTTACCGAACTAATAATCACCTCAATAAAGAACAGGCGATCATACCAAGCATTCCATCATTGATTACGCATTGTCGTTCCGGCAGCGCGTGCCTTGCTTCAAGCGTGGAGGAATCTCGGCCGCCACGGCTTGAGGGCATCTCACATAGACAAGCATTTGCCTGAATCCCCGCGCCCTCTCTAGAATAAAGATTCAGCCCCACAAGCTGGCGTATTTCCGAGAAACTTATGATTCATTTTCCCGTACCCGAAGCTCTCACCTTCGACGATGTTCTACTCTTACCCGCGCGCTCCGATGTAATTCCCGCAACCGCCAATACTCAGACCCAACTCACTCGGAACATTCGTCTGAACATTCCCATCGTCAGCTCCGCCATGGACACCGTCACCGAATCGCACATGGCCATTGCGCTCGCGCAGCAGGGCGGGCTCGGCATCATTCATCGCAACCTCACCATCGAACAACAGGCCAACGAAGTCGACAAAGTAAAGCGCTCGGAAAGCGGCATGATCGTCGATCCCGTCACCATGTCGCCCACTGATAAAGTCAGCGATGCGCTCGAGGTCATGCGCAAATACAAGATTTCCGGCGTGCCCATCACTGAGAACGGCCGCCTGGTCGGGATTCTCACCAACCGCGATCTGCGCTTCGAAAGCCGCTTCGATATTCCCATCGATCGTGTGATGACGAAAAAGAATCTCATCACGGTTCCGGTGGGCACAACGCTGGAAGATGCTGAAGAAATTCTCCACGAGCATCGCGTCGAGAAACTTCTCGTCGTCGACGACAAATACAATCTCAAGGGACTCATCACCGTAAAAGATATTCAGAAAAAGCTGAAGTATCCCAACGCTGCCAAAGATTCTCAAGGACGCCTGCGCGTAGGTGCGGCCATCGGCGCAACCGGAGATTTTCTCGAACGCGCCCAGGAACTGGCTGAGGCTAAAGTCGATGTTCTTGCCATCGACAGCGCCCACGGTCACTCCATCAAAGTTCTTGAAGCGGTGAAGCTCGTAAAATCGAAGCTCCCCGAGATGGAGTTATTGGCCGGCAACGTTGCTACTTTCGACGGTGCGTGCGAATTAGCCAGGGCCGGCGCCGATGGCATCAAGGTGGGTATCGGTCCCGGTTCCATCTGTACCACCCGCGTGGTCACTGGCGCGGGAGTTCCGCAGATCACTGCGATTGCTGAAGCGTTCCGCGCGACCAAAGACGCCGGCATTCCCATTATTGCCGATGGCGGCATCAAGTATTCCGGCGACATCACCAAGGCATTAGCCGCAGGCGCAAGTGCCGTGATGATCGGATCGCTCTTTGCGGGTACTGATGAAAGTCCCGGCGAATTAATTCTCTATCAAGGCCGCTCCTTCAAATCCTATCGCGGTATGGGATCCATCGGCGCCATGGCGCAGGGTTCGGCCGAACGATATTTCCAAAGTAACGAAGGAGAATCCTCGGCTGCCGTCACAGATAACAATGGCGAATCGAATCGCATGGGCAAGCTCGTTCCTGAAGGCATTGAAGGACGCGTTCCCTACCGGGGTTCAGTCGCCATGATCGTCCATCAGATGGTTGGCGGATTGAAATCAGGCATGGGCTATTGCGGTTGCGCGACCATCGCTGAACTCTTGCAGAAAACTCGCTTTGTCCGCATCAGCGGCGCCGGACTTCGCGAAAGTCACGTGCACGACGTCATGATCACCCGGGAGGCTCCTAACTATGCCATTGAATAGCACCGGCCCTCTCTCTTGAGCCCCGACAAGAAAAATCTTCTCAAGGCGTGGATCGCCGCGATTCTCTGGCTCATCGTCATCGCCATCGAGTCCACCAATCTTGCGTCTTCCGCCAACACCAGCCGAATTCTGTACCCGCTACTGCATTATCTTTTCGGATTGGATTTGCCGAGATTCGAAAACTGGCATTTCTTCATTCGTAAAGGCGGTCACGTTGTTGGTTATGCCATCCTGAGCATTCTCGCGTTTCGCGCCTGGCGTGAGACCTTCCCTGCCTCCGGAAATCCGTTATGGACGGTGCGATGGTCCGCGATCGCTATATTGATGACCGCATTTGTCGCCAGCCTCGACGAATGGCACCAGACCTTCATCCCGTCGCGCACCGGCCGCTGGCAAGATGTGGTTCTCGATACCTGCGCTGGCATTGCAGCCCAGTTATTGATCTACCTGTGGCTGAAAAGCCGCCATAGGGAAAGGACCATGGTTACTTGAGCCAAATACTTTTGCATAGCGTAGCGTTTTGGCGCTGCGATAGACCCTCGAGTCTGCCTGGGCTTCTGCGCCTGATGTGAACTGCTTTTTCTAGGAGGGATTCGATGGAACGCTGCTCCTGGAAAACTGCAGCATTCCGGCTGCAACCAGCGCTGCTGCCGCCGAAAAGTAAAACGGAATTCCAGCCCCATAATGCTTCCACAGTTGGCCGGTAATCAAGCTCGCCGCGAGGGTTGCTACGCTAGTCACAAAGAAGTAAATTCCCAGTCCGCGGCCGCGAACGTCCACGCCAACTGTATCCACTACCAATGCCTTCAGCACCGGCTGTGTCAGCGCGTAGTAGAGCCCATACACGGCCATCGCGACCCAGATCGCCATGGTTGATGGCGCGCGCCCGAAAACAAAATACACCGCGGCGAAAATCACATAGCCCGCCGAAGCCACGAGCCGACGAGATACACGATCACTGAACCATCCGGCAGGCCAGGACCCGAGCGTGTACGTAATATTGAAAACCAATCCCAGCAACGGCGCGAGCGCTACGCGAATGCCCACGTTCTGCGCCCGCAAAACCAGGAACATATCGCTGGAATTGCCCAGAGAAAAAATCGTGACGGCGATCAGCACAAAATAAAAACTTGCTGGAAGTTTCACTCCGGCGGTCTTCGACAAGGTGGGATGTAACCTTATTACTTTTTGCGGCACTTGATTTTGCATCATCGCTTTGCGCCGAATCGGCTTGGCCTTTTCTCGTTTCACGTACGCCTGCCCATGCCGCGAGCACGCACAAAGCTCCGGGTACGGCCGCCGCCAAAAATACACTTCGAATCCCAAAGTGCGAGAGCATCAACAGCGCGGTCAGCGGCCCTGCAACCGCACCTGCTGAATCCATCGACTGAATCAACCCGTAAGCCGAACCCAGCCGGTTCTTCGGCACAGACTCCGCCACCATTACATCGCGCGGCGCAGAGCGGAATCCTTTGGAGAGCCGGTCACAAAAGCGAATCAGCAAAATCTGCGGCCACGCCGTAACGAAGGCCAGCAGCGGCTTGACTGCGTTGGCGATGAAATATCCGGCGACGACGACTGGCTTGCGGCGTTTGAGTGATCCGCCAGGTACCCAGAGAAAAGCTGCGAGAACGACGCTACACTCTCCGCGATTCCTTCAATCACTCCCAACTGCGCCGGCCCCGCACCCAGCGTCGCCAGAAACGCCGGCAATACCCAGTACGCCATTTCCGTGGCTGTGTCGTTCAGAAGGGAAATAATTCCGAAGACGTAGATGTTGCGGGCAGCGGAAGGCTCACGCTCGGCGGTGCGTTCTGGCATTCCTAGTTTTTATCACGGAGCCAGATATATGCAGGAAACGCAAACTATCGGAATGGATAATAAATTCACGCGCGATCGTGACGAGAATTGGCAAAGGCTTAATACATCGCGTCATACTTCGTCACCACCCACTGTCCATCTTCATTCTCGGTGGTAACGGTAAAAACGTCCTGATAGGTTCCGGGCTGGCCGCCGCCGTAAAGCCGCTTACCGCGGTAGTGGAGGATGGTCAAAGGCGGAGCACTCTCCCATTCCGCAATTTCCCAGGAGACCAGTGGATGCTGCTTCTCGGAATCGCAGATGAAGTGTGCATACTTTCTGCGGTAATCATGCTCCCACTGCGTGAGCAGTTGATCGCAGTGGCCTTCGCGGAGTTCATGCAGAAATTGGTTGGCGCTATGCTCGATGGTGCGATCGCGCAGCGGATTCATTCGGATACTAATGGGTAAGCCCGTCAGCGGATCGTGGTCTTCGGACCGCGACAGCACTGGCCCTTGATTGCTCAGCCACCAGATGTAGCCAAGAAATCCAAACACCATCAGCGCGCCAACGCCGACGGCAATGCCAATCTGTGTGCGAGTGAACCCCATCCTGATAGAAAGTTTATCGGGATGGCAACTTCCCGCAAGATTACCAGCGGGAGACGCGGGCGGACATGTACGACCGGAGCAACACGGCGTGATGCGAAGATTTGAACTCCCGAGCAGTCATATCAAAATGAGCTATCGCGCTGCGGAAGGCGCGCTGGCAGCTCCATCCGCGTTATATGCGATGACACGGTAGCGTGCGCCGAAAATCCCGACGGGCTTGGGATCGAGCCAAGGTGAATCCGCGTCGGTTGCGCACTTATCGCAAATCGTTTCCCATGGTCCAGAGTCGCCCGCTTGGCGCTGCACGCTATAGCTCATGGCTCCCGCCGAGCCTCGCCACCCGATCAGCCCGATCCCTTTCGTCGTGATAACTGGAGCAGGCGGAATTTGATGGGAAGGCACTGCAATGCCGGCCATCGCATAGGCATGGCTTCGCAACTGCTGCGCGCGCGCTCGCATGTCATCACTTGTGTTAATCATGGTATTGATGCCGCCATAGTAGAGCGCCCACCATTGACCGCTCTCACCCCTGCGAGCATAGGCGGCGTTGCTGACATTAGCGGGGATTGATTGCCACCCGAAGTTATCTGCATGAGCCTGCAGTGCCCAGAAATCGTCGCCCGAGATATTCGGATCAGTTTCCAAAGTGTGAAGCACGTTCTCAAGATCGTTTTGCGAAGCCCAATCTGTGACATCCCATCCGAATTCATTCACGATGTAAGCCTTACCGTGCCCGGTGATCAGGGCCGCATCCTGAGAAAAAGATTGCGCCGTGGTTTTCTCACCGGTCCCAAGCAGCGCATCCCAGTGCGGGTAATATTCCCAGGTAACAAGATCGGGCGTTTTGGCATTCAGTGCGCGATTGTCGTAGCGGAAAAAACCTGTGGTATCGAGATAAAGATGCCGGGAGTCGATGGACTTGATGAAGTTTCCAATGGTGTCGATCCAGGGCAGATAGGGCGTGAGATCCCGCGACGATGAGGTCCACACCACTCCCAGGCCACACATGTTGCAGTTCTCCCAGGCCAGGATCGTTGGATCGTCTTTGTACGCAATTCCGGTCAAACCGTTTTTGTGATTCAAGACCGCCGCGACATGCTTCTCGAATGCGGCAACCACAGCCGGATCAGTAAAAAAAGCCTTAAGATCTTTTTGATGATCCCACTCTACATATTCCCCGGGTCCGCTTAAATCGCAGGTTGCACAATCTCCCGCCAGGGTTACGATCAGGCGGATTCCGCGATCATGAGCCGCTTTGACGGCATAGTCGATCGCAATGAAAGCCTCAGGATTAAAAACTCCCGGCTGGGGCTCGATGCAAAGTTCGCAGCCAACACTATCGCCAAGGGTCTGTGAGCGAATTACTCGAGCGCCCATTTCCCTGGCCGTGTCCATAGCGTCATCGACTTCGAAGTGGCTGGGTAACGCGGCCCTTGGGGATCGTGGGGTCCGTACGCTTCCAGGCCTAACCACTCAATGTTTGGACCACTGTAGCGGAAGGGCTTGCCAGAAAGCTGTAAGGAGGTTCCATTCCGAGCTACAAATTCCGAGCGTTGCCCCACGACCTTGTCGGTTTGCTGGCTGCAGACCATGACCTTCAGCAAGAGCACGGCGGAAAGAATGAGAAGAGTTCGCTTCGAGATTCCCATCGTATGGATATGATAGACCCTCTAAGGGCAGGCCACGCTGCCACCTCCTAGAAATTTCAGCCAGAAGATGAGCGCGCGGTGATTCGGGAGCAAAGAATAAGGAGGCAGGTCTGAAGACCAAGCCTCCCGTGTAACGGTGAAAGAAACTAACTTACTTCTGATCTTCTTTCTCGTCCTTTTCTTCCTTCACTGGTTCAACGCCGCCATCGTGCTGCGCCTGCGCTTCGGCATCTTCCATCGCCTTCCGGGTTTCGGCAGCTTTCTTGGCGCGGGCTTCGGCGCGCTTCTCGCGCTTTTCGTCCAGCACCTTTTCGCTGCCCAGCAGTTCGAGGAATGCCTTATCCGCGCCATCACCCTTATTCCAGCCAGTGCGGATGACGCGTGTGTATCCGCCATTGCGGTCACCGAAGCGTGGACCGACCGTATCGAAAAGCTTGACCACTGCTGCGTCCGTCATAAGGTATGACGAAGCGAGGCGGCGAGCGGCGAGGTCGCCACGCTTGCCAAGCGTGATCATCTTCTCGACGATGGGCTTCGCAGCTTTCGCCTTGGGAACGGTCGTCTCGACTCGTTCCTCGACGATCACTGACGTGACCAGGTTGCGCAGCAGCGAGCGCCGGTGCGCAGTGTTCCGTCCGAGTTTATAGCCTGCAACTTTATGACGCATGAGGATTCCTCAGGGGCTAAAGCCCCGCAATTCTGATCTCAAGGCGGCGCGGCTAAAGCCGCGCCCTTTCAAAGCTCAAACTCCGTGCAACATTGAAACTCTGAAACCTTGAAACCTGATTCTTTACAGCTGATCGTCCGGACCGTAAGCCGAAGCCGGCAGCACCATGTTCGAAGTCGGACCGGGCACCGCGTTCCCGTGCTCGTCAATCTTCATGCCAAGACTGAGACCCATCGTGGAGAGAATCTCCTTGATTTCGTTCAGCGACTTGCGGCCGAAGTTCTTCGTCTTGAGCATTTCGGACTCAGTCTTCTGCACCAGTTCGCCGATCGTCTGAATGTTCGCATTCTTCAGGCAGTTATAACTGCGCACCGAAAGCTCGAGTTCCTCAACCGAACGATTCAAGTTCTCGTTGTGAATCTCAGGCTTGCGATCATCGGACGACGACGTACCGGTTTCGATTTCTTCCTCGAAGTTGATGAAGATATTCATGTGATCCTTCATCAGCTTCGCCGCCAGGCCGATTGCATCGGCGGGAGTGATGGAGCCATTCGTCCACACTTCCAGAGTCAGCTTGTCGTAATCGGTGATCTGCCCAAGCCGGGCCGCTTCGACGGTGTAGTTGCACTTGCGCACCGGCGAGTGAACGGAATCGATGGGAATAAATCCGATACCGAGATCTTCGTCGAAATTTTTATCGGCGGAAGTGTAACCGCGGCCACGCTTCAGCCGCATTTCCATGTCGAGCTTGCCACCTTCACTGACCGTCGCGATGTAAACATCTTTGTCGAGAACCTCGACATCGCCATCGGCTTCGATCATGCCGCTGGTCACCACGCCGGGCTGGTCGGCGCGCAAATAAATCGCTTTCGGTGCATCGCCCGCAAGTTTGAACGGAATCTGTTTCAGGTTAAGGATGATGTCGGTCGCATCTTCCACCACACCGGGGATCGACTGAAATTCGTGAAGCACGCCTTCCATCTTCACCGCGGTAACGGCCGCACCTTCAATCGAGCTCAGCAGCACGCGCCGCAGGGCATTGCCCACGGTGGTGCCAAAGCCGCGCTCAAAGGGTTGCGCCCAGAAAATTCCGTATTTATCGGTAAGGGTGGAAGTGTCGACTGCGAGACGTTTCGGTTTCTGAAAACCTTTCCAAAGCATTTGTTTCTCCTTCGGCCGTTTGGCTCGATCCCAACTCGCTGAGTGGTCTAACTCAGGTCGACGTCGGAAAGGGCTGATCTGGCTCGAAATGTGGACCTAGACCAGGTTTCAAAGTTGCAAGGTTTCAGTGTTCCAAGGGAAACCGCAGCGGTTTTGAAACCTTGAAACCTTCGAAACTTTGAAACTTTACTTACTGTACAACTCGACGATCAGCTGCTCATTCACCGGCAACTGAATATCTTCGCGCTTCGGCAACGACAATACCCGCGCCGTGTAATTGTCGCGATTCACTTCCAGCCAATTCGGCAGCGTGCCGTGGCTGGCGAATTCCTTGGCCAGTTCCAGTACGGTGAGCTTCTTGCTGTTCTCACGAATGGAAATCTCTTCGCCCGCACT
This sequence comes from uncultured Acidobacteriaceae bacterium, assembly GCA_963817305.1. Taxonomy (GTDB): domain Bacteria; phylum Acidobacteriota; class Terriglobia; order Terriglobales; family Acidobacteriaceae; genus Sulfotelmatobacter. Next base: position 1,764,229 of record CAWFOD010000004.1, on the reverse strand, counting down.
CACCTGATAGGAAGGAATGTTTACCTTCTTCCCATTCACCGCGACATGGCCGTGCCGCACTAACTGCCGCGCCTGTCGCCGCGACTGCGCGAAGCCCAGCCGGAAGACGACGTTGTCCAAACGCCGCTCCAGTTGCTGCAACAGCAAGTTCGCCGGTAACGCCACGCGTGCGCGCAGCCTTCTCGAAGTAGTTGCGGAACTGGCCTTCCAGCGTGAAGTAGATGCGCTTGGCTTTCTGCTTCTCGCGCAACTGCAGACCGTAGCCGACAATCTTGGCCTTACGGTCTTTCCCATGTTGTCCGGGAGCGAAGTTGCGCTTCTCGATGGGGCACTTATCGCTAAAACACTTTGCGCCTTTGAGGAACAGCTTCATGCCCTCGCGGCGGCATAGACGGCAGACTGCATCGGTATAACGTGCCAAATTGTTCTCCTTTTAGATGACCGGTTTACGGGTTTGGCTTCACCCTTCGTCCCGGACGAAAATCAATGTTTCAAAGTTTCGAAGGTTTCAATGTTTCAAGGTGAACTGTGAAACCTTGAAACTTTGCAACGTTGAAACCTTTACACGCGCCGTCGCTTCGGCGGACGGCATCCATTATGCGGAATCGGCGTCACGTCGCGAATCGAGCGCACTTCAATGCCGGACGACGCCAAAGCGCGCACCGCCGACTCACGGCCGGAACCCGGGCCGCTGACGCGAACATCCACGCTGCGCACGCCGTGATCGCGCGCCATGTTCGCCGCGTTTGACGCCGCCTGCTGCGCCGCAAACGGCGTGCCTTTGCGCGATCCGCGAAAGCCCAGCGATCCCGAACTCTTCCACGACAGAACGTTCCCGTTCATGTCGGTAATGGTCACGATCGTGTTGTTGAAGGACGCCTGCACATAACACAGTCCATGCGGGACGTGCTTGCGCTCCTTCTTCTTGAACGTCTTTTTCTTGCCCTTCTTATCGGTTGCGGCTGCGCCGCCCGCTGCTGCTGGTTTCGCCATAGAGAGCTTCTCGGTTCTTAAGTTTGGTTCGAAGTTTCGAGGTTTCAAGAAGTTTCAAGATTTCGAAACCTTGAAACATTGCTACTTTGAAACCTGTTCTTACGTTTTCGCCGTTGCCTTCTTCTTGGTCGATACGGTTCCCTTACGCGGGCCTTTGCGGGTGCGCGCGTTGGTATGCGTACGCTGTCCGCGGACCGGTAGGTTGCGGCGATGACGGAACCCGCGATAGGAGCCGATTTCGATGAGCCGTTTGATGTTCATCGAAACTTCCTTGCGCAGATCGCCCTCCACCATCCCCTGCTGCTCGATCACGGTGCGGATGCGGTTGACCTCTTCTTCGCTCAGGTCCTGCACTTTTTTCATGGGATCGACTTTCGCCTCATCCAGAATAGTGCCGGCGCGCGGATGCCCGATACCGTAGATGTAAGTCAGCGCAATGTTGATGTGCTTTTGGCGCGGTAAATCTACGCCTGCGATACGTGCCATATTTTTCCTTAACTCCGGCGCCCGGCCAACTTAGCCCTGGCGCTGTTTATGTTTCGTGTTAACGCAGATCACCCGCACCACACCCTTGCGGTGGATGACCTTGCACTTGTCACAAATTTTCTTTACCGATGCTCGTACTTTCATAAATCCCTTTGCTTTCAGCTTGCGAGAAATGCACTACCTCGCTCCGCTCGGTGGACGGACGAAGGCGTCCGTCTCTCCATGATCATTTATACCGATAAACAATTCTTCCGCGATTCAAGTCGTAGGGCGAAAGCTCGACCGCGACCTTATCCCCGGGCAGAATGCGAATGAAATTCTTGCGCATCTTGCCCGAGACGTGCGCCAGCACCTGGTGTTTGTTCTCCAACTCCACCTTGAACATGGCATTTGGCAGAGGCTCCAGAACCACTGCCATCACTTCAATCGCGTCTTCTTTACTCATTCGCTCCTTGAAATTTAGCTCTTAGCCTCTAGCCCTTGGCTCTTAGCTAAAAGCCAAGAGCTAAAAGCTAACCGCTCTATCTCGTCAAAATTACCGGACCGTCTTTTGTCACTGCGACGCAATGCTCGAAGTGCGCGCTAAAGCTTCCGTCGGCTGTGACCGCGGTCCACTTGTCGCCGAGCACGCGCGTCTCCGGCTTGCCGAAATTCACCATCGGTTCGATGGCAATCACCATACCTTCGCGCAACTTCGCGCCGTGACCGCGCGCTCCGTAGTTCGGCACCTGCGGCTCTTCGTGCAAGTGCGTCCCAATTCCATGCCCGACAAACTCGCGCACCACGCTGAAGCCCGGCAGCTTCCACATGCTCCTGCACCGCCGCTCCTACATCGCCCACCGAGTTGCCAATGCGCGCCTGCTCGATCCCGCGGTACAACGACTCTTCAGTCACTTTCAACAACTTCTGCAACTCCGGCTTCACCGTTTCGCTCACCGGCACCGTGATTGCGGCGTCGCCGTAGTAACCATCCAGCACTACTCCGCAATCGATCGAAACAATATCGCCTTCTTTAAGTTCCCGCTTTTCCGACGGGATACCGTGCACAATCTCTTCATTCACCGACGTGCATAGCACGCAGGGATAATCGTAATATCCCTTGAACGCCGGCTTGGCGCCCAGTTCGCCGATCTTCTTTTCCGCCGCGCGTTCCAGATCCATCGTCGTGACGCCCGGCTTCACCAGCGTCCGCACATAGTCGAGAACCTGGCGCACAATGCGGCCGCTTTGCCGCATCCGTTCAATCTCCGCCGCTGATTTACAAACAATTGCCATGCTCGATCGAAAAAAACCTTATGCGTGATGATCCTCAATAATCCTGAATATCTGCGCCGTCACCTCGTCCATGGGCCGGTCGCCGTCGATTGAAATCAGACGGCCAGTCCGCTGGTAGTAATCAGCTACCGGACGAGTCTGCTCCTGATAGGCCGCCAAACGGGGCTGAATCACTTCCAACCGGTCGTCATTGCGGGTCACCAGCTTCGATCCATCCAGGTCGCAAACTTCATCGACCAGAGCTGGCTGAAAGTGGACGTTATAAATCCGTCCACAGGTGGGACAAGAACGGCGTCCAGTAATCCGGAGCAGTAATTGATTATAATCCACGTCGAGGCGGATCACAATCGGCCAAGTCCGAGTGCTGTGCAAGTTGTCAAAGAGCTTGTCGTCCAGCAACGCATCCAGCCATCCGGCCTGGGCTGCAGTGCGGGGAAAGCCGTCGAGAATATACCCCCGCTTGCAGTCCGGATCTCTCAAGCGCAGCCGGACCATTTCACAAACCAGGTCGTCGGAAACGAGCTCTCCTCGCTCCATTACAGCCTTGGCCGCAAGTCCGAGCCCCGTTCCCTGGACTACATTGTTCCGCAGCAGATCGCCGGTCGAGATCTGCGGAATCAGGTACTTCTCCATGATTCGCTTGGACTGCGTGCCCTTACCGGCACCGGGGGGACCAAGCAATACTATGGGACCTATATCGCGTGAGGTTTCCTGCTCCATCGAGTTGGCCAAAGCCTCCCGAACAGTGTTCAGCAACCCCACAACTCGGTAGAGCTGTTGCCTGCAACAGCTCGCCGTCCTACCCAGTCCGCCTGCTCGCCCCTACGACCAGTTGCGGCGGCCGCGAATGCGTCCGCTGCGCGGAGTAAATCCATCGTAATGGCGCATGATCAATTGCGCCTCGATCTGCGTAACCGTATCCATCGCCACGCCCACGACAATCAGCAGCGACGTTCCGCCAAAATAGAAGTTCACTCCCAGCCCATTCGTCACCCAGACCGGAAGCCGCTCAAACAGCGATCCTCCCAACCAAAATGGCAAGTGATTCAGGTGGATACCTGTGATCATCCACTCCGGAATGAAGGAGATGATGATCAGGTAAAGCGCGCCGACCAGCGTAATGCGGGTCAGAACTTCGTTGATGTAATCCGCCGTGCGCTTGCCCGGACGAATGCCGGGAATGAAGCCGCCATACTTCCGCATGTTGTCGGCAACTTCACTGGGATTGAAAACGATCGACACATAAAAATACGCGAAGAAAATGATGCCCACTGCATACAGTACGGTGTAGAGCGGCTCGCCCCATCCCAGCATGCGCATCAAGTCGCCAATGTAACGGCTGTTGCGCAGGCCGTAGCCGACAGTCTGCGGCAAAGTCAGAATCGAAGACGCAAAAATCACCGGCATCACGCCGCCCGCATTCACTCGCAGGGGAAGAAAGGTGGACTGCCCGCCCATCACTTTCCGTCCCACCACGCGCTTGGCATACTGCACCGGCAGCCTTCGTTCGCAGCGTTCCACGTAAACAATGAACGCCACCACCGCGATCATGAAAACCACCAGACCTACCATCAAAACTGGCGTGATCGCTCCCCAGGTTCCGTTTCTCGCTTTTTCCCAAAGATCTTCCACGCCGCGCGGCAATCCCACAACAATGCCGGCAAAAATCAGCAGCGACATGCCGTTGCCGATTCCGCGGTCCGTGATTTGTTCACCCAGCCACATGACGAATGCGCTGCCCGTAGTCAGGGTCAGCATCGTCATCAGGATGAAGGCAGGTCCCGGGTGAAGCACGAAGTCGCCAGCCTTCTCCAGGCCAATGGCGATGCCGAACGATTGCACCGCGCTGAGGATGACCGTGATATAGCGGGTCCACTGGGTAATTTTCTTGCGTCCAAGCTCGCCCTCTTTTTGCAGCTTGGCCAGCGGCTCATAGACAACCGTCAAAAGCTGCAGAATGATCGATGCCGTGATGTACGGCATGATGCCCAGGGCAAACAGCGTGAGACGGCGAAGATTGCCGCCAGAAAACAGATCGACAAATCCCAAAAGGGATCCCGCGTTCTGATTGAAATACTGTTCCAGCTTGAGGAAGTTCACGCCCGGCGTGGGAAGATGCCCGCCCAACCGGTAGATCGCGAGCATGGCCAGCGTGAACAGGACCCGCTTGCGCAGGTCAGGAATACGAAAAATGTTCGCCAGCTTTTCAAACATTACTGCAAGACCTCAACCTTGCCGCCTGCCTTGGTGATTTTTTCCTGCGCCGCTTTCGAAAACTTGTGCGCATGTACGGTGATCGCGATGGTCAATTCGCCATCGCCGAGAATCTTTACCGGAAGCTTCTGCTTGATCACACCCGCCTTGCGCAGCACCTCAGGTGTAATCGGCGAAGCGTGCAGCTCGTCGCCCAGCGCCACCAGTCTCTCCAGGCTCACGATGTTGAACTCTTTACGGAAAATGTTGGTGAAGCCGCGCTTGGGCATGCGGCGATGCAGCGGCATCTGGCCGCCCTCAAAGCCGCGGATCAGGCGCATACCGGTGCGCGAGCGCTGGCCCTTATGTCCGCGAGTGGACGTCTTACCCATGCCGGAGCCCATACCGCGCCCCACGCGCTTGCGCTTTTCCGACGCCTTCTTCGGTGCTCGAATATTGGATAGATTCATAATCTCGGACCTCTAAACTTTGTCATCCTGAGCGAAGCGAAGGACCCCTTGCAACATCCGCCATCACCGGCTCCGCAGGGCACTTCCGCCACCGAGCGAAGTGCGCTACTTCAAAATCTCAACCAGATGCGGAACTTTGGCCACCATTCCGCGAATCGCCGGGTTGTCGGGACGCTCGATCACCTGGTTCAGGCGGGTAAAGCCCAGCCCTTTGACCACCAGCTTTTGTTTCACCGGGGCACAAATGGCGGAAACCACCCACTTCAGGTGAATCTTTCCACTGACCGCCTTTGGTTTCTTCGTTGTCATCGTAACCTCAGTGGCCAGTGATCGGTGATCGGTGGCCAGTCAAATTTCGTTTCCCAGAAACTGATCACTGGCTACCAGCCACTGACCAGTGCCTCTAAATCTCCTGCATCGACTTGCCGCGCATCGCCGCAACGCTCTCGCGGCTCTTTAACGATCGCAGCGCGGCGAATGTCGCCTTGATCACGTTATGCGGGTTGGTCGTGCCAATCGACTTGGTCAGCACATTCTGAATGCCCACCGATGTCATTACCGCGCGCACCGCGCCGCCGGCAATCACGCCCGTGCCTTCCGGAGCCGGCTTCAGCAAAACTTTGCCCGCGCCGTAGCGTCCCAGCACCAGGTGCGGAATGCTGGTCTGCGTCAAGTTCACCTTGATCAGATTCTTCTTCGCCGACTCAATCGCCTTGCGAATCGCCTGCGGCACTTCTTTGGCTTTGCCCGCGCCATGGCCCACCACCGCCGCCGACGGATCGCCCACCACCACCAGCGCGGCAAACGACAGATTCTTGCCGCCCTTCACAACTTTGGTGACGCGGTTGATGGCTACCACCTGGTCCTTCAACTGAAACGAATTGGCATCGAGCTTCTTGATTACTGTTGGCATTCTTTAAACCTAGCCTTTAGCTGTTAGCTATTAGCACTTAGCCTTTTGTTTTTGCTCCAGCTAACAGCCAAGAGCTAAAAGCCAAGAGCTTCTTAAAACTGCAATCCCGCCTCGCGGGCCGCATCCGCCAGCGCCTTCACGCGCCCGTGATAGATGTAGCCGCCGCGGTCAAACACAACCTTGGTTACGCCTTTGGCCTTGGCGCGTTCGGCAATAGCCTTGCCCACGGTCTTCGCCGCCGCCACATTGCCGCCGGTTTTTCGGTCTGCCTTTTTGCCTTCGGCCGAACTCGCCGAAACCAGCGTGGCGCCGTGCAAGTCGTCAATCACCTGCACATAAATGTGATTCAGAGAACGGTACACATTCAATCGCGGACGCTCCGCCGTGCCCTGCATCTTCTTGCGGATGCGATCGTGTACGTGCCCGCGCTTCTGGTTTTTCGAAATTCTAGTCAGCATAATTCGCTCCGGTTATTTCGCTCCGGTCTTACCGACCTTCTTCTTCAATCTCTCGCCGGCATAACGCACGCCCTTATTCTTGTAGGGATCCGGCGGACGCAGCGACCGCATTTCCGCCGCCACCTGGCCTACCTGCTGCCGGTCGATTCCGGTGAGCGCAATCCTGGTCTGCTTCGGATCGACTGTCGCATCCACGCCCGTGGGCAGCGGATATTCGATGGGATGCGAGTAGCCGAGACTGAACACGATCATCCCTTTGCCCTTCATCTCGGCGCGATAGCCAATGCCAACGATTTCCAGTTCGCGCGTCCAGCCCTTGGTCACGCCTTCGACGGCATTATTCACCAAAGCCCGCGCCAGCCCGTGCACCGCAGCCTGCGAATCATTTTCGCGAACCGCCACGAGGTGTCCGTCTTTCTGCTCGACCTTGATACCGGACGGAAGAGGCGTATCCAGCTTGCCCTTCGGCCCCTGCACCAGAACAGTATTACCTTCAATTTTAACCGTCACCCCTTTGGGGATCGGGATCGGCTTTTTTCCAATTCGTGACATAAGATCAGCTCTTAGCTTCTAGCTCCCTGGCATCCAGCTTGTTCGACTCAATCTGCGGCCTTAGCTAATAGCCAGAGGCTAGTAGCCAGAAGCCTCTTTACCAAATCTCGCACAAAAGTTCGCCGCCCACGCCTTCTTTGCGGGCCTGGCGTCCGGTCATCACGCCTCGCGGCGTGGTCAGGATGTTGATCCCCATACCGCCCAGCACGCGAGGAATCTCGCTGCGCCGCACGTACACGCGGCAGCCGGGGCGCGATACACGCTCGGCTTTTGAAATCGCGGCTTCGTTGTGCGCGCCGTATTTCAAATAAATCCGGATGACCTTGTGACCTTCCTCCTCCGTCGGCTTGAAGTTTGAGACGTAGCCCTCTTCTTTCAAAATGCGGGCAATCTCAAGCTTCAGCCGCGAGGCTGGAATATCCACCTTCTGGTGCCGCGCCTGCAGCGCATTGCGCACCCTCGTCAGCATATCTGCCACCGGATCGGTCAACCTCATCGTTTGCTTCTCCTCTAGCCACCCGTTCGCTCCGCGTTCCGCGGAGAACCTGCAGCGGCTTACGTACTTCACTACTCTTACTGCCCTGTCATCCTGAGCGAGACGCTTTTTGTTGTAGCCTTGTCATCCTGAGCGAGACGCCTTTTGTCTCGCGAAGGATCTCCGTCTCCTCAGACCCTGCCCACTACCACGACGACTTCGAAACTCCCGGAATCTCCCCACGCAGCGCCAGTCCGCGGAAGCACAACCGGCACACGCCGAACTTGCGCAAGTAAGCGCGCGGCCGCCCGCAAATCTTGCAGCGGTTGTGCCGGCGGCTGGAGAACTTCGGCGTCTTCTCTTTCTTGTCGCGCGCCAGCTCAAACTTCTTTTCGATCTTCGCGTCTTTCACTCGCTTCGCTGTAGTCATGAAATCCTTAAAAGAATTTAGTTGTTAAACTCGAAAATTTCTCACGCCCGGAACGGCATGCCCAGATGCTTCAGCAGAGCTCCGCGCCTGGTTGTCATTCGCCGCCGTGGTCACAATGGTGACGTTCATGCCCTTCAACTTGTCGACCTTCTCGTAAGAAATTTCCGGGAAGATCAACTGATCGTGCAAGCCGAGCGTGTAATTGCCGCGGCCGTCAAACGACTTGGTAGAAACTCCCTTGAAGTCACGCACTCGCGGCAGAACGATATTCACCAGCCGGTCCAGAAATTCGTACATGCGGTCGCCGCGCAGCGTCACCATGGTTCCGATGGCCTGCCCCTCGCGCACCTTGAACGCCGCAATCGACTTCTTGGCCTTGGTCACGATCGGCTTCTGGCCGGTGATCTGGCCGAGTTCATTCACTGCCGGATCAAGAATCTTCGAATTCTGCGTAGCCTCGCCCATGCCCATGTTGACGACGATCTTGTTCAAACGCGGTACCGCCATCGCATTCTTCAGCTCAAGTTCTTTCAACAGGGCCGGGCGCCACTTCCTTCTCGAACTTGGAGCGCAGTCGTGGCCGTTCCTTGGCACTGTGCTGCGCCTGCGCCGGAGCCTTCTGCTCCTGCGACGAATCTCGCGAACCCTTTTTATCTTTTTCTTTTGCCATTTTGCTTTTCAACTTCCTCCCACGGTTTCGGAGTGGTTACCGGTTCGTGAGAATTATTTCTCGCTGCCAGATCCCTCGCTTTACTTATCCAGCGTCGTCCCGCACTTCTTGCACACCCGAACCTTGCGATCTCCGCGTACTTCGTGACCGATACGCACCGGGCCACAGGTCGGGCAAACCAGCTGCACATTGGACAAGGCAATCCGGCTTTCCTGCTCGGCAATGCCGCCCGCAATATTGCGCTGCGGATTTGGCCGCACGTGCTTTTTCACCATCATCACATGCTCGACCAGCAACTTGTTATCGTTGGGAAACACGCGCAGCACGCGTCCTTCCTTGCCCTTATCCCGCCCCGTGATGACCTTCACGTTATCGTTGCGGCGGATATCGACTCGCTTTTGTACGGTGCTTACAGTTCGCATAAAGTCCAAGTTTCAAGGTTTCTGCGTTTCAAAGTTTCAATGTCAAATCACTCTGTCCAAGATTTCGAATGATTCAAGGCACCTTGAAACCCTGAAACATCGAAACCTACTTCAAATCACTTCCGGCGCCAGCGACACGATCTTCAAAAACCTCTTATCGCGCAACTCACGCGCCACCGGACCGAACACACGCGTTCCTACCGGCTCGCCGGCATCGTTGATCAGTACCGCTGCATTCTGGTCAAAACGAATATAGGTGCCGTCGCGTCGCCGATGTTCCTTGCGGGTGCGCACAATCACCGCCTTCACCACTTTGCCCTTCTGCACCTGCCCATCCGGAGCAGCTTCCTTCACCGCCGCCGTGATTATGTCCCCCAGACCAGCGTTCAATCCGGTGGAACCGCCGAGCGGCAGAATCATCTGCAGCTTGCGGGCGCCGGAGTTGTCGGCCACCTCCAGCATGCTTCTCATCATCACAGCCATAGCTTCAATCTCCCTCAATCTCGATCGGCTACTTAACGTCGTGCTCCAGCGCGATCTCCGGCACCAGCGCCGTCTTACGCACAATGTCTTTCAACTTCCAGCGCTTCAATTTCGAGAGCGGACGCGTCTCCTCGATCCGCACCACGTCGCCCACGTGCGCTTCGTTCTTCTCGTCGTGCGCGTAAAACTTTTTATTGCGCGCCACGACGCGCCCGTAGAACGGATGCGCCTTCTTGCGGGTAACTTTCACCACGATGGTTTTCTGCATGCGGTTGGCGACCACTTCTCCCACGACTTCCTTGCGCCGTCCCTGCACCTGCTCGCCCTTCGGCGTCGCTTTCCCTGTTGCGGTTTCCGCCATTATCGTTTCTCCGTTGCCGCCGTGCGCGGGCGCTCGCCCTGGATCGTCTTCACCCGCGCAATATCCTTGCGCAACCCGCGAATCTTCTTCAGGCTCTCGGTCTGTCCCATGTTCAGCTGAAACTTCAGCTTGAACAACTGGTCGGCGAGATCGCGCCCCTGGTGCTGCAACTCGTCGTCGGTTAAGTTTCTGACTTTATCTGCCTTCATAAAATTCCTTAAAAGCTCTTCGCTATCGACTTTCTCAGTGCGCCACGTCGCGCTTGACGAAAGTCGTGCGCAGCGGCAGCTTATGCGAAGCCAGCCGCATTGCTTCGGTCGCGTCCACCACCGTCACGCCTTCCATCTCGAACAAAATCTTTCCCGGACGAACCACTGCTACCCAGTGATCCGGCGCGCCCTTGCCCTTACCCATACGGGTTTCAGCCGGCTTCTTGGTGACTGGCTTGTCGGGAAACACCCGGATCCAGATCTTCCCGCCGCGCTTCACGAAGCGAGTCATCGCGACGCGGCTGGCTTCAATCTGGCGATCGGTGATCCATCCCGGCTCAAGCACCTTCAACCCGAAATCCCCGAAGGCCAGCGTGCTGCCGCGCCAGGCTTTGCCCGTCATGCGCCCGCGCTGCTGCTTGCGGTACTTCACTTTCTTTGGCATCAACATAAAGTCAGCTCTCTATCCCTGTCATCCGCCCGCTCTTGTCATCCTGAGCGGCGTTCTTTGCCGCGAAGGATCTCGGACTCCACGGAACCCGCCGTGGCAAGCGTGCTTCCTTAGAACGCGCCCACGCCCGTCTGCTGTTCCTTCTTCTTGGTCGGGAGAATTTCGCCCTTGTAAACCCAAACTTTCACGCCGATCACACCGTAAGTTGTCCTGGCTTCCGAGAATCCATATTCAATGTCGGCGCGCAACGTGTGCAGCGGCAGACGCCCCTGCAAGTACCACTCCGAGCGCGCGATTTCATTGCCATTCAACCGTCCACTCACCCGAACCTTGATTCCTTTACAGCCGAAGCGCAGCGCCGAATCCACCGCCTTGCGCATCGCCCGCCGGAAGCCCACGCGTTTTTCTAGCTGCAGCGCGATCGCCTCGGAAACCAGTTGTGCATCGAGTTCCGGCTTATGCACTTCCTGGATATCGACAAACATTTCGCGCGACGTGCGCTTCTGCAGATCGGCCTTCAGCTTGTCGATTTCCGCGCCCTTGCGCCCGATGATAATTCCGGGACGCGCCGTCTTGATAATGATGCGAAGCTTGTTGCCCGGCCGCTCGATCTCAATCGAGCTCACGCCCGCTGACTTGAGCTTTTCCTTCAGCTCATTCTTCAGCTTGACGTCTTCGAGCAAAAGCTTGTCGTAGTCCCGCTCTACAAACCAGCGCGACTTCCACGGCTTGGTGTAGCCGAGGCGAAAACCATAAGGATGGACTTTTTGTCCCATTGCTTCTCCTAAATCAAACCCTCAAACCTTGTCATTCCCAACTCGCCGATCAACCTCAAATCTTGTCATTCCGAACTCGTGCAAAGCGCGAGTGAGGAACCTGCGGTTGACTTATTTCGCAGCCGCCTTTTTCTTCTGGCTCGCCTTACCCGCTGCTTTCTTCTTTGCCGCCGGAGCCCGTCGCCTCGCCGGAGCGCCCGCCGATGCCGCCCGTGTCTCCCCGGAAGCATGCGCTGCTCCATTACTCCCGCCACGCTCCGCCAGAATCAATTCAATATGCGAAATACGCCGCTGATATCGAAACGCGCGGCCTTGCGGCGCGGGACGAATTCGCTTCATGCGCGGCCCATCATTCGCAATCGCGCTCTTCACGTACAGATTGTCGAGTTCGATATCCAGATTTTTCTCGGCGCTCAAAAAGTTCGCGTTATCCAGCGCCGACTGCAACAGCTTGCCGATGTGCGCCGCTACGCGCTTCTTGGTAAACAACAGCGTGTTACGCGCATCTTCCACCTTGCGCCCCTTGATCAACTCCAGCACCAGGCGCGCCTTCTGCGGCGAGACTCGCAAGTAACGCATTTCCGCTCGAAATTCCATTCGCGTCTCCCCTTATGCCTTCGGCGCCGCCGGCGCTGCCGCAGGAGTAATCGCTCCCGGTCCGCCCGGAATGCCCGCTGGCTTCGCAGCCACTTCCGTTGCCGCCCGCATGGAGTGGCCTTTGAAGTTGCGCGTAAAACTGAACTCGCCCAGCTTGTGTCCCACCATGTTCTCGGTCACATACACCGGAATAAATTTCTTGCCGTTGTGCACCGCAATGGTGTGCCCTACCATCTCCGGAACCACGGTGGAGCGCCGCGACCAGGTGCGCAAAACTTTTTTCTCGTTGCGCGAATTCATGCCTTCGACCCGCGACATCAGGTAAACATCCACGAACGCGCCTTTTTTCGTTGAACGTGCCATAAATTTGCTCTCGCCTCTACTTACTTCTGCGGTTCACAATGAACTTATCCGTCCGCTTGTTATTCCGCGTCTTGTAACCGCGCGTCGGCTGACCCCAAGGCGTCACCGGATGCCTTCCACCGGAAGTCTTGCCCTCACCACCACCGTGCGGATGGTCCACAGGATTCATCGAAACGCCGCGGTTCACCGGCTTCCATCCCAGCCAACGCGTGCGACCCGCCTTGCCGATGGTGATGTTCTCGTGATCCAGATTTCCTACCTGGCCAATCGTCGCCATACAATCCTGCGAAATCTTTCGCGTCTCGCCCGACGGCAACTTCACCAGCGCATAGTCGGATTCCTTAGCTACTAACTGCGCCGCGCCCCCCGCCGACCGCACCATCTGCGCACCCTTGCCGGGTTTCAATTCGAGATTATGAATCGAGGTGCCTGGTGGAATATTGCGCAGCGGCAATGCATTGCCCACGAGAATGTCGGCATCCGGCCCGCTGACAACTTTCTGTCCAACCTTCATTCCTTCGGGCACCAGAATGTAACGCTTCTCGCCATCGGCATAGGCCAGCAGCGCAATGCGCGCCGAACGGTTGGGATCGTATTCGATCGTCGTGACGGTCGCGGGAATGCCGGCCTTGTCGCGCTTGAAGTCAATGATGCGCAGCTTCTGCTTGTGTCCGCCGCCGCGATGCCAGCTGGTAATGTCGCCCGAGTTGCGGCGTCCGCCGGTGCGCTGCTTCTTTTCGACGAGCGGCTTGTAGGGATGCTGCGTCGTGATGTCGTCATTGACGATCGTCGTGCGGTAGCGCAACGTCTGCGTCGTCGGTCGATATGTTTTGATCGCCATAAAAATCAGCCTTTAGCTTCTACCGTTAGCTCAAATCTTGTTTGTCATTCCGAACTGGGCCAAAGGCCCGGTGAGGAACCTGCTTCGCGCCGAGCGGCCTACAAATTCTGCGCGTACTCCGGCATCTTCTCGCCGGCCCGCAGCCGCACATAAGCCTTCTTCCAGTCCGGACGGTAGCCGGCAAACTTGCCTCGCCGCCGCTCTTTTCCCGGGTACATCGCGGTGCGCACAGAGAGAACTTTCACTTTGAAAATCGTCTGCACCGCCTGCTTTACTTCTGTCTTGGTCGCGCCCGGCGCCACTTGGAACACCAGCGTGTTCTGCAGCTCCTTGATCGCCAAACCTTTTTCGGTGATCACCGGACGACGAATGATCTGATATGCGGATTTCATATTTAATTAGGCCCTAGGCCACCTCCGCCGCTTTTTCATGCCGTACGCGCTTGCGTGGAGAAGCCGACGCCTTCTTCGCGCCCTCTTCTTCTTCCTTCGCATGCTTGCGCTGGCTCTTGGGCAAAGTATCTTTCAACGTAAGCTGCAACTTCTCAATCGCGGGATGAGAAAAAATCACGCGGTCGTAACGCAGCAAATGATAAGGGTGAACCTCGTTGCCCGGAATCAACTCAAGACCTTCAATATTGCGCGCGCTCAACTCCAGATTGCGGTTTCCAGAGTTCGGCACATCCACGATCAAAACCGTCTTCTCAACTTTCAATGCCTCGAGCGCCGCCCGGAATTCCTTGGTCTTCGGTTCCTTCACGTCGAATGCATTTACGATCGTCAGCTTGCCATCGGCAAACTTCGAAGCCAGCGCCGAACGCAACGCACCCAGCAGCTTCTTGCGTGGAAACGCGTAGTCATACGATCGCGGAACCGGACCATGCACCGTGCCGCCATGCCTCCACAGTGGCGACCGGATCGAGCCGATACGCGCCCGCCCCGTACCCTTCTGCTTCCACAGCTTCTTGCCCGAACCGGAAACCTGCCAGCGGGCCTTGGTCGCATGCGTGCCGCGGTGCTGCCCGGCGCGGTAATGCTTCACCGCCTCCCAAAGCAAGTCTTCGTTGACCGCGCCAAAAACATCATCGGCAAGGTCAAACGTTCCGACCTTTTTTCCGCTCAAATCGTGAATATCTATAGTCGCCATATTGCTTCTCTTGTGGCGCGGACGCCCTCGTCCGCGACTTTCTCTCATGCTGCATGTGACGCGGGCAAGGGCGCCCGCGCTACTACTATGCCTTCTTTGCCGCTCGCTTCGCCGCCTTCAATGGATCCACCGTAGCCGCGCCGGCAAATCCGCGACGCTCTCTGGGCGGCTTCTTCGCTTTCGTAATCACGATGTACCCGCCCTGCGGTCCCGGCACACTGCCCTCGACTACCAACAGATTTTCGTCTTTATCAACCCCTAGAACCCTCAGGTTGCGTTGCGTCACGCGCGCATGGCCCATGTGTCCCGACATGCGCATACCCTTGAACACGCGCGAAGGAAACGCCGAAGACCCAATCGAACCGGTAATCTGGAACATCGACCCGTGCGATTTAGGGCCGCCTCCGAAATGATGCCGCTTCACCACACCCTGAAAACCTTTTCCCTTGCTGACTCCCACGATGTCGACAAACTTTTCGCCATCAAAAATCTCGACCAGAACTCGGTCTCCAACCTTTACCGCTCCATCGCCATCGCCGTCGGACTCCAGCGGCACTTCGCGCATGAACTTCACCGGAGGAAGATTGTTCTTCGCCAGATGTCCGCGTGCGGGCTTGGTCAGTCGCGACTCTTTCACAAATTCCACCAGGCCGATCTGTGCCGCCTCGTAGCCGTCTTTCACCGCCAGCTTATGCTGCGTCACCACGCAAGGACCAGCCTGCAGCACCGTGACCGGACGCACATCGCCCTTCGAGTCAAACAGCTGCGTCATGCCGACCTTCTTGCCCAGTATTCCTGCAACTCTTATCGCCATCTCCATCTCCATTCCCAGCGTGGCCATTCGCTATTGGCTGGGGAGCTTCTAAGCTCATGTAGGAACCGACGCCCTTCGTCCGTTCAGCGGGCGAAGCCCGCGCCTGTCTGCGCTACTTATGTTCTTTCCCGAACGCCTTGATCTCTACATCCACGCCGGCGGGAAGATCGAGCTTCATCAGCGCGTCCACCGTCTGCTGCGTGGGCTCGAGAATATCGAGCAGCCGCTTGTGGGTGCGGATCTCGAACTCCTCGCGCGATTTCTTATCCACGTGCGGCGAACGCAGCACGCAGTATTTGTTCTTCATTGTGGGCAACGGAATCGGCCCCGCAATCTGTGCTCCGGTGCGACGCGCGGTTTCCACGATCTCGCCGGTCGACTGATCCAGAATGCGATAGTCGTAAGCCTTCAACCGGATGCGAATTCTTTCTTTTCCAATCACGCTTCACTCTCTCTGACCCCTTCCGGCGTCTCCGGAAGGAAAGAACTGGCGGCGAGCCGCAAGCCGCGTTTTGTGTGGCGCGGGCGCCCTCGCCCGCGAGCCTTTATCGATGCTGCATGCAAAGCGGGCGAGGGCGCCCGCTCTACAAAATCATCCCTTACTGCACAATCTCGCTGATCGTTCCCGCGCCTACCGTGTGCCCGCCTTCACGGATGGCGAAGCGCAGGCCCTTCTCCATCGCCACCGGCGTGATCAGTTCGATCACCAGGCTGACGTTGTCCCCCGGCATCACCATCTCGGTGCCTGCGGGAAGTTCCGCCACGCCGGTCACGTCTGTCGTGCGCAAATAAAACTGCGGACGGTATCCTTTGAAGAACGGCGTGTGCCTTCCACCTTCTTCTTTGGTCAGGATGTAGACTTCCGCTTTGAACTTGGTGTGCGGGGTGATCGATCCACCTTTGGCCAGCACCATACCGCGCTCGACATCTTCTTTCGCGATGCCGCGCAACAGCAGTCCCGCGTTGTCGCCCGCCATGCCTTCGTCGAGTTGCTTCTTGAACATTTCGACGCCGGTGACGACCGTCTTGCGCGTATCGCGGAAGCCGACGATTTCCACTTCCTCGCCGACTTTCACTTTGCCGCGCTCGATTCGTCCCGTCACTACCGTGCCGCGGCCCTGAATCGAGAAGATATCTTCAATCGGCATCAGGAACGGCTTATCCAGTTCGCGCGCCGGCTGCGGCACGCTCTTGTCAACCGCATCCATCAGCGCGTCGATCTGCTTCTCCCACTTTTCTTCGCCGTTCAAAGCGCCCAAGGCAGAAAGACGAATCACCGGCACATCATCACCCGGAAACTTGTAGCTCTTCAGCAACTCGCGCACTTCGAGTTCGACCAGGTCGAGCAACTCGGGGTCGTCAACAGCGTCACACTTATTGAGTGCCACCACAATGTAAGGCACGCCCACCTGCCGCGCCAGCAGCACGTGCTCGCGCGTTTGCGGCATGGGACCGTCGGTCGCAGCGACAACAAGGATCGCGCCATCCATCTGCGCCGCGCCCGTAATCATGTTCTTGATGTAGTCCGCGTGGCCCGGACAATCGACGTGCGCGTAGTGCCGGTTCGCCGTCTCATACTCCACGTGCGCCGTCGCAATGGTAATGCCGCGCGCCTTCTCTTCCGGAGCATTATCGATCGAATCAAACGACCGAAAGACGATCTTCGGATTATGCTTCTGCAATACCTTGGTGATAGCCGCCGTCAACGTGGTCTTGCCATGATCGATGTGACCAATCGTTCCCACGTTGCAGTGCGGCTTATTCCGATCAAATTTCTCTTTCGCCATTTCCGTTTCCTCAACTTTAAACTTGTCATCCTGAGGCGACGTTCTTTGTCGCCGAAGGACCTATTTGCTTCAATCAGAGCCTTCGCAAAAAACGCTCAGGATGATCGCTGCGGTCTTCCGCTTCGCTCACACCCGCAAAAGCGCAATCATTTCGTCGTTCCCTGCACCTTGGCGATGATTTCCTCCGCGACCGATCGCGGAGCCTCCTCATAACGCGCGAAGTGCATCGAGTACTCGGCACGGCCCTGCGTCGACGAACGCATATGGGTCGCGTAGCCAAACATCTCCGCCAACGGCACGATTGCCTTAATCACCTGCGATCCAGCGCGATGCTCCATGCCTTCGATGCGTCCTCGGCGCGAGCTCAGGTCGCCCATGATTACTCCGGCATAATCCTCCGGGGTGACCACTTCAACCGCCATCACCGGCTCCAGCAACACCGGAGACGCTTTGCGAGCAGCTTCCTTGAACGCCATCGATCCGGCAATCTTGAACGCCATTTCGTTGGAATCGACATCGTGATAGCTGCCGTCGTATAACGTCGCCTTCACATCCACCATGGGATAGCCCGCGAGAATACCGCCTTCGAGCGCTTCCTGAATTCCCTGATCGATCGGCTTGATAAATTCTTTCGGCACCGACCCGCCAACGATATCGTTGACGAATTCGTAGCCCGTGCCTGCCGGTTGCGGATCCAGCCTGATCTTGGCGTGCCCGTACTGCCCGCGGCCGCCGGTCTGGCGAATGTATTTGCCTTCCGCTTCCGAGTGCTTGCGAATGGTCTCGCGATACGCCACCTGCGGCTTGCCGACATTGGCCTCGACTTTGTACTCGCGCATCATGCGGTCGACGATGATTTCCAGATGCAGCTCGCCCATGCCGCTGATGATGGTCTGCCCGCTGTCGGGATCAGTGTGAACTTTGAAGGTAGGATCTTCCTGGGCCAGACGGCCAAGCGCCATGCCCATTTTTTCCTGATCCGCTTTCGTCTTAGGCTCAACCGCAACCGAAATCACGGGAACCGCAAACGTAATATTTTCGAGCGCGATGGGATGATCTTCGCTGCAGATCGTGTCGCCGGTGCTCACGCCCTTAAGCCCGACTGCCGCACAAATATCGCCCGCCAGAATCTCGCTGATTTCCTCGCGCTTGTTGGCATGCATTTTCAGCAAACGTCCGATACGCTCGCTTCTGCGCCGGCCGGTGTTCAAGACGGAGTCGCCGGTCTTGAGCTGACCGGAGTAAACGCGAATAAACGTCAACTGGCCGACGAACGGATCAGCCATAATCTTGAAAGCCAGTGCGGAAAACGGCTCTTTGTCATCCGCCTTGCGGTGAATCGTCTCACCGTTATCGGGATTCAGCCCATGCGTTTCAGGCACGTCCAGAGGCGAAGGCAGATAATCGACAACCGCATCCAGCAGCGGCTGAATTCCCTTGTTCTTGAAAGCCGTCCCCACCACCACCGGGAAAACCTTCAGCGCAATCGTCGACTTGCGCAGCGACTTGCGCAGCGCGTCCGCGCTAATCTCTTCGCCTTCGAGAAACTTGTGCAGGATTTCGTCGTCGTTCTCGGCAATGCTCTCGACCAGTTGCGCATGGAACGCTTCGGCTTTCTTCTTCAGTTCGGCGGGAATCTCTTCGGTCACATACTCGGCGCCCATCGTGTCATCTACCCACACGATCGCCTTCATGTTGATCAGATCGATGACGCCTTTGAACTTATCTTCCTGGCCGATGGGAATCTGAATCGCGACCGGCTTCGCGCTCAAACGCTTGCGGATGGTATCGACCGCATGCTCGAAATCCGCGCCCATCTTGTCGATCTTGTTAATGAAGCAAATGCGCGGCACGCCGTACTTGTCGGCCTGGCGCCAGACTTTTTCCGACTGCGGCTGCACTCCGTGCACCGCGTCAAACACCGCCACTGCGCCGTCGAGCACACGCAGCGAGCGTTCCACTTCCGCCGTGAAATCCACGTGGCCGGGGGTATCAATAATGTTGATGCGAATATCGCGCCAGGTGCAAGTGGTCGCCGCGGAGGTGATCGTTATGCCGCGCTCCTGCTCCTGTTCCATCCAGTCCATGGTCGCAGTGCCTTCGTGCACCTCTCCGATGCGGTGCGTCTTTCCCGTATAAAACAGGATGCGCTCCGTCGTAGTGGTCTTACCGGCATCGATGTGGGCCATGATGCCGATGTTCCTGCAGCGTTCTAATGGGACTGTTCTAGGCACGACTCTCTAACTCTTTCTGGGCTCCGAAACTTTTCAATTGTTGATTGATGATTTCTCGATTGCTGATTGAAAACCGGCTCAGCCTCTTCAATCAGCAATCAACAATCAGCAATTCTTTACCACCGGTAATGCGCGAAAGCCTTATTCGCTTCCGCCATGCGGTGAACATCTTCCTTCTTCTTGATGGCTGCGCCTTTTCCGTTGGCAGCGTCCAGCAATTCATTACTCAACTTGTCGACCATGCCGCGCTCGGCGCGACCGCGAGCATAAGTCAGCAGCCAGCGGATCGCCAGCGAGGTTCGCCGGTCGGCATTCACTTCCACCGGAACCTGATAGTTCGCACCACCCACGCGACGCGTCTTAACCTCGAGCAGCGGCTTCGCGTTCTCGACGGCCTTGGTGAACAGCTTCAAAGCTTCGTCGCCACCTTTTTCCTGCACCTTGGTGAGAGCTTCATAAAAAATGCCCTCGGCGGTCGAGCGCTTGCCCTGCCACATCATCGAGTTGATGAACTTCGTCACCAGATTCGAGCCGTAAACCGCATCGGCTGGAACGGTCCGCTTTGCTGTATGTCCTTTACGAGGCATAAAACTCCAAGTTTCAAGGTTTCAGATTTCAAGCGTTTCAAAGTTTGCGTGACCGCAGCCACTTGAAACTTTGCAACCTTGAAACCTGCTTCTTAACCCTTCTTCGCTCTCTTCGCGCCGTATTTCGAACGTCCCTGTTGACGTCCGGCCACGCCCACTGCATCCAGCGTTCCGCGAATCACGTGATAGCGCACGCCGGGCAGATCCTTCACGCGGCCGCCGCGGATCAGCACAATCGAGTGCTCCTGCAGATTGTGGCCAACACCGGGGATATAAGTGGTGACTTCAATTCCATTGGTCAAACGCACGCGCGCCACTTTCCGCAGCGCCGAGTTCGGCTTCTTCGGGGTTTGCGTATACACACGCGTACAGACTCCGCGCTTCTGCGGGCAGCCTTGCAGCGCCGGACTGGCCGTCTTATACCGTGGCCGCTTGCGGCCCTTCGCCACCAACTGATTGAAAGTAGGCACTGTTTGCCGCTCCTTCTTCACACCAACTTCGCACCGATGTGGCGCAGCGCGATTCCCGCGCGCAGCAACATCGATTTCCCGGTCGAATTACATAATCCGGGCTGGCAGGCTCGGTGGCCAACCATGCTTCTCGCCGCACACCAACCCACGGAGAGAGATTTTGGGTTCCCGATCTAGGTTTGAACTGTCGACGGTGGCACCCGGCCGCAACTACGGGGGTACTCCGTATCGCCAGCTCTGTCCTGCATATCCTTCCGCAGACCGCCGGTGCTTCGAACTTAACCGCACCGGATGCCCGAGGGCGAAAGGCAGCGCAGGAACATTTCAGCGAGGAAAGTTTCCAAACCAAAACTCGATTCGGAAACGCATTTTCAAAAGCTCAACCGGAATTCTGCGCAGTACTCCGCAAAAACTCACGGCTTACAGCAAGCTTGGATTAACTCGCGGAACCAAACTACTATAGCAACTCGGGCGAAACATCGTCAACCCATGTTTTTGCATCCCACTGCAAATGCGGAATAACGAATCGTGATAGAGATCGCAGCCAGCTTGCTGAATCCGCCTGCAGCCTCTACACTACAAAAGTTTTCCGTTCCAATTTCATTATTCCTAATCAGATGAGCGAATCGCTTCGCGCATGCTGCGTGAAGCGACGAGAGGTTGCATGGGAAGGTTCGGCTGCGTTCAGTGGGCGGGAGTTGTCATCACAATTTTTCTCTTTCTGTTGTTGCCGGCTTGCGGAGGACACAAACCCGCCGGCGCGAATCCGTTTCCCGCGAAGATTACTCTAAATCCTTCGATCAGCGCTTCGATGCAATGGGGAAGCACACTTGCGTTCACTGCCAGCGCGCAGAACGGCACAAACGCAACTATCTCGCCGGCTTTCACTTTCTCTTTAACTCCTGACAGCCCGCCGGGAATCCTATCGATCTCTCCCAGCGGATTCGCCTGCGCCGGAACCTGGAATGCCCCGTACTACAACGTCTGCACGCCGGCCGGATCGGGAACGGTTCAGGTGATCGCTACGGCACTCGGCCAGATCAGCCCGCCCACCACAGTCTTCGTTCATCCTCCCATCGACAACGTTCAGATCAGCGTGGTTCCTCCGGTAAATTCTTTGCCGCCCGCGTGCCCGGCGCAAAGCGCGCTTCCCCTGGCTTGCAAAATCGCATTTAATCCCACCGCCGCCAACTATTGTCTGTCCCAAAATCAGCAGCAAACCTTACAGGCCACGGCTTACAGCCAGGGAGTCGACATCACTGCTTCGGTTGGACCGTTCACCTGGACCCAGGCCAACACAAACGTCGTCACCATCACTCCCATCGTGAGTGCTTCGTCGAATCTCATCACCAATCAGGCTACCGTGGCACCCAACACGCCAGGCCAGACCCAAGTGGTGGCCTCGGCCTCGGGAGTGTTCAGCCAGCCCTACATTGCGGAGACTTGCCCGGTGCAGTGCATCAGTCTGCAGTTAGGCTCGAACGGCTCACAAAACATCGGCGAGACCAACTTCATCGCCACCAAGGGCGCATCCGAGACCATCACTGCGACCGCCGTCGATGTCCAGGGATGCGTCGTGCCCAAACCCCCGCTCACCTGGACCTCTTCCGCTCCCGCTGCACTTACCGCTGGCGCCGCTGCCACGACAACCACCACTACGACTACGACCACCACCACACCACCTCCTGCGGCGTCCAGCGGATGCTCCGGAGCAGCAACTTGCACAATCGGAACTCCACAACCGGGCACGGCGGCCATCACCGCCTCCTGCAGCCCACCGACATGTAACGTGGGTTTCCCGTTGAATCCGGCCGGCGTTCCCGGTCCATACGTTCCGCAGCCGGTTTATCCGGTCAATTCCATTTCCGGATTGGTCACTGGCGTCCCGGTCTCGACCAGCGTTTTGGCAACTAGTCAGGACTGTTACAGCAATTCTCAGTGCACTGTCGCGCTCTACGATATCTCGACGGCAAAAAACATTGCGGCCAGTCCCAGTTCGATGCCCGCCCCGCCGAATTCCCTGATGTTCGATCCCCTGGGAGATAAGGCCTACGTCGGCAGCCAGTACGGATCCTTCCTCATCACGACAGCAAACCTCGGCTCATCTACCACAAATCCTTTTACGTTCCTGCCCAACCCGGCCAGCACGTTGGGGATCGTGACCGGTAAAGTCCTGGCTGTCTCGCCCAATGGCAACCTGGCAGTGTTCGCCGATACCATCTCTACTCCCAACCAGGTTTACGTCGTTAACACCACCACCTCTTCGGCGGCGACCACGGCTCTGTATATCAACAGCGCAACCACGGCGACATTTTCCCCGGACAGCACCAAGTCCTTCATCCTGGGCAATGGCGGCAATACTTTATACGTTTACTCGACTCTGCAGGCTCCTGTGACAATTCCTCTTTCGGCACCAGCCACTTCGATTGCGTTTTCTTCCACCGGAGCGTTTGCTTTCATCGCGGGCGGAAGTTCCACTTCGAACATCGACGTTCTCAACACATGCAACAACTCGCCCGCTACCATGGCCGGAGGCGCTCCCTTGACGATCACCGGGCTGCCAACGACGCCATCCTTGCTCAAGATGGTCCCGGCCGTCAGCGCCCCCATGGGTAACGCTACGGTTCCGCTTCTCAACCAGAGTGATTTGGCGAACCTCGATGTTCTCCTGGGGATCGATAACACCGGCATCGACGTTATCGCGACCACCTCTACAACGCCACTGATTTCCCCTCCGGGCGCTCTATGTCCGGCGCAGGAGATAGCGCTCGCTCAAACCGTCGCCACGTCGACGGCGTTTGCCCCCATTCACATCAATCTTCAACGGGGCACTTTTCATCCGCTGAATTTCTTCGTCGCGCCGGGAGGGGCCGCAGTCTACATCGTCACCAGCGATCAGGGCGTTCTGATCTATAACTTCGTCACTTCATCCGTCAGCGCGATCCAGCTGAATGGAGGCGCCGCGCCGGTTGACGCCGACATCACCGTGGATGGCACATATCTCTACGTGGCCGGGACGGACGGAATTCTGCACGAACTCGACACCGTGACGGCAACCGATATCATGGAAGTCCCCTTCTACCAGCTTCCCAACTCCTCGAATAACTTTTGCTACAACTCATATTCCTGCAACCTCAATATGGTGGCGATAAAGCCGTAAATGATTCAGCGGGATTAATTCTGGGATGCGCACCGCGGCGAACCTTCCGGCGTACTGCAATCAGGGGGTGAATCTGGGCGCGCCTTCAGGCACCGGGTTTTGAGGTGGCGCAGCGCTTTAGCGCTGCGATGAGAAGACCCTTGAAGTGAGGGCTTTAGCCCCTGCAGTACACTATGCCGGCTTTTGCAGTTCCTTCGCCACGCTGTCCAGGACGCCATTCACGAACTGCACCGATTCCAGACTGGAAAATTTCCGCGCGATCTCAAGCGACTCATTAATCACCACCGCTCGCGGTGTCTCCGGATACGCCAGAAACTCCGCCACTCCCGCGCGCAGCAGATTACGATCCACCGCGGCCATGCGCTCCATGCGCCAGTGCTCCGCATGCCGCTCGATCAGCTTATCGATTTCCGGCCCGCGATCCGTCGCAACGCGAAACAAATCCTCCGCAAATCCACGCACGTCCGCGCTGGTCCCTGCATGCTCCGCCCAAAACGTGCGCTGCACATGGTCCACCGTCTGCTTACCCATATCCGCCTGAAACAACATTTGCAGAACCAGTTCGCGGGATTTGCGACGAGTACCCATAAAGAGATTGTTGTGAAGTGGTGATTCAGTTTACTGCACAGGAAGGTTATTTGCGCCGCTTTGCCTTGGCCACAGCACGCTTAGATCTATCATTCCTATTTTCAGGTCGGTCGTTCCGTTTTTTAACTCTGTCATTCCGACCCGCACCCCTGTCATTCCTCGCGGAGCGAGGAACCTGCTTTCTGCTGACAGCGGATGGCTGCCCGCTGATCGCGTCCTTCAACGACGCCATCTCCACCGCCGCCAGCGCCGCCTCGAACCCCTTATTCCCCATCTTCAACCCAGCCCGATCAATGGCCTGCTCCAGATTCTCACAAGTAAGCACGCCGAAAGCATGAGGAACTCCCGTCTCCTGCGCCGATTGACCAATCCCCCGCGTCACTTCATTCACGATGACGTCGTAGTGCGCCGTATCGCCACGCAACAAACACCCAAGACAAATAATGGCGTCATACTTCCCAGTCTCCGCTAACTTCCGCGCCGCCAGCGGAATCTCAAACGCCCCTGGCACACGAATCAAGTGAATATCTTTTTTGTCCGCTCCGGAACGCACCAATCCGTCATAGGCACTCAGCAGAAGTCTTTCAGTGATGAAGGAATTGAATCTCGAAACCACAAGTGCGAAACGTCTACCCGCGGCGCTCAGGCCGCCTTCGAGCGAAGGAATCGCAGGTTCAGGAAGCTGTTCGATTTCTAGTCTCTCCTTCGTGCCGGCTCTCCGTTGTACCCTGTGTTCCCCTGTGCCCTCTGTGGTGAAGATTTTGACTTACTTTCCTTTGAAATCCGCTACTCTCTTCTCCAAAAATGCCGCAGTCCCTTCCTTCTTATCCTCAGTCGCGCAAGCGACCGCAAACAACACCGCCTCCAGATACAGGCCTTCGCTCAAAGTCATCTCCATGCCTTTGTTGACAGCCTCCATCGCATACTGCACCGCCAGCGGCGCGTTGGCAATAATCTTCGCCGCAATCGCCTCTGCCCGCGGAATCAACTCCGCCGCCACCGTCACTTCATTCACCAGTCCAATGCGATGCGCTTCCTGCGCAGAAATCATCTCGCCCGCCAGCACCATCTGCATTGCAATGCCTTTGCCTACCAGCCGCGGCAACCGCTGCGTTCCGCCGTATCCCGGAATAATCCCCAGCTTCACCTCCGGTTGACCCAGCTTCGCATTCTCGCTGGCCAGCCGCATCGTGCATGCCAGCGCGATCTCGCATCCCCCGCCCAGCGCAAATCCGTTGATGCACGCAATCACCGGCTTGCCCAGATTCTCAATCAAGTTCAGAACATTCTGCCCACGGTGCGTATATTCCTTGGCTGCAACCGCATCGTTCTTAGCCAACTCGGCGATGTCCGCCCCCGCAATGAACGCCTTCTCGCCCGAACCGGTCAGAATGACGACGCGAATTGCCGCATCATTCTTGATGTCATGAAACGCCGCGCGCAACTCCTCCATGGTCGCCATGTTCAGAGCATTCAAGACCTTCGGCCGGTTCACGGTGACGTAAGCAATCGCGCTTTTCTTTTCCAGAAGTATGTTTTCGAAGTTCATAAATTCCAATATCCGGAGAGCACTGTGCTTGAAAAAGATTTGTCATTCTGAGCGGAGCGAAGAACCTGCAATTTGCTGGCAGCACCGCGGCTGCTTGCCTGAATTCTCATGTGACTTGCAGTGCGGATTTCAGATTCCGTGTGAATCCGTGCCTATCCGTGGCGAAGCATCACTTTCCCCGCGCCACCGCAGCCACGTCCTCTTTGCTCAAATCGCAACTGATGCAGCGTTGCGTCCACAGGCGATTGCCGAAGATCTTTCCGCAGCGCGGACACTTCCATTCCGTCAGCCACCACGCTCCCGCCAGATAAACTCCAACCCAAGCCAGCAGGATCGCGAAGTCCTTGCCTTCGCCCAACTTCAGCTTATCGATCAGTAAGCCGAGAAACAGAAAGCTCGCAAACAGGATGACCACAAGATTTCGCCGCGCCACGTAGCTATGCCAGGCCCGGCGATACATTTCAATATCCTCCGGACCGCCCTCACCCGGCAGCCGGTCGGTTTTTCTGCGCCTTAGCATTGCGGTTGAATCCAGGGCCTTTAATTTAGCGCCGTAATCTGGAATGTCCGATTCTACAGTTTATTCGCCTTCGGTTGATTCGGATCCGAATAATCATAAAACCCTTTGCCGGATTTCCGCCCGTACCACCCCGCCATCACCAACCGCTTCAGCAACGGAGGCGAGGCAAAGCGCCGCTCCTTGAACTCGTCATACATCACCTGCGTAATGTAATAAGTGGTATCAAGCCCAACAAAATCCAGCAAAGTAAACGGCCCCATCGGATATCCGCAACCCAGTTTCATCGCGTTATCAATATCCTCAATCGATCCCACGCCCTCTTCATACGCCCGGATCGCATCGAGCAAATAAGGCACCAGCAGCCGGTTTACGATGAATCCCGTCTTATCCGAAGTCCGCACCGGAACCTTGCCCAGCTTTTTCGCGAACTCGTAAGCCGTTTCATAAACGTCATCAGCGGTGGCTATCGTCCGCACCACCTCCACCAATTTCATCAGCGGCACCGGATTAAAAAAGTGCAGCCCGATAAACCGCTCCGGCCGCTTCACCGCCGTCAAAAGCTCAGTCACAGAAATCGAAGAAGTGTTCGATGCAAAGATCGCGTCCTTCTTCACGATGCCATCGATCGACGCATACATCTTCTTCTTCTCTTCCACATTCTCGATGATGGCCTCAATGATAATGTCGCAATCGGACAGATCGGATTTGTTGGTCGTCCCCTTAAGCCGAGCGCGGATCGCATCTTTCCGCTGAGCACGTGATCCCGCCCTTCTCGACCGGCCGCTCAGCAAACTTCGCCAAAGATTTCTCAATCCCGGCAAACCCCTTGTCGAGAAACTTCTGTTCCACCTCGAGCACGGTCACATCGAATCCAGCAGTAGCGCAAACCTGCGCAATGCCGGACCCCATCAGCCCACATCCGAGTACGCCTACCTTCTTAATTTCCATAACTCCCTCATACCTAAAAGCCCTTGTCATTCTGAGCGAAGCGAAGAACCTATGCACTCTGCCGGCGCCGGCAAATTGCATGGGTCCTTCACTTCGTTCAGGATGACAAAGCGATTATGGGACTTCAGCTCATGCTCTCCACCACCATCGCGATCCCCTGCCCGCCGCCGATGCAAGCTGTAGCCAGCCCATACTTCTTCTTCCGCCGACGCAACTCATACAGTAAAGTAATCACCAGCCGAGTCCCGGTCGCCCCCAGCGGATGCCCCAACGCAATCGCCCCGCCATTCACATTCACTTTCTCGCGATCCAGCCCCAATTCTTTCTCCACCGACAAATACTGCGCCGCGAACGCCTCATTCACTTCGATCAGATCAATGTAGTCCAAAGAAAGCCCAGCCTTCTGCAGCGCAATCTTCGTCGCGGGAACCGGACCGCACCCCATCAGCTTCGGCTCAACTCCGGCAACACCCCAACTTACAATCCGACCCAGCGGTTCCATATTCCGCTTGCGAACCTCTTCGAGCGACATCACCACCACCGCCGCGCCGCCATCCACAATGCCGCTCGCGTTCCCGGCCGTCACCGTCCCATTTTTTCCGAACGCCGCCTTCAGCTTGGCCAACCCTTCCATCGTCGTCTGCGGCCTGCGGTGATCATCTTCCGTGAGCGATTCTCCCGTAGCCTCGCCTTTATGATTTCGCAGCGCAACCGGAACCAGCTCTTCCTGAATGCGTCCTTCTTTGTAAGCCGCATCCGCCTTCTGCTGCGAGCGCATCGCAAACTCATCCTGCGCCTGCCGCGTAATCCCCTGCTGCTCGCCGTACAACTCCGCCGTATTCGCCATATACAGCCCGCAATAGCTGTCGAGCAGCGCCACCATCAGCGAGTCCTCCATCTTTCCGCCCGGAGCCAGAGTAAATCCATCGCGCCCGCGAATCGTAAACGGAGCCTGCGACATTGCCTCCATCCCGCCCGCCAGCACAATCTTCGCCTCATCTGTCTGGATCATCTGCGCCGCGCTCACAATCGCCTGCATCCCCGACCCGCACAGCCGGTTCACGGTCAGCGCCGGAGTCTCAATCGGCAGCCCCGCGCGCAACCCCACATGCCGCGCCCCATAGAGCGCATCGCCCGAAGTCTGCTGCGCGTTGCCGAAAACGGCATGATCAAATTCAGTTGGATCGATTCCCGACCGCTCGATTGCACCTTTAGCCGCCACCGCACCCAACTCCTGCGCCGTAAAATCCTTCAACTTCCCGCAATAGCGCCCAAAGGGCGTGCGCGCCCCACTGACAATCGCAATATCACCTGGTTTTAACATTGGTTTCCCTGCAGACACCGCACCCAGAGCGGATCAAAATTGACCATCAAACTGGTTAGTGTAGCAGTGCCAACGCAGGTTTGACCACAGCGTGCCAAGACAAGACCGTAGCGACACAGTTCGGCAGCACTATCTTTCTGTCCACATTCGACAGGAACGCCAACCCTTAACCGCTATATTGTTCGGGTGACTGCACCTCATCCGCCAAACATACATTCCACGAAGACGTTCCCAGTCCGCACGTTGGCTCTGCTGGCCGTATGCGTAGCGGGAGTGTTTCTCTTAATCCGCCACAGGGAAATTCACGTTTACGACGGCTTTGAATCTCGCAGTCTCAGCTGGCATTGGTCTACAGGTCGTCTGGTGCCGGGTTCGTTTCTCGTGCAATCCACCGTGGTGCGTGCGGGGCACAGCGCAGGCGAAATCACAGTTCGCTCGGGCGATCGCCGCGAGGCTGCCAGTGACGACGGTCTGGCAAGTGAGCGTGATGAACTCATGGAAGCGTGGTGGCTGCTGGCCCATATGCATCGAGCCTATCGCTATTCCTTCAGCCTGTATCTTCCAACTGATTTTCCCATCGTGCCTACGCGACTTGTATTAGCTCAGTGGAAACAGGTGTGTGAATGGAGCAGGTGCCGGCCAGACAATCCAGTGCTCGCCGTCCGTTATGAGAACGGGGAGCTGTTTATCACGCGGCAAGATGACCATGCAAGGTCAATTCTGTATTCCACTAAGCAGGAGATTCGTGGCCGCTGGCTCGACTTCCGCTTCGAGACGCGATTCTCGCGTGACCAGGATGGCCGGATCGACGGCTGGTTGAACGGTGAGCCCATTGTCCACTATCAAGGTCCGACGGTTTATCAGCAGCAGCGCGGCTATCCCGCGCACGGCTATGTTTATTTCAAGACCGGCCTGTACCGGGATGAAATGCAACAACCCATGACAATTTATATAGATGAATACAGAAAGGATGAGTTGAGCCGCTGATCGGGAAGTCTTTCCCGCATTCCGCGCGAGAAAGTCAGTGATGCACTTTTCTACGCTACCGCTCCCGCCGCCAGCGCCGCTCCCAGCGCCACAACCTTCCCTGGACCCTGCACCAGAGAAGTCGCCAGCGCATGCTCGGCGCGGTTGATCACTTCCGTCACTATGTCCACTGGATCATAATTGTCTCGTATCACTGCCTCCGCCAACCCCGCAGAAAACTCCAGCGAGTTTCCCTTCTCAGCCCCCTCTTTCGCAGGCAGTCTCACTTCGGCGATCACTTTGCGCAGTTTTTCTACCGCCATCAGCGCTTCTTTCTCCGCCGTGTCGCCGAGAATGAGCGCAATCGTCGTCGTGTCATAACGGAACGCCAGGTCGTTGGTTCGAATGTTGGCCGCGAACTGTTGTCCAATCTTTTCCATCACCGCTTCAATCGCTGCGTCGCCATATTCCTTGAGCAGCGCCGCGCTCCTGCCAAACTGCAACAGCAGCACGGAAACCGGAGACGCATTCTGCGCCGCACGCTTGCTTTCCGCCAGCAGCAAATCCAGATAAGAACTTCGCTTCAGCAATCCGGACTTCTCGTCTGTCACCGAAAGATTTTTCACCAGCCGCCGCAGGCCTGCATTATTCAGCGCGATCACCATCTGGTCGGCCAAAGTCTTTAATACGACCGTATCCGTCTGAGGCCAGGCTCGTGGTTTGTTGTGCAACAACGCCAGCACTCCCACCGAATCTTCGCCATTGCTCAGCGGAAACGCGATGACCGATGTGATCCCCAACTCCACCACGGCCTTGCGTACAGACTGCAACTCCGCCGCTTGCTGCGCGTCGGCAATGATTACGGGCTCGTTCGAGGGCTGCGATGAAGACAGCGATAACGACAAATCCTGCAGCGCGCACATCAGGGCTTTGACGGCCCCCGGCTCCCCGGCCTTCGCTCCTTTGCCGCAGAACTCCTGCACCGCCGTGGGTCTTGAACCCGGAGTGCACATCGCCGCCACGCAACGCGATACTTCCCAGTGCCCGCCAATTTCATTCACTGCCGTCGTCAACACCGCGGCGGCTGTCGTCTGGTGATACAGCTTGCGCGTGATCTCAGCCACCCGCGTCACATTGCGCATCTCCGCCGCGGGATCGGCTGCCGGGGGTGCAAGCACCGGAGCTGGCGCGGAAGCCGGAGGTACAGGCGTGGCCGCTGCCATCCGCGGCGCGGATCCCGCATAGCTTGGCGTCACTCCCGCGGAAAGATAGAGCCGCTGCAAATCCTCATTGCGTTCTTCTTCGTGCGGAAACAATTCCTGAATTCTCTGCAGCCGTTCGACGGCTTTGTTGCGCATTCCGTACTGCACCAGTATTTCCGCCTGCAACATCAGATCCTGCAAGGTCGAAGCTCCCAGGGTCGCTTCATGCTCAACTGACGCTTCCGGCGTCGCTTTACTCACCGGAGTGAACCGAGACGCAATCGCCTCAAACTTTTTCTCTTCGATTTTCCCCTTTAGCATTTCCAGCCGCTTGGTGTGGCCCGATTCATACGGGTCCACTTCCGCGGCCCGATCCAGACATTCGGCCGCCTTGTCAAAATCCTGAGTTCCGCAGTACACATCGAAAAGTTTCAGCAGCGTCTGGCAATAATCGCCTTCGCGATTCGAAGCGTTGAACAACTCGCTGAGAAACTCCAGCATTCCTGGCGATGCACGCCGGGTCGCTGCAATATCCTGCATCACGGTTATAAACTGCCGCCGCTCGCCACGCTTCGCCTGAAATTGCCCCAGCTTGCGCGCCAGCGACACGGCTGCATCATCCTGCTCCGCATCTACCAGCTGCCCAATCAGCGCCGTTACCTGCGACATCCGCTTTGGATTCTCTTCAAACAGTTGCCATACCAGCGGCTCCGCGTCCGCATACCGTCCCGCCGCCAGCAAAGCCTCGGCATAAATATCGCGCAGCTCCGGCGAAGTTTTGCCCGCATTGACCTGCGGCTCCAGAATAAAAATCGCCGCGCCAATCTGACCCTGCCCAAGCAGGCTCTTCCCATAGGCCAGCGCGATTGCCTCGTCGGAGGAATCTTCCTGGTAAGCGCGCTCGTACCACTGCGCTGGATCTCCGCCGCTTTCCGTCGTCGATTGTGCCACGCGCTTGAACGCTTCCGCCGACGCCTTGCTTTCTCCCAGCTCAGAAGACAATTCCGCTACTCGCAAGTAGTTAGCCTGCGTCGGTTCCAGCGCCACGATCCGCCCCAGCACCAGCAACGCATCTTTCTTGTCTTCCAGCTTTGCCAGATCGCTTAGTGCGGATTCATACGTGCCCACCGCCAGTTTTTTGTTCGATCCTTCGAGCAACTGCCCGAAGCGGACTTTCTGATCCCACGTGGGACTGCCATGCCGGGCCAATTTCTTATAAGTCAGACTTGCTCGCGTGGCATCCCCGGCATTCACTTGCCGCTCAAACAATTCGCCCAACAGCCGAACCGCATCGCGCCCCCGGTTCTGCGACAGACACAAGTCCGCCGAGAGTGCGCGCACCGTATCATCTTCAGGATCGTCCCGCAGGACCAGCAGGTATTCTTCGAGCGCCTCGGCGGCCTTGCCCTTCTGAAGCAGTTTTCCGGCGCGCTCCACCCGCCGGGTCAGCTCGGTTCGGTCCGCGCGCGTTGTCGTATCGGCCATGAGTTGGATGTAGGCAGACTGCCGCTGCTTCGATTCTAGGAGTCCCCCTCAGTGCCAGCAATCCGCAAGGGTCCACCAGCGATTACGAAAGTCACTGCCTCCTCCTTCTTTCCTACCCTGTGAACCCCCGTGTCCCCCGTGTTTAAGGTTTTAGTGTTGAAGATCTCGGTCGGTGGTTAAGGAAAGATCTTCGAAAGAAAGATCTCGAACCCCCGCCCGAGGCAGGAATTTGTTATCGTGCCCCATGCCTTCGCCCTCGCCGCATCCGCAGATCGTCCAGGAACAGGTTCACGAAGAAGGTCTGCACCACCAACTCACCGCCGGACAAATGACGATGGTGGCCGTCGGCGGATCCGTCGGCACTGGTCTCCTCCTTGGCTCTGCGGCAGCCCTCGAGATCGCAGGGCCTGGCGTGATTCTCAGCTACATCATCGCTGCCTTCATCGCTTACACCGTAGCCATGGCTCTGGGTGAGTTGGCCAGCATGCACCCCGCCGCCGGATCATTCGGCGTCTACGGCGAACTTTACCTGAATCAATATCTGGGATTTCTCTGCCGCGCCGCATACTGGGCCTCCATTGCCTTTTCCATTGGCGCCGAACTGGTCGCCTCCGCCACCTACATGACCTATTGGCTGCCGGCCGTTCCCGGAGAAATTTGGGTCATCGTCTTCTCGGCGCTCCTTCTGCTCGTCAATCTGCGCAGCGTCGGCTCCTTCGGACGATTTGAGTTCTGGTTCTCCATGATTAAGTTCGCCACCATTGTGATGTTTATTTTGGCCGGAGCTGCGCTCATGTTCAGCGGCCACGTCACTCCGCAATACACGGCTCACGGCGGATTCTTTCCCAAAGGTCCAATCGCGCCACTGTTTGCCGTCTTTCTCGCCATCTATGCTTTCGGCGGCGTCGAAATGCTGGCCGTCACCACCGGCGAATCGCGTTCGGCAAAAGATATTCCCCGTGCCGCGCGCCTCACTTTTTTTCTGCTTGCCGGTCTTTACCTTGGTGCGATCGTTATTCTGGTGGGAGTAATGCCGTGGAACCACGCTGGTGTGACTGAGAGTCCATTCGTCAGCGTTCTGCGCCTGGCAAAAATTCCAGCCGCAGCGTTCTTCATGAATTTCGTTGTTCTCACCGCCGCGCTCTCCGGAGCCAACGCTAAACTCTACGTCGCTTCGCGCCTGCTGTTTTCGATGGGGCGCACCGGATGGGCTCCGGCCAGCCTGGGCAAGCTAAACGCATCCGGCTCGCCACGCCTCGCTCTACTCGTCTCTTCCTACGGAATTGTGACTGCCCTCATCATCGAAAACTGGGCTCCGGGACAAGCCTTCCTTTACATCATGGGAGCCGCATTCTCCGGCTTGATTCTTTCCTGGGTCGTATCGCTTGCCGCCCACGTGAGTTTTCGCTGGCGGCTCACTCGGGAGGAAGTCGCCGCTCTTCCGATGCGCTCTCCTCTCGGCCTGTGGGGTTCTGTATTCGGCTTTGTCCTGGTCTCCGTCGCGGTTCTCCACACGCTTTTCGCCTCGCGAGTCAACGCGATCGGCGGTCTCACGTTCCTCGCCACGCTGACCCTCGCATACTTTCTCTTGAAACGTCATCGAGCGGCGTAGTTCAACTAAAGGTTTGTTCGCGTGCGCCGATAATTTCACTATTAAACCTGTTCCCCCGGGCTGCCATTCCGATTGGCAGAATTTTCGGCAAGTTGCGTCTCGCAAGATGATTTCGATCGAGGGAAACCGATGCGCTGGTTCAGGAATTTGAACGTTAGCCAGAAGCTGGGGCTGGGATTCGGAGTGGTCCTGCTTCTGATGGCCGGTCTGGGTATATTTTCTCTGCGCCAGCTCTCCCGCGTGAACAACGCGACGGTGGAGTTGGCAACCAGTTGGATGCCCTCGGTCGAAGCCCTTGCCAAACTTCGCTTCGACACCGCCACCTTAAAGCGGCGAGAACTTAATCTCCTGCTCGCAGACAGAAAAGATATCGATTCATGGAAGAAGCAAATCCAGGAACTGCATAACGCTCTCGGCGCAGACTATAAGCACTACGAACCCTTAATCTCTTCCGACCAGGAACGCAAGCTTTACGACGATTATCGCGCCGATATGGTTAAAGCCGAGAGCGCGCAGATGCAAGTGATTAAATTGGCGGAAAAAAGCAAACGCAAAGAAGGAATCAGACTGTCTCAGGGCGACGGACGCGTGGCTATCGACGCCGCGCTTGAGAAATTGGGAGAAGACATAAAGCTCAATATCGATGGTGGAGACGCGACCGCTCGAAGTGCGGCGGAAACTTACGCGTCGTCGCGCTACTGGGTGATTGGCATGATCGTAGCGGCCTTGGCATTGGACATCGTCCTTCTCCTTGCCATCACCAAGTCCATTGCGGACCCCGTTCATAAAACC
The DNA here is from genome assembly GCA_963817305.1 of uncultured Acidobacteriaceae bacterium. Lineage (GTDB taxonomy): Bacteria > Acidobacteriota > Terriglobia > Terriglobales > Acidobacteriaceae > Sulfotelmatobacter. The sequence continues at coordinate 1,729,627 of CAWFOD010000004.1, read as the reverse complement.
ATGGCCGTGCTCCAATCGCTCGCCGTTCGTGATCTCACAACAATTCTCGAAGTCGAGTCGACGGACGAATTGGGTGCTATGGCGGTTGCCTTGAACCGAACGATTGAAGTACTTCGCGGCACTCTCGCCACGATTACGCAGAGTGCGGAGCAACTGGCCAGCGCCAGTGAAGAAATTTCCGCCGGAGCCGGCCAGACCGCGGAAAGCTCCCGCGTTCAATCCGACCAGACGCTTCAGGTCGCTACGGCGATGCAGGAAATGTCTTCCACCGTGCTGCAGATCTCCGACAATTCGCAGAAGGCTTCCGACGCTTCGCGCAACGCGGCCGAGGCTGCGCGCAATGGTGGCAAAGTGGTGGAAGAAACACTTGTCACCATGCGGGGCATTGCTGATTCCACTTCCAAGGTAGCCTCTACCGTCACCGAGTTGGGCAAAGGCTCGGAAAAAATTGGCAAGATCATCTCCGTGATTGATGACATCGCCGACCAGACAAATCTGCTCGCTCTAAACGCAGCCATTGAAGCGGCTCGCGCCGGCGAACAAGGCCGCGGCTTCGCGGTAGTGGCCGACGAAGTTCGCAAACTGGCGGAGCGCACCACCAAAGCGACGAAAGAAATTGCCGACATGATTAAATCCATTCAGCAGGAGACCCAGAACGCCGTCCAGGCCATGGAGCAGGAGATCAAAGACGTTCAGGTTGGCGTGGAAAAGACCACGGCCTCCGGAGCGGCCCTGCGCGAGATCATCAAAATGTCCGAGAATGTGGGCGACATGATTGCCACAATCGCCACCGCGGCCACGGAACAGTCTGCCACGAGCGAGCAAATCAACTCCAATGTGTCCCAAATCTCCGGCTCAACTCAGGAATCCTCAGCGGCAGCTGCGCAAACTTCCAAGGCTTGTTCGGATTTGTCCAGCCTGGCTTTCGATCTGCAGCATCTGGTGAAGCAGTTCAAGTTGGAATCTACCAGCCACAGCCCATCCGCATCGCCACGCCAAGCAGACAGAAACACGAAAGCTCCGGACGGATACGCAAAAGCCGCAGCCGCTGGCTCCTCTAACTAGCGCGGGATCACAACTTACTCCGCCTTATTACCAACGTAAGCCTGTTCTACCCTTTTCTGCTGCCAGCTCCGCGCCTGCTCCGCTAGCCTTGAGACGCGGGTGCTTACAGAAAAATCACCCCATCGGGCCGAGTCATTTTGATTTCTTTTATTCTGCTGCTTCATTCCAGCGATCCCATTCGCGCCATCGCCTGGTGCGCCATCGGACTTTGCGCCGGCCTTTATCTGTTTTTCAACGGCTTCCGCTTGCTGCAGCGCCGGCACCTCATTCTCGACACTCCGGTTTCCAAAATTCGCAGCGCATCCATGGGAATGGTCGAACTGAATGGCCAGGCTGCCGGACCATACACCGTAGTCGCACCCATCACCGAACGCTCCTGCTACTACTTTCGCACCATCGTCTGGGAATGGAAGCGTCAGGGGCGCAACAACGCGTGGGTGAAGGTAGCCTCCGAGTGCACACACGTTCCTTTCTTTCTCGATGACAACACCGGCAAAGTCATGGTCGACCCTCGCGGCGCCGAACTCGATCTCCATCGCGACTTTCAACAGGAATTCTGCGACGCTCTTTTCACCATCAAGCAAGAAGCGCCTCCGAATGTGCACGCTCTTCTGAGCCGCCACGGCATCAGCACCACTAACAAAATCAAAGTGGAAGAGTTCTGCATCAAGCCCAAAAATTCCCTCTTCGTGCTGGGAACACTCGGTGACAATCCCGGCCTGGAACTCACTCCGAAGCCGATTCTGGATGACGAGCACAACACTCTAACTTCGGGGGATGCGCTCTGGTTCAACCCGCTGCAATTGCCGCTGGGACAAAAAGTTCTGTCGTTCGCCAACGGAGGCGTCGACGCCTCATCGTCCGATCACCAGTCCGTGAGCGAACTTCTGATCGGCGGTGGTTCCCTTTCCGCGTCAGAATTTGGCAGCACTCCGCTGGGCAAATCGATTCTTGAAGAAGAATCACGTCATGCGGCCTCCGCCAAAGTGATTCAACTCTCGCCCCATTCCGATTCCCCGGATACTGCCGGCATGACCCAGCAGCAGAAAATTGCCGCTGCCCTGAGGAAAGCAGGCATATCCAATCCCGCCGCGTGGTCCGCCGCTGGAGTAGCGCCATACGCTCCAGCCGTCACTACGAATTCGTCCGACGGAAACACTGCTTCCACCGACGGCTTCGATCCGCGCCCGGCGGTCGTCCTCATGAAGGGCAAAAATAATCCGACGTTCCTGATCTCGTGGCGGAGTCAACGTGAGATCGCCCGCTCGCTTGGGTGGAAGTGCACTCTGATGATCTGGGGTGGTCCCGTCCTCACTCTGCTGTGTCTCTACGGCCTGCTCACACTCACACATCTGATCTGAAAACGATCCGTACTCGGTAGGGAAAGCCGATCGGCGAGGGCGTCGCTAGCCGCACCATCCGCGTGCAATAGGATTCCCTTCAGCCGCTGAGGTGCTTCATGCGCTACCTGATCGTCATATCCCCTCTAGTACAATGCTTCCGTGAGCAACGCGGTTCGCATCGGAATCCTCGGCGACTTCAATACCGAACTTCGTTCTCACCACGCCACACCCGAGTCACTCCAGCACGCCGCTCGCAAAATGGACTTGAAGGTCGAATCGGAGTGGATTCCTACGCCTTCTCTGACTGCCCCGGGCGCGGAGAAAATTCTCGAGAGTTTCGACGGGCTTTGGGCCTCGCCCGGCAGCCCCTTCAAGAGTTTCGACGGCATGTTGAAAGGAATCGAGTTCGCCCGCCGCCGCGATTGGCCCTTTCTCGGCACCTGCGCAGGCTTTCAGTACGCTCTGATTGAATTCGCGCGCAATGTCCTCGGCATTGCCGATGCCGACAGCGCCGAAAACAATTCAGGATCGAAGAACATCGTCATCTATCCCGTTGCCTGCGCCGTTCCCGACCGTAAAGGCAACGCTCCCAAACTTTCCGGCACTTGTGCCCGAAATCCGTCTGCGACCCGGCTCGTACCTGCAGTCTTTTTATGGCAAGGACAAAGAAATCGTCAGCGAGGAATTCTTCTGCAACTTCGAAGTTAATCCGGAGTACGAATGGGCCACGATGGAAGCCGGATTCCCGGTAGTGGCTCGCGGCGCACAAGGCGAAATCCGCGCCATCGAATCTCCAACTCACCGCTTCTTTATCGCCACGCTCTTCCAACCGCAACTATCGTCCACGGAAAAAAATCCGCATCCCGTAGTCCTGGCCTTCGTCCAAGCCGCCGCCGACTGGGAACGCAAGAAGCTCGACGACAGCGTCCTCGAATAGTGTAGAGCGGGCGCCCCCGCCCGCTGCCTTTGACCTATCGGTTTACCCTGTGCTCCTCTGTGTCCCCCGTGTTAAACGCTTTTCCCAGTTACCAAAGTCGCCCCATCGCGCCGGAATCTCGGTCCCACACCATACGCATCTACGTCGGCGGTGCCGCTCCTTCTACACTTTTCCCGCTGCGAATAGCCAGAAAAGCCTTCCCCCTTGTTGCACAACAGTCGCGCCGCGAGCGCGCCGAGGAGCCGAACCCACATGTCCGTGCCGTCGATCACCTCGTTCCGCATATCGTTCACGACTTTCGTCAGCTATATTCCCCTCATTGCTACCGTGGTCACTTGTTTGTTCAGCGTGATTCTGGCTCGTGCCACGCTGCGCTACGTGGAGGCAACCGATAAGGGCTTAGCCCTGGCCCGCGAAGGGTTCGAGCGCGAATGGACGCCCGATCTTCACCTGAAGCTCGAGCGCATCTCGACCAGCGAAGCGAATATCATCGTCACCAATCTGGCCAAGAGTTCCGTCCTGCTGCAGTTGCTGCAGTTGCGCAAGCTCTCGCATGCTGTGCCCTTTGAACGTTGCCGCTTGAATGACCCTCTGGTCGGCGGCATGACCTGGACGCAAGCAATGGGCCGTAGAATCTTGGCCTGCACGGGAAAAGATTTCGAGGGTCCGATCGCGGCTTCGATGACTTTCTATTGCGCGGGACGCATGTTCCGCACCGATTGGTTTCGCTCCCACATCCAGGTCCGCGACGGCCGCATCCTCAGCCTCGAGCCCAGCAACATCCCCGCCCGCCGCGTGCGTGCCATAGAACACAAAGGCCCGGAACGCCGCCGCCAGTTCGTCCAGGACGTCGCCGCAACCCCAAGTGAGGCCAACAAAAGTTCGGACGAAAAGTTCTTCGTCACCGGCGCCTGAAGAAAAATACCGAAGTTCGGAATCCTGAAGGCGGAGTCCTAATAGCGGAATCCCGAGAGCGAAATTATCGAAGGCAAACCGTGCATTCGATTTAGGGTGGCGCAGCGCTTTCAGAGCTGCGATCGGCACCCGCCAGGCCGGCGGCTTCAGCCGCTGGGGTGCACTCCCAGAAAGCAACGGTTCAGATCCAGACATCTGAGAGCGGTAACCATTACCAACGATTGGTGCTCGAATCGGCGCGTCCTAAAGTTTCACATCTCACCGCCGATCTCTACCCGTATGGTCAATCCAATTAGTAGTGCAAACACCAGTCAAGCGAACGAAGCCAAACCGGCCGCACCCAAGCCTCAGCCGCAACAGACGCAGCAAAAGAGCGCTCCGCAACCCTCTGACACTGTTTCTCTGAAAAGCACGGGCAAAGCCAGCGGATCCACCGACAGTCGCTAAACCAAAACCAATACACTCGGCCACGACCAGCAAAACGCGATCCGCAAAACACGATCGGCAAAATACGATCAGCAAAACACAAAAGGGACGGGCATTCATGCCCGTCCCTCAATTTCCCATAAGCTCACACCGTCTTCACAAACCGCAGCGACGCGGAATTCATGCAATACCGTAGCCCCGTCGGCTTGGGACCGTCATCAAATACATGCCCCAGATGTGCATCGCACTCCGTGCACGAAACCGCCGTCCGCTCCATGCCAAGGGTGTTGTCAGAAATCTCCCGCACATTCTCTTTCGCAATCGGCTCCCAGAAACTCGGCCAGCCAGTTCCCGAATCAAACTTTGTCGCCGAACTGAACAGCGCGTTGTTACAGCAGATGCAGCGGAAAATCCCCGTCTGGTGCTCATTCAAAAGTTTGCCGGTATAAGGCAGCTCCGTATCCGCATGGCGCGTAATCTCGAACACACCCGGGGGCAACTCCCGCCTCCACTCCTCTTCCGACTTCACCACGCGCGCAATCTTCACCTTTCCCAGCCGCTGGCCCGAGTCGGAAAATTGCACAATCGTCACTTCCACTGGCTCCGTCTTCGCTGCCTCTGCCGTTATATGCGGCCTGCGTAAAAACAAGGCCGCCCCGCCAATCGCCGCTCCCATCCCCGCTAAAAAAACCCGGCGCCCTAAATTAACTTCCTCCCCCCCATGATCTGACTCAAACATAAGCCCTCCACAAATTTCGCGTCCATAACTCAGCGATTTTCATCGCTTGCGCGCTGACCATCCGCTCCAGTTGCTTTTGGCTGGCGCAGCGCTTCAGCGCTGCGATTATCTTCCCACCCACCCGCCGGGCTTTAGCCCCGAGAGGCAGCCGTCGACCTACTTCCCCGTATACAGCTCCGGAAATTCCCGCCGCAAATTCGCCACCTTCGGCGCATCGTTATAAACAATATAAGGATTATCCGGATGCAGCGTCGCGTAATTCTGGTGATACCCCTCCGCCTCATAAAACGCCTTCAGCGGCACCACTTGCGTCGCGATCGGCTTTCGAAAAACCTTCGCCGAATTCAGCTGCGCAATGTAAGCCTCGGCAATATGTTTCTGCTCATCGTTGCTGTAAAAAATCAAAGACCGGTACTGCGTCCCATCATCCGGACCTTGCCGGTTCACCTCCGTCGGATCGAGCGCCACCGAAAAAAATACCCGCAGCAACTCCCCATACGTCACCTGCGACGGATCGTAAACAATCTGCACGCTCTCCGCATGTCCAGTCTCGCCGGTGCTTACCTGTTCGTAATCCGGATTCTTCACCGTTCCGCCCGAATATCCCGAGGTCGCACTCACCACGCCCTTCACATGCTGAAACACCGCCTGGATTCCCCAGAAACATCCTCCCGCCACTACCGCCGTTTCTTTCGCTGGAGCCGTCGACCGCGCCTCATCCGCCGCCGGACCCGGCACCGCCGCGCTCGCCCCGCTCCCCGCCCGGCAAGCCACCGCGCCCGCCAGCACCGTGAAAATCATCGCCACCATCCGTACTGAACTTCTGGACATAACCCCTCCCCGGCATCCTCCGCCGCTGATCTCAGCCTATTAGAGTTACGAGCCCAAGAGAAGTTTCGGATGTGCTTGTGCCACTAGTAACCCATGGCTCATACAGCCGGCCATTCTGTGGCCGTACGTTGCAACTTGTTGCGCACACGGTATTGAACAATAAAAACAGACGTTTCCCGAAAAGTGGTGTAGACTTCGCTGCCCGGCGCCGCGTGCGCCTGAGGGGGGACTTTGCTCTTGGAGGCTTTACCTCGTGAACCTGAAGCTGTGTGTCACTCTCGTCTGCGCCTGCGTTGTTTTAAGTGGGACTTTGGCGTTGGCCGCCACTCCCGTCACTGTTTTTCCTAACCCGATTCAGTTTGGGACCGTCCCTCTCAACTCAACCAGTGCACCGCTCCTCATTTACCTTAGTAATTCGAGCACGAGCGCGGTCACGGTCACCGGCATAACGATCAGCGGAACCAATAGCGCCAACTTCGCCTTCTACAGCTATACCTGTGTCGGTACAATCTCGGCCGGCCAGACCTGCCAGATGTATCTGACCTTCACCCCGTCGGCAATGGCAAACTTCACGGCCAGCCTTGTGATTACCGAAACTGGCGTGACTGCCGCCATCTCCATCCCGTTAGGAGGCGTCGGCGGAAATCCCATTCCCAATATCACAACCGTCTCGCCATCGACTATTTATGTGGACAATCCCACTACAACGGTCACCATCAACGGCTCAGGATTTTTGTCTTCCTCGACGGCATCGGTGTCGTCTTACCCGAACAATATTCCGGTGCCCACAACGTTTGTAAGCGCTACGCAGATTAAAGCTCAGATACCCGATACCGTTCTGGCGAGCCAAGGATCCGTTTCTCTGTACGTGACCAATCCCCCGCCCGGCGGCGGCATGGCCTCCACCAGTTTGTCGGTCATCGCACCCGAGCCTACGATCAGCAGTACTTCACCAACTTCTATCGTCGCCGGAACCACCTCGGAGCCAATCCTTATCAATGGTCAGAACTTCATGACCGGAGCCACCGTGCAATGGAACGGCACAAACATTCCCGCTACTTATCTCAGTTCTACACAACTGCAGGTTCAACCTACGACTGCTGAACTGGCGAGCGCTGGTTTTGTTCAATTGTCGGTCACCAATCCGTCTCCGGGAACGATCTCTCCGTCCATAAGTTTTGACCTCACTTATCCCGTCACTGTCACCATTTTGGACCTTCCCGCAAACGATATCGTTTGGGACCCCTTCGCTGAGCGCATCTACGCCTCCATGCCCAGCAGTTATGGAGCAAACGGAAACAGCATTGCCGTGATCAATCCTTCCACCGGAGCCGTCACCGGATATTTCTACGCCGGCAGCGAGCCCACAAAACTGGCGCTGGACAGCACTTCGAAATTCCTATACGTCGGACTGAACGGAGATGGCTCCATTCAGCGCTTGGATCTTCCGGCCTTCTCCGATGACATCGTGATCAGCCTCGGCAGTACCACCGATGGCCCGAATCTAGCCCAAGCCATCGCGGTATCTCCCACTAACTCACACACGATTGCTGTGGCGCTCAACGAGGACAGCTGCTGTTCATCCTCCGGTCCACTCGAATTCTTCACCGATTCGACGAAGCTCGCGAACTCCATCTCCACCCCGGCGATCAACCAACTTAGCTTTGCCAGCGGTACCACCCTATATGGCTACTATCCCGATACTCTGAGCCAGGTCACAGTCTCCTCCACTGGGGGAACGTTGACTCAGCAATGGTCAGATCTCGTCGAGGGAAGTACTTTCCAATACTCCGGCGGATTAGTCTTTGGAGCTAACGGCGAGGAATTCAACCCCGCGACTGGCTTGCTCGAGGGCACCTTCGATGTAGGAAGCACTTGCTGTTCTTCCGGCCCTCAAGTGTTGCCGGATTCGGCGATCAATCGTGCCTTTGCCCTGGGCCAGACTCCCTTCTTTAACTCCTTTGGAATCACCAGCTACAATCTTTCCGAGTTCACACCTTTGGCCGTGGCCAGTTTGGCCGAACTTGCTCCCGAACTCAGTTCCACTTCCAAGTTCATCCAGTGGGGCCCTAACGGCTTGGCCTTTATCCTCGCCGCCGATAGCTGTTGCGCCCCGTCTACTACTCAGGTTGTGCTGGTGCAAAGCCCAACCTTGCTCCTCACTGCCGGCAAGACCATCAACCCCGCGCCAGCTTCGCATTCTTCCAGCCCTGCGACCGTGACTCACGGAAGCGGGAATGTGCTAATGACTGTCCGTGGCACCGGATTTGTGCCCGGTTCGGTGGTCAACTGGAATAACAAGGCTTTTTCTGCCAAATATGTAAACGAGAACGAGATGACGGTCTACGTGCCTAAAGCTGCCGTCGCAGCCCCCGGCACGGCTGCCATCGTGGTCAAGAACCCAACCCCAGGAGGCGGAAAATCGAACGCACTCACCGTAACCATTAAGTAAAGTTCGAAGTTCAACGAAGGCCCCACTTCTCAGCTCGACAAGAAGTGGGGGCCTTCTCCTTTTTTGGGTAAGCACTCCCGGGCGATAAGATTGGTCGGCAGCGAGCAGCTAGAAGCCAGAAGCTGTTTCCCCTTGACATTCGCCTTATATTCGCCAACAATACCGCCATGGCGATCACACGCAGGCAGCGCGAAGTGTATGACTTCATCTCCCGCTTCGTGGCGGAGAATGGTTACTCTCCGTCGTTCGATGAGATCGGTACCGGCCTCAAGCTGAGTTCGCTGGCCACCGTGCACAAACACATCACCAATCTCGAGAAAAAAGGATTGCTCACCCGCGACTACAATCGCAGCCGCTCCATCGATCTGCTCCCGCCCAAGGGCCGCCTCAAACAAGCCATGAGCGTGAACACAGGATTGGTGCTGCCGCTGCTGGGCCGCATCGCCGCCGGTCAGCCGATCGAAGCGATGCAGACCAGTGAGACGATTTCGCTCGCCGATTTCGTCCGTTCAAAAGAAGTTTTCGTGCTCGAAGTGCGCGGCGATTCCATGCAGGATGAAGCCATCCTCGACGGCGATTATGTTCTGGTCGAGAAGCTGAAGACCGCGCACAACGGCGATATCGTCGTCGCTCTGGTCGATTCCAGCGACGCCACGCTGAAACGCTTTTACCGTGAAGGCGATAACATCCGCCTGCAGCCCTCGAATGTAACCATGAAGCCAATCATCGTGCCTGCAGCATCGGTGGAAGTACAGGGGCGGGTGATTGGAGTGTTGAGGAAGTATTAAGGACGAGTTTTACCTAGCACAAAAGAAAACGCACGCGACTCGTGGGAGTCAGCGTGCGTTTGAGCTCTAACCAGAAGCAAGCGGCTGAAAGCCGTCTTAGCCAACGTGCTTGTCGATTGCCTGTGCAATCGCATCTTTGGGACGATATCCGACAAGCTGTTCGACCACTTGTCCGCCCTTGAATACCAGCAGTGTTGGGATGCCGGTAACTTTGTAGCGCATGGGAGTGGAGCTGTTGGCGTCGACATCCATCTTGCCCACTTTGAGTTTGCCCTGATAGTCCTTAGCCAACTCTTCCACCACCGGAGCCAGAGCGCGGCACGGGCCGCACCATGTTGCCCAGAAATCCACCAGCACCGGCGTCTCTGATTTCAAAACATCCTGGTCGAAGTTTGCATCGGTGACTTCGACGATTCCATTTCCTGCCATTTAAGTTTCTCCTCGCTGTAACGCCGCACGACCCGGCGATCGATATCAAATAAGTGCTTGCCCGATAGGGCCTAGCTATTATCGCACTTTGGTTGGATGCGGGGGGGTCGCGAAAGTCGCAAGAAGCGGCTTTCTCGATTTGGGCCGCCCCGCCCAATCCAAAAGCCCGCGCCTAAAAAATGAACTTGACGGCAGCCTGCATCAGCCGGGGAGCAGATGCGCTCACAACCTGGCCAAAGGTAGAGCTGTTGATGTTTCCGTTCACAGCAGATGGTCCATAGAACTGGGCGTGGTTGAAGACGTTAAATCCTTCGAAGCGGAATTGCACAGATTTCGCCTCGGTGAGCTTCACGTTCTTCAGCAAGGCCATATCGTAATTGTCGATGCCGGGTCCGTAAAAAAAACGACGCTTCGCGTTGCCGGGCGTCCCCAGGGGCTGCAGGTTGAACAGAGATGTATTGAAGTAAGAATTGCCGTTACGCGGATTCGAATTCAGATTCAGCGATCCCGGAGTGTATTGCGGCTCATCGACGCCGTAGTTGTTGATGCCATTGGGCTCGGCTCCCAGCAAAGAATTGTCGCCGTAGTTGAGCAGCGTTACCGGGAAACCGCGTGCTGAAATGAGTGATTCCGGAAAGCGCCCATCCGGTCGTCCAACGGTTGGCAGCACCAAACAGACGATCAAAGGGAAGCTCATAGGCATAGCTCACCACAAAATTATGCTTCACATCGAAAGCCGACAAGGCGCGGCTGAGTGCGGGATTGACCGGGTTCACCTCCTCGCCCACATTCGAGGACTGATCGATTGATTTGCTGAAAGTGTAGCTGGCAAATAATTGCAGGCGCTTGCTGGTGCGGCGAAGGCTCAGTTCCAGCGCGTTGTAGTTGGAATTACCGATGCTCGCCTGATTCGTGTCGCTGCCAAACTTCGGCCCCAGAGGCGCGCGGGTTCCATCGACGGTTTGTCCCGAAGCTGTCGTGTAAACATTGCTTTCTCCGAAAGGACCGCAGGTCGCGGATCCAGCAGCAACCTGACTGGGCTGGCTCAGGCTCAGGCACAACGCGGGGTTGCCAGGGTTCGATTCCACCAGAACCAGCAGGCGATGGGATTGATTGCCCACGTAGCTGGCGCTGAAGACGGTATTCTCCCCGACTTGTCGCTCGATCGAGAACACGTACTGTTCGGTGTAGGGAATACGGTTGCTAACGGGATAAGCGGGAATGCCGCTGATCGGGACATATTGCGACCAGTCGACATTTCCGTCGGGATGGCTGCGGGAGGAGTTCAAGGGCGCGAAGGTGACAGGAAAATACTGCCCGAGATTTTGTCCGTTGGAAGCGGTTACGAATGGGTTCGAAAATAAAGGCGGAGCGGGACTGCTGTAGGTGGTCCCGTAAGGAGCGTTTGCCGCCAGCACTCCGAGCGTCAAGCCTTCGATAGACGTGTAATACATTCCAAAGCCTGCCCGGAGACTGCTTTTACCTGGACTGCCCAAGAGCTTGCCGAGAAAGCTGTCGTCGGAGACATCCGGCGAATACGCCACGCCGATGCGCGGGGAAAATTCATCGCCCGGAGGTGCCAGCGTGCGGCGCACTCCTGGATCGGTGGGGTACAGAATTCCCAACGGCGCGCCCGGAAATACAACAGACTGCTTGCCCGGTTCCGTGGTTGAAATCTGATTGTACTTTTCGTACCAGGGCTCGATGCGGTCCCAGCGCAAGCCGTAGTTGAGAGTAAGGTTGGGTCTTGCGTGCCAACTGTCCTGGGCGAAGATGCCGGCATATTTGTTGCGGCCATAAAACGGATTGAGCTGGCTTTGGTTGTATTGACTGGGAATCCCAAGCAGAAAATCGGCAAAGTCGACGCCGGTTTCGCTTCCCGTAAAAAGGAAGTTGCCATTGAACTGGGCGATGGGATTCACGTTGACCTGGTCGTAATGAAACTCGCCGCCGAGTTTGATGGTGTGAGCTCCCACGACCTTTGAAAAATTGTCGAGCCACTGGAAAGTATTGTTCGCTTGCTTCAGCTCATTCGTATTGGTGCCGGTCGAGAAGTTGTTGAAGACGAGGTTTTCTATTCCTTCGCCTTTGGGATCAAGTGGAACGATGGTAGGGGTTCCAGTTGCTGTGACAAAGCCCTGAGAGACAAGGCTGACACCGACTCCGCCTTGCGGCTTGCCCAGGTCGTTGAATGCGCGCATATAACTGAAGTGCAATTCGTTGACTGCAGTCGCGTTCAGAGTCCTGGTGTCGCCCAGGCTGAATAATTGCGCCCGACCCAAATAGAGCGCATTAAAACCGGGCACACTGGATCCTCCCTGAGCAACCGGGTATGGATTGTTCAGCGAATAGTCGTCCAGGAAGTAGTAGCCGGAGATCAGGCCCCAGTTCGTGTTGGCATCGAGGCGGATCGCGCCTTTGTCATCGCGGAGCGCCTGATTGTATGCCGAAGTTGTAAATTGATCGCCGGAAGCATTCGGTGCTGGAATGTACTGCAACAGATGTTGCGCGGGCGCAGACCAGGCTTTGGTCGGGATTTGCAACGTAGGAAGGACGCAGGCCCTGGCGGGCGTGGCGGAGTAATTTGTGTTCGTGCATCCCGGAAAATAGTAAGGCTCCCCTGCGTGAACCTGATAACCGAAATTGTTAGAGAGCGTACTGGCCCAGGCAGGACCGCTGACCGTAGTCGGCGTTACAACCGCTTGCCCATTCACGATTTGAGTTGTGTAGAAAGAGCTGGCCAGGTCGGAAAGATTGCCCGCGCGGTCCTGCATTGATGGCACGGGAATCAGACCGGTATCCACGCCCTGGCGCTGGCGTGTGCCCTGATAGTCGGAGAAAAAGAAGATTTTGCTCCGTTTGATGGGCCCGCCAAAAGTTCCACCGAACTGGTTTTGGATAAACGTGCCGCGGGTGGGAGAAAAGTAATTGCGTGCGTCCAGATCGGTGTTTCGCAGGAACTCAAAGACATCTCCGTGAAATGCGTTGCTGCCGGACTTCGTGATGACGTTGATTTGGCCGCCGCTAAACTCGCCGTACTCTGCGTCAAAGTTGCTGGTAAGGATGCGGAACTCGGCGATCGAATCGAGATTGGGGATGATCGCCGTTCCCATGTTGACGTCTTCTTCGGAGTCGCTGCCATTAACGATAAAGGCGTTGGCGAACTCGCGCTGGCCATGAATCGAAATTGTGCCGGGATTCAGATCCGCGGAGGGGGACAGAGCGGTCGCGCCGACATCCTGCACCGTGTTCGAGTTGATGGAACTTTCAGGAGCTACGCCGGGTTGAAGCGACAACAAGTCCGTAAAGCTGCGGCCGTTCAGCGGCACCGCCTTTATCTGGTCACTATTGATGACCTCGCCCATCTGGCTGCTGTAAGTCTCTACATGAACGGAGCTATCGTTGACGGTGACCGCGTCGGAACGGTCGCCGACGTGAAGCACAACATCGAGCAGAAGTTCGCTATTTGTATCGAGCACAATTCCAGTGCGGCGATACGGCCGGAAGCCGGGCTGGTTCACCTCGAGAACGTAGCCGCCGACGGCAACGACAGGGAAGGTGTATGCACCTCGGCTGTCGGCGGTGGTGGTTTGCCGGACGCCCGTGTTGGCATTCACCAGAGTGACGGATGCTTTGGGAATGGCGGCTCCGGACGGATCTTTGATTGTGCCCGAGATGCTTCCGCCCACCCCCGCCCAGGCGGTACCTAGCAAACAAAGAAGCAGACTAAGGCGGAGCAATGCTATTTTTGGGAAACTTCGCAGAATCTCTGGGACGGCATCGGCGCTGCACGCTGGCGGCGCAAAGTAGCGGCCGCTTCAGTTGCAATTGAGTCGCATCTGGAAGTAAGATGAAACCTTGATTTCGGATGCGCCTGGTCATAAATGGGGAATTTATGTGCCAGTTGCAACCGAGTCGCATCTAAGGCACGTTCTCATGGTGACGGATGCCGCAGGCTAGCGTCAAGAGCCGGCAAAAGATTTCGTCGCAGCGTGGTTGCGACCAGTTGCGACAGCCGAAGTTCCGACAAACCGAAGTTGCCACAATCTAAGTTGCGAATCAGGGAGGGTCTTGTGCCATTACCGCAAACCGAAATTCCCGGGCCGATTGCAGGCCCAGCTCGCCGAGCGCGGAATACGCATGACCGAGCAGCGGCGCGCGATTCTTCGCGTGATGGAAACTGCGACCAAACACCTGGACGCAGCCCAGCTTTTGCGCAAGGCGCAGAAGCTGGATGCCAGCGTGGATCGCAGCACGGTCTACCGGACGCTGCGTCTGCTGAAACGGCACGGTCTGATTGACGAGCTTGATTTGATGCACATCAACGGCGAAGGACATTACTACGAGCGCAAGCTTAACCGGGATCACATCCACATGGCGTGTCTGCGTTGCGGCAAGATCATGGAATTCGTCAGCGATATTTTTGAAAAGTTAAAAGGTCAGGTAGAAAAAGATTGCCGGTTCCGGATCGTGGTATCGCGACTGGAAATCGGCGGATATTGCGCGGCCTGCCGCGGTTCCGAATGACGAGCCCGCGATGATGATCGATCTCCGATTTCTTGCGGCGAGCGACGCGGAAGCATACTGGAATATCCGCCTGGAAGCGCTCGAGGGTGACTCAGAGGCGTTTGGCTCGTCAGCCGAAGAGCACCGCGCCTTGACCAGGGAGGAAATCGCCGGGCGAATTTCCTTCGAGCCGTCAAACAAGTTTGTCGTGGGTGCATTTGTCGGCGAGCGACTGGTAGGAACTGCCGGTTTCTTCCGCAGTAAGGGACTTAAGGAACGCCATAAGGGACACATTTGGGGCGTCTATATGGCGCCTGAGGCGCGCGGAAAGGGAGCCGGACGGGAGATGTTACGAATGCTGCTGGAGCGCGCCACGGCTATCAAGGGGGTTGAGCAGATCATGCTCTCAGTGGCGACCACTCAACTTGCTGCGGTAAGTCTGTATCGATCGCTCGGTTTTGAATCCTACGGTTGTGAGCGCCGGGCATTGAAGATAGGCGAGCGGTATGTAGATGAAGAACACATGGTTTTATTCCTGCAGAACCCGCACTCCCAGCAAGATTGAACATTGGGCCGGCGCTTCCGGCAAACAAAAAAGCGCCTCGGACTTTTCAGCCCAAGACGCCTCGGCAGCCCTCCCCCAGAACTGCCAAACTACTCTTGGATACTAGGTTTAGCGTTTTCTGTTGTAAACGTCACTTTGGTAATTGGATTTTGCCGAACGGGGAAGGCGGACAGAAGCCTGCGTCGTGGAGTTGGACCGTGATTGCTATCGCTGCTTCTGCCAGGTCTGGCCAGTGTCGGAAGTGGTCCAGAGTTCGGCATTCGAGGTTGAGATTTTCCCATGCTGGGGGTCGGCGAACTGAATGCCGACAATATCTCCCGTAAGCCCCACGCTGGCAGTGCCTGGGCTTACGCGGATCCAATGGTTGCCGCCATCCGACGTGTGATACAAAATACCGCCGCTTCCACCAGCCCAAACTTCGAGCCCGAGGGCAGCCACGGCGTGAAATACTGCGGACGGATTGTTGGCCGAGGTGGAGTTGATTTCATTTCCAGCGGTGCGTTGAGCCCGATGCGAACCGCCAGCCTGTACGATGAGGGCTGGATTGACGTTCTCCCACGTATTCCCAGCGTCAAAGGAACGTTGCAACAGACCGGAGGAACTCACAGCCCAGCGCGGTAAAGCCCGTGACATGAGTGACGGCGAGGTTTGCAACGGACTGGGGGAGGCAAGCGCTGCGGGAGTACTGCTCGACGGTGCCTGAGTGGGGACGGGATCTTTGGCTTTGACCACGTCAAAGCTAGTCAAATTTGAGCCGTTCCCTCCATCCGATCGTAGTGGCGTCTCATTCTGGGCGACCTCCTGGGCAACCTGATTCTGGCTTACGGCGGCCGATTGAGAATTGATGGGACTGGATGCGGGCGATTCCGGCGTCGTGGCGTTCTTCACCTTCGGACTGGATTCGGCAGCCGGATTTGAACGAACCGGAGCACTGGCATTGAGTGCGAAAACAGCTTCGTGGCCAGTAGCGCGGACGGTTGCCGGATGGCCGAGGGCCGACGATGCTTGTTTTCCCGCCTCAGCCTGAGAGATTGTCGTCTGACTGGAAGGAGTCGCATTCGACGCGGAAGGAAGCGTTACAGCCTCCTGCGGCGGGTTCGACGCGACCAGATCGCCTTTCCGGTTGTGGGAATACTGCAATATCCCGATCGAAATTACGACCGTGAGGCCGGCAGCCAATGCTCCCCAACGAAGGATGGGCAAGCCGAGCCATCCACTTCGAGCGTGAGCAAAGGAAACGGGCGAAACCGCGACCTCTGATGCAGGCAATGCCAGAGCGACCACATCTCGACAATCGCCACAAGCGGCCAGGTGCTCCATTACGCGGGCTCTTTCCCCTCCCGGGAGAGCCTGCTCGGCAAAGGCCGTGAGCAGATCTGCATCGGGATGAGAGCCGGCTACTACCTTTTCTCGCAGCCGCTTTACGACGAATTGGGGCACGTCTTGCATCGGAGGTTTCAAGATAGCCAGGTCTCTGGGAATACGGATGTTCAGGAACCTGGTTTTCCTGCTTAAGCCTGTTCTAAGAGTTCGCCGGATCTCCTTGAGTTCGAGCCTCGACCGGAGATTCTCTCTGATCAGAGAACGGGGCCTCAGGCGGTTCTTGCGCCAAACTGCGCCGAATGTCTAATCTCAGGTCGCGCACGTCCACTTCCAAAGCCTCTTCGGCCTGGCGGCGTGCCATGCCCTGCTGCATCATGCTCGCCAGGATTTTCTTGCGTAAGGACTTGGAAAGTTTATCCACTTTACGGCAGACCGTGGACTCGTGTACGCCGAGCATCCGGGCGATTTCGGCCAAGGTACGGCCATCCAGAAAATAGGCGGCCAGGACCATTCGCTCCTCGTTCGAAAGCGAAGCCAGGGCGCCCTGGGTAGCCAATTCAAGGCGCGAATCCGGAGAGGGAACCGTGCCGGTTTCGGGTGCGGCGAATTGTGAGCCTTCTTCTCCCTCTTCATCCAGGCTAACCAGCCGCCGGGTGCGGCGGTAGCGATTCACGAACTCCTGGGCGAGGACGGTGCGCAGCCAACCCTCAAGCGACCCGCGCCCCGTGAAGGAGGCCAATTTCGAAATCCGTTCCCCTCCGCGAGTCGTAGTGCCGTAAAGCTCTGCATAAAGGGTATCGGCCAGATCGCGGGCGGCCGAATCCTCGCGAGCGATGCGCAATGCCGATTGGTAAAGCTTCTCGCGATACCGTGTAAGGAATATTTCCCAGGCGGCATTATGACCCGCGGCACAGGCCCGGGCTAAGGCGAGTTCTTCCACCCGCAGGCTCAGAAGAAATGTACGTGCTTCGGTATGACTGCACTCGGCAGGCAGATACTTGGCGGCGACGTCATAAAGAACGGCAGCAAAGGATTCGCGGGAAAGGCCTATCTTCTCGCATTCACTTCGCGCCTGCAGCTCCCCCAGCAGCTCCGAAACAGCCGATTGCAGAGATGCGGAGATTGGTTTCGTGACACCCATGCAGAGCAAAAGAGATTGCGATAAGCCCGACATTCGATATTAACAATTCCTTAGACGTTCGAATGTTAATTCTAGTCGTTGCCGGAGGCGTTTTTTCGTCGTCAGGAACTTTCGATTCCGCGTGGGATTCAGGATAAGCACAATTTTGCCGGGAGAGATCGAGAACGGGTGGGGGCGGCGGCTTAGTTTTCCGCGCTGTTGTTCTGATACCAGTTTCGCCAGGCAGCGGAATCATTGGGAAGCCGTTGCCGGGTGATATCGGCCAACGCCTGAAAGGCCCAACCCCGCGTTTGGGCATCGAGCGCGGGATCCTCAACATAATCGATGAGCCGGGGCACAGCAATCAAACGCTGATTGTGGCTCAACATCCCACTCTCCGCCAGAGTGCAGGCGGCCCGTTCGCGCACCATGGCAGAAGGGTCGTTCCGCATGGCATCGAGCAAGGGAGCGATCGTCGGCGTGGTTCCCACCAGGGCTAAGCCCTCGACCGCCCAACGGCGGGAATCCTCGGACGATTGATCAGCGAGGTCGGGTTCTTTCAGCTGTGCGGCCAATACCTGCACCACGCGATCCGTTGCAATACCACGGTTCGCCAGCAGCCCCAGGCCCCAGAGCGCCCAAATCTTTCGCGTGTGGTCGGAGGAACCGGCTTGTTTGACCAGGGCCTCCACCGTGGGCTGGCTCTTGGTCAGCCCGTAGGCGGCGAGTTCCACTTCGATGGCGGAACTCCGCACTCCGGCATCACTGGAGTTAAGGGCCGCAGTGGTAAGCTGGCCGAGCTGATTATTCCACTGGAGTTTTCCGCGCCAGCCGTCGACCCGCGCTTCAATCTGATCGGTCGCTCCATTGGAATGGCTGACGGCCCGCTCCAGCAACAGTTCCGCTTGTTCCTGCGGCTTTCGGCGATCCAGATCTTTTTCCGACAAGACGACCGGCGGCTCTAAAGCATTCTTCCTTAGCACGGATGAATTGCTCAGTTTCCCCAAGATGCTCCCCATGCCTCCGGCGCTGGAGACCGCTACAGCAAGCCCGATTCCAGCCATTACAGCCGCCACGTGCAGCAGACGCATGCAAGAATGTAGCGGACCAAAATTGCCAGATCTGAAGACCGGCGGCTTTGGCGTGAAATCCGAATCCGGACCAAGGTTGCCATAATCCGGAGTGGGTTGAAGGCGCGAGTCTAAAACGCGCGCCTCGTCCTGCGCCGGGAGGTTCGGTTGAAAAACATCCATGTGCAAAGTTTAGGCAACTGTGAAAATGGGGTAAAGTTACTTCAGGTCCCACCCGACTAAAGTTGGGTGCGGCGCGACTACCTGGCAGCCGAAACTGGCATCAGATGAGACGCCCAGGCCTCAGGTTTACGATGCAAGTGAAGTATGGAGGAAGCAAGTTGAAGTACGGAGGAAGAATGACCGGCAAGAGAGATCTCTTTTGCAAATGGATTTTCGCTTCGCTACTGATCGCCGCCGCAACGGCCGTGGCCGCGGCTGGCCCGGGATACAAGGTTGTGAACACTTACAAGATTGGCGGCGACGGTGGTTGGGATTATTTAACTGCCGACGCAGCGGCACGCCGTCTCTATATTTCTCGCGCCACGCACGTCATCGTTCTTGATTTGGATTCCGGCAAGACTGTGGGTGATATTGCGGATACGCCTGGAGTTCACGGAATTGCGCTCGCGCCCGAATTGGGACGCGGCTTCACCAGTAATGGGCGGGAAGGCACAGTGAGCGTTTTTGACCTGAAAACCCTCGCTACCAGCAGCAAAATAAAGGCAGGGCAGAATCCAGACGCCATTCTTTACGATCCGCCCACCAAGCGTGTTTTCACATTCAACGGACGCAGCCAGGACGCGACGGCCATTGATGCAACCAACGGCACGGTCGTGGGCACCATAAAACTAGATGGCAAGCCCGAGTTTGCGGCCAGCGACGGAAAGGGAGAGATTTTCGTAAACATCGAGGATAAAAGCGAGCTCACTGCGATCGATGCAAACAAGCTAGTCGTGAAAGAGAAATGGCCGCTGGCGCCGTGCGAATCGCCTTCAGGATTGTCCATGGACAAAAAGAATCGCCGCCTGTTCGTAGGATGTGACAACAAGATGATGGCTGTGGTCGATGCCGATTCCGGCAAGGTTCTTGCCACTCCGGCTATTGGCGATGGCGTAGACGCAACCGCCTTCGATGACGAAACCGGTCTGGCTTTCGCCTCCTGTGGTGAGGGCGTGTTGAGCGTAATCCGCGAGGAGTCACCGCAGAAATTCGTGCTGGCAGAGACTGTCCCGACGCAGACGGGCGCGCGCACATTGGCCCTCGATTCCAAAACTCACAAAGTATTTGTGGTCACCGCACAATTCGGTCCGCCTCCGGCGGCTACGCCCGACAACCCGCATCCCCGGCACAGCATTGTGCCAGATACCTTTGTGGTTCTCGTCGTCGCCAAATGAAGTGCACCCTTAAATCCCTTAAAGGGGCGATCTGTTTTTGTTTGGCGATCCTGATTGCACCCATCTGCGCCGTGCAGACCTGCGGCGCTTATTCCGTGCTTACTCACGAAGAGATCGTAGATTTGGCGTGGAAAGATACGCTCCTGCCTCTGCTGAAAAAACGCTTTCCTTCCGCCACCGACGATGACTTGAAGAAAGCTCACGCGTTCGCCTACGGCGGCTCCGTCATGCAGGACATGGGCTACTATCCGTTCGGCAGCAAATATTTCAGCGACCTCACGCACTACGTGCGCAGCGGTGACTTCGTCGTCAATCTGGTAAAAGAATCGTCCGATCTGGACGAATATGCTTTTGCCTTGGGCGCTCTAGCCCACTATTCGGCGGATAACTGTGGACACCCGACCGTTAACCAGGCGGTAGGCCTTGAGTTTCCCAAGCTGCGCAAGAAATACGGAAACATTGTCACTTACGAGGACAATCCCAAGGCTCACATCCGCACCGAATTTGGTTTCGATGTCACCCAGGTGGCGAAGCGCCGCTACACTTCGGACGCGTATCACGATTTCATCGGCTTTGAAATTTCGAAGCCGGTGCTGGAGCGGGCGTTTCAGGATACTTATGGCATTCCGCTGACGGATGTCCTCTCCAAAGAAGATCTAGCCATCGGTACTTTCCGCCGCGCTATCAGCAACGTGATTCCTGAGATGACGCGCGTCGCACTGAGCGCGCGCCGCCAGGAAATTGTTTCCGAAACGCCAAATTTCAAAGCGCGCCAGTTCCGCTACTATTTATCGCGCGCGCGCTATCAGAAGGAATGGGGTCGTACCTATAAACGTCCTGGCTTTGGAACTCGGCTGCTGGCCTTCTTCGTACGATTCATGCCCAAGATCGGGCCGTTCAAAGCACTCGACTTCAAAATTCCCACCCAGAAAACCGAAGACCTTTATATCGCCAGCGTGGACAAAACCGTGCAGGACTACACCAAGCTTCTTCACGAAACTTCGGCGGGAGACTTACAACTTACAAACACCGATTTCGACACCGGCCATGATACGCGGGCTGGAGAATATGGCTTGACCGACAGCACCTATGCTCACTTGCTCGACCAGTTGGCGCAACACAATTTCGACAAAATCACTCCCGAGCTGCGAGCAAACATTCTGGCGTTCTACCGAGATCCGAACGCGCCCATCGCAACCAAGAAGAAACCGAAAGTTTGGCAAAAGACGCAAGACGAGCTCGCGAAACTCCGCGCGCTGCCGAATCCCCCGCCTGCAATCCAGCCGATCACGAGCAATAGCCCAGAAGCCACTCAGCGCGAGGCGAACTAATCGCGACGCGGACGGGTAAAATCCGTTTTATTACTGGAACGACCGTTCGGTTGCCAGGTTGCCGCCTTGCCGTGTATCATCGCACAACTTTATCGACCCCAAGGCTGCTCTCAATCGGCATATCGAGCGCTGCGGTTTGAGGATTCGTAAAAATGACGCTTGTGGACGACAAATTTTATCGGGCACGGATCACCAGGCGCGAGGAGTTCGCGCCGGACCTGTGGATGATTCGCATCGAGCCCGGCGGCGAGTTCAAGTTTGCTCCAGGTCAATATGCCACGCTCGGAGTCGAGCACGACGGCAAGCGCATAGAGCGTCCCTATTCGATCGTCTCGGCTCCATTTGAAAATGAAATTGAATTTTTCTTCGAACTTGTGCCCGAAGGCGCGTTGACGCCGCGCCTCTTCAAGTTACAACCCGGCGACGAACTGCTGATGAGAAAAGTGGCCAAGGGAAAATGCACGCTGGATACGGAAAGCGGACGCAAACACCATTTGCTGGTCTGCACGGTGACGGGCGTCGCTCCGTTTGTAAGCTTCGTGCGGCAGCTTGCCAAGGATTGGAGGGAGGGCCGCTTCGATGGCGGCCACCAGCTCTACCTGCTCAATGGTGCCAGCCGTCCGTGGGAGTTTGGTTACAAGGAGGAACTGATCCGCTTCGATGCGGAACTACCCTGGTTCAAGTATGTTCCTACGGTGAGCCGGCCATGGGACCATGCCGACTGGCCGGGCGAGATCGGCCGCGCCGACGATGTGCTGCGCAAGTATGCCGATCACTGGGAACTCGACGCCACAAATACAACCGCATATTTGTGTGGGCACCCGGACATGATCGCGAACAGCAAAGCGATTCTGAAGCGACGCGGCTTTGTCGATAGAACTGCGATCAAAGAAGAAGTTTACTGGATTCCCGCGAAGTAATTCGCCCGCTTGTCGCCGATTACGTCTCAGCGGGCGCGAACAGAACCAGCACTGCCAGTTCTTCGGCAATGTCGTAGAAGCGATGCCCAACTTCGGCGGCGACGAAGATCACGCTTCCGGTGGAGACCTCTCGATCTTCGGATCCAGCCTTGAAGCGCGCGCGTCCGCGAACTACGTAGTAGATTTCATCTTCGCGATGCGGCTTTTGCCGATCGATTCCTCCCGCCGGCAGGACGTACAGGCCGGCACTCATCGCCGGCACGCGTAAGAATTCGCGGTAAGCTTTGGCGCTGTCGTTGCGCTGCTCCTCGATTTCCGGAAGGCTGGCAAAAAATGTCTTCACGCCAGAATCCCTCCGAAAATGAGGTCGGTAAATTGCGGAATCAGGTTCTGCGCCTGCAGATTGCCTTCCGGCTTATACCACTGATAAATCCAATTGATCATGCCGAGCAGCGCAAACGCCGCGGCACGCGGACTCACTTTGGCCTTTGCAGGACGAGACTGTCGAGCTTTGTTCTGCACCTCGGCCATAAGGCTTTCAAGAAAGTGCACGTAGTCCTTCTTGCGCGCATTGATGCGCTTGCGCAGTGACGGCGGAAGCGGGTGATTCTCGTGGAGCATGACCGTAATCTCTCGGTCGCGCGGACTGAGCACAACTTCGATGTGCAGCCGGATCAAAGCCCGCAGCCGCTCTTCAGGATCGGCGATGCTGCGCACGGGATTGAGCACCCGCTCCTGCGTGATCTCCATGGCATGGTCCATGATCTCAAAAAGAATTTCGTCTTTACTCTGAAAGTGGTGGTAGAGGCCGCCCTTGCTCAGCCTGAGAGCGGCGGCCACATCATTCATGGAAGTGGCGTCATAGCCGCGCTGCTGAAATAAGCGGGCGGCGGTACGCAGAATTTCCTGCCGGGAGTCGACTACAGTCTCGCGGGCCATCGGGTGACATGGTAAACAGTTCCACCATGGATTACCAATGAGTGCCGAAGCCGTTACCAGGGGAGGTTTGTGGCCCTGGATTTCCCGCTTGACACTGATCAGGGTCGCAGGTAGCATTTGAGGATACCGACCGACCGGTCGGTCCACAGCAAATCAGGGTCAGTTTTTAAACGAGAAGGAGCATCCTGTGGCCACAATTTTCTACGAACATGACGCCAATCCCAACGCCTTAAAAGGCAAAACTATTGCCATCCTCGGCTACGGCAGCCAAGGCCACGCGCAGGCGCAGAATCTCCGTGACAGTGGCTGCAAAGTAATCGTGGGACTCGAACCCAATCGCCCCAGCGCACAGCAGGCCCGCGCCGATGGCATGGTTGTCGTGGCACCGGATGAGGCCGCCAAGCGCGCTGACTGGATTCACGTGCTCACGCCGGACGAAACCCAAGCGGCCGTATATGAGCAATACATCAAGCCTTATCTGCATCCGGGAAAAATTCTGGGCTTCTCCCACGGCTTCAGCATTCATTTCAAAACGATCACTCCGCCGAGCGATGTGGATGTGGTGATGATCGCGCCCAAGAGTCCCGGACATCTGTTGCGGCGAGTATATGCAGAGGGGCGCGGCGTGCCTTCACTGATCGCGATTCAGCAGGATTCCAGCAAGCGGGCCCACGAGTTTGCGCTGGCCTACGCGCACGGCATCGGCTCTACACGCGCCGGGGTGCTGCAAACAACATTCAAAGAAGAAACTGAGAGTGATCTGTTCGGCGAGCAGGCCGTGTTGTGCGGTGGTCTGACGTCGCTGATCAAGAAGGGCTTCGAGACTCTGGTGGAAGCCGGCTACGCTCCCGAGATTGCGTACTTTGAGTGCCTGCACGAGATGAAGCTGATCGTCGATCTGATCTATGAAGGCGGACTCAGCCGAATGCGCTATTCGATTTCGAATACCGCCGAGTACGGTGACCTGACGCGTGGGGAGAAAGTCGTCGGCGATGCCACGCGGGCCGCGATGAAGAAAACTCTGGCCGATATTCAGGATGGAACTTTCGCCCGCGAATGGATCAAAGAGAACAAAGATGGCGGCTACCAGTTCACGGAACTGCGCGAGAAGGAACAGCGGCATCCCATCGAAATTGTCGGCGCGCAGTTGCGCGGCATGATGAGCTGGCTGCCGGGAAGAGAAGCAAAGAAGCCCGCGCAGACGCCTAAGCGCGAACCTGAGCAGGTCGTGAATGCTTAGGGGTTTTTGGGCATCTCACTGCCTGCCTGGTCCGGTGCAGAAAAAGATCCTTCGATTTAATTGCCATCCGCTGTCGCGAATGGCGACTTCGCTCAGGGTGACAAGGGCTAAGGAAAGCCAGATAAATGCTTAAGGGAGCAGAAATCGTTCTGCAGTGCGTGCGCGCTGAGGGAGTGGACCTGGTGTTCGGCTATCCGGGCGGCGCGATCATGCCCTTGTACGATGCACTCGAAGGCAGCGGGATTCGCCATGTTCTCACACGGCACGAGCAGGGCGCAGTGTTCTCCGCGGAAGGCTACGCGCGGGTAACGGGAAGAGTCGGTGTAGCGATAGCGACCAGCGGTCCGGGCGCAACCAACCTCGTGACCGGCATTGCCGATGCCAAAATGGATTCCGTTCCTCTGGTCTGCATCACCGGACAAGTGCGCAGCGCGATGCTCGGCACCGATGCCTTTCAGGAGACCGATGTTTTCGGCGTCACGCTTTCGCTGACTAAATGGAGCAGGTTGGTCCGGACCATCGACGAAATTCCTGAAGTCATTGCGGAGGGATTTCACTGGGCGCGTAGTGGACGGCCGGGGCCGGTAGTCATCGACATCCCAACCGACTTGCTCAAAGCCAAAAAAGAATTTTCTGGGCCAGTAAAATTTACTCCGCACGCGCGGACTTCTGCGGCGAAAGCACCGGGCCCCCACAGCGACACGATCGTTAATTTGTTGCAACACGCGACAAAGCCGGTGGCACTGGTCGGTGCAGGAGCCAAGCTTTCCGGAGCCATACCGGAATTGCGTCGCCTGCTTGATGATTTAAATATTCCGACATTTGCCACGGTGCACGGTCTGGGCGCCGTTCCACCGCAATCGCCCTATTACCTGGGCATGGTTGGGATGCACGGAACGCGCGCAGCCAATATGGCGCTGCACGAGACCGATCTGTTGCTGGTATTTGGAGCGCGCTTAGATGATCGCGTGACCGGCGAACCCACTCGCTTTGCTCCCAATGCGAAAATCGTTCACTTCGAAATTGATCCGGCACAGCTGGACCGCGTACGAGCCTGCGAATTGCCCGTCATCGGAGATCTTGCTCAAACAATTCCGGCACTTGATGCCGACCTGCGCCGGGTCTCCCTGCCCGATTGGAGCGGCTGGCGCGCCGTCGCGTGTGGACAAGAACGGGCCGAGCTTGATCCGCAGGGACTGGCGCAACCGACCATGCGATTTCTCGATGAACTTTTCAGCCGACTGCCGGAAGATAACGTAGTGATTGCCGACGTGGGCCAACACCAGATGTGGGCGGCGCAGCGCTATCGTTCTTCCTCGCCGCGCGGTTTCATCACTTCCGGTGGCCTGGGAGCGATGGGCTTCGCCCTGCCGGCAGCAGTCGGCGTGCAACTGGCCAAGCCTGAAACCTGTGTGCTTTGCGTTTCCGGCGACGGCGGCTTTCAGATGAACATCCAGGAACTCGCCACGGTGCAGCGCCTCGGATTACCCATAAAAATGGTGATCGTCGACAATAAATATCTCGGCATGGTGCGGCAGTGGCAACAACTTTTCTACGAGCGCAACTATTCCGAAACTGATTTGAGCGACAATCCGGATTTCGTCGAGATTGCCAAGGCGTATAGGATCCACGGCTGGCGGCTGAACGAATCCGCAATGGCCGAGTTTCCAGTATCGAAAAATACAGGAGACTCGATCGACAATTTCTTGCGCTCGCCGGGGCCCGAGCTGCTGGTGTTTGACTGCCATCCTGAGGCGAACGTGTATCCCATGGTTCCGGCGGGAGCGGCACTTTCGGAGATGGTTTTCCGGGACGAATAGAAATTGCCAAATTAAGTTAGAGGGAATGACCATGCAAGTTTTTCACATTCGCTATCGCAATGCTCAGGGCGCTCTGATGCGCATTTTGAACGCGGCTTCGCGCAGAGGACTCGATCTCGGTTCCGTGCATGCGGAAGCCTCCGGTCAGGACCATGGCGTCACCCTGCTGCTGGAAGCGACGCAGAAACAGATTGGCCAGCTCTGCCGGGAATGGTATGGGATCGTGGACGTAATCGAGGTCCGGTCCAGTGCAGCTTTGCGTGAACATGAGGACAATGGCACGTGGGCACCGCATCCGCCAGCTTCGACAAACGCCGGAGAACAATCGGCGCGCGCAGCGTTGGCATAAAGAAGTTCATACAGCTACTAAAAGTGTTTTTCCGTTTTTTATTTCTTCCCAAAGTGTCCTGTCGCTTCGCCTCTGTTGTAACCTTTCGTCATGGATCTAAAGCATCGCAGCCGCGGAATTACCGACGGGCGCGACCGGGCTCCGGCGCGCGCCATGTTCAAAGCCATCGGATTCACCGACGCCGACCTGAGCAAGCCGTTGATCGGCGTGGCCAACACCTGGATTGAGACCATGCCCTGCAACTTTCACCTGCGGCGGCTCGGGGCCAAAGTGAAAGAAGGCATTCGCGCCGCCGGCGGTACTCCCATGGAATTCAATACCATTGCGATTTCCGATGGCGAGACCATGGGCACCGAAGGCATGCGCGCCTCACTGGTCAGTCGCGAAGTAATCGCCGATTCGATTGAATTGGTCTGTCGCGGCCAGTTGTTCGACGCAGTCGTGTGCGTAGTGGGATGCGATAAGACGATTCCCGCCGCGGCCATGGCGCTGGCGCGGTTGAATATTCCCGGGTTTGTGTTTTATGGAGGAACCATCGCTCCCGGCAGCTTATCGCGGCAAAGACGTCACGATTCAAGATGTCTTCGAAGCCGTGGGCGCAAATGCCGCGGGGAAGATCACTGATAAGGAACTGCACGATCTGGAAGACGTGGCTTGTCCCGGCGCCGGTGCCTGCGGTGGCCAGTACACCGCGAACACGATGTCCACGGTAATGGAGATGATCGGGCTTTCTCCCATGGGCTTCAACAGCGTGCCCGCAATGGATGCAAAGAAAGATTCCGTCGCATTCGCCTGCGGTAAGGTGATCCTGAATGCGCTGGAGAAGGAAATTCGTCCGCACGATATCTTGACTCATGACGCATTTGAAAATGCGATCGCGTCCGTCGCTGCAACAGGAGGATCGACCAATGCGGTGCTGCACTTGTTGGCGATTGCGCGCGAAGCTGGCGTCGATTTGCAGATTGACGATTTTCAGACGGTGAGCGAGCGCACTCCTTTGCTTGCCGATCTGAAACCCTCCGGACGTTTTGTGGCCGCCGACATGCACCGCGCCGGCGGAGTGCGCCTGCTGGCCCGGCGGTTGCTGCACGGAAAACATCTTCATCCCGCGGCGATGACGGTGACTGGACTCTCGCTGAAGGCCGAGAGTGAGAGCGCCATCGAAACGCCGGGGCAAGAAGTGATTGCGCCACTGGAAAAGCCGCTGAAGAAAACTGGAGGCCTGGTCATTTTGAAGGGGAACCTCGCGCCCGAGGGTTGCGTGGCCAAAATCAGCGGGCATGAGCGGCTCGAGCAGCGCGGTCCGGCGCGCGTGTTTGAATCGGAAGAAGACGCAATGTCCGCCGTTACCAGCAAGCAGATTCGCTCGGGCGATGTCGTTGTGATTCGCAATGAGGGGCCCAAAGGTGGGCCGGGAATGCGCGAGATGTTGAGTGTCACCGGAGCACTTGTGGGGGAGGGATTGGGATCCTCCGTTGCACTGTTGACCGATGGCCGATTCTCCGGCGCAACTCACGGATTGATGGCCGGTCACGTCTCGCCGGAGGCCGCTCTGGGCGGACCGATCGCCGCCGTGAGGGACGGCGACATGATCCGCTTCGACGTTAACCAGAGGTTGCTGGAGGTTGAGATCAGCGACGAAGTGATTCGACAACGAATGAAAGAATGGAAGGCGCCACAGCCGCGCTATCCGACTGGAGTGTTCGCCAAATACGCAGCGTTGGTATCGTCAGCATCGCAGGGTGCAATTACGCGGCCGCCAGAATAGAATCGTTTTTCGGTTTTCAATCCAATCCAAAATAAAAAAGGGGAGCAGCCGTTGGCCGCTCCCTTCGGTATTTCAGCCGCTGTTATCCGATCGCTACCTATTGCTTGCATCCCGGACTGTAGGCTGTGAGTACGTTAGCAACGGCTGCGATGGCGCAGTCGTAAGCGGCTCCAGTTGAATCAAAGGAGTTGTACTGCTGGGCAGAGGATTGGCCGCTGTTGCCGAGCAGATTGAACGAGGAATCAAACTCGAGTGTATCCAGGTGTTGGCCGGCGTTTTCGAGGGAACTGAAATACGTCACGCTACCGCCCTGGGTGGTGGTATCAGTTTGTTGGTAAGTCTGTTTTGCGTTGGTCTTTTGGTTGATGTTGCCGTTGGCGAGGAACGCTTCTGAGATGTTAACCGTCAACGGGAAAGCGTAATTCTGGTTGTAAACCGTGGTGGGTGAACCCACCTGCGATACCGTTGTATTCGAGTTGATCGTGGTGTTTTGCACAATGTCCTGGACGTACTGGTTTCCAGTGATATTGAAATCCTGATCGTTATAAAAGCCTACCGTCTGCGAAACCTTGGTTGTCACTTTGCCATGTGAAGTATTCACGTAGCCTGAGATGACAAAGCTGCGTCTCGAAGTTACATCGACCGTACCCTTGATAAATGTTGGCTGCACGTTCAGCTTTTCGGTAACCACCGGAGACGGCCCGGTTAGCGTGTTTTGCGTTATCGCACCGCTGGTCTCGGCGCTGCCCGGGTCCTCGTAGAGCAAAAGCGACGCCGTGGCGGAGAAATAATTGTTGGCGTTGTACACGCTGAGCGAGACCGTGTGGGGCTGGCCGTTGCTCAGTACTCCCGCGAATGGCGTCAGGTTCACGCGATACGGAGTAAAGTTCAAAGTCTGCACGCCGGGAATTGGGAACCAGAGGAAGGGATCGATGCCGCCGGTGTAAATCCACGGAAAAACCGGAGCCACTCCTGCTGGTTGCCCGTCGATCGTGATTTCGGTTTCGCGGAACCCTGTATTGCTGCAGCTTTCCAATTCTGATGCAACGTCGTTGGGCACGCAGGTATACCAAAACTCATCGCTGGATTGACTCTGCGCATAAACATCAAGATAGGCGGTCTGCACGTTGGTGGGCATGGTGAAAGTGCCGGAGAGCGTGCTGGAGGTCGAGCCGAGACCGACCGTCCCGCCTGAAGGTCCGGCCGAGAGTGGCAGCACCACGTTGGCGGAAACAGGAGCTGTCTGTCCCTTGGGAATCGGATAGAACTCGAGCGATGCAGACGCATAGATAGTCGATGTCAGCCCGCAGCACAAGGTGTTTCCGATGTTGGCTTGACCGGTTTGCGCGGTATAGAAGATCGAACTGTAATCGGTAAGATCGTTTTCGATATGCCATGACGGACCTTCGTTCGGCGAAGGTTCGGCAGTGGTACCGAAATAGATATTTACCGGACCGAGCCAGAAATTGGCGGTGCGATCGTACTGGATGCCGGCATTCAGGTTGATATCCGCCACGAGCACGACCTTGGCCCATGGACCAGGACAATCGGACGGCGGCGCATAGGTAAAGTTTTCGACGTTGAAATCGTAGAACGATGCGCCGCTAAATAGCTGTACGACGCAAGGCGTCGTGGGAGGTCGCGGCACGGTGGGATCGGCGCTCACCGTGTTCGCCGAACCGATCACATAAGGACCAGAGGCCGAAGCAAAGGGGACGAAGACTGCAGTCAGCAATAGTAGCGGAAGAATATTCCGTGCCAAGCGGGCGGTGCGGGCCATGCGAAATCCTCCTGGGAAAGTGGCAAAAGGCGCGTCCGTCTTGGCATGCAGGAGCAGACTAGGCGGCGCGCCAGTGCGGAAGTATTGCGCGTTCCCCGAGGACTGTCAACAGAAGTCGAAAGTTAGTATTGCCGATTTTAGAAACGCGCCGGCCCTTGCTTGCCACTTATTTTTTCTCATTCTCGCCCGCCGGTGCGGCTACGCCAAAGTTGGTTTTCCAATAATCCTGTACGGCTGGCGGTAGCTTATCCATGTGTGAAAGCAGGCTGGTAATCTTCCATATGTCCTGCTCGCTCAGAGTTTTGTCCCAGGCGGGCATGGCGGTGTAACGGACGCCGGTACGAATGGTGTAGAAAATGTGCCACTCCGGATCATCGGGCGGATCGGAGACTAGATTCGGAGCGGGTGGGTAGAAAGATTGCGCGAGCGAAGCAGGCTTGCGATCGAGGTCGCCGTGGCATAACGCGCAGTTCATGCTGTAAAGCTTCATGCCATCTTCGAGACTCTGATCGTTAGGCGGGATCGGGTTGGTAACGTGAGGAGCGTGCCGTTCCATCGAAGCATCGACCGCAGTGTTCGCCAAGTGGTGTTCCCATCGCGGTGGCGCGACATTGGCTTGCGTGGGGAAAAACCCGAGCATTGCGAAACCAAGCGCACCAAGGATGAGCAAGAGAAGAGTAATGATGACACCGAGAACGAATTTACCCATGGTCCCCTCCGGGAATCGACTATTGTGGCAGATGAGGCGGGTGGGGCGCTAGCATTCAATATGCTTTCAGCCTGCGGACCTCGCGCACTACGTCACTCACTTGGGGCAGATAATGTTCTTCCTGCGGAGGAGAGAAAGGGATAGCGGAATCCAGGCCCGCAATGCGAACGATGGGCCCATCGAGATCATCGAAGGCCTCCTCGTTGATGATGGCTGCAATTTCGCCCGCCAATCCTCCAGTGCGTGAGTGCTCGTGCAGGATAATGACCTTGTTTGTCTTCTTCACCGTCTGCGCGATGGCGTTGCGGTCTAGCGGCGACACTGTACGCAGGTCGAGGATTTCCAAGTCAATCCCTTCGTTCTTCAGAACCTCAGCAGCCTCGAGGGCGGTGTGAACCATCGCCGCATACGTGATGATGCTGAGATCCCGACCTTCGCGGATGAGATTCGCTTTGCCGATCGGCACGACATAATCATCCGCGGGAACTTCACCCTTGATGCGGCGGTAAAGATATTTATGCTCGAAAAAAATGCACGGGTTATTGTCCCGAATGGCGGCTTTAATCAAGCCTTTGGCGTCGTACGGAGTGGCCGGGCAAATTACTTTGAGGCCAGGATTGTGCACGAACCACATCTCTGGATTCTGCGAGTGGAACGGGCCGCCATGGACGTATCCGCCGCTGGGGCCGCGCAGAACCAGCGGAGCCGGAGCGCCCCAAAGATAATGCGTCTTCGCCACCATGTTCGAAATCTGGTTGAAAGCGCAGCCGATAAAATCCATGAACTGAAACTCGGCGACCGGACGCATGCCAGTGAGCGATGCTCCGAAAGCCGCACCTACTATGGCCGATTCAGCGATGGGAGTGTCGATCACGCGCTCCGGGCCAAAGCGGTCGATGAAGCCATCCGTGACTTTAAAAGCCCCGCCGTAAATGCCGATGTCTTCGCCGAGGCAGAAGACAGTTGGATCGCGGTCCATTTCTTCCCAGATTCCCTGGCGGATGGCTTCGAGGTACGTGAGTTGCATAGGTTTGTCTCGAACTTTTAACTTAGAGGCAATTTGCCGGCGAGAAATTCTCTATTTGAAATGCGCCGCAGCTTCTGTTTGCCGAAAGTCACCGGTTCCCTTCTTTACCTTCGGCATTCCATATTTCGGTTTGATTGCATGGCAACCGTCTTCGCAAAACACGCCGCCTTCGGCTGACTCCGGAGTGGGCATTGGAGAGTTCACCGCGATCTCGCGCTCTTCTTCGATCACTCGCTCAACTTCTGCAATCAGTTCGGCATTCTCTTTTGCCGTCAGCCACTTCTTTTCTTTCACCAGATAATTCTCGAAGCGTGCAATTGGATCGCGTTTCTTCCAGAACTCGAACATTGGTTTCGGAACATACGCTGCCGCGTCGTGGATGGCGTGACCTTTCATGCGCATCATTTTCGCTTCGATCAGCGTGGGACCTTCGCCGCGGTGGGCGCGCTCGACGGCTTCGCGGACTGCGTCGTAAACCTGGCAAGCATCGGTGCCGTCGACGATAACTCCGGGGATGCCATATCCGATGGCACGTTCAGCAAGATCTTTCACGCGATACTGCATCTCCGACGGCGTGGAGTAGGCCCAAAGATTACTCTCGACAACAAGCACGAGACCGAGATTCTGCACGGCGGCGAAGTTGATGCCTTCGTAAGTGACACCTGTGGATTGGCCGCCATCGCCGATCCAGGTCAGCGTCGCGATGTTGCGTCCCTGCAAACGCGCGCCGAGAGCGACGCCGGAGAGTACAGGGATGAGATCGCCGAGCATGGAGATTGGAGAAACCATGTTTCGCTTTTCGATGTCGCCGAAATGCGAGGTGCCGTCGCGGCCTTTGGTGGGCGAATCGGCTTTTGCCATGTATTGCATCATGGTGTCAGAGGCGCGAAAACCGCGTACGAGCAGAGCGCCCTGATTGCGAATCATGGGCGCGAACCAATCGTCCTTATCGAGCGCGTACGCGGATGCGCAGGAGCAAGCTTCCTGGCCGAGACCGAAATAAACTCCACCGACCACCTTGCCTTGCTTGTAAAGATTCTCGAGCCCGATCTCCATTTTGCGGTTGAGCAGCATGTAGCGGTAGATCTCAATGCACTGCTGCTTGTTCAAGTATTTCGAGTCGCGAATCGGCGGAACGGGCGCGTCGAGGTCGCCGGTAACTTCGTAGCGGACGTGTTCGGTGCCGTCTTTATCTTTCTCTACGCGCTGCTTGACCGAAAGATCGGGATGTTCCAAGCGCGTATCGGGGATGGAGTAAGTGCGGAGTTCGCGGTTCGCTGTCGGTCTCCCAGCCGAAGCGCCGTTTCGAGGGCGATGCCCATTGCGGCTGGACCCGCCATTCGATCTCTTCTTCTTGATTGCCATAGGATCCACGTGTCTTTGATGGTATCGCGAGTGATGAGAGTTGGGCCAGCCCTGCTTTTACCGTTTGACCTGGTAACGCAGGCGAACGACTCCGTCGGGATGATCTTGCGCGGAAAGCAAGCCTAGGAGGACGTCGCGGTGCCGCGGTGCGATCAAGGGGATGCCTTCGCCGATGAAGACTGGGATGATGTGAATGTCGAATTCGTCGATCTCGCCGGCGTCCAGGAACGAGGCGATCAGTTCTCCGCCACCCATCATCCAGATATGTTTGCCGGGCCTTGCGCGCAGTTTTTGCGCGAAAGATTTTACAGGCTCGGACACAAACTCGACATCCGGTACCTTTTCTCGAGGAGGGCTTTCGCGAGAACACGTAGTTTGTAACACTCTTGTCGAAGATGTTGTCCTGAGTTCCCGCCTTCCTGTGATAGGCCAGCGCCCAGTCGTAAGTCTTGCGTCCCCACAAGATGGTATCGATTGTGGGATAGAAGCTTGCCCATGCCGTGATCGACAGTGGGAGGCAGCCGATTGAGCCATTCCACATCGCCATCTGGACGAGCGATATAGCCATCAGCGCTTGTAGCAACGTAGGTGATGATTTTTCGCGCTGTCTCCATCGTGATCCTCCATCGCATCCGTGCGGAGGCGGAACCTGAAAACAATATCGCAAATTAAACGGCTCCGCCGACGAGCTCACGCCCAAGCGGTGTCATCTTGCCGGTGAAGCTTACGGAGTTCGTTTGGCGGTCGCGCGGGGACGCCGACCGTGCGACCGAGGAGCGCATCCAGCGTTTCGACCCATAGCATCTGACTGGAAAACACGACTCCGAAGTTGCGCGAGATAGATTCGGCGACGGTATTCAGATCTAGCTCGCGACCGAGTTCTTGCTGCATCGACGTCACTGGCTTCGACGTGATGCCGCAAGGGAATGATCAGGTTGAAGAAGCTCAGGTCCGTGTTCACGTTGAGCGCGAAGCCGTGCGAAGTGACGGAGCGGGAGATGTGAACGCCGATGGCTGCGATCTTGGCCTCCGCGGTGAACATGGAGGGACGGACGCCTTCGTCCGTCTGGTTTTCCTCCGTTTGGTTTCCGTCCGTCCGGTTCTCGTTCGTTCGGCGGACGAAGGCGTCCGCCGCTCCATGAGTCGGGTCCGTCCACACGCCCGTCAATCCTGGCACTCGCTTGGTCGGAATCGCGAAATCGGCGCAGGTGCGGATCAGAACTTCTTCGAGCCGTCGCACGAATTCGACAGCGCCAAGACTTTTTCGCAGGGCGGACGGCGCGTCTGCCGCTCCACGGGCGAATCCTCGAAGGTCGAAGATTGGGTAGCCGACGATCTGTCCGGGGCCGTGAAAGGTAACGTCGCCGCCGCGATCGCATTCGTAAAGCTCGACGCCACGCTGGGACAGGAGTTCGGGCGATGCAATCACATTGGCAGCTTTCGCATTGCGCCCGAGAGTAACGACGGGGGAGTGTTCCAGCAGCAGCAGCACGTCGCCGATCTTCTCCGCTTTTCGCAGTTCAACCAACTGCTGCTGCAAGCGCAGGCCAGTGGCGTAGTCAACGGTGCCGAGTTGGACGAGAGAGATCAAGACTTTCCGACTTCCAATGTTCAACTTCCGATTTCCAATTGCCGATTTGGCTAAGAATTGCGCTGCTAATCGGCAATTGGAAATCGACAATCGACAATGTACTTATGCGTTGATCGCCATTCCATACACGCTATTCGAGGCATCCAGCATCGCTTCGGCCAGAGTCGGGTGCGCATGGATGGTCCACATCAAATCCTCGACAGTGGCTTCGAGTTCCATGGCAGCAACGGCTTCGGCGATCAGTTCGGTAGCCTGCGGACCGATGATATGGACGCCGAGAATCTCTCCGTAATCTGCATCGGAGATTATCTTAATGAACCCTTCATGTTGACCCACAATCGAAGCGCGCGAGTTTGCGGTAAAAGGAAATTTTCCGACCTTGATGTTGTATCCCGCCTCCCGCGCCTTGGTCTCGGTAAGGCCTACGCTGCCGATTTCCGGATGGCAATACGTAGCCCCTGGTATGTGTTCAGGATTAATCGGCTTACATGGCTTGCCCGCAATTTTCGCCACCGCGACCAGCGCCTCCATGGCGCCGACGTGGGCCAGTTGTGGCATACCGAGGACAATGTCGCCAACGGCATAAACGCCGGGCTCGGCTGTATGCATCCAGGAATCCGTTTGAATGAATCCGCGCTCGGGCTTGATTTTCGTTTTTTCCACGCCAATATTTTCCGTACGCGGTTTGCGGCCGACGGCGATTAGTATTTTTTCGGCTTCGATCTTCTGTTGCTTGCCTTCGGCGCTGATGGTCACGGCGATGCCGCTCTTGGTTTTTTCAATCTTCTCCACTTTCGCGCTCGTGTGGAACACAATGCCACGCTTGCGGTAGACGCGAGCCAATTCTTTTGAGACCTCTTCATCTTCGACCGGCACAAGACGCGGCAGCATTTCGATGATCGTAACTTCGCAGCCAAAAGAGCGATAGATCGAAGCGAACTCCACGCCCACTGCTCCCGCTCCAACGATGACCAGGGACTTCGGCATTTCCTTCAGGCTGAGAATTTCAATATTCGTGAGAATACGGTCGTCTGCTTCGAGCCCCGGCAGCATGCGTGCCTCAGAACCGGTCGCCAGCAGCACATTCTTTGCTTTCAGCGCCGTGGTTTTACCGTCGCTCACTACTTCGACCGTGAAGATCCCGCTCTGCGCTGGCCCGGTGAGCTTGCCGTAACCTTTCACGGTTTCGACTTTGTTTTTCTTCATCAGAAATTCCAGGCCTTTGGCATGCTTGGCAACAATCTTCGATTTTCTTTCCTGAATTGCACTCCAGTTCAGCTTGCGCGCATCCACGCCCTCAATGCCGAATTCCTTCGCCTCCTTCAGATGGTCCCAGAGTTCGGCGTTGAACAAAAGCGCCTTGGTCGGAATGCAACCCACATGCAGACAGGTTCCACCAAGGAATCCGTCTTTTTCGATAAGGGCAGTTTTTAAGCCGTATTGCCCGGCACGGATGGCCGCAGTGTACCCGGCCGGCCCGCTGCCGATGATGGCGACGTCATAAATGGTTTCTGGCAAAGGAATCGTCCTCAGTAGAAGAGATGATCAAAGACAAACGAATGATTCTAGAACAGGATGCGGAAGGAGACCAAACGAGTCGACGCGGGAACTGGGGACTCAAGAAGTGAGGTTAGGATAGAGATCCTTCGATTCCGCAGCAGCTTCGCAATTCGCGAAGCTGCCGCTCCACTCAGGATGACCGCCGCTCGTCTAGGCAGCGAGTTAGTTGTTCTCGTTGCTGGCGCGCTTCCAGGAGATCAGCTCGCCGATCGTAGAACTGGTGCTGGAAACAGGTTGCTTATACGCCTCCACCTCGGAGCGTGAAGCCTCTTCGCCGACCGCGCGAATGCTGAGTCCGACTTTTTTATCCTCGGGACTCATCTTAATGATCTTGAAGTCATGCTCGACTCCGGGCTCAAGATGCAAAGGCTGGCCATTTCCATCGACCGCTTCGGACTTGTGGCACAAACCTTCTACGCCTTCCGCAATTTCCACGAATGCGCCAAAAGCCGCCACCCGCAGGACTTTGCCATGAACCACATCGCCAACATGATGGGTCTCAAAGAATGTTTCCCAAACGTCGGGCTGAAGCTGCTTCACTCCCAGCGATAAACGGCGCTTGTCGGGTTCAATCGCCAGCACGATAGCCTTTACTCGATCACCCTTTTTAAGAACTTCCGAGGGATGTTTCACTCGCTTGGTCCAGCTCAAATTGCTGACGTGAACCAGGCCATCGATTCCATCCTCGATTTCGATAAACGCTCCGAAGTCAGTCAGGTTTCGTACCCGGCCTTCCACGGTCATGCCTACGGGATATTTGTCGTGCAACGCATCCCAGGGATTGGTCGCAAGTTGCCGCATACCCAGCGAGATTCGACGCTCCGTTGGATTCACGTTGAGCACCACGCACTCGACCTGATCGCCCACATTTACCAGCTTCGAGGGATGCTTCATCCGCTTCGACCAGGTCATTTCGCTGACGTGAACCAAGCCTTCGATTCCCTGCTCCAGTTCAACGAAGGCACCGTAGTCGGTCACGCTGATCACTCGCCCGGAAACGTGCGCGCCCACGGGATAACGGTGCTCTGCGTCAAGCCATGGATCGGGCGTCAACTGCTTGAAGCCCAGCGATACGCGCTGCTTCTCTTTGTCGTACTTCAGCACCTTGACCTGAATCTGATCGCCTACATTCACCAGGTCGCGGGGATGCGTGAGACGTCCCCACGACATGTCGGTGATGTGAAGCAGACCATCCAGGCCGCCGAGATCCACGAACGCGCCATACTCGGTCAGATTCTTTACCACTCCGGTGAGCACGGAACCTTCTTCCAGATGCTCGAGCGTCTTGTTGCGCTTTTCGCTCTGCTCGCCTTCCAGCAATTCTTTGCGCGAAACCACAATGTTGCCGCGCTTCTTGTTGAGCTTGATGACGGTAACTTCAATCGTCTGACCCTTCATCCCTTCGAGATTCCGAATGGGCCGGAGGTCGACTTGCGATCCGGGCAGAAAAGCTCTTGCACCCAGAATGTCGACCGTCAGACCACCTTTGGTGCGCTCGATCACCGTCGCCTGAATCGGCCTCTTTTCGTTGTGCGCCTTTTCCACCTCGTCCCAGGCGTGAATGCGGGCCGCTTTCTGGTGCGAGAGGTTGATGTAGCCTTCCTCGTTATGCCCCTTCTCGCGCATCACATCAATCTCGTCGCCCGGCTTAACCTTTGGCTTGCCTTCGTGATCCAGAACCTCCGAGAGTGGCAACATACCTTCCGACTTGGCGCCAACGTCCACGACAACGTGCGTCGAGGTCAGCTTGAGCACCGTACCCTTGATAACGCGGTCTTCTCCCACGGCCTCCTCAGTCTCCGTGGTGAAGCTCTCGAGAGCCGAAGCAAAGTCCTCGCCGGCGTGCTTATCCTCAGAAGAACTGGCGGACGCGTGCGCAGTTTCCGCAATCGCGGGCGAAGCCTGATCAGTTCCGGATGCGTGCTGCTCGGCTACTCTGGTCTCGGTAGGGTTTGGTTCACTCAGGTGCTGTTCGGTTGAGGTTGGCTCGGACGTCGTCGGTTCTGTTTCGGTTGCGACGGCGCTATTCGATTCGGGGTTGTGAGCGGTGGTGTGGTCGGACAAGGTCATGCCTCTCTGCTGAAGCCTCGCACTCGGTGCGGGGAAGATGCGGGGCCTGCTTGGCGGACTGCTGGAGTGAGTCGTTTGGTTGTGGTGGGCTCACCCTGGCGAGTGAGCTTGGACAATCCCAGCTGCCGGACGTTTTACAGAAACCCGCGTCCAAAGGGAACTCCTCGACTATAGCAACGGCTCGCAAACAGTGTCAAACGCAAATCTTGTGTAAATACTTTTCTTCTTCGGACTTAACCGCTATCTGTGCGATTTCTCAAAACTTGACTCACCTTTTTTGATGGTTTGCATCAAAGGATGGCAATGTGTTCAAAAAAGCCCTGTGAGTCCAACCTGTGAACAGAACGTTATCGCTTCTTCGCCGACCCGCTTGCGTCGGAGTCCTCTCTCTCTTATCACTTTCAGCCTTCAGCCAAGACACGCCATTCAACCCAGAGCTGCTGCAACCGGCACCCACTCCGGAAACCGTTCTGGCGCCCAACTTCCGCGTGGCCGCCTTTCGATTGCAACCCTTGGACACGAATACGGCCGCCCCGGATGCCGCGCCCGATACTTCTGCAGCCACTGAACCGCAGCAAGGTCTGGTGAAAAGAAGTGTCACACGCATTGGCCAGGACCAGGAGCGGCTCTATCTGGCTCCGTTCAAGCCGCACAACTTTAAATGGGACGCAATCGTCTTGATTGGCACAGGGGCATTTCTGGCCGCCGACCGGCACATCGAGAATAACGTCCCGAACAGTCACTTCCAGCTGTATCAGGACACTTCCGATATTGCGATTGCCGGACTAGCCGCTTCACTGGGTGGGATCTATCTTTATGGAATCAAAAGTGACCATCAACACGCACGCGAGACCGGGGAACTGGAGCTCGAAACCCTGGTGAATACATTCCTGATCTATACGCCGATGCAGCTGATTCTCGGGCGCCAGCGGCCCGGAGAAGGCAATGGCGAAGGCGATTTTTTCAAGCATCACGCGCTCAACACATCATTTCCCAGCGGCCACGCCATGTTTACCTGGGCAATGGCCTCCGTGCTCGCCGACGAATATCCCAAGCCGTGGGCCCGTGTGCTGAGTTACGGAGCGGCCTTTACCGTGACATTTACGCGCTTCATGGCCCGCGATCATTGGTCCTCTGACATATTTCTGGGCACGGGATTGGGACTGGCCATTGCCGAAAATACATTCCACGCCCGCTGCGATCCGCAATATCCATCGCAGTGCAAACATCATCAACGATGGTGGAAAGTTGTGAAGGTGGGCCTGCAATAGATCGCCAAGGCAGCGCGGCTACACCCGTCTGCCTGCCATCTGCTACCCTGCCATGTCATGGATTACCTCTGGACCCCTTGGCGCTACGCCTACGTTTCCACCGCCGAGAAAGCTACCGGATGCGTCTTTTGCAACGCCGTAGCCGCCAATGATGATGCTAAAACACTCATTGTTTATCGCGGAAAACTCTGTTTCGTGATTTTGAATGCGTATCCTTACACGCCAGGCCATGTGATGATCGTTCCCTACGCCCACCTCGACGAACTCCGCAAACTCCCAGTCGACGCCGCAAACGAAATGATGGCGCTCGCGCAGCGCATGGAATCCGTTCTGCGCGCGCTCTACACTCCGGATGGCATCAATCTCGGCATGAACATCGGCAAAGCCGCCGGCGCCGGCATCGCCGGACATATTCATATGCACGTGCTGCCGCGCTGGGTGGCGGATGCGAATTTTATGTCGGTAGTGAGTGAGACCAGAGTTCTGCCAGAATTGCTGCAGGAGACTTGGGCGCGGATAACCGCGGCTTTGAGGACTTAGCTCCCGGCGGCGACTATTTTTTCCATTTCTTTTTCATCAATCACGGGCACTCCTAGTTCTTTAGCCTTATCCAGCTTCGACCCCGCATCCGCCCCGGCGACGACGTAATCCGTTTTCTTGCTGACCGAGCCCGTAACTTTCCCGCCTGCATCCTCGATCATCCTCTTCGCTTCATCGCGCGTGAAGTGAGCCAATGTGCCAGTCAGTACGAACGTCTTTCCCGCGAGTTGGGAGCCGCGTTGTTTTTTCTGCCCGGTTAACGTAAGCCCCGCCTCGCGCAAGCGCTCGACCAGCTTGCGATTCGCCGCGATACCAAAAAACTCCACGATGCTCTCGGCAATCCGCGGGCCCACTTCATTCACATTCTGGAGTTCGTCCACCCCAGCGTTCTCCAGCGCCTCCATGGATCCAAAATGTTCAGCCAAAAACTGCGCCGTGCGCTCGCCAACCATTCGAATGCCGAGACCGTAGATCACTCGCTCCAGTGGCAACTTCTTCGAATTTTCAATTTCATCAAGAATGTTCTGCGCGGACTTGTCGCCCATTCGCTCCAGGCTGAGCAGATCGGCTTTTGTCAGCTTGTAAATGTCAGCGACATTCTTTACCAGCCCGCGTTCCGTGAGCTGATTCACCAGCGCGTCCCCCATGCCATCGATATTCATGATTCCGCGCGAGGCAAAATGCAGAATCGTTTCCCGCAGCTTGGCCGGACAATTTGCATTGACGCAGCGGTAATCGACCTCGCCTTCCGTCCTCACAACATCCGTCCCACACACCGGACATTTCTTCGGCATCTCGAAGTCTTTAAGGTCGCGCGGACGCGGATGCTCCCTATCATCGATAACCTTGGCGACTTTCGGAATCACGTCTCCGCCGCGTTCGACCTGCACCCAATCGCCAATCTTCACGCCCAGACGTTCGATCTCATCCATGTTGTGCAGCGTCGCGTTTCTCACCGTCGTGCCGCCGATCAGAACCGGCGCCAGCATCGCGACCGGCGTGAGTTTGCCGGTGCGTCCCACCTGCACGCGAATGTCCTCCAGCTTTGTAATCCCCGCCCGCGCCGCGTATTTATAAGCAATCGCCCAGCGCGGAGCCTTTCCCGGTGAATCCGAGTTCATCCTGCAGCGCGGTACGATCCACCTTCAGGACGATGCCGTCAATCTCATAGGGCAGCGACTCGCGTTTTTCTTCCCACTGACGAATGAATGTCCACGCCTCGTCGATGTTATGCACCAACTTGCGATTCTGATTGACCTTGAATCCCGCAGCCTCGAAGCGCATCGAGCGTTTTCGAATGGCGATCAAAGTAAGTGCGCCCGTTCTCAAGCAAGATGTAAGGGAAGTAGTCCATGCGGCGTTCCGCCGTAATATTTGCATCCAACTGCCGCACCGTTCCTGCCGTGAAGTTGCGTGGATTGGCAAATGTCGCGAGCCCCTTGCGCTCCCGTTCTTCATTCACTTTCTTGAAGGCCGCGGTCGGCATGAGCAATTCTCCGCGCACTTCAAAATTCGCCGGGATCACCGCCTTTTTCAGTTTCTCTTTCGAAATCGAAAGTGGCACCGATCGCACCGTGCGTATGTTCAGCGTGACATCTTCACCCACAGTTCCATCGCCGCGAGTGATCCCGCGCATCAGTTTTCCGTCCTCGTAAATCAACGCCAGTGACATGCCATCGAGCTTCAATTCACAAACGTAGTCCACATCTTTTCGTCCGCTGAGCTCGTGCACGCGCCGCTCCCAGTCGCGCAGTTCCTCCTCGTTGTATGTGTTGTCGAGCGATAACATCGGCGAAGAATGCCGCACTTTGACAAAGCCTTCGCGCGGCTTTCCGCCCACCCGTTGCGTGGGAGAATCGGCCGTGAGCAGTTCCGGATGCTCGGCCTCGGCGTCTTTCAGCTGGCGCATCAGCTTATCGAACTCGGAATCGCTGATCTCCGGCTGATCGAGAACGTAGTACAAATATTCGTGGTGCCGGATCTTCTCGCGAAGAGCCTCGATCCTTTTTTCGGCGTCTTTTTCCGTAGCGCACATTGCCAAAGATTATAAGTGGGGAAAGAGCCTGGTTAACGATGCCGCACGTCAATTCACACAAAAACAGTACGCTTCAAAGTACAATCCATCTTCGTCTTCGAATCGCCCATGCGTAAGGCAGCCCTGCTCTATAACCCAGATTCCGGCGGTAGCCGCAACCGGCCTCAATCGGAGTTGCAAACCGTCCTAAAGATTCTGCGTGACGCCGGGGTCGAAGCCGACCTCATCCTCACGGACTCCAGCGTCCACGCTGAAGAAGAAACCCGGCAGGCAGTGCTCAACGGATGTGACACGATTTTCGCTTGCGGCGGCGATGGCACCATCCACAACATAATCCAGGTGCTCGCCACCACCGGCGTTGCGCTTGCCGTTCTTCCCATGGGCACCGCTAACGCGCTGGCCCACGATCTCGGCTTGCCCATGAATATCGCCGGTGCCGCGAGAGCCGCCCTCACCGCTGCACCTCGGCGAGTAGCCCTGGGACGTATTGAATATCACGATCTCGAGGGGAAGCCCGGCGCCCGCTACTTTGTCGTCGCCGCCGGCGTTGGAGTCGATGCTCACCTGTTTTATAAACTGCACTCCGGAACCAAGCATCGCCTGGGCATGGCCGCCTACTACGCGAAAGCATGGCATCTCTGGTTCACTTATCCCATGACGCGTTTTCGCGCGGAGTACACCGAAACCGGTTCGGACCATCCGCAACGCTCCGATGTCACGGAGCTTCTCGGCGTCCGCATCCGGCATTTTGGAGGAGTGCTGCGGGAACTGGCTCCTGGTGCTTCGCTTGATCGCAACGACGTTCGCCTCATACTCTGCCGAACCTCCAGCCGCCTCGATTATCTTTCCTATGTCACTCGCGCGCTTCTCGGCCGCAACTGGCAAGTGCCCGGCATTGACCTCGCCCACGCCAGCAAAACCATCTGCCAATACTTGCCCGAGGCGAAAAATTCGCCGCACACCAAAATCTACGTCGAGGCTGACGGCGAACTTCTCGGCACACTTCCTATCGAAATCACCGTCGTTCCAGACGCGCTCACTCTCTTATCTCCGGCAAAATAAATCCTGCTCCAGTTGGCATTCATGCACGCGTCCCCATAGAATCTTTTTTACCGCTTGGAACCCGTCACCCACTTCCTGACCGGCGCCTGCCTGGGGCGCGCCGGACTTAATCGCAAGACGGCATTGGCCACTCTCACTCTGACGCTCGCCGCCGAAGCTCCAGACCTCGATGTCCTCAGCCGCTTCCGCGGCCCCGCATTCGGCTTCGCGCATCATCGCGGCTTTACACATTCATTCCTCGGCGTCCCAATCGACGCGGTGGTGGTACTCGGTTTCGTCTATCTTTTGTGGCGCATCCGGGGCCGCAAAGTGAAAGATCCGAATCTCCCACCGCGCTGGGGATTGCTCTTTGTTTATGCCTGCCTCGCCGGCCTCAGCCACATCCTGCTCGACTTCACCAATAACTACGGCGTGCGCCCGTTCTGGCCGTTTTCCGAGAGATGGTATTCCTGGGACATCGTTTTCATTTTCGAGCCCATCATGTTTACCTGCCTGCTGCTCGGATTGCTCGTCCCAGCACTCTTCTCTCTGATCGATAGAGAAATCGGCGCTCGCCAGCGCGGCCCGCGCGGCCGCACTGCTGCCAGTTTCGCTCTCATCGCCGTCGTGTTTTTGTGGATCGTCCGCGACTACGAACATCGCCGCGCAGTGAATGCTCTCGAAGCTCGCACCTACAATGGCGCCGACCCTATTCGAGCTTCCGCCTATCCCGCTCTCGCCAGTCCATTCCACTGGCATGGGGTAATCGAAACCAAGAATTTCTTTGCACTCGCGCCGGTGAATTCTCTATCTCCCGAGGTCGATCCCGGGGATGCGGAAGACGATGCGCTTCAGATCTTCTACAAGCCGGAAGAAACGCCCATTACCCTGGCAGCCAAACGCTCCTACCTCGGGCGCGTCTACCTCGACTGGGCGAAATATCCGATCACTCGGACTGAAACCCTGGATTCCGGCCAGCAAGGCTACATTGTGAACTTTCAGGACTTACGCTTTGCGCAACTTCCCAGCCTGCTTAGCCGTATGCGAGGCGGTCACGATGAAGCGTCCAAGCCGCTTGGCGCAGGTGTTCAACTCGACCGCAACCTGCGGGTGGTGGGAGACGTTTATGGTTCGGGTGCAAAGCGCAAGACTTATCCGGAGCCATGATTGCGGAAAATAACTTCAAGCGCCTGTCGGCAAGATGGTGAGCGGCGTTCAATGAGCTGCTTTGCTCTGTCATCCCTTGACGTACTCGCCTCTTCGCGCCCACAATAATGCTTGCTTCGGCGAGGTGCTCATGCTGCCCTATTTATTCGTTCTACTAGCGATTGCAGTGCGTTTTTTGCCATTTCTAGGTCCACTGAACTTCCTGCCCCACGCCTGGCACTTTACGCCCGTAGCGGCTTCGCTGTTGTTCTTTGGCGCGCGCGGCTCCCGGCGCCAGATGTGGGTGCCCCTGGTCCTGTTCGCCGCAACTGACATTATCCTCACGAAGTTTATCT
Source organism: uncultured Acidobacteriaceae bacterium (assembly GCA_963817305.1). Lineage (GTDB taxonomy): Bacteria > Acidobacteriota > Terriglobia > Terriglobales > Acidobacteriaceae > Sulfotelmatobacter. The sequence goes on along the minus strand of CAWFOD010000004.1, from coordinate 1,684,863 downwards.
ACTCTTACGCTCTGTCGTGGGACACTCTCGTCACCTTCGCCTGGTACGCCGCCATACTCTGGCTCGGCACAAATCTTCGCGAGAACTCTGGACCGGTACGCGTGGTTGGTGCTGCACTTGCCAGTTCGGTTTCATTTTTCCTGATCAGCAATTTTGCGGTGTGGGCGGCCTGGTCGCAGATGTATCCCCGAACCTTCAGCGGTTTGATGATGTCCTACGCGGCCGGTATCCCGTTTTTCCGCGGGACCGTGGAAAGCGATCTGTTCTTCTCCATCGCAATGTTTGGCACGCCAGTATTCCTGCAGGCGCTGTCAAGCTGGTTCCACAAGAGCGGCGATCACACCGCTGCCGCGTAAAACATAAGAACCGTTCTTAACCGAGTAGAAGATCGTTGATTTGGATGGCGCGCGCGTGCCGCGGCAACTTAGCCATAGAAGACGCTTTAGCCGCTGAGGTCTGACTGCTTGCGTCGCCTTCGCAGCACTAACCACACCAGTACTCCCGCCACCACCATTCCCGCGACCCAATAGAAATGTCTGCGAAATATCTTTCCCAGTAACTCCATCATCTGTGGGCCAAAATACAAGACCAGCAGGCCTTCCGCCAGAAACCGCACGAATCTTCCGGCAAAAATCGCCGCCAGAAAATCGCGGAACTTCATTTCGAAAACCGCCGCCGCGAGCACGAATATTTTGAACGGCATTGGCGGCGGCAGCATTCCCGGAAACATCAGTGCCCAAAACTCATGCCGCTCAAACGAGCGGTGAATCCGCAAAAAGCGCTCCTCCGAAATCCGCTTGCGCAAAACGATCTCGCCGCCTTCGTAGCCCACCAAATAAAGAGGAATACTGCCCAGAGTCGAGCCCAGCGAAGCCAGTAGCACATAAAACAACAGGTGCCGGTGATCCCGATAAACATATAGCGCCACCACCGCATCCACCGGCATCCCCAGCAATGCCGAATCCGCGAACGCAACTGCAAACACACCCCAAACTCCCAGCGGACCCAGCAAACGCATAATCCATGCTGTATACCGCGCCAGAATGTGTCCCAGAGTTTTCAAAGGAGATTTAGTGTGCGCGAGGATGGAAACCGCAAGCGATTTTGTTTCTTGAAAGAAATGCTATGAATGCTCCGTCCTACCGTCCAACAAGTTCAGCGCATGGGGAATCAGTTCCAGAACCGCCTCCAGCGATTCGACCGCGCCGCTGGGACTGCCCGGAAGATTCAGAATGAGCGTCTTGCCTCGTACGCCGCAAACCCCACGGCTCAACGCCGCAAACGGAGTCTTTTTGCGGCCTTCGCTTCGCATGCGCTCGGCGATGCCATCGATCACACGCTCACAAATCGCCTCTGTCGCCTCCGGAGTAACATCACGCTCCGCAATGCCGGTCCCGCCCGTGGTTACGATCAATCGCACTTCCAGAGCCAGATGGACCAGGGCATTCTGAATCTGCATCGAATCGTCCTGCACAATCTGCTTCGCCGTGACATGAAAGCCGGATTTTCCCAACAACTCGGCAACAGCTGGCCCGGAAGCGTCCACGCGCTCGCCGCGCGCGCACGAATCGCTGACGGTAATCACGGCTGCGGAAAAATTTGCCGGTTGATTCGACTCAATTGTCGAGGAGAACATCATCCTCCTCTTCAGTATGCCGGCTGCTCCCGCCGGCGGAGCTGCTTGCACCCGCGTTCACATTAGCAGTCGTCTCCCCACTGGCGGCGCTGGAGCTATTGTCGCCACTCTCGCTGGCCGCATCGTCACCGCCATCGCGCTGCGATTCATCCAGCAAGCGCAAACCCTCCATCAGCAGGCCTTGCGTGTTGAGCTGCGTGGTTTCCTGATCGGTTTTGCCTTCGAAGTTGAGTTCGAAGTTACCGCCGGTCCAGCGCAGAACCTTGAAAACCGCCTGATCTCCCAGCAAAGATCCGTAAGTCGCGTGCTTCACCTGCCCCTCAACAAAAAAGACCTCGCACTTATCGCCTTCATTGTTCAGTTTGAGCTGGCAACTCTTACGCCCCATCTCCAGCGACTGCATCAGGTCGATCACATTCATCTGCGAAAGATTTCCGCGCACCACCCCGTCCGAGGGCGCTGTCTTCGCCATTTTTTCCAGCGCGATGCGGTCCACCGTGCGCTTGATGCGGCGCGTAGCTTCTTTCAGAAAAAATGGTTTCGCCAGATAATCATCGGCGGCATCCTGAGGAGATAGACGCTCATCAATGTCCGCGCGGCTCGCCATCAACACAGCGGAAAAATTCGCCGTCGCAGGACGGCTCTTCAACTTCTCCACCAACTGCTTTCCATCCATCCCGGGCATGCGATAGTCGCACACGACCAGATCCGGTGGATCGTCCACCGCCTTCAGCAACGCGTCCGCCGAATCGCCCGCCGAGACAACCCGTGCAAACGATGCGAGCGCATGCTCCAGCATCCCCAATACCATCGGGTTGTCATCGACGAGAAGCAGCTTGACGTCATTCGCCATTTGAGTTGACCCGGTCTGTTTTGATGAGACCCTGCTTGATGAGGTCCGGCTTCACCCGTTTATATTCTCCGCTCTTGCCGCCACTCTTGCGCTGCAGCACAATCTCCCGAATCTCGATCCCTTTGTCGAGGCCCTTTGTCATGTCGTAGACCGTCAGTGCTGCGACGCTGGCCGCGACCAACGCTTCCATTTCCACTCCGGTTTCGGCTGTCGTAACCGCCTTGGAGCTGATCGCGACGCCATTCTCGCACAGCCTCATTTCCACATCAACGAGCGCCAGAGGAAGAGGGTGGCACATGGGAATTAATTCGGAAGTGCGTTTCGCGGCCATGATTCCGGCGATGCGGGCGACTTCGAGAGGATTGCCTTTGGGATTTCGCGGCAGAGCTTTCAACACTTCCGGCTTGATAAGCACGAACGCACTTGCTTCGGCCTCGCGCCTGCTCGCGCTTTTTGCGGAGACATCGACCATACGCGCGCGCCCCGAGTCGTCGTAGTGGGAGAGCTTCTTCGCCATGCGAAACTTCTATCTTACATGGGAGGCGGGTGGCGTTGGCCAGGCCTTAGCAGGACAGCGCAAGTTACGATTCTACCGGGGCAGCACTGCCACCCATTCGCCGGCGAGGATATGCTCGCGATCCGGCGGAATCACGAGGAGGCAATTCGAGCGAGTCCGGGCTGCAATGTCGCCTGATCCTTGCCACGGAACTAATTCTGCCTGCGAATTTTCATACTGGCCGGAAAGAATCGCCGGAAGGAATCGCGTCAAGCCGGACTTGACACGGATTTCAGTTTTCAAACGGGTATGCAGAAACAGAAGCGGGCGCGGCGACATCCCAGCCAGCGCCTGCAGCACCGGGCGCGCAAACAGTTCGAAAGTGACCATGGTTGATACCGGATTGCCGGGGAGGCCGAAGAAGTATTTGTGCAAAGGCGGAACTGAAACCTCCTCGGGGCAGTAGCCCGCGCCACATGGGACCCGACCGAATACGACAGGACGACCAGGTTGAATTTTTGCTCCGGTGAAGAAGAACTCGGCTTGCATCTGGGCCAGCACCTGCTCGACCAGATCGTAACGGCCCATGGAGACGCCGCCGGTCATCAAAAGCAAGTCCGCTTGCAGGCCCTGCTCGATTAATTCGCGCAGCCGCTGTGGTTCGTCGGGAGCGATCGGCAGCAGAACGGGTTCACCCCCCGCTTCCTGAATCTGCGCGGCTAACGAATAGCTGTTGGAGTTCCGAATCTGAGTCGGGCCGATCTTTCCACCATCGACGTCGACGATTTCGTCGCCCGTGGTAAGCACGGCAACACGCGGTCGACCAAACACTTGCAGTCGGGATTTTCCAACGGAGGCGGCGAGTGCAATGGCGGCTTCGTTGAGCCGCGTCCCGGAATTCAGTACGAGGCTGCCCGATCCGGCCTCGGCGCCTCGGGCGACGATATTTTCCCCCGCAACAATTCCCTTTGTAATTGTGACCCGTTTGTTCTGCAGCGATGTGTACTCGACCATCACAACGGCGTCGGCGCCCTGCGGCACAGGAGCGCCCGTCATGATGGAAAATGCCTCGCCGTGATTCAGCGCGAGCGATGCATCTGCGGACTGCGGGCCCGCTTTGATCTCGCCAATAACCGTCAGCTCGGCCGGAAGCTGCGCAATATCTGCGGAGCTTACAGCGTAACCATCGCGCGTGGATCGTGGAAAAGGCGGAATATCGCGGTCGGCACGGATGGGCTCGGCGAGAATTCTTCCCGCCGCATGGAGAAGGTCAACCGTCTCGTTACCGACGGGAGACAAGTGCGACGCATGGTCTTCGACCACGCGGCGTGCCTCTTCAAAACTTAGGACGATAGTATGCGTGGGTACTGCGGCCATGCAGAAATGATAATAGAACGCCGGGCACTCTAGAGCTCAACTTTGGAGTAAGCCTTAGGGAAGAAATCCGAGAGCGGCCAAAATTTCGAATCGCTCTCTCAACGGACCAGTTCTTGGCCCAGCACCGTGGCGTTGCTCGCGAAGGAAAGACCGGTTTCGAGATCGATAATGCGGTCGCGGACCAATTGCGCAATTTCGCCATCGAAGTGCTGCATGCCTTCGGTGGCGCCTGACTTCATGGCATCAAGCAACGTTTTGCCGTCGCGCTCGCCTTTTTCAACGCACTCCCGGGTGCGCGGATTTGCTTTCAGGATTTCAGCAACCGGGACTCGTCCGCTACGATCGGTTTTCGGCAGTAGACGCTGGCAGATGATGTAGCGGAAAGTTTTGGCCAAGCGTTCCCGCGCCTTCAATTGTTCATCCGGCGAGAACGAGCTGACGATGCGCTCCACAGTCTTGGTCGCATCCACGGTGTTGAGGCTGGAAAGAACGAGGTGGCCGGTTTCGGCAGCTTCGAGAACAATCTCAATGGTCTCGCGGTCGCGCATTTCTCCCACCAGAATTACTTTCGGCGCCTGGCGCAGTGCGGAACGCAAGGCATGCGCGAAGCTCGGAGTATCGCTGTGAAGTTCGCGCTGATGAATCGTGGAGCATTTGTGGTTGTGCAGGAATTCAATGGGATCTTCAATGGTGATGATGTGGTAATACTTTTCGCGATTGATGCAATCCAAAAGTACGGCAAGCGTGGATGATTTGCCGGAGCCGGCTGGTCCCGCTACAAGTACAACCCCGTCGCGCAGTTTGGCCACGTCAGCCAGGTGAGCCGGCAATCCCAGCGAGGCCAGGTCCGGGATAAGCGTTGAAATAACCCGCATCACAACCGCGCAACTTCCGCGCTGGATGAAGATGTTCACGCGAAAGCGCGCCACGCCAGGCAATCCGTAGGATACGTCGCAGGATCCGTGTTCCCGCAAGGTTGCCACCGCTTGCTTATTGTCGCCGATCAGATCGGCGGCGATGTGGCGAGTGTCATCTGGGGTGAGATTTGAAAGTCCCGGCACTTGCACCGGAATGAGCTGGCCGTAGACCTGGACTTGAGGCGGACGGCCTGGGGAAAAAATCAAGTCGCTGATTTTTTCCGCGGCACGCAACATGGCGGCAAGCAACTCCGGAGTAGCCACCTTGCCGCTACCGGAATAGCCTTCCAGAGAAACAGAGATTGCTGAAGTGCCAGGCGCTGCCATTCCATCCTCAAAAATGAGCTTTAGGGAATTGCCTGCACCACAGAACGGAGAACCGCACTCGACTCGATGTATCTACTCTACCTTGCCCGTGAAAGGAAGCGTTAGGACAGTAAGTACATAGTCCTTGGTAATGTCGGAGCGCAAAAAAAGGGCAGCAGTTGCGCCGCCCTTACTGTTTGCGGAGGAACCTATTTCTTCGCCGCCTTCTTCTTGCCGTAGTTGGTTTCCACTGAGGCGCCGATAGTGGCGAGCATCTGCTTGGCTACATCCGCATAGGGGCCTGTGGGCGCCAGTTCAAGATACTTATTGAATGCCTCCGCCGTGCCCGGCGGGGCGATCGTCTTGTTGCCCTGCAAAGTTGCTTTCCCAATAAGGTTCACGCCCTTCTGGTAGTAGGCATCCGCCTTGTTAGGATCGGCTGCTATGCATTTATCGAAAGCCGCGATAGCCTCGTCGCCTTTGCCGGCGTTCGTGAGAACCGCTCCCATATTGTAGTAATACTGCGCGGCACCGGCGGGATCGGCCTGGGCGGCTTGCTGGTAAGTTTTTGCCGCGTCGTCGATCTTGCCATCTTTCGCATAGGCCTCGGCCAGATTGTTGTAGTAGGCTGCCAGGGTTTTGGTGGCATTGGGATCTTTGTCATTGGTAGCCGCCTGTTTCAGTTGCACGGCTTTCTGATAGGATTCCACCGCCGAATCGAGACGCTTTTTCTTTTCCGTGGGGTCGGTCTGTTTATTGGCTGACAAGCGGTAGGCGTCACCCAACTTGAACCAGATAAGATCGCGAGTGGCATCAATTTCGTTTGCCGAATTCAGATCAGCAATCGCCGTCTCATAATCACCGGAATCGGAAGCTACTTTGGCGGCGGCAAGTTTTTCATTCAACGCCTTGACCGTGTTCACTTCCTTCTTTTGCTTCTCTTGCTGCTCTTGTTGAGCCTTCAACTGTTCCGGAGTCAGGCCCTGGCCCTTGGCCTGTTCGCCCGCCAATTTTTTCAGATCGAAGTCGAGTGTATTTTCGTCGAGCGTGACCTGAAACTTGTTTTGGTGAAACATTTCCTTGTTAGCTTTCAGGTCCTCAGCATCCTTATAAAGGGTGACGTTGTAGCTGCCGGGTCCAACACCGAGCGAGAAATACTCGCCCTTTTTGTTGGTCTTAAGCGTGTACTTCTGACCATTGTCCTGATTGGCGAAAACCACGATTCCGCCGACGATCGGATTTCCGTCAATGTCCTTGCAAACGCCTTTGACTGTTCCCGACCCGCCCTGCGCGAACATCGGGGTCGCACCAACTCCCAGCATCAACAAAACAAGGGTGAATACTGCGAAGTGCCTCTTCATCGTGGCCTCCCGGCCTACAGGATTAATAAATATCCATTTCTGATTGTTGATTGAAAATAGAGACGAGCGGCGCTTGATTTTCAATCAATCCAATTTTCATCACGCTGATTTTTCAAATAACCTGATTTTCAAACAACTAATGACAATTACAACTCAACAATTGCATTTTCCGCGTAAGGAATCGGATCATCGACTCCTGCCGCCGCAAACGCCCGCAAGCGCAGAATACAACTGTCGCACCGGCCGCAAGCTTCATCCTCCCGGCTGTAGCATGACCAAGTTAAATCCAAGGGAGCATTCAGTTCAAGGCCGAGCTGAACAATTTCCGCTTTGCGCTTGGCAATCAGCGGAGTAATGATTTCAATATTCCCATCCTTTGTTCCCGCCCGAATCACACGGTTGAAAGCTTCATAGTATGCAGGCCGGCAATCGGGATAGCCCGAACTGTCAGGCTCGACGGCGCCGATATAAATCTTCTCCGCCCCCAACACCTCGGCCCAACTGACCGCGACAGATAGAAAATGGGCGTTTCGAAAGGGCACATAAGTGACCGGAATCTCACGATCTCCAACGGGCGTGGTTGGCACAGCAATTTTTTCGTCGGTCAACGCCGAGCCGCCGATGGCGCGCAGAGCCTCGTTTCGCACCAGGAGTCTTTCGCGAATATTCAATCGATCGCAAATTGCCAGGAAAGATTGCCGCTCGCGATGTTCCGTGCGCTGCCCATAACTCACGTGCAAAGCAGCGGGTTGGTGATCGCGCGCCGCTAGCGCGGCGCAGACGCAGGAATCCATGCCGCCACTTAAGAGAACGATTGCCCGAGGCTTTGTTGGGTGCGACATGACTTGTTGATAAATATTACCGATTGTTGATTTCTGATTGCTGATTCAAAAGCGGGAGCCTTCGGGTTTTAATCAGCAATCAGCAATCAACGAATCAGCAATTTCTTCACACTCCCTTTACCGCCGGATCCCAGATGAACTTGTGCAGCTGAAGCCCCAGACGAGCTGGAACATCATCGGCGAGCATCCACTCGGCCAACTCCTGCGGATCGAGCAAGCAATGTGAACTGTCCCGCGCTCCGGTGGCATCTTTGCGAAATGCCGGCGAGAATAACACTGCATTCACCCGTTCGGCCAAACTGTGTTGCCAGACAAAGTCGCGGGCAAATTCGTAATCAACCCGGTCGGTCACGACAAACTTTACTTCGTCGATCGCATTCAGTGCGGCTAGGTTGTCGAGAAAAAACGTATCGGCCGCTCCCGAGTGAGGACACTTCACGTCCACGATCTTGATGACTTCCGCAGGAACCCGTGTCAACGGCCGCTCTCCGCTGGTCTCAAGCAATACCTGGTATCCGGACTGAAGCAAGTTATGCATCAGCGGGACCAGTTCCTTTTCCTGCAGCATGGGCTCGCCGCCGGTGATCTCCACTAATCCACCTCTTGGACTAAGGCGCTTCACTTCGTCCATCACTTGTTCGGCGGTCAACTTCCGACCGCCGTGAAACGTGTATTCACTGTCGCACCAGGAGCAGCGCAGATTGCATCCCGTAAGCCGCACGAACACACAGGGCAGACCAGCATGGGTCGACTCCCCTTGCAGCGATTTGTAGATTTCAGTTATCTGCATTTCCAGGAAGCGCCAGCCTCTCGCCGGCTTAGTCACGCGCGGAACGTGAGCGCGCTACGACTCCGAATACTTCGCGGTGGTGGTGTCGGTTTCGAACACAGTGACGTCTTTCACCCGCACGCGGCCATTGGTCACGCTTTTCAATCGCGTATTCGATTCGTCATAAAAATATTTGGCCAGATTTTCCGCCGACGGATTGATCACGGTAAAGGGCTCGATGTCGTTGATCATCTGGTGATCAAGGCGCTCGATCACGTGCCTCATTACTTCGCGCAGGTCCTTGAAATCGAGCAAAAGACCGGCCCTGTCAAGTTCGGCGCCGGCCAGCGTGACCCGGATTTTGTAATTATGTCCGTGCGGATTTTCGCACTTGCCCTTGTAATTGCGCAGATAATGACCTGCGGCAAAAGTGTCGTCAACGGTAACTTCGAACATTCTTTCCTCAGCAATCAGCCTGCAATCCGAACACCTATTGTACCGCTCACTGCCGCCGTTACGCTTGACGCCGGGCTGGGCACGCCTGTAGTTTGCTATTCGGCTTTCATCGGTTCAGGAGCGATCATGCTGCGTCGCAATTCCGTTCTTGCCTGCGGGGTTTTCTTGGTTCTGCTTGCCAGTTTGACGGCGCAGACCAAACCGGAAGTCCCCGAGTTCGAGGTCAAGCAACACTATACAAAGTACGAATACAAAATCCCCATGCGGGATGGGGTTCACCTGTTTACGTCCATTTATGTGCCCAAAGATAGTTCGCGTTCTTATCCATTTCTGATTAATCGAACCCCGTACAGCGTGGCCCCCTACGGCGTCGACCTGTACCGCAAGCAACTTGGCCCGTCCCCTGACTTCGACAAAGCGGGATACATCTTCGTTTTCCAGGACGTGCGCGGACGCTACATGTCGGAAGGCACTTTCGTGGAGATGCGTCCGCACATCGACAATAAGAAATCCAAACAGGACGTGGACGATTCCAGCGATCTCCACGACACCATCGACTGGCTGCTCAAGAATGTACCCAACAATAACGGCAACGCCGGCATCTGGGGGATTTCCTATCCCGGATTTTTTACCTCCGCCAGCATCATCGACTCGCATCCCGCTCTGAAGGCGGCATCGCCACAAGCTCCCATGACCGACCTGTTTATGGGCGACGATGCTTACCACGGCGGCGCTTTCATGCTGGACGCCAACTTCGGGTTCTATGCTTTTTTCAAGCCGCAGGAAAATCCGCAGCTTCCGCCGAAGACGCCGGCACCCTTCGATTTCGGCACAAAAGACGCCTATGACTTTTATTTGAGTGTCGGTCCGATCAGCAATCTTTCGAAATACCTGGACGGAAAGAGTTTTCTTTACGACGACCAGATGCGCCACGACACTTACGACGATTACTGGAAGGTTCGGAACCTGGCGCCACACATGAAAAACATTCACTGCGCCGTACTCACCGTTGGAGGGTGGTTCGATGCCGAAGATCTGCAAGGTCCGTTCAGCACTTTCCACGCGATCGACCAGAACAATTCAGGAATCTTCAACGCGCTTGTAGTCGGGCCGTGGGTCCATGGTGGCTGGTACCGTTACGACGGAAATCATCTGGGACGCGTTGAGTTCGCCTCCGATACGGGCGAGTATTATCGCAAGAATATTTTGTTTCCGTTTTTTGAGCAGTATTTGAAAGGCAGCGGCGACGCGAAGCTTCCGAAAGCGTACGTATTTGAAACCGGGACCAACGTATGGAGGAAATATTCCGCGTGGCCTCCGAAAGAGGCGGAGTCCAAGACGCTGTATTTCCATACTGGAGGCGAATTGTCATTCGATCCTCCGAGCGCAGATTCTCCCGCCTTCGATGAGTATGTGAGTGACCCCGCCAAACCCGTCCCCTTTGTGGACTATGCGGCGATCGAGGTCCCGCAGGAATACATGCTCTCCGACCAACGCTTTGCCACCACCCGAACGGATGTGCTGACCTACCAGACGCCGGTACTGCAGGAAGATGTAACCATCGCCGGTCCCATTAACCCGAAACTTTTCGTCTCGACGAGCGGAACGGATTCCGATTGGGACGTGAAACTGATCGACGTCTATCCCACTGACTATCCGGATAGTAAGTTTGACGAGACCAAGCCTGAGGACAAACCGCAGCGGCGCACGGATGTCCCTCCCCCATCTTTCACCATGGGCGGCTATCAGCAATTGGTACGCGGCGAGCCTTTTCGCGGGAAATTTCGCCACAGCTTCGAGAAACCTGAGGCTTTCACACCGGGAAAAGTCGAAGAGATTGGCTTCCACATGCAGGATGTAAACCACACTTTTCGCCGCGGTCACCGCATTATGGTGCAGGTCCAGAGTTCGTGGTTCCCATTGACTGATCGCAATCCGCAGACGTTTCGTTAACATTCCCGACGCCAAGCCTTCTGACTTCGTTAAGGCTACGCAGCGGGTCTATCACGTCCAGGGAGAGGCATCAGGAATTGTGGTGGGTGTATTGCCGAGTCCGGGAACAGCGGAAGAGCGCAAATAGGAAATTTTTCTGGATGTGGATCCAGAGTGAGTCCCCGCATCCAGACGTAGCTGCGGTACAATGCCAAAATCCCGCGTTGCCTTCTGGGGTTCACCCGCGCCTGCGGGACAGGGCGACGCAGTAAGGACAGGTCCTCATGAACGTCCTCTTGCTGTCGATGCCCGATTCCTTCGAGCACATGCCTCCAGTGGCGATTCGAATGCCCAACGGTGCGCTCACTTCACTGGCGGGAAACGTTGATCCGCATCACCGCGTGGCCGTTGCCGATTTGATTCTGGTTCACCGCCAGGTCCGCGAAACAGTAACCAGGTTAGTCCGCGAGATCGAACCTGGAGTGGTCGGGCTCTCGATCATGACATTTCAGCGTAGGACTGCCGGTCGGATTATCGATCTGATCCGCTCTCTTCGGCCGGGGGTAAAAGTTGTCGTAGGCGGATACGATCCCAGTCTCGCGCCCGAAGCTTACGAGAATATGGGCGTCGACTATCTGGTGCGGAGTGAGGGCGAAGTTACTTTCCGGGAATTGCTGCGTGCAATTGAATCGGGCTCCGGCGTCGAGCATATCGGAGGACTTTCCTATAAGAATGGCGAGGGCTGGGTGCACAATCCCGCTCGGCCGCCGCACCGGCTCGAAGACAAGGAAATTCGCCTGCCGAACCGCGATGCGCGCGTGCTGAATGGTTATACCTTGCTCGGCCGCCAGGTAGATGTAATCGAGACTTCGCGCGGCTGCACCTACGATTGCAGTTTCTGTTCCATCATCGAGATGCGCGGCCGCAACTTCCACACCTACTCGTTCGATCGCGTTCTCGATGACATCCGTGACGCCCGCGATCACGGCGCGCGCACTATTTTTCTGGTCGACGACAATATCACTCTGAACGTGAAACGCTTCGAAGCTCTTTGCGAGGCGATCATTGCTGCAGGCCTGAACAAGATCGACTACTTTGTGCAGGCTATGACGTCAGCCATTGCAAATCACGGCGAGACTCTCGCTCCGCTCATGCGGCGAGCCGGATTCCGTTATGTTTTTCTGGGCATTGAGAACATTCTGGAAGGGGATTTGGCATTTTTGAAAGCCTCGGCCAAGAATACCGAGCGCAGCAACGGCCACAACACCGGCAACGCGACGCTCAAAGCCATCGACTACCTGCACCGCAACCATATGTTTGTGGTCGGCGGATTGATCGTTGGCAGTCCGGGTGACACGCGCGAGTCCATCGAAGCTAATCTTGAATTCGCGCGTCGTTACGTGGACTGGCCCTACATTCAGCATCCCACGCCCTATCCGCGCACGCCGATGACGAAAGAGTTCCGCGATCAAGGGTTGATCATGAATGAGCGCCTCGAAGAATACGACGGCACCACCGCTGTGGTCCGCACCGAGCACTTGCCGGCGGAGGAGATCGAATTCATGCGCTGGAAGGCAGAGCGATGGATGAAGGTTCACCACGTTCCCGCGGCGCTGAAGCACGACCCGGGTTTCGTTCTGACGACGGGATGGAAGATGCTAGGCCACACTTTCCGTGGAAGCTCGATTCGCTCAGCGCTGGGTTTAGAGAGCCAGCGGAAGGTATTCGAACGCTATCGAGAGATTCGGCGGGCTGAACGCGAGTACGTCTGAAAGCGGCAGCAAATATTGCCTTTACCTGGATTCCTTACTATAATGTAAGGAATCTCCGATTCGGAAAGGATCATATGGCTGCGGCCACTTTAACCTCGAAAGGGCAAATCACGATTCCGGTTCGGGTTCGAACAGCGCTGGGGGTCGATGCTGGAGATCGCGTCGAGTTCGTGGAAATGGAAAAGGGGCAGTTTGCAATTATCGCTGCGACTCGATCGGTGCGAGAGTTGAACGGCCTGCTTTATCGCAAGGAACGAAAGCCGGTATCGATTGCAGAGATGAATGCTGCCATCGCAAAAGGCGCGTCCCGTTCCCGATAGCTGGCGATGTAACGATTCACCTCGTAACGATTGACCTTCGCAATGATCGGCCTCGACACAAACATCTTGGTCCGCTACCTTACCCATGACGATCCCGCCCAAACTGCCGCCGCGATGAGAGTCATGAACTCCCTGTCTTCCGATTCACCCGGATTCCTTTCACTGATTGTTATCGCGGAACTGGTTTGGGTACTGGCAATCTCCTACCGCTTTCGGAAAAGAGAAATTGAACCGGTCCTGGATACGCTGCTGCGCAGCAAGGAACTCGTAATCGAGCGGGCGGAAATTGTATCGCAGGCATTGCGAGCCTTTAGCGCGGGCGGTGCTGACTTCGCGGACTGCTTAATCGAACGCTGCGCCCACGCTGCCGAATGCCAATACACGGTCACGTTTGATCAAAAAGCGGCAACGGTAAAAGGTATGCGGCTGTTGCGCTGAAAGGTCAAATTCAGGATACTCCCCCGAAAAACTCTTCTACGACGCGCATGTCCGTCGTCTTCTTGTAATTCGGCAGGCTCTCGATAAACACGCGTCCATACTGCTTTTTCAGAATGCGATTATCGAGCAGCACCAGCAAACCCCGATCATGCAGCGAACGGATCAACCGTCCGAAGCCTTGTTTCAGCGTAATCACCGCAGATGGCACTTGATATTGGAAAAAAGCGTTTCCGCCATCGGCATCAATTGCCTTCACGCGTGCGGCGACAACGGGATCGCTGGGCACCGCGAACGGCAAGCGGTCGATGATCACGCAACTCAACTGTTCTCCCTGCACGTCCACGCCCTGCCAGAACGAAGAAGTGGCAAATAGCACAGCATTCGGGGTAAGCCGGAACTCCTCGAGCAGCGCGCTCTTCGGCGCGTCCCCCTGGCGCAGCATGGGAAACTCGAGTTCGCCCAAAAGACGCTGATAGATGTCATTCATCTGCGCATAACTGGTGAACAGCACGAACGCGCGTCCACGCGTAATTTCGAGCAGCTTGCGAATGCGTTCCGCGGCCTTCGTCGTAAATTGCGGAGTGCGCGTATCGGGGAGATCGGGAGGCACGTAAAACAACGCTTGAGCCTCATAGTCGAAGTGCGAAGGTAGCACCGACTCACGCGCATGTTCGAACCCCAACCGCTGGCGGATGTATTCGAACCCCCCGCCAACTGCGAGGGTTGCCGACGTGAGAACGGCGCAATCTAATTTTGACCACAGGCATTCGCGGAGGATCGGTCCAACATCGATCGGCGTAGCCTGAAGAAAAACATTTTGCCGGCCCTGGAAAGCTTCTTTTGTTTCTTTTTGTCGCGAGGGTGAGTTTGTTCGTCCCCGCCCGCCGCGGCGCTCGATCCAAAATACGGTATTGCGATCGTCGGATTCCAGAGCGAAACCGAGTTGCACTTGCAGCTCCTGCGCCCGCCGCACGAAGTTGAAAACTTCTTCCGGCTTTTGCGGCAATGCTTCCAACTCCCCCGCCAGCCGAGTCAGCGACTGATTGAGCGCCAGAAATTCATCACCGTTTTCCTCCAGAAACTCGCGCCGAGTCTCGAAGGCGAAGCGTCCTTCGCCCGGCGGCAGCAACGAAAAGAAAAATTGGGACTTCTCCCGCAGGCTGCCCAGCGCTCCGGAAAGTGACGCGGAAAGCATCCGGTTGTGCTGCAGCGATGTTTCCACATCCCGCGCCAGATCCTCCACGCGCAGGTTACTCACAGAAATTCCAAAATAGTTTCCTGCCACATCTTCCAATTCGTGCGCTTCATCGAAAATAACTGCCGCAGCTTCCGGCAGAATCCCCGCATCAGGCGCGCCTTCCGCCTGCAACTTGATGGCGAGATCGGCGAAGAACAAGTGATGGTTGACGATAATGATGTCGCTCTCCATACCGCGCCGCCGCATTTCAGTAACGAAGCAGCGCTCCCACTCACTGCATTTTTGTCCGATGCAAGCATCGGCGCGTGCGTCCAGTTTGTGCCACAGAGCGCTGGCCTCGGGCAGTTCGGCAAGTTCCGCGCGGTCGCCAGTCGCGGTCGTTTTCTCCCACGCGGAAATCGCGCGGTATTGCTCGATCTCCTCCAGTCCGCTGAGCACCGGCTGGTCGGTGAGGTCATAGAGCTTCTTGCGGCACAGATAATTGTTGCGGCCTTTCATGTAACAGACGGAAAGCCGCGAACCGGCAGACGACTCTCCAAACAGCGCTTGCTCCAGAAATGGTATGTCTTTATAAAAAAGTTGCTCCTGCAGATTCTTCGTGCCAGTCGAAATGATCACTCGCTTACCCGAACGAATGACCGGCAAAAGATAGGCAAGCGTCTTCCCCGTGCCCGTGCCCGCTTCCACGATCAAGTGCCGCTTTTCCTCCAAAGCCTGCTCGACCGCCTGCGCCATCTGCAATTGTCCACGGCGAAATTCATAGGCCGGATGCGTGCGCGCCAGTACTCCGCCAGGAGCAAAGAATTGGTGAAGGGTCAAACGAGAAACGCTCGAAGCGTCCTTTTCACCGTCGGCGGAGCGTGAAGAAGTCGCAGACGAAGCGGGCTGGGAACTTAAAGTCACAGGAGTCTCTATAATAAACACTCCTGGTCTTCAGCATCCGTTACCGTTCATTTTGACTCAGCCCACTTACAACTCGACGACCACTCTCGCCACGACCGCAGCCGGAGTTCCCACGCTTGCCATTGTCGGCCGGCCCAACGTAGGTAAGTCCACGCTGTTTAACCGCATCGTGGGCTCGCGCCGCGCCATTGTTGGTGACGAGCCCGGCATTACTCGCGACCGGCTTTACGGTGATGCGGAATGGCGTGGCCGCCGCATCCGCATCATCGATACCGGCGGGATTCTTCCCGAAGAAAAAGAGTTCATTCCCTCGGAAATTTTTCGGCAGGCGCGAGTCGCGTTCCATGAGGCTGCCGCCATCATTATGGTCGTCGATGGACGTGCGGAGCTTGCCGGTCCCGATCTTGAATTAGTGCGATTGTTGCGTAAGACGGGACGTCCGCTGTTCCTCGCGGTCAATAAGGCCGACTCGGAAAAGCAGGCCAACATCGTTGATGAGTTTCATCGGCTCGGGATCAAACAGATGTTTCCGATCTCCGCCGAACATGGGCGCGGCATCGACGATCTGCTCGATGCGATTCTCGAAGTGCTGCCCGCCGGCAACGACCTCACCGAGAATGCGGACGACAAGGAGGCAGTACACGAAGAATCGTCCCAGGCAGAAGATGGGTCGAGCGATGATGTTCAGCCGGTCTACGAGACCAAGGTTGCCATCATCGGTCATCCGAATGTCGGCAAGTCCACGCTGCTGAATCGTCTTACGGCTTCAGACCGCGCCATTGTGTCGCCGATTCCCGGCACTACGCGCGATGCAGTCGATGAAATCGTCGAACACAATGGACGGCGCTTTCGATTCATCGACACTGCCGGCATTCGCCGCAAAGGCAAGACTCACCTGATGGCGGAAAAGCTTTCCGTCGTGATGGCGCGCAAACATCTCGAAGGTGCTGACATCGCATTGTTGGTCATCGATGCTACCGAAGGCGTCAGCCAGCTTGATGCTGCAATCGCCGGCTACGCCCACGAAAGCGGACGCTCCATGATCATCGTCGTCAACAAGTGGGATCTGGTCAGCAGCGGCGCGATAAAGGCCGGCAGACCATCGAAAGCGATGCGCATGCGCGAAAGCAAACGTCCCGGCGACCAAGCCGCGTACGAAGAGCGTCTGCGCTACGATCTCAAATTTCTGAACTACGCGCCGATCGTTTTTATTTCTGCGAAGAGCGGGAAAGGCACGGAGAAAATCTTCCCGTTGCTCGAACAGGTCGCCACCGAACGGCGCAAGCGCATTTCAACATCCGCCATGAACCGCTTCATCGAAACCGTGGACTTCGAGCGCGCCTCGGTGCCCATGCGCTCCCGCGTGAAGATTCTCTACATGACGCAAGCGTCCGTCGCGCCACCAACGTTTGTGCTATTCACCAACCGCGCCGTGAAGTTGCACTTCTCCTATCAGCGATTTCTGGAGAATCAGATTCGCGAGGCCTTCGGCTTTCTGGGGACGCCGATTTGGATTAAGAATCGCGCCCGGAATTAAAGATCACCAGCTTCCTACTCTCCCGCCACTGCCCGATCCATCGTCAGCAACCCCACCCTGTCAACTCCCGCGTGATGCGCCAGGTCGATCACATCAGCGACATATTGGAAATCAACGTCGGCATCGCCCCGCACGAAAACTACTTTCTCCGCCCGGGTTAAATAAATCTTCGCGAGCCGTGGTTCCAGGTCTTCCCAGCGCACGTCTTCCTGATTGATCTTAACGGTTGGCGGTTGGTTTTCCTTCGTCCACATCACCTGAATGACCACGGTGCGCGACTGTTGCTGCTCGGCTGTCTGCTTCTGATCGGGCTGCGGAATCTGCGCGGTCTCGCCTTGCTCTTTATCCATTGAGACTACGACCATGAAAACAATGATCAGCGTCAGCAGCACATCAATCAGAGGTGTAACGTTGATCTCCGGACCACGCGCACCGCCGCCTGCCATTGAGAATGACATTGAAAGCTCCTCGGCTTCTCTTTTGGCACGCGCGTGTCTGCAACATCAGACACCTGAAGCGGTGTGAGAGTTCCCGAAGCGCTTTTTGACTTTATCCAGCGGGCGCCGGAGAGGGCGGCAACGGAGGTGGTTCGTACGGAGGCACTGCGATCGGTGGAAATTGCGGCTGCGCCGGCGGCGCGGGATAGAGCACCGCGCTTAACGGAGGATAGCGGGCGGCGAAGAAATAAATCGAATACGCCGGGAAGAACACAACAACCGGCACGGAAATCAGCGCGACTAAATATAGGAAAATTGCCAGCAGAATGCACCCGATCACCACCGCTAGAGTGATCGTATAAACGTTCCAGGTGAGCCCGGCACTTTTGCCGGTCAGGACTGCAAGAATGCTTAGCCCAACCGTCGGTATGGCGATGAACAAACCCAAGATCAAAGTTGCGATTCCAATCACGATGCCCGCACCAATGGCCATCACGATCTTCATGCCGATGTAGCCGGCGTATCCGCTCATCTCGGCCTGGATCATCGGCCACAGCCTCCGCCAACCTTCCAGAGCGCCGATTTCCTCCAGAGCCATTTGCGGCACCACAAAATCCTTGGTCAACACAAAGACGACTGCCATGGCCACGAAAAAAAGCAACACTACAAAGAAAAGAAGGATGCCACCCAGCACCAGGGGAAGCAAATGTTGTCTCGGTTCACTCAGCCAGCCCATGCCGAATGCAAAAGCCGCCGGGAAACCAATCAGCACGGCAATCCCGCAAAACGAAGCCAGAAGGTAAAGCAGTTTCCAGAGAAAGTATCGCCATCCCTCAATCTGCCGCCGGCTCCATCCTTGCCGAATGCGGCATTCTTTCGCAATGATGCTGTCGAACAAAATAAAGCGCATCACGCTGCTGATGTACATGAAGATCAGACCGACTATGAATGCGCTTACAACGACAATTGCAATCAAACCAGCCAACAGAGCGGGATCAATTCCTCCCAAGGTTGAAGGAATAAGATGCGGGGAAGCGCCAGGATGATGAGGGAGCCTGAAATTACCACCGTTGAATCCGCCGCCAGTGCCAAGTTCTCCTGCCAGCAGCCCAACGAACGCGAGCCTGGTCCATTGGCCGAAGCGGAAAGGTTTGAACAGTTGCTGCTTCGTGTGTTCAATGGCCAGCGAGATGGTATCGACGGCGGAGATCGGCAAAGGGCACCTCGATCTGCGAATGACTTAGCAGAAAGGTACTAAGAATCGGGCCGGCGATCAAATTAATTTAATTCTCTGCGATTATTCGTATCGCAGCGCTTCGACGGGATCCAGTTTCGACGCACGCAAAGCCGGAACCAGACCGCTGATCACGCCCACCAGCAACAGCACCGCGCTCGAGAGCAGGACTGTCATCATGGAAATTCGCAGGTGAATATCGCCCTGCCCGGAAGTGTCTTCAAACAATGGGCCCATCATGGGGAGCGTTCCCACCGCCCACGCGATTAAATATGAAAGCAATACACCGATCGCGCCGCCCAGTATCATGATCAACAAAGTTTCCGCCAGGAACTGCAGCTTGATGTGGCGCTTGCGCGCGCCCAATGCGCGCCGCAGGCCAATCTCCCGGATGCGTTCATCCACTGAGACGAGCATGATGTTCATCACGCCCACGCCTCCGATACCCAGGGTCAAAGTTCCAATGAATGTGAGCAGTACTTGCAGCCCGATGGTCAGCGCATCGATCACCGGACGGAATTCATCCCTCCCGAACATCTGAAAAGCTTTAGGGTCGGTCGGAGAAAAATTCTGCCGCGTCGCCACCGCGGCCAGCACCTGCGCCATCGCTTTCTTTTCGAATTGCGGAGCAATCGGCTCGAATAGCAGTACCCGCGCGTAACGCGTATTCCACAAATCTCCGGCTGTGGAGTATGGAATCCACGCCGAATCGTCATCACTGCTGAAATAATTGCTGAGCTGGATTTTTCGCGCCATCACTCCGATCACGGTGAATCGAACGCCGCCTACTTCCACGGTTTCCCCTACCGCGGGTCGTCCGCTGAAAAGTTGTTCCTTGATGCGTCCACCGAGAAAGATCACGCGCCGCCGCTCGAGTTCGTCCCCGGCGTCGATCCAGCGGCCTTCCGACGGTACCTCATTGCGCATTTCACCGTATTCCGGACAAACGCCGCGAATCGCCGCCGTTCCTACCATGCGGTCGCCATAAGAAATTCCTGGACGGTTTACGGTTTCGCGGCAAACATGTTTCACGAGCGGAGCGGTCGCCTTCACCATGTCTACGTCGGCCTCTTCGATCACCACTTTTTTCCCGGCCCGCTGTCCGCCCGGCTGCTCGCTGGTTTGCTGCGGCCAGCAAATCACAACGCTCTTCCCGAACGCGTCGAATCCGTGCACCAGAATGCTGCGGAAGCTGCTGCCGTAAGCAATGAGCAAGGTAACCGTGGCTATACCCCAGACGATTCCCAGCATTGTGAGAAAGCTGCGTGTGAGGTTGCGCTTAAGCGCGATCCAGGCTTCGAGAACAATTTCGATGAGCATCCGTTATCCGCCAGCCTCGTAGCGCAACGCTTCAATAGGATCGATAGACGCCGCTCTGCGCGCCGGGTACAGCGCGGCGCCAATCGCGATCGCGCCCAGCAATCCGGCAGCGACAAGGCCGGACGTCCAGTCTGGAATCAGTCCGGCAAAAAAGTCCGGCATGGGCAGCAAATTCACCAGCGCACAAAATCCAAATGCCACGCCCAAGCCAATCGCTCCGCTCAGCAATGCAATAATCAGGGCTTCCACAAAAAACTGGCGCAGGATGGTTCCTGCCGGCGCGCCGATCGCCTTGCGGACTCCAATTTCGCGAGTGCGTTCGCGCACCGCCACCAGCATTACGTTCATTACGCCAATACCGCCCAGCAACAACGTCACAATACCGACCGCCCCCAGAAAATATTTCATCCCATCGGTCATCTGCCGGAAAGCTTTGGCTTCCTGCACCGTGTCCCAGATAGGGCACGCCTCTTTATCGTTAGGATCGTAACGGTGCATGCGCGCCAGAGCGACGCGCACCTCGTGCTTGCACGCTTCGTGCTGCTCCACCGATTTGGGAGTCACCAGCAGTTGATCGAACGTTGTCGGCGTTCCCGGAGGTTTATCGGGAAAATCGCGGCGCATCGCAGAGAACGGAATAAATATTTTGTTTACATCCCAGCCGTCGTAGCTGGAATCCTGCTTCTTTTTCGCCATTACACCAATCACAACAAAAGGAAAATCGTTTAAATAAACATTTTCACCGACGGGGTTTCGACCGGGAAATAATTGCTTGGCCGCGTCCGATCCAAGAAACGCCACGCGCCGCGCTTCGCGCATGTCATTCCAGTCGTAAAATCGTCCCAGTCCTACCGTCAGACTGCGAATCGCACTGAACTGCGGATACGATCCGGTAACCTCGAGCGACGCGTTGTTGAAATTGCTATGTGTGAGGACAGTTTCCTGCTCAAGTTCCGGGATGGCATACTCGCAATCCACACCTTCAGCCTGCACCACTGGCACATCCGGATCTTCCCAATGAACCAGTCGTCCCGCGTGCATTCCACCGGCCTGCAGGCTCGTGCGGCCATGGAAAACGATCATCACGTCCTTACCCAGGGTTTGAGTTTGCTCTTCCTGCCCTTTGCGCAATCCCTCGCCGGCCGCGACCATGAGCACGATCGACACGATTCCCCACGCAATCCCAAACATGGTCAGAAACGCGCGCAGCTTATGCGCCCACAAGGTGCGCATCACATCGACAATCAGATCTCGCAGAGTCATCGCACTGCTTGATTGGACGCAATTGGCCAGGGAACGTGAGCCTGCTGCGCCGTATTTGGTCTACTCTTAGATACGAATCCGGCAGAGGTTTTGTTGCATAAAAGTCAGGATTGTATTGGACCGGCGATTCTCTTTCATTTGCTCGTAGAGATAGTTTTCGCCATCGTAAAAAGAGGAGTGCCAAATAAGTCGCTCGGGCCTTCATCCGTGCGCTGAAAACCGAACCTTTTATACAAACGGATGGCCTCACTGAGAAACGGAGTCGTGCTGAGCACCAGCCGGATGCATTGCTCGCCCCTTGCCCAGTTCTCTACATGCTGCAGCAGTTCAGCTCCGATCCCAGTTCCACGCGCAGATGGCCGCACCGCCATACCGCGAATGTAACCGGATTTACCTTTAATCACGACCGCAACTGTGCCTAAGGCCTGGCCGTCACGAAGCGCCAGCCAGACTGGCCCTTCCTGCATGCGCTCCAGAACTTTCTGAGCGGTCGGTGTAGTGGCATTAAAGCCGTTTGCGGTGTAAAGGGGTTCGAATGCGGCGAACGATTCGCGCAGCAAATTCGCAATTGTTAGCGCATCTTCCGGCGCCGCGCGGCGAATTTCAGGTTGCTGGGAGGGCGCCATTCTCAAGTCTCCTCGCGGAGGCGACTCTTCGATTCAGGGCTCGACTGCGATCGGCCCGACCCGTTCCATCCATCCGTCGAACGCTGCAAGCGCCAACTCACACTGCATGCGATGCCGCTCCTTGCGATCGCGAATCTTTATCTCAAGCGGCGGCAACAGGTCAAAGGTGATGTTTGCAGGCTGGAAATTCCTGGCCTCGGCATGAGTTACGTAATGCGTCAGCGATCCAAAGGCCGAAGCGCGTGGCGGTGGCATGGGATCACTTCCGCGGGCCAATGCAACCGCATTCACGCCCGCCATCAACCCGGTGGCAATCGACTCCACATAACCCTCAACGCCGCATATCTGCCCTGCGAATAAAACTCGAGGATGCGCCTTCATCTGAAGTGTCTCGCCCAGGAGTGCCGGACTGTTGATGTAAGTATTACGATGAATCTGCCCGTAACGCAGAAACCGGGCACTCCCGAGCCCGGGAATCAAGCGCAGCACTCGCGCCTGTTCTCCGAATTTCAAATGGTTTTGAAATCCGACCAGATTATAAGAATCGGCTCGCAGATTTTCTTGCCGTAATTGCACCACGGCGTACGGCATTCGTCCCGTGCGCGGATCTTTCAGGCCTACCGGCTTCATCGGACCAAAGCGCAGCGTATCCCGGCCGCGCCGGGCGATTTCTTCAATCGGCAAACAACTTTCAAAATAATTCAACTTCTCCCATTCTCGCTCCTCCACCGACTGTGCAGCTAAAAGTGCGTCGTAAAAGTGATCGTATTCCTCTCGTGTCATAGGACAGTTGATGTAATCCGCTGAACCTTTGTCATAGCGAGCAGCCATGTACACGCGCGACATGTCAATCGAGTCCGCTTCCACAATCGGGCTGATCGAATCGTAAAAATATAAGTGCGGGGTGTGATCGGATTGTTCTCCAAGCACACTCAGCCGTGCGATTTCGCCAGCCAAAGCTTCCGACGTTAGCGGCCCGGTAGCGATAATGGTGATCTGATCGGCAGTTTCATCAATATGAGTTACCTCTTCGCGCCGCACACTGATTCGCGGATCACGCGAAATGGCCTCGGTCACCTTCGCTGCAAACGTGACGCGATCAACCGCCAGCGCATGCCCTGCCGGCACGGCGCACTGGCGCGCGATCTCCAAGAGCAAGGATCCTGCTCTTCCCATTTCTTCCTTCAACAGCCAGGGAGCCGTATTCTCGGATTCGGATTTCAAAGAGTTCGAGCAAACCAGTTCCGCAAAATCCGCAGTCTGGTGCGCTGGAGTCGACCGCGTGGGCCTCATCTCAAACAACTCCACATCGATACCGCGCCGCGCACATTGCCACGTCGCTTCTGATCCTGCCAGTCCGGCTCCGATAATTTTGATCATGGACATTTCTTTTTACTTGCTTCGCGGCTGGCGAGGTTCGTGAATTCTTTCCTTCCTTTCGAGCATTTCCACAAACTGCCGGATCTTTGCCTCGCGGGTTGCCGCTTTCTTCACGGTCTGAATGCGAAACAGGATGGCATAGCGGTTCGCTCGATCGAGTGAGAGAAAAAACTCCCTAGCGCCTGGATTTACATCGAGCGCCGCCTGCAGATCGTCGGGCACTTCGGCTGCCTTAGGCGAATCGTAGGCTGATTCCCACCGTCCGTTTTTCTTGGCGCTCTCGATCGCTTCTAATCCGGCGGCCTTCATTCTGCCCTGCGCAATCAGCGCCACCGATTTTTCCCGGTTAATTTTCGACCAGACACTTTTCACCGATCGGGGAACGAATCTTTGCAACCACGCCTTTTCGCCTTCAGGTCTCTTCTGACCATCGATCCATCCGTAGCAAATAGCGACCTCAAGCGCTTCGCTGTATGAAACTGAGCTTAATCCCGACCCTTTCTTCGCCAACCGGAGCCATACTCCGTCCGACTTACGATGATTGGCTTCGAGCCACTCTTCCCATTGTCGCTGTCTTGAAAAGAACCGTACCGGACCAGCCGCGTTTGTTTTAGTGCTCTTCGACTTTGCTTTCACCGAATTTTACCCTGCAGCTTGTTTTTTGGAGTGTCAGTTTTACCCAAATCAAAGCCCCGCGAGATTGATGGTAGCAGGAGGGAAAATTGCGGAAAGGAGAAGTGGACACCGAATGGAAAATATTTGGCAGGCCGTCAATTCAAAAAGACGGCGCTAATGGCTGATTAGTGTGGAATGGCTGGCTACGCACTCCCAACTCTCATTGCGAAGAATCCACGTATCTGAAAAACGTTCGCGGAGCGTGTAAGGTTTCCCGTTCTTCTCGCCAGTTTCACGATAAATTCCTTCGACCACGGCAGCAGCGCCGTAAAGATGAACATTCATCGATTCGCTCACAATCCGCTCGGGCTGCATCAGTTGCGATTGTACGCTGGCGAGATATTGTTCTTTGTCCATCAGCGTGCCATCGTAGTCAACATAGACGAGTTCCGGACCCAGCAATAGCTTGAGCGCAACCGTATCCTTCCCACGTACTGCTTGATTCCACGCTTTTTCTAATGCAAGAATCCTGGTGCGGTCGCCATCGGGCTTGCCCACAGCCTGAGCGTTGAGATGAGCAGACAGCAGCAGAATAATGAAAAGTCTTGCAACCCGCGCGAGGTAACAAGAATTAGCCATGACGACAAACCCCGCCTCAATGCACGATCGGAGTGCTGGCTGCGGCCACGCACATCCACTTTCCGCCCGTCCGTACCCAGATATCCGTGAAGCGGCCACGTCGCAGATAAAGCTTTCCCTTTTCCATTCCTTTGACCCGGTAAGTTCCAACCACGACTGCGGTACTGCCAAACAGCTGCACATTCATTTGTTCCGCCACGATCTGCTGTATGGGAGTCGTGTTCGCTTTCACGCGTGCCAGATACCCGGCTTTCGTCAATACCGCTCCGTCATAATCCACGTATATCAAGGAATCATCGAAAATTGCGGAGAGCGCCCTAACATCTCCCCGTTCCAGCGCCTGATCCCATGCGTGCTCCAAAGCCAGCACATTCGACCGGGCACCGGCCTCTCCAGAATCTTGCGCACCTGCGAATTGTGCTGTTGAACAAAACAGAATTAGAACGAGAGCAATATTTGTCACGGTCTGGCTCCGATAGGAGATATCGGCACTTTGCGAGCTTTTCTGTAGTGTGCGGGGTTCCATTTCGTCCGGGCAATATCGCGGCGTCACGATTCCTCTATGATGGGCAAATGTGATGAGCAGCTATCTGATATTGGAGGCTTCAATGGCACGCATCAGCCTGATCGCACCGGAGTCAGCATCTCCGGAAGTACGCGAGATTTACGACACCACGCTTCGTGGCAAGCCCGGCAATGTGCAAAAAGCGCTGGCCCATCGCCCTGAGATGCTTAAGAGTTTTCTAAGCTTCTATGCCAGCGTGGGACGGTCTCTCGACCGCAAATTGTATGAACTGATCTACCTCCGTGTTTCTTTGATCAACGGATGCCGCTATTGCACCCAGCACCATGTCGCGTCGTCAAAACGCGTGGGGCTCACGCCGGAAGACTGGGCGGCGCTGAAGGCTGGAAATTATTCGCGCTACGGTGAGAAAGAACGGACAGCCCTGGTTTATGTCGAACGGCTGACGCGAGCTCCCCACGAGATCACGGAGAATGACTTCAACGAATTGAAGAAACATTTCTCAGATCCTGAGATCGTCGACATTCACATGCTGGCCGGCCTCGCGAATCTGACCAACCGCTTCACCGACCCGCTGGGCCTCGAACTCGAATTTCCGGAGGAAAAAATCTAGACAGTTGCCACCACTTTTCGCGGATCACCGATTTTCATCGATCACCACGAGATAAGGTAACTTCTGCATTGGTGATTTCCGTGTAAAATCACACGACGATCGTGGTTATAGAATCTGGCGCGAGTCACCCACGCGCTTGGTCACGCGCTCGCGATCCAGAAATTCCAGCAGCGGAATGGCATATTTTCGACTCACTCCGGTCAGTTCTTTGAACTGGCCAACGTCGATGGTTGGGGATTTTATTTTGTACGCCGCTATCAGCCGCCGTAACTCTTCCAATGCGCTGCGATGGAAAACTAATTCGTCCGAGATTTTGATCAAGACTTTCTCACGCAGCAGCAGAGTCACGATCTTCTGGGCGCGCGCTTTGTCGATCTTCAGACCAGCGAGGACCTGGTGAAGCGCCGGCACACTCAGTCCGGCGGTCATAAACGCGCTTTCGATCTCTTTCTTTGACTCCGCTTCTTCATCCTTCATGACCACGCCATGACCGGGCAACCGCACCAGATCGCCGACGACTTCGATTTTTTTATCCCGTACCAGCACGGACACAGCGGCATCAAACACCTCGGTTGACGCGGCGATTTGATCGCGCAGTTGTTCTCTGGCAATACCTGCTACTAGGGGATTCTTCTTATGAAAGCTCTCAACCGCACTCGTCATGAGGATTTTGAGCGCCTCCAGCTCGGGAGCATCAATGAGGAGATCTTCAGTTCGCAGAATTTTGCCCTTATTGAGAGCAGTCGGCTAGCTGTGTCTCAATGACGTTTTTTGTCCAGCCAGTTTCCGCAATCAGTCGTGACACGGTTATGCCGTTATGCCCCCGTCTTGCAATTCGCGTTCTCAGAATCGATTCCGAATTGCCGAGAGCTAGCACTCTAAGGAACTCGGCCTGTCCTGGCATGCGTGGAATTGGCGCCGCATCCAGCACGACTCCGCCGCCGATTGTCACCACGGGCGAAAACTGTCGAAGGATGAATCGATCGCCTGGCAATAACAATGCCGGCTCCGGCAATTTCAACCGGGCAAACGCCCGCTCGCCCGGCGCAATCTGCCTGGTCCCTGCCAAAACGATTTCCGCCACCGTCTCCATCGTGTAGGAATGAAGATGTACTCGCGCTCGATTCTTCAACGGACGCGCGGCCGAGGCAAGCAAGTGGAGCTCAATATCCGCTTTTCGAGTTTTCTCCAGGGTTGCCGGTGGAACCAGAGTCATGCCGCGTGATAAGTCTTCCGTGCTCGCACCCGCCAGATTGAGAGCGGTTCTTTGTCCTGCAATCGCTCGGTCGGCAGTCTTCCCATGCACCTGCATCCCGCGCACCCGAACGCGGCGTCCGGTGGGGAAAACTTCCAACTCGTCCTCGCGACGAATCGTTCCCGCCACCAATGTTCCGGTCACTACCGTGCCGAAGCCTTTCATGGTAAAAACGCGGTCGATCGGCAGCCGTGCAATGGCATGCGCGTCGCGCGGTTGTACCTCCTGCGCAGCTGTAACCATCGCCCGCTTCAGTTCTTCCAGCCCGGCTCCGGTCAGAGAACTCACTGCGATTATTTTTTTTGGGTTGTCGAGGAATGTCCCGCGCAGAAACTCTTCCACTTCCAGCCGCACTACCTCGAGCGTCTCCGCGTCAACCGCATCGGATTTCGTCAGGACTGTGATACCGCGCTGCACGCCGAGTAGTTGCAAGATGTCGAAATGTTCCCGCGTCTGTGGCTTGATCGCTTCATCCGCGGCAATCACCAGCAGCACCAGATCGATTCCGCCCACCCCCGCCAGCATGTTGCGCACAAAGCGCTCGTGCCCGGGAACGTCGACAAAACCTAGCCGCAAAGGTTCCCCATTCAGCCCCGGCAAGTCAGTATGCGCGAAGCCGAGATCGATGGTGATGCCGCGCCGCTTTTCTTCCTGTAACCGGTCCGCATCAATCCCGGTCAAAGCCTTGACCAGCGCAGTTTTACCGTGATCGATGTGCCCGGCAGTTCCGACAATAATCGATTTCATCTGCTAGGCATCTTACCGGAACAGGCGATTCAGAAAACCGGCAGCTGTCATTGCAGAGCGAAGAAGGTCTACGAACAGCGAACCTTGGCGGGAATGCAGCTCTCAATTATTTGCTCTTGGGATGTGTCGCTTCTTTATCGGCTTCCAGGATGACGTCAACTTCGGCGCCCTCTTTAAGGCCTACTTCGTCGCCATTTTTCGCCGTGAGTGAGTTTTCAATGCGTATTTCCCGGTACAAATCGTCAGCCCCCTCAATCGAGATTTCCGCCTTCTCCGGTTCACCCGGCTCCGAAGGTTTTATGATTTTCTCTACGGTTCCAGGCAGTTTAACGCTCGGCTTCTCCGTCATAAGCTTTCCTTTCAATGAGTCAATGCCTTCGTTAAGCATCGCAGAACACTAAGGACGAATTCTCTTCAAAGCCTCCAAGAAATCGGCGGACACTTCGCGGATGCGTTGCAGCCGTTCCTTCTCCCGTGCTAATTCTTCCGCGGTAATCCCCAAAAATGTCTGTCGTGCAAGGCTTTCGATTTGCTCTCGCATCAGCCGTTCGAGTTCCATGCTCAGTTGTTCGACGCTGAGGCGATCCATAAGTTACGTTGTCAACAAGGGCTGTAGTCTCACTAGCGGAGATATGCTCGCAAGTTCTTTGCAGCAAACCGCAGAATTGACTCATGACTTTTCGGCGCTTGCGATGGTTGACGCAAACCATCGTTGGAAACGTATTGGGCTGCTGCGAATGTCCAGACTTAACGCTAAAGATGCACCTGCAGCCCAGCGGGATCAAATGACCTCGCAGTGTTTCAGAGCAAATTAGTTGCAGCAGGGGCCCGAAACAATACAGGGAAGACTGTACTGGAAGTACTGGCAGCGAGTCTTTTGTACGGTTCGTTGGACACGACGACGGCAACTATCTGGGCAGAAAAAGAAACCAACCGCCCGGCAAGCAAACACTCCCATCAACCCTTGCTACCGTGTAATAGAGGAGGAGAAGGTTGTCCGCACGTGGAACTCACCTCCATCGCCACGCATTGGTCTCAATCTCAATCGTGTTGCTATGCGCAAGTGCATTCTTACTGACGCAGAACGGATGTGGCGACGGGCCACACACGCCAATTCAGCACGTAGTCATCATCTTCCAGGAAAACCGTACGCCGGACAACTTGTTTCATGATCCGGTGCTGATCGCGCGTGGCGCAGACATCGTAAGCAGCGGAGTGAACTCGAAAGGCCAGACGATTGCGCTAGCCCCGATCGACTTAGGCACGAACGGGAATGAGCCGGATTACTATGATTTGAGTCACGCCCATAGCGCCTTCCTTCGGATGTGTCATTTGAGCAACTCAGGAAACGCATGTGAAATGGATGGCGCCGACCTGGTCGCTGCCGTGTGCGCGCCACCATTCCCCAATTGCCTGCCGCCGAATCCCCAGTTCAAATATGTCAGTCCGGCTGACGTTCAACCTTACTTCGACCTGGCCGAGCAGTACACATTTGCCGATCGCATGTTCCAGACGAATCAGGGGCCGAGCTTTCCCGCCCATCAATTTATTCTCTCCGGCACTTCAGCTCCCACCGCGGACAGTAAATTCTTTGCTTCGGAAAATCCAACAGCCCTTTTTACGGGCTGCATCGCCCCCCCTGCGGAGAGAGTCCCTTTAATCGATCCTAGCGGTAACGAGGGGTACTTCACTTACCCTTGTTTCGAGCATCCTACGCTGACCGATTTGCTCAACAAGAAGTTCGTGAGCTGGCGCTACTATGCTCCGTCGGCGGGATCAATCTGGACTGCACCGAATGCGATCCAACACATGTGCGGACCCAATGTGGCCCCGCCAAATGGCAGAGCCTGCGTAGGAGCCGACTGGACCGATAACGTCGTGCTGGCAAGCCCGCGGAACCCCGCTCCTGTGCTGACAGACATTGCCCATGGGCGGCTCGCCAGCGTGAGTTGGGTCATACCCAACGGCCTCGAATCAGACCACGCCACGCAAAACGACGGATCCGGTCCATCATGGGTTGCTTCCATTGTGAACGCCATTGGAAATAGTCCCTACTGGTCGAATACGGCCATCATTATTACCTGGGACGATTGGGGAGGTTGGTACGATCACGTGCCGCCGCCGAAGCTGCTCAACTCTTACGAATATGGATTTCGCGTGCCGATGATTGTGGCGTCGCCCTACGCCAAAGCAGCTTACATCTCACATGTCACGCATGATTTCGGAAGTATTCTAAAATTTGTTGAGGTTACTTTTAATCTGCCGTCGCTGGGTTACGCCGACGCTCCCGCGGACGATCTTTCTGACATTTTCAATTTCAACCAGCAGCCACTTCCATTTCATACGATTAGCGCTCCACTGCAGGCCGAATATTTCCTTCACGATACACGCCCAATCACCGATCCCGATGATGACTGAAACCGCGGCGCAAAAAAGGTGGCGCGAACCGGAATAGCGCCCGCGCCTGTCTTTCGTTCTTAGGCCTTGATGTGACAGCTGGCCAACCCGCGTTTTTCCAGATACTGCTGGTGATAGTCCTCCGCGGGATAGAAGGTCACTGCGGGAACGATCTGGGTGACGATGGGCTTAGAGAAGCGATGGGCTTTCTCTAGAGCCTCCTTCGAGGCCTGTGCGGCCGCTTGCTGCTCCGGCGAGTGAAAAAAGATGGCGGAGCGGTACTGCGTGCCCCAGTCCGGCCCCTGGCGGTTGAGTTGCGTGGGATCGTGGTTTTCCCAGAAAACTTTTAACAGATCTTCGTAGTGGATCTTTGCCGGGTCAAATTCCACCTCCACCGCCTCGGCGTGGCCAGTGCGGTCTGTGCAAACTTCTTTATAGGTTGGGTTTTCTGTGTTCCCGCCGATGTATCCTACGCGCGTCCCCAGCACGCCCGGCATCTGCCGAAACGTGGCCTCTACTCCCCAAAAACATCCGGCTGCAAATGTGGCTTTCTGCATCTAACTTTGGCTCCTCGTAGGCCGACTTCGCGCGGCGTTGCGGCGGGTTGTGGTCTCCGCTCGTGTAATTCAATCTATTAGATGACGAACTCGGTGGAAAGTCACGTTATTGCAACGTGTGACCAGAAGATTGCCGTGACCTCTCGGCAATTGACGCTGTGGCAGGATTCGAGATAAAGTTCCGCCAAGGTTGTTGCAGTTGCATTTCCAGGAGAAGTCTGTGGTTTTGAGATCCAGCCGGGCAAGACGAGTGCCGAGCTTCGCCCTCTGGTTGCTTCTTGCCTTCTCCATGGCGCCGACCGCGCTGGCTGCCGTGATTCCGGCAGCAAACTTCAGCCCACAACGTCGCGTCGGCTACACCGATGGCGACCAATGGGAACCCGCGCTGGCCGCCGACGGTCAGGGACACATCTATATTCTGTTTCCTCAATATGGAGCGGTATCCGGCTGCCGGGCGTGCGCTACGCCAACTATCTCCCTGTTGGTCAGTAATGACAACGGAGTGTCCTGGGAAGCTCCGCATTCGCTTGCGCCTTCGGCGACTGGCCAGTTTGATCCTCAAATCGTCGTTGATCCCGTCGACAGGCAAACCGTGTACGCCTCCTGGCTCCAAGACAATAAGCGCGACGTGATCGTAGCGCGGTCCCAGGATTTCGGCCGCACCTGGTACTTTTCAGTCGCGGCGCATTCGCCTGATGATGCGGATAAGCCAGTGCTGGCCGTCCACGGTGCTGACATTTACGTGGGATTCAATCACGAACAAAATTTTCTGGTGGCCGCGTCTCATGATTACGCGCAGACTTTCGCGTCAGTGGCCGTGAATCCCGGCGCCAAGCCCGGTTGGTCGCTGGCGGGAGGCGCCACGGTCGATGCCAACGGAAACGTCTACTTTTCCTGGACGGCCTACGCGCGGCAGGAATCGAGCGCTCATCCGGTCAGCCTTTATGTCAGCCGCTCGTCAGATAGTGGACATAGTTGGAACACGGTGTTGCTGGATGGTTCGGGTGCGGCGCCCGATTGTTCAGCCGAAGGTTGCGAAGCCGGCTATCTGGGAGCGCAAGCCGCGCTTGCTTCGGACGCCGCTGGAACTATTTACGTATTGTGGAATGCCGGCGCTGCGAACGGTGGAAACGAGCGGATGTTCTTTTCTTCGTCGACTACGGGCGGAGCAAGCTGGTCCGCAAGGACGGAAGTTTCATCCGCAGAGGCTTCCGCAGAACACTGTTTTCCTGCTATCG
The DNA here is from genome assembly GCA_963817305.1 of uncultured Acidobacteriaceae bacterium. Classification (GTDB taxonomy): domain Bacteria; phylum Acidobacteriota; class Terriglobia; order Terriglobales; family Acidobacteriaceae; genus Sulfotelmatobacter. Next base: position 1,652,906 of record CAWFOD010000004.1, on the reverse strand, counting down.
CGGCAGGAACGGCTGGCGATGTGCGCATCGCGTGGATGGATACCCGAAATCAGCCTCGCGGACCTCAGCCTTTGTGGAATGTTTTTGAGCGCAGCTCGAGCAACGGGGGAGCTACCTGGTCGGCTGAAGCTCAGCTTTCCGGCCCGGAACGCGGCTACGATTACATTCTTCCTGAAGGTTTCCGTTTTCCCTTTGGCGACTACTTTTCAATCGCCATCGACAACCTGGGAAACACCCATGTCGTGTGGGGTGAGGGACGCAATTACAAATCTCCTGGGTCGATCTGGTATACGCACGGGCGTTAACTTCATCGGAAGTCGCTGATCCTCTTTATTCGCTAATCATCATTATTCAATGATCAGGCCGCCAATCAGATCGGCCACGCGTGTGACGTGGCGATCCTCGCACCATCTCTCCAGGTCACTGACAATTTTCTCGGTAGCGCAAGGATCCCAATAACTCGCGGTTCCAATCTGCACCGCGGTTGCACCGGCAAGCATAAATTCCACCACGTCCGCAGCAGTGGAAATACCGCCCATGCCAATCACTGGAATGTTTACCGCATGTGCGGCATCGTAGACCATGCGCAGGGCGATCGGCTTGATCGCTGGTCCGGAAAGTCCAGCCGTCACGTTCGCAATGCGAGGCTTGCGCGTATCGGCATCGATGGCCATGGCCACGAAAGTATTCACGAGCGAGAGTGCGTCGGCGCCCGCCTCCTGCGCGATGTGGGCCATCTGCGCGATGCTGGTCACGTTGGGCGAAAGCTTTACGATCAAAGGGCGGCGCGCAACCCGCTTCGCCGTAGTCACCACCTCATCAAGCGATCGCGGATCGCTGCCGAACTGCAAGCCACCGTGCGCCGTGTTGGGACAAGAAACATTGAGTTCGTAAGCAGCGATGCCCTCGCCGTCGTTGAGAATCTCGATGGTTCTTTCATAATCCTCGCGCGTGTAGCCGAAGATGTTGGCGAAAACGGTGATGTTCGCAATCTGTCGCAGTTTCGGCAGCTTCTCTTCCAGAAATGCCGTGGCGCCGATATTTTGCAGCCCGATGGCATTGAGCATGCCGGCCGCGGTCTCCCACAGACGCGGCGGCGGGTTGCCGATCATCGGTTCCCGCGAGAGCCCCTTGACCACAAAGCCGCCTAGCTTGTCGAGGTGAACTACGTCCTCGAACTCCACGCCATAACCAAACGTACCGCTGGCCGCAATGATCGGGTTTTTAAGCGGGATTCCAGCAACGCTCACACTAAGATCTAAGGACTTGGTGTTTTCGGAAGCGGGGGTCACTGCGGAATCCTCTGCGCGCTCGATCCCGCGGACGTCGGTTCCGTATTACCTTCCGCCTGACGAGCGGGAGCCAGCGCCTCGGTCAGCACTCGGCCGACGGCATGCGTGGGTGCGTTAATTCCGAGCAGCGATGCCAATGTCGCCGCCATATCGACTGGCTCCGAATGCGTTCGATACGTGCCTGGCCGAAACGGCAATCCATAAAAAGCCAGGGGCACGTGGGTGTCGTAAGTATACGGAGACGCGTGGTCCGTACCTTTCGCCGGCCCGACCGTATAAGGCTCCTGAACTCCCATTACATACCAGCCGCCTTCCGGTGAGTAGCTATTCAAAAACTTCTTACCGAGAGCGGTGTCCGGAGCCTCGCCTTCGGCTAACTGCGACTTGGTGAAGTAGCCGCGCAATCCCGCTTGCTTCATCGCCTCACCGACGGCGGTTTCGGCTTCTTGCTCTTTTACGTGAGCCGCGATGAAGGGATCCTGATCGAGCCACGCAATCGGATAGTCGAGTTTGATATAAGTGGCTGCGTGTCCCGGTGAAAACTTCGCCGTCAGCGCACCATTGATCTGCAATTCAAGCTTGCCCGCATCTACATTGGCGGCAGGAATGCGCAACTTCTTTGCGGCATCGGGCAAAGCGGACACTCCATGATCGGCTGACAGCGCGATCCAGACATTCGCCAGACCGATCTGATGACCGAGAAAGTTGAAGAAGTCAGCGAGTTCGCGATCGAGGGCCAGCGCCATCGCTGCCATCTCCGGCGAATCGGGACCGACCTGATGCCCAAGAATATCGTTTGCCGAAAGACTAATGGAGAGCAAGTCCGTAGCGCGTCCGCCACCGAGACCTTCATAGACTACCAATTGCTTGGCGAATTCCAGTTCGTATTCGTTGGCGAAAGGCGTCGAGCCGATCACTTCATAAAATCCGGCATCCGATCCATCTTTACTTTTGCGATGTGCTGTCGAGCGCAAAATGTCGCCATTGCTATTCTTCCAATCGCGGTCCCAATATTTCGCGGCGCGATTTCCTGAATTAAAATCCAATGCCCACTTGGGCAAGTCGCTGCGATAGTAAGTGGAAGTAATCCATGCGCCGCTCCTCGGTTCAATCCAATATGCCGCGTCGGCCGCAAAGCCCCCGGGCAGCACGGCAGCGCGGTCCTTCAGCGAAACGGCAAACACCCGCGACTGCCCTTGGGTAGCGAGTTTAAGTTCGTCGCCCAAAGTATCTGCTAACAGATTGTGCGGCGATGCTCCTGTCTTTTCTTCGGAAGCACCTTCCAGCTTGGTAGAGTCATCCTCGACCGAAGTGACCATGTGCTTCTTCCGCGGATCCCACCATTCGTTGGCCGCAATGCCGTGACCATTGCTGTAAGCGCCTGTAAAAAGCGTGGCATGCCCCGGAGCGGTACGGGTATTGGCGTAATCATAGTTGCAGTCAGTGAAGTTGGCGCCGTGGTCAAGCAGCAGGCGGAATCCGCCTTCAGCAAATTGATCGCGATAACGCTCAAGATAGTCGCCACGGAACTGATCGATCACGATCACGACCACCAGCTTGGGATGGGCGTTATAAGCCGAGGCAAAACTTGCAACACTGCAAGCCAACAAAATCGCGAAGATAAGCACAAGCCGTGCCACTGCGGAAAAATAATGGCGCGCAAATGAAGAGCGGGGGAGAGATCTCATCGCGAAGCTAGTGTACACAGTCAGGACTTCCGCGCCAAAAGAAGAACCTGCTGTCGCCCGGATAGCGAGCTGCTTTGAACTTTAGGACTTTTTGTGGACCCTTGTTAGTTCAACCCCAGGATTGACGCCAGTTGGATCGAAAGTCACGGCGTATTTGTCGAAAAAGCCATTTCGACCCAGCAGCGCCGCGATAGGAAGATCGTCAGAGAAATATGCTGTAATTTTGAAATTGTCAGAACCGACAACCAAGCGAACGTCATGGGCGTAAGTTTGCATTTGCACGCCTTTGACTACGCCTCCGCTCACTTCGAGGACGCCGCTGGTTATGTCCTTAATCCCAAGCGCCCTGGCGATGTCACCGTGAAAAAGACAATTAAAGGACCCTGAGTCGATTATCGCCTCGAATGGCGGGGTCAAAAGCGAGCCACGAGACACCTGAACGGAAAGAATTGGAAGCCAGTCAAAATTTCCGTTCGGTAACGGTGTTTTCTTGTAGGCGTATTTCAACGGAGGGGTAGCAAGGCTCGTGACACCCACGCATCAGGAGTTCTTGTTAGAACATAGTTTTTCTCGCCCGTTTCTTTCGCGGCGGTGTCGGCTTCGATGAACGTTTTTCCAATTGCGACAATTCTCGAATCATCGGCCGACAGGGCGAGCCACGAGTTCAGCGGTGCCGAACGGAGTAGCTCTAGGCGAAGGTCCTCGGCTTTTGTGGGAGCTGGCATTTCAATCACAGTAGATGCCATAGATTGTCCTCTTGTTGCAGCCCTACAGAAAATTACGGAAGTACCGGGGCGAGCGTTTATATGACAAACTCCTCAGAAAGTCAACAAAAATAACGAATAATCAGCTATTTACGCGATTTTGGCTGTGTTTTCAAGTATCTGCAAGAGCTCCTCTGCACTCGATGGACGCCCTCTCAAGCCGGGCCTCCAAGGCTGGCGTGAATCGCAAAGTTTGGGGGCCCACAAAAACCATAATACACATGCCATATACGCATCGCCGAATCTACAGAACTAAAATTAAAAAGAGCCCACCTCACCCTGAATGAGCCGTTTTTAACCCGGCTCTCCTACCCGCTATAATATTCGGTTGCGGACGGTCCTCGGTTCCGGACCGTGGGCCGCGTGAAAGGAAATCATGCCGACAGACATCATCATGCCTCAGATGGGCGAATCCATCGTCGAGGGCACTATTACGAAATGGCTGAAAAAGCCTGGCGACAAAGTTCAGCGCGACGAACCGCTCTTCGAAATCTCCACCGATAAAGTTGACGCAGAGATTCCCGCCCCCGCCTCCGGTGTTTTGCAGGAGATTAAAGTCTCTGAGGGCAGCACCGTCGGCGTGAACACCGTCGTCGGCACTATCTCCGTGGATGGCGAAGCCGCGGCTGCCCCGGTGAAACCCGCGCCAGCAGCTTCCGCACCAGCGCCTGAAGCAAAGCCAGCGGAGAAGAAAGAAGATAAAAAAGCAGCGCCAGCTCTCGCGCCCGTCGCTAGCTCAACTCCTCAGCCTCAGCCGGCAGAAGAAGGTGCCGAAGAAGCCCGTTCGTCCCCTCTGGTTCGCAAGATCGCCCGCGAGCATGGCGTCAATCTTTCGCAAGTCTCCGGTACCGGCCTTGGCGGGCGTATTACCAAGCAGGACATCATGGCTTTCATCGAGCGCCCCGCTCCATCGCAGGCTGCTGCGGAACCCGCATCTCAATTTGCATCCCAACCCGCACCGCCGGCCGCACGTCCAGCCGCTCCGCCCGCTCCCGCAGCCTATCCCGGCGACCTTGTTCCCATGACGAACATGCGCAAAATCATCGCCCAGCGCATGATCGAGTCGCGTCGTACCAGCGCTCACGTCCACTGCATGTATGAAGTCGATTTCACTCGCATTGTGAATCTGCGCGCGAAACAGAAAAACGCTTTCGAGCAGCGCCACGGCGTCCGTCTCACTTTCATGCCGTTCTTCGTGCGGGCCGCCATCATCGCCTTGCAGCAATGGCCAATTCTCAATGCTTCGCTCGAAGGCGACAACATCCGCTACCACCGTCAAATCAATGTCGGGATCGCCGTCGCCCTCGAGTGGGGCCTCATCGTGCCCGTCCTGAAGAATGCTGGAGACCTCAACTTTCTCGGCTTGCAGCGCGGTATCACGGATCTTGGCGAGCGCGCTCGTACCAAGAAACTCAAGCCCGAAGATGTCGAAGGCTCCACTTTTACGGTGACAAATCCCGGCCAGTTCGGCGCCGTCTTCGGCCTGCCCATCATCAATCAGCCCAACTCTGCAATTATGGGCGTCGGCGGCATTACCAAACAGCCTCTCGTCGTCACCGATAAGGATGGCAACGATTCCATTGCCATCCGCTCGGTCGTCCACCTCACGCTCGGCTACGATCACCGCCTGATCGATGGCGCGGTAGCCGACCAGTACATGGCGCTGGTGAAGAAGACGCTTGAGAACTGGAACGAAGAGGTTGGATAGTTTCGTCAGGCCGAAGGCTGGATGTTCGATGGTAACGGCTTCTTGCACCAGGTGGAAGCGTTCAGACATTCCACGGTTCCGTCGATAATTTTAGAAATTCCATCTCTAAATTTTCCCGGATCAATGATCTCGCGCGCCGCCACCGCGTCCGCCGTGGCCAGCGCGTTCTGCAGAAACGACATAGCCGCATCCTTCTTCTCGGCGCCAGACTTGTTTCCGAAAAGCCCCTCAATCCCGTTGACTAATGCGGGAACGAACGCGATTCCGCGCAGCAATTGGGCTAGAAAATCCATTCTGTTTCTCCTTGGAATGTTATTGATGTTTCCCGGCGTGCGTCGTTCTAGGTGAGGCTGGCGAGAATATCGTTGAGCGCTGTCAGGTTTGGATCCGCACCATCGGTCGATTTGACGATCTGCGCCAGGCACACCTTCAGTTCGGCAGCCTTGCTGAACGCCAGCGCAAGCATCCCCTGCATATCGATGCCGCCCGACCCCGCGCTTTTCAATGTGTTCGAGGTGGCCGCTGTTAGGGTTTTAAGATTGGTAATGATTGTGGTGCTCGGTACTGTGCTCATAACTCTCCTTTTGCCTTCTAATGAAATGTCTCTCGGCGAACTACTTCAGCCAGTATTTGTGCAGAGCAATTGCCGCGCTGATGGCCGCACTGATCGCCCCGTTCAGCAATCGATTGTGGACGCTGTTGCGCAAGTCGTTTCGTTCCAGAACCGCTACTTTATCTTCCACAACTTTCATGCGCCCCGGCTGCCCGTTTCCCATCAGCGCGTCCATTTTTGTCTCCAGCCGGACCAGCTTATCAAGCACCTCCCGCTGAAATTCCAGGTCGAGCGCTTTCAAGGCCAATTCCCTATCGATCACTGCCATGCGTTATCCTTTCGCGGCCTCGAGCCCTATAGCGGATAGTCAACATGCAACGCCGCGGAATATCTCGAATATTTTGGCGGTGACGAACCGTCGTACAGTCGTAGAAAATAATTCTGCGTCCTCGCCAGGCGAGCCAGGCTGAAGGTTTGCGTATTGAACCGCCCCAGCAGGTTCCGGTCGTTGGCCTGCCCCCACCCATAGTCGTTGAGTCGAACCTCAATGCCAGTTCCGCTGGCTGGCGCCAACCCGGCGTCCACCTCCACGGTCGTCGAGGTCACAGTGGTGATCTGTGCCTCCGTCAGGCTCACCTGGTAGTAAGCGCCCACTTGCGCTGTCTGCAGCAGTGGAGGCATATCCTGCAGCGCGATCGTGGTTGCACTGGCCGCATACTCAATCCCCAGCGGCGACGCCAAATCATTCGCGAAGTCTATCGTGTAGAAACTGCGATCGTCGGCCGGATCCGTAATTTCCATTTCTACTTCCCGCACGATGGCTGTGAACGACGCGCCGCGAGAGGGAACATTCACCACCACCGCGTCTCCCGGAAAAATATCTTGCGCATTGCCCGGCAAAAAATCGCTCCACGTCTCGTACGTTCCTGACCACGCAATCCCCGTCGCGTCATCCAGAATTGCCAGGGCCGCGTTCTCGCAATCTACGTCGTTACGCGCTGAAGGTGTTTTCGCCACCCTCACACTTCCCCGAGTCCCGTCGTCAGCGCCCTTCTGCAATGCCGCAACACTCGCCTCGTTCTCCACCTGCGCCACCGCACGTCCAGACCCGCGATAGCTCGCCACAATGAGCTGATTCAATATCGGCAGAAATTGCACGTAAAAATTCAGCGTCCCTGTGCTGCTGATGGTGCATTGCCCCCCGTCGGCTGCAGCTCCCACGAGTTGCGTAACGTAACTGGCATCTGGCAAAGCCGTTCGCACCTCGGGCAGCGGAATGTGCGCCACATAGGTGTATGCGATGCTGCACTGCATGTTCATCGCATTCACAAATACGTACGTGCAAAATCCGGGCGCGCCGGCGATCACCCCGTCATACAACACCGTCGCCGGGGCCATCAACGTTGCTGGATTGCTCGGGTCAATGTCCTGTACTTCCAGCACGAAGCGAACATCCGCCGCGACCGCCGCCCCGCCCCATCCGCTTCCCGCCGGATGCGAAGAAGAATGATAGGTCTCCCCGGCACGGTAGACTTCCATCGAATAAAGATAGGTCGTAAAGAAATATTGATGACCGGCTGTGGTCGCCACGGTCGGGCCGGTAACTGATCCACTGATGAGCGCCTGAATGGTCGAACTCGCACCCGACGGCGTTATATGAAATCCCGCCAAACATCCCGCAGCCGAAATCGCTCCCGCATACAAACCGCCCAGCACACCCTGGGATGCCGCGCTGAAGCTCACGTCTCCGTGCTGCAACTCCAATGCTCCGCCCAGTTCGATCTGCTCCACAAAACTGACGGTGGTCTGCCCGTCCACGCCACTTCCTCCCGCAACCTGCAGCGTCTGCGCTGTAACAGAAATTGCTGACGATGGATCGTTGACAACCCAGGTTGTCGGATCCAGCCCCGACCCCAGATATTCCTCGTCGATTAGCGCCGGTTTCGTCTGCGCAAACGGCGTCTGCGATAAATAAAATGTCAGGCTTTCCTCATCTCCCGCAAAGTAGTCGCGGATGTAAGCCTGCGGTTCATCCAGGCCAATCATCGTAATGTCGTTCACCAACAGATTTGGACTGTTCAGCCACAACCCGGCGGGAGAGAAGTTCGTGTCGCTCTCATTCAGTGAATAGGTATTTGCACCCACCGGCGTGAGAATCAGCGCCCCATTCATACAGCGAAAACTGCCTCGGCATGCCAGTGCAATTTCCGCCGCATGAAATGAAAAATTCTTCTGCGGATTCACTGCATAACTTGCCAGCGTATCCATATCCTGTACTTCGCTCGTGTCGAACTCCCCCGGCAACAAGTCATGCGCCAGTTGCCGGAGCGCGTTACCCGCGCTCCGGACCACAAAAGGGGATCGGTTCGGCAACGCCTTCTGATCCAGCAGGATCTCGTCACTTTGTGCCGCCAGGTTGTACCGGTACACGGGCCCTTGCTCGCCCCATCCCAAATACTCATACTCCGGCACCGCCACAACATACCCCGTAAACACGTCGCTGCCGTTGGTCTTGCCCAGCGCAACTCGTGCCCCAACTATCGGGATTACGAAGCCCGGTGAGTTCGCTACTAAACTGAACTGCAGTTCGGCCGGTTGGTTTCCTTTGCGCTGAACCTTAGGAGGCTTCGTCCAATCCACCGCTCCGGTATAGTCTTGCGCGCCTTGCCCCTGAAGATTGTCGATGGTTAGCTTCATTCCCGTTATGCGACGCTACCTTTCTAAGTCGATAGAAACTCATCCACGACCGCCTCACATGTAGGCCGCGGGCGTTAGCCGGATGGATGGATGGTAGAGAGACAGCTGATTCAGATTGGCACTATTCACCGTGCTTCGGCTGCCAAAACTTCCCGTGTCACAGTTTGCGAACTTGTAAAGCGGCTCGTGCATTTTTAGCCTTGGGAAACGCAGCCTGCTCAGTACACCGCCGCCATCGCCGCTGGAAAGAAACTGCGATAACACAACACGGACTGCCCATCGTTGTCGTCCGTATATGGCAGCGCAAGAAACGATGCATGTAACCCGACTGAGCTCAACGGTCCCGCCACATCTGCAAAATCTTCGCGAACGAATTTCTGCGAGGAAGACTCGCCCCCTCCGACCGTGTTTGCACTGCCATTCGTGTTCACAGTACCTCCACTCTTCGGCGGCTTCCATCCCGCGCTCGACTTCACACTTACGCCGTGCGACCCAGCTCCGGGATTCGGGCTTAGCCTGGGATAGTAGAAGCAAATTCGCCCGCCTGATTCCGGCTCGACAACAAATAGCGCCGACCATTCCTGGAAGAATGATCCTCCTTCGCGGTCGACGAACGCGGTTACGGCCTGTACCGACGCGCCCGTCGGCGGCACACCTGCAAGCAATGGTTGCGCCAGAATGAGGGAAGTTGCCGTCTGTTCGACGACTCGCCCCACATTGAACGTCACTCGCCGGACGTAGTTCGCATCGTTATTCACGGCAGCAGCACTGCTTACATATGCGGCTGAAATCCCGGAGCCCACGTATCCGATCTGCTGCTCGTAGTCCAGATCCACGGCGATCAGGCTTCCCACGCCGAACTCGCTCACCGCGCCCACGCCCAGCACGAGTTCACTCGCGGTCGAGCCCGCCAGCACTGCGACCGCCGGAATCGGAGTTCCACCAGATGGCGCCGGCGTCGCGCTTGGACTCGTCGCCAACACATTCATGTGCTCCGATCCTCCCGCCAGCGCCATCTGCAGCTTTCCCCATTCCTTGAAGTCGAACTCCACTCTCGCCTCGATCGGTCCACGAAATTGCATCGCGGGTAGAGTCTTCGTTCCCGATCGAACCACCTCCGTCGGCGTGTCGTAGAATCTCTCGAAACTTTCAATCCAGCCCAAATCCACCCACGGGGCCGGCGGGGAATCCAAAGCAAAAGCACCACTGGCCGCAGGATCGAAAATTGTCGGTGTTTCTGTGATTCGATTCACCGGTGCAAAGTAAACACGCATCTGCCGCGTGATCGGAACCATCGCCGAGCGCAACGGAGAAGTGCTCATAACAGCGTTACCTCCGAAAAAAAGAAGACGGTTAGCGTCGTCCGCCGCTCCGCCCGCCCATCCTGGTAAGCCTGCTCATACATCGCCCGGCGCACCGCCCGTCCCTGGTAGGCAAGCGTGTTGTCTTCAACACCGCTCGTCGTCGCTTCCTGAAAAGCCGGCTGGTTCCAGAACACGCTCGTACCCAGGTCAACGCTCGGCGATTGCGAATAGTCATATTTCTCGGTATTCGCAGGCTGGCAAATCGCGAGCAGTTCGTCATCCAATTGACCCAGTACCCTTCCGCGATCCACCATGCTTGGCACTGTTCCGAGAGTGTAATAAGAAATCACACACTCCAGGCTCATCAACGCAGCATTGCCCGCGTGCCCGCCGACAACACTCGCCGGACCCCACTCGAGATAGAACGCATTCGGCTGCGGCTCCGCGCACGACGGCGGCAAGTTTTCCGCAGCCACCACCGCTGGCACCGTCGCCCCGTTGATCGTCACCGTTCTTGCCGGATTCAATCCTCCGAGCCTCTGTTGCAACGCCAGCAAAAAACTGTCTTTAGCAAATTGCATGGACACTAACTCCTAGCCGCCAGCTCCTGGCCCTCCGCTTGGAGGCGCCAGCTTAAAAGTTTTGTTCTTTGGAACGAGCAACAACTAAGTCTTGATCGTGGAGGGAGTCAACAAGTGCTTGCGACAATCGCACGAGCTGTGAGCTAAGACCTAACCACTGGAAGCTTTCTTCTTCACTCTACCGCCGTAACGACGTAAAAATAAGCTGTCCCAGCGAAATTCTCAGTCACCACCGCTTCAATGTGAAACAGGTCGCCGTCATACTGCAGACCCAGGGCAGCCTCGAAAAGATCCTCCGCAGAAGCCATGCCCAGAATGGATAACTGCGCATCGATCGCCGACGCGGCCAGCGTAAACTCAATCCGCCGCGCCGGTCCCAGGTTGCCGGTCGGCAGGTTAGTTGCCACAACCGGCGTGATCATTACGTCCTGCACTCCCGGATCAACCAATCCCAACTGCCCAGCTGCATCGCTCGTGGTCGCCGTTCCCGGCAGCAGCAGACTCACCTCGTCTCCGCCCAGCGCCATCAACATTGCATTTGCCGCACGCACCAACGCCGTTCCGCAGATTCCGCTCCCCATGATTCCCTCCGATCACGTTTCCACCGATATCTTTTATGCACCCTTGATCGCCACATACGGCGACAGCAAGCTTCGCACCATGTCGTCCACCAGAGTCGGTCCGAAATATTGCAACCGCATCTGATTGATCTGGCTGGATTGGACATTCAGTCCCGGCGTCGCCTGCGCATTCTTCACGATCTGCGCGCACGCCACCTGTACGGGCGCCGGAATCGTGCTCCAACCCGCGTTGTAAACTACATCGACTTCGTTGAAAAACAATCCCAGTGCATTCACTGGAAAAGTAAGCTCGCCACTTTCCATCCAGATATCGATCGTCGTCGGATCAATCGCCGTCCACATCCCCGGCAGCGAGAAGACCAGAGCGAACTCCAGACTCATCTCCGGGAACGGCCATTCTCCTCTTCTCGGAATTCCGTAGCGCCCTTGCAGCGTGACAATGGGCGTTGTGGCGGGAGCCACTGTAACCAACGGCAGGTAACTCACTCGTACAGTGTTCAGTTCCGGCGGCATCTTCAGGCGCTCTTCGTATTGGTTCACGCCCAGCGTCACGCGCCGGCAGTGCGCGTCGATGATGGCGGAGGCCGCCGTAATCCATGACGGATCGGTCGTCGCCTCCAGCCCGTAGGTCAAATAATCCGTGGTCGCCAGATAATTCATAATGAGCTCTCACTTCACGAGTGAATAAATTCTCCAGTGCATAAAAATATCGTTGGCCGTCGGTCGTGCGTCGCGGGCAAGACGCCTGCAGCCAACGACTATCGACTGACGACCAACGACTGGTTCTCCTACCGCTGCACGATCACCTGATAGTGCGCGAAGTTCGCCCCCTTCACCACGGGTGCGCCAAACTTCACCACCACCATTTGCTGGGTTAATGCATTCGGAAGGCCCAGCTTGAATACCCGTGGATTCGGATCGCTCAGCCAGTGATACTCGATCAGGTCCTCGGTCACCACGTAGACGGGATACGTGCCCGGCGATCCCGGCGTGTAAGGAATCGCCCAATCCGGAATCAGAGGCAACTCGCCAGCCTGCGTCGTCAACGCCTTCACACGCAATCCGGCTGAGACCTCTATGGTGTTGAGCACCACGTTGTATTCCGTCTTCATTTCCCGGTCGATCAGGTCCAACAGCACCGGGTTCGAATAGATCGCCGTCGGTCTCACCGCATACGAGGAGCTCGAGACCATCGAAGCGATCGTTCCCTTGATTCCATCTACAATGCTTGAACTGGTGTTGATCGTTGTCGAGTTTCCCCCGGCTACAATCTGCCCGATCACACCAAAGTATTGCAGCGTCGTCGGTGTGCTCAGTGACGTGTCGGTTCCATTCCACAGCGCTACATCGTGCGTGCGCAGCAGTCCGTCCACCGAATCGGCCAGATCCTTCGCCTGCAGATAAGCGAACTGGCTTTGTTGCGCCGTCACTTCCAGGTCGAACAGGTTGTAGTTGAGTTGTGAGACCAGCGCCTTCAGCGGTACCGCAAGTTCGACTCTCGTCGGCGAACCCACCGTCGGTGCAATATTGCGGGGATCCACGAATGCTTGCGTTGCCGTCGGCGCATTGATCGCAGTCTCTTCAAAAAACCGCGAGGGATGCCCTGTCGCTGGCACCTGTTTGATCCTCTGACCGAATGCGCCACGCCGGCGCACGATGTCAAAGATCTCTGTCTGATACCGGTCAATCTCAATCGCGCCCGGCCCAAGGTAGTCGGCCGACGCGTACAAATCCACAAATTTTCCTGGCATGTCTTCTCCTGTGTATTGATTTTTCTTTCCTTTGGAATTCGATTCTTGCGGTCCTGCAAATGACAAAGGCACGACCAAGTCGTGCCTCAACCCCGTCTCCTCTATCTTCTCTGGGACTAAGCCGAAAACCTCTAGTCGATAATTCCCGCTCGTGCCAGTTCCGACTTCACCGCAATGCGCTGCTCCACACTCAATGCCTGCAGTGTCTTGTCCAGCACACCCTTGTCCAATTTCTCGCTCCCTGCGTCGCCGCAACTTTTGGCCAGAATCGCCGAAACCATCGGTGGAAGCGTCTTCCGCGCCATCCGCGCCGCCTGCGCTTTCAAGTCCGCGTTGGATTTCTCCAGCTCGGCCATCCGCTCCTGCAAGTGTCGTGCACCCTCACCCCGCGCCGCCATCTCATACGACGGCCGTTCTTCCACCGCCGCCACAATCCTGTCCACCTTCGTGTTCAGTGCTTCCTGCTGCGCGTCCATCCGCCCTAACACGCGATCCAACGATTCGGCTGCCACCGCCAGCCGCTCCGCCGTCGCCGTCAACTGCTGCACCATTTCCTCATTCATGCTCTTCTCCTCCGCCATATGTAATGCAAAAGCCGTCCTTCAGTTGCTTTTCTCCGCGCTCTCCGCGGCCATTCTCCGCGTTCTCTGCGATAGTGTCCTTCCCGGCATCACCCCAACTCAATCCACGTGTCCCGATAAGCCGCTTTATCCCTCCGCAAAATCGCCGCTCCCGTGAACGTCACCTTCTCCAGCATCCACACCCGTGCCCTCCGATCCGCCAGCTGAACCTCTGTCACTTCATAGGACATTCCCAACCCGCCGGTTCCGGACGCGATTCCAGATTCAGCACGTATCCTTGACATGAGGAATCTGTCTTGCATCCCTTTGTTCTTCCCGCCCAGGCCTTCGGCCACGCTAAGAATCTCCCGTGCCGCCGCGCGCAGTGACGATCGCAAACCGCGTCCTTCAGTTAGCCACCTCCCACCGCAATTCGCCGCTACCGCATGCATGCTGCAGGATCGATCAGACATCCCGCCGCACGACTCAAAAGTCGTGCGAACGTTCTCGCGCCCCGATTTCGCAATCTCTTCCACAATTTCAGGAAAATCCCTCGCAAACAGATACCCACCCAGCTCGACGTTTCGTCCAACAATTTCCGCTCGCGTGATCACGCCTACTTTGCACCGCACATCATGCCTGTCGAACGACGGAGAATAATCCACTCCCATCCCCAGGAGCGAAGGCAACGCCGCCTCCGCTGCACGCCTTGTCAGAACCACCAGGTGTCCTTTTGCACCCGACGGCGCGTGATGCGACGGTACATCGACCATCGTCAATACTCCCCGAAACGCTCTCCGGTTCGGATGCCCTCGAACCTCCGGCATCGCCACCGCCATGCTCTTTAGATCAATCGTCATCATCCCCTCAATCGCACTGTCATCCTGAGCGAAGCGGGAGAGCCGTGATAACGGCTCCCCGCACAGTCGAAGGATCTCTGCACTTGCTTCTGCATCGAATCCTCAGTACGAACTTCCAAATTAGCCTACGTTCGCCGCTTCCAAATCCGGCAACCCGCGCATCCTCCTCACTTCGTTCACCGTCAGCACTCCGTTCTGCAGCAAAATCTGTTGAATCTGCGCTTCTTCCAACGGATCCTGCGTCTCCAGCTCCGCAAACACAAACTCCAGATCGTTCCATCCCAATCTTTTTTGAATTGCATCTCGCGTCAAATGCTCCGCCAGCAATCGCGCCGTCGGCACAATTGCCTGGCGAAACGCCATATCGTTGTATTCCTCCGCCGTGGAGCGATTCACGTCCCGCTCCACACCCAGGAAAAACGGAGGAATATCGAAAGCATCGGCAATCACTCGCAGCAGAAATTCCTGCCACTGCAATCGCAAGTCAGCATCCGTGCCGCCGCCGAATCGCAACACTTCGGGCTTGCTTTCCACCGAGAGGATCGGCACTCGCCCCGTTCCCTCAATCTCGTCCTGCCACCAGCGAATGAGCCGCTCGTGATGTTCCGGCGTCAAATCCTGCAGCCACAGCGCGTACTGCACCACCGAGTTCGAAGCCAGCCGCGACGCATACCGGTGCGCTCCCAAAAATGCGTTGATCGTCTCGAACGCAACTTCCAACCGTCCCAACCCAAATGGTGTGTGCGTCCGCGGATTCAAACGCAGATAAATCAGCTCATCGTCATCCAGTTTGATTTGGCTCTTCGGGCCCGACTGGTCCGTTACCTGCAAATAGCGCTGCCCTTGCGGCGATCCATCCCAATCCAGATTCATTCGAATCGACGATCCATCCACCGGCCACAAGAGCAGCGGACGTTTCGCGTCGCCCGACGTTTGCACTTCGATTGCCCCATATCCGCCCACAATGATGTCTTCCAGAACCTGCTCGGAAAACGACCGGAACGAATCGTCCGGATTCGGCGCATGAAAGTTCTGCGTAAGAATCTGCACCCGCTCCGCACCATCGGGTATCCCTTCCAGCGCAATTCCTTGACGCGGCTGTATTCGCCAACGCATCCCCGCGATGCGATCCTTGATCGTATTAATTGCCCTTCGCGGCACCGGAATCTCTGAAAACCTTCGCAGGTTGTAAGCCGTGGGCTTCGGCATAATGTCGCCCGGCGGCCCATACGAGTTGAAAATGGAAGGCAACGGCAATGTCCGCCGCTTCTTCTCCGCCTTCATTAGCGCGGACGAGTCAGCCGCAGACACTCCCGCAATCCGGCGCATCGCGCCGCGCAACGTCTCTTTAATTTTCATGATATTTTCCTGTGTGGCGCGGGCGCCCTCGCCCGCGAAAACCTAACCCGGCTAGGAGGAGTGCTCCCCACCCTGCGTTTTTGGTAGGGGAGGGTAGAACCTTATTTCCCGTCCAATCCTAAGGTCATCCTCTCACCTGTCACCAATCCCTGAGAGAGTGCCCCTCAAAAGAAAATCATCTATAATCATATATACTAATAAGCAGATATACGCGTATCCCCGGTGAGGCTCAGTTCCTTATAATCGAGACAAACAACTACTTAGCCTGAAGCGTCAGAAATCCACCCGCATCATTACGCCCGCAACCCTCGTCGAACTACTGCGGCAAGATTGAGTACGACGCAAGCAAGGGAAACGAACGTAGGCCGCGACAAGGCAACGCGTCTCACTGCTGCCGCATGCCTCACGCCCTCAACTCCCGCCTCGCCACCTCCGCAATCCTCGGCATCTCCGCCGCCACCGCAATGCGGATCTTCTCTTCCTCCATCATGCTCAAGGCAAACTGAACACTCTCCTGCCCTCGATCCAAGTCGTTATCCACCACAGCCGTGAGCACTGGAGCAGCAGCCGTCACCTCCGACATCGCCGGCGCAATTCGCGGATACCTGGCCGCCAGCAGAACCGCCGCGTCCACACTCGCCTTCAGCGACACCGCATGAAACAACTTGATCTCCCCGCCCACTCGATATCCGAAATCGAACTGAAACGGATCACCCGGCTTCGTATAAGGTGCAACCGGAACCGGTAGAATAAATTTCGCAATTCCTGCCTGTTCAAACGCTTCCCGCATCTTCCCCAAAATCCTCTGCCTCCCGCTCGCCTCGCGCCTGCCCCCAACTTTCGCTGCCTCCAGATACATCGAAGCCATCGCCTCAATCTCGCGCACCGGATCCTCGGCCAAACATCCCTTCGCCGGCGAAAGCTGAATCACATTCGAAAATGAATCCTGCAATCTTCGCAGCAAAACGTCACGATCGTGCGTCGTCCCCAGTTGTCCGCGAATGTCCCGTTCCAGCGCCGCCAACATCTCTACATCCGCCTGCGGATCCAAACATCTCACCCGCCGCCAATCCCGCGTGAACCGCACCTCCGCAAATCCGCCGCCGTTCGCCCCAGGCTCAACCATTACCACGCCAATGTTGACGAACTCATCCTTCACCGCGTCCGGCACATACCGCAGCAGGAAAAACTCAAGCTGTCGCCGATCAGCCATCGATGCTGTACCCTGTGATCCTCTGTGGTAAAGATTTTAGTTCTAAGCCACTTCCCTCCACTCCGGAAACGGCCTCCGCGGCGAAACCCGAAATGCCTCAATTAACTCCCTCACCCGTTCTCGTCGCCCAATCAAGGTCCGCACCAGCTTCTCCAACTCGTCCCACTCCCCGCCATACCACTCCGGAGGAATCTCTCCCGCTAAACCCCACACCACGTCCTGCTCCATCTTCTCGATCCGCGAAAGCCACGGCTCGAACGACTCCCACCCCCGCACGCCCTCATACACTTCATTCCGCGCATACACTCCCCGCAGCGGGTAATCTGGAAACGTCCACTCCCCGGCATTGAAGCAATATCCCTGATCAATAAACGCGGCAGTGTATTTTCGCTCCCGCAATTTTCTCCAGAACGCTGCCTGCCTTCCGTTCGCGTTTCCCGTCCACTTATCAATCACCAGCATTCCGGCAAATGTGTCCAGATTCCGCACCAGCCCAAACATCTCTGCCGGAAGATAATCGAACACCTGCCCTTCCAGCGGGCTCACCGCATACCGCGATCCGAATTGTAGTCCCGCCTGGCATGGGATCGTATTATGCACCAGATGAATACTCAGCTCGTCCGTATGCTCTACCAGCCAGTCGCCCACTTCAACAACTTCTGTCGGCGGCACCGGCAACCCTGCCCGTTCCGCCAACCGCGTCGCCAGCATCTCATTCGTCAGCACTCGCAAGTGCTGCGGGTTGTTTCGGAACTTCACCACGTAGAACTGCCCATCGGAGCAGCGCATCAAATGCCCTTGCGCCCCACCCCGCATTCTCCTCACGTGTTGGACCGCTTCCACCAAGCTCGTGTGGCGCGGGCGCCCTCGCCCGCGAAATCAGATCAGATGCCGCTCCCATTCGATTACAGAGCCCGCCATCTTACCTGATTCGCGCCGATTTAGATGTGACCATTGAACCCCTACTCCATCACCAGACTCCCCATCTCCATCCCTCTCTTCTTGCAACCTCGTCCCACATCATCCCGGCGCACCGCCAGCGCAATCGCCATCGCCATCACGCAATCGTCATGTGCTCCATCCGCCGCCGCAGCATTCCCGTCTGCACGCCGAACAAACGTTCGACACTCCTCCAGCAGTCGCGGACTATTAAATAATGTCGGCTCCGCCGCCAGGATCGCCACCATATTCTCGATCATCCCCGGACGAGTCGCCGCCGACGTCAACCATCCCAATTGTCCACCTTGCGCGAAGATGTTCCCATACTCCATATCTCGCAAGTGAGCCAGCACCCCATACCCATGATTATTTCGTTCCACCGCTAACAAAGCTTGCCCATAGCTTCTTCCTAGCTCGACCACCCGCCGCGCCAGCTCCAGCGGCGGAAAATGCCCTCGCAGTTCTGCGCATTGCAACCCAATGGTCCGCTCAATCACCTCTGCGCAAGCGTAGTCTCCCTGGGACCCGCCTCCAGCGGAATCAACTCCAATGATGTAGCGCATACCTTCTTGGTATGGAAACCAGACAACTAGCCTGTCGTTATCCTGCGATTGCAATGCCGTCGCAGCACTGGCCGCGGCCGTGCCAATCGCTTCCAGGTCAAACACGCACTCCCCGGAAGCTAGAAAACACGAACTCGGATCCTCCGCATATTCTTGTCCCGCCAGCTTACGCAACGTCGCCCATTGCCTTCGCCGCCATTCGATCTGCTTTCGCTCCAGTCCGTGCTGCTTCACTAATTCTTTCTCTTCTATAGTTAGCTCCAGAATCTCTCCGTGATTCCAGATCTCTCGATAGCTGTCCTCATACCACCAGGGAAAAAAGTGCTTTGTGTATCCCGTCTCTTCTGCCCTTCGCCACTCTTCGTAGAACACTCCGGCGGTACCGTTCGGAGTCGACTCCAGCACGATCTCGCCCCCCGGCGCCACCGCCGCCCGCAAAGATGCCATCGTCTCCGCCGCGTCGCAGGGCCAGCGGGAGACCTCCGAGCAATGGAGGTAATGAATAGTCATCCCGCGCCCCGCGTTCGCGTCCGCAACTTCTACTCGGTATTCGCTGTCCAGCAGCGGAAACACAAGTTGGCGGACATTCGCGCGCGAATGCATCAACGCGCCCTTGCGCAACCCTTCGGGCAGTTTCTCCCAGAAGCGCCGCACAATACCAAAAATCGATTCCGCCGATTCCAGGCTGTGTGCAACCTGCACCGTCAGCCGCCCCGGCCGGGTTATCGTTTGCACGAAAAATCTCGCCGCAACATACGTCGTAATCCCTAGTTGGCGAGCCTTCAACACAATATTTTGCTTCGTGCACCGGCGGGAATATTCCAGTTGCGGCCGGTTCAATTCCAGCGACTCAATTCCCCCCTCCTTCACGCGAATCTTTAACCACTCGGCGATTAAAAAGTCCCGCAGGCTTTGCCCGCCCATTTGCCGAAACCGTTCATCGAGAAATGGCCCGAACTGGCGCAACAGGTAAAGATCTTCCTCCACAGTTCACCTTTCGGGTTCGCAACGCGCATCGACAACGGCCCTATCGCTTCACCACTCCTGACAGCCGGCCCAGAACCCTTTCACACTTCCGTCGAGTCCTCATTCCTCATCCTCGCGTACTGTCGAATTCCGTCTCGCAGGATCAGGCTCCGGTCCGTTAGTTGGTGCAACCCTTGCCAGTCTCGCTTCAAATCCAGATCCGGGTCATATCCCGACTGCGCGAGAAACCTCCAGCGCTGGTCGTACGATCGATTCCGTTTCGCCCCGTGAAAAAAATGATTCACTAGCCCCGGCAAATAACCCACATTGCGCCGGATATATTTTTCCGCTCGCTCTTGCCACTCCCGGCACCGCTCGATGTATGCCGTCGAATATCCCGAGTACAAAGACCGCTGCACCTGCCCCACCAACGCAGACGCCATGTGCCAATCACCCTGCCCCAAAATCGCATGATCGATCAGCATCCCCACGCTTTCCAGCGCTCTTCGCTTCGCCGCCCAGGCAAATCCCGGATGCCAGAATTGTCCACTGTGCACGCTGTAATATCCGTAAGCTGGCTTCTGCGCCGCAAATTTTGGATCGTGTGGGCTCGGTTGATCGGTCACCCACTTGTACAGAAATCCCGGCGTCGTTGTTAGCGGCTCATAGTTCGGCCCCACATCCTGCGCGTGGCTGAACATCTGCAGAACGTCATAATGCTGCAGCAGTTGCAGTGTCTCTTGCGCCCAATCCGGCCGGCTGAATTTAACGTCCGCATCAATCCACGCCACATACTTCGCTTCCTCAGGCAAACGCTGAATCAGCAGGTTCAGCGCATTTTCCTTGTGCCAGATTTCATGACTCGTCCGCAATTGCAAATGCCGCGGATTCCCGGCCTGCGTCACCTCAAACTGCCGTCCGCCAAACGCCACTTCCGCCGTATACAGAATCGCTCCCGCCGCTGCGCACTCGCGCTCGAACATCCAATAATTCCAGTAACGCGACCGCCAGCGCAGCGGATTCTCCAGCATCGTTACTACATGCAACTTGTCGGGAAATGTATGAATTCCCAGCCGCGCCTGCGATGGGTGGTCGATATAATCCGCGCTTTCGCGCCTTTCATGATGTTGCAACTTCCACTCATCGCTCACAAATTCATCTCCTGGAAGATCGCCCTCGGCACCTTACTTCAGCAGTCCTGCGCTTGCCCAGCGCGCGAACCTATTATGCAGATGAACTCGCAACCCGGCTGTCGCATGATCCAGTTGAGGGTTACCGGTCTTCGCCGTCATGCTCGCGTTGAACGAACTCACAAACTCCTCTGCCGTTAGCGGAGGTTGCTTCGTCGCTTGTTTCACTGCCATCGTCGTCATCGCCGGAGAAGCAGTCAGATTCACCAGTGGCACAATCGCCGCCATCGATTCCACCTCCGAAATCAACAGCCCCACCACGGCCGTAATTTTTGCCTGCGTCGCTACATCTTTAATGTGTAAAACCGGCAGCAACCCGTTCAACGTCGTCTGCACCGCGTTCATCGCCGCTTGGATCTGGTTCAGCAAACCCGGCTGTGCCGCGGCATCCGCCTTTTGATATTGGTTGATCAGCGACTGCATCAGCTGTAACTCAGCTCCCGCTTGGGCTCCCGCATTTTGAATCGTCTGCAAATCGGCGGCCGTAACACTTTTCCCCTGCAACGTCGCCACCAGCGTCACCAGATTCGCCACCGCTGGAATCAGCGCCTCCACAATCTGTTCCGCTTCACCAATCCACGCCGTCGAGCACGCGCTCAACATCAGGGTCGCAGCCAATACCGTCGCTATCAACGCCTTCCTGATCTCTGCGTTCTTCACAATTCGCCTCCTTTATGGATTTCACATCCAAAGAAAATGGCACGGCGTCCACCGTGCCCTCACCTGCCAAATGCGCCTTTCAGTCTTGCGTCTGCTTCCCTCACATCCCTTCGTTCAAGATCTGGCGCTTACTCACTGCAGTTCAACTACGAAATCGTCCTGCCGCGTGTTGCCGTCAACGTCCAGCCCCAGTTGACCGAGCATGCTGGAATTAAAAACCCAGAGCCTGCCATCTTGACTTACCGTACCAATTGACTCTTCCCCGTTGAAATAGAAGTCGAAAGGCCCCGCATTAGTCGTCCCGCAGCCAGCGCTGTTCCCCATTCCAAGAATGAAGTTGTGTCCAAAACGCTTCAGAATCCCGCTTTGCAGCAGAGCATAATTCTCGTTCTGGCCAGGATACGTCCAGGTTGAGGTCGTGCCGGAACTAGAGTAGTTGTTGTTTGATGACGATCCAACGATCGCCTGCGTATCGCCCAAAGTCGCATTCCGCCAACTGAAATGGTCTTCGCAGTTACCACTGATTGCGCCAAAAGAACTCACCGGCGTGCTGCTCGAAGCATCTTCCGGCGGAAACTGAAAGAAGTTCGGATCAGAGATAGCAATCTCGTTGTGATATCCGAACGTATTGTGTCCGGCGCACAGCGCGCTTCCGCCGGTCACCGTCCCTGTGCAACTCACTGCGTGGGTCGTTCCCGTTTCCCAGAAATTACTCGTGTTCCCGCAACTCACTCCGGTAGCGGCGCCGCTCCACTGCCCGTACATTCCGTCTCGCATCAAAAAGCCGTCATGCAGGTACATGCCGTGGCAGCCCGAGTCAATCGTTCCGCCAGTCCACGCTCCCGTGGCATTCACCATCCCGGAGAAGGTGTTATAGATCGCACATGCCGCCGGGCTTAACTTAACCGCCGCAATATAGATTCCCGTACCCTGTCCGGACGGGATAGCCATACTGATACCAGAGCCCGTCGTGCCAGCATAGTTTGTTGTCAGGGTTCCAGTGGTGCTGCTCGTGATCGATGCCATCGTGTAAACCACGCTATTGATCTTGATGACCTGGTTGGCGTAAGAACCGTCGGTAGCCAGTATGGCGTTGCCGCTCACTGTGAAGTTTGCCGATCCATTGGTCACACTGATTGTGTCCGTACCCGACGTGATCCCTTTTACATTCGAGAGCGAGACGGCAAACACGTTGTCGTTGATGTCCTGGCTGAGCGGTCCGCTCCAGCCTTCGTTAAAGCCGGTGCCGTTCGGCAGAACGGAACAACTCGCCCCGAAGTCATACAGCGCAGTCTGCGTAAAAGTCGGCGAGTCGCCAACCACCCCGTTCCACGAATAAGTAATTTGGTAAATGACCGGATCGCCGCTGCTTCCCCCCTGCATAAATGCCACAGAAGGATTTTGATGGCTAAACGTCAATGCTCCGCATGGCGACGGATGAGACGCCGCACTCGACGGAAACGGTCCCACCACGGTCGGCAATCCGCCAATGATTTTTATCGCCTCCACAAACGGACACCCGCCATAGGTCGCCGACAAAAAATAAACTGCCGCATTAGCACACGCCGTGGAAGTATCTGTTCGTCCCGTACAACTCCATCCTTCGTCATTGTCTCCGCCAGACGCCGTTGAACTCGGCGAATGTCCGGAGAGCATCGTGCCATCGGAGGCCCGAAGCATCGGGTCAACGCCCGACGGATTGATGCTGGTGTCGTATCCGATGCTGTTATAGCAACCGTTCCCGCTTCCGTTCGCCGCACCGGCAGTGCAAGTCGTGCCCGTAGAGGAAGCCGTCGAAATCGGCGGAGTGTTTGGCGTCTGCACCACTGCGCTGCTGATCGAGGAGCAGCTATACAGCGGCGGCCCACAGATCGCCGTGCCCGTTCCCAGCTTGAAATAAGATCCGGCCTGGCCCAGCCCGTACACTGCGTACCCCTGGTACACGTGCGCCCCAATCTCCCATCCGCTCCCGAAACTGTTCTGGTTCACTCCATTGATGTCCAACTCATACGCCGCTCCTAAGTTCTCCCCCGCATCCACCACCGGCGAATTCTTCGTCGGACGAAAATCCACTCCGCCCCCGGACGAAAAACTGCTTGTCGCGGGAAACGTGTAGTAATCGTTTCCGTCCGTTCCCGTCTCCTGCGTCCCGCTGAGCAGCCAGTTCACCAATCCCGTATTCGTCCGGATCGTCGCTCCGCTCGCCTTGAAATCCTGAATCAAATTCGTAATCTCTGTCCCGCCCACCGGATCTATATTCGTCAGCTCATTCAAGTGCCAGAAAACTCCCCATGGCACTCCCCACACGGACTCTTTCCACACCAGCGCCTGAATCTTCTGATTCAAACTCGCCGGCGGCAATCCCATCCACGAAGGATTCACTCCAAAACTCGTAATATTCTGTACGTTGAATCCGTCCGCGTAAGTGTCCTTCACTCCCAGGTCTTCCTTCAGCGCTCCGCGCGCGCCTTGGTACGGCACGCCCTCCGCGATTCCTTGCATCGTCGTCGTCTCATACCCTCCGGGATACACGTAAACCGGCGTCGCCGGGAGCCCCGTCAAATTTGTCGTCATCCACTGCCGCGACAACGTGATCTCGTCCGTCGTCAGTCGAGTCACATCCAGCTGCAAGTGATACACCGCGCTCCGCACATCCTGCCCACTCACATCCGCCAGATCCTGTGCCAGCAAAGCTTTGGCCGTGTAAGCCGAACAGCCCGTCCCATATGGTCCCTGGCACGGTGTCAAATACGACGTCGTATATTTTCCCGTCGCAGCCAGCGCCTGCTGCAATCCCGAGATCGTCCCTTCTGTCTGTCCCTGCGCCAGGTTGTAGCTCACACTGTCGCTCGCGCCCGTCACCGTAATCGTCAGTACCTTGCCGCTGATACTCAACGTCGCTGCCGTTCCGCTTCCTGTGTATTGAATGTCCAGGGCGTCCGTATTCGTGTAGTAGGTGTGGGACACAGAATGCGAAGTCACATCTCTTCCCGCATTGATCCATCCCTGTATCTCGGAAATAATCGGATTGATAGTTGCGCTGTAACCCACCGTAATTGCCGCGCCCACCGGCACTCCCGCCGCATCCGCAACTGGCAACACTGTATTTTGGTAATACGTATCCGCGCCCGGCGTCATCCCCGAATCATCCACCGTCAACGTAATTTCCGCTGGATATCGCTGATACACTTGCACCGCCGGCGCCGTATCCGCCGCAATATTTCCTGCTCCCGCCGTCGGACCGTCCCCGCTGGTCCACTCCACGTCCGTCGATCCCGCCACTGCCAGGCTGGAAGCATAAAAATGGCAATAGGAGTAGGTCACCACTCCCGTGTTATCCACCAGCGCCCCATCTCGATTCGCGTAGGCCTTGTCGTTCACCATCGTGATCGATGTCGCCGCCCCATCAAAACGAAACGCATCGTAATTGAGGTGCCCCTCCGAGTTATAGATTTTGATATCCCCCGGCCCAGGAGCACTCTCATCCACATAGAATCCTAGCGGCTGCGTTCCCTGCGGAATCATCGAGTCCGCTTCCATGTTCGCGAACACCAGATGATCGCTCACGCCCTGCACATACACCCCATACTGATCGAACCAGTTCACCAGAAAATGCTGAAACGTCAGCCATGCTTGCCCATTGATGTTGATCACTGGAACATTACTCAGCGCCATCGGAACAATCGCTTCGTTATAAAAGTTCGCCGGATTTCCACTCGCAAAAACGTAGAGGTACCCGTTCGCCAGATAAAAATCTCCCGCCGCCGTCAGGTTCGACGACACCGCCCCGACCTTCTGCCCCCAAACCGAACCAAACAAACAAAAGTTAATGGCCGTATAAGTCGATGGCACCGGCGCCTTCCATGCATTCCCCGTAACCAGCACCCACGCCGTCGAAGGCACCGCGTAATACCCCGTCAAGTTGGGCGCCGCCCCGCTCCCGTAAGCATCGAACTTAATCGGATTTCCCAAACTTCCCGAAGAGCCAGGCGTCAGACTCTCATTCCAGACATCCCCCCGCTTGAACAAAACCGAGTCCCCCGGCTGAAACGTCTGCCCGTTCACATGCGCAATCGTTTTCCACGGCGCCGTTGCCGACGTCGCGCTGTTCGCGTCATTTCCGGAACTCGAACTCACGTAATACGTCGTTGCCCACGCTACGCTGGCGTACGTAATGAGCATGATGGTGAGAATCCGTCTCATATCTTTAGATTTCCTTCGTCTAACCTCGTGTCGTTTGTGGTTGAGCTTTTCTCGCCGCAATAAAAGAGCCATCGGCACTCACCGATGGCCCTCAATACCTCTGCGTATTACCCTTCTCGTTCCGCCTCGTCCTGCACGCTGTCCGCGCTATCGAGACCGCCGTAGTCCATCAGCCCCGCATCCGCCGAAGGCGCGGGTCCAGGCTGAGTTACTCGGCTCTCTGAAGACGCAGGCGTAGCCAACTGTCCGCCCTCGGAGTCCGTTCCATTCCAATTCGTGATCGCCGGATTCCGATCACTCTGCTCAAAAGCCTGCGTGCTGGATGGTTCTGCCCCTTCCGGATTGATCGCACTACCCATAATGTTTTCCCCTCTCAAGAATATGTAGACTCAAAGAAAGAATGAATGTGGGGACAGCCGCCCTCGGCTGTCCATTCGAGCGCAGCTCGATTGCCTTTCCCTGCATGCTCAAAATCACCTTCAAAGCGCCCAATAAAAAAGCCACCAGTTTTACCGGTGGCCATCTCAACCTCACCGCCAACCCTAATGAATCTCCCACGCCATAATCGTCGCCTCCGTCGGATTGTCCGCCGGAATCGTAATCCCACTATTCAGTGTTCCCCCCGCCGTCACACTTTCCGCCGTTCCACTGCTCCCGCCCAGAAACGTAAATCCCGCTGACGTTCCCCCATAAACCTGCGCGCAAGCACTAATACAACTACTCGTAATCGCAAGATAATATTTTCCCGGCTGCAACGTAGCCCCAGCCACCCAGCTCAAAGTCTTCCACCCAGTGTTCGGCGCGAATGTCGTCCCCGCAGTGCTACCGATGTGCGCCACAAGACTCCCCGAACTGTTCAACACGCCAATGTCGTACGTGTTACCTGTGTTGTCCGCAGTCGAAACGTCATAAGTCACTTGGGTCGTCGTCAGCGGAAACGTCAGCACCACCCCCCATAGCTCCGCTTTATTCGCCGTACTCGAAAAGCTGATCGCCGTCCCCGTCGTGTTCGTCGTCAGCCAGGGAATCGAATACCCTGCGCTGCTGCTCACACTCGAACCCGGCATATCCAAAAACATCTGCACCGTCGCGCTTCCCGAACTCGCCTGCAAAACCCGCCCCAGCACTTGTGTGCCGCTCGGTTGCGTCGCTCCCGCATCATGGCAAAAAGGATAAAATCCTCCGCTCGCCGTACTCGAAGGCACAACAAAGTCCCCCACTACCGTCGCCGTTCCATCGAAGCTGCAGTAAGCCGACCCCATTCGCGCCAGCGTCACCACTCCCGAAGTTCCCGCATTCGCAATCACCACTCCGATCGCCCCACTCGTCAGCGCGCTCCCCGGCTTGGCCGCACAGCCCCCCGTAGTAAGCACCGCTAACCCGTTGATGATTGTTCCGTTCGTCGCGTCGTTACAAAGTTCGTAACTTTGATTGGCGAACTTCCCCAACTCAAATCCGCTGCCGCTCGTCGAATTTCCTGCCGCGTAAACTGTCCCCGGTCTCAGTCCGCTTCCGCTTCCCGTGCTATTAAACGATCCCACGTTATATGTCTGGTCGATCCACGGCTTGAAGTTGCTGCTCGCGTCTATGACCCACTTCAACCCGCTGTTGACCCAAAATCCCAGCCCCGGCGCCGTTCCAGCCGTCGAATTCTCGCTCCTCACTACGGCATAGTTATCGGTTGCGTCATATCCCAGCGAAGTCCGCTGCCACGTCGAACTATTCGTGTAAATCGAGTACACATGCAAGTTCTGCGCTGTCGATCCATACTCGCCCACATCGCTCGCATCTTCCTGAAACAGATTCGAAAAAAAAGAACTGCTGCCCGTCGTCGCCACTTTTTGCGGAGTGCCCGCATTCGCCGAAATATAAAAGTTCCCATCGTTTGAAAGTCCGAACGACGAAGTCCCCGCTCCCGCCGCTGCCATCGCCGTCCCCGGCACCGCCGAACTTACCGCCCACGGTCCCGCCACCAGCAACTGCCCGTTCACGGTAAGATTTCCGCTGAACGCTCCTGACGACGCCGCAATCCCATTACTTCCCGTGTAAGTCAGCGTCGAGCCGTTATCGGTAAGGCCACTGTCTCCGCTCACCGCAGTCCCATTCGCCGAATACATCGCCACCTGCGCCGCCGTCCCACTGTTCACCGTTCCCGATCCGCCTCCGCCTCCGCAACCCGTACAAATTCCTGTCACTGTCAAATTCCCATTAATGTGCACCGGCACGTTGAATGTCTTCGCGCTCGCCGTCAGCCTCTCCAGGTAGCTCGAATTATCGCCTGCATTTCCGATGTAGTTCGAAATCGCCACCGGCGACCCAAATGCCAACTGCTCTGCTCCCGGCACTGCTGCAACATCCAGCCCAATATAAGTGTCCCCAGGATCATTCGGCGGACGGAATCCGATCGTTGCCAGCGTCTTTGCAAAGTTGGAATCCACCAGAGTGATGATGTGATGCGGCTGCATATTTCCCACTCCAGTCGTCGGATACTCAAAATTGATTCTTCCCTTCACCCCGCTGCCCGTGCCATTGTTATAACTTCCGTCCTGAAACAGCAGCCCGCCAATCGGCGCATAGACTCCCGTTACTTTCCCTTCCAGACACTGCTCCCACGCCCCGCCAAACCATGAGCCGATCGCTGCTGCATCTCCGCAATCACGAACCTGCAGCGTCGGCAGCGCATTCCACTCCACCGAAACCACATCCGCCGGCTCGGTATCAAACGATGCCACGGGATTGTAGTAAGAAGACGACCCATCTCCCGAAAACACCGCACTTCCGGGCCAGAAAGGCAACAGCGGTTCCCAACTCAGCGCTTGAATCGTATAAGCGGACGTATTCGCTCCTGCCGCATCCGTGTATGTGCAGACTAGTCCCGAACACTGCGGTTCACTCACCCCCACGCTTCCGCACGCAGTTACGCTCCCGCCTGCACACGATCCCTTGATCGGAAAACTGGGAGCGTTGGCCGTCAAACTGGTCGATGGTTGCATTCGCACAATGTCGTAGACCACCGTATCCCCCGCGCTCTGCGGCGGAATATGTGGCCATTGCACCGACACATTGCCAGTTCCACCGTTAGTGAAAGTAACTCCTGCCAGCAGCGGCGCACTGTAAATTCCTGCCGTCGTGTCATGGGCAATCACGTAATAGTTCAATTGCGTCGATCCCGAACTTCCGCTGAAAGGAAACGACACTCCATGTCCCGCCGGCTGCTCGCCACCGCGTACCGTCAGAGGCTGCACATTCGCCTCATAAATAATTCCCGTCGCGCCAAATGAACTGCCCAAATAAGGATTAGGGCAAGGTCCCGCTCCTTCTTCCATATAAATGTTGTCCAGCTCAGTTCCCCCATAATTGCCCAGGATCGTTGTAGTGTTCACACCCCACATCCCGAACCCCTGCATCACCGAGTCTGTCACCCGAGTCACATTGTTCGCGTAATTCGTCACTCCGTTTCCCGCGCATTGCGGACTGATGTTCGCTTTGTCGATCCAAATCACCGGCGCACCCCAATTCGCAGCGTAAACGTACGAACCGCAGTGATTGGCCGTGCAGGTTATCCCCTGAGTTCCATCCGCATCGAAATTCCGAATGGTTGCAGCCTCATCATCGTCCATCACAAAGAACTGATTGAACGAGCCTCCACCTCCCGCCGAAGATTTGATGTCATCCATCGTTCCCGGCATCGCATTGTCTTCCACCGCGGCATTTTCAATCGCGATCGTCCCCGGACTCGCGACCGACGCTACATTAGCCGCCGTCTGGTTGTATGTAATCGACGTGCCCGAAACCGTCACCGGCCCGTGGTTCCCCCAATACGTCGGATTGTCCGTAAAGTTAATGTTGACCCGGTCCCCCGTCTGGATCGTGCTGCAGGCGGAAACCGTCGTGATCGTCACCACATTCGTCTGCCGCTGCGTATTCAGAATCAAGCAACCATCGGCGTGCACCGTCGACGTAAAATTAAGTCCGCGCACCGTGATCCCGCCATAGTGGTTGGAGTTCACCTGGTCTCCCAGAAACATGCAACGGTCTCGTGTCGAGCATGAGAGCAGCGTCCCATGGCCTTCGATCAGCGACCGGCTGCAGTGCGCAAAAATCGATCCATACACCGGCAACGCGCCCGCCGTTGCACCCGTCGCCGGAAGAATCACATGCGCATTCGGATTTCCTGAGTTCCCTCCCGCGGGCAAACCACAAGCATCGTTAATCGCCTCCTGAATCCCGCTCGACGCGCTGCCAATCGTATAGCCGGCCGAGTGCGCATACTTTGGCGTGAACACGACCGTCCCCGAACCCGCACCCGGTGTGCAAGTTCCCCCCTGCGCCAAAACCGGCTCCGCCGTCCCTCCACCACCTTGCACATACATCAAATACATTTGATACGAAGTCGTATCGATTCCTATCGGGCACGGGGCCAGCGTTACCGTCGCCTGCAATCCCGCCGCCAGGCTCCCGCTCGGCGCGGCATTCCAGTTGTCACTCGGTGTCACATATCGAACCCCACTCAGGTTATTCACCGTCATCTGCGAACCCACGGGTTGCACAATGCTCTGGCTCGCCGTTGGACTAACCGTCACCCCGCCAGATCCGCCGCCCGGCGCTGCCGGAGCATACTGCCCCGACGCCGAAGAATAAGTCAGCACCTGCCCGTTTGCGGGCGCTCCCGCCGCCACCGGCACGCTCTGAATCGCCGTCGCGTTCGCGCTCGATCCGCACGGTCCCCACGCTCCGCTTCCCAGCAAACAATTCAGCCCTGAAGCTGTGCCGCTCCCTAACTCATTGGTCGGCACCAGCCCCGCTATCAGGTCCGCCTTCACCGTCACGCTCGCATCCACATATTGTTTTGGAGCCGATTGCAGCGGCGCCGTCGGATTCCCACTCAATGTCAACGGCCCCGTCATCGCACCGCCCGCGGTCGGCAGATAATTTCCCGCCCCCACTGCTTCTATGGACGAATCCACATAAGACTTATTCGTTACATCTCCCGCTCCCACCGGAGTTGGTACATTCGGAGGTTCCGAAAAAGTCTTGGTCCCCGTCACCGTCTCCGTTCCCGCCAGATGCACCACCGCGCTATCGTTCGCCTTCCCCGCCAGCGCCGAGTTCACGTATTGCATCGACACCGGCGGCGCAGCCGTTCCCGCTCCCGGCGTTGTCCGCACCATCGCCAGCGTCGCTGGAGAACTCGTCGGCACCACCCAATATTCGGTTCGCACTTCCCCAGGCCCTAACTGATACACCACCGTGTAGTAAACGCCCGCCGGAGTTGCCCCCGCGTTTGCCGCGAGTGCCACATTCAAAGCTCCACTCGTTCCCAGCGTCACATCGAGCGTTCCCGCTCCCACCGCGCTCCCGCTGGCAGTCACGAACGCCGGCCACGTAATCACCAACACCCCCTGCGCCGGCGTTCCATCCGCCAGGTATACCGTGTCAGCCACGCTGGTCAGCGCCGGACCGCTCTGCGGACTGGGCGTAACTCCATTCGCCGCAGGCTCTGCCGCGCGCATCTTCGCCTCCCGAGCATTTGTCGGTTTCTCCCCGCTCTTCGCGGCAACTTCACGCGCCATAAGCCGAACGCCCGATACCGCCATCGCCGCCGCCAGTACCAAATAAAAAAGCCGCCCCGCTGGACGGCATGTCTGCAACATACTTCCTCCTCAATCCTGTCATCCTGAGCCAAAATTGTTCTTCGCGCAGGCAAAGCACAACCGCAGTCTAAGGATCCCTTATCCCTTCAAACCGCTGTCTGCCCAGCAATGCATTTTGATTGCTTCACGTTACGTTGTCCGGTCGACCCGGAACGCTGCTCTCAACTCCGCCCCTGCAGAAAATCCTCCACGCTCCGCACATACACTTCGGCAAAATCTGCTACCGGCCGTCGCGCCTCCACCAACCGCATTGCGTCTTCCAGGCTCCAACCCATCACACCCAACAGCGCCAGCGTCATCATCGGTGCCCGGTGTACTCCCGCCGCGCAATGTACCAACAATTTCGTACCTTCTTCTTCCAGCGCTGCCAGCGCAAAATCCACTCCACGCGCGAATACTGGCACTCGGCTTCGGTTCAAAGTCGTCATCCACCGGATTCCAACAGACCGCGATTCCATGCCTTTCTCCCAGCGGAGTGTCGTCAAACTCGATCTGCATGTCGATGATGTGCGTCACCCCGGCGCGCGCTACCGCCGCCATGTTCTCTGCTGTCCAGATTCCACCGCCCACGCCAATCCGTTCCGTCACCCACGTTATGTCAATCCCCATCTTAGGCCGTGCAACCCGGACCTTTCTCCCCGCCGTATTTTTTCCAGAGTTCCGAAGCTTCCGTGTTTTCGAATTTGTCGCGGAAGCCGCCTTCAGCAACTTCCCCGCATTCGATTCCCGCGGCGAAATCGAGAGCCCCGGAGTACGGTTCATCCGCTCGTAACTCCGGTTCATTCTACGGCATCCTCCACGTCGTCGTGTCTCCGCACATTCGCGCTCGCATTCCCCCGCTTTCTAGTTCTGCCCGGGATAAGATTCGGCTGCCGGCCTTGCGCTATTGTCCTCGGCGCCTCTCATCGCCACCGCCCCGCCTGGCAATCCAATCGGCAACGCGTCGTCGTCGCAAACCACAGGATCCGTTGGCAATCCCAACCGCTTCAACAACGAGTAAGCCAGCGAGTTTTCCGGTTTCGCCGAGGTCTCGGCGGTCGCTGGATACAATCCACAAATCTCAAACAAATACTTCGCCGGACCCACTTCCCCGTTCTTCGCCAGCTCGATGAATCCAACCACAATTTCATTCACTGACATCCGCACCAGTGTGGCAATGTTCTTACGCGCTTCCACAAAATCGACCGGGGCCTTCATATCGAATCCCGCCGGGGGAACCCCCTTCGCAGGTGTCTCGCACTTGCCACACTTCCCGGATCGCTTCTCGTGCTCGCTCTTGCTGCGGCCCCTGCTCTTCGTTTTCATCACCCCACCCCCAAAAAACGAAAGGCGCGCTTTTCAGCGCGCCTTAAAAAGTTTGTATATCTTTTTTCTTAACTCTACAAAACCATTATATCATATTGCATAGGGCAATTGGGACATTTTTCAGGATTTATTTTCTTCGCCTTTTCAACCACTTGCGCAAAAATCACCCCCTTTCCCCTCTTGACAACATTTTTTGAAACAATCTTTCGCCGCTTCCGCGCCCGGTTGCGATTCATCGCGATTCTCCGCTCGTCTCGGGCAACCGCTCCAGCAAGTCGGACCGCAACAAACTCTCGCTCACTTCGTCGATCAACTCGGGCAGCCTCCGTTCCAGCGTCTTACGCGTGCACTGCAGAATCTTCGCCGCCGACTCGTGGTCGTACTCCTGCAACAATACCCGCGCCACCAGCTGTCGGTCGAAATTTCCCAACCGGTCCAGGCATTTCTCCACATCGTGCAGAAAAATTACCCTCGCCTCAAAAGTCGTCGCCGTAAAAGCTGTAATCTTCGCCCGAAATAACTCCCTCCCCAACAACGAAGGCAGTCGCCCCGCCTCCAGCGACCATCGCATGTAGCGGCGCAGCAATGCCGTCGTTTTCTTTCTGTAGAGCCATATATCAGGATCGCTCTGCCAGTCACGCTGTGCTGCAATTTCGAATTCCATCCCGCCGCCAATCGTCGGCGGGAAGCTATGTGTCCCCAACTTAGGCCAGGTCCCTTCCGCCAGCCCATCGTTGTTTGCCCGGATCAGCATCACTGCGACGTCTTTCCCCGGATCGCCATCCCCCTTCGTCGCAATCCATTTCACGACTTCGTTCATGCCGCACCTCCCACCGCGTCCATGTCTGTTCCTTCTTCGTGCGCTTCAAACTCGCCTGCATCGATTGCCAGCCGCGGCCCTCGCGGCACCCTGGAGTTCCCAATCTCGCAGTCAGCTGGCGGCAATTCCGCCATCGCCCGTCCGCAAGCCACGCAATAAATTTGTTCACCCCCCACAGGACGCAGCCACAACCCGCCGCAGCGTTCGCAATATTTCAACTCTAGGCTCACCTCGTTCGTCGAAATGCTCTTTGCCTTCATCGCTCCTCCTGAGGCTCCACGCCGCGCTGTGAGCCTGTGTGGTTGAAACGCTTTTGGTTTGAATGCAGAGGCCGCCGCCGAAGCAAACAAGCCCTGCGCCCGATTGCCGCTTCCACAGCGACAATCGAACGCAGGGCTCGTTTTTCTTACGACGACCTGCTTGCGCTATTTAGTTGTTCGGAACGCTTCACCACGCGTTCCGCTACGGGCCAGTCTTACAATTCAGCCGGAGTGCCGCCTGCCAGCAGCGAACCAGCCTCCCTCTGCCGGAAAAATCCCTCCTCATATCCCGACTTTAAAACCCGTCCATTTTGTACCACCACGCTGATCCTTCCGTTGAAATTCAAAATCTTCAGCAGACTTTCCATCGAGGCGGAAAGTGCTTCAGAAGCCCTTACTTTCCGGCGGAATTCTATGAAATTCTTTCCTTCGTTCGAGTTCTCCAACCCGCTCATTGCCCGCTCGCTCCCGTGAAATCAAAGTGAGTTATAAACTTCACGTAGCCTATAGCTCCTGATTTTCGCAGTCAAGGTCGTTATACCCAAACAGCTGTGGAAATCGGTTTTGAAATAGCGCATTGCTATAGTCCATGTTATACTTCCGCTATGAAATTCCGAGTCCTGCAGGAAAATCTCCGCAATGCTCTTTGGGAGCGTATCGAGGAAGGCGATCTCACCGGCCTTCGGCTGGCCCAACAGACCGGTTTCAAGCAGGCCCACATCTCCAACTTCCTCAATCGCAAGCGCGGCCTCAGTCTCGAAGGCATGGACCGGGTCCTGGCCGTTCAGCATCTCTCCGTTCTTGATCTCCTCGACCCGTCCGAAGTGAACAAGCGCGCTTCCATCCTGCCCCCCAGCAACGACGAGTTTCAAAATGTCCTTCTCACCGATGGAACCGTCGCTGCCACCGAACCCTTGCTCACCAGTATGTACGTGAAAGAAATTCTCAAATTCAAAAAAACATTTCTCAAAAAACTGAAACCTGAAATTGAAGGCGATCGCGAGCAATGGGAACGCTTTGTGGTAATTAAAGTGGACGCTCGCGAAGGGATGAGCATGTATCCGCGCCTGCTGCCCGGTGCCACGTTGCTCATCGACCGCCATTACAATTCGCTCAAGCCCTATCGCAAGGGCGAGTTCAACATGTACGCCGTCCTGAAGGATGGAACCTGCACGGTGAAATACGTCGAAACCGCTGGAAATAATCTGATTCTCCGCCCCCACAACCAGGAATACCCCATCGACGTCATGACCATGGAAGAGGGAAAATCCGCCTCTGATTACCTGGTGGGCCGCGTCTGTTACGTAGGCATCGAAACCTGAGAATAAGAAACTGCAAAATTATCTCTCAGCTCCCCAGATAAGCAACATCACAAGCATCAAGATCTGAGCCAAGAATTGCCCTAGTCCGCATTCAAACTATCGAACATCTTCCACAACTTGTCCGCGGTCGCGCGGTAAATCAAGTAGCCGCTACCCGTATCCGCAGTCTCGCGAAATAAAAGTTCTCCACGGCCATCTCCATCCGCATCGACCACATCAATCAACTCCAGCCGCGGCGTCACGTCCAGGTGAAAGCGATCAGTCACGCCGGAATACAACTTTCGCAGATCACCATAGATGTCGGTTCGCGCCACTAGCATTATGCTGTACGGCTCTTCTGCTGGAGCGGGTGCTCCCGCTGCGACCGGAATACGCGCCTCCGCACTCAAAATCATGACTGGCTGATCCGTGAGCCATAGGTTGTATCCGTGAAATTGAATGTTCTCAAACACAGGCTGGACTGGCTTCTTCGCGGCCTTGTGACCACCAGCTGGCCCTTTGGAAATCACTGGCCGCGCCGGAATCTTGTTCCTGGCCATCGCAACCGCATACGCCCTCACCTCGTCCGCCGCCAGGGCTAACATCTGATTGCGCCGCTCTTCCTCTTCCCCGGTCTTCCAGAAAAATTTATAGGACTGCGGATCCGGCCCCGCCGCATCGGAAATCGCTGCCACCATGCGCACCGGCGGGCTGGCCGTCTTGGAACCTGCCGCAGATGCGGCGCTCCCGTCCCCTTTCGCAGCCACCGCCTTGTCATCTTCGTCTGGCGGCGCCGGCCCTGTCGGCTTGCCGCGCCGTAGCTGCGGTCGGTAATAACTTCCGTCTACTTCCTCCGACGGTGACTGACTCTTCGACGGCGCAGTCGATGTCTGCGCGGGCGCACTCTGAGTGGGTGACGCCTGTCCAGCAGTTGACTGCCCCGGAGCCGGCTGACTTGGCGCCGATTGACCTGGTGAAGATTGACTTGGTGCCGATTGACCTGGTGCCGATTGACCTGGTGCCGATTGACCTGGTGAAGATTGACTTGGTGAAGATTGACCTGGTGTTGACGAACTTGGAGAAGCCTGCCCCGATCCACTCTGACCAGCCGGCGCCGTTTGCTTGCCGCTCGCATCGGCCGGTTTGTCACCGCTCGGCGGGTTCGAGGTCTTTGGAGTCTGTTGCCCAGCCGCCGAACCCGTCGCCGTTTTCGAATCCGTCGTTTTCGAGTCCGACGTTTTCGAATCCGATGCTTTCGAGTCTGACGTTCCTGCCGCTTTTGACTCGCCCTTTCTCGTCAACCGCGGCGGTTCATCGTCGCTGTTCCCTCCCATCCCTACCGGCACGTCTTCCGCTTTTCGACTGTCCTTGGGCGCAGAGGTTCCCGGCGGCAAGTAAGTTCCCGTACCTACCCACGGATGCGCGCTCCCCGCACTCTGGCTATGCAGCGCCCCATTCACCACGAACAACCCATCAGGATCGCCCGTCGTCTCTGCCTCATACACCGTGCCCGGTTCCAGCGCCATCGGCACCGGGTCTGCCTTGTACGCACTGGCATCGTAAAATTTCCCGTCAATCAGAATCGCAACTGGAATCAGCGTCCCCTTGCTGCCGCCGCTGAATTGCACAATACCAACCGCTCGCGGCTCCTTGCCGTTCTTCGGTTTCTTGTTTTCCTGCGGCCGGCTTCTCCGCGGAACGATCTGAGGCCTCTCCTCTTGCCCAGCACTTGGCGTCGAGGCCATCCCCCACAAGGCGAGCACTACGATGACGAACGACCCCAATCTGCGATATAAGAATCTCTTGGAGACAGATCCTCCCGGCGCCGGCTCAAAGCGCGCCGCGGCCGTGGATGCAGCCTTCAATCCTGATTTTCCTGGAAGCGAGATACTCATGAACATCAATATCAATGATAAGGCTCCCGAGTTTACTTTGCACGACGAGAACGATAACGACGTTTCACTCAAATCCCTCCGCGGCAAAGTCGTCGTCCTCTATTTCTATCCTCGCGCCGATACTCCCGGATGCACCGTCGAGGCCTGCGCATTCCGCGATACATACAAGCAGATTCAGAAAACCGGCGCTGTCCTGCTCGGCATTTCCCCAGACACTTCGAAGGCGCAGAAAAAATTTCAGGATAAATTCAAGCTCCCCTTTTCCCTCTTGGCCGATGCCGACAAAAAAGTCGCCGAAGCCTACGGAGTCGTCCAGGAAAAAAATATGTACGGCAAGAAAGTAATGGGTATCGCCCGCACCACATTCGTGATCGGACCTGATGGCAAGATCCAGCACATCTTTCCCAAAGTAAAGCCCGAAGGCCATGCCGTGGAGGTTCTCGCCTACCTGAAAGAATCAGCCAAAGGCGCCGCGTAGTTCCGCAGACCTGTTGTGACCGCACCGAGCGGCTAGTGTACTGTCGACAGTACCGCGGAAGAGCGGCGCTTAAGCGCCGCATAAGGATTTCTGATGGGCTTGGGCTTCACTGTAGGATTTCAATGGAATGGAAAAACACGCCACTCGTCCGAACCCGCCCCCCATTCATCCCCTGAACCGCTCCTTTTTCGCCCGCAGCCCAGGTCGCGTAGCTCGCGCCCTTCTCGGCAAAATCCTGGTCCGCGAAGGCGCGGTTCGCCTCACCGCGCGCATCGTCGAGGTCGAAGCCTACCTCGGAGCCGACGATCCCGCCGCTCACTCCGCCGCCGGCCATACTGCCCGTAACTCAGTCTTGTTCGGCCCTCCCGGCTTCGCCTACGTTTATTTCATCTACGGCAATCACTATTGTCTGAATGTGTCCTGCAGCCGCGAAGGCCAGGCAGGCGGTGGCGTACTATTTCGCGCCGTCGAACCGCTCTCCGGCATGGAAGAAATGGCCCGCGCCCGCGGCATCTCTCCCCTTACCACGCGCGATCTGCCTCGCCTTACCAGCGGCCCCGGACGCCTCGCCCAGGCCTTCGGCATCACTCGCTCCCGTGACAACGGCGTCGATCTCACCTCACCCGCTTCCGGTCTATGGCTCGGCGAAGATGGCTTTCGCGCAAAAAATATTGGAATCACTCCTCGCATCGGCATCACCAAGGCAGTCGATCAGCCGCTGCGTTTTATCCTCTCCGGAAATCGATTCCTTTCCGGCAACAAACGCTTTCTCTCCCCTACTTGACACGCGGGTGTAAACTTGCGCTCGGGTTAAAGGGCAAGAACCGCACCGTTCCAGCCATTTCACCCATCTGCCTGCGACTTGGCCGCCGGGATGCGCTTGAGCAGATGGCTTTTTTCGGCATCCTCCGGCTGGCACAATTCATCTCACCCAATGGGAATCGGCATGTCTCGGGTCTCCGCGCTCCGCACATCGATCATTGGTCTCGTGATCTTGGTCGCCACGACCCCCGTTGTGTCCCGAGCCACAAGTGCCTCGCTTCTGCGCTCGGATGTCGCCGCACCTCCCTCCAACATCGTCATCGGTTTCGTCGGTGGCTTCGTCAGCCATGACAATCCGCACCACGGCCCGGTTCAACTCGCGCTGCGCATTCGTCAAAACGTCCCCAAAGGGACTTACGTTCGCGTCTTCGAGAACCGCCACAGGAAGAAAGCCTTCGACGACGTCCTCCGTCTTCTCGACGTCAATCACGACGGTGTGCTCTCCCCCGAAGAAAAAACTCGCGCTCACATCGTTCTCTTCGGCCAGAGTTGGGGAGCATCTGCAGCCGTGCTGCTCGCCCGCGATCTGCGCCGCCATCGCATCCCCGTCTTGTTAACGGTGCAGGTCGATAGCGTGGCCAAACTGTGGCAAAACGATTCCATCATTCCCGATAACGTCACCGAAGCCATCAACTTTTATCAGACCGAAGGCTTCGTTCATGGCCGCCGCCAGATCGCGGCCGCCAATCCGGCTAAGACCGAAATTCTGGGGAATTACCGCATGGATTATAGGAAAAGCCCGGTGGATTGCCCGGAAGCCTCCTGGTGGGACCGCGTCTTCACTCCCGGCCACATGCAAAGCGAGTGCGACCCGCATCTCTGGTCGCAGATTGAAACCTTGGTCAGACAAAAGCTAACGCCTCAACCCAACTCCGCGGCCCTTTCCGATGTGCAGCCGACTCGCTGAATTCCTTACATTTCACAGCAAAATATTATCGATAAGCCTCGTCGTTCCCACCACCGCCGCCAGCGCCACCAGCGCGCCGCTCCCAACGTTCTCCACGCAATCCAGACTATCCGGATTTACGATCTCGAAATAATCGAGTCGCACCGATTTTTCTTCCGCAATTTCTTCGCGACCCGCAGTGATCAATTTCCCGGCACTTTGTTCCCCTGCATCAACTAACTTCCTTACCCGCATCAGCGACCGATGCAATACCAGCGCCTGTTTTCTCTCTTCTGCATCGAGATAAGCGTTCCGCGAGCTCATCGCCAACCCGTCCGCCTCACGCACAATCGGACAACCAACAATCTCCACCGGAAATTTCAGATCGCGCACCATCCTCCGGATAATTGCCAACTGCGCCGCGTCCTTCTGTCCAAAAAACGCCGCTTCCGGATCGACAATATGGAACAGCTTTGCCACCACCGTAGTCACTCCGCGAAAATGACCCGGCCGCGAACGTCCGTCCAGCTTGTCACTCAGGCCATCGACCGTAACCCAGGTCATAGCACCGGTCGGATACATCTCCTCAACCGATGGCGCGAAAAGCACCGCCACTCCTTCTCTTTCAAGCAATTCTTGGTCCCGCTCGAACGTCCTTGGATACTTCGCCAAATCCTCGCCGGCGCCAAACTGCGTCGGATTGACAAAAATCGAAGCTGCCACCACACCGCAGCCTGCCTTCGCTGCCCGCACCAGCGACAAATGCCCTTCATGCAGCGCGCCCATGGTCGGCACAAACCCCAAACGCTTCCCATCGCGTCGCACCGCCTCGCAAGCCGCGCGCATATCCACGACCGTTTTGCAGATTCTCATTGAAAGGATGGTAATTAAGAGGAAGGAATCCAGTTGATCGCTACATGTGCGCTCTGCAATTCCCCGGCAACAATTCCCCGGCTCCGTCGCAGTGCGATCTTGTCTTGCTCCGAACTCGTCGCCTTCGCGTCCACCAGAATCGCGACCGCGCGCCCATAAGGCCACGCCGCGGCCGGCAATTGAGCCAGCGCCTTCAAAACTTCTTCCGGCTTTACAATCTGTTCTTCATTGCAGCCACGTCAGTCAACAACCCCACCGCCGCCGGACGCACCACCAGGTAAGGATTGCTCCAATGCTTAGCCTCCTTCAGCACCGGAAATTTCGCCGGATCCGCCGGAGCCACAGCCTGCAGTTGAGACGCAGCATCCGGCGCTGCCTCTGCCTTCTGCCGCGAGCACCCCGTCAGCAGAAAACATACAAGCGCGACCGCTATCAGAGCGCCTCTGATCCTACTCCATCCACGTGCGAAAAGCCTCACCGCACCACCATCGGGACATCAGTCTTCACCGCCCACACCAGCGCCACTACCCACCCAATCATCGTCCAACCCAGAAAGAAATTCAGCAGCACGATCGCCGTAATATCCCGTTTGCTTCTCGCCAGAGCGATAATCGACGGCAGAAAATACATCACAAATCCGAATCCGAAGAACGGCAGGAAAAAACCTGGTAAGAGGTGTGTCATAAATCCCTCCTCAATAACCATAGCCTAGCACCGCAGCCAGTGTGTTTTGAAGCAAGATTTTGCGTGATCCGCGCGGATCCGCGTACATCCGTGGCTAAACATTTCAGCGCTGCATCGCCCGCTTCCGCTCCAGCACCGCGTCGAGCGCCGCCTTTGTTTCCTTGCCCAGATGATAAGACTCTTCATCCGACGGATATTGCAGCGACTTCACATCCGCGCGAAACTCCCGCGCCGCCTGACTGATCAATCCGGCTGCATCGCCGTAGTGCCGCACAAACTTCGCCGGAGTTCCAAATGTCAAATTGACCAAATCATGAAACACCAGCACCTGGCCATCGCACTCCGGACCCGCACCAATCCCAATCGTCGGCGTCCCCACCTCCGCCGTAATCATGGCCGCCACTTCCCGCGGAATCCCCTCCAGCACAATGCAGGCTACTCCCGCCCGATCCAGCGCCACGGCGTCGCGCATCAACTGCTCAATCCCGCTCAGATTTTTTCCCTGCACCTTGTACCCACCCATCACATTTACCGACTGCGGAGTCAATCCAATATGTCCCGCCACCGGAATCTCCGCATCGATGATTCGCCGGATCAAATCCGCGCGCTTTTCTCCCCCCTCGATCTTCACCACCTCCGCGCCGCCTTCTTTCACGAAACGCGTGGCGTTGCTCAAGGCGCTCTTCTCGTCGATCTGATAAGACCCGTAAGGCATGTCGGCCAGTAGCAGAGCACTCTTCACGCCGCGCCGCACCGCCTTCACGTGATGCAGCATTTCGTCCACGGTAACCGACAGCGTGTTCTCATATCCCAGCATGGTTTGCGCCAGAGAATCCCCCACCAGAATCATTTCGATTCCAGCCTCGTCCACCAGGCGCGCAGTGGCATAGTCGTACGCGGTCAAGCAAGTAATGGGTTCGTGTCGGAGTTTCTGTTCCCGCAGGGATGCGGTCGTGACCTTCCGGCGGTTCTCGTCTCGACCAGAGATATCGGGACGCCCGCCAATCGGGGTGATACTCATTTTTCCTCCAGTGCCCCTCCAGCCCAGCCGGATAGAGCCTGTCCGCATCTTCTTGGACGCTCCGCCCATTGTAGATGCAAAAAAACCGTCCGTCGATCCTCTTTACGTCCTCGTTCAGAGGATTGCAAAAAGTGGAAGCTTCAGGCTTCGGAACCGCGTAAACAGCTCAAAATCAATAGACTAGCCCCTGCTCATGCCCCCACTGCTTCCTGCCCACCGAGCGGCAAGAAATACTGCGTACCCTTGATCGGCTCCGTCACCTTCCGCAGCAGCTCCTGCAAATCCTCATTCCGATCCACAAAATCTATGTCGGACGTATTCACGATCAGCAGATCTGAAGACGTGTAATGAAAAAAGAAGTGCTCATAAGCCTTCACCACTTCGTCCAGATATTCATCGCTCACCGCGTGCTCGCCCGGAGCATTCTTTTTCTTCAGCCGTTTTTTCAACACCTCCGGCGTCGCCTGCAAATAAATCACAAGATCCGGGGTCGGCAGCATCTCCCGAAAATGATTGTAATAACGGTTGTATGTGTCCAGTTCCTGATCGGTCAGGTTCAAACAGGCAAACAGCTTGTCTTTTTCAATAATGTAATCCGCCACCACCGTCTTCTGTGAACTCGGCCCCAGATCGAGTGCCTGCAATTGCTCAAACCGCCGCACCAGAAACTCGAACTGAGCCTGAAACGCCGCCCCCCGATCGCCCTCGTAAAATGCGCTTAGAAAAGGATTGGACTCCGGCTCCATCACCCGCTGCGCATTCAATCGCTCCGCCAGAATCCGCGCCAGCG
This sequence comes from uncultured Acidobacteriaceae bacterium, assembly GCA_963817305.1. Taxonomy (GTDB): domain Bacteria; phylum Acidobacteriota; class Terriglobia; order Terriglobales; family Acidobacteriaceae; genus Sulfotelmatobacter. The sequence continues at coordinate 1,610,685 of CAWFOD010000004.1, read as the reverse complement.
TGCTCTTACCTACCCGGATCGGGCCCTCCACAGCAATGTAACGCGGTAGTTCGAAAAGATTCGCCATGGTCTCCCAATATTTCGGAATTGGCAGGATATCTCGGATATCGCCGAGTGGCAATTGCGCGAAGAGTTAACAGCAAACTCAATTGAGAATTTTCCGTTATCGATTTTTCGTGGCTCATCCTCGCTCGACAATTGGAAATTGGAAATCGGCATTCAACAATCCGATTACAATCCCCACATGCTCGCCCTCGCCCTGACCAGCGCCGCATCCCTCGCGGCCGCCGCAATAGCGGCCTACCAATCCATGTCTCCCACCGGCCAATGGTATGGCAAAACTTTCACCGGACTCCCTCACGACTCTCGCCAACTGGCTCTCACCTATGACGACGGTCCCAACGACCCGCACACTCCGCGCCTGCTCGAAGTCCTCGCCAAACACAACGTTCCAGCAACTTTCTTTCTCATCGGACGCTACGTTCAGCAACGTCCCGATCTCGCCCGCGAAATCATCCATGCAGGCCACACCGTCGGCAATCACACCTTCACCCATCCGCTTTTGACCTTCAAAAGCGAATCAGAAATCAAACGCGAACTCTCCACCTGCAAATCCGCACTGCAAGAGGCCATCGGCGCCCACTCCAATCTCTTCCGCCCGCCCTTCGGCGGACGCCGCCCTGCCGTCCTCCGCATCGCCCGCGAACTCGGCCTCGAACCAGTCATGTGGAACGTTACCGGCTACGACTGGAACGCCCCGCCAGCCGCGGTAATCGAACAAAAAGTCGCTGCCAAAATTCGCGGCGGCGACGTAATCCTTCTCCACGATGGCGGCCACAAACGAATGGGCGCCGACCGCTCCCAAACCGTAATCGCCACCGATAGCTTGATCACACGCTATAAAAAGGAAGGATATGAATTCGTCACAATTCCACAAATGATGGCCAAGTCAGCACAGAGCCGTCAGCCATAAAAAACTCTTGTCGCCCTGAACAACCTCGTCGTCCCGAGCCTACCCTTGTCATCCAGAACATAGCCTTGTCATCCTGAGCGGAGCGAAGGACCTCTGTACTTGCCTCCGTCACCCCCGGCGTTCTGGACTCACCACAACTCCTCAGCCTCCCTCAGCCCTTCATCGCCGCGAATGTCGCTTTCGCCGCCGCAATCGTCTGCTTCACATCTTCTTCCGAATGCGTCGCCCCCAGAAATGCCGCCTCATACTGCGACGGCGGTAAATACACTCCACTATCCAGCATCGCGCGAAAGAATTTCCCAAACGCTTCCGTGTCCGATTTCGAAGCCGACTCCCAATCCGTCACCGGTCCCTCGGTAAAAAACCAGGTAAACATCGATCCCACCCGGTTGTAGCACAACGCCACCCCAGCATCTTTCGCCGCCGCTGCTACGCCCTCCACTAATTCCTTACTTAATTTCTCGATCCAGGAATAAATCCCCTGCTTATGTTCCCGCAGATGTTTCAGCATCGCGCATCCCGCAGCCATCGCCAGAGGATTTCCCGATAGCGTCCCCGCCTGGTACATCGGTCCCAGCGGCGCCACCAGATTCATAATCTCGTTCGGACCGCCATACGCCCCCACCGGCAATCCTCCACCGATAATCTTCCCCATCGTCGTCAGGTCCGGACGAATGTTGTAAAGCTCCTGCGCTCCTCCAAAAGCCACGCGAAATCCCGTCATCACCTCATCAAAAATCAATACAGATTTTTCCCGTTCCGTAATCAGCCGCAATGCCACCAGGTAATCGTCCGCCGCCGGAACGCATCCCATATTTCCCACCACCGGCTCCACAATCACGCACGCAATCTGATGTTTAAACTTCTGGAACGCATACTCCACCGCCTGAACATCGTTAAACGGCAAGGCCAGCGTGAATTGTATAAATTCCTCCGGAACCCCCGCCGATCCCGGGATTCCCAGCGTCGCCACTCCCGATCCCGCCTTCACCAGCAGCGCATCCGAATGCCCGTGATAGCACCCTTCGAACTTCACAATATATTTTCGCTTCGTATAAGCGCGCGCCAAACGAATCGCCGACATCGTCGCTTCCGTCCCCGAACTCACGAAGCGAACTTTCTGCACATGCGGAAAAGCCGAGATCACCAACTCCGCCAGATCCGCCTCCGCCGCCGTCGACGCTCCAAAACTCGTCCCGTTGCACGCCGCACTTACAATCGCGTCCAGCACGTCCGGCGCGGCGTGACCCAGAATCAGCGGTCCCCACGATCCCACATAGTCGATGAATTCGTTTTCATCCGCATCCCAGATGTGCGAACCCTTTCCCCGCACAATGAACGGCGGATCGCCCCCTACCGAACCGAACGCGCGCACCGGCGAATTCACTCCGCCCGGAATCATGCTCTCCGCACGTTGTTGCAAACGGCGCGACTGCTCCACCTTTCGGGATGTTGTGGATGGCATCGAGGCTCCCACAGAAGCTAAAGATGTAAAACGAACACTGCGCGACCGACCACTATACCAGCGCGATTCCACTACGAATTAATCAGATATTCATCGTCCCGCCATAATTTTGCAACATCGCCCCGGTAACCTCAGGTCATCACGTTGCCCTTCTAACCGGGAGGGTTCTAAAGGACGGCTTCGGGGGCTCCGGGCTGTCCTTTTTTGTATACTGCGACATTTTCCGGTCGAACAATTCGTACGAGGATTCGTGCGCGCTGGATCCAGTGCTGCCTCACTTCAGATAAGCCCGCACCAGCCCAATCAAGTCCTCACCCAATTCTTCTGGTGACTCCATTTCGTGATCCGGATTCATCATGTGTAGCCGGATATGGTCTTCCAGAATCTCCGCCATCAGCCCATTCACACCACCCCGAATCGCCGCCAGCAACATCAGAATATCGGCGCACTCGTCCCCCGCAGTCAGCGCACGCTCCACCGCCGCGAACTGCCCCCGTATCCGCTTTATGCGAAACAGCAGCTTCTGCTTCTCTTTCGAAATGACCGGAATCTTATCTTGCATTTCTTCCCCTCGATCTGTCCTTTTTACTTGCCAATACCGTAGGGGGGTATGATATAACAAAACCGGCGATAAATCCAGTGGTCGTTTCACTCTCCATCCGAGATCGCACCACAGCCGAATCTTGCAGAAAGGAGGACTTGACCAATGGCCTGCACCGAATTACTTGCACCAGTGGCGATGGCGACGTCGCAGTTCGCGCGCAACATCGGCTCCCACATTTCCAACCCCGGGCAGTTGGAACTTATCAACCGGCTGAAACCCATGCGCATGAATTGGGTCATGGTCACCGGCAAGAACGGCGCTCGCGGACTTCGCTTGCACTGGTTCGCTGATGCCGATTGCTCAGGCCCGCCGTTCGACCTGTAACATTCCTTTAACCTGTTCTGCGTAATCTCAGGCCGGGCGAACAACGTATCGGTTCATTTCTTCGCCCCTCCGAGAGGTTTATGAACTACGGTTAATAATTGGCATACGCTACGGTTAACTATCTCAAGCTGTTCGTGACGAATCTCACAATCATAGGTGACATCAAGCACCGAGCCGGTCGCTCTGTCTCGCATATCGTGTAATTATGAAATTGAAATTCATTTTCAATATTACGGGCGCTCCACGATCCATCTTGTTCAGCTCCCGCATTCAGCCCCCGAGCCCGATCCGGGGGCCGTCTTCGTACCGCCCGGGTGTTTCTAATTCTGTTGTCCATTTCCGCCACTTTTCCATTTATCGCCCTTGCGCAGCAGCCCGATGCTCCTTCCTCCGCGAAGATTTCCAATCCGCAGCCGGACGCAGCCGACCCTTCCGATCCTGCAGCCGAACAGGATCCCGAAGCCATGTTCCCGCATTTCCAGAATACGAAGTATTGGCTCTCCGGCCAGGCTAACTTCATCTTCCAAACTCATCCGCCGTTCCCCGCGGCTTACAGCGGCCCGCACAGTCTCAGTCCCAACTACGAAAAGGCCACATCCCGCGTCTTAACCCTCTACAGCGGCGTACGCCTCAACAATTCCACCGAACTTCTGGTCGATTTGGAAGAAGCCGGCGGATCCGCCCTCAGTCAAGGTTTCGGCCTTGCCGGCAATACCGATCTCGATATCGTCCGCAATCCCCTTTTGAGCAAAGCCCCTTACCTGGGCCGCGCCATGATTCACAAGGTGTTTGCTCTGAGCAAAGACAAAGTCGAAAACGATCGCAGCTTCCTTTCCCTCTTCGAAGAACTCCCGCGCCGCCGTCTGGAACTCCGCTTCGGCAAGTTCACTCTGCCCGACTTCTTCGACGTAAACTCCGTCGGCTCCGATACCCACCTGCAATTCATCAACTGGACCACCGACAACAACGGAGCCTGGGACTATGCCGCCGATACCCGCGGCTACACCGTCGGTCTCACCGCCGATTACGAAGATCGCAACTGGGGTTTCCGCTTCGCCGAAGCTCTCATGCCCAAAGTAGCCAATGGAATCGATCTCGTTTATCGCCCCTGGCAAGTCCACGCGGAAAATTACGAATACGAACTCCGTCACGGTGTAATTCCCGACAAAGGCTGGAGTCGTACGTCTACTCGCCTACACCAACTATGCCAACATGGGCATCTACCGCGACACGATCATTCAGTTCGAAGACCATTCGGCTCCCACTCCTGAATCGGTCCCGGAAATTACCAATCATCCCTGGCACATCACGCGGAAATACGGCTTCGGCATCAACCTCGAACAGAATCTCGCCCGCTACCTTACCGCCTTTGCACGCTTCGGTTGGGACAACGGCAAGACGGAATCTTTCGCTTACACGGAGGACGATCAGACTTTCGCCGAAGGACTCGGCGCTAACGGTGCCTGGTGGCATCGCAAACAAGACCGCGCCGGCATTGCATTCGTTTCGAATGCCATCAAGAAAGATCACCAGAATTACCTCGCCGATGGCGGTCTCGGCTTTCTGCTCGGCGATGGCGGCCTCAACTACGGCCGCGAAAATATTATCGAAACCTACTACACAGCCCACGTCTGGCGCGGCATTTACCTCGCTCCCGGTCTGCAGCACATCAACAACCCCGGCTACAATCGCGACCGCGGTCCCGTCCTCGTCCCCTCATTCCGCCTCCACGTGGAGTTCTAATGCCCATATGAGGGACAGCCACTCATGTGGGGACAGCCGCCCTCGGCTGTCCATCGAGCAAAGCTCGACAATCTCTTCGTGCCGACGACGACCACAACCACGAAGTCGCGAACCTACTGCTCTACCTTCACCCCCTTCCAGAACGCCACAAACCCTTTAATCTTTTTCGCCGCATCCTTCGGCTCCGGATAAAACCACGCCGCTCCCGCATTCCGTTTTCCATTCACTTCCACATCGTAATAGCTCGCCGTCCCCTTCCACGGACACACCGTATGCGCCTCGCTCGGCTTGAAATATTCCCGATGAATCGCATTCGGCGGAAAATACTGATTTCCTTCAATCTCCACCGTCGCACTACTTTCAGCCAACACCGCGCCTTCCCACGTTGCTTTTGCCATAATGCCCATATAGATTCCTAACAGCTTCGTCAGCTTCAGAACGTTTGGGAGAAAGATGCACATCGCGGCCAAAACTCATTTCAACGGACATTCGATGGTCCGCGCTCTGGAGCGCGTGCTCGTCTGCTCGCCCCGCGCTGCGGGTTGGGATCGGCCCGCCCTTGGCGCGAACTCGGCTTTCATCACGCTCCCGATTTCGCGATCGCGCAATCTCAGCACGACGCTCTCTGCCGCGAGTTGCGAACCGCCGGAGCCGAAGTCATCGACCTCCCTTCCTCACCCGAACTCTCGCTCGACGCCGTCTACACCCACGACGCATCCCTCCCCACCGATTTCGGCTTAATCGTCATGCGTCCCGGTAAGCCCAATCGCCTCGCCGAAGGTCCGCATCAAGCTTCGCTCTGCAAAAGTCTGGAGATCCCGGTTCTTGCTTCCATCACTTCGCCCGCTACCACCGAAGCCGGAGACATCCTCTGGCTCGATTCCAACACCCTGCTGATCGGCCACGGCTACCGCACCAACGCCGCCGGCATTCAGCAGATGCGCGATCTCCTCTCGCTCGAAAGAAATCGAAGTTCTCTCCGCGCCACTCCCGCACGGCCCCGGACCCATCCGCCTGCCTCCACCTCATGTCCCTGATCAGTCTCCTCGACGATCACACCGCCCTCGTCGATCTTCCCTGGCTCGCCGTGGAAACCGTTCATCTCCTCAAATCTCGGGGATTCAACTTTCTCGAAATCGATCCCTCCGAGCGCGACACGCTTGCCTGCAACGTCCTTGCCCTCGGAAACAATCGTCTACTGGCCATCGAAGAAAATCACAAAACAAACTCGCGCCTCCGCCAGGCCGGATTCGATCTCCGTACCTTCCCCGGCTCCGAACTCTGCATCAACGGCAGCGGCGGTCCCACCTGCCTCACCCGCCCCCTGCTCCGCCGATGACCTGATGACCATGTGGCGACAGCCGCCTCGGCTGTCCCGCAGGCGAAGCTCGCCGGCCTCTTCTCGCTAGGGGTGCCCCATGTCTCGCCGCCTTTGCGAGACATGGGATCTCCCGCATCGCATCACATCCAGGCGCAAACATCGGCCTCACTCTCCTGCTAAAATTAAAAAGCATGCTTCTTCCCTTCGTCCGCGAACTCTTCGTGGACGTACAAAAGCTTCCCGCCTTCGCGCGTGTTGCCTCCCACCTCAAGGAGGGCACGGGGCGCATTCGTGTCTCCGGTCTCACCCCCACTGCAAAAGCCTTGCTGCTCGTGCTTTTCCAGCGTTCCGCCGAACGCCCGCTCATCTTCGTCGTCAAAGACAATCACGCCGTCGAAGAGTTTCTTCCCGTCCTTCGCGGCTTCTGCGAACTCACTTCCGCCTGCGATCCCGAGTCCATCGTCGCGCTCCCCGCGCGCGACGTTCTTCCTTTCCAAAATCTTTCGCCGCATCCCGAACTCCAGGAAGAACGCGCCACGGCCCTATGGAAAATCGCCACCGGCGCCGCATCCATCGTCGTCTCGCCCGTCGCCGCAACCGCCATCCGCCTCCGCTCCAGCGATTACTACACCGATCTCGCCCGCACCATCCGTCGCGGCGAATCCTTCGATCTCGAGTCTCTCCTCGCCCACCTCAACACCGTCGGCTACACCTCTACCGACGTGGTCGAAATGCCCGGCCAGTATGCCGTACGCGGCGGCATCCTCGATGTCTACTCCCCCGAAGCCGATCGCCCTCTGCGCATCGAATTCTTCGGCGACGAAGCCGATTCCATCCGCAAATTCGATCCCGCTTCCCAACGCTCCTCCACTCCAGTCGACGAGGCCCTGCTTCTCCCGCTCACCGAAACTCCCGTGAGCGAGCATCTTCTCGGTGCAATCCACACCCGCCTCAGCGGCAAGCGAATTCAAGGTATCGGAAGAAATTGTCGAAGCCGCTGTCCGCGCCGGTGGACTCAACGTTTTTCCCGGCTGGGAATTTTATTCCCCCGTCGCCGGAGCCAACAGCACCATCTTCGATCTCATCCCTCGCGCCGCCGTCCTTCTCGACGAAACCCATCAACTGAAAGAAGAATTCGACCGCTTCTGGACTCGCGTCGCCGACGCTCACGAGCGCAGCGGCGTCGGCAATCTCGTCCGCCCCGAGGATCTTTATTTACCGCCTGACGACTGGTGGCAGAAAACCTCCACTCTTCCCGGCGCGGATGTCGAACATCTCGGCATCACGCGCAGCCTCGATGATCAGTCCGAAATCTCATTCCTGACCCAGCCCTCGCCCCGCTTCCACGGCGCCGTCCCCACGATGCTGGAGCAAGTCCAAAAGCTCAACGCCGATGGCAAGCGCGTTCTCTTCGCCGTCCCCAACATCGGCGAAGTCGAGCGCCTGGCCGATGTCTTCACCGAATACAACGTCTCTTTCAAACTCGGCAGCCGCACTCGCGGAGGCGAAAGCTACGCCGACGAAACCAGTTATTTCGCCGGAGAAATTCTCACCACCACTCTCGCCACAGCTTACATCCCGGATGGCGTACTCCTCCCCGAAGCCAATCTCGCCATCTTCGGCTCGCGCGATCTTTTCGACGAATCCGAGTCCGTCGCCTCGCGCCCGCAGCGCTCCAAATCCAAAGTCTCCGCCTTTCTCTCCGACTTCCGCGATCTTCAAGTCGGAGACTACGTCGTTCACGTCGAACACGGCATCGGCCAATATCAAGGCCTGAAAGAAATCAATCACGGCGACGGCCCCGCCGAATTCATGCTGCTCGAATTCGCCGAAGGTGCTCGCCTCTACGTTCCGCTCACGCGCCTCGATCTCGTTCAGAAATATCGCTCCTCCGAAGGCGCAAAGCCGGTTCTAAGTCATCTCGGCACGCAGTCCTGGTCAAAAACAAAGGCTCGCGTGAAGAAGGCCATGAAAGATATGGCCGACGAACTTCTCAAACTCTACGCTGAGCGCAAAACCGCCGTCGGACACGCCTTTCCGCCCGCCAACGAATGGTTCCGCGAGTTCGAAGACGCCTTCGAATTCAACGAAACCGAAGATCAGGCGCAAGCCATCAAAGATGTCATTCGCGACATGGAATCCACCCAGCCCATGGACCGCCTGCTCTGCGGCGATGTCGGCTACGGCAAAACCGAAGTCGCCATGCGCGCCGCCTTCAAAGCCATCGCCGATAACAAACAGGTCGCCGTGCTCGCGCCCACCACCGTCCTCGCCTTCCAGCACTTCGAAACTTTCAAACAGCGCTTCGCCCCGTTCCCTGTCACGATTGAAATGATCAGCCGCTTCCGCAACGCGAAGCAGCAAAAAGAAATTCTGCAAAAAACCGAAGCCGGAAAAATCGATGTCCTGATCGGCACTCATCGCATCCTCTCCAAAGACATCAAATTCTCCGACCTCGGCCTCCTCATCGTCGACGAAGAACAGCGCTTCGGCGTCCGCCACAAAGAGCGCATCAAGCAAATGCGCAAGCAAGTCGACGTTCTCACCATGTCCGCCACGCCCATCCCGCGCACGCTTCACATGTCGCTCGTCGGTCTGCGCGATATGAGCGTCATCGAAACTCCGCCCAAAGATCGCATGGCAATCCAAACCGTCGTCGCCAGTTGGGACGAAAAATTAATCCAATCCGCAATCGAACAAGAATTGGAACGCGGCGGCCAGGTTTATTTCGTCCACAACCGCGTCGACACCATCTGGGAAATCGCCGCCAAAATCCAGGCTCTCGTTCCCAAAGCCCGCATCATCGTCGGCCACGGACAAATGTCCGAAGGCGAGCTCGAAAAAGTGATGCTGAAATTCATGCATCACGAAGCCGACATTCTCGTTTCAACCACCATCATCGAGAACGGCCTCGACATCCCCCTCTGCAACACGATTCTGATCAACCGCGCCGATCGCCTCGGCCTCTCCGAGCTCTACCAACTCCGCGGACGCGTCGGCCGCTCCAACCGCCGCGCCTACGCCTATCTCATGCTTCCGCCGGAAGTCGAACTCACGCCCATCGCCCGCCGCCGCCTCGCCGCTCTCAAAGAATTTTCCGATCTCGGTGCCGGATTCAAAATCGCCGCCCTCGATCTCGAACTTCGCGGCGCCGGCAACATGCTCGGCGGCGAACAAAGCGGCCACATCGAAGCCATCGGCTTCGAGCTTTACACGCAGATGCTCGAGCGCGCCGTCCGCGAAATGAAAGGCGAAGCCGCTCCCGACGAAGCCGAAACCCAACTCAATCTCGGTCTCAACATCCGCATCCCCGCCGACTACGTCCCCGAAGAAAACCAGCGCCTGCAGATGTACAAACGCGTAGCCCGCGTCGAGACCGAACAGCAACTCACCGACGTTTCCGCCGAACTGCAGGATCGTTACGGTCCGCCGCCGCCCGCAGTCCGCAACCTGCTCGATTACGCGTCTCTAAAATTGTTGTGTATGAAAGTCGGCGTCAACGCCATTGAGCGCAAGCGCGATTCCGTCACTCTAAAATTCCAGCAAAACGCTGCCGTCGATCCCGAGCAACTCGCCCGCTTCGTCGCCGCCCAGCGCGGCGCACAATTCACTCCCGATGGCATGTTGAAATTTATTCTGAAAGCCACAGCCGCCGACGAAGTCCTGCGCACCCTCCGCAGCATCCTCGAACAGCTCGCCAGCGCCGATACAGCATCAGAAGTCCGATCCGCCACAGGACAAGCTTAGTTTTGTAAAGAGGGAACCGCCGAAGGCCTGCATGCGGGGTGACGAACAACAACCGCATCAGAAGTCCGATCCGCCACAGGACAAGCTTAGTTTTGTAAAGAGGGAACCGCCGAAGGCCTGCATGCGGGGTAACGAACAACCGTCCGCGTGCGTATGGAACAACACTCTTGCATCAACCCCGCAACGTTCTTGCATCAACCGCGAGGAACCCATGCACGACCGTGGAAGAGCGGCGCTTCAGCGCCGCGTAAAGCCTCTCGCATACTCGGGCTTTAGCCCCTGTGCTCGTATTGATCCGTAACTTGCGTTCCCATTTCTTGACGGACGCCCAAATCAACAACCAGGAGCTCACCCTTAACCCTCAACTCCCTCTAAGCAGCATCCTGTATCGCCAGCAACAAACCCAAGCATTTACAATTACTCGGCAACTGAACTCGAAATAAATAATGTCCGCCCTTATGAACAAGATGAAAGTCTGCAAAGCCGTATTCCCCGCCGCCGGCCTCGGTACCCGCTTCTTACCCGCAACCAAAGCCCAACCCAAAGAAATGCTCCCGCTGGTGGATAAGCCCATCATTCAGTACGGAGTCGAAGAAGCCATGGCCTCCGGCTGTAACCAAATCCTCATCATCACCGGCCGCGGCAAGCAAGCCATCGAAGACCACTTCGATGTCAGCTACGAACTCGAACACATGCTCGAAGAGCGCGGCAAAACCGACCTGCTGCAGGTCGTCCGCTCCATCTCCGACATGATGTACGTCGCCTACGTCCGCCAGAAAGAAGCACTCGGCCTCGGCCACGCCGTTCTGATGGCCCGCGAAATGGTCGGCCACGAACCCTTCGCCGTTCTCCTCGCCGACGACGTGATCGACGCCAAAGTCCCGTGTCTCAAACAAATGGTCGAGGTCTTCGACGAGAAACAATGCTCGGTCCTCGCGACCCAAGTCATCGAAGGCAAAATGATTTCTTCCTACGGCGTTCTCGATGTCAAACCAGTCGACAGCCGCTTCGGCGATCGCCTCTTCGAAATCAAAAACATGGTGGAGAAACCGAAGCCCGAAGACGCTCCTTCCAATCTCGCCATCATCGGCCGCTACATCCTTACTCCCGGAATTTTCGACTGCCTCGCCAACACCCCCACCGGCGCCGGAGGCGAACTCCAACTCACCGACGGCATGCGTCTGCTCCTCCAAAAAGAAAAAATGTACGCCTACGTCTACGAAGGCCGCCGCCACGATACCGGCGACAAACTAGGCTTCCTGAAAGCCACCGTCGAATTCGCCCTTAAGAGAGATGACCTGGGCGACCCCTTCCGCGAATACCTTAAAGGGCTAAAACTCTAGCGGTTCGGTCCTTGAATGTGGGAATGTGGGGACGGCCGCCTCGGCCGTCCAGCCAAGCGCAGCGTGGCGCAGGCGCTACCACGGCGCTAGACGCCCCGCAACTTCTTAGACTTCTCCTCCACCCCGCGCGCCAGTTTTTCCTTGTGCGCCTCCAGTTTCTTAGCGACAGCGGCATCAGCCAGCCCAATCATCTGCGCCGCCAGAATTCCCGCATTCGTCGCTCCCGGTTTTCCAATCGCGACCGTCGCAACCGGAATCCCCGCCGGCATCTGCACCGTCGCCAGCAGGGAATCCATCCCCTGCAGCGAAGTCGAAGGAATCGGCACTCCAATCACCGGCAACGTCGTGTGCGCCGCAATCACTCCCGCCAGGTGCGCTGCTCCCCCCGCTCCCGCAATAATTACCTGAATCCCGCGCCCCGCAGCCTTCCGCGCAAACTCCGCCGTGCGCTCCGGCGACCGGTGCGCCGAAGTCACATCCATCTCGTACCCGATCCCAAACTCCTCCAGCGCCTTTCCCGCCTCGCGCATAATTTCCAAATCCGAATCACTTCCCATCACAATCGAAACCAATATCTTTCCCATAATTCCCCTTGATTAAAATTTTCTTTCTAAATTGGCTTTGTAAAACTGTCATCCTGAGCGAGGATTTTGCTTCGCGAGAGCGAAGCAAAACCGCAGTCGACGGATCCCGCCACAACTCCGATCGGGGTGCCCCATTTCTCGCTTCTTTTGCGAGAAATGGGGATTCCTTCGACACTATTTCTTCAACGTCCTACCCGCAATGTCCCTCCGATAATGCGCACCGTCAAATCGTATTCGCCCGCAAGCCTCATAAGCCCGCTCCACAGCCGCCTTCAACTCCGCAGCCCGCGCCGTAATCCCCAAGACCCGCCCGCCCGAAGTATAAAACTCCCCATCCCGATTCGCAGTCCCCGCGTGAAACACCTTCACGCCCTCAACCGCCGCTGCTTCATCCAGACCAGAAATCTTCTTCCCCACCTCAAACGTCCCCGGATATCCTCCCGAACTCATCACCACGCAAACCGACGCGTCCGTCGACCACTTGAAATCCCCTTCGCTCACCCGCCCCGCAACCGAGGCCTCCAGCGCATCCACCAGATCGCTTTCCAGTCGCATCAAAATCGGCTGCGTCTCCGGATCCCCAAACCTGCAATTAAACTCCAGCACCATCGGTCCCCGCGCCGTCATCATCAGCCCGCAGTAAAGCACGCCCTTGTATTCCGCACCCTCCGCCTTCATTCCCTCAACCACCGGACGCGCAATATGATTCACCAGCCAGTCCCGCATGGTGTCATCCACAATGTCAGCCGTCGAATAAGCCCCCATGCCGCCCGTGTTCGGCCCCGTATCCCCATCTCCCACGCGCTTATGATCCTGTGCCGCCACCAGCGGCACAACCCGCTCTCCATCGCTTAACACAAGAAACGAAACTTCGTCTCCCACCAGACATTCTTCCAGCACCACTCGCACTCCCGCCTCGCCTACCATCTGCCCGCTCAACATTCCTGCGGCCGCGTTGGCCGCCTCTTCTTTATTCCCCGCAATCACAACTCCCTTGCCCGCCGCCAGCCCATCCGCTTTCACCACTACCGGCGCATGAAAATGCGTCAGGGCATCTTGCACTTCATCCATCGAATCACAAATCGCGTATGCTGCCGTCGGAATGTGATATCTCTGCAGAAATTCTTTCGCAAAACTTTTACTCGCCTCCAGCTGCGCCGCTGCTTTCGTCGGCCCAAACACCGGCCAATCCCGCCGCGTAAACTCATCCACCACTCCCAACGTCAGCGGCAACTCCGGACCAACCACCGTCAAGTCCGGCCGCAACCTCTGACCCAACTCAACCATCGCCTCCAGATTCTTCAAGTCCACGGCCACGCACTCCGCCTCGCCCGCAATCCCGCCATTCCCCGGAGCACAATACACCTTCGAAACCCGCGCGGACTGCCGCAGCTTCCACACCAGCGCATGCTCTCGTCCACCACTTCCCAGAACAAGAATCTTCATAAAAAGAAATTCAAGGTTAGGGGAGAGCCGCAACCCTGTCAAACACGATCCCCGTATCTGATTTACCCTGTGCTCCTCTGTGTCCCCCGTCTTAAAGATTTTGTCCCCCACTCGCGCCCGTTAACTACACTTAACTCCGTCGTATAATCTCCCTCAATGATAACTGTCTCCAAAGAGGACTACCTCAAAGCCATCCTCGAAGCCGAATGCGAAGGCGAATCCGTAATCTCCGCGCGCCTCGCGGATTGGCTCAAAGTCTCTGCGCCAGCCGTCACTATGGCCCTCCGTCGCCTAAAAAAAGACAGCCTGGTCCGCGTTCAGGGCGACGGCCACGTCCGCCTCACCGCTGCCGGTCGCAAGATCGCCCGCAAACTTACCCTCCGCCACCACCTCATCGAACGCATGTTAGCCGAGCTCTTCGGCATGGAATGGTGGAAGGTTCACGACGAAGCCGAGCGCCTCGAGCATGCCGTCTCTCCCGATTTCGAAAGCAAACTCCTCGCCAAACTCGGCAAAGGCGGCGTCTGCCCCCACGGCAACATGAGTGAGATGGAAAGCCCCGCCAGTCGCCGTCATCGCGGATTACTCCTGCTCGCCGATGCGCAACCCGGCGTCACCTACACCGTCAGTGGAATCTATGAGCGTGACCGCCGCCTGCTCGAATTCCTCGAGGCCCGCGGCATTCGTCCCGCGGCAAAATTGCGCATCCTCGAACGCAACTACGATCAAACCCTTACTCTCGCCACCACTTCCGGCAACGTCTCCCTCGGACGCGCCGCCGCCGACCGCGTCTGGCTCTCCGCCGCCGACCAACGCGCTAAATAGCCCCTGTCATCCTTGAAGCAGCCCTTGTCATCCTGAGCGAAACGGATCGAATCGCGAAGCGGATCGATCGCGAAACGAGCCATCTCCGAAGTCGCAAGCCTGGCCCGAAGCGAAGCCAAACGGGATCCCTAACCCAGCGCAACCGTGGAAGAGCGGCCCTTCAGGGCCGCGTCAGAGTCCGATCAGATGCTGGGCTTTCAGCCCCTGAGCCTCCTACTTAACCATAGTTTATTCCTTCATGTATACTTACGCTAATCCGCTAGCCATCGATGAAGCCCGTCGCCACCCAAACCGAAGCCGAAGTAGTCATCACCCACGAAGATGTCGACCGCGCCCACGACCGTTCCCGCGTCTTCGCCGCCCGCTCCCGCCGCGGCCTCTCTTCAAAAGCCCGTCTCCTCTGGCTGCTCGTCGGTCCCGGCGTCCTGGTCATGCTCGGTGAAAATGACGGCCCCAGCATGGTTTCCTACGCCGCCACCGGCGCCAAATTCGGCATCGGATTCTTCCTTCCTTTCGTCGTTCTCACCTTCTGCATGGCCATCGTCGTCCAGGAAATGACCGTCCGCCTCGGCGCCGCTACCCACCGCGGCCACGCCGAACTTATCTTCGATCGCTTCGGTCCCTTTCTGGGGATGGTTCTCCATGATCGATCTCGGCGTCGGCAACTTCCTCACTCTCATCACCGAATTCATCGCCGTCCGCGCCGGCCTCGGCTTCTTCGGCATCCGTCCCTGGATCGCGATCCTCATCGCTCTTGTCATCCTTTACGGCGCGTTGATGTCTCACCGCTACTGGACCTGGGAACGCATCACCCTCGCCGCCGCACTGTTCAATCTGATTTTTATTCCCGTCGCTCTCATGACCCATCCCAGCTGGCACTCAGTTGGTCATGCCTTCATCACCTGGCATCCGCTTCCAGGTTTCAACAAAGACACACTGCTTCTCGTCCTTGCCGACATCGGCGCCACCGTCACCCCCTGGATGCTTTTCTTTCAGCAGAGCGCCACCGTCGACAAAGGCATGACCACAAAAGATATCCGCTTCGGCCGCATCGACACTGTGCTCGGAGCCGTGCTGGCTACCGCCGCCGCCCTTGCCACCATCCTTGCCACCGCGCCTTTGTTCGCTCACCAGATGACCGCCGATAATTTCCAGGCTGCCGAATTCGCTCAGGCTCTCCAGCCCATCATCGGTCGCTTCGGCGCTTCCCTCTTCGCTCTCGGCATGTTCGAAGCCGGAATCGTCGCCGCCATCACCATCTCAACTTCTTCCGCCTACGCGTTCGGCGAAGTCACTCACAAACCTCACAGCCTCAACCTTCCCATGGGCGAAGGTAAATCTTTCTACGCCGTGCTCACTCTTTGTGCCGCCGCCGCCGCCGGCATCGTACTCATTCCTGGCCTGCCGCTCGTTTACGTAGTGCTCATCGTCAATGTCGTCGCCGTTCTCGCCATGCCTCCCGCACTGGTATTTCTCTTCATGCTGGTCAACGACAAAGAAATTATGGGCGATCTCGTCAGTCCGCCGTGGGCCAACATTTTGTCCTCCGGCGTCGTCTTCATCCTGACCGCCGCCGGTATTCTCTTCGGCATCAGCATCATCGCCCCCAACATCTTCTCCGCCCTGGGAGGAACGTAGACATGAATTTCAAGCTGCGAATGCCTAAATGCCGAAGTAGTGTGGATAGAAGTAGTGTCGATAGAAGTAGTGTGGATAGTGGATGCAAATGTGGGGACAGCCGCCCCCGGCTGTCCAATCGAGCGCAGCTCGACGCTTTCTCGTCCCTATTCACAAACTTCAATTCTCGAGACACGCTAGCCCTATGACGAAAACACCGACCCCGCCCGTCGTTTCCTCCGCCGACCAAACCCTCGTCCTCTCCTCCCTCGAGCACGATCAACTCGTCGGCGCTAAAAAACATCACATCCCCCGCCGCCATCTCAAAGGCCCCGAGCTTTTCATCCTCTGGTCTCTCCGTCTCTACCTCCTTTTCATGATCGCAGTCGTCATCTACCAAGTCTGGACCGCCGCCAGATAAGCCAGGATTGAAGCGGATTCGGAAAGCCTGCGTCGAGATGGATCGGGAAGGGCACGACGTTAGCCCCGAGAAAGACGAGGGCTTTAGCCTGAAGTCATCTTCACCTTACAGACCCTGTCATCCTGAGCGGAGCCGCTTTTCACGCAGCGAAGAGCCTGCCCTGAGCGAAGCCGAAGGGATCTCCCGCTCAACCGGCCCAACGCGTAAGCCAAACTGCACCATACAGCACGCTCACTTCGATTGCGCCCCGGCATTACCATTTCTATTCTTGAAACGATCGTTTCATTTATAATATTCGCAATGAGCAGAACCGTCAGCCAGCAGCGTCCCGCGGAACTGCGCGCCGCCATCGTCCACTATCTGGTCAAGCACGGCATCGCTGATCTTTCACTGCGGCCCTTGGCGAAAGCCGTCGGCTCCAGCCCCCGGGTTCTGCTCTATTACTTCGGATCAAAAGAGAAAATAGTAATCAAAGCTCTGGCCGAGATTCGCACCCGCCAGCGCACCACTTACGCCCAGATGGATGCGCCCACCTTCGAACAGGCCTGCCGCGCCATTTGGAAACATATGAGTGCGCCCACCTCCGAGCCGCTTTTCCGCCTCTTCTTCGAGGCCTATGGACTCGCCCTGCGTCACCCAAAGCGCTACAAAGATTTCCTCAATTCCACTGTCGAAGACTGGCTGGAATTCATGGTCGCTCCACTGGTTCGCGAAGGCCACAAACGCAAACCCGCCCGCGCCTTCGCAACCATGATCCTGGCCGGTCTGCGCGGCTTCATGCTGGACTACTGTGCGACCGGAGATCGTAAGCGTCTGGATCGAGCCGTGGCGCTCTGGCTCACCACGCTGGATCCAGCCTTGCCAAAGGCGAAGGAGGCGAAGCATTGAAAAACTCAAAGGGACTTCGAGAAGCCATCACGAAAGCCAGCCTGGCTGTGCTTGCCATCAGCTTGCTGTTCACTCCCTCGCCCGCCCGTTCACAACCGCTGCCCGGTTCAATGGACGTTCACTGGAACGAGGGAGCATCCGATTGCGCCGCCAAGCCCGCAACCTCCACTTCAAGTGCATGCCTACAATCCCACAACTTTTATTCTGCGCGAAAACCCCTGCGCCACAGCCGAAGCGCCTTTCATGTATCTGCTGATCGGTTCGAGCAAAGCTCTCCTCATCGACACCGGCGATGTTTCCGATCCTAAGAAAATGCCTTTGGCGCAAACCGTACTGACCTTGCTCACACGGCCCAATCACTCGCAGCTACCGCTCCTTATCGTTCACACCCACGGCCATCTCGATCACCGTCTCGGCGATTCGCAGTTCGCACATCTTTCAGACGTTCAAATTGTTGGCACCGATCTCGCTCACGTTCGCCAGTACTTCGGCTTCCCCGATTGGCCCAATGGTCTTGCTCAAGTGGATCTCGGCAACCGAATCATCGACGTAATTCCAACCCCGGGCCACTACCCATCTCACGTCTCCTACTACGATCGCCAAACCGCGCTCTTCTTTTCCGGCGATTTTTTCCTTCCCGGCCGCCTCATCATCGACGACGCCAAAGCCGACCTCGCCAGCGCCAACCGCGTTGCGGATTTCATCCGCAATCGCCCCATCGCCTACGTCCTCGGCGGCCACATCGAACTCAGCTCCGCCGGCGAGCAACTTCCCCTCGGCTCGAACTATCATCCCCACGAACACGTCCTCCAACTCACCAAACAGGACCTCCTCGCTCTGCCCGCCGTCGTCAACAGCTTCAACGGCTTCTATTCCACCAACGGCATCTTCGTCCTCTACAGCCAAACCCGAATTCTGCTTGCTCTGGCGTTCGCCTTGATCATCGTCCTCACCGCCATCGCCCTGCTGCTGCGTTGGTATTTGCGCCGCCGCAAAAAATCGCGTGCGATCCGAGCGGAATTCAGGGCAGAATAACCGCCATCAGAAAATAAGCACGGCAGAATAAGCACGGTCAGAACGGACTAGGGATGTCATTCCGAATCGGGCGTCAACCCGGTGAGAGCCCGCCCTGAGCTTGCCGAAGGGAACCTGCTTCCACTTCTTTGAGTCTCGATAGCCGGATCTCCCCTCAGTGCGATCCCCCTACGCATTCCCCGCCAAAACGACTAAACTTGAAAGTTCCAGTATTCGTCTCGCGGCATCTTTCATCAGGAAGGCCATCATGTCTCTAAACAGTTTCAACTCCCGCTCCTCCCTCAAAGTCGGAAACAAAGAATACGAAATCTATCGTCTCGATGTCCTCGATCAACAAGGCATCTCTACCAAACATCTCCCGTACTCGCTGCGCATTCTGCTCGAAAATCTTCTCCGTACCGAAGACGGCCGCAACGTGAAGAAAGAAGATATCCGCTCCATGGCCGCCTGGAACAAGAACTCGAAACCCGATAAAGAAATCGCCTTCACCCCCAGCCGCGTCCTTCTTCAGGATTTCACCGGCGTCCCCTGTGTCGTCGATCTCGCCGCCATGCGCGACGCCATGCAGCAACTCGGTGGCGACCCCGCCCTCATCAATCCTCTTCAACCTGTAGAACTGGTAATCGACCACTCAGTCCAGGTCGACGAATTCGGAACCGCGAGCGCCTTCGACATGAACGCGCTCTTGGAATTCCAACGCAACAAAGAACGTTACTCATTTCTCCGCTGGGGCCAGACCGGATTCCGCAATCTCGCCATCGTCCCTCCCGACACCGGCATCGTCCATCAAGTGAACCTGGAATATCTGGCGCGTGTAGTTTTCGTACAAGAAGTCGCAGGCAAAAACATTGCCAGCCCCGACACCCTGGTCGGCACCGACAGCCACTCAACGATGATTAACGGGTTGGGGGTTTTGGGGTGGGGCGTGGGGGGAATTGAAGCGGAAGCGGCGATGCTCGGGCAGCCTGTTTCCATGCTGATTCCGTTGGTCGTGGGTGTGAAACTTACGGGGCGGTTGCGCGAAGGCGCGACGGCTACGGATCTGGTTCTGACGATTACTGAGATGTTACGCAAGCATGGAGTCGTCGGAAAATTTGTCGAATACTTCGGTCCTGGCCTGCGTGATCTTCCGCTTGCCGATCGCGCGACGATTGCCAATATGTCTCCGGAGTACGGCGCGACTTGCGGCATTTTTCCCGTCGATAAAGAAAGCTTGAAATATTTAAAACTCAGTGGGCGCAGTGCGGAACAAGTTGCATTGGTTGAAGCTTATTGTCGCGAGCAGGGACTCTTTCACGACGAGAAAACTCCCGAAGCGGAATATTCCGAACTCCTCTCACTTGATCTCGCGACCGTCGAACCGAGTCTTGCCGGACCGAAGAGGCCGCAGGATCGTGTTGTGCTTTCCCAAGCTGGAGAATCGTTCAACAAAGCGCTTCCGACGCTGATCAAACCGAAGTCCGCGGCGAAAACCACCTCAAACGTGGGTGCCCCACTTCCCGCTTCTTTTGCGGGAAGTGGGAGCGTTGCGATCGCCAAAGACAAATGGGAGCAAGAAGGCGGGAGTCCCGCCGCCATCGGCGTCGAAGATCCCAACGTCCACGAACATGTTCCCGCGAGCGTGAAAGATTCCCTCAAACACGGCAGCGTAGTCATCGCCGCCATCACTTCCTGCACCAACACTTCAAATCCGTCGGTCATGATCGGCGCCGGCCTGCTCGCGAAGAAAGCAGTCGAGAAAGGTTTACAGGTTCCACCCTGGGTAAAGACTTCGCTCGCGCCCGGCTCCAAAGTTGTGCGCGATTATCTCGAGAACGCCGGGCTCACTCCGTATCTGGAAAAATTAAAATTCAATATCGTCGGCTACGGATGCACTACCTGCATCGGCAACTCCGGACCATTGCCGACGGAAGTTTCGCAAGCCATCGACGAGAAAGATCTGGTCGTCGCCAGCGTTCTCTCCGGTAATCGCAACTTCGAAGGCCGCATCAACTCCGAAGTCCGCGCGAATTACTTGATGTCGCCGCCGCTGGTTGTCGCGTTCGCTCTTGCGGGACGTATCGACACCGACCTCCGCAAAGACCCACTCGGTAAGGGTAAAGACGGCAAGCCGGTCTACCTTGCCGATATCTGGCCGACGCAGCGCGAAGTCGAAGAGGCCGTCGAAAATTCCGTGACCGCCGAAATGTTTTCGAAGAGCTACGCCGAAGTTTTCTCCGGAGACGAGCGCTGGCGCGGCCTCTCCGTTCCGAAAGGTCAGACCTACGCGTGGGAAAAAGATTCCACTTACATCCGGCGCGCTCCCTACTTCGACGACATGAAGATCCAACCTTCGCCGGTCGACGATATTCACTCTGCCCGCGTACTGGCGGTATTGGGAGACAGCGTTACTACCGACCATATCTCTCCCGCGGGATCGATCAAGAAAGACAGCCCTGCCGGAAAATATTTGCAAGATCACGGCGTCAAACCCGCCGACTTCAACTCCTATGGCTCGCGGCGCGGCAATCACGAAGTGATGGTGCGGGGGACGTTCGCCAATGTCCGGTTACGAAACAAACTGGTCAGCGTCGAAGGCGGATTCACTCGCTATCTTCCGACGAATCAGGAGATGTCGATCTTCGAGGCTTCGCAGAAATATCAGTCCGAGCACACGCCTCTCATTATCCTCGCCGGAAAAGAATATGGCTCCGGTTCGTCGCGCGACTGGGCAGCCAAAGGTCCGCGGCTGCTTGGAGTTTCCGCAGTGATCGCGGAGAGTTACGAGCGCATTCACCGCTCGAATCTGGTTGGGATGGGGATTTTGCCATTGCAGTTTGCTGCGGGACAGAATGCGGAATCGCTGAAGCTGACCGGCGAAGAGGTTTTCGAGATTGCTGGCGTTCGCAATCTGATTGAGCATTATTCTGCCGGACAGAAAGTGAAAGTTCGCGCGCGTGGACATGGAGCGGCGGACGCCTCGTCCGCCAAGCCGAAAGTCGAGTTCGAAGCCCTCGTCCGCATCGATACGCCGCAGGAGGCGCTTTATTACGCCAACGGCGGGATTTTGCAGTATGTGTTGCGGCAGTTGTTGACGGGCAGACCTAGTGAGCAGACGGTAGGGGTTAGCTGAGGCTCCGATCTTCTACCTTCGCTCTGGATATTTGGGGCTCTAAACGTTTCGCACAAAATCCACTTCAAAGGCAGCGGACGGGGCGTCCGCTCCACACGGCATCTCGCAAAATCGTGGAAAGCAGGTTCCTCCACTGTGCCGTCGCTGGCGCTTCGGCTCCGGTCGGAATGACATGTTGCGGAGGTAGGTGTTTGTCATCGGCAGCGCTGAAGCGCTGCCCCCACCCCAAAATCTCATGTGGGCGAGTGGGCGCAGGAAAATCTCCAGGATTATGTGTTCGTCATAGAAACGCGGGCGTGCTGTTGGCTTCCGCCACTTGAACACGCCCGCTCGGTCGGTTAACCGAAATTTTTCTTCAGCGTGGCAATCGAGATGTGCGGCCATCCCAGATTCACGAATACCGGTTTGGCTGGCGGCTCAGGATGCAGCAAATGCCGGATGGGAAAATTCAGCACGACCATCTGCGCATATTGCAACTGCATAAAACTGTGGCCGGTTTTTTTGTGCGTCAGTTTCTCGATCCAGAAAGTGGCGTACACCAGGGCGGTCTGCGCATTTTCTTCCTGCTCCGGCTTGCCGCCAACGTTGACCGACTTGCCGTCGAGGAAGTGAATGTTTTCGATGCCTCCGCCAAACTGCGGCAATAGAACTGGCGTTGAGGCACCGGTTGGATCATTCGGCGTGTTGAGAAAAGAAATCTGCTCTCTGGTTGCGATGTTGAGCGCGGTTCCTTCGAACTCGTATCCCTCACTGACCTGCTGTTTGACCACATTTTGCAAAAGCACAATGGGATCATTCACCATCGCCTGATTGGCCGGCGTGTTCGGGATAGGCGGCTCCGCCGGCGAAGTTGCGAAAGGCGTGCGCGTATTCGCCGGACCGGGCGGATTGGCGAGGTTGTACTCTGGAAACGGCACAGCGGGCGGCACCAGGGCGGGAGCGGTCAATGCCTCCGACGAGGTTGCAGCGTTGATGTTGATGACGGGCGCGGTCGGCGGCACTCCGAACGGCGTGCTGTTGAACGAGGGAAAAACCGAGCCGTTATAATTCGCGGTCGCCGACGGCAGAACCGGCGGCCCCGAAAAGTGACTGGCAATTCCTTCCGCCAACATCGCGTTGCCATGCGGGATGGAGCCCATGCGGCCCACCAGTTCTTGTCCTTTGGGCGCGGCCTTCTCCGGAGGAAATTTTGTGTTGGGCTGCCGGATCCAGATGCCCGGCTCAATGTGCAGCGCTCCGTCCTTGCCGGCGTCGCTGATTTTCTGCAGATAGGTCAGCCCGTGCAGACCAATATCATTTTGCCCGAAGCCACGATTCGGAATCACCGAACCGATGGGATCGAACTTTAAAGTTTCGCGTGTGTTGTTAAGTTGCAAATAAAGGTCGGTACCAAAGTGAAACGCCGGACGGGCGATCAAATTGAATCCGAAGCCTTCCCAAGTTCCGGCAAGATCGGCGAGAAGCCCCAGCTCCGCGCTGACGTTGCGGGGCGTAAACCGCCCCGAAGGGACTGCCTCCCGTGTAGTATCGACGGCCGTATCGACAGAATTATCGATCGCGGTATCGACAGCCATTTCAACCTGCTCAACAGTAGTCGACATAAACGCACTCCTCATCTACTTTTTGCGTACGTGAGCGGGGGGCCACTACGAGGCGGTGCAAGAAAGGGATACCAGCTTAATTCGTTCAAGCCCGATCGCGCTCCCCTACATACTCCGAGCAGCCCGAGCTCCTTTGTCCCATAGTGATGGAGGAGTGGATTTCGTTTCATTGGAGAGAAGAAATTAGCGTCTATGGCATGACCCGTCCTTTGCAGACGGCACGCCCCGTCTCAACCGGCAGCAACAACACCCACGCATTTCGATACTCCTCGTATCGGTACCGGTCATACTTCCTCTTCTGCACCGGACATATCATCAGATCCATGCTCTTGGTCTCTAACACCACGCCCGCCGGAAGCACATACCACACATTCTCCGGGATCACATACGCCGCAAAAAAATCCACCTTCTTAATCGTGTACCGCTCGCTGTGCTCATTCGGCTTGAATCCGCACAGATAACCCGTCCCCATCCGGCAGTCCGTCGACTTCACCTGAATCTTCAAAATCCGCTCGCCACACTCCACCCCCACGTCATAAGCCGACGAATCTCCCCACGGCTTCGACACCTTAAACCCATCCCCCACCGCCCGTGCCATAAACTGCAGCTCCACCCACTCCCCGCGCTCCTTGAACGTCCGAAACCCCTTGCACTTGGCCATCGTCTCACTCCTGAATACCGCCGTCGTAAAAATGCTGCCATCCAAAAATGCTTTGTCATCCTGAGCGAAGTGCGATCGTCTGCCAAGACGATCCCACGCAGTCGAAGGATCCCTGTAACTTCCACCACGCGTGAGGCAGATTTTGACCCCCGCCATCGCTCCGCCTAAACGCAAAAAGGCGCAGCCTAGAGGCCGCGCCCATATATTCTTAAAGTTTTACCTTATAAATCTATTATATCACAAAGACAGGTATAAATGGGACACGTTTCCAGAAATATTTGCCCCATCCCCTAAGTCACTTACAACCAATCGTGTAATTTTGCCTCTTGACAAGTTTCTGAGCACCCGCGAAACGAAGCGCCTACCCCTCTAAGATGATGTCACTCAGACCGCGCGCCCACTGAGATGATGTCATTCCGAACCGGGCGCCAAGCCCGGTGAGGAACCTGCTTTCCGTCTCACCCATGGCCAGGTGCCCCATCGTTGGCTTCCTTTGAACCCCTGTCATGCTGAGCGAAGCATCCCTACCCTCACCCCGCTCCATCCACGGGTACCACTCCGCAGCCACGTCCTTCCACTGCGGATTGCGGCGTTCAAACAGAGCAATCTTCTTTGCCCTCGACCACCGCTTGAGTTGTTTCTCGCGGGCAAGTGCCTTGTGCACATCATCATACGATTCAAAATAGAGCAACCGATCCACCTCGTATCGGGAACTGAAGCCCTCATAAGGATGAAACTTATGCTGAAACACGCGCTTGTGAAGATTGCCGCTGACCCCAATGTACAAAGTGCCTGTCTGGCTTCCCATGATGTAAACGCAGTAGTAGCGTCGATCGCCCATGAGGCAATGATTGGAGGGTTGGGCTGGCGTGGCAGTGATGGATGTCACCTCAGAAGCAAATGCCCTCCGCATTCGGGACGGCGGTAGGGATGCTTCGACTGCTCCGATAGGACCTGCGGTTACTCCCGAGTTTCGCCCAGCATGGCAACCACGTGGAAGAGTTCTTGGTAGTGTCTTATTTAAGACAGCACCGAGTTTTTGACCTCGCAATCAGCGACCCCGCCCCGCTGCTATAATGAAAGATTGCGCTCATGTCTACGAAACGCCTGATTCGCTCCACTACAGTTCTATCCATCCGCCGCAACGGCAGCGTGGTATTGGCCGGCGACGGACAAGTCACGCTCGGCGAGTCCGTTATTAAACACACGGCCAAGAAAATTCGCCGGCTTTACAACGACAAAATCCTCGCTGGATTCGCCGGCTCGACGGCCGATGCCTTCACCTTGTTCAGCCGCTTCGAATCGAAGCTGGAGCAGTATCACGGGAACCTGGGACGCGGCGCCGTGGAGCTGGCCAAAGATTGGCGCACGGATAAATTTTTGCGTCACCTGGAAGCGCTGCTGCTGGTATGCGACAAGGAGCAAACTTTTTTGCTTAGCGGACAAGGCGACGTGATTGAGCCGGATGGCGGAGTCGCAGCCATCGGCAGCGGAGGCCCGTACGCCCAGGCCGCCGCGCAGGCACTGGCGATGCACACCGAACTCTCCGCCCGCAAAATTGCCGAAGAGGCGATGAAGATTGCCGGCAAAATGTGCATCTATACAAATGATGCAGTAACGATTGAAGAGTTGTAACAGTTCGTGTGGGGACAGCCGCCCTCGGCTGTCCTTGGAGCGAAGCTCGAAGCTCGATTGATTTTGTCTTGCTAATCAGTAAACAGCATCAGGGGACGGCCGAGGGCGGCCGTCCTTACACGAACATTTATGGCTATCTATTTACCCAGCAGCGCTGAAGAAGAACAGCTCGCACTCGACGAACTCACCCCGCGTGAGATCGTTGTCGAACTCGACAAACACGTGATCGGCCAGAAAGACGCGAAACGCGCCGTGGCCATCGCTCTGCGCAACCGCACCCGCCGGCAGAAGCTCACGCCGGAGTTGGCGGAAGAGATCATCCCCAAAAACATAATCATGATCGGACCCACGGGCGTGGGGAAGACGGAAATTGCGCGGCGGCTGGCGAAGCTGGCGAATTCTCCGTTTTTGAAAGTGGAGGCTTCGAAGTTTACCGAAGTTGGATACGTGGGCCGCGATGTGGAGTCGATGGTGCGCGATCTGGTGGAGATTGCGATCGATAATGTTCGCGAAGAGAAACTGGAAGACGTCGCCGACAAGGCCGAGTTGAATGCGGAAGAGCGCTTGTTGGATATTCTTCTGCCGCCATCGCCACCGAGCCGGCCCGGTGAATCTTCTACCACTGCGGGCGGGGTGGTGATTGATGCCGGGACCGCACTGGCTGAATCTTCTTCCCGCACGCGGGAGAAATTGCGGCAGCAGCTGCGCGAAGGCAAGCTCGATGAGCGTCAAGTCGAGATCGACGTGCGCGAACGAAATTTCCCAACCTTTGAAATTATGAGCAATCAAGGGGTTGAGGAGATGGATATCAATATTAAGGATATGCTGCCGAACATCTTCGGAGCGCGCACGAAGAAGCGGAAGATGAAGGTGAATGAGGCGTTTGAATATCTGATTCAGGAAGAAGAGCAGCGGCTGATCGATATGGATCAGGTGACCCGCACGGCGATTGATCGCGTGGAGAATGCGGGGATTGTGTTTCTGGATGAGATCGACAAGATTGCGGGGCGCGAGGGCGGGCACGGTCCGGACGTTTCGCGCGAGGGAGTGCAGCGCGATATTCTTCCCATTGTTGAAGGCACGACGGTCAACACGCGCTATGGAATGGTGCGGACCGATCACATTTTATTTATTGCCGCCGGAGCGTTTCACGTTTCGAAGCCGAGCGATCTGATTCCGGAGTTGCAGGGGCGGTTTCCGATTCGAGTGGAGCTGCAGTCGCTGACCATGGAAGATTTTGTTCGCATTCTTACGGAGCCGAAATCTTCTTTGGTGAAGCAGTACACGGCATTGCTGGAGACTGAAGGAGTGAAGCTGGAATTCACTCCCGAGGCGCTCGATGAAATTGCGCATTTTGCCTTTCGGGTAAATGAGAGCACGGAGAACATTGGGGCGCGGCGACTGCATACCATTATGGAGCGGGTGCTGGATGAGTTGAGCTTCGACGCTCCGGAGCGAAAAGGCGAAAGCGTGAACATCGACGCGGATTATGTGCGGAAGATGCTGACGGATATTGTGAAGGATCAGGATTTGTCGAGATATATTCTTTAGAAAGATCTTTAAGACAGGGGATACAGAGGAACACAGGGTAGTGCTTTCTGGAGGAACTTCGATGAGCCGCCCTATGCGAAGAGTACGAAGGCTTGCCTTTTTTTCTGTGATCTTGTTGGTTAGTGGCCTTGTTCGGGCGGAGGCGCAATTACCTAACGTCAGTATTACCCTAATGCCTGACGTCCCTTACGCGAAGGTTTTCGGGCACTACGTTTTATATGGCAGTTTTGGAGCGTACAGTGGATTCGTACGCCAGCCAGGGTCTCGGACGCTTCGAATCCCGGTCGTGGTCGAAGGCAAACCTGCGAGCCGGATCAAGATGTTTATCGGGGCGCCCGGATGCAGGATAGCGACCTTCGACATTCCCATCCTAAATCTTCTTGATACTCAGGAGTCCTTCTCTTGCAGTCCGGCGGCTACCGTAACCTTGGTGGGGCAGATCAGTCCGGCCAGCCTGTTCGGCAATGAGGACGCGACTGTCTCAGTTGACTATATGGCCAGGTGGGCGTGCAGATTTTTCGGGTTTGCAGATTGCATGGTTCCTCAGATTTCATTTGGTTCGGCGAAACCCAATGCCGAAGGAATCTTCAAGATCGAGCTTCCTGATTTCAGCATGGATTCCAACGCTGCCGAGTCGGAGGACGGTACGGACCTGCAACTTATCCTCCGTGATGCCAAGACGTATAACGTTGTCGCATTCCTCGAGCCGGAATCGGAGACGCTGCGCACGGCGAGCGGTGGTCTCCGGATCTCCTCGTTCTATCAGCAGGGTTTGGTTTTCGTTGCTGGAAGGAAAAAGTGAGGGTCCGGAAGCAAGGTGAACCTTGACGCAGATTATGTGCGGAAGATGTTGACGGATATTGTGAAGGATCAGGATTTGTCGAGATATATTCTTTAGGAAGATCTTTAACACAGGTGACACAGGGGAACACAGGGTAAGGCCGAGTCGAGCGGGGCAGCAGTCGCGAAAGAAAGATAGGCCGCCCTTGACGGGGCTTAAGTTTGAGTGATCCCATTGCGTGTGTCTTCATTACGGCTTGGCGGCGCGGCTGAAGCCGCGCCATTTTCAAAACCGGGGGAAGCTTTATCGCAGCGCTGAAGCGCTGCGCCACCCAAAGCTCCGACATCCAAAGCCTGCGACACCCAAAATCTGATCTCAGCGGTTTCATCTTGCGTACATGCTATGCTGCCTCGTCATGAAAAATGTTGATCGGTCCCGACTTGCGTCTTTGATGGCGCGCGAGCAGAAGAAGTTTGTGGATGAGCGTCCGAAGTCGAAGGCGTTGTTTGAGCGGGCGCGAAAGTCGCTGCTGGCGGGAGTTCCCATGAACTGGATGGTGAAGTGGGCGGGGGCGTTTCCTCCGTTTGTGCGGGAGGCGCAGGGGTCGCATATTTTTGACGTGGATGGACATCGCTATGTTGATTTTTGCCTGGGCGATACGGGAGCGATGACTGGGCACTCTCCGTTTGCCACGGTGAAGGCGGTGGAAGAGCAATCCCGGCGCGGGATTACGTTGATGTTGCCCAGCGAGGATGCGCTTTTTGTGGCGGAGGAGCTGCAGAAGCGGTTTCACTTGCCTTACTGGCAGTTTGCACTGACGGCTACCGATGCGAATCGATTTTCGATTCGGTTAGCTCGGCAGATTACGGGACGGGCGAAGATTTTGGTTTTCAACTGGTGCTATCACGGGACGGTGGATGAAACTTTTATCACGCTGAATCGCAACGGCGTGGCGGGTTCGCGGCGGGGAAATGTTGGGCCTCCGGTGAACCCCGCGGTGACGACGAAGGTGGTGGAGTTCAACGATGTGGCCGCGCTGGAGCAGGCTCTGGCTGCGAGAGATGTGGCCTGCGTGCTGGCAGAACCGGTGATGACGAATGTGGGAATTGTGCATCCGGAGAAGGGGTTTCATGAGGCGATGCTGGAGTTGACGCGCAAGTATGAAACGCTGCTGATTCTGGATGAGACACATACGATCTGTGCGGGGCCGGGCGGATATACCGCGGCGGAAAAGCTGGAGCCGGATGTGGTGGTTTTTGGCAAGGCGATTGGCGGAGGGATTCCGGGCGCGGCTTATGGATTTTCGGAGGAAGTCGCGGAGCGGATTGCGGCTGGACAGAATAAAGGTACAGAGAGTTTGGAAGACTGCGATGTGGGCGGAATTGGCGGGACGCTGGCAGGGAATGCGGTGTCGCTGGCGGCCATGCGAGCCACGTTAACCAAGGTTCTGACGAAGGAGGCGTTTGATCGCATGATGCCTGTGGCGGAGCGCTGGAATTCGGGAGTGGCGAAAGCGATTGCGGAAGCGGAGTTGCCGTGGCACGTCACGCGACTGGGTTGCCGGGCGGAGTATATGTTTAGGCGGGACGCTCCGAAGAATGGGAGCGAGGCGCATGAGGCGATGGACTTTGAGCTGGAACGGTTCATGCATTTGTATGCGATGAATCGAGGGATTTTGTTGACGCCGTTTCATAATATGGCGTTGATGTCTCCGCAGACGGAGAAGGATGACGTGGATTTGCATGGCAAAGTTTTTCGGGAGGCGGTGCAGGGAGTTGGTGGGGTAGGGCGGGGGCTAAAGCCCACTCCATACGCGCGGTCGACGCGGCGCTGAAGCTCCGCTCTTCCACGGTTACGCGTGCAGTCGTGGTCGAAGGCGGATTCTCCCAAGGGCTTTACTTCTTTTTCTCGTGGTTCATTCGGCCTGGCTAGAAGCTGCGGCATTTCAAATCTTGTGCCAGGAAAATAGCTGGAGTGTTGATTCATTTCAGGCGTCCCTACAGGGCGCTGCGTCTTCTCTGGGTGGGTTCCCGCCACTGAAGTGGCGGGCCGTTTTCGGTGTGTCCCTGCGGGACGCGATGTTTCTTCATCTTCATCAATGAATTTATTTAGCTGCTTCCTGATGTAATCTTTGATTCTGCATGAAATTTTCAATCGGGAAACAGCTGCTGCTGGCGGGGGCAACAATCTGGCTGAGCGGGTGCGCGTCGATTGGGCCGCCGGAGGCGCCGTCGCTGGAGTTGCCGAAGCCACCGACCGATTTGCATGCTGCGAGAAAGGGCGACAGGGTGACGCTGACCTGGACGATTCCCCCGCGAACGACGGACCGGCAGAGCGTGCGCTATCTGGGGAAAACTGAGATCTGCCGCAGCATTGGGACAGGGCTCAAGCAATGCGGAACTCCCGTGGGAGAAATGGCGCCGCCGGCGGGTTTTGTGGGAACGAAAAAGTCGTCAAAGTCATCCGCAAAAAAAATGACGGCAACTTTTATTGACACAATGCCTGCCACTTTGGAGCAGGAACACGCGATGGAATCTGCCAGCTACGCGGTTGAGGTGCTGAACACGGCGGGGCGGGGCGCGGGGCTTTCGAATCAGGTGCGGGTGGCGCTGGTGCCCACGCTTGCGCCGTTTGGTGATTTTTCGGCGAGGGTGTCTGCGAAAGGAGTGACGATCTCGTGGCAGTGCCCGAGCACGGCTGAGGGACGAAGCGGGATCAAGTATTTGTTTCGAATTTACCGGCGCCTGGAATCGAGTTCCAGCTGGAGTAAGGTGGTCGACGTGGACGGTACGCAGTGCGCCGAGGGGGCGAGTGGAGGGATCACGTCATTCCTGGACCAAACATTCGAGTGGGAGGAGACATATTTTTATCGTGGCACGGTGGTGAGCGCGATTGAGACACCGGGGAAGGCGGCGGTGGAAGTAGAAGGAAATGATACCCCTGAGGTAAAGGTGTTTGCCCATGATGTGTTTCCGCCGGCAGTGCCAACCGGGTTGCAGGCCGTATTTTCGGGGCCGGGGCAGCAGCCGTTTATCGATCTGATTTGGGCGCCGGTGAGTGATGCGGACCTGGCGGGCTACAATGTGTACCGGCATGAGGCTGGAAGTGCGCCAGTGAAGTTGAATTCGGAATTGGTGAGGACTCCGGCGTTCCGGGATATGCAGGTGGCGCCGGGGAAGACTTATTTTTATTCGGTGTCGGCGGTGGATGAGCGGGGGAATGAGAGTGCGCGGTCGGAGGAGGCGAGCGAGAGCGTGCCATGAAACGGATTCCGGCGCGCGTGGTGGAAACTGCGGGGCTGTGGCGCTACCCGTTGCATAGGTCCTTCGCTTCGCGAAGGATGACAAGAGTTGCGAAAAGTTCTCGCCGGAGTTCTGGTTCTCGTGATTAGATAGATTTATGAAATATTGCCGGTTTCAATTGAACGGAGAGGCCCAGTACGGGCTGGTCGAATCGGTGGCGGGACGCGATTCGATTTTGAGGATATTGCTGACGGCGCCAGAGCAATCGGACGGCGACGTGGAGGGATTGCGATCGCGGCGAATCGAGCCGATTGCGCTGGATGAGGCCGCGTTGCTGGCTCCGGTGAACCCGACAAAAATCGTCTGCGTGGGAAGGAATTACCGGGAACATGCGGCCGAGTTGGGCAGCGAGGTGCCGACGGAACCCCTGTTGTTTTTTAAACCGAACTCCGCGCTGCTGGCACCGGGAGGGGTGGTGAAGCGGCCGAAGATTTCGCAGCGGGTGGATTATGAAGGCGAGCTTTGCGTGGTGGTGGGAAAGTCGTGCCATCTGCTGCGGGATGATGAGGATGTTCAGCCGTTTATTCTTGGCTACACTTGCCTGAATGATGTGACGATGCGCGACATCCAGCGAAAAGAGGATCAATGGGCGCGGGCGAAGGGGTTCGATACTTCGTGTCCGGTGGGGCCGGTGGTGGCCGATGGGCTTGATCTTGATCCCTGGGCGGGCGTGGGGGTGGAGACGCGGGTGAATGGCGCGGTGCGGCAGTCCGGGAATACGAAGGATTTTATCTTCCCGCTGGATGTGGTGATTCGGTTTATCTCGCAAGCGATGACGCTGTTGCCGGGAGATCTGATTGCGACGGGAACGCCGGCAGGAGTGGGGCCGGTGGTAGCGGGAGATGTGATGGAGGTGAGCGTGGAAGGTGTGGGGACGCTGCGGAATTCGGTGGTGGATGAGTAAATTGTTGATTGCTGATTGTTGATTGAGAGACAGAGACTAGCGGACTCCAATCAGCAATCAGAAATCAACAATCAGCAATATCTTTACTGCAGGCGAAAGCGTTCGCGCATCAGGCGCTGGAGGCGGGGTTTGTACAGCAGGTCGTAGGCGAGTTCTTTGTCGGGGAACATGGCGAGGGCTGCGCGCTTGGCGCTGGCGGCAAGTTCGGAGGCTTCTTCGACGGTGAGGCTGGGATCCTGGCTGATCACGGAGGAAACCATGCTGATCATGATTTGGAGGCGGCGAATTAAGCGGGCTTCGTCGTCGGCTGTCGAGTTGTGTACGACATGGAGTGGATTGGTCTCTTGATTTGATTGTTCCCCAGAATTCATAGGACCCCTTTCCCAGCGATATCGTCCCACAGGTTTGGATGTTATGACAGTGCCGGATGTTGCGCCGATCTGTATAGCATCTTGCGCTTGTCGCGAGAAAAATGAAACGGCCCGAAAGTGCGGGGGGACGGCGTTAACGGGCAGAGAAAACCAGGGACGCACTCTTTCCGACGAAACGCCCGCTGAAGGCATCTCACTTTCCAGCTAGAATCGTTTGAGCGAGGTCCGGGCGGCTATTGAGAGCGCACCGAGAACGGGAGAAATGATGGCAGAGCAATCGAATGCGATGGCGGAGGAGCAGCGGCCTGATCCGAATGAGAAATTGGTGAAGGTGTTCGACAGCGAACAGGAGTCGGAGGCGCTGGTGGTGAAAGGGTTGCTGGATTCGGCGGGGATCGAGAGCGATTTGAAATCCGGAAGCTTTGTGCAGGACGCGTTTCCCGGTCTGGGGGGAATGGTCATTCTGGTGCGCGCAGAGGATGCGGAAAAAGCGCGGGCTGTGATTGCGGAATCGCAGGAGTTGGGCGGGGCGTCAGACGAGGACGAGGACGAGACGAAGAGCTGAGCCCGTTAGCGGCGCAAGCCGGGATATTATTTTTGAGTGGTTATGGCGCGGCTGAAAGTTGTGCCCCTTCAGCGCGATTCATCTTCGAATTTTCTACATACTGGTTAGTTTGCGCCGGAAGTGGTGCGGTTACGGAGTGGCCGTCGAGATAGAAGGTGACGGCACCGTCGAGGTCGGTGCGGTAGACGTGGACTCCCGCGGCTGCGAGGCGGGTGAGGACGTCGGGTTTCGGTAGACCGTAGGATGTGTGAAAGCCGACCGAGATCACAGCGAAATTTGGTTTGGTCGACGCCAGAATTTCCGGCGTGGTAGATGTGGCGCTGCCGTGATGGCCTACTTTTAGAAGGTCGGCGTGTTCGGGGTGAAGGCGGGCGATGCGGCGCTCCACGGCCTTCTCGGCATCGCCCTCGAGCAGGACCGAGGTACCACCATAGCTGACGTGCAGAACCATGGAGTCGTTATTTTTAGGTTCGAGTCCGACGGGCCAATCTCGCGGCGGAAAAAGAACCTCGACTTTCGCACCGCCTAAATCGAAATCATCTCCCTCCCAGTGACGCACAACTGTGATTCCCAGAGTGTGAGCTTCGGCGATTAGATTATCCAGGGCACGACTGGGCGGAAGCAGGCCAATCCACAATTCTTTCGGACGAAAATCTTTGAGGATGGCAGGCATACCTCCGATGTGATCGGAGTGGCCGTGGGAAATGGCGACGACGTCAAGGCGGGAGATGCGGCGCGTCCAGAGATAGGGCGCGACTACGTCTTCGCCGAAGTCGAGTTGCGTGCCAGCGCCCCAAACCGGGCCTCCAGCGTCGATGAGCAGTGTGCGGCCTTGCGGCGTGACCAGCAGGATGGAATCGCCTTCTCCGACGTCGATCGAAGTGACCTCTAAAATTCCCGAGCGCGTTTGCGGGTTGGGCGGCAAGAAGGCAAGGGTCAGGGATCCCGCCAAGAGGAGAGTGAGGCCGACTGCCGCAAGTGACGCTCGACGGCGGGCGAGAACCATTGCCGCGACCAAAGCCACGGAAGCTGCAGCAATCATCGCGAAAGACGGCGTGGCCACGCGAAGATCGGCCAGGCGCAGGCTGCCCAGGCCGTGCACGGTGCCAGTAATTGCCCGTAGTGCAAGCGCGGTGAGCAGTGCGGGAAATTTCGCCAGGGCAAGCGAGATATATCCCAGTGCGACGGTGAGCACGGCCGTGGGCATGAGAAGTTGGGTGAGCGGAACGACGGCGATATTCGCGGGAAGGCCGATGGTGGTGGCGCGATGAAAGTAATAGGCCATGGGCAAAGCCAGGCCCATCTGCATTACGGCGGACACGAGCAGCAGCTCGAATGCGCGCAGGGAAAAAATTGTTACACCGCGCACCAGACGCAATGACCAGGTACTGCCGATAAAATTCGCGAGGCGGCCTGCGATTAAACGGAGATCGACGCGAAACTGGGCCACGCGAGGGGGCAGGGTTGCTCCGTAATCGTCGGCATCCCAGTGAGCGAGGGCGCGGCGGTAGAGGCGAGAAGTGCGCTCGATGAGAGGCAATCCGATGGCGGCGACAATGAGCACGCACAGGAATGTCATCTGGAAGCTGGCGGCGAAAAGCTGGCGGGGATCGAAGGCAAGCAATCCGAGAGCGGCAGCGCCGAGGGCGTTCACCATGCAGCGATCGCGGTAAAGCAGCCGCGTCCCAAGGAAGATGGCGCACATCAGCGTGGCTCGCCAGACAGGAGCCCCGACTTCAGTGAGCAGCGCATAGGCAACGCAAAAAAAAATGGTTAGCAGAGTGGCGGGAATCTCGGCGAGGCGCAGGCGGCGCAAGGTCCAAAAGATAACGAAGGCGAGGATGGTCACGTTCATTCCGGAGACTACGAGAACGTGATAAGTGCCGGAGCGCTGGAAATCGACGCGGGTGTCACGATCGATGAAGGCGGATTCGCCGATAACCATGGCGTCGAGGAGCGCGGCCTGCGGAGGCGGCCACAGGGCGTGTATTTTGGCGATGATGCTGGAGTGAATTTTTGTGCGCCAGAGTTCGAAGCGGTTTCCGGCGAAACCGGGAAGGAGATCGACATCCTCGGCTCTAGTCGAGGCAAGCGCGGCGATGCCGTTCTCCGCCAGGTAAGTTTCGTAATCGAAGGCTCCGGGATTATGGAAGTTTCGCGGGAGCTTGAGCTTGGCGGAGAGATGAATGCGCTCGCCGTAGTGGAAGCGGCGCAGGGTGAGTTGGCCGGGTGAGTTCGGGCGAGAGTTATCAATATCCTGATAGATGGTCAAGCGAACGCCGGAGTGAACGGGAACTCGCGCGCCATTCTCAGTGACGATCTCTTCCGTCTGCAGGTCGAGGCTTTGGCTGAGCTCGGCCGGGGATGCCGGGCGCGATCTGCTTTCGCGCGTGACGTGGCCGGTTATTTCAACCGGTGGGCCATAGGCGAAGGGGATCAAGCTTGAATCTCGAACGGCGGAATGATTTTGCAGCTGGATTTGAAGAGCTCCGGCAAAACAAAACGCCGCCAAGGCGAGGAATGAGGCGAGCAATTTTCTTTGGGTCAGGAGATAAAGTGCCGCGGCGAGGATGGCTGCGGTAGCGGCGATGCACCACCAGGAAGGGCAAGAAAAGTGTGTGCCGGCGATGATTCCGGCGGCATAGGCCAGAGCGGCCCAGAGCATGGGCTGACGCGTGGGCTTCAACTGGAATTCATTTGGCGGGGATGGCGGCGCAGACTGCGTAAGTTGTGGAGGCGTGGGCATGGGCCTGGCATCAAACCGAAGTTGGCAGAAACAGCTGGGCCTCGCTGCGCTCGGCGGACAGCCGAGGGCGGCTGTCCCCACATCAGCTATCCCACACAGGCAGACCGGTCTTTCAGCACACTGCGATGGTCAGCGAATCGTGTTCTGCAAATCGCGTTCAGCGGACCAAGTGCAGGACACTTTCCAGGTGGTAGGTTTGAGGGAATAAGTCGACCAGGTGGGCCTGATCGACACGATAACCAGCGCTCTGCAGAGGAACCAGATCGCGAGCCAAAGTTGCCGGATCGCAGGACACATAGGTAATGCGCGGCGCGCCCGCACCCGCGAGTAAACGCGCCACGCCATCACCCAATCCGCCCCGGGGCGGGTCGACCACCACTAGGTCGGGCTGGAACAAATGGGGGAGGAATGCTCCTTCTCCGACTGCGCCGTGTTGGACTGCGCCACTTTGGGCACCAGGTCCGGCCCGCCCCTTAACTCCGAGCCCAGCCAGATAATGCTCGGTCGCGGCATGAACCGCCTTTGCGGTCACGGGTAGATTGTATTGAAGGTCTTTTACGGCTGTCTGTGACGACTCGACCGAAACGATGTGACGGATGTTACAGGCCAAGGCTGTGGAAAACAGTCCGACCCCGGCGTAGAGGTCGAGGGCAAGTTCGCCGGTGCGGTCCGATGTAACAATGCGAACCAGTTCGTCGATCATGAAGCGGTTGGTCTGGAAGAAAGCACCGGCGCTGACGCGATAAGAGTTGAGCTTCGTCTGATAAGTCAATTCCGACGCGCCGACAGTGACCAGGAGTTCTTGAACGCCTTTTTGCGGCTCGCGAAATGCCACTATGCCGGCGATCTCGGGCATGGCGGCACATAATTCTTCGGCCCAGGCGCGAACGGCGGCGCGGCGGGCTTCGGGAGCGCACAAGAACTCAAGCAGAAGACGGGTTTCGTTTCCTTCGGAATCGGAGCCGGCAAAGAATTCCACTTCGCGCACTCCTTCCACGGCTCGCCCGGCGCGTCCTGATTTCCACAGGGCGGCGATGCCGCGATTAATCAAGGGCGAGCTGATGGGACACTCCTCGACGGGAAGAAGTTCGTGAGAGGCGAACTTGAAGTATCCGGCGGCAAACCCAGGGCGAGTGCGAACCTGCAGGCGGGAGCGGTTGCGATAATTCCAGGGCGGAGAGGCATGGACTTCGATCTCCGATTGGAGTTCGAGCTTGGCGATGCGGCGCAGGTTCTCTCGCAGAATTTCTTTTTTGATTTCGAGTTGATGCTGATAAGTGGTGTGTTGGTAATGGCATCCGCCGCAACGGCCGAAATGCGGGCAGGGTGGGGAGACGCGCTGCGGAGATGGCTCCACGATCGCCGAGGCATGGGCACGGGCGAAGCCGGGTTTTTCCTCGGTGAGCGCGGCTTCGATCTTCTCTCCGGCGAGAACAAAAGGGATGAATACGGCTTTGCCTTTTCCGCGGGCATCGGCAGGAAGGCGGGCGAGTCCGTCGCCGCCATAGATGAGCTTTTCAATGTTCAGGAGCAAGAGTTGATTCTACGGCATTCGAAGGCTAGAGCCGCGAAACCTAGATATGCCAGAGTGAACCGCTGCTGGCCGTCGTTATTCGTGGTCGTTATTCGTGGTCCTTATTGGAGCTCGTTATTCGTGGTTAAGGACCTTGCCGGAGCAAATTTCGAGGCCAGCGGTGGAATCAGGCCTGCTGTGATGCTGATTGAGCAGTTGCGGTTCCGGGGCAGCACTCCAGTTGTGCTGATCAAGAAGACGATTCATCTTATCGATGATGGCCGCCAGGACTTGGGGATCTTGCTCGCGCTGAGCCATCTCCTGCAGATGTCGCCACCCTTTGGGTTCGTTTAATGGTTCCACGGCGTTGTCCTCGACGATGTTGATAGCAGTCTGATTGCCATAATTAAATACAGTCGTTCGTGTAGTCCTTTCGGCTGCTGCTTCCCAAAATGGGAACGAGGAGTAGGAAAATTTCGTGAGCTTGTCGAATCTTGTGATACGAACCGTCACAGCGCCGTGCCTGCCGCTGCGCCGGAGGACCAGGCCCACTGAAAATTGAAGCCGCCGAGATGGCCGGTGACGTCGACGACTTCGCCGATGAAGAACAGGCCGGGGACTTTGCGGCTTTCCATAGTCTTCGCAGAGAGTTCGTTGGTGTCGATGCCGCCGGCGGTGACTTCGGCTTTGTCGTAGCCTTCGGTTCCGGCGGGGGAGATGGTCCAGGCATGAAGTTGGTTTTCGAAATCGGCCAAAGCCTGGTTCGTCCAGGAAGTGGGCGAGTGTAATTCCAGCCAACGGTCGGCGAGGCGGTGAGGCAGAAACTTTCGCAATTCCGCTCGCAGGGTGGGGAGAGTTCTCGGCGTTTTTGGATCACGAAATGGAGAAGTGATTTCGAGATTGGGGGCGAGGTCGAGAAGGATGGGCTGCGGATTTTTCCAGTAGGAGGAAATTTGAAGAATCGCGGGACCGCTAAGGCCGCGATGCGTGATCAGCATTTTTTCGCGGAACTGCTGGCCGCTGCAGGACGCGATTACTTCGGTTGAAACTCCGGCGAGATCGCAGTAGTGGGCGGAATCTTCGGGGCTCAGCAGCAGCGGCACGAGGGCGGGGCGAGGATCGCGGATCGCGATGCCGAACTGGCGGGCGAGATCGTAGCCGAATGAAGTTGCTCCGATTTTTGGAATCGAAAGGCCACCGGTGGCAATGACGAGAACTGGGGCTCGAAACTCGGCATTCGGCGCGTGTGCGATGAAATCGTTTGTTCGTTCGATATGCTCGACTTTCGTATTGAGAAAAATGGTCACGTGGGCATCGCGGCATTCGGATTCGAGCATGCCGAGGATGTCGCGCGCGGATCGGTCACAGAAAAGCTGTCCCAGAGTTTTTTCGTGATAGGGGATGCCGTACTTCTCGACCAGTGCAATGAAGTCGGCGGGAGTGTAGCGGGCTAGTGCTGACTTGGCGAAGTGCGGATTGGAGGAGAGAAAATTTTCCGGCTGGCAATGAAGATTGGTGAAATTGCAGCGCCCGCCGCCGGAGATGAGGATTTTCTTTCCCAGGCGATCAGCGTGTTCGAGCACGGCGACGCGGCGTCCGCGCTTGCCGGCCTCGATGGCGCACATCAGTCCGGCTGCGCCGCCGCCGAGGATAAGTGCGTCGAAGGAGTGGGTCATTGAGTCGGTAGATACCACAGGGGCTAAAGCCCGACTCGGTTGCGACGATTTACGCGGCGCTGAAGCGCCGCTCTTCCACGGTAGCGCATATCGTAGTGGCAGGGTAGTGGACTGTTGTGGGACTGTTGTGGACTCTTGTGGGCGCCTGTTGTTATGTATTTTCTCGTACGAATGAATTTTCCGGTTTCTGTGCGGCCTCGCTCTGGGGTGGCCAATGAGAAACAGAACGACTACGGGATTCATTCGGTCACATGTAAAAGAGGCTGAGGCGCGGGATATTGTATTTTTCCAGAAGGCATTTGTGGACGTACTGCTTTTGCAATTGGCCGATCTGCGCGGCGGCCATTTTGCTGCGATAGGGAGCGAGTTCGCGATCGGCTTGAGCGCGCACTGCAACGATTTCTTCGTCGGGCGTGGCTGCGAGCAGTGCGGCAAAAAGTTTTTCTTCCAGCACAGTGAGCTGGCGCTCCAAATCTTCGAGTCTTGATGTTGCTTTCGTGTTCTCGATTTCTCCGGCTAGTTTGCGAAGCGTCTCGGCGGCGTTCTCGGCGACAATTGCCATGGAGATCGCGGAAGTGTGCGGCAGCTTTGCCGAGCATAGACGATCGGCATTGCCGCGCAAGAACGCTGCGATGGTGGCTGGTTCAAAGCCTTGTCCCGCGCTTGTTTTGGACGATGGCTGGTCTTCGGACGGAGAGCTGGCTGAGGAGCCGACTGCAGCTTCCTTCATGTCTTCGGCGGCGGCCAGAACTTCCTGCGAACAATAAGCGAGGCTGTTCACTTTTTTTGTTTTTGAGGGACGCTGGTCGTAGCGGTCGAAAGCGGCGTCGATTCCGCGGAGGGCGGCTTCGAGGGGAATGCCGGCATCTTTCCAGGTTTCGATGAGCGCCCAGTCGAGCGTGGTGAGCAGCAGTCCGCCGCCGCGGCGGCGCAAGAAATGCTCCTCGATTTCGGTGAAGTAGTTGAAGTAATTTTCCACGATGGCTTAATGGCGGGAGCTTTTAGAAACTTTCTGCGCGGACTTCGGCGGGTGTGCAGAGCGCGCGGCAGAGTTCCGTTCCCAGATGATGCGCAGACCTTCGAGGGTGAGAAAATCGTCGACCTGCTTAATGTACTTCGATCCGGTGCCGATCATGGGCCCGAGCCCGCCGGTGGCGATCACTTTCGTTTCTTTGCCGAGTTCGCCGAGCAGAAGTTCGAGGATGCCATCGACCAGGCCGAGGTATCCGTAATAGAGGCCGGACTGCAGGCTGCCGACGGTGTTGGTGCCGATGACGCGCGCGGGCTTGCGAATCTCGACGCGGGGAAGGCGAGCGGTGCGCTGGAAGAGAGCGTCGGCGGAAATGCCAATGCCGGGGCAAATCACTCCGCCCATGTACTCGCCCTTTGCGGAAACACAATCGAAAGTGGTGGCGGTGCCGAAGTCGACGATCACGCAGGGGCCACCATATTTTTCAAACGCGGCGACGGCGTTGACGATGCGGTCGGCGCCGACTTCCGCAGGATTGTCATATTGCACGGGCATGCCGGTTTTCACGCCGGGCTCGATCAGCAGCGGCTTGGAATTGAAGTAGCGCTCGCAGACCTGACGGAGAACGGGATCGAGCGGCGGCACGACAGATGAGATCACGATGCCGTGAATGCCTGCGGCTTCGAGATTCGCCATGGAAAATAAATTGCGAAACAGGACGCCATACTCGTCCACCGTGCTGGCTTGCCGGGTGGCGACACGCCAGTTGGCGACGAGTTGATCGTAGGGCGGCGCAGCGTCGTTATCCGTGGCGGACTTCGTCGCAGCCTGGGCGAAAACTCCGAGGACCGTATTGGTGTTGCCGACATCAAGGACGAAGAGCATAGATTAATTCTGTAAATCGCTGTTTCCCGATGAATCAAAGCGCTCGCACTGTGCCACTCAAAATTGTCTGCAAGCCTCCTGTGGTGCGCACTTGCAGAAAACCGCGATCGTCCAAACCCTCCGTGGTTCCTTCGAGGGTCGATCCATTTTCTTCGATGCGCACCCGCTTTCCGCGCACCCAGGACGACTGCTGGGCAAAGCGTTCGAGGATGGAGCGGCGAGCGTCTTTTTGTTCGACCAGCAGACGATATTCCCGGTCGAGCGATTTTAACAAAGCTACGGCCAATTCCACGCGCGACCATTCGCTGCCTGTGGATAAGCGCAGGGACGTGGCTTCGGTCTCGAATTCTTTCGGAAAGCTTGACTGGTTCACATTGATGCCGACGCCAACGACGATATAGCGAACGCGAGTAGCTTCGGCGTTCATCTCAGTGAGAATGCCGCAGACTTTTTTGCCGGAGATGAGGAGGTCGTTAGGCCACTTCAAGTCGGGATTTACTCGCGCGTCAACATATTCAATCGCTGCACGTACCGCCAATCCCGCTGCCAACGCCATGACCAACACGTCGGAGGGCGGAAGCGCGGGGCGCAACACGGTGGAGCAATAGATCCCAACCGAAGGGTCGGATTGCCAGGTGTGCGCGCCGCGTCCGCGGCCTGCGGTCTGCTCCTCGGCGAGAAACACGGTGCCCTCGGGCGCGCCATCAGCGGCGGCAGCCATAGCCGCGGTGTTGGTCGAGCCGATTTTGTAGAAGTGATGAAGCTTTTCGCTGAAGATTGTGCCGCGCAACAACGGCGCGAGAATCTCAGGCAACACGAGATCGGGCATCGACTTGAGCTGATATCCGGTGGCGGGATGGCCAGCAACATCTACACCCAAGCCGCGCAACTGCTGGATGAGGCGCCAGACCTCGGAGCGGTTGGAAGAAATCTCCTGAGCGATTTTGGTGCCGCTCACGACAACCGTGGCGTGCTCCATTAATAAACGCACGATGCGGCCGAGACGGATGTCAGTAGCTTGATTCGGCTGCTCGGCGGCTTTCGCTGGCCTGAGTGGCCGCGCCATACGAGTTTTGGTTGCCTTCTTGATTTCGGAATTATGCGGGAGGCCGGAGAAAAGCACAAACCGCAAATACTGGAAGGCTCAGCAAGCAAACATCTAGGCGGGTGAGACGCGCATGCTCATATCTACGGCCTGAGGCGAGTGGGTGAGCAGGCCGATGGAAATGAAATCGACGCCGGTATCGGCGTAGGCGCGAACGTTTTCCAGGCGGATTCCGCCAGAGCATTCGAGGGGAATGCGGCGCTCAAGTTTGGCGCAGCGCTCGACGGCGCGGCGAACGTCTTCGGGTGACATGTTATCGAGGAGGATGGCCTCGGCGCCGTGCGCGAGCGCCTCGTCGAGTTCCTGCAGCGTACGAACTTCAACTTCGATGGGCTGAGAGCCGCGACGGTTGCGAACTGCGCGCTCGAGGGCCGGAACAATTCCGCCGGCGAGAGCGATGTGATTGTTCTTAATCAGAACTCCATCAGAAAGATCGAGGCGATGATTCTGGCCGCCGCCGCAGCGTACGGCGTATTTGTCGATCACGCGCAGGCCGGGAGCGGTCTTGCGTGTATCGAGGATGCGAGCTTTCGTGCCGGAGACGGCATCGACGAACTTGCGAGTCACGGTGGCAATTCCGCCCATGCGCTGCAGAAAATTCAGGATGACGCGCTCACAGGAGAGGAGCACGCGCGCGTTGTGGCGAATGACGGCAACGGACTGGCCTGTGTGCAAACGCACGCCATCGAAAATCTCGGGATGGGTAGTGACTTCGTAGTGCGAAGTGACGGCGCCATCGAGGGCGGCGTAAACATCGAGGATGCGGGCGATGCTGCCGATGCCGGCGAGAATGCAATCCTGTTTGGCGAGAATGGTGGCGGAGGCACGCTGGTTGGGATCGATGCAGGCGTAGCTGGTGGCGTCGCTGGTGGCGCGGTCTTCGAGTAGCGCGTTCTCGATGATTGAAGTGATGCGTCGGCTGTTGAAGTCCATACGATCCGAGCGTTGCTTACAACATCTGGCAGTGGCAAAAAGCCACAGTGAGCTGTTGCTTTACTGGCAGCCCAGTTGCCCCATCTGGCTCCTTATTTTCTCACGCAAGCCGGTCAGTTCCATACCTCGTTTGCGCAAACCTTCGACTACATTTCCCGGAGCCTTGGCCAGAAACTGTTCGTTCCCGAGCTGTTTCTGGTTATTCGCCAACTCTTTCTCGATTTTTTCCAGTTCTTTTTTCAAGCGCTCACACTCGGCGGCAATATCGATTTTTCTTTCGTAGATCACGTGGACATCGAAGCGCGCGGTGCTGCGAACGCCGGCCTGATTGGCCAGCGATGTTGGCATAAATGTAATTTTGTCCACGTTTGCCAGACGCTCTATCGCTCCGCGATTTTGTTCGATCATGGCGCGGATTGTTGGCTCATGGGCAAAAACCTCGATGGGCACTTTCACTTTCGGTTCGACTTTTAATTCGGCGCGCACGTTGCGAACGTTCACGATTAAATCCTGCAAGATCGCCATCTCCGTTTCCGCGGCGAGATCGAACTGATGTTCGTCAGCCTGCGGATAGGCGGCCAGCGCAATCGAGGCCAGCGGCGGATTTCCTTCGTAGATCGCATTCCAGATTTCTTCCGTGATGAACGGCATGATGGGATGAAGAAGACGCAGGGATGCGTCGAAAAGGCTTACCAGATTAGAGCAAGCCACAAGTGCTTGAGACTTGTCGGCGCCTTCCTCGAAGTTGAGGCGGGGCTTGATGAGTTCGATATACCAGTCGCAGAATTCACCCCAGAAAAAATCGTAGATCCGGTTGGCAGCTTCGTGGAAGCGGTAGGTTTCGAGGGCGGCGTTGACTTCGGCGGTGACGCGATTGAAGCGGGAGAGGATCCAGCGGTCTTCGAGGGTAATGCAATCGAAGGCGCTGGACTCCTGCTACGTGGTGAGAAATGCCGCTGGCCTTTGGTCCCGACTGGACAGCCGAGGGCGGCTGTCCCCACATGGGTGTGCTGCGGATTCCAGACAAATCCGATGCGGTCCACATTCATGAACATGAATCTGGCGGCGTTCCAGATTTTGTTGGCGAAGGCGCGGTAACCTTCGGTGCGGCTTTCGTTGAAGGCAATGTCGGTTCCGGGCGCAGCCATGGCGGCCAGAGTGAAACGCGTCGCATCCGTGCCGAAGCGCTCGATGATTTCCAAAGGATCGATGACGTTGCCTTTGGTCTTCGACATTTTCTGACGATCGGCATCGCGGACGAGGGCGTGAATGTAAACCTGGCGGAAGGGCACGCTGTCATTCTTCTTGTCGGCCCAGCCGCTGGCCTTTTTGATCGCGGGATCCTGCTGGTGGCCTTGCATGAAGTGGCAGCCGAACATGATCATGCGCGCTACCCAGAAAAATAAAATCTCGTAGGCGGTGATCAGCAGCGTCGTGGGATAGAACACTGCCTGATCGCGCGTCTTCTCCGGCCAACCGAGCGTGGTGAACGGTAAAAGGCCGGAGGAAAACCAGGTGTCGAGCACGTCGGAAACCTGCTCTAATTTTGTGTTGCCGCACTTGGGGCAGGTGAGAGGTTCTTCGCGAGCCACGACCACGTGTTTGCAATGGTCGCAAGTCCATGCGGGAATGCGGTGCCCCCACCACAACTGGCGCGAGATGCACCAATCGTAGATGTTGTTCATCCAGTTCAAATAAATCTGTTTGTAATTTTCCGGAACGATGGTGATCTCGCCGCTTTCGACGGCCTCGATTGCTTTTTGCGCGAGCGGCTGAATTTTGATGAACCATTGCTCGGAGAGACGAGGTTCGACCACGGTTCCGCAACGGTCGCATTTACCGAGCGAGAGCGCGTAATCTTTTTCAGCGACAAGAAATCCTTGCTCCTGCAGATCGGCGAGGATGCGCTTGCGGGCTTCATATCTATCTAAACCATTGAAGCGGCCAGCGTTCTGATTCATGTGCGCGTGCTCGTCCATGATGTCGATTTGCGGCAGGTTGTGGCGCTGGCCGGCTTTGAAATCGTTAGGATCATGGGCGGGCGTTACTTTCACTGCGCCGGTGCCGAACTCAGGTTGAGCGAGTTCGTCGACGATGATAGGGATTTCGCGATTCATCAGCGGCAGCAGAACTTTTTTGCCGTGAAGGTGCGTGTAGCGCTCGTCTTTTGCATTTACGGCAATGGCGGTATCGCCGAGCATGGTTTCCGGGCGCGTGGTCGCGACCGTGATGAACTCGTCGGTTCCGATGACGGGATAGCGAATCTCCCAGAGCTTGCCGGCGACCTCTTCGTGCTTCGACTTCGAGATCGGAGAT
The DNA here is from genome assembly GCA_963817305.1 of uncultured Acidobacteriaceae bacterium. GTDB lineage: Bacteria > Acidobacteriota > Terriglobia > Terriglobales > Acidobacteriaceae > Sulfotelmatobacter. The sequence continues at coordinate 1,565,722 of CAWFOD010000004.1, read as the reverse complement.
GGCGGTTTCGCAGCGCGGACACCAGTTGACGATGTATTTGCCGCGATAGATCAAGCCTTCTTCATACAGGCGGACGAAAACCTCGCGCACGGCGCGGGAAAGATTTTCGTCCATGGTGAAATATTCGCGGTCCCAATCGACGGATGCGCCGAGGCGCTTCATCTGGTCGAGGATGGCGCCGCCGTAAAGCTTTTTCCACTCCCACACGCGCTCGATAAATTTTTCGCGGCCCAGGTCGCGGCGCTTCCTGCCTTCTTTGGCGAGGTCGCGCTCCACCATCATCTGCGTGGCGATGCCGGCATGGTCGGTGCCGGGCAGCCACAGGGTGATGAAGCCGCGCATGCGATGCCAGCGGACGATGATATCCATCTGAGTCTGGTTGAGCATGTGGCCCATGTGCAGGCGGCCGGTGACGTTGGGCGGAGGTAAGAGTAGCGTGAAGACGGGGCGGGTTTCGCCGGGGGGCGGGGTTGGGACTGAGAAAAGTTTTTCTTTGATCCAGTAGTCGGCCCAGCGAGTTTCAATCGCGCCGGGTTCGTAAGATTTTGGCAGGTCGTGGGGCATGGACTCGATCAACTGGCAGTTGGCGAAAACCTTAAACACGGGGGACACAGAGGTCACAGGGTAGAACTTTTCTCTATGTGTTGATTTGCCCCGTAGTTTGGACGACGGTCGTCAATGCTGATGAAGTTTGATCTTACAGGCACGGGAAAAGATGGGTCAAACGCGGCAGGGGGTTATACGCATTGAGGGAAAATGCTGGAATCCTGCGGCGATGATTGAGGGCCGCAGGATTCAATTCCGTTACGAGAGGCCGAGTTGACTCTTGCCAAGAGGGCAGACGTTGCTTAAGTCCTTCGGCCGCGGAGTTGCGGCCGAAGGATGGCACTCAGGAAATGTTGTTTTATTCTAGCTGGCCTTTGCGTGCGGCGTTGGCATGGATGAGCTAACCTGGATTTTCGTATCATCCGTGGGTACGTTGGCGGTGTAAGACCATCCCGTGAGGCTGACTCCCTCTGCGGTTACAGTGGCGCTGCCACTGGGAGCGGTAAACGAAGCAGGACTGGGGCTGAACCATGGATTTCCACCCGGCATGTTCTGGGCGGTTACCGAAATGTTGCCCGAGTCCTCGGAGCACGTCCACTTAAACTCATGGCCGGATTTGATTGGTCCGTCCGTCACAGCTCCGGTTACCACATCTACTGACGGTATGTTGGGCATTAAAGACCTCCTGTCGATTCGACTGGCTTTAGATTTTTACTTCTGTTGCATCAAAGCCTGATAGCGCGGGTTGTCGTGCAGGTTGTCCAGGTTCGGTGTTTTGCTGACTACCGATCTTGAGTATCCCGCAGCCAGAGCCTTGTCTAACCACTCCAAAGCGGTCCCAGTTTCGTGCAACTGGTTGTACACCAGCGCCGCCTGGAAAAGCAACTGCTTGTCATTATTGCCTACCAGGGAGCGGTCCAGGTAGTCGAGCGCACGGCTACGGTCTCCCAGCATGGCCCAATAAGTGGCCAAATCGTTCAGAACATCGGTATCGCGGGGATTAGTTTTAAGTTTCTGCTCGGCGAGGGAGATTGCCTTCTTGTAGGATTCTGTAGCCGCGGATTGATTTCCGCCGTAGTAGTAAGCGTCCCCGAGATTTCCCCAGGCCTCGTAATCGCTGTCTTCCAATTTAAGACCTTCGAGCGTGTTTCGCGCATCCTGATCGTATTTGCGAAGCCGGAAATATGCAGCGCCAAGGTTGTCGTATGCCATATGTGAGGGGCGAATCGCAATGGACTTTTCAAAAGCGCGCGTCGCCTCCTCGTCTTTGCCTTCGTAGAGCAAGGCCGCCCCGAGGTTGCTGTAGTCGTGATAGTTGTTCGGCTTAAGTGAGACTGCCTTTTCGAACATGGCCTGTGCTTTGTCGTATTCGGCCTGACTGATGTAGAACACTCCGAGAGCGCTGTATCCGCGCCAGTAATTCGGACGAACGCTGATTCTCCGTTTCAAGGTTTCTTCGGCTTTGTCGAGCTGGTTGAGATTCTGATAGGCCTCGGCCAGGTGCCAATAGGCCTGATCGTTGACCGGATCGAGCTGCACTGCCTGCTGAAATTGTTCGGCGGCTTTCTCAAATTGACCTGTGCCGTTTTCAATGACTCCCAAACACGCGTGGCCCTCGGCTCCGGCGTTACCCAATTCGATGGCTTTGGCGCAGGCTTGTTGGGCTGGCTCGATCCAGCGCTTCAGCTTAGTCAGGTCGTAGAGATACCAATAGGTCTCGCCCAAGCCTGCTTGCGCAGGACCGTAGTTGGGATCCAGTTTGAGGGCTTGTTTGAAAACGATTTCAGCGCTGGTCAGCGATTCCTTCTCGGCGCTGTGTTGAAGGTAGCCGAGCCCTTCCACGAAATATTGATAAGCTTCGGGCAGAGTGGTGGCGTGGGCGCCCAGGGCCTGGCGCTCCTCGCTGCGCAGATTGATGTGCAGGGCGCTGGCGATGCCGCTGGTGAGTTTGTCTTCGATGGTGAACAAGTCGGAGACCGGTGCGGTGATTGAGTCTGCGGCAAGATCTTTGTCAGTGCCGGTGTCGATCAGATTATAGGAGGCACGCACCAGGCCGCCATCCTGTTTGAGGGAAACGGCGAGGCCGAGATTGACGCCGAATTCTTTTTTTGCGTCGGCGAGGGTGGTGATTTTCTTGCCTTCAAGAGCGCGCGGAGAGATGACTTCGAGGTCGTGATTGGCGCTCAATTCTGAAAGCTTCGCGGTCACATCTTCGAGCAAGCCTTTGCCGAATGCGGTGAGCTTGGGATCGTCGGCAATGGGCGCGAGCGGCAATACGGCCATGCTTTTCTTTTCCGGCAGCGCGGGTGCGACAATGCCGGCCACATTCGAGTGGAGGCGGTGCGCGAGTCGCGGAATCCAAATCGCAGCGACCACGAGTAATGCCACGCAGCATGCGGCGAGGGTGATCTGGAGTTTTCGCTTGCGGGACCAGATGGCTGCCGTGCGGGTCGACTTGAGGCTCTTTCCGGCTTCGTAGTCTTTTTTGAGTTGCAGTAAATCGCGGTGAATTTCCGCGGCAGTCTGGTAGCGCAGGTCTCGATTTTTTACCAGCGCCTTATCAATGATTTCCTGCAGACGGTGAGGCAGGCCGGGCATGGATTCATTCAGGGAAACTGGCGCCTGCCCAAGAATGGCGTGCACGGTGACGGCCCAGGTTGGTCCGGAGAAGGCTTGCCTGCCCGTGGCCATTTCGTAGAGGAGAACTCCGAAGGAAAAAAGATCGGTGCGAGCATCGAGCGCTTCACCACGCGCCTGCTCGGGCGACATGTAGGCTACGGTGCCGATGGTGGCGCCGGTGTGGGTGAGCTGAGCGTTCATTGACCGGGTCGGGGCGCTCGAACCCGCCACATCCGGCAGTTCGAGCTTGGCCAGACCGAAGTCCATGATCTTCGCCTGATTCCGGTTGGTAATGAAGATGTTGGCTGGCTTGATGTCGCGGTGCATGATTCCCTTGGCATGCGCCGCCTGCAATGCGTCGGAAATCTGCAGGGCCCAGTCGAGCAAAGTGGCGAGTGGGACGGGTTGGTCGCCGATGCTATCGGCCAGAGTTTTTCCCTCGAGCAACTGCATGGCGATGAAGGGACGGCCTTGATCTTCGTCGATTTCGTAGATGGTGCAGATGTTGGGATGATCGAGTGCGGATGCGGTACGAGCTTCGCGCTTGAAACGCTCGAGGGCGTGCCCGTCGATGGCGGTGTTTTCGGGCAGGAATTTCAACGCGACCAGACGGCCGAGACGAATGTCTTCAGCTTTGTAGACCACTCCCATGCCGCCCGCCCCGAGTTTTTCCTGGATGCGGTAGTGAGAGACAATCCGGTCGTTCATGACACACAACACTCCGGCCCTGCAGCTATACGACGAATGTACTCAGTTTATGAGGGCTGTTGCAACACCAATAGAATTGACAGTTTCTAATCGAGGGGACGAGTGGGGTTCCAGCAAAATTGGGATATTCAGTAAGCCGGAAAATGAAGTGCGAAAATGGGCTGCCCGGAATTACTTCTTCTCTGACATTTTGCGGGTGATCTCGGCCATGAGGCGGGGACGAAGATCGGCAAGAACGCTATCGACGATGCTGGCGACATCCTGAGGATTTTCGGGCGAAGCGGTGGCTTCCTGTAGAGTCTGCTCGGCGCCTGCCGCAACGGCCATGGCCGCGGACTCCGCGCGGGCGGGCTCAGCGGTTTCGGTTTTGGAGTCGCCGGTATCGCGGATCTGGCGCCAGCTGGCCCATGCTGCGGCGGTGTTCTTCAAGGCCTCGGAATCTTCCCGGGGTTGATCTTCTTCGGGGTGCGCTTCGCTCCTGTATTCGGCGACGGGCTCGTTGTGAGAGACAGGCGCATTGGTGTTACTGGACCCTGCCGTCTCAGAAATTGCAGCTTCGGAAGGCGGCGCGGATGGCAATTCCTCGGGAGCAGCGGCGGCGGTTTCCACAACTGCGGTTGAAAGATCAGAAGCGGCCTGGGAATTCTCCGAGATTTGGGAAGGCGCGGCTTGGGCGTCAACGGCGGCAGGTTCCGGCGGCGGAACGAAGGCGTTTGACTCAGGAACTTCAGCTATTCCCGCATCCATTGAAGCAGCGGTTGCTTCAGGGTTGGCTTGCGGCAGCGGTGAGGTTTCTGTGTTTGATGGGTCGGAAGTTGCGACGGGCTCAGGTTGAGGAGGCGGAACGGATTCTGAACTGGAAATCGCTTCCGCTTTCGGCTCTGGGGAAGCTTCTGCGGCTGCAGGAAGGTTCTGCGAAAACGAGATTTCGGCGGTCTCATTCGCGGGAGCGGCTTCCTCGGCCACGAAAGCGGCATAGGCTTTCTGCATTTCCTGCTCGAGAGAGACCATCGCCTCGTCGGCATCCAGCGCAACGGCAACGGCGGTCCATCGCGAAGCGCTTCCATCGGTGGCGGCGATGGATTGAGTGGCTGCCGCCATGGTTACAGGCACGTCCTGCGATTCCTCCGAAGAAGCGTTTTCTGTAACTGCTTTCGACAGTCCTTCGGCGTTTAATGCGGGAACTGGGGCAATCTCAGTTTCGCGAGAAATGTCGTTGGCTCGACCCGTGGACTGGTCTGCCATTGACGAATTCTCGGCTGAATTTTTCTGCGCGCCTGTGGCCGAACTCTCTGTCGCGCTTTCCGCGGCCGAAGGCGATTGCTCGTCGCGAATGGCCGTAGCCATCTGGATCTGAGCAGCGGCGGCTGCGATTGCGGCAACTTCTTCCGGAGTTACATCCTGGGGAAAACCGGGCGGAGCCAGGGCGGCGACATCGAGACTTGCATCAGCCGTTGGCTGCGGCATGGCGACGGGCGCCTCTGCAGCTTTCTCTGAGGAGCGTTCCACGACCGTGCGCAGATCACGATTCACAGGATTATAGGTGGAGTCTTCCTCGGCAACTTTTTCTTCCGCGGTTTTCTCGTGGGGAAATGCGATGCGGCTCTTCCAGCCGTTGTCGGCGGAAGTGTCATTGTCATTGCGAGTGATACGAGAAGACTCCTCGGCGGCTGCGATGGCGCGAGCGAAACCGTCCAGGCTTGGAGGGCTCGGCGCGCGGTACGACTTTATCTTCGAGCTTCGACAAAGCGCTGAGCAGTTCGCTGGCCTCAAATGGCTTGACGATAAAGCCTTCGGCCCGCACGCGGTGCGCCTCTTCCGGCTTGAAAGGCTCCAGCTTGCCGACGGTTAAGAGTACCGGAATGCGCGACGAATCCTGCGATTCCTTGAGGCGCTGGCAGACTTCGAGGCCGCTGTAGCCGGGCATGTAAACATCAAGAATGACGAGGTCGGGCTTGAGTTCGGCGATCTTTTTCAGGGCAGCGGAGCCGTTATTGACGGTAATGACCTCGTAGCCCGCATCCGCGAGGATTTTGCGCCCCATATTCTGGGCGGTCACGCTGTCGTCGGCGAGCAGTATCTTCCGGGCCAAAGGAATTTTTCCTCTTCTGAGGGGAGATATCGCGAAGGTAACCTGCCTGAAGATGTAAGTCAATGATCAGACGGGAGGTTACCCGGTTACTAGGGGTCAGCGTCTAGTGCGTTACCCAAGCAGTTGGGCACAAAGGGAAGATCAAAGGAAACCGCGCGAGCTTCCGACTTTGGTAATCAGTAGGCGAATCTTCGGTCCGACAGAATATTTTCTTCGTTTTGGAAGCAAGGAGGATGTATTCGGTTGTCAGACCCGTTCTGCCCGCAATTCCGACTAGTCTTCAACAATCGAAGATGCGCTCCACCACAGCCGGGGCGGCTGTCCCCACATAAACCGTGCTACTCTCGACCCGCATATGCGGGCTGCCGCCATTTTCGGGCCGGGATGTCCTCTAAACAATCTTAGAGCCTTTCAGACAGATACGACGATTGAGTGGCACATTGGCGTGCCGGCGGCTGACGATCGAGCTGAGGTGATCCTGATTTTTGGCGGTGATGGCACGATTCACCGTCATCTGCGACAGTTGGTGAAACTTGGACTGCCTGTCCTGATTGTCCCGGCGGGCAGTGGCAACGACTTTGCTGGTTCACTGGGTTTTCGCCACGTGCGCGATTCGCTCGCGGCGTGGCGAAAGTTTTGTACGGGACAGGGTACCGCGCGAGCAATCGATTTGGGAGTTATTTCACAGGTCAACGGCCACGCGGGCGGGGCGCCCGCGCCACAAGAGCAAACCTATTTTTGCAGCGTGGCCGGCGTCGGACTCGACGCGGAAGTGGCGCGCCGCACCAACGCGCTGCCGCGCTGGCTGCGGGCACACGGCGGTTACGCGCTCACCCTGATTCCGACAATTTTTCGCTTCGCCCCATTCCCCATGAAGGTTGGTGCCCCAGACGAAAATAACAGTTGGACAAACCGTAGCGAGCAGCTGACTATCCTGGCTGCTTTTGCCAATACAGCGGCATACGGAGGGGGGATGAAGATCGCTCCCCGGGCGCGAATGGACGATGGCCTGCTCGACGTCTGCGTGATCGGAGGCATCGATCCCTTCAAACTCGCTTGCATGTTTCCGACAGTGTATTTCGGGCGCCATCTTCGCATCCGCGAAGTAGATTATTTTCAGGCTCCGCTCCTGCGGGTCGAAACTGAGACACCGCTTGACCTCTACGCGGATGGCGAATACGTCTGCCAGACGCCAGTCGAAATCGGAATCCAGCGGGCAGCCCTGAAAGTGCTCACTTCCTAGCCGCAGTGCTAAACTTTCTCTATGCCTGAACGACGTTCGCACACCCTGCTCTGGGTTCTGATCGGCGGAGGAGCGTTTTTCCTCTTTGTGCTGGCCGTGTTTTCGCTGGTTTATCTGACGCTGCACGCAGGCGGCAACGAAGCTTCTTTCGGTGGCTTCGGCGACCGCATCGGCGTGGTCGACCTCGATGGAGTGATCCTCTCGCCGGAACCGGTGGTCGGTGAGCTTAAGAAGTTCAATGATGATTCGTCGATCAAGGCGATTATTTTGCACGTGAATTCGCCTGGCGGCGGCGTGGCGGCCTCGGAGGAGATTTACCGCGAGGTCAAACGCATTCGCGACGAAAAAAAGAAGCGCATTGTGGTCTCGATCGAAACCGTGGGCGCCAGCGGTGCTTATTATGTTTCGTCGGCGTCGAACAAAATCTATGCCGACAACGGCAGCATTGTGGGTTCGATCGGCGTGATTGCGGAGTGGGTGAACTACGGCGACCTGATGAAATGGGCAAAGTTGAAGAGCGTGGTGTTGAAGACCGGCGAATTTAAAGATACAGGGAACCCGACCCGCGATCTCACTCCCGCAGAGCAGGCTTACATGCAGTCGCTCATCGATAACATGTTTGGACAGTTCATTCAGGCTGTGGCCGATGGCCGTGGCATGAAGTTTGATGATGTAAAGGCGATTGCGAACGGCAAAGTTTGGACCGGCAAAGAAGCGCTCTCGATGAAGCTGATCGACGACGTTGGAGACTTTCAGGCCGTCGTGAAAGATACGGCGAAATCAGTGGGGATTTCAGGTGAGCCGACGCTGGTGCATCCCGAGAAAGACCGCAAAACGTTGCTTGATCTACTGCTGGGAGACGTCTCGCAATATTTGCCGGATGCGACCAAGATGCTGGAGCAGCATGTCGGCTTCTATTATTTGTGGAAGTAGAACCGGGGCTGTTTCAATCGATCGACGGTTGGAAAATCGGACGCCGAAGCAGCCTGCCTCAAAGCTGTGACTTGCATACAACCCCTGAAATTTGAGAAGGTTATGGGGTCGCCGACATGTTTCGGAGGCTCGTGCCAGCGTTTGGCCGTTCCTCAAGGGCATGCGGGACTGGAGCGAAAGAGCCATTATGACAAAAGCCGATCTGATCGATGAAGTCTCCCGTTTGGCGGAACTCACGCGCAAAGACAGCGAAGTGATTGTGGAAACCATCTTTGACAGCGTAGTGCGTTCGCTGCGCGCGGGCGACAAAATCGAGATACGGGGCTTTGGCAGTTTCCGCACCCGCCAGCGCAAGGCGCGCATGGGACGCAATCCGAAGACAGGCGAAAAAGTGGAAGTGCCCGCCAAGAAAATCCCTTTCTTCAAGCCCAGCAAAGAGTTGAAAGATCTGGTGAACGAAGGGATTGCCGAACCGGCTGCGACACCTCCCACATCCGGAACAATTCCATCCGCCCCGGCCTAGCACCGCAAGCAGTGCCGCATTTAGCGAATTCCCGCCACCGCCATCATGCGTCCAGTTTTGCCCTTTTCGGCGCGATAGGAAAACAACAGATCGGTGCGGCAGTTGGTGCAGAAGGGCGAAGCTTCGATGTTCTTTGCCAATACGCCAACCGAGAGAAGCTGTTGACGATTCGCTTCCACGAGATCCAGAAAAATTTTCTTCGGCAAATCGCTGTGGCCGGGAGCCCGCGCGGTCAGAAATAACATGGGATATTTTTCGCGGACGGGATCGGACTCTTCAATCTCGCGGAACAATTTAGCTGCATAGGCGAACTGGGACTCGAACTGGTCACGAACTTCCGGGCCCACTTCGTAACAGCAGTCGTGAATGCCGGGGCCTATCGCGACTTTCAGATCGCGCGGCCGGGTGCCGAAGTGGCGCCGCATCTCGCCCACTCCCTTTTCCACGATGCGCTTCACCGTTCCCCTCCAGCCGGCGTGAAAGACGCCGACCGCGCGGTGCCGCGGGTCGACAAGAATAATCGGAAGGCAATCGGCGGTCTGAATTGCGAGCAGTAATCCGGGAGTATTCGTAACCAGGCCATCGCCGACCAGCTGCAAACTCGGGAGCAGAGTTTACGGAATGGATGATATCGGAATGAATCTGGCGCAGAGTGACCAGCGGCAAATTTGCAGACTCACTTTTCGACCGGCCATTCGTCCCTAGTTCGAGCAAGAACGCAGCCCGATTCCTTTTGACGGCGGCTTCGGAGTCGTCTTTGGTGAAGCCCAGGTTGAGCGCATTCTGGCCGTAGGCGCGCGAGAAACCGCCGGCTCGGGTAGAAAAACCGTGAACCAGCCAGGGAACATTAATAAGGTGTGTGGCGCGAAGAATGGAAAGTTCAGATCTTGCCGCTTTGCTCTTTTTGGAAACGGGACGGCGCGCTGGACTGTTGTTGTTCTGTTTCGAAGCTAAATTCGCCACTACTCATGTTAACCGAAACAGCTATCGCGGTCTTTCGTCACCGACGGTCGCTCCAGCGCCGGCGCACTTCGGCGATGAACTTCTCTTTATCTTTTCGCATCAACTGGACAAGCGGTTGATTGCCCGTATCCTCGTGCGCGGCCGCCCAGAGGACCATTTCGGTGAGCACGGGAGCCAGGTCGATTCCCTTCTGCGTAAGCCGGTAGATCACTTTACGCCCATCGGACGGGTCTGGCCGCGTGGCGATGATTCCGAACTCCACCAGCCTGTGCAGGCGATCGGCCAGAATATTAGTGGCGATGCCTTCGAAGCTGTCCAGAAATTCTTTGTAGGATTGCGAACCCCGCAGCATCATGTCGCGAATGATCAGCAGGGACCAGCGGTCACCTAGCATCTCAACGGAGGCGTTCAACGGGCACCCGGACCGGCGTTTAGGTCCAGCCTGCTTCGACATAGCTTTACGATAACAATATCACTTGCAATTCGCAAGTAATATGTCGTAAATTCCAATCGTGGTGCAATTCCCTTATGGACCAAGGAGAGTGCTATGCAAATGAATCCCTACCTTTATTTCGATGGCAACTGTGAAGAGGCGTTCAAGTTCTACGAGCGAGTGCTCGGCGCCAAAATCAGCAGCATGATGACTCACGAAGGCACGCCCGCCGCGGAGCACGTCCCTGCAGAATGGCGAAAGAAGATTATTCATGCGCGACTGGAGATTGGCGGTCAGGTGCTGATGGCATCGGACGCTCCTCCGGAACATTTTCAGAAACAGGCAGGCTTTTCCATCAATCTTGGGACTACCGACCCCGCAGAAGCAGAGCGCATTTATCATGCGCTGGCGGAAAACGGAAAAGAGACGATGCCGATCGCGGAGACATTCTGGGCGGTGCGGTTTGGGATGCTGGTCGACCGTTTCGGCATCCCCTGGATGATCAACTGCGAAAAGGCGGCGCAGAAAGCTGCGTGAAGATCAGCGTCCGCCTGGACGCGGGAGAAAATCGATGAACGGAAAAGTCGTTAGGACGATTGCCTGGAGAATCGTTGTGCCGGTGGTGGTGTTGGGCGTGGCGTGGCAGGCTCACGCACGGGACGCGAAAGCGCCGTATCCGAGCATAGCGCCGATTGATCAATACCTGATGCCGGATCAGAATGCCGAGATAGCCCTGGCCCGGAGCGCGGCCCCGGACTCCATCTCACGCGACGCCGAAGTCCTGGTCCTCGGACGGCATGGTTACGAAACCGCAGTCAAAGGCAAGAACGGTTTCGTATGTGTCGTAGAACGATCGTGGATGGCGCCCTTTGACGACCCGGAGTTTTTGAATCCCGATCAGCGGCTTCCCCTTTGCCTCAATCCACCGGCCGCACGATCCCACCTGCCGCTTACTCTCAAGACGACCGAGTTGGCGATGGCTGGACTATCTAAAACTCAAATGTTCGACAGTATCAAGTCCGCGTTCGACAGGAAAGAACTGCCACTGCCGGAGCCTGGTGCCATGTGCTACATGATGTCGAAGCAACAGTACTTTGGTCGCAAATACGGGAACGCTGATCCCCATCTGATGTTTTGGTTTCCCCAGAAGGAACATGTGAACTGGGGAGCCGATTTCCCTGGCTCGCCGGTAGACATCCATCAGTACTCTCCTCAGCCAATTACTGAGTTCGATATTTCGGTGTCGAAATGGTCGGACGGAACGCCTGCGCCGACAAACTGATGCACGAACCTTAACGCGCTCAAGTCATAACCATGTCAGGAAAGCTGCCGAAATCTCAGGAGAGATCAATGAGCAAAAAGACAGTCAGAAGAATCGGATTGCGAAGTTTCGCGCTGGTTGTCGCGTTGGGCGGGTGGTTGCAAGCGCGAGCAGCGGACGCCAAGGCACCGTATCCAAGCATGGCCCCGCTTGACAAATACCTGATCGTCGAGCGGAATGCCGAGATAGACCTGGCGCGGAGCGCTGCCCCAGAGTCTATCTCTAAGGATGCCGAGGTGTTGGTCCTGGGGCCGCATGGTTACGAAACCGCAGTCAAGGGGAAGAACGGCTTCGTATGTCTGGTGGAACGATCATGGATGTCCGGTTTCGACTCCCCGGAATTCTGGAACCCGAAGCTACGAGGTCCGGTCTGCTTCAATCCACCAGCCGCACGAACCGTTCTGCCACTCACATTCAAGCGGACTGGCTTTGTATTGGAGGGGCTTTCCAAGGCCCAGATCATCGACGGCATTAAGGCGTTCGACAAAAAAGGATTGCCGCCCCTCGAGCCGGGAGGGATGGCCTACATGTTGTCGAAGGAAGGGTACCTGGCGGACGATGGCGGGCATTGGGTTCCCCACCTGATGCTTTATACTCCGCTCACAAGCGGTAATACGTGGGGCGCGGATTTGCCTGGCTCTCCGGTTTTCCTGAGTCCACAATTTCATGGTGCTCCGGAGCCCATCAGCGTGTTTCTGATTCCTCTGGACAAGTGGTCGGATGGAACGGCTGCCCCGACGGATGTACATTGACACGCGGTCGCAAGAGTCGGCCGCGAGCATGTCGAGCCTGTAGCAATCCTGGAGGCGAGGAAAGAATGCGCACGATGGTAGTTTAAAATCTAGCTTCGCTCGACGAGCGCTTCGCCAGGTGAAATGCCGACAAGAAAAAGTAGACTTCAAAACGACGAGAGGACGCGATGAGCAAGGTGCGAGTTCTGGTAGGCACAAAAAAAGGTGCATTCATTTTGACTTCGGATGGAAAGCGCGAAAAATGGGACGTCACCGGCCCGCACTTTGCCGGCTGGGAAATGTACCACTTGAAGGGATCTCCGGCAGATCCGAATCGAATTTACGCTTCGCAGACCAGCGGCTGGTTTGGCCAGATTATTCAGCGCTCCGATGATGGCGGCAAAACATGGCATCAGCCGGGCACACCGCCGGGAGAAACGCCGGCTCCGGGGCCGCCAAAGGCCGCGAGCAACAAGTTCGTTTACGATACGTCGGGAGAAGGCGGCAAGCCGCTTACCACTCATCAGTGGTATGACGGGACCCAGCACCCATGGGAGTTCAAGCGCGTATGGCATCTCGAGCCATCGTTGCAAGATCCCGATACGGTTTATGCGGGAGTAGAAGACGCTGCGATTTTCCGGTCGACCGACGGCGGAGAAAACTGGAAGGAACTTTCTGGCCTGCGCGGACATGGCACCGGTCCGAAGTGGCAACCTGGCGCGGGCGGGATGTGCCTGCACACGATCATTCTCGATCCCAGTGACCCGCAGAGAATCTTTATCGCTATCTCGGCTGCCGGAGCATTCCGCACCGATGATGGCGGCAAAACCTGGAAACCGATCAACCGCGGGCTGCGTTCGCAATACATCCCTGATCCTAACGCAGAGATTGGACACTGCGTTCATCACATCGCCATGCATCCTAAGCGTCCGGGTGTGCTCTTCATGCAAAAGCACTGGGATGTGATGCGCAGCGATAATGCCGGCGATACCTGGCAGGAAGTCAGCGGAAATTTGCCGACGGATTTCGGATTTGTGATCGACGTTCATGCGCACGAGCCGGAGACGATTTATGTGGTGCCGATCAAGAGCGACTCGGAACACTTTGTTCCTGATGGAAAGTTGCGCGTTTTTCGCAGCCGCAGTGGTGGAAACGAGTGGGAGGCGCTCACCAAAGGTCTGCCGCAAAGCAATTGCTATGTGAATGTGCTGCGCGATGCCATGGCGGTCGATTCACTGGACGAGTGCGGCATCTACTTCGGCACCAGCGGAGGACAGGTATACGCCTCGGCCGATGCTGGCGACAGCTGGGCTCCGATCGTGCGCGATCTTCCGGCTGTACTTTCGGTTGAAGTTCAGACGCTGCGGTAGGTTCTCTCGCACTTCAGTTTGATCGACTCGGAAAACTAACCCCCTCCGCGAGCTGCTGACATTAGCGGCGAGTGGCCGGCATCCGCTGGCCTCGCCGGCAGTTGATCGAATAAGATTTTTGTCGCTCATCCTCTGTACACTGATCAAGCTAAATTGGCGCTGGGAGATTTGCGCCTCACTTGGGAGAAATGCGAATGCGACGAATCCACGAAACGTGGGTGACGATCCTGCTGACCGGTTTGGCGCTGCTGAATTGTGCTTCCGCACAGACCACCGAGAAACCTGATTTGAGCAAGCAACCCACGCTCTACGTGGTCGGATACGCGCATCTGGATACGGAGTGGAGGTGGGAGTATCCGCAGGTGATCGACGAATACATTCGCAAGACGATGGAGGATAATTTCAAGCTGTTCGAGAAGTATCCACACTACGTCTTCAACTTCAGCGGTGCCAACCGGTACCGTTTCATGAAGGAATATTTTCCCGCCGATTTCGCACGAGTCAAAAAGTATGTGGACGAAGGAAGATGGTTTCCGGCAGGCTCGTCGATGGAAGAGGGCGATGTGAATACGCCCAGCGCCGAGACGATCATCCGGCAAATTCTCTATGGAAATAACTGGTTTCGCAAAGAACTGGGCCGGGCCAGCGCAGAGTACATGCTGCCGGATTGTTTCGGATTTCCTGCGTCGCTGCCCACGATTCTCGCGCACTCAGGGGTGAAGGGATTTTCGACACAGAAACTGGTATGGGGATCGTCGGCGCCCGGCGGAGGACCTGAGTCGCTGGAGCAAACGCCCGAAGGCACGCCGTTCAATGTAGGAGTATGGGTGGGGCCGGATGGCGAAAGTGTGCTGGCGGGGCTGAATCCGGGCGATTACAGCGGAGGGATCAATAGCGATTTGAGCAAGCCGCTTCCTCCACTTCCCCCTGATGAAGTCCTCGAGGATCTTAACCGGAAGTTTCAACCTCTTCGTCAGGAGGTGGTGCACGCTGACCAAACCAATTCGACTCTCGAGGCCAGCCAGATTGAAGAGTACCTGGCCGTGCGCGATCAGCAGAAAACCGAATCTCAAATGCGCAAGGATCGAGAGTTGGAGCGGCACCAAAGCGACTGGGCTGCGCGCGTCGAGTTGAATGGAAAAGTGACGGGCGTATTTACGGATTATCACTATTACGGAACTGGCGACATCGGGGGAACGCCGAACGAAGAGTCGGTGAAGCGTCTCGAAGCCATCATCACCGGTGGCAAAGCCGGCTTACCACCGGACGTGGACCCCTACTTTTCGCGCTTCTCTCACGAGCAGGGACCCCCGGTGGAGTTGGGCGGCGGGCCGGTCCACGTGATCTCCGCAAATGCCGAGCAAATGTTTCTCGATATCACTTCTGCGGAAACCAGTTCGCTGCCGCGTTATACGGGAGAGATGGAACTGACGAATCATTCCGCCGGATCGCTGACCTCGCAGGCTTACCAAAAACGCTGGCTGCGAAAAGAAGAATTACTAGCCGATGCTGCGGAGAAAGCTTCCATTTCGGCGGAATGGCTGGGAGCGCGGCCGTATCCGCTTCAGCGGTTAAATGACGGATGGACGTTGCAGATGGGTGGGCATTTTCACGACATCGCCGCCGGAACCGCAACTCCCAAGGCGTACGAATTTGCGTGGAATGATGATGTACTTGCCATGAACCTGTTCGCTGGCGTGCTTACGGATGCTACCGAAGGCGTTGCCGCGGCATTAAACACCGAAACCAAAGGCGTGCCGATTGTTGTCTTCAACCCGCTGAACATCGCCCGCGAGGATTTGGTGGAAGGGAGCGTCAGCTTTCGTGGCGGCGAAGCGAAGTCTGTGCGCGTGACTGGTCCGGACGGGAAAGACGTTCCAGCGCAGATTTCGAATGGAAAAGTAATCTTTGTCGCAAAGGCGCCTTCTGTTGGCTATGCAGTCTACGATGTGCAGCCTGCTGCAGGCGCGGATAGCGCCGCAATACTGCACGTATCTGAGGACGCACTCGAGAACCAATACTACCGAGTGAAATTGAATGCTGATGGTGACGTTGCCAGCATCTTTGATAAATCAATCGGCAAGGAATTATTAGCCGCTCCGGCGCGACTGGCAATTTCCTACGACAATCCGGAGCACTGGCCCGCGTGGAACATGGATTGGGATCAGGAGCAGGCTGCTCCGAAGGAGTATGTCAGCGGTCCGGCGAAGATTCGAGTGGTCGAGAACGGTCCTGCGCGCGTGGCAGTGGAAATTTCGCGGGAGACCGCCGGCTCGAAATTCGTTCAGACCATCAGCTTATCGGCAGGGGATGCGGGTAAGCGCGTGGAGTTTGCGAATGTGATTGACTGGAATACGAAAGAGTCGAATCTGAAGGCGACGTTTCCGCTTACGGCTTCGAACGAGATGGCCACCTATAACTGGGACATTGGCACGATCAAGCGGCCCAGCGCGGAGCCGAAGAAGTTCGAGGTGCCGTCCCATCAGTGGATCGATCTAACGGACGCGAGCGGCGAGTTTGGCGCGACCATCTTGACCGATTGCAAAAACGGATCGGATAAGCCGAACGATCACACGATTCGACTGACGTTGATCCGCACGCCCGGAATTCGCGGAGGTTATGCGGATCAGGCGACACAGGATATTGGACATCACGAGTTTGTTTACGGCATCGCTGGTCATGCCGGCGACTGGCGCACTGCACAAACCGACTGGCAGGCGCAGCGACTGAACGATCCCCTGATTGCGTTTGAAACTTCGAAACATGCGGGTGTTATGCGGCGAGAGTTTTCTCTGCTCAATGTGGACAATCCACGGATTCGAGTTCTGGCGCTCAAAAAAGCGGAGCTGAGCGACGAGGTTATCGTGCGCCTCGTCGAGCTCGATGGCAAGCCCGAGTCAGATGTGCACGTCGCCTTTGGCGCGCCGATCACTGCGGCACGTGAAGTCAACGGGCAGGAGCAGCCGGTGGGGACCGCGACAGTAAAGGCGGGGCTTCTGGTTGCCTCTTTTTCCGCGTATCAGCCGCGCACCTTTGCGGTGAAGGTCAGCGCGCCCAAGAGCGGAATTGCAGCGGTGCATTCCGCTGCTGTGCCACTGGAATATGATCTCGCAACCGCCAGCAATGACGGCGCTAAATCCACGGAAGGATTTGACGGCAAGGGCGATGCGTTGCCTGCGGAGATGCTGCCGGCTCAGATCACATTCAACGATGTCAAATTTCAACTCGCTCCCGCACATACCGGCACGCCAAATGCACTTGTGACGAAGGGCCAGACCATTGACCTGCCGGCGGGTCACTACAATCGCATTTACGTTTTGGCGGCCTCGGCCGATGGCGATCAGAAGGCCGCATTCGAGGTTGGCGGCAAAAAAGTAGAACTGAATATTCAGGATTGGGGCGGGTTTATCGGCCAGTGGGATGACCGGCAGTGGAGTTCGAAAGATACATCGCACGACGATTATGGCGAGATGACGGGCATCAAGCCGGGCTATATCAAACGCGCGAACGTGGCATGGTATTGCTCGCACCATCACAATGCGGCGGGCGAGAATGTGGCGTACCGATACTCTTACTTGTTTGCATATCCGATCGATATGCCGGACGGGCTAAAGAGCATCCATCTGCCCGACAACGACAAAATTCGCATTCTCGCGATCTCTGTTGCGCAAGAGAATCCGGGTGTGAAGCCGGTACAGCCGCTTTATGACGTGCTTCCCCCTGTGCAGGAGGCAGCGGTTATTCGCTGATGGCGCATTGATGGTTGCTGCCGTGTAAGCTTCATGGCTGTCATTCCTGTATTCTTCGGTGAATGCGAGGATTCTTTATCTCGGGCCTGTTGTGTGCGGTTGCATTCGCGCAGAGCGGCCCCGCCAAACCGAGCAGTGCGCGCAAGTCAGAACTTTCCTCCGTCTCGCTTCCGCATTTTGAAGACATCGGCGCTCAAGCCGGTTTGAGTGTCTCCCACATTTCTTCACCCCAGGCGCGATACATTATCGAGTCGGTAAGCGGTGGAGTCGGCCTGATCGACTGCGATAACGATGGCAAGCTGGACATCATTACAGTGAGTGGTTCGAGTGTCGATCGCTACCGGGAGCAGGGTGGGGATCCGATGATCACGCTTTACCATCAGGACGCAGATCTCAAATTTACTGACATCACAAAGCAGGCAGGACTCACGCGCAAAGGCTGGGGGATGGGGGTGGCCGTTGCCGATTACGACAACGACGGGCTTCCTGATATCTATGTCACTGGCTACCGGGGAAACGTTCTGTACCACAACCTGGGCAACTGTAAGTTCGAGGACGTGACCGAGAAGGCCGGAGTGGGCGGGGGCGAATTGAGCCTGGGCGCGGCCTGGGGAGATTACGACCGCGACGGTAATGTGGATTTATTTGTATCGCGCTATGTTCACGTGGATATGAATAAACTTCCGGAGTTAGGCAGCAACGAAAAGTTCTGCCGATTTCGTGGCGTGCTAGTGCAATGCGGGCCCTGGGGATTGCAGGGGGAAACTGATCTGCTGTTCCATAATCGTGGCGATGGCACGTTTGAAGAAGTTTCTAAAAAGGCGGGAGTCGATAATCCGCATCATTATTACGGAATGGGCGTTGAATGGGCTGATTACGACAACGATGGCTGGCCGGACTTGTATATAGCCGACGATGCCGGGCCGAATTATCTGTACCGCAACAAGGGCGATGGCACGTTCGAAGAAACGGGACTTGTGCTGGGAGCCGACCTTAGCGGGGACGGGCAGGAACTCGGCTCGATGGGCGTGGACATGGGGGATTATGATCGCGATGGACGGCTCGATCTGATGGTGACCGAATTCGTGGATCAGTCCGACACGTTGTATCACAATACGAAAGACGGGTTCGAAGACGTCAGTGTTAACTCGCGCATCGCGCCGCCGAGTCATCCTTATGTGGGATGGGGAACCGGATTCTTCGATATGGACAATAGTGGCTGGCTGGATATTTTTGTGGCCAATGGCCACGTGTATCCGCAGGTGGATACGATTCCGGACGCGGCGCATTTTCGGCAGCCTATACTGTTGTTCCGCAACAATCGGGATGGAACTTTCGATGAAGTGGCGTCGGGAGCCGGGCTGAACAGTGGTCCGATGCAATCGAGGCGGGGCGCCGCGTTTGGAGACATCAACAACGACGGCTGCGTGGATATTGTTACGCTCAACTGGGGACAGCCGCCGTCTCTGTTTTTGAATCATTGCCAGAATGGAAATCACCGCGTGCTGTTCAAGCTGCTGGGAACCAAGAGCAACCGGCTGGCGATTGGCGCGCGGGTTACGGTGCGTACTGGCAGCGTTAAGCAGTTCAGCGAAGTGAAGGGCGGCGGCAGTTATCTTTCACAGAATGACCTTCGCCAGCATTTCGGACTGGGAAGCTATAAGAATATGGATGAAGTCACGGTTCGCTGGCCGAGCGGACAGAGTGAGGTTTTTAAGAACGTCGCTGCCGACTTTATCTATACGATTATCGAAGGACAAGGCATTAAGGCTAAGGTCGCGCTGCCTGCGGTGGATTCCGGTGCGTCATCTGTGGGGGCGCGTGGACGCAGTGCTACAATCGACGGCGCAAAAGTCGCTCGCCCATAGATTGCCACCGGCATTGTCAAATCATTTCCTGGGGAAAACATGAGAATACGAATCAGGCGCGGTTCTGTTCGAGCCTTTCCGTTTGCATTCTTTGCGGTGTTAGTTTTTGGCGCGTCCGTTGTATTTGCGCAACAGAGCAGCCAACTGCCTACACCGAAGGAAGGTGACTACGTTTCCCACGATTTTCATTTCAAGTCCGGGGAAACGCTGCCGGAATTGCGCATGCACTATGCAACTTTAGGAACTCCGGTGCGTGACGCAAGCGGTCGAGTCACGAATGCTGTGTTGCTTTTGCATGGCACCACCGGTAGCTGGCAAACAATTCATGGTTCCTCAATTCGCTGGCGTGCTGTTCGGGCCGGGACAATTGCTGGACATTACGCGGTATTACATCATTCTGTTGGACAACATTGGTCATGGAAAATCCAGCAAGCCCAGCGATGGGATGCATGCTCACTTTCCGCAATACGATTACGACGACATGGTTGCGGCGCAACACGAGTTGCTGGAAAAAGGCATGGGCGTGAACCATTTGCGCCTCATCCTGGGAACATCCATGGGATGCATGCATTCCTGGATCTGGGGCGAAACCTATCCCGACTTCATGGATGCCCTGATGCCGCTGGCTTGCCAGCCGGTGCAGATCGCTGGACGAAACCGGATGTGGCGAAAAATGGTGATCGATGCGATTCGCGACGATCCCGAGTGGAAGAAGGGCGACTACACCGCTCAGCCTCAAGATGCTCTGAAAATTGGAGCAGAGATGTTCTACATCGCGGCAGGTTCTGCTCTGCAGATGCAGAAGAGTTTTCCTACCCGTGAAGCCACCGATGCGGCGAGTGCGGAGTTCGTGAAGCGCTTCACTGCAAGCCACGACGCCAATGATCTTCTTTACGCGATGAGTGCATCCTGGGATTACGATCCCTCCGCGCAGCTGGAAAAAATCACCGTGCCCGTAATGTTCGTGAATTCAGCCGACGATTTCATCAATCCTCCGGAACTGGGTATTGCCGAACGTGAAATCAAACGAGTGAAGAAAGGCCGATTCGTCCTTATCCCGATTTCCGACCAGACGCATGGGCATGGCACACACACCTGGGCAGCGATCTGGCAACAGTATCTGAAGGAGTTGTTGGATATGTCTGGACATTAGGGCTGGTCGGAGGGTAGGACACTACCCATCCGACTACTTGCTGGAATAATCCCCGTAAGTGCGAGAGAATAGATGGTTGTGCCTGGCGGAGAAAAACCGTCATTTTCCCCCGCAGCGATAGTTGCGAGGTCCTCCGCAGTTCGCCAGAGACAGCGCGACCGCGTTTCATTTTACCGGGAGAGATTAATCAGACATGGCCACCATCACAATAGAAGTCGACGCAGCATCGCGCAATCCGCGTAACGCGAAGCTGGAAAGCTGGGTCGAAGAAGTCGCACGCCTATGTAAGCCCGATCGGGTTCACTGGTGTGATGGGTCGCGGGAAGAATACGAAGCGATGCTGCGGCTGCTGGTGCTGACCGGAACCGCAATTCCGCTGGATGCGGAAAAGCGTCCGAACAGCTTTCTGGTTCGATCCGACCCCGCCGATGTGGCTCGCGTGGAGGATAAGACCTTCATCTGCTCCCGAACCAAAGAAGAAGCAGGTCCCACGAATAACTGGGAAGATCCCGCGAAGATGAAGGAGAGGCTGACCGGACTATTTGACGGTTCAATGGTAGGCCGGACGATGTATGTGGTTCCTTACAGCATGGGGCCGATCGGTTCCCCGATCTCGAAGATCGGAGTAGAGATCACGGACTCGGTTTACGTCGTGGTCAGCATGCATATTATGTCGCGGGTAGGAAGTCACGTGTTGGATGTTCTTGGTGAGCACGGGGAATTCGTGCGGGGAATGCACTCGGTGGGCGCGCCGCTCGGTCCTAATCAGCCGGATGCGACCTGGCGCTGCAATAAAGAGCATAAGTACATTTGTCATTTTCCCGAGACTCGCGAGATCTGGTCGTTTGGCTCCGGTTACGGCGGCAACGCGCTGCTGGGGAAGAAGTGCCATGCGCTGCGTATTGCCTCCGTGCAGGCGCGCGACGAAGGCTGGATGGCGGAACACATGCTGATCCTGAAGCTGATCAGTCCCTCGGGCAAGGCCAAGTACATGACGGGCGCATTTCCTTCTGCCTGTGGCAAGACCAATTTATCGATGATGATTCCAACCCTGCCGGGCTGGAGGATCGAAACCATTGGAGATGACATTGCCTGGATGAAGTTCGGCGCCGATGGCCGGCTGTATGCGATCAATCCGGAGTTCGGTTTCTTTGGCGTCGCGCCGGGGACGAGCATGAAGTCGAACGCCAATGCCATGTTGAGCGTGACCCATGATTCCATTTTCACCAATTGCGCCATGACGATGGATGGCGATATTTGGTGGGAAGGCATGACCCCGGAAAAGCCGGCCAAACTGATCGACTGGCTGCGCCGTCCATGGACTCCGGAGTCAGGGCGGAACGCGGCGCATCCGAATTCCCGTTTTACTTGCACCGCCGCGCAGTGCCCGTCAATTGCTCCGGAATGGCAAGATCCAAACGGGGTGCCGATTGATGCGATTCTTTTCGGAGGAAGGCGTGCCGGCATCGTGCCACTGATAACGGAAGCTTTCAACTGGCAACACGGAACTTTTCTGGGAGCAACCGTCAGCAGTGAGACCACAGCGGCAATCACGGGAAAAGTAGGGCAGTTACGGCGCGACCCCATGGCGATGCTGCCCTTCTGCGGCTACAACATGGGCGATTATTTTTCCCACTGGCTGCAGATCGGCAAACGAACGGGTGCAAAGCTGCCGAAGATTTTCTACGTAAACTGGTTTCGCCAGGACAAACGCGGAAGTTATCTCTGGCCGGGCTATGGTGAGAATAGCCGCGTGTTGAAATGGATTTACGAACGCTGCGACGGCAAAGTGCATGCGAATGAAACTCCGATCGGACGCATCCCCGAAGTGGCCGATCTGGATACGACCGGGCTTGCACTCCAAAAAACTCAGGTGGAGGAGTTGCTCAGCGTTGACGTGGAGGGCTGGCTGGCCGAAGTGCCGCTGATCAGGCAACACTTTGCCCTTTTTGGCAGCCATCTGCCGGAAGGGTTGAATGCCGAGGTATCAGATCTTGAAAAGCGGCTGCTGGCGGCAAAACGGTAGGTCAGGGCTGAAGTCGTTTTGCTGCGTTTGCGCAGGCTGTAATCCCCTGCTCCACGGACCTATCGTCAATATTTATCCACCGATCCTTCGGACCTTTGATATAGTTCCCCACTGTCATGCCGCGTTCTGCGACGAACGAAGGAACCCCTCCCGCGTCTGATCCAGGCCCTGTCCTGGTTCCAACTTCATCTCCGTCTCTGACGCGAAATCAGATTCGCGGCTTTTGGGCATCGTGGGGCGGCTGGACGCTCGATGGGATGGATTCGTTTGTTTATGCGCTGGTGCTGGTACCGTCGCTGCGCGATCTACTGCCGCGCTCTGGGATTGCGGCCACGAAAGCCAACATTGGACACTACGGCGGATTGCTGTTTGCATTGTTCCTGGTGGGGTGGGGACTGGCATTTTTGTGGGGTCCGATTGGAGACAAATTTGGCCGCGTCCGCACGCTGATGCTGACGATCGTCTGGTATTCCGTTTTTACTTTTCTAAGCGCCTTTGTCACCGGTGTGTGGCAGCTGGCCATTCTGCGCCTGTTGGCTGGAATTGGTATTGGCGGAGAATGGGCGATGGGGGGAACATTCGTGGCCGAGGAGTGGCCAGAGCAACGCCGCCGAATGGGCGCAGGGTTGATGCACACCGGGTATTATGTCGGCATATTTCTCGCTGCGTTGGCGAATTACGGAATCGGTAGCCGGTACGGGTGGCGTGCCATGTTCATCGTGGGTGGAGTGCCGGCATTATTTCTGGCCTGGATTCGCCACGGCGTAGTTGAACCCGCTGCGTGGAAAAAGAAAGAGAGTGTGGTTCGCTCATGGGCGGTATGGCGTCCCTTTGCCACGCTGTTTGCGCCGGCCTGGCGCCGCCGCACGATTCTGAATTCTCTATTCATGCTGGCGTCGATTTGTGGCTTATGGGCTGGAACGGTTTATGTTCCTGCCGCGATTACCACGCTGGCGGAGGCCGGCGGTCATATTGGTCCCCAGGCCGCGCGTTTAGCTTCCTGGGGCGTCATGCTGGTCTCGTTTGCCACCATTCTCGGTTGCATAGCCATGCCTTGGCTCGCGGAACGTCTCGGACGCCGCGGGGCTCTCGCCGTATTCTTCGCTCTGATGATGGTCTTCATTGCACTGACGTTTGGGAAGGTCTTTTATTTGGGACCGAGTGCGCTTCCGTGGTTCTTTGTCTGTCTATTTTTCCTGGGGTTGGGAGGCGCTAACTTTGCCGTCTATACCTTGTGGCTGCCGGAGCAATATCCCACAGAATGCCGGGCCAGCGCTTTTGCGTTTTCCACTTCATTTGCCCGATTCGGCGGCGCGGGAATCACTTTTCTGGTCGGCGCCAGCGTCCGCCATTTCGGGTCCCTCGGAACTCCGGTGGCGATGACTGCAATCGCCTTTGCGATTGGATTGCTGCTGATTCCATTCGGAGCGGAGACTCGCGGCGAACAACTACCGTCCTAGAGCAAAGGCAGCTGCGGTCTCCTGCTGACGCGCCTACCTAATGTTTCTCTAAACTTCTGCCGATCATTCTCTCGTTAAAGACATTCCCGCACAATCCGTCTGACCTCGGGAGGCCTTGGCTGTGGCAAGAGCCGCCGGATCGATGCGAGGGAATTCGATGACGATGCGCGCAGGGAGAAAACCGTGAAGCTTACTCTGGGCAGGAAATTGGGACTGGGCTTTGGATTGGCCCTCGGATTCATGGTTCTTAGCTCGATGGTCGGCTACATGAAATCGAAAAACATCCGGGAAAGCGAGGCTGCCGCCTTCAATGTTCGCGTTCCTTCGATGAGGGCGGCAATAAAGTTACAGCGCGACCTCAATCAGACTCAGGTCAAAGGACGCCAGGCAATTCTCGCGGGATCCCAACCGGCGAGACTGGCCAAGACCAAGGAATTGTACCAAGCGACTTGGCGCGATATCGAAAAAGACATAATCGGCATGGATGAGTTGGCTCCTTTATGGTCTCGCCAGCAGGATCGCGACCGGTTGGTTGAAATCAAGCAGCAGCTTCCTATGCTGCGAGCGGTTCAGGAGGACGCTATTAAGCGCGCGGCAAGCCATGAGCGGGATGCTCTTGCCAAGGCGGGAAACGAGTCCGCCGACGGGGCGACTCCGATCAATATCGCGATGAAGAAGTCGCTGGGCAGCATGGCAGACTCGTTTGAGCAGTTGGTGGAGGAAAACAAGAACGAACTGATGGCGGACAACCGATCGCTCAACCTGACCATGATCATCACTACCCTCGCGTCGCTAGCCATCGGAGTGGTCGTGGCGATGTTCCTGACTCGCGACATTTCTGGCGCCACTCGTGCCGTTCTGGTTTTTGCAGAGGCGATCGCGGCAGGCGATCTATCCTGCGACGACTTGCGAATGCGCAGTCAGGACGAGCTAGGAGACCTGACTGCGGCAATCAACAAGATGAGGGAAAACCTAAAGCGCATGATTTTGGGCATCTCCGAAAACTCGCTGCAGGTGGCGAGTGCCAGCGAGGAACTCTCCTCTTCCGCTACGCTGCAGGCGCAGGGAGCCGACCATCAGAAAGATCAGGCGGCGCAGGTCGCAACTGCAATGCAGGAAATGTCCTCCACGGTGCAACAGGTTTCAGAGAACTGCAGCCAGGCGGCAGATGCTTCGCGACGTGCGGCAGAAACTGCGCGGGCGGGAGGCGCCGTCGTAGAAACAGCCTTAGCCCAGATGCGTTCGATCGCCGAATCCGTGGCTGGAACTGCAAAAGAGATAGGAGAACTGGGACGCCGGACCGACCAGATTGGGCGCATCGCGGGCGTGATCGATGACATTGCCGACCAAACTAATCTGCTGGCGCTTAACGCCGCTATCGAGGCAGCGCGGGCCGGCGAACAGGGACGAGGTTTCGCGGTCGTGGCGGATGAAGTTCGCAAGCTGGCGGAGCGCACGACTGGGGCAACGAAGGAAATCTCGGAGATGATCAGCGTCATTCAGGATGGCACCCATGCCGCAGTCAAGGCAATGGGGATTGGGAGCCGGCAGGTGGAAGATGGAGTCGCGTCGACGGCACGGGCGGGAGAATCACTGCAACAGATCATTCACATGTCGGAGGAAGTAGGATCGATGATTACCCATATCGCCACCGCCGCGACCGAGCAATCGGGCGCAACCAGCGATGTAAATCAGAGTATGGATCAGATCGCGCAGCTGGTGAAGGAATCCGCAGTCGCGGCACAACAGTCCGCCAAAGCTTGTCAGGACTTATCAGAGCTGGCGCTGGCCTTGCAATCGATGGTTGGCAGCTTCAAATTAAAGGCCGAGCGGGATGAGATTCTGCCCGCCGCGGATTCGGTGCGCCCTAGAGCTTTCGCGGCATCCACCTTTTGAAGCCTTGGCTCGATCCAATACAAAGGCTCTCTTTCAGAACTGAAAGAGAGCCTTTGTTGTTGTCACCGCGTAACTTTAGCTACGCAACACCGCGGGTTTTCACCGGCGCTTCGGCACTCACGAGAGGAGCGGCACGCTCCGCATTCCTGACGGCACGCGCAGCGAGCGGCTTTAGCCACAGCAATGCCATGAACGCTGCCACCAGGTCGCACGCGATCATCGCCCAGAAAACCTTTGACCAGGAACCGGTCTTGGCAAACAGCCAGGCGGCGCCGGGGCCGGCAAGAGCTGCCGCCACTCCCTTCGCGGTATAGACAACGCCGTAATTGGTCGTGGCCCATTTGTTTCCGTAGAGGTCTCCTGTAATGGAAGGGAATAGCGAAAAAATGTTTCCCCACGCGAAGAAACACAGTCCGGACAGCGCAATGAACCAGAGTGGATGACTGATGAGTTGCAGGAGAGCAAATACCGCAACCGCCTCGAGAACGAATGAGTAGAAGATAGCGTTCTCCCGGCCAATATGATCCGAAACCCATCCCCAGAAAGGACGCGTCAGCCCGTTCAGAATCCGGTCGACTTCGATGGCCAGCACCAAGGCGCTCATCCCGAAAAGGACGATGACCTTATCCACATGATAGGAGACAGCCATAGGCTTGAGCTGCGCAGTGACCACCAAGCCTCCGAACGCTAACATCACCATCATCACGTAGATGATGTAGAAAGAGGGCTGACAGAGCATTTGAAGCGGCGTCATATCGACCGCGGAAGTGTTCACTTTCGCTCTGATCTTTAATTCCTTCTCCTTCCAGTTGGGCGGGGTCCAGCCCACAGGCGGCCTGGCAAGAAAAAGCGAACAGGCCAATACAGTGACTCCCTGGATGATTCCCCAGACAATGAACGTATGTTGGTAGCCCGAGCTGCTAATCATCTTGGCAATCGGAGCGATGGTCGCCGCCGTGCCGATGCCGAAGGCCCCGGCGGTAAGGCCCACGCAAAGACCGCGATAGTCCGGAAACCACTTGAGGGCGTTTCCAATGGCTCCGCCGTACACCACGCCGGCGCCGATTCCGCCCACGCTGTACCAAAAATAAAGCGACCCTACCGTCTCGGCATAACCGGATCCGATCCAGCCGAGTCCAACCATGAATGAACCCAAGCCAAGCATGAACCGGGGACCAATTCTGTCCACCAGGTATCCCTCGAAGGGTACCAGCCAGGTTTCCAAGAGTACAAATAGTGCAAAGGTCCACTGCACTGCCTTTAACGAGATGTGCAGGTGCGCCTGGATTGGCGTCGTGAAGAGAGTCCAGGCATATTGCAGATTGGCAATAGCCATCATGGCTATGATGCCAGCGATTAATTGAACCCAGCGACTGGGAATGCGGGAGGGGTGTATCAGAGCACTTGGTGAACCTGTTGATGCCATAGGCTTGTCTCCGTTGACAGACGCCAGGCGATAACGGGCTACTGCCTAAACGACAGTGTTTGGCAGGAGGAATGTCAGCCCAGCGAGGTGGCCCCGGCACAGCCAGCATGTGTCTTGGGTCACAGCGAACCGTGATATATACTGGTCCAGTTATCGAACCACTTGCGGGAGGGAAGTTACCACTTCTAAAACAGGCTGTCAAGAAGATTTGAGAATCTTCTGGGATGGCCGTGCGGCCGCAATCGCGCAGTGAATGCCGCGAGTGGAACCAGACGCTATTGCATGGACGAGACCCTTCAAACCCAGGTTGAAACTTATCTTACCCACCTGAATGGCCTGATCCGCCGTGGCCGTGAACTGCGGGAGGCGTTGGCTGCAGATTCCTCGGATCCTACCGTGATCGCGACGGCTCGCCGCTGGCATGAGGATTGCGGTGTAACCATCAACCAATTATCCGGAGGCAGCAAGGCCCATTGGCTGGCCCGGTCGTTCAGCGAAGCCTTCCTGATGCGCTCGACGGACGGGCATGCCGTGGAAGGAGCAGCACAAACGCAGATCGTCCAGCGACTGCTCGGTGTTTTGGACCAGGCGGTCTCAACGCTCTCGCAGATGGATGATGCCTCGCTCATCTCGGCGTCCTCGCAGGCCCCAGCTCCGCATCGGTTCGACTTCGTTCACAACCTGGAACTCCGCCCTGTGGTTGAACGCGCCTATATCGACAGCCGGCGCGCTCTTGAGCAGAAGGAATATGACCTAGCGCTGCTCACTTCCTGCGGAATTCTGGAGGCGATCGTTACGGATGCGCTGGAAAACAAAGGGCTCAGTTCGCTGGTGGAATCCGGCGCGCCCGCCGAAAAGATTTCAGACTGGTCGTTCGAAACCCGGCTTACCGTCGCGGAGAGAGCTGGGCTAATTCGCAGCGGGTGCGCCCGCCTTCCGGCGGTAGCGCGAGCCTATCGAGATGCCGCGGTTGCGGGCGACGGGATTGGCGTGAAGACTGAGGTGACCGAGCGCGATGCGCGAACCGCCGGACAAGTGCTTCATGTCGTGATGAGAGATCTCGACCCCGGCCGGTAGGTACAAGTAGGTACAAAAAGATTAATCCTCGAGATCTTGCCGGAATACAGATTGCAAAGGATCGAGGCTGCCATCGATGACGGCCACCAGCAGGTTTCCGAAAGCATTCCTCGCTTCGGCAAGAGAGGCATAGCCGCGCTCGCGCTGAAGCGCGCCGCCATCGGCATAGATCAGAGTGAAATAGCGGCCTGACGAATACTGAAGTTCGAGGAGCTTATTCGGCATGTCAGGGTCGCCTTCCTGACCCAGAACATCCATCAGGGCCACAGTCCACTGCCTGCCCTTAGGGTCGGTGACTTCCTCGCGTTCGAGGAATTGCCATTCGTCCATGCTCCACAGAGGCATAATCTATGCGAGGAGTTGCGCGAGAGCTCTTCCCACCTGCGCGCCGGTAAACGGCTTCGGGATCAGTAAAACGTTCCGCGCCTTCCGCGAGCGCAGGCTTGAATCCGCCTGCTCCGGCGTATCGCTGATGATCACGACCGGCAAGTCGGCGTGGTCGGGGTGATTGCGCACGGCGTCGAACAACGCTTCGCTCATGTCGAAAGCGGTGCAATCCAGCACCACGGCATCAGCGTTGTGTTCCAGGACCAGCTCATTGACCGCGTTCGTGTACCCCGACGTGAAGACCTCGTGACCGAGGTCTCGCAACGAGAACGTCAGCAGCTCGGCAATCTCCGGCGTATCGTCAATCAGCAATACGCGCGACACTATTTCTTGACCGGACCGGTGCCAGGCAGCCGCGGCTTCTTTCCTTGTGACGGTTCCAGATCCATCATCCAGATTCGCCCGCCCGCGGTGTAGTAGGCCCGGTTGTCATTTTCAATCATCGCACCCCACGCTTCCAGCGTGCGCATGGCGAAGGTAACTCCTTCGAAGTTATTGCGCGCGTGGCTCAGCACTTCATTGGTGTGCCAATTGTCGGTGAGAATAGCGTCGCCCGGGTGCACGCGCAGCACGGTGAAGTAGCGGTCGTAGGCCGCTTCCGTGCGCACGTCACGCGTGGCTCCGCGCTTCTTGCCTTCGGTGACAATGTAACTTTCCTGTCCCTCCGGCTCAACTTCGGGTTCGTCCTCGACAGGATGGAATGGAGCGCTCGTTTTTGTGTTCATACAGTTTGTGCCACCGTCTCGGCCTCGGCTGCGGCCGCCATGTTGGTTAAGTTTTTCGCATCTGACGCTTGAATCAAAGCTTCAGGCAGTTCCACACCCATCATCCGCCATTGCTCATTGGCAAACTTCTGCAAGTTCGCAATGTGCTCGGCGTGAAGATGGCCGAAGCGTCCCTGGAGCTTCAGGTATTCAGATACCGGCCGCATACTTGCCGGACGGAAGCTGTAATTGAAAGCGCGTTTTTCCGGGTTCCACTCCCACATCGGATAGAGCCCGCACTCGACAACCAGTCGGCCGAGATCGATCGACCGCGGCGTCTCGTACACGAATCCCTTCTGGCAAGGAGTGTAGACCATGAGGTACGCCGCTCCCTTGTGATTGAGACCTTTGCGAACTTTATTCATCAGGTCGATGGGATAACCCACGCTCGCCGTCGCCACATAGCAGTGCGGATGGCCCGCGGCCATCATGCGCGCGAGATCTTTGGGATACAGCTTTTTGCCTTCCGGAACCTCGGGACCGGGAGGCGAGAATGTGGTCATGCCCCCATAAGGCGTGCGTGACGACGCCTGGATGCCGGTGTTGGCGTACTGCTCGTTGTCATAGCAGATGATCAGGCAATCGTGATTGCGATAAAGAGCGCCGGAAATGGACGCAAGTCCGATGTCGGAGGCGCTGCCGTCGCCCGCCTCGCAAATAATGTTCGGAAACTTTCCTTTCCATTTTCCCTTGCGAATCATGGCTTCGTAGGCAGCCGCGACGCCGGCGGTAAAGCTGCCCGCGCTGCCGATCTGCGTATGCGCCCAGGGCACGTTGTAAGGCGTACACAGATATGAGCTGTTCGCGACGTACATGCAGCCCGTGGGTCCGACGAGAATCGTGTTGTCGCCCGCGGCTTTGCTGGTCATCCGATATTGAATCGACGGTCCGCAGCCCGCGCAGGTTCGGTGACCCGGCACGAACGGTTCCGAGGATGGCAGCTCCGGATTGTAGAAACGCGCACCCTGGTTCGGGCTGTCGAGAATCGGCAGTAACTGCCGTTGAACTTCTATGGTTGCCATATCAATTCTCCAATCGCAGGAAACAAAAACCTGCAGCAAAATTAATTCGGGTGGAATCAATCCACCTGCGGAAATATCTACTCTTCGAACCCGACCCAATGCGTACGCTTTTCTATTTTCCCACGCCGCTGGGCATCGAGCATCTTCTCGGTCATCCAATAAAATTCTTTGAGGACGATCGCTTCGCCGCCCATGCCCGCCATGAATGACATCATGAGCGGACGCGCTTGGCTTTCGTACACAGCAGCGGCAGCTTCCGCATAGAGAGCTCCACCGCTGCTCACGCTGCCAAGCGCCATATTTGTTTCGATGACGCCGACTACTTTGAATTTGCTGAGAACTTCCTGGACGCGACTCGTGGGATACGGCCGGATTGTTCTCAGGCGAACCATTCCTACTTTCAATCCACGATCCCGCATGTGCTGAATGGCAAATCGCGCCGTCACTGCGTGGGCGCCTTGCAGGAAAAATACAACTTCCGCGTCATCGGTCATGAACTCTTCCACCCACGGATCGTAACGGCGCCCAAAGATCTTCGCGAACTCGTCGTGAACCTCTTCAATCACGGCCATTGAGGCTTCCATGGCGCGGGCGCGCTCCAATTGCAGCGGGGGACCCTGCTCCGGCATGATCTGCGGACCGTGCGATACAGGGTGCCGGGGATCGAGTGGATACGGATGTTTGTACGGCGGCAGAAATTCTTTCACCTGGCCTGAGTCAGGCAATTCCACGTCGCCGGTAATATGCGAAACGAAGAAACCGTCCTGGCAAACCATCTGCGGCAGAAGCACTCGAGGATCTTCGCCGATGCGATAAGCGATCAGATGATTATCGAATGCTTCCTGGGCATCGCAGGACCAACCCATGAGCCAGCCCATATCGCGTGTGGAAAGCGCGTCGGTATGCTCCGAACCAAAGTCGCCGGGAGGATCGAGCGTGCGGTCGGCGATCATCATCTGCACCGGCATGCGACTGCCAGAGATCGGCGAATAAAGTTCGTAGGCGAACTGCACGCCGACTCCCGAGCTGCCGGTAAAGACCCGCGCTCCGCTCGATGACGCTCCGTGCGCGATACTCAATTGCGAGTGTTCGCTATCGGCCACAATGTATTCGGCGTCAAGCTCGCCGTTGGCTACCATTTGCGCCAGCGCCATCATGGTTGCCGTGTAGGGGCGAATCGGATAAGCCGCAATCACATCGACATCGGCATACTTGGCTGCCTGGGCCGATGCGACGCAACCGTTAATTCGTACTGCTCTTTTCTTTTGCTCTGCAAGCATTGGCATAATTCACTCCGCACATTTCGCCCTTAGGCGCACGATGAAATTGATTCGATCCCAACTCTAAATATTCTTGGCCGGCCGCTCGTCCAGCTTTCTCAATTGTTCGGCCTGCCGTCCATGCAGACCGGGCGAAATAGCGAAAGCAGTATCCATGCGCACCACGCCGGTATCGAAGTCGAGCTCCGGAACGCCCTCGAGGCAACCGGTCGGACATTCTTCAATGCAGACGCGGCAGCCTTTGCAGTAATCGACGAGAATTTTGTACATGCCATTCGACCGCTCGGGCCGCGCGATGCAAGGCTCGGGACAGACGAGATAACAATTGTCACAAGCGTTGCAGGTGCCGCAACTGAAACAGCGATTGGCTTCCTCGACCGCCTGCTCTTCCGTGAATGCCTGAATCACTTCGTCCTGCGTCTTTGTTCTGGTCTTCGTCGGCAGCATCTCCTGCTGAACACGAGGGAAATGCGGAAAGTACGTCATGTTCATGCGATTCAAGTCGAAGATGACGTCGACCGGAATCGTGCGCGGTTGCAACTTTTCTCCGCGCATCACTTTGTCGAGGTTAAACGCGACACGCTTGCCATCGCCGACGGCATTGACCACCATCAGAGGCTGACCGGAACCGACCTGAGCGATGTCGCCGGCGGCGAAAAAGTTGGTGTCGCCAAGGCGGCCGAACTTATCCATCTTGATGGTGCCCCGCTCGTTCTTGAATTCCGCGGGCAGCCAGTTGAGCGAAGCACGCTGTCCGATCGCGATGATGACATTGTCGACGGCAAACTTGTCAGGCTTCGCTTCTCGATCAACATTGATAGGCGAGGCGTTGATCGCTCCAGCGAACTTCGCCGGATGCAACTGCAACGCTTCGACCTTGCCGTTGCCGAGCACGGCGGTGACTGAGCGACCATGCATCAACTCGACGCCTTCCTCGAGCATATCGTGCAGGTCTTCGGGCGATGCCGGCATCTCATTCTTATTGCCTTCGACCGTGATCATGGTCACTTCCGCGGCGCCCTGGCGCAGCGCTTCGCGAGCACAATCGATGGCGGTGTTTCCTCCGCCAATCACGGCAACTCGAGCTCCCAGCTTGACTTTCGAAGTGCCCATGCCGATATCGCGCAAGAAGGGAAGTCCGTAGAGAACGCCGTCTTTGTTCTCGCCTTCCGCGCGAACGCTGTTCGGTTCGGTTAAGCCGACGGCCAGCACGCAAGCATCGTAATTCTTTTTCAGATCGTCCCACGTGACATCCTTGCCGACTTCGACGCCGGTCTTGATCTCGATGCCGAGTTGCTGGAGGCGCTCAATCTCTCGGTCGAGAATGTTCTGCGGAAGAACCCAGTCCGGGATACCGCCGCGATTGAGTCCACCCGCTTTGGGCGACTTCTCAAGGATGGTCACTTTATAGCCCAGACGCGCCAGTTGATAGGCGGCACTGTGTCCGGCCGGACCGGATCCGACGACGGCGACTTTCTTGCCGTTCGGCTTGCCCGGTTTCACGACATCGTTGGTCAGCGCCTGGCCGAGATCACCGAGAAAGCGTTCGACCGCGCGGATTGAAATTGCCTCATCGTATTTTCCGCGATTACATGCCTGCTCGCACGGGTGGTAGCAGACCCGCCCCGTAACCGACGGGAACGGCATGTCTTCTTTGATGAGGGCATAGGCATCCAGATATTTTCCGCGCTTCACCAGGTCGAGATAACCCTGGATTTTTTCGTTGGTCCCGCAGGCATTGTTGCAGGGTGGCAACTTGTCACGGTAAACCGGGCGAATCGAGCGCCAGTTGCCGGTGGGAAAAAGGTCCTGCCCTTTTTCCTGCGAGGGCGCGGGAGTGATGCCCGCAAACGGTACGGTAAGCCATTCGGGAATATGCGTGTTCTTGGTCGACATTAAATCCTCTCCTACACCGCCACCGGATTCAGTGACATGATGTGCAACTCGTTGAGTGCTAATTCGAATGCGTGCTTGTTCGAAATCATGGGCTCGATGGTTTTCATCTTGACGATGCCCGTGGTTTTGACAACCGCCGCAATCAGTGGAGCGGCGATGTCGGGCGCGATGCGGTTATTTCTTTCAGCGGCGCCTTCGGTCGAAAGCCGGTCGAGACCGAGTTCACCGAGACGGTAGTAAAGCCATTTGTGGTCGGCAATCTTTGCGGCGTCGACACACACCAGTTGCGCCAGCCGTTCCGGGCCAGGAACGAAACGAATCATGTAGTCCGGCGTGTAGTGGGTGTTGATCACGAGCGTTCCGCCGGGAGGCATGCCGCGCATGTAGTCCCAGCCTTTTACCATCGTCCCTTCAACAAGGACAACGATGTTGGGATGTTCGTTTTCGTACGTCAGCTCGTTCTCGAGAACCTGGTCACTCACGCGGCAATACTTGCGTGTGGGGCAGTTGGTTCGATCAGGATTGTCGACGTAGTTCTCCATCGCCTGCGCGTACTTGCCTTCAATCCGCGCCGAGGCGGAGATGGAGTTGACGATGTCGCGGCCTTCTTTATCCATGATGATGCCGCGCGTCCAAACGGTGAGTTCTGTATAACTCATGATTCAGCCCTCTTTTTATGGCTTAGGTTAAGAGAAGGGCCGGGATAAACGTTCCCGGCTCGATCATTCGATGGGTTCGTGCAGTCCGATTCGTGAAGGTTGCTGCGGTTGGAATCGAGAACGGACAAGAAGTCATTCCGCAGAACCGTAAAAGGCGATGGGCGGGTGCCGTCCTGAAATTCTACAATTGCCAGAAGAGTCGCCTTCTTGCATAAGCTTTCGATATCTGCACCAGTAAGACCTGCTGTCCGATTAGCAAAATCCTCGAAATCGACGTCCGGTGCGAGTGGAATGCGGCGACAGCACAGCCGCATAATCGCTGCCCGATCGGCTGCGTCGGGTTTCACAAAGGGCAAGATGTAGTCGAAGCGTCCGCTGCGCAGCAGTGCCGGATCAATTCGCTCCGGACGATTGGACGCGGCCAGCAGGATCACTCCCTTAACATCGCGCAGGTTATCGATCTCGCGTAAAAGTTGGCTGAGAATTCGCTGATAAATGTCGCTGCCGAATTGATCCGCGCCAAACTTTGGAGCGACTGCGTCAATCGTGTCGAAGAACAGAATGCACGGAGCGGCGCGGCGAGCCTTTTTGAAAACTTCGCGCAGAGCTCTCTCCGATTCTCCCAGCCACTTCGAGTAGAGTTGCGGCCCATCAATGGCGATAAGCGGAATTTGCTTTTCTCCCGACAGCGCACGCGCCATCGCGGTTTTTCCGGTACCCGACGGTCCAGCCAGCAGGATGCCGCGCGGCGGCGCCAGTCCAACCTGCTCGTAGATTTCGTCGCGCATGTGAGAATGCTCGATCACGCCATCGAGCAAGCGCTTGACCTCGTTGAGGCCGCCGAGCGATGCAAACGTTGAGGAACTCTTCTCGATAAAAAATTCACGGGTAGCGCTGGGCTCGACTTCTTTCAAGCCGGCGAGAAAATCATCGCGAGTCACCTGCAGCGCACCCAAATCCTCAGCCGCTATGCCGTCAGTATCGAGCGGGAGTCGAAGACAAAAAGCGGCGCAGAGCAATCATGCCGACTTCCTGGCCCAACGCTTCGAGATCGGCGCCAACGAATCCGTGAGAATGTTCGGCTATCTCCTGAAGATCGACGTCCGCTGCGAGTGGCATAGCGCGCGTGTGAATGCGAAGAATTTGCAGCCGTGCCTGCGTGTTGGGAACGCCGATTTCGATTTCGCGGTCGAAACGTCCGGGACGGCGCAGCGCTGGATCAAGGACCTCTGGAATATTCGTCGCACCAATCACGATGACCTGACCGCGAGCGACAAATCCATCCATCAGAGCTGAGCAAGCTGCGCCACCACGCGCTTCTCCACTTCGCCGGTCACTTCGGCGCGCTTGGGAGCAACAGCATCAATCTCATCGATAAAAAGTATCGACGGGGCGTTACGGGCGGCTTCCTCGAACAACTCGCGGAGTTTCGCTTCGCTCTCGCCGTAAAACTTCCGCATGATCTCAGGACCGTTGAGGTGAATGAAATGCACGCGGCTTTCCGCCGCGACCGCGCGGGCCAACAATGTTTTCCCTGTTCCTGGAGGACCGTACAGCAGAACGCCTTTAGGCGCGAGAATTCCCAGTCGTTCGAAGATGCGGGAGTATTTCAGCGGCAACTCGACAATCTCCCGGACCCGCGCCACTTCCCGCTCCAGGCCACCAATATCTTCGTAAGACACCGCCGGAGCGCGCGCCACCGTGGAATCGCCTTCCACCACACGAATGTCGGTACGCTTGCCGATCACGACCGGTCCAGCCGGAATCGTGCGCACGACCTGAAAGTTCACTGCCTTGGCAAATGTCGGCACACGCACCACGCAGCCGGCGATGACCGGAACGCCGACAAGATCTTCGAGTATTCGATCGGGAGCAATCGTGGCAGGCGCGGCGCCTACCCACAATGGCGAGAAGCGCACAGCGACCGCTTGCTCGCTGTCGATCCGCGCTACCGTGACCTGTTCCTGCAATCCGGCGCCGCAATTGCTGCGGCAAGTGCCGTCGATCTGAATCATGCCTTCATGGCCATCTTCCGAGATTTCCGCGCGGCCAACCGCCGTGGCACTCCCGGTGATCTTGACCACGTCGCCGGGGCGCGCACCCATGCGCTTCAGGTCGGCGGGGGCAATTCTCGCAACCGCGCGTCCAATGTCCTCGACACGAGCTTCGGCAACGCGCAGTTTCAAAGTGGCTGCGAAAGAAGATGGGGCGATGTCCGTCATGGGATCATTTAGAGGCTGTTGACGGGGGACCGAGCTTACTAACGATTCCGGCGCCTGGCGCGCATCGCTGGGTGCAAGGGTCATTCCTGCCGTGTCATTCGCGTGGTCAGTCAAACAGATAATCCCCAGATTTGGTAGGCCGAGCCTACTTCTTTACTTGGCAGAGGTGATCACTCTTGCGACGCGATCGCTATCCCACATGATTGGCGAATCGCGAATAACCGAACGGCGGCGGAAATCTGCCGCTGTCAAAACTCATCCAGTACGATCTCTTCCACGTCCTCGATATGCCGCCGCATGGACGCCTTAGCGGATTCAGCGTCCTGGCGTTTGATTGCGGCTAAAATCCTGCGGTGACCGGCAAGCGATCTTTCCGGCCGCCCTTCCACTTGCATCGACCGTTCCCGGGTGTCGCGCAAAAGATCCATGAGAATGTCGAGAACTTTAAGAACCACACTGTTTCCCGAAGCCAGAGCGATGCTGTAATGAAATTCGGCATCTTCGGCGATAGTGGATTCTCCGCGCGAAAGCTTTACCTGCTGCCGTTGCAGAATCTCCTCCATCTCCGCCGAGTTCATCTGCAGAAGCGTGCATGGCGGCGCGCGCAGCTAACGACGGCTCCAGCATTTTGCGGAAGTCGAGAAGTTCCCCTACCATCGCCTGCTTGCGCTTGAGCGCATTCGCGAAAGGATTGACCAGGGAATCGGTCGAGATTTCGCGAACGATCGTGCCAGCGCCTTGCCGCGGCTCAACCAATCCCATCAATTCGAGCCCGCGAATGGCATCGCGAATCGAACTGCGGCTCACTTGAAGCATCTCCGCAAGTTCGCGTTCGGAGGGAAGCTTGTCTCCGGGCTTCAGCTTCTTCAGGATCAGGCGTTCGATCTGCCGCGCGACTTCCTCATAGACCTTGTTCTTTCGAACAAACTCGAAGTCGGATTTGGGGAGGGCTGGCAACCTTGGCTCCAAACTGGTCCGATAAGTGGACCAGCTAACGGGAGGAGTATACGCCCGTTGTCAAGGCTGCTGCAAATATTTTTTGCGGGCCGGGAGAAGCGCCTGGTTGGATATGGTTCATCGCGGTTGCTGGCGGGACGCCCGTTCCGCAAGCAGCTTCGTGCAATTGTAGACGGTTCGAGTGCACAGCATGGGAAGTCCGACGCGTTCTCCCAATTCCACAACGGCGCCCACCACAGCTTCCAATTCCATCGGTCGACCCGCCTCAAGATCCTGCAGCATGGAGGTTTTGTGCTCTCCAACTTTTTCCGCGCCCGCGATTCGCTGATCGATGGAAACGGGTAACTCCATTCCCAGCTTGTGGGAGACCTCTTCTACTTCCTGCATGATATTCCGGATTACTGAACAGACCCCGGGATCACGAGCCATTTGAACCAGCGTGGCGCGGGTAAGCGCGCTCACCGGGTTGAAGGATGCGTTACCGAGAACTTTCACCCAAATTTCGTGCCGGATGCGAGCTGTGATGGGGCAGCGAAATCCAGAGGCGATCAGCGCTTCGGAGATTTTGCGGAGACGATCGGATCGCGTGCCATCCGGTTCGCCGAGAGTGATGCGATTTCCATCGATGTGTTGAATCACTCCGGGCGCGGTAATCTCGGTGGAGAAGTAAACGATCGATCCGATCACGCGCTGGGCCTCGATAGAAGCGGAGATCACCCCACCGGGATCAATCCGCTCCAGCCGTAGTCCTTCCCATTCGCCGCCGAAGCCCTGAAAGTACCACCACGGGATTCCGTTTTGCGTGCTGACTACCACCGTGTCCGGTCCGAGCACGGGCTTCAACTGGGGCGCGAGTTGCGGCAAACCGTGGGCTTTCACTCCGAGAAAAACCACATCGACTGGACCTGCTTCTTCGAGGGAGGCGGCGATCGTGGGACGCGCAACGAAATCTCCTTCGCTGCTCTTTACCCGCACGCCATGCTCTTGCATGGCGCGAAGATGGGGTCCGCGGGCGTAGAGCGTGACATCGAAGCCGGCTTGCGCCATGCGCGCGCCGATATACGCACCAATGGCTCCAGCTCCGGCAATGAGGAATTTCATTCGTCCCCGCCTGTCAGGACAGCGGCGACAGCGCGACGGCGAATTTTTCCCGTCGCGGTCGTAGGAATGCTCTCGACCAGGTAGATCTTGGTTGGGCATTTGTATTCTGCCAGCAACTCACGACAGTGTTTGATGAGGGCTGATTCGCTGGCACCATGGCGCTCATGTAAAACCACCGCTGCACAGACTTCTTCGCCCAACGTAGGATGCAAACATCCGAAGGTGACGGCCGCTGCAACCGCAGGATGGCGGAGCAAAATCTCATCCACTTCATGAGGCGCAATATTTTCGCCGCCACGAATGATGATGTCTTTGATCCGTCCGGTTAGATGCAGGTAGCAATCCGAGTCAAGAAATCCCTGGTCTCCGGTGCGAAACCATCCATCCACAAAGGCGTGAGCATTCGCGTCAGGATTATTTTCATAGCCACGAAAAACATTGGCCCCTTGAATGGCAATCTCGCCGCGGTGGTTCGTACCGAGATGATTGCCGTCTTTATCCATGATGCTGATGCGCAGGCCGGCGCCCACGCCCACCGAGCCGGCTTTGCGGTGCCGCGGAGGAAGCGGATTCGAGGTCATCTGGTGAGCTGCTTCGGTCATTCCGTAGGCCTCAACGAATGGCACGCCAAATAGTCCTTCGATCTTGTGGATTAACTCCGAGGACAACGGTGCGCTGCAGGAGCGAATGAAGCGCAGCGAATCGGCTTCCGCCGGTTTGTGATGTGCGCGGGCCAGCAGGAGCTGGTGCATGGTGGGGACTCCGGAATACCAGGTCACGCGATGTTCGCGCACCGTCCTCCAGAAGGAGAGCGCGTTGAATTTCGTGGGAACAACCACGGTGCCGCCAGAAAGCAACGTGGCCATGGTAGAGCCGATCAAACCATGAATATGAAACAGCGGCATGATGCAAAGCGAAATGTCTTCCTGGGTAAGCGCGTAAGTATTTGCAATATTGGCGGAGGACACGGCGAGATTGAAATGGCGCAACGGCACGCGCTTAGGACGCCCGGTGCTTCCGCTGGTGTGCAGGACGAGAGCGATATCGTCAGCGGTTGGCTCAGTGACGGTAGCGCCGCTGGGTGCATCGACCATCCGGACTTGACCATGCTCATTCATTTCCACGGAGAACGCGGGAATGTTGCGATCTTTGGCCGCAGTGCGCACGAATTCGGCGCCTACCGGCGGACATAGCAAAATTTTTGCCTTCGTGTCCCCCAGGAAAAAATGGAATTCCTCGTAAGGGTAGGCTGGGTTCAAAGGGGCCGCAGTTCCGGCGATGGAGGCGGCCAGAAAACTCACGATGGCAGGCAGTCCGTTGGGCAACGCAATGGCCACGGCATCGCCGCGGCGGATGCCGGCTGATGCCAGGCCGTTCGCCATCTCCAGAACTTGCTGGCGCAAGGATTTGTAAGTGACATTAATCCCAAGCTCAGGAACGACAATGGCCGTGTGACTGTCGGCGAAATGCAGAACATCAAGTAGCGTGTCTACTGACTTGAGCGTCATTCGTTCTCGCGTTCTCGCCTCTAGTGCGGGTCCTTGGATGATTGGCCGAGTTATCGTGTTGTCTGCGCTGCTCCGCGAACCAAGGAAAGATCGCTGACTTAAGCGGAATAGCCTTCTGCGGTCAGAACCTTCTTGAACTCCTTCAGAAAAAACTGAACATTATCTTCAGTCGCCAATGGGCCCATAACGCCGATGCGGAAGACCTTGCCAGCCAGCGGTCCGAAGCCACCGGCAATTTCAATGCCCGGTTCATCCAGAAGCCGGCGCCGTACTTTGGCCTCGTCAATCCCGGCCGGGACGCACACCGTGTTCAGGGTAGGAATTCGATGCGCTTCAGGAACGTACATGCGCAAACCCATGGCTTCGATACCTTTAACAAACGACTTGTGACTACGGCGGTGCCGCTCCCAACGGTTCTCGATACCTTCGTCGGCGACCACCATCAGCGCTTCGCGCAACGCGTAAAACATGGAGATAGGCGCGGTGTGATGATAGCGGTGCGAAACCGTTGAGTAATCGCGAATCAGCTTGAGGTCGAGATACCAACTGCGCGGCGCTGTGGTGCGAGCGCCCAGGTAATCCATTGCTCTTTTCGACATTGCGATCGGAGATAAGCCAGGGGGACAGCTCAATCCTTTCTGGGTGCAACTGTAGGCGATATCGATTCCGGTCCGGTCGAACTCCACGGGCAATCCGCCCAGGGAGGTGACGCAGTCGGCGATTGCGAGGGCGCCGACCTCATGGGCCGCAGCACAGATCGCTTGGCCCGGCTGCAATGCCCCGGTCGAGGTCTCGGCATGAACGTAGGCCACAACGCTGGGCTTCTCGCGGCGGATGAATTCCGAAGCCTCGTCATCTGAAAAAGTCTCGCCCCAACTTTTTTCGAAACGCACGACGTTTGCGCCCTGACGCTTCGCCATTTCCGTAAGTCGATCAGAGAAATATCCGTTGGCGAATATAGCGAACTTCGCTTGCGGCTCTACGAAGTTGGAGACAGCAGCTTCCATGCCGGCGCTGCCGGTCCCGGAGATCACTAACGTGGCGCCCTCGGTTGTTCCGAAGGCTGTCTTCAGTAACTGCTGAACGTCTCCCATCACCTGAATGAAGTAAGGGTCGAGATGCCCGACAATCGGCTTGGAGAGCGCTTGATACACCCTGGGATCGACCATAGTGGGGCCGGGACCAAAGAGATAACGGCGCGGCGGGTTCAGGGCGGGTAATGGAAGTGCAGCAGCGGTCTGTTCGATGGCGCTCATAGTCCTCGTTTCTAGTCTCGCGTTTCAGATGTTACAGGTGATGATGACGGCCTTCGCGATTCGCCGGAGAAGCCGCCTCCGACGCGCAGCGCAGTTTGACAGTGAGCATCGGCGACGCCGAGATCGTCAAATTAATTCTTTCGATCTATTGAATTGAGTTTTCTGATAACGGCCGGTTGTTGTTCTAAACCGGCGAGTGATGTCCTTGTGTAATCATCTCCTCCGCGATGCGGCGCGCTTCCGGAAGTGTCTTCGCCGCTGTCGCGTCAATCTCAGCCGGCAGATCTTTCTGAATCTTCGCCAGCTCCTCATCAAAAATACGGGTCACGAGTTCCGCTGAATGTTCCACGGACTTGCCTTTGTCGTCGCGCACTTTCACCTTGTGCAGCATACGCTGCGCGATCATCAGGCGATAAATACGGTCGGTAGCAAGATCTTCCATATAACCATCGAGCAGGCTAGCGCCTCTTCCGTTGAGCACGCCATTGCGATAACGGATTACGGTGCGCACAGCCGCCCGGGTTCCGGCAAGAGTTGTTGCACCAACACCTTTTGGGACTGGCCGCAGATCAGGATGGGAATTGGGCAACTTAGGACGCTTTGCGATCTGATTCGGATACGGGAATTGCGCGACTGCGATTTCATTCTGATCGGGATGTCCGGTCCAGGCTCCATCCATCAGGCAATCGGCTTCGTTCTTCTTGTCCTGCTTCAACACCTTCAGCGCGCGTTCATTCAATTCCGCGTCCGTGCGGCTGGGATAGAGCGCCGTCATTCCGCCGATGGCGTGGGCTCCATGCTTGTGGCAAATTTCCGGCATCAGAGTGCGAAAGTTCTGGAAGAACGCCACGTCGTGCGGGATG
The DNA here is from genome assembly GCA_963817305.1 of uncultured Acidobacteriaceae bacterium. GTDB lineage: Bacteria > Acidobacteriota > Terriglobia > Terriglobales > Acidobacteriaceae > Sulfotelmatobacter. The sequence continues at coordinate 1,523,670 of CAWFOD010000004.1, read as the reverse complement.
GTATTGCGATCCGGCAAAATCCAGTTGGGATCTTCGAGCATGAAATCGATCAGCGATGCCATGTAATCCCAGCGTCCCAGGTTCAATCCCAGGCAGTGGTCGCGAAGATTGAAAAGGAATTCCTCCATCTGATAGGCCAGCGGGTGCGCTTCCACCAGCGCCATGCACTTGATGTAGTCCTGCGGCAATCCCTTTTGCTTGGCGAAAGCCTGGAACAGATCGCGCCACCAGAAAGCTTCATCGGCCGATTCGCTCTTGGGAATGTATACAGAGAAATTGTGCGGCAACCATGAAGGATCGATCTGGTACCAGATCATGGCCAAGTCGAACAGAGATGCCGACATGATCTCATTTTTGATTACGCCGCCCTGGCTGACGTGCAAGCCTCGAGGCCGCACCCACGTGACCGTCTTCGAGCGTTGAACGTTAACCCTTTTTTTCCGCTTCTTGTCGTCGTAGCCGAGTTCGTACTTGTAGGCGGCGATAGTGTTCTGAATCGCCAGCATGATGTGGTCCCACAAGTTCGCAGTGGAATCTTCCAGGTCGATCATGACAGCGGGAGATCCGGAGTTCAGCAGTTTTACAGTTAACTCGGCATCATCGGCGGGGCCCGTCATTTGATTGCGCTGATCGGCACACCAGTCCGGCATTTCGATTTGCCAGTCGGAGGTAGTGGCCTCCGAGGCCGGCAAGTAGTTCGGTGGCTCTCCGCGATGCGATGCTTGCAACACCTTCGCGCGTTTCGCAATCAGAGTCTGTTGCCAGGGGGTGAACCGCTTGTGAAGGGGTAGAAGAAAATCGAGAAAACCTTTGGGAAGATCTTTTTCCGGATTTAAATTCGCGGGCGCGAAGTTCATCGCCTGCGACTTGGCGGTTGCGGTATCGGCTAACATACGTTTTGACTCGTTCGACTTATCCGCAGTGTCATTATAGTACTTACCGGCCCACTCGCGGACAGGTCCGATGCTCGCGATTCCCGCAAGGGTTGCTCCACATATCGGACTAGCGAACAGTCACGAAGAAGTAGGCGCTCATCGCGACGCCGATGCTGATCACCACGATCCGTACCTTTCGTGGGTCGGCCTTCTGTGCGTAATGAGCACCGAACCAGCCGCCAGCGAGAGATCCAACGATCATCACGGCACAATGCGGCCATAGGACTGCTCCGGCGACGATGAAGGTGATTACCGCCGCCGCGTTGATGGCTGCCGCCAGCAAGGTGCGAAGGGCGCCCATAGCATGAATGTCGCGCATCCCCATCATGGCGAGCATTCCCAGAGTCATAAATCCGATGCCGGCGCCAAAGTATCCGCCATAGATCGCGACTAACAACTCGGCAATCGAACTCAGCACGATTGCCCGCCATGACGTAAACCGCAGATCGTCACGAGCCTGCGTGTTACCTGCAATCGTTCGGATCGAATTGCCGAAGGCGAACAGCAAAGTGCCTCCGAGCAGCAGCCAAGGGACGAGCCGCAGAAAAGCATGCTGAGGAGTTTTGAGCAACAACATGGCACCCAGCCAACCTCCGGCGACGCTGGTAACCAGCAAGGGAATCAAGACTCGGGCCGGAGCGTTCAGCCGTTTCAGGTAAGCGACTGTGCTCGCTCCCAAGCCGGGCCAAAGCGCGACCGTATTCGTCGCATTCGCTAAAACGGGCGGGATGCGAATAAACAACAACGCGGGAAAAGAGATAAAACTTCCACCGCCGGCCAACGCATTGAGCGCGCCGGCGATGGCAGCGGCAAACAGCAAGAAGATGGCTTGGCCGAAGTGTAAACTCATGCGCTGGAGGAAACTCACCAGCCGAAATTCCGTCGATTCGATGCGGGCACGGCAACGATATCAGGAATGATCGTAGAAAACATGCGTGTACTAGAAGCAATGAATTGCGCGAATGTGATTTACGACACGATCCTTCGTCCGGGGATGTGATTGAGTTCACCGACCCGGCTCAAACAATGTGATTTGTGTCACGCATGATGCTGCTCAGAGTTCCTTGCCAAAGAAATGCCTTGACAGTAAATGTGCGGGTAGTGTAATTACTCGCGCGTTGGTAATTGGTCCGCTTTTCAGACCTCCAGTTCGCATTATCGCGATTTCTTCGAGCTTTCGGCCGACCGGACGAGGCGGCGCTCTAATCCAGTGTGCCCGCCCCGACCACGGCCGGGCCCTATGCAAATCACGTGGGAGAAGAAACACATGCGCTCGCTAATAGCGTTTTTCGTGCTTCTCGGCTTCATGGCGTCAAGTGTGCTCGCCCAAACTCAGGGCGCGGAACCCGCGAGTCAAACCGGTGGGTCGACGCAGACGGCCGCGACGAAGGCTGAGGTGGATCAGCTCCGCAGCGAAGTAGCCGCGCAGCGGCAGACCATTGAAGAATTGAAAGCGATGGTCGAAAAACTGGCGGGGGTAAAGGCCGCCGCCGTCAACAATACCTCGCCGCAAATTCGACCGGTTGCAGATGCCCCTTTGGCGGCCGCCAATTCGCTGCCAGTTTCCAGCAGCACGGGCAGCGCTCATTTGATGAACGCCGTTCTGCTGGATCCAGATCCTGATCCAGCCGCGGCGGTGCTTGGTCAGACTCCGGCGGTTGCGCCCAAGAAAGACGCTCCGCTGACTGCGGGATGGAACGGAGAACACTTCTTCATCCGCAGCCTCGATGGGCAATTCAGCATCAGCCCTTACGGTTACGTCGACACCGCTTATCGGGCCTACAAGGGCGACGGAGCTCCCGCCGATACGTTTGTGTTGCGCCGTGCGCGTTTCGGTTTCCAGGGCCATTACGGTTCGCACTTCGATTTCGCGCTGCTCACCGACGCTGCGAGCACAACCGGTTCCGTCGTGCGCGACGTTTATCTCAACGTAAGAATTCGACCCGAGTTTCAATTCCAGGCCGGCCAGTTCAAAACTCCATTCGCCCAGGAATCCGGCACCGGCGCCACCAACTTGGACTTCGTAGAGCGCGGTTTCACGGCACTCTTGTACCCGTCGGCAGCATCCGCGTTCCGCAGCCCAGGAATCGCCCTGCATGGAGATATTGCCGGTGGAGTCATGCAGTACTGGGTAGGAGCGTTTAACGGTAAGGGATATGCTCAGGTCAACACCACCAATCAACCGGAGGTCATTGGACGGGTTCGCTTTTACCCGTGGCGCAAGACCAACAGCGACTGGTTCAAGGCACTCGCCTTTGGCGGATCCATCGACCGTTCCCGCTCGCGGGGTCTTTCGGGAGATCAAAGCTTTAACGGCACGATACCTGGTTCAGCGTACGACTTCTTCCCGACGTTCGCCATCAACGGACCGATCCAGCGCTACAACGGCGAATTCACTTACATCAAGTCGGCATTTGCTCTGCGCGGCGAATTCGATCAACTCAATATGTCGCGCAACAACACCGGGTCCGAGCAGGTAGGTGGTCTTGGCTTCGTAAGTCTTCCTTCCATCATCGCCAAGGCCTGGAACATCGGCGCGACCTATCTGCTTACGGGTGAAAGTCAGCCAGAAAATGGTACGCCGCGCGTCCGGCATCCGCTCTTTGGCCCGGACACTCCGGGCGGCAAAGGACGCGGCTGGGGTGCGTTTGGAGTGGGCGTTCGATACATGGGTATTCATGGCAACGAACCGGGCGCGGATTTCCTCGACTATTACACCCCCGGCTTCGTGCCGACCTACAACTATCACACTGACGAGATCACCATGGGACTTACCTGGTATCCGAATTACTGGGTTAAGTACCAGGTCAACCTGGGTATCGACCAGTTGAAGGATCCCAGCACCATCGGTGCGGTGCCGCAAAATTATTACGTAGTTCTGCAACAGCTGCAGTTCAGGTTCTAAATCCGCTCCAATGTTGAGTGCGGATGAAGTGGTCAACAAGTTCGGTAGACGCGGGGGCTGGCCGCAAACGGCCCTAAAGGGAAACCGCAGGAGGATACGATGAGGTTCAGGATTTTATTCAGCTTTCTTCTTACCGCTCTTTTTGTGCTGGCCAGCAGTTGCGGCACAACGCCGAATTGTCCTGTCTGCGGTACCACGGTCAACGGCGCTTACGCCGTGATTAACGTAATTCCCGTGCCTGAGCACAATAACAGTGGCGAGCCGGGCGGCCCGTTCAATTCGTTCGATATCAGTACGATGGCCCCCAACCCGGCCGTTGCGGGTCATTATCTGGATTATGTTTCTGACCGTATTGGAATTGCCGTTCAAGTCATCGATACATCTCAAGATCTCGCGGTGTTCTCGATTCAGGGATCGAATGCGGTCTCGGGTGCCGGAAATGGCGCCAGTCCATGTCCTCAAATCGCTGCGACAGGCACAACGCCCGCGATAGACATAATCCCTCCCATCGTCGACGTGTTCGGCAACTTCACCCGATTTGGATGCAGAACAGATATGTCAACCGCTACGCCGCCGGGACCGACGTTCCACCTCATCAGTGGTTTTGGCGCAAATCATAATTTTGGCGGATTCCCCGGCGCGCAGTGCTGCGCGTCCCGTGGCAATGGCGTGAACCCGATGTCAGGACCAGACGGGAATACCTCGACGCCCGATGGTAAAGTTCTCTTTGTCGGCAATGGCAGCTCCAGCGTAGTGGTTTTCGACATGACCACGATGAACCTGGGCACCAATCCTCCTACTCCGCCGACCGTACTTGCCGTGATTCCCACGGGCGTATCCGCGGATTATGACGGTCCGACGGGCATCGCCGGCTGCGTCGCCTCGTGGAACGGTGAAGCTGGCTCGGCCACTGATTGCGGAGACGACCGCGCCGATGAAATGGCGTACGACCCGACGCACCAGGTTCTCTCTGTCATCAACGGCGATCCGGGACTGCCATTTGTCACGTTTATCGATATGTCGCACATTGTCAGCAAAACGGGAACCCCGGCGCAGCAGCATTGCGCGCCGATCGATTCGACCCTGGCCTATGGCCCCTATCCTCCGGGATATGCTGCCGGCACTTATCTGGGCGCTCCGTATCCACTACAAGGCTCAGGGAATGGTGTTCCTCCTTCAGTGCAGCTGGACCCAGGGGTTGGCGGTTCGTTTAATCCGCCGAGTTGCATTATCGGGCAGATTTACTACGACGGTGCGGGAGGTCCGGGAGTGGGGCTTACATCCGGTACTCCCGTCGATACCGTGGGTAATGCTTTTCCTTGTCCCGATCCATCGAATCCGCACGTGTTTAGCGGAGTATCCGGATCAGCCGCCGATGTTGCTGCTGGTCTGCTCGGCATAGGCACCACTCCGAGCGGGACGGCCTACACGATCCCATGCCATCACGCGGCCGTCCTCAATTACAGCTCCAGCGCCTTGCCGCTAGGGGCTTACTGTAACCAAACCAATCCGCAAACTGGTTGTGCCGGGGCCATCGCTCCGGCGGGCTTAGGCGGAATGACCTACAACCCCAACTCGGGTTACTGGCTGCTGACGAACGAGAATTCCATTGGCGTCACCAACATTGGCAGTGTTGACGTTATCGATCTCCAGTTGGGAACCGGGAACGGACCCTATGTCAAAAATAGCTTTCCGCTAGCTAACTGCATGCCCACGGGTATCACGCAGGGTCCGGGCAATAACTTTTTGGTGGGTTGCGCGGACCATGATGGCGAATCCTTCCCGCCCAACGAGTACATCATCGACGGGACTAGCGGGGCTATCCTCGCCACCATCAATCAGGTGGGCGGCGTGGACGAGACCTGGTATAACCCCGGAGACAACAAGTACTATCTCGCCGCGCGCGATTTTCTTCCCAGCGCGGTTATGGGAGTGATTGACGCCAAAACGAACCAGTGGCTGGCCAACATGCCGACCGGTTCCAACGCGCATAGCATTTCGGTCGACCCGAGCACGAACCATGCTTTTGTTCCCTTCCAGGCTGGCACAATCTGCGCTACGCTGACTTCGGAAGGTTGTATCGGCGTGGTCGCGGAACAGTAAGCGAATGGATGCTGATTGATATATAGTTGCCCTAGACGCGCGATCCGGAGCGGATTGCGCGTTTAGAAACCCGAAGTGATTTATGAAGAACCGTTCTAGTTTTTTCCCAAGGGCTTGCGTTGTTGTCTTATGTGTCCTTCTGGCAGCCACTGTTTATGGCAGAGCCAGCGAGGAATCTGCAGCGAAACCAACGGACGTCCCCGCCACGGTAATCGCGCACTTACCTTTGCCGCAGGCGACGGGGAGTCAGATGCTGCTGCAGAAAGAAAAGGGCAAGCAGTATCTCTACGTACAGCAGGCTACGAAGCAAGGCTTCATGATCGTGGACGTGACCAAGCCGGAGGAGCCAGTCCTATTGAAACGGACGGCAGAGTCAAATCAGGCGACTTCCGGAAACCTGCAGGTCGTCAGCCCCGAGGTTGCCATCGCAGAGGCTCCGGAAAAAACGCCGGCGACCCTTACCAGCAACAGCCATCCCACAGAGACCGTTCGAGTGCTTGATCTGAGCGATCCGCACAATCCGAAAACTTTGGAGACTTTCAGCAAAGTCACCAGCGTTCTTCCCGATGGCGGTCATGGATTAATCTACCTGACAAATAACGACGGCCTGTATATTCTCCGCTACAATCACCCGTCGCGATTTCGAGCCCGCCAAGAAGAAACCGCCGTGCACCTCCGAGTCGGAGATACAGGCGATGCCCCCGGACTGCCAGTGAGAGCACTGGAGCGGCGCTGAGTTTAATTATCGCGAAACGGTCACTATCGCGAACCTTACTATCGCGAAACGTCGGGAACGGAACAATCCTTATCCAGTATCTTGATTGAGCTTACGTTCAGAGTCACCGGCGCGGCATTACCCTGTCTCGCCATAGAATCCGAACTGGTACTCAGGCTGGGCGATTCGCTTCCCGTCACTTCCACTCGCTTTCCCAAATAATGGCGAAGGTGAACGTGGTGAGTACCCTGCAATTCGTAGGTTACGGCCGGATTCTCTTTCATCAAAATGTAATCGCCATTGGACCGACTGACGCAGCCGCGTACCGTTTCCTGTCCTTTCGCGTTCTTTTGACTGTTATCGGCAGAATTGTCCTGCGCCAGCAGAAACGCCCCAGAGAGCAGCAACACCATAAACCAAAATCTCTTCATGAGATTTCTCCTTTCATTCCCTGAAACCTAATTGTGATGGCACACCGCGTGGCAAGGGTTGGCAAGAATCGCCAATGCTGCTGACACTATTTTACGTGCGTTTCCTGATAGTGCAATTCTTTCCATTGTCCGGCGCGTTTCACCCAGAGTTCGCTGATATATACCCTTGAGTAGCGGATTGCCGACTTAGGCGGAAACTGGATAGTGCTTTCGTAAATTACGAAAGCTGCATCGGCACCAAGCGGGATCAGCTTCATTCCCCAGAGCGTGTAGTTCGAGACATTCTGCCTGGACAATTCATTCATGGCCTGAAGCTTGTTACGTTCGCCTTTGCCGTCGACTTCAACGCCCTGGTAGTCATCCGCCAAGAGATCGCCATAGGCTTTCTGGTCTTTGTTCTTGATCGCCTCCCATTCGGTTTTGATTTTGGATTCAAACATATTCCTCAAAGCGTCATCGGCGACATTTCCAGACGGTCGCTCTTCCCCGAACTTCGTGGGCATAGTTGGCTGTTGTGCCAGTGCCAGTGATGTAAATAACAGAATAATGAGGATGGATGCCAAGCTACTTTTCATCGTTTCTCCAGATGGGAATTGCGTGCGCGCTAACAAGTTATCATTGTTCTCGGGAGAGCCCAACTGCCAGTGCGTTAAAATGACGCCCGGCTCAATCTTGAACGGCAACCTCGAATCCAGACCACGTATGCCACAAACCGATATCGAAATTCCAGCTCGCGAATTGTTTTCCGCGCAGCAGACGGGCAAGATGGTGGACCCGCCATCGGCACGGCCTGGGTTCGACCTGAATACCGCTTATGAGATCGAAGCCGCTCTAAAGAGATTCCGCGAGGCTGACGGGCACAGATCTGCCGGGCGCAAAGTTGGCTATGCCAATAAGGCCATGTGGCGCGCGCTGAAGTTGGAGACGCTGGTCTGGGCTCACATGTACGACGACACAGTGCATTTCAGCGAAAGCAATTCCGCGACCTTGTCTGTTCCACATCCCCGGTCATTGAAGATCGAACCCGAGATTGTCTTCGGAATGAAAACGCCTCTGGCCGGACAAGATCTTGATGCCGCCGCTGCGCTCGCGGCCGTCGAGTGGCTGGCGATCGGATTCGAAATCATTGATTGTCCTTTTCCGGAGTGGAAGTTTCAGCCTGGCGATTTCGTGGCTTCGTTTGGACTTCATGCCGCTCTCGTAGTCGGCCAGAAGATGGAAGTTCGGCCGGAATTGATTCCCAAGCTCGTCGAGGACCTCTCGCGATTCAAGGTTCGGATGTTCAAGGACGGAGAGTTTGTCGAAGAAGGCTCGGGCAAGAATTGTTTGAAGAGTCCCGCGCTGTGTCTGGCCGAACTTGGAGCGGCCATCGAACGTCGCTTCCCATCGGAACCGTTGAGCGCAGGAGAGATCGTCAGCTCTGGAACGCTCACCGCCGGGCATCGGACCGAGAAAGGCGACCTTTGGCGAGTTGATGTGGACGGGCTGCCGCTGCCGTCGCTAACGCTGCGCCTGACTTGATGCTAGTAAGGAGCCGGCACAACGGCATCTTCCGGGTAACCTCCCATGCCGAACTCGGGATAGTCGAGACCTTCTTCTTCCACCTGCGGCGCGACTCGCATGCTCTTCACTTTGTTGACGACCGAGAAGACTCCGTAGGTTAATCCGAACGCCCAAACCGCATATAGAGTTGCTCCCATAAGCTGGCACAGGAACTGCCGCGTATCACCGTGCAGTAGGCCGGTCACGCCTTGGCCAGTTCGTCCGAGATACGAAGATGCGCCCACACCGTTCCATCCGAGACCGTAAGTACCGTCGGCAAAAATTCCCACGCATACCGCGCCGAACCAACCACAATAGCCGTGCACGGAAATCGCTCCGCAAGGATCGTCGATCTTGAGTATACGGTCATTGAACAGAACCCCGCCGCAAACCAGGCAGCCGGCAAGGATTCCGATGATCGTCGCGGAAGTTGGAGACACGAAGGCGCAAGGGGCAGTGATGGCGACAAGTCCGGCCAGCATTCCGTTACAAGCCATCGTGATGTCTGGCTTACCGAATGCAAGATACCAGAGCAGCATGGCCGCGGCCGAACCTGCAACCGCGGCTAGATTCGTATTGACGGCAACTACCGAAATTCGCAGATCGGTTGCTCCCAGTGTCGAGCCTGGATTAAATCCCATCCATCCAAAAAGCAAAATGAATGTGCCGGTCACGACATAGACGATGTTGTGTGCAGGAAAGACACGGATTTTTCCGCCGGATCCGTATTTGCCTAGCCGCGGCCCAAGAATAATTGCGAGCGCCATTGCGCAGAAACCGCCAACTGCATGGACGACGGTCGATCCTGCAAAATCGACGTAACCGTGGCCGAGATTCAATGTGGAACCAACTTGCGAGAGCCAGCCTCCGCCCCAGGTCCAGCAGCCGGAGATCGGATAGAGAATGGCGCCGATGAAAAGTTCACAGAGCAGGAACGCCCAGAAAGTGATGCGTTCGCAGACCGCGCCGACAATGATGTAGCCAGCGGTCTCCATAAACACCACTTCGAACAGCGTCAGGACATTGCTGGAAACGTCATAAGCGGGGCCGGTGAGGAAAAATCCTCTGCCGCCGACGAAGCCCCACTGTCCGCTGCCGATCAAAAAGTGATTCAGCGTAGGGATTCCGCCAAGATTCGTCGGGGAGGCATTGATATTTACCGCCCCAAACTGAAACGCATAGCCAACCGCGTAATAGGCCAGGAAGGCAAATACGTAGGCGGCGAAATTGAGCATCATCAAGTGGGCGGCATTTTTTTTACGAACCAGTCCGCAGGTGAGCAAGGCGAAACCGGCCTGCATGAACAGAACTAAATAGCCGGTGTTCAAGGTCCACGCAAAATTCGTTGCCACGCGAACATGGCCGACCGTGTCGGCAAGTTTTACTGAAAGCGGCTCTTTCGCCGCCTGAGCCTGATATTCGTCGTAGGCCTTCTTCTTCGCTGGGTAGTCAGGGTCGGATTTGTCGGTAGGCTCCGGGACTGCAAAAAGATTCCCCGCTCCATCCACCGCGTCATTCTTATTCCCCGTGGCAACGCCGGATGGATCTGGTTTCGGCGCATCGTCGGCAAAACACGTCGAGGACAGCCCGGCAAACAATCCGGCCGCTAAAACGACCGCAATCATAGCCGACGCTAGCGACAGGCGCAGAGAGTGCCTGCCGGTTGATTTTGTCATGTTTGCTTGCTCCCGTTTTTGAGGCGTGGGTAATTCATTGCTGGTCGTAGGTCTGCTGGAAAAAGCGCCAGCAGATTCCCATGCGACCGCACTCATAATCTTGGAGGGAAGGGCTGACCCAAAGTGAGTCGACCCGACGAACGCCTCGGCGTTCCATCGCAGTCATCTCCCTAATCCGCAGACGATAAAGGGATGAAGTAGCTGAGTCCAATTCAAATTTCTTATAGTGCGGATCAGACTCTCCAATAACGGCGAATGCTAATCCTGCGATGAGATGTACGTCTAGAGAATTCGCTCGTGCGCGTAACCCGCGGCTGACAGTGCCACGAGCAGTTCGGCGATATGCGCGGGACCTCGAGTTTCCATTGTGATATCAATGGCCGTATCGCCCAGGTTGACCCCGTGATAGGCGCGATCATAAGCGGTCTCAACGATATTAGCGCGCAGGTCTGCCAGGATGCCGGTGAGGCGATGCAAGGCTCCGGGGTAATCCGGCAGATGCACGCGCAGGCGCACCAACCGGCCATCCTTCACCAAGCCGCGTTCGATGATGCGCGCCAGCAGTGTAACGTCGATATTGCCCCCGCACACCAGCACTGCCACCTTCTTACCCTCCAGTGGCAGTTTGTGGTTTAACACTGCCGCAATCGACGCGGCGCCCGCACCTTCCGCGAGAGTTTTCTCCCGCTCCAGCAGCAGCAGAATCGCGTTGGCGATTTCTTCCTCTTCCACCGTAACAATGTCGTCCACATATTTCTGGACCAGGGGAAACGTCCGTTCGCCGGCGCGCCGCACCGCGATGCCATCTGCAATGGTTGCCGCGGCCTTCAGCGTTACCGGACTACCTTGCGCAATCGCGGCCTTCATGGAAGGTATTTTGGCGGGCTGCACTCCATAAACGCGGACGGCCGGATTCATTTCTTTCACTGCGCATGCGATGCCGCCGATCAGCCCACCTCCTCCAATCGGAGCTACGACGACTTCGATGTCGCTCTGCTGTTGCAGGATTTCCAACCCCAACGTGCCCTGCCCGGCGATTACGGCATCATCATCAAACGCATGAATTAACGTGAGATTGTCTTGCTTGCCGTGCTCGACGGCTCTCTCATAGGCTTCGTCATAATTTGTGCCATGCAAAACTACCTCGGCTCCGTAAGCGCGCGTGGCCGAAACTTTTGTGAGCGGGGTCGGCAGCGGCATGTAGATAAGCGCCCGAATGCCGTGCCGCCCGGCATGGTAAGCCACCCCCTGCGCGTGATTTCCAGCGGATGCGGCAATCACTCCGTGGGTGCGCTCTTCGTTGGTTAGGGTCAGCAACTTGTTCAAAGCGCCGCGCTCTTTGAAAGCTCCGGTGCGCTGTTGATTGTCCAGTTTGAGGAAGATCTCATTATTGGTGAGGATCGAAAAAGATTCCGATCGCGTGCAGGGAGAGACACGAATGGCTTCGCGTATGCGTCCCATTGCAGTTTGAATGTCAGGGATCCCGATCATTGCGGTCGCGATGTCATCTTAATACCTGAGAGGCACCGGCAGTCTCTACTCATCAAGCGATTTGCTGGACCGCCGCAATCGAAGGCGCAGAATGCACAGCGGCGGATTTGAGGTAAGTATCGACAGCCGCGGCTGCCTTGCGGCCTTCGGAAATCGCCCATACCACGAGCGATTGGCCTCGTCGCATATCACCGGCGGCAAATACTCCCGGCACAGAAGACATGTAGTTTTGGTCCGTAGCAACGTTGCCGCGCTGATCGAGTGCTACACCCAATTGTTCGATCATTCCATTCCGTACCGGACCCAGGAAGCCCATGGCGATGAGCACCAAGTCTGCTTCGATTGTGAAATCGCTGCCTGCTATCGGTTCGAACTTCGGTGGAGGACCAACGCGCACGGCATGCAGTTGTTTTACGCTTCCTGACTCGCCGGTGAATTTCGTAGTGGCAATGCTCCAGTCGCGAATGCCACCCTCTTCGTGCGCGGCTTCCGTGCGCAACTGCATCGGCCACAGCGGCCACGGAGTGAGAGGTGAGCGATCATCCGGCGGCTTGGGCATGATTTCATACTGATGCACAGAGAGCGGCTTTTGCCGGTGACAGGTGCCCAGGCAGTCTGCGCCGGTATCACCGCCGCCGATGATGATTACCCGCTTGCCGCTCGCCAGGATTTCAATTTCGGGCTGGACCGTGTCGCCAAGGCAGCGGCGGTTTTGCTGCGGCAAATACTCCATGGCGAAATGGATTCCTTTCAACTCGCGCCCCGGAACTTTGAGATCGCGCGGGTGTTCTGCTCCACCCGCCAGTACGATTGCATCAAAGTCGCGGCGCAAGTCCTCGACCGAAATGTTCTTTCCCACTTCCGTTCCAGTAACGAAGCTCACGCCTTCGGCCGACATTTGTTCCAGTCGACGGTCGATGATGTCTTTCTCCAGCTTGAACTGTGGGATGCCGTAGCGCAGGAGTCCTCCGATGCGGTCAGCTTTTTCATAGACGACTACTGCGTGTCCAGCGCGGCATAATTGTTGAGCCGCCGCGAGTCCGGCCGGTCCTGAGCCCACGACCGCAACTTTCTTGCCGCTGCGATGCTTCGGTGGCTCAGGCCGAATCCAGCCTTCTTTAAATCCACGCTCGACAATATTTTTTTCGTTCTGCTTGATCGTCACCGCCGGCTGATTGATGCCCAGCACGCAGGACGCTTCACAGGGGGCGGGACAAATGCGACCGGTGAATTCCGGAAAATTGTTGGTGGCGTGCAACTGCCGAACCGCCTCTTTCCAACGCCCGCGATAGACCAGATCGTTCCAGTCGGGAATCAGATTGTTGACTGGACATCCGGTTTGGCAGAAAGGTACGCCGCAATCCATGCAGCGGGCGCCTTGTTTCTTGAGGGTCTCTTCGGGAAGATCGAGATAGATCTCGAACCAGTCATTCACTCGCTGCGTGACGGGCCGGCGCGGTGCAAGCTCACGAGAGTATTCCAGAAAGCCTGTGGTCTTACCCATTCTGCACCTGCACCTGCCGCGCATGTTCAACCTGTGTAACGCGGGCTACGGGCTGACTGGGAATATGAGATCTGGCGGTCACGGCTGACTCCGAGCACTCGTTTGAATTCGTGCGGAAACACTTTGATGAAGCGAGGCAGCATATCCGTCCAATTCTCAAGAATCCACTTTGCACGGCGGCTGCCGGTTAATTCCAGTTGGCGAGTGATGAGATTTTTTAAGAGCGTTGCGTCCTGCGCTTCGACCACAGGCTCCAAATCTACGGAGCCGAGATTGCATCTTTCCTGAGCGAAGTTGTGACGCTCATCAAACACATAAGCCACACCACCGCTCATGCCAGCCGCGAAATTCCTGCCGCATGATCCCAGCACGACTACCACTCCGTTGGTCATGTATTCGCAGCCGTGATCGCCGACGCCTTCCACCACCGCGGTTGCTCCTGAATTACGAACCGCGAAACGTTCCCCGGCGACGCCGCTGAAAAAGGCCTCGCCGCTGGTGGCGCCATAGAGGACAACGTTTCCAATCAAGATGTTTTCTTCGGCAGCGAATAGAGACGCGCGCGGCGGGTACACAATCACACGTCCACCAGATAGACCTTTGCCGACGTAATCATTGGCGTCTCCTTCGAGCGTGAGAGTTACGCCTTTGGCCAGAAATGCACCCAAACTTTGTCCCGCCGAGCCTTCGAGGCGAATGCGAACGGTATCGTCGGGCAAACCTTCGGAACCATACGCCCGCGCAATTTCTCCACTCAGCATGGTGCCCACGGTGCGGTGAACATTGCGCACGGGAAAGCTGATTTCAATCGGAGTGAGAGTATCGATAGCCACACGCGCGGCCTTCAGAATTTTGTGGTCGAGAGCATCTTCGAGGCCGTGATCCTGGGGCTGCACACAACGTCGTGACACGCGCGACGGGACCGGAGGGCTATACAGAATTGCAGAAAGATCTAGACCACGCCCCTTCCAGTGATCAACCGCAGGTTCGAAGTCGAGCATGTCGACGCGGCCCACCATTTCATCGAAAGTGCGGAATCCTAAGTCCGCCATGTATTGGCGAACTTGCTCGGCCAAAAAGAAAAAGAAATTAATAACATGTTCGGGCTGGCCTTGAAACTGCTTGCGCAGCACGGGGTCCTGCGTGGCAATGCCAACGGAGCAGGTATTGAGATGGCACTTGCGCATCATCACGCAGCCCATCGCGATCAGCGGCGTAGTGGCAAAGCCAAATTCTTCGGCTCCGAGCAAAGCTGCAATTACGACGTCGCGACCGGTCTGCAGCTTGCCGTCCGTCTGCACGCGAATGCGGCTACGCAGGTCGTTCAACAACAGAACTTGCTGGGTCTCGGCCAAACCCAACTCCCACGGGATGCCTGCGTGTTTGATGGAACTCAGAGGCGAGGCTCCCGTTCCACCGCTGTCGCCGCTGATCAGAACTACATCCGCGTGCGCTTTTGCCACGCCGGCGGCTACCGTGCCTACGCCTGCCTCGGCCACCAACTTCACCGCAATGCGCGCCTGCGGATTAATGTTTTTCAGGTCATAAATAAGTTGCGCGAGGTCTTCGATGGAATAAATATCGTGATGAGGCGGAGGCGAAATCAGGCCTACTCCGGCAACGGAATGACGCAAGCGAGCAATCACTTCGTCTACCTTATGCCCCGGCAGTTGGCCGCCTTCACCGGGCTTCGCACCTTGTGCCATCTTGATCTGCAGTTCGTCGGCATTCACCAGATAGTTGGCAGTCACTCCGAAACGCGCGGATGCCACTTGCTTCACTGCACTGCGGCGGAGATCTCCGGCAGCGTCCGGCTTGAAGCGATTTTCATCTTCCCCGCCTTCGCCAGTATTCGATTTGCCGCCAATGCGATTCATGGCGACTGCGAGCGTTTCATGCGCTTCTTTACTGATCGAACCGAATGACATCGCGCCCGTATTGAAGCGCTTCACAATTTCTTTTGCCGGCTCTACTTCTTCAATGGGAACAGCGCTGTCGCTCTTGTTCAGCCTCATCAAGCCGCGCAGCGTACATAATTGGCTGCTCTTCTTGTCGATCAGATCCGTGTATTCCTGGAAAGTCTGAAAGCTATCCTGCCGCACGGCTTGCTGCAGTTTGCTGATGGTCAACGGATTCAGCAGGTGATATTCGCCGTCTACTCGCTGATGATAATTTCCTCCGACAGCAAGCTCGGTTTCGAATTCTGTTACCGGGCGCAGTGAATGTTCGTGGTTAAGCTGTGACTCGCGCGCGAGAACATCGAGGCCTACTCCTTCCAGCCGCGAACTGGTTCCGGCGAAGTACGAGTCCACCAAGTCCTTATTGAGTCCGATCGCTTCGAAAACCTGAGCGCCCTGGTAACTTTGCAAAGTCGAAATGCCCATCTTGGCGAAGGTCTTCAACAAACCTTTCTTCACCGACTTCATGAAGTTCTTGACTGCGAGCTCAGAAGTAATTCCTCCGGTCAGATCGCCGCGCCAGGCAAGGTTCTCCACCGTCTCCAGCGCGAGATAAGGATTGATCGCACTCGCTCCGTATCCGCTGAGCAGCGCGAAATGCATTACCTCACGCGGCTCGCCAGATTCGGTAATGAGCGCAACCTGAGTTCGAGTTTCTTCGCGGACGAGCAAGTTATGCACCGCCGCCAGAGCCAGCAAACAGGGGATGGGCGCGTAGTCCTTATCCACGCCGCGGTCAGAAATGATGAGCAGCGTGTATCCCGCCTTCACTGACAAGGAAGCTCTGCGGCAAAGCTCATCGAGCGCCCGCTTGAGTCCGGCTTCGCCTTCGCTGGCGCGAAACAGCGCCGGCAGAGTGGTAGCGAGCAGATCCCGAGTGGAGACGCGCCGCAGCTTTTCCAACTCGCGATTGGTGAGCAGCGGATGCTCGAGCTTGAGCATGTGACAGTTTTCCGGCGCTTCCTCCAGAATATTGCGCTCCGCCCCGATGTAGCTGATCAGCGACATCACCATTTCTTCGCGAATGGAATCGATGGGAGGATTGGTCACTTGCGCGAATAACTGTTTGAAGTAATTGAATAGAGGCTGCGGCCGGTCCGAAAGACATGCGAGCGGCGTATCGGTTCCCATCGACCCAACCGGTTCTTCGCCAGCCGAAGCCATCGGCGCGAGAATCATTCTCAAATCTTCATCGGTGTAACCGAAGGCGCGCTGCCGGCGCAGAAGAGTTTCCGGATTGGGAGGATGGGTTCGAGAAGGTTCGGGCAGGTGGTTGATCGTGATCTGGTTTTCTTTCAACCACTCGGTATAGGGTTGCTGCGAGGCCAGACGACTTTTGATCTCTTTATCCGAAACAATGCGGCCTTCGACCGTATCCACCAGAAACATTTTCCCGGGCTGCAACCGACCTTTCATTTTTACTTTTTCCGGAGCGACGTCGAGCACGCCCGCTTCAGACGCCATGATTACGACATCATCATCAGTCACCACGTACCTTCCGGGACGCAGGCCGTTGCGGTCGAGCGTGGCACCGATAACGCGGCCATCCGTAAATGCAACTGCCGCCGGTCCGTCCCATGGCTCCATCAAACAAGCGTGATACTCGTAGAACGCCCGCTTCTCCGGCTTCATATCGGGATTGCCCGCCCAGGCTTCGGGAATCAGCATGGCCATGGCATGAGGCAGGCTGCGTCCGGCCTGCAGCAGAAGTTCCAAGGCGTTGTCGAAGTTTGCCGAGTCGCTTCCCTCCGGCTCAATGATGGGAAACAGTTTCTTCAGGTCGTCGCCAAAAAGTGGCGACGCCAGGACTGACTGGCGGGCGTGCATCCAGTTCACATTGCCGCGAAGAGTATTGATTTCGCCGTTATGCGCGATGTAACGATAAGGATGCGCGCGCTGCCAACTGGGAAACGTGTTGGTGGAAAAACGCTGATGCACCAGGCAGAGAGCGCTGACCACATCCGGATCGGAAAGCTCACGATAAAAATTCGTCAGCTGGGAAGCCAGCACCAATCCTTTGTAGACGACCGTTCGACAGGAAAGTGATGGAATGTAAAATGCGGCGGTATTTTCGTCGCCGGATTCCCGGGTCTCATTTTCCGCGCGCTTGCGCACGACGTATAACTTGCGCTCGAAAGCATCTTCGTCAAGATCCGCCGGGCGTCCAATAAAAATCTGCTGGATATAAGGTTGCGAGGCGCGCGCGACCCGGCCAATCGCCGAAGCGTAGACCGGCATATCTCTCCACCCTAGAAGCGACAAACCTTCCTCGCGGACAATTCGCTCCAGAATACCTTCACACTGCAGGCGAGGATGTTTCTCTACAGGCAGGAACGTCATTCCGACGCCATAGGAACCGGCCAGCGGCAATTCGAATCCGAGTTTCGCACATTCCCGGGCGTAGAAATCGTGGGGAATTTGAATCAGAACCCCCGCGCCGTCGCCAGTTTCGGCGTCGCAACCGCAGGCTCCACGATGCGCCAGATTAAGCAGAACCTGAATTCCATTACTTACAATGTCGTGGCTTTTTTCACCACGAATGCTGGCTACAAAGCCGATCCCGCAGGCGTCATGCTCCTGCGCAGGATCGTACAAACCTTGCGCGAGCGGGACACCATTTTTAATTCTGACGCGGGACATTGCGGCGTCTCCCTGTGAAATTGCTATCTCAAATCGGTTGTTCCTGGATTCGAATCAGAGGCTGCGGGCGCAGCCCACACCCCACTCCAAGCATATTCCGTCGATTCTGTGATAAGCCTTCGCGGTTGACAAGTACAACGCAGAATTTCGATGCAATGAATGGAAATTTCAAAACTTCGACTGGGGCGCGGAAGAGGACCACGGATATTGCCGTTCAGGCGGAAAGACGGCCCGAATACAAAGCCATTCCGACGACAGCATCCATGCCCAAAGCGTCGAGAGCATCAATTTCCTGCTGAGTCGTGATGCCGCCGGCGACGACGAGACGCCGCGTTGTCGCTTGCCGAATTGCACTTACAATCTCCATGGGAATGCCGCCCATCAAACCTTCCGTGTCGATGTGAGTGTAGAGAAACGTTTCGCAGAATGATTCGAGAGCGCGAATCATGTCGAAGGCGGTGAGCGCAGTCCGTTTGCGCCACCCCTCGATTGCAACTCGGCCAGCGCGAGAATCAATCGCAAAAACCAGAACTGCAGTGCCGAGCGCGCTTGCCAGCTTCGCCGCATACTGCGTGTTGATTTTGTCCGCTTCCAATAATGCGGAACCAATAATTACCTTTCGCGCACCCGCATCCAGAAGGGCGCGCGCCGTTTCCAGGTTGCGAATTCCGCCGCCAACCTGGCAGCTCAGCCGCTGCACTATTCGGCGTACGGATGACAGATTGTTCCCCGAGCCCCGGGCAGCATCGAGGTCGATCACTTGTACCAGAGGATAGTTGGAGAAGCGCTGAATCCAATATTCGAAGTCATCAAACTCGAGCGCCTTCTTTTCGCCCTGCACTAACTGCACAATTTTGCCGCCCATCAAGTCGATCGAAGGAATCAGCACGGCCACCTCACCGGTATGCTGGCATTGTGCAGCTCGCGTTTCAGCTGGGCGATATTTTCGATGCCGAAGTGAAAGATCGAGGCAGCCAGAGCAGCGTCCGCCTTGCCGTCTCGAAAGACTTCAATAAAATGAAGAGGAGATCCTGCGCCTCCCGAAGCAATCACAGGGATCGAAACCGCTTCCGCAACGGCGCGCACCAACTCGCAGTCGAATCCCGACTGCGTTCCATCGCGGTCCATCGAAGTCAGCAGAATCTCCCCTGCCCCGGAAGCTGCAGCTTCTTGTGCCCATTGAATTGCGTCACGGCCCGTGGAGACTCGTCCCCCCGCAACGAATACCGCAAATCCTCCGTCTGACTTTTTGGCGTCGATAGCCACGACCACTGCCTGCGAACCGAAGCGCCCGGCAATCTCCCCGATCAGTTTCGGATCGCGAACGGCTGCGGAGTTAATGGCGATCTTGTCGGCGCCGGCATCGAAGACAGCTGCCGCATCACCGAGCTGACGAATTCCTCCGCCGACTGTAAATGAAACGAATAGCGATCGCGCCGTGCGGCGGACGGCATCCAGCATAGTGCCGCGATTTCCGCTTGTGGCGGTTATATCGAGCAGGACGATTTCGTCGGCTCCGTTGCGAGCATGGACCGCAGCGCATTCCGCAGGATCGCCGGCATCGCGCAGATGCTTGAACTTGACGCCTTTCACGACGCGTCCCCCGTCCATGTCGAGGCAGGCGATGATGCGCTTGGTCAACATCTCAGAGCTCGCAAATTAGACCTCGCAAAAATTCCTCAGGATCGAAAGCCCCACGTCTCCTGATTTCTCCGGATGGAACTGCACCCCGAAGATGTTCTCCTTTTCGACGGCACCGGCAAACTGGATTCCGTACTCGGTGCCAGCCACCATTGCATTCACTACGGGGGCGTGGAAAGAATGTGTGTAGTAGACAAATGAATCCTGTGCAACGCCGCTCATCAAACGGGAGCTTGCCTTTACGCTCACCGAATTCCATCCAACGTGCGGTGATTTCACGGAAGGCGGAAACTGCCGGCAGTTGCCGGGGAAAAATCCCGCGCCTGGAATTTCATTGCACTCCTCACTGCCCTCGAAAAGCCATTGCATCCCGAGGCAGATTCCGAGAAGCGGCCTCCCGGAAGAAACGACTTCCAGCAACGCTGGTCGCAATCCTGAGCTATGCAAAGAGCGGAGCGAGGAAAAATGCCCCACCCCGGGCAGCACGATCTTTTGCGCCGCTAATACGAGTTCAGGTTTGTTCGTCACAGTACTTTCAGCGCCGAGATAATCGAACGCCTTCTTCACCGAATTGAGGTTGCCTGCTCCGTAATCGACGATGGCGATCATAAGAGGCCCTTGGTGCTCGGCAGCATGCGGCCCAGGCGACGATCGCGGGAGCACGCCACCCGCAGAGCCCGGGCGAAGGCCTTGAACAGGGCTTCGATCTTGTGGTGGCTGGATCGCCCGTAAAGCACCCGCGCATGAACATTTGCACGCGCGCCGCGGGCAAAGCCCTCGAAGAAATCGTCTACCAACTCGACCTGCAAATCTCCAACACGCGCCGCGCGAACTTTCGTATCGACAACCGCCGCAGCGCGCCCACCGAAATCAACTGCGGCTAGACCGAGCGTTTCGTCCATCGGCATCACGAAGTAACCGGCGCGCAAGATGCCGCGGCGATCTCCGAGAGCCCGGTCAAAGACTTCGCCTAGAGCGATGCCGACATCTTCCACCGTGTGGTGCTGATCCACATCCAAGTCGCCGGCGGCTGTGAGTTTCAAATCGAATCCGCCATGCCGCGCAAACAGTTCCAGCATGTGATCGAGAAATCGGATTCCCGTGGTGATTTCATATTTGCCACGACCTTCGATGGTGAGCGCAATCCGAATCTCCGTCTCCGCGGTCTTGCGATGCAAATTGGCTTTCCTCACACTTTTACCTCGCTCGATACCCTGAGTTTCCCGGCCACGTCGCGCAGAGCGCTAATCAAACTTTGAGTATGTTCGTATGACCCAACTGTGAGTCGCACGCAACCCTCGCATCCGGGATCAGAGTTCCGGTCGCGAACGAGAATTCCGCGAGCGCGCAAATCGCGGATGAATTCCGAATAGGCCGGACCGATGCGTACGAGTACAAAATTGGCCCGGCTGGGCCAATAGTGCAGGCCGAGCGTTTTGAGTTCCCGCTCTAAAATCGCACGGCCGCGCTGAACTTCAGCCACGTACTGTGCCACGTATTGCTGATCGCGAAGCGCCTCCGGCAACACCGCGAGGGCTACTGCGTTCACGTTATAGGGTGAAGCCACCCGGCGCACCATCGACATCTGGCCGGCATTTCCGGCGAGAATTCCGATGCGCAGACCTGCGAGCCCGTAAGCTTTCGAAAATGTGCGCGCCACAAAAAGATTGTCTGGCCAGGTCGCGTGGTTGAGAATCGTGTCTCCATGAAATTCGTAGTACGCTTCATCCACCAGGACCGCAGCTTGCGGTGCTGCGTGAGCGATGCTAAGCAGGACGTCGCATGCGACCGCCGATCCCGTCGGATTGTTCGGATTCGCCACCGCGATGAGTCGCGTCCGCGGGCCGATTCGCGAAAGCAGTTTCTCCAGAGGAAAGGAAAAGTCATCACCGGAAAGAATTTGAACGAGGCTCGCTGCTTCGGCTTGTGCAAAGATTGCATACATCGCAAAGGTGGGCACGACAATGATGGCTTCGTCTCCAGGCTCCAGATACGTTGAGCAAAGGAGATGAATCGCCTCGTCCACACCGTTTGTAAGCAGAACTCGTTGGGCTTCAAGTCCGAGAAAATCAGCGACCTGTAGCCTCCACGGGTTCGCGTTCGGGATAGCGGGCCAGCGTCTCGGCATCGAGCAATTGCAGTCGCGCCAGCACACGCGGCGAGCAGCCGATTGTGCTTTCGTTGAAATCCAGCCGCAGCCCTTCGCGTCCGGCCAGCGGCGGCCGATAAGCATGCAGATTTCTTACCGACGTGCGGGCCTCAAGCATTGGCGCTCCTCACTCGCAAGGATTCGGCGTGCGCGTGCAGGCCTTCGGCTTCAGCCAAAATGATCGCCGGTGGGGCGATGCTGCGAATTCCTTCGTGGGATACTTCCTGGCAAGAAATGATGCGGACGTAATCCAGAACGCTGAGTCCGCCGCGCACACGGGCCATCGCTCCGGTAGGCAATACGTGATTCGGCCCAGAGATGTAATCTCCGGCGGATTGGGGCGTGAACTCGTTCAGAAAAATCGATCCTGCATTTTGCACCAGCGGCGCCAGAGCCGCCGGTAACGTGAGATGCTCGGGCGCAATCTCGTTTACGGCTTCGATTGCCTGGTTGAGAGAGTCGACCCGAAGAATTGCCCCATTGCGAGAGAGTGACTGCGCGGCAATCGGATTTGTGCGAGTACGCTGCTGCACTTGCATCTGCACAGCTTTTGCTAATTCGTTCGAAGTTGCTATAAAGACGCAGAGCGCATCGGGATCATGCTCCGCTTGCGCCACCAGATCGCATGCGATGAATGCAGGATCACCCGTGGCGCTTACGATAACGCTTTCCGTGGGGCCAGCAAGGAATTCGATTGCGCAATCGAATGCCACCAACTTCTTGGCCGCAGTGACGTAACGGTTGCCGGGGCCGACGATCTTGCTCACGCGCGGAATGCTTTTGGTGCCGTAGGCAAGTGCGGCGACCGCCTGCGCTCCACCAACGCGATAGAATTCGCGCACTCCGAGGAACGCGGCTGCCGCCAAAGTCGCCTGCGCGGGGTGCGGCGAGACCACGCGAACCTCCGGTACGCCCGCGACTTGCCCGGGAATCACCGTCATCAGCAAAGTGGAAGGCAGCGGGTAACGACCGCCGGGAACATAGCACCCCACCGATTCCAACGGGCGTACTAACTGTCCAACGCAAACTCCGGGCCGAATTTCGCGCTGCCACTCCTTCGGTTTCTGCCATTCGCAGAAGCGACGAATATTTTCTGCGGCTTGGGTGATGGCATCTTTCAGTTCTGCGGAAGTCTTCTGCCAGGCATCACGCAGATCGGTTTCCGGCACGCGCACGGGTTCATCTTTTCCCAACCTGTCCCAGCGTGCGGAATAACGCCGTAACGCTCGTTCCCCCTGGCGTCGCACGTTGTTCACGATGCGCCGCACCACCGGCTCAACTTCGGCAAGATCGATTGCACCGCGCTGCTTCAGCCCGTGCAGGAAACGATCCTTCTTAAGCCCATCAAGTATGCGCAGGCGCATCACATCACCACCTTGTTCAGCGGATACTCGACGATTCCTTGCGCATTCGCTTGTTTGAGCTTTGGGATCAGCGACCAGGCGGCGTTCTCTTCGATCACGGTGTTGACTGCAACCCATTCGCCATCGGCGAGTGGCGCGACCGTCGGATTTTGCAGCGCGGGAAGCAGGCCAAGAACGGTAGCCAAATCGGGCTTGCGAACGTTAAGCATCAGACCAACTCGACCCAGCGCCGCGATCGCGCCGGAAAGCATCACGGAGAGATTCTCGATCTTCTGGCGGCGCGCGGGATCGGCCCACGCGGCGTTGTTTGCGATCAGTTGCGTGTTCGACTCGAGAACCGTTTCGATAATTCTCAAGTGATTGGCGCGCAATGAACTGCCAGTCTCCGTAACTTCTACGATTGCATCGGCCAGTAATGGCGGCTTCACTTCGGTGGCGCCCCAGGAAAATTCAACTTTCACAGCGACGTTCCGGCTGGCAAAATAGTTCCGCGTGAAGCTGACCAATTCAGTGGCTACGATTTTTCCTTCAAGATCTTCGGGCCTCTTGACGGCGGAATCTTCGGGCACTGCGAGTACCCACTTCACTTTGCCCATACTTTGTTTCGCGTAGATAAGGTCGATCACGCGGATCACGTCGAGGCCACTCTCGAGCACCCAGTCGAGACCGGTGAGACCGGCATCCAGCGCACCATGCTCGACATAGCGCGCCATTTCCTGCGCACGAATGAGTAGACATTCGATTTCCGGATCGTCGGTTGCCGCGAAGTAAGACCGCGCACTGGTGTAGACGCGAAGACCGGCGCGAGAGAAAAGATTGAGCGTGGCTTCCTGCAAACTACCCTTGGGAACGCCCAGACGAAGTTTCATCGCCGCGACTCCCTATCCGCCAGCGCTGTACCCAAGGGAAGTTTCTCAGTGAAACAGGATCGGGATCCGGTATGGCAAACTTTGCCTTCGCCCAATACGCGGACGCGAAGCAGCACCGTGTCGCGGTCACAATCCGTCCATGCCGCGACGACTTCGAGGCGATTGCCCGAGGTCTCTCCTTTGGTCCAAAGAGTTTGTCGAGTGCGGCTATAGAAGGTGACGAAGCCGGTTCGCAGCGTCACCTCCAACGCCTCCCGGTTCATGAAGCCCACCATGAGCAGTTCTGCAGTAGCGGCATCCTGAATGACCGCGGGAGCCAGGCCTTGCATTTTGTCGAAGTCGATCTCCATGGAAAACTCCTCGTTCTCAATCCCAGGTGCTCGAAGCGCGCAGCAGAAACAAAAAACCCGCTGCGCGTTTCGCGCCAGCGGGCTTGGATTTCCTATGATTGCTTTAGGTCGTCATCCGAAGTGCTCCGCCGACACGCTCATCGCATGGTGATGGTGGTGACGATGATGATGGTGAAGCGAAGCCATAACAAGGTGATGCTATGCCGATTTGCGGCTGTCCGTCAATTGCTGATTACATGGAAGCTGCGTTGAAAGCGCCGAACTTTGAACCTGCTCAATTCGATGCATTCCGAACCCCAAGCTTCGAGTAGATACAACTCCCAGCGCAGAAATAAGTTAGCTGCAGATTCCTTGATCTGTTCTCAAAACCAGAAATCACAAACTTGAATTCGCTGTATCTCAATTTTGCATGGAAGTCACGATGTAAAGTCGGCCTCTTATCGAAGCTCGCTACTGGCCGATGCTTGAGCGCAACCATATAATCGGAGGCCATGTTCCCAACCGATTACGTTGCGATGTTGAAAGTAGCGATCACCGAGGCACGCAAAGGGCTGGCGGAGGGCGGCATTCCGATCGGTGCGGCAATTTTTGACGACAACGGCACCTTGGTGGGCGCGGGGCACAACCGCCGAGTGCAAGACGGCGACCCTTCAATACACGGTGAAACCGACGCGTTCCGCAATGCGGGACGGCAGCGGAGCTATCGCAAGCTCATCATGGTGACCACGCTGGCGCCTTGCTGGTATTGCAGCGGACTGGTACGGCAGTTCGGCTTCAGGACAGTGGTCGTAGGCGAGAGCCGCAACTTTCAGGGTGGGATGGAGTGGCTGCGGTCGCTCGGCGTAAAGGTCGTCGACCTCGATTCAGAAGAATGTGCATCGATGTTGAGCGACTATATTCGATTGAATCCCGAAATTTGGAGTGAAGACATTGGGCAGGAGTGAACATCGCCCGAGCTATTTCGCAGCTTTTCGCCAATATGAACTAGAACTGAACCTGCAAAGTCATTTGAATCTGTCTCGGTTGCCCGATCGTTTTGTTGGTCACGCCCAAACCGGATGGACAGTTATAGAACCCCTGGTTGTTATTTCCGCAGCTCGTGGGCATTGGCGGCGTTCCGATCACCGGAAACTGGTTGTAAAACTGATTCTGCGAAACATCGTCAATAGGGATATCAAAGCTGGCAGTATTGGTAACGTTAAAAATATCCAGACTGTACTTCAGCGAAACGCTCTCGGTGAGCGGCGTGAGCTTCACGAAAGAAATGTCCGCGGCCTTCTGCCACGATTGGCGAAAGATGTTGCGCTGACCATTCGTGAAGTTTGTTTCGAAAGTGTCGTTCGCCGGAATGGCGCCTCCAAGATCGCCCGGCCTTAGGAGCGGAAGCGTGAAGCAGCTTGACTTCAGCGCTGGCGTACCAAAAGCGCCAGAAGCGCCTGTCAGAGCATTCTTTGGGGTGCAACCCGGAGCGAGCGGAACAATGGGGTTCGTGATGCCGTCGTAAACGCTATAGAAGATGCTGCCGACAGCACCGGTGTAATCGATGATGCTATAGGGCTGGCCACTTTGCAGGACGGTAGCGCCGTTGATGGACCAACCATCTACTATTTTGCCCTTGAGCGTGGAAGCGGAAAAGAATTTTGGTACCTCGTAGACGTAGCTGAAATTAAAAACGTGGGTGCGATCGAAATCAGAAGATCCGTAAGCCGAGCGCAGGTTCAGCGGATTGTTTCCGTTGAAGAACAGGCCCATGCCGCTTTGTTCATCGAGCGCGTGAGAGTAGGTGTAGGAGAAGCCGACTTGCAGCCCGTGGCTCATCCGTTTTTCAACGTGAGTCTGAAGCGCGTTGTAGGCTGAAACGCCGGCTGCCTTGTAAGTCTCGGATTCTGCCGAGTAACCAATATAGGGGACGCGCAAGTCGACATTGCCGCCTTCATAAGTCGCGAGATACGGCTGACCGTTGGGCAGGTTCTGAAAATTAAAGTTCGAATCGACGACTGTGTAGCCGTAAGTATATTCCTGAGGAAAAGGCGAACCGGGATGGATGATGTTGCTCGGGGATGCGATTCCGGGTTGATTGAATGGAATCGGAATCACCCCATGGCGGCCCAGGTTGCCGACGTATCCGATCTCAACGGCCAGATCATTGCGCGGCTGCCACTGCACGTCAAGCGTGTCATTGATCGTGTAAGGCAACTTATTGGCGCGGTTGTAGGTAGCAAAAGAGAAGAGTTGCGCGCCGTTGGCGATGGCCGCTTCGTTTGGCAAGTATTGCGTAATATCCGCTGGATTGCCGCTTGGAGGCGGCCCGAGCGTGGCTCCCCACGGGTTCGTGAGCGAACCGCCGGAGCCGGTTGCTGCACTTGTGGGGTCACAAGTAGGAATGAAACCTTCATACGGAGTGGAGGTGAAGTTTTTGCAAGCTTGCGCGTTCACGTAAGGCGGAGTTTGATTTACTCCAAACGGCCCGCCATTGATTACGCCTTCGGCGAATCCCGGCGAGAGATAGGAATACAATTCTCCGCGATCGTAGTAGAGACCTGTGCCGGCGCGGATCACGACTTTGTCATTAAATCTTTTTGGACTCCAGGCGACCCCGAGACGCGGTGCCAGTCCCCACTGGCGTCCGGTGAGCGTTGTGTTGCTGACACCTTTGGTCGGAAAAAGATTGTTGTTGCCGGCAATGATGAAACCGTTCGACGCGATGGTATCGGTGGCCGCATCGTAGGTGTACCGTGAAGGGTCGAAATTAAAGATGCGCCCGTATTTTTCGGTAAGACCGCCATCCCAATCGAAGCGCAGCCCCGCGGTCAGACTGAGATTAGAGCGGAACTGAAACTTGTCCTGCAAGTACGCTCCGGATTGTCCAGCGCGGTAGTAACGGTTGGCATTGCCTTGAAGAAATTTTGTAGTCGTAAAATCGTCGTTCGTAGTTACGAAGCCCTGGATGAACTGGGAGAAATCTGCGGTCGAAATAATTCCCTGGTTGGTTCGCAGATCACGCGTGTTGAGTTGGGTATAGGCATAGCTGCCGCCAAAGGTGAATGTATGTTTGCCATGAGTCCAGATGGCATTTGCCGACGGCATAATACGGTTTTGGAAGACACCGGTAAAAGCTCCCTGAGAGGCGGCGCCTTGGCCGATGGTGAGAAATTGGAGATTGGAGATGCCTCCTATGTTGGCCGCGCTGTCGAGGCCCAAGGGATCGACGATGCTGATGCCGGGGAAAAACGAGGAGCCAAAGGTATTGATCGCCGGAGTGCCAGTTTGCGCAGCGAATGACTGCGGCGAAAATGGCTGCGCGATTGTGCTGTAGACCTTCTCGCGCAGAATGCCTAAAACTTCCGTGATGCTCAGGTTTGACCGAAGCGTTTGTGTATTGGTGAGCGAAGCGACCTGGCTGCCGGCATCGAGATGTTGAGAAAATCCGGCGACATTCGAGTACGCGTAAGGAGCGATGCTGGGGTCATGCTGGTAGTAGTACTTGGCCGAAACCGTGTCCCTCGCGCTTTTGTTCCAATCAAGATCAACGACGGCTTGATCGGAAGTGAAGTAAGCCGTGCCCGGGCTGATCGCATTTTCCGGAAAAATTGGCGTTGCCACCTGACCATCCCACGAAGGAATCAAATACTGCCCGTTGGGTAGTTTGTACTGGAAAAGTGCAACTGCGATGGGATTGAGATCACCATTCCCGGTAAGACTTGTGCCCCAGTAAGTATTGGAAATTGTCGCCAGCGCCGCGGGCGAACGGTCATTGCTGAGCCCGTAAGGAACCAGCATGCGCGAGAGGCCGATCTCCTGATCGGAGTCGTGCAGGTGCTGGTAGCTGACAAAACCGAACAGCTTGTCCTTGATGAGCGCCCCGCCGAGCGTTCCGCCTGCGGTGTAGCGATGGAGCTGCGGAACTTTGTCATTGGCGGGAATATTGGGGTCTTGTTTGTAGAAGAACGGCGCGGCGTTCAGCCAATCCGTGCCGCGATGAACATAGCCGCTACCATGAATCGTATTCGTACCGGACGCGGTGCTCATGTCGATGTGGGCGCCGCTGTTGGCACCTTGTTGCGCGTCGTACATGGAAGTGTTTACGCGAAGTTCGGTGACAGTTTCGGGAGCCGGGGTAGGCAGCGCCTGTCCGATCGCGAGATAGACCGAGGCGGTGCTCTGAATTGGCGCGGCACTTGTGCTGGCCGCGTTCGCCACGCCGGTATTGTTGACGATGCGGGCCGAAGCTACCTGACTGGTGCTTTTTCCATTGAACAAATTGCTGGCGTCGACGCCGTTGAGCAGAAAACTGTTACTGGTATCGCGCTGTCCATTGGCCCAGATGGGTTGATTTCCCAGGCCGCTGTTGGCTCCCGTTCCGCCCGGGAGTTCGGCGTTCACTCCGGGCGAAAGAATCGCGAGACCGGTAAAGCTGCCCGTGGGCAGCGGCACCGCATCGATCTGGTTCCTGTCGAGAATGTAGCCATTGGTGGTGTCGACTGAATTTATCAACGGGATTGCCTGGACTTCGACTACCGTTCCGACCTGGCCGATGGGAAGTACGGCGTTGATTGTGGCAGTGCGATCCGCCTGAACCGTGACGGAGGGAACTCTCTGCGTTTCGAACCCGTCGTGCGTGAAAGTGAGCGTGTAAGCGCCGATGGGTAAACTCACGAAATCGTAACTGCCATTCGCGTCGGTTTTCTGGCTGCGTGTAAGTTTTGTCTGATCGCCTACGATGGTTACAACTGTTTCCGGCAGAACGCCGCCAGTCTTATCAGTGACCGTCCCTGTAACGCCACCGAGAGTTTGTTGCGCCTGCGCAAATGGCACGAGGGAGAAAGGCATGCAAAAAGATGCCGCGACAAGAAGAACGAGGGGTCCAATTCTTTTCATCATGAATGCACCTCGAGGCTCTGTAAGCAAACGCGCCTTGGACCGCCGCCGGCGATTCAAATCTTGCAATTGATCAGACGAAGTTCTCGGCACTGAGTGCTCTATTTTGCATACCCGCAAAATGTCGGGATGACTTTACACGAGTGCCAATGAGAACAAAAGCATTCCTTCAACCAAAATTCCTTTACCGCAGATCGGTTATTTTTATGGCGGGGAGAACTCGTGAGAGACCTGAGTCACAAATGCTCGACTTGGCCTTGGCCCACGGAAGATCCTTTGTGACGGGCGCGAATGAAGAACCACAACAGTCCTAGGGTTAAGTAGGCCAGGTAGATGTAAGGAAGTTTTCCGTATGGGCCTTCCGGAACTGGATAAACATTCCCCACGAGCGCAAGCAGCATCGCCGCACCCGCAAACCAGGGGACGATTTGTGCTCCGCTATGAAAAGCGTTATGGCTGCGCAGGTACCGTGGCAATGCGATGCAGACCAACGCGTAGGCCACGATGAAACCATAGGTCGCCAGCGATCCCATCCAGCCGTAAACATCCAGGCCACTGGCTCCGCGAGCCGCCAGCACAGCCACCGGCAAGAGCGCGGCAACCCCGGTAATCACCACCGCCCGACTCGGCGTTTGATTGCGGACATGCGCACTGCCGAAAGAGCTGTGGGCGAGGCCATGGTGGGCCATGAGCATGAGCACTCGCGCTGCCGCTGTAATGCAGGCGAGAGTTCCAGCAAACAAGCTGACGAGTGCGCCGATGTCGATGAGCAATCCAAGCACAGGGACGCCTCCGACGCGAGCGAGCAAATACATTGGCGCCTGGCTGGCACCCAGGTCCTGACCGGCGGTGTGAAAGCCCAGTACTTCGGCGTAGGCGCAAATCGTGAAAAAAGCTCCGGCGAGAACGGCGCTCAGGATGACCGCGTTGGGAATCGTCTTCAGCGGGTTATGCGCCTCGGAGCCCAGCGTGGTGGCGCTCTCGAAACCAACAAAACTGAATAGTGCTAGTACCAGACCGAGACGAAGTCCACTTCCGCTCATACCGTGAAGATGGAGTTGCTCCGCATCCAGATGCCAGCCGTTTCGAACCAGTAGAAGGATTACGACGATCACAATCACGCTGACGGACGCAGCCTCGATCCAAAGCATAAGCCGTGCGGAGATCTTCACGTCGCGATACGCAATCCAGATCGAGACGCCGGTCACCAGCGTGGCCAGCAACACCGCGGAATACACATGACCCGTGGCGTCCCGCAGCAGCAAGTTCGCGTAGTGATAGAAGCCGCCGATCACGCTTGAACCGGTGGCTACATAAGCCAGCAAGAGACTCCAGGCGACAGTCGCGCTGAGCCAGGGAGGTAGAGTCATCGATGCGTAGGTATAAAGCGATCCGGGCGACGCTGAAAGGCGAGCGTAACGCGCGATGCATAAGGCAACGAGGAACACGGCTCCTGTCGCGATCACGTACGCGAGCCAAGTGCCATTGCCGGCGAGCGCACATACCAGGGGGATGGTTGCGGCCGGGGTGGTGGTCGGAGCCATAGTGGAGACGGACTGAGCCAGGGTTTCCATCGGAGACAGAATTCCGCGACGCAAACCATAGTCTGGATTCTCGATGCGCTGATTCGCCGTCTGCTCCATGCTGTGCCGGTTTATTGCTGGTTCGAGGTTTATTCCATCGACTGCTGTACTGGTTGCGCAAATGAGACTGGCGTCGGATTGTACAACACGCGCTTTGTGCGCATAGCAGTGAGACGGAAGCGAGCGGTAAAATAGTGTTTGCAGGCACAGATGATTCGAACCGTCAGTGCGGCGGATTGTGTGAGGAACGCGTTCCAATGAAACTCGATAGACAATTGTTGCAGCGTCTGCCAAAAGTGCTTTTGCATGAACACCTGGATGGAGTGCTACGACCTCAAACGGTGATCGAGTTGGCACGGGACGCGGGATACAAAGACCTGCCGACGGACGATCCTAATGCACTGGAGCAATGGTTCTTTCGCGGCGCGAATCAAGGCAGCCTGGCAAAATATCTGGAAGGCTTCGCGCACACGATTGCCGTAATGCAGACAGAAGAGGCGCTGCAGCGGGTCGCCTACGAGCAGGCCGAGGATCTGAGTCGCGACGGGATCATCTACTTCGAAACCCGCTTTGCGCCGGTCTTTCATACCCAGAAAGGGCTGACTCATCAGCAGATTGTTTCCGCGGTGTTGAAAGGTTTGGAACGCGGACGGAAAGACTTCGGGGTTTCTTCTGGTTTGATTATTTGCGCAATGCGCAACATGAATACCTCTCTTGAAATGGCGGAACTTGCAGTGGACTTTCGCGCTCGCGGCGTAGTGGGATTCGATTTAGCGGGAGAAGAAGGCGGTTATCCTCCCAAGAAACATGTGGACGCATTTCACTACATTCAGCGGGAGAATTTCAATATTACGATTCACGCCGGCGAAGGCTACGGGAAGGAATCGATCTGGCAGGCGATTCAATATTGTGGAGCTCACCGCATCGGCCATGGAACGCGGCTGATCGAAGACATCGCTGTCGCGGACGGCAAAGCAGTGAAGTTGGGCGATCTGGCGCAGTATGTTCTCGACAAACGCATCCCACTCGAAATTTGTCTGTTGAGCAATGTCCACACTGGCGCGACGCCAAGCGTGGCGGAGCATCCATTTAAAATCCTTTATCAGGAAAAGTTTCGCGTTACGCTAAATACCGACAACCGGCTGATGAGCAACACCACGTTGACCAAGGAATTTGAAGCCGCCGCAACTACGTTCGGCTTGACTTTGGCCGATTTCGAAAAGATCACAATCAACGCGATGAAAAGCGCCTTTTTGCCCTACAAAGAGCGCATTGATTTCATCTACAAGGCCATCAAGCCGGGCTACGCGAAGATCCGTGAGTCGATCAAGACCCAGTAACTCCGATCTGTGGCGGGAACTCTAAATAGAGAGAGCTGCCAGGGTCTCGGCGAGGACAAGCGTTCCTCGAACGATGTCGTCGGGGGAGGCGTATTCGTCAGGACGATGGCTGTAGCCATTGCGGCAAGGGATGAACAGCATCGCCACTGGAGCGATGCGCGCCATAAAAAGCGAATCGTGGTAAGCGCGACTCACCATGGATAGAAAGCTGATCCCGTGCTCCCGGCAGGAATGGGAGAGAGCTTCGATGATTTCGGGAGCGCAGTCCGCAGGCGCGTCGGCGTTTACTAAGTCAATTTGAATCGAAACTTTTCGTTTGGCCGAAACTGAGGAGCATGCGGCGTCCAGTACGCG
The DNA here is from genome assembly GCA_963817305.1 of uncultured Acidobacteriaceae bacterium. Classification (GTDB taxonomy): domain Bacteria; phylum Acidobacteriota; class Terriglobia; order Terriglobales; family Acidobacteriaceae; genus Sulfotelmatobacter. The sequence continues at coordinate 1,491,242 of CAWFOD010000004.1, read as the reverse complement.
CATTACCCCGTCACGCCGCTGTAGATCCGTGTCGCGGATATCAACGCTAAGGCGGACGCGCGCGGGAATACTATTTACAGCTCCGGCGAACACTTCGCAAATTCCTACGGTGGCAACGGTGTCAATCGCTCCGCTGCTGCGCGCTGCGCCCTCAACCGCCAGAATGATCTCGGCGGCGGCGCAGAGAGCATCGCGGCGGTCCGGCATCAGAACACCACCTGCGTGTCCTCCAGAGCCTTCGATCACAATGCGTAGACTGGCCGGTGCGGCGATTTTCGTGACGATGCCGAGAGGAATTTGTTCGCGCTCCAACCGCGGCCCCTGTTCAATGTGCAATTCGACGAAGGCCTTGTAGTAGGCGTTCGGCAACTTCACTTCTTCGAGGTCGCTGGCAAATCCGGCCCGCCGACGAACTTCATCGAGTCCGTCTCCGCCCGAATCTCTTAGTTTCTTCGCGCTCTCTACCGAGAGAGTGCCCGATAACAATCTGCTTCCAATACATCCGATTCCAAACCGCGTTGGCTCTTCGGAAGTAAAAATGAGCAGCTCAATCGAATGCCGGGGACGAAATCCATTCCGGCGCAGAGCCCGTATTGCTTCCAGGCCTCCCAGCACTCCAACAACCCCGTCATATTTCCCGGCGTTCGGAATTGCGTCAATATGCGAGCCGGTGCCGACGACCGGCGCGTCCGGCTCAGAACCGCTCCAGCGAGCAAACGTATTTCCGATCGCATCCTCGCGCACGGTGAGCCCGGCCTCTTCACAACGCGATTTCATCCAGGCGCGAGCTTTCAGATCTGCAGGCGTGAAAACAATCCGAGTTACCGCGGGAGCTTCAGCGTCTGAAAACGAAGCGAGCGTCTCGATTTCAGAGAGCAAGCGATCTCGATCGATAGCAATATTCATCGCTCTTTATTACTATTCATCATTCCTATTCATCGCTCTATGCTGGCCAACGGATGTCGGTTCCAGTCTTTATAGATGAGATATTTTGCAGGAACTTTGCCGATTGCTCCAAACCACTGCGGGCACCAGGGTGCCATCCAGATGAAGTCGCCGACGGTTACGGGATACCACGAGTCTCCGAGCCGGTAGATGCCGCCGCCCTCAAGCATAATGAGCCCGTGTTCCATGATGTGCATTTCAACCATGCTGAGCGAAGCACCGGGCTGGTACACCATTGTGTTCACCGCGAAGTCGAAACTCATCTCGTCAGGAAGCAGACATTTGACCTGCAGGCCTGGATCGCCATCCAGCGGATGCGAAGAAACGTTATCCTCGCTCGAAACGATCAGATACGGCGGCTTCTCGGAATCGATAGCCTGATAACGTTTCTCGATGACGGCAACGCGGCTCGCCGTTGTTGCCGTGACGCGATGATTTAATCCTTCCGGCAGATAGGCGTAGCCGTTCGCGCCAAGCGTTTGCGATTTGCCGTTCACCTGCAAGTTCAGGTTGCCATCGATCAGGAAAATGAAGCGCTGTGCAGGGACGCAACCGAGCTCTCCTCCTGCTTCAAACTCGGCAGTGTACTGTGTGAATGCGGCGCCCAACGCGGGACTTACGTGAACGATCGCGGAGCAGGCCTTCATTCCGGGCAAAGTGGTGCGCACAAAAGTATCCGGAGTCAGGAGCAGATGATTGGGTTGCTGCGAGCTTCGTGTGCGGCCGAGATTATGCACGGTTCATCCTCTTATGAAATTCAGGCGAGGACGCCAGCTGATCGAGAAGACGCAACCCGCACTCGATGGCTTTTTCGACGTCCTCAACGGCAACCGATTCGGCGGGATCGTGGCTGATCCCACCAGGAGTCCGGAGAAAAATCATTGCCGATGGAACTTTCTCCGCCATGATCATGGCATCGTGACCTGCGCCGCTTGCCATGCGATGCGGATTGCATCCGGTCTTCGAGATTGCCCGTCCTATCTCTCCCGTAAGAAACAAATCCATAGCGACCGCGGGCTGGGTGAGGAGAACTTTCTCGCGTACGGTTAACCCGCGGCGCGCAGCGATTTCGTGAGCCTGATGAATGAAGTCGTCGACTGCGCGGGCGCGAACGTTGTCAATTCGATGGCGAACATCGAGGGTGAGCCGAGCCTCGGCTGCGATCACGTTCGCCGCTCCGGGCTTGGCTTCGATCTTGCCAACGGTCGCAACAAGGTCTGGATCCTCGTGGGCTATGCGTTCGACAGTGCCGATCCATTCCGCGGCACCAGCAATCGCATCGCGGCGGAGATGCATGGGCGTTGTGCCGGCATGGTTGGCGCGGCCGACAAATGTGAATCCCAATCGGCTCTGTCCGGCAATGGCCTCGACCGCAGACAGCGGCTGATTTAAGCTTTCCAAAACTGGTCCCTGTTCGATATGAAATTCCAGGTAGCCCAAGACACTGTTTCCTAATTTCGCCTGTGGAATATTTTCTGGATTCAATCCGAAGTTTTCGATCGCTTTCCGCACCGTGATCCCCTGCGCATCCTGCATGTCCAATACTTGATCGTCGAGTCTCCCGACCAGCGCCCGGCTGCCGATGAATGGAGTGCCGAAGCGTACTCCTTCTTCCTCGGAAAAGGCAATCACTTCGATTGCGAAAGGAAGGTGCCCTCCCTGCAGCCCTTCTAATAAGGCTACAGCTAGAACAACTCCGAGGATGCCATCGTAGGCACCGGCATTCGGAACGGTATCGAGATGCGAACCGATCAGCAGGCGCGGACCGTCAGGCTTCGCGCCGGGATATAGGGCGCGAAGATTTCCGGCGGCGTCGACGCTCGCTTGCGTGCCTAATGGTTCCATCCATTTGATAATTTCTTGATGACAATCGCGCATGGGCGGAGATAAGAAAGTCCGCCGCACTGAGCCGGGAGCTTCCGTAAACGAAGCTAGCTTCAGACAACGAGCGATGACTTCCTGTGCGCGATTTGTAGTCACAGTTGTTAGCTACAGTTCGTACTTCAAGCTTCTCGGATAATTTTTGCCGCCACCCACCCGAGCAGAACGAGACCCACGAGAACTTCCCAGGCATACGTATTTCCGTAGGTCGCGACAGGAAAATGATTGCTGATCATGAGAAAGACTACTGGCACCGCCATGAAAGTATTATGTTTCGAACGCAACTTAGCTTGCGCGCTTAGCGCAGTGTCAAACTTTTCTCCGGCGGCGGCCGCCGCGATCATTTTTCGTTGAAAGGGAAGAATCCGGAACCAGACATTTGCCGTCATGATTGTGCCCAAGGCCGCGCCCACGTGAATGTACGCAGCACGACCGCTGAAGATATGCATGAGTCCCCAGGCGAGCACGGCAATCAGGAGCAGCGAGAATGCGGCGAAGGCAAGTTCCGACCTGGCGAGAGCGGACCGTGCCGCCAGATCGTAAATGATCCAACCACCAGCGAGAACGGCAAGCCCAATCGCAATGCCGCGTGCTTGTGAAAGAGCAGCGATGTCAGGATCAATCAATCCAGAACTCGAGTAGTAGACCAGGAACAACAGCACCACTCCACTCAGCCACGTCATCAACGCTTCCCAGCGAAACCAGTGAACTTGCTCAGGACCAACCTTGAGAGATTTCTGTCTATCGACGGTGTAAAAGCCGCCGCTGTGCACCATCCATAACGATGGGGGCGGGCCGTCTCCCGTGGCATTCTTCGCGAGCCTGCCAAACTGGCCGTCCAGCCAGGTGAAATAGTAGGTCTGGCCAACCCACATGATGGCCGCGAAAACATGGAACCAGCGCACCAGAAGGTTCAACCATTCGCGGATTGACGAAGTCAATTTTTACTCCATCGCGGACGAAGCGCTTTAGCTCAGCTTCCCCGGTAAGTTGTATATCCGTTCGGACTCAGAAGCAGCGCAATGTGAAAATGGGATTCGTCGTCTCTTGCCCGAAACGTTACTTCCACTACCGGATACAGCGTGCTGACTTGCTTCTGGGCGTAGTAACTCCCCGTATCAAAAATCAAACGATAAACTACCGCAGGCATCTCTTCGTCATCGTGGAGCAACTGAGCACATCGACCATCCTGATCTGTGAGTTCCGAGTTCAAGACCTTCCAATCTGTTTCTGTCTGCTTTTCCAATCGCACGGGAACACCGCTGGCAGGCTTGCCATAAACCAGATCCAGAATGTGAGTTGAAATGCGTCTCATGCTTTCATCCCTGGAGCCATTTCTTCAAACGGATTTGCGTAATCTGCCGCTGTTGTTCGGCGGCTTCGCGGAGTTCAGTCTCAGGGTCGTTCTTCAGGCGGCGCTGACAGATTTCCAAAATCTCTGACGCAGACTTCCCCATAGCGCAGATGATAAAGATACGATTGAAGCGACGCTCATATTCCTGATTCGCATCAGCTAAGGCGGCCTTCACAGCAGCGTCGGCGTCGGCTACATTGCGTTGTTCCTGCGCCGACCATTCTACTGACTGGGCGAGAGTAGCGGCAGAGGCTCGCGTCTCTCCAATTCGGGGATGGCTGCGGAACGCCTCCATCCAGTCCGATCGATCCAGACTGCACCAAGTCTGGTCCGCGGCGTCCAGAAGCGTGGTTTCATCCAAGAAAGGTCTGCGGTCCACCATCCCTTGGGCCCACGCCTTGGATCCACAGCACGGCAGAATCGCTCTGAAGGCTTCGGCGACGGGAAGAGCGTTCCATCGCGCCAGAAAATCTTTCCTCTCGCCGCTTTTGGCAGCGGTCGAACTCAGCTGCTTAAGAAACTCGACCACAAGGTTGCCGCCCACTGTTGAGCGATATCTTGCGGTAGATCGAATATCATCGATTGAACGAATCTCAGCAGCGGCCGCATTCCTCGCTAACAACAACAAATCAGAATCAAGGCGCTTCCCTTTTACTGCTTGCTCAGTCTCCTTGAGGCGAAGCGGCACCGGCGCTACGCTTCCCATCGCGATGCGAGCATCTTCAACGATCCCGTCTACCAGACGGCCCATCGCGGCAATGCACACCTTCGAGATAGCTTGCGAATTGCGAGCACCCACCTTGCGGGCGTAGCTGAAATATCCTACAAATCGTCGCGGGAGGCATATGGACTGAACGAGTTCATCCGTCGCTAGTAAAGTTTTCCTGTAGCCAGTGTGAAAGCTTGCATAGGGCAGCCGGCGCTCACCTCTCACTGATACGAGGATCAACTCCGCTTCATACACCAGCAGCGCGGGCAAGGAATCCGCCGCTGGCGAGGCGTTCACAATATTGCCGCCGATCGTTCCCCGATTCTGGTTGGCGATTCCTCCGGTCCAGCGTGCGGCACGATGTAGAAGTGGAAACTCCTGCCGAACAATATCATTGCCGCAAAGATCGGAGTAGGTGCATCCCGCGCCGATGAGAATTTCTTTCGCTGTGGCCTCAATGCGGCGCAATTCTGGGAGATTCCAGATGCTGACGAGTTTGCGCGAGGCAAGCTTTCCCGCTGCGTATTGCACCATCACATCTGTGCCTCCTGCAATCGGAAGCCATTCGGCGGGGCTATGTGCGAGCAGAGAAACGACTGCGTGAAGGGTACCGGGTGCAACTATTTCGTATTCGGAAGGATGCGATCTCATGCGGCCGCCTTGCGGCGCGATGCTTCGGCTACCGCTTCGAGAATCTGACTGTATCCCGTGCAGCGACAGAGATTGCCGGAAAGGCCTTCCCGAATCTCCTCCAACGAGGGTTCAGGATTTCCATTTAATAAATGTGCAGCTGCCAGAATCATCCCCGGCGTGCAGATACCGCATTGTGCGCCACCATGCTCCAGAAACGCCTGCTGCAAGATATGCAGCGTATCTCCTGTCGCAATTCCCTCGATGGTCACGATGCTTGAGCCCTGCGCCTGAAGTACAGGTATTAGACAACTGTTCACCAGCATCCCATCCATGACGACTGAACATGAACCACACTCGCCTTCACCGCAACCTTCCTTTGTCCCGGTCAACTGCAGTTCGTGCCGCAGGACGTCGAGCAGCCGCTCCATCGGATAAGCCTTCACGGTTTTCGCGTCACCATTGACGACGAATGAAATTGAGGTTTTGGAGCCGCCTTCGCGAGTGTCTGTCATTGTGGCTGAACCTGACCCGCCAGCTCTGCCGTCGTTTCTTGAGAAGCTGCGACAACCGCGTCCATGATGTCTTCCGGCAGCAGAGGGATGGAATTGAAATGCAATCCAAGCGCGTTTGACACCGCGTTGATGATTGCCGGAGCCGGACCATCCATGGGAAGTTCGCCAATACCCTTCGCGCCATGCGCACCGTGGACGTTGCCTAACTCTTCGAAGAACACACGAATCGGTGGCATGTCGGTTGAAGTTGGGATGATGTAATTTGTCATCTGGCCGTTCTGCATGCGACCGTTCTGCCAGGCTACTTTTTCATAAAGGCTGAAGCCGATCCCTTGCGCCACACCGCCGATGATTTGCCCGCGCGCCAGAAGCGGGTGCAGGACCTTTCCAACTTCCTGAAGTGCGACGAAATCGTCCACAGATACGCTATAGGTGATCAGATCAACCGTAACCTCGGCGACATAGACCGCCCAGGCAAATGCGGCGTACGCTTCGCCACGATACGTTTCATCGTCCCAGAAAATATCGGCGGGAGGGTCGTAACGCGACCATGAGCAGAGGCGACCGTGGGATGCAACATATTCTTTGCAGGCTGCGCGAAACTCCTCGGCGGTATATGTTTCAGGAAGCACGTTGGACGAAAGCAGTGTCTGTTTAATTCCCAGAGCTGCCGACTGCACGAGTTTCCCTACTACCATGACCGTACGAGATGCGACGGTGGGCCCGCTGTTGGGAACTTCATGAGTATCCGGCTGGGCTAAGCTGACTCTGTCGTAGGGCAGATCGAGAGCTTCAGCCGCAATCTGGCTCAGAACAGTTTTTGTACCTTGTCCAAATTCAGTGCTCGAGACCAGCACGCGTACGTTACCGTCGGCGCAACCTTCAACGCCGACGACGGAACTAAGATAGCGCTCGCCGGATCCAGTAAATCCGGCGCCGTGCAGAAACGCGGCAATCCCCATGCCCTTCTTAGTCGTGCTGTCTCGATTCTCGTTTGCGAATCGCAGAGCCTTGGAGTGATAGTCGGCAATTTCCAGAGCACGATCGAGTAGTTTTGACAGATCAATCGGTTCGCGGATGACCTGTTCTGTCGTGGTAGTCTGCCCCGGCTGCAGAAAATTTCTGCGTCGCACTTCGACGGGAGAAAGATTTAGCTGCTGCGCAATTCTATCCATGTGCCGCTCCATGGCAAACAGGCTCTGTGGAGCGCCGAAGCCACGAAAAGCTCCGTGGGGCGGAGCGTTCGTGGCAACCGCTTTGGCGCGGATGCGAATATTCGGCCAGTAGTACGGGCCACCGGCGTGAATCGCTCCGCGAGAAAGGACTACCGAGGACAAAGTTGCATATGCTCCGCCGTCAATCGTGAAGTCAATTTCCCCGCCCAGAATCTTGCCGTCTTTGCTGAGCGCTGTCCGGTGACGCGTGCGCGAAGGATGGCGTTTGGTCGTTGCCGCCATGTCTTCCATCCGGTCATAAATAATCTTGACCGGTTTGCCCGACTTCATCGCCAGTAGCGCGGCGTGCGCCGCGATCATCGACGGATATTCCTCCTTGCCGCCGAAAGCGCCTCCAGTCTCCATCTGCACGACACGAACTTTTTCCGCCGGCAAATTGCATAGTGCCATCAGGGCCTTATGAATGTAGTAAGGACATTGCAACGAGCCCCACACGGTGATTCCCTGCGAAGCATCAAAGGCCGCGATCATTCCGTTGTTTTCGATGTAAAGCTGTTCCTGCGCGCCAGTCGTATACTCGCCCTCCACGATGTATGCGGCCTTCTCCCAAATGCAATCGACCGTGCCTTTCTCGATCAAATACGTTTTAAAAATGTTGTCGTTGCCCCAGATAGTTTCAGAGCGGCGCTCGCTTTCTTCGATCGTGAAGATGGCCGGCAGAGGCTCGTACTCAATCGATATCGCTTCAACAGCTTGGGGAAGAAGATAGCGATCCGGATGAGCCAACAAGAGAATCGGTTCTTCGGGGTGGTTCACGACTTTATGCGCGAGACAGGGCTGATCGTCTCCGATGAGCGCGATGCAATTCTTTCCGGGAATATCTTCCGCGGAAACAATCACGAATTCATTCCAGGCAATGCCGCCGCCGAATGTGATTTGTTTGATGCGGCCGCGGGGAATCCGGCTGCGAACGGTTGCCCCGAACAGCATGTTGGGCAGGACCATATCGTCGACGTACTGGGACCTGCCGGTCACCTTGTCGCGTCCCTCTTTACGCGGAACGGAATTGCCGACGATGGGATTGCTGTTCATCTCGCAAGCCAGCGGGCAAGCCACACCCGCGGATGGGATAGTGTAAGCCAGACTGGCTCTTTACGTCGCGGGAGTTACAGAGTCTGTGGCCGATTTTATATACTCGAGTCATGATGCGCATGCGCGCGAAATTCGCGCCCGGCGGGTTGTCCAGGAAATGTTTCGTCGATAAATACAGGATTCCCACGCAGATAGGTTGCCTTCACCACGCCGCGCAGCGTTTCTCCCAGATACGCGGAGACCGGATGCCGATAGTGCAATCTGTCGTCGCTCACAATAAATTCGCGTTCGGAATCGAATACTACAAAGTCCGCATCGTAGCCTTGGGCGATTCGCCCCTTGCGCGTGTCGCATCCGGCGAGGCGCGCCGGTTCCGCTGACATCCAACGTGCCAGATCGAGCAAGGTGAATCCTCGCTCGCTGGCTTCAGTCCACATGAGCGGCAGCGCGATTGACAAACTCGCGATACCGCCCCATGCGGTTTGAAAATTTCCTTCGGAGATGCGTTTCATCGCCGGTGGGCATGGAGAATGATCGGTCACCACGATATCGATCGTTCCGTCTTTAAGACCTTCCCACAATCTCTCGCGATTTTCACGGCTGCGAATCGGTGGCGCACACTTGCTGAGGGTTGCACCGTTGGGGATGGTTTCCGCGGCGAGATGCAGATAATGAGGACAAGTCTCCACACTTACGGGAAGCCCTTCTGCGCGGACGGCGCGGAGTTCCGAAAGCGCATGGCTTGTCGAGAGATGAACAATGTGCAAACGAAATCTGTATTCGCGACACAACGACAGCAGCATCCGGATGGCGGTTAGCTCCGCATCATCCGGTCGCGATTGGAGATAGGTGGAATAACAACTCCAATCGGCTTTGGCCAGGGCTGCCGTGGCCCCATCGATTGGAGCGGCAAGTTCCGCGTGCACCAGCAGCGGCAATCCTGTTCGGGCAACCTGCGGTAGGGCGGCTCGCAATTGCTTCTCTGTCACCATGGTGAAGCCGTCGATGCCAGGATTGATCAGAAAACATTTGAACCCTGGCACTCCGGCGGATGCAAGAGCTTCAATGTCATTCTGATTATCGTGGACAACCCCGCCCCACGCCGCCCAGTCAACTCGGCATTTTCCTTGCGCAGCCGCACGCTTGGCCGCAAGTGCAGCAACGGTCGTAGTTGCGGGGAGACAATTCAGAGGCATATCGACGAGCATCGTGTAGCCGCCCGCCGCGGCGGCCCGCGTCGCCGTTTCGAAACCCTCCCAGTCAGTTCGACCAGGCTCATTGATATGTACGTGAGAATCGACGAGTCCGGGAAGAATTGCAGCGGCGCCAAAGTCGTGGACTTCGTAACGTTGCGCCGGTACTCGATCGCGGGAAACGACGGCCTGGATCTGCTCGCCTTCCACCAAGATAGCCGCCGGACGAATTCCCTCGGGCGTGACCACTCGTTGTGACACGTAAGCTCGCGAGTTCAAGTTGTCAGCTCCGTGGAGAATTCACAAACTTTGGTGAAAGTGATTTCCTCGTTCCACTTTACAACTCAGCCTTCTCCGAATCCGAAAGAGCATTTTACGAAATTCCGACTCCCGGCATATACTCGCTTCTCAGCGAAGCGGCTGCGAAAGTCCATGTCGACTGATTGCGAGTTCGCGGGTTGCTGACGCCGGCAGACCCCGACGATTGCGCACAGATAGAGAAATGCATGGATAACCCTTTCATGGCCCGCGCCATTCAACTCTCCATCGAGAACGTCAACTCCGGGCGCGGTGGGCCATTCGGTGCTGTCGTGGTGAAAAACCGCGCGATTATTGCCGAAGGCGCCAATCAGGTTACTTCCACGAACGATCCCACAGCGCATGCGGAGGTTGTAGTCATCCGCGAGGCGTGCAAAAAACTGGGCGCTTTCGATCTCGAGGGTTGTGAAATCTACACTTCCTGTGAGCCTTGCCCCATGTGCCTGGGAGCAATCTACTGGGCTCGTCTCTCTCGCGTTTATTTCGCCAACGCCGACGCTGATGCATCCAGAATTGGCTTTGACGATTCGCTGATCTACCGCGAAATCGCGCAGCCGCATTCGAAGCGCAAAATACCGATGGTCCAGATGATGCGGGAAGAAGCTTTGGCCGCGTTTCGCGCGTGGGAAAACAAACCCAACAAGATCGCCTACTAAGTCTATTGCAACGACCTCAGTCTGAGTACAAGGAGGGATCGGTTGATCGACCGCTATTTCAAACTCACCGAGCACCAGACTTCCGTGAAGCAGGAGATGCTGGGCGGCCTCACCACCTTCGTTACGATGGCTTACATCGTTGTGGTGAATCCGCAGATCCTGGCGCAGGCGGGAATGCCGCCCGAAGGAGTGGTCTTTGCGACCTGCGCTTCGGCTGCGGTGGCAACTTTAGTGATGGGACTTTATGCCAACTATCCCATCGCTTTGGCGCCGGGAATGTCACTGAACGCCTACTTCACATATTCGGTTTGCCTCGCCATGCATGTTCCCTGGCGCACGGCGCTCGCTGTGGTGTTTTTCTCTGGCGTGCTTTTCCTTCTGTTGACTGTGACGAAAGTCCGCGAACAGATTGTCAACGGTATGCCTGACTGTCTGAAGCACTCGACAGCGGCGGGGATTGGGATGTTCATTGCTTTTGTTGGGTTGCGGAACGCAAAGTTAGTGGTCGCCAATTCGGCCACCTATGTTGGCCTCGGCAGCTTCGCCGATAAAGAGGTGCAAACCGCCTGCTTTGGACTGGGCCTTACGTTGATCCTGATGTCGCGAAAATTCCATGGCGCAATTCTGATCGGCATTTTTGGCACTGCGCTGCTTGGTATTTTGCGAGGGATCACGAACTGGCCCGCGGCCATCTTTTCGATGCCACATCCCTCCTCGACTTTTCTGCAGCTTGATTTTCGTGGCGCGACTCATCTCGGCTTACTCGAAATTCTTTTCGCGTTTCTGTTTGTCGATCTGTTCGATAACGTTGGCACTCTGGTGGGGGTCTGCGAACAAGGCGGCTTCGTGAAAGACGGCAAAATTCCACGGGTAGGCCGAGTGTTGGTTGCGGATGCCGTGGGAACGGTGGTGGGCTCACTCACCGGAACTTCGACGGTGACAAGTTACATCGAAAGCGCAGCTGGGGTTGCCGCCGGCGCCCGCACCGGCCTGAGCAATGTCGCCGTCGCCGCGCTTTTTATGCTGGCGGCATTCTGCTCGCCACTGGCTACTGCGATTCCGGCATATGCAACCGCGCCGGCTTTAGTTTTGGTCGGGGTTCTGATGACCCAGTCCATTGCGCAAATCAACTGGCAGGATTTCAGCGAGGCCGTGCCGGCTTTTATCACCATGCTCGCTACGCCTCTCACCTTCAGCATCGCGACCGGTCTTAGTCTCGGGTTAATTTCTTACACCGTGGTCAAGGTTGCGGCGGGCAGGATTCGCGAAATTAACGCGCTGGTGTGGATTCTCACCGTCTTGTTCGTTCTGCGCTACATCTATCTGGCCAATGCTTAGCGAAAATGGCGGGCAACATATTCCTCGCGCAGAGAAACAAAGTTGCATCTAACGCCGTGATGTTTCCCTATACGAGACGTGCCTTAGCGCGGACTTATCACGATGTTTTCAAGAACCAGACTTTTCAAGCCGCAGCGGCGCTCTCCTACTACTCGATATTGTCCATATTTCCAGCTTTGATTCTTTTATCGGCCGTGATGGCATATATTCCGCTGCCCAATTTTTTCTCCGATGTGCTCGTCGCGATCGGGCGGGTAGCGCCACCCGGCACAATGTCGATGGTAGTTGCGGTACTCAAAGGCACCAATTCGGGGGCATGGCTTTCCTTGGGGACGCTCGGCACGCTGTGGGTTGTTTCTTCCGCTTTTGATGAACTGATTGAAGCGTTAGATGCGGCTTACGAAGTGGATGACCAGCGGCCCTTCTGGAAGACGCGGCTCCTCGCCGTTGGCCTGGCGGCACTCACCGCTTTTTTCCTCATCTGCGGAATCGCTGCGATGATTGTCGGACCCCGGCTGGGCGACTGGCTTGCCGTGCGGCTTTCTCTTTCCACCGTTTTTATATTCCTCTGGCCTTACATTCATTGGACGCTTGCGGTAATTTTCGCAGTTCTTGCGGTGGAGACGATTTATTTTCTCGCCCCCAATGTAAAGCAAAGCTTCTGGGTAACTTTGCCCGGCGCGGTTCTTTCGGTCGCTTGCTGGATGGGACTGTCGTATTTGCTTGGAATTTATTTCCGCTATTTTGAAAATTACAATCGAATCTATGGAACGCTGGGTGGCGTGATGGCGCTCATGACATGGCTCTATTGGGCATATTTTATTTTGTTGGCTGGCGCCGAGCTCAACGCGGAATTGACGAAAGAGCTCCATCCATCGCGATTGTCTGCCAAAGGCAGTTTTCGCGAAACGGGGGAAGCGGCATAACCACAGCTTTAATCAGTTTCAGAAGAGATGGGTCCCGACCGGCACAGAGCGTGACATCAGAATTTCGTGTGGTACTTGCCGTCTACGGAAATTCCCCCTACCTCGTCTCGCGTCACGCTCATCGACCAGCGCTTGTTGATCCGATAATCGCCCTGGACAATCTCGCTTCCGGGCTGGGACAAATCGGTAGAAAACGTAAATAGAAAATTCTTGGTCACGCGCTGCTGGATGGCAACGCGCGCAGAGGGATTTTGATTTCCTCCAAGAAGCGGATCCACCTGCAGCGCGGATATGCCTGCGAGATGCTGGATGCCGCCAGTGACCTGACCGGCGACTTGCGAGGCGATCATCGAATCAGTGCTTTGGCCGGCGGCGGCCGCTTCCTGAGTCGTCTGGCCATTGGCAATCAGATTGATAATGTCGGCCGTCGCCAGCGGAGGATCAGATGTATACGATGTCGTCAATTTGTCAAACGGACCGCGCAGCGTCAGCGTCAATTTGTACTGCTCAACCGTGGTCGTAACGGAGACATTCAGCACCGGCTGGGTCTCAGCAGGATTGTCGAAGGTGATGATGCCGCGTTGCAGCTCATAGCGAACATTGCGGTAAAAGAACTCTCCCGAAGTCAGGTCAGTGCGACCGACAACTACCGGATTGGCCGCTGTCCCCACCACCTGCAGATTTACCTGGCCTTCCACGCTGATCTGGGAACTGGTTGCGCTGAGGTTATTTTTTGACTGAACGCCGACCGCCAGTCGAATGTTATCGGCCAATCCGGGCTGAGCGGGAATGCCGCTACTGTTAAATTGATCGCTGAATTTCGAGAGATCAAAATCGGACGTGAAGGAAAGCGTATCGATCAGCACACGGCCGTTCAAAGTCGATGCATCTTTCGTTCCACTCAAAACCAGATTGCTATCGAGAACCGCTCGCACCCCGGTCGGATAGCGCAGTCGAACCGACTTGCCCTGCAGCGAAATATTGAATTGCAAGTTCGGCTTGTAGGCAATGGAGCCTCCAACAGAGACTTGTCCGCCTCCCATCTGACCCTCGAGGCTTGAAATCTGCAGACTGTTATTGCTGATGTCGAGGGTGCCGTTCATTTTCTCCACGCCAAGTGGCGCTGTGGCCGTGGATATGGCGACGTTTTGCAGATGCACTTGCCCCTGAACTTGGGGTTCCTTTGCCGTTCCCAAAGCATGAACGTCCAGCAAGAGAGTTCCGGAACTTTGCAGATCGGGATCCACGATGCGAAGAATCCGAACATCGACCGACCCTTGTGCCGTGAGGTTGGGAGCCGAGTTTCCAGCGAGAGGAATGCGGCCCTGCAAACGCAAAGATGTGTCGGTTCCGCGGAATTCCGCCGGCTGCAACGTTATCACTGAATCAGAGTAGTCCACGCGAATCGGGCTGGCAGCGCCGATTTCGAGCGATTGATAGCTGGCTTTCAGAATCGGCAGTTTAAGGTGAGCCTCGACTCGCGATTTGTCCTTGAGCGGCCCCTTTAATGTCGCATGCAGTTCAGTCTCACCCTGAAACCCTTCCGGCAAACTCGGCAAATACATCGAGAGCAGGGGCTCAAGCGGCACACTAGTCGTATCGATGACGGCCTCGGTGTAATAATCTCCGCTCAGATTGACGTCAACCTTCGAATGTACGGAAGCTTGTGCGACCTGCGAATCGACGGATAACTCCGCGCGTTTATTCGCCACATGCAGTTGCGCTTTTATTTGGGAAATCGACTTATCCCGAAGATGCAGCTCGGGCAAATCCACTGCAGCAGTCAATTGAGGATTATTCAGGGTTCCTTCTCCGCTGGCAGTGATGGAGAGGGTCCCAGATATTCCAAGATTCCTGGCTTGTACCGTCCGCAACTTCTGCAACACCAGCGAGGGCGCGGTGACGCGTACAACATAGGCCTTAGTTTTCGGCGTGAAGGAGACATTGCCATTTGCTGAACCAGCGGGCAGGGCGAGATCGAAGGTGGACGTCAGGGAACTTCGATCGGCGTGGAATTCGGCTTTGAGATGCTGGATGGGTTCATCGTAAGCGCGCGCACTGTTAATGGTCAGGGAGCCGGCGCCGATGGGCTTCAGCTGAGAACCGTGAAGAGTAATCTCCGCGGACAAGTTGCCGGAAACCGGGTAGTCGATATTTGCCAGCCTCTGCAAATCGCTCATCGACATGCGCTGTATCGACAAATTAATCGCGATTGGATTCGCCGCAAGGTACGACCAGTGCTGCAAGCCAACCTTGCCGCTGATCGATGCGCTGCCTTGATGGGCACTGATAAGCGACGCATTCTGCAACGAGATGCCGGAAGAATCAGCTTCGAGGGCAAACTTCGCGCTGCTCCAGGCGCTGCCTTGCACCTGCAGATTCTGCGCACTGAACTGCCCTGAAAATTGAGGACTTTGCAGAGAGCCTCGCACATTCGCTTTTAGTGAACCGACGCCGGCAATCTTCAGCGTTTGCTGAGGACCTCCGCGTACGGCCGAAATCAACATTGCAAGCTGATGCAGATCGGCGGTGTTGGCTTGAATCTGTAAATTTGAGCGATTGCTGACTTCACCTTGCACGGCGATCGTGGTGGAAGGAATGTGCAGCGATGTTTCGCGAAGGGTTAAAACGTTTTTCGGGCCGTCGTAAGTCGCGTGAATCGATCCATCCAGCGGGATCGCGTTGGAGGCCGCAGCCGTATCACGCACCGGAGCCGCTTTCAGCGCAAGGTCTGCATAGGCACGAACTTTGTTAAGGGCGCCTGTCCACGAAGCATTCGCGGTGCCGTCGAGGCTGCTCAGGAGACGCACACGCTTCACTTCCGCCGTGCGGAGAACGCGCTGCGCGTCCTGCACCGAGATACCTTGCAAGGATGCTTGAACCTGAGTCTCAGGCAGCGCGCTATCGAGATTCTTGATCTCGGCATCGGCGGCGATTCGTCCGCCAAGCGTTTCGAAACTCACAGCGCGCGCCTGCAGCGTACTGTTTAGCAATTTGTAATATCCCTGAAGCCGGCGAACATTCAGGCGCCCCTGTGGCAGGGACGCTGTCAACTCTTCGCTGTTGATTTTGCCATCCAGGAAAAGCCCATGCAAAAACGGCTGGCCGTCCACGCTTTGGAAGTGCACTGCACCAGATAGCGACACATCACCGATGGACTCCGCAGGATGCAGCATGGCGGAGAAGTCGCTGGTATCAACGCGGACATCATAGTGGCCATCCAGGGTCGGACTGCTGTAATTGGTGATGTCAGCCTGCAGCGAAAGCGAGGAGGATCCAATTTTCAGCAAAGCTGATTCCAGCGAAAATCGAACGGGAGTCGCGTTGAAGCGAGCATTGAGACTGTGGGGAAAAGCCGGTTCGGTTCCATAGCGAATACGGCCGCTATCGTACGAAATCGTCCCGCGATATTCTGTCTCCAGAGGCTCAAAATGAATTTCTGTCTTCAGATCGTACAGATCGGCATCGAGGGGAACGGACGCATTGTTGTAGTTGATCTGGCCGTTGGTTAGCAATACGTGCTCCGCTGCCAGGTCGAATACATTCATGTTGCTGCTGCTTTTCTTCCGCGGAGGTTGCGGCAGGTTGCTTTTTCCCTCCCGGTCGATTCGAACATAGGCAACCGGATTTTGAATGAACAGTTCGCTGAGCGTGACCTTGCGGCGAAGGATGGATTGAATCTTCAATCCAACTATCAGTTCGTCGACGTGCAGCAACGGAGGTTGGCCAGTCGCCTCGCTACCGTGAACCGTGATGTCATGAAGATGGACGGTGAGGGTCGACAGTTTGAAGTCGAAATGGCCAATGTCCATGCGGCTGCCGGTAGCATGGTTCACATCTTTCACTATCGTGCGAATGGCGAGCCTTTGAAAACTGGCAGTCCGCAGAAACAAACGGCCGCCGGTGAGCACGACCGCGATCAACACGGCGAGAATTGCCAGAGTCCAACCGATGATCCGTCGCCAGCGCATAGTTGTCTCTTAGAACGCCTGCCCTAACGTGATGAAATACTGAGTGGGGTTGATGCCCGGCACGGGATTCAGGTTGCGGCCCAGATCGATTCGAATGGGGCCGATCGGAGTTGAGTAGCGCAAGCCAATTCCAATCGTATTGGTATAGTTGCTCGCGAAATTATTGAAATTGATGGCGCTGTAAACGTTGCCGCCGTCGTAGAAGACAACGCCTCCAAGATTTTTCATGATGCGAAGCGGAAATCTCACCTCCGAATTCAGAATGAACAACTGCCTGCCGCCGACTGGCACGGTAACATTCACGCATCCGGACTGATTCTGCAGCACGTTGCAAAAAGGTACAAGGCGTTGCGGACCAGCTTCATCGATGGGGAATCCGCGCAGCGAGGTTCCTCCTCCAGAAAAATAAAGCTGACTGGTCGGGACGAAACTTCCCGCCAATGCTTTCGCCAACCCGAGACGAATGCTATTTGCGAATACCACGGAATGGTATGGCTTGTAGAAAGCATATTGCCCGAACAACTTCGCAAAGGTCGCGCTGGAACCAAACGGCCCCGGCGTAATACTCACATTCAAGTTTTCGAAAACACCGCGGTGTGCATCCAGGGGTTTGTCCCGTGTGTCTCGTATCAGCGTACTCGAGAGCGTTGAAAGATGAATATTCTGGTCTTGCGGCAACACAAGTTCGGGAACCAGCAAGTGCGACAAAACAGTTTTGTTGAAATCGTAACGAAGTTGCAGGCGTGTATTCGTTTTTCGGCTCAGAAGCTTTTCCACTTGAAATGACAGATCGCCAAGGGTCGCCGCGAATAGGGGATTTTCGGTGGTTCGCTCAATGGAAAAGCTGGTCAAAGAATTCCAGCTGGAGCCGAAAAAGTGGGGCTGCAGATAACTCGTAACCGCCCGTTGGTCCAGCCGCGAGAGCAGAATCGAGCCACTCGCGGTTTCGCCGAGTCCCCGCATATTTCGCCGGGTGAACTCGATTGAGCCGATTGGGCTGGCATAAGTCGCCTGACTCGGAGCGATCTGATTGTTCCCTATACCGATCGTGGGAAGCCCGGGAACTGCCACAGTGCCCGTGGGAATATTTCCTCCGCGATGGGAAACCTCGAATCCAAAACCGTATGTAACTTCGTTGCGCTGGGCTTCATGTACTTCGACCAGGGTGTCTTCTTCACTCTGATCTGTAATCGGTTTTCGCGGGCCAACGCTCGACCAGTCGAAGATGTTCAAGTCGTAAAGCCGGGTTTCCGCCCCCAGCATTTTGTCCTTTCGCATGGGAGTCTCGGAATGCAGGTTGGTCGACTTCTCGAGCAGCGACAGGCGCGTGCGCTGCTGGCCCAGGTAAATCACTTTGCTTACTCGCACCATCTGGTGCTCGGCAATGGCATAAGTTACATCTACTCGGTGAGTATCTTTTCCGAGACGACGGATGGTAGTCGTCACCTCCGCGTTTGGATATCCCCGGTCCAGGTAAGTCGCCGAAATGCGATTGCGATCGTCGGACAACTGGCGGGATGAAAATGGAGCGCCAGCCTTTAGCTCGAAACCTCTGGGCGCGGTTAGCTGGTCTTCTGGAATGCTATGGTTTCCGGTCACTTCGACGTGATCGACGATTGTCTGCTCGCCTTCCACGATGTCGAAAACAACATCGATCTTCGAACCGCGTTGGCTCACTTGCGGCGCAACCTTTGCGTCTTCGTATCCCTTGTCTCGGTAATAAGCGATCACGTTGTCGGAGCTTTGTTTAATGATCTTCTGGCTGATGCTGCCATGCGTCCACAGATGAGAGCGTTTGATTTGGACCAGAGGCGAAAGACTTCTTGTTTCGATCCGGTGGTTCCCCGCGAAGGATATTCGATCCACCTTGTACTTGATACCGCGATCAATTTTATAAACGAGGACGATGCGATCTGACTGCCGCTGCAGGTCCGAAGTTACGCTGGCATGAAAGAAGCCCTTTTTCTGGAAGTAATCTGTGAGATTCTGTTGCCCTTCTTGCACGAGATCCGCATCGATTGCACCCTCAGAAAAAATAGGGATGAGCTTCTTCATTTGCCGCCCCGACATGAAAGGGATAGAAGACAGACGGGCGCCCGTCGTACGAACGATTACGATGGGGCCCGGTTCTACCTTAAAAGAGACGTCCACGCGGTTAGTGTCTGCATGATATTTCGGCGGATTCTCTTCGACTTTGCTGGCTAAGCGGTGTTGATGTGCCAAATCCTTCTTCATGAGCGAAGTCGCTGCTTTAATCCGTTCTGGGGTATATGGCTTACCTGTTTTGAGTAACGCTCCGGTAAACCGGGCGCGCAGCGATCGCAATTTGTGGAGCAGCCAGAGTTGCTCCGGACCCGCGGGGCCGTTTATTTCCACGGTTCCAATGCGGGCTTGCTTGCCAGTTTGCACGATGAACGTAATATTCACTAACTGGTTGGCGTCGTCGATTTGCGCTTCGGATCGAACCTGCGCCTGAAAGTATCCGTTGTGTTGAAGAAACTGAGAGAGGGCGGCTTCCGCGACGGGG
The DNA here is from genome assembly GCA_963817305.1 of uncultured Acidobacteriaceae bacterium. GTDB lineage: Bacteria > Acidobacteriota > Terriglobia > Terriglobales > Acidobacteriaceae > Sulfotelmatobacter. The sequence goes on along the minus strand of CAWFOD010000004.1, from coordinate 1,472,012 downwards.
ATTCGCGCCCGGTCATAGGGATCCTCAGTTTGAAGATTAGCGACTTGCAACAATCGCGTATAGGAAAACAATTTTGCAAGTCGGGGAAAATCAACTATTCCAAGGTAATAAGCAGGCTCAAGAATAAAGTTGAGCCGCAAACCGGCAATATCCGGAATTACATTCACAGTAACTTTTTCGAAACCTCCCGCCCGTTGAAGCGCTGAGATGCTCGCTTGCACGGCTGCCTGGGAGTAGGGGTGCCCCACCTTTTGTGACACAGCAGAGCGCAGAGGTTCCACGTTGCGGTGCGGATTGGCGATCAGATCCACCGCGGTAACGGTTTGGCCGTCATAAAAAGCTTCCGGCCCAGTGGATGAAATCTGAGCCGCGGAGTTGACGATCGAAAAGAAGATTAAAAAAAACAATGCTGGCAAACGCATAAGGCGCCGGTTGAAATGGTCCAGAGGCCCCCGCAACTCTTCCTCAACCAGCGAGATGCGTTCGGCTTTCAGGAGCAGCTTACTCTGCAGCGAAGCTATGGGATGCGGCCCCACGAACAGGAGTTGGTAGTACGACTCTGGCCGGGGTCGCCCCATCCCGCCAAGAACTCTGTGGTTAAATCAAAGCATGTTCGCGCGCAAGATTCGTGTCGAGTATGAAGACGAGAAACAACAGAGGCGCCCCTGTCCGCTGAAATGGCTCGACAGCTTCTCCATGCGGAATTTTACCAACGCCAGTGTGTTTGATGACACGCTACCCATCGTTGACGGAAGGATGGAAATTGGCTCGGGGGTTCCTCTCGATAAACTTCAGGAGGCCATGGAAGACTGGTTTCGGCGCAAGAGCTACCTGCCCAAGGATTCAAAGTTAACCCTCAACGAGGAAATCTAGTCGATACTTGCCGTCTTTCGGTGCGGAGGATATATCTCCCATCTTTGGGAGTTTTTTACGCAACCTTGGGAGGCGGCGAAAACCTCTCGGGTCTTGGGTGCATCCATATAGGCCGTTATTGGATGTTCGTGGAATGGCAGCTGAGTTGCGAGTACTTAACTAAGAGGTGCGGATGATGAGTTACAGAACTCTCCCCCCGATATCCGGCACTTACCAGTCGAGCATAGCTGTGTCCTCGACTGAGCGGAGGTGGACCGCGTCGCCAAAAGGTTGGCCACGCGTGCGGTTCTCTGAACCGTGGTCAACTAATGATTGTGGCATAACCGGCACGGGCAGCCAGCCTCAATGGAATAGGATTGCGGGCTTCGCGCTAGCAGCCGTGATCAGCGTGGGAGGATGGTCTGGCATCGCCTTGCTGATTAACTATCTTTGGAAATAATACCGCCAGGAAAACAACAGCACAAAGAAATGACCGCCAGGGGATAACCACGTTCGAATCTCTGGTGCGAAACTCTTCCGGGCCGGCGACTCATTTTTCGTAATGCAATAACGACATCACGTTGTAGCCCTGGAGTTTCTCTCGCCCGCGGAGGAAATCCAATTCCACGACAAAGCCAAGGCCGGCAATCTCTGCGCCTAGCATAGAAGCCAGCTTCGCCGTGGCTTCGGCGGTGCCGCCGGTGGCCAGCAGATCATCGACGATAAGCACGCGCTGACCTTTCTGGATCGCATCCTTGTGCATTTCCAGCGAGTTGGTGCCGTATTCGAGAGCGTAATCGAACTTCACAGTTTCGGCGGGGAGTTTGCCGACCTTGCGGACGGGAACAAATCCGGCATTCAGGCGGTAGGCCAGTGCGGGGGCGAAGATGAATCCGCGGGCTTCCATGCCAAGGACGAGATCAATCTTCTGGGCGACGTAATGCTCTGACAGCCGATCAACGAGCGTGGCGAAGCCGACCTTGTCTTTCAGGAGCGTCGTGATGTCGTAGAAGAGAATCCCGGGCTTGGGGAAGTCCGGCACTTCGCGGATCAGTTGCTTCAATTGATCTGTATTGAGGTTTGAGTTGGCGGACAATCTACCACGCTCCTTCAATGCGAAATGATGTGATGCCGCTGACCGGCTTAGCTTCAGACTCTTCGACCGCATCCACACGCGCGGCACGCGGGCCTTCGCGCAGGCGCGAACGCAGGCCGGAGAGCTGATCGCGAGTGCCCTGGGCCATGACCTCGACACTGCCGTCGGCGTTGTTCCGAACCCAGCCCGCAATGCCGAGGATGTGTGCCTCACGCTCCACGAACCAGCGGAAACCGACGCCCTGCACCCGCCCGCGGACCACGAAGCGGCGGAATTCGATTGGTTTTTCGCTGGGAGTCATAACGAGAAATTGTTGATTTCTGATTTTTGATTGCTGATTCAAACTCTTTCGGCTTCCCGAGGAAGGTTCGGTTCTTAATCAAAAATCAGAAATCAACAATGGATTTTCCTACGCCCGCGACAAGTACACACCCTCAGCCGTATCCACTTTGATTTTCTCGCCTTCGTTGATGAACGGAGGCACCTGCACCACAAGCCCAGTCTCGGTTTTTGCGGCTTTGGTCACACTGGAAGCGGTCGCGCTCTTCAAACCTGGTTCAGTTTCAACCACGGTCAGTTCTACCGTCTGGGGTAACTCGATTCCGACAGCTTTGCCATCGAAAAACTCCACTTTGATCTCCAGGTTGGCGATCAGATAGTCGACGGCGTCCCCGAGAACTTCTTTGGTCAGGTGAGTTTGCTCGTAGTTCGACGTGTCCATGAAGTAATAGCTGTCTCCATCCGCGTAAAGAAACTGCATATCGACTTCATCCACGTTGACCTTTTCGATGGGATCGGGTGAGCGGAAGCGGTGCTCGAACATGGCGCCGGTGCGAAGATTGCGCAGTTTGGCCTGGATGAAGGCCCGCAAGTTGCCGGGAGTCCGGTGTTCGACGCTGAATACGGAGTGCAGATCATTATTGTGCTTGATGATCATGCCGGGGCGCAGTTGTGTGGCAGGGATCGACATCGCTCGAAACTATCTCCTTCAAAAATAAGTGCGGTTTGCAGAGCTGACGGAAGGCGGGCAGGCCACATTTTCCGCCGCACACGAGGACCGAATACATGATTCTACACTTCGCTCGCGAGAAAGGAAACCTTTCGGCGGGCCAATTCATCCCATGAACCCGCGTTCGTTCGAGAGATTCGCACCGCCGCTTCCGCGAGACTAGACTTGTTATTAGCTCTATTCAGGGTCCGCATGATGTCAGGCAGTTAAAAATGAAATGAGGTCAATCATGAGTTCTGGACGTTATGAATCTTCAGATGGCAGCAGCGTAGGAACCGCCATTACCTTTTTGCTGATTGGGATTGGAGCCGGAGCTTTAGCGGCTCTCGTGCTGGCGCCGAAAACCGGCAAGCAGTTTCGTCGCGACCTTAAGCGCGGTTATGAGGATGCCAGGGAAACCGTGCAGGATTGGACCGAAGAAGCGAAAGATCGAGTTCGCGACGCGAAAGAGCGCGTGCGCGACGTGGCCGAACGAGGGGCCAGCTTCGCCGACGACCTGCGCGAAAAAGCCGAGCCCTTGCGGCGCGCCATCAATCGCCGGTAGTTTGCTGGCAATCCTAGGTTGATTTCAGCTGAAGATCGCCACAAACATGCCTTTGATTCGCCGCAGGAACCGGCGAGGAGCGGAGTTGGGCTCGGTTGATTCCTGGCGTCGGGCGGGCGGTGGCTGAATGTGAATTTCCAGCTGCGTCTGCTGAGTCGAGGATCCGATGACAGGGAGTGCAGCAGCCTCGGCCACGGGTGCGGGCGATGCGGCGGAGTGGGTTTTTGCCTGAAAGACCAGAGGCGCGTCCACTTGAACGCGAATGTCATTGGGACGAGAGGCCGGTACAGGCCGAGTCTCTGAGCCGCTGGAAAATGTTTGCCCTCCTGCGCTCGCGGAGTTTGGTTGTCCCCCGCCGTTCACCTCGCCAGCAGCTTTCGAAGATGGCTGGCCAGCGGCGAGCTGGGCGTTCTTTGGCGCCTCGGAGCTTGCGGGAGTAGATGCTTCCGTTCGCATCACCGGCGGCGCTGGCGGACAACCACATTCCAGCGGAACATTGTGATCGACCTTGTCGATTTGTCCGGCGCGAAAAACTGCCTGCTCCGTAGGCCTGACCTGGTAGGTGCGGTCTCCCAGCAACTCCGCAACCGTCGCAGAAGATCCGTTCCCAGCAAGTCCTCTTACGCAGGTATTGCCATGCGAATCTGTACTGACGGCGAAGTCAAATTCCCCCGGTCCCGCGAACAGGATGCGGAAGTCTGGAGTCAATACCGTGTCCGCTGAAGCTTGGAGAGTGTAGTGCGTTTCCAGAGCCCCGGTACTCATGCCCAGCATCAAGTCGTTCGCGTTTTTCGAGGGCGTTACCGAGACTGTCGTGCGCGGGCATATACGAACTTCTCCGCCTCGCGACAAGCGCAGCACCGTAGTGTCCTGGGCGGTAGTTAGCGAGGATCCAGCGGCGATCTGACTTCCTTCGACCGTGATATCGCCGGCACCTAGGTTGGCCGGCACGATCTCCGGGCTTTTCCCGCGCAGCGAAAGTGTTGTGGGGGATTGACGCGGGGAAGCTTTCTTCACCGCATTCTCCTCCGCGGCTCGGAGCCGGACCATTAACCGGTTCCCGGCCTCATCCCACGTGTAGCTATAGGGGGCAAGAAGATCGAGCACGATTCTGGCAATCGGAGGATTTTCCTGAAATTGTTCGGCGCGGATGGCGAGAATGTTTTTCTGCTGGACATCCTGGATTAAATCGCCCCGCTTGTGCGGCAGGCCCAACCGCGCATGCAGCAGATCGACGACGAGACGCGGCGGCGACTTCAGAAATTGGATCGATGGCACGGCCGGCTGGGTGGAGAGAATTTCAAGCGCAGGAGCGCCGCGCTCGAGGACCACGCGCACACTAGTGACAATGGTGATGTCAGGCTTTGCCGAATTTGCGTTTTGCTTTGCCGCCGGCTGGGTCCCATTCTGCGGCCACGCGCCGGGTAGGACAACTGCTGCCAGGAGCGGAATAGCGATCAGGTGAAGGCGCGGTCGCAACAAAGAAAATCCCCTCAAATCTTCCCTAGAGGAACATTATCATTTGCAGCGATAGCGGTGAAGTAGCGCGTCAGGTATGGACGCTGGGAGGGTTTTTGACGACGGCAAAAAGGACGGCTGCGTCAGCCTTCAGGAATGAATTCGTATTCTTCAATGACCGCGGCCACGGCCATCTTGCCATTGTTCGCTCCATCGATACGCACCACGCGCCCTACGCACTGCACGCGAATGCTTTCGGTCAGAGTAATTTCGGGTGGGAGGGTCAGGGTAAAGGCGATGGGTGATCCCTGCTCGATGGGCGAATCGAGATAAAGACAAATACCGCGAGCGCTTACGTCCCGCAGTTGAGCGGGTTCGCTCTGATCCAACCTTTCGCCGCGGGCCACGGATACCGGAATCCGAAGCGCGAAGCGCCGTGCCGAGCGTTTCTCCTGCTGGGTTTCTGCCATTCATCACTCCCAAGCCAGCAAAGCGGCGATTTAGTATTTCCCCGAGAATGACGGTTAGGTTAAGCCGCGTCAATACCACCATCAGGCGGGTCGATGGCACGTTCCGGCAGCTCGAATAGCCTGAAGCATTCTCGGTTAAACTCAATTCTGGCTTCGCCGCGCTCAGTGGTAAGCTGAAATTCGGAAACGCCAGTGGTCTTCGTTCTCGACAACTACGATTCGTTTACTTACAACCTGGTTCAGTATCTGGGTGAACTCGGCGCGCGGGTCGACGTTCGCAGAAACGATCAGGTTACCGTTGACGAGGTTGAAGCAATGCAACCGGAGCGCATCGTCATCTCGCCCGGTCCATGCACTCCGCAGGATGCGGGCATCAGTATCGATGTCATTCGCCACTTTGCCGGGAAAATACCTGTTCTGGGCGTGTGCCTGGGACATCAAGCCATCGGCGCAGCTTTTGGCGGCCGGGTCGTGCGCGCTCCTCACTTGATGCACGGAAAAACCAGCGCGGTGACGCACGATAACAAGAGCATCTTTCGCGGCTTGCCCACGCCGATGACAGCGACTCGCTATCATTCACTTATCGTGGATGAAAAAGACTTGCCGGCCGAGTTGGAAGTCAGCGCCTGGACCATGGAAAAAGATGGAACCCGCACCATCATGGGTCTGCGCCACAGGAAGTTTGCCGTGGAGGGAGTACAGTTTCATCCGGAGAGCGTGCTGACGGATGCCGGGAAGAAAGCTGATGGAAAATTTCCTGGGGATGTGAACATTCCCTACTCGTCACCGATCCCAGCTCTCGCCATTTTCACCGCCCGCAGCAGCGCTTGCGCCTTGTTCATGCTTTCCTGAAACTCACTGGCCGGGTCAGAGTCCGCGACAATACCTGCGCCCGCCTGTAGGTAAGCGCGTTTCCCTTGCATCAGCATGGTTCGAATGCCGATGCATGAATCCAGATTCCCGGCAAAATCGGCGTACAGGACGGATCCACCATAAATGCCACGGCGCACAGGCTCCAGTTCTTCGATAATCTGCATGGCGCGCACTTTGGGCGCACCGCTGAGCGTGCCCGCGGGGAAGCAGGCGGCGAAGGCATCGAGCGCACCGAGATCCTTCCGCAGACTGCCTTCCAGCGCCGAGACCAGGTGCATGACGTGGGAATAACGCTCCACGTACATGAGGTCTTTCACTATTACGGAGCCATATTCGCTCACGCGGCCGAGATCGTTGCGGCCGAGATCGACCAGCATGACGTGCTCGGAACGTTCCTTTTCATCCGTGCGCATCTTTTCTTCAAGTCGCAGATCTTCGGCTTCGTCGCCGCCACGTGGATGCGTGCCCGCGATGGGGCGGTACTCCAGCTTTCGCCCAGTCACGCGTACCAGCATCTCGGGAGAAGACCCGAGAATCTGGGTCTCGCCCATGCGCAGGAAATACAGATAGGGCGAAGGATTCACTTGCCGCAGGGCTCGGTAAAGGTCGAAGGGTTCAACTCCCGGGATGAAATCGAGGCGTTGCGAAAGCACTACCTGAAAAATATCTCCGGCGGCGATGTATTCTTTGCAGCGTTCCACGCCGCGCAGAAATTTCGCGCGCGTAGTTCCGGAGTTGATCTTCAGATTTCCCAGCTTGGCCGTTTTTGGTTTGCGCCACATTGCGGGACGCAGGCCTGCGGCCAGTTTTCTTTCCAGGGCAGCAATATCGCGCACTGCCCGCTCATAAGCGCGCCGCGGGCTCTCGCAAGTAACGTCCGCTGTGGCCACGATGTGTATCTGATGCCGCAAATGGTCGAAGGCCAGCAAGCGGTCGAAGAACATCAGTTCGCAGTCGGGCAGAGACAGGTCGTCCTTGGCATGCTCGCCAATGTTCTCCAGTTGCCGCACCACGTCGTACGAGAAGTATCCGACCGCCCCTGCGGTAAATGGTGGCAGACCGGGAAGTGCCGCTGGCCGATGCTCGCCGAGCAATTGCTTGACCACCTGAAAAACATTGCCTTGGCGTTGCTCGCGCTGCCTTCCACGTTCAATCTCAATCGCAGAGCCTCGGGCACGCAGCCGCATGTAGGGACGCACGCCAAGAAACGTGTAACGGCCAATTTGTTCGCCGCGCTCGGCGGACTCCAGCAGAAATGCGTGTGGCTCTTTCTGCGCGATCGCCAGGAAGGCGGAAACTGGAGTCAGCAGATCGGCGCTCACCGATTTCACCACGGGAACGAGTGTCGCCGACCGCGCCAGACGTGAGAATTCTTTGAACTCAGGATTAACCATGCTTAGAGATGGGACCCGCCGGACTTCAGCGCCTCGCGGTTCATTATAGGGGACAGATTCCTGCTCGCTTGGCGGTCGTTACATCGCGGGTCAAAATCTTGCGCTGCGAACCAACCCGGCAATTGACGAACGGATTCTCTCGTCAGAAGATACAGGGAGTCACCAAGCAATCGGGCCCTCGAGTGGTTACGAACTTATGCGCATTAAGTTCTGGGGCGTACGCGGTTCCACGCCAACTCCACAATCCGAGAACATGCGGTATGGAGGCAACACCTCCTGCGTGGAGGTACGGCTGGGCGAGCGCATTTACATTTTCGATTGCGGCACCGGTTTCCGCGTGCTTGGCCAGCAACTGCAAAATGAATTTGGTGACCGTCCATTTTCCGCGCACGTCTTCGTTTCCCACTTTCATTGGGATCATATTCAGGGCATGCCGTTCTTTCGGCCCTTGTATATGAATGCGGAAAGCCGCTTTCTGTTCCAGTGTTCAAGCCGTACCCGCAGCCTGAAACAAGTCCTGGCCGATCAGATGGCCGCGCCGTACTTTCCTGTCGACATTGGCCAGATGAAAGCGCGCCGCGATTTTTATGAGATCGAGAGCGGCCGCGTCACTCTCGAAGAGGGCGTACAGCTGCAAACGGCGTGGCTCAATCATCCTCAGGGTTGCATGGGCTTCCGGCTCGGAAACCAAAGATGGAGTTCTGGTCTACGCTACTGACAACGAACCCGGAGATGCGGGGTTCGATAAGGCTGTCCGCAAGCTGGCCGAAGGCGCGGACGTCCTCATCTACGATGCTCAATACCTGCCCGAGGAATATGAGGCGCACCGCCGCGGCTGGGGACACAGTCACTGGCGTGAAGCGGTAAACGTGGTGATGGAGAGTGGCGCAAAAGAGCTTGTACTCTTTCACCACGACCCCGATCACACCGACGTCATCATCGACAAGGTCGTGCATGAGGCCCGCAACTACTATCCGAAAGTGCGCGCGGCGGCCGAAGGGATGGAGATTAAACTCTAGGGCGATCGCATTTGTTGTTCCGCCGGCATCGCTTTCAATGGTGCGCGCGAAAGATAAGATCGAACCATGGCTTCCATGTCCTGCCGCCGTCCGATGAGCGAACGGCTGTCTCTCGAACAGCTGCGCCTTCAGCTTTCCAGATCCCGCGAACACGTCTTTCTTGTCCATCCGCAGTGCGATCTGTTCCGGTAAGGACCATCTCTCCATTTCTAAAGCCACCTTCAATCACCAGTAATTCGCCACGGTTCGTAACCCAGGTCTGATGCCAGACTTTTCGGGAGGCATCATAGAGGCTCAAGCTCTCACCTTCGTGTCCGTCAGCGCCTTTGTATACCTCGCGTAAAACGCAGCCGTCGAGCAAGTGATCCACTTTCAAACGCGCGACGATAGCCGGGCTGCCTACGTCGAAAGCATCCCAATCGCCCAACCAGAAGTCGAACTGCTTAAATTCGGGCGCCTGGCATGCGGCAGGCTTCGGGGAGTCGGTCGGCGACACCGCGCGATTCACCGCCCCGAGCGCTGCAGCGATAAAAACCAGGACACACGTCACGGCGGGCCACGTCACGACGAGCTTCGACCTCGAGCTGATCGGATTCATGGATTTTTCTTTTTCTGCACCGCCAAATTCAGATTGAGTGAATCGATTCTCCGATCCGCATCTTGTCTCAATAGCCAAATCTCATCAGGGCCGCCATATCCGCAAGCATAAGCTTCGTTCGGGACCGAGTAAGTTTTCAGATCGTTCCCGTTCCATTGGCTGCAAACCGGGGGCCGTCGACAGGAACAAAACAACCTATATTCCTCAGAAGACTCGGTCACAAACGACAAGAGATAGGAACCGTTTCGATAGGGACTGAAACCGATCAAATAACGGGTACTGCATTCCGGACATTCCACACAATGACGCAGGCGGTCGGGCATAAGCGGTATCGATGATCCGTGCGATATATGACGCAGCTTCTAAAACTGGCCGTGAAGGGAGGGCAGGAATTTCCCTGCCCTCTTTTTTCATTTCGGCCGCTTAATTCTTCCCCGGGATGACAACCCCAAGTCGCCGCAGAAGCTGTTGGCGAATATTTTCCGGAACAAGAACGTTCCGCGAATTACCGTCGTTCTGCATTTGCGAGGACTTACTTGAGCCTTCACGTCCGCTGATCACGGGCACCGCCAGGAAGGCAACGGTCGCCCCGTTCGTTGAATCGACAGCAAAGCCCACAATCTCGCCGCGATCGTTGATGTCATTAGCCAGAACCAAGTTCAGTGAGGAATCGGATTGAATCAGACTGTTGAGATCAGTCGATACTCCGTTTTGCCAGAGAAAGGCGCGGCAGTTGGTGAGCGTGCTATCCACACACGAATCGCCGACTATCTGCTCCTGCTCGTTGATTCCCCAGGCGATGTTGTTGGCATCGTCCCCTACGGGATGGATTTTTTGCAGGTGGTGTTCTTTGGTCCACAGGAAAGCGATGGGATTGAAGTCTCCGCTTGGAGTGTCGGCCTGGTTGCCAAATCCGACAATTTGACCGAGGTTATTCAGCGCGGTGGGGGTGTTCCAGGCCACGCCTCCGTCAAAGTTGCCCAGGTTCATCGGCACGCCGTTTTCCCAGAGCACCGCATGTTCAGCGCTGGCGCCACCGACAGCGTTTGAGCAGAGGCCGGAGATCCCCACCACCTGACCTTTGTCATTGATGGCAGTAGCAGCAGAATCTGGATCAGGCGGGAGTGGACGAAGCTGGGTCAGCTGGCCCAGTTTCGGTCCCCATACCACAGCCTCAAACTGCAGAACTTGCGGGAGGTTGCAAGTTGAATCGTGAACACCATCCTCGGCCCAACCGGCCACTTGTCCCTGGTTATTAACAGCGGCGGCATAGCTGTCCAGACCGCCAGGCAACGGAGGCAGCGGGGACATAACGCCATCCTGCCACGCGAAGCCGAGACAGACTTGATTGGTGATGGTTGGGAAATTCGCGAGGGCGCAACTCCAATATTCCTTCAGCGGATTGGCTTCTCCGGTTTCAGCGATACCCGCCACTTCTCCCTTGACGTTTTTATTCGGCCACGCCACGGCGCTGTTCGATCCGCCGAGAGTACCGAGGTCGAAAGGAGATCCAACCCACAGCTCCGCATGCTCACTGGTATTTCCCGTCTGATAGGCATCGCCCGCCACCCAACCAGTGTTATTGATGCTGGAAGCCATGGCGATTGTGCCGCTCCCAGGTGCGCCAAGATTGAATACAAAGTATTCGGTTGGCGTGGTTTGGTGCCGATCTTGTGCGGCGAAAGGGATAGCTAGAGCAGAGAAAAGACAAGTCGCGGCGATGTATGTCAGGATCTGTGACTTCATGTTGACTCCTTCCAGGGAAATCATCGGGAGCGCTTCAAGCTTCCGTTTCAGGCAAGATAGATTCACTTCCCGACCGAGGTTGGACGTTTGCGGACTTTGCTCGCTCGTAGCTGGACGTTTGCGGACTCCGCTGCCGACCTTGCATAGCCAAGTGCGTGACAAATTCTTCATTCCGGCGCAACTCCCAGGAACATGGTCCGAAAACGTCCACTAAGTAACGCCGGAGCAGCTATGATGAGTCCGACGTATGACGCTCGATTGGCAAATCTGTTCGCGAGCCCGGCTGTCCCGTGATCCGCGATTTGACGGCAAGTTCTTCATCGGCGTGGTGGGCAGCGGCGTTTACTGCCGATCGATTTGTCCGGCGCCAACGGCCAAAGAAAAAAATGTTCGCTACTTCCCGACTGCGGCCGCCGCTGCGGAAGCGGGATTTCGACCTTGTCTGCGCTGCCGCCCTGAATGCTCGCCGGGAACTCCCGCCTGGCTGGGAACCTCCAACACAGTGTCGCGAGCTCTGCGGCTGATCGGTGAAAGTGGCTTGGAGGATGGCGGAGTGGAAGTTCTCGCGTCGCGTTTGGGAGTGGGATCGCGCCACCTGCGCCGGTTATTTCTAAAACATCTCGGCGCAACTCCAACCTCGGTAGCACAAACGCGACGTCTTCACTTTGCCAAGAAGCTTATCGACGAGACGAGTCTGCACATGACGCAGATCGCGCTGGCTTCCGGATTTGGGTGCGTCCGCCGATTTAACGCGGGAATTCGTGATGTCTATCATCGAACTCCGACGCAGATACGAAGGCTCGCGCGGCAAACCCAGGCGCAGCCGGAAAATCAATATCTGTTCCGCTTGCGCTTTCGGCCGCCTTACGACTGGAAGGGTATGCTGTCCTTTCTTGCGGCTCGCGCCACTCCCGGCGTAGAAGCGGTGGAGAATGGCTGCTATCGCCGCTCCATTTCTTTAAATGAGACTCACGGTTGTTTTGAGATCTCGCTGGATGAGGTGAATCATGCGCTGGTCGCGCGAGTCCAGTTTGGCGATCCTCGTTCGCTGTTTTTTATCACGGAGCGTATCCGCTCCATGTTTGATCTGAACGCAGACTGGGCGGCCATTGCGCAAGCCCTGAGGGCCGATCCAGTATTGGCCACCCGAATTAAGGCCCAGCCCGGGCTGCGCGTGCCGGGATGCTGGAACGGCTTTGAGCTTGCCGTCCGGGCTATCCTCGGCCAGCAGGTTAGCGTCAAAGGCGCAACCACGCTGGCCGGGCGAGTCGTGAAAACTTTCGGGAAGCAATTTACTGCCGCGGCAGGGCTCACGCATATTTTCCCTCAACCTGAAACCCTAGCTGACGCCAACTTCGCCGGCATTGGCCTGCCCGGAGCGCGGTCGGAAACAATCCGGTCTCTGGCCCGGGCAGTCTGCGACGGGCGTGTACGATTCGACGGTGTAACAGATTCAGGCGAATTCCTTTCGCGCCTGTGTGAAATTCCCGGCATCGGCCAGTGGACGGCGCAGTACGTCGCCATGCGTGCCCTGGGCGAGCCTGATGCCTTCCCTTCGACAGACCTGGGACTGTTGCGTGCTATGCGCCTGCAGAGCGCGCGCGAGTTGGAGCGGCTGGCAGAGGCCTGGCGGCCTTGGCGATCGTACGCCGCCGTCCACCTTTGGAATATGGCGAGCGCTCCGCCAATAACCGATGAACGGAAAAGCTCTAGCTCTTCGCCGCCCCGCTTCGCGACGCTGCCAACTTCGGCGTGACAGAAGCGCCAGCGGGTTACTGCGGCAAATATCTTGAAAAAGTACTCAGCCTTACTAAGTACCTTCCAAGACAGCAGTTTCCCGTTCTGGACCTTGCTTCTCCACCCGCCACGCTCATATACTCTGAACGTTTGCCCGCTTCTTCCGGGAAATCGCCCCGACGCCGGCCAGCATATCTGATTTGCAATTATCCGGAGATCGAATTTATGACTACCATGACCACTCCTCCGCAGGTCGATAAAGAAAGTAATCCCTGGGAGTCGCAACGGGCGCGTTTTGACCTGGCCGCTCAGAAGCTCAATCTTGACGATGGACTGTGGCGGGTTTTGCGCTATCCCAACCGCGAGCTGACGGTTTACATCCCGGTCCAGATGGATGACGGGCACCTGGAGGTATTTACCGGATTTCGCGTGCAGCACTCAATCGCGCGGGGTCCGGCAAAGGGTGGTATCCGCTACGCTCCTGATGTCACGCTCGATGAAGTGCGCGCCCTCGCCAGCTGGATGACCTGGAAGTGCGCGGTGGTCAACATTCCTTTCGGAGGAGCGAAGGGCGGCGTAATTTGCGATCCGCACAAGATGTCGATGGGCGAAATCGAGCGCATGACCCGGCGTTATACCTCTGAGCTGATTGAATTCATCGGACCCGAAAAAGATGTACCCGCCCCGGATGTAAATACCAATGAACAAATCATGGCATGGATGATGGATACCTATTCCATGCATATGCGGCAAACGGTCACGGCGTGCGTTACCGGCAAGCCCATTAATATTGGCGGTTCCAGGGGACGCCGCGAAGCCACTGGCCGCGGAGTGATGGTTGTGTGCGACGAGGCTACCAAGAAGCTCGGCATCGCGCGCGATAGCAGTCGGGTAATCGTGCAAGGTTTCGGCAATGTTGGGTCTAACGCGGCGCAGCTGATGTATCAAGCTGGATATAAAATTGTCGGCATCGCCGAAGTTGGCGGCGGCCTTTACAACAAAAACGGAATGGATTTGAACGCCCTGGTCGAATACCGCCAGAAGAATGGCACGGTCCATGGCTTTTCGGGCGCGGAAGCATACGATCCCGCGGAATTGCTGACTACCGACTGTGAGATCTTAATTCCCGCCGCGACCGAAAATGTAATCACCTCGCGCAACGTGGATCGCGTGAAGTGCCGCATTCTCGCGGAAGGCGCCAACGGCCCGACCACTTCGGCAGCCGACGATGTCCTGACCGACAAGGGAGTATTCGTCATCCCGGATATTCTCGCCAATGCCGGCGGCGTGACTACTTCCTATTTCGAATGGGTGCAGGATCGCCAGGGATATTTCTGGAAGGAATCGGTGGTCAACGAACAACTGCAAGAGATTATGGTGTCCTCGTTCGGAGATGTCGTTCGCTATGCCGAGACCCATAAAGTAAACAATCGAATCGCGGCTTATATGCTCGCCATTGATCGCGTGGCTTATACCATTCGCCAGCGCGGAATCTACGCCTAGGAGATTTTATGAACTCCATGACCAGAAAGCTGATCGCGCGCACGCTGCCTCTGCTGCTTGCTTTTTGCCTGCTGCAGGGTGCGGGCCTTGTTTCTTCAGCCGCCAACGCCGCCGCTGCGCCGCAGATGGCGGCCGCCGACAAACTCGACATCAATACTGCTACCGCAGATCAACTCAAGGCGCTGCCCGGGATCGGAGACGCCTACTCGCAGAAAATTACCGCCGGCCGCCCCTATCGAACGAAACTTGATCTGGTCCACAGGAAAATCATTCCCCAGGCCACCTACGACAAGATCAAGGATCAGATTATCGCCAAGCAGCCGAAAGCTGGAGCGATGACTCCGTCTACGTCAAAATAGATCTGCCGGCGATTTCCCCAAGAACTACGCCAGAAAATTCTGACGCGGGAGTACATTCTCCCGATTGCGTTCCCTCGCACCGTGGAGCATAATCAAATTGAGTTCCGGTGCCCCTCCGGAAACCTCCCGAGCTGCAGTGAACCTGCCGAATTCCATCACGCTCATTCGCATCTGCAGCATTCCCTTGCTGATCTGGATTCTGTCTTCAAATCATTTCAGCAGCGCCCACGGCGCTAAAGAGCTGCTCGCTTCGGCGGTATTTATCGCGGCTTCCATGACCGACGGGATTGATGGTTATCTCGCCCGCAAGCGCGGGCAGATCACCACCATGGGAATCCTTCTCGATCCCATGGCCGACAAACTTCTGATCGCCGCTGCCTTTGTTACGCTGGTTCAGTTCAATCCCAGTCTTGTTCCTGCCTGGATCGCGGTCATCATCATCGGGCGCGAATTTCTGGTGAGCGGCCTGCGCTCCATCGCGGCCTCCGGTGGTTTTACCATCGAAGCCAGTGAACTGGGCAAGTTCAAGATGGTGGTGCAGATCGTCTCTGTTGTGGCAGTGATTCTCGATCATCGCTGGAAAGAGTGGCCGGTTTACGGAAACTTTATTTTCCCGGTGCACTGGATTGCCTACGTGGCAATATGGTTTGTGGTTTGCGTTTCGCTGATTTCCGCAATCGATTATTTCGCGGCGTTCTGGTCGAAGATTGACCGTCGCGTCTCCAAGCGCCGGCGCCGCGCCTTCGTTCTTAGCCGCCGCCGCAAGCCGCAGCCGGCCACCGATGCCGATGTCGCCCCCACTACCTAACTCGCAGTCGGCGGTTACTTCATTGGAAGCTTCCGGACAGGAATTTTCCTCAGAAGAACGCGCACAACTACTGCAATTGGCGCACGAGTCGATTATCTCCGAGTTGGAGGGCCGGACAATCTCTTTGGATTCTCCGACTGCGCATCTCTCTGAACTGCGAGGAACCTTTGCTTCGCTCTATCTGCGCGGCGAATTGCGCGGCTGCGTCGGCTATGTGGTCGCGACCTCGCCTCTCTATCGAACCGTCGCGGAAACCGCTCGCGCCGCAGCATTCGAAGACAACCGCTTTCCGCCCGTGACCAGGGACGAAGCCTCGCACCTCGAAATCGAACTCAGCATTCTGTCGCCGCTGGAGTCAATCCACGCCGATGCCATTGAAATCGGACGACACGGACTACTCATCAGTCAGCATGGCCGGCGCGGCCTGCTGCTGCCACAGGTCGCGGTCGAACATCAATGGGACCGGAACACTTTCCTCGAGCAAACGTGCCGCAAAGCTCACCTGCCGACGGACGCCTGGCAAAAGGGAGCGACGATTCAAGCCTTCACCGCAGAAATTTTCGGCGATAAGAGCCGCTGAGTTAGCGTGGCCACACGCAAGGTGTCCAAAGCATTGCGGTGCGGTTACTTCCGGCACGTTAGTCAAGAGACTGATCCCTCCAGTGCGCACTCATTCTTGCCGATAAGCCGTTTGGACGCGCAAAGCGCCTCGGAGGCCGAATGTTGGTTTTCTTTGTCACGCCCGCATATCGTCGTCGATTTTCATCTCTGTTCTTAAGATTTTTCTTAATTTTTCTTTTTCTGGGGTCATCGGTGGCCCAAATCCCCTCTGAGCCCCCACTGTTTACACAGCCACCCTTTGCGGAAGCCAAAGACCGGATTACCGGCTTTGTCGATGATGAGCAGCGCGTAACCTTGTCCGGAAACCGTCATCCTTTGGCCAACCCGCAATATGACGCCGGCGCCGTCTCGCCTGACTTTCGTATGGACCGGATGCTGATCACTCTGCTTCCGGATGCGGCGCAGGAAGATGCACTTATCCAATTAATCGATGAGCAGCACGATCCTGAATCTCCGTACTACCATCAATGGCTCACTCCGCAACAATATGGAGAGCTTTTCGGTGTCTCCGAGACCGACGCTGCGCAGGTAACGAGATGGTTACAGGCTCACGGCATGGAAGTGGAAGAGCTTACTGCAGGACGCCGTTCCATCGTGTTCAGTGGGACTGCGGCCCAGGTGGAGGCGGCCTTTCATACTTCGATTCATACTTACAAGATTGGCCCAGAGGTTCATCACGCCAACGCCAGCGATCCGGAAATTCCCAAAGGCTTTCTCTGGTGTGGTGGCAGGAATTGTTTCGCTACATGATTTTCGCAGTGCACCGATGCACACGGGTGCCCGCATTCCAACATCCGAGTTCACCAGCGGTGGTTCGTACTACCTTGCTCCAGCCGATTTCGCCACTATTTACGACCTGATCCCGCTCTATCAACAATCGATCAGCGGCGGCGGCCAAGCGGTGGCAATCGTGGCACGGTCGAACATCAATATTGCAGACGTGCGGCAGTTCCGCACGGCGTTCGGTCTGCCGGCGAATGATCCGCAGATCATTGTCAACGGGAGTAATCCGGGAATTCTCAGCTCCGGCGAGGAGACAGAAGCAGATCTGGATGTGGAATGGTCGGGCGCGGTGGCAAAGAATGCTGCGATCAAATTTGTTGTCTCGAAATCCACGAATTCCAGTGACGGGAGTTATCTCTCCGCACAATACATCGTGAACCACAACCTTGCTCCGGTGATGAGTATGAGCTTCGGGATATGTGAAGCCGCGCTCGGTTCCTCGGGAAACAGCTTCATCAATAGTTTGTGGCAGCAGGCGGCAAGCGAGGGTATCACGGTCGTTGTATCGTCGGGAGATAGTGGCGCAGCGGGATGCGATGCGGCGTCCAGTTCACGCGCCACGCACGGACGAGCCGTCAACGGCCTGTGCTCTTCGCCTTACAGCGTTTGCGTGGGTGGCACGGAATTCAACGATGCGTCGCAACCATCGCTTTACTGGTCGACCTCGAACGTGCCGGGCGTACAGTCGTCTGCCCTGAGTTACATCCCGGAGGCAACGTGGAACGAAAGCAGCGGCGGAGGGTTGTGGGCGACCGGCGGAGGCATGAGTACGATCTACGCCAAGCCTGCCTGGCAAACCGGTACAGGGGTTCTCGCCGACGGCAAGCGTGACGTGCCTGACATCTCGCTCGCGAGCGCGGGGCGCGATGGCTATCTCATTTATCAGAACGGCGGACTCTATGTGGTGGGCGGCACATCGGCGGCAGCGCCCTCATTCGCCGGAGTGATGGCATTAGTGGTGCAAAATGCGGCGGTTCGGCAAGGCAGTGCCAACCCTGTGCTGTATTCCTTAGCCGGTAAACAGCGCGCGGGCGGAGCAGCGATTTTTCACGACATCACAAGCGGCAGCAACGGCGTTCCCGGGCAAGCCGGGTTCATCGCGACGGCAGGATATGACGAGTCCACCGGACTTGGCTCCGTGGACGGCCTGGTTTTGGTGAACCACTGGCGCGATGCAACCGCAACCCCCACATTTCACGCATCGGCTTCGGCGAATTCAGTTGCGGTGACTGCCGGGTCGAATAATAGCGCCACAATTACTGTGACAGTCAGCGGGGGCTTCGATGCTGCGGTCTTTTTTTCCGTGATTGGATTGCCCAGCGGAATCTCGGCGAGTTTCTCACGCGCAATCTTGCCGGCGCCTGGATCGGGCGCGACCGTTCTTAAATTGAGTGCGCTCAGCGGGGTCAAGGCCGGCACTTATTCAGCAACTTTGTCGGTAAGCAGCGGCGCCATAAAGCAAACCATACCGCTGTCAATCGTCTGCAGCGCCCACCATTGAGAATTCAAATGAATCGGAGCCGGTAAAACCCTCAGACCGGGACGGCCGACTGCATTGCGGAGACCGCGGCTTCCAGATGATCCAGGGTTTCCGCCACGGTGAGTGAATACATCTCGCGGCCTAAACCTTCTCCGGCTTGCAGTGCGGATTGCAGATAGTGACCGGCAATTTCAACAGCCAAAGAATCGGTAATCGCTTTGCCCGTACGTTTCTTGTATTCAACCCACGCGGGATGAGGCAGCGCGACCCAGACAGGTTTTCCATCTACCAGGAACTTTATGTCGACGGCGTCGGCGTGACGTGTGGCAATAGCAACGATCAGCGCCTGGTAGACGCAATGGACCTGCTTCTTGGTCCAACGATCGGTAGCGGTGAAATCTCCGAACATGTAGAAAAACTATAGCTGACTGGAACGATAGCATCAACCAACGCCGCGTCCGGGCCTAGCCGCCGGCAATGGCTCCGATGATGAGAAATGGCTCGGTGCCGTCGGAGATGGATTGTGGAAGTGGTGAATCGGGAGACTCGTGGGATAGATCCTCTTCGCAGGCAAAAAAGCGCAAAAAGGGCCGGCGTTGTTGGGTGACCTGGTCGCGGATGGTACCGCGCAGCATGGGATAGCGCAGTTCGAGCGCATCGAGTACGGAACGCTGTGTAGCGGGAGCGGCGACCTCGACCTGCACCTCATTCCCGACACGGGCAAGGGTTCTGAGATGTTGCGGCAGGATCACTCGGATTGAACTCAGGGTCGGCACCGACACTTTGCCTACTTTCAGTCCCGGAAGTGGTTATTTCCGAATAACTTCGCGGCGATAACGCTTGCTACAGGAAGCTCCTTAGGGATATCAGCAATCCCCCCGATACTAGCAATCTGTTTGCTTCGGCATGTTAAGGGCTTAATGCTGTCAAATTATAAATTAAAACAATCGTAAGGTTTAAGTGCGCGAATGTCACTTTGTCGAAGCCTCAAGTTGGCGCTGGGATTTCTGCGCTCGGGAACCTTAAATCTCCGGAGAAATAATGGGACCTGCAAGTCGTGAGAAGACCGAGAGCATAAAGCCCGATGTGAACTTCGATGTGCGAGTAAGCACAGGGTGTGCCGGTCTGGACCAAATTCTCAACGGGGGCTACCCGCGCGGCCGCCTTTATCTTATCGAGGGTGACCCCGGTGCGGGGAAGACCACGTTAGCGATGCAATTTACCCGCGAAGGTGTCCGCAAAGGGGAGCGCACCCTTTACATCACACTCTCGGAATCGCGAGCCGATTTGAGCCATGCCGCTCAGTCTCACGGTCACTCGATCGAGAATGTCGAGATCGTCGAATTGCTGCCCAATGAAGGCGACTTGCTGCCCGAACAGCAGTACACGGTTTTTCATCCTGCTGAAGTGGAACTCAATGATCGCATGCAGCGCATCGTGAAAGAAATTCAACGGGTGCGTCCAGATCGGCTGGTGATAGACGCCCTCAGCGAATTGCGGATGTTGGCGAAAGATCCCTTGCGATACCGGCGGCAGATATTGTCGCTCAAAGATTTTATGGCCGGTCAGGAATGCACCGTTCTCTTACTCGACGACCGGAGTTCGCGCGATCCCGATCTTCAACTGCACAGCGTGGTGCACGGCGTTGTCAGCATGGACAAAGTGCCGCGCGAGTACGGAAAGACCCGGCGGCAAATGGAGATTGTGAAACTACGAGGGACCCCTTACCACGAAGGGTTTCATGATTATGCGATCGTGACCGGCGGTGTGGTGGTTTTCCCCCGTCTTGTCGCAG
Organism: uncultured Acidobacteriaceae bacterium; assembly: GCA_963817305.1. GTDB lineage: Bacteria > Acidobacteriota > Terriglobia > Terriglobales > Acidobacteriaceae > Sulfotelmatobacter. The sequence goes on along the minus strand of CAWFOD010000004.1, from coordinate 1,451,867 downwards.
CAGACTCGCGGTCGGTGCAGGCACCAGAGCCGGTTTCGAGCGGCATCACGGAACTCGACGCGCTGACCGGGGGCGGCCTGGACCGGGGCACCAGCACGCTTTTGATTGGCCCGGCGGGCTGCGGCAAGACGAGCCTGGCGGTGCAGTGGGCGGTGACCGCTGCGAGACGCGGTGAATCCTGCGCGCTGTTCTCTTTCGAGGAAGCTCCAAGCACAATGATGATGCGATCCGCCGGTCTGGGTATCGATCTTCGTCCCCACGTGGCCAGCGGAAAAATCGTCATCGAACGAGTCGACCCGGCAGAGATGTCCCCTGGAGAACTGGTCGCGAAAGTTCAGCAGCATGTGGAAAATGAAGATGTCCGCATGTTAGTGCTGGATAGTTTGAACGGATATTTGCAATCCATGCCGGGCGAGAAATTCCTTGCGGTTCATCTCCACGAACTTCTGGCCTACCTGGGCAACCGCGGTGTGCTCACGCTGATGGTGCTGGCGCAAGCCGGGACGATTGGCTGGCCGCTGCAGAGTGCGGTCGACGTCAGTTATCTCGCGGATAATATTTTGCTTCTCCGTTATTTCGAAAATAAAGGCGAGGTCTGTCAGGCGATCTCGACCATCAAGCGGCGTAGCGGCAGCCATGAACACACGATTCGGGAACTGAAGCTGGGACCGGATCGGATTCGGATTGGGCGGCCGCTGCACGACTTTCAGGGGGTGCTTACTGGCACCCCGACGTTTCTTGGTGGCACCAAGGAGACCTAAGGAAAAGTGATGGCCACTTCTCTCCACGGCGATTACCGGGTACTGGTGCTTGCGCCCTTTGGCAAGGACGCGATGCTGGTGCGCGAAGTGCTGGAGCGCTCGGGAATTCCGGTTGGGGTGGTCGGGGATGTGGCAGCGATTGCCCGCTGCGTACCTGGCGGTGCAGGCGCTGCAATTGTAGCCGAGGAGTCGCTCGATGAGGAAAGCATCGAATTGTTGGGCCGAAGCGTCAGCGCCCAGCCTACCTGGTCAGATTTCCCAATCATCGTTCTTACCGGCGGCGGGGCCACCACGCCTTACACGGAAATGATGGTTCGCTCCCGAACTCCCATGGGGAACATTAATTTGATTGAGCGGCCGCTGCGGCCGGCGACGCTGATCAGCAGCGTGCGCACGGCGATTCGATCGCGGCTGCGGCAGTATGAAATTCGCAATCACCTTGAGGAGCGGGAACAGGTAGAGGAAGAATTGCGCCGCGCGCACGATGAACTGGAATCTTTGATAGAAAGGCGCACCCTGGCTTTGCGGAAGCTTTCGGCAAGGCTGATGAGAGTACAGGACGAGGAACGTCGACGCATTGCGCGCGAACTCCATGATGGATTAGGACAGTGGCTGGCCGCGGCTCAGATCAATGTCGACATGGTGCTGCTCCGTGAAGGCGGGCGGTCATCTCCCATGCTGCAGGAGACGCGGAAGCTCATTGACCACGCGGTATCAAGCATTCGAACCATGTCCTATTTGTTGCATCCGCCGTTGCTCGATGAGGCTGGCTTCGAAGCGGCGGCTCACTGGTTCATCGATGGCTTCGCCAAGCGCACCGCGATGGCAATCAAGACGAATTTTTCTCATCCCGATGACATGCCCGTAGGACTCTCGAAAACGCCACGCATGCCCGAAGTCGTCGAGCTCGCGCTATTTCGTATGCTGCAGGAAGGACTTACCAATGCGCATCGGCACTCCGCGAGTCCCAATGTGGAAGTAAAGTTTCAGCGGCTTCCCGACCGTGCCATTCTTGAAATCCAGGATTTTGGACGGGGCGTGCCGCAAGCGGTTATGGACCGTTTCCAGCGTACAGGGGCGGGATCGGGCGTCGGACTGGCCGGGATCTGCGAAAGGGTGAAGGAACTGGGCGGTGACTTCACAATTGATTCCACCGACCGAGGAACCACCCTCCGCTCGGTAGTGCCACTGTGCGCCGATGCGAACCCGATTGAGGCCGGCTCGTCACAGCCCTCCGCTAACAAGGTGCGGCGAAATAGTCTTATTGCAAACGCCAATCAGGCTTCTTGAAGGCAAACCAAAAGCGGGTTTGCTTTCTCGCTACATTCGCCGTTTAGTTTTCTCCTGTCGGCACGCTGCCGCCCCAGAGCGCGTTTCCACCCCACAGAGCATTTCCACCCCACAATGCATTGCCGCCCCATAATGCATTGCCACCCCACAGAGCGTTGCCACCCCACAGGGCATTTCCTCCCCACAGGGCATTGTTGCCCGAAACTGTGGGCGAGGCAGTTTCACTCGCGGTGATCGCCCCGCTTCCTACCAGGAATTGTGAAGTTCCCCACACTGCTGCATTGGACCATGTTGCCGAAGTGTTCCAAACTGCAGAAGGACTGTCTTTCAAATACACACTGTTATTGCTGGCATTGAAGGTGGCGGTCGGAGACATTGCCGTTCCCTTGGCCAGGTCGGTGTTAGCGAGCGCAGCCTCGAGATCGACATAACCCGGCGCCCACTGTGAAAATATCGTATTGGTCGGTATAGGTGACTCCCGAAACCGGATCGGTATAGCTGCTATAGGAAGGCAATGACTTCCACGCGGTTTTCATCAACCGAGCCTTGACCTGGTCGGGTGTAAGGTTCGGAGTTTTTTGCAGCAAGTCGGCTACGGCTCCGCTGACTACGCCTGCTGCCATGCTGGTTCCGCTTAAAGTGAAGTAGCTGGAAGATGACGCGCTGCTTCCGCCGTTGACGTAATAGCTGTACGGAACCTGGTCCGTAGGAAACTCGTTATATAAGGTGGAATTCGGCGCCTCCAGCGATACCAGCAAATTTCCCGGAGCGACGACGTCCGGCTTGACGATGGCGTCCCCTGCGGTTGGCCCTTTCGAACTGTAACTCGCGATCAGGTCGTCAGTTCGAGTCGGCGTTCCCATCGGCTTCATCGCGCCCACAGTGATCACATAGGGATCGTTTCCTGGCGATGTGATGGTTCCGTAGCCATCGCTGGCTTGCGTGCGTCCGTTATTTCCCGCGGAGACTACTACTACGATTCCACTCTTCCACGCCGCCTCCACTGCCTGGCAAAGTGGATCGAGCTTGTAGGTTTCGTATACTTCGCGGCCGAGGGAAAGATTCATCACCCGGATATTGAATCGCTGTTTCAGCGAGATAGCAGTAGCGATCGCCGCGATCACCGAACTGTCTGTCCCTTCGCCGTTCTGGTCAAGAACCCGCAGATTCAAGAGCGTGGCTCCGGGGGCTATGCCCTCAAATGTGCGGGAGTATTGGGGTCCTGTTGAACTTGCTCCATCTCCTGCGATGAGTCCGGCAATGTGCGTACCGTGTCCATATTGATCGTTCGTGCCGGAGTTCGACGGAAGAAAACTCTGGCTATATACCACGCGGGAAGCACCGCGAGAGCCCCCATTCAGATCCGGGTGGCTGCTGATTCCACTGTCGACCAGGGCCACTCCGATGCCAGCACCCGTATAGCCTGACTGCCATGCTGAGAACGCATTGATCGCCGGCGCCGCGTTGCTGAGGGCAGGAGTAAGCGCGCGATCCGGGCTGATGTAGACCACGTTCGATTGATTAGAAAGGCTCACGATACCGTTGCCATCGAGCTGCGCAACTACACCATTGACCAACGGTAAGTCTCCCAGAATAGTACCGCCGAGTTTGACGATGTCGTTTAGCAGACAATCTACAAGCCCGAGCAACCCGCTGCAGTTCACCTGCGTTCCGGGAGCATATTGAACAATGATGTTTGCTTGCTGCGTCGGAGGATAGTTTTGCAGTTCAGGCGCTATCTTCGAGTTGTTGGCATAGGCCAGTGTCCCGGCGAGAAGCAGCACTATTAGCGCAAATCTCTTCATTGAACCCCCAAATACGTGCAGGCCTCGCATAGTAACGCGAGCTACGTTGCCCTTGAGAGTGCACTCCGGACTCCAAAGAACTGCCTCGTTGGGCCTTATAAATCAACCACGTAGCGGTGCTCGAATTCTGGAATGTGGGACATGTTGTCTCAGTGGTTGCCCTTAGGACAACCTGTCCCAGTCGCACGAAGGTAACTCAGTAACTTGGTTTTAGGGTGATCTGCGCCTGAGTTCCGCGCAAAATTGTGAGAACCTCTTTATGCCTTCTGCTCGCCAACATGGCGCTCGTGTGTTTATCGCCGGAATGGCGCTGGCTGCGTTCGGTTCGTTTGTTTTTGCCTCCGCGCACTGGAATTCGAGCGACGATTCGGTCAAGTTCATTTGTTACATGGCGGCCGCTCTGCTTGCCTCTCCGCTCAAGGTAAGCCTGCCCAGCGGAACACTCTCCGTAAATTTTCTATTTACTTTGCTGGGCATTCTGGAACTGAGCTTGCCCGAGACGTTACTGATTTGCGTGGTCAGCACGCTCGGCCAGTTTTATTGGAGGCCGGCGAGACGTCTGCACTTCATTCAGCTCTTGTTCAATCTGTCGCAGGTGACGGTTTCAGGCGCGGCCGCTTACGGAGCTTACAAGTTCGTTTCCATTCACGTGTTACACGGCCCGGGTCCGCTCGCGCTGGTCGTGGCCGCGGTTACCCATTTCGCGGTGAATACTCTAGCCACTTCCACGATTATTGGACTGACAGAAGACAAGCCATTCTCGAAGATCTGGACTGACTCCTATCTTTGGTCGTTTCCTTATTACATGGTGGGCGCCGCTGTCGCGGGACTTATCAGCTTCCTCAATCGCCACATCGGCTGGCAATCGTCGCTGCTGGTATTACCGCCCGTTTACTTGATGTATCGCTCCTATCGTTTGTATCTCGGCAAGCTCGAGACTGAGAAAAAACATGCGGAGCAGGTCTCGAATCTTCACCTGCGTACCATTGAAGCTCTCGCGCTCGCCATCGAGGCCAAGGACCAGACCACCGGCGACCATCTGCAGCGGGTGCGGATCTATGCGATGGAACTGGCAAAGGAGCTGAATCTTAGCGAGGAAGAAACTGAAGCTTTACGAGCTGCTTCCGTACTTCACGATATCGGTAAGCTGGCGGTACCGGAACATATCATCTCGAAACCTGGCAAGCTCACGCCGGAAGAATTCGAAAAGATGAAGATCCATCCGATCGTGGGAGCGGAGATTCTCGAACAAGTGGACTTCCCCTATCCCGTGGTACCGATTGTGCGCGCGCATCACGAAAAATGGGACGGAAGCGGATATCCCAACGGTCTGGTTGAAAAAGAGATTCCGATCGGAGCACGGATTTTATCCGCGGTCGATTGCCTGGACGCGCTTGCTTCCGACCGCCAGTACCGTAAAGCGTTGCCGCTGGATGAGGCGATGGCAAAAGTCGCGTCTGAAGCCGGCTCAGCCTTCGATCCGAAAGTGGTCGATATCTTGAAGCGACGGTATGTGGAGTGGGAGAAACTAGCGCGCCTGCAGCCTGCGCAGACTCCGCCCAAACTTTCCACCGACGTTAAGGTGGAACGTGGCCTGGCTCCTGATGCGGGGTTCGCCGATTCGGCCGAAGATCACAAACCGGCACCGCGGGCCACAGGCTCATTGGAACGCCTAGCTGCGGCCCGCCAGCAAGCACAAAGTCTTGCTGATCTTAGACGGGGGAGCAACGGGGCACTCAGCCTTGATGACACTCTTTCGCTGCTCTCGGCTCGGCTGAAGCGTCTCATCCCGCACGAGTCCATCGCAGTTTATCTTCGTAAGAACGACGTGCTGGTCGCAGAGTTTGCGAATGGCGAAAACTTCCGTCTGCTTTCTTCCTTAAGGATTCCCCTGGGAAAGGGTTTGTCGGGCTGGGTAGCACAGAATCACAAGCCGATTTTGAACGGCAATCCTTTGGTAGAACCGGGATATCTGAATGATGCGGCGCCAGGGCTCGCGTTGCGTTCCGCTTTGGCAGTGCCGATTGAGGGAAACTCCGGCGTAGCCGCGGTCTTGGCGCTTTATCGCGCGGATCAGGACGCATTCAGCAAAGAGGATCTGCAAGTCGTGGAAACGATTGTTGTCGGGCTGGGCGCCAGCCTGGAGCAAAGCCCTTCGCCCAAAGCCAGCGTGGCCCATGCCGGTAGTGACTAATCTGATTCGGATAATTCCTGTTCGGTATTCGTAGGTTCCTGAACCCGCGGTATCTTGGCCCGTTTTGCATTCTGCCTCAAGCTGGCCGCATTCCAAGACAGACCAGGCCGGCAAGAGAAAATTTATAGGCGGGCGCGCCTTTCTTTTTCCGACCAAAGCACGTGCAAGATCCTCGGCACTACTCCGCTCCTGAGGACCGATGCGTCGAAGCGATTTGTCTTTTGCAGTCCTGCTTTTCATTGTGCCGATCGTATGTTCGGCGAGTTCTTACGTAGTGCCAACAACGACTCTGGCGGCTCAGACCTCGAACAATACCAGCGCGAGCAACAGCTTTGGCAGTCAGTCCAACGGCAATCGAGGCGCGGGAAATATAAGCAAGGTCGACATTCACTCTCTGCTTTATTCGGGCGCAACAACCAAAGTCTATGCTCACCTGCTCCTGTGGTTCGGCGGATCCGATCACATGAATGTCGGTTACAGCTCGACTGATCCTGGCCAGATCAAGAATCAAATTAACGACATGGTCAGCCGCGGTCTCGATGGTGTGATCATCGACTGGTACGGCCCCAACAACTCAATCGATCAGGCGACCAAGTTAGTGATGGCGGAAGCCGAGAATCATCCCGGCTTCACATTCGCGATCATGATCGACGCCGGAGCTATGGGACCGAACACCTGCTGGGGATGCTCTTCTCAGCAAGTGTTGATCAATCTGCTGCAATATCTGGAGCACACTTATTTTTCTTCGCCCGCGTACATGACGCGATATGGTCAGCCAGTAGTTACAAATTTCAATATCGATTATGCCTATTCGATCAACTGGAATGCAGTGAGTGGTGCACTGAGTACGCCTCCGATATTTTTGTTTCAGGATAACGATGGATTCAGCCACTCCATGAGCGATGGCAGCTTTTCCTGGGTCATGCCGACGGTCGGAAACTACGGCATGAGCTATCTCTCGGACTTCTACCAGGCCGGCATGTCATTCCCCAGCGAACTGACCGTGGGCGCGGCGTACAAGGGATTTAATGACAGTCTGGCATCGTGGGGTTCTGGTCGCATCATGGGGCAGCAATGCGGGCAGACCTGGCTGCAAACATTTTCGGAGATTAATTCGCTGTATAACGCGGGAAAACAGTTAAGCGATCTGCAACTCGTAACCTGGAACGATTATGAAGAAGCAACGGAGCTGGAATCGGGCATCGACAATTGTCTGTCGGTTACGGCTTCAGTCAATGGAAATGGCTTGCAGTGGGCGGTCAACGGGAACGAAAACACGGTTGATCACTACACGATTTACGTCAGCACCGATGGCCAGAACTTAATGCCTCTGCCGGACCTGGCCGAGGGAACTCATTCTGTGAATCTGTGCAGTTTCTCGATTCCTGCTGGGAAGTATAAGCTATTTGTGCAAGCCGTCGGGAAACCTGGCCTGGCAAATCAAATTACCGGGGCCATTTCGTTCAACTCCACTTGCGCTGGGTCGGCAGGACCGTCATCCAACCTATCCTTCAGCGCCTCGCCATCTTCGCTTGTTATTGCGCCGGGACAATCAGGAAGTTTTACGCTCACGGCGCAGACGCAGTCAGGATCTTTCAATAATCCAATCTCGCTCTCTTGCACCAATGTTCCGAGCAGCCTGAATTGCTCTTTCTCTCCGGCATCGATCACCCCCGGATCCGGCACCGCCACTTCCGTAGTTACCGTTTCTGCTACCTCTGTGGCGATAATAAATTCCGGACCGGGAAGGTTCGTTTCCCTTTATGCCACCTGGCTGTTTCCGTTGGGGATGCTCGGATTCCCATTCTTTGGCAGGAAGCGAAATAAGCGTGGAGTTCAGTTGCTCTCTGTATTGATTCTGGCCAGCGTGGGAATCTCGACCGTGAGTTGCGGCGGGAAAAGTAGTGGAACCCAGAACAATGCCTTGGCGGGTTCTAATTATGCCGTCACCATCAACGGCAACTCGGCCTCCAGCCAGCTTTCCACAATGGTTACCATAACGGTGCAATGAATGGCGCGGTTCAATTGCCAGGGGGAAAGTAAATAGAAGCGATTCGTGGTTACTAACGTCACCTTGGTTGGCGCTCGGCATTAAGATAGGCTGGGCGGCGATCAGTATTGTGATGACGATTCTTGAGAAGATGCCAACCGTTGTGACCGTGGCTGTGCTGGTCGGCATCTTTGCCGGACTTAAACGGCACGGACGCTCCGCGCGCCTGCAACTTTGGCTGGTTGCCTGGTTCCTGATCTTCATTCATTTCGTCGCCCAGATGATCGAACCGCCTACGGGATACGTCAACCCGTTGCTTCTGGCGGTGGACTTAGCCTCCTTGTTAGCCTCCGCGGTAATCTTTGTAGTTTCTGTTTCCTCAGTAGTAGAAGATCGAGCCCGAAGAAATCTGCTGCTCCTGCTAACTGGAATACCGGCGGTTAGTTATGGTGTGCTCGATTGCTATGACCTACATGCGCGCTGGCCTTTTGTAGTGTGCCTGGTCGCATGTTTCGGCAGTGGGGCTGTTTTCTTCTTTCGGATTCATAAGAAGCCTTCGCTGTATCTCGTTGCGACAGCAGCATTCACCGGAGTTGCTTTTCTCTGGGCAACGCGGGCTGCCTGGCGGGGTTCCTTTGACGAAGGTCTCACCGTATTACTGGGCCTTGGATTTGCGTTACCCGGCGTTTTTGTCTGCCGGAATTACTGGCGAGTTTCCCCGGGCACACTGACCGTGGTGGTTGGCTTCCTGTCCTGGGGTGCGGTCTTTCCCGTCGGAATGTTGATTGACCGCTTCGCCCCGGGAGTGAATGTACCGCCAGAGCTTTGGAACGTCCCCAAGATGTTCGTTGCCTTTGGAATGATCCTGGCTATGGTCGAGGACAAGTCGGAATCGATCGAAGCGATGCAGCGGAAGGAACGGGCGCTCAATCGACAGTTGGAACGCTTCTCCGCAATCACTTCGCAACTACTGAGCGGAGCCGATGTGGATCTGCTGTGTAGTGAAATTGCGCTGGCGATCACCGAAGTCAGCAACTTTCAAGTGGCGGCTATTCATTTGGACAATGCCGGGCACAGTTTACGATTGGCCGGGGCGAGCGGGCTCTCTTCTAAAGCTTTGACGGAATTGGAAAACAAAGCAAGACACTGGAAGACCGAAGACATTAAAGATTTCTGCAGCCGGGGCCGGCGGATTGGTGAAAACTCATTCTTGCTTTCGGCAGATCTTGCGGCGAAATATGGACCGGTAAAGAGCCAGCTGAACTATGAGCCAAATCCTCACTGGAACAGCGGCGACGAATTGCTTATACCCCTTCGGTCGGTGCATGGCGGTTACCTGGGATGTATCGCGCTTGATGACCCGTGCGATCCGAAAGAGGTCAACGCATACCAATTGTCTCGCATCGAGTTGCTGGCCGCCGACTTGGCAGTCGCTGTCGAACTGAAGTCGCTGCAACGCCAACTGGTACGCTCGGAGAAGCTGGCGGCGCTTGGGCAACTAGTCGCGGGTGTAGCCCATGAGCTGAACAATCCGCTCACGGCAGTGATGGGATACGGCGAGTTGCTGGGAGACGACATAACATCCGCGCCAGTCCGCAGCCGCTTAGATAAGCTGGTGGCCGAGGGCCGGCGGATGAAGAAGATCGTGGAGAACCTTTTGCGTTTCTCGCGGCAGAGCGCGTCGGATCGCCAGTCCATAGACTTGCGGCCAATTGTTCAGGATGTGCTGGCACTGCGCGAATACCACGTTCGAACCCGGGATGTAGAAATCATAGTGGACATTGAACCGAATTTCCCACCCGTGGTGACGGATGAAGATCAATGCAAGCAGGTGTTGCTCAATCTGATCAACAACGCGATCGATGCAGTAGAAGACGGGATGACACCAAAGCGGATCAGCGTTCGTATTTTCCAGCGTGGAGGTCGCGCCGTAATCGTCGTTGCGGACACTGGCCCTGGTTTTTCCGATCTGAATCGTGCTTTCGATCCCTTCTACACGACGAAACCAGTGGGAAGAGGTACAGGACTGGGGCTTAGCATCTGCCACGGGATTGTGAAGGAACACGGCGGCGAGATCAGACTGGAAAACTTGCAACCGCGCGGCGCCGCCGTGACCATTGAACTGCCGATCGGAGAAGCAGTCTCTTCGAACACCGATGTCGAAGCACTGCCTTGGGGCGGCGCAAGCAGGGAGAATAACAAGGCTGCGTCGGGAAACGCCCCGCGCTAGGAATTCTGGGAATCTTTTAGCGCTGGATGCTGCTGCTGGTGCTCTTCTGCATAGACCGCAATCCGTCTAGATTTGCGGTAGACATTTGCAACCGCCAACGTCCAAAGTGGAACCAAATCCACTCCTGGCATGAGTTTGCCCAGGAATGAAGGCAGAAATTCCCAGTGCCAGCCCAGGAGATGCACCATTAAAGCTCCCACTCCGAAGTCGATGATGTCATCGGCGGGCGAGGCCGCGCCCTCAACGAAGAACGGAAAGATAATGATTTGCAGTGCATCCGCTACCACCGCCAGCATCATGGCGGCCTTAAAACGGGAACCGGGCGAGACGGTAATGGTGTCTTGAATCACAGCCATGCCATTTCCTTCGACGTCTCTTATTTTAAACCCAAAGGCGAGGGCGCGTTCCGGAGAGACGCCCAAACGAACGAAAGCGCCCCAGACTTTCTCAAGTCATAGGACGCTTTCGTTGAACAGCCCTCCCCCGAGTGCTGCTCAAGTCGAAATTAGACTTTTGAGCGGCGATTGTGAATGGCTCATGCGTGCCACATAGCCCCACCGTCGGGCTAAGTCATTCGGAGTAGCCGCCGTCATTGCCTTCGTCATCGTCCTCTTCGTCAGCGCCGTCGTCTTCGTCATCTTCTTCTTCGTCTGGCTGGTCTCGAAGAACGATATTGGCGTCTGCTGGGAAAAAATACTGCTCCGGGTTTGGCTGTATTTTGCGCATGTCAAATGTTACGCTCCGCTGCGGAGCCGTGCCTAAGCTACTGCAAAGGCGCGGACACGTGTTCATGGACAATCAGCCACTTGCCGTCCTGATTCTCCCACACCACGGTCCAGCGGAAATTGCCCATCTCAACCTTGCCGGCATTTGTGGTCATCTCTTCTTTTACTGTCGCGCTGCCCCAGACTAAGTCGCCGTGAGGATGAATTGCGGCATCGTCGTTCACTGTGAACTTCGCGCTTTTATAACCGGCTAGAACGCCTTTCACGCCTTTTTCGTATTCGTCCCAACTGTCGTACTTGAGGGGAGCAATATCGAAGAAGGTATGGGGGCCGCTGGCGTAGAACTTCGAAAGATTGTCAGGATTGAGGGTAGACCAGCCGTCCCAGATTTTCTGCATATAGGCTTTATCGGGAGCTGAGGCGGTTGGAGTTTTTTTCGCAGAGGCCTTGGGGGAGGCCGCGATGCTGGGTAGCGTGATGATGAACAGCGACAGTAGCACAGTGCAAAAACGCTTCATGTTGTGTTCCTCGTTGATTTTCTATGCGGCGGTCTTGATTCGAAAGTCGAGGAATTCTCGCACGCGATCGGCAATCTGCAAAGCTTGCATTGACCGATTTCCACAGCGCACGCTAAAATAGCTGAGTTTGCCTGTACATGCCGACCCGTTCTGGGGACGCCTGTCTTGGCTGCTGAAGCGCCGGGGCGGAAACACAGCAAGCATAGAACGTTTCAGTGGGCGCCATGGTTGCACGCGTGTGCGCGTGAGTTGCGCCTGAGGAACGGTCTTTCACGACATCTTGATGGAGGCAGACGTATGTACGCGGTCATCCGCGCCGGTGGAAAGCAATACCGGGTGGCGCCCGGGGATGTGATTCGAGTGGAAAAGCTGGCTACGGGAACCGACGGCCAGGTGAATTTTCCTGACGTTTTGGCAGTCTCGGCCGGCGATGGTCAAATTGGCAAACCGGAATCGGAAGCGCGAGTTGTCGGCGAAGTGGTAGAAGAGGGCCGGGGCGCTAAGATTCTGGTCTTTCATTACAAGCGGAAGAAGCAGTATAAAAAGCTGCGCGGGCATCGTCAGTCCTATACCGCGGTTCGCATCACTGAGATTGCATTTGATGGACAGAGCTTCAAGGCTCCGGAAGTAGCGAAGAAGCAGCCGAAGGTAAAGAAGGCCGCGGCAGTCGATGAGCACGATTCTGATGCGGAAGTGAAAAGCATCAAGAGCCATGCGACCAAGGGGCACGCAAAGAAAAAGTCTGCTCCCAAAAAAGCGGCGAAGAAATCCTCGGCCAAGAAAAAGAAGTAAGAGCAGTTGAAAATCGAAGACTGAGAGTTGAGAGTTGATCCATGGCACATAAAAAAGGACAGGGAACATCACGAAACGGCCGCGACTCCAACGCGCAGCGGCTAGGATTTAAAGCATTCGGCGGGCAGATTGTGCCGGGTGGAACGATCATTGTGCGGCAGCGTGGCACCCGCGTGAAACCAGGGCTCAACGTGGGTCGGGGCAAAGACGATACTCTCTTCGCCAAGATTACCGGCCGCATCAAGTTCCTGAACAAGGGTTCGATGGGCAAGTTCGTGATGGTCGAGCCGATGGAAGTGCTGGAGTAGCTCGGCGCCCACCAGTTGAATCGGCGTTGTGCTTTAGCGGACGTGCGACGCGGTTTGAGCCTCGCCTTCGGGACGGGGCTTTTTGTTTTGGCGAACTCTTTTTGATGGCAACCAGCCGTGTTTATTGATGAGGCAAAAATTCGCGTGAAGGCGGGAGACGGCGGCAATGGCTGTATGGCCTTCCGTCGCGAGAAATATGTTCCGCGCGGTGGACCTTCAGGCGGCGATGGCGGCAATGGCGGCGATGTAATCATGGAATCCAGCGAGCGCCATAACACGCTGGTCCACTTCCGCTTTAATCCCGAATATAAAGCTGAGCGCGGACGCCACGGCGAAGGCTCCAACAAGAGCGGCCGTGAAGGCGAAGACATTCTTCTCAAAGTTCCGGTCGGAACCATTGTGTACGACGAGGAAACCGGAGAGAAAGTATTTGATTTTTCCGCTCCCGATCAGCGCATGGTGATTGCCCGCGGCGGGCGCGGTGGACGCGGCAATGCACGTTTTGCAACCTCGGTGCATCAGGCGCCGCGCGAGCACGAGCCGGGACGGCCTGGGGAAGAACACAATTACCGACTGGAACTGAAGCTGCTCGCGGATGTTGGGCTGGTTGGTTATCCGAACGTCGGCAAATCGACTCTGATCTCGCGCATCTCGGCCGCCCGACCGAAGATTGCGGATTATCCTTTTACGACGCTTGAGCCTCAACTTGGCGTAGTTGCGGTGGGTGATTTGAATAATGAAATCAGCTTTGTCGTTGCAGACATTCCGGGCTTGATCGAAGGCGCACACGAAGGCTCGGGACTCGGCATCCAGTTCCTGCGCCACATCGAACGCACGCGATTGCTGGTTCATCTGGTGGATGTGTCGGACGCGAGTGGACGTCCGGACGTGGTCAAAGATGTGGAAGTAATCCTGGGAGAACTGGCCAGCTTTGGGGCGCATCTGGAAGACAAGCCCATGATCATGGTTGCATCCAAGATTGATGTTGTGAACAAGGAAAAACTTGCAGCGCTGAAACGGTATTGCAAGAAACACAAATTGAAGCTTTATGAGATTTCAGCGGTGACCGGCAAAGGCATTGAGGAATTGAAATACGCCATCGCCAAAGAAGTCGACGCACTGCGCCAGCAGGCATCGCAACTGGCTGAGGCTGAACCGAGCGACAGCCGTAGCGCATAACGACCTTTACGCCCGCGGCAGCTGCGATCCATGCTGGAAATGGTATTGAAGAATCTTAGCCGCCAGTGCGGGCGACATTTCCTCTCCCAAGGGTTCGATCGTGCGCACGATTTCTCCGCGACAGATCACTTCGGTCGGTGAAAGCCCGGCAATTTCGGAGGGCAATACCAGATTGATTTCCAATTGGATATTCGGCTGCAACGCGTCTTCGGCCCGAAAGAGCAGGCCGGAGCGGCTGATATCTCTGGTTTCGCCGTTGTGCCATTTATCTTCATCCAGCCGGCGATATTTTAGGGGCAAGTGAAGTTGAAAACGGGGCGCGCGTGAAAGCGGAAGTTCCGGTCCTCGCGCCGCGGCCGCATAGGCGCTTCGAGCCGGCTGTTCCGCAGCTTGCGGGAATGGAGTGGAATCCAGCACTTCGCGAACTTTGCTTTTCAGATCGCGCAGGGTAAATGGTTTCTGCAGCAGGCGCACACCCGCGTCCAGCGTGCCGTTGTGGCCGATCACATTTTCAGTGTAGCCAGACATGTAAAGCACTTTCGTCTGGGGACGGATTTCCGAAATCCGTTGCGCCAGTTCGCGACCGTTCATGCCCGGCATGATGACATCGGTTAAAAGCAAATGAATCACGCCCTCGTGCGCGACCGCAATTTGCATCGCGACCGCTCCGTCCGCCGCTTCGATCACCTTGTAGCCCTGTTTTTCAAGAAACTGGCGGGCAAGATAGCGCAGGTTGGCTTCGTCCTCGGCCAGAAGGATGGTTTCCGTACCGGGTTCAATGATCGCCGAATCATTAGCGGCGACGACCTGTGCAGGCTCCGCCCTTTCGGCGATGCGTGGCAAATAAATCTTAAAGCTCGTTCCCTTTCCGGGCTCGCTGTTGACCCAGATGTAGCCGCCGCTCTGTTTCACGATTCCGTAAACAGTGGAGAGCCCCAGCCCTGTTCCCTTTGGGCCTTTGGTGGTGAAAAAAGGTTCGAAGATGTGGGATTGAGTTTCGGAATCCATTCCGAGACCGGTATCACTAATGGCCAGCATCACGTAGTCTCCCGGGCCGCAGCGGAGCGTGAAAGCGGGCGTACTCTTCGTCGAGAGATACGTTTGAGGTTTCGATGGTGAGCTTGCCGCCCGAAGGCATAGCATCGCGCGCATTCACGGCAAGATTCATGATGACCTGGTCGATCTGGCCGGCGTCGGCTCGCACGGCCCCGAGCGAAGGGGCCGGGACCATAACGAGGTCGATATCCTCGCCAATGACGCGCGTGAGCATCTTGAGGTTCTCGGTGACAACGCCATTCAGATCAAGAATTTTCGGCGCCAGCATCTGCTTGCGGCTGAATGCGAGCAACTGACGAGTGAGAGAAGAAGCGCGTTGCGAGGCGCCTGCAATTTCCTGCGCGGGACCGCGCAGCGCCGGGTCCGGGCCCAAACGATCAAGCAAAAATTCCGAGTATCCGGAGATCACCATCAACAGATTGTTGAAGTCGTGGGCGATGCCGCCGGCAAGCCTGCCGATAGCCTCCATTTTCTGCGACTGCTGGAGTTGCTGTTCAAGGGCTCGCCGCTCGGTAACATCTTCGGCGAATAACTCGAATGCTGTTTTCCTTTCGTCATTGCAAACCGCGCGTCCGGAGACTCGAACCAGGATGGTGACGCCGTCCTTTCGCTTCCACTCCGCGATCAAACCATTGAAGGGAGCTGCGGATCGCAGATAATCCGCCAACTCGAACCAGCGATGCGTATCGGAGTAAAGTCCGCCCAGATGTTTGCCGACGAGTTCCGAAGTTGACGAATATCCCAACATGGTGAGAAGGGCAGGGTTGGCATCGAGGAGTTGGCCCGCTGAATCGCAACGGCAGATGCCATAAGGAGCATTGGTGACTAGCGAACGGAAATTCATCTCGGAACGTCGTAAACTTTCCTGTGCCGCTCGCAACGCAGCATTCAGCCAACAGATAAGAGCCGCCAGCACAACGAATAGTGACAGCCTGATCATGGTCGAACGGAATTGCGCCGGCGTCTGTTCGGAAGAAAAGGAGAAGTAAGCGCTCACGGTCAGCGCAAACGAGGTGGCAACCAGACCGGGCTTCCAGCCGCCATACCACGCGCTTACCATCACGGCGACGGCGAACACAGCCAAGCGGCTTTCCGTAATATTGGGAAGAAGCAATGCCGGAATCAGCGCCAGAGTGGTACTGAGAACGGCGACGCCATAGCGCAAAATTGGCGCACGGGCAGGCTGAATGCTGAGTAGGGGGAGGGATACCCGCATAGTGTCGCAATGCTAGTGTTGGTTTCTTAGATGCGCGAGATTACAGGAGTTCATTCTAAATTTTCGCGAACCTGTTTCCTAAACAGGTATCTGGTCATTCCAACCGGTGGACGATCGGCCAATGGAAGTTCGGACTTACGGCCAACCTGGCTGAGGAGAAAGTTGCGCTTGCCAAGCGAGACCGGAAACGATGACACTAGCCGCGCATGAACATTGGACTATTTGGCGGCACTTTCGATCCCATCCATCGTGGGCACCTGGCACTGGCGCGAGCGGCGAGTGAGCGTTACAAACTGGGCCGGGTCTTGTTCGTGCCCGCCAGTATTCCACCGCACAAGCAGAGCCAGCCGTTATCGGCTTTCGCGCACCGCTATGCCATGACGGCACTCGCTACCGCGCAAGAGAAAGACTTCGTCCCCTCGCTGCTCGAAGCGCCAGCCGAGGTTGATTTCGGCGAAAAGCGCAACAAGGAAAAGACTAGCAAGAAGGATAACGACCGGGCAGCGAAGCCGAACTACACAATCGACACCGTCAGGCGACTGAAAAAAGAATTCAAGAAAGTGGATCGGCTGTTCCTGTTGATCGGCATCGATGCTTTTCTCGATATCGCCAAGTGGCACGAGTCCGAGGCTCTGTTCCGTGAATGTGAGTTCGTGGTCGCCAGCCGTCCTGGATATTCATTGGCGGATGTGGCCAATGCTTTGCCCAGTAGCCTTCGCCCGCGGGCGGAAGCAACGCGGCCGTTTCAAAAGCAAGCGGCCCATGGCGACTTGATGCTGAACGGAGTGGCCGTCCATCTTCTTGATCAGGTTTATCAACCTCTTTCCTCAACTGCTATTCGCCAGGCTGCGGGCTCGGGAAAACCGCTGGGACGCTTCGTAGAGCCGGCAGTTGCGGACTACATCAAGAAAATGGGACTCTACAAAGCGCACTTTCCACAGCCATGAGGCAACGCTTCGTAAGCTTCCCATTTACAATGATCAGGACCACGAACTACTCTGCATGAAAAAAAATGAGTTGAAGAACCAGGTAGCGGCGGCCATCCAGGCCTGCCTAGACAAGAAAGCGGAAGAACTCTCCATACTGGAAATGGAGAAGGGGTCCGCCTTTACCGACTACTTCGTGCTCTGCAGCGGGACCAATCCGCGGCAGGTGCAGGCAATCGCGGATGAAGTGGAGTTGCGCCTGAAAGCCACAGGGCTCCAGCCGGCACATGTGGAAGGATATAAGCAGGCGGAGTGGATATTGGTGGACTATGTAGACTTCATCGTCCACATTTTTTCCGAGAAGGCGCGCAAGTTCTACGATCTCGAGCGGCTGTGGAAAACCGCGAAGCGGCTGGAGCCGTCGGAGTTAAAGCCGAAGCCCAGGTCGAAGACGGTTTCGAAGATCAAGAGGACGCAGCATCGTGCGGCGCCTGCCGCTCCCCGACGAAAAAAGGCCTAAGTTAAAAGCTGCTGCATGAAATCGTTGTCATCGTGTTCCGCGAGGTATGAATACTTCTTCCAATCCCGCGCCCTCCAAAGCTGAATCTGGCTGGGGAAGCCAATACCGGCTGATCGCCTCCGATAAATGGAAAGCGAAGTCCGCCGTGATGGGCAAAGCAGTAACCGAGGCACTGGTGGAATATGCTCAGCCGAAGCCCGGCATGCGAGTTCTGGACCTGGCCAGCGGCACAGGGGAGCCTGCCATCAGCTTAGCCATGCGGGTGGGACCACAAGGGCGAGTCACTGCTCTGGACTTGAGCGCCGATCTTTTGGATATTGCGAAAGGGCGGGCGCTAGAGCGCGGTCTCGAAAATTTCTCTACCCAGCAGGCTGATGCCCAGACCCTTCCTTTTGATGACAATGTTTTCGATGTAGCCACTTGCCGCTTCGGAGTTATGTTTTTTGCGGATGCGGTTCGGGCTTTGCGTGAATTGCATCGGGTTTTGATTTCCGAGGCGCGCGCGTGCTTTCTGGCTTGGGGACCGTTCGACCAACCTTACTGGCAGAGCATGATGGGAGTGGTGCACCGTCACGTGGGTGGTCCGCTTTTGCCGCCGGGGGGCCCGGATCCATTCCGCTTTTCACAGCCGGGCAGTCTTTCGGCACTGCTGCGCAATGCAGGTTTTCGGGGCGTAGAAGAAGAAACAAAGACTTTGCCCTGGACATGGCCGGGAACACCGCAAGAGGTTTGGGAGCAGGCGCAGGCAGTAGCTGTGCCGTTTCGCCCGATGCTCGATCGAGTCCCCGACAACATGCGAAAACAGATCGATGAGGAAGTTCTGCGGGAGATCGGATGCTACGTCCAGGGAGAGAACATCAACTTCGGTGCGTCGGTAGTGCTGGCATCTGGAAGCAAGTGAAATCATTGAGCTGCCGTGAAAATCAAGATTGCGTGGGTGGGCAAGACAAAAGAACCGGCGATCCAAGCGCTGACAGATGAATATCTGAAACGAATTTCGCGTTATGTTCCCGTGGAAGGTGTAGCTTTACGCGATGAAGCCGCGCTGTTGCAATTATGTGGACTGTTGCCGGCCAATGCTGGCAAACGGAACTCCGGAAAGTCAACGCTGGTGCTGATGGAATCGCGTGGGAAGCAGTTTTCATCAGAGGAATTTGCTCGTTTTCTCGGCGACTATCAGGATCGTAATCCTCTGCCCCTGGTATTCGCAGTGGGTCCGGCCGATGGATTCAGCGAGGCGGCGCGCGCCATGGCGCAGCATACGCTTTCACTGGGAAAGATAACTCTGGCGCACGAACTGGCTCGAGTGGTTTTGCTGGAGCAGGTCTATCGGGCTTTTACGATTTTGAAAGGGCATCCTTATCATTCCGGCCATTAAAGCAACGCGGCGTGCACCTTCGTGATTTGCTCCAAGGCTCGTCAAATCCTACAGTTTGAGAAACACCGCTACGATCAATCCGACAGTAAGTCAATCCGAGAGCTAGTCTGGGAGCAGATGAATGAAAGATGTCATGGAACTGTTAAGAGCGAAAGAACAGGAATTATCCAAGGTGAGGCGACAGGTGGACGCTCTGCGGATTGCACTGCCATTGTTGAGCGGAGAAGATGATGCACCTTTGTCCAAGGCGACAGGGACAGCGAATCAGTCGACACGAGATCTGAGCTGATCGGTTGCAGCAAGCCCATCGCGACACGTCCTTTGCCCGCGGGAAGTCGCGGCAAACATACGGTAGTCCTCACTGCGTGACGGTAGCCTGATAACTCACGATCTGCCACTGACCGTTGCGACGAACCCACACTCGCGTGTAGCGATAAGGGCCGCTGAAATCTTCACCGAGTTGGTGGCCCTTCACGTCGGCGCGGGCGGTAACCACGGCTGTATCCCCATACACCCGCACAACCATGTCCGTAATATTCATTGCCTCATAGCGGAGCTGGCCGCTGCGGCGAGCGGAAATCGTTTCCTGTTTGGTCGTAACCTGACCCAGAGGCGTAATTGCGACGTAGTCATCGGCGAGGATTCGCAGGGAAAATTCGGAGTCGCGGCGGAGGCTGGCTTCCTTGGACTGCCGCTCCATATCGACGATCTGGCGAATGATTTCCTGGTCGGGAGAATCGAATCCAGGTCTGGGATGAACGGCTACGTGCTGAGCGGAAAATGCAGGTACCGTAATCAGGCAAAACAATAACACTGCACGAGTGTTGATCACGACAAAGACCTCCGCAGTCTGCTAAGGGACAGAGATCGACTTACATCGGGATACGCGCCATTGGATGCGGGAGTTCTGTGGAAAATCAACTGGGTGCTGAAAATGTTGGTTCCATTGAATAGAGTGTGACTCCGCAGCCGGGCTACCACTTCTAGTAGAATCGAAGTTCCAGCCATGACGGATGTACGCCGCGGTCTTATCATCGTCAATACAGGTCCGGGCAAGGGCAAAACCACGGCGGCCATGGGAACAGCCTTGCGCGCGGTGGGTCAGGGAATGCGGGTGCTGATGCTGCAATTCCTGAAGGGCTCCTGGCACTACGGGGAACTGGATGCGGTGCAGGCTTTCGGGGATAAGTTCGTGATGAAGCAGATGGGCCGCGGCTTTGTGAAGGTAGGCGCCGAGAAGCCCGACCCGGAAGATGTGAAGATGGTCGAGGATGCCTGGGCCGAGGGGCAGGAGGCAATTCAATCCGGCCAGTGGGATCTGGTGATCCTGGATGAGATCAATTACGCCATAAGTTACGGTATGCTCGACGCGGCCAAGGTAGTAGAAGTGTTGAAGTCCAAGCCGGAAATGGTGCATGTCATCTTGACGGGAAGGAACGCACACCCCACAATTGTCGAGGCCGCCGACACGGTAACAGAGATGCGCCAGGTAAAGCACGCCTACGAAAAGGGCGTGATGGCGCAGAGAGGGATTGAGTATTGAAAATTGCTGATTATTGATTGTTGATTGAGAACGCAGAGCCCACGGTTTCAATCAGCAATCAACAATCACGAAATCAACAATTTCCTATGGCTTGGTTTAAGCGAGAATCCGGAGAGCTCGACACATCGGGCAAGAAGACCGTCCGCACCGAAGGCCTGTGGGTGAAGTGTGAAGGCTGCCGGCAGATCATCTGGAAAAAGGATCTGGAAGAGAATCTGAATGTTTGTCCGAAGTGCGAAAAGCATTTTCGCATCGACGCACGGACCAGGCTGGCATTATTGCTGGATGAAAATCAGTATGAGACGCTGGACGGCAACCTTTCGTCCACCGATCCCCTGAAGTTTGTGGATTTGAAGCCGTACTCCTCACGGCTACGGCAGGCGCAGCACGATACTGGGCTGAAAGACGCGGTGATTAATGCGCAGGGGAAATTGCTGGGACGGCCGGTAGTGGCCAGCGTAATGGAGTACGCATTCATCGGCGGCAGCATGGGTGCGGTGGTGGGCGAGATGATTACTCGAGCCGTCGAACGCGCATTGGGTTCGAAAACGCCCCTGATTATCGTTTCCGCTTCAGGCGGGGCAAGAATGATGGAAGGTGTGGTCAGCCTGATGCAACTGGCGAAAATTTCGGCGGCTTTGGCTCGGTTGGATAAGGCGAAAGTTCCCTATATTTCGCTTCTCACCGATCCCACTACGGGTGGAGTGACGGCATCGTTTGCCATGCTTGGAGATCTGAATATCGCTGAACCCGGGGCGCTGATCGGATTCGCAGGGCCGCGGGTGATCGAGCAAACGATTCGGCAGAAACTTCCCGCTGGATTCCAGCGAAGCGAATTCCTTCTCGAGCATGGCATGCTGGACGCGGTGGTCGCTCGCAAGGAGCTGAAACCTTATATCGCGCGGGCTCTGGATTTTATGGTGGGAAGCGCCTAGCTCTGGTTTCGGCACGATTTCGTTGAACTGCCTCGGCCGAAGTACACAGCCGAACTGATCCTCCGAATCCTCAAATCTGTTTGATATTCTGAGCTGTTTACGAGCCTGTAATTAACGGCTACGAGCTAAGAGCTTGAGCACATCCTACCAAACCGCGGTATCCCGCATGTTTGCGCTGGGCCATGAACTGGCGCAGACGCCTTCCAACAAATTCGATCTGGCGCATATGCGGGTGTTGCTGGAAGCGTTGAATCATCCGGAGCACCGTTTCCCGAGTGTGCTCATCGCAGGCACGAACGGCAAAGGTTCGACTGCGGCGACGCTCGCCTCCATTTTGCGAGCATCAGGCTTGAAAACCGGTTTGTACACCTCTCCGCATCTGATCCGAATCAACGAACGCATCCGAATCAATGGCGAGGAGATCAGCGACGATGATTTTGCCGAGCTGCACGCCGCAATTGATCGAGCGGCGGAAAATCTGGTCGAAAAAACTGAGCTGCCGTGGCATCCCAGTTTCTTTGAAATGATGACTGCGATTGCTTTCGAGTATTTTGCACGAGAGTGTGTCGATCTGGCGGTGCTGGAAGTCGGGATGGGTGGACGGCTCGACGCGACCAACGTGGTGGAGCCGCGGGTGAGCGTGATTACCGACATCTCTCTCGATCATCAGAAGTTTCTAGGGAACACAGTAGGAGAAATTGCGCGCGAGAAAGTCGGAATCATTCGTTCCGGCGGCGTGGTCGTAACTCTGCCGCAGCAGCCCGAAGCAAACGACGTTATTGGGAATACGATCCTTGAGCTGCAAGCGCGTGCGGTGAATGCAGTTCCCTACGTGCCGCCGGTTTCGCCCGGGAGTAGACAGTACCTGATGCCAGGTGCGGAGCAAGGCGAGCCACTTTATTGCTATCCGCTTCAGGTGATGGGTGAACAGATTCTGGTGGAGACGCCGCTGGTGGGCCGGCATCAGTTGCGCAATATTGCGCTGGCGATTGCGGCCGCCGTGGAATTGCATCACCAGGGATTCAGCGCCGTTACCCCGAAGACTATTGAGCGCGGCATACGCCAGACGAAATGGCCCGGCCGGTTTCAAGTGATCGCTGCGCGTGAGAATTGGCCTGAGATGGTCATCGATGTGGCGCACAATCCCGCGGGCGCATGGGCGCTGCGTTCCGCCCTTTCAGAGCGCTACGAGGACCGGCGGCTGATTTTTGTTTTCGCAGCCATGCGGGATAAGGCAATCTCAGAGATGGCGGAGATTCTGTTTCCAATCGCCGATCGAGTTATTGTGACCAGGCCGGAGAATCCGCGGGCGGCATCGCCCGAGGAGATTCAGGAAGCGGCGGCCCGCACCGGCGCAGAGATCGAGAAGGTGGAAGATGTGCAGCGAGCTGTGGAGCGCGCCCGAGAGATCAGCGATGCTGAAACGATTGTTGTGATAACCGGATCGATTTATCTGGTCGGCGAAGTGATGAGCCAGATTACATCGCATGTCTAAAGCAGCGCTGGCGGGCAGTTTCCCCTAAAATAGAATTGTGCAGGAAGTGAATTCATCGGTGGAAGTGCAGCCAGGCGCGGATGCCGCAACGGCGATAACGCCGCGCGGAAGCCCGCACGCGATTCCAGGGAAGACCTACGGATGGTTGAGCCGTCTGCGATCCTATTTCATTCTTGATCCGTTGATCTGGTTTTATACGCTTATTCTCGGATTGCTTGCCCTACCCGGTGGGCTGTTCGACCGCAGCGGACGACGGCTTGCATTGGTTTTCACGAACCTGGTCGTGGCTGATCATGAAAACGATCTTGTCGCCGGTAAAGGTTACCGGCCTGGATAAGATCGACACGTCGAAGCCTCATGTTTACGCGGTGAATCACGCTTCGGCCATGGATATTCCCGTTCTCTACGTTTACCTGCCGTTCCAGTTCCGCATCGTTTTCAAGAAAGAGTTGTTGGCGTATCCGGTGGTGGGTTGGCAATTGAAGCGGTCAGGACAAGTCTGCATCGATCAGCAGAAACCGACCAATTCGATTGCGGCCATCCGCTCGGCGGTGAAAAGTTTGAAGGCCGGAATGCCGCTGGTAATTTATCCCGAGGGCGGACGGACTCCGGATGGCGAGATTAAACCATTTCTGCCGGGAGCTTTTTTTCTGGCGATTAAGGCCCAAGTCGATATCGTTCCCGTGGCGCTGGTTGGCACCTACGAACTGCTGCCGATGGATACTTACCACATCAAGTGCCGGCCGCTTGAGATGCGCGTGGGCGAGCCGATTCCGACCACCGGGCTCACCATGCGCGACCTGGAGACCGTTTCAGACAAGGTGAAGAAGGCGATCGAGGAGCTTTACTACCGGCCAGCTTCGCAGCCGATCTAAACTTGGGGTCGGGCCGTTTTGGCTTACGCGTTGTCCCGGTTCGGCAGGAGATCCCTTCGGCTTCGCTCAGGGCAGGCTCTTCACTACGCCTGAAGAACGCCTCATTCAGGATGACAATCGTCTTCGTTCGTGCCGGAATCCAGATTAAAAAATTCCCCCGATCAAACCTCTTCTCGCAAAGCAGGCGAGAAATGGGGGATCTTCACGAATTCACCAGCCAATCCGTTTTAGTCCCGTCACCTGATCGAAGTGGCGATCACGACTCAAAAGCGGGAGCGCGTGCTGGCGGCAGAGGGCTGCGATCCAGAGGTCGTTGGTGGGGATTGGCTTACCTTTGCGTTTTAGATCGAGAGTGATCTGGGCGTAATGCTCGGTGGTTGGCTCGTTAATGTCGAGCACGGCGCAGTCGCGAAGGAGTCCGGCCAGCCAGTTTTCGTAGGCGGCGCACTGGCGCGATTGGGCGATTCCGTAGCGATACTCGCCGAGGACGATTACGGGAATCGACATCTGGTCGGCACGGGTGAGGATGGCGATGACGGCCGGGTCGTCATCGGCTGCGGCGGACAAGGCGTTGGTATCGACAATCATTACTTTGCCAGACTTGGATCAGCGCCAGAGTTCGCGATCGACCTGCTCGAAGGCCTCTGCCACGCGCTCCTCGATGTGCTTACGCTCTTTGCGAAGGTGCTTGAGCTTGCCCAGATGTTTCGTCCAGGGTTTTTCCTGAGGTGTGATTCTCAGCTTCTCCTGGACAGCCTCGGTCACGAACTGGCGCAGGGGAATGCCGCGCTCGGCAGCCACCGACTTCGCCCGGCGGAAGAGAAAATCCGGAATCTCAAGGGTCGTCTTCACTGACCCATATTACCATATTTATGGGATATTTTCTCTTGAAGATCGGGATACCGTGATCAGCTTATCTGTCCGCGGACTGCACCTTTTCGCTCTTTGTTCGTCTATAAAAGCGGGTGTACAATTCCATCCAAGTGAACCTCACAAAGCTCAATTTGGACGAAGCTCCCAAGCCGAAGGCTACAAATTTCGGTGATCAGAATTCAGTGGAGGAGTTTCTGGAGAATAAGAAGTTTCGGCAGCCTTGCAAGAACCTGCGATGCGCTCCGATACAGCTGCAACATCAACGGTTGTATATGCCCATGTGCGATGAGGGCAGATTCGACAGAGAGGGAATCGCGGAAGCCTTCGAAATGCCGAGCACAAAAGCGGGTCGTCTAAGCCCGGTAACTTACATGGTGATCCCGAGTTGGGCACCGTTCATAAGTTGCCCGCTCAAGTGCCAGGGATACAAGAATCGCACGGTCGCGAAAATTGAGAAGGCTGGCAAACAGGGTGCAAGTTGGATTTTTCATCATATCCTAAAGCCAGCGGAGATATTCTGGGCAGCGGTCTGGGCTTGGTTGTTCAAGTGATTTGTTAACGAGCGAACCATCTCCGATGACGAACGCGGTAAGTGATCCCGACGCAGAGTTTCAAAACGAACTGCGAGTATTCGACAACGACGTTGATGAGGTCATTCAGTGCTTTTACATCTGGCGCACTGTTCACGGAGCCGCCCATAAGAGTCGAAGAGTCTATGACCTGCTGAATCGAAACGCGGGATTTTGGGTCGTGGCGCTCGGTTCCATTCAGGCAAATTCTCTGATCGCTCTGGGCCGAATTTTTGATCGGGGCAGGGATACCCACAACGTCGCGCGTCTTCTCAGGCTCGCCGCAAAGAATCCTGCGATTTTCTCGAAGGCTGCTTTGAGGCAGCGCAAGGAAAAGGATTTGGCGAACGCCAGCCACTTGGTTGATAACTTCATGAAAGATGTGAAAGAGCCAACGACCTTAGATTTCAAACGGCTCGAGCAGTTCGTAGAGGTGCGACGCAAGGTGTATGAAAAATGCTACAAGCAGATACGCGACAAGCGATACGCGCACAAACAGAGGATGGACATGAGTGGTATCTTCGCGCGGACGAATACGCGAGAATTGGCCCGACTCGTGACTGATCTGAGTAAGCTGCACAATGTTCTCTGGCATTGGTATCGTAACGGCGTGAGACCTCGAACCAGCCGTCTAAGAGGAACGGGAGGAAAAGAGGTTCAGCGGAAAACACTGAAGTTTCTGAAATCTCTTATCTCATAGCCGCTGGGACAAGGGTAGCGCACCCCGGGGTAAGATTTTTCCGCGTAACTTTTCTCTGATCCCATCCGTTATCCCTGTGTAACACTACTCCGCGCGGAGAAATCGTTGAAGGCTCTTAAGAAAGAAGCGGACGAGCGGCTTCTGGTCGAGGCGGCGCAGAAGGATCCTGCGCGCTTTGCGGAGCTTTACGAGAATCATTTCGAGCGGGTGTATGCGTATGTTGTCCGGCGGGTGGGAGATCGCGCGGAAACCGAGGATTTGACCTCCGAGGTTTTTCATCATGCTCTGGCTAACTTGCAGAAGTTCGAGTGGCGCGGGATTCCGTTTGCGGCCTGGTTGTTTCGCATTGCTGCCAACTTGATTTCGGACCGCTGGCAAAGATCGAACCGCGAGCAAGTGGCCGCCGAACCGGAGCAGATCGAATCGTAGCGGCAAAGGGCGCGGAACTTGAAGACGTGGAACGGAAGGCAATGTTGTTCCGCATGGTCGAAGACTTTGCCCGCTGAGCAGCGGCGGGTGGTTGCACTGCGATTTGTGGAGCAGAAAAGCATAAAGGAAGTGGCGCGGGAGATTCGCAAGACGGAAGGCGCGGTGAAGCAGTTGCAGTTTCGCGCGCTGACCACGCTCCGCGCAAGAATGGAGGGTGCCGATGCCTAAGCGCTCTCTGAATCCAGGAAATAACGACGCTAAGAAGATCGAGCAACTGAATAAGGCCGTCGAAGCCATGCTGGCTCGAACGGACGGACGTGCCCCGAAAGTTGAGGGTGAAATCGAGCCACTGGTGCGCATCGCGGCAGAATTGCGCAATCTGCCGAGCGCAAGCTTTAAGGCACGATTGAAATCACAACTCGAAGGGAAAAAGACTATGGCTACCGTTGCTGAACCCATGGCAGCGTTCGTACCAGTACAAGCACAAGCGCAACTCCACGATTAACTTTCAGAGATGCCGCTAAGGCGATTGAGTTCTACGAGCAGGCATTCGGCGCGAAGGAGAAGATGCGGTTCCAGCTCGAAAGCGGCATCCCGCATGCCGAGATCACGATTGGAGACTCGACGATTCTGCTGGCGGAAGAGTGGCCGGAGGGAGGAAGATTCAGTCCGGAGACGCTGGGAAATTCTCCGGTCATCATGTCGCTGAGCGTTCCTGACGTAGACAAGTTTTTTGCCCATGCGATTGAGGCTGGGGCCAAGACCGTGAGGCCCATCGCCGATCAATTTTACGGACGCCGCGAAGGAATGCTTCAGGATCCATTTGGATATACGTGGAGTGTGTCCACGGTGACGGAGGAGATGCCGGTCGAAGAGATGCACCGGCGGATGAAGGGATTGACTACCGGACCTGAGGGCGGACGATTGCCGCAGCGGAAGGCAGGGGTGGATCCTGTTCCGCGCGGGTTCCGCATGGTGACGCCGTATCTGGTGGCTGAGGACGGGAATGCTCTCATCGATTTTGCCAAGCAAGCGTTCGGCGCGGAGGAGTTGCTGCGAGTGAAGACGCCGACCGGGGTGCACGGTGAGGTGCGCATTGGAGACTCGATGATGATGATTGGCGGCGGCGTTGCGCAGAAAGAGTTCCCGGCTACGCTGCATCCCAACGCGCTGCATGTTTACGTGCAAGATGCGGATGCGGTTTGCAAGAATGCAGTGGCCGCGGGCGCGACCTTGATGGATGAACCTCGCGATCAGGAATACGGCGAGCGCTCGGCTACGGTGAAAGATGCGGCAGGCAACTTCTGGTATATCGCTACACACAAGGGCGAGAACTACGTTCCGAAGGGCCTGCACAGTGTTAATCCGTATCTCCATCCGCTACGAGCCGAACCACTCATCGGCTTTTTGAAGCGCGCGTTCGCCGCCCAGGAAGTGGCGAAGTATGCCTCACCGGACGGAGTGGTGCACCACGCGGTGATTCGCATTGGCGATTCTGTGGTGGAGATGGGCGAGGCTCACGGAAAGTATGAGCCGATTCCGGCGATGTTCTACCTTTATGTCCCGGATTGCGATGCGCTCTACCGTCGCGCGCTGGCTGCAGGAGCGAAATCTCTGCACGAGCCTGCCGATCAGCCCTACGGTGATCGCAGCGCCGCCGTGACCGATTCGTTCGGGAACACGTGGTACGTTGCGACGCATTTCAAGGATGTCGATTACTAAACTCGCGAGACCCGGCAGGTGAGAGGAGTGCCTCTGCGCAGGACTTATAATCTTAATTTCTGCGATGGAAAACACTCCCTCACCGCCGGGAACGATTCGCCAGGACCGGCAGAGTCCTTACCTTCGCCTGCTCTGCATTAACATCTTCGTCCGCGATCAGGATCGGAGCCTGCGTTTTTACGTCGACCAGCTCGGATTCGGTCTCGTCATCGACGAAAACTATGAGTCCGCCGGGCGCTGGCTGGCCGTCGCGCCTCCCGACGGCAACACGGTTCTCGCTCTGATCACACCAAAGCGTAAGTCGGAAGATTACAAGCTAATCGGCCGCTCGAAACATGCTGTGCTCGTAACCGAAGACGTTGTGGCTAAGTTCGACGAGTGGAGCAAGCGTGGCGTTCGCTTTCACCATCCTCCGCAGACCACGCTCTGGGGAGGCATTTTCACCCGCTTCGACGATTTGGACGGAAACTCGTTTACGTTGGTGGGTCGCGATGATTTCGTTCGCGAAATTGAAGCGGAACGGCGCGCGGCGGCGGAGAAACTCGAAGCTGAACGGCGAGCCGCCCAAGAACTGGATATTGCCAAGCGGGTCCAGGCCCGGCTCTTCCCGCAAACGCTGCCGCCACTCAAGACCCTTGAGTACGCGGGCGTTTGCATTCAGGCACGGGAGGTTGGCGGAGACTACTACGATTTCCTGCACCTGGGCCAGTCGCGCATGGGATTTGTGATCGGGGATACCTCTGGTAAAGGGATCGGCGCGGCTCTTCTGATGGCGAACCTGCAGGCGAATCTCCGAAGCCAGAGTGCGATTGCTTTGGCGGAGCCACAGCGTTTTTTGCAGTCTGTAAATCAGCTCTTCTGCCAGAACACGACCGAGAGTGCCTATGCCACGCTTTTCTTTGGAGAATACGACGATGGCGCCAGGCGCCTGCGCTACTCCAACTGTGGACACTATTCACCCCTTGTCTTACGCCGGGATGACACGCTGGAGCGGCTCAATTCAACGGCTACCGTGCTGGGACTGTTTCCGGAGTGGAGTTGCTCGGTTGAGGAAACTACGCTCCGCAACGGAGATGTGCTGGCGCTCTACACCGATGGAATCACCGAGGCGTTCGATGGTGACGGAGAAGAATTCGGAGAGGAACGCTTGGCCGAATTGTTACGACAACATCGCGGACTGACGGCACAAGCAATGCTGGCGGCAATTTTGGATGAAGTGCAACAGTTCAGCGCGCACAAGCAGCATGACGACATCACGCTCATCGTGGCCAAGTGTATCCACGAGTAGTTCTTCGGCTTAGCCGGACGCAAGGATCGTTTGACCCTCCTTAGTCCGTCCAATAAACTGAAGGATTCAATAGACCTGCAGGTCCCAACTCTATGGCAGATAGCATTCATGTAAAGCTTCCGGATGGAAGCGTGAAGGATGTTCCCAAGGGAACGACCCCGCTCGAGATTGCGAAGTCGATCAGCCCGCGGCTGGCGGATGCGGCGCTGGTTGCCAAAATATCTTCCAACGGCGATCAGGCGGGCGAGGGCGCCCGCCCCGCGCTGATCGATCTCACCAAGCCGCTGGAAAAAGATACCCATCTCCGCCTGCTGACCGAGAAAGATCCGGAGGCGCTGGAAGTTTACCGGCATTCCTCGGCGCATTTGCTGGCCGCGGCCGTGCTGGAGCTGTTTCCAGAGACCAAGTTAGGCCATGGTCCGCCGACCGAGAGCGGATTTTTCTACGACTTTTACCGGCCGACTCCGTTCACTCCTGAAGATCTCGAAAGAATCGAGAAGAAGATGCAGGAATTGGTGCAGCAGAACATTCCCTACGCACGCGAATTTCTGCCTCGCGACCAAGGGCTGGCGGAGTTCAAAAAAGAAGGCGATTTCATGAAGTGCCATTTCATCGAGCAATTCACCAAGCCCGATGAAAAGATTTCGATTTATCGCACCGGCAAGTTCACGGATTTCTGCCGCGGACCGCACATTCCATCGACTGGGAAAATCAAAGCATTCAAACTGTTCAACGTAGCAGGCGCTTACTGGCTGGGGGATGAGAAGAATCAGCAACTGCAACGCATTTACGGGACGTCGTTTTTTTCCAAGAAAGAACTCGACGCTCACCTGCAGCAGTTGGAAGAGGCGAAGAAGCGCGACCATCGCGTGCTGGGGAAGCAGCTCGATCTGTTTTCCATTCAGGAGTTGGCGGGGCCGGGGCTGATCTTCTGGCATCCCAAGGGTGGGATCATCCGCAAACAGATGGAAGACTGGATGCGCGAGCAATACCTGAAGCGCGGCTACTCGCTGGTTTACACGCCGCATGTGGCGCGGCGGCAGTTGTTCTTTACTTCGGGGCACGAGGGCTACTACGCGCAGAACATGTTCGACGCCATGGAACTCGACGACGCCGAATACCGGCTGAAGCCGATGAACTGTCCGGGGCACATTCTGATTTATAAGGATTCGCTGAAGTCGTATCGGGATCTACCGGTTCGGCTGGGCGAACTGGGAACTGTCTACCGCTACGAGCGCTCGGGAGTGATGCACGGGCTGTTGCGCGTGCGCGGCTTCACCCAGGATGACTCGCACATCTTCTGCACGCCGGAGCAGGTCGAAGCCGAGATCACCGGTTGTCTCGAGTTCGCACTGGATGTGCTGAAAGATTTCGGCTTTGACAATTTTCAGACTGAACTTTCAACGTGGGATCCCAACGACCGCAGGAATTTCGTCGGTAGTGAAGAGCAATGGATTCACGCCACCCAATCGCTTGAGAAAGTATTAAAGGGCCGGAACATCGACTACAAGACAATGCCCGGCGAGGCGGCGTTTTACGGGCCGAAGATTGACATCAAGCTCGTAGATGCGATTGGACGCTTGTGGCAGCTGTCGACGGTGCAGGTGGACTTCAACCTGCCGCAGCGGTTTGGCCTGGAGTATGTGGCGGAGGATGGCTCACGCAAACAGCCGGTGATGGTGCATCGCGCGCTGTTCGGATCAGTCGAGCGATTCTTTGGAGTGCTGATTGAACACTACGCGGGCGCGTTCCCGGTATGGCTCTCGCCGGTACAAGTGGCTATGATCCCCATCAGTGAGCGCCACGCGGAGTACGCGAATAAAGTTGCGGATCAGCTCAAAGCCATCGGAGTGCGCGTGGAAGTGGATGCGCGCAACGAAAAGATGAATGCGAAGATCCGCGAACATGCTATGCAAAAAGTCCCGTTCCTGCTGGTGGTCGGAGATAAAGAGGCTGAAGCTGGGAAGGTGAACGTGCGGACTCGCGGGAAAGAGAAGACTGAAGATATGGCCGCCAGCGATTTCGTGGAGAAGATTAAGAAGCTGATCGAGGAGAAGAGCCCGGTGCTGTAAGCACTCAACTGCACGCCCCTCGGCGACAAAAATCTAACGAGGCGTCTTCATTTCCTCGTGTTTCGAGCGTTCCACTCTTCGGCGGTGATTTCCCAGATTTCCGTAGGCAGGCGTCCCGAGACGTAGTCGCGCTCTTCAACCGCAATGATGCGCATGCCGCTCTTCTCAGAGATGCGGCGCGATGCAACATTCCCAATGGCTTTGGGCACCCGCAACACCGGAAACCTGAGAACATTGAACCAATAACTGGTGACGGTCTCACAGGCTTCCGTCATAAGGCCCTGGCCGTGCCAAGGCAATCCTAGCCAGAATCCTCGATTATTGTTTTCTCTTTTAATAAGGGAGATGCTACCGATCAAACGCTCAGGTTCGGTTTTCAGCCGGAGCGTCCAATGCCATGCATCCCCACGAGCCATCGCTGGAAGCGCGGAGTCACGATAAAATTTGTACGCTCCATCGGGTGGATAGGGCCAGGGAACAACATTCGAAAGATAGCGGACGATCTCCCAATGCGGAAACAGTAGCTGCGCCTGCTCGGCGTCCGCAAGCTGCAATGGCCGCAGCAGTAAGCGGTCTGAGTGGAGATCGGGGATCATGTTCGCGATAATAACGCAGACAAATCTGCACTTGAACTAGAGGGGTCCAGCGTGCGGCGCTGCCGATGTACCATGTTTCGTGCACTCACTGGCGGAGCGCGTATTGGGGCAGATTCGGCGGGAGGAATTCCTGCGAGCTGGCGACCGCGTTGGAGTTGCGGTTTCGGGCGGCATCGATTCGGTTGCGCTGCTGCGATTGCTGCTCGAATTGCGGAATGAACTCGGCATCGTGGTTTCGGTGGTTCACTTCAATCATCAGTTACGGGGTGCGGAGTCGGATGCTGATCAGCAGTTCGCGGCGCAACTGGCTCGTGAGCATGGGCTGGAGTTTTATGGGGGCACGGGCGATGTGACGCAGCAGGTGGCCAATGAGCGCGCCGGGGTAGAAGCTGCTGCGCGTGAC
Organism: uncultured Acidobacteriaceae bacterium; assembly: GCA_963817305.1. GTDB lineage: Bacteria > Acidobacteriota > Terriglobia > Terriglobales > Acidobacteriaceae > Sulfotelmatobacter. The sequence goes on along the minus strand of CAWFOD010000004.1, from coordinate 1,419,479 downwards.
CTGCGATACAGATTTTTTCGCTCACTGCTTGGGTCGGCTGAAGAAGTCAATGATGGCAAGCCAGCAGTATCTCAGGGGCTAGAACCCGAATCTTCAGGCATGCCTAAGGGGACGCCCCAAGCCGTATCGTTTCCGGCGGGCGGCCCGGCACAGGTTCTAACCAAGATCGCGACCGGCCACACGCTCGATGATCAGGCAGAGACGGTCTTGATGCGTTTGATTCGCGGCACGGGAATGCGGGGACTGGGCGGAATCTATCCGCGAATTTTAGTAGAGCGTGACGACGGCGAAGGGCATGGCGAAATTATTCGGCCGTTGCTTCGTATTCGCCGGCCCGAACTGCAGCAGTACCTCGCCGATCTGAAGCAGCCCTGGCGTGAAGACTCGACCAATGCCGATTCCAGGTTCACCCGGAACCGCGTCCGAAAATTGCTGATGCCGCTGCTGGAGCGGGAATTCAATCCCGCGGTGACCGAGAGTATTGCCGAGCTGGCGGAGATTGCCCGCGACGAGGAAGATTACTGGGAGAATGAAATCTCAGGCTGGCTCGGGACGGTGGTGCAGTGGTCCGATCCGGAGTGGGTGCGCGGGTTGACGGGGTTCGGTGGCACAGAATCGCTGGTCCAAATCAACTTTTCGCAACCAAGCACCGATGCAGAATTGTTAAGACGGGTCGAGGAATCGGAAGCCGCGGTGATGAATGCTTCCCTGAGCAGGCCGTGGCTGCTGACCGAGCCGAAGGCTGTGCAGAGAAGGGTGCTGAAGGCGATTGGTGAGCAGGCCGGCATTCCACTGGAGTTCAAGCACATCGAGGAGATCCTCCGGTTCGCGGAGGAAGCGGGACCGGCGGGAAAAGAATTGTCGCTTCCGCTTGGCTGGAAAATCGTTCGGGAACCCGAGGCTATCGTATTCGTTACTCCGGATCTGCGGCAGAACCAGCGCGTATCGGATTATGAATATTCTCTGCCGGTGCCCGGGCGAGTCGTGATTCCAGAGTGGGGGGGAGTAATCGAAGCGTTGCGCCTCGCTCCGGGCGCCTGTTTGCCGGAGTATAATTCCGAGCAACTTCTTCGTGCGGATTTGTTGCCGAAATCGCTGCTGGTGCGGAACTGGCGCGCCGGCGACCGTTTCTGGCCGGCTCACACGAAGGCTCCGAAGAAGGTGAAAGAATTGTTGCAGGAGCAGCACGTGGAGTTTACCCGGCGCCGGTTGTGGCCGGTCGCGGTGAGTGGAGACGAGATCGTCTGGATGCGCGGCTTTCCGGTTCCCGCCCGCTTGCGCGCGGACCCCGGGCAAGAAGCTGTATTGATCCGAGAAACCCCAATGGCGCTTGACGAGAATACGATCTAGAATCTGGTCGAAAATGATGAAGATAATCTGGAGCACTTTGGAGTTTACGATCCGGAGGCAAGCCACTTCATGGATGGTCTGAAAGCGGAGCCACTTCGCCAAGTTATTGCGTCCGAACAGATTCAGAAACGCGTCAAGGAACTGGGCCGCCACATCTCCGACGACTATCGAGGCCAGACTATCCAGGCCTTGGCCGTTCTGGAGAATGCCTTCATGTTCATGGCGGATTTGGTCCGAGCCTTGGACGTTCCCGTGATCTGCCAGTTCATCAAGCCCAAATACAGCAAGCAGCCGGGAAAGCAGGCAGGAGACATTGTGGAGATTTTCTTCAGCCACGAGCCGGATATTCGCGGCCAGCACATTTTACTGGTTGAAGGATTAGTTCATTCCGGCGTGACCAGCGAGTTCTTAATGAACGACTTGCGAGCGCGTGGGGCCGCTTCCGTAAAGCTAGTAACGCTTTTGGATCGCCAGTCGGCCCGCCGGGTTGCGTTGCAGCCTGATTATTTCGGCTTCCTGGTCGATGAAGCTTTCCTTATCGGCTACGGGTTGGGGGCGGCGGAGCAGACCAATCGCAATATTCCCTACCTGGCTGCGACGCCGGTCGCCCAGATGACTTAAGTCATGGTGAACTTGGCGCGCCTTTTTCTCACGGAAAAGGTAGAATAAAGGTTCTTAGGGATTTTTCTTATCCAAATTGTCCGGATGGCATCTAATTTAGTGGCAGGAGCCTCGGGGCTTTACGCGGTCAACCGGTCCCGGTTTCTTTAGGAGTGTCTTGGTGAATTCAACAGTCAAAACCGTAGCTTTCTGGTTGGTGATCGGTTTGTCCGCCTTACTGTTGTGGGAGGTAATTCAACAGGGTCGGGGTGGGCAGAAAGACAAAGAAGTTAATTTCACGCAATTCTTGAACGACGTGAACCAGGGCAACGTCCATGAAGTCACCATAGACGGCCAACAGGTCCATGGGAAGGCCCGCGATGGCTCTGCCTTCCATACCACGGTGCCGGCGAATTATCCCGACATGTTCAAGACGCTCAACGACAAGGGCGTATCGGTGAATATCAAGGATGTGAACAGCGGAAGCTGGCCACTGCAACTGCTGGGAACGTGGGCTCCGCTCATCTTGTTGGGTGCTTTGTGGTTTTTCATGATCCGCCAGATGCAGACCGGCGGAAACAAGGCTTTGTCGTTCGGAAAGAGCCGCGCCCGGCTGCTCTCGATGCAGCAGAAGAAGGTCACGTTTAAGGACGTGGCTGGAGTGGAAGAGGCTAAGGAAGAGCTGCGAGAAATTATCGAATTTCTGCGCGAAGCGCAGAAGTTCCAGAAACTTGGCGGCAGAATTCCCAAAGGCGTATTGCTGGTTGGCCCTCCGGGGACCGGCAAAACCCTTTTGGCTCGTGCGGTTGCCGGCGAAGCGAACGTTCCTTTCTTTTCTATCTCCGGTTCGGACTTCGTAGAAATGTTCGTGGGCGTGGGCGCAAGCCGGGTTCGCGATCTATTTGAGCAAGGCAAGAAGAATGCCCCCTGCATCATCTTCATCGACGAAATTGACGCCGTGGGACGCCACCGTGGCGCCGGCTTGGGCGGTGGTCACGACGAGCGCGAACAGACGCTGAATCAACTGCTGGTGGAAATGGACGGCTTCGAATCAAACGAAGGCGTCATTCTGATGGCGGCGACGAACCGGCCTGACGTGCTGGATCCAGCCCTGCTCCGCCCGGGAAGGTTTGACCGGCGCGTGGTGGTCAGCCGTCCAGATGTTCGCGGGCGCGAAGAGATTCTGCGCGTGCATACCCGCAAAATTCCTCTGGCGGAAGATGTTGATCTCCAGGTGCTGGCGCGCGGCACACCAGGATTTTCGGGCGCCGATTTAGCCAACATGGTCAACGAAGCGGCTTTGGCTGCAGCCCGGCAAAATCGCAAGGCTGTGCTGATGTTCGACTTCGAAGTTGCCAAAGATAAAGTGCTGATGGGCGTGGAGCGCAAGTCGCTGATTCTTTCCGACGAGGAAAAGAAAGTGACGGCTTATCACGAAGCTGGACATGCTTTAGTGGCAGCGAAGCTTCCTGGGTCCGACCCAGTGCACAAAGTCACGATTATCCCGCGCGGCATGGCGTTGGGCGTGACCATGCAGTTGCCCATCGACGACCGCCACAACTACACACGGGAGTATCTAAAGACTGACCTGGCGATTCTGATGGGCGGCCGCTTGGCCGAGGAACTCTTTCTCAACCAGATGAGCACGGGCGCTGGAAACGACATTGAGCGGGCCACGGAAATGGCGCGCAAGATGGTCTGCGAGTGGGGCATGAGCGACCTTGGACCACTGACCTTCGGCAAGAAAGAAGAGCAGATTTTTCTGGGCCGCGAAATCAGCCAGCATCGCGACTATAGCGAAGACACTGCGATCAAGATCGATGGCGAAGTCCGCAAACTTGTGAACTACGGGTACGAAACGGCAAAGGGCATCTTGCAAGGGAATCCCGATACGCTTCAGAAGATCGCAATGGCGCTGCTGGAACGCGAAGTCTTGGACGCTTCTGAAGTGATGCTTCTGGTTGAGGGCAAGGAACTGCCTCCGATGAAACTGCCATCGAAGCCCGATGATGGCGGGGTTCAGCAGGTATTGAAGCCGGAACCGGGACGCGGAATCGCAAAGGGCGGAGAAAGTCCGGCGCGAGCTTAAGTTAACTGCTTGTTGAGATTTCTTTTTGGGCGGCCTCAAGGCCGCCCAAATTATTTATGACGGCTGCGAAGTTATTGATTCACGAGATTCATCATGTGCTCCGGATAGCGTGAACCGGCGGCAGCGTCGGTGGGAAATATTTCACCAATCCGGCGCAGGTCCTCCGCACTCAGTCTCACATCGAGAGCACCGATGTTTTCCTCAAGATACTTGCGCCGCTTTGTGCCTGGGATCGGCACAATGTTTTGGCCCTGCGCCAGCACCCAGGCCAGAGCGAGTTGCGCGGGAGCGCAGTGTTTCTCATGCGCAATTTCCTCGACACGGCGCACCAGGTCGAGATTCTTCTGAAAGTTCTCTCCCTGAAAGCGGGGAGAAAATCGTCGGTAGTCGTCTTCGGAAAAATCTTCAAACCGTGTGAACTGTCCGGTGAGGAAGCCGCGTCCGAGTGGACTGTAAGCAACGAAGCCAACGCCTAAGTCGCGGCACGTTGCGAGGATCTCCTCTTCCGGCTCGCGGCTCCAGAGGGAATACTCGGTTTGCAGCGCGGTGATGCGATGGACTTTCGCTGCACGACGCAGCGTCTGCGGCGAAGCCTCCGAGAGTCCGATGTGGCGGATTTTCCCTTCCTGCACCAGTTGTGCCATGGCTCCCACCGTTTCTTCAATGGGCGTGGCGGGATCGACGCGATGCTGATAGTAGAGATCAATGGTCTCGACTCCCAATCGTTTCAAGCTGGCTTCGCATGATCGGCGAACATAATCAGCTTTGCCATTGACTCCGCGGTTCTGCGGATTAGCGGGATCGCGGACGATGCCGAACTTCGTAGCCAGCACAACCTCGTCACGTTTGCCTTTAATTGCGCGCCCCACCAGTTCTTCATTTTTATACGGGCCATAAACGTCGGCTGTGTCGAGAAAAGTAATTCCCAGATCGAGAGCGCGGTGAATCGTGGCGATGGATTCGTTGTCGTCGCGTCCGCTGTAAAACTCCGACATGCCCATGCAGCCCAAGCCGAGGGCAGAGACTTTGAGACCGCTGCGTCCAAGTTCGCGAAATTGCATATGATTTCCTCTCCGAGAGCAGGTTCCAGATATGACAGGTGGCTAATTAATAGATGCGAATGAGCGGCTTTCGGGATTCAGTTACCTTACCGATGTAGCGGGCTGGAATTCCTACAGATTGCATTTCCACAACGAGTTCTTCGCAATCCTTTTCGGCCACGGAGATGAGGAGGCCGCCAGCGGTCTGAGGATCAAATAGCAAAGTCTTGAGATCATCGGCAATCGGGGATTCATAGCCGACAACGCATTCGGCGAAGTCGCGATTATTCTTGAGCCCGCCGGGAAGATACCCGGCGCGAATGCAATCCAGAGCCCCGGGCAGAACTGGAATATCTTTCGAAAAGAATTGCAGGGCAATGTTACTGGCAAGAGCCATTTCGCGCGCATGGCCAATCAGGCCGAAGCCGGTAACATCGGTCATGCCGTGCACTCGATATTCGCGATCGCCAACGCGATTGCCAATAAGTTCCGCAGCTTGCTTGTTCAGAGTCGTCATGGACTGCACTGCGGCATCGATCCAGGCTTGATCGGCCAGTCCTTTTTTGATCGCCGTGGAGATCACTCCCGTGCCCAGCGCTTTCGTGAGGATAAGCGCGTCACCTGGCAGCGCACCGCCGTTTGCCAGGATCTCTTTGGGATGGACGAGTCCGGTCACGGAATAGCCGAACTTGAGTTCTTCGTCACGAATGCTGTGGCCGCCGATCACGGTGCATCCAGCCTCGATCATTTTCGATAGGCCGCCGGCGAGGATGCACTCAAGAATTGTCAGATCCGCTTTGTCGGGAAAGCAGACCAGCGCCAGCGAAGTGAGCGGACGACCGCCCATGGCGTAAATGTCGCTGAGAGCATTCGTCGCGGCAATCTGGCCAAAGATGTAAGGGTCGTCGACAATCGGCGTAAAAAAATCGACCGTCTGCACCAGTGCCTGGTCGGGAGCGATTTGATACACCCCGGCGTCGTCGGCGTGATCAAAGCCGACCAGAACGTTCGGGTCATGTTGCCGGGCTAATTTCCCAAGCACCGTGTCCAGCGCCGCCGGACTCAGCTTGGACGCTCAACCCGCAGCTTTTACCGACTCCGTCAAGCGGAATGGTTTCGCATCGGCCATGAAGTCATTGTACCGATTGTCAATTTCCAATTTCCGAGTGCCGACTTAAAGCCTTGCTGGCAGTCTGTTCGATGCGCGCCCGGGAAAATCGACAATCGGAAGTTGGCAATTGGCAATCAGGAATTGAAACTAAGCAGCGCGCGCCTATTCATTTCACGACAACATCACTAACCTGGATCTCAGGATACTGATGGTTCCACTGCGCTGAAATGGCTTCGAACGTCAGGCGAAAAGTTTGACTTTGACCGGGGGCGAGTGGCAAGACTCGGAAATCAACGGCTTCGGGATATGGGCCGGTCGTTTTCAATACCTGCAGCGGAATCTCCTCCCGCTGTACAGTTTGTCCCATGTCATCTTTGAAATTCACGTCGACCATCACATGCGTTACGGTTTTGTCGCCGGTATTGGTTACGGTTCCATCAACATAACTCACGGTCGCGCCCACAAAATTCTCGGCCGCACTCATTTTGAAGTCTGAAAGTTTCAGGTTGGCTGCGTAGGGCGGAGGTCCTGATGCCCCTTTGGGTTGACCTCGCAGAAGAAACGCGCCAACCACAGCGATGACGATAACGACTGCCACGGCAATGGCAATTGTCCGTCGGCTGGAATCGGGCTCTTCGGTTGTCGGAGTTGGCTGGATCAGGCCGCCCATGCAAGTCGATTGTACTCTGGACGCTACTCGGCGGTCTTCAGGAACGCTACTAGAAATAGCACGCCGAACAAGAGATCCACACACCCCAGAAACAGATCTCCCGGCGTCAGGCGGTGCTGCCCATAGAGTACGACGAAGGAAACTCCTCCGCCAAACTTCTCGATCACCGATGGAATCATCATCGGTCGGAATCGCACTGGATCTGTGGCAAGCACGAAGAAGATGAATTGGAATGCCAATCCAACGCTGACGAAGCCGTAGTAAAACGCAGGATGCGTAATCGGAGGCGGGTCTTGCCGTCCGATCAGATTGAACATGAAGTACAACGGAGTGAGGACCAGCACGCCCCAAATGCCAGCGATCCAAAATACGATCTTGGCGAATTTCATATTTTGACTATAAAGGCCCGATTATTCACCGCCGACTGTAAGGCCGTCAATGCGCAGGGTTGGCGAAGCTACCGAGCCGCGGAACTCAAGGTCGCTCGCGATCTCGGAAATATTGAAAAACATTTCTTTCAGATTTCCCGCTACGGTGATTTCTTCCACTGGATAGGCAAACTCTCCGCCGGAAATCCACAAGCCCGAAGCGCCGCGTGAATAATCGCCCGTAACCAGGTTCGCACCATGGCCAAGAAATTCCGTTACATAAAGTCCTTCTTTGATGCCGGAAATCAATTCTTTCGGCGTTCGCGGCCCCGGCTGCAGAAAATAGTTCCCGGGGCCGATACCCGGCGTGCCGGCCAGTCCGCGAGAGGCATTGCCGGTGGTCTTTAACCCCAGCTTCTTCGCCGTGTAAGTGTTCAAGAGATAAGAACTCAGCACACCCTTTTCGATGACGATCGTCCGGCGCGTGGGCACGCCTTCGCCATCAAATGGACTGGTGCCGAAACCACCGGGGATGGTACCGTCGTCAATGATTGTGACTTTGTCACCAGCGACCTTCTGCCCCAATTTGCCCGCGAGAAATGAAGCACCGCGATAAACTGAATCGCCATTAATCCCTTCGAAGATATGTTCAAGGATTGATGTTGCGACCATGGGATCGAAAACGATCGGCACCTGCGCCGTTTTCGCCTTGCGCGCACCTAAGCGACGCAAGGTGCGCTCGGCAGCAACTCTGCCCACCTGCTCGGGTGATTCCAGCTTGCTCAGTGTGCGCGCCACGGAGAACCAGTAGTCGCGCTGCATCCCTCCATCTTCTGTTTGCGCGATGGGCACGGCAGCCATGGAGCAATAACATCGCCGATAATCGCCGACGAATCCGTGCGAGTTCGCCAGAACTTTGTGACCGGTGGCGGCGTCGAACGATCCGCCTTCAGAATTCTTGATGCGCGGGTCGAAATCGAGCGCGGCCTTTTCCGTCCGCCGAGCGTAGTCGATGCGATCTGGTCCGGGAAGAGAATAAACGTCTTCATGATAGAGATCGAGATCACCCTTCAGCGAACCAAGTTGCGAAGCTTCAGGGATTCCGCCGAACGGGTCTTCGGAGGTGATCTTCGAAAGCTCCAGCGCGGACTTGACCATGCGGTCGAGGCTGGCGCGAGAGAAATCACTCGAATACGTACTCGCAGCGCGCTGGCCATTAAAGACGCGTACGCCGATGGATCGCGATCCTGATTCCTTGAGCGTTTCTACCTGGCCGAGGCGGACCAGCGTAGAGAATTCGTCGCCTTCGCGCACCACGCATTCTGCGGCCGTTGCGCCGCCGTTCATGGCGCGGCGGACGATGTCCTGGGCGAGTTCGCGGAGATCAATTTCCAGTTTCGGATTTCCGGTTTCTAGTTGAGTAGCGGACATAAAGAATTCATTACCACGGAGGCACCGAGACACGGAGAAAAGCAAGAACCAGGAATCAGCTTAAGAAGTTCTCCGTGACTCCGTGTCTCCGTGGTGAGTTCGATCTTACTGCATGAAACCGCCTGGATCTTTCTTTGCGGTGCCGCCAACGGTCAGGCGATCAATTTTGATGGTAGGAATGCCCACGCCTACCGGCACGGCTTGTCCGTCTTTGCCGCAGGTGCCGACGCCTTCGTCTAGTTTCAAATCATTGCCTACCATCGAGACTCGCGTCAGAACATCGGGGCCGTTGCCGATCAGCGTTGCGCCTTTGATCGGCGCGGTGATCTGGCCATCTTCGATCATGTACGCTTCGCTCGCGCCGAAAACGAACTTGCCATTGGTGATATCAACCTGGCCTCCGCCGAAGTTTACGGCGTAGATGCCGCGCTTCACCGAGCGGATAATATCTTCGGGATTGTCCTGGCCCGCCAGCATGTAGGTGTTGGTCATGCGCGGCATGGGAATGTGTTCGTAGCTCTCGCGGCGTCCGTTGCCGGTGTCGGCGATGCCCATCAGGCGCGCGGAGAGTTTGTCGCTCAGATAGCCCTTCAGAATTCCTTTTTCGATCAGCACGGTTTCCTGCGTGGGCTCGCCTTCATCATCCACATTCAGCGAACCGCGTCGCCACGGCATGGTTCCATTATCGATCACGGTACAGCCTTCGCTGGCCACGCGCTTGCCAATCAGCCCGGCGAATGCCGAGGTTTTCTTGCGATTGAAATCGGCTTCCAGACCGTGACCAACCGCCTCATGCAGCAGAACACCGGGCCATCCGGGACCGAGAACCACTTCCATGTCGCCGGCCGGGGCTTCGCGCGCGTCAAGCTGAAGTATCGCCTGTCGGGCAGCCTCCTTAGCGAAAAACTCGGGATTTTTGTCGCCAAAAAAGAAATCAAGAGCCACGCGTCCGCCGCCGCCGGAACCGCCGCGAGCCGAATTGTTTTCGGTTTTAGCAATACAGGAAACGTTCATGCGGGCCAGCGGCTGAGAGTCTTCGGCGAAGGTTCCATCGGATGCAACCACGAGAATATTTCGGAGTTCATCTGAATAGCTGGCGCGAACTTCCTGAATGCGCGGATCATACGCACGCGCCGCCTTGTCGGCTCGAAGTACCAGCTCGACTTTCGCGCTAATCTCGGCATCGACCGACGGCAGAGTCACGGGGTACAAGCTGCGAGCCGCAGTTTTCTGGAATCCAGCCACGGGAGTCTTCGCCGGAGCGCTGGCAATCAACGCCGCAGTGCGAGCCGCGTGCAGAATGCGGCTGGAGGAGAGATCATCGGTATAGGCGTAGCCCGTCCGTTCGCCAGAAACCACGCGCACACCGCAACCCGCGGAAATTCCCTGGGAAGCCGACTTCACCATCGACTCATCCACCATCAGTGACGTGGAAGACAGATATTCAAAATAAAGGTCGGCATAGTCGCCGCCGGCGGAAAGCGCCGCCGCCAGGTAATGTTCCAGGTCGTTTTCTGTGACTCCGTAGTGGTCGAAGAAGAAACGCTGTTTATCCAAGAGAGGTTGTTTGTCCAAGCTTTTACCCACAAAAATTAGATGCCGCCGTATTGTACGCGGACTCAGTTGCGCGGATAACCTCATTATCCCACATGCAAATGGGATCGGACGGCGAAAACATCCACAGACGAAGCATGACGATGGTCACATGTCACAGACGGATGACAGAACTCATTGCAGAATGGACCCCGGAGAATCTTGCATGAGCAACGCCAAATGCCGACGGTAACGCCGCAAGCGTTGACGCGCACCGTGCAGGATTTTCTCAGCGAGGCCGCTGGCGCGATCGTGCTGGAAAATGGCGCCGTGGCTTTCGATCTGGCTCAAAGCAAATATTCAATATCAGGCGAATCCAACCGGTGCCTCCTCCATCTGTGGTCAGCGGAGCGGAATTCGGTGCGCCGAGTGCTGGAAGCGGAAGTCAAGAATGGCACCTTGCGGCTTGCGGTGCAGCGCCTGGGTCAGGCACGCCCTTCCAAACTCGAAATCTGCCGTGAACGCGATCGTCGTTCGCCAACCGTGCGGCGAGTGGCTCGGATCGCATACGAACAGAAACTGCGCGCAAGTCTCGACCGGAATTTCCCCGAATTTAAAGTGACGAAGCTCACAACCGGCGTCGATCTGGAAAAATCTTTTGGCCCGGTGTACGCACGCGGCCTGATGCACCGGGGTCGGTCCGCTTTTGCCTTGCTTGGGGTGAACGCGCAGGAGACGCAGTCGTCTATCGACGCCGCACTGACCTTCGGCATTCTCTGGCTCGACATTTGCCGACAGGCGCAGTCGGCAAATGTTCTCGTCGAAGGCCTCAAACTATTCGTTCCGAATGGGAGCTCGGCGCTGGTGCGGGAAAGGATGGCAAATCTGAACCGCGATGTGGCCAAGTGGTCGCTATTTGAACTGGACGAACGCCATGACGCGCTAGTGGAGATCGACTGCGCCGATCGGGGAAATGTATCTACCAGGCTGGTTCACGCCGCCGATGACGTGGCGGCCAGGGCGCGCTTCGAAGAATCGATCGCGCGAGTGCGCGAGATTCTGCCGAACTGCGAGGTGAGCGTGCTTTCCGCAGCGGAGATCGTTTTCCGCTGGCGAGGGTTGGAATTTGCCCGGGCGCGGCTGGGCAATGTTCCAGGATCTTTTCGCAGCACACAGGAAATCGTGTTCGGCGTGGGTGCGGAGGAACGAGTTCTCGAGGCTGGGAACGAATCCCAATTTACCGAACTGGCGCACTGTTTACGCGATGTGCGCCATCCCTACGGTCCGAGGCAACATCCGTTGTGGCGGCTTCGTCCTGAAAGATGGCTGGAGTCTCTGGTCGTGGGCGATGTGAGCATTGTGGAGGAACGACTTGATTCTTTATGGCAGTATTCCCAGATTCCCGCCTTCTCGGCGTCCGACCGGGCCATGATCGATGTGCTCACGGCCACTCATGCTGGAAGGCTGGCAGTGGTAGAACTGAAGGCCGATGAAGACATCCACCTGCCGCTCCAAGGGGTGGATTACTGGTCCCGCGTGGAATGGCACCACTCCCGCGGCGAATTCACTCGCTTCGGATACTTCGGCGGAACCGAACTTTCCTCTGAAAAGCCGCTGCTGTTTTTGGTGGCTCCCGCGCTCCGCGTCCATCCCACCACGGACACGTTGCTGCGTTACCTTTCACCAGAAATCGAATGGCAATTTGTGGGCATTGACGAACGATGGCGCGAAGGGGTAAAAGTCGTGTTCCGAAAACGTGCTGAGCCAAAAAATCGCGACACAATGGTCACGATCTAACAGCCCCTTCCCGACCTGGCGTTCCATTTCCGTAACAGTTTTCAAAAATCCGGTTAACGCGCCCAAATGTGAGGTAAGATGCCGCGGTTCTTGGTCCGTAGGTGCGGCTTAAAGGCCGACTGTTTTAGATCTGAGAATTAAAAAAGGATGAAAAATGAGAAAAAATACCTCCCCACTGCCGGTACAGACTGCGCTTCTCTGCGCGATCGTGTTCTTATTGTTCGCAATCCCAGGACAAGCCCAATCCCAGCCCCTATTGACGCGTCATGTGCGCGATTCGGTTGTGAATGGGCAGGCGCAGTTCGTCGGAAAACTCCCTGCGGCCCAGACCCTGAATTTCGACATCGTTCTGCCGCTGCGTGATCGCGTAGGCTTGCAAAATTTCGTGCAGGCAGTCCAGGATCCTGCAAGCCCCTTCTACCATCAGTTCCTTACGCCGCAGGAGGTTACCGCGAGGTACGGGCCAAGCCAGGAAGATTGGGACACCCTGGTCGCCTTCGCGAAAGCCAGCGGCTTTGAGATCATCAGCGGAAACCGCGAAGAGAGAGATCTAAGACTTACCGGCACCGTGGCGAACATCGAGAAGGCCTTCCATGTAACTATGGGCACCTATCACGACCTCGCCGAAGACCGCACATTCTTTGCCGTGGACCGCGAGCCCACCGTAGACCTTCCCTTCCAGCTTTGGCACATTACCGGTTTGGACAATGATTCCAGGCCGCATCCACTGTATGTCAAGAAAAGCGACTACGCGAAGGCTCATGGGATCAGCCCTGATAAAGTCGTGTCCCATGCCACCACCGGCTCCGGCCCTTCGGCTTCCTTTTTAGGCAGCGACATGCGCGCGGCCTACTACGGCGGAACCGCGCTGACCGGCACCGGCCAGAACATTGCCCTGTTCGAATTCGCGGGAACCGATTTGGCCGACCTATCCACCTATTACAAAAATGTTGGGCAAACGGAACCGTACACTCCCACGCTGATTTCCACGGGCGGATTCGCCACGAGCTGCGTCGATAGCGGCAGCAGCGCTTGCGACGATACGGAGCAGACCCTCGACATGACGCAGGCGATGGGCATGGCTCCCGGTTCGACCATGCTCTATATGTATGTCTGCGGCAACGTCAAAGCCAATGGATCGGGAAGCATCAGCGATACTGCCTGCATCAGCGCCATGGTTTCGACTACGGACGCTCCGTTGTCGAAGCAAATCAGTTGCTCCTGGGGCTGGACACCGGCTGACCCAAGCACTCTGGACCCATACTTTGAGCAGATGGCGGCGCAAGGCCAGAACTTCTTTGCCGCGTCTGGCGACAGTTCGGCCTGGTCCGCGTCGAATGAGGCTTGGCCAGCGGACGATGCGAACATCGTCTCGGTCGGCGGCACGGACCTGACAACCTCCAGCGCGGGTGGCCCGTGGAAATCGGAAACTGCCTGGGCAGACAGCGGCGGCGGCATCTCGCCGGATTCCATCCCGATTCCTTCCTGGCAGAAGCTCTCGGGCGTGATTACCTCATCCAACAAGGGGTCCACGACATTACGGAATGGTCCAGACGTGGCGGGCAACGCGAATTTTACCTATTACGTCTGCGCCGACCAAACCACTTGTACGGCGAACGACTACGGTGGAACCAGCTTTGCGGCGCCCATGTGGGCCGGCTATCTGGCCCTCGCGAATCAGCAGGCCGCAGCCAGCGGGGACACGATCGGCTTTATCGATCCGATCATTTACCCGGCAGCTCTGACCTCAAGCTATGGCACCTACTTCCACGATATTACGAGCGGTAGTTGCGGCACCTATTCGGGAATAACCGGATTCGATCTGTGCACAGGCTGGGGCAGTCCAAACACGACCGGGATCATCAACCTGTTGGCTGGCTCCTCGACTCCGAGCTTCACCCTGTCCGATTCACCCAGCAGTTTGTCGATCTCACAAGGCGGCAGCGGCACCAGTACCATTACCGTTACTGACGTAGGCGGATTCACCGGCAGCGTCACTCTGGCTGCTTCTGGCCTGCCGAGCGGTGTGACCGCAGCCTTCGGTACAAACCCAACAACCGGAACCAGCGTCCTGACTCTGACCGCAAGTTCCACGGCAACTACCGGAAGCTCCACAGTTACCATCACGGGGACTTCCGGCAGCCTGACCGCAACCACGAAGCTCGCCCTTACGGTCACTTCCACGGCAACGCCAAACTTCACGATTAGCGCGTCGCCAGCTTCTCTAACCGTGACTCAGGGCAGCAGCGGAGCAAGCACGATCACCATCACCAGCACGGGCGGCTTCAGTTCCGCGACTACTCTCAGCGCCTCTGGCCTGCCCAGCGGCGTGACGGCCGCTTTCTCAACCAACCCAGTCACTCCGTCAGCGAATGGAACCGCAACCTCCACTCTGACGCTGACCGCCTCCGCCACCGCGACCACCGGAGCTGCCACAGTGACGATCACCGGAACCTCCGGCTCGCTCACTCACAGCACTACCATCGCGCTGACAGTCAATGCTTCGTCGGCGACGAAGAACTTCACCCTGTCTCTGTCGCCTTCTTCATTTACCGTGGACGAGCGTGGCAGCGTCTCGACCACACTCACCGTTACCAGTCAGGGCGGCTTCAATTCGGCGGTCCAGTTGAGCGTGAACGAATTTCCCAGCGGCGTTTCGGCGACGGCCTCGGCTAATCCGGTAACTCCGCCGGCGAATGGAAGCGTGAACGTGACCATCACGTGGAGCGCCTCCAGACGCGCGCCTACGGGGACCACAACCATAGAGCTGATCGGAACTTCCGGATCACTCACCAACCAGATCCCCGTCACCATCACAGTGGCGCCTTGACGGAGATCCTCTGGATTTAACCAGGTAATTCGGGCCGGCTCCAGAAATGGGCCGGCTCGTTTTTTCGGTGAATGGGATCAGTTTGACTGTCAGGAAAGCACGGAGCAAGCCCGGTCCACTAACCAGTCCATTTCTACTCTCCAGCCAGGAATAACGCTTCCCCTTAAGGCGTCGAAAAAAATCGTCGTGAACCACTTCAATCTGGTTTAAGATGCCCGTCTGTCGGCCAAAGGCTTTGATTCCCCCCTTCTTGTCTTTGAAGCGATCAGAAAATCGAGAGGACTAGGAAGATGACAAGAAATAATCGCACGATGCGGGCTTTGCCCGGCATCGCCACAGCCGCTCTGTTCTTATTGTGCGGGATCCCGGCCCCAGCCCAGCAGACGCTCCAGGCCCTACATAATCATGTCCGCCCTGTGGTGGCGAGTGGTAAAGCAGCGCCAGTGGGAGTTCTTCCACCCGGCCAGCGAATGAACCTGGCCATTATGCTGCCGCTGCGCAATCCAGCTGAACTGACGAATTTGCTGGACCGACTCTATGATCCCAGCAGTCCCGACTATCATCAATTCCTCAGCGTGTCGCAGTTTACCGAGGCATTTGGCCCCACCGTCGCGGATTACCAAGCCGTTGTGGATTTTGCGAAGGCCAATGGTTTTACCGTTACGAATACTCCTCCGAATCGCCTGCTGGTGGATATTAATGGCACGGTGGCGCAGATTCAGAGTGCATTCCATGTCGTGATGACCGTCTACCAGCATCCCACGGAAAAACGCACATTTTATTCGCCGGATCGTGAGCCGTCACTGGATCTCAGCGTTCCGATATCCCACATTGCCGGCCTGAATGACTATTCCATACCGCGCCCCATGCTCAAAAACGTTCCAGTATCAGCCGCGCTGAAGAGCGACGCCAGCGGCTCTGGACCGCAGGGCGCTTACCGACCCTCTGATATGCGAGCGGCTTACTACGGCGGAACGGCTCTCACTGGCTCCGGCCAATCGGTTGGGCTGCTGGAGTTCGACGGCTACGAAATCGCCGACGTTAAATCAGACATGGGCGGAGAGTCCTACACGGTAACGATCACTAATGTTTTGGTCGACGGTGGCACGGCCGGGTCGGACGGAGACGATGGCGAACAGGCAATCGACATCGCACAGCCGATTGGCATGGCGCCCGGACTAACTTCAGTCCGCGTCTACATAGCGCCCGGGACCACTTCCATTGGGGTGGGCGACGTCGACATTTTCAACAAGATGGCTACCGACAACATCTCCAAGCAACTGAGCTGTTCATGGGGTTGGGCACCGGAGGACGCCTCCTCCAACGATCCCATCTTCAAGGAATTTGCGACCCAGGGTCAGAATCTTTTCGTTGCTTCCGGAGACGCTGCGAAATATACGGGGAATAATGACATCGACGAAAGCTACCCGGCAGAAGATGTTTACGTCGTGGCCGTTGGCGGAACTGATCTAACCACGAATGGTGCGGGCGGCCCTTGGGAATCGGAGACGGCATGGTCTGACAGCAGCGGCGGTCCGGCTGACGATAAATTCGCAATTCCGAGCTGGCAGGTGGGCGTCGCCGATTCCTCCAACGGCGCTTCCGCGACCATCCGCAATATTCCAGATGTGGCTGCGGAAGCGAATTACGACAACATCCTCTGCGACGACGGGACTTGCTACTACAACGAATACGGCGGCACCAGCTACGCGGCGCCACGCTGGGCTGGCTATCTCGCGTTGGCCAACCAGCAGAACGTATCCAATCACGGCACGACTCTCGGATTTCTCGATCCGCTCATCTATCCAATTGCGTTCGGAAGCAGCTACGACAGCAACTTCCACGACATCACCAGCGGTAGCAATGGCTATCCCGCGGTTGCTGGCTATGATCTGGTCACAGGATGGGGAACGCCGAACGGAGCAAACCTGATCAACACACTGACCGGATCAGCCACACCAAGCTTCACGCTCTCGGATTCGCCAAGTAGTTTGACGATCACCGAAGGTGGCGCCAGCGGGAAAAGCACAATCACTGTAAACGACGTGAGCGGATTCACTGGAAGCGTGACTCTCGCTGCGTCCGGGCTTCCCACGGGCGTTACCGCGGCGTTCAGCCCGAATCCTACGACGGGGACCAGCACTCTCACGCTGACGGCCAGCGCATCGGCCACAACTGGCACCAAAACGGTGACCATCACCGGCACCTCGGGTAGTCTGGTCGCCTCCACGACGCTTGCTCTTACGGTGAACGTTACGTCGTCGCCAAACTTTACGTTGACCGCATCGCCCACTTCCCTCAGCGTGAAACGGGGTGGCAAAGGCACCAGCACGATCAAGATAACCAGTCAGGACAGCTTCAGTTCCGCAACTACTCTGAGCGCGACTGGTTTACCCAGCGGGGTAACGGCGGCATTTTCTTCGAACCCGGTTACGCCTCCAGCCAACGGCAGCGCAACTTCAGTCCTCACGCTCACCGCTTCGACAACGGCAACGCTTGGAAAGGTGACCGTCACGGTAAAAGGAACTTCGGGCTCGCTCAGCCACAGCGCGACTATTGCGCTGACTGTTACGTCAACGGCAGCGGCGCAAACCGCAGTCTACAACTCCACCTTGACAGCCCCGGAGTGCGCGACTGCCAGCAGCTCGTGTGACTCGGGCGCGTCTCTTCTGTTGGGACGCGATCACTTGTCGGGCGGCGCGGAACCGAATGAGCCGAACACGATCAAGAATTCCTGCGCTGACGGCACCAGCGGGACTTTCCACTCCGATGAATCGAACGACCGGCTCGTGATTAGCTCGACCAGCGGCGGCGCGCTGACCCACGCCACAACAGCGAAAGTAACGGCAACGGTCTGGGCCTACGGCACCTATACATCCGATGCTCTCGACCTTTACTACACGGCCAACGCCAACAGTCCGTCGTGGACCTTGATCAAGACAATCGTTCCTACGAAGGCAGGAGCGCAGAGCTTGTCCACGACGTTCACCCTCCCAACTGGAAGCTTGCAGGCTGTGCGGGCACAATTCCGCTATCAGGGAAGTGCATCGGCGTGCACCACAGGCCCGTACAATGATCACGACGACCTGATCTTCGCCGTGCAATAGGTCGCAACAAAACACTCTCAAAATACTTGAGCCGGCTCCCAAAAGCCGGCTCGATTTCCTTATGAGCAGAATTTTCAAGTATCAAAGTAGCGATGCTAACCGGGCCATGCTCCCAGCAGACGGCGCACATCGACTAATTGGGCAATGTGATAGGCATTATGGTCCGCCACAAGCAGGGCTTCCCGCAGAATTGTTTGTCCGTCGCCCCATGGAATCTTAGCGAAGAGGTCGGTCTTCGGATTGGAAACCAGGTCCTGCATCGCCTTTAAATCTTTGCGGAATTGCTGAATGCTTTTGTTCCGCGCGGCCGGGCTGGGCGGTGTAGCGTTCTTCGGCCAGTAATCGTCAGGCCATTTGGGCGTCTTGTATTTCGGATTGTGGCTAAATTCAAGAATGTCCCACTGCGCAATCCTCAAGTGTTCTAATAGCATCCACGCGGAGTGCGGAAATCCCTCGGGCTTCACCCCGAATAATCTTTCCGGCATCGCCTTTACGGCATCGTCAAAGCTGGCATGAGCGCCTTTGCCGTTGAGAAGTTCGACCAGGTGCTCGCGAAGCAATTTGTCTTTGTCTCTGTCTTGTGGTTTCTTGATCGCCATCTTGCCCTTCTTCCTATGTTCAGATGTTGGTCAGGTAAAAAACGTTTGTCATCCCGAGCGCATCGAAGAATCTTCGTTTGTGCCCGCGCCGCTGGAGCCAAAACGCGATTCCGGCGTTCCGCTCGGGACGACAGGTTGTGGCTCCGGCCCCTCTCCTCGCAACACTCTGCCAATGCCGCGCACGATGCGGCGCATAGGAAATGTGCCCTTGTCGTCCGCAAGAAAGATCTCCCCAACGCGGCGGCTGCGATAGTACCAACGCTTGAGCAGCGCGAGATGTTCCATGACTTCGATTGCCGGCACCGCTTTCACTGATTTGAACGCCTCGAGAACCATTTGCACGCGGGATTCCATCGATTGCGATTTTGTGTGCTCCGCAGTTTGGATACAGAAGACAGATGGACCGTAGATCATTCCGCCGTCGAGCCGAAAAAAGTTGACTGAATCCGCGAGATGACAGGGCTGAATGATCAACCCGGAAAAACGATCCAGGCGGCGAACGATTTCCGGAAATTGGCTCAGGATCGGTTTCAGCTTTTCCAGGCGTGCGTGGATGGCGGCAGCCTCCTCGAACGCGAGATTTGACGACGCGGCATCGCGTTGCGCCGAAAATTCGCGGGCAAGAGATTCTCCGCCGGAGTCGAAATAGGATTTCACCCGCGTTACCTCAACAGAATAGTCCTCGTCCGTACAGCCCTTAAAGCATGGTGCCAGGCACATCTTCATCTCGGAATAGATACATCCGGGAAATTGCGGATCGGGATGCAGGTCGTCCACGCAGCGCCGCATCTTGAAGAAGTCCAGGGAATCGTTCATAAACTTCTCAGCCGCCGTTCGCGAAATAAAGGGGCCGTAATAAAGGGTAGGGCCCTTGAGCCGTCCCAGTCGCGTTGTGATAGAAGCGCGTGGATATTCATTTTCCAGATGCAGCTTTACCAGCGGCGCGAAGCGGAAACGCAGGCGATGAGAATAGCTCTGAGGAAAAATGGAACGCAGAACCTTATAGAGAACGAATCCGGATTCAAACTCAGAGCTGGTCGGAGTGTACTCGATCGACCGCACACGATTGCGCAGGTTGAGCTTCTTCGTACGCTCTTCTACCGGCCCGAGCAGTCGTTGCAATCGACGGCGCAGGTTCGCTGTTTTGCTGACGTAGGGTTCGGCTTGTGCATCGTCACTGCGCAGAGAGAACACAGCCGGTGCGGCTGGTACTGCGGAAAAGACCTCCGCATCGCGTTCAGGCGCGAATTCCAGGCGCTCAGTCAGCACAAGGTTATTCTAGTGCGGATTACGACGGAAGGGACCGCCATCGCCAATACTTACCGAAAGCTGGCGCTGCGGAATTTTTGCCGGAAGTCTTCCCCTTCCATCTTGATAATGCGGCACATTTCGTGGAGACGGGAGCGCATGCGTTCTCCAATTCGGTCGCCGAGGCTCTCTGCGCGAGCAGCGGCGCGCACCGCCGATCCCCCATTCGTGCTCCCTGCAGGCTGATCTTCGAAGTTCGTTGTAATGATGGTCGTGCGATTGTCGTTGTAGCGAGTATTCAGAATCAGGCTGACGGTGTCCCAGACCCATTCAGTAGGTTTCACGGCACCCAGTTCATCGAGTACGAGGACGTCAGCCTCAAACACGGGACGGAGAACATCCAGTTCGGTGGTTTGAACGGTGGCGTTGTAAGAGTTCTGAATTTCTTTGAGCAGCTCGCGATAGTCATAAAATAAGCAGGAGATGCCTTTGTTAAGGATCAGCTCCTTCGTGATACCGACTGCCAGGTGAGTCTTGCCGGTGCCGATCTTCCCGATGATTAATAGCCCGGTGCCATCGCGAGGATCATATTCGTGTGCGAACTTGGCAGCAGAAAGGTGGGCGAACGCCAACGATGGATGAGCCCCAGGAAAATCTGTGGTATAGCTGGCAAGTTCGCAATGCTCGTATCTCTTCGGGATCCGCGCAGCTCCCAGCAACGTCTGATTTCGTGCCCGCAGCTGGCAATCGCAGCGCGTTACACGCCGGTCTTTGGGCGCGCTGGCCGTCGCCGGAATCGTCTTCCATCCCGTCCCTTCGCACAGGGGGCAAACATCCGCAGCTGTATTCGCCGACTTCAGATAACTCGAACCTTTCTTCGAAAACTGTCTCCTCTGACTTTGCACCCAGACCCTTGGTTGCCGCAAGTCTCAAAGATGGAAGCTCTGTGCACAACCTGTGCAGGCGACTAGAGGGTTGCGGATCGATGAGGAAATCTGGCCTTTCCAGCTTCCGCCCCGCCGAAAGCCGCACCCTTAGCCATAGCCCGGGATCAGGGGGTGCAGAACAGGCTTCCGGCGCGGATTTTCACAGTTGACATTTCTCCCGGAGAGAGGAAAATACCTTCCGTCAGGTTTCCCAACTCAGACACGAGCTTTTGTCCTCCCGGTATTTGTGCTGGGTATGAACGAGACCTGCGAGGAGAAACTATGAATAAAGCCGATCTGGTTGATAAGATCGCGGGCGCTTGCGAAATCAGCAAGGCGCAGGCAACCACTGCGATTGACACTGCCGTGAGCAGCATTACTGGTGCTTTGCGGAAAGGGGATCGAGTAGCTCTGATAGGTTTCGGCACATTCTCGATATCGCAAAGAAAGGCGCGGAACGGACGCAATCCGCAAACCGGCGCCACTATCAAGATTGCCGCCCGTAAGGTCGCGAAGTTTTCCCCTGGGGCCGAGTTGAAGAAAGCAGTCAACAAGAAGTAAGTCGAGGAATCGTAATCGCGAAAGCGGCAGGGGGTCGGCCCTGCCGTTTTTTGCTGCGCGCGGAAAACGAAAGCCCTTCCAGCTACAATTGCCAGACTATGATTGCCCATCTGCGCGGAATATTGTTGTCCAAGCATCCCAACCAACTGGTGGTAGAAACGGCGGGCGTCGGCTACGAAGTAAATATCAGTGTGCCTACCTTTTCCGAGCTGCCCGCGGATGGTTCAGAAGTTGCGTTGCACATCCACACTCACGTGCGGGAGGATTCGCTCGCGCTCTACGGATTTCTTCGTCCTGCCGAGAAATCATTGTTTGAGAAACTGATTACTGTAAGCGGCATCGGGCCGAAACTGGCGATCACGATACTGAGCGGCATGGCCGCGGACGAAATGGTGGCCGCAATCCGCGGCAATGACTTGGCCCGGCTAACCAAAATTCCAGGGATCGGTAAAAAAACTGCCGAGCGCATGGTGCTGGAACTGCGTGACAAGCTTCCCGCCGATACTGGCAAGTCCACTCCGACTGTTCCTGCGCTGAACGCCATGGAAGAAGACGTTTTATCAGCACTGACCAACTTGGGCTACCAGCGCGCAGCGGCTGAGAAGGCTCTGACCGCAGCGCTCAAGAACCTCGCAATCAATCCCGCCAAGCCCGGATCGTTCGATGCTATATTCCGTCAGGCGCTTGCCGGGCTCTCGAAGTAGTTGGCATCACGAGACTAGATTGCCACTTAGCCCACGCGGCCCGAAGTGTGGTCACCCACGAATTGATAGGGACCGGTATGGATCAGTTTGCTCGCGGTATCAAGCCAGATTTCCCCGCCGATCCTGCGCCAACGTAAGCAGAAAGAATAATCCTCGCTCAGATAGGTACCTGTCTCAGGGTCGATGATGCAATCGAAGAGCGCAAACAGGTTCGAGCTGTGTATCTCGCCGTGTCGCGAGCCTGACATCGGTAGGCCATGCACCCGGCTGAAGTGAGTTTCCGGATATGCGGCAACCATTCGCTCCAGCGCAGCGCGGCGGATGAGCTGAAACCCGCCACCGGCATAAATTGCCGTGACGAAATCCTTTTCCCGCTTACGCTCCGCAGCGCCACAGAAAGTTCCAACGTAGGATAGCGCAGCTTGGCGGACGCTTTCGCCGCCGTTCACACAGCGCTGGAGAATTAGATCCCAGTCGATCGATTTCAGCGGATACAACGCTCCGCTGAAATCCTTATCAAATCGAAGTAGTCGCTCCACCTGCTGCGGCTCGAAGCTAATGTCAGCGTCGACGAATAACAAATGAGTGGCGCTAGCGTCATCCAGGAAAGCGGCAACCAGAGCGCTGCGTGCTCGCGAGATGAGTGCGTCGTAACCCATCAGCGACAACGCCACACGAAAGCCTGCCGATTTCGCATAGCTCATGAGCTTTATCACGGAAAGCATGTAGCTTTGCGTGACTGTGCCACCGAAGCAGGGCGTTGCAATAAAAATCAGGGTCTCGGACATGGACTCCTGGTCACGCCCAATCCGAAATGGATTGGTCCGTGTTCCCGGAACTGGGCTGTTCTGTTGATTTCCTGCGCTTGAATTGTTTTTTACCTTGCTCCTTCCTGATCGTGAGCTCCCAATTTCACTACCCAATCTTCTTCGGACTCAGTTTGCCCGGCCAGTTTTGAGGCAGACTCCAGCAGTTTTCTTCGCGTACGCTCAACTTCCTTCTTGGCGGCGGCTTTTTCCGCGGCGTAAAGACTATCCAGTTGCATGTTGGAATTAATTTGATTGAGGTGAATGTGCATGGCTATTCTCCTTCGCGCAGAGAGGTATGGTCGCTACAATCCCCACGCGCTATTTGGAACAGGAAGCTTCCGCCGAAGAGCTTGGCTCTAGGTCTAAAGTGCGGAATTTCCGTTCACTCCAAGCCCTTCATTCGTTCATTGGACAAGAAATGCTTGCTTAGGTCTCAGCCGACAGAAAATGTATATTGAGGGTTGCGTTTCTGGAGGCCAGAGGAGCCTTTCAATGCGCTAACGCTTGGGATTTGCAGGCGAGAACGCTGGGATTTTACATGCTGATAATTTTCTATATCGCGCTGAGCGTGGCTGTAATCGGAACGGCCTCATCGGCCGTATTTCTAGGTTTAGCCGCGGTGGGAGTTGCTCGCTTTCATGCCGAGGCACGTCGACAAATGCGCTCCACTCCAGAGGATGCGAAGCTGCCTCCGGTTTCTGTTTTGAAGCCCGTGCATGGGCTGGAGGCGCAACTCAAGGAGAATATTGAGAGTTTTTTCCGGCAGGATTACCCGAATTACGAGATTTTGTTCGCCGCAGATCAAGCCGACGATCCGGCGCTCGCGGTGGTTCGCGAAGTCTCTGCGCGCTATCCGCACATCCAGACTCGCGTGCTGGTCACGGGCACGCCATGGCCCAATCCCGTGGTCTACGGATTTCATTGCATGGCGGAAGCGGCGGCACATGACATTCTGGTCACGACCGACAGCGACGTTGAAGTCGACCCGCGCTACCTGCGAGAGATTGTCGCTGCCATTGCTCGATCCACAAGGTCGGAATGGTGACATGCGTATATCGTGGCAAAAACGCGGCGGGATTTTTCTCCGGTCTGACGGCTATCGGCATGTCGGTGGAAATGACCGCGGGAGTGCTGGTGGCGAATCTGCTCGAAGGCATGAAATTTGGCCTGGGGCCGACTACGGTGGTACGCAAAGATTCTCTCGCCAGCATCGGCGGCTACACGGCATTGAAGGACTACATTGCTTATGACTTCGCCATCGGCAACCTGATTGCGAAAGCTGGTTACCGCGTTGTTTTGTCCGCACACATCATTGATCACGTGGTGAATCAGAAATCCTTCCGCCGCATGTGGCAGAATCAATTGCGCTGGGCGCAAACCACCCGTTATTCGCGTCCGAAAGGGCACTTCGGAAGCGGTCTCATCTTTGCGATGCCTTACGGATTATTGGGATTTGTATCCGCTGCGCTTTTGGGACATTGGCGAATTGGGGTTCTCTTATTGGCCGTGGCTGCGCTGAACCGCTTGCTGGAAGCATGGCTGGTGGGCTGGACGGTAGTTCGAGATCCGAAAATACGTCGCGCGCCCTGGCTTTATCTGCTGCGTGATTTGCTCGGCTTTGCAGTTTGGTTCGCCAGCTATTTAAACCTGCGTTACGTTTGGCGCGATAGCCGCTTTGAACTACGTGGAACGCGAATCGCGTTGCGGCAAACATCTTCGGATCAAAACTAAAATTTTTCAGGCGGAGGCTCGATTGCAGGTTCTGGTTACGGGTGCGGCTGGGTTTATTGGCAGCAACATGGTGGATCGCCTTCTGTCCCTGGGTCACTCGTGTTGTCGGATTCGATAATCTGTCGACCGGACAACGGCGATTCCTGGAAAATGCCATGAGTCATCCTAAATTCACATTGCATGAAGCAGACCTGCTCGACCGGGATAGCCTGTCGCGCGCGATGAAGGGCACGGAAATCGTAGTCCATTTCGCGGCCAATGCCGACGTGCGCTTCGGCACCGAGCATCCACGAAAAGATCTCGAGCAAAATACCATCGCAACCTGGAACGTTCTCGAAGCCATGCGCGAGCAAGGCTGCAAACGGATCGTGTTTTCCTCCACCGGATCGGTCTACGGAGAACCAGAATATTTTTCCGACTCCGGAGACGTGTCCATTTCCAATTCAAACGTCGCTTTATGGCGCGTCCAAACTAGCGGCGGAAGGCTTGATTCAGGCTTACTGCGAAGGCTTTGGAATGCAAGGCTACATCTTTCGCTTCGTATCGATCCTCGGCGAACGTTACTCGCACGGACACGTATTTGATTTTTATCACCAGCTCGCCGAACATCCCGAACATCTCCACGTTCTGGGCAACGGTCATCAGAAAAAATCTTATTTGTATGTTCAGGATTGCATCGATGCCATTGTGCTGGCACTCGAAAAGGCCAACGGCAAAGTGAACATTTTCAATTTGGGTACCGACGAATATTGCGAGGTGAACGATTCCATCGGCTGGATTTGTGAGTATCTCGGGCTGCGCCCCAGGCTTACGTATTCAGGCGGCGAACGTGGTTGGATCGGGGATAGCCCATTTATTCTTTTAGATTGTTCCAAGATCCGCGCCCTCGGATGGCGGCCGAAGTTCACGATCAAGCAGGCTGTTTTGGCCACCATCAAATTTGTCAGCGCGAATGCTGCCGCGGTGAAGCCGCAGATTTAGATACGTTATACTTACCCGCCCCTCAAGCGAATGGAGTTGGAGAGCTGGTTTGATCATTACGCGAAGTCCGTTGCGAATTTCACTTGGTGGAGGCGGAACCGACCTTCCTTCGTACTATCGAAAACATGGGGGATTCGTTTTATCGGCCGCGATCAATCGCTACGTTTACATCACCATTAATGAAGCCTTTCGTCCGCGGATTATTTTGAAGTATTCCAAACTGGAAGATGTGGAGCGGTGGGAGGAGATTCAACATCCCATCATCCGCGAGGCTCTTAAGCTAACGGGAATTATGGGGCCATACCTTGAGATCGTGAGTCTCTCTGATATTCCTGCCGGCACGGGATTGGGTTCTTCGGGGAGTTTCACCACGGCGCTATTGCGCGCGTTGCACACGATGAAGCGGAACTTTGTGCCTCCGCAGGAATTGGCGGAACAGGCCTGTCACATTGAAATTGATTTGCTGAAAGAACCCGTGGGCAAGCAAGACCAATACATTTCGGCATTCGGCGGCATCACGTGCTTCGAGTTTCTTCCGGACGACACGGTGATTGCCGAACCCTTGAAGATCGCCGCCGAAACGTTGGCGAATCTTGAGGACAGCTTACTGCTGTTCTTTACCGGCGCCTCACGTTCAGCGGCGGAAGTTTTGCGCGATCAAGACACTCGCACCCGGGAAAATGCCGCGGAGATGCTGGACAATCTGCATCTAACGAAGCAACTGGGCCACGAAAGCCGCGATGCGCTGGTGAGTGGAGATCTGCGCAAGTTCGCCGAACTCATGCACATTCATTGGGAGCATAAAAAGAAACGGTCGCCCGGGATGAGCAGCAGTTTCATCGACGAGATGTATGAATTGGCGCTTGCCCACGGGGCGCTGGGCGGAAAATTGATTGGCGCGGGCGGCGGCGGATTTCTTATGCTCTACACGGAGAACAAAACTCGACTGCGCTCTGCCATGAGAAATGCGGGGCTGCGAGAGGTCCGGTTGCAATTCGATTTCAGCGGTACTTCTGTTCTGGCTCATTCCTGAAAACGTATGTTACCTGTGGCCATTCTTGCTGGCGGCTTGGCGACCCGCCTGGGACCGCTGACTGAGAAAGTCCCAAAGTCACTTATCCTGATTGACGGCGAGCCGTTTGTTGCGCATCAGTTGCGGCTGTTGCAAAGTCGCGGCATCGAGCGTGTCATACTGTGCGTTGGCCACTTGGGCGAACAGATCGAGCGATTCGTCGGCAATGGCCGGGCGTTCGGAGTGGAGGTCACATACTCGTATGATGGCCCCACGCTGCTGGGCACGGCGGGTGCGATCAGAACCGCACTCCCTAAGCTCGGTGAAAAATTCTTCGTGATCTATGGCGATTCCTACCTGGTCTGCGATTATGGCGCCGTTGAGCATGAGTTCCTGCGTAGCGGCAAGGCAGGATTGATGACCGTATTTCGCAACGACGGACAGTGGGATGCCAGCAATGTGGAGTTTGAAGAGGGACGGATTTTGGCGTACAGCAAGAGGGATCGAACTCCGCGCATGCGTTACATCGATTACGGTCTCGGCGCTTTCAAAGCAGAAGCCTTCGCCGGAACACGGTGACGCCGACCTGGCGGACATTTACGAGAAGCTTCTACGAGCGGGCGAACTGGCCGCCGTGGAAGTGCGCGAACGTTTTTACGAAATAGGTTCGCCTTCGGGATTGCAGGAGATGACTAACTTTCTTACTCAACGGGGAGACACGCGAGCATGAGCGGCGCCAGCCGTTCGAAAAGTTTTTCCGAGGATTTTCTCGCCGAGGCGGCCGAGATCATCGCCAGGCTGGATGTGGCCAGTATTGAAAAGGCGGCAGCCCTTCTGGCGAGTACTCGTTCGGCCGGTGGCCGGTTATTTATTCTCGGCGTAGGTGGTAGTGCGGCCAACGCCTCCCACGCCGTAAACGACTTCCGCAAGATCGCCGGCATTGAAGCGTACGCGCCCACCGACAATGTCTCAGAACTGACGGCGCGGGCCAATGATGAAGGTTGGAGTTCCATCTTCGACGGCTGGCTCCGGGTCAGTCGCCTGCGACAGGACGATCTGCTGCTGATCCTGTCGGTCGGTGGCGGAAACATCGAACAGAATATTAGTCCGAATCTGGTAGCCGCTTTAAATTACGCGAAGTCGATAGGGACGAAAATTATCGGTGTGGTTGGCCGCGACGGCGGCTACACCGCGAAGGTTGCCGATGCTTGCGTGATCATTCCAACCGTAAATCCTGCGCACACCACTCCGCACACGGAAGCTTTTCAGGCGGTAGTCTGGCATCTTCTGGTTTCGCATCCGGCGGTGAAGTTGCAGGCGACCAAGTGGGAATCGATGGCATCGCCTGGCAAACGCCGTGCGGTGTTTCTCGACCGCGACGGCGTGATCAACAAGGCGTTTGTTCGTGACGGGAAGCCGTTTCCGCCGCCGACTCCGCAGGAACTGGAAGTGCTTCCTGGCGTTCCGGAGGCGTTGCATGAACTGAAATCACATGGCTACGCGTTGCTTGTGGTAACAAACCAGCCCGACGTCGGCCGCGGAAAACTTTCCCGCCAGATGCTGGACGAGATGCACGCGGCCTTGCGCGCACAGCTTCCACTCGACGATATTTTCGTCTGCTGCCACACCGATCAGGACAAATGTGACTGCCGCAAGCCCATGCCCGGAATGCTTCTGGAAGCAGCGCGCAGGCACAACATCGATATCGCCAACAGCTTTATGGTCGGCGACCGGTGGCGCGACATTGAGGCAGGTTATAATGCGGGATGTAAGACTATTCTTATTGATTACGGCTATTCGGAGAAACCTCCAGACCGGGAGCCCGATTTGCGCGTGAGTTCTCTTCGCGAAGCGGCCGATTGGATTATCCGTTCCACGCCTAAAGGAGTTCATTCTGCATGAAGTCTGTCGAAGACCTGCGCGTGCAAATCTTCGCCGACGGAGCCGATAAGGCAAGCATGCTGGAACTCTACCGCCAGCCCTATATCAAGGGCTTTACTACCAATCCAACCTTGATGCGAGCAACGGGCGTTGCGGACTATCAGGGCTTCGCCCTGGATCTGCTCGCGACCATCCGCGACCGCCCCATCTCGTTCGAAGTATTTGCCGACGATGAAGTTGAGATGGAAGAACAGGCGCGGCACATCGCTGCGTGGGGTAAGAATGTATTCGTAAAAGTTCCGGTCATGAGTACGAACGGCGCGCCAACTTACGATCTTGTCCGCGCCCTATCTTCGAAGACGGAATCAAATTGAACGTGACCGCCCTGCTCACGCTGGAACAGGTCCGGCACGTTTGTTCGGCGTTGAAAGGGAATGCGCCTGCGTATGTTTCTGTGTTCGCCGGGCGCATTGCAGATACCGGCCGCGACCCTGTGCCGCTCATGCGCGAAGCGGTGTCCATGGTCAACGACGTGAACGCACAGCTGATCTGGGCAAGTCCTCGTGAACTGTTAAATGTCTTTCAGGCGGATGAGATTGGCTGCCACGTGATCACTGCTACAACTGACATCCTGAAGAAGCTTCCATTGGTAGGTAAAGACCTTCACGAGTTCTCGCAGGAGACCGTGCAGATGTTTCGCCGGGATGCAGTGAAGTCCGGCTACTCTTTGCCGACCGTGAAACGCGAAATTCCAGCCGGCTCCCGCCGCTAGGATTTATTTGCTAAAGGATGGTTGGTAAAAATCACCTTGCCTGATGCCTCGCTGGCGATGTGCAGCGGTCCCGGCAACAACGCTTCCACTCTGGCGCGTTCATATTCCGGCACAAAGAGAAAAACGCGTTGCGGAAGAATTCCACGCGCGCAGCAGATCCTGATCGTCGAGAAAAATGTGTGGCGCATCGGGATATGTCGATCCCCACCACATCGAAGTAGTGTTTCCATTCACCAGTTCAATCGGCCGGCGTAGGTAAAAAAGCAAAGACGAGCCAAAAGACTGATCACCGTAAATCATCACGCGATCCGTCGGCTTGAGTTCAGGGGCGATCTGCCGGGCCATGACCTGCGATCCTAGAAAAGGATCGAAGCGTACGAGTGCGATGTGGGCAGCGATCAGGAACACGGCCATGGTGGCCGCAGTCATCCAGGTCGCCGCACGTTGCGCTCCGCGGCGGCGCAACCCGAAAGCAAGCGCAGGGCCTATCAGGAAAACTACTGCCGCGAGAATCGCGGGAAGCCGCAGCGCGGCAAAGGACTCCCCAGTCAAGTCGAGCATGTGGCCCATGGAGAGCGTTTCGGCCTGCAGGTTTGGCTTGGCGAGTACCGTGCCGATGTCCGGAACAAAAGGCAGTTGGCGTGAATTCCACAACCCTGCCGCAAGCACTGCAGAAATTGCGATGCAGATTACCGCCAGCACACCTGAAGTCCACAACAGCCATCGCCGCGAACCTGATTCCTCCTCGTTTGCGAGCCTCGCCGCAATCAGCAGCAAGATGGGAAAATACGCAGGAAATGTGTAGTACTCCTGATTGGTGGAAAACGAGAAAAAGACAAGCGTTACCCCTGCCCAGATCAGGCAAAGTAGTTCCGTGCGCGAGCGGAAGTTCAGGGGAGTCCGCGGAGTCTTAAGTGCGCCCAGCCTGCGCCGCGCCATCCAATCAGCAATCGGCCGCCGAAGCGCGACCGGTAAATACAAACTCCACGGAAACAGCCACACCAGATGAAGCGTCCAGTACAGAGAATCAGTTTGTTTGTTGTAGTCCTTGGGAATGCGCTTGCCTAGAAACCGCATGAAGTGTTCGTTGACGAAGTAGAACCAGAAGAAATGCGGATTGCGAATGCCAGCCAGTATGTGCCACGGCGCGGCGATCACCAGAAATAGCAAAGTGCCTGTAAACAACCGGAACTCCCGCCAGCGACGCCACTCACCGCTGAGCGCGGCGTACAGCGAAAGAGCCAAACCTACAACAACGATCGCGAGCAGGCCCTTGGTCAGGACAGCCAGAGCCACGCAAGCGTAGCCACCATACCAACGCCATGCGTCGCCATCCTCCAGCGCCGTGGCAAAGCAATAGAACGACGCAGCAATGAAAAAACTCAGAATGGATTCTGGGATGAGAATGCGCGTGAAAAGATAACAACCGGCGGCGGTCGAAATAAAGAGTCCTGCATAGATGGCCGCACGGTCATCGAAGGCACGCCGCGCCCACCGCATGGCCAGCAAAACCAGCAGCAACATCGAGACCGCAACCGGAAGGTGCGCCGCAAACTCATTGACGCCGAAAAAGAAATAGCTCAACGCCACCACCCAGTACATCAGCGGAGCTTTTTCCAGATAGCGATTGCCGTTGATCTTCAGCGTTACGAAATCATGTGTGGCCAGCATCTCGCGCGCCGCCTCGGCATGAGTTGAATCCGCATCGTCCTGCAGCCCGGGAGAAAACAAAGATCCTACGTACACCACGGCGAATAAAAGCAGCACTCCGGCAATGGAAAACTTCCCAAACCGGGGAGGTCGCGCGGAAACTGCATAAATTGAGGAAGAGCTTTTAATGGTCAATTGGACCGAGTCCTCGGATCAACGCTAACACTCCGACGGCAATTTGCTGAGGCAAGAGCACTGTTATGAATTTATCACCCCGGCAGCGGCGCATCTTTCGCGGCCGCAACTCCGCTTCTACTCGATTCCCAATTTTGCTATGTTAACCTTTGAATGTGATTGCATTAAAACTCTCTATCTGCCAAGACCGGGAGTGGGCGGTGCGCTGGTTTTTCTATCTCTTTTTATCCATCCTCGCTGTCATTCCGTGCCACGCGGCTGGCCCTACCGACTATTACAACCATGTAGTGTTCGACAATAGCATTACGCCCGACTACTACTATTACAGCAGCGGCAGAGCAGTTTTTCCCAGCACAATCGATTTGTTGTCAGGCTCACTTCCCGTCGAAAAGAAAAATTTCTTCACCGCCCCGAACGCCCTGCGTTTGCAGTGGCGCTCCGTCGCCGGCGGGAGTTGGGAATCGGAGGTGCGCGTGGTCAGCATGCGCAATCGACTGACCGATTTCCGTGGCGACACGCTGTACATCTGGTGCTACTCGGCCGAGCCAATCGCTGCGGCGGACTTGCCATTCTTGCAATTGGAGGATGAGCAGCATGATTTCACCATCCCAGTGAAGCTGGGAGCGGGTGACGGTGACATCCCCGCCAAGCGATGGTTTCAGCTTCGGTTGCCGCTCAGCGAATTTGAGACGGCTTCCATCCATCCCTTTGAGGCCCGCCAACTTCACAGCCTTTACTTCAGCCAGGGCGCAGCGGACGACAAGCCCCACACGCTGATTATTGACGAGATCAAAATCGACGACAGAAGCGCCTCTTCGCCGCTCGCACCCGAACTGCGAAGCCTTCCTCGATCCCCCAAGAACGTGCAAGCCAAAGGCTACGACCGCCACATCGACATCAGTTGGGATCCGGTGAAGGACAGTGACTTGCAAAGCTACGCAATTTATCGTTCCATCGATCGACACAAGTTTCAGCCGATTGGCATCCAGGCTGCGGACCTCGATCGCTACACCGACTTCATCGGACGCTCAGGGGTAAAGGCTACCTACAGGGTCAAAGCGGTCGATCGATCGTACCGGCAATCCGCTCTTTCGGCACCAGCCACCGCCTCAACCAGAGAACTCTCCGACGACGAACTGCTCACCATGTTGCAGGAAGCTTGCTTCCGTTACTACTGGGAGGGAGCACATCCAATCGCCGGAGCAACGCTTGAGAATATTCCGGGAGACGAACGCATCGTTGCCACCGGGGCCACGGGATTCGGCATTATGGCGCTCATCGTGGGCGTAGATCGCGGCTTCATCACGCGCGAACAAGGGGTGGAACGGCTCTCGCAAATCCTGGATTTTCTCGAAAAAACTCCTCGCTATCACGGCGCCTGGTCCCACTTTCTGAATGGCAACACTGCCCAAACCATGCTGGTGTTCGGAATGTTTGACAATGGCGGCGATTTGGTGGAGACGTCGTTCCTAATGCAGGGCCTTCTCGCCGCGCGGCAATACTTCAAAGGCGACAACGAGGCCGAGCAAAGCATCTACCAGCGGATCACAAAGCTCTGGGAAGGTGTGGAGTGGGATTGGTATCGCCGAACTCCAGAAAATAATGCGCTGCTGTGGCATTGGTCGCCGCAGTGGTCATGGTTTATCGATCACCGGCTCACCGGCTTCAACGAAACGATGATCACGTACCTGCTGGCGATTGCATCGCCCACTCATGGAGTTCCTGCCAGTCTTTACTACACCGGTTGGGCAGGACAATCGCAGGCCGCAATGGAATATCGCAGTGGATGGTCGGGGACGTCGCAAGGAGACCGGTACACAAACGGCCATACTTACTATGGAATCAAACTCGCCGTGGGTGAGGGCACAGGCGGGCCATTATTTTTTACCCAATATTCGTTCATGGGTTTCGATCCCCGCGGTATTCATGATCGTTACACCGATTATTTCGATAACAACCGCGATATCGCGCTCATCGATCTCGCCTATTGCGAGGCGAATCCTGACCACTTCCAAGGTTATGGCGCCGACGACTGGGGACTGACCGCGAGCGACGACCAGTTAGGCTATCTGGCGCACGCTCCAAACCCTACAACCGACGATGGCACCATCACTCCCACCGGCGCTCTCGCATCTTTTCCTTACACACCGGAAGCCTCGATGGCCGCTTTGAAATTTTTCTATCGCACGCTGGGTGACCGGTTATGGGGCGTCTACGGTCCGCGAGATGCTTTCAATCTCGGCCGAAACTGGTTTTCCCCGGTCTACATGGGACTCGATCAAGCGCCCAATCGTGGTGATGGTAGAAAACTATCGCACCGGTCTCATCTGGAAATTGTTTATGTCGAACCCAGAGATTCAACCCATGCTGAATAAGATCGGGTTCGAACCGGATAGCGCCTCCAAGGCGTCTGTCACTTCCCGCTAAAACGACAAGCAAAAAACTCCAAATGACGATTTTCGGCAACCCCTCTTCGTCTGAAATTACTCAAAAGTAGCGAACACCAACCCTATTCAACAGGTCTGATGGATTTGGCCATGCTCAAGAATTTGTTATCTCAATGGCCGTTGCTGACGCAGATTCGAACCGGGGCTGACGGAACCGGTCTCGAGTCGATGACCGAGCGAACGCGCAATTTGCGTCCTAAAACTGATGGCGCCAAGGTCGCACGCTCGATCTGTCCCTATTGCGGTGTCGGCTGCGGTCAACTTGTATATCACAAGGACGGGAAGCTGATTTCGATCGAAGGCGATCCGCAGTCGCCGATTTCGCGGGGGCACCTCTGCCCTAAAGGCGCGGACACTCACGAACTTCATACCCATTCCGGCCGCCTGAAAAAAGTTAAGTACCGCGCGCCTTACGCCCGTGAATGGCAAGAAATCGATCTCGAAGTGGCGATGGATATGGTCGCCGATCGCGTGTGGGAAACGCGCGAGCGAACCTTCCAGGAATCCCGCGACGGCCAATCGTTGATGCAAACCCTCGGCATGGCTCACCTGGGTGGGGCTACGCTCGACAACGAAGAAAATTATTTAATCAAGAAACTGTTTGCCGCCGGGCTGGGAATGTCCTGCATCAGCAATCAGGCCAGGATATGACATAGCTCTACCGTGCCCGGTCTGGGCACATCCTTTGGGCGCGGCGGAGCCACGACCGCGCAACAGGACTTGGCCAATGCCGACGCCATCCTGATCATGGGATCGTCCATGGCGGAAAACCATCCGGTTGGCTTTCAGTGGGTGGTCGAGGCTCGTGAGAAGGGCGCCACGATTATCCATGTCGATCCGCGTTACACGCGCACTTCGGCGATGGCCGATATATGGGTTCCCTTGCGCGCCGGCAGCGACATTGTTTTTCTGGGCGCCCTGATTCATTACGTTCTGGAGAACAACAAACAATTCCACGATTACGTTTTGCACTATACGAATGCTTCGACAATCTTGCGGGAAGATTTTCGCGACACCGAAGATCTTGACGGCTTCTTTTCTGGTTGGGACGCGGAAAAGAAAAAGTACGACCCCGAGAGTTGGCTCTACCAAGGATCGCCCGATAAAGACGTTAACGGTGAGAAGCCCGGGCATTCTGCAGCGGGCGGCGGCCACGGAAAAGACCGCGGAGGCGAGGCCCAGGATGCAGGCAAATTCGAGTCTGATCCTACACTTCAGCATCCTCGTTGCGTTTTCCAGGTTTTGAAGCGGCACTTCGGGCGCTATACGCCCGAGATGGTGGAACGCAGCTGCGGCGTTTCGAAAGATGTTTTCCTGAAGGTGGCGAAGGCTTTTACTTCCGCGTCTGGCCCAGACAAGACTGGCGCCATTTGCTACGCCTTGGGTTGGACGCAGCACTCCAAGGGTGTTCAAGTCATACGAACCGCGGCGATCCTCCAACTGCTGCTGGGGAACATCGGCCGTCCCGGCGGCGGGATCCTGGCCCTGCGCGGGCACGCTTCCATTCAGGGATCGACCGACATTCCTACGTTGTATGACATTTTGCCGGGCTATATACCGATGCCATTCTTCGAGGACTCGAAGGATCTTGAAAGCTTCGTTAAAAAGCATCGCTCGCGTACCGGATTATGGGCCGGCTTTGATAAATATTTCATCAGCCTGATGAAGGCTTATTACGGAGATGCCGCGACCAAAGAAAATGAATGGGGATTTCATTGGCTGCCGCGAGTGACTGGCGATCATTCTCATTTCGGCTATTGGCTCGATATGGCGGACGGCAAGCTCGAGGGACTTTTCGTCATGGGCCAGAATCCCGCAGTTGGAGCCTCCAATGGCCGACTGGAACGCAAAGCGATGGCCAAGTTGAAATGGCTCGTGGTCCGCGAGATGGTGGAGACAGAGACAGCGTCGTTCTGGTATGCGTCGCCGGAAGTCGGACGCGGCGAACTCTCGCCGGAAACAATCGCCACCGAGGTATTTCTCTTTCCCGCTGCGGGAACCGCCGAGAAAGAAGGCACGTTCACCAATACGCAGCGCCTGCTGCAGTTTCGCGAGAAGGCGGTTGATCCGCCTGGCGATGCCCGCAGCGAAACCTGGTTCATGTATCACTTAGGCCGTCGCTTAAAAGAGAAAGCCAAAAACGACGCCCGCCCTCGAAATGACGGTTTGAGGGCTCTGACCTGGAATTACTCCACGCAGGGAAAGCACGCGGAGCCGGTTGTCGAAGAGATCCTGAAAGAGATTAACGGATACACGCTGCCCGATCGCGAGCACCTAAAACATATCAAAGACTTAAAGAACGACGGCTCGACCGCCTGCGGAGCATGGATTTACTGCGGCGTGTTCCCGGAAAAAGGCTACAACCGAGCTCTGGAAAGAAATCCGAAAGACGCTCTAGGGCATGGCTGGGGATTTGCCTGGCCCAACGATTGCCGCATCATTTACAACCGCGCCTCCGCCCGGCCCGATGGGCAGCCGTGGAGCGAGCGCAAGAAGTTGGTGTGGTGGGATGACAGCAAAAAACAATGGACGGGCCTGGACGTCCCGGATTACGACAAAGAAATGCCACCCGATACGCCCGATAATCTTCGTGAAGGCAAAGGGACGGATGCTCTCGGCGGAGCGAGGCCGTTCACATTGCACCCCGACGGCGTAGCCTGGCTTTATGTTTCGAGCGGATTGAAGGATGGTCCATTACCGGCGCACTACGAACCGCTCGAGTCGGCAACAAAGAACGCACTTTACGATCGGCAATCAAATCCTGCCGCCGATAAAAAAGAGCGCCCGGATAATC
This sequence comes from uncultured Acidobacteriaceae bacterium, assembly GCA_963817305.1. Classification (GTDB taxonomy): domain Bacteria; phylum Acidobacteriota; class Terriglobia; order Terriglobales; family Acidobacteriaceae; genus Sulfotelmatobacter. The sequence continues at coordinate 1,383,243 of CAWFOD010000004.1, read as the reverse complement.
CTTACGGTGATCCCATTGCGGATCCGCGTTTCCCCTACGTGCTTACCACCTACCGCCTCACAGAACACCATACTGCCGGCGGAATGTCGCGGCAACTTTCCCATTTGAGCGAGTTGCAGCCAGAGTTGTTCACCGAGATTTCGCCGGAGCTTGCGGCGGAACTCGGATTGGAAAATGGCGGATGGGCGACGATCACGACAGCTCGAGCGCAAATCGAGGCGCGCGTTCTGGTAACTCCGCGCATGCGACCGCTTCAGATTGATGGACAGACGGTTCACCAGGTCGGCTTGCCTTACCACTGGGGTTATCGCGGACAAGTTACAGGCGACGTCGTTAACGATCTGCTGGTGATCAGCGAAGAGCCAAATGTGCGGATCATGGAAACTAAAGCTTTGACTTGCAACGTGGCTCCGGGCCGGCGGGCGCGCGGAAAAGAATTACTTGCCCAAATGGATGAGTTATTAGGAAGAAGCGCATGAGCATTACAGGTTTTCTTACCGATTCAACGTTGTGCATCGGCTGCAAGGCTTGCGAGGTTGCTTGCAAGGAATGGAACGGCCTGGACGCCGACGGACTCGATTGGAGTGGATACTCCTACGACAACACAGGAGCGGTCGGAGCTTCGACTTGGCGGCACGTGAAATTCGTGGAGCAGCCACCAGCGCCTGGATTCGGAGGAAATGCAGGAGAGCTCGCTTCGTGGACATTCTCCTCCGACGTTTGCAAACACTGCGAGAATGCCGGCTGCCTGGAAGCGTGCCCAACTGGTTCGATTATCCGCACCGAGTTCGGCGGAGTGTACGTTCAACCGGATGTCTGTAACGGCTGTGGCTATTGCGTCACCTCCTGCCCGTTCGGCGTGGTGGAAAGAAATCCGAAAGATGGCCGCGCCTTCAAATGCACATTTTGTTATGACCGGCAGAAGGTTGGCCTCACGCCGGCCTGCGCGAAAGCGTGCCCCACGGAATCCATTAAATTCGGTGAACTTGATCATCTCCGGCAGAGGGCGCAGGAGCGCCTGCAAGAATTGCACAGTCGCGGAATGGAAGATGCGAGGCTCTACGATCCTCTGGACTCAAGTGTTGGCGGAACCCACGCCATGTTCATTCTTCGCGGTGACGCCAGAACCTACAACTTGCCTCCTGCGCCAGAAGTACCCACCGTGTATTTGAAGAAAAGCTGGGCCGCATCAGCGCTGGCGGCTGGGCTCTTACTCGGCGGAACAGTGCTGGCTTTTCTGGCAGAAGGAAGGGCAACAAGATGAGCGATCCCGTGCGCCTCCCGGAAAGCCAAGACAGAGCTCGATCTCGAGCGCGAGCAGCGCCTGGAAGAAATCCGTCAAACTGCAGAACGGCAAGGGAAACTTGAGATCGTCGGCGCACGCCCTGCCGGCGCTCCGTTCCCGCGAGCTACCCCGGAGAACGGCTACTATCAGATTCCTCTACTCAAGCAGCCTCCCTGGACTTGGGAAGTCCCGCTCTACTTTTTCGTTGGTGGAGCAGCCGGCGCTGCAGGAGTGATCGGGGCTATTGCCGAGTACACCGGGGCGGATCGCGAGTTGGTGAAACATGCTCGCTGGATTGCCGCCGCTGGTTCGGTTATCTCCCCTGTTTTGCTCGTATCAGATTTGGGCCGTCCCGAGCGTTTTCTCAATATGTTGCGAGTATTCAAACCACAAAGCCCAATGTCGGTTGGTGTTTGGACGCTCCTGGGATTTTCCACCGGTGCGGCGGCCGCCGCCTTTGCGGGATTTCTGAGCGATCGCTACGGCCCTTCTCTGCCCGTGCGCATTCTGGAAAACGCCGGACAGGCCGCATCGCTTGCCTTCGGGCTTCCGTTCTCAAATTATACGGGGGTGCTGATCGGCGCCACGACCGTTCCAGTCTGGAACGAAAATGCAGGCGAGCTGCCCTTACATTTCGGGGCATCAGGATTAGGCGCCGCGGTTGGAATTCTTGAGGTGCTCGGCCACGACAAGAGCCAGGCTCTGCAAGCGCTGGGATTGGGCGCCGCGCTCTTCGAAACCTGGGAGGGTCTTCGCCTGGAAAGTCGCCGTGGCGCAGCTCTGCATCCTCTGAAGCACGGTTCGAGCGGGATTGTCACTCGAACCGGCGGTGTACTTTCCGGACCGATTCCGCTTCTGCTGCGGACTCTCAGCCTTTTTGGTTCCAGCAAGCGATCGTCCTCCCTTCGCCGTTGGGCCGCCGCCTCGGCAGTCGTGGGCTCTTTAATCACGAGGATCGCGTGGATTCATGCCGGGCATGTGTCTGCCCAGAACTGGAAACTTCCCCTCGAGATCAATGAATAGCCGGAAACCCGATTTCCGCATTTGGTGCTTTTGTCTCTACAGGATTTGCTGTATACACCTATCTGGGCGGATGTAGAACGATAGAGGGTTGCGCACTCTCTAAAGAATAGCCAGAAAATTCCAGCGTTTGTTCGACATCGAACATACGGTCCTCGCGGAAGTTGTGATACTCCACAACCGCGAGAGAAACGGACGCAACGGTATGCTGAACGTGCCGCTGATGCCTTTTGAATTGCGGCAGGTTCCGATGTGAGCAGGAACGCAAGCGTAAGAACGATGCAAGCAAAAAACCTTAAAGGCAAGCCTGGTCACCAAACGAGCATAACTACCCGCAGCCTCCCAAAGGCTCCTACCGGCATTCCGGGGCTTGACGAGATCACGGCAGGCGGCTTTCCCGCTGGACGGCCAACGTCTGGTTTGCGGCAGCGCCGGGGCCGGCAAGACTCTGCTGGCCATGGAATTTCTGATTCGTGGCGCCACTGATTACAACGACCCTGGCGTTTTTATGGCCTTCGAAGAGACGGCGGCGGAGCTAACGCAAAATGTCCGCTCACTCGGCTTCGATCTCGATGCACTTGCGAAAGAAAAAAAACTCGCCATTGATTTCGTTCGTATCGAGCGCAGCGAGATCGACGAAACCGGCGATTACGATCTTGAAGGATTATTCATCCGGCTCAACGCCGCCATCGACAGCATCGGAGCCAAGCGCGTAGTTCTCGATACCATCGAGAACCTTTTCTCCGGGCTGCAGAATGAAGGAATCTTGCGGGCCGAGTTGCGCCGCCTGTTTCGCTGGCTCAAAGACAAGGGCGTGACCGCGGTGATCACAGCCGAACGAGGCGAAGGTGCGCTTACCCGCCACGGATTAGAAGAGTATGTTTCTGATTGTGTCATCCTGCTCGATCACCGCGTAACCGATCAGATCTCCACTCGCCGGCTGCGCATTGTGAAATACCGCGGCACGGCTCACGGAACGAACGAATATCCGTTTCTCATCGATGAAGATGGTTTCAGCGTTTTGCCGGTTACATCACTAGGGCTGCAGCACCATGTGAGCGATGAGCGCATCTCCAGCGGCATCCCCCGCTTGGATACGATGCTCGGCGGCGATGGTTTCTACCGCGGCAGTACGGTGCTGGTTTCCGGGACAGCGGGAACCGGCAAAACCAGTTTATCGGCGCATTTCGTAGACGCCGCCTGCCGCCGCGGCGAGCGCTGCCTCTATTTCTCGTTCGAAGAGTCGCCAGGCCAGATGATGCGCAATATGAAATCCATCGGCTTGGACCTGGAACAGTGGACCAACAGGAATTTACTCCAATTCCATTCCAGTCGAGCGACGGTCTATGGATTGGAGATGCACCTCGCCATCGTTCATAAGATTGTGCAAGAATTTCAGCCTTCCATTGTGGTTATCGATCCGGTGGGTAGCCTGATACAAGCCGGCAATCGGCGTGACGCGCATATCATGCTGATACGCCTGATCGACTTCCTCAAACAAAAGGGTATAACCGGATTCCTGACCAACTTAACCAGCGGCGGCGAAGCGATTGAAAAGACCGACGTGGAGATTTCCTCGATCGTCGACACCTGGTTGTTTGTCCGGGACATCGAGTTAGGCGGCGAGCGGAACCGCGCGTTGTACGTGCTCAAATCTCGCGGTATGCCTCATTCCAACCAGCTCCGTGAATTTCTGTTGACCGCTCATGGTGTCGACTTGCTCGATGTCTACGTTGGTCCGGAAGGCGTCCTTACCGGGTCATTACGTTTGTCCCAGGAGGCGCGGGAGAAGAGTGCGATGCTGGAACGCCAACAGGAGGCCGATCGCAAGCAGCGGGATCGCGTGCGGAAGCGCGAGGCGCTGGAAGCGCGAATACTGGCGCTGCGAAAGGAATTCGAGGCGGAGGAAGAAGAGGCGGCGACGGCTGGAGCAGAGGAACTTTCACGGGAAGAATTCATCATGGCCACTCGCGACGCCATGGCTCGCAGTCGTCGAGCCGATAAACGCCAAGACCCTGCCGGTCCGGAGAAAAGGATTAGGGATAAGGATGAAAAAGTCAGCAAACGCTAATCCACAACCTATGAGCCTCAAAGAGATCGACGAGCAAGGCAAAGATCCAGGCGAAGTCTGGGAGCTTCGCCTGTACGTTGCCGGCCAGACCCCCCGATCTGTCGCCGCTTTCGCCAATCTGAAAAAGATATGCGAGGACCACCTCGCCGGGCGATACAATATAGAGGTAGTTGATCTGGTGAAGCACCCCCAGTTGGCTGCCGGTGATCAGATCCTCGCAATTCCAACTCTGGTGCGGAAGTTACCGCAACCGCTCCGCAAAATAGTAGGCGATCTTCGCGACACTGAAAAAGCTTTAGTTGGGTTACAATTACGACCCGCCGCTCCGGAAAAGTGAAGCTGACCGTAACGCTTCCCGCCGGGAGAAATGGAAATGGAAAACCAGTTACCGGGATCGAACATCCACTTAATCGATGAGGCCGAACAGACGCTGCGTGCCATCCGCGATGGGGCAGTCGATGCATTCGTCGTACAGGAACAGGAAGGTCACCGGGTCTACACGCTTGAGGGCTCTGATCTTCCTTACAGCACGCTGGTGGAAAGAATGCAGCAGGGTGCTGCCATGCTCGACGCCAAGGGTTGCATCGTTTATGCGAATCTAAGCCTGGCGCAGTTACTTGGCATACCTCGCGAAAAGCTTATCGGGCTTTCGCTCACAGAGTTTTTACCCCCGGAAGATCAAGCCGGCTGCCTGGAATTGTTAAGTGAGGCTCAAACCGGTAACAGCGAGGGAGAAACGCACTTGCTTCGCGCTAGCGGAGACTCCATCCCAGCTCATTTCTCTTTCAGCTTGTTATCCCGCGATAAATCCGCGACCGGCGTTCTGATCAGCGATTTGACCTACCGGAAAGAGCAGGGAGAACTGGCAGCTCGCTTTCAACGCATGCAGGATGATGAGCGGAAACGTATCGCCCGCGAACTCCACGACAGCGTCGGGCAATTGCTGGCCGCGATTGGAATGAATATCAGTGTGGTGCAATTGCAATCCCACAAGCTCGACGCAGAAGGCGCAAGAGCGGTTTCCGAGAACGCGATGCTGGTGGAACAGGTTTCCCGCGAGATTCGTACCATCTCTCACCTGCTTCATCCTCCCTTACTCGACGTGGCCGGACTGGTCTCGGCGTTGAGATGGTATGTAGACGGATTTTCCGAGCGCAGCAAGATAAAAGTCCAACTCGATATTCCAGCCGACTTTGGCCGTCTGCCAGATGAAGTGGAAATCGCCATCTTCCGCATCGTGCAGGAATGTTTAACCAACATTCACCGTCATTCCGGAAGCGATTCGGCGACCATCGTCCTGGCTAAGGAAAATGAAAGCCTTACCGTTCAAGTGAAAGATAACGGCAAGGGTATTCCCAAAGAGAAGCAGCGCGATCTACTGGAATCGGGCCGGGCTGGCATCGGCTTCGGCGGTATGCGGGAGCGGCTGCGGCAACTGCATGGCAGTCTGGATATTCAGTCCGAGGGGCGCGGAACTACAGTCATTGCAAAATTGAAAGTTGCCTGATAAATCCGCACTTACTTTCCGATGCAGAATTTACTGAAGATAAGATTCAGGATGTCATCGGTGGTCGTGGCTCCAGTAATCGCATCGAGCGGGCGCAGAGCGCCGTAGAGATCGAGCAGAAGCATCTCGTGAGGAATCTTGCCCGCCACCGCTTTGGCGGCGGCCTCAAGGCTACCCAGCGATTCCTGCACCAGTCCCTGGTGACGCACATTCGTAAGAAATCCACTTTCTGCTTGCGCTCCGGTTTCACCGCCGATGTGACGCAAAATTTCCGCGCGTAGTTCTGCGATCCCCTCTCCCGTCAGCGCTGAAACCTGGATAGCGGCAGACTGCCCCGCTCGAGCCGACCACCCGCCACTCGAACCCAGATCGCACTTATTCCCCACAACAATCGCGGGGCGGTCTTGCACTTGCAGCAGCAACTCATGATCCTCGCTGCTCACCGCCTGCGAAGCATCGAAAACCACCAGCACCAGATCAGCATCTGCCAAAGCTTCGATGGATTTTCGAATGCCAATCGATTCCGCTTCATCGAGTGCCTGTCGAATGCCCGCCGTATCGACAAGCTGAACCGGAATGCCGCCGATCGCCACTGTTTCGCTTACCAGATCCCGCGTAGTGCCGGGAGTCGCCGTGACGATGGCCCGTTCGCGCTCGACCAGCCGGTTGAATAAACTTGACTTGCCCACATTGGGCCGGCCAACGATGGCAAGCGTCAGCCCTTGATGAACGATTTTTCCGTACGCGAAACTCGCGGCAAGCTGCTCCAACGGCAGACGCACCGCAGAAATGCGCTCAAGGATGGCATTGTCGGGCATGACTGAAACATCGTCCTCAGCAAAGTCGACTCCAGCCTCAAGCACAGCAATCAACTCGACCAATTTCTGTTTGATCGGCTGCAGGCGCCGGGATAGCGCGCCTTCAAGTTGCTGGGCCGCGACCTTAGCCTGGTACAACGTCTGCGAATCAATCAGATCGCGAACCGCCTCGGCCTGCGCCAGATCGATACGCCCATTCAGAAAAGCGCGCATGGTGAACTCGCCCGGCTCTGCCAGCCGCGCCCCGGCGGCGATGCAAAGCTCGACAATGTGGCGAAGGACTACCGGAGAACCGTGGGCCGAGATTTCGACAATGTCGTCAGTCGTGTAAGAATGAGGCCGGGCGAAATAAGTTACGACAACTTCGTCAATGCGGGTGGGACCAGCCATCTTAGGCCGTTCAGCTTCACCGGAGTTTTTGCTGGATTCGACGAGTTCGCCAAAAACGGCGCGCCCCGGTTCCAGGGCATGCCTTAGCCTCAGGATCGGCATGGCAATTTCGAGCGCGCTCGGTCCCGCCAGGCGCACCACACCAATTCCGCCACGGCCTTGAGGTGTGGCAATCGCAACAATCGTGTCATCGACGTTCACGGGCAGATTGTAGCGGTTAAACTGGGATAACAACCAGCGCGCGATTTACAAACAGAAATGAGCGCATTGCGAAACCGCCAACCGCGAATTCAATCAAGAGAGGCCAACATTGTCCGTTGCCGACGAATTACTGAAAGCCAATCAGGAATTTGTAAAAAGCTTTAACTTAGGGGAGCTGGCCGTTCAGCCACGGCGACGAATGGCCGTTCTCGCCTGCATGGATTCCAGAATCCTGTTTGAACGCTGTCTGGGATTGAAGCCAGGCGACGCGCACATGATCCGCAATGCGGGCGGAATTGCCACCGAAGACGCGCTCCGCTCGCTGATCGTTTCCCATCACCTGCTCGATACGCAGGAGTTCATCATCATCAACCATACAGATTGCGGCCTGCTCAAAGTAAAAGAAGATGAGCTGAAGAAAAAACTGACGGACAAGATGGGAACGCCTTTTGGCGCTCCGGCGCACTTCCATGCCTTTGATGATCTGGAAGAAAATGTCCGGCAACAGATACAGCGTGTGAAATCCCATCCCTGGATTCCGAAGCATATCCCAGTAAGGGGTTTCATTTACGACGTCAAGACAGGGGCTCTGACGGAGGTGGCAGCGGAGCGGTAAGTCTACTGTGCCACCACCTTCTCAATCTCCGCCCGTAACTGGTCATATGGCAAAGCTCCCGGATGGTACATCGCTACCTTTCCCGTGCGGTCAAGCAGTACAAGCGTGGGCGTAGTGGAAGCGCCATACACATCGAAGTTGTGCTTGCTGATTGGAACGGGCATGTCGAGCAAGCCGGAATAGAAACGATGACGCACGGCGTCAATATAAGCCAGTTCATCGCTGGGCGCCGCATTTTCCACCTGCGCCGTGTATCCGTAAAGCCGGGTGGGACCGAGCACAGTCAATCCCTTGGCAGCAAACTCCGAGCGCAATTGCGTGATGATCGGAGCCTCCGCCTTACAATCCACGCACCAGTGCGCCCAGAAAAATAGCAGCACGGGCGAACCCTTCAGCTGCGCCAGCGTCGGCGGTTTCGATCCCAGAAATTGGTCGGCGCGAAGCGCCGGAGCTGGCCGCCCTTCAAAGGAGAGCAAGTTGAGGTTTTTTTGCAATCGCGCCGCAATGGAAGTCCCGCGGTAAGTCAGCAGTGCGGCCTGTAACACGGCAACTGCCTGGGTTTTCTTGCCCATCGCCTCCAGCGTTTGCGCCTGTACTTCGATAGCAGCACCGAGCGCAGTCGGCAGATGCGGTTCGGCATCGAGTGAACGGTGCTTGAGTTGCTCAAGAGCCAAAGTTTTGGTTTCTTTGGCGTAGGCGGAAGCTTGATCGTAATCACGGGCGTTCAGCGCCGCCCTCGCCATCCAGGAACACGCCTCGATATATTCGGGCGTAATCCCGTTCTGTGCCCGGTAGGCCCTGAGATCGGCGTCAGCCGCCTGAAAGCTGTTTCGATTCAAAGCGCCGATCACATCTTCAACAATGCCCGCTGAGGCCGAAGTCAGAAAGGCGAAAACTAAAGCAAAAGCTCCCCATCGCATATCCTCGATGATCTACCTTTGGGGGCGGGAATGGCAAATGAGGGCAAAGGCGCCGATCCTGCCAAACCTATGCAGGATCGAAGCTTAGCTCAGGTCTCGAACAATTTTTGTGGCAATTTCGTGGCACTTGCAATACAATTCACCTGCGTTTGACTTTAGAGTTCCTCGCAGTACTCAGTTTCTCCGCTTATCCGGCGCGTGACCTGCCTGCAGAAGAACCCTTCGAAAGTTTCAGCGCTATATCACACAAAGGAACATTGCAACACATGGAAACAGGAACAGTGAAGTGGTTTAACGATGCCAAAGGCTACGGTTTCATCAGCCGCCAGAACGGCGAAGATGTATTTGTGCACTTCTCGGCCATTCAGGCGAGCGGCTTCCGCAGCCTGCAAGAAGGTCAGCAGGTGCAGTTTGACGTGGTCAAAGGCCCGAAGGGCTGGCAGGCCGAGAACGTGAAGGGTGCCTAAACCACTTCGCTAGTTGACAATTCAAAAAGAGGCGGCCAGGGATGGCCGCCTTTTGATTTTTTAAAAATCATTTAAAGGGCCTGCTCAACTCACTGCTTCGCGTCGCGAATCAGAACCACATCCGAGTCAGTATGGCCGCGCACCAGCGCAAGCTGCCTGCCATCGAATGACCAGTGGAAGTCGTAGATGTGCTCCGAACTGAAATTCGTAATCTGCCGGCCTTTCGATCCATCAAGGGGCTGAAGCCATAGATTATCCACGCCATTTTCCCGTGTGGGATAGACGATCGCCTTCCCGTCGCGGCTAAAGCGCACCAACCCAAAGCGCAACCGATCAAAATCCAAAAGCTTAGCCTTGCCGCTGTCGGTGTCGACCAAAACAAGCTTATCTTTGTGCCCGGAGGAATGCTCCAGCGTGGCAAAAGCCGCAAGCTTACCGTCAGGAGAGAGATCGAAGCCGCTATCCGAAATTGGTAATGCGGAGACAGACTGTGGAGTTCCGCCGTCGATTGATACCTTTGTCAGCTTTCCTTCGGCCCCCTCCTCGATGTAATACACCCAGCGGCTATCAGGGGAACACACCGGATCATCATCCCGCTGCCCGGTTGTAAGCTGCTTCAAATCACCGCCGGAACTATCCACCCTCCAGATGTTGCGATCGCCCGTTCCACCATGAAACGCCAACTGGAAGGTTATCCGTTGCCCATCGGCGCAAACTGCGGGTTCACCGGTCGGCTTGCCCTCCTCGGTCGGAATCACACTCTTTGCCCCGGTTGCCGGGTCGATGCGGGTCAGGTTGGTTCCCTGTTGGGCAAGCAGTTGGCCTGCAGGGGTCCAGCCGAAATTCGTATATGGCTCTGCCGGCGCAAGCACACGCGCCTGCGCGCCGCTATCGGAGGCGGGCATCACAAACAGGCTCCATCGATTCTCACTTAATACGGTTGCGATCACGTGTCCGCTCGCCGCCACGCTGAGATTCGAGTAGGTATTCGTATCGCGTGTGATGGGAGAAAGTTTTCCCTCCGGAACAGAAATAGCCACGATTTGTGACTGGTTGAAATTAGAGTCCTGCGAGCGCAACAGACCGAGCAACCCGCTTCCATCAGGCAACCAGGCCGGTGACTCCACCAGTTGCGCATTGCTGCCAAAGATTATTTTTTGCCGCTTGCTCTCCACATCCAGAGCCACCAGGCTTTCCGGTGAATTCCCGACGTGCACTTCATCACAGACGATGGTTTTTCCGTCCGGAGACCACGCTGGGGAATACAGTGCCTGGCTATTCGATCCACTCGCCAGCACAGTCTCACCACCTTCGGCTTCGTCCACGGGACGAACGATCAGCAGGTATTTGCCCGGTTCAGGATTGTCATATCGCATGAATGCGACTTTTTTGCCATCCGGCGAAAACGTAATATTCGAATCCACATCCTCAGCGAGCTTTTGCGGAGAACCTCCAAGCAGCGCCGAACGGTACAGAAATTTCAACTCCGGATTTCCCGGATCGCTGCGCACAAAATAGAAATAGTTTCCGTCGGGGGAAAAAAGCAGGCCGTTGTAGTAGACGTCGGCAGGCGGCTGTACCTGCGTATTACTGTTGGTGGGAACATTCCTCAGCCATAAACTTGCCAATCCGTTCTTCCGCATCAGGCTCAGAATGTATTTGCCGTCCGGAGAGATCGCGGCGAGAACTGCGTCGCCGCTGTCGGTCACTTTAGTGACGGAAATGTCCTGGAACGGAGCGCTCCGAGTGCGAGTGAGGAAGCCGTAAATTCCGTACGCTGCCGCTGCGATCAGCACGAGCACGATTGCAGCAATGAAGCCGGTGCCGAGCTTGTTTTGCCGCACAGCCGTGATAACCGCAGAGCTGCTAGCGGTGCGTTGTGCCGGAGCGCGCTCAGATACGGCAGGAGACGATGCCACAACCGGAATTGCGCCGTCGCTGATCGGCGTAGCCTGCGCCGGCTTGCGGCCAGATTCCACGTCCCGCTTCAGTCGTTTCAGATCACCGCGCAAATCGGCTGCGGATTGATAGCGCAAGTCGCGCTCTTTTTCGAGAGCCTTGCCAATAATCTCATCGAGTTTAAGCGGCAGCGCGGAGTTCAACTGCTGCGCCGGAGTAGGGTCGAGTTCGAGAATAGCGTGGAAAATTACCGCCGATGTCGCTCCGGAAAAAGGTAAGCGTCCGGTTGCCATCTGGTAGATCACCACGCCCAAGGAAAAGAGGTCGCTGCGCGCATCGATCTGTTCGCCGCGCGCCTGCTCCGGGGACATGTAAGCGATGGTGCCTACAGTCGCCCCCGGACTGGTCAGGTGTAACCCTCCCGGCGAATCCTGCGTCGCTCCAATGGTTTCCATCGCCATCTCCGGACGCGTCAGTTTGGCGAGGCCGAAATCCAGCACTTTCACTTGTCCGCGCTGCGTAATAAAGATGTTGGCCGGCTTGATGTCGCGATGGATGATGCCCTTGGCATGTGCGGCGTCCAATGCATCCGCGAGTTGAATGCTCCACTCCATTAGCCGGTCGAGCGGCGCGCCTCCCGGACCGAGACGGCGGTCCAGAGTTTCGCCATCCAGCAACTCCATCGCAATAAACGACTGCTCGTGTTCGCCCTGAAGCTGGGCCTTTTCCACCGCATAGATGGTGCAGATGTTGGGGTGGTTGAGAGCCGAAGCGGTGCGCGCCTCCAGCAAAAAACGATCCAGAGCATTTTGATCGCGGGAAAGTTGCGGAGGAAGAAATTTGAGCGCGACGCGCCGCCCGAGATTGAGATCTTCCGCTTCGTAAACAATTCCCATGCCGCCGCTGCCGAGCTGGCCGGTAATGCGGTAATGCGAGATGGTTTGCCCGATCATGGTTTGCCCAGTTATGGATGGATGGATAGCAGAAAGTTATCTTAGGAGGGATAACGATAGCAGTCAAACCAACCAGCCGCGCATTTAGGCTTGGGACGCCTGTTCTGCGGCATTGACAGAATCGAAGAAGTTAAAAAACTGCTCGACCCGGGTCACCTTGAGGGCATTATGAATGCGCTCACTCACTCCAACCAGCGCCAGGCTCCGCCCGCCGTGCTGACGCGTGACGTAGGCACCCACGAGCGCACCAATGCCGGCCGAGTCCACGTAAGGCACGTTGGTGAAATCGATAATCAGCGAGCGCGAAGCATCGGCGCGGACCGTGGCCTGAAACTGAAACATGCTGCTCATTACCAGCGGGCCATCCAGGCTGAGAATGCGCTGTCCCGGCTGAGTTCCGGGTTGGTCTTCGATGCGGAGGGACTCTTGAGGCATCGCAAGATATTAACGCCTTCGTTACTCTGCGTTTGTTAACGTAGCATTAATTTCGCCAGAGCAGCCAGACGGGTTAGATGGCGGCGGCTTGCTGGCGGCGGCGCGCCTGAATTTCAATGTAGACGTTCACCAGCGAGACAGCAGCCGGCGTTACTCCAGGAATCCGCGAGGCCTGCGCCAGCGTGCGTGGCTGGACGTGGCTCAGTTTTTCCCGCACCTCGCGAGAAAGCCCGCTGATCGAGTGGTAATCGAACCACCCGGGGATCGCGCGCTGCTCCGACTTCTTCATCCGCTCCATGGCGCGCTGCTGTTGCAGGAGGTAGCCTTCGTACTTGATCTCTGTCTCCACCGATTTAAGTTCATTGCGAATTTCGGAAGAGAGAACAGGCTCTGATTCGCGTGGATTTTCACTGTTCTCTTCTCTTTTAAAAAACACTGGGTCTAACTGGCAAAGAACGGGAACAAGCTGCTCGATCGCGATCTCGGGACGCTTCAGTAATTGGGCGTAGCTTTGCCCGAGAGCGGAAGTCCAGTCATTGCCCGTCAATTGATCGTCCAGCATTGCTGCCGACAACTTCGTCTTTTCGAGAAGCTGCTTCATTTTTCCCAGACGCTCTTGCTTGGCCTGGAAATCTGCCCACGCACCATCCGAGATCAAGCCTACGCGGCGACCATGCGGCGTGAGCCTCCGGTCCGCATTGTCCACCCGCAAGTGCAGCCGGAATTCGGCGCGCGAGGTGAACATTCGGTAAGGTTCGTTCGTGCCTTTCGAAATCAAATCGTCGATCAGAATCGCGGTATAGGCCTCGGTGCGGTCGAGGATCAGCGGCTGCTGCCCCTTAACTTGCGAAGCCGCATTGATACCGGCCATCAATCCCTGGCACGCTGCTTCTTCATAACCGGACGTGCCATTGATTTGGCCTGCCAGAAACAGGCTGGCAATTTTTTTGGTTTCCAGAGTGCGCTGCAGTTCGGTGGGATCGATGGAATCGTATTCAATGGCATAGCCCGGCCGTAACATTTCTGCGTTCTCGAGTCCGGGAATGGACTTCAAAATCTCCAGCTGGACTTCGACCGGCAACGAGGTACTCATGCCGTTGACATAAATTTCGTGCGTGTTCAATCCCTCAGGTTCGAGATAGAGCTGGTGCGTCTCCTTGTCAGGAAACTTGACGATCTTGTCTTCGATCGACGGACAATAACGCGGACCGATCGACTGAATCTGCCCGCTGTACATGGGTGAGCGATGCACATTTTCGCGAATGATGCGGTGCGTCTCCGCCGAGGTCCACGCGATATAGCAGGGAACTTGCGAATCATGATGCGCCACTCGCTTGGTCCGGAAGCTGAAAGGGGTTGGGTCTGCATCGCCCGGCTGCATCGTGAACCGCGACCAATCGATGCTGCGCCCATCCAGGCGCGGCGGAGTTCCGGTTTTCAACCGGCAGCCGCGCAGGCCCAGTTTTTTCAGCGACTCCCCGAGCAGGACTGCGTTTGGTTCACCGGAACGTCCGGCGGGGTACTGCTGTTCGCCGCAATGAATCAGTCCGTTGAGAAAAGTCCCGGTGGTGATGATGACTACGTGAGAACCTACGGTGCGGCCGTCGCGGAGTTTGACGCCAACCACCTTCCGTGAGACAGGAGAACCTTCGCTGCGCACAGGATGGCGACTTTGATCGCCTTCAACGATCAAATCTGCCACTTCCGCCTGCTTGATCTTGAGATTCGGTTCCGACTCCAGCACTTCGCGCATCTTCAGCCGGTAAGCCTGCTTATCGCATTGCGCCCGTGGGGACCACACCGCCGGGCCCCGCGACGTATTGAGCAAGCGGAATTGAATGCCAACCGCATCCGTAATCTCGCCCATAATTCCGCCGAGCGCATCCACTTCGCGGACAAGGTGTCCCTTAGCAATCCCCCCGATCGCCGGATTGCACGACATCTGCGCGATCAGATCGACATTCAGCGTATAAAGCGCGGTCTTCAATCCCATGCGAGCCGCTGCCATCGCAGCTTCGCACCCAGCATGGCCGGCGCCGACGACGACGACGTCGAATTGTTCGGTGAAATGCATCTCTGAAAGTAGCCCGATCCTCAGCGGCGTTGGCTTGCTTCTCATTCTAACAAGTCACTCGCATCGGTGATCACAGCCACTTGCCGCTAGCCAGCCTCGCCCGTATATTAGGGAGTCGAGCCAGAATGTGAGGGAAACCATGAACAGCACTCAGTTTTTCGAGCAACTGGAGGCGGCAATCGCCAAATACGACCTTCTCTGCCATCCATTTTACAAAGCCTGGGCGGCCGGCGAACTGACGCGGGAGGATTTGCGCGAGTATGCCCGGCAATATTTTCCCCACGTCGAGGCGTTTCCCTCCTACCTGGCCGAGTTTGCTCTTCGCCTCGATGAAGGAGAATTGCGCCGGGCGGTTTTAGCCAACATGATTGAGGAGAAGGGCACTCCTGACGGATCGGGCAAGGACTCCGTGCCTCACGCGGAATTGTGGCTTGATTTTGCCGAAGGGATGGGATCGCGGCGAGACCTGCAGTGGCACTTGCCAGTGACTCAGGTTCGCGACCTGACGAAACACTTCCATAAGGTTGCCAGTGAAGGCACGGCCGAAGAGGCACTGGCCGCATTCTACGCATACGAATCTCAGGTACCTCGCGTGGCCCAGGAAAAAGAGCGGGGGTTGCGCGAGATGTACGGTGCCGACGATAAAACCTGCGGTTACTTTGCCCTGCACACCACCGCGGACATTCATCACTCGAACGTATGGCGAACGCAACTGAAGAAGCGCGTGGAAGCGAACCCGAAAACGGCCGAAGCCGCATTAGCCGCAGCAGAAAAGGCGGCCAGCATGTTGTGGCAGGCCCTAGATGGCATTGAAGCTGCGCGTATGACGCACGCTTAGTCAGAACGATGGCTCGAGAAATTCCTATCGGCGTCCGCGGTGAGGCTCGCGAGACCGTCGAATTCAAACACACTCTGAGTGCGCACCACCCCGAACTGCCTTCGGTCTATTCCACACCCGATATGATTCGCCTGATGGAGACTGCCGCATTCCTCGCGCTGCAACCCTATTGCGAAGGCGATGAGATCACGGTCGGCACGGCTGTCAACATCGAGCACCGCGCCGCGAGCGGTATCGGATCGCAGATCCAAGCCGAGGCGGTGCTGGAATCATTTGACGGCCGCTTCTATGTGCTGCGCGTCAGCGCCAGGGATGATGTCCAGGAAATCGGCCGGGGAACGGTTGGCCGGGCGGTGGTGAGTGTCGGGAAATTCATGAAGCGATCTCAGCCGAAAAAGGCCAATTCTGCGCATTGAAAATCGCTCGCACCACGTCCACGCCAACAATTTAAAATTCAGGAATGGTTAAGCAAGAAGCAAAAGCGGCAACCTTTCGGGTTCTCCACTCGGGCAAAGAAATTCTGCTGCTGCCCAATGTTTGGGATGTGGCCAGCGCCCGTGTCATCGAAGAGGCCGGCTTCAAAGCAATCGCAACCAGCAGCGCCGGCATCGCCTTCTCACTTGGCTATCCGGATGGCCAGATCATTCCGAGAAAGGAAATGCTGGCTGTCATCGCCCGCATCGCAAAGGCCGTCCACGTTCCAGTTACGGCGGACGTGGAAGCGGGATATGGAAAGTCGCCGGAAGATGCCGGCCAAACCGCGCGTGCAGTTATCGACGCGGGGGCGGTTGGCATGAACCTCGAAGATGCGATCGCGGATTCGACCGCCGCGCTGGTTGAATTGCCTCTCCAGCTAGAAAAGATACATGCGGTTCGCGAAATGGCGAACCGTTTGAGAATCCCCCTTGTGCTCAACGCCCGAACCGATGTGTACCTCCTGCAGATCGACGATCCGGCGAAGCGCTACGACGAGACGGTTCGTCGGCTCAGCGCTTTTCGCGATGCGGGAGCCGATTGCGTTTTCGTACCGGGCCTGCGGGATGCGGCCACCATCGAGCGCATGGTGGCCGACTTAAAATGTCCAGTCAACATTCTTTCCGGGCCGGGATCTCCTACGGTGCCGGAATTGTTCAACCTTGGAGTAGCCCGAGTCAGTTTGGGCTCTGGTCCAATGCGCGCCGGACTGGGTCACCTGCGCCGCATCGCCGAAGAGGTAAAAACCAAGGGTACATATTCCAACCTGGAAGATGCTCCCACGCACGCTGAGATGAATCGTATGATGGGGCGAACTTCGCACTGACGCGTCAAAAGCCAATCCTGATCGGCGTCATCTCCGATACGCATGGATTGCTGCGCCCGGAAGCAATCCAGGCTCTCCGCGGATCCGATCACATCATTCATGCCGGAGATATTGGAGCGCCTGAGATCCTCGATCAGCTTAGTGCTATCGCTCCGGTCACTGCAGTTCGCGGCAACGTAGACAAAGGCGCATGGGCCCGGAAGCTTCCCGAAACTGAAGTGGTCGAAGCGGGCGGCGTTTCGATCTATGTGCTGCACGATCTAGCACAGTTAGATCTCAAACCGAAGGTCGCCGGTTTCGCGGCGGTAATCAGTGGCCATACTCACGTTCCCAAGCAGGAGATGCGCGACGCGGTGCTTTACTTTAATCCCGGAAGCGCCGGACCGCGCCGATTCAAATTGCCGGTCGGCATCGGTAAGTTATTTGTAGAAGATGGCAGCGTGCAGGGTGAACTATTGCAGTTGGCAGTGACCCATTCCTGATCGCAAGCCCTTTGCATTGCTACAATCGCACACAATGTCGATCGATTTCGGAGTCGAGGCGCGCTCAGGCCCAGCGCGCGGTGGCCGTCTGCGCACGCCACACGGCGAGATTGAAACTCCCGTGTTTATGCCTGTCGGAACCGCGGCAACGGTGAAAGCTGTGCCGCAAGACATTCTCGAAGAACTCGGCGTCCAGATTCTTCTCGGCAATACTTATCATCTTTATTTGCGGCCGGGAGTCGAGACCGTCCGAAAGTTCGGCGGGCTCCATGATTTTATGTCATGGCCGCGCGCGATCCTTACCGATTCTGGCGGCTTCCAGGTTTTCAGCTTGAACGAACTGCGCAAGGTTACCGAAGAAGGTGTCACATTTCGCTCGCATCTCGACGGCTCATCGCATTTTTTCAGCCCAGAGAACGCCATGGCAGCCCAGATCGGATTGGGCGCCGACATCGTCATGGCATTTGATGAGTGCACTGAATACCCCGCAGACCTGGCTCGCACGAAGGCTTCGATGGAATTGACTTTGCGTTGGGCGGAACGCAGCAAGAAATATTTTGAAGAGCATAAACACGAAGCGCCGTGGAACAGAAATAATCCAGACAGCACAACTAATGATTATGTGGGGACAGCCGTCCCTTCCACTCAAACCCTCTTCGGAATCGTCCAGGGCGGCATGGACTTGGCCCTGCAGAAAAGAATCCGCCGAGCGCACGGTCGAAATTGGATTTCCAGGTTATGCCATTGGCGGCTTAAGCGTTGGCGAGCCGCGCGAGCGCACCCGCGAAGTGGTCGAAGCCACTCTCGAACACCTGCCCGCCGATAAGCCACGGTACCTCATGGGAGTCGGGACGCCGGAGGAGATCGCCGAATATGCTCGCCTGGGCGTCGATATGATGGATTGCGTTCTCCCCACCCGCGCGGCGCGCCACGGCCTGCTGTTTACTTCGGAAGGAAAAATTTCCATCAAGCAAGCGCGCTATGCGCAGGATGCCGGTCCGCTCGACCCGAATTGCGGCTGCCGCGTGTGCAATCGTTACTCCCGAGCGTATTTGCGCCATCTTTATGCTTCGAATGAAGTGCTCGCACAGGTCTTGAACACGCTCCACAACCTGAGTTTCTACCTTGACACTATGCGGCGGGTGCGTCATTCTATTCGACTTGGGGAAGAGTCCCGTTTTCTCTAGCGTCTGGTCTCGCGGAAAAGCCGTGACCTGATGGAATGACCTCCCCGGATTCAAGCCTGGGCAGTGAAGCCCGAGTAGTTGGCGTTCCGGCCGGAATCGATTGAGCATCCCCGTCGTGAAAATGACAGGCTTGCGGCGCTAGTGGGCATGCGCCGTGGCTCGCGGACGGGCTTCTGATGTTCGTGAGCTGCTGCTGCGAGCGGTAGAATAGTTTCGTGGGTACACTTTGGCGAATATGCACGTTTTCTTAGCATTGCAGGCGACTGGCGGTGGAATGGGGTGGCTGAGTATCGCCCCGCTGATTTTTATTTTTGGCATTTTCTACTTTCTGCTGATTCTCCCCCAGCAGCGCCGGCAAAAGAAATGGACGGCCATGCTCGACAGCCTGAAAACTGGCGACAAGGTCGTGACCAGCGGCGGCCTGCGGGGGACGATCATGGCACTCAAGGATGATTCCGTTCACCTGCGGGTTCCTCCCAACAATATCGTCTTGGAAGTGACCAAAGCCTCCGTGACCCAGGTTACGACTACGGAAGAAGAAACTAAAACCAAGTAAAGCGGCATAATCTAAGCATTTGGATTTCGTTCCATCATGAATAAGAATCTCCTCTGGAAACTGATAGCTATCCTCGGCGTCCTGCTCGTTTTTTTGTTTGGGATCTTTGGCATTCCCCAAAGTTTTTCCGGTCAAGGCTTGCTCTCCGCCATGACCAACCGCATTCATCTGGGCCTGGATTTACGCGGTGGAACCCACCTTATCCTGCAAGTGCAGGTCAATGACGCGATCAATGTGGACTCCGACAATGCTGTGGAATCCCTCAAAGAGCAACTCAACAAACGCAAAATCGCTTTCGCCGATATTTCCAAGCCGGATCCGCAAAACAATCCTGACAAGATCGTGATCAAGGGCGTTCCGGCCGAGGCTCGCAAGGATCTGCTGGATATCGCGAACGACCGGCTGCCTGAATACAATCTGACTTCCGGAGCGGACAATAGCTGGACGCTCACCATGAAACCGCAGATTCTCAGCGACCTGAAAAATAAAGCGGTCACCCAGGCGATCGAGACCATCCGCAACCGGATTGATTCCTTGGGCGTGAGCGAACCGACGATCCAAGAGCACGGCCTGGGTCAGTACCAAATCCTGGTGCAGTTGCCCGGCGTCGACGATCCGGCCCGCGTGAAAGACATCATGCAGTCCACCGCCATGCTCGAGATCAAACAGGTCATGGGCGGTCCTTACCCCAGCGAGCAGGCCGCGATGCAGGATAAGGGCGGAGTTTTGCCGCCGGATGCCATACTTCTGCCCGGCCGTGCGGCTCCTGGAGCTCCGGCGGACGAGCAAGCCTGGTACCTGGTCTCGAGGGTTTCTGCGGTCAGAGGTAAAGATCTGCGCGATGCCCAGCCCAGCACCGACCAGAACGGCCAGCCGAATGTGCGCTTCCAACTCACGGGCGAAGGCGGCCAGCGTTTCTATAACTTCACCTCCGCACACGTCGGCGACAGCCTTGCTGTAGTTCTCGACAACAAAGTTCAGGAAGTCGCCAACATTAAAGAGGCCATCCGCGATACCGGCGAAATCAGCGGCGGCAGCATGAGCCAGCAGCAAGCCAAAGATCTCTCCATGATTCTGCGCTCGGGCGCCCTGCCGGCCGGCATCAAGTATCTGGAAGAACGGACGGTTGGGCCGTCGCTGGGTACGGATTCGATCCGCGCCGGGGTTCGTGCCGCCGTGGTTGGCATGCTTGCGGTGCTGATCTTCATGCTGATTTACTATCGTGCCGCGGGCATCAATGCAGACGTGGCACTGCTGCTCAATCTCATCATCTTGCTCGGCTTCATGGGCTATTTCGAAGCTGTTCTGACCTTGCCCGGGATTGCCGGGGTAATCCTCACCGTCGGTATGGGCGTGGATTCGAACGTGCTGATTTTCGAGCGCATTCGTGAAGAGTTGCGCAATGGCAAGACGCCGCCATCCGCGGTGGATCAGGGGTTCAGCCACGCCTGGATCACGATTGTGGACACGCACGTCACCACCATTGTTTCGGCGGCCATCCTGTTTCTGTTCGGAACCGGACCAGTGAAGGGATTCGCCGTCACGCTCACCTTCGGTCTGTTGGCGAATCTGTTCACCGCTGTATTCGTTTCGCGCGTGATCTTTGACTGGGTTCTGAGCCGTAAGCAACGCGGCGATGCGCTTAGCATTTAAGAAATCGGGAGTTTTCTCAAATCACAAATTACCCGTTTACTGAATTTATTGTGAAGTCATAAATCGGATAAGAGGTAAGCCTGGTGGAGTTCTTTCGCAATACCAACATCGATTTTCTCGGAAAGAAATGGTATTTTCTCGCCTTCTCGCTGGTGTTCAGCGTGGCGGGCATCTTTTCCATGTTGTTCTGGCACGGCATCCCGTACGGCGTGGATTTCCGTGGCGGCACGCTGGTGTACGTAAAGTTCTCGCACACACCAAACGATAATGCCTTGCGCGCCGCGATGGACCATGCCGGCCTGCACAATGCCAAAATTCAGCGCTTCGACCAGCCTTCTTATAACGAAGTGCTGATTGACCTCGACGTGCAGGAGACCAGCGAGCAGGCGCTCGATCGCGGTAAAACCCGGATCATTGACGCTCTGGAGACCAACGCCCCAGCGGGCAAGCAAGACTTGAATAATGCCAGTTCTTTGGCCATCAAGAACTATTTGATGGATAAAGATCCGATGCATCTGGGCTCCGATGCCGATCAGAAATACACCCAGCAGGCTCAGGCAATTGTCGACGCCAGGGATAAGGGACACGGTGGCGTGTTGACTTCGTTCGACGAGCTGAAGGGATCGGTCGACCCCTCGGTCGTCGCGTCCCTGTCAGACGGATTCTTCCTTTCAGATTTCAGCGTACGCAATGTCGAGATTGTCGGGCCTCAAGTCGGAGCGCAATTGCGTCGGCAAGCTTTACTCGCAACCGCCTATTCCCTCGCCGGAATGCTCATCTATCTTGGATTCCGCTTTGAATGGATCTATGGCGTAGCCGCAGTGGTCACTGTATTCCACGATACCCTCATCACCGTGGGTGCGTTCTCTTTGCTTAACAAGGACATTTCCCTTACGGTGATCGCCGCGATTCTCACCTTGATTGGTTACTCTAATAACGACACGATCGTGGTATTTGACCGCATCCGGGAAAACATTAAACTCATGCGGCGAGAGAAACTGGCAGACATTGTCAACCGGAGCATTAACCAGACGTTAAGCCGAACCATCTTGACAGCCGGGCTGACCTTCCTTACAGTGCTTGCACTCTATTTGTTTGGCGGCGAGGTGCTTCGCGGGTTCAGCCTCGCACTCGTCATCGGCATATTGATCGGAACGTATTCGTCGATTGCCATTGCCGCACCAATTTTGGTTGCCTATCAGGATTGGCGGATCAGTAAAGGCAAACGCCCTGCGGCGATGCCCGTCCGGGCCAAGTAATTGTCCGGATAGCGTTGCGCGCGGATTTGTGATACGCATTTGTTTGTTCTGTGTGAATCGCCGGGAAGGGCTGGTTTTGCCTCCTTTTGCGATGGAGTAGATTTTGGGAGCAAAGCGGAGACCGTCGGTGTCTAAGTTCACGTAGGCTCTAAGCAGGGAGAAACGACTATGTTTGAAGATAGCCTTCTGGAATCCGGTGGCAGGCTGAAAACCAAGCGGGGGCGAACCACAACCTTCGCGATCTTTCTCGAGATACTTCTCATTGGCGTCATGGTGCTGATGCCCCTCATCTTCACTGAGGCCTTGCCCAAGCAACAATTAATGACGTTTCTGGTGGCTCCGCCCCCACCCCCTCCGCCGCCCCCACCTGCCGCAGCTCCCGTGCATGTCGTCCACCAGATTCAGACTGATATCGTGAATGGCGCTCTCCGTACGCCGACGAAAATTCCACAAAAGATTCAGATGATTAAAGAAGACGAAGCTCCCCCGCAAATGGCTTCCGCGGGTGTAGTCGGCGGCGTACCGGGCGGCATTCCGGGCGGCCAGATGGGAGGCGTCATCGGTGGCATCATCAGCTCCACTCCCGTGGCCGTTCCTAAGGTTGCAACTCCGCAGCGTGTTCGAGTTTCCGCCGGCGTAACCTCGGGACTTCTGATCCGCAAAGTGAACCCAACTTATCCTCCCTTGGCCCGGCAGGCTCGCATTTCCGGAACCGTCGTGCTCCGGGCGGTGATCAGCAAGGATGGTTCGATCGAAAACCTCTCGCTGGTGAGTGGGCATCCAATGCTGGCTCCTGCGGCGATCGAAGCCGTAAAACAGTGGAAGTATAAGCCGTATCTGCTCAACGGCGAACCTGTGGAAGTGGATACTGAAATACAAGTTAACTTCACTCTTGCTGGCGGCTAGCCTCGGCCGAGTGGAGGATGCATTGGCGGTTAATGATTGAAAACGGCCTTCCCCCTTCCCACCTTGAACCGTGGCCGGGAGAGACCTTCTGGCGAAACCGGTTTTTCTGAGGCGTAACGACCTGGGTTAGGTTCGCCAAGGCAGGCTTGGTAGAGGCCGAATGTCGATTTTAGAGAAGCTCGAACGGCTTCTTATTGCCGAATTTGACACTAGTCTTCGATTTTGCATCAAAGTCTAAGAAGTTTCGAGGAGGGAAAAGCAACTCATGTTAGCTAACTTTGCCGTAGCAGCATTTCATCATGTTCCCCGGGTAGCCACTTGGATTGTGCAAGAGGGTGGCGCAGTGGGTTGGGATCCGATTTCGCTCTGGAAGCAGATGGGTATCATTGCGAAGATCGTGGTCATCATCCTGTTTATTATGTCGGGTTGGTCAATCGGCGTCATGATTGACCGCGCCATGGCATACAACGCGGCCCGCAAGCAATCCCGCGCATTCGCTCCCGCAGTTGCCGGAGCCCTGCGCGATGGCCGCATCGACGAGGCCATCAAAGTCGCCGAGCGCAATAAGAAGAGCCATCTGGCGAAGGTTGTCACCGCTGGCTTGATGGAGTTCAAGGCTCACCAGGATTCACCCGGCGCCATCCCCGGCGAGACCATCGAAGCTTCCAAGCGTGCTCTTGAGCGCACCGAAGCCATTGTCCACGCCGAACTGAAGCGCGGACTCGGCGGTCTGGCGACCATCGGCTCGACAGCTCCCTTCGTGGGACTGTTCGGCACCGTGATGGGCATTCTGAATGCCTTCAAGGGTATTTCCGAACAGAAGGCGACCGGTCTGGGCGCGGTCGCAGGCGGCATTTCGGAAGCGCTGGTGACCACGGCTTTCGGTCTGCTGGTCGCGATTCCTGCCGTCATGATGTTCAACTACCTCACTGGCCGCGTCGAAGCGTTCGATGTGGAGATGGACAATTCGTCGAGCGAACTGATCGACTACTTCCTGAAGCGGCGCGACGTTCGCCGTTCCTAGGTCCAGCTGGTAGGGCCGGACTTCGCTTGAGTTGCTTCGTCCGGCGCCGGGTTGATTCCCGGTGCCGGGCATCCCTCTCTCGCGAATGCCGTGGAAGTAAGGGAGATTCACACTATGTCAATGGCAAAACGAAATGAAGGCGCCAAGGTCAACTCCGACATCAATGTAACTCCGATGGTCGACGTGATGCTGGTGCTGCTGATTATCTTCATGGTAATCACTCCCATGCTGCAGAAAGGTATCAGCGTGGACATGCCGAAGGTAAACAACCCCACGCCTATGGCCGATGCGGATAAAGAAGACGCCCTTCTGGTTTCCATCATGCGCGACGGGACGATTTACTTCGGCACCGACAAGATCGCCGTGGACAGTTTGACCGGTAAGGTAAAGGATCGTCTGGCCAATCGCACCGACAAGCGTGTCTACGTGAAAGCAGATGCTCGCGCCCACTACGGCAATGTGGTTCAGGTCGTGGACGCCGTTCGCGCCGCTGGCGTGGATGATCTGGGCTTGCTTACTGATCAGCGGAAAAGCACTCCAAACGCTCCGCCTCCCGCTCCGGCTCCGGCGACCGGGCAATGAAGCGAGTGAAATAAGAGGAGATCGAATATGAGTATGGCAATGGGAAGTGGCGGAGGCCAAAGTGCAAACATTAACGTCACTCCGCTCATTGATGTGCTGTTGGTGCTGCTCATCATCTTCATGGTGATCACGCCGTTAACGCCGAAAGGTTTGGACGCGCTGGTTCCTCAACCACCTCCGCCAAACGCGCCCAAGAACAACACACCCGACCGCACCATCGTGGTTCAGCTTATCGATCGCGGTGCCGGCCAGGATCCTGGCTTGAAGATCAACCAGGAAGATGCGACCTGGGATAATCTGCAGGGCCGTCTGGCGGATATCTACAAGACCCGCGCGGAAAAAGTGATGTTCGTGAAGGGCGACGACGCCATCCCTTTCGCAGACGTAGCCAATGTGATCGATATCGCGCACGCTGCGGGAGTTGATAAAGTTGGTCTGATTACGGCGAAAATTGAGGCAGGCGGCTAAACGCCGGCCGAAGTTTGAAAGCGCCCGGAATCGGCGTATTGCTTCAATCGCGCACGGGAACCAACGTTCCCGTGCCGCGTTCGCGTAGGAGCATGCTGCCCATCGCTTGTCAAATTGCTGTCTCTGGGCCTAGGATGCTGTGGCAAGGGAGACTTATACCGCAATGAATAAATCGATTCGACTGTTGACGCTGGCAGCCACGATGCTGGCGATCCTATCTTCCCTGGGCTGCAGCAAACTGCGCGCCCGCGACCAGCTCAACAAGGGCGTTACGGCATTCAAGAATGCAAAGTTCGAGGAAGCCATCGACCATTTCCAGCAGAGCGCCGCTCTGGACCCGTCGCTGATTAATGCAAAAATGTATCTCGCCACCGCCTACGCGCAGCAATACATTCCCGGCGCCGATACGCCAGAGAATAACAAAATGGCGGAAGAGGCGATCAAGCAATACCAGGCCGTGCTCGACATGAATGCGCCCCGCGATCAGAAAGAGAACGCCGCAAAGGGAATCGCCTCCCTTTACTACAACATGAAAAAGTTCGACGAGGCCAAGAAATACAATCACATGGTCTCCGATATCGATCCGAATGATCCCGATCCTTACTACTCGATCGGCGTCATCGATTGGGCCGAGTGCTATGCCCCGCGCATGGAAGAACGCGCCAAACTTGGCATGAAGCCGGATGAGAATCTGAACCCGAAGAACAAAGATCAGAAAAAGGTCTGCGAAGAACTCAAGGCGAAAAACATGCCCGCGATTCAGGAGGGCATCGACAACCTGAATAAGGCAATCCAGCTCCGTCCGGATTACGACGATGCCATGGCGTATTTGAACCTGATGTATCGCGAAAAAGCCGACGTGGAGTGCGATGACCTCGCCCAGCGCCAAGAGGATCTCAAGACCGCTGACAGCTGGGTTGATAAGACCTTGGCTACCAAGAAGGCCAAGGCTGAGAAACAGCCCGGACAACAAGGCATCACGATGGACCAACCCAAATAAGATCAGACTCGGCAAACTTACGTGGGGCGGACGCTTAGTCCGCCCCTTTTATTTTGCAGGTGCAGGCCGGCGACGAAGTCGTCCGCCCAGACGACGCCTATATCTTCTCGGTTTTGCCGTCGTATTTCACGACCCCGTTCTGCTGGTTTTGCCGCGTCACGTCCTCATTCGTGTAGGTCCGCTTTGCTGGCTTCCACTTACCTGCGGCCGCTGGTTGCTGGGAAGCGCCGATGAAGACCCACGCGGGTTGAGCCTGTGGTTCGCCGGTCATTTCTTGCCCCGGCTCCATACCCCGCATCATGTGCCCGTGCTCTGACATCATGTGCCCATGCTCCATCTGGTTTTCCGCTTCCATCCACCGCATCCCGCGCTCCCGCTCAGGCCGGTTTTCAGCTTCGAATTCCCGCATGCCACGCTCCCGTCCACGATGATCCGGGCCGGCTGTGCCTGGAGAAATAATCGGAGGCTGCCCGCCGGAATACCACACCGGCACTGTGTAGACTGCGTCAGTGTCGCCGGAGATCTCGGAGATCGTAGAGTTGGTTGCGCCTGCAATCAGCCCGCCGGTGGCATTGGTTGCCCCCACGGGATTTGGAGAAAACGTCGTTAACGCCAGGCTTGGGGTTGTAATCAGTGGAACATAGGGACCGCAACCATATGGACAATACCCCGGAACGCCGCGCCAATCCTGGCCATAGCTTAAAACTGACAACAAAAGAACGGAACCCAGTACCGCAAACTTGCTCATAGAACCTCCCGGAAGACTTACTCTGCTTGGCTGGCAGCAGATAACGTGCCACTAGCTCGATGCTTAACCTGGGATTGATATCTCCGCCGTTTTGGTTGTTTTGGCGACAGTTTGGAGCCGGCGAAGGCGCTGACGAGTGCAAAGACTTGCGCCAAAGACGCAGGCAATTGTTTACTCACCGCACTTGGGGGATCAAGGCTTGCTGTAGAGTCGAACTTCCACCTGGGGGAATTGCGCCTCTTCGAGCGTGGGGAATGACTCGCCGAGAATTCGATTCAACATCACGGTAGTCGGGTCAGGATGCCCGTACGCTTGGTTGCTCATAAGCACAACCCACACTCGTGAGTAGAGGTCAGGGATCGAATGCACGAAGGCGCTGGTAGGCTGGCCACTGAAATCGCGATAGTCGAGATGATCGCTGTGCCGGGGATAGATAATTTCAGGGCTGGCCGTAGGAACCGTCGGCGAGGCTTTCTCCCTCAGCGATTTGAAAAACTCGTAAGGCACGCGTGCCTCCGCGATGTGGAACAGAATGGCATCTCCCGGCCGTGCGTGATCGAGAATATAACTCACGGCCGCTTCGGAACCGTCGCGCTCCAGATCGAAATCGTGATCGTAATAAGAGAAAGTTCCCTGCACCGAAAGCAAAAGCATCGTCCCGAGCGCGACGCCCAACAGCCACCCGGAACGCAACCGTGCCAGACCCGCCGCTGCCAAAATAACCAGTGGCGGCAGGCAGAAGATGAAATAGCGTCCCAGGAAAAGCGGACGCGCCAGGGAAAGCAATAGTATCAGCGCCACAGGAAAAAGCAGCCAGATCAGGAGGAAGCGAATCCTCCAACCATCAGATTTAGCTTCGGTGCGAAACAGTCGCGTCTCGCCTTCCTGTCGGCACAATCGCAGCCAGGCACGCGGCGCTATAGAGAACAAGCAAGAAAAATCCATCGTTGCCCGCTAGCTGCTCGATGAAATGCAAGATGTCGTGAAAGCCCGGCCGTTGAATCCATCGAATGGGACCAGCGCCAGTCTTGGCCGCGAAAACTATTAAAGGCAACGACGCCAGGCCAATCCAGGTCCAGGTTCGTCGTAGAGCCTGCGTGCGTTCTTTCTCACCCCGCACCGACAGCCACTGCGCTGCCAGTAACAGCAACGCATAAAGATGAGCGTAAACGGCAAGAGCGCTGGCCAGCCCATAGCCTACGCGGTTGCGGCGCGATGGCTCTCTCAACGCCGCGATGAACAAACCACTCGACAAAATCACCAACAGCACAAAAAGCGAGTAGCTGCGCGCCTCCTGCGCGTAACGAATGTGAAACGCATTAAAGCTCGTCAGCGCGACGGCGACCAATCCTGTGCGCCGATCAAACAGCTTTGATGCCAGCCAGAAAATCGCCGGCAAAGTGGCGAGAGAAATAATCACAGACAAGCTGCGAATAAAGAATGGACTGGAACCAAGATGCAGCCATGCTCGTAACAGCAGGTAATAGAGCGACATGTTGGCTTCGCGCCGCCACATCAGCCTGCAAAAATCTGTCCAGCCGAGCCGGGCTACTTCCACGCTGAAACACTCATCAAACCAAAAAGGTTTCCGGACAAGAAATGCAAAGCGTAATACGGCGGCAGCCGCGCCTAGCAACATCAGGGTGGCAATTGAAACGGGCGTCCAAAGCGGGTGCGCGGAACTCGCTGGCCGCGAGGTGTCGGCCTTTTTTGCGGCGCGGGCTGTCGAAGACGGCATGAGTCGTAGGGTAGAAGGCGTGAACGCAAATGATATTATGCTAAGAATAGCCCAGATTTCTGGTGGACCCGGATTTTAGCGGGCCGCAGTTCATGGTTAGCTTTCGTGCGATGAGTGTAACTTCGTTGGAACCGTCTGCGCGCAGCCACGCTGGTGTTTCTGGTGACCGGTGGCCCGGATGTGTGTCCGTAATCGTGCCGGTTTATAACGAAGCGGCGCACATCGACGAATTGCTGCAGGCCATCCACGCCTCGCCGGTAAAAAAAGAAATCATTATCGTGGATGATGGTTCCTCGGACGGCACTCGCGAAAAGCTTCGCGGAATGCCGCTGGCGGATGACGTCACCGTCATCTTCCACGAAAAGAATTGCGGCAAGGGAGCAGCCATACGCACGGCGCTCGACTACGCTCGCGGGGAATACGTTCTCATACAGGATTCCGATCTCGAATACGACCCGCAGGATTATCCTGCGCTCTTGCGACCCCTCGAACTCGGGAACGCGAACGTGGTCTACGGCGTGCGTCCTGACCGTCCGGAGCGCGGGCTGCGATTTTTCCTCGGCGCCAAGCTTTTAACTCATCTGGCAAATTTGTTGTATGGAGCGGGCATCCACGACGAAGCGACCTGCTACAAAGTTTTCCGTCGATCGTTGATTTCGAAAATCAATTTGGATTGCCGCCGCTTTGAGTTTTGCCCAGAAGTGACGGCGAAGCTGTGCCGAATGGGCGAGAAGATCGCTGAAGTTCCCATCTCTTATGTTCCGCGCTCGGCGGGCGAAGGCAAAAAGATTCGCCACTCCGATGGATGGCTGGCCATCTGGACTCTGCTGCGTTACCGTTTCGGCCGCAGCGCGCGCTGGATAAAAGGATCTGAACAGCAACCCCGGCAATCATTTATGGTGAGCCTTGTTCGTCTGCCCGAGCAGTAACGCCGTTCTTTGTTGCCGACTTTTTCGGCTCGTTTGTTCCTCCTGATACACTCCCGCTGAATGGAAAATCCCCCTTTGCCGCCGATTCCCAGGTCTGTGTTCTGGCTCGTTCTGGTGTCATTTTTTCTGCAGGTCGCGATGATCGGCGTATTCCGCGAGTATCGTACGCGGCCAATCGAAGATCACTTTGCTTTCGGCTGGGAGATGGGGCGTGTGGCCCGCTCCATTGCGATGGGGCAGGGATTCAGCAATCCTTACGGCGGCAACACCGGTCCCACAGCCTGGGAGCCGCCGCTTTATCCATATCTGATGGCCGGGCGTTTTCAAACTCTTCGGCATTTACACGTCCGCTTCGGCGTGGGCCTTGTTGACCATCAACAGTCTCCTCGCGTCGCTGACGACAATTCCAATTTTTCTGATTGCCAGGAAAACTTTCGGTGATCGTGTGGCGCGCTGGTCGGCGTGGGGATGGGCGCTCAACCCCTACATTTGGTACTGGTCGATTCATTGGATTTGGGATACCACCTTCACTCCGCTGGTTTTAAGTCTGATTTTTCTTATTGCTCTCGAACTGCAGGAGTGGCGCGGCTTTCGCGGATGGCTGGTATTTGGTTGTTTGTGGGGCATCGCCGCATTGGCCAATCCATCGATGCTGGCCTTTCTGCCTTTCTGTGGGCTTTGGATATGGCGGCAGCGATTCAAAAATGGATTGCCTTCATTTTCCGGTGTCGTGCTATCGTCTGTGATTTTCTTTGCGGTGCTCTCCCCGTGGATTGTCCGGAACTATGAAGTCTTCGGACGATTTGTTTTCTTACGCGACGATTTCGGCCTCCAGTTCCGCCTGGGCAATTCGAACAGCGCGGAAGGGATGCTGATGGCTTATCTGCAACCGAATTTAAACAAGCTCGAGTTCGAAAAGTTCCAACGCATGGGCGAACTTGCCTACGCGAAAGAATGCCAGCGGTTAGCCTTTGAATGGATTCGCGAAAATCCCGGTCGCTTTGCCGTGGTCAGCCTGAGAAGATTTTTTTACTACTGGAATGGAGTACCCAAAGCCACTGATAGCCGCGCTCCCTGGGACTTTCGCAACTCCCTTTTCCTCGCATGGTCGGTGCTGAGTATCTGGGGCGCAGCCCGCGCGGTACGGATGAAAATCCGCGGAGCGTGGCTCTTCGCCGGACTCATTCTCACCTATCCCACAACTTATTATTTTGTCTTCCCCCACGCCCGCTATCGTCATCCGATTGAACCCGAGTTAGTGATCCTGGCCGTGTTCTTGCTATTGCAAACCGGCAAACGATCAGCTCCGCCGACGGCCGATTCTGAAACGCGGGAATCTACTGTAGAATCTTGAGTTCTTCGCCGGCACGTTGTTGTCAACAACCAGACGTTCGCCAGAATATGTTCAAGAAAATTCTCATCGCCAATCGCGGAGAGATTGCAGTACGCGTGCTGCGCGCATGCCACGAGATGGGTATCGCCGCCGTAGTGGTTTACTCAGATGTGGATCGCGCTTCATTGCACGTGCGCAAAGCCGACGAGGCTTATCCGATCGGCCCGGCAGCGGCCACAGAATCGTATCTCAACATTACGAAAATTCTCGAAGTCGCGCGGCGCTCCGGGGCCGACGCGATTCATCCGGGATACGGATTCCTCTCCGAGAATGCCAAGTTTGCTCAGGCTTGCGCCGATGCCGGAGTGAAATTCATCGGCCCAACCGCGGCCGCGATGGAAGCGATGGGGTCAAAGACGCGCGCGCGGCAAGCCATGGAGAAAGCCGGAGTCCCTTTCGTGCCTGGAACATCGCGAGGGGTGGAGTCATTCGAGGAGGCGGAAAGAGTTGCCGCGAGCATTGGCTATCCGGTGATGCTGAAAGCCGCCGCAGGCGGCGGCGGCAAAGGCATGCGACTGGTGCATGCGCGCGAGCAATTGAAATCCTCTCTGGATGCGGCCCGCAGCGAGGCGGAGCGATCATTCGGCGACAGCGAAGTTTATATCGAGAAGGCAATCATCAATCCCCGCCACATCGAAATGCAGGTTCTAGCTGATGAACACGGAAACACCGTTTATCTTGGCGAGCGCGAATGCTCGCTGCAGCGTCGGCACCAGAAGGTGCTCGAAGAAGCGCCTTCTCCGATTGTCGACGCCGACATGCGGCGCCGGATGGGCGAAGTGGCGGTTCGCGTGGCCAAGGCCGCAGCCTATACCAACGCTGGCACAGTCGAGTTTTTGGTCGACGAAAAACAAAATTTTTATTTCCTCGAGATGAATACCCGTTTGCAAGTGGAGCACCCGGTCACGGAACTGATCACCGGACTGGACCTGGTTCACCTGCAGATTCGCATCGCGGCTGGAGAAAAACTGCCCTTCACGCAGGACGATATCATCCTTCGCGGCCATGCCATCGAGTGCCGCATCTACGCCGAAGATCCCGACAATAATTATTTTCCCAGCCCCGGGAAAATCTCTTTGCTGCTGGCGCCCTCGGGACCGGGTATACGCCGAGACAGTGGAATGTATGAAGGATGGAACGTGCCAATCGATTACGATCCGCTGCTGGCCAAGCTAATCGGGTACGGCACCAACCGTGATCAAGCTATCGCGAGATTAACCCGCGCGCTCGGCGAATATTTCGTTGGCGGAATCAAGACAAATATTTCTTTATTTCGACGGATCTTGTGCGATCCGGATTTCCACGCAGCGAAACTCGATACAGGATTTCTCGACCGCATGCTGAAGAGAAGCGAGCACGCTGGCTGTGGATGCACGAGCAGCGGAAGTCGCAGCCATTGCAGCTGGAATGTTTGCGGCGCTGGGCGTTGCGGCTGAAAGCGCCACTCTCACGGGTTCGCGGGCGGCTGACACGTCGGTTTCTAACTGGAAGAATGCCGGCCGTAAAGAGGCGTTGCGATAAAGTCGGCTGATTCGGATAAATCGAAAAGCAACTGGTCTTTATGCTCTATGAGGTAACCATCGACGGCAAAAAGTTTGGGCTCGATCTGAACCTCGCTGACGGGCGCTGGTCCTGCCGTCTCGATGGTCGCGAAATTGAGGTAGATGCTGTTCTCGCGCGCCCGGATGTTCTCTCTCTTCGCATCGGGAATTTGGCTTATGAAATTAAATCTGAGCGAGTGGCGAACGATTGGCATTTGTGGGTCGGCAGTACGAGGTTCGCTGCCGAAGTGCGCGACCCACGGTCCCTGCGTGGCCGCATGCGGGCTGCAGATGATCGTGGCCCGAAGAAAGTAGTCGCTCCCATGCCGGGTAAGGTGGTACGCCTTTTGGTAAAAGAGGGGGACGAAGTGGAACTTGGTGCGGGCGTGGCTGTGGTCGAGGCGATGAAGATGCAGAACGAAATTAAATCGCCGAAGAAGGGAACGGTCCAGAAGATTATGGCGACTGAGGGTGCCGCGGTAAATGCCGGCGACGTGCTCGCCATCGTAGAGTGATGGCATCAGCGTATGCTGCCTGAAAGTTTCTACTTCAATAAGCCGTTGCTGTCCAGAATTTGCTTGGCGTAGTAGTTGTCGACCTTGGCCGAGTCGCGCAATACCTCGTAGTAAGCCGCCTTCAACAACTGCTCGCGCCGGTCATGCAGCTGCGAACGAATCGCTTGCTGTACGCGCGGATCAGACAGGTCGCGCTGTCCCGCGGGTTCCTTCGAAACCAATTTCACAATGCGAAAGCCGAGCGCTTGCTTGGTCGCCGGGTTCGACACGGTGATAATCGGGCTGTACTGACCCGGCTTCAGTTTCATCACGGCGTCGCGAGTAAAAGGATCGGTATTGCGCAGTGACGACTCTGGAACCGTTCCCAGATCGCCGCCATTGCCCGAGGTTTCCGGATCCTCCGAATAATTCATGGCCAGCGTAGCGAAATCGTCGCCACTATCCAGACGATTGGAAATCATCTGGATTTTCTTGCGCGCATCGGCCTCGTTCTGCGCTTTGTTGTTCTGGTTGTGCACCTGCGGATTCGGCGTCGGGGTCACAAATATCTGGGCCAGATGGTATTGCGGTTCGATGAGGTTGAATTCGGATTTGTGCGCGGCAAAGTAGTTGTTGATGTCCTGGTCGGTCACGTTGATCTTCGAGGACACTTCTTTGTTCATCACTTTGTCGACAGTAATCGAACGGCGGATGTCGCGCTTGAAATCCTCCAGCGTAATCTTTTTTTCCTTCAGCCGCTGATCGAATTCCTCCTTCGTGTACGGGGACTTAATTTCGTTCAACTTGCGATCAACTTCCTCTTCCGTGGCCAGCAAGCCGAGCTTTTCCGCCCGGCGCATTACCATTTCGTCGTCGATCAGTTGGCGGAGGATGTTGAGGCGGAGAATTGTGGCTTGTTCGCCCGCAGGGGCCTGCTGGGCGCTGGCAATCTGATTGTCATAATACTTGTCGACGTCGGAGCGGAAAATTTTGCGGCCGTCCACCGTGGCCATCACGTCTCCGCTGACTTGAGACTTGCAGCCCAGCATGGTTGCCAGCACGACGGCGGCAGCGCACAACACTGCCAGCCGGGAAAGTCCTGGATTCCTTTTCAAAAGAGTTGTTCTCCTAGATTCGCGTCAACGTTATCCATTGCTCCATCACTTCGCGACTGGCGCAGTCGATGCGACTGCGTGATCCGGTACCGGCAGATTAGCATCCCTCAACGCGCGATCCAATGCAGCGCGCAGCTCACTCGGAGGCACCGCACCATCGATTTTTTCTCCGTTGATGAACATGGTCGGAGTCGCTTCCACCCCAACTGATTCCGCCTCTTTCATCGACGCTTTGACCGCACTGTCGTCTTGAGCCTTGATACAAGACTGCAGCTTCACCGTGTCCAGGCTATGCTTCTGCCCCTGCAACATGGCCAGTTTGTCGAGCGCATCCAGACGCGCCGCTGGAGTTTTTTCGTTGCTGACCTCGTGCTGGTTGGCATGGATGTAATCGGCGAAATCCCAATAGGCATCATTGTTTTGCGCGGCCAGGCAATTTGCGTCCACCGCGGCATGAGTCGCCCAGGGATGAATTTCTACCAATGGATAGTCCTTGTAAATGAAAGTGATGCGGTCGCCGTATTCCTTAAGAATTTCCGGGAACAGCTCCTGATGCATGCGCGAACAGAACGGACATTCGAAATCGTCGAAGTTGACCACTACCACCTTGGATGCCTTTGCTCCCCGCGTAGGCCGCCCGGCGGTATTGATCTTGCTCATGGTGTCCGCGTAGGGATCCTTGTTCAAGTCAAACTTGTTCATTCGGATCAACGAGGAATGATCTTTGGAAACCAGGAAATTGAGATCCTGTTTCCTTTGGCCGTTGTCGATGGTGACCACAACGGATTCATAATTGGGGAAGTCCGGGCTTGGCGAGGCGGGCCCTACCAGCACTTTGAGTTCGGCCGGAACCTTGTAGTAGGAGCGAACCTGCCGTTCGATCTTTTGGGCTAATTCGGGTGAGACGGATTGAGCGGCACAGCCTAAGCAAACGATCAGCAGGAGAAGAAAAGAGCGTCGCAATAAAATCACTAAGAACCGCCTGAACATGGAAAGTATGGTTGATTATCTCACAGCGCCCGGTTGGTGCGGGAACAAGGGCGTCCGGATTCCGCAGTAATTACGCCTGAAGAAGGGCTATCTCACGAGCGGAACGCCCTCAGCCCGTGCGCCGAAGTAAATCTTCCGCGGGCAGCAATGCGTTCATTGACCCGGAGCGAAAGCCTTCCAGATCGAGGGTCACGAACTTGAAACCCAGGCTTTTGAAGATGCCCGTGAACTGCACGGCCATTGCAGGATCGAGCGCCCGCGCTAGCTCCTCGCGCGAGATTTCGATGCGAACAATATCCCCATGATGGCGAACACGGAATTGCTGGAAACCCAGAGCACGAACGGCATCTTCGCCTTTTTCTACAACCGCCAATGCCTCTCGAGTAACCGGGCGTCCGTATTCAATGCGGGATGACAAGCAAGCGGAAGCGGGTTTATCCCAAATGCGCAAACCTGCATGCCTTGCCAGAGTTCGGATTTCATCTTTGGAGAGTCCGGCATCGAGCAGCGGCGCAACGACATGATGATTAGCTGCCGCTTTCTGGCCGGGACGGAAGTCGCCCTGATCATTCAGATTAACGCCGTACGCGATCGCGTCGAAGCCGCGCGCGAGCCGCATGCCCTCCATCAGGGTGAAGAGTTCTTCTTTGCAGAAGAAGCAGCGCTGCGAATTGTTGCGCACATATTCCGGGCGGTCCAACTCTGAGGTTGCGACCACTTCCAGCGGAATGCCTTGCTCTTTGGCAAAGGCCACTGCATCATCAAGCTGCGTGCGCGCCAGACTGGGCGAGTCGGCGATAATCGCCAGCAGGTTGCTTCCCAGCACCTGATGGGATGCCCAAGCCAAATAGGCGGAATCGATGCCGCCAGAGTAGGCGACGAGGACGCGCCCAAGTTCACGCAGGCGATCTTCTAGCAGAGCGCGCTTCGATTCGAGTTCACTCGTCGGGGCAGCCATAGGCGGCATGTTAGCAGAATTAGATGCGCCCGCAAGTTTTGACGGTACGACGAAAAAATTTAGTACAGCCGTCCTAACTGCCGTAAACTCCCGAAGCTGCCGATATTGGCCAGGCTGAAATTGAATAGAAACAGGTTTTCATTACGCACATTGGCGACTGTGTAGGTGCGGTACTCCAACGTCATGCCGCAGCAATTCCAGTTGTAAGTCGCCTGCGCGCTGACGAACTGCAGCTGGGCGAGATCGGCGTCAAAACCAAAGCTTCCGGCAGCGCTGAAGCCGCGCTTGATCGCGCTGCCGTATCCCACTGCGGCACGAAATTGGTTGAAGCGGGCGATATCAGCCAAATTCGCCGACGCAGCTGCGGTCTGCCCGGGAATCTGCAGGATCGCATCCCCTCCGCCGATCGTGACCTGGCCGATGTGATAATTAGCCAACAGTGTACTGGCATTGGTGCGATTGTTTTGAAAATCGAAGTCCATGTCCCATTCGACATCGGTGCGTGCGCTGGTCTCCACTCTCAATCGTGACACCAGGGGCGAGAGGTGCCGGGGCTGGGTGAGGAACGCAATTCCAGTCAGATCGATGGTAGTCGCGAATACATTGCGTTGCCCGGGAATCAGCGCCCCTCCGAAAGTGGGATCGAGAAAGTATTTCTGAGCCAGCTCCCAGGTTACGAGTTCACGCACCGGCGGACCGGGTTGGCAACCGGGACCTGCCAGCGGATTCGTATGCTGCCAGGGAATGGTCGATTCCGGCGCAGCGCCGCCCACCGTCAGAGCCGTCATGATTTTGCTGCAATCCTCGGGCTGATTGGAGGTTCGCTTGGCATAGAGACGTGTCACGAAGCCATACTCCACTTCATGGGTGTCCGTTAGGATGTCTCGCTCGTCGAACTTTACGACGTTGCCAAAATTGTTCACCCCCGTGACAAAACGGTAGACCGCACGCGGTTCGATGACATGCTTCCACTTTCTTCCCAGAAATTCCTTGTCGAAAACACGCTCGAGGGCTGGCGGACGTAATTCCACCGTCGTTTCTATGGCATGGCGATCAATCGGATCGCTTACTGCCTGCCCGGGATTCGTCCCGCTTTCGCCAACCAGCCGTTGCGTGTAATAAGTTTCGTGCAGTGTCAACTCCGGACGCAACGACCATCCCCGGAACAGCAGAGGCAATGAAATTTCCGGATTCAGATCAAATCGCCCAAGCAGGTTTGCCGTTCGGAAAGCCGGCGTGCAGGATTGAACCGAACCTATCGTCGAACACTCGGCGGGCTCGCTGCGTGACAATCCGGTGCCCGAGGCATCGAATGACCAGTAAAGCGGCATCCGCCATATCTGGTGATCTACGCCGGAAAAATCCGCACTCGGCGTATGCAAAATCGTAATAACCTGGCCCGGCGTAGTGCTCAAAAAGTTCTGGTAACGCTCCGCAAAGCCGTTAATGCTGTAGCCATCGGTCGACTTGGAGAGAAACGCCTGTGATTTCACTTCTGAATAAACTGCCTGGCTGAAAACTTCATTGAAAGCTAAACGAAAAAGAAATGAACTCAAATAGTCGATGTTGGCGACGCCTCGGAACCCGTCGATGTTTCCTGCTGCATTCAGACGCGCATTCTCTCCACCTTCTTTGAGAGGAGGCGAACCAATACCGCGATCGATCACGCCAAAATAGTTGAGGTCGATATAAGAAGTTTCGCTGGGGCGGACCCGAAACTCTCCGCGCTGCGAGCCTCCGCGCAGAGAAAAATATTCCGCCCCCAAGGTTGCATCCATCATGCGATTGATCGCCCAGTAATAGGCATCGCCCACCATGTATCCGTTGGTCGAAGAGTGACCCACCGATGGCATGAGAAATCCGGACTGCCGGGATTCTTTCTGTACCGGGTGAGTAGCGTAGGGAAGCCAGAGGATCGGAATGCCATGCAAGTCGAAAGTGCTGCGGTAGATTTTGGCATTGCCGCCCACGTCCACACTCACCTTGCGGGCGTCGAATTGCCAGTTCGGATGCGGCAGCTCGCAGGTTGTAATGGTGCCGTCATACACCAGGTAATGATCCTGGCTGGTTTTCTCGACCAGCTTGCCGGTGAAAGCAAACGGAGCGGTCGAGGTCAGAATCACCCGGTTGGCGCGGAAGCGCAAGCCGGTGGTTCCCGTCACATCGTAGAACTTTCCCGTCTCCAAAGCGAGGTTGTACGTGCCATGGTCAGCGCGAATATGGTCGTCGTTGGGGCCCCCATCGAGGGAAAAGTGTCCGCTGGCGGTTGCTTCGTTGGTGTCCGCGTTGAAAGTTGCTTCATCGGCCTTCAAAACATAAGTCTCATAGTAGATTTCAACCGCCCCGTGCAACTTGTAAACGTCGCCCTCTCTCTCTTGTTGGATGGCGCAGATGGTGGGGCGATTATTCGACGACTCCGCAAACGCCCGGGCACAAGGCGTGCCGGGAACAGTTGCCGATTTTCCCGCGGGCGCGCTGGATGGCGTTGCGGCAGACGATTTCGCAGGCAGCAACTGGCTGGTAACTAATGGGGGTATGAGAAGCAGGTGACAAAGCAATGCCGCCGTGATAAGGAATCTGTTGCGAAGAGTCATCGGACCAAGGTCGTTTAGAACGCGATCACCCAGGCGAACGAAAAAGAATTGCTTGGACGCCTATAGCGGCAGCAGTCGTGGTGAACTTAGCATGGTCGTGCCTTGCGAGGCAAAGCAAGTAGACGGTTTAGATTCCGGCGTGGTCTTCGCGGTTATCCGCTGGCCCCCGCTTTCGATATTCTTTTGAGATCTGATTCATGTCTTGTCCGCTTTGTGGTGAGATCTGCCGCTGTTCTTCCCCGGAGGATTCTACAGTTTCGTCACGCTCTGAACCCGGGACCAACATAAGTTCTGACGCAACTCCGCATGCCGAGTCTGAGCCTGGGTTTTCCAGCGGCAGCGGGACTGTTCCCGACGATTCGTCGACCTGGCGTCAAGAAGTGGCGGCGCGCCTCAACCGGTATCAGTCCCGGCGGAAGCCGCGTGCTCCGCGTTATCCTTCGTTGCGTTTGCGCTTCGAACCGCAAGATGTATCTCGTGCGGCGGAACACTCGACTTTCCCGCCGGTACTGACTTCAAACCACGCTTTGGTATTGGACGAATTCGATGCCACATCGACTGAGTCGTCGAACGCCACAGCCCACTCCGCTCGTGAGGCAGCCCCAGGCTCCTACGCTGAGGAAGTTCCGGACCATCCGGCGATCGACTCGGTCCTTATCCCCGTCACGGCAAAGATTATCGAGTTTCCGCGCTCCTGGATGCCGCCGGCGCCCGCCCTTGATGAATTAGCTGATCCCGTCATCGATCGTCCTCGCATCCTGGAAGTTCCGGAAGTTGTTCCGCCGCCGCCGGCGCTGGGTGGAATTGCGATTGAGCCGGCGCAGCAAGCAGGAGAAGAGAAGCGTCCCGGTATCGACATACCGCTGCAGGCTGCGACACTGGAGCGGCGCGTGTTATCCGCAGTGATCGATGACCTGATCATTGTGTCTGCGTGCTCGCTTTTCGCTGTCATTTTCTGGAAGCTGACGGACGTTCGCCCGCCCCTCCCGCAGACTGCAGGCGTGCTCGCGGGTCTGTGCTGCCTGCTATGGGGGACCTACCAATACCTGCTCATGGTTTATGCAGGCACCACACCGGGCCTTCGCCTGGCAGGGCTAAGATTACTCCGCTTCGATGACCGGCAGCCCTCCCGTCGCCTGCGGCGTTGGCGCGTGCTCGCCTCGTTCCTCTCGGCCGCATCCCTCTGCATGGGATACATCTGGGTTTTCCTCGATGAAGACTCACTCTGCTGGCAT
This sequence comes from uncultured Acidobacteriaceae bacterium, assembly GCA_963817305.1. Lineage (GTDB taxonomy): Bacteria > Acidobacteriota > Terriglobia > Terriglobales > Acidobacteriaceae > Sulfotelmatobacter. The sequence continues at coordinate 1,343,597 of CAWFOD010000004.1, read as the reverse complement.
GACCGCATTACCCATACCTACCTCGCTCCGCAAAAGCGCGAGCCGAACGATGCCGAAGCGCTGACTCACTAACTTCCGCATGATCAAAGACTAAGACTTAAGTGTGACTGCGGGTAAAGCGTCTACTCCGCTCGAAGCCGCCTTGCCTGTGCTATCTTCAAGGCTTATTCCGATCGGGAGTCTTGCACTTTTCTGAAGCATGGCTACGTCTGTTGAAGGTTCCAAGCCCGCAATAAAAGTCTTCGTCGCCACCACGGTGATGTTGACCTTCATTTCCTTCTGGCGGGCCTCCGCCATCGTCCTGTCTGACCTGGCATCGTCCGCGTACTACGCCGGTGGCGACGCCGAGAAGGTGATCGGCAAAAGCGCTCCCTGGTTCATTCTCGGCGTCATGCTCTTCAGTTATGCGGTGCGGGCGCTTTATATCGAATCCAGCAGCATGTTCGTCCGCGGTGGCGTCTATCGCGTGGTCAAAGAGGCCATGGGTGGAACGCTGGCCAAGTTTTCCGTCTCCGCGCTGCTCTTCGACTATGTGCTGACCGGACCCATCAGCGCGGTTTCCGCCGGGCAATACCTGGCAGGCTTCATCAAAGACATGGGCGACTATATGCATCGCCCGTTGCATTTTTCTGACGATCACTTCGCGGCAGGGTTGGCAGTGATCGTGGTGGCTTACTTCTGGTGGAAAAATACTCAGGGAATGCACGAGTCCAGCCAGAAGGCTCTACAGATCATGATAGTCACCACGGTGATGGTGGTGATTCTCCTCATCTGGTGCACCATCACGATTCTTCGCGCACCCGTGGTTCAATTACCCCCGAACCCGCTGCACCCGGGCGTAATTCCCCTGAACAAGGAATCCCTGGGATGGCTCTACGGAACATGGTTCTCCCACATCACGTGGATCATTCTGTTCGTGGGCTTCGGCCATTCCGTGCTCGCCATGAGCGGCGAAGAGACCCTGGCGCAGGTAAACCGCGAAATCGAACATCCCAAGCTAAAGAATCTGGAAAAGACCGGGCTGGTGATTTTTGTTTATAGCTTGCTGTTCACCTCGCTGGTCTCCTTCTTCGCGGTAATGATCATCCCCGACAAGGTTCGCCCAGACTATTTCGCCAACCTGATTGGTGGGATTGCCATGTATCTGGCGGGTCCAGAAAGCCTCAGGCTGCTCTTCCACGCCTTCGTGGTGCTGGTAGGCGTATTAATTCTGGCGGGAGCGCAGAACACTTCTATCGTTGGCGCGAATGGTGTTCTGAACCGCGTGGCGGAAGACGGCGTGCTGACCAGTTGGTTCCAGAAGCCGCACCACCGCTTCGGCACCAGCTACCGGATCATTAATCTAATCGTCGGATTGCAGTTGCTCACGATCATACTGAGCCTCGGCAATGTATACGTACTGGCGGCGCTTTACGCATTCGGCGTGATCTGGAGCTTCGCCATGAAATCGATCGCCGTGCTCGTGCTGCGCTTTACCGAGCCGGGAAACCGGGCTTGGAAAGTTCCGGGGAACCTCCACTTCGGCAAGACTGAAATTCCCGTCGGATTAATTTTGATATCCGGAGTGCTGCTGACCACGGCGGTTGTCAACCTGTTCACCAAGTATCAGGCCACCATCGCAGGCGTGATTTTCAGCGCCGTCTTTTTCACCATCTTCACTCTTTCTGAACGGCACGTTGCCAAAGAACGTCACGGAAAGCCCGAGCAACTTGATCAGTTCCGCGTTTACGGCAATCAGGAGCTCGGCAGCGGTGCCATGGGTGTGCGACCGGGAAACATTTTGGTCGCTGTACGCGATCCTCGCAACCTGTATTACTTGCGCCATGTGCTGTCCCATACCGATACTTCAAAACAGGATGTCGTGGTGATGAGCGCCCGCCTCTACCATCGCGAACATAGCTTCAGCGGCAGTGCGGTCATGGAGGCCAGCCAGGTTTTCGACCACTACGAACAGGAGCTTTTCACCGCGGCCGTGGCAGTTGCCGAAAAAGAGGGAAAGCCGATTTCTCTGCTGGTGGTTCCGGCCACCGATGTATTCGAAGCCATCATGGTGACCGCGCAGCGGCTTGCTTCCTCTCGCATCGTCTGCGGGCTCTCCAACAAACTGACTGCGGATGAGCAAGCCAAGCTCCTGGGAGATGCCTGGGAATCCTTGCCCGAGCCTCGTCCCCGCCTTACGTCTGGAAGTTTGCGCTCCAGACGGAGCTATCCGCGAGTATGCCATCGGTCCGCACAATCCGCGCTTGCGCCCGCAGGATGTCGAACTTATGCACAAGCTCTGGCTCGACATTACAACCGACCCTAATTACGCGGGAGCGCATCACTATCATATTGTCGCGCTGGCGTTGGAGGAACTGCAGCGCGAACTCAGCACCGAGCAGCGTGCGCAGCTGCTGAAGAAACTGCAGGACGAGATGCACCGCTCCGCCCCCAATTAAGCATCAGCCGTGCAAGAGCGATTCCAGCGATGTTTTCAAGTTGCGATAACGAAACGGATATCCCGTAGAGATCAACTTACTGGCTTCCACTTTCTGGCTCCCGAGTAATAGATCTTCGCCCATTTCGCCAAAAACCAGCTTCACTGCGAATGCCGGCAGAGGGAAAATCGCCGGACGCGAGAGTACGCTAGCCAACGTCTTAGCGAACTCCTCATTCCTTACCGGCTTCGGAGCGACCATGTTCACCGGTCCCTGGATCAGGTCGTTTTTCAGAATGTGATGGATCGCTCCTACCATGTCGCGCACATCAATCCAGCTCATCCATTGCTGGCCGCTACCGGTTCGGCCACCCAGTCCCATCTTGAACGGCGGCAGCATGGCACCCAGCGCTCCGCCCTTAGGACTCAGAACCACCCCCGTCCTTACATGTGCGGTGCGAATGTCGGCTTGCACCGCGGGCGTGGTAGCTTCCTCCCAGTCCTGGCAAACTTCGGCAAGAAATCCCGCACCGGGTGCGCTTTCCTCGCGCAGGGATTCGTCCCCACGGTTGCCGTAATACCCGATCGCCGAACCGCAAACAAAAACCTGCGGCTTGTCTTGCGCCTGGGCCAGAGCCGACGACAGATTGAACGTCCCCACCACCCGGCTATCGCGGATCTTCGCTTTCTTGGCCGCCGTCCACCGCCCGAAGATGCTCTCCCCCGCCAGGTGAACGACAGCGTCGAATCCGGACACTTTCTGGGGCGCGAGCGGCTCGGCCGGATCCCATCCGATCTGATCGTCGCCCTTCGCGGCACCGCGCACCAGCCGGATTACAGAACACCCATTGGTACGGAGGGAAGGAAGAAGAGCAGCACCAATTGGCCCGGAGACACCACTGACAAGGATTTTGGAATTCATAGCCGGCAAGTTGTCACTCTACCAGTTGAAGGAGCGGCCGAACAAATTGCGGACCGAATTTAAAATGCTCAAGGCCTTCAAATCGATCGATAAGACGATTGCCACAACTGTTCCCACAGACATACGGAAGCAGGTCGTCCGATTGCGTCTCTACGACCAAAGTCTTATCCCGAAATAATTCGGGAGCCCTCTTGCGAAGGAACTTGTCACGGTCATCCAATCAAACAGAGGCGCGTGACATGCAATACCAATCCACAACTCCTTATCAGCCTGTTCATAACGTGAAGCCATATAAGCGAGTGGAAGGTACGCACCAGATAGAGCACTTTTTTCGAGCCGCGGCCAGCTTGAACATCGATAAAGACGACATTAAGCGTTACTACGCATTTGTCGACCAAAAAGTAGTCGATTTGCTCCTCATGGCTCAGCACACGGCGAAAGCCAATGACCGGATCACGATAGAGCCGCGCGACCTCCCAATTACCAAAGGCCTGCAAGAGAGCATTCATGCCTTTGAAGCGCTCGACCTCGATATCGGTCTGGAACGGATATTAAAAGAAGCCGTTCCCGAACCGCAGACTGATCTTCCCTATAGCGAAGAAACTGAGGCTCGGCTACCGGCAATTGTTGGCGGCTTAAGCCTTGCGTTTGCGCGCACTTTCAAACTCATTGATCCTCAAATTAAACATCTCGCGACAGAACAGTGGGACCGCGCGTTTCAAATCTTCGATTTGCTGCTGTAGCGCTTCAAAAAAGTCCCGGCAACTCTGGAAAATATTTAAGCGAGGACAAGCCCCTGACTTGCTCCGACGGTTCCCCATCGAATCATGATCGCCTGCCCAGCCCAAGTCGGCTCTCCCTACGGGCTATAATCCTACATGGCGAGCTTGCGCCAACAGATCGCGACTACCGCTCTTACGCTCACGAAGTTCCGCGAGCTGATGAAGCGGATTCAGGAAAACCGTCCCCAGGACGACCTCGCCATTGTCAAAAAAGCCTACGACTATTCCTTAAAACATCACGAAGGCCAAAGCCGCGCCTCGGGCGAGCCCTATCTGGTTCATCCGCTGGAAGTGGCTCTGGTGCTGGCCGAAATGAAGATGGATCCGGTCGCCATCGCCGCCGGCCTGCTCCACGACTCGGTCGAGGACACCTCGGTCACCATCGTCGACATCCGCAAGGAATTTGGCGAGCAGGTCGCCCACATCGTAGAAGGCGTCACCAAGATCAGCAAAATCGATTTCGCTACGCGCGAAGAGGCGCAAGCCGAGAACCTGCGCAAGATGATGCTGGCCATGGTCGATGACATTCGCGTAGTGCTCATCAAGCTTGCAGACCGTCTGCATAACATGCGCACGCTCGAGCACCTGCAGCCCGACCGCCAGCGAAAAATTGCCGAAGAGACGCTGGAAATCTACGCTCCTATCGCTCACCGGCTGGGGATGGGAAAAATTCGCGGCGAACTCGAAGACCTCGGCTTCCGCTTTCTCGATCCCGCCGGCTACGAGCAGGTCGAAAAAGCCGTCAACGCTCGGCGCAAACAAGGCGAAGCTTTTCTCGCCAAGATGCAGCAGATTCTCAACGACAAGCTGAAAGAAGCGGGCATTCAGGCCAAGGTCGATAGCCGCATCAAGCGCCTCTTCAGCATCCACAAAAAGCTGCAGCGCCAGCGCATTTCCGTCGATCAGGTCTACGACCTCTTTGCCATGCGTGTGATCACGCGCTCGCTACAGGATTGTTACGCCGTACTCGGAATCATTCACAACATCTGGCGACCGGTGCCGGGGCGCATCAAAGATTTCATCGCCATGCCGCGGCCAAATTTTTATCAGTCCTGCACACATCGGTAATCACCGAAGACGGCACGCCTTTCGAAATCCAGATTCGCACCGAAGAGATGCACAAGATGGCCGAGGAAGGAATCGCGGCTCACTGGAAATATAAAGATGGTCCAGTCTCCGCGCAGGACGAGCAGCGCCTCGCCTGGCTGCGTCAAGTGGTCGAGTGGCAGCGCGACGTCAGCGATCCCAACGAATTTCTCACTGCACTCAAAGTCGATCTCTATCCTGAAGAGGTTTACACCTTCACTCCGAAGGGCAAAGTTGTAGTGCTCCCCCGCGAAGCCACGCCGATTGACTTTGCTTACACCATCCACACCGAAGTCGGACACACTTGCGTGGGGGCCAAAGTAAACGGCCGCATGGTGCCGCTCCGTCACAAACTGCACTCCGGCGACATTGTCGAGATTCTTACCCAGACCGGACACAAGCCCAGCCGCGATTGGCTCGGCCTGGTCAAGTCTTCCCGCTCGCGCAACAAAATCAAGCACTGGCTCAACGTTCATCAGCGCGAGCGCTCGATTGAAATCGGACGAAAAGTAATCGAAAAAGAAGCGCGCAAGTACCGCATCGCTCTCAAGGAAATTAAAGACGAAGAGCTGTTGAAAGTCGCCTCCGGGTATGGTCTAGGAAGAGTCGACGACCTGATGTCCGGCATCGGCTACGGAAAATATTCCGCGCGGCAGGTGCTGGCGCGTCTGCTGCCCTCAGGCGCAACGCCGTCGATGGCGGGAGACATTGAAGCCGAGGGATTGAGCTCGAAGCCCGGCGCCATAGCCAGCGTAGTGCGCCGCGTCTTCGGCGATCACAACGCCATCATGGTCAAAGGCCAGGGCGATATGCTGGTCTACCGCGCGCGCTGTTGTAATCCCATCCGCGGCGAAAGCATCGTCGGCTACATCACGCGCGGCAAAGGAGTCGCGGTGCACGCCGTGAACTGTCCCAACGTGACGAACTTAATGTATGAACCCGAGCGCCGCATCGATGTGGAATGGGCCCGCGACGAGAGCACACCAACGGCCTACCCGGTCAAACTCACCGTCTACTGCGACGACCGTTTCGGAATGCTGAAAAACATCACCAGCGTCATCGGCGACGCGCAAAGCAACATCCGCAACATCGGCGCCCACACTTCCAACAGTCAAGCTAGCGTGGAAATCGTCCTAGACATTTCCGACCTGAAACATCTGGAACAAATCATGGTCGGCCTGCGGAAAATTCCCGGCGTGCACGAAGTGCAGAGACTGCAGAAAATCTAAAGGTTTCAAGCGTTCACCTTAAGCATTGAATACGAGGGTAATACGGCGTGGATATTCGTCATGTAAGTTCGGCCGAGCACTTCCATTCTTTTACGACGTTTAAGCGCGATTCGCCGACCTGATGTAGCGCATGAAGAAACCGTACGCCCGCGTCTGTTCACCTTCACCCGAAAGGCGGACGCTGAGTACTTGATCCCAACACTCACCAGCAAGTCGCTGAACAGTCTAGAAAAGATCGCCAGAATTCGCACACGAGCTGGAGCACGCGAAAAGAAGGCTCGGTCAGTTGCTGGACTAAGTACTCGACGAACCTGGAAAGGAGCCCTGAGCGCTGCGCCGCGGTCTCCGCATAGCAGTGCTTGCAGCCAGGGCTGATCTTCGTGCAGCCGCGAACAGGATTCCAGGTCGCGTCGGTCCATTCGATGTGAGAATTGAGTGACACTATCGATTTTGACCTCGTTCTCTGTATTTTTTGAAAATGTCGTTCACGATGTCCTGTGCAACTCCCACCTGGGATGCAAAGAATAAATAGTAGACAACGGCCCCGACCGAATTACGCATCGGCAACGGATTGGGTACGCTCTTAAATTCGGCGACTTTCAACAACCGTTGCCGAAAGGCGTCCGCAACAGAATCGTTTGGCTCTTTCTCGGGAAAGCCAAAGAGATTGCCTGTTGTTGAATAAGCAGATTGAGTCCAAGATTCGTCACCCCAGAATGCCGTTAATCGGGCTCGACGCTCGGCTGAAACATTCTCGGGCTTTCGCCAAAGGACGTTCCGATTCATGTCCATCACCGGAAAGTTCAAGAACATATCAATCGTCCCTAGCTGCCCTGCTCGGAAGATCACTTCCCATTTCAAATCCAGACCGTACGGGTCCAGCAAACATAGCGCGCGACGGTAGCTTTCGAATTCGAGTGTCGGAAATATTTTCTGCATTAGAACCTCATTGCAGTCGCCCTCGTAAACGTGTACATCCCGCCGGTCGCCGACCAGGCTTTGCAAATGCTCGACCTTAGCCGCATTCAAATCAATGAAATGATATTCGCGAAAAGGTGGCTGAATCTTCAGAGCGTTGAGCGGACTACCTGGGACAAAGCCACCGGTGCCTCTCGAAATATGCTGGCCTGCGCCGGCAAATGCATCAACGTAAATGTGAGGCAGCTTATTGGCATTGAGAATCCTGGAGTATGCGGATGCATAATCGCGAACGATCTCCAGTTTGATCTCTGACCAGTAGCCGATTTCATCGAACTCAGCAAATGCGGACGATGGCATGTTTGCCTTTTGTTCGCCACGGATGATTCACAAATTATGCCATCGCTAAGGCTATCGGACAATAGCAAGTTAGCTACAGCGGAATATTCCCATGCTTCTTCGGCGGATTCTTATCCCGCTTGGTCTCCAACATGGCTAGCGCCTGAATCAGCTTCTTCCGCGTCTCCCGAGGCTGGATGATCGCATCCACGAATCCGCGATCGGCGGCCACGTAAGGACTGGCAAAGCGGTCGCGGAATTCTTCAATCTTGGTTTGCCGAAGCGCCTCGCGATTTTCCGCGCCGTCGAGTTCGCGTTTGTAGACAATGTCCACCGCGCCTTCAGGACCCATGACAGCGATCTCAGCCGTGGGCCACGCGTAGTTCACATCGGTGCGAATGTGTTTCGAAGCCATCACGCAATAAGCGCCACCATAGGCTTTACGCGTGATCACCGTGACTTTCGGCACCGTCGCTTCGGCAAAGGCAAACAGGAGCTTAGCTCCGTGCTTGATGATGCCACCATATTCCTGCGCGGTGCCGGGGAGAAATCCGGGGACATCTTCGAACGTGATCAACGGAATATTGAAGCAGTCGCAAAAACGCACAAAGCGCGCGCCTTTGACCGACGCATTGATGTCGAGCGTTCCCGCCAGCATTGCCGGTTGGTTGGCAACAATGCCAACGGATCGGCCGTCCAGGCGCGCGAATCCCACGACAATGTTTTTCGCGAAGTGCTCTTGTACCTCGAAGAAATACGCGTCATCGACTACGGCGTGAATCACATCCTTCATGTCATAGGGCAAATTCGATTGCGCAGGCACGATTTTGTCGAGCGCCGCATCCGCACGATCGACCGGATCGGTGCACGCTTTCCGCGGCGGATCATCCAAATTGTTCGATGGCACGAAGCTCAGTAACTCGCGCACCATCGACAAACATTCGGCGTCATCGTGGGCGAGAAAGTGCGCCACACCCGAGGTTTCGTTGTGCGTCATCGCGCCGCCGAGCTGCTCCTTGCTGACCTCTTCATGTGTAACAGTCTTGATCACGTCCGGGCCGGTGATGAACATGTACGACGTCTTGTCGACCATCAAAACGAAATCTGTCATCGCCGGCGAATACACCGCGCCGCCCGCGCATGGTCCCATGATGGCCGAAATCTGCGGCACCACGCCGCTATACAAAGTGTTGCGCAAGAAAGATGTCAGCATACCCAGCCAGCGATGCCACCCCTTCCTGAATCCGCGCTCCACCGGAATCATTCAATCCAATCAGAGGCGCTCCCATCTTCGCCGCCAGATCCATAATCTTGACGATCTTTGCCGCGTTTGTTTCCGAAAGCGATCCTCCGAAGACGGTGAAGTCCTGCGCGAACACATAGACTAACCGGCCCTCAATGCGGCCATATCCGGTAATGAACCCGTCGCCGTAAAACTTCTGCTCCGCCATTCCAAAATCGTTGCAGCGGTGGGTGACCAGCTTGTCAGTCTCCTCGAAGGTGCCGTCATCGAGAAGGAACTCAATCCGCTCCCGCGCCGACATTTTTCCTTCTTTATGCTGACGCTCACGCCGCTTCTCGCCCCCGCCTTCTTCCGCCAGGCGGTTGCGCCGTTTGAGTTCTGCAACTTTTTCCTCGAGATTCATGGCGGATGGATTATACCGGGTGAATGGGAAACGCAGATTGCTCCCCTCGGCGGTGCCGCGACGTCCCAACGGCGGGTAGTGGCCTGTCCTCGGCTCGGATCGTTCTGACTTGACCGGGTCGTCCTATTTGCCGCAAAAGTGCAATAGTTTGCATTTTTGAGGGCTGCGATTTCAGGATAAGCCGATTGTTTCTAACCTTTTGGACTATGGACATTCGCTTGCGGGCATTACTCCCGCTTTGGCGTCTCTTTTCCCCCCATAGAGCGCTCGAGAGAGTATTTCTTGTTTAGCTTCCCAGGTGACTTCAAAGGCAGTTCAAGTTGTTCAAATCAATTCCTCGTTAGGGGGAGGATCAAATGCGCCGATTTGTCAAAGCCCTGGTTTTGGCGGCAGCGGTTAGCCTGCTTTCCGCCATGGCCTTCGCGACTTCTGTGCCGGTAGGTATTTTTTCTTATGACGTGACCGGGACGGGCACCTTTCAGCTCGACATCACCAACCAGACCGGACCCAACTCTTCCGCTTTTCCAGACACTACGTTTCCGGTTACGAACACAATTTCTCTTTCGAGCTTGAACTTAACCGTGACCCTTTCCAATGGAACCACGGAAACTTTCGGCTCCTCTTATTTCACCCTTAGCCCGGATGGCATCTCGTTCACTGGAAATCCGCTTTCGACTCTCGTACCTGTCACCAGTGCCACGCTGACAGGAACCTTCAGCACAACAACGTTCAATCTAAATAATGGAACCACTGTGACGGTGGGTTCTGGCTTCAAAACCACGCTCACGGATCCCTCCGGTACTTTGGCGGACGGGGATGTGGCCATTATCTATGGCACCACCGGAACCACGGCCGCTACACCGGAACCCGAGACTTTAACATTGATGGGAACCGGCCTGGCAGCCCTGATGGGCTTCCGGCGTAAGTACCTGGGAGCAGGCCTGAAAAGATTGCTAAAAAGCAGTGGCGGCACCACCACCATTGCTCTTGCACTCTGTTGTTTGATGCTCGTCTTGTCGGCAGCACCCGCCGCCAAGGCGAGCGTCAAGCTCGACACGTGGACCAATCCTCCTTCCGGTGCGGCGGGCTCCAGCAATACAAATATTGTGGGCACGGCCTTCCCGGCTGGAACCATCGCTCCGGCGAGCGTGAACATTTCGATCGCTACATCCTGCTCGGCTAGCCTCTCCGGAACCGGCGCCACCAAAACTACCGCTCTCAGAGTAACGAAGGTTCTCGGCACCAGCGAGCGGATCGAGTTTCTGATTCCCGCCAGTATCACCAGCACTGGCAATTATTTCGTCTCGATCACTGGCGTTACTACCACCGGGACGACCTTCACCAGCAGCCCGAGCTGCTCCGAGGTCACGATCACAGCGGTCACCAAGGGGCTCTCGTCCTGCTTACCGTCGAGTTCCCTCGGCGTACTCACCGGGACGACGACCGTGCAAGCTTATGTCCCGAATGGTTGTTGGGGTTGCAGCACCACCGGTGTCCAATTCGTTCCCATCGAGGGTTCCGGTTCCCCCGCCTCCATCGCCACGGCCAACACCGTAAATGCCTGCTCATCGAATTCAGTGACCGGGCAAACCGTTTGCACGGCGAATAATACCGATGTATATCTGATGACTGGATCGACACTCACCAAAACTCTGACCAGTGGAAGCAACAGCGAGGCCAGTTTCTCCGGCGGCGAGTGTGAAAACTGCGGTGTAGCCATCGACGCTCTCACTAACACTGCCTTTATTTCGATGGGATACAACGACAGAGATGCGATTCAGCCCTTGAACCTCAACAACAATACGTTCTCGACTCCGACCAGCAGCACGTATGACGTCTCCGAAAACATCTCCGTTGACGCCACGCGAAATCTCGTACTTTCCCCGGGAGAGGACGGAGTCTACGATCTCTTCCAACTCGGGGCGACCGGCAGCTTGACGGAATATGCCAATGGCGTTGGTGGCGAACTCGATTCTGCCGCTGAGGATTGCTCTACCGGCATCGCATTGGCTTCGGACGAATTCACCGACGATGTCTTCATAGCCGACTTGACGCAGGCCAAATTCACCAGCGGCTCCCCGGGTAGTTGGACCGCGCCGAACCAGTTCCTTTCCATCCCGGATTTCGAGGGCTTCTCGGCCGGCACGGACGGAATTTCGGTGGCCCCGGGCACATCCCATCTGGGAATCGTGACCGGTGAGTTCGGCGGCAGTCAGTTCGGCGTGCTTTCCCTTCCCACTACTTCGGGCAGTGGCACACCTGCGCTTGTGGATTGGGCAGGAGCCAGCATACCTTCCACTCCGGATGGAAACTCGTTCCAGAACGGTTTCGATCCTCACACCATTACGGCCTACGTCAGCCCCAATACGCAAAAGGCTTACGGCCTGATCGCTGATTGGGTAACCGACGTACCGACCTACCTCGCCGTAATCGATCTGAAAGCCTTGCTGGCCGCGCCGCGGAAGGCGGGTGTAGACGCAGGGGGAAACGCCTGCTCCAGCTGCACTCACTCCGTCGATCCCAGCTACGATTTAGTCGCCCACGGGGTGATTAAATTTGTGGCCACCAAGTAAAAACAGCAATCCAGGGATGGGATATTCTCTCCCATCCCTGGACCATTCTGATTGAAGCTCCCGCACTCGAAATGGTGCTCCCCCTCAATCCTCCAGCCAAACAGACGGCCGGGCCGGCGAACGAAGACTGAGGAAGGAAGAAGTTGCGGATATTGGACCAGTTCTGTTTATCCCGTTCTGTGGCGATCTTCATCTGCCTTTGCATCGCGCACGGTCTCGCCCTTGGACAAAGCGAATCCTATCTGATTGCGAATAGCGATGCTCCATTCTCCAACCGTCTCAGCTTTTACAACATCGGAACGACAGGTCTCCTCAGCCTTAAACAAGAGGTCTCGACCGAGGGCGCGGGCATCGGAGGCGGCTATTTCGCAACGAACCGCGTAAGCATGGTCAACAGCGGGACCGACCAATGTATCTACGCCTCTAACGCCGCGTCCGGCGACATCTCTGGAATCAACGTAAGTAACTTGGAGTTCACCTCCAGCACTTCTGGTTCGAGCACTGATGGCGGCACCTCGAATGGCATCGGTTTGGTCACGAATGCTCAGTACCTCTATGCCAGCTTCACCGATTCGAACACGATCGGAACCTTTCAGGTGGAGTCGGATTGCGGACTCATGTTCGTGAATGATGTCTCTGTCGCCGGACTGCAGGGTGGAATCATCGACGGCATGGCAATCAGCGGGAACATTCTGGTTGTCACTTATGGCGATGGCTCCATTGAATCGTTCAATATTTCCTCCGGTCCTCCGGTATCAAATGGCGACGAACAGAACTCCACTGCTTATGTCACTTCGACAGGAGCCACTTACCCAAGCGGTGTGGAAATCACACAGGATGGGCACTATGCTCTGTTCGGTGATACTTCGACATCCGCTGTTGTCGAAGTCTCTGACATTTCCTCCGGCCGGTTGACTAAGACGGTTTCCTATACTCTGGGGAGTTCCATCGGCTCGAGCAACATTATGCTGAGCCCTGATGAGACGCTTCTCTACATCAGCAACAATCAAGGCGATCAGATTACCGCAGCCTGGTTCAACGCCAGCACCGGCAAGCTTACAGCGGGGTGCACCTCCGGAAAACTCAGAGACTATGGCGCAGAGTGGTCTTATCTGGCGGGACTGGCGCTGGAGACAAACACCGCGACCGGAGGAATGGTTTACGTTGCCGAATATGGCAATCCGGATTCGACGTCCCACATCGGTATGGTTCAGGTAAGTTCAGTCGGCGGAAAGTGCACGCTGCAAGAGGTATCTAGTTCGCCAGCGCTTGAATTTAGTTTGGGTGGGTTGTTGTCGATCGGAACTTTTCCGCCTCGGTCTTTTTAGAGGGCCGCAGAAAAGCCGCCGTGTACTGGTTGGGAGATCAATTGATGCGCGTTTCCAGATCTTGGCTCGTAATCATTTTTTGTGGCAGCTGCTGGTTGGCAGCAGCGGCGCAATGTCCCGCGCGTCCAGCTTCCGGTACCGTGGTCCAGGATGCCTTAAGCCTCTATTCGTCGGGAGGAGTTCTCACCGCCGGCTTAACGATGGGATACTCGGTCGATACCGCTGGATATTCGCACTACTGCTATAAATACCAAACCGCCACAGGCACTGTCGAAGCTCCAACACTCAGGGTTAATCCCGGCGACCAACTGGTACTCAACGTCGTAGATGGAATCACTGCGGATGGTGCAAGCTCGAAAAGCGCCATGCATCAGATGTCGATGGCGCCTGCTACAACAACTTGCGGTGATGGTGGCACCGCAACATTGCAGTCGACCAACGTTCACTTCCACGGTCTGAATGTCCCGCCCATCTGCCACCAGGATGATGTCATCGACACTCTGATTCAACCGGGTACAGCGGGGTTTGGGTACAGCATTCAGATTCCTGCCACCGAGCCGCCGGGCTTGTATTGGTACCATCCCCACGTGCATGGCTTCACCGAGTTTCAAGTGAATGGCGGGGCGGCCGGCGCGATTGTTGTCGAAGGAATGGAAAAAGTGCGTCCCGAGGTGACCGGACTTACAGAGCGCGTATTCGTCATTCGTCAGCAGTACCTCGTTCCGTGGGTGCCGGGACCTTACCAACTCAGCCTGAACTATCAGGTCGCCGGTTCCCCTCCCAATCCGTCTCCGATTATCCAGATGACGCCCGGGGAGCCGCAATTTTGGCGGGTGGCGAATGCCAGTCTCCAGGAATTCATGCCGCTCGAAGTGTGGCTGAACGGAACGCCGCAGCCTTTGGAATTAATTGCCCTCGACGGCTATCCTTTGTCCGCGACTCGCACGGTAACTTCAATCCTGGTGCCGCCCGCAGGGCGCGCGGAATTTATCGTGCAGCCACCTCCGGCTGGAACCTCTGAGCTTTTTATGACCCTGCCCTACTCCACCGGCCCAACCGGCAACCCGGACGCACAGCAAGTTCTCGCGAATATAGTCCTCACCAGCGCAAGCTCTAAGAAACAAATGGCGCCAACGAAAACATCTACGGCGCCGATTGCGAGGAGTAGCTTAAAATTCGCGAACCTCAGCAACGCGACTCCCACTGCCACCCGAACGCTTTATTTTTCCGAAGAGTTCGCCGGCACCAATGGCCCAATTCAGTTCTATCTCACCGTCGCCGGACAGAAACAGCAGGTTTTCCAGCCTAACGAGAAGCCTGTAATCACCACCAAAGTTGGAGCCATTGAAGACTGGACCATTCAAAACCGCACTCTTGAAACGCACGCGTTTCACATCCACCAGATCCACTTCATGCTGTTGGACGTAGACGGGCAGCCGGTCACCAATCAAGACCTGCGCGACACCATTGAAATTCCTTACTGGTCCGGCAAAGGCGCTTACCCCAGTGTGACCGTGCGCATGGATTTTACTGACCCCACCATTGCCGGCACTTTCCCCTTTCACTGTCACATCCTGCTGCACGAAGATCTCGGCATGATGCACAAGATTCTGGTCCAACCATAGCTGCGCTTCTGCCGAGGAGAAAAAGAAAAGGTTGAAACCAATGCGAAACAGAATTCTTGTTGTCTTGGGTGCTGCGCTCTTGGCCATCGCCGGCTACCTATGTGGAAACAGAAACGCTACGGTTGCTTACGCCGAAGCACCAACTCAAGGCAGCGTGCCGAAAACGTATGGGCGCCTGGTGGCGGCAATTCCCGACCAGATCGGCACCGGGATTATCTTCGAGGACCACGACGGCGTGATTCGTTTCGTCAGTATGACCGGGATGAAGGAGGGAGAATTGGTGCGCTATGACCAAACTGCGACCCACGGAGGCATTCCCAAATCTTACGGTCATCTGGTGACGGCGGTCGTGAACGCTGAGGGTACTGGCTTGGTTTTCGAGGACAGCACAGGCGTGATTCGCTTCTTAACAATTACCGGCAAGGTTGAGGGCGAGCTTACCCGCAATTAATCAAATTGCACATTTAGTCGATTCGAGTTGTTCCGAACTGCCGGCTCTAATCGAAGGTGGCTCCAATTTGCTGGTAACGATATTTTTTCCCGTCCCAATAGAGAACTGAAGACGTACTCTCTCCTTCGCCTCTTTCTTCCATGTAGATGCCGAGCACTGTCCGCTTTTTCAGTGCCAATCTTTTCACGGCAAGAGTTTTGAACGGAAGGTTGATGAGCAAGAATTTAGGCTTCGGCTTGTCCGAACGCCATGCCTCCGGACCAACACCGTGAACAATCAGCAGACAGACTCCCTTTCGCTCCGGCGCGTCGGAGGCAAAAGTCGATGTAACTTTAACGTCGCCGAAGCCCAAAAAGCTGTCGTAGGGGTCAGCCACGCGAAAGCCGTATTCGGCCTGGTCCGCAATGGGATTCTTGCAGCGGGCCGCGACTACAAGGTCATCCACGCCATCCCCATCAAGATCGCCGACAAACTGCGGAGGCCCACCCAGCAGCGAACAGTCGTCGCCGAACTCTTTGCGGATGTATTCATTGGTGACCGCAGGTACAGGAGACTTGGCATGTTCGGGCGGCGGCGGGGGCTGCTTCTTTTCCGCGGAGAGCGTTGCAGACGCGGAAACGATTGCCAGCAGTACAAGCAAAGTGCGAATCGGGGTAGTTTGGGAGTACGACATGTCCATACTCTAGTACCGTTTCGCACTGGACGGTATAGACATAAGGGATCACTGGTGACCAAGGTACCCAACCGAAGGGCTCGGGTCAGTGTGCCTGATACGCGCGGATTTCTGCGCTCTGATCGCCTGCCGGCGGACTGCGGCGAAAAGCTTCCCCCACTGGGGCACGAATAAACCAGTTTGCGTACCGGGCGGAGTGGGGTACCTCGCGAGTTGATCATAGTGATCGGGGTCGTTCTGTTGAAACACTTCCAGGAAGCCCGGACTGGTGAGCACATACACGCGTGCTCTGTCAGCATCGTAGAAGAGATCATCAGTTTTACCCGCAATTTCGACCGACCCGGTCTGCTTGCCCGTCTCAGTATCGAAAACCAGCAATCGAGGCGGCGCCCAACATCCCACAAGCAATCGCTTATGGCTTTCGTCGAGCGCCATCGGAAAATTGTTCTCCTCGGAGGCGATCGGCCAACGGACCACAGTGCTGCGTCCAACCAGATCGATGACTTCGATCTCTTTCCTGTCCGGCACATTTACGAACACGCGACTTCCCGACTTCTCCAGCTGAAATGATTCCGGGTGAGCGTCGATCACAACGCCCCCAGTCCTTTTTCCATTTGAATCGAGAAATCCAAGCCCGCCATTTCCCTCCTCTCGCTTCCTTAACTGCTTGGCTCCGGCATATCCGACGATGACCCGATGGTCACGCTGGTCGTATCGAATGTTATCGGCGTCATCTGTGAACCTTACCGATGTGAGAACTCGGAACGTCGTCCCATCGAAAATCTTCACCACACCGTCGCCGCAGGCTACGAATAAGCGATTCGTAGAAGGTTCGTAGAAGACTCCTTGCGGCTCCGCCAGATCGGTGAGAGTGTGCACATCTTTGCCGGACTTCAGATCGATAATCTCGACAGTATGATTTTCGACGGCTGCCACGAACAGGCGCCGGCCCTTCAGATCGACGCTGAGATGGTCAATCCGTCCTTTGACATCTGGCATAGGAATTTGAGTTTCGAGTGAGAGCGGGCTCGGAGACTCGCCCGCGTCGGCGCTCCATGCGAATAACAAAAGTACGATCAGAGATGTTGCAGAAAACACGCTTCGATATCTCATCCGTCCTAAGTGCCTTATGCGAAACTTGTTCATTGCTGTTTTTGATTCTCCTGCGTCGTTCGAGAGCGGTTTAGCCACTGAAGTGTTCCCATCCGCCTGCCTTCAGTTCAGATTTCGCCTCATTCGATTTCTTCAGAAAAATCTTGCGGCCGGGCGTGATGTGGCCGATAAGCGTGATAGATGTTCCCGCGATCCGGGATGGCATTTTCTTGCTCTCTGGAGCGGTGAACAGCAGTTCGTAGTCTTCTCCGCCATGCAGAGCAAAATCGAGATCAACCGCCTTCAACGGGCGGCCTACGCGAGCCCTGGGAATAAGCTCTTCCCGTATCTCCGCCCCAACCCCGCTCTCCTGGCAAATGTGGGCCAGGTCTGTGGAGAGGCCGTCGCTGGTGTCAATCATGGCGGAAGCCAGGCCTTTCTCGCGCAAGACGCGCCCAAGTTCGATTCGAGGATCTGGGAAAAAATGCCGGGGGAACTTGCGCGAATTCAACTTTCCAATGGGCTTCTTATCCTTTCGCATACTCTGCATCTTCCAGACTGCAGCAGCCGAGCCACCCAATTCTCCGCTCACGTAGATTCGATCACCCGGTTGCGCCCCGGAACGCAAAACCGCTCTCCCTTTGGGCACGGCGCCAACGACCACAATGTCAGCCAGAATTCCACCGGGCGATTCCGCCGTATCGCCGCCGGCGAGCGTCACGCCATATTTCTTTGCCAGGGAGCTTAAACCGTCGATAAAACGGTTAACCCAACTCGGTGCAACGTCACGTGGCAGAGCCAGAGACAGAAATGCCGCGACCGGCTCCCCGCCCATGGCAGCGATATCGCTCAATCCCCGCGCCAGGCAACGGTGGCCGATCGACTCAGGCGAATGCCATTCCCTCCGAAAGTGGACGCCTTCCAGGGAAAAGTCCGTCGTGACCAGTGTATCTACCGCTTTCCCCAATCGCCGCGACATCCTCAGCACTGCGCAGTCGTCCCCGATCCCGGTCAGAACTGCCACATTGCGCCCAGCTTTGGCGCGGCGGCGAATCTGTGCAATCAAAGCTTTTTCGGCGGTCATACGGGGCAAATATAGAGACAAATATATAAGACACTGTCGCTGTAGGCGTCGACGACCTCGATGGGCCTTCCGGTCAGTATTTCTTTTGACCCTCTATCACTTCTGTAATCTGTCCCGAATGAAGTGATGATTACCCGCCTTAAGTAACGTTTAATACAGCTCCTTCCCGTTGACAGGGGGAACCCAGTTTGTTACCTTTTACCAGACATTAACAAAGATCTCTGGCCGAGCTAAGTTCTGCATTCATTAGGAATTGCAGAGAAGAGACGTTTCAAGGCTTAGGCCGTGCGTTCCAGTGGCAGGACGGGCGCGTTAGAAGTCTCCATTCCCAAGATGGGAACGCGCGACCCGGAACAATCAGGTTGTCCGAACAGGCTTTCTGCAACCTCAGAACTTTGCCTGGAGTTCCGGCCCTGATCATTCAAAACGGAAGAAGGAAGGCATTTGCAGAAACGCTTCTACATACTTTTCGTGGCCCGCGGGGATGACGGTCAGCTGCGCAAGATCTCTATTCCAGTCCATTATTTATATGTTTTCGTAGTTGGCGCTGCGATTGGGTTCCTTAGCCTCACCGGCATAGCCAGTTCCTACACCCGCATGCTGCTGAAGGTTTCCAGCTATAACCAGTTGCGCACCGAGCGCGAGCAGTTGCGGGATCGCTATTCCCGGCTGGAAGAAGTTGCCAAAGAGCGGGATGTCCAGGTTGCTTCCCTGGGTTCGATTGCCAGCGAAGTGTCCGCTCTCTACGGCCTGAAATCGCAGCCGACCCTGGTCACCGCCACCCAGCAGGAGATTCACGACGCGGATGTCACTTCGTCGCTCGATCAACTGGGCGCTCTCCGCACTTCAGCCCTCACGGGCGATGCCAGCGTGGGCATCAGCCTGGGGATGACGCACAACGCCACCACTGCTGACTGGTATCGCGCCAATTCTCTGCCCAATCTCTGGCCCATCGACGGCCCGGTCACTGCCAGCTTTGGGGAACGCATCGATCCCTTCAACGGAGAGGGCGCGTTCCATAGCGGCGTGGATATTGGCAGCAACTACGGTCACCCGATTATCGCCCCCGCGGATGGCGTAATCACCTTCGCGGACTTCATGGGCGGATACGGAAAGCTCATCATGATGGATCACGGCCATGGCATCTCGACGCGCTATGGCCATCTGTCTGGCTTCGCTGTCACTCCCGGGCAGCACGTCCATCGCGGCGATACCATCGGCTATGTGGGCCTCAGCGGACGCTCGACAGGACCCCACCTTCACTACGAAGTTCGCATCAACGACACTCCCGTCAATCCCTATAAATACCTTCGCATCAGCATCGCTCACAGCGGCGGCTTCCAAACCGGCAGCTAGTAAACTAGTTCTGCCGTTTCCTCGCTTGCGCTCTTCGCCTCGCTAAGCTACGTTCATGAGGAACCCCAGAACCGCCCCATGATCAGTTTCTTCCACTCCGTGCGCGAGGATATTGCGGCCGTCTTTGAGTCAGATCCGGCCGCGCGCTCCTACCTCGAAGTTCTTACCTGCTATCCCGGCCTGCACGCGGTTTGGGCTCATCATGTGAGCCGCTGGCTTTGGCGGCACGAAATGCGCCTGCTGGCGAGACTGGTTTCGCAGTTCGCGCGCCTGTTTACCGGAGTTGAAATTCATCCCGGCGCAGAAATCGGCCGCCGCCTCTTTATCGACCACGGCATGGGCACCGTCATCGGTGAAACCGCTATCGTTGGCGACGACGTCACTCTGTATCAGGGAGTCACACTGGGGGGAACAGGCAAGGAAAAAGGCAAGCGACATCCTACCCTGGGCAATAACATCTCGATCGGATCCGGCGCGAAGCTGCTGGGCAACATTACCATCGGAGACAACTGCCGCGTGGGCGCGAATTCGGTCGTCCTGCGAAACGTCCCGGCAAATTCCACCATCGTCGGCGTCCCCGGACACATCGTTCTGCGCGACGGCAAACGCGTCATCATCACCGATCCCAAGGACATCCGCGATCCCCTCTCCGACGTGATCATCCAATTGGCCAAGGAACTCAACGAATTGCGCGGGCGCTTTCAGCAACACATGCGCGAAGTGCACGGCGAAGAATCCAAAATCAACGAAGGAACTTCGGCAGAAAACATTTCGCCGCAAGAACTATTTCAAGACGATTACCAGGACTATCAGATCTAAAGTATCAATCGAAAGTTCAACTAAACCCGTCATCCCGACCGGAACATTCTGTTTCCAAAAGGAATGGAAGCGAAGTGGAGGGACCTGCCGTGTTCGCGCCCGCGCCCGGCTCGCCCTACTGCCGTAACCCCATCCAACTCTCAGACACCACCAGCGAGTTCCCGGGATTGTGCGGGTCATACTTCACCGACGTGGGCAAGCCGAGCCGGCAGGAATGCAGATTGATCCACTGGCGCAGATAAGTTACGTCCTGCGAGCACTCGTACGACACGCCAGCGACCTCATACTTGTAGACCAGCATCACTGCGGGGTAATGGCCGTCGGCGGGTGGCAATTCATGGACGTCGATAACCGTGCCGTCGGTGATGCGCCCGATAGCGTCGATCAAAGTACGGCGTTCGCGCTCCAGGTCGGCCGGTCCCTTGGACTTCCGCCGCAACAGCGCCAGGGCGCCCAAGGCCACCACTCCTCCGGCGGTCACGAGCGAATAGATACGAAGCGAATCCATAAGCTGAAGGGAGAACTTGGCGGATGTGTGTGCAGCCGCTTCTTCAATTATCAGAATATGACGGAAGGCCCGTGGTTGGAAGTGGTTGTGCAGTTACCGAGGTGCCAGGCTGTGGAAATCGGCTGCTTCCCGCTTATCATAGCTCGCTTACTTCTGTTTACAAACAAACTCCAGAGCCATCTCCTCAAAGTTCCCCTCGGCCGGCTGACCGAATTGATCATCGCGGCGCATCTTTTTGCTGACAATCCGTTTCCCGCTGTGATCGACCGAGTAAAACCATTCGGAGTTCGGCATGGCGCTGCCGTTGATACAATTGAATCGGACCCGCGCTCTCAATTCCACGAATGGACCACCCTGGGGCAGCTTCGTGGGTTGTTTGAACTCCACGCGAATCCAGGCCGTGCGTAAGCCATTCTTCTCTGGGCTGATCGAGCTAACCAAGACCTCATCGCCCCCCGCTGTGGCGCCAATCGTTCGCCAGTCCGCCGCGGCGAACGCCACTATCCCGACCAGCAGCACCGAGGCCAGCACAACGGCCACAGCCGCTAGCAGACCTTTCTTCGTGGGTAACGGGGGTGAGGCCATAAACACGCCGCACACACTTTGGGCGAAAACCCACTTTCTGTCAACTCAGGGCGGCTGTCTGGCCTGCAGCTGGTTAAAAGTTAGGACGCAACCGGCCAAACGTCTGCTATGTTGAGCGGGGAGGCTCCGTTTCTCATGGAAACACTTCAGTGTTCGACCTTCGATTCATCCATCGGACCGCTATTTATGGCCGCCTCGAATAAGGGATTGGTGGCCCTGGAATTCGATGCTCGGTTGCCGGGCCAGCAATCGATCCGCCCGAACCCACGCCATCTTCGGAAAGAAAAGAAAGGATTCATCTTCGAGCTTTCCCCGCATGCGATGCGTGATTATATTTGCCAGCTTGAAGAATATTTCGCCGGAACGCGCCGCAAATTCTCTTTCCGGCTCGATCTTCGTGGCACGGATTTCCAAATCGCGTGCTGGCGCGCCTTGCTGGCGATTCCTTACGGTGAGACCCGCACTTATGCGGACATTGCCCGCGCCACCGGCAAAAATAACGCTTTTCGCGCCGTGGGTATGGCCAACAATCGCAATCCGATCGCGATCGTCGTCCCCTGCCATCGCGTCATCGCTTCCAACGGCACGCTCTGCGGCTATGGCGGTGGTCTCGATGTGAAGCGAAAACTGCTTGAACTTGAAGGCGCATTGAGCGGAACGCTGGCGGCGTAGGAATTGCTGATTGCTGATTGTTGATTGCTGATAAAAAGCCTGTCGATTCGATGTTTTCAATCAACAATCAGAAATCAACAACCAACAATTCTTGACGACTCAACCCAAATCTTCCGCCCTCCAGAAGGCCGGCCTCTTCTACCTCGTCTTCGTAATGTTTTCCTACACCACCGGCGGCCCCTTCGGCCTCGAAGACATGGTCACCACCTCCGGCCCGGGGCTTACGCTGGTCTATCTGCTGATGCTGCCGTTCTTCTGGTGCATCCCCGTTTCGCTGGTATCCGCGGAACTCACCACCGCGATGCCCGTCGAAGGTGGCTTCTACCGCTGGACCCGTGCCGCCTTCGGAGACTTCTGGGGATTTCTCGCCGGCTGGTGGAACTGGTCCGCATCGTTCCTGCTCGGCGGCGCCTACGCCGTTCTCTTCACCGATTATTTGTTTCCCGGAACCTCGCGGATGGAAGCACTATCTCATCTCGGTGGCGCTGATTGCCGTGATTACCTGGATCAACGTTCGCGGCATTCAGATGGTAGGAAAAGTTGCGACCGCTCTCGAGATTTTTATCTTCGTGCCGGTCATGACCATGATTGTGATGGGGCTTTTGAAGTGGCATCAAAATCCCTTTGTGCCATTTGTCCCGCCACACCAGCCCAGGTTCAAGGTCTTCGGCGTCGGTTTAGCTCTCGGCTTGTGGCTGTATTCCGGATACGAACAACTCTCCACCGTTGCCGAGGAAGTAGAGAATCCGCAACGGGCCTATCCACGAGCCTTGGCGCTGGTGGTTCCCCTATCCATTGCAGCTTACTTTCTGCCGACACTGGCGGGGCTGGCCTCGGCGGGAGAATGGCAAAACTGGCACACCGGATTTTTTTCTGACGCGGCAAAGATGATCGGTGGATCCTTATTCGGACGCCCATGGCTGGGGACCTGGATGATGTTGGCGGCCATGGTCGGCAACGTTGCTCTGCTCAATAGCACTGTGCTTACTACCACGCGCATGCCGTTCGCCATGGCAGAAGATGGATACCTCCCGGCCGCGCTCACTCGCAAACATTCGCGCTATGGAACGCCCTGGCTGGCAATTCTGATATCGGCGATCATCTATGCCCTGCTGGCCTGGCAGAGTCTCGGCCAGCTCATCTCCGTCTATATCTGGTTGCGCTCCGCAACCACGGTCCTCACCGTTCTTTCTGCCTGGAAACTTCGCCGCACTCAGCCTGAAATGCACCGGGCATTTGTCATCCCCGGCGGGCGAATCGGACTGCTCTACGTAGTTGCAGCACCAGTCGTAATGGCTCTGTTAGCGCTGCTCGGCAGCGACCGCTTCGGTTTGATCGGCGGTGCGATTGCGATGCTATTGGGACCGGCGGTATACGGAATGATTGTTTTAAGGCGCAGATCGATATAGAAATCTTTCTGTATATCAGAAACATTTATGGACGTTTTCGAAATCGGACTGTATCCTCCGCCAATTCACCCGGCTTTCCGAAACAGATAGTTATTCCGCGTATCGGGATCGTTATGCTGCCAGTAACGAACAAACTCGAGCCCAGCGGCTTGCCCCATAGCAATAAACTCAGGTGCGGTGGCGTAGAAAGAAGTCGCGGTGCCGGGGCGCAGAACGGCCGGTTGTCCGCGCAGCGCCCACCCGATCATTCTGCGCAGCATTCCAAACCAGGTTCTCAGTCCATGTTTACGGTACAAGTAAGCGAGTGTTTCCCGCCGAGTCTTGAAATATGGTGTTGGATCTGGCGGCTGCAGAAATGGGATTTCCCCCAGGAATACCCGCGCGCCCGGTTTGGCGATGCGATGAATTTCCTTCAAACTCGCCGGTATTTTTTCTCTCGGAACCACCAGCAGCACGTTATTGCAAACGATCACTGAAGCGCACTGGTCGGGAAGCGGAAGTTCGTCAGTGAGCGCTTGCCGCGCCTCAAGCCCAAAGCGCCGCAGCACCGCTACCTCTTCGTCGGTTGCAAGCAAACCGATCGCGGTCCTCGCACCAACACGTTTCGCAATCCGAAGTAAAGTTCCGTCGCCGCAGCCAATGTCCACCAAGTCGTCGCCAGAGCGCAGATCCACAGCTTCGGCGATCCGCTCGTGGATGAGCCGCGTAATTTCTTTTTTATCCCTGCCCCGAAGCGCTAAATCATGCGGGTCGCTCGCGTTTTTAGCCGTTTCGCGGCAATACTCCACGTAATCGTCAGAGCGGGAAATCATCAGCGTGAGAATTCAGGAAGTGAAAGTTCTAGCTCACCCAATCTAGGAACTTGTACCACATTCCCGCCAAAGGCAGGAACCAGGGCTTGCCGTTGTACAAGCCCAACGGCGCGCCGGGAAAAGAAATGCCGACGAAGGGATTCTCCGGTTTACCTCCGGCAATCAACTCCGCGATTTTTTGACCTTGATACGTGGCCATGGCAACTCCGTGGCCGGCATAGCCAACCGCGTAATACATCCCCTCGATCTGACCAGCATGCGGCATGATGTCAAAAGCAAAGTCGAGTGTTCCACCCCAGACGTATTCTATTTTGGTGTCGCGCAATTGCGGATAAACGTCAATCATGCCGCGACGAAGAATTTCCGCGCTTCGCCGCACCGTTTGATCGTTCTCGGGAAAAAACGCAGCTCGTCCGCCGAATAACATGCGGCGATCTGGCGTCAGCCGGTAGTAGTACAGATAATTCTTGGAATCGTAGATCATGCGATTACGCGGACTCAGCTCACGCGCCAGCGCTTCCGGCAGCACTTCTGTCGTGATGATGAACGAACCGATCGGAATAATCTTTCTTTGCAGAGCTGGTGTAGCTTTGCCGGTATAGCCGCTGGTTCCAACAAACACATCGCGCGCCCAAATCTTTCCCCGGGAAGTGCTGATGTCCCACCCTGCCCCACCTTCACGCGTGCTGCGTTCAATTCTTTGCACCCACGTGTGCTCGAAGATCTCGGCCTCTGCCCTAATGGCCGAAGCCGCCAGTCCTGCCACATAGCGTGCGGGGTTTACCCCCGCGCTGACTTCATCCACCATGCCGCCGTAATAAATAGTTGATCCGATCTCAGCACTCAATTCGTTTTTCTGCACCACTCTCAGGTTGTGGTTGAACTCACGAGCGATTACTTCGGCCTGCCGCGCGTAATCGTCGAAATGTTTTTGCTTGCACGCAACTTCGAGATGGCCGCAGCGCGAAAAATCGCAGTCGATAGCTTCTTCACCGATAATTTGCTCCACGCAATCAATCGTGGCCAGCGATGCCGCATACATTCTTTGTGTGAGCTCGCGTCCATACATGGAGATGAGCTTGTTCACTCCCAGCTTCATCCCGCTCAGAACCATACCGCCATTGCGCGAACTGGCTCCCCAGCCGATCGTTTCGGATTCGAGTACGCAAACCTTCGCCCCGCGCTTGGCTAAAGTTCGCGCGGCAGAAAGTCCGGTGAATCCTGCGCCGATAACGGCAACATCCACTCGTTCTGGAAGTGGACGGGTCGCGTCCGTCTTAGGGGAAGCGGCGGTCGTAAGCCAGTAATTGTGTTCCTGGAGTGCCATGTTTGCAGTTCGACAGCTCAGGCCTGACGGAATCTCCCGTCATTCACTCTCGCTCTTAGAGCAACGCCGTCTCATGAATCAGACGGCCCTCGGCGAAGCGCTTCAGGCTTAACAATGACACATCGATCAAATCGGTCTTGCCCGTGAGAATGAGATCACTAAGTATTTTTCCCGTCGCTGGAGCGTGCATCACGCCATGTCCACTGAAGCCATTGGCTAGAAAGAATCCCGGCATAGAAGGCGTCTCGCCCAGAATTGGATGATGGTCCGGCGTCATTTCGTAAAGCCCGGCCCACGCGCGCTTGGGATTCACCGCGAGATTAGCGAAGCAAGGCACTCGATCGGCGGCACGCGTCAAGATCTTTTCCACAAAAGCTTACGTCAAAATCGGTTTTGTACCCGGGCGTCTCTTCCGGATCGTTCCAGGCGAGAAGAAAGCCGCGAGCCTCAGGACGAAAATGAAATCCATTCGACATATCGACGATCATAGGAGCGGTGTGCGGAAACTCGTCAAAAGGCTCACTGGGCACCAGCATCCGCCGCAGCGGCTCAACCGGCACTTCCACTCCCGCCAGTCGGGCCACTTCCGCAGCCCATGCACCAGCGCAGTTCACCGCCTTGCGCGTTGCTACCGGGCCCCGAGAGGTCTGTACCGATGCAATGCCCGCACCATCGCTAATAACGCCGGTGACAGTTGTGTTCTTCCACACCGTGGCGCCCCGCTCACAGGCACACGCGATGAATCCGTTCATGGCGCTGTAGGGATCGACAAAGCCGTCACTCGAACAAAAACTTCCACCAACAATGTCATCCGCGCGCAACTGGGGAAAGAGCTTCCTGATCTCGTCCCCCGCCACCAGCCGGACGTTTTTCAATCCCATTTTTACTTGCTGGCTGAAATTTGCCCGCAGATAAGCCATCTGCTTATCCGATGTGGCGCAAAACAAATAGCCTTGGGGCCGGTAGTCACATGGATAACCCAATCGCTCTTCAAAGCTGGCATAGAAAGGAATCGAGTAAAGCGACATCTGTATGCTCACGGGAGTTGAAAATTGCGCTCGCACCCCTCCCATGCTCTTGCCGGTGGATCCCTTGCCCTGCGCCGATTCCCGCTCGATCACCAGGACGTTGCCGCAACCATTCGCCGTAAGGTGATAGGCAATGCTGGATCCGACAATCCCTCCCCCAATAATGACAACATCCGCGGTCTGCATATTTCTCAATCAGGATCGACTCAGCATTCTAGCGCAGGCGGCCCGCTCCATCCGCCGGCGCTTTAGCCGGAAATCCAAACGCGCGGGTCCCCGGTTGGACATGTACTGCGGGAAAATGCGGTCCGCGGATTCGGCCACCTCGGTAACTTGCCCTGATTACTGCGGCTGCCTAGTCTGAAATAGTATGCCCTTGCGCTGCCTTTTATTCTCCTCGAATGAAGAGATGGTCCAGCCGATCTGGCAGGTGCTCGCCGATCTGGGCATCGAGGGAGAGTACTGTTCGAGCGCTGTGGACGCTGTCGAAAGGGTCACCACTCAGCTGTTCCAAATCGTTATCACCGACTGGGACGATCAACCCGAGGCGACATTCCTGCTGAAAACAGCGCGCGATCAAAAAGCCTCGCAGCGACCTTTGACTCTGGCCATCGTGAGCGATGACTCCAGGCTCCCGGAAGCTTTACAAGCCGGCGCCAACTCAATTCTTCTGCGGCCGATTCGCCCGGAACAAGTGCGCGACACAATGAATACCGCCTGCCAGTTGCTGCGATCGAAGCAACCTTCTCCCTGCGCCGTTCCCCGTGGAAGCTCCCAGACAACCGCAGGCAAAAGAGACTCTAGCCATGGCTGCGGCAGCCACCACCACCACTCCGATTGCACCTGCGTCAATGCCCGCGGAGCCCGAGAAAACTTTCCGCGCGGGAGAGTTTCTGCAAGCGCAAAGCTCAGCTCCGGGCGCGCAATTCGATACCGAATGTGAGGTTAAAAAATCGCTGGATCAGGTCGTGGCCTCAGAAGTGGATGCGCTCACCGAACTTGAGCCGATGGCCGCCGCCGTAGAGAATGTGCCGACCGCTCCACAGTCCGTTGCCCCCCAGACGGCCTTAGACGGCTGGGCCTCGCTGCAAGCCCGTTTGACCAGGCCTGGACATGCCTCTCTACCTGAATCTCCTTCTCCTGAATCATCCACGAAAAACGAATTGCTGGGGTATGGCGAAACACCTTCCTTCGGCTCCCAGCCTCCGGAAGCCGAAGAGAATCGAACGCAGAAAAAAGAGTCTTCACAGGATACGGAAGCCGAAGCCGCACTTTTCTCCTACATGTCTGGAGACTCAGCGGAAGCCCAACAGCCTGTGGCGCAGGCACGGCCGCGGCGAGCAAAAACTTTCGTGGTAACAGCATTCGCAGCGGTGGTTCTGGTGCTGGTTGCCGTGCCCCGAACACGCGGAAGGCTGCTTATCTTTTATCGCCAGACCGTACATGCAGGAAGAAGTTGGCTGAATCCTCAACCCGTGCAAGTGCCACAGGTAGTGACGCAGCACGAAACTTTCGAACAGGATAGCAACGAATACAAACTTCCGGTCGCGGCAAACATTCCCGACGCCACAACCGATCCCTCGCAGATTCGCGTGCTGCCCGTGGTTGATCCCACCGCAAAACTTAAGGGCACTGGCACCGATACAGCCCAAACCAACCCTGGAGACAACAGCCCCACGGATCCGAGCCAGGCTGGGCCGATTGCAGACGGCCAGCCGCAGGTTGCCGATGGCGCGGCCAAAGATCAGACTGCCCCAACCGCCGGAAATCTGGCTGGAAGCACAGCGGCAGCGTCGCCTGTCGCGCTGTCTCCCAGCCAGGCGCAGTCGCTTCCTTCCTTGCCGCAGCCAGCGCCTGTGCCGGCGCCACCTCGCCCGGTCGCGGTCCCGCCGCCCGTTTCAATCGCACCACGCGGAATTCCATCCGCTGCGAATGCCGGTATCCCATCGAGCCTGCGGTCACAGCTAGCCTCCGCGACTCCGGAAGCCAGCGGTACGAAGCCGGCAGACGCCGCCATGTCATCCATCGAACCCGTGAATCTGCCAGCCTCCGCCCTGCCGGAATTGGCGGTGCAGCCCGTTGAACCCATCTATCCCGACGCAGCCAAATCCAGTGGCCAGCGGGGCAACGTGGTCCTACAAGTGCTGATCGGGCGCGATGGCGCTGTCCAGGATGCAAAGTTTCTCCAGGGATCGCTCGTCTTTGCCCGGGCAGCCATCGACGCCGTACGCCAGTGGCAATTCAAGCCTTACACGCTGAATGGACGCGCCGTGTCGGTGCAGAGCACGATTACGCTGAATTTCAAACCGCCGGCTTGAGTCGGCCCGGTAACAAACCGGCGACCGAGCCGTCTAACTTTGCGGAGCGCCAGCGAAGCTTAGCGGGGTTACCGGCGACGCGGGAATCCGTGCAGCCAGCAGGCAGAAAGCAGCATCTACAAGATATAATGGCTGGAAGCACTTCGGGAAGAAACTCCTTTTCTAGAAACGAACAATCTGATGTCCATGAAAACTAAAGCTGCGATTCTGGTTTCGTCCTTTGCTGTATTGCTCTTTGTCGTGGTGGGTTCGCTCGGCGGCGTGCACGCCTCCTCGAACGACGGTTCCTACCGCCAGATGCAGGTGTACAGCGAAGTATTGTCGCGCGTACAAAGCGAGTACGTGGAAGATCCCAACATTCCAAAAGTGACGGATGGAGCATTGCACGGCTTGGTGGAATCGCTGGATGCCAACTCCAGCTACTTGACCCCCGCCGCGTACAAGGCTCTGAAAGCCCACAAGTCCGTGGCCAAGGGTGAAATCGGGGCTACGGTCTCGAAGCGTTTTGGATACGCAGATGTTGTCTCTGTGCTGCCCGGATCTCCCGCCGATAAGGCCGGCATCGAAGATACCGATATTTTCGAATCGATTGAAGGTCAGAGCACTCGCGACATGTCTCTGCCTGAAATTCGCGACGCGCTCGCCGGGACGCCGGGATCGACGGTGACTGTTTCCGTGGTGCGTGCCCGCAAAGCCGAACCCCAGAAAATGGTGATCACACGGGACATCGTGACCATACCGCCCGTCTCTGACAAGATGCTGGAGGATGGCATTGGTTATATCAAGGTCGATGCTCTGACGAAGGGCAAATCGCAGGAGATTGCGGCGAAGATCAAGTCGCTGGAAAAGTCTGGCGCCAAGAAACTGGTTCTGGATCTGCGCAACACATCTGACGGAGAAGAAAGCGAAGGCATTGCCACCGCCAATCTTTTCCTGAACCATGGCACGATCACTTATCTGCAAGGGCAGAAGTTCCCCCGCGAGGCGTTTAACGCAGATCCCGCCAAGGACGTAACTTCACTGCCACTGGCTGTTCTGGTGAACAAGGGAACGGCTGGAGCCGCTGAAGTTGTGGCGGCAGCGATTTTGGAGAATGCCCGCGGCGACGTTGTCGGCGACAAGACGTTCGGCGATGGCTCCGTGCAGAAGACCATCGACCTGCCGGACGGAGGCGCCCTGATCCTCTCGGTCGCGAAGTATTACTCTCCCGGCGGCAAAGCGATTCAGGAAACCGCTGTTACACCCAACGTCCTGGTCGCTGACGACACAGATAATGTGATTACCGACGATGACGAAGCCGAGCCTTCGACGCCGGAGCCCGAAGCCAAGCCGAAGAATACGCCAGACGATCAACTGCATAAGGCTATCGAGGTCTTGAAGAGCCGGACGAGCTAGACAGGCATTTAACGATTTTCGTCGCGCACCGCAAGGTGCGCGATTCTTTTTGTCGCTTCCTGCTGATTCGTGAATCAGTCATCTTTGTCTTGGGCCTCGGTCGTCACTGGTCGGGAGTGACTACCAGAGTGATTGACGCCCTGCTATTCTGAACCCACCTAGTCATGAAGTCGCTCTACCAGGATCTTCCACCGGTGGAAATCGCGGGGCGGAAGTTTGTGGGCCGCGTGTTGTTCGGCCTGCTGGTGCTGGTTTCCGCCCTGGTGGGTGCGACCGCCGGATTGCTCCTTGTCTACACCACCGACCTGCCCCAGGTCGAAGCTCTCGAAGCCTACCGTCCAAGCTCGATCACGGAGTTATATGACGATCATGGCCGCGTGATTGGATCGTTCGCGCTGCAGCGGCGAGTGGTGGCTAGCTATGACGATTTTGCGCCGGTGCTGCGCGATGCCCTGGTTTCAATCGAAGACAAGGATTTTTACCGGCACTCCGGAATAAATTTCTGGCGCATCATAGGAGCAGCGTACCGGGATATCGAATCCGGCGGCAAAGTACAAGGCGCCTCTACTCTGACCATGCAACTGGCGCGCAATCTTTTCCTTTCACCTGACCGTTCGTTCCATCGCAAAGTTCAAGAGACGATGCTTGCCATCCAGATCGAACGGCGGTTCACCAAGCCGCAGATTTTCACCCTTTACGCCAATCAGATCTTTCTTGGGCACGGAGTGTATGGCTTCGAAGCCGCCTCGGAGTATTACTTCAGCAAGCCGGCCAGAAAACTTACGCTGGCGGAGGCCGCACTGCTGGCGGGTCTACCCAAAGGTCCGGGAATCTATTCGCCCATCAACCATCCTGATCGAGCGACCAAGCGCCGCAATCTCGTAATTAATGCAATGCTCGAAGATGGAAAAATCACCGCCGCCCAGGCCGCAGACGCACGCTCCCTGCCGCTGGTTCTGCATCTGCAAAACGATCCGAACTCGCTCGCTCCTTATTTCGTCGAAGAGATCCGGCGATATCTCGAAAATAAGTACGGCGCTGACCAGGTGCACGAAGGCGGCTTAAAGGTCTACACGTCGCTCGATGTCGATTTGCAGAAGTCAGCGAACCAAGCCGTGCTGGATGGGCTGGCTACCTACGAGCGTCGACACGGATGGAAGGGACATCTGGAAAATGTCGTCGCAGATGGAATCGCCATCGATAAGTACCAGCATCCTGACTGGGATGAAGAACCGGAAGTAAACGGATATATCCATGCGCTCGTCACTTCCTCTGGCGTCGGAATCGCGACTTTGAAATTCGGCCGTTACTCCGCTGCTCTAGGGCAAGCAGATGTGGCCTGGACCCAGGGTAAGATGCAAAATCTGCTGCGCCCCGGAGACATCTGTTACGTGAAAATATTGTCGCTGAGCCCGAATGGCGCAGCACGCGTCAGCCTGGAACAGGACTCCGGCGCTCAGTCCGCGCTCGTCGCCCTCGACAACACAACTGGCGGAATCAAAGCCATGGTTGGCGGCCGCGATTTCAGCGAATCGAAATTCGACCGCGCGACTCAGGCTTTGCGCCAGGTGGGATCGTCTTTCAAACCTTATGTCTACACCACCGTAATCGATAAGGGCGGAAGTCCGGACGATACCATTCTCGACGAACCAGTCACTTTCGAAACCGGCTCCGGACCGTACTCGCCGCATAATTACGATGAAAAGTTTGAAGGCATCATCACCCTGCGTCGGGCTCTCGCGCAGTCACGAAATATTCCTGCGCTGAAACTGGCCAGCAAAGTCGGCATCAAGAGCGTAATTGAAACTACCGAGCGCTTCGGGATCACCGCTCGGCTGCCACCTTACCTGCCGGTCGCTCTTGGTTCCGCGGAAATTACTCTGATGGAGCAGACCTCGGCTTACAGCGTGTTTCCGAACGACGGCGTGCGCGTCACCCCCCGTTACATCACCAAGGTGACCGATTATGAAGGACGCGTGCTCGAGGAAGATTATCCCGAGGTCAAGGATGTAATCAGCGCCCGCACCGCGCGGATCATGACCTCGATGTTGCGAGAGGTCGTCCTGCACGGCACCGGCGTAGCTGCGGCGAAGTTGCCTTTTCCAGTGGCCGGAAAAACCGGCACCACCAATGATTTCACTGACGCCTGGTTCGTCGGATTCTCTCCAGCCATAACGTGCGGAGTATGGATGGGATTCGACGAAAAGAAAACCCTCGGCGCCAAAGAAACCGGAGCCCATGCCGCGCTGCCGATCTGGATGAACTTCATGACCGGCGCCATGGCCGGAAAGGATGCTGGTCAATTTCAGCCGCCGCCGGAGACGCCCGGTCCTGTGGCCCAGAAACTGGATACGCCAGATACGGTGCCTGGCGCGGATGAAACGCATTAACGAAACGAATTCACATGATTGCTGAATCTTTCCGCGGCCGCTTGCACAAGTTATGAAATCTTTTTTTCGTTTCGCGATTCTGGCGTTAACTCTGGTGGCGGTGGCGCTGCTATCGGCACTGACGGCGATGCGTTTCGCAATCCACGGACAGGAAGTGCAAGTGCCCGCAATCGTCGGGCTCACCCCCGCAAACGCGGGACGCATCGTGGCCAACCTCGGCCTGCAGATCGACGTGGAGCGGCAATACTACAGCCCGCAAATTCCTGAAGGCCTCATCATGTCCCAACTCCCGCTGCCCGGCGCGAAAGTACGCCGGGGATGGCAGGTTCGTGTCGCACAAAGTCTGGGACCTCAGCGTGTCGCGATTCCAGACGTAACCCACCAAAGCGAGCGCGCTGCGGAATGGAATATCCGGCGCCGCGGATTAGATCTGGCCTCCACGGCGGAGATGCAATTGCCCGGCGCGCCTGCCGATCAAGTCCTTGCACAAAGTCCGCCCGCCAATGCGAGCCAGGTGGCAGCGCCGAAAACCAGCCTGCTGATCACCGTCGCATCCGATCCACCTGTATATGTGATGCCGAGTTTCATCGGTCAGCCGCTGGGAAGCGCGAGCCGCGTTTTGCAGGACGCGGGGTTCAAACTCGGAAATGTGAACATGGCGCCCGTCCCCGCAACTCCGCCAGTTCCAAATACTCCTCCAAATTCCATTGCTCCAAATTCCGCCGCCGTGAGCCCCAGCCCGGCCCCGCCGATCATTCCTCCGCAACCTTCGCCAGCAAGCATGATTGTCACGCAGAATCCTCCCTCGGGACAGAAAGTGGTCGCAGGAACTACGGTGAATTTTGAAGTGCGTTAGCTCTTTTCCAGGATCGCAGCGAAGAATCCATCGCAGGGCTGAACGCCCGGCACCGTTCGCAAATAAGATTCTCGAGTAAGCGTAGAAATATCATCCCAAATCAGTTCACCTTGCTCTTTGAGCTTCGCGAGCTCATCGCCGCAGTCGACTATTCGGAATGAAGAGTCGTCGGCCAGAGCACGCTCGATAACGTCTTCATTCTCTTCCCTCTCTAAAGAACAAGTGGAGCAAACCAGGCGACCCCCGCGAGAGACTTGCGACATCGCGGATTTCAGAATCGCGAGTTGGCGTACCTGCAAGTCAGCCAGATCCTCGGGCGTAAGCCGCCACTTGATCTCGGGATTGCGCGAAAGAGTTCCCGTACCCGAGCAAGGTACATCTGCGAGAACTCGATCAAAGCTTGCTGCGAAAGGAAGAGTCCTTGCATCGGCGGCCACTATGCCGATTCTGTTTTCGCCGGCTTTGCCGGAAGAGTCATCCGTTCGCAGCAGCCGCCGCAACAGGCGCGCGCGATGAGTGTGAAAATCAACGGCAGTAATGTTTGCCTCAGCGTTGCGGTCGGCAATCGCGAGAGTCTTCCCGCCAGGCGCCGCACAACAATCGAGTACGCTGGCTCCGCGTCCAACCAAAGCTGCGACCAGTTGCGATGCTTCATCCTGAATCACACACCAGCCAGATCGAAATGCAGTGGACGCCGTTACATCTCCATGCAGCACTTTCCGTGCCGACACAAGAAAAGCGCCGGGAGCCAATTCGATTCCCTCGCTTCGTAATCTTTCTTCTGCATCGCGATGACGCAGACGAATGGCAGTCACCGGCACTGATTGATCCTGACGACAAATCTTAATTGCCGCTTCGACGCCATAGGTTCTAGCCCAGCGTTCCACAAGCCAGAGCGGATGGGCGCTGCCGGTGGCCAGGGTTTCAACAGACGAAACGTCGATCTGAAGGGGATCGAACTCAGAAGTCTTCGAGGTTGCTCTGTCGAGTTTCCGCAGCACTGCATTGACAAAAGGCGCAGCGGAACGCTTTCGTGCGCGCTTGACCAGTTCCACGCTCTCGTAAATCGCGGCGCGAGCTGGAACGCGATTGAGCCCCCGGAGCTGATAAACAGCGAGCCGCAATGCGGTCAGAATTTCGAGATCAAGTTTGGACAGCGTCTGCGAAGAACTAGTGGAGATTTCTAAATCCAGCAACGATCGCCAGCGGAGAACTCCCATGACGAGTTCTGTCGCCAGGGAGTGATCGACCTTTGTGAGCGAGGCGAATGTTTTGGAATGAAGCAATTCCGTCGCGTAGGAAGATTCGCGTTCGACCCGCAGAAGAATGTCGAAAGCTGCGGCTCGTGCCGGAGAAACTGCCGCTTCCGGTTCTCGATTTATTTTTTTCACTAACGCCAGTATGACGGAATCAATACTGCCAGCAGAGATTTATCTTGTCTCACAATCCAAGTTTCTCGCTAGCCTGAGGCCGGTAGCCGCGCACAAAATCCGCTGCCGAAGTTCGCTTCTTGCCTTCCAGTTGCAGTTCGAGCAGTTCGAGCACAGACTCGTAGCCGCATCCAATGAACAGACGATCGCCTTCCACCCTGAGTTCAGACTCAGCCAGCACTCGATTAATTTCAGCCGCCCGCCATATCTGCAGATTCTTGCCGCGAAACTGTGTGTACGCACCAGGCCAGGGTTGAAAGCCTCTCAATCGATTCAGAATCTCTCCCGCCGTCCGTGAAAAATCTATCCGGCCATCTTCTCTCTTGAGAATAGGAGCGAGGCTCGCTTGCGAGTCGTCTTGCTTGCGTGGTCGAACCGTTCCCGCTTCCAAATCCTGCAACGTGCGCGCCATTAGATCCGCTCCTGTGGCAGCGAGTTTCGGTGCAAGAGTTTCGGCCGTGTCGTCGGAGCCGACAGGAATATCTTCCTGCAGCAAAATATCCCCGGTATCAAGCCCGGCATCGATCTTCATGGTCGTAACACCTGTAATGCTTTCGCCCCGCGCAATCGCCCATTGAATCGGCGCGGCGCCGCGATACTTCGGCAACAACGAAGCGTGAAGATTGATGTTTCCGAGACGGGGAAGATCGAGCATCCACTGCGGAATAATGCGACCGTAGCCAACCACCACAATTGCATCCGGCTTGAGTTCGGAGAGCTGCGCGCGAAACTCCGCATTATTCTTGATAGTTTCAGGTTGAGTGATCGGCAATCCCAGCCTCAACGCGGATTGCTTCACCGGCGACGAAACGAATTCAAGTCCTCGTCCTTTTGGACGATCCGGACGCGTCACTACCAACCGAACCACGAATCCAGCCTCAACCAGCCGTTCAAGCGTCGGCACCGCAAATAGAGGCGTGCCGCAAAACACGAGATTGAGAGCACGGGACATTATGTAATTTTGCAATTGTGTAATTGAGCAATTGAGCTCTCCACCGATCGACGGCGGCGATTGCCCAATCGCCAATTATGCAATTACAAAATTTCTTCTACCATTCTCCCGCTTTGACCATCTTGCGGATCTTGCGCTTGATTAAATCTCGTTTGAGCGCGCTGATGTGGCTGATGTAAAGCTTGCCATTCAGATGATCGGTCTCGTGCTGAAATGCGCGTGCCAGCAGGTCCTCGCCCGTTTTCTCGAAAACTTGCCCGGTTAAATCCTGTGCTCGGATCGTCACCACTTGAGCGCGGCTGACATTTTCCCGGAAGTCGGGAATGCTCAGGCATCCTTCACTTTGCGAATGTCGCCCTTGTTTGTGGATGACCTCAGGATTAATGAGCACAAGTTTGGCATTCGGATCTTCCCTGAACGTAACGTCAACCACGGCAATGCGGCGCGAGATACCGATCTGCGGTGCAGCCAAACCTACGCCGCGCGCCGCATACATCGACTCGAACATGTCCTCCACCAGCTTTTTCAACTCTTCGTCAAAGACTGTAACCTTCTCGGCTGGTTTTTCCAGGACGGGATTTCCAAACTTTACGATGGGATAAATCATCAGTAGCTTTCCAGTTGCTGGCGGTAACCGGCGAAGTTGCGCAGGGTCTCGCCCATGGAGTCTCCTCCGAATTTGTCGAGAGCACAGCGAGCCAGAGTGAGCGCAACCATGGCCTCAGCCGCCACTCCCGCAGCCGGCACCACACAAACATCGGAACGCTCATACGCCGCACGCACCGGTTCGCGCGTGGAGAAATCCACCGACTGCAGCGGCCGCCGCAAAGTCGAAATGGGTTTCAGATATCCGCGTACTCGAATATCCTCTCCGTTAGAAACTCCGCCCTCAATTCCGCCTGCATTGTTGCGGCTGCGAGTGAACGCAGTAAAATTCCCAGCCGCGCCATAGCCGATTTCGTCATGCACCGCAGAGCCCGGCGAAGCCGCCGCAGCCACACCGTCGCCGATCTCGACCGCCTTCACCGCCTGCAATGACATGACTGCGCCCGCCAGCAAAGCATCCAACCGCTCGTCCCACTGCGCGTAAGTGCCAAGTCCTGGCGGAACGCCGTGAGCGACAACTTCGAACACTCCCCCTACCGAGTCGCCGGTCCTCAGAACCTTGTCAACTTCCTCTTTCATCCGCTGCTCGATTTCCCCATCAGCACAATTCAGCAGGATTTCTTTCTGATTGTAAAGAGCGTTAATTTGCTCCCAGGGAACGTCTTTGTGAATCTTCACATCGCCCACTGCAATCACATGGCTCAACACTTCAATACCAAGCTCGCGCAAAAAAGCTTTGGCGATCGCGCCGATGGCAACTCTCGCCGCTGATTCCCGCGCAGATGCCCGCTCCAGAACGTATCGTGCTTCCGGAAAATCGTATTTCAAAGCTCCCGCCAGATCGGCATGACCCGGACGGGGCGACGCTACGCGCTTATGCAAAGCCGGATCACCTTCACCCACGGGCAAAGCCTCTTGCCAATTTTTCCAGTCTCGGTTTTCGAGTTGAACCGAAATCGGCGACCCAATGGTTTTTCCCTGGCGGATCCCGGACAGAATATGGGCGGTATCCCGCTCAATCTTCATGCGTCCGCCGCGCCCGTAGCCTTGCTGCCGGCGCCAGAGTTCACGATCCACAAAGCTTTGGTCCACCTTGAGCCCCGCGGGCAAGCCTGAAAGAAAAGCGACCAACGCTTCGCCGTGAGATTCCCCCGCTGTAAAGTAGCGCAGCATAAGTGCTCGATTTTACCTGATGCCTGGTCTCTTTGTGATTGTGAGGCGGAATTTCCGGACGATCCGCGAGGCCAATGGCGCGAAAATTCCGCGACGGCTTCTAAGAATTAGACTGGGGCGCGCAAGCGGCAGCAAGTTCCCCAAGGCTGGTCACCTGCAGGTCTGGCTGCGCTTCCGCCGCCCTGACCGCGCCTACACCATTTCTCGCGGACGGCCGGTTCACCCAAACTGTAGCCAGGCCAAGCGACTGCGCAG
This sequence comes from uncultured Acidobacteriaceae bacterium, assembly GCA_963817305.1. Taxonomy (GTDB): domain Bacteria; phylum Acidobacteriota; class Terriglobia; order Terriglobales; family Acidobacteriaceae; genus Sulfotelmatobacter. Next base: position 1,305,542 of record CAWFOD010000004.1, on the reverse strand, counting down.
GAATCACATCGTGATAAAGACTCTGCCCCACATGCAGGATGCGGTGCGCGGGAACGTCGATGCGCCTCAATGCGAGTTCGAAAATCTCCAAGGACGGTTTGTATGCTCGCGCCTGCTGGGCGGTAACAATTTGGCTGAACTTCACCTTCAGCTGAGGCAGCGTAGAAGAGAAAAGATCGTCGTCCACGTTAGAGATTATCGCCAGCTGAAACCGGCTCTCAAGGAGACGGAGCGCTTCCACAGTGTCGGCCCAGGGTTTCCATTCTTTCAATGAATCAGCCAGTGAGCGCACTTGCTCTTCGCTGGGCGCGAATCCAAATTGTTTGCCAAACTGCCGCACTACAGAGTTGAGAACCTCCCGATAGCTTCGGTATCCTCCCTGCTCTGCGCTCGCTTCAAAATCTCCGTAGAGCCGCAGAATCGTGGCATCGTCGATTCGCTGACCATGCGCGGCCAGGATTCGCCGCAAACAACCAAGAATTCCTTCCTCCCAGTTAATGAGGGTGCCGTAGCAATCGAAGGTGAGAATTTCGAAACGATTGAAGTCGAGCATGAGTGCGGTGGCAATTCTCTCCGGCTAAGATTCAAAGCCAGGAAGGGCAGGAGTTTTTTCTTGCGATTCAGCTTCTTGCGGTTCAGCGGTGCGTTCAGCATCCACCTCAGCTTCGAGCGGCGAAGAAGAATTCTCGGGCGCGCTGGTTCGCGCCGCAAGAAATTTCGCGGTATTCAGCAGAGGACGTCCCAGCGAAGCGTTGTAACTGGTCCAAGGACTTTCGAGATCAGCCTCACGCTCGAAGTGGGCGCGCATCGCCTCCATCTTCGAATCCAGGTCGTCCATATAGTGCAGCAGGAGCGCCTCGGGAAACATCGGCAACTTGGGCGATCCGAATTCGTATTCCCCATGGTGGCTGATGATTAAATGCTCCAGCAAGGTCTTAAGCTCGGGGGGAAATCCTGGAACCAATGCAAGTTTCGCCTGCAACATTTCCAGCTCGATCACCATGTGTCCGAGCAACTGGCCGCGAGTGGTATAGGAGAACGACCGGTTGTAAGCCAATTCATGGATCTTGCCGATGTCATGCAAAAAAACGCCCGTCAGCAATACATCCCGGTTGACCTGAGGATAGTTCCGGCAGATCAGATCGCATGAGCGAAAAAGTGAGACCACATGGTCGAGCAATCCGCCGATATAAGCGTGATGCAGAGTCTTGGCCGCGGGTGCGTTGCGGTAGGCTGCTGCAATTTCCGGATCAGCCATGAATGCCCTGATCAGATCCTGCAGATAATGATTCTGGAACGAATTTACGAACTCGCCAAGCGTTCGCCAGAGTTCGTCGATATCTTTGGTGGTCTTGGGCAGGTAGTCGGCAAATTCAATCTCCGAATCGCCTAACTTGCGCAGTTTGTGAATCGTGAGCTGAAATCGATTTTTATACTTATTGACTAAACCCTTAATCTTGAGGAAGTCGTCCTGCTCAAAGATCGTAAGCACTTCTTCCACGTTGTCCCACATCTTGGCATCCAGCTGTCCACTCCGGTCGCCAAGGGTTAAAGCGAGGTAGGGCTCACCTGTTTTCTTAGGCTTGATTTGTTTCGAAACGACGACAAAGTTAGAAGTGACCACCTTGTTTTCGTGCCGGATACACTCGCTGATATAGAAATCCTTCATTCTCTCCAAGAGTGTAAATCAGAACGCAAGAGGGTGCGGACTCCGAATGAACAAGCCCGAATCTTGTCCTACAATTTTCCCAGAATCTTCTTTTTCTTCTTCTTCAAATTCTTGGCATCCGATTCTTTGGCGGAAGCGGTCTCCACCGGTTGCGTTTCGTTGGCGCTGTGGCCAGTATCGACATACCCATCCGCGACTTTGATGTAGGCGTCTTCCCGCAACTTCGTCAAGTAAGCGCGCAGCGCGGGTTGCAGCTTCTCGTAATACAGAGCGTCCTGAATCTTCGCCGTTACGTCTTTCATGGGCGGAATCCCTGCCATCTGGTGGTCGGTGACCTTCAGGATCACGTAACCTTGCTTCGTCCGGATGACGTCGGTGATTTGCCCAGCCTTCATGGCAAAGGTCTTGTCTTCAAGTTCTTTGGCCAGAGTTCCACGCTTGAACACTCCCAGGTCGCCGCCTTGCGCCGCCGATGGGCCTGCGGAGTTTTTCTTGGCGATTTCGTCGAAACTCGCTCCAGCTTTAATTTGCTTTAGCAGATCGTTGGCCTTAGCCTCTGCGGCCGCCAAAGCTGCGGCATCATCCACCTGTTTGGCCGCGTCTGTCTCCTGACCACCGGCTGCAGCATTCGCCGCCGGCTTCTGCGGAGCGATCAGAATCTCGCTTAACCGGATCGACTCCGGCTGCTCCAACTCACTCTTGTGCTCATTATAAAATTTCTGTTGTTCTTCAGTAGTGATGTTGAGGTGAGAGCCGACCTCTTCGCCAATCACCTTCTGCGTAATAATTTGATTACGCATATTTTGTTTGAAATCTTCATAGGAAATCCCCTGGGCCGTTGCGGCTTTCTCCAGGTCTTCCATAGTCTCCAACTTCATATCCTTACGCATCTGGTCGAGGCGCTTGATCAGGTCGGTGTCCCCGGTAATGCCCAGGTCCTTGCCCTTATCCAGCAACAGTTGCTGGTCGATTAAGTCGCGCAGCACATCCTTTTCGCGCTCGCTGAACAACTTATCGGCGTTATTCGGATCCTGCTGCTTGACGTCATCCCGCAACTGATCTTTACTCCGGTTGTATTCAGACCGGGTAATGATCTGGCTGTTCACGCGCGCCACAATTTCTTCAACCACCTGACCAGCCGCCAAGGCCGGTGCAAATGACAGGCAAAGGAGTATCAGAACCGTTTTCTTCATAGGATTTTCGTTGGGCCGCCACGCTGCCTGGAGCTTGCGGGCGAAAGTGGGCTACGGCCTTTTTGGGTATTTTACTACTACTCTCCCGGCCCAAAGCTAGCTTCACGTAGATTTTCCGCGACCCATCCGGTCGATTACGGGTTGCGTACGAGTACTAGGGCGGTCATATCGTCTGGAACCAGCGGCTCACAGGTGAACTCGCCCACCGCATTCAAAATAGAGGCACAGAGCGCCTGTGCATTGGAAGAGTCGGCGGTGCGAAGACGTTCTGATACGCGGTCCAAGCCGAACTCCTGATCCTCAGCCTGATCGTCTTTGCACTTGCCCTCAACCACCCCGCGCGAAACCAGCATGAGAACCGCACCTTTCTCCATGCCAACCGTGGGAGCATCGCAAGTGGCATGCGAGAACAAACCCAGCGGCAGGCCCGTCGAGAGAAGATCGGTGATGCCGGTATTGTCACGCAGCAGTCCTGGCGTGTGTCCTGCGTTGGTATAGCAAAGAGTCCCGAATTTCTCGTGGTAGCAGCCAATAAACCCGGGGCATGAGCAAATGCCATTCGCGGCTTCCATGATTCCGCGGTTGAGCGCAAGGCAGAGTTCGGTCATGGCTTCGGCTTCGTTAAAGTCGCGTCCGGAAAACAATTCCATGCCCATCGACCGGAAGATCTTTTGTGCCGCTGTCAGAATGACCTGGTTGGTCTCGCGTCGCCCTGCCACATCTAGCAGCCCAAATAAAACCCGCTCCGGGCCAACCCGCAAAGACTCGTAGAAATCGCCGGCCGCTCTTTTTCCGTAAGTGGTCGCGGCAATCTGCCCGCCGTCAATAACCGGAAAATCGTTCGTCGCAGGCTGCGCGGTAGGCGGAGGCTCGGGCTGACGGGACTGGAATAAAGCGCACATGCGAAGCGGAGTCTTGAAATCGAAACTAGCACAAGCGCTGGTGGCGGGCAAATTTACAGAACGAAAAACTGCAATCCTATGGCTTCGCCCGAGTCGGACCCGTTAGTCGCCGTACTTATCACTCAGGTACTTACCGACTTCGGATTCGAGTTGACCGTAGTCTGAGTGGATGGTCGCACGCAAAGCAGCCTCGGTAGAGCTGCCTTGGCTGAGAAGCTGAAGAATGCGCTGGAGGTCCCCCATCCCCGAAGAATCGTTGATATAGGAAACTGCCGCCAAGGACTCTGCATAAGCCAGATAAGCCTGCGGCCCAGAGAAGCGAAGGAAGCTTCCTTCGAGAGCATTCAGCGGTATATTGCTTTGCGCCTTAAACAACTGAGCCAGTTGCCGACCATCGCTACCCAACGATTTGGGTTCAAAAAACTGCGCAATCCCTTCATGCAGCCAGGTCGGACACCGGCCAGCGGAAAGCTGGTTGATGAATGTGTGGGTCAGTTCGTGCCTGAGCACGCGAGCCAATTCAGGAGTCATCGAGCTAAGCCCGTTGATGGGAATGCGAAGTTTGCCGTCGTTGAGCGCGCCTGACCAGGATGGCGCTCGAGTCACGTCAAAGAACGCTTGCTCCGTATAGAGCGTTACGAGAATGTTGTCACGCGGCGGCGTTCCCAGATCACGTGCCAGATCATCGTAATCGGATTCCAGGGCGGTGAGAATCTGTTGCCGAAACGCTTCTGAACTCTGCTTGCCTTCATAGTGCAGGACGAAATGGCTGCTCTCGCGCTGCGTAAAGTCGGTCTCGACATTCTGTTCCCGCTGCGCTTTCGCCAGATACTGCTGAACCGCCGGATCGGGACGCAGTTCGAGAGAATGCTTCCACGACACAACCGCATCCTGCGTACGGTCGCAAGCCTGCTGCGCATAACCCAGCACCGTGTAAGCATCGGGTGAATTCGGAGATGCGCTCACCGCCCGCTGGGCGTAGGAGAGCGCCTGCGAAGGGTTCCCTGTGCGCACCAGCAGCGCCGAGTAGTAAACCAACACGGTGGAATTTTCCGGCTGAAAGCGTAAGGCGCTATCGAAATAGCGGCGCGCTTCAGCCACGTTGCCATGATCGAATTCAAACTTGCCGGCAATAAAATCAGCCGTAGCGCTCAACTCCGGATTTCCTTTGCCCTCAAGTTTCGCCAGAGCATCGGAATCCACTTTGCCGTCCTTCACCACTGTCTTGAGAGGGCCATCTTCATTCGTCAGGCTGCCAACCGGGATGAAAACGGGAAGCTCCGCGGAACCTTTGCCTGCACTCGCTGAGGCCACTGTGGCAGGCATGCCGCCCGCCTCGACCCGTTCCACCGAACTCTTCGGTATCGCATAACTGTCATCGCCAATGTCATATTCGTAGCGGTTTCCGTTTTCGCGAACATGGTCGGCGAGAATGGTGCGGCCATTCTTCAGATGAATTGTGTCCGCCAATGCCGCTCCGGCAAATGCCGCCCAGACGGTTAAAATTGCGAAAGTAGTGACACGACGGGGCATTGAAGCGCATTCTAACAACTGTGGGGACACACACCTACGTGACCAAAGTACCGCCGAAACTGTACAGATTTGCCACCGTGTTCGCCGCGTTCCTGACATTCTTGCCGCACGTTTCTGCCTACGTTAATCAAGCGCCGCCGGTTCAGCCTCCTCCGCACAAACCCGGACCGGCCGAGTCACTTTATCTGCAACTAAGCAGCATCGGCCTCGATACCTCGCGCGTCTTTCGGGTGCGCGACGGTTCGATCGATCGCCCCGCAATCCACATCACTCTCGAGGACGGCACCATCGCCTTCACCAAAGATGTGATGGGCAAGATCACCGGAGCCTTTTTCGAGGGCGATGGAGAAGTCCTGCTGGTTCCCTCCAACGAAGTGGAGCGCAGATCGATGAGCCTGTTCACCGGGATGGCAATTCTTGAAGAGCGATTCAGCACCGCCTACTTCCGCTTCAACGACAACACCGCGGCCGAATTGCAGCCTGGTCTCAGAGCGCCAGAGGATGCGGCGGCCTTTGTTGCCCGATGGGATGAAACGGCGCGCAGCCTGGCGCCCGTCGACGCCATGAGATTGCTGGCGACTTTTAGCGAAATGCTGCCCACTGCGAATCGGCATATCTCGAAAGATTTGGCCCCCGCCGACTCCGCCGATCGCCTCTTGCATGCACGACTCCAGGGCAACACGCTTGGCGTCTTCGACGTTCTCTATGACTCAACCGCTGCTGAACAAGTGGAGGCGGGACAACCAAAAACCAAAGATGGGACCGTCTATTACGATGTTTGGGCTTCTTTTTCCGCGGGCATCACGGCCCACGGGCGCCCTGCGGTCGCGCAAACTCTTCCTACAGAAACCGAGTCGCGAGAGGATCCCATCTCAGTGCGGAGCTACATTATCAATGCTGAGGTAAAGCCCCCGAAAGAACTCGATGCGGAAGTGAATCTTAATCTCGAGGTGCTGCGCGATGGATCGCAGTTCCTGGTTTTCGAATTATCGCGCTTCCTGAAGATTCAATCCGTGGAGGAGGATGGCGGTGCCGTCGAATACCTCCAGAATCCCGCAGTCGAGGGCACACACCTTGCCCGCAGCGGGAATGACCTGGTCGCCGTGATTCTGTCGACGCCGGCGCGAAAAGGACAAAAAATCAGCCTGCGCTTTGTCTATGGCGGAGAAGTCTTGGCCGAGGCGGGAAACGGTTTGTTGTATGTGGGCGAGCGTGGCAATTGGTTTCCTAACCGTGGCCTCGCCATGTCCGACTACGATCTCACCTTCCACTATCCCCAGGGCTGGACGCTGGTCGCAACCGGCAAACCCTCCGCGCTGCCGAAAACGGTACCGTCTACTCAATTTTCCAGACAGATTTCCCAGGGGGATCAGGTAGGCCGATGGGTTTCGGAGCGCCCCATTCCCATTGCCGGATTCGATCTGGGCAAATATGTTCGCGCCTCCGCGCAGGCTGGCGATGTTCACGTCGATGCTTATGCCACCGGAGGAGTGGAACGTGGCTTCCCAAGCACTTCGATACAAGTCGAACCTCAACCGCAGACCCCAACACGGGAAGTGCCTCTGCCCTTACCCTCCGTTCCGCTTCCGTTGTCTCCCGCTCGGAACGCGGCCGCAGTGGCCGAATCCGCAGCTCGCGCCATTCGTTACTATGCGGACCGGTTCGGTCCTTTCCCCTACAGCAGTCTGGCTCTCACCCAGCTTCCCGGGCGCGAGAGCCAGGGATGGCCGGGATTGATTTTCCTGTCTTCCTACGCGTTCCTCACTCCGGAAGAGCGCCGGGAAATCCATATGAATCCTTCGCAGGAATTAATCGACCAGCAGATTCCGGCTCACGAAACTGCACACCAGTGGTGGGGAGATCTGGTCAGCTGGCGAACCTACCGCGACCAGTGGTTCTCCGAGGGGCTGGCAAACTATTCTGCATTAATGGTTCTGCGCGAGAGAAACCCCGCGGGCTTCCGCCAGGTCATGGACAAATATCGGCAGGATTTGCTCGCCAAGAATAAGGAGGGCAACCTTCGCAAAGACGCTGGCCCAGTCACGCTGGGAAGCCGCCTGTTATCGTCGAACTTCCCGGAAGGCTACGAAGCGATCAGCTACGGACGAGGCACGTGGCTTTTCTACATGCTGCACTCGATGATGCAGGATGCCGCAGCGCAGACGGAACGGAAATCGGCGCGGCCCGATGTTGGGGAAGATCCCTTCATGCAGGCCCTGCGCAGAATTCGCCAGCGCTACGAAGGACAAGCTATTACCACTCGCCAACTGCTGGATGTTTTCGCCGAAGGTCTGCCACCGTCCTTGCGCTACGAAGGCAAGTCTTCGCTGGACTGGTTCATGGATGGATGGATCAACGGTACTTCATTGCCGAAACTGCAGTTGCACGCCGTTAAGTTCGCAGCCAAGGGAAACATCATCATTGCAAGTGGGATGATTCAGCAGAAAGATGCGCCAGACACCTTGGTCACTTCCGTCCCAATCTATGCGTCGATCTCGGGCAGAGCGCCGGTGCTGCTTGGCCGCGTATTTGCCGACGGTCCGGAAACTCCCTTTCATTTGTCCGCCCCCGCCGGCACCCACAAGCTCTTGCTTGATCCTTACGAAACCATTCTTACCAGCTCAAGCAAACCCGCCATCCTCCATGAAGATCCCCAATGATAGATTCCACAAATCGCATTTCATTTGGACCTGCATTCCCAAAACGGTCTACCAATTTGGGAAAGATTTCCGGAAGATATCCCTTGCGCACTTCTAAGTGATTCCGATTCTTTCAGCTGAAGTACATTTCGGCACAAACGCGTATGGCAGCCAATCTGCTACTCGTGAATGGTGGATAAAGATAAAAATGGCCGGTTGACTTCTCGCGCTCGGTTCGAGGATTCTCCCCCCAAGTGCGGGACGAATCTTCTGGAAATCACTCCTTCCACTTCCTTCGAAGCGACGATCAATCTTCGAACCACCGAGACTTGTCAGTGGATTGGCAGCGAGACGGTTCTCCTCGTCGAAGATGAAGCCTTAGTAAGAAGGGCCATTCAGGAAGCTCTGCAATCCGCCGGTTACCGGGTGATCGTCGCAGAAAACGCGGCTCACGCATTGGACGCCTATCACAAATGTTCCGTGCCGGTAGACTTGCTTCTGTCTGACGTGGTTATGCCGGGTATCAGCGGTCACGAATTAGCGCGGTCCTTGTTCGCCTTGTGCCCTGATGTCCGGATCGTGCTCATGAGCGGTTATATCGATCAGTTGTCAGCACCCGAACTGTGCACTTTTCGCAAAGAGTATCTGGCCAAACCTTTTTCCATCTCGACACTGTTAAAGAGAATTCGTGAAGCACTGGATCACGATCCAATCGATTTCGCAGCATCCGCTTAACTCACGCTCGCTCTGCGGTAGTGGGTAGAGAGCAGAATCTCATGCGGAATCTCCGAGAGCGGCACCACGCGATCCAGAATTCCCAATTCCGCGCAGGCTCGTGGCATCCCGTAAACCGTGCAACTCGGCTCATCCTGGCCCACTGTAAAACCGCCCTCCCGATGTATCGCCTTCATCCCCAGCGCCCCATCGGATCCCATCCCCGTCATGATGATTCCCATCGCCCGCGAGCGAAACGTGGAGGCCACTGAATGCATCATAAGCGAACCTTAATTACAAATTACAGAGCGATTCTAATTAGAAGACGCTCAAGCGCAGCGGAAACTGCACCGCACGAAAGTTCGTGCTTCCAGAAATGGAGAGCGAGTTCAAAACAGGAAAAATTCGGGGACAACCGTTCGCGGTTCGCTTGCTGTATCGGAATCGAGCAAGGGATCTTTCGGCCCGAAAAAGCCGTGGTCTTCCGGATGACTAGTATCGGAAAAATTATTTCGCATTCCCCCGCCTCCGATGTAAGCTTCGCAACGGAGAAAAACAAGACGATGTGTTTCTCAGCCACAGCAAATTTTGTCGGCAGCGGCGTTCTGGGCGCGATCGGCGTCGTCACAGTAACGAAGGTAAAACACCGGCGCGAGGTGCTTTTCGCGTCGCTGCCGGTACTGTTTGCCATTCATCAGTTCATCGAGGGGTTTGTCTGGCTTGGACTCGACGGGATTCTTTCCCCCAAGGTGACCCATGATATGGGCGCGGCTTTTATGCTGTACGCGCAGGGACTGCTGCCTTTTCTGTTGCCGCTCAGCGTGCTGCTGTTTGAGCCGAACGCAGATAGCCGCAGGCGCATGTGGCCGTTTCTCGGCATTGGCACCGCGACTGCGCTCTACATCCTGTGGGCATTGACGGCTTATCCGACGCAGGTCTACGTGAAGGGAAACAGTATTGTGTATATGAATCAGGCGACCAACAATACGGCGGTCGCCGTCTTCTACGTGATCGCAACCTGCGGAACGCTATTTTTCTCGAAGATCCGGATGATGATCATTTTTGGGGCGGCGAATCTGATCATTCTCCTGATTGTGATGGAGTTCAAGCGCTACGCGTTTACTTCCTTGTGGTGCGCCTATGCGGCGGTGGCGAGCGTGATCATTCTGGTTTATTTCTGGCGGAGTATGGCAGAACGGCCGTTTCGCTACGCACTGCCAATCTAGTTCTGGCAATTTATTTCACCAATTCATTTCACGACGAGCTACGTGCGCTGAGGCGGTCGGCGCATCAGATTCCAACCTTCGCGGTAGCCTTCGTAATGATAGAGATCGCGCTTGGGTTGGCGCACGGGACAGAGCATCAGGTCCTGGCTTTTGGTTTTCAGCACAACGGATGAAGGCAGGACGTACCAGGCATTTTGAGGAATTACATAGGCTGCGAAGAAGTCGACGGTTTTGGTCGTGTAGCGTGCGCCTCTGTGGTTGGGTTTGAACCCGCATTGATAACCGTTGCCGAGGCGGTAGCTGGTGGACTTCACTTGGATCCGAAAAAACTGCCGTCCGTGTTCGACTCCGACATCGTAGGCGGACGAATCTCCCCAAGGCTTTAATACCTTGAAACCCATGCGCAGGGCTTGGGCGATGAACTGCGCTTCCACCCACTCGCCGCGCTCTTTGAAATTCGTGAAGTCTTTACACTTCGCCATGTGGTTCGCGCCTCATTTCGGCAAAAGAAAAGGCGCGGCTGTGGGCCGCGCCTTAGTTTTCTTAAAGCTGTAACCTATAGTTTCATTATATCATATTAGAGGGTGTTGATGGGACATTTTTGCGACTTTATTTGGTTAGTGTTGTGAACGACTTAGTCTGATTGTGGCCAGTTTGGCTATTGACAAGGTTTCGATGCCAGATTCCGTCGAGCGCAAAACGCTCTATTTTGCGTGTTATCCTTCTGCAGTTAAGACCCTTGGTATCTTCTATTGCGTACGCGCAGCCGCGACACGCTAGCGAGGAAACGCACAAATGAAAAAGATATTCCTTACTATCTCTGGGAACTACTCCATCCGCGGCTAGGCGTTCGGGGGCAATTTGCGAAGTCCCTATTCGGGGCCGGTGCGGAGTACAGAGAGTAACGCGCAGCGATAAGCGGTGGCCCGGGGTGCGGAAGTCAAAACCCCACCCTATCTCTGCAAGGGCGGCGGTAGGAGCCGGGCATCTTTTGGCGCTGGCGAGTTGCATAGGTCCTTCGTTGGGAGTTCTCGGCGGAGCCGAGAACTCCGCTGCCTCAGGATGACAAGGGGGGTAGGTTTATGTTTATGCGTCACAGACGTCGCGCCCGTGTTCCGGCATTCTGTGTTCATGTCGTCTTACGCGCAGAGAACGTTCTTTGTTTACATCATGACGAACCGGTCCAAAACTCTTTACACGGGCGTGACTAATAGTCTGGTGCGCAGAGTACGTGAGCATAAGAGCGGGAGTGGCGTAGGGTTTGCCGTGAAGTATAGGGTCGACCGGCTGGTTTATTTTGAGCGGTTTCAGGATGTACGAGACGCGATTGAGCGAGAGAAGCAGATCAAGGGGTGGCTGCGGAGGAAGAAAATCGCTTTGATTGTTTCGGTAAATCCGGAATGGAAGGACTTGAGTGCGGAGTGGTATGAGAGACATCAGTTCCAACCGGATAAGGTTTCGTGACGTCAGCCGCATTTCTTGGCCGTTTGCATCGACGCTGCCCAATTGCATAGGTCCTTCGTCGAGCATTCTCGGCGAAGCCGAGAATGCCGCTTCCTCAGGATGACAGGGCTCGGGACGACAGGGCTCACGGTGACGGGCCGTGTTGAACCCTGTCCGTCATTTACTCTCGGCTCCCTGCCAGAGATAATCGCAGGCAGGACACTGCGGACGCGATGATCGCTCGGCAGAGCGTCAAGGCTAACTTTCGATGAAGTCTTTGCTCACTCCGGCTATCTGGATTGCGGCGGTGGCTATCCTGTTGCATACGGGGATGGTTGCACCGAGTGCGGCGATCATTACGTTTGCGCTGCATGCGGCGTTGGTGGTGGGGCTGCTGATGGCGTGGAGATTTCATTCCAGCCGCATCTTCGTTGCGCTGCTGGTGGTGTTCCTCGCGGAGCGGGCGATTTCTTATTACTCTTCTTTCCCTCACACTTCCGGCGGCGGGCCGGCGAACGCGGCGCTGGTGGCTATAGGTGTGCTGTTGCCGCTGAACTTTGCGCTGATCTCGTTTGTGCGGGAACGAGGATTTATTTTTGCCAGCGTGGGGCCGGCGAGCGTGTTTCTGTTTGTCGAGTCAGTGATTGTGGCGGTGTTGTGCCGGACGGATTCTGCGAGGGCAGTCGGGCATTCGCATCATCTTGTTACGGGGATGGTCCCGCAGCATTTGGCTTTTTCTACCGTGATTGCGTTTGCGGCGGGGGCGGTGGTGTTGCTGATACGCTATTTGCTTTTTCGTAAGCCGGTGGAGAGCGGGCTGCTGTGGGCGCTGGCGGCCAGCGCTCTGGCTCTGCGCTTTGGAGGAGCGGGACGAATTCCCGCGGCTTACTTTGCGACGGCGGCTTTCATCCTGGCGGTTTCGATGGTGGAGACTTCTTACCTGCTGGCTTATCACGATGAGCTTACGACGTTGCCTTCGCGGCGCGCGTTTCATGAGGCGTTGCTGCGGCTGCAGGCGCCTTACTCGATTGCCATGGTGGACATCGACCACTTCAAGCGATGCAACGACACGTATGGACATGACACGGGAGATCAGGTGCTGCGGATGGTGGCCGGGAGGCTGGCGCGGGTGACGGGCGGAGGTCAGGCTTACCGGTGCGGCGGCGAGGAATTTGCGATCGTGTTTCCGGGAAAGACGACGAAAGATGTTTTGGAGCCACTGGAGCAGTTGCGGGCCAGCATTGAGGCGAGCAGCTTTCGGCTGCGCGGCAATAATAAGGATAGACGGCAGGAAGCGCGGGGGCCGGACCGGCGCAACCAGCGCGGGCGAGCGCAGGCGGGGCGGGCGATCCGTCAACTGGCACAGGCGGCGGCTGCGGACGAACTTTCAGTGACTGCGAGTATTGGAGTGGCAAGTTCGGGATCGGAGAAATCGTCCGCGGATGAAGTGGTGCAGGCGGCGGATAAAGCGCTTTACCGGGCCAAGGCTGGAGGACGCAACCGGGTGGAGACGGCAACCGCGGGTCGCAGGCGGCGAGCGAAGGCGGCGGTGACGGCTTGAGCTAGCAGAGCAAGTCAAAGGCTACGAACAGAAGTGTCGGTCCCACAAGCAGGTTCCTCGGCGTTCCCGCCGCTGGCGCGGCTGCGACACGCGCGGAATGACAAATTCAATTTTCAATTTCTGATGTAGATTTTTGATTCCAGAGAACGAATCGGGAACGACGGGCCCGGAGCGCCACTTCAGGGCGGGAACCATGACGGTCCGGGCTCGTACGTTTTCGCAAGCACCACAGGCCGTGCGGTCAGCCCGCGGTAGAAGGTGGAGCAGAGTTTTTTCTTCCAGTGCCTGCGCATGCCGGGCACTTCAACCGGATAAACGCGACGCCTTCGGACTTTCCGCTGATGTCCACGGGCTTGGCGACATATCCGGTACCGCCGCAGCGCGGGCAGTCCTTCCGAGTCACTCGTCCCCCTCAGTTGTGTTGAGTTTTGCACCAAATCGGGGTCATCGCGATAAAAAGTGATTTGTGTTACGAAACACGAACAGTGGCGCGGGCTAGGAGTTGGTCAGGAGTTCGACACCCAGGCTTGCGAGGGCGACGTCTTCGGCGGAAGAGAGGCCGCTGACGGCGACGGCGCCGACGACTTCGCCATTCTTCGAGACGGGAATTCCGCCGCCCCATCCGACATAGTTGGGATCGCCATAGTAGGCGATGTCGTGGGACTTTTCGGGATGCTTTACCTTTTCGCCGATTTCTTTGGTGGACTTGCGCTCGCGGGCGGCGGTCCAGGCCTTGTTCATGGCGATTCGGATGGAGGAGACGGGAGCGCCATCCATTCGTGCGAAACAGATCAGGTCACCGTGTGCGTCGGCGACGGCGACCGACGCGGCCTTTTGCATCTGGGAAGCTTTCGAGACGATGAGATCGAGGGCACGTTTGGCTTCGGGGTAGTCGATGGTTTGGAGGGTCCGCATGAAAGGTTAACAAGACCGAGGTGGCCAAGAAAAACTTAATGCTGACTATTGCTAGCCAGCATTGAGAATCCTGCTTTTGAATTCTAAGTTTGGGCCAGGCGCGATTGCCTGGCCCAAACAGAGCTCTTAGAACACAACCTTCAGCGCGAACTGAATCAACCGTTCTGGCGAGGCCACGCCGTTTTGCACGGTACTCGTAATTGTGCCGAAACCGCTGCTATTTGGCCCTGTCGCAACTCCGTTGAAACCGGTTGATGGCACATTGAAATACGGGTGATTGAATATGTTGAAGAACTCCGTCCGGAACTCGATCCCCAGTCTTTCGGAAACCTTCGTTCTCTTGAAAATGGCGAAGTCGAAGTTGTTAATTCCTGGGCCGCGAAGAACCGGGTCAACACGCGACTCGTTACCGAAGCCCCACTGCGGAGGCGCTGCAAAGCAGGTGGTGTTGAACCAGTTGGTAATGTGGCCGCCGCCGGATTTTTCGTCGCAGCCGGCGATGACATCGGGCCGGACGTTGGCGACGCCCAGACCAGCACCTTCCAAAGCGGTTTGCGGACCCGCCCAGCTGATTTTAAGTGGGAATCCGCGCTGGAAGGTGGTGATGCCATCCACGCCCCAGCCGGAAACTACGCCGTTCGCGAAGCCGGTCAAGCCGCTAGCAAACGCCCTTCCGTGGCCAAAGGGAAGATCAAGCACGTAGCTGATCACTAACCTTTGGGAGATGTCCTGCGAGGAAAGGGACCGCTCTCCCGCCAGATTGTTCCAATCCTGAACTGAACCGACACCGCCAGTGTTGCCTTCGAGCCAACTGGTCAAGGTGTCGGTATTGCTCATCAGCTTAGCGTTTGTGTAAGCCACGAGCATGGTGCCACCACCCTGGAATCTGCGGGTTACGGTAGCCTGCAGGGAGTTGTAACTGCTGCTGCAGCAGCCGTACCCGTTCAAGTTCAGCCCGTTATATTCCGGATATGGCCGGTCATACTGTCCCGCGTGAATCATGGGGGTCAGGGCGGGGTTTAGCGCGGTATTCGGCGAGGTTAGAACATTTGTAACCAGAGTGCCGATTGTGGGAGTTACGGCTGGGTTAGCAGCGTATTGCGCGGCAGCCTGGGCTACGAAGGAATCCGGAATCTGGTCGACATTTGTCTGATATTGCTGCAAATGTACGCCATGGGAACCAGCGTAGGCGACGTCCGCAAAGAATCCAGCCGGAAGTTGCCGCTGGATGTCGAGATTCCATTGCTCGACGTATCCGTATTTTGGACCCTCGCCACCGTAACCGTAGTAAGGAGCGAGACCGGGGCTACCATTGGCGGCCACGAAACTGGAGAGCGTCGGGGCCGCATTGCGTCCCGGCGGTGGCAAGATTCCAGTGTTACCGAATGGACCTGACTGGGTGCAGACTAGCTTATTCGGCCCGACTGGCCCGACCACCGGCGTTCCAGTTGGCCCGGTGAACCCGTTTGCGGTGAACCCACAGTTTGCGCCATCCAAGGTGGATGCCGGAGTGATATAGCCGTTGGTCGAGGCCGTGAAGTCGGTGGCGGCCAGGTTGATTACGTCGTTGTCCGGATTGAGAGCGAACGAGACGTAGTTCGGAATGAAGAAAACACCGTAACCGGCGCGAACCACCGTCTTCTGGTCAGGGGAGTAGACAAAGCCAACTCGCGGAGAAAATGCCTTTTTATCGAGCGGCAGATTGTTATCCGTGGAATTGGGTCCGGTACCCACATACATCGCGTCTCCGGGGCATACAGATCCAGCCGTCCCGTTGCAACCAGTCACAGTTGCGTTGGTCGTGAAGGGATTCCAATAGCTCAGCCGGTTGTAGGCCTCCGACCACGTTCCCGGCAGCTCATAGCGCAGGCCCAGACTTGCGGTGAACTTCGATGTAACGTGCCAGGTATCCTCGACGTACAAGGCGCGGTAGGTCTCCTTGCCTTTGGTTTGCGCAGGCACTTGTGCTATACCTTCGCTCTGGTTCCCGGCGAACGTGCCCTGGTTCAGTCCCAAACCAAGCAGGAAGTCAGCAAAGGCAAATCCGGAGCCGTCCGTCGCAGTAGGCGTTGAAGATGTCCAGTTTCCCTGGAAACCAAAGGCACCGCTGGCGATGTTGGTCTGAAAATAATTATCCAAGCCAAGTTCGTATTGGCCGCCGATCTGAATATTGTGCTTGCCACGGATCATCGTGAGCTGCGGACTAACGTTGTACTGCGTGTTGTGATCTCCAATGGCACTGTTGCCTTGAGTGTGGCCAACGTCATTCGGCAAGTTAGTTTCCGGCGTTGGCGGCGTTCGCATGGAGTCTGCCGGAGTGTTGTAGGTCGATGGCCAGCCCAGAGTTGTGAGATCAAATCCCGAGAGAAGCGGGGTGCGGCCGTAAACGAAACGGCTACCCGCAAGATTCACATCGAGAATCGTGTTTGACGTAAAGACATGGTTTATGCCGATGGCGAGCAATTTGCTGTGATATTTTTCCGCGCAACGGTCGAGACAGAGACCCGTGCCCAAAGGATTCACCGGCAAATCAGTTAACCCATAATAGGCAAATCTGCCGAATACGTGGGTATTACTGCCAATGTTCTGGTCGCCGCGCGCCACAAACTCGTTGGTGTTGCCGCCGGCAGGCGCCGCACTCAGGTAATTATTGACCGTGCCGGGGAGATTGGGCGCAGGGTAGTACTGGGCTAACAGTTTGGACCCCGCGGTGCTGAACTCGGAGGCGGGAATGATGTCCCCCGGATAAGGCGTTCGAACTCCAGTGGCGGTGGTGCTGAAAGGATCGTAAATCTGACCTGCGGGATCTCCGCAAGTAGTAACTCCCTGTACAACTGGTCCGGTAAAGCCGCCCGGACACAGCGCGGAGAAATTACCTGTCTTCATCCCTGCTGCTGGAATGCTTGTTGTAAATGGCGATCCGGTTCTTTGACGGTATTGCTCCCAACTCACGTAGAAGAATGTTTTATCTTTGATCACCGGTCCGCCAACCTGGAACCCGTACTGGTTCTGGGTCCACGGTGGAGGGGTGTTGGAGGCGCCGCTCGCCAGTTCCGTGGCCTTGTTGAAGTATTCATTCGCATTCAGCACTTTGTTGCGGAAATACTCATACGCGGAACCGTGCCAGTTGTTGGTTCCGGATTTGGTGCTGAGGTTTACGACGCCGCCGGAAAACTTACCCCACTCGGCACCCTGATCGTTATATTGCACCTTGAATTCGCCGATGGAATCCTGAGTTGGAATGATGATGGGCAGGTTGATGTAGCCGATATTCAGGGGTTGACCATCCAGGTACTCTGCACCTTGATTGGCGAAGGAACCGCCGATTTGGTAGTTGCCCCAACTGAAGGGATTCTGGCCGACGGGCGAGCCGCCGGATCCGCCTTGCGCGACTGCGGCCGGTGAGACGGTGATGAGATTAAAAATGTTGCGACCATTCAGTGGCAACTCGTCCGCTTTCCGCTGTTCCACGACCTGACCTAAAGAGGCCGATTCGGTTTGCAGGAGCGGCGTTTGCGAGGTCACCTCGACAACCTGGCTGACCTCGCCGACCTGCAAAGCCGCGGCGATATGGGTATCTTGCTGCACCTGCACCGTGACACCGGTGCGCGCGAAGTGCTTAAAGCCCTGCTTTTCCACGTCAACCCGGTACTGGCCAGGAAAGAGATTTACAAACGTAAAGAGACCGTCGGCGCCACTCGATTGGGTGCGCTTCTCCCCCGTGCCGATATTGGTCAAGGTCACGTTAGCATCGGTAACGACGGCTCCGGAAGTGTCGGTGACGGAGCCGGTAATCGAGCCATACGTGCTTTGTGCGTAGAGTGAAAAGGGAACGAAAACAAGAAGGGCGACTGAGACGAGCAGGCTCCGCAGAATGCGACTAGGCATAAGTGACTCTTTCCAGTACAGGAATTTCCCCAAATCAAGGACCCAATAACAGTGGCGGGATTTTTGTTCATCTGGGCAGCCGTTGTCAAGAAGAAAATTAGTTGATTTGCATTAGATTTATCGTTAACCCTCAAAAAACGGTGGTATGCTTCCCCGGCCATGCCCGTGACCATGCAAGATATTGCAAAGGGTTTAAACGTTTCCGTGGTCACCGTGTCGAAGGTTCTGCGCAACCAGGGGAGAATCAGCGAAGCCACCCGGCAGCGAGTGTTGCGGCGTGCCAAAAAGTTGAATTATCAGATGAACTGGGTGGCGCGCAGCCTGGTGACGCGGCGCACCTATACGATAGGCATCCTGCTGCCGGAATTCGCGCATCCGTTCTTTGCAGAGATTGCCCGCGCGGTGGCGCGAACCGTCAGGCCACACGGGTATTGCGTGGTGATCTCTTCCTTTGAGGAAGATCCTGCACTCGAGGCCAGTGAGGTTGACTCTTTGCTGGCCCGGCAGGTGGACGGACTGATCATCGCGTCGTCGCAACCGTCACGCCAACTGAGTGTATTCAAGAAGATAGAAGCGCGGAAGACTCCATATGTTTTGATCGACCGGCCCATCGCTGGCGTGGAAGCCTGTTTTGTGGGCGTGGATAATCAGGCGATCGGCAGGCTAGCCACGGAACATCTGATTGCAAAAGGTTGCAAGCGCATCGGCCATCTGCGTGGTCCGCAGCTGCGGATTGCCGCGGAGCGGGTGGAGGGCTATCGCCAGGCGCTGGAGCAGGCTGGCATCCGACCGGATCGAAACTACATCGTCGCCGCCGGGCATACAGATAGTACCGGGTACGAGGGAATGAGAGAACTACTGAAAGTGGAGCCGCGAGTGGACGCGGTTTTTTGTTATAACGATCCGGTCGCGATCGGCGCCATGAAGGCGATCGCGGAGGCAGGACTGCGCGTGCCGCAGGATGTTGCCTTAGTTGGTGCGGGGAACGTTCGCTATTCCGACGTTTTGTCGGTTCCACTGACCACGGTGGATCAGGGAACCTGCCAGATCGGAACTTTGGCGGCTGAGCTATTACTGGGACGAATCGGAGTGAAGGGGGCGAAGCGCGCGCAAAAAATACTGATTCCGCCTAAACTTGTGGAACGCGAATCGACACGGCTATCGTGAGTAAGAACGAGCAGGTTGGAGAAGAGATTCACGGAGCAGATGTGCGTTTCAATTCGCGCGCAGTATTTCTGGGTGAGGGAATCCTGAGTTGTTGAACACTTTGGTTCGCGGAAGCTGCATTTTGAGCCTCGTATTCGTAGCGGCGGCTGTCAGCGCTCCGGTTTTCGATGTTAACGTGCCACGCGGTTTGGATTTCACGTTGCAGAATTCGCCGACTCCGCAAAAATATCTGATTGAAACCATGCCTGGCGGAGTGGCCCTCCTCGATTACAACAATGATGGATTGCTGGATATTTTTCTGGTGAATGGCGGGCGCATCACCAGTCCAATGCAGACGCCGGAAAATTTCGACCGGCACGATCCCCGTTACTGGAACCGGTTGTACCGGCAGAATAAAGATGGAAGTTTTACCGACGTGACGCAGCAAGCCGGACTGGCCAATGCCGGCGACGGAAACTACGGCATGGGCGTGGCCGTAGGGGATTACGACAATGATGGCTATCCCGATCTCTACGTGACCAGCTACGGGAAAAATATTCTGTATCACAACAACGGTGATGGAACATTTACCGATGTAACCGCGAAGGCCGGCGTGGCGGGCGGTGGATGGTCAGTTTCGGCGGGATTTTTTGATTACGATAACGATGGCAAGCTCGATCTTTTTGTCACCCGCTATATGGATTGGGACACGAAGCACAGCAAGGATTGCGGCGGGAACTATCATACGTATTGTCCGCCGGAAGAATTTCCCGCGACGACGAACATTCTTTATCACAACAATGGCGACGGAACTTTTACGGACGTGAGCCAGCGCTCGGGAATTGCGGCGAAAAAGGGTCGAGCTTTGGGCGTGGCATTTGCCGACTACGATGGCGACGGGTTCACCGACATATTCGTCGCCAACGATGGCATGCAGCAATATTTATTTCATAACAACGGAAATGGAACTTTCTCCGAAGTGGGCATGGAAGCGGGGACGGCGCTTTCGCAGGATGGGCGCAGACTTTCGGGCATGGGAGTGGTGTTCCAGGATTATGACAATGATGGACGTCCCGATGTGATTGTGACCGAGTTGCCGCGGGAAATTTACGGCGTGTATCACAATGATGGCGACGGCTCGTTCACTTACCGCAGTCTGGAAACCGGATTGGGACTTCTTTCCAGCGGAAGTGCCGGGTGGGGCGTAGGGCTGGAAGATTTTGATAATGATGGATGGAAGGATTTA
Source organism: uncultured Acidobacteriaceae bacterium (assembly GCA_963817305.1). Classification (GTDB taxonomy): domain Bacteria; phylum Acidobacteriota; class Terriglobia; order Terriglobales; family Acidobacteriaceae; genus Sulfotelmatobacter. Next base: position 1,285,467 of record CAWFOD010000004.1, on the reverse strand, counting down.
TTCGTCGCGCAGGGGCATGTGCTCGACAATGTGGAGAAGATCGACCCTTCGCTGCACTATCTTGAACCGCCGCTGCTGGCGATGAACCACAATGGGCGGTTTGAAAGTACGGATTCCGGGGACGCGATTCCGTGGGCGGCGCGGGGCGCGGCTTTTGGCGACTTGAATAATGATGGCTGGCAGGACGTTGTGATGACAACGCTGGGCGGCCATCCTCAAGTTTTCATGAACCGCGGCGGGAAAGCCCACTGGCTGGCGATTACGTTGCGCGGGACGCGAAGCAATCGTGATGGATTCGGCGCGCGAGTGCAAGTGAATGGGCAGACGCGGTTTGCAACTTCGGCCGGAAGTTATCTTTCGTCGAGCGACAAGCGGCTGCACTTTGGGCTTGGAACAGCGGAAAAAGCGAAAGTGGAAATTGTCTGGCCATCGGGGATTCATCAAACTTTAAACGACGTTCATGCTGACCAGTTTCTGGAAGTGCGTGAGCCGGAGAAACCTTGATCCACGTAACATTGACCCATGTAATTTTAACTTTTGTGGCTGGCTTGGCAGATCGCGTCGCCCCAAGCGGCCGAGCATATGCAGGCTGGAATTGCGGCGGAGAAGCAACGGCAGTTCGATGTCGCAGTTCAAGAATATAAGAAGGCGACGGAACTCGATCCCGCATTCGCCGATGGCTTCGTCAGTTTGGGTCAGGCTTACATGGAGAGGGGCGACTACGGATCTGCGATCCCACCGCTGAAACATGCATTGGAACTCAACTCAGATTCTGCGCCTGCCCATCAGTTGTTAGGCTATGCGCTGCTCGCGCAGGGATACGCTGCGGAAGCGGTTCCGCACCTGAAAGTCTCTCCGGATAAAACCGCGCTGGGTATTGCGCAAATTCAAATTGGAGAACTGCCGGAGGCGGTGGCGAATTTAGAAACCGCTTTGAAAGCGCATCCGAACGATTCAGACATCCTTTATTACCTGGGACGGGCCAGTGGCCTGCTGGCCAAGCAATCGATTGATACTTTGCTCGCGGCGTATCCTGACTCCGCGCGTGCGCACCAGGCCATGGCGGAAAACTATTTTGTGCTGCGGCGAATGCCGGACGCGGAAAAAGAATATCGCGAAGCATTGCGGCTGCGTCCCGGGTTGCCGGAGGTTCATCTGGCTCTGGGCGAAGTTTATGCCGGAGCTTTTCAGTGGCCCAAGGCGGAAGAAGAATTTCGCATGCAAGTGAAGTTGCAGCCGGGGAATGCGGAGGCTGCGTATCGCCTGGGAGATGCGTTGCTGGAACAAGGCAAAGCGCATGAGGCGCGAGCGGAACTTTTGCGCGCCGATCGATTGTTGCCCGACATGCCGGAGACGCTTTATGCGCTGGGGAAGGCGGCTTCGCTCGAAGGCGATAACCCGGCGGCTGAGAAAGCATGGACGAAGCTTCTCTCCATCGAGAAGGAAAGTTCGCTGGCGGCGCAGGCGCATTTCGGATTGGCGGGAATTTATCGCAAGCAAGGGAAGACCGCTGAGGCCAAGCATGAAATGCAGGAGTTCCAGAGTTTGCAGAGTTCGGCTCAGCCACAACCAGCCGCGCAACCGAGTCCGCAACACTAAGTCGCAGTTTATTCAGGAGCAATTGATATGGAACTGATCCGGCATGGGTTTTTTCGTCGTTTTTATACGGGAATGTTTTATTTCGTCGGAAGTGTGATGTTGTGCGCGCTGGCTGCATTACCACTCAAGGCCGCGCAGCCGTCTGCTGCGGAACCGTCGGCGCAAAACTTGAATAGTGGGTGGCAGTTTCGAGCGGTGGCGAATGTCGATCGAGCGGACGTGAAAGAGTGGCATGCGGCGCAGGTTCCGGGAGTTGTGCAAACGGATCTTCTCGAACAACAAGCTGATTCCGGATCCTTTTTATGGGGAAAACGAATTCCACCTGCAGTGGATCGGCCTCGCCGACTGGGAATATCAAACTACGTTTCAGGTCGACGCGGCCACGCTGGCGCGCGAGCATCTTGACTTAGTGTTTGACGGTCTGGACACGTTTGCCGACGTCTATCTCAATGATCAGCCAATCCTGCACGCGGACAATATGTTCCGGAGCTGGCGAATTCCGGCGAAGACGATGTTGAAGCCGGGAGCGAATACGCTGCGAATCGTTTTCCATTCCGCGGTGGAGAAGATGATTCCGTACGTGAAGACGCTGCCGTACGTGCTGCCGTCGGTGTCGACTCAGATTTCTGAGAACGAAGATCATATCGCCACCGCGCCCTACACGCGAAAAGCTCCTTATAACTACGGCTGGGATTGGGGACCGCGTTACATGACCGAAGGCATTTGGCGGCCGGTTCGTCTGGAAGCGTGGGACGCGTTGCGCATCGACAACTTTCATATCCACCAACACAGCATTACCTCCGACCTGGCCAACGTCAGCGCGGACCTGGATATCGAGGCCAGCAAGCCGACGACTGCGACTCTCACGCTGGCTCACGATGAATTATCTGGGCCGCAGACTTCCGACGGAAATCAGACGCTGCAACTGAATGCAGGAATGAATCATGTTTCATTTCCGCTGCGAATTGTTGCGCCCAAGCTTTGGTATCCGGTGGGATACGGAGCGCAAAACCGTTACCGTTTTTCTGCGTCGATTCGTATTGGCCGTGAGGCGGCGGCTCACGCTGAGACCAAAACCGGATTACGTTCTGTGGAGCTTCGCCGGGTTCCTGATCAGTGGGGGAAAAGTTTTGAGTTCGTCGTAAACGGAATTTCTGTGTTCGCCAAGGGCGCGGACGTAATTCCTTTCGATAGTTTTCCCAATCGCGTCACACCGGAAATTCATCGCAACATTCTTCAGGCCGCGCGCGACGCACACATGAATATGGTTCGCGAGTGGGGCGGCGGTTACTACGAGTCTGATGATTTTTACGATATTTGCGATGAGCTCGGAATTATGGTCTGGCAGGAATTCATGTTCGGTGGAGACATGATTCCCGGCGATGTTCCGTTCCAAGAAAACGTCCGGCAAGAGGCGATCGATCAGATCAAGCGGCTGCGCGATCATCCCAGCATTGTGATCTGGTGCGGGAATAATGAAGTGGAGACGGGCTGGTACCACTGGGGCGATCGCCAGGCATTTAAAGAATCCGTCTCTCCGGAGCAACGGGACCGGGTGTGGCAGGATTACGTCATCATGTTCGCCGACATTATTAAGAGTTCGGTCGCGAAATATGCCGATCCCACGCCTTACTGGCCGAGTTCGCCGAGCGCCAACTTCGAAGAAATTCCCGACAATCAACACAACGGAGACATGCACTACTGGGCGGTGTGGCACGCGCAGGCGCCGGCTTCGGACTACACCTTGCAGTTTCCGCGCTTCATGACCGAGTACGGATTTCAATCGTTCCCGGAGATGCGCACGATTGAAACTTTCGCCAAGCCCGAGGATTTCGATATTCGTTCGGCCGTGATGCAGGCGCATCAGAAAAATAAAGGCGGCAACGAACGCATTCTTACTTATATGTTGCGCGAGTATCGCCAGCCGAAAGATTTCGCTTCGTACGTTTATCTGAGCCAGGTGCAGCAGGCGGAGATTATCAAGATTGGCGCGGAGCATTTGCGCCGGCAGCGTCCGCGCACCATGGGTTCTTTGTATTGGCAGTTGAATGATTGCTGGCCGGTGGCTTCGTGGGCGAGCATCGATTACTACGGGCGCTGGAAGGCGCTGCATTATTATGCGCGGCGCTTCTATGACGATGTGCTGGTCTCGCCGTTTTTGCATGACGACAAAGTAGACGTTTACGTTGTATCGGATAAGCTGCAGCCGCTTTCCGGAACGATTCATATGCGGCTGCTGGATTTTTCCGGAAACTCTTTATTCGAGCAAACCAAAGAAGTGCAAGTGCCCGCGCAATCGAGTGCGATTTATTTCACAGTCGATAAGGCTACGCTCGCGGCCAAGGGAGATCCTCATCGCACGTTTCTGGTGTTTGACCTGGAAGTGGGAGGGAAGAAAGTTTCCCGGAATCTGATTTTCTTCGATGTAACTCACGATTTGGAATTGCCGGTAGCTCCGAAGATCGAAACAACCATCAATAAGACCGGCGGAGATTACACCATCACGTTGCAATCAGCGAAACTGGCGCGAAGTGTCTATCTCTCGTTCGGCGATCTGGATACCAATATCTCCGATAACTACTTCGACCTGCTTCCGGGAGAGCCGGTGACGTTGACGCTGAAATCCGCGGCGACGCTGGATCAGCTTCGAGGCGCGATGAAAGTGATGTCGCTGACGGAAGCCTACAACCCGAAAGAGGGCGCAGCGGAGAAAACCAGTCATGAGGTTGCGCAGCGGTAAGTAGGTAGCCGGGAGGCGACAGAAGCGCAGGCGCATCGTGATAAACTGAACTTCCGCACGCCGGAGAGGTGGCAGAGTGGCCGAATGCGGCGGTTTGCTAAACCGTTGTACGGGCTAACACCTGTACCGAGGGTTCGAATCCCTCCCTCTCCGCCAGTTCTTTTGGTTGCAATGAGTTGTGAGTATTCCCAAAACTTGGGAAGCGCCCTGTCGAACAGCCCCAAAAAACAAATTGTCATGAAATTGTAATGGTCCGCTACTGGACCGAGCCGCTGGGCGGTATCTGATGTGGCTTTTGCGTGGATACATGACTGTCGCGGAGGTCTTCGAGCTTGTGAATTGCGTCCCGTCGGTATTCATCGATGGCCCGGGCATAGGTGCTGAGGATACTCGTGCTGGAGTGCCCGATAATCTGCGCTACGAACACTGGCGATACTCCTGCCTGCGTCAGTCTTGAGGCCAGGGTATGGCGCAGGTCGTACAACCAGAAATATGGCAAGCCGGCATCCTCCAATGCTTTTGCCCAGCTCCTGCGCAGATCCTTGAGCGGCTTCGACGGTTCGTGCATGTTTGGGAATACATAAGAAGAGAATTCTGGACCGACCAGGCTGCGCCAGTGCAAGAGCTCGATCTTGCACCTATCCGAGATGGGAATCGTCCGCTGCCCGGCTTGAGTTTTGGATTCGCGCACGCGGATTAGGTCGTTCACGAGGTCCACGTCGCTCCAAAGCAGCGATAAAGCTTCTCGCCGTGACCGCATACCCGTCTCAAGAATTAGAACAGCTAAGGCACGAATATGAGGCACTGCAGCTGCAAGCACCCGGTCCTCTTCTTCAAAAGTGAGAATGTGCGGGCGACGACGTTGCTTGCGTTCTTCGAGGAAGTCTACATCGCGAAACGGACTCTCGTTAATGAGCATCTTGCGTTCAGCTAGTTTCATTATGCGATGGAGCACCGCCAGGTCACGGTTTATGGTCGCGGTGCGGACACCCGCGGATAAACGCTTTTCTTTGAAATCTTCGATTGCGCTCGCGGTGATGTCCGAGAGCTTCACATTCCCGAAGCAAGACGTTAGATTTCGGACTGATGATCGGTATCGTTTCTGGGTGTTCGGATGTTGAACGGTCAATAGGAAGCTGCGCGTATATTCGTCAAAGCGGGGACCATTGGATTTTGTCAGCCTCAGTCGCCCCTCTCTGGCTGCCCCTTTGCGGATGTCTAGTAGTTGCCGAGCATCTCGTTTCTTGGTTGAACGCGAACTCTCGAATCGCTGCCGACCTCCAACGAAGTAGCTAATCCACCACGTTTTTCCTCTAAGGTAGATTCCCATGCTTTAGTCTTGGCTCCGTTTTGCACACAACTTGTACGCAGTGAAAACTGATATCCGGTATTTCGCGGCGAGCGATCTGAAGGGTGCTTTGGTTCGAGCTCGCTCCTTACGCAGATCGGCTATGTTCTTGGGCGTCAATACCCTCAAGGGAGGACGTCCAAGGCGTTTGCCAGAACGCCGAGCCTGTTCTATGCCTGCGCGGACCCTCTCGCCCATTCGAATCCGTTCCTGCTTGGCCATGGTGGCCAGTAGCGAGATCACTACGTCTTTGAATGTTCCGCAGGAATCCAGATACGGCTCTGTGAAACTCTTATAGCCCACCTGGTAGGACGTCAGGCGCTCAAGATACTGCAACGTGGCGAGCGTTCCCTCGCGCGTTAGACGGTCCAGACTCCAGAACAGCAGTACATCAAACTTTCGCTGGGAAGCATGGAGGAACATCTTTTGAAACTCGGCGCGCGCGGCGACGGAACCCGTCTCGTGATCGATGTATTCAATGGGCACCTGCCATCCCTGCCGCCGACAGAATTCTCTAAGTTGAGCGAGTTGATTTGACGTTTCTTGCGTGTTGGTAGAAACCCGGGCATAAATTGCAACGGCTATCCGTGCAGTTTCAGCGAAATTTACGGATTTCGAGTGCATCTTCTTTTCCACTCCGAGTCTGCGGCGGCGCAGTCGTCGGTCGCCTCCGGATCGCGGAGGTATAAGAACGCGTGTCCGAATTCGTGTCTAAGGTCCTGCATCACTTCTTCCTTGGGCAGATGCACCATGTCAGGCTGAAAGAGCACAAGGAGAACTGTGGTCGCAGGGCGTACCTCAACAAATTCGTTGATCCATTGCTGCCGATGCACTGGGAACGCCCAACTCGGACAGCCGTCACCTTCCAGCGTCACATCGGAGTCCACAGGCACAGCTTCGATTTGTAGGCGAGGATCGAGGAGTGCGGTTTGTGCAAGAATTCCGAGCTCTTGAACCACGGACTCGAAATAGTCCTCGACCACTGGGAACCAAAAATCATTCAGCCAACCGTTCGTGAATGCCCACTCCTCCCATTCGAGGCAGAGCTGTTTCATGACGCGAGCTTTCCAAAACGGGTTTTGTCTGGCGGACGGGACATACGTGGCGAGTTCGGTCATGGCTTTGTTAAGGTGCTCAAAAACCTCCGTGGCGTCCCGCGAAAGGGGCGAAAAGATGCAAAAAATTGGGCATTTGCTTCTCACCGTTTTCATATTATCCATTAGATATTATACGTATCTAAGTATATATCTACAAGATTATTCTAAACTTTCCTCACCGATCGAAACCCCAGGTAGCTTTTGGAAAAATGGGCTGCCGGCCAGCAGTTGCGGGGAAGACTCCAAATGGAACGCTCTGCCGCATTGGGCGGGCTTTCCCGCTCAATTTGGTGGTTTTTTGTACTTTCAAAGGATAGCCGATCAACTAACCGAAATCCCTTGCCTTGCCGGAATGCTGAATCGGTTCGTTGGTCAGTCATCTTCATCCCTGGGACGCGGGCGTCGTTGACCGACCTTCAGTTTCCGGCCATTCCACCAGCGGCCATTGAGGTGTTCAATCGCTTTCTCTGCATCGTGTTCATCAGGGATTTCGACGAACGCATACCCCAGTGGCTCGTCGGTGTCTCGATGGCGGAAGATGTTCACATCGATTACGGTCCCGTAGTTGCTGAACAACACCTGCAGATCATCCTCGTCGGTTTGCTTATCGAAATTTGCGACAAATATCACCATTTTTCTCCTCCCTTTAACACACGAAGAGCTTTTGGATCTCTTCCAATTTTTCCTGAAACCGTCTGGGTTGGGCATCTGGTACGGGGGAACTGTGTCCAGTCCCAAATCCTCAAAGCGTCATCAGAATGCAGATCTCCTGGGCGGCGACGGCTCTCATATTCGTTTGCGCATCGAGTCGCCGCGTGACGGTGCTTGCCCGAGTTGTTCGAGCATCTTTTCAACGTCACTCTCGCGGAATCGAACACAGCGGGAGCTGAAGCGCACACACTGAAGGCGGCCTTGGCTAAGCCAGTGGTAGGCTGTCCCCTGGGATATGCCCAGGCGCTGTGCCAATTCCGGAACTGTCAGCAATTTCTCCATATGTGATATCCCGCGGTCAAAACTTGCAAAACTGCAAAAGCAAAAACAACTAGTGCTCTCTGGGCTTGTAGCTGATCTGCTCTCCCGTGATCGGATGTACAAAGCGGACTGCTTCCTTGAACCGGAGTTTCCGAAACAGTTTCTTGGGATCTGGCACAAAATGGGGAGCGGGCAAAGCGCAATATTTCTTGCGATTTCTTTTTCCGGGCTTGTTGGCCAATCGAATCACGCCCGCCTGTTCTGCGGAACGTAACTTGCGATATGCCGTATCCATGGAAATGTTGAGTTTCCGAGCTACGTCTTTGGCGCGGACCGGCTTTCCTGTTTCGTCCGCGATGGCCTCAACAAGCTGCCTCGTGGCCTCTCCTACCCCTGCGCCGAGATGGAGGCTCTCAACGAACACTTGATCGAAGATCAGAGCTGTGATTGCAAAGTCTGCAAAATCAACTTCCAAGTAGTCATCGCTGTGGTTGGGATCCGGCTGAAAGGACCGAATTAGACACACCGTGCTGCAAGCTTCGACAAATGCGGGGAAATAGCGACGAACTCGCAGATCGCCTACAAAGAGGTCCTCTGCAATTTGTTCGAACCACTTGGGGAACGTAATCTCCGCGCCGATCCTTTCCGCCAGGATTCGATGTACCATTCGCCATTTTTCGAGTTCTTTCCGTCTCAACCCTTTACCCTCCTTTCAGTGATGTACGATCTGACGATTTTCCGTGTTTGCTCTTTCGACTCATCAACCCAGATGGAGATGTGCCTCGTCTCGTCGTCAATTTCGAGGCGATTCTTTGTGGTGGTTGAGATGGCTGCAACGGGCCCACGCGCCACATACCTCTTTGTGACACGCTTTCCATTTTGAAATCCCGTAACGATACGCGTCAGCTTGCCTTCGCTGATGAGGAGTCGAATGGGATGAACGTTTCCCGCTGCGTCGTTCCGCTCTTGCAAATACACGATGCGATGCCGGAAGTCCGACTGGGAATAGTGCCAAGCCTTATCAGACGCGCTAGTGATTTCTGCCACAGCCCCCTTTGGCATCAGACTGAGAACCCGCGTCACGAGCCAATTCTTACCAGCCGAGCTGTGCCCTTTGACGAACAGATTAAGCGGACGGGGAAGAAGCCGCGATACCGCCACAATCAGAATCACGAGTGCATTTAGTTCTTCGCCGACCAGCCCTGCGTTCTTCATCGCAAGCAGAAACTCGTTGAAGAAACGAGCAGATCGCAAAAGTTTGCGCGCCTCTTTCTCTGCACGTTTCCGTTCTGCCTGCGACTTTTTGTATTTACTCATGGTTTCTCGCCATTAAACTTTCTTATCCATTTTCTCAGTGCCCCACTTATGTCGGCGTTCATCCCGAGGGGCTCCAGGAACCGGTGTGTGTTGACAACGGCCTTTCTTCGCAGATATCGCTGCAGCCTCAGGATGGACATTTTGCGTTTGCGCGCTCCGGCAAACACGTCACCACTTTTTTCCCCGAGCTTTCGCGCCAGATGCTGCTTCAATCGATTCCAGTCCAGATCGACGAGCTGCAGATGCTTAGGGCAGAGCACCTCGGGTAACTGCACGAGGTCATCAAGCACAAAAATGTCGTGATGGCGCAGGAGACCTGAATGCAACTCAAGTTCGGCACGATATGCCCCAACTTCGGACTTTTTGTAGCAGCGGACGAGCTTGTCAGACTTTCGGCCACCGTAGTAAAGGTCGACTTTCTTTCTAATCCGCACGACGGCGACTCTTTCCAAAGACTGCATGCCGACGGATGAACTGTTTGTTGACCCCTGTCGATGGGCTGAAATCGATGGCGATTTCAACAGTAAGAAGCTGGTACGATCGGCAGTGCCGCAATACTCGTTCAATCTCATCGCGAGATAAGCCCGTTCTGTCGTCGGCGACCATGGTGATTTTCCAAGGCTTGAGCCAACCTTTTTGCCTGCTGTATTGCCAGTAGATCTTGGCCTCGTTGGTGAGGCTCTTGTAATGACGACAGCGCGCGTATGTGTTCGTCGTTGTTTGGCAACGCACAAATGAGTCGCGAGTGACCACGAAACCTTCCGGCAGTGGGGGCTTTCCTCCCGTTGCTGCCGATGACACGATTTGTACGCGGTCGAGTCGCACCTTGATGGGTGTCATTGTTCGGACCTTATGGGCAGATTTACACGCAGGCTCAAGCCTGGTGCCATCCGTGCGGCATCACTAGGTCGACGCTCGGTGCAAATCTCCCACTTTCCCACCCGCTCGACCCTTCTCGTCAACGCTAAGCATTTCCTGAGAGCTGCTTTACGTGCTCCGTTTCCTGCAAACAGCGGTTGAAGTTTTCTAAGCGCTGCCATCCGCTGACTGTGGGTCTTGGCCAAATCGAACTCCGCCAGCGCAACCAGAGCCCGGCTGTGCCACGTTATTCGTTTGACTTCGCTTGATCTGTGGCGTCTCATGCCGATTCCTCCCTCTGTTGGCCGCATGACGAGCGGCTGCTGTGGGTGCTGCCTCGGGCTGCGGTTTCGAATGGCTTGTCATGACGTGGCGATCAGCCGGCGGCTTGGTCGCCGATGACCAGGTTGGTTTCCGCCTCCTCGATCTCACGCAGGTTGCGGACGATGTTGGCGGTCTGGTTCGCCAGTTCGTCGAGGTCGTTCTCGTCAGCGTTGATAAGCAGCGGGTTGCCCGCGATCTCGTGCGACAGTGTGCACATGTCCTCCAAGTCGTGTCCTCGTTGATCGTCTTCAGGTTCGCAACGATCGCCTCGGTTAGCCCAAGGCGCTCCCGCAGTTCTTCTGTGCTGTAGCCTTTTTTCCTGGTATTCATTTCGTTCCCTTTTGCCATCGGTCAGTGGCCATGACAAAGGGAGTTTCACACAAGGAGCGGAACAATTCTGCGGACAGTTTTAGGAATTAATTGCTGGATTCCAGTGGCTTTTTGACCGGGTTCCGATCGAGCAGTTGACGTACGCTTTCTGGACTAGGTGAGAGCACTCCTGTGGTAACGCAATTCGGAGAACAGATGATGGAGGTTAGATGATGGCACAGCGCCTGATTTAAGACTTTGCGTCTCTTCAGGGCAGCTGAGACGAGGGAGTAAACCGCTTTCACTAATTCACGTGTTACCTTGCTCTCGGAATCTGGATTCTCCTTCGTGTACAGTCTGAGCACTGCAAGCTCGAAGACTATGCGGTCCAGCGCGGTTCCGAGAAATGGCCGAATCCATTCGTCGTCCGGTTCAAATGCTCCCATCAGCTTCTGGAGAGCAGCTGTATGCCTAATCAGCTCTTTGGCCAAAGAGACATGGAAATCGCGGAACTTCTTGCCAAGAGACGTGCTACTGGAGCGGATTTGCCTAATGCCAGACAAATACTCGGAATTGTTCGTATGTGCTGTGAGCTGGGAAATGAGGGACGGCTCGAAGATTGATGAAAGGAGACCATCCTTATCGATGAACTCAAAAGTCGATATTGTCTGTGCTTTCTGGGCGCGGGTCGGTGCGTAGGGACAAGGTATCTTCTTCAGCCGCTGTTCCAGCTCTGCAGCAAATTGTTCGGCGGTTGCGAAACGAGGGCAGAAAAGTTCTTCAATTGGGTAAGAAGGGTAGTTTGCGTCAGTCGCCTCTGACAATAACGGGGGGATTCGCTGCGATAGCTTATATCTAGCCATGTGTAGAATCTAAAAGCTGAGAAAGAATCCTAGCATCAATACGAAAAAATACTCGGCGGATTGCCCCTTCGGTCGGTCGCCAGGTTTCATTCTCCCATTTCAAAAGTTCAAAAAGAACAAAACCTGCTCGTTTGATTTCTAGGCTAAGGAATTCCACCGACTCCTAGTTGCTTTCACTGCTTAATCAACTTTTGAGTACTGAAAATAACCAGAGGAGTATTTATTCATGTTGATGGTATTTAGCCCGCCAGGGATGCAGACGACTTTATGCAACGTAGGCGTACTGTCGACCAGTAAGATTCCTCGTGGTTGTTTATCCTCGCTCAATGTAGGGCTGCTTGAAGTTTCTGTACCAACTCTGCGATTTCCGCCCTTTTGAGCTTGCTTCCGTTCTCATGGCTCTGGACCAACTCCTCGCTCTGCCGCGCCTTCTCCTGGTGTAGCTTGTTGAGTTGCTGGTTCGCGTTGTTGATTTGTTCGCAGTCAGACACGTCAGAAAGCCCGCTGCAATCCATGTGGTCTTCTGGCAGCATGGAGGCATATTTTCGAGATTCGCGGCGGTGCTCCTCAGCTTGGTAATCGTCCTGCGCGGCAGAATTCCCCAAACTTACTACTTCGTCGAGCATAGCAACCACTTCCGCGTCATGTTTTGTACGGGACGCAAGCTTGGCAGAACGCAGAAACTCTGTCACGTCGGCATCCGACACGTGCGGTCCCAGCGCAGCCGTGACAGCCGCTCGAACTGCCGGTGAAATTTGCAGGTCTTGCTCCTGTGCCTCTTGCTTGTGGCACGCACTTAAGGCTCCGGCCAACGCCAAACAGAGTAATGCTGCAAATGTCGATTTCACTTCGGACTCGTCCTCCGGCTCATAACACACGCTTCATCGTCTTACGGCGACCTGCCCCCTCTCCTATAGGCCAGATGGTCGGCAAATCAGGATTTATCTCTAGGCGATTGCTCTGGTTTGGCTCTATGCGTTTCATGGGACATAGACTATATGCTATGTACTACTGCTCGCCAAGCGAAAAGTATTGGTGAGTGGCATCCGTCGACGGAGATCCGCGAAAGATTTTGGGAGCTGCGATTAAACGCAGGCGCATCAGGCTGGGCTTGACGCAGGAGGAACTTGCTGAGGCGGCCGATCTGCATTGGACGTACGTCTCGGGCATTGAACGCGGCATCCGCAATGTTTCAATTCTCAATCTCCTCCAGATCGCCACGGCTCTCGGGCTCCGGGTACGCGATCTCGTTAAGGAGCTTTAATTGGCGGCTCGCCGCTTGAGGTCCCACTGCTCCGACGTGCCCGTCAATTTCCTTCGCGCTGACGACTACCATTCTTAGTGGTTTTTTTGATCATCGGAAGCGTCGATTTGGTTGGCGGTCGAATGAGTGCCAAAATGTCTGTTTTCAGTGGTTTATGCTGTCACTGTTGCATTGGAGGTTGGATGGAAGCAAAAATCAGGTGTTTCCCAGCGTTTCCCGCCATTTTCCCGCGGGTTTGGAAGGTCGGATAGGGGTTAGGTAGGGTCAATTTCGGCTGTTGTTTATGTAAACTACTGAAAACAAATGGTTTACTTGTAATTTGAGGTTGTTTGGTTTTTTTTTCGCGTTTTTGTGGGAATTGTTGGAGTCTGGGCGGTCTTGGAGTCTCTCGCCCTTCAGCTACGCGACGCCTCTGCTCCTCTTCGGGTGATCAAGCTGTTTGCAGCTCTGCCGGTTTTCCCATCGTTCTCCAAGAGGAACAAAAAGCGAATATGCTAGGATCGTTTGCCATGGCGCAGCGTCACGATCGCGACGAAGCTGAAATTCTAAGCGAGAAGGACCTCAACGAGCTGCGTCACAATCTCGCGCACCTGAGTATCGAGGCCGTGCGGGATTTCTACGATCAGGCGCATCGAGATTGCCAGCTGATCTACCACCGACTTCCGAGTCCGAAATAGATCCAGACGCCCGTGCAGGTTTGGAAGCAGCTGTAGAAGTGGCGATAATGTGATTCGCCTGTGTAGACACACTAGCCGTACATCTTCCAGGGAGGGATTCTGAGGTATGGCTAGAGCTCGTTACGCCACGACAGACATCGCGGGGCAAACTGAAATCAACAGGGGCGAAAACGAGGTTTGACTGGCTGCGACGATGATTACCAGTAAATGCAGCAGCTTACTGGTAAATAGCGGAGTAGGAGCAACATGCTTTTGCAAGGAAGGGGAAAATGCGAATTTACTAGTAAATTTCACGTCTGACGTTTGCTCTTATGACGGCTTCCAGCGTGTTTGTCTCGTTCCAGCTTCTTTCGCAGCTCATCCCGCTGCGCTGAGTTCAGCCCTTCTTTCCTGGCCCGCTTGAGCAAGCACTTCTGACAATATCCTTGCGCCGGGAATGAACCCTTCGTCTGTTCCTTTCCTTTAAGACCCACGCCGTAATAGCTGGTGAACGCTCCCACGATCGCGCGATGTGTGTCGCAACGCACACATTTATCGAGCTTCGATTTTTTGGCCATCGGGGGATCATTTTACTCCTGGGGTTGTCCAAGGCGGAGCCATTACAGACGAGCACCCCAAGATTGGATCCGGAGAATGTCAGATGGAGTTTGTTGGTCACCACTGCGAGCATGGCAGCCAGTATGTGTGCTACCTTTTATCGGACCTCCCACAATTGCCATGATCGACCCAGAGATTGGATTTACCTCCGACGTCATCCGCGATCCCTCTCGATTTGTGGGTCGAACGGACCTAATCCGCGACTGTATAAAGTCACTGAATACGCCTTCTGGCCTAATCGCTGTGTACGGCAAGAGAGGTGTGGGGAAGTCGTCTCTCCTCCGGCAAATCCAACAAATGGCACTCGGGGACTACACACTTGCAAGAACCGCCGGCGTATCTCACGAGGTTCCGACACGACCTCGAAAATACCTCACTGTCTACTATGTATGCGACGCGCTGATTGAGAACGGCGGGGACTTGCTTAGCCGCATGTGCAATGACCAACAGGCGGAAGACGGTTTGCTCCGATTAGTGCCGCAAGATGGGAAGGAGGTTGTGGAATTTACTCGCTCAAAAGAGGTTTATGGGGGCGCTGACCTAAAAGTGGTTAATTGGGGCGCGAAGGGCGTGGAAAGCTCAAATACGCTCGTGTCGTGGCTGGTGACACCGTGCAGACGTTCCGAAACTTCGTTGATTCCGTAATTACCCACCAGGTCAAGTCACGGATGAAGCGAGATGGTCTGCTGATCCTTCTCGACGAGTTCGACGTCATCAAGGATAAGCAAGGACTTGGTTCCCTCATTAAGTCGCTGACGAGCCAAGAACTCAAGTTTGGTATCTGCGGAATCGGTCAAGATTTGAACGACATCGTCGAGGATCACGCCTCCGTGGAGCGACTCCTCGAAGAGGGGGCAATTCACGTCCAGCCGATGCCCACAGAAGAAATCGACGAGATCTTCTATCGGGCCGAGGACCTATTTGCCGGCTCGATTAAATTTGAGCGTGAGGCGGTTGCGAGGATCTCAGAGCTGTCGCAAGGATATCCCTATTTTGCGCAGCTTATCGGCAAGGAATGTGTCAATCAAGTAAATCGTCTTGGCATCCAGACAATCGACACTTCTATTCTAAAGAGGGTTCTTGATGATATTAAGTCAGGACGCGCATTTCCTACTTTAGAGTCCGCGTACCAACGAGCAATCGGAAGCTCCAAAGATCGCGAAGTTTTGCTGCATTTACTTGCGGACCAGCCGGAAGAAAATGCGATGTTCAACGAAGAAGTTGGTCGCGTTGTCTTGAAAAACGCCCGTGGCGATGCCGAAGACTTAAATGTTCAGTATGTTGATCAGCTGGTTCCGCGACTGGTAGACCCGAAGTTTGGACCCGTCCTGCGACGAACATCCGAGAGACCAGGCGTGTACGAGTTTGTGAACCCGGTTCTGCGCCTGTACATTAAGCTCCGAAATTTTAGCTTCTAAGCCTGTGCGTTCCACCGAAACGCAATCCTGGTTTTGCTCACGTCAAATTTAATCGCCTCTGGTGTCGCCAGGAATACAACGGCGTACGGCTCGTAAGTCACATAAACAGCGCGTTTAGCTTGAAAAATGGTTTGGGCGGGGCTTGTAGAATAGCGCGCCCTTGCGTTACCGCCGTCCAAGGGCGACGCGGAGGTTCCAGCTGGAGGGTAAGGTAGGGGTCAATTTTGGGCTAAATTTCATGTAATGACATGAAAACAAAGAAGTTGAATCTCTTGCATGGCCTGTGCAAGACCTGGAGTGTCAACCCATTGAATCAGTTTCTGATACCTCCGCCCTACTCGCCCCCGATCGCTCGTCTCCAACTTATCTTCAGCAGCTTTAACATCCTTGTACATAATCCGAATCTTCGTTACGTGAACACCCACATCCGACCTATTTTCGATTCTTATCTCAATGTTGACCGCTCTCCTGCTCTAGTCGAGGTGTCAAGTCGACGGAGGCAAGAAGATTGTCCGCTTGCTCGTCGTTCCGTGCTGGCGCAGAAGAAATCACTGGCGTGCCACCCGACTCACCCGCACTGTGTACCCGGTTTCGACCTGAGTGTTTCGCCACATACATTGCACGGTCCGCTGCTTTTAGAAGCTCCTGGGGGCCGGTTGCATGGTCCGGGAGGGTTGCGACACCAATGCTGACGGTGACTGAAAGCGACTTGCTGCTCATTGCACTTTTGCTGACATTGGAGCGGATCGTCTCCGCTAGGGCTAATGCTTCCGCCGCGGTGAAGTTCCGCACGAGTACTACAATTTCCTCGCCGCCGTAACGATATGCGTAGCCTTTGTGGCGGGATCTGCTGTTGACAACAGTGGCGCAGCCGATGAGCACCTCATCACCAACGGGATGGCCGTGCGTGTCATTAATTTTTTTAAAACGGTCGATATCAATCATCAGCAACGACACTGGGTCGGCGCTATTCGCCGCGCGAGCTGCGAGAACAAGGTCGCTATCAAACGCCTTTCTTCTGGCGGAGAAGAGTGAAGGTGGCAGCAAATACGGGGCGATGAAGACGGCGGCGCAACATTCGTATCTCATGTTCAACAGACCCTATGTGGATTTCGGAGGAAATACCATACGGTTACTCCTGCACAAGAGCGAGCAATCAGGAAAAGCAATCCCCTGGCAGAGAGGCCGGGGGATTTTCCTGAATGAGGTCTTAGTGGCAACCTTCAGCGCCAGAAGGGCAATCGCTTGAGTATCCATTTCTGATCTGCGGGCTCCTCGACTGTTGCACTTGCACGGGGGAAGGAATGTTCTGCCAGGCGTGCTGCATCGTCGCTTGTGTGAGGTTTTGCAGCGCTCGCTGGTATTGTTGGACCGCGCTTGGATACTGCACCGTATCAGAATCCGTGTCATTGTCCATGTCGGCGTCAGTGTCATTGCCGTCGTTATTTGTGTCATCCGCTTCGACGTCTTGATCGTCCTGACCGTCGTCTGTCTGTTGCACAGTGGGCGAGGGGACATTCTGCGTCTGCGGATTGAGTGTGCCTTCGATGGCGGAGCGAATGGCGGCTTCATCCGGAGTCGTGGCGACCGTGTCGTCCGCGGCTCTCTGCATTTGCTGGAAGGCGTTAACGATGGCCGGATCCGGCGAGTCTTGCTGTTGAAGGTTCTGCAGTGCCTGGGTACTTGCTGCTGACCAATCAGCCGCTTCTGCTTTCAGTTTCTGAGCTGCCGCGGTTGCTTGCTGCTCCATCGTTCCAGGACTGCCTTCCTCCTCATCGGTTGCAATGGACGCAGGTTCTGAAGCAACGATGAATGCGCCAACACCGCTAGCTAACGCGGCAGCATCGCCCCCTGACACGCCGGCTGCTTGTGCGACTGCCTTTGTAACGACTTCAGCCACTGCATCGGGCGACAGCGGAATTTGTTTCCCTGTAACCTTCTCCACGCTCATGCTGATTGCTGATGTCGGGGACATCGGCAAACCAATAGCTTTTTCGATCGGTACCTTCACAATATCCGTCGCGATATCGTTTTCAGAATTACCCGCGCTTTGGGTTTGCGCGAACAACGTAGACGGTATCGCAAACAGCGCTACCGCGAATAACAAGCTGGCGGACCTCAACATCTTTTTCATGGGAGTTCCTTTCGTAGTTTGGATTGAGCTTCTCTTTCCAACCCTCGTTCATACTGGGACGGCGGGCAAGAACGTTACAGCTTGCGAGAAGTTTGAAAGACAAAACGGGGAATGGGACATCCTCCAATCCGGCCACTTCGACGAGATTCCAGGCTGTGCCATCGGGAATGCCGCAAGCAGTGGGAAGCCGAGAACGCGGCAGAGAGCGCGCTGGAAGTCGTTCTTTCCTCCGGGGGAAGCAGACGATGGCTATAGCGATTCTTTTGGTTTCAACCCTCGGAGGAAATTTGCGCCGTACCCATGGAGGCGGCCGATTCCAAGGGCATGGGATTGACTGCCGCCTCCACGAGCAACTTATCTAGTAGGTCCATCTGGTATCAATTAGCTGCCGGTATATTCCGCGGTCACCCGACCGCCAGCCGTCTTCGGCCGAGCGAGCGCGGCTCGGATCCTGTTCATAGAAACGACTTGCTACTCCTATCACGTTGGGGAACTGACCATGCACGTAATTGGTGAATGCATTCGAGTAGCCAAGTGATTGGGAAAAGTAGTCGCCGACGAAGACGTCGCCGTAGTAGACGGTGCTATGCCAATTGTCTCGCAGCGTGCAATAAATATAGTCTTGCGAGTTTTGCGCCTGGGAGTTCGGCACAGTGTTTGCGAGTGTGGCCAGTTTCTTGAGTGAGTTTTTCATGGGCTTTCTCCATTTCATTGGAATTGTGTCTTCGGCCTTTCGCGCCGCACGACCGTACTGGCCTGAGAAACCAACACGTTACCTGCGGCAATGAAAGGATTCGCAGAGCCAGCCCTCCGAAATGGAACAAAGTGTGTTGTTGACATCGGGGTCTCTTCGAAAGATACTTCGATCTCGTAGTTTGGCTGCTCGCAGTTTTCGTGAAATCCTCCAATCTAGGAGCATTTCCATGAGCCCGAACCGTCGCTCCTGCCGGCTCACATTAAAAGCCGGCGCTGTTGGGTCATTGCGCCGCGACTCGCTCGGAGTAGCACTGGTCTTATTGTGGCCGGCTATTTCTCTACTGGGACAGGTCGCTTTCATCCCTCAGCAACCGGACTCTTGCTCGGATCTGAAGCCTGGGATCGTAGTGGAAGCCGTTACGAATAATTCGGAAGCTGAGAAGGCAGGCCTCGCAGAGGGAGACGTCATTCTTGGGTGGATACGAGGCGACGTAAAGGGCGAGATCCAATCGCCCTTTGATCTGTCAGAAGTCGAGATCGAACAGGAACCCAAGGGGCAGGTAACGCTCCGCGGGATGCGGGGCGGAGTGGCACAGACGTGGGCAGTGGGGCCGGAGAAATGGGGCGTCGAAACTCGGCCGAACCTGCCAGAATCTGAGCTCACAATTTACGATGAGGCGCGAGAACTAACAAGGGGAGACAAACTCGCGGAGGCAGCCGAACGCTGGCGAACAGTATCCGCTCGTTTCGACAAATCTTCATGCGCGTGGCTCGACGTTTGGTTCTTCTTCCATAGCGCTAACCTGCGGGCCGATTCTAGACAATGGCAGGAGTCTGATCACCTCAATGAGAAGGCTGTGGAACTCAGCGCGGGTGTCGGGCCGCGCATAAGGACCCTCCTATTTATGAACTGGGCCTATCAGCTTTTTCAACGGGTTGATCTGCACCAGTTTGGAGCGATGGGGCAACGCGCTCTAGATGAGGCCTTGAAAGTAAGCAAGGAAAGCTTAGCCGTCGCGAGATGTCTTAACGGCCTGGGCGTGTCCCTAACTTATGGTGGAGACTCAAAGGCTGCCTCCGACTACCTGCACGAAGCTTTGACGATGCGAGAGAAATTGGCCCCTGGCAGCGTTGACGTTGCGCTGAGTCTCAACGGCCTAGGCGAACTTGCTCGTGTGAGCGGAAACCTAACCCTTGCGCAACAATACTACGCTCAAGCTCTTGCTATTCGGGAGAAAATCGCTCCCGGAAGCGTGGGCTATGCGGGAGTTCTCAATAATCTTGGTGTGATCTCCAGGCGCCTGGGCAACTTCTCCGAAGCTGAGAGCTACTCCAAGCACGCACTCGCGATCCAGCAGCAACTGATGCCCGGAAGTCTCGAGGTTGCAGGTTCGCTGAACAGTCTTGGCAACCTCGCGCTCTTGCGCGGAGACCTTGAAGAGTCCGAACGATACCTACTGCAATCTTTGGCTATCAAGGAACAGTTGGCCCCTGGAAGTCTCAGTTACGCGATTACCTCGATGAATGCCGGCAACGTTGCTCACTCCCGAGGCGACCTGGCAAGAGCGGACGAGTATTACCAGAAGGCCTTTGCAATCGAACAGAGAGTGGCTCCCAGGAGTACGGACGTCGCAATGACTCTTGTGCATCTCGGCATGGATGCACGCGAACGGGGAGATTTTCCAGAAGCTGAGAACTACTTCAACCAGAATCTGAAATTGACCCAAGGATTGGCGCCGGGAACCCTGGATGTTGCAGACAGCTTTGACAATCTGGCCGACTTGGCCAAATCGGAAGGCAAAATCAGAGAAGCGGAGGAATATTGCCGCAAAGCTCTAGAGATCCAACTGAGGGTAGCACCGCATACTCTCGACGTAGCAAATGGCTGGGATTTCCTGAGTCAAATCGCGTTCGACCGGAGTGATGTATCGACCGCTGAGGATTACAACCGTCGGGCACGCGAGCTTAGGAAAGACTTGGCTCCCGAGAGTGCAGAGTATGCGGAGGCCTTAGTGTTGCAGGCGAGACTTACCCTGAGCCACGGACAACAGGACGATGCAGAACGGTTGTATGCGCAGGCTATTGACGTTCTCGAGCACCAACTGATGCAACTGGGTGGTTCGACTGACGTCCGAGCGCTCTTTCGATCCAGCCGCGCAAACTACTATTCCGACTATGCAGATCTGCTCGTGCGGCAGAAGAAGCGTAAACTTGCCTTTGAAGTGTTGGAGCGATCGCGCGCCAGAACCTTGCTGGAAATGCTGGCTGGCTCCCATGTGGACATCCGGCAAGGGGTCGATCCGGCGTTGAGCGAAAAGGAACGCCTACTGCAGGCGACCCTCACCGCGAAGACGAATCGCAAAATCAGCCTGCTAGAGGCTGAACACACGCCCGAACAACTTGCGTCGGTGAATCGGGAGTTAGACGAAACGCTGTCCGAGTATCAGGAGTTGGAGGGGCGGATTAGGACAAGCAGTCCGAAGTACGCGGCGTTGACACAGCCGAGGCCTTTGAACGCTGCTGAAGTGCAGCAATTGCTCGATCCGCAAACCGAATTGCTTTACTACGCTCTCGGCGCCAGGCGGAGCTTCGTGTTCGTCCTAACGCCCACATCCCTGGATTCTTACGAGTTACCTAAACGCGAAGAAGTTGAGAGTACAGCTCGCCATGCATACGATCTGCTGACTTCGCGCAACCGCTGGGTAGACGGCGAAAACAGCGCGCAACGCACAGCGCGCCTCGCCCAAGAGGATGCAGAATACCGAGAAACATCTGCCGCGTTAAGCCAGATGGTGCTGGGGCCGGTGAGGGAGCGTTTGGAAGGCAAGAGGCTGCTCATTGTTGCCGACGGTGCTCTTCAGTACATTCCCTTCGCCGCATTGCCAGTTTCAGCGGGCGACACGTCGAGTGCTAAGGTTCCGCTCATGGCAGAGCACGAAATCGTGAATCTGCCATCGGCATCGGTACTGGCCTCATTGCGGTGGCAGGCGAGCGAGCGCGCCACCCAACCCACAAAAGAAGTTGCGATTCTGGCTGATCCCGTGTTCGATAAAAACGATCCGCGAGTTGGCAAGACAGAGAAACATACTTCGGCTGGGGATAAGGAGGTTGGAGGTGCGCTGACTTCCGAATCTACGGAACACTTAACTCGTTCGATTCAAGATGTAAGCGGTGGAACCCAGCAGGCGGGATTGTCGCGTCTAGCCTTCTCGCGACGTGAGGCAGCGGCGATCATGGCGATCACGAAACCGGGAGCAGGGATGGAAGCACTAGATTTCAATGCAAGCCGCGAAACCGCGCTGAGCAAGGAACTGAGCCAATATCGAATCGTGCACTTTGCCACCCACGGGCTTCTGGATAATGAGCACCCCGAGTTGTCAGGACTGATCTTGTCTTTAGTGGACTCAGACGGCAAACCTCGGGACGGGTTCTTGGACCTGCAAGATGTCTACAATCTCACGGTTCCCGCCGATTTGGTAGTACTCAGCGCGTGCGAAACTGGTTTAGGAAAGGAAATCAGCGGAGAAGGACTGGTTGGACTGACGCGAGGATTCATGTATGCGGGAGCGAGCCGAGTGGTCGCGAGCCTCTGGAGCGTTGATGACGTGGCAACTGCGGAATTGATGGCAGAGTTTTATAAAGGTATGCTGCAGGCTGGTCTGCCTCCCGCGGCGGCGCTGCGGCGGGCACAGTTGGAAATGCGGAAACGGAAGAGATGGGCGGACCCGTACTACTGGGCAGCGTTTACGTTGCAGGGTGAGTGGAAGTGAGAACGTTTCGTTTGATGTCGGAAAGCGAGCGATAAACCCTTTCGACGATATCGAAGGTGTTTCGTGTAAACCTGACGCTTCTATCGAATCGACGTGTCGGCGGAGTGCTGGGGCACCCTGCCAACTTGTTCTGACAATATAGAAAACTCAGATGCGCAATCCAGAATACCGTCCACTTGATTAGGGTCTCGGCCATTAAGGACCTGTCATATTACTGAAGAAGGCCAACGCCTCGAGAGCAGTCTGGACTAGTCCGTGGACTGCTGGACAATACGAAAATGGGTACAGTCGGTCACATTGCTAACGACGGCGAGAGGCGAACCGACTTAAGCCGCCTGCTTCTCCGGTTGGACTCGGATCCGGCAACCGCATGGGAGAAATTTCGGGGTCTTCGTTGCCGCCTGATGAAGTTCTTCGAGTGGAATCAGTGTGCATTTCCGGAGGAACTGGCCGATGAAGTTCTAGACAGAGTGGCGAGGAAGCCTCAGGAAGAGGAGATTCGTGACGTCACTGAATTTGTCATCGGAGTCGCAAGAAATGTCCGTCTCGAAGCCCACAAGAAAACGCTGCGGCTGTCGCACGTCGAGGATCAGGCCGGAGGCGCGGGATCGCTCGCCGATCCGCGCGACCACGAGCAGGAAATGGTCGCTGAGCTGGATCGCCAGAGTAACCTCGCATGCCTGAGAGAGTGCCTAGGAAATCTAAGGCCTGCAGATCGCGAATTGGCGCTCGATTATTACAGCGCGCAAGAGGAAAAACAGAAAGTTCACCGGCAGAAGCTGGCCAGCGCAGCCGGCATCACGATGATTGCTTTGCGGGTGCGGGCCAATCGCGTGCGAGAGAAGCTTGAGCACTGCCTGCGCAATTGCCTGGAGTCTCGCCGGCGCGTGCCGGGAAGAGAAAACATGGCGTCGGCGTATCCGTCTGATTAGAAGGAAGTTCTGCGCTGCTGTAACGTTTTCCGCATTGGCTGCAGTACAGACAGCAGTACAGTCCAGGCGACGTGCGAGATCTGCCTGGACGCAAAGCTTGGAAGGCGCAATGAGAGCGAAAGCATCCATGAAACGATACCTGCTTGGCGAGGCGTCGCTCGAAGAGCGAGCCGATCTGGAGAATCGATATCTTTCGGACGCGAACCTGTTTGAAGAGCTCACGGCAACAGAAAACGACCTGATCGATATATACATCCGCGGTGGGCTCTCGGACGGCGATCGAAAAGCATTCGAGAAGCAGTATCTGAGTTCCCCCCGCCGGCGTGCGCGCGTGCAATTCGCAGGCGCCCTCGCCGAAATTTCCGGCGAACCCAGGCAGAGTGCTCCTGTTGCGACGTTTTCTTTCTGGCAATGGTTAACCTCTCCGTTGAGTCATTCCAGCGCAAGACTGCGACGGGGATTGGCTGTGGCGACACTGGTAATTATCGCCAGCGTTGGCTGGTGGAGGGTGACGTACGATCGCGGACTTCAGGCAAACTTGCGACAGCCTGCGGTGCAGCCGTCCGGAACGACTCCGTCGCCGACAGCGGCTGCTCCCGCCGCCAACACTCAGTCGCAGGGCACGGCGAGAACAGAAGAGACGGAAATCGCAGAGGCGCATCCGCCCAAACTCGATGTATTCACCGTGCAATTGACGGCAGGTGTATCGAGGAGTGCGGGAAGCGAGGCCAAGATGGTTTCGCTTGCCCAAACCGGCTGGATCAACTTTCAACTGGCCCTCGAGGATGACGCATATCCCGCGTATACGGCAGTCGTGGAAACCGCGGAAGGCAAACAGATCCAGCGCATCGCCGGTCTCCGAAGCCATGTGGCCGGCGGCAACAAGGTCGTGAATCTGCGGGTCATGTCAAAGCTCATCCCGGCAGGCGATTACGACATTCGGCTGAAGGGAACGGACGGAACCAAAGCCGGCCAAACCGAGGCCAACGAAGAAGAAGTCGACGTTTACACCTTCCGAGCCGTGCGCAAATAGCCGGAGGAATCATCGTTCGCGGCGATATTGTTTTCTCATCTCATCAAGTCCATAGCCGAGATTCCATTTGCGGGCTTCAAGCCGCGCCTTCGTTGCGACGGCGTCAGATCGATTCTTCACTCTTAACTCTTCGCCATTCTTAAATACACGATTAAATACCTGACTCATTAATTTCAAATCCGAGTTCAGCTTTGAATTTCGTTCGCTTCCTCCTGGGGCTTCCTGGCTTGCTGTGAGCACCACGCTGTGAGTGTCAGTCGATATTGGCCTTTATCAGGGCTGGGAAAATCCCGTAACGTTTTTCCCACTCAGACAAGTTACTGGTGAACGCAGCGAAATTGCAGATACCGAGGAGGAAGATATGACATCATCAATGAGCCGCACCGCATCCAGTGGCAATTCAGAGTTGTCTGTGAGGAGATTGAATTTTTACCGCGCGCTTTTGATTTTCATGATATTGGCAACTCTTCTCGCCGCAGCCGGATGCAACCTGGCCGCAAACGGGAATGGTGGTTCGTCGTCGTCTCCATCCACTCCGCCTCCTCCACCTCCGCCGCCCGCTCCATCGGCGCCGAATCAGCTTCCGGTTGTCGTTGGCGCCGGTGTCGGTTCGTCTCCGCAGATGAATCGGCCGCTCGCCAGCGTAACGATTTGTGTCCCGGGCACCTCGACGTGTCAAACCATAAACAATGTGCTGGTGGATAGCGGCTCGACGGGACTGAGGCTGTTCGAGTCGGCGGTTTCAATACTGATTCCGCTTGAGAAGCTAAGCCCCACAAACACGTTCTACGAGTGCTACGGTCTTGACGCGGGCTACGTGTGGGGGCCGCTGGCGCCAGCCGATGTTAAGTTGTCCGGCGAGGTCGCCACCAGCACGCCGATTCAACTTATAGGCGACACAACCTATACTCCGCCCGCCTCATGCACCAACCCTCTGTCTTCGCCGCGAGACATAGGATTCAACGGCATTCTCGGGGTTGCCGGGCAAACAGATTGCGGGAGCACGTGTTTTTCGGGCCCGGTTGTTTACTATTATCAGTGCCTCACAGTGGGACCAAACAATTTCTGTCAGCCCACGATCCTATCCCCTTCGCAGTTGGTTATGAACCCGGTGGCGTTGTTTCCCGCCGACAATAACGGAGTCGTCTTTGATATCCCCGCAATTCCGGCTGGCGGGGCGGTTAATGTCCAGGGATCGGTCTATTTTGGCATCGGCACCGAGAGTAATAATCAACTGGACGGCGCTACGATCTATCAGTTCCCCTTGACCGCTTATCTCACCACTGGAAAGTATGGAGCCGGGTTCGACAGCGGGACTCCGGACATTGGCCTGCTGAATGACGGGGTGTTCGGGTTCCCGACTTGCGGCGTCATCTATTGTCCGGCCTCTCCGTCCGCGTTGAGCGTGGAGATCGCAGGAGCCAACAACGAGGCGACGATTCTCGACGTAGTGGCCGCGGATATTACTCCGGAGCAGACTCAGGGCATGACCGCAGACTCCATGTACGTCGGTCCGTCTTACAGCGGGAATTCGGTGACCCTGGGGTTCTCGTTCTTCTATGGCCGAAGGATCTTATACACCTGGGGCACTGGCACTACGGGACAGAATGCGTTCATAGCGTTCTAGGTCGACGCAGAGGAAATTAGGCGAAAACTGAGCGCAGTTAAAAGAGACCTCGAACCTGAGGTCTCTTTTCTGTTTGTTCTGGTCGCGGGTCTGTATACCGGTTGCTCAGAAAAAAATCTTTGCGAAAGCCATGAAACGATTCGACTCCCTGGACCAGTTGAACATGAAGGCCGAGATAGAAGGGCGTTCAGCTAGAAATCTCGTGATTCGAATTCGATCAGAGGAGAAGTGACTATGAAAAAGAGTCGCACCACCGTTCTGTGCCTGATTGCCGTCGCTCTATTTGGCGGCATGGCAGTCGCGCAAGACTCCGTTACGCCAGTCTCGGATTGTGGTAATCCGCAAATCCAGAACGTGGCCGTGCGTGCGGCGGTGGCTCAAGAAAAGAAAAATGCCCAGCCCTCGCAACCGCGGCCGCAATTTCGGATGCCGTGCGATGGGTCGAAACCATCATGCGGGAGATAGATGAACGCTGGCCCAAGCACATTGGGATAGGCTGAATTGTTTCTCTTTATTGATTGCGCAATGTCCAGTCATACTCCGTGCCGAATGCTTTCCTGCAATCTCGCCACTTTAATTCTTTATGTTCTTTGCAGTACTGTCTTCGGTCTTTCTCGAACTGCCTGTGGTTGTGATAGTGCTCAGCGGCAGCTTCCCGAGTAGTGTCAGACGTGGAACAGGTTATTCTGTCTGCTGCCGTTGCGCAGTAAGTGGTGTGTTGCATCCCATTCGGAAGTGTCGTCTTGGTAGTTGATCCGTCTGTTGTTGTTGTTGTCGGGGCTTGCGCCGAAACGGCTAACAGGATGGACAAGAAGGTTGTCTTGAGCACGCTTCTCCGGGGCCTGTTCGATTCCCACTCGCTTTGCTTTCAATTGCTGTGCAGACATCCGATTAGAATCGTAGCAAACTGAGAAACATAGCAGAAAGCCGACGCCGTGACAGAAACGTGATAAAAAATCCGGCTTTTCCTACTGCGGTTCGAAGTCCGATTCGTGCCGCCTTGCCGCTTCGTGTGAGGGAAGCTGGTACGAAACCGTGAGCACATCACTGTGTGCGGTCTGAATCACAACCAGAAACGCGATCTGAAACATCTGTTCAAAGGCGCGGCCCTCTCTGCCAGTAATCCTCAAATTACCGTACGGTTAGCGCGACATTCGTGGTGTTTACGGTGGTGCCTGCCGTTGCTTTTACCGTGATCGTGTACGTGCCAGCGGGCGTACCTGCGTTACTGCCTCCGCTGCCACTTGAGCTTCCGCCGCCGCAGGACGTTAGTAGAGCCAGCCCGGAGAGGGTCAAGCACATCAGCACTCCCAGAAATTTTTTCTTATTGCCCGGGACCGACGATAATCCGACGCCGATTAGCGCCAGACCCGCAACGGGCAGCCACATACCGTAGAACAAACCTACGCGGCGAATCGAAGCAGGGGTCGCCGTTGCAGAACTTCCGGTGGTACCGATAGTTAGCGTCAACGTCCCGGAGCCGCTCGGCACAGAAGCAGGATTAAACGAGCAGGTAGGTGGTGCAATTGTTGCGGGTGCACCGTTGAGACTGATGCTGCTACAAGAAAACGAGACGTTGGCGTTGAATCCGTTGAGTGGCGCAATCGTGATGGTGGAGGTAGCCGACCCCCCAGGCACAACTGAAGCGGGCGAAAGCGCCGTGGCTGACGTGGAGAAATTCGGCGAACCTTGCACTGTGAGAGACAGGGAAACGCTGTGCACGAGCGATCCTGACGTTGCTGAAACGCTTATAGGATACGTACCAGCTGGGGTTGACGCTGCCGTCGTGATGGTCGCGGGACTCGTCAGTGTGTTGGAATTGGGGGTGACCGAGGCAGGATTGAACGTGCATCCTGCGAGAGTGGGCAAACCGCTGCACGAAAAGTTGATCGGGCTGGTAAACGAACCAAGGGGTGTCGCCGTCTGCGGCATCACCGTAAGCGTGAAGGCCTCTGATTGCCCAGCCGTTATGGTCATAGCGGTCGGGTTTGAGGTCAACGCGAAGTCAACTCCCTGACCTGAGACGTTGATGGCCTGGGGAGAGATGACTGCGTTCTGCGTCACGGTAATCGTTCCAGCAACGGTTGAGACGCCAAGAGGCGAATATGTAAGGGAAATTGGGCAAACCGCGCCTGCCGGAAGGGTGTTGCATGTCTCGTTAACCGTTACTGTTGCCGCCGAAGAGACCACGCTCGCAATCGACAGTGGAGCGTTGCCGCAGTTTGTTAAGTGCACAACTTGGGTACTTCGTGTTTCGACGGGAACCGAGCCAAAGTTCACATACCAGGAATCAAGACAAACAGAAGGAGCCGGTGTAGCCATGTCGAGTTTAGCGACGAAGCCGTGGTACTCCTGAGTCGGCGGAACGCGCTGAAAGCTGCCTGGTGTAGTCGGAAAATCAGTCGTTGACGTATACCCGACCACAAGAAGATTGTCCTGATAGTCCACTGCGAGCGCAGAAAACTGCGGAGCTGCAAAAGGCTGATCAGTCGAACTAAGGAAGGTGCCGAAGAGAAGAGAACTCAAATCCGGGCTCATTTCCGCGAGAACCATATCACTGCTCGTACCAGGAACCCAGAGGCTGAGGAACGGATCGACCATGGGAAAATCGGTTGACTCAGTTCCCCCGCCAACGAAAACATTCGAGTTGCTGTCGAAAGCAATACCGTTGAATGAAGTACCGGCGTTGTAGCTAGTAGTAGGAGTTCCTCCGAGATAAGTGGCTGTCGGAATAGTCGTTCCCGTCCCATTGAGCTCGAGAATGAAGCCGCCGCTGCACGTGCAGGTTTGGCCGGATTTGAGGGTCTTCTGGTAAGCGTTGTTACTGACCGGGAGGTTGGTCTCGCTGGTGCCCCCTGTCACGTAGGAATTGCCCAGGCTGTCAACTGCCAGACCGCCGATGGTATCAGTTCCAGGTACATAGGTCGCATAATTAATGGCTGATGCTGTGGCATTCAATTGAAACACGAACCCTGCCGATGGGTTCTCAACATTGAGATTGTTGGGAAATGTGGGCTGAACCACGCCGGCAGTGCTTGGCAATCCCGGACCTGCGGTGCCCGCTACGGTTGCCTGACCGTTGCTGTCGACAGCGATCCCTGCGGGGAAGAAAACATTGTTTAGGGGTATCGTGGAACTCAGTGCAGCTGTGCCAGGAACGATCGTGCTATAGATAAGTCCGCCTTTGGCACTTGCTTTGAGCACGAAGGTTGAATCATAAGGATAGCCCGGAAGGATGCTGGAGAGAGTGCCCGGTGTGATTTCAAAATTTGGACCGACGGTGACGCTCGCGAGGTAGGCGTTCCCAGCAGCGTCTAAGGCCAGGACTCCATTTCCGCTTAAGGGACCGCCATAGGGCGCGGTACCCCCGATCAATCCGGCGTAGTTCAATGCACTTCCATCGGGCTTTAGTGATGCCAAGAAAAAGCAGTAGTTGTTCACGGCACAAGTCAACGCAGGAAAAGAACCTACATGGGGAAAATCGTTCGAGCCGGAGGAACCCGCGACGATGATGTTGCCCAGAGAATCTAGTGCGATAGCATTGCCATAATCGGCGGCGGATCCGCCAAGATAGGTGGAATAAAGCAAAGCGTGGCCAGTGGGGTCGAGTTTGGAGACGAAGGCGTCTCCACTGCCACCGTAGGGCTGAAAGCCGTTTACGATTGGAAAGTCCGTGGACGCGGTATAACCTGTAACATATATGTTCCCGCTGGAATCGCTAGTCACCGAAGCGGGTTGGTCCACGCCACTGCCGGCTAGATAGGTGGAAAAACCAAAGACGGGGTCGATCACTAACTCACGGTTCCTGTCATAGCGTCCCAATCTAAACTGCACAGTCTCATCCGAATTGAGCACGAAGCTAGACTCAACGGTCTCCCTGGCATGGGGCGACTCCTGATAAGCATGTGGTTTTTGTAATGTGAGTGTGTCGCCGTGCAGATAGACGTCGAGATCACCTGAGGCAGTCAAAGAAATCTTCTCCGCACCCAAAATTGAAAACCGCAGTCTAGCTGTATCTGCACCAGGCGAAATCCTGAAGTCCTGCTCCAGGCTGTCGCCGGATCCGTGGAAAATCAGATCAACTCCTGAGTAAATTTCGCGATAGATGACCTGCGAGTGATTGGGAACATTGTGGATCCAGCGCGAGGGATCCGATCCCAACAAGTAATGGCTCACACTGGGAAGAACATAACGTGGTTCAGGAACAATCTTTGGCTGCGCCCCAATGAGACGAAAGCCAAGCTGGTCCCGCCCCTGATAGGTCTTGGGAAGAAGCAGATCTACGCCCGAACTGGAAAAGAGCGCTTCCACTGTACCGTGGCGTGAGACGAATCGATAAAGAGAAGGCACCTGACCCATATTAGTCTCGAAAATAATCGGAATGGATGTTTTCAGCGCTGGGCGAGAAGAAGAAACTCCGAATGGTTGAAAAAGAAATATCAGGATCAAGGTGATCGGAACGAAGGACAATCTGCCAGTGATTGTCGATCGCCGGACTCTCGGCTCGGAGTGATACCCTTTTCTATTACGGCAATCAACAAACCGGGTGAGATATAGAGGCATACGCGTCTTCTGATGGCTTTGCAAATGCTTCTCCTAGCGGCAAAGGCTCGTTCGGGCCGAACAATATTCCTCGGATAACTGATTAAAGTCAATATGCAAGAATTTGTCGTTGCCTAGCGACAAATCTCTTCGGCAATCTTTGCGAAGGCACCACAGAATTGCTGTGCAAGGGGGAGGGGCATTTTGCCGTCTCCTTATACCACCCCGTCAAACATTTAACGGGGTTATACGCATTGAGGGGAAAACGCTACACGTAACCGTGTGGTAAATGCCGTGTGGAATCGGCTGATGGATTAGGTTTGAGGGCAAGATGGTACACCCCACCCCATCGGGGTATGTGCTAGGGCGGGAACTGGGGCCGGGGTGGCTAATAACGGCTGGTGAACCCAGAAGAAAGTAACGCTAAACCGCTAAGGAAGGATCGGAATAAAATATTTCCTCCTCGTTCTTTCCCCCAACGTTTGCGAACTCAATACACCGTTGGATTCCAGGCCGTCGCCACATCATCAATCTCAGCCCCACCCCGGCCTTGGAGATATGAGCGCGAAGAGGATCGGCCGAATCTGCGGCTCTCTTAGCTCTATTAAAAAACGGCTTGATCTCGATCGTTGCAAGATTGAGCACGGCTGCGGCGCAAGATTCCAGCGTCTGACTTGCGAAGCGGTGATCCTCGTCGGCTTGCCAAGCCTTCAGCGAACTGAAGAAGTCTCCCCCGACGAAGAACAAGGGAATCTTGTCTAGTGTGGAGTACGTGCCGTCGGCTATCATCCTCCTTCGACATGCAAGCTGAATAGCCAACTTGATCTCCCGAGATGATAAGGCATTTTTCCATATTTCACTCGGATCAGTAGTCGAGCAGACATCTTCAATTGACGTGACATGCTGGAACCTATCCTCAATGTTCATGGGCATGTCTTCCGTGCCGAGGCCTGGCATTGTGTCAGGGTCTACCAACTCCAGCAACGCCGAGAATTTGATATTGTCGGATTTGATGACAGACGCGAAGAAAGTGAATTTCTTGTGGTCGTGAACACGATTTTCTAGAGCCGACATTAGTAAGGCTCGCTGTGACAGCGCTTCGATACGTGGATGATCTCCGTGCCAAGGCTGCGGTGGATCGGATTTGAAGCCGCTATGAAGCTCATCAGCTACACAGCAGTACGCAGCTGCGGCTGCCTTCTCAAGCAGATCGTATACTGGCCTAATCAGATCCTCTGGCGAATACACATTCCGCAACCCGGTGGTCTCCAAGAGGCGCTTGGCAGAGTCGTGAGCGGGAATGAACTCATGCATCTCCAGGCTCTCGCGTGTAGATGGAACCAACGTTACTCGAACCCAAGGTCGGGTGGCGGTAACCTTGCTCCAGATGACAAGCTGCTCCACTTTTGCCAGCAAGTCTGCTCTGGACATCGATTGAACGTAAGCTAGCAAGCCTGGATCGAGGACGACAGTTGCCATTATGATTTAGATGTCTCCAGCTTGGCCTTTCTGGTAGCCGCTAGCAAGATATCCTCTACCTCGCGCTGCGACTGATCAAAAAATCCAACAGGCCAATCGACTATTGATCCAAACTCATTAATGACCACGTCGCGATAGACTGTGACGCCCTCTTGCTTCTCAACAAAATACAACCGCATAAGCTTCGACAATGAGTCAGTCGGCGCTGAAGCCGCCCTATAACGTAGTCTGTTTATGAGGTATTCACTATGAGTCTCGATCATGCACTGCTTGCCCAAAAGCGCCATCGACAAGAAGAAATCGCCAAGTCTAGTTTGTACTTTTGGGTTCAAGTGCAGCTCAGGCTGCTCTAAGATCAAGGTTGTATCACGACTTGCTAAAAGGCACATCACCACAATTGGCAGAATCTGACTTACGCCAACGCCGACATGACTTAGGTCGTGGCTCACTTTATCGCTCAGATATACGGCGAGGGCATGGCCAAACTTTCCTTCGTCGCGAGTTTCCACTCTTGTAGCGACGTCTAAGTACCTGAGCCAGTCGAATACAGCATTCTCAAGCGTCTCTTTTTGCGGAGCAGAATTGACGGCCGCGTCCTCAAATACATTGGAAGGTATGTACAATATTTCCAAATGCCGGTAGTTATGAAATACCGCTGCTGTGTGTTCGCCGTGCAATCCGATGTCCTGCGGATCAGCTGTATCCTGCAAGGGGTACATCGCTCGGGGCTCTTCGCGAAGAGGTCCTAAGTAGCGAACACTTCTGGAGAAAAAGAACAAAAGGTATTCGAAGGCCTCGCGAAATACTGGAGGCATCTCGATGGTTGTTAAACCATCCTTTTTGGGTATGACCTCCGCAGCGAGAGTCGAAAGCGCTTTCGCGAGTTCGGGAATCTTGGATCGCTGTCGTATGCGCGCTCCCCGGAGCCACTGTAAGACTTCAGCAAGCGACAAAGATCCGTCAGGGTTGCCCGAAGCTAGTGGGAGTCTTGTTAGCTCACCTTGCCTCTGGTTCAGAAACTCTAAAAGTGGCGCCGGTATTCTAATTTCTTCGGTTGTCAGGTGACGAACTACCGCACGCGAGCGGAGCGGGTCGAGCAAAGGCCTAGTTAGGGCTTTGATGATTTCTGTTTGCTCGTCAAATTTCACGATTAGCCACTGAGGAAGAAAGTGCTGGAGACTACAACCCACTGGTACCGGCGCGCTCAGTTCGTCACGAAGCTCCTCTAGGCTATTCTCATCGAACCGGATGTCGAGATCAAAGGTATACGGTCGTGGTCTTTCAGTAGAACTTTCAGGTTCGCCCGAATCGCGTTTTGAGGTGAGCCGGACGGAATGGACAGCTTGAGACTGTTCTCCTGCTAATGAAGTGGCGGTAGTTGAAAACGACGATTCAAATAACTTGGGATTCAGCTGAAGAGCCTGTGACGTACTGGTTGATGGAACTCCGAAAGTAATGTCGCACGAGACGATGTCCAGAGATGCAACCCGGCGCAAATATGGAGCTTCTACAGCGTGGTCACTGGGAACTGAAAGATCCCAGGCTATTCTGATTGTTTCCAGCCCTGACCCGGCGGTACATAGATCATCGAACTGCCCTAGCTTAGCAAGATGGCCGTTCAAAACAACGGTTTGACTACCAACCCTGCTGGCAATGGTCTGGCTAACTAGGAGTATTGATTGCAAAAAAGTGCTTTTACCACTACTGTTCGCGCCAGCAAAAAGCGTAAGAGGAGAGAGAGACAATTCCGCACGCCGCACCGACTTAAAATTAAAGAGTTTCCACTTGTTAATCATGAGCTATTAGCCTTCAGGTGCAAGGTGACACGCGCGCACCCGGTGAATAGTATACCTATCATTAATTTGCGTCGAGCAGTTCCATGCATGGTCATTACGTTTAATTCAATCGCAGCAAATATTATTTCTTGAAGATCTGTAGGGGGGGGTGGCGTTTATCGTGCTCCGATTCATGTTGCTCAAGCACTTTCAAGCATTTCGCCAATTTGGACGCTCGCACAGCTTCTTTTTTATGGATTTTTTCTAACGTGTGCTGGTTGATTCCCCGGCGCATGAATTCCCGCTTGGGAACTTTCGCGATCCGCGCTAGTTGTTGGTCATCTGCGACAGCATTCCTGCGACGCCGATACTCAATGGCTTTGAAATCCAATATGCTTAAATCTTCGCCTTCTTCCCAATGTTTGTCGGATTCTTTCCCGATATAAACAGGCGGCCAGCTTGCAACGATGTGCACCCGTTGCAACAAGCCCCGGGTATCGAACTCGCACGGTTCCCCTTTAGGCCCTAAACTCTTGGCTTCAGGGTGATTTTGATAGGCATCCAAAAGCATGAAGAAATTCTTTGGCATCGCCCTGTGACCGTCGTAGGCATTGGTGAGTCCGTAAACGGGTGATCGGGAATCGTGAATATTAACGCACTTCGACTGCATCCAATGATTGCGCTCGGATGAAGACGAGGTTATGAGCGTGAACTTGTTAGGGTCAACGCCTTGCCTCTCTGCGGTTTTTCACCCTTTATCATGCTCATCATCTATCCGTGAAATGTGAACGTGTGTGCCTATTCGATGGACCTACCGCAGCTGTGACGAGGCCTTGAAACTTTCTATAGTCCTGCCACGTAAGCTGGAACTGTTCGTTTATTTTCGAGCGCCCATGCGATCAGCCGGTGCAATCCATCTAAATGCGTCAAACCTGGGTGCCTCAAATCAATCAATCCTTTGTAATCACCATAACGTGGATCGTTTATAGGAGCGACACTTAGGAAAATTGCAGAGGTTTGAGGACCAGAGAATTGCTGGATGCGTCGATAGCATTCACCGAAAGGGTCAAGTCGGTCTATTCTCTTCAAAGTCTCTGAAACGGATGCTCCACTGGGAGAAACAAGGGTGACGCCGTGATGGTGGTGCGGAAGCATTATCCTTCCCAGATCCTCAGGCGACAGAATCACTTTCGTCCACTCACCAAATTGAGTATTTGCGACTCCTAGTGCGCCCAGGGGCCAATCATTCCGTTCCGGAGTATCGACGTTGTCACGAAGAAACGTAGCCTTCACTTCCTGGAAATCAATTCTAGACAGTTTTTGCATCTGGATGAATTGGGTATCGACACCGTCGAGGAGAATCATACCCGATCCCAATTTATCCACCTCGACAAGTTGTCTGGAAAATGGATACCGCGCTTATCGTGCGCACGAAATCGTTGCTCAACTAGACTCTTCTTGCCAAAAGGCCTCGGCGGGCTCAGATTCTTATGAGCGGCTAATTTCGAAGGGAGAATCGAACCATGTCGAGTACGCCCATGCAAGCCGAACAATCATCCCCTGACGCTGTCAACTTCCTGTTGCAACACGCACTGCGCGAGGTCGATGCTCAGAATGAAGATCGTAACGGTCTGGACACCAAGACAGGAGTCGTTCTGGGCTTTGCAATAGTTTCGTTGGCGCAAATGGTTGCTGCGCTCTTCGCCCTCCCTCCTGACAAAATGCACCTTAGCCCGCATCCGCATTTCCTGGCATTTCTGTTTATGGGAGGATCGACTTCCGTCTCTTTAGCCACAGTCTTTGGCTTATTGGCCCTACGTCCAACGGCTTTTTCTTCCTTCAGCGTCGCGGACGACCTGGCAAAGCCACACGTTTCACACGACCAACTATCAAAAGAAATCCTAACCATCTTGACAGATGCAATTCCCGCAAATGACGCCGAGTTCGCTAAGAAAGTACGTCATTCCGACTGCGCGGTGTATCTTGTGGGAATTGCAGTTTTCTGTTATGCAGGTGTTGCTGCGTTGATCCTCTGGCCGCTTCTCAGGTGACAGCTGCTCGACTTTGGATTCGCCATTGACCCAAGTGGTAACGGGGGGGCGCTCGGCATGTCGCCAAACGAAGACAAGGAATTAAAAGGCAACCACTGGTGAACGAATGAAGTTTCCTATTTGGTCAGTTGGAGAAATAGATGACTATGGCAAAAAAAGTGATTAAAAGGAAGAAGAAGAAGTAAACAAGTTTTCGCTATCGTTAGGTCTCAAGCGTAGAACTCGCACCGCCGCGCGGTGGCAGTGTTATGCGTTTGGATGCACCGCAGCGCGCGGGACCGCACCTTAGCGCTTCACGCGTTCGCACGTTCCCCCTGTATCCGCACTCCCTCGCTGCCCTGTCCGCATACCCCGATGGGGTGGGGTGTACCATCTTGCCCTCAAACCTAATCCATCAGCCGATTCCACACGGCATTTACCACACGGTTACGTGTAGCGTTTTCCCCTCAATGCGTATAACCCCGTCAGACATTTAACCCTTCTTTTCTGACACCTGTAAGATCACCCAGGGACCTAACGACACAAATGTTGGCATTCGTCTGCAAGTCGGGTGGGAGATACTGGGATTCGACGGGTCGGAAGGTACTGTTAGAAAACCTCTCAAACTTTGCTCCTTCGCAACCCGCATAAACACTGGTTGTGTACAACCTGATTCCAGGCGTTAGAAAGGTGTAGTTTGCTAATTCCGCCGACTTCCCATTGCTTGCACAACCTTGTGGGCCGTGAAAAACGGTGATCTCCTGAAGGCCGTTTTAGTTCGAGCTCGTTCCTTCCGCAGTTGGCTACATCCTTGGGTTTCAACACGCAGAGACAATGGCCCTGGCAAAGGTTAAATTTTAGCGGCCAAAGCCGCTCCCGTCTGCACTGCGGTCGTGATCGCCGTGATCACTCCTGCAATCTCCCCGATGTGCGCGACTTGCGCTGCAAGCGTAGTCTGTTGCTGTTTCATCTGGCCGACCAGCGCTTGCACAGACGGATCGTTGCTATTAAACGTGTCATTTATGCATTTCGTGTAGTTAGCCTGAGATAATTGGACATGCGAGCGAAGCATCAGGCTGCCATCGAACGAGCTTGGCTGGCAACCACCTGCAAGCGACTTTGGTCGCAGTACCAGTCGGCCCGGGTTATCGGCATATCGCTCCTTCCCTTTAGAGGTTTGGCTAGCAGGATCTGATACAGGTTCATGTTCGCTGATCGAAAACGGTGTGCCGATGCGGCCATATAAAGGCGCCACGTACGATACGTTGTGTCATCCGTAAGCCGTCGCGCCTCGCCAGCATGTGCTTCTAGACGGCGCACCCAGTGCTGCAGGGTCAACGCGTAGTGCTCGCGCAGGCTTTCGACATCTTTAACTTCAAAACCGCTGCTCTCTGCCGAACCGAGGCTGGTGGTAAGCGGCACCAGTTCGCCATCCGGGAAGACATAGCGATCGATAAACGAAGGACCCTGCCTTCGATAGTCAACCGAGGCTGCAATTCCCGAGTTCAAGAATGCTCCGCTTGGGCGCAGCAAGCGCCAGACTCGCGAAAAATATTCAGTCAGGTGTTCCATCCCGACGTGCTCAAACATCCCGACACTGACGATTTTGTCAAACTGTGCATCGCCTTCAAGATCGCGATAGTCGAGCACATCCACCTGGCATCGCTCCGCAAGGCCTAAATTATGAATCCGCTTTCGTGCTATCTCGGCCTGTCGTGCACTGAGCGTAACGCCCTGCGCACGCACCCCGTAATGAGTCGCCGCATGGATTACCACTGCGCCCCATCCGCAACCGATATCAAGCAGGCGCTCGTCGCGATGAAGTCGTAACTTTCTGCAGATGTAATCCAGCTTCTGCTCCTGTGCTTGTTCCAATCCATCTTCATTCGTATGAAAGTAAGCGCAAGAATAAAGCATCTGCCGATCAAGAAAGAGGGAGTAAAAGTCGGCAGGAAGATCATAGTGGTAGCTGATCGCGTCGCGATCCCGGCGGCGCGTATGAGCTGCTCCTTGCAGGCGAACTGGGCGTGCCACGACTCTCGGTCGTACTATTGTGGGCAACTTGCCCAAAAGGACAGACAGATAGAGACGGTTGGGGATCGACTGCTTTTGCGATAAGAGGAAGTCAGCTAGGTCAAAAGAGGCCTCAATATCTCCTTCAATATCGAAATCGCCAAGAATGTACGCTTCCCCAAGTGTCAATTCGTTTGGAGCTGTAAACATGCGTTGCAGCGCTCCGGGATGTTTAAGGACCAGAGTGTATCGGAATTTATTGCCGCCCCAAACAGTTCCATCCCAAAAGCGCACCCGAAAATCGTGGCGTGGATAATTAAGAAAGAGATGTTCAAGAAACTGAATACTTCCTTCCACCACACTGTCTACAGGAATCGCATCCGCGGAAGATCGAATGTTGCGTTGGGTCACCATCGTTCGTTACTCCTATCCACCCTCGCAACCAGCGCACTTTTGGTCAGGAGCCTCCGGTGTTCTGTTCTCCGACCACTGTGAACTTCTGGCCTCGGGTCACCTCCACTACTATCGTAAGACGATAGATTGAGCGGGAAGAATCGGGTTGACGCTTTAATTCAGCCAAAGAAAAGGTTTAGGGGAAGACCTACCGTCAGATGGAACAACCTGTTCGCGGCCATGCAGTTCAGCACGCTCCTGCCCCTGGGGGGCGGTCGTCTTCCCGCATTTACGAATACCGCTGCCATCTTCTCCACATGATCCGTAAACTCGCGGCGACTGGAACTGACAGATATACGCCAATCATTCCCCCCAATTCGGCTCCCACCAACGCTGCGAAAACAGCAGCCAGAGGATGCATCTTGAGTTTGTTTCCCATGATGCGAGGTGAACAGACGTAGTCCTGCAGGACTCGCCACACGGCCAAGAATGTAGCCACCATAAATAGATGTGGATAGCTTGCCAAGAAACCAACACCCAAGATGAGAATCGCGGCGCACAAAGGTCCGACGACCGGGATAAACTCCATAAGCCCGCACGGAACTTAGGGCAAATGAATACGGCAGTTGCATCAGCCAAAAAACCAGCGTGTAGACAAGCAGCGCCAGGCCTGCAAGTGCGATTTGCGCCCGGACATACTGCGCGAGCATTTGATCCAGATCTTCGAGTATTCCACGCGCCGTCGGGACGGTTTCCGTTCAACCATCTCAAGGATCTGGTCAGCAAAGGCGCGTCCGTCCTGTCTCACCCCAAGTTGCCGCGCGATCCTTCCGGAGTTTAGGTTCTCAAGTAATCCCGGCAATGCTTCTCCTAGCCGGCGAACTTCAACCGCGACTCGGGGGCTTACGAGTAGAGCAAGCAGCACCAGAATAGCTCCAACAATGACATAGACTTCAAGAATCGCGATGCCCCGGGAGCCTCTCGATAACGTCCTCAAGAGTTGCACGCGCAATACCCATGGCTCCAGCAAATAGGCAAAGAATATTGCGAACAAAAATGTAATAAGGATGCGCCGACTGCCATAGACAAATGCAATTACCGACGCGAAAAGGAGGATTGTACTCAGAACAACAGCAGTGCGCTTGGCGAGAAGCCACATCTTGCCGACCAGCTATCCCCCAGTATTATCGTGGGATGATGTTCAACGGCCGCGTCAAATTTTTCTCGGGCACTTGAATGCACCGTCCTTGATCTTTCAGCAGCAGGCTTTGGTGGGGCCCACAATTATGATGAAGGGGCAGGATCCACGGTTTTCTTGCTTTTCAAAACAAAAACGTTTTGTTACGAAATTTCGAACTTACGGAGCAGCCGGAATTTGACTATGAGACCACCGGCATCTGTAGGCCGGTGTTAACAAGAACCGGGGTTACAATCGGCCTTCAAGAGAAATACGTTATCTTTTTTGCCTGGAGGTACGGTCTTGAATCAGCGCGCCGATTTGTTTTGGGCTACTTTAGGGGAGGGCGGCCTGGTGCTCCTCCTGGCCGCAATCGGATGGGCGACTAAACAGCCGCTAATCTTTGCGAGTCTGGGTCCGACAGCGTACGAACTGGTTGAACAACCCCAGTTGCGCAGTGCGAGAAGCTACAACATAGTCGTCGGACACTTTGTCGGTTTGGGTGCCGGGTTTCTTGCAATTTACCTGCTGAACGCGTGGACAGCGCCCAATGTGCTCTCCTCGGGCATCGTATCTCCTCAACGGATGTGGGCGACGACCCTAGCAGCCGCCCTTACAACGCTCCTCACTTTGATCTTAAGAGCCGGACAGCCCGCCGCATTGGCAACCACTCTCTTGGTCTCGCTGGGAGCAATGCAAACCCGTCAAGGCGCTATCGCTATCATTGCCGGAGTGCTTCTCATCACTGCGATTGGAGAACCAATACGTCATTTTCGTCTTAAACACACCGAAATTCGGAAACTGGTATCAAAAGTCGGCTGAACTCTGCAGGCACACCTGCTGGGCAGCCCGAAAGAACATTCGAATCAAGATCGCTCCGCCGCGGGATGTCAAGCGTGCGAGCGCACCGCAACTACTCCAACCTTGAGAAAATCCGAGAACCTGACGCCCAGCCCTTCCTTCGAGCCTGTGATTGAGAGATTCGGGATCAGGCCCATACCGATGAGGATGGCATCGGCTATCAAACCCTTTTATGCGCGGCCCGCACTGCGGTATGAGTGAAATCGTCTTCAATGAGAAGGCCGGTCGGAGTCCAAGCGACTCTTCACTTGCTTCATTGAACACTTTTTTCCCCGCCGAGGGGCCGCTGTTGCCATGCTTCCATTCGCACTCTCGAGGAGCGATTCATTGACAGCACCAAGCCTTCTGGTGACAACGAGAGGATCACTTGCGGTAAGAACAAAATGCCTGAAATTAGGAACGCCGGTGAAGGATAACTATGCGTCCATTCGATCCGTAAGTTCAGTGATATGAGGTCGTGGATTTTGTACCTCGCTCAGCCTCAGAACTTGGGCGTGATGTGGTTAAGTCAGTCCCTCGGTGATGTGGGAGCAAGCTGAGGATCGCGTCTTTGACGCGTTCCGCCCATCCGGCTGTGAGTGACCACGGGCTGGGTTGCCTGAGCACGTGCAGTTTTCCTTTCAGGTCCATCACTCTGTAATCGGTTGTGCCATCTTCCTTCCTGCGGAATTCCAGCGTTACCGCGGCTTTGCCTATGCGGAGATTGCAAATCGTAATCTGCGGCAACCATTCCGGAAGATGAGGATCAACGAGCAGAACATTGGCTGGGGCATAGGGATACAAACTAAGCATTGCCTGAAGAATCGTAAAAACCGCCGAGGCCGACCAAGCTTGCGGCCAATTAGCCCTGATGTACAGCTCTGGGATGGGGGTCTCGTCACTGCGCTGCTGACCGCCGAATGTTTCCAGAAGCCGATCGTGGGGAAACAATTTCGCTGCCTCGAATAGAGCCCTGGCTAGGGTGTGCATTTCGGCGTGCAATCCATAACGAGCGAAACCCAATACGAAACTACCATTCTCGACGGGCCAAAATGACCCCCCGATGGTACGAAAATGGATTGTATGCGGGATGCTGGGCCGAAAGCGTGCGTATTCCCCAACCAGAAAACAAGTCACTCCGCAGCATCCGATTCGCAACCTGGGTCACGCGACTTTCCTCAACGATTCCGGCTACCAAACAATGACCCGCGTCAGATGCAACAGATCGGATCAGTTCGCCATCCTTGTCGATCCCCATCGCGAAGTAGCCTTCATCCTCCATCCAAAAGCGCCGGTTGAACCGTTCCTTCAGAGCCTTCGCCTGGGCGAAAAGATGCTCCGCCTCGGCGACCTCCCCGAGCCACCAAAGTAGTTCCGACAACTGAAGCTTGGCGGCATAGACGAAAGCTTGCATTTCGCAGGTACCGATTGGAACCGGGACCTGCGACCCATCGGGATAAACAATGGCGTCTTCGGAATCTTTCCAGCCTTGATTTTTCATTCTCTGGTTCGAGTGGGTTTGATAACGGTAAAAACCGGTTTGGTCGAGACTGTACTTGTCGGCCCACTGGAGAGCTCGCGATGCTGTTCCAACAAAGCGACGCACCAGATCAAGGTCCCCCGTCCAATGCCACAGCTCCGAGACGATAATCGGATAAAGGAAGGAACTGGAAACTGATCCGAAGTAGAGGCTTTTGGGACGAAAATTCAGAGCAGACAGCGGATCGGTATGGATTTCATGCACGATTCTTCCAGGCTCGGCATCGCGCCAATCGTTTACCTCCGGGGCTTGATGACCGCCAATGACATCCAACCCGCCGAGCACGAGTTCGGGTCCTAGTAGTGATCATTGAGCCGGGAGGCTGGAATCGGAATTATGATGCGGGGTCCGGATTCGCTGGTCGTCGAGGCAAAATCAGAGGAGCGCGTCAACGAGATCGCATCTCAGCTTGGGTGGTTCGGTTTGAAGATTGTTGCCGACCAGGATGAAGCTCGTGCCGGCATGCTGACTTTGTCCTTGAATCCACAGGCTGTCAGCCCAAGAATCGCGTCGTTCGATATTTCGCGCCGGCCCGGTGCGGGTGAACGAGGGATGGACCGAAAAAATTTGCCCCGCTAATCTCTTTACATGAGTTTTTTTCCGGGAGCCCTCACGGAGGGGGGATCACCGTCGGCGTCGTTACGACCATCCGTTCGTGACTCTCTTCCTCCATTAGCCAACGGCGTAATTGCAGAATGTCGTTGGCGCGAACGATACCTACAGGTTTTGAGCTTTCGTGGGATTCGACCACGACTACGTTTTCGACATTTTTCAGAAGCATTTCCCGGTTCACAAGGTCGACCAGTTCGCCCGGGTAGGAGCGAACGTAGTCCTGCCGGGCCAACTCTCGCATAGTGAAATGGTGGTCTTGCGTGTCGACCTTTAATAGGTCATGGGGCTCGACGATGCCTAAAAGCGTTCCATCTTTTTCAACGACCGGCAGCAATTCGATGTTTTCGGGCGCGAACTTCGCCAGAATCGTGCGCAGTTCCACATCGGCCTCAATGGTAGAGAATTGCTTACGCATGACTTCGTCAATCCGCGCCCGCATCAACACAGGCACGGAATAATCCTGAAGGACAATCAGACCTCGTTTTACAAGCTTTCCGGTCATGATCGAATCCCGGCTGAATAGACGCACGAATCCGTCGGCTATCATGACGCAGACGATCAACGGAAGTAGCGAGTTTGGATTGTGGCTGAGCTCGAAGAGGAACACGATGCTAGTGAATGGAGCGCGCGCAATCCCTCCAAACACCCCTGCCATTGCCGCCAATGCATAGAACGCCGGGTCGCTGACCAGATGGGGAAAGAAATGCTGGCAGCCGATGGCATAGGCCCCTCCAATACCGCCTCCCACGATCAGCGAAGGAGCAAAGACGCCACCAGTCGTTCCTGAGCCAAGAGAAATCACGAGCGCCCAGAATTTGGCTATGGATACGCCCAGCAGGTTTGCTGGCGTCAACCGATCATTCAACATGTCACGAATCGTGTCGTAACCAGTGCCGAACACTTGCGGGTAGAAGTATCCAATAACGCCCAAAATGGCAGCGCCGATAGCGGGCGACCATATGAGCGCGCGCTTGAACGGAAGATGATCGAAGAAATCTTCGATCCAGAAAAGCGCTCGGATCATCGCGATGCCGACAATACCCATCAGAATGCCCATCATGCCAAATAGCCACAGCTCATTCATGCCGGTCAGCTTGTAGGTTGGCATGGGGAATAGCGGCGCCCACCCCACAAAGTGGATACGAACTCCGGTAGCGACCGCGGCAGCCAGAGACACAGGAATGAACGAGCGGGCCCGAAGCTCAAATAGCAGCAGTTCGACCGCCACCAGAATCCCGGCCAGCGGGGCCGTAAATGTCGCAGCCATTCCAGCCGCAGCCCCCGAGGCGAGCAAAACTCGCCGGTAGTAAGGAGTGAGACCAACGGCCTGGCCAAAAAGCGACCCTACCGCTGCGCCCGTCTGAATGATGGGGCCTTCGGCCCCAAATGGTCCACCGGTTCCAATAGCGAGAGCGGTCGCGAGGGGCTTCAAAAACGCCACCCGCAGCCTCATCCTGCTGTGGCTGAATAACACCGCCTCCATCGCCTCCGGGATGCCGTGGCCTTTGAGCGTAGGCTCCCAGTAGTGGACCATGAGCCCCACGATCAATCCCCCCACCGTGGGGACCGCTATCACCCACAGACCGAGATGATTATGCTCAGGGCTGGTAATGGCGAACGAGAGTTTCCCGTAGAAGCACAAATTCGTAAAGAAATAAATGAGTTCGAGCAGGCCTTCGGCAACAAGGCCGCCAATCAGGCCAATCAGCAAGGCATAAACGGAGATCTTAATGACTTCAGGCTCCAGGGCAATTCCGAAGTTGCTCTTTTTGGGCAGCTTCGTTTGTCTGGCCTCGGTTTCCGAAAGTGGAGATTCAGCCATCAGACACCTCCCACAGCATCTTCAATCGGAATTACACTGGTTAGCGAAAGCATTGACCCGGAGAAGGCCAGAGACCGGTCGGCCTTTCCGCGTGCTGGGGTTGCAACTTGACGAATATCCGGCAGTGCAATCAGATCGTTTCATTCGCAGAGTTCAATTCATCCTCGCCACGGGTCTTTAAAGCTTCGAGGATATCTGTCTTGGTGATGATGCCTTCCAATGTGTTGCTCGCCGACGTAACCAGAAGCATGGGTCGCGTTCGCTCGCTCAGCAGCAAGCGCAGTGCTTCCATGACGTCACAATCAGGAGGTATTCGGATGATTCCGCGGTCGGTGACGTCCGACACGGTGGTGTTGGTCCATCTTTCCGCACCGATTCGTGTTAGCGACCATGACGGAACTATTCCGACGACAGCATAACCCTCCATTACTGGAAAGCTGGTGTGACGATAATGGGGTGAGATGGTGTTGGCGAATTCGCGCAAACTCAGAGTAGCCTGTACAGAAACGACCTGCCGTTGCATGATTTCACTGACTCTGATGGCCTTGAGTTCACGCACGCGGACACCTTCGTGCAAGCGCTGGTCTCCTGAAACGGAAGCGTCGCCGGAAACCGCATACGCGACGGCGGATCCGATCAGCGCCGGTATGATAAAAGCGTGACCGCCGGTGGCTTCTGCCACGAAAACCACGGCGGCAAGCGGAGTCTTATAGCCAGCGGCGATGAACGAGGCCATGCCCACTGCTGCGTACAGTTCGAACGAGGGACTGTGAACTACAAGCTGGCCAAAAGCGGTTCCAAAAGCTCCTCCGGTAAGGAACAGCGGCACGAACATGGCGCTTACTCCGCCCGAGGCAAGAGAGAATATGGTTGCTCCCAACTTGAGCACGCCAAAAGCGATGAGTTCCAATGCGGAATGTTCCGCGC
Source organism: uncultured Acidobacteriaceae bacterium (assembly GCA_963817305.1). Taxonomy (GTDB): domain Bacteria; phylum Acidobacteriota; class Terriglobia; order Terriglobales; family Acidobacteriaceae; genus Sulfotelmatobacter. The sequence continues at coordinate 1,240,742 of CAWFOD010000004.1, read as the reverse complement.
TTAGAATCTGCCCCACGGCCTCGTAGTTCGGGCCGAGAGGTACCAGCGATCCCTTGAATACCTCAACAAAGAGCAGCCCGCAACCACCAGTCAGTACACCCCCCACCAGAAGTTTCATCCAGTGCGGCCACATCCGTTTCACTGCAAAGGCGCGGGCGCGGCGGAAGGTAATGGCAAACGTCATCGCGATGAGACCTATCGCCAGTCCAAGCAGCGCGCACCAGATAAGATCCCTCCCGGTAAACGACACGGGGCTGGCAAAGTCAAAAATCGGGGTGGCCCCAAGGAAAAAAGCAAGTGTTACATAGGAGACCACAGAGGCAATGAGGGAAGGCAGTAGCGCTTCATGTGCGAGGTCGTCCCGGTACGGCATTTCAAGCGCAAAAACTAAGCCCGTCAACGGCGCGCGAAACACGGCGGCCATCCCCGCCGCGGCACCGCTGATGAGCATGATGCGCCGATCGCGCGGCTCCAGATTGAAACGTCGGAGCTTGGCCCACAACCATGAGCCAATAGCGCCCCCGCCATAGATGCTGGGCCCTTCGAGAGCGGCACTGCCTCCGAATCCCACGGTGGTGACCGCCGCGAGAAGTTTCGCAAAAAACGGCCGCATATCGACATCACCTTGATGATAGTGGTAGGAGCGAACAATCTCTTCTGTGGAATGTTCGTCGGGGTCGGGCGTCAGAAACTGCATAATAAGCCCAGTGATCAGGAATCCCAGCCCTACTCCTGGCACAATGGCCCAGTGGTGGTGAAGATAGTAGCCGAGCACTAGGGGCCACAATTTCCCCAAAATAATGACGACGATACCCGTGATCACCAGGCCGGTCGTCAAGCCGATTAACGGTGCGATGATAAGCCACTTACGGAGATCGCGCGCATAGACCGCCGTGAGATCCTCATGGACCAGCGGCAGATACTTACGAAGAGCGGGATGCCGCAAAAGCCAGTTCGGTCTCCGTCTTGGTTTTGTGGCGTCATTGCTCATGATTCGCGCTCGCTATATGATCGCTGCTGCTGAAACGTCCGGATCAGGGGTCCTGCCCGCACACGCTTTATCTCTTCCTTGTGAAGCAGGGTGAGCTTGGACAGTATCTTCTTGCCGCGCGGCGTCAGGGAAACCATTACCAACCGCCGGTCAGAGGTTGCGTTTCTCCTGCGTACGAGTCCGCTCTGCATCGCGCGTTCTACCAGCCCTACAACCGAGTTGTTCCTTTCTTGCAGAAATTCAGCCAGTTCCGAAATCGTAGCGGTACCGCACTCCGTAAATCCGGCGACCCCGAGCATCAATTGATGCTGCTGTGGAGTCACGCCGCAGTCTCGCGCTGCATTCTCACTAAAGCGGAGAAACCGGCGCAGGGTATAGCGAAACGAGGCAAGGTCCTGAATGGTCTCCTTATCAACAAACGGCTTCATGGTGTTCGGACTTTTGAAGGGAATGGAATCAGGGCACATGACAAGTAGATCGCACTACGATCCAATATACATCCTACTGCGATCCGTTTTCAAGTTGCAGGAGAGTGACCACCGGGTCGCCCCTTTGTAGGCTTACTGTCGAACTTCTTGGCAGCTCTGCCGGTACCGACAACATCCTGCATCTTGTCAAGCTGTGTCGTTCCCCAAGCAATCGAAGGCTGGTAAGGCGTTATAAGCAAATCTTGACGCTTCGACTTCGTTACCCACCGCATCTAAGCATTTGTAGAAAGATCATGATCCGAATCATTACCGTTGAACGGGAATATGGCTCGGGAGCGGCACGGATTGCCGAAAAGCTCGCTGCCCGACTGGGGTGGAAGCTTTGGGACCAATTGCTCACGCGAGAGATCGCCCGCCTCGCGCACTGTGAGCAGTCCGCAATTGAGAAGCGTGAAGAGCGCCGAGACCCGCTCTACTATCGTCTGCTCAAGTCCTTCGCGCAAGGAAGCTATGAGGGCAGCAGTACTAGCGTGCCCGTGGATGCGCTAGACGCCGACGCCATTGTTCGGATCTCTCTGCGCGTGGTCGAACAAGCTGCGGCTTCGGGAAAGTGCGTAATTGTGGGAAGAGGATCGCAGCACTTCCTTCGCGCCCGCGCTGACACTCTGCGTTTCTTTTTATACGCCTCTAGAGAGGAAAAAATGCGGCGCCTAGTTTCACAAAGTCATACCGAAGGCGATGCAGAAATGCTAGTGAATACGATTGACGGTGAGCGTGCTGCGTTCATCAAGCGATACTTTCACGCCGAGTGGCCCGACCGTTCGATATACCACGCCATGATTAACACTGACTCGGGAGACGAAACAGTGGTTCAGGCGATCTTGAGCTTCCTCCAACAACCCCATGAAGACCTTGAATCATTACGATCGGGCGAGCTGTAAGGCGGTGCATTGCTTCTTTCGCAACAGATCTTTGGACAAGTTGGTTAGGAAACGAGCGGCTTTGGCCCCACATGCTTCTCCTTCCAGTTTCATACGAAGTCATACCGACCAAGATGCAACGGCAATGAAACTCCCTTCTTGCTCTGCGCGATCCACATCGTCGTGCCTGACTCCCTTCTCGTAGCCCAGTATCGAGTAATATATGGCCCGATCGACGAACTGATTGAGCATCTGCTGGACCTCCAGCTCTCCAAAGAGTTCAAAGATGTTGTCGACAAACGACACTTGTTGCAGGAAACGGCACAAATGATTGTGGCTGATTACTAAGACCCATGCCACCTGACACAGGCGGATCCCCTACGAGGCCCTCCGCGCCGCAATCGTTCGGAATCGCCTCCCGATACGTCCTCCTTCTTTTGCAGTAACCACTCTTCCAAGTTGCGGTATACGTCAACCGCTGCCAAGCACAACTCATCGGGCGGGATCTTCTTGAAGTCCAGAAGTACGTTCGGAATCTCGAACCTGTTGAGTCAACCCAAAGACCAACTCTTCGGAATGTCTTTCTATGAGGCGTACTAGCCTAAGACTCAACATTTGCGTCGCTTCTTTAGCCTCTACTTGCGGCAGCCCGCTGCGAGATGTGTCACAGATCGTCTCTTCGCTGTCTACCGCCCGTGCTGTCCCACGGGTTAGCGGCGTCATTGCCCATATTGTCCCCCCGTTCGACGCCATTGTGGAGAGGCACAAGGACTACTTTGTCTGCGCTTGGGTCACGAACCAGCGTCATAGTCAAAGCGCACGAGGCGCAGAGCCAGAAACAGGCGATCTCTCGTGATAACGTCTCGTACTGCTTCGGCCCCGACCCTTCAGCGGAAGACCCTTCGATTGTTTTCACTTCAAACTCGAAAAGTTTTCCTTCGTGCAAATAGCGGAAAATCGCACGGCAGTTCGGATTGGCACATTTCGAAACCATAAAGTCCACAAACAATCCGACCATTCAGTCTTGGAACAATCGCGAACAATTCTTCAGCGACGATGCCCTCGAAGCGAGCTTCACAGTCTTCAGCCTTCGACGAAGTGAAGGATTAGTAAAATCAACCCCAGAAGCACAATAGCGATAAAGACAACTGTCCACGGATATCTGGGCTCCGGGGGTTGTTGATCCTTTCCCGAATCCATATAGCTACCATCTCTAGGGGACCAAAGTCCGAATCTCTTCTCTTAACGTAGGCGTCAAAACTGCTGCTGCTGCGGCTCTAGTACCGTGGAGCCCGACGCTTGATCGCTAAAGCGGAGGAACGATAAAAGCCTCCATGATCTTGCGCGGTGCGAGTTCTTCGCCCCAATTCAGTCGTCCAATATATATCGTACCACGATATATAGTACCCGACAAAGATATGCTCTCCCGATAAATGAGGTGCTGGAAAATCCCGTTACTCTCCGGAACCCACGTAACTGGACTGGCGAAAGCCCGTGAAGATCACTCCAGCAGGAAATTGCCCCAGACGTTCATTGAGGGTGATGGCTCTGTGAGCTTTATGACGTCGCCGCTAGAGAAGGGCTCTCTAGCAGGAGGTGCCACATTTAACAGCGACGACGGAACCGTTTCCGTAGGTCGTATCGGCCGCCACCGATTCCGGCTGTCGTCCTTGCCATTGAGTGAACCGAATGAGCATGTCTTGTGCGGCCACGGTTTCCTGACTCATGCGCGCCGCCGTGGCTTGCAAGTCTTTGGTGCCACTCCACCCGCACTCACGAGCTACAGCCGAGAGAGTGGGGATTGATGTGTCACGCTCCAACGATTGCCACGCAGTTTCAGTCGCGCAATCCATTTCGAATCTTGCCGATTGCTTCTCTTGCAACGTTGGCTTCAGTTGGGTCACCGGCTTGGATCGGAGGGAGTTGAGCTCGCTGCGACAACTGTAATGAAATTGTAATGGTTGCATGATCAAAACGAGTCATTTCCGAGCAGGAGGGATCAAATCGACCAATTTGTAACCCGTTGAAAAGAGGAGTAGAGTAGAAAATTTTCCGAACGGTTCAGAACCCTCCTGTGTATTGCTAAACCGTTGTACGGGCTAACACCTGTACCGAGGGTTCGAATCCCTCCCTCTCCGCCAGTCCTTTGGTACCCTTAGTGTTTTCTTCAGTTTACCGTTGACACAAATCACAAAGCATTGTATTGTGATACTAGAGTTAAAGGTTGGGAGCGAATACACGTCTGTGACCCCCGCGTGTATTTGTCCGACGCTCCTAGTCGTACGCACAGTTGCGGTTCCGCAAGGGGGTTAAATGAACAAAACGGTTGCAATCCTAAAGCGAGTCCAGATTGACGGGGGTCCGAAATACTGCCCGACTATCGAAACCTCAAACGGTAAGATTCGCGCCGATGTCGTCCTCGTCAAAGGGCGCGAAGAACGGCATCCTGAAGGGTCGTTTTATATCTCATGGTACGACGGGCCTAAGCAGATTCGAACCGCAGTCGGAAAGGAAGTCTCCGGGGCTCTGGTAGCCCGAGATCGTAAGCGGGCCGAACTGGAAGCCAAGAACAACGGCGTCGAGATCGTTGAGAAGAACGGAAACAGCCCATCTTTGGCATACGCCGTCGAGCAATTTCTCGAAGAAACAAAACTCACTGGGAAGCCAAAGACGCTGTCTGCGTATACGACCGCGCTGAACTACTTCACGGAATCCTGTCACAAAGTCAACCTCGCCGACATCGACCGTAAGGACCTTCTCAAGTTTTCAGCATTCCTGCGTGACGAAAAAGATCAGGCCCCCCGGAGCGTCTACAACAAGTTTGAGATCGTCATGACGTTCCTGAAGGCCAATAAGATTCGTGGGCTGGTCGGTAAAAACGACTGGCCTCGATATACGGAGGAGGAGCCTGAAACGTACGAGGATGACGAACTCGACACGCTGTTCGCTGCCTGTGATGACGAGGAGCGACTTTGGTACGAGTTCTTCTTGAAGACGGGAATGCGCGAGCAAGAGGCGATGTACACGTATTGGTCGGACCTCAATGTCGCCCACGCTACCGTGCGTGTCACACACAAACCAGATCGGGGGTGGACGCCGAAGGCGTATAAAGAGCGCGAGATTCCCATCCCAGAAAGCCTCCTGCAGAGCCTAAAAACACGGAAGGCAAAGGCGGATAAGACATGCACTCTAATATTCCCCACTGCCGGATGTAAGCCGAAGTTTGATTTCTTGGACTGCCTCAAAGCCGTTGCCGAGCGTGCGAAGCTCGATAAGGATAACTTTTGGCTTCACAAGTTCCGGGCCACGTTTGCGACCCGGCATCTGCAAAGCGGCATCGACCTTCGTACCGTTCAGTCATGGCTTGGGCATTCCGACCTTGAGAGTACGCTGCGATACCTGAAACCTGCCCGTGGTGCAGGGATGCGGGATAAGGTCAATTCGACGTGGGGGGCGTCACAATGAAAGAAGAAAAAGACATTCTTGAAGCAGGTAAACATCGCCGGTTCTCCCTCGCCAGCCACATCAATGCGATGCATCGAGCGTTGACTGCCCAAGAACTAGCCGACTTGGTGAGCATGAAAAAGGTAACGATTCTCCGAAGGGCGAAACGCGGAACTATCCCATGTTTTCATATCGGGGGATCAGTGCGGTTCGACTCTAGTGCGATTGCCAAGTGGTTAATGCAGAATGGGGTAAAGAGTCTCGCACCGCGGTAGACGGACGAGAATTACTTTAAATCGCCTCCGGCTTTACCTATTCACGAGATGTACGAACTTGGGATTGACCCTGTGTTCTGGCCTAGCCAATCCGCATAGAGATATGAAGAAAGCCTAGTTAGGCGGGCTAATCGTAATGACCAAAGAGCCCGGCTTCCCCTTGTAATAATGAAAGCCAATTTGTTTTACCGGCAGCACATGATTGTCGGCTAATGCTCGCAGAAGAGCCTCGCCTGCATCGGCATCATTGTCTCCATACTGAACTTCCACCGGCAACATTGAACTGCCATCCTCGTGGCTTGCAAACCCTCCCCCAATATCGGGAAGTAGTTTTGCATCTCCCAGAGCAGCTTTTATGCGCTTGCCAAAATCAGATATTTCCTGCGTAGTTCCGTTCACTATGATAATTGCCTTACGACCGCCAAACGGCTTCATCGCTTCCGTTATGGCAGATTGCTGGTTATCAGTTATGGCGATGCGCGGGTGGGTATCAATGAAAATTTGGTCCGCAGTCATCCCCCTTGCTGTCCAACTGATATCGCGCAGTTCCCCCGCCGCAGTCTTGAGAGACTGGAGGCGAAGACAAGGCCGGTTTCGGCTTTCTAGCGGGGCTATTTTTTTCCTTTTTGGGCGGTGGTTGAGGCTCAACAATTGGCGCAACAGGCTTTGCTTCTTGTTGAATGGTTGGGGGCGCTATGACTTGGGATCGCTCCTCAGATGGCCGCAACCAGATGTACGTCCAAGTCAATCCGCCCACGATTAGCAACGTGGCAACTAATACCGAACCCAATAGATACAGTCCTCGAAGCCAATTCTTAAGCAACGCCCAAGCCGATACGATAAAGCAGGGGGCGGCAAACCAAAGCAGCCAGCGAATATCGTGTTTCATGGCTGCCACCACTGTGAGCACAATACCAAGCCCAGCGGGAAAGAAAGCCAAGAACACTGGGGATTCGTACAGAGGAACCTTGTGTTGTTCGGCGGGTTCCGGTTTGCCCGTAGATATTCTGATAGGAGTGGTCGGAACTCCAATATTTCTGGCAGGCGTTTCGGGCGTATGCTTTTGCAGTTCTTTAGCACGTTGAAGCAAGGCTGCGTACAATTCTTTAGCTTCCTGAGTTTGTTTATCTTCGGCCATTGCAGACACCTCCACAGAACCAAGAGTCTATTCTTGGACCCATGAAGGATAGTCTTTTCAGGGATCGAAACAAGGGGTTTAGACTCCTGCACAAGACCCCCCTTGGCTGCACAAGAAGTAGGCGATTGTTACCGCTTTTTTGTACCGACCAGTGGGATGATATGGTGTGGTTGGACGAGGAAGACGACTGAGGGGGTGTTGAATAAACAGAGAGCGACCGTCGCGAGAAGCGGTCATGTTCGCAGTCGATGCACTGTGGAAGAGGAAGACTAGTCGAGTCAGATACCGCTATCGCTTGTTCCAGCCAGAAAGGGCGACTCAAACTCTTTACCACCTGATTCAATCCACGTCACAAGTTTGCTCGCTTCGGATAACAGGTCTTTAACGTGACTTTCATCGAGTACCCGTTCTTCGCCGTCTTTCGTCTTGCCATTACGATGAACACAGTCGTGCCTAATAATTATCGCTCGATGCAGTTGTTTCACATCTGAAGGGAACACAATCCCAAGCGTATCCCGAAACATAGGCTGAACTTTATCCAGACGGTGCCAGACGACCTCCAATAGATGCTCCTGAACGCTGTCGCTAATGTTCTCACGAGCGCTGAAAACTTCGCTCAGGGGTAGGCTCTGTTTCTTAAACTCAGGGGTGGTCTCAACGAACTTGCGTAACAACATCTCGTTCGCATTAATAGACGAGATGAACTTGTCCGAAAGGTACGTCTCCAGAGCCGTAATAACATTCACGTACAGGAGGCGCAGCATGCATTGTCGGTCTGCGGCTTCAACCTTAGCCTCCAGAAGCCGCTCGATATTCAATACGCTCTGTCGGAACGCGTCCTTTTGGCCAAGCGACTCAGCGCTGGACCGAAAGAGGTAATCATCAAGGTCGGCGTCAAATTTATTGGAGTCACCACTCCAGTCATGTGAAATGTCGTCGAGGTCAGAAGCAAGTTCTTCAATCAAGTCATCCTCTACGATGCCACCGAATTGTGTAGATAATTCTTCGTTAGCATCGTACGGACCCCCATATATGTACTGATATCCCCCTTCTCCAGAATCGTGCGGACAATTCTCAACTGGGTCTTCGTAATGTCGATGGAACCAACGACGCATTGCGTCCAATTGTTCCTCGCGCTCTGCGTTCGGAAGGTCGCGTGAAGAAATGTGCTTGCCATCCTTCAGCGTATACCAGCGAACTTTGGGCTTCTCTCCTCCTCGTTCGGGAGACTTGAACAGCGAGGATTGACCGTCATCCATGATGTCATCCTTTAAGCGGGACGCCAGAAGAACAGTAGCATATTTCGATGGCGAACCAAAGGCGAACGATGTAGGATGCTGTCGATGGACGAGGGCAGAAAACGTGTCATCGGGATTATGGCGGCTATTCTCGCCGCTCGAAAGCTGGCACAGTGGGATGGCGGGAAGCGGGTGCCTGCGACAGTCGCCGCAATCTCAGACGGAGTTCGATGGGCCATTGCGAGAGATAGATGAGAGATTTTCAGAGAGAACTGGCTCAAGATGACGCCGCTGAAGCTTTGACGATGAACTCTTGTCCGCAGTGCCGACACGTAACCCTTCCTGCAAAGAGATGCTGAAATGATCCAGCCTTCGGATCGGGTGTCACACCGCCGCAGGTCGAGCATGCAAAATGATTGCGTTTCTCGTGACAGCCGTGGATGCAGAAGATTGCCTCTTCTCCGGTCTCCTCCTGCTCGAAAATTCCGGGGCAGTCGGCACAGCGTCCGGCTGAACATTCATCGCTCGCGGAAGTTAGAACCCCTCTCTCATCGCCGGAAGGAAATCGGGTGTACTCCATGTTCTCAGTCTACTCCGCTGTCCGATTCCAAACGCCGCACCAGACTTGATTTTACGGCAAAGTAGACTACTATATTTAGCCGATGGTACGACCAATTAAACTCCAGTTTTACGACCATCCTGTCACTTGCCCTTATTGCCGAGCGGACGTTATTTTCACATCAATGATGGAGCAGATTATTGTGGCTCGAAGAACGTGCCTTCGTGCAAGCGTGAAATGCTCATTGAGGATGGCAAGGCTGTCCGGCTTCCGAGCGATGGCGGTGCAAAAAAACCATCCAAGTCGGTTCGTTCACGAATGGGCCGCAGCACCTAGCGTCATTATTTCGCAGGTTCCGCTGGCTTTGCGTGGTGGGTTCGTATAAAGACCATCTCTTCTCCGTCATTGTCCACCTTGTCCATCGGCTCCCAAAAATTTGTTTGGTCGGGGGCAGAGACCATCATCCATACTTTCCCTGTCATTGTGTCCAGAAGGTAGGTGTTCATCCGAGGCATTTCTCCCTGATACAACGATATCTGATATCGCCCACTTTGCCCCGCTGGTTTGGATGGTTGCTGCTGTGATTGTCCGACAGCGAATATGCAGAGCATTAGCCCCAACACCACCGCTGCGCTGTTGAAGAATTTCATCGGCTCATTCCTCCACTATTGGCTCCTACCTCATCAAGTGTTTCTTTTTACAGTGAGGTTCGCAAGTGATGAGTAGTATGACCTTGCGGCGACGACGAGTAGGTATGTACCGTTGCTGACGTTCCGACCGCCATTACGCATGACCCTCGTAATCTTGCATGGTCCGCACACGCCAGCAACAATCCTCTGTGGAGATACCATGAATAAGATAGGCCTGCTCATATTCGCCGCGTCGCTGTCTTTCGCTCAGTCGTCTCAGCCAGCGGCACCAGTTCAACTCACTCCGCTTCCGCCGAAGCCGACCTGCGTAATCATTCTCAGGAACGGTGCGTGCGCCGATCTCTGGCGGAATTACAACCAAGCGGTTGCACAACGGCTAGGAGAGCAAATCAAGAATTACGCGAACCGTCAGGCCCAATTGGAGGCCGCACCGCTGCAACAGCAAGTCTCGGACCTCACGAAGTTGACTAATGACGAACAGGCTCAGATCAAGAGTTTACAGGAGCAGATGCAGGCTGACTCTGCCGCTGCGCTTCAAGCGAAGGCGGATGCTCACACCATAGGGTTGCAACAAGGAATGGGCTGGGGTGTGGGGGGAACGCTGCTCCTTGTGGGAATCGTTTTCGGGATTAGGAAGATGATGCGTGGCTTCACCGTCACGAAGAAGGAACAGGCGAAAGCGGCATCAGCTTAGGCTTGTTGCCATTTTGTTCGTTGGAATTCGACGACTGTGATGAACACTCTCAAGGTATTGCTCGCGGTCGTGGTCCTAACTCTCGGTTATCTTGCCGTCTCGCATTATCGTGAAGTGAGTCGAGCGACAAGAGAACGGAACGATGCGGCTATTGCCGCGAAAGCCGACACTTGCAGGACATGGGCAGCGGAGTCGCGCGACAATCCCATCGCCGCAGACGCCACCGACCGATGCTGGAAAGAACTTCACACTATGACGGTGGAATTGGATGGACAGTAGCATCCTCTGAAGAGACTGGAGTGGGATTCCGCCCTCAAGGGCTCCCAAACGTCGCATTAATCTTTCCAACAATTTTAGCGATTATGGTCTATTGCGTTGTAGGCCGCGCAGTCCTGTGCCGCAATCGTCTTTTGCCCTTGAGTGAAATGCGTCCAGCTACAAAAGTGAGTCCAATGGGATACACCGAACTCGTCATTGTACGTGACTCTGCCGTAGATGATAAAAAATGTCCCGCCACGCAGGAGGCTATCAAACTCCTCGGGGGTAAGTTTCCTTTCGGTCGGGTAGGAAGTTGTGTTACTGGGATCGATCTTTGTCCAGTAAACGTTATAGCTTGTGGGAGGATCATTCGGAAATATGGCTCCCATAGTGACGCCCAAGCTGCTGTTCATTGGATAGCGGAATCTTAATTTCTCCCCGTTCTGTACGATGCTGATGTACCAAAAACCCTTCATTTGTGTGGCAGGTGTTTTGCCGACATTCTGGATAGTCACGGAACCATTTATCGTCTCTCCGACCGCAGGTCGTTCGTGAGCAAAACCCATACCGGGCTTCAGCATGGGGCGTTGATCCTGACGCATTTGTGCCCGGATGGCCGTGACGCTATCCTGTGCCGCCTTCGCTTGAATTTGAGCAATATGAAGTTGTCTTCTCGTATTCATCTCGTCCATCAGAGCGCCCGCATTAGCACCCTCGGATTGACTGGCGAGAATCTGAGTTTGTTTTGTCATCTCGTATACTTGATCACCCACAAAGACAGCGGCAGCAAAAGCGAACCAAAGCCCGACAAACGCAACCCAATAAGTCCTTCTGGATATATCAAGAGACTGTTGCTCAAAGGGTTTGAGATCATCCCCATCCACCAATCGCACAAGTATTGGCTCGGCTGGATGATCCTTGGCAGCGTATGTACCAGCGGGCGGCTGTGAAGGCTGCGGAGGCGTTGTCATCCGTTGGCATTGTACGCCCGTAAATATAGTTTAGAGAATTGCGTTGAGAAATCGGTACAATCGCTCGATGGATTCCGCGACGGAAGCAGCAGCGTGGACAGTCTACGATTACGAGGTGGACATGTTTAGTCAGACGTGGGATATGTGCCTGATGGGCGCAAACAAAACGTTTCGATATCCAATCTCAAATGCTATTGTCGAGTCAATGTTGCTGCACCTCCGCATCCTTGTAGACATACTGATTTCGAAGGGTAGTAGTCCAGACAACGATGACATCAAGCTCAAGAACCTGCTGCCGAAGTTCGACTCGGTGTTGATAGGCACACTGCGAATAAAGTACGGCACCCGCAGCAAGGTCAGAAGCCCGTGCTGGACTCTTAACAAGATGCTGGCGCATCCGTCCATGTTACGGTCAAATAATTACAAGTACGACGATGTGTTGAATATCATGGTGCCCTGCATTATGCCTTTGCTCGACGAGATTGAACGTGCACGGAGGGTGTTTAGTAGTCAATAATCGACCAGCATGTGGGAAGACAAACGATTACGAGACATCACTGAAGCCGACGTACGGCAGCTTGTGAACTCCGGGTTGGAGGAGCACCTTCAGCTTGAGTATAAGAGTGCCCTGTACGATGACGGCAAAGATCAGGCTCGGGAGTCTCTGCTCGACATTTGCATGTTCGCTAACGCAGGCGGCGGCATTCTGTTGATCGGCGTCTCGGAACAACGCGACGAGAATGGTCAAGCGACTGGCGTACCTGATCCAACCGCAACACTCGGTGTCGAAATTTCTAATCCTGAACAATTGTTACTTTCCTATGACGCACGCGTTGTCAGCAACATTCAAGAGCGATTGCCCGTCGAGATGTCTGCGATCCCCATCGCAGATCGCTACGTCGTTGCTATACGCGTACCGAACAGCATGTCGAAGCCGCATCGAGTTCATTATCAGGGACGAGTGAACTTCCCATCCCGGCGTGAGCGACACAAATACGAGACGGATGTGCGAGAGATTAAGGAAATGGTGATGCGAACAGCCAGCCGTCTGGAGGGTGCACAGGAAAAACTGAGGCAGTCACGATTCTTGTTTAATCCAGCAGATCGAAGAGAAGGGCGACCGACCCTTGTCATCGGAACCATTCCAATCTTCTGGGAGAATTTCATGGTCGATATACAGAAGCCGGAAGTCATTGAGACAGTCACTCGGTTCCATCTTGGCGACGGGAACTACGATCAGCCGTCTTACGATTTTTATGGATTGCAGCGGACAATTAAGAGCGGTGAGGATTCCGCAGTTTATGTTCAACGTGACGGAACAATTATCCTGAACAAACGCCTGCGGGAAGGAATCGATGGTCAGAATCGATATCTTCAACCGACGGAGATCGACCGCACTTTGAAAGCGTTTGTCCAACGTTGCTCAGAAGTCTACGCAGCGGCGGGCATCACGGGTCCATTCCTATTGACTATACTTCTACGAATCGTCAACCCTACCGTCGGCAGGTATGCAGCATCACTCGGGGAAGAGCAGAGTGGATATGTTAGACCGCGAGATTATCATTTCCCGATCATGCAGACGGACAATCTCGTCGATGTCGATAGAGTGATCCGTCCTCTTTGCGATCAAGCACACCAAATGTTCGGGCATGCTTGTTCACCATTCTTCGAAGGCAATGGCGTTGCGAATCGCTGACAGATTTATCGATGTTGATCAATCTTCTCCATGATCCTCTCAGCCCATTGGATCGAAGCTGCGATCAGCTTGTCCGTCCGTGGGCTTCCTTGGGGACCTCCGAACAAATCGTCTGCAGTTTGCATGTGCAGACTCGCAAGAATCGCTGCCATGATCCCGATCACCCGTTTTCGGCCTTCATCCATCCCAGCAAAATTAACACTTTCGCCTTGCATTCGCCACTGGTATACTGGTCGATGTCGGAGGTTCGTGCCGGAATGGAATGGCTTGGGTTGGACTGGCTAGGTCTCATTCTCAACGTCTTTGCCATCGCAATAATTCCGGGACTGCTTGCCGCTTACGGCGGTCACTTGGCCGCTGAGGCGATAACGAACCCCAAACGTAGCAGGACCGTAAAACACTACTTCTGGGCATTGTTTGTTTTCGGCGTGTTAGCAACCTTTTGGCAGCAATATCGAGCCGCCGAGTCCGATCTTGATCGAGATACGAAGGATAAATGGGCCGAAGCTGTAGTCGCAAGCAAGTTTCTTCTGCCCCCGGCACCTGCAACAATTGAACGTGGAAAAGATCAAGTAATTCCAAGAAGCTACATCTCGTTCGCCAACCAAGCACGTTTCCCCGAAAAGAAAGATGCAAACGGTCAGCTTGTACAAGATCAACATGTCCAAGTCGGGGATGCTCTTGGCTTCAATTTGTACTTCAGCTGCTCTGGTCCACATCCTGTGGAGGTACTAAGACTGGCATCGTGGCTGTACGTAATTTCCTCATGGGAGCCTGACGCACAAACCGCTTTGATTGCTAACTTCAAGGCACTCCTTGACAACGAGGTAAAGAGTCCACACTCAGGGGAACCATCGACCATGGTGCCCGGTGAAGAGAGATTTCTAACTGCTTTCGCATCGAGAGACCAGTATCCGAAGATGAAATATTGGCAGGTAACCCCAGACGATTTGCAGGAGTTTCGGGCCGGTACCGAGATTTCATTTGCAATCGCTGAAATAACATACAAAGACAACGGTGTAATACACCACGCGAGACATTGCAGTTTCTTACAACCGCCAGCAGACCCGCCCGGAATCTGGCATTTCTGCGAAGGCTTCAATAAATCAGATTAGCGTGTAGTGGAGTGGATCGTGTGCCGTTCAGGTCTATCGCCGTAGCGATCCCGCCAGTAATCGTTTTCGTCGTAGCTCTCTGGATTTACTGTCGTCGCTCATGGGGCCGTCGATTCCGGCTTTTCAAGGCTTCCACAATTGAAAGCGAATTCACGATTGACTTTTCAGTTGACGCAATAGGTAAGACAGTCGTGCGGTGGACGTTTGCTGAAATACCAAGACGCTCTCAAGGACATATTGAAAAGTCACTCAGCTTAATGTGAAGACCGGCGAGTAAATAGTGCTCTATGTTTACGGTGACGAAAGCATGGATGAGACGCAGCAACGAGTGTGCGCCGTCGCTGGAATCATTGGAACAGAAGATCAGTGGAAGGTGCTCGAATGGAAATGGACACGTCGCACGAATGGTGCGCCCTTTCATGCCAACAACTGCGATAGCGATAAAGGGGATTACGCGACTAGGCCACACTGGGAGAACAAGGCGCTCTACCGCGATCTGGCGATTTTGCTAGCGAATAGCGGCCTTGGTTGATACGGACACGCGATTGATCTCATCGCCAAAAATAGCGCATTTCCCGAATCGGAAGAGCTTGCCTACTATACGGCCTTTCAGCGAGTCGTGGTCGCAATGGTGAACTTCGCCAAACGCGCCGGAGGCGTCGCGGAGATGACCTTCGACATGCGGTTGGACAGCGAGCACAATGCCGGATTTCTTTACGGATCGCTTAGAGAGAACGAGCCTGATTGGGCACCATATCTTGCCAGCAAAATTTCATTCGACTTTGCAAAAACCAATCCAAGGATTCAGGTTGCCGATCTCTTGGCGCGAGAGGCGATGAAGGCTCTCGACAATGAGATCGGTCCCATCAAGCGGCCCATCAGAAAGTCTTGGCAAGCTTTATTGGACACCAAGCGTTTCGTAACCTACGCATTCAGCACGGACTGGTTTGAAGACCTAAAGCGCCAAATGCCTGAGGCTGAGCGGCAAATGGATATGAACCGAGATATGTATATCGAGTGGCTACGCCAGAGAAAGCGCCAACATAACGTCTCGAACCTATTCCAGTTTGCGGACTGGACAGCAAGGCGCGACAAGAAGTAAGAAACGTATTGTTCGAGAGTTACTGCCAACTGTTACAATCCATGCTTTACATTTCGGGAGGAACATTGGACACAAAGAGAATGCTGGGGGAAGTCGAGGCAGAGATAGCAAAGCTGCAAAGCGTGGCAAATGCACTACGCGGCATAGAGTCGATCCAATCTAAATCAGGCACCGCAAACAAGGGTAAGGGTCATCAGTGGACCGATGCAGAGCGAAAGGCGATGAGCCTCAAGCAGAAGGCACGTTGGGCAAAGCAGAAGTCAGGTCCTCAACCATCTAAAGCAAAGCGGATGATCTCTGCCGCGAGTCGCAGGAAAATGGCAGCAGCACAGAAAGCACGCTGGGCGAAGGTTAAGGCACAACAGAAGAAGGCGGCATAGATTTACCCCCGCGATTCCAAGCCATGAAGATCACGCTGGAGGACGCGCTATCCCTACTGAGCAAGTATGCAGTGGAACGAACACCCGTCCTAGCCGTCTTTGTGACTCCATCGGTGTCGGTTGCCAGAGTAACAGGGACGATTCGTGTTTCCATTGGAGATCGAATCCCACCACATCTGATCGTCGGAAAGGAAGACGGTACGTCCGACCAAATCAAGTTCCGACTGTCAGACTGCGTTTTCGAGTACGGCGACTTTCGTGATGCCGATGCTGAAGATTTTGGTGCTCACAAGTTTGAGGGGTTTCTAGTGGTAGGGTCCAAGAACGGCGATACGCTGTCCCTTTTTGAACCGAAGAGCTGAGGGCACGGGTTGCCATCGGCACATGGGATTATTTTCTCAATATGGCACACAACAGGATGGCAAGATACAGGACTAGAAATATCAAGAGAGGCCCGCTTCAAGTCGCTCGATTTCTCTATCCAATTCCGCCTTACGCTCTATGGCGGCTTGATACTCGTCTGACGGCATAGTCAATTTCAGTGCGGGCACGGGTGGGGTCTCTAGCTTTTTTACATCTACAACTCGCTTCGCTCGGTGGCGCTCTTTCTTTCGCAGTTTCTGCTCCTCGATATCGCAGATGTATGTCCAACTCGTTCTAGATCGGTCTGCGACACGTTTAAATCCATTCTGCGCAAAAAATAGGGCGTGAGCCCGAGCATTCTGAGTTGCCATAGTGACGGCGAGGGTCCTTATGCGCCCGTGTACTGTCGTCTTTTCTTTCAGGGCTTCGTTCAGTAATTCACGTCTCACAGAGTTGAACCCTGCGACGATCTCCAACTCTTGCTCGCCATTGTTGTTGTGAAAATCGAGGTAAATGCTCCGACGGCGAGAATTTTCATCCTCAGTAAATCGAACTTCCGAATCGGGAGAATTTGGATCGAAACTCGCCTCATCTGGGTACACGACGGCTGGAATAAAGTCCTCGTCAAATTCAGGTCGAGCGAATGGCGTCCTATTAAAATCAGTGCGTCCCATCGAAATCCCCCTTTTTAAAAAACGTCTTCGAAATCAGGCGTTTCGCTTTGTACGTTCGGAACGTTCGATGAGACCGAACTCGACTTCGGGGGAATAAACTCGTACGTCGATTTAGGACGATTAGGATCATTCCACCAGCGGGACTGAGCCCGTACCGCAATCTTTATGTCTCGAACAACGTTCTGGTCGATTCCGTTCCCTTCAGGAAAGTAATCATCGCCGTCGAATTTAAATCCGAGTACTGAGGCAGCGTCGATCCAGTCGAGCAACTCAAGAGCGAGTTTTTTACGCTCCTGCCTGCCCTCACCTTTTAAACTCTCCAGCAATTCTTTTTGTAGGTTCGTGAGTCCAGCAAACGTCTGTTCCGTCATTGTCCTATCCTCCTCGCTAATCTTTCTTCGTATGTCTCACCCGCGGGTATGCTCGGTGTTGTTCGACTCAGTTCGGCTTTTAACTTCTCGTTCTCGGCTCTAAGCCGTTCAACTTCTTTCGTCAGAGCGTCTACGTCTGCAAATCTAAGTTTTGCCTTTGCCTCTTCCGAACGGTTCAACATCATTGATTGAATGCAGTTTAACCGGGCAATTGCTAAATCAGCCAACTTAGCACTTTTCATCGACTTATCTTTCATTAACTCGTCGATAGCAGTTAACGACGTTGCAAAGAGAGATTGCATACTGCGTAGACGGGGCTTCTTGATCTTCGGTTTCTCCTCGGGTTCTGGCATAACCCTCCTAAGTGTTGTTACTTCCCGTAACATTCAGGGAATAACTGTTCAACCGCTATATCTCTCGGCAGGTTTACCCTCACATCGTTGATAGCCTTATCTCGAACGTGTGCATGCCAAATCGAGAGCGTCTTATCTTCGCTTTCCCCAACCATATCGAAGCCTGTGTTTTCCAAAACAGGTCGAAGGTTCGTGGTGTCAGGGCAAAAGTCGTCTTGGATACTTCTCGGTCTGCTTATCCGCACTACGGGGACGTGTATCTCGATGTCAAGCACGTCCCTGTTTTCGGGCAGAGCTTTTAATGCATATAGTAGATTTCCAAATAGCGTTTCAGTATCGTCTACTGTGTAAACGGCGGTGGTGCTGGTTGATTCTGGTGATCTGGTCATCCTATCCTCCTTATTTACTTTTGGATCGAGGGCGCATCACATACGGTTTGAGCGTCTTGCCCGAGATATTTCTGGGTGGTTTAGCGTCCTCTGTTATTCGTTATGAAAAGCTACTCAAAAACCGATGAGCGATGCGTGGTCAGGATCGTTCCATCCCGAGCGATACGGGTTTCCTGCCGGTTTTGCAGCCGTGGTGGCTTTACGCTGAATGTTCTTACCGACAGTTTCTATCACAGTCGGGCGTTGCATCGCATTCAACGTGGGCATGCTGACGTTATCTGGTGCGGTATTTGTGCCGAACGATGGTTGTTGTTTTGGCATAAAATTCTTTCATCCACCTTGCCGGGATTGCTTACCGCCGAACTTGAAACTACGACCGATGTAAAGAAACCCTTGGACATAAATCCCCTGAAGGTATTACGGACACGCGGACGAGCGACAGCCCGTCGCTATTAAGTTCATTTTATGGGTGCTAAACGAAAGGCGGGTTATAGCGAAGCTGAAGACGCTGAAGGTACGGGCTGACCCGATTGTTCCCAGTGGGCATAATCGGGGAGGACATCTCGTGCAAATATGATTGTCCGTAGCGGTTTGCTCAGTGCCGCTCTCAACTCGTCAATTTCCTGTTCGTGAATAATTCTATTATTGCTGTTCATTGAGTCCTTTCATCGCCCTTATTAGAGAACTTCCGTTCGGGCGGTCTCGGTAAACCCCAGCGATTAAACAATCACGTAGCCACCGATGGTAGGCTGCGAGTTTCGGATTACTCAAAAGAACTTTTGCTCGCTGGTAACCTTCTTGTAAAAGATCATCTATTTGTGCTTCAGTTCTATATTTCTTGAAAGGCTCTTTGAAATAGGCCACGTCTGCCTTCCAGTGATTAGACCGTGATGCCGGGTGGGTCAGTTCCTCGGCAGCCTTTCCGCCCATCAGAATCGTCGCAATATCTTGTAGACATTCATCGAAGTTACGAGCATTAGGGTCTATGGGGCCCCACCGTATCTCAATATCACCGCCGATTGCTGCAAGTTCTCCATTGCTTATCAACATCGCTTCGGGCGATCCTTCCGGAACGAGCTTTCCCTCGATGCTGATATGGATCACTCTGTAGCCGAAGTGGTCAGCGAGTATGGCGTGCCCCGCCTCGTGGGAACATACTTGTTGCCGAATCTCTGGGCGACTAACATAACGCTGGAATTGCTCAGCGTCGTTCACTTCTTCCCCCGAGAGATGAGCCAATCTTCGAGGGCAATCCTGATGACGTTTCCCAACGTCCTACGTTCGGCGCTCGCTATTGCCTCAAGCCGCTCACGCATGCCCGCCGGGAGCCTGACGCTTGTTGCGACAGTCCCTTCTTCGACTTTGGTTTCCTTCGCCATGTCAACAGCCTAACACATTGTTGCCGATGTGTGCAGTAGTTACTCTGGATTACCTACGTGCCATTGCCATGCAATGTATGACAAAGTAGACTTTTGGATCAACCTTTCCCCGTTCTTTTGGAGGAGAGACTTTACGATCTCCAAAACCAGATCGCTGGTTACTAAAGATTGCTTGGGTCGGGTTTAGTTGATGAGAAAATACTGTTCAGGAGGAGAGGAAGGAGCGGCAATATGCCCCCTCCGTAGTTTCCTCCCTACCCGTGATGTAACGACGCCAGACGGTATTCTGGCCTTTTATCCGCCTACGACAGGTCACACTATCGTAGGCGATTTTTGAAACTATGAAGATTGTCGCAATCTCGGACCTACACGCCACTCAGATACCGCTGCCTGATGGTGATGTTCTGGCGGTCGTGGGCGACCTGATTCATCTCGGTACGTTTGCGGAATTAAAGAGGCAAGTCGCGTGGTTGAAATCGTTGCCACACACTCACAAAGTGCTGGTCGCTGGAAATCACGACGTTTGCCTTGAGAATCTGATGCGACAAGAGATGGAAGACGAGTTGCGCCGATTCCTACACCCCATCGTCTACCTGCGAGATTCAGCCGTAACGCTAGACGGCATAAGATTCTACGGCTCGCCTTGGATTCCAGAGTACGCGGGGTCTTTTCAACTTCAGCCCGAAGAGTTGAAATCGAAGTGGGCACTTATCCCAGAGTGCGATGTCTTATTGACGCATTGCCCGCCACGCGGGATTTGCGATCCACGAGGGAAGGGTTGCGAACATTTGACCGAATCCGTCCTTCGACAAAAACCGCATGCCCATTTTTTCGGACATTGTCATGAGGGTGCGGGCGAAGAAATCCGTAATGGTATTCAGTTTTTCAACATCGCCGGAAACTACAGGGAGATAACCCTATGACACCTGACATCGTCGCACAAGGAATCGCCCTATTCTTCCTCCGAGTGTTCGAAGCTTGGCTCGTTATCGCCACAATCGTTGGTGTGGGATGGTGGATGTTGGGGAAATGGTCCGACGCTTCCATGCGACGTAACGCTGAAGCTCATGCCCGTCAATGTGAGGAACGCAATCGGCAAACCAAGATCAAGGAAATCGATCGGAGTATCATCTCCTGTGCGAAGCGAAACGATTGGGCATATATGCTCGACCTGTTTGAATCGAAGTTCAAGCTCGGTGAGCGAACCGATTATGATGTAGATGCGTACCAGAAGTTGCTGAAAAAGGTGTATGGTGAAAAGTTACCGCCATTCATCAAACCGCATCATGGACCTTCGGACGGACATAAGACTCGGGCTATTCAACGCGGTTAAGCGACCAAATCGATGACCGACTAACTCTTAAGGCTCTCCCCATAAATCTCCTCCCTCTATTTCAACGCTTCGTATCCCGCCGTACCTAATGCCGCTGTCGGCAATACGCTCCAAAGAAGCTGCTTCGCAAACGCCTGTTTCTTCATTGCCTGTGTTCCCAGTTTGTCCATCGCATCAAGCCGATTGATAAATTTGTCAGCGGCATCGGGACTCCCAAAGAACTGTTCAAGCCGATCCCCGTACTTCGAGAAGCGTAACTGCTTAGACCCTCGTAAAAGTCCCTTGACGTTGACACTGCCGTCTGCGTTGGTGTACTTCGTCAGGACTTTCTTAAAGTCTTCACCTGCCATGCGTTGCTTGTGAAGGACATCCGCTTCATCTGGGTCAATACCTGCGGCTTTCATCTTCTCATTAGCCTCAGCGATTCTGTCGGTAGCGTCGTTGATAGCCTCGACGAGTCTGCCTGTTTTGTCTGGGTCGCTACTGCCCAACTGCTTCAGGTTGTACTTATCCGTCGAGAGTTTGTCCTTCAACGCTTTGACATCGAATCCGGCGGTCTCGTCCATCTGCTTGTAAGTGGCTTTCTCATTCGCTTCGAAAGTATCGAGATGGTCATCAAGAATCGTCGTATTGCCTTTTACGAGAGGAGCGTTGGCGGAGACAGCGGGACTCTTCTTATTGGCAATCGGAAGTTCAGGTTCGGATTCAGGAGTTTGGTCAGGTCCGAATCCGGGTTTTGGTTCATGCTTAGCATCCCAAAGGTCAACAGTCTGGCCGGTCTTCTCATTCGTCCAAACTTCACCATGGCCGGTATCGTAGGCTTTATTGAATCCAAGGTCGGTTAACTTGTCGGAAGCATCAGATAGTTTTCCTGTCTTCTGCCAGATGTCGAGATCGTTAGTCGTCGGTTTCCCTTCACCGACCGAACCCCTGACTTCAACATTATCCCCAAGAGCCTTGACAACAGGTTGTGCTTTCTCGGGAGTCCAAGCAGGCTCCTGATTCATTGCTTCGTTAACCAAGTCTTTATATTCATCAGGGACTTGAACCTTGGATTGGACTGCTTCTCGTGCCGTAGTAGCTTCGTTCGCGGCTTTGACGCTCGTCTGGACCGCTTCTCTGACGGCTCCCTGCGTTCCGGGTTGAGCGACTTTCTCACCCTGCCGGATTTGCTGGGCGATGTTCTTAGCCTTGCCAACGATTCCGGGTTTAGGAGCCGCAGCAGAAGTCTCAGCTTCCGTTTCTGCTATAGGAGCCTCGGTTTCCGACGCTCGTGTCACAAGCGGAACATCGGCTTCTGTCGTAGCACCACTACCGCCTGCTGCCAACATCGCAACAGTGCCCGCAACTTGAGTAAGTATTTTTGCAGTCGTCTGAGTTGGGTTCTTCTTGTAATTCGCTATCGCTTGATCGACAGCCTGTGCTGCTGCGTCTTGCTTTCTCGCATGATCGTTAGCAGAGGAAATCGACTCCCACACGCTCTTACCTTGGGATCGGGCGTTCTCATACGTCTGGATTAGGGGGTACGCTTTCTTCAACGAGTCGTACACTTGAAAAGGTGGAAGGCTCTGCTTAACGATGTTCTCAACCGTATCAATCGGGTGAAATACTGGCTGCAATAAACTCTCCGTGCCTTGTCCAATGCCGCTAAGAATTGGATGCTGGCCTTCCCGACGGGCGATTGCTGCTGCTGCACCTTCGGGAGTTGATTCTTCATCAGTCGCTGCATAAACGTTCCGAGGGTTAGGCTGGCCGTTTGGTCCGACGGGCGGTGTGGACGCTGGAGGGGCTGTTATGGCCCCCGTCGCGCCTGCCGGGTTCACTTGGTCAAATATATTCCCCGAAGCTGGCGCACCCGCGACGGGCAGCGTTACCGGAGGTGGTGTAGTCGTAGAACTCGGGTTAACTTGGTCGAAGATATTAGGCTGAGGGCTCATTAGAAACTCCATCCATTCTGTTTCGCAATCTCAGCAGCCTTCGCGTTATTACCGCCCGCTGCCAGTACGAATTGCTTCGCGATGTTCGGGTTCGTGAGTTTCTGAGCCTGTCCGTTTGCCCAACCTCGGGGGAGGTTCTGAGATAACGCCGGAGACTCGGCTTTAATCCCGAATCTCTGCAATGCCGCCTTGCCCTTATCGGACACAAGATTCGGATAGGTCGTCCCCATCGTAGACAGATACTGAGCGCCGATTGCTGCCAACCGAATATCGGCTGACTTAGCCAACTGCTGCAAAGAAGCCTCAATCTGAGCGGGTGTTTGCTTGTCGTTCAACACGCTCTGCATCGTATCGATATCTTCGGAATGTTCCGCACGATTGTTCTTCAAGAAACTCATGAATTCCGTGCGGACTGGTTCAAGAGCGGCTGCGAACTTCGTGTATGTAGGATCATCCGATACATTCTTAGCCAACCAACTCATTGGTTTATTTATGAGCGGTGAATTCGCTCGCTTCCACACATCGCTCGCGTCGAGAGCGTCATTCGCATGTCCGAGGAAGGTATCAAAGGCCGTGCGGTTCAGACCAGTTCCCTTATTTTCATGGAAATCTTTCCACATTTCATCTTTTGCATCCATAGCAGATGGACTAAACTGCGTTGTATCTAAACCGCGTCGAGCAGCTTCATCGTGAATGCCGTTAATCGTGTTCTGGCGGGCATTTCCACGCATACTGCTCAATTTCGAAGTCGCACCAACATCACCTTCAATGATGTCAGACGCCATCTTCTGAACCGTTGCGGGATCGCCATTCGCCAAGGCTGCCTTCTGGTTATTATTCTTATTGGTAGCAACGGCTATATCTGTTCGAGTAACCAAGGACTTCACTTGGCCTTGTGTCATGTTGACGACGCCGTCTTTATTAGCAGCCGGGACATCATTCAACAACAGCTTGCGATCAGAGTCCGTCAAATCGGGATTCGTCCTAATCGAATCCACCAAGCCCTTAATTTGCTCGGGGGCTGCTGGTGCTTTATCACCCATGCCGCCCTCCTTAGCTAACTGCTGGGCAGACAACTTACGATTGCTAATCGTATCGACGTAGTTCTGAACTGCGTCACGATCCGTGCCTAATGCCTTGAAGATCGCGTCACCACCGCCTGATTGCAATAGACGATTCATCTTCGCAGCCGTATCACCGCCTGCTGCTCCCGCATTTTCGAATTCCATCAACGATTTCAACGCAGAGGGATCGTTACGCACTACTCCTGCGAGGCGTCCTTCCACGTTCCCCCTAATACCCAACTTCATAAGGTCGGGGTCTTTCGAGTCCGCTACGGTTTGGAGCAAGTCTTCAGCATGATCTACGCTGATGACCTGATGCATAACAGAAGCGTAGCGACCAAGACTCATTCGAACGTCCCCACCAGAAGTGTCAAATAGATTATTTCCAAAAGACGGATTGATCCTAGCCGCACGTTCTACAGCCGCTTGATTGAGTTTGAACTTGATATCGGGGTTAAGCACCGTCCAAGTCGGAACTACGTGTGACCGTCGGGTTGCGGGATCATAAACGTTACGAGTTCCATCTTGTACCATGAGCTGGCTCGTCATCTTATCTTTAAACGGTGATGCGAGGAGTTCATCCATCGTCATAGAAGAAGCCAAGCGGGCTCTCGGAGCGTCAGGATTAGAACGATTGTTATCGTACTCATCCGCGCTCGCGATAATGGTTGCCTGATTCTGATCGGCGATACTCTGCCAGTTCTTGGTCTGTGCGGCTTCAGCTTCCGCTCCTTCTTTCTCCGCAGCGGCTTGCGCCTGCATCATAGAGGCGTAACTATGCATAGCGGCAGTATTGTTAGCAACGGTTTGGAGTTTACGGGCTTGCATGTCATCGACCTGCTTCTGAACTTTGTCGTCCTGCTCTTGACGCTGTTGTTTTCCAGCGGCGAAGGCATTCGCGGCAGTCTGTTGTGTGTCTGCTATAGGGCCGAACGTGCCTTGCCGATAAGTAGTAGGCGTCAATAGTCCCGCGATAGCTCCACTCAAGATGCTATTCGACAAACTAGGACGAGTCTGTTGAGGATTCCCTTGGGCGTCGAGGTAACGGGTAGGTGGGGCCAGGATTGAAAGTGCCCGTTGATACAAACTTCGATGCATCTCGTGCGGCGTCGGCGTGGGTGTAGGCGTAGTCGGGGCGTTCGGCGTAGGTGGCATCGCCTGAGGGCCTGACGGACCTTGCTGTCCAAGTGTAGGAGCAATCGTTGGGACAGGAGGAACCGAAGACGTGGGATTCGGCGTAACCATATTCGGAATGGCAGCGACAGAATCGGGTGTCTGAGTCGGGATACCTTGTCCGAGAGTAGAACGTGGATCAATTTGTTGTGCCGTCTGATTGGGTATTGGTGCCATATTTATTGTCCTTCTGCCGCATGCGGCTAAAAACTACTGCTCGAAAGTGCTGTCATCCGGAGGAGGGCTCTAGGAGCAAGATGACAGCCAAGTGCCCCTAGAGCATTCTTGGTCGTGCTTATAAAATTAAGCCCGTCCAATGAAAATGCCCACCGGGGAGCGTTGGACGGGGCAAAGGAGGTGCTCCCCGGTTTCTATGCCGTGTGTGCGGCGAATCTTGTTACTGCTCTATCCCATTGCCGATTTGTCACAGATAAGCGGCTTTTGACTACAAGTACGAGACTCACATAATCTGCAAAATTCGTGCCTATAAGTTGTTGATACGACAGAGTGTTGCAGACACCGTTTTCGATTATCTGTAGCAGTTAGACCCTATGAAACTCGGACGGCTCGTCGACGGCAGGTTTGGGAACACAGCCTCGCATCCAAACGTTTCGCAAGGAAGGGCTTGTCACACTGGGAACAATTTCGCCACGTTCGCTTAGGCTTGTCCGACTTAGTCTCAATTCCGTGCGGTAATCCCTTCGTACGATTCGAGACTTCATCCATCCACGCCTGCAGCCCGATTGTCTGAATCCGACGCTGGTCATCAGGGTTCAAACCCCCGATATCGATCCCAACCATCACTCACCGCCATTGAGAATCAAGTCCTGTTGTTCCATGAACCAACGTTTATTCTCAGGACGGCTCAAATCGATATTATTCCTGTCGATGGCATCAGCAACGAATTCTGATCTTGTCAGCGGACGACCATCAGCTGTTTTGTCCGTGCGGATAAGTTTTCTATTAGCCATCTGGATGCGGACAAAATCGTAACTCTCATAGAGCGTTGGATTAAGGTTGTGCCGTTCCATAATATCGACGGCGATGTCCCGTAACCTGTCGGTTAGTTCTATACCCCAATTCGCACGAAGTGAACTTCGCCACGATGAGAGCAGCGGCAACGCTACGTCACGATAATTACTATCCGCTTCAGCCGCCAACTCGTCCGCCGAGGGTTCAGGTGCCCGTGTAGGTGCGAGCGTTGACTGATTCGGCTCGTCAGAACTTATACAACCGAGTTCAATAAGCCGTCTATAAGCGATATTCCAAATCTCAGGATTCGATACATCAATCTGGCTGTTGCTATCCGTGTTTATAGCGACAAACAAAATGAGCCGATCCCTATCGTCGGCATTAAGATTCTTCGAGGCAAGAAACGCTTGAGCCTGCTGGGTAAACTTGGTAGCGTTCTCCTCAGTCATTTCAATAGGCATTGAAGTCCTAGGAAATTGAGCCAAGGGATCAACCATCTTCACTCGCTCCACGGGATTATTCGACATCGCCTGAATTTCTGCAGGGTTCTTAGCCCAGATTTGTCGAAGTCCAGTGATGCCGTATTTGTCCTCGTATTGTTTTCGAGGCACAGAGATCGTAACCGTATCCCTGCCGTCTATTGCCTTTTCATAGGCAGTTGCAGGGCGAGACACCTGTACGAACTCCACGTCATGCTCACGTTTTATACGGTCAAATTCTTCCTGTCGAAGGTGAGCTTCTGTCTTAACCACTCTCGGCTTTGCCGCTGCTTCTTGGGCTTGTACGCCCGCTTGCATCGCTAGGATGCTTCCCCACGCACTTCCTAATCCTTTATTCCGCTTCATAACCCCTCCCTGTTCTAATTCCAAACGTGCTCCCACTTGTTGGTTATCGGACATTTTCGATACCGATACCCGTTTTGGATAATCAACGTCTTGTTTGCGATGTCAATCGCATCCTGACTTTGTTTTGCGAGTTTGTCTGCCAGACGCTTCGCCGCAAGGTCTGCCTTCTCTTTTTCTCGCTGGGCTCGTAACTGCTCCTCCCGTTGACGCTCTGGGTTCTGCGTTCGTTCCCAATCGAGCCTATCTTGTGTCCTTTGGAATGTTCCGATTCTTTCTGCCGTGTGTGCGATAGCACTCCCTAAGTGCCCCCCTTCACCACCTACGATATCTGTCATATCTCCTCCTCAATCATTAATATTTTTCGCAATCCAATTGTCGATCCACGGTTTGTTTACCCAGAGGTTATGGCTTTCTTCCATGCTCAAAACCAACCTGTGCAGAAGTGAAAGGGTTTGTCCGTAATGTTTGACGGAAGAAATACCCAGCCCTTCGCCGTAATAATCCGTTTGTAAAATGTCGAGATCGCATGAGGGAATGTCTACAATGAACTGTTCTTTACCGTCTTGTATCGAAACCTTCACTAAACAGGATGGCGTGTAAGTCATCACTATAGCCCCGATAAAGTAGACATCCTCGCTCGCGAATCTCATCAGCCCTCCTGATTGAACTTAATCCCGAGTTCTTCCGCCAGTTTGGTGTCTTCAATGGCCGCTTCGGCTTGGTAGGGCTTGGCAGGATTTAGATGCCCTGTGCCGTCTACCATCACTCGGAGAATCGCCCCATTCATCACTTCCTGATGTGCGGAAGATGGGTTATCGGGATCGACGACAAATGAGTGGTAGCAAGCCAGTTTGTCGCCCTCACGCTGAACTCGGACTACACCAATCAGTGTCGCGGGTTCATCTTCCATCCCATCAATTATTTTCCCTGAAGCATCTCGACAAACTGCTATTGCACAGATGTATAGCAATGTTGCAAAGTCAGAAAAATCGAGTTTGTCCCAAATCCGTTGTGGATTTAACGGTTGGATGTGAACCATATCATTTGAAAAGTGTCCTACGACGTGGAACGAAATCCGACAATCATCAATAATCTCGTTCATGCTATCCCCCTGTTTATGAGCCATCCTCAATTACCTCATGCCCTCCAATAATCGCGTTTCTTTGAATCTTTGAAGTCGATGCAACTTGAATAATCTCTCGATAACGATCTTCAGTAATTTTGTGGATTACCCGTCTGCAAGCACATTCCAGAAGGCATGTTCCATCAGGAAAAGCGTCTGTCACTTTTTGGATGCCGTGCTCGGCACAGTAAAGTTTTGTGCCAGCATGAAGTAGGGAACCTCGCCCCCATTTCTCCATTTGTCGAAGGGAGTTCACCGCCATGTTTGGATTAATCGGAGGAGGACTTCCTGTTCCGCTGTGGATATCCTCGATTGCCAAACTATGATGGGAGGAGTATCTATCATCACTTTTATTCAGCCGTCGTGTGCCGATTGTGACTCTGCTCATACTCGCCCCCTAGGCTAGTGCTTTTGCCCGTTTTGTCGCCCACGCTCGCAATGCAATCGCAGTAAGCGATTCAGACTTATTT
The DNA here is from genome assembly GCA_963817305.1 of uncultured Acidobacteriaceae bacterium. GTDB lineage: Bacteria > Acidobacteriota > Terriglobia > Terriglobales > Acidobacteriaceae > Sulfotelmatobacter. Next base: position 1,212,437 of record CAWFOD010000004.1, on the reverse strand, counting down.
CTATTTTGCTGACGACCTGTTGCCCAGCGAGTATTTGACGGGGTGTAGTTGCCATTCGGGTTGGGATATCTATCAAGCGTCTTCCTCTTGGGGCGCTTACCGAGATCGTTTAAGAACGTTGAGAATCCGTTTATGCCAGTCCATCGCTTGCAAACCGTAATACCCTTCGCGCCATAGTCTTTGCGTGTGGGATCGCTACATCTCATGTGCATCGAACGCCAACTATTCCACGTAGGTGAATTATGCCGCACACCATTCTTAACCCGGCAGTGTCCATGCTTACGATGGGCGTGTCCCAACGCAACTGCCCGCTTGACAATCAAACAACCACAACCCTGAACCTTTCCTGACTGCAGGGCGTTCGTGTTCACGAAGTGAATATTTCCGCATACGCAACGACATTTCCATACCCGGGCTAATCCATCCGCGCGTTTTTCGATGCCCGCGAATCTCAATACCTTCAGCCGTCCAAAACGCCTGCCAACCAGCGATGGATACGGTCGTAGTGAGTTTCTGGTAAAGCGCCCGTGTCTATCACGGGGGTGTAGTTCTACCGCTGGCGTCATCACTCCTCCATGTTTGTGGGTAGGTCAGAAAGGTGTGTTGCCCCGTGAGGTAGTCCGTTGAGATTAGTCACGGGGCAACACTTAGGCTGGCTTATCGCTTTTGAATCACACCGTTCGACGTGATTCCACGCTCCTCAGCCGTCAACTCGTCCGTCTTCGCTCTCTGGCGGGAGAACTCGGGACGAATCTCTGAAAGTTGTCAGGCTCCTGCGATCCTCACCCGTTAGGGATAAGTACAGGAGTCCCCTATAGCCCCGCTTCATCGCAGTTACGCTCGTCGGGGCTCACTTGCACTTCGACGAGGCTGCCAAGCCCCTCCATGCAAACTTTTATATGTAATATGTCTTAGGGCTACTCACTTGGCAGGAGCGAGCCGAGTGACGGCGAAGGTGGGCGAGTATTCTCGTGCCATTGGACAAGTTGACCAAAGTATTGCGACACCCAGATTGGGTCTTTGCCGTTGGCTTCTACGAGCCGCTTGAACTCGTTCGATAACTTGTCTGCGTCCATAGAACCCCCTTGCCTTCCCCCTATAGGAACTTAAGAAGGAACTCCGTGCAGGTTTGACGAAAATAAAGTTTGGATTTATGGATTAGGCGGGCAGTTTCCACGCTTGACGGAGGCCCCGAACGGTCGGTTTATCAGCCTTCTTACCCTTAGGTAGGGGTGTTGACGGGTCGGATCCGCCGTATACCATACGCTCCCCCGCGGTAATAGGCTCTGACTTGCCGATGTTGACAGCCCGTCCAAAGCACCCGGCTTTGCTACCTTCGTTCACATTCGGCTGGATTGGCAGTCTCTCAGCGATGTCCCCATGAGCGTTAAGCTTGACCTGCAGGATAGACTTCTGGAATTTCTTCTTGCCCGCTTCGTCGGAACCGTAGGGCACGAGCTGAAGATTCGGCATCCAGAGTTCTTGGGAATACGTCGTTGGGGGTCTATCTCCTTTCGCCATAGCATGTCCGTCGGTGGTGATGGGCTCCGCGGTAAACCGAACCTTCGTACCCGCAAAATTGAGAAAATCACCGTCTATCGGCACGATGGTTGTCTCATCACCCGCGTCGTACCCAATCACATCCATAAATAGCCGATGCACAGGAATATCTTTGCCGCCGACAGATTTCATCAGACAGTACCTAGGGATGGGGTCGTACGCTCTGGCGTTTTCTAACTCTGCCTCTTCGATGCCTTTTATCAGAGCGTTCACGGCGGCAGGTATCATGAACGGTCTGTCCTTTTCGAGTTTCCTCTTCATAGCCCGAAGTTCTTCCTCGCGAGGGTGTTCTACTGGGGGCAGCTCTTTAAGGAATACTGGATACTGTTCGAGAGCCCACGGCAATCGATCTAACGGAACTCGCCAAATAGCATGCTTGTCTCCAGTCTCCACCAAGATGAGTGCGACATCGCCGTTAATCTCAGGCGGCTTGAACCCTTCGACGACAGGCTTGGGCGTTTCTGGCTCTGGTGGAACACGGGATTCCCGCATACAGTCAAGCAGCGGCACATATTCATCATCCTTTGCAAGGATTATCCGAAGCCATTGCCACCATCTGGGCCGAGAGTTCGCACGGCACCGCTTCATGAGCGGTTCAAGGTACGCTCGTGCCTGATCCCGATAGCGTACTTCCTCAGGGGCGTCTGGTTGTTGCGGTATAAGAGCGAGAGCCTGCTCCAACCATATTTGTCGTTGTTGCGGGCTCATACAACCTCGCTATCTGACTCTGACTCTGACTCGCCCTCCTGTTCGTCCGAAGGTTCGGGCTCGATTTCAGGTTCTTCATCTCCCGCTTCGACGGCGGGTTCTGAGAGCGACAGTTCCACAGCATCGTCCTCGGTAGGCACTTCGGGCTCGTCTTCCGCTGAAATTGTCGTGATGAGTAGCGGCCTTTCAACTGGACGAGAGTTCCAATGGATTTCGGGATCGGAGTTTGGGATTAGACGCGGGCGATTGTCTGGGCCGACCGCCATGCCGGGTCCGTTCAACTTCGAACCGATTGTTTGTCTGAGGGTGTATAACCCCGACAGGTTCTGTGGTAGTTTCGCCCGTGCTTCCGTTTGGAGACGACATGTGGTAGCAAACAGTCCCTTCTCTTTGATTTCTTTTAGAAGTTCAGAATTCATACCGTCGCCCCTTTTGCCTCTAAGACATCTGCGATGCGATTCATCGCAGATGCCAGTTTGTCGATCGATTGGCACAGCGAGTGCCCATCAACATTCTGACTTCCATTGCTTGTGTACTCGCAACCGTCGATGGAGTTCGCCACAAGTTTGAGTCCTGCATAGACGGCGTCCACCATATTGCCGCCGTATGCAGTGTCGCCTTGTCCGAATGCATCTGCGATTGCCTTTGCTACTGCGTTCTGTTTATCGTTCATGCTGTTGCTCCTTGTTTTAGGCATCACCACCCCTCCACTTCCAATCGCTCAACTTCTCTCTGTGCCTTCTGAATTGGGTAGTCCCAACTGTTCGGATACCCGGCAGCGGAACTCTTACGATCTGCTTCAATGCATTCCGCCAGATTTCTGCGGGCTTTATCGAGGGGTGATTCGAAAGGTGCGGGTGCCGTTTCGTGCGTAAGGGGGTTCCGCACGGGAGTGCTAATACATAACCTATTATCTATAACCCCTATACAAACGGTCTCATGTACCATAGAACTATCTAATATGTCCTTCTCCGCATGAGGAAGGGTAACCTCCCTTCCGCACGAAGCGTTTCCGTGTTCCGTCTTGTTCGCTGATTCAGTGGGGTTTAGGTTAGTTTGTACCCTTCCGCACGAAACTGGTTTTGACCCTTCCGCATGAACGGTTTCGTGCGTAAGGGGGTTCCGCACGGAGTTTTCTTCGACTTCTTGTCTCTTATCTCGTCGCTTGATCCAATCAGCCTTGATAAATTGGGAGAGCGATGCTGTTGGCCGGACAACTGTTGGGGTGTTTCCGATCTTGGGATCGTGAACAGATGGCCGTTCGATTCGAAGCCATCCATCTTTGATCAGCCGATGGCGCGAACGATAGGCTCTGTCGGCATTGCCATCGAGAATTGCATTCGCAATAAAACTGTCGGACTCTCCGAAGTTCCCGTCTTTATCGAGATGAGTCTGGATGAAAGTAAATACACGGAAGTCCTGATCGAATAGCGAATGCTTACGCTTGTTCGTAGGGATTTTAATTTTCATTGCGCGCCCGCCGATTCTTTATCGAGCGTGGCAATGACTTCGAGATAAGCGTCGACTGTCAGTTTAGACAGGACACGCTTCTCGGCTTGCGGACTTTGTTGTGCGGGATATTTGCGGATGAGTCGGACGACTCTCAACGCTTCTTGGACTTCAGATTTGTGATCCATATTGCCTCTTTCTTGGATACTGCGGTGATGCGGTGTTGCAAACTACGAACTACAAACTCGAACTGAAAATTAATACGGCCAAAGATCGGTGATCGGTCTCAGAGGACGAAGGGCTCCGATATGTCCGGTGATGAACTCCCGGCAGCGAAGCTTATCAAGCGTCCGGTAAATGCTTCGAGGATTGCCAAACTGGACTGTGAAGTAATCCACGGGCTTTGTGCATACGCCGTCGTCTGCCCATGTGGCAATAGCCAAGAAGACGGCTTCGTCATGATGACTGAGTTTGATCGGTGCCAATGCTGTGCCAGCAGCCATAAATCCTCCTGCCAGTAGGCGAACGAACGCCCGCGATGGTGCGCGGTCTTACATCTAAAAGATTGGGAATTGGGAACTAGGAATTGAGGTCTAGGGTTTCGGGGTTTGGTATTACGGAAGAGAGGGCAACCATATCTTAGGACGGGATTGAGCCGTCCCTCACTTAAATATAGATTACCATACCGGGCGTGCCGAAGTCAAGTTTTTTCTTGACAAGAGCGAAGAATCTGTGAGCGTATTATATCTAACATCGCGTTGGGCGAATGACAGCCCCATCCTTCGTCTCTAGGTCATCTGGCGAGATGTACCACATACCGACACGATATTTTTCTTATAAGGGGCAGACTTGGGAAATGCGCCTTCTTATCTGCTTCGATTGCCGCCCTACAAACGGGTACCATTGACGCGCCGAGTGTTCAAAATTGACCAGTTGGTCGGCGGGTTTTGGGGCATTATTTCTTCGATGAACCTCAGCCCAGAGCAAGCCCTCACTGTCCAATGTCCAACATGTGGTGCTGCCCCCGGAGCGAAGTGCGAACTTAGCACGGGTCAACCGAGAACAAACCCGCACCGTGACCGCCGAGTGATCGCCAAGGACAAGCCTTAAACGGGTCACGACTGTCCGTATGGTCGAACGCTCCGAATGGAAAATCGATAGCGTTCTTCGGTCTAAGCTACAAACTCGCGTTGAGGCGGTTTTGCAATCTTACTATGCAGGGGGACGATGGCTTGCAGTATTGTTCCCTTTGTGTCGGACTGAACTCGCAACTCTCCGCCTAGATCAGCGACGCGCTCACGCATTCCCGCTAAGCCGATTCCCGCAGTACCCGACTCTCGAAATTGTTGCAGGACGTGAACTGGGACGCCCCGCCCAGCATCTCGCACGGCCAGACTGACGTTCGTGGCATCGACCTCTAGTTCCACTTCTACGGTCGGACTTCCAGAATGGCGGTGGACGTTTGTAAGGCTCTCCTGCAAGACGCGGAAAAGCACGACTTCCACGGACCTCGGTAATCGATCCATTTTCTCGGGAAATTGCAGCGTCGCTTGAATCCCACCGCGTTGGGCAAATCCATCGACATACCATCGGGCGGCAGATTCGAAACCAGCTTCGTCGAGCAACGGCGGGTGCAGCAAGTAGGAGATCGTCCGAGTCTCCTTCAGGCATCCGTTAACTGCATCGAGGCATTGGGAAAGAAGCTCTGGTTTTGTCAGATCGTTCTCTCCCAATCCATTCATCACATCGAGATTTATTTTTATGATCGTAAGGTACTGACCGATGCTGTCGTGAAGATTGCGCCCAAATCTACGCCGCTCTTCATCTTGGGATTGCAGCAACGTGATTGTCAGCCTCCGCAATGCGCCAGTTCTTCTCTCGATCAAGTCTTCGAGCTTGCTATTGCTCACCCGCAGTGAAGCTTCTGCCTTTTCGCGACGGGACATTTCCGAACTGAGAGAGTCCAGCGATGTCAGAATTTGATAGGCGGAAGAGGCAAATCTTCCCAGGGACAGCATCAACCGCTCATCTTCCGCGTCGAACTTCCGTCGTGGGTCGTGAGCGACTGCCCAGATGGTCCCTACTGCTCTGCCTTCGACATGAAACGGAATCAGCAGAGCTTCTTCGACCGCAGGAGTCACGGGTTGGAAATATGTATACCGACGTGCAACGTTGCCGAATAGCAATGGAGTGTTACGGTCAAGCACGTCGCCACAGGGCCCGAAATCTCGTGGCGTTCCGCCTCCGATGTGCGGCTTCCACATCCCTGCTATTGCAGGCCAGCGGAATCGTTTTCCGCCGTCATCGGTGCTTAATAGGCTGATGCCAGCAGAACCGCTCTGGCAGACTTCAAGAATCGTGTCGGCGAGTGTCTGAAGGATGGTACGCGGTGAATCGGCCAGCACGTTGGACAGCGCCAACAACGCAGCGTTCTCTTTCTGATAATCTGGCGGGCGTGAAGGACGGCGGTGCAACTCTTCTGTGCAGAGGATCGATTCCAGAGGGACGTCCACAGCGGAGACGGTACTATCGCTGCCTTTCCCATTCTGGGATAAATTGGAGTTATTCACGTCAATTACCTCGAAGTCTAGCCGCGCCGCCGCGTATAATTTGGTCCAAGGCTAGCTTCATTCTGGGCGCAAAAGAGGGGAGCAACCTATGCCTCAAAATTATAGAGGTCCGTCCCCCTCAGCATCTGGTCAATATTGACCACCCACAACGAATTAGTAAACATTAGTAGGGGAAGAAACGGCATCGCCGCTTTTAGCATCCGTGCTGCCTCTAGTCCATTCATCACTGGCATTGCCAAATCCAATACGACCAGGTCTGGGCGTAACTCCTGAGCCTTCTCCACAGCTTGCGCACCATTTTCAGCATCCGAAACTTCAAAGCCTTGAGCTGTGAACATGGAGCACACCATCTTCCGGACGATCTCGTGATCGTCGACGACCAGCACTCGTTTCCCCATTTTTGAATAGCCTCGCCGTGAGAATGAGGATGCGCTTCGCGACAAAGCCAAACAATCGGGTTAGTTGGGTAAGAGAGACACTACTACCATCTAGTCCTCCCACATATCGGTAAAATCGGGCAGGACCAGCGCGTCCTATTACACCCGGAGAATATGGTACCTAGGAAGGACCCGTGGGGATAAAACGTAGCAATTCAGGAAAGTCTGAAAACGTATTAGTAAAAAACTATAGAACCGGATGAGTCTCAGGCGAGGGACCCATTCAACAGAACGTTCCTAGGAATCTAGGTAAATCCAAAAAAAAAATATACCCCGGCTTACAAGAAATGAACCGTACCTCCTTTTATAGATAACAAACCCTAGGAACTTCCCAAAAATCCGAAATACGGGACCCGTGTCTCAGGAAGCCCGTCTGAGTGTGCATTTAAGGCGTGTGAGAGTGTCCAAAACCCGGTATGAGATCGCCATAAGACATAAGGTGGTCATGATCGTTGAGGAGGCCAAGCTGGCGGCCAGTGGAACAAGTCCTTGGGGTGACCGCACCCGGCCTCTTCGGTAGGGTGGTAGACACCCTATTTTGTTTTCAATGAGTTACGCGATTGCTTCTCAGCCGAGAACGTTCTGATTTGATCCGCGGTCCACCCGATCTAGACCCAGAGCCGATCAGGGCTCGATTCTGTTCTAGATCGGGAAATGTAGCATAGGGAGGTGCTTTGTGGGAAAGCATAACCATCAATCACTATGGTTGCGAAGCTCACCCTCTACACCCCAGTATTGATAGCTAACGGGTTAGAGTATGAATCTGTGCAAATGATACGACAATGACATTGTTTTAGTCAGGTAGGATGAGGGTCTGACAGTTTCTGTCACAGTGAAAGTGGGAGATATGATAAATAAGATATAGTTTACCATAGACAGACAGCTAAAGCACTCGACAGAGGTACGGCGTGGTCACACGCTATGGATTGATTAGGTTCGTTAGGCCGTCTTGGCTTCAGTCGTATCTACTCTCTATATCTTCATGTTATATCTAAAACTCTCCTAATACCTTCCCATGCCCGTGCCTCCTCCTTGGCGTTAGCTTCTCACTCTCTATTCTCTGCTTTTCGATTGGCCCGAATCCCTGATTTTTCCGTAGTGATCCTCGAATGGTGACCAAAGATTTTCCCTTTCTCCTAATTATCTCTTGACAATTGCTAAGACATATTATACTCTAAGAATGTAAGAACGGCTCTGCCCGAGATTGCCGTCTCTGGCAGAGCCTAACCAGAATCCGAGGAGATGCTCAGATGCTAGCTAACGAAAATTCTACCACCCAGCCAACCGACCTAGTCCAATTGACGAAAGACATAGCCTTCTTTCTGAACGAAGGCGAGAAGACAGTTAAATGGACATTCAAACCTCTAGACGAGCCATACCCGACGCAGTACATCAAAGGGCCGAACGAGTCAGAACTTGCCATCCGAATCGAGACTTACGGATCACGCAAGGGCCGAATTGAAGTCCACGGCAATTTCCACATTGGACGCAATCGAGAGTTTATCGATGTCCGTGAGTGGAATCACAGCACATCAGAACGCTGCAAGCTTCCAGAGATTAGCGTCTCTGGCACCCGTGGTGCTGCTGCTATCGCCAAAGAAATCAAACGGCGATTCTTGCCCGAATATCTCCCGCTCCTGCAGAAAGCAATTGACAGGCGAGATGCTGCAAACTCTCACGAAGACAAGACTCGCGCAAACCTTGTAACCCTAGCCGCAATCGTCAACGCGTCGGTTCCCACTGAACGTGACCGGAGTACGGCGTCGTTCTACCACAACGACAAAGCGTATGGAGACATTCAGGTCTCTGGCGATTCCGTCACTCTCAAGCTTTCCAGCCTAACGGTAACGCAAGCGAAGAACATCCTCGCAATGCTCGTGGGAGGTGAGTGATGGAATACACACTCTTTCTGCTCACGTTAGAGATAGCAACACTGTACAGCACCGTACTTCTGATCCTGAAAAAGGGAGGTTTCTAATGACTAACGTTATCAGAACTTATGGTCCGGGCAAGTTCGACACCGTTCTTGATTCGTACGTCTACAGCGTCTCCCTTGACGGTGGATGTGATGAGGAGGAGGGTAGCGTCTCCGAGTGTGGCGAGTGGTACGGGATTATGCGAAATGGTCGCACGATTTTCCGTGACCATGATCCGATGCTTGAAACGCTGAACACTGTCGAGCAAGAGAAATTGACATCTAGTGCGGGCGTCATTATCCGCGAAGACTCTAACGGGTTCGTCTTCGTCACTTACTACGACACGGACGAAACATTAGAACTGGCATGGTCACAGATCGTTGACCAGTTCTCGAACGATGAGGAGGAACAATGACGGCGACAAAACAGAGCGGCTGGGTTCTCGTTTCCGTCTCCAGTGAAGAGACTCGCAGATTTAACAGGCAGTTTCCTTGCTCGAACATTCCAGACGGTTCGACGTTCCTCATCGAACTAGACGCCCGGAATGGCGATTTGGTCAATCTGACGATGCACTTGGAAGACGGCGAGTACGTAGATTCGTCCGAGTACGACGGTGCAGCGTTATTGGCATTGACGACGGACGCCAATAACTTCGCCGTCAATGCTGGTCTCCTCCCGCAGTGGGCAAGACGCTAGGGCACGTGTACAGCATCCGACCGCATCCGGGTGTTGTGCGAGTCAACCTAGCACGCGGGCTATAACCGCAGAGGGAACGCTAATGACACTCTCGAAAACAACACGAGCAGGACGAACCAACGAAGCAAAGGCACGCAAGCAGCTAACCAGAGACCAATTCTTTTTCTACCAGACTGCTGGTTACTCCTATGACGCGAAAACGGAAACGCCCGATCAGGGACGCCTACGCTGCGCTGTGGAATTGGCTAAGGCTGAGGAATACGCCTCAAACCTCGGTTGGGAATTCGAGTGGGAATGGGACTCTGATCCTGATCTCTCTTGGATGTCGGACGAAGAACGAGAACAGAATCACGAGGTTTTATGCTGTCGCATTCCCGATCCTGACAACACGCGGTATTCGCTCGCTTCTCTCTGTGGGATCACTGATCCCGATTCTGATTACCGTCGCGTGATCGAGGCAGAACTGGCGTCTGAGGCAATCGCCGATCTTGACCGCGAGATAGAAACGCTGGACGCACACTAAGTGCTTGAGGCCGAAACGGGTGCCCTAACATCCGTCTGTCCGTAATGCGGACACTGATGAGGCTGGGAACAAGAGCCTAGGCAGTGCTCTGGGCTATTAGTCTTCACTGGACGGGCGAGCAAATGCCCATGCGGGAGTGTGCAAAAATGAAACGAGATGCACTAGAGACAGTCAACAGCCTTCGCTGTTCGCTTAGGCCGATCCATTTACAATCGAAAACCGAGCGAGCAGGAGATAAGAAACTGCATTGCGTAGCGATTTACCTCGCTATGGAACGACGGGCCACACGGGCAGAACGGGGGCATATTTAGGATGACGCCAGAGCCGAAAGAGCGCAAAGCACGCCCGCACGGGGAAACGTGGGATCAGGTTAGACGACTTTACCTTAAGTATCCTTTGCTCGCATCTGCAGATTTAGCCCGCATCATGGGTATTAGTCGAGCCCGCGTGGGCCAGTGTGTCGTAGGGCTCACGGATGAACGGGACAAACTTCATGAGGCTGCCTTGAAGGACTTGAAGAGGAAGGAAGGACTGTAACGACTATCGCGTCGTGCGTCCGCCGGTCGTGGTCACTCCGCGAGTGACTGGAGTACCTTTTCGCGGAATTGCGTTGAGATTTTTTCGACCATGACCCCCACCCCCTAAAAAATCTGGGGGAAAGTCCTAAGACGCCGATTTTAGGGGAGTCTGGAGTCGCTGAGGAGAAAGTTGTTCATGCTCAGGGGGAGTTGCTAGGAGAATTTTAATCTTGGTTCCACTTGTGTGCTTTTATGAACCCGTGACTGGCCGTGTTTCGATTTGGTTACATTTATGGACTCCTGTATTAGATGTAAAAATGTAAAACTGCCCTTCAGGAGTCCTTCGACAGACTCCCCTAAAAACTACCCCCCTTACGTGAGTCACTTGATGATGAGTTATTCGGATGTTTGAATTTGATTGGAGGGGTTATGCGAGTAGCGTTGGTATTCGTTCTGCTCGTGGCATCCGCCACGGCGCAGGAAGCCAAGCCCACACGAGCGGAGTGCCGAGCACATCTACAGGTGTGGCTTCCGTTGTTTCGTGATGCCTACAGTTCTCCTGCCTGCAATAGCGACTCTCCTGTTTGCCCGTTTTCTGCAGGACTTCGCACACTCTCAACCCACGAACTGCTGGACATACCACCACAAGCAGAAGCGTGCATCTTCGTCGACAGGCACCGCAAGGGTTATGCATGGGTAGCAACACGAGCGGAGAATGTCATCGTGATGCGGGCTGGATATTTCTTCAAAGACGCCGATCTTGTAGATGACTACATCCGCTGGGAAAACATCCGACGGGGAATAACGCCCAAAGACGGACCTGATACGGTCGCCAAGCGGTAAGAGCGACGGTTTTTTCACGCCAAAGGCTTCAACCGTGAAGTGGAAAGGTTTGTATGCCGGTCGCAGAGGTGCTCGCACAGCGGAATGCAGGCGTTTCAGAAGTCGCTTGGAAAATTTGGAAAATAACGAACTGGCATTTTGAGTGTAAACGCCTGATTTCGTAAACAATGTGCCAAGGACCATATAGAAGAATATCCATACATCTTGAGCATTAGGCGTATTATCTCGACTGAATCGCCACTTGGGGTGCTGAATGAGCGACGAGTGGATCAAAACGCTTACAGATCGCAGAAGAGTGAAATTTACCAACCAAGAACTCGCCAAGAGTACGTTTCTTACCGCTCAGGTCGAAGGCAACAAAGTCGTGTATTCGATCATATTGACCAACGCGAAAAACCCGCTTAGTCATGAAGACGTTGAAGCTCATTTCGAGGGCGAGCTTTCAAAGCGGTCGCCGAAATCGAATTGAACGTAGCTCTATTTTTGATTTGCCACGGAACGAGCGCTTACCGTCTGCCTTGATCCCATTTGCGGCTCCATCCCTCAGGAGCGGCGGGTTCGGCAAGTTCCATCTTCTCCAGTGACCTTTGAAGGATGAGCAACTCTTCTCGCATCTCCTCGATGCGATCGATGATCTCTCCTAACGCTAAAGGCGGGTCGGCTTTAGCCATGATCCACGAAGGCTACTCTTTTAGGGGAGAACCTTCAGTCCTTTAGCGTACACAGCGCCGTTGAGTCGCGACCATCCAAAGCCGCAAGCCATGAGAGTGGGTTGTGCCGTGCTGGTTACAACAGTTGCGAAAAGACAGTCGTGTCAATGCTCACGGGCTGCACAAACCATAATCTCGGGAGACATGGTCCACCCGGAAGGCCCGTCCGGAACCTGATTTGATTTTATGCCCCCGCAGGGACAGACGTTCCCGAGCCTTCACTTTACTTGGAGCATTCAGCAATTCATAAATGTTGCCGTCCTTCGCAATCATACTGAGGCCATGGTCAGTCTGCTGGACACATCCCGATAGCGAGGTGTGGCTGCGGTGTATGAAGTAAATGCCGACGCCGATCCCTACTCCAACGCCAGCGGCCACTCCGACGATAGCGGCTACACAGCCATCGCAATAAGAGTTGGCAGCCGCTGCAGGTTTCGAAAACGGCAGGAGAATCAGAGTGGAGAAACATAAAACACTGACGCGGGAGAAAAAAGGCTTCATCGTCGTCCTTTCCGAGGTTCTAGAAACCTCTCGGCAGCTGCGGCCAGAATTCACGCGTGGTTTCACGAGCGGTGGCACTATATACCATTTTCGCAGTGGTTGACGAAAAATCGCGGTTACAATCATTGTCGGGTCAATGAGTGCTATCGCCTGTGGGTGTTGAAAAAGTCCTTCAACGGAACGCCTGTGGGTGTTGAAAAAGGCACTCACCGGAAAATGGTCAAAAAAACTTTGCAATAGGAAGCTCTCCAAACGACGATCTCCGTTTTGGCAGACATTTTCTGTCTCCCAAAATCTGGCTGTTTTGAGAAAACAGGAGTTTTTCAACAGCCACGCCTGATTGCATCAATGCCTCCTGACAGCCGAATCGCGGACGCAGCGGAAACTTCCATTTGCGGGAATGCGCGTAGAATAGCACTGAGACAGAGGTGCGACCATGAGTCATCTTCTTCGCAAGCTGTGGCGGCGCGATGAGGGCCAAGACATAGCCGAGTACGCGGTGATGCTGGCAGTCATTCTGGTAATTGTAGTTGGTACGATCCGCTTGGTGGGAAGCAATGCGAACAACGTATTTTCGAACACAGCCAGTTCAATTCAATAAGCTGCCCAAGTCGGCAGCAGTCCCTCACCACGGTCGTTCGCTGCGGCCTTGAAAGATCACTGTTAAAATATCCCCATTGCACTCATTGGCCCCGCAGGCTGCCTATTTGCCGGTTCGGGGATCCCAAACCGGACTGCCTTTCGCGTCGCGGAACGTCCACGTGTCGGTCCCCTTCACAATTTCCCGAGCAAGAATTACTTCGGACGCCTCCCCCTTCACCTTGGAGCCGGTAAACGAAATCTGTTCGCCCTTCGCGAAAGTAATTCCCATCTCTTCCTCAAACGGCTTGGGACAAACGTAGACGACGACTGTTTCACTTTCATCTTTAAGTATCAGTTGGATGAAGTCCTTGCGTGTCCCAAAATCCAAGACGTTCACCTCGTTCAACGACTCCTTTGGCCTTGTTCTCGGTTTGGAGATCGTACTTGGGCGAGGTGGAACTTTTGGTTGGCGCTTTCTGGCTGAAAGCAGGAGAGAAGCAACAAAGCAGAAACAGGACAGCCGACACCAGAGACCGCGTGCTCATACGTCGTGCAGATGACATGGCATCTCCCCGAGGATTACCGAGAACCCATCGTGGGAGGCGAGATGCCAACTGTTCGGCACGCCCCCGGAGAAACATGTTTGGGCGGTTCTCGGGATTGCTTGCTCGCTACGTTACGACAAAGCCGTGCACTGCATGTTCAAGGAAGACATGGGAATCCTACACCCAATTCAGGCCCGACGACTTACATTCCCTCACTCCCAAGATTTTCAAAGACCCGATAGTGCGAAATGGCCTGCCCGATTATCGGGCCCAAATCCTAGGTGCTGACACGTGGCGAGTCAATGAATGACTGCAGGTTGGCTGTGTTCTGCTTCACGGTTGGCGATAAATCGCGATTACACTCAAAATCCCTCGCCGGGGCTTTTCCATTCCACGGATGATACGATGATACGAAACGCATGTCTAAACAGGGTGCATACGAGTGCTTTTGAGTGCTCAAAAGTACTCGTTAGTCCTCGCCTCTTGGGAATCCTAAAACGCAGAAAGTACACTGCTTATGCTACAAACCCCTGTATTCATGCGGGTTTCACGCATTTCGGCTGATTGAATCCCTCCCTCTCCGCCATTACCCTCGTTCAAATTCAAGGACTTGCCGTGGCACCGGGTCATTGGAGCAGATGGATAATCTCATGCCGTAGTGCGACGTAAAGTACGACGAGGAAGATTACAGTGCTGGCGAGTTCCGCTCCGACGACCTTGGCCTTCGTGCAGAACTCAGAGAATCGTTTCATAGACCGACCCGTAGAAGCCTAGCCTTCGCCAAAAGCCTAGCGGCGAAGCCGTTGTGAATGCGACGCGTCTCTTGTGGAAATTCAGGCTCGAATCACATTTATTTCGCTGAGAGTGCGGCTTTTCCGTCCACAGCAGCCTGCTCAACATTGGTACAAGCAGCGGGTGGCGAAAACACAAGAAAAAAATCAGATTGCATTGTGGTGATGCTGTGGAGATCGAGACTTCTCTGTGGAGGGTAGAGAATAATCGTCACGGATTCCGGCTGGTGTTTGCGATGCGGTTGTTCCAGAATCGAGAGGGCGGTCACGGCTGCGCGCGGTGTTGAAAAACGGCAAGCGCCGGTAGCAGGAACAGGTGATAAAGTGCAGTTGATGGGCACCGTAGGTGCGATGCAGACCGCTGGGCATGACCAGCAATATGGTACAGGCAGCATCGCACCCGCCCTTGCAAAAAGCGCAAGGACGGGGCACCCAGAATTCCGGAACGGGAAGAACAAATACCAAAGGCCGGGCCACCCGCCGACTATGGAGCGCCTTTCCTCATCACACGGGCATCAACGATGCGGAGGAGATGGTTGGCAAACAGTATAATCCCGAGGGCCTCGACCGGATCGCTGAGGTCAATTTCTCTGTGGGACGGAGGGTTCTTGTAGGAGCCAATTGCACCCGCAAAGAGCTCCATACGTGCGACCTGTTCGCCAGAATCCGCGCTCAGGTCAGCCAGTGGCCCCTTCCCCGCAGAGAACGCATCACGCATCATCGGGACACCGAACTTTTCGTTACCGTAACCAGCCGCGCCACGTACCGCAACTTCGACTGCCCTCATGGCTTGAAATGCAGCGATCTCGAATTCGCCGCGCATAAAAGCCATCCATACTTTCTCTGCGATGCTGGAGTGAAGGACCTCTTTGGGCAGGAGGCGCGCCACAGAGTACCGCGCAAATTCCGATTCGCTTTCGAATTTTCGTGCGCGCCGACTTAGGACGCGCCAGCCATGCATACCATCTTCTGGGGAAGAAATGAGGAGCCCCTGCGCTTCTAGGTAGGCCCACGCTTCCGCGATTGCAAGCTCGACCAGCGCATGGTCCGATGATTCATATGGATGCCTAAGGGGAGGAGTCGTCATCCAGAACTCTCTCATTAGATTTCCAAGGTGATATTTGCCAGCATACGGTGTCCTTTTTCGCAAAACAAAAAGCAGCTTTCCAGCTAGTTCCTCCGGTTCAAGATTCACCAGCACGGTCGGATCCGGGACGAATTGTGTTATCTCGCGCACTCTAGGTATTCTTGGCCGCAAAGGCAATGAGGAATGCGAACCCACCCAAGAAGCACGCTTGTGCGAGTCTGCCGAGCCAACGCCAAAAGAACATGTAACGATTCTCTAGACGTTTGGCACCCTTGGCCCTTTTCTCATGAATCGCAGCCGCGTCCGTTCGGTTGGAGATGAAACCTTCGATTTCTTCTCGGGTAATCTGCATTTTGGTCTGCATGCTGATTGTGTTGCGCGCCAGCGTCGGGTACTCCTTGGCTTCGACTTCGAGTTGCTCCTTGAGCGCGTTCGCAGTTTGCCATTCGTGAAAAAAATGAGTGTAGCGACTGTAAGCCATTAACCAGAACAACGAACAGACGACGCACATCAGCAGGCAAATCCAACATTCCATAAGCCAGTGCGGGTGCCGAATGGGTTGGTTTGGAAGGTTTTTCAGGTATCCCAAATAGGTAACGCTCAGCGCGACAGTGCCGCTGGAGAATAGCGCGAGGCTGTTATAGAAGCGTTCATCCCGACCCCTACTTTCTTCGTTTCCCTTCTGCTGGGCTTCAAAAACAGACTTTACGACTTCGGCTGCTCTGCCTGTACGCTGGAGAGCGAAATGCTCCTCCGCGTTTTGCGGCTTGTAATCGGCCATTCTGATACCTTTAATTTGCTTCGATGAAGGGTTTAGGTTCTGTCCTGCTCTTCGATTTGACGCAAAATATCGTCGTGCAGCAGCTTCAACTCATCCACCACGAGTGATCGCTCGATACCCTCTGTCGGAAGGTTTGGGTAGACGGGTGTATTAGGTGCAACGTTCATCAGTTGGTTGACGAGCACCAGCGCAGCGTTCAGACCGCGGGCCTGATGCTGACTGAGTTGCAGCGTGTAGTGATCCTTCATTCGCGCATTATAGCGCGGCTTCCTCCGGGGCGAGTGGCCCAGCTTTGACTTCGCCGGGGCCCAGGCTTTGACCTGGCTAGTGCTGGGCGGGTGGCCCAGCTTTTGACCTTGCCGGCAGCAGCAATAAAATGGGTGCCC
Organism: uncultured Acidobacteriaceae bacterium; assembly: GCA_963817305.1. Classification (GTDB taxonomy): domain Bacteria; phylum Acidobacteriota; class Terriglobia; order Terriglobales; family Acidobacteriaceae; genus Sulfotelmatobacter. The sequence goes on along the minus strand of CAWFOD010000004.1, from coordinate 1,195,834 downwards.
TGTCCTTCGCGCACTTTGCGAAGGGCGGGAGCCAGGAATGCCAGCACAAGTTCGCTGATCCCAGCGGCGTCGTAAACAATGCAGTGTCCAAGCGGCATTGCCGCCCGCCCTTGCAAAAAGCGCAAGGACGGGGCACCCAGAATTCCGGAAGCGGGAAGGAACAAATACGGAAAGGGTGGGCCACCCCGTTCTGCCCGCAACCTCGCGTTAGGAGGCGGTTTCGGCTAACGGGAGCCAGACTTGAAAGCGGGTGTTGCCGGGGTTGGAAGTGACCTGGATATTTCCCCGGTGCTTTTTCACGATGCGCTGAACGGTGTCGAGGCCGAGGCCGGTGCCTTCGCCAACTCCTTTGGTGGTGAAAAAAGGCTCGAAGATGTGAGGCTGGACTTCTTCGGGGATTCCGGGACCGTTATCGCCGATTTCAACTACGACGGAACCGTCTTCGCGGTAGGTGCGGACGCGAAGCTGGCCTTTTCCGTGCATGGCGTCGATGGCGTTGTCGATGAGGTTGGTCCAGACCTGGTTGAGTTCGCTGCCAAACGAATTTACCAGCAGGGGAACGCGTTGATAGTCGCGCTGCACCTCGACTCCTTTTTTCAGCTTGTGATTCAGGATGGTCAGCGTAGTCTCCAGACTCTTTACGACGTCGACGTTCTGCACCGGGGACTGGTCCATGTAGGTGTATTCCTTGATGGCGCCAACCAGGTCCGATATGCGCGAGGTGCTGCTTTCGATTTCGTGGAGAAGGCTGGCGACCTCGACCGAGGCAGCGATCCGGACCAAGGCGGCACGAGCGGTCTCTGCATCGAGGGTTGCGAACAACGACTCGACGACTTCCGGCTTGATGTTGCGTCGCGCCAGACCGGCCGCCAGCAGCCACAAGTCGTTCTGCCCGTGACTGCGCAACAAGGAATCGATCTGGTCTTCGAGATCGTTGATGGTCAGCGCATCGGGCGGGACTACATCGGTTTGCGTGAAGGAGGCTTCCAGTTTTTCAATTTCCGATTTTTGAGCGGGCGTGAGATCGCGTTTTCCGAGTTCGAGACTTGCGTCCCGGATTTTCTTCAGGATGTGGCGCAACTGGCTGGCGGCGCGCTTGGCGGCAGAAGCGGGATTGTTGAGTTCGTGCGCAAGTCCCGCTGAAAGTTTTCCCAGAGACGCCAGGCGGTCGCGCTGTTGTTCGAGGCGGGTGGTTTCGCGAATCCGGTCGGACATGAGGCCCACCAGACGCTTGGTGAGTTCCGGCATTTTCTGCACGAGATCGGGAAACAGCGCGGAAGGAAATCGCAGAGCGTGGGAGTCGGTCACGGCTCGGCCGCCAACGGTAAACTGCTTCATCCGGGAAAACGGCAGAACCCCAGTGACATCGCCCGGCTCCAGATCAAAGACGAAAGTTTCTCCATTGAGTTCGCCGCGCCCTTGAAGCTGGCCTTCGAGAATCACAAACATGGCATCGGCGGGATCGCCCTGGCGGGAGTAGACATCGCCAGCCTTGAGGACCAGTTCCTGCGCCTGACTGATGAACCAGGTGAGCTGATCTTCGGGTAGATCAACGAAGACCGGGACGCGGCGTAGTTCAGATGTATCGACCATTTATACCTTGCTCAAATACTGATGAATGAACTGCACCGCAACCGATCCTTCGCCGACTCCGGAGGCGACGCGTTTGATGGAGCCGTGGCGCACATCGCCGACGGCGAAGATGCCGGGAACATTGGTCTCGAGCAGGAAGGGATCGCGGTCGAGGGTCCATCCTTTGGTGCGTTGACCATCGCGAATCAGGTCAGGACCCGTCAAAAGGAAACCGCGTTCGTCCCGCTCAACAAGGTCGGACAGCCAATCGGTGCGCGGCAATGCTCCGATGAAAATAAACATCGCACTGGCGGGGACGCGCTCGATTTTGTTGGTATCGGAACAGAGCACGGAAATTTCTTCGAGATGAGTTTCGCCATGGGCTTCGGCCACGCCGGCATGGGTCCAGATCTGAATATTCGGAGTCTCTTTGATCTGGTCGATGAGATATTGCGACATGGTACTGGAGAGCGATTCGCCGCGCACCAGGATCACGACGCGCTCGGCGTATCTGGCGAAGTTCATCGCCGCCTGACCGGCGGAATTCGCGCCGCCGACCACGTAAACGATTTCGCCTTTGCAGGAGAGCGCTTCGGTGGCGCCGCCACCATAATAGATTCCGGCGCCCTGCAACCGGTCTACGCCAGGAGCGGCGAGACGGCGCCATTGCACGCCGGTCGCGATCATCAAAGCATGACATGAGATCTCGTTTCCATCGGCCAGCTTGATGATGCGGTAAGAGCCTTCGGCACGAACGCCGACGGCTTCCTGCGACAGGATCTCGACTCCGAAGCGCTGCGCTTGCACGACGGCGCGGCGGGCGAGATCTGCGCCGCTGAGGCCGGTGGGAAATCCCAGATAGTTTTCGATGCGCGAACTCATGCCAGCCTGACCGCCGGGCGCTTCGCGTTCAATCATTACGGTGTGCAGACCCTCGGAGGCTCCATAGACGGCGGCGGCCAGACCGGCGGGGCCTCCACCGACGATCGCTAAATCGTAGAAGCTGGTTTGAGCGCGCGTGCGCAGGCCGACTTTTTGCGCGACATCGGCGGGTATGCCTTCGAGAAGTTTGGTGCCGTCCGGAAAAAGCACCACGGGAAGATTGGCCGCCTCGGGACCCAGGGCTTCCACGAGCAACTTGGTCTCCGGATCATTGGCGGAAAGCTCGACGTCGATCCACTGATAGGGCACATGATTGCGTGCGAGGAAGTCGCGTAACTCATAGGAGCGAGGCGACCAGCGCGTGCCCAACAAACGGATTCCCTGAAAAGACGGGCGGAAGGAGGCTTGCCAGTCATCGAGCAAGTCGTCGAGTTGCGGGTACAAGTGCTCGGTTGGAGGGTCCCAGGGCTTCAGGAAAAAATAGTTGATGCTGGCCTGATTGATGGCACTGATGGCGGCGTTCGTATCGGCATAGGCGGTGAGCAACGCCCGCTTGGCGCCGGGGAAAATTCCCATCGCCTGCTGCAGGAATTCGACTCCATCCATGTGCGGCATGCGCTGATCGGCAAGCAGCAAAGCCACGCTGTCGTTGCGCACTTTCAACTGTTTCAGCAGGTCGAGTGCGCCCTCGGGCGAATCGCTACCGATGATGCGGTATTCAGCACCGTATTGCGAACGCAAGTCGCGCTCGATCGCCCGGAGAACGTCGGAGTCGTCATCCACACTGAGCAAAATTGGCTTAGGCATTTTCGACCCAGTTTCGCGCTTGCAAAGAAAAAGATACTCCCTGACTTCTGGTTCTACTTGATGGTTTGATTAGATACAAAAATCGGAGTTTGGTCGCGCAATTCGTTGGGCTGGTGATGTAACATTTACGGACAACCCCGGAAGGTCGCGCGTCCACAAACCATCCAAGTAAACAATCCTCTGGTGACGCGTGCGCTTCTGGCGTTGGCAGACTCGCCACATTGGCGCGAGGGAGTTCCGTTCTTCCGTGGCTAATGGCAGCGCAGGCGAGTATTGCCTACCGTGGGCCCTGAGTATGCGTAATCCTGGTACGCGTGGTGATGAGTACACGTTGTCTGGAATGCATGTTGTCTTGAATACAATGACGTCCAAGTTTTAAAAGGTAAGCAGGTAAAAACATTTTGAAAGAGGAATCCAATGGCTGAAGTGAAATCCATCGCAAACGAAAACGAAATTTCCCGTGAGCGCCTCGCAGAGCTGTTGAACGAGGACCTCGCCCGCGAATATCAGGCCATCATTGCTTACGTAGTTTATTCGCAGGTGCTCAGCGGCGCGCAATACATGGATATTGCCGATCAACTCGAAATCCACGCCAAGCAGGAACTGGATCATGCCTTGACCTTGTCGCGGCAGATCGACTATCTCGGCAAAATGCCCGTGGTTACTCCCAAGCCGGTGCGTACGTCGAAAGACGCGAAAGAGATGCTGCGCTTCGATCTGGATAACGAAAATGAAACCATACGCAATTATCGGGCGCGCGTGGGGCAGTGTGAAGCGTTGGGAGAATATGCGCTGGCGGAACAGATTCGCCAGATCCTGGTGCAGGAGCAGGACCATCAAATCGATTTGGCTACCGCGTTAGGCGAGGAAGTTCCGGACCTGGGCGGCGGTCCGCAGGGGCGGGCGCTGCGCGGGCGCCGGTAATTTTCGCTTTGCAGGGATTCCTGGTTATCGGTGCGAACCGAGCAAGCGCTAGTGGCTTGATCGGAACGCCTCACTGTTGTCTCATTCATTTCCTGGAACCAAAATCGCTTAAACCAGAACCGGTAAAAGAAGGAGAAACATATGCCTACGATCAGCACAAAAGATGGCACAACGATCTACTACAAGGACTGGGGAAAAGGGCAGCCCATCGTGTTCAGTCACGGCTGGCCGCTCACGGCGGACGACTGGGATGGACAGATGTTGTTCTTCGGCCAGCGCGGCTATCGAGTGATCGCGCATGACCGGCGAGGACATGGCCGTTCGACGCAAACCTGGGATGGGAACGACATGGATACTTATGCGGACGATCTGGCGGCTCTGACGGAAAAACTTGACCTGAAGAACGCCATCCACGTGGGGCACTCCACGGGCGGCGGAGAAGTTGCCCGTTACATTGGGCGGCATGGATCGAAGCGGGTGGGCATGGCGGTGCTCATCAGTTCAGTGCCGCCGCTAATGCTGAAGACGGATAAGAATCCCGGCGGCCTGCCGCTGTCAGTATTCGATGACCTGCGAGCCGAGCTGGCGAAGAATCGGCCGCAGTTTTATAAAGACATCACGCTACCGTTCTATGGCTACAACCGGCCAGGAGCAAAGATCTCGGAGGGTATCCGGGAGCACTGGTTTCTGCAAGGCATGTTGGGAGGAATGAAGCCGCATTACGATTGCATCAAGGCATTCTCGGAGACGGACTTCACGGAAGATCTTAAGAAGTTCGATGTGCCGACGCTGGTAATGCATGGCGACGACGATCAGATCGTACCTATCGGGGCGTCGGGCCTGATGTCCGCGAAAATTGTGAAGGGCGCGACCCTGAAAGTCTACCCTGGCTTTCCGCACGGGATGCCGACAACGCATGCGGACCAGATCAATGCGGATCTGCTTGATTTTATCCGGGAACGGAAGCAGGCGGCGGCTTAAGGGCAGGCGCAAGGGCAGGCGCAGACGTTGAGCTAGTAGCAGTTCCACCAGCACAAAAGCCCCGAGATCACTCGGGGCTTTCAGAAACCAGACACTGTTTGCCAAACAGCTACCATGATACGTCAAAAAAAAAGAGTGTCAAGAAGCGAGAAGTGCTGCCGAGTGACCGAGGAGGGCAAGGGAGTCGAACCCTAGTGGCTGAAAAGCCACTCGACTGTTTGGCAAACAGTGTCCAGTACCCACTGGCAATACCCTCCTAAACACTATCCGCCGTTGACAATTGTATGAGCCTCTACCCGCACAAAAGTGAACAAACGGTCAACATTTCGGGAGCGCATACCGATTTGGGAATTGAGCGGCTAAAAAGGGCACGACCGAAGCCGTGCCCTAAGTTTTTCTTTGTGTCTCTGGAGAAAAACGCTTAGTCTCTCACTCCATCCATAAACGCCCGCAGCTTGCGCGAGCGGGACGGATGACGCAGTTTGCGCAGCGCTTTGGCTTCGATCTGGCGGATGCGTTCGCGGGTTACGGCGAACGACTGGCCGACTTCTTCCAAAGTGTGCTCGCTGCCGTCTTCCAGGCCGAAGCGCATTTTGATGACTTTTTCTTCACGCGGAGTCAGCGTGCGCAGGACCTGTCCCGTCTGGTCCTTAAGGTTCACGTTGATTACAGCTTCAGCGGGTGAAACTACTGCGCGGTCTTCGATGAAGTCACCGAGATGCGAATCTTCTTCCTCGCCGATTGGAGTTTCAAGAGAGATTGGCTCCTGCGCGATCTTGAGGACTTTGCGCACCTTCGCGACAGGAATATCCATTCTCTTAGCGATTTCTTCGGATGTTGGTTCGCGCCCCAGCTCCTGAACAAGTTGCCGCGAAGTGCGGATCAGCTTGTTGATGGTTTCGATCATGTGCACCGGGATGCGAATCGTACGCGCTTGATCAGCAATTGCACGAGTAATCGCCTGCCGAATCCACCACGTGGCATACGTGGAGAACTTATATCCGCGGCGGTATTCGAATTTATCGACGGCCTTCATCAGGCCGATGTTGCCTTCCTGAATCAGATCGAGAAACTGCAAACCGCGGTTGGTGTATTTTTTCGCGATCGAAACCACGAGACGGAGATTGGCCTCGATGAGCTCGCGCTTGGCCTGCTCCGCGTCCATGTCTCCCTGGATGATTTCGCGCTGCGTCCGCTTGATCTCCTGGAACAACAGGCCGGCTTCGACTTCAAGTTTTTCAATTTCGCTTCTTACCGCGCGCGACTGGCGGCGATATTCTTTTTTTTGCTCTTCGCTGCGGGTGGCGTCAGCCTTGCGCTCGAGATTCTGCGCCTGACGGTCGAGCGAACGCATGCTATCGACAGTTTTGTTGACACGGTCGATCAGCCGCTTGCGTTCAGCATTGGTGAAACCCAGCTTGCGCACTGCGATGGAAACCCGAACGATGGCGCGGGCCAGGTTGCGACGGGCGCGGCGATGGTCTTTCGGGCGCTTTTTTTGCGACATCTCGACATATTTTTCCTGCACCACGGCGACTTTCTTGTAGAGCTTCGCCATGTTATCGATCTTGCCGGTAAATTCGTTCAAGCGATTCTGCAGGATCTCGTCGGTGATTTCTTCCTCGTCGAAGGTGACGACCTCCTTGATGGAGCGCACACCTTTCTTGAGGTCTTCGCCCATCGCGAGAAGTTCGTGAATCACGATAGGGGAGCGCGAGAGCGCTTTCAGCACGCGAATCTGGCCGCGTTCAATGCGTTTGGCGATTTCCACTTCGCCTTCGCGCGTGAGCAGGGGAACTGTTCCCATCTCGCGCAGATACATGCGGACGGGATCGTTGGTTTTTTCCAGAGCGCCGGGAGTGAGGTCGAGTTCAACGTCCTCGCCTTCTTCGCCTTCGTCGAATTTTTTATCGAGCGCCGCGGAAGGCAGTTTGGGGCCTTCGAGCACATCGATGCCTTGCGTGCCAATGGTAGTCAGCAGGTCGTCCAGGTCTTCGGGACTCACCACGTCATGTGGTATGAGCTCGTTTACCTGATCATAGGTAAGATAGCCCTTCTCTTTCCCGGCATCGACCAGCTTTTTTATATCGTCGTACTTGTCTTCAAGAGCCAAGAGGTGTCCTCAAATTCGTCAATTCGCTCTCGGGGGAGCGTATGGTAATGTGTTTACAAGGTGGGAATCTGGGGTGTCGCGGAGTTGTGCACCTAGCACAAACTTATAGATTCTAGCATATAAGTGCTGCATGATCTATCACTTGCCCCGCTGAAAACCGCCGCTGCCCGCCAGTTATCGATAACTCTAACTCTGCTAAATACTTAGATGACTCTTATCGTCGTTTTGTTTCATGCTGTTTTCTGGCTTCCGAATCCTATTCTCGAGCCATTTTCGGCCAAACCTGGGTCTCGCAGCGCGCGGCTGAGCCGCTCCACTTCCAGAAGCAGCTCCTTCATACGTTCTTTATCGTCGCCGATGCCGGGCTTCTTCAACTCGCGCTGTACCTGCTCCTGCTGACGGCGCAGGTGAATGCGCCGCAGGGCCCGCGCCGCGCCCTCCAAACGCTCGGCGGTGAGTTCTTCATCTTCTTTCAGCAGGATCGAAGCCAGCATGCGGCGCTCGCTGTCGGAGCATGGCACTTCCATTACATCGGCCATTTCTGGTCCGGCATTCAGCAGGGCTTCGACCAAGGACTCGGTGGCGAGTCCGCGATGCAGGCCTTCGCGCTGGAACGCGTATTGGGCCTGGCGTGCGGGATCGAATTCTTCTTCCGCACCATCGCGAGCTGAAAGGCGCTCTCCGGGCTGCATTTGGCGAGCCGAGGCCAGGGCGCGGATGAGAATTCGCTCAGCATCGGTGGCTTGGGCTTCAGGGCGCGCTTTCACGGCTGCGGCCGAACGCTCGGACGCCACGTGGCGCAATTCCTGACGCAATACGGCGGAATCGATGCCGAGCTTCTGTGCGATCTCCTGGCTCAGTTCGTCGCGAACAATCCGGCTGGGCACTCGTTGAATGTGCGGCAACAGATAATTGACCGCTTTTACTTTGCCTTCGGCGCTGCGCACGGGGAAATGCGCGCGGGCGCGGTCGATCAGATAATCGAAGTATTTCTGTGAACCGCGCAGGGCCTCGCCGTAAGCATCTCGACCTTTGCGGCGGATGTACAAATCGGGATCGAAACCCTGCTCCAGCGTGAGTACTTTAATCTGAAACTCTTCTTCTACAAGCAAGCCCAGGGTGCGCTCGGTAGCTTTGGCTCCCGCTGTATCGGGATCGAAGTTGACCACCACGTTCTTGCTGAATCGCCCGAGCAGCTTGGCCTGAACCTCGGTAAACGCGGTGCCCGAACTGGCGATCACGTTGTGAAGTCCAGCGGCGTAGACGGAGATGCAATCCATCTGGCCTTCGACAAGGATAGCGTAATCGAGCTTGCGGATGGCTTCTTTGGCATGATCGAGATTGAAGAGCACGCGGCCTTTGGAATAAATTCCTGTCTCTGGCGAATTCAGATATTTTGGGCCGGACTTTTCGTCGGTCGCGAGAGTGCGTCCGGTGAAGGCGATGATCTTTCCGGCATCATTGGCGATGGGGAACATCACACGATTGCGGAACTTGGAGTAGAGGCGGGCTTCGGGCTTGGCGCTCTGCGCCTCGGCTTCCTGCTTCCAGGAAAACAATCCACTCTCGCGCAAGACTTCTTCGCTGAATTCGGCAGCCAGGCGGTCGCGCAGCAGGAAGCCGGAATCGGGGGCATAGCCGATGCGGAAGCTTGCGATGGTTTCTTCATTCAGGCCGCGTCCCAGCAAATACTCGCGGGCGCGTGATCCATCGGGGCGCTTCAGGCACTCCTGAAAAAACGTGGCTGCGCGTTCCTGTATGTCGAACAACTGGGCGCGGAGCTTGGCTTCTTTCGCCTCTGCAGGGCTGGAGTATGTGGCTTTTGGCAGAGGAATCCCCAGCTTTTGCGCTACCAGCCGGAGGGCTTCCGGAAAAGTGATGTTCTCGATTTTCTGGACGAAGCTGAAGACGTCACCGGAAACGCCGCAGCCGAAGCAGTGATAGAACTGGCGCGTAGCGTGCACCGAGAACGATGGAGTTTTCTCGCCGTGAAACGGACAGAGGCCGGAATAATTTTGTGCGCCGGCTTTCTTCAGCTTGATGTAGTCGCCGATGATGCGGACGATATCCGCCTGCTGCTTCACCGTCTCTTTGAAATCGTCAGTGGGCATGGATGGACGGATGTCTTCGGTGCTCGACACTTCTCCCGTTGTGATTGTGAGCTAGAGAGCCACTGAAAGGAATATACCGGACCGGGATTGCTGTGGAGAAGCTGTGGAATAAATGACTATCCCGTTGACAGCCTAGGAAAAAGAGTCCTCACGCCGAGCTTCGCCGCTTTCTTACTGTTATCTGGCGTATCGTCCTGCGGACGATTCTACTTCGCTCAGCATGACAAAATCACACCCGCAACTCCACCACCGTTGCACCGCCGCCGCCTTCGTTTTGCGGGGGCTCGGCTACGGACTCTACGTGGGGATGCTGCTGCAGGGCTTGCCGCAAGGCTTTGCGGAGGATGCCCATGCCGCTGCCGTGGACTACGCGCACGCGAGGCAGGCCGGCGAGAAATGCGCGGTCGACGAATTTCTCGACTTCACGGGTGGCATCGTCGACGTTGAAGCCGATGACGTTGATTTCCGAAGGTGCGTTCTGGCCTTCATTTTCGAGCGAGACGGAAACTCCGCGAGCGCGAGCGGCCTTTACGGGAGAATCGGCTGGCCGGGCGCCGGAGATCACAGCGGCAATATCGTCGCGGGCGATTTTCATTTTCATTGCGCCCATCGACACCTCGAAGTGAGAATCATCCAGCTTGCGCAGGATGGTTGCTGCGCGGCCGGTGGATTTCAATTTCACGGTATCGCCTTGGGCAACGTACTTCACGATCTGCGGCTCGGCGTGAGGATCTCCCTGATCGGCACCGCTGGCGTGGGCGACCACGGTGGAATCGAACTGGTCGCGGAATTCGCGGCGCAGCTTGGCGACGCGGCGCTCAGAATCTTTTGCCACCTTCTGTGCCGCGGCTTTGTCCTGGATTGCATTCACCGATTCGCGCGCCTGGTATTCGAAGTCGCGCAACACGCTCTCCAGCTTTTTTTCCATCTCGCGGATCTTGGTCTGTTGTTCTTTTTTTCCTTCGAGGGTGAGGCGGGTTTTTTCTTTTTCTAATTCCTGTTCGCGGGTGTGCAGGCGCAGGCGTTCGTTTTCGGCGTCACGCAAGCTGGCGTGGAGCCTGTCCAGAAATTCGCCGACATCGCGCGCTTGCGTTCCCAGGCGTGCACGCGCCGCTTCGATGATTGCCGGATTCAATCCTAACCGCTGCGCGATGTTGATTCCTGCCGATGCGCCGGGCACGCCGATCTTCAATTCGTAAGTGGGTTGCAGAGTGCTTTCGTCAAAGCCGACGGAAGCGTTGATCACTCCGACCGTATTCGCGCCGTAAACTTTCAACGAAGTGTGATGCGTTGAGATCACGGTCATGCAGCCGATGCGTCCGAAGTGCGAAGCGATCGCCACCGCCAGCGCGGCGCCTTCTTCGGGATCGGTGGCAGAGCCTAATTCATCGAGCAGCACGAGTGACTGAGGAGTCGCGGTGCGAGAAATGAAATCGATGTTGGTAACATGCGCGGAGAACGTGGAGAGGTTTTGCTCGATGGATTGATAGTCGCCGATGTCGGCGAGAACCGCGTCGAACACCGGCATTTCGGCGCGATCTGCTGGGACTGGAATTCCTGATTGCGTCATCAAGGCCAACAGACCGATGGTTTTGAGGGTTACAGTTTTGCCGCCGGTGTTGGGACCGGTGATGACTAACTGGCGGTGAGTTGCCTTCGAGTTCGACGGTGATGGGAATAATGGTTGCGTTCTTGAGTTTCAGATTCCGCTCCAGCAGCGGGTGGCGAGCGTTGTGCAGGAAGAGGCGAGCTTCGCTCGCGGACGGCCGAGGGCGGCCGTCCCCACATGGACCTTGCTGGCTTCCGGCGGCCTTACTTAGCTGTACAGATACGCAGTTGTAGTCTTCGGCGAAGCGGGCTTTGGCGAATTGCAGCTCCAGTTCGCTCAGCACTGAGGCGGAGGCAAGAATTCCATCCGCTTCTTCGCCGATGTGGCGTGTCATTTCGAGCAGGATGCGATGAACCTCAGCCAGTTCTTCGTCGAGCAGGCGAACCAGTTCGTTGTTTTGCTCGATGGTCTCGAGGGGTTCCACGAATACGGTCTGGCCGCTGGAGCTGGCGCCGTGCACCACGCCCTGCACGCGCCGCTTCTGTTCGATTTTTACCGGGATGACAAAACGCTCGCCGCGAATGGTCACCAGTTCATCCTGTGCTGCGCCACCTTCGGCCAGCTTGCGCAGGTATCCGCGCAGCGATTCCTGGATGACGCGCTTTTGCTTTTCAATCTCGCGGCGAATACGCGAGAGCTCCGGCGAGGCGCGATCTTCGAGAGTTCCATCGGGCTGAATCTTGTTGCGGAAGAATCGGAGGAAATCCGTGAAGTCGGGGACGTTTTCCGAAAGCGTTCTAATTTGCCGCCACTCCGTTCGCATGGCCGCGGGAGGATGCGAGACAATCTCGCGCCATTCGGCGGCGCGATCCACCAGCAGTACCACATCACGGATGTCTGTGGTTTCAAGTACAGCGCCGCCGATGCGGGATTTCTCCACCAATTTTGTAACGTCCAGCAGGCCGGAGAAATCGAAGCGTCCGCCGACGCGGCGAAATTCGCGCACCTCTTCCGTCAATGCCTGCTGCTGCTCGATCCACCCGGCATCGATCGACGGCGCAAGAGCCGTTACTCTCGCGTGGCCCAGGGGCGAGGATGCGTATCCACGCAGGAGTTCGCGAAGAGCATCGAACTCGAGTACGCGCGCGGAGTGATGGACCAGCGGTTCAGACATGCGATTTTATGTTACAGGATTGGCGGCCTGAATCGAATGAAGCGACGAACCGGCAGCGGCGAATCGACGGGACGAAGATGCGAAGCGGAAAGTGAGCTTCAGGAGCGAGCTGCCGCCACCGCGCGCGAAGAATTCTCACTGGCGATCGGAAGCACGAGCACGAACAACGCTCCACCCTCGGTTTTATTCTGGCAGGTAATCAGACCTTTGTGGTCCTGCACCACGCCATAGACGGCGCTCAGTCCCAGGCCTGTGCCCTTGCCGATGGGCTTGGTGGTATAGAAAGGATCGAATACGCGATGCGGCTCTTTGATGCCGGGGCCGCTATCGGAAAACTGCAGCACCACTTGCTGGCCGCGAAGCTCGGCAGTAACTCGGATCAAACCACCGCCTACATCCTCCACCGCGTCCAACGCATTCTCGACGATTTGCACGAACGCCTGGAACAACTGGTGGCCATCGCCCCAGACTTTGGGCACGTCAGGATTAAAGGAGGTCTCGATACGGACTTTTTGATCGTGCCGTTGCAGCTCGCGCATCTGCACGCTGCGCTGCAGCAACATGCAGACATCGACCATGGTTTTTTCTCCGGAGCTTTGTTGCGCGAAACTGAGAAGATTCGATATGAGTTCCCGGGTCCGCTGCGAGTGATGGACGATTTTGCGTACCAAGGTATCCTGTTCGCCGGTCAAATGATGATTCGACCAGAGCGTCTCAGAAGAACTCATGATTGCGGTGAGCGGCTGTTCGATTTCGTTTGCCGCACCCGCAACCAACTGGCCCAGCGAAGCCAATTTCTCTCTCTGCACCAAGTGACTCTGCAGGCGTTGCTCATTCTCGAAACTGCGCCGTGAATTTTCCAGCAGATGGATCAGAGCCTGGTCCTGGATATATTGGCGCACGAAGACGAATACACCGAGCACCAGCATGGCGGAAAGAACCGTGAACATACGGAAGGTCCGGACTGGCGCGGGCGATTCATCCCAGAGAAAGGTCCATAGTCCCAGCGCCGGCAAGGAAAGAATGGCGAGCATGGCCAGGCGCAGGGCCATCGCGCCCCATTTGTCATCTCCGCTGGGCGGGGTAGCATGAGGTTGCCACTCCGGCGCCGTGAGCATAGTGGCGGCCATCCAGCTTACGGCTCCAATCAGGGGAACGTCGTACAGACTTCCGGTGGTGTAGACTCCGCTGGTCACGGCGAGGTTTACTGCCTGCGAGGCCACCGCGTAGAGCGTGCTTGCCGCCATCAGGTTGAGATACACCTTCTTCCATCCGGGGCTGCAGCCGCGGGCAACAATCCCCAGCACCAACACGAATACGCCGTTCTCGACCAGATAAAGATTCCCAAAGTTGCGGTCGTACTCCGCCACATTTACAAACAAATACTGCGATGGAAATACGACAAACGCATATAAGAACACCCACCAGACTAGGAGCAAAAGGAAGTCTAAAGTTCCAACCCGAAATTTCTGTCCTTCTTCAGCGAGATGCGGACGCAATCCGACAGCCGCGATCATCGGGATCAGGTGAAGAAACAGAAACATATCCAGGGACCAGGGATCAGGGATGGTGGCGTGGCGCAGGACCTCGTAGTAGGCCCATCCCGCCTGGTTCACGGCCCATAGCAGGCAACCGGAGCCAAGCAGAAGCCAGAAGCGGCTGGTCGGGCCCCGTGCCGACCGGGCATTCATCAGCGCGGCCGCGGCAATCGCCAGAGCGATGAAAAGATATCCAAAATCAACGATTGCGGTCAGCACCGGGCCTGGCCTTACGGTGAGCGACACGAAGGCGAATGCAAGCGTAACTCCGCCTGCCAGCGCGAACCAGCGATGCCGTGCGAACAGACTCATCCGTCCTCATTCTATGGATAAAATCGGGGATTCCCAGATCGCTTTTGGCGTCAGGCAGGTTACTTTCGTCACCCTCCCCCCTCGGACTCGATCTTCGCTGGGGCCTTCCAGCCGGCAGTGCTTTGAAGTCATTTTAGGCCGAATTGGCCTGCTAGAATTCGTTGAGGTCTGGGCGGTGGCTGCGAGCGTTATACTTAATCTGCCCGGAATCAAACAATCGCAGGTTTCTTATGGCTTTTCCCGTCACGCGTCTTCGCCGGCTTCGCCGCACCGAGCCACTTCGCAACCTGGTACGCGAGACTCGGCTGACTCCCAACGCTTTTGTCTATCCCATGTTCGTTTGCCCCGGCGAAGGAGTGCGGAAGGAAGTTCGATCGATGCCGGGCGTCGTTTAACCTTTCGGTAGACGAAGCCGTGAAAGAGGCTCGTGAAGTTCATTCCTTGGGTATTCCTTCGGTAATTCTTTTCGGCCTGCCTGACAAGAAGGATGAAGTGGCCACTGGCGCCTGGGCGGACGAAGGCATCGTGCAACAGGCGGCGCGGGCGATGAAACGCGAAGTCCCTGATTTAATTCTGATGGGGGATGTTTGCCTTTGCGAGTACATGTCTCATGGACATTGCGGGATCGTAAAGCCGGGAACCTCACCGCAATCTTTGGGAGCTGCCGCAAGAGACAGTCTGCGGGCAGGACAGGGAGCGGTGGCCGTTAGGAACCACAAGGCGAAAGAAGAGGTCATGGAGGAGTTGGCATCGCTGGTGGCGAGCGCGGTCTCGAAATTCGAAATCGATAATGATGCCAGTCTGGAACTTCTGGCGCGGACATCGGTCTCGCTAAGCCGGGCTGGTATCGACATAATTGCGCCCTCCGACATGATGGATGGCCGGGTTGCGGCCATTCGGCGAGCTCTCGATGAAGCCGGCTTCGGCAATACTCCGATTCTGTCTTATGCGGCGAAATTTGCCTCCGGCTTCTACGGGCCGTTTCGCGAGGCCGCGGATTCGGCTCCGCAATTCGGCGATCGCCGTTCTTATCAGATGGACGGAGCGAATTTACGCGAGGCTATGCGCGAGATCGAACTCGACGTGGAAGAAGGCGCGGACATGATTATGGTGAAGCCGGCCATGCCTTATCTTGACGTCATCGCCGCGGCGCGGGAGCGCTTCGATCTGCCGCTGGCCGCTTACCAGGTTTCGGGTGAGTACGCGATGATTGAAGCGGCGGCTCGCAATGGATGGATTGAGCGCGACCGCGTGATGATGGAATCCTTGCTCAGTATTCGGCGCGCCGGAGCCAGCATCATCCTTACCTACTATGCAAAGGACGCGGCGCGATTACTAGCCTGAGCGTTCGCTAAATTTCCCACACGGAGTCACTCAGGTTTTCCCATTACCTTGCCTACAGTCCTCGCCTAGCTTTCGGTCCCCTGACCTGAGTTGAAGCAGTGACATATCTAGGGCAGAGGCCGTAGCTTCTACCCTGCTGAGGGCCCCTAAATTCCTGAGTGTTTTAGCAACACTAGCCGCCTCGCTTGTCATCTATTAGCGGCCCAGTTGGTTGGGCATAGTCCTGATTCGGGATCCAAATTCAGATTATGACCGTCACTTCGTCTAAAGTTTTTGCAGGTTTTATTGCCTTGGCAGTTGCCGCAGTATTCTCCAGTTGTGGAGGGACAAGTAATTCCACAACGGGTCAATCCTCGAACATCACGGTTTCGCTGAATCAATCTTCCATGAATGTAGCGGTAGGCGCGACCGCGCAATTCACGGCGACCGTGCAGAATACTACGAACACCGCGGTGACCTGGTCGGTGGATGGTGTGGCTGGAGGAAGCGCGACCGCGGGTACGATTAGTGCCTCGGGGCTATACACTGCGCCGGCGCAGGTGGGAAACCACAAAGTGACGGCTGCGAGCGTAGCCGACAGCAGCGCGAGCGCGAGCGCGTCGGTTACAGTGGTCGCGATCGGAACCGTCTCTCCGGCGACGGCATTTCTCCCGCCGGGCGGCACTCAGCAATTCTCGTCCTCGATCCAGGGGTCTTCGAGTACTTCCGTTAATTGGGCGGTGAATCAGGTCGCAGGCGGGAATGCCAGTGTTGGAACGATCACTGCAGCGGGCCTGTATACCGCTCCGTCGCAGCCGGGGACTTATACCGTAACCGCTACCAGCGCGACTGCTAGTTCCGTGACCGCGAGCGCCACGGTGACAGTCGGCACTATTACGCTCTCGCCAGCCACGGCCATGCTGGCCAGTTCTCAATCGCAACAGTTCACGCCCACCGGTTCGGCGGGGGTGACGACCTTCACGTGGTCAGTGGATGGCACTGCGGGAGGCAATGCGACGGTTGGCACCATCTCTGCCAGCGGTCTTTACACGGCGCCCGTGGAGGCGGGAAGTCATACGGTGACGGCGACGGATGGGTCGATCACGGGAAGCGCGAGCGCGAGTGTGGTCGACTTTACGATTGCGCCGCCATCCACGACGGTCGCTCCCTCGATGACGAAGGCGTTTACGGCGACGATCGAGGGGTTGTCGAACAAGGCTGTAACCTGGGCGGTAGATGGCACCGCGGGCGGGACTGCCGCTACCGGCACAATCAGCGCCAGCGGGGTGTATACGGCGCCAGCGGCCATTGGAGCTCATATCATTTCGGCAACCAGCGTGGCGGATACCTCGCTCACGGCTTCCGCTTCGGTTACCGTTATCAACTTCAGCCAGGCATCCGTTCTCACTTATCACAATGACGACGCGCGCGATGGGCAATATCTGGAGGAGGTAAGCTTGACGCCCGCGAACGTGAACTCGTCAACGTTCGGAAAGCTGCTTGCGTATCCGGTGGATGGACAGGTGTATGCGCAGCCTTTGTATATGCCGGCGCTCAATATTGCGGGCGGCACGCATGATGTGGTTTTTGTGGTGACGCAGAACAATAGCGTTTACGCCTTCGACGCAGATGCAACTTCGTCAGCGACGGCGCAGACTTTCTGGCACGCCGGTCCGCTTGGACCATCCGTCTACAAGGGCGACATAACGGGCGTGAATCCGAATGTGGGTATATTGTCGACTCCGGTGATCGATGCCAGCACCAACACCATGTATCTGGTGGCTGAGGAAGGTGGCAAGGGAGATCCGACTCCGTTCTTTCTGCATGCGCTCGATGTAACCACGGGTGCTGAGAAATTTGGCGGCCCGGTGAATATAACCGGATCGGTGGCCGGCACGGGGTTGGACAGTTCGGGAGGAAATATTTCTCTCGAATCTGATTGTTATCAAAGGATGGGATTGGCGCTGAATCCGGTTACGAACTGGATCTACATTCCTTTCGGCAGTTGCAACCATGGGTGGATTTTGGCTTACGACAAAACGTCTCTGGCCCAAGAAGCAGTCTTCAACGACACACCGGACGGAGCCGGCGGCGGATTCTGGGCTAGTGGCGGTGCGCCGGCAATCGATGATGCGACCGGCTATGTGTATCTGATGAGTGGTGTCGACGAGTTAGTGCTGGGGGACCCTGGGACAGGAGACCCTGTAACGAACGGCTATAACGATTCCATCTTTCAGTTGGACGCGACTAATTTGTCGATATCGAGTTACTTTACGCCGAGTGACAACTTTACTCTCGCGGAGTGGGACGCCGATTTGGGCAGCGGTTCGAACATTCTGGTTCCAAGTACGCCCTCTTTGCCGGTAACACTGGGAGGGGGAAAGGACGGAAACGTCTTCGTCGTGAACCGGAACAACATGGGCGGTTATAACCCCGGAGGCACGAACAATGTTGTTCAGCAATTAGAGCTCTGCACAGATGGGTACAACAACATTTTTTCGACGCCGGTCTACTGGATGGGCACCAGCACAATTTACTACCACTGCAACGACAACGTGATCAGCGCCTATAGCTGGAACGCAACCACGGCGCAGATTTCAACTTCGCCCACGTCGAAAGGGTCGGCGGTTTTCCAGACCCATGGAGCTACTCCATCGCTTTCGGCTAACGGGGCGGTGAACGGTATCATCTGGGATATCGACAATTCGGCGTACAGCTACAAACTAGGGGTGCCGCAAGGGCCGTCAGTGCTGCATGCCTATGACGCCACGAATGTTGCTACGGAACTGTATAACAGCTCGCAGGCGGGCACCCGAGACACGGCGGGATCGGCGCTGAAGTTTACGGTCCCGACTATCGCGGGCGGGAAAGTATTTGTGCCGACTTCCACCGAGCTCGATGTTTATGGCCTGCTGCCGTAGAAGATCGGTAAAGTTGGTTTGTAGAATATTTTGCGGAACACAAGAAAGGGAGTCTTCGCAACAACGAAGACTCCCTTTTGAACTGTCGTCTTCCATTAACTAGCTGGCGCGCTGCATCGGCTTATCCGTCTTGGAAAAGTCAGCACGGGCTTCGCCTGTGGAGGAAACATCCTGGGCGCCGGTGTGCTCGAGGATTTCTTTGGCGCGCTTGGTCCATTCGGAGTTGTCGGAATGAACCGAGAGCAGAATGCCGCCATCTTTCACGCGGCCTTCGTAGCGCTTGGCTTCGTACTCGGGAATGCCCATGCCGACCAGAGCTCCGGCGATTCCACCGATTGCGCCTCCGACTCCCACGCCAGCCAAAGCGGCCATGATGGGGCCGGCTGCAATGAAAGGTCCGAGGCCGGGAATTGCCAGCGCGCCGATACCCACGAGCCAACCCAGGCCGCCGCCGATTACGGCTCCAGTGGTGCCACCGGTAGCCGCACCCTCTGGCGCTTTGGTTTCTTTTTTATGCGCGAAATCTTTTGTGCCAACATTTTCCGGGAAGAGAACGGAAATATCGGTGTTGCGGAAACCTGCGGCTTTCAAGGCATCCACGCCATTTTCAACGCTCGCGTACTCCGGATAAATTCCAAACACTGCTGTATTTTTTCCTGCCATAGTGAATCCTCCTTAGGATGCTTGCCGGTTAATGTTTCGGTTGGACATCGATTTCGTTCGTCACTTTATCTGCGCCTGCAACTTCCGCCGCCTTGGCTTCGACTGCTTTCTTTTCCTCCTCGGAACGCACCGGGCCTTTGAGTGTGACCATTCCGTTTTGGGTGATGACTTTCACGTTATGGCCATAGGTTGAAAGCGACTTGTCGTCCATGATGGACTTGCGGATCTGCTGGGTGATCTCGCGGTCGGACCGGTCTGCCTTTTGCTGATCCGCAGTCGCTTCGTTTGAGTTGCGGTCCTGGCGGTTCATCCGCGTGTTGTCGGCTTGCGGAGTTGCAGACTGGTCTGTGCTTTGTTGGGCAACGGGTTGCGCACCGGCGACGGCCCAACCACCCATGAGGAGAGCGGCGAGCAGCGCGGTGGGTACGGTTACTTGTGCAGCGAGCTTCATGTGAATCCTCCGAGAATTCCGATCGTTTTCTCCTCAATTCCGATCGTTTTTTACTCCCGATCGTTTTTCATTCCGATCGTTTCGAGCTGTCGTGCCTGGGTCTTGATTATTTTTGAGCACAGCTTAAGCGGGCGAACGGCTGACAATGCCTTCGGGCTGGCTTGATTATTTTTTTGAAGACCTAGCGGCCTTCCGTACCGGTCGAAGTGCGCGTCGAGAAACGTTCCCGCACCCGATCGCCGATATCCTGCACCTTATCGCCGATCTGACCGCGGATTTCTTCGCCGCTGGCGGGAGCAAACAATAAAGCCGCGCCAATGCCTACCCCCACGCCGGCTACAAAAGTAAGCACATTGCGGACGGTGTGATCGTCGCCAGAATACATATCTGCTGCCTGGTCACGCAGATCCGAAACCCGATCTGAGACTCGGCCCACGCTATCGGAGACACGGTCCCGCATATCGCTGGTGAAGCTGTTCGTCTGATCCAGGAAGTAAACTGCAGTCTTTAGAATCGATCGAATCAAGTTGTTCATCCCAATCCACCTTTCCTTTTCGAAATACACTTGTCTTTCATTACTTAGTTGCCGAAATGGGGATAAGGGCTTGCAGGAAAATGAATTCACTCGCGATTAGCCTAAATGCTGCATGACGAGCGAGTTTGGGGCTGTTTGCGAAGGGAAGAGATGGAAAACCAGTGCCATAAGGGTTCCCATGCGATTCGTTGGATGCATTGTAGAGAAGAGTTCGCAGACGGTGGCAGCAAGCAGTTTTTTGCGTTGCAGGAAATGCGATTCGTGTTGCCTGTTAAATTTTGCGTTGCTATCCAGGAAGATTTGCAGCCTCAACAAAAAATGTTCCAAAAATATCCGCATCAGTTCTGATCTGGACCGTTCTCACAGAGTACGTTCAATACCCAAACAATCTAAAAATTAATGGAGGAAAGGTATGCCTATGCAACCGCAAGAGCAATCAACCCTCAATGTAAAACTCGTCCACTTTACAAAACAGAACTCGCCAGACGAGCCGGTGCAGGTAGCGTTCGCCGTTACCGATGATCAGGGGAAAGAAGAGATCATCACCGGCGAAGTGCCTTACACGTACGACCTCTTCCATCTCTTTCAGGACAACGGCTGGTTGAACATCCGCCGAGGGGTTGCCTCGATTCGCGAAAGCCGCACGCAACAGCGTCGGGCGATGTCAGCCTAGTGAACCCAGATAGTTTGAGTGCGCTGGAGCCCCGGCATGGCTGGGGTTCCAGTTGTGCTTTATTGCGGTTCAATTGAGTTTGTTCTGGCTGGAACTTTTTGAAGCATTGTTTCGCTGGCGGAACCGGCTTAGAAAATTCACGCAGGGTGCTAGGCTCCGGCTCCCTGGCTTTGGAACTTCACCTCAACTTGCCGGCGGTCTTCATCGGACACTTTGAACATGGCACGCGGTTTCAGGTTCATGTAGCTGGCGACGAATACTTCAGGAATTTGACCGATGCGTGTGTTGTAGGTGTTGACGTCGTCATTGAAAAACTCGCGGCGGTCGGCGATGCGTTCTTCCAGTTCGCTGATCCGCATTTGCAGCTTCAGGAAATTCTCATTCGCTTTGAGCTGGGGATAATTTTCTACCACTGCAAACATGCCCCGCAGTGCGACGGTCATCATCAAATCCGCCTGCGCCTTCTGCCCGATGCTGGCCGCATTCATGGACGCGGCACGCGCCTGGGTGACGGCCAGCAGAGTCTGCTGCTCGTGCTGCATGTAGCCTTTTACCGTCTCCACCAGGTTGGGGATCTCATCGTGACGCTGCTTGAGCAGCACATCGATATTGGCCCAGGCGCGGTCATTATCATTACGCAACCGCACCAGTTCGTTGTAGAGAATGACCACATAGACGAGCACTCCCACTACAAACAGCAGAAATGCCGCGCCCTCAATTACGTTGCTGTCCATCGTTCCCCCGGCCTCGGCTGAATATCCCAGTGAAACAGCAGAGGAGGCAGCAACGCAAGTAACTGACGGGCAACGCCAAAGTCACAGGCCAGCAGAAATAAAAAAGGCTGAGCCGCAGCCCAGCCCTTCCTCTGCAGATTAAATCGAGTTACGGCTTATGCGGAGTAAGGTCGCAAGCGTGCTTGACCTCATCCAGATTCAGGCCGCCGGGAGAAAACTCCGCGATGGCATAGCCGGTTCTGGTGCGAACTTCCACGTTGAATACCTGCGCGCCGATCATGCCACGAATCGTACCTTTGTCCATGGCCAGAAATCTTCCGCGAACCCAGTTCCAGCCTTTGTGGTCGTGGCTTCCGTCGATTCGCACCATGACCTCCATTTTTGGCTGGCCCCAGAAGCCGGGATAATCAGGATGCCCCAGACGGCTGCCGGGGTTAAAATCGGCATACTGATATTTACCGTTGGTGCAGATGATTTCGACGCGGGGTTTGTAATCCGGATCTTCGCGAAGATAGTTGTTCGACAGCAATTCGAAACGAACTTTTTTCGCGGCGGTCATCTTATCTTCCGAGCGGAATTCCATCCACTTGCCGCCGGCGCTGACGCCATCCTGTTCGTCCTGATAAGGACTCATCGCACCCTGCTGGGCAAATGCTGAAACGGCTGCCAGGATCAAACTCGCAATCACCGAAGGGGCGGCCCATCCAAAGCGATTCTTCTTGCTGAAAAAGTGCAATCCGTTCAAGGTTTTTCCTCCCGCGCAAGAACATCTTACCTATTGAACCCGGAAAACTGCCAAGAGTTGCATGGGCCGTATACTTTAAATCATCGGCGAATAAATGACGAATGGGGTCAGGACTGAGCAGTATTCAGTGCGTGTCGATTTTGAGATCGATGTAAACCTGGGGACGGTCATCGAACTGGCTGACTGACCGGGTATCGCTCTTGTGATTGTTGTACTGTGCGTAAACTTCGTAATCGACAGACGACAGGCCTGGGAAACGATAGGTACCGTCCTGGCCGACGATGTAAGTTTTGACGGCATGGGTGCGGGTGTTGGTGAGATACACCACGGCACTCACGATGGGATTATCTTGCCGGTCGAGAACCTTGCCAGAGAGCAAGCGGCCCTGGGCCCGATCCTTTTTGTCGAGGGCGCTGCCGGTGACAGAAATCGTGAGCAGGATTGCGCAAGCTAGAATCGCCGCGTGACGGGGACGCAATCTCGGAATCATGCTGGTTTGCTCGCCTTCCCTTCCTCTTGCCACTTCGATTGCCGGGACTATGGGGCTAGATGCAGGCCGATGTCGACGCGTTCATCATACTCCACATGAACCGGAACCTCCTCTACAAGATGCAGAGCATGGCCGTCCTGAGTTTTCACTCCTTTGAGATTGGCGCCGACAATGTAGTCCTCCTTGCCTGCGGCTACACGGAGGGCGAATTCTCCGCGGTGGTCCGAGTAAAGATCCCACTTTGGTTTCTTGTCGGACGAACGGCGGACCAGAATCTTCACACCGTAAACAGGATGGTTGTCCGGGCCCCAGACCGTACCAAAAATGAGGGCGTAAGGATCTGTGGGTTTGAGTTTCTTGGGCCCGGAGCCGGCAATAGCCACAGAGGAAAACCAGGAAGCGCAGCAGAGGAAAGACAGCAGGAGAAAAAAACAACGGAACGTCGACCGGGAGCGGCAGGCGCTAGGCGTCGTCACCGTCTTCGGCCTCAACTTCCTCTTCTTCTTCTACGTAACCCTCTTCCACCGCCTTCAACTCCAGCGGGCTGGTGGTGACCACTTCGAAGTCGGTGCCACACTCGGGGCAGGAAACAATTTCGCCCTCATCGACTTCTTCTTCTTCCACATCCAGATCAGTTTCGCATTCGGGACAAAGCACCATGACGCTTCCACTCCATTCGATATCAGCTTCGTGATTCGATAACCATCTTTAGATAACCATCTTTTAGATAACCTAGATAATATTTAGATTCTTCCGCCGCCACAGTGTCAAGGGGGCGAGTGCTGTAGGCGGCAAGATTATAATTTTGACTGGAAGCCGCTCCACCCTTGACATTTCGCATTCCGGAGACTAAATGATTCGTGCCCTGAAAAACAAATCCTACTGTGTGCTGGTTACGACGCTGTTAAGTCTGATCGGGAGCTCGATGGCGCAAGCCGACCCGGATTCCCGGTCAGGATCCGTATCGTCCAAAACCGGTACTGCCGAGGCGATGCCGGCGGATCCGCGGATCGCGGCTGCCTTGCAAAAAGTTTCAGCGGAACGAATTCAGGCGAACATTGAGCAGTTGGTGAGCTTCGGGACGCGGTCGACCATCTCCGCCCAGGACCAGGCTGCGGTCAGCGCAGAACGGGGCATAGGCGCGGCACGGGAATGGATTAAATCAGAATTCGAGCGCTACTCGAAGGATTGCGGCGGATGCCTGGAAGTAAAGACCGATACCTTTACCGAACCGGCCGGTGAGCGGATTCCGCAGCCTACCGAAATCACCAATGTTTATGCGGTATTGAAGGGGACGGATGCGGCGAATGCCAAGCGCATTGTGCTGGTGACGGGGCACTACGATTCGCGCAACAGTGACATTTTCGATACCAAGGGCGTTGCGCCTGGGGCGAACGACGACGGCAGCGGAACCGCCGTCAGCCTGGAATGCGCACGGGTCTTGAGCAAATTGAAATTTCCCGCGACGATTATTTTTCTAACCGTAGCGGGCGAAGAGCAGGGACTGAATGGCAGCCAGCATTTCGCGAAAATGGCGAAAGATCAGGGATGGGACATCGAAGCGGCGCTGAATAATGACATTGTGGGGGGCGATAAGAGCGCCGAGCAGGATCATTCGGTGGTGCGTGTGTTTTCCGAAGGCTTGCCCGCAGCTGCGACCGACCAGGACGTGCGCAGGATTCGGAGCCTGGGTGGAGAGAACGATTCGGCCTCGCGGGAGTTGGCACGCTACGTCGACGAGGTCGGACATGCTTATAACGCAGGCGTGAAGCCGATGCTGGTGTTTCGCCTGGACCGGTACATACGCGGCGGTGACCATTATTCGTTCAACCAGCAGGGATTCGCCGCGGTGCGATTCACCGAATTTCGCGAGGACTTTCATCACCAGCACCAGAACGTCCGAAAAGAAAACGGCACTGAATATGGCGACCTGGCTAAATTTGTGGACTTCGATTATGTGGCCCATGTGGCGCGACTGAATGCGGCCACGCTGGCGTCGTTAGCATCAGCCCCGGCGCCTCCGGTGAATGTGCACTTGCTGACCAAGGATTTGGAGAACGACTCGGCGTTCACCTGGGAGAATTCACCGGGAGGATTGGCTACAGGCTACGAAATTCTATGGCGAGCGACCACGAGTCCGGAATGGGAACATGCGGAAAACGTTGGAAACGTGACGCGGGCGACTCTGAAAATTTCCAAAGATAATGTGATCTTTGCGGTGAGAGCCGTAGACGCGCAAGGCCATGAAAGCTTGCCGGTGGTGCCGACGCCAGAGCGGTAGGGAAGCAAGCCAATCGCGCAAACCTGATACCATGAGGCTTGCAACTTTTTCTTTCCTTGCAGTAGTTGAGGCCCGCCCGTGCCGATGAATCGTGGACGTACTATCTCGTTGAGCCTGCCTCCGTTCACGCGTTGGGTGAAGCGGCTGATTCTGACCTACGCCGGAATTTATCTGTTGATGCAAGTCTTCGAAGCTTTTGCCCCACTGGCTCATCAGTGGGTGCGAGTCTATCTGGGCCTGATTCCAATGCTCGTTATGCATGGCATGGTTTGGCAGTTGATTACATATTCGTTTCTGCACTTTCAGCTGCTGCACTTTCTTTTTAATGCGCTGGCGCTGTGGATGTTCGGCGCGCAAATTGAGAGTGATTGGGGATCGAAGCGTTTTCTCGAATTTTATTTCTTTTGTACCGTGGCGGCGGCGCTCACTACGGTGGCGGTTAGTTATATGCACCTGCCCGGTCTTTCCCCGACGACAACCACAATCGGCGCGTCTGGCGGGATTTATGGCTTGCTGGTGGCTTTTGGAGTGCTGTATGGCGAGATGGAGATCATGTTGTTCCCGCTGCCGTTCCAGATCAAGGCCAAGTATTTTGTCTGGGGAATTGTGTTTTTGACGCTGGTCGGAGCGATTCAGGAAACCGGTGGAGTGGCGAACTTTGCGCACCTGGGCGGACTTTTGTTCGGCTATCTGTATCTGAAATTCTTACCGCGCAAGGGCTTGATGTTTGCGGGCTCGGAACGCTACTTCAGCATGAGAAATGAATATTACCGCTGGAAGCGGCGGCGAGCCGCGAAGAAGTTTGAAGTCTACATGAGCAAGCACGATCGCAAGGTTGAGTTCGACGAACACGGCAACTACATTCCGCCAGATGATGGGCCACGCAAGGGGAACGGTGGATCGAAGTCCGGGTGGGTGAATTAGGATTTTTGTGGAGATGCGGTTACAGAAGGCTGCGAAGGTCCGTTAGGATTTTGTCGGGCAATTCTTCCCTTCTAGCTTTTCCTTTAAATCCCAGATCGTGCCCGGCACTTTCCACGATCAGCAATTTTGTCTTCGCTGGGATCAGCTTTATAGCTTGTTCAATCTCTTCGATCGAGCCGAAGGGATCGCGCGTGCCCTGCACAAAAAGAGCTGGGGTTTGCAGATTAAAAAAATGCTGGGTGCGAAGCTGCGCGGCTTTGCGCGGGGGATGCAGCGGATAAGACAACAGGAGCAGGGCCGCGGCATCGACTTCGGGTTGCTCCGCGCAAAGGATACTCGCTTGCCGCCCGCCGTAAGAATGTCCTCCGAGAAAGACCGGGCCCGGGTTCAGATTTTTGAGGGCGGCGAATGCATCTTTCAATCCAGCGCGATCGCGTTTGCCATCGTGAGGGCTGGGCGGGCCGTAAGGGCGATCCTGGCGAAATGGCAAATCGCAGCGCAACACGAGAAAGCCGGCCCTGGCAAAGCTTTCGGCCAATGCCACCAGCAATGGAGCTTTGCAGTTCGAGCCTGCGCCGTGCGTGAGCACCAGACCTTGATTGTTTGGCTTTTCGGGACGATGCAGGAAGCCGCGCACGAACGGATCAACCGATACGTCGGTATATACCTGCGGAGTGGTTTCGGCGGGCATGCTTATACGCCGATCTCTTCCAGCTTCTCGTAGACCTTGAGAATTTTGATTTCATTTCCCAGGCGTGCCCAGCAACGCAGAAGTTCGGGATCCTCTTGCGCGGTGCTACGAGCCTGTTCGGAGTTCCAATAGCGCAATAGTACGTATTGAGAATCGTTGGCACGGTAAAGCAGATCGCGGCCGTATTGCTTCCGGGAAACGATAGTTTCGAGTTCGCGCATGGTTTGAAGCGAAGCCGCCTCCATGTCGGGCAAAGGTTCCCAGATGGCGATCGATAAATATTCCTGCGACATACCACGCGATTATAGCTTCTAAGCCTTGCCGCCGCGCTTGCCTTTCCGGTGAACCGCGGCAGTGACCTCTTCTGCGGTGACCGTGTGCAGGCGCATGAAGTTGGTGGAACCGGAAGCCTGGCGGGTACCCGCGACCACGCCCAGAACGTCGCCGGGCTTGAGTAAACGGCGGCCCAGTAATTCTTTCTCCGCGACCGTCACCATTTGTTCAGCAGAGAGCGCTGCCGCGCATTTCATGGGATGCGCGCCCCAGTAAAGATTCGTACGCTGGGCGACAGTGGCGTTGGGGGTGAAGGCGTAGATGGCGGCCTGCGGCCGGTATTTGGAAATCATGCGCGCGGTGTTGCCAGTCTCGGTGAAAACGGCAATTGCTCCCATGGGCAAATCTTCGGCGGCATGCGCGATGGATTCGCAAATCGTTTCGGCGACGGAGAGGCCGTGACGGTCGCGGCGGCGGCGCTGCGTGAATTCTTTCATGTTGCTTTCGGCTTCGATCACGATGCGGGCCATCATGGCGACTGCTTCGCGCGGGTAGCGGCCACTGGCAGTCTCGGCGGAAAGCATAACCGAATCACTGCCATCGAAAATGGCGTTGGCCACGTCGCTGGCCTCGGCGCGCGTGGGACGCGGGTTTTCGACCATGGATTCGAGCATCTGCGTGGCTGTGATCACGGGCTTGCGCCATTGCGCAGCGCGGCCGATGACATGTTTCTGAATGACCGGAACTTTTTCCGGCGCCATCTCCACGCCCAGATCGCCGCGCGCGACCATGATGCCATCGGAGGCTTCCAGAATTTCGTCGATGTTATCGATCGCCTGCGGCTTCTCCAATTTGGAGATCAGAGGCATGTCGTATCCCAGCCCGACTACGATTTGCCGGACCATGTTTACATCGGCGGCGGTTCGAACGAAAGAAAGGGCGACCGCGTCCACGCCGTGCTTCAAGCCGAATTCCAAATCTTTGCGATCCTTCTCGGTGAGGGCGGGAATCGAGAGTGCGGTGCCGGGAAGGTTGATGCCCTGATGCTCGCCCAGAGTTCCGCCATTCAGAACATCGCAGATCACATCCTTGCCGCGGATGGTGCGTACGCGCAATTCGATCAATCCATCGCGCAGCAGGATGCGGGCGCCTACGCTGACCTCGCGGGCGAGATCCTGAAACGTTGTGGAAATACGCGTCGGAGTTCCGGTGATGTCACGGGGAGTAATCACCACGGCAGAGCCGCTTTTCAGGACGATGGGCTCGTGGCGTGCCAGGCGTCCAGTGCGGATTTTCGGGCCCTGCAAATCCTGCAGAATGCATATGGTGCGATTTTCCTTTTCAGCCGCGCTGCGCAAGCGTTCGATGTTGCGGGCGTGATCGTCATGCGTGCCGTGGGAGAAGTTCAGCCGGCCTACATCCATGCCCAGACGCATCAAATCGCGCATGGCGGCCTCGGAGTGGCAGGCCGGTCCGATGGTGCAGATGATTTTGGCGCGACGGTTCACGGCTATAACCGGCAACTCGGAGGAAGAGTCTTTTGCAAGGAGCGGATTGTCTTTCGCGATTTCTGGCTTGCGCTGTTTCATGGGTTCAAAATCAGAATCTGTTCAACCGGGGAGAGACTATTGTAACCGCTGCACCGCGTTATTGATGTCTGCGAACCAAAGTCTCGACGCCGCAATCTTTCGGGTGGTTGATCTGCGATACAAACTGGCGGATTACACCGTCGGGCGCTGTGATTTCGGTTAAGCGGCAGAATTATGTGCGAGGGCCGCTGATCGCAGTCAATTCTTTGCCCAGCATGGCGCGCGGGAACAGCATCGCATTGAACTCGGCGCCGATGAGGACGACCAGGGAAACCATATACATCCAAACCAGCAGAGCGATGCCGGCTCCGAGCGACCCGTAAATAATTCCGTAATCCCCGTAGTGCTGCAGGTAGACGCCGAAGAGCAATGTGGTGGAGAACCACAACCCGGTGGCGATGGTTGCGCCGGGAATTACGGTATGCCACGGCTGAGTGCGCGGAACCGCATTGTGATAGATGAGGGCGATGACCGCGATGCTGGTGAGAGTAGCGATGAGCCAGCGAATGCACGTCCACATCAGCAGAATGTACGCGCTGAATTCGTGTGCGGTGTAGAAGAGGATGGTGGTTTCGATTCTGCTGCCGAAGGCTACCAGTAGCGTAGAGAAGGCCATGGGGATCAGGGCAAACACGACGAGCAGGAATGAGATCATTCGCTCTTTGACCAGGCCCCAGATTTTTGGCAGTTCGTAACAACGGCGGAAACCTTCCATCCAGGAAACCATGACGCCGGAGGCGGTCCAGAGCGTTAGCAGGGAAGCCGTGATCAGCAGGCTCACGGGACGCTGGGCTGCGCCACGAAGAAAATTTAAAACGGTGTTGCTGCCCGCGGGCAGAATGCGCGACAACGCGTAGGTAATTTCGCGCAGATAAGGAGCGCCTTTGCGGGAAGTGGCGAGCAGCGATCCCACAACCAGCAGGGCGGGAAAGAAAGTCAGAATCAAAGAGTACGCGGAGGCTTTGGCGATGGTAAAAGCGTCATGCTCGAAGGCACGCCAGAAAGCCAACCGCAGGAGGCGCAGAAAACGAAGCATGGCTGGCCCTAGCTTAGGGCCAGAAAGCGCGGGTTGCAACGAAGGAAGCGGAAGAGGTTCCTCGATTGGCACTCGCTGAGCGTTTGCGTGCATTGATGGTTAGTAATAGACAGCCAGCAAAAGGATGCTGCGACGATTCTTCTCGCCACTCGCTTTACAATTTCTTACAAAACCCCAACCGCTCTGGCAGCGTCATTTGCCGCCTCCAGAGGCGACAGGACATGAGCCAGTAGAGATCCTTCGACTGCGCGGACGCTTACGCTTCGCGACCGGCCGCTCGGCTCAGGATGACATGAAAAAAACGGGGGCGAACCAGTTCGCCCCCGCAGTGTACTTTACTTTGGCTTACTCCGCAGCAAGTTCTTCGGTCTCGCCCTCGTGGCGCATCATTTCGAGAGCGCGCTCGGCCTCTTCGTAAGCAGCCGAAACCTCCGCCTGTACCTTGGCCGCGGCCTCTTCCATTTCTGGCGAGAGGCGCACGTTGCGGTAGTACTCCATGCCGGTTCCGGCAGGGATCAGGCGGCCGACGATGACGTTTTCTTTCAGGCCGCGCAGGTGATCGACCGCGCCTTGAATCGAGGCTTCGGTGAGCACGCGCGTGGTCTCCTGGAACGACGCCGCCGAGATGAACGAGTCGGTCGAGAGCGAAGCCTTCGTGATGCCGAGGAGCAGCGGGCGTCCGGTAGCCGGCTTGCCGCCTTCCTTGATCACGCGCTCGTTCTCTTCGCGGAAGCGGAACTTGTCCAGTTGCTGCTCCAGCAGGAACGTGGTGTCGCCCACGTCCTCCACCTTCACCCAGCGCATCATCTGGCGGACAATCACTTCGATGTGCTTGTCCGAGATGTTGACGCCCTGCAACCGGTAGACTTCCTGGATTTCGTTCACCAGGTAAGCCTGCAGTTCCTTTTCGCCAAGGACAGCCAGAATGTCGTGCGGGTTGAGCGGGCCATCCATGAGCGGTTCGCCCGCCTTGACGCGCTCGCCTTCCTGCACGTTGATGTGAACGCCGCGCGGCACCGAGTATTCTTTTTCCGTGCCGTTGTCGGCCTGCACATACAGTTTGCGCTGACCCTTGGAGACTTCACCGAACTTCACCGTGCCATCGATTTCGCTGATGACCGCGGTTTCATGCGGCTTGCGGGCTTCGAACAATTCGACCACACGCGGCAGACCACCCGTGATGTCCTTGGTCTTGGTAGTCTCGCGCGGGATCTTCGCCAGCACGTCTCCCGGGAAAACCGTGTCGCCATCCTGCACCATGAGGTGAGCGCGGGAAGGCATGAGGTAGCGCTTGCTGCCTTTGCCTTTGACCACGATCGCCGGCTGGCGCTTCTCGTCGGGCGAATCGGCCACAACGTGACGCGACAATCCGGTAACCTCGTCCACTTCTTCGTGCAGCGTGACGCCTTCCTGCAAGTCCTTGAACTGCGCGGTGCCGCCGATTTCGGTCAAGATGGCGAACGTGTAAGGATCCCATTCGACCATGACCTTGCCCTGCTCCACGCGGTCGCCTTCGTTGACTTTCAGTTTCGCGCCGTAAATTACGGAGTAGCGCTCACGCTCGCGGTTCTTGTCGTCGACCACCGCGATTGAGCCCTGGCGATTCATTACGACGAGATCGCCGGATTTCGACTTCACGGTCTGCAGTCCGATGAAGCGCACGGTACCGCTGTTCTTGGCATCGAGACGCGACTGCTCGGAAACTCGAGACGCCGTGCCGCCGATGTGGAACGTACGCATCGTGAGCTGCGTTCCAGGTTCGCCGATCGACTGAGCGGCGATAACGCCGGTCGCTTCGCCGAGTTCGACCAGGCGTCCTGAAGCCAGGTTGCGGCCGTAGCACATGACGCAAACGCCGCGCTTCGACTCGCAGGTGAGCACGGAACGGATTTTCACCCGCTCGATTCCTGCGGCCTGAATGGCGACCGCGAGTTCCTCGGTGATCTCGTTGTTGATGTCGACGATCACGTTGCCGTCGTAGTCTTTGATCTTCTCGAGCGAAACGCGGCCCACAATGCGGTCGCGCAACGGTTCGATAATTTCGCCGGCTTCGACGATACCCTGGACGTAGATGCCATCCACCGTACCGCAATCGTATTCGCTGATGATGACGTCCTGCGCCACATCGACGAGACGACGAGTGAGGTAGCCGGAATCCGCCGTCTTGAGCGCGGTATCGGCCAGTCCCTTACGAGCGCCGTGAGTCGAGACGAAATATTCGAGCACCGTCAAACCTTCACGGAAGTTCGCCGTGATCGGTGACTCGATAATTTCGCCGGAAGGCTTGGCCATCAATCCACGCATGCCGGAGAGCTGGCGGATCTGCTGTTTCGATCCGCGAGCGCCGGAATCCGCCATGACGTAAATCGGATTGATGAAGCCTTCTTTATCGGCCCGCTGCATTTGACCGAACATCTCGTCGGCAACTTTTTCCGTGATCGCCGACCAGATTTCGATGACCTTGTTGTAGCGTTCGCCGTTGGTGATGGCGCCGTCCAGATATTGCTGCTGCACGGCGACGACTTGCTTCTCGGCATCCTTGACCAGCGTCTTTTTGCTGTCAGGAATGACCATGTCGTCGATGCCAATGGAGAGGCCGGCTCGGGTTGCGTACTTGAAGCCGAAATCTTTCACTTCGTCGAGCATCTTGACCGTAGTCTCGAGCCCGAAGCGCAGGTAGCCGTAGTTGACCAACGCGCCGATACCCTTCTTCTTGAGCAAGCCGTTGATGTAAGGCATGCCTTCGGGAAGGTGATCGTTCAGAATGGCGCGGCCCACCGTCGTGTTGATGAACATGCGCTCCACCTGAATCGGTTCGGTGTGGATGATGTCCTGATCGTCGTAGGCAGTGGTCAGGTCAATCAGTTCGCCGGTATAGCGGAGGCGAATCGGAGTGAGGGTTTCCACCTGGCCCATTTCGAGCGCCAGCAACACTTCTTCGATGTTGGCGAAGACGCGGCCTTCACCCTTTGCGCCGGGCTTGGCTTTGGTCAGGTAATAAAGACCGAGAACCATATCCTGCGTGGGCACGGTAATCGGCTGACCGGATGCGGGCGAAAGAATGTTGTGCGAGGCCAGCATCAACACGCTGGCTTCCACCTGCGCTTCCGGAGAAAGCGGAATGTGCACGGCCATCTGATCGCCGTCGAAATCCGCGTTGAATGCGGTGCAGACCAGCGGGTGAATGCGGATGGCTTTGCCTTCCACCAGCACCGGCTCAAACGCCTGAATGCCGAGACGATGCAGCGTGGGAGCGCGGTTCAGCAGCACAGGATGATCCTTGATGACTTCTTCAAGAATGTCCCAAACGATAGGCTCCTGCTGCTCGACCATTTCTTTGGCCTGCTTGATCGTGGTGACGTTTCCGGTCTGCTCGAGCCGGTGATAGATGAACGGCTTGAACAACTCCAGAGCCATTTTCTTGGGCAGTCCGCACTGATGCAGCTTGAGTTCGGGACCGACCACGATGACGGAACGTCCGGAGTAATCCACGCGCTTGCCGAGCAGGTTCTGACGGAAGCGTCCCTGCTTGCCTTTCAGCGTGTCGGACAGCGACTTCAGCGGACGGTTGTTCGCGCCACGCAGCACGCGGCCACGGCGTCCGTTGTCGAACAGCGCGTCGACGGCTTCCTGCAACATGCGCTTTTCGTTTCTGACGATGACTTCAGGCGCGTGCAGGTCCATCAGCTTCTTCAACCGGTTGTTGCGGTTGATGACGCGGCGGTAAAGATCGTTCAGATCGGAGGTCGCGAAGCGGCCGCCATCGAGTGGAACGAGAGGGCGCAACTCCGGCGGAATGACCGGAATTACGTCGAGAATCATCCAGCTCGGCTTGTTGCCGCTGCGGCGGAAAGCCTCGACCACTTTCAGGCGCTTGGTGTACTTGAGCCGCTTTTGCAGCGAGCTCTCGTTCTTCATCTTCTCGCGCAGTTCAACGGCCAGGCCATCGGTGTCGATGCGCTTGAGCAGTTCCTTGATCGCTTCCGCGCCCATCATCGCTTTGAAGCCAGCGGGACGGTATTGCTGATCGAGTTCGCGGAACTTGGCTTCGTCCTTGATAACCTCGCGCTCTTTTACCGGAGCATCGCCGGGCTCGACCACCACGTAGGCTTCGAAGTAAAGAACGGACTCGAGGTCACGCAGGGAGATATCGAGCAGGTGGCCGATGCGGCTGGGCAGTCCCTTGAAGAACCACACGTGCGAGCAGGGCGAAGCCAGCTCGATGTGGCCGAGGCGTTCACGGCGCACTTTCGAGAGCGTGACTTCCACGCCGCATTTGTCGCAGATGACTCCGCGATGCTTCATGCGCTTGTACTTGCCGCACAAGCATTCCCAGTCGGTTACCGGACCAAAGATGCGGGCGCAGAACAAGCCGTCCCGCTCGGGTTTGAACGTTCGGTAGTTGATAGTTTCGGGCTTGGTGACTTCGCCATGCGACCAGCTCCGGATTTTCTCCGGAGACGCGAGGCTGATCTTGATGGCATCGAAGTCGGCAATCGTGTTTTGCATTTCGAACGGGCTCGAACGAAACAAGGTGTTCCTCCGCTTCCTGCTCTCATGGCAACGGCCAGTTTTGGCCAGTTGCCAGTTTTTATGTTTCGCGGTAGCTGAGAGCCTTGGCTCCGCGAAACGTTTCCTTCAAAACTCTTCAGTAGCGCTGTCTGCGTCGGCTATCGCGCCGAGACGGCGGCGCTACTCAATCTGCTGCCGCGCTGGCCGCGGGACGCTTCTCCCCGGTCTTGATCAACTCCACATCAAGACAGAGCGATTGCAACTCGCGGATCAGCACGTTGAACGATTCCGGTACGCCGGGCTCCATGGCGGCTTCGCCCTTGACGATGGCCTCGTAAATCTTGGTGCGGCCATATACGTCATCGGACTTCGCCGTCAGCAGCTCCTGCAGAATGAATGCCGCGCCGTAAGCTTCGAGCGCCCAGACTTCCATTTCTCCGAAGCGCTGTCCGCCGAACTGCGCTTTGCCACCCAAAGGCTGTTGGGTGATGAGCGAGTACGGGCCCGATAGAGCGAGCGTGAATCTTGTCGTCCACCAAGTGCGACAGTTTCAGCATGTAAATGTAGCCCACGCAGACCGGCTGTTCGAACTCATCGCCGGTCATGCCATCGTGCAGAGTGGTCTTGCCCGATGTTGGCAGGCCCGCGTGTTCGAGAAGCGCCTTGATTTCGCCTTCCTTGGCGCCATCGAATACAGGCGACCCCATGTAGACTCCACGAGCGAGCGTAGGTGCGAGTGCTTCCAGTTCCTCGTCGCCCATCTCGCCGATGGTGTCCGCGAGTTTCGAATCCTTGAACAGGGCCTTCAACTCGCGCCGAATCGCTTCGGTGCGCGTGTTTTCCTTGAGCAAGTTCGAAATCTTCTCGCCCAGGGTGTACCCGGCCCATCCAAGATGCGTTTCAAGAATCTGACCCACATTCATACGGCTGGGTACGCCGAGCGGATTGAGAACGATCTCGACCGGCGTTCCGTCTTCGAGGTACGGCATATCCTCTTCCGGCAGAATGCGCGCGATGACGCCCTTGTTGCCGTGACGGCCGGCCATCTTGTCGCCAACGCTCAGCTTGCGCTTCATCGCGATGTAGACCTTGACCAGCTTGATCACGCCCGGCGGCAACTCGTCGCCCTTGGTGAGTTTTTCCTTCTTCTCGTTAACGATCTTTTTCAGAACGTCGATCTGGCGCGAGGTCATTTCCTCGATCTCGTCGATCTGCTCATTCACTCGCGGATCCTTGTCGGCGTATTTAATACGCTTCAGGTTCCGCGTGGAGATGCGCTCGATCGCGTCGCGATCAAGAATATTGCCCTTGTTCAGCAGACGCTTATTGGTGCGCTCGTCGTGAAGGTCGGCCTGCACTTCCTTGCCGCCGAGAATATTTTCCAAACGCTTAAGCCGCTCGTCGGTAAGAATCCGGATCTCGTCGGAAAGATTCTTCTCCAGTTTTCCGATCTGCGCCGCTTCAATCGATTTCGCGCGCTCGTCTTTTTCCTGGCCCTTGCGGGAGAAAATCTTTACATCGACGATCACGCCTTCGATTCCCGGAGGACAGTAGAGCGAAGCATCGCGGACATCTCCAGCTTTTTCGCCGAAGATGGCGCGCAGCAACTTCTCTTCCGGCGTGAGCTGGGTTTCACCTTTCGGCGTAACCTTGCCCACAAGAATGTCGCCCTGCTTGATGCTGGCGCCGATGCGGATCACGCCTGCTTCGTCCAGATTGCGCAACATCGATTCGCTGACGTTGGGAATGTCGCGCGTGACTTCTTCCGGTCCCAGTTTCGTATCGCGCGCCTCGATTTCGTACTCCTCGATGTGCAGTGAAGTGTAGTAATCGTCCTTCACCATCTTCTCGGAAACGAGAATCGCGTCTTCAAAGTTGTAGCCGCGCCAGGGCATGAAAGCCACGAGCACGTTGCGTCCGAGCGCCAGCTCGCCGTGATCCGTGCAAGGACCGTCGGCGATGACTTCGCCCTTCACCACGCGCTGCCCCTTCTTGACGATGGGCTTCTGGTTGATGCAGGTGTTCTGGTTCGAGCGCTTGAACTTGGTGAGCTGATAAATGTCCGAGCCCACTTCACGCGAAAGTTGCGTGGGATGGTGCTCACCTTCAACGCGCACGATGATGCGATCAGAGTCGACCGAATCCACGATTCCGTTGCGGCGGGCCAGAACCACCGCTCCTGAATCGCGCGCGGTAACGCCTTCCATACCTGTGCCAACGATCGGCGCTTGCGCGCGTAGCAGCGGCACAGACTGGCGTTGCATGTTCGCGCCCATCAGTGCGCGGTTCGCGTCATCGTGTTCAAGGAACGGCACCAGCGATGCGGCGACGGAAACCAACTGCTTCGGGCTGACGTCGACGTAATCGACTTCATCGCGGCTTACCAGCACAAAGTTGCCGGCCTTGCGGGCGTTGACCAGTTCGGCCACGATGCGGCCTTTCTCGTCAAGCTCCACGTTGGCCTGCGCGATCGTGTGCCGGTCTTCTTCCCATGCGGAAAGATAGAAGGAGAACGGATCGATCTGCGCCGGCTTCTTGCGCTTTTCTTTTAATTCAGCATTGATCTTCTCGATCTCATGTTTCTCCATGTGATCGCCGACTTTGTAGTCGCTGTCGCCCGTGTTGACCACGGTGACGTAGTCGATCACGCGTCCGCCCTTGATCCGGCGGTAGGGCGATTCGATGAAGCCGTAGTCGTTGATGCGGGCGTAGCAGCTCAACGACGAGATCAATCCGATGTTCGGACCTTCCGGCGTTTCAATCGGGCAGATGCGACCGTAGTGCGTGGGATGAACGTCACGCACTTCGAATCCAGCGCGCTCACGAGAAAGACCGCCCGGCCCAAGCGCCGAGAGACGCCGCTTGTGCGTAATCTCGGAGAGCGGGTTGGTCTGGTCCATGAACTGCGAGAGCTGGGACGATCCGAAGAATTCGCGAATCGCAGCCATCACCGGCTTGGCATTGACCAGGTCGTGCGGCATTGCCGTCGACATTTCCTGGTACACGGACATCTTTTCTTTGATCGCCCGTTCCATGCGGACCAACCCGATGCGGAATTGGTTCTCCATCAATTCGCCGACGGCGCGGACGCGGCGGTTGCCGAGGTGATCGATGTCGTCGACCGAGCCGATGTTCTTGCGCAACTTCAGCAGGTAGCCGATGGTAGCGTAGAAATCATCGGGATCGAGAGTTCGCTTATCGAGACTAGTGGCGTCCTGATTCTCGAAAAGCTTGATGTTGAATTTGAGCCGGCCGACCTTCGAGAAGTCGTACTTCCGCGGATCGAAGAACATGCCGTGGAACAAGGCCGTGGCCGTGTCGAGTGTCGGCGGATCGCCGGGACGCAGTTTGCGGTAGATTTCGATCAACGCTTCCTGCGGAGTCTTGACGGAATCGCGCTTCAGCGTCTGGCTGATCACGGTACCCACGTCGTCGCGCTCGGGGAAGAACAGGCTCATCTCGACCACGCCGGAGTCAAGAATCTTCGAGACTTTGTCGGCGGTGAGTTCGGTATTCGCCTCGAGCAGCACTTCGCCGGTGGTCGTGTCGACCACGTCGGCCGCGGCCCATGCACCTTCGAGATCGGTGATGTCAACTTCGATCTCGGAGATCTTCGCCTTCTGAATTTCCTTGAGAATCTGCGCATTCAGCTTGCGGCCGGAGTGCGCGATTTCGTCTCCCTGATTTGTTCTTGATGCTGTGCGCCAGCTTCATGCCCAGCAGGTTGGTAGCTTTCTCGCTGTTGGGATCAAGCGTCCAGTAAAGCTTTTTGTCTTTGATGGCGATGCGATCGACGGTGTAGAACGAGCGGAGAATGTCTTCGCCCGAGCGCAGACCCAGAGCGCGCAGGAAGATCGTTCCCAGGAACTTACGCTTACGATCGATGCGGACGTAGAGAACATTCTTCTGGTCGTATTCGAATTCCACCCACGAACCGCGGTAAGGAATGATCTTGCCCAGGAAATAAGTGCGGTTGTTGGCGGTCTCGAAGAACACGCCGGGCGACCGGTGCAACTGGCTGACGATGACGCGCTCGGTACCATTAATAATGAAGGTGCCATTCTGCGTCATCAGCGGAACATCGCCGAAGAATACTTCCTGCTCTTTAATGTCGCGGATGGAACGGTTGCCGGTTTCTGCGTCCTTGTCGAAAATCGTCAGACGCATGGTGACTTTGAGCGGAGCGGAATACGTCATACCGCGCTCTTCACACTCGGCCACGTCGTATTTCAGTTGCAGACCAACCGGGTCGCCGCACTTGTTGCAGAAATCCGGCGTGTTGGCGTTGTAGGTGCCGCACTTCTGGCAGAGCACGTCGCCTGGATGAAACGGATCGGTGATGACCGTATTGCCGCAGTTTTTACACGTGGTACGCAGATGGTGTAGTCCCTTCAGGTGACCACACTTGCACTCCCAGTTACCAATGGCGTAATCCACAAACTCAAGTTGTGATACGTTGCGGAAGTCGGTGATCGGGAAGACGGACTGGAACACTGCCTGCAATCCGCCGTCTTCGCGCTCGCTGGGTAGTTTATCCATCTGCAGAAAACGGTCGTAGGAGCGCTTCTGCACCTCGATCAGATTCGGGATCTGGATGGTGGCTGGTATTTTCGAAAAATCAAA
The DNA here is from genome assembly GCA_963817305.1 of uncultured Acidobacteriaceae bacterium. Taxonomy (GTDB): domain Bacteria; phylum Acidobacteriota; class Terriglobia; order Terriglobales; family Acidobacteriaceae; genus Sulfotelmatobacter. The sequence goes on along the minus strand of CAWFOD010000004.1, from coordinate 1,157,407 downwards.
ACGTTTACGGAAGGCGTTATTCTTCATTCGTCAAGAACTCCCAATGTCAGGCGCAGCCGAGCGCTGCGATTACCCGCGGAATCTGGGGCGCAAATCGCGCCGCGCTGCTTAGCTGTTTAAACCTGGCTGTTTCGAACCGATGCAGCTTGTTGATGCCTGGAAAACACGACGGGGCGCCCGCAGGGACAAGTGTTCCCGCAGACGCCGTGCAAGGCGTTTCGCCAATCTGAATTTGTAATCTTTCGCGCCAGTTTCCTTCGGCCGTTTCCGTTCCGCCTGCCCGCGGAACAGTGCCCAAGCTTCCCTGCGGGTCTCGCCCGCGATGAGTGAGGCCAGGGGAAGCGGTGTTAGTTTAGATGCTAACACTACCGCCCCGGCTTCACAACTAGAACGTAAATATTTCCTTGACTTGCACCGTTTCGGGTGCGAATCGTGTGGCGCGGGCGCCCTCGCCCGCGAAACCGTCATAATGCTGCCGGCAAAGCGGGCGAGGCGCCCGCTCCACACAGGTCCAGCTATTTCACCTCAACCACGGCGCCAGCCTCGGTAAACTTCTTCTTGATGGTCTCGGCTTCGTCCTTGGAAACGCCCTCTTTAATGTTCTTGGGGGCTCCATCGACCAGCTCCTTGGCTTCTTTCAAGCCGAGGCTGGTGACTTCGCGGACCGCCTTGATCACATTGATCTTGTTGGCGCCGACTTCCTTAAGAAGGACGGTGAATTCCGTCTTCTCTTCGGCCGGAGCCGCGCCCGCTGCCGCCGCGCCGCCGCCAGCCACCATCACCGGGGCTGCTGCCGCCGCGGAAACGCCAAGGCGAGCTTCCAGTTTCTTTACCAGCTCGGCCGCATCCAGCAGCGACAAAGCTACGATTGATTCTTCCAACTGTTGCAGGTCTGCCATGTTATTTCTCCACTTTTCGAGTTATGAATTTCCTGATTTCGCTCTCCCCAAGCCGGGTTTCCAGTGCGGCAAGCTCGCTCCCCGGCGCCAGACAACGCCTGGATTTGAACCGCGCAACCCCTGACTTACGGATAACCAAATCTCTTCGGACGGCTTTCACCATCCCGAAACCTTATGTGGCGCGGGCGCCCTCGCCCGCGACTGCCAATCTCACCTCAGACGCGGCACGGATACCAGGATTGCAATGACTAACCAAAACCAATCGTGCCATCGCATTGCCAGCACCGGGCGGACGAAGGCGTCCGCCGCTCCATGCTTCGGAGCTATGCTTCTTTGAACTTCTTCTCTTTCACGCCCTGATCGACGACGACTGCCAGGTTGCGGCCCACGGCGTTCATCACCGTAACCAGTCGCTGTGCCGGCGCGTTGATAAGGAACAGGAGCTTCGAATACAGCTCTTCCTTCGACGGCATGCTGGCCAGCGCTTCGATATCTTTGATCGAGACTACGCGGCCTTCGACTACGCCCACCTTGAACGTGAACTCCGGCGTATCTTTGGCGTACTTGGTGAGCGCCTTCGCCATGGCCACTGGATCGCCTGTGGTATAGGCAATCGAGGTGACACCGGCGAGATTCTTCAGGCCTTCCTCAATCCTGGTGCCTTTGGCGGCGCGCTCGACCAGAGTGTTCTTCACCACCTGATATTTCGCGCCCGCGCCGCGGAGAGCCTTGCGAAGTTCGTAGTCCTGCGCGACGGTCATCTTGGTGTAGGTCGCGACGACTGCGTTCGAGACATTCTTCAACTCCGCGCTCAACTTCTCGACTTGCTCTTTTTTCTTTGCCTTGGTAACTGCCATGGTCGAATCCTCTTAAGTCTTTATATTCTCGTGTAGGGACGGACGCCTTGTCCGTCCAAGCGCTTCAGCGCAAACCTTACGCTTTCGCCGCAGTTTCAATCGGAGTCGTATCCAGCAGAATCCCCGGCCCCATCGTCGAACTCAGCGTGCAGCCTTTGATGTACTTGCCCTTCGCCACCGACGGCTTGGCCTTGATCACGCTGGTGATCAGCACCGTGGCGTTGTCGATCAATTTGTCGGGCGAAAACGAGATCTTACCCACGGGGCAGTGCACCAGTGCGGTTTTGTCGGTGCGGAACTCAACCTTGCCGGCCTTCACTTCCTGCACCGCTTTGGCCACATCGACCGTAACCGTACCCGTTTTCGGATTCGGCATCAGACCTTTGGGTCCGAGAATCTTTCCCAGACGTCCAACGGATTTCATCACGTCGGGCGTAGCGATCAGAGCATCGAAGTCGGTCCAGTTTTCTTTGGTGATCTTCTCGACCATCTCTTCGCCGCCAGCATAATCGGCGCCCGCAGCCTCGGCCTCCCGGATCTTGTCGCCGGAAGCGATGACAAGAACTTTTTTCGACTTACCCAGACCGTGCGGCAAAACGACCGTCCCGCGGACCATCTGATCGGCGTGCTTGGGATCGACTCCGAGCCGCAAAGTGATCTCAACGGTCTCGTCGAACTTTGCGAACTTGACTTTCTGCAGAAGCGGAACTGCATCCTGCAGCGTGTACGGACGCTTCTCGACTGAAGCGTGCGCCTTGGCTATATTTTTTCCTTCTTTTTTCATTTGCTTTTCCTTGTCTTCCACCGCTCAACGGTGTTTCGAAGAGCCGTGGTGATTAACGACGATTGAGCTCAATTACAAAATTGATCAATTACCCAACCACTTCAATGCCCATCGACCGGGCGGTGCCGCGGACGCTCTTGATCGCGGTTTCAACCGATGCCGCATTCAGATCCGGCATCTTCTGTTTCGCGATGTCTTCCACCTGCTTCAAAGTCACTTTGCCGACTTTATCTTTATTCGGCGTACCGGAGCCCTTGGCGATGCCGGCAGCGCGCTTCAGCAGAATCGAAGCCGGCGGAGTCTTAGTGATGAAAGTGAAAGAGCGGTCGCTGTAAACCGAAACTACGACCGGAATGATCAGCCCTTCCATCTCCTTCTGATTCGTCCGCGCGTTGAACTGCTTGCAGAACTCCATAATATTGATCTGCGCCTGGCCGAGGGCCGGTCCTACCGGAGGAGCCGGAGTTGCCTTGCCTGCCGCGATCTGTAGCTTTACGAAACCTGTTACTTTTTTTGCCATGATTCCTCGAAAACCTCTATTGCCGATTGTCAATTTTCGAATGCCGATTGCTGAAAACTCGGCACTTGGAAATCGGAAATCGAAAATGCCTACGCCACTTTTTCCACCTGGTTAAACTCCAACTCCACCGGGGTCGAGCGGCCGAAAATTGTGACCATCACTTTTAACGTTTCGCGATCTTCGTTTACTTCGTCCACAATTCCCTGGAAGGTTGCAAACGGTCCTTCCGAGATGCGCACGGTCTCGTTCTTCTCGAACTTGACCTTGAGTTTGGGCTTTTCGCGGCTGTCGGCCACCTTGTAGACGATGTGCTGCACTTCTTCGTCGGAGAGCGGCGTGGGCTGCTGTCCGGTGCCTACGAAGCCAGTCACGCGCGGCGTGGACTTCACCACATGCCAGACATGGTCGTCCATGTCCATTTCCACCAGCACGTAGCCGGGATAGAACATGCGTTCGGACGTGTACTTCTTGCCGCCACGCACTTCGGTGACCGACTCGGTCGGGATCAGCACTTTGCCGATCTTTTCCTGCAACCCGAAAGCCGCAACCCGCGACTCCAGCGATTCTTTCACCTTGCGCTCAAATCCGGAGTAAGAGTGGATGATGTACCACTTCATATTCGGATTGCGAGGCGGCTCGCCGCCTGGGGCGGCGCCATCCGTACTGGGGGGCTGGGGCGGCTGCTCTGCGCTTACGCCAGCTTCGTTCTTTTCTTCGTCCTGCATGATCAAGTTAAACTCCGATGCTGCGTTCTGACTTAGTGCCCGAAAGAACCGTACAAGTAGGAAACGCCCTTCTGCAGTATGTTATCGACGATGAAAAAGAACACGCCGAAAATGAATACCGTTACGACGACGACCGCCGTGGTGGCCTGCACTTCCTTCAACGACGGCGCAGTAACCTTGCGGGTCTCGGTGCGCACGTCGTTGTAAAAAACCTTCACCCGCTCCGGCCAGGATTTGATCTGCTCTCCGAAACTTCCGCGGGCGGATGCGACTGAGTTTGCCATTTTCTTTGTCTCCACTCCCATACTTCAACTTCTCCTCGCCTTGTGCAGCGGTCCTTCCGGCGTCCTTCCAAAATCTGGCAGGGGCGGAGGGATTCGAACCCCCAAGTCCGGTTTTGGAGACCGGCAGTTTAACCGTTGAGCTTACGCCCCTGTAGCCATTGCTGATTGTTGATTTTGTGATTGTTGATTGGCAATCAGCAATCAGAAATCATCGATCAACAATTACTTCACTTCTTTATGCGGCGTATGCTTGCGGCAACGGTTGCAGAATTTTTTAAACTCCAGCCGTTCCGTGGTCGTCTTCCGGTTCTTGGTCGTCGAATAATTGCGTTCTTTGCAATCACCGCACTGTAACGTAACAATCTCTCGGGGCATTGCTCACTCCCTGTTTCTTAAATCAACTCCTGGAGCCGCGGACGCCTTCGTCCGCGAGCCTTATTGATGCTGCATGCAACCGCGGACGAAGGCGTCCGCGGCTCCATAAACTAAACTACTGCACAATCTCGCTGATCGTTCCCGCGCCTACCGTGTGTCCGCCTTCACGGATGGCGAAGCGCAAACCCTTCTCCATCGCCACCGGCGTGATCAGTTCAATCACCAGGCTCACGTTGTCCCCAGGCATCACCATCTCGGTGCCCGCCGGGAAGTTCCGCCACTCCGGTCACATCCGTCGTACGCAGATAAAACTGCGGACGGTATCCCTTGAAGAATGGCGTATGCCGTCCACCTTCTTCTTTGGTCAGAATGTAGACTTCCGCCTTGAACTTGGTGTGCGGGGTGATCGATCCACCCTTGGCCAGCACCATGCCGCGCTCGACATCTTCTTTCGCGATGCCGCGCAGCAGCAGTCCAGCATTGTCGCCCGCCATGCCTTCGTCGAGTTGCTTCTTGAACATTTCGACGCCGGTCACGACAGTCTTGCGCGTGTCGCGGAAGCCGACGATTTCCACTTCCTCGCCCACTTTCACTTTGCCGCGCTCGATTCGTCCCGTCACCACCGTGCCGCGGCCCTGAATCGAGAAGATATCTTCGATCGGCATCAGGAACGGCTTGTCGAGTTCGCGCGCCGGTTGCGGCACGCTCTTGTCGACCGCATCCATCAGCGCGTCGATCTGCTTCTCCCACTTTTCTTCGCCGTTCAAAGCACCCAGAGCAGACAAGCGAATCACCGGCACATCGTCGCCCGGAAACTTGTAGGACTTCAGCAATTCGCGCACTTCGAGTTCGACCAGGTCGAGCAACTCAGGGTCGTCAACAGCGTCACATTTATTGAGCGCCACCACGATGTAAGGCACGCCCACCTGCCGCGCCAGCAGCACGTGCTCGCGCGTCTGCGGCATGGGACCGTCGGTCGCGGCAACGACCAGAGATCGCGCCATCCATCTGCGCCGCGCCCGTAATCATGTTCTTGATGTAGTCGGCGTGGCCCGGGCAATCGACGTGCGCGTAGTGCCGGTTCGCCGTTTCATACTCCACGTGCGCCGTGGCGATGGTGATGCCGCGCGCCTTTTCTTCCGGAGCGTTGTCGATCGAATCAAACGACCGAAAGACAATCTTCGGATTATGCTTCTGCAACACCTTGGTGATGGCCGCCGTCAACGTGGTCTTGCCATGATCGATGTGACCAATCGTTCCCTACGTTGCAGTGCGGCTTATTCCGATCAAATTTCTCTTTCGCCATAAATCAGCTCTTAGCTCCTAGCTTTTAGCTCCAGCCAAACCCTTGTCATCCTGAGGCGACGTTCTTTGTCGCCGAAGGATCAATGCAACTTCTTGCGTCGGCCGCTTCGTTCGGCCAAGCGCTACTCCTCAGTAATACTGATACAGCTTCTTAAACTTATGCCGCAACGCGGCGTCGACGCCTTCCAGCTTCGACAGATAAAACTCCCGCATCTGCGCCTGATCTGAAACCGGCAGCGCCTGATACAACTGCGATGCGCTTAAATCCGCCTTCGATCTGACCGCGCCTTCGAGCGCCCGAATTGCCAGCGCTCCGTCGAAATCCCGGACGCGTATTCCCTTGCGGTCCAGCTGCTTCAGGAAGCGCTCCGCGTTCTCAGGCAGGAACGCCTGCTCCACCGCGGCCTGCAGCTTCGCAAACTCTGCTTCCTTCTGAACCTTGATCGTCGCCTGCTCGAAAGCCATGCGCCTCAATCTCTGGAGCGGGAGACGGGAATCGAACCCGCGACCAACAGCTTGGAAGGCTGTGACTCTACCACTGAGTTACTCCCGCCCTTAAGCTAGCCTCAGCGGCTAAAGCCGCCTTTAATTTCGACTTCTCTAGCGGCGCGGCTAAAGCCGCGCCCTACGCGAATCTTTTATTCCGGCTCTGCCAAAAAGCCGAGCTCGTGAAAAAACCTAATCGTAAACTTCCAGGTTCATGGAGCCGATGACCAGGATTGAACTGGTGACCTCTCCCTTACCAAGGGAGTGCTCTACCAACTGAGCTACATCGGCCCAAAAAAACCGTCAGTCGCCCGCGTCAACCTTCTCCGACTCGCCGCTGCTGTCCGGATGCAAAACGTCCTTACGCCGCACCCAGCTTTTGAACGCGAACAAACCAAGAATCAACAGGGTCAGCGTTCTGATCCGGAAATCATCCAGCGTGGCCAACGCCAGGATTCCCAAAGCCACATACGCGATCAAAGCCATGGCCAAGCGACTCATATTTCTGATCCCTCGCAAAAACGCTCGGGATTTCGCCAGCGGACTCCCGACCTCGCTGCCGCCAGGCCTCACGCCGCGAAACGGCTCAAATACTGGTGCACAGGGAAGGATTCGAACCTTCGTACCTCGCTAGGAGGGACAGATTTACAGTCTGTTGGCTTTAACCACTCACCCACCTGTGCAAAAAAACTGCCGGGCGATGCAGTCGTCGCTCTGTATCCGGGGAGCGAACCACATGCAGGGCGCACAAGCCGTTGCCTTCGCCACCAGATTTACATCAACCAAGTATTCGCAGAGCAGGGAAACCAAGAATCGCGCCTACGGATTACTACGCGAAGATCACTACACGCCGGAGTACGTTCCGAATGGAGTGCGTTGGAAAAACCTGTTGCGCCGCCACTTGCCTAATTGTGCTGCCTGCCGGAAGCTCGTCCTGAATTTCGTTTCCGGACTTTCATTACTGGAGCTGGCGAAGGGATTTGAACCCCTGACCCTCTGATTACAAATCAGATGCTCTACCACCTGAGCTACGCCAGCAATTTCGGGAACTCGCGCCTACAGGCACAAGTATACCCTTGATCCCATCCAGATGTCCGGGACAATTAGTTAAGTTATCACAAGAGGGTAAATTTTCGCGCAACCCACTGTCTTGAGCGCCAGCAAATGGTACGAATGAGCTCCCCATGCTCAACCGGTCCGAGGTAAACTCGGTCTCCTGACCGTTTAATGCCTGTCGATTTTCGCTCCGCCTTTAGCCGCATTACGGCGCCCTTCTCTCCATCGTCAGGATTTATCGGCCTACTCTCCTTTCGGCCAATCGAAATCGCAAGGTCTGCAGCCGAACTCTAAATTCACCGAGCTTTCCCACGAGGACAACGCAAGACTGGACCGGCAAAGGGCAATCGTTGCAGCCGCAGCCAAACGCCGATACGGGACGATGGCACTAACCAGAAGTAAGCGCGACTTGCCTATCCTTCAAGGCCTGATCGACGAAGGCGCTTTCTCAAAGTCTGAGACGTACGAATTGCAGAGTCTCGGTGTCGCCTTCGGAGACGTGCTCGTCAGCGAGCTCCCGTTGCGATGGGTAAAGGTTACTGACGAGTTGGCACCGATCCGACACTACGGTTTAAGCAGACGACGCTTCAAATCAATGCGCTCACCATGATTTCGAAGCGAGTCGAAAAGGATGAACCGGTAAATCTCTCGGATCTTCTGCGGTTGACGCGTGAGCAGCTTGGACACCCTTCGAAGTAAGGATTGCTGGCGTGTTTTCCAGACCCCCTGCGAAATTGCAATCGCAGAAGGTTAAGAGTAGTCATTCTTGCACTCCGTTCTTGAATCGCGAGCTCTAACGCACGGCCTCGCGGTGTTATGATTACAGCCCTGACCGCATTCCATGCGAATTAGGCGTACTCTCCCAATTTTTCTGACGGTGATCTTAATCGTCGCAGCCGTGACGATTGCCGTGCAACTGAGAAAGCAAGCTCCGCCTGAGGTAGGCCGCCTGTTGCCCGGCGGAGACGCATTTTTTTACGTAAACCTGGGGCGAATCCGGAAAGCGAATGGCGGCAAGCAACTGCCCGCCGTAAGCCACGACCCGGAGTATGAGCGCTTCATCAGCCAGACTGGATTTGAATTCGAACGCGATCTGGATGAAGCAGCGTTCGCGGTTCATTATCCGGGAAATTGGCCGGGGGGAGGAACCGGCGGTTCATCCGTGGAGCCGCGATTCTCTGAAGTGTTGAAGGGGGAGTTTCACGGCGAGCGGCTTACCGCTTATTTGCGGCAGATCGCGCAAGCAGTGGAGAACTATCAATCTATCGACATTTACACGCTTCGGGTAGAGGGTCGATCTGTGCGGGTGGCGGTGTTGAATGCCGATTTAGTGGCGGCATCCAATCACGACGACCCGGCGGTGATTCGCGGCATTGTTGACCGCTCCAAGCGGCTGGCGTCGCCGTTTGGAGGGCCGGCGCTGCTGCGTCAGTTTTACAAGCACGTCCAGTTTGCCAGCCTGGCGTGGGCTGTGGCGCGCATTGATCCGGCCGCGCTTGGAGGGAGTTCCTGGAGTTCGCTCTTTACCGCTCCAGCTACGCTGGTGGTCTCCGGAAGCTATCTCAGCGCGCTTCATTTGAATCTGAAGGCGGATTCGGTTCATGTGCGCGCCGAAGCTTTTACCAAGAGCCCGGAAGATGCGCGGGCCATCATTGATAAAGTGAACGTATTCCTGGCATTGACCCACACCGGCGAAACCGCGGTGGGTACGCACGGCACCGACCCGGACGTGAAGGCTTTTTTCGACAGCATCTCAGCCAAACAGGCGGACGATCGTGCCGTCCTGAATGCTTCGGTGCCCTTCGGATTTTTGCGCAAGATGCTGGCTGAACCCGGGCCTGAGGCGCCGGCAGCAAGTCAACCTTCGGCAAAACCGGCGACAAACTCGCGCTAACGCAGACCCGATAAATCCTGCAACTAATTGTCGCGGCAATCGTCTGATGTTACGGAGGAGAACTCCGCAGGTACAATAAAGACGCATGTCCAGCCTTCCACTTCCGATCGCCGCTTTTTTCGCCGGGCTCATTTCCTTTCTCTCGCCCTGTGTGCTGCCGCTGGTGCCGGGCTACGTTTCACTGATTTCGGGCGCGGGTGTGGATGAACTGAAGTCGTCGCAAGGCCGGCTGATGCGGCGGGTGATGACCAACTCCGTCGGATTCATTCTCGGCTTCAGCGTAGTGTTTATCACGCTGGGGGCGATCTCCACGGAGATCGGCCAGATCGCGGCGCAATACAAACACACGCTGGCGATCGTGGCGGGCGTTGTCATTATTCTATTCGGCCTGCACCTCACGGGAATTCTGAAGATCAAGGCGCTGTACTCCGATACGCGTTTGCACGAATTGAAAGGTGGAAGCACACCCATCGGCGCTTTTGTGATTGGGTTCGCGTTTGCGTTTGGCTGGACTCCGTGCATCGGGCCGATTCTTGCCGGTATTCTTACTCTGGCGGCCGCACAGGATACGCTATCGAAAGGGATGATCCTGCTGGCAATTTATTCTTTGGGGCTGGCGGTGCCTTTTTTGCTTACGGCCCTCGGAGTGGAACGCTTCCTGAAATTTTATAGCCGCTTCCGCTCGCACATGCACGCGGTCGAGGTGGCTTCCGGCGGATTGCTGATTGCGCTGGGAGTATTGCTGGTGCTGGGACGATTTACGCTGATCTCGAATTGGCTTTCTTTTCTGAACCGATTTGCTTTGTGAGATGGTTGGGAAACGCCGAGTAGTTTGAAGTTTGGAATGGAGTGCTCTTGTGAAACGCAGTCCTCTTACTCTAGTGGTTGTAGCCTTTGCGGTTGCGCTGATGCTGTACGTTGGGTTTCATGCCGCGCGCCGCAATGGTCCATCGTTCGCGCCGCGACTGGCGCTGGCCAGTCCTGCGCCGGATTTCACTTTGCAATCGCTCGACGGCAAGACGATGCGCCTGTCAGACTTTCGCGGCAAAGCCGTGCTGCTTAACTTCTGGGCGACGTGGTGCGGACCCTGCAAAATCGAGATGCCGTGGTTTGTCGAATTGCAGAAGCAGTACGCCTCGCAGGGATTTCAAATTGTCGGCGTCGCTATGGATGATGCCAGCAAAGAAGACATCAGCAAGTTCGCCAAGGATATGGGCGTGAACTATCCCATCCTGATCGGAAAAGAATCAGTGGGCGATGAATACGGCGGCGTGCCGGCTTTGCCGGAGAGCTTTCTGATTGGCCGGGACGGCAAGATTGTGGACAAGATTTTGGGATTGCGCGGCAAGGCGGAGATTGAGGACGCGATCAAGAAGGCGCTGGATACGCGGCCTGCCAGCAGTCAGGCGTCGATACCCCAACCGTCGATACTGGGCCCACGCGAAAATGGACCTGCTCTGAGGTAATGCAGCACCGCGCCGCGGTTGTTCTACTATTCGAGGAGCATCTTTGGTACGGTGCGATTCCAGGCAGTCTGCAAGATGAACGAAACAGCAAATTATCCGGGTAAGAGAGCGCCATCGGCTTGGTGGCCATTCTTCCTGATTGCTACGCTGTTCGTTGCAGCGGGCGGAGTGGCGCAGGTGCCGGGCAAAGCTCCGACCCTCACGATCGCCCCCGTGCCACTGACGACGGCGCAACGGGCTCAGGCGACGATGGTCAACTTGAATTTCCGCGTGCCTCCCGGATACCACATCAATTCGAATACGCCGAAATCTGAATTTCTGATTCCGACTGCGTTGAAAATGGACTTGCCGACTGACATCATCCTGGGAAAAATCGAATATCCTGCGGGTGAGGATGCGAGCTTTCCTTTCTCCCCAAACGAGAAATTGAGCGTTTACAGCGGAGACTTCACCATCGCTGTAGCCGTTCATCCACTGCACTCGGTGGTGCCGGGAAAATATGAGATGCATGGCGTGTTGCGCTACCAGGCTTGCGACAATGCGGCCTGCTATCCGCCAAAGACCGTGCCGGTAAGTTTTGAAGTGAAAGTTGTCAAGGAACCTCCGCAGCATCATGCCAATCCAGCGCAGAGCCCGCATATACACAACTAAGCTCTCTCGAACTAGGCTCCCGGCTTTCTCATTCCGCTCTCGATGACAAGAGTCAGGAATCCGTGCGCGGCGCCGCGTTGGCGACGGCGAGTATCGTACCGGCGTAGAGCAAGGTGTCAAAAAAGTAATTCAAGCCCTCGACCTTCACATCCGTGCTCGGGTCCAGGAGCGAGGTGACCAGGATTGGCCCGTAGATAAAAATGACCAGCAGCACGATCCACGCGCCCAGATACGTAGCCGCCATCCGCGTTTTCTTTGCCAGCAGAATGCATGTGCCGCAAATCAGCAAAATCGCGCCGGTGAGATAACTGATGATCATGCGGCCCGGAATCCAGACGGGCATGAATTTTTCCAGGGGTACGCCCGGGACATTGAGGGGAAAAATAAAGTGCTCGACGCCGTAAAATATGGCGGCGATCCCGATCACGATGCGGCCGATTGTGATCAATATACTTCCGCGTCTATTTTTGGCGCCAAGCGCCGCGCCGGCCAGAACCCAGCCTCCACAGCCAAAAGACAACTCGCGCAACATGAGGGTCCAGATGATGCGGTCGTGTGGTTTGGCCAGCGTTCCGGGCAGGTCCATCGTGGCCACGAAAATAAACATCATGCAGCCGAACAGCAGACCGGACCACTGCACCAGAATCTTTGTAGCAATGCTCAGCGACGCGGCGATCAGCGCCACGCCCACGAAATATGCCCAAAACAACTTCCAGGGCATATAGGAGGGAACCATGGCCGAGAGGCCCTGAGCGGCGGAAAGATGCAGCGCGCCGAAAACGGCGAGAGGCATCGCGAAACACAGATTGCCCAAAGCGACGACCTTGTCCAGAGGCCGCACCCGCATGAGGTCCGCCCACGCGGCCCATAAGCCAATCAGAAAAAGTACGATTCCACCAGTACACATGGAAAAAACCGTACGGGAGAACTCGAAGAACAAAAAGCCGGGGAAAGCCGTCATTGTCATATGCAGGTTCACGCGAGAGCTTTAGACATGGCGCGGCGAACGAGAAATCATAACGCTTTTAGACTGCACTGGGCAGGAAACGTTGGGAGGCTTGAGTGAGCTCATGGAGCGACGGACGCCTTCGTCCGTCCCCGATGCGCAAGGAAACTTGGGGGAGTCTCAGGACAGGGAGGCTCCTCAAGTAACCTATGAGTTCGGAGTTTTGATCACCGATAATGTTGAATGAAGCTGGACAAGCTTACGCCCCGAGTGGAGTTGCGCTCGGGGTTTTGTTCTGTTTGCTGTCTTGGCGGAAACTGTACAAAATTACGGCCGAAGAGCATACAGAATCAAGCTAGAGCCTGAAAATTCAGCCCTTCAGCCGTTCAGCCCTTCTGCTTCTTCTCCACCTTCGCCCAAGTATCTTTCAGCGCCACGGTTCTATTGAACACCGGCTTGCCGGGCTTCGAGTCCGGATCGACGCAGAAATATCCCAGGCGCTCGAACTGATAACGGCCGCCGACGGGAGCATTGGCTAGCGAGGGTTCGAGCTTCGCGGACGTAATTACTTCGAGCGAGTTCGGATTCAGGTTCGCGGTGAAGTCCTGGCCGTCTTCAACCTCGTTCGGATTTTCTTTGGTGAACAAGTTCTCATAAACCCGCACTTCGGCATCGACGGCGTGTGCGGCCGAAACCCAGTGAATCGTCGATTTCACCTTCCGTCCGTCGGGCGAGTTGCCACCACGTGATGCCGGATCGTAGGTGCAGTGCACTTCCACCACTTCGCCTTTTTCGTTTTTCACCACGCTCTTGCAAGTGATGAAGTAGGCGTAGCGCAGGCGCACTTCGCGTCCGGGTGAGAGACGAAAATATCCTTTGGGTGGAACCTCGCGAAAGTCATCCTGCTCGATATAGAGAACGCGAGAAAATGGAACTTTGCGCGTGCCCGCGTTCGTATCCTCGGGATTGTTCACCGCGTCCATCTCTTCCGCCTGCGATTCGGGATAATTGTCGATCACGACTTTCAATGGGCGCAGCACCGCCATGACGCGCGGGGCGCGCTTGTTGAGATCCTCGCGGACGAAGTGTTCAAGCATGGCCAGTTCGATGGAACCTGTCGTTTTCGATACGCCAATGGACGCGACGAAATTACGAATCGCCTCCGGCGTGTATCCTCTGCGGCGAATCCCGCCGAGCGTAGGCATGCGCGGATCGTCCCATCCACTCACGCGGCCTTCCTGCACCAACTGCAGCAGCTTGCGCTTGCTCAGCAGCGTGTAAGTGAGGTTGAGACAGGTCGAACTCGATCTGCCGCGAGGGAAAAATTCCCAACTGCTCAATGAACCAGTTGTAGAGCGGGCGGTGGTCTTCAAATTCGAGCGTGCAGAGCGAGTGCGTGACGCGCTCGATGGAATCGGACTCGCCATGCGCGTAGTCGTACATCGGATAGATGCACCACTTGTTTCCAGTTCGATGATGTTCGGCGTGCAAAATGCGGTACATCACAGGATCGCGCAGGTTGAGATTGGGCGAGGCCATATCAATCTTGGCTCGCAAGACACGGGAGCCATCGGGGAATTCGCCGGCCCGCATGCGCTCGAACAAATTCAGATTCTCATCGACGGAACGATTGCGATAGGGACTGTCCTTTCCCGGCTCGGTCAGCGTTCCGCGATGTTTGCGAATTTCATCGGCGGTCAGATCGTCGACGTAGGCTTTGCCATCTTTGATCAGTTTGATCGCCCATTCGTAGAGCTGGTCGAAATAATCGGACGCATAGAACGAGCCCATCCCATTGGAAGCCGAGCCACTTCACATCCGCTTTGATGGACTCGACGTATTCCGTTTCTTCTTTCTCCGGGTTGGTATCGTCGAAGCGAAGGTTGGTACGTCCGCCGAATTCGTCAGCCAGGCCGAAATCGATGCAGATGGCTTTCGCATGGCCGATGTGCAGGTAGCCGTTCGGCTCGGGAGGAAAACGGGTCTGCACGCGGCCGTTGTGCTTGTTGGTTTTGAGGTCCTCAAGAATAATGTCGCGGATAAAGTTTGACGGCGCAGGCGACGGCGAAGAGGCGGCAGCCACAGCTTTTTCTCCAGCTTCAGTTGGCGGATGCGGTGGATTCATTATCTTTAATCTTATCGCAAGCCGCGCATGAGAATCGCTCATGGAGGGGCGGACGCCTTCGTCCGCCCGGGCAGGGGCATGGATTTAGCGAAGACGATTGTGGCGCTGCCCCCGGACGAGGGCGTCCGGGGCTCCATTTTGCTTAGGAGTCAACTTTGGCGACGGGGTCGTAGGGATTTCGATCGGGCGATTGCCAAATCCATGGGTACTGGCGCCAATCCTGCACCAACTCCTTACGGATCGGATTTTCCAGCACGTACGCGATCTTAGCGTCTAGAACTCTCCGACGAGCGAACAATTCTGTCGAATGACTCTTCCTGCCAGATTGCCCCATGGTGACCGGCGTGGCGATTCATCGCGTGCGCTGATGCTCCTTTGATTGCCTTCATGATCTCGACGAGAGAGATGATCGACTGCCGCCTGTCGTCGACCAATGGCGTGAGTATCAAATGAACATGATCGGGCATTACGACGGCCACTTCCAGGCGATATCTTCTGCCGTGATCGTGAATGCAGCATCCCAGCACAATGTCGCGCGCCCACTCGGGCAGGATGCGACGAAACTTGGTGCCAAACGTGATGAAGTGCGGTGTGTAGTCGCGCTGCATGTGCGGCAGATTGCGACGATAGAACTGCATTGAAGCATCTTGGCACGGGGGTAGGATAGTAGTGCAGGCGAGGTGCAATTAATACGGAACTGATTCCCAAGTTAGAACAAACCGTGGAGGGGCGGACGCCTTCGTCCGCCCGGGCAGGGCAGGGATTTGGCGCTTAGATTGTGGGACTGCCCCCCGGACGAGGGCGTCCGGGGCTCCACTAAAAAGTTAGGTGAGCTTTTGTAGGGCTTGGGCGATTCGCTGAAGCGTGGTTTCCTTGCCTAGAACTTCCAGAGTTTCGAAGAGCGGTGGGGCGTTCTTGCGGCCGCAGACGGCTACGCGGATGGGCTGAAACATTTGTCCGGCCTTCACTCCCAGTTCCTGAGCGGCGGCGCGCAGAGCGTGATCCAGCGGATCGTGTTTGAACTCGACTTCGGCAAGAACATCCTGCGCGCGGGTAAGGACTTTCAAGGCCATGGCCATGTCGCCCTTCTGCGGGATGAGCTCTGCTGGATCATAGGGCGGCAGTTGATCGACAAAGAAAAAGTCAGCGGTGGTGAGCACGTCGCGCAATAGTTTGATGCGTTCGCGAATTAGCGGTGTGACGCGCAGCATTTTTTCCGGTGTGATGTTGAAACCGGCGTCCTGAACGACGGGCAGAAGATGCGCGCTCAATTCATCCACGGATAAACCGCGAATGTGTTCGGCATTCAGCCATACAGCTTTCGGATCGAACTTTTCCTCCGGAATCGCAGCCGGCTCTTTGAAGTTCACGACCGCATTGGAGCGGTTGATTCCTTCGAGGGAGAAGATTTCGGTTAGTTCCGGCAAAGACATATTCTCGCGGTCGTTCTTGGGCGACCAGCCGAGCAGGCATAGAAAATTGATGAAGGCTTCGGAGAGAAATCCGGCGTCGCGATAGGTGGTCACACTAACCACCGACCCATGACGGCGCTTGGAAAGTTTCGTTCCGTCGGGCGCAACCAGCAGCGGCAGATGCGCGAATTGCGGCGGCGCGTAACCCGCCGCCTCGAAGATGAGTACGTGTTTGTAAGTGTTGGAGAGATGGTCCTGGCCACGGATCACGTGGGAGATGCGCAAGTCGGCATCGTCGGCGCACGAGGCAAGATGATAAGTGGGCATGCCGTCAGAGCGGAGCAGCGCAAAATCTTCAATGTCAGTGGCGGCTTTGACTTGCTCGCCATAGACCGCATCGGTAAATCTCACCAACTCCCCGCTCTCGCGCGGAACGCGAAAACGCAGCGCGAATGGCTCTCCAGCAGCGGCGCGGCGGTCGCTTTCGGCGCGGGAAACTTCGCGGGCGCCGGGGTTGAAAAGCCAGGCTCCCTGGGCGCCGGATTTTTCCGCATCGCCGGTGTGCGCGGGAGTGAAATCGCGGTAGGCCAGGCCTTTCTCGAAAATCGCCCAGGCCGTTTTCCGGTGCAACTCCAAACGCTCGGACTGCTTGTATTCTTCGTCCCACGTCAAGTTCAACCATTTCAGTCCCTCGAAAATGGAATCGACCGAGGCCTGAGTGTTGCGTTCAACGTCAGTGTCGTCGAGGCGGAGAATCATGGTGCCGGCGTTGTGACGGGCATAGAGCCAATTGAAAATGAAGGTGCGGGCGCTGCCTACGTGCAGGAATCCGGTAGGCGACGGTGCGAAGCGGACACGAGGCTTGGTGAATGACGTACCGACAATTTCGAGCATAAATGGCTAGAGTTTGATGGTATGGGGAGGAGAAAAGTATCGTCAAGCCAATGAGATAGCCGCTTCCGGGCCAAATCGTTCACCCGAGTGCCCGAGGATGGGCACTGTACTTAAATCTTGTTGTGTTCGAACCGGCGATGTGAAAACATTAATCACCGACTTCTCCTGGTAACACCAAAGCAATTCAACGGAAATCTTAGCCGGGCCCCATGAACAGTATTTCTACCAGCATCGTTATTATTCCAGGCGTTGTCGCCTTATTACTGTGCCTGCTTTTTTATTACCTCTATCAGCAGAGCCAGCAGATTTATTTTCGCGCCTGGCAGATCGCGTGGGCGTGCTATTCCATCCATTACGCGCTTGATGCGGTGCGTTACTACCGGCCTCCTGCACCCGCCGCGTTTTTTGCGAGTTCCTTATTTTCCGTGGCCATGGGGGTAAGCATCTTCGTCTCCACGCGGCTCACGCGGACTGCTTTCCGCTTCCGCTGGTACGACGGAGCGTTGGCTTTGACCGGAGTGCTCTTCGCGAGCCTCGATTTGCGCACGCTTCTACGATCCGGTCCGCTGCCGCCCGACCAGCGTCCTCTGAGCCTGACCGTTATTTTCTTGAGTGCCGTGCTGCTGTATTGTTCGGCGGTTTTTTATCTGCACGCTCATCGCCGGGGATCGGCGGCTTTCAGAATCCTGGCCATTTCGCTGGCCCTGTGGGCGGTGCTGATGGCAGCCGTGCAGTCCGGCAGTCCCGGCATGGAGATGTTTGGCAGCGTAGGCCATGTGTTAGGGCCGATTCCGCAGATGCTGCTGGGCATCGCCATGGTGATGGTGCTGTTCGAGAACGAACGCAACGCGGTGCAGGAAAATACTCTGGCGCTGTCGACGCTGGGCGCCGATCCGCGGCGACTTCTTTCCGCCGACGATTTGCTGCCCAGCATGCAGTCGGCGCTGGAACGGCTGGCCGGGGCTCTCTCTGCCCGGCGTGCAGTGATCTATGTCGCTGAGCGCTGGCGCGGTTTGTTGCCTTCGGTGCAGCGTGGATTTTCTCCTGAATTTCTCGAGGTTCTAACCAGCAGCGGCGCCGGAGAATACATTTGCGATCGGGCACACCGCCAGGGAGGGCTGTTCACGGTCCGCGACATCAGCCATATGTCGGAACCGTTGCCGGTCGGGTCGGTCGGCACATTCGCCGGCTTCAAAGATGCGCTGGAAAAGGCGCAGATCCGTAATCTGACCGCGGTCAGCCTGCAGACTCGTGAGCACGCATTCGGAGTAATTCTTTTTCCTCATGCCCAGCGCGAAGCGTTTGGTACCTCGGGTCCGCGTCTTATGGTGGGCCTCGCTTTGCAACTGGGACTGACTCTGGAAAATTATCTGATCGCGCACGACGCCCATCGCAGAACGCAAGAGTACGAACTGCTGACCGAGATCGGGCAGGCAATCAGTTCGCGGCTGGATCAGGATGAAGTGCTGCGCACCATCCACGCGGAGCTGGGACAGATTTTCAACAACAGCAATTTCTATATTGCCTTCCAGTCAGGGGATGAAATCTGCTTCGAGTTGGAAGTAGAAGATGACCTCGTCCTGCCTAAACGAAAACGCAAACTGGATAACGCGTTCACGGAATATGTGATTCGAACCGGGCAGCCTTTGCTGATTCGCTCTGACCTGGAGAAGACGCGGGCGCGGTTGGGAATTACGTTTCGTCCGGAGCAGCCCGCCAAGTGTCTGTGCGCCGCGCCGATTCTGCTGAGCGGTAAGCCGGCCGGAGTAATGGTGGCAATGAACAAGGTGCGCGAATATGTTTTCGAACAGCGCGATCTTGATGTGATGGTAACGGCTGCGGGACAAGTATCGGTGGCCGTCGAAAATGCGCGCTTGTTCGCGGAAGAACAACGGCGCTCGCGGCAACTGGCATTTCTGAACAACATTTCGCGCACCGCAATTTCGAGCGACGATCCGGTTCACATGCTGGGCCAGATCGTGGGAGAAATCCAAAAGAATTTCAGCTTCGACCATATCGGTATTGGGCTGCTTGATTACGGTACGAAGGAGATCGAAATTAAGGCTGAGGCCGGCGCGACCGCACATGCCATGGGCAGGCGGATTCCGCTGGGCATCGGCATTCTGGGGCGCGTGGCGCGGACGGGCGAGCGGGCGCTGGTGCAGAACGGCGTGGAAGGCCAGATGGGCGCGATTCTGCCGGAGTCGCGGTCGGTGCTGTGCATTCCGATTACTTACGGCGAAACGTTGTTGGGCGCATTGAATATTGAAAGCCGCAGGGAGAGTGCTTTCTTTCCGCAGGATGTTCTGATTCTCAACACGCTGGCAGACTTGCTGGCTACGGCGCTGCACAATGCTTTTGTCTTCCAGAAGCTGCAACAGCAATCGATCACCGATGGCCTGACCGGAATTAAAACCCGGCGTTTCTTCTGGGAGGCTTTATCGGCGGAGTGGAAGCGCGCTTCGCGTTCGGGTAGAGCGTTCTCCGTGGTGCTGATCGATCTCGACAAATTCAAGGAAGTGAACGACACCATGGGCCACTTCGAAGGCGATCTGGTGCTGGCCCGCGTGGGACGTTTGCTGGAGCAAAAGTCGCGCCAGTCGAATGTGGTGGCGCGTTATGGTGGAGACGAGTTCATCATTCTGATGCCTGAAACCGGTCCGGAGCAGGCGGAGGTCCTGGCCGAGCGCTTGCGCCAGTGGATCACCAGCGACCCCATGCTCAGCGAGCACCACATTACGGGCAGCTTTGGCGTAGCCAGTTTTCCGATGCACGGGTTTTCGATTGAAGACATTATCCGCGTGGCGGACGCAGGTATGTATGTCTCGAAACGCTCGGGGGGAAACCGGGTATCGGCGGCGCAGGAATTTACCGGAGGCGAGGAATTTGCCGCGCAGCGGCAGCAGATATCGACTTACATCGAAGGATTTTTGCAGCGCGAGCATAACGGGCCGGAGCATCTGGAAGAGCTTGGATCGATGCTGGTGAAGTTTTGCGGCGGCGAGGAAGATTGCAATGTGCCGTTGCTAAAGGAATCGATCGAAGTGCTGAGCCGGGCCGCGGAATCGCGCGAGTTGCGCACCTCCGGCCACGGCGACCTGGTGGCGCGCTATACCGAAATCATTGCCCGGGCGCTGCAGTTGCCTCCGGAGGAGACCAGCGATCTGGTTTATGCGGCGCGCATTCACGACGTGGGAAAAATCTTTGTGCCGGAGCGCATCCTGAATAAGCCGGGTCCGCTCACCGACGATGAGTTTTTTCTGGTTCGAATGCATGCGCGCGTCGGCGCCGAAATCGTTGGATTTTTGCCGCACAGCGGCATGATGCGGCAGGCCATCGAGCATCATCACCAGCGCTTCGATGGCACGGGTTATCCTGATGGCGCAAAGGGTGAGCAGATTCCGCTCTGGGGGCGCATTATCGCGCTCGCCGATGCCTACGCCAACATGCTCACCGAACAATCGATCGCGGCGGCGCGAACTCCCGAACAGGCGCTCGATGAACTCGCGAAAATGAGCGGCACCGGCTTCGACGGGATGCTCGTGCGCTTGCTGTTGCGCGAGTTGAAATCGGAAAGAACGTCGAGTTCAAAGGATGGGTTCTGATTCTCAAGAGACGGGCGGTTCAGGTAATTGTCGTAAAGGCCTTCTACGACATTCGATCCCAAGGGGATCAGCCGAATCAGTCAGAATGAGGCGTCCCGGTAGCGATGTAAGTCTGTACCGTGCGTCTCCGAGTGGTCTGCACGCGTTAAGACTTGCCTGATGTTTTTGCCTCTCTCTTTGCTGTTCCAATTCTCGGTCGGTAGTGTCCATGAAGTGGTATGCCACAGCCATACAAACTAAAGTTGCAACCGCCGCCAGAAAAAACATGCCCCAGCCTGCTTTCGCCCCAATTCGAAATGACGAAACAAGGATCCAGACGCTGCAGACAATGAAGGTTAGGATCGAGATTGCGATCCCCACGTTGAAAGCCTGCGCTCCTCCCATAAATAAAAATCCAAACGCCGCTGCGAGCGAAGCGATCAACGAATTAACGAAGAGGGAAGCGGCCACTCCCGCTCCGGCGGCAATCGCCTCCTCGCTGCGGGCTGAGATTAGCAGTTCCGAGACTAGAAGCGGTACCACTGGCAGAGCGAGCCAGAGAAGATACATCCACAGTGGATCTGTAAAGCTGCTCGCGCCTGAACCCGGACTGAGTTTATGCCATTTTCCGTCGCCAATGTATGTGAGTAACCAGAATGCGCATGCACTGGCGAATGCGAGACCCATTGCGCCACGGATTCCGCGTCGTGGAACCACAAGGTTGCCATCGCCGTCATATAACGCCGGGTTGTAATCCGTGAGCATTGCTCGGGGCCATTGTCCAGCCGAGTATGAACCGAAGATTCATCATAGCGAAGACGATGTTAGTGTGTGACCAGAACAATCATCTCGAACTTACCCAAAGTAACCCGCTATTCCTATGGAATCACAAACTGTAATCAGCCAAGGCCGGCGGCCGGAGCTGCCGGATCGTCGGCTAACCCTAACCACGAGGTTGCTGGCGAACCGTTGTGATTACTCTCATAGACCGAGTTTGCCACTTTTCGGCAACTTCGATTCTTGGTTCCTTCCCGGTTTACCTGACTTGCAACTCCCTACAGGAACCCGCAAACTATCAAGCATGTCCGTTCCTCTTTCTCTCTCTGGCAAAGTTGCTTTGATCACCGGTGGTTCGCGCGGCATTGGCGCGGCTACCGTTCGGCTTTTTGTGGCGGCTGGCGCCAAGGTTGTATTCAGCTACCAGAAGGCGCGGGCGCAGGCGGAGGCTTTGGCGGCAGAATGTGGCGCGGCGAATTGCTCACGCCATCAGCAGCAACCTAAATGATCCGGAGTCGGCGCGCGTGCTGTTTGCCGAGGCGGCCGAGCACTTTGGCAGAATCGATATTCTCGTGGCCAATCACGGAGTCTGGCCTGTGGAAGATGTTCCCATCGAGAAGAATGACGGATCAGCAATGGCGGTCGACACTCTCGATTAATCTCGACGCCGTGTTCGGTCTGGTCAAACATACGGTGGCGCAGATGAAGGCGCAGCCGCGAAATGGACCGGCGGCGGGACACATTGTGCTCATCAGTTCCACCAGCGGGCAGCGCGGCGAGGCGTTTCATTGCGATTACTCCGCCAGCAAAGGCGCGCTGATCAGCATGACGAAAACCCTTTCCACGGAACTGGCCTCGGCCGGGATCTATGTGAATTCGGTTGCGCCTGGCTGGGTGGATACGGATATGTCCAAACCTGCGCTCGATGATCCCGGCAGCGGGGAAGAGATTCGGCGGACGATTCCCATGGGACGCGCCGGCAGAGCAGAAGAGATCGCCGGGCCCATACTATTTTTGTGCACGGAGTACGCCAGTTTTATTACGGGCGAGATTTTCAACGTGAATGGCGGAGCAGTGCTTGTAGGTTAGTCCCTGGCGGGTAGCGACTCTGCGTTACCGCAAACGACGCCTGCGGTTTTTTCTGCATCCAACCGAGAGTGAAAGCCCGCGATGTAGCCAAAGTCAGCGATTCTGCCGCATGGGGCTACAATTCCTGTACCGGACTTTGCTACTGATCTTAACGTCTGCATGAAACTCGCCTGAATGAAATATCGGCTTCCCATTCTTACATTGGCGTTTGTGCTGGCTGCGTCTGGCTGGGCCGTGATGCGCGCCCTGGCACAGGATGCCGCGCCAGCTCCTGCCAAACCGGACTCCGGCAAAGCCTCATCCATCCCTCTGGATCAGCAAAACGCGCATCAGGCGCGCGACCTGCTGAATCAGGCAATCCAGGCGTTGGGCGGGCAGGCGTATCTCAGCGTTCACGATCTGCAGGAGCAAGGCCGGGTTTACAGCTTTTACCACGGACGGCCCTCCAGCAACGGCGTTTTCTTCTGGCGATTCGTCGAATTCCCGGACAAGGAGCGGATCGAACTGACCCCGCAGCGCGATATCGCTTATGTCTACATCGGGAACAAAGGTTACGAAATCACCTATAAGGGCGCGCGGCCGGTAGAGCAGAAAGATCTCGATGACTACCAACGCCGCAAACGGTTCTCGCTGGAAACCGTGTTGCGCACCTGGGTGAACGATCCGAAGGTGGCGCTTTTTTTTGAGGGCGCGGCGCTCGCCGGGAACCTCGCGGCGCAAAAAGTGACGCTCATCAATTCCAAGGACGAAGCGGTGAGCCTGTACTTCGACATCGATACGCATCTGCCGATCGAGAAAAGTTACTCATGGCGCGATCCCGTGGACAGAGAAAAAAACGTGGAAGAGGAAACCTACAACGGGTACCGGCTGGTCCAGGGAATTATGACCCCCTTCGGATTCACCCGCTACTTTAACGGCGATATGCAGACGGAGCGTTTCATCACTTCTGCCAGCTACACCGAGACTTTAGACCAAGCCATGTTTGATCCCAATTCGGGCTACAATCCGCTAAAAGCCGCCGGAAAACATAAAAAATAGCTTATGTAAACGAAAGTGCGAGCTTTCCACAAGCCGCTGAGAGGCTTGGATTTACAACTGAGGCGGCACGTAATCATCCGGGTTCCACCGACCGGTTAGCCACGCAGTGTGGCTTTTTTACCACAGTCAAGCTTCTGCCTGCGGCTGTAATCTATTCATTCATCGAGACATAATTTAGGATCCTTGATTCAGGAGCAAACAATCCGCTCGTCCGTGCAATGCAGCGGGGTCGGGCTGCATAGCGGTGCGCCGGTTTCCCTGGAGATTCTTCCCGCTCCTCCCGGAACGGGAATTGTGTTCCGCCGCACCGATTTGGACGGCTTCGAAATCGAGGCCACCAGCCGCAATGTAGCCCGCGTCAGCTACGCGACCAGCCTGATGAAGAAGGGCGTCCTCATCTCCACTACGGAGCATCTGCTCTCCGCCTTTACCGGACTTGGCCTGGACAATGCAATCGTCGAGCTGGACAATCTGGAGCTGCCGATCCTCGATGGCAGCGCGCTTCCGTTCGTGGAATTGATCCAGAAGGCCGGCATTCGCAAGCAGCGGCGGCCGCGGCGGTATATGAAAATTCTCCGCGAGTTCGAGATGCGGGAAGGGAACAAGTTTATTTCGGTCTATCCCGCTGACAGCTATTCCATTTCCTACTCGATCAATTTTCCGCACCCGCTCATCGGCAAGGAAACTTTTCAGGTGGAGCTTTCGAACGGCAGTTATCTGCGAAATATTGCCGCCGCCCGCACCTTCGGTTCGCGCGCCGATGAAAAAGCCATGCGCAACATGGGGCTGATCCGCGGCGCATCCCGCGACAACTGCATTGTGCTTACGCGCGACGGAATCGAAAACGGGCCGCTTCGCTTCAGCGATGAGTTCGTGCGTCACAAAGTGCTGGATTTGGTGGGTGACCTGGCTCTTCTGGGGAAACCGATCCTGGGGAAAGTGGTTGCCGACCGCGCCGGGCACGCCATGCACACCGCCCTGGTGTCCCGAATTCTGCGGGATCGCACGCTGTGGGAAGAAGTCACTCTGCCGGAGGAATCACCGGCCGAGACCAGACATTATGGAGCACAGGCCACTGCGGGATCCGCACTGTGAGATCTGGCTGCTGAATCCGGATCTTATCGAATCCTCTGATTTAATCCGCTGGTTCGCAGGGCGCTTCGCCCAGATCTGAAACCAGCTCTGGTTGTTCTTCCAGCAGGCGTTGGAGTTCCGCCCGTGTCTGGTCGACCAGGGCTACAGCGAATTGCTTCGCGGAGCGCTGGCGTTCGGCGGACAAGTCCTTCACCCGCATGTTCAGCAAAGGGATATCCTGCTCAAACCAGCGCAGAGTTTTCTGGATGCGCGCAACGCGATAATTAGAAGGCAGCATGATAGTGGCTCTCCGATCAGGCTAGATTGCCATGCCGATTGCCGCCCGCCAATTACCAGATGGATACCTGCGGATGGAACTAGGCGCGAAGGCTGGCGACTGGGGCTATTGGATGGGACGAGAAGCGGATGCCAGTGGCTTGTCCGGGGCTGCGGGACTTTGTTCAGCGCGATCGGAAAGCCAGCGCTCCAGCAGTTCCTTTGAACCTGCGGGCAAGTTGAGAAAGCGCAGTCCCACCGACCCTTTCAGATCGGCCCAGGCCACTTCCGTTTCTACGTCGAGACTGGCGCTGGTTCCGGGCAGCGTGAACTGCAAACGCGGCGTGGCGTTCTTGGGTAGCGCGCGGTGGAGTAGAAGGGCGATTCCGCCCTCGCTGAGATTCGTGCTTTCCGCTTTGATTTCCGTATCACCCAGCAGCAAACGGGTCGCTATTTTTACCGGATGGCGGAAATAGCGGCGGCGCTCGCGCAACATAAAGCTCAACGCCGCATTAAAACAGCGAGATGCGTTCAGGGCAGAGAGCGGCTTGTGGAGAACAAAATTTACTCCCATGCCGAACGCATCCTGCGTAGTGGTTCTTTTGCCGTTGACGATGGCAAAGGTTACGGAGTTCTTATTGCTGGGAGTTGCGCGCAGACCTTCCAGGACGCCAACCCCGCCCGGCATGTCGTCGCAGTCCACGATCACGGCATCGAATTTCTCCGAGATCAGAATCTCGCTGGCTTTTTTAGCTTCCTGGCAGATTTCGATCTCGATCGACAACTTTTCGAGCGTCGGGCGTAACACCCGGAATACGTCGGCATCTCGACTCAACAGCAGGGACTCCAGCATGCTTTAATCCTAGAATGGGGCTGGAATCTCCGAAAGTAACCAAGGTATCGGCTGATAAACCTATGGCAACATTGGCCTATCTTTCACTGGGGTCGAATCTGGGAGATCGCGAGGGCAACCTGCGGGAGGCCGTGCGCCAACTGCAGGGCGTAGGCCGAGTTACGGGGGTTTCGTCGTTTTACGAAACCGAGCCGGTTGAGTTTACGGAACAACCGTGGTTTCTGAATTGCGCGGTTGGGCTCGAAACCGCACTAACGCCGCAAGAGTTGATGAGTGCGATTCTTGGAATTGAAAAAGCTATGGGGCGGCAGCGCATTCAGAAAAAAGGGCCGCGCGTGATCGATATCGACATTCTCTTGTTCGGGAATGTGGTTTTGAATTCTGCCGAAGTGACGATTCCACATCCGGCTATGACTGAGCGCCGATTCGTGCTTGAACCGTTGGCGGAGATTGCGCCCGCGGCGCGGCATCCGGTGCAGAATAAAACGATGCGGGAGCTGCGGGATGCGCTGCCTTCCGGCACGATCGTACGCAAATTGAAGAGTCCAAGCCACGGATTTCACGGATTAACACGGATCTGGAACAACAATTGTGAGATTTTGGCCAAAGTTTTTTATCCGTAGAATCAGTGAAATCCGTGGCTCATTTTCGATCTTGATTTTGCGATCTAGGGCACAATGAGCCGACTGCCTGCTTCCGGCGAAGCGAGCACGGCTGATTCTTTCTCTGGGAACTGCGCGTACAAAAAATCGATGAACGCGCGCGACTTGGGCCGTCCAGAGGTTCGTCCCTGACTGAGCCGAAGCAAAAATACCAAAGCCTTTAGCAGATCGGCATCCCGCAAATTGGAATAACCTAACTGCTGCTGCTCCGCCGCGCGAAATTGCTTCACCATCTCCTCCACCTGCCTTGCGACGGCGTGCTGCGCCACACTGGTCAGCGGTTGTTCGTAGTGCAATCCAGAATTCACCAGCCTCTCATAGCTGGTACACATTGCGGAGAGCGCTGCGATCAGGTCGCGGTCGTTGAGGGTGCGGTCCGTGCGCGCAGCCTTCGCCAGTGCATAACTCAGTCCCATGAGCAGATGCTCATGTTGGTAAGTGAACTGATCGGAAATTTCCACCTGAAGAAATAATGACGCCGCGTCAAACTCGTCCGCCGAGCGCGGCTTCTCGTGTTGTCGCGCTTGTTGCAGATAAGGACAGTCGCTGGGGCAATCGAGCGTCACCTCGCGCTGCTCGCCGCAACATTGCGGGCAAATGCGTCCGTGGACCGCGGGACAGAACCGTTTTTCCTTGCGAATTTCGCAGATCGCGCAACTCAAATCGTGATCTCCTCTTTGTACTATTATTGCATCCGGAGACGAGCGAACTTAGACTTCGCACCGAGAAAGGCCAGCAGCGGGACGAGGCAAGGTCTGCATCAGGCAAAGTGCAGTTATGAGCCTATTTTGGCCATTCCGGGAGGGGCGTATTGAAATAAACGTGTAAAAATGGCCCTTCTGGCGTGTTATATCTTTGGAACCCGCGTAGAATAAGGGTGTTTTCCACAGGGCCCTGATATACCATCAAGCCCGCTGGAATTAAATTTCAACTTTTTCCCCGAGGAGGAAACATGGCTTCAGGTTTGACCAAGACTCAACTCGTCCGTTATCTGGCGGAGAAAACTGAACTTCCCAACAAGACGGCTGCAGCATTTTTGGAGCAGCTCGCGGATGTCGCAGTAAAAGAAACCAAGAAGAACGGCGTGTTCGTTGTGCCCGGCCTCGGCCGGTTGGTGAAGGCGCACCGCAAGGCGCGCGTCGGACGGAATCCGCAGACTGGCGAACCCATTCAGATCAAAGCGAAGACTGTGGTTAAATTCCGCGTCGCCAAAGCTGCCAAGGATGCAATCGCTCCCAAGAAGTAGTTTTGGATTTTGAAGATTGATGGCGAAGGCCGGCTTAGGCCGGCCTTTGGTTTTGTATCAAATTTTCCTAAGAACCATGTTGAACTGGATCGTAGTTGGCATCGGCGACATCTCGACGCGCCGCGTTATTCCCGGGATTCAATCCGAGTCCAGAAGCCGCTTGTATGGCCTGGTTACGCGTGATCCGGAAAAAGCTGCTCCCTACAGTCTGCGCGTTTGGGCTACGCTCGACGAAGCTCTCGCCGATCCCGCGGTAAATGCGGTTTACATCGCCACTCCAGTTTTTCTTCACGCGCCACAGACGATTCAGTCTCTTCGCGCGGGAAAACATGTGCTCTGCGAAAAGCCGATGGCGATGAATGAGGCCGAATCGCGCTCGATGATCAAGGCCGCGGAAGAATCCGGGCGAACTCTCGGCATCGCCTACTACCGCCGAACCTACCCCAAAGTGCAGCGCGCGAAACAACTGATGGATGCCGGAGCAATTGGCAAGCCGGTGATTGCCGAACTCACGAACCACGGCTGGCTCGATGAGAAGCTCAGCGAACGTAGCTGGCTTATCGATCCGGCGAAAGCTGGAGGCGGCCCGCTCTACGACATCGCCTGTCACCGAATCGATGTGCTGAATTTTTTGTTTGGTCAGCCGCTGCGCGCGACGGGTTATCGATCAAATGCAGTCCATCATTATGCGGTGGAAGACAACGCGACCGTGATGATCGATTATGCCGGCGGCGTGCGGGGAGTTGTGGATGTTCGCTGGCATTCGAAAGTGAAGCGGGACGAATGCCGGATTCGCGGCACGGACGGCGAAATGGAGTTAACTCCGCTGAACGGGCCTGAACTCATCTATCCCGGCGGCCGCGAGGATTTACCGCCACATGCTAACCTGCACTATCCGATGATCGAGAACTTCGTAGACGCCGTGCTGGGCAAGGCCGCGCTGCTGGCGAGTGGAGCGTCTTCCTACTGGACTGATTGGGTGATCGAGCAAGTGAAGCAGAACAACCTCTCTGCGCACGCGATTTAATTTTTCCCGCGAAACTGCGCTACCCTCATCCGTATGGAACGCCCCGCCAGTGTAACGGCGATCGCTACCCTGTTTTTCCTGGTTGCCGCGTATCTGATCATAATCGGCGCGGCTGAGTTCCTGGTGCCGGGAACGCTTGCCATGACGCGTACCGCGGGTATTACTTATGGACGAGAACTGGATGGACCTCAAACCGCGATCTCCGTGGGCGCAGGGTGGGCGCTGGTAGCGTGGGGACTTTACCGGTTGCAGAATTGGGCACGCTGGTGCGCTATCGTCCTTATGGTGCTGGGAATTGCGGGATCGGTTCCGGCAGTGTCTGCGGCCGCTAGAGATATTAATTGGCGGTTCTTCTGGTACGGGGCGCAGATCATGGTACGAATTGTGATCGCATGGTTCCTGGCCGCGTCGCCAGAGCTGATTCAGGCTTTCGTGCAGAAATGACGGCCGCGCCTGCGACCGCGACAACAATTTCAGAGATCCTTCGGCCCGCAAAAAAAAACGCGGGCCTCAGGATGACAATGCGTGGTGGATGACAATGCGTGGTGGATAGCAGTGTGTAGCGGATGATCATGCCTAGGCGATCGCTCTTAGCGCTTCACCTTTTCCGGTTGCTTTTCTCCCACGCGCTTGCTGACTTCGAACTTCATCTTGCCGGCTTTCTTGTCGGCATCGACCACGATGTGATCGCCGTGCAGAATTTCGCCGTCAAGAATCTTCAGTGCCAGCGGATCCTGAATCAGCTTCTGGATCGCGCGTTTCAGCGGACGCGCGCCGAAGTTGGCGTCGTAACCCTGAGTAAAGAGCAGTTCTTTAGCGGCGTCGGTAAGCTCGATCGAGATTTTGCGATCGGCCAGCAAACGGCGCACGTCTTCGAGCCGTAGCTCGATGATCTTGACCAACTGCTCCTTGCCCAGCGGACGGAAAATGATGATGTCATCCACGCGGTTCAGGAACTCGGGCCGGAAGTGGCCATGCAGCGTGCTCATCACCTGCTCGGTAGCCTTCTCAAAATCCTCCGGCGTGCGCAGACTCTCGGACTGCAGGTAGCTGGAGCCAAGATTCGACGTCATGATGATGATCGTATTCTTGAAATCGACCACGCGTCCCTTGCCGTCGGTAAGACGGCCGTCGTCCATGATCTGCAAGAGAACGTTGAAAACATCGGGATGCGCTTTCTCGATTTCGTCGAAGAGCACGACCGAATACGGACGACGACGCACCTGCTCGGTGAGCTGCCCGCCCTCTTCGTATCCCACATATCCCGGAGGCGCGCCGATCAGGCGGGCGACCGAATGTTTCTCCATGTACTCGGACATGTCGATGCGCAACAGCGCGCGTTCGTCGTCAAATAAAAATTCGGCGAGAGCGCGGGCTAATTCAGTTTTGCCGACGCCGGTTGGGCCGAGAAAAATGAATGAGCCGATCGGACGCTTGGGATCGCTGAGTCCCGCTCGAGAACGGCGAATGGCATTGGAAACGCGCTCCAACGCTTCATCCTGTCCCACAACGCGCTGGCGCAGCCGGTCTTCCATGGTCACCAGCTTCTTCACTTCACCTTCCAGCATCTTCGAGACTGGAATGCCGGTCCACTTGGAGACGATCCGTGCGATATCTTCTTCGTCCACTTCCTCTTTCAACATGCGCGGAGCACCGGAGCCTTTGGCTTCGATCTTGGCCGTGAGCTGGTTTAATTCTTCTTCGGCTTGCCGCAGCAGCCCGTAGCGGATTTCCGCGACGCGCTGCAGATTTCCTTTTCGCTCTTCCGCCTGTTCTTCCAGTTTGAGCTTCTCGATTTTCTCCTTCAATTCGCGCGACTTCGCGATCAGCTCTTTTTCTTTTTTCCAATTCGCCTTGAGGGCGTTGGATTTTTCGCGGATTTCGGCCAGCTCTTTCTCGATGACAGACAGGCGCTCGCGTGAGTTTGCATCGTCTTCTTTTTTCAGCGCCTGCTTTTCGATCTCCAGCTGCGTGGCGCGGCGTTCCAGCTGATCGATATCGGTAGGAAGTGAATCGATCTGGATGCGAATCGACGCCGCTGCTTCATCGACCAGGTCGATGGCTTTATCCGGGAGAAAACGGTCGGAGATGTAGCGATGCGAAAGTGTCGCGGCGGCCACGATCGCGGAATCTTTGATTCGCACGCCGTGATGCACTTCGTAGCGCTCTTTCAAGCCGCGCAGAATGGCGATCGTATCCTCGACGTTGGGCTCGCCGACGAAAACAATCTGGAAGCGGCGTTCGAGAGCAGCATCTTTCTCGATGTATTTGCGGTATTCGTTCAGCGTAGTAGCGCCAATGGCCCGCAGCTCGCCGCGCGCGAGCGCCGGCTTCAGCATGTTCGAGGCGTCAATCGCGCCCTCGCTGGCTCCGGCGCCGACCAGAGTGTGCAATTCGTCGATGAAGAGAATGATCTGCCCCTGGGAATCTTCGATTTCTTTCAACACCGCTTTCAGCCGGTCTTCAAACTCGCCGCGATATTTCGCCCCGGCCAGCATGGCGCCGAGATCAAGCGCAACCACTCGTTTGTTCTTGAGAACTTCCGGCACGTCGCCGGAAATAATTCTCTGCGCCAGGCCTTCGACGATCGCAGTCTTGCCTACGCCCGGCTCGCCGATGAGCACGGGATTATTTTTCGTACGCCGGGAAAGCACTTGCACCACGCGCCGGATCTCTTCGTCGCGGCCGATCACGGGATCGAGTTTGCCGCGACGGGCCTGTTCGGTGAGATCGCGGGCGTAGCGCTCCAGGGCCTGATATTTCGCTTCTGGATTCTGGTCGGTCACCTTCTGCGAACCGCGGACCGACGTTAGTGCCTTCAGAATCGCGTCATAGGTGGCGCCGTGACGGGCGAGGATCCGCTGGGCCGCGTCCTGTTTCAGATGCGTGATGGCCAGCAGCAGATGCTCGGTGGAGACGTACTCGTCCTTAAAATTGGAGGCCTCTTTGAAAGCCTGTTCCAGCAGCTTGTTCGTGGCATTCGAGAGCGTGGCTTGCGTCGCTTCGCCAGAAACTTTAGGCAGCTTTTCGATGTCGAGGTAAACGTCGCTGAGAACGGCCTGCGGACCGATGCCGATTTTCTCCAGAACCGGCGGAACGATGCCTTCTTTATCTTCAAGCAGCGCGGCCAGCAGATGAACCGGTAGCAGTTCGGGATTGCCGTGCTCGGAAGCAAGCTGGTTGGCGCGCTGGACGGCTTCCTGCGCTTTAACGGTGAACTTATCCCAACGGATAGCCATGATGAAACTCCATTATTAATTTGATGATGGTGTGATCGGGCAATTTGAAAATCGAGAAGTGAGAAGTTTACGCGACGCTCACATTGCCTGATCGCACACTTTATTGAGTTGCAAAAGCGAAATGGGAGGCAGCCTTTTCGCCGCCTCCCACGATTCTAGTACTTTAACCTTCGCTCGATCGGGCGGACGAAGGCGTCCGCCCCTCCACGAGTGTTGCCAGACTTACGCGGCTTTGCTGGGGGCTTTGCCTTCAAGAGTCTTGTCAGTGGCCTTGCCGGCACCGATATTGACCTTGATCTGCTTCGGCTTGGCTTCGGCTTTCTTAGGCAGAGTGATCTTCAACACGCCCTTGTCGTAGTCTGCCGAAACTTTCTCGGCATCCACGGTCGCAGGGAGAGTAAAGGTGCGGGTAAAGCTGCCATACTGGCGCTCCACGCGGCGGTAATTCTCTTCCTTCTCTTCCTTCTCGATCTTGCGCTCGCCGTGCACGGTGAGGGTGTTGTTCTCCAGGCGAATGTCGATATCTTTCTCGTCGATTCCGGGCACTTCGATCTTCAGGGTCACGTTGTGCTCGTCTTCGTAAACATCGACTGCCGGGGCAAAGCTGGATGCGGTGAGGGATTCATCCCGGCCACCTTCGTTATAGGACTCGCGAAACAGGCGATTCATGCGGTCCTGCAGGGTGGAAAACTCACGGAAAGGTTCCCAACGGGTAAGTACGGTCATAGAAATGTTCTCCTTCTGTGCTGGATTTCAAGATTTCGGCGTTGCCGTTCAAAAGATTGGATGCTGATTCAGCACAAAAGAAGCATAAAACATGAGTGAGTTACTGTCAAGTATAATAAACTATAGTATCTTCATTATGTTACGCGCAACATAAGGCACTTTAGATAGGCGGTTTCCGGAATATTGAGCAAGATGGGGTGGTCTTTCGCTTGTCCGCGAACCTCAAGGATGCGCACGGTTCGCTGCGCGTCCTGCGCCGCGCTCGCGAGCATTCCCATGAAATCGGACGAACTCACGTGGTAGGAGCAGGAGCAGGTGATCAGAACCCCACCCGGCCGAAGCATCTTCAGGGCGCGAAGGTTGAGCTCTTTATAACCCCGCATGGCAGCATCCAGGTCGCGCTTCGACTTGGCGAAGGCCGGAGGATCCAGCACGATGCTGTCGTAGCGCTGGCCGGAGGTTGAATAGTCCTTGAGCAGATCGAAGGCATTGGCTTCGATCCATTCGATCTCGCGATGGTTGAGAGCGGCATTCTGGTCGGCAACTTCGAGGGCGGGCCGGGAGCTATCAACCCCCGTCACGCGAGCGCAGCGCGAGGCCAGATGAAGCGCGAATCCGCCCTGGTAGCAAAAGACATCCAGCGCCTCGCCGTGGGCATACCGCGCCGCGGCGGCATAATTTTCGCGCTGGTCAAGAAAGGCTCCTGTTTTTTGACCCTCCAACGCCTCAAACTTAAACTGGACGCCGTTCATGGTAAAGACGGTAGAGCTTTTTTCGCCGCTTAGAAGTCCGCTGATCCGAGGTGCGAGCTCTTCGAGTTGGCGGATTTTAGAGTCCACGCGCTCGACGATCGAAGCGGGATGCAGCTTCTCGGTTAACTCTGAAATCAACGAAGCTCGCACCACCTCCGCGTCCATTGCCTGCGTAAGGATCTGCAGGGAGACAATGTCGTTGTAGCGATCGACGATCAGCCCGGGCAGGAAATCGGCTTCGCTGAAGACGACGCGGTAGGCATCGGTGTCATGAACGATCGGCAGGCGGTAGGCGATGGCATCGGCGATGCGCTGGCGAAGCAGCTCAGGGAAGTCTGTAACCGGATCACGAGAGATGAGACGCACAGCGATCTGCGAAGAGCTGGAATAGAGCGCGCTGCCGAGAAACTGTCCGCGATGGTCGGTAACTGCGACGAGCGACCCGGGAGGAACTTCGGTAGCGGAAACGACGTCAGAGCGATAGACCCAGACGTGGCCGGATTTCAGCCGAGTGGCGCCGCGAGGAGAGATTCTGACTGTGGGGATTCGGGGCTGCACCGGCGTCGGAGGCATCGGGACATGGTAAATGCCCGGCATGGGCAGGTATAGCCCGGCGTCTAAGATACGCTGCTCGGAGAGTGCTTCATCGTCGGCCCGCAGATTGGAAAGGCCGTGTTTCGGCCCCCGGTAAACCTGACTCCCAGCAGGACAGGCCTCAATAGATGAGCTTTAGCGAAAACTGAACCTGCCGCGACGTTCCCGCGGTCTTGCTGATCATGCCAAAGCCAGTACCCCGGATGATGTTTGCTGGCAGCCCCATATTCACGATGTTAAACAAATTGAAAAACTCACCACGGAACTGCAGGTCTGCGCGCTCCATACCGCTTTCCCGGTGGCCAATGGGAGTTGTCTTGATGAGCGCAAAATCGAAATCGTAATATGCCGGGCCGCGAAACGTATTGCGGCCAAGCGTGCCAAAACGCCCCGAGTTTGGTCCGGTCCCTCCTGCTATGCCGATGGGAACGGAAAAGAAATTTGCGTTGTTCGCACCCAGCCCGAAATAATCGTCGCGCGGGCGCATCGAACTGCCGGCGGTCGAGAGGTCTGGCTTTCCGATCTGATCCGGACGGTCTGCCCCAATTGTCCCTGCTCCCGTCTGCTGAATCCCCGAGTACACCGTGAACGGTGAGCCACCAGTGATGGACGAGATGCTCAACAACTCCCAGCCTTTGGTCAAAAGGCGGACTCGATCTGACTGGTATCCGAAATGCTCCAGATGCAAATCCTGTGCCGCACTCAAGGTGAAGGCGTTCGTCACGTCAAAGCTCGATGGCCCCCGCTCTGCGCCGGGTATCGAACGGGTCTTGCGGGCTGAACAATGTCACCGCGCCAGTGGAACCGGTCCCTCCGATCATGCCGCTGACATCGTCGAGAGATTTGCCCCAGGTGTAGCCCGCTTGCAACGACGGACCACCGTGCGCGACATTTCCCGACAACGAGGCCTGCAATGCGTTGTACGACGAGTGCGATGTGGCCGTCACCACAGTCTCAAAGCCGAATCCACCCGTAACCGCGCCGCTGGTGTCGAAGTTTGTAAATCGCGCAAATTCCGAATCCGCTCCGGGATAGGCGTTTGGATAAGACATTCTGGGAAGTCGAAACGCGGATGTTCCAACATACGCGAGATCGGCCGTCAGGCCGCCGAAAGCGCGTTCCAGCCCCAGCGTCCAGGTCTGCAAGTAAGCATTGCCGAAACGCCGGTCGATGCCGGCCAGACTCAGCAGCGAAAGCTGATGGCTCGGTGCCAGCGCTGCCAAATCGTGCTGGTATCGATTCACGTCCATGACTGTGTTCGCCGGCACTTTCTTTGGATCGCCGCTGGCCAGTACGTTTACTCCCGCCGTGTTGTACACCTGAGGCAATTCGTCCGGTGTGATTTGGAATCCGTAGGAAATTTCCCCATTCTGTGCCGCATTCACGCGAGGATACACAACGTAGGGCGTTGATCCGGTCAGAAGATTGTCTTGCCAAATATTCGGAGGGATCACTGTGATCGCTCCGCCCATGTGCACACGCACAGCGAGTGGTGCGCTCCAATCAACCTGCACGCGCGGCCCCCACCCGTTCCAGTTTGTCCGATAGGTGGGCTGCGGATTGATCAAGTACTCTTGCCCAACACCAGCAGGCGGAAACGGATTCAGAAAACTCGACGTCCGGTCCGCCCGCTCCGAAATTGGCGTATAGACCTCGTAGCGCAGCCCGTAGTCGAGCGTCCAGTGCGGATTGATTTTCCACGTATCTTCGATATAGGCGTTCACATCGTTCCGATTGATCGCCGCCGGTCCGATATGCGTGCCGTTCGATGCGTAGGGCGGCGCGACTGCGACCGTGTATCCATACGGATACCCGATCAACAGACTGCTCAACGTGTCGGGCAGAGGTTGACCCGGCTGCACATCGTGCTGCCCACTCGCAGACGGGATGAACACCGGCGAATAAACCGTTCCACCGCCAAAATCGTATTCCCCGTTCGGGCTTATCCCGAAATATGTCGTATCCCGATTAAGGCGTGCTTCCGCACCCCACTTCACGGCGTGCCGCGCGGTCGTCCATGCAAAATTCAATTGTCCCTGGAACAAATTCCCGAACGCTGACATCACCGAGCCCGCCGCACTGTTGTAGGCTTCGTACAGACCATCGTTGAATTTGAGAGCGGGATCGGTGTGATTGGGCGTCACAAACGAAGGCGTCGTCCGCGTGAAGCTCAGTGATGCCGACCAGAGAAACCGCGGAGACACGGTGCGCGTGTAGTTAATCACTCCATTTCGCTGGCGATCCACATAGGTTACGCCGAAGCTCGGATCAAGCAGTGTCTGATCCGGATTTGTGGTCGGCCCCGTCAGATTGTCGTAATTGAATCGGCCAAATAATTGGCCTTTCGTCCCCAATTTCTGATCGATGCGAACGGAGAATTGATCTGCATTCGTGACCACGTTCGAGGGAGCCGCATAGGTACGCGCACCATACGCACCGGTGGGATTGTTGGGTAGTGGATAACGCGCCAGTACTGCAGCAATCGCCGGATTTACTCCCGGGCTATTCGGACTCCCCGCTATTTGCAGAGTATCCGTGCTGCCGTCCGGGTACGTCACCACGTCCTGGCCCGTTCGTTCGGCTGCCGTAGGAACGGCCAACACCTGAGTTGTTCCGAGCTCCTGCCTGAATCCCTGATACTGCACAAAATAGAAGGTGCGGTCCCGCCCGTCATACACATCCGGCAACACAACCGGTCCACCATTCGTAAATCCGAACTCATTCCTGCGAAACGGAGGGATCCGGCCTGGCTCGGCAATTGACGGATGATCGAAGTAATTCCGCGCATCGAGGGCTGAGTTTCTTAAGAACTCAAAGAAGGACCCGTGAAATCCGCCTTTCCCGGATCGGGTCACGATGTTGGTGAAACCGGCCGCGCCTCGCCCGATATCGGCCGGCATCCAACCCGAGCTGGACTGCAGCTCCTGAATCGCATCCACGTTGAAATTCGTGAATGTACTTCCACCCATTTCAGGGTCGCTGATATCGGCACCGTCCATGGCAAAGACCGCCTCAACGCCGCGCTGTCCGTTGATGGCAAACTGCTGAGTGAAATTTGTCTGCCCATTCACGTCCGTCATCGTGCCCGCGGCTAACAGCAGCAGCGTGCTGAAGTCACGGCCGTTCAGCGGCAACTCATTTACTTTTTGGCTGGAGAGTTTCTCGCCGTTGGTTGAGTTAGCTTCGTTCGAAGGCGTGTTGGGGTTTTCATTCGACACGCCCGCCGCGGGAGTCTGCGGATTAGCTGCAATTGACAGCAGGTTTTGATCGGACACCGTGAACACAACGTTTGCGCCATTAATATCCACTGGCACTGGAGCTGTTGGATTTCGGCCGGGGAGTTGCACATTCACGCTATAAGGCCCGAGTCGAATGTCCGCAATCGCGAACTTTCCATCGGCTCCTGTAACCGCGGTGAGGATCTCTTTAGCGGCGGGTGTGAATACAGCTACCTTCGCGCCTGCGACAGGTTCTCCGGTAGCCGTGCGTACGACACCAGCCCAGGTCGGTGCAGATGGGGAACTCTGTTGTGCGTTGAGCGCGGTCGCGACCATCAGTCCCAACAGCAAAGACTTCTCTATCAGTCGAAAGACAGCATGAAAGGTTCGGGCAATTGCGGGAGTGACCACGCGTGATTATATCCGAAGGAATTGAGGCGGCCGTTCACCTTACGAATGGTGCCGTCATCACCCAGCGTGTCTAATCCATCCCCGCTTCTGATGAATGGCTGACGCAACATCCCCCATTGCGCTCAAACCCCACAACCAGCGCAATCGCTTGGCTGTGCAAGCCGGGCTTAGGGTTTACGGACTGAGTAGTAGTGATTATTTGCTTCGTCAGACATCTCGCTGACGAGAATGAGACCCTCAGCTTGCAAAAGCTGGCGGTAGCATTCCGCACCTAAGGAGACAGATTTCCGGTTGGTTAGAATGTCCTGCCAAGTGCACTTCTCTTCCGGCGATGTGAAGAGAAACTGGCCGTTGGAATTTAATGCTTGTTTCACCTTGCGGATGAGCAGACATTGAACATCAGGATGGAGCAAGAAGATCAAACCCACTGCCACAACGGCATCAAACGTACGCCGGAAGAATGCTGAATCTTCAATAGCCGAACATTCCGCATGAGCGTCAGGAAAGCGCTTGCGGAACGATTCCATCAAGCTTGCCGAGGCATCCACGCCATAGACTGTGAAACCGTCTTCCATCAGAGCTTGTGATATGGGCACGCCATGCCCACATCCGAGATCGAGAATTGAGGAGCCCCGCGCCAGCGTCCGGCTCCATTGGCGAACTGTGGCAACACCGGTTCGAGAATCTCTCTCGGACATGAAGAGTTCGGCGACTTCTTCATAGCCGTTGCTCTTGTCGCCTGGTTCCATGAGGGCGGCTGATGTGGCTGCCTGATGCTGATTTTTGTTAGCTGGCGGCTTGTCCGGTCGGCACCGTCGCCGCGCTGTCGGATCTTGCGGGCGTGCGCGAACTCATTTCATAGCGAGCCGCATCGAGGTCGGTGTGCAGAGAGTCCAGGGCGGTCATGGGCATTTCCGTGCCCCAGGTTTCCATTTCGTTTTCTGACCAGCTTCCATTGAGGCGAATGGCGCCGGTGATGTCCTCCGGAAACGCATGCCGGTAATCGCCTTCGCGAATGAGAATGTCGCCGATCAGGCGTCCCGTGCCCATGTCGAAAACCCGGCGGCTGGCCTGGCCGCCGGCATTGGCCAAGCACAGAAAGACTTCGCCGGAATCGCCCCACTCGGCGCGATAGTACCAGGCCTGAGGAGCATCGATTTTTGGATGATGACGGCGCGAGCGCTTATGTTCGGGCTCGAGCGCCTGCATTTCGTTCGCGGGATTGAAGTAGAGAATGCGCTGGCAGGAATCGCATACCACGGTTTGCTGCCCGGTGCGAACGTCATTGTAGATCTGCGGTCGCAGCATCACCTGGCAGGCCATGCATTTATGATCGCGAACTTCAGAGATGCCGCTGCCGCGAAACTTTGAAACGCGCTCGTAATGCCGCAACAGATCTTCGTTCACCCCGGCGCGCATCTGTTCGCGCTTCCCTCGCCATTCAGTAAGTTGCTTCTCGTCTTCCGCGGTGCGCTGGCGGGCTTGCTCTTTTTCTTTCTCGATCTCCGCCGTTTCCGCTTTCAGCTCAGCCTGAGCCGCTTTCACTTCTTTATCGCGGGCGTCCGCATTCACCATCAATTCGAGAATCTTGTCTTCATTCTCGGCAATCTCTTTTTCCGCGAACTGGATTTCCTGCAACAGCGCCTTGTATTGCTCATTCGTCTTAACGGCGAGCGACTGATCACGGTATTTGGAAATCTTGCCGCGCAGGTCGGTAATTGCGGTGTCGTATTTCCGGCGGGAGGCTTCATCCGCCTTTAACGGCGGCCTGGGCTTTTTCCAATTGCAGTTTGGTATCGGCCAGCTTGTGCTCGATAGCGGCGACGCGTTTGGGGAGTTCGGCGATTTCGTCCTGCAAGCGGCGAATTGCCTTATCCGCTTCTTGCAGGTGCAGCAGGTTTTCTATTTCTGGGAGCATCCTGAGGGAACTCAGGTTTGATTCTAACACGCGGAAACGCGTGTGTTACCGGACTATTACGGCTAGGCGCTCACTGCGAGGCCGGTTCGGGTGTAAACTCTTTCGTTCCGCATTACTTCATTTCTCGCTCCGGGGTCTTCTAGTGAAAAAGTTTCTCTCTCTCGCTGCCGCTGCTGCCGCTCTCACCCTATTCTCCGCTGATGCGACGGTACTCGAGGCGCAGTCGTCGCCGCCGGCCAAACCGCTTACCATCGAGGCGATATTCGCGCCGGGTGGTCTCAGCGGGCGCGGCCCGGAGACTCTCGAATGGAGTCCGGACGGGACCAAGCTCTCCTTTGTGCAACGGGATGACCAGGGCGAGCACGGCGAACTCTGGTATGTGGACGCGGCTACGGGCGGGAAGAAAGTTCTGGTCAGCGCCGCCAAGCTGGCCTCGCTCGCGCCGGACTATAACAAGGTGAAAGATGAGCGGGAAAAAGAGCGGCTCACGCGCTATCACGTCGCCGATTACTTGTGGGCGCCGGATTCCAAGCACCTGATTTTCGATTCGCAGGGACAGCTCTGGATGTTTGACTTGAACACCAGCACGGCGGTGCAGTTTACTTCGGCGCCCGATCCCAGCGTCGACCCCAAATTTTCTCCCGATGGCAGCCGTGTTTCCTATGTGCGCAAGCACAATCTTTACGTCAGGACGGTGGGTGGAAAAGACGAGAAGCAACTCACCCGGGATAGTGCCGACGACCTGTTCAACGGCGATATCGATTGGGTATACGCGGAAGAATTAGCCGTGCGCAGCAATTATTTCTGGTCGCCGAACAGCAAAGATATTGTCTTCCTGCACCTGGACGAAACCCGGGTTCCGACTTATCCCATCTCTAATCTGATCCCGACCCATCCCATCGTGGATAACGAGAAATATCCCGATGTGGGGGATCCGAATCCTGTGGTGAAGCTCGGGGTGGTGGACGCGGACAAGGGTAAGGTTCGTTGGATTTCCTTGACTCGCGATGGGACTGACGATGCGGAATACATCCCACGCTTCGGCTGGGTGCGCGACGGAATCATCTGGGCGGAAGTTCTGAATCGCAACCAGGACAAAATGGATTTGTACTTTGTCGATGCCCGGTCGGGGAAGTCAACGAAAGTGCTTACGGAGACCGCTCCCAACGCCTGGATCAATGTGAATGACGACTTCCGCATTCTCAAGTCCGGGGATCGTTTTCTATGGTCGAGTTGGCGCGATGGGCACACGCAGTTGTACCTCTACAGTTTCGATAAGCAAAACCCTCTAGCCGGCGGAAGCCAAGCTGGAACGGAAACTCACGGACGGTGACTTCGAAATGCTCGGAGTCGAGGGGATCGACGAAAGCTCGGAAACGGTTTTCTTCTCATCTAATAAAGACGATCCCCGGCAGCGGCATATTTTTTCCGTCAAGTTGGATGGAACGGGAATGCAAGCGCTCACCCATGAAGAAGGAATGTCGTTCGGAAAATTTTCTGAAGATGGAAAGCATTATGAACTGAGCTTTTCCGGGCCAGTGACGACGACCCACATGTCGTTGTGCACGGTAGGCGGCGCTTGTTCGCCGATTTGGGCAGCGCGCGATGAAGCCGCCGAGTATGGCTTGCGCGCTCCGCAGTGGCTGGAGTTCAAGGCGGAAGACAGCGAAACTTTATACGGACGTCTATTGCTGCCTTCGAATCCACCGGCCAGTGGCAAGATTCCGTTGATCGTGAACATTTATGGCGGCCCCGCGGCGCAGATGGTCTTGAAACAACCAACCAATCCCTTCGATGAAATCCTGACGCGCGACGGCTTCGCGGTGTTTTCCGTCGACAATCGCGGCACTCCGGGACGCGATCGTAAATTCCAAACTGCCATTCGCCATGAGTTCGGCGCGATCGAGTTGAAGGATCAGCTGACATCGCTCGATCAGCTCTTCGCGCAATTTCCGCAACTGGATAAAGACCGCATGGCGATCTGGGGATGGTCCAATGGCGGCTCCATGACGCTTTATGCCATGACGCACTCCGAACGTTTTCGTGCCGGAGTTGCGGTTGCGCCCGTAACGGATCAGATCAATTACGATTCGATTTACACCGAACGTTATATGGGCCAGCTCAAGGATGATGCGGATGGTTATCGCCAGTCCGATGTTACGACCGCGGCCGCGAACCTGCACGGCGCACTATTGATTGCGCATGGAACCGGCGATGACAATGTGCATTTTCAGAACAGCGTTCAGATGGTGAATGCCCTGATTGACGCCGGGAAGCAATTTAAGCTGATGATCTATCCCAACAAGACCCACAGCATTGCCGGCAGTGAGTCGCGCGACCATCTCTTCCACATGATTGAAGATCATTTCAAGAACGAGTTGAAATAGGGAGAGGCTGAAATAGGCAAGACTGAAACAGGGCGCGTTGAAAATAGAGAAGAGTTGAAGCAGCGCAAGCAGGCACGAGGCTTCGACCGAACGACTACTTCTTTTTATCCGGTTTCCGCGACGAACTCACTCGGTTCAAGTTTGACTTTCTCGAGTCTTCCTTCGAGCCACTGCTGGCGGAAGAGCTCTCCTTCGATGAAGAGTCTTTGCTCGAACTCTCTTTGGATGGAGCATCCGATTTAGACTTCTCCGACTTTTCTTCTTTTTTCGAATCCGAACCTCCGCCGTCAGACGCCGGTGCGTGAGATTTATTGGCGTAGTCGGTAACGTACCAGCCTGATCCTTTGAACTGCACGGCGGGCGCGGAAATCATCTGCTCGACCCGCCCTCCGCACTTCGGGCACTTCTTGACCATCGGGTCGGAAAACTTCTGAATCTTTTCAAAGCGATGACCGCACTTTTCGCACTGATATTCGTAGAGAGGCATGGGTTGTTAAGACAGTCGTGCAGGAAAATTATTTCAACTTGATTCTAGGGTGCAGGTCGGATTGCGTCAATTCGCGGGGGACGCTCGCAGAACCAAGCCGCGCTAAATGCGAAAGGGAGATCGGGATGGAGGGGTTTTGAGTGTAATCGCTGATGGTAACGACCGCCGGACTCAGTAGAATGAGGCCTCACCACCGGAGCTGATAGTTGACCTGTATCTGCGTATCGACAGCGACAGGTTGTCCCATTAGCAGGTAAGGCTTGTACTTCCACTGACGGACAGCTGCCACTGCGGAACCCGCCAATTCGATTGGGCCGTCAACCAGCTCAAGATCCGTAATCTCACCGTCTTTGCTGATCTCGGCTCGCAGCATGACCGTACCCTGAATGCGTTCTTCGCGGGCATCTTCCGGGTAAACAGGATTGACCTTCTTAATCAAGAGACCTGTTGTAACCCCGCTCGACACCTTTACTCTCTCTGGAGGAGTTATAAGCGGCTTTGAGGGTTCGCCTTCCAGGTTCACATTTTTATGCCCCACCGGTTGCGCGGATTCTGCCCCAGTTCTCTGAGGCAAAACTGTGATCGAGTCGAGAGTAGCCACAATCGCGTCCAGTCCTTTCTCGTTAGGCGCACCAGCATTCCAGACCAACAGGTGGCCGTTGGCGGTGGTGCAGATAATGCACTGATGACGGCCTCCAATACCTCGTGCCAAATTGACACGGAAGTAGTCGCGGCCCGCCGCAGAGAACTGTTCGACGCTGCCCTCAGGCTGGCCTTTCTTATCCTGAGAGTGGGCAATCA
Source organism: uncultured Acidobacteriaceae bacterium (assembly GCA_963817305.1). GTDB lineage: Bacteria > Acidobacteriota > Terriglobia > Terriglobales > Acidobacteriaceae > Sulfotelmatobacter. Next base: position 1,114,569 of record CAWFOD010000004.1, on the reverse strand, counting down.
TGGCTTCGAGGCTCTTCTTGCAATCCGTGAATGGCTGACGGTACGCTCGGAGCGAAAAGAAAGGATTGCTCGCCGACAGATTCGACTTTGGAACAAACACCCCGGCCAGCAGAATGTCGAAATTCGGAGGGGGGTTGGAGGACTCAACCCTCCTTCGTAATAGCTCCGTTGCTCGGACCCAATCGTTCGAAAGCGGGTAGTTGAGTCCGAAATCGGCGATCGAGAGGTGCGACTGCGCTGCTTTATCGGGAACGGCGACGGTTTGGGAGTGAGCCCACGCAGCAACCGAAATGAGCAGCCAGGCCGAGAAAACCTTCATAACCTGAACGTCCTTCATAGGAAAATGGCGAAAAGGATACCATTATTCCGTCGCCTACCATCGAGAAATCTCTATTTTCGCTCATACCCCGACCTCCCTTCGTGAGCCTCAATGCCCTTCCTGGTAAAAGCTATTTTTGGCCCGAGAACAACCCTTTGCGCGGAGCGAGAGCAAACTCCTGCCCAGTGGTAGACTCCGGCCATGAAAGATGCTGGCCGCAAACATGAGTCCAATGCAGCCGTCTCCAAAATCGATCAGCGGCAAACCGAATCGCTGGCGCCGCGGCCGGCGCTTTATCTGGTCGCCACTCCTATCGGCAATCTGGAGGACATCACGCTGCGGGCCCTGCGAATACTGAAGGAAGCCGACGTGATCGCCTGCGAAGACACGCGGCAGACGCAGAAACTGCTCAACCACTACGGCATTACCACCCGCACCGTCAGCTACCACGAACACAATGAGATGACGCGGGCGGCGGAGCTGGTGAAAGATTTGCAGGAGGGTACCAGCGTCGCGTTGGTTACCGATGCTGGAATGCCAGGAATTTCAGACCCCGGCTTTCGGCTGATTTCGCTGGCCATTCGGCATCATGTACCGGTTGTGCCGATTCCGGGAGTGTCGGCATTTCTGGCGGCGCTGGTCGCCAGCGGGCTTCCCACCGATTCCTTCCGCTTCAGTGGATTTCTTCCGGCGAAACGCGGGGATCGCCGTGCCGCGCTGGAGGCCGTGAAGGCTTCGCCGCGCACCCAGGTTTTCTACGAAGCACCACACCGCATCGTCGAGACGCTGACGGATGTGATCGAAGTCCTGGGAACAAACCGGCATGTTGTGATCGCGCGCGAAGTGACTAAATTGCACGAAGAGTTTTTGCGTGGACGCGCGGGCGAAGTCCTCGAGATTTTAAAATCGCGCGACGGAGTGAAAGGCGAAATCACGCTGCTGATCGGAAAGGTTGAGGAAGGCGATGCTTGTGGAGTGGCGGACGCCCCCGTCCGCCCCAGCGTACGACAGCGCCTTGAGCAGATCATGGCCGAGGAAAGAGTCGATGAAAAAACCGCGCTCAAGAAGGTGGCCAAAGAGCGTGGCATCTCGAAGAGCGAAGCCTATCGTGAGTTGCAGCGGAGCAAGTAACGCGGCTGTTTCCAAGTAAGGGCTATCTCTATTTTCCCGCCAACTCCCGCTTCACTGCATCGCTCACTACTTTCCCATCCACGCGCATCCCTGCGCCGTTGAAGCGCGCCATGGCATTCTTCATCACCGCGCCCATGTCCTTCATGGTAGGAGAGCCCATCTCGGCGATTACCGTTTTCACTCCGGCGACAATTTCATCTTCGCCGGCGGCTTTGGGCAGGTAGCTTTCGATCAGCACAATTTCAGCAGCTTCTTTGTCCGCCATTTCCTGGCGTCCGCCTTTGGTGAACTGCTCGACTGATTCCTTGCGCTGCTTGATCAGCGTGCTGAGTACGGCCTGAGATTCTTTCTCATCGAGCGGCGCCATCTTCTCGATCTCGCGATTCTTCAGCGCGCTCTTCACCATGCGCAGCGTGGACAGGCGCTGCTCGTCGCGCGCCTTCATGGCGGCGGTAATGTCTTGTTGAATCTGATCGATCAGGCTCATCCCTGAATTATAGACGGTGGCCACCTTGCCGACACGGTCGTGACCGCAATCACGCACAAGAAAGCGTCCTTCCAGTAAACTAATCATTACTCCACTCATAAGGATTGTCACGAATGTTGCGCAAGAATCGTCTATTTACTCCCGGCCCCACTCCTTTGCTGCCAGCGGCGCAAACCGCCATGGCATCATTCACCGCGCATCACCGCACCGCAGACTTCCGCGCATTGTTCCAGCGCGTCCTCGCCGACATGAAGGAGTTTATCGGCACGAAAAACGATGTGCTGGTACTGGCTTGTTCGGGCACGGGTGTGATGGAAGCGTCGGTATCGAACCTGACGTCTCCCGGCGACAAGGTTTTGGTGCTCACCGCGGGAAAGTTCGGCGAGCGCTGGACTGGGCTGGCCAAGGCGTTCGGCTGCAATGTCGACGTTCTCTCCGCGCCGTACGGCACAACATTTTCGCTCGATGACGTTCGCGCGAAGCTCACTTCTGACGTGCGCGCGGTCTTTGTGCAGGCCACGGAGAGTTCCACCGGCACGCGTCACGACATCAGAAGCATCGCAAAAATTGTCCGCCAATACGAAGACACGCTGCTGATCGTCGATGCCATCACCGGCCTGGGCACAACTCATCTCGATGTCGATGGCTGGGGAGTCGATGTGATTATCGGCGGTTCGCAGAAGGCGCTGATGATTCCTCCCGGGCTCGGCTACTGCGCCGTGAGCGAGCGGGCGTGGAAGCGAATGGATACGACGACTTCTCCGCGCTACTACTTCGATTTGCGCAAGGAACGAAAAGCCGCGGCCAAGGGCGAATCGGCCTACACTCCGGCAACTTCGCTATTTGCCGCGTTGGGAGCGGCTTTGGGGTTTGTACGCGAGATGGGCGGCGGCGACCTGGCCAAGGGACGCGAAGCTCTGATCGATAATGCTGAACTCTGCGCGCAGATGACGCGAGCCGGTGCACAGGCCCTGGGCTTGAAACTTTACGCATCTTCGCCCGCGGCTGCGCTGACGGCAATCTCCTCGCCGGAGGGCATCGATTCCGGCAAGATTGTGAAAGAATTTCGCGAATCTTTCGACGCCGTGGTGGCCAACGGCCAGGGCGAAATGAAGGGACAACTATTCCGCATCGCGCATATCGGCTATTACGATTACCTGGACACGATCGGCATTCTCGGCGCGCTCGAACACGTGCTCGCGCGCGTCACCGGGAAAAATGTTGAGTACGGTGCAGCCGTACGAGCGGCTCAGGAAGTTTTCGCGCGCGGGAAATCAAACCCGGCACAACTTGTAGAGGCTTGAGGACCGCGAATCGCGCGGCCCTCATCCTAGTTCACCGTAAAATTCATCGCGGTCGAAGTTTCTGCTAGTGTAGCGCCAGTATTGTAAATGCCAGTGCCGGCGGTGCCCGGGTTGGTCACAGTAATCGCCACGGTTGCCGGAGTTGCGATATTCGAAGCCGCAATGGTCGCCGTGAGTTGGTTCGCACTTACATGGCTTGTGGTCTGCGCGGTGCCATTCCAGTTAATGGTTGCGGTGCTCGAGAAGTTGCTGCCGTTCACCGTCAGCACAAATGCCGGGCCGCCTGAATTCATACTATTCGGCGCGAGGGCTGCGATAGTCGGCATGGTTCCTGCCGCCGGGGGTGAAGCTGCTTTAGAACTGTAGCCGCAAGCTACAGTGAAGGCGGCGAGAGCCGCTAGTAACAGTGTCGATAGTGTTTTCATGACGGTTCCTCCGTGGGCATTTGCCCATGAGTGGAGTCTAGGAAACGTGAGACGTGGCTGTGTCAGTGGCGTGTCAAATGTCTGTCAAGGTCTTGTCGCCTGCGGTTAGCGATGAACTCCTTCCAGCAATGTCATAAAAAGAAATGAGCGTATCCGTGAAAATTGTCATCGCGGAAAAGATTTCCGCATCAGCAGTGGATCAGCTTCGAGAACCCGGATGGGTTGTTCTGACGGCGGACCAGTTAGACGGCAAGCTCACAACGGAGCTGGAATCCGCCGACGCTTTGATCGTGCGCTCGGCGGTGCAGGCCGATGCTGCCCTATTGGCGCATGCCAAGAAATTGCGTGTGATCGGCCGTGCCGGCGTGGGCGTGGACAACATCGATCTGGATGCGGCCACGCGTCAGGGCATCGCGGTGATGAATACGCCGGGAGCAAATGCCGTTGCGGTCGCAGAGCAGGCGCTCGGCATGATGCTCGCCATGGCTCGCCATCTTTGTCGCGCAGATGCGCTGATGCACGCCGGCAAATGGGAGAAGAAATCTTTGCAAGGTTCTGAACTGCGCGGCAAGACGCTGGGAATTGCCGGCCTCGGACGCATTGGCATGGAGGTGGCGCGGCGGGCGCGAGCGTTTGGCATGGAAATCGTCGCGCATGATCCGTTTGTTTCCGTCGCCGTAGCCAAGGAACTGGGAATCCGTTGCGTGAGCCTGGACGAGCTTTATGCGGCAGCGGATTACATCACGCTGCATGTCGGCCTGACTCCGCAAACTACGGGCATGATCAGCGCCTCTGCGTTCAAGAAGATGAAGAAGGGCGTTCGCCTGGTGAACTGCGCGCGTGGAGAATTGGTAAACGAAGCTGACTTGGTCGAGGCGCTGAAGCAGGGCCAGGTTGCGGCCGCGGCACTCGATGTTTTCAACGAGGAGCCGCTCAAGAACTCGCCATTGCAGGCCATGGCGAATGTGATTTTAACTCCGCACATCGGCGGGTCGACTCATGAGGCGCAGGAAGCCGTGGGAGTGCAGATCGCACAACAGGTGCGGGAATATCTGAAGCATGGCGTGATTCAGAATGCGGTGAACGTGCCTTCGGTTTCCGCCGAAGAGTATGCCGAGATGCAGCCCTATATCGTGCTGGCGGAACGCATGGGAGCATTTCTGGCGCAGATTTCCGCCGGCTCGATAGAAGAAATTTCGCTGCGCTACGGCGGACACATTGCCGAGTGGAAGACGGAACTGATTCGCAACGCGGCCATCAAGGGCATTCTCAACCAGGCGCTCGATGAAAAAACGAACCTGGTGAATGCCGCATCCGTGGCAGACCAACGCGGGCTTCGCATCCACGAGTCGCACAAGGCCAAGGCCTCCACCGGCGGTGCCGGCAGCGTGTTGTCGGTTTTTTTGAAGAGCTCAAGCGAGGAGCACATGGTAAAGGGCGCGGTCCTGCACGGCACCGCGCCGCGGCTGCTGCACATTGATGACATTGACGTGGAGGCCCCGCTGGAGCGAAATCTGATTTATCTGCGGAACCGCGACGTGCCAGGAGTGATCGGCAAAGTTGGAACGATCCTGGGCGAAAACGAAATCAATATTGCAGACTTCTCGTTAGGACGGCGCAGCGGGGAAACGTCTTCAGAGCCGCGCGAAGCGATTGCCGTGGTCCACGTGGATGGGCGGGTTCCGGAGGATGTGCTGCGTAAGCTGGAGGAGATTCCGGCAGTGCGGCAGGCGAAAGCGGTGCAGTTGTTTTAAGGATTGCCAAGTGCCAATTGCCGATCGCCAAGTTTCAAAATCTGCGCACGAAACAATCGGCAATTGGAAATCGCAAATCGGAAATAGACTCCCACTGCGGGTCTGCCGATTGGGATCAGTTCGACGCATCGCGTCTCAGCTTCCGTCCTTCGGCCAGCAGAGACATGGAGTGCATTAAATTCTGCAGGGTGACGATGCCCACCAAACGCTGATCCTCGACCACCGGAATGATGCTGAGATTGCGCGCCGTAAGTTTGCGGAATGCGGAAGCCAGCGATTCCTGGCGCAAGGAAACTTCGAATAATTTATTCATCACGGCCTGAACATATCCGTTGCCTTCTGCGCGCAGGGCGTCCAGAATGCGTTGCCGGGAAATCACGCCCACCATATCGCTTCCGCGCACTACGGGAAAATCATCCTGCAGCGAATGTACCGCCTTATCCAGCGCGTCTTCGAGAGTATCCGCCGGCGACAACGTAGAAAAATCGGTAAGCATCACTTCTTCGAGGCGCACATTATCCAAAACAGATTGGAAGATGACCGCGCGTTCTTCGAGCTGCGCCGCCGCGAAGATAATCACACCGACCATGGTGAGCCAGGTATTGCTGAACAAACCTGCGATCATGAGAACCATGGCCAGCGCGTGGCTAATGGAAACAGCGCGCCTCGTAGCCGCGGAAGAATCGATGCTCCGCGCGAAGTAAGCCCGCAGAATACGGCCTCCATCCAGAGGATATGCGGGCAGAAGATTGATTCCCGCCAAATAAATGTTCGCCCATACCAGGCTGCGCGGCAGATTGCTTGACGTCAAAAAAGGCCAGTGCCACAGATTTGCTCCAGGAACCGCCGCATAGACTATGCCCGCCGCAAACAACGCGAACGCAAGATTCACCAGCGGCCCTGTAACCGCAATGCGGACTTCCCGTTTCCAGATTTCAGTGGCGGACGCGGGCACTGCCGCGTGCGATTCGTCAAACACGGTCACACCGCCGAGCGGCAGAAGAATAACCGCCTTGGCGATCAATCCTGCCCGCCGGGCCACCAACATGTGGCCGATTTCATGCACGGCCACGCAGGCCAGCACGATTCCCACCAGCGCCAGGTCCCGCGGGCCGTTGGCCGAGGGATGCACGCTGTACTCCGTCCAGAAAACAAACAAGGGCAGGATCAGGAACGTCAGGTGGATGCGAACCTCCACTCCGAACAGCCGGCCCACGTGAACCGAAAAACTTCTCATAGGTTTTGACTACTACAGTTATTTTACATGGTCAGATATATTGGCCTCGGTAACCGAAAGTACAGAGCCATGCGCGTAATCGCGGGGAAATACCGGGGACGTCCTCTGCGGGCGCTGCATGGGAAGGATACCCGTCCTACCTCGGACCGCCTGCGGGAGACGCTTTTCAATGTGCTCACCGCGGGCAATCCGGCGGCACTTGCGGGTACGGTTTGGTTGGATTTATTTGCCGGCACCGGAGCGGTGGGGATTGAAGCGCTGAGCCGTGGCGCCAAGCAAGTTGTCTTCGTAGAGACTTCCGCCTTTGCGGTCAAAGTGATCGAGCAGAATCTTCAGAGCCTGAAAATCACTGAGGGCTACCGAATTCTGCGCGAAGATCTTTCGGGTGTCCTCTGGCATCTGCAGCGCGAACATGTGGCTGCCGATGTTGTGTTCCTCGATCCGCCTTATCGCATGCACGAAGTCTACGAGAGTACGTTGACTGCGCTGGCCGATTCGTCGCTGGTGTGGGCAATGTCTCTGGTGATCGCGGAACACGAAAAGAAGTTCGATCCGGGAGTAGAGTTTGAATCGCTGCGAAGAGTGCGCAAGCTGGCGCAGGGAAACAGCGCGCTTAGTTTTTATCGCATCGGTGGCCGGCCGGACTTGAACGAGAAATGAAGCCGCGGCCTACATCAGCAATTCGTTCGCTCGGCGCGTGATGGGATGCTGCATTTCCTGCAAGTCGTTTTTCACCATATTAAGGCCGTAAACGCAGCCCTCAAACTCTCGTGAAAGATTCGCGAAGAGCGGCGCCACTTTGGCATATTCGAAGTGTTCGAACTTCGACACGATGTAATAACTCTCTTTCCCGGCCTTCACCCACTCTACGAAATTTTCCAGACGCTGATGGCGTAAGCGGAAGTGGTTGATGCTTTCGGGAAACATCCCTGCGAAAAACAGAGCGTAGTCGCCAATGTGCTTGCGCACCTGCCGCTCACGATCAAAGGAAGGCGCTGGACCGTAGATGGGATCTGATTCCAGCATCATCTCCCCCAGGTCATTCAGAGGACGATCGGCAGCATCGTGAATCTTGAACAACTGATCGGCTTCGCAGAATTCGGTGAGCAGGTGCGAGACATAAGCCACCACCTGCGGATCGCGGATGCCAATCTCCTCGGCATAGTGACGCCCCACCAATTCCTGGAAAAGCTGACGCAGTGGATGAGATTCCGGAATCATCTGTTCCCCCTTGTAAATCGTGCTACAAACCCACCCCCTCACACTGTTAAGTAACTAGTTACCCCAGTTGCGCTCCAAAAGCAAATGACTTTTGTGTATCCACCGCATTATTTTCATGAATCATTAGAGGACACTGGCGCCGAAGAGTTTGCCACGCTATTTCTGCTGGCACACGCAGGCGTTGGCTGCCAATCCCATCGCGTTAGAACGATAGAATTAATCGTCAAGGAGGAACTCCGGAACCATGGAACGAATGAACATCTCAAGCGGCGCACCCTGGGAGTCGATCGTCGGTTACTCTCGTGCGGTCAGAATTGGCCCGCATGTAACGGTTTCAGGCACAACAGCAACCGGAGCGGACGGCAAGATCGTGGGCGTCGGCGACGTTTACGCCCAAGCCGTGCAGATCATGAAGAACATTGAAAGCGCATTGCGCAAGGCGGGCGCCAGCATGAAGGATGTGGTGCGCACGCGAACCTATGTCACAAACATCGCGGAGTGGGAGAAGGTTGGCAAAGCTCATGCCGAGTTTTTCTCCGACGTTCGTCCCGCGGCAACGATGGTGCAGGTCAGTGCTTTGATTTCGCCGGAAATTTTGCTCGAGATTGAGGTCGATGCCTACGTTATCGAAAAGTAAACATGGAATTCGTCGATCCGTGACTTCGCAATGCTGGCTCTCAGAAATCGCGCGCAAAAGACCACCCTGCGAACCGCCAAGGAAACGAAATTTTGATCCGGGCAAGATAAAGATTTGTTGAATTGTGCTTCAATTTACTTGACTTCGGACCGGCGGTGAGCATAATTCATCAATCCGATTTTCGTGTGAAAGACTGGCTCTGCGGAGTTCAGCCAGGGGGTATTTATGAGCGTGCTGGAACTTTGTGACCGGGAAATCGCGGCCGTTCCGCTGGATGCCAGCGTAGCCGACGCCATCAACAAGATGCTCGACCACCACGTTGGGGCGGTCGCCGTCGTCGACTCCGAATACAGGGTCGCGGGAATCTTTACCGAGCGTGACGTCCTTCGCAAGATGTCGCTTACCCACACCGACCCGCAGAAGACCTCCGTGCGCGACCTGATGACCACTCCAGTCGAAATGGCAACCCGCCGCACCGGGGCCGGCGAAGCGCTGAGTATCATGCTCGAGCGCCACTTCCGCCATCTGCCGGTCGCGGAGGACAATGGCAGGCTGCTCGGGATTCTTTCGATTCGCAATCTGCTGGAGTGGCGTGTCGACGATCTCAGCCGGGAACTGGAATCGCTGGAGCAGTACGTCTCCAATGACGGCCCCGGGGGCTAGGCGAGCTCATCTCGCTAGCTCTCGGCGTATGACATCGCTTTGCTGCCGGCAGAGGGACATCCGCGCTGGCGTTGTTGTGGAAGAGCGGCGCTTCAGCGCCGCGTAAAGCTAAAATAACTGCGGGCTTCAGCCCCTGTTTTAGCTGTGGCACACTATTTCCATGCCACAGCTCACTCTCGGTAACTTCGAACTCAGCGTTTTCTCCGACGGCACTTACCCGCTCGATGGCGGCGCTTTTTTCGGCGTGATCCCCAAAGTCATGTGGTCGCGCAAAGTGGTTGCTGATGAACGCAACTACGTGCAGGCAGGATTGAACTCTCTACTCATCCGCACGGGGAGACAAAACGTCCTCGTTGAAACCGGCATGGGCAACAAGCTGTCGGAACGCATGATCAAGTTCTACGGGCAGCCTGCGAAGCTGTTAACGAACCTCGCTGCCGCTGGAATTGCGCCGGAAGATATCGACATCGTTATCAACACGCATCTTCATTTCGACCACTGCGGTTGGAATACTGTGCGCGGCAAAGACGGCAAGGTCGTCCCGACTTTTCCCCGGGCGAAATACTATGCGCCGGAGGGTGAGTGGCAATATGCACGCAAGCCCAGCGAGCGTGACTCCATCAGCTACATTCCCGACAACTACGATCCGCTGGTGGAAAGCGGCCAGATGACGCTGCTGAAGGGCGGCGAAGAGATCGTCCCCGGCATCTCCGTAAAACAATTCCCCGGCCACACCGCGCACATGCAAGCTGTCATCGTCGAGAGCGGAGGCCGCACCGCCTGCTACATCTCGGACCTCATGCCGACCACGGCGCATATCGATATCACATGGGGCATGAGCTTCGATCTTTATCCGCTGCAAACTATCGAGAGCAAGAAGCAGTACTACGCAAAGGCGATTCCAGAAAAATGGCTGACGGTGTTCACGCATGACGCGAAAGTGCCGTGGGCTTATGTGGAGCAGGATGAAGCGGGGAAGATGGTGGCGCGGGGAGTTTAGCTGAGTTCGCGGGCGAGGGCGCCCGTGCCACACAACTTCGCTTCGAAGAAGTCTTCTACTCGCCCCAGAATCTCCACCGCGTTCTTCGACTCGTAGATCGCTTTGCGCAGGCCCGCTCCACCCGGCACGCCGTGCGTGAACCATGACGCGAACTGCTTCATCTTGCCGACAGCGTCGGGCAGTTCCTCTTCAATCAGCATCTGGAAGTAGGTGCGGATCATCTGGTAGCGGTCGAGCTCGGAAGGAGAATCGTAGCCGCGCTCCCTCGACAGCTCCCCACTATCCATGGAGCCCCGGACGCCCTCGTCCGGGGAGTCACCATCACGGGATTCGAACTCGAGAGTATTGCCACTAACCGGGCGGACGAGGGCGTCCGCCCCTCCATGAGCGTTGCAATATTGCTGAATCTGCCTGAAGATCCATGGATTCGACGGCGCGGTCCGCCCAATCATCACCGCATCGCACCCGGTTTGCGTGACCATCGCGCAAGCGTCCTCAGGCGCACGGATGTCGCCATTCCCAATCACCGGAATCTTCACCGCATCCTTCACCGCCGCGATCCACTCCCAGCGCGCCTGCCCGCTATAGCCCTGTTCGCGGGTACGCGCATGCAGCGCCACCGCCGCCAGCCCGCACGACTCCGCCATCCGAGCCAGTTCCACGCAGACGATTTCGTCATCGCTCCATCCGGCGCGAAACTTTACGGTGAAGGGAATCGTCACCGCAGCGCGCACCGCCTCGAAGATGCGTCCGATCGCAGGCAGATCGCGCAGCAGGCCGGAGCCTCCGTTGCACTTCACCACTTTCTTTGCCGGACAGCCCAGATTCAAATCCACCAGATCGAAGCCGAGGCCTTCGACCATGCGGGCGGCTTCGGCCATCACCAGCGGATTGCTGCCGAAAAGCTGCGCCGAGATGGGATGCTCATCTTCATAGAAATGCAGGTAGCGCTTGGCCTTCTGATCTTTCTTGCGCAAGCACGCCGTCGGCCGAAGTGAACTCGGTCATGATCAGTCCGCAGCCGCCAAGATTGCGGATGAAGCGGCGGAAGACTGTATCGGTGACTCCTGCCATGGGAGCGAGCACCGTTGCGGGCGCGATTGTGACGTTACCGATAGAAAGAGTGGCAGGAACCAGCTTCAGTGGCGCGGGCTGGCGGAAAAGGGTGTCCGCTCCACACGAGCCTTGCCCACACGGGCCTGCTCCAGCCGAATTGTCCCAGAACTTCTTCACGTTTCTTATTCTACTTTGTGCCGCAAATTGTCCGACAAAATCAAAGCCCCCGCCGTTCGGCGAGGGCTGAAATTGCGATACGACGCGAATTAGTTCTTCGACGCGCCGGGCTTGGCTGGCTCGTTCTTGGCATACTTGCGGCGGAAGCGCTCCACGCGGCCGGCGGTATCCATCAGCTTCTGCTTGCCGGTGAAGAAGGGATGGCAGGCCGAGCAGATTTCAACGCTGATATCGCCCTTATGAGTGGAGCGGGTAACAAAAGCATTACCGCACGCGCAGTGCACGCGAATTTCGTTATAAGCGGGATGAATGGCTGCTTTCATAGCGTTCAGACCTCGATTCGAATCCTTAGATTCTACCGGAACCCGCCAGGATTCAGCAAACGCAGCCGTGTCTCTGCGGGGGCGCGACAGGTTAGAACCGGAACAGATACGAAACCTTTACGAAGAACTGCCGGCTATCGTTCATAAGACCTTTAGCGGTGTACAGTCCCGCGAGCCCGGCTGGATCGAACCCAAGGTTGTGGTCAAGGTTCTGCAGGTCGCTGTTGTAACCCAGGTAAATTGCGGTGCCGGGATGCACCAGGTACGTGAGCAGGAAATCGGCGTTGAATTCTTTCTCAGTGGGAAGATAGGTATATGGATAAACCGTGTTCCCCGGTGTGTTGGCCAGCAGCGAGTTGTATTGCAGAATCACACGCAACGAAAGCTGCGGCGTGAATTGCCAGTTCCATTTGCTGCGGATGATGTGGTCGTTGAAAATGCCTTGGCCAATGTGAGCGCCGGGCATCTGCGACTGCGCTACCAGATATTCATGCTGCGTGGCGCGCAGGCGCTCGAAAAGGTAAGTATTCTCAATTTTCAACGGCTTCAAGGGACGAAACGTGAGCGTGCCCGTGGCCGTATCCTGGCGCGCGACAAAGGGAACGTCGAGTGGCGGCGGAGCGCCCGGAGACGCGACAAAATTTGCTCCATCTCCCCAGTGATAACTCGCGGCCGCCGTCACTTTGGGCAGAACGCTCGTCTGAATCGATGCGCCACTGCTGTGCTCGTGATAATCCTGCTTCGGGGTCGCACAGGAGAAACCGAGAAAACAGAAATCCTGTGGCCGCAGACGCTCGCGTAATTCCTCGTAGGGAAATAAATAGATAACGGTCTGGCCGCGGCCCTGAATTGCAAGATAGGGCGAATAATCGGTGTCCAGGCGATTTCCTTCATGATCGAAGACGTAGCGCTGCATGATCGATGGTCCCCAATCAACCACCCAGCCTTTCTTGGGACGGAAGCGGTAGTCGGCAGTCTGATACAGTTCGCGGATGTCCACGCGGTTCACGAATCCCGGCACGGTCACGAAACCGGGACTGATGTCGTCATAAATTCCTTCGTACGTAAAATGCAGGCCGTCGCGTTTCAAGTCCAGCTTGTCCGCAGGGCCGGCGAAGTAATTATTGTTGCCCGCGTTGCCCGAGCTGAAGGGGTACAGGTTGTACTCGCAAGTAGTTTCCAGATTCGTCGTATGAAAGCCCAGCAGATTGCTCGAACTGGTTACGGCCTGTCCATCCAACGACCAGTTGGCGTTGAACTTCAGCCGCGTGTCGAGGCCGCCCACGCGGTTAAACTCGCCGGTTGTGGGACATTCCCAGTCCGTATAGATCGCGCCCACACTCGATTCCTTAAAGATGTCGCGATTCACACGCGCAATCGTGAAGTACGAGCGAATCCCGCTGAGATTATCGGAACACACTGGAGAACTCGCGGGACAGAAGTTTGGCACCGCCAGGCCCGGGGCGCGGTCATCGGTGGACATCAGGCCGACGGAATATGGCCCTTCTTTTCCTGTGAGCCGAATACCCGCGGAGAGATCCTGAATATTGCGGGTGAAAAACAAATCCAGCGGCGTGCGGAAATAATCTTCGTTCTCCAGAAAGAACGGGCGCTTCTCCGGAAAGTACACTTCGAAGCGTTGGTTGACCGTGATCTGGGGATCCTCAGACTCCACCTGGCTGAAGTCGGGGTTAGCGGTGAGATCCACCACAAAGTGATCGTGGATTACAAACTTCGCATCCATTCCGGCCTGCCCCTGCGCCACCGCATTTTGAAAATAGGGATTGTAGGGATCGCGCTCATCGAGGGCGCGAAAGCCGCGCATGATTCCGTACGGAATCAGCTCGATGCTGCGGCCGGGCGAGATCCCTTCCAGACCGAGCAGCGTCGCGGCCTGGCCTAGCCGGCCCGCCACTTTGTAGGAAATCTGCGGCCAGAACGCGTCTTCGTTTTTACGGACGATTCCCCGGTAAAGAATGATGCCCCAGTCCTGTTCTCTGGTCGACGGAAACCGCAGGCTCTTGAAGGGAATCGCCATCCAGACGACGAATCCCTGGCTGGTAACTTTCCCTTTCGAATCCCAAACCGTATCGAACGAGGTATCGAAATTGCCGCTGATCTCATCCCGCGTGGCCTCGGTCCAGATTGCGTCCCATTGCACGCCGAGTGGGGTGGTCTGGAACGCATAGGCGCGGCGCCGGTCGTGAAACGTATCCAGCATGACTTCGACTTCATCGTCATCGTAAACGTCTTCGCGGCTCGACATGCGCGCCCGCACTTTTTGCGGATCGTCGAAGCACACGAATACAACATAAAGATTTTTCTGGTCGTAGCCGAGATAGGCTTCCGTCTCTTCGGAAACTTTGGCCCCATCATGGGGATTGCGCTGTACGAAGCCAGTCACCTTCGCCATCTGCAACGCAGCGTGGCCTTCAGGCTTCATACTCAAAAAATCCTCGAGCACCGGCGCACGGCTGAGCCGCGGAATCGTAAGAGTCGGCGTACTCGCTGCCTTCTGGGCAGGCTGCACCTCAGGATTCTTGATAGCAGGCTCCGGTTCCTGCTCTGACGGAGGCGGTGTCTCCTTCGACGGCGCAGGCTTTTCCCCGGGCGGAGCAGGATTCTCCTCCGGAGGGGGAGGGGGATTCTGCGGCGTCGTCTGAGTGTTTTGTGGACTGGAAGTTTGTCCCGAGGAGCCAGAGGACGTACTTTGCACAACCGAGCTGCCGACGCGACTTCCACCAACCTGGAACCAAGAAGCCGCTGAGGCTGCGCCTGTCGGCAGGAGCACTGCCAACATCGCCAACTTCACGAGATGCGTTATGTCTCGCCGCCGCCCCGGAACCAGACTCAATCGTCCCCGCTCCCGACGGGGAACTGAGGAAGATACACTATATTCGGCTCAACGAAACAAAAAACAAATGTTTGTCACGAACCGCGAAATAGAGGACATTTGGGGCTTAAGGTTTGTGCGCCGCTTTTTCTAAAATAGGGAACTCTGCCGGCGGCTCGGTGTGATTTTGAAATACTCGTAGGCCAGCTGTGTGGCTACACGCCCGCGCGGAGTGCGATTGAGGAATCCAATCTGCATCAGAAAAGGCTCGTAGATCTCTTCGATAGCATCCGGCTCTTCCGCCAGAACTGCCGCCAGCGTGCTCAAGCCCACCGGGCCGCCCTGGTATTTTTCGATAATCGTAAGCAGCAGTTTGCGGTCGACTTCGTCGAAGCCGTATTGATCCACTTCAAGCATCTGCAGCGACGCCTGTGCCGTGGGCAAATCGATTTTGCCCGCGCCACGCACCTGCGCGTAGTCGCGCACTCGACGCAGCAGGCGGTTGGCAATTCGCGGAGTACCGCGCGAGCGGCTCGCAATCTCGGTCGCACCGGCATCGTCGATCTGCACCCCCAGGATTTCTGCAGATCGTTCCACGATCACCCGCAAATCTTCCGGCGTATAAAACTCGAGCCGCAGGACGATGCCGAAACGCGAACGCAGCGGCGCTGAAATCAATCCCGCACGCGTAGTTGCACCGACAAAAGTAAAAGGCTTCACTTCGAGCGTATGCGTGCGCGCTGACGGCCCCTGGCCAATAATAATGTCGAGCTTGTAATCTTCGAGCGCCGAATACAGCAACTCTTCGAGCACCGGCTGCAGCCGGTGAATCTCATCGATGAACAGGACTTGTTTATCCTGCATGTTGGTGATGATCGCCGTCAGGTCGCCCTTGATCTGCAGTAGCGGCGCCGCCGTCGGCTGAAAGTGAACACCCAATTCGTTGGCGATGATGTTGGCCAGCGTCGTCTTGCCCAGACCTGGCGGTCCGTACAGCAGCACATGATCCATGGCCTCGCCGCGCGACTTAGCAGCTTCGATCGCGACCGCCAGATTCTCCTTAACCTTTGCCTGCCCAATAAACTCGCCTAGCCGCTGTGGCCGCAGTTTCAGCTCAAACGAAGAGTCGTCCTCCACCGCCGCAGCAGAGACCAGGCGCTCCGGGCTGTAATTCAGGTTGGGGTTGTTACGCGCGGTAGCCACTGGCCGGATATTACCACGGCCGGTGCGAAGACAGCCCGTGTGGGACAGCCGCCCTCGGTCTAGCCGGGCGAGGCGCTGGAGTGAATCTCTTCTCCGGACTCCAGCGCAGGTCGTCCTTGACAATGTGACACATTATGTGTCACATTTATTTATGCCATCGGTCAATATGAGGCAGCTTCGCGAGACACGTCGCCTGAAGGCTTGGCTCCGCGCGGGAACGACGGTCGAACTGCGCGAGCGCGATAAGGTAATCGCCCGCATTGTTCCTGAGAAACCGGAAGAGAAGCCAGTCCAATGGCCGGACTTCGAAGCCCGCGCAAAGAAAATCTTTGGCGACCGCGTTTTGACGGTCGTCGATGACTTAATAAACGACCGGGGCCGTTTCTGACTGTCTACGCCGATACCAGTTTTCTCACCTCGCTCTACGTGTTAGACGCACATTCGGCCGCCGCCCGAGAACGCATGAAAGAGAGGCCCCGCGTCTGGTTTTCCCCGCTCCATTCTGCGGAATGTTCCCATGCCATCGCCAAACAGGTCTTTTATCGTAAGATTTCGCTCGCCGAGATGGACGCAGTCTTCGACACACTGAAGCGCGACCGTGCGGATGGCTTGTGGCTAGAGACGGCAATCCCTGAAAACGCCTTCGACGTTTGCGCCAATCTTGCCCTCCGCTACGGGCCCAAACTCGGCATGCGTACCCTCGATACCCTGCACGTCGCCTGTGCCCTCGAACTCAAGGCCGAACGATTTTGGACTTTCGACGAGCGCCAGGCGAAGCTGGCAAAGGCGCAGGGGATGAAGATCTCATGAGTGATCTGCCAAACAGGCTACCATTCATTCTCCCTGCCGTTCACGTTGTTCTTGTCCTTTCGACATGCATCTTCGGCGAAGGAATAGCCAGTGGAGGAAATCCGCTCTTCTGTGTCGACCTTCCCGTTTCTTTGCCAATGGTTGCCAGCGACAGTACCTGGACGATTGTCGTTGTTGGTATTCTGGCCACAGCCTGGTGGTATTTTGTCGGGAAAATCGCCTCTGAAACGTGGCGGGGAAAAATCAGCCGACCTATCTCGGTTGCGGGTGCGCTCCTATTGTTTCTCTTAGGGGCTGCTGCCTCATTCTTCATGATCAGTGAATTCCGACTAATTTCGCAGGAACCGAATTTTGGAAATAAGGATTTTGTTGTCTATACGCTAGCAGTCGTACTCTTGTTTGGAGAGTTTATGTGCGCGGGGTACGCAATGGCCTCTGGATTTCGTCCGATCCGCAGGGCAGAGTGAAGAATTTACTCCTCCTCTTCCTTCACCTCACCGCGCGCCGCCTTCGCCTTCTCCACAATCTTTTCCTGCAGCGCTGCCGGCACAGTGTCGTAATGGTGCATTTCCATGTTGAAGCTGCCGCGGCCTTGCGTCATTGAAGTGAGATCGACGCCGTAGGTCAGCATCTCAGCCATGGGCACTTCGGCCTTCACGATAGTGTTGCCGCCCTTATTGTCCATGCCCTGGATGCGTCCCCGGCGGCTGTTCAAATCACCCATGATCGAACCCGCAAAATCGTCCGGGACGGTGATTTCGACGGACATCACTGGCTCGAGCAGCGTAGGCTTGGCCTGCTCCATCGCCTTTTTGAAGGCGATGCGCCCCGCCATCTGAAATGACATATCGTTCGAATCCACATCGTGATACGAGCCGTCATAAAGGATCACACGGAAATCGACCACCGGATAACCAGCCAGATAGCCGCGCCCCGCAGCATCCTTGATTCCTTTTTCGATGGCCGGAATATAATTTTTCGGAATCGCGCCGCCAAAAATGTCGTTGACGAATTCAAACTGCCCGCCGCGCGGCATCGGCTCCATTTTGATTTTGCAATCGCCGTACTGACCGTGGCCGCCAGTCTGTTTTTTGTGCCGCCCCTGCACATCAGCTTTGCCGCGGATCGTTTCGCGATATGGCACCTTCGGAGCCTTCAGAACTACTTCCGTGTGGTAGCGCTTTTTCAGCTTCGCCACCACCACTTCGATGTGCTGCTGTCCAGTGCCTGCAATCAAAAATTCCTGAGTCTGCGCGTCGCGAAAGAATCGCAGCATCGCATCCTCTTCCATCAGCTTATGGATCCCCGGTCCCAGCTTGTCTTCATCCGCGCGGCTCTTCGGCTCAATCGCGAATGTAATCGCCGGCTCCGGCAACTTCACTCTCGGATACTGAATCGGCGCCGCTTTATCTCCCAGCGTGTCGCCGGTCAGAGTGTCTTTCAATTTCGCGACCGCGCCAATATCTCCCGCATGCAACTCGGGTACCGGAACCGCAGTCTTTCCTTGCATGATGGAAATATGCGAGAGCTTCTCCGCCGACCCGCGGGAGAAGTTCTGCACCGTCGATTCGTTTTTCA
Organism: uncultured Acidobacteriaceae bacterium; assembly: GCA_963817305.1. Classification (GTDB taxonomy): domain Bacteria; phylum Acidobacteriota; class Terriglobia; order Terriglobales; family Acidobacteriaceae; genus Sulfotelmatobacter. Next base: position 1,096,411 of record CAWFOD010000004.1, on the reverse strand, counting down.
ATACTCCGGAAAAAACTTTGAAGTAGGAAATCCTGCCGGCGAACGCGTCGGACACCGTCTTAAACACGTAGAGCGAAACCGGCTCCGCGTCCGTCTCATGCCGCTTGGGAGCGTCTCCGTTGCCCGAGGACGCAGGTTCACCCTGCACCCACTCATGCTCAGAAGGCGCGGGAGTGTAGTCGACAATAAAATCCATCACCCGATCGGCTCCGATGTTGCCCAACCCGGAAGAAAAAATCACGGGGAAAAGCTTATCTTCGCGAATCGCATTGTGCAGCGCAGGAATTAAATCTTCTTCCGGAATTGTCCCCTTCTCAAAGAATTCCTCCATCAGCTTGTCATCGCCCTCAGCCACCAGTTCCACGAGCTGCTCATGCGATTCCTGCACCTGCGCCCGCATGTTGGCGGGAATCTCCGTCTCTTTTCCTTTGCCATTGCCGCCGAGTTCATAGGTGTAGGCCTTCATGCGCACCAGGTCGACTACACCGGTTAAATTCTTTTCGCTGCCAATCGGCAGTTCGATCGGAATCACATTCCTTCCGAAAGCAGTGATCAGCGATTCGAGCACGCGCTCGGCATTGGCACGGTCGCGATCCATGCGGTTCACCACGATCAATCGCGGCGTTTTATATTCCTCGCAATCATTCCATACTCGCTGGGTCACAACTTCCACACCAGCTACGCCGTCCACCACAACGATGGCCGCGTCCACCACAGGCAGCACCATGCGGGCCTCGTGAACAAACATGTTGAACCCGGGCGTATCAATCACATTGATCTTGGTCTTGCCCCACTCCACATATGCAGCGGAGGCTGCAATCGACATCTTGCGCGCGATCTCTTCTTCGTCGTAATCGGTGGTCGATGAGCCATCGTCCACCCGCCCCAGGCGCGGGGTTGCGCCAGCGGTATAAAGCATGGCCGAGAGCAGCGTCGTTTTGCCGGCGTGCCCGTGTCCTACAATCGCAACATTACGAATATTTTCTCCGGTATAAATTTTCACGATAGGCTCCTTCGCAGGCGTGCAAAACGAGAAGGCCCAGAAGAGAATCGGTGCAGTAGAGAGGCCAGCCCAACATCACCCGCCAAAACTTAGGATGCTACCACGCGGCAAGCGGAAGCCTCAACCGGGCGAAAAGCGTAGGTAGTCCGATGTCCGCGACTCAACTGGCCGGATGCGCAGCCGCCGCCACATCCTGCAGCAAATCCGCAGCTTGCCAATCCGCGCCGTGATACCACTTGAAAATTTTTCCATCCGGAGAAATGACGGCGGTACTGAGCGAATGCGTGATCGAGTCACCATCCTGTTCGTAAGTCAGAGCGAAATATTTGGCAAATTCGGGCAATTCTGCTTGAGGAATTGCAGAGAATTCCCAGTGCTTAAACAGCGAAGGATCTTTGGTACCGGCGCAGGAAAATCCATACGCGCGCAAGACTTTCGGCGTATCGTGCACGGGATCGAAACTGATGCTGAGCAAGTGAGCCTTGCCATAGTGGGCGGGATCGGCGCGGATTTGTTGATCGATCGCGGCAAACTCGTGGCTCACGCGAGGACAGAAATCAGGAAAGGGACAGCGCGTGTAGATGAGTGTGAGAAGCAAAGTCTGGCCACGGTACTGATGCAGTGAGATCGGCTTTCCACTTTGATTCACCAGCTTGAAATCAGGAACCACATCGCCCGGCTCAGGAATGTGCAGACTGGCAGTGGGCTTGTCTGCCGGCGGCTTTGAATGGCCGGTGACTTTCACATTTTCCAGCCAGTATTTATCGGATTCCACGACGACATCGGCGGTGATGGAATCCCCAGGCTGCAGCTGATCCAGCGCCGAAGCGGGCTTCACGCTGTAGGGCATGACCATGGCTTCCATGAAGCCGGTGATAGGCTCGTTGTCGACGTCGGCGGTTCCCGCGTTCTTGTCTACCGAAACCACCTTGCCTCTGAGCGCATACCGTTTCGCGCCCGAGCTTTCCTCCTGCGACTTTCCTCGAGTACATGCGGCGGAAAAACCGAGAAGCGCGCACACTCCGATCAATACCAGAGTTCGAAGTCGCGCATGGAACGAGTGAATTTTGTAAGTCGTAGTCATTTCTTTTCATTATCTCCGATGATTGAGCGATGCATGATTCTGCTTCCATGGAGAATCAGTAGTGAAAGCGATAGCGAACTTCCACGTAGATTTCGCGCGGATTGTTCCAGTGGTATCCGCCGAAGGTAAGGCTGTTGTCATATTCGACGCGGCGATTGGCCACGTTTAATGCCGTTAGAGATGCGGTGAAGCGTTCCCCGAAGTCCTTGCCCAGAGAAAGATCGAAGGTGGTGTGCTGCGGCAGATAATTTCCCGGGATAGGGCGCGCCGGGAAAAGCATTGCTGAACCCGGAGCCGTAGTAAACGTTGGTGGAAACGTAGGCGCGGCTCGGGAGCGTGACATCGCCACCCGACATTCAGAGTATTGCGCTGGTCGTGATCGAGTGGAGTGAGTTGCGGAGAAATCGCTCCCGGCGCGACCAGGCCTCCGATAATAGTTCCTGCACCTTCCGCGATCTGATTGGAGTAGGCGAGGTGCAACTGCCCGCGATGGGCAAAGCGCGGAGAACGAAGTGTGAGTTCCCATCCACGAATCAGGGCGTGAGAAACCGCGAGGGGGAAAAAGATGCTGGAAGCTCCGATATTGTTGTGATCGAGAAAATTCTGTACATCGGTTTCGAAGTTGTCGGCATCCAGCACCCACCCGCGGTAAGGAATGTTCACGCCAAATTGATGCTCCTCGTCGCGTTCTCCCGGAAGCGTGCCGAAGCCGAGCCCTTGCTGCTGGGTGTAATCGACCAGCGCGGGACCAGAAACGGTTTCGATCGGCGGCGCTTGATAGTAGTGTCCGTAGAATGCGCGGAAGGTCCAATGCAGCCGAGGCACGGTGACGGTGGCGCCGAACCGCGGCTGGATGGCCGTTTCATCGACCGGTGGAGCAGTTGCGGTGGTGGCAAAATTCCCTTCCGAGAACCGCGTGGGGCGCATTCCCGCCGAGAGCGTCATCCAGGAAAACGGGTTGAACTTATCGTCAATGTAAAAAGCTTCGAAATTCGCCGTCGGATGCTCGCTATCACTGATCGGCGGGAATCCGCTGCCATCGTTGAAGACTGCTCCGAAGAGTTGGTTGTCACTCTGATAGAAGCTGATGACTCCAAGCTGCACATCGTTCTTCCTGTAATTGGCCGAGAGGTTGGCCTGGCCGCCAACATAAGTTGAACCGCGGTCTTCCGTGGTCGCGATCGGAACGTCATTGGGATTGCTGTCATAGTTGCCCCGGTTGTAATGGTAGAAGGGAGAAATTGTGGTCATCACCTGCGAGTTGAACGTGTGCAACCAGGTGAAGAGCACCCCGGCATCCGATTCGTGTTCTCCATCGCGTAAGCCGATGCTCGGCGTGTACTGTCCGCTGGCCGGATTATTTTCAATGTCATTGGGAAAAGGATCGTACGGAATTTGGAAATAATCGCGGCGCAGCGAAGTCATCAGGCGCAACTGGTTCGTGGGGTTCACGTTGTAAATAAACGAGCCGAAGCCGCCAACACCATTTACGGCGTCATGCACCACTTGCGGAACCGGCGGCTGCAAGCCCAGATCGCTGCGATTGGCGTTGACGCTGGCGTAGTAGGCGAAGTTTTTTGTGTGGCTGCCGAAGCTGAGCGCGTCATTCGTCTGGTAGAAATTTCCCGCGCTGAGCACCAGTTCAGCTTCATTGTTGCGCTCGAAGCCGGTACGCGGAACCACATTGAAGACTCCGTACGTGCGGTCGCCGAACTCCGCTCCGTAACTGCCGCGATTCACTTCCACGTATTCCAGATCCTTGGGATCGAACTGCGGAGCCACGTTTTGCGCGATCGCAGTGTTGATGATCGGAACGCCATCGAGCATCCACTGCGTCTGGTGACCGCCACGCATGTGCAGCATGTCGTGGGTGACGTAGGCGCCCGGCGTGTAATCGGTAATCATCGCGAGACTGTTGGTTCGGTCGGCGCCCGGCGTGCGCGCGATGTCCAGACTGTTCACCAGTGTGATGGGGGTGGCGCTATCCGTGGGCACGACTACCTGCTCCGCGGAGACTGTCACTTTTTCGTGCGCCGAGGCCAGCTGCAATTGAAAGTGCGCCACCGGCACCGTTCCCGAGATCACCGTAACGTCTTGCGACTGCTGCGCAAAACCCTGGCCCACCACGGTGAGGGAATAATCGCCAAGAGGGACCGCATTAAATTGGAATTCGCCATTCGCGCCAGTGGTCGCGGTCTTCCCCCAGTCCGAAGATTTTGCTTTGAGCATCACCATCGCGCCCTGCACCGGGCGATGCTCCGGGTCGTGCACCACTCCGCGAATGGCGCCATATATGTCAGCGAAGGCAGAAACGCTGGCCAGCAACAAAGCCAGGAATACGACTGTCTTTCTATAAGTCATTTTGTCTCCACACGGAACGAGTTGGCAGACCAGGAGGCCGATCATTCGCTCGGCAACCTGGCCAGCACCGCGCGCGACGTTCCTCGAAATGCGCAGCTATGCGTTAGGCCAACAAAAGACTGTTGCAGGAGGGTTCAGCGGTTCGGCGGACCGCGCGTGGATTGGAACTCAGCCGTGGCACTGGCCGGGAAGTCCGTTCGGCGTCCGGCCGCGTGCGCGTTGCTATTTTGCAGGGAGACAAAATCGTGCCGCTGCTGGGGGTGGGCCCACTGCGCCGTGGTAACGGCGCGGCAGCACTCGTGACCGCAACAACTGGAGCCGTGGATGACAAGCTGTCCGGTGTCCGAAGCCTGATATCCATGGCAATGATGATCGGCCCTGCGGAGGCAGCAGGCATGCAGGGTCGGAGTGGAAATCGCCAAAGCTACCGGCGCGAGGTTGCCCACCATCGCGAACAGCAGCAGAAATCTGGTGATCGTCCGATGCATACCCACAGTCCCCAAAGCTTACCAACGTACCGATGCAGAAAGCAACGACGCGAACTTTAATGGAGCTCCGCTCTCAGCAGCAAGCCGAGATGGGCAAAGCGGGCAGGTTGCGGAAACATAGCGGCTGTTCGGTCATGCAGGTCGAGGACTTCAGGCTTTTCCGTGAATCTTGGCCCACCACCAGCGTACGCCGACGAACAGGAATCGCCAGTCTGAAAAGAATTCAGGCGGTTTGCCCTCGAAGGCATGGCCGACGAACTGGAAGATCCATCCGAGGACAAACAGCGCCAGGGCATAAAGCCACAGGCGATGAAAGTTATAGAAAATACCAATAATGAAAATCACCACAGACAACAAGATCGTTGGAATGCCCAGAGTATGGCAAGCCCGGTTCACCGGATGCTGGTGGCTGGAGGCATACTGCGCGATCCATTGCTCGCTGGTGCGGTTCCCTGGCATGGTTACGCAGGGATAATACACTGGACCCCGTTTTCTTGCATTTTCCTCACCCAACCGCGGACGAGGGCGTCCCGCGGCTCCATCACCTCTACACCCCGACAATAGTAAATTGACTCACCGCCCAATTAACCCTAAGATGACTCGACCCGCATTAAGCAGTGTGGGCTGCTAGACGCGCTTCGTCCATGATCGGCCAGACTGTCTCTCACTACCGCATTCTCGAACTCCTCGGTGGCGGAGGGATGGGAGTCGTTTACAAAGCGGAAGACACGCAGCTTGGCCGCTTCGTTGCCCTGAAATTTCTTCCCGACGATTCTTCGCAGGATCCGCAGGCTCTCGAGCGTTTCCGTCGCGAAGCTCGAGCCGCTTCTTCGCTGAATCACCCGAACATCTGCACCATCCACGAAATCGGCCAGCATGATGGACATCTCTTCATTGTGATGGAGTGCCTCAGCGGCCAGACGCTCAAACATCTGATCAATGGCAGGCCAATGGAATTCGAGCGCCTGCTCACCCTGGCGATTGAAGTGGCCGATGCCCTCGATGCCGCGCACGTCCGAGGAATCGTCCATCGCGATATCAAGCCGGCAAACATCTTTGTGACCGATCGCGGACACGCCAAGATTCTCGATTTTGGACTGGCGAAAATTTCCCGCGCCGCCCGTCCCACCAGCGGCGATTCCCAGACTCTCGCCGATGCCAGCGGACTTGATCTCACCAGTCCCGGCACGGCTGTTGGCACCGTTTCCTACATGTCGCCGGAACAGTTGCGCGGCAAGGAACTCGACGGACGCACCGACCTTTTTTCCTTCGGCGTCGTGCTCTACGAAATGGCCACCGGCATCCTGCCCTTTCGCGGAGAAACTTCCGCCGTGGTTACCGAAGCGATTCTTAATCGCCAGCCCACGTCGGCAATCCGCCTGGTTCCCGAACTTCCGCCGAAGCTCGAAGAGATCATCAGCAAAGCTCTCGAAAAAGATCGCGACATGCGCTGCCAGACTGCGGCGGAAATGCGTGCCGACCTTAAGCGCTTAAAACGCTCGATCGATTCCTCGCGTACTTCGGTGGTGGCCGAGAGTGCCCAATCGTCGTCGTCAAGCGCTGTCTCGGCGGCCGCAGCAGAGCCCCCTACCCGTAAAAAATCTGCCACTGCCCTGATCTTCGCAATTGCCTTGCTGGTGGCCGCGGCAGCTGGCTTGTTTGCCGGCAAATTGTTTTTCGCCAGCGCGCCTCCCGAACCACCTATCTACCGGCAACTCACGTTCCGCCGCGGCAGTATTCGCTCCGCTCGTTTTGCTCCCGACGGCCAAACAATTCTCTACAGCGCGGCATGGCAGGGAAATCCCGTCGACGTATTCACCGCGCGGCCGGAAGCGCCCGAGTCCCGCTCCATGGGCCTGAGCCGCACCCAGCTCATGTCGATTTCTCCCAGTTCCGAAATGGCCGTTTTGCTGCACAGCAAAGCCATCGGCGCCTGGGTGAGCATGGGCACGCTGGCGCGCGCTCCGCTTTCCGGGGGTGCACCCCGCGAAATGCTTGAGCAGGTGCAGTGGGCCGACTGGTCGCCCGACGGCACCAATCTAGCCGTGGTTCGCGATATGGGCGGCCGCAATCGCCTCGAACTTCCCATCGGCAAGCCGCTCTATCAAACCGGCGGATGGATCGGCCATCCTCGCGTCTCGCCCAAAGGTGATCTCATCGCGTTCGCCGACCACCCACTGCAAGGCGATGACAGTGGCTCGCTCGCAGTGGTCGACCTGGCGGGCAACAAGAAAAATCTTTCCAGCCAGTGGTTCACGATTCAAGGCTTGGCTTGGTCTCCCGACGGCAAAGAGATCTGGTTCACCGCCAGCAAATCCGGCACAGACCGCACTCTCTACGCCACATCGCTCGACGGCAAACAGCGCATCGTCGCCCGCCTCCCCGGCGCGCTGATGCTGCTCGATATCGCGAAAGACGGCCGCGTGCTGCTGGTTCGCGCCACCTGGCGCCGCGAATTGCTCGGAGTCTTCGACAACGATCCCAAGCAGCATGAACTCTCGTGGCTGGATTACACCTATCCCTCCGACCTTTCCGCCGATGGTAAGACTCTGCTGTTTGATGAAGAAGGCGGCGGCGGTGCGCTCGACTATTCCAAGTCCGGCGGCTTGACCTATGCCGTCTACATTCGCAAGACGGACGGTTCCCCCGCGGTTCTGCTGGGTGAAGGCGGTGCAGTAGCTTTGTCTCCAGACGGAAAATGGGTGATCGCACAGACCCAGGAATCACCCTCGCAGTTCAGGCTCCTGCCCACCGCAGCCGGCGAACCCAGAGATCTCACCAAAGATAACGTCAACCACAGCTGGGCACATTGGTTTCCTGACGGAAAACGAATTCTCTTCTCCGCCGATGAGCCCGGCAAGGGAGTTCGCTTCTATGTCTACGATATGGCTTCCGGCAAGAGCAAACCCATTTCGCAGGAGGGCGTGAACGGCACCGCCTTCGCACTCTCGCCCGACTCTCAGCAGATCGCCGCCATCGGTCCCGACGAAAAAGGTTATCTATATCCCGTTGCCGGTGGCGACCCTCGCCCGATCAACGGCATCAACCAGGGCGAGCAACCCATCACCTGGAGCGGCGACGGGCAATCCCTCTACATCTACCAACCCGGCGAGTTACCCGCCCGCGTCTACCGCCTCGACCTGAAATCCGGCAAACGTACGCTCTGGAAAGAACTCATGCCCTCCGATCCCGCCGGCGTAGAAAACATCGGCCCCATCTACATGACCCCCGACGCCAAGAGCTGCGTCTTCGGCTACCACCGAATGCTGGCAGACTTGTATCTCGTCGAAGGCCTGAAATAATTCCATGGAGGGACGGACGCCTTCGTCCGTCCGCCGAGCGAAGCGAGGCTCGGCGAGCAACGATGCCGCCGACACTTCCACTCCTAGCGGCGGTTTTCGGGTGGTTGCTTTTGGGTGGCGCAGCGCATTTAGCGCTGCGGTAACTGTCCTGAGTGATAAGGGCTTCAGCCCCTGAGCTCTCTCAGCGGCGGAATCTTAGATATCCAGATTCTTCACATCCAGCGCATTCTCTTCAATAAACTTCCGCCGCGCTTCTACGTCCTCGCCCATCAGCGTAGTGAAGATGGTCTCGCACTCGGCAATGTCTTCCAGCTTCACCGAGAGCAAAGTGCGCCGCTCGGGATCCATGGTCGTCTCCCACAACTGCGGAGCCGTCATCTCGCCCAGACCTTTATAGCGCTGCACATCGTAGCCGCGGCTGCCCTCTTTTTTCACGTATTCGAACAGTTCGCGCGCAGTTGCTTTTTCCACGGGCTCGACCACGGCGCGAGCTTTCGGCGCAGCCTTCGCCGTTTTCTTTCCCGACTTTCCATCCGACTCCGCCGCGTCATCCGCGTCGTCTTCCGCTGCATCGCCGTTGCTGCCCGCAGCACCGGCCTTGGTCACGGCTTCCACCACGAATGGCGGCTCCAGATAGGGCTCGATCTGCTTGAATTTCGAAATCAACTGTCGGTACTCCGCGCTGGACACCAGTTCCCAGTTGATGACGTGCTCCGACCCCTGCGAGCTGACGAACCGCACTTCCCACAAATTGTGCTCCTCGTCAAAGACTGCATTCACGCTCTTGAACTTCCGGTCTTTCTGCAGGCGCTTCAATTCTTTTTCCAGCTTCTCGATTTTCTTCGGCGGCGCTTTCTTGTCGCCTTCGAAATCCGCATGCTTGGAAAGATCGAGCTTCGGCAAAAGTTCGGTCACACTCTCATCCCGCAACCGCTTGTTCACTTTGTCGAAGAAGTTGAGATACTCCTTCAGCACGCTCATAAACCGAGTCAGGTTCGCGCCTTCCAGCTTGGCCGCGCCCTCGCCGTAACGCACGATCAGCCCATCGGCCGCGCGCTTCAGCATGACTTTGTCGAACGCGTCATCGTCTTTGATGTACTGCATCGACTTGCCCTTCTTGATCGAATACAGCGGCGGCTGCGCAATATAAATATTGTTGCGCTTGATCAGGTCCTGCATGTGGCGGAAAAAGAAAGTCAGCAGCAGGGTGCGGATGTGCGATCCATCCACGTCAGCATCAGTCATCAGAATGATTTTTCCGTAACGAACTTTCGTGGGATCGAAATCATCCTTCGCAATGCCGGTGCCCAGCGCCGTGATCATGGCGCGAATTTCTTCATGGGCCAGCATCTTGTCGTAACGCGCTTTCTCAACGTTAAGAATTTTTCCCTTGAGCGGCAGAATCGCCTGGAAGCGGCGGTCGCGTCCCTGCTTCGCCGTCCCGCCTGCGGATTCACCCTCGACCAGAAACAATTCGCAACGATTCGGATCGCGCTCCGAACAGTCGGCCAGCTTGCCCGGCAGTCCGCCAGAATCGAGCGCACCCTTGCGCCGCGTCAAATCGCGAGCCTTACGTGCGGCTTCGCGCGCCCGCGCCGCATCCACGGCTTTGTTGATAATCTTCCGCGCCACAGTCGCGTTCTGTTCGAAAAACGCTCCCAGCCGCTCGTTAATGAAGGCTTGAACTACACCGGCGATGTCGGAATTTAGTTTGCCTTTGGTCTGCCCTTCAAACTGCGGCTGCGGCAGCTTCACGCTGATTACTGCGACCAAGCCTTCGCGAACATCGTCGCCGGTCAGATTTTCTTTGACGTCTTTGAACAAGCCCATCTGCTGCCCCGCGTAATTAATCGTGCGGGTCAATGCCATGCGAAAGCCAGAAAGATGCGTGCCGCCGTCGATGGTGTTGATATTGTTCGCAAAGCTGAAAACGGATTCCGAATATCCGTCGTTATATTGCAGGCCAATCTCCATGGCCACGCCATTGCGCTCCGCTTCCATGTAAATCGGCTTATCGTGCAGAACCTGTTTGCCGCGGTTCAGATGCTTGATGAACTCGGCAATGCCACCGTTGTATTTGAAGTCAGCATGTTTGGCCTCGCCCGTTTTCGCATCGGTCGAGCGCTCATCGGTGAGCGTGATCAGCAATCCTTTATTCAGAAACGCCAGTTCGCGCAGCCGCTGCGCCAGCGTGTCGTAGTTATATTCGGTCGCGGTGAAAATGCTGCGATCGGGCAGGAAATGGACTTTTGTCCCGCGCCGCTTCGCCGCGCCGGCTTTCTTCATCTTGCTGGTGGGTTCACCCTTCGAGTAGGTCTGTTCCCAGGTCGCGCCGTCGCGCCAGATTTCCAGTTCAAGTTCTTCGCTCAGAGCGTTCACGCACGAAACGCCGACGCCGTGCAACCCCCCAGAAACTTTGTACGTGGACGAATCAAATTTTCCGCCGGCGTGCAGGGTGGTCATCACCACCTGCGCCGCGGAAATTTTCTCGCCGTCGATATCCATATCATCAACGGGAATACCGCGCCCATCGTCGATCACGGTGATGGAATTGTCGATGTGAATCGTAACTTCGATCTTCGTCGCAAAACCCGCCAGCGCTTCGTCCACTGAATTGTCGACGACTTCGTAAACCAGATGGTGCAGACCCAGATCGCCGGTCGATCCGATATACATCGCGGGACGTTTGCGCACCGCTTCCATACCGCCGAGCACTTTGATGGAGTCGGCGTTATAGTCATTCTTGCCGCCGCCGTTGGTTCCGGCGATCGGTGTCAGGCTTCCGTTTTTCGGTTTAGGTTCTACGATGGGGGTATTGATCTCTTTGGTGGCCATTCAACTCCGTGGAGCACGCCCGATTTACCCGTCAAATTTCCTGCGAGCGAAAGCTCCGAGTAACTCACAAAAATCGCCCGGCGCAAGACCGAACTGTCTGCCTGCGCAACCGACCTCAAGTGATTGAAATTTAGTGTACTTAGGCCCGTTTAGCGACTACCAAATTATACCACGGAAAAGGCTCTGCCAGCCACCTTCGTGCGACCGTGAATCCCTTCGGTAAACGCTGGATTTACAGGGGTTTCGCAGGCTTAGTCGGCGGAACTTCGGGCCTCGCGGATTACACGATACTTTGCCCTTCCACAGTTTCTTTTTCCGGCACCTGTGTGAGGTTCCGGGTCATCTAAGTCTCGGACCCTGATAAAATAAGCGCACAGGAGTCACCAACTCAGAATGGCCGTTCCCGTATCCCAAATGTGGACTGTGTCGAGTTATGTTCTTAAGCAGAAGCTCGCCGGCCGCAAACAGTATCCGCTGGTGCTCATGCTCGAGCCGCTGTTCCGCTGCAACCTGGCTTGCGCCGGATGCGGCAAAATTCAATATCCGGCCCACATCCTGAAAAAGGATTTAAGTCCTGAAGAATGTTTTCGCGCAGTCGACGAATGCGGAGCGCCCATGGTATCCATTCCCGGCGGCGAGCCGCTCATGCATCCGCAGATCGGTGAGATTGTGGAAGGCCTGGTCGCGCGCAAAAAATATATTTACCTCTGCACCAACGCCCTGCTGCTCAAAGAAAAGATTCATCTCTTCAAGCCCAGCAAATACCTTACGTTCAGCGTTCACCTCGATGGCCAGCGCGAAGAGCACGACCTCGCCGTGTGCCGCGAAGGCGGTTACGACATTGCCGTTGACGCGATTAAAGAAGCTTTGAGTCGCGGCTTCCGCGTCACCACGAACACCACGCTGTTCGACGGCGCCGATCCCAAATCCGTGCGCGCCTTCTTCGACGACATGATGGAGCTTGGACTCGAAGGCATGATGCTTTCGCCGGGTTACTCTTACGACAAAGCTCCCGATCAAAAACATTTTCTCGGGCGCGCCCGCACGCGCCGCATGTTCCGCGCGATCCTGTCGAATCGGAAGAAGAACTGGCGGTTCAATCTATCGCCGCTCTTTCTTGGAATTTCTGATGGGCAAGCGCACCTATCCCGTGCACTCCATGGGGCATGCCTACTTACAACATTTTCGGATGGCAGAAGCCCTGCTATCTGCTGCAGGATGGCTACGCGGAAACTTTCGCCGAGCTGCTCTCGACCACAAACTGGAGCAACTACGGCACCGAATCCGGCAACCCGGCCTGCGCCAATTGCATGGTGCACAGCGGCTACGAAGCCTCCGCGGTCAACGCAACCTTCAGCTCGCTAGAAGGATTCCTCGCCACCGTGAAGGCAACTCTCTTTACTGGATATCGCGACAAAGAAGCGCTGCGATTGCTGGACGAGCCACACGCTCCGGTTCATCCGCTGGTGCAAATCGCGCCGACCAACGACTCTCTGCAAGAAACCCGCAGCGTGACAGCTGTTTCCCTGTGAACCCCTGTGTCCTCTGTGTTTAAGATTTTGAACTTGAATTAAAAAAATGACAGGCAAAGCATCCGGCCACATCGACCACGAAGACGCGCAAGCCGTCCCGCACAGCAGCGCCAATCCTGACACGCTGGAACTTGCTCCCGGCACCGTCCACGAAAAACTCGAAGGCTGGATCCCGCAACTCGCCAGCGACGAAGAAATCCGCGTCGCCCTGGAAAAAGCTTTCGACTATCGCGGCGACGTCACCATCACCCGCAAAGACGGATCAAGAATCGAAGGCTATCTCTTCGACCGCCGCACTGCTCCAACGCTGAAGGATTCCGTCGTCCGGCTCTACCCGAAGAACTCCAACGAAAAAGTTTCCGTCTCTTATGCGGACATCGCCGCCCTTGCATTCACCGGACGCGACACCGCCGCCGGCAAAAGCTGGGAGGCCTGGATGAAAAAATACGCCCAGAAAAAAGCGGCCGGCGAAACCAACATTGCTCTCGAACCCGAACCCCTCGATTGAATGAGCCCTTAGACTGACTTCGCTCTTTCCCACGGCGGAGGAACCTTCACCGAAGCCATCCCAGCGGCCTTTGCCGCCTGTATGCCCATTTCCGTGTCCTCGAAAACCAGACACGATTCCGGCGCCACGCCAAGCCTCGCGGCTGCCAACAGAAATGCTTCCGGATCAGGCTTACTTTTCGTGTAGTCTCCGGCGCAGACCATCGCATCGAAGCGCTCTAACAAATTTAGCGCCACCAGAGACGCCGTCACCGATTCCCGCGTGCTTCCCGAAACCACGGCAAACGGAATCTTCTTGTGCTCCGCGTGAATGTGCTGCAGAACCTCAGGGACGGCCTGCAGTTGTGGCAGCAGCTCGAAATAAAGCGCCTCTTTTCGACGCGCCACCGCCTCCACCGGCATTCGCAGTCCGTGCCTTTCATTCAGCGTTGAGATAATCTCCGCCACCGGCATGCCGCCCCAATCGTAAAAAAGTTTTTCTTCGAATTCACAATTCCATTCGCCCAGGGCTTGCTTCCACGCGCGGTAATGCAGCGGCATGGAATCGGCGATGGTGCCGTCGCAATCGAACAAATACGCTTTAAACGAGCCCTCGGGCACTTTCAGTTTCATGCTGCCGGATGAATACCTTTCCTGAAGCTCAGCGCGGACGCGGTTTTGCGGACGCAGCAAAACTTAACCCTGCGATCAACTCCTCAACTTCGTCCTCGGTGCCTCCGATAAACGTAAACGACACCGCGTATCCCCGCGCCAGCATCACCAGCGTCGATTGCCGCATCACGCGGGAGCCAACGTCTTTCTGAAAATCTCCGCGCACCACGTCTTCGCGCCGATCGCAAACTCATACGGCTCTTCGGCTACGGCAAACCCTTGAGCTTTGGCAATCTCCGTCACCGGTCCGAAATACTGCGCCGCTTCTTTTAGTCCCGGATACTCAGCCGTGCTCTCCGCTGCAATCAGGATCGACGAATTCACATCTCCGCCACGCGCCGCCGGAGGCCGCGAAAAAGCAGCCAGCAGCACGCGACCCGATTTTCCCGCCTCCTGACCCGCCTGCTCATCATCCCCCTCGTTCATTTCCTCGGTTCGCAATACCCATCCCTCCGGAACCTTGCAGCTAAATCCGAAAGAAGGATTGCGGTAGGTGCCATTGCTCACGGTTCCCACATCCAGGTGCAAATTGGCGTCCGGCGCTGGTTTTCGCGGATGTTGCACCGAGGAAGAACTACCGGAAGGGGGCGCGGACTGTTGTGCGCAAGCGAAGGGAACCGGCAAGGCCACGATCAGAAAAACGAAAGCGCACAGCTGAGATGGAAAATCCATTATGTTGAAATGGCAACCGCGATGAGACGCACAAGTATTTTGTGCAGCAAGTTTAGGGCACGGTGCGCCGCACGCTCTTCGCACTGTTGGATTGGTAATCCGCGGGATACAGCACCACACAGCGGTCGCGGCCTTCGCCATCACTTTCCGTGCGCAGATCAGCTTCATCGCGCAGCGCCAGGTGGACCATGCGCCGCTCCCGCGACGACATCGGAGCAAAATGAAAAGGCACGCCGCTTTGCCGCACTTTCTCCGCCGCCACGCTCGCAGCCATGCGTAATTCCTTCAATCGCAGCGAGCGCTGGTTCTTGCAGTCGAAGGAAATTTTCTCGTGCTCCGCGGAAGGCAACCGCAAAATTTCAAACGCCAGCAATTCCAGTGCGCGCAGCAGCTCGCCGCCACGATCCAGCAGCAACGCCGAATCCGGACCGGAGAAGTCCACGTAGATCTCGGGTGTTTCCCACTCGCTGATCGCGGGAGGATCCACAACAATGCGGTACTTCAGATGAAGGCCGCCGAGATTGACAACCGCCTGAAGAAATTCGTTGATTCGATTCGCAGCAGCAACTTTATCCATAGAAAAAGCTCTTAACCGTTTCGCTTCTACTTTTCTTTTTTCCTGGCGCGCTTTTCCATCATCTCGCGCATCTCGCGGCCCAGCTTGGTTCGGTTCATCATGGCCTGTTGCGCCATCGAAATCAAATTGGTCTCCGCATAATATAAATTCAATCCCGCCGCAAAGTTAAAGAAGAGAAAGCCCATCATCAGCGGCATCATCCAGGTCATCATTTTTTGCTGCGCCGGATCCATGCCCGCTTGCGGCGTCATGCGCTGCATGGCAAACATGCTCGCGACCATCAATATCGGCAGAATAAAATAAGGATCGCGCGCGGAAAGATCGCTCACCCACAGCCAGTGCGCGTGCCGCAAATCGAGCGCCACGCCCAGCATGCGGTAATAAGCAATCAGAAAAGGGAACTGGATCAGCAGGGGCAAACAGCCTCCCGCGGGATTCACGCCTTCCTTCTTATAGAGCCCGCTGATCTCCTCGTTCATCTGCGCCTTGCGCGGATCGCGCAGGCTGTATTTCTTATACTTTTCCTGAATCGATTTGATCTGCGGCGCGATGCGCTGCATCTTCAGCATCGATTTCATCTGCGTAATCCGCAGCGGCAGCAGCGCAATCGTGATGATGAGCGTTTGAATCACAATCGCCCAACCCCAGTTGGGAACGATGTGCTTGTAAGTCCACTTCAGCCACAGGAACAGCGGGCGTGCAATCAAACCCCACCAGCCGAAATCGACCATGCCGCGCAGATCCGGATCGCCGTTCTTAATCGTCGGCACATGCACCGCTTCGAGCGATGACAATTCCTTCGGACCGACATACATGCGCTCTGCGGTCGGCCCGCGAAGATCGCCAACCGCGGCACCGATGGCATCGACGTTCACGGTTTCTTTCGATTCCGGCTTCTGCGGATCGCGCGGCACTTGCAACGAGTTTCGCAGCGTCACCATCGCTGCAGTATCGGGATCGTCGGGAATAAAAATCGCCGTAAAATATTGATCGCCCGGTCCTGCCCACTCGAACGGCCCTTTTATCGTGTTGCCCCCGCTGATGCTCTTAACCGGCAAGCGCGAAATGTAATTTGGGAAGAAGATGTAGCCGCTGCGTTCGGTGGAAGCGTCGTTGTGGTAATCGATGCGTGCCGCAGCGTAGGAGGCCGCGGTTGACTGATCGCCGAATCCCGAAGGCCATGCTGGCGCCGCAAAAACTTCCGTGCCCTTATAAACGCACCGAGGTTTCAACCTTCAGAACATAGGTGTGATCGAAATGGAAAGTTTTTCGGACTACCAAATCCTGGTCAGCGTACTCGAACGTGATCTCCGCCGGCGCTGAGAGGTGCCCGTCTTTCGAAGCCACATAAAGCGCCGAATTCAACTTATTGCGCAGCAGTCTCGGTCGATAAGCCCACAGCGAAAGCGGATAACCAAACTTTTGCGCCGCGGCATCATTCACCAGTTCCAGCGGTCCATTCTGCGCGTCGTTATCGAACTTCTTCAGAATCCAGGATTTCACCTGCGCGCCGCGATTGGTGAATGTGATTTTATAAAGATCGTTCTCGACAACTGTTTCTGTTTCGGACGAAGCCTGTTTGCTGGTAGTGGACTGCGGAAGTTTCGCGGGCATCACAGCGGCCACTGCCGCGGAAGGCGCTGCCACCGCCGGTGTGGGCTGCGGAGCGGACTGTTTCTGCGGCGTAACCGGGGCCTGCGGCAAGTATTTCTTCAGCAACGGCTGGAAAACAATAAGAACGACAAACGTCAGAAGAAACACGAGAAGCAGCCGCTTCTCCGCGCCGGGCTCTTGTTGAGGATTTTGAAAGTCGGCCAAATTTATCTACCGTTCAAATTCTTGGTGCGCAGGCGTCGCACTTCTGCAAATGGTTTGGGGTCCGGACCACCGGGTCATAGCCTGCTCGGGCAAAAGGATGGCAGCGCAGCACGCGGCATAAAGCCATCCATCCCCCGCGCACGGCGCCGAAACGCTCCACTGCCTCCATGGCATACTCGGAGCAGGTCGGCACATAGCGGCAGGCAGGCGGAAACATAGGCGAGATCGCCCACTTATAACCCCGCAACAATTGCAGCATGACGATTTTCGCGCAGTCCATCAATTCTCGCGTGGCGCGGCCGCCCCCGGCCGTGCCTTCCCTGACAATTTCTGTTCCATCACTTCGAACGCCCGCTTTACTTCGTTCAGCACGTCGGCGAAGTCAGCAGTCAAAACTGACTTCTTCGGATTGATGACCACGTCCGCTGCAATCCCTGACGTAGGAAGTGACATGCGAACCGCTTCCCGCAGGCGCCGCTTCATGCGGTTGCGCTGCACTGCTCCGCCCAGCGCGCGCCCCACGGTAAACCCGATGCGCGGGCCGCGTACCGCTGGCGTCCTCGCCGGAGTTTTTTCCGACGGTCCATTCAAATCGGCGGCAGGACGCGGCCAGTAAAAAACCGTCATCGACGGGGAAAAATGCCGCCGCCCCTGTTTGTAAACGCGCTCGAAATCCGCGTGGCGCAAAAGCCGTGCCGCGCGTGGAAATCGTGCTGCTTTCTTTGGTGGCATTCTGGAATCGAGCCAGGGGAGCGCGGCATCCGCCGCCATCTCCTCAGGTTGCAACAAAAGGCCAGGTCTCTCAACGATGAAAGTAAGCGGCACGAAAAAAGCTACTCGCGGAATCCGGGCTTTACTGACACCCGCTTCCGTCCCTTGGCGCGGCGGCGGGATATCACCTTTTTGCCGCCCTGGGTTTTCATGCGCGTGCGAAACCCATGCTTCTTGCTTCGCTTGCGCCGGTTAGGTTGGAATGTACGCTTGGGCATGAAAGATCGTTACTCCTGATTCCGTCGACAGTGTTAAGGCAAACGGTAAGTATAAATGACTAAGTGCCGTAAGGGCAAAGGGAGGGCGCTGCAGCTTTTTGAATCGCCGCCGTCATGCGCATCGGTGCTCGGCAAGGTTGCATTCCAGATTTGTCTCAAATGCTAACTCCGACATCGATCGCATACCGGATCTTGATTTCGTGGTGCCACGATCGCAAGCATATTTCGGATTTATCACTGCGCAAAATTTCAAATCCCGCTTCACGCTTTGCACCGCGCGCGTTGCAGTTACATCCTAGACACTTGACAGGCGCGTCGCTTCGCGTTCTGAATGAGCGTGCATCCAAAATTTTCGTTGAGATTTTTGTGCGACGAAAAAAATTTCGTGCTACTATGCGGCACTGTTCGGGTTTAAGAAATTCTCATTCACCATGACAACCGCGCAAGCTACGAGAGGCGCATTCCGCAGTACACTAAGGGTTCCATCAGCAATTCGGTAAACAGCATTTATTAACAGGCGCCCTCAGCCAGCCGCCGGGACGCCGCGGCGGGTATTTCATAAATTATGTCAGTCACAACTACACTTTCCCCCAATCCGTGGATGCGCATTCTCGACGCGCTGGAAAAAAAGATCAACCGGCACTCCTATGACACCTGGCTGAAACCCACTCGCTACAGCCACTCCAGTGGGGGGATTTTATTCGTCCGCGTTCCGACGGTGGAGTTCCGCCACGCCGGCGATAAATACGCCGATCTGATTCAGGAAGCCATCGACAATCTCGGCCTGGAGTTCAACGACGTCAAGTTCGTCACTCCCGAGGACGATCCCGCGGCCACGGCAGTGCGGCACAACGGAGGGCTCTCTGCGCCTCCGGTTGCCTCAGCTCCGGCACAGGCGCGCTTCGATTGGGATGGCGCCGCGCAATTAAATCCGCGCTACACCTTCGACGCATTTGTAATCGGCTCCGGAAATCAATTCGCACACGCCGCGTGCCAGGCGGTTGCCGAGCGTCCTTCCAAGGCCTACAACCCATTGTTTCTCTACGGCGGCGTCGGCATGGGCAAGACGCATCTGATGCAGGCCATCGGACACGAAGTAAAACGCCGCCAGCCGCAAGCCGCCATCTGCTACGTATCCAGCGAGAAGTTCACCAACGACATGATCAACTCGTTGCGCTACGACAAGATGACCAGCTTCCGCGACAAATTCCGCGGCGTTGATGTTCTGCTTGTCGACGACATCCAGTTTCTCGCCGGCAAGGAGCGCACCCAGGAAGAATTCTTCCACACCTTCAACGCTCTGCACGACACGATGAAGCAGATCGTGATCGCCAGCGACCGCTCTCCGAAGGAACTTGCCGAGATCGAGGACCGCCTGCGCAGCCGTTTCGAGTGGGGATTGATCGCCGACATTCAGCCTCCCGACCTTGAAACCAAAGTGGCGATCCTGCAAAAGAAAGCCGAGCAGGAGAAAGTAACGCTGCCCACCGACGTAGCTCTCTATGTGGCGCAGAATATCCGCTCGAACGTGCGCGAACTCGAAGGCGCTCTCATTCGGCTGGTCGCGCATTCGTCTCTGATCGGCGCCGAGATCACTCTGCCCTACGCGCAGCAGGTGCTGAAGAACTTTATCGACTCGCAAGCCCGCAAGGTCACCATCGAGTCCATCCAGAAAATGGTGGCGGAACAATTCGGTCTGCGCCTGGTCGAGATCAAAGCCAAAGATAATTCGCGAGCCATCGTCTATCCCCGGCAGATCGCCATGTATCTGGCGAAACAAATGACCGAAGCGTCGCTGCCCGAAATCGGACGGCAATTCGGCGGAAAGCATCACACCACGGTTCTGCACTCCGTCGAAAAAATTGAAGAGGTTCGCAAGAACGATAAAGATTTAAACAGGCTGCTCAATAAATTAACTGAGCAATTGGGCGGATAATCGCAGTAGTTTTCAGGTTTTGCACGGTGCAGCGCAGTCTTCCTTTCGTCACGCTGTGAATGCGATGTGGAAACTGTGCATGGCTCAGGCGAAACTGGAAATGCGGAAATCTTGTCGGTAGGGTCTCCGCCAGGATCGGGACCGATTTCTCACACGAAGGGCTGGTCCCCAAAGTGGTGACAATAGGACGGTTCATAAAGTTTTCCACTTCTCCGCCCCGCCTACTGTTACTGCTGGTTTTATAGGTTTTGCATTTGATATAAGGGAAGTAATAAAAGTAGCACGCGGCAGGGGAGAAAAAGTCTATGCCGGTGGAAGCGGCGGTTGCGGTAGGAACGATGGAAATCACCGTCAGCAAAGTGGAGTTACTGCGCGAGCTGACCGCCACGCAAGGCGTGGTCGAGCGCAAGACCACGATTCCTATTCTGTCGAATTATTTATTCGAGGCGTCGGAGGGCAAACTCTCGCTCACCGCGACCGACCTCGATCTCAGCCTGCGCACTTCGTGCAACGCCAAAGTGAAGAAGGAAGGCTCCTGCACGATTCCCGCGCGCAAGCTGCACGACTACGTAAAACTCCTGCCTGACGCCGATATCACCATCAAGTTGCTGGATAACCACTGGGTCAGCATCCGTTGCGGCCGCTCCAACACCAAGATGGTTGGCATGGCGAAATCGAATTTCCCCAGCCTGCCGGCGTTTCCTACCGCGGGAGTCGTCAAGATTCCTGGGCAAGTGCTGCGCGGTTTGATTGCCCGCACCGGGTTCGCAATTTCCAGCGAAGAGTCGCGTTACACGCTGAACGGCGCGCTCATGCTGCTCAAGCCGGAATCCATCACCATGGTCGCCACCGACGGCCATCGCCTCGCCCACTGCGAGCGCAGCGGAGAAAAGTTCGAAGGAATTTCCGGCGAGATGAAGACGTTGGTCCCGAAGAAAGCCATGGACGAACTCAAGTCGCTGCTCGATTCCACCGACGCGGAGACGGTTGAGTTTGCCAAGGACGATTCCACTCTCTTCTTCCGCATCGGGTCGCGGCTGCTCACCTCGCGCCAACTCACCGGACAATTCCCGAACTTCGAAGCCGTCCTGCCCAAAGACAATAACAAGAGCATCACGCTGAACAATTCCGACTTGAACTCAGCCATCCTTCGCGTCGCACAATTCGCGGACGAACGCTCGCGTGCGGTACGCCTGAAGCTGGAAAAGGGTGAAGTGAAAATCTCGGCATCCTCCACCGAAGCGGGCGAATCCGAGGATTCCATCGAAGCTCCTTACGATGGCGAAACCCTCACCATCGGCTTCAATGCGCAATATCTGGTTGATTTCCTAAAAGCCTCCGGCACCGACGAAGTGCGCCTGGAGCTGAAAGATTCGCAATCGGCCGGCCAGCTGCGTCCGGCAGAGGGCGATGACTACAAGTACCGGTACATCGTCATGCCCATGCGCATCTGATGGCGGGTGCGATCAGTTTTCAAAATGCATGTCTTCCACGTAGGATGGAGCCCCGGACGCCCTCGTCCGGGGGGCAGCGCCACGGGTTGCAGAGGCATTTCCTGCCGCTGCCACGGGCGGACGAAGGCGTCCGCCGCTCCATGTTTCGCCGCTCATCATTTGCGGATCCATGCTTCGCAAATCCAGCGACTGCTGCCACTGATCTCGTGACAAGATCCGCGACTCCAGCGGAACTCCGGCTCTTGACCTAGTCCCCGTTCCTGTCATAATTAACGGCCAATCTATTTGAAGGAGCTTCGTATGCTCAGTGGATTCAAGAATTTCATCCTGCGCGGCAACGTTGTCGATATGGCCGTCGGCGTTGTGATCGGCGCAGCCTTTGGCGGCGTGGTCGCGGCGCTGACCAAAGATTTGCTCACGCCGTTCATCGCTGCGCTCGTCGGCAAACCCGATTTTTCTTCGATCCACTTCACGATCAGAAATACGCCATTCCCGGTGGGGGATTTCATCAACGCCTGCGTCTCATTCCTCCTGATCGCTGCAGCCATCTATTTCTTCGTCGTTTTACCGGTCAATGCTCTTGTGGCACGCATGCATCGCGGTGACAAAGCGCCCGATCCCACCACGAAAAAATGTCCAGAATGCCTGAGCGAGATTCCCATCGATGCTCGCCGCTGCGCGCACTGCACGCAGCCAGTCCTGGGACGTGCCGCATAGCCGGCTCCTGAAAATAAAAAGGCGGCCAAGTATTTGGCCGCCGAAACCTTTCTTTCTTCAGCCCGCTTTCCTCAATTCGCTAAGATAATCCCTCATCCGCCGACGGCCCATAGACCGAAGGTACCGGCACGTCATTGAGCCGCAGATAGACCCCCAACTGCGCCCGGTGGTGAATCATGTGGTTCATCATCATCCGTCGCAGCGCGCCGATGCGTGGGCCGTCGTAGATCTTTTTATCGCCGGCTGCGAGCGTCCAATTCTTCTGCAAATCCGCATCGCTTGTCGCGGCGATCGCCGCCCGCAGCTGCGAGACATTTTTATCGAAGAGCTCCACCACATGCTTCTGCGACTCTGCCACGGTTGGCTTTTGGCCAGGTGCCCGATTTGCCAGGTCGAACGAGTCCGATTGCATCATCCGTAGACCAAATCCCGGCAGCTCCGCCAAGTGCCCTGCCAGACGGCCCAGTCCCATCGATTTTTCGTGCGGTTTCCATGCCACTTTATCTTCCGGAATCCGCTCTAACGTTTTGCGTGTGCTTGCCATCTCCAGATCAAATTCCTTAAGCAGTCCTTCGGCAGCTCCCATCACATTCCTCCTGGGAATCTAGACTAGAAATTAAAAAGCATGCGGGACAGCCGCCCCGGCCGTCCCGTGAAGCGTAGCTCCGCGACCTTCAACCCTCGACTTTCTCAACCCGCGACTTTCTCAACCTTGGATGTGCCGCCAAGCCACTACGCTTCTCGAAGTTTTATAGGAGCCTACCAATCACCAGAGTGCAGCGAACGGACCACTTTCCGCCTGCTAGCGCAGCTCGCATATTTAATAGGGATTCACAACATATCCACAGAACCATCCCGCGCTCCACTATTACCAACTCGATTCCGGATCGTCTTGCTGACCCGCTCCGCGAACAAAATTCCACTTCCACGAATCCCTGCCCGGATTCAGACTCCTCCTGAAGGTTCCGGGCGGGGCCGCATCCCACCGCGTAACTCCGCAGATTCTTACTCAGCCGGATTCACACCCACCACCCTGTGCATAAACTTTGCGCGAAAAACAATTTGCGCTAAAAACAAGAAGAGCGGCCCGCAAAGGCCGCTCCTCAAAAATTAAAATGTGAAACTGACTACCGGCCCGCTGTGGCTGCGGCAGTCATCATGCCGGCGATCTGCATCCCATCGATCCGCGCAAGCACGTTCTCAATGCTCGCACCCGTATCCGTGCATGCATCCACATAAGGATGCCGGCTTCCATCCGCGTGCATCACCAGCACCGGCGTCTCCGCCTGCGCTTTTTTCACCATGTAAGGCAGATGATGCCGGTCATTCCGCGACAGGCTCGGACCCAGAACCACCAGGTCGAAAGTTCCCTTTTGCAGCGCCTCAACCACAGCCTTTCGGCCCTCGGCTTTCAGCACCGTGTGTCCGGCGTTCTCAAATGCCGCCGCTGGAGCCGCCTGCACTTCCGCATCGCCTTCACCGTAAAGAATTCTCAGCTTCGCTTTTGCCATTGCTTCCGTCCTGGCTCAGCGCAAGGTACGCAGCACCGGCCACAGCAACGGTAGCAATCGACAGGCTCCCTGAGAACGTCACCGAAGACCAGCGACGAACGGACCGAAATGATGATCTCCCTACAACCCCCTTCCACTTAAAACCATTCAGCGCTACACTTTCCCCCCGGGGGGTCTCTCATGTTCCGCTCACACTTCGTCGTCTTTGTTTCGTTTGTGCTGGTCGGAGTTTGCGCCGCACAAAAGTCGTCCGAGCCTTCGTCCACTGCCAGTTGTAATCTCGACGATGGACGCCAGGTTTACATCCGCTACAACCCGGTCACCGTCTCCAGGAACGATAAGCTCTCGAACGGCAAGCCGTGGGAGCCGGGTGGCGCTCCAATGACTTTATTCACTGAAGCCCCGCTCACTTTCGCCGGCTCGAGTATTCCGATTGGCGCCTACACGGTGTATCCCATTCCTTCGAAAGAGAAGTGGACTCTCGCCGTTAACAAGAACGTAACTCCCGGTTCCGCCTACGATGAAAAACAAGATATCGCCCGCGCACCCATCGAGACGGACCAGGTAAGCACGGCTTCGAATGACCTTGAGGTAGCCTTTTCTCACGTAGGCGACAAATGCACGCTTCGTATCTATTTCGGTAAGAGCGCGTCGTTCGCTCCTTTCACCGCTCGATAGCTACGATCGGGTCTTCGCCTCGACAATGTCGTCCTGAGGCTCGCGCGTGCGCGAGCCCGAACGATCTGGGAAGTTTTTTGCGTGTTCACATCCATTGCATTTCGCCTGCAGAAATCCTAGACTTCCGCGCATGAGGTCCAACTCCGCGTTTGCTTTCGTTCTGCTGCTCGCCGCAACCATCGTCCCTGCTCAACTTGCGCCGGCAAACGCAGCCCTCCAATACCACGGAAAATCTGCGCGGTGTGAGCGCCGTCTCGCAACAGGTCGCCTGGGCCTCGGGAACTCACGGTACTTTCCTTCGAACTAACGACGGCGGCCGCTCCTGGGTCTCCGGCCAAGTCCCCGACGCCACGACCCTCGATTTCCGCGGGGTGGTCGCCTTTTCTGCCGATGAGGCTTTCCTCATGTCCTCGGGCCCGGGAGATCAATCCCGCATCTATCACACTTCTGACGCAGGCCAGCACTGGCAACTGGAATTCAGCAATCCCAATCCCAAAGGCTTTTTCGATTCCATCGCCTTCTGGGATCACACCCACGGCATCGTCCTCGGCGACCCCATCCCCGACGCCTCCGGCCAACTAAAATTCGAACTTCTCATGACCAGCGACGGCCAGTCCTGGACTCCTGTTCCGACCGCGCAGCTTCCGCCCGCGCTCGAAGGCGAAGGCGCCTTCGCCGCCAGCAATACCTGCTTGTCGACCCTATCCAATGACCCCAACATCGCCAATGACCCCAACATCTGGTTCGCGACTGGCGGCAAAGCCGCGCGCGTCTTCCACTCACCCGATCGCGGCCGCACCTGGCAGGTCTTCGACACTCCCATCCTCCACGGCCCTGACTCTGCCGGCATCTTTTCCATCGCCTTTCGTGATCCGCTCCACGGCGTGATCGCCGGCGGGGACTATAAGCATCCGGAGGAGGACGGGCCCAACCTGGCGTTTACCAACGACGGCGGCAAGACCTGGGCGCTCTCCAAAATTTTCCCGCAATCCTATTACTCCGCCGTCGCCTACGATCGCCGATCCTTGCGCACTGCGACTGCATCCCTGGACGATAACCAGGCCCACATCCGTCTCTGGATTGTCTCCGGTAAATCTGTCTATGATTTCCGCCCGCCCAATAACCCCACCCGTATCAGTCCGCCGAAGAAATCCGGCCTGCAATTCAACGCCGTCAGCCCGTACCCCGCTGGTGGAGTCCTGCTTGTAGGCCCCCACGGCTCCATCGCGACCATCCCCTAAGCTGGGCCAGCTCATTGGCCGACCGCATGCAGACAGTCCCAACTAGCCCTGGCGAAGCTGGGCGCGGGGATACCCGCCAGAGCCAATCGGCCATTTTTCCCGCACCCCGGACCGCCCGCCCAACATCAAACCATAAGCCATGTTCCGACGTTCCTCAAGCACGGCACCTCGAATGAACCGATTTGGAGTACACTCCTAAGAACGTTTTGCCCTTATGTTCATTCCTCACCCCAATCTGGCGGACAAAGTTAACCACGCCATCGTGCAATCCGAAGTGGAAGGTGGCGTCTTCCTTCACGACCTTCCGCCCTCTACCATTCTTGAAATTCAAACTCTCCACCATTGCTATACCGCTGTTCTACTCGGCGGCAGCGAAGCTTTGCTTTCCGGTCATCCCGAATTTTGCCCCAGCCCGGTTCAGGTTGCCATTGCCGGTTCCACCTGGGGAGGTTCGATGCTCAAGCTTCAATACGTAGGCCGCGGCATGCACCTGGAATTTCGTCATCCTGAATACGCCACGCCCATCGTTACCTCGCCCATCCAGGAAATCCGCGACTATCCCTCTGTGTAACCCTGTGTCCCCCGTGTTTAAGGTTTTTTTGATCTTCTAGAATGGGTCCGCATTTGACGAGCCGCCCTCGACGCACTACCATTCCCCGAAGCCCGGATTCCCATGCAAATCCATACCCGCGAAGTCAGCCACGTCACCATCGTCGACCTCAACGGACGCATCACTCTCGGCGATGAAACCGGTAAGCTACGCGATACCGTCCGCAACCTCATCGCGGCAGACAAGAAAAAAATTGTTCTCAACCTTGCACACGTCGATTACATCGACTCTTCCGGCGTCGGCGAATTAGTCAGCAGCTTCACCGCCGTTCGCAATGCCGGCGGCGAACTCAAACTCCTCAATCTGTCCAAAAAGGTGCAGGACATCCTTAACGTCACCAAGCTCTACACCGTCTTCGACGTCAAAGACGATGAATTCACCGCCGTGAAGTCCTTCGACTACTTCTTCGCCAAATAGATTTCCCGTGGAGCTCGACTCCCGCGCGGAGCCAATCAAACATTTCCTGAAGATTTCTGACTGCCATTGCGCTATATAGCACATTTGGCTATTTGTCGGCGGAAAATCTATTATTCAAAGCCTCGTTGCGCAATGTGCTATAGAGAGCTATACTCCCGTGGTTCGCAATTTCAGCCGGAAGGATTACCCCCATGAAATGCACCCTCTCTCAGCGCACGTGGCAGGCTTGGTCTGCCGCATTACTGCTCACCCTCTTATTCGCATACACCGCGCCCGGCCTCGCTCGCGATAATCAAGCTCCCAATGATCGCGATCACGGACGCGATCAAAGCAAAATTCTTGCCGGCTATTTCGAGGAGTGGAGCATTTATGCGGCGAATTACAACATCGCCAATCTTCAGACCAATGGCGTTGCCGACAACATCTCGCATCTGATTTACGCCTTTGGCAATGTCGCGCCAACTACCGGCGCGCCCAACGCACAATGCCAGCTTGCCGATACCTGGGCCGATTATCAGACTCCCTATCTTCCGTCGGTCAACGGCCAGCCCTACGCCGGTCCGTTGTACGGTAACTTCGCCGCGCTGCTGCAGCTGAAGCAGCTTCATCCGAATCTGAAGATCATGATTTCCCTCGGCGGGGCTTCCAGTACGAACGCCGCGGGCTTCGCCTACGCCGCCAGCACTCCCGCGCTGCGCTCGCAGTTGGCCGCTTCGTGCATCGATCTGTTTATCAACGGCAACATCGCTCCCGGTATCTCCGCTGCAGACTTGTTTGACGGCATCGATATCGACTGGGAATTTCCCTCCGCGGCCGACAAGCACAATTTCACTTTGCTGCTGCAGGAGTTCCGCCAACAGCTCGACGCACTCGGCAGAACCAACCATCACCACTATCTCCTCAGCATCTTCGCTCCCGCCGGTTCGCAAAATTACTCGAACATCGAGCTCGCCAAAGTCGCCGCGCAACTCGATTTCCTCAACCTGCAGGGTTACGACCTGAACGGCACCTGGGAGACCGTGACCAATGACGCGGCTTCGCTCTTTGATTCGCGGCAGGATCCCAATGCTGGCCAGGGCCTTTACGACGATGCCGTTGTCAGCGCCTACCTCGAGGCTGGTGTGCCGGCTCGCCAACTCGTGCTGGGTCGTGCCCCTGTATGGATACGGCTGGACCGGTGTTCCTGATGCGAATGCCGGCTTGTATCAGACATCAACCGGGCCGGCTCCATCCCCCGCCGGCGATACTCTGGAGACCAACGGAGTTGCCACCTACCTTACGCTGGCAAGTCTGACTGGATTCGAGCACCACTACGATCCGCGAAGAGTTGCGCAATGGGCGTATGATCCCGCGACCCTGACTTTCTGGACGTATGACGATCCTTCGATTGCCTGGGCAAAGGCGCTCTACGTCGATGTCCGCGTCCCCGGAGGTCTTGGCGGGGCTTTTATCTGGGCCTTCAAAGACGACGACACCAACGGCACCATGGTAAAAACGCTGGCGCGCGGCCTCGGCCGTCACTAGGGCGTTAGCGGTCTGACAAAGTTTGTGTGGATTATGAATCGTCGAGGGCCGGGTTGTTAACCCGGCCCTGTGGCGCCCGACGGCATCTCGGGCAGAAGGACTCCCTTTCCCTATCAGGTTTTCGGCCCGTACTCCTGGACTTTCCCGTCCACCGACACCGCCACATACTTGTGTGTCTCCGGATCCAGAAACTGCACCACCTGATGCTTTTCCCGCGCCAGCTTTCCCCACCGGCTTGGCTTCTCCGGATTCTGCTCAATCGCTTCCAGCAGTCGTCCGTTCATCCGAAATTGCGCCATCCGCAGGCGTGCTTGACCCACGCGCCTCACGGGAATTTTCTGATCTCCGACCGATACCTGGTCTCCGTTCATCAGTTGCGCCGCGACTGCAGCCAGAATTGTCGCTGATTCGGTCAAGGCTGTCCCACTTTCTTCAAACAAAACCGCGTCATAGGGGAGCAGTGCGGCTTAATGTTCAACGCCGCTCCCACTGTTTACCATATCGCTTCCCGCGTCCACGGAGTGAAGGCCATTCAATTTTTCGCAAAAACGATATCTTCAGTCGAAAACGGACGCACCAAGTTAGTTAACCTTGAGCTGGCATCCCACTCATGGCCATTCCAAGAGCCGTAAGCCTAGGGTTAGGCGTGGATATTGAAGACAATTTCGAGTCGCACATTCCACTATTACCAGTAAGCTTCCCCTTAAGATGCAGTAAAAAGGCGGCCCGACTGGCCGCCCTGCTCGTCGCATTTGTTTTACCTACAAATTTGTTTTAACTACTTTCCCCGCAACATCTCCACCACGCGCTCATAATCATCCACCGTCGCGTACTCGATTACAATTTTGCCCTTGCCATTGCGATCTTTAATCCGCACCCGCATCCCCAGAGTTCGCTCCATCTCGGTTTGCGCGGCGCGCACATTCGGATCCATCCACCGCGCTCCTCTCGCCTGTTTCTGCGATTCACCCGATCCTGGCTGGCCCGGAATAAATCCGTTCAGCCGCGCCACGCGGTCTTCGATTTCATCCCACTTCAAATGCTTGGTCACTACCTCCTGCGCAACCTGCAGGATGTGCTCTTCATTCTGCAACGCCAGCAGCTCGCGGCAATCGCTGAAACTCAGCCGGCCCGATACCAGGTATCCCATCACCTCCTGCGGTAGCCGCAGCAGCCGCATGTAATTCGCCACGGTCTCCCGCGACACGCCGATGCGCTCCGCAATCTGCGCCTGGGTCAGGTGAAACTCTTTGCTGAGCACGCGAAACGCTTCCGCCTGCTCGATCGGATTCAAATCCTCGCGCTGCACATTCTCGAGCACCGTCATCTCGGCCGCCTGCTGCGGCGAAAGTCGGCGCACCAGCGCCGGAATCGTTTGCTTCCCCGCCATCTTCGACGCGCGCAAGCGCCGCTCGCCGAGCACCAGAACATAGCGCCCAGCTTCTTCCGCCGGACGCACGACCACTGGCTGCACCACACCGTTTTCGCGGATCGAATCCGCCAATTCCCCTAACATCTCTTCGTCAAACACATACCGCGTCTGGTAAGGATTCTTCTCAATCAGGTCCAGGTCCAGCATGGCCACCGTGTGCTGGCTTGACGCGAGCTGATTTGACGCGGGCTGCGCCGGAATCGAAATTGCCTCGGGCTCGTGCGGCGTGGACTGAGCCGTCCGCGTCGCGATCTGTGTCGAAGCGGTAGGTTCTACTTCAGTGGGGCCAGCCTCCTGAACCGAAGCCGGGCTCGGCACTCGAGGCGCAGGAGCCGTCACCGGTCTCGGTCCCGGCAACAAAGACGCCAGCCCCCGTCCCAGCGCCTTCCGCTTCTCTACTACCTTCTCGTCTTTCTTTTCCGCCAGCGTCGCACTCATAAGCTTCCTTCCCCGTGAGCCTCTGTGTCCCCTGTGTTTAAAGCTCTTTTTGTATATCGATGTAGGTCAATGTAGTATATCGATGGACATCAATATAAGTTATGCACTCTTTGCGGCGTCTGCAGTCTCCACTGCCGCCAGGTGCCGTCCCAGCAACTCCTTCGCCAGTCGGATATAACTCTCCGCCCCCTTCGACCGCGGATCGTAAACCAGCGCCGGCTTCCCATGGCTCGGAGCCTCCGCCAGGCGAATGTTTCGCGGTACGGTCGTAGCGCACAGCTTTTCGCCAAAAAACTTTTTCAGTTCAGCAATGACCTGCTGCGCCAGGTTGGTTCGTTCGTCCAAGCATGGTCAGGACCACGCCTTCGATCTCAAGTTGTGGATTCAGCTCCGCCCGGATTCTTTCCACAGTATCGAGCAACTCGCTGATGCCCTCGAGCGCAAAGTATTCCGCCTGCATCGGAATCAACACCGAATCGGCAGCCACCAGCGCGTTCAAAGTCAACAGGTCGAGCGCCGGAGGACAATCGAGCACAATATAGTGAAACCGGTCGCGCAGCGGAGCAATGGCATCCTTCAGCCGGTATTCCCGGCGCTCGGCTTCTACCAACTCAATATTGGCGCCGATCAAGTTCTTGTGCGACGGAATAATCCAAAGCTGCTCGAGCTCTGTGGCGGCGAGCGCCTCCTCGCACGAGGCATCGCCCATAAGCAGGTGATAGCTGGAAAGGCGTTCCGGATCCTTAGCCAGCCCAAAGGCGCTCGAGGCATTCGACTGCGGATCGCAATCAATGAGCAGAGTATTCACCTCAGCAGCGGCAAAGGATGCGGCCAGGTTGATGGCAGTCGTAGTCTTGCCCACGCCGCCCTTCTGATTGGCAACCGCGATAATGCGTCCCATAAGTTTTGGAGGAAGCTAGAGCTACCGCAGCATAATGCGGTTTATATTTCGAATGCAATGTCGAAGTGTGTGCAGAATGAAGAATTCAGTGCAAAACTCGTTCAATGTTCCAGCAGGAACAATTCGTCACGGTCACTGCGTGGGGGATTGCCGTGGCTGAAAGACTATCAAAGATATTATGGATGTTCCGGTGGGAACATCTGGGGGAAAATGAGTTGTGTTATGTTCCTACCGGAACATTCATGTTCAGCTTCAAGTCCGGCGAGAGATGGACCATAAAAGTTTTTTCCCACTTAGCCAGCATTGCCGATAGATTCATCGATCAATTAGCCAGTTTTGCGGCCTTAATTTAGGCCTTGGATACCACCGTTTACGATCTAGATTCATTCGCTCCCAGTAAGAGAATGCGGGACTGCGATAGCGGTACGGGAACTGGCGACTTCCATGCCATGGTCGGCAGAGTCGATCGGGCTGACTCGGCCTGCGAAGAGCCAATCAGCAGCCCCAGCCGGCCTTCCGGATTCATGAGTCCCGCCGCAACCCGAAGTGCCTCCGCAAACTTCTCGACTGCGCGAAGGGTGACAAGGTCATAAGTCTGGACAACCTCTTCGGCACGAACATTCTGTATATCGACGTCCGTCAATGTAATAGTGCGGCACACTTCGCGCAGGAATGTGGCCTTCTTGTGGTTCGATTCAATGAGCGTGAGTTTAACGTTGGGCGCCCAGAGCTTTATCGGAATTCCGGGGAACCCAGCACCGGATCCCAAGTCTGCGACCCGGACACGACCCGCGCCCGCCTCGGGCACGGCGTACCCTTCCGGAAAAAGACAGCGTGCGGCGAAAAGCGATTCGCCGAAGTGGCGGGTAACAATGTCTTCCTCGTCGCGAATTGCAGTCAGATTAATGCGAGCATTCCAGCGCATCAGTATATTGATGTATATCGATATATGATTGAGTTGCGTTGCCGAGAGCGAAGCAGGTTCCTCACCGGACCCTCGGTCCCGTTCGGAATGACAAGCATTTGGTAGTCGCGAAAGGAACGGCTGCAGCAATTCAGCGATGCGGGCAACGTGCATGCGCCAGCTCTACGGGAACTCCAACGTCACAAACTTGGCGGCTTTCGATCCTGTATTTGTGATCGTGTGTGAGTAATTGCCGGGCAGCCACTTTGATTCGCCAGACTTGAAGTGTCCCGGCATGGGGCCCTGGCCTTCCACATCGCTGCGGATATCGAGATCAGAGACAGCAACCAGAAGATGCGGTCCTGTGTGGTGATGCATGGGCACGACTCCGCCAGGCTGCAGTTCGAACTCCGAAACGCGAATGCCGTCTTTGACGAAAAGAATCTGTTCGGTGCCACCTTGCAGCACCTTCAGGCCGCGGTCTTCGTCCCAATGAGCGGTGGAATGGCGGAGAGATTCGTCCTGCAGAATTTCAATGGTGACGTTGCGAAAGGGCTGATCGGAAGTATTTCGCGCGATGTGCGCGAAGGTGGCGGAAGCGAAACCGGTTTGGCCGTCTACCAGCTTCACCGTCACCGGAGCCTTGTCTTTGACGGCGTTGATAATCTGCGCATCGCCCAGGTTTACGGCAACGTAATCGTGGCGATGCCAGTGCATCAGCGTGTCTGCATGGGCTGGGACTTCGACGTCGAAAACGCGAACCGATTGATTTTCTAAGCTGAGGTGGTGATGAGATTCGGCAGTAATTTCTACCTCAGGAGCGGCCGCTTGCGCGGCAAGCAGCGCGCAGACCAGCATCAGGCATTTCATGCCGGGGATTGTACCCCTGCGTGAGCCCGAGCGCTACTTTTCTTCGTCTTATCGTTGGGCCTTATCGGCGAAAATACCGGATCAGATAAAGCACCAGCGAAACCAATACACTCAGCACAATCGAGGTGGCCAGGGGAAAATATACCGTGGTGTTCTTGCCGCGAAAAAGAAAATCCCCAGGCAGCCGCCCGATGGGAAGATGCGTCCGCCCCAGTAGCATGAACGTCAGGCCCGCAGCCACGAGGACTACACCAAGAAGCACCAGTACTTTACCGAGTTCGGCCATAGGCCTATCTACGCTTCTTTCGGATGCTATCTACACGTACTATCCAGTGTTTCCGGAAGGCCGCGCCTTTGCAATAATTATCGGATGCAGGTCTACTACTGAAGATGTCTAAAGATGTAAGGTGCTCGCTTTTCTCGTCACCTTTCGCACTGGATTTCGCAACTAACGTAGGCATTTGTATCGGTCTTTGTCTCCGTCTCTGTCTCTGCGCTGCTCCGTCCAGAGGTCAACATTTCCGAGGAGGTTCGTCCTGATGCTTCGCAGAGTCTCGTTGTCTCTTCTCATTATTCCCGCCGTGTTCACCCTATTCCTTTTTAGCGCTGGAGCGCCCAGCGCGTTCTCTCAGAACGTTCTCACCTATCACAACAATAACTCGCGCACTGGGCTTAATCCATCCGAAGCGACGCTGACTCTCAGCAATGTAAATTCCACCTCGTTCGGAAAGTTGTTTACCCTGGCGGCCGATGGCCGTGTCGATGGTGAGCCGCTGTACCTTTCGGCTGTACCTATCCCGGGCAGTGGCACTCACAATCTCCTTATTGTTGTCACGGAGAACGATTCCGTCTACGCCTTCGATGCCGATACCGGCTCGGTGATCTGGCATGTCACAACTCTCAAATCTGGCGAAACTCCGTCGGATGACCGCGGCTGCGGCCAGGTCACGCCGCAGATCGGGATTACGTCAACGCCGGTGATCAGGCGGCCCACCGGATCAAACGGAGTGATTTATACGGTAGCCATGTCAAAAGATTCCTCCGGAAACTACCATCAGCGGCTGCACGCGCTCGACGCCACGACTGGGAATGAACTGTATAAAGGTCCCGTCGATATCGCAGCCAAGTATCCGGGAGACGGCGATAACAGCTCTGGCGGATACGTGGTCTTCGATCCCGCGCAATATGAAGAACGCGCCGGCCTGCTTCAAGTCGGCAACACGATTTATTTAGCCTGGGCCTCGCATTGCGATATCCGTCCCTATACCGGATGGATCATGGGCTACAACGCAACCACTTTGGCGCAGACCACCGTGCTGAATGTCACGCCGAACGGCAATGAAGGCGCGATTTGGGGCTCAGGTTCGGGACTGACTGCGGATGACTCCAGCAACATTTTCTTTCTGGATGCCAACGGTACCTTCGACACCACTTTGAATTCCAGCGGCTTTCCCAGCAGCGGCGACTACGGCAATGCCTTTATCAGACTCTCTACGAAAAGTGGTCTCGCGGTCGCCGACTATTTCGAAATGGATAACGGCGTAAGCGAAAGCGATAGCGATACCGATCTGGGTTCAGGCGGCGCTTTGCTGTTGCCGGTCATGAAAGATTCCGCAGGCGCCACCTGGGATCTGGCGGTGGGTGCCGGAAAGGATACGAACCTCTACGTCGTGAATCGCAACTCGATGGGCAAATTCAATGCGGGCAGCAACAATATTTATCAGGAACTCTCAGGCGTGCTGCCCGGGGGCATCTGGTCAATGCCAGCCTTCTGGAGCGGCCGGCTTTATTTTGGACCGGTAAGCCAGCCCATTCTCGAATTTCAATTTAAGCAAGCCAAACTCGCGTCCGCCGCTGTGGCGAAGACGACCAATACCTTCCCCTATCCTGGAGCTACCCCAAGCATTTCTTGCAACAAGGGTTCCAACCCAATCGTATGGGCGGTCGCGAACACGAATCCCGCGGTTTTATATGCCTACAATGCGACGACGCTGGTCGAACTTTACAACAGCAATCAGGCCGCAGGTGGACGCGATAATTTCGGCGCAGGCAACAAATTCATCACTCCGATGATTGCGAACGGCAAAGTCTATGTGGGAACAACCACGGGAGTGGGCGTGTTCGGATTGCTCTCTGACAAAGCAGATGCCGGGAAGAAGTCCCCGCCTGCGAGCAGTACGGCGAGTTCGATGCCAACTGCTGGATCGACGACTAGTTCCGGGTCGAGTAGGGAATCGATTCCCTAAGCGCATAAATTCCATAACAGAGTTTGCCGGGAAGATTACCTGGCTCCTTTTCCGCCACGGGAAAGGAGCTACTCCCGTGCGTTTGGAAACGGAGGCTGGCAAGGCTAAACTGCAATCGACGCATGTCGGCAACGGATCAACTCGGATTTCAGATTCCAGCCGCCGGAGCGCCGCGTCTGGACGGTGCGTGCGCTGGTCGCGGCTGTCCGCACCCATGTCGAGCGGGAGTATTCCGATGCCTGGGTCGAGGGCGAGATCTCCAATTTTCGCGCGCCGGATTCCGGCCATCTCTATTTCACGCTCAAAGATGGGAACGCGCAGATCCGCGTGGTGATGTTTCGCTCGGCGGCGCGGCTGCTGCGCTTTCGCCCTGCGGATGGAATGCAGGTGGTGGTGCGGGGCCGAGTCACCATTTATGACGATCGCGGCGAGTTGCAAATCGCCGCCGAGTATATCGAGCCCAAGGGCGCCGGCGGTTTGCAGGTTGCTTTTGAACAGCTCAAAGCGAAGCTGGAAGCGGAAGGCTTATTCGCGGCAGAGAAAAAGAAGGCGATTCCCACCCTGCCCGCACGAATCGGAATCGTAACCTCGCCACAAGCGGCGGCCCTGCGCGACATTCTGAACATTCTGCAGAGACGGCATCATACCGCGAACGCGGTGATCTACCCGGCGCAAGTGCAGGGAGACACGGCAGCGGCAGAGGTGGCGGCTGGCATCCGGTATTTCAACCGGAGCCGAAGCGTAGAAGTAATCATTGTGGCCCGCGGTGGAGGGTCGGCTGAAGATTTGGCAGCGTTCAACGATGAGAAGCTGGCGCGAGCGATTGCCGCATCACAGATTCCCGTAATTTCAGCCGTCGGGCACGAAACTGATTTCACCATCGTGGATTTTGTGGCCGATCTGCGCGCTCCTACACCTTCCGCCGCAGCCGAGCTGGTAATTCGTTCCCGCGTCGATATTGAAAACCAGACGGAAGCGGTTCGCGAGCGTTTGGTGCGCGCCATGGAGCGCCGTCTGCTGGAAGCCCGCCATGCCCTGATCGAGCGGGCGCAGCACGGCGCATTTGCCCGCATGATGGATTTGATCCGGCAGCGCCAGCAAAAACTGGACGACCTTACTTATCGCCTGGAGCGCGGCGAGCGCCAAACCCTCGAGCAATTGCGCCGGCGCTGGGAAACCGTATCGGCTACTGTGCGCCATTACGATTTACGCCGCGTGCTGGCGGGCATTCGAGCCGAGCTTGACGCTGTAACTTCCGCAATGGCTTCTGCCATGCGAAACCAGCTCCTGCAGCAGTAAGGTTCGCCTTGAGCGCATGGGCAGGGCGCTGGAGACGCTTTCTCCTTTAGCCGTTCTGCAGCGTGGATATGCTTTGATCTTTGACGCTGCCGGAAATCTGGTGAAGGACGCGGCGCAGCTGAACCCCGGCGACAACGTACGCGCACGCCTGGCGCGGGGCGAGATTCGGGCTGCGGTGACCGCCACCAATGCGAATAGTGGCAACTCAGAAAAGCAATAAAACTCTAAAGCAGCAAAACTCTAAGCGCGCCAAAACCTTCGAAATTATCGAGCCGGTTCGCGACTGCATTAGAATGTAGGGTTCCGAAGTTTAGAAACTCGCCGACAAGGAGATCCGGTGACGCAACTGATGGCGCCATGGTCGAGAGTGTCGTTTGCTGTACTCGACATTCTGCTGGTGGCGCTGATCATCTACGAAGTGCTGGTGATGATCCGGGGAACCCGCGCCGCGCCCATGCTGGCCGGATTGGCGGCAGTCGCCGTGGCGTTCTACCTGGCGCGGATCGGCGAGTTGGTCACGTTAAACTGGCTGGTCAGCCACTTGCTGCCCTACATCGTATTCGCATTGATCGTGGTTTTTCAGTCAGAGATACGGCACGTCTTGTCCGACGTAGGCAGGCGAGTGAGTTTCCTGCGCGCGGCCGCGGTAGAAGGCGACTCCTACGACGACATCGTGCTGGCGGCGAATTTATTTTCGCAGCATCAAACCGGCGCGCTGATCGTGATTGAGCGCGAGATTGGATTACGCACCTACATCGAGAGTGGCGTCGCGATGGATGCGAAGCTGTCGTACGATCTTCTGGCGACGATTTTCCGCCCCAGCGCGCCTCTGCACGATGGCGCAGTAATCATCCAGAAAGACCGCCTGGCCGCGGCTGCCTGTTTTTTGCCGCTGTCGATGAATCCCGTTCTCTCCACTCAGATGGGAACCCGCCACCGGGCGGGTATTGGAATCACCGAAGAGACGGATGCGATTGCCGTAATTGTCTCCGAAGAAACGGGCGCCATCAGTATGGCTGTAGGAGGAAAGATCGATCGGGATCTCACGGCGGAACAATTGCGCGAGCGCCTGAGCAATGAATTGCGCCGCTACATGGCGCCCGTAGCGCTGCCTACGGTGGTAGTGCAGAACGAGGAATCGGACGCAGCTTTGCGGGCGGGCGCTCAAATCGGCGCCGATGGCGATTCAGATTCGGAAATGGAGCGCCCGCTGTGACAAAGTTTTTCAAGCGCTGGGTGCTACATAATTTTTGGCTGAAAGTTTTATCTCTGCTGATCGCGACAGGATTGTGGCTGGCGGTTGCACCCGATCAGGAGCCGGCAGAAGTCGCCGTGCGGGTGCCCATTGAGTTTCGCCACGTACCGCCGCATCTGGAAATCAGCTCGGTAACCATTCCCGAGGCGCAAATCCGGGTGCGCGGCCCCGAACGCATGATCCGTGAGTTGCGCTCTACCGACATCCATGCCGAACTGGAATTGGCTGACGCGAAGCCCGGCGAGCGCACCTTCGATTTAACCGCACAGCAGATTCGGCACCAGCGCGACTTGCATGTGGTGCAAGTCGTCCCCGGCCAGGTCCATCTCAGCTTTGATACTCGCCTCACGCGCGAGGTCGAGATTCATGCGCGCGTGACTGGCAATTTCGTCGAAGGAGAGGAGATTGCCAAAGTGCTGGTCGATCCGGAGCGAGTCACCATCACCGGACCCAAGCAGCACGTGGAGATGATGGATGCGGCCACCACCGATCCCGTGGATGCTTCCGGAACTCGCACCGAGGCGACATTCGTAACCAACGTGTACGTTGCGGATCCGCTGGTGCAAGTGGTCCAACCCGCGCCGGTGCGAGTGACCGTGATCATGGGAAAGACAAAGTCCGCAGGTGGCGGGCATTGAGCTGCTAGTTTTGTAATTGCGCATCATCCTCGATCGATTTCAAATTCGCGATTCGACTGATTGCACCCGCAAAATTTATGGACTCTCAGACAAGACAGTTGTTTGGCACTGACGGCATACGCGGCGTGGCCGGCGAGTTTCCCCTCACCATGGAAAGCACATACTTGATCGGCCGCGCCCTGGGACACGATCTGATTCGCACCGCAGGAAAGGCCCAGGCATTGATCGGCCAGGATACGCGCGAGTCGAGCGCCTGGATTGCCGACCGCGTGGCGGCGGGAATGGCGGCCGTGGGCGTGATCGTACACAGCGCCGGTGTGATTACAACACCCGGAGTGGCGTATCTGTCGCGGTCGCGCGGTTTTGCGGCGGGAGTGGTGATTTCCGCGTCGCACAATCCCTGGACCGACAATGGAATCAAGGTTTTTTCCGGAGACGGATTCAAGCTGACGGATGCGCGCGAACTGGCGATTGAAAAGGAAATTTTCGCGCTGCTGGGAAAACCGGGCGTAGCGGACGATACGGCGTTGCGAATTGCCGGACCATCTCTGCCCGGCGAAGCAGCGCTCCGAAAGGCCTACATCGAGTCTCTGGCAGGAAGTGTGTCGTCAGATCTCAGCGGCTTGCGCGTGCTGGTGGACTGCGCCAATGGCGCGGCCACGGCCGAGGCTCCGGAATTGTTTCGCAGCTTGCGCGTCCAGGCAACCTTCACTCACGTGACACCGGATGGAAAAAACATCAATGAAGGCTGCGGGGCACTGCATCCCGAGACTTTGGGCAAGACCGTCGCGGAATCAGGTGGCAAGTTCGATCTCGGCGTCACCTTCGACGGCGATGCCGACCGCGCCCTTTTTTGCGATGCCCAGGGCCGTGTCGTAAATGGCGACGGCGTACTGCTGCTCACGGCGCGCGATTTGAAGGCTCATGGAAAGTTATCGGGGAACATTGTGGTCGCAACTACGATGTCGAACATGGGAGTAGAAATCGCGCTGAAGAAAGCCGGTATTCACATGTTGCGGGCGAACGTGGGAGACAAATATGTTCTCGAAGAAATGCTGAAGACCGGCGCGACTCTGGGTGGGGAACAGTCCGGGCACATTATTTTCCGCGATGGCGATGCGACTACCGGTGACGGTCTGCTGACCGCGCTGCGCGTGATGGATGTGATCGTGCGCAGCGGCCGGTCGCTGGCAGATCTGGTCAGCGATCTGAAAGTGTTTCCACAGAAGATTCAGAATGTCCGCGTGCGGGAAAAGATTCCGTTCGCCCAGGTGCCTGAGGTGCAACGCTCCATCGAAGCTGCCGAGCGCGAACTGAATGGAAACGGACGCGTAGTAGTGAGGTATTCAGGCACGGAGGCGTTGGCCCGCGTGATGGTGGAAGCGGAGTCGGAAGAGAAGATGCGCGCGCTAACGGCCGGAATTGCGGGAGAGATTCAAAAGGCGCTCGGAGTGTGAAAACGCTGGATGCGCCCGTCCCATCGAGATAAGACACTTGAGCGACTCCCCCGTCAAACATTCAGTTTCACTATCCGAGTTGGCATTCGTTTTTCTGAAGCTGGGTACGATCGCGTTTGGCGGCCCTGCGGCGCACATCGCGATGATGGAAGACGAATTCGTTCGCAAGCGCCGCTGGATTACTGAAGAAGATTTTCTTGATCGTGTGGCTGCGGCCAGTGTGATTCCGGGGCCTAGCTCCACCGAAGTCGGCATCTTCATTGGGCGTTCGCTGCGCGGATGGCTTGGCCTGATCGTCGCCGGCTCCTGTTTTATCATTCCGGCCGCAGTGCTGGTGTCGTTCATCGCCGCCGCATATGTGCATTTCGGCTCGCTGCCCCAGGTAGCGGGAATACTCCGCGCGATCAAGCCTGCCGTCATCGCAATCGTCATCCAGGCGCTGTGGAACCTGGGCAAAACGGCTGCAAAAACGCGAATCTTGGCGGTGATTGGCGTTGCTTCGGCTGTGCTGAATTTTGTGGGCGCGAGCCCGCTGCTCGTCCTGGTATTCGCAGGCGCCAGTTCTGGCATCGTGCGCTGGTGTCAGAAAAGCCGCGGTAATCCAGTCGCGCTCTGTGGGATTACGTTATCAAGACTTTTCTCGTCCGTAGGTCTAACCGCAGTTGCGATTAGTGCCGCCGCACCGGTCCGCCTCGGGCGTTTGTTTCTTTCTTTCCTGAAGATTGGCTCACTCGTCTTCGGCAGCGGCTATGTTTTGCTGGCATTCCTGCGCGCGGAGTTTGTCGATCATCTGCACTGGCTGACGGAAAAACAGCTGATCGATTCGGTTGCCGTGGGGCAATTCACGCCGGGTCCCGTGTTCACAACGGCAACTTTTATTGGCTATCTGGTGGGCGGAGTACCGGGAGCATTCCTTTCTACTCTAGGAATTTTTCTCCCGGGATTTGTGTTCGTCGCCGTCAGCGGACCTCTGATCCCAAAGATTCGCCGTTCGCCAACAGCTGGCGCCGTCCTGGATGGTATCGTCGTTGGATCGCTGGCTCTGATTGCGGTTGTCGCCTGGGAGCTGGGAAAAGCTTCTGTTACGGATTGGCTTACGATTTCGATCCTCGCCATCAGCTTGATTTTAATATTTCGGTTCAAGCTAAATTCTGCGTGGTTGATTTTGGGCGCCGGGATTCTTGGATGGATCGCTAGGGGCTAAGAGGTTCGATAAGCTCTGCGACGCACTGACGCGTCACCGACAGTTGTCGGACAGGAGTGTCGGACCCACACAGGCTATTCAAGGTCTCTCCAATTAGGGCCTACGCCCATTTCCACCAACAACGGCACGGCCAGCGCGTGGACTTTTTCCATATGCTCGCGCACCAGCGATTGCATCGTGTCCACTTCTTTCTCCGGAACTTCGAAAACCAGTTCGTCGTGAACTTGCAGAGTCATTCGCGATTTCATCTTCCGTTCGCGCAGCGCAGCGTCGATGCGGATCATCGCTACCTTGATCAAATCGGCTGCTGTCCCTTGTAGTGGAGTATTCACGGCGGTGCGTTCGGCAAACCCGCGCTGGTTCGAGTTTTTGCTGTTGATGTCAGGGATGGGCCGCACGCGGCCGAAGAGAGTTTTTACGTTCAAATCCCGGCGAGCCTCTTCCAGAGTTTTGTCGATGAATTTCCTGACGCCGCTGTACTTCTCGAAGTAAGCCGCGATAAATTGCTTCGCTTCGGAGGGCTCGATGCCGAGATTTTGCGACAAGCCGAAAGGCGAGAGGCCGTAGACAATTCCGAAATTCACAACTTTGGCCTGACGCCGGTGATCTGCAGTGACCATCAGCGGCGGTACTCCAAACACCTGAGAAGCGGTCAGAGTGTGAATATCATCACCACGCCTGTAGGCCTCGACCAGCAACGGATCGCGCGAAAAATGCGCGAGCAAGCGAAGTTCGATCTGCGAGTAATCGGCGGTAAGCAGAACATGTCCAGGCTCGGCGATAAAAGCGGCGCGAATGCCGCGTCCGAGTTCGGTGCGGATGGGAATATTTTGCAGATTCGGATTCGCCGATGATAGCCGTCCCGTCGCGGTTCCAGTCTGCCCGAAAGTCGTGTGCAGACGTCCGCTGGAGCGATTAATCAATGCCGGCAGCGTGTCGACATACGTCGACTTCAGCTTGGTAAGCTGGCGGTAATCGAGCACCATGCGCGCGATGGGGTAATCCTCGGCGAGGGTTTCCAGAACGTCGACCGCAGTCGAGATAGTGCGGCCCTTGCCATACTTCACCGGCTTCGGCAGATTCAGCTTGTTGAACAAAACGTCGCCGAGCTGGCGCGGGGAGCCGATATTAAATTCGGTGCCAGCGAGCTGCTGAATTTCTTTTGCCTTGATTCCGATCTCGCGCTCGAGCTCGGTCGACATATGCGCCAGTGCGGCCGTGTCGATCTTTACTCCTGCCTGCTCCATGCGGGCCAGCACGGGAACCAGCGGCAGATCGATTTCCTCGTAGAGCTTTGTAAGTCCCGCCTGCTTTATTTCTTCGCGAAAAGCAGACGCAAGCCTGCCCGCGATATCTGCCGCCTCCGCAAGATCGCCGCCGAGCTTAAGGTTGAATCGGCGCAGAGCAACATCCGCCAGTCGATGCGACGAATAGGTCGGATCAAGCAGATAGGAATACAGCATCGAATCGTGCTGCACCCCCTGCACACGGATGCCCAGCGAGTCGAGTGCGTGGATGGCACTCTTGTAATCGTGGATTGTTTTAGGCGTATTCGCGTTGGCCAGGATCGCTCGAAGTTTCACGGCAGCGCCGCCGGAATCCAGCTTGACGATGGCAGCTGAACCCGCGGCGCCGGAGATGGCGATGCGGCGTGCAGCGGCTTCGGGCGCCTGCGACACCTCCGCTGAACCAGCTGTCAAAGGAAGCATCGCATCCTGCGGTTCTTCTTCGACGACTTCTTCATCAGCGGTTGGCAGCGATTCCGCCTGATCCAGTTCAACCGCTACGGCAATCGAACCCTCCGGCGCGGTAGAAGCAAGAACATTTTCTACGTCCGCGGCGGATTGGGCTTCTGTGTAGTGCGTTTCCGCGATCTGAACTTCTGGAAGCAATTCCTTCAACAGCGAAGTAAATTCCAGTTCAGTAAAAAGTTGGCGCAGTGAAACGAGATCCGGCTCGCCGGCACGCATGGCTTCGACATTGAATTCCACCGGAACGTTGGTATCGATGGTCGCCATGCTTTTGCTGAATAAGATGATGTCGCGATTATTCAGCAGCGATTCACGATAGGTTTTCTTTTCCACTTCGCTGGCACGGTCGAGCGCCGCTTCAAGACTGCCGAATCGCCTGATAATTTCGACCGAGCCTTTATCGCCGATGCCCGGCGCTCCGGGAATATTGTCGATGGTATCGCCGCGCAGTGCCATCACATCGATCACTCGCTCCGGCGGCACACCAAGAATTTCTTCCACTTTGGCCGCATCGCAGATCAGATTATCTTTCGGAGGATTCAGAATCTGAACGTCGTCATTGACCAGTTGCATCATGTCCTTGTCACTGGAGACGACATAGACGCAATATGACGCGGCTGCGGCTTTGCGGGCCAGTGTACCGATGACATCGTCGGCCTCGAAGCCCGCGAGTTCGAGGATCGGAATACGGTAGGCTTCAAGCGCGCGGCGAATGTAAGGAATCTGCTGCGCCAGATCTTCTGGCATTGCGGCGCGGTTGGCCTTGTAACCTTTGTATTCAATCTCGGTAAAGGTTTGTGTCTTGATGTCGAATTTGCGAACGCTGGTGATGGCCTCCGCCTGCGTGTCGCGAAAAGTCTTGGCGGCAACGTCGAAGACAGCAGCGAGGTAGGCGGGGGAAAAATCTTCGCGCAGTTTGCGCAGCATGTTCACGAAA
Source organism: uncultured Acidobacteriaceae bacterium (assembly GCA_963817305.1). Classification (GTDB taxonomy): domain Bacteria; phylum Acidobacteriota; class Terriglobia; order Terriglobales; family Acidobacteriaceae; genus Sulfotelmatobacter. The sequence continues at coordinate 1,053,172 of CAWFOD010000004.1, read as the reverse complement.
ACGTACACCGCGGCGGTCGGGAGTCCGCTCTTGGTGGACATGGAGCGCTGCCGTGCCATGGCGTGATAGGCGCGGAAGATGAACGACATCGTGTCGATCAGGAACACACGCTCTTTTTGTTGGCTCGGCTTGAGCGCGGAAGATGCCGCAGGGCCTTCCAAAGATTGTTTACGAACAGGCAAGCTCTTAGTTTAGCAGCATCGATACCCGCTAAAAGTCGACAGTAAATTCAGCTTGCACAATTTTCCTGGCCGCTCCGCCGGGGCTATTGCGGAAAACCAGGTAGTACTTTTGAGGCTGATCCTGCGAAGCGGGAAGGCTGAAGTCCACGTCTTGATCGTGCGACGTATCCGCGGAGAAAAGAGCTTCACCGGCGTGCCCGTGCGCGAAATCGACGTACTGATCTTCCTTCAAAATAAGGAAATCGACATTCGCGCTATCGTCGCCGGCATCGGCAGAGATCTGCTTTACAAAAGATTTGTAGTTTCCATGAAGGTGCGGCGTGGCGGCGTGGGCAGGAATCTCGAAGGGAAAACTCGCCGAGGTAGTGACTGAAAAGGTTTTGTGCAAAATCGTTTTTGAACCCGAGGGCGAAGTAGTCACGCGATCCATGGGCAGAACAGTCTCTTCGACAGGCGGCTTCTTCTTCTGGCAAGCGGTGACGAAAAAGGCGATCGCAGCCACAACGATTAGAAGCATGAATCGGCCGCGGCTCTGTCGATTCATCCTCGAACCGTCTTTCCATATTCCGTCGTGTAGTGCAACTGAATCTCTCCACACGTTCCCTGCTCCGCCGAGTACACCACGCAAGTATCGAAGGGACGCGAATACACATGCAAGCTCACGGCGCGCTGATTAAATTCGCGCGGATTGAAAACCCGGTGTACGGGTTCAAGTGGGTCGACCGCGCAAGGGTGCTGCGCATTCATCTCCACGATTTCGGTGGACTTGATGGCAGACTTGCCCGCGGCAATGTCCTGGTGAACCACATGATAATTCTCCACCAGCAAACGTCCGCTCGGGACGGCCATCCAGCAGTTCTGGTCGCGGTGATTGTGAATGGAACTGGCCTGGCCAATCTCCCAGCAAACCGCGATCAACTCGTAAAGCGCGTTCTTATCGATCAAATTTCGGGTGTAGTGTTGGCGATCCCACGTGAGGTAGGGCGTCAGAGATTCTGGGTTGAGCGGATTCTCCTCCAGAAATTTGCGGATTTGCTCCGTGGGCCCAAACGCTGCTTCAGGAAATTTGCGCAGAGCGGTTACGAAATCATGAATTGGAATTTGCTTCGTCGCGGTAGCCATGGATTCTCCCAAAAGTATAAACGGATGGTCACTCGACCGCTTACTCGATGAACATGCAATCTCCATAGGAATAAAAACGATACTTTTCCCCGACGGCATGTTCGTAGGCGCGCAGAATATTTTCTTTCCCGCCAAATGCGCTGACCAACATCAGCAAAGACGATTGCGGCAAATGAAAATTTGTCAGCATTGCACGGACCACCTTGAATTCGAATCCAGGGTAAATAAATATATCCGCCGTGCCGGACCCGGGAAGGATCGAGCCTGGCCTGGCGCGCACCGCGTATTCGAGAGTTCGCACCGTAGTGGTGCCAATGGCAATGATGCGGCGCTTGTCATGCACAGCCCGAGTGATCGCCGCAGGCCGCATCCGAAGAAATGGAATAAGCCTCAGAGTGAATCTTGTGGTCTTCCACTCTCTCCACCCGAATGGGCTGGAATGTTCCCAACCCCACGTGCAGCGTGATTTCAGTCGATTCAACGCCGCGTTCGTGGATGCGATCGAGGACATCGGCGGTGAAATGAAGTCCGGCAGTCGGAGCCGCAACCGAACCACGCGGCTCGGCATAGATTGTTTGATAGCGTTCGCGGTCGCGTGAAGAGTCTTCCCGCGCGATGTAAGGAGGCAGCGGAACATGGCCAATGCGATCAAGAATCGAGAAGAAATTCTCGACCGGCTGAAAGCGGATGCGGCGCTCGCCGAACTCACCGCGGGCCATTACTTCGGCTTGCAACTCAGCGTACTTGCTGGAATCAGGCCCGCCGGCATCATGCTCACCAAAGAATAGCCGCTCCCCAACGCCAATCTTGCGTCCAGGGCGCACCAGGCATTCCCAATCGTTCGGCTCGGTTGAGAGCTGGCGTGTTAAAAGAACTTCGATTCGCCCGTGCAGAAAATCCCTGGCCGCGGCATTATGAGGGCTGACCGGCTGCGCGTGCGCGCCTTCGCGGCGGCCATAAAGCCGGGCAGGAAAAACACGAGTATTGTTGAATACCAATAAATCGCCGGAGCGTAATCGTTCAGGAAGGTCGCGAAACAGGCTGTCAGACCACTGTCCAGAACCGCGGTCTACACATAACATGCGGGAAGCGTCGCGGGCGGCGAGCGGTTCCTGAGCAATCAGCTCGTCGGGAAGTTCAAAGTCGAAGTCAGAAACCAGCACGGCCTCGATTATAAAAGCAACCGCGGAAACCCACCTTCACCACAGGGCCAACATATTCTGTGATCTTTGGTAAATTTGTTTGTCTGCCGCGAGCAAGGTGCGATACTATGCGGGGGCTGGAGCTTTAGCCGCTTTCGTCACTCCCCCAAGAGAGTTTTCCATGTCCGCTGAACGCAAACACAGGGAAGAGATTGTTCGCTACGGACGCATGCTGCATGAACGTGGCTTTGTGGCGGCCATGGACGGAAATCTTTCAGTGCGGCTGGACCATGAGCGGATCCTGGTGACGCCGACCTGCGTCAGCAAAGGCGCGATGCGCGCCGCAGACATGGTCATCGTGGATCTCGACGGCAAGCGAGTGTCAGGGCGGCGCAACGTGACCAGCGAAATCGGGATGCATCTCCTGATTTACCGTGCACGGCCCGACATTCAGGCGATTGTGCACGCTCATCCCCCCACTGCAACGGGATTCGCCGCCGCCGGCATGGCCCTGACGGAACCGCTGGTTTGCGAAGTGGTGATGGGCCTGGGATGCATTCCGCTCGCGCGCTACGGCACGCCCGGAACCTCGGAACTGGCCAAGACGCTTGAACCCTACGTCCCTCACTACGATGCCATTCTCATGTCGAATCATGGCGTCGTCGCCTATGGCGATACGATTGAACATGCCTATATGAAGATGGAAACGGTAGAACACTTCGCGCAGATCGCTCTGGTCACGCACCTCCTGGGCCGCCAGCAGCCGCTGAGCGGGGTGGATATCGAAAAATTATTGCTGGCGCGGACAAAATATTTCGGTGGGAAGATGGCCGCGTCCATGCCCATGGCGATGACAAGGCCTCCAGAAAAAGTCAGCTAGCGTGGCCATTCGATGAGAACGTAAGCGGCACGACCTCAAACTCGTGCCGCTTTCATTTTGTCCGGTTGCCGACTATTCCCCTCCGATGCGGAAACGAAATCCGGCTCGGAAATTTATGGGCAAAGCCGGATAGCCGACCACCTCATTGTAGCGGCGGTCTAAAACGTTCTCGACATTGGCATAAGCAGTCACGCGTGAAGTTGAAGGCATACCAGCCGCCAAGATCGGCGCGAACGTACCCCGCGGCATGCTTAATGTTGAAGCCAAGAAAATCGTCGTCCGGACGGCGCCCGACAAAACTTCCACTCAGATTCGCTCCCCACTTATTTCCCAGATAGGACAACAGCGTAGTCGCAGAATGTTTTGGCCGTCGCAGCAGCGGCTGCCCGGGAAGATATTGCGAATCGATGGGCGCCGGATCGCTGAGAATCTCCGTCGATGTGTAGGTGTATGCGGTATTCAGCAACAACCGGCTCCGAATCTTAGCCTGCAGTTCGAATTCCGCGCCCTGCGCGAAAGCCTGATTCACGTTGAAGTACTCGCCCACAAAAGTGGTGGGATCGACGGTCACGTAGTTGATCTGATCGTGAAACAGGTTGTTGAAGTACGTGGCATTCAGAACGTATTTTCCCCTGTAGAAATTCTGCTGAATGCCCGCTTCAAAGGCGCGAACCCGCTCCGGCTTCAGGCCGGGATTCGGAATGGAATAAGGCGGTCCGGCAAAAGTTTCCTCCAGCCGCGGCTCTTTATAGCCGGTCGCATAAGAAAATCGGAGACGCGTCCCAGAAGCAATCTCTCCGCCGCGCCGCGCCAGCAGAGTTAAGGCTACCCGCGGCACACCGGTATTGCCGAAGACACTGCTGTGAACAAACCGCCCGCCCGCAACCACTGCCAGCCTGCCCCACGTGATTTGCTGTTGCAGGTAAGCATCCTGATTCAGCCGCTGGCCGGGAGTTTGCGCGCCAACGCTGCCGACAAATCCGTTTTCGTTCTCGACGCGATATCCAAACGTGCTCTGCGCCCAGCTTCGCTCGGAATAATCTCCCTGATATTCGAACCCCGCGCGGTTGATGTTGTCATACTCGTGAGCGGGAAAGTCAAACTGTCCATAGAGCGGGCTCACGCGGTCCGGATCGCCATTCAGGTTGACGTCGTTATAGCGGTAAAGATAATCAAAGCCGGTGAAGTGATGCTGCCAGCCCGAAGGCTCGGCCACGGTGAGCTCCGCGCTGCCCAGCAAGCTGTTGAGCTGCGACCATTCGTTGGGATCGGGCGGGAGCGGCTCCGTTACCCCATTCACATCCACGGGCGGATCGTAACCGTTGAAGCTCCATTCCCCGGGAACACCCGTATGGCTGTTCGAATGCCGCACATGCAGGCGCAAAGAAGTTTTCTCGTTTATCGCTACACCAACGTTTGCGCCTTGCAGCGAGTCAGAATATGCGTTGTTGATTCCCGAGCCGTTCGTATCGAACTGATCGCCAAAAAAATTGTAATCAACCAGCCCGCGGGCGCCAGAGATTGCTGCGTGGCCGTTGGCAGTGGAGAAGTTTCCGCCATCAGCGCCGAGTAGCACTTCGGGCCTGCGCGTACTCCCGGTGCGAGTAAACACTTGTACCACGCTGGTCATGGCATCGGACCCGTACAGCGTGCTCTGCGTACCACGTAGAAACTCCATGCGATTGGCCTCCGTGAGAGGAAGAGTTCCGAAGTCAAATGTCCCGCCCGGCTCGTTGATGGTGACGCCATCGACAATCACTTTGTTGTAATTGGATTCGCCGCCCCGAACGAACAGGGAAGACAAGCCTCCGCGCTGCCCCGCGCTGTTCACCACAGCTCCGGGGAGAAAACGGACAGCATCATTAGCCGCCACGGGTTGCATGGTTTCGAGCTGGCCGTTTTCCAGCGTCGAGACGTCCGCGCCGCTTTCTTCCGCGGGCGCGGGAATCCCGGTTGCGGTTACGACCACGGTTGCCGAAGCTGCGGCGAGATGCAGCCGAATCGTGAATACGTCGGAACGATGAGCAGGGACGTCCTCAGTCTGCGGAGCAAAGCCGGGAGCCAGGACTTGAATTCGAATCGCGCCAGACTCTAATTGACTTGCCTCTAGTGCGCTGAAGGAAGCAATTCCTTCCGCAGAGGTATTCGCAATTTTGAGAGGAACATCGATCCCTTTTTCAAACAAAGAAACCTGAGCGCCGGCAACGGCGGCTGATTGCGGATCGATGACTTTAACTTTGAGATCAGCAGCGGATGCTGCCGCGAGGAAAACGAAAACAAAAAACGAAGCGCAAAGTGCGCGCATAACCATCCTCCTTTTCACGCGAAAGGGGTTAAGGTGGACGGTTTACGCCGGTCTCCTGGCTTTGCGAGTGAGGATGCTCGAAACCTAAAGTTCAAACATCCGGTTAACTGCAGACGGCCTTCCCGAAATCTCTTCCAGTGACCGGCTGCGATTTCCTCGCTTACAGTTGCGCGGCAGCGCGGGAGTTGCACCCGCTTCCCTGTCTTCGCCACAAGGCAAAGACGCGCAAACCGAAGGACATTTCAAAGAACGGAAAATAAGTAGTGCAAGAAATTTACTGGCAGCATCGCCGGTAAGTCAAATTCTCAGATTTGCATTTTAAGAGTTTTCATTTGCGCGCCGCTGTAGGCTCGCCCAAAAAAACCAGGCAGCCGTTGGGATCGTTGATGTGGAATTCGGTCATCCCATACTCCCGGTCAAATAAGTCCCGAATTTTGTACCGGTCTTTGAAATTCCTGACGTGCTCCCAAAGCGATGCGATCCCGGAAACTTCGATGTAGATTTCGGTATGCCCGCGAACGCACCGCAATACTTCTTCCGAGGCAGCGTTCATGAAATGAATCGTCTGCCCATCTCGTTCCACGATCGAGTATTGCGGAGATTTCATCACGGCATTGAATCCGAGAACGTCGCGATAAAACATCAGAGTCTCTTCCATGTTGGCTACGGCCAACATCGGGCTGATTTTCTTAAAAGTGACCGTCATTGGCTTATCCATGGACTCAGCAGGTCTCAAACGCCGCTAGGAGATTTGTCCGTGCCGAGCTTTTTGATATTTCCCTCAGCGAATTCGCACACGCGGTCGAGCGAATCCTGCAACTGCTGTTGATAGCCTTCCAGCTCTTCGTCACTCGCCTCCGCAGGCACCGGAATGAGCTTTCCAAACCGCATGAGCACGCGCGAGAACGGTTTCGGAATCACCAGCCGGTCCCACGTATTCAGCACCCAAGCGCGTTCTACGGCGATGTGAAACATGGTCAATGGAACTCCAGATGATCGCGCCAGCGCCACCGGCCCCGGTTTCACCTTGTGGCGCGGACCGCGCGGGCCGTCGATCGAAAAAGCTACTGTCCATCCTTCCTGCAAAGCGCGGCGCAATCCAAGCAGAGCCCGCACCGCATTGCGGCTGCTGGATCCTTTCACGGCGACAAATCCAAATTTGCGGATGATTCGTCCCATGTATTCGCCGTCATAGCTGTTGCTGCTCATCACGCGCACGCCGAGATCGCGGCACATATAGGTCGCGGGAATGATGCACGCGTGCCAAAACGAAGCGATCAACGGCCGCTCGTCAACCGTTCGCTGTGCGCCTTCCTCGTAAGACACGCACACGCGCAAGGTCGGACCGATCAAACGGATGAACCAGTATCCAAAAAAAATAATGATGCGCAGAATGATTCTCTGCCGCAGCGTGAACCGGTGCGGAGCGCGCACAGCTTCGGACGAGGCAGGCGCTTCGCGGTTGCTGACTTCGGTCACGAGGATATTGTAATGGGGTCGCGGAGGGGACGCCTCGCTTTGCTCGGCAGGACAGCCGAGGCGGCTGTCCCCACATGGACTGCGGCGGCGCAGTGCGGACGCGCTAACTCTCCAGGTAAGCGTCGATCCACTCTTTTACTTTGTGGCGACGGTCGTCGCTGGCATCGAAGCGAACTCCGAATGTTTTCGTCTTGCGCCAGCTCACAACTCCGCGGACGCAGACACGGGGCAGCGTGAGCAGCGAAAAGGATACTTCGATATTGGTTCCGGAAGGCAAATCCTCTGAGCTCTTTAACGACATGCCGCCGGAGCTGACATCGACGCTCGAGGCGCTCAGCCGGTGTCCATCCGGACTGACCACCGTAACCTCGGTCATGATGGGAACCCGCGCGTAACGCCGGAATTCATGCAGCACCAGCATGTGCGTGGCACGCACCAGTTTGAGTGCGGCGGGCCGCTCCAGAGGTTCCTGAAACATAGCGTTAATGCCGTATTTCGAATAGCGCATCGCCTCTTGAGCGTTGCCGCCCAGTCCGTAAAGAACAATGCGGCTGTTGGAGGGAGAAGTGCGCGCAGCCTCCATCACCGTATCGGCGCCGGGCGCAAGATTCAACACGCAGGCCTCGAATTTCTCCTGGCGCAAACGCTCGGCTGCGCTCGATGACACCAGCACCGACTCAATTCCGAACTGTCGAAAACATTCGCTCAGCAAAAACCTGGACGACTCTTTGAGATCGACGAGAGCAGCGCGAGCCGTCGCCTTTTTGACGGGAGCAGGGGCAAAGGCGTTTCCAAAGGCTTTTTCCATGGATTAGGGCCGACTTCCAGTACGAAAGTTTTATTTTGGCCCACCCCGGATCAGATGGAAAGACCCTAAGGGGCTAGGGACGAAGTACAAAAGTGCCATTACCAGAAGTGGACTGGTGGGTGGACGGCCAGCTCAAGGCCGAAAGCGAGCGGGTTCTGCCATGACACGAGTAAACCGCTGAATTTTCCGGCGACGATCCTGACCTGCATCGCATCTCAACTTGCAAGTGTTGCCCAATGAAGAATAAGAACCTCCTCATCGCTGGAACGCAGATGGGCCCGGTCTCGACTGGATTTGTCTATGACATCTCGTACTGATTTTTGCTCGATCGCACTATTTGCCTGCCTGATTGTTTCCTCTGCGGCCGCCCAGCAGTCAACAAACCCTGCGAAAACAGATCTCTTAGCAAAAGATTACTCGTTCAACATCGACGCTAAGCACGTATGGCTGGATACACAGCTGAATATTCCGAAAGGAGACCTCGTACATGTCTACGGTGGTGTGCTGGCCTGTACGGTCCTCTCGCCGGAAAAGCCGCTTTTGCCGCTGCCCTCGGCCCCGGTAGGGGTGCTGCTCATGAAGCTGCATGCGGAGGACAAGCCGGTAGTGGCAACCCCAGATGCGGAGTTGCCCGCCATCGATAATGCCAGCCGTCTTTACCTCGGTGTCAACGGATCGCAGTGCAGCGGAAAACTCCAGGCGAGAGTACAAATCGAGAAGCCGCAACCATAACATCTTCGATTGCGCGTGAGTTCGATACCGAGCCGGGTTTGGCCCAGGGACGAAGCGTGACTTCTATTCCGACCAGCGCCGAAACAGCAAAGCCCCATTCGTCCCGCCGAAGCCGAAAGAATTCGACATCGCATACTCAAGGTTGGCCTTGCGTGCGTGGTTGGGGACGAAATCCATGGCGTCGGTTTCCGGATCCTGATTAAACAGATTGATGGTGGGAGGCAGAATCTGATCGCGCAGCGCCAGCACGGTGATTCCCGCTTCCAGGCCGCCGGCGCCGCCCAGCAGATGACCGGTCATCGATTTCGTCGAGCTTACGGGAATCTTGCGCGCGCCAAAGAAATTACGGATCGCATGCGCCTCCAGCGTGTCTCCGATCGGAGTGGAGGTGCCGTGAGCATTCACATAATCCACTTTGTCCGGGCTGATGCCGGCATCGCGCGCCGCGTTTCGCATCACGCGGAATCCGCCTTCATGCTCCGGAGCCGGCTGCGTCATATGGTAAGCGTCGCCGGACATGCCGTACCCGGCCACTTCGGCGAGAATCGTCGCTCCGCGGTTCTTTGCGTGCTCCAGTTCTTCAAGCACCAGAATGCCCGCACCCTCGCCCATCACAAAGCCGTCGCGATCCCGGTCCCACGGCCGGCTGGCCCTTTCCGGATCATCATTCCGTGTTGAGAGCGCGCGCATGGCGGCGAATCCGCCCACGCCCATGGGCGTAATCGCAGCCTCGGATCCGCCGGCAATCATCACGTCGGCGTCATTGTGCTGGATGATGCGGAACGAATCGCCCACCGAGTGCGCGCTGGTAGTGCAGGCCGTCGCCGTGGCTTCATTCGGACCCTTTGCTCCGAACCGCATTGAAACGTGACCGGCCGCCAGGTTGACGATTGCCGCGGGAATAAAAAAAGGAGAAATCTTGCGCGGCCCGCCTTCGATCAGGGCAGTGTGTTCGCGCTCGATGATGTCGAATCCACCAATGCCTGACCCGATGTGCACCCCGACTCGCTCTTCATTTTCAGGTGTGATTTTCAGGCCCGACATTTTGAACGCTTCATCCGATGCGGCCAGCGCCAGATGAATGAAGCGCCCCATCTTCTTCACTTCTTTTTTTTCGACAAAATTCAACGGATCGAAGTTCTTGACCTCGGCGGCGATCTGGCAAGCAAAATTACTGGTGTCGAACTGCGTGATCCGCGACACGCCGCTCTTACCCGCGAGCAGGGCCTGCCACACTTCTCCGGTAGTGTTTCCCACGCCGCAGATCAGGCCGATGCCGGTAACTACGACCCTGCGTCCCAAACTACTTGCCACCTTTCGAATGCTTGGAGATGTAATCGATGGCATCCTGCACGGTGCGGATCTTTTCCGCATCTTCGTCGGGAATCTCGATATCGAAGCCTTCTTCGAACGCCATCACCAGTTCCACCGTGTCCAGTGAATCCGCGCCCAGGTCGTCCACGAACGAAGCGCTGGAAGTGACCTCGCCCTCATCCACACCCAACTGCTCCACGATAATCTGCTTTACTTTTTCGTCAACGGCTGCCATGTTTCTCCTCGCTTAACTTCAATTAGATTTTAAATTCGATGTCCGGACTCTGGATCGCCGAAGTACCTGAATCCCAGAAGTACTAAGGTCGCTAAGATGAAAATCGTCGCCATTCTTCATTTGTTCGACGCGCCGCAGTTCTTCTGTCCGTGATAATTGATGCCACTGCAACCGAAAAGGCGAACGTGTAGTGTAACGGTCCCGGCGAATGGCTGTAAAGGAAGCGCCGACCCTTATAAAGCTGGAGCTGTGGTATACATTCAGCATCGTAGCGTGACCGTTCATACCCGTCAAACCAGCGGTCAAACCATATGCGTGCCGTCGTGCAGCGGGTGAGCCGCGCCCAGGTTACCGTAAATGGCGTAGTCACGGGCCAGATCGGCCTGGGGATGCTTGTCCTGCTCGGAGTCGGACGGAACGATACCGAGGCTGACGCCAACTATCTGGCGCGAAAAATCGCCGGCCTGCGTATTTTCGAAGACGACAGCGGAAAGATGAACCGCAGCCTGCAGGATGTGTCCGGCAGCGTGCTGGCGGTCTCCCAGTTCACGCTCTACGCCAACGTCAGCCGTGGCAATCGCCCTTCCTTCGACGGCGCTGCGCCTGCGGAAAAAGCCCGTCAACTCTACGAGTTCTTTGTAGAGCAAATTCGCGCCGCTGGTATGGTCTGCGAAACCGGACGTTTTCAGGAAATGATGAAAGTGGAACTGACCAATGAGGGTCCGGTCACGATTCTACTGGATTCGGAGAAAGCCTTTTAAGGCGGTTCTCGTGAGCCAAGGCCTTCTGAGCTATTCAGACTTCACTGGGATTTTTGCCGTCACCTTTGTTCCGGCAGAGCTTGATTCAATATGCAGCGTTCCGTCGAATTGGCGAACTCGTTCTTCCATTCCTCGCACTCCCACGCCGACCTGCGCCGCCGTCATTTCCTGCTTTTTCGCCACCGGTATACCAGTGCCTCGATCCGCTATTTCCACTTCTATGGATTTCGCGGACCGGATCAACCGGATGTTTGCCGAGGGGCTTCCGGAGTGGCGATGAATATTAGTCAAACTCTCCTGCACGATTCGAAACACCACCAACTCCAATGCCCTCGGGATCCTGCCGGAATCGGTGGGTAATTCCAGATCGACCACAATTCCACTGCGCTTTGAAAATCCCTCCACATACCATTGCAGGGCAGATCGAAGTCCAGCCTCATCCAGAAGCGGAGGATGCAACAGGTACGACAAAGTGCGGATTTCCTTCGACAGGCCGTCGGAAAGCAGTTGGCTTTGTTCCAGCAAATCAGTCATCGCGGAACGCTGGCCGCCATCGAGTTCCTGCAGAGCTGCCAGGTTTAACGTGAGAGCCACCAGGGTCTGCCCGGCATGGTCATGTAACTCCCGCGCCATATGGCGGCGTTCTTCGTCCTGCGCCACCAGCAAACGTCCAGTGAGCTCGCGGAGACTCATTTCGGCGCGCTTGCGATCCAATATCTCAGATTCCAGCGCGGCGGTTCGTTGCGCAACTTTCTTCTCTAATTCTTCATTCGCATTGCGCAGCGCCGCCTCGGCGGCTTTCAGCGGCGTCAGGTCAGTGACAAATGCCGCGATTTCCGGCTCGCTTCTCGAAGCATCGATGGTCGCGGCGCCAATCAGGATTGGAACGCGCCGCCCATCCTTCGCGGTGTAAACTTTCTCGTATACATCGCAGTGTCCCCGTTGCCGCAACTGCGCTACCGCTTGAGCATCCGCCTGAGCATACTCAGGCGGCGTTAGAACGTCCCAACGGACGTTTCCTGAAATCACGTCGGCCTCTGAATAACCGATCGTTTTCAGGAACGCCGGATTTACGTAATTGAGTCTGCCCTTCAGGTCACCAATGACGGTGCCAAAAGGGTTCGCCTCCGCCAGTCGAGTGAAGCGTCTGGCGGCCTCGGCGATTGCCTGCTTATGAACCTCACTTTGCAGCAAGCCTGCGATGCGAGATCCCAATAGCTGAAAAAATGTCTGATAGTTGCTGTCAAATGGAAGCCGGGGGCTTATTCCCAGAACCAGAACCGCTTGAATGGGTGATTCCGCCATCACCAGCGGCAAGACCTGAGCGCGTGTCACCGGTTCCGGCCAAGGCGGCAAAATGATCTCGCCAAATCGTTCTGCCAAATCTTCGATCAGCACCGGAGTTTTAGATTTGGCAGTCTTTTCGAGCGGCCAATGCCTGGCCTCCGCCAGCTTTCCCGCGGTTGTGCTTCCCGCCTGGAGGATGCCGTGCTTCGTCAACAAAAACATTGCCGCAAACGGTACATCGGCCGCATCGTCCGCCAGCCTGCCGACGATCGCTTGCGCCAATGGGAGCAATGATTCAGCTCCCGAGGACTGCTCTTCCTGCGAAGCCTCTGACGTAATCGAAAGAAGAGCGCGCAGCCGCCGTTCGCTGAGCACCTGCTCCGTCGTCTCGCTGCACACCACCAGTGTTCCCCGAACGCTGCCAGCCTTGTCCCGCACGGGACTGTAGCTGTAGGTCCAGAAAACTTCTTCAAGCTTTCCGTCGCGATTGATGGGCACCAGCTGGTTGATATTCCAGGTGGACTGCCCTTGCTCCATCACCGCTTCAATTTGCGGGCCAATAATCGGCCATATCTCCGGCCAGCATTCCATTCCCCGTTGGCCCAGGGCGGAAGGATGTTTGTCCGCCCGGATGCTTGGCCGGTAACCATCGTTATAAAACTGAATCAGCTCTGGACCCCACCACAAAAACATGGGGTGCTTCGAAGCCAGCAGAAGATTTACGGTAGTAACCAGCGTATCGGTCCAGGTTTCAACCGTACCCACGGGCGTCTTGCTCCAGTCGAACTGCTGAACAAGCGTGGCCATCTCTCCCTGGCCGATAATCCGCGAAGATGCTGCTGGATGATGGCTCGCCGCCTTTGTGGCTTTTCGATGAGAGGTTTTCGATGTTGATGGCATATCTGGAATGGAGTGCCGCGCTTCCGCAGACTAAGCGGCAACCCGACTGGGCTCAAACACACTTGCGGAGGTGAAGTGAATCGTTCGCATCGCTACACAGCCAACCAAGTATACCAACGACGGCGCGAGCGGCAGCTCGGCCGCATCCAAACGTAGTTGTGGATCGAATCGCGCCTTAGAATAGTTTCGCCGTCAAGTTCTGCTCAATATATTTTTTGCTGTCGAATTTTTTTCCCGTGCTCGCGCCCGACATGTAACGGATCTGCCCAAAGATGGGCCGCTCGAACCATGGCCGGTCGAACTTGCCCACAATGGACCACGCAATGCCCGCGTAGCCGTTGGGATCGCGGCCATCGAGCTCGTACTTGTCGTTGAGTTTTACCGCAATACGGTAGGCTTCTCCCGGAGAGGGCGTCCACTCCAGAATCTTCTTCGCCCAGTACATGCGCACGTAATTGTGCATCCATCCTGTATTGACCATCTGCATTTGCGCAGCATTCCACAGCGGATCGTGAGTCTCTGCGTTTTCCATTTGCGTTTCCGAGTACATCACCGGACGACGATCTTTGACGTGTTTGGCTAACGTCCGGTGCGCCCACTCCTCGCCGCACTCAAAATTGTCATAGTCAGGATTGAAGCGAACCAAATTAATGGACAGTTCGCGCCAGGTGATGACTTGATTCAAAAATGCTTCTTTATCGGGCGCCGCTGCGTCCGATTTCTCAACTGCCAGTGCCACCGTAATCGGACTGATGTGCCCGAAGTGCAAGTATGGTGACAGACGGCTCGTGTGATCATTCTCCGGTTTGTTGCGCCCAGTGCCGTAGCCAGACAGCTTGTGCTTTAGGAAATCACGCAGCCGCCGCAGAGCTTCGTTGCTTCCCCCGCGCCACTTCGACACGGGAGCAACCGAACGATCGAGCTGCCAATTCTGCGTGATGTCGAAATCCGGCGCCAGCGACGAAACTCCCGCTGGCTTTTTCCATGAGACGCGCGCGGAAAGGTTCTGAGGCGCCACCAGAAACCGCGGCAATTGCACCTGCAGCCGGGGCCGGATAATGTGCGCGGCATACTGCGCCTTTTGCAACAGCATCGATGGCACCACTACGTCGGCATCTACGGTCCACAGCGGCACGCGCAACTTCCTGGCGGCGGTGCGCCGCCAGGATTCCGGCTCGCGCATCGGATTTTCATCTCCCACAACCAGCGCAGCCTTCACTTCGTCACAGAATCGCAAGAGGCTGAATTCCGGAAAGTGCCGCAGAACGAACCCGACATTTCTTTTCCCGAGATCCTCGGCAATGTCAGGAATGCCCTCCGCCAGAAAGCGATAATGGCGAAGATTCGCGTGCGGATAAAAAGGAACCGGCGCGAGAAATACAACCAGGGGTTTACCCAGTTCATTAGCAGCGGCAACGGCCACGTCCAGCGCGGGATTGTCGACACCACGTTGTGCCCGCTGCATCCAGTAAACTACGCACGTGCCTTCCGCATCGGGCGCACCCGTGCGCCGCACGGTCACTCGCGGATCCTCGGTCAGTTTCAGCAGATCGGACATACGGTTCTGTGCCTGCCAGTTTCAATGAGCGTTCAGTATCGCGTCCGTCGCTCGCGCCGCGTCAAGGGCCGCCTTCACATCATGCGTTCGGACGATATGCGCTCCTTTCATGATCAGCGCGGTCTGCGCCGCGAGATCTCCATAAAGCCGGTCTGGGATCGCCGCATCTTTTCCGTTTTTTGCCAGCATGCGGCCAATAAACGATTTTCTCGAAGTCCCCACAAGCAACGGCATCCCCAGGGATTGCAAGTCTTGAAACCGGGCTAGCAGCGGGTAGTTCTGCTCAAAGTTTTTTCCAAAACCAAACCCCGGATCGAGAGCAATTTTCTCTCGCCGCACTCCCGCCACCACAGCCGCCTCCATCCACTCTCTAAGTTCCCGCTTTACCTGCAGAACAATGTCCACGGGCGGCGGCAGCGTGCGCCACTCTTCCGGACTCCCGCGCATATGCATCAGAACCACTCCACACTTCAGTTCCGCAACCGTCTTCGCCATCTCCTTGTCCCAGCGCAGAGCGCTGACATCGTTCACAATTTCGGCGCCTGCGGCAACCGCGGCCCGCGCCACGCTGGCTTTGTAGGTGTCGATCGAGATTACTGCGTCAGGCCGCAGTTTCTTTAATTCCGCAATCACCGGCAACACCCGGCGCAATTCTTCCTCCGCGCTTACCGCAATCTTCGGAACTCGCGAAGTATGTGCCTTCGATTCCTGGCTTCGATCTTGGGTCGGTGCAGTTGTGTTGGAAACCGCCGCCCCGGGACGTGTAGATTCGCCGCCAATATCAATGATGTCTGCTCCCTCATCGAGCAATCTCAATGCGTGGGCAATCGCCTTTTCCGAATCGATGTACAGCCCGCCGTCAGAAAAAGAATCCGGAGTCACGTTCACAACGCCCATGATCAGCGTCCGCTTTCCCAATTCCAGCGTGCGCGTTTTTAAGCTCCATTGAAAGACAGCTCTCATGCCGCAGATTCTAAATGAAACCGGAGGCGACGAACCGCCACGGCCATGTATGATAAAAATCAGTTAAAAATGGACTCGATTGGAAAATTTTATTGTGAAGTTCGCGCGCTTCGCTGGATCGTACTGGCGATTGCAACACTCCTCATGCTTGCAGCCCTCTCGGCGTGCGATATCGAGCGCCGTAAATCTGATGCCGAACTCGGTCTCAACCCTCAGCAAGCCGCCGGACGCAAAATTTATGACAACCACTGCGACCGCTGTCATCGGCCTTATTCGACGAAGGGAAGGAAAGGTCCGGGATTGAAAGGAATATTCCAGCACAAATACCTCCCGCAGACCGGATTGCCCGCCAACGATGATCGTGTCACTGACATTATTCGCAACGGCCGTCCCGATATGCCCGGTTACAGCCAGGTGATGAGCGCGCAGGATATTCAGGACCTGCTCGCGTACCTGCACACGCTCTAGAACCTGTCTCATAAATGGTTGATTGGCGAATTCGTGCGATCCTGGGTTTGCTCTGGGCCCGCGAAACGCCGTGACAGGACGTTGGGAACTGAACGATGAACAATGGGTCGTCGTTGAGCTTTCAGCACTGAGCGGGTATCGTGCCACGGTGGCCGGGAGCCAAGACGAGTACGGCATCGAGATGATCGCGCCCAACCGGCGCAAACCGCAGCAGGAGTCAGGATGCCCGTAAGTTGCGTCGCTACCGCAGGCGCTGGAGAGTGGAGCGGCTCTTTGCGTGGATGCACAACTTCCGCCGACTTGTCACCCGATGGGAATACCACATCGAGAACTTTCTCGGCTTCGTCCACCTCGCCTGTTTGCACCTCTTGATCAGACATCTATGATTGATCCTGGTTTTCAGCCATTCCATCGAGATGCACATCTCAGCTCAGATTCGTGCCTTGCATGACAGTGATCCGGCGACGATCGCAGCGGCATTTCGGCGCATCGGCTGGAAGAAGACCGAGGCGCAGTATCGGCGTTACCTGGAGGAGCAAGCTGGGGGACGGCGTGTCTGCCGGGTTGCGTTCTCGGACGGACGATTTGCAGGTTACGTCACATTGAACTGGCAGCCAACGTATCCGCCCTTCGCAGAAGCCGGGATTCCCGAGATCCAGGACCTCAATGTCTTACCGGAGTTCAGACGGCAAGGGATTGCCACCCAGCTGCTTGACGAAGTGGAGACGTTGGCGGCTGAGCGGAGTGCAACTGTGGGTATCGGCGTCGGGCTGCATCCCGGATACAACGCGGCGCAACGCCTGTACGGCAAGCGAGGGTATATTCTCGATGGCCGCGGAATCACGTACCACGACCGCTTCCTCCAAGAGGGTGCGCAGCTCGTGCTCGACGACGAACTGGTTTTGCATTTCACCAAGCGGGTGAGCCCGGAGCATCGGTAGTTCATCATGCCGCAGAGCGATGATCGGACCAGAGTGAGTCCGTCTGAGCGGAAGAGGGAACTGGTTTATGAGACCGCTTCTAGGCGCGCCGCAGAGACGCACGCCACAGGGATGCGCGCTGGTTTCTCCCGTGGGATAATCGTTCCGTGAAAACCGCGGCGTCATCCGAACTCTTTCGCAAGCTTCCTTCGGTGGATGATGTAGTGCGTGTCCCTGCCATCGCAAAACTGGCGGCGAACTATGGCCACGATTGCGTCGTGGATGCGGCCCGGGTTGTACTTGCCCGCCTGCGCCAGGAAATTACCAGCGAGTTGCTCAACGACAGTTCGCTCGACCTTGCTCTCTCCGGCCTGCCGGATGCGGTTGAGCAACAGCTGCGCCAGTCTCTGCGTTACTCTCTGTGCGCGGTTATCAACGCCACCGGAGTGATTCTGCACACCAATCTGGGTCGCGCTCCGCTGAGCGAAACCGCGATCGAACACATCCGCGAAACCGCCGCCACTTATTCCAATCTGGAGTTTGATCTGGCGGCCGGCGCGCGTGGCAAGCGCGATGTACACGTAAGCCGACTCTTTCAGCGCTTGCTGCACGAAGAAATGCTGCACGGAGAAATAAAAATGGAGACCGGGGAAGCCCCGGTTTCTACCATCGTCGTGAACAATAACGCTGCCGCCGTGCTGTTGGCTCTGAATACCCTCGCCGACGGCGGAGAAGTCATCGTCTCACGCGGCGAGCTGGTGGAGATCGGTGGCTCCTTTCGCATCCCGGATGTAATGGCAAAATCCGGCGCGATCCTGCGCGAAGTCGGCACCACGAATCGCACTCGCGTCTCCGACTACGAACAGGCCATCACCGACCGCACTCGACTTCTGCTGCGAGTGCACCGTTCCAATTTCGAGATCACCGGATTCACCGAGCAGGCATCGACCGCCGATCTCGTCACTCTTGCGCGTAAACGCGGCGTCCCTTTAATGGAAGACCTGGGCAGCGGCGCGCTGTTTGATCTTCGCTCGGTTGGGATTCAAGGCGAACCCGGCGTGTTAGATAGCGTTCGGTCCGGCGTCGATATTGTCACTTACAGCGGCGATAAACTTCTCGGCGGGCCGCAAGCTGGATTGATTAGCGGCAATTCAGATTTGATCGCCCGCATGCGAGCGAATTCGTTGTTCCGTGCGCTGCGCGTGGACAAACTAATTTACGCCGCGCTGGAAGCAACCCTTCTCGCCTACATCCGGCGTGATCACGATGCGATTCCTACACTCCGTATGATGCGGCTCACGAAAGAAGCCATCGGCGAACGTGCCGCAAAGCTCGCCGCGCAAATCGATTCGTCCAAATTAAAAACCGAAATTCTGGACGGAGAATCCCTCCTGGGCGGCGGCTCCGCGCCATCTTCGGTTCTTCCCACGCGAGTTCTGTCGGTGTCTTGCGAAGGCCTCAGCGCTGACGATCTTGCCGCGCATCTGCGCAGTTCCCAGCTTCCCATCATCGCCCGGGTCGAGGAAGGCCGCGTCCTGCTCGATCTGCGGACGGTGTTTCCGGAGCAGGACATCGCCATCGCCGCCACTCTCGCCCGCATCGTTGCCTGATGCTTCCGCATCGAAACACATTTGGCTACTCTCTACACCATCGGACATTCCACGCGCCCGCTCGAGGACCTGCTCGCGGCACTCCAGGCGCACCAGATTCGCACCCTGGTCGATATCCGCGCTTTCCCCATGTCGCGGCGCTTACCACAGTTCAATCGCGAATCTCTGGAGAAAAGTTTGCTGGCCGCCGGCATCGGCTATCGCTGGATGCCGGCCCTTGGCGGCTACCGCAAAAAGATTCGCGAAGATTCTCCCCACATCGCGCTACGCAACGCAAGCTTTCGCAATTACGCCGACTACATGCTAACGCCGAGTTCGCAAGCGCGATGGCCGAACTGGTCGCGCTGGCTGAGAACTCGCGCACCGCTTACATGTGCGCTGAACGCGTATACTTCCGCTGCCACCGTATGCTGGTCTCCGACTGGCTGGTGGCGCACGGACATGAAGTGCTGCACATCGACGGCGCTGGCCCTCCGAAGCCTCATCGCCTTACGAAGGAAGCCCACATGGTCGAGAGCGAAGTGATTTACCGTGGCGACCGCCTGCTGTAAGCTCGGCAAATTATGATCGTTGGCACTGGCATCGACATCGCTGAAGTTCCCCGCATCCGGAAAGCCATCGAACGTTTCGGCGACCGTTTTGTGCAGCGCGTTTTCACTCCCGGCGAGATCCTCTATTGCGACTCAAAGGCAAATCGGGTAGAGCGTTACGCTGCGCGCTTCGCCGCCAAAGAAGCCGCCATGAAGGCGATCGGTACCGGATGGAACCATGGCGTCCGCTGGCGCGATTGTGAAGTCACTCGCATGCCGGGCGGGCGTCCCACGCTTACTTTCCATGGCAAAGCCGCAGAGTTTGCCGCCAGGCTGGGCGTGAAGCATGCCGCGCTTTCACTCTCCCACACCGCGGAACAAGCCATCGCGCAAGTCATTCTTGAAAACTAAAGTCACGGAGTTTACCCGCTCGATCATCTGCTAGACTGGCGCATTCCCGTTCATTTATGTCTGCAACCATCCAGGCTTTCGCGCCGGCTTCTTCTTCCTCAGAAATTCCAGAACGCACTCTTCTGACCGGCTTGGGTCTTACCAGTTTTGCCGCTTTATTGCTGGAGCTGGCGCTCACCCGCTTGTTCTCCGTGGTGCTCTTCTATCACTTTGCCTTTCTTGCCATTTCGATTGCGCTGCTGGGCCTCGGCGCCGGAGGCGTTTTCGCCTATCTTCGCAAGCCATGGCTGGCGCAATTTTCCACGCGCATTCTCACCGCGCGCCTGTGCCTGATCAACTCCGTGGTGGTATTGCTGGTGCTGGAGATCGTTCTGCATGTGCCCGTCGCACTCACCGTGACGGGAACAAACTTTCTTCACCTTACCGTCCTTTATCTCGCCGCGGCGGTTCCGTTCTTTCTGACCGGACTCTTGTTTTCCGTGGTTTTCGCCCGTGAGACGGGAAGAATTCCCTTGCTTTACGGCGCCGACTTGGGCGGCGGCGCGCTGGCCTGCCTCGCCCTCGTGCCTCTCTTGAACTGGGTCGGGGGCCCGAACACCATCCTTTTCTCGAGCGTTGCGTTGACGGTTGCTTCCGCCGTTTGGGCTGCCTCACGCCAGGAGCGCAGAGTTGCTGGCGTTGTGCTCGCCGCATTCCTCATGCTCATTGCCGGAAATCTTTCCGACCGGCTCATCGATGTCGTCTACGCTAAGGGAATTTTCCGCAATCCCGCCTGGATGGAGTTTGCCCGCTGGAATGCCCTGTCCCGTGTGGAGGTGGATCGCTGGGGCCACGATAAAGCAATTGTGATCGACGCCGATGCCTCCACTTACATCATGAATGTCGAGCCGGAAAGCGTACGGGGTACGCCCTGGGAAGGCATTCTCATGTCCCGCGCGCCGGCTTTGGCAAATGTTCTTCGGCCCCACGGAGATTTCGCCATCATCGGTCCAGGCGGAGGCATTGACGTCCTGAGTGCCCTCGCCAGCGGCAGCCCCAGCGTCACCGGCATCGAAATCAATCCCATCATCGCCAACACCATCATGCGCGGGCGTTACGCAACTTACTCCAAACATCTTTACCAGCGCCCCGACGTTCACCTCAACGTTACCGATGGCCGCTCCTATCTTCGCTCCACGCCGCAGCGTTTCGACGTCGTACAGATGACTCTGGTCGATACCTGGGCCTCAACTGCTGCCGGAGCGTTCGCGCTCAGTGAAAATAATCTCTACACCGTGGAAGCCTTCCGGGAGTACTTCGAACATCTCAAACCGGAAGGCATGATCGCCATCACCCGCTGGGAATTTCGTGAGCCGCGCGAAGCTCTGCGAGTGGTTTCCGTGGCCATGGATGCTTTACATACCCTCGGCGCGGCCAATCCGGCGCAAAACTTTATCGTCGCCTCGCAAGGCCCGCTCAACGAGGATGGAATTCCCGTAGTCGTGCTGGCCAAGAGGACAGCATTTACCGCGCAAGAGGAGGCCGCAGTTCAGGCTCATTTCGCGCAGTATCCGAAACTCGTTCCGATTTATCTGCCCTCGCAGAGTGCGGCCCAGCTTCACAATCCGTTTGCCGATCTGATTGCCAGCAACGATCCTTACCGCTTCGCGCGGAGTTATGCCTACAACGTGGCTCCGGTAACCGACAATGCTCCCTTTTTCTTTTTCACTCTCAAACCTGGTCAAATCCTGAGCACACAAGGATTGCGCAGCGGCATTGACTGGAAGGTGAATCTGGGAGTGCTGGTTCTGCTTCTGGTGCTCATCATTTCACTTCTTGCTGTCGTGCTTTTCCTTATCTTGCCACTCGCGCTCCGAACTGGCCGTCAGCCTTCTCTTCCCCTGCTTTATTTCGTAGCCGTCGGCATGGGTTACATTCTGGTGGAGATCGCATTCATCCAGCGCTTCGTGCTTTTCCTGGGACATCCAACCTACGCCCTGACCGTTGTGATCTTTCTCCTCATGCTGTCGAGTGGCGCGGGCAGCCTGTTTTCGCGCCGCTGGCTACCTCACACCGAACTGGCCTGGATGCCGTTGCTGCTGGTAGTTGCCGCGCTGATTGCAAACGTGATTTTTCTTCCACGGGTTCTGGTGTCCTGGGTGGGCTTCGGATTCGGCTATCGCCTGCTCATCTGCGGAATGTTGCTGATCCCGCTCGGCTTCGTGATGGGGATGCCGTTCCCCACCGGCCTGCGGGCGTTCGCCGCCCGCGCCATGCCTGACGCGGCGGACGGACCCAACGGAGCCGATAATGCTGTGGAATGGGCTTGGGCTATGAACGCCGCCGCCAGCGTCCTCGGTTCCGTCCTGGCCATGGTCATCGCCATTCAGTTTGGCTTGACGGTAACTTTGGCTTGCGGCCTGGCCGCCTATTTGCTCGCACTCGGGCTATTGCCGTCGCTTCGCCCACGAAGAAGCATCTAGGCAGGGCCATCGGTTTGTTATGATGCTGCAAGGGGCGGCGGGAGGCTATAGTGATTCCGCAAGATACCCAAACCGCATCTCGACTGAGGAAATCGTTTGCCGAGTCAGAAGCAACTTAAATGGTCGCAGCTTCGCGTTGGCCTTACCGTAATTGTTGCCAGTCTGACTCTGGCCTTTCTTCTGTTTCTCATGTCCGGCACCGGCGGCTTCTTCACCAAACGCATCACTCTGGTCTCCTACTTTGACAACGCCAGCGGCTTGCGCGTGGGCGCTCCGGTTCGCCTGAGCGGCGTGGATATCGGCAACGTGGCCGCGATTCGTGTGGTGCCCGACAAGGATAAGCAGATCACGCCGGTGCAAGTTGTGATGAAAGTGAGCACGAAGTACAACTTCGACCTGCGCCGCGACTCGGTTACTTCCCTGGAGACAGCCGGCGTGCTCGGCGAGACTTATCTTGATATCGATAGTTCGCAGGCCATCGGCCCCGTGGTCAAAGATGGAGACACCTTACCCACGCAGGTTCATCCTGACTTCAATGAAGTGGTGCGCTCCAGTCAAAGCACATTGCAGAACATGGATGCGCTGCTGAAGCGCGCTGACCGCATCCTGGCTTTTGCCGAAAGCGGCAAGGGTTCGCTCGGCAAATTAATTTACGATCCCACTCTCTACGACCGCTTCTCGCAGACGGTTACGGAGTTCAAAAGCGTGGTGGATGAGATTGCCCAGGGAAACGGCAGCCTGGGCAAACTGATCAATAACAACGACGCTTACAACAAATTCGTTGCCACTCTCGACCGCATTAATCAGGTCGCCGACGATCTGCAGGCAGGCAAAGGCTCCGCCGGGAAATTCCTGAAAGATCCCGCGCTCTACAACAATGCCAACGATACGATCGCGAATCTGAAGAAGGTGAGTGAAGACATCAACGCGGGCAAGGGAACTCTGGGCAGACTAACCAAAGACGAAGAGCTGGCTAATAAGCTGGACACCACCATCACCAAGCTCGCCGCGCTCACCACCGCACTTGAGGAAGGAAAGGGTACGGCAGGGAAGTTATTCAAAGACGACACTCTCTACAACAATGCCAACCAGATGCTGACCGAAACCCAAAGCCTGATAAAAGGCATCCGCGAAAATCCCAAGAAGTATCTCAGCATCAAATTGCACGTCTTCTGAAATCTTCGAGCTAAATGAGAGTTTACGAAACAACCCGAGGAGCTGCCGTGGACTCAGCCTGCTCGTGCGCGTGATAACTGGACCGCACCATCGGACCGGACTCAACGTGGCGGAATCCAAACCGCAGCGCCTCATCTCGCAGCTCACGAAATTCCTCAGGCGTATAGAACCGCGCAATGGGCAGGTGATCGCGTGAGGGCCGCAAGTATTGTCCTACGGTAAGAATATCCACGCCGCGCCCGCCTAGGTCGCGGAAAACATCGACCAGTTCGTCGCTCGACTCTCCCAGCCCAACCATCACCCCGCTCTTGGTCACCATGCCGGGAGAAAATTTCTTGGCATTCTCGAGCAGCGTTAACGTTCGCTCGTAACGCGCGCCGGAGCGTACCGCGCGATAAAGTCTCGGAACCGTTTCGGTATTGTGATTAAGAACGTCAGGCCGCGCATCGAGCACAATCTTCAGCGGCTCTTCCAGCCCTTGAAAATCCGGGATCAACACTTCGATGCGGCACTCCGGAATAAGTTCACGAATTTCACGAATCGTCTCGGCAAAAATCCTGGCGCCCCCAACGTTGTCGTCGTCGCGGTTCACGCTGGTCACAACCGCATGTTTCAGACCAAGCGTTGCCACTGCCTCCGCCACTCGCTTCGGCTCATCCCAGTCGATGGGTTGCGGCCGTCCCTTGGGCACAGCGCAAAATCCGCAGCGCCGCGTGCAGATATCGCCCAGCAGCATGAAAGTTGCGGTCTTATGATTCCAGCACTCGCCAATATTCGGGCACTGCGCCGACTCGCACACCGTGTGCAATCCCAGCCCGCGCGCCAACTTCTTAAGCTCGTGAAAATTATCGCCGACAGGAGCCTTCGCCCGCAGCCATTCCGGCTTCGGCACCCGCACCGGCGGCCCGACCTCGATCTGAATCAGTTGTGAACTGCCAGCCATTCCCATCAATTCTACCAGTTCGCATTTTCTCGAAGCCTGGGCCGCGCTCGTTTCTATTTACGTTTCTCGAATCTTTAAAGTTTTTCGAATCCAGTTAGATGTATATACATCTATTAAAAACATGAAAAAGGCTACGATGCCGGCGCTCTCCTGCATGTGCGCGAGCCTCCGCCGCGCCTCTCGCGTGCTTACCCAGCACTACGACGAGGCGATGCGGCCGCTCGGGCTCAGGGCTACGCAGTTCACAATCCTGCAAGCCCTATCGCTGGTCGGCGAAATCTCCCAGGGAAGGCTAGGGGAGATTCTCGCCATGGACAGCACGACTCTGACCCGAACACTGGAGATCATGCTGGCTCATGGCTGGATCGTTAAACAGCATGGAAAAGACCGGCGCGAGCGGCGATTGCGCCTTTCCAAGGCGGGGGCAGCGCAATACACTCGCGCGCTCTCCACCTGGCAGGCAGTGCAAGAGCGGCTCCGCCATCAACTCGGAAAAGGGTTCTGGGATGACCTCATGAACCTGTCTAACCAAGTAACTTCAGCAGTCGCAGAATAAAAGGAGTCGACTATGACCAAATACGCGAAGTTAACTGCCGGGCTGATCGGAGCCTGGTTCGTTCTATCTCTCACAGCTTCCGCAATGCGCTTCTACCGGAGCCCTCCGAACGTGCCACCGCTTCCCCTGGGGCTGGCAGTGCTAACGCCCATCATCGCATTCCTGGCGTGGTTTGCCCTATCGCCGGGCCTGCGCCAGTTCACGCTCTCCCTCAATCCACGGATATTAACCATGGTCCAAAGCTGGCGAGTGATCGGTTTTGTTTTTCTGGTGCTGGCCACCTATGGCATTCTGCCGCGCACATTTGCTTTGCCGGCAGGATGGGGTGACATTGCCATCGGCGCCACCGCATCTTTTGTGGCCCTGAAACTGGCAAGTCCAAATCACCGCGCCATTTTCATCACCTGGCAAATCCTCGGCATTGTCGACCTGGTAATGGCGGCAACGCTGGGCATGCTGACGAAAGTGATCGATCCTCATGCCATTCCGAGCGACGCGATGACGGTGCTGCCACTGAGCTTGATTCCGACATTCCTGGTGCCGTTGCTGCTGATTTTGCACGTCATTTGCATTGTGCAAGCCACGCGGTGGCCATCACCCCAGGGTGCGGAGATCGGACAGCCGTTGCGCTCTCCGGCCCTGTGAAGCAATCGAGCGAAGGCCCTGTCACAGTGCCGCTCGCAATGCGGGCGGCACTTTTCCCTTGCCTGCCTTACCCCACTTCCACCAGCCCGTAAGTGCGCTGCCAGCGCGTGCGCAGCGCGACTAAAGCCCGGCTGATCTCGACTTGTGTCACTTCTGAATTCGGCCCAGCCATCACCGCCGCGGCTTCGCGCTTGGCCAGCTCCAGCAATTGCCGGTCCCGAATCAGATTCGCGACGCGAAAGTTCGGCATCCCCGCCTGCCGTGTGCCGAAAAATTCTCCCGGCCCGCGCAGCTCGAGATCGAGTTCCGCGATCTGGAAGCCATCATTGGTTCGCACCATCGCGTCCAGCCGCCGCTCGCCCTCTTCCGTCACTTTGCCGCCCGTCATCAGAATGCAGAAGGACTTCGCCGCTCCACGCCCAATGCGTCCGCGTAACTGATGAAGCTGCGCCAGCCCAAAGCGCTCCGCATGTTCAATCACCATCACGGTCGCGTTTGGAACGTCCACGCCGACTTCAATCACGGTGGTTGCAACCAGAATCTGCAACTCGCCCTTCTGGAACATCCGCATGACCTGATCTTTCAAATCGGCATCCAGCCGCCCGTGCAGCAGACCGACCTTGAGATCAGCGAAGATCTTTCCGCTGAGCTCGCGATACATTTTGATCGCAGCCTTGAGTTCAGTCTCCTCGCTCTCCGCGATAACCGGATACACCACATAAACCTGATGTCCCTTCGCGACCTGCTTACGCACAAAATCCCAAACCTCAGCCGAGCGTTCGTCCGTAATCCTCCGCGTAACAATCGGCGTACGTCCCGGAGGAAGTTCATCGAGCACGCTGATATCGAGATCGCCATACAGCGTAAGCGCCAGCGTGCGCGGAATCGGCGTTGCAGTCATCACCAAAACGTCAGGCTCGGCAAAAATGTCCGTGGAGCGGCGGACGCCTTCGTCCGCCCCGCCCGAAACTCGGCCCCCACCCTCGTGTTCCGCCGATTTCCTCATCAGCTTCAACCGCTGTAACACCCCGAAGCGATGCTGCTCGTCAACAATCACCAACCCCGGCTTCGCAAACTCAACTTTTTCTTCCAGCAGGGCATGTGTGCCGATCACCAGCTGCGCATTTCCCTGCGCAATATGGCGGCGGATTTCCCGTTTGCGGTCCGCTTCCAGCGATCCCGTCAACAGGACAATCCGGTATCCCGCATTCTCCAGAATTCTGCGCGCGGAAAAATAATGCTGCTGCGCCAGAATCTCCGTCGGCGCCATCAGCGCAACCTGATACCCATTTTCGATGGCAATGATCGCCGCCTGAAAACTGACAATGGTTTTTCCCGAGCCCACATCCCCCTGCAGCAAACGCCGCATGGGATAAGGCTTCTGCATATCGTCGGCAATTTCTTTCAACACTCGCTTCTGCGCCGCCGTGGGATGAAATGGCAGAATCTTTTTAATCGCCTGCCGCACTCGGTCATCGAGACGAAAAGCGATTCCGGTTTCTGTCTTCAGCTGCTGCCGCTTCATCTCCAATCCCAACTCGATAAAAAACAATTCCTCAAAGATCAGCCGTATATGCGCGGGCGTGCGCGACGACTGCAAATCCTCGAAGCTCTCGCCCGCCTCGGGCCAATGAACCTTCCACAGCGCCTCGCGCGGCGAAAGCAGCGCCAGCCGCTCGCGCACGGCCGCCGGAATCGTTTCCGCGATATCTGGAGTAAGATCCTCCAACGCCGTGCGAATCACTCGCCGAAACCATCGCGCCGTCACGCGCCCTTGACCCGCCGATTCGTAGATCGGCACAATACGCCCAACTTCCAACGATGCCGCCGCCTTTTCTTCTGCCCCATCCCCGCCGCCCAGCATTTCAAATTGCGGCTGCACAATCTGCAGCTCTCCGCGCTGATCTTGCTCCACCTTGCCATAGAGCGCGATCAACTCGCCAGGCTTGAACTTATCCTGCAAATAAGTGGCGTTGAACCAAAGACACTTCAGCCGCGAACGCCCCTGCCCCACGGTCAGTTGAAAGATAGGCATCCTGCGCGTGCGAAACAGCCCCGAGTTCCGCACCTCCGCAATCACCGTCGCCATTTCCCCGGGACGCAACTCCGCAATCCCCCGCGGATTCAGCCGGTCTTCATAACGAAATGGCAAATAGTGCAGCAGATCACCAACCGTGGCGATACCCTTAGTCGCAAGAATCTCCGCCATCTTCGGCCCGATTCCCTTGACGTATTGCACCGGCGTGGTGAGTTCAACCATGGTGAAGGTTTCCTAGGAATGTTAGCAGGGAGTTAAGTGAGGCGGCCTAGAGTGGGAACCACCCAGCGAGGATCGCGCCAGCAGCCATCATGGAGATTCCCTTTGTCCAGTTGGGAAGAGTCTGAGACCATAAGACAAAAACTAGGAAGAGAGCTCCAACTAGGGTGAAGAAAGCCATCATGAGGGTGTTTAGGTGCTGCGCTCGCCGTTCGGCGACCCTCCTTGTGTTTTCGCTCTCGTGAAACATTTGAAAGGGCCATTGTTCTTCGGCGCATTCCGCCTTTAGAGCCTGTTCGACCTTTAGGTCCAGATCGCTAAGAGTTGTTATGGCCTCCCGAAAGCTTGTCGCCTTCATTCGAAGCTCGCGACAGCTGCTGGCATCCATTTGCGTCGCGAGCGACATTGCTGACCCGTAGGCTTTCTGCCTCTGGTTTTCCAAGAACTGCATGGTGCTCGTGGTCGTCTGCTCCATTATCTTAAGCGTGCTGGGGTCCAGCACCGGCGGCACCGTGCTTCTGAGGGAGGCCTTGCCTAAGTATGGCGCGCCAGCGAGAATCACTGCGATGAATGCGACGAGTACGCCCCCACGTTGGGATATGGGTTGGCGGGGTGTATCTTTTAAGGCCTCAGTCATGCTGCGTTCCCCTCTACAGAGCGCTAGTAGACATCAGTAGAGCATAGCCTTGAGGTATTACAATATTCGCTCGCTCACCGAAAGTAACCTACACCGTTGCTTCAAGTTCCAGTCCGCAGATGACCTCATCCGTCCAGCCCGCAATCGGCGTCTAACCCTCCTGTGAAGCTAAACCTCCTCCAAGCCCTGCTCGCCATCCTCCTCGGAAACGTGCTCTACTTCCTGCTCGCCGGCCATCTCCCGCTCCCCCAGCACCGCCTGTTTCAAGTCGACGCCGGCCTCCTCGTCGACTTCCTCATCTGCCTCGCCCTTTATGCCCTCATCCGCAAGGTGTGGAAGTAACAACGCAACGTCGTTTTTCGACATTTCTCCAGTTACTTTAGGCACCTGCCCAAGCTCTACCGTCACGTTACGATATCTCCTGACGTATGAATAAAATCGCGGTCCTGTACGATGCCGGCCAGGCCGTGCTCTCCACCTTTGATTTGGACGAGGTGTTGCAGCGCATCCTGGAGATCGCACACGACTATTTTCATCTGCGGAATGTGGCGATTGTGCTTCTCGACAAGGAGTCGCAGGAGTTGTACGTCCGCTCGCAGATTGGCTGGGACGAAGGCCAGGATAAGCATCGCCTGCCGCTCGGGCAGGGAATCACCGGCGCCGCGGCGCTCAAGAAACAGCCGGTCTACTCGCCCGATGTCAGCCAGGACCCGCGCTATTTCTGCTCCGCCAAGTCAACTCGCTCCGAGCTTGCCATCCCTTTGATGGGGCGCGATGAAGTCGTCGGCGTACTCGATTGCCAAAGCGATAACCTCGATCACTTCGATTCTGAAACCATCGATCTGCTCACCCTGTTCTCCACGCAAGCGTCGATCGCCTTGCAGAACGCGCGCCTCTACTCGCTGGAGCAACAGCGGGCGCGGCAATTGCAGGCCATCAACGCCATTGCCCAACAGACCACCGCGGTTCTCGATCTGGAAGAGCTACTCAGCCGGGTCTGCCAGCTCATTCAGAATGCCTTCCGCGTATCGCACGTTTCACTTTTCCTGCGCGAAGATCACGACCTGGTGCTGCGCGCGCATCACGGTGCTCTTACCCCGTGCATTCCGGAAGGCGGCCGTTTCGCCGCTACCACTGAACCTTGGGCGAGCATCCTCGCCGATAGCTGCACTTCATTGGAAAGAGATTTCAGCAGCACGCCCGCCGGCAGATTCTTCGCCGAATCGGCTTCCCGCATGTGCATTCCGCTGGTTTCATTCGGACAGACCTTAGGCGTCCTCGCCCTCGACAGCGCCGAGTCCGATGCCTTCAGCGATGGCGACCAGCAGTCGCTCGAATCCGTAGCCGATATCTGCGCGACCGCAATTCAAAATGCCCACTACGTCGATCGCGTCAAGCAGCTGGCTTATCTGGATGGTCTGACGGGAATTTTCAACCGCCGGTTTTTCGAACTCCGCATCATGGAAGAAATTGAACGCGCCCGCCGCTACTCAACCGGCATGGCCGTCATCATGGCTGACATTGATGAATTCAAGCGATTAAACGACGAGTTCGGTCACGTGCTGGGCGACGAAGTGCTGCGCCAGGTTTCATCTCTGTTCCATCAGCAAGTGCGCAAGGTGGACGTAGTGTGCCGCTATGGCGGAGAAGAGTTCGGGATACTGCTTACTCAGGTCAATCAGGAGCAAGCCATGGCCGTGGCCGAGAAACTTCGCAAGATGGTGGAAGGCTGGCAGTTTCCCGGCGTGCCTCGCACGGTAACCATCAGCGCCGGCGCTGCAACTTTTCCCGAACATGGCACCAGCCGCGATGCCCTGGTTCGCGCCGCCGATAACGGTCTGTATGCCGCCAAGCAGGCGGGACGCAACAAAGTCTGTCTCGGCCCGCTGGCCCACCGCCACGCAGCCAGCCTCTAACCAACCGATAAGCTAGATTTCCAGCCAGTCTCCCCGCATCCGGTGACGGAGCCGCTCCATATCCCGCTGCAATTTCTGGCGACTCTTTTCCAGTTCCCGCTCAAGTTGAGGCTGGAGCTGCTGCCGCAGCTTTTCTGACTGCTCGTGCATTTGCTTTTGCTGCGAACAAACAGTCTTCTCGATTTCCGCGGCGGCTTTGCGACTCTCTTCCTGGGCCAGTTCCATGGCTGGCTGAAGTTTCGCAATTTCGTTTTGCACTTCACTCAACTCGGTTTGCGTCTCCGCATCCATCTCCGGAGCTTCAAAACTCTCTTCAATATTCTCGCCCGAGTCTTTTCGTGCCGGCAGCGAAAGCATAAGCTTCTGCTCCCGCTTGTCGCGGATCACGCTCACGCTCACCGATCCCGCGCTGTGATCGTGCAAGGCATGGGTGAAGTCGCTGGTGTCGTGAACCGGCTGATCGCCCACGCGAACGATTACATCCCCCGCGCGCAGCCCCGCCTTATCCGCCCGGCTGCCTCGGTCCACGGACCGCACCAGTACCCCGCTTCCATCCTTGGCGCCAAAAAACTCTCCCAGCTGCGGCGTCAGGTTCTCCACCATCAGTCCGCTGCGCATCGACGAATGCACGTAAACCACGCTAATGTTCGGAATATCAAAATCCGGCAGGTTGGGAATCGGAGGAATGCTCGGGATCGGCGGAATCTGCACGTGGAAGCCCTTGTCCATCGATTCCATGTTCGACCATTCCTTGCCGCGGTCCGCCAGTTGCACCTTGACCGTCATCGGCTGTCCGTCGCGGCTCAGTCCCAGCGTAACTACTCGTCCCGGCGGCGTCTCCCGGATCATCCGATGCAATTGGATTTTGCTTTCGACCGGCGTGCCGTTCATCGTCAGAATAACGTCATGCTCTCGAATACCGGCTTTGCCCGCTGGGGCGTCCTGATCCACCATCGTCACTTCCACGCCCTTTTCTTCCTTCAGTTTCAGCACTCCGAGCCGGTCGGAAGTAATGTCGGCGATATCTACGCCCAGATAAGCGCTGCCGCCGGAATCTTCGCTGGGAATGCCGTACGAATGCGCCGAGTCGGCCGTCCATCTTTGCGCAGCCTGTGAAAGGTTGAGCATCAACGGCAGTACCGCAATCGTAGTTAAAATCTGTTTAAGCATCGCAGCCTCCGAAAAGCTTAGTACAAATAGCGCCTACCAACGATTTGTCATCCTGAAGCGGGCGCTCTTTGCCCGCTGAAGGACCTGGGCGAGCCGCGCGATTCCACGGAGCCTGCCCTGAGAGAGCGCAAGCGACCGAAGGGCGTTAGGCTCGCTTCCCTATTAGTTCGCCCGCCGGAAACAAATATCCCCGGTCGTCGTTCTCACCTTCAACACCGGACCGCCTCCGTTCAGATTGCCCTCAGCATTGAGCGTCCGCGGCCCCCACTTGTCGCCCTCGCTGGCCACGTGGATGTCCGGAAACTCGGACGTGATGTGATGTCCATTGCCCAGATCAACGCTGGCGCGCACCGAGAGCGCGACATCCGGCGCGATGTAAACCGTAATATCTCCCGCCGAAGTTTCCAGCTTGGAATCGCTGGCCGGAGCGCCGGTCTTCACGAACTTCACCACAATCCCGCCCGCTCCGGTCTCCACCCGCGCCGAGGGAACTCCGTAGAGTTCGATCCCGCCGCCGCCCGTCTGCGCATGCACATGGCCTTTGGCGGATGCGAGATGAATGGTTCCTCCGCCGGTCTCAATCTCCGCCGCCCCGCCAATATCTCCCAGGTCGATGTTTCCACCGCCGGTTTCCGCCTTCACTTTGCCGCTGCACTGCCGTACGTCAATCCCGCCGCCGCCAGTCTCGATGCTGGCTCCCTGCGTCGCGGAAACAATCTCGATGCTGCCGCCGCCGGTTTCCGCGGTAATCATTCCATTGGCGTGGTGTACCTTAATCGACCCACCACCAGTGTGCAGTCCAATATCCCCGTTGATGGTTCCCACCTCGATCGATCCACCGCCGGTTTCCGCGTGCGCGCCGCCGCCAATATCATCGAGATGCATACTGCCGCCGCCGCTCTCGGCCTCCACCCGCCCAGCTACTCCCGTTGTGTCAATGTTGCCCCCCTCGGTCTCAATCTTTACCAAACTTATTTCCCGGGGAACATTGATGGCGAATTCTCCTGAAAACTTGCGCGGCCGCCTACCCTGCCAATCGCCCACAATCCACGCCGTGTCTCCGCGTACGTAGGCATTCACTTTGTAGGATTCAAACTGCCGGCGGGCATCCTGCTCGGACGAATTATAAGAGCGCGTATGGACGACGTAACTGATACCCTGCGGCGATCCGCCTTTTACCATCACCGATCCCACATCCACCTTCACCCGCAAAATCTTTACCGCAGCTCAGAGAACCCGTGACTTCCTGGCTCCAGCCCCCATCTCCCTGCCGGGACATGTGCGTTTCCTGCGCTAATACCGAGGGCGTAAGCATGGCCAGCACGCCCAACACCCCGACGAATTGTGGCAACCGTTTCAAATCCTCCACCTCTGTTTCTTTTCTTCTTTTGTCATTCCGAACCGGCGTCGTTTGCCGGCGAGGAATCTGGGCGAGCCGCGCGAAGCGTCGCGTTATTTGCGACGCATAAATCGCGCGTTCGGCTCGCTTCCATATCAGACTGCACGTTGATCAATCAATTTCCGGCAACTGCGCCAGCATCGTCCGCGCCTGCGACTTGATGTACTGGTTCTGATCCTTGCTCGCCAGCGTCATCAGAACTCCGCGCACGCTGCCATCCGCCTTCACCGGCTCGATCAGCCGCATCGCTTCGGTGCGCACGCCCGGATTGGAATCATTCACCAACGCTTCCAGAACCGCATCTCGCACGTGCACATCGTCTTTCACGAAACTTCCCAGCCCGTCCAAAGCTTTCAGCCGCACTCCCGGATTCGTGTCGTAACGCAGCGCGTAGATCAGCGCATCGCGCACCTGCAAAACGTTCGGCTTCTGGGTCAGCAGGTCCACCGAATCCATGCGCACGCCGGAATTGTAATTATTCCGCGCCGCAAACAGCAGCAATTGCTGGATCCGCTGATCATTCAGCGATCCCTGTGTCTCCAGTGTGGAAACCGTGTTGTATTTAATCTGGATCTGATTCGTTCCGGGTGTCTGCGTGATGGATTGAATTCCGGTGATCGAAGCCTCGGCGGGGGACGAAGCGGTGCTGGTGGGTGAATTTCCCGGCTGATGCAGAAATACTTTGTACGATGTTCCTACTCCGCCCGCGAAACCAAGAATCAAAATCGCCGATGCCAGCGCCGGCGAGAACCGGACCTGGCGCAACCAGTTCCCGGGATCGAACGCCAACCGCCGCCAGAACCCGCCCTGCTCGGCCGTTTCCAGCGCTTCCTGCAGCCGCATACGCGAAGCCGTCAGCAAGTTCGGCGTCGGCTCCATCGCGCTCTCCTGCGACAGCAGATCGTGAAACGCCTGCTCCGCCTTAAGTTCCGCCGCGCAGTCGGCGCACCGCGCCACATGCTGCTCCAGCTCATGGCGAGCGTCATCTGGCAGCTCGCCATAAACCTGCAGCGTTATATTCTCTCGAACCCATTCGCACTTCATATCAACTCCGTTTCAAGGTTTCTCAGGTTTCAAAGTTTCAAGGTCTTCGAAACCTTGAAACCCTGAAACAATGAAACCTTCCTATCTCATATCCGCCAACTGACCACGCAATTTCTGCGTCGCGCGAAACAGCGTATTCTTCGCCGTCTCTTCCGTGGTATGCAAAATCTCTCCCACGGTTCTCAACTTCAATCCGTGATAATGCTTCAACTCGAAAACCATGCGCTCGCGCGGCGTCAATTTCTCCAGCGCTCCAGAAATCCGCGCCCCCAATTGCCGCCGCATCAAGTCCCGCTCCGGATTCGCACCCGCCCGTCCATCCGGCACCTGATCCAGCAAGTCGTACTCCCCGCCGTTGCCGTCTTTCGCCACCGGCGCATCTTCCTTGCGTACCGTCTTCTTGCGCAGGTGATCCAGGCAAAGATTCGTTACGATGCGGTAAATCCAGGTGTAGAACGAGCACTCAAAACGAAAACTTCCGATGTTTTTATACGCCTTGAGGAAGGCGTCCTGATACACATCCTGCGCGTCGTGCTCGGTGCCGGTAAGATGCAGCGCCAGCCGCAACACCGCCTGGTCATAGTGACGCACCAGTTCCTCGAAGGCTCCGCGGTTACCGCGTTGCGCCTCGCGGATCAAAATCGTATCGTCTATGCGGCGTTCTTGCCCAGCCATGCGGCCCCACGTGGGGTCCCGATTATCGCTGACTTTCTCCACTCGCTCGGACTTCGTTCTCGAGTGGCTCCCTGCACCAACCGCAAGTGTTACTGCCCAAACATCGGCCGGCATGTTCTTGTCGTTTTCCTATACCGCCCGGTGACAATGCCGTACCCGGGCTTGCATTGGAATAGACGCTCAGCGAGCGGAACCGTGAGCAGAAATTATAGGCTGGAAATGGAGAATTCTGCTTGCGGCTCAACAGCTTGGATAGGCACAACAGCTCAACAAAACGGATAGACAAATGCGGTACAGCCCGTCCTCGGCAGTGGATAGAGAAGCTGAGGGGCCGTCCAGCCGAGCGAAGCTCGACATTGCGTCCCGGAGGGACGCCTGATGGTAGCCCGCCACTTCCAGTGGCGGGAATCGGCCCCCAAAAAAGAAATCCGTGCCGTAGGCACGGTTGAAACGCCTAATCCAAGCGTCGCAGCTCTTTTCCGATTGAGGGCAATCCCTATTACGTGTACTTCACCCATTTGCCGGCAGACGGCAGCGGATGGACCAATGGCCACTGCGGAGGCTCACGCTTACCTGCCAGTGATGAAAAAGGGAAAAGGGGTAGTAGGCAACACTCTGTGAAATGGCACCGCGTCAGTTCGGAGTCCTAGTGAACTTCGAAATGCCAAGTAGTCTTCACTTCGACGGGCTGGCCGAGAACCAGAAAGGGACGAATTTCGATTTTTCGGAACGAAGCTGCTGCCGCCTTCTGCAGCGTCGGCGGGCCTTCTATACCGATCGCACTTGTAACGTGCCCATCCTTGCCGATAAGGAGCTCAACCTTTCCGCTCCCGTGCTCGGAACCGCGATAATCGATGTTTGGCTCCCTGACGATGTAGTCCGAGAGCTCGGCACTAGGTACTTCTATTCGGTCGCCTACTACAACAGCGTCCGCAGTTGGAAAAAAATCAGCATCCTTGATGTCGGGAATGGCCTCGAGTACCGCGAGCCGAATGTTGAGATACGGCTTGCCCGCATGCGTGATCTTAACGTCGCTGGCCACGTATCGGCCCTCGAAGACAGATAACTTGTTGTATGTGGTTTCGTCCGCCCCGTGACCCTGGGTGTAGCGAACAGCCGGGACATCCGGCCCAAAACAGTATTTTGGGAAGCCATAGGGAAGGATAGCGTCAGTCCTTCGCGCAGCAACGCACGGCAGCTTCGTCGTTCCAACTGACCATTCAAGCTTTTCCAACTTCGAATTCCCGGGAAGAACGCTAGAGCGGTACAAGGGCTCGATTACCGCTTCGCGAACCTGCATCTCCTCAAGTCCAGGCCATTTCTGACTTCCGCTGAGATAAAGGCCTCGTTCGGTGGCGAAAGCGGTCTGCGTGAAGTTGTCGCTTTCATAAATCTGCTTGTACTTCTTCGGGTTCGCGAAGAACTCTTCGTAGCTGCCGCTGCTATCGTTATCCCCGTCCGAGTCGAAATGGTCGTAAGCAAGCTTGATGTGCCAGGTTTGGGCACCGGTGGTATCGAGGCCGTTGTCCTGGGCAAGAAGCTTCAGTAGCAACGTTGGGTCTTTGGGGAGCGACGGTTGGCCAGGAGACGATGCCCCCGACTGCCCATAGGAATAGGTGGCCAGCCGAAGGCAAAAAAAAGAAAAAGTCAAAGTGCAGAGCATCAGACGATAGCACCCTCGTTTTGCCGGTCGTATCATCAAGAGCTCTGGTGAAAAGGTTCTGTGGGGAGTCTTACTCCGCCGCCGCTTCCTTCTCGATCACTACCTTCAAATGCGCGGTCACGTCCTTATGCAGCTTCACCGGCACGCTGAACTCGCCCAGGGTCTTCAGCGGCTCGTGGAGCTGGATCTGCTTCCGGTCCAGATTGATTCCCTTCTTCACGATGGCTTCGGCGATGTCGCCCGAAGTGACCGACCCGAACAGCTGATCGTGCTCGCCCGCTCGCTTCTGGAACGTAGCCGAAAGCCCTTCGAACTGCTTGGCCAGTTCTTCAGCCTGCGTCTTCTCCTTGGCCGACTTCCGCACCGAAGCGGCCTTCATCTGCACGATCACGGCCTTGTTGCCCTCATTGGCTTCAATGGCCAGCTTGCGCGGCAAAAGAAAGTTGCGCCCGTATCCCTCGGCAACCTTGACCACGTCGCCCCGCGCACCTAGTTTGTTCACGTCCTCTTTGAGAATGACTTCCATGATATGACTCCGATCTCGGATTGATATTGTTGATTGCTGATTTTTGATTGCTGATTGAGAACTCAACGCGCAGACCGTTTGGTTTTCAATCAACAATCAGAAATCAACAATCAACAATTAAGGATTACGACGCTCTTCCGGCAAATGGCAGCAGCGCAATGTTGCGCGCTTGCTTGATGGCAGAAGCCAGCCGGTGCTGGTGTGGCGAACAAACTCCCGTCAACCGCCGCGGCACAATCTTTCCGCTCTCCGCCACGAACTGCCCGAGCAGCCGGTAATCTTTGTAGTTGATGTCCGCAATCTTCTCGGTGCAGAACTTGCAAACTTTTTTGCGCCGGAAAAACTTCCGTCCACCTTCGCGCGGCGGACCGCCCGGCCCGGATCGCCCTGCCCCTCCACCACCACCAAATCGCGGACGGTCTCCGCCACCTGAACGTTCTCCGAAAGGTCGCGAGGGCCGCTCGCCTGCCGCTGGTGCTTTAACTTCGTCGCTCATAGTGCTCCTTCATGATTTCTCGAAACGATCTTATGAAAAGTGATCTCGTGGAAAACTCGACACCGCGAAAATCAGTCTTCGATTTCAGCTTAAGCCGTCGCCGCCGGCACATCCGCGGTCGGCGCGTCACCTGCTGCTGCCGGCGCCTCTTCCGCGCTGGCCGCAGGCTGTGCGCTGGCCTTTTTCCGCGAGTCGCGCAGTGCCTTGATCTTCTCCAGCCGCTTCTGCTCTTCATCCACACGCACGGTGAGGAACTTGATCACCTGCTCCGTGACGCGCAAGCGCCGTTCCAGTTCGTGGATCACCGTTCCTGTGCCTTCTACGGTCATCAGAATGTAAATGCCCTCGCGGAACTTCCGCACCATGTAAGCCAGACGCCGCTTGCCCATGCGATCCACGGCCTTCACCGTTCCCGAGGCCGAAGTCACCGTGGACTCCAGGTTCGCTACCAATTTGTCCAGATCTTCGTCCGCCATATCCGGACGGACAATAAACATCAACTCATAAGTACGATTCATGTGCAGTCTCCAAATCTATGCCGCGGATCTTGATGGATTAGATCTTCACGGATTCCACGGATAAACCATTTAAAAAGTTTTGATCCGTGAGAATCCGCGCAAATCCGTGGCTAATCTTTTTCCTCCGGCTCCTTGCGATTAAACCGGTTCATCGCCGCCGCCGGACCTTCCTTCAAAATCACCTTCACCGCTTCTTCCGCGGTATCCAGCACGCCGTCGATCACCGCCAGATCAGCCTTGCGCATCGGCGCCAGCAAATATCGCTGACCATCTTCCAGCTTGTGCTCCGGAGCCACTCCAATCCGGATGCGCAAAAAATCCTGCGTACCCAGCGCCCCGATAATCGATTCGATCCCGTTATGCCCCGCCGAACTCCGCCGCGTATGAATCCGCAACGTGCCCAGCGGAAAATCCAGCTCGTCCTGAATCACGATCAAATCCGATTCCGGCTTCGCCTCGTACTCATTCACCAATTCGCGCACCGACAGCCCGCTGAGATTCATGTAAGTCTCAGGCTTGGCCAGCAGCACCGTCTCGCCCTCAATCACCGCCCGCGCCGTCAACGCCCGGCACTGCCGGTTTCGAATCTCAACCCCTAGATCGCTGGCGATCCGATCGACCGCAAGAAATCCAACGTTATGCGGCGAAAACTGATATTCGATTCCAGGATTGCCCAGCCCGACGATCAGTTTCACGCCACCATCCCAAACCAGAAAGAGAAAGCCCGAAGTGTGACAACCCATGTGGGGACAGCCGCCCTCGGCTGTGTCTTTGTCATTCCGAGCAAGCGCCGTTTGCGCAGCGAGGAATCTGGGCGAGCCGCGCCACGCGTCGCGTATTTTGCGACGCAGTACTGGCGCGTTTGGCTCGCTTCCTTATTTCTTCTCCTTCTTCTCAGCCTTCTTTTCCGGCTTCTCCGCCGCAGCCTCGCCCTCTTCTTCAGTCTCCGCCTTGCCCTTCTTGATAACCTCAGGCTCGGCCGGAGCAGCTCCCGCTTCCGCCGCCACCGCTTCCGGAGCAGCCACAACTTCTTCCTTCACGCTGGTCACGTGCGCCACCGGCTGGTTCGCGTCGGTCAAAAATTCCAGTTTCTCGCTGTGCGGCAAATCTGAAACGCGCAACACTTTCCCAAATGTCAGCTCGCTCACATCCACATCGATGTGGCCCGGAATGTCCCCAGGCAAGCACTCGATCTCAACTTCGCGCAGAATCTGTTCCAGAATTCCGCCTTCCGTCTTGACTCCCGCCGGAACGCCCTGCAGCACGATCGGCACACTCACCCGCAGCGCTTTATCCATCGCGATCCGCTTCAGATCGATATGCAGCAGATGGCCCTTGATCGGCTCATATTGCCAATCCACGATCATGGCTTTCGTCTTGTCGCTGCCATCCAGCGCCAGATCAAAAATGGAGTTGTGTCCGCTCTCCGAGCGCAAAATGCGCAGCACATGCCGCGGATCGACACTCACCGGCATCGCATCTTTGCCCGCCCCATAGACCACCGCGGGAATCTTGCCTTCACGCCGCACGCGCCGGGCATGATTCTTGGTGCCCGCTTCTCGCGGTTGCGCTTCCAAAACATTCTGTTCCAAAGTAGTCGCCATAATTTCAATTTCCCTTACGCGAATAATTTACTGACTGAAGTCTCTTCGTGAATCGACTGAATCGCCCGCCCAATCAAGCCCGCAATCGAAAGCACCATAATCTTCGACTCGCTCTTGGCTTCCGCTGTCAGCGGAATCGTATTGGTCACCACAACATGCTCAATCGCAGAGTCATGAAT
Source organism: uncultured Acidobacteriaceae bacterium (assembly GCA_963817305.1). Classification (GTDB taxonomy): domain Bacteria; phylum Acidobacteriota; class Terriglobia; order Terriglobales; family Acidobacteriaceae; genus Sulfotelmatobacter. The sequence goes on along the minus strand of CAWFOD010000004.1, from coordinate 1,013,699 downwards.
ATTCTCGACCGCCGGATTGGAAAGCACGGCATGTGAGGCGCAGGCATAAACCGAGGTCGCTCCATTTTGCAGCAGCGCCGCCGCCGTCTTCACCGTTGTTCCCGCCGTATCAATCAGATCGTCAATGATCAGACAAGAGCGACCTTTGACGTCGCCGATCACATTCATGACCTCGGCCACGTTCATTTCCACCCGGCGTTTGTCCACAATCGCCAGCGCTGCATCCACTTTCTTGGCGAAAAACCGCGCCCGTTCCACGCCGCCTGCATCCGGCGAAACCACCGTAAGATTCGGCAAGGCCAGCTTCTTGAAATGATCCACCAGCACCGGCGATGCAAACAAATGATCCACCGGGATATTAAAAAATCCCTGAATCTGCGGCGTATGCGGATCCACAATCAAAGCCCGGTGAGCCCCCGCCGTGGTCAGCAAATCCGCCACCAGCTTCGCCGAGATCGGCACCCGCGGCTTATCCTTGCGATCCTGCCGCGCGTAGCCAAAATAAGGCATCACCGCCGTGATCCGCCGCGCCGACGCGCGCTTGAACGCGTCGATCATCAGCAGCAACTCCATTAAATTCTCATCCACCGGACGGCAAGTCGGCTGCATCACAAATACATCGCAGCCGCGCACGTTCTCCTGGATCTGAACATACACCTCGCCATCGGCAAACCGCTTTACCATGGCCTGGCCACGCGGCATTCCGAGAAAATTACAGACTTCATCGGCCAAAGCCTCGTTTGCCGTGCCGCCAAAAATCTTGAACTTCTCGTCCACCCGCGCTCGCGGCTTGCGTTCCGACTTCTCCTCGGGCATAGGGGGAGCTTGCTTCTCGGCTTTCTCCGTCTTTTCCGCGTCCGTCGGCGTCACCAAAGTGGCCATAGTTAGCTCTTAGCCTTTAGCTGTTTTCTGGCTGGGCCGCTAGGATTCGAACCTAGACAAAGTGCTCCAAAGGCACTTGACCTACCATTAGTCGACGGCCCAGTAGAAGCTATTGTTGATTTTCGGATTGTTGATTGTCGATTGGAACAACCAACAACCTATTGTCAATCAACAATCAGAAATCAACAATCAAAAATTCTGGACCCGTCACCCCTCATGTGGTGACGGCCGCCTTCGGCCGTCTAAGCGATGGCGAAGCCAAGCGCCCCGTCCACCTGACTTCTCAGCCCGCAAAAATCCCGCGCCAGTACTCCCGTCGCGTCTTCGTAACCGTCGCCTGCGCCGCCCAGCCTTGCCTGCGTAACTTAACCACCGCCGCTCTGGCCGCTCGTTTCGAGGCAAACAGCCCATACAACGTTGACCCGGAGCCCGACAGCGACGCATATTTCGCGCCCGCGCGTTCCAGCGCCCTCTTACCTTCACTCAGCTCGGGATATTCAGGAAAGACGACTTCTTCAAAGTCGTTCTTGATCCCGGCCCGGACAAGCTCAAGAAGTGGATTCTCGGCCCGGCCCCTTCTTAAAGGAGCACCGGAGTAACTATCGCTCAGCCACGCAGAAAATCCACGGCCAAGCAAACTCATTCTATCGGATGCTCCCGCCACCGTCAATTTCCCGCCGAAGCCTTGTCTGACGACTGATTTTGTAGGAGTTTTTTGTGTAAGGATAGCCTGTGTGGGGACAGCCGCCCCCGGCTGTCCAGTCGAGCGAAGCTCGGTCCTCTTAGCAGCTCCATCGTCAACCGTGGAAGAGCGGCGCTTCAGCGCCGCGTCCCCGCTCTGAAAGAAAGCGGGCTTTAGCCCCTGCGCGCGCTCCGCGACCCTCCGATCCCATTCCGCAAACGCCTTCGGCGTCGACACCCCCACCTCCGGCGTCACCACTACACACGCGGCCTCCGCAAAATCCTCCAATGGATAAACCTGCTCCCCGCGCCCCACCCCCAACACGGTCCCGCCCACCAAAAACAACGGCAGATCCGATCCCACTTCGGCCGCAATCTGCAACCGCTCCTCCGAAGGCAAAGTTTTCTTCAGAACCCGTTCCAAACCCAGCAAAGCCGCCACCGCATTCGACGAAGCTCCCCCCATCCCACCCTGCACCGGCAACCGCTTCTCAATATCAATGGTGACTCGTCCCTTGCTCTTCATCGCCGCCATCGCCATCGCAACGATGCGATAGCAGGTATTCGATTCATCCTTCGGAACTCTTGCGTCGGCACAACGAATCTCAATCCCACTTCCGCGCCCCACACTTACACCGATGAAATCGTGCAACCCAATCGTCTGATAGACCGTGAGCAGTTCATGAAAACCGTCCTCCCGCGCCGCGCCAATGCACAGCCCAAGATTGATTTTCGCGAAGGATCGAACTCGTACCGTCATGGAAGCAAGATTGTAAGCCATCGGAGATCAAGGCAAGAATCCGTGCCAATCGCGACTGCCATTGTCCCAACCCCCACCCCCCCCCGCAAGTTCCCCCACCTTGGTAATCTCGACTGAGTACAAAAATAAGCGCACCTTAATTTTGTGATCCCGATCACACGAACCGTGTTCGCACGGCCCTCCCGATTGGGATGAAGACGACCGCAAAACGTAAGGTTCGCATCGGCGGCCCTTTTGCCGCACTGTCCGCAAGCCAGTGCAAGTCGTTGCCCGTGAAAATTGACTTAAACTTTTGGCCCGCGTTCCACGACGACCGCGCATCGGTCGCGTTTTACGTACGGCCGTCAGGGGTGTGGTTATGCGCAGTCTGATTGCTCGTTGCTTTTTGCTTGTCTTTCCCCTTGTTTTTGCAGTGTATGCCGCGTCACAGGATGGCTACAGAGTCATCTCCGTCGCGGACGGTGGCACCATCTCCGGCAGCGTAAAATGGTCTGGCCCACAACCGCGCCAGCTCGATTTCCCGGTTACCAAGGATCCGCAAATCTGCGACCCGACCGGCAAGAAAACTGTCAGCCTCGAACGCCTGATTGTCGGGCCCGAGGGCGGCGTCGCCAATACCGTCGTCTATTTGAAAAATATTTCAGCGGGAAAGGCCATGGAGCTTCCCGAGCAGCGGCGTCATCTCGACCAGAAGCATTGCCGTTACATCCCGCACATCCTTCTTGTCCCGCAAAATGCCGATCTGCAGATGCAAAGCTCTGACGCTACCCTCCACACCATTCACATGGACGGCGCAGCCAGCTTCAATCTGCCCTTTCCTTTCCCCAACCAGATCACTTCGCGCACCATGTCTCGACCCGGCCTGGTGAGTCTTCGCTGCAACGGCGGCCACGTCTGGATGAATGCCGAGATGATGGTAGTGTCCAATCCTTATTACGCGGTGACCGATGAGAGCGGACGCTTCGAATTCACCAACGTTCCTCCCGGCACCTATCAGATCGTTGCCTGGCACGAAGGCTGGGGACTGGCTGGCAAAGAGCAGGCCTACGATGTTCTCACCGAACACACCGTGCAGCGCCCCATCTTCACCGAAGCAAAAACCTGGGAGCATTCCGTCACCGTGACGGCGAACCAGCCCACCACGGTCAACTTTGTAATAGCCAATAAGTAGGAAAAAACGCTCGGGAAGGGCACTCCGTCGCTCATGTGGCGACGGCCGCCTCGGCCGTCCAAGCGATGGCAAAGCCAAGCGCGCCACACCCGGCCTCTTAACTGTTCCTCAATCACGACCGCATCGAGCCGCGCACAAAAAACCGCCGCGATCCTTGCAGATCCGGCGGAAAAAGTAATTTCAACTCCGCCGCTTATACAACACCGCAAACTCAAATCCCGCATTCGCCGGAAACAACTCCGCCACTTTCCGCAACCGCTCCGCCAGCGCCGAAGGCGCGAGCAGCGGATAATCCCGCTCCCGCAGATCGTAATAATCCACGTCCAAATAAAGCGACAGCAAGTAAATCGAAATCGTGTCGGCGAACGTGGCCTCGAAATATTCATTCTTGATTCGTTCCGCATCCGGACCACCGCCCACCGCGAGCTTCCGTGCCTCCCACGCATCCAGCGACGTCTCTCCGCGCGTCCCCGCCTCCACCTGCTTCCAGGCGAGCTGGCTAAAGTCGTCCGAGACTCCCGCCGCTTCCACCAGCGCATGCCCCACATTGATATAAAACTCAAACGCCACGGAAAACTTATCGTCCATCAGCCGGGTGGAGATGAACACGCACTGCGAATCGCCCAGATTCAGATTCCGATGGCACACCGCATTGTCGCTGAGTGCCACATCGTAGCGATCCGCAATCAGAATCTCTTCCCCCTGCGTCACCGTCAGCGGCACAAAGTAATAAGCCTTGCGCTTCAGCGCCGCGGCAATTTTGGTGGGCACCGCGGCAATCATCCGCTCCAAATCAAGCGAACTCATGGAGGTCTCGCCCGCCACGGCGTAGCACACCCCATTCCCCGCCTGCGAAACCGGCGTCATCCGGACCACATCCGCGGGGCTCCGCGTAATAGCTGGCGCTGCCTGCGACATAACTTTATCTTTTATACACTACCCGATTCGTGTAGGACGGAGACTGTTGTCCGTCGCCCTTGACGTTGCCCTGCGCCAACCTTACCCCGAGCTTCCCTTCCACCCCATCCAATCGAGCATCCACTTCCACGTCACCTCATGATCCCGGTGCGCCGGCGGCGCGGGCAAAGCCTGCGTAGGAAACTTCACCGCCTTCCCGCGATACGCCTCCACAAGCCGCTTGAACACGCGCCCCTGCTCCTTAACCTTCCCGTCATTCGTCAACAGCCCCAAACTGTATTCCAGCGAATTGAACTCGAACTTTCTATCCACATCATGGCTATCCCAATAAGTGAACCAGCTCACACCCGAATCAATCGCCGCAAGCACCGCCTTCTCCAGCCACTCGGCCTGCTGCTTTTCATTCAGCGACTCGATGCACGTACTGAACTCCTCCGCCCACACCGGCTTGCGAGCATCTCCCGCATAAGCGCGAATCAGAGTTGCATTCGCCGCCAGCAGCTTCGTGCTCGGAGGATCCATTGGCCCGCCAAACTTCAGCGCCCCAGACCAATACGGATAGCAATGCATCGTCGGCATCGGCCTCGCCGCCAGCGCCTGCGGAGAAAACGTGGTCGACTCAAACCACGGCAACTCATCCACTCCATTCACGTGCACGTGCCCGGGAGAAACGCTCTCCATCAACGCAAACATCTTCGCCATCCACGCATCGCCCACAGCCGGTTCCGTGCTCCAGCAAGTATTGATTTCATTTCCAAAATCGAATCCGATGATGTTGTTCTTGCTGTTCATCACGCCCGCCAGTTGGCGCACGAAAATTTCCTGCGCGTTCCACATCGCCTCATCCGCATAAAAGGCGGTTCCCGCTTTATTAAACGGAGGCAGAAAGAACCATCCACTCAACTGCCCGGTGAGCGCCGTCACCACCGCATCCAGCTTGCGCTCGCCCATCAGCGTGAGCAGTTGATCCAGCCGCTCCAGATGCAGCGGGCTCACCCACTTTGGATTCGGTTGAAAATAAGGCCAGATCAGCAGAATGCGAAGATGGTCGGCGCCCAACCCGGCAATCGCATCCAGATCCCGCCGGATCGGATCCGCGTCCCATTCATTCCAGCAGAACCACCAATTCTTCGACGGCGTATAGTTCACGCCAAAACGATGCCGGTCCAGCGCCAGGCTCCACGCTGGTTGAAGCGGATGCGAATTATCGACTCTCGCCGCTTCCATGCCGCCCGTGATGGCAGACGTTCTTGCAGGAATCGCGCCCGCAACCACCGCACCAACCGCTGTCGAAATAAAGTCACGTCGATTCATGATAGAGCGCCACTGATAGCCGACAGATATAAAAACAAAGAGGTCGTCATTGGCCTACGTCAGCGCGGAGGTCCGCTCCAATTCGTTCATGCCAACGATGCGAAGGCTAACACGATCTGTGACATCGCGGAGCATGTGGGCCAGGATATGGACTTCATCACGACCGATGAGAACCCTGTTTACAATTTCGAGGCTTCGAAGTTCCATGCTGCCACTCATCGGCGGATTAAGCACAAGGACCGCGTGTACGTTCGCGGCGACGTGCATACGAACACGGTTGAGAATTCATTCTCGCTCTTAAAGCGCGGAATTACGGGCAGCTTTCACCGGATTTCGATAAAGCACTTACAGCGCTATTTGAATGAGCTTGAGTACAGGTTCAATCGCAGAGAAAAATCCGAATCGGTTTGAGGAAACACTGTCCCGTGCTGCGAAGGCAAACCAATAACGTTTACCGCGCTGACGGAGGAGTCGGAGCGGGTACAACTTTACCCGCTTTTGTTCTGCGGCTGGTATCTATCGTGGACTTAGGCGCCGGCTTCGCCTGAAGTAACCTTCTGAGCAGGCTGTCGACCTTACTCTTTGTCTACTTTCGCCCTTTCTTCAAACCTGCCTATCACATTTCTACCCTGTGGAAGTAACCTACTTTTTCCACAAGTCCTTTTACCTCAACACTTAGGTCTTGACACCAAGTGTGTTATTTGACACGCTGTAAATACCTAGGGGAAAGCGCGGTCAAAACCGCCAACTACCCTGTAAGTTGATGTCGGCGAGATTGGGCATGTGGCAGGCCCAGCAGATTTTTACTCTGACAACTCCCTAGCCCGGGGTTCTGTGGGTTCGACTCCCGCTCTCGCCGCACCTAAGTTTTCAAAAGAGCAACATCGTTTTTGTTCCCCAAGTTTCTGAGCCGTTGGTTTGATGGGAGCACTCCAACAATCCTGGCCCAGAAAAGAAGAGGTGACAATGAGACGGACCGTCCGACTCGTTGTCGTGGCGTTTCAGATCGGGGATACCGTTCTGATCGTCATTTGGTATTAACCCTAAACCCAGCCCCCATTCACCGTGGGGGCTGCTTATTTTCTACCGCCTACTATAGGCAGTAGATCCAAGGACAATGCTAGTGAATCGTCAACCGAGCGTCAAGCACTTACGTCAACCATTTATGAAATTTGTGTTGACACCGTGACTTCCGTAATAAACCCTCGAAACTGACGCCCCAGTCACCTTGCCGATTCTCCTGACTGCACGCACCTCTGATCGACATTATCTGCGTGAAGTGAATATTTGTCCGCTACACGGCAAAGCAAAAAAGAACAAATTTCTAGGTTCGCTCGCTCGAACTCTCGCTATAACTTTGAGTAATAGCAAAGCAAGGCGAACAGATGAGGTGAGATGACGAACCGGTTTGCGAAAACTTTCGCGATTCGTTCAGCGCTTCAGCGAGTTGCCCATCATCAGGGCAAACAACAGAGGGAGGTAAATAACCGTAGCCTGCAGAACATGGCGAGCCAGCATCTTCGATCGGCCACTCTGGATCGGCATTTTCAAGAACGCCAGCCGTGCGCCGAAATAAAAAAGCGCAACTCCAAGAATGATCGCGCCCACCATATAGATTCTTCCCGCCATGCCGAAAACAGTGGGCAAAACGCTTAACGGAATCAAAATAACGGAGTACGCCAGGATGCGCCTCGCAGTCGACCGGCCATCTTCTTCCACTACCGGCAACATGCGAATTCCGCCTGCCGCATAATCCTCGCGATACAGCCACGCGATAGAAAAGAAATGCGGGAATTGCCATACGAACAGGATGGCAAACAATATCAAAGTACCCCACTCCAACTGCCCACGCGCCGCCGTCCAACCCAAAACTCCGGGCATAGCTCCAGGAAAAGCGCCGACGAATGTGCAGATCGGCGAGATCCGTTTCAAAGGCGTGTAAGCGGCCAGGTAGACCACTGAAGTCAGGAACGTCAGCAATCCGGTCAGCGGATTGCACAAAACAGCCAGATAGATCGACCCACCCAGTGTCGCTATCACCCCGGCGGTAGTGGCGTGCAGCAAACTCATACGTCCCGTGGGCAGCGGACGCTGCGCCGTGCGCCGCATGTGCCCGTCCACTTTATATTCCATCACTTCATTCAGCGCCGCGGTTCCGCTTGACACCAGTCCGATACCGAACAGGGCATGAAAAAGTCCCCATGAAAGCGACGACACCCCACTTTTTTGCGCCCCGAAATAATAGCCGCACCACGCCGTCATTACGATCAGCGTAGTTACTCTCGCCTTCATCAACTCGGCATAGTCATGTAGGAGGGAAGTCGCCTGACTGCGAAGGACTGACATAGGTTGGGTCATCGTGCTCATGAGCGGTCAGTGGTGTGGTTGTCGTACCGCCTTGGTCTGCGCTCAATTCTCCAAATCGTCATCCACTCTTGAAGGCGAATCGAGAAAAGCAAGCGTGGTGGTCCCACAAAGCCACCGCGTCCCAAGAATTGCATAGGTACTCTGTTGGCTTTCGAAAGTCAAGTCAAAATCTGACTCGCATCCCGACGCCAGAATAAAATTCGAGCGCCACACCCGCGATTCTACTACGGACTCGCGGCCACGGTGGGTCCCGTAAAAATTTCTGGCGGATCAAAAAAACATTGATGCCACAGCGCGGCATCGGACAACTTGCCCGCCTTCCAGTCCTGCAAAGTCTCGAATGTCGCGGCGATCATTCCTCCATCGGCCGAGTCAAAGATCAGAACAATCCCCGCCAGCTCCTGCGTCTTCTGCGCCAGTTCAGGATAGTTTCTGTCCAGCACGGATTTCACAAATTCCAGCCTGAGTTGCGGACTCGAGTCCTTCGCGCCCTCATCGGTTTTCTCCACCGAGACGATTTTTACCCGCTTGCCGCGCAGCGGCGCCCAATCTCCCGGAAAAGGCGCCACTTCCTCCCTCGCAATGCGAAATAACTCCGCCGCCGTAGGTGCCGCAGCCGCATTCGCGGGCGCATCTCCATCCGGAACGCTGTCGGGCATCTCCAGATTATTGCGCCAGATCCATCCCCGCGAGAGGCCGGAAATCCGTACATGCACCCAGTCCCGGTTATAGTCCAGCATCTCGAACTCATCGTGGGCGCTCGCCAAAAACAACGTCTTGGCGTTCAGACTGGCTGAGGACACGACCGGCGTTCCCGATTTCTTCACCGCCACCAGGTTCTTGGGATGCGTCTGATTTTTAAGGACCTCCTGCAGACCGTCCAGTTCGGTTTGCAGCGGCCCACCTTCCTCAACCTTCTTCGGTTCCTTCTGCTGAGGATTCTTTTCTCGATCCGCCAGACCGTGCGCCACTGACGATGAATAATCTCCGGTCACTTCAGGAAGCCGCGGCACTGGCGCCGAAATCGCCGGCTCGGATGACGCAATCGACGAATCTCCCGATGGCGAGCTCCCTGCGGGCGAGTTTACCGACGGGGACGCTGTCGAGGGAGATCCCGATGCGGGCATTGGTGTCGAATCTGCCGCCGACGTCTCAGACGAGGCGGATCCCCGCGTCGGCGATTCTGCCGGAAATGCCGTTGTCGCAGATGGCACGGAACGCGGCTCCGGCACTCGCGCCGTCGTTCTGGCCGATGGCGTCGCGTTTGGCTGCGCAGTGTTCGCCGCCAGTTGATCGGCGAGTTGATCCAGCACGTCCCCTTCAATCCGGCCATTGGAGGTCAGCAACCGATATCCAGACTTGGCCACAACCGGATCCGCATACCAGGCTGTAACCTGCACCACGACGCGCACAACCGAACCGCCCCCGGGCGCCGCGCTCACTTGAAACTTGGATTCGTAGTAGCCGCGCCGGTAGCGGTCCAGAGGGTGATCCGCCGAGCTCGATATCGCAAAACCATCCAACACAGGCAGGCGTCCGGCGGTGGGTATTTCCTGCAGCATTCTCTCAATGGTGGCTTTCGATTGCGGAAAGGTCCGTTCGTATCCAGCGCTCTGCCCGTAACTGATGGGCGCACAGGCCGCCAACACAATTCCCAGCACGACCGGCAAACTTCCACGAAACAAGCCAGTGCCCGGCCTCATGGCAAAAGCTCCAACTGGTCGCGTTCCATCCAACCGTGCTGTCCTTCGTGGGTCTCCACTCCGTACCAGTAAGGCGTCGATATCAGGATCAGCACCTCGGTTCCTGGAGTCAGCAACTGCAGCGTGCCGGCGGTGTGAAACGGCGCCGACTTCAACGGAGCCCCCGGCTCCTTCACCAGGCGCTCCACCTGTTTCTTAACATCCTTGATTTGCTGTTCCAACGTCTGCCCGACTGGGCCTGAGGTAGTCGATGCTGCTTCCGAGGCCGCTGGTGGCGGCACGTCCTGAACCGCGTTGTCCGAACTGCTCTCCACACTGCTCGAACTGCTCTGGACCGTTTGCGGAGGAGATTGCACCGGAGCTTGAGCTGCGAGCGCAACGTCATTTCGCGCAGCACGATTCTGTTTCTTCGCCAGCATTTCCTGGCGTTCCCTCTGCGCTTCGACATTCTGCGCCTTCATGACCTCGATGGTGTCGAGATGTTCGCGAATGTCCTTGTATTCCGCCGTTTCCACCGATCCGTTCGATTCGTGCACTACCCGGCGGAAGTCTTCCTTAAACAGCGCATTGATGCGCAGCACCGTATTCTTTTTCCCCTGCGGCATCACCACGTATCGCACCACCAGGGTTCCAACGTCGCTGGATTCCTTGAAGTTGCGTGGATCGAGCGCTTCCGTGCGAACCTTATAGATAACCCTTCCACCCTGCTCCCAGGCCGGAAATACGTCCGAAGAATCGGCGGCCTTTGCACCCCCAACGAACTCGTCCTTGTTGTATTCTTTGGTTCCACGGATCACGCCACTCTGCGCTACATCTTCCACCACCTGTTCTACTTCGCTTTCCGGCAGAGGAATATTCACGATCAAACCCTCGCCATAGGAAACCTTGTCCTTGCCGCGGCCTGCCAGCGCTGTTGGAACCACTGACACCAGCAGCAGGAGAAGTAGAGGAATCAATAGAAATGAGCAGTTGAGCCGCATTAACATCGGCGTGTCGCGTTCAACAGCGATTGTAGTCAAAGTGCGGGGCGCCATGGCCGGTTGCTTCAGCTGGCGCCGTCGAAAGCCGATCCAACACCTCAATCCGGTCTCCAATCTACCCGAGTCTCGTACGCTCTATACAAAGATGTCAACTCCCAAGAAGATTTTTGCATCGCACCACGATATTTTTGCATCACAGCACGACATAACGTCGATGGAAAGACGTTGTAAAAAAAATGTCAAAAAAATGATCAAAACTACTTGAATATTTTCTTTTGGCCGTAGTAGGATTCATTCCCGGTACGGTGGTAGGACCCTAACTGGTTGTCCAGCTACGAGGGTGAAATGCAGACAAACCCTCGTGTTGACAACTTATTTTTATTTTTCACTTCTGATTTTTGTGGGATGCAATTTAACCAAAACAGAATCTTGATCTGAATCTGAGGAGTCCGGTCATGCACGTTATGAGCCGTTTGCGGATTCGCGGTTTCGCTACGTTTGCTCCCTCCCTCTCTGCAATTTCACTCATTCTTGTATTTCTAGTGATGGCCGGCAGTCAGCGTGCGAATGCGCTTCCCGCTTTCGCTCGTAAATATGGTTTGCGCTGCTCCGCTTGTCATGAGTCGTGGCCGATGCTGAACTACTTTGGACAAAAGTTCAAAGATAACGGCTACCAGATCATGAACGACCGCGATGCTCCAATCTGGCAGAATCCCAGCTATTGGCCGGTGACCTTCCGCATGACCCCCATCTGGCACCGCGTCAGTACCGGCAAGGTGCTGGTCGATACCTACACGGCTGGGAGCACCACCCCGACTGGTTCGGCCGTCCAGCGGGTCACCACCTCCGGCTTTGACCTCAGCGGCCTCGACTTCCACACCGGCGGCACACTCTATAAGAATTTCTCCTTCTACCTCCTGCCTTCTTCGGATCCTACAGGCGCTTTTCACTTCGAAACTGTGATGGCGCGGCTGGATAATCTGTTCGGCAGCCCCTGGCTTAACGTGAAGCTGGGCAAATTCGAGCTCGATAACCTGCTCTCCGAAAAACGCATCCTTACCCTTACTGGCAACGGAGGCATCTACCAGCTCTACCACTTCATTCCGCAGGGTGACGGCAACATCTTCGGTCAGATGGGAGACAATCAACTCGGCGTCGAAGTGATGGGCCACAACTACAACGACCGGACGCGCTACTCGGCGGCCCTCTTGAGTTCAAATGACGGCACCACGCAACTTCCGTACGGCAACTCTTACACGGGATTCTTCACCGCCAGTCAGGCTTTTGACGCGGGCAGAGCTGGCGTGCAGCGCATCGGCGGCTACGCCATGGTAGGCGAAGCGCCCACCACATGGCTTACTCAGACCGGGCCCAACGGCACGTTGCCCCTCCCCGGTGGCGGCATCGGCAACAAGTCCTTTAGCCGCGAAGGTTTCGTGGGCTTGTTCTACTTCGGCCAGCATGCCGACCTTACCATTGTCACTCAACACGGCGAAGACAGCGCCTGGTTTGGTCAGGGCTATGGCGACCTCATCGACGGCGTCGCCACCGGCAACAATACGACTGGAACCGCTCTCCCCGCAGGAGCGCGGTCTCCTGTCTGGAACGGCGTCCTGTTCGAACCGCACTACATCTACAGTCCGCAGCTTATCTTTATTGGTCGCTACGAGACGATTCGCATGTCGCAGCAATCGACTCCGGGAACGCCTCAGAATCTCGGCAACATCTCAACCTACACAATCGCCATGCGTTACAACCCATTCATGACCAGCCGCGCTGGTTTCGCATGGCACAACGAATATAACTGGTTGCATCAGGATGGTGTCGGTCCAAGCCTCGGCTTGAACACCACCAATGTGAATACCAGCGAATTCTTGACGGGATTTGACTTTGATTTCTAAGATCATCCATTTCTTAGAGTAAGAGGGAACGACATGCGGACAAGATTGCAAAAGTGGACGCTTTTGATTGGGATCGCCGCCTTTTTTGCGCTCCCGCTGACTTCGCGGGCGCAAGTCACGACCGAGCAGTTGCAGCAATGGCTGAATCTCCCTACCTCGACTAGCCATATCGGCAATATCACGGGTCACGCCAAGGATGGCGCCCCGGCCTATCGCCGATTCTGCGTTGGGTGCCACGGCGAGCTCGGGGATGGCAACGGTGAAGTCGCACAGTGGCTCGAGCCCCCGATGTGGCCCAAGCCCCGCGATTTCCAGTTGGGCGTATTCAAATGCCGTTCCACTCCCACCGGCACGCTGCCCACTGATGAGGATCTTTACGATACCCTCGCTCGTGGCCTCGACCGTTCAAGTATGCCGCAGTGGAGCAACCTGACCAATATCGAACGCGCTGATCTGGTCGCCTGGATCAAGCACTTCTCTCCCCGCTGGCAGAACGAGAAGCCCGGCACTCCCATCACCATCCCTCCCGAGCCCGAAGTCACCCCGGAACGGATCAAGGCAGGGCGTGAAGTCTTTGCCAGGGTCTCCTGCTGGAAGTGTCATGGCGTCCAGGGCATGGCCAATGGCCCGTCCGCCGCTACCCTTACCGACGATCTCGGTAAGCCGATCGAGCCCTTCAACTTTACCTCCGGAGCCCGGCCGAAGTGCGGTGACACCGACCGGGACATCTATAGGATCTTCATGACTGGCCTGGACGGCACTCCCATGCCTTCCTTCGCCGATAACATTAAACCTGACGAGGCTTGGGATCTGGTTTTCTATCTCCGGACTTTCATGCCCCAGAAGAGCAAAGAGAGAGAGTTGGCAAAACAGCTGAATTTGAAGCCGGTGGATCCAAATGCACCGGCCGGCCAACAGTAGGGACTACAACGGCATCGCAAATATGCTTTTCAGCCGTGTAGTTTTCTAAGGAGAAAGATCAATGAAAGAATCATCAGTGAGAAATCGATACAGGTTGGCTGCAGTACTATCGGCGGTAGTTCTGCTCTGTTGTGGCGCTCTGCTTGTCAATCCTAACGTCAGTGCTGCTGGAGAAGGCAAAATCTCCGGCACCGTGAAACTCAGTGGCACCGCTCCGCACATGCGCGGCATCGACATGTCGAAGGATCCGTGGTGCGCGAAACAACATGCGAATGATCCCGCCCACATGGAGAATGTGGTCGTCGGCACCGGTGGGGGACTGGAAAACGTGGTCCTCTACATCTCCGAAGGCTTGACCGGAGGAGCGTTGGCCGAAGTTGCCACTGGAACGCCAGTGTTCGATCAGAAAAATTGCATGTACACGCCCCACGTTTTGGCGATGGACGTCAATCAAAAATTCAAAGTCATCACCAGCGACCAGACTACTCATAACATTCACCCCAATCCTAATCCTATGACGGGCAACATCCCCTGGAATCAATCCCAGCCACCCGGTGCCGCCCCGATCGAAAAAAGCTGGAAGGCTGCGGAGATGATTCCCGTGCAGTGCAACATTCATCCCTGGATGCATGGCTACTTCTCCGTAGTAAAGGGACCGTACGCCACGACTGATGCCAGCGGAGCCTACACCATTAACAACGTGCCGCCGGGAAGCTATACCGTGACTGCATGGCAGGAAGATCTAGGTACACAGACCGCAAAGGTAACGGTTGCCGCTGGTGGGACCGGATCTGCGGATTTCACCTTTAAAGGCAAATAGGTCCCTGATTTTTTCTTCGGAGTATGTTGCGTAAATCAACGAATCGCCGCAGCTGGCCCTGCGGCGATTCGACAATTCGCCGGATTCGACCGGCAGAGGCGGGAATATGGCGAAACTCTTGGCGGTAACCATCGTAGTGATCGCAATTGCTTCGGCAGTTCCCATCGTGATGCACATGTGGCCCATGCCACCCGATATCTCCCTCCATGGCCATCTCATCGACGAGCAATTTGCCGATACCATGATGGAGACTGGTGTCGCTTTCTTGTCTTCTCAAATCCTTCTGGCATTCTTTATCTGGAAGTTCTCCAGCCCAAGACCGGACGCAAAAATCAAGCGCTTCCCCGGTGGTGCGGCAGGCTTGGTAATCGCCGCCTTCTTGCTGGTGGGCACGGAAGTTTTGGCTCTGGGCGTGTTCGGCGTCAAGGCGTGGGCCGGTGTCTATTTCACCCCGCCTGCGGCAAATGCCCTTCCGGTCCAGGTACAGGCGGGACAGTTTGCTTTTTACTTCCGCTATCCTGGTCCTGACGGCAAGTTCGGTCCGCTGCATCCTGACCTGATCAATGAAGCCAACGCCAATTTCTTCGGTCTCGACACCACCCACGACCAGGATTCGAAAGATGACATCGTAACTGCCGAACTTGCCATTCCCGTAAATCGCGAGATTCACCTGCTCATGCATTCTAAGGACTTGGGTCACTCCTTCTACGTTCCGGAATTACGGGTTCATCAGGATTTCGTTCCCGGACTGGATCTTTCGATCCATTTCACGGCAACGAAGATCGGCAAGTACGAAATCGTCTGCACGCAACTCTGCGGCTTGGGGCATTACAACATGAAGGCGTATCTCGAAGTGAAGTCGCCGGAAGACTACGATGCCTGGATCAAACAACAAGCGGCGTTGCAATAACGTCTTGAACAGACGGGGCTGCATGCCTTTACCGGTAGCGAGTTTTGGAACAGACACACTCTGAATACCTTTACCTGTAGCAAGCTTTGAAACGGCGCGGCTTTAGACGCGCCGCCAATGGCTAAATGAAACCGGGGCTTCAGCCCCTGCAACACGGATAACACATCTCGGTCGAGGTGAACACAATGCACGATATGTCAACCCATGCGGTGTCGCACGGCGAACCCACCAGCTTTATTCGGAAACACGTGTTCAGCCTTGACCACAAAGTGATCGGTAAACAGTATTACGCGCTGGCCTTGGTTGCCGCCATCGTCGGAATGTTCCTTTCCTGGCTCATGCGCCTCCACCTGGGATTTGCCAACTTCGCGATTCCCGGCCTGCACTTACTCTCCAGTTCGGGCGCGCCCGGCGATGTGATGACTCCGGAGTACTACCTGCAACTCATGACCATGCACGGAACCATCATGGTCTTCTTTGTACTCACTACCGCGCCCTTCGCTGCGTTTGGCAACTTCTTCCTGCCCATCCAGACCGGCGCGGAAGACATGCCCTTCCCGCATTTCAACATGATGTCGTTCTGGGTTACATTCGTAGGTTTTTTGGTTTTGATCGCATCGTTTTTCGTAGGTGACGGGCCGACTCTGGGTGGCTGGACGCAATATGCTCCCCTGAGCGCAGTGGGCGCCGGCGCTGGTCCCGGCCAGGGCCTCGGCGTGGTTCTATGGGCCTCCTCCATTGGGATTTTCTGTATCGGGCAGTTGCTGGGCTCGTTGAACTTCATCACTACCACCTTGGACATGCGCTGCAAAGGCATGTCGCTGATGCGCCTTCCCCTGACTGCGTGGGCCTGGTTCATCACTTCGGTCATGGGCCTCACCGCTTTTGCCGTCCTCATGCCCGCTTGCATCCTGCTGATCCTCGATCACGTCGCCGGCACCAGTTTCTTTATCCCGTCAAATCTTGTCGTCAACAGCCAGTTGTTGTCGAACCATTCCGGCGGATCGACTCTCCTCTGGCAGCACCTCTTCTGGTTCTTCGGCCATCCTGAGGTCTACATCGCGATCATCCCCGGCATGGGCATCGTCTCCCACATACTCATTACCAACATGCGGCGACCGCTGCTCAGCCACCGCGTGATCATCTACTCCATGGGCTCGCTCGCGGTGCTCAGCTACATGGTTTACGGGCACCACATGTTCGTCAGCGGGATGAATCCCTACTCTTCGCTGGCCTTCTCATTTCCAACTCTGATTATCACCATCCCTGCCACGATCGTTGTGCTGATCTGGCTAGGCAGTCTGTACGGCTCCAAGCTGCGGATCAACGCTGCGTCGCTGTTCGCGCTGGGGTTCATTTCAATGTTCATCAGCGGCGGAGTCAGCGGATTTTTCCTGGCCCAGCCGTCCATCGACATCATGTTGCACGCCACCTACTTTGTCGTCGGCCACTTCCATCTGGTGATGGCCGTTGCCGCCATGTTCGGCATCTTTGCCGGAACCTATTTCTGGTTCCCCAAGATGACCGGTCGCATGATGAGTGAACCTCTGGGCAAACTGCACTTCTGGCTCACCTTCGTAGGCGCCTACTGCATCTTTATGCCATTCCATTACCTGGGCATCGCCGGAAACGTGCGCCGCTACCAGGCCTTTGTGGATGATTACCTGATCCCGCTCATTCCTGTCCACAAATTCATTACAGTGGCCGCCCTTCTCACCGGTCTGGTGCAGCTCATTTTTCTCTACAACCTGATCTATAGCCGCTTCAAGGGCGCGCCGGCGCCAGATAATCCGTGGGAAGGCACTTCCCTGGAATGGAGCACGGCCACGCCGCCGCCGCACAACAATTTCGGCGATCACATGCCGGTGGTTTATCACGATCCTTACGAGTTCAACGTCGAGGGTGCGAGCACTGACTTCATCATGCAGAC
Organism: uncultured Acidobacteriaceae bacterium; assembly: GCA_963817305.1. Classification (GTDB taxonomy): domain Bacteria; phylum Acidobacteriota; class Terriglobia; order Terriglobales; family Acidobacteriaceae; genus Sulfotelmatobacter. The sequence goes on along the minus strand of CAWFOD010000004.1, from coordinate 996,441 downwards.
CTCGCCCGAGAAAGTTACCAACCCGCACGAGGAGAAATAAGCGATTTCGTGTTTTAGCTCCTCACGCTGGCCGATTTTCTAAGGAGTTGTAGCAGTATGGCAACCACAGTTCACGAACCACCAAAAATCGATCTCCAACGTTTACCGAGCCAAGGCTCCGGAGGCGGTGGCTGGGGAACTCTGGTTCCTGCTGGCGGAGATTTGCGCCGCGTCAAAGACTCTTCGCCGCCGCCCGCGAGCACTGGCATCTGGGTTGGCTTGGCCGCCATCACCATGACCTTCGCCGCCTTTACCAGCGCTCTGGTCGTGCGTCAGGGAGGGTCGTCCGATTGGCAGCATTTCACGCTGCCCTCCATTCTTTACTTCAACTCGCTGATCATCATTGCCAGCAGCGTCACTCTGGAAACTGCGCGTCGTCAGATCACTACATTCATGGTTGCCAGAAACGAGGGCATTGCTCCAACTCGCTGGCTTTATGTAACCCTCGGCTTGGGACTCATCTTCGTCACCGGCCAGGTTGCTGCCTGGTTGCAGCTGAGGTCGCAAGGCTTCGGACTCGCTACCAATATCAGCTACTCGTTCTTTTATGTGTTGACGGTCGCTCACGCGATTCACCTGCTCGGTGGTCTCGGCGGGCTCGTCCGTGTAATTAGTAAAGTGAACCATTCCGTCCTGCGACGGAGCACTCTGAAAGCTACTTCGCTCTACTGGCATTTCATGGGCGCGTTGTGGTTGTATCTGCTTTTGCTGCTGTGGATCAAGCTCTAACCAGTTCGAAAGCAGTAAAAAGCAAGGAGGCAAAGTGAGCCAGGCTGATCTTTCAATTCACGGGCAGGTGTCGCGTACCGGTGCGACCGAGGTAATGGCCGAGCCCGCATTCAAGGTCCCCGCGAAGAAAATGGCGATGTGGCTTTTCATCATCGCTGACACCGCTACTTTCGCCGGTTGCCTTTTCGCCTACGGTTTTATTCGTAACAGCACTGCCGATTGGCCGCGGCCTTTTCACAGCATGACCAACGCGGCCATCATGACTTTCATCCTCCTTACCAGCAGCCTGACCATGATCTTCGCCATGCGTTCAGCTCATCGAGAGGATAAAGCCGGAGCTTTCCGCTGGACCATGATCACCGCGCTCCTCGGGCTCGTGTTCGCCGTTCTGCACATCCGCGAGTGGCTGGATTTAATCGATAAAGGCGTGACCATATTCCACAACCCGTTCGGCACGCCTCTATTCGGCTCGGCTTTTTTCAGCATCACCGGCCTCCACTTGCTGCACGTAACCGGCGGTGTGGTTGCTCTGATTGCCGTCGCCATTCGCTACAAAGGCGGCCGCTACAATGCGGACGATATCGAAGTCACCGGCCTCTACTGGCATTTCGTCGACCTGGTCTGGATGTTCGTGGTTCCGTTTATGTATGTTCTGAATTGGTCTCACTAGGAAGAAGGCTAGGAGCACTCACTATGGCTACCGCAGACACGCATAGCAGTGGAATGGGAAAAGATATCGCCGTTTATATTTGCCTGCTGGTCCTGGCCGGTCTGCAGTTTCTGATCGGCATGCAGAATATCAGCGCCACGCAGATGTTCGTTCGCATGCTGGCCGTCGCCGTCATCGAAGGCGGCTTGGCCCTTTTGTTTTTCATGCACCTGTCAGAAAACCGCGGGTTGCGCTGGTTCGTCCTGATTTTCACGATCGCTGTGCTCCTTGGCTTGCAATACGGATGGACCGACAGCTTTCGCCTGATTGACGGCGTGCCCTGGGCGAAGTAGGCTTTGAGAAGAATTGAGTTGACAAGATGAAGCTCTGGAGATCGATCACCGTCTCGGCAATTGCGCTGGTAGCACTATTCCTGCTCTTCACCCCGACCCTCGCTTCAGCTCAGGGTTGCGCGCTTTGCTATACCCAGGCCGCCGCCTCCGGCTCTCGCATGATTCAGGCATTAAAAAGCGGCATCCTCATCCTCATCGGTCCTCCCACGCTGATGTCCGTAGGTCTCATCTTCATCTGCTACCGCAAACGCAATCAAACCATGACGGAAAACGGCGAAGAGTCTGACTCCGACTGGAAAGATACGCCAGCTGACACGCCAGATTCCGACGAGAATTGGTAAGACGAGAATTAATAATCCAAGAAACGCTGTCATCCTGAGCGAAGCGAAAGCCTGCCCTGAGCGAAGTCGAAGGGGACCTCTGCACTCGCCTCCGCCACACCAGCTTTGTGCAATCGCCACTGCCGTTGATAATACCGTGGAAGAGCGGCGCTTCAGCGCCGCGTACCGGCAAGAGACGCTGTCACCCCCAAGCGAAGCGAAAGCCTGCCCTGAGCGAAGTCGAAGGGGACCTCTGTACTTGCCTCCACCACACCAGTTTCACCGGGTCGGCACTGGCCTCGATAATGCCGTGGAAGAGCGGCGCTTCAGCGCCGCGTACCGCGCCCCGAAAAAATCGGGCTTTAGCCCCCGGGTTTACTTCTTGTAAACCACTCCACCCTTCATCACAAACGAAACCTTCCCCAGAACTCCCACATCCTGCAGCGGATCCCCCGACACCGCGATCACATCCGCAAAATATCCCGGCTCCAACGATCCAATCTGCCCATCCCAACCCAGCAACTTCGCTCCATGGATCAGATCCGCCTGAATCACCGCTAGCGGCGACATCCCGAACTTAACCATCAACGCAAACTCCCGCGCCTGTGTCCCGTGTGGAAACGGCCCTACATCCGACCCCACCGCCATCGGCACGCCCGCTGCAACCTGTCTGCGAAACTCCTGCGTCTTGTAATCCAGGGTGGCCCGTTCGCGCTCCGCCTGCGCCGGATTTTCCGCGTGCTCGGCAAAATATTCAAAAATGGTAAAAGTCGGCACCGCGAAGATCCCCTTCTCCCGCATCAACCGCATGGTTTCATCACTCAACTGGTTGGCGTGATCAATCGACGCCACTCCTGCCTGCGCCGCAAACAGCGTCCCCGGCTCGCCCGTCGCATGCACCGCCACGCGCGCCCCCACTCGCGCCGCCTCCTCCACCGCCGCGCTTAACTGAGCTTCCGTGTATTGATATGGCGTCGAAAACTTGCCGTCCTTCACCGTGTCGGCCCCGGTCTCATAAATCTTGGTGAAGTCCGCGCCTTCCTTATATTGTTCGCGCATCACCGCAATCAGCTCATCTTTATTATTAGCGTAATCAGCATTCGGCAGCACGTGCTGCGCGGGATTGAACTTGATCGCATCCTCATGTCCGCCCAGGATGTTGATCGCATTCCCGCTGATCCGCATCCTCGGTCCCGGAACCAACCCCTCATCAATGGCGTTACGCACCGCCGTATCCGCCGACCCCGCTCCCTCGGTCCCCATATCGCGCTCGGCGGTAAACCCAGCCATCAAATCATCGCGCGCCGCCAGCAGAGCCTGAATCGTCCGCTGCGGCACCGACTCCTGCACCGTCTGCAAATCCTCCGCCCCCGGATGCAAAAACAAATGTACGTGCGCATCAATCAGTCCGGGCATCAGAATGCGATTGCCCAGATCGAACACTTCCGCGTGCGGCGGATACTTTACCGCCGAGCCCACTTCCACAATGCGCTCGCCTTCGACCAACACTTCACCCGGCTTCACGATCCGTCCATTCTTCACATCTAGCAGACCAGCCGCATGCAGCACAATCGGGCGCGGCGCAGTCTGCGTTTGCACCTGCGCAACAGAAATCGATCCCGGAAGCGCCGCCAATAGAAGTGTCAAAAATAAAGATGAGAGATACCGCTGAGATCTGATCATGATTGTTAGTACGGGATGGTATCACTTTGTATTTCGAGAAACTACCGAAGAAGGAACATCCGCCAGCATCGTGAACGCCCGCGATACCGTGGAAAACCGCCCCAGCCCCGTACAATCGCCACGCGTCCCAATAATACCGTGGAAGAGCGGCGCTTCAGCGCCGCGTACCGCCAGAAGTATGGTCATGCTGAGCGCAGCGAAAGCCTGCGAAGTCAGGGGACCTCTGCACTCGGCTCCACCACCCCAACCCCGTGCAATCGCCACGAACCCCGACGCTACCGTGGAAGAGCGGCGCTCCAGCGCCGCGTACGGCCAGAAGTATGGTCATGCTGAGCGCAGCGAAAGCCTGCGAAGTCGAAGGGGACCTCTGCACTCGGCTCCGCCACCCCAACCTCGGGCAATCGCCACGAGCCCCGATAATACCGTGGAAGAGCGGCGCTTCAGCGCCGCGTTAAGCGACCTAAAAGAATGGGCTTCAGCCCCTGTGGCACACCGATAATCTCCCGCCCCTACTTCGCCTTCGAAAAATCTTCCACCGCGAACAGCTGACCATCGCGCTCGACGACCCCAATCCCAATTGAATCCATATCCGAATCCAACATATTCGCGCGATGATTCGGAGATCGGACAAACTCCGCTTCAATTGCTTCCACTCGAGGCCCCTGCGCCACATTTTCCGAGAGCCATACAAACCGCGCCCCCGCTTGCGTGACCCGCGAAGCCAGTGCCGGTTCTCCGGCAAACCCGTGCTGCGCCTCGCCCCTCTGCGCCATGATCCCCGCATGCCGCTTCGCTGCGCTTGCCAGCGCGTCATTCCATTTCAGCGCCGGCAGCCCGGCGTTTCGCCGCGCCCGATTCACCGAAGCGAACAACTGTTGCTCCGCCGCGCTCGCCCCAACCTGCGCCTTCAACATTGTCGAGAGCCCTGTCGTCACAAGCAGAGCCAACACACAGGCTGTCCGGGTCACGATTCGCATTTCGATCTCCTGCAGAATCTTAACCCGGATAATTTCCTTTTCTCTCGTCCCGCCCGAACGAAAGTAATAGCGCAGGAACGCTCTCTTACTTCGTGACCTTACTGGTTAAAATATGTAGCGGTTCGAGAATTTGACGAGCCTGTGGTCACTTGCCCGGACCTTTCGGTCCTTCCGGAGGCGACGGGGGCTTGGCGAATTTCGCGTCATCCACCGGAACATTCTGCTTCACCTCGCTCACCTGAATCGTGAACCGCCCGCCCGGCCGCGCCAGCGTCCAGCGTAACGGAATCTTCACTCCACCCGTTTCCTCGTAGTCGGCATAATCAATTTGCGTAGGCAATCGTCCCAGCGGCGTCTCTCCAAATCGCACCAGCCGCACCAGCAGTCCGGATTCCTTGTCAAAATAAAGTTGCAACGGAGTTTTTCCTGCGCGCTCCCCCACCACCAGGTAAGCTTCGTGGTCTCCAACCTTCTCCGTTCCGTGCACTTCCACTTTGCTGAACATTTCCGTCAGATGCGCCGGAAAATGCAGGTCTGCATCCATCGACGCCCCATCAATATCCGGCCCATGCATCTCCCGCACCGGGTGTCCGGGAACTCCCAGCCATCCCTCATGCCCGTCAAAAACCGTAATGCTGTCCCCGTGCGGCATATGCGTGACGGATGCCCGCTCGTCCGGAGCCTTTGAATAAATCTCGATCGGAACATTGCTGTCGCCAAACGTAATTGTCCCTTTCATCACGCGGCTGCTGACTCTATCGACCTCCGCTGCTCCACCCACCGCCTTCAAATATTTCTCAAACAACTGATCGGCAGAGGGTCCGCTACTCTCCTTTGCGTTCCCGCCTTCATGAATCACTTTCTCATCCGTGGCTGGTTTTGCTTCCGCCGTCATCACCGGAGGCATCGCAACCGGCTTGGGGCTACCCCGGTGACATGAGTAACAGGTCACTTCGCGCTGTCCGTCGAAATTTTCCTGGTTGATGGTGAACATCATCTCCATCATTTTGCGCGCAGTCACTTTCGTCTTCTTGTCATCCTTGTCGAACGCGTCCTGCACGTGGCAGAACTCGCACTCCACTCCCAGGGATGCGGCAATGAACTGCATCGCCGGAATCAACTGATCCGCGGGAATGTCTTTGAGCACCTGAATATTCTTGAACTGCTTGGCCGCCGTCTTCGGCTCGGCGGCGTTCGTCGGCTGCGGGGCCGCGCCGGACTGCGCGTTAGCCCCACCAATCACGCTCGCGCAAACCACAAGCACTGCCGCCATAAAGAGAAAAAATGTGGGGACAGCCGCCCCCGGCTGTCCATTCGAGCGCAGCTCGACGCCCTTCTCTACCCTCATTGAATTTTCGCCTCAGTTTTGAAGTCTCGGCAGTGTATCAAACCTTGTCCGCATTCACTGGCTGACTCCCATGCCGTATGAAAAATTTCCACTTATCCATCCCTGCCGGAATCGCCACATCAAAAAATCCCACCATCATTTCCTGCGACGTCTGATCTCCCCAGGTCACCAGCTTATCCGGATCGGGGTTATGCGGGTTATTCTTCGAGTTGTCATACCAGGCTACGGCCCGCAGCTTCGTCCCCGCCTTCAACTCTCGCGGCTGCGCCAGCTTGTAACTCAATTGCCAATGAAAGTGATAATTCACTCGCAGCAAAGTTTCCACGCTGCCATCATCATGCACAATGTCATATTCAAAGCGCTTGCCCCGCAGATGCATGTGCGGAAAGAAACTAAGAAGCAACGCATCATTCGGCAGCGTCCCCTGCACCTCCACGCGAAAATCATCCGCCCCGGGCGGAATCATCAACGCATGATTATTCAACTGGAGTGTAACCACCCGCTGCTTCGGCGCACTCTTCGCAAACACCAGTCCCACGCTTGTCTCATCACTGGCGGCTTCGCCATTCGTCGTGTAATGCATCTGGAAAACCAGATCCGATCCCGCCGGAACAAATTTCGCCATCCCATCCGCGAATCGATCCGGCGCGCTTCCCGGCGCATACACCAGCAGTAAATCGCTGGTGGTCTCGTGCGCCTGCCGCCGCTCCTCGGGATCGCTCAACATCGATGCCGTAAACGGTTCTCCCACCGGCGCATGCCGCAGCCACGCCGAATCCGGAGGCCGGATATACACCACCGCATGATGCACATGCGCCGGACTCGACGGCCGCACCTCCACCATCTGCACCCACTTGTCCTCCGTAAAATGTGTAGGCACGATCTCATACGTGTATTCCACTTCGCCCTGCGCCGGAATCTGCACCGCCTTCGGCATCTTCAGCACTACATCCGGTCGCGGAATATTCCAGTCGCCGCTCCACTGCCGCGGAGCAGGCGCATCCCGCACATCACCCGCCGGCGCACCCGCATCAGCCCATTCTGCAATCGTCTTGATCTGTTCCGCGCTCAACGACGGATCATTAGAAAACTTTCCATACCGCGGATCCGCAAACCACGGCGGCATCATTTTCATGCCCGTTTCAGCCGCAATTTTCCGCGCCCAGGGCTTCGTCTCTGTATACGTAACCAGCGGCATCGGGGCTGCTTCGCCGCTGCGGTGGCAACTCTGGCACTTATCCTGCAAAATCGGAAGAACGTCCCTATAAAAGATAGGAGCCGGAATCTGCTGAGAATTCGCGCCGTCGCGAATGGCAGCTCGCGGCATCGGCCGTGCCGCTCCCATTGCCAGCAGCGAAATCACGGCAAGTAGAATCCCACCGAATCGATTCACGAGCGCAGAAACTCCAGCGTCAATGCCCAGGCCTGCTTGGCCGAGTGAGGCTCATACGCCGCCCGCTCGTCGCAAAAGAATCCATGGTCGGCGCGCGAAAATTCCGTGTTCACATAAATCTTCTTCTCCGCGCTCAAGGCGTCCGCCACTGCCCGCCGCTGCTCAGGCGGAATGTGCTTATCCATTCCACCCCATATAAATAAGGATGGAGCTTGCAACTTCGCAGCCCGACCAAGTAATCCCGGAGCAATCCCGCCTCCATAAAACGAAACCGCCGCTCGCAGCGCAACAATACTGTTTGCGATAAAAGAAGCCTTTCCTCCCATGCAGAACCCCACACTCGAAATCTCATTCGCCTTCGCGCTCGATCTCAACCAGTCATAAGCCGACCGTATATCTGCCTCAGCCCTTTCCGTCGTCACCGCCTGAACATGCGGCATCACCGTCGGAAAGTCCGTGTACTTGCCCTCAAACCCCGGCGGCGCGGTGCGATGAAACAGCTCCGGAGCAATCGCCACATATCCCTCCGCCGCAAATCTCTCTGCCACATTTCGAATATGATGATTCACTCCAAACGCTTCCTGGAACACAAGCAGCCCGGGATGCGCCTCGCCATCTTTTGGCCGCGCCACGTACGCCGCCATGCGGGTTCCGTCTGCGACCGGCAGTTCTACTTTTTCCTTCACGATTTCTAGTTCGCTCATGACCTTTCCTTCTGACAAAAATGAATCTCGCGATAAATCAAAGAGACGCTCCGCTACTCTCACGTCTTATTCTCAGTCTCGCACAACCGCCAGCCTCGCCGCGCACGCTCGCCCACAAAAATGCTAAAGTAGTCGGTCCATCGTATCGACCAACATAGCGCAACATGTCCGCTCCCAACTCCACTTTCGTCCACGCTTGTAAATCTAAGCCTGTCGACCGCACTCCCGTCTGGTTCATGCGCCAGGCAGGACGCTACATGCCGGAATACCGCGCCATTCGCAAGCAGCACTCTTTGCTCGAAATCTGCAAAAGTCCCGCGCTCGCCGCCGAAGTCACTGTCACCGCCGCCGAATTTCTCGGCGTCGACGCCGCCATAATCTTCGCCGATCTCCTGCTCCCGCTCGAAGTCATGGGCCTGCCCTTTCATTTTTCCGCCGGAGAAGGCCCCGTCATCGAGAAGCCTGTCCGCACTTCCGAGGATATCGCGCAACTCCGCACCGATCGCGCCGCTGAACTTGGCTACGTCTCCGAAGCCGTGAGTCTGGTCGCAAAACACTTCGCCGGCAAAATTCCCGTAATCGGTTTCTGCGGAGCCCCCTTCACCCTCGCCAGCTACATGATCGAAGGCGGCGGCTCGCGCAATTATCTCCACGCGAAAAAAATGATGTACAACTCGCCCACTCACTGGGATGCGCTGATGCGCAAGCTGGTCGAGGTCACCGCAGAATACTCCACCGCGCAAGTCCGCGCTGGAGCCGATGTCATCCAGATTTTCGACAGTTGGGTCGGTTGCCTCAGCGTGGAAGATTACCGTCGTTACGCTCTGCCCCATGTCACTGACTTAGTAAAGCGTTTGCAGAAAACCGGCGCGCCCATTATTTATTTTGGCACCGATAGTTCCACCTTACTTCCCGCGATGAACGAAACCGGAGCGGACGTGATCGGCCTCGACTGGCGCATCCCGCTCGACAAAGGCTGGAGCGATCTCAACCACCGCTGCGCGGTCCAGGGAAATCTCGATCCCGTGCTGCTCTTCGCCGATTGGAAAGAATTGAAAGCGCGTGCGAAAAATATTCTTCAACTCGCCGCCGGACGTCCCGGCCACATCTTTAATCTCGGCCACGGCATCTTGCCCGAGACTCCGGTAGAAAATGTAAAAAATCTCGCCCGCTTCGTGCAGGAATATTCGGCGCCCGGAAGTTCCGTCCGGTAAAGCGAAACTGTGGCATTAAAGCGACCGGAAGTGTCTCCACCGGTGCGGAAGTAAGATTGATAACGTGTGCAGTACCGTGGAAGAGCGGCGCTTCAGCGCCGCGTAAAGGCTCAGGATTATTTTGGGCTTTAGCCCCTGCGGTTGTCGCCGCACCGGACTGCAAAATAGCTGAATCACCTTCATGACTCGCATCGCAATCATCGGCGGCGGCATCTCCGGACTCGCTGCCGCCTTCGCGCTCGAAGAGCACCGCCGTTCGGGCACGGCTGATTACACGCTCTACGAATCCTCTGCAAACCTCGGCGGCGTCCTCCGCACCGAGCACATCGATGGCTGCATCGTCGAAGCCGGACCCGATTCCTTCATCACCGAAAAACCCTGGGCCGCCAACCTCTGCCGCACTCTCGGCCTCGGCGATCAACTCATCGGCTCGAACGATGCCGATCGCAAAACCTACATCCTCGTCCGCGGCCGTCTCATTCCCATGCCCGACGGCCTCATGTTCATGGTGCCCACCAAAATCCTGCCCACCGGATTCTCTCCGCTTTTTTCCTGGAGCACGAAGCTGCGCATGGCGCAGGAATTATTTCATCCTCCGCGCCCCGCCGGCGCCGATGAAAGCGTAGCCTCGCTTGTCGAGCGCCACTACGGATCAGAAATGGTCGATCGCCTCGCCGACCCGCTCCTCTCCGGCGTCTACGGCGGAGAAGCCGCCAGCCTCAGCGTCCGCGCCGTTCTTCCCCGCTTCGCCGAGATGGAGCGCACTCACGGCAGCCTCGGCCGCGCCATGCTGGCCGCCAGAAAAAAAATGCCGCGCTCGGATAACAAGCCCGCGCCTCCGCTCTTTACATCCCTCAAGAACGGAATGCAGCAGCTCATCGAAACCATCGTCCCGCGCCTCAACCCGAGTTCGTTGCTCACGAGCGTTCCCGTGGAATCCATTCAGCGCGAGTCCGAAAGTTGGACTGTTTCCGCGGGATCGAAATCCTCGCGCTTCGATGCCGTCATTCTCGCGGTGCCCGCGGGCGTCGCAGCAAAATTACTCTCCACTTGCAATTCCGAACTATCTGCCGAACTCGCCGCCATCAACTACAGTTCTTCCATCACTGTCGGCCTCGCCTACGATCGCGAAGTCCGCCAAAGCCTCCCGCCCGGCTTCGGATTTCTCGTCCCCCGCAGTGAAGGCAAACGTCTGCTGGCCGCAACTTTCGTTCACAACAAATTTCCCCATCGCGCCCCCGCTGATCGCGCCTTACTGCGCTGCTTCTTTGCCGGATCAAGCGCCGAAAATATCTGGCAGCTTTCCGACGACGCCATCACCACCATCGTCCGCACCGAACTGCAGCAGATCCTCGGCCTTCGCGCCGCGCCCCTTTTTGCACGCGTCTACAAATGGAAGTCCGCGATGGCGCAATATGGCGTTGGCCATCTCGACCGCCTCGACCGGATCGAGCGTCTCCGCCAGCAGTTGCCCGGACTCGCGCTCGCCGGCAACGCCTTCCGCGGCATCGGCGTCCCCGATTGCGTCCGCTCCGGCCAGGACGCTGCAAAGCAACTCTTAAATCTCTAGCCGGCTGCGGAAAACCTCGATTTTGCTCTGGTTTTTGGGTGGCTGCGAAAAACCTCGATTTTGCTCCAGCCTTGGGTGCGGCTGCGGAAAACCTCGATTTAGCTCCAGCCTTTGGGTGGCGCAGCGGTTTACCGCTGCGATCACTGCCACGTTTCACTGTCGGCTTTAGCCGCCGAGGGATATTCGATCCCACCTCTAGATTTGTTCCCCGGCCTCCCAGGGCAAGGCGCAGTGACGGAGGTACGCCGCAGATTTGTACCCGCGAGCAGTGCGAAACGCAAGCTTTCAGAGTAGGCCCACAGCTGCGAACCCGTGCCGGAATAGCTTCCGGTAGACGGTTATCCGCAGAAGCAGCGAAACCGAGCCACTCCCGGTGGTGAGCGCTATCACCTTTTCTCGACAGTTAGATTGGTGGGCAGCCCTTTTCAGCGATTTGTTGTCTCAGCTTAGGGGTCAGGATCACGGCCTTCGCATGAAGATCGTTGACAATATCGATCGCGTACAGAGGATCAGCAAACGATACGGAATCGTCGCCATCAACGAACACTTCCCAGTCTGCGCGCTCAGCTAGTTTGGACTTCAATGCTCGTTCAAATTCTTCTCGGCTCACTTCGGTGCCGTTTAAGAGCAGTCTGCTCAGTGAACCGTGCTGGTTGATCGTGACAACAATCGGACCTGCCAGACAGTTTTCGTCAGGTCCCCAGCCACGCTGCGTCAATCGTACATAGATACCCCTTGACTCTCGAGGGGAATTTAAGAGGAACATGATAATCAGTAAGACCAGAAATATTGGTCCGCCAATCAGCCCTAGATTCGGGAGTAGTGAGAGTCTCTTAAGCGGTAAGCGCCGCCGACGGCGAAGCTCGACCGACTCGTATGCGAGACCCTCTCCCATCTTCAGGGAGTAATCGGGCGCGTAGTCATCGAGCATGTGAAGGAAAGTCGGCGCTAACAGGAAAACTAGTCCCCCCACAATCAGAAGATAACCGAGCTCAAGTTCGCTTGGAGCGTACATCGGGACGTGCAAGGGGGACCAGTTTGTCCGCAGAAATGTGTACGTGTCGTAGAGAAGCGATAAGCCAGCGGTTATGAGCGCGTATCCGACCCATCTTCCGGGTGGTATCGCCATACTGGATTTAGACTCCACATTAAATGGTCATGTTCCCAAGACCTCGCGGCAACAGTACCAAAGTGGGCAGCGGATCGCCGGGATTGTTGTCGATAAATCCCGATAGCACCCAACCCCCGGAATCCGCAATCATTCGGGCGCCCTATTCATAACCCTGATTGCATCGTGAAGCCACAATGCCGGGAGATAAAGATGAGAATCAAGACCCCGCCGCGCCCGCGCCTTCGTGACGAATTCGATAAAGCAGGTATCCCACCACTGCAATATTAATGATAAGCACCAGGCCCTTGATCGCACTGGGATGCCGGAAGATCTCGTAAACCTCCACCGGGATCAGCGAACTCGTGATGATTACGCTGAACCACTCCCCCCAGCGTTTCACCAGCCACAGCCCGATTCCCTCAGTCAGAAATAATCCCGCATAAATAAAACTGACCACCCCAAGCCCCTTTATCTTATTGGGAGTGAGATCGCTGACCTTCTGCAGCGCCTTGCCGACGTAGTGATTGCCCGGATCCAGCCCGAACATCGTGACCAGATGTTCCGCCACGCTCGCCACATCTTTGTGCACCAGATGAAGAGCGCTCATGCCAACCGCAATCAGCAGCGCCGCCTTCAGCAGCTTGAACACAGCAATCAGCCGGATCAGCCTGTTGTCAGTGGATTTCATGAGACCGATCTGTCCTCATTATGTCTCGCACGTACCCTCCCTACGCCGGAACATCCGCCTTTCTCATAGCTTCCGCCCGCCGCACCTTGCCCACCATCAGCTTGATCTCGTCATAAGTAATCTCCGGCGGCAAAATATCCTTCAGCGGCTTCAGCCGGTCCATTCCAATTTTCGCGCACGCTGCCTCGATCACGGATTGTTTTTCGCGACTCACCCATTCCGGCTGAAATTCCACCTGCCCCGTCTCCAGCAAATTCGCGACCGCACTCACGACAGTCGATAACTGCCGTCCTCGAAGCTGAGCAATCTCTTCCAGCGTTCTACCCTCGTTCAACAATCGTAGAGTCTCATCCGCAGGTTTGGCGGATTTTTCAGATCCCGCTGCGCGCTCGCCCTCGCGGAATTTTTCCAAGGCATTCAGAATCTCCTGCCCGTAAACCTCTGCCTTGCGCTCGCCAATTCCCGGAATCTCCCGAAGCTCCGCCAAAACCTTCGGCCGCCGCCGGCAAATTTCTTCCAGCGACGAATCGTGCAGCACAATGTAGGCTGGAACGCCGTTCTCCTTCGCCATCGCCCGCCGCCACTCCCGCAGATACTCACGCAATTCCTCCGCCTCGGAACCCGCAGCCGGAGCCGCAACCGCCTGCAGCGGCAGTCCGTTTCTTGCCAACAATCTTTACCGCCGGCAGGTTTCCCCAGCCACTCCGCCACGCTCCCGCACACATCGCACGCCGCGCAACTCTCCCACTTCGGGGTTTCTCCAAAATGCGTACAAATCTGCCGGTGCCGGCACTTCTTCGACTCCACAAATTCCCGGATAATCCGGTATCGCTCCCACGCGCGATTCCGTTCCTCCGCATCCAGAATCTGATTGGCAAAAAATCCCAGCAGCCCCGCATCTTTTTTCTGCCACAACAAAACGCAGTCCGCACTCGCGCCGTCGCGCCCCGCCCGTCCCGCCTCCTGGTAATACTGCTCAATCGATTTCGGCAGCGACAAGTGAATCACCGCCCGCACCGCCGCCTTGTTAATCCCCAATCCAAAAGCAATCGTCCCCACCAAAACGCGAACTTCATCGGACATCCACCGTTCCTGGCTCTTCCGCCGCTCCTCGCCTCCCATCTTTCCGTGATATCCCACCGCGGCAATATCGTGATCCGCCAGAAAATCCACCGTCTCCTCCACCCGATTAATCGTCGGCGAATAAATAATCACGTTGCTGCCCGCGTAGCTCTCGAGCGCCGCCACCAGCATCTCCATCTGCTCCAGCCCTTCACACTCGCGCACCAGATAGCGCAGGTTCGACCGGTAAAAGCTGGCAATATATTTGTCGGGATTGCGCAACTGCAGTTGCGCCAGAATGTCGTGCCGCACATGCCGCGTCGCACTCGCCGTAAACGCCGCAATCGGACGATCCGGAAATTTCGTGCGCAGCTTATTCAACTGCCGGTACTCCGGACGAAACTCATGTCCCCACTCCGAGATGCAATGCGCCTCATCGATGGCAAAAAATGTTACCGGCACCTGCTGCATCCATCCCATGGTGTCGCCGCGCGCAATCCGCTCCGGCGACACATACAACAATCTGTAAGCCCCTTCGCGCGCCTTCGACATGACGGCTTTTCTGCTCCGCCTCGTTCATCGTGCTGTTCAGCACCGCCGCCGGAATCCCCATCTGCGCCAGCTGCGTCGCCTGATCCTGCATCAGCGCGATCAGCGGAGAAATCACCACCGCCGTCCCTTCCGAAACCACTGCCGGCAACTGGTAGCACAGCGATTTGCCCCCGCCGGTCGGCATCACCACGCACGTATCGCGCCCCGCCAGCAAACTGCGCACAATGCGCTCCTGCAGCGGACGAAACGCACTATATCCCCAATAACGCTTCAGCGGCGTGAGCAGATCGGCTTCCATCGTGAAATCCAGAGTATCGCGGGGCGAATGTAAGGAGAAGAAAATTCGGCAGCGCTCAGAAGTATTGGTTCAGATCAGGAACGACGACTATTTCAGCGAAGTTCTACCCTGTGCTCCTCTGTGTCCCCCGTGTTAAGGATTTTTCGCCCGTAAACTTCACCTCAGGATAAACCCTCGCAAACCCCACCCACACCACCGCAATCACCAGAAAGCACAGCACGCTCCCCTCCGGCCCAACCATTCCACCCGTAAGCCACGCCGGCCCATGAAATGACGACTTCAGCAGATGCCCCGGAAAAAGCGTCCCGCTATCCGGCACCGAATAGAAAAATGTCTCTCCCCAATCCCACGCCGCATGAAATCCCACCGCGAACCAGAAGTTCCCGGTTCGCCGCAACGTCAAACAAAAGAAAAATCCAATCGCCGCCGCCGCCAGCAAGCCAGGCCATTGCTCTCCGCCATTTCTCATATGGATCAGTCCAAACATGCACGAGAGCAGCACCGCCGCCGGCCAGAAACCCATGGCGCGGGCTAAAGTAAACTGCGAATACCCGCGCAGCAGAAATTCCTCAAAGAATCCCACCAGCAAAAAAAACACCGCCCAGAAAAGCGCGAACCGCACAATGCGCCCCCCATGCATCGCCAGATGTCCCACATCGAAAATTCGCAGGCCATACATCAACGCCATCAGCAACGTCATGCTGGCAAATCCCCACGCCGTCCCCACCCAAAATAATTTTCCAAATGCCGCGCGCCCCGGCAGTCCGTAGACTCCCCAGGTCCGCCGTTCCACTCTTGCCAGCAGCAACGCCGGCGCCACCGCCGCGCAGAGCAGCCCAAACTCCTCCAGCAGCATCGACCACAATCCATTTGCCCCTAGCTCAACCGCCCCCGCCCACCGGAGGACGAAATATTGCAGCACATAAAACATCGCCACATAAAACGCAAATCCCCATCCCGCCCGCAGTCCGTCCGGACCCAGAAACACCGTCCGCACATACGAGGTCTGCACCGCAAAATCCGGTCCTCCATCAGTCGGCTCTACGGAGCTCCTTCGGAAGTCACCGCATTCTGTCTCTCGCTCGAAATGTTCATCCCCTCATCCATCGCAAACTTTCAATCTTCACAAGCCGTTCGCGCGGCAGATATCAAGGCAGTTTGTCATTCCGAACAAGCGTTCTTTGCGCCGTGAGGAATCTGGGCGAGCCGCGCGAAGCGTCGCGCTTTTTGCGACGCAATAATCGCGTGTTTGGCTCGCTTCCTTATCGAACTGCAGTGCTACGCTTGATCTGATAAGTTTCCGCAAACTGCCCCGCTCATGGTAAAACACTTCGTCCCACTCTTATGGCCGGATTTTTCACGCGCCAACGCTTCGGCCGCCCCCAGTTTCTCGCCGGAGCCTTGCTCCTCCTTTTTCTAGCCCAGGCAATTTGGCTGGTCCATTCAGAGTTGCGCATGTCCGAATCCAGCAGCCTCAGCGCCTCTGAGCAGGTTCGCATCGCCGCCGGCTGGCGCCAAATTCACGGTGGCCCGATCGCGGGCGCCCCATTTCCGGATGCTCTTTTTCCCGATGCCCTTTCTCCCGATGCCGCAGGCGCACTTCCCCTGGAAATTTCTCGCGACAATTCCGGCTTCGATACCGAACACTCCCCGCTCATCTCGCTCGTAACCGCCGCGCCCCTGCTCGCCTGGCCGCAAGGCCTGCTCTCCACCGAAACTCACTGGCGCTGGCTTCCCCGTATTCCATTTCTCGCCTTCGGAGTCTTTCTCGGCGCCTCGCTGTGGTACGTCGCCCGCCGCCTCTGCGGCAACACCGGTGGTTTCCTCGCCCTAACCCTCTACTGCTTTTCTCCCGCCATTCTTCAAGCCACCGCAGTCTGGCACGCCGAGCCGGAAATCCTCGCCGCCTGGGGATCCTTCGGATCCATCTTCACCTCCGATCGCCGTCGCCCACACTCTCTACGCACCACGCGAAGTCGTTCTCTGGAACTGGCGCCGCATCCTCTTGCTCGGCATCTCCCTCGCGATCTCAGTCGGATCGCAATTTTCCATGATCATCGTCGTTCCGCTCGCCCTTGCGTTCATGCTCTACCTTGCTCCCATCCGCCGGGGCGCAGCCTTCATCATCTGGACCACCTCCTGTCTTCTCGCGATCCTCATTTTGTTCTCCACATATTTCTTTCGCGTCCATACATTTTTCGAAGCCATGCAGCACGCCTCGTTCTGGGGAGCCACCTGGCGCAGCTTCACCGTGCTCGCCGTCTATGGCCAAGTCGCGCGGCAGCTTCTGCGCGCCTGCCCCGCCTTCGCGCTATTCATTCCATTGACTGTCGGAATCTACGCCGCCTGGCCGCGTACCCGCTACTTCGGCAATACCGCTCCCACTTCTGGTCGCTGCCCTCTTCATCGTCCTCGGCATCGCCCATCCCCACGTCGCCGGAGCCGGATTCCTCCTGGCATCGGTCCCATTCCTCTTCATCTTCGTCTCCGGCGTCCTTGCCGATCTCATGGAGACTCCTTTTCGCGCCCTGGTTACCGCCGGAGTCTGGGCCCTTGTCGGAGCCTATATCCTCTGGAGTCTCTTCGCCCTCACCCAAGTCCCTCAGGGTTAAAGCGACACTCTCAGCCGCCACACTTCCGTAACTCGGCCTGTCGCCGACTCATTGCTAAGCTCGAACGAACCTCCCCTCAGGAGATTCCTCATGAGGTTCCCGGTCGATGCTGACCTGGTCGTATTCCTCTATACGGTTGGCAAAATTGTCTTTGGCGGCTTGCCCCGTCTCCGCCGAAGCGTGCCCAACGTCCCCGCGCACTACCTTATCGAGAATGTCCCCGCCCATTCCCTCACCGAAGGTCAGGCTCGTTACTTCGCCCCTTACGATGAAAAACTGGCGGCTATGAATTACTCCCCGGTATGCACCTATCGGATCAACAACTACGGCAACAATCTGTTGCGTCAGTATGTAAATCCATTGGAAACCTCTCGCTGCGTGATTCTGATTCACGAGCAAACCCTCCGAGTAGACGGCCGGAAGGCTTTCGCGAACAGTTGCCTAATGTCGTTCCACACCCGGTTCATCGACGATACGATTCTCACCACCAGGAATATGAAACTGAAGTCGATTCTCGATCGTCCCCCTTACCAGGTGGTGCAGGAAAACCCAAACGTCGAAGAGCCTTCCGTAATGAAGCGCATCCATGATGCCCGTGCCCGGACCATGGGATGCCCGGTCCCGCCCGCCGCCGACCCGGCCGGCATTTTCAAAGACGTGCAAAGCGAGCACGAACGCTTCTGCGCCTACCAGATATCCACCGGTGCCTACCGTGCCCTGCCCGATGGCAACCATTATGCGATCGCTGATCGAGCGCACTGGCGCGGAATCCGCAATCATCTGAACCCGTTTGCTCACCGCTTTTCCATTTCCCGTTTCTTGCCCGCCGCCATCTTCGCAGCCGCTCTGCCTGTCTTCGCTGTTCTCAGCTTGGCTCCCGCTGCGGCCGAGGCCGCTCGCGCCGTCGGATTCCCGCCCGCTGTCGCAGCGGAGTCCGTAATGCTTGCGTGTTATCTGGTGGCGGGAGCTGTCATCGGCTACCTTCTTGAGCGCCAGACCTTCATCTGGGTTTTTCTGATCACATACGTCTCTGTCCGATTATTTACCGGCGTCGCTCCCGGACCCATTCCTTACAGCGCCTTCGCCGGTTCAGTGGCCTATTCAATCGCACAAGCCAAGAAGCGTCGTCGTGCGGTACTCATTCCTCAGAACGGCAGTTGAAACACTGCTGCGCTCCCGCCACTCGATTCCCGCTCACAAATCTTTACCGACCTTTGGGCATCGGCAACATTTTCGCCGCAATCTAACCCTCCTGGGACGCTCTTAAGAGCGAGCGTCTTCGCGAGGTGCGTCATGAGTGTTTCTCTGGAGTATCATGAAGTCGTGAATGTTTCCGAGGCAGATTCCTTGCAACGCTTCATTCCGTTTTCGCTCGCGCTGCTAGGAATATGTCTGTTCTCACTTCTTCCTTCAATCAGCAACGCTCAGATCGGCGGCGTCTCTCCCGGCGCCATTCACTCCCTTCCAGTCGCGCCTCCAACTGCAGTGAGAGTGCCGCCTCCAACTGCAACGTTCGTGCCGCCTCCAACCGGCGCAGCACCCGTGCCCGGCTCCTTTGCACCGTTCGCACATCGCACTGGCATTTCACATCCGCCTCATCCGCCGCAGAACAACGGAAATCATCCGCACCATGATGCCAACAACGTTGCCATTTATCCCTATCTCTACCCCGTCCCGTACGGCGCAGATGTCACCGACCCCGGCGCTCCTGGACCAGAGGATGCCAACGATCAGGATGGCCCAGCCGCCGGCGATCCCCGCAACTATGGCGCCGACGCTTACGTACGGCCTCTACCTGTGGACCCGGCTCAGTCTGTTTCGGCGGGAAACAATGTCGCCGATCCCCCCGCGGCCGATCCTGTCGCCGATCCGCCGCAGCCTCCCACCACCCTCGTCTTCAAAGACGGTCATGAAATCCAGCTGAACAACTACGCCATCGTCAGTCAAACTCTCTACGATTTCACTCCCGGCCATCCCCGCAAAATCGCTCTCTCGGATCTCGACCTTCCAGCCACACAAAAACAAAACGACGATCACGGCGTGATTTTCGACCTGCCAACCTCTTCGCAAACCAACTGACCATGCGCACCCCTTCCAATCCTCCTCTTACGTATGTGTGGCGCGGGCGCCCTCGCCCGCGAAATGCCGAAACCAAAATGGCCCGAAAAGGAAATTGTCTTCGTTTGTCTGCCTCCTGCTCGCAGCCCTCACCCTCACGCCCCATGCCACAGCTCAAAGAGCCGCATCCTCAGGCCACGCAGCCGCTCCCACCCACTCCACAACACTCCACTTGAACTCGGCTCGCCGCACACGTTCGTTCGCTCGCGGCGCCCAGCCAGGATTCCGCCGTTCGCCTTATCCTTACGCTCCCGCCTACGCCTCTCTCCCATTCCCCTTCTTCGATGACTCCTTCGATTCCGGCGACATTTATTCCACCGGATATCCCGTCGCCTCGCAGCCGCCTCCCTATTTGCTGCAAGCCCTCAGTCAAATGACCGGCCCTGCTGTCAGTAACATCGGGCAAGCGATGACTGCGCCGAACGCCAACGAATCGTCCTCCTCGCAGCCGCTCATGATCGAACTGCAGAACGGCCATTACGTTCGCGTCAGCGCCACCATCGCGAACGGCGATCCGCTCCCGCTTAACGCAACGCCCAGCCGCGCTCGACCAAGTCAATCTCTTTCGCTGGCCTCCGCGCCTCCAGCCCAACCGTTGCCTCCCGCAGTTCTGATCTTCCGCGACGGACACCGCGAAGAAGTCCGCGACTACACCATCGCCGATGGCATTCTCTACGCCCGCGGCGACTACTACACCGACGGATACTGGAACAAGAAAATCAATCTCGCCGCCCTCAACCTCCCCGAAACAATGCAAGCGAACGCCACCCGCAACGTAAAATTCGTCCTCCCCTCATCCCCCAACGAAGTCATTACCCGCCCCTAATTTCCTGTGTGGAACACAGATTTAATGTGGGGACAGCCGCCCTCGGCTGTCGAGTCGAGCGAAGCTCGACTTCTCGCTCTAGTCGGAATCCAAAAACTTCCTGATCCTCTCCCAATACCTCCGCACCACATCCTCCGTCCGCAAATGTCCGCCTCGCCTCACCGTCTTCAGCAACGTTCCGGTCTCCTCCGCAAATCGCACGCTGCCCTCATAAGGCACATGCGGATCATCCATCGCATGAAAAATCAAAATCTTCCCCGCCCCAATCTCCGCCCTCCGCGCCCACGGACTATAAAAATTCCCGCTCCGCAACTTATCCCAATTCGCATCCGATAACCGATACGCATTTCCAAACGCCTCGCGTATATACGCCGCATAATTTTCTTGCGAAGTCTCCACCTTCTCCGAACGATCCAGAATCTCCCAGTCCGTCACCGGACAATTCGCCACAACCTTATTCACCCGCGAATCCAGCGAAGACAAAATCGCCGCCGCCCCGCCAAAACTTCCTCCAATCACAAAAATCTGATCCGCAATCACCGAGAATCTCCGTCCAAACGCACTCTCCACGAAACCCTTCGGCAACTCATCCACCACATCGAGAATGTCTTCATGCGGCGACCGCTGCAAGAACTCCCCACCACTCTCCCACGCCCCGCGATACCGTGGATACACCACCCAGAATCCGCGCCCCGCCAAAAACTCGCACAATCCCTGCTTCCGCGGAATCGATGGCATCCCATCGCACAAAATAATGACCCTCTGCCTCTTGCCAGCCCGCGCCGGAGGCAAAAATTCCGCAACGATTTCTTTCTTGAATCGGGTTCTGAAACATGCGTCCCCCAAGCCCCGTAGGGGCGATCGATCATAGCCCGGCGCGTTCAGCGCCGGGTAGACGAAGCATCACGAGAACAAAGTCCCGCCCCGGACGGCGCAACCTCTCACCCATCCCGCCGCCGCAAATCGTGTTATAATTTGTCTATCCGAAATACAACTAACCGCCTGTAAATGCAACCGTTTACATGGCGATATGCCGAAAACGAACACGCAACGCCGAACACTAAAATCGAATCATGCCTGACGATCAAAATCCCGAACCGACCGCGCTTTTGCGGTCGTCCCGAGCAATGCGAGGGATCTCGTCCACTAGGAACTGAACAAGATGGCAGAAGATCAAGACCCACAACTTCCCCTGACTCCGCCCACGCCGCCCGGCGGCGATGGCTCCCCCGGCGCCCTGCACATTCAGCCCGTCAACATTGAAGACGAGATGCGCAAGTCGTATCTCGATTACTCAATGTCGGTCATCATCGGCCGCGCGCTGCCCGATATCCGCGACGGACTCAAGCCCGTGCACCGCCGCATTCTCTACACCATGCAGCAGATGGGCCTGCAGCCCAATCGCGCCACGCGCAAGTGCGCCCGCATCGTCGGCGACGTCATGGGCAAATACCATCCCCACGGCAATCTCGCCGTCTACGACGCGTTGGTTCGCCTCGCGCAAACCTGGAGCCTGCGCTACCCATTAATTTTCGGTCAAGGAAATTTCGGCTCGGTCGATGGCGATCCTCCCGCAGCCGATCGTTACACCGAAGCAAAACTCGCTCCAGTCTCCACCGCGCTGCTCGAAGATCTCGACAAAGAAACAGTCGACTTCCGCCCCAACTACGATGGCAGCGAAGTCGAGCCCGACGTTCTACCCGCGCGCATTCCGAACCTGCTCATCAATGGCTCCGACGGAATCGCCGTCGGCATGGCGACAAAAATTCCGCCGCACAATCTAACCGAAATCATCGACGCCACCATCACGCTGGTCAACGATCCCAACGCGCAGCTCGCCGAAATCCTGAAATTCGTGCAAGGACCAGATTTCCCCACCGCCGGCATCATCCACGGACGCGCCGGAATTTTCGAAGCCTACCGCACCGGCCGCGGACGCTTCATGATGCGCGCCAAAGCCGCCATCGAAAACGTCACCAAAGATCGCCAGGCCATCATCGTTACCGAAATTCCCTATCAGGTAAACAAGGCCGTTCTCGTCAAGCGCATCGCGCAACTCGTCAACGACAAAGAAATCGAAGACATCTCCGACGTGCGCGACGAAAGCGATCGCGACGGCATGCGCATCGTCGTCGAACTCAAGCGCGGCACCGAGCCGCAAATCGTTCTCAACCAGCTCTACAAGCACACCTCCATGCAGGAAGGTTTTTCCATGATCCTGCTGGCGGTGGTCAACGGACAGCCCCGCGAAATGGGCCTGATCACGGCCATCAAGCACTTCATCAATCACCGCGTCGAAGTCGTCCGCCGCCGCACCGCATATCCTGCTGCAGAAAGCGAAAGACCGCGAGCACATTCTCGAAGGCTATCTCAACGCCCTCGATCATCTCGACAACGTCATCACCATCATCCGCGCCAGCGCCAACCGCGCCGACGCCCGCGAAAATTTAGTCGCCTACTTCGGCGGCAAGAAAATCGATATCAACACCACCGGCCGCGCTCCCAAGCTCGATCCCGAAAAGCCCTTCACCGCGCGCCAGGCCGAAGCCATCCTCGAACTGCAACTGCATCGCCTCACCAAACTTTCCATCGACGAAATTTCCAACGAGCTGAAAGAAGTTCGCGAGCGCATCGAAGACTACGAAGCCATCCTCGCCTCCGAGAAAAAACTGCGCAGCGTCATCATCAAAGAACTCGAAGAAGTGAAAAACCTTTACGGAGATGACCGCCGCACCCGCATCGAAGACGAAGCCGCCGAAATCGTTCTCGAAGATTTAATCGCCGACGAGCAAGTCGCCGTCACCTTCAGCCACTCCGGCTACATGAAGCGCACGCCGATCTCCACCTACCGCATGCAGCGCCGCGGCGGCAGCGGTCGCACCGGCATGAAGACCCGCGAAGAAGATTTCGTCGAGCATCTCTTCATCGCCTCCACCCACGCCTACATTCTCATCTTCACCAACAAAGGCCGCGTCTACTGGCTCAAGGTCTACGAAATTCCCGACGTCAGCGCCGCCGGCCGCGGCAAGCACATCGGCAATCTGATCGGACTGCAACCCGGCGAAACCGTCCGCACCATGCTCGCCGTGCGCAACCTCGAAGAAGAAAATAAATACATCTTCTTCGCCACCCGCAACGGCCTGGTAAAAAAATCCGAGCTGCGCGAGTTCATGCACGTGCGCTCCAACGGCATCAACGCCATCAACATCGAAACCGGAGACGAACTCGTAGCCGCCCGCATCACCAACGGCGATCAAATCGTTTTCATCGCCTCGCACGAAGGCATGGCCGTCCGCTTCGACGAAAGCCACGTTCGCCCCATGGGCCGCGCCGCTTATGGCGTCAACGGCATCAACCTCGATGAAGGCGATTACGTAGTCGGCATGACGGTCACCCCGAAACCCGGCACGGAACAGGGAGGGACGGGCGCCTCCGCCCGTCCAGCGAGCGAAGCGAGCCTAGAAACAGAAATCCCGCCAGGCGAAGTGGTAGATCTAACGCAAAAAGGAAATCTGATTCTCTCCGTAACCGAAAACGGTTACGGCAAGCGCACTCCCGCCGACGAATACCGCCTCACCAACCGCGCCGGCAAAGGCGTAATCAACGTCAAGACCACCGAGCGCGTCGGCAAAGTCGTCGCCATCGCCCTGGTCGACGAAAACTCCCAAGTCATGCTCATCAGCCACTACGGCAAAATCATCCGCATGGATTCAAAAACCATCCGCGAATCCGGCCGCAACGCCCAGGGCGTCCGCCTCCTGAACATGGAGCCCGGCGACCGCGTAGCCGCCGCCGTAGTCCTAGCGCCCGAAGAAGAGCCGCCCACCAACGGAGGCCTTCTGCAGTAACAGTCGTGGAGCGGCGGACGCCCTCGTCCGCCGAATCTCACCACCAAAGCCTCCAGCCCAAGCCGCGTCGAAACCGCATTGACGATTCCGCATTAGGGCGCGGCTTCAGTCCTGCTGATGGTACAGATAAAAATAAACCGCGCTTTATCCCGGAGGCGTTTTTGGGTGGCGCAGCGCTTCAGCGCTGCGTTTATTCTTAATTTCTTGGAAGGCTTTAGCCCCTGCGGGAATCTGCTCCCTACTTCACTCCCTGCTTCGCATTAATCTCCCTGGCAAACTCCGTGAAGAAATTCAGCAGCGTTCCATATCCCAATTGTCCCATCACCGCATACCCTCCGTTGGACAGCGCATTCTGGTTCCGCGGTTTCCACGACGTCGCTACCAGCCCTCCGGCAAACGCTCCGCCGTACAACGCCCACTGCGGACGCAGATGCTCCTCACTGCGATCATAAGTCAGCAAGTTTCTGATGAACGCATGCCGCGTGCGCGGCCACAATCCCCGGCACTTGCACCGGTCATAACGTACTTCATATCCCAGCTTCGCATTGCCCAGCGCCGCCAGCGAATTCGCCGTGATAAATTGTCCTTCGCGCGACGCAAATCGCTCCGCATATCCTCCCCATCCGTCGTCCCACTGCGATGGAGTTCCCCGCGCCTGGTCAATCAGCGCTCCGAACGCGCGCTTCATATACGCGCCCGGAGTCGTCAGCGTCTGCCGCAGATAAATATCCTCACGCTGCTTCGTCGTGGGAGTAATTCGCGGCTGGTTTTTGCCGATAAATACTCCCGTAATCCACGTCGATTCCCAATCCCGTGCCTTCACGAATCCCACCTGAGCCACGTCCTTGGTCATGTCGAGGGCTTCCTTCGTTTTATCCTCCACTTGCTGAGCCGGAGTCGCACTCTCCTTCTTTGTTTCGCCCGGCGCATCCGGCAAGCTCTTTCCCCGCTGCCTGTCCCGCCGGTTCCGGAGGATTCCCCGGCTGCTCCTGCCCGCGCATCCGGCCGCGTCCGATCAACACCAACGCGCACACCAGCATCAGTCCACGCGCCACTCTCCACGCTGCCCGTCCTCTGCGATCCCCCGAAAAGCGCATCCCTGCGGTCCTTCCTCTGTGACCCCTGTGTTAAAGGTGTTGACTTCCCGTCCCCAACCCCAAACGGTCCTCAACCCCAATGCTAAACTCCGCTTAGATGCCATCTCTCTACAACCGTGTTGCAGGACAAAGCGTCGAACGCATCGCCGCCCTCAGCCTCATCAACACTAATACGCCATCGCCGCGATTGTTCTGGTTCAAATAAACTACGCCATCGCCCCCAGATTCTGCTGGGGATCATTCTCCCGCAAGCATGAAAAACGTAACCAGGGAACGATCTGAACTTGAAAGTTTTCGGATCAACCGGCGATGGAAAATAACACCGGCGTGAATAATACCGTGGAAGAGCGGCGCCTCAGCGCCGCGTATGCGTTCTAAACCATGAGGCCTTTAGGCCCTGAGCGCTGCTCTGAAATTCGTGTGAATCTACGGCAAAAAATACTGCCTCACCCTCGCTCAAACGCGTGCTTCTTCTCCAACTCCTCCACCGCCATCCGCATCGCCGCCTCAAACCTGTCCGCCTGCCTCATCAGCCCCGCCGTCGCCTCCGCCCGCTCCCCTTCTAAGCGCACCAACCCATCCCCCGCCACCAACCGTCCCGCAATCTCAAGTAAGTGAACCGGAGTAGTCTCCAGATACTGCGCGTCCGTCGGATCCCCAATCCAAACTCGCTTCTCTGCCGGATGAGCATCGGATAAGGGTGCCCCATTTCTCGCGTCTTTTGCGAGAAGTGGGGAATTTGACCTCAACTTCGTCTCCCAATAAACCTTCCGCTCCACAAACGTAGCAATCTCATCATCACTCGCCTTCCCAAACACCCACTTCTCCCGCTTGAAGTCATAATGCCGGCTGGAAAACGCCACCGGCTTCAGCTTTCCCGATTTCACAAACTCAATCTGCCGCCGGTCCACTTCCTTGCGCAGCGCATTGATCACCGGAGCCTCCGCATCCTTCGGCTCGAGCGACGCCATCACTTCCCGCACCGTAGCCGACAAATTCACCGCCACCGGCGCATGCAGCCCCTCCGAATTCTCCAGCCGTATGTCCCCATGCAACACCCAAAAATCCGCCCCCGAAGTCGACCGATGAAACGGCCACTCCAACTCAATCGTCAACGGCAACCCCGTCAACGTCACCCAAATCTTCTTTCTCGTTCATCGCGCGCCATCGCTCGAACCCCTTATCTACTCTGTCATCCTGAGGGCCATGTTTTCGGCCCGAAGGACCTCTGCAACTTGACGTTACCACGACCGAGCCAGCCACGAGCTCGACTCTCTCCACGCGGATCAGAAACCCAGCACTCGCTACTTCTTCTTTCCACTCACCTTCGCCCCCATCCGCAACAACTTCCTCACCGTCCCCGTCGGCAAACTCTTCATCTGATCATGCAACTCCGTCACCGCATCAAAAAATCCCGCCATCGCCGCCAGCCGCTCCCGCGTAAACTCCGCGCCCGCTTCCTTCGGATCCAGCTCCTCCAAACTCCTCCGCAACATCTCCCGCGTCGGATCGATCTCCCGCCGCTTCCTCTGCTCAATCACCAGCCGGAACATCTCCCACACATCTTTCATCGACTCATAATGCTCCCGCCGGTCGCCCAGCACATGCACCGCCCGCACAATCCCCCACCCCTCCAGCTCGCGAATCGACGTCGCTCACATTCGACCGCGCCACGCTCAGCGTCTCCGCAATCTCCTCCGCCGGCAGCGCCCGCGGAGACAAATACAGCAACGCATGAATCTGCGCCACCGTCCGGTTAATCCCCCACCGCGTCCCCATCTCGCCCCAGTGCAAAATATATTTCTGCTGCACGCCAGTCAGGTTGGCCATATCAAAACTTTCAGTTCAAACAGAATCTACAGAACAGTAAGATCAACCAGGTCAATCCCCAGAAAAAGAGATTGTCAGCCTGAGAAGCAGAGTCCTCGCGAAGCGAAGACGCAGCGACGAAGGTTTCTGCCGGGACGCCGCCGAAGGGACTGTCTGCATTCGAGGCGCAGCCCGAACGCTCTTGTGCCGCAGCGCCATCCCTAACTGCTAGTTTCCCGGAGGCCCCTCGCGCCCCGATTCCCTGACACCCTTCTTCGGCGCAGCCTTCTTCGCCGCCTCCGCCCGCTTCCGCTCCTGATACCGCCGATCATGAAACGACTGGTCCGACGCCTGTTTCTTCATAGTCCCTCAGCTTGACACACCCACAAAAACATAGCCAGCCCCGCGCCAGTGAATTGATAAAACGCGCCAAAATCCGTTTCGCCAATTTCTTGTCAATAGGCAGAACTTACACGATCGCACCTATCCCCATGAAAACGCAGCCCAAATATTTCCGGCTAACATGTCCCATTTACCCATTGCTTTATGATATAATGGAATTATAAGATTGATTCAAGGCGACTCGCGACCCGGGTCGCCTTTTTTATTGTCCGCACAAAGAATTGCGTCCCTCGCCGCGGACCATTCTGTCGTGCCGGCTCGAAGAACTGTCATACAACTAAGAACTGTCATTCCGAGCGAACTTATCGCGAGGAACCTGCTTTCCACCTCGCAGGCACATCACGAACCAATTTGATCAACCGTTTCACCAAAGGCGAACCCTTGCATGCTCCAGCCCAACAAGACCATCGAACACCCCAAGCTTCGCGGAGAGTGGGCCGAACTCCGCTTCATGCAATGCGCCACCGAGCGCGGATTCCGCGTCGCCAAGCCCTGGGGAGAAACCGCTCCCTACGATCTCGCCACCGACCACCACGGCCTCTTCCGCCGCGTGCAAGTCAAATGCACCATCTATAAGCGCCACAACTCCTACGTCTGCACCATCTGCTCCAGCCACGTCATCTACCGCCCCGACCAGCTCGACTTCTTCGCCGCCCTCGTCATCCCCACCGACACCTGGTACATCCTCCCCATCCGCGCCACCAACAACCAACCCACAGTAGTCCTCTCCCCCCACCTGAAAAATTCCAAATACGCCCCCTACGAAGAAGCCTGGCACCTGCTAACCAGATAACTCATGGAGCAGCGGACGCCTTCGTCCGCCCGAGCCATACGCGAGACGAAAGTGGGTGCCCCATCCTTGCCGCATTCCGAAACCATGGATAATCCGCGCCCTAAAGCGGCAAGGGTGGGGATTTTGACTTCCCGTCACAGAACGCGCTCGGCTCCTAAAAATGGCGGGCGTTGATAACCACTCCATCTCGCAGGTCTTAAATACTTCCCCAGATGCGGTCCGGTCTTTGACGAAGCATTTGCGCAAGAAAAAGAAGCGTTAGGCGGCCGGCCATTCCCCTAAATTTCGCTTGCGTTCCCCGCCCAACACAACTAGCGTATATACAACGCCGTAAATACGTGAATTGCCGTGGAATTCACCTGGGACGCGCGGAAGGATCGGCTCAACCGGAAGAAGCACCACATTAGCTTCGACACGGCATTGCATGTGTTCGATGATCCCTACCACGTCACCACGCAAGATCGCGAGGTCGATGGCGAGCCACGCTGGCAAACCATCGGCATGATCGGAGCACACAACGTATTGCTTGTCGCGCACGCGGCGGGCGACGAGACAGGCGCAATACGAATTATTTCCGCCCGAAAAGCAACCCGCACTGAACGGAGAATCTATGCCGAAGGCAATTAGAAAATCGAAAACCGAAGTTAAAAAACAAAGGGTGACCGGACAACCGCTGACTCCCCGCCAAAAGAGAGAACTCGCAGCGCTTGCCGCCATGCCTGACGACCAGATCGACACCTCCGATA
>CAWFOD010000004.1:0-965000 GCA_963817305.1 uncultured Acidobacteriaceae bacterium | reverse complement strand
CCGCAAGGGAGGCAGCCGTCCAAGGTATGGTTCATGATTGGGGTGAAGTCGTAACAAGGTAGCCGTAGGAGAACCTGCGGCTGGATCACCTCCTTTCTAAGAGAGAACGTCATGGCACTTCCGCTGGCCGCTTAGCGGCCCAATTAAAAACATCGGCGATTTGAAAAAATTGTCATCCCGAGCGAAGCATTAACGATCGCGCAAGCGAGCGCTGATGCCAAGTCGAGGGACCTGCTTTTGATTGCATACGGAAGATGTTGCCATGTACCCCAAACTGCATCCACCACTAACCTGAGGATGCGGCAAGGGAGTCTCGTTCGGACCTCTCTTTCTCGAATCTCAATTTCCATGATGGTCAGCTCCGGCTTAGCTGGAGCGCACGTTCAACCTTGTCCTCGAATTAAAATTTCTCGGTCTGAGAGTGATATGAAAAGTTTCACGCCGCTTCGGTTGGGAGTGTTCGGTGCCGTGTGGTGTGTGGGTGGATTCGCTTGGTTCGCATTTTGGTTTGTGTACGGGCGCATCCCGGAATCGACTGTTATCACCATTGACCAAAGCGCGCCGGTGCTTCCACGGATTGTGGCACTGCTTGGCGTGTTGATGGTTCTCATCTCCTTGGCTTGGGCAGCTGTGGCGTGGCTGAAGCAGAGGAGCACGAGATCGAGAGAGTGAGTTTGGGCTCCTGGCCCTTCTGAGTTATGCTAGAGAGCTAACCGGGCCTGTAGCTCAGGTGGCTAGAGCGCACCCCTGATAAGGGTGAGGTCGATAGTTCAAGTCTATCCAGGCCCACCAAGATCAAGGTTTCAAGGCACCATAAGTTTCAAGGTTTCAAAGGCTTTCACTTTGAAACTCTGAAACCTTGCAACTTTGAAACTCGCGGTTGGGGCTGTAGCTCAGCTGGGAGAGCGCCTGGTTTGCAACCAGGAGGCCACCGGTTCGATCCCGGTCAGCTCCACCAGAAATTCATTGCTGGGTTGGAATGCCGGCGCTACCGTGTGGGATGTTGGCGCTACCGTGGAAGAGCGGCCCTTCAGGGCCGCGTTAGTAGGCCCAAGTAGGAACTGGGCTTTAGCCCCTGAGGGGAAGCGATGAGATTGATCGATGCCATCACAAGCCTGGGCGGACTGCTGGTCCCGATCTCGCGATCATTGTAGGCGGCGCAATCGCAATCACTGCGATGATCATCCGCCACCAGGAGCGCATTGGCAAAGATCGAACGCGGCATCGACCCCGACGCTGGATCGCAGCAGAGATAGTTGAGGTTTGCAGGTTTGGCGGACTTTGTCGAATTCGCTAAGTATTGTGGAGAGTTCGTTCTTGCCGTGGGACTCATCTTGCTCCTGGCTTATTGGCCGCCGAAAGACCGGGGAATTTTCGGGCAACGCCTCGAAAAGCACGAGGTGCAGGCGCTCTTCGGCAGCCCGAGCGCTGATGAGGGCCAGCGACCAAGGACGAACGACCAGCGACCAACTTAATGTTGGGCGTCAAACGCGACAACCGTGAAGTTCACGGTCCAATGAAAGTCGCTTGACGCCGAACATTGGGTTGGAGGAATTCTGGAGTTTGCACACTCTGGAATTAGTAAGACCCATACCCGCACACGCGGGGTAAATCAGTCTCGCTGAACGGCGAAAGCTGATGAGGACGATATTTGACAACTGAATAGATTGGGTAAATACAAGGCGACGTAAATTTTTATGAGTGCCTGAAAAGAGAGCCTGCTGAGAAGAGCGGGTTTCGTGGTTTGAGGTTTCAGAGTTTCAAAGTTTCAATGTTTCGAGGTGAAAACCGGGAGACAGGGAGATGGCGAAACCTTGAGACTTTGAAACCTTGAGACCTGCATCCGTAGAGCGGGATAAAGGCCCATAGGATTTGCGAGGCGCAGCGCGGGCAACCGTGGTGTGTCGAGTAAATTTTGTGGTCAAGCTACTAAGGGCGCATGGTGGATGCCTTGGCAGAAGCAGGCGAAGAAGGACGTGGCAAGCTGCGATAAGCTTCGGGGAGCCGCAAGCAGGCATTGATCCGGAGATTTCCGAATGGGGAAACCCACGGAGGTGAACCCTCCGTACGGCGTGATGAATCCATAGTCACGCACGAGCGAACCCTGGGAAGTGAACCATCTCAGTACCAGGAGGAAAAGAAAGAAACCTCGATTGCGATAGTAGTGGCGAGCGAAATCGCAACAGCCTAAACCAGTCTCACCTTCGGGTGTGACCGGGGTTGTAGGGTCGACAACAGTAGAGTTACCAATTCAGTCCTTAACCGAAGCCCTCTGGAAAGAGGGGCCATAGAGTGTGATAGCCACGTAGGTGAAAAGGAACTGAACTCGAAGTCGATACCTGAGTACCGCGGAGCACGAGAAACTTTGCGGGAAGCTACGGGGACCATCCCGTAAGGCTAAATACTAGCTTCTGACCGATAGTGAACCAGTACCGTGAGGGAAAGGCGAAAAGAACCCCTGCGAGGGGAGTGAAATAGTACCTGAAACCGTGTGCCTACAAACGGTGGGAGGACTATGCGGCGCAAGCCGAAAGTCTGACCGCGTGCCTATTGCATAATGAGCCGGCTAGTTATTCTTGTCAGCAAGGTTAAGCGAAAGCGAGCCGCAGCGAAAGCGAGTCCTAATAGGGCGAATCAGTTGGCAGGAATAGACGCGAAGCGGGATGATCTACCCTTGGCCAGGCTGAAAGTGGGGTAACACCCACCGGAGGGCCGAACGGGTGTTTGTTGAAAAAAGCTCCGATGAGCTGAGGGTAGGGGTGAAAGGCTAATCAAATTCCGTGATTGCTCGTTCTCTCCGAAATAGCTTTAGGGCTAGCCTCGTATGATTTGTCGTGGTGGTAGAGAACTGAATGGACTAGGGGGCTTTCCAGCTTACTGAATCCAATCAAACTTCGAATGCCATAGAACAACCAATACGGGAGTCAGACGGCGGGGGCTAAGCTTCGTCGTCGAGAGGAAAACAGTCCAGATCGCCTGCTAAGGTCCCAAAATACAAGCTAAGTGGGAAAGGAAGTCGGAACGCCCAGACAGCCAGGAGGTTGGCTTAGAAGCAGCCATCCTTTAAAGAAAGCGTAATAGCTCACTGGTCAAGCGGTCCGGTGCCGACAATTTAACGGGGCTTAAGCTTGTTACCGAAGCAGCGAATGCATCACTTAACTGTGGTGCGTGGTAGGAGAGCATTCTCAACAGTTTGAAGGTAGACCGAAAGGACTGCTGGACGGTTGAGAAGAGACCCTGCCGGCATAAGTAGCGATAACGGAGGTGGGAACCCTCCGCGCCGAAAGTCTAAGGTTTCCTGAGAAAGGTTAATCCGCTCAGGGTCAGGCGGTCCCTAAGGCGAGGCCGAAAGGCGTAGCCGATGGACATCCGGTTAATATTCCGGACCTCCCTTGTTTTCGTTATACGATGGGGTGACGCAGGAGGATAAGCAGGCCGTTCTATGGCTATAACGGTCGATGCGCGTAAGGTGTCTCCGATAGGAAAATCCGTTGGAGAGTTATCACTGAGGCGCAAAGCAGTACTCCGTATGGAGGAAAGCTGCCGATTCCACGCTGCCAAGAAAAACCTCTAAGGAGAAAGTAAGGGAACCGTACCTCAAACCGACACAGGTAGACGAGGAGAATATCCAAAGGCGCTCGTGAGAACAGTTGGTAAGGAACTCGGCAATATAACCCCGTAACTTCGGGAGAAGGGGTGCCCCGGTAGAGTTCATAGCTCGAGGGGGCCGCAGCGAAATGCGCACTGCGACTGTTTAACAAAAACACAGGTCTCTGCAAAGTCGAAAACGACGTATAGGGGCTGACGCCTGCCCGGTGCCGGAAGGTTAAAGGGAGAGGTCAACCGCAAGGTGAAGCTTCGAACTGAAGCCCCGGTGAACGGCGGCCGTAACTATAACGGTCCTAAGGTAGCGAAATTCCTTGTCGGGTAAGTTCCGACCTGCACGAATGGCGTAACGAAAGTGCGACTGTCTTGCCGACTGACACGGCGAACTTGTAGTGCCGGTGAAGATGCCGGTTGCCCGCAACTAGACGGAAAGACCCCGTGCACCTTTACTATACCTTTAGTATGAACTATGGCCCTTGCTGCGCAGGATAGGTGGGAGGCTTTGATTCCAGGCTTTCGGGCTTGGAGGAGCCAACGGTGAGATACCACCCTGCGAGATCTGTGGTTCTAACCTACTCCCGTAATCCGGGAGAGGAACATACTAAGGCGGGTAGTTTGACTGGGGCGGTCGCCTCCTAAACGGTAACGGAGGCGCGCGAAGCTACGCTCAGGCTGTTTGGAAATCAGCCGTTGAATGCAAAAGTATAAGCGTGGTTGACTGCGAGACCAACAAGTCGAGCAGGTACGAAAGTAGGCTTTAGTGATCCGGTGGTTCTGCATGGAAGGGCCATCGCTCAACGGATAAAAGGTACGCCGGGGATAACAGGCTGATCGGAGCCAAGAGTTCATATCGACGCTCCGGTTTGGCACCTCGATGTCGGCTCATCGCATCCTGGAGCTGTAGAAGGTTCCAAGGGTTAGGCTGTTCGCCTATTAAAGCGGTACGTGAGCTGGGTTCAGAACGTCGCGAGACAGTTCGGTCCCTATCTGTTGTGGGCGCAGGAGATTTGAGAGGACCTGTCCTTAGTACGAGAGGACCGGGATGGACGAACCTCTTGTGTTCGAGCTGTCATGCCAATGGCACCGCTCGGTAGCGAAGTTCGGTAGTGATAACCGCTGAATGCATATAAGCGGGAAGCACTCCTCAAGATGAGATCTCCCAACCCGTAAGGGATAAGAAGGGCCCAGGAAGACTACCTGGTTGATAGGCTGGAGGTGGAAGAGTGGCAACACTCGTAGCTTACCAGTACTAATCGCCCGTTCGGCTTGACCATAAAATTTACTCGGTGCAGAAAAACAGTTGTCAGTACTCAGTTGCCAGTTCTAGTTAGAACCTGAACTGGAACCAGCAATGTTGTTGAAGTTGTTCGAACCTGGATGACTGAGATGCAACACTGATAACTGTTGCGCCGACGCTTTCCGCTTCTTAACCGAAGCAAAAAGCAAAGCCGAAGTATTGTGGTTGAAATCGGAAACAAAATAACAAGAAAGTAAGCCACACCAATCTATTCAGTTGTGAGGTATTGAGCCTCATGATCTTTGAAAGTTCGTCGCTGAAAAGCGACACCGAGATGGCGTAGAGATCCTTCGCCGCAGAATACGCGGCTCAGGATTTCGGCAGCAGGCTCCCAGTCGCCGCCTGAACGGCGGCTTATTCACGCCTGCTTAGCGCCTCAAGTTGTCGGTGATCTTACCGCGGGGGATCCACCCGTTCCCATCCCGAACACGGAAGTTAAGCCCCGCAGGGCCGATGGTACTGCACGCGCCAAGTGTGTGGGAGCGTAGGTCGTTGCCGGCATAAATAAAGGCCGTTGAGAGAAATCTCGACGGTCTTTTCCTTTTTGGGAAGCGACTATATGATGCAGGCAAATGTCCTTGCTGCGAGACATTCAAAATTCTGCGCTGGATTCGAAGGTCCACCTGCCTGATCTGCTTCGTAAGTGCAAAGTGCTGGCTGCGAGATTGGGCAATCAGGATTTCAAGAGGTGGGTGGATTCCGAGCTGAATGGCTACGGCGAAAGCGATAGTCTACCCACCTATCGTAGCTTTCGAGTCGAGTCGCAAGGTCATTTTTCGGGCTTCATGGGGAGTAGTCTGAACAGTGCCCCAATCCCGCTCTCCTGTCTTCCCGAGCGCTTCAGAGACATGTTGTTCACTCACCATTCGAGGGAGCCGGTCAGTTCGCTCGCGGATCTTGTCTCTAAGAAGGAGTCGAACTCCTTTCGTGTCCCGTGGCCTGCAGATTTGACCGCGTATGTGGGCCAAGATATTTACGAAAACATGAACTGCCTCAGTGCCTGGCAGGTCATACCCCGCGGAGGCGTCGTCGGGATACTCGATACTGTACGAACTCGGATTTTGAATTTCGTCCTTGAAATCGAATCCGAGGCGCCAGACGCCGGGGAGGCCGCGCCTGGAGTCCATCCAGTCCCGCAGGAGCGTGTCAATCAGGTCTTCCATACTCAGATATACGGAAACGTGGGAAACGTTGCTGCTGGCAGCGAGGGATTCTCGCAGTCGAACGTCTCTGCCGTCGCGCAGGGTGATTTCAACTCTCTTCGAGCTTATCTGTGTGGTCTCGGCGTCGATCCGGCGGACCTGGGCGAACTAGAGAATGCAACCAAGAGGGACCACGCGTCGCCACAAAAGGGGTTGGGCGAAAACACCGGGCAGTGGCTGGGCAAAATGATCGGTAAGGCTTCGTCTGGAGCGCTGAAAGTCGGAACAACAGTGGCGACGACGCTCTTGACTAAGGCGCTATCCCAATACTTGGGGCTTCCAAGTTAGTGATTGACTATAGGCCTCTACTTTTCCAAAACAACGAAACAGAGCGCCGGCTCGTAAAGCCTTCGAGAATATTTTCGGCGATAATACGCCTAAGCGTCTCCCTTACTATAAAGGCCAGCGCGTCGTCAAGGACCGCAATGTAATTTACTCGCCCGTTTAGGCCCTTGCGCCCCGCGCTTTCCTTGAAGTATTCGTCAGGTATCCGCTCGCCATGAGCAATTCTATTGCGGACGAAATTAATATCCTCGACGACGTTGCCTATTGTCGTTAAGTTAGGTTCGATAAATTCGAATTCCGGATGTTCGCCGGGCGGGTAGATGCGGGTGTCTTCTCCCAAAAACCCCTTGATTCTGCGGATAATTTTTTCGCTGCTGGGTGAATAGAGCGCGTGCAGGGCTGAAGAGCCCCAGTAAAGATACCGCCCCTTCCAGTCGTTTACTTCATAGCCCATATAGTAATACTGCACGGCCATTCGGAAGGGCCAGTATTCGCCATGCAGGGCCTTAAGGAAAGTACCAATTAGCGCGCGTAGATCTCCAAGGTCTTTGTTTCTAAACGCGAACAGTTTTAGAGCCTCCGGAACATCTAACGCACTGTCGGGGAAGGTAGTCCCCCGGTGCTCCACGGTGCCGTCGGCGCTCAGGTAGCCCGTGACGGAGCCTTGGCGGCGTGTTGGTCGAACTATCCTGGAGCATGCAAAGACTTCGTTCAGCAGCTCGTCGTTCCTCTTCGCCATTTTGACGGATTCTTCCCAAGTGGCGCCCTCCGGGTGCTCTTCGTAGCGATGGACAAAGGCGTGCTTTACCATTCCGTCGAAGAACCGCATACGATGCCGGCCCACTTCACTCACCAAATGAGTAAACATTGAAGGGGGCAGTAGTGCCGATACGTCGGCGACCTCGATCTCAGGAGTGATGCTGAACGGCAATTGCGAGAAATCAAATGTCTGCCCTGACAGCCTTTCCATAGGAATCAGCTGGAAGGCAATTTTCGTGGCCATACTTTCGTCCGCTCCTAATCGCCACTTCGGATTGTAGTTGAAGAAAGGAACAGGTGGCCGATGGTGCTGCACGCGCCAAGTGTGTGGGAGTCCCTTCGACAGGCTCAGGGCAGGCTCTTCGGCAAGCTCAGGATAAACTCCGGTCGTTGCCGGCATAAATAAAGGCCAGTCTGAGAAATCAGACTGGCCTTTTCCTTTTGCCTCGGGATGTCAGCTGGGTTGGGGGGGTGGGGCGGGCGCTCTCGCCCGCCACTACGTACAGTACCAAACATCTCTTAGAAGCAGAAAAACCGACGCCGCGGATTCTCGCACGAAAGCATTTTCTGATTCTGCCTACGCGGGCGAGGGCGCCCGCGCCACATTCAGCAATTCTGGATCTATCCAGAGCCACTTGTAATCTTCTGGTCTTTCGACCAGGCCTCGCCTGACCGGATTCTGGCGGATGTACTCAGCTTTTTGTTTCAGACTCTCATCGGAGCGCAGCACATGGTCGAAAGATTCCTCTTCCCACACTGGTCCGCAGTGATGGAGCAGCTTGTTGATGCGGTGTGCCGTCGCACTTTTCATGCATTGCAAAATATCCACGAGCGGATGCGGCCAACCGTTTGTATCGCGCAACGGTTGCAATAACAGGTGCACGTGGTCGGGCATGATGACAACAGCACGCAATTGAATGCGTGGTATGGCGCGGGCGTCCTCGCCCGCGAGCGGCAGCAAACCACCCTCGCGCAAGCAGTGTTCAAAAACCAGATCGCGTGCGGCAAAAGGCAGGATCAAAGGGCCGCCTGCGCAAAATGTCACGAAGAGATTTGCATCTGCCTTCTGCAAATGCGGAAGGCGCCGACGGTAGCGATATTTCGCCAGTACCTCCGATGTGTCTGACATGAAGACTTAAGCATGGCCGAATTGTTGCTTGAAGTCTGTGACGGATGAACATTGAGGGTCGGTGTGAGGTTGGGGCTCGCGGGCGAGGGCGCCCGCGCCACACCTGTAGGAACTCCTTCGGCTTTTCGTAGACACTGGTGTCGGGCTTATTTTGTTGACTTGGTTTGAATTGGGTGTAATCATTTAGCTATAGCCGACGTGGCTGAAATAGCTCCTTCCGACCGGTGGTCGGAGGGGGCTTTTGTGTTTTGGAGGGTCAGAGTCCCATGTCTCGCAAAGGCGGCGAGACATGGGGCACCCCGCTACGTGGAAACGAGCCTAACGCGCGAGTTATGCGTCGCAAGTGCGCGACGCTTCGCGCGGCTCGCTCGGGTCCTTCAGCGACGATGAAGCTGTCGCTTCAGGATGACAGGGGCGACGATGGAGCTGTCGCTTCAGGATGACGAATTTATCTGAGGGATCAATCGATATGGGTGGGATCACGATTTGGGCGATGGTGGAGGGGTCCGGAGCAGAGGCAAAAGCAAGATCGGGGTCAAGGGCAAGATCAGGGTCAAGGGCAAGATCAGAATTGAATGCAAGATCAACGTCAAGGGCAGCGGGCGGGGGCGCCCGCTCTACGCTTACTCCTAAGCAGTTGGGGGAGATTGCGGAGGCGGAGTTTATTGCCAAAGCGGTGGGGATGGGGTTGGTGGTGGCGAAGCCGTGGGGGGACAGCGAGCCTTATGATTTTATTGTGAATCCGAAGAAGAGTTTTATTTTCTGGCGGGTGCAGGTGAAGTCGGCGCATACGGTGGGAGCGGATGGTGGATGCAGCTTTCGGGCGCACGATCATTTGCAGCGGTCGTATACGGCGGAGAGTATTGATGCGCTGGTGGCGTATGCGCGTCCGATGAATGTGTGGTATGTGATGCCGGTGCGGGTGGTGGAGGAGTTGAAGTCGTTGATGCTGTATCCGGAGAGCCGGGGGAAGCGGTCGCGGTTTGAGAAGTGGAGAGAGGGGTGGGAGATTTTTCGGCGGGCGGTGCGGCGGGTACGGCGGTAGTGGTGGAGAGGAAGTCGAAACCCCGACCGCTTCGCGTTCACTCTCGGCTACGCTCCGGGCTTCGGCAAAGAGGAGGATGCTCACGCAGCGCTTTTGGGCAGCACCGCCGTGAACACGCTGCCTTGTGGACTCGAAGAAGTGAGTTCCAATCTGCCTCCGTGCGCTTCGGCAATCCACAGCCCGATCGCCAAACCGAGACCGGCCCCACCGCTTCCGTTGTTGTCGCTGCGGGAGCGCGCTTTGTCCGCGCGAAAGAAGCGTTCGAAAATCCGGCCTTGCAGCTCGGCGGGAATGCCGGCTCCGGAGTCCTGGATCGTCAAACGGTATTGTCCGTCTTCCTCGCTACAGCGCAAAGAGATTGATCCGCCTTCGGGAGTGTACTTGATGGCGTTATCCAGCAGATTCAACAGCATTCGACGGAGAAGAGACTCGTCCGCCTGGATGGGTAGCTCGGTTTGGGATTCACAGGAAAGCGCAATGTTCCGGGCAGCAGCAAGCGTTCGCACATTCCTCGAACATTCCTCCACCAGCTCATCCAGATAAAAGTCAGTGAGCGCCAGAGGATATTGGCCGGCATCGGCCCTGGCCAGCGTAAACAGATCCTCAACGATATGTTTGAGCCGCTTCGCTTCCTGCCGCAGGATTTCCAGCGACTCGCGGTATTCCGGGGGAGTGCGCTGCGGTTGAGCGAGCGCGACCTCCGCCTCGCCGCACAAAATGGCAACCGGCGTACGCAGTTCGTGGGAAGCATCGGCAACAAACCGGCGTTGCCGCTCGAATGACTGACTGAGCCGATCGAGCAATTCATTGAATGAGCCTGCCAGGTGCCCGAGCTCGTCGCGCGGATTTTCAACTTTGAGTCTCTGGTAGAGGTTTTCGGCGCCCATGCGGCTGGCCTGCGAACTCATGGCCACCACGGGAGCAAGGCTTCGTCGCGCAAGGAGATATCCGCCAGCACCTGCGAAGAGAATGGCCAGGGGAATGACAATCCAGAAAGTATCCACCAGGGTCGCAAGGAATTCTGTCTGCCGGCGAAGAGACTGCAGAACGATCAGTGTGGCCGGCTGTTGCTTGACTAAGAAATGTCGTACATAGCTGCGGTATTGATGCCGGCCCAGGTGGAGGGAATGGAATGTGTCGGAAGAAGAGGCAAGCGGGCGCAAGGATGAGGCGAGCATGTCGCGGCCCGGACTCGATAATCCTTCGGGCTCGCCATAGCCTTCAGAAGCGGCCAGCAGATTAGTGTGGGCATCGTAGACCACGAAAGAAACGTCGCGAAAACGGTGTTCTGAGATGGCTGCCGCGATTCCATCACTCACACCGGCGGGATTCGTTGCATCGCTCACTTCGGCATTGACGGTGGAGAGAAACGAGTCGGCCAGCTCGATCGCGTTGGCATCGGCCCGTCGAATGACATTCTGGCGAAGAACGAAATAGATCCCTGCCGCCAGCGCGACCAGCATGATCGTCATCGACAGGGTGTACCACAGGGTCAGACGGATGCGCACGGAGCTAAACATCGTCGCGGCTCCGCGCAGCGGTTTGCTTCGGCTCCGTACTCTCTCCCTTTAAGGCAAGAATGTAGCCTGAACCGCGCCGCGTGTGCAGCAACGGCTTCGCAAAGCCGGCGTCGATTTTCCGACGAATGCGATTGATATACACTTCAATCAAATTCGAGAAGGGATCGAATTCCTCGTCCCAGACGTGCTCAGAGATTTCCGCACGGCCCACGACCCGGCCGGCCTCGCGCGCCAGGAATTCCACCATTGCGTATTCTTTGGCGGTCATAGGAATGGTCTTGCCGCCGCGCTCGACGGTTTGCGCCGCCGTATCAACGACCAGATCGGCGACTACCAGCCGCGTCGGTTGCAAGGTTTTCGACCGCCGCAGCAGAGCTCGCAAGCGAGCCAGCAGTTCCCCAAACTCAAATGGCTTTGTAAGGTAATCGTCGGCTCCGCGATCCAATCCCTTGATGCGATCATCGACTGCATCGCGAGCGGTGAGCATCAGTATCGGCATTGTCTGCCCGGAATCGCGGAGCTCCCCGCAAACTTTGAATCCATCTGGAGGGGGAATCATTACGTCGAGAATGACCAGGTCGTATGCAGTAATGGCCGCTTGGTAAAGAGCCCGTTCGCCCGAACTGACGACATCAACAGCATAAGACTGTTCCCGCAGCCCCTTGGCGACGAAATGGGCGATTCGAGCCTCGTCCTCCACCAGCAGCACCCGCATGGCAAGATCATAATCCCGAGGGCAGCCAAACAAGCAAGCCGACCCGCATTAATCCTGATCGGTATGCGCTCGCGTATTTATGCTCTGTTTATCTTTCCGAGCGCAATATCTTTTCGAAGTAGTTCGCCTGAAGTGTCGGGCCAGAATGAGGATCGTCGCCGCCAGGTACTGTTCTTGTCTGGAGAAGGGAGTTGGCCTTTGAGAATCCTACGCCAGAATCCGCTTACTTTTACTATCGCTGTAGTGTTCTACGTTTTCTTCCAGATGAGTGCGGCGACAGCGCAGGAAAAAACTCGTACGGTAGAACTTGCCGAGCTGCCGAACCCCGATCCATCAAAGCCGCCTGCGGTCATCACGCTGGCAGATGCGATTGAGCAAGCTCGCAAGGTCGATGCCCATTTCCAGAGTGCGCTGACGGATGCGAAACTCGCCCATGAGGATCGGACGCAAGCGAGGAATGCGATCCTGCCGACTGTCAGTTACACGTCGCAAGCGTTGCTCACGCAAGGCAATGGAGGGCGCACGGCCGTCGGACGATTCGTCACTAATGATGGCGTGCATGTTTACCGGTCGTGGGGCGTTGTTCACGAGGATCTCTCGCCCGGCAACTATCTGGGCACGACATATCGAGAAGCAAGGGCTACAGCGGCCATGGCCAGTGCGAAGGCCGAGATTGCAAAGCGCGGTTTGACCATCACGGTGACCAAGCTTTACTACGGGATGGCCGTCGCGCAGCGAAAATATGCCACGGCACAAGCCGCGGCGGAAGCTGCCAGGCACTTCTACCAGATCACTCAAGATCAAGAAGCTGTAGGCCAGGTGGCACATAGCGATGTTCTGCAGGCCGAGATTCAATACCGCCAACAGGAACAGGTATTCGAAGACGCCAGGCTCCAGATGGAGTCGTCCCGGCTTGATCTGGCGGTCTTGTTATTTCCGACGCTGAGTGAGAATTTCAGCATCGTCGATGATATGGATTCGGCCGCCGCGTTGCCATCGTTTCCGGAGGCGCAGCGCATGGCAGGGGACAAGAATCCGGATCTGCGTGCGGCGATGGAGGCGTTGCATCAGGCCAACCTGGGTGTTGTGGCCGCCAGAGGCGCGTTTCTGCCATCGTTTTTCATGGATGCGGACTACGGGATTGAGGCGAACGCCTACGCGCTACATAGCGCGAATGTCGAAGAACCCCACG
The DNA here is from genome assembly GCA_963817305.1 of uncultured Acidobacteriaceae bacterium. GTDB lineage: Bacteria > Acidobacteriota > Terriglobia > Terriglobales > Acidobacteriaceae > Sulfotelmatobacter. Next base: position 952,250 of record CAWFOD010000004.1, on the reverse strand, counting down.
CGGGAGTTCTGCCGAATCTGGGCTATTTTATTACCGTCGGGGTCAACGTGCCGGTGTGGGATTGGGGCACTCTGAGAAGCAAATTACATCAGGCGGGATTCAAGCGCGAACAGGCGAAAGCAGAAATGAGCCAGACGCAGCGCGAAATGCTGAATGCGTTATACAGCTCATACAACGAGGCGGCGGGCGCTCGTGCTGCCGTAGACGAAACGCGCAAGACTGCAGATCTCGCGGCTGAGAGCCTGCGATTGACCGACCTTCGCTACAAAGCCGGAACGTCAACTGCACTGGATGTGGTGGTTGCTGAAAATACTTTGAGCCAGGCGCGTAACGCGTTCAGTGACGCGCAGGTTCGCTACCGGGTCGCTGTGGCCACTTTGCAAGCGGTAACAGGGAGCTTTTAAGAAAAGAACATGGCTCTCCTCGATTGGGAAAAAAGAAGCATTTCGTCTTCGTCAACGCACACGGCTTCGGGCTGTGTGCTGTGCAGGCGTTTTGTCTTCGCGGCTTTTGTTCTCAGCCTGATGCTGCTCGCTATGAGTTGTTCGTCCAGCCAGGAAAAAGAACCGGTACCGCTGGTTACGGTGCAGGCTGCCCCCGTGAAGATCCAAACCATTGAAAGTGAAATTTCAACCGACGCAATTTTGTATCCGCGCGATCAGGCCGCTCTCGTGCCGAAGGTGACCGCTCCCATCAAGAAATTCTATGTCACACGGGGCAGCCGAGTTCATGCGGGAGAAGTTCTGGCGACGATCGAGGATTCGGATCTGAAGGGCGCTCTCTCCGAAAGTCAAGGTGCGTATCAACAAGCGGCGGCGACTTACGACAGCGCTTTGCAATCCGCGGAGCACGACTTGAAGATCGCGAAAGAACAATTCGACGCGGCCCAATCGGTGTACGACAGCCGCGTGAGGCTTTACAAGCAAGGGGCGGCATCGCAAAAAGATGTTCAGGATGCGCAAATTGCGCTCTCGCAAACCAGCAATCAATATGATCTTGCCCAAAAGCAATACAACCTGAAGTCGGCCGAGGGACAGTTGACCTCAGCCAAGGGCAAGCTGGCGGCTGCACAAGCACAGGTGGACTACAGCAAAATCGTGAGCCCTATCGATGGCGTGGTTACGGATCGTCCCTTTTTTGCTGGGGAAACACCGCCCGCCGGAGCTCCGATTCTTACCGTAATGGATCTGTCGAAAGTGGTAGCTCGCGCGTACTTGACCGCGGCGCAGGCCGCGCAGTTGCACGTCGGCGATGCGGCAACACTGGTTCCCGGGAACGCAGGCATGGAGATTGAGGGGAAAGTCATGGTGGTAAGCCCGGCGCTTGATCCCAACAGCACGACGGTTCAAGTCTGGGTTGAGGCTGCGAATCCCGGCGGGCGGCTGAAGCCCGGCGCCACAGTCGGATTGAAGATCGTTGCCCGAACTGTGAACGATGCACTGGTCGTGCCGGTTGAAGCAATTCTCACCGCACCGGACGGGTGCGACTTCCGTGATGGTAATCGGTCAGGATCAGATCGCCCATCGGACGAGCGTCAAGACAGGAATTCGCCAAGGGGGCGAAGTGCAAATCCTGAGCGGCGTGAAGGCAGGCGATCAGGTCGTGACTCAAGGCGCCTACGGTTTGGCCGACGGCGCGAAGGTAACGATCTCAACTCCTGCTGCCGAGCCACAGGATAAAGACTGAGGCCGAACTCGACCTATGGCGAATTCGAACGATAAAGATTCCAGGGTCGCGCAGGTACGGAAGTCCGAAGCCGACAAATACTGGTTTGCGCGTGAGCATAAGTCCATCATATTTCTGATTGTCACGCTCGCGCTGATGGGTGCGTACCTGCTCTTCAGCATTCCGATCGCGGTATTTCCTACTACAAATTTTCCCCGGGTCATGATTTCCGTCGATAACGGAGTCATGCCGATCGATCAGATGCTGGTCACGATTACCCGTCCCATCGAAGAGGCGCTGAGCGGGGTGGAAGGCATCCAGGATGTGAAGTCGGTCACCAGCCGGGGTTCGGCGGGAATTGATTTGTACTTCAGCTGGCGAGTGGACATGTTTCGCACGCTGGAGCGCGTTAACGCTGCGTTGGCCCGTTTGGCCGGGACTTTGCCGCCTACGGCAAAGATTTCGACCCAACAGCTGGAGTTTTCCACTTTCCCGATCATGGGATATGGGCTTACCTCAAATACGGTGTCGCAGCGACAGCTCTGGGAGATTGCGACGTATGAGATCAAACCGCGGCTAGCAAGCTTGTCAGGTGTTGGCACTGTCGTGATCCAAGGGGGCGAGGCGCCGGAGTTTCACATCGTTCCTGACCCGGCCAAGTTGCGCGCTGCCTCGGTGAACGTGTCGGATATTCTGGCGGCGGTGGATCGCTCGAATATTATCGAGTCTCCCGGACTCTTTGAGCAGAACCACAAGCTGTATCTCGGTTTGATTTCGGGTCAGGCGCACAACGCACAGGATATTTCCAATATTTTTGTGAAGAATTCGGCCGGCGGCAGCCCTGTCTCTGTCGGCGATGTCTCCCAGGTGATGTCTTCGTTCGCGCCAACTTTCACGATCGTCACCGCGAATGGAAAGCCTGCTGTACTGATCAACATCAATCGGCAACGCGGAAGCAACACCCTGCAGGTGGCGGACGCGGTCCAAGCAGAGATGAGCCAGATTGAAAAGTATTTGCCCGCGGGCGTGCACGTCAGCACTTTCTACGATCAATCGTGGATTGTGGGGCAATCCATCAAGAGCGTGCGTGATGCAATTTTGATCGGCTTATTGCTGGCTTCGGCTGTCCTGGTGCTCTTTCTGCGTGACTGGGGCACTTCGTTTATTGCCGGAATGGTAATTCCAATCAGTTTGCTGGTGACCTTCATCGTTTTGAAAATCCTGGGTGAGAGTTTCGACCTGATGACGCTGGGCGGAATGGCGGCCGCTGTCGGCCTGATTATCGATGACGCGATCGTTGTTCTGGAAAATGTGACGCTGCACCGTGAAGCGGGTGAGGGGAGATATGAGGCAGTGGCGATGACGCTTCGCGAGCTTTCCCTGCCCCTCGTCGGTTCTACGCTGACGCCGATCGTGGTCTTTCTGCCGTTAGTGGCCATCACGGGAGTCACCGGAGTTTTCTTCCGTGCGATGGCAGTTACGATCGGAGCCGCGTTGCTAACATCGCTCGCGCTGGCGCTTACCTGGACACCGACCCTGTGTCTATATTTGTTGAAGAAGCCGGCGGGCGAAGAGCATCCCGCAGCAGATGAGCGGCACGCGGTGGTGGTGGGCTCGTTGGCGGAAAGTTCCACTGGCTCAGACGAAGGCGTTAAACAGGTCGAGATAAATCGATTGCTGCGAGCCGAAGAAGAGCATTTGATGAAGGGATTCTTCGGACGCGTGATTCGCTTCTACGAAGCATGGTTTCGGCGAAGTCTCAAGCGTCCGGTTTGGATTCCAGTTCTTACGGCTGCTCTGATTGTGGTTTCTTACGTCTGCTACCAGCACATCGGATCCGATCTGTTGCCGAAGATGGACGAGGGCAGCTTCATCGTCGATTATGTAACGCCGCCGGGAAGCTCGCTCGCGGAAACCAATCGGATGATCTCGCATATCGTGCAGATCGTGCAATCGGTTCCCGAGGTGGCAAGCACTTCCCGGCGCACTGGTCTCCAATTGGGTTTGGCTGCGGTGACGGAAGCGAACACGGGAGATATTTCGGTGGATTTGAAAACCGACCGTCACCGCGATATCTGGGAGATCATGGACGAACTCCGGGGGAAGGTCGCTCAGGCGGAGCCGGCGGTTGAAGTGGAGTTCACCCAAAAGCTGCAGGATATGATTGGAGACCTGACCAACGCACCGCAGCCGATCGACATCATGATGTTTTCCTCCGATGCCAAGCTGCTCGATGAGTGGGCGCCCCGCGTCGCGGATGCCATCGGGAAGATCCAGGCGGGTGGACGCCTCCCGGTTGTCGATATCGATAACGGAATCGAGTCGACCACCAGTGGACCCGCGGTCTCCTATCAAGTGAACATGGCGAAGGCCGCGCATGTTGGTTTCACCCCGCAAGCCTTAGCCGATGAAACGCAGGCAATGCTTGACGGCGTCCAGGCGCTGCAACCGGTTGTGATTGACGATCGTCCGTATCCGGTGCGCATCCGCTATCCCGCGGCGATTCGCTCTTCGGTTGACGCCATGAACAACACCATGCTCGTGGGTCCGGGCGGTCAGGTCGCGAACCTGGGTTCGCTGGCAACGATGACGGAAACGCCCGGCCAGACCGAGATTTTGCAAGACAACCAGCAACGTTACGTCGCGGTCACCGCGCGGCTTGAAGGCCTGGACATGGGGCACGGCATCGCTGACGTAAAGAAAATCATTGCTGACATGCATCTGCCAGCGTCCATCCGAATCGAATACGGCGGCTTGTACCTGACGCAGCAGCAGTCCTTTCGCGATTTGACGATGGTGTTATGCGTTGCGATTGTCTTCGTGTTTCTGGTTCTGCTATTCGAATTCCGGAACTTTTCGGCCCCCATTTCGATTCTGGTTTCTGCAATCCTGTCGACGGCTGGGGTTTTCGTCGCCCTGCTGGTTACCGGGATCACGTTCAACCTGTCTTCCTTCATGGGACTTATTATGGTGATCGGTATCGTGGCTAAGAATGGAATCCTGCTGCTCGATGCGGATGAGAAGTTCCTGAGTGCGGGCTACTCCAAAGAAGAATCGATTTTTCAAGCGGGCCGCAGAAGGCTGCGGCCGATTGTGATGACCGCTATCGCTGCGGTCGCGGGGATGATCCCGCTGGCGCTGGGCATAGGCGCAGGTTCTGAGATGTTGCAACCGTTGGCCGTTGCGGTTATCGGGGGGTTGCTGATTGCAATGGTGCTGTCGCTGTTCGTTACTCCAACGATCTACTACTTCATGACGCGAAAGAGAGCGGGCGCTGCTTCGTAACGCCGTTCTCCTCGCACGACTTGCTCATTTGTCACCGAAGCGTATCAGGACGTTGATTGATGATTTCCATGTCGAATCACGTTGGGAGTCGGTGAGTGACAGGAGGCTCAATGAAGGAACTGTCCGGATCCAGACGCAAGTTTCTAAGATCAGCATGCCTGACGACCGGAGCGGCCCTGCTTACCTCGGGCGGTGTTGTCGCTGAGTTCGACGGATCACCGCAGACCAGAGAGTCGCCCACTGGTGAAGAGTCCGGATCTGCAGACTATACCTTGCACATCAAAACCTCACCGATTGAGATCGCGCCCAACCGGATCATCTCGGCGACGACCTACAACGGGCAATTCCCGGGGCCACTGCTTCGCTTCAAGGAAGGCGAGCAAGTCCTGGTAGACGTATTCAACGACACCGACGTGCCAGAACAACTGCATTGGCACGGTCAGATGGTGCCGGCGGATGTAGATGGAGCCGCGGAAGAGGGTACACCCTTTATTCCTGCCCATGGAAAGCGCAGGATCGCCTTTACTCCGCGACCCGCCGGCTTTCGTTTTTATCACACGCACAATCGAGCAGGAGCGGATCTCCACGCCGGAATGTACAGTGGCGAGGTTGGGCCTGTGTACATCGCGCCCAAGAATGAGCCGGGTAATTATGACCGCGAAGTCTTCCTGGTACTGAAGGAGTTCGAGCCGACTTTTAGCCGCGGTGGAGATATGGCGATGGATTTCCTTTCTTCCGCGACTAAGGTTAAGGCGCTCGAAGAACAAGGCGAGTCAGCTATGAAGGCATCCCTCGCCAAGGGTATGCCGCATGGATACGAAGTCGGCTACGGTTCCTTTACGATCAATGGCAAGATGCTGCACCACGGGGACCCTATCCGCGTGAAGCAGGGCGAGCGAGTTCTATTCCATGTGTTGAACGGAAGCGCCACCGAAATTCGTAGTCTTGCCCTGCCCGGTCATTCCTTCCATGTCGTTGCGTTGGATGGAAATCCGGTGCCCAACCCGGTCACGGTTCCGGTGCTCTGGCTTGGTACCGCGGAGCGAGTCTCTGCCATCGTCGAAATGGGACATCCAGGGGTTTGGATTATGGGCGATCTAGCCGATGACGATCGTCGCCATGGCATGGGAATCATCGTGGAATATGCCGGAGCTAAGGGCAAGGCACAATGGATTACTCCTCTGCGGCATCGCTGGAACTACGGGCTCTTCGCAAAGACCGGTGCAAAGCCGGAGCTGCCGGACCAAACGATTGAGATGATCTTTGTGAAGGACAATGCCGCCGAAGAAGGCTTCAACCGATGGACGATCAATGGAGTGGCTTATCCCATGAGCGACGAAATGGCTCCTGCCACATTTCATTTGAAAAAAGGCCAACGTTATCGAATCCACATGCGGAACGCGAGTGACGACATTCACCCCATACATCTTCACCGCCACAGCTTTGAGATCAGCCGTCTGGCGGGAACTTCCATCTCCGGAGTGTTCAAGGACGTGGTTATGGTCGGAGGCTATCAAGAGGTGGCCATAGATTTCGTGGCCAATAATCCTGGTCTAACCCTGTTTCACTGCCACCAACAATTACATATGGATTTTGGGTTCATGGCTCTCTTCGATTATGTGTGATTTGAGTTGAGAGGCGCCGGGGGCTTGTCGTCCGGCCAACCGCAGATACATCTTCTTCTTCGCGGTCGCGAGATCTTGGTTCCGTTTTGGGAATCAGGAATCGGGGGGAAATGCGACTGTCCGACTCATGTGATGGGCAGCATTTGCCGATGTCTCCTCAGGTGAGAGGTAAGGAGCGCTTTATGAGTATTTCCATTTCCAGTTCGCTCTCGACCGCGTCGTTAGCAGCGACGAACTCTTCGTCGACGTCGGCGGCCGCTCGCAATCCACAACCAACCATCAATCATTCGGGCGACACGGTGAAGCTGTCCGAGTCGCAACAGGTATATCAACTCTACAATCAGGGGCAGGCGGTTTCGCAGATCGCAACCACGCTGAGCTTGCCAGTTGAGATTGTGAACAACTATTTGGGGATTGCGGCGACGGCGGGATAGAAATACGGTCCGCGCAGGTAGCCGTGACCGCTGTTCTTTGGCATGGCGCTGACCTCATGGGAGCCACGATGCAAATGCGTCGTGGCTTTTTCTTTTTGTAGTGGAAGTTGCTGAGTGGGGATGCAACTTGCGAGGCCAGTGTGGCACCTTAAGTGGTGAGGCTGATTTATGAAGGCGAAGAGGAGTTCAGATTCTGCAGAGCTGCCGGAGGGATTTTTGTATGAGGATAACTTTTTAAGCGAGAGTGAAGAGACTGAGCTGCTGCGCAGGATTGAGAGCCTGCAATTTGAGCCGTACGAATTCCGCGGTTACAAGGCCAGGCGGCGAGTTGCGAGTTATGGAACGAATTATGGAACTCTGGCGGCGAAAGGTAATGCGGAGGCACGGCCGATTCCTGACTTCTTGTTTGCGGTCCGCGACCGTGCGGCGGCTTTTGCCGGAGTGGCGGCTGATGAGATTGTGCAGGCGATGATCACGGAATATTCTCCGGGAACTCCGATTGGCTGGCACCGGGATCGTCCGCAGTTTGAGACGATCGTAGGAATATCTTTGGCCAGCTCTTGCCGCATGCGGTTGAAGCCTTACCGGGGAGAAGGCAAAATTATTTCCAAGATATTGGAGCCGAGGTCGATTTACGCGATGCGAGGAGTGGCGCGCAGCGAATTTGTGCACAGCATTCCAGCGGTGGGGAAGTTGCGATATTCGATTACGTTTCGCACCCTGGCGAAGAATCGGGCGAAGAAAACGAATCCTAGGGCAGCGTGAATGAGCGGGGGGAACCCGCGGTAGCACTTTTCTACGCGGGAGGGGGATTCCATCATTCGTTAGGGAATTGGGCGGGGGATTCTTTTCTCAAAAACACTATGGGTGGAAATCAGGGATTTGCGGGGGAGCGGCGAAGGTGTTGGCGGCAGACGGTGCATGCTCCGGCGTTTGCCAGTTTTGATGGCGTGACGGGCGGCATGATTCTCGACCTGAGTGAAGAAGGTTTGTCGATGCAGACAGACTGTACGCGTAGTGGGCAGTTGTTTGACAAGGAGCGGCGCGTGCGGGTGAAGGTGGATCTGCCTGCCGATGTTTCGGAGGCAGATGCTTCGATGGCGGAAGCGCGCCTCGAAACAAACCTCGACACGCATTTTGAAACCACGGGCTACATTGCGTGGGCGGATGCGTTGGGTAGGGCGGGAGTGCGGTTCTCGGATTTGCCGGAGGAGGCGCGGCGGCGATTGAACGATTGGTTGACGCTGAATGCGAGTGCGCCCAGCCACATGGCTCCGAAAGTCGCGTTAGGAAGAATGGCTTGGCCGGCGGGGGTGAAGTCGGCGGGGAGCGCGGCGGGGGATCCGATGGCGGTTAGTTTGGAAGCGGAAAACCTGACGGCGGGAGGGAACGGAGGCGCGGCTTCGGCGACGGTGCAATACGAATTCAGCTCGCTGGGAACCGATTTGACGGCGGCCTTGCGGCTGATTGGGGAACGGGCACGGTCGCTGACGCGGGGATCGAGTGCGGCGATTGCGCTGATGCATAAAGGCGCGGTGATTTGCCGGGCCAGTGTGGGAGAAAAGGCGCCTGCGCTAGGAACGAAGCTGGATGTGAACTCCGGACTCTCGGGAGAATGCTTTCGAGTGGGAAGAGCTTTGCGATGCGATGATACGGAGATGGATCCGCGGGTGGATTTGGAGAGTTGCCGAAGGCTCGGAGTGCGATCGATTCTGGCGGCTCCGGTTCGCTACGAGCGCGATACGGTGGGACTGCTGATGGTGTTTGCGGCGGACGCGTTTAATTTTGATGAGGGCGATGTGGCGGTGGTGGAGAGCCTGGCGCACACGGTGATTGTGAGTATGAGGCGCGCGGCGGGAGCGGGAAGCGGGTAATTCTGACGATGAGTCGAATGTGGTGGCGATATTGAATTACGGTCAGAGTTGAAAGGAAGGTCAAAGGCAAAGGCAAGAACGAAGGCAAAGGCAAAAACGAAGTCAAAATCAAAAACGAAGTCAAAGGCAGCGGGCGAGGGCGCCCGCTCTACACGAAGAAACGGCCACGTTCTGTAGGAGCGTGGCCTTCCGGTTTTAGTTATGCTGCTGCTTGTTGTTGATACGCGGGAACGAATACCTGGGCGACAAAAGTCTCGAACGATGTAGGCGTCGTGTTGCGGGCGGTGCGCGGTTCGAGGGCGCGCATGTATCCGGAGTTAAGAGATGCGGACATCTCGAGGAGCAGACGAGCGAATGGTTCAGACATTCCCATCTGGACCAAAGCAGCGCGAAGCTGGTCGTCGGGAGGCTTGACATAGGCGAGTTTGGGCTTGCCAATGGCTTTGCCGATGATAGTTGCGACCTCGTTGTAATCGATATCGCGCTGGCCATGAAGTTCCTGAGTTTGTTTGCCGCGGAATTCGAGCTGAGAGAGAGCATCGGCAGCAAACGCGCCGATATCGCGAGAGGCGATCATGGGAAGTTTGAGGTCGGGACGAATCGGCCCGATGGCTGAGCCCATCATGCGAATGGCGCCGGCTTGTCCCAGAGTATTTTCCATAAAGTATCCGGCGCGCAGATGGAGAATATTGGCGGAGTCGATCTGATTCAGCTTTTGCTCGAGATTATGAAGTCCGACGACCGGGCCGGTGCCGGAAGGCTTGTCGGCTCCGATGCTGCTGAGGGAAACGATATTTTTAACTCGAGTGCTGCGAACTGCGGTTGCGATGGCGTCGCTAACACGGTTTTCATAGCCGAGAGGGTCGTTGCTGGTGGGATTCGGGGGAATCATGACATAGGCGGAATCCGCATCTTGAAACGCTTTGGTGAGTGCGGCTGCGTCGGTGACATCGGCGACGAAAACTTCAGCGCCCTGGGCTGCGAGAGGTTGCAGGTGAGTTGCGTTTCTGCCGATGGCGCGAACTTTCTGTCCGCGTTCGAGAAGAGTCTTGGCCACGATGTGACCGGTGTTGCCGCTTGCTCCGAGAATAGCGTACATAGAACCTCCTTTAAAAATGGGTAGTGGTGCAGTATGGCTACGCGTTACGCCGGTTAAGGGGGAGATGTCTTCGCGCTTCGCTCAGGAGGACAGTCCTCGTGTAATCGTCAAACTGCACCAGTACCTAAAAATGTTGGATGCAGCAGGATTGGGTTGGACTCTAGTGAGAAGGGCAATCTCGCGTTGGCAAGAATAAGGATTGTCTGCGGGACGCGGCATGGTTGCGAATGAAAGGGCGGAGCGTGAATGGGGATGGAAGGCGTCGAGAGTAAAGCAAGAATCAGCGCGGTCATTCTGGATTACGGCGAAGTGCTTTGTCATCGGCCGTCCGAGGAAGAATTCCGCCGCCTGATCCAACCGTTTGGCGTGGATGAGAATTTGTTCGCGAGGTTGTGGGACAAGAATCGAGGGGCGTTCGATCGCGGAGATCTTACGCCCGAGATTTATTGGAGCATGCTGGCGGAGGACGCAGGCGCGAAAATCGATGCAACACAACTCAAGCAAGTGTGCGAATTGGATCTTGAGATGTGGGGAAATGCGAATGAGGAGATGGTGGATTGGTTGCGGCAGCTCGGCCGTGGAGGAATCAAGACGGCGTTGCTCTCGAATATTCATCCCGCGATGATTGCTTACGTAAAGAAGAATTTCGACTGGCTGGAGCTGTTCGACTATACGACATTCTCGGCGGAAGTTCGGTTGATCAAACCGGATCGCGCGATTTATGAACATACTCTGCGCGGGCTCGGTGTGCGGGCGGAGGAGGCGCTGTTTGTGGATGATCGGGAGATTAATGTGCGGGCGGCGCGGGAGGTGGGGATTCATGCGCTGCGATTTCAATCGGTGAGACAACTTCGAGAAGATCTACAGAGGATGGGATTTGCGATTTTGCCGGGCGAGTTAGCTGATTAGCATTAGTTTGAGCAAAGTCAGGCGCCGGTCATGAAAACGATGACCGGCGCCTTTGTGATTACTGAGCGGGAGCTTCCGGGGATGCAGGTTGAGTGTTTGTGTTGGCTTCTGCGTTCACTTCGGGAGCGGCGATGGGATTGATCTTCACCGTGGCGAGAATTGCTTCGAGGCGGTGAAAGACTTCGGTACGATCAATGTGGTTTGGTGTGGGTTTGGTTGTGGGTGCGGCGTCGAGTTTAGTGGTTGCAACTTTCAGTGCAAACTCGTAGCAAGAGCCATTCTGAAAGACGTGGTAATACTTCGACGATTCTTCGCGTGATCCATTTGTCATTTGTCCGGCAATGTCGGATTCGCTAGATTCGAGCTCCATATCGCCGATCATCAATTTAAGTTTAGAAAGCGGCGGAGTTGAGACTTGCGCCGTCGCCTGCACAGTGGGGTCCGCCGGGGCCGCGGGATTCGGCTGCGGAACGGAGAATTCGCCGCACTGATCGGCAGTGAGAGTTTTGTTCACGCTCACATTGAAGAAGGCCGCAGTCAAGTCCGAGTTTGGATATGTGGAATCGGGCAGGGAGACGGCTGCGAGGGCGATTCCGCCGGGCTGGACGAAGTCCATGGGTATGGGGCCGGAGGAGACGAGTTCTTTTGCGGCGTCGCCAGTCTTAAGCGCGTACTTGCGCGGATATTGAAATGTGACTCCGGAAACGCTATCGACGTAGGTTACTGTCGGCGGAACTTTGCGGACAATTTTCTTGTGAACGTGCTTGACTGGCGCTGGTTCAACCGGAGTGGCCACGGGCACAGAAGTGGTTGTGATAGGCGGCGTGGGTTGGCCGATTGGCAACGGGTTCGTCGAGCTGACTGGTTTTGGTTTATCGCTGGAGCATCCGACGGTGAGGGAGCAGGCGATCAGAAGCGCGGCGAAAATCAGCGTGCTGGTTTTGTCGAAATTGTTTTTTGTGGAATTTGCTTTCGCGTGATTGGATTTACCCCACGCAACGGAATTGAGCGGAGCGGAACAGGTTGATACGGGTCATGTTGTCACCTCCTGCTGCTGAGCAGCGCTTGGGAGAGTGCATGGAATGGGCCAGTGGATGGGGTGTTGATTTCGCGGGGGTTAGGAGGCAGAAGAAAGGGTCGATGGTCGTGGGGTCGCGGACACTGTGTGGAGCGGGGGACACGGGAGAACGGTGCTTATGAAAGCGGTGACTTACGGATCGACGATTGCTCCCATGTACAGGATTGCCTGAGTCTGATTGTCACAAATGGCGAAAAAGAACGGACGGTTCACAATCATGCGAAACGGTTCTGGGCGCGGTCCCGCGGATACACCGCCGATGACGCCGCCCGAAATCCCGGCGGAGACGACTTCGGTTCCCCTTTCATCGACCGTTAGTAAGACGACTTGCAAAACGCGAGTTAGCATAGCCCCTTCGGGATTCGAAACGGCGGGAGCAAAAGATGAAGTGGTTGTGAAGGCGCGCGTTATTCCCAAGTCTTCGAGAATTGCGCTTACTTCCCCGTGATATTCAGAGTGGAACCGGGGAAGTTCAAGGTAACCATCGCGGTAGTTGAAGGCAGGAATCCACGCAGTCCAGTTGTCTGCAGTGAGGGATTGTTCAAAATCTTTGAGAGCGGAATCCTCATCGGGCAGGAAGACGTACATTGCTGCGTGGTGGTACGGTAGACGCACAGCTTGGAACTTATCCCCGCGAAGATATTGGATGCCGCCTCCCTTCTCCATCATCTGGACATCCTTCTTATGGCCCGAAGGGAGGGTGAATTCACCTGGGTGAGTACTAGCCGGTGAAAATGGATTAATCCAGGTGCCTTTGAACCAGGTTGTGTCTGCTAGGAGGAAGTCGTCCTTCTGCCAGGAGTCGATGACGTTCGACAACTTACCGCCAGTCTGCTGCGCCGCCCAGTCGTTTACAGCCTTTACCGCAGATGGACCCCTCCCCGGTGCGGTGTGGAAGGAATAGAACTTATTACCCATCTCAAGGAATTCTGGGCGGAATGCGACAACTGGATGCACCCACAAAGAGCCCGCAAAAACCAGACGTTCACGGGGAGCTGAACAGCAAATTGGCGGAGGGGTTGGACGGTTCGCGGAAGCTCTTGGCAATTGTTTTGGCGCTGGCGACTGCGGATAAGAGAGAGCCTGTCGCAAAGCGGAGTTCTGTTGATTAATCTCGTTTATTGAAAGGTTCTTCAAATCGAATGCCTGAAGGATTTCTTCACGTGCCTCGGTTTCGGCCCCGTTCTGCAGGAAAGCGAAATCGGCCGAGAGAGCGGTCGGAGCAATAACTACATTGGTATCGGAGGTTTCGGCGAGCGACTGGCGGAAGAATTTGAACGCGAATCTCGTGTTGTCGTTGACCAGTGCGTCATAGGGTCCACCGTTCTGGGCGGTGGCTTGAAAGGTAGTTGATACTGCGAGGAATAGCGTTAGCAAACAGACTTTTTGGGTCATGCTATCTCCGGGCCGCCAAATGTGCGGACAAGACGTGACGTGCAATGATCGCATCGATGAGGATAGGTGGGGAGGTTACGTTAGGAGCGAGTCGAGCGAATGAAACGTGGTTCCTGAGGCATGGGGGGCCGAAGCCCACTTCCGCTGGTAAACGCAGTGCTGAAGCGCTGCACCACACCAATGTGCCTCTTTAATCGCGATCCAACAGTCTTCAGTTGTGGCGTTACGAGGGACGGGCTTTTCTCGACGGACAAGTCTCAAACTAGCAATCGCGTGTCTTCTGTCGGGCCTCGGCTTCGATCATCCACCCGCGGCGCAGCTTTTCGTTCGGGATGCTGGATAAGTACGGTTTGATATCGAGGATGGGAGTTCCGTTCAACATGTCGAGGCCGCGAACGTGCAGCTCGGGGCCTTCACGGCGAAGGAGTTCAACGACGGTCAGGCCAATCGGGTTGGGGCGTCGCGGGGAGCGGGTAGCGAAGACGCCGTGCGGGCGATTGTCGATGGGCGGAGTGCCGAGTAAGTCGAATCCCTGGGAGCGATCGAACTCCCAGAGGACGAAGAGATGCGAGAAGCCTTCGATGTCGGTCAGGCCGAGTTCGAACTCGGGCTGGATTTTGAGAATGCCCTCGGCCTCATGTTTCACTCCGAAACCTTTGGGAATATCTTTGGTGTTTTTGTAGGGGCTGCTTACGAAGCCAATTTGCTTTGAGGTGAACATGATTTCTTTTCGAGAGACAATGCTCAGGGGGTGAAACCCCATTTTATAAGGAAGTGGCTTGCGGCGCGAAAGCCACGCGCTTTCAAGGCGCTGTTACTCAAAGCATGTCTGTTATGGCTTCCAGAGAGCCGGGCTTTGCCCGGCGGACAGCCGAGGGCGGCTGTCCCCACATGAGCAACTTAGTTTTGATCATGCGGCGGCGATGCGGCGGATCAGGTCTTCTTGTTGTTGCTTGCTTTCGGCGCCGATGGTGAAGGCGTCGAGTATGCCGAGTGATAGAGCGTACTTGATGGCTTCGTCTTGACGGTTCGCGAGATCGCCTTGACCTAATATTTTCATGCCGACTACGGCTTTGCCGGCGGCTTTCATATTTTTTAAAACCGCAACCACGGTTTCGGGATCGGCGTCCATGTGAGAGCCGATGGGATTGATGCGGGCGAAGTCGACTTCAACCCAAGGGGATTTTGCAGCGGCGCGGAGAGCTTCGATGCTATGGCAGGAGCAGCCGTGGGCGCGGATGATTCCCTTCTGCTTGGCTTCGGAGAAAACATCCATAACGCCTTTGTAGCGCTCGGTCCAATCGGGCTCGGTGAGGCAGTGCATCAGGCAGATATCGAGATAGTCGGTGCCTAGCTCGCGGCGGAAGCGGTCGAGGTCGGCGCGGGCGGTGACGGGATCGCGAGCCCAGGTTTTTGTGAGGACGGTAACTTTGTCGCGCTGCACGTGTTTGAGCGCTTCGGCGACGTGAGGATGGCTTCCGTAAGAATCGGCGGCGTCGAAGAAACGAAGGCCGTGATCGTAACCGTTGAGGAGAAGGTCGGAGAGGCCTTTAAGGCCGAGCGCGGTTTGATTGGAATGATGGCCGGAGCCGACGGTGCCGGTACCCATGGCGAGACGGCTGGTTTTGATTCCGGTGCTGCCCAGGGTGACGGTGTCGGTGGCGGAGAATTTTGTTGGGAAGCTGCTGGTTGGCTAGAGCGGCGAGCAGATTCTTTGATGTGAAGAATGTTGCGGCGACCGTGGTTGAGCGAATCAGGAAATCGCGGCGATGCATGGGGAGCCTCCGGTTTTAGGGCGCTCGAGATGAGATTACACCAAGAGGCTTGTCGCAGAGAACGCTGAGAACGGCCGCGGAGGGCGCTGAGAGAGCGGTTTTTATTCGAATTGTTTGCGGAAGGTGGAGAGTTGCTCGTGGATTTCTGATAGTTCCCTTTTTAATTCCAGGATTTCGTTTTCGAGATGGGATAAGCGTTCGTCGGCGGTGCGGGATGAGGTGCGGGCTGAATTCGCGGGCGAGGGCGCCCGCGCCACATTGTCACCGGAGAAGAGATGCATGTAGCGGGATTCTTTTGTGCCGGGTTGACGCGGGAGGACCGCGGCTAGTGGAGGCTGGCGCTGGCTCAGGCGGTCTAGAGTGGAGACGATATCGTCGAGGGCTTCGAAGCGGTACATGCGTTCGGTGCGGCTGCGGAGTTCGCCGGGAGTCTGCGGTCCGCGCAGGAGAAGCACGCAAAGGATGGCGATTTCGCGGCGATCGAAATTGAAAACTTCCTGCAGGCGATGTTCGTATTTGGTGACGCGGCTGTCGGCTCCACTGGCGGGACCGGCGAGACGTTTCTCCTGCAGATGTGGCGAGAGCGTGCGCCACGGAATCTTCGTCGAGAGACATCACGGGATCGCGATTATTTTTTTGATTGCAGGCGTTGACAAGAGCGTTCAGTGACAGGGGATAGTAATCGGGAGTGGTGATGTCTTTTTCGATGAGCGAGCCGAGGACGCGGGTTTCGATGTCGGTGAGGGAGAGCATTTGGTAGTTTGGCGATTGGGTCAGTTGTAATTGAAAAGCGAACGCCGTGTCTACTAGGGCATTCATTGGGTATGCTGATTGCGGAGTGCATGTCGGCTAGAAAGATAGTCGAGCTGCGCTCGACGGACAGCCGGGGGCGGCTGTCCCCACACGATCTTTACACATGATCTGAGGTGCTGCGTTGGTTTTGGTGCTGAAAGTTCTGAAGCCGGTGGCGATCGTCGCGGTCGTCGTTTATCTCGAGATCAGGTTGCCGCAGTTGTGGGAAATGCTGGGACTGGGGCGGATCGAGCGGTTTGGAAAAAAGATCGCTGGAAGGAAGGGACTCTGCGTTTTTCTGGTGGGGTTTTCGTTGTTTGTGATTCGCGGCCTGGGGGCGATTCTCCTGGGTACGCCCTTGCCGCATTATCACGATGAATTCAGTTACTTACTGGCGGCGGACACGTTTGCACACGGGCGGTTGACCAATCCTCCGCACCCCATGTGGGTGCACTTCGAAACATTTCATGTGATCTGGCACCCGACGTATATGTCGATGTATCCGCCGGGGCAGGGGCTGATACTGGCGTTGGGCGAGGTGTTGGGGAACCCGTGGATCGGGCAATTGCTGGCCTCGGCGCTGATGTGCGCGGCGGTTTGCTGGATGCTGCAAGGGTGGATTCCCGCGCGCTGGGCCCTGCTGGGCGGAGTGCTGGTGGTGGCGCGACTGGGATTGCTGAGTTATTTCACGAACGGATATTGGAGCGCGTGTTTGCCGGCGGTGGGCGGGGCACTGATTCTGGGAGCGTTGCCGAGAATCCAGCACGGGGCGCGAAGGATTCATGCGGTGGTCATGGCGGTTGGATTATTTATTCTCGCGAACACGCGTCCGTACGAAGGATTCTTGTTGAGTGTGGGAGTGGCGATTGCTTTGTTCGCGTGGATGCTGGGAAAGCATGGACCGCCGGCGCGGGTTTCGTGGGCGAGGATTGTTTTGCCGCTGGTGCTGACTCTTGCTCCGCTTGCGGCGTGGACGGGTTACTACTATTACCGCGTGACGGGTAGTCCGTTCCGCATGGCGTATACGGTGAACCGGGAAATGTATGCGATGGGGAGGTATTTCATCTGGCAGAAGCCGTGGCCGCAGAAAACCTATCATCATGCGAAGATGCAGGCGCAGTATGAGCGGGAGTTGCGCGAGGCGACCGAGTACAAGACGCTGAGCGGATTTCTGCGGCGGGGGCGGGGCAAACTTTATTATTTCTGGGAGGTGTATCTGGTACCTCCGTTGCCTTTCGTTTTGATTGCGCTGCCGTGCGCGGCACGCGACCGGCGATTGCGCGTGCCGTGGATGATTCTGGGAATTTTTGTGGTGGGTCTGGCGATTGAGGTGTGGTTCCTGCCGCACTATTTTGCTCCGGCGACGGCATTGCTTTATTTGTTTTTGATTCAGTGCATGCGGCATTTGCGGTGGTTTGAATGGAAAGAACGTCCCGTGGGGCTGGCATTGGTGCGGGCGGTTGTCGTGATCTATGTGGCGACGGTTGTGCTGCGGATCGGAATGGCGGTGACGCATGTGCATCCGGAAAAAGAATGGCAGCACGGAGACATGGGGCGTGCGGCTATCGTAAAAGAGCTGGACGCGATGCCGGGAAAAGATGTGGTGCTGGTGAAGTACGCTCCTGATTTTGATCTGGACCGCGAGTGGGTATTCAATGGCGCGAATATTGATCAGCAAAAGATTGTGTGGGCGCGGGATATGGGAGCGGAGAAGAATCAGGAGCTTCTGGACTATTATCGCGGGCGGAAATTCTGGATCGTGGAAGCGGATGGAGAGGCGAAGCTGGAACCCTACGTGGAGACGCGATAAATGCCCAAACTTAAGGTTCGGCGATCCCACCTCCGGATTGGCTCAGGGCAGGCGTACTCGGCAAAGCAGGCGAGAAGTGGGCACCAGGGATTGCCGGAAAAAAGTGTCCGATCGGCGTGATTCCGGTATAGTTTTGCGAGGAGAACGGAGACGCGAACATGAGAATGCTGCTGCATTGGGTGCTGAGTGCGTTGGCGGTTTGGATTATGTCGCGCGTGGTACCGGGAATTCATGTGAGCGGTCCGGTGGCGGCCTTGATTGCGGCGCTGGTGATTGGCTTTATCAATGCAACGATCGGGCTGGTGCTGAAGATTTTGACTTTTCCCCTGACGCTGCTGACGCTGGGATTGTTCTGGCTGGTGATCAACGCGCTAATGCTGGAACTGGCTTCGGCATTGCTGGCGCCGGGATTTCAAGTGCGCGGATTCTTCGCGGCTTTCATCGGCGCAATCGTGCTGAGTTTGGTAAACCTGTTGCTGAAGGCGATCGTGATGCCGTCGAATCGACGTTAATTTGTAGCAAGACAATAACCAATGGACGGGCGAAGGACGCGAAGTATCACCAATGGATTCGCGGCTTCGCTGTGAAGTGTTTAGGCTGAGCCCCTAAGGTTTGTTCCCCGTTGAAGTCGAGCCTGACTTTTTTGGCTTGATCGCCTGCCAGTCTTCTTCTGTGAGAATGCGGCCGAGATTGCTGAATTCTCCCGCGCCTTGCAGGAACTCTCCACCGTCCATGCGAATGACTTCGCCATTGATGTAGCCGGAGCCGTCGCTTACCAGGAATGCGGCGAGGTTTGCCAACTCTTCCGTGGTGCCGAAGCGGTGAAGCGGGTTGCGGTCGAGCGCGAGCGTTTCGAGATCAGGGCGCGGCAGGACGCGCGAGAATGCGCCTTGCGTGGGAATTGGACCGGGCGCGATGGCGTTCATGCGGATTCCGCGATTGCCCCACTCGACGGCGAGGCTGCGGGTGAGGGCTTCGACTCCAGCTTTTGAGATGGCGGAGGGAACCACATAGGCCGAGCCGACCGGCGCGTAGGTTGCCGAGATGCTGAGAACGGTGCCTTGGTGTTTGGCTTTGAGCCAGCGGCGTCCGCAGGCCATGGTGGCGTGCAGGGTGCCGAGGAGAACGATGCCGATGACGGAGTCGAAGGCGCGCGGAGAAAGTTCCTCGGTTCGGGCGATGAAATTTCCGGCGGCGTTGTTGACAAGAATATCCAGCGGGCCGTCTTTCCAGATGGAATCGATCATGGCCTCGACGGCGTCGAGATTGCGGACGTCGCAGGCGAGAGCGTGGATCTCACCTTTTGTTGCGGCGGAAAGTTCAGCGGCGGTTTTCTGGAGTACATCCTCGCGACGGCCGCAGATGTAGACGGTGGCGCCGAGTTCGAGGAAGCGATGAGCCATGGCTCTGCCGAGGCCGGTGCCACCGCCGGTGATGAGGATGCGCTTGTTAGCGAGAAGGTCTGTGCGAAACATTTTCCTGGCTCGATCTTAGTGTCAGCGAACAGCACGATTCCTCACCGGGCTGCCGCCCGGATCGGAATGACAAATTATAGGGGTTGAAGGGTAGTGCAGATTGGAATCAGGAAAATTATATGCGGCTGGATGAAGGATCAGCGGCGATCCGGAAGCCGTAGTCGGCGTATTGAAAATCGGGAGGGATGCTGGAGCGGGCGGAGCAGCGCGAGACTTTGACGTGGTGGCGCCAGGATCCGCCGCGTGAGGATTTGCGTTGGCCGGTTCCGGAGCGAGGATCGGGGCCGCGGGGATTGCGGTCGGGCGAGGTGGCGTAGTAGTTGGGATCGTACCAGTCGCTGCACCACTCGTGGACGTTGTCGCAGATGTTGTAAAGGCCGAAGGAATTTGGAGCGTAGAGGGCGACGAACTCGGGTCCAGTTTGCCAGCGAGTGGCATAGTCGGGGAGTGATTGCGGAGGGTCGTTGCCCCAGGGAAAATCTTTTTGTTCGAGATCGCCGCGGGCGGCGCGCTCCCATTCGGCTTCGGTGGGAAGACGGTAGGAGCGTGCGGTTTGCGAGGACAGCCATTGGCAGTAGTGGTCGGCTTCGAACCAGGAGACGGCTACGACAGGTTGTTGAGGGTGATTGAAATTTGGGTCGTTCCAGGATGGAGGCGCCGGTAATCCTGTGGTGCGCAGGTAAGTTGCGTATTCTGCGTTGGTGACTTGAGTGGCGGCGAGTTCGAAAGCGTCAACCCAGACGCGGTGAACCGGACGTTCGCAATCCTGGCCGGTAGCGGAGCCCATGAGGAACCAGGCACCGGGGATCGAAACCAGGCGAGGCTCGATGTAGTGGGGATCGGGTTGGGAATGCGAGTGGGCGGCAGACATCTGCTTGATTAATTTTAGCAGTCTAGCTGGAGAGGGGGCTAAAGCCCGATTCTATTTAAAGCATAATCGCAGCGCTGAAAGCGCTGCGCCACCCAAAACCGAGAAAATTCTAAACGCACATATTTCCAACAGAACCTATTCCCAAAGCAATAAGGCGATCACTGACCGAGTAATCCTCGAACTATTTCAGCGATGGTGTTTTCCTGAAAGAGGCGGATGGCTGCGATGCCGGCGGCGCCGGCTTGCAGGCAGGAAGCAGCGTTTTGCAGCGTGATGCCTCCTAGTGCGAGGACGGGAAGTTCAGCGCGGCAGGCTTTGCGCAGGGTTGCGAGGCCGGCGGGGACGGTTCCGGGAGCATCTTTTTTTTCGAAGACCGGGGCGAAGAGGGCTATGGTGGCGTCGTTTGACGCGGCTTGGGTTACTTCTTCTGGTGAGTGGCAGGAGATGGAGATCATCGGTTCTCGTGGTGAGATTTCGCGGGCGGGGGCGCCCGCGCCACACTTCCATAGTTGTCGAATTTCGTTTGGTCGGAGATCGTCTGCTGGGAGATGAACGCCATCGGCTTCGGCGGCGAGGGCGATGTCGGTGCGGGAGTTGATCAGGAGAGTGGTCTTCGATTTTTTATTGTTCCGGATGATTTGGATTGCATCGCGGGCCAGGGATTCCAGGTCGCGAGTGGACAGATCTTTTTCGCGGAGCTGGATGTAGTCGACGCCCGCGCTTGCGGCTTCGTTGATTTTGTCGAGTAGACGACGGCGGCGCGTGAGTTCATCTCCGGGGAAGGCTTTGCGATCGGTGATGTAGTAGAGGATGCAGGGTTTCGGCATCGGCTTGCTCGCGAGGGCTTTTAAATCTTTAACACAGGGGGCACGGGGTTCACAGGGTAGAGCTTAACTTTCCGGATCTCCTCTTTTGATCACGGCCTGGTCCGGGCGATTTCGGGGAGGACTTCTTGCTCTTTTTCTTTTTTGGGCTGGCCGCCGAGGTGGTATTCGGTGAGGCCGTCGCGCAGGAATGTGAAGGCGTCCTCGGGAGTGTCGACGAATTTGAAGAGGTTGAGGTCTTCGGGAGCGACGGTGCCAGCGTCGACGAAGGCCTGGAAGTTCATGATGCGATGCCAGTATTCGCTGCCGTAGATGACGACCAGGATTTTCTTGGCGAGCTTGTCGGTTTGCGCGAGGGTGAGGATTTCGAAGAGTTCGTCGATAGTGCCGAAGCCGCCGGGGAAAATCACCAGAGCTTTGGCGAGATAGGCGAACCAGAATTTGCGCATGAAGAAATAGTGGAACTCGAAGTTGAGCGACGGGGTGATGTAGGAGTTGGGATTCTGCTCGAAGGGCAGATTGATGTTGAGGCCGATGCTCTTGCCTCCGGCTTCGTAGGCGCCGAGGTTGGCGGCTTCCATGATGCCGGGTCCGCCGCCGGTGGTGACGACGAAGCGATGGCGGCGGGCGGGGATTTGGATGGACCATTCCGTGAGCAGGTGCGCCAGGCGGCGCGCGTCCTCATAATAACGAGCCATGTCGACGGCGGCGCGGGCGCGCTTCAGGCTGCGTTCGTGTTCCGGGGCAGAGATTTTTTCTTTGTTTTTTTCGACAATGGCGAGATGGCTTTTGGCGGCGTCCCCTCCCTGAAAGCGCGCGGAGCCGAAGAAGACGACCGTATCCTGAATCTGTTCGCGGCGAAAACGGGAGAGCGGTTCCTGATATTCGGCGAGGATGCGAAGGATGCGGCCGTCGGGACTACTGAGAAAGGGTTCGTTCTGATAGGCCAGAGATGCGGGTTTGAGCTTATCGATCATTTAGAAACTCACGCATTTAAGAAACTCACGCATTTAAAAACTCAGAACCCACGTATTTAAAAAGCTCTCCCATTTAAGAAACTCACGTGCTGAATCTAAAATTCTGGAACCCTTTTTTGTGGGGTCCACGTTACCGCTATTGGCGATCGTGATAGTGGAGGGCTTCCCAGAAGCCGATCCAGATGTCGAGCAACCCCAGGCCGCTGCACAGCCCGCGAAAAAAACCGGAGGAGATGAAGGTACGAAGCCAGGGATAGGAGAGAAGAAGATAATTGTCGGTCCACTCAGGCGTCCAGGGCAGGATCAGAAGCAGCACGCCGGCGATGGCGCTGATTAACACGAAGAGGAAGACAGAAGTGCGATGCAGCCAAAGTTGCAAGCCGCCCTGGGCTTGGCGCACGGGAGCAGAAGGCGAAGGATTGAGAAGCCATGAGGTGTTTTCGGTTGGAGCGGGGGTAGGCGCCGGGCCGTTCTCCACGGGCAATTTGGAATCCGGAGTCACAGGGCGCTCCGGTGGCAACGAGGGGAAGTTACACGGAGACGCATGAATGTGCGGCGGGGCAGAGATGATAAGGAGTATGGAACGAAACCCATCGAGCTATTCTACGACTTCAGGGGCTTGATGCGCTCGGCGACGTCACGATAATCGATGTTGCGGCCGTAAACCTCCATGAAGTGCTTGAGCGCTGAGGGTTTGTCGCCGGCGGTTTCGTAGGCCGCGGCGAGTTCGTAGTGGAGAGCGGTGCGGGTTTCTTCGTCGATGCCGGGGGCTGCAAGAGCTTTTTGATACCAGCGAATTGCGGCCTCAGGTACGCCTTTATCGAGGAAGCATTGCGCCAGCCAAGTGTAAGTCTGCATCACCTGAGGGAAGGGATGGCCGCGGTCGACCGCCTGGCAGGTCTTTTGCAACTCGCCGATGGCTTCATCGAGCAGACCCATTTCACGGAAGGCGATACCGAGATTGTAATGAGTTTCGGGATCTCCTTCTTCCGCGGTGGTGCCCGATTCGAGATCTTGTTTCAGCTCGCCAAACATTTCGGCCAGATCGACTCCGGCATCTTCGCCGAAAGGAGAAGACTTGGCGGAGGTTGGCGGGCCGGGGATGATTGGAGGAACCGCTGCCACAGGAGCGGCATGAGCCGACTGCTGTGCGACCGGGGCTGAGACTTGTGACGAAATTGTTGGCGCGCCAGCAGACGCCGAGGCGGCTGCGGCGCTGGCCACTACTGGAGTGCTTACGGCCGGCGTAGCCGGTGCCACGACGGGCGCAGGCCATTGCTGCGCGGGCGCTGCCACGACTGGCGGCTTGGCTTCCGGGTGAGCTTGAGGAACTGGTTCGGGCAGGGGAGCATCTTTGAGAAAGTCATCGCCTAAGGAAGCTTCGAGATCGGCGACGAATTCACCGATGACCTCGTTTTGCGGAACGCCGAACGTCGTGGGCGTGGCGTTTCCAACCGGCTCGAGTTCGGGTTGAGTGGTGTGTTGTGGTTGAACAGCGTGAGTGGATGCAGCCTCAACTGCATGCGTGGGTTCATGCGGGACGGCGCCGGGCAGAAAACTATCGCCCAGAGAAGATTCAAGATCGGAGACGAATTCCTGGAGGACGCCGGGTGCCGATGCAACCGCAGGTTCGACTGCGGGAGGCTCCGGAGCGGGAGCTTTGGGAGCGGGAGGCTGAATGCGGCGAGCAGCGGGAGCTTGCACGGGCACGGATTCCACTGGAGGAAGCGGAGGTGGTGGTTCTACAGGAAGTTGCTCGACCGCGACGGGCTCATCGAGAGCGGCCGCCGGAACTTCGTCAGTGACTTCATCGATAGTAAATTCGGCGGCAGGTTCCTCGGTTGCGAAATTCGAAACAGGTTCGAGAGCGGCGACCTCTTCTTCCGCAGAGGCGGCGGGATGAGAAGCAGCTTCAATCTCGGACCGCAGGGCGCTCAAAACAGATTCGTCGGAGGTGAGGGCTTGAAGTTTTTCGAAAGCAGCTTGAGCCTGCTCAGGCATGCCGTGCTCGAGATAGAAACGAATCTCTTCGACGCTTTCGGCAGTCTTTTCCTGGCTGGCCTGTGTTGTGTGAGCCTGCGCCGGGCGGGCCTTTGCCGATTCGGTATGAGCGACGGTGGCTGGAGGCTCGGCGACAGCACTGGGAACCTCTATTTCGGCGACTTCTGCAGCCGGCTCTTCGGCTTCGATGGTAATGGCATCATCCCACTCGGAGGACAGATCGATCTCGGCAGGCTCGGCGTGAGATTCGATAGTGGCCGGCACTTCGTCGGCGGGTTGATGATCCGGAATTTCTTGATTTTGATCTTGCTGATCTGGGTCTTCCTGATTCGAATCGTGGTGTTGGTTTTCGCCGGGATCCGCGACGACGGAGAATTCGAGTTCGTCCGCAGGCTGAGCAGGAGCCGCAGGCCAGGGAGCGGAGACCTCGGACGCGATCGAAATCTCTTCCGAGGATGTTTCCTCCGGGAGATGTGGGCAATTCGATGGCGGAGTGGGAAGCGCTGGAGACTGCCGAACGCTGCTCGTAGCGGTCAGCCAGCTCGCCGTAGCGTGTAGCTTCCTCGGGATATCCAGCTTCGGAGTAGACGCTCTGCAAGGTGCGGCAGCAAACGCCGGCTTCGGCGAAGCGTTCGGCGCGAGTGTGCAGCGCGGCCAGCCGCTGGTTCAGGCGAAGATCATTGGGAGCCTGCGGCAAAGTGGCCATGAGCGGGGCCAGAGCTTTGGCGGGCATGTTATAGGAAATAAAAAGTTCCGCGTCGGTGAGGGCGGAGCGAACGGCCAGGGCCACGGCATCGGGATAATGCTGATGGACCGCGGGAGATGTGGCTTCCAGTTCGTCGACGATGACGGCGGCTTCTTCCGCGGAAATCAGTTTTTCGGCGGAGGGTCCACCGAGCTGGCTGACCACCTGCTGATAATTATTCAGGTGCAGGGGATTGCCAGGCTCCATGGTGGCGAGTTTCTGATAGAGATCGCGCGCGCGAGCCAGATCGCCGGACTGCACGGATGCGTGAGCCAGCAACTCGATCACTTCGGTGACGTGAGTGGACTCCCCGGCTTTCTGGAAGAGATCGAGAAGCTTCTCGAGCGAGGCGGGATTGTCGCGCACATGGCCGATGACGGAGTGCAGATTTTTTAAAACTTTGTCGGAATCTTCGGCCAGGAGGCGATCGGCATGCTGATCGTAAACCTGGAGCGCGTTTTCGTACTGACCCGCCTGCATGAGGGCGTCGGCAAAAGTGGAGATCGCGGCGAGATCGTTGTGGACGCTGAGAAGTTTGCCGGCGAGCGTTCCGGCATCGGAGAGGCGCCCATTTTTCAGGTAAGCCTTGAGTAGATCGCGCAGGCCCTCAGGATTGGAATCGAGGTCGGGAACCTTTTGCAGAGATTCGATGGCGGCTTCGGCATCGCCGGCTTCGAGCAGATTGCGCCCCTGCATGAGCAGAGCGTAGCCGTTGCCGGGATCGAGCGTGAGCATGCGCTGCAGAACTTCTTCAGCGCCGTGGAGGTTGCCTTTGGCGCGGAGAGTTTCAGCGGCGGCGGAAAAAATCTGCCAGGCATCATTTTTCTTGCCGAGGCGGACGTAGACTTCCGCCAGGCGGACCCGCATGGTGGTATTTTCCGGATCCATTTCCAGAATTTTCTGGAAGATGCGGACGGCGTTGTCGAGCTCGCCGGATTTCAGGAATTCTTCTGCGACTTGCAGGTACTGGGCGCGGGCATCGTTGAAGAGGCCCTGCTGAGTGTAGAGTTCGGCCAGCTTCAGCACGCTCTCAAGCGAAGGCTTGAGCTTGCTGATTTTTTTGTACATGGCGATGGCTTTGACCGTGAAACCCTGCGTGGCATAGGCATCGCCTACGGTCTTGAAACATTCGGTGGCTTTATCGGCATCGCCGAGGCGGGAGTAAAGGTCGCCGACGGTGTTGGTGACGGTGAGGTCTTTGGGGTCGGCCTTGATGACCTTTTCGTACTCAACGATGGCATTCTGCATCTTGCCCTGCTGGACGTATTTCTCCGCAGCGCTGAGCACCTTCTGTTTGTTGAACCCGAAACCGAACGCCATAAGGTTACGAACTCCAGCCCTGGTTGCGAATGACGGTTGTGCGAATGACGTTCCTGGAGCGTTGCCCGGGAAACGTCAACGTGGCCAAACTCCTTTTCAGAGATGGCCGGTTGGAACAAGTGCAATTGTACGGCTGGAAGAGTGGAATCGCATGGTTACCAAGGGTTACCAAAAGGGAGTGTACAAGTGGGTTACCTTGGGAATCAGCGGTGGAACGGGCGGGTCAGGGCTTCCTAGTGGAAAAGCGCTATTTGGCGGCGAGGGGAGCGGAGTGTAATCTTTCGGCGACGTTTTGAAAGGGCGCGAATCCGGTCGCGCGGTCGGACGTTATTTTTTCCCCAACTCGCGGAGTGGATAAAGCCGCGCGCTTTTCGAAATCCAGGATCGAGGAAAAATCGGACTATGACGTGGATCAAAACCGTGCCGTTGACGGAAGTGGATGACAAGCTGCGCAGCGCGATGGAGGGGCAGCGGGCGTTGTATCCCGTGGAGTATGCCACGCCGGTGCATCCGGATGAGTCGGGTGGGTCGACGATTGTGGCGTCACACTCGCTGATTCCGGAGGCGCTCTATCATGCGTTTGGAACATTCGGGGTGCTGATGTCGCCGGAGTTGCCGCTGAGCCGGCGTCAACATGAAATGATCGCGACCATGGTCTCGGTGACCAACCGGTGCGTGTATTGAATCGAGTCACACGCAGAGTTTCTGCGTAGGGTGACGCTGGATAAAGAGCTGGTAGAGGCGCTGGAGAAGGATTACACGACTGCGCCCATAACGCCGCAGGAGCGGGTGATGGTGGGCTATGTGGTGAAGTTGACCAAGGACGCTACGCGCGTTTGGAAGGATGATATTGAGGGGCTGCGGGCTGTGGGGTTTGACGATCGGGGGATTTTGCAGATTACACTGATTGCGTCTTGGTTTAACTATATTAATCGCGTGGCGGATTCGTTGGGGGTGGGGCGGGAGTGAAGGCTTTAGGAGCGATCGGTCATCGCTCAGGGTTGTTCATGAGACGACGATATTTCGCTACACCCCCGGAGGTGTCAAAAACATTTTGGCGATGCTCCACCCCCGTCCGAGCCCGATCCGCCTCCGCCATTCTCCCTTTGGACATCTACTCCGTCCACCGAGAGAACGTTGTATCCACGAACGCGACCGAAGTCGCGCGTTATTTCGTACCGGGCCGTTACTTCAGCGTCCGGCTCTGAGGCCAACTTGTCGTATAGTTTTTCCGACGTGAGATAATCGAAGCAACTGCCGCCATTGCCGACTGAGCGATAAATGACGACTCCCCCCTTCTTCGGCGGCCCGAGAAAATCAAAATTTTCCCTTCCTTTTCCGTCGATGCTGAAATGCATTTTGTAGGTCTGCAACGTCCTGACACCGAGGAAGAGACGGTCACCCATGAAGGACAGCGCGACGCATGTGAATGAGAGAACCAGAGATAACCGCCAACGACGCCAATCTCGCAAAGCGGTTGCCAGGAAGGATACTCCAGCAAGCAGCGCCGTAAATGGTATGGCAAAGGAGGCCGCGACGCGTAGGGGGGAGACCTCCCAGGGACCACCTGTCCGCAATGTGAGCACACCTGTGAGCAGACTCGCAATCCCGAGGAGTGGGCCGACACTTAAAACACGAGCCAGCCGAGGCTCGCTGATCCACAAAACGCCGATTGGCACGAGGAAGAAGAAGCAGAGTGCGACCCATGATATACCACCTACAAGCGCAAGGGAGCTTACGGTCAGCCCGATAACTATGAACAGTCCGGCCGGAAGATAGCGCGAAGCAATCCGACTTGCGAGAATGCCCTTTGGCATGGTCAAGGAATAGCATATCCGTCGCAAACAGCAGTTGCACGTAACTTTATGCGTACCCCTTGACCCGTTGTAAGTTGGATTCGATGAGGCCCGATGTGCGATTGTTCCCTTCTGCTACTACACTTGCCTAGAAGGCAAGACTTCGGTTTCTTGCCACCCCAAATCTTTACTCCATGGCTGAATCATTAGCAGAGTTTTTCCTGACGAACTTTCGGGCGCACTGCGATGAGCGTGCCTATGGGCAGCGGCGCGGCTACCGGATGGAGTGGTTTACGTATGGGCAGGTTCTGGAAATGGCGTTGCAGTTCGCCGCCGAGTTGGACACGCGTGGGATCGGCAAGGGTGAGCGGGTGATGTTGTGGGGAGAGAACTGCGCACAATGGGTTGCGGCTTTTTTGGGATGTGTGATGCGTGGGGTGGTTGTGGTGCCGATGGATGATGCGGCGTCTGTCGATTTTGCTGGACGGGTTGCGGGGCAGGTTGAGGCGACGCTTTGGATTTGTTCGCGGAGGCACGCGGGGGATAGTGCGAGCATTCCTGGCGGAGTTCCTGTTGTCGTCCTTGAGGAAGTCAAGATTCCCACTTCTCGCAAAGGAAGCGAGAAGTGGGGCACCCCTGTCTCATCGATTGCGTCAGTCGGACGCGACGACATCCTGCAGATTGTTTTTACTTCGGGGACTACGGCGGAGCCTAAGGGGGTGGTGATCACGCATGGGAATGTGCTGGCGAATATCGATCCGCTGGAGCGCGCGATGCAGCCTTATTTGAAGTATGAGCGGTGGGTGCATCCGGTGCGGTTTTTGAATTTGTTGCCGCTGAGTCATGTGTTCGGACAATTTCTGGGAATGTTTCTGCCACCGATTTTGGGCGGGACTGTGATTTTTCAGGAGGAGTTGAAGCCATCGGAGATTATCGGCACGATCCGGCGGGAACGCGTGTCGGTGCTGGTGAGCGTGCCGAGAGTTTTGCAGTCTTTGAAACAGAAGATTGAACGCGATTTAGAAGATCGAGGGAGGATCGAAAGATTCCGGCGACGGTTCCGGACGTCGGAAGGGAAACATTTTTTATGGCGGTGGTGGATCTTCCGCGACATCCGGCGGCAGTTTGGGTGGAAGTTCTGGGCGTTTATTTGTGGCGGCGCAGCGCTGGATGCGGAGACTGAACAGTTCTGGGATCGGCTGGGGTATGCGGCGATTCAGGGTTATGGGCTGACGGAGACGACGTCGTTGATCAGCGTGAACCATCCGTTCAAGTTAGGGAAAGGATCGATTGGCAAAGTGCTGCCGGGGCGCGATGTGAAACTCGCGGAGGATGGAGAAATTTTGATTCGCGGTGGTGGAGTGGCGTCGCGGTATTGGGGAGCGGATGGTGCGCATGGCGTCGGCGACGAGCAAAGCTGGTACCACACCGGAGATGTGGGCGCGCTGGATGAAGCCGGGAATCTTTATTTCAAAGGGCGCAAGAAGGAAGTGATTGTCACTCCGGCGGGGCTGAATATTTATCCGGAGGATTTGCAAGCGGCATTGCGGCGGCAGCCGGAGGTGAAAGATTGCGTGGTGGTAGGAATTGAGCGCGGCGGAAATGCGGAGCCGTGTGCGGTGGTGATTTTGCGGGGTGATGCGAAAGCGGAGGAAGTGGTGGGGCGCGCGAATCAATCGCTGGCAGAATTCCAGCGTATGCGTATGTGGGTGCAATGGCCGCAGGAAGATTTTCCACGGACCAGCACGCAGAAGCCGCGGCGGAATGTGATTGCGGGATTCGCGGCGAAGCAAATCTTGCAAGGCGCGGAAGAGAATGCAGGCGATGATCCGGTGATGGAATTGATCGGGCGCATTACGGGACGAAAGCCGGCGGCAGTGAGGGCGGAAGCAAAGCTCGACTCGGATTTGGGATTGAGTTCGCTGGATCGCGTAGAGCTGATCAGCGCGTTAGAAGATCGATACCAGGTGGATCTGAGCGAGACTGGTTTCAGCGCGGCGCGCACGGTGGGCGATGTGGAGCGCTTGCTCCGCGGCGAAGTGAAGCAGCGTGTCGAGTATCACTATCCGGGCTGGGCGTTGCGATGGCCGGTAACGTGGAAGCGATGGGCGGCGCAATACTTATTGATGATGCCGGCGGTGATGTTGATGGGCCGGCCACGAATTGAGGGACGAGAAAATTTGCAAGGGTGGAACGGGCCGCTGCTGGTGGTTTGCAATCATATTGCGGACGTGGATTTTGCTTTTGTGCAAGCGGCCTTGCCGGCGCGGCTGAGGAGCCGGATTGCTATTGCGACGCGCGGCGAGGCATTAGAGGCGTTGCATTCGCCGGCTGCGGATAGAAATCTGTTGGGGCGAATTTACGATCGGATCAAATGGGTGTTGGGAGTTTCCTTGCTCAACCTTTTTCCATTGCCGCGCGAGGCTGGCTTCCGAAAGAGTTTTGCTTATGCGGGGCGCGCCGTGGATCGTGGTTACAGCGTGCTGGTTTTTCCCGAAGGGCGGCATACGGTGGATGGAAAGATGAATCCGTTTCGCGCTGGGGTTGGGCTGCTGGCGAAGAACCTGGATATTCCGGTGTTGCCGATGCGGATTGTGGGATTGTTCGAGGTGAAGCGAGATGGGAGAAAATTTGCGAGGCCAGGGGAGATCGGAGTTCGCATCGGACGGCCAGTGAAGTTTGCGGCGGAGAGCGATCCGGAGGAGATTGCGCGGGAGTTGCAGAGTGCGGTGGAGGCGTTGTGAGTTGCGGGAAAGCCAGGTTCGCGGCGAAAGTGTTGCAGCGGCTGAAGCCGGAATTCTTTTGAAAGCTTACGCGGCGCTGAAGCGCCGCTCTTCCACGGTGCTGCCAGGCTTCGTGGTGCTTGCGTTTTGTAGTGGTTGCGGTTTGCGGTGATTACGATTTGCGGTGCTTACAGTCTCAAGCTTCTTATATTTGGAGCGCTGCATGGGGCATCAACGGATCACTCTTCGTCCATGTTGCCCTCGTCTTTGTGTGCGTCGGTGTCGATCTTGATTTCGGGTAAGTTTGTTCCGCTGAGGGAATGATTCAATGCGGGGAGATCTGTCGTCCGAAAGGCATCCCAGCGTTTCATTACATCCGACGTATCGCGCTCGATTGCCGCGAAGGCGTCTGACTGCGAGGCCGTAGGGTCGGCATCAACCTGCCAGATCTGGCCGTATAAAACAGCGATTTGACTGTTGGTTCGAATGAGAGTGTTCTCATTGCCAGGCGGAGCGAGGAATCCGGGGGGAGCACCCAGAAGCGAGAGGAATTTGGTTTGGAAAGCCTGAACAGAATCGTGCATCGGTCCGGTGGCTTGTTGGCTTAGCTTTAGCAGTGGCTCGCGAATCGACCCGGCTTGTTGTACGGCTTGCGAGGTTTCGCTCAACAAAGATGCCAGGCGCGTTTCCAATTGAAATTTTCTTTCCAGGCCAGCCGTGGATGTTTTTACGCGCGGATCCATCTTCAGATTGAACGATGCGGTATAGTTTTTGCCGTCTACAGCGAGGCGCGCAGTGTAGGTTCCCGGCAATGCGGTTGGGCCGAGCGGCAAACGAGGCGTGTCGCCGGGAATCGCGGAGATGGGATATTCGTGACGCGTGGAATCGGGCGGGGGATAGTGCAGATCCCAAACCCAGCGGTGCATGCCGGCATCGGCAGACAGAGCATGGAATGGACGCAGCCAGTAGAGGGGGATGAGTTGTTTTTTTAATTCCTCTTCGGTCACCTCCGGCTTATCGGTGCTGGAAAACTTGCGAACCAGTTGGCCGCGGGCGTCGAGAATTTCCAGCGTGACGGGAGAAGACGCGTGAGGCAGATAGTAATCGAGGATGGTGCCGTCGGGTGGGTTGGCGGCGAAGGGCTCGTCGGGAGGAAGTGGAGTATCAGTGTAAGTGTCGCGCTGGATGCGGACAGCCGGAGCGGGTGTGAAAAGATGCGCTTCGGTAGTCGACAAGGCCTTTACTTCGCGAAGTGCAGTGATGTCGTCGAGAATCCAGAACGAGCGGCCGTGCGTGCCGACGATGAGATCGTTGTCGTGAATCCAGAGATCGCGCATGGAGGTGTGGGGAAGATTCAGTTGCAGAGATTGCCAGTGGTCGCCATCGTCGAACGAAATCCAGACGGAATTTTCCGTGCCGGCGAACAGCAAGCCTTTGCGCACGGGATCTTCACGGACGGTGTCGACGGGGCCGAAGTCGGGAAGGCCGGTGGTGATCAAGGCCCAGTTTTTGCCGGAGTCGTGGGTGCGATAGATGTAAGGACGGTTGTCGTTGATGCGGAAGCGGCTCACGGAGGCGTAGGCTGTGTCCTCATCGAAGTGCGAGGCGCTGATCTGTGTGACCTTGCTCCAGGGCGTCAGATCTTTGGGAGTGATGTTGTCCCAGTTCTTGCCACCGTCGCGCGTTTGCCAGATGAGGCCGTCGTCGGTGCCGGCCCAGAGAGTATTGATGTTCTTGAAGGAAGGCGCGAGGGCATAGATGGTTCCGCGCTGTTTATCGGCTCCTTTGGGGACGAGGTTGCCGACGCTGGCTGGTATGCCGGGATTTTCGCGCGTGAGATCTTTGCTGATGGTCTGCCAGGAAGCTCCGCCGTCGGTGGTTTTGAAGAGCACATTGCTAGCGTAATAAAGAGTGTGCGGGTCCACCGGCGAAAACATGGTGGGCTCGGTGCGATCGGTGCGGTATTTCGAGGTGCGCAGCGGGATCGGGGTGACGTTCTGCACCTGGCCGGTGGACCAGTGAAATTTCGAGACTTCGCTTCTGCCGCCACCATAGATAATGTCGGGGTCAAGTGGATCGGGAGCGACGTAGCCGTATTCGATTACGCCGACGGGATGCCACTCGCGGTAGGTGATGGCGCCGTCGTTGCCGCGGCTGGCGATGCAGACCGAGCCGCTTTCCTGCTGGCCGCCGCAGACGCGGTAGGGAAAGGTGGGGGTGACGGAGACGTGATAAATCTGCGCAGTGGGTTGGTTGTACCAGGAACTCCAGGACGCGCCGCCGTTGACTGTGACGAGGGCGCCCTGGTCGCTGACTAAAAGAATAATGTTGGGATCGTTCGGATTGATCCAGAGATTTTGATAGTCGTCGCCGCCGGGAGCGCCGCGAAAGCCGAACCAGGTTTTGCCGCCGTCGGTGGACTTCATGGTTACAGTGCTGGCGCAGTAGATCACATCGGCATTTTTGGGATCGACTCGGGGAACGGCGAGATCGCCGCCGCCGATGCGGCCGGAGGGGCGAGGATCATCGGTGGCTTTGCTCCAGGTTTCGCCGGCGTCGTCGGAGCGATAAAACGCGAGTGCGCCGGATGCCTCGCCGATTGTGGCGTACAGACGGTGCGAGTCGCTGGGGGCGACGGCGACGTAGATCTGGGAAAGATCTTTCGGCAGGCCATTGCTGAGCTGGTGCCAGGTGTTTCCACCATCGGTCGATTTGAATAAGCCACCGCCGGTTCCGTTGAATTCGTTTCCGTCTTCCCAGGGACCTTCGCGAACCTCCCACATTGAAGCGTAGATCACGTCGGGATTCGAGGGATCGATTTCTACGTCAGATGCGCCGGTGTTTTCGTCTTTGTAGATAACTTTTTGCCAGGAGTTGCCGCCATCGGTGGAGCGGAAAAGTCCGCGCTCTTCATTGGGACCATAAGGATGGCCGAGGACGGCGGCGAAGATTCGATTGGGATTTCGCGGGTCGACGGCGAGTGCGGGAATTTGCTCGCCATCGCGCAGGCCGAGATGAGTCCAGGTTTTTCCGGCGTCGGTGGATTTGTAAATTCCATTGCCGACCGAGAGATCGGGGCGATGCAGGCCTTCGCCGCTGGCGACATAAATAATGTTGGGATCGGAGGCGGCGACGGCGATGGCGCCGACCGACTGCGTGGATTCGTGGTCGAAGATAGGATTCCAGGTGCGGCCGTAGTCGTCTGACTTCCAAACTCCGCCGTTGACCTGGCCCATGTAGAAAACATTTGGCTCGCTGGGAACGCCGGTGGCGGCGCGAGTACGGCCTCCACGAAATGGGCCGATCATGCGCCAGTGCAAGTCCTGGTAAGTGTTCTCGGGAACTTGTTGTGCTGAGCTCGATAGAACGGGGAGAAAAACCGAGATGCAAATGAGGAAACGAAAGACTAGCGACGGTACCGTCAATTAGGCCCCCTGGGACACCAAAAACCAAACTGACAGAATAACCTAAAAGTCGCCAGGACGGGGGAACGGTGCGGGCGAAAAAATCTTTAAATCTTTAACACGACACGGGGTCTCACAGAGAAAGCGCGAAGGATCTATCAGTTTCAGGCGATTTTGTCCAGGGTTTGCTTCAGGCTGCCGGGACTGGGCGCTGGTGTTCCGCCTGATTGGCTGGCTACCCAGGCGCCGACTCGGTTGGCGGTTTCATTGATTTGCGGCAACGGCGTGTGGCGAAGATATCCGTGAACCAGGGCAGCGGTGAAGGCATCACCGGCACCGACCGTATCGGCGACTTTCACGCGGAAGCCGGGATGTTCGCTGCATTCGTCGGCGGACACGAGCAGGCTGCCGTTGGTGCCACGCGTGATGCAAACCAGTTTCAGGTCGTGCGCGGACAGCAGGTGGCGGGCAGAATCTTCTTCACTGCGATGCTCGACTTCGAACATCCGCATAATTCTGGGAAGCTCTTCGTGATTCAATTTGACAATGGAGGCGAGCTTCATCGATTCCGTGAGGACTTCCACGCTGTGAAAGTGCTGGCGAAGATTCACATCGAAAACGCGCAGCGCGCTGGGGCGTGTGCCACGGACAAATTGGCGGATCGTATCGCGACTTGTTACCGATCGTTGCGCCAGCGATCCGAAGCAGACAGCATCGGCTTGCTGTGCCAGGGATTGCCATTGCGGCGTCCAGGCGAGAAAGTCCCAGGCGACGGATTCGGAGATTTCAAAACATGGCTGGCCGGTGCGATCCACTTCCACCTTGACCGTTCCAGTGGGATGATCGGCGTCCTGCTGAATGAATTTGGTGGAGAGGCCAAGGCTCGTCAAACGAAGAATTGCTTCCGAACCCAGAGAATCATTGCCCAGGCGGCTGGCCGGAATTCCTTTGTCACCGAGCAAGGTTGTGATGTAGGCGAAGTTTGCCGGGGCTCCGCCGAGCTGTTTTCCGGCGGGTAGTAAATCCCACAGGAGTTCACCGAGGCCGACGACGATGTGTTTCTGACTCAGCATGGTTTAAACCAGGGCGACGGAATGTTCGCGCAAGTGGCGCACGGTTGCAGGAACCGGGCAACTGGCGGAGAATTTCGTCTATGATCCATTCCGTTTCGCTTAAGAGCTGTGTGAAACTTTGTGCTGTGCTTCTGGCGCTGGCCTCACAGGATAGCGCAAGTTGGCCGTTTGGGGCATGGCAGCGCGCGTCGGAGAATCCGGTGATATCGCCGCAGGGCGATGGGTGGGAATCGGCGGGTACGTTCAACCCTTCTGTTGTACTTCGCGACGGCAAGATTGTCATGCTGTATCGCGCGCAGGATAGAGCGGGTACTTCGCGGCTGGGGTACGCGGAGAGCGTGGACGGGATCCACTTTAAGCGGCGTAGCCAGCCTGTGTTCTCGCCGGAGAAGGATTACGAAAAAGATGGCGGGGTGGAAGATCCGCGGCTGGTAAAGTTCGGCGATACGTATTATCTGACGTATACCGGCTACAACAAAAAAGATGCACAGTTGTGTCTGGCGACTTCGAAGGATTTGATCCACTGGGAGCGACGGGGAATCATTCTTCCCGCCTACAAGGGAAACTGGAATGTTCGCTGGACGAAATCCGGGGCGATCGTTCCGGAGAAAGTTGGTGGCAAGTACTGGATGTATTTCCTGGGGACGAGTCGCGATAATAAGGATCAAATGGGGCTGGCCTGGTCGGACGACCTGTTGCACTGGACGGAAGCGACCGAGACGCCAGTATTGCCGGCGCGGGAGGGAGAATTTGATTCTCGCGTGGTCGAGCCGGGGCCCGCGCCGATTGTGACTTCGAAAGGAATTTTTCTGATTTATAACGGCGCGGACGACAAGCTGGTTTATCGCACTGGGGTTGCCATGTTTGACCGGAATGATCCTCGCCGCGTGATTTCGCGAACGGAGTCGCCGATCTTTGCTCCGGAGAAAGAATGGGAGAAAGTTGGGCAGGTTCCGAATGTGGTGTTCGTGGAAGGAATGGTGCGGAAGGGCAGCGATTATTTGTTTTATTACGGAGGCGCGGATACGAATGTTGGAGTGGCGAAGGCGGCGGTGAGTCCGTAGAGTTTGAATGTGGGACCAGTGACTGCGGGGAGCTGAAGCTTAGATTAGCCAGATGTCTCTCGCGCGGCGCTGAAGCGCGGCTCTTCGGCTGTACTTGCGCATGGTGCGCCCGGCCTTTCGAAGCGAAAGGCGAATCCGCACCAAATTTCACATCGTGCTGATCCTCATGTAACGGCGCAAATCGGGCAGAGAATTAATAATGATGTATCCCGCAAATACCAACCCAACCGCGCCCAGGACCGTCGATACTGTCTGAAGCCCCGACAAAGCTTTTTTCATAAAATCTCCTTTGGAGAAAGCTAGGATGTAAGGCCCCGTCAAAAGGAAGCCTTGATAATCTCTTATGCAACTATTTTTCAGGGTTTGCGTTTGCGCTGGATGAATGCTCCCAATCGCGCGTGCGGGAGACGGCTTCATTCCAGCGTCGGCGTAATTGGTCGACTTGCGACTGCGGCATGCGCGGTGTGAACCGTTGCGCCTCGCCCGGCAAATCAGCAATTTCGCCTAAGTCTTTCCAGAAGCCCGCAGCCAGCCCAGCCAGAAAGGCGGCGCCCAGAGCGGTTGATTCCGTGATGGCAGGACGCACTACGGGCACGCCGAGGATGTCGGCTTGAAATTGCATGAGCGCATTGTTGGCGGAGGCGCCACCATCCACGCGCAACTCGGTGAGTGACGTGCGCGTATCGGTTTGAACTGCGTCCATGAGATCGGCGACTTGAAACGCAATGCTTTCGAGGGCGGCACGCGCGATGTGGCCTGAGGTGCTGCCGCGCGTAAGGCCGAAGATTGAGCCGCGCGCGTCGGAATCCCAGTGGGGCGAGCCCAAACCGACGAATGCGGGGACGAAATAGACTCCGCCGTTGTCGGGAACGGAATTGGCGAGAGCTTCTACTTCCGATGACGTGCGAATAATGCCCAGGCCATCGCGGAGCCACTGGACCACGGCACCGCCGACAAACACGCTGCCTTCGAGTGCATAGTTGGTGACGTCGCCGATTTTCCAGGCAATGGTTGTGAGCAGGCGATTTGTGGATGCAACGGCGCGGGTTCCCGTGCTCTGCAACATGAAACAGCCGGTACCGTAGGTATTTTTCGTGATGCCGGGAGTAAAGCATTTTTGTCCGAAGAGCGCGGCTTGCTGATCACCAGCGATGCCAGCGATCGGAATGCCATTCAGTCCGGAGACGGCGCTAACTTCAGCATAAAGTTCGCTCGAGGGCCGCACTGTGGGGAGCATGGAGCGCGGAATCCGGAAAAGCGCGAGGAGGTCGTCATCCCAACTTCCGGAAGAAAGATTGAAGAGCATGGTGCGGGAAGCGTTGCTGGCGTCGGTGATGTGCAGACGGCCGCCAGTCAAGTTCCAGATGAGCCAGGTGTCTACGGTGCCAAACGCAAGACGGTTCGCGTCAGCGAGTGAGCGAGCGTTGGGAACATGATTCAGAATCCAGGAAATTTTGCTGGCGGAGAAATATGCGTCGATCAACAGGCCAGTGCGTTGCTGAATCAGACTTTCATGGCCTTGGGCTTTGAGTTCTGCACAAAATGCAGCGGTACGGCGATCCTGCCAGACGATGGCGTTGTAGATGGGCTTGCCGGTGGCGCGATCCCAAACGATGGCGGTCTCGCGCTGGTTGGTGATGCCGATGGCGGCAACGTCACTGGGCTGGACTTGAGTTCGTGCTAAAGCCTCCCGAGCGACGGCGAACTGGGATTCGGCGATTTCCGCGGGGTCGTGCTCGACCCATCCCGGCTGAGGAAAAAACTGTGTGAACTCGCGCTGGGCGACGGAGCGGACGCGGCCTTCGTGATCGAATAAAAGCGCTCGCGAACTGGTTGTTCCCTGATCGAGCGCGAGAATGTAGCGCAAGAGGCCTCCTGTCCGGGCGTGAATTACACGACGGCTGGGACGCACGCAGAAATCTTCGAATGCCGAAATCATAGATTGCCGCGCCGACCAGTCCGCCCAGCAGCGGAGCGACGATCGGCACCAACCAAACTCTAGAACCGCCAGTGAGTCCGTTGTTCTTGAATCCGGCTAGTACGGTGAAAAGACGCGGACCAAAATCACGGGCGGGGTTGATGGGATATCCGTGCATGCCGCCAAAGCTCATGCCGATGGCCACGACGACCAGGCCGATCATCAGAGGTGCGAGGTTGGCTCCGGGCGGGACGTTGAGTTCGTCCGTGATGGCGAGCACAAGCAATAGCAGAAGAGCGGTGCCGATGACCTGGTCGAGAAATCCGGCTTGCGGCCAGGCGGGGAAGGCGGGGAAAGTTGTGAAGACGCCTGCAGTTCTTTCCAGTTGCGGATCGACCTGGTGGAATGCCGGCAGATAGTTTCGATAGGTTAGAGCCGCAGCGAGGAATGCTCCGGCAGTTTGCGCGATGGAATAAGGTAGGACTTTGCGCCAGGGAAAATTACGAAAGACCGCAAGGGTGAGGGTGACGGCGGGATTGAGATGGCCTCCGGAAACTTTTCCCGCCACGTAAATTCCCATAGTGACGGCGAGTCCCCAACCCAGAGTGATATTGGTGTAGCCGCCATGAACGGTTGCCGCTGGATTATTTGCCGGAAACAGAACGACCATGGCGACGACGCCCGTGCCGAAGAGAATGAGGACGAAGGTTCCGAGGAACTCGGCGATCAGTTCGGCAACCAATGTTGGTGGCTTGTTCATTCGGGCGATTCCATCTCAGAAGTCTGCTTTCGAACCGCGAGTAGTCTAGCAAGGATTCGACGCCGCGCTACACCTTTCACTTTCGCGAAGAAGAAAAAACCTGCTTCGTTGACGATCCGCCGAAGGTAACTAAAAGTGTGAGAGCTAAGGGCATTTCCCCTTGACAGCAGGAGCATGGTCTGTAAGATAGAAGAATATTTATTCATCTTTATGAATAAATATTCATAATGAATAAAGCGTTGCGGCAGAGAGCGGTGTTGGAAACATTAAGACAGGGCCCGGTTGCCAGCCAGGAAGATTTGCAGCGGGCTTTGCGCAAGCGGGGCTTCAAAGTGGGGCAGGCGACGCTGTCGCGCGACATTCGTGACCTGAATTTAAGCAAGACAGCGAGTGGTTACAACCTGCCCCAAGGGGATAGCGCTACCGGCTTGGCTTTGCCGCCGGTGCAGCGGCTGGTTCGGGAATTCGTGCTGGATGTGCGTCCGGCGCAGAATTTGCTGGTGTTGAAAACGATTGTCGGCAGCGCGCAGCCCGTTGCTGCGGCGATCGATGAACAGGAGTGGGAGGAAATGGTGGGCACGATTGCAGGGGACGACACGATCCTGATTATTTGTCCCGACAAGGATGCGGCCCGGAAGGTTGCGGCGCGCATCGAGGAGATGCTCGGCTGATGCCGGCAAAGTTAAAAAGTGCGGTGCTCGGAGCCAGCGGCTATTCAGGACTGGAGCTGACGCGCATTCTCGAACGCCATCCGCGGCTGGAGAAGCCGGCGTTGCTGCGGCGCGAAGGCAGCGGTGAAGGCCCAGCAGATTTGGCGGAGGTGTTTCCGGAGCTGTCGGGGAACGGAGGTTATCCATTACGGACGTTTTCGTGGGCGGAGCTGAAACGTCAGGGCGTCGAATTGCTTTTTCTGGCGACGCCGCATGAAGCGTCACGATCGCTTGTGCCTGAGGCGATTGCGCAGGGATTGCGCGTGATCGACCTGAGCGGAGCCTGGCGGCTGAAGCAGGAGCAGCATCGCGCGATTTATTCATTTCAGGATGCTGACACAGTCACGGCCGCGGAGTTGATGGCAAAGGCGGTGTACGGATTGCCGGA
Source organism: uncultured Acidobacteriaceae bacterium (assembly GCA_963817305.1). Taxonomy (GTDB): domain Bacteria; phylum Acidobacteriota; class Terriglobia; order Terriglobales; family Acidobacteriaceae; genus Sulfotelmatobacter. The sequence goes on along the minus strand of CAWFOD010000004.1, from coordinate 912,460 downwards.
GCTGAATCGCGATGGTGTGGCGACGGCGCAGCTGGTGGCGAATCCGGGTTGTTATGCGACCTCAGTGATTCTGGCTTTGGCGCCGCTGCTCCAGACAGGCCTTGTCGATCGCGGGCACGGAATTATTTCTGACTCGAAGTCGGGAGTATCGGGAGCGGGCAAGGCCCCCACGTCGCGTACTCATTTTGTTTCCGTGGCAGATAATTTTTCCGCCTACGCGGTATTTAACCACCGGCATTTAGGAGAGATGGTTGAACAGTTGGGATTGGACGACGCGGAGCTTACTTTCACGCCACATCTGCTGCCGATTCCGCGCGGAATTCTTTCGACTATCTATGTGCGGCTGAAGCGGGCGATGAAAGCTGCGGAAGTGGAGGCGTGCCTGCGCGACTTTTATTCCGGCAAGCATTGGGTGCGGGTGTTTGCGACTCCGCAGTTGCCGCAGTTGCAGTTTTCTTTGCATACGAATTATTGCGACCTAGGATTTTGCCTGGCGGAGGATGGGCAGCGTCTAGTGCTGATCTCGTGTGTGGACAACCTGCTGAAAGGCGCGGCCGGACAGGCGGTGCAGAACATGAATCTGATGTATGGCTGGGAAGAGCGGGAGGGATTGCAGTGACGATCGTGGTGAAAGTTGGCGGAGCGGCGATTGAAGATGCGGCGACGCTGCGCAAGTGCGCGCAGTCGATCGCGGAGTTGGCGCAGGATGGCCATCGAGTGGCGGTGGTGCATGGCGGCGGTGGCGCGCTCACCCGCATGCTGGAGCGGCTGGGGAAGAAAAGCGAATTCGTAGAAGGGCTGCGCGTGACCGATGCGGAGACGCGGGATGCGGCGCTGATGGTGCTTGGCGGCATCGTCAATAAAAATCTTGTCGCGGCGATTCAGGCGGCGGGCATGCCGGCGATTGGGTTCTGCGGCGGCGATGGCATGACGTTCCGCGCGCGCAAGAAATATGTTCACGGCAAAGACCTGGGATTTGTGGGCGAGATTTGTTTCGCGGAGCCGTGCTGGATCGAAGCGCTGTGGCAGCAGGGAGGAATTCCGGTGATGGCTTCGCTGGCTTTGGGAGCCGACGGCCAGTATTACAACGTGAATGCGGATGAAATGGCAGCGGCCTGCGCGGCGGCTTGCCATGCGAATACGCTGATCTTTCTGACTGACGTGCCGGGAGTGAGAGATGCCTCGGGAAGCGTGATGCCGTGGCTGAGCACGAAGAAAGCCGCCGAACTGGAAGCCAGTTCAATTATCAGCGGCGGCATGTTGCCCAAGTTGCACGCGTGCAGCGTGGCACTGAAACAGGGCGTGGGACGAGTGCGGATTTTGCCGGCGGCGGAAGTGGAAGTGCTGCCGCAGTTTTATTTGACCAAGCTTTCATGCGGTACGGAGGTCACGTATTTATGAGTGCTCCAATCGCGGCCCGTCCTAAGTTGCGACGGACAAATACACAAGTACAAAAAGAGGAGACTAAGTTGAATAGTCACGTGCAAGGCAGGCTGGCGGCCGCTTCGGCGAGAGCGCCGCAAGTGTTCTGGTGTCCGGATTTGGTTTCGACGCGCGATCTTGGCGCTGCCGGAGTCGATGCGGTTTTGAATCTGGCGGGAGTGATGAAGGCGCATCGGGCTGACTTTCGAAAAGCGCTGAGCGGAAGGCAGATGGTGATGTTCTTCGAGAAACCTTCCTTGCGGACGCGGTTGACGTTCGAGGCGGGGATGGCGGGCCTGGGCGGGACGGCAATGTTTGTCGACCAGCGGCAGGAACGGCTTGACGCCCGCGAGACGTTGAGCGATGTGGCGCACAATCTGGAGCGGTGGGTGGATGTGATTGTGCTGCGCACCTTCTCGCAGCAGACAATCGAGGGCATGGCGAAGCACGCGCGGGTGCCGGTGATTAATGCGCTCAGCGATCGTGAGCATCCCTGCCAGGCGCTGGCAGATTATCTAACTTTTATCGAGCGCTTCGGAGATGTGAAGAATCGCTGTCTGGCCTACGTGGGCGATGGAAATAATGTGGCGCATTCGTTACTGCTTACGTGCGCATGCCTGGGGTCGTCGATTCGTGTGGCAACGCCGCCCGGATACGAGCCTGATCCGCAGATTGTTGCGGACGCGCGGGAAATTGCGGAGGAAACTGGTGCTGAGATTGTGTTGCTGAATGATCCGCACGAGGCAGTGGCCGGGGCTGATGCGGTTTACACGGACGCGTGGGTCAGCATGGGTCAGGAGGGGGAAGAATCTGAGAGGTCACGAATTTTCCCGCCATTTCAGGTGAATGCGGAACTCATGGCGGAAGCCGCGCCGCATGCGGTGTTCATGCACTGCCTTCCGGCGCACCGCGGTCTGGAAGTGACCGACGAGGTGATGGATTCGGAACAGTCTGTAATTTTTGAGCAGGCGGAAAACCGGCTGCACGTGCAAAAGGCTATTCTTTATTTATTGCTGGGCGGCGGCGATCGTCTGCCCGCGAGGAGTGCTCATGCCTGACAAAATTGTTCTTGCTTATTCTGGCGGACTCGATACATCGATCATCATTCCATGGCTCAAGGAAAATTACGCCTACAACGTGATTGCGATGGTCGGCGACGTGGGCCAGGGCGACGACATCGAAGCCGTTGTCGAGAAGGCTTATGCCACGGGCGCGAGCAAGGTCGTGGTGGAGGATCTGCGCGACGAGTTTTTGACGGGATATGTTTTTCCCGCGCTACGAGCGGGCGCGGTGTACGAGCACAAGTATTTGTTGGGCACGTCGCTGGCGCGTCCAGTGATCGCGAAACATCAGGTGGAAGTGGCTTTGCGCGAGGGCGCGACGGCGGTGGCGCATGGCTGTACCGGCAAGGGTAACGATCAAGTGCGCTTTGAATTGACGTATCAGGCGCTTGCGCCGGAGTTAAAAGTGGTTGCACCGTGGCGGGAGTGGACGCTGAAGTCGCGGGAAGATTGTCTCGATTACGCCGAACAGCACGGCATTCCAGTAGCAGCGAGCCGGGAGAAAATTCATAGCCGCGACCGCAATCTGTGGCACCTCAGCCACGAAGGCGGAGAGCTGGAAGATGCGGCGAATGCTCCGCTGGCGACGACGTGGCAGATGACGCGCTCGCCGCAAGAGGCTCCGGATAAAGAAGAGCAGGTGAGCATCGGCTTCGAGAAAGGGAATCCTGTCTCGGTCAATGGGATGAAGCTGGATCCGGTATCGCTGGTCGAACTGCTCAATGAGATTGGGTCGCGCAATGCGATCGGCCGCGTCGACCTGGTGGAGAACCGCTTCGTGGGGATGAAGTCGCGAGGATGTTATGAAACGCCGGGCGGAACGCTGCTGATCGCGGCGCATCGCGAACTGGAGGCGCTGTGCCTGGAGCGCGAGGTCGCGCACTTCAAGCAGCATGTGGCGCTTAAATATGCGGAGCTGGTTTATTTCGGGCTGTGGTTTACGCCGCTGCGCGAGGCGCTGGACGCATTCGTTGACAGTACGCAGACGGAGATGACCGGCAGCACAACTCTGTCTCTGTACAAGGGAAATGTTTCCGTGGTGAGCCGGCAATCGGAGCATTCGCTTTATCGGACTGATCTGTCGTCGTTCACGATGGGTGATAGCTACGACCAGAAGGATGCGGAGGGATTTATTCGCATCCTGGGATTGCCCTCGCGGACGCGCGCCCGGGCACGGCTGGAGGTCACGCGATGAAGATGTGGTCGGGGCGGTTCCGGCAGGGGCTGGATCCGCAATTTGAACGCTGGCAGCGGTCGTTTGATTTTGACCGCCGGCTGCTGAGCTACGAACTGGCCGCGAGCGCCGCGCACGCTCGTGCCTTGAAAAATGCCGGGGTATTGTCGGCGGACGAGCTCATCAGCATTCTGGAGGGGCTGCAACAGATTGGGAAGATAGCTGAAAATTCGCCTGGACGAGTCGAAGATGACGAGGCGGAGGACGTGCATCACTTTGTCGAGAAGCAGCTTGTGGCACGGATCGGTGAAGTGGGATACAAGCTGCACAGCGGCCGCAGCCGCAACGAACAGATCGCTACTGATCTGCGTCTTTATGTGCGGGCGGCGATTGATGAGCTGCGCAAGGAACTGGCTGAAGTTTGCGGGGCTTTCACCGATCGCGCTGATCAAGCGGGCGATGCGGCGATGCCGGCCTATACGCATTTGCAACATGCCGAACCCGTGCTGGTGGGCCATTGGCTGCTGGCTTATGTGGAAATGTTTTTGCGTGATGCGGACCGGCTGGCTGATTGCCGCAAGCGTTTGAACGTGTGTCCGCTGGGATCGGGAGCTGTAGCTGGCGCGACGCTGCCGCTGGATCGTAATTTCATGGCTGGCGAACTCGAGTTCGCTTCGCCGACGGCGAACAGCATGGACGCGACCAGCGATCGCGATTTCGTTCTCGAATTCGTGAATGCACTTTCACTACTGAGCCTGCATTTAAGCCGGTGGGCAGAGGAGATGATTATTTTCTCCACGCAGGAGTTTGGTTTTGTGCAGTTGCCGGAGGCTTATTCGACCGGCAGCAGCGCGATGCCGCAGAAGAAAAATCCGGACTTGCTGGAGCTGGTGCGGGGCAAGACAGGGCGCGTTATTGGAAGCGCGACCGCGTTGCTGGTCACGATGAAAGGTTTGCCTCTGGCATACAACAAAGATTTGCAGGAGACCCAGGAGCCGCTGTTCGATGCGGCGGACACGGCATTGCAATTGTTGCCGCTGGTGGCCGGGTTTATGAAAGCTGTCGAGTTCGATCATGCGCGGATGAACGATGCGGCGCAGTCGGGATTTATGAATGCGTGGGCGGGCGCAACTTACCTTGTGAGCCGCGGAGTGCCATCACGGCTGGCGCACGAACAAATCGGAAGAGCGGTGAAGCTGTGTCTGGAAAAGAAGTGCGAGCTTGGCGATCTGCCGCTCGACGAGCTGAAGGCTTTGCATCCGGCATTTGATGAGAACTTTTATGAGTGCCTGAAACCGGCGGCGGTGCTTGGCAATGCATGACGTTGCTGGCGGCACTGCGACTGCCCGGGTGCGGCATGGGCTGGCGGTTGCGAGAAAGAAAATTGAATCCCTGCGCGAGGAGGTCAATCTCCATGCGCACGCGTAAGGCAATTTTGCCGGATGCCAAGCAGATTCACGATCTGATTGCCAGCTATTCGGGCGACGGAACCTTGTTGCCGCGCACGCTGGCGGAGATTTGCGAGAACGTGAGGGACTTTGTGGTGCTGGAGGAAGACGGCCGCATCATTGGATGTGGCGCGCTTCATCTTTATGGCACGCACCTTGCGGAGATTCGTTCGATCACGGTTGCGCCTCGGACTCAGGGCAAGGGCGGAGGCAGCAAGCTGATGAGGGCGTTGATGGCGGAAGCCAAGCGGCATCGGGTGGATTGCATTTGCCTGTTCACGCGGGCTCCGGAATTCTTTGCGCGCCAGGGTTTTCAGATGGCGCAGCGGGAAGACCTTCCCGACAAGATCTACAAGGATTGCCACGTGTGTCCGCGATTTCATAAGTGCGATGAAGTCGCCATGGTGCGCGGAAAGCTTCCTACATTCGCCATTCTTCCCGAGCCGGCGAACTGGCTGGTGAAGCTGCAAGTTTCAGCGGCCGGCGATTAGAATGGCGCCATCGATTCAAGCAAAATCTTAAAGCGCATAGAATCGCCGAGAACCCCCGCGGAGAACGCCGAGGAGTGCGGCGCCTCTGGAGACGATCGTTTTTTCCTGCGACCTGCCTTCCGGTGTATGATGCCCAACGGAAACCATAACTATGTCTATTGCCACCCCGAGCCAGTCCACCACAGTCTCTCCTGATTCATCGTCTTCCTATACTGGTCCGCTGGCGGTGGTGACCACGCTGTTTTTCATGTGGGGTTTTCTGACTTGCCTCAACGACATTCTTGTTCCACATTTGAAGCCGATCTTCGACTTGGATTACGCGGAGATCATGCTGATTCAGTTTGCATTTTTTGGAGCTTATTTTCTTTTCTCCATTCCTTCGGCGAAGATCATTGACTGGCTCGGATATCAACGCTCGATGGTGGTGGGTTTGCTGACCATGGGCCTGGGCGCGTTTCTGTTTGTGCCGGCGGCCAGCGTTCCATCGTACCCATTATTTCTCATCGCTTTGATCGTGCTCGCTGCCGGGATCACCTGTTTGCAGGTGGCGGCCAATCCCTACGTGACGGTGCTCGGCAAACCGGAAACTGCGTCCAGCCGCCTGAATCTTACCCAGGCATTCAATTCGCTGGGAACGTTTTTGGCGCCTTTTTTTGGCGGCTTCCTGATCCTCAGTACTGCGCCGAAGAGCATGGAAGAGATCCGGGCGATGGCGCCGGCGGCGCTGCACGCTTATCGTTTGCATGAAGCGGCGACGGTGAAGACTCCTTACGTAGGGCTGGGCATCGCGCTTGTAGTTCTGGCAGTCGCGATCGGCAGCTTCAAGTTGCCGAAAATTCCCCAGGCGCAACACAAGGTCGGCGAAAAAGTGAACGACTCGATCTGGAGGCATCCGAATTTAGTTTTCGGGGCGATCGGGATCTTCGTTTATGTGGGCGCGGAAGTGGCGATTGGCAGTTTCCTGGTGAACTATTTCACCCAGCCGGAGATTGGCGGCCTGACCGAGAAAGTGGCGGCGAGTTTTGTCGCCTTCTATTGGGGCGGAGCGATGGTGGGCCGCTTCATCGGGTCCGGGTTGCTGCAGAAGATGAAGACGGGGCAGTTACTGGGGATTTGCGCAGTCTGCGCCGCTGCGCTGGTCACCGTTTCCATGCTGAGTACCGGACACTTCGCCATGTGGAGCATCATTCTGGTCGGGTTCTTCAATTCCATCATGTTCCCCAGTATTTTCACTCTGGGGGTGGCGGAGCTGGGGCCGCTAACGGGAGACGGATCAGGGATCATGATTATGGCGATTGTGGGGGGAGCTCTGATCCCGCTGGCGCAAGGGGCGATCGCCGATAAGATCGGCATCCACCACGCGTTCTTTCTGCCGGTAGTTTGCTACCTGTATATCTTGTTCTTCGCTTTGAGCGGCTCCAAGCCGAACAGCCAGCGCCATGCCCGGAGCTAGATGAGCTAGTCCGGGACGGGCATGGATTGATAGTAGGATCAATCGATAGCGGTGAAAAAAGACGGGCTGCGGGTCAGGCCAGAATCGATATCAATTCCGGAGTGCAGCGCGAATTCTGCATCAATTTCACGGCATCTTCCGCCGTGAACCTTCCCATGGCCAGGGCCAGCTTTTTGTTGGTTGTGGTCTGAATGGGCGTGCGGTCAATTCGCAGGACGTATTCGGCGGCGCGCGCACCGCCACGATTCACTTTCACGAGAAACTTCGTATTCTTCATGGGCTCCCTTTTGATTCAGGACAGCTGCAGAAACAAACGATATCGACGAGGTACGCATGCTTTAACCGCGACTAAGCGCAGTTCCCTCAATGGTTTTCACTGTAAACTGACTAAGAGGGCTGACTCATCCAGATAAATTTGCAGGATTGGGAAGAGCCAATAAGTATATTTTTATGTTAGGCTTGCGGACCGAGTTTGTCAAGTTTTGGGGTTTATCAGTAGTGATGCGGGATGGCTTACGCGTTGAGCTGCCTGATGAAATGGATGGCTCGAAATACCCGCGCGAGAAGTGAAAGTGTTCCGCCACCGGAAAATCAGTTCGGATCGTTGGCTTTCAATGCAGCCCGAAGGCTGCCATTTCATCGAATCGGTCCAGTAGACGACAGCGCCCGAATCAATCCATACTCGAACCGTGCACGGGCGAAGCTCATGCGTGAAATGGTTCTGGCTGTTTGCGGCAGTGTTGTACGGGTACGTGTGCTGGGCGCAAACATCTGCGTTTCCGTCGAAACCTCAGCAATCTTCTCAGCGAAACACTCCTGCATCGGCGGCTTCCGGCGCGCGTGGGGCGGTTCCTAAACTTTCTATTACGGTGACCGATGAAAACGGCGTGGCGGTGCCATCGGCGCGGGTGGAGCTACAACCGCCACCACCGGCGCTCGTCTTGCGCTGTGAAACCGATTTTGCCGGGCATTGCGAATTCAGCAATGCCCCGTCCGGAGCGTACTCAATCCATGCGGAGAAGATCGGGTTCTACGCGATTTCTGAAAACGATGTGCAGGTAGGAGGCACGGCGAGTTTAGATGTCACTCTGACGCGGCAGCAGGAAGCGCGGGAGGTGGTGAATGTGGCGGCATCCTCGCCGGCGATTGATCCGGCGCAAATTTCCAGCAAAGAGGAACTGACCGCCGCGGAGATTATCAATGTTCCTTATCCCGGCGCGCATGACTACCGCAATGGTTTGATCTTCATCCCCGGAGTTACTCCAGATGCATATGGTCTGCCTCATGTCGCCGGAGCTGAGAGCTATCAAACCCTGCTGTTGCTCGACGGCTTTAATGTAACCCAGCCCACCAACGGACAGCTGGTGGTGCGAACGAGCGTGGAGTCATTTCGCTCCATTGAGGTGGAGGCGAGCCGTGAGCCGGCGGAGTTTGGCAAGGGCTCTGGCGGCGTGCTCGCCTTGAACACGCGCATGGGAGACGACCACTTTCACATTACCTCGACCGACTTCACGCCCGGGCTGCAGGACATCAAGGGGATCTCGATCGGCCAGTGGCCACCGATTGTCACCGTGTCCGGTCCGATTAAAAAAGGAAAGGCATGGTACATCGATGCGCTTGACGGCGAGTACGACAACAACATCATCAAACAACTTCCCGACGGTTCCGATGCGGATCACGTTTGGCGCGTGGACAACCTGGTCAAGCTGCAATCGAACCTGACGACCCGCAACATTGTGACTCTCAGCTTTTTGTCGAACTACTATCACGATGAATACGACGGCCTGTCAGTGTTACAACCGCAGCCAAGCACTCCGACTGACGTGGAAACGGCTTATATCGGCTCGGCCAAAGACCAATATTATTTTCGCGGAGGGGCGCTGCTGGAAAGCGGATTCGGCGTGGCCCAGTACAGTGTGGGGCTCACTCCGCAAGGAACCGGTTCCTACATTCAGTCGCCACAGGGTGCGGGTGGCAACTATTACCTGCATGAGCAGGCGCTGGCTCGCCGGGTGCAGGGGATTGCGAATCTTTATTTGCCGCCACAGAAGTGGCATGGCCGCCATGACATCAAAGTGGGCACCGACCTCGACCATCTGAATTATGCCGCGCAATTTTTGCGCCAGCCGATTTCCTATCTGCAGCCAAACGAGCCATTCCAGCCTTGTCCTACTGACGCGAATGGCGTGCCTTTAGCGCCTTCGACTACCTGCTCGCGTTATTCAGTGTTTTCTGGCGGGCACTATTCGACGATCTACAATTCCGAAGCAACTGCCTATGCCGAGGATCGATGGCTGATCACCAACCGTTTGCTTGTCGAACCGGGCTTACGCCTCGATTGGGATCAAATCGTGCGCACGCCATTGTTCTCGCCGCGGCTCGCCGGAACTTACATTCTCGATGATGAAGGGAATACCAAGTTCTCGGCGGGAATTGGGATCGTCTATGACACAACCAACCTGGGTCTACTTCATCAGCCTTTCGAGGGGACGAGGGTCGATTATTTTTTTAACCCCAGCGGGCAGCCGACGGATGCCAATGGAAATCCCGCGAGCGCACCTGTGGCTGTGCCAACTACATTCGAAGCGAACCGGAATACGCTTGAAGCACCGCGGTATTTGAACTGGAGTGTTGGCCTGGAGAGGAAACTGCCGCACGCAATTTTTCTGAAGCTGGAGTTCATCGAGAAACGCGGCACGCACGGCTTTGCCTACAACACGATCAATGGCGCGGTAGACGGCAACTACTTTCTCGAGAACGGGCGGGACGATCGCTACGACGCGTTTGAGATCAGCGCCCGGCGACGCTTTCGCCAGTATTACGAAATTTTTGGCGCTTACACGCGCTCCCGCGCGCATACCAATCAGGTTTTTGATTTCAGCCTGGATATTCCGTTATTGAGCCCGCAGTTGCCCGGACCTTATCCGTGGGATACACCAAACCGTTTCGTCGGCTATGGGGTGTTGCCGTTTTTCAAATTGCCGATTCTGCATAAAGTGGATCTGGTTTACTCCACGGAAATCCGTACTGGCCTGCCATTCAATGCAACCACCGATCAAGGACGAATTTATCCGGGCGATCCTCCTGGAACATTCCGTTTGCCCATGTATTACACGTTGAATCTGCAATTTGAAAAGCGGTTTCATATGTTCGGCCGTTATTGGGCGCTGCGCGGAGGCTTCGACAATTTCACCAACCACGCGAACTATATATTGGCTAATGCTGTACTCGATCCGATGCACCCAGTTCCGACTTTTATCGATGGCAACGGGCGGGCGTTTACTGGACGGATCCGATATCTGGGGCGGCAATGATTGTTAAGGTTCGAGTGGTCAGAACCACAATCCCCAGAGCCAATCGACGCTGGCGTGAGTGATCGTGGAAGCCGGGATGCGGCGCTGCTCGCGCCAGGCGCGTCCGTAGAAAATACCTGCGATGGTGGCCAGCAACACATAACGCCAATTGAAATGGGCCGACCTTTTATTGAAATGCGAGAGCCCGAAAAGAATTGACGCGACGACGAGAGACGCGCGGCGTCCGACGCGCCGCTCCAAGAGATTTTGCACCCAACCACGAAAGAAGAGTTCCTCCGGAACGGCGGTAAAGAAAAATATCAAAATCCAGCGCAGGAGTGCGCTGCCGATGCCTGGCAGGTTGCGATGAGGGTGAATAAAGCCCAGCGCCAAGCCGAGGCCGATAACGAAGGGAGTGAAGAAAATCAGCTCTCGCAAGCCGGTTCTCCAGTCACTCCAATGCAAATGAAAATCGAAGCCGACCCCACGCAACTGCCGGATTGCCTGAAACCCGAATAAGCCGGCATCGACCAAAAATAGTTCATTCAGGGCTCGAAGGCCTGCCGGCCACGCACTGTCGAACCAGCGCAAATCGACGGCCAGGCCCAAGACGAGCAGGATGAAAGCGTCACGCCAGTCGCCGCGCTGGTCAGGGTCCGCGGCCGCTGCACGCAGGAGTAACCCCGCAATCGCCACCGGCAGTAACGCATAGAGCGCGAACCACGTCCACTGGAAGATGTGCGCGGAGATGGCAACCATCGCGTAGGGCGCGACCAGTAATGCCGGGAGACTCAGGCGCAAAGCTACGGGCCAGCGTTGCACGGCGCTGGCGACGCGCTCGCCGGCGCAGCCGAACAAGACGGCTGGGGTCAGTTCCAGCCCGAGGGCGGCCATGGCGACCGGCGTCACATTTTGCATGCAGATATCTTAAACGCGCTTGTCTCGCCGATGCCTCAGGGATAAAATTCCCTCGCATTCAGCAGGAGGTAGAAAATGGCCACAACTCCGCTCCCACCGTTGTCTGCACCCACGCCCGCCCCTGCGACTGAGCCGCTTTCCGAAGCTGCGAGGCTCGTCGACATTTTCATCGCGCCATCCAAAACCTTCACCGATCTTCGGCGTAATGCAAGCTGGTGGGCGCCATTCCTGCTGATGATCGTAGTCTCCGCGTTATTTGTTTACACGGCCGGGCAGAAAATCGGCTTCCGCAAGATCATGGAGAACCAGATGCAGGCGCAACCGAAGGCGCAAGCGCGACTGGAACAGTTGCCGCCGGATCAGCGCGAGGAACGAATGCAGAACGGCGCCAAGGTCACGCAGATCATCTCCTACACTTTCCCGGCGATCACGCTCATCTTCTGGCTGATTATTACGACCGCGCTTTTCGCTACTTTCAAACTCGCTGCCGGGGCGGACGTTTCGTTTAAAGTTTCGCTGGCCATTGTGGTTTACGCTGCGCTGCCTCTGATGTTGAAGTCGGTGCTGGCCATGCTCTCCGTGGTAGCTGGAATCAGTCCCGATTCGTTTTCGTTTCAGAATCCGGTCGCCAGCAATCCCGGGTATTTTATGAGTCCGGCGGGGAATGTACTGCTTTACAACCTGGCGTCCGCTCTGGATATTTTCATGATCTGGACGCTTGTGCTTACTGCCATTGGCTTCACTTGTGTGAGCAAAGTAAAAAGCGGCACGGCCTATGCGGTTGTGTTCGGGTGGTGGGCATTTTTTACTGTCGCGGGGGCGGCTGCCGGAGCGGCGTTCTCTTAATCGCAATATAATTTGCGGTATGCTGGAAATGCTCAGGAGATATTCGATGAAATCGACATTCGCGTTTTTGTGTGTCTTTGTTTTTGCATGCAGCCTGTTCGGTTTTGCGCAAACACCGGCAGCGCCTGCCTCAACCGCCGCGCCGGTGAAGGATCCCGTAACGGCTTCCCTGCGGATACTGCTGCCGCGCTCGCAAAAGAATATTCTCGGCGCTATTTCTGCGATGCCCGCCGACAAGTTCAATTACAAACCTACCCCGGATCAGATGACTTTCGCGCATCTGGTCGTCCACATTATTGGCTCCAATAACAATGGATGCGCCAAGGCGGCGGACGTCCCTGCGCCCAAAGCCGAAGAGGTGAAAGAAACGGATTCGAAAGAGAAGCTGCTGGCCGCGGCTACGGCTTCGTTCGACTTTTGCAACGAAGCCCTGGGAAAGATGGACGACTCAAAACTAGGTGACAGCGTTGAGCTTTTTGGCGGACATCAGTTTCCGCGTGCCATGGCCGCGCTGACACTGGCGAGCGGCTGGGCGGATCACTACGCGGCGGCGGCGCAGTACCTGCGATTGAACGGCATTTTGCCGCCGAGCGCGCAGCCGAAAAAATAATCGTCGCGCCCAATTGTGATCAGCAGAGAGCGGCGCAGCTAAAGCTGCGCCGTTTCAAATTCCATTACTTGATCTGCACGAGTTCGCCGGTTGACGCAGTCGCCAGAGGCGGCGGTGCGGGATGTTGCGGCGCGCGCCAGCTGTCGAAGATTGAAACCTGGTGCACGCACGAAACCGTGCAATGCGGTGCGCAACTTTTTTCCGTGAGATATTCGCGGCGCATGTCGTCTCGGGTATAGGTTGCGAGGGGCACGCCGGGATATCCGCGTTGTTGCGAGCAGTAGTGGACTAATCCGTCTTCGCAAATGTAGAGATAGCGCGCACCGGCGCGGCAACGCCATTCGTTAGGTAGGCCTTGAGCGATATTGTCCTGGAAGGCGTTGATGCGGGTGAAGCTGCTCTTTTCCCAGGATTTCATTTCCTCGTAGATGCGGCGTTCTTCTTCGCCGAGCGGTTGCAGTTGGCCGCTGCCATCGTGAATGATACCGATGGTTGAAGTGAATCCCAGTTCAATCGCGCGCTTGCCGATGGTGAGAGCGTCCTGCGGATGATGAATGCCACTGCCCACCACGGAATTTATGTTCACGTGAAAATCGGCATGCTCGGCGAGTAGTTGCAGTTTCTTGTCGAGAACTTTCAGGCTCTTCTTCGAGACTTCGTCGGGATTGACGTTGTCGATAGAAATCTGCAGCCACTCGAGACCGGCACGGTTGAGGCGCTTGATTCGTTCCGCGACTAACAAGTAACCGTTTGTGATGAGGCCGGCGATCATGCCGTTCGCGCGAATGCGGCGGATGACATCATCGAGTTCGGGATGCAGCAGCGGCTCACCGCCGGAAATTGTGACTACGGCGGTGCCCAGCGCGCCTAGTTTATCGATGCGGCGAAACATTTCATCCGTGTCGACGGGCTTCGAGAAATCGTCGAACTCGTTGCAATAAGTGCAGGCCAGGTTGCAGCGGCGTACAGGGATGATGTGCGCCAGCAACGGATGATCGGTTGAGGCGAAAGCGCGCGCGGCCATGGCGGCTCCGCGCAGGTTGCGGTGGAGGGCCTTGGCGCGGCGGCGTACGGTTGTCAGAGCTGATGACATGAGCTGGATACTCTTATTACAGCATGGATGTGGCGTTAATGTCAGGCCCGAGGACAGCGTCCGGAGCAATTGACGGGCTGAACGGAGCCCGCACGAGTGTGGATTGAACGCGTCAGTTCGGCAAGCCATGCCATCACTCGAGCTGGAGATCGATGAGCTCGTGTCCTGCTTTGTTCAGCGCTTGCAGCGCTTGTCCGGCGAATTCTTCTGGGACGAGTACATAATCTGTGTCGAAGGTCGAGATCGCGAAGACGGGGACACCGTTGTTCGACAGTGGCTCGATGAACGAGAGCAGGATTCCGGTTTGCGAGAAGGGGAACGGGCCTTCGAGCTTGAGGCAGATCCAGCGAAGTTGGGAGTCGGCGTCCGCCGGAAGATTTGTTAACGGGCAGACGATGGAAAGTTCGTCGGCGGTGCGGGTGATCGAGGTGAAGTTGCCACCTTTCGTAGCCCAGTCGGGGACGGGCGTATTTGGGGCCATGCGGACGATGGTGTAGAGACCGGGGAGTTGGCGGAATTTCAGCATGGATTCAAGTGAGTTTTATATATTATCTGCGTGGTTAGAGTTCGCGGGCGGGGGCGCCCGCGCCACATATGCGCCACTGCTCCACGATCCTTCTATGCTTCCACCGCTTTGCGCACTGCGGCTTTGGCAAGGAGGCGGGTGGAATCGAGTGTTGGTAGCGGTGAGGATTCCGGCGTGACGAGCAGCGGAATTTCGGTGCAGCCTAAGACGACCGCGTCGCAACCTTCGTCTTTCAGCGCGCGGATCACTTCCACATAGTAGGCGAGGGAGCGAGGCAGGAACTGAGCGTTGACCAGTTCGTCCATGATGATCTGGTTGAGGCGCTCGCGCTGTTCGGGGCCAGGGGTGCGGTGTTCGATGGCCGCGGCTTTCAGGGCGTCGCGGTAAACCGGGCCTTCCATCAGATACTTCGTGCCGAGGACGGCGAGGCGCTTGAATTGGCGCTGCTGCGCTTCTTTCGCGACTTCTCTGGCAATGTGCAGCCAGGGGCGCGGCGAACGGTGCTCGACCAGGTCGAAGGCCTGATGGATGGTGTTATCGGGACAGATGAGAAAGTCGGCGCCGGCACGGGAGAGCTTCTCGGCGGAAGAGAGCATCAGTTCGGCCACGCCCGCCCAGTCATTGGCGCGGATACACGGCATGTATTTCGCCAGCGAATGCGAATGAAGCGAGACTTCGGGATGATCGTGAGGGCCGAGCATCTTTGCGCCTTCGAGCGAGATGGTGCGGTAGCAGAGCGCGGCTCCTTCGGTGCTGCAGGCGACGATCCCGACGTGAAGGAGCATGGTTAAGGTTTCAGTTGACGGCGCACGGGCAGGGCTTTTGAAGGCATTTCGAGTTCATCATGAAGGTTCCTTTTTCGCATTTGTCCATGCAACCTGAAGTAAAACACAGCCAACAAAGGCTAGCACGGAGTCTGCGATCAAAGGATGGGCAGGCCAGATTGCTTGCGGAATATGAAGAAACCAGGCTGCGGTTGCGGCGACGGTAGCGAGCAGAGAGATTTTCAAACTTTTCACAGCTACCTCCCCCTGATCGGGCAGGGAATTGCATGGCCAGGATCATCTTGCTGCAGTGGCATCGAAAAGATCTAAGAATTCCAGCTTCTTCTCCGCGGGTAGGAACGATGCTTCGAAGGAGTTGCGGGCGAGTTCGCGCAGATGCTCGTCGGTGAATCCGAAAGTATTCTGCGCGAGTTGATATTCGCGGGCGAGTGTTGTGCCGAACATGGCGGGATCGTCGCTGTTGAGCGTGATCATGACGCCGTGATCGAAATAGCTCTTTACCGGATGCTCGTTGAGATTCGGGCAAAGGCCGGTGCGGAAGTTGCTGGTGAGGCAGATTTCCACGGGAACCTGGCGCTGGGCCAGCTCTTCGACCAGATCTGGATCGTGGAAGGCGGTGAGCGCGTGGCCGATGCGTTCGGCACGAAGATTGAGCGCTCCCCATACGGATTCCGGCGGGCCATTCTCGCCGGCGTGAGCGGTGAGGCGCATGCCGTGA
Organism: uncultured Acidobacteriaceae bacterium; assembly: GCA_963817305.1. Taxonomy (GTDB): domain Bacteria; phylum Acidobacteriota; class Terriglobia; order Terriglobales; family Acidobacteriaceae; genus Sulfotelmatobacter. Next base: position 896,622 of record CAWFOD010000004.1, on the reverse strand, counting down.
TCGGCAGCCCAGGCGTAGGCATCACGAAAAAGCTCGGGCGGAGCTTTCAATTCGTCGCCGCCGATGCCGATGCCGACAACTTCGCGATCATGATAGCGAACGGCCAGCTCGAAGACCTTCTGCGCCGCTTCCGCGCCGAACTGGCGGACGGCGTCGAAAATCCAGACAAGCGAGATGCCGAAGTCGCGCGCGCCGCGGGCGCGGCCGCGATCGAGGCCTTCGAAGATGGCGGCAAAATCCTGTTTGCGCCAGAGGCAGACTCCAACCGAAATGTAAACCTCGGCGTGCAGAACACTCTCTTCTTTGAGGCGCTGCATCAGACGGTAGGTGATGATCTCGTAATCTTCCGGTGTGCGGACGTGCTCGGTGATGTTCTTAAAGGCGAGCAAGAAGCCCGGGAAATCGTTGTAGAGGTACAGTTGATCGATCTCGACCTGATTAACAAGGTCGCCATGGCGCCGGCGAAGTTCGAGAAGTGTGGCGGGTTCGATTGCGCCTTCGAGGTGAAGATGGAGTTCCGCCTTAGGCAGTTGGCGGAGGAAGCTGCTGGGCGGCCTGTCGAGAGCTGAAGAACATCACTTCTTGATTGTAGATTCTTGGGGAGAGATTTGCGAGGCGATTCACCACGGAGACACGGAGGCACGGAGAACGCGCGCGAGAAGAGAGAGACGTAGAAAGGGCTCCAGACTTGAGGCGGCGGATTCGGGGAAGGGATCCTTCGACTGCGCAGACCGACTCGTTGTCGCTCATCGGTCTGCTTCGCTCAGGATGACAATGTGGTTTGTACGGGCTGAGAACTACTTTTTCGCGAACTCGCTGCGGTGGCGGCTGTAGAAGATGTAGATGAGGAGCCCCAGGCCGAGCCAGACTACGAAGCGGACCCAGGTGATGACGGTGAGCCCGGTCATGAGGCCGCCACAGAGGATGATCGAGATCAGCGGGAACCAGGGGACGAACGGCACTTTGAAAATTCGCGGACGATTGGGTTGGGTGCGGCGCAGGATGATTACTCCGAGCGAAACCAGAACGAAGGCGAAGAGCGTGCCGATGTTCGAAAGATCGGCGGCGTCGCTGATGGCGAAGACTCCGGCAGGGATGCCGACGGCGAAGCCCGCGATCCAGGTGGAGTAGTGCGGGGTTTTAAACTTGGCGTGCACTTTGGAAAACAGCGCGGGGAAAAGGCGGTCGCGCGACATGGCGTACCAGATGCGGGCCTGGCCGTACTGGAAGACGAGCAGTGACGAGATCATGCCGGTGAGCGCCCCGATCACGATGACGGAACGCGACCAGCGGCTGGCGCCGAGTACTTTTAATGCGTAGGCGACGGGAGCATCCGAGGCTTCGCCGGTGACGAACGTGGTGTACTTCATCATGCCAAGGAGAACGATAGAAACTCCAACGTAAAGGACGGTACACACGATGAGTGAGGCGATGATGCCAAAGGGCAAATCCTTCTGCGGATTGCGCGCCTCTTCTGCGGCGGTGGAGACGGAATCGAAGCCGATGTAGGTGAAGAACACGATGGCGCCTCCGGTGACGATGCCGCCGAATCCGGAGGGCGCGAAGGGATGCCAGTTGCCGGGATTGACCAGCGCGCCGCCGACGACCAGGAAAACAAGGATGGCACCGATTTTGATGGCGACCATGATGTTGTTGGCTTCGGCGGATTCGCGCACACCGCGGACCAAGAGAACGGTGAGGATGAAAATGATGAGGAAGGCCGGGAAGTTGAAGTAGGAACCTGTCCAGTGTCCTGATTCCCAGACAGGCGTTGACCATCGATCGGGCAAGTGGATGCCAAAGGATTCCAGTTGAGCTTTGGTGTAAGCGGAGAAGCCGATCGCGACCACCACGTTGCTGACCACGTATTCGAGGATAAGATCCCAGCCGATGATCCAGGCAAAAATTTCGCCGAGCGTAGCGTAGGAGTAGGTGTAGGCGCTGCCGGCGATAGGAATCATGGAAGCAAGTTCGGCATAGCAAAGTCCGGCGAAGCTGCATGCCATGGCGACCAAGAAAAATGAAATGGCGATGGAGGGGCCGGCGGGCGGACGACCATGCATGAGCACGGCGCCCATGCCGCCGCCACGAAAGAAGTTCACGATGATGTCGAGAACCTGCGCGTGGAGAATCGACGGCGCCTGAAAATATTCTCCGGCGGCAGCGGTTCCGGTGAGTACGAAAATTCCTGAACCGATAATTGCGCCGATGCCCAGAGCGGTCAGCGACCAGGGGCCGAGAGTTTTTTGCAGCCGCTGTCCTGGGACCTCGGATTCCGCGATCAGCTTGTCGATCGACTTGCAGCAGAAAAGCTGATTGTCGGAGGTGCGAACTGTGGCGGCTGGTTCCGTGGGTGATTGTGACAAGAGCCGGTTGTCTCCTCAGAGCGGAATCGGGCATGGACCGTGGTGCCGATCGACGGTTGACGACCCATGCCCGGATTGCTTAAGCCGGCCGTCTTAGCGTTTCGACTGGCCGCGAGCCAACTTCTTCACTTTCCGTTTCTTCGACCCGCGCGCGTAATCGCGGGGCTTCTTCGGCTTCTCCGCTTTCGCTTTCTTGCGGGCGGTGCGTTTAGATTTCTTGCGTTCTTCTTTTGTGAGTTTTGCTGTATTTGCCATGAATGCTTTCTTGAATCCGTATTGAAATTAAATTGCTCTTACGCTCTCTCAAGCTGAGCGTATCTCTCGACCAGCTTTTTTAAGCCGAAGCGAGGAAATTGTACAGTAATCTTAGCTTCTTCGCCTTCTCCTTCGCGCTGGTAGACCGTTCCTTCCCCATATTTTGGATGGCGGACTTTCTGGCCGGGACGGAATCCGCGCTTTCCGGTGGGCTCTTCGACGACTGTTTTCGGAACCGTGAACTTCTTGCCGCGGCTGGCGAAAAACTCGGCGATGTTCTCGATGGAGTTGTAGGGCTTGGCCGGAGCGGTAGTGGCGCTGCGGGGCTTCGTCCCACTGGACGGCCGAGAGCGGCTGTCCCCATGCGATGCTTGCCAGGCTGCGCTTTGGTCTTCGTCTTCGTAGGAATAGTGGGTGTCGGCTGCATCGTGTGCCGCGGAGCTTCGCCCCGCTGGACGGCCGGGGGCGGCCGTCCCCACATAACCTGACGCAGAGCCGCGTCGCCTGCCTAGCTCTTCGATCAACGGAGCGGGCACTTCTTCCAAAAAGCGCGAAGGGACGCTGGCTTCGGGAAGATCGGTGCCGTAGCGGCGGCGGTAGACGGCGCGGGTCAGGATGAGTTGATCCATAGCGCGGGTCATGCCGACGTAACAGAGACGGCGCTCTTCTTCAACATCGTCGGGCTGGAGCATGGTGCGGGAGTGTGGGAACAGTCCTTCTTCGAGGCCGCTAAGGAAAACGAGCGGAAATTCCAGACCCTTGGCGGCGTGCAGGCTCATGAGTGTGATTTGCGCGCGCTCGTCGTAGTCGTCGGCGTCACTGATGAGGGCGGCATGGTCGAGGAACTCATCGAGCGATTCGCCGCGATCGCGCGAGTCCATGGCGGCATTGACCAGTTCGCGCAGGTTTTCGATGCGGGAGAACGCTTCGGGTGTGTCTTCAGCTTCGAGAAGGCGAATGTATCCGGTGCGATCGATCAGGAATTTCAGGATGTCGGCGGTGCTGACGGTGGGAACAGGAAACGGTATCGGCGGACGTAAGCGACGGCGCCGTCGGCAGGCTGTTGGATTGATCTTCGAGCTGTGGCGGCGGGACGCCGGCGCTACTGTCGGTTTCGTCGCCAACGTAGGCGCCACCGAAGTCGAACGCGGTGTTTTCGAATTCGTTGGGATCGAAGGCGGCTGCGTCGTCCTCTGCGGGTGGCTCTGCTTCGGCTTCGGCGGCGAGTGAAATGTCCCTACACTGGCTCTGGCGATTCACGTCAATCGCACACTTTCTTCGAGATGCTCGACAAACGTTCCTGCCAACATTGCTTGCGCGTCCAGGATCAACTTGCCGGAAGTTTTTCAGAGCTGACAAGGCCCGCTGCGGGAGCAATTGGCGGCGGATGGCTTCGGCGAGTGCGCCCCAGAGTGACAAACCAGTTTCGAGAGCCAGACGCTCGATCGTGTCGATGGTGCTTTTGCCGATACCGCGCGTGGGTGTGTTGATCACGCGCAGGAGCGAGATCGAGTCATCCGGATTTTGAATGACTTTGAGATACGAGATCATGTCTTTGATCTCGGAGCGCTCGTAGAAAGAGAATCCACCGACCACTTTATATTTGAGGCCGTAACGGCGCATGGCTTCTTCAAAGAGACGCGATTGCGAATTGGTGCGGTAGAGCACGGCAGCGCGCGGGGTTTCGCCACGCTGGGCGGCCTCGCGTAGATATTTCGCAACGTGATCGGCGGCGAAAAGAGCTTCATTTTCGCCGTCGGGAGCTTCGTAATAGCCGATCTTGGCGCCGCCCTGGCGTGAGGTCCAAAGATTCTTGCCCTTGCGCCGGATGTTGTTCGCGACCACGGAGGACGCCGCCTGCAGAATGTTTTGCGTGGAGCGGTAATTCTGTTCGAGGCGGATTATTTTGGCTTCAGGAAAATCTTTTTCGAACTCGAGAATGTTGCGGATGTCGGCGCCGCGCCAGGAATAAATCGACTGGTCTTCATCGCCGACGGCGCAGACGTTGTGGCGCTCGCCGGCCAACATGCGCATGAGTTCGTATTGCGGGCGGTTGGTGTCCTGATATTCATCGATCAGCAAATACTGGAAACGCCGGTTGTAATATTCGCGCACCCGGGCAGAGGTTTTTAACAGGCGCGTGGCTTCGAGCAAGAGGTCGTCGAAGTCGAGGGCGTTCGCTTTGCGGAGCTCCTTGCGATATTCCTCGAATAGGTGCGCGATTTTTTCCGTCTTGGGATCAGCCGATTGCAAGTAGAGTTCCTGGGGATCGAGCATATGATTCTTTGCCCAGGAAATCCGCGAGAGGACGGTGCGCGGCGTGAGTTGCTTATCGTCGAGGCCGAGGCGTTTCATGATTCCTTTGACCACCGACTGCATATCGCTCTCGTCGTAGATGACAAATTTTTTCGTATGGCCGATTGGTGGCTGACCGGGAGTCGCGGAAGGAATCTGCAAGGCGTCGATGTCGCGGCGCAGAACACGCACGCAGAAGGAATGGAAGGTTGAGATGACTGGCTTCGCGATGCTTAATCCACCGACCAGTTTTTCGACGCGTTCGCCCATTTCGGCGGCGGCTTTGTTGGTGAAGGTCATCGCCAGGATGGATTCCGGCATCACTCCCTTGTGCTCGATCAGGTAGGCGATGCGGTAGGTGATGACGCGCGTTTTGCCGCTGCCCGCGCCGGCGAGGATCAGCACTGGGCCTTCGGTGGTTTCGACGGCCTCGCGCTGCTGCGGGTTGAGCTGATCGAGAAATGACAATGCGGGAGTGGCTCCGGAGCTGATGATCTAATTTTACAGGGGAAACGGCAAAAGAAGATGCACCGGTCCAAGCCTGGTGGGAGAATATGGCCAGTGAAGCGGAGCCGGTGCTGACGGATCCCCGACTCGCTCAGGCTGCTGACCTGCGTAGTAAATCCCTTTTTGGAACGCCATCAACTCATATATGCCCTGGAACCGTGATCCTCCGGACGAATCGCGGGTAAAGTGTTAGGCGGGCCCGTAGTGTAACGGCAACACAGCACCCTGCGACGGTGGCAGATGCGGGTTCGAATCCCGTCGGGTCCACGCTCCGGTTTCGGGGCGCGGGTTCTGTGGGGAGCGAAGCAGGGACAGCTTCCCTACAAAAGTAACTTGACTGTGGCTTTGGGCGATCTATACTGAAATTGTCGCAGGGTGCTGTAGACGCCCAAATTTGATTGGCCCCGAGGAATCGGGGCCTTCGCCTTTTCGGCGTAGCATTTCCTCACCCCCACGCAGCCTTCAGATTTCCCACGGCTGCCGCGGACTGACAGGTCGTCAGTGGATTCGGCATCACTCGCATGACTCGATCAGGTAGGCGATGCGATACGTGATGAGCGCGTCTTCACGCCACCATTTCCAATCCACAAAGAAATTTTCTGCAGCGCAGGTGAAAGTTGGCTGGCAGCGAGCTTTTTCTGCTGTATTATTTTGGAACATTTTATTGCTGCTCCTGATTCGTTCACATCAACCTCAGTGACTTGAGCCGGTTCGCAGCCGGTTTCCAAATACGTTCTCTTTAAGGAGAAAGATTGATGGAAGATAAGAAGGCCGTTCCTTTGCAGCCATCCGACCTCGTTGGCCTACCGCTCCGCTCGCTATGCCTTGTTGCTCTTTTGACTGCGATGCTGACGACGATCGTTGTTCCAGTGCGTGCGGCTGATGGTCAATTCATTCTCAACAACACGCCCGCGTATGTTGCTTCGGCCAAAAACCTGGGCACGGCAAATCCGTCTCAGACCATTGAGGTGAGCATCTGGTTAAACCCGCACAATCGGGCTGCGCTGGATGCACTGGCCGTCGATCTTTATAACCCCAAGTCGTCGAGCTATCGCCACTGGCTGAAGAGTTCCGACATCGCCGCCCGGTTTGCGCCCACGGCGGCAGAGGCCAAAACGGTGCAGGAGTTTTTCGAGTCGAATAACCTGAAGGTCGTCCGCATCGGTCCCAACAATTTTTATGTTCGGGCACAAGGCACGGTTGCCGAAGTCGAAAGCGCTTTTCACGTGCAACTGAACAATTATCAGGTAGGTAACAAAGTGCTGGTGGCGAACGCCAGCAATCCATATGTTACCGGCCCGGCCGCGGCGCTGGTGCAAGCTGTTTCCGGGCTCGACAGTGGAGCGTTTGATCATCCGCTGGATCTGCGGCCAGCCAGCCTATCCTCGACTTCTCCGTTGAGTCCGGGAAGTCTTGGCCGCGCGGCATCCGCGGCTGACGCCACTTTTTTCCAGTCGGTTTGCTTTACTGGACTGACAACGGAGAACCATACAACCTACGGAAGCTATCCGAAAGCGACGTATAAGGGCAATGGCTACTACTCGCCCAGCCCCGGATGCGGCTACTCACCTTCAAACGTGTATGGCGCCTACAACCTCAACGGCTTGTATGCGGAGGGTTACAACGGCGCGGGACAAACCATTGTCATCATCGACTGGTGCGGCTCGCCGACCATCCGGCAAGATGCCAACGTATTCTCAGAACGGTTTGGGTTGCCGGCGCTGACGGCAGCAAATTTTAATATCCTGAACGTGGGCGGACCGACAGCTTGTTCCGGCGTCGATATGGAGATCAACCTCGATGTGGAATGGAGCCATGCCATCGCTCCCGGCGCAAAGATCGATCTGGTGGTGCCGCCGACGGCGGATTTCGAGGACGTAGATGAAGCGATTTTCTATGCCGTGAACTATGATCTGGGCAATGTGATCTCGGGCAGCTACGGCTCGCCAGAATTCTTTGTCTCGCAGGCCGAACTGGACAAAGAAAATCTTATCTCGGAGATTGCTGCCGTTTCGGGTATTGCTACGAACTTCGCTTCCGGCGACAGCGCCACCTACTTGACCGACCATCTTCCGCCAACGGTCAGCGTGCCAGCCGATCTTCCCTACGCAACCGGTGTGGGTGGAGTGACCCTCGCCCTGAATTCCGATAACTCGATTGCCTTTCAAACCGGGTGGGAGAGCCAGGTGTCCGTCTTGATCAATGGAGGAGTGATTTACGATCCTCCGCGTCCGCTTAACTTCTACGGCTTTGATGGTGGGGCTGGGGGCGGACCCAGCGCATACTTCGCGAAGCCGTCTTTTCAAACGGGAGTGCCGGGAAAGTACCGCCAGGTGCCGGACGTTTCGTGGCTGGCTGATCCCTTTACCGGGGGCGTGGTCTTGATCAGCGAACCGACACAGATTCCCGAGCAGATTTGGTTTGCGGTGGGTGGAACCAGCTTGTCCACGCCGATGTTCTCGGCCCTGTGGGCCATTGCCAATCAGGAGGCGGGAACCGCGCTTGGCCAGGCAGCGCCTTATCTGTATTCCATGCCGTCGTCGACAATCACCGATGTTCTGCCGTACCTACCCGGGCACGATGTGACTGCGGTCATTCAGGATTCGAGCACGGTAACTCATAGCTACAATCCTTCCGATACGCTGGCAGTCTTCCAGCCTTTGTTCGGAAATTTCTACAGCGCGATCTGGGACGATCCGGCTGCGGAAAATACGGCGCTCACCGTCTCGTTCGGCCAAAACTATTATCTGAAAGTTGGAGTTGGATGGGACGATGTGACTGGAGTGGGAACTCCGAAGGCGAAGGCTTTCGCCGATTGGTTTGCGCCAAAGAAATAATTGCCTTACGGCAAGGGACCTCAGCAGTTTCTGGAGAGGCTGCTGAGGTTTAGTGCTGCATGACCTTATACCCACGCTGCCATCAGATGTCCGATGCTGCCGCGGACTAGCAGCCCATCGGTGCGCTCGTTAAAATAGCGGGCGTTGAGATCCTTGCCTTGCAGGAATTCTGTGCGGCGGAATCCCATGGCCGTCAATTCGTCCTGCAAGTTTCTGGGATTGAAGAACAGCTGGAAAGGCTCTCCGGCTGCGGCTACACGTTTCGAGAGCGCATCGAGAGCTTCTCTTTGCCCGGGGTTCAGCAGCGTGGGGTCGACTGCGAAATCGAAGACCACGCCGCTGCCAGCGGGCATGCTGGCGATAAAACTCAGCGTGCTGATGAAAGCTTCACGAGTAAGGTATGGGGTTACTCCGAGCCAGGAAAAGAATGCGGCAGAGTTGACATTGAGTCCGGAGTTTTCCAGGCCATCCGCGAGTTTTTGTTTCTCAAAATCGATGGGGACGAAGGTAAGTGATGGGGGAATCTTTATATCCGCTGCCAGCAACTGCTCGCGCTTCCAGGTTTGGGTTGAGGGATGGTCGACTTCGAACACATGCAGGCCGGGATGGGGATTGCGATAGGCGAAAGTGTCGAGCCCGGCCCCGAGAACAACGTATTGACGTACACCGTTTGCGACCGCACGGGCGAGTTCGTCTTCGGCATAGCGGCTGCGCGCCGCCATGAACGCGCGGAAGGCGCGGGAGAAGGCGTGGTGCTCTTTGGGGTTGGAACGGAGATCGTTTGCGGCTTCGGAACCGATGATCCGCAGGGCGAGAGGGTCGTCAAGAACTTTTGGATTGTCCAATAGCTGGTGCGCCGCGCGGCGAATTGCCACGCGATGAGCGGTCTTGCTGAATTTACCTTCTTGCATTCTCAGAGGTGTTGAACTTTTCAGGTCACGTTCGGCCAGACAGGTTTGGCCAGAACTGAATCGCCTACACTCAATGCCGCGCTTCCGCAGTAGCTAGTTGGCTGCATTCCTGACATGGGCAGACTTCGCGCAGGTAGCGCCAGGAATAAATGCCGAGGTCATGGTCGTCGTTCCATGCGAACCGGATGGCGTATTTCCCGATCGCTTCCGCGGAAAGCGGTTTGGCCGCAGCTTTGAACATGGGCAGCATGCCGGGAGCCAGCTTGGCCGGCTCGCCGGGCTTGCGGTGGGATTTGTCTCGCTCTTCGTTGCACATGGCGCAGGGGCAGGCGTCGCGGAGATAAACGAATCCGTAGTGTGAAACGTGACCATCTTTCCACTCAATATCCACTCCAGTACCAGTAGTGAGATTTACCTTCACCGACCTGGGATCTGTGGACGCGGTGGGCGACTGAAGCGGGGACTGCATGAATTTCAGTATCGCATAGGAGGAATCGTCGGGGGGAGCCAGCGATCTCCGTTAGTGAGTGGCGGTAGACGGGGAAGAAGCTTTGGGACTGGTTGCCACTCCGACGGCGAGGCCTCCGATGGCGCCCGCCAGAATTCCCATCAAGGCTAGAACCAGCGCGCTTTCCACCAGGGTAGAGCTGCCACGATTCAACATAAACCTTTCTCCTTTTGCTTCTGCTTCGAAGCGAAGCGGACGACGTATAGTTTACCTATTGGGCGGCCTACAGGCGAATTGTCGGGAAGGGCGGGAATCCGGTAGAATAGAGGCTTCGCTCGAAGCATTTGAAAGGATGTACAGCCGTCATGGCACAACAGTGTGAAATCTGCGGCAAGAAGCCGCAATCGGGAAATCGAATCAGCCACGCCCACAACGTCACCAAACGACGCTGGAATGTAAATCTGCGTCCGGTGCACGCTCGCGTTGGCGCGACCACGAAGCGTATGCGAGTGTGCACAGCATGCATTCGCAGCGGCAAAGTGGTCAAAGCGTAGAAATAAATTACCGCCGAGAACGCAAAGCTCGCCAAGCTGGTTAAGGATTCTTAGTTTCCGTCTTAGCGTTTCTGGCGCCCTTTGCGTATGCGGCGGTAAATTCTCTTACTGCACTCCTAATAGCTGCACGTCGAAAATGAGGGTGGCGTTCGGAGGGATTGATCCGTCCGGCGTTCCGTCCGCGCCGTAAGCGAGATCGGGCGGGATGCGCAACTGGCGTTTGCCGCCGACCCGCATGCCTGCAACTCCCTCTTCCCATCCTTTGATCACCTCACCGTTGCCGATAGTGAAATCGAAAGGTTTGCCGGCATCGACGGAACTGTCGAACTTCTTGCCGTTGGTGAGCCAGCCGGTATAGTGCACGCGCACGCGGTTGCCTTCTTTGGCGACTTCGCCATTGCCCACGCGAATATCCCAGTAGACCAATCCAGAAGAAGTTGTCACTCCGGGTCCGGTCACTTTGGTGGGGGCGTTAGTGTTTGGGGCAGTGGACTTTCGGGCCGCGCTCTGCGCGTAAACAAACACCGCCGTCATTGCGAAGACAACGAAGACGGCCGCAACGTACTTTGTCATTCTAGCTCCTTCACACTCATCTTAATTAGGTAGAGGGTGCTGAGTGAATAAAGATTTTCCGTCGCTTTGCAGTTCTGCGCCCTCCGTTTGGATTCTTATCCCAGCGCGATTACGTCGATTTCCACCAGGACATCTTTCGGCAGGCGCGCCACTTCGACAGTAGAACGCGCGGGCGGAGCCGAACTGAAATATTTCCCGTAAACCTGGTTCATGGCAGCGAAGTCATTCATGTTCTTGAGAAATACAGTAGATCGAACCACCTTGCCGAGACCACTGCCGGCAGCTTCCAGAATCTCGGAAAGATTGCGCAACACGCGCTCCGTCTGTTCGGCGACATCTCCTGCCACGATTTGTTGCGTGGCCGGATCGATAGCAATCTGGCCGGAGGTGTATATGAAGCCATTGGCTTTGATGGCTTGCGAATAAGGACCAATGGCTTGCGGAGCGTCTTTGGTGGAGATGACTTCTCGCATAAGATATCTGCTGATTAACGCAGATGCGGGAAGGGAAAGTCAAACGGCAAGAGGATTCGGTGGAAAGAGTGTGACTGAAAGACTCTGCTGCAAAAAATAAGAGTTCCGAGGTGATGTTGGGTCCATTCGTCTCGGCCAGTAGCTCGCGTTAGACCCTTGCTTGACCTGCTACGAAGCTTCCCTTGCGGGGTGCCACCGCGCGATCTTCGCTCGGGCTCCGGGCTTACCGCCAACCGGAAAAACCTACCCAACGCCTCGGAACTCTATCCTGCCTTCGACGTTTCTTCTTGTTCTCCTCAACCAGCGCTTTGCTATAGACCCTTGCTTGCCCTCCCTCGTCATTTTCATGAGAGGGTGACTGCGCTTGAGTCCCGGACGCCGCACCAACTGGAAAAACTTTAGAAGCTGTCAAAGAACGATTATGTTTTTACGCTTTCTAGTTTTAGAGTCAACGAAAATGTCACGCATGTAACTCGCGCATTTTCAGGCGAGTGCGGGGTGTCCACAGGAGGATGACCGAAATTAGTGCAGTGGCTCGAGCAAGTTCGCGCAGAAGGCGCGCCCAAAGGCTGTTTCCCCAATTTGGACGGTTGAAGTGGCGTCAGCTTGTCTTGCAAGGGGACTAGGCAGCGTTGTGAAAAACATTGGAAAATAGCGTCCAGCAAGGGGTTTGCTCGTGGGCAGCGACACGGCTTCGGACTAGACTGACGCTGAACTCGGCCGAACCTGTTCGACTGGACAGCCGAGGGCGGCTGTCCCCACATGTACCGGACGTGGCCGGATCAGGCTAGATTATTTCTATCTTTTCGTTGACGAGCTGCTTGTCGGCTTCGCTGGAGCCTGTTAGTTCAAATGAGTTGGTGACTTCTGCCTTTCCCTTCTCCACGCTGGTAATCACGTAGGAGCAACCGATCCAGTGGGCTTCGGCGAAATCGGTTGGCGACCATTGGGCGGGATGATCGGGATGCGAGTGGTAGAAACCGACGATGTCCTCACCGCGTTCGCGGCCTTCACGCTGGATATGCACCAGTTCGCGAGGATCGATGTTATACCGGTTCTGCGGCGAATCGGTTCGAGTATTGCCGCAACGGGCGATCGTAGTTACGGTTCGGACGGAGTCATCGTCCATCTGGCCGAGCAGCACGCCACAGCATTCGTGCGGGTAGGTTTCTTCGCCGTGACGGCGGAGGGCGGCGTAGTCTTTTTTGGAGAGCTTCAGCATTTGTGGAATTGTTGATTAATGATTTCTGATTGTTGATTGAAAACTCTTTGTCGACCCAGTGAAGGTTTTAATCAGCAATCAACAATCAACAATCAGCAATTTCATCCCTCCGTCCAGAATCTCTCACTCAAATACTTGTCACCGGAATCGCAAAGGATGGTAACGATCACTGCCTCTTGCTCTCTTCTCAGTTGCAGTCGCTCGGAGATTTCCAGGCATCCGGCCACGCCGGCTGCGGCGGAAATTCCTACGAGCAATCCGCAATCGCGAGCGAGGCGGCGGGCCATAGCGTAGGCGTCTTCGGTGGCAATTTCGAGATTGTCATCTGCGAGGTTAGGATCGTAAATCTTCGGGACAATGGCGCTGGCCATGTGTTTGGCGCCTTCGATGCCGTGAAAGGAGGAATCGGGCTGAAGCGAGACGCAGCGGATTCTGGGATTCAGTTCCTTTAGGCGGCGAGTTGCGCCCATGAAAGTGCCGCTGGTTCCCAGCATGGCGACGAAGTGCGTAATGCGTCCTTCAGTCTGCTGCCAGATTTCGTTGGCCGTGCCGTGATAGTGGGCCTGCCAATTAGCGTCGTTCGAATATTGATCGGCGTAGAAATATAAGTCGGGATGTTTTGCGGCAAGATCGCGAGCCAGACGGATGGCGCCGTCTGAGCCCTCGCCGGGATCGGTGTAGAGAATATTGGCGCCGTAAGCCTGTAGAATTTTTTTGCGCTCGGCAGAAACATTGGTGGGCATGCACAGTGTGACCGGGAATTTCTCAGCCGCCCCCAGCATGGCGTAAGCGATGCCAGTATTTCCGCTGGTAGCATCGAGCAGAATTTTGCCTGGAGTGAATTTTCCACTGCGGCGGCCTTCGGCGACGATGTTTGCGGCGGCGCGGTCTTTCACGGAGCCGCCGGGGTTGTACCATTCGGCCTTGCCCAGAAGTGTTACGCCGGGTAGATGCGTGGTGAAGCGATCAAAGCGGAGCAGCGGAGTATTACCGATGCGGTCGAGCAGGGTCTGGCCGGGGCGCGCAGGAGCGGCTTCCGGAGCGTCGTGAGCTGAGAATGTGGCGGCCAATTTAGTTGAACTGTGACTCATCGTCGAACCATTTACCCGTGACTATCGTAATTATGCAAGAACCCGCGAAACACGCTATGTAGTATGGTGTCGTTAGATGATGCGGATTGCAAGTCCGATGCAGCAGGAAATAAGCAATGCCTGTTTTGTGAACAGACTGCATCTAAACAGAAGATTGGAAACTAGAAAATGCCGAAAGCAATAGAAGCACGGACTTACGAAGATGCGCTGGCCTGGTTGCGCGATCACGGTTTCGATGTAACCGAAGCGCCGGGGACGAACGGACGTGTGTTCCTCAGGAAGTACAACGTGTCGGCGGCGATCCAGAAGACAGACGATGACGCCGTGAAGATTTTCGCGTATCCCGGCTACCTGATCGGCAGCGAGATCTCGAAGCTGGTCAACCGCGGCTACCAGCAGTTTCTGAAGACTTCGAAGGCGGAAGTTCCGGCGACGGCGGAACATCTCAAAGCTCTGCAAAACTTTGCGGAAGAACTGAAAGTTGGACTGGGGCTGCCGAGCCTCTACAACGAATCTCTGGGCACCGTGAGCGATTCCTACCACTATGACCGGCTTAAGGATGACGACAAGGCGCCGGTGGATCGTCCGAAGCGTCCCTGGGAAGTTGCAGGCAAAGGGGCAGCGGCAAAAGCGGTTGCTGCCAAGAAGGGTCGCGCTTAATTCTTCTGGTTTCGTCGTCGGTTTTCATAAATCCTCCCATTCATTTGTCCCGGCGTGCGAAACTGGTTGCGCTCTGCATCGTCAGAGCGGAGGCGGTATGCGCTTTTTTCATTTCTTCCTTTGCTTTTTCCCGATCATGTTCGTCGCGCTGAGGGCAGAGGCCAGAGGGCAGGTGACGCCCGATGGAAACGGCAGCGCAAATGCCGAAGTCGAGCACGTGTTGCGCAAGCAGCAGGAAGCGTGGAACCGGCACGACCTGGAAGGTTTTATGGCGGGCTATTGGAATTCTGCAGAGCTGACATTTTTTTCGGGAGCGACAGAGCATGACGGCTGGCAGGCGACGATGGACCGTTATCGTGCCAGGTACACCAGTCCCGGGCACGAAATGGGGAAGCTCGAATTCTCTGGTTTGCGCATCGAAAAGCTGGGCGCTGATGCGGCTTTCGTACGCGGATCATGGCACTTGACGATGTCCGATGGTAAGACGCCGCACGGGCTGTTTACGCTGGTATTCCGCAAGTTTCCCGAGGGATGGAAGATTGTGCACGACCATACCTCGGCGGCGGAATGAGTTTTGACCTTTTACTTTCTGACCCGCACCTGGACTCGTGTTCCGTCCGGAAGTTTGCCGTTGGTTAGTTCCACGGCGCCGTTGCGGATGATGCCTTCGAATTCCTGAACGGGATTCGTGCCGCCTAATGCATTCGCGGGCGAGGGCGCCCGCGCCACACTTCGTCCCATGCCTTTATCCATGGCTTCGTTTGCCAGACGGTCAGCCTCGGTGTTCTGTTCGCGGAGGGCGTGGCTGATGGAGAACCAATCAAGTTTGGCGATCAATTCTTTGGCGCGGCTGTGAAGATCCTGCAGCGTTGCATTTTTTACCTTGTAGATGCCTTTGATTTGGCGAACCATCAACTCAGAATCGCTGATCACTTTGAGGGCTTTCGCGCCGTGTTCGATGGGCGTATTCGAGGGCGGCGATGAGTCCTTGATACTCGGCGAAGTTATTTGTCTGGTGGCCGAGATATTCGCTGAGTTGCGCGACTTTGCTTCCGGACTGATCCTGAATGACAACGCCGTAGCCGGCTGGTCCAGGATTGCCGCGGGCACCACCGTCGATGTGGGCGATGAGGTGATGCTCAGGGGGATTTTCGCGGGAGTTGCTTTCACGGGGCGGAAAGAGAGACTTTGTTCCGGCGGTGCGGGTATCACGCATGAAAACGAGTTTACAACGGGGAGCACTTGCCTAAGACCTGGCGGATCGATTTTCCAAAATCCTAAACACAGGGGACACTGGGGAACACAGGGTAGAGCCTGCGAACGTTTATGCGTACGGAGCCCGTGCGCGGTTAGCGGCCGGCGGCCAAGCGCGTGGCTAGGCGCGGCGGCAGGTTGGCGGCGAAGATGCGATCTTGCGCGGATTTGAGATTGTACGGGGTGCGATGGAAGTGGACGACTTGTGCGTCCGTATCGAATAGAGCGAAGGCGGCGCGCCAATCTCCGTCGCGGGGTTGGCCGACCGAGCCGGGATTGATCATATAGCGGGTGGAGGGTTTCAGTTGCAGCGAAACTGACTCGGCTTGGCCGACGGTGCGGTATTCGGGACGAAAGCCATCGGCGCTGGAGCCATTGGCGAAGAATCCACCTTGCAGGTGGGTGTGTCCGAAGAAAGTGATCGGCGTAGCCAGCGTGATGAGCGGGACCAAAGCATCGCCGATTGAAACCACGTACGCATCTTCATCGCCGGGTGAACCGTGAACCAGTTGAACATCGGGAAAATCTTTCAGAGGCAGCGGACCCTGCGGCATTGAGTGCAACCAGTCGTAGTGTTCTGGAGTAAGTTGGTCGCGCGTCCAAAGAGCGGCAGCGGCGGCCAGAGGATTGAAGTCATCGAGTTCAAGCAGACCGGTGGCCGCTTTGTCGTGATTGCCACGGACGAAAATCTTTCCCAGGTCGCGCGAGCGATCGATGACCTCGTTGGGAGAGGCTCCATAGCCGACGACGTCGCCCAGATTTGCCACGAAGTCATAGGCGGGAGCTGCGGCCATGCAGGCTTCCAGGGCCTCGAGGTTGGCATGAATGTCGCTCAGCAGCAGTATGCGCAATAGACACCAGACGGACGGCGATTATAGAACGAGTGCGACGAAAGAGGATACATGGGTGGATTGAGTTCCGCCATCGCTATTTTGGATTGACTACCGGACAGCGTGCCCAATGCTGCGGCGCAACTTGAACCAGAGGAGGGAAAGTGCGTGCGCATTCCGGGATACGGAATTCGCAACGCGGCTCAAAGGCGCAGCCGGGCGGCATGGCATGCAGCGGCGGCACCATGCCTTCGATGGTTCCCAGGGGATGCCCGCGTTCGGTTCTCAAGTCTGGCACGGCTGCCAGAAGGCCGCGCGTATAAGGATGCGCGGGGGCATTAAAGATTTCATGCTTCCGTCCAAGCTCGACCACGCTTCCGGCATACATCACAGCAACGCTGTCAGCCACTTGCGAGACGACGGCGAGATCGTGCGAGATGAAGAGCATGGCCAGCCCGAACCGGGAGCGCAGGTTGGCCAGCAGATCGAGAATCTGCGCCTGGATGGTCACGTCAAGTGCGGTGGTCGGCTCATCGGCGATCAGCAGTTGTGGACGGTTCACAATGGCCATAGCGATCATGACGCGCTGGCGCATTCCGCCGGAAAGCTGATGAGGATAGTCGCGGGCGCGGCGCTCAGGCTCGGGGATGGCGACCTCATTCATGGCCTGGACGGCAAGTTCGTGAGCGTCGTTTTTCGAGCGATTGCCATGGGCCAGGACGGCTTCGGCGATCTGGTCGCCGACCCGCATGACAGGATTGAGAGCCGTCATGGGTTCCTGAAAAATCATGGCGATGCGCGAGCCGCGGAGTTGGCGCATCGAGTCGTCGGGAAGAGTGGCGAGATTACGAGATGAGCCGTTTTCGCCGAAAAGTATCTCGCCAGTGACAAGAGCCTGGGGCGGAAGAAGACGCATGATCGCGAGAGAGGTGATGGATTTTCCGGAACCGGATTCGCCGACCAGGCCGAGCACTTCGCCGGGAGCGATGGAGAAGTTGAGTTCACGGACGGCGCGGAGGTTTTGTTTGGGAGCAGAAATCGCAGACTGTTCAACCCCCTGCTGGGCGGTGGGAAACTCTATGTTGAGATGGCGGATGTCAAGAAGCGGCGGCACAGGTTCATGTTAGCAGCGAAAAAGTCGCCCTGCGGGCGATGGACAGCCGAGGGCGGCTGTCCCCACATTAAGGCCAGTGTCCCACACAGGCATGTATTGCAGGAACAATCCGTGGCGGGGGTTGAATCTTGGCGCTTTGCTGCCGCATCTTCTATGCTAGACCTATGAGCAAGATTCATATTCCTACCCCTTTGCGACAGTATGTTGGAAAACAATCCACGGTGGAGGTACAGGCAGCGACTGTGGGCGAGGCTCTGAACTCGCTGCTGGCGCAGCATCCGGAGCTGCGGCGGCATCTGTATACCGAGGACGGCAAGCTGCGGGCGTTCGTTAATCTGTATGTCAATGACGAAGACATCCGCTACCTGCAGAAAGAAGCCACTGCGGTAAAGGAAGGTGATAACATTTCGATTGTGCCTTCCATCGCTGGAGGCGTCGCGTGATAGCGAGATTCAGCGTATTGCAGAGTCGGGAATAAAGATTTGAACCCTGCCGCGACAAACCGCTGTTGTATGTGTCCTGCCTGTTGTTAGCGCCCTAATTCTGACGGAGCGCGGTTCCAAATTTCAATCGAGGATTCTATGGCCACAATCACCACCGAAATTCCAGTGACGCTCAACAAGGACGAAATCCTGCGCTACTCGCGGCATTTGATCATGCCTGAAGTCGGCATGGAGGGGCAGCAGAAGCTGAAGGCGGCACGCGTGTTGTGCATTGGCACGGGTGGACTGGGATCGCCGCTGGCGTTGTACTTGGCAGCTGCTGGCGTGGGGACGCTGGGCCTCGTCGATTTTGATGTAGTCGATTACACCAACCTGCAGCGGCAGATTATCCATTCGACGGCTGACGTAGGCCGGAAAAAATTGGATTCTGCGGCGGACAAATTGACCGGGATCAATCCATTTTTGAATCTGCGCAAATTCGATACGCGGCTGAGCAGCGAGAATGCGCTGGAAATTTTCCGCGACTTCGACATTATCGCCGACGGCACGGACAACTTTCCCACGCGCTACCTGGTAAACGACGCATGCGTCCTCACGGGCAAGCCGAATGTCTACGGATCGATTTTCAGGTTCGAAGGGCAGGCCAGCGTATTTGCCACCGAAGATGGACCGTGCTATCGCTGCCTTTATCCCGAACCGCCTCCGCCGGGGCTGGTGCCTTCCTGCGCGGAAGGCGGAGTGCTGGGCATTCTGCCGGGGCTGGTGGGCGTGATGCAGGCGACTGAAGTGATCAAATTAATTCTGGGAGTGGGCGATCCACTCATCGGTCGACTGCTGCTGATCGACGCGCTGGGCATGAAGTTCCGCGAACTGAAACTGCGCAAGAATCCGGATTGCCCGGTATGCGGCACGCATCCTACGGTGACGAAGCTGATAGACTACAACGAGTTTTGCGGAATTCGCGGGGAGGAAAAACCGGTGTCGAATGGAGTTCCGGAAATTCAAGTGGAAGAGTTAAAGCGTCGGCTGGATGCGAAAGATGATTTGTTTGTGCTCGATGTGCGCGAGCCGCACGAATATCAGATCTGCAACATCGGCGGCCATCTGATTCCGCTGAACGACTTGCCCAAGCGGGTAAATGAGCTCGATTCGAGCCGCGAAATCGTCGTGCATTGCAAAATGGGCGGACGCAGCGCGAAGGCGGTCGCGTTCCTGCAGCAATCGGGATTCACCAAGGTGCACAATCTCGCGGGCGGGATCAATGCCTGGGCGGAGAGAGTGGATCCGAAGGTGCCGAAATATTGAGGAGTTGTTGTTCTCATTTTTAGTTCTGCCGGGGAGCGCGAGAGCCGCTCCCTTTTTCTTTCTCAACGGGACGTAGGCACCATCGCCTCGCTGCGTTCGGCGGGACAGCCGAAGCGGCTGTGCCCACATCAAGCTTCTTGGAAGAATAAAAAACGGGAGCGTGATGCGCTCCCGTTTTGTTTCCCGAACCGAAGTTATTGACTGGAGCCACTGCTCTGCATATTGGTGGTCGCTTCGCTGATATCCAGCCCAGTTTTCTTTCCGGCAAAACGGACGCCAGCGAGGGTTTTTTGTCCGCCATCGACGCGCGTCACAGCGGCGTCGTTCGCAGCGGGCGTTTGCAACTCAACCACGCGAGCGGGAACTTTTGCCATTACGTTCTTGCCGCGCAAAATGCTGAGTTCCACGTTCGGGCCGCTCCCCTCCCACTGGACTTTATAGTCACCCGGCTTCAAAGTTGTTCCATTCACGGTAACGGGGTCGAGGAGTTCCAGGCTGCCTTTGGTTGCGGCGAATGCGCTCGATGCCAACAGAAATGCCAATCCGAGAACCATACTTTTTGAAACTGTCGCGAACTTCATGACTGCTCCTTTTTCTTCTCCGAGTTTCGTCGGAGAACGGTTGGGGCGGCCCGGTTCACGACTTGCGCGAGAAAACATTGGTGTTTTGTCGCAAAAATCGCCTACAATGCATCGGTTGGGGTTCAGCAGACAAGCCGCAAGGCCTGCCGCGCTGTGCATAGGGGTTCTCTCACCTGGGCCGCCAAACCGAAAGTGAAAGAATCCCTAACCCCGCAAAATCCCACCTTAAAAAATCTCTGCCAGCTTCTTTCGCCGGCTGCATACTTCACTACTACGCAGATGCTTTGCCGAAAGTTCCCTGCGGTTTGATGTTTCTGGCAACTTTCGATTACCCCTCTACAGACGAAGTGAGCGCACTTCCGGTAGCAAAAAAGCGAAGTGAAATTCATTCTTGGGATCGAACACGGATGTAGTGTTCTGTCTGGCGGAGGTGGAAAGACCGTAGCTTGTGTATCCGCAAAAAACTGCAAGGCTCAGTTCTAAAACGCAAGATCGCTCGCGGGATTGAAGGGCCGCACTTCCTCAGGAATTAGCAGAGCGCTGGACTCTACATCGTTAAGCTAATCCGCGTCGCCATGCTGGCGGTCGACCGACCAAATGCTGGCTGGGTCTTTTTCGAAGGGGTAGACGTGAACCATCCAGTTGAAGACGACGGGATGAAATGTTCCGCCGGCGGCATCACAAGCCTCCTGCGTGGTGATCGATCCCCGCAAACCAAATTGCGGATGCGGCATGAGCGATTCAAACTTTCGTCCTGCGGGCGCGGCGCAAAAATTCACGTGCTCGTGCCATTGCGCGACACTCAACGGAACGCGCTGGTCGAGTTGATCTTCGCCAAAGCGCTTGGGCGCGGTATACATTACGCCGATCAGTTTGTAGTCGTCGCCATGCTTTTCGTAAAGCAGCGACGTTGGATGCTCGGGATTGAAACTGAAAGCCGCTTCGAATGCATACTGGTAGTTGGTAAAGTGGTACATCTTCTGCGGAATTTCAGGATGGAAAATTCTGAAGCCGTCGGCCAGTGCTACGTGATAGTCGAGATATTTGCTTGAAGCTTTGCGCGCGGCGTCGACGACCATCTGCGCGCGCTCGGCATCGCCGGGCCTAGCGGGACGGAGCGCCGTCATCTTCATGTGCGGACCCATGTCCATGTGGCCTTCCATGGAATGCATGGCGTGCATGCTGGCCTCGCCGTCCTTGCTGTTATCGCTATCTTTGTCAGCGCCCATCGGCATGTCTTTCATGTTGGACATGTCGTGCGCCGGCATATCCATGCCAGGCATGTTCTGCGATGCGCCTGACTGGGCGCTCCCGGCAGAGGATTGCTGCTGGCCCCATGTAACAGCGTTCACGAAGAAGAGAACGATCAAGATAGCAATTCGGTCTCGCATGGCAAGGCTCCCCATATTCTTAGTTTGTCTTAACCCTGGCGCAGCGTAATTGTTTCTGCAAGCGATTCCAGATTACCGGGGTTACGGATGTAATTATCGCCGCTGGGGAACGGAAGCAGCTGTGGATTTCGAGACTTTTTCGGCCGCGGAGCTTGAGGGGCGTCATGCGCTTCCGCTTAATATTCGCAAATAACGCTCCCAAAACAATCCGAATGGGGGGTTGGGGAATCTAATGCAGCATGCGCATGGGTAGACGCTTCGTCGGTTTCATCGTAGTTCTCCAGGCTGTGCTCTTCCTGGTACATCTTGTTCTTTATGAAACATGGGAATTTTCGATCGCAGGATCCGAGACCCACAGATCGGTTGTCGCCCTGGTTCTCGGGCTTTTATCGGTGAGCTTTGTCGCTGCTTCGCTGCTGGCCTTTCGCTATACCAATGTTTTTGTCCGCACGTTTTACAAGGCGGCTGCAGTTTGGATGGGGCTACTAACTTTTCTTTTTTTTGCAGCGATCTCGTCCTGGATTATTTTCGGAGTCGCCCGGCTGACGGGGCTGAACGTCAACTTCCATCGAATGGCGGAATTGCTGTTCGCTGTCGCAGCGGCGGCGGGGATCTACGGAGTGTTCAACGCGGGCTGGACGCGAATCACACGAGCCACGGTACGGCTGGCGAATTTACCCGCCGCATGGCGAGGAAGGAAAGCGGCGCTGATCAGCGATGTGCATCTCGGCCACGTGCGCAACGGGAACTTTTTGCGGCGCATGGTGGCGAAAATTTTGCGGGAAGAACCGGACGCAATTTTTATTGCCGGCGATCTGTATGACGGCACCGCCATCGACGCGGGCCGAGCGGCCGAGCCTTTGAATAAGTTAACCGCGCCGCACGGAGTTTATTTTGTCGCGGGAAATCATGAGCAATTCGGCGACGACAGCAAATATCTGCGCGCGATCGCAGCGGCTGGAGTGCGCGTGCTCAGCAACGAGAAAGTGGAAGTGGACGGTTTGCAGATTATTGGCGTGCCTTACCGGAATGCGGTGCAGGACGGACAGTTTGCGTCGGTGCTGCGCGGCGTTTCGTTGGACCGTGATCGCGCGAGCATCCTGTTGACCCATGCTCCCGACCGTCCGGAGATCGCGGAGGCTGCGGGCGTTTCGTTGCAACTATCCGGACACACGCATCTCGGCCAATTCATCCCGTGGAGCTGGATGGCACGGCGAATATATCGGCAATTTGTATACGGCCTGAGCCGCATCGGCAAGATGCAGGTCTTCACTTCAAGCGGAGCAGGTACATGGGGACCGCCGCTGCGGCTGGGATCGAATCCGGAGATTGTAGTACTCGAATTTGAATAACGAATTCTCTTTGCGGCAACCTCGTATTTTTTGCGGCATCCTAACCTGAGGGCATGTCGAGAGTATGGCAGCCGAATCAAGCGCCGGTTTGCCGTTTGAAGGGTTCGAATTTATTTTGTTCGTATTTCGTAACAACTCTAAAAAACAGCTTGCCTCGCCGCCGGGGCGCTGCTACTTTCCAGCCATTGAACGGGCCGGCACCGACTTGGAGATGGCAGAGCTCGGCTCTTTTCCCTGGATGGAGTTCCGCAGAGAATCCTTGTGGTAACGCCGTTCGCCGCTCTTGACCCACGACTCGGCCCCAGCAAAGGAGATATATGTCGACTCCCACCAAACGTTTGCCAGTTGCCGGTAGTGAACGCACTCCTCTTCAAGGGGCGCGGGAGATAGGTCCAGCGAATCCCAGCGAGACCGTTGACGTGACGATTCGTTTGCGACCACGTTCGCCGGTGAAACCGACGGAGCAGCCCTCCGTCGTGAGCCGCAAGGAATTCGAACAACGCCATGGCGCGGATCCGAAGAGCATCGCCCTCGTGGAATCATTCGCCCGTGCACACAAGTTGCTGGTGAAGGAGAAGAGCGCAGCTCGCCGGACGGTGATTCTCTCTGGACCTGTAGCGGCAATGAACCAGGCGTTCGGGGTGGACCTGAAAGAGTATGAGCATCCTGGCGGCACATACCGCGGGCGCACCGGGGCAATCCATCTGCCAGCGGAATTGCACGACGTGGTCGAAGGAGTTTTCGGATTGGATAATCGTCCTCAGGCCAAGCCGCATTTTCGTAGGCGGCATGGGCGTGCGGGAGCCCGTGCCGCGGCTGTAAACCTGTCCTACACGCCGCCTCAGGTTGCAGCGCTTTATCGATTTCCCCACTGGGTTGGATGGATCAGGAGAATGCATTGCGCTGATTGAATTGGGCGGAGGATTTAATCCCACGGATTTGAGCAATTACTGGAATCAACTCAAACTCACGAAGACGCCGAAGGTGTCAGCAGTTTCGGTGGGCAACGGCAGTAACAATCCAACGGGGGATCCGAACGGTCCGGACGGCGAGGTGATGCTGGATATTGAAGTATCCGGATCGATCGCGCCGGGGACAAAAATTGTCGCGTATTTCGCGGAGAACACAGATGCTGGATTTCTGAATGCGATCACCACCGCGGCGCACGACAGCACGAATAATCCCTCAGTGATTTCCATCAGCTGGGGCGGCCCAGAATCTTCGTGGACGCAGCAGGCTATGACGTCGATGGATTCGGCATTCCAGGCTGCGGCCGCGATGGGAGTGACTGTTTGCGTGGCGGCGGGAGACGATGGCTCGACCGACGGCGTAACCGACGGCCTGAATCATGTGGACTTTCCGGCGTCGAGCCCGAATGTGCTGGCTTGCGGCGGCACAGATTTAGTGGCCTCGGGAAATACGATTACCAGCGAAACAGTGTGGAACGAACTGGCAAACAATGAAGGCGCGACTGGAGGCGGCATCAGCGATGTCTTTGCGCTTCCCAGTTATCAGAGTTCGGCTGGTGTTCCGCCGTCGGCGAATCCTGGTGGCCACGTTGGCCGTGGAGTTCCAGACGTGGCGGGAGATGCCGATCCGAGCACCGGGTACGTTACTCTCGTGGATGGACAATCCGGGGTGATTGGCGGCACGAGCGCCGTCGCGCCGCTCTGGGCCGCGTTAATTGCGCTTATCAATCAGAGTGCGGGAAAGCCCGCGGGATTTATCAATCCGACGCTGTACCAGAACTCAGGCTCTGCGCAGGACTTTAACGACATCACATCAGGGAGCAACGGCGCCTATTCGGCGGGCACTGGCTGGGATGCGTGTAGCGGACTGGGATCGCCCAAGGGAGCGCAAGTTGCAGCGGTATTGGGTGCGGGAGCGGGGTCCCAAGTCAAAACCGGCACTTAGCTGACGCGGAGCTTTTCTCGAAAGGGTCGCAGTAGGCTGCAGCCGATGATAGCGATCGAGCTGGCGACCTAAGGTGCGGAATAACCCTTCCTGAATCGCCGCCCTTTCCTGTACAATCTAACTAACTGGTTAATTAGACTATGAATCGAGCCTTGCCTCGTCGGCGTGCCGCTCGCCGCATGGGTACTCGCGGCCAACCCGAGGAGAGCCGTGCCGCTATTCTGCGGGCCGCTGCGAAGGAGTTTGCCGAACATGGCATAGCCGGCGCGCGCACCGACGCGATTGCCCGCGAGGCGCGAGTCAACAAAGCGCTCCTTTACTACTACTTCAAAGACAAGGAAACGCTTTATGGCGCGGTGCTCGACGATGCATTTTCCGGGATGAAGGCTAACGTCTTCAGGGTTCTCGACAGCGATTTGCCCTCACGGGAAAAGATTATGGCGTATGTGGGAGCGTATTTCGATTTCATCGCCTCCAGTCAGATTTATCCGCGGCTGATGCAACGCGAGATGATGCGAGCGCGCGAAGGCAACTCGCTGCATATCGATCGCTTAGTGAAGACTTATTTTCAGCCGATCTATCGCCGTGTGGGAGAACTGCTGCACAAAGGAATCGCGGAAGGGGAATTCCGAAAAGTGGATCCAGCACACTTTGTGCCATCCATGGTTGCGATGATCATTTTTTATTTCAGCAGTGCTCCGGTGATGCGGCGTATTGTGCACTTCAATCCGCTGGCTCCGCAACGAATTGCCCAGCGCCGCGCCGCAGTGCTGGATTTTATTTCTTCGGCGCTTTTTCTGCCGTGTGCCAGCAAGCCTACGGGAGGAGTACGCAAGTGAGTGCTCGCAACAAGTTTTTTATGCTTCTTGGCATCATCTTCGTGATCGCTGCGACGTACTATTTTTTCTCGACCGACCACTCTAAAGATTTAGTGCTGATCGGCACCGTCGACTCGAACCAGGTCATCGTCAGCGCGCAGGTGGAAGGTCGCATCCAGAAATTGCTGGTGGAGGAAGGCACGCCGGTGAAGGCGGGAGATCTGATTGCGGTGCTGGATCCTTCTGAATTGCAGACGCAGGAAGCGGCGGCCGTGGCAAACATCGCCAGCTTGCGAAGCAAAGTGGCGGAAATGGAGCACACGGAGCGATCGACCTCGGGCTCGACCTCCAGCGATGTAGCTAATGCCCGGGCCAAGTTAGCTTCTTCGAAGGCGCAACTTTTGCAAGCCAAGGCGGCGCTTGACCGAACCGAGAGTGACAGCCGCCGCACGATCGAATTGGCTAAAGCGGGAGTGCAGTCAGAGCAAGACCGCGTGCAGGCCGAAACTAATTTGCAGGCGGCGCAGGCCACCGTACAGGCACAGCAGGAGTTGGTGAAGGCGGCGCAAGCAGACCTGACCTCCGCTATCGCGCGCACCCAGCAGGCGAATGCGGCGCAGAGTACGGTGCAATCGACCGAGGCCGATCTGAAGAATGCCATCGCGCAGAAAAATCAAGCGGCGGTGCGGCTGGGATACACCAACGTTTATGCCCCGGTGACTGGAACGGTTTCGGTGCGTGCGGCGAGACAGGGAGAAGTGGTCAACATTGGCGCGCCGATCGTAACCATCGTCGATCTCAACGACACCTGGGTGCGGGCCGCGATTCCGGAAACCTACGCCGATCACATCGGTTACGGCGACGTGATGCGCGTGCGTTTACCCGGCGGCACGGTCACCAGCGGAAAAGTATTCTTCAAGGGAGTCGAAGGCGATTTCGCAACCCAGCGCGATGTGAGCCGGCGCAAGCGGGATATCAAGACCATTGTGTTGAAAGTGCGGCTGGATAATCCGAAGGGCGCATTCGTGCCGGGAATGACGGCGGAGGTGCTGGTTTCTCCGGCGCAGATGAAGGGCGAAAACAATTCTCAGAGCGCTGCGGCAACGGGGCAGCAATGATGGCGGACGTAAAAGTAGATTCCGCCGATTCTTCTGCGAATGCTCGCGAGGTTCCGTACGCCATCGAGGTGCGGCACATCGTCAAGAAATACGGCGACTTCACGGCGGTGGACGATGTCTCTTTCAATGTGAAGGAGAGTGAAATTTTTGGCCTGCTCGGGCCGAATGGCGCGGGAAAATCCACTCTGATCCGCATGATGACAACGCTGATCCCGATCACTTCAGGAAAGGCGCTGATCGCGGGCCACGACGTGTCGAAGGAACCGGACGCGGCGCGCAGGACGATCGGCGTGATCCCGCAAGCTCTAACCAGCGATCTGGATCTTACCGTGGAAGAAAATTTAAATATTTACGCCAAGCTTTACGATGTGCCGGCAAAAGAGCGGAAGCGCTCGATCGAGGAACTGCTGGGCCTCGTGGATCTGACTAAGTGGCGCGACGCGCAAACGAAAACGCTTTCCGGCGGTATGCGGCGGCGGCTGGAGATCGCGCGCGGGCTGGTGCATCATCCTAAAATATTTTTTCTGGACGAGCCCACTACCGGGCTCGATCCCGTTTCCCGTGTCGCAGTGTGGGAGATGCTGGGAAATATCAAAACCCAGCGCCGACTGACGATCCTGATCACAACTCATTACATGGATGAAGCGGACCGGCTTTGCGACCGGATCGCAATTGTGGACCACGGCAAACTCGTCGCACTCGACACGCCCATGGCTTTGAAGGCCAGCGTGCCGGGATCAAATGTGATTGAAGCGCAATTTGAGAATCCTCCCGACGATTGGGAGCAGCGATTGCACACGCTGGACGAAGTCACTTCAGTTCAGCACGAGGGCGCGGGCATGTATCGAGTGCTGACGGGCAACGGCTCGCGGACCACGACTGAACTGGTTGAAATGGCCGTCGAAGCAGGGGTTGCGGTGAAGTCGCTTTCCGTGCAGAACACGACATTGGACGATGTGTTCGTGCACTACACCGGCCGGCAGCTACGAGACGAATTGCAGAAAGCCTATGCCTTCGTGATGCCGCAGCGGCCGGGGCTGCAGCCATGAGATTGGCAGAGCCGAATTTATGAACCGAATGATGGCCATTGTCGAGCGCGAGATGCGCAAGTTCTTCCGCTCGCCGGCGCTCATGCTGGCGTCGATGATATTCCCGTTGGTGCAGCTGGTGATTCTCGGCAACGCATTCGGCGGAAAGATTCGCGACGCCCGGCTCGCCATTGTCGATCAGGACGGAGGCACGCAGGCCCTCAAGATTCGCGAGGCCTTCGATTCCGTTCGGGCGAATATCCGCACCTTCGTGCCGGTCTATTACGACAACGAAAAAAAGGCGATGGAAGATGTCCGTAACGGCAAGCTCGATGGCGCCGTGATCATTCCTCCTCAGTATTCGCGGCGCGTTTATGAGGAGAATCATCCGCAGATCGGGTTAGTCGTCGATAACAGCGACAACTTCATGAGTTCTGCACTGGAATCGGAACTCACGGACCTGGTCAATTCGCTGAATCAACCCACGGTTGAGCCGCGCATCCTGCAGCAAACCGCACTTTCGATTGTGGAGCTTTATCCCTACATCGAGTACATGAAATACCTGCTGCCCGGCTCGCTGGCGTTGGCGATGTTTGTCTCGGTGATGATCGGCGGCGGCATGCTCTATATCGATGACAAGGCGCGAGGCGTGCACGAAGGCTACCTGGTCACGCCGATCACTAAACTGGAACTCGTGCTTGGGCTCAACCTCGCGGGGGCCATCAAGGCAGTGATGACGGGCGTCATCATTTGTGTAATCGGTTCGCTGATCGCGGGGGTGAGCACAATCTTCAATCCCGCTACGATTCTTGGGCTTCTGATCATGATCCTGCTTACCTCGCTCGCCTTTAATACGATGATGTTTTTGTTGATGGTGAGAATCGAGGATCCGCTGGTGCCGCGAGCCATGTTCGGCATTCTGAATACTTTGCTTTTTTTTCCCAGCGGAGCGATTTATCCGATACAGGCGTTTCCGCCGTGGTTGCGCGCTATCGCGAAAGTCGACCCTTTCACTTACGCTGTGGATGGCTTCAAATGTCTGCTGCTGAAAGAAACCACTCTGGCAGCCGTCTGGGGTGACATGTTATTCCTGAGCATCTTCGCAGCCATCACGCTAGGAATCGCGATCCCTCTGTTCAAGCGGACGCTATAGAGCCTGCGGGGCCGTACAGGAACGGACGAAGCGGCTCCAACGGCGTGACCTACTGACCCGCCGACCGAGCTTCTGGAACCTTTAACTTACGGCTCGCGTCCGTTATTCTAGAGGGGATATGACTCTTCTGGACGCCAAAGAGTACCATCCTGAAAAAGAGCGGAAAAGAAGAACGCGAATTATTTCGATCATCGTTCTTATCTTGATTCTGGCCGGCGTGGGTTGGTGGAACCGGTTCTGGCCGGAAAAGCGGATTGCGAATAAATTTTTCTCCGCTCTGCAACAGCAAAACTTCGAAGCCGCCTACGGAATTTATTATCACGATCCCGACTGGCAGCAGCATCCGCAGAATCACTCACAGTATCCCTTCAACGAATTCAAACAAGACTGGGGGCCGGGCGGTCCGTGGGGCATCGTCAAGAGTTATGACATTTATGGCGAAAGCAATTGCCCGGGTGGTGGAAGCGGAGTGGTGATCGACGTGATCGTGAACGGCCGCGCGCAGCACGCACAGCTTTATGTCGATAAGTCGGATAAGACGATCAGCTCACCGCCTTGCGACTTGGAATTCCACTAGCAGGCTGGTCTTAGGCTGGCCTTTAAAATAACGACCGTTGGGGCAAATTCTAAACGCCAAGCGCTGACAGCGCCTTGCTCAGCGAAGCATCATCGCCAACGTTCAAACAGGTGATAGAGCGGTCAATCTGGCGCATGAGTCCGCAGAGAACTTTTCCTGGTCCGATTTCAATCATCGTCTGCACGCCGTTCGCAATGAGCAGGCGCATGCTCTGTTCCCATTTCACTGCTCCTGTTACTTGCGCAACTAAGGTTTCGCGCGCGCGAAGTTCATCGGTAACGAAAGAGGCCTCCACATTACAGACAACGGGGTACACGGGCTTCTGCATCTTCACCGCATTCAGGTCTGGTTGCAGACGATCTTGTGCGGGCTTCATCAGAGAACAGTGGAATGGGGCGCTGACTGGAAGAATCTTCGCCCGCTTCGCACCACGTTCATCGGCAAGCTTGGTTCCTCGTTCCACGGCAGTGGTGTTTCCGGAAATAACAATCTGTTCCGGCGAATTGATGTTGGCGGGTGAGCACACTTCGCCTTGCGCGGCGTCCTCACAAACGGCGGCAACTTTTTCGAATTCCATTCCGAGAATCGCCGCCATGGCTCCAACCCCGACCGGGACGGCCTCCTGCATATATTTTCCGCGATTGCGAACAGTGCGTACGGCGTCGGCGAAGGCGATCGTACCAGAAGCCACGTGAGCTGAATACTCACCCAGGCTGTGGCCCGCGACAAAGCCAGGCTTGGGCACGCGGCCCTCGAGCGACCGCAGGGCGGCAACGGATACGGTGAGAATGGCAGGTTGGGTGACTTCGGTGAGACGCAACTGATCTTCCGGTCCATTGAAGCAGACTTCCGACAGTTTGTAGCCGAGCGCTTCATCGGCTTCTTCGAAGGTCTGGCGCGCGATGGGATATTTTTCAGCGAGCTCTTTGCCCATGCCTACAGCCTGGGAGCCTTGACCGGGGAAAATGAACGCGATTTTCGATGCGGACGATCGTGAAACTTCTGTGGATTCGGTCATGATGTTTTGCAGAAATTAAGTTGCCGGAACGACTTCAACTTCCGTTGGCGCAGGACGAAGAGCGGCCAGGCCTTGCTCGATCGACTGGTTGATGTGCCGCTGGGAAAACTCGGCGGCCACTCGCACCGCATTCTTGATGGCATTTGCGTTGGAAGAGCCGTGAGTGATGATGCACACGCCCTTTACACCCAGGAGCGGAGCGCCACCGTATTCCGTATGATCGATGCGTTTTTTGAAATCGGCAAATGCGCTGCGCGAAAGCATGTAGCCCACTTGACTGGTGATGGTCGCTTTCAAAGATTCTTTGAGGACAGTCCGTACCAGATTTGCGACACCTTCGGAAATCTTCAAGGCCACATTTCCTACGAAACCATCGGCCACGATTACATCGACGTGGCCGTTGAACAAGTCGCGGCCTTCGACATTGCCGACAAAATTCAAAGGCAGACGCTTGAGCAGTTGAAAAGACTCCCGCGTCAGATCATTCCCCTTGGTTTCTTCTTCGCCGATAGAAAGCAATCCAACTCTTGGCGATTTCACACTGCTGAATCCTGAACGGCTGCCTCTGGAATCACCGAACTTTGCGCCGCCGAACATGGACCGGAAATAGATTTCACCCATCACCGCGAACTGTTCCAGATTATGTGGTTTGCAATCCACATTAGCGCCCACATCCAGCAGAATTGCTGCTGTGCCCGGCGCTGTAGGGAAAACCGCTGCGAGCGCCGGACGATCGACCCCGGGCAGCGCGCCCAGCACCATTTTTGCCGATGCCATGGCAGCGCCGGTATTGCCGGCGGTAACAAAGCCATGCGCCTGCCCTTCGCGGACCAGCCGCAAACCGACGCGTATCGAGGAGTCGCGCTTGGCGCGAACCGCCTGCACCGCCTTATCTTCCATCGTGATCACTTCGCTGGCATGGATAATCTCGAGCGGCAGGCGCGCCGCCGATGGGTGACGGTCGAGTTCCGTCTTAATGGTTTCTTCCGGACCAACGAGCAGCACGCGCACGCCATAGTTGCGCGCGGCGTGAATTGCCCCTTCGATTTCAGGCTTGGGCGCCCGGTCCGAACCCATCGCATCCAGCGCGATCACGCTAGGCATGTTGGCAGGCAGTTAGCTGGCTTCTTCGACTTGCAATACATCGCGGCCCTTGTAATAACCGCACTTCGTGCAAGCGCGATGCGGCATCTTTTTTTCGTGGCAGTTGGGACACTCGGAAAGAGAGTGGCTCTTGAGAGCATCGTGCGCCCGCCGCGTGGATGTGCGCTTTTGAGAATGTCGTCGTTTTGGATTAGGCATGGTCTAACAATTCCTCTCGCAGAGGCGCTTCAGCCTCGTCGATAATCAAATTTTGGATCGTTCACTTTTAGTGCGCCAGCTTGCCGCGGATTTCCTTAAGCGCCGCCCATCGCGGCTCTTCTCGCGTCACCGTGCACGAACATTTTTCCTGGTTCAGATTCTGGCCGCAATGCGGACAAAGCCCCTTGCAATCTTCCCGGCAGGTGACTTTCAGAGGGACGGCCAACAGGATCTGCTCGCGAACTACATCGTCGAGCAGAATCCCCTCACCTTCATAATAGCTGATCTCGGCCTCGGCGTCGGTCACCGACATCTCGTCCCGGCCCGCGTCGGCGCCTTGAGGACGATAGAGCAGATCGAACTCGCGCTTCACATCCTGCGTAAGAGGCTCAAGGCAACGCGCGCAGTTTGTTTCCAGGGTGGTGGCAAGCCGGCCCTGGATGCGTATATCTTGAATGATCTTGTGCTTGCCGTGATGTTCTTCAACCAAATCTGCCCGACCACTGCTTTCGACCGGCGCGATCTGCCGGTAGTCTGCACCCAGATCGACGGTGCCGGGCTCAAACTTCTCCGCGAATTCTATCGGATGAAGTTCCAAGTCCTTGATTTCGAAGAACATCGGGAACCTCCGCGCTCTTTCAATGCATCCGGCCCGCGGAAGCACGCCAAGACGGCGCAAGTACCGCAAGGAGCAATAATCAAGAATAATGCGTTCGAGAAAGAGGTGTCAAGGACGACCCTGCTCCGGTGCTGGTTGGGCTTATGCTATATTTTTCCTAGGAAAACCCTATGGCAACACTTTACGTCGAGAATATTCCCGGCGACCTCTACCGGGCTCTTCGCAAACGCGCTCGTGAGAACCGCAAGTCAATTGCAGCGGAAGTGATTTCATTACTGGAGCGCCACGTACCCACCGCTAAAGAACTTCAAGGACGGCGTGAATTTTACGACCGAATGGCAGAATTTCGTGCTGCTCGATCCCGGGATTCCGCCTCTTTTCCAAACGCCGAGGAAATGATTCGCGAGGACCGGAATCGTTGACGGCATTCGTCCTCGACGCCAGCATAGCCCTGAAATGGATGATCCCGTCGGCAAATGAAACGTTCAGTGCCGAGTCACTCGGGCTTCTTGAGGGCTACGTAGCTGGCGAAATCGACTTCGTGGTACCGGATATTTTCTGGGCTGAGATCGCCAATGTGTTGTGGAAGGGAGTTCGCCAGCGGAGATGGTCGCGGACTCTTGCGGAAGGCGCAGCATCTTCCATGAAGGATCGAAATTTCGTGACCATCTCCACTCAAACCTTATTGCCCGGCGCCCTCAGGATTGTTTTGCTTTACGACTGCAGCGTTTACGACGCTTTGTATGCCGCCACAGCGATTCAATACAAGATCGAGATGATCACTGCAGACGAGCATCTCGCAAACGCTTTGGCAGCGAGCCTGCCCGTAAAATGGTTGGGGGCATTTGCGATTTAACCAAGAGGATGCCAAGTCCACGACAGCAAACAATTGAAAGTGCGAGCAGCGCGGAATCGTGGCCTCAAGTTCGCATCGATTTGGCGGCGGTCTTTATCCTCCTCTTCGCCCTACTCACCCGCATCTGGGCTGCTTCCGGAACTTTCCTCAATCCCGATGAAGCGCTGCACTTTCGTCTGGCAAACCAGACATCGTGGCTGCTCGCCTATCGACAGAGCCTGACCGCTTCCCATCCTCCACTTCTAACCTTTGTTTTGTATTTCTGGCGCGTGCTAGGAACCTCGGAACTCTGGCTGCGCATGCCTTCCGTCCTGGCGGGAGTAGTTTTCTGCTGGGTGTTTTACCAATGGCTCAGGAATGCCGCCGGCAATCTAGCCGGCCTGATCGGTCTTATTTTTGTTTCATTTCTTCCACCCGTCGTGTTGCTCTCCGCAGAAATCCGGCAATACGCTTTGCTTTTGGCGTTTCTCGCCGGTGCGCTGTACTTTTTGGACAACGCTTTCGCGAAAGACTCATCGCGCAGGATGCTGACGTTCTCTCTGTGCCTATGCCTGGCGATGTTGTCGCATTACTCTGCTTTCTGGTTTGCGGCGGCGCTCGGCATCTATGCCTTAATCCGATTCTTCAGTGAGCAATTTTCCGCGGCGCTGAAGGCGACTTGGGCGATCGGACAGATCGGCGCCGTCGCTCTGGCAATTTTTCTGTACAAGAGCCATATTTCTAAGCTCGGCGTCGGCGAGTCGAGAACCGCGCTGCAAGGCTGGATGAGCGACTTTTTTCTGCGCCGCTCTTATTTCGATTCCGCTCACGACAACCCATTGCTTTTCCTCGTGGCGCACAGCTTTGGAGTCTTCCAATATTTTTTTGGGCAGCTTGCTGTTGGGGACGTAATGGGATTGTTATTTGTGGTTGGAGTTGCCCTTCTTCTGCGTCACGGGACTGGGGCAGATCAGGCCGATGGCATCACGCCGCTTAGGGATATTATTGCTTCTGCCGTTTGCCATCGCGGCCGCCGCCGCGCTTGCGCATGTTTATCCCTATGGCGGTACGCGGCATATCGCGTTCCTGATTATTCCGGGAGTCGCCGGCGTTAGCGTGGCGCTGGCATGCTTGTCAGCGGAGAGATGGAATCGGGGGATTGCTGTCGCCGCTCTCATTGTTTTGGCCTGTATCACATTTGGCAAGACTCGGCCGCCCAGCATGGACCGCGCCGATCAAAGCCGGAGACACATGACATCGGCGATCGATTTTATAAAACAGAATGTAAAGCCGAACGACCTCATCTTCACTGATTATCAGACTGATCTGATTCTTGGTCATTATTTATGCCAGCGGAGGCCGATTTCTTTGGAGCCTGCCCCGCCAAATTTCGAGCAGTTTTCCTGCGAGGGCTACCATGTCGTTTCGCAAGACTACAAAGGATGGCAATTTTGGGCTCCGAATTTTTCTCAAGAATGGCAGCGGCTGGTGGCGGGTTATAAACTCAGTCCAGGCGAAACGGTCTGGGTCGTAGAGGCTGGATGGGGCACATATCTTACCCAAGACCTGAAGCGTCAGTTCGCAGAGTTCCGCAACTTGGACTTCGATTCATTCGGCAAGAACATCCTGATTTTCAAACTTACCGTGGGGCAACCAATGCCGTCGGTGGCTAAGTAAGGAGATTTATTTTGCCGCCCGGCCGATTCAGCCCCAGCGCCCGCAGAGTTATCTCATCCGGCACGCTGCGTCCATCTTTCTTGACGACAACCCCGAAGCTGCCTGAATAGTCCCACATGGTCCATCCCATGCTGTGGCGCTCCAAAGCTGTGCGAACGTCATGAATCCACGCGGCGCGATCCTGCGGATCGGCATAGGCGCGATAGACTCCGAATTCGTTGCACACTACTGGAACACCGTTATGCTGCGCCCAATCCGCGACTTGCGTAATCTCGGCGTCGATGCGCTCGGCGTCCCAATGATCCTGTCCATAGCGAATCACGGCCAGCCGGTCGACAGCATCCGGCACTGCTGCCGCCGCTTTTGACGCCGATTCTGGCGACGATGGATAGTGCAGGCCTTTCACCCAATGCCAGAAGTAAACTCCCCACGTGGCGCCCTGATGCGTGAAAAGATGCGGCTCGTAGAAATGAAAGGTGTAGATCACGTTCGCATCGCGCATTGGCTCAAGGAAAACGAGCTCATCATCATTTGACCAGCGCGCCCCCGCCGCGATGATGGTGTTCTGCGGAGCGCCTTCGCGAATAGCCAATGCCAACTTTGTCTGCACTCCATACCAGCGATAGCGATCGGGGAACTCGGGCTCGTTCAAAATTTCAAAGAAAACTCGCTCAGAATCCCAGGTGGAATAATGCTTCGCCAGCGCTCGCCAGAAATCCGCCAACTCCTGCACAGCGCTGTCATCTTTTGCGAGACGCGCTTTGAAGTCGCTCTCCGGATGCAGATCGATGACCACAGCCAACTGCTGATCCAGAATCATTTTCACAGCCGCATCCAAATATCCGAGGTAGTCGGCCGGAATTTCGTTGGGTGGATGGTTCGCCATCATCGGTTGCGGGTTTACGCTGAGCCGCACGTGATCGAATCCCATGGATTTCATCAGCGCAATGTCTTCTGCTGTGGTCCAGCTCTGAAAATGTTCCTTGGTGTAGCCGCGCGTGTCATAAACCTGCGCGAACCATTCGCTGGCATTGATGCCGTGTCTTAGCCGCGCCAGCCGGGATGCGGGGACGGAAGAAGCTGGTTGCGGAGAGGAGTTCGACGAAGTTTGTGCCTGCAGAAATCGCGAAGCAAAGGTGGCGAGAATCAGTATGCTGACGTGGCGGAAGATCCGCGAACATTTCATATTATCTTTAACCCACATTTGGAACGTTGCCGTTCTTTGTTCGGCGGCTTTCTTCGCCAGCGATTGCGACTTGGACATCATCCTAACCAACCGCGGGGAAAACTGAAAATGAGGGTCTCGCAGGTTCCGCGCTAAAGGTTCACGGCTCCGGTGCCGATAAAGCATATAGAGTTGTCTGCTTTGAAATAAATAGACATTTGGATGGGGCAGGTTGAGAGAGTAGGCGTAGATGGAAGCGCAAAATCAGGCTGCACCCAGGGCCGTCCGAGATCTACCCGATGCCCGTCGGCAACCTCGTTTCCGGCTTGATGTGGACATCAGAATTAATACGAAGACATGTGGGGTTCTCGCAGGGCACACCGTCGATATCAGCGAATCTGGAATTTCAGCATTGCTGAAGCTCGAAGTTCCCGTCGGTGAATTCGTGGAATTGCAATTTACATTGCCGTTCGGGCCAGTCACGGTTTATGCAGTGGTTCGCCAACGCAATGCTTTTCGCTATGGTTTTCAATTTGTCGAGTCGAATGCAGTGCACGAAATAATCAAAACTACCTGCCGGAGCCTCGAACTGGAAGAGTCGCTGTTCGGCGGGAATAAGTGATCCGACTCCCCGCCGGGTGTTGCTCTTAACGGCGAACCTAATGACTTATCTGTTTCGCAATCTGGTCTCCAAGCTGCTCCGCAAAGGTCTGGAACGCTGGAATCTCAAAAAGCCGCAATCCGATCTCTTGTTGGGGCAGAGCTTCTGCACGAAGACCGTTGGTGTTTTCGCGCAGCGCGACCCGCAACTTGGCAGCAGTCTCAGGGTCGAAGCTTTCCGATACGACTACGCTGTTATCTTTCCAATGCTCCACGATCACCGCACCTTCCTCGGTAGAGATCTGTGCGATCGATACCGGGCAGTTATCGCCCGAGCAAGCAGGCACCGTCTGAGCCGTCGCGCTGCGATAGCGTTGCGAAACCGCGCGAGTATAGAAACTGGCGAACGATTCGGCGGCCTGTGGCGTTTTCCATCGCGAAACGTATAGCAGCGCCACATCAGCAGTGCTGGGCGATATCTCCGCAACTTCTTTGTCCTTCCTACGGAAGGTCAAATAGGATCCACCCTGCCAGGCCGCGGAAAGTTCATCCGCTATTTTTCGTTCGCCATACTGCTTCAACAATGCGCGCACATCCAATTCTCCGATGCCGCCGGAGTCGCATACGTCGTACTCATGGTTGAGCGCCGCTTGCATGTCCGGAATGCGCACGGCGGGCAATTTGTCTCCGTTAATGTATGCCTCCGGCTGCAGCACTTCGTGCGAGTTGCGAGGAGGACGTGCGAATGCCCCCGCAAATGCCATCTTCTTTCCGCCTTTGTGCAGAAGTTCCCCTTCGAAGATCAGACCCTCCTGATAGGGAAACCCTCCCATCTCGCGAAGAATCATCGGAGCATCGTGCATCATCTGCGAGTCGATCACGGCCTTCACCGCGGGCTCTTCCATCTGATAGATCAAGCCGGGCGTATCTTCGAGGGTGCGGCCGACGGGCTTGAGCATATAGTCGACATAAACCACCATGGCCTGCCCTTCGACTACGGCCTTCCGCGCGATCTGACTGTCGCCGTCGACAGCGGCATTAGCGTTCGCTTGTTTGCCCGCAGGCTTTGCCACAGGTTTCATCCATTTGGCCAGATCGTAATTCTGATCTTGCAGTGCGTGGGTTAGCTCGTGTGCCAGGATCGGCTCCTGGCGATCGGGAGGAACCCAGTTCAGCATGGAAATTGTTTTGGTTTCGTCGTCATAGTAGGCGGCAATCTGCTGGCCGGTGGACTTCACCAGGAACTCCTGCAGGTTGAAATCCCGCGGCAGAAATCCGAATTTCTTCAGGCTGAGTTCTTCCTGGGCGAAATTCTTCTTGAAATCTTCTTTCGCCATCTGCGCAGCGGCATACTTTTCTACATCGGCTTTACTCACCAAACGGCGCTTTACTGTGGCGTGCTTCGGCATGCCAGTGTCGTCGGCCGCAAACGCGAAGATTCTGTCCACCGATTCGAAGAGCTTCTTCGTATCCGCGTCCGTCATTTTGACTTCATTGGTCGTGTCTTTGCGCAGCTTGCGGGCTACATCACCCAGACTCTGTCCGGAATCCGGTTGTTGAGCGAACACGGAAACCGCGAAACACGTAGGAATGTAGATCGCAAGGATTGCGCACCGTTGCCGAAATGACAGCATGGTCCCTCACTCAGACGCAAGAATGCACTCTGGTTGATTCTGCTTGAGCCAGGACCGCAACTCACCGCTTAAGTTTGGATGGCAATTACGAAGGTAAGCTGACGTTGGCGAAGGTTTGTGCTTTTGATGGTGCTGCTGAAAGCTACTTCAGCTCCGCCAACTTCTGGGTCGCCATCTGTCCGGCTTCGGTTGAGGGATTGTCTTTCTTGATCTGCTCGTAAAGGCGTTTGGCGTCGAGCGGTTGATTGCTGGTTTGATACAGTTCGGCTAACTGCAATTGCGCGGTGACTTTACTCACGGAAATTGTCGGCTTGTTGATCAACTCCTGATACAGGGTCACCGCATCTTTGGTACGGTTGGTATTGCCATAGAGCGTGGCCAGTGCAAGTTTGGCAGTCGAAGCCAGCTCTTTATTGCCGCTGGAAGCCACAGCCTTGAAATCATTTTCAGCGGCTCCATTCTCGCCCTCGGTGGCGGAGGTTACTCCCAGAAAATACCGGGACACATCCGCCGAATGCGTGTGCGGATATTTCTCGATAATCGTCTGGAACTGCTTCTTGGCAGCTTCGGCGCGCTCTTTCGCAGAAGTGAAGCTGGGAATGCCAGGCTGGGCGGGGGTTCCGGCGGGACGAATCTGGGCCTCGAGAGTTCTGATGGCCTGCGTCATGTCGAGACTGGCCTTCTCGTTTTGCGCGCTCAGGTAATACCAACCACCCACGCCCGCGGCTGCGATCACCAACAGGACGACTACCGCGACCACCAGAGTGTTTCTGTGTTCCACACTCCAATGCGCGGTCTTTTCCGCGGCCTCGATGGTGACCCGGCTGAATGCGTCCTGCTTAAGTTGATGGCGTGTCTGTGCGCGCACGACTACCTTCCAATCTCAGTCTCGAAGAGCCCTTTGTTTTGGAGACGAAGGACCAGTTTAGCAGCCAGAAAACAGCAGCGTCAAAGCAGCGGAGTTAGTGCTGAGCTTCTTCCAGCAGTCCTTGCTCGAGTTTCTCCTGGCATTCGATGCAGTGGCGCGTCCAAGGCACAGCTTCCAAACGCTTGGCATTGATTTCTTTGCCGCAGTGGATGCATTCCCCAAAGCTGCCTTCGCGAATGCGTGCCAGAGCTTTATCCACCATTTGCAGGAGTTGCCGCTCGTTGTTGCTCTGGCTGAAAAGGAACTCCTTGGTGTAGGAACTGGCGGCGCGATCGGCAATGTCCTGGGCCGTATCTTCATCGGCAGAGCGACCGTCGGCCTGGGTGCGGGAGACGGTCCGGCGCAGCTCCAGTTGCCGGGTTTCAAGCCGCTTCTTGAATCCTTCTAACTTCTTTTTATCCATAGTGTCACTTCTAAAATCCTGCGACGGCTTCCCTGCGCCGTCCATGAGGAAAAGTCCAAACGACGATGATAAGCGCCAAAATTGAGATGCGTCAACAGG
Organism: uncultured Acidobacteriaceae bacterium; assembly: GCA_963817305.1. GTDB lineage: Bacteria > Acidobacteriota > Terriglobia > Terriglobales > Acidobacteriaceae > Sulfotelmatobacter. The sequence goes on along the minus strand of CAWFOD010000004.1, from coordinate 857,272 downwards.
GGTTCCATGTAGTGACGACGTATTGGAAGGGCAAGCGCGCTCGGAGAAGATTCCGCGCCGTCCCGCAGGCAAAGATGCAGGACGAGGGATGACGAAGCTCACACTGCACTTACGCGTCAGCGTTCCGGTCCTTCCGGCAGCGATTGTTTTTTGGGACCATTGGCGGTAACGCGGTCCTGAATCTTTTCGTAAGTCGATTGAGGAATTACTTTCTTTTTGAGTAAGTCCTCTTTCGAGCCAAAGGGGCGCGCGTCGATGATGCTTTGCGCGCGATCGGGCCCGACGCCGGGAAGCGCAGCCAGATCTTTTTTACTGGCGCTGTTCAGGTCTACCGGTTGTCCGTTGGCAGAGGGCGTGTCGCTTTTTTCCGCCGTTGTCATTTTATGAGTTTCAGATGGATACGAGCTCTGGTTTGTGGGTGGCGGGGCAGCCGGTTGATTCTGCTGAGCGTAAGAAAAAGCCGTGAACAAAAGCACAGACAAAATCACTGCCTTAGGCGAGATCATTTTTATTCTCCTTGCAAACGGAAAATTGGATGCTGCCCGGGGGTCAGGAGTTTGCGCAGAATACTAATCTGCGAAGAACAGTAAAGCGCAAAAGGCCGCCTCGCATGGGCAGCAAGACGGCCTCTTACTCATAATCTCAGCTTGTCAGTTTATTCGGTCAGTGATGATCGTTATCCCAATTCTGTTCGGTCTCCCAGCGGTGCTCTTTTCCATTCCACCACTGGTGGTACTGTTCCCAGCAACGCTGGCGCTCAGCGTTCAGATCGCGGCGCCGGTCTTGCGCTTCACGGCTGTGTTCGCCGTTATCGTGGATGGCTTTATCCAGTCGCGCCTCGGCCTTTTCGATAGCATGCTGGCAATGAGAGCGATCATCGGCATGAGCCCGCGGGACCGCCATAAAGAACATAAGCGCCGCCGCCATCACCGCTGCCGCTACTGTTTTTCCCAATCGTAGATTCAAGGGCATTCTCCTCTCGATTTCGGCAGTCGTCACAGACCTGCCATTTTTGTGAAATCCACAACACAGAGATCCATATTGCAATTCAGGGCGACGAGTGACGTTTCGGAACAAATGAAATCTTATGGGCGCAAAGGGAGCTGTTCGATACAGTTCATCCTGTAATTACTGTTTGTTTACAGGAATCGGTCCGACCGCAGGATTTTTGAGTCAAGTCGGAAAATCGGAATAGCTAGCGCGGCAAAGGATCTCTTGATCCGGCCAATGCATAGGCCAGGACCGCCATAGCTGCCGCATTCTCGCGCAGTTCGACGGGGGCTACTTTGTCCAGCGTGTCGGCGGCGGAATGGTGATAGTTGAAGTAGGTTCTGTCGTCTTGCATCACTCCGATAGCCGGAACTCCGGCATTAGCCATAGTTTCGATATCGGCTTCGGGGGAATAGCTTGTGGACTGGAGGATGGTTGCCCCGATGCTGAGAAGAACGGACTGCACAGGGTGTAGGAAGTCGATAGCCGCAGGAGCAGCTTTGACTTCGAATCCTAGAGGATGTCCTGCGCCGGAATCGCTCTCAATAGCCGCAATGTAGTGAGGGAAATCTGCGGAATATTGGGCGGCGTAGGCTTTGCTGCCGGAGCCTCCGGTTTCTTCGTCCATCCAGGCGATCACGCGGAGTGTGCGGGCGGGCCGCAGGTGCAGGCGTTGCAGAATTTCGGCGGTTTCCATAGCCATGACAACTCCGGCGCCGTCGTCGATCGCGCCGGTGCCAAGATCCCAGGAGTCGAGATGCCCGGAAACAATGACGATCTGTTCGGGATGTTCTGAACCTTTGAGGTCGCCGATCACGTTGTAGCTGGTTTCATCCGGCAGTTTCTGCGGCGTGAGGGTGAGATGCATGCGGACCTTGCCCTGTGCAGCGAGATGAACGATAAGGTCGGCATCTTCTGCGGTCACTGCTGCGGCGGGAATGGCCGCGGGAAAACTGAATCCGGTATGCGGAAGACGGTAGTCGGCACTGCCCACCGACCTAACCAAGGCTGCGACCGCGCCCAGATCGGCAGCGGCTTTGGGTCCGGCCGCGCGGTAGCGGACGGCCTCGCTGTAGGCAGCGAAGGCTTGTCCGGCAGCGGCCTTTTGCTTGTCGAAGATTTCGTTGAACAGGATGATCTTACCCGTAACCCGATCGTGACTGAGGGCGGCGAGTTCGTCGAAGCTGTTGACTGTGACGACGTCGGCTGTGAGCCCGTCGGCCGGCGTCGAGGAACTGCCACCGAGCGCCGTAAGCACGATCTTTTGCGTGGTGCCCGGAACCATGCCGGGATATTCAACCAGGGCAGCGGTCTCGGCTCCGCGGACCCAGTGCGGTACGACCACCGGCTGCAGGCGAACGTCAAGGCCCAGTTGGCGGAGTTCGGCGGCAACGTATTGAGCGGCGGCAAGAGCTTGCGGCGAGCCGGTGGGACGCGGCCCGATGTTTTCCGTGAGGTGAGCGAGCTGGCGGTAAGCGTAATCGTCGTTCAGCGCTGCAGCCTTGATGGCAGAAAGCTGCTGCAAAAGCAGCGGAGGGAAATTCTGCTGGTTGCCTGGCGAGGATTGTGGATCCGCCATCCGCGATAGCGCGGACTGCGGAGTCTGTGCTGGGGTTTGGGCGGTTACAAAAACCGAAAGCAATACGACTGCGATGTGGCAGTGAGTGAAGCAGCGGAGAGCCGTGGTCATAGTTGGAGCCAAGTGTATCGGAGAGAGCAAGCAAGAGGAAAGACAGGGACCTACCACGTCAACCCGATATCTTCGAAGAACGAGCGTGCTAGCTTGAGGTCATGGACAAGAAACAGATTAATGATCCCAAGATGACCTGGAACTTTCTGATCTGGGTGGGCGGAGTCTTCGTGCTCTCTCTTTTCGCTCTGTTGGCGCATTTCGTGTGGAGGCTTTTTTAATTTTTAGTGAAGACCGTTCGCCGCAAGAAAAATGGCCCTATTTCTAGGGCCAAATTTCGAAGAGGCAAAGAGGTAGGTGGTTTAGGAAAGGCTATGCAAGTCGCCGCTCCGCCAGTTGGAACGGCACTTCGGGAAATGTTTCGAGGCGAAGAGAGTGAGGGTCATTACTTTGTGTACGGCCTCTTGGTTACATGAGAAGAAGCATTTGCCGAACCAAAAGCGGATTGCGGTCTTCCCGCATTGCGTAAACGAGTAACACCTTGAGAGAGCAAGGCTTAACTGCTTGGTCTCCTGCGGAAAGCGGAGCCAGTATTTGGGAATGATCCGGCCTGAGAGTGCAGAAGCCTGCACATTCAATGCAGGTGGATGCTTTGCGAAACATCAATTCGAGCCGCCGGCACGAACCGGCGGCTCGAAAATAAAACTAACTATTCCCTGCCACAGTACGCAGCTTCCCAGGAAGAAAGTGGTACGGAGGCCACGGGCCGCTGATGGCGACCTGGCAGTTTTTCAACTGCTTGGCGGCCGTGTTGTAGCGGTTCTGATACTTCTCCACCGACTTGGAATCGATGAGATGGGCAATGTCGATGAGCATGCCCTGGGGAGCGACCTTCTTGCAGCTCACTTCTTCTTCCAGTGGGTTGAACAGCTTGTGCACCTGAACGGACAAGGCGCGAGCCTTGGTCTGGCGCTCACGCTCGCGGGAAGCCTTGACGCGCAGCTTGGAAAGATAATCGCCTCCGACAGTGTCGGGCAGGACAACATCGATCATGGCTTCGCGCAGCGAGCCGTCGGTGACTGTCAACTTGATGTGCATTTCGGACTTGCCGCGAAGTTTGGCAACGCTTAATCCGAAGGCTCGCCGGTTTACCCGGACAGCCTGACGAAGGGCGTCGTCGCTCTCAAAGATGGTTCCGAAACGGAAGGGCAGCACGGTGGAATTGCGGAAACAGCCGCTGACCACGCGGGCGTGGTCGATGGCCGCCTTCTGGTCAAGTGGAGTGCTGTTGGGGTCGTATTCGCTCACAATCACAGCAAATTCGCCGCTGGGATAGCTGAGGACAGGGGCTCCGTTCACGCCTTGAACATTCTCGATTACGAAAGGGCGTCGGGAACGGGTGCCGTTGGGAAGGGTCTGATGCTCGGTAAGGCAGTATGCGTACCACGACATATTGAACTCTCCGAACCGGGACGGAGGCTGACGAACCGCCTCTTTATGTTGTTTTGCACAACCTGAGCAACGAGTCTGGAAGTTTACTTAGCGGTACAGGGTCAAACCGGGAAACCTACTATTTGCCCCGTAGGGCATATTACTTCGGATTGGTTGGAAAATGCAACTTTTTCGTTACAAGAGGCATCGCTGAGGATTTTTCAGGTTTTAAAGAGAGATTCGCAAGGGCAGATTCGGAAAACCGGGCCCGGAGGTGGTCACTTCTTTTTCGCTGCGGCTGCGGCAGCGGCTCGAGCGGTTCGTTCCTGGAGGGACAACATTACCACCTGAAGCATGTCGTCCTGCGGGGCCGGCTTTCCCGTCCAAATCTCGAATTGCCGGGCAGCCTGGTGGACAAACATTTCAATTCCGGGAATGATCTGCGCGCCTCGCTCCCTGGCCAGCTGAAGCAGCCGGGTTTCGGGTGGATCGTAGATCATGTCGAAAACATAGCGCGCGTTGATTTCCTTTTCCTGCAGCGGAGTTTCGCGGCTATTGCCCATGCCAACTGGCGTGGCATTGATAATCACATCAAAGGAATATTTCTTCAGATCGGCGCGCTTCAGAGAGCGCGCGTGAGCCCGGCGGGCCAGCTTCTGCGCGGCGGCGGCGCTGCGGTTCAGAATGAAGACCTCCGCTCCACGCTCCTTTAGCCCGAAGACGGCGGCGCGGGCCGCGCCTCCTGCGCCAAGGACGAGAATTTTCGCGTCCTGCAGGGTGCTGAGGCGACGCTCCAGTGGACGTACCACTCCGGAGGTATCCGTATTGAAGCCGTAGAGCTTGCCATCCTGGGCGCGGACCACAGTATTGCAGGCGCCGATCTTCGTGGTATGCGAGTCGGTGTTGTCGAGATAAGGAAGAATCGCTTCCTTATAGGGCATAGTGATGCTGAGGCCGTGGATGGGAATTTCGCGCACGCAGGTCAGCAGGTCTTTCAGAGTCTTGGCGTGCAGGGCAAGATAGACCGCATTCACATTCTCCCGCCGGAATGCCGCATTCATGATGGCAGGAGAAAGGGAGTGGGCCACCGGATCTCCGGCCACACCATAGACGCGCGTGGCCGCATCTACCTGTTCGATGCGGTAGACGCTGCGCAACTCCTGGGCGGTGACTTGTCCAGGGGCGGTTTCTTCTCCAGGACTGACGGCGGCAAAGGTAAACACGCTGCCGGCGCGCACTCCGAGCACGCGGCTGATAATGCCTTGTTCGCCCATGCAAACGCCAACAATGGAATGGTTATCGCTCTCCCGGCCCAAAAACTGGATCATGGAAACATTGTCGGCGAGCGTGGTGGCCGTGCCCACCACTTTATAAAAATCGGCGGGGAAGGCGCGCATCTTGTCCAGCGTTTCGTCGAGCTTCTTGGTCCCACGAAAGTCGTGAAAGGAAAGAATGAGTGCCACCCGGGCGCGAAGCTTTTGCAACTGCTCTGGCTTGCACTTTAGCGCGGTCTGCAGTTCGACGTCGACCAGCTGGCATCCCGCAGCCGCTGCTTTGGCTAGGATATCCAGTTGCGAAGCGATGGAACCGCGAAACTTGCCTCCACTTGCCACCCGCCGGCAGGTAGCAATGACGGTAATGCCAGAATGGGTCTCGAGAAAATGCTTAATCTTGGCAAGCGCCAAGCCCGGCTTTGAAATGTAGTCTAATCGGAACTCCAGAAAGGGGTTATCGCGGATGAGGCCTTCGGCCTTTTCGGTCAGTTCCGAGGGGTCAGAGGCCGCCACAGCCACGCAAACCCGAGGAAGCCGCAGGGGCAGAACGCGGGGCGGATAGGTTTTAGGAGCAGAAATCATCTTGAATCAATAGGTTCGGACAAAGCAAAGGTTCGGCGCGAATCTTACAGGGGTCGAATTGCAGATGCAACTGCGGAGTGAAAATTTAGTCGAAAAAAAACTGTTTTCACATTTCGCTTGACACCCTCGTAACCTTGACCCCCTCTTACCCCCTTGTTACCTTCCATCTGACGCAGCAGTTCCATGGTATTTGACGGGGAAGGCGCCGAGGGCGGCCCCTTTCCGGAGGCAACATGAAGAAAATAGGATATTTATTGTTACTCGCGGCGACTGCAGGCTGGGCTCAAACCTCGCTGGATATCGCTACCGCGAATGTGGTTACGCCATCGGGCACGATTCCGACGACGCCCAGTTTCCCGATTCAACGGGTGCAGATGCCTACGTACGCAGATGTTTACTGCGCCGGTTTCATTAATCGTCAAACTCTGCCCGACGCCAATTTTGTGGCCGGTGGGTTGCAGACTCCAAACACCACCAAATTCGTCAAGAACGACATCGTCTACCTCGAAGGAACTGGCTACTCTCTGGGCGCGCAATATGAGATTATCCGCGCGTTGCGGGATATCGACGAATATGAAACGTATCCCGGACAACGCAAGGTGATGAAGGCCACGGGGCAACCCTACGCCGAGGTAGGACGCGTGCGAATCATCGATACGCGAAGCAAAGCCGCCGTGGCTCTTGTCGAATACTCGTGCGATCCTATCAATCCCGGCGACACGGCGATTCCGTTTGCCGAGAAGACCATGGTGGCATTCCATGCTCCAGTGCGATTTGATCGCTTCCTGCCTACCGGCAGCAAGGTTTCGGGACGCATCGTGATGGGGCGGGATTTCGATTCAGTACTGGGAACGGGCCAGAAAGTCTATATGAATGTGGGAGCGAACCAAGGCGTGAAGGTGGGCGACTACTTCCGCGCGGTACGCACCTATGAAGCCGACCTGACTGACCCTGTTGATTCGCTTTCGTTCAAAGCCGCGATCAGTGAGGATACTCAGAAGAAGCAACCGTCCTTCGATCCGAATATGTTCACCAAGGGAAATGGTCCGGTGATTCACGTTCGCGATTTACCGCGGCGCGCCGTGGGAGAGATCGTCGTGATCGGGACTACTCCTACCACCGCGACTGGAATGATTGTTTTCGCCATGGAAGACGTTCACGCCGGCGACAACGTCGAGCTGGACGAACAAACACAGACACAGGCGCAATCGCAATAGCTTAGGGATCGCAAAGAAAACAAAGAGAACTAGCCGGGGACGGGCAACCGTCCCCGCTTTTATTGTGGCGGCCTTCATGGTAATCCCGGAAGCCGGATCATGTGAGAATAGCGGCATGAGTAGGTTGCAAGCCTTACCCGTTCCTGAATTTCTTTACGGTACCGCCTGGAAAGAAGAACGAACGCCGGCGCTGGTTGAACTTGCGCTGCGCGCGGGCTTTCGCGGAATCGATACCGCCAACCAGCGGCGGCATTACTTCGAAGAAGGAGTTGGCCAGGGATTAGCCGCTGCCTATCGCGAGGGCGCAGTCACTCGTGCAGATCTTTTTCTGCAAACAAAATTTACCTATCGGCCGGGCCAGGATCATCGTTTGCCGTACGATGCCAGCGCCAGCTTTTCCCTTCAGGTGGCGCAATCGATGGCTAGTTCGCTTGACCATCTGGGCACGGACTACGTCGACAGCTACATTTTGCACGGACCAGCCTCCGGCTATGCATGGACCGCTGCCGATACTGAAGTGTGGGAAGCGATGAAGAAGGAACGCGATGCTGGCCGCGTCCGTCTGCTGGGAGTCAGCAACGTTTCGCTGCGACACTTGGAAGAATTGGCCGCCGCACACTCCGAGGTTCCCGCCTTCGTGCAGAACCGCTGCTATGCCCGCTTAGGCTGGGACCGCGAAGTGCGCCGATTCTGCAGCGACCACAAGATTACTTATCAAGGATTTTCGCTGCTTACCGCAAATCTCGAAGTACTTCGCCATCCTGCAATCGTCAGCCTGGCCGAAGATCATCGGGCAAGTCCAGCGCAGGTGATTTTTGCTTTTGCACGCACAATCGGCATGCTGCCACTCACCGGCACTTCCAGCCCGGAGCACATGCGGCAGGATCTTGGGAGTGTCACGCTCACGCTTACACCAGAATCGGTGCGGGTGATTGAAAGCTTAGCTGGCTAGCTCAGCCCTATTTCAATCCTGTTACTACATAAGCTTCCGAAAGTGTTACAACGTAGACGTACGCATGCGCACTTCCATCGGCTGACACGTGTAAATCCCCAATGCCGTTGCCCCCGGCCAACTTTTCGTCTCCGAAGCTTTTCCAAAAGTCCATCTTCCCGGTCTGGATGTTTATCTTGTAAACTTTCGCGATTTTTTCGCTTGCACGGGCAGATGCGACATACAATGATCCCCCATCGGGGGACCAACCGACCACTCGATAGACCGCATCGAGTCCGGGGATCGGCCGGAGCGAACTATGCTCCAGCGACCACACACCCCATTTTCCATCCGAACCCAACACGGCTACGCTCTTGGCGTCGGGCGACACGCGAACTCCGGCAACGCCTTCTGGAGTAACCGGCTTCGCATCTCCACTCGCTGAATCGATCAGGTAATCACGCGCGCCGTGGCCCGCTTCGATACCGCTCGCCAAGAGTTTCTTGCTGTCTGGTAGCCAGCTGACGGCGTCATAGGTAACCGCATCATGCGTGATCTGCCGACTTTCGCCGGCCCCGGTCGGCACCAGATTGAGCGGTCCACCTTTCGGCGGCTTCGTGATGGCCCATTTTCCATCCGGCGATATGGCCAGCGCATCGCCTTCCGCGATGCGTACCGGGGGCGATCCATCGGTATCGCGCATAAAGACGGTATAGTTTGGCCCGCCGCCATCACCTGCCTCGGTAAACAGAATTTTGCGTCCATCGCGGCTCAAGTCACGCAAAATTGACCATCCAAACCAACCCAACTCCCGCTCCTCTTTCTCTCCCGGCGCCAGACCTCGGATTCCAATCCTTTGCTGGTGAGTTGTCGCCAGCGCGGTTCCATTCCGCAGGTCTTCCAACCACATGCCTCCGGGGATATTTGTGATACTCCGTAGCTTGCCGGAAAGGCTCACGGCGCGCGGATTGTCGCCGCTGCCAGTATTGGTTGAGGCAAACCAAATCTCATCCCCCGCGGGCGACCAGAGGATCCCTTGCACGGACTCCCACCCCGAGGAAAGCTTCTTTTCTTTTCCGGTGCCATCGGCCGCGATCACGGCTACGGAACCTTCGTCGTCCCCGCTGGTATTTTCATGGTCTGCAAACGCCACCCACTTGCCATCAGCAGAGATTTTCGGATGACTGATCCAGGTAATGCTGTCGAGCAACACTTTGCCGATCGGATATTCCAGCCGCCAGTGGCTGTTTTCGGGTACATATCGGATCACGGCCATGCTATCGCCATCCGGCGCCCAGTCCGCGTCCTGCACATTGTCCAAAACTTCTCTTGGCGTTCCTCCGCTGAGAGGAACTCTGGCCAGAGTCCCGCTTCGCGCATAACCGGGGAAGATCACGGTCTTAAGCCGGATGGCAAGCTCACCATTCTTCGAGATCGCGAGCAGTTCCGCATCCTTCAGCCCCAGTTCCCGCGAACCTGGATCGTCGGTTCGAGCAACGTACAACTGGCTCCCGCCGCCGTCCCATGACGCGCTATAAACTACGCTGCCGTCTGGAGTGAAGCGCGCGTGACCCATGGAACCGGAGCGAAAGGTGATCTGCTTATATTCGGCGAGAGGAGTAATGGCGCTGCCTCGGCCCAGCCACCAGCCGACGCCAAGCATTACCAGGGCAAGCCCTACGGCTCCCGCAGTCGCAGCCAGCAGCTTGCTTCGCGGCTTCGAGGCCGCCACGGCCGTTACTCTTGCACTACTGCCCGAAACCCCCGTGAGGTGTTCAAGATCAAACGCGATGTCGCTGGCCGAATGAAAACGCTGTTCGGGATTTTTCTCCAGACAATGCTGCACAATGCGTTCCAGTGCGGGAGAGACGTTGCGGTTGGTTTCGCTTAGGTCCGCAGGATCCTCCTTCAGGATCGCGCTCATCGTGTCCGCGGAAGTCTCGCGGTGAAACGCCCGCTTGCCAGAGATCATCTCGTAGAGGATTGCTCCGAAACTGAAAATGTCAGAACGCGCATCGACCGGAGTACCGCGCACTTGCTCGGGCGACATATAACCCGCGGTGCCCATCACCAAGCCCGCTTCGGTGGCGTGAGTCATGGTCGGCAGCGAGGTGTGGGCGCCAGCCTGCCCCTGAGTCAGATCGGGCTGAGTCAGCTTGGCCAAGCCGAAATCCAGAATCTTTACCCGCCCATCTTTTGTGAGGAATAAATTCTCCGGCTTCAGATCGCGGTGGATAATCCCTTTTTCGTGAGCCGCAGCCAGCCCATGCGCGATCTGCAGGGCATAGTCCAGAGTCTTGCGCACCGCAACCGCGCCGTTACGCAGGCGCTCCCGCAGGGTTTCACCTTCCAATAATTCGGAGACGACGTAGGGAGCGCCGTCATGCGTTCCGATGTCGAATACCGCCAGAATATTTGGGTGATTCAGAGCAGCCGTGGCGAGCGCCTCTTGCTCGAAGCGTCGCAACCGGTCGGCGTCCAGGGAAAGCGCCTGTGGCAAAACCTTAATCGCCACATCTCTTTTCAAACGCGAGTCACGGGCGCGGTATACCTCGCCCATTCCTCCCGCGCCCAGCATGCTAACGATCTCGTACGGGCCTAGCTTCGTGCCAGAGACTAGATTCATGGGTGGGCGGATTATAAATCACCGCCCACTCCGACGAACTATTTCGAGAGATCAAGCAGGGCGAGGGCTTCGCTGGTATTGAAGAACCTTGCTCCCAGATCCTGGAGTTCGGAAATAGCCCGCTGTCCATTTTCGGCATTCAAGGTTTCGATTGCATCCTGCACTACTGATACGCGACGGCCACGGTCCAGCAATCCTTTGGCGGCAAAGCGCACGCAGTATTCCGTGACCACGCCGAATACCACGAATTGAACGTCGTCCCCGAATCGCTGTAAAAACTTTGCGGCGTGGCGGCTTTCGAAAGATATCCAGCGTCTGCTTCTCCAGAAGAACCTGCTGATAAGGGGAAAGATCGTGCGGAATCACAGCCTGAGCATCGTTGGGAATGGTGAGAACTTTATCAGTCAAGGCCTCGGGAACGAACGCGGAACCGGGCGTGCCCTTGATGCAGTGAGGAGGAAACGTTTGAAATTCAGGATCGTCCTGAGTGTGGTAACAACCGTGCGAGACTAAAAACACACGGCCCTGACGGGCGGCATCCGTCAACCTGCGAATATTAGGCAGTAACCGCTCGGCACCGGGCACGTAGAGTTTGCCGCCCGGCAGCATAAAATCCGCCTGCGGATCGACTTCCCAGAAAACTACGCTGCGAGAGAGCATCTCAATTCCTCGGCTTTGCGGGGGAACGATTTTCGCCCAGAGTCAGTTCGCAAAGGCCATCTACAAATTCCGGAGTCAAGCGGTCATGGCGAAGCAGGAATCGCATGTAAATGGGACCGTACAGCGAATCGAGAAGCAAATCCATATCGACATTCTTCTTCAACTGGCCGCGGGAAATGCCCCGGCGCAATGTGGCGTAAGCCTCCTGGCGCCGTGGTTTCATGAAACGTTCGCGAAAAGCGGCGATGAGGTTGTGATCACTCTGCCCGGCGCCCAGCATGGCGGAGACGATACGTCCGCGGCGGCTGCGGAAAACTTTTATAAGCTGCCGCATCTGCTGGTTCATGTCGCTGCGAACCGAACCGGTATCGGGAAAATGCAGCTTGCGAGTGGTACTGCTGGCGAATGCATCGGCGATGAGAGCACCCTTATCCGGCCACCAACGGTAAACTGTCGCTTTGCCCACGTTGGCGCGAGCCGCAACAGCTTCAATCGTTAACTCCGAAAAGCCCTTTTCAGCCAGCAGTTGCAACGTACTTTGCAAGATGGATTGCCGCGCCTGTTCACTCCGAGGCCGCCCCGGCGGCCGTTTGCGGCCATTCCCTCCGCCATTCCCGAGAGCCGATGCCTTATGGCGCATGTGCCTACCCTAACATATAATCGAGGCTGCGTATTAGAATCCAATACGGGCAGTATCGAATCTAAAATAAGCTCGATGGGTTAGCTTCGCATCCGTGCAGGCTGCCCTCTTTAACTCCGGGGTGGTGCCTAAGCGATGTGGATTGTAGCGTTAGCCCTAAGACGTCCCTACACTTTTGTTGTGATGGCGCTGGTCATCATTATTCTGACGCCACTCACGATTCTGCGGACGCCCGACCGACATCTTCCCGAGTATTGATATCCCCGTCGTTTCCGTGGTTTGGTTTTATACCGGCATGTCGCCGCAAGATATGGCCGACCGCATCGTGGCCAATTCCGAGCGAGGCATCACCACAACCGTCAACGACATCGAGCACATGGAATCACAGTCCGTATATGGACTGGGCGTCATCAAAGTTTTCTTCCGGCCCGGCACGAACGTACAAGGCGCTATCGCGCAAATCACCGCAATCTGCCAGACCAGTGTGCGCAGTCTGCCTCCGGGCACAACCCCGCCGCTTATTATTTCTTACAGTGCTTCGACCACGCCTATCATTCAACTCGGCTTGAGCAGCAAGACTCTTCCAGAACAACAACTCTTCGATCTTGGCCAGAACTTTCTACGTAACTATCTTGCGACGGTGCCGGGCGCCGCTACTCCGTATCCTTACGGCGGCAAAATTCGGCAGATCCAGGTGGACCTCGACTTGCCGAAGTTGCAGGCTTTCGGCCTTGACCCCAATGACATCGTAAATGCGGTCAATGCGCAGAATATTATCCTGCCCTCCGGCACCATCAAGATGGGCTCGCTGGAATACAACGTAGAGATGAACGGAACGCCGCAAACCATCGCGGAATTGAACGACCTTCCGGTGAAGACCACCAATGGTTCCACGCTCTACATGCGGGATGTTGCCCACATCCGCGACGGCTTCGCTCCGCAGACCAATATTGTGCGCCAGGACGGGAACCGCGGCGCGCTGATGTCGATTTACAAGAACGGCAATGCGTCGACGCTGCAGATCGTCGCCGGCGTCAAGAATATTGTCCAGCAGGCGGCACAATCCTTGCCGCCGGAGCTCAAGATCACGGCGTTGTTCGACCAGTCCCTGTTTGTTCGTGCCTCGATTTACGGCGTACTGCGAGAAGGGTTGATTGCCGCGGCGCTTACTGCGGTCATGATTCTTGTCTTCCTGGGCGACTGGCGTCCTACGATCGTAATTTCTATTTCCATTCCACTTTCCATCTTCGTTTCGATCATCCTCCTCGGAGCCATCGGACAGACCATCAACATCATGACGTTGGGTGGATTAGCGCTGGCCGTTGGGATCCTGGTGGACGACGCTACGGTGGAAATCGAAAACATCGAGCGCAACCTCGCCATGGGCAAGGAGATGCGGCAAGCGATTCTCGATGGTGCGCAGCAAATCGCCGTGCCGGCCTTTGTCTCGACGCTTAGCATCTGCATTGTGTTTGTGCCCATGTTCTTTCTGACGGGCGTCGCCAAATTTCTATTTGTGCCGCTGGCAGAGGCTGTGAGCTTCGCCATGCTGGCCAGTTATTTATTATCGCGAACTCTGATTCCCACGCTGGTGATGTATATCATGCGCGGCCATGAACATCGCGAGGAGGCTCCGAAATCATTCTTCGGCCGATTTCAGCGCGGTTTCGAACGCAAGTTCGAAGACTTCCGCCGAGGCTATGAGGCATTACTGGAAATCACCCTGGAATACCGTGCTGTTTTTGTAGTTTGCTTCCTGGCTTTCTGTTTGCTGTCGCTCGGACTGTTTTTCTTTCTGGGCGAAGATTTTTTCCCGCAAGTGGACGCCGGTTTGTTGCGGCTGCATGTGCGGGCCCGTGCTGGCTTGCGCGTGGAGGAGACTGCGCGGCTTTGCGATGAGATTGAAGCTGTTTTGCGGCAGGAAGTTCCCAAGGGACAATTGCAGACCGTGCTCGATAATATCGGTCTGCCCAACTCGGGTATCAACCAGTCTTACAGTTCGAACGGAACGATCGGGAGCAGCGATGCCGAGATTCTCATTGCACTGAATCCGGAAAAACATCCCCCGACCGCCGATCTTACGCGACGTTTGCGCGAAGTCCTGCCGCGCCGTTTTCCGGGAGTGGAGTTCTTTTTCCAGCCGGCTGACATCGTGACGCAAATTCTAAACTTCGGCTTGCCCGCTCCCATCGACGTGCAGATCATCGGCACCGACATGGGAACCAGTTATGAGATTGCGCAACAGATTGCCAACAAAATGCGTCATGTTCCCGGCACAGCCGATGTGCACGTGCAGCAATTGCTCTCCCTGCCTACGCTGCACATGGATATCGAGCGTACGCGAGTTACGCAAGTTGGGCTTACGGCGCGCGCAGTGGCGCAGAGCGCCCTGGTTTCGTTGAGCGGCAGTTTCCAGACGACGCCCAACTTCTGGCTCAATCCGAAAAACGAAGTTACCTATCAATTGGCCGTGCAGTCTCCGCAATATCGGATGACCAATCTGCAAGATCTGCTGAATATTCCTGTCACTTCGCAGCAGGGTCCACAGCTCATGGGGAATCTGGTGCAACTATCGCCCGCTGTGCGGGCCGCGACTGTAAACCACTGGAACGTGGCGCCAGTGATTGATGTTTATGCCAGCACTCAGGATCGAGATCTGGGCGCCGTAGCTGCGGACACTGACAAAATTCTCCAGACGTTCGATGGCCACCTGCCTCGCGGCACCCATATCGTGGTGCGTGGCCAGGTGGCCACCATGCGCTCGTCTTTCTTTGGCTTAGGGGTTGGATTGGTGGGCGCGATTCTTCTGGTCTATTTGCTGATCGTGATCAACTTTCAATCCTGGCTCGATCCTTTCATCATCATCGCCGCATTACCCGGAGCACTGGCGGGCATCTGCTGGTTCCTGTTGCTGACCCGCACCACGCTGAGTGTGCCCTCGCTTACTGGCGCAGTCATGTGCATGGGCGTCGCCACTGCTAACTCTATTTTGATGGTGAGTTTCGCGCGAGAGCAGATGGATGAAGGGATTCCCGCGGTGCAAGCCGCAGTGGCCGCGGGATACACGCGCATGCGTCCGGTATTGATGACCGCACTGGCTATGATCATCGGAATGGTGCCAATGGCTTTGGGATTCGGCGAAGGCGGCGAACAGAACGCACCGCTGGGCCGGGCCGTCATCGGAGGTTTGTTATTTGCTACGGTCGCCACACTGTTCTTTGTACCCAGTGTGTTCGCCATTTTCCACAGCCGTCGGGAAGCCAGGCGGTCGCAGGCAGAACAGAATAAGAAATCATAGCCGTTGATAAGAAATCGGAGTCGAGCGGAGTGGAGTCAAGGATGACCGAGGAAATCAAGTCGAAGCCAGCGCAGGATGAGCAGCGGAGAGAACCGGGCTCCAATGGGCGGCAGTCCCAGCAACAGGACGGCAACGAAGAGCATCATGCCGTCAGTGCCCAAGCCCAGCGCGATGAAGAGATCGAAGAAATCCAGAAGCGCTCGCGGCACCAGCCACCTTCGATCCAGCGCCCTCCGGAGCTTCCGCCCGCTCCTCCGCGCAAGGCGTTAACCATCGTTGGAGTATTGCTGCTAGTGCTTCTGTTCGCAGGCGGGATCACCCTGTTGGTACGAGTAACGCACGAGCGAGCGCTGGCCAAGGAAACTGAGGCTGAGACCATACCCACGGTCGCCGTGGTAAATCCGACGCCGGAAAAGCCGGATGAAGATTTGATTCTGCCTGGATCGATGCTCGCTTATGAAGAATCTCCGATCTACGCCCGCACCAATGGCTACCTCGTCCGCTGGTACAAAGACATCGGCAGCCGGGTAACGAAAGGCGAGTTGCTGGCAAAAATAGACACACCTGAAGTGGATCAGGAATTGAATCAAGCCAGGGCAACGCGCCAGCAAGTTGTCGCTCAGATGCAAATCGCGAAAATCACCGCGGACCGCTGGGAAAATCTGCGTAAGACTGACTCCGTTTCCGCGCAGGAAGCGGACCAGTACTCAAGTGCATACACGCAGAGTCGAGCCAACTTGGCTTCGGCCGATGCCAACGTGCGCCGCCTCGAGCAACTGGAAGGGTTCAAAGATGTCTTTGCTCCATTCACCGGAGTGCTTACAAGACGCAATGTCGATCCGGGCGCGCTAATCAATGCCGGAGCACAGGCCGCGGGCCGCGAATTGTTCGATCTGGCGCGAGTCGACCCTCTGCGCGTTTATACGAGCGTGCCCCAGGCCTATGCTCCTTACATAAAGGTTGGCGCCAAAACCTTCGTGACGTTGCAGGAGTTTCCCGGACAAAAGTTCGTAGCCACGGTGGCAAGAACTGCCGAAGCCATTGACACCAACACTCGTACGCTACTCACCGAAGTCGACGTACCCAACAAGGATGGCCGTCTCTTGCCCGGTTCTTTTGGCGAGGTTCACTTTGCGGTCGGGTCCAACGTGAACAAAGTGACGGTTCCGGTGAACACGATGCTGTTCCGCGCCCAGGGCGCGCAGGTGGCTGTTGTCGGTCCGGATAACAAAGTGCAGTTGCGGCCCATCAGCATCGGGCGCGACTACGGAACGACCTTAGAAATTCTGGGCGGAGTCGAGCCAGGCGACCGGATCGTCGTCAACCCGCCTGATTCTCTTGAACAAGGACAGCAAGTGAACGTGGCTCAACCTCCACCGAACCAGCTGCAGCCCGGTCAGGCGCAGAACCAGCAGAAAGGCGGAGCGTAGTGAAGCGTGGCGCACAATGGGGGATGCTTGTGCTCCTGGCCTTCACAGCCGGGTGCACGGTCGGTCCGCGTTACAGTCGGCCTGCGGCTCCAGCGCCGGCTCCAGACACTTGGAAGACGCAACCGCCCTGGCAACCAGCGGCGCCCAAGGATTCGATCCCTAAGGGCGAGTGGTGGAAAATCTATAACGATGCTGACCTTAACGCTTACGAGCAGCAATTATTACAGGCCAATCAATCTCTGGTCGCGGCCCGCGATCGCTTGGACCAGGCGCGGTCGCTCGCGCGTGTAGCCACTTCTGGACTGTTTCCGCAGCTTTCGACAGATCCTTCCGCGGTACGTGAGCGCGGATCCGGAAATCGTCCGCTGAATGGCGCGACGGCGGCCGAAGTCGGAGGTGCGCCGAATACTTCAAGTCAGACCATTCCACCGTATACGCAAAACGTTTTTACGATCCCGTTCGACATCAACTATGAGGTTGACGTTTTCGGGCGCGTGCGTCGCCAGGTGGAAGCGGCGAACGCCACGCTCCAGTCCACCGCTGCTGATCTTGGGAAACGCGCAACTGGTGCTGACCGCGGAACTGGCTGCTGACTATTTCTCTCTCCGCGAATTAGACGCCGAGTTCAACGTGGTGCAGGAGTCGGTCGGCTACCAGCGTAAGGGATTAGATCTGGTAAACCGGCAACACGAAGGTGGTATCGTCAGCGGACTCGAAGTTGCTCAACAGGCCGCGCTTCTCGACGCAACGGTGTCGCAGCTCGCGCTGGTGCAAGAATCGCGAGCGCAATATGAACATGCCATCGCGGTATTGATCGGGCAGCCGGCATCGAACGTCAGTGTGCATGTAGCGCCGTTGCAAGCTGTGCCACCGCCGGTGCCACTAGGTGTGCCGTCTGACATGCTGGAGCGTCGACCGGACGTTTCCTCGGCCGAGCGGCAGATGGCGTATCAGAATGCGCAGGTTGGCATTGCGCGCACCGCTTTTTATCCGCAAATCACCCTGAGCGGTGCAGGTGGCTGGCAGAGTGCGCAGTTGGCGCCTCTGCTCAACGCGCCTAGTCTCTTCTGGTCTCTTGGCGCGGACGCTTTGGAACCCATTTTTGAGGGCGGACGAAACCGCGCCAACCTGGCGGCAGCCCGCGCCGCTTACGATCAGTCCGTGGCCAACTATCGCCAGGCGGTGCTCACCGCCTTCCAGCAAGTGGAAGACGGCATCAGCAATTTGAGCACGCTGTCACAAGCTTTGGTGACGCAGCGCGCCGCCGTCGAAGATGCGCGGCGCGAGCTTACCATCGCCAACAACCGGTACATCGGCGGCGCTACAGATTATCTCAACGTCATCAACGCGCAAACCACGCTGCTGACCAGCGAACGGCTGGAGACGCAACTTTTGGGCCAGCAGATGGTCAGTTCCGTTTATCTGGTGAAAGCGCTCGGCGGCGGTTGGGATTCCAGCGAGATCAAAGATCAGCAAGTTCATCCTCAGCCGGGTCAGGTGTTGCAACCGTAAATCTGTTGCGCGGCCAAATTTTCCTGCCTGTGGCTCGCGGAAAAAAAGCAAATCACCGAAGATTCGCGCGAGTAGGAATTCGTGCGAGAATGGTCGCGCTGAACGGGTGACAGCTCCTTGAATCCTGAACCGCCGGCAGTGCCGATGAACAACTCAGTCCCTGGCCGGCGATGGCGCATTGCCTTCCTGCTTGCCTTCGGAGTGCTGGTCAATTTCTTCGACCGCATTAATTTATCTGTCTCTCGCGATGCGCTCCACGACTCATTCGGATTATCGCTGGTCGCGTTCGGTTATCTCTCGAGTGCTTTCAGTTGGACTTACGCTTTAATGCAAATGCCCGCAGGAGTATTGCTCGACCGCTGGGGAGTGCGTCGGGTGGGGCGCTTGAGCGCATTCTTGTGGAGCCTTTCATCTTTCGCTGCGGCCGCCGCTCCCAGCCTTGGTTGGTTTTTCGGAGCACGCTTCCTTCTTGGTGTCAGCGAATCTCCTACCTTTCCCGCCAATGCGAAAGCTCTGGGCTACTGGTTCACGCGCGAGGAAAGAAGTCTGGCAACTGCGATTACCGACGCGGCTGCGAAATTCTCCAGCGCCATTGGTGTTCCATTGATCGGCCTGCTGCTCCTCTACTTCGGCTGGCGCTGGAGCTTTGCGGCCACTGGCCTGGTCAGCTTTATTTATTTTCTTCTGTTTTATTGGATCTATCGGAATCCAAGTGAAGACGATAAGCTGTCCCGCCAGGAGCTGCAGTTCGTTCTCAACGGTGGCGCTCAATTGGAAGATCAGGCGCGAGCCAAAGCGGGCAGTTCGCTCGGCTATCTGCTCAGGCAGCGAAAAGTTTATGGGCTGGCCCTGGGATGGGGGGCTTACAACTACACGTTTTTTCTTTTGCTCACGTGGCTGCCCAGCTATCTCTCGGTTTCGCTGCATGTGGATTTGTTTCACTCGATCTTCTATACCAGCGTGCCGTGGTTATTCGCGACTGTCACGGATCTGCTGGTTGGAGGATGGCTGGTGGACGCGCTGATCCAGCGAGGCGTTGACGCGAACCGCGTCCGCCAGACCGTTCTGGTGGTGGGCACGGCTTTTGGGCTGGCGATTTTTGGCGCGGCGCGAAGTCACACGCCTACTGCCGCGCTGGTTTGGATCAGCCTTGCCCTGGGAGGTCTGGCGGCCGCTGCGCCGGTTGCGTGGACCGTTCCTTCCCTTATCGCGCCCCGGGAAAGCGTGGGCACACTGGCTGGCGCGGTGAATCTTTGCGGGCAGATTGCGGCGATCTCAGCTCCCATCGTGACCGGCTATATTGTCGCGGCATCGCACTCGTTCGCGGCAGCGTTCGTGACTGCGACCGTGATTTTGTTGCTAGGAATCCTAGGTTATGTTTTGTTGCTGGGGCGGATTGAACCGATTCCTGAACCGATTCCGGAACGATAACGGTGGCGCGGGTGCTTCGTCGATGTACTCTGGCCTGATGGTGTAGGTTAGAGGTATGCCGCCGAAATCCCATGCGCGTCCACCACGCTGGTATGTAATCCCGGTGCGGGTTTTGCTGGTGACATTTATCGGCACTCTGATTTCGTTCGCGGTAAGTCTATTTCTGGGAATCATTGGGGTCGGGGCGGTCTCAACTTTGCGTCGCGTGCGCCCCGATATGACAGTTGCTTATCGTCACATCGCCCTGCCCGCAGCTGTGGTCGCGGGAAGCATTATTTTTGTGCTGGCATTGGTTATGGAAATCCGCCACTATCGGCAGACGAAAACCCTGGCGGATATCGAGAGGGTCAGCTAAGTATGCTCACCAAGTCGCCCCCGCGCATTGCCATTCCCTTGCCCCATTCCAGCGACCCTGAATATGCGGAGCGATCGATCCCGCAATACGAAGATGCGGTCAAACTCGCCGGCGGCGATCCGGTTCGTGTCCCGCTCGACCGGACGACCGCCGAAGTGATGAAAATCGTCGAGAGTTGCGACGGAGTTCTACTGCCCGGCAGCAAGGCGGACGTCGATCCCGCGAAATTTCGTGCACCGCGATCCCCGCACGCCGCCGCCGCCGATCCACGTCGCGACACCGTCGACGAACTTCTACTGCAAGATGCATATAACACCCGCAAACCCATCCTTGGCATCTGCTACGGCTTACAAAGTTTGAATGTTTATCGCGGCGGATCGCTCATCCAACACATTCCGGATTTTCTTCCCGAAGATCTGCGCAGGCGAGTCGATCACGAAGCAGGGAAGAGTGTCGCGGTGGCGCACGAAATCGAAGTTGCAGGGGATTCGAAGCTCGCAAGCATCTTGTCGCCCGCGAGCCCCATGCTACCGGTAAACTCATCGCACCATCAATCGGCCGACACAATCGGTGATGGCCTACGCGTCTCGGCTCACTGCATCGAAGACGGGATCATCGAAGCCCTGGAAGGAACCGCTCCCGATCACTTCGTGATTGCGGTGCAGTGGCATCCCGAGCGTTCCGTCGATCAGGACGAAGCGTCCCGCTCTATTTTTCGCGCTTTGGTTAGAGCGGCGGATGTGCGACGTCAGCAACTGCAAGGTGATTTTGAAAGTGTGAAGTGAAAGGCTTCGGCTGGTCAAATTCAGCGTAGCAATTTCCTTTTCTTTGGGGGCTTCTTCAGTTTGCTACGCTTTTCCAGCAGCACCACCACATGCGCGACTGCAGTATTTTCCAGATTGAGCCCCTCCGGCGTCTTGGCCTTAAGTCCAACGCAATTTGCCGGCACTCCCAGCAACTCCGCCACATGCGCGCGAATTGTCGTAGCATGCGGCCCAATTTTTGGGGCGGCAAGAACCAGGCTCGCGTCAATGTTCGCTAAGCCATAACCGGCATCGCGCACGCGATTCAAGGCTTCGCGCAGAAAGACCGCTGAATCGGCGCCCTTCCACTTTGGATCGGAGGGCGGAAAGAGCGCGCCAATATCCGGCGCAGCCACGGCCCCGAGCAGCGCATCGGTGATGGCGTGCAGCAACACGTCGCCGTCGGAATGCCCGCCTAAACCTTTTTCGTGAGCCAGCGCAACTCCGCCGATCTTGAGAGGAATACCGGGGCGGAATTCATGAGAGTCGAAGCCATAGCCAATTCTCATGCGGACGCCTTGGCTAATCCCAAGTCATAGTATTTGTCCGCGAAAATCCGTAAGAATCCGTGGCTCATTTCCCTAAGTAGAACTCCGCGAGTTCCATATCCGCTGGTGCCGTGATTTTAATATTACGCGGCGATCCCATCACAACGGCCACGTCGTGGCCTGATCTTTCCACCAGCGACGCCTCATCCGTGCCGAGGAATCCATCTGCCGAAGCCTCGTCGAATGCCTTCTTGATCACTTCATAACGAAAACCCTGCGGCGTTTGTGCCATCACGATGCTGGCACGCGGAATGGTTGCCTTGATCAGTGCGCCTTCGGCCGTGCGCTCGACTTGCTTCACAGTATCGACGGCGGGCAGCCCGGCAATCGCCGCTCCGTATTTCTTCACCGCATCGATGACTTCCTGAATGATTTCAACAGTCACAAATGGCCGCACCGCATCGTGCACCAGAACGATATCACCTGAGTCGGCGGTAATTGCGGCGAGAGCGCTTTCCACAGACTGCTGACGGTGCTCTCCGCCGACGACCAGTTCAACTTTCTTCTTGAGTACGTCCTTCGCTTCTTTTTCCAGGCGGTCGCGAAATCCGGCAATCTCGTTGTCGCGCAAAGCGATCCAGATTTCGCTCACGGCATCGACGGCGGCAAATTTGCGCAGCGTGTGGATAAGAATCGGCGTACCCCCCAAGTCGGTGAACTGTTTCGACGGAGCCTTTCTTTTCTTGTCGCCGGTGGGCACCGGTGTCATGCGAGTTCCGAGACCCGCCGCCGGAATTATCACAATTACCTTCATCGGGGCTGTAAGTATACGAGTGCGAAGGCGGGACTTCAACATCGCGAAGTGGCCCGTTCTGGAAGCAAGAGTCTACAGGAAACACCCTAGATGCACGCATTCGGAGACTGCGAACGCACTTCTTGCATTGCGCCTGCAGGATCCAACGCGCGGAAATGCATCGTCAGACGGAACTCTCGACTCCTCAGAGAGTTAGCAGAGGGCAGGCAGAAAGGCGAATGGCTGATCAGTTGCAACTCAAATCAAGTGGGCGGGATTGAAATGGTCACGAAAGCAACCTGAAGCACAAGGGAGGTACCAAACTGTGATTGTGATGAAGAGAGTCAGCCTCCGGGTCTGGTTTGTCCTTTCAGCCGTGTGCACCGCCATTATTTGCGTTCTAGCCTACTCCATGACGATGACTGGAGCCGCACGCCCTCCGATTGTAAGGCCGCAAGCGAAAGAAGTTGTTCAATCGTCAGCTCTGCCACGTGAGAGCTACGAAGGAATTGTTACCGATACGCATTGCGGCGCCAAGCATTCCGCGGCGGTTGGGATGAGCGCGGCGGACTGCACGCGGGCCTGCGTTCACAGCGGAGAGAGCTTCGCACTGGTTGATGGGGAGAAAACCTACCGCCTCAAAGGTGACGAAGCGGCCCTGAAGCGCGTGGCTGGAGAGCGCGTAAAACTAGCGGGAACTTTGACGGACAACACCATCTCTGTGGGATCTGTTACCGCCTCGGCCCCCTAAGCTCGGCCTACCTAAGCTCGGCACCCTAAAGCTCGGCCCCTAAGACTGGCTGGGTTTGCTCTCGACCAGCGTGGGGGGTACCGGCGTTACCTGCCCGACGGCCCCAGGAATCGCGGGGGCGGGCGGTTGGACGGTGGTAGTCGACCTTCCGAAGGCTCGCTCATCCCACTTGCCGAAGATCATTTTTCCGGCTGTAGTCTGTAACACCGAAGTGACCGACACGTCGATGGTTTTGCCGATCATCTTGCGGGCGTTGTCTACAACTACCATCGTGCCATCGTCGAGATAGGCGACTCCCTGGTTGTATTCCTTTCCTTCTTTCAAGATGAAGACCTTCATGATTTCGCCGGGCAACACGATGGGCTTAAGCGAGTTTGCCAACTCGTTGATGTTCAGAACTTCGACACCCTGGAGTTGCGCTACCTTGTTCAGGTTGAAGTCGTTGGTGATGATCTTTCCTTCATAGACTTTAGCGAGCTCGATCAGCTTCAGATCGACCTCGCGGACAGCGGGAAAATCATCCTCAACAATTTGGATTTGCAAGGTGGCCATTTTCTGCAAGCGCTGCAAAACGTCCAGACCACGGCGTCCACGGTTGCGCTTCAGCGAGTCGGCCGAATCGGCTACCAGTTGCAGTTCGCGCAGCACGAATTGCGGCGTCACAATAATGCCATCCAGGAATCCGGTTTCGGCAATATCGGCGATGCGGCCGTCGATGATGACGCTGGTATCCAGGATTTTGTAACTTTTTTTGCCCTGCTTCTCACCGCCAAAGACTCCGCCCAATGCGGCCAAATTCAGCAGGTCGCCCTTGCTTGCCCCCACAATAAGGCCCACATAGGCCATCAATAACATCACCAGGATTTGGAGAAAACTCTGCGTGTTGCCGGCAGGCACACTACTGCGAATGATCAGGGCGAATAGGTAGGCGCCACAAATGCCGAGAAAGCTGCCAATGGCGGCACCGATCAGCCGCTTCAGGCTGACCGAGCGAAGCTTCCACTCGAACAAAACGATTCCGACCCCAACCGCCGCTCCGACCAAAGCATCCTGCGGCTGAGACAGCCGGAAAGGTTCAATAAAGTAGCAAGCAACAGAAACAACTATGACAAAAAGAAGACGTACCAGTATCAAGTCCACAGGATGACCCTCCCCCGATGCAACTCCACTACTCTGGCAGCCATGCATCGGTGCCTGTTCCACATCCGCCTCAGATGTGAATCGGCATTCCGCTATGCGGGGCGCGCAAGAATTAGGGGGATGAATGTACGCCCCGTTCCCGGCCTGTGGAGGCGTGCCGGAAGCGTCGAGTAAGCTAACGCCAAGAGTATATACCTGATCGCGAATCGTCGGGTTAAGAAAGTCGGGCCAGTCGCCATGCATGGCGAGCCGAAAACTCGCGCCGGTAGCTGACGGAGGCCCGATACAATTTTCGACAACAGGCTGCTACACTCCGGTGCATGAAAGCGTTAATGATCACGAGCCTCTCCGGCCCGGACGCACTTTCGGTGCAGGAGGCTTCCGAACCAGAGCTGAAGTCCGGGCAGGCGTTGGTCCGCGTAATGGCTGGGGGCTTGAACTTCGCTGATTTTATGACCGCCAAGGGCGGTTACCCCGGAACCCCAGCCCCGCCGCTCGTCGCGGGACGCGAGTTTGCCGGCACCGAAGAAACTACCGGACGCCGCGTCATGGGGTATATCCAGTGGGGAGCCTTCGCCGAGAAAGTCGCTGCCTATCCCAACATGTTGTGGCCCATCCCGGATGGTTGGACCTACGAACAAGGCGCCGCCTTTCCGGTCAATTTCTTCACCGCTTATCTCGCTTACTGGCAAGCCGGCATGACTTCGCATCCTCCTGGGGGACAGCCGCGCTCGGACGGCCAGCAAAGCCAAGCTCCCCATCGAGTGTTGATCCATGCTGTCGCGGGAGGAGTGGGCACGGCAGCGGTTCAGATTGGAAAAATCCTCGGCGTAGAAATGTACGGCACATCTTCATCCGACGAAAAACTGGCGCGAGTGAAAACGTTGGGCCTGCAGCACGCAATCAACTACAGGCAGCAGGATTACGAACAATCGGTGAAAGATCTCACGCGCGGCGAGGGCGTCGACGCAGTTTTCGAAATGCTGGGTGGCGAGCATACGGCCAAGAGTCTGCGCTGCCTGCGCGATTTCGGCCGCGTCATCCAATACGGGACCGCAACTGGAAAGCAGCCGCAACTCGACGTTCGAGCGCTCTATGCAAAATCCGCGAGCGTTCAGGGGCTGTGGTTGACGTATCTCTCGCAAAAGCCGGAGATCATGCAGCCTGCGTGGTCACAGCTCTCACGGTGGATCAAGGAAGATAAGTTGGCTCCTGTAATTGGCCATGTATTCCCACTCGATCGCGCCACGGAAGCCTACAAGCTGCTGCAGGAGGGAAAGAATTACGGCAAAGTCGTGTTGAAGATCTAGGCCTGATTAATCCCAAACCGTGTACACTGATGCCGCGGCGCAGTCGAGCCCAGCGTTCCCACGCCGTCCTCCTCGTTTTGAGGATGCATTTTTGCTCCGGTCAAAGGTCTTCCATGTCGAAGCTTCCTCGGTTTCTTTTCTGTGCGTTATTGCTTGCTCTTGCATTTCTTTCCTCTCTTGCATTCGCTCAGGCCCCGGTTTTGCCAAATCCTGACATTGATCGCCGAGTCGACGACATACTCAAGAAAATGACACTCGATCAGAAGATTGAGTACATCGGCGGCACTGGCTTTGCAGTCCGCGCGATGCCGGACCTCGGCCTTCCCGCACTCGAAATGTCCGATGGACCGCTCGGCGTGCGCAGCAATCAGAAATTTCCTTCGACCGTCTACGCTGCTGGCATCGGCCTCGCGGCCTCGTGGGATCCGCAACTGGCCGAACGCGTAGGCGCGGGCATTGGCAAAGATGCGCGTGCGCGCGGTATTCATTTCATGCTTGGACCCGGAGTCAACATTTATCGCGCACCGATGAACGGACGCAACTTCGAATATTTTGGCGAAGATCCCTTCCTGGCCGCCAGTATCGATACTGGCTATATCACCGGCATGCAAAAGCAGGGCGTCAGCTCGACGGTAAAACATTTTCTCGCCAACAATTCCGAGTTCCTCCGGCACGATAGCGACTCCATCGTCGACGAACGCACGGCACGTGAAATCTATCTGCCGGCGTTTGAATTCGCAGTGAAGAATGCGCACGTCGGCGCGATCATGGATTCCTACAATTTCGTGAATGGAATGCACTCCACGCAGAACGGTTACTTCAATATCGACGTGGCCAGAAAGCAGTGGGGATTTCAGGGCGTCATGATGTCGGATTGGGTTGCGACCTATGACGGGGTGGGCGCGGCAAATGGAGGCCTTGATCTCGAAATGCCGACCGGCAAGCACATGAACAAGAACTACTCTGCTTCCGGCGATTCGCGACGGTCGCGTCAAAGAAGCAACCATCGATGAAAAAGTGCGCCACATTCTGACTACTGCGGCGCGCTTCGGCTGGCTCGACCGCGCGCAAACCGATCTCTCGCTCTCGAAATATAACGAGGAGAATCACCAGGTCGCTCTTGAGGGCGCGCGCGAAGGCACTGTCCTGCTCAAGAATGAAGGTTCGTTACTGCCTCTCGATAAGGAAAAGGTCAAGAGCATTCTCGTCGTCGGTCCGGACGCGTGGCCGGCGCAACCAGTCGCGGGAGGAAGCGGTAAGGCCGTTCCATTCTCGGCCGTCAGCATTCTTGCAGGCATCGGAACATACGTTGGCACGTCCGCCAAGGTTTACTACGAACGCGGCCTGCCCAAGATGATTGACTTCGCCGAGTCCACTAAATTCTCCACCGCCGCGCAGAATGGCACACCCGGCCTCAAGTTCGAAGCTTTCGCGAATGGCGACCTCAGCGGTACGCCCGTCTCCACCGAAACGGTAAGCCATCTCAATTATGCGGGGAAGGATTGGGAGGACTTTGCCGATCTGGATGAAGCCCTCAAATTACTGGACGCAGGGAAAAAACCGTCTTCCCGCCGCTGGACCGGTTTCTATATCGCGCCAGCCACGTCTTCCTACATCGTCGCGGCGGAATATTCCGGCGAAGGCAACGGTTACCGCCTTTTCATCGACGGCAAGCTCGTCTTTGATAACTGGAAATACGCGACCGCTTTGCAGAACCACACAACTTTGGATCTCTCTGCAGGACCGCACAAGATTGTTGCCGAGGCATACCAGGATAATCCCGTCGGCGGACATTTGCGCGTTGGCATCATGGATCAACACAAGATCGTCTCTGCTGCTGCGAAGGCTTTAGCCGCGAAAGTAGACGTGGTGATCGTGGCTGCAGGCTTTGACTCCAGCAGCGAGTCGGAAGGTGCAGACCGCACCTTCAGTCTGCCATTCGGACAAGACGAACTGATCCGCGACCTCGCCGCAGCGAACAAGAACACCATCGTTACCGTCACTTCTGGAGGGAATGTCGATCCCGGGGATTGGCTCGATCGTGTTCCCGCCTATCTCGAACTCTGGTATCCGGGCGAACGCGGAGGAACAGCGCTCGCGGAAATTCTCTTTGGCGCCGTCAATCCCTCAGGCCATCTCCCCGCGACCTTCGAGCGGCGCTGGGCCGACAATCCCGGTTCACGATAGCTACTATCCTGAATCCGGCACGAACCGGGTGGTTTACAAAGAAGGCGTGTTCGTCGGTTACCGCGGATACGAACACAATCACGTTAAGCCGCTCTATCCTTTCGGCTACGGTTTGTCGTACACGACTTTTCAGTACAGCCACATTCAAGTCGCGTCCGAAGGCGCGTCATCCAACGGCGCGCACTATAACGTAACGTTTGACGTGACCAACACTGGCGCGCGCGCGGGGGCTGATGTGGCGCAGGTGTACGTATCCGAGAACGATCCGAAGGTGCCCCGGCCGCCAAAAGAATTAAAAGGTTTCTCACGTGTCGAACTCGCGGCTGGCGAAACGAAACATGTCACGGTTCCGCTGAATCCCCGAGCTTTTACTTATTACGACGTGGCCGGGAAACACTGGCACGCGGACGCGGGCAAATATTCCGTGGAGGTTGGCGACTCCTCCGAGGATGTGCCGCTGAAGGCCGACGTCGATCTCCCGGCGGCCTATGATGTAGCGAATGATCAGTAAGCCCATGTAGAGCGGGCGCCCTCGCCCGTTGCTTTTGAAGTTGGTCGTGATCTAGCGGGCCATCTGGGCGGCGATGCACTTTCTTACCGTCCGTCAAACACATACTCGTTGCTCACTACAAAATTCACCAATGAGCAAAGTGCGATTGCAATCGCGTTTGCAACCAGGTAGTTCGTGTGGCACAGACCAACCATCAATTTCATGAGCGCCAGATTGCCCGCTACGGAAACGGCTCCATTTGTAAGATTGAAGCGCAGGAGTCGCGGCAGGGAATTCTGCCACGAAGGTCGCACACGGTCTGCCCAGGTGTAGCGCTCATGCCAGAGGAAGTTGTGTATTACGGTTGCTTCGACCGCGAGCCCCGTCGCGGCTAGATAATTGAAGTGGAGAACGCTCTTCAACAGAAACAGTAGAGCAAGTTGAACAGCGATTCCAATCCCACCGACAAGATTAAAACGCAACCATCGGAAAAAGATGCTTGTGCGGATCCACCTGGGAGGTTTGGTCGTCATTACGATGGCCTTTCGGCGCGATAAAGCCGCAATGTGTTTTCCACAGTGAAACAAATCAAAACCGCTGCCATCCCTGCCAGCCCAATTGCTCCGCCAACATCGAAAAGGCGGTATCGTCCGCCGAAAAAGTCAAGCTGAGGTTTCCACAGCACGGCCAGATTGCCCGCCACTAGCAGGAGGCGCAGCTCAGTGGGGCCGAAGCGAAAGAACGAAAGGCGAAACTCGCCCAACGCGTGCGTGGCCAGATAGGACTGAATGGAAAGCACAAGAAACGCGATCAGGAGCCCAATTGCAATCCAAGGGCGAATGAAGCCCGAAAGAGCCAGGCCGCTCATTAGCGCCAGTGCGCCAAATGTGTCGACCATGTGGTCGACATAGAATCCGTAGCCGGGACGCAGTCTTTGCCGCACCCGCGCCAGCGTCCCATCCAGCGAATCTCCGAGCCAGTTCAACGCCAGAAAGACGATCACGCCAACGAGCGCATACTCATTCCATCGCGCCAGGACATAGAAGATCCCTGCGCCGACCTGTGCTGCCAGTCCCAGTCCAGTGAGATGGTCTGGATTGATCCATTGTGGCGTGCGCGCGGCCAGCCACAGCAGCATCTTCTTCTCGCCGGATGCGACCCAGCTTTCCTGCACTCGCCGCATTTCCGAAACGGGATGGGCCGTTTTCATTTCCAGCAGAGTCCTGGGATTCAATTGCTCGCAAAGATCGGTCATCCGGCCTTTCATATTGGCTTCCGAAATCTGTTGCATATTCCTAGCCCCCTCTTCAGTCGCAATGGGTGCGACTCTGCAACAATCGGGATCTCGTGACAATGCTCCGCGCCTCAAATCGATCTCAATCGCACATCAGCGGGTAAGTGATTGTGAAAATTAGTGGTTGTTGGCGCAAATCATCGGGCGAGAAATATCGGCCGAGGGACGGAGTATCAACGGCTCAGTATCAATAAAGGAACCGCCGTAACCTACATTCGCGATAGACGGGGCTGGAGAAGCAAAGCGTCTGGTAGGCTTTGAAGGAAATTTGCTCGCTTAAAATCTGCTTCCCATGACCAAGGTCCTGAAGTTCTTTCGTCCTTCACACCAGCACACGGCCTTCTCGGCCACGCTGCTGCTGATGGGAACGGTGATGCTTTCGCGCGTGATCGGCTACGTGCGCGAGGCATATATCGCCTATGCCTTCGGCGCCGGGGCCCAGACCGATGCCTACGTGGCTGCCTTCACACTGCCCGACTGGCTCAATTACATCGTGGCGGGCGGTGCGGCTTCGATCACTTTTATCTCCATCTATACGCGCTTCCTGGCCGAGAATCGCGACGCCGATGCCAAGAAAACTTTTTCTGTGGTCATCACCGTGATGACGACCGTGATGATCATCGGCACCGTGGTTACCGAGATCTTTACGCCTCAGTTCGTACGCTGGATGTTTCGCGGGTTTTCTCCCGCGCAGGTTGAACTGACCGTTCATCTCACGCGCATTCTCTTACCGGCGCAGATTTTCTTCTACGTTGGGGGCGTGGTCTCGGCCGTTCTACTCTCGCACCGTCTCTTTCTTTTTCCCGCCTTCGGCCCGCTGCTGTACAACGTTTTCATTATTTTCGGCGGCGTGATTGCCGGCCGTCATCTCGGAATCGCCTCGCTGGCTTATGGCGCGCTCCTGGGTAGCGTTGTTGGACCTTTTCTTGCCAGCGTGGTGGGAGCGGCGCGCATCGGCACAGGCTACAAGCCTTCGTTCGACATCATGAATCCTGCATTTCGCGAATGGGTGAAGCTTTCCATTCCGCTGATGCTGGGGGTCTCACTGGTAACGGCTGATGACTGGATTTTGCGCCACTATGCTTCCAGCGGCATCGGCGATATCGCACGCCTCAACTACGCCAAGCGTCTTTTTGCCGTGCCTATTGCGGTTCTGGGCCAGGCCACTGGACAGGCTTCTCTACCATTCTTCGCACGTTTATTCAACGAGAAGCGTCTGAAAGAATTTGCCACCACGGTGAATGATTCGGTCTACCGCGTTGCCGCAGCGTCATTCCTCGCCACGGGATGGATGATGGCTGCAGCGTTTCCCGTGATCGATCTGGTGTATCGCCGCGGCCGTTTCACGTTCTCCGACACCCAGACGACTGCGGTTTATTTTTTCTGGTTCTCCCTGTCGCTGGCGCTGTGGTCGGCCCAGGGACTTTACGCCCGCGCGTTTTATGCCGCCGGAGATACGCTCACTCCCATGGTGGCAGTCACGCTGATCACCAGCGCGTCGTTGCCGGTTTATTCCCTGCTGTTCCATCACTACGGCGTAGTAGGCCTGGCCTTCGCTTCTGACATCGGCATTGGAGCAAACTTAGTGGCGCTTGCGTGCTTACTGCACTACCGCAAGATGGTTTCGCTGAGAACTTTGCGTTGGGATGAGTTGGGAAAGTCCGCATTCACCGCCGTCGTCGCCGGAGTCATTAGCCTTGAAGTGGCAAAAAGCGTGCCGTTGCCGGCTTATGGTCACGGCAGCCGCGTCACCGATGTGCTGCAGCTGGCATTGATCTCCGTTACCTGGGCAGCGGCGACTGCTGTAGGTCTGTGGCTTCTGAAATCGCAACTGCCCAATGATTTGCGACGACGCAAGAAGATCGCCTATCCCGCGGTCGCGCAGAACGAAGGCAAAGAAATCATGGACGCAGGAAGGCAACCGTAAACGAGCCGGAGAGAGTACCTGACTCAAGACTGTGCCCCCGACGGGTATTCGGACTATCTTTGCTCATTGTTGGCGAAGATAAATACCGGCATGAGCATTTACGTTGAAATCCTTATCCACGGCAAGATGGACGATCTCTGGCAGAAAACCCAGGAGCCCAAGCTGCACGAGCGCTGGGACCTTCGCTTTTCGCAAATCGAGTATCTCCCTCGGGCGCCAGGAGAGCCTCAGAAGTTCCTGTATTCGACGCGCATCGGTGCGGGATTGCGGATTAGTGGCGAGGGCGAGAGCACGGGAGAACGCAACGATTCAACCGGCCAGCGCACTTCGGCTCTCAAGTTTTGGTCGACCGATCCTAAATCGTTAATCGAGTTCGGATCGGGCTACTGGCAATATGTGCCATGCGATCACAGCGTACGTTTTCTTACGTCCTACGATTACCGCACTCGATTCGGTGTATTCGGCAAGTTCATCGACAAGCTGGGTTTCCGGCTGCTCCTCGGCTGGGCAACCGCCTGGAGCTTCGATCGGCTCCGACTCTGGATTGAAGAAGGAATCCCGCCCGAAGAGTCAAGGGACCGGGCCCTCATCTACGGATTGTCTCGTCTGGCCGTCGCATTTATCTGGCTCTATCAGGGCGCGGTCCCCAAATTGATCTACCACAGCCCGGACGAATTACGCATGCTGGCCGATGCCGGCGCTTCCAGCCCCCTCTTGCTGATCTGGCTATCTTTGTTCGGATGGCTCGAGATTGCTTTCGCGGTGATTCTAGTTTTCCTCTGGAGGTCGCGGTGGCCGCTTTGGTGCACCATCGTCGCTATGGTCGTGGCCACTCTCGCAGTGGGCTTTAACTCGCCCGGATATCTGGCCGCCGCGTTCAATCCTCTCACGCTGAATCTGGCGGTAGCGGCATTAGCGGCAATCGGATTGTCAGCCGCAAAAAATCTGCCGACGGCGAAGAACTGCCATAGAAAGCCGCCGGGACCCAACCGATGAAATCAATCTACGAACAGGTTTTAGGTGACAAGTTCAAACTCCTGCACCCCCGTATTCAGGAAAGGTTTGGATTCAGCAGTCGCGACAATCTTGCATGCATCGGTACTGGGACTATGGATGAGCTTTGGCACGGAAAACCTTACACTCTTCCATTTCTCTACCTGGGGAGCGCCCGTCGAATCATGTTTCCGGAACGTGGCAAGTCCGTGCCTTTCACAATCAGAAACTATGCATACCTTGACGAATACGGGCGGGAGACCATTACCTGGATTCGAAACTTTGCCACCCGCACGCCGCGACGCTTCGATGCTTACATGATTTTCAGCCAGCAACGGGGGCGGATCGTGGATTACCTTGGCACGCACCAGCATCTTGCCGTCGACATCGATTTGGCCATCGACCAGCGAGGTGGACTGCGTCTCCGATCAGGGGCGCAACGTTTCTACGAGGGTTGGGTCGGTTTCACCTTTCCCCTGCTCTTCTCAGGCGTCGCGGAAGTTTGCGAGTGGTTCGAAGAAAAGGATGGACGTTTCCACATTGAGGTGAACGTGGCAAATCGGGTGTGGGGGCCGTTATTCGGATACCGAGGCTCTTTCGATGTAGAGTGGCTGACCGTCACTCGGAAGGAACTTCCCACAGATATCCTGCCGGTGCGCTGTGAACGCAGGGAGTAGAAGCTCCACTACTTCATTCCGGCGTGTTTTCGACCGGCACATTCACCATAACCACCGTAGAAGGGTCGTCGCGAAGCTTGAGGTAGAGAGTCTTGCCTTCGGGCTGTGGAATTTTGAGCGCGGATTGGACAAAGCCATCCGGAACGGTTACGGAGTTGGTGAAGTCAGGATTGGAGCTGACGGCGTCGATAAGAAATAATTTGTCGCCGTCGAGCGTGCATTGTTTCTCTGCAGCCTTGGCGCAACGAACTCCTTCCAGCACTGGAATCCGGACCAGCGTAACCAGAGGTTGCCAATCTCCATCGGTTCCTTCCGCATCGACCGGGCGAAACTTCAGCGGGCCGAAGGCCGATGGCCCCAGCAATTTCATGGGATCAAGTACGCCAAATATGGTCTTTGAATCCTGCGGAGTCAGATTTCCATCCTTCTCGCTCAGCATCACGCTGAAGGATTCGTCTGCCGTAGCGACTTCGATCTTTTCCGCGGGAGCGAAATTCTCCGGAACCAGTGTCTTCAAAAAGAAATTCAAACGCGCATCCTGCGGAAGTTCACCGTCATTCTCCAGCCGAACTGTTGCAGGCGGTCCCGCCGGGTCCAACTGGACGCTCTTGCTCAAAATGGTGACCCGCGGGCGCGGGTCCTCAACTTTGGTTTGAAGATCCAAGGCGCGGCCATCTTTCAAAGTCACGTGAACCGCAATTGCATCCCCGGCCTGCAGGCGCTTGCTCACCGTTGCATCCTGGCAAACCAGTTTTAGCTCATCCTGCTGGTTCGCGCGAGATAACCCGGCGGGAGCAAAATGCAGGCCCGCAATATCAAGCGCGGTGACCTGATCGAGTCTGGTGCCTTTGAGAACTCCATCCGAATCTCCGGCGTGAATGTTGAAAGCATCAAGGCGTCCGGCCTCCGAATAAGTGTGCAACGGAATTTCATCCGGCTGGCGCGCGCCTTGCTTGTGAATCATGAGCGTAAGATTTCCGGCGACTGCGTTCTGTAAGGGAACCTTCACTTCCAATTCCTCGGGCTTGGCGATCTTCCAGGTAGCCGGAGCGCTCTTGCCTTTTTCATCGCGCAAGCTGACTGCGCTTACGCAGCACGCGTCGGGAGATTGAAGATGCAGCGTATCTTCGCGGCCAACGATGAGTGCGCTGGCGTCCTTGGATGCGACCACCCATTGGCCAGGGCTCGAGGCTCGCAACCGAAAGCGAGGACCATCAAACGGGTGAAAGCCCCAGGTGCCGCGCAGGATTCCCCCGACCTCGCCTTCCAGTTCCACGGATTGCATTGCCTTCGTGTCGATCACAAAACCGCCCTGCGCGGGATCAGGCACTGCGGGAAGATCGATTCCATTTGGAGATTTGGTTTCCACGTGCAAGACAAAGTTATGAGCCAACTCGGTCGCAAATACCAAAGGAGCGCCGTCAGCCGGTAGAACAAGTCCAGGTTTATCGATACAGAAAACTTGCGTGGCATCAAGCGCACGCAGAGGAGGATTGGCCGCGGGCAGAACCAGCGGAAGCGCGATCACGATGACCGATTTCGGATTGCGGAAAGAAGGTGGATAGTTCAAACGAAGATTAAGATTGTCTTTCTTCGGTAATGACAGAGCCGGAATGTATTGGTATTGCGCCGTGTGCGCCGAGCCAAGGATGCGCACCACATCGACGACCGCGCCAACGTACGCGCTATAGTATCCGGCGCCCGCAGTGGGGGTAGCACTGACTTGCACCAGCAAGTCGCTGGATGGTCCCGAACTCAAAGTGGCGACCATGGTCTGACTGTGAGCGTCGTCGAGAACCAGTTGGTCGGTGTTCTGCGTAAGGCAGGGAGCCTGCTGCGCGCTCGGCTTGTCGAAACACTGCTGATCAAGACGCATGTTGAGGCTGCGCGCCAGAAGAGTGGTTCGCGCCTTCATTTTTTCTGGATCGGTTTCCGAGGTCTGACGCACGGAATCGAGATACTTCTCCAGGCGTTGACGGTCGAGGCTGGCTTGCTCCAGATCCTGCGCCGCACGAACAAAAGCTCCGGGCTTACCTCGCACTGCGCTGCGGATGGTGCTGAATGCTCCTCCGGTTTCCGGTGCGAGGAACACGATCGCTTCCTCCGCTCCAGCGGGAACGGTGATGTATACGCCTTCATCGCGAACGGGTTTAGTCCAGGCTTCGATGCGAGTGAACCAGGAATCCGGAGGCGGATTCGTCGATCCTCGCAAAAAAGAAATCACCATCAAATAGCGGACCGACTGTGTTTCCGGCAAGTCGGGATGGACCCATAGCCGGTCTCCCACCTGCAGATTGGGAACCTCGGAGATAGGCAGCGTATGGCCTTCGCGCTGCACTCGGACATCAACCTTCGGCCCGGTGAGATCGAAGGCAGCCGCATCGGCGCTGAGGTATTTTGGGCAGAAAACAAACAACGGGAAAGCACCAGCAAGGAGCAGTAATTTCCGCAAAGCGTGGCCCAGATCAATCAAAACCGACTTCTTCCTTTCGGAACGTAAATCATTGAGTTCGTTTGGCCAAACCGAAACCGAATTTCCGACTGTTAAGCCCGCGAACCGTTGGTAGAAATTATGGTACCGCCGCCGGAAGGAGCAGAGCAACACTCCTGCACTCCCGATAGTGCACCCCCGCACCAGCACCCTTGCGCGCCAGAGGATTCGATTGTCGCGGGAAAAACAAAGCGGCGGACATTCGCATTGGCTGCGAACCCCGCCGCTGATATCTTTCAAAAACCCGCCGCCAACTAAGCTCTGGCGCCAACCGCTGCCGGTTCCGGCACGGCAACACTCTTGTCCTCGCCGTTGGGCTTTTGCTGGGAAGGCTGTCCGCCCTTGCGGATATCGATGCCACCCTTGAAGAAAGCTCCATCTTCAATGGAGATGCGCGCCGCGACCACGTCGCCGGTGAGCGATCCATCGCTGCGAATATCAACCCGGTCGCTGGCCGTCAAATTGCCACGCACTTTGCCGAGCACCACGATTTCGCGCGCGTTGATGTTGGCTGCCACCACGCCGTTGCGGCCAATGGTGACGCGATTGCCCGCCAGGCTGATCGAACCTTCTACCCGGCCATCAATGTAGAGCGACTCCGATCCAGTCACCTCGCCCTTGATCACCAGCGATTTGCCGATGGTCGCCTGGTCCGCAGTCGTCGTGGTGGTTGCAGCCGGACGCGGTGCAACGGCAGGTTCATTCGCCATCATCGCAGGCGCGCTCGGCGTACTCATGGTAGGACGCTCCGGTTCGTTCGGGCGTCCCGGGGTCTGAGGCTGATTCGTCGGCTTCCACATGGGTTACATAGTTCCTTTCCTTGTTGGGATTAGGGATCACGTGCCGCACTTGCGTGACCAAATGGAATTGTACTCCGTCGTCTCACTTTGAGCGCTGTGGAAAAGCTTTATTTTCAACGAAGTTTCCTTCCGTGGTACGCACTTTGGAATTTTCTCCATGAAGCCTTAAGCGTCGATGGACTCCCCTTTTGGCTCGCATACCATGTAAGGATTCCCGGAACGAAGCTCACTAGTGAACCGTTCCACAGTCTATCGGAGTATGCTCTTGGCTCAACAATTCGCGAGCCGAACTCTAATTCAGGGAGCCTTTGATGTCCGAACCAGCCGTGATTACTCCACCAGCGTTCATGATTGCCCGTCCCCAGCCCGATGAATATGCAGCTTATTATGGCCGCTACATTTCTCTGGTCGAGGGAGAGGACATTCTAAGCCGGCTCGACCAT
Source organism: uncultured Acidobacteriaceae bacterium (assembly GCA_963817305.1). Classification (GTDB taxonomy): domain Bacteria; phylum Acidobacteriota; class Terriglobia; order Terriglobales; family Acidobacteriaceae; genus Sulfotelmatobacter. Next base: position 820,678 of record CAWFOD010000004.1, on the reverse strand, counting down.
CAGCGGCGACAGACGATGATGCTACTCTGCGGCCGCGACGAGAAAGACGGTGACTTTCGCTATGCGCCCGGGAAGTGGAGCGCGAAAGAGGTTCTCGGACACGTCTGTGATACGGAACGAATCTTCGCTTATCGAGCGCTGCGCATTTCCCGCGCGGATACGACGCCGCTCGAAAGCTTCGAGCAGGATGATTATGTGCGCCAGGGGCCGTTCGCAAATCGTCTGCTCTCTGATTGGGTCGAGGATTTCATCGCGGTTCGCCGTGCCACGCTCTCGCTGCTGCGCAACCTCGACGAAGCAGCCTGGATGCGCCGCGGCGTTGCCAGCAAGAATGAAGTTACGGTGCGGGCGCTGGCGTACATGATTGCCGGGCACGAACTGCATCATCGCAAGATACTCGAAGAGAAATATTTCGCGGCGTCGCGTGGATGATCGGATATGTCATCGCGCGCATTGACTGAGTTGCTGCACGGCAAAGGCGCTCACGCCGATCCTTCGGCCTGCGTGGAAGACCTTTCCGCCGAGCTTGCCGGACGGAAGGTCCCCGGCTTTCCTCACTCGATTGCCCAGCTTCTTTTTCACATGAATTACTGGATGGACTATGACCTCCGCCGTGCGCGCGGCGAAAAGCCGCCATATCCGGAACATAACTCCGAAAGCTTTCCGGCAACCGCGGCGCCGGCGAGTGATGCTGAATGGCAGCAGTGGCAAGAACGATTTGCCGCCCTTATTAACGAATCGGCAGCACTTGCAGATTCGGGCCCGGCCAACCTCGGTCGTCAAGTAGAAGCCACTCACCCCAGTCACCAGCAACGCGCGGACACACTCGAAGCACTTCTGTGGCAACTCGCCGCGCACAACAGTTACCACACCGGGCAGATTGCCATGATTCGCCGGGCGCTCGGCGCTTGGCCCCCGCGTGGCGGCGGTGATACCTGGTGAGGTTATTGACTCCCCGCTGCCTTGTCATTCTTAAATCCGCGTCCTTCATGGATCGAAGGAACGCTGCAAGGGTTGGGAAATTGCTGAGTTTCCTTCCGCTCCGCTTCGAAATCACAGATCGACGCGCCTGCGATATGCTGAAAGCTGACATCCAATAGCCGCCAGCTACCCATGGTCTCCGATTCCACCATTCTGAAACACATCGCCCTCCAGCCCAAACGTTCGGCAGGATTCAAGCAGCTTGTCCGCGAGTTAGGGCTGCATGGCGCTGCTCGCGGGGAACTGGACGGGCAACTTCAAAAGCTGGTCACGGCGGGACAACTGGTTCAGTTGAATTCCGATCGCTACGCGTTGCCGCAAGCCGCAGCCGACAAGAATCTGGTCGCGGGGCGGCTCACCATGCACCGTGATGGTTTCGGCTTCGTCATTCCTGACGCGAATTCTCTGAGTCCAGCGCTCAAATCGCTCCTGGCGGGAGACATCTTCATTCCGCCGCACGCCATCGGAAATGCCATGCACGGCGATCGCGTGCTGGTCGATGTTATATCTACTCGGGCTGATGGCCGCGCCGAGGGGCGCATTGTGCGTTCGGTGGTTCGCAGTCATCCGACCGTGGTAGGAATTTTTCACTACGGCAGCCGCCACAACTACGTGAAACCCATCGACAGCAAGATCACGCAAGAGATTGTGATTCCGCATGGCATGGAAACTCCCGAAGCATACGAAGCCGGCGGAAAAGCAACGCCGAATAAGAAGAGGAAATCCGTTGACCGGGTACTCGGCGACGAAGCTGCGCGGCACGCCGAAGGGGACGATCTCGAAGGAGTCGTCGTCGATGTCGAGATCACCGATTGGCCCACGCCGACCCAAAATCCGCGTGGGCGCGTATTCGAAATCCTCGGACGCCAAGATGACTTCGGCGTCGATGTCGAAATCATCATCCGCAAATTTCACCTCCCGCATCACTTTCCCGCAGCCACACTGGAAGAGGCGCAGAATATTCCGGCCGTCATCCCATCGCAGGAACTCCGCCACCGCCGTGATTTCCGCGCGTTGCCCATTGTCACCATCGACGGAGAAACGGCACGCGATTTCGATGATGCGGTAAACGTTCGCCGTCTCGACAACGGCAATTTCGAATTGCAGGTTCACATCGCCGACGTCGCGCAATACGTAACGCCCGGTTCCGCGCTCGACCAGGAAGCGCAACTCCGCGGCACCAGCGTTTATTTCCCAGATCGCGCCGTGCCCATGCTGCCGCTCGAACTGTCAACAGATATCTGCAGCCTGCGGCCGCATCTCGACCGGCTGGTGCTTTCCTGCGTGATGCAGATCGATCCTCAGGGCGAAATATTGGGCTACGAATTATGCGAAGGTGTAATCCGTTCCGCCGAGCGCATGACGTATACATCGGTAAACGACGTGTTGGAGGGCGATGCTGCTGCGCGTCAACGTTACGCGTCGCTGGTGCCGACGTTCGAACTGATGCGCGATTTGGCGACAATTCTCAACCGCAAACGCCAACGCCGCGGTTCGATCGACTTCGATCTGCCCGAGCCCGTTATCGAGTTCGACGAACTCGGACTGATGAAAAGCATCACCCGCTCGGAACGCAACATTGCCCATCGTCTGATCGAAGAATTCATGCTCTCGGCCAACGAATGCGTGGCGCAATATCTGGAATCCAAGCGCATCGCCTCGCTATATCGAGTTCACGAAAAGCCGGATGCCAAACGGGTTTACGATTTTGAAGTGATCGCAGCGACGTTTGGATATTCTCTCGGCGTCGGGGCGCTGCCCATTCAGCGCGTGCAGTTCAAGAGCGATCGCCGCGCGGCACGTGGCACCGGCAAACAAGCCCGCACGATTGAAGTTCCCAGGGATATTCACGTCACTCCCCGCATGTATCAGAAACTCGCGGCGAAAATCGCGGGCAAACCGGAAGAGCGCATCCTGAGTTACCTGATGTTGCGCTCGCTCAAGCAGGCGCGCTACTCGGAAGAAAATCTCGGGCCACTTCGCGCTGGCGGCGCCAAGTTACACCCACTTCACCTCACCCATCCGCCGTTATCCCGACCTGATCGTGCACAGAATTCTGAAATCTGTGTTGCGCGATTCGGCAGAACGACACGATGGCGAAGTGCCAATCGGAGTTTTTCCGGCGCCAGGCACAGCACGCATCTCAGCGGCGGGAACAGAACGGACTCCGGATCCAGAAGCAGCGCCATCACCGTGGTCCAAACGCCGCGATCACGCCGCGCATCGCCACGCGTTAGAACCTTTGGGCGGGCCGATCCCTCTCGACGAACTGCACAATATCGCCGAAGAGTCGAGTCTTTCCGAGCGCCGCGCCGACGAAGCCGAGCGCGAACTCATGGAGTGGAAGAAAGTAAAGTTCATGCAGGACCGCGTGGGCGAGGACTTCGACGGCCTCATCACCAGCGTTACCAAGTTTGGCTTCTTCGTCGAACTTACTGACCTGTTTATCGAAGGCCTGGTCCCGCTGAACACGCTTACCGACGACTACTACACCTACCACGAGAACACGCGCCAGATCATCGGCCAGCGCACGCGCAAGACTTACGGCCTGGGACAAAGAATTCGCGTGCTGGTCGATCGCATCGATCCGGTGGAAAAGAAAATTCAGTTTGCCATTCTGGAAGAAGCTCCGACAAAGCCCGCGTCCCAACCATCATCGAAGAAATCGAAACGCAAGAGAAGAAAATGACCTGACCCCTTCGCCCCTTTGAGACCCTGTGTCCTCGTGGTAAAGATTTTTAAGAGGCTGCGATCCGCTTCACCGCACCAAACCGCCCGCTGATGGTAAAATCCTCTTGTTAAACCCCATCCGTTGCGGATCGAAAGCAACGGGTTCCTTCCTAGTCGGGACGTGGCTCAGCCTGGTAGAGCACTCGCTTGGGGTGCGAGGGGTCGGCAGTTCAAATCTGCCCGTCCCGACCATTTCATCCTGCAATCATTCTTGATTGCCGTTGACCATTCCTTGCTCGCATGCACTTCTGATAGCCCCGAACCAAGAAAAGCACTTCTGACCACGGGACCGTTCCGCGACAATCGTGGAAAGTTCCACTCGTTCCATGCTCGTCGCGCGCTGCTCGTCCAGATCTTTTCAGGGCAAAGGAAAGTAGTCCACTCTCGGGGGAATCATTATGTCCGGGCAAGTCATTCTGTACTTCGACGACCAAGCGGACGCATTGCGTTTTGCGTTAGCCGCGGGTTCGGTTATGGCGGGTGACGGATCTCGCGCCACCGATGATCTGCTTCACGAAACCGCCCGCGCCAGCCGCATCCGTCTGGACGCGGCCAACGCCGGCAAAGTCAAAAAGCCAGTCCCGGAACGAGTAGCCTGAGTTTGTCGAGGCGGTCCTTGAAAGTTTTTCCGAAGTAAGGGGACCGAATTATCCCGTGCGCCGCGCGGAGAGCAGGCTGAGAATCTCGCGAAGTCCCTGGCGAATGTGCTGGATTTCGGGGGATGACGGCGTTGGAAACGGAATGGCGGCTTGACCTTTATCCGTTTTTGTCTCGGAACGTAACTGCTGCCGTGCGCCCACGATGGTGAAGCCCTGCTCATAGAGCAATTGCTTGATTCGCAGAACGCTTTCCACGTCGCGCCGGCGGTACATGCGCTGTCCGGTGCTGCTTTTCACCGGTTTCAACTGCGGGAATTCGCTTTCCCAAAAGCGCAGCACGTACGCCGGCAGTCGGCATAGGGTGGCCACTTCACCGATGCGAAAGTAGAGTTTGTCTGGAATAAAGACTTCATCGGACTTGGCTTTGCTGGGATTGTTCTTGCCCGCGCTTTTTTTTCTCGGACTCATGCTCGTATCCACGGTTCAAGGCCCGTGCGGTCTACGTATTGTGACACAGGCAGGCCAGACGTACGAACAATTTCGCACTGGCTGTACCAACGTGCGAAATTAACGTTCAGCAGCGCAAAAGGAAACGCCTCTCAAGAGGTGCTTCTCCTGAGAGGCTGGTTAAAATCTCGGCCCTTGCGAAGTATCGTCTCGCAGACGGTTAGTGTTTCTTCTTTTTTGCTTTCTTCTTCGTTGCCATGAAGGTTCCTCCGTGAACGATTTTCCCTTGTCGACTTCGGGGACCCGAATACCAAAAGCCACCCAACTTGTTGTAGAGGTAGCTTCCTTAACACAAGATATTGCGGGAGTGTGAACGCAGTGTCAACACAATTTTTCATTTCTTGCAAGATTTTCGGCTAGCGCAACCCTTTGCACCTCCGTCAGGCTTAAACTGCGCCTTGATGAAACGCGATCCCATCGAACTCGAAATCTTCAAAAATCTCTACCACTCGATTGCCGAGGAGATGGGCGCAGCTCTTCGGCGCACCGCGTTTTCACCGAACATCAAAGAGCGCCGCGATTATTCCTGCGCCGTATTCAACGGCGATGGGGAAGTGATCGCCATGGGTGACCACATGCCAGTGCATCTCGGGTCAATGCCCATGTCAGTGCGCGCCGCCATTGCGGCAGGCGAGATGTCTTCGGGCGATGTGGTGATGCTGAATGACCCATTCCGCGGCGGAACCCACTTGCCGGATATAACGCTGGTCGCTCCTGTGTATATCAAGCAACGCAAGAAAGCTGCTCCCGATTTCTACGTGGCTTCGCGCGCTCACCACGCCGATGTCGGCGGAGCCTTCGCCGGCTCCATGGGACTCTGTCGCGAAATCTATCAGGAAGGACTTCGCATTCCGCCGGTGAAAATCATGCGGGCTGGGGTGATGCAATCCGATGTACTCGCTCTGCTGCTGAACAACGTCCGCACTCCGGAAGAACGCGAAGGTGATCTGGGCGCTCAGTTGGCAGCGTGTCACACCGGAGCTGAACGGCTGCAGGAAATATGCGGGCGTTACGGGCTCGACCGGGCAAAGCGCGCCACCAAAGAACTACTGGAGTATTCGGAAGAATTGATGCGCTCATTCCTCTTTCACATGCCGCAGGGCAGGTATCACGCTGAGGATTTTCTGGATAACGACGGCATCTCCGACAAGCCCGTGAAGATCGCGGTTACTGTGACCCTTGGCCGAGTGCAAGGTTTGAAACGGCACGGTCGCATCATCACAGTCGATTTCACGGGAAGCGATCCACAAGTGCAAGGCAGCGTGAATGCAGTCGAGGCAATCACTTACTCTGCGTGTTTTTATGTTTTCCGCTGTCTGTTGGCCGACGATGTTCCAGCCACCGCCGGATTGATGCGTCCCATCCGCGTGATCGCGCCCGAAGGAACAGTTGTGAACGCGCGCCCACCGGCGGCGGTGGCCGGCGGCAACGTCGAAACATCGCAGCGCATTGTCGACGTTTTACTCCGCGCACTGTCGCAGGCAATTCCGGAACGCATTCCTGCCGCGGCCTCCGGAACCATGAACAACCTGACCATTGGTGGGATCGATCCACGTACCGGCAGACCCTTTGCTTATTACGAGACCATCGCTGGCGGAATGGGTGCGCGCTCCACCAAGAACGGAGTTTCGGGCGTCCACACCCATATGACGAATTCGTTGAACACTCCCGCGGAAGCGTTAGAGTACGCCTATCCGCTGCGAGTGCGCCGATATTCCCTACGCCCGGGCAGCGGTGGTCTGGGAAAATATCAGGGTGGCAATGGAATCATCCGCGAGATCGAAGTGCTCACCGATTGCGAAGTGACGCTACTCTCCGAGCGCCGTGTCTTCGCGCCCTGGGGATTGAATGGCGCCAGTGACGGCGCGTTGGGCAGAGCGAGTATTATCCGCAGCAGTGGATCAGTGGAAACTATGCCGGGAAAGTTCAGCACGCGCCTGAGTGCAGGTGACCGAATCAGAATTGAGTCGCCTGGCGGAGGAGGCTGGGGGAAATGCAACTAGAATGAGGAATTTTCTATGCACATCGTTAAGGCAGTGGGAGTTCTTTCTATAGCTAAGATCATGGGCTTGATCTACGGATGCATGGGATTGCTTTTTGCGCCCTTCTTCTTGCTCTTTGGTATCGTCGGTTCGGTGGCGGGGCAAAGCAAATCCCCGGTAAATGGCATTTTCGGAATCGGCTTTGGAATTGCCTTGGCTATCTTGATGCCTGTGTTCTACGGCGTGGCTGGATTTGTTGCCGGCGCGATTGGCGGGCTGCTCTACAATCTGTTCGCCCGATGGGTCGGTGGCTTCGAGTTAGAAATAGAAGTTCAACCCCAAACGCTGATAGCTCCGTATCCAATTATTCCGCCGTCGACAAGTCTGACGCCGACCTCTTAGGACATTCTTATGACTGATATTGCAACGCACTATATCGACGAAGCGCGCCGACAGTTGCGTGGTCAAAAGCATCTGGCCGAAGGCGCGATTTCCCAACTGAAAGATGAAGAGTTATTTGCCACCCTCGATCCGGAATCGAATTCTGTTGCCATTTTGATAAAGCATCTGGCAGGCAACATGCGTTCGCGCTTTACCGATTTCCTGACTAGCGATGGCGAAAAACCCGACCGTTTTCGCGACCGCGAATTTGAGTTACACGCCGCCACTACGCGAGCCGATGTGATGGGCTGGTGGGAGGAAGGTTGGTCGCAGGTATTCTCGGCGATCGAGTCTCTCAAGCCCGAAGACATTATGCGCACCGTGACCATTCGAGGTGAACCCCACACTGTACTGCAGGCTGTCAATCGCCAGATCGCGCACTATGCCGGCCACGTGGGGCAGATTATTTTTCTGGCCAAGCATCTTCGTTCGAACCAGTGGAACACTCTGAGCATTCCACGCGGCAAGTCGGAAGAGTTTAAGACGGCGCGTCCAAAACCCTATAAGCCGCTAAGCTAGGGCAGTCGCGGCCTCCGTCCAACCAAAGCTAAAAAGAAAGCGTTGGTGCTACAATCTTCCGTTTGCCTTGACGACTTTTCAAGGCTGAGACTAAGACAGAAGTCCTTTCGATTTGCTGTGAGGTCATAATCTGATGTCATCCACGATGCAGGCGGTCGTCAAGCCGGAGGCCGCGCCCGGAGCGGAAATTCGAGAAGTAAAAATTCCGACGTTCGGACGCAACGACGTATTGGTAAGAGTAAAAATGGCCTCCATCTGTGGCACTGACTTGCATATCTATAACTGGGATCGCTGGGCCCAGGGCCGCATTCACCCTCCACTCATTCCCGGACACGAGTTTTGCGGCGAGGTTGCCGCATTCGGCGAAGAAGTGACCAGCGTAAAAGAAGGCGATTTTGTTTCTGCCGAAATGCACGTGGCCTGCGGCAAATGCCTGCAGTGCCGCACCGGCGAAGCTCACATCTGCCAGAACGTAAAGATCATTGGCGTCGATGCCAACGGCGCCTTCGCCGAGTACGTTGTCATTCCGGAATCGAATATCTGGAAGCTCGATCCCGCCATTCCTCCGGAATACGCCTCGATTCTCGATCCACTGGGCAACGCTGTCCACACGGTTCTCGCCGGTGAGATCGCGGCGAAAAGCGTGGCTATCACGGGGTGCGGACCCATCGGTCTTTTTGCTATTGCCGTGGCGAGGGCCGTGGGCGCCACCAGCGTGTTCGCCATTGAAGTGAACGAACACCGGCGCAAGATCGCGCGCGAAATGAAAGCTGACTACGTGCTCGATCCTTCGAAAGAAAATGTCAAAGCGATCGTGATGGAGAAAACCGGTGGGCTCGGCGTAGATGTCGTTCTGGAAATGGCGGGCCATCCAGATTCCATTCGAACGGCCTTCGATATCGTGCGGCGCGGCGGAAGAATTTCCCTCCTCGGCTCTGACCTCGAAACCCATCTCACTGAACTTTTCCGAAGACATTATTTTCAAGGGCATTACAGTGCAAGGCATCAACGGGCGCCGCATGTACCAGACCTGGTATCAGATGACGGCTCTGCTCAAAGCAGGCAAGCTGGACCTGCATCCTGTAATCACCGACCGCCTACCGCTGAAGGATTTTTCCAAAGCCATGGAGCGCCTGAAAACCGGCGAAGCCAGTAAAATCTTGATATACCCCAATGGAGTACGTTGAGCCCGTGTGGCGCGGGCGCCCTCGCCCGCGATTTGTTTAGCGCAACGATGCGGGGGCGAGAGTAGTCAGAGGTAAACCATGAGCCTCGATGGATTCGTCCGCTGTACCTGTATCCGCGACGGAAAGGCCAAACCACACCCGTTTCCAGACCGTCTCGCATTCGACGAATCCGGCCAGCCTACGCTAACGGGTGACCCGTCCGAAGCAGAGTGGGACGCTCACGATCAGTGGCTCGGCGAGTCTTGCGAGCACGAGGGATATCTTCTATCGCTGTTTCTGGGCAATATTACGCGGGTGCAGAATTTGCGAAGCTTTCTGCGTCACTTGCAGGGCAGCCCCGGACCGAGATTTCCCATTCTGCTGGAAAAAGTTCTCTATGACGGCACGCACACCGGTGATTGGATCTCCAGCAAACTCTCGGCCAAACTCCTGAAAGAGGTCGAAACCGTGTTGCACTCCAGCGATATTCTCTCCGACTCCGAAAAAGAGTTCTTCAACAATATGAAGCAACTATGCGAGGCCAGCGTCGCAACCGGCAACCCGATCATGTTTTAGAGTCGCTCTAGATCCGTGTGAATCCGTGGCAATAAATTTGAGGCAATCATGACTGCAACCCGCACTAACCCGCTCTCCTATCTCACCGACCAGCTCAATGAACTTAAGACCAAAGGCACGCACTTCAAACTCCGCGTGCTGGAGGATGAGCAGGCGCCAGTCTGCACTTTTGACGGAAAGAAAGTCATCAACCTGGCCTCGAACAATTATCTGGGATTGACCACACATCCCAAGCTGCGCGAGGCGGCGCTCGAGGCCACTCGCAAATACGGCGTGGGATCGGGCGCGGTGCGCACTATCGCCGGCACGATGAAGATCCATATGGAGCTGGAAGAAAAAATCGCGCGCTTCAAGAACGTGGAAGCATGCGTTGTCTTTCAGTCAGGCTTTGCGGCGAATGCGGGCACGGTATCAGCGGTGTTGGGTAAAGAAGATTTCATCATCTCCGACGCGCTGAATCATGCCTCGATCATCGATGGCGCGCGCCTGTCGAAGGCAAAAATTCTGGTCTTCCGCCACAAGGATGTCGCCCACGCCGAAGAGCAGCTGGCCAGCGTGAAAGACCAGCCGGGCAAGAAGCTGCTGATCAGCGACGGCGTGTTCTCCATGGATGGCGACATCGGCCCGCTCCCGGGACTGTGCGACGTTGCGGAAAAATACGGTGCAATCATGATGGTCGACGACGCGCATGCGTCCGGCGTGCTCGGCCGCAACGGCCGTGGAACCATCGATCATTTCAATGTGCACGGACGGGTGGATATCCAGGTTGGCACTTTATCGAAAGCAATCGGTGTGCTGGGCGGCTACGTCTGCGGCACGCGCGACCTCATCGATTTTCTTTACCATCGCGCGCGTCCCTTCCTGTTTTCGACATCACATCCGCCGTCTGTCGCTGCAACCTGCATCGCAGCCTTTGATGTTCTGGAGAACGAACCCGAGCGCATGGAAAAACTTTGGGAGAACACGCGCTTCTGGAAAAAAGAACTTGGCCGTCTTGGCTTCGACATCGGCGGCCGCGCCACTCCGGCCAGCGAAACTCCCATCACGCCCATCATCATCGGCGATGGCAAACTTACCATGGACTTCTCTCGCGAGCTGTTCAAAGAAGGCGTCCTCGGCACCGGCATCGCCTTTCCCACCGTACCCGAAGGCAAAGCCCGCATACGAACGATCATGACGGCAACGCACACGAACGAAGAGCTGGGGCAGGCGTTGGAAGTGCTGGGAAGAGTAGGGAAGAGGATGAAAGTAATAAGTTAATTAATCTCCGCGGTAAACGATCTTTCCGCCCACAATCGTCGCCACAACTTTTCCGGTGAACTGCCAGCCGTCAAACGGCGTGTTGCGCGACAACGACTGTGACTTCGCGGCTTCGAACGTCCAGCGCTTCTTCGGATCGAAAATGGTCACGTCGGCAAAATTTCCGCGAGCGAGTGATCCGCGGCCGCGGAGATCGAAGACACGCGCGGGGCCAGCGGTAAAAAGGTCGACTATCCGGGTTAAGGGAATCTTATGCTCGCGATGCAGCTTTGTAACTGCCAGCGCAAGCGCAGTTTCAAGACCTGTAATACCAAACGCGGCGCGCTCGAACTCAACTTCCTTTTCGTGTGAGGCGTGAGGAGCGTGGTCGGTGGCGATGGCGTCAACCGTGCCATCGGCCAGCGCCACCAGAATAGCCTCGCGGTCAGCCGCCGAACGCAGCGGTGGGTTCATCTTGAAATTCGTGTCGTACTCGCCTACATCTTGATCGAGCAAAGTGAAATGGTGTGGCGTAACTTCGCAGGTTACGCGTGCCTTCGCGCGCTTGCCGCGTCGCACCGCCTTGAGCGCGTCGGACGTGGAAAGATGCGCGACATGCAAGCGCGACTCGCGAATCTGCTGTGCGAGAGTGACGTCTCGATCCACAATGTTCGATTCCGCCGCCGCCGACATTCCCCGCAAACCCAGACGGAAGCTGGTTGGCCCTTCATGCATCGAGGCGTTTTCTGTGAGCCGCGTATCTTCCGCATGTTGCACGACTGGCAAGTTCAACTCAGCTCCGAGCCGCAACGCAGCTCGCATGATTTCGTCATCAAGGATGGGTTTTCCATCATCGGTAACAGCCACGGCCCCCGCCCGCTGCAGCGCGACAAAATCCGGGAGCGTGGCTCCGCGTGAGTTGAGAGTAGCTGCTGCGATGGGAAAAATATTCACCACCGCCCCGCGCTCGGGGCGCCTTAACCATGCGACCCACTCGCCGGTATCGACGACCGGTGCGGTGTTCGGCATGGTGCAAACCGAAGTGAAGCCTCCGGCAGCAGCAGCAGCGGTGCCCGTAGCGATGGTTTCTTTATAATCTTGCCCCGGTTCGCGCAGGTGGACATGCAGATCGATAAATCCCGGAGCAACGATCAAGCCGCGCGCATCGAACTTTTCATCGGCACCACCGCGGATCTTATTCGGCGGCCCAATCTCAGCAACCTTACCATCGCGGAGGAGAACATCCATAGGCGCATTGATCTTCGCCGCGGGATCGATGAGGTGGCCGCCCTTGATAAGCAGCGATCCCTGTTTGGATTTGGGGTCAGTCATTCTCTGTATCTGTCTTAATCCGTGAAAATCCGTGGCTCATTTCGCCTTACCTAAAGCCCGCGCCAAAATCGCCATGCGCGTAGGAACACCGTTGTGAACTTCGTCGATAATCTTCGATTGCGGACCATCTGCCACTTCCGCGGTCAACTCCAGCCCGCGAATGATGGGGCCGGGATGCATGACGATGGCATCGCGTTTGGCCAGTTTCACCCGTGCCGCTGTCATCTGATATCGCGCCACGTAATCCTGCAGACTAATCTTCTGGCCGGCCAGGCGCTCCTTCTGCAATCGCAACAACATGATCACATCCGAACCGTGCAACGCGTCTTCAATATGCCGCGTCACGCGCAAGCCCGGGGCGAGCGTAGCGGCAACCTCCGGTACAAATTCGGGCGGCCCGCAGAGCGTGATTTTCGCGCCGAATCGAGTCAAGAGATGGCAGTTGGAACGGGTCACGCGGCTATGGTAGATGTCGCCGATAATCGCGATCTGCAAACCCTTGAACGATTTTTTATATTTCAGAATTGTGAAGGCATCGAGCAGCGCCTGAGACGGATGCTCATGCATTCCATCACCGGCATTAATCACTGGAATGTCAAGATGCTTCGCCATCAGGTGAGGCGCGCCCGCCGCCGGATGGCGAATCACGATAGCGTCCGCCCCAACCGCCCGCAGGGTATAACCCGTGTCTATTAGAGATTCGCCCTTCTCAATGCTTGATCCTGACGATTGCACCAGAGTAGTGATCGCGCCCAGAGACTTGGCGGCGATTTCAAACGAGGACCGTGTGCGCGTGGAGGCTTCGTAAAACAGCAGCACGATGCGTTTATTGCGCAACAGCGGTCGCGCTGTGAGCGGATTCATCCTGCGAGCCAGCTTCAGCAGGCTCAGGATTTCTCTATCCTCGAGGTTCTCGATGCCGAGGAGTGATCCGCGTGCCGGTTTTTTTATCGCGTAAGAGGGCAAATGGTGCATCATACCCGGCCAAGACGGCCTGCGGCAAGGGCGGCTAATAAAGCTCTTACGCCCGGTTTCGCCGACTGAGGAAAGCGCCCGTTAATGCCCCAGCAATGCTTCCTGCAGCAATCGAAACCAGGAATAAGACAATAAGCCCAAAGACCAACATGAGGGCAATGCCCTGCGGCGTCTTTAGACTTTCGAACGCCGTCCGTACCTGAGGGTCGCTGGTACGGGAAGCCGCCTGCTGCAATGCTTCCAGCATCTTCTGGCGAATTTGTCCCCCGGTATGGAACAACGTTGTTGCCAGCGTTTCAAAAACTGCCGCGATTCCGAAGAAGAGAATGCCGCACAGCGCTCCCAATTTCGCTCCCGAGCGTGCGTTCACATTCCATCCTCGATTTTGCCGGTAGTAAAGGTTAACGGCGAGAACTCCGGCACCCAGCACTGCCAGCAGAGGAACCATCAACCCCAGCGCCATTACCAAAGCTGCAATGAACGCCGCGATCGCGCACGCCCGAAATGCGGTTGGCCACACGAAGCCGGCGGAAAGCGTGGATGTGCTCAAAGTGCCGGGAAGAATCGGCGGATCAGCGGATAAAAGTGGAAGGTCGAGAGAGGACGCACCTTCTGCGGCAACAACGGTTGCTTCCGGCAAGAGCACGCGAATCTGCGGAGCTCCGCACTGGCTGCAGAACGGTTTGCCATCTTCAACGCTGTGCCCGCACTTGTAACAGGAATGGTCCATCGCAGACTGGAAGACAACTAGTTTTGAAGGTATCGCACGACACTCAACGCGCGCAAGGAAGCAGTTCCTGATTCGCGCCGGAGCGAGATGAGATCTGCGTCAGATGTCGCCTTGCTTGCCCCGCGTGTGCACGTAAACCAACGCAAAGCTCGATCCGCCGCCAGTTTTCGGTTCGATGGCGACAACATGCTGGTTAGCATCCGTGCCAACTTTCAGTTCAGTGACCGGGCCGGTGTTATCGCCTTCGCATTTGACCGGTTGAGAATGTTCGTCCTTGGAATCATCGTCGTTAAAATCCGCGTGGGTGCCCCCGTGTTCGCGAGTGTGGCACTCGATTACCTTGCCGTACTTCTTCAGTTTGTCACGATAAAAATCGGTAACCTTGCCCGGCGCGTCGTCGGAGTCGTATTTCGCTATCACGAGTTTCACGCCAAAAGCTTCAGTAAAAAGGCTTAGATTGGCTGCATTGCTGTTCTCGTCGTCGTGCCGAAGACGCGCGCCAGGATAAAGCGGCAGCCCGGCTTTTCGCGCATCCGCATCGTTGCCCACGTGCAAGTCACCGGCGGAGCTTTGTATGTCCAAATGCTTATCCTGGCCACTGTCCTGGTTTTGTTGCGCCACGGCGAAGTTCGAACTTCCCGCGAGCACGCCCAACGCCACCGCAAGCACTCCGCGAAACACGATGGATCGAAACATGATGGATCGAAACATGTTCTCCTCCCTGAAATTTGTCCAACGGCAACTCGCTTACCCGGCCTCCACGATTTAGATGTCGGCATCCTTGCCGTGCGTTCGCACGTAGACGAGGGAGAAGTTCGATCCCCTACCTTCGGGTTCGACGGCAACGATATGCTGATCGTCTCCTCTGCCAACTTTCAGTTCGATCTCACTTCCGCCGCTGCCATCACATGTCAACTGGTTGGAGCCTTGCTTTCCCATGTTCAGATTCCAGTTTCCTTTGGAGGTGTGACACTCCAGAACACTCCCGTATCTTTTCAATTGATCCCGGTAGAACGATAAAACCTTGGCTGGCGCATCATCGGTTTTATATTCCATCGCCACCACCTTGAGGCGGTACCCAAAGCCTGAAATGTTGACGTTTGCACTCTTATCCTCACCGTTCGAATCACTTTCCTTGAGGTGCGCGCCGGGATAAATCGGCAGGCCAATATCAGCAGCGTCTGCCTGTTTGCTGACATGAACTCCGCCGAGCAGCGTCTTAATGTCCACCTGCTTGTCCTGCCCGTTCGCCTCTTTCTGAACGTTGACGCTGCATGCCGAGGAGAACAAGACTGTGACCATTGCGGCGAATGACATGAGTGCTACAGATCGCGACAAATTACCTTTGCGCATGTTGAGTTCCTCCATTGGCAACTTGCACAGTCCGTTCAAGGCCGGCTCCTCTGGCGGCAACGTTGGGAATGCTGACCGGGAGATGCCCGTGAATCGCGATTTCCCCGAATAAGGCCTTGACCGCGGCGATCTCGGACACGCTCGCATTGGAAAACGTGCACATATAATTCTCGATCTTCGGGAAGTCCGCGGCCAGATACGGATTTCCCATCGCTACCACGGCGGTCTTGGCCGCGGCATGATCCAATAATTGCTGCAACAGCGCACCGCTCGCATCCGTCATCGCGACGCTGTTTCCGATTTTGCCAGCGGTCGGCACCACATAAACAGCGGCAACTACCGTCTGCGCAGCGTCCACTGCCTCGAGCACATCGGCGCTCATCCCAGCCGCAATGCGCGGATCAACATAAATCACACGCGCGTCCGGAATCCGCGCATGAAACTCCCGCGTAAAGGCGCGGCCGGATTCGCTACGCACGTCGTCAGAGAACAACACCGCTACGACTTGATTATGCGTCACCTCATGTGTGGTATACGGAAGTGCGGGCTTTCCAGTTCCCTGGTTCTCGACCGAAGATTTGAGCGGGAGGACCTTGCCATTGTCGCGAACCATGGTGACTGCGTCGTCGGCCACGTGCTGGCCAAAGGCCATGTTCCCCGGCTTTCCGACCACATTGGCTATTTCCTTCACATCCACCATGCGGGCCTTCTGCAGCCCCAAAGATGCCTTGGCCTCGAGAATCTTAAGCACCGAGCGATCGAGGCGTTCCTGGGATATCTCTCCGGACTGCACGGCTTGAATCATGGCATTGTAGGAGGCAGGAAAGTCAGCGGGGATCAGCAATAAGTCATTGCCAGCCTTGAAAGCCTCCACGGCAGCCCGGCCAATATTGTTGGCGAAGAGGTGCGTGAGCCCCGCCATGTCGAGAGCGTCGGTGACGACAATTCCTTTAAAACCAAGTTGCTTTTGCAGCAAGTCCGAAACAATCCTTGGAGAAATTGTGGCGACGTGGTTGGGATCGGGATCAAGCGCAGGAACTGTCACATGTGCCACCATGACTGCGTCAACGCCAGCAGCGATGGCTTGCCGAAACGGCGGCAGTTCGATGGAATCAAGATGAGCGCGATCCACGTTCACGCTGGCCACTCCGAGATGGGAATCGGTTGCGGTATCGCCGTGACCCGGGAAATGTTTAGCGGTGGTCATCATTCCCCCTTCATGCGAGCCCTTGATATAGGCCGCGACGAGATTACCGACCTGCCTGGGATCTTCGTCGAACGAGCGCGTGTTGATGATGGGATTCGCTGGGTTTGAATTCACGTCGGCATCGGGAAAGAAGTTCCAGTGAATGCCGATAGCGCGTGATTCTTCCGCGGTAATGCGCCCGAAATTCTCCGCGTCGTCCAACTTGCCGTCGCCGCCGAAGGCCATGGCATGCGGGAAAACCGTAGCTCCCATCAGCCGCATGGTTACGCCGCGTTCGAAATCAGCGGCGAACAAAAGCGGAAGCTTCGACTCTTTTTGCAGGCGATTGAGAAGTTCAGCTGCTTCGTAGGGTTCGCTGCGCAACAGAAATGGGCCGTCGACGTGCACCGTCATTGCAAACGAGCCGACATGATATTTGCGCATGCTGTCCAGCAGTTGCAAATATTCAGGATTCTCTACGTTGAGAAAGCTGGCGCGGCACCAGATCATGAATACTTGACCGACCTTCTCTTCGAGGGTCAGCTTGTGGAGCGTCTTCTCAGCCCACTTTTCTCCATCGTGCGTCAGATGAATCGGACCAGGGCGCTGATATTTGTCTTTTGCAAGAGCGGTTGTGGTTGTCAGGAAAGCGAGGAGCAGAAAGCCCAATGTTCGACGCATGTCGAAAACGATAGCAGAGATGGAGGCTATCCGCGAAAGCCGGCAGAAAGTGACTTCTCTACCAAGCCCAGTGCTTCCGCCCGAATTCTCGCGTCGTCCCCGAAGCCGCGCAGCCATTGAACATCCGGCTCACGGCGAAACCATGTCATCTGTCGCTTGGCATAATTACGGTGAGCTTGTTGAGCGGCTTTTAGCGCTTGCTCGCGTGTCAGTTCTCCGCGAATGAATTGTATGGATTGTTTGTAACCGAGAGAAGAGAGCGGACCTGCGGCTTTGCCATATTTTCCGGCCAGCGCCTCGGTTTCTTCGATAAGGCCATCCTCAAACATTTGTTGCGCGCGGTGGTTGATCCGGTCATAGAGCGCCTGGCGTTCGGGATCGAGGCCAAGGCGCAGTATGCGGAAGCCAGGCAAAGGATCGCGCCCGCGTTGCTGCCAGAGGTTACTCATCTTTTGGCGCGATGCAAGACAAACTTCGATTGCCCGGACAAGCTTGGGAACGTCGTTGGCATGAATCTTCTCCGCGGCGGCGCGGTCAAGACGAACCAGAATGCGGTGCAGGTATTTCGAGCCGCGGCTGCTGACACGCTCGCGCAACCGTTCACGCAGTTCTTCGGAACGTTGCGGGCCGGGAAAAAGTCCTTCGAGCAAGGCGCGAAGATAAAGTCCAGTCCCGCCGACCAGAATCGGCAAACAACCGCGGGACTTGACTTCTTCCAGCACTGGCTGCGCCCGGCGCGCGAATTCACCGGCCGTAATGTGATCCGTTGGTGCAATGATATCGAGCAGGTGATGCGGGACCCGGGCGCGCTCGGCGGTCGTGGGCTTGGCGGTGCCTATGTCAAACTCGCGGTACATGGCGACAGAATCGCAGTTTATAATCTCGCCTTTGAAACGTTCGGCGAGCGCCAGAGAAAGCGCAGTTTTTCCACTGGCAGTCGGTCCCAGCACGACCACCAACAGCGGATCAGGCTGTGCCACTGCCACCGTCAGCGCACGCTCCAATGAATGGCATGCCAGTATCGAATTACGGTGACGACGAGCAGAAGAAGAGCGATCAGAAGCAAGCCGGAAGTTTCCGAAGCATAGACTGCGTGGCGTTGAGGCTTGTGGCGGGAATCGTTTTGGCGGGCATTTACCACGCCAGTATTGTACGCCGCGTACGAGCCTCCGCGATGCGGCTTGGTGCTACACTACGCGTCGTCTTCGCTGTCCCATGCTTATGCCCGATTCGCAAGGTAATCCCACAATCAAAATCGCGCGGTTCGGCGTGTTCGAACTCGATCTCACAACCGGGGAACTGCGCAAGAATGGAGCGAAGTTGCGTCTGCAGGAGCAACCTTTCCGCGTGCTCGCGCTGCTGCTGGAGCGAACCGGCGATGTGGTCACGCGCGAAGAGATCCGCCACAAACTCTGGCCGGCCGACACATTCGTGGATTTTGACCACAGCTTGAACACGGCTGTAAATAAGCTGCGCGAGGTATTGGGTGATTCGGCATCAAGTCCACGTTACATCGAAACGCTGGCGCGGCGCGGCTATCGTTTTGTCGCGCCCGTGCAGACTGAAGCTAATCGTGGTGCGAGTAGCGGGGAAGCTGCTTCCGTTGGGAATTCGGCTCCGGCCGATTTGCATCCCGAACTGGAGGTCCCGATTCCGCATCGCGCGGTCACCCGAGGACTGTTTGCGCTGGCCCAACTGATGTACCTGATCTTCTATTTGGCCGCGCTTTTTCGTCTTCACGCCGTGCAAGGCATCGCCGACTCTTTTCTTTCTGGATGGCGTGCGACTTTGCTCGTAAGTGTGGTGATGGTAACAGCAGGAGTTGGAATCCCTCTGCGTTGTTATCTGCTCTCCGCCGTGGGCTTCGACCACCAACGCCTGGGCGTTAAATTCCTGAGGATGTTCCCTTTCATTCTGGCGCTGGATCAACTTTGGGCCGTGTCTCCTTTTCTGCTCACCCAAAAGATTGGTCTAGGCGCCGCTTTCGCGGCGAGCACGGCCCTGCTTTATGTGCCGTTTTCCGAACGAACCCTGATTCGCATGGCCTACCGAAAGATGGAACCGAACTCACCAATCGCACGTAATCCCGTCTAAGAGTAGGCAGCAGTGTGTCCCCTCGCGGAGGAAAGTTATGAAACGCACGGGTTTGAAGTATCACCTATTGATGGCTCTGCTCGGGTTCGTCGTTTGCTCGGTGGCGGCATTGCCGGCATACGCGGATGAATGGTCGAAAACTTACACTCTTACCGGCAAGCCCGATCTTCGGGTAGAAACCTCCGACGCGAACATTCATGTTTCCACATGGAACCAGAACACAATCGAAGCCACGGTAACGACCGTGCGCTACAAGATTGGCACGGATGGCATTCAGATCGAGGAGCACCAGACGGGCGATGCGGTCGAGATCGACGTGCGTTATCCTCATCGAGGCCTGTCGATCAATTGGGGAAACTCCATGAGTCATCGTGTCGACATCGATATCCACATGCCGCGCGAGGGTCGGGTGGACTTGCACACGGGCGATGGCAAGATTGAGCTTGGCAACTTCAAAGGTGAGATGCAACTGCGCAGCGGGGACGGCTCTCAGGAAATTGATAGCGTGGATGGCAAACTGCATGCAACCACCGGAGATGGACACATCCGCGCCAGTGGCCGCTTCGATGAGCTGGAGTTAAAGACAGGCGATGGCCGGGTAGAAGCCCAGGCAGGCAGCGGCTCTGCTCTGACTACTGGCTGGAGGCTGGAGAGCGGTGACGGAACCGTGACGCTGCAGGTGCCCGAAAACCTGGCGGCCGATGTGGATCTGCATACCGGCGATGGCCACATCGATCTCGATATGCCAATCACGACCCAGGGCAAGATTCGCGAGAACGAAGTTCGCGGCAAACTGAATGGTGGCGGAAACCTGCTGACGATTCATACCGGAGACGGATCAATCCGGCTGCGGAAGGGCTAGGGTGCCCTCGCTCCTGTCGTTGATGAATCTCCCTGGCTTCCGTCTGACATTTACGTTATAATGTCTGACATGGCATCGCAGCGCATTACGGTAAGAGTCCCCGCAACTCTCGGTACTCGCCTTCGGCATAGCTCTCGGGTGAGTGGACAAACTCCCTCCGACCTTGTGCGTATCGCGTTAGAGAATTACCTGCGCGGGGAAAGCAGCACAGGTTCGGCTTACGAGTTGGCGGATGCGGCTGGATTGATCGGGTGCGTACGACGCGCTCCGAAAGACGTGAGCACGAACCGACATCATTTTCAGGACTTCGGAAGCGGCAAATGAAGCGTGCTCCCGGGCGGCGGATTCTCCTAGACACCGGTCCGCTGGTAGCTATTCTTTCCCGGGAAGATTTACATCATCAGGCTTGTGTGGATGTGCTTCATGGGATTGCCGGTCCGCTGCTTTCTTGCTGGCCCGTGATGACGGAAGCGGCCTGGCTACTAAGGCAATCCCCGCGTGCGATCCAGCAACTCTTGGGCAGCACCGAGACAGGCTTTCTTGAACTGTTACCATTGGCCGGCGCGGAAGCCAAAAATATAGCGGCACTGATGAAGAGATATGAAAGCATGCGCCCGCAGCTGGCCGATGCTGCTTTGGTTCATCTTGCCAGACGGGAAGGGATCGATACCATATTCACTTTGGACCGCCGCGATTTTTCAATTTACCGAACCAGCCGCAGGCGGTCTTTTCGTATTCTTCCGGAAATGTAGTTCCTTCTTGGGCCCTTGTGGTTTCGATTTTCGGATAGTTAGCTCCCGGCGTGGTATGGCCGGTGCAGTGAAAGGAAGCTTTTATGAGGGTATTACGTCCCACCCTGGTTGCAATTGCATGCTTCGTTCTTATCTCCCTGGCCAGCGCGCAGGCCGCGCCCGCTTCCTCCAAACACGAACCCGCACTGGATGTTACATCGATGGATCGCAGCATTGACCCTTGCGTGGATTTTTTCCGATATTCTTGCGGAGGCTGGATCAAGAACAATCCGATTCCGCCCGACCAGTCTTCGTGGGACACCTATTCAAAAATGCAGGATGAGAACCGCGAGCGCTTGCGCGGAATTCTGGAAGCAGCCGCTCAGCCCAATCCCAGCCGCGACGCCTCGGAGCAGAAAATTGGCGACTACTACGCTTCCTGCATGGACGAGAATGCGATCAACGCGAAGGGAACAGAGCCGCTGAAGCCGCAGCTGGATCGGATTGCGCAGTTAACTTCTAAGGCAGAAATTGCCGACGTGGCGGCGACCATGGTGGATGACAACGTCTTATTCGGTTTCGACTCGACGCAAGACTACAGAGATGCGAGTCAGATAATTGCCGAAGCGGACCAGGGAGGACTCGGATTGCCTGACCGCGATTATTACCTGAAAGAGGACGCGAAGTCAGTCGACCTGCGAAAAGCGTATGTGGCTCACGTGCAGAAAATGTTCGAGTTGCTGGGCGATAAGCCGGACGCGGCGGCTGCCGAGGCGGCGACCGTGATGCGCATTGAAACCGCACTGGCCAAGGGTTCGATGACGCGAGTCGAACGACGCGATCCTAAAAATCTCGACCATAAAATGACGAGCGTCGAGTTCGAGAAAATCAGTCCTGACTTTCAATGGCAAGTCTACTTCACAAAAGTTGGACTACCTTCGCTCGGCTCGCTCAATGTTGCCTCTCCCGGATTCTTCAAAGCACTGAATGAAGAAATCGCAAAAGAAAATCTGGCGGACTGGAAAGTTTATTTGCGTTGGCACCTGGTCCATGCGAATGCCCCATTTCTTTCGTCAGCCCTGGTGAATGAGAATTTTGCCTTCTACGGAAAGACGTTGCGCGGACAGCAGGAGCTGCAACCACGCTGGAAGCGTTGCACGCAGAATGTCGATAACGATCTGGGAGAAGCTTTGGGCCAGGTCTACGTGGAAAAATATTTCAGCCCTGAGGCCAAGCAGCAGGCGCTGAAGATGGTGAAGGAAATCGACGTGGCCATGGCTGCGGACATCAACGCATTGCCCTGGATGTCTGCAGCCACGAAGCAGCAGGCGCTGGTGAAGCTGCATGGCATGGCCAACAAGATCGGCTATCCCGATAAATGGCGCGACTACAGCAAGCTGGAAATCGTTCGCGGAGACGAACTCGGCAACGTGGAGCGAGCCAGAAAATTTGAGTTCAACCGCGAACTGGCGAAGATTGGCAAGCCCGTGGATCGCGGCGAGTGGGACATGACTCCGCCCACCGTAAACGCGTATTACAACCCGCAGATGAACGACATCAATTTCCCCGCGGGTGTGCTGCAGCCGCCGGCATTCGATCCTGATTCTGACGCCGCTCCGAACTATGGCGACACCGGCGGAACGATTGGCCACGAACTCACGCACGGCTTCGACGACGAGGGCCGCCAGTTCGATGCCCAGGGCAATCTGCGCGATTGGTGGACCGCGGAAGACGGCAAGGAGTTTGTGAAGCGAGCCAGCTGTATTTCAGACCAGTATTCGACTTACACGATTATCGATGACATCAAGATTAACGGAAAGCTGACTCTGGGAGAAGATGTTGCCGATCTCGGCGGCCTGATTCTGGCTTACATGGCGTGGAAGGACGATACCAAGGGACAGAATCTGCAGCCGATTGACGGTCTGACGCCCGACCAGAGATTCTTTGTGGGCTACGGGCAAAGCTGGTGCGGAGAAACTCGCGACGAGACCAAGCGTCTGCGCGCGACCGTAGATCCGCATTCTCCTGAAAAATACCGGACCAATGGCGTGGTTTCGAACATGCCCGAATTTCAGGAGGCCTTCCACTGTAAGGCGGGTTCGCCCATGGTGAATCAGAACCGCTGCCGCGTGTGGTAGCTCAACGCGTCGCGGATCGCTGTTCGAGCGATTTCGAACCCTATTGCAGCTCTTCTTTGGTGGGGTTGTAGTAGAAGCGGAAACGCAGCGCCAGGAACTGTCCGCCGAATTCGCTGGGCAGGGGAGGAAACGGATCTGATCCAACGATTCCGGCCCACGCCGCGCGATCAAGGGGAGAGTCTCCGGAAGGCGCTACCAATTTCATGCCGGCGACTTTTCCATCCTTGGTAATTGCGAATTCGATGATCAAGTTCCCGTGTTTGAACTGCGCAGACTCTGGAATGGCGTTGTACCAGTTCTGCCGCACGTCATGCAGAACGCGTTGGAGATAAGGGCCGAAGTCAACGCCCATGGTATCGCTTAGAATCTCGAACGGCCCCATTTGGGCGCCATGCGCTCCGGTTCCCAGCCCAAAATCACCGCCGCTTCCCTGGCCTCCACTCCCCGGTCTGGCAGCAGCCCGCGCAGCCTCTTGAATGGCTGAACCAGCGGACATCGAACCCCCGTATTTCTTAAACTCATTTTCAACGCTCGGCGTCGCCGGAGTTTGCAGTTGCGCAGTCTGCTGGTTCGCCGGAGGTGGCGGCTGGGGCGCGGGCTGGTTCTGTGAAAATCCGCCGGCCGATTTCGGTGTCGGCTGTTCCATTTGCGGTGCACTCGATCCCGGTGCTCCCGGAGGAGGCGCTGCCAGGCTCTTGCGAAGTTCTTTCAAGTCGAGCTGAGGATGCCGCGTCATCGCGACGCGATCTTTGTCAGAAGCGATATTGGTATTGGGCCGATGCTGCAGCTTCTGCAGGTCCGGGGGCAGCTCCAGAAACGTCAGATCCTTACCGGCAGTAAGATTTCTCGTCGCCACAGCGCTGTGCCACGGCATGTATTTTTCAAAGAAATCGATCTTCGCGAGAAAGACTATGAGCAGCAGGTGGACAATAATCGAAATCCATGCCGCTTCTCGCCGCCGTGACCGCGTGAGATCGTCCTGCAGTTGAATGAGCAGGTGCGGCACACGGGCATCTTCATCGAGATTGCGGTAGGCGGTTTCCCATCCCTGAGCGTCATAGAGGCCGAGTTGTTCTGGTTGTGGCTTCTCGGGAGGCGCCACTGGATCCTGGAATGGGATTTGCGTGATCGGCATGAACTAAGTTTGTCCCGAGCTGGCTTGTCCGTTAGACACACATTCCCGAAGGTGCGTTGCATCCGGCCTTCCCGGGACAACGCAATCGACGAGCATGCTCAAAAGCTAGCCTTATTTTCGCATCTTTCAAGCGATCCTGCTCACTGACAAATGGCACGGGACTTAGGTGTGTAAACATTTGTAAAACGCCGCCACGCCGCCGCCGTACAACTTCGCGGAAAGTTGTTGGATGCAAGGAGACGGATTCGTCTTGGATTGTCTGATTGCGCAGGATAAGCCGGAGAAGACCGCTAGCTATCTTTTCGGTAGAGGAGGTCTTTCATCGCTTTTCTCCGAGCCTCGTTCGCTTCCGCGAGAGCCTTGCGTTCGTCGGCATCCATCTTTTGCTTCGCCGTGGGCTCCGCGCTTTCGGGGTCGCTGCACGCCGGACAGCGGTTCGCAAAACCGGGCTTGTCCGGCTTCAGTTCGAATTCCTCTGAGCAGACAGCGCAGACTCGAATAGGAAATGCCATCCAGCTCTAATGATACAACCGGATAATTATTCTTGACGAAGTAGGTTTAGCGAAACAGCGGCCTGTCTCTGCAGGAGGAATTAGCTTTTGTTCCCCGCCAAGCCGGCAAGACCGACTTTCTTGCCGTGGTCGCGAATCGCGCCAACAATGTCGAGTGCCAGGGCTAGCGCGCGTCGTCCATCTTCGATGGACACTACCGGCGTGGATCGCTGCCGCACCGCATGAAGAAACGATCGCAATTCGGCATGTAGCGGCTCTTCCGAACTCACTGGCGGTTTTCCCACACCGATCTGTGGGTTGACCGTGGGGGTGCCTGAAGTTGGTCCGTCTTCCCCGACGGTGAAGACCAGAACTTCCTGACGTCCGTAGTCGACCGAGACATATTGATGTGGCTGGAAGAAGCGCAGCTTGCGCACGCGCTCGGTAGAAACCCGGCTGGCCGTGAAGTTGGCCACACATCCGGATTCAAATTCCAATCGCACATTGGCGATGTCAACTTTGCCGGAGAGAATGGGCAAACCGACCGCACGAACCTCTTTTACCGGAGAATTCGCGAAAGACAACACAATATCGAGATCGTGAATCATCAGGTCGAGCACAACATCCACGTCAAGCGAGCGCGGCGTAAACACGCTGAGCCGATGCACTTCGAAGAACATGGGCCGGGTAAGCAAAGGAATCGTCGCGCGAACCGCGGGATTGAAGCGTTCGAGGTGTCCCGCCTGCGCAATGCGTTTGTGAGTGGCCGCGAGTTGAACCAGTTCGTCCGCCTCCTCCAACGATGCAGCCAGCGGCTTTTCGATGAGGACGTCTATTCCCGCCTTCATCAATGCGCGCGCCACTTCAAGATGATGGGCCGTAGGCGCTGCTACTGACGCAGCCCGCACTTCGCTGTGCGTTGTGAGCATCTGCTCAACCGAACCGAAGGCACGGCACCCGAACTCGCGCGCCACTGCATCCGCGCGGTCGAGATTAGGATCCACCACTCCCACCAGACGAACCGCTTCACCCTGTTGTTCCAGTTCGTGATAGACGCGGGCGTGGTTGCGTCCAAAAACGCCTACACCCACCACCGCTACGGAAATCGGATTGTCAGCTTGCAGGAAAACTCTCGGATGGCCGGTTGCCAGCAGGAACAAAGAATTGTAAACGTAAAGGCGCCGTTTGAATCGGTTAAATCCCTTTTACTGCGCAATTCGCATTTTTTTCAGGATGGCAATCTGCCCGGCATGGTAAAGCTCGTGCTGAACCACGCCGTGCAGCATGAAATAGAAATCATATTTCTTGCCGGGGACTCGCTCGCGCAGACGCGATTCAGGCAAGGCCCTGACTGTTTTGAGCAGCATCTCGTGGGTGCGCTTCGTGTTGGCGATGGTCTTGCGCCACGCCGCTTCGGTCGGTTTTGGAACGATGGGAAAATTCGCAGTTCCCGTGGGCTGAGTTTTCTCTCCTCCTAGCCGGCGGCAGGCAGCGGCATCCCAGACGGCGACGTGCAGAACAAGTTCCCAGATGCTGTGGACGTCTGGCAAGCGTTTGGCTGCAGCCGTGACGGCATCCACATCTTGCAATAATTCGAGCAAAGCGGGGCCGTGCCAGGCATCGCCATCGAAAGCGCGCCGCAGTTGTTCGGCGATCAGAGCGGGTTCGGAAGATGAGGAAGCCATATTTTTAGTCTTTTATCTTTAATGCCAACTTGAGGATTTTCAAAAACAGTATCAATCGGCCACTACTGCGATGCCCGCCGCACTGGCTGCTGCTAAAATCTTTTCGCCATCCAGCAGCAGACATTTCCCTGCGTCGAGCGCCAGGCAGGTTGCGCCCGCGGCGCGCATCACTTCGATGGTCTTCACTCCAATCACGGGAACATCGAAACGCATATCCTGGTTTGGCTTCGCAATTTTCACGACGGTGAGGTCCCGGCTGAGGGCGGAAGCGTCGCCGCGCAGCGATTTCATAATCTGTCCCGCGCGCTCGATGGCGGCGTCGGTTCCCTCCATGGCTTCGACTGCCACACAAGCCATTTCCGCAATTACAACCGTTTGTCCAATGTCATGCTGCGCCAGTTCGCGGGCCACCGCGCGGCCGTAATCGATGTTCTTCCGTTCCTGCTCAGTAGGCGGACGCGTAAGGATTCCCGCCTTCACCAGCAGCGGTTCCAGCAACCATGTCGAGTTTTCCAGGACGATGCCTTCCTCCGCAAGAACTTTGGCCACCGCGCCGAGCAGGCTATCCGTGTTCCGGGTCGTGAGGGAAAGAAGAAGCTTAGCTAATCGCCAGTCGGGACGGATGGCGGAAAAAATCTGTTTGTGTTTCACCTGTCCCGCCATGATGGCGCGTCCAACGCCTTCGCGCTGAAACGTTTCGATCAGCTTCGAAAGTTCGCCCAGTGACAGCCAGTGAACCGAAGCAGCTCCGTGAGACTCGATCTCGGGAAAAGCTTCTTCCTTGATCGCCACGGCGACCACTTCATATCCTGCGGCGCGCGCAGCATCCAGCACAAGAAGCGGAAATTTGCCGTTGCCGGCGATGAGGCCCAGGCGTTGCATTGTTAGAGTCGTACGGACGTTGCTTGTATATCTTAATGACGGCCTATTTAATTACTCCGCGATTCGAGGATTCGATAAAGCGAATCAGCATCTCGACGTCCTCGCCGCGATCGTCTTCCGACTTCAGCTTCTCCAGCGCTTGCGACGTGTTCATCTTCGACGCCAGCAGAGTTTTATAGGCATGGTGAATCTTGCGAATACGCTCGGGAGAAAAGCCACGGCGCTCGAGGCCAACTTTATTCATCCCGTAGGCCTGCGTATTGCGAGCCGCGGAGGTCATCGAAAACGGCAACACGTCCTGCGTGATCGTCGTTCCGCCGCCAATGTAGGAGTGCGCTCCGATGCGGACGAACTGATGTACCGGACAAAGCGCTCCGACCACGGCCCACTCCTCGACAGTCACATGGCCGCCCAGAGTCGCACCATTTACCAGCATGCAGTGGTCGCCGATCACGCTATCGTGTCCGATATGCGCATACGCCATGATCAAAGTGTGGCTGCCGATTTTGGTGAGCCCGCCGCCTTTCACCGTGCCACGGTTGATGGTCACACTCTCGCGAATCTCGTTGTGGCCGCCGATCTCCAGCCGAGTGGGCTCGCCTTTGTAAGTGACATCCTGTGGCGCCATGCCGATTGCGCAGAAAGGAAAAAACGCGTTATCGGAGCCGATCTTTGTTGGTCCTTCCATCGCGACGTGCGATACCAGACGACAATTCTCTCCAAGTTCCACGTCCGGGCCAATCACGCAATAAGGACCAATCTTGCAGGATGCCGGGACCTTAGCCCGCGGATTAATGATCG
Organism: uncultured Acidobacteriaceae bacterium; assembly: GCA_963817305.1. Classification (GTDB taxonomy): domain Bacteria; phylum Acidobacteriota; class Terriglobia; order Terriglobales; family Acidobacteriaceae; genus Sulfotelmatobacter. The sequence continues at coordinate 792,862 of CAWFOD010000004.1, read as the reverse complement.
CGGTGGGATGGATCGCGCTGGGTTGAGCTTTCATGGTCGCTGCCGGGCTCGGTTTCATTCCACAAGCGTGCCGTCGCCGCGTCCGCGTGAACTGTCGATGAGCTGGCACGATACGGTGGCTTCCGCAACACGCTTGCCCGCGACAAAGGCAACTCCATGCATTTTCGCTGCGATCATCCGCGGAATCGCGCGCCAGCCTTTCACTTCCACCTCGATGCGAAGCTGGTCGCCGGGGCTCACGGGCCGGCGAAATTTTGCGCGCTCGATGCCGGTGAAGACCATCACTTTGTCGTTTCGATCTTCCACTTCCGTAAGCAGAAGCGCTCCGCCCGCCTGCGCGATCGCCTCGACAATCAACACGCCCGGCATGATCGGCAATCCCGGGAAATGGCCGTTGAAAAAAGGTTCATTGATCGTCACGTTCTTAATCGCAATGATGCTTTCTTTGCGTTTCAGTTCGAGCACGCGATCGATCAAAAGAAGAGGATAGCGATGTGGAAGAATTTTGAGGATGTCGTGAATGTCGAGCGCCGGCTTCGATGTAGCCGCCGCGGCGTCGTTCACGGGTGGAGTGGTCTCAATCATCGGTGCGCCCCAAACAGATTGAAGATTATACTGTACCGCGTTGCATTCACAACGGCGGGTGAGACTGACCAGGCGGCCGACTGTGCTCCTGCAAGAAAAAATCAGTGGGCCACGAAAGGGAAATGTGCCCGGCAAGAAAGCAAAACCACTACCGGTCCAGCAGAACACGAGAAGAGACCGCCTGCGCTACTTCGAACAACATCGGGATCGCATCGTTGAAACCATTCGCGAGCTGGTCGAGATTGAATCTCCCAGCGACAATAAAGAGGCAGTTGATCGAATTGCGCGGTCCCTCGCGCCGAAGTTTGAAGCGCTCGGCGGACGAACTCAACTCCATCCCAGCAATGACTTCGGCGATAGCCTGCAAATTAACTTCACCAGTCCGTCAAACCGCAAGCCAGTTTTGCTGCTTGGGCACTACGATACCGTGTACCCGCTGGGAACTCTGGCGAAGATGCCTTGCACCATCGAAAACGGCCGCCTGCATGGACCAGGCGTACTCGACATGAAGTCGGGCATTGCGCTTATCTTGCATGCGATTGAGTCATTGCAGGAGTGGCACAGCGGCCTGCCCCGGCCAATCACCGTGTTTTTAGTTTCTGATGAAGAAGTGGGCAGTCGTTCTTCGCGAAAGATCACGGAGGCCTTGGCAAGAAAATCCGCCGGAGTTCTAGTATTGGAGCCTGCAGCCGGTCTCCGGGGCGCAGTCAAAACGGCGCGCAAGGGCGTCGGGGAATACACGCTGCAAGTCAAGGGCGTGGCAGCGCATGCTGGACTCGATCCTGGAAAAGGCCACAGCGCTATTCTTGAGTTAGCCCGGCAGATCGCCGCAATCGCCAAGTTGAATAATCTCCGGAAAGGCATTTCGGTGAATGCTGGCGTAATCGAAGGTGGAACGCGGACGAATGTGGTTGCCGCCGAGGCGTCGGTAGCGATCGATGTTCGCATCAAGAGCGCGAAACAAGCCGCTGGCATCGACCGTAAATTGCGCTCCCTGAAACCGTTCGACAAATTTTGCAAACTCGAGATGACAGGTGGAATCAACCGTCTTCCCATGGAGCGAACCGCTGGAGTGGCGCAGCTGTACAAAAAAGCATACAGGATCGCGGACGAAGTGGGATGGAAGCTTGAAGAAGCAGCCGTGGGTGGCGGCTCCGATGGAAACTTTACCGCTGGAATCGGCATTCCCACGCTCGACGGTCTGGGCGGCGTTGGAGACGGCGCGCATGCAGTGCACGAATTTATTGTGATCTCCGAACTGCCGCGCCGGGCACTTCTGCTTGCAGAAATGATCGAGCAGATTTAGCGGCTTCTTTGACTCCTCTGTGAGGGTAGCCTAGAATTTTCTTAGCTGCGAACGAGGCTCGCTTTCAGCGCCAGTTCAGATGGAGGTTTTATGGGTGAGGGTCTGTTTCAGCCTTTGCATTTGCTTTTGATTGTGGCCATCGCCCTTCTGGTCTTCGGGACCAGCAAATTCTCTGCGCTCGGCAAAGGCCTCGGTGAAGGCATTCGTAACTTCAAGTCAGCGATGAAAGAGCCGGAAGAAGAGAAGAAAGAGAAGAAAGAAGCCGAGGCAGAAAAAAAGACATAATCTGCGAACGCCGCAATTGCCTGCCCTGCGAATAAGTCACGCCCGTGATCAACAGAACGCGATCCACGGTAATTCAGATGGCTCCTCTCTTTTTCAACATGCGGTAAATCAGCGCCACGGGCAGGCCAACCACATTGCTGTAATCACCTTCGATGCGCGGAATCCAGCGCGAGGCGATGCCTTGGATCGCGTATGCTCCAGCCTTGTCCATAGGCTCACCGGTTGCAATGTAATCCCGGATCTCATTCTCGGAAAGTTCGCGCATCGTGACCCGAGTAGTCTCGGATGCTAGTTGCACGTCTCCGGCAATTGAATCAGCGATGCACACTCCGGTAATCACTTCGTGTGTGCGCCCCGATAACAATCGCAGCATGCGTGCAGCATCGGCAGCATCTCGCGGTTTGCCCAGGATGATCTTATCGATAACGACAATCGTGTCAGCGCCGAGAACTTGATCCTGTGGCCGCTTCCGAGAGACTGTAGTTGCTTTTTCCTGTGCCAGTCGTTCGGCACAATCGCGCGGCGATTCCCCTGCGAGCGGCGTTTCATCGATGTCAGCGGGCTGCACTTCAAACCGGATCGCGGCGTTACGCAGTAACTCCTGGCGGCGAGGCGAGGCGGAAGCAAGAATAAGCATGGCGTGCGACTCTAATGGATCACAACTCAGCGGCTGCCGACCACCCCGCGCACCGATTCAATCAGCTTGGCGGAATCGTAGCCAATGCCGTCCTTGAACACGGTCTCGACATTTTCAATATCGCTGATTTGTTTCGACGGATCACCCTTGATCACGACCAGGTCCGCTTGCTTGCCGGGCGCGATCGTACCGATCTTGTCGGCCTCGTTCAGATATTGAGCGCCGTTGAAAGTAGCGATGTGAATCACCTCCAGCGAAGTGAATCCCGCCTCCACCAGCAACTCGACCTCTCGCTGATCGCCGAATCCTGCGATCACCCCTCCCATGCCTGTGGGATCGAGTCCCGCCAATAGCAACCCGCCGGCTTGCGCGAACTCATGCTCGAACTCCATTTCCTTTCTAAAAGCCGCCGCCCAAGGCGAGACTTCCGTGTGGTATCGCTTCTGCGTCGAACTCAAGTCGTTGGCACGAACTTTATTCTCAAGCACCGCGGTGCGAGCGTCCGGAGAAAGCGCGTCGAGAATGCGGGGCTGAATCGTCGGCCGTCCCGGCACGAACATCTCGAATACAGGAAGTGTTGACGTGACCGCGACGTGGCGTTGAACCAGGTCAAGGATCATGTCATGCGGAGGCCCGCTTGTAAGATCCAGCTTGGAAATGAACGCATAGTCGAGCTTTTCTGGACACTCGCCCGCCTTCTTCCAAGGAAAGAACTCCGTGTCCACGAGCAACCCATGTTCAAGATCGTCAATGCCGATCGTGGCAGCTTCTCGAAAACCGATGGAACATAAGTGTCCAGTCACCTTCGCGCTTCGCTTGTGTGCCGCGGCCACTGCGGCGGAAAGCTCGGCTGGAGTAATGAACATATACGCTTTGAAATTGTCGACGCCCTGATCCAGCCAGAAATTCACGGTCTTGGTTGCATCGTCAGGGCCGGTGAGTTGGTGCATCTGCAGTGCCCACGAGCCCGCGCCTTCAAGATAAGGTCCGGTTACGTGGATCTTCGGGCCCGGCGTTTCGCCTTTATCGATTTGCTTTTTGAGTTCGAGATCCGTGTAAGGCTCGATCGAACCCGTAGTTCGGATGGTGGTCACACCCGCTGCCAGGTATAAACGAGGAAAGCTGTATGCCATCTCTCCGAAGATGCCATTGCCCATGGGATAAAACATGTGGTCATGCATGCCCACGAGTCCCGGGATGACGCTGTAACCGTGCAGGTCGAGAACCTGCGCATCTTTAGGAACATTCGCCGACGCTGAATCGGACACCGACTCGATCTTTCCTTGTTTGAGGACGACGGTCTGATCTTCACGCGCTGGAGCGCCAGTGCCGTCGATCACGCGCACATGCGTGAGAACCACGATGGGTGCGTCGACCTTCACAAAACCGCGCACCAGCGGCGAGAGAGTTTGCGCCGAGCTTGCGCCAATCGCGATCAGACACCAGGCAAACAACCACGCCATTTTCTGCATAAGGTGCACCGTCAGCCGCAAGAATTCTGGTCGAAGGATTGTACCGGATTCAGATCGTCGGCGAGCCCCGGAAATCTCTAACCCATGACCAATTCCAGCCGATTCCCAAATGGATCATGAATGTGGCAGCGCTTTACCCCTGGAATATCTTCTGGCTCGTTCACTTCGATTCCGGCGCGTTGCAGTCGTTGCAGCAGAGCCTCATAGTCGAGGCAGCGCAGAGCGGGGTGCGCTTTTTTCGCGGGCCGGAAGTCACTCTCGACCCCAAGGTGAAGCTGCACGTTACCACTCTCAAACCAACACCCGCCGCGCTTAGCAAGTTCTGCTGGTTTGGTCAGCTCCTTCATTCCCAATAGATCCGCATAGAAGCTGCGAGCTATCTTCTCTTCGTCCGGAGGCATCGCCAGTTGAACGTGGTCGATTGCAATGAATGGACATTCGGTCATGAGGACATGTTAGTTGAAAAGCGGCAGCCCTGAGAACATGCTCCCAGCCTGCTAAAATCAAAGATTAGCCTTCATCCTATGGACGCCGCATTCCTCCGCAACTTTGCCATCATCGCGCATATCGACCACGGTAAATCCACGCTGGCGGATCGCCTGCTGGAATTGACCGGATCGCTCACCGCGCGCGAGATGCAGGCGCAGGTGCTCGACTCCATGGACCTGGAGCGTGAACGCGGCATTACCATCAAGGCCCACGCGGTCCGAATGATGTACACCGCTCAGGATGGCCAAACTTATCAGCTCAACTTGATCGACACCCCCGGCCACGTGGACTTTTCTTATGAAGTCTCACGGTCGCTGGCCTCGTGCGAAGGTGCACTGCTCATCGTCGATGCATCCCAAGGAGTGGAAGCGCAAACTCTCGCCAATGCCTACCTGGCAATCAATAACGGACTCGAGATCATTCCCGTCATTAACAAGATCGATCTGCAGAGCGCCGATATTCCACGCACGAAAGAAATGATCGAAAGCGCCGTCGGACTCGATGCTTCCGATGCCGTACTCATCAGTGCCAAGACTGGCCAAGGCGTGCCGGACGTGCTCGAGGCCATCGTAAAGCGGGTGCCTCCACCCAAGGGCAATCCTGAGAGCCGTCTGCAAGCGCTCATTTTCGACTCGTGGTTTGACCCTTACCGCGGGGTGGTGATTCTCACTCGGGTCTTCCAGGGAACGCTCCGCAAGGGGCAGAGAATTCGTCTGTGGTCAAACGGGACCACATTCGATGCGGAAACGCTCGGCGTACTCACGCCTAAGCCGGTGGAAATAGGTGAATTAAAAGCGGGAGAAGTCGGATTTCTGATCGCCAATATCAAGAACGTTGCCGATACAAAAATTGGCGACACGATCACGGACGATGCCAACCCCGCCTTCGAAGCTCTGCCCGGCTTCGAAGAAATCAAACCCATGGTATTCGCTGGGCTCTACACTGTGGACGCGCATGAGCACACGCGGCTCCGCGAAGCGTTGGAAAAATTACGACTGAACGATTCTTCATTTTTCTTCGAGCCGGAAAGTTCGGTCGCACTGGGTTTCGGCTTCCGCTGTGGGTTTCTCGGCTTGCTTCATATGGAGATCATTCAGGAGCGGCTGGAGCGCGAGTTCGCCCTCGAACTCATTACTACAGCGCCCGGCGTGCGCTACAAAATCACCAAAACCGATGGCGAATTAATCGAAGTTGATAATCCATCGCGCTGGCCCGATCCCAGCGAGATCGCCAAAGTTCAGGAGCCAGTAATCCTCGCCACGATTCTTACCAACGAAGAATATGTTGGCGGAATCCTCAAACTGGTGGAGGACAAGCGCGGCAAGCAGAAGACGTTCGAGTATGTCAGTTCGTCGCGCGTAATGTTGCACTATGAGTTACCACTGAACGAAATCGTGCTCGATTTTTACGATCGCTTGAAATCAGTTTCCCGCGGCTACGCTTCGCTCGACTATCATCTCGCCGATTATTGGGAGTCGCCGATGGTGAAGCTTGACATCCTGGTGGCCGGCGAACCGGTGGATGCACTTTCCATTATTGTGCATCGCGATTTTGCTTACGAGCGCGGCAAGGCTCTTGTCTCGAAAATGAGGCAGCTCATTCCGCGGCAGATGTTCGAAGTTGCGATCCAGGCTTCCATCGGAGCGAAAATTATCGCCCGCGAGACCGTCTCGGCCATTCGCAAAAACGTGATCGCCAAGTGCTACGGCGGTGATATTTCGCGCAAACGGAAGCTTCTGGAGAAGCAGAAGGAAGGCAAAAAACGAATGAAGCGCATCGGCCGCGTCGATATACCCCAGGAGGCTTTTCTTGCCGTCCTCAAGGTCGGCGAGGACAGTGATTGAATCGGAAACTCAGCGAAGATCAGCCTGAAATCGACGCCTCGATTTGATGGAAATCGTATCTGCCCGATAGTTCGATACACCCCTCGGGAAGCCGAACTGAAAAGCTCAAAATGTGCAAATCTCCAATTTGGGAACGAAAGCGTCCCTGTTGCGTTTTGACCATGTTAATGCGCGGTTAATTGTTTAACTGGTTACTACTCAGGGATTTAAGAGAGACCGAAACATGCCGCGACAATTCCCGACTTGAACTTGGGCCCAAAAGTCGCCGCTGCCCTCCAGTCATTCCACAAGCTTTTCCACAGGTCGTTCGACGCCCGCAAATCAAAGCGGCTAAGGTACTTACCGGGTACAACTACAGTAAGCCCTGTAAGAGCTGGCTCAGTCCTCCGGCGGCAGCCCACCTTCAACCATTGTTTCGAATCTGGTGCAGCTTTTCAGGAATGCAAGATTCACCCGCCCGATGGGACCATTGCGTTGTTTCGAAATAATGATCTCCGCCTTGCCTTGCAGATCTGGGTCATCCTGCTTGTACACTTCTTCGCGAAAAATGAACATCACCAAATCCGCATCTTGCTCGATCGAACCTGACTCGCGCAGGTCGGCGAGTTGCGGACGATGATCGCCACCGCGGCTCTCCGGAGCGCGGCTTAGCTGCGAGAGCGCGATCACGGGCACGCTAAGTTCTTTCGCCAGCGCTTTCAATCCTCGCGAAATTGCCGAGACTTCCTGCGTGCGATTTTCATAGCGCTTGCTTCCTCCCGACATCAGCTGGAGGTAATCGATGATTAGCAGGTCGAGTCTGCCTTGCGACTGTTTGAGGCGCCTCGCTTTGGCGCGCATCTCACTCAGCGAAATCCCGGGAGTGTCATCGATAAAAATCGGCGCGTGCGCCAGTTGCTCCATGGCGCGCACCACCTTCCGCGTATCGTCCTGCCACAGCGAGCCAGTGCGCATTTTATGCGCATCGACTTTGGCCTGCGAACAAAGCAGGCGCAACAACAGCGCCTCGCGCGACATTTCCAGCGAGAAAACTCCCACGACTTGTTTGTCTTCCACTGCCGCATTTTCGGCGATGTTCATGGCGAAGGCGGTTTTGCCCATCGACGGCCGCGCTGCGATGATTACCAGGTCAGAGCGCTGCAGGCCGCTGGTCATTTCATCGAGATCGGTGTAATGCGTGGCTAAACCGGTGATGCGCTGCCCGCGCTGCAGCAAAGCATCGACCGATCCGAACGATTCGCGGACGATCTCCTGCACACCCATGAAGCCGCGGCCAATGCGCTTCTCCGAGAGTTGGAAGATCGCAGCCTCGGCGTCACTGAGCACTTCTTCGGCCGCGTCCGATTGATCGGCGGCCCGCGCAATTGCAGTGTTGGCCGCGTGAATCAATCCGCGCAACAGCGCCTTGTCGCGCACGATCTTGACGTAGTGTTCAATGCTCGGCCGGTCAGGCACGCCATCGAGCAGGCTCGACACGTAGCCCACGTCGCCGATCGCCTGCAGATCTTTATGGCGGTCCAGCTCTTCAATCAACGTAATCATGTCGATCGGACGCGAGGATTCGGCCAGATCGACCATTCGCCCGTAAATGCGCCGGTGCGAGTCGAGAGAGAAATCTTCGACGCGCAGATGCTCGGCCGCCTGGTTATAGGCAAAGTTGTCGAGCAGGATAGCCCCGAGGATCGATCGCTCCGCTTCTACATTCGCGGGAAGAGTGCTGATGTGGTAGTCAGTAGTTGCCACTGTTGCACACGACAGCAAGCGCCCTGCGGTCCGAATAGTGCCAATAAGGAACACTATTTATGTTAGCAGCTTGTGAATGCGAAGCGAATCCGTTGGAAAAACAAGCTTCTATTCGAATATTTTTTTGGATTCATAAATGAAATGAGCTTGCAAAATCCAACCGATCTAGCTAGGAGAACAAATGGCGAAGACGAAGTCAAGGCAAGAAAAACAAATGCGGCCCGGGCCAGCCACCCGAGCCGCATCGTTTCGTGGATCTCTCTAAGCTGCCTTCCCGCCGCTTAGGGCAACGGGACGACCGTACCAGTCCGACAGCACCCATTACGAATGAGCGCCACATTTACCGATACTGTTGCGGAGCCATGATTCCAAGAACCCGGGCTCAACAACCTCTGCAGCGGCTAGCGGCCCAACCCAACTCAAAGAGCGGGAAGTGGAGGAGGCCGCAATGCCCAGGCAACCAGACACGCTCGCGCGTTCCGATTTCCCTCCGGCAATTCACCCTCGAGAATTACCGGTCTGCCACCGCTCGCCGCAATGATCGTTTGGCAAGCCCCGGAAGATCCTACGTTTTCGGTGAAACCACTTTGAAGTAGAGAGCGCCGAGTCGCAATCGAAAAACGTTTTCCGCTTGTGCAGAAACTGTGGACGGAAGGTCTTCCTTGTGGAAGGCTGAGGAAAAAACGGAGAGTTGCGGCGCGCTGGAGAATAGTGATTGAAGATTGTTGCGCTAGCCGCCTGCAATCGATGGTACCAGCAACACTTCATCTCCATCCTGAAAGGCATAACCAGGCCCGCCCAGGAAGCGTATGTCTTCTTCATTCACATAGATGTTGAGAAATCGGCGCAGTTGTCCGGCCTCATCGCGCAGGTGCGGCTTTAACTCGGGAAACTTTTCATCGAGAACAGAAAACAGTTCTCCCAGGTTTGCGGCGGCGCACGCGATTGAGCTCACGCCTGCAGTGTGCCGCCGCAATGCAGTCGGAATTTGCACAGTGATCGCCATCGCCGATATTCCTTATGCGCCCACCGTCGCTGGAATTTCCCTCGCGTCGTCGATTGTATCCAGCGTTTCTCTCAGATACTTCTCGAACTCAACCAGCTTCGGAGCGATCGGTCTCTCCACTTCATACACGCCGGCCAGAACATCCGTGGTCTTCAAACCATTTCCCGTAATGCACAAAACCGTCGTTTCCTCCGGCAGGATGCGATCCTGCCGATAGAGCTTTCCCGCCGTGCCCACCGTTACGCCCCCTGCAGTTTCCGTGAAAACGCCTTCCGTCTCTGCCAGCAGACGAATCGAATCGATCACCTCCGGATCGCTCACGTCCTCGCTCCATCCGCCACTGTGCTTGATGGTCTTGATGGCGTAGTGTCCATCAGCGGGATTGCCGATGGCGAGCGAACGCGCAATGGTCGCTGGCTTTTGCGGATCGATCTCCGCGCTGCCGATTTTTACAGCGGTCGAAATCGGAGAACACCCGGTCGCTTGCGCGCCGAAAAATTTCACCGGTTTCTCTTCCACTAATCCGAGCTTGCTCAATTCATCGAACGCCTTCTTGATCTTGGTAATCAATGACCCGCCAGCCATGGGAACGACAAGGTTGTCCGGAAGCCGCCAGCCGAGTTGCTCGGCGATTTCGAACCCAACCGTTTTCGATCCTTCGGCGTAGTACGGCCGCAGGTTTACATTCACGAAGCCCCAGCGCCGCTCTTCAGCGATCTGCGAGCACAGCCGGTTCACCTGATCGTAGTTGCCTGCGATGCGCACCACATTCGCGCCGAAGACTTGTGTGCCAAGAATCTTTGCCGGTTCGAGATCAGACGGAATAAAAATCCATGCTTTCAAACCGAGCCGGGCTGCGTGCGCCGCAACCGCGTTGGCCAGGTTTCCGGTCGAAGAACACGCAACCGTATCAAACCCAAAGGCCTTTGCCTGCGCCAATGCAACGGCAACCACGCGGTCCTTGAAACTCAGCGTAGGCAGGCAGACGGCATCATTTTTAATGTAAAGATTCTGCGCTGCCGCCTTAGCATCATTCTGGCTACCCGCAAGCCGGGCCGCGAGAGTCGGAGCATGGAGCAGCGGCGTGAACCCCACCGGCAGCCGCGGCTCAAAGCCCTCGGGCAGCGGCAGCAGCTCCGAATAGCGCCACATGTTCGGCGGACGCTGCGCAATGCGCTCACGGCTGAAAGTTCCTTCGGCGATCGACGCCCGGATCGAATCGTAATCGTAAGTGATTTCGAGAGGAGAGAAACACTCGTCGCAAATGGAGCGGGGCTGGTTTCCCCAGCTTCTTCCGCATTCCCGGCAGCGCAGTTCGTATTGAGCCATTGGGCTACTCGCTTTCTGTTACAGCAAGCAGCTGGGGACGAGCGGCCCGAGAAAAGCGCCCTAAAATACGAAGGCCTCTTTTCCAGGAAATGGGAAAAGAGGTCGGAATGCAAATAAAAATAAAGCTCGCATCCGAATCTCATGTTCCCCGTTTCCGGGCGGGAGTTGGCACCTGGCGGTCGGGATATATGATCCCGATCCGGTTGCCGTGGCGTCACAGGGCTCGTCCCTCAGCCACTCTGCATGAAATTCCGGTTTGCCCCGAAGAGGCAAACTTGTCTTCATAATGCTACACATCAGACCATGGCTCGTCAATAGACATTCTCGATAGCCCCCAGCAAAAAGTTCACGCGCTCCTCAACCGAGATGAGAGGTAGTTGAATCAGTTCGTAGCCAAGGTCTGAGTAGCTTTCGATCATCGCTTCATACGTCGCCCGAGCTTCCTCGAAAGACTGCCTGCGCTCGGCATCGATCTGAAAGATTTCTCGCCAGGGCGGCGCGATAAACACCCGGCGATTGTAGCGAAACATCTGCGCCGCACGTTCTACATGGGCAGGAATCGAGAGCCCGCTCAAGCGCAAGTATCCCAGCACATCGGGCACGCCGCGATCGAAAATCACGCGGCCCTTAAGCGCCATGGCCATCCGATACGATCGCATTTCCCAACTCAGCATCAGTTCCGCGAACGCTCTCCGATCCGACCATGGCAAGGCGTTGCCGCCAATAGCCACCTGATCCTGAATGATCGCCCGGCCGCCCTCTGGCATAGTGGAGATACCGCGTTTCGCTAACGCATTAATCACCGTGCTTTTCCCAGAACCCGGGCCGCCGGTGATTATGAACAAGCGATCAGAATCTGTAGTGTCCATTTCCTCCTCCGGCACTTCATGAACTGGCGTGCACAGGCGTTGCTTCTCAATCTTGAGTATCCGAATCCGGCGCGACGATATATCCGCTGAAATCGAAGTTGTTCCTGAACCCTTCTATCAGTACACTCTTCATTCGCCGAGGTGAACATGGGAAAGCTGGAGATGTTTCTTAGCGCATATAAAAAACCTTCGTGGTTTCGCATTATTCTTGTTCGTACTGAATTGGTCCTCGGACTTACGCTTGCGTCACTCTTGGCGGCGCCGCCATGTTCAGCGCAGAGTTCAGAGCAAAATGATCTGCCCAGCGAAACTCCTGCCGCGCTGACCCCCGTCACCGCGAACTTTGACTACATCAAGCGTGACGCGATGATTCCGATGCGCGACGGCATCAAGCTGCACACGGTCATCGTTCTTCCAAAAGGCGCGAAAAATGCTCCCATGCTGCTCACGCGCACGCCTTACAATGCGACCGCCCAGACCAGTCAAGCCGCCAGTTCGCACCTCGGTCCGATTCTTTATGGCTATGACAATCCAACTGATGTCATCGTGGAAGGCGGCTACATCCGCGTAATTCAGGACGTTCGCGGCAAGTATGGCTCCGAAGGCGATTACGTGATGAACCGCCCGCTGCACGGACCGCTGAATCCGACGCCCGTCGACCACTCCACTGACACTTACGACACCATCGACTGGCTGGTGAAAAATGTTCCTGAGAGCAACGGGAAGGTCGGCGTTCTCGGGATTTCTTACGACGGATTCACAACGCTGATGGCGCTCGTCAATCCACATCCCGCGCTGAAAGTTGCGGTGCCCATGAATCCCATGGTCGATGGCTGGATGGGCGACGACTGGTTTCACAACGGCGCTTTCCGCGAACAGAACATGCCCTACATCTACGAACAGGAAGCCACGCGCGGGAATGATGAAAAATGGTGGACCGATCATTTTGACGACTACGACGTTTACATGGATTCCGTTTCCGCAGGAGAACTTGGCCGCCGCCACGGACTCGACCAAGTCGGATTTTGGCGCAAGCTTCTCGATCATCCCAGCTACGATTCCTGGTGGCAAGAACAAGCGATGGATCGCATTCTCGCGTCCCAGCCGCTGAAAGTGCCGACCATGCTGGTCGACAGCTTGTGGGATCAGGAAGACATTTACGGCGCCCCTGCTGTATACAAAGCGCTGAAAGCGAACAACGCCAACAACGACAAATTATTTCTCGTGCTCGGTCCCTGGCATCACGGCCAGGAGATTGGAGACGGCAGTTCACTCGGAGCGATTAAATTCAATAGCGACACCGGGCTTTTCTTCCGTCAGGAGATTCTGCGGCCATTCCTGGATAAGTATTTAAAAGATGAAACCCCGAAAGAAGAAGTCGCCCCCGTCACTGCTTTTGAAACCGGAACGAACGTCTGGCGACGCTTGCCCACCTGGCCAGCCGGATGCGCCAGCGGCTGTAAAATTCAATCGACGCCGCTTTACCTCACCGCTGGCCTAAAGGCGAGTCTAACCGCCCCCAAAAACGGTGACGCCGCATTCAATGAATACATTTCTGACCCCGCTAAGCCTGTACCTTTTCGCGCGCGTCCCATACAACCCGTCGGTTATACGAATGGAATGACGTGGCCGGAGTGGCTGGTGGACGACCAACGCGAACCCTCTGGGCGTCCCGATGTTCTGGTATTTACTTCCGACGTCTTGAGTACTCCTATGAAAATCAGTGGACAGCCGGTTGCGAATCTCGTCGCCTCGACCAGCGGCACAGATTCCGACTGGGTGGTCAAGCTAATCGATGTCTATCCCGACGAAGTGGCGGGCGATGCTCGAATGGGTGGCTACGAGCTGATGATCTCTGCCGATATCTTTCGCGGGCGCTATCGCGAGAGCCTCGACACCGCCAAGCCAATCGCTGCCGGCCAGCCGCTGCTCTACCGCTTCAACCTGCCCACAGCCGATCATGTATTTCTGCCGGGACATCGCATCATGGTGCAGATTCAGTCGAGTTGGTTCCCGCTATACGACCGCAATCCGCAAACTTTCGTGAAGAATATTTTCTGGGCGAAGCCGGACGATTACCGCAAAGCGACACAGCGCGTATATCACGCGCCGGGACAGGCAAGCTTTATCGAACTGCCGCTGGTGGTGCCGAACTGAGGGATCTCACCGGCTGTACTGGTTCCTCTTTTTGTCTTCATGCCGCTCCAGACCAAACTGAATCAGCTTGTCGATCAAATCCGCATATTCGAGTCCAGAAGCTGCCCACAGCTTGGGATACATGCTGATCGCCGTAAATCCTGGCATGGTATTGATTTCGTTTAAGTAAATCTTGCGCGTCTGTGGGTCCATCAGAAAATCAACGCGCGCCAGCCCGGAACAATCTACCGCCCGAAAACAACGCACCGCCAGCTCCTGAACCGTCTTCGTCTCTGCCTTAGTGAGCTTGGCCGGAATGATCAACTCTGAACCTTCGTCGAGGTACTTGGCGTTGTAGTCGTAAAACTCTTTAACCGGAACAATCTCGCCCGGTATCGATGCCACCGGCTCATCATTGCCCAGCACCGAGCACTCAATCTCGCGTGCCTTGTTCCTTTTTCCGCCCACACCTTGCTCGATCACAATCTTGCGGTCGAACTTCGCCGCTTCCTCGATAGCTGGGCCGAGTTCCTCTCGGTCGTGCGCCTTGCTAATTCCTACCGACGATCCCAGATTCGCCGGTTTCACAAATACCGGGTACTTCAGCTTGCTCTCTACAAATTTCTGAACTCGCTTGGGATTTTTCTTCCATGCGCTGCGCAGAATCGTGACATGTTTCACAATCGGGATTTCAGCAGCAATGAACAGAGACTTCATAATGTCCTTGTCCATGCCCGCCGCCGATCCCAGCACTCCCGCGCCAACATAGGCGATGTCAGCCAGTTCGAGCAGGCCCTGAATCGTTCCGTCCTCACCAAACGTTCCGTGCAGGACTGGAAAGATCACATCCACGTCGATCGCACGGTCGGTAGCTCGCCGCGTTAGAGAAGCCTCAGTCTGAAAGGGCACGAGTCCGCTTTGCCGATGCACCGGCTCGGGAGGAACGACAACCGATTCGCCCCGGGCGAGCACTGCCGCGGGCTGCGTCGTTTCCGGATCGCCCGCTCGTAGATGCCGCGCCTCCAGCGTAAGCTTGCCCTGCAGAAGATTCTCGGCGTCGCCGGCAGTCAGCCATCGTCCATCTTTAGTGATGCCGATGGGCACGACCTCATATTTATTTTTGTCGATGGCCTGCAGGACCGATGCTGCTGAGAGCAACGAAACTTCATGCTCGCCGCTCCGCCCGCCAAAAAGGATTCCGACTCGAAGCTTTTTCATAATCTCTTACAAAATCTTTTTTCCAAACGCAGAAAGCGCTAACTCCACCGCCAGGTCCGCCGTCCGGTTATGTTCGTCGATCACCGGATTCACTTCAACGATCTCAAAGCTCAACATGCGTCCGTGGTCGGCAATAATTTCCATGGCGAGATGCGCCTCGCGATAGGTCGCGCCGCCGCGCACCGGCGTTCCCACTCCAGGCGCATCTTCGGGATCGATCCAATCCATATCCAGTGAAATGTGGTAGCCGGCGGTGCCTCGCCCGGCCAAACGCAAAGCCTCTTCCATCACAGTTCGCATGCCGCGCTCGTCGATGTCGCGCATAGTGAAAACCCCGATGCCGGCGCGCCTGACATTTTCTTTTTCAATCGAATCAATGTCACGCACTCCCACCAGCACACAATTCTCAGGCTTCACTTTGGGACAAAAGTCGAAAATATTGCAAAGCTCTTGCGGACCCAGTCCCATCAGCGCCGCCAGCGGCATCCCGTGAACGTTTCCACTGGGCGAACTTTCCGGCGTGTTGATATCGGTGTGCGCATCGATCCAGATCAGGCCGACGCGCTGGTTCTGCCGACGATAAAATTCCGCCACGCCGGATACGGTTCCGGCCGCCATGGAATGATCCCCACCCAGCGCCAGCGGAATTTTCCCCGCCTCCAGTGTCTTGACCACAAGTTCGGCGTGCTTGGTGCAAGTCGCTGTGATCTCCTTTAAGTACTTAGCGTGGGTGTCGCCTTCTTTTTTTTGCTCCGGAATCGCCACAGCAACATTGCCGCCATCCTCAACTTCATGTCCCAACGCCTCGAGCCGAGCTTCGAGGCCGGCCACTCGAACCGCCGAAGGCCCCATGTCAACGCCGCGCCGCGACTGGCCCAGATCGAGCGGTACTCCGATCACGCGAATTTTCTTCGGAGTGATGTTGGTGGTGCTGATGTTAGTCGTCATAGGTTCTGATCTGTCCGTTAACTCTCGAATGCCTTATTCACCGCTGAGGCCGCTGAGAGCGCCGAGTCAGGGAAGTCATTTACGATTCTTTTCAACCCATTTTTCAGGACCCGGACGTGGAAATTAATGAGGAGGCCCACTCGCTTGTTAGACAGGCGAAGATATGAAAGCAACTGCGCAACATGAATCGGCGCAAGTTGGTCAACAGCCTTGATTTCCACTACTACGGAATCTTCAATAACCAGGTCAAGACGGTACCCGCAATCAAGCTTCACCTCCCGATAAATTACCGGCAAAGGTTTCTGCTCCTCAACCACTAAGCCCATTTGGCGAAGTTCAAACGCTAAGCAGACTTCGTAAGCGGACTCCAACAATCCTGGACCAAGGCGCCGATGTACCTCAATCGCCCCGCCAATGATGCGGCGGGTAATCGAGTCAAGCCTGTCTTCTTCTTCCATCCTCGGCGTTTTCCGCGACCTCCGCGGTGAAAAGTTCTAAGGGTACAAGTCGGTGCAGCATCCTGGGAAACGGAATCGTCTCCCGCACGTGCTCGAGTCCGCATATCCACGCCACGACTCGCTCAATGCCCATGCCAAAGCCGCCATGTGGCACGCTGCCGTACTTTGCGCAAATCCAAGTACCACTTGAATGCTTCTTCCGGCAAACCATGCTCGTGAATTCTTTGCACGAGCAACTCGTGTGAAGCCATGCGCTGCGATCCGCCAATAATCTCGCCGTAACCTTCAGGCGCCAGCACATCCACGCACAGCGCTAGCTCCGGACGCTGCGGATCAGGTTCCATGTAAAAAGCCTTAACTTTCGCCGGATATCGATGCACCATTACCGGCTTGTCGAATTGCGCGGAAAGATAAGTCTCATCCGGCGAGCCCAAGATCGCCGCCCCACTCGAATTTCGTCTCCAGCGCACCCTTGGCGTGGCCCTCTTGCAGATTCTTTACCGCGTCGTCGTAGCTGATCCGGGGAAACGGCGCCTCAATCTTTTCGAGTTTGGAAATATCACGTCCGATTGCCTGCAGGTCCGCTCGCCGGCGATCGAGGCAACGCTTCACGACGAAGCTGATTAATCCTTCCGCCAGATCCATCAGGTCGTCGAGCTCCGCATACGCAATCTCCGGCTCGACCATCCAAAATTCTGTGAGATGCCTTCTCGTTTTCGATTTCTCCGCGCGAAATGTCGGTCCAAACGAATAAACCTTGCCCAGTGCCATCGCCGTGGCTTCAATGTAGAGCTGACCGGACTGCGTGAGGTAAGCCTGCTCGTCAAAATAATCGACCGGAAATAAGGTGCTGGTTCCTTCACACGCTGCCGGAGTAAGAATCGGACGGATCGGTGAGCGTGAACCCGCGCTCATCAAAAAAATCGCGCACCGCTTTGATGATCTCCGCTCGCACCCGCAGAATCGACGCCTGCCGCTGCGATCGCACCCACAGATGCCGGTGCTCCATCAAGAATTCTGTGCCGTGTTCTTTCGGAGTGATGGGGTAAGGATCGGATTCGGGCACGCGCTGCACAACTTGCACGTTGATCACGTCCAACTCGTATCCGCCCGGCGCGCGCTTGTCGGCACGCACCTTGCCTTCGACAATCACGCTTGACTCCTGAGTCAGTGTCTTGATGGCTTCGAATACTTCCGGCGCCACTGCGTTCTTCGGCACCACACCCTGGATCACGCCAGAGCCATCACGAAACTGTGGAAACAAAAGCTTCCCGCTTTCGCGCAGATTGTAGAGCCAGCCGCGCAGCGTGACCGACTGCCCGTCGTGCTTTCCGATTTCAGCAATAGTAGTAATAGGCGATGACATAAATTAAGGATCTGTTTACCGCCGAACTCGCCGAGAATCAAAACAACTCACTCATTTTTATCTCGGCGACCTCTGCGTTCTCTGCGGTGAAAGCTTTTAAGCCGTCTCCAGCTTGTCGAAGGTCGCCTGCAACTTTTCCAGCGGGTTCACCTTCTCATTCTCACCAAGTTCCAGCAGCAGCGGCGGGGTCTGCGGTGCGGAGCGCAATAGCTCCATGGCTTCCTTCCAGTCGATAGTTCCTTCTCCCGGCCACAAATGAGAATCCTGCACTTTGGCGTTGTCGTGAACATGCGTGGAGCACACCAGCTTCTTCAAAATCTCGAAAGCTTCACTCACCGACCCCATGATGTGTGCGTGGCCGAAATCGAAGCAGATTCCCACGTCGTCGAAATGCGCCGCTCGAATCATCTCCACCAAACGATCCGGCGTGGATAATTCATTCGGAATGTTCTCCAGCAAAATGCGGACGCCCAGCGGCTTGGCGAACGCCCGCAGATGCTCGATTGAGGTCATTGCCGATTCAAATTTCTTTTCGCTGAAACTCTCGTTGGGCACTCCCAGATGCTGCACCAGAAAACGAAATGGAATCTGCTCCGCAATCTCGAGCGCCCGTTTCACTTCGTCCATCGCCTGCACCAATCCGGATCGATCGGTAGACGCCAGGTTGATGGGAGGCGCGCCGGCCCGGCCCCACTCATAGTCGGCATAAAGTGGAGAGTGCACGGAATTCAGCGGTACGCCGCTGCCGCGAAACCACTCGGCAATCTCTTTAACGTGAGCCTTGCGGTTGGCATAGTCAAGATGCTGCCGCGCCGCGAAAATTTCAATCGCCTGCACTCCGCTGCGACTCAGCCCATCCAGAAGTCCCGGATGCAGCCGCTCTTTCACGTACAAATAAGTTGATACCGCTTTCAACATGCGTGATCCTTATCGAAAATTTCTGATTGGTGATTGCTGATTGTTGATTGAAACCCAGAATCAACCGACCTTGAACTTCAATCAGCAATCAGCAATCAACAATCAACAATCAACAATCAACAATCATCAATCCTTTAATATCCGACGGCCTTCCCATTTTCCCTATAATCGCTGGCGCCTAGTCGCTCGCCCGTCTTGGGATCAACCGCAACGCACTCCGCATCGCTCCAATACGGAGAAACGTCCTCGCCATCGTGCAGGCCGAACTCCACGTTGTATCCCATCTTCTGCAGCCGCTGCACTGTGTCTGGCGAAAACCATTGCTCGACATTCAGCACGTCGGGCAGCCATTGATTATGAAATCGCGGCGCGTCCACCGCCTCCTGGATATTCATTCCATAATCCACAACGCCCATCAGAACATTGGCCACCGTGGTAATAATTTTGGAACTTCCCGGTGAACCGAGAACGACAAATGTTTTTCCGCCGTGAACCACGATGGTCGGCGTCATTGATGAGAGCGGCCGCTTTCCCGGCCCGATAGCATTCGCCGCGCCCTGTATCAGTCCATCGGCATTCGGGGCTCCGGGTTTCGCGGAAAAATCATCCATCTCGTCGTTCATCAGAAACCCCAAGCCGTCCGCAGTCACTCGCGATCCGAACCAGTCGTTGATAGTCGTCGTGACCGCAACCGCATTTCCTTCGGCGTCGACTACAGAATAATGTGTGGTGTGCTGCGATTCGTGATTTCCCAGTGGTTGAGGATGCGTCTCCGCATATTGCTCCAGTTCGCTGAAAATTGCGGGCCGCTTCAGAGCATTGCTACTGGTAGCTTTCGCATCCTCAATCGATTCCCGCCAGGCCGCGGCATACTTCTTGTCGATCAGCTGCGCGACTGGAAGTTTCGAAAAATCCGGATCGCCCAGAAATTCCGCGCGATCAAAAAACGCCCTCCGGAACGCCTCCGTCGTAAAGTGAATGGACTGGGCCGACCGGTCGCCGAGTTTGTTCAGATCGTACCCTTCGAGAATATTCAGCGACTCCACTAGAACTGTCCCACCTGAAGACGGTGGCGGAGCGCTTATGATTTCATATCCGCGATAAGTCCCGCGGATTGGTTCGCGTTCCTTTACTTCATAGTGTGCCAGATCGTCAGCCGTAATCAGACCGCCGCCCTTTTGCATGGCGGCCGCCAGCTCTCGCGCCAGCGTCCCATGATAAAAATCGTCGGGCTTGGCGGCGATTCGCTCCAGCGTCCGGGCCAGGTCAGGCTGGCGAAAAATCTCGCCCGTCTCATAGTAATTGCCATCGCGCTGGAAGATCCTTCGTGACTCGGCAAACTGGCTTAAGTATTTATCATGCAGGTCACGCGCTTCCTGCCAGCTCAGTGGGTAACCTTCTCGCGCCAGCCGGATGGCGGGCGCCATCACCTGCTGCAGTGTCAGGTTGCCATATTTCTGTTCGGCGTAAACCATGCCCGCCACAGATCCGGGAACTCCAATTGCCTTATATCCATACTCGCTTGCGCCCTCGATCACATTGCCCTGCGTGTCCAGATACATATCGCGCGTGGCCGCCGCTGGAGCCTTTTCCCGGTAATCGAGAAAATGCGTCTTCCCGTCAGCCATGCGGATCAGCATGAATCCGCCGCCTCCAATGTTGCCTGCCGCGGGGTGCACCACGGCCAGCGCAAAACCGGTCGCCACGGCTGCGTCCACGGCGTTGCCGCCAGCCTGCATGATTTCGACTCCCGTCCGCGAGGCCAATTCGTGCGCGCTGACCACGATCCCGTGCGGCGCGTGCACCGGCTGTGTCGAGGCTGAAGCCCGCCGCGCTCCGCAAACCGCCACTGCCGCCAGCAGCAGCCAAATCAATAATTTGTGCCGGGATCGCATGAGGATCGAAGGTGTCCAGAACGGGCGGACTCTTGAGGCTAGCCGAGGCGGCAAGTAGAGTCAAATCAGCCACGCCGCGGAATCCTAGCGGGTTTTCTTCTGTTTGTGACGGGAACGCTTGTTCACGCTCTGCTTTTTCTTGACATTCTTTCCCGGCGCCTTCGCGGCGACCATTTCGTACGACACCCTTATAAGGTCCTGCAACTCATTCCAGCGCAACGCATCCAGCCGGTCGAGCATCACCCATTTGTATCGCCCCACATAAGGTGCCGGACGAATATCCTCATGCTCAATCAATTCCGCAAAAGTTTCCGGGGCGCATTTGAAACACAATCGTGGATTGTCCAACCCGAGCATCACAAAGATCTTTGCTCCAACTTTGAAGCAAAGCTCATCGCCCCACTGCAAGTTTTCCGTGGCATGGGGAAATCTCAGGCAAAATTCGCGAATTTCATCGACATTCATCGCTCTTCAGTGATTGACCATTTTAATTTTGCACCTGCTCGATAAAGCCATAATCAAACTTTATAAGGAGATTGAAATGCAAACTCGCAAACTTGGCAACTCCGATCTAAACATTACTCCCGTGGGTTATGGGGCTTGGGCCGTCGGCGGTTCGGGCTGGCAATTTGCCTGGGGATCGCAGGATGATAACGACTCCATCGCCGCCGTCCATCGCTCGCTCGAACTCGGCGTGAACTGGATCGACACCGCCGCTGTGTATGGCCTGGGACACTCCGAAGAAGTTGTCGGACGCGCCCTGAAAAGCTGGCGCGGCTCCCGGCCCTATGTTTTCACCAAGTGCGGCCTGCGCTGGGATTCCAAGGGACAAGTGGAGAAGGTTCTCAGCGCAGATTCCATTCGTCGCGAAGCCGAAGACAGCCTGCGCCGCCTGTCTGTCGACGTGATCGACCTCTACCAGATTCACTGGCCTCCCGATCCCGATTCGCCGGCTCTCGAAGAAGGTTGGTCCACGCTGGCCGACCTCAAACGCGAAGGCAAAGTACGCTGGATCGGCGTTTCCAACTTTAATGTCGCGCAGTTGAAGCGTGCTCAAGCCATCGCTCCCGTCACCTCTCTGCAGCCGCCTTACTCGCTGTTGCACCGGGAAGTCGAAGAGGACGTTTTGCCTTACTGCTTGCACAAAGGAATCGGCGTGATCGTCTATTCGCCCATGGCTTCCGGCCTGCTCACCGGAGCGATGACCCGTGAACGTGCCGCCAGGCTCCCGCAAGATGACTGGCGCAGAAGCCACCCCGACTTTACCGAGCCCAACCTGTCGCGCAATCTGGAACTGGTGGATCTCTTGCGCGAAATAGCGAAACGTCATAACCGCACTGTCGGAGAAGTGGCTATCGCCTGGACGCTTCGCAATCCCGCTGTCACCGCAGCCATTGTGGGCGCTCGCAATGCGAAGCAAGCCGAAGGCGTCATGCGCGCCGGCGACCTGCAACTCAACGATAAAGAAGTGAGCGAGATCGAAGACTTCTTTGCCGAAACGGCAGCGTGAGAACGTTCTACGCCGACCGACATAATTGCATTCGCAAAAATCAAATTGTCATTCCGGAACCCAGCTCGCAGCCGCGCGAAAGCACGGCGCGAGTGGTGAGGAACCTGCGTGACCTTTTTGTCTTGAAGCTAAGCATCATTCCATCGTCTTGATCACCGTAACCTTGCTGTAAGCCACGCGAAATCCCAGCCGCTCGCAGTTTCTCTGGGAAGCAGTTCCGCCCTGCGTTACTACCACTGCATACTCGCACCCGGCTTTGGCGGCTGCCGCCAGCCGTACGCGCAGCAGCGCCGTCTGCAATCCACGCCCGCGATATTCCGCCATCGTCCCGGCTCCGCACAGCGCAAATATCCGGTGCGCTGGAATGAGCAGTCCCGCCCCGCAAGCCACCATTTTGTCTCCCACGCTCGCCGCAAACGTAACAGCGCCCTCCATCTGGTAGAGCGGCGTCAGCAGTCCCTGGAACGCTTCCGGCGCTCCGTCGGGAAAGAATGCACGCTCCACGATTCCTCCCAATTCGTCCGCCTCTTCCGCTCGGCCGCGGCGAATCTCACAACCCTTCGGCGCAGTGGGAAACTCCTCATCTGGATCCAATCGCCGGTAAAGCACATTGTTCAGCTCGGCAATTCCGTACCCGCGTTCCTTGAACATTTCGAAAACAGCCGGCTCGTGCAGCGGACATAGATCCACCTGCGCCGGAGCCCCGTGCGTACGGTAAAACTGCTCTACGCGATCAAGATCCTGCGCCGTAAATGGCTCCTCGAAGCCCAGACCCGTCGCTCGTCCAATGGGGGATCCTATTCCCGCAAAAATCATATGCCCGCCGCAAATCTCTTCTTCCGCTGCGCCGATCTCGGGACGAGTTTTCTGAAACACTCGCGCATAAAGAACCTGCGGCATCTCCTCGCAAGCTTCAAAACGGCGCGCCAATGCCTTATCCACAAATTGCATATCAAGGATCCTTTCTGAACTGAACCGCGTTTAGGCGGGAACGAAGCACGCACACTTCGGTTTGCTTTCGTTCACAGTGCAATTGCGGATTAGCGAACAGCAGTCATAGGCAGGACTCAACAATACAGCTTAATTTTGGTTCCAGACCATTTCTCTTTTTCGTTTTCCGTCGGAAGTGGGCTCTCCGAGTAGATAAACTGTGCCCTTCTATACTTGTTCCCTGGCTTCGCCCAAAGCCACGCTTACGTCGAGTTTTCTCTTGCTCCGGTAGATCGTCACTTTCACGGTGTCGCCAGCCCGATGGTTATTCATGATCTGCGCCAGGGAGTCCTCATCTTCAACTTTTTCACCATCGATGGCCACGATCAGATCTCCTCCGAGCGTAATTGGAAGGTTGCCCAGATAAGCTCGTTCCGTTCCGCCTCGCAGCCCGGCTTGATCGGCGGAGCCGCCGCGAATGACTTCTACAATTAGGAGACCGTAATCCACCGGCAGTCCCATCTCCTCGGCCAGCTCGGCACTGATGGGAATCGTGCGCACGCCCAGCGCTGGACGTCGCACACGCCCCAGGGTCATCAAATCGTTCAGCACCGCCTTGGCGGTGTTGATCGGAATCGCGAATCCAATCCCGGCGTTCTGCCCCACGCTGGAGAGAATCATGGTATTGATCCCGATCACTTCTCCATGCCAGTTCATCAACGGGCCACCGGAGTTGCCGGGATTAATCGCGGCGTCAGTTTGAATGGCTTCGTCAATCGTCGCCCCACTTGGCTCGCGTACCGGACGGATCGAGCTCACAATGCCACGCGTCATGGTCCCCGCCAGACCAAACGGATTGCCGATCGCGTAAACCTTCTGCCCGACCTGCAGATTGCGCGAATCGCCGAGCACGGCGGGAATGAGATCGGGCGCCTTGATTTGAATTACTGCCAGATCGTGAGGCGGATCGGTCCCGATAATCGTCGCGTCATAGGTCTTGCGATTATGCATTGTCACCCTCACCTGCCGCGCGCCCTCGACAACGTGGTAGTTGGTGAGGATGTGGCCCTGCCGGTCAATGACAAAGCCCGAGCCTTGCCCCTCCTGCGGTACCAGCCCGTAGAAAAAGTCGAAAGTCATGGCGCGCGACGTGACGTTCACCACCGACGGAATATTCTTGCGGTACACAAGGATATTGTTCTGCTCTTCGCTGTCGAGCCCCTCATTACCGGCGGCTTCCGTAATTTCCACTTCCGCAGGATGGGTCAGCCAATTCGAGGGATGCAGGAAGCTCGAGCGTGAGTTCGAACGCCAGGTAGTGAAGTAGAAAAACGCGCCGGCAAACACCAGCGCGAATATTGCAGGTCTTAAGAGTTTCATAAGCCAGCCTTGCGGAACACGAATCGAACCGGGAACTCAAGTTAGCCGCGAAAAGCGTTCCAGTCGATTCTAATATGTTCCGGGGCAGCACACGCGGCAATGAGGACGCAGAACCATGGACGCGTCGATCGCCGGCACGCTTTCAGAAAAGTTATCGTAAGGCTGGCATAGGCAAGGACAACGGGAAGTTGACGGTCACTACGGTGCCAGTTTCGGCGGACTCAATTTCGAAGCGACCACCCAGCTGATTCACTCTTTCGCGCATGCCCTGAATCCCGACGCCCGCTCTCACCGGTCTTCCCAACGATTGGCCATTGTTTGAGGGGGATGTGTTGGAGACGGGCATGCCTTGGCCGTTATCCCGAATTTCGAGGCAAATTCCTTCGTCGGAACGATGCATTCGAATATTGGCTTTCTTGCCATTCGAGTGCCGATGAATATTGGTGAGGCACTCCTGCACAATGCGGAATAGCGTCATCTCCATATCGCCGGGCAACCGGCCCAGGTCCGGAGCTACCTCGAGTTGAACATCGATCTTGCTGCGTTGCGCGAAGCCTTCCACGTACCAGCGCAGCGCGGATGGTAGCCCGGCCTCATCCAGCAGCGGCGGATGCAGCAAATAAGAAACCGTACGCAGTTCCTTGGAGAGCTGCTCGACCAGTTCGATGCTCTGCCGGATGCTGCTCGCAAAATCTCCGTTCAGATTTCGAGCTTTTTCCTGCAAGGGTCCAAGGAGCATTTGCACAGCCGCCAAAATTTGTCCAGAGCTGTCATGCAGGTCGCGGGCAATGCGGCGGCGTTCCTCGTCCTGTGCGCGAAGTAGTCGTCCCGATAGGTCGCGCACCGTCTCAGCCTGCTGCAAAAGTGCTTGATTCTTCTCCTCCAGCTCTCGAGTGCGGTGTTTAACTCTGGCCTCTAATTTCTCGCGTAATTCCTGTTGCTCGGTTATATCCAGCCCCGTACCCACGATCATGACGAGCTTTCCCGTTTCATCGACCACCGGACTTAAAGTGCGGTGGGCAACTCGCCGAGTGCCGTCCGGCAAGCAGAAAGAGCACTCCTCTCGCACCACTTCGCCCCGCGCAGCTTTAGCCACGCTGTTTTTCACAATCGATACCTCGTTGGGCAAGGAGGACCACCAGAAATCCCAGAACTTGTGGCCGATTAATTCTTCGCGCTCGTGTCCCGAGGCTTCAACGGCAGCTCGATTCGTGTCGATAATGGTTCCATCCAGGGTGAGCAGGATAAGAAAGGAATAGGTTTGACTGAATGCGGCGCGCAGCCGGGATTCGCGCTGCCGCAATCTCTCCTCGACGCGTTTTCGCTCGGTGACGTCACGAGCAATTTTCGAAGCTCCGATAATCCTGCCGCGCGAATCTCGAACCGGAGATACGGTCAGAGAAATGTTGAGTCTCTCCCCCGACTTGGTCACGCGCACGGTTTCAAAATGCTCGATGCGCTCGCCATTGCGCAGTCGCCGGATAATCTCCTTTTCTTCGTCCCGCAATTCCGGCGGGATGATCATCGTGATCGGCTGTCCGACTGCTTCTTCGGGAGAAAATCCAAATATCCTTTGTGCCCCCGCATTCCAGCTCTGGATGATTCCATTCAGATTTTTTGAGACGATCGCATCGTCGGAGGATTCCACGATCGCGGCAAGCCTGTATCGTGCCTCTTCCCCCTCCCGGCGGGCGCTTATATCTTCCGCGACCGAAATAAAATGCTTCAATTCCCCCTTTTCATTTCGCGCGCCGGAAACCGTCAAATTTACCCAGATGACGGACCCATCTTTCCGAATGTACCGTTTCTCCATCGAATAGGTGTCCAGAGCACCGCTCTTCACCTGTTCGCCTTGAGAAACATCTTGTCCAAGGTCCTCCGGATGAGTGATCTCCTGAAAAGTCATCTTTAGCAATTCGTCTTTGCTATATCCGGTAATCTCGGCGAGTTTGTCGTTCACGCGCAAAAACCGGCCGCCCGGGCTGACCTGCGCAACTCCCAACGCAGCTAGTTCGAATGTGGACCGGTAGAGCTGTTCGCTCTCGCGCAGGGCCTGCTCCAAGGCTGCGCTACGCTGCAAGATCTCTTTGGAATCGATGGGAGTCTGTTGGTCCTGCTCTGAGATTGCCCGCTCAAAAAACGGTTGCCGGCGCCCCACGCATTCCAGCGCGGCCAGCAAGTCGCGGGCAATAGAGGATTTCACAACGTAACCGCGAGCGCCCGCTTTGAAGGCCTGGCGAACCATTTCCGGAGAATCGTGCTGGCTAAGAATCAATACTTCGGAATCGGGAAGCGCTGCACGTATCAGATGGGTAGCTTCCAGGCCATTTAAACGCGGCATGCTGACATCCATAACGATGACATCAGGATTTAGCTGTTGCGCCTTCTCAACCGCGTCCTGCCCGTCAACCGCCTCGCCACAGACGTCATAATCCGAATGGCTTTGTATGAGGGAGCGGACGCCTCGACGGACGACTTCATGGTCATCGACTACCAGCACCCGCATAGTTATTTCCCGCACTGTTGTTTCCCAACATGGCCGCCAGGGAAGCCGGCCAGACATAGCCTTTCATCATACGCAGACTGTCGGGAACGCCCGAATACAGTGAATCCTGTACGGAGAGCGCTACGAGCGACACCGAAAGCCACGCTAGCATCTCAAATCGGCGCAGTAGCCCTAGTTTGCAGCTCTTTCCATACCGCCATGACCCGCTCGCGTGTCCGGTTGAGGGAGCCGGAGTTATCGATCACAAAGTCCGCTGCCTTAATCTTTTCGCCTTCCGGCAGTTGCGCCGCCATTCGCCGCTCGACTTCTTTCCGCGCCACGTCAATCGCCAACTTATGGCGCGCGGCGAAGCGAAGGACTCGTTGCTCGTCGCTGCAGGTGACGACAATCAGGCGGTCAAACCTTTTCGCGGCACCTGCTTCCAGAATCAGCGCTGCTTCCACGATTGCTACCGCATGCGGGTCCTGCCGTCCCATCTCTTCCATCCACTCTTCCTGGCTGCGAATTACAGCAGGATGTACGATGCGGTTCAGTTCATCCACGCGCGAAGGTCCTTGAGAGGACGTTTGATTCGCGGACTCCACTCGCTGACCGAAAGCCGCGTCCGCGAGTTTGGCGCGATTGACGCTGAGATCGGGATTAAGAATTCCACCCCCGAAGTGGCGCACCACCTGGTTGTAGACCGGCTGACCGGGCCGCATGAATTCGTGCGCGATCCGGTCGGCCTGGACCAAGCGTGCCCCCAAAGCGACAAACATCTCTCCTACCACCGATTTGCCCGCCGCGATGCCGCCGGTAAGGCCGACCTTCAGCATGAAGGTACCCATGAGATGGCGGATACCAAATGAACCCAAGGGCGCGCGAAAAGGTAAAGTAACTTTTTCTCGGCGCACTCGATGTTCTCGGTGGTGGAATTGCTTTTCAGGCGCGTGATAGCTCCGGAATGCGGCTGCCGCGGCGCATCTTCGCGGCTTTCACTGTGTTGTACATGAGCATCGCTATCGTCAGCGGACCAACCCCGCCGGGTACAGGCGTGAGAGCTCCAGCGATTTCTGCCACCTCGGGGTGTACATCGCCAACCAGAGTGGACCCTTTGGTTCGGAAAGTCTCTTCCCGCTTCGCATTGCCGGCCAATCTGCCGAACAGGCGTTGAAATTCGGCCGGGTCCGTGACTTTGTTCATGCCAACGTCGATCACGGTTGCACCGGGTTTCACGAAATCGCGAGTAATCATTCCGGCGCGGCCGATTGCGGCTACGAGAATGTCGCCGCTGCGGCAGACTCCGGGCAAATCCCGCGTTTTCGAATGACAAACGGTAACGGTCGCGTTGGAATTCAGCAGCAACATGGCGGCGGGCTTGCCAACGATGTCGCTGCGCCCCACGACCACCGCGTTTTGTCCCGCAATCGGAATCTGGCTGCGCTTCAGGATCTCGAGCACGCCTGCCGGCGTACATGGCACCAACCCAGGTCGCTGCGTGGACAGAAATCCCACATTGACCGGATGGAAGCCGTCCACATCCTTGGCCGGATCAACCGCCATAAGTACCTGCTTGGAATCCACCTGCGCAGGCAGAGGCAGTTGTACCAGGATGCCGTCAATTTCGTCGCGCCGGTTGAGGTCTTGAATCAGTGCCAGCAGTTGACTGGTCGTCGCGGCCTCGGACGGGGTGTGCTGCTCGCTGTAGATCCCGACCTCCTCAGAAGCCTTCACTTTGCCGCGCACGTAGATTTCCGAAGCCGGATTATGGCCGACCAGGACGACCGCCAAACCCGGTCGAACTCCAGCCGAGGCCATTCCTCTTACTTCAGCCGACACTTCTGCACGGATGTCGCTCGCGATTCTGGTACCGTCAAGGATTCGGGCTGTCATAGGCTCCGCTTTAAAATACTGGTCTATAAAAAATCTTACACCGGCGCGGGCGTCGAGCGCTGCCGCGGCTGAACAGATTCTCGATAGCCACAGCCGTGGCTCCCCGGGAAGGCGTAGAATGCTCGGAATGATCGCCAAGGATTTACTGGAAATTCTAGTGTGCCCGGCATGCAAGCAGGCACTGGAATACCGCCCGAGTCCGGAGACGCTGAAGTGCACGCAATGCCACCGCGTGTACCCGGTAAAGGATGATATTCCCATCATGCTGGTCGATGAGGCCACGATCGAGAGCGCTTAATTGCGTCCGCTCTTCTGCTCGTGACGTCTGAACTGGCTGTTCGGCGGGCTCCTCGCCCATCAGAAGCCATGAAGTTGCGCATTCCCGCCCAGAATGACACTCCGTGTCAGTATTGAGACCTTCCGGGTACCTCGGAGACCTTACTGAAGTAGCCGCTATTCCACTACCATGTCCGCAACTTCTTACTTCCAGAGGGGTTTATCAATCTAAACCGGCATGTCGGACGTATATCAAAGTAACCGGCGACTGCGGCAGCAGAATTGCATGCAACTTCAATAGCTGCCGATGAGTCTAATAAGCAATTGTGGTAGGTAGGTCGGAGTCGGAGGTGATGACGGCCATGTTTGAAAATGCGATGAACATAGCGGTGAACAACGATAAAGACAGATTTACGGCGACCGAACTAGCAGCCCTGCGCAGCGATTTGCTGCAGGGCGGCATGATCGATTCCTATGAAGCCGCCGAACTGCTCCAGGTTTTCTTGATGGGCCGGGGCTATGGGGTTTCTCCCAAAGCGGCGCTGGATGCCGCGGGCCGTGTCGAGATGGCAGGATGCGCCCTGCCGGTGCTGCAACATGAACTTGAGAACCTCGCGATGGTGATGTAAGCCGCGAGGAATCTGGCGCAACGGATTAGACATTCTGAATCAGTCGGTCGAACCAAGATTGACTGATTCAGTTCCACGCAAAAGAGAGCCGGGCCAACCAGCCCGGCTTTGTGGCGTTTGCTGACAGATAATCCTCGCGGCTCGACTCCGTCTATTCGTAGCGGAGACTCTCAACTGGATCAAGCTGCGCCGCCCGGGCCGCCGGAACAGTCCCGAAGATTACCCCCACCACCGAAGAAACGACAATCGCAATGATCGCTGACAGGCCGGAAATAGGAATCCGATACTCCGTAAGGAATCGCACCGAGTAGGGGATGGCCAGGCCGATCACGATGCCAGCGACCCCTCCGATGAACGAGATAAGAATCGCCTCCGCAAGAAACTGAAACCGGATTTCCCGGTTGGTCGCGCCGATGGCCTTTCGGATCCCAATCTCCCGGATGCGCGAAGTCACTGTCGCCAGCATGATGTTCATGATTCCAATCCCACTCACCAGCAGGGTAACCATGGAGATCAGAAGCAGCACCCAGGTCAGCCCGGTGGCGATTCGATCGGCCATTGCCAGAAGCGCCGTGAGATTTGAGACGTCGTAAACCGACTCCGAACGATGCCGCGACTGCAATACGCGTTTGATCTGAGCTGTCGCCGGGATCACCATCGAGGGATCTTCCATGGAGAAGTACAAAAGCTTCACGCTGGGAATCTCCATGAAATATCGGCTGACGGAGTACGGAATCAGCATCGTGTTATCGACGATCTCCGATTGCCCGAAAGTTTCTACGCGCTCCTTGAAAGTTCCAATGATGGTGAAGGGCAGCCCGTTGAGCTTGATGATTTTGCCGATAGCCGCTTGCGGAGACCCATAAAGCTCAATTGCCATCTTTTCGGTAATCACACCGACTTTGTTATGAGCCTGAGAATCCTCCTGATCGAAAAATCTTCCCGAGGGAACAACCAGATTGCGGACTCGAAGATAGTCCGGGCTCACGCCGAGAATCGTGACGTCCTTCTCTTTGCCGTTGCCCACGGGAACGCGATCGGAAAGTTGGGTCACCGGAGAAGAGGCAACGATGCCGGGCACAACCTCCTGCACGGCATGAAGGTCGTCGATGGTAAGCGGGTCCGGATTGGAGTTGCTGATATGCGGCGCCCCGCCCAGGTATTCTGCCCAGATCTCGTTCGTGCCAATTGCCTGAATCTGGTTGAGAA
This sequence comes from uncultured Acidobacteriaceae bacterium, assembly GCA_963817305.1. GTDB lineage: Bacteria > Acidobacteriota > Terriglobia > Terriglobales > Acidobacteriaceae > Sulfotelmatobacter. Next base: position 762,046 of record CAWFOD010000004.1, on the reverse strand, counting down.
CAAATTGCCGGCCCGTCATGCCAATCGTGACGACAAGAATCAGCGATGCCGTGCCAATCACCATGCCCAGCGCGGTCAGAATAAAGCGCACTTTGTTGCTGCAAAAAGTGTCGTAAGCAAACGCGATGATCTCGCCGAAGGCCATTTTGGGCCTGAGGCGGTCGGGCATGAGAGCAGCAGCCATGTGATTTTATGCTACGTAGCGGATACGAAAGGCGCAAGCGCCTGCCCCGGCACAAACGAGCCGCGAGTAAAGAATTGTAAGGCTACAGACTGCCGATGTTCTGTTATGGCAAAGTATAGGCAGTCCGCAGCATCCATTGGAGCGAATGGCATTTCCACTGACAACAGTCTCCGAACTCAATACGCGCAAACCAAACAGCTCCGTAACCGCAAAGAACTCACTATTCTGGATGGTAGTGGTCGCGTTGGCGCTGCGGCTCGTGGTGATGTGCTTTTTATATCCCGAACGTACAGACCCCTATCGGGATCACTGGCGTTTCGGCGGCGAAGCGGGCAGGATCGCGCGATCGATCGCACAGGGAGAAGGCTTCAGCAATCCGCTATTCGGCAAGACAGGCCCAACCGCCTGGCTGGCGCCGGTTTTCCCGTATCTGCTGGCGGCGATTTTTAAGTTATTCGGCACCTACACCAAGGCGTCGGCAATCACGATTCTCGCACTCGACTGCTTTTTCTCGGCCCTAACCTGCATCCCGATTTATTTCATCGCAAAAAAACATTTTGGCGAGTCGACCGCGCGATGGGCAGGCTGGGCCTGGGCATTTTTTCCGTACGCAATTTTTTTCTCCGCGGATTTCATCTGGGCGACCACGCTAACCACTTTGCTGATGACGCTGGTTTTCCTCGCCGCGATACAGATTCAGACTTCCTCTTCTGTGTGGCATTGGGTCGGTTTCGGCGCGCTCAGCGGTTTTGGAGGCTTAACCGATCCGGTGGTAATGTCCGTAGCGCCGTTTCTCGGAGCCTGGGCCTGGTACCGTCTCTACAAGAGTGGCCGCCGCTGGCTGGCTCCTGGCCTCGGAGCCGTTTTGGCGGTGACACTCGTCGTCGCCCCCTGGTTTATTCGAAACTACGAAACATTTCATAAATTTATTCCCTTCCGCAGCTGTCTCGGTCTCGAAGTGTACTTCGGCAACAATCAGGATTCCTGGCACTGGGGCCCTCCCGGCTACCATCCGTCAGACAATGAAAGCGAATGGCGGGAGTATCAGCAACTCGGCGAAATCGCTTACACGCAAAAGAAGTTTCACGAAGGACTCGCATTTATCAACTCGCATCGCCTGTTGTACGCGCGGCAGACACTGCGCCGGGTAGTTTATTTGTGGACCGGTTTCTGGAGTTTCAGCCGTCGATATCTGCAGGAGGAGCCGGCTGATCCGTTCAACATAGTTTTTTGCACGGGGCTCACGATCCTCACTCTGATGGGCCTTCGCCGGGCGTGGCTTCTCAGCCCGCACATAGCCATGCCTTACCTGCTGGTATTTCTATTCTTTCCGATAATTTATTATTTGACGCACCCGGAAGACTATTATCGTCGTCCCATCGATCCACAGTATGTTCTGCTGGCCGCCTACGCGGTCGCTTCATGGGTTGCGGAACGGAAGGTGGGGTTAGCGGCCATACGCACGCGAGTTGCTGCCGCAACGATCAAGTGAGCGAAATTCTTCCCGATAAACAAAAGACGCTGAATTTCCTCTGGCTTTTCCTGCTCACAGTGGGGGCGTTCCTGGTGCAGGGTTACCATCCCTTCGCCGAGGATGCCGAGATTTACCTGCCGGGCGTGGAGAAAATTCTGCACCCGGAACTATTTCCCGTCGGACGCGAATTTTTCCTCTCGCATGCCAATCTCACTTTCTTTCCCAACGTCGTCGCTCTTTCTTTACGAGTCACTCACCTGCCGCTGCAAGTCGGTCTGCTCCTGTGGCACATAACATCCATTTTTCTGCTGCTTCTCGCTTGTTGGGAGTTGTCCGGCTTGTTTTTCTCAAGCGCCAGAGCGAGATGGTGCGGAGTTTGCCTGGTGGCGGCGTTGCTGTCGATTCCAGTCTCTGGCACCGCGCTCTACATCATGGATCAGTACTTGAACCCACGGAATCTGGCGGCCTTCGCCGGAATCTTCATGCTCGCTCGAACCTTGGAGAAGAAATACGTCCGCGCGTTCTTGTGGCTGCTTTTTGCTGCTTGTATGCATCCGCTGATGTGGGTCTATCCCTTTTCGTTCTGCCTGTTGTTTGTCGTGATGGAGAGATTGGAGAGTTATTGGAAGCGCACGCATCCGGCGGCCCTCACCGCGATGTTCTGGTTGCAAATCCCTCTTGCGCCGCGGCCTTCGCCCGCCTATCACGAGGCGGCCAAACGCCACGCCTATCATTACATTCAGAACTGGCAGTGGTATGAATTGCTCGGTATTGTTGCGCCGCTGGTTTTATTCTGGTGGTTCGGCCGGATCGCGCGCGGCCGTCAATGGCGCATGGTCGAGCGCGTGAGCCGCGCGTTTATCCTCTATGGCCTGATCTACCTGATCGAAGCCATCGTCTTTGATCTTCCCGCGCGTTTTGAAGCGCTGGCCCGCCTCCAGCCCCTTCGCAGTCTGCACTTCGAGTACATTGTCATGTTTGTGATGATGGGCGGCTTTCTCGGCGAGTACGTGCTGCAAAACCGCGTTTGGCGCTGGCTGCTGTTATTCATTCCCTTGAGTGTCGGAATGTTCCTGGCGCAGCGCTCACTTTTTCCCGCCAGCGCGCATCTGGAATTGCCGGGCCGCGCATCAAAAAATCCATGGGCGCAAGCTTTTGTTTGGATTCGGCGGAACACCCCGGTGGACGCGGTTTTCGCGCTCGATCCCTACTACATGGATATTGCCGGCGAAGATGAAGTTGGATTTCGCTGCCTGGCCGAGAGAAGCCGCCTGGCTGACGGAGTGAAAGACAATGGCGTGGTCAGCATGTTCCCTACATTGGGGGAAGAATGGTGGGCGCAAGTGCAGGATCAAACTCCATGGAGAAAGTTTGGCCCGCCAGACTTCGCGCGGCTGAAAACAAAATATGGAGTGGACTGGGTAGTGGTGCAACCTTCGCAAGGTGTGGGGCTGAATTGCCCTTATCAGAACGATGCGGTCGAGGTTTGCCGGATTCCTTAGAAACAATGAAAGATGAAAGAAGACGACAGAGATCCAGGAAATTAATGTTTTGATAATGTGCCCTTACCGCACATTCATCTGCCAAGAATCGTAGCCAGGAGAAAATTTCTCGAATGTCAACCGCCCAAGCAGTTCAGGAGCTTGTTCGCTACACCGACCGGATGTTTCCCTATGAGAAGTGGACCCCGCGATTGCCCGGCTTATCCGCGCAATACCGTGAGAACGAGCCTTGCCCGCACATTCTGCTGAAAGATTTTCTTTCCCCCGAGACTGCTCTCGCGATGGCTGCGCAATTTCCCCAAGCCGCCAGCGATGCCTGGACGCAATACAAGCACGCGAATGAAAACAAACTGGGAATGGCGACGCGTCAGCTTTTCCCGCCGGCCCTTGCTGCTGTAACGGACGAATTGAACTCTCCGGAATTTGTCGTCTGGATTTCGAAATTAACCGGAATCCCGAATCTGATGTCAGATCCGATGCTGGAGGGCGGTGGTCTGCACCAGTCGGGACCGGGCGGTTATTTGAATGTGCATACGGACTTTTCCATGCACCACTTCCATCCCAACTGGCGTCGTCGCGTGAACCTGATTCTCTATCTGAATCCCAGATGGCGCGAAGAGTGGGGCGGCGCCCTCGAGTTGTGGGAACAGAATATGGTGCGGTGCGCGGCGAAATACTCGCCCCTGCTGAACCACGCTCTGATTTTCACTACGGATGAACGTTCCTTGCACGGATTTCCAGACCCGCTCACTTGTCCCAGGGGCGTGTCGCGAAAAAGCCTGGCTCTCTACTACTACACCCTTGAGAACGACAAAAAGCTTACAGGACATTCCACCGACTATTTTGCGCGGCCTCAGGATGGCTGGCGGAAGTCGGCGACGATCTGGTTGGATAAGAAGGCAGTCGATCTCTATTCGCGCGCGAAAGCGCGCTTCGGATTCTCCGACGCATTCGCCAGCAAAGTCCTGGGATTCCTGTCGCGGAAAAAGTAAATCTAAAACTCGCTGCTGCACGAATCACCGGCAGCTTCCCTAGGCGGGACGCGCGGTTCTGCGGGCGTAATACGTGGGATATCCGGCCTCAAGCTTGCGCCCCTCGTCGCTGAAGCGCGGCAAATGAATCAATCCAGCCTTCTGCAACGCAAATTGCAAAGTGGTCGCCAGTACGCCAAAACCGTACTTCACGCTGCGGCGGAAGTTGATCGAGGAGGCCTCTTCGAAATACTTCGTAGGACAGGACACTTCTCCGATGCGAAAACCGAAGTGCACGCATTGCGCCAGCATCTGATTATCAAAAACAAAATCGTCAGAGTTTTCGAGCAGCGGCAGTTCGGTGAGCACCTGGCGGCTGAATGCGCGATACCCCGTGTGATACTCCGAAAGCTTCACTCGCAAAAATAAGTTCTCGAAGGCAGTGAGCAGCCGGTTGGAAATATATTTGTAGATCGGCATCCCGCCGTGCAGCGCCGTGCCGCCGATAATGCGCGACCCCAGCACCACATCGTAAACCCCGTAAGCCACCATGCTGGCCATCGCCGTAATCAAGTACGGCGTGTACTGGTAGTCGGGATGAAGCATGATGACCACATCCGCGCCTGCTGCCAGAGCCTCGCGGTAACAAGTCTGCTGGTTACGGCCGTAGCCGTAATTGCGGTCGTGCTGGAAAACCTGCAGGCCAAGCCGCCTCGCCAGATCCACCGTGCGGTCGGAGCTGCGGTCATCCACCAGAATACGAATATCTACAAGATCCGGAAGTTCCCCCACCGTGACCGCGAGGGTTTTCTCCGCGTTGTAAGCGGGCATTACGACCGCGATGCGTTTTCCATGAATCATTCGTGTAAGTTTTATGATACCTGAGATTGGACACGACAAGCTCTATTTGAATCGATGCAGTGTCCAAGCCGCCGGAGTGCTTGCTCCCGCGCGCCCGCTGTGAAAAACTAGATTTTCAGGATTCGCCGTCGTATGAGCGCGGTGAGTTCGATCCAAAGAAATGTCGACAAGAAAAACACTTTTCGAAAAAATCTGGGATGCCCATTTAGTGGCGCAACCGGGCGATCGCTCGCCCATCATTTACATCGATCTGCACCTGGTTCATGAAGTCACATCGCCGCAAGCCTTTGACGGCTTGCGAGCCGCCGGAAGAAAAGTGCGTCAGCCGCTGCGAACTATCGCCACAGTTGATCACAATATTCCCACCGAACCGCGCGGTACTCCGATCACCGATCTGGTTGCCGCAAAACAGATTGCGGCGCTGCAGGCAAATTGCAAGGAATTCGGGGTGCGCCTTTTCGACATGGACTCGCCGGAGCAGGGAATCGTCCACGTGATCGGGCCGGAACTTGGGCTAACCCAGCCGGGAATGACAATCGTTTGCGGCGATAGCCACACCAGCACCCATGGCGCGTTCGGAGCATTGGCCTTCGGCATTGGAACGTCGGAAGTCGAACACGTTCTCGCCACGCAGTGCCTCGCACAACAGAAGCCGAAGACAATGAAGATCGACGTGCGCGGTCGTTTGCCAGAGGGTGTCGGGGCGAAAGACTTGGCTCTCGGAATCATCGGTCAAATCGGCACCGACGGTGCCAGCGCTCATGTAATCGAATACGCTGGCGAAGCGGTGCGCGCGCTATCGATGGAAGGCCGCATGACGCTGTGCAACATGAGCATCGAAGCTGGAGCCCGCGCAGGAATGGTGGCGCCCGACGAAATCACGTTTGCTTATGTCCGCGAAAAGAAGTTCTCTCCGAAAGATGGCGAATGGCAAAAAGCGGTCGAATACTGGCGCAGCCTTGCCAGCGACCAGGACGCGACCTTCGACAAGGTTGTGGACATCGATGCGGCGCAGCTTTCTCCGTTCGTCACCTGGGGCACAAATCCAGGAATGGTGGCTCCGGTGACCGGCCGTGTGCCCGAGACCAGCGCCTTAAAGGAATCCGACCGCCGCGCGACCGAGTTAGCCTTGCAGTACATGGGCCTGGAGCCCGGGAAGCGTATTGAAGAGATTGGAATCGAACGCGTCTTTATCGGGTCTTGCACGAACTCGCGCCTTGAGGATCTGCGCGCCGCTGCGCGCGTAGCCAAAGGCCATCACGTGAGTTCGAAAGTCCGGGCGATGGTTGTGCCGGGATCACAAGCCGTGAAGCGCGCGGCCGAGCGGGAAGGCCTGCATCGAATTTTTCTGGACGCGGGCTTCGAGTGGCGCGAGTCAGGTTGCTCGATGTGTCTGGGAATGAATCCAGACATTTTGCAGCCGGGCGAGCGCTGTGCCTCCACCAGCAACCGGAATTTCGAGGGCCGGCAAGGACGCGGCGGCAGAACCCACCTCGTCAGTCCGATGATGGCGGCCGCAGCAGCAATCGCCGGGCATTTCACCGACATTCGAAACTGGAAGTTTCAATAACCCAGACGTCAAGCTAACGACGTCAGGCTAGTAATGAGAACGAGTGCAGGGAATTTTCAATGAATCCATTTCGCATCCATCGCGGCCGCGTAGCTCCTCTCGACCGTGTGAACGTTGATACCGACCAGATTATTCCCAAGCAATTCCTGAAGCGAATTGAGCGGACCGGCTTCGGACAGTTTTTGTTTTACGACTGGCGATTCGCGGCGGACGGGAAGAAGACCTCCGATTTCGTGCTGGATGATCCGCGTTACGCTGGCGCCAGCATTTTGGTGGCGGGAAAGAATTTCGGCTGCGGCTCCTCGCGAGAGCATGCGGTCTGGGCTTTGACGGATTTTGGCTTTCGTGCGGTGATTTCTTCTTCGTTCGCAGACATCTTTGCCAACAACAGTACAAAGAATGGATTCCTCACCGTGCGTTTGACCGACGACGAAGTCGCGGAGTTAATGCGGCGAGCCCGCGAGACGCAAAACTACCAGCTAACCATTGACCTGGAAAAATGCGAAGTGCGCGACGACCAGGGATTCTCTGCAAAGTTTCCCGTCGACGACTTTGTCCGGCATTGTCTACTAAACGGGCTCGATGATATTGGACTGACTCTGCAACATGAAACGGAGATCACGGCGTACGAGAAGCTTCATCCCATGCCCTCTGCAATGCAGACGCCGTAATCGGCCGTGCGCGGCTCGATAGCGAGTAAAGATTTGTAAAATCTAGGGCTTGGGCTTGACCAGCTGAGATGCCGGAGTTGATCCTTAATCTGTTGAGTTCTACATCTGCGTTCCGGTTCCTGACTGCGTCCTCAGCCGAAGGACCATGGCGTAAGACACTCTGTCGCTTTTTCCGTGCAGAGGTGCCGCGACCGTTTCCGAATGAGAACGTCTAACAAATGGCACTCTGTTCTTGTGAAATCGCATCCGAACGTGAAAATGTCAATATGATTGCTTCGAGTTTTTCTCAAGCTACATCTTTATTCTCTCGGCGCATCTCCTTTTTGCTTCTGCTCGCCCTGCTGGGAATTGCCGCATCTTTCTTCGGCTGCAGCGCCGCCGATTCCAAACAGCAGAGGGCGCAAGCCGCGGGCGCACGCTCGGAGTCGGTTTCGGTGGCAAAAGTAGAGCAGCAGGACGTTCCGGTTTATCTGGTCGGTTTGGGTTCCGTGACCGCGTTCTATACGGCAAACATCAAGAGCCGGGTGGACGGGCAGATCATGCGGGTCAATTTCCAGGAAGGCCAGACTGTCAAGCAAGGGGATTTATTAATCGTTATCGATCCCCGGCCTTATCAAGTCCAACTGGAACAAATGCAAGCTCAACTTTTCAAAGATCAGGCGTCCCTGCGTGATGCGCGATTAAATCTGGAGCGCTACACCACCCTCATTCCCTCGGGCAGCATTGCCCAGCAGCAAGTGGATACGCAGAAATCCACCGTCGACCAGCTCGACGGCCAGGTGCGCACCGATCAGGCGCAGATCGACAACGCCAAGCTGCAGCTCGTCTATTGCAATATCACCGCACCTTTCACAGGCCGCGTCGGCCTCCGGCAGGTGGATCCAGGAAATATCGTTCACGCTACCGACACCACCCCCATGCTGATCCTCACCCAATTGCAACCGATCGGGGTGATCTTTACGCTGCCCGAGGATCAGCTTCCCGTCGTTGCGCAGCACATGAAGAACTCCACGCTGTCGGTTGAGGCTTACAGCCGTGACGATCAGACGAAGCTCGCCACCGGAAAACTTCTGACCATCGATAACCAGATCGATCAGACAACCGGAACCGCCAAGCTGAAAGCCGTTTTCGACAACAAAGACAACCAGCTTTGGCCCAATCAGTTCGTGAACGCAAACCTGCTGCTCGAGACTCGCAAACACAGCACGGTATTGCCAACCGCAGCCGTGTTGCACGGTCCGCAGGGAGCTTTCGTTTATGCGGTGAAACCGGATAACACAGTGGAAGCCCGCGACATTGCGGTTTCGCTGACCCAGGGCAATACCACCGTGGTTGCCAGCGGCATTAATCCCGGCGATATGGTGGTCACGGACGGGCAGGACAAACTTCAAACCGGTAGCCGCATTGAACCCCGCAACGCAAATCCGGCAAACGCCCCCAGCGGGAAAAACGGGTCCGCGCGGCCTGCCGCAGTGACGCCAGTTTCATGAGCCCTTCACGCTTATTCATTCTCCGTCCAGTGGCAACTACGCTGTTAATGATCGGCGTGCTGCTGGTGGGGTGGGTCGCATTCCTGCAACTCCCGGTCTCGGCTCTGCCTGAAGTCGATTATCCGACCATTCAGGTAGTTACGTTTTATCCGGGCGCAGATCCCGATGTGATGGCCTCATCGGTGACTTCTCCGCTAGAGCGTCAGTTCGGCCAGGTTCCCGGACTAAGCCAGATGACGTCCACCAGTTCATTTGGCAGTTCTGTGATCACGCTGCAGTTCGCACTCGACCAAAACATCGACGTGGAAGAACAGCAAGTGCAGGCCGCTGTGAATGCAGCCGCAACGTATCTTCCCACTGACCTGCCGAATCCCCCGATTTACAACAAGGTAAATCCCGCCGATTCGCCCATCCTTACGCTGGCGCTCACCTCAGCCTCTCTACCGCTTTCCAAGGTGGAGGATCTCGCTGACACTGCCCTGGCGCAGAAAATTTCGCAACTGCCGGGCGTCGGCCTGGTTTCGATCAGCGGCGGACAGAAGCCGGCCGTGCGCGTGCAGGTCAATCCAACCGCACTTGCCTCGTATGGACTAAGTCTGGAGGATGTCCGCACCGCTCTGGCAGCAAGCCAACGTGGATCAGGCCAAGGGCGTCATCGATGGAGCCCGGCAGTCCTACACCATCGGTGCTAACGATCAGCTTTTTACCAGCGCACAATACAAGCCGATTGTCGTCGCCTACCGCAATGGCGCGCCTGTGCGCTTGAGCGATGTGGCCAACGTAATTGACGGTACGGAAAACGATCTGCTCGCGGCCTGGATGAATGAAACTCCAGCCGTGATCGTGAACATCCAGCGCCAGCCCGGCGCCAACATCATCAGTGTTGTCGACCGGATCAAGAAACTGCTGCCACAGTTGCAGGCATCGCTTCCTTCGGCGGTCAACGTTCAGATTCTCACCGACCGCACGACCACGATTCGCGCTTCCGTAAAAGATGTTGAATTCGAGCTGGCGCTGACTATCGTTCTGGTGGTCATCGTTATTTTCTTTTTCCTGCGAAATCTGCGGGCCACCTTTATTCCCAGCGTCGCTGTCCCGCTCTCGATCGTTGGGACGTTTGGCGTGATGTACCTGCTTGGCTACAGCCTCAACAATCTCACGCTGATGGCATTGACCATCTCCACCGGCTTCGTGGTGGATGATGCCATCGTCATGATCGAGAACATCGACCGCTATCTCGAAGCCGGCGATTCGCCGCTGGATGCCGCACTCAAGGGATCGGGCCAGATTGGCTTCACCATCGTTTCACTTACGGTCTCACTGATCGCCGTGCTGATCCCGCTGCTGTTCATGGGCGATATTGTTGGCCGATTGTTTCGTGAGTTCGCAGTCACGCTCGCGGTAACCATTCTCGTTTCCGCAGGTGTTTCGCTGAGCTTGACGCCGATGATGTGCGCCAAGCTGCTCAAACATCGCAAGGAAGGCGAGAAGGGCCGCTTCTACGAGGTTACGGAAGATTATTACAACCGGGTCATCGCCTTCTACGGCCGCACCGTGAAGTGGGTGCTGAAGCATCAGACTGCAACTTTGTTCGTAACCTTCGGAACCCTGGTTCTGACCCTGGTTCTCTACGTGATCGTTCCGAAAGGATTTTTCCCGGTGCAGGATACGGGCGTGATCCTCGGCATTTCAGAAGCGCCGGACGACGTCTCGTTTGACGCAATGTCGCAGCGCCAGCAGGAACTGGCAAAAGTAATTCTCAAAGACAAAGATGTCGAGAGCCTGTCCTCGTTTATCGGCGTGGACGGCACGAACACAACTCCCAACAGCGGCCGCATTCAGATCAATCTGAAGCCACGCGACGAGCGCAAAGACGATGCTTCCGCGATCATTCGCCGTCTGCAGCCCGAACTGGCGCAGGTGCACGGCATCACGCTCTACATGCAACCCGTCCAGGACTTGACCGTGGAAGACCGCGTGAGCCGCACCCAGTTTCAATATTCCATCGAAGATGCCGACGCTCAAGAGCTCGCGCAATGGACGCCGAAGCTTGTGGATCGATTGCGAGCCGCTCCCGAACTGCGCGACGTAGCCACCGACCAACTCAATGGCGGCCTGAAAACAAATCTCACGATCGACCGCGATACCGCGTCGCGCCTCGGTATTCTGCCCCAGGCCATCGACAATACTCTTTATGACGCCTTCGGTCAGCGGCTCGTGTCGACCATTTTCACCCAGTTGAATCAGTACCACGTCGTGCTCGAAGTCCTGCCGAGTTTCGCCAAAACTCCCGACGCGATGAACGACGTCTACGTGCGGCCCAGCAGCACAGTCCCCAACTCCGGGGCTCCCACCGCGAATGCCGCGACCGCCACCACCAGCGGAAATCCCGTTCCGCTTTCTACATTTGTCCACATGCAATCGGGCCCCACTTCACTCGCCGTCAACCATCAGGGACAATTCCCCGTGGTAACGCTTTCGTTTAACCTTGCCCCCGGCGCTTCCCTCGGCGAGGCCACGAAAGCCATCGAGCGAGCGGAAAAAGATATCCAGTTGCCCCCGAGCATTCACGCGGCATTTCAAGGGACTGCGGCCGCATTTCAGAATTCGCTTTCCAGCGAGCCCTTCCTGATTCTCGCCGCCATTATCACCGTGTATATCGTTCTGGGAGTTTTGTACGAGAGTTATATCCATCCCATTACGATTCTCTCCACGCTTCCCTCTGCGGGCGTGGGCGCGATCCTGGCTCTTATGCTCACCGGCAACGATCTCACTGTGGTGGCGTTGATTGGAATTATTCTGCTGATCGGCATCGTAAAAAAGAACGCCATCATGATGATCGATTTCGCTCTCGAAGCCGAACGTGAGGAGCACAAGCCGCCGGAGGAAGCGATATTTCAAGCTTGTCTGCTGCGCTTCCGTCCCATCATGATGACCACGATGGCCGCGCTGTTAGGCGGTTTACCACTGGCCCTGGGTTCCGGGACCGGCGCCGAATTGCGGCGTCCCCTGGGCATCACCATTGTAGGCGGCTTGATTCTCAGCCAGTTGCTCACGCTTTACACAACACCGGTTGTGTATTTGTGGTTCGACCGGCTGGGGCACCGGTTTGAGAAATATAAAATTGGCAACCCGATTCCTCAAGAGCTGCCCGGCGATTAAGGATTTGCTGATTCGACCATGAGCATCTCGGCTCCATTTATCCGGCGTCCCATCGGCACTTCGCTGCTGGCAGCAGCTCTGCTGCTTTCCGGAATCCTTGCCTTCAATTACCTGCCGGTGTCTTCGTTGCCACGCGTGGATTTTCCTGTGATCAGTGTGGGTGCCAGCTTGCCTGGCGCCGATCCGCAAACCATGGCATCCTCCATCGCCACGCCCCTGGAGCGCCAGTTCGGCCGCATCGCCGCAGTAAATCAGATGACATCTACGAGCCAGCTCGGCTCGACCAGCATCGTCCTGCAATTCGATTTGAATCGCAACATCGACGCCGCCGGCCGCGACGTGCAAGCCGCCATCAACGCCGCGCGCAGCCAACTCCCCGCCAACCTGCCCAGTAATCCTACCTACCGCAAGGCGAATCCCGCGGACGCTCCCATTCTGATTCTGGCGCTCACCTCCGACACCGAAACAGTTCCGCAAATGTACGATGCGGCTGACTCCGTTCTGGCGCAGAAATTGTCGCAAGTGCGAGGCGTCGGCACAGTGTTTGTGGGCGGCTCTGCCCAGCCGGCGGTGCGCGCGGAAGTGAATCCGATGCTGTTGAACAAGCTGGGCGTCGGCTTGGACACAGTCCGCAACGCGCTCAATCTTGCCAACGCCAACCAGGCGAAGGGGCAATTATCGAACGGAAAGATTTCTCAGACTCTTGACGCCAACGATCAGCTCTTTACCGCGGATCAGTACCGGCCATTGATCATCGCCTATCGCAACGGCGCTCCCGTGAGGCTGGGCGATGTAGCCGACGTCGAGGATTCAGTCTCGGATACCCGCAACATCGGACTGCTCGGTAACGCGGAGAGCATCAAGCAGGGAGTGGGCGGAAAGCCGAGCGTTCTGATTATTATTTTCCGCCAACCCGGGGCTAACGTCATTGAGACTGTGGACCGCGTGGTGGGCTTGATGCCGTATTTGCAGTCCTCAATTTCCCCCGCGATCAAGCTCACCATAGCCATGGATCGCACCGTCACCGTACGAGCCTCCGTAAAAGATATCGAAGCCACGCTGATTATTTCGATCATCCTTGTGATCCTCGTGGTGTTCGCATTTTTGCGCACCGTGCGGGCAACGATTATTCCCAGCATCGCCGTGCCGCTTTCGCTGGTGGGCACGTTCGGAGGCATGTATCTGCTGGGTTATAGCCTGGACAATCTGTCACTCATGGCGCTGGCAATTTCCACGGGATTCGTAGTGGATGACGCCATCGTGGTGCTGGAAAACATCACCCGCTACGTGGAGCGGGGCATGGATGCGGTACAAGCGGCCTTCAAAGGTGCCGCCGAGATTGGGTTCACCGTGATTTCCATGAGCACGTCGCTGGTTGCGGTGTTCATCCCGTTGTTGCTGATGGGTGGAATTGTCGGCAGGCTGTTTCGTGAGTTCGCGGTCACGTTGAGTATTGCAATCGGGGTCTCATTGCTGGTTTCTCTCACCACGACTCCCACCATGTGCGCCAAATTTCTGCGCCCAGCAACAGAGGAGCGCCACAATCTTTTTTATCGCGTCAGCGAATGGTTTTTCGACATGACGCTCTCCACCTACCGCCATGCGCTGAAAGTAGTATTGCAGTACCAGTTTGTTACGTTTGTCGTGACCATTCTGGTGGCGTGCCTTACGGTATATCTCTACATCATCGTGCCGAAGGGCTTCTTCCCGCAGCAGGACACGGGGCGCATCGGCGGATCGGTACAAGCGGCGCAGGATATTTCCTTCCAGGCGATGCGCGGCAAGATGGAACGTTACGTCAAGATTGTGCTGACCGACCCGGCCGTGAACACCGTCGTCGGATTCGCCGGAGGCAACACAGTTTCAAATCAAGGCCGCTTCTTCATCATGTTGAAGCCGCTGGCAGAGCGCGCCAAGTGTCCGGCACATCATTTCTGGCAGTCCTGCCCCAACGTTACCGCCGACGATGTGATCAACCGTCTTCGCAGCAAGCTGGCAGTGGTGCCGGGCGCGACACTGTATTTGCAGTCCTATCAAGATCTCACCATTGGCGGACGCTACGGAAATGCACAATACCAATACACGCTGCAAGGCGAAGATTTAAATGAGCTGAATACCTGGGCACCGCTGTTGTTGACGAAAATGCGTCCTCTGCCGGAATTGCGGGACGTGAATACCGACCAGCAGGATAAGGGATTACAAGCGAAACTGGTGATCGACCGCGATACCGCCAGCCGTTTAGGAGTCGCCGCGCAGGATATTGACAATGCGCTCTACGACGCCTTCGGCCAGCGGCAGGTTTCTACCATGTATCGTCCGTTAAACCAGTATCACGTAGTCATGGAAGTCGCGCCGCAATTCCAGCAAACCACCGAGGGTCTGCAAAATATTTATTTGCGCTCCAGCAGCGGCGCTCCCATCCCTTTAGCGGCGTTTACTCACTTTGAGCCCTCGAACATCCCTTTGGCCGTGAATCACCAGGGCCAGTTTCCGTCGGTAACGATTTCATTTAACCTGGCTCCCGGAATCTCCCTGGGACAGGCTACGCAAGCCATTCAGAAGGCCCAAAGTTCGATCGGTTTTCCGGCGACGATTCAAGCCAGCTTTCAGGGTACGGCGGCCGCTTTCCAGGACGTAAAATCCAGCGAGCCGATCCTGATTCTCACCGCGTTGATTGCTGTTTACATTGTGCTGGGCATGCTTTATGAGAGCTACATTCACCCCATCACGATTCTCTCGACAATCCCTTCGGCCGGCCTCGGCGCACTGCTCGCCCTGTTGTTGACGCACAACGAGCTCAACGTAATTGGAACCATCGGAATTATTTTGCTCATCGGCCTGGTCAAAAAGAATGCCATCATGATGATTGACGTGGCCCTTGAAGTGGAACGCACGCAAGGGAAAAAGCCCGTCGATGCCATTTATGACGCTTGTCTCCTGCGCTTCCGTCCTATCATGATGACGACCATGGCCGCCCTATTAGGCGGCTTACCGCTGGCTTTGGGCAATGGAACCGGCTCTGAGCTGCATCGTCCGTTAGGTATCACGATTGTTGGCGGCCTTATCGTTAGTCAGGCGCTGACGCTGTTTACTACTCCCGTCGTGTATGTTTATCTTGATCGCCTGCGGCTATTCTTGCGCGGGGAGAGCGTGTCCCTAACCCGAGTTCCTCGGCCGAGTCCAGCTCACTCGGCGGATTAGCTGATAAGGCCTTGGACAATCAGCAGATATGTTGGCCTCAGCAGAACGTCGGCAAACTGGGTTCCCCGGATTTCTTCAGTTTGTCGTCCGCGAGGACGGGAAGGCTTTCTTCAGAACCTCAAAAGTACACTTCTCACCGAATACGCATCAAAGTTTCTAGACCTGGGTATAGACCTATTTCTTACCGTCGACCTTATGATAGAACTATAGCGCTCCGTGCCGACTTCCCGGCAACCCGGTATTATTGTTAATCGCTTTCAAATTATCTCAGGAGTCATGGATGCTTCGGAAGGCACTCGTTCTGCTATTTGTTTTTGCGAGCATGGCCGCCTTTGTGAGTTGCGGCAAGACGGGAAGTCACTTCATCTACGCGGTCGTCCCTGCCGCCAATCAACTCGCCGTATTCCGGGAAGATCCCTATTCTGGAATCCTCACCCAGCTCGCCGAAAGCCCATATACAGTGGGATTCGGACCTGAGTCCGTCGTCATCCATCCTTCCGGAAAATTCTTGTACGTGGCAAATGCCGGCCAAAACGAAAACGATGTATCTCTTTTCGACCTCAATAGCGATGGCACAGTAACTGAAGTGACCCCGAGAACTCCGACGGGTACACTGCCTTTTGTGATGGCAATGGATCCAGCCGGCAATTATTTGTATGTTGCCAATGTCGCATCCAACAATCTTTCCGTTTACTCGATCAATACCAAGTCGAATAGTTCAACGAATCCTCTAGGCCAGCTAACGCAGATCACGGGCTCTCCGTTTTCGATCAATCTGGCTGCGAAAAATATGCAGGTATCGCCATCGGGAAAGTTCCTCTACGTCAGCGCCCCGAGCCAACCCGCCGGGCTGGTGGCGGTTTTCAGTTTGAATGCCGGGGTGCCGAGTCTGGTGAGTTCGGCTCCCACTCCGGATAATGATCCTTCCGGCCTTGCTATCGATCCCAAAGGCTCATACCTCTACACGGCGAACGCCACCCAGAGTTCAATTTCCATTTACTCTATCGCCGCATCCGGCGCTCTGACTCAAGTCTCGCAATCTCCACTTGCCGACAGCCAGCAACATCCAGTGGCAGTGATAGTGGATCCAGCCGGAGCCTTTCTTTACGTGGCGAATCAGGGATCGGGCAATATCTCAAGCTATTCGATCACCTCGGGTACCGGGTTTCCGGTCACGGTCACCGACTCACCGTTCGGCTCGGAGGCGCAGCCCAGCTTCCTGGCTATGGATCCGAACGGAAAATATTTGTTTGTCGGCAATCAGGCTAGCAGCGCCGGGATCGAAGCGTTCGGCGTCAGCAGCGGAAGCCTGAATACAATCAATACTTATTCGGTCGGAAACACGGTAGCATCGATCGCAGTATTGCAATAGTGAGCAACACGAGTCAGCACCAACGATGTACGCACGTGCAGAGGAACGGACGGGCGACGTAGTATACGCGATCTGAAGATGATGGGTTGTTTACCAGCTTATGACAACCAGAAATCTTCAACTCTGCGACAATAGCTACGCTGCTATCGGGCATTACGTTGCAACCGGCATGGGCTCCTCCGCCATCTAATTCTGGAGTAAGCTTCCCAGATTCGGTAGGCTTGGGCGGGTTCCGTGCCGAGACCAAGGTCAGGACCCATAACCCATGAAGATCGCAAGCGCCGCGAGCGCATTTCCCAAGCATTACTACACACAGAAAGTTCTCTTGGAACGTCTGCAGGACTATTGGGGTCCTCAACTCAAAAACCCCCTGCTGCTGGCGCGCCTGCACCGCAACGTAACCGTGGATGGCCGCTACCTCGCCGTTCCCGCCGAGCAATATGTCGATATCAAGACCTGGGGCCAGGCCAATGACATTTGGATTAAAGTGGCGCAGGAATTGGGCGAGCGCTCCCTCTGCCTTGCTCTTCACAACGCAGGCTTAAAAACGGAAGATCTGGGTTGCCTGTTGTTCACCACCGTCACGGGGGTTGCCAGCCCGTCGATCGACGGAATGCTGATCAACCGCATGGGGCTGCCGGCAAACATTCGCCGCACGCCAATCTTCGGGTTGGGTTGCGTCGCTGGTGCCGCTGGAATTGCTCGCGCTTCGGATTACGTTCGTGCTTATCCTTCCAAAGCGGCAGCGCTGGTTTCAGTCGAACTTTGTTCCCTTACTTTGCAGCGCGAAGATTTGTCGGTCGCAAACCTGATCTCGTCAGGACTTTTCGCCGACGGTTCCGCTGCAGTGATTGTGACCGGCGACGAGTTCGAAGCCTCGCAACTGGAGAACTTCGGGACTAAGATCTCCGGCCCCACCATTCTCGCCACGCGCTCGATTTTCTATCCCGACACCGAAGACATGATGGGCTGGAATATCTCCGAGAAGGGTTTTCGCATCATACTTTCTACCGAGGTTCCGAATCTCATCCGCCAGAATCTGGGGCGCGATGTGGATTCGTTCCTGGCTGACAACGGCTATCAACGCAGCGATCTGAAGAGCTTCGTTCTGCATACCGGAGGCCCGAAGGTGCTGGATGCATCGGCCGATGCGCTGGGATTGCATAACGGCGAGCTGGATGCTTCCTGGGATTGTTTGCGGAAAGTAGGAAATCTTTCCTCCGCATCCGTGCTTTGCGTGCTGGAAGATGTGATGAAGAATCGGCGCCCCGCGCCCGGAACCCTCGGACTGCTGGCCGCGATGGGTCCGGGTTTTTGTTCTGAACTTTTACTTTTGCAGTGGTGAGGTCAGGTTAGTTGTCGAATGAAACCGATGTATTTGTAATTGGCGGCGGCCCCGCAGGTCTGGCCGCTGCCATCGCCGCCCGCCAGCAAGGCCTGCGCGTGCTGGTTGCTGATGGAGCCCGGCCGCCGATTGACAAAGCTTGCGGCGAAGTATTGATGCCCGATGCGATCACGGCGCTCGCCACGCTCGGAATTTTCCTTCCCCCCGCCGACCGCTCTACCTTGCGCGGTGTTCGTTTTGTAGGCTCCGGAGTATCCGCCGAGGCAACTTTTCCATGCGATATTGCAGCGGTGTCGATCCGCCGCACTGTCTTGCATCGCATCATGGCCGAACGCGCGGCATCTCTCGGCATCGGTCTGTTATGGCAGAGCACCGTCACCGGTATTCGAGGCGAAGAAGTTCAATTGGGAAACCGAACCATCCGAACCTCCTGGATGATTGGGGCTGACGGCGCCAACTCCCGCGTGCGCCGTTGGGCCGACCTTGACGCGTATTCGCACTCCAAACTTCGCTATGCTTTTCGCCGTCACTATCGTGTAGCGCCCTGGAACGATCGCATGGAAATACATTGGGGAAAACGCTGCCAGGGATATGCCACCGCAGTGAACAGCGACCAGGTCTGTGTCGCGATAGCGTCACCCCATCCGGACCTCCGCCTGGAATCTGCTCTTGCGGAATTTCCCGAACTCGGCGCGCGGTTGCGCGGAGCTGAGTCCACCTCCGTTGAAAGGGGAGCGATCTCGGCCAATCGTACGCTTCGGCGCGTCTGGAAAAAGAATGTCGCGCTCGTCGGGGATGCTTCCGGCACCGTCGACGCCATCACCGGCGAGGGCCTGGGTCTGGCTTTCAGTCAGGCTTTGGCGCTGGCGAATTGCCTCAAGGCCAACACGCTCATCGGTTACCAGGCTGCCCACCGGCGTCTGGCGCTACGTCCATCCCTGATGGCCCGGTTAATGCTGACGCTCGATGGCCGCACCATCGTGCAACAACGGACTCTGCAGGTCTTCCGCAAGCACCCTGAGATTTTCCGGCGCTTGCTGGCTTTGCACGTGGGAGCGCTCTCGCCGATTCACCTTGCCGCCGACGGGCTGACGCTTGGATGGGGACTGCTCACTGCATAACCGATGAGAAAAAACCCTCACGCCTTTCGCTCAGGTGACGTGTCGTGGCAGATTCTGGTTGCGTTTATATTTCTCGCGCTCTCGCCAGTTAGATCTGCCGCACAGGACTCAACTCTTCATCTTGATCCTCAGCGTACGACTATTAATTTCACACTAGGCGATGTGCTGCACACTGTTCACGGAACATTTCACCTGAAGGAAGGTACGCTGCACCTAGCCGCTGCTTCGGGCAAACTGACCGGCCAAATCGTAGTGGATGCCAAAAGCGGCGAGAGCGGCAACGGAATGCGCGACCGCAAAATGCACAAAGAAGTTCTGGAGAGTGACCGCTATCCGGAAATTACATTCCGTCCTGATCAAGTCGAGGGAGAGATAGCTCCTCAGGGGAAATCGTCTGTCCGCGTTCACGGAGTTTTCACCATCCACGGAGCGGATCATGAACTCACGGTTCCTGCTGAAGTCCAAATGGCTCCGGGGTATTGGACGGCAACTCTCCATTTCGCCGTGCCCTACACAAAGTGGGGAATGAAGAATCCCAGCACAATGTTTTTGCGCGTCAGCGAATCGGTCGATATCGACCTCACTGCCTCTGGAATCGCAAGCGCACCCTAACTCAGCGCCGCAAGAGACTGGAATCCTGAATCAATATCCATCTTGCGGAGAGATGCCCTTACCCTCAGTGCAGTTCATAGCATCGCCCCGCCGCCAGGTTGGTGAACTCTTCTGTTCGTCCACTTGGCCAGACGATCACGACGCGTTCCACCCGATCGCGTTTCCCCAAGCCGAAGGTAAGTGGAAGTTCGGATTGCGAAAGATAACTCGAACCGCTCTTCACCATCTTCGACTGGGTCAAGCCGCCGCTGGCAAGGCGCACCGTCGCGCCGATCCCATCACGATTCGACTTGGTGCCGACCAGGCGAAATCGAATGCTGCGATTTCCGCTGAGTTGGTCGTTCCGGTAGAGATAAGCCGGACCGTTGTTCGTGGTCAGCAACAGATCGAGATCGCCATCGCGATCGAAATCCCCATAGGCGAGTCCGCGCCCAACCTTCGGCTGATCGAATCCGCCGCCAATCTCCGCGGCAACGTCGTGAAATTTCCCCCCGCCATCGTTGAGAAACAGCATCGGTGGCTGCGCATATCCCACATTGCCCCGAATATTTCTCACCGTCTCGTCGATATGGCCGTTGGCCACTCCAAGATCGAGCCAGCCATCGAGATTTGCGTCCAGAAAAGCACATCCGAATCCCAGGCTGTTCTTGGTTGCCAATCCCACTCCCGACTGAGCCGCAACATCTTCATAAGTCTTTCCGGAAAATTCGTAGAGACCGGTCATTTCATTGTCGAAGTTTGTGATTGCAACCCCCGGCCTGCCCGTGTTCATGAAATCGCCCACGTCGACGCCCATGCCGGCTCGCGCTTTGCCCTCATTGCTGAACGCCAGCCCTGCTTCGACAGCAGCATCTTTGAAAGTTCCGTTTCGCTGGTTCCGGTAAAGCTTGTTGGGTTGAGTGTCATTCGCGACCAGCAAATCAGGCCAGCCGTCCTGCGTTCTCGTCCAGCATTGCTACGCCGAGAGATTTCGAACTGCTGTCAAAGATTCCGCTGGATGCTGTGACATCTTCAAATGTCCCATTGCCCCGATTACGAAACAGCCAGCAGGTTTCCCCGCGATAAGCCTCGGGCGTGCAATACGATTTATGCTTGCCGTCAAGGCTGCAGAACACGTCGCGCTCTGGCGACCACTTCACGTAATTGCAAACGAAAAGATCGAGCAGCCCATCACGGTCATAATCGAACCATAAAGCCGACGTACTGAGCGCCTGGCGCTTTCCCAGACCACTGCGATTGGTTACGTCGATGAAGCTGCCTTTGCCCGTATTGTGGAACAGCCGATTCTGGCCCACACACGTAACAAGAATGTCGGGAAAGCCATTATTGTCGTAATCGCCGACCGCCACTCCCATGCCATACATCTCAACATCAAGCCCGGCGCGGGTAGTAACGTCTGTAAACGTTCCATTCCGGTTGTTGTGATATAGCTGCAACGTTGATCGCCGCCGCTTCTGGCCAGTCCAGTCCATCCCATTGATCAGAATAATGTCCTGCCAGCCATCGCCGTCGTAATCGAGGAAAGCGCAACCCGAGCCCAGAGTTTCAGGCAGTAGCTTGCCTCCAAAAGCGCCGCTGTTGTGCTGAAACTGAATGCCGGCGTGAGCGGTAACATCCACCAGCCGAAATCCGGGCGAAGCCGCTGTGCCAGTCGCCGCGCCTAGCGCCCGAAGCCACGGCAACTGCGAGATCGAGGCCAGCCCAGCCATGTTCCGCAGAAAAGATCTGCGATTCACGGAACACTCACCAGCCCGGCACGAATCGCATACGTCACCAGTTCGGCAGTTTTGTGAATGCCGAGCGCGTTCATGATATTGGCGCGATGAACCGCAATCGTGTTGGCGCTGAGGTCCAGCTCCGATGCAATTTCCTTATTCGATTTACCATCCACAATCATCCGCAAAACTTCAAGCTCTCGCGGAGTAAGCCCAGTGCTGCGTTCGCCTTTCAGGGGAGATTGCTGCTCGATTTGCGGATCGAAAATAGTTTCTCCCTGCGCGACTCGCCTCACCGCAGGGCCGAGTTCCAGATTCATCGCATTCTTCAGAATGTATCCCTTGGCTCCCGCATCAATGGCCTGCCGCACCCAGGTATTTTCCGAATGCATGCTGAGCATCAGCACCGCTGTTTCCGGCAGGTCTTCAAGAATCTGCCGCGTCGCATCAAGCCCATTCATCCCCGGCAAAGCGCAATCCATGACTACAACTTTCGGCTGCAAACGCCGCGCCAGCTTTATGGCCTCTTCGCCATCTCCGGCTTCGCCAACAACGGTCATGTCGGGTTCATCTTCCAGCATGCGCCGAAATCCGCGCCGCACCAGCCCGTGGTCATCTACCAGCAATACCGTAATCTTTTTTGTCATATCGTCTTCAATCTTTTTATCTCTCATCTGTATCCGTCTCAGTTCACATCCTTCTCCCGAGACTCGATTCTTTCGCGCGGCACCTTCACCTGCACCACTGTGCCGCCATCAGCGGGAGTGGAAAAAGCAATCCGTCCTCCCATTAACTCCGAACGCTCGCGCATCGCCACCAGTCCGATCCCTTGCTTCGCTGGCTGCCCGTTGAAACCCGAGCCATGATCTTCCACTTCCAACTCCAGCACTGAAGGCAGAAAGCGCAATCGCACCCAGACCTGTTTTGCCCCTGAGTGTCGTGCCACATTGTTCAGCGCTTCCTGTAAAATCCGGTAGATTTGTACTGCCGCGCTGCCTTCTACCGCAAAAGGTTCGCCCTGCTTTTCATAGGATATGGTAATTCCAGTCTGGCGCTCCACCGTGGGAATGTACCAGTCGAGCGTACTCTCAAGGCCGGCTTCATCCAGCATAACCGGATGCAGTGCCTGCGATAAACTTCTCACCCGGTCCAGCGTGTCCTGGGCGATCTGCCGAACTTCCTGCAAGTCGCTGCGCAGAGATGAGCCTTCAGGAGCGTGAGCCCCGGCACGTCCCAGCATCGCTCCCATCGCCGTCAGGATCTGGCCGAACTCATCATGTAGCTCGCGCGAAATATAGCGCAGAGTCGACTCCTGCGTGGCAATGAGTTTCTGGGCAAGCTCGCTGCGGCGGTCTGAAAGCTCTGCCATGCGCGCAAACAGCCTCCGGTTCCAGCGGATCATGGAGAATCCAGTCAACAAAATCGCTGCCAATGTCGCCGCCAGAAATACAAACACTTGCCGCTGCACTCGGTCGTAAATCTGAATGACCCGTTGCGCCGCTTGCTCCTCATTTTCGCTGTTCTGCACCAGCAGTCGCGCCACGGTCGTACTGAGCGCCTCCTGGCGCGCTTGCAACGAGAGTTGTATTTGTTCTCTCGCCTCTTTCTCCCTGCCTGATCCAGCGAGGCTAAACACTCGGTCGACCGCATTCCAGAATTGCGTGAGAGAGCTGTTCAGCGAAGTGCTTTGCTCCGGCGTGCGGCTGGTGGAGGCTAAACCGGCTTCGATGTGCATCGCGTCATCCAAGTCGGTTCGAATACGCTGGAACTGCGCCCCCCACGCGGTCAGCGGATAGGGTTCATCATTGTCAATCATGTCGCGCATGGCGACCGCGAGCACATTCAGGTCGTTCTGTATGCGCAACAACTGCAGCGAATCCTTGCGATTGCGGTCAATCAGCTGGGATTGCAGCTGCCGCAAGCCCGCGACCTGCCATGTGATATACGCCGAGTAGGCGACCACCGCAGCCAGAGTAATGATCAGGCCAAGCAACAGCCCCGGGGTTGGAGAATGCGCCGGCGAAGTGGGACGTGCCACGCCCCGAGCATACAACGGCAAGCCGGAACATGTCACAATGCAGTAATAATGAAGCGAAACGAGGCTTGGCGGAGTCCAACAATAGATTGAGTACAGCCCTCGCACCAGTCCAAAAGGTTCCTAAAGTTGAAAGACTCCGCGCGATCCTGCCGGAAGTCTGGATGCTCATGCGTCCCCGGCGCGGCTTGCTCGCGCTCGGTTTTGTTTTGATGGTGATCAACCGCGTTGCGGCATTGGTGTTGCCCTATTCCACGCGATTCTTCATCGATACCGTCATCAATAAGCACCACATGGACAAGTTGCGGCCTCTGCTTTTGTTCGTTCTCGGGGCCACGCTGGTCCAGGGCGTCACCTCTTTTGCTTTGACGCAATCCTTATCAAAGGCGGCGCAGCGTCTTATCACCGAACTGCGCCAACAGGTGCAAGCCCACATCTCGCGCCTGCCGGTGGCCTTTTATGACACCAACAAAACCGGCGCCCTGGTCTCTCGCATCATGAGCGACGTGGAGGGTGTGCGCAATCTCTTAGGCACGGGCCTGGTGGATTTCGCTGGAGGCCTCGTCACCTCGGGAATTGCGCTTGTCCTGTTGCTGCGCACCAGCCCACAGATGACGTTGATCGCCGCTGGCTCGTTCGTATGTTTCGGCGTTGCCCTCAACAAAGCCTTCGCCACCATCCGGCCAATCTTCCGCGAACGCGGCAAGATTAACGCCGAGGTCACGGGCCGGCTCACCGAGTCGCTCGGCGGAGTCCGCGTGATCAAGGGTTATCACGCCGAACGGCGCGAGGAAGCAGTTTTTTCCGCGGGAGTTCACCGTCTGCTCGACAACGTGATGCGTACTCTCACCGCAACTTCGGTGATGAGCCTCTCCGCCAGCGTTCTTCTGGGATTAGTCGGTGCGGTCACAATGTATGTGGGCGCACACCAGATCGCATCTGGCACTCTAACCGTTGGTGGATTTGTTTCCTACACGTTGCTCTTGGGCTTTCTGGTCGCGCCCATCATGCAGATCGTTTCCATCGGAACTCAACTTACCGAAGCTTTGGCCGGACTCGAGCGCACGCAGGAGATCATGCGCGAGCGGCCCGAAGATCAGGATCCAATCCGCACCACATCGTTACCCGACATTGTCGGACTTATCGAATTCGAAAACGTAAGTTTTACTTACGATGGAATTCATGACGTGCTGCGGAATATTTCCTTCCGCGCCGATCCCGGCACCGTGACGGCCCTCGTCGGTTCGTCCGGTTCCGGAAAATCAACCACGATTGGCCTGATCTCCGATTTTTATACACCGACAAGAGGCAGAATATTAGTGGATGGCACGGACCTTAGAACCGTTCGTCTCGATTCCTACCGTACTCGCCTCGGAGTCGTGTTGCAGGAATCTTTCCTCTTCGATGGAACCATTCGAGAGAACGTTTCGTTTTCCAGGCCCGATGCCAGCGAAGCAGATATTCTGCGCGCCTGCCGCATCGCCCGCGTGGATGAGTTCGCCGAAACCTTCGCCGACAAATACGACACAATCGTCGGCGAGCGCGGCGTGAAGCTTTCCGGCGGCCAGCGCCAGCGGATTTCGATTGCCCGTGCCATTCTCGCCGAGCCTCGCATCCTGATTCTCGATGAGGCAACCTCGAGTCTCGACTCCGAATCCGAGCAAATGATCCAGCAGGGACTCTCTTATCTGATGAAGGGCCGCACCACATTTGTGATTGCGCACCGCCTTTCCACCATCCGCCGTGCCGATCAGATTCTGGTGATGGAGCAGGGACAAATCGTGGAACGTGGTACCCACGAGCAACTTTACGCAGCCCGCGGCCGTTATTACGACCTGTACACCCGGCAGCATGGGATTGAAGACAACTTGTTTCTCGCGCCGGGAGAAGGCGATTCGGTTGATCTGGATACGGCCGAAAACGGCAATGCCCCTGCTCCGCGCAACGGTGGCGCCCCAGCGGATGCGCTGGGTGTGCTGAAGGGACAGGTGCGTTAGCGCATGGCTGATAGCAGATCGCAACTGGACGGCGGCACCGCGATTCGAGTCGAAAATCTTTGCCGGCATTACCGCATGGGCGAATCCGTGATTCGCGCGGTTGATGGCGTCTCTCTCGAAGTGCGTGCCGGAGAATTCGTGGCTCTCCTCGGCAGTTCAGGTTCCGGAAAGTCGTCAGTGTTAAATCTGATTGCTGGCTTGGACCGTCCCACCTCCGGCACTGTAATCGTTCACGGCAAAAATCTCGCGCAACTGTCCCGCGAAGAACTGGCGCGGTATCGCTTGCACACCGTTGGGATGGTGTTTCAATCTTTTAATCTGATCGCCAGCATGACGCTTGCGGAAAATGTGGAATTGCCCATGCGCTTTGCTGAGGTCGAACGCGGGAAACGCGACAGTCTCGCGCAGGAGGCACTCGCGAGAGTGGGCCTGCAATCTCGCATGAATCATCGTCCCAGCGAGCTTTCCGGCGGAGAGCAGCAGCGTGCGGCGCTCGCTCGCGCGCTCATCAACCGGCCGCAACTTCTGCTCGCCGACGAACCCACCGGTAATCTCGATAGCCGTACCGGAACCGAAATCATGAACATGGTCCGCCAGTTCAATCAGCAACTAGGGATGACAGTCGTGATGGTCACGCACGAGCGTGCCTTGGCGGAACGTTACGCGCAGCGTCTTATCTTTCTTGCCGATGGAAAACTGATAGCCGAAGAGACGCCAGTCGCGTCAGGCGAGGTGCGCTCATGAAGCTACCCGATCTCGCCGACCTGGCCCTGCGCAATTTGCGTGAATCTGTTTTGCGAAACTCGCTGACCACCATCGGCATATCGGTAGGCGTTGCCTCTTTAGTTGCGATGCTGTCTCTCGGCATCGGCCTGCAACAACTCGCGTCCCGCCGTTTGATGAAGTCCGGCTTGTTCGATACCGTCGTTGTCACATCCCGACGCGACCTTCGGAACTTCGGCCACAATGAAGATCGCAACGGACCGGCACCCGGAGAAAGTCGCATTCTGGACGAACCCACACGCCTCGAAATCGAGCACCTGCCGAATGTTCTCGAAGCTTATCCTGATATACGCTTCATCACGGAATTGCGTTACGACGACAAGCCACACCTGACGATGATCGCTGCTCTGCCTTCTTCGGCAAAGTCCAATGACGCCTTCGATGCGCTGCAGGGTCAGCTTCTTTTCGTCGGACATGGCGCCCGAAGCCGTGATTCAAAAAGCATTTGCCGAAGAACTTCTTGGGCAAAACGCCCAAAAGCGGCGTCGACGAAACGAACGTGGCGCAACTGGCTGCTCCGCTTCTGGGTAAAGAGCTGACCATGCGCTACGCGCAGCGTGAGATGACGCCGAGTGCTGCTTCAACCTCACCAGACAAGAAGGTTAACGGTGATGAGGCGACCTCCGATGCCAGCTATTCAGTTGTCTCCCGTGAACAGAAACTTAAAATCGTCGGTGTCGCCGACCTTGATCCCGAAAGCATGCGCGGTCCAACTCGCGCCCGAGTGTTTATCCCGCTCAAACTTGCCGAGAGTTTGCACGTAATGCAGCCCACGGATCTCCGAGAAGTTTCACGCGCCGCGGAAAACCAGCCGTCGTACTCCTCGGTGAACGTACGAGTAAAAAATCCCGGGCAGATCAAAGATGTCGAAGCCGCAATTAAGAAGATGGGGTTCAACACGTTCTCCATCCTCGACGCTACCCGAAGTCTGCAGCAATTCTTCGCCGTGCTCGACGTCTTCCTCGGAATTTTCGGCAGCCTCGCCCTCGCCGTCGCTTCCATCGGAATCGTAAACACACTGGTGATGGCCATTCTCGAGCGCCGCCGCGAAATTGGAATCATGAAAGCCATCGGCGCCAGCGATGGCGACGTGAAGAAACTTTTCTTCGCCGAAGCCGGCGCCATGGGCATTCTCGGCGGCATTGTTGGCGTCATCCTCGGCTGGGCCATCGGACAAGTGATCAACCTGGGTACGAATATTTATCTCAAGCGTCAGTCTCTTCCTCCCGAACATTTCTGGGCAGTGCCCTGGTGGCTGGTCGCATTTGCCCTTGTGTTCGCGTTCGCGGTCAGTCTCATCTCTGGCCTGTATCCGGCCGGACGCGCTGCCCGTCTGGATCCCGTGCAGGCCCTGCGCTACGAGTAAACTGAATCGATGCGCAGCAGTTTTCGAATCTTTCTTATTCTCGCGACATTCATCATCCCATTATCCGTTCACGCTCAAAGCCGCATCGAATGCGACGTTCTGAACAGCCGGATTCTCAAGTACGCAGTCCATTACTGCGTCTACCTCCCGGCCAGCTACGACTCCGGCGCAAACAAGAATCCCTCCACAGCACTATCCCGTGCTTTATTTCCTACACGGCTTGGGCGATAACGAGAAAACACTTTTCAACAGCGGCGCATGGACGATGCTCGACGATCTTCGCCAGCAACACAAGCTCGGCGATTTTCTTATCGTCGCTCCCGAGGGCAAGAGAACGTTTCTTACATCAACTCCGCCGACGGTTCCGTTCGCTACAGCGATTTTTTCCTGCAGGAATTCATTCCGCTCATCGAAAAGAAATACCGAATCGGCAAAGGCCGCGGCAATCGAGCGATCAGCGGAATCTCCATGGGCGGGTACGGCGCGCTGCGCTTTGCCTTCAGCCATCCAGAAATGTTTTCCGCCGTCAGCGCGCAAAGCGCCGCACTGATTACGGAGTCGCCCCGCGAACTTGATCTCGCCGCACGCTCCGGCGCGCCCCTGGGGAAAGTGTTGGCAGATGTTTTCGGAAATCCGATCGACGTTCCCCACTGGAACGCCAACAACCCGTTTCTTCTCGCTCGCAAGAATGCCGCCGCCCTGAAGAAACTCGCTATCTATTTCAACTGCGGCCAGGATGACAACTATGGTTTTGAAAAAGGAGCCGCTGCCTTGCACGATGAGCTACAGAAGCTGGGCGTGAAGCACGAGTACCATCCGTACCCCGGCGACCACAGCTTCACCTATTTCCTGGCCCACTTCACCGAGGTCATGGAGTTTCATTCCCGTGCCTTCGGCCTGATTCACTAGCCTCGTTACCGCATTGGCGCGTTAGCGTGGCAAAATGTCCGAGTGTAAACTAAACCTGCACCATCCGGAGAGGTGGCCGAGTGGTTGATGGCTCCGGTCTTGAAAACCGGCATACCCGAAAGGGTATCGGGGGTTCGAATCCCTCCCTCTCCGCCATTACCTTCGCTGCAGGGTGGCCCAGAATTTCAATCGTCTAGTGCTAGCGATGAATGGGTACCACGAATGCCTGCAGCAGCGCAGCTTACGCCGCTCGATCTCGGAAACGAAATCCTGCGATGCATGTTAGTCGACGGTAAAGTTGGCGGAACTGGTAACGCCGCCACCTTTTGTGGTCACAACGATTTTGCCGGTCGCTGCTCCAGCGGGAACGGTCGCGGTGATTTCGGAATCGGAGACCACCGTGAACGACGCCGATATTTTGTCGATCGTCACCTTCGTGGTTTGCGTCAGGCCTGTGCCGTTGAATGTCACTACTGTTCCGACTGGGCCGCTCGTGGGCGTGAAGCTCTTATAGGTCGGCGTGATCTTGTAGCTCGCAGTGGTGGAGAGCACGGTCGATCCCGTGGTGACGGTGATGTCGCCGGTTAGGGCGCCCGCCGGGACCGTCGCGAGAATGTAGGTGGTGCCAGTGAGTTTTGTGGTCGTGGCTTTTGTGCCTCCGAACTCAACGACAGACTTCGAGCTGAAACCCTGGCCCAAAATTCCGACCTGCGCACCTTCCGCGCCGGACGTCACATTCACCAGAGAGATGAAGGGGCTGTAGCCATCGTTCAGGCTGTAGAACGAGCCAACGCCAGTCCCGCCCTGCTCGGTCGTGCTGTAAAACGTGCCGTTGGTGGAAAGCAAGAGCGGAGCCTCAGGCTGTCCGCAGTTCGAGCAAACGAGTGGGTATAGATAAAGGTTTTTGTAGACGCCCGCGGGAGTGATATCGAAGAGTCCGGCTTGCGAGCAGCCCCCACCCGCGCAATCCGTTGCGGCGCCGAACAACAGGCCATTCGGCCCCTGCGTCAACGGCAACGAAGGATACGCGCCCTCCGTCTGATTCGGAAAGCTGTAAAGTACCGTCTCTTTGCCGCTCGCGGTGACTTGGAAAATGGTTCCTTCCTGCGCACTGCCGCCTTCTTCGGTGGTTCCATAGAAGTCGCCATTGGAGCCCTGAATCAGATTTGTATACGGGCCCGCGCCATCCGGATCGCCCTTGAACGCGTATACCAGCGACTCCTTACCCGCGAGCGTGATCTTGAACACTCCGCCATAGCTGATGATCCAGCCGTTTCCCAGGCCCCATAGTTCGCCATTAGCTTCGATCAAGCCTAACGGCAACAGCGTGTCGTCCGGCGGACCTTGAAAGCTGTACAGCAGGCTGTACGCTCCCGCCAGCGTGAGCTTGTACACCGTTCCGTAATTGTTTGCTCCGCAAAAACTTGTGGTTCCGTAAAAATCTCCGTTACTGGCTTGGATCGGAGGAGCGAGGGGCTCACATCCGTCGCTGGTCGATCCCTGGGCTGCGAAGTTGTGCAGTACGGTTAAGACGCCGGCGGGCGTCACTTTGAAAAGCGTACCGTAATCGTTGGCGCCTCCATTGTGACAGGTTCCATAGAAATTACCATCGGTGCCCAGAGTCAGGCCTCTGCACGTCGTTCCGTCCGAGTCCGCCATCGCGTGCAAGCTCGTGAGCACTCCCTTGGAGCTGATTTTGTAAATCGCGCCCTGGTTCGCGGGACCTCCGCCGGATAGGGTAACTCCGTAGAAATTTCCGTCTTGTCCCTGCGCCATCACGCCCGAAGGAAGATTTGGGTTCGTGCCGCTGCTGAACTTGTAAATCGTGCTGACCGTTTGCGCCGGCGCAGCGATAGCTATCGCTACCAGGAGTACTCCCGCGAGAAGCTTCGGCTTGAGAACTGTAGTCATTGTTTTCTCCTGAAATGATTCAAATTTCTGCCGTCGTAGTTTGAACCGCTTAGCGGTTGGAATTTCTATTTCCCGGCGCGGCCAGCTCGCCCACGGATTGGGACGTCCGCGAACGCACGCCGACTATCACTCGAATTGGGGCGGAGGTAAAGCGACGGCTCGGCTACATCGAAGCGACGAGATATTTTGTGTATCTACAGTGGGTTACAAAAAGTTCTTGTCTGGAACGGGTAGCCCGAAAGTGCCAGTCCAACAGGGTTCTACGGAATGGTAAACTGCCGAACTATCGTCCCTGAGGAGCATCGAAGCTATAACTGTGTCCAGCCAGCCCGAGACCGTTGTGCGATTCGGGATATTTGAGGCGGACTTGCGCGCGGGAGATTTGTGGAAGAAAGGGACCAGGGTAAAGATTCAGGATCTACCCTTTCGCGCGCTCAGAGTCCTGCTCAGCCGGCCGAATGAAGTGGTGACGCGCGAAGAATTCCGGCAGGCGCTTTGGCCGCAGGATGTTTTTGTCGATTTTGACCGTTCCATCAGCAGCGCCATCAAACGACTGCGCGACGCGCTGGGCGACCCCGCTGAGAATCCTATCTTTATAGAAACCATCGAGCGCCGCGGGTACCGGTGGATCGCTCCAACTTCTGCAGTCCCGGCTTCGAACACAGTCATGCTGCTCGCGTCCGATGTCCGTGAGCCGGAGTTAGAGCCGGCAGTAAGTTCGGAGTCCGCTCCGGAGAGTTTGATCTCGCGACCCGCGTATTCATTTCGGTCACGAACGTTGCAGTATGCCGCCCTGGTTCTGGCCCTGTTGTTGGTAGCGGGGATCATGTTCTTCGGATTTCGCGGGATAAAGGCAGCAGGCGATTCGCCCCACCCGCCTGCGAATGATGGATTGCATCCGGCGAATCAGGAAGCCAGGAATCTTTATCTGCAAGGCCGCTACTACTGGAACAAGCGCACGCCCGACGATCTGCAAAAGGCGGTGGACTATTTCACGCAGGCGATTGTGCACGATCCGGGATATTCGGATGCCTACGTTGGACTGGCGGACTGCTACAACCTGCTGCGCGAATATAGCGCAATGAAGAGTAGCGAAGCGTATCCGCGGGCGCTGGCTGCGGCGCGCAAAGCGGTTGAGCTGGATGACAAATCATCGCAGGCGCACGCTTCCCTGGCGTTTGTTTCGTTTTGGGGAATGTGGGACGCTGCTACCGCTGATCACGAATTTCGCCGTGCGATTGAACTCGACCCGAACAATGCGAATGCCCACCACTGGTATTCGCCGGTGCTGGAAACGATGGGCCGCTACCCGGAGGCGCTGACGGAAATTGAGCGTGCACAGGCGCTCGACCCTACATCGAAGTCGGTGCTGGCGGACAAGGGAATCATCTTGTATGGGATGGGACGGCGGCAGGAGGCGCTTGACCTGCTGCGGCAAATGGAAAAGGCCGAACCGGAGTTCGTTTCCCCACCTCGTTACCTGGGGAGAATTTATCTGGACATGGGCAACTATCCAAACTACCTGGTGGAGCTAAGAAAGAGCGCGTTACTCAGCCATGACAGCGCGGCGCTGGTTGTAGCCTCGGCCGCTGAGAAGGGATATGCGGCCGGCGGGGCGCACGCCATGTTCGAAAACTTACGCAATGAACAGCAGAAGCTCTACGATCAGGGAAAATTTTCGCCCCTCGCACTGGCCGGGACCTGTGCGCTCGAAGGACATAAACGGGACGCTTTGAAGTACCTGAAAATCGCTTACGATCAGCACGAGGATGACGTTGTCGGCATCGCGGGGAACCACTTGTTCGATACCCTGCACGACGATCCGGAAATGCAGCGAATTCTGGCGGAAGTTAATATCCAGCGCGCGCCGGGAGCAGGGAAGAACTGAGTTACGCAGAGATTGACTTCGCGGGTACCAGCAATACGATGGGTGCCCCGTCCGTCGCGCATTTTGCGAAGGTCGGGAGCCGGACAGCATTACAGTCGCATTACGAGCAAGACGGCGGAGCATGAGGATACGGTTAGCGCGCATTGCTATTCACTCGATAGCGGCGATGGTCGGTGGTACTGTCCTCGCTTTCGCGGCGTATATTCCTGTACGGCTAGTCGTTGCTTCAGTCACAACGTTTCGCACGATACAAGTTGATTCCTGGTATGGCCCCATCGTCTGGGGCCCCGCTTTGCTTTTGGGATTCTTGCTGCGACGGCGGCTGCATCAGGGCGAGGCGTGCCTCGTGTGGTAGGCAGGATTAGTCTGGCTCGCTGCGGGTCTTCACGATGTGAAGTCTTTCGATCACATATGGCCACGCGTCCAGACCGATCTGTTCCCTGCGAAACAGGTTGAATGCAGCAGAACAGAATGCTTATATGTACTGTTCTATACCATGCCGGTAGTATGCTCGATCGCTTATTCAATTGGGGCATTCCTGGAAGGCCGTTGGACGCAAAGTTAATAACGCAATAGGGGATCGGTTTTTCATGAACCGGTTAATAACCGTAAAGCTCTGTACATTTCTCCTCGTACATGGGGAAAGACAAAAGCGAAACGCCGGGCGACACGCCCCTGAGTCCGATCGGCGGTTCGTTGACTAGAGGATGCGGCGTTCGTAAGATGAAGCCATCCGAAACGGGCGGCCAGTAATGATCGGCCAAACCATCTCACACTATCGCATCCTCGAAAAACTCGGCGGCGGCGGGATGGGTGTTGTGTATAAGGCCGAGGACATTACGCTGCACCGGTTTGTCGCGCTTAAGTTTCTTCCGGACGACGTGGTCAATGATCCGCAGGTCCTCGCCCGCTTTCAGCGCGAGGCGCAGGCGGCTTCCGCTTTGAACCATCCCAACATCTGCACTATTTATGAAATCGGCCAGCAGGACCAGCGGCCCTTCATCGTCATGGAATTCCTTGATGGCCTGACGTTGAAGTACCGCATTGGAGCGAAGGCACTGGAGACCGAAACAGTCCTGTCGCTCGCAATCGAGATCGCCGACGCCCTCGATGCCGCGCACGCTGCCGGAATCGTACATCGCGATATCAAACCCGCGAACATCTTCGTCACCAAGCGCGGCCATGCCAAGATTCTCGACTTCGGGTTGGCCAAAGTTAAACTCTCATCCCTTGAGAGCGGATCGGAAAATACCGCAACCCTAGCCGTGGAGGAAGACCACCTTACCAGTCCGGGAATGGCGCTGGGTACGGTCGCCTATATGTCCCCGGAGCAGGTGCGCGGAAAAGATCTGGATGCCCGGAGCGACCTCTTCTCATTCGGCTCGGTGCTCTACGAGATGTGCACGGGCGCGCTTCCGTTTCGCGGGGCTACGACCGGCATTATCTTCGAAGCCATCCTCAACCGAGCGGTCTTGCCGCCGGTTCGGCTCAATCCAGAAGTGCCGGCGGAACTGGAACGAATCATCGGTAAAGCGCTGGAGAAAGATCGCGACCTCCGGTACCAGCACGCCGCCGACATATACAGCGATTTGAAGCGCTTGAAGCGGGACACGGGCTCTGGCAGCAGCGCCCCCGCCGCCAGCCTGGTATCGTCGTCGGACCGGGTTGAACAGCAGATTTCCGGGCACTACGAGATGCAGTCCCCGGCCTCTGGAACCCCTGCGGCTGCATCGCAGGCTGGCACGCCTTCGGTTCATCAATCGGGCACTCAACCTTCAGGGTTCCAGCGTTCAAGTGGTTCTGTCATAGCGGAGACAGCCTCGCGCAATAAGGGCAAAGTGGCAGGCCTTATCGCTGCGGTTTTTCTGGTTCTGGCATTCGCCGGCTACGGAATCCTTCATCTCTTCGGCAATCGCGGGCCGTCCGCTCCGGGGAAGATCACGCAGATCAGCCACTGGCACAAGCCGATATCGCAAGCCACCCTGTCTCCAGATGGACACGCAGTGGCCTTCACTTCGTACTATCAAGGATTCGAGCAGATCTTTGTGATGCTGACTTCCGGAGGCGATCCGTTACAACTCACCACCGACGAGGGTAGCAAGTACCTCGATAGTTTTTCAGCGGATGGAACGCAAATCTACTATCAGCGCGAACTTGGTGCGGGAGAAGAAATCTGGGCGATGCCCACCCTGGGAGGAACTCCCACGCGTGTTCTCCAGGGCTACGGTCTTGCGCCTTCTCCAGATGGCAGGAGCTTGTTTTATCTGCATCCGGAGACGAACGACCTCATGCAATCCCCGCCGGACGGCGTTGGCGGGAAGGCGATTGTAACGGCCAAGGAACTAGGCTGTGAGGTGCTCGCCATTCTTGTCTTCCCCGATAGCTCCAACCTCTTGCTGCAAGGGTTTAAAGACAAAGATCCCCACGGTACTGTTCGCTTGTACCGCTTCAATCTGGCTAACCGGAAGGCAACCGAAATCGGAGACCTTTCCGGTTCTCCACAGCAGATTACCTGGGGAGATCCGGGGAAGACGCTGCTTTTCCATCGCGAACTCAACGGAATTATCAACCTATGGGAATACAGTCTCTATGACAAAACCTATACTCAGCTCACTTCCGGTCCCGGCCCTGATTATTTTGCAATGAAGGAGCCGGCGGGAAAGGGAATTTTCTTCGTGAACGGGAGGGAATCCGGATACCTAACGGTCTATGACCTCCACACAAAATCTTCCACGGACATTGCGTCCGACCTGGCGATACAACCAGCCCTCTCGCCCGATGGCAAGCGGGTGATGTATGTGACCCAGCCCGACGTCTCCCACGCCGAACTCTGGGTGTCCGATATTGACGGCAACAATAAAATTAAAATTGCTTCCACTCAAGGCAACTTCTCCACAGGGGACTGGTCTCCCGACAGCACCCGGTTGACCTACAGCAACACGTCACGCGATGCTGATGAAAATTTCGTCGTGAATGCAGACGGCAGCCACCTGCTCCAGCTCCCGCATTCCCTGGGTAACTCCGAATCGATGACATGGACCCGGACTGGGAAGGACCTGTTCATCACTGGCAATCAACACTTTCAAAATCCCTTCCCATTGCAGATCTGGCGACTCAGCCCTGATGGTTCCGCGGCCGAACCCTTCTCCGAAGGTTGTGGATTTGTTATGGACTCATCTCCGGATGCTCGGTACTTGCTCACCTCGATGATGTACGGAGACAATCTGGGCATCTTCGAACTTTCCATCGCCGACAAGAAGTGCACCTCGCTTGTGCCCAAAGTCGTGACATTCCTCCCCCGGTTCAGCAGCAATGGGAATGCAGTACTTTACACCGTTTCGACGCGCGGCGAAGTGACCCTGTATCGCCTGCCTTGGGTAGACGGCAAGGTTACTGGAGCTCCTCAGACCGTACTAAAACTGCCCTTCGCCTTTGCCCAGCGTTACGGCGGCAATGCCTACGATATCGCGCGTGACCTTTCCAAGATCGTCTATGCCCGTCCCGGCGGGCAGTTCGATCTCTATCTTTTGTCGCAAAAGTAGCGCAAGGAACTCCATAATGCTGTTGATCGGCGATGCCTTTTCCTTTACCGCTGCGCGTCTTCATAACAGGACAACTAGGAGAATTCTGGAGGCGCATCAAAACACGGGTGGGCACGGCCCCGAATCGCCGGAGACACGAACCATGCCGCCACCCACCCGCTACATGCTCTTCGATTTTAGAATCTCGCGAGATTTGAAAATCTACCGTCGACTGCTGACCCGTCGAACCACCCCCGGGAGTGGCTCGGTTCCAAAATGCTTGTAGCCCGGCGATCCAAACGTCAGTGTGATATTGGAAAATTCCACATCCGTTCCGCCGCTGATTTCTACCGTCAAAGGCGATGGTGAAATGGGCGCGGGGTTTCCGTTGAGCGTAATCGTCGCAGTACCTGTGATCACAAGCCCTCCGGTCGAAGTGGTCGTGACATCTCCGACCATGCTGATATGGTGAGTGTGAGCACCCCTGGCGCTCGGATCAAAATTGCCGCCGTTTTCGGTGATGACCCAGCCGTCCGACAGTTCCATGTTCAGGGCGGCGGAAAATTCCGCCTTGAGGCAGTCGTCCCTTAACTTCAACGACCACGGACCTCGAACCTCGTACGGACCAGTTGTAGTGGTAGTTGTGCCTACCGTTGTAGTGGTTTGCGGAGAATAGGCGTTGATCACCCCGCTAAACCTCTTCGGTGTCGCATTTTGCGCCAGCGCGGCACTGCTTGTCAGCACCGCAACTGTGATGATGCTTCCCACCCACTGGAAAGCTTTGCTCTTCATGACAGGCCTCCAAAATTTGAAATTCACGTGAGACGCAGGCACACACTCCATCATGGGAGTGGGTTACTTCAAGCGGCAATGCGTGGAACGGCGCTGCTGCCGTGCCTTACCGTCAAATACAGTGCTTTGCCGTGGCTGCGCGGCAACGTTACAATTCGGTGTCCGGGCTCGCCATCCCTGAGCCGGTGAGGAGAACACGGTGGGTGAAGCATCCTCTAGCAAATCCCCGACCGTAAGGCCGCCCGAGCAACGGCTCGATTCGTGGAAGGAGATTGCGGCATACCTGAACCGCGATGTCACCACGGTACAGCGCTGGGAGAAGCGCGAAGGGATGCCGGTTCATCGCCACCTCCATAACCGGATGGGCTCGGTATATGCGTTTCCCGCGGAGTTGGACGCGTGGGCGCGCAGCCGGAAAATTCTCGCCACGCAAGCAAATGGAAGCGAGGCGCATTCGAATCATGAAGCGCCGCCGGCCTCGGTCTCATCTGCTCTGAGCAAATGGAGATTCATCCTGCCCGTGGTGGCAGTGGCCGCGCTCGCAATTGGCGTCAGCCTCTGGCTTCAGAAGACAGAGTATTTTTGGCGAAGCCCGATCGCTAACGCCCGGTTTCAGAGGGTGACAGACTTCGACGGAATGGAGCAAGCCGCGGCCGTGTCGCGCGATGGGCATTTCATTGCATTCTTGTCGGCCCGGGATGGACAAATGGACGTCTGGGTTACGCAGGTGGGTTCGGGGCAGTTCCACAACTTGACCCGCGGCAGCGCACCGGAACTCGTGAATCCATCGGTCCGCACCCTGGGCTTCTCACCTGATGGCTCAATGGTCACTTTTTGGGCGCGCAAGGAAAATGCTTCAAGCGGCGGAGATATCAGCATCTGGGCAGTGCCAACGCTTGGCGGGCAACCGAAACCTTATCTCGAGGGCGTGGCCGAGTTCGATTGGTCGCATGATGGCTCCCGGCTTGCCTACCACACGCCCGGACCCGGGGACCCGCTATTTGTCACAGACGGCGGCCGTCGATCAGAGGATCGGCCCATCTTCACTGCGCCTCCAGGGCTGCACTCGCACTTTCCGTTGTGGTCGCCGGATTCCGCATTTATTTACTTCGTTTTGGGTTCGCTGCCCGACAAGTTAGATATCTGGCGCATCCCTCCAGCAGGCGGAAGTCCCCAGCAGATTACCTCGAACAATCGACGTGTGACTTATCCCGTCTTGTTGAATCGCCGGACGTTGCTGTATCTGGCCAACGATCCCGATGGTTCGGGACCGTGGCTTTATAGCATGGATGTCGAACGCCGCATTCCTCACCGGCTGACCTTCGGCCTTGACTGCTACACTTCGCTGGCGGCCAGTGCTGACGGACGTCGACTGGTCGTCACGCTCGCAACTCCGAAGAGTACGCTTTGGCGAGTGCGACTCGCCGATTCACCCGTCGCGGCGTCGCCAAACGGTCGAGTCCAGCTGACTACCGGCACCGGGTTCTCCCCACGCTTGGGACCAGACTATCTTCTTTATGTTTCTGCAACCGGTACCAGTGACGGTATCTGGAAATTCGCCAATGAAACTTCCACGGAATTGTGGAACAGCCCGGGAGCGCAAATCTTTGGCGGCCCCGCCATCTCACCAGATGGACGATCCATAGCCTTTTCGGTCCGGCAAAATGGACGGACGCTGATGTACGCCATGCAGGCTGATGGAACCAATCCTCGAATCCTCACCGATTCTCTCGATCTGCAGGGCTCGCCCACATGGGCTCCCGACGGCCAATCTATTACCTCCGCGGCGAACGATCACGGCGTCCCCCACCTTTTCCGGGTACCCGTCGGAGGCGGTTTCCCGACACCTTTTATTAGCGAGTACTCCGTTGATCCCGTGTGGGCGCCCGACGGCCGATTCGTTGTTTACTCCGGTCCTGACATTGGCACAACGTTTTCCGTGAAAGCCGCTAACGCCGAGGCCGCAGCGCATCCTCTGCCCCCTTTGACGCTTACTCGGGGCGCGAGACACCTGGCATTCCTGCCCGATGGACGGTCACTCATCTACCTGCGAGGAGATATTCAACATAAGAATCTCTGGCTTGTTGACCTGCAGACGGGCGCCGAGCGCCAGTTGACCAACCTGGCTCCCGATTTCGAAATTCGCGATTTCGACATTTCCCGCGACGGTCGCGATGTTGTTCTGGAACGAGTGCAGGGGCACTCGGATATCGTTCTTCTTGATCTTCCCCAGCCGTAATCCGGCCAATCCTGGTCACGAAAATATTATTGTGCAGCGCGTCGGCCCTTCGGCTCCCTCGTCTTTGCTAAAA
This sequence comes from uncultured Acidobacteriaceae bacterium, assembly GCA_963817305.1. Classification (GTDB taxonomy): domain Bacteria; phylum Acidobacteriota; class Terriglobia; order Terriglobales; family Acidobacteriaceae; genus Sulfotelmatobacter. Next base: position 723,281 of record CAWFOD010000004.1, on the reverse strand, counting down.
GGCCTTCGAGTACTTTGTGTGAGCTACCGCGGCGCATCACGCGACCGTGGGAGCGTTTGTCATTCCCGCAGTCCCGAACACGCGCCTGTAACGTTCGATTTCCGATGCTGGACCCAGCGCCTTGGCGTAATTGTCGGAGAGCTTCACCGCCGGCCGTCCCTCCACGTCAGACACTTTGCAGATCAGGCTGATCGGATCAAATTCGCTGCCGCCTCTGGGATCGCAGCCGCGAAAATCGTTGGTGAGTAACGTCCCCCAACCGGCGCTAAAGCGAATGCGCCGGCCCGGACTCCACTTTCCCCGGTTCTCGAAATCTGCGGCATTGCGGAACTCCTGGGCAGTCGCGCCTCCCTGCAGCGCTCCCCCGAAATACGCGTGAAGACCGATGATCTCATCGACATCGAGAGCATCCGAGGCAATGACGATCTTTTCCCGCGGATCCCGGCCTCGTCCTTTCAGCCATTCGATATATTCGTCGCCCGCCACATAAGGATTCTTACTATCCATGCGCTGGCCGGTCCAATCCGCCGTCCACTCAGGCGCGTTCTTCAGGAATTGAGTTGTTCCAAAAGTATCGGGCAGCATGATCCGCAACGCGCCCTCGTAGGTGTTTTGCCACAGATCGAGCACATGATATTGAGATGCCTTCAGGGCTTCGTCATCATTCGCCAGCGCGGCGAGCACCATCGGGATTTCGTGCGCATTCGTTCCAATCGCTTCAAGATCGTGCTTATGCGCAAGAAAGGCGTTCGACGTTCCAACAAATCCGCTACGAAGGTTGGAAGCCATCGCCTTCACCACGTACTCCTGCCACAGAAAGCTGTGCCGGCGCCGTGTTCCGAAATCCGCGACGCTCAGATTCGGCACTCCGTGCAGGCGTTCAATTTTGCTCCATAGTTTCGTTTTCGCCCGGGCATAAAGAATATCAAGCTCGAATTCGCTAAGCTTTTTCATGTTGGCTCTCGTCCTGAGTTCGTCCAGGACAGAGAGCGCATAGAGTTCCCACATCGTGGTCTCAGGCCATGCGCCTTCGAAGGACAAATGAAACTGGCCATCTTTCACGGCTAACTCATAGTCCGAAAGTTTGAAGTCGCGCTCCAGCCATTCCAGGAATGCCGATTCGAAAATTCCACGTCGACCATAGAACGTGTTACCGGCCAGCCACACCAGTTCGGATTTTCGAAACTGCAGTTTGCGGACGTGCTCCAATTGGTGGGAAATCTCTTCGATCGCGAACATGTCGGCCAGCCGCACCGAAGAGCTTCGATTAAACAGCGAAAACGACACCCGCGTTTTCCGGTAATGCTTCCAGATAAACTGCAACATCAGAAGCTTATAGAAATCTGTATCCAGCAGAGATCGGACAACCGGGTCGAGTTCCCAGTTGTGGTTGTGCGCCCGTTCCGCGAAGTTCACAATCATCTTTAAGGAGGACTATCTGCGCCCACTTATTCTACCTGCACCTTGCGTTTCCCCCGCCGTTTGCCAAATTGATTCTGGGTGGCTGGTTTGCTAAGGTCGTGTTCATGCCCGAGCGTGTCATCTCCGAGCCTGTCGCATCCCAGCATTCCAGCGAGCCGATGCGGGACCAGATCCGCGAATTGCTCGATTCCCTTTATCGCGAGGATTCGAGACGAATCCTGGCCACGCTGATCCGCTTGCTCGGTGATTTTGATCTTGCCGAGGAGGCGATGCATGAAGCCTTTGCGGCCGCTCTGAGCGTGTGGCCGAGCAGTGGAGTGCCCGCCAATCCGCGGCCATGGCTGATTTCGACGGCACGATTCAAAGCCATTGATACTCTGCGTCGTCGGGCAAGATTAGAACGGATAACGCTTGATGCGTTGCAAGACGAGCTCGTGCGCTATCTCGAAGCGCAATCGAGTTCGGCGGAGGAGAAATCCAGTGATGGCGAGTTTCTCGAAGACGACCGCCTGCGCCTGATTTTTACCTGCTGTCATCCCTCTCTCGCGCCGGAAGCCCGCGTTGCGCTCACCTTGCGCGAGGTGTGCGGGCTCACCACCGAGGAGATCGCAAAGGCGTTCCTTACCACTCCGCGCACGCTGGCGCAGCGCATTGTGCGCGCCAAGGCAAAGATTCGCGAGGAACGAATTCCCTACGAGGTACCGACGCCGCAGGAATTGCCGGAGCGGCTGGGCGCGGTGCTTCAAGTCATCTATCTCGTTTTTAACGAGGGCTACTTGGCCGCGGCGGGAGCGCATGTAACCCGCTCCGAGTTGACCGGCGAGGCGATTCGTCTGGGCCGGTTGCTGATGGAACTTCATCCGGAGCCGGAAATAACCGGCCTGCTTGCACTGATGCTGCTGCAGGAATCCCGCCGCACCGCGAGAATGTCTCCAACCGGAGAGCTGATTTTGCTGGAGAATCAAGACCGCGCACTGTGGAACCGGGAGCAGATCGCGGAGGGAGTGGCATTGCTCGAGAAAACTCTGAAGTCTCAGCAACAGTCCCGCCACTTCGGCCCGTACACGCTGCAGGCGGCGATTGCGGCCGTTCACGCCGAGGCGGAATCGGTCGCCTCGACAGACTGGCGGCAGATTGTTGCGCTCTACGACCAACTGCTACAAATTCAGCCTTCATCGGTGGTACAGCTTAATCGTGCCGTGGCAATCGCCATGCGCGATGGTCCGGAGGCAGGTTTGGCGCATATCAATGCAGTGTTGGAAGATGGCGAATTGGCCGATTATTACCTGGCGCATTCTGCCCGTGCCGATATGTACCGCAGGCTCGGCAAGGCAGCCGAGGCACGCGCGTCGTATGAGAAAGCGCTGGCCCTGACCCAACAGGAACCAGAGCGCCAATTCCTGCAAGAGCGGATTCGCCAGTTGAAATAATAAAGAGTGAGATTTCGGGTGGCCCAGGCTTTTAAGGTCGCTCGCTTTGCGACAAAAAAGGTGCCCCGTCCTTCGCATTCTTTACGAAGGGCGGGTACCACGGAGGCTTGCAGTGACGGTCTTATGCTGCCCGATCCCAAAACCACATAGTGCAGGCAGCATCGTGCCCGCCCTTGCAAAGAACGCAAGGATGGGGCACTCTCAGCGGGCACGGAACCATCGTTAAGGATGGGCCACCGGCCGCCAGTCCCCGTGGCATGAGGAAAATCTAGCGTTGTTCGCCGGACGGAACATCCCCACTCAAGCCAAAAGAGTGCTTGAGTGGGCCACCGCCCGGCCCCAAAACTTTTTCTGAGACGGCTTGTCGAATTCCGTCCGGCCGTTCGACTATGTGTTGAAGGCCGGGCAAGCGGCCCGCCAGAAATAGAGGAAAGCGATGACCCGAAATCAAATACACAGCATTTTCCTAAGCGCATTCGTACTCGTCTCCGCGCTGATCGCGGCGTGCTTGCCCACGGCTGCGCAAGGCTCCGGCCAGCCATATTCAACGATGGCCCCGGTAGAACAATATCTGATGGATCGCGACGCCGAAATCGCCTTGGCCCGCAGCGCCGCTCCGGACGCCATCTCCCACGACGCCTCGGTCATCGTCCTCACCCGTCACGGCTATGAAACCGCCGTCAAAGGAAAGAACGGCTGGGTCTGCTGGGTCGGACGCAGCTGGTTGGCTATGTTCGATAACCCGGAATTCTGGAATCCAAAGGTTCGCGCCGCAGATTGCCTCAACCCACCAGCCGCCCGCTCCGTCCTTCCATACGCCTATAAACGCACCGAACTGCTCTTGGCTGGCCATTCCAAGCCCGAAGTTATTGCCGCAATCAAGGCAGCAATCGACAAAAAAGAATTGCCAGCTCTCGAGCCGGGAACTTTCTCTTACATGATGTCGAAAGGTTCGTATCTCACCGACAACGGCGGCCACAACGGCCCACACCTGATGTTCTACGAAGCGGCAAAAGACGGTGCGGCCTGGGGGGCGAATTTTGCAAACTCCCCCGTCATGTCAGTAAATTATTGGTACATCTCCGAGCAATCCTACCCACAACTCAAATCCTTCCCGCCACTGTCCGTATTCCTGGTGGGAGCAGACAAATGGTCGGATGGAACGCCGGCACCGAGCATGTAAAGACTCAGCGGCGAAAGCTTAGAGCCGCTCGGACAAAAATGGAAATGCAAGAAAGTAGCGGCCCGGATACGGTGTCCGCACAATACTCAATACTGATTACATAAAGGAGAACACCATGCGTTTCATGATGATCATGTTTCCGAAAGACTACCAAACCGCAAAACCCGGCTGGGCGCCCGACCTCAAAGACATGGAAGCAATGGGCAAGTACAACGAGGAACTAGGGAAAGCGGGCGTGCTGCTCGCGCTCGACGGGCTGACCCCGCCCTCGACGATGAGCGCGCGCGTCACTTTCAAAAACGGAAAATCGAAAGTGACCGACGGTCCGTTTACCGAAGCGAAGGAAGTGGTTGGCGGCTATTGGATCATCCAGGTGAAGTCGCGCGAAGAGGCGCTCGAATGGGCCTCGCGCATCCCCGGGAAGGATAACGAAATGGTTGAAGTTCGCCGCATGTTTGACCTAACCGACTTCGATCCCGAGACGCAAAAAGAAATCCAAAAGAAGTTCGGCGACGACGTAGCCGCTGAGATGCGCCAGTAGTAAAAAAGCTCGCAGCGCTTTGTCGAACTCGCGATGTCTGGTACGAGTCTTTGTACCGCCGCAGGAGAAGGAGAAGTCGTGCCACAGTGCGTCGCGCGAGGTGAGTGAGCTTCTTTTCAGCCCGGACTCGAAGAGAACAACGAAATAGTCTCACCCGCTTCGACTTCGGAATATGCAAGGTAGTGACTCAAGGATAAACGAGCCAGCGGCAAGCTACGCCGCTTGCTCCCACTCGGAAGGAAGAGGAGAAGAACAATGAAATACATCTGTTTTGGCTACTACGACAAAAGCAAATTCGATGGCTTGACTGAGGCCGAGCGAAACACCATGTTCGATACGTGCTTTGAATATGACGACCATCTTCGCGCCAGCGGGCACTGGGCCGGTGGAGAAGCGCTTCAGGGGCCGGAGACCGCCCTGACCCTGTATTGGAAGAACGGCAAGGTGGTAACCACCGACGGCCCCTATGCCGAAACCAAAGAACAACTCGGCGGCATTCTCGTCCTTGAGGCGAGGGACATGAATCAGGCGGTACAGCTTATCGGCCAGCATCCGTCTCTGACTTACGGCAACATTTGGGAGGTTCGGCCAGCCGGGGATATGAACGAAATCATGAAGGCAAGCGAACAGCGCCGGAGACAGACCACCGCACGCTGAACATTGGCTTTGCGCTGGCCCAGGAGGAAAACGATGCGGAAAAAGAAAATTAACGCAATCGCAATCAAAAGCTTCGCAATACTTGTTGTGCTCGGTACGGCGTACATCAGTGCGGCGAATCGCGCGATGGCACAGGATGCCGCGACACCTCATCCCGTCGCACCATATCCGAAGATAGCCCCGATCGATCAATATCTCATGACGGATCAGAGTGCGGAAATTGCCTTGGCGCGCAGTGCGGCACCGGAGTCCATTGCACGCGATGCAGAGGTGCAGGTCCTTGGTCGTCATGGTTTCGAAACGGTGGTCAAAGGTAAGAACGGTTTCGTGTGTATCGTGGGACGTGGGTGGACATCCGCGCCGGATGCCGACTTTTGGAATCCGAAAGTGCGGGTGCCCATGTGCTTCAATGCGTCAGCCGCGCGTTCTTACCTTGTGCGCTTAACCAAAGAGACCGAGTGGGGATTGGCAGGGCGTACGCCGGCACAGATGACCGAGTCCATCACCGCTGCCCTCGCTAAAAAAGAATTGCCGGCGATGGAACCTGGAGCGATGTGCTACATGCTGTCGAAGCAAGGCTACGCCGGCGACAGCAGCCCGCACTGGCCTCCTCACCTCATGTTTTTCTATTCGGATACCGATCCCGCAATTTGGGGAGCGAATCTGCCGGGTTCCCCTGTCGTTGCCGTGAGCGATCCCGTGGAGCACCTGACTTCGTTCGTGATTCCTGTCGAACGCTGGTCGGACGGAACGGAAGCCCGATAATGCCGGACTTTGAACGGGGCGCATCAGCGCTGGTACATACTGGTAAATATAAGAGGACTATCCAATGAGAAATGTAATCTACACAATCAACCTTACCCTGGATGGCTGCTGCGAACACACCAAATTCAATCCCGATGAAGACTTACTTGAACACTTCACGCGCCTCTTGCGAGATGACGCTGGCCTGCTCGTCTATGGGCGTAAAACCTACCAATTGATGGTTCCTTATTGGCCTGATATCGCAAAAAGCCAGTCCGAGGCAAAAGCGGATATTGAATTTGCTCAGGCATTTGATTCCCTCCACAAGATTGTTTTTTCACGATCATTGGCTAGCACTGAAGATAAAAATACGAGAATTGTTCGTACGAACCTTCGCGACGAAATCCTTAAATTGAAACAAGAACCAGGTAAAAACATTCTGGTCGGTGGTGTAGATATTCCTTCACAGCTCATAGAGCTCGGACTGGTTGATGAATATCGCTTTGTCGTTACGCCAATCATTGTTGGAAAAGGGAGACGGTTGTTGGACGGTGTCAACCTGCCGGAGAAACGCCGATTAAAACTTGTTGAGTCAAAGACTTTTAAATCAGGATCTGTTGCGCTTCGTTACTTGAAACAGTGACGAAAAATTCTGCAACTTTACCGCCCGGTGGGCGCAGCCTCTTCCGTGGCGATCCGTCAAAATCCAGAATCAGACGTAGGGCGAGTCCCCATCAGTGATCCAAGCTTCCTCTGACGAGGTTAAGAACGTGGAGGTGCTGTCGACGTTTATAAGCTCAGTAGTAGGTTGGGCTCCGGCACCCTCGGGGGGCGTGACTCATGTTCGCCCCCCAAGGTTTCGCCAGTCTTCATGCCGATGGATTCTTCAAAACCTCTGCCAGTGCATGCATCCGCATTGCGTCGGCTGGAGTCTTCGCAGTTTCTGCGCTTTTTTCCAGCGAAGGCGCCATCCCCTGCAATTTCGCCACCTTGTTCTTGCGCATGTTTGATTTCTCCGCGCTTTGGATCGCCTTCTGTAGAGCCGCGATTCGGCGCGCGGGCAGAGCCTGCGATCTCGATAACTGGTCTACATACGCTTTCGCCACGACCAGCTTTGCCGGCCACTCGATCCTTTGCTGGTTCTGTACATTCAGGTCAGCCAACTGAACCGTCTTCGCCGCATCGATTTCGTTTTGCGTAAGAAACTTGGTTGGCGTCAGTTGAAATACATCCAAGCCGCGCGCAATCTCCGAGCCATAAATGTAGCCGTTATACCAGTACGCCGACCAATCGCCGCCAAGCACGAGCGTTTTCGGATCGATCGGTCCTCGATCGAAATATGCAATCTCGAAGGGCTTCGCGGGATCGGTGAAGTCCATCACTGAGACTCCGCCCTGGTACCACGCCTGTACTTCGATATCCCGGCCGGGAACCGGAATCAGAGAACCGTTGTGCGCCACGCAGTTCTCGGTATCGCCCTGCGCCGCCGGCAGCTTGTAGTAGTTCGCAAAGCTCAGCTTGTCATCCTTCAGGCGAAAAATGGCGTCCGCACCCCACTTGTTGGGGTCGTTCGCACGGCAGCGCGCTCCCAGGCCACCGCCCCACTCGTCAGTGAACACGACTTTACTGCCATCGTTCGAAAACGAAGCCGAGTGCCAGTAGGAGTAGTTCGGATCGTTCACCGCATCCACCCGCTTCGGATGTACTGGATCCTTGATGTCAAGAAGAATGCCGTTTCCCGAGCACGCGCCTGCTGCGAGCCCGATCGCCGAGTAGGCAGTGATGTCGTGGCACTGGTCGGTGTCAGACGGTTTCTCCGCACCCTTCTTGCCGTGAGTACCGCCGTTATTGAGGCCGTTGATTGCGCCCGTCCGTGGATCGATAAAGACTCGCGGGCTCGATACGATCTTTGCCTCTTGCGGGGCAGCCACCGGAACCTTGATCACATCGATGCGAAACAACGCAGTATTCGGATCCTTGTCGGGTTTTTCCCCCGAGCATCCTGCCAACTCCTCGGGCTGGCGCACAAATGAAGTCCCCGAGACATAGATGTAAACGTTGTCCTTGTCATTGGGATCGAGTACCAGCGTATGTGTATGGGATCCGCGGCAGGTCTGCACCGCTGCCACTTGCCGTGGATTCTTGATATCGGAAATGTCGAAGATCCTTACCCCGCGGAATCGGTCTTTTTGCGCTACCGGAATGTGGTGCTTTTTCTCCTTCTCTTTATCCTTATCGTCTTTATCCTGATCCTTGTCGCCTTTATCTTTGTCTTGATTGCTGGCGTTATCCTTCTCTTTATCCTTATCCTCGTCTGCAGCCGGAGGTTCCGGCGGAAATCCTTGAACTCCGCAATCCAGTCGTCCATTTGGCATCTCGACTGACATGAACAACAGGTTTTTGTAAACCGACACGTCGCCCTGTCCACCCGGACAGACCATCGACGTCAGCAGCTCTGTATGCGCCGGCTGCGCAATGTCATAGATACTTACGCCATAAAAATTTCCCTGGAACAGGTGGGTGCCCTCGAAGGCGAGGTCTGAGTTGGCAAATGCGAGTTGCGCGATCAACAGGTGGGCCGACTTTGGGATCTTCTTGTTGTTTCCCATGCCGAGCCGTCCAACGATCGTCTCCACCTTCGGATCGTCGGGATCTGTTGCTCCCAGTTGAAAAGCATCTGGCTTCTTGAGTAGGAGAAGGTGCTCCAATCCCATCGAAGTCTCACCCGCGTTATACATTCCTGGAGTCAGCTTGGCCCGCGGATCGTTCGCATCCGATCCCACCATGCCCGGCGGCAGAGTTGGCGCCGGCTGTGGAGCGAATGGATTGTCGTCGTCGCCACCGCGTCCTTGTCGGCTGGAGGGGTCGCCGGCTTCTGCGCCTGTGCCTGCGGCGGAGCCGCAGGCGCCGCCTGTGCCTGCGTTCGATTTACGGCGAAACAAGAAATAAGAGTGACCCACACCACACCCAGGGCAAGACTGTGCAGTCGATTCATCGTTTCTCCTCTAGTGTCTCTTTCTTCAACATGGTCTGCATGATTCGTATCTCGGCTCGTTGCGTATTGTCCGCATCGGTCGCGAAATTAAACAGCTCAGCGTCTTGTCCTGCGCCCGCGGTATCGAATAAATCTTTTACCATGGTCAGCGCACCGTTGTGATGTTGAATCATCCCCACCAAAAATAAGTGATCAAACTCCGCACCCTTTGCCTTCCGCAGCGCTTCCATCTGCTGCGGGGTAAGCATTCCCGGCATCAGTCCCATTCCCTCGTGCGAGGTTTCATGAGACATTGCGTGGGATGTCTCGCGCGATGCTTCCTGAGATGTTTCGTGCGGCATATCCATGCCGGGCATTTTCCCCATCTCCGTCGGCACCGATTCGCCCCGGGCCGCCAGCCAACGCTTCATGAACTTGATTTCGTCCGATTGTGAGCTGCTGATGCGTGCCCCCAGCGATCGCAGGGCTTCGTTCTGCGTATGCGATGGAATCATCGCCGTCATTTCAACCGCCTGCGCATGATGCAGGATCATCCCCTGCATGAATTCGACGTCGGCTGCCGAAAGTGCCGGCAAGGTTCCCCGGGTCGAGGGCGGCAGCGTTTTGCTCGGCGCACCCGGCGCCCCCGGTTGCACCACGACAGGCTTCGCCGGCTCGGTTTGCTGTGCCCGCCCATCCGGCGAGAAAAAGAAAACTATAAGGACGCCCGCAGCGAGCGAAGCACGCACTGGAAGTCGCCCGAAACCGGGACAAAGCTTGCGCCTGCGGCGAAAACGAACCTGCCTCCAGCTGTTTGTGTAAGTGGAGATTCTCATTTGGACGAACTTGGAATCCTTTCACGAAATCGCAAATTTTCAAAGCGCGAAAGTTGCGCGACAGCCGAATTGTGCGGTTTTCCAGAGAACGGCTCAACATAACACTTGGAATCTCCGGCGTCCTGGCATCCCAGTGTGGCCGCCTTGTCCTGGCGCTGATTCCGGCCACGGTACCTGCCCTCCGAGTGCACGTTCGTAATTTGAAAGTGTGTTCCTTCCATAGTCAAATCAGTTTGCCGCTACTTCGTCAGGCGACTTCGTCCAGCACTGGAGGAAAGCTCGCCTCCCTAAAGCACCAACCTGGCCAATCGAGAAGTTGCGAGAATCAGTATGGCTCGGCGAAAAGCGACAATCCTCTGCATCGACGACCACTGGAACGGGCTCATCGGCCGCAAATGTTTGCTGGAAAATGATGGCTATAAAGTCATGCAGGCAACCAGCGGAGACGATGGCCTGAAGCTGTTCACCTCGCATGCCGTAGATGCTGTTGTCCTTGATTATCAGATGCCCGGCATGAACGGTGACGTGGTGGCCGCGAAGATGAAGAGTATCAAGTCTCACGTCCCCATCATGATGCTATCTGCTTACGGACCATTGCCCCAGACCAAGTTAGAATCCGTGGATACCTTTCTCTCCAAATCCCAACCGCCGAAGCTGCTCTTGTCCACGCTTCAGCATCTGCTGGATATTCGACCCAGATTATTCTTCAACCATTGGCTTGATACCTGGAGAAGCCGTAATGAAGGGGTGAAGTAATGAATTTCTTGAAGTGGATTTTAGGCCGAAATTGCTCGCACAAGTTTAGTTGGCCGCGCGTTGATGCCGATGGTCGCCACTATCAGATATGTCCGCTCTGCGGAACTGCCTACGAATATGACTGGAGGATGATGCGCCGTACTGACCGGTTGCTGTCTCTCGATGCGCATCCGCGCCCGGCCGAAGTCGTTGTTTCGTAGATTCGTAGACTCATTTGTCGCAGTCAAACGATTGTAACTTCGTCTCAATGACATATCTCCCCCAGCTCAGGCCTTCACGGCGTGCTCCGCGGACATCTTTTGCGGAACCCACTCCTGCGGTTCTTCGCTCCCGGGACGGGGCTCGCGTATCCGCGAAATTGCAGGTCATCTCTCTCACCGGCGGTCTGCTCTGCCTGTCCAAGCCTCTGAATCAAGGCTCGATGGTGAAACTGATGTTTCTCACCAGCAGCGGCTCGATTCTTGGCGCGGCCGAAATGTTGAGTCCAATCACGTGGCACCTTCAGCCATTCAAGTTCGTCCGGCTCTACGATGACGACCAGGAACGGCTGGAATCTGCGATTCAATCTTCGCTCGACCGAAACCGTCGCGATCGCGTCCAGATGGAAACATTCCGGGCCTGGTGATTCATTGATCGGAGTAGGTCGTCCGAGTAACATGCACACCGTAGTTTCGCGCTCAAGCTTCGCTCTTACTCCGACTTATCTGCTTTAGCCTGCTTTTCGCGTAGTATACTTTCCCCGCCGGCGAGCTCAGTTATGACGGATTATGTAAGTGAATTAGCCGAGGAGACATTCAGGCAGATCGGCAATGAAAAGGGACCGCTGCTTGAAATTGTTCTCAAGACTTTTGATCCACGGCCTTCAGATGCAAGCTCGCTTGCGATAAAGCTGCAGCCCCGGGCTGACATACAAGCCCGGCTCGCTTCCCTGACCGGCTATACGCCCAGTAAGTGGCTGTTGCAGCGGGAGCTTGATCACGTCGAACAACGCCGCGCGAATGTCTTCAAGCCCGCTCCACCTGCCGTACCCGCACTTGCCGTGCCCGCACCCGCCGCTGATGTTTACAAGCGCGCCGCCGATTTAGGCTTGATGGGTCTGTGCTTCTCCGGGGGTGGAATCCGCAGCGCAACCTTCAATCTCGGTATTCTGCAAGGACTCGCTGAACTCAACCTGCTGCGGTGCTTCGACTATCTCTCTACCGTCTCCGGCGGAGGTTACATCCACCAGTGGTTTGCTGCGTGGAGTCTGCGACGCGGATTTGATCAGGTGGAAAAGCGACTGATCCCGCTCCCTGAGCCTGACAATCCCGGTGATCATCCTGAACCGATCCGCTGGCTGCGACGCTACAGTAACTATCTCACTCCTGAAAACGGTCTTCTCAGCGGCGATACCTGGGTCGCGATCGCTACCTGGTTACGCAATACCATTCTTAATCAGGCAATTCTGTTCTCAGGGCTTATCTTCATCGCGCTGCTTCTGTGTTTCCTTGCCTCCAACTCTATTCTTCCTCGCAGCGGCCTGGCCGTGATGATTTGTGTCGGCGTTATCGTCTATCTGACGCTGCTGGCAACCTTGCTCATCGGAGTAAATCTCCTGCGCTTCAGTCAAGTAACTGCGGATGAGGCAACCGGCTTCGGACAAGAACAGGTAAATCAATGGATAGTGTTTCCTTTGACTGTGTCGGCTCTGTTACTAACCCTGTTACTGCCATTCATGATGAGTGGTAGCTTCGATCGTAGCCGCCTCATTACATTCGTGGCCGGCGGATGTCTTTTCCTGGTGATGGCACTTACTGTTGCTCTGAGTGGCGGCGCTCTCCTGTGCTATCTCAAAACCCATCAGCAGACAGCCCAGTACGCGAGGATCAGTGAGTTTTGGAAGCAGTCCAAATACACCGATCACCGCAACTTTGTCTTCGTTACGCTCGGCGTGTGTTCTCTCTGCATTGTCTCCGCTGCGGCTGCGGGTGGGTGGGTCGGCGCCAGCCTCACTCTGCTCACCCGCTTACAGTCAGTGTCCGGCCTTTATTGGTGGAGAACCGTCTTAGTCGTCGGTCCGCCGCTGATGCTGGGAGGGCCACTGATCACGCTGCTCCTGGTAATAGGAATGCTGGGACGCATGTTTGATGACAGCCGCCGTGAATGGCTCACCCGGTTAGCAGGCTGCATCGGCCTGTTCGCGTTGCTTTGGGTTGTGTCTTTAAGCTTCTCTGTATTCGGGCATCACATTGTTCTCTGGCTCTGGCGAAAATTGTGGGCCGGTATACCAGCATTCGTGGCTTGGGCGGCCTCTTCGGCTGGCGGTTTGCTCGCCGGGAGAAGTTCCAAATCGACCGGCGAAGAAGACGACGAGCAACCTCGCTTCAGCGCACTAGAAGTTGCTGCGACAGTTGGCCCTTACGTATTCATTGCTGGTCTCCTGCTGCTGGTTTCAGCGCTGGCCGAGGTATTGTTCTATCGCGCAGCAACCGGCGGCCTACTCATCCGCCTCGCTTGCTACCTCGTACCGCTGGCAATCTGTTGGCTCTTCGCCTGGAGAGTCGACATCAACGAATTTTCTTTGCATGCTTTCTATCGAAACCGTCTGGCTCGCTGCTATCTGGGAGCGTCCAATATTCCGCGGCATCCCAATCGATTCACCGGATTCGACGAAAAAGACACGGACACTCCCGTCAGCGCTCTCCTGCCCAGCAAGGATTACAACGGTCCATTTCCAATTTTCTGCACGGCGCTGAATCTGACTTTCGGAGAAGATCTGGCCTGGCAGGAACGCAAAGCGGCTTCTTTCGCTTTTACTCCTCTTTATTCCGGTTATGACGTTCCATGGACCGAAGCCCGAGGTAAAACCAGTCTGCGCTTCAACGGTTTTGTCCAAACCACGACCTATGCCTATCCTGACCCGGGCGTTCATCTCGATACCGCGGTGGCGATTTCCGGAGCGGCCGTCAGCCCGAACATGGGCTACCACTCCAATCCAGCAACAGCCTTTCTGATGACGGTCTTCGGAGTACGCCTGGGGTGGTGGTTGTTGAATCCACGTCGTCTCAATGAGGATGGAACAAAGCTGGATGTTCCCGATGCACAGCAAGCGAAAGGCACGCCGCAAAACCGCCCTCCCGTTTATCCCTGGCCTTCGCCACGGCTTTCCTTACTCTGGCTCATCAACGAGTTGCTCGGCCGGACCAACGACACGAGTAGTTATGTGTACCTCAGCGATGGCGGCCACTTCGATAACATGGGATTGTACGAACTGGTTCGGCGTCGTTGCCGCTATATCGTGATCTGCGACAGCGAAGCCGACTCTCAACTTACATTTCAAGGTATAGGCATGGCCGTACGAAAGTGCCGCATCGATTTTGGCGCCGAGATTGCCCTCGATCTTCGCCCTCTCGAACATGCCAAGGATTCCGACTGCAGTTCTGCACATTGCGTGGTAGGCACCATCACTTATCCCGAGGCTCCCGAAACTCATGGCTTCGTGGTTTACATAAAATCATCGCTTACCGGCGACGAGCCTGCGGATGTTCTGAACTATAAAAAAGAGGATTCCGTATTTCCCCATGACAGCACACTGAACCAATGGTTCAGCGAATCGCAATTTGAGAGTTATCGCAGGCTCGGCCATCATGTGGCTTTCTCCGTCTTCGAGCCGGCTGCAGATCGCGAAAGTCGCGAGTGCCAAACCTTCAAAGGACGGGATAACTACTTCTTGAATCTCTGGAAGATATGGTGGGCGCCGACACCTGAAATGGACCGCTTTGCCGCTGCGCACACTGCCCGCTATGAAGAGCTGCTGGCAAAAGCGCGCACCGATAAAGATATCCCAGGATTCTTCGACGCGATGTTCAGCGCCAAGACAGACTGGAAAACCGGACGCAGGCCGGAGCAGGTCGAATCCGCCATACGGTTTTCTTCCGAGCTGATCGAGTTCATCTTCACCGTCTTTAACCAGCTGGACTTGGTCCTGCCGGAAAAGCGCACACATCCTTATGCGCAAGGTTGGTCCCTGATTTTTAATAAGTGGTCGAAAATTGATGTTGTACAAGCTGGTTGGAAGCGATATCGCGGATCTTACTCGCCGAGCTTTCGCAAGTTCGCTCAAAGCCCGGATGTCGGACTGCCGTCCGATTAAATAGAAGGCTTCCGCTCTCGTGGCTGACGGGTTGACAAGGTTTCTTCCCGCCTATTTCTCGATAGCGGTTTCCGTGGCTGCCGGCTTTTGAGCTACCTGCCCTGCACTCGGCAACTGCGAATTATCCCAACCTCCGCCCAGAGCCTGCACTAAAGCAACAGCATCGGCCATTTGTTCCACCTGCAGAGTATTCAGAGTTTGCATATCCGCGAGTAATGTAGTCTGGGCAATGAGCACGTCGACGTAAGGGTCGATGCCGGTTTCGTAGCGTCCCTCTTCAAGCTTAAGGTTGGTTTGCGCAAAATTTACCGCCTGCTGCTGCTGCTGAATTTCCTTGGAGAGTATACGAACCTCGGCCAGTCCGTCCTCCACTTGCTGAAAGGCCGTAAGCACGGTTTGACGGTAAGCGGCCAAATCCGCATTGTAAGTGGCGACGTATTGTTGAACGGTAGCGCGGCGCAAACCAGCGTCGAACACAGTTTCCGAAAGCGAGGTTCCCACGGACCAGAATCGGCTGGGCCAGCTGAACCAATCACTGACGGCTGAACTCTCAAAGCCGCCTTCGGCAGTCAAACTCAAGTTCGGAAAGTAGGCGGCTCGCGCAATGCCAATCTCCGCGTTCGCTGCCGCCATCGTGCGTTCCGCAGCAGCCACGTCGGGACGCCTCTCCACCAATTCTGACGGCACTCCAACCGGAATTGGCGGCGGAGCCGTAGTCATCGGCTTCACGGGAATCGAAAACCCGGTGGCCGCTTTGCCCACCAGCATGGCGATCGCATGTTCGTACTGCGCCCGTGCAATGGCCACGTTGGTAGCTCCAGCCTGCGCGCTCTGCAACGTGGTCTCGGCTTGAACAACGGAAATCTGGTTGGTCATGCCGGTCTCATAAAGCGCACGAGTCAGAGCAAGCTCTTTCTGATCGGCGGCGACCGTCTCGTTGTAGAGCCGCTGCAGTTCATCCTGGCCACGAATTTCGAAAAAATATTCAGCCAACGCCGCCTGTTCAGTAAGCCTCTCGTTCTCCAGATCCGCGGCGCTTACCTGAGCGGAGTATTGCGCCTGCCGCACCGTATTGCGAACCTTGCCCCATAGGTCCGGCGCCCACGACGCTTCGAGCGGCGCCGAATAGACTGTGCTTTGCAGTTGCGGGACGGCGCCCGTGCCAGATGTATTGACCGGTTTAGTGCTCAAGTTCCCCGAGGTGCGCGAGCGGTTAAAAGATGGTGCAGCCGTCAACGTCGGAAAAAACTGCGATCGCGCCTCGCGCACCACGGCGCGAGCCTCCATAAAATTCTCGAAGTACTGTTTGATGTTCTGGTTGTTGATATTCAGCTGCTCTTCGAGGTCGTTGAGTTCTGCGTCGTTGAAAATCTCCCACCACTTGCCGCGCAGCTTTGCGTCAGCAGGTTGCGCCACGGTCCACGGCCCGTTGTCCTGAAATTGAGTCGGAGATTCCTTATAAGCGGGTGCGGGCGCCTGCGGTGCGGGCGCATGATATTTCGGCCCGACTACGCAGCCCGATAAGATGAATAGTGCGAGCGTCGATGCACAAAGCCGAATATTGCGGCCGGCGAATTGTTGTCTGAAGATCGTCATAACATTTTCCTTGCCAACTGTCACCCTGGCGAAGCACGTCCCTAATCCGCTAACCACTCTCACCTTAGCTGGCCTCCGGGGCTGGAGCCGAAAAAGCATTGTGTGGCTTTTTCTGAAATCGCAGTCGCAGGCGATCGAGAAATAAGTAAACCACCGGAGTCGTATAAAGCGTCAGCATCTGGCTCACGATGAGTCCTCCGACAATGGTGATTCCCAAAGGTCTGCGGAGTTCCGAACCTGTACCCGTCCCAAAGGCCAGCGGCACCGCGCCGAATAATGCCGCCATTGTGGTCATCAGGATTGGCCGAAAGCGCAGCATGCACGCTTCGAAAATCGAGTCCGCCGGGCTTTTGCCTTCCTGCCGTTCGGCGACCAGTGCGAAATCGATCATCATGATTGCATTTTTCTTCACGATGCCGATCAGCAACACGATTCCGATGATCGAAATCACGTTGAGATCGATCTTGAAAAGCATCAGCGCCAGCACCGCGCCCAGGCTTGCTGAAGGCAGAGTTGAGATGATGGTGATCGGATGCACCAGGCTTTCATAAAGCACTCCCAGTACGATATAGACCGCCAACAGAGCCACGATTACCAGCACCAGTTCGCTATTCAGCGACTGCTGGTAGGCTTGTGCCGTCCCCGCGAAGAGGCCCCGCACAGTCGACGGCGTGCCGAGTCTCTGCTGCATTTCACCCACGCGTTGTACGGCGTCGCTCAACGAAACTCCCGGCGCCAGGTTGAACGATACAGTCACAGAAGGAAATAATCCGGTATGGTTTACGGCCAGCGGCGTGGTGCTTGCTTGAGCGCTTGAGACTGTCATTAACGGCACATTGCCGGTGCCCGGCGCATTACCGCCGCTGGACGTATTGCTGATATCTGACACACTGCTCGCGCTGGCCGAATTACCGCTGCCCGTGCTGCGCAAATAAATGTCCTTCAGGCCTTCCGGGGTTTGCCAATATTGCGGGGCAATCTCAAGCACCACATAGTATTGGTTCAGCTGCGTATAAATAATGGAGACTTCGGATTGGCCAAAGGCGGAGTAGAGCGAGGAATCCAGCGCCTGCGCCGTCAGCCCCAACCTGGCAGCAGATGCCCGATCATAGGTGAGCAACTCCTCCAGGCCGCCATTCTGCTGATCGGTATTCACATCCTGAAAGCCGGGAAGTTTTTTCATCTCAGCTAAAAGGATCGGGCCCCAGTGCGAGAGATCCTGAACATTGTCTGACTGAATGGTGTACTGATAAAGAGCTGCGCTCGACCGTCCTCCTATGCGGAGATCCTGTGAGGCCTGCAGGAACGCCGACGCTACCGGCAGGCGGTTTAACTTGGGCCGCAGCCGGTTGATGATCTGCGCTGCGCTTACTTTGCGCTCATTAAGCGGTTTAAGCGCGATATAGATGAAGCCCGTATTCGTAGATCCGTTTCCGCCCGTGTAGGCATTCACGTTGGCAACCGCGGGATCGCTTTTGATAACACCAACCAGTTGCCGGATGGAATTATCCATCGCCGGAAATGACGAATCCTGCGGACCCTGTACAGCTCCAACGATTGCTCCCGTATCCTGCTGCGGGAAAAAGCCCTTGGGAATTCTGTAGATGAGGACAACGTTCAACGCAATCGTGAACGCTAAAATCACCAGCATCAAGGCGGCGTTATCCAGAGCCCACAATAACGAGCGGCGATAAGTTTCCAGCATCCAGGTAAAGAACGTTTCACTCGCGCGGTATAGTCGTCCACGCTCCTCTGGCTTCTCTTGCTTGAGCAAGTGCGCGCACATCGTCGGCGTGGTGGTGAGCGATATCACCATCGACACCACAATTGCAGTCGAGAGCGTGATCGCGAACTCCCGGAAGAGACGGCCGACGATTCCGCCCATCATCAGGATCGGAATGAATACCGCGATCAGCGAAACGCTGATGGAAAAAACCGTGAATCCAATCTCCTTCGCTCCCAGCAACGCGGCTGCAAAGGGCTCCATCCCCTGCTCCAGGTGGCGCGAGATGTTCTCCATCACCACGATCGCATCGTC
Organism: uncultured Acidobacteriaceae bacterium; assembly: GCA_963817305.1. GTDB lineage: Bacteria > Acidobacteriota > Terriglobia > Terriglobales > Acidobacteriaceae > Sulfotelmatobacter. Next base: position 704,972 of record CAWFOD010000004.1, on the reverse strand, counting down.
CACAACGAATCCGGTAGCAATCGTTAACGCCATCAGCGAGAGATTATCCAGGCTGTAGCCCAGCAGATACATCACCGCGAATGTGCCGATCAGAGACACTGGAACCGCGACACTGGGGATCAAAGTCGCGCGCCCGTTGCGCAGAAAAAGAAAGACCACCAGAATTACCAGGCCCACCGAAATCATCAAAGTCCGCTCCACATCGCTGACTGAGGCGCGGATCGTGGTGGTGCGGTCGAGAACGATGGTGGTGTCGATGCCCTGCGGAATCGAAGCCTGCAGAAACGGCAACTGGTTGCGAATGTTGTCGACGGTCTGAATAATGTTCGCGCCCGGCTGCCGGAAAATGATCACCGTGACTGATCGAATTCCGTTCAGGTAGCCCGCGGAACGTACGTTTTGCACCGAATCGGTAACGCTCGCGACGTCCGAAAGGCGCACCGCTGTGCCGTTGTGGTATCCGATGATGATCGGCTTGTAGTCGTCGGCCTTCGAAATCTGGTCATTGGCGACGATGTCAGCGGTCGTCGAACCATACGTCACCTGACCCTTGGCGATATCGGCGTTCTGTGTGCTGAGCACCGCTTGAATGTTCGAAAGACTGAGCCCGTAGCTATTGAGTTGCGTAGGGTTTACATCCACGCGAACCGAGGGCAGCGACGCGCCGCCCACCACCACTTGCCCCACGCCGTCGATCTGCGAAAGCTTCTGCTCCATGATGGTCGAAGCTTCGTCATACAATTTGCCCGTGTCATATTTCTTGGAGGTTAATCCAAGAATCATGATCGGAGCGTCCGCGGGATTTACTTTGCGATAGGTAGGATTGCCCGGCAGGTTTGCCGGCAAGTAAGTGCGAGCCGCGCTGATGGCGGCCTCAACATCGCGCGCCGCGCCATCGATGTTACGGCTAAGATCGAACTGAATGGTAATTCCCGTGCTGCCCAGCGAACTCGCGGAGGTCATCTCTGAAACTCCCGCGATGTGCCCAAACTGCCGCTCCAGCGGCGTAGCTACAGACGACGCCATGATCTGCGCGCTCGCTCCCGGCAACGAAGCGGAGACATTGATGGTGGGGAAGTCGACCTGCGGAAGCGGCGAAACCGGTAGCACCGTGAACGAAATCGCTCCCGCGATTGCGATGGCAATGGTCAGCAACGTAGTTGCCACAGGCCGCCGGATAAATAGTTCAGAAGGATTCATGACTGCTCTGCCGGCCGTGCAGTTCCGTTCGCTTTCTCTCCAGCGCCGGAAAATCTTCTACCCAGGTTGTCGAAGAAGATGTAAATCACCGGCGTGGTGTACAGCGTGAGCGCCTGGCTCAACAACAAACCGCCCACCATCGCGATTCCCAGGGGACGTCGAATCTCCGAGCCGATGCCGCTTCCCAAAGCCAGCGGAAGCCCGCCCAGCAGCGCCGCCATGGTGGTCATCATGATGGGACGGAAGCGCAGCAGGCTGGCGTCGTAGATTGCGTCAGTCGCATTCTTGCCGTGCTCGCGCTCTCCCTCCAATGCGAAATCCACCATCATGATTCCGTTTTTCTTCACAATTCCAATCAGCAGAATGATGCCGATGATTGCCACCACGCTCAGATCCTGGCCAAAAAGCATCAGCGCCAACAGCGCTCCCACTCCAGCGGAAGGCAGAGTGGAAAGAATCGTGACGGGATGGACGAAACTTTCATAGAGCACACCGAGAACGATGTAAACCGTGACCAAAGCAGCCAGAATTAACAACGCTTCATTGGAGAGCGAGTTCTTGAACGATGCCGCCGTTCCCTGGAAGGAAGCCTGCAGGCTGGCCGGCATGTGCATATCTTCCTGCACTTTATCGATGGCCGTAATGGCGCTTCCCAGCGCCGCGTTGGGCGCCAGGTTGAACGACACCGTGACCGAGGGAAACTGTCCCTGATGATTGATCGAGAGTGCTTCACTCGTGCGTTGAAAGTGAGTAAATGTCCCCAGCGGTACCGCGTTGCTGATCGCGCTGCTCGTGCTGCTATTGGCGGAAGATCCCAAACCGGATGCCGAAGAACTGGAACTTGCCAGTGCATTGGTTGGTGGAGCGAGAATGCTGGATGCGGCCGTTGGCGTGTACAGCACTGGAGCCGTGGTTGCATTCGATCCTGCGGAGGCCGATCCCGATGCCGAGAACGAGGTAGAAGCCCCGGGCCCCGATGTCCCCGACGATGCGTTGGCCTGAATATAAAGATTCTGCAGCGTCTGGGGATTCTGCTGAAACTGCGGTTCGGTTTCGAGAATCACGTGGTACTGGTTGAGCTGCGTGTACATCGTATTGATTTGCCGCTGACCGAAAGCGTCGTACAACGTGTTGTCGATGGTCGCCGGAGCAATTCCAAGCCGCGAAGCGGTGGCGCGATCGATGATCAGCGAGACCGCGAGACCCCCAGTCTGCTGGTCTGTCGCGACATCCTCGAGCTGCGGCAAGCTCTGCAATTTCGCTACAAAGCGGTTACTCCAGTCGTTCAGTTCGTTCGGATCAGGATCTTCCAGCGTGTATTGATATTGAGTGCGGCTCACCCGGTCGTCGACCGTGATGTTTTGTACCGGCTGCATGTAGAGCGTGATTCCGTTTACCTTTTGCAGGCTGGATTGCAACCTGCGCACCAGGTTCGCGGCGCTGATGTTGCGATCCGCAAGCGGCTTCAAATTGATCGACATGCGGCCACTGTTGAGCGTTGTGTTCGTTCCATCCGCCCCTATGAAGGAAGAGAGGCTTTGCACCGCCGGGTCCGCGAGAATTACTTTTGCCAACTCTTGTTGCTTCTCCGCCATGGCGGCAAAGGAAATGGTCTCCGGAGCCTGCGAAATACCCTGAATCACGCCCGTATCCTGCACCGGGAAAAATCCCTTGGGGATCACGATGTAGAGAAACACAGTGAGAACCAACGTGCCCAATGCCACAAATAAAGTGATGGTTTGGTACTCCAGCACGAACTTCAAGGTCCGGCCGTAAAAACCGATCATGCGCTCGAAGACGCGCTCGGAAGCTTGGTAGACGCGCCCCTGCTGCTCCTTGGGCTCGTGACGCAGGATGCGCGCCGACATCATCGGCGTCAAAGTCAGCGAGACCACAGCCGAAATGACAATCGTGACCGCCAGGGTTACGGCAAATTCGCGGAAGAGCCGCCCCACCACATCGCCCATAAACAGCAGCGGAATCAGCACCGCAATCAGCGAAACCGTCAGAGACACAATGGTGAAGCCGATCTGTTCCGCGCCCTTGAGCGCGGCTTCCATCGGCGCTTCGCCTTCTTCGATAAAGCGCGAAATGTTTTCGATCATCACGATGGCATCGTCCACCACGAATCCGGTGGAGATGGTGAGTGCCATCAGCGATAAGTTGTCCAGGCTGTAACCCAGCGCATACATGGCGGCGAACGTGCCCACCAGAGAGAGTGGCACCGCCACGCTGGGAATGATGGTCGCGTAGAGGCTGCGCAAAAACAGAAATATCACCAACACCACCAGCCCGATCGTCAGCAACAATTCGAACTCCACATCCGATACCGAGGCCTCGATGGCTGTGGTCAAATCCGTAAGAGGAGTCACTTGCACCGATGCGGGAAGGTTGGCTTCGAGCTGCGGCAATAATTTCTTGATGCTTTTCACGACGCTGATCGTATTGGCGCCGGGCTGCCGCTGGATGTTCAAGATGACCGCCGGGGTCAGGTTCATCCACGCGGCCTGATAATTATTCTCGACGCCGTCGATCACTTCCGCGACGTCGGTGAGCATCACGGGGGCGCCATTGCGGTAAGCCACCACCACGCTGCGGTAATCGGCGCTGCTGATCAGTTGATCGTTCGAATCAATCTGGTAATCCTGCCGCGGCCCATCGAAGTTGCCCTTGGCCGCATTCACACTGGCCTGAACCAGTGCGGTTCGCAGGTCTTCCAGGTTGATGCCGTAAGAAGAAAGCGCCACCGGATTGGCGCGAATGCGCACCGCCGGTTTCTGCCCTCCGCTGATGCTTACCAGTCCAACTCCGTTCAATTGCGAAATCTTCGGCGAAAGCCGGGTATCGACCAGATCCTCCACCTGCGATAACGGAATGGAATCGGAGGTAATGGCCAGCGTGAGCACTGGCGCATCGGCGGGATTCGTTTTGCTGTAGACCGGCGGCGTCGGCAGGTTCGAGGGAAGATAACTCTGCGAAGCATTGATCGCCGACTGCACTTCTTCTTCGGCGACGTCAATGTTCAGGCTCAAATTAAACTGCAGCACAATTACCGATGTACCTCCAGAACTGGTGGAGGTCATCTGGCTGAGCCCTTGCAGTTCTCCGAACTGGCGCTCCAGCGGCGCAGTTACGGTGGTTGCCATTACATACGGGCTGGCGCCGGGATAAAACGTGAGCACCTGGATGGTTGGATAATCTACTTCCGGCAGCGCGGAAACCGGCAACTGCGTATAGGCAACGATCCCCACCAGCAAGATTGCCGCCATCAACAGCGCGGTCGCAACCGGCCGCATGATGAATGGGCGGGACGGACTCACGGGGCCTGACTCTCAGGCGACGCGGCGGGTTGCGCCTGCTTGGAGATAACGACCTTCGAATTATTTTGCAGCTTGTCGAAGCTGCTGTTGGCTACAACATCGCCCGGGTTAATGCCGGTTACCGCCGTCTGCCCCGCATCTGCTACGCCGGTCTTGATGTTGCGGATCTGCGCGGTGTCATTCTGAATCACATACACAAACGCAGTCTGCCCATTATGTTGAATCGCAGAAGTTGGAATCAGCGTGACGCCTTGTTCGGTATCCACCAGCAGCCGGGTGTTTACGAACTGGTTGGGGAAAAGCGCATCGTTCTTGTTCTCGAACAGCGCCCGCATCTTCACCGTGCCGGTAGTAGTGTCGATCTGGTTGTCGAAAGTCAGCAGCTTCCCGGTGGCCAGCTTGGTTTGCTGTGCCCGGTCGAAAGCATCCACTGATAGCTTTTTCCCCCGCCGCGTCTGTGCCTGCACTTGCGCCAGGCTGTCTTCCGCTACAGTGAAAATGACGGTGATTGGCTGCACCTGCGTGATGACGGCAAGAATCGTGTTCCCCGTCGATTGCACGACGTTCCCCGGATCCACCAGCCGCAGCCCGACTCGCCCGGTGATCGGTGACGTGATGTGGCAGAAAGCGACTTCCACTTCCTCGTACTTCACCGTGCCCTGGTCGTTCTTTACGGTGCCTTCATCCTGCAGCACAATTTTTTCCTGATCGTCGAGCGTTTGCTTCGGAATGCTGTTCTTGGCCCAGGCTTCCTGATAGCGCTGCAGGTCCATCCTGGCTTCCGCCAGCAGATTGGTGTCGCGCTCGAGCGCTCCCTGAGCCTGCAGAAGTTGCGCTTCGTAAGGCCGCGGATCGATATCGATCAAGGGCTGCCCTTTGCGAACAAGTTGACCTTCCTTGTAATGCACCTGCGTTACCATGCCCATCACTTCACTGGTAATCGAGGCCGTATAAACCGGGGTCACGGTTCCAATCGCTTCCAGATAAACGCCAATGTTTCCTTTTTGGGCGGTGGCTTCTGTAATCGTGACTGGGCCTGTGACGCCGCGTCGGGACGCAGCCGGAGCGCCTTGGTTTTCGTCGTGGTGGCGCAATACCAGAATAAGAATGATCGCCAGGGCGATCAGCGCGAACGCCCACACCAGATAACGCCGCCACTTGGGCTTCTCGGAGTTACTTGCTGGAGGCAACTGGTGCCGCGGGTCGATAGCTGAAGCAGGAGGTTGATTTTCCATCCGAATTTTCTTACGTCAGACGATCTAGCCTTTTTTCCCAGACGACACTTGCACCAGAGTTGAACTTCTCTGATGCCATGCCGAAAATTGGGTGATGTGGCACACTACCCGAGACACTTGAATTGCGCCGGTCATCATAATCTAGTTCTGAACCTCTGCAAAGTCGCTGTCCGAAATCGAATAGAACCGCTTAACGCGTAAGAAATCCCGGACGCCGCACCCCTGAATCCCACCCTGCGCCCGGTCCGCGAAACGCCCGTACTTAGTTGCTTTTTGCCCCTCTATTGTTGCCCTTGCCCAAATTTCAATAAATCCTAAAATCCCCACGCTTATAGAACCATTCTTCTGCCTTCCCCGGGCGTAAAGAATAAGTCACGCAAGGTAAAAATTCGTAACGCAATCGCACACCAGGGCACGCATCGACAGGCAGCCAGTCCTCACTTTGTATCGGCCGAAAAGGCCAATAGCACGTTCCCCGCCATCGCATTGGTGTAGCCGGTATTCACATAGACCATTCCACTCACAATTGCCGGTCCGGCTCCGTTCAGCGAACCACCATGGGCGCGTAAGCCATTCGTGGTATGAAACTCCTGAACGGTATCGAAATCCCAAAGGATGCTGCCATCCCGCGTATCATACGCGCGCAAATGACCATCGAGCGATCCGGCAAAAACCGCGCCTGGAATCAACGTTGGCGGCGCCATTTGGGCTGAACTGCAACCAAACTGCCCGGCGCAGGCCGGCTTCGGCGGATCCACATGCCAAACCTGTTTGCCGGTGCGCAGATCGAGGGCGAACAGCCCGCCGCCGCCCAGCGGATGGTCAAAATCGTAATCCGATAGCGGGAAGTAACCGTAGCGTTTATCCGCTGCGCCGCCCCATTCCACTCCGCCCAACGGGCCGCCCTTTCCAATACGGCTCTTCCAAAGCAACTTGCCCTGATTTGCCGGATCCACCGCGTAAACTACTCCCGACTTTTGCGCCAGAAGCAGAACATCTTTTCCGCTCACCAACGATTTCAACACTGGCGGCGCGCCAAAATCGTAATCGTCGCCATGCCGGTCGGGACAGTTATCTTTCTTCTCCGCCACACAACCGCTGTTCCATACATCCTTCGGCGTGAATTGCCGCGACCATAACTTTTTCCCCGTCTTCATATCGAACGCGATCACCGCATCCGAGGAGTCAGTGGACGGAGCGGAATAATTATTTCCCGTGGCTACATAGATCACATGCCGCTTCAGATCAGCCGTCGGCGCCGACCATACCGGAGATCCCGAAGGCCCCCAATACTGCACCCCCGCGGAGTTTTTGCGCGTTGGTTTTGGAGATTCGGTCAAGGTGAAAGCCTGCCAAATCTGCTCCCCGGAAGTGGTGTCCAGCGCTACAACGCTGCCCCGAAACGTGCAGCACGGGTAACTCGGATCGGCGGCCGCGCCCTCTTCTCCCGAAGAAATGGGGACATACAATCGCCTGCCCACCAGCAGCGGCGATCCCGTGATCCGCGCCGCTGGATGGGCATCCGGCCGCACCTTCCAGAGCACCGAACCATCCGCAACTTTGAGCGCATAAACAAAACCGTTGGTATCGCCGAACAGCGCCGCATTGCCTCGATTGCCAATCGAAATCGCGGTCTTGACCGTAGCCGACGCTTTAAAACTCCACCACATGCACCCCGTGGCCGAATCAAGCGCGTAGACGGTGCCATCTTCACTGCCGACAAATAATTTCCCCGCAACCGACGTAGGTTGACCGAAGGTGGCCGCTGCTCCCGGAAAACCGAATGTCCACTTCAATTTCAAATTCCTAACCTGATCAGGCTTCAACCCGGCGGCTACCGCCGGCTGAAAACGGCTATTCTGCGGATCTCCTCCCCAGCCCGCCCACACTGGCGGATTTGGCGGCGGATCCAGATCTCGCGCGCACATCCCCGCCGTGTTTGCCGCCGTGGAAACATTTGCCGCGCCCACATAATCTGCGATCGCAACTTTTTGCGCTTTGGAAAGAAACTTAGCTTCCCATTTCATCCTGCCGGATTCAAGCGCGGCTACGATGGATGACTGTGTCATTTCGTGGAGCGCCGCCGGTTCCGGCGCTCGCATGTCATTGCCCGGCCGGTGACAACTGGCGCATCTCTTGGCAAACAGCGCCGCGCCATCGGGCGGCACCGAAGCTTGCTTCCGGGAACAGCCCTGCACAAAAATCGCCACCGACAACAGCAGCAACGTTCCCGAGTGCGTCCGTATTGCGTGAAATCCTTTGCACATCAACTTGCACATCGATTCAGACTTTCGCATTCTCTCATCAAGCCGTTACGTCCGGATTACTTGGATGACGACTCGTACCTCCGCGACTGCAAAGTGACCGTAGAAAAAAGTAAAGGCTTGCAAAGCTTCCCGGCATTTCAAATTTCACTGGAAGCGTCAGTGATAAGAATGGCCACGGCTCCCTGAACCGTGGCCATGAAAGGCGTTGCAGCTCTAGTTGCTCTGAGGTGGCGCCGGTGGATTGGAGTTAGAGTCTGGTGGCCCCGAATGGCCGCGATGCCCCCACTCCTCACGATTGGCTTGCATTTCGTCCCACTTCTTTTGCTGATCTGAGTCCAGAACAGCGCGGATCTGCGAGTCAGTCGTCTTGCGGATGTCCATCATTTTGGCATGACGGTCCGATTGCGAAAGCGAACTGTCCTGGTGCACGCTCTCCATTTGGGAATGCTCGGACTGCAGCGCCTCCTGCACTTTGGATTGCTGATCGGAGGTCAGGTTAAGCTTCTTCGTCAGTTCAGCAGTGCGCTTGGCTGGGTCAGGAGGACCGTGGTGGTGGCCGCCATGCTCCTGCGCAGGGGCCGCCTGCTGATCGTTGGACTGGCTATCCTGGGCCGCTGCGAAAGGGGCGGCGATGGCAATTGCTCCGGCAGCGACTGAAACTAACAACCATTTCTTTAACATGGGGAATCTCCTTTTTCGAACGCGATCTGTCTGTTAGATATAAATGGAATTATGCGCCGGAAGTTGCGCCGGAAAGTACGATTCAGGCAATCTTTGCATAACTTTACGAAGCCGAATCCCACGCCGGATTCGAAACTGGGCGCCGACAAAACTTTACAAGTTTCGCGCGAAACGCAGGTTATGATCCGATCAAGACGGAAGCGAGCTGCCACGCCACGTTATGAAGGTTCCCACTCTGCACATTCCACCGGGGAAGATCAGGCTTGGTTCCGGATTCATCTTTCTGGTTTTTATTTTCTTACTCAACAGTGCCATGTTTAATCCCGGCGTTTCCATCGCGCAGCAAACGTCTGCTCCGGTTCCAGGTGTCAGAATCCTCCACGGACTGGTGAAGTCGGGAAACATGCCAATTCCCGGCGCCACCGTCTCCATGGTGAATCCTGTCACAAAGCAGCGAGTCAATACTTCAACAGATGTGGACGGCACCTACCGCTTGACAATTCCTGCCGACGGTCGCTACACGGTCGAGGTACAGATGGCCGCCTTCGCTGCCGGCAAGCAGGATGTTGTGTCCGATGCAACGCATCTGGATCTGCAAGCCAATTTTGAACTCGTTTTGCTGTCACGAGCGCGTCAGGCCGCCACCGGCCAGCGGCAAGCGACCGCAGAAAGACGCGGCTTCCAGAACCTTTCTGTGTTTCAAGCGGGATCCGGACAAGATTCCTCGAACAGTTCCATGAGCGATGTTGTGCCATCCGGGATGCCCGTGCCCGGAATTTCATCGGACAGCGCAACCGAATCGGTGGCGATTGCGGGAAATACATCCAACTCGTTTAATGCCTTGAGCTCTGACGAAATGCAACAGCGCTTCAACGATGCCCGCCAACAAGGCGGAGGCTTCGGTGGTGGCGGCGGCTTCGGCGGACCGGGCGGTGGCCGTGGCGGAGGTTTCGGTGGCGGCGGAGGGGGTCCGATGATCTTCGGCCGTCGCGGTTTCGACAGCAACCGCCCCCACGGATCGCTCTATTACGGCGTCGGCGATTCGGCCCTGAACGCGTCACCCTTTTCCCTGACCGGACAGCCCACAGAAAAACCATCCTATCTGCAAAATAGCTTCGGTGGTTCCGTTGGCGGCCCGCTGAATATTCCCCACACCTATCACGGCGGCGCCAAGACTTTTTATTTCATCAACTACAACGGCAGGCGTGCGGAAAATCCTTTCGATCAATTCTCCACCGTACCAACGCTGCTCGAGCGCGAAGGAAATTTTTCTCAGACCACTTACAGTTCCGGAGCACAAGCCGGACCGCTGCCAGTTAGAATTTTTAATCCCGCGACCAACACCCAATACGCCAACAATACGATTCCGCAAATCAATCCCGCCGCACAGGGTCTGCTGCAATATATTCCGCTGCCGAACTTGCCCGGCAATTATCAGAACTTCCACTACGTTACTTCCGCCAACAGCGACAGCGACGATTTGAACATACGCGTGAACCGCAGCTTTGGCGCAGCCCCGGTGCGCGGACGCCGCGGCGGAGGCCGCAATGCTCCGCGCAACAATCTTACCTTTGGCTTTCACTACCACGAGTCCAGCGCCACACTGACCAATCCGTTTCCCGAGCGTGGGCGGCAACACCTCGGTGCGCAGCTTTGACATTCCAGTCTCCTACACGCGCAGCATCGGCAAGCTCACCAACATCGTCCGTGCCGATTTCAACCGTAGTCGTACGCGCACCCAGAATCTGTACGCCTTCAGCAACGACATTACCGGCGCGCTGGGAATCGCCGGAGTCTCGCAAAATCCATTCGACTGGGGCTTGCCGAATCTTTCCTTTACAAATTTCGCCAGCCTTCAGGATACGACTCCGCAACTCAGCCGTCCTCAAACCTATACCTTCTCCGACAATGTGATCTGGAATCACGGCAAGCACACCGCGCGTTGGGGCGGAGACTTTCGCCGCGTGGAGGTCAACACGGATACGGACGGAAACCCGCGCGGATCCTTCATCTTCAGCGGTTTTAATACCGAGCAACTCAATGCTTCCGGAAGCCCGGTGGCCGGTACCGGGTACGACTTCGCTGATTTTCTTCTCGGATTGCCGCAGCAAACTTCCGAGCAGTTTGGCGAGAGCGATCATTTTCACGGCAACTACTGGGATTTGTACGCGCAGGACGAATGGAAGATGCGCGCCAACCTGACGCTCAATCTTGGTGTGCGCTATGAATATGTTTCACCACTCACCGAAGAAAATAACCGCATCGCAAATCTCGATCTTTCTCCGGGAGTGCTGAATCCCGAGCTGGGCCTGGCGGCGGTAACGCCAATTCTTCCCGGCCAGACTGGTCCTTACTATGGTCCCTTGCCAGCCAGCCTGATGCGTCCCGACCGCAACAACTTTGCCCCGCGAATCGGATTTGCCTGGAAGCCATTTTCCACAACCGTAGTCCGCGGCGGATACGGCATCAACTACAACACCGGCGCGTATCAGAGCATCGCGCAGCAACTCGCCTTGCAGCCGCCATTCGCCACCACGGCTACCAACATCCAGCCCTCATCGCGGTCCGCGATTCCCACTCTCACGCTGCAAAACGGATTTCCCCCTCCCACCGACATCACCAACGATTACGCCGTCAATCCGAATTACCGGCTGGGCTATGTGCAGATTCGCAATCTCGATATTCAGCAACAAATTCGTCCCACCTTGCTGCTCAACATTGATTACACCGGAACCAAGGGAACCGATCTCGACATTCTGGAAGCTCCAAACCGGAACGCAACTTCCACCGCAATTCGGATTGCTGGAGTCCAGGCCTTCACATACGAAAATTCCGTAGCGGATTCGGAAGCGAATGCGGGATCGGTGCGCGTGCGAAAACGGCTGGCGAAAGGATTCGCCATCGGCGGCATCTACACGTTTTCCAAAGCGCTGGATGATGCATCTTCCATCGGCGCAGGCGCAACCTCAGGTTCGAACACTCCCGGATTAGGCGCCGGTGGCACCGGCGCTAGAGCTGAAGGCGGCGGTTCGTCGAGCGCAAGCAGCGGTTCGTCGGCGGGAACATCCAATGTCGCGCAGAATCCTTTCAATCTATCTGCCGAGCGCGGCCTATCCAGTTTCAATCAGACGCACAAATTCACCGCGGATTATTTGTTGGAACTCCCTTTTGGCCACGACAAGCGCTGGCTCACGGAGAATACTCCGTGGCGCGCCATTCTTGGTGACTGGCAATGGAGCGGCGACTGGACCATCGCATCCGGCCTGCCATTCACGCCACGCATTATCGGTAACATCGAAAACGTGAACGCGGGAATCAACGGCACGCAACGGCCGGATCTGGTTCCCGGCCAATCCGTAAGCCTGCCGAACCCCTCAGTACGGGAGTGGTTTAACACCGCTGCATTCGTTTTCCCCACAGGCCCCTACGGCAATGCTCGGCGCAACAGCATCATCGGCCCGGGCACAACGGTTTTCGATATGGCCTTCACAAAAATTATTCCCTTGAAAGAGTCGCGGGTGCTGGAGTTCCGCGCCCAGGCCACCAACATTTTCAACATACCGAATTATTCGTCGATCGATACCAGTGTGACTTCGCCAACGTTTGGCCGGGTTACCGGGGCCGGGGCGATGCGGGAGTTCACCATGACAGGACGATTTCGTTTCTAATGAGATGTTGAGAGCAAGATTATCTGAGAGAAAGATTCTTGACGAGGGTCGCTATGGCTTCCACGCCCTGCCGGTTCGCTGATAAAGCACTTGCCTCGCTGCTGGCGCTCGTGTTCTTTTGTCCCTCTCTGCCGTCGCAGGAGCAATCGGACTATCGGATTCACGTGCAATCGGATCTCGTGCTGGTAAATGTCACGGTGCGGGACAAGAGCGGAAAATTCGTTGAGGGGCTCAAGCCGGAAAATTTCACCATCCTCGAAGACAACAAACCGCAGAAGGTTGTTTCCTTCGATGTCGAAAATGTCGACGCCGTCGCGCCGCCGGATGTAACTCAAGCCAAGCCGCTGCCAGCGCAGACTCCAGGGCAGCCGAATCCGGCGCCTGCCGCAAACGTAGCGGCCCAGCTCACAGCGCAGTTCAAAGATCGTCGTCTGATTGTTTTATTTTTCGACCTCTCCGCCATGGAGCCCGACGAAATCGATCACGCGGTCACGTCAGCCGAGCACTACGTCGATACCCAAATGGCGCCAGCCGATCTCGTTTCGATTGTTTCGCTGGGAAGTTCGCTGCTGGTCAATCAGGACTTCACCACCGACCACGCGCTGCTGAAAAAACAGTTGGATCAATTCAGTTCCGGCAGCGGCCAGGGTTTCGAGGAAGGCACTACGGGCACGACGGAAGGAACGCCCGACACAGGTCAGCCATTCACCGCCGACGATACCGAATACAACATTTTCAACACCGATCGGCGGCTGGAAGCTTTGCGCTCCGTAGCGGAAAAGCTTTCCTACGTTCAGCAGAAAAAATCGTTGATTTATTTTTCCAGCGGTATGGATCGCACCGGCATTGAGAATGAATCCGAGTTGCGCGCCGCCGTAAACGCCGCCGTGCGTTCCAACCTTGCCATCTACACCATGGACATGCGCGGCCTGCAGGCATTGGTCGCCGGAGGTGAAGCCCAGAATGCCAGCTTGCGCGGCGTTTCCGCATACTCAGGGCAAGCAACGCTCAACGCGCTGAACTCAAATTTCACCACGCAAGAAACATTGGTTACGCTGGCCAGTGATACCGGCGGCCGCGCATTTCTCGATTCCAATGACTTCACCAAGATTTTCCGAGGCGTGCAGCAGGATACATCGACTTACTACCTGCTCGGCTATCACAGCACCAATCTCGCGCGGAACGGCCATTACCGCCGCATCGTCCTGAAGATGAATGTTCCCGGAGTAAAGATTGATTATCGCCGCGGCTATTATGCCCCGGCCGATTATCAGCACTCCACGAAAGATGACAAGGAACGCCAGTTGGAAGAGGAACTTGCTTCTGAATTGCCGGCAACGGATTTGCCTCTGTATCTCGGCGTCGCCTACTTCCGGCTGGAGAACAATAAATTCTTCGTCCCCATTTCGCTTGTCGTTCCAGGATCGCAAATTCCGTTTGTACGCAGCAGCGACCGCGACAAAGCCACGCTTGATGTCATCGGCATGGTGCTCGATAGCGAACATCATCCGCTGAACCGAATTCGCGACACCGTGAAACTCGCGGTGAACACGTCATCCGAGGTGCAAAAAAAGAATGTGCAATATGAAACCGGGATGAGCCTGCTGAGCGGCAAGTATCACCTGAAGTTTGTGGTGCGCGAAAATCAGACCGGCCGCATGGGATCGTTCGAAGCCGATATCGACGTGCCTGACTTGAAATCGCAACCGCTCAAGATGAGTTCAGTCGTGCTCGCCAGCCAGACTCAAACGGCAAAGAAGGGAACGAATCTGAATCCCTTGATTCGCGATGGCTCGGAGATTGTTCCAAACATCACGCATGTATTCTCGGCCAAACAACATTTGCTTCTTTATTACGAGGTGTACGATCCAGCACGTCCCGCCGCCACAGACTCCGCCAGAGCGGGGGCGTCCAGGCCCGGCATTCACCTCTTGACCAATGTCGCTTTCTTTCAAGGGAAAACGAAAACCTACGAGAGTTCGCTGGTGGAAGTGACAGAACTAAACGCGCGGGAACGCAAAGCCGCTGTGTTCCAGTTAGATGTGCCGCTCACGTCGCTCAAACCCGGCTTCTACACCTGCCAGGTAAACGTGATCGACGACGCCGGCGGACATTTCCTTTTTCCTCGGCTCGCTCTGCTGATACGCGCCGAACCAAAAAGCGGAATCTAGTCCGCTGCCATCCCCTGCGCTTCGCACTCAACCTGTATCGGCTGAGGCAGGTCAACCCCGGGCACGGCCTCCCCGCGCAATTCCGCTTCCAGCGCCGCCAATTGAGCCTCGATCTCCTCCGCCGCTTTGCGTTTGCGGATTACTTCTTCGCGATACCGCCGCAGGAAATAATCGATGGTCTCGACGCGAATCTTGATCGAGCCCGAAGGCTTGTTCTCGTCCAGATCCTTGAAGCAAAAATACGGAGTGCCCGACTGCTCGATAATGCCCTCTATCACGCCATAAATCGGCGCATCGTGGCCGCACTTGAAACTGGAAATCTCCAGCGCCACAAGATTCGGATGCCGCGCCGTGAATTTCGCTGCCCATACCTTGTGGTTCGTGCTGCACGAGTACGAATTCTTCCACGCATCTGTGATATCAAGCGGATGACTGATCACCCCCGCGCGAACTTCTTCTCCGAACAATCGCTCCAGCATGTCTTCATCCAGCGGCAGCGTGTTCTGCGAAAAAATGGGATACCCAAGCTTCTGGAACTCCTCCATGATTTCGTGATTCAGTCCCGGATCATGATGATACGGCCGTCCCAGCATCACAATGCCGATGCGATCTTCACGTTCCAACTGATCCAGAACCTGGCGCGCGCGCCGTCGAATGCTGGCCTCATAATCTTCCAGCGCTTTATAACCAACCTCAACCGCACGATCGTTCTCTTCCTGCGATAAGCCGAGAATCGGTTGCCATGCTTGCAACATTTGGTGAGCAAACAATTTGCGGTCAGCAAAGTTGAGCACTGGATCCAGATACTTCACATTGTTTTCAGCAAAGACGTCGTTCTCTTTGGTAAATGCGGCCTTCACGGTTTCCGGCGTCGCAGTAACGGTGGGGCACGCGTTCGCACCAACAATTTTCACCAGCGGAGAAGAGAGCACGTCGTACATGGGGAAGAAAATCACATTCAGCGGCTTCTTGCGGTGCTTTTCCTGGATCAGGTTGTAAACGTGCGAGATACCAATCTTCGCCGGGAAGCAAGGATCGATCGCGCCACGACTCGCTCCTGCGCGATAGAGATCTGAACTCGTGTAATCGGAATAAATAATGTTTTCCGGCTGCACGCCCAGGCTTTCGAGATATCCGTTGAACAGCGGCGCGTAAGTGTAAATATTCAGCACACGCGGAATACCCACGCGAATCTTTTTGCGGCTCTCCATCAACGGAATGCGCTCTTTGCCGGTCTTCTTCCAGAAAGTCGTCACCGGAATCGGATCAGCCACGCTCTTCGCATTCACCGGACGAAAAACTTCATGAGCGGCGAAATCGACGAAGTTAGGATACTTATCCTTAATCTCATCGATCCCCGCCTTGATGTCTTTCATGTCGTTAACGTCTTCGACCAAACCTTTTTCGCAGGTCGCGATAATCAGGCGCTGCTCGCCGTGCATGAGCGGAACCTTGGTGACCTTCTGAATCGGCACGAAAGCGAGATCATCTTTCGGCGCAGTCCGAATATCAATGAATGTTCGCAGGCAATTGTTCTTGCAGAAATTGCAACGTGTAGCCTCGTTGCGCGTGGTGCGGTATTGAATCTTGCGAACCGCCTCTAATCCTACGAACGACGTCTGCAACCCGTTGCGCCACAGGCGCAGAGACTCAACCGCTGCGCCGATCGCTCCCGATTCCCCGCAGAACTCATGCACAATAATCTCCGGTTTCTTCCCGGCCGCCCGGAAACTGTTCTGTATGAAATCGACTTCCGCCTTCACGACCGCCATATTATTCTGCGTTCCACCTTGTAGAACGAAACGCGTTCCCAGAGCCGCGAGATTGGGAATGCTGGCCACATAAAGAAATACATTCTTGGGAAGCACCGCCGCCAACCCCGCAAGAATTTCCTCCGCCCGCCAGCCCTGCCGCTGGAAATTCACAATGTCCGATTGCATAAACACGGCGCAGCCGTAACCGAAAACCGGCATCGATTTCGCCGAGAAAGCTAGATCGGCATATTGCTCAACCCCCAATCCAAATCCTTCTGCGGTTGATTGCAGAAAATATCCGTTACCCGCCGAACATTGCGTATTGAGCTTGAAATCTTTCACGCGGCCCTTGTGCAGAATAATGATCTTGATATCCTGGCCGCCCACGTCGACGATCACATGCGGATCTTCATAAAATTTCAGCGCGGATTCCGTGTGAGCCACGGTTTCCACCAGCGCCACATCCGCGTGCAGAACGTCTTTCAGAATATCTTTCGCGTAGCCGGTGGTGGCTACTCCTAGAACTTCCAGCTTCGCCTTCTGCGCTTCCACCTGGCCGCGCAGGTTCTCGAACATCTCAATCGTGTCCTGGATCGGATTCCCGTTCGAGAGTTGGTAGGCCTTGCAAAGTATGTCGCCTTTTTCGTCGATCAACACCGCTTTGGTCGAAGTCGATCCCCCGTCGATGCCGATGAATCCTGCAACTGTCTGATTCGTATTGAATGCCACTGGCGTGAACTTCTTACGACGATACGAAACCTTGAACTCGTCGAGTTCCGTATCCGTCGTGGTCAAGCCTTTGGCGCCTGATTTAGCCTTCTCTTCCTGGCGTCCGTAATCGATGTAGTGCACCAGCTTTTCGTATCCCTGGTAGCAGCCCACACAGTCTTCTTCGCTCTTGCCAAACTCAATAGCGCCCATGGCGGCGAAGTACTGCGCGTTCTGAGGAACCTTAATCAGGTCCTCCGGCTTCGCGCCGTCAGGAATCGCGACCTTGCGCTCCTGCCACATGCGTGGAATATTCGCCTGCCACGCCTCCCGCATACCTTTAATAAAACTATTCGGACCACCCAGGAGCAGAACGTGCGGCCGCAACGTGTGGCCCCGGGTGAGCACGCTCAAATTCTGCAGGACGATTGCTTCAAACAACGACGCCATCAGCTCATCAGGTGGCGTGCCGACTTTCTGCAGACTGTTAATGTCAGTCTCGGCAAACACGCCGCACTTTCCCGCGACCTTGTGCAACTTGATTCCGTGATAGCCCTGCAGCGCCAGCTCCGCCACTGGAATCTTCAATTTCGCATTAATCTTGTCGATCACCGCCCCGGTACCGCCGGCGCACTTATCGTTCATCGACGGAATTTTTTTCTTGCGGCCCGTCTCCTCATCATCTTTGAAGACGATGATCTTCGCGTCCTGACCGCCGAGTTCAATCACCGAATACACTTCAGGATGCATCTTCTCCACAGCGAGCGAAACCGCCGTAACTTCCTGCACGAACTTGGCGCCGATCTGATCGGCAATCGCGCCGCCTCCAGATCCGGTCATGAACATGCGTGTGTTGTGACGGTTGATGCCGACTTCTTTTTCCATGCGCCGCAAAAACTCCAGCGACTTCTCCGGCTGCTTGGTCTCGTGCCGCTGGTAGTCCTGCCACAGAACTTTGTCCGTCGCCGCATCCACCACCGTTGCCTTCACCGTGGTCGAGCCCACATCGAGCCCTACCATAAACTCGGTGTGATGATCATGCGGTCGTTGTGGAGGCAAAGGAGCTATTTGCAGGAGTTGCGCTTTAGGCTTGTCGTGCAGATGATCGTGCATCGTCTCTCCGATACTGGCCAGGGCTGAAGAAGCGTTCTTAGTCAATCTGACCGCCATCCCGCTCACAAAGAATCACAACCGAGACGGCGGTCGCAGTTTTTAAGCGGCATTCGGTACCGCAATCCCCGGAACTCGCGAGCGCTTCTGCCACAGCGTGGTCTTATCCATGCGATCGCTCACATGCAAAATAAATTGGGCCGCGGTTCCAGCGACGCCCTCGCGATGCGGCACGTGGTAGAAAGGCCGCCGCAGCTCTGGATGTTCGGCGATATACTCCCGAATTTCTTCCAGACTCTTTCCCGTCGACTTCAAGCACTGATCGAATTCGGTCTTGGCCTTCACCTTGGCCTCACCTAGCGCCATCTGCACCCGGCTGTGTGCGTTCACTTCGCCCTCGCCCGAAGTTTCAATCGGCAAAAAGATCATGTCCTTAAATTTATTGACGACCGCCGATTGCACTCCATCTGACTGCGACGATGGCATACAGCCAAACGGCTTCAGCGCCAGCACCATGTGGCAGAGCTTATGCACGGTGTAATAAACATTCTTTCCAACTTCAAGATGTCCCTCACCTCCGCGCGCAAACTGGTTGTAGAAAGGATGGGCCATTTCCGCCAACTCTGTTTGCGGCACCAGATGGTGTGTAATCCCACCCATGTTCTTGATTGTCCGGTGATAAAAATATTTCCAGGCGCGTTCGCCGAAGCCAATCCCCCACAGCTTCTTGTGTAACCCGATGTAGTTCGCGAAATTCTTTTTCAGCTCATACCACTCCGTTTGCGATGTGGACGGTTCACTGGCCACTTCGCAATCGCATGCGCCTTCGCCTGATACATCAGGTAAGCGACCCAGGTTGCTATTGGTTCCACAATCACCTGCGCCCCTTCGCGCTCCAGAAAATCGAACATGTGGAAGTTGCCGTCGCCTTCCGTAATCTGTGCCCAGAATTCGCCCGTGATCTTTACCACCGGCTTCACCTTCGTGCGGTCGACTTCAATGCGATTCACCCGCTCCCGCGCCGTATGCAAGGCATTGAGATAATCCTTGCCCCACATGTGCTCGTGCATTTTTCCAAACACGTTCGCAGTATTTCTCAGAACCTTGCTGCTCTTGAATTTCGGCTTGAGCCAATTCGGCGCACGCTCCTCAATCTCAAAAGAGTCACGATTTCTCAGGTCTTCGCACAGGCCGTCGACCATCTCGCGGAACACGCGATCGGTCTCGCCCTTCGTCACCTCGAATGGCCGGATCTGATAAATCATGTCGTTGATCACGTCCCCGAGATGCATGGCATTCAGCATCCCGAATCCGAAGTCGATGGTGAATTTCAGTCCAGGCTCGCCGGAGGCTGCTTTAATTCCATCGCTATCTTTGAACAGCAGCACGCGGAAACCGTCGAAGCCTGCGTTTTTCAATGCAAAGCGATACTCGGCCTCGTACATGCCGAAGCGGCAAGGGCCGCAGGAGCCGGCCGTAAAGAAAACGTAGTTATTCAAAATCTTGTCGCGCGACAAACCTTCCTTCTCCAGAAACTGCAAATACTGAACCAGATTGCCCACCGTGAAGTAAGTAGGATTGCACTGCCCGTTGTTTCCGAACTCCTTACCAGTTTGAAACGCCGCGACATTCGGTACAGGCAGTTTCTCGCAGCGATAGCCGCAGCCCTGAAACACGGCGCGGATCAAATCTTCGTGCTTCCACGTGAAGCCGCCAAACAGAATCGTCACCCGATCCCGCTCCTCAGCCTTGAACGCCCGCTCCACCGGGCGATGAAAATGTGTGGGCTGGTCCAAACCAGCGATCTTGCGTAGCCGGGCGCGTTCCGCCTCCAGGCGCTGTTTGATTTCCTGGTCACTGTCGATTTGCACGAGATTGGTAGCCATTATCTTTCCTCCGGCAGATGCGGTGTTTTGAATTTTGCTGAGAGAATGCGGACTCGGGTGGAGTGAACAACTTGTGCGTGGAACAAATCAGGAGAAACTGCGGCTGCGAGAAGACGTTCATGCAGCGCAGAAAAATGCTTGTGCCCAGCTTGATCAGTGCGAAAGCTGCGATGCAAAGCCACCAGAAACTCCTGCTGAATTAAAAGGAGGTTCGATGTATACCGCCGGCGAGTGCCGTTCAGTATCGAATCTCGAGGCCCTGGTCGAACAACAAATTTTTCCACTCCCGCTATCGCGAGCGGGAACGCCCCGGTTTGCAAGACCCGATACCGTCACCAGAAGCTGGCACTCACTTCGTGGGAACTACGGGCAGCCTGCTCAAGCACGACATTAAAATCTTTGTAGCAGAAGGCGAGTCCCGATTCAAGTCAGGAAAAAGCCTTAGCCGCAGAAATTTTTCCGATAGAAGGGTCGGCACTTCGCCGCGTGGCCGCATACATTATCCTGATGCACGGATGATTTCTCCTTTTGTTCGCTATACTGTATGCGGAAATCCTGCATGAATTTTGCCGCCGACCTTCGCCGCCACGTCGCTGTTCGCGCTGAAAAATACGCCGCATCACAACAGGTGCCACATTCTCTTAGCTACGGCGCGCTTCCCATCGCGTGCTTTGCTCCCTACGAAGATGACTTACGGCACGGAAACTTTCTGCCCGAAAGCTACAAGGCCATCCTCACGAATCCCGCGTGGAAAAGTCGCCTGGCCAAGGTTCACACTCAGGGCCACCGCTGCCTCCCGCACACCGTGCGCGGACGCTGGATGGAACTCGATGCCTGCACCAGTTCAGACGCTCTGCTCATGAATGTCTTCTGTTACCCTGGCGCACTGCGGAGCCGCAAGGTTGCCGCTCTATTTACGGCTGAACCGCAAGCCCACGCTTCCTTCGGATACAAAGCCCGCGTGCCTCTGCTGAACGGTAAATTGGATCGTACGGAAGTTGATCTTCGGTGGGGCAACCTGTTGATCGAATCCAAACTCACCGAGAATGATTTTCAAACGGCCCGAAAAGAAGTTCTCCACGGCTATCGGGATTTCCGGGATGTGTTCGATTTCCATCAACTGCCACAATCCCCTACACACTACCTTTGCTATCAGCTGCTCAGAAATGTGCTCGCCGCCTACGCCCTGCAATGTTCATTCTGCGTCCTGATCGACGCCCGCCGTCCAGACCTTAAAGAGGCATGGTATTCCGTCATGATGTGCGTGAGCCCCGCCGAACTGCGCACTAAACTCAGAATCGCAACCTGGCAGGAAGTGGCACAGGTCGCGCCCCGAAAGCTGCAAAGTTTCCTGGCGGCAAAGTACGGCATCGGAGATTAATCAGACGATTGCTGGTGCTCCGCTTCCGAACAAATAATCTTATTCGCCCAACGCCAACCTCAGTGATAGCGCAAATATCCCAGTCCCACGCGCAAATGATGATGCAACACGTCGGGCACGCAAACCGCGAAGCAGAGCCCCAGCAGTCCTTGGGCTAAGCCGAGCGCCCACAGATTCCGATAGCGCCGAAAAAGCACGCACGAGACGATGCCCCACACCAGCGTAGCCGCAGTGAGCGTGAGATTCGGCAGGTGGGCCGCCGCAAAAAGCACCCCGGCAATGATCACCCCGGTATTTCCGCTGCCAACTATTCCGAGCAAGCGGTCCATCACAAAATCCTGCAAAAGAAACTGCTGGTAAATGGTCCATAGCACATAACCAGAAATGTGCACGAAATCGCCCTTGTAGAGTTCATGTAACGTGCCAACCTTCGCTGCGGCAAAAATGCTGACTGCCGCAAGCGCCACCGCCGCAGGCAAGATCCATGCTGAGGCGATAAAGCCGCGCCAGCCTAAGCCGAGTTCATCGCGGCTGGGCCGCCGCGCCAGCACCAGCCACAAAGTCAGCACCAGGGCAACCGGCGAGAGTATGCGCTGCAAGTGCTCCGGCGACCAGATGATTCCGATGATCACTCCGTAGCCGAGGATCAATTCAAGAAGGACACGAGTGCGGCTGCGGGGAACGTGCGGCATGGACTTATAAGGTTAGATCAATATTTCCGGCGTGGCCTCCAGCAGGCTGCGAGTATAAGGATGCTGCGGCCGTTCCGTGATTTGTTCGGTCGCACCGACTTCTACAATCTTGCCACGGTACATCACAGCAATGCGCGTCGAGAGGTAACGCTCCACCGGCATGGAGTGCGAGATAAATAGATAGGTCAGCCTGAATTCGCGTTGCAATTGCGCCAGTAGATTAACAATCTGTGCCCCCACACTGACGTCGAGGGCAGAGACGGGCTCGTCGGCAACAATAAATTTCGGCCGCACCGCCAGTGCCCGGGCAATCCCGATCCGCTGCCGCTGTCCCCCGCTGAATTCGTGGGGAAACCGCCGCAGAATCGATTCATCCAGTCCCACGGCGCGAAGCAATTCGATCACGCGCCCGCGAACTCCAACTTTAACACTTCCGTGATTCTGCCCAGGCTCGCGCCCATAGCCATGAATGCGCAGCGGCTCAGCGATGATCTCCTCAACCCGGAATCGCGGATCGAGCGACGCAAAAGGATCCTGAAAGATAATCTGCATATCACGGCGCAGCTTTCTCATCTCGCCATGGCTGGCGCTCAGTAAATCACGGCCCGCAAATCGAATGCTTCCGGAAGTCGGCTCGATCAAACGCAGGATCAATCTACCCAGCGTGCTCTTGCCCGACCCGGATTCGCCCACCAGTCCCAGCGTTTCGCCCGCCTCGATATCGAGCGACACATCGTCAACCGCGCGCACCTCGCCGCCTCTGCGTTTTCCTCCCAGCGCAGATTCGCCCTGCGAATATATTTTCGTCAGATTGCGGATTTCGATAAGAGCCATTTGCTATCCTTCGAGACCCAATTTTTTCATGCGCTCAACAACCAGGCTAACCCGCTGCTGGCTAGCTAAATCCGGTAACAGATGGCCTGGAAGGGCTTCGACGAAGTTGCGATTGGATAATAACTCCCGGAAGGCATCGCTTAGATACTTCCGCAGGTCCACTGGAGAATCACGAACTTCGTCCACCAATTCGGCTCGTCCATCGATGACGGTCACAATGTCCTCCAGATCGTGGCTCATGCGAAAGTCGTTCTTGCCTCGTCCGTGAAAGGCTTCTAACTTAGTGCCGAGAAAATAAGGCGCCGTAATAACACGGACTTCGAGTTGACCGATCGCGCGAATCAGGGAATTTTCCAAGGCAGGACGATACCAACGGTTCGTGAAACCGAGAACGGAAATGTCAGTTGGCATCAAGTCAAGAATCAGATCTCCACTCACCCAACGACAAATCGGAGTCCCCTCAGAATGAGGTTGGTGGAAACCGAGCTCGCGCAGACGACCCTCAAGGACTGTGAAATCTGCGTAGGAGCTCGCTGCAACAATTGCGTCCACGTCAAGCGTCGATCGAACGGGCGAGGCGGCAGGATCGGTGAGAAGCAATCCGGTCACGCAGCCACCGACGAATGCGATTTCGCCCAAGAGGGGTTTCAGCTTCTCGGCCGCTGCAACCAGGAGCGCCAGATTCGGGTTTGCTTGAGGCAGGTTCACTGCGAGTCGATTCTTGCGGTCAGTTCGCGAATGGCGATTTCGCGTTCGCGCGCTCGCCCCTCGCGAATTGCGTCCACCAAGGCTAGTAGTTCGTAAAGCTTCGGATCGTGTAACGCAGCCTGCGGAACGTTCTTGTAAAGTGGGGAAAACGCAATGCCGCGAAACGGCCCTGCTGCGTGTGGCCACACAGGAGGCAGGGGAAAGTCTTGGGGAAAATGTCGATTGAGCGGAGCGGCGGCTTCGGCAGTGGGAATTCCGCGAGTAGGGCCACCACGCTCCACAGGAAAGGCGTACTTTACACCGTGGATAAGGAACTCCTTCAGATTGTTATTATTTGGCCAAAGCCAGACTCGCGCGGATTCCTCTTCCAATCCTGGCGGAGGAGGAACCGTGGGAGCACTCAATAGACGAGCGGCTTCGGCGCGGCTAACCGAGCGAAACACCTGCGATGGGCTCATAAACAAATCCTTGCCCAGGTCGGCATAGGTCCAGCGTTTGCTCCCATCGCGGTTGGCGAGCAGTTTTAATAGCACGACGACATCCTGAGAATGGAGCGGCATACTCATTCCATATTCCAGAATATGGAATACAGTGAAATTATACCTATTAATTCTAGGTATATCAATGCATTCCATATTCCGGAACATGACACAAAAAAGCACAGCCCTTCTTTATCCAGCCGCAATCATCGGCACCGCTGCCAGCGCCGCCAACAGCCCCACAAACCTCCAGCGCGTGAAATGCTCCTTCAGAAACATGCGCGCCAGCAGCACGGTAATCGCGGGATATAGAGAAGAAATAACAACCGCCTCGTCTAACCGCCCCGTCTGACTGGCCCGGACGAAAAAGATCGTACCGATCGAGTCGACGCAGCCCGTGACTATTCCCCAACGCACCCCGGCTGCAGTAATGTCGCTGAAATTTCTTTGCCGCAGCACGATGGCGCCTGTAATCAGCAAGCCTCCGGCCCGGGTAAACGTGGCAATCCAGAATGCCGATCCGTCCCCAGCCTGCCGCACGCACAAATAGAATCCGGCAAAGCCCGTGCCTGCCAGCAACGCAAGCCCTATCCCTTCTGGAGTTTTGCCGTCCTCAGCCCGCGTGATCAGCCACAGCCCAACCGCGGCCAGAAAAAATCCGACCATCGGAATTCGCCCCGGTAGTCCTTCCGTGAACATCCCAAAAACAGTTGGAATCGCGGCACTCAGCACCGCGGCCACGGGCGCAGTCAACCCCATTCTTCCGGTGGAAAGCGCGCGATAGAAAATTGCCAGCGCGCCACCCCCACAGGCCCCGCCCGCCAAAACCCAAAGCACGCTCCGTCCCGAAGGAAATTGTGCATGAGTCGACGACGCCAGCGTCCCAACCAAAACCAGCCCGCCGAGGTTCACCACCGTCGTGAACAAAAAAGCATTGGCTCGGCGCGCTGCGTAACCGCCGAGAAAATCGCTCGTCCCCCATGCCAGCACCGCAGCCATGCCGTAAACAGCGGTCGTGAGTTGAGGTGTGACGGCCACGAATGACGAGGGTAACATGCGATGGCGGCGGTCCACGTCAGTTGCTCTTGCAGTTTGCGATTCCCCAAGTCGACCCCGCTGCGCACAGCCAGAGCCTGCATTCTTTAGCCAAATTGACCGTCTTCGCGTGATAAAATCGGCCAAAGCATCCAGTTGTAATTTCTGAGAGCCCAGGTTTGATTGAACTAGCACCTTCGATTCTTGCGGCGGATTTCGCCCGTCTTGGCGAGCAGGTGCGCGCCGCCGGCGAAGGCGGAGCCAGCGCCATCCATGTCGATATCATGGACGGCCATTTCGTCCCGAACCTGACGATCGGCCCCCCGGTAGTAAAATCGCTGCGCCGGGTTACGAAGCTCCCGCTCGATTGCCATTTAATGATCGAGAATCCGGATGAATTCATTCCGGTCTTTGCCGAGGCTGGCGCGGATTGGATTTCGGTGCACCAGGAAGCTTGCCGCCACTTGAATCGCACGCTGCATCTGATTAAGAGCCATAATTGTCTGGCCGGCGTCGTGATTAATCCGGCTACTCCGGTGGATACGCTGGTTGAAGTGTTCGACATCGTGGATTATGTGCTGGTAATGTCGGTCAACCCCGGCTTCGGCGGGCAAAAGTTTATTCCCGGCTCGTTGCACAAAATGCGCCAGCTAACTGAGATCCGCAACCAACGCGGCCTGGCCTACCGCATCGAAGTAGATGGCGGCGTGGCTCACGACACGGTAGCCGACGTGGTGCGAGCGGGTGGAGAAATTCTGGTGGCGGGCAACGCCGTGTTCGGCAGCGGCGATCCAACAAAGAACGCAGAAGCTTTGCTCAAGGCAGCGAACGAAGCCATGCTGCTGAAGGTCTAAGTAACTTCCTATTGCCGATCGCCAATTTTCGATTGCGAAGTTTTCCAATCGGCAATTGGAAATCGAAAATTGGCAATCCTTGATCCGAGGTCTTATGTCACGTCGAGTTTCCATCACCGCAGTATTGGGCATTCTGCTGATCATTACGTCCGCGTGCACGAATAAAAAATCCGTGAACCCGCTGGCCAACGTCGGTTCGAAGCAGCCGGATAAAGTGCTGTTCGACCGCGCCATGGACGCAATGAAGCACAATCGCTTCGACGTAGCTCGCATGACCCTGCAGACCTTGATCAATACTTACCCCGATTCCGAATACATTGCCCGCGCCAAACTGGCGGTCGGCGATTCCTGGTATGCCGAGGGTGGAACCGCATCGTTGGCGCAGGCTGAGCAGGAATATCGCGACTTTGAGACTTTCTTTCCCAACATGCCGGAAGCTGCCGAAGCGCAGCTGAAGATCGCCAATATCCAATACCAGCAGATGGAGAAAGCCGACCGCGACTTCACCCACGCCAAGCGCGCGGAGGATGAATACCGCAACCTGATCATGCAGTACCCGGACAACCCCAAATTGGTAAAAGAAGGCAAAGAACGCCTGCTGGAAGTGCAGGAAGTCCTTGCCGAGCGAGAGTTTGAGATTGGAAAATTTTATTACCTGCGCATGTCCTATCCTGCCTCCATCGCCCGCCTGAAGTCGCTGGTCGAAAAATATCCTTTATACAGCCGGGCCGACGAAGCGCTTTTTATCCTCGGACAGGACTACGAAGGCCAAATCGCTCAACTGCGCCTGCGCCCCACCTGCGTCAAGACCAGCCCTACACCCGGCTGCGTCGGTGAGCAAATCAAGGCGAACATGATCGAGGAACTCACCAAGCAGGCGGCCGGAGCCTATTCGCAGATCATCACCCGCTATCCGGTCATGGATCGAAGCGATGACGCCAGGAAGCGGCTCGTCGCTTTACATCAGCCAGTCCCGCGACCCACAAAGGCGGCGCTGGCCCAGAACCGCAGGGAAGACGAAAGCCGCCGCGAAAGCACCACTCTCACCCGCTTGATGAGCGTGGTAAAGAAAGGTCCTGACGTAGATATGGCGGCAAAGGTGGGAGATCCTACTTTGGTTGATCCCACTCCGGTCGCGGCCAATCAGGAGACCATCCGAACCACTCGCGAAGCCATGGGTCTGCCCACCGGCGACCACAGCGTGAGCGTGGAAGCGGTCGGCACCGGAACTCCCGGCGCGAATCAGCCGGCTCCGCGATCCGATACGCCACCCCCTGCCAGCACCGATCCTTTTGCCCGCTCAAACACCGCTGCCGATCCTAACGAGCTCAAGCCCACTGCGCCGGCCAACGAATTGAAACCCAGTGGGCCGCCCGATCCCAATGAATTAACCCCAACTCCCGGCGCGCAAACTGCCGCGGCTACCAATCAACCTGTTGCTCCACCAGTCCAGGTTAACGAGATCCAATCGGGCCAGGCAGGCACTTCTCAAACTGCGAGTGCGGATTCCGCTAGCTCCAGTCTCGCCACTGACAAAGATATTTCCAGCAGCAAGAAAAAGAAGAAGAAGGGATTGAAGAAAATCCTGACCTTCTGACACGATTGTTTGGCAGAGATTTTATTCCGGGATTTCTCTCAATTCGTCTTGATGGTTTTTCCCGGGTTCAAGTTCCTCTGGACGAGACTTGTCCCTTTTGCCTTGCAGGTTTCTGCAGCTTTTCAAGAATGGCCCGGATTTCTTCCAGACGATCGCGTCTCCGCTGATGCTCAGCTCTTGCTTCCAAAGTGACTGATTCGCCAAGCTCCCAAGCGGCGGCTGTGCTCGCCAAGAGCCGATGGCTGCTGTCTCCACATGTGCTCTTCTACTACTGCCCGCCAGCCGGGCCGATTAGCCGCACCTTCTTGATCCGTCGACCGACGCGTAGGACGATCCAGTGATCCAAGGGGATTTCAGCAATGAAGTTGCTCTCGCCGACTGTCTCGCCATCGATGGAAACCGCGCCGGCTCTCAGCCTTCCTCCGGCTTCGTTGTTGGAATTAGCAAGTGCTGCGTTCCGAATCAGCTTGTCGATGCGTACGACGTGCCTCCTGCCGGGATTCACGCCTTGAGCAATGCAAACTGTAGCCCCATGGTGTCGACCATCGGTATCCACCTCGACATCGACTAAGCGGACGTCAATCCTCTCTAGCTCTTCCGGCACTTCGTTCTTCTGAAACTGCCGCGCCCAGTTCTCCGCCGCCTTCGCCGCCGCCTCCGCCGAATGAAAATCAGCTACGATCCTCCGGGCCAAATCTTTCTTCGCCTGCATCGGATGCGCCTCGCGCTTCATCTTCTCGATGTCCGCGACCTGTACATCTGTGAGCAACTCGTAATATCTCCACATCATCTCGTCGGAAATGCTCATGATTTTGCCGTACATCTCCAGCGGCGCCTCGTGAATGCCAATCGCATTCCCCAGTGACTTCGACATTTTCTGCACGCCGTCGAGCCCTTCGAGAATAGGCGTCGTCAGCACCACTTGCGATTCCTGACCATACGCTCGTTGCAGCTCTCTCCCCACCAGCAGATTAAATTTCTGGTCCGTCCCGCCCAGTTCCACATCGGCCTCGAGCGCGACCGAGTCATATCCCTGCACCAGCGGATAGAGCAATTCGTGCACTGAGATCGGTTTCTCTTCTTTGAATCTTTTGTGAAAATCCTCCCGCTCCAGCAATTGCGAAACCGTGTACTTCGCCATCAAACGAACGAAATCATCAGAGCTGAACTGGCCCATCCAGCGGCGGTTGAAATCGATCACAGTCTTCTGCGGGTCGAGAATCTTGAAGACCTGCGCCTTATATGTCTCAGCATTTTCCTCGATCTGTTCGCGAGTCAGCGGCGGTCGCGTGACGGAACGCCCAGTGGGGTCGCCGATCATGCCAGTAAAATCGCCAATCAGAAAAATCGCAGTGTGGCCCAGATCCTGAAAATGTTTCAGCTTGCGCAGAACTACGGTGTGCCCCAGATGCAAATCAGGAGCGGTCGGGTCCATGCCGAGCTTGACGCGCAACGGTTTGCCCGAGGCGCGCGACTTCTCCAGCTTCGCGCGCAGGTCAGACTCGCGAATAATCTCCGCGGAGCCCTTCTTCAGATAAGTGAGTTGTTCTTCGACCGGCGCGAAAGTTGGCATGAGAAAGGTCATTATAAAGAAATGTCGAATGCAGAATGGCGGAAGTTAGAATTAACTCTCCAGATCAGGCTTGTGACACAGAAAATCCAAATACGAAAAGCCGTCGCCACCGATATTCCCCGTTTGCGCGAATTGATTGAAGCCTCCGTCCGCGGTCTGCAGGCGGATGACTATTCCCCCGAGCAAATCGAGGGTGCGCTGCAGTCCGTGTATGGCGTGGATAGCCAACTCATAGCGGATGGCACGTATTTCGTTGTCGCGGTTTCTGATTCACAAAACACGGAGATCGTCGGCTGCGGTGGATGGAGTAAGCGCAATACCCTCTACGGCGGCGACCAATACGCCGGTCGCGAAGACTCAATGCTTGACGCAGCTCGTGACGCGGCGAAGATTCGAGCGTTCTTTGTGCATCCGCGATGGGCCCGGCGCGGCATCGGCGGCATGATTCTCGAAGCCTGCGAAAATGCCGCGCGAGAAGCAGGATTCACCCGGCTGGAGATGGGTGCAACGTTAAGCGGAGTAGCTTTCTACCGAGCCAAGGGATATGAAGCGGTCGAGAATCAATCGGTCTCCCTCGGAAATGGACAGTCGCTGCCGATCGTAAGGATGGCGAAAAGAATTCCCTCTCATCCCCGAAGCACCTAATGTGGGGACAGCCGCCCTCGGCTGTCCGGCGTGCGAAGCATGCCAGGTTTTGCCGGCAGCGCCTTGCTTCGGTCGATGACGGCCGGGCGGCCGTTCGCGTTAGTTTTCGCGAGAGAAAGAAAGTTAGAGTGCTGAGCTCTCCCTTTTCAATCTGCGGCCGGTGATTTTGAACTTCCCACCCAGAACAATATTAATTGCCTCAGAGTAGGCGATATGCTCCTGCTCAAGAATTCGAGCAGTCAGCGTATGCTCGTCATCACTGTCAAGGACCGAAACTGTCTTTTGCACGATGATGGGCCCATGATCCAGTTCCTCGTCGACAAAATGCACCGTGCAGCCGGAAACTTTTACGCCGTAAGTGAATGCCTGCTCCTGCGCCTCGAGTCCGGGAAATGCCGGCAGGAGCGAGGGATGGATATTGAGAATCTTGCGCGGAAATTGCTGTACAAACCACGGCGAGAGCAGGCGCATATATCCCGCAAGACAGATCAAATCTACACTGTGCTGCTTCAACGCGCCAACAACCTCGCGGTCGTGTTCTCCGCGCGGCCTGCCTTTCGACGGAATTACCAGAGCTTCCAAGCCGCGCTGGCGCGCTAGCGGCGATCCCGGGCGCGTCCGCTTTGTTCGAGATGACGACGCTGATTCGCGCGTCCGCAATGCGGCCCGCGTCAATACTCTCTGCGATGGCCACAAAGTTCGAGCCGCGTCCGGAGAGGAGAATGCCCAGAGATTTCATAATAGGTTCGCTGTGAGCTCTCGGCTTTTAGCGAACCCATCATAATCCACCACTAGTGCTGGCTGGAGTTCGCCATGCTCGCTCCGGGAATCGGCTTTCCGCCGGCCATCATGTCGCCAAGCAACTTCTGATCCTGGTCCGCAAGGCCCGACGGCAGCTTCGCATAATAGAGACTGTCAGCCGAAGCTTGCCCCTCGGTGATCACATATTCGATGAACTCCTTGACCATTTGTCGCTTGCCTTCGTCCTGGCCATCTTTTGGTACTAATAGATAAGTAAGTCCAGAAATCGGATAAGCGTCTTTCGCCGAGGCTGGCGGATTAACGATCGCCGTGCGTACATCGGAGGCGAGCTCGTTGCGAAAAGCATCGATCGCGGCTGTGGTTCCCGCGGCCGTCGGTTGTTCCCAATTTCCTGCCTGGTTGCGAATCATCGCTACCGGCAGATTATTGTCCTTCGCATAACTAAGCTCCACGTAGCCGATCGATCCAGCAGCTTGCCGCACAACTCCGGTCACCCCCTCGCTGCCCTTTCCTCCAACTCCAACCGGCCATTTCACTGAGATTCCCTTGCCAACGCTCTTCTCCCATTCGGGACTCACAGCCGCCAGGTAGGTAGTGAAAATATTCGTAGTTCCGCTGCCATCTGAGCGATGCGATACCAGAATCGCATGGTTGGGCAAACTCACGCCCTTGTTCTCTTGCTTGATTTTCGGATCTTGCCAGCTCGTAATCTTGCCTAGAAAAATCCCTGACAATGTTTCAGCGCTTAACTTGAGAGGGCTTTTGAGCTCTGGCAGGTTATACGTAATGCAGACCGGCCCAGCGCTCTCAGGAATCTGCAACAGTGGAGGCATCTCCTTCAATTGTTCGTCGTCGAGCGCCGCATCGCTTGCTCCGAAATCGATTAACCCTTTTTTCAATTGCTGAATTCCGCCGCCGCTGCCAATTGACTGATAGTTAATTTGCACGTTAGGATGGCTCCCCTGAAAAGCGCTGATCCAACGGGTCATGATGGGATAGATAAATGTGCTGCCTGCGCCGATGATTGAGTTATTGCCTCCCGGATGCACCGGCCCTGAACTCTTGTTGCACCCGATAACGCCCCATAATCCGGCGATGCACGCGATCAAAACGACGGCCATCCCGCCGTTCATTTTCCGAAACGTCATGTCAGTTCGTGGTAGTAGTGCTCCCGATCGAGAATTTCCCGGCATAAATGTCATCCTTTCCTGCGCCGACTCGCGCCCTGGAATGAAATTGAAATGCCTTTGTAAGATTCAGTGGAGGACTGGGGCAAATATTAAAGGACTGTTAAAAAATCCAGATCTGAATCGCCTATTGTCTGAGAAGGGTAACGAAGGTGGGTCGGCGGGGGCTAGGAATACAAGACTTTTCGCTCGCCCTTAACGATGCGTCCGACCGTATAGGCTTTTTCTCCCACTCGATCCAGCACGCTCTGGGCTTTCTTAAATTTCGCCAGAGGAACCACCATCAGCATGCCCAGGCCCATGTTGAACGTGCGCAGCATTTCATCCTGCGGAACGTCGCCCAATTGGCGCAGATGTTCGAACAAAGGCAGCACCGGCCACGAACCCAGTTCGATCAGCGCCGCCGTTCCTCGCGGCAGCACTCGCGGCAGGTTTTCCGTGATGCCGCCTCCGGTCACGTGAGCCAGCGCTGAAACACATTGCGCATCGATTAACTTTCGCAACGCCGGCCAGTAACTCTTGTGCGTGCGCATCAGTTCGTTGCCAACTTTGTTTTTGATCTCGTTGACATAGTCATCGGGCGAATAGTGCGCTACTTCGAACAGCAGCTTACGGGCCAGCGAATATCCATTTGTGTGCAGGCCATTCGAGGGCAAGCCGAGCACGACGTCCCCGATCTGCACGTCCTTGCCTGTGATAATGCGTTCGCGCTCTACCACACCCACGATGAAACCAGCGAGATCGTATTCGCCGTCCGGATAAAAGCCGGGCATCTCGGCCGTCTCGCCTCCGATCAGGGCGCAGCCATTGTGCTTGCAGGCGTCGGCAATACCTTCCACCACTTGCTCGGCAACAGTGGGATCCAGTCTTCCGGCTGCCAGGTAGTCCATGAAAAATAGAGGTGAGGCGCCCTGCACCGCGATGTCGTTCACGCAGTGGTTCACCAGGTCGGCGCCCACGGTGGAATGTAGTCCCATTTCGAAGGCGATCTTCAGTTTCGTGCCCACTCCATCCACACTCGACACCAGTATGGGATCAAGATATTTCGTCTTGTCGATGGCGAAGAGGCCGCCGAAGCCACCGATTTCGCTGAGCACGCCTCGCGTGAAGGTCTTGTGCGCCAGATACTTGATGCGCTGCTTGGTGCGGTTGGCGCGGTCGATGTCTACCCCGGCGTCGGCGTAGGTGATCGGCGTTCCAGCGGGCGTGGGTTTCTTGGCCACCAAGGATATCTCTTTATTCGGTCTCAGTGCTTCAGTGTGGGGAAACGCTGGGTTCTTTTGCGAAGCGTTAACTTCTAAGGCCGCTCATTGTAACACGT
The DNA here is from genome assembly GCA_963817305.1 of uncultured Acidobacteriaceae bacterium. Classification (GTDB taxonomy): domain Bacteria; phylum Acidobacteriota; class Terriglobia; order Terriglobales; family Acidobacteriaceae; genus Sulfotelmatobacter. Next base: position 671,904 of record CAWFOD010000004.1, on the reverse strand, counting down.
TCGAAGTACCTAACATCGTAGGTCGAGGATCTGAAAATTCCGAATACACTACTACCGTGTTCCGCGGACGCGAACGCCCGTTCGGCACCGCCGGGCATCGTTAATGAGCGATGAAGTCCGAAAAGAAATAAGCCAAAACGCCGAAAAGAGCCAGTCCAGAAATGCCGTATGCGGTTAGCACCCAGGCACCGCGGCCTTCATGATGCGCGATGTGAGCGGACGAGGAAGAAGACTGCTCAGAAACCGAAGGAGATACTGCTGGGGCCCGATCTTCCATACCAGAAAAACCTCCGAACGGAAAGATCGTGGCGCAATTTACATTATGCGTCACGCCTGCCCGGCGTCTTGGCCAGACAGGACTATCTGCGCGGGATTCTACTACGGTTTTGTGACCATCGTTACAAAGAAATGTGACTTTTATCACAATTTAGAGGGAGGCCAGCGGGTGGGTTTGCCGCCCGAGGACCCCGACTTGTGTCGATGGGAGGGGCGAACATCAGGCTTGAAACTCTGAGGCTTCCGGAAAACGCAGGTTACACTTTGCCAACGCAAGGGCTAGAAGTTCTTCAATCTTCGTTTCCTCACAGTTGCGTGACATGGCCAGTTCGCTCACCAGAAGGTAGCGAGCGCGCTCCAGCATCTTTTTTTCGCGGAAGGAGAGGGGCTTGGCCTGATGCAGGGCGATCAGACTTTTCAGGACTCCCGCAACCTCAAACAAGGAGCCTGTTCGCATCCTGTCGGAATTTTCCTTGAACCTGTCTTTCCAGTCGGCAGTGCTCAGGTCATCGGCAACCGACAGAAAATCGAGAATCTTCTGCACCTCGCCGTTGCGAACCACCCGCCGAATGCCCACGCTGCCCACGTTATTGCACGGCACCATTACCTTTAGGCTGCTTGCCTTAATGTTGAGAAGATAGAATTTCTCCACAGTGGCGCCTATGGATCGGCTGCTGATCTGCTCGATTATGCCAACTCCATGATTCGGGTAAACGACCTTATCGCCGATGTGGAAGTTCAAATCACCGTTCATAAAAAGGTACCCGGGCAGGAAAAGGGTCGAGTGAGGGCGAACGTTACCTTACTGTAAACATATTATCCCGGAATGGGACGAAAAGCAAGAATCCAGCCCTCATCTAAGGCCTGCAAGTCGCTAAAACTCGATAGCTTCTTCCGCGCCTTCCCGTTCAAAATCGATCTCCCCTTCCTGCAGGATGCGAGGCGCTGCGGCGATCGGCCGGTAAGTTATTGTTCCGTCGAGGCTTAACTGCCGAACAAGCACGCTGCACGAGGCACCCTGCTTCGATTAAGACTGGCGGATATAATTCTCCTCGTGAGCTCTGACGACGACAGACCTGACCACGAACTCAATGCCGGTGGGCCAGCCTGTGCCAAGCCTCCGGTGCCCCCCGGTCGCATTCTCGGATTGGATGTCGGCGCCCGAAGGATCGGGGTCGCGATATCGGACCCGCTCGGCATTACTGCGCAGGGTCTCGATACTCTGCAGCGCCGCAATAAACGCAGCGATCTCGCGGCCCTCGATCAGGTGATCCGCCAATACGCTGTAAGCGAGATCGTAGTCGGGCTTCCCCTGCGCATGAGCGGCGCCGAAGGCACCCAGTCTGACAAGATGCAGCTGTTTGCCGAAGACTTGCGCAAGAGATTCCGGCTGCCAGTGCATCTCTGGGACGAACGTCTCACGTCGGCTGAGGCGAATCGGCTTCTTCGCGAGACTGACTTATCAATCGAGAAGCGCGCTAAAGCCGTCGACCGAATGGCGGCAATTTTGATCCTGCAGGGCTGGATGGAAAAGCGCCGGCTCCCCGCTTCCGGTTCCTAGTGACCTAACACGGCCCGCCGATACGCGGCCACGTTCTTGTTATGTTCCTCGATGGTGCGGGCAAATCGATGATGGCCTTGTGCGTCGGCGACAAAATAATAGTAGTCGGATTGCGCGGGATGCATGGCCGCTTCCAGCGCGCTCTTGCCCGGATTCGCGATCGGGCCCGGGGGAAGCCCAACATATTTATAAGTGTTGTAGCGCGAGCTGAAGCTCATGTCGTCATGATGCAGCGCACCGGTGTAAGTCCCGGCTAAAAGCTCCGCATAAATAATGCTGGGGTCCGCGTCGAGCGCGATCCTCTTCTGCAGCCGGTTGTAGTAGACGCTTGCCACCAGCGGCCGCTCGTCCGCAACGGCTGTTTCCTTTTCGATGATCGAGGCCATGATCACCGTGCGCTCCAGTGCGTCAGTGTCTTGATTGGGATCCACGAACTTGCCGTTGACCTCAACTTCAATATGCGGCGAACCTGTTGCGCTTCCCGCTCCGCTCTCCGCGGTTGCGACTTTCGATGCTTCGGTCAAGCCGATCTGACTGGCCACCTGGCGAAATTGTTTGACCATAGCGGCCGCCATCTCCTTCATGGTCATCATCCGGCTGAATTGATAAGTGTCTGGGAAAAGATAACCCTCCAGAGATTGCGCCCCGGGCGCGAGGTCGCTGATGAGAGCGGTATCCGACTGAGCAACCTTCAGAAAATCCGCACTCGATCCGAGTCCGGCGCCTTCGATTGCCCGCGCAATGTCGAACATCGTGAACCCTTCAGGAACTACGACTGTGCGGAAATACACATCGCCGCGCACCAGTCGCTTGTGGACGTCGACAATATTCCGGGATTGATCAAACAAATACTCTCCCGCCTTCAACGAACGCCGGCGGTGCAGATAGTGCCAAAGAATGAATGCGTCTTCGTTGCGGATGATTCCATTTGCCTTCAATTCCCCGGCAATGCGCCGGGTCGAGAACCCTGGCCGCAGCATTACAAATTTCTGCCCCGCAGGTTCAGTCGGTGCATACACTGCCCATGCAAACCAGCCCCCGAACCCCAGCGCCGCAACCAGAACCAGCCAGAAAATTTTCCGCACAATAGATTTAGTGTAGTTGATCGGACCTCGTGAATCTCTGCGTTGGAGCCTGCGTGATCGTTGACCAGGCAGGTTCGGATCCTGACCGGGCCTCGTCCAGGATCGCTACTCCACTTATTTTCCCGTAGAAGCCACGACTTCTTGCACCCTTTTCGCCGCGTTATACTCAAATGCTGCAAGGAGTTATTCCATACTTCATGAGATTTAGCGCGCCTCTTAGGGTCTTGACTTTGCTGTCTGCAATCCTTCCCACTGCGGGTTGCCTCCTTCACACGCGGCCGGTCGAAGAAACTTACTCCAAGGCCCCCCTCAAGGAAGCGTCTCAAACCGCCTTGACTGACAGCATCAACCAGCAGGCGCAGAAGATTCAGTCCTTGCAAGCCACCGTAGACATCGATACTTCGGTTGGGGGCGCCAAGAAAGGCCACGTTACCGATTACAAAGAGATTCGTGGCTATGTGCTGGCGCGGAAACCCTCCATGCTGCATATGATCGGATTGCTGCCAATCGTGCGGACCACCGCCTTTGACATGGTCAGCGACGGGCGTGAGTTCAAGCTGTGGATTCCGCCGAAAAACCGCTTCGTTATCGGCACCAATGAAGCGCAAGCGCCCAACCCCGACCAGCCCATGGAAAATATTCGACCGCAGGATATCTTCAATGCGCTGCTGATTCAGCCCATCGACCCTCAATCCGAAATCGCTGTTCTGGAAAATGGCGACGAGATCTTGCACGACGCCAAAGGGCATCGCGTTCTACAGGAAGATTACGAACTGGTCGTGATTCGCAAAGATAAAGATGACGAGGGTTGGAGATTAGCGCGCAAGATCGTTTTCAGCCGCATCGATCTGTTGCCGCATCGCCAGTTTATTTACGATAAGCAGGGCAACCTGATAACCGATGCCCGCTATGCCAATTACAAGGATTGGGATGGCACCAGTTTCCCCTCACGCATCGAGATTTCCCGTCCGCAGGAAGAGTACGACATCACTCTCAATCTGCTGAAGCTGGAAATCAACAAGCCGTTGCGCGATGAACAGTTTGCCCTGGCACAACCGCCCGGCGCCGACGTGGTGCATCTGGATAAACCGCAACCGCAGTCGAGCGCGGTCGTCCCGCTTTCGGATACAAGAAACAAACCGTAGCTCAACCGGGCTTGCCGGCGTTCCAATCATAGTGAACAAGCATAGTGAACAAGCATAGTGAACAAGCATAGTGAACAAGCATGATGAATAAGATGGTGGTCGCCAATCTCGTACACCGGCCTATCCGGTCGTTGATCAGCATCGTTGCCATCGCGCTTGAGGTTACGCTGATCCTGCTGATCGTCGGTCTATGCTACGGCATCATGAACGATCAAAAATTTCGCACCGCGGGCATTGGGGCCGACGTGATAGTACAACCGCCCGGCTCGTCATTTCTGGCTGGAATCAGCGGAGCTCCAGTACCCATAAAAGTCGCGGACGTTTTGCGCCGCCTGCCGCACGTGAAAGTGGTGAGCCCGGTCATCTGGCAGATTGCCACCGGCGGCGGCCTGGAAGTGATCGATGGCATCGATATTTCCAGCTTTCAGGCTCTCGGCGGTCCGTTTCAGTACCTCCAGGGCGGACCTTTTCAGGGGCCGGACGACGCTCTTGTCGATGATTACATCGCCCGCCAAAAACACGTGAAGGTCGGCGACACCATGGACATTCTCAACCATGACTTCCGCATCGCCGGCATTGTGGAGAATGGACGGGGCGCCCGCAAGTTCGTCCCCATCGATACACTGCAGGATTTGATGGGGGCGAAAGGCAAGGCGTCGGTTTTCTATGTCAAGCTGGATAATCCCGCAAACGCCGAGTCTGTGGTGCAGGAAGTAAAGCGCCAACCTGGCATGGAAAAATACGTTGTGGAATCGACTGAAGAGTACCTCAGCATGATGACTCCCAGCCATCTCCCGGGGTTCAAACCGTTCATCGGAGTTGTGATTGGGGTGAGCCTGGTGATCGGTTTCCTGGTGATTTTTCAATCGATGTACACCGCAGTGATGGAGCGCACGCGCGAGATCGGGATTCTGAAGTCGTTGGGAGCATCGAAGATTTACATCATCAATGTAATTCTGCGGGAAACCATCGTCTTAGCCCTGGCAGGCATCGCAGTGGGTGTGGCATTCAGCCTGGCGGCGCGGCTAGGAATCCAGCATCGCTGGCCGCTGGTGCACATCGATCAGAGCCGGCTCTGGATCCTGCGGGCCATGTTCATCGCCATTATCGGCGCAACCTGCGGCGCGATCTATCCCGCCTACAAGGCCGCGCAGAAAGATCCGATCGATGCGCTGGCGTATGAGTAACCCTTTTGGTCAGGACTCGTGCGGCGTTTCGTGTAACTTCGCGTTGACATTCCGCAGCGCGCTACGGTATCTTTAAAGCTTTGGGAAGTCTCGCGGTTGCCCGCCTGATGGTCTGGCGTCCTCGCCGGGGAATCAACGAGCGGTATTCTTTAATATTTTCAATCGCGTTTTGCAATTTTTTTAATTCTGGGAGAGTTCCGATGTCAACCTATTTCCCCAAACCGGGGGAAATTGTGCGCAAGTGGTACGTCGTGGATGCGAACGGGCAAACGCTTGGGCGTATGGCCTCTGCAGTGGCGCGCGTCCTCATGGGTAAAGAAAATCCGCAATATACGCCCTTTCTCGATACCGGCGATCATGTGATCGTCATCAACGCCGAGAAAGTGAAAACCACCGGCATGAAGTCGGAGCAGAAGCAGTATCACCACTACACCGGTTACCCGGGCGGCCTGCGCACCGAAGACTACCGCAAGCGCCTGGCGCGCAAGCCCGAAAAAATTGTGGAAGACGCAGTGCGCCGCATGCTGCCGAAAAATAAGCTGGCGGATCACATGCTGTCGAAGCTGCAAGTTTACAAAGGCGACAAGCATCCTCACGAGGCGCAAAAGCCCCAGGAATTGAAGCTGGAAGTAAGAGCTTAGATTGACAACTGGATCAGGAGCTAAAAGCTAAATGGCAGAGTTGGTTCAATACTACGGAACGGGACGCAGGAAGCGCGCGATCGCGCGCGTCTATCTGCGCCCAGGTGGCGGTGAGTTCAAAGTAAACGGCCGCGAATTCGAAGAATATTTCGTGACCCCGGCACAGCGCTCGGCGGCAAAGGCGCCGCTGGCCTCCACCGACACCGCGGCTTCTTTCAACATCGTTGCCAGCGTACTGGGCGGCGGCGTTCGCGGTCAGGCCGATGCGGTAAAACTCGGCGTCGCGCGCGCTCTAATGCAGTTCAATGCAGAACTGCGCGGCAAGCTGAAGTCGGAGGGTTTTGTAACCCGTGACCCGCGCGGCAAGGAACGGAAGAAGTACGGCCAGAAGGGTGCGCGCAAACGCTTCCAGTTCTCGAAGAGATAGGTTTCAAAGTTTCATTTCAATGTTTCAATAACCTTTGGAACCTTGAAACTAAGCAACTTTGCAACATTGATTTTAGGTGTTCAATTCTTCCCGTGCTTCGCGGTGCGGGGACGGGAATGGCAATCGGGAAGGAAAGTTTCAACGTTTCTGAGGTTTCAAAGTTTCAAAGAAAAGGCGTGACGCCAGAACTTTGAAACATTGCAACCTTGAAACTCTGAAACCTTGAACTCCTGATGCAGACTAAATAAGGAGGTTCATTGGCTACTATCACCATGAAGGAGTTGCTCGAAGCAGGTGTTCACTTCGGGCATCAGACGAAGCGCTGGAATCCCAAGATGAAGGAATACATCTTCGGAGAGCGCAATGGGATTTACATCATCGATTTGCAGAAGACGCTGAAGATGTTCAAAGAGGCGTCGAAATTCGTGCAGGACCTCGCCGCCAGCGGCAAGATCGTCCTGTTCGTCGGCACCAAGCGCCAGGCGCAGGATGCGATTGCCGAAGAGGCGACCAAATGCGGCGGTTTCTATATCAACCAGCGCTGGCTCGGCGGACTCCTTACCAACTGGGTCACGGTGCAGAAATCGGTAAAGCGGCTGAAAGAACTCGACGAGATGGCCACGGATGGCCGCTACGAGTTGCTGCCGAAAAAAGAAGTGATCAAGCTCGAACGCGAGCGCAAACACTTGCAGGCAAACCTGGCGGGGATCAAGAATATGAGCCGGTTGCCGGATGCGATCTTTGTGATCGATTCGAACAAGGAACAGATTGCCGTGCGCGAGGCGCGCAAGCTTGGCATTCCTGTAGTCGCCGTGGTCGATACCAACTGCGATCCCAGTGAAGTGGATTACGTGATCCCCGGCAACGATGACGCGTTGCGGGCGATTCGCTTGTTCACTTCAAAAATTTCAGAGTCGATCGCCGAAGGCGCGCAGCTGATGAGCGATAAGCAAATCGCCGACATGACTGCCGCCACGGAACAAGCACAAGCCCGCGAGACTCAGCTGGCGGAAGACGCCGCAGCGGCGCTCGAAAGTCGTGAACAGGAGGCCGCAGCCGCGTCCGACCTGGCTGACATCGGCGAAGACATCAGCATGGAAGAAGTGCTGGGCCCCGGAACGCACAAAAAGCCGGTAGCCAACGAAGATGCTGACATCCCGAAAGTCGAGAGTCAGACCGTCTAGTAGCGGTTTTGAAAGGGCACGGCTTTAGCCGTGCTGACGATCCAAAAAGGATGCGGGCTTTAGCCCCTGAGGAACTTTCCTAGGCAAGAGCCAAAACCCGGGCATTCGACATAAGACCCGCGCGGGTCGTCCGGCGCGGGTCAAAGTTTGTAGAAGCATTGACTTAGAAAGTGGAAACTTAATTTATGAGCACTACTATGGCAAATATTTCAGCAGCACAAGTAAAGGATCTCCGCGAAAAAACCGGAGCGCCCATGATGGATTGCAAACAGGCTCTCACTGAAGCCAAGGGCGATATGGAGCAGGCTGTCGTGATCCTGCGCAAAAAAGGCGTCTCGGTCGCAGCCAAGAAGGCCACGCGCGTAACCAGCGAAGGGGCCGTCACCAGCTACATCCACGCCGGCGGCAAAATCGGCGTTCTCCTCGAAGTCAATTGCGAGAGCGATTTCGTGGCCCGCACCGATGACTTCAAGGAACTGGTGCACGATATCGCCATGCACATCGCGGCCAGTGATCCCAAATTTATTCGCAAGGAAGATGTGACCAAGGCCGATTTCGACCGCGAGAAAGATATCTATATCGCGCAAGCCGTCGCATCCGGCAAGCCGCAAAATATCGCCGAGAAGATGGTCGCCGGCAAAATGGAAAAGTTCTACGAGGAGGTCTGCCTGCTCGAGCAGCCCTTCATTAAGGACCAGACCATGTCGATCGCGCAACTCATCGCGGCGAAGATTGGCAAGCTGGGAGAGAATATCAGCGTCCGCCGCTTCGCGCGCTTCAAAGTAGGCGATGCCGGCGAGACGATCGCGATCACGAAACCAACAGAACAGAAACCCGAGTAAATTACAGGCGCCCAATGGGCGCCTTTTTTGTATGATGCAGCCGGCGAATAAGCCGGTCCTTCAAAACCCACATGACTCCTTCCGCCCCTGCCTTCAAACGCGTACTGCTCAAGCTCTCCGGAGAAGCCCTGGCTGCAAATCAGGGCTTCGGCGTCGATACCAACCGTATCCACGAAGTCGCCGCCGAATTAGCCGACGTGCACAAACTCGGCGTCCAGCTGGCAATCGTCGTTGGCGGCGGCAATTTCTTTCGCGGAGTCGCCGACCAGGCCAAAGATATGGATCGCGTCTCCGCCGATCACATGGGCATGCTGGCCACAGTCATCAACGCCCTAGCCCTGCAAGATGCGCTCGAAAAGCAAAAAGTCTACACTCGCGTTCAAACCGCGATTGAAATGAATCAGGTCGCCGAGCCATTCATCCGCCGGCGCGCCATCCGCCATCTGGAAAAAGGCCGCGTCGTCATTTTCGCTGGCGGCACCGGCAACCCCTATTTCTCGACCGACACCGCTGCCTCGCTACGCGCGATGGAGATCAAAGCCGACGCCATTCTCAAAGCCACCAAGGTCGATGGCATCTACGACGCCGATCCCATGAAGGTGAAGGACGCTAAGAAATTCACCGAAATCACTTACATGGATGTCCTCAAGCTGGGCCTGAAAGTAATGGATTCCACCGCAATCAGTTTGTGCAAAGACAACAATCTTCCCATCATCGTGTTCAATCTGAATAAGCATGGGAACATTCGGCGGGTGCTTAGCGGAGAGAAAATCGGCTCCACGGTCAGCGCATAATAAGATTTTCGTTCCATGCTCACGATGCCTGGTCTTGATCAGTGGTGATCCGTGCAAATCTGTGGCTGCCCGGGTCCGGTTTATAATTCAACGTTTTGATTCAGGAAGTCTAACGGAGCTTATCGATGGCTGACAGCGCGCCTCTTAAAGAAATTCGGGTACAACTCAAAACGCGGATGGACAAGGCGGTCGAAGATTTTCGCAAAGCCATGGCCGCTACGCGGACCGGGCGCGCCTCCGTGCATATGCTCGATAGCGTCAGCGTCGACTATTACGGCTCGCAGATGCCGCTGAACCAGATCGCGCAAGTCCACGCGCCCGAACCGCAGATGATCACGGTTCAGCCTTTCGATCCCTCGCAGGTGGGAGCAATCGAGAAAGCCATTCGCTCCGCCGAACTCGGACTTAATCCGATGAACGACGGCAAGCTGATTCGCGTCCCCGTCCCCGCGCTCACCCATGAACGTCGTCAGGAAATGGTGAAGCACTTGAATAGAGTTCTTGAAGAGCACCGGACCGCGGTTCGCAATATCCGCCGCGATGGCAACGATGCGATCAAGAAGGCGATGAAAGACAAGAAAGATTACCGAGGACGACGAGAAGCGCTCCCTCGATGAAATTCAGAAATTAACCGACGATGAAATCAAGAAGATGGAAGAGATGAGCAAAGCCAAAGAGAAAGAAGTGTTGGAGATCAAATAGATCACTGCTACGCCCGAGCGTCGCCGTACCAATTCCAAACTAAGGTACATGTACTGGAATCGCGTCCCTTCCGATGCGAGACATTAAATTCCTTTAATTCCAGCACATAGCCGGCTGCCGGTTCCTTCGTCTCATTCAGTAACCTGCACCCAGGTTACGCGACATCCCACAGAACCGCGTGTTTCCATCATCGTGAGGCAATTCGATCCCCCAAAAACTTCACAAATTTCTTTTCACTGGGAGTCTGTATGAAACGACTGCTTGGGACTGTACTTTTGCTCGCGCTCTCCATGCTGGGGGCGGGTTGCAGCGGGACCTCGACCTCCACAAAACCATCCTCGCAACCGGCCGCAGTATTCGTCACCGGCGAAGATGCGCCGCTGGCCTCTGTTGTCGGGTTTAACGTTACCATCAGCTCCATCACTCTGAACGGCAACAACGGCACGGCGCAGGTTTTATCCACCGCCACTACCGTTGACTTCGCACGCCTTCTGGGTTTGCGCTCGCCACTCGGCTTCAACTCCGTTCCTGCCGACACCTACAACAGCGCCACGTTCTCGCTCTCGAACCCGGTAATTTCCTACGTGGATATGACCACAACTCCGCCGTCGCTCAGCACGATCAACGGCCAGTTTAGTCCGACTACCAGCTCTGCCACTCAGACCACTGTCACCGTAAACTTCCCCTCGCCCATGGTGGTTGGCCCCAGCGGCCTGGCTGGCATACGTATGGATTTTGACATTCGCCAATCGGTTGCAGTCGATGGCAGCGGTCAGGTTACCGGAATGGTGAACCCAACCATTTACATCCGCGCTGTGAAAGCGAGTGATTCCGATGGCCAGGTTACCGATCTTATGGGCGGACTGGTCTCGGTGAACGCGGCGGGAAATTCTTTCGTGCTACAGGGTCCTTATGGACATCAGCTGACGATCGACGTCAACAGCAGCACGCAATTCAACAGTGGGTGGAATATCAACGATCTCGCAACTCCGGCAGTCGTTGGCGTCCAGGGCTCGTTCCAGGCGGATGGCAGTTTGATGGCGAGCAATGTGGAAGTCATCACTACCTCGCAGGCGTTTCTCTCCGGCCGTGTTTTGGCTGTGAATCCGACCTCCGGGCCGGTGCAGCAGATCACCATGTGGGTGGGTGAAACCAGCGCCGATCTGGTGAGCGACGTCGACACCATTCAGACCATCAACGTTGGCGCCGTCACGCAATATGACATGTGTTTCTTCGACAACCTGTTCACCAATGCTCTGTTTAACGATCAGTCGGTGATCGTCGGCCAGCGCATCTTCATCGGCGGCAGCTACTCCAGTTCAGTGTTTACGCCGCAGATGATTTCGCTGCGATTCCAGGGAGTCTACGGCACGCTCACGCAAGGCAGTGTCGCCATCACAAATGGCAACGCCGGAACCTTCCAACTGCAGAACAATGCCCTGATCGGTTATTCTCTGGGCGGCGCGCCTTTGAATGTAGCTACCGGCAATGCCACCCTGTTCATCAACACCACGGGCCTGAGTGCACTGGAAGCCGATGGATCGACTCCGTTGGTCGCAGGCGGGTTGCTCTTCGTGAATCCGCTCAACAACACGCCTGTTTTGGCGGCAGCAGTGGTAGCAACTCCGCCGGCGGAATAATACAAACCCAACGCAACGAACCATACGGGCGGTTGCGAAGCCGCCCGTGTTCGTGTGGGGATAGCCGCCCCTTCGACCAGCTCAGGGCAGGCTCCCGGCTGTCCGTCGAGCGAAGCTCGACTGCTTTCCTCAACGCTATTCAGTGAGCCAGTCCCCTATAATTGTGGCTCATGAAGACTGTCGTCCACGCCGCGTGTCCGCACGATTGTCCCGATGCCTGCGGTGTGCTCATCACGGTAGAAAATGGCCGAGCCACCAAAATTCAGGGAGACCCTAATCATCCGGTCACTCGCGGATTTCTCTGTGCCAAAGTCGCAAAGTACCTGGATCGGGTTTATTCCCCGGATCGCGTTCTCTATCCCATGCGCCGGGTCGCAGCCAAGGGAACCGCCTCAACAAGTGGTGAAGTTTGGCAACGCATCACCTGGGACGAAGCGCTTGGTGAAATTTCCCAACGCTTTCGCACCATTATCGCCGAGTTTGGTCCTGAAGCAATCCTTCCCTATTCCTACGGCGGCACTCTCGGCGCATTAAATGGCGGATCGATGGACCGAAGATTTTTCACTCGCCTCGGGGCCTCCGAACTGGAGCGCACCATTTGCTCCTCCGCCGGCGAAGCCGGACTCGAATCTGTCATGGGCGTCAAGCTCGGCACCGAACCGGATCAGTTCGTACACTCGCGCTACATCATCGCCTGGGCGTCGAACATTCACGGCAACAATGTTCACCTCTGGCCCTTCATCGTGGAAGCGCGCCGCAAAGGCGCGAAACTCGTAGTCATCGATCCCTACCGCACGCGTACAGCAGCGTGTGCCGATTGGTATCTCCCCATTAATCCCGGCACTGACGGCGCTCTCGCTCTCGCCATGATGCACGTCATCATCGGCGAAGGCCTTCACGATGCCGACTACGTTGCAAAATACACATTGGGTTTCGAACAATTACGTGAAAAAGTAAAAGCCTATCCCCCGGATCGCGTGGCGCAATGGACAGGCATCTCCGCCGATGATATTCGGAAGCTGGCTCGCGAATATGCCACAACGCGGCCGGCCGTAATCCGCGTCAACTACGGTGTCCAGCGTTCGGAGAACGGAGGAATGGCCACTCGCGCCATTTCGATGCTGCCTTGCATCACCGGCTCTCTGAAAGAAGTTGGCGGCGGAATCCACTTGTCGACCAGCGGCGCCTTCGATCTCAACAAAGTTGCTCTCCGGCGTCCCGACCTCAAACCCCACGACCGCAAAACCGCGCGGATAGTGAACATGGTAGAGCTGGGTAAGGCTCTCAATACGTTGAACGATCCTCCGCTGAAAGCATTGTTGGTCTATGGCTCCAATCCAGCAGCAGTTTGTCCCAATCACAACGAAGTGGTGCGCGGCCTCAAGCGTTCAGATCTGTCTCACCGTAGTCCACGAGCAGTTCTTCACCGACACTACGGATTACGCCGACATCGTATTGCCCGCAACCACATTCTTCGAACACAAAGACCTGCAAGCCGCCTATGGCCACTATTACCTGCAAATGTCAGATCAGGCGATTGCGCCACTTGCAGAGTGCCGATCCAACGTCGACTTGTTCCGCGCGCTCGCCGCGCGCATGGGATTCGCCGAAGCCTGCTTCAGCGAAAGCATCGACGAAATGATCGATGGAGCGTTGTCCTCCAGCAACCCGTGGTTGCAGTGCATCACTCGCGATCGCCTGCAGCGCGAAGGCCACGTAAGACTTAACTTTGCTGCGTCGGATGAATCAGCTCCGAATCCAACACAGGCAAACGAAGCATCGTCCCCATTCCTTCCCTTCGCGCGGGGCAATTTCCGCACTCCTTCAGGAAAGGCCGAACTCTATAGCGAAGCGATGAAGGCTCTCGGCCTTGATCCCGTAGCCGAGTTCATCCCTCCCGCAGAATCACGCAACGGAAGCCAGCAACAGGAAATATCCCCTCGAACTTCTCGCCCGCAAAGCCGACAACTTCCTGAACTCAACTTTTTCCAACCAGCCTTCCATCCAGCAAATGGAAGAGACCGATCTCCTGGAAATAAATTCCGCCGATGCCCGAGCCCGCGGAATTGTCGACGGATCCACCGTAAAGGTGTACAACCATCGAGGAGAAATTTTCTTGAAAGCCCGGGTAGATGGCGCCGTTCAGCCCGGAGTGGTCTCGGCACGGCTGAATTGGGCGAAGTTGAGCCCCGGCCTTCGCAATATTAATGTGCTTACCTCAGAAAAACTTTCCGACTTGGGCAACTCCGCGACGTTTTATTCCGTCTTGGTTGAAGTGGAGCCAACCAGCTCTGTTTCATGAAACCGCCGGCAAGAGCGGCACCTTGGACGCTTTCTCGTTCTCTACCGTATAATTGTCGTTTTCCTACATCCGAAAGGCTGAGGTCGTAGCGATTCGCTTTCGCTTTCATACGGACATTGTTGTGCCTGAGAACGGCTGCGGCCTTTCCAGAGCCACACCCACTCCATCTCCTTCATTCGCACGGCTTTGTCGCCGAATGAAATGGTGCGGATGGGTACTGGGAATTCTGCTCGGAGTTTTTCTTGCGTCGGCAAGCTGGGCTCAAACCGACGTCATTTCCGAGATCAACGTCACCGGCAACCGCCGCATCCCCTCGGAAACCATCAAAGCCCGTATCTTCACCCATCCCGGCGACATTTACGACCCCGCCGCGCTCGAGCGCGACTTCAATGCTCTTTGGAATACCGGCTACTTCGAAGACATCCGCTTCTCTCGGGAAGAAACTCCCAAAGGCTGGCGCCTGATTATTCAGGTAAAAGAAAAGCCGACCATCCGCGAGATCAACTACGTCGGCCTGAGTTCGGTCTCGACCAGCGACGTGCTCGATCGATTCAAAGAAGCAAAAGTCGGCTTGTCGGTGGAAAGCCAGTACGATCCCACGAAACTGAAGAAGGCGGAAGTCGCCATCAAAGGCCTTCTCGCCGAGCACGGCCGCCAGTTCTCCACCATCCGCACCGAGATTCGCCAGATTCCGCCCGCCGCCGTCGGCATCACCTTTGTGGTCAAAGAAGGTCCCAAGGTCAAAGTAGGCAAGATCAAGTTCGAGGGCAACAAGAATGTCAAGACGCGGATCTTGCGTTATTCCATGAAGAACTTGCGGCCTATCGGCATCCCGCATTCGATCTTTCTGGAAAACATTTTCGCCCGGACCTACGACGCCACCAAGCTTGATGAAGACACCGAACGCGTTCGCAACGAGTACCAGAACCGCGGATATTTCAAAGTCATCGTAGATCAGCCGAAGACGCAGATTCACGACACTGGACACAAGGGAACGCACATTCCACTTCTGCAGAGTGGCCCCGGAAAAGCCGTCGACATTACCATGCCCATCGAGGAAGGCGACCGCTACACTCTGGGTGGAATTACTTTTAAGAACAACAAGGCAGTCTCGAATGTAAAAGCCCTGCGAAATCTTTTTCCCATCAAAGACGGAGACATTTTCAGCAAAGATAAAATCGGCAAGGGCCTGGAAAACCTTCGGAAGGCCTACGGCGAGCAGGGTTACATCAATTTCACTTCCGTGCCCGAGACCAGGTTCGACGACGACAAGAAACAGATTTTCCTCGATGTTGACGTGGACGAAGGCAAGCAATTCTATGTTCGCCGCATCGAGTTCCAGGGCAACACTACAACACGCGACAAGGTCATCCGGCGCGAGATCGCTCTCGAAGAAGGCAACATCTACAACTCGCGTCTCTGGGAATTAAGTTTGCTGCGTCTAAATCAACTGGGATACTTCGATCAATTAAAGCCCGAGGATCCCAACATTACCGACCGCAAGCTCGACGAGAAAGATGGATTGGTCGACCTCACGCTGAAGGTCCATGAAAAAGGCAAGAACAGTATCGGTCTGAACGGCGGCGTGAGCGGACTTGAAGGCGCTTTCGTCGGCATCAATTACGCCACCAATAACTTCCTCGGTCTCGGTGAGACGCTTCAGGTGCAGGCCAGCATTGGAAACCTGGCGCGCAGCGTGCGTTTTGGTTTCACTCAGCCCTACGTGTTCGACCGTCCTCTGCAGTTCGGTTTCAATGTTTACCTGAATAAAGTCAGCTATAACCAGGCCCGGCAGCTTTCAGTTTTCAGCGGCCAAACCCTGAACCTGCCCAACACCGTCCTGCAGAACCTGCAAAACTACACTCAGTCGAGCGCCGGATTCACCACTTCGTTAAGCTATCCGCTGCGCCGCTCCTTCAAACGTGTAGGCATCACTTACTCATTTGATCGATCCTCGCTGCTGGCGCTGAGCAACGCTTCCAAAAACTTGTTTGAGTTCATCGCCTTCCGCGGCATTTCCGGGCCCAACGCCTTGCAGGGAATTATCACCAGCAAGATCTTCCCCAACTTCTCTTTCAACACCATCGATAGCCCAATCTCACCTCATCGTGGGCAACAATTTACTTTAGGTGCGGAGATAGCCGGGCTAGGCGGCACCGTTCGCTCGGTTCGGCCCATCGTCCAATACAAGAGATTTATTCCGGTGCAGAACCGGAGAAACGCTTTCGGCTTCAACGTTCAGGGATCCTTCATTACCGGCTACGCAGGATTAGTCGCGCCGCCATTCCAGCGTTCCTACATGGGCGGCGAGAATGATCTTCGCGGTTTCGATATTCGCTCGGTCTCTCCGGTGGCTTTCCTGCCCAGCGTTGGCTCCATCGCTCTCACCAACCCGGATGGAACTCCAGTCCTCAAGAACCCGCTGAATCCGCTGCTCGGCCCCTTAACCGTGCCCATCCCGGTGGATCAGATCACCTTCCCCGGCGGCGACCTCAGTATCGTCACCAATTTCGAATACCGCATCACCATCTACGGACCAGTGGCCATCGCTCCATTTATGGACGCGGGAATCGATCCCATCGTGCGCCCGTCGCAGTTGCAGATTGCCGATCAGCAATACTTTCAAGTCACCGGCCAACTCTTTGGATGTCCCGCGCAGGATCAGGGGACTGCCACGGCCACCGGTACCGGCTGTACTCCCGGCAGTTTCCTGAACCCCCTGCCCAAGCAGCAATTGGAAGTCCTGGGCCAGACCAACTGGCGGCCGCGCATGTCCACCGGTCTCGAACTGCAGATGTTCCTGCCCGTGGTCAACGCTCCGTTCCGCATCTATTGGGCCTATAACCCGCTGCGCCTGAACAGCCCCGCGACTCCGCCGATTCCGATCACCCGCGACATGTTCCCCAACACCGCCGCCGGCGACTATACCTACCACCTAGCCGTGAACACCTACGCACCCACATTCCTGCTGCGCGAGCCCCGCAAAACCTTCCGTTTCACCGTCGCCACTACGTTCTAAAGACTTGCGATCCTGAGGAGGGCGCCGGGTGCCCCATCCTTGCGCGCATTTTGCGCAAGGGTGGGATTCCACGAACCCATCCCTCCACCAATTCGACCGCTTAAGCGTAGCGACGATAATCGCGATTCCCGCGACGTGACATCTGCCCTTGTCTTCCACAGCTTCGCCACGTAATCATGATTGAGGCCGCGACGCTTTGCCACAGCGCAAATCGTTTCGACTCAAGTCCTTTGTTTCACGGATTTTGACCTTTAAGCTCTTTGAAAAACGGATTTTGCAGAGAATTTCTTGCTAAGTTGATGACAACAATAGATAGGGGGGAGGGGGGAGTACACACGATTACAACGCACGCCAAAGCGAACGACCGCTCCACCCAACGCCAATGCAGACACCAGGACGACCGCATTGCTTCCATCGGATAAACAGTACCCTCCATGCAGATGACAGCGCTATTTTGACCTGCGCCGCGTTTGACGCCGCCCGACGATGCTCTCTATAATGGCTTCGATCCACGCCATTGCAGAAAGCTGACCAGGAGTGGAGGACACGTCCGCAACCCCGGCGTGTGATGCTGGCAATCCAGTACGCCTTCCCAGCGTTGCCTGAAAAAGGGTAAATCTGAGTCTTTCCCGGAACCATGTTTTCGGAGCCTGTTTTCGAAGCATGTTTTCTGGAATTAAAGTTCCAAGGAGTTTAAGCGAATCCGATGACAAGCAAGCTTCTGCGTTCTTTCCTGGCCATTGCGGTTTTCTCCATGATCTCCGCTTTCGCCCAAACCTCGAGTGCGGCTGCCCCCGCGGGCGGGGCCACTTCGCCCGCTACTTCGGCACCCTCTACTCCCATTGCGACCGGTACCGGCACCAAGCTGGGAACCATCAACATTGAGCAGGCCGTCATGGGCAGCAACGAAGGTCAACGCGACTTCGAAGCTCTACGCAAGAAGCTGGAGCCCAAGCAGAACGAACTGAAAGCTCAAAACGACGAACTGGAAAGTTTGCAGAAGCAACTGCAGACCCAGGGTGACAAGCTAAACGACGATGCACGCGCCACCCTCGTCAAACAAATCGAAACCAAAAAGAAAGCCTTTGACCGCTCCGTGCAGGACGCTCAGGAAGACGCGCAGAACCAGCAGAAAGAAATTTTCCAGCGCATTCTGCAGAAGATGGCTCCGGTCATTGTGAAGCATGCGCAGGATGGCGGCTATGCCATGGTGATGGACACCTCGAATCCCTGGCCACAGAGCCCGTTGCTCTGGTACGGCGAGCAGGGCGATATCACCAGAGAGGTTGTCGACCTGTACAACGCGAAGTCCGGTGTACCAGCTCCGGCAAGTCCCGGCGCGGCGGTCCGGCCAGCGGCTCCGAAGCCCACGACTCCCAAGCCGGCGACTCCTAAGTCAACCACGCCACCCGGAAATTAGTTTTTCCCGCGACACCACAAGTGTCGTGAAAGTTCCCTGAGGCCGCGCCCCGCGCGGCCTTTTTTATTTCCTCAATACGCTGCCGCCAGGCAAGCTTCCGGTGTCCTTAGCAAGGACAACATTCCCTTGAGGAGGACACCGTGGACACAGGACATTTTTCTGGAAGAGGCATCTGTGAAAGAGAAATATTCGCAGGCGCAATCGAATCATCCTGGGCCGAGCGCGCCCGCCGCGGCGGCACCATCCTCAGCTCGTTCGGATTGCAGGCCGTGCTCACCAGCTTACTGCTGATCTTGCCACTTTTGCGCCAGGTAGCATTGCCTTCCTTTCATCCGCTCTCCACGCCTATCAGCCTGGGCCAGCCCCTGGCAGGGCCCGTCGTCAGGCCTCACCCCGGTCCGAGCTTTGCCCCGCGTCGGCCTGCGGAATTCTTCTTCCGTCGCCCCTCACCTCTTCCCGCTGGCAGGCCGGCTCCGATCGATGATAGTGCGCCAATCGGGGTAAATGCCGGTCCCTACATTCCGGGTGTGCCGGTCGGTAGTGATCCGCACGGCATTCCAAACTTTTTCGGCGACGGCAGGAACTCGATCTTGCCCAGGGCTCCGGCGCCTACTGTCGCTCATCCACTTCGTCTCTCTCACATCAGCGAAGGAAATTTAATCCGTAAAGTTCAGCCCACGTATCCGGCATTGGCTCGCAGCGCCCGCATCCAAGGCACGGTTGTGCTGCAGGCAATTATCAGCAAGCAAGGCACGATTGAAAATCTGACTGTTATTACCGGCCATCCCATGCTGGCGCCCGCTGCCATCGAGGCCGTACGCCAGTGGCGCTACCATCCTTACATTCTGAATAACGAGCCGGTCGAAGTCGAAACCCAGATTACCGTCAACTTCTCACTGGCGGGCAACTGATCTCTTGAGGCCGCATGGAATGCCGGAGAAACCGAGCGGGAGTAGCCCAAGCGTAACCTGAGGGCGCGCGGCGCTCCCGCTATAATCGACCCCAGTGGCGAGCACCATAGAAATTCCGAGCCGCGTGGCCACCCGCCCCACATGGGCCGAGGTTTCGCTGACTACTCTGCGGCAAAACTTTCGAACGGTTGTAAAGCACGCGGGTGCCGGCGTTACGGTCTGCGCCGTTGTCAAAGCTGATGCCTACGGCCACGGCGCGGTGGAGTGTTCGCGCGCGCTGCAGGCTGAAGGAGCGAAATGGCTGGGAGTCACGTCGCTCGACGAAGCAATTCCGCTACGCGATGCCGATATCGAATCCCGTATTCTTGCTGATGACTGGTTTCTGGCGCGGCGAAGAAACCGAAATTGTCCGCCTGCGGCTCACTCCCACAGTCTGGGAGCCTTGGCATATCGAGTCCCTTGAAGCGGCGGCAGCCCGCGCAAACGTGCGCCACGCCGTTCACTTAAAGGTGGATACTGGCATGGGCCGGCTCGGCGTGTCGCTCGAAGAACTTCCCGCCTTGCTGAAAGCGCTCAAGGCCGCGCCGCACTTGGTTCTCGAAGGCCTCTCCACCCATCTCGCCTCTTCCGAAATCATGGATGCGCCTTCAGTAGCTGAGCAGTCGCGCCGTTTTGAAGAAGCGCAGCGCATGGTGCGAGCCGCCGGCTTTGATCCGGAACTGGTTCATATGGCGAACACCAGCGCATTGATCTCGCGCCGCGAAACCTGGAACAAGATGGTTCGTCCTGGCATTGCGCTCTACGGATATTACTTGCCGTTTCAGCGCGCGGGCAGGGAAGTGAGCGGCGGCACTTTGCGTCTCGGCGTGAAGCCGGTTCTCACCTGGAAAACGAAAATTCTCTCCATGAGAAACTTCGCCCCGAACCAGCCTCTAGGTTACGGCGGAACTTACGTCACCAAAGCGCCTGCGCATGTTGCCGTTCTGCCCGTAGGTTACGCCGATGGATACAACCGCCAGCTGTCGAATCGCGGCCGCGTCATCGTGCGCGACCATTATGCTCCCATCGTCGGCAGCATTTCGATGGACCTCACGCTGGTGGATGTAACCGGTATTCCCGGAATCGCCGTCGGCGACGAAGTGATCCTGCTCGGGACCAGTGACGGTCTCAGCGTGGATGCGCTTGAGCACGCACGTTTGGCAAACAGTTCGCCTTACGAGATACTCTGCAACATTTCCAAGCGCGTGCCACGGAGATATGCCAGCTGATGCGAACTGCTCCAGCCTCAACCTTGCGGGCTTCCCGGCCACTAAAACCGCAAATTCAACCGCACCAACCGTGATCGTGACCATTGACTGAATCGCGCGCAAAGGCCTGCAGACCTCTTGTTACACTAGAAGTTTGAGCATGCCTTCGCGCTACGCACAATGGATGTACGACTGGGAACATCGCCTCACCTCGGTGGACAACAATCGTGTGGTGCGCCCGCTGGATTGGGGCATCGAATTCGCCCAGGACTGGCCGTGCCGTAACGGCACGCGTCCCGGACAACCGGTTGAAGATCCAGCGAAATTCTTTATCGATTTCAACCGTCGCATCGTCGCCTCCAGCGACGAATTTTTCTCCTACAAGACGCCTACCGATTTCCGCCTCGAGAAGCGCGAAGTGCAGGTTTTCTCGACCCGCGAAGTTCCTGACCTTAAGTTGGAAGCCAAGGTGAATGGAACATTCGCCGAGTTCCTGCGCTTCACGGCGCCGGTGAAAACCCCGTATCCGGAAAATAATCTGGTGAACGCTCGCTGGTTTCCCGCGCGCGGACGCCGCGCCATCGTCCTTCTGCCGCACTGGAACGCCGACGCAATCGCTTACGTTAGCCTGTGCAAAGTGCTGAACATGCTTGGCATCTCGGTTTTGCGGCTGAGCATGCCGTATCACGATATCCGCATGCCCGCAGAAATCAGCCGAGCCGATTACGCCGTCTCGGCCAACATTGGCCGCACTCTCGATGCCGTGCGCCAGGGAGTCGTCGATGTGCGCTGCTGCCTCGATTGGCTCGGGCAGCAGGGCTATGACAAGTTAGGAATTGTCGGCACCAGTCTGGGCTCTTGCTACGCATTTATCGCAGCCGCGCACGATTCGCGGATCCGCGTCGCGGCCTTCAATCATGCTTCCACTTACGTAGCCGACGTCGTATGGCATGGACAGTCCACCAGGCACATCCGGCAAGGAATCGAATCGCAAACTGACCTCGAAACCTTGCGTCAATCCTGGCTCGCGGTCAGTCCCATGGCGTATTTCAAGCAGTTCGCCCGCTGGCCGCGGAAATCGCTCATCATCTATGCGAAGTACGATCTCACTTTCCTGCCCGAACTTTCGCGCAATGTGGTGACCGAATTCGAGCGGCATAAATTGGATCACAAGGTCGTGATTCTTCCGTGCGGTCACTACACCATGGGCGAGACACCGTACAAATATATGGACGGTTGGCAATTAGCCTCGTTTCTGCGCACCGCGTTTGAAGGCTAACCATCCCGGCGGTTGGGGGCGATTGGGAACCAGGCGGTAGAATGTGATATGACCGTTGCGAACACAACTGATAGCGAAGTGGTAATGGAGTATCATCGCGGCGAGTTCCTGATCAGCACTGACCGTGAGCGGCTCAATCTGGAAGTAATCTACGGGTTTCTCACCAACTGCTATTGGGCGAAGGGTATTCCGCGGGAGGTCGTGGAACGGTCAATCCGGCATGCGCTCTGTTTCGGTATCTACGATGGAGAAGGCGCGCAATTCGGCTTTGCCCGCGTCATCAGCGATTTCGCCACGGTGGCCTATATTGGCGATGTATTTGTGCTCGAGAGCCATCGCGGACGCGGCCTTGGCAAGTGGTTGATGCAGTGTATTATGCAGCATCCTGCGCTGCAGAATCTGCGGCGCTGGATTTTAACCACCCGCGACGCGCACGCGCTCTACTCGCAAGTTGGTTTTGCGCCAGTTAAGTTTCCCGAACGATTCATGGAACTTCACAATCCCGACGTATACAAAGCCTCCAGGAAAACCATATGAAGAATTCAGGTTCCGCGAACATGTATCGCCCGCTCTATGAAGCCGATCCACAAATCGCCGCGGCCATCGACAACGAAACCCGCCGCCAGCACGAAGGCCTGGAACTGATTGCCTCGGAGAATTTCGTAAGCGAAGCCGTGCTCGAAGCCGCGGGCTCGGTTTTCACGAATAAATATGCCGAAGGATATCCCGGCAAACGCTACTACGGCGGTTGCGAATTCGCGGACGTTGTCGAGAACCTCGCCCGTGGTCGCGCCAAACAGTTATTCGGAGCAGAGCACGCCAATGTACAACCTCACGCTGGTTCGCAGGCGAACATGGAAGCCTACGCGGCCATCCTGCAGCCGGGTGACACGATTCTTGGATTAAATCTCGCGCACGGTGGCCACCTGACTCACGGCCATCATCTCAACTTTTCCGGCAAGACTTATAAGATCGTCCCCTACGGTGTGACCAAAGAAACCGAGACGATCGATTACGATGCATTGGAAAAGTTGGCCGAGGAGCATCGTCCGAAGCTAATCATCGGCGGCGGCAGCGCTTATCCGCGCATCATCGATTTCGCCCGCATGCGTCAGATTGCCGACAAAGTTGGAGCACTTTTTCTGGTCGATATGGCGCACTTCGCCGGATTGGTTGCCGGAGGCTCTCATCCTTCCCCGGTTCCGCACGCGCACATTGTCACCTCGACAACGCATAAGACACTGCGCGGCCCACGGTCCGGCATGATTCTGTCCAAAGCCGAGTTCGCGCAGGCGATCGACAAGGTGGTTTTTCCCGGGATGCAAGGTGGCCCGCTCATGCACATCATCGCCGCCAAAGCGATCTGCTTTCAGGAAGCGATGCAGCCCGAGTTCCGCGACTACGCAAAGCAAGTAGTAAGCAACGCGAAGGTGCTGGCTGAAACGCTCGCAGCCGAGGGGTTTCGCATTATTTCCGGCGGCACGGATACACACCTGATGCTGGTCGATGTCTTCTCCAAAGGTATGCTGGGCAGCGAAGCCGAAAAGGCGCTCGGCGAAGCCGGAATCACGGTCAACAAGAATGCCATCCCCTTCGATGTGAATCCGCCGCTCAAACCGAGCGGTATTCGCATCGGTACGCCCGCTCTTACCACCCGCGGAATGAAAGAGTCCGAAATGCGGCGCGTGGGGCGCTGGATTGCCGAGGCTCTCCTTTACCGCACTGATGCAGGGGTTCTCACAAGAATCCGTAAAGAAGTGCTGGGCCTGTGCGAGGCTTTTCCGTTGTATGCCGAGCGCCGGGCTAAGGCACAAGCAGAAGTGCGAGCCTAGAGGCTTCGTTTGATTCTATTGGGAGCTCTTACCTCCCCTGTGGTTAAATGCCTTCGGTGAAGATCGCTATCGACATCCGGCGCATGACCGAGTTCGGCGTCGGCACATACATTCGCAACGTGATACGAACCCTGGGGCGGCTTGACCGAGAGACTACTTATTTTCTCTTAGGCCCTTCCGCCAAGGTCAAGGAAATCGGCCCACTCCCGGCCAATTTTCATACTGTTGCTCTGGCAGAGCCAGAACGCTCGCTAACCAGTTACCGCGAATTCCGAATGGTGGTAAAGCGGCTGGAGTGTGACCTGGTTCATATTCCGAATTTGTTTTCCGTGCCGCGCGCCCTGTCGTGTCCCTATGTGATGACAGTACACGATATTCTCGATCATCTCTCTCGCGCGCGCGAGCGAACCGGATTCTGGCGAACCGTTCATTTCCAGATGACGAAGCAGGTGCTGAGCGGAGCCGCGCGCATCTTCGCGGTCTCAAACTTTACGAAATTGGAGACGGAGAAAATATTCAAGATTCCCGCAGGGCGCATCGAAGTAGTCTATAACGCCATCGACGAAAGGCTGTTGCAGGGCCACGCCAATCCCGCGGACCGGCAGTTGATTGTCGAACGCTATCAGGTCACGTATCCGTTTCTGCTTTACGCGGGAAGGATCAGTCCCCATAAGAATGTAGTACGCATGATCGAAGCATTCTCGGCGCTGAAAACCGAACTGGAAAAGGAACAATTATTTCCTGACCTGAAGCTCATCATTATCGGCGACGACGTTTCCGGCAACCCCGACTTGCGGCGCACCGTGATCCGCAGCGGCGTGCAAAATGATGTACGCTTTTTAGGTTTCGTGCCTATCGAAGTGTTGCGCACGTTTTACGATGCGGCCAAGATTTTCGTATTTCCGTCGCTTTATGAAGGCTTCGGTTTGCCGCCGCTCGAAGCCATGGCTCACGGCACCCCGGTGGTGACATCGAATGTGTCGTCGTTGCCCGAGGTGGTGGGCAACGCCGCTGTGCTGGTGCATCCGGAAAATGTTTTTGAAATCATGCGCGCGCTGCACCGGGTCCTTCTCGATCAGCCTTTGCGCGAAAAGATGAAAGAGCGCAGCTACCGCCAGGCGGCGAAATTTTCCTGGGAAAAATCCGTACGCCGGATCATGGATGTCTACCAGGAAGTCTTGAGCCAGGGCGATAAAGAATCTTTCGCCCAGTCTTCTGCGTCCAGCAGCAAGACTACCGCGGGCGTGGCTTAACCGAGATTCCCTTAGTTGCCTGGCTGATCCGCCAAGGCGCTTCTACTTCACCAGAGGCTGGCCAGGCGAGGCAATGGAGAGTTTGTGCAGCTTGGCTGTGACTCGGTTGCGGTCGGCGTCGGTCTGTGCCGAAGCGAGTCGTTTGCGCAGTGTAGTGATCTTATGCTGACGAGCTCTGCGCCGGCGAATTTCCGGCCGGCGGCTGGGTGCTGACATTGAGTATGCTCCTGAGGAATTTGTTGGCAGCCGCACTTTGAAAGCAACACATCTTGATAGGCGCGGCTACCTAAGCTATTGAATCGGAGACCGCGAAAACTGTCAATGCGCTTTGCCGCAGCCCCACCAGGTGATTGGGTGACAGCTAAACCAAACTCGTTTTCGACAATGGTATCTCCCGGATGCGCTTTCCCGTTGCCGCGTGAATGGCGTTGAACAGCGCCGGAGCAAATGGCGGCACTCCCGGTTCTCCCACACCCGCCGGAGGAGCGTCGCTCTCCACGATGTAAACGTTTGTATGCTTCACAGCGCTATCCATGCGAACCAGCCGGTAATCGTTAAAGTTGCTCTGGTTCACCACGCCGTTCGTGACGGTGATCTCGCTCAGCAGCGCGAGGCTCGCGCCAAAGTTCGCCGCTCCTTGGAACTGGTTGCGAACATTATCCGGCGCAACAATCGTCCCCGCATCCAGTGCCGTCCAAACATTGGGAATCTTCACCTGACCCATGTCGTCCACTTCGACTTCCACCACGGTGGCCACGTAAGTCAAAAACGAACGGTGCGCGGCGATACCGAATCCGTGGCCCTTGCCACTTGGACGTTTTCCCCAACCTGACTTTTCCGCCACCATTTGCACCACGCGAGTGAGCCGTGCGGTGTCGAGTGGATAACGCTTTTGTTCATCCGGGTCGTCCGGGTCCGCTTTCAGCGGAACGATGCGCGGCGGCCCAATCAACTCGAGCAAATATTGAACCGAGTCCTGATTGGCGGCGTTGGCCAGTTCATCCGCGAAAGAATGAATGGCGAATGCGTGATAGATGTTGGCCACGCTGCGCAGCCATCCGATTCGCACATGCGCATCGGCAGGACCATTCTCCGCCCGGTGGTTCGGGATGTCGAAGGGCAGATTGTTCCAGCCCAGGCCCATTTCATCATCGGCATATTTGGCATTCACGTCGAAGGTGGAACCGATCGGTGGATAAACTGTGCGCTGCAGCCATGCCGTCGGCTTGCCGTCTGCTCCTACCGCCGCCTTCATATACATCGCGGCAACTGAATGGTAAAAGTCGAATTGGATGTCGTCTTCGCGGCTCCAGACAACCTTCACCGGCTTGCCCAACTGTTTCGAGAGCACCGCGGCTTCCGCCACCTGATCAGGTTTTGATTTTCTTCCGAAACCCTCCGCCCAGCAGCGGGACGTGGCAAGTCACGTCCTCTTTCTTAATTCCAAGTACGCTCGCAATCGTCTCCTGCACGGCTTGAGGAGCCTGCGTCGGCGCCCACGCCAGAACCTTTCCGTCGCGGTATTCCGCAACGGCCACCGGCGGTTCCATCGAAGCATGGGCCAGATGCGGAGCGTAATACTCTGCTTCCATGATCTTCCCGCCCTTGGCAAATTCCGCATCCACGTCGCCCACATTGCGCACCACCTTGCAGGGCTGCCGGGACGTTGATTCCAGCGTCTTACGGAACTCATCGGAGTTGTAGACCGAGTTAGGCGCTCGTATCCCAATCGACCTTCAAAGCCTTGCGCCCGCGAAATGCCGCCCAGGTGTTATCCGCAATCACGGCGACACCGCCCGAATGGTTGAAAGTGGTGCGGCGGTTTGAAGGGCGCAATCGTCAGAGTCTGTTTCACGCCGCGAACTTGCAACGTCGCCTTGTCGTCATAGGACTTGATCTTCTGTCCCAGGACTGGCGGATGCTCCACCGAGGCATACACCATTCCCGGCATCGTGGCATCCATGCCGAAAATGGCTTTGCCGGTAACCATATCCGGAAGATCGAACAGAGCATTGTCTTTCCCGATGTAGCGCCACTGCGACCGGTCTTTGAGCGGCACATCTTCTTTCTTGGGAACCGGCAGTTTGGCCGCCGCTGCCGCCAGTTCGCCATAGCTAAGCCTCCGGCCACTCGACTTGTGCATCACGAAGTTAAGTTCCGTGCTGCACTCTCTCGCCGGAACGCCCCATTGCTGCGCAGCAGCAGTAATCAACATCACGCGGCCGGTAGCTCCGACTTGTCGCATCTGGTCGAAGAAGCTGCGAACCGAATGCGAGCCGTCGGTGTCCTGGTCGCCGTATTTCGCGTCCCCAATCGCCTGATCAATCTTCACTTTCGACCAGTCGGCATCCAGTTCGTCCGCAACCACCAGCGGAAGCGCTGTGCGGCTGCCGCAGCCCATCTCCGAGCGGCTGGCGACGATCGTGACCATTCCGTCGCCGGCGATCGAAAGAAAAATATCTGGCTGAAAAACTGCCGCAGCATCGCCTGAAGCTTTGGCCCAGAGCGGTTTTGGAACGAGCTGCAGGCCCAGCACAAATGTTCCGGCGGCGAATGCGCCTTTCAGAAATCCGCGGCGGCTGACGTTCTCGATATTGTTCATGCCATCTCCTTCGCAGCCTGGTGAATCGCTGACCGGATGCGCTGGTAAGTTCCGCAGCGGCACAGGTTGCCCGCCATCGCTTCATCAATCTGGTCGTCGCTGGGACTATGATTCTTGTTCAGGAAAGCGATAGCCTGCATGATCTGGCCCGTCTGGCAGTATCCGCACTGCGGAACCTTGATCTCCATCCAGGCCTTCTGCACCGGATGCAATCCCTTAGCGGATATGCCCTCGATCGTGGTAATGCTCGCTCCGCTCACGTCTTTCATCGCTACCGAGCACGATCGCACCGCTTCGCCATCCTTGTGAACCGTGCAGGCGCCGCACAAAGCCATGCCACAACCAAACTTTGTCCCGGTAAATCCGGCCACGTCGCGCAAGTACCAAAGCAGCGGCATCTCCGGATCACCGTCGTAGGTCTCTTCCGTTCCGTTCACTTTGAAGCGGACCATTGCCCCTCCACCATTACAGCTAAATGAAATTTGCTGAGACTGTCTATCCTATTGATCCCGAGCGCAAGGTTCAAGCCACGCGCGAACGCAGGGCGATTTGCTCTAAGCCGCGGTCAGTAAGATTGGCACGCCTTTTGTGATCACCAGCGTATGTTCATAATGCGCCGAAGGCCTCCGATCTGCCGTGACCACAGTCCATTTATCCGGAGCCACGAACGATCTTCCGGACCCGGCCGCGATAATGGGTTCCACGGTAATCACCAGGCCTTCTTCGAGAATTTGATTCGCATCTGGATCAGGATAGTTGGGAACGCGCGGCTCTTCGTGAATGGTGCGTCCAATGCCGTGTCCTCCGAGATCGCGGATCACAGAAAATCCGCTGCGTCTTACTTCGCGCTCCACCGCTCGTCCAATCTCCGAAACCCGGAACCCGGCGCGCGACACCAGCATGGCCTTCGCAAACGCCCGTTCTGCGCATTCGATCAGGCGCTGGCGCTCTTCTGTCACTTCGCCCACCGGCACCGTGACGGCTGCGTCTGCCATAAATCCATCTTTCTCAATCGTCACATCGAGCTTTACCAGGTCGCCGCCCTCGAGCGCGCGTTTTCCCGGGATGCCATGCACCGCCTCCTCGTTAACGCTGATGCAGTTCACGCCAGGAAACTTGTACACCAACGCCGGCGCGGACCGCGCTCCGTGCTGCGTCATTACGCCCGCTCCCACTTCATCTAATTCCTGCGTGGTAATTCCTGGCCGCACCGCGCTTTTATGGCGCTCAGCATCAGACATACGATGGCGCCGGCCGCGCGCATTCCGGCCAGCTCTTCCGGACCATTGATGGACATGGGAATCACCTCAAAAACATGATAGCGCCATCGACAATAGCTGATTCAGACCGGTTTCTTCGGTCCAAAGAAGAAGAGGAGCACGAATCCGCCGATGTAGTAGGGCACGCTCTGGCGAAAACTGCAGCCGATGAAGCGCGAAGCCAAGCCGAACAAGCCTAGCAGGTCGCACAAAATATAAGTGACGAGGTAGCCGTTCTTCCAATGATCCAAAATGATGGGATCGTCGGGATGCGTCGCCAGGCTAGGCTCAAAGCGCAACACCAAAGTGCGCCGGATAACGAAAATCACGCCCACAATCGCCACACCTGCGGTAGTAAAAATGTAGCTCAGCGATGGATCGGGAATGGCGGCTCGCCAGCGCGGAACTTCGCCAATGCCAGCATAAACAAGAATGCTGGCCAACATTCCCCACTGCATCGCGTGCAGTGTCTTTAGAGTCCCTCTCATGAACAGCCGTCCAGCGTTGAAACATTCTCCCGCAATTTTCGCGGTGTCAGCATAAATTTATTGATCCGCATCCATTCCGACACTATTTCCGCACCAGTGAGCGGGAGTGAGTGCCGCCGCGCAGGCCCGGGCGGACCCGGAAAAATATCTGGAACGATATGGGAAAATTTCCATATGCCGCATCCAGTGCGGCGGGCTTCGAGTAGATAGTCATATCTGCACCTGCCCCCAGCTGCCATGCGTGATTCTGCACCAGATCGCGCGTTCCTCCGAAAGTGTAGCCGCCGATGCGGTAAGCCGGATGCTCCGCCGCCTGGGGAAACAATTCGTCTTTATCCACCCGCTCCAGCCGCGTAAAGGCATAATTGCGCCGCCGGAAATTCAGCGTTGATTCAAGCAGATAGCCGTTCAGATTGGTTCCCGGGCCGATCTCGTGCACCCGACCCCAGATCAGCGAACTTGCCCAATTGCCCCACCCCAGTGGTCGGTTGTACTCGATGGAAGCCGTCTGCCGCCACTGGTTCCATGGCTCCAGCGCCTCCGGATGGTCAAGGTGACCGACGCTGTATTGCGCGGTCCAGTTTCTCCCAGGAGCGATGCTGCCGCGTATCGACCAGGAATCCAGCGCAGCCGGCTGGATGCTCCAGCGCTCCTCGTTCGGTTCGTGTCCATTAAACGCCGAGCCTTCCAGCTTGAACCGGTTGAACACAAATCCGGTTGTAACCACGCCAAAACTGGTGTGCGTGGAATCCTGCAGGTGATGGCTCAGCGGCGCCAGCGGCAACTCCGCCGCCGAGGTGCGGTGAAGGTAGGTAACCGGACCAAGCGCCGGCTCCGCCGACGGCCCGCCATACAGCTCCCACGAAACCTTCTCAGAAATCGGAACCAGGTAGAGCGCTGCAAGCTCCGCGAAAACATTGTGCGGATGCTGGTGATCGACCAGCGCTTTTCCATGATAAGTCTCTCCGGTTTGAAACAGCTCAGGGAATCCCGGATGCGGCGAGGTCAGCGATTCCGCCGAGAACATCTGCCGCAGCAGAAGCGTGCCCCGGCCCAGCTTGTGCTGCTCCATCGCCATTTCCCAATTGACGGACTCAGCTTTGCCCTCGCCGCGCGGTCCGCCTTGCTGGTTGTAGTCGGTAAAGATCACGCCGTGCGCCATCAGCTCCCACTCACCCCACATCCTCATCCACGCGTGTTCCGGTACAGATGCCGGCTCCCACGCCGTTCCCGATCCATCATGCGGAGAGGGAAGCTGTGGAACCTCCAGGTGTTCCGTTGGACTGTTCATTTCGCTCATGGAAGTGTCCTGCGCTCCCGCTGTGCTCAAGGCTACGACGATGCCAAAGAAACTTCCGGCGATTGAAAACCAGATCGCTCGCGCCACAAAACCTCCCCATTCCAATAAAAAACGACAACGGCC
Source organism: uncultured Acidobacteriaceae bacterium (assembly GCA_963817305.1). Lineage (GTDB taxonomy): Bacteria > Acidobacteriota > Terriglobia > Terriglobales > Acidobacteriaceae > Sulfotelmatobacter. The sequence continues at coordinate 641,385 of CAWFOD010000004.1, read as the reverse complement.
GCATGCATCCAAGACGCATGACGGCGAACCAATCCGCTGGAAGGGGTGGTTTAAATTCTCAGAGCAGTAATGGTGGATGGCCTGTCAGAAGTAGCAAACGGGCCGGGAAATGTGACACTGTTTTGCTTCAGGCAGGATAAGAGGAAACGAACGGAAACCGGATCAGCGCCCATCGCTTGCGGCGGGGATTGCGGCGAGAAAATATCCGTTGGCAGCGCACGCGCCGGAGACTTCGTGCAACACCGCATGTCGTGCGAGCGCGATTTTGGTGCTACTGGATGGGGATGACACCCCGTATGTGGCGAACCTGCAGAAGATGAATGAACCGGAGCGGAAAACAGGCACGTCGCTCCCGCACTTGCGGACAGCACCGCGCCCAGCAATGCCACCGTTACGATCTGAAGAGCAGAGATTCTAGGCAGGCTTCGGATCATATCTATGTCCCGGTAATCTTCACCCGAAGCTCTTCCGGCAGCCGTTCCCGGATCTCGGGAGGCAAACGATCATGAACCCGGCGTGCGCCTTGCCTGGCGGCATCCAGCACCGTTACCGGAGCAGGTGTTGCCACTGCTACCACCAGCCAAATCAGCGCGGACAAGGCAAAGCCAGCCAAGGCCGCAATCTCCAGCCAGAAAGCATGCCGCGGACCAAAGTGGCGGATCACGCCAAAAGCCAGCAGAAATACTCCGCCCGAGACTGAGGCTAGGGCGATCAGACCTACGTCGATCATGCGGTGGATGCGTTGGCGGCTGCGGCAGCGCTCGCAGCCGGCGAAATGGCTTTCGTAGTCGGCGCACATCTCCGGTGCCAGGCCAGAAATATCGTAACGCCAGCCGGCCAGAATCTTGCCTACAATGGGATCAATGCACTGCTGACTCATAGATAACTACAACAATCGTCACAGCTGAATGGGTGGCAAAACCTCGGACTGCACCGCCACCATCACACGGTTGTGAAATAACCCGCCGCGCAGGGCCAATGCTCTTTCCGCCTCTCTCCGCGCAATTTCCGGATGATTGTTCTGCTCAGAGAGATGCGCCAGCACGACAAACGCTGCATTATTATCATAGTCGCCGGTGAAGAAATCCGCGAGTTTCTCATTCGAGAGATGCCCCATATTGCTGGCTACGCGCTGTTTGACGCTCCACGGATAGGGCCCGCCGCGCAGCATTTCCACATCGTGATTCGACTCCATGATCAGCACATCGGAGCCGCGCAGGTGGTCGCGAACGTTAACCGGCAAGTACCCGAGATCAGTCGCCACGCTGATCTTGGTGCCCTCCACGCGAAAAGTAAAACCCACCGGATCGGCGGCATCATGGGGGATGGTGAATGGCTTCACCTCAATATCGCCCACCTGAAAGCGGTGGCCAGATTCAAAGCGCTCCAGCTTTTCCAGTTGCGGCCGCTCGCCATTTTCGTTGCGTAGCGCTCTCGCCCAGGCCGCGTGAGTCGCTCCGGTCATAAAGACCGGTATGCATAGCTTCTTGGCCAGCATCGCCAAGCCATAAACGTGATCGGAATGCTCGTGGGTAATCAGAATTGCCGAAAGCGATCGCGGATCTTCCCCCAGCGCCTTCATGCGCTTGAACGTCTCCCGGCAGGAGATGCCCGCATCCACCAGGATTCTGGTCCGCGTGCTGGCCACGAACGCGCAATTTCCACGGCTTCCGCTGGCCAGCATCGACACCGTCACACACATGCACGAAGCATACGCGTCCCCCCTGTGGAATTGGGAGTAACTTTTTCGCTATCCGATACCTTTGAATGCCAGCGCTTGGTTCTCAGGTGTCCGGCTTCCGGTTTCGGTAAACGAATCGGCGTTGGAAACCGGCATGCCGGCAGCCAGCACTATTTTCCTTGCCGCAGGTTATCGATCGCACGCCGCATCACTGCGCCTCCGTAGGCACCTGCCATTCCCGGCAGCGCGGTCAGAAACGCTCCATAGGTTTGGCCAAGCGTCGGCTTCACGGTCATAATCACATAAGCCGCTAGCTCGGTCAGCGGAATAAAAATCGCCACCACAACTACCCACCGCCACGGCCAGCGCGGCCGCAACAGACCCAGCAGCATGCACGCCATGAGCACCAGCAACGCCGTAAACAGCAGGTCGTCTACTGCAACGTCGACTAACCCGGTGCCGATGCCGGCGAGCGAGGCCAGAACGTAGAACGGCAGATCGCTGCTGGCGCGCCGCGAAGTTGGCGGGGTTGGCATTGAAGATTGTTGATTACTGATTGCTGATTTCTCGGCACCGACTGAAGAATTCCAATTGGCAACTGGCAATTGTCAATTGAAAATCAGGTCGCATGTTTTCAATCAGCAATCATCAATCAGCAATCATCAATCAGCAATCATCAATCAGCAATCATCAATCATCAATCATTAATACTGATAAAATCCCCGCCCACTCTTCCTTCCCAGCCACCCCGCATCCACCATCTTGATCAGCAGCGGACACGGCCGATACTTTGGATCCCCCAACCCATCCAGCATGACTCGCATAATATCGAGACAAACATCCAGTCCAATAAAATCCGCGAGCGTTAGCGGCCCCATGGGATGCGCCATGCCGAGCTTGAACACTTCATCCACCGCCTCCGCCGTGGCTACACCTTCCATCACGGCATACATGGCTTCGTTGAGGAGAGGCATCAGCACCCGGTTCGAGACAAATCCCGGCGCGTCATTCACCTCGACCGGAGTCTTATCCAACTTGACCGATAGCTCGCGCACTGTCGCGAAAGTCTCTTGTGACGTAGCTAGCCCGCGAATCACCTCCACCAGCTTCATCACCGGTACGGGATTAAAAAAGTGCATGCCAATTACTTTGTCAGGCCGTTTAGTCAGTGCAGCCAACTTAGTAATAGAAATCGAAGAAGTGTTCGAGGCCAGGATGACCTCTGACCGCGCCAGCCGGTCCAAATCACGAAAAATCTCCGTCTTGATCTCGAACTTTTCGGTGGCCGCTTCTACGATAAAATCGCAGTTAGCCAACCGCGCTCGATCGGTCACGAGTTCGATATTCTTCAGCGCCGCATCCTTGTCGGATACGGTGATCTTGTTTTTCGCGACTTCACGCTCAAGATTCTTGGTGATCGTCGCAACCCCGCGCTCCAGAAATCGCTGTTCCACATCGCACAGCACCACCGAATACCCGCTGCGGGCAAACACATGCGCAATGCCGTTGCCCATGGTTCCCGCCCCGACTACGCCTACTCGCTTTATATCCATGCCCCACCTCTGGGAAAACGTTCGAGTTTAACACCAGCGCACTCGCCTACGTAGACTTCGAATTCTGTTAACGCTTCTGGGATTTCGTCGGATCGTGCCTCGGTCCGCCCCCACATCTCACCTGCAGAGGGCGGTCAAAATCTTAGCTGCGCAAGCGCTACCGGCATCTCACGGGGAGGCGGTGTTCATTCGCGGGTGTAAAATATAGGAGACATCTTACCGTTGACATAGGTTGAAGCGTTAGCTTTCGAAAGGAATTCTCATGGCAACCCTGGAAGCCCCGGTCCGTCCGCGCACGTCCTCATCATCACAATCCCATACCGGCCCGTTCGTCAACGAACCTTTTTATGATTTTCGCCACGAAGAAAACGCGCGCAAAATGCGTGCCGCTATCGAGCGCGTCCGGGGCCAGCTCGGCCGCGAGTATGACCTCATCATTGGTGGACAGCGCGTCAAGACAGCCGACAAGATTAAGTCGCTGAATCCCTCGCGCCCCTCGCAAGTGGTCGGAATCCACCAGAAGGCCGGCAAAGAGCATGTGGAACCGGCTATGCAAGCGGCTCTAAAAGCCTTCGAGTCCTGGAAAAACACATCGGTCGAAGAGCGCGCCAGCCTTCTGTTCCGCGCCGCCGACCTGATGCGACAGCGCAAAATGGATTACATGGCATGGCTGGTTTTTGAAGTCAGCAAGAACTGGGGCGAAGCTGATGCCGATATCTCCGAAACCATAGACTTCCTCGAGTTCTACGCCCGCGAAGCTCTCCGCTTTGCAAAAACTGAACCGCCCGTGCAATTGCCCGGCGAGCGCGACACCCTTAGCTACATCCCGCTCGGCGTGGGCGCAGTTATTCCTCCCTGGAATTTCCCTTGCGCCATTATGGCCGGCATGACCGTCGCATCCATTGTTAGCGGCAATACCGTGATCCTGAAACCATCCAGCGACTCTCCCACCATCGCCGCGAAATTCATGGAGCTGCTCGAAGAGGTCGGGCTGCCAGAGGGCGTAGTAAACTTTTGCCCCGGCGCTGGCGCCAGCTTCGGCGATGCTGTCGTCGCGCATCCTAAAACCCGCTACATCGCTTTCACCGGATCGCGCGAAGTTGGATTGCACATCAACCATGTCGCCGCCACGCAAGCTCCCGGCCAGGTCTGGATCAAGCGCACTATCCTCGAAATGGGCGGCAAAGACGCCATTATCGTCGATGCCGATGCCGACATTGATTCCGCTGTCGAAGGCGTCGCCCAGGCAGCCTTCGGCTTCCAGGGCCAAAAATGTTCTGCCTGCTCCCGCGCCATTGTCGACGAACGCGTTTACGACAAATTCCTCGAGCAGCTCAAAGCCCGCGTGGAAAAAATTACCATCGGCGATCCCACCGAAAATACCGGCATGGGAGCCGTAATCAACGAAGGTTCGATGAAGACCATTCTCGGCTACATCGAGCAAGGGAAAAAAGATGGACGCCTGATCACGGGCGGCGAGCGCGCCTCCGAAGCTGGAGAAGGTTACTACATCAGGCCCACCGTCATCGCCGACATTCCGGCCAAGTCGAAACTTGAGCAGGAGGAGATCTTTGGGCCGGTGCTGGCCGTGATCAAAGCCCGCGGCTTCGACCATGCATTAGAGATCGCGAATGACACCGAGTTCGGACTTACCGGCGCCATCTACACCAAATCGCGCGACAAGATTGACCGCGCCATCCGCGACTTTCAAGTTGGCAATCTCTACATAAACCGCAAGTGCACTGGAGCAATGGTCGGAGCTCACCCCTTCGGCGGCTTCAACATGTCGGGCACAGACTCCAAGTCCGGGGGCCCGGATTATCTCTATCTCTTCACCCAGGCAAAGTCCGTCGGGGAGAAAATCGGGTAACCTTTTTCAGAGTATCGGCAACTCTACATATATTCGATGCAAGAACGTGATTGCATGGATTACTCAGCTGTAGAGGAGATACTTTATGAAAAACCATTTTTTAATGACTCTTGCCCCTGTCCTGGTTAGCTTTTTCTTATTGGTATTAAGCACACCGTCGTTGAATGCCCAGATTACTAACGCAATTCAGGCACACATTGACCACCCTTTCGTGATCGGCAATACCACCCTGCCGCCGGGCGAGTATACATTCCGGATGATGCAAGGTTCGGAGCTTTCGGTAATGACGGCAACCAGCGAAAATGATAAGACCAGCGTGGAGTTTATCGTCCGGGCCGCCATCGATGATCACACACCCGCGCACACGGAGCTAACATTTCGCAAGTATGGAAACACTGAGTTTTTAAATAAGATTTTCGAAAGCGGCTCAAAAACCGGAGCCGAAGTCACAGAAACCAGCAGGGAGGAATCGCGCCTCGTGAAAGAGGGTCAGCAACCTACCTTGCACACAGAAGAAAAGTAAGTAAAGGTTTGAGAATGATGGAAACAATCGCGGCGTAAATGTCCGTCAGGACCTTTACGCCCGCACCGGGGAGATACCGACTCAAGGATCAAAGATTTCTATTTGCTCTAATCGGAAACTGGTAGGGGATTTCGCTCCAAGAATTGCCGCTGATGCCAGTAAGGATAAACCGGTGTCACTTCGCTCGCGGCATCCAGTTTCGTAATTTGCTCGTGAGAGAGATTCCATCCCTCCGCAGCCAAATTCTGCCGCAACTGTTCTTCGTTTCTGGCGCCGATAATTACGGTTGAAACGGACGGTCTTTGCAGCAGCCAGTTCAGTGCGATCTGCGGGACCGTTTTCCCCGTCTCTTTCGCAATCGCATCCAGCGCATCGACCACCTTATAGAGATACTCTTCCTGCACCTGCGGCCCCTGTCCGGCCGTCTTATGCAGGCGGCTTTCCGCCGGCAACGCCTTCCCGCGCCGGATCTTTCCGGTTAGCCGACCCCAGCCCAGCGGACTCCACACCAGCGCGCCAACCCCCTGATCCAGCGCCAGCGGCATTAACTCCCACTCATATTCTCTGCCAATCAAAGAGTAGTACACCTGATGCCCAACATACCGCGTCCAGCCATATCTGTCGGCCACATCCAACGACTTCATCAGGTGCCAGCCGGAAAAATTCGAGCAGGCAATATATCGAACCTTGCCGCTCGTCACCAGTTGATTCAGCGTGCTCAAAACTTCATCAACCGGAGTGAGCGCGTCAAATCCGTGCAGATGATAAATGTCGATGTAATCTGTTCCCAGCCGGCGCAAGCTGGCTTCGCAAGCTCGAATCACGTGATACCGCGAGGACCCAACATCGTTTGGACCCGCGCCAAGACGGAAAGTTGTCTTAGTAGAGATCAAGACATCGCTGCGCCGCCCGGCAATGGCCTTCCCCAAAATTGTTTCGGAAAGCCCATCCGAGTAAACATCGGCGGTATCGAAAAGATTGACGCCTGCCTCCAGGCAGATATCGACCAGCCGAGTGGCCTCGGTTACATCGCTCGCGCCCCACGCTTTGAAAAATTCGTTACCTCCGCCAAATGTTCCGGTGCCGAAACTCAACACAGGCACTTTCAAACCCGATCGTCCCAACGTTCGAAATTCCATGACAAGTAGATGCAGATCAAATCAGAACGATGCGCTAAACAAAAACACGACGAGGAAGATCTACCCTGTGTCCCTCTGTGGCCCCGTGTTAAAGGTTTAGGCCGCATCCTAAACGCCGCCAATAAAAAGGCCGCCCCGCAGGGCGGCCCCAGTCAAGCGAGATTTGTTACGGCATCACACCCGCCGGCGTCTGCGGAGCTGGTCCCGCCGTAGTCGCCGCCGCCGCTTCATTCAGAATTCGGTGATGGATGGTAAACAGCGCCAGCTCCAGCCGGTCGGAGACGCCGATCTTGTCATATACGTTACGCAGATAATTCTTAATGACCTGCTCGGTGGTTCCCAACTGCGTGGCGATTTCCTTATTCTTATATCCCTGCACAATCAGCGCCACAATGCGCAGTTCTTTCGCCGTCAACCGATCGCGCACGCGCAACCCGACCATATCGTTCTCGGTCAGTTCGCTCGGCACCGCCACGTCCTGCACCCAAGTCTCTCCGCGCGCCACTTTGCGCACGCAGTCGACCAATGCCGCACTGGTCACATTGCGGTAGACCACGCCATGCGCTCCATTCGCCATGTGCCGCTGCGCGCTTTCGCCCGTATCGGCCAACACCACCACGCGCGTCTTTGCCTTGTTCGCGCCTTGCACGATGGCGGCAAAATCGTTGTGAAATCCCGCCGCCACCACCAGCACTGCGGCGCGGAATTTGTCCAGAGCCATAAACATCTGCTCCGGCGTTTGAGCCTGCGCCACAATGCGCATCTCGTCTTCCACCGCCAGCACCTTTGCAATACCGGCGCGGAAGATTGCCTGGTTATCGGCCAGAATCAGTTTGAGCATGTGATTGACGCTCCAAAGTCATCCTAAGAATTTACATCCGTGTTACCACGGCATTGTTGATTGATGATTGTTGATTGTTGATTAAAAACCTCGTCGCTCCCGTTTTTCAATCAACAATCAGCAATCAAAAATCAACAATTTCTTCTTCTACGAATTCCTCACAAACTCGTAGGAGTCGATTACGCAGGCCACACCTTTGCCCTCTTCGCTAGCTCCCGTCGGATCCGTGCGCACTACGCGTCCTTTGCACTGAATCACAACGTTTTCCTGCCCTCCAGTGACATCCGGGGGCAGCGTGATCTCGAATTCCACTGGCGATCCAATCTCGAGCGACGCGTCGGCGCGAATATAAACTCCGGCCGCGCTCAGATTTCCGGTCGTCCCCTTGGCGTCGCCGCTGGCCGCATCGCTGTGCAGTTTGATCGGCAACTCCAGCGGAAATCTTTTTCCGGTCCGTGCTTCTTCGGACACAGTGCCTCCTCTTTCGTGGTTCGATCCTTCTCTTTTTGCGAACGAGGCCAATACCATCAAAGTACGCTCCTGGCAGGCGGATCACCCACTTTACAGCTCACGGCGGTTATATCACGGATGACAGCTCTATAAAAGCCTGATAACGAATTAGTTAAGGGTAGAACCTAGATTCCCCCCATCCCGCGAGGGCCAGCCACTCCCATCAGCCGCCTCTCCATGGGGCATTGTGAAGTCTGCATTTCTGTTAGTATGCCCGCCGGGTGAACAGAAATGGCTGGACCATCGAAGAATTCACCGCCGCAACCCCTGCGCGGCAAGGTAGCCCTCGTAGCCGGAGCCACCCGCGGTGCCGGACGTGGCATCGCCATCGCCCTCGGCGAAGCCGGCGCCACCGTCTACTGCACCGGACGCAGTTCAAGGAAGAACTCTAAGAAAAGCTTGCAAAAACGTTCCCTCAAACCCGGTCAGCGCGAAACTATCGAAGAGACCGCCGACCTCGTGACCGCGGCCGGCGGCCACGGCATTGCCGTAAGAGTTGACCACGAAGTTCCCGCCGAAGTTAAAAAACTCGCCGCGCTCATAAAACGCCGCCACAAAGGCCTCGACATCCTGGTCAACGACGTCTGGGGCGGCGACGCCTTCACCGAGTGGAGCAAGCCCTTCTGGTCCGTCAACCTCGATAACGGCCTGCGCATGCTCAAGCAAGCTATCCACTCCCACATCATCACTGCGCACTACGCTGCCCCGCTGATGCTCGGCCGACTAAAAAAAGATCGTTCCGGCGGAATCATCTTCGAAATCACTGACGGTGACGCCTTCTATTACCGCGGCAATCTCTTCTATGATCTGGTAAAAATCTCCGTCATCCGCCTCGCCTTCGCCATGTCCCGCGAACTACGCAAACGCAATATCGCCGCGGTTGCCCTCACTCCAGGCTTCCTGCGTTCCGAAAGAGTTCTCGAGCATTTCAAAGTAACTGAAGCCAACTGGAAGGATGTCGGCAAGAAAAAGAACGCTGACAAAAACAGTCCAGATCGAAACAGTAAAGATCAGAACGACGCGCCCAGCGATTTCATGGTCTCCGAATCGCCGCGCTTTATCGGTCGCGCCGTAGTCGCCCTTGCCACTGATCCAAACATCATGAACAAGACCGGACGCGTCTATAGCTCATGGGCCCTCGCCCGCGAATACGGATTTACTGACCTCGATGGCACCCAGCCACACTGGGGCAACTACGCCCGCAGGAAATACGGCAAATACAAAATCTGTGACGACAAGTTCTATTCCTACTGGACTCCCGGCCTGATCGACCTGATCTTCCCCGACTGGTTCTGATCTTTGCAGGCGCTAGTCATAAAAGAATCCTTGCCATTCCGACCGAAGCGAGCGACAGCGAGCGCAGTGGAGGAACCCGCTTTACCGCAGTGCCACGAACGAGTGAGTCGCCCGCTGCCTCCGACGCCATGTGTTCCTGAAGAAGCGGAGCCGGTCGCAATCGTGACTGGCTCCCGATGAAGGACCTATGCAACTCTCCCGCGCCAACCCCAGCGAGGATTCCCTTGCAACCGAACCGCCCGTGATACCGTCAGATGAGTGTTTCTTTCTTCGTTCCCAGGAGAGCCAACGCATGCTCGGCCCATATAATTCCGCCCGCCAGCGATCAACCCGGCGCCCACTCCGTTTTGTCGGGCAAGTCCTCGTCTTAGTTCTGCTCTCGACCTCATCCCTTTTATCCCAAACGCAGCAAAAGTCCGCCGCGCCGGTTCCCGCGGCCGGCGCCGCCGAAGACAAACCCACCCAGGAAAAACCGCAGCCCAAGCCCGATGAATCCGCCGCGGCCACGGCCGCTCTCGTCCAACTCAACAACGCTCTCGAGGGTCTAGCCGCAAAAGTCTCGCCTGCCGTGGTTCAGATTCTGGTCACCGGCTACGGTCCGGCGCACGAAGAGAGCCGCACCCAAACCGCTCTTATCGTCCGGCAGCAAGCCGTCGGCTCCGGCGTGATCATCGATCCCTCCGGCTACATTATGACCAACGCTCACGTAGTCGAAGGCGCGCAGAGCATCCGTGTCGCCCTTCCTTTGCCATACGATAACGGCCGCGCCGTGCCTATAGGTAAACGACGCATTCTTCCGGCAAAATTAATCGGTGTTCACAAGGACACCGATCTCGCGCTGCTCAAGATCGAAGAGAGCGATCTTCCTACACTTCCCCTTCTCACGCAGACGCGCCCCCGCGTTGGAGAACTCGTATTCGCCATCGGGAGTCCCGAGGGCCTGCAGAACTCCGTCACGATGGGAGTGGTCAGCGCAGTTTCCCGGCAGCCCGATCCCACTAAACCCCTCACCTACATTCAAACTGACGCTCCCATCAACCCCGGCAACAGCGGCGGACCGCTTGTCGATACCGATGGTTCCGTCGTCGGCATCAACACTTTCATTCTCTCCGAAGGTGGGGGCAGCGAAGGTCTGGGGTTCGCAATTCCTGCCCGCATCGTCGATTTCGTTTACCACAGCCTGCGTAGATACGGCCATGTGCATCGCGTCGAAATCGGCGCGGACGCGCAGGAGGTCACGCCCACCATGGCCGAAGGTCTCCGCCTCGCACAACGCTGGGGAGTCATCATCGCTGACGTCAAACCCGATGGCCCCGCTGCGACGGCCGGCCTGAAGGTTCAGGACATCGTTCTCTCCGCCGACGATCGCCGCATCGACACTCTTCCCGCTCTCTCCTCGGCGCTCTATCTTCACCGCCTCGACAAGGTTTTGAAGCTGGAGATTTTGCGCGGCGACGAAAGAAAAATTCTCTATGTTCCCGCCATCGAAGAGCGCGATCCCATGGACCAACTCTTCGATGCTGCTGATCCCGAAAAAAGTCTCATCTCGCGCCTCGGCATTCTCGCCACCGATCTCACCTCCCGACCTGCGCCATCAGCTCGGATCGTTGCGTATTTCTTCCGGCGTAATTGTTCTCGGCCGCGCCGCTGATCTCATCACTCCGGAAACCGGCCTGCAAACCGGCGATATTATCCACTCCCTCAACACCACTCCCATCACTTCTATGGACGAACTGCGCTCCGCCGTGAAAAGCCTGAAAGCAGGCGACGCCGCAGTTCTGCAAGTGGAACGCAGCGACGGGCTAACCTATTTGAGTTTTGAGATGGAGTAGGAGCGAATCGCGATGGCGGTCGTCGAGGATTGTGATCGGAATCCTGACGGGGAAACCGCTGCACACCTAACCGGCAACTGTTTGCGCCTGCGCTTTCGCTATGCTACCGTGCCAATGATTTCAAGATATGGCTTCAAGACTAAGCCTTTGAGATTAGAATCTCCCTAGGAGACGCTCATGGTCGGCATCATCCTGCTCGTAATCCTGGTCCTCATCTTGGTCGTCCTCATCGGCATGTACAACAGCCTGGTACAGCTGCGCGTGCGCACCGACTCCGCCTGGTCCGATATCGATGTGCAACTCAAACGCCGCCACGACCTCATCCCGAATCTCGTTGAAACCGTCAAAGGCTACGCCACCCACGAAAAAGGCACATTCGAAAACATCGCGAAGTTTCGCTCGCAAGCTATGCAAGCGACCACGCCGGAAGGCAAGGCAGTAGCCGAAAATCAGCTTACCGGAGCGCTGAAGAGCCTGTTCGCAGTCGCGGAGAACTATCCCGAGCTAAAAGCTTCGGAAGAATTCACGCAACTGCAAGGGTCATTAAGCCAGACAGAAGACTCGATCCAGAACTCGCGCCGCTATTACAACGCGGTTGTGCGCGATCTGAACACGAAGATCCAATCTTTCCCCACAAACATTCTCGCTAACATGTTCGGATTCCAGGCCCGCCAGTTCTTCGAGACCACCGACGCCGACCGCGAGCCCGTCGCCGTCAAGTTCTGACCCCATGGTCCGGGCTATAAATAGAGGGGCGCCGGAGGGGCAGCATGACAATAGCCCAGCGCGTTCAGCGCTGGGTGAGAGTAGAGAAGGGAACATCGTCCCCGACGGACGACTGAAAATCTCGCGCCTACTCGTCGGTTTCGACTATCCAGCGCGAGCCATCCTGCTGCTGTGCTTCACGATTCTCGCCCTCGCCATTCCAGCCGCAGCAAAATCCTGGCGCATCTCAAACTTTCAAGACGATATCACCGTCAACAAAGATGGCAGCGCCCTGGTCAACGAAACCATCTCTCTGGCTTTCGTCGGCGAGTGGCACGGCATTCATCGCACCATCCCGATCGAATACCCCGGACCCAATGGAACCAATTATCAACTTTTTATTGAGATCAAGAGTGTCACCGACGAAAATGGCGCAAAACTTAAATACGATTCCTCAACCTCCGGTGCTTATCGCGATTTGAAAATCTACATTCCCGGCGCTGCTAACGCCACTCGCACCGTGAAGATCTCCTATCGCGTGCGCAATGGTACGCGCTTCTTCGATCAATACGACGAGTTCTACTGGAACGTAACCGGCAACGATTGGCCTGTGCCCATCGACCACGCCACGGCAACCGTGCATTTTCCTGATGCAGCCGCGGGATCGTTGCGAGCCCAAGCTTTCACCGGCGTTTACGGCTCAACCGAGCGCGATGCAACTGCGAAAGTGGAAGGCGCAACCGCAGAGTTTGAAACTACCAATCCTCTTCCTATGCGAGGCGGCCTGACCGTTGATGTCTATATTCCGAAGGGTATCCTCACGCCGCCCGGCGCTCTGACGAAGCTGTTCTGGTTTATCGGCAGTAATCCAATTGTGTTTCTGCCGCTGGTCACGTTGATCGTTATGTTCGGCCTGTGGTGGTACGCAGGACGCGATCCCGACCCCGGCATGTCCGTCGCTCCAATGTACGAGCCTCCACCAGGAATTTCTCCGGCCGAAGCTGGAACGCTGCTCGACGATCGCATCCATCCCCGCGACATTACATCGACCATTGTCGATCTTGCCGTTCGCGGTTTCATCAAGATCGAAGAGACAGACGAAAAGGGTCTTCTGTTTCATAACAAGGATTACATCTTTCATCTCTTGAAGAAGCGGCAGGATTGGACCGGCCTCGCTCCTCACGAACGGGGAATGCTGGAGAATATTTTTGTCGGAGACACGCCTGACATTCGACTCTCCAGCTTGAAGAACCGCTTCTACACTGCGATTCCGGTGATACGTACCGATATTATGTCGGCGCTGAAACAGAAAGGCATCTACACCCTCGATCCGGAATCGGCCAACGCCTATAGCATCGGAGCCGCAGTTGGCATCCTGATTCCGTTCGCGGTTTTTCAATACTTCGGCTGGGCCGATTTCTTTAGTTCCACGCCCATGCTCATCGGATGCGTGCTGATCAGCGCCCTGATCTGGTGGCTCTTTGCTCGTGTGATGACGGCAAAAACCCTGAAGGGCGCGCGCACTCACATCGCCGTTCTGGGATTTCAGGAATTCATGAACCGCGTGGACGCGGACCGATTGAAAGTTATGCCGCCCGATACATTCGAAAAATTCCTTCCCTACGCCATGGCTCTGGGCGTCGAACACCACTGGGCGCAAGCCTTCGCCGGCATTCTCAAAACTCCGCCAACCTGGTACGCCGCTCCCGCCGGATACGCCTACGGCACAATGTTCAATCCAATTCTCTTCTCCTCATCGATGCATGGCATGGCGACGGATATGCACCAGGTATTTGTGTCGGCACCGAGAGCAAGCTCCGGAGGATCGGGCTTTGGCGGGGGAGGCGGATTCGGTGGTGGCGGAGGATTCTCCGGCGGTGGATTCGGCGGCGGGGGAGGCGGCGCGTTTTGATGTGGTGCGCCCGGAGAGACTCGAACTTGAGGCGCTTTTGCGGGCGTGAGCGAAGCGGGAGCCCGCAGCCGAAATCCTGAGCCGGGTTCTGGCGAAGGATCAGAAATGCTACTGGTGCGCCCGGAGAGACTCGAACTTGAGGCGCTTTGCGGGCGTGAGCGAAGCGGGAGCCCGCAGCCGAAATCCTGAGCCGGGTTCTGGCGAAGGATCAGAAACGCCACTGGTGCGCCCGGAGAGACTCGAACTCCCAACCCTCTGCTCCGAAGGCAGATGCTCTATCCGATTGAGCTACGGGCGCGTGTGAGTATTTTACGGCAATGCGGGCGCCGACGCACAGCGTTAAGCCGCGCCATTTCGAAGCAACCGCGTGAGATCTATTGCTGGGGCGCGAAGTAGCCTTTACGGGCGCGGACTTGCAGGTCTTTTTTGAGGGCGGAAATTTCGATGGAGCGGTAGCGGCCATCGGCGTCAAAATCGGCCGGACGGTAGGAGACGACGTACTGGCTGCGCAGTTCGTCTTCGATGGCAGCGAAGGAGTGAGTAATGTCCTTCATCTTGAAAGGGAAGAAGGCGCGGCCCCCGGTAGCTTCGGCGAGTTGTTCGAGAACTTTATCACCCCGCAGGATGAGCCCGCTGTCGTCGGTGGAGATAGCGTAGATAATCACCTCGGCGCGCTGCGCCATCTCGATCGCTTGTGCGCGAGAGTATTCGCTCTGATTATCTTCTCCGTCGCTTACGACTACGATCGCTTTGCGCGTGGGATGGTCGGGACGATCTTTCAAAAACTTATCTTTGCAGGCACGATAGATGGCATCGTAGAGTGCGGTGCCTCCACCATCCTGCAGGCGATGAACGCCATCGGATAGCAGTTGTACGTTGTCGGTGAAATCCTGCGAGAGCTGACTTTGTTTGTTGAAGCCGACGACGAAAGCCTTGTCAAAGCCGGCACGGATTGAGTGCTGCAGAAAGCTGATCGAGGCATTCTGCTCAAAATCAAAACGGCTGTGGACAGATCCGCTGACATCGATGAGCAAACCCAGGTGGAGAGGAAGATCGGTTTCCCGACGAAAGTTTACGATGGATTGCGGCGGCTTGTGATCGTCGAGGATTGAGAAATCATTTTGATTCAGGTCGCGGACAAATTTACCATGCTTGTCGGTAGCGATGAAAAGTACGTTGACTTCGTCAACGCGTTTGCGGATGGTGAGCATCGCGCCCGACTGCGGATCATCCGGGGTAGAGGCTGCGTAAGCGCCGGCATCGGCGCCGCCAGAGGCATAATTGCTGGCATACGGAACGGACTGGGCGGAGGCCGGGAAGGCAATGACCAACGCGGCTGCCAGCGCCAGAACCAGGCCGGCCAGCGGCGTGTACTTCATGCCTGAAAAGTCCAAAATTTTCACTCCCCGGACGGCCAAAATGTACTTCCTATTCATTAGATGCACTTCACATGCCGAACGACGGGCGGCTGCAGGCCACACTATCCATTGACTGTAGAGGCGGGCGGCGGAGGGTGCCAAGTTACAAAAGGAGCACTCGTTTGGTCATGACCTTTAAATCGCGCAAAGTGCGGATAGAATGCTACAGGTGGAATGAGTCCACGGAATCGATAGAAAACACGTTTGGTCGAGAGGATTGAAACGGATGAAGCGGAACAAGACAGGGACGTTTTTAGTGGCTGTATGTCTGCTGGCATCGATGGCATTCGCCAACGACGAGAGGGAATCCGACCGGGTGAAAGATGCCGGCGATGTGATGAAGGAAATTTTGAATATTCCCGACGACATTCCGCAGGACTTATTGGATAAGGCGGAGTGCCTGGTAATTCTTCCTTCGGTAAAGAAAGGCGCGTTCGGCGTGGGTGGCAGCTATGGGCGTGGGGTAATGGTTTGCCGAAGCGGCCCGCACTATACCGGGCCATGGGGACCGCCTGCTCTGTATGCCCTGGAAGGAGTGAGCATTGGGTTTCAGTTGGGTGGGCAGGCGACGGATTTTGTTTTGCTGGTGATGAATCCGAAAGGCGCGCGCTCGTTGCTGTCGAGCAAAGTGAAGCTGGGGGCAGACGCGTCGGCGGCGGCCGGTCCAAAGGGGCGCACAGCCGAAGGTGCGACGGATATTGTGATGAACGCGGAGATTCTTTCCTACTCACGCAATAAGGGACTGTTTGCGGGAATTTCTCTGGAAGGATCGACCCTGCGCTCTGACGGGAACGCCAATGAAAAGCTTTATGGGCGAAAATTGAGCGCGAAAGACATAATTGTAGAACATAAGGTGGGAGTTCCCAGTTCGGCGCGGCAACTGGTCACGTTACTGGATGCTAAATCGCCGAAAAATCGTTCGGATCCGAAGTCGTTGGAATAGTACCGCGGATTCCTGCAGCGAGTCATGAAGCGATCTGACGCAGAAAAGCAGCCGATTCGTTGTGCATGGGCGCAAGGTGAATTGATGATGCGCTATCACGACGAGGAATGGGGCGTGCCGGTGCACGACGACCGCACGCTCTTCGAATTCCTGATTCTGGAAGGCGCTCAGGCCGGACTGAGTTGGGAGACGATTCTTAATAAGCGGGAGAATTACCGGGCGGCGTTGGATAATTTCGATGCGCAACGGATTGCACTCTATAACGGTAGAAAGATTGCACAGCTATTAGAAAATCCGGGAATCGTGCGCAACCGGTTAAAGCTTGCATCGGCCGTGCGCAATGCTCAGGCGATGCTGCGCGTGCGGGAGGAATTCGGCAGCTTCGATAGTTATCTCTGGCAGTTTGTAAACGGCAGGCCGCGATTGAATTCGTGGAAGACGCGGCAGCAAATTCCCGCGAGCTCTCCTCAATCTGATGCCATGAGCAAAGACCTGAAGAAACGCGGATTCAACTTCGTGGGATCAACCATCTGCTATGCGTTTATGCAGGCTGTCGGCATGGTGAACGACCATATCAGGCAATGCTTCCGTTACAAATTGGTGTAGACCCCGACTTTCGCATCGGATTAAATCTATTGCGGCTTGCGCGAAGGATGGGCGGGATTCGGCGGCTCGTGAGTGTGCGGTATGTTCTGCGCTTTCTTGTCGTTCAGGTCAAGGCCGAACGTGGGGTGATCATAATCGCCACCGATTTTCACCGGAACGACTTCGCCTTTGCGCTTCTTCTTAAAAAAGGGATTCATCACTTTCAGCAGGAAGGCTTTTGCCCCGGAAGTGGTGTTTGAAATCTGGGAATCCACGCGCATTTGCCCGCGCAAATCGATCTTATAATTGATCAAATTGTAAGTTCCGTGTACGCGGGCGTGGGCACCGGGAACTCGAAACGAAAGATCCTCGAATTTCGCGACTCCGTTGATAACATCGACTTGACCTTGCAGGTCAGTCAGCGCGGTTTCGGGAGCCGCTTGATCTTCCTCATGTTCTTTATGCTTTCCGTCTTCCGCAGTTTTGTCGCCAGTTTTATCTTCGTTTTGAATCTCCTTACTTATATTTTTCTCTCCGCGAGCTCCGGCGCTCAGCTCGTCCACCCCCTTCTGAGTGGAAGTCTTGGCAAACGATCCGCCGGCGATTCCAAAATTCCCGTGCAACTTAATCTTCTTCAGGAACTTTTGCTCACCCGGAGGAAGTTCGACGTGCGCTTGAAACGCGACGTCGCCCGACATCGGGGCGTGTTTTGCCTGCACAAATAGCAGCAGAAGATCTTCAATTCTGGCTTTTCTGGATTCGAGATCGATCAGGGCGGTTTTCCCTTTCCCATTGGCGGAAGTGGCAACGCTGCCTCGAGCAAGGACGTGGGTGTTCCAGAAATCAGCATCGACCTGCTTGAGATATGTATTGCCGTGCGTGCCGTCAACGTAGGCGCTGAACTTTGTGGTCAGATGTACCCGGTGCCTACCCGATGTGACCTCAAAGTCAGGAGTATCTGTGTCACCCGAGATATCGATATGCGACAGTTTGCCTTCGAATTCACCAGTGGAAGAAAGCGTTCCGGCAATACCTTCGTACACACTGAGGTTAGCGTCCGAGAATGTATATTTTCCAGAAATCGGAGTATCGCCCACATCAGTGAGGTTCCATACGCCAAACTTTCCTTCGGCGGCGACTTCGCCGGGCGGCTCGGGATTATGGATTTTCACACGATAAGTCAACGGTGACGCCCATCCCACATTTTGCAGGAATGCTTCGTGAATATCGAAGCGTAAAGGTTTCTTGTCGGGATCTTTGGAAAGGAATTCAACCACTGCACCGTTGGCGACAATCTCAGCGACCGTGATTTTTGACTTTGTGGTGTGCAAAGCCTTCCCGGTCCCGAATGGAGGAATGGTTACTGTCAGTCCTTCCGCAGTAATGCGGCTGACGCGTTGGGCGAGCAAGCCCAGATAGCTGCCTTGAATCGTCAGCTTGTCGATGGTGATGAGAGGCTGGGCCGCGGAAGGGTTATTGCGGAAGTCTACTCCTTCCAGAACGCAGCCCGGCGAAGGAAAAAATGTCTGGTGAAATGTGCGGACCCGAACCTGGCTGTCGCTGGCCTCACGCAAATCCTGCAACACTTCAGACTGGGAATAGGGCCAGTGACGGCGCAATTCCAGTGCGCCCGCGCACAGCAGAATGCAAGCCACCAGCGCGATTGGGATTAAAAATTTCCTGTGTTTTTTCTGCCATGGCAGCCGCGGCGCTGGGATAGAGGCGGGAAGCGGAGCTGTCACAGGAGCCATGGGCTTTGGAAGCTGAGCGAAGTATGCGGGTTGCTGTCGAAAACGGCAACCTCGGTGCATAAAAGGCTGGAATTAGGCTCTCCCCGCCCGAGCGCCATGTTGCAAAGGGCTAGAACGTCAATTTAGCTAGTTTTCTTGATAACCGAACGCCCTCGGCCGGGATGGCGGAACTGGCAGACGAAGCGGACTCAAAAGCGGATGCTGCTTATATCTTAAGCTCCGACAAGCCAAAGCAGCTCGGACGAGGTGGAACCGACGCCGCCAGTCTTCAGTATGCGGCTATTTCGAACCCACCTTCATTTATCTGTTCTATTGGCTTTCGCCGCTGCTTGCTGGATCAACTCCGACACTTCTCTCGGGTGAGACAGCATGGACAGATGATTAGCCGGTACGGTAATTGAAGTTGCCTTTATGGCTGCTGCTTCGTCTTTCTCGAGTTGCGGCGGAATCGCCCGGTCGTTGCCCACGATTACGGCCCATGAAGGCTTGCTCTTCCACGCAGCTGTCTTGATTGTGCCTCCGAAAAACAGATGCCGACGTTTGTCCCTGTGTTGCCGTGAGTATCTGCTGCTCCCCGGTCCGAGAGATCCTGCGCCATGTCTTCGGCAATTCCTTTTCGAGTGGCCGTTAGAAAACCCTGAGCGTCGGACCGGAGCTCGCTGCCCAGCGGTGCGGGCGGGTACGGTTTGCTGACGGAATTGATGGATTCACTTTCCCCGTGCGCGAACGCCGCCACGCAGACCAACCCGATAACCTTTCGGTCGTTACCCGCTCGGTAATCACCACGCCTGCATAGGAATGGCCGACTAGTACGACTGGCCCGTGCGAGGGAAATCGGAAGGGAGGGTGAATCGTGGTGAGGCTTTTCATCGACACGAATGAACGCAACCATCGGTGCCGCTAACCCACATGGTTCTGGCCAGAGGACTGCAGAGACTGGAGTCGTTGCCAGCCTTCCCTGAGAACGCTCTCAGAGTGGCAAGAATCTTCCGATGATTTGAGGTAAACGCGGCATGACCAATGCGCCCCTTGCGATTATTCGTGTACTTTTCATCGCCACCTTCCGCGCCAATCGGCATCGAGTATTAAAGACGCAAGCGCAATGGAGGGGAGCCGTTCGACTAAGCCTCCAGCGCTGGGGAGGGCAGCGGGCGCTGCGATGCCTGGGCTATGCCGGGCTAGTCTGGTTCCTCCTGGCTTCGGGGCTCACTCGACACGCGGCTGCGCAGAGCTGCACGAACTATGCCTGCTTCCAAGTCAGCTGTCTGGGCGGGGCCACAACTTCGATCAGTGGAACGACGTATGCGCCCGACGGGGTGGACCCGATTCCGAATGTGCTGGTATACGTCCCCAATGGAACCGTGCAGCCGTTCGTGGACGGGCCGGCTGATGACACGGAAGCTTCGCTGGTGACCGGCGACCCGCTGGTGTTGACTACGAGCGCGGCCAACGGCACCTTCACCTTGACGAATGTTCCGGCAGGCACCAGCTTTCCGCTGGTGCTGCAGGCGGGAAGATGGCGGCGGCAGTTGACGGTGCCCTCGCTTACCTCGTGCGTGAACACGCCGGTGTCGAACTTTAACCCTGCCTCGGATGTTTTCTCCAGATTTCCCAAGACCCAGGTCGAGGGCGATATTCCAAAAATGGCGCTAGCTACCGGCGGCGTCGACGCGCTGGAATGTTCGCTGCGCAAGATCGGCATTGCCGACACAGAATTTACCGACTACACCGTGAATGCAACCGGCCTCTCAAGTCCGGGGAGGATCAATCTGTTTGAGGGCGCGGGAAACTCCGGCGCTAAGGCAGGCAGCACGGTCCATACGGAAAGTCAACTGGTGGGCAGCACCAGCGCTACCATCGCCGGTTCGCTGCTGGGAAACTACAACGTCTTGCTGCTGCCCTGCCAGGGCACCTTCGGCTACACGACCGCCGACGGGCGGGGCAATGCCATCACCTTCGCCGGTGAGGGCGGCCGGATTTTTGCCACTCATCATAGCGATACGTATCTCGACCAGGATGCCGCCATCGACGGGGCCGCAGACTGGCTGGGCGACGCCAACTCCGTATCGCTTGGCTCCGGCGAAGCGACCATCAATACTAGTTTCTCGAGCGGCATGACGCTGGCGCAGTGGCTGCAAGATATCGGCTCGACCTCCACCTTGGGCCAGGTCGCCATGACGGCTCTGTTCAACGATCAGAGCGGAGTCAATGCGCCCACCCAGTCATGGGCCACGCTCAATGGCGGTGGCAGTCAAATCCTGCAACTTTCTTTTTACACTCCAGTAGGCTCGCCGGCGGCCAGCCAGTTCGGCCGCGTGATGTACAACGAATATCACGTGGACAGCACTTCCACGAACAGACACCGTTACCTTCCCCGCCGAATGCACTGGCGGCCTGGCTAAGACCGCGCCCTTCACCCCCCAGGAACACATGCTGGAATACAGCTTGTTTGACCTGATGAACTTCTCCGTGCCAGTGGTGGCGCCGACGGTTTCGATCGCCATCACCCCTAGTCCGACGACTTTCACCGGCGGCGATACCGGCGATACGGTGACGGTCACGGTAGACAACACAGGCGCTTCGGCGATCGCGACCACGCCGCCGGTTTTTCTTACGGTCACGCTTCCAGCGGGGCTTACTCCGGTTGCGATGACGGATGCGCTGGGATTGTATACCTGCGTCGCCTCGACGCTGACCTGCACCCTGACTTCTTCGTGGAGCTCCGGGGTGAGCGATCCGGTGACCATCACCGTGAGCGTAGCGGCAAACATCGGTGCGGGCAGCCCGTCGATCAGCGCAACGGTCGCGAGCGCGGGCTTTTCGAGCAACGTGACCAGCCCGATCACGATTAACATCGCCACTGCGCCAGCGGGTACCGTAACCAGCGGAGCCGCGGTCAGTGCTGGAACGGTGGAATTGCAAGCGACGGCGCCAGCGACCACGAACTTTGCCATCAGCGCCGGCACCACCGTCGGAACCATCGCTGTGGTTACTCAGGGCGCGACCGGTCTCGACTTTACCAATGCGGGTTCGGGAACCTGCGCCATCACCACTTATGGTTCCGGCGCCACCTGCACGGTGAACGTCACCTTCAGTCCAACACATCCCGGGCCCCGACTGGGAGCGGTCGAGCTCCTCGATGGCAGCGGCAACCTGCTGGCAACGCAGTATGTCACCGCCATTGGCGTTTCCCCGCAGGTGATTTTTTCTCCCGGCGTGCAATCCGCCCTGGGCGGCGGCTTCGGCCGGCCGTACGGAGTCGCGACCGACAGCAGTGGAAATGTCTACCTCGCCGACCAGGCCCACAATGCGGTGAAAAAGATTCCCCGCGGCTGCGTCTCTTCAAGTTGCGTGCTCACCATCGGCGGCGGCTTCAGTTCGCCCTACGGCGTGGCGGTGGATGGCGCCGGAAATGTTTTGGTGGCGGACAACGGCAATAATGCGGTAAAGAAAATTCCACCCGGCTGCACCTCTTCGACCTGCGTAAGCGCGGTGGCGCCGGTGGGTGGTCCGGCGGGCCTCACGGTCGATGGAGACGGGAATATTTTCGTCACCGACGCCGGCGATGGGATTGTGATCGACATTCCGCAAGGCTGTCTGGCCGCAGGCTGCACCATCACGCTGGGCGGCGGCTGGAGCAACCCCACCGGCATCGCGACTGATGGCAATGGCAACCTTTTTGTGGCGGACGAGGGCGATGCGGCGGTAAAGGAGCTGGCCATCACTTGCCTTACGGCAGGTTGCGTCAGCGTCGTGGGAGCTGGCCTCAGCCAGCCCTATAGCGTGGCGGTAGATGCCAGCGGCAATATCTTTGTAGGCGATCAGGGCAGCACCGCGGTCAAGAAAATTACCAGCGGCTGCGCCTCCGCGAGTTGCGTAAGCTCTCTGAGTGGAGTTTTCGTCCATCCCTTTGGCGTAGCGCTCGACGGGAGCGGAAATCTTTTCGTCGGCGATGCCAGCGCGACCACGGCGGCCAAGCTGGATTTCGCCGATCCTCCCGCGCTCGCCTACGCATCGCTGCCCGTGGGCTCGACCAGCAGCGCCCAAGCGGTCACTGTCGGCAACGATGGCAATGCGGCGCTCGACTTCACCGCATCGGGACTTACCGCGCCCACCGATTTCATCCAAGTGGCGGGCAGTGGAACCCCGCCCGATTGCGCCAACAGCGGAAGCGTGACGGCTGGCGCCGGCTGCAATCTTAGTATCGAGTTCAGTCCTCTCTCGGTGGGAGTGTTCTCGGAATCGTTCGTCCTGACCGACAACGACCTCAATGTAAGCGCGGCGACGCAATCGATTTCGCTGAGCGGCACAGGACTCGCTGCCGACTCTACCGCCGTGGCGGTGGGAGTGAATCCCAGTTCGCCCGGGGTCGGTCAGGCAGTGAACATCACCGCGACGGTCAGCGATACGACCAGCGCAAGTACAGTTCCAACGGGGAGCGTAACTTTTAGCGACTCCGTGGACGGCAGCCTGAACGGCGGTGCGGCCGTCACTCTAGTGTCCGGCGTGGCCAGCTTGACGGGCGTCGTTCTGAGCGGCGGCGGAGGGACGGCGCATACGATCACGGCAAACTACCAGGGCGTGGCGCATTTCTTCCTGGCCAGCAGCAACAGTGCGACGATCCATCTGGCCAGCGCCGCAGCGACCTCTACCACGATTTCAGCAGCGCCGAACCCGGCCCTTGCAGGGGCCACGGTCACCCTGACCGCCAGCATTTCCCCGGTCCCAACCGGGCCAAGCTTGGGCACAGTCAGTTTCTACGACGGTGAGACACTTCTGGGAACGGCGAACGCGAACTCCTCTGGAGCGGCCTCGTTCCCCATAACCACTTTGTCCGCAGGAGCGCATAGCCTGACGGCGGTGTATTCCGGCAACACCGCCTTCGCCGGTTCGACGTCGAGCGTATTCACCGAAACCATCACGACCTTGACGGGCACGACGACGACGCTCGTGGCGGCGCCAAGCCCCGCCTCAGCGAGCGAATCGGTAACTCTGACGGCCGCAGTTTCTCCCGCGCCGACCGGTTCGCCGCTCGGCACAGTAAGCTTCTACAACGGCGGAACTTTGCTTGGCAGCGGCACTCTGAATTCATCGGGAGTGGCTGCCTTCTCGACAACCAGCTTGCCGGCGGGATCGGACAGCCTGACGGCGGTTTATTCCGGCAACACAGCCTTCGCCAGTTCGACGTCGAGCGTACTCACCGAAACCATCACCACCTTGACGGGCACGACGACGACGCTGGTGGCGGCACCAAATCCCGCCCCAGCCGGCGAATCGGTGACTCTGACGGCTACGGTTACTCCCGCGCCGACCGGTTCGTCGCTTGGCACGGTGAGCTTCTACGACGGCACAACTTTTCTCGGCAGCGGCACACTGAATTCATCGGGAGTGGCTACCTTCTCGACAACCAGTTTGCCAGGGGGATCGGACACCCTGACGGCGGTATATTCCGGAAACTCGCTATTTGCGGCGTCCACGTCAGCAGCGCTCAGCGAAACGGTGAACACGGCCTACACCGTAACGGCTCCGCCCGCTCCATTGTCGGTGACGCAGGGTGGTTCCGTGCAGGTCAATGTCACCGTGCCTCCGGTCGGTGGCGCCTTCAACAACCCGGTAACGATGTCGGCGACGGGGTTGCCTCCTGGGGCGACGGCCAGCTTCAACCCGCTGACGGTCACGCCCGGGACCGCCGGCGCGCACACGGTGATGACAATCCAACTGGCGCCCCTCGCGGCTGCGGTGTTGCCCGAAGTAGATCCGCCTTACCGACCTTGGCCTCTGCCTTCGTTCGCTCTGGCGCTTGCGCTGTGCGGCTTCGGCTTACGCCGCAAGCGCGTGCCCGTCACGCTCAGACGAACCTTGCTTCTTGCGCCTCTCGCCCTTTCGCTGCTCGCCCTGTTCGGGTGCGGCGGAGGATGGCGGGGACCATCCACCACGCCTCCTGGCAGCTTCGTCGTTACCATCACGGGCACCAGCGGAACGCTTACCGCCTCGACGGCGGTCACGGTGGTGGTCCAATGACAACGCTCGCGGGAGTGCTTCGAGGAGAGATGGGAATGCCAAAATTATTTCGAGCCGCGATTCTGCTGGGATTCTTTACGGGTTTCATCGGCCTGAGTGCCCGGCCGGCCTCGGCGCAGGTCGCGCGCATGGAGGTTGGAGGGGAATACAGCTTTGTGAACACCAACGCGCCCCCCGGCGGGTGTGGGTGCTTCAGTATGAACGGGGGTACGGGCTGGTTCGCTTACAACCTTTTTCCGAATCTCGCCGTGGTCGGAGAAATTGGCGGCGAGTATGCCTCTAACATCGACCATACTTCCGCGGATCTCACCCTCACGTCATTTCTTGGCGGCGCGAGGTATTCGCGGCGCTGGTTTAAGGAAATGGCTCCGTTTGGCCAGCTTCTGCTCGGCGGAGCGCACGCCAGCGGGGCTTTGACGCCGACGTCCTCTGGGCAGTCGGGTTCGGCGAACGCCTTTGCCATGGTGGCGGGCGGAGGAATGGATCTTGAGATGTCGCGCCACTGGAAAGTTCGTCTGATCGAGGTGGACTATTTCTTAACCCGATTCGACAACGGTAGCAATGACCATCAAAACAACCTCCGCGTTTCGCTCGGAGTCGTCTATCGCTTTGGCGGAAGGAAGTAATTGCTGCGTTCTTCAGTGTTCTTAGAGTTGCGGAAATCGAAGACCGCGAGCACGTGTTCCTGGGGAGAGCGTAGCCTATGCTGGCGATACTCCTGGACTCTACGGGAACTGTCTGCATTCTCGAACCGAGCGCCTAAAGGCTCCGTCTAATTCGGATTAATGTCCCGTCTATTCCGGATTATAGACTCGTCTGATCCGGAACGCTGGACATGTACTGGGCTCATTCCGGTTCGTGGCGCGTGACCTGCGTGGGAGGTATCTCAGACTCTTCGGTACTGAGTTCCCTCCTTTGCGTTTCGCTCACGAGCGATCTCAACCCAAAACCAAACTGGAAAGCCCTCCAAGCGCTCACTCGCTCCTCTAAACAGTGGCGGTTTCGTCCCTTTCCGGCTTAGAGTAGTGTCTTGCGAGGCCGAAGTCGGCGTCACGAAATTGGCCTGCGATGGGACATACCTCGACTTCTCGAATCTAACAGGGCCGGAGAGGACAATTCATGGAGAGAGGAATACAGTTTTCCGCAAGAGTCTTATCGCCGGACGCGAAGTCGGAACACGAGTTGGGGCTATTTTCGACTGAGTCTGTCCTCAACCTGCAAAAATTGATTTTTGCCGGCTCTCCTCTGTCCGAGGTTCTAACGAACATTGCTCAGTTGGTTGAATCGCAAGCCGAGGGCATGTCTTGCACGATTTGGCTTCCCGACGAAGACGGAAAAGAACTCCATTGTGCCGCTGCGCCCAGCCTTCTTGGATTCATCGCTCACGTAGGCACCATGGCTGTTGGTCCGAAAGGCGGATCTTGCGGCACAGCCATTTATCGGAAGGAACCGGTGTATGTAACCGACATTCTGACCGATCCCATCTGGGAGCACTATCGCAACCGCATGTTGCCCTATGGAATTCGTTCCGTTTGGTCACGCCCATTGTTCACGAGCGAAGGTAAGGCTCTCGGCACATTTTCTATCAACTATCGTGAACCACGCAGGCCCAGTACCGACGAACTCCAGTTGATCGAGAATGCCAGCCACATCACTGGGATCGCGATTGAGCGCCACATGAACGAACAAGCGCTGAAGCGCGAGCGCGATCGGCTGCGGTTGCTTCTGGAAATCACAAGCAGCGTCACGTCGAGGTTGGATCTCCGGCAAATGGTTGAGGCGCTTTCGACGAATCTATTCAGGGTAATGCAATGTGACGTGTCTGCCTTGCTGATCCCCGACTCCGAGAGCGGCGCTTTACGTGTCACTCTCTTGCACAATCCCGACATGAGAGGACCCTTCCGCGAAGGATCGTTGGTGCCGATGAATAGTTCGATCTCGGGTCAGGCATTGCGGACAGGCAAGAGCATCCGGATCGATAGCTTCGAACAACTCCGCGAGGATCCTGAAATCTATGGGAATCCCGACGGCGAGCTTCTTTATGGGAGCGTGCTCAAGGAAGGCCTCAAGACGGGGTGCTATCTTCCGCTCCTCGGCCGCGATCGAGTGGTTGGAGTGCTGATGCTCTGTAGGCGCTCAGACAATAAGTTTCAGAAAGATGACGTCATCCTGCTCGAACAGGTGGCCTGTCAGATAGCCATTGCTGTTGAGAACACATTGGAGTACGAACAAGCGACAAAGGATCGAGATAAAGAGACGAAACAAAGACGCTATCTGGAAGAAGAAATTCGCGCCGAGTTGGGAGAAATCGTCGGAGAGAGCCCGGCAATAAAGACCGCGCTGAGCATGGTATCGGTCGTTGCGCCCACGGATTCCGGCGTGCTGATCATGGGAGAGACGGGAACCGGCAAAGAACTGGTTGCCCGTGCGATACATAAGCTGGGCACTCGCAGTGAAAAGGCATTCGTGAAACTGAACTGTGCCGCGATACCTCTTGGACTTCTTGAGAGTGAGCTTTTCGGCCATGAAAAAGGAGCCTTTACAGGCGCGATCGCTCAAAAAGCGGGACGGTTCGAACTTGCCGACAAAGGCACTCTTTTTCTTGACGAGGTCGGAGATATCTCTCTGGAGCTTCAAGCGAAACTGCTTCGCGTGCTGCAGGAGCAAGAATTCGAGAGGCTCGGTAGTAACCGAACGCATAAGGTTGACGTGCGCCTGATCGCAGCCACACATCGGGACTTGCCCGCCATGGTCAAACAAGGAACGTTTCGCGAAGACCTTTACTATCGTTTGAAGGTATTCCCAATCCACGTCCCAGCCCTTCGAGAACGCACAGAGGATATTCCGAGATTGGTGCGGCATTTCACAGCGCTCTACTCTAAGCGGATGAACAAACGAATTGACCTAATCCCTCCGGAAACAATGGATGCGTTGGTGCGCTACCCATGGCCAGGGAACGTCCGCGAATTACAAAACTTCATTGAACGCGCCGTAATTCTCTCCCCATGGTCGACCCTACGCGCGCCAATCTCCGAACTGGAGCCGCTTCCGCCTCACAACGGATCCAATGTCGTTTCCATAAATGGTCTCGCGGAGGTAGAGCGCGATCATATCCTTCGTGCGCTGGAAACGAGCGGCTGGGTGATCAGTGCGGCGGCCGCGCGCTTAGGGATGAAGCGAACATCGTTGGCCTACAGGATGAAGAAGCTTAGCATTTGTCGGCCTGCCGCGGACCCACAGAAACGCTATTCCCTCGGCACCTGACTTTCCAGGCGCTGGGGCAAACACTACCAGTAGCGGTAGATGTGACGGAAATCCGCCAGCGGCAGATATCTGTCAGAAGTCCGTCAGTTACGGTTCCAGACTCGCAGCGCTCCTTCCTTGCCAACTCCAACAACCAGAACGATTTGCACTGAAGGATTCTGTTCGAATGAGCAGTGTCTCTCCTGGTATCGCACCTGCACTAGACATCAACCAGGTGAGGAGACGACTTTATGAGGGATGCGATATCACGAACCGCGACAACACGCCCGATGGCGAGTCAGGAGGATGCCCGACTCCATGTACCTACTACATCCATCCACAAGATCGAAGCCGACGGCGTGCAGGTGTTTTATCGCGAGGCCGGCGACGTAAATGCGCCCGTCGTTCTTTTGCTGCACGGATTCCCATCCTCATCTTTCATGTTCCGCGAACTCATTCCCCGCCTGGCCAATGACTACCGTGTGATCGCACCAGACCTTCCGGGTTTCGGATTCACCGAAGTTCCGCCTGAACGGCAGTATTCGTACACCTTCGATCGACTCGGGCTAACGATCGACGCCTTCACAGGGGCGCTCGAGATCGATCGTTACGCAATCTATGTGTTCGACTATGGTGCGCCAACTGGCTTTCGTTTAGCGATGGCGCGCCCGGAGCGCGTTACAGCGATCGTGTCGCAAAACGGGAACGCATACGAAGAAGGCCTCGGTGACGCTTGGGGCCCGATCCGGAAGTATTGGGCCGAGCCAACCGCCGAAAACAGAGACATTCTTCGCCAAACAGTTCTGACTGCGGGAGGAACGCGCTGGCAGTATACCCACGGCGTGGCGAATCCAGAGTCTGTTCCGCCGGAGTCATATACCTTGGACACGGCACTGCTCGAACGGATTGGGAACAAAGAGATTCAGCTCGATTTGTTTCTGGATTATGCGTCGAACATAAAGCTCTATCCGAAATTCCAGGAATATTTCCGTAAATCGAAACCGCCTTTGCTTGCGATCTGGGGCAGGAACGATCCTTTCTTCGTCCCTGCGGGAGCAGAAGCCTTTCGAAAGGACCTGCCAAACGCGGAGGTGCGATTCCTCGATACCGGACACTTTGCGATTGAAACACACGTCGTCGAAATTGCCGCGGCGATGAACGACTTCTTCGCAGCGAATGGCGTCGGCCGGCTCAAAGCAGAACGAACGGCTTAACGACGAGTACCGAGGAGAATATGGAACGTCGAAGATTTCTTGGTGTGCTCACAGCCGCATCTTTGGGTGCGGCGCTGGATGGCTCTCTCACTCAATTTGCGCGAGCGCAGAACACTGCACCGGCCACCGCGACCTCGCAGGCTTCCAAGTCAGGTGGGTTTCCTTCGAACTCAACAATAGTCTTGGTACACGGGGCGTGGGCCGACGGTTCGTGTTGGCGCAACGTCATTCTGCCCCTAGAACGGCGTGGTCTTCACATCATCTGCGCGCCGATCCCGATGACATCCTTAACCAACGACGCTACCGCTTTGAGTCAGGTGCTGGAGCGGACCAGCGGCCCTGTGGTCCTGGTCGGACACGCCTACTCTGGCGCCGTGATCGCCGCCGTACGGGAAGACCGGGTCAAGTCTCTGGTCTACATCGCGGCGCTCGCGCCCGACGAAGGGGAGACCGTAGCCAAGGTTTTCTATCTTGACCCAAAGCCCCCGGAATCGCCCAAGTTGGCTCCCGATGCCCATGGCTTTATTTGGATTCCGGATGGTGGCTTTCAGCATGCGGTTGCCCACAAGGCTTCTGCCGAACAAACAAGCATTGCAACTGCCGTGCAACGGCCAATCGCGGTTCAGTGCATTCAAGAGGCGGCCCCAGCGCCGAGCTGGAAAACAAAACCGTCGTGGTTCCTGATTGCCGAAGAGGATCGCATGATCAATCCGAAGACGCAGCATTTCATGGCCGATCGCATGCGGGCGAAGGTTCGTTCGCATCATGTGGACCACAGCCCGATGTACACGGAGCCAAACCTTGTGATCAACATAATCCTGGAAGCGGCGCGTGAGACCCTCTCGTCCTAGCTTCTTGCCGAAACGAACTCTCAATTGTTTATCGGAGGAGGCAGGACATGGGCAATACAAAATCTGTCGCCATCGTCACCGGCGCAAGTCAGGGCATAGGACGAGCCACAGCAATCCGGATCGCTCGCGATTTCTCGGCCATTGTGCTGGTGGCAAGGGATCGGGACAACCTCGAAACAACTACGGCTGAGGTAAGGTCTCTTGGGGCTGAAGCGATGGCCTTTGCTCTTGACCTGCGTCAACCACAATCCGCAAAGAGCATCACCGAAGGAGCGCTCGAACGTTTTGGCAGAATCGATGCGCTGCTCAATATTGCGGGCGCTGTGCCGCAAATCGATTTGTTCCAGATGACGGACGCGCAGTGGGACGACGGCATGGCGCTCAAGTTCCACGGCGCACGCCGCTTGACCATAGAGGCTTGGGACGCTTTGAAGGCCTCGAACGGATCTGTGGTGTTCATGTCCGGAAGCGCTGCTTTGAATCCCAAGCCCGGAAATGCGGCGGTTGGAGCGATCAATGCAGCCATTAACGCTCTCGCTAAGGCATTCGCAGAACAAGGAATTAAAGACGGCGTGCAGGTCAATAGCGTATCGCCTGGAGCGGTGATGACTGGACGCCGGCAATCCTTCTTTGAAAGCTGGGCGCCTGCGCACAATCTCACAGTAGAAGAAGCAATCAAGAAATTCCCGGAGCAGACTGGCATCACGCGCTTAGGAAAGCCGGAGGAGGTTGCCGATCTAATGGCTTACCTGGTGTCCCCGGCAGCGAGGTGGATGACGGGCTCTTCGGTGCATATCGACGGCGGCGAGATCAAAAGCGTTTAGGAGAACACATAATGGAGCGTCGGACTTTTCTCGGCGGTCTCACAGCCGCATCTTTCGGTGCTCTCCTGGGAAATTCTTTCGCCAAACCGGTACGACCACCGAACTCAAATAAAACTGGGGGAAGTATGGCTGGCCAGGATTCTTTCGAATCTTCTCAGATCGAAGTTTCAGGAAACACGATTTTCGTGCGCCGCTATGGAAAAGGAAAAGGACCGGCCATTCTCATGGTGCACGGCTTTCCGCGCACCAGCCTGATGTGGCGATTTCTTGCGCCAAAGCTCACCGACAATCACACCGTGATTTGCGTAGATCTGCG
Organism: uncultured Acidobacteriaceae bacterium; assembly: GCA_963817305.1. GTDB lineage: Bacteria > Acidobacteriota > Terriglobia > Terriglobales > Acidobacteriaceae > Sulfotelmatobacter. Next base: position 610,357 of record CAWFOD010000004.1, on the reverse strand, counting down.
CGCCTATGGCGGCAGCGGGATACCTGCTTCTACTGACGACCACTTCCCTTATTCCAAGCGCGCCATTGCGAAGGAGTTGGTTGAGGTGATGGACAAGCTCGGCTTTCCAACCTTCACGCTAATCGGCCACGACCGCGGAGGACGCGTCAGCTACCGCATGACCCTGGATCATCCGAAGAACGTGGAGCGACTCGCTGTATTTGACGTGATTCCCATACTCGAAGCATGGAGCCGATCCGATGCACGCTTTGCGCAGACTTACTGGCCATGGATTTTGCTGTCGCAGAAGGAGCCGCTTCCGGAAAAGTATCTTCTCGGTGCGCCCGAGGCCGTCTTCCATAACCCCTTCGGCCAAGGTTCCTTCGGTCCAGAGATTCTCGAAGAATACGTTTTAACCTATCGTGACCCGGCTCGCGTTCATGGAATCTGCGAGGAGTATCGAGCGGCAGCGACCATCGATGTCGAACACGATCGTGCGGATAAGGCAGCGTCGAAGAAGATCGAATGCCCGATGCTGCATCTTTGGGCGGAGGGTGGTCCTCTCGACACTTTTTATGCGAAAGACGGAGGTCCGCTGGGCATCTGGCGGCAATGGGCTCCGCACGCGCACGGACAGGCGATGAAGGGCGGACACTTCTTTCCGGAAGAGAATCCTGACGACACCGCAGTTCTCGTCAAGCAGTTTCTCTCTGCTTGAGACCCGCATCGCGAAAGGAGGAGGAAAAACACATGGTGGCATGGGATCGCGTGACCCGTCGTGACGTGTTGCGGGCGATACACGAGTACGACCGGCTAGGCCCAGAACAGTTCTTCTCTGAGCATGGTTTCGCCCCTACTACGACCTATGAGTTGGTCCTGGATAAGCGCCGTTACCCACCTAAGGCAGTCTTGGGCGCAGCTTATGAGTTCGCCACAGGGCAACAACTTCGCTCTGGTGACTTCGAGGGTGGGAAGACCGGCGCCGTAAGGGTGCTGGGCAAACTAGGATTCAGAATCGAGAAAAAGCTAAAGAAATAAGGGAGATCCGGAAATGAAAAAGTGGAAACTTGTGATTCCTATCGCCGCGGTCGCGGCTTTTCTCGCTTGGTATGCATTCCGGCCCGAACGGCTTGTGGTGAATCGGCGTGTCGATGAAGCCATGCCATCCGCGCCAGGTAGTTCGTCGCCGCAGCCGCTTGTCTCCGGACAGTTCTACAGTATCTTGCACCCAACAGCAGGTACAGCAACCATCTACCGGATGGGGGATGGCAGTCGTGTTCTTCGCTTTACGAGCTTTAGCACATCAAACGGTCCTGATGTGCACGTCTACATGGTCGCCTCTGACGATGCAAAGGACGTAGCGACTGTGCAACAGGCCGGTTTCATCGATCTGGGGGTCATCAAGGGGAACGTTGGCGACCAAAACTACTCCCTCGGTCCCGATGTGGACTTGTCGAAATATCGCGCGGTTTCGGTGTGGTGTAAACGCTTCAGCGTCAATTTTGGCGCCGCTCGATTGATGCCCGATCAAGCGGTATCGGAGAAGTAGCACATCGAAAAGATCTTCGGCCCGAACATCTAATTTCAAATGGTCGAGTCACCATTCATGACCGACGAATTGGTAGAGGTCTCAGGGAAATCAGGTCCTCACGTTGTATGGAGGCCCGGAACAAATGGGGAACTGGTCGTCGCTGCCACGTGGGGAGGCCTTCCGTTCGAGGTCCCCTATCAAGATGTCAAGAGATGGAAACCCGCACGCGATGAGTTCCAAGGCTTCTCCCGAAGGAAACTTCGCGGCGTCAAGAAATGACGACGGACGCGGCACATACCATTCTGTTTTTTCACGAATTCAGAACGGCCACGCTCTCACCCAGAGCTAATGAGACTGACACATCAAGAGCCGCGACATTCGTAAAGATCTGGAGCCATTCGATCTACTTCGGGCCCTGATCGGCGTCTCTCACGTGGCGTCCGGCCCTGACTGGCAGCAAAGCGCCAGGAGGCTCGTGGACATCCTCATCACGGGTTCGCGTCCAATCAAGTAGACCGGTGCAAAAATTAGGATTCGACTACCGAGCCGTTCACCGTCGGTGAAAAGTTGTACCGAGAAGCCGGCTTCTCGGTAGCGACTCGTTGCTGATGAAACACTGTTTTTGCCATTGGTTCTCCTTGTCATGAGAAGTGAGAACCCACCCGTTCGAGGCTCACTACAGCTTTGTGAGTTTCATCTGCTTTGCGAGTTCGGCGTCGAGCATCCTCGCAGGAACAAGTCTCGGAAGAGTCCAGTTCTTGAAACGTTGTGGAATGACTGCGTAGCGCGCCTTCGGTTTCGCCGTGCTGAGTGCGACGTGGACGGCTTCGCCCAGAGACTCAGGGGACAAGCCATGGGTACGTGCTTCGGTGACGATGAATTTCTGAAAGTTCTGCACCGCCTCCCAATACTCGGTCTGCTTGAACTCACTCAGATCTTCTTCTTCGCCCTTGTCATACATCGCCGTGTTCACGGTGCCCGGTTCAATGATCACGACATCGATGCCAAATAACATCAGTTCTCGCCGCAGCGCGTCCGACATGCCTTCAAGACCAAATTTGGAAGCGCTATAGGCACCGAGAAGCGGGATAGCAACTTTTGCCACGCTGGAGGTTATGTTCACAATGCGCCCTGCGGGACCCTGCCTCTTCTTATCCGTTCCCAACAGAGGCGCGAAGGCTTGGATTACGACAAGCGGGGAGACCATGTTGACCTCCAACTGCCGCCTGTACTCGCTGGGCCTCAGATAAAGCAGCGGCCCACTGACCACGATTCCTGCATTGTTCACCAGGCCCACCAGGTTCCTATCGCCTGTCATGGAGCCGACCTTCTGGGCAGCTTCATGGACAGCTTCGGCGTCCGTAATGTCCATTATGAGAGGCACGAAGCCGGCGCCGAACTCTCTTTGCAAACGATCGGCGTCAGCCTGCTTGCGTACAGAACCGAACACGCGAAATCCCTTTGAAATAAGCACCTTTGTGGTTCCCCAACCGATTCCGGTGGAGACCCCGGTGACCACAACATCTTTGCTTTTGCTATTCGCCATTGCCGTTCTCCTAAGATGATCACTGTTCATCTTCAAGATGTACAGCGTACAGGAAGGTAGCCGAAGGATGCGAACCGGTTACGGCAATCCGCAAGATGTCATCTGCTTACCTCAAGTTCGCAAGCGACAACCCTCACCTCTACGAGGCGATGATGAGTCTCCACGCGCCAGGGCACAATGCGACCTCACATCTAAGCCTCTGGGCGTTCACTGTTGGGCAGGTGCAACGAATTGCCGGGTCCGACCGAGCTGCGGAGGCATCCGTCGCGCTTTGGGCGTTCCTACATGGAGCCGTGACGTTAGAAGCCGCTCAAGTGTTAGGCGAAATCAAACCCGCAAGCGGTATTGAATTTGGGTTTGAGGCGTGGCTGACGGCGGTTTCTACGCGTCAGGAGGCCATAGATGCACCCCGAATCAAGCCCACGAAAGAGAGGAACAAGAAGGCTTCCTCTGCGCGTGAAAAGTCGCTGCGAAGCGGCAAGTGAAGGCTCAAGTAGGTAACATTGATAAGAACCTGTGTCCTCGTCAATACCTAATAGTCGACATTTGTAACGTCGGGCTTTCCGACTGAAGTATGCGTGATTGGATTACTCATCGAATGATGGGCATGCCGGAAGTTATCCCGTTGAGATGCGCGAACCGGCTTCCGAGCATTGATTTTTAGGCAGAATACATCTGGAGCTCTGGGAGATGCGTGATGAGGGCAGTGGTGCTGCATGAGTACGGCGGTCCCGAAATTTGAGGACAACGTTCCCGAACCGCAGATTGGCGGGAGTACGGTATTGATCGCGGCAGCTGCTGCGAGCGTCAATCCGATTGACTGGAAACTGCGTTCAGGGATGCGCCAGAGGGATTCGCCTTTGTCGTTTCCGGCAATTCTGGGCCGCGATGTGAGTGGCATCGTACGGGCGGTGGGTGCAAATGTGAAGCACTTCAGGCCGGCGACCGCGTTCTTGCACTATCCAACGCGACCTATGCCGAGTTGGTTGCAGTGAACGATTCGGACGTGGCGCATCTGCCGGATGGCGTGGACCTTGCGAACGCGGCCGCGATCCCCTGATTTCGCTGACGGGAGACCAGTTTGTACGCCTTGCGGCAAACGTGCAAAAGGGACAGGTTGTTCTGATAACCGGAGCGCTGGGCAGTGTTGGGCGCGCTGCGGTGCATACGGCGAAGAAGATAGGAGCGGAGGTGATTGCAGGTGTTCGCGCGAAAGAGATGGATGCCGCTCGCTCCCTCGGAGTCTCTGACGTTCTCGCGATTGATGACGATAATGCAATTGAAAATTTCCGCTTACTAGATGCAATTGTTGGACACCGTGGGCGGTGACGTTGCAGCGAAGCTGATCGCGAAGGTAAGGCAGAACGGCCGCTTTGGGTACGCTGCAACCTTGTTGGAAAGCGCGGCCGCCCAAAATCCGACAGTGAAGATTTCGCGGGTGCGCACGCAGCCGGATCCATCCAAGCTGCGTGAGTTTGCCGATAACGTGCGCGATGGCAAGTTTGTTCTGCCTATTGCTCGCCGGATGCCGTTTGATGCGGTGAGGCACATGTGCTAGGGGAGAAAGGCGGCATTGGGAAGATCCTCCTGCTGGCGCCTGATTCACAACACTGACTTTCTTCACGGCGACCTCCGTGGATGGATTGCCTGGTGCCGTTCTTTCGAACGGGAAGTCGTCCTGAAAGTGGTAAAATTTGGTGCGGGTTGGACAGTTCCACATTCGTCATTTCAGATGAAAAGGGAACTGAGTTATAAAAAGATCGTAAGATCAGGCACTTGCAAGTAGAGCCGGGATGGCGGAACTGGCAGACGCAGCGGACTCAAAATCCGCCGGTACTTAGTACCTTGGGGGTTCGACTCCCCCTCCCGGCACCAAGATTACTTGCCTTTATCGTCCCATACTAGTGGCCCTTCAGCCGGCCGTGCGTGCATTTCCTGCACAGTTTCCGATACAGTAATTAGTCCCTATGCTCGACCTGAATTTTGTTCGTGACAATCTGCCCCGGGTGGAAGAAATGCTGCGCCAGCGCGGGGCGGAGCCTTCAGCCGTGCTCAAGGATTTCCACGACGTGGATACGCAACGCCGTCAGGCGATTACTGAAGCGGAGACCATGAAGGCGCGCCGGAACAGGGCCTCAGAGGATATTTCCCAGCTGAAAAAAGCCGGGCGGGACGCGACGGCGGCCATCGCTGAGACCAAAGAACTGCGGGAACAGATTCAGGCGCGGGAGAAAACGGCGGCTGACCTGGATGCGCAGCTGCGCGACATTCTGGCGGGCATCCCGAACATGCCGCATGAGAGCGTTCCGCTTGGCCACAGTGCCGAAGACAATGTCGAACTGCGACGCTGGGGCGCGCCGCCGAAATTTGATTTCACTCCGAAGCCGCATTGGGAGTTGGGTGCGGAACTGGGAGTTCTTGATTTGGAGCGGGCGGTCAAGCTGACAGGTGCTCGCTTCGCGGTCTACTGGGATCTGGGTGCGAAGCTCGAGCGGGCACTTGCGAACTTTATGCTGGATCTGCATACGCGCGAGCACGGTTACACGGAAGTTTTGCCGCCTTACCTGGTTAACTCAGAATCGATGTATGGCACGGGGCAATTGCCGAAGTTTGCCGCGGATTTGTTTCGGGTGCCGCACGGAGAAAAAGATCTGTGGTTGATTCCGACGGCCGAGGTTCCGGTGACGAATCTTTATCGCGACGAAGTGTTGGAGGCGGGACGCTTGCCGATTTCGCTGACGGCGTACACTCCATGCTTTCGTAGCGAGGCGGGATCGTACGGGAAGGACGTGCGCGGCATCATACGCCAGCACCAGTTTCAGAAGGTGGAACTGGTGAAGTTTGCGCGGCCCGAGAATTCTTACGAGGAACACGAGAAGCTCACACGGAATGCCGAGACCATCCTGCAAAAGCTCGGACTGCACTATCGAACAGTAGGATTGTGCACGGGGGATATGGGAGCAGCTGCGGCGAAGACTTACGACATTGAAGTCTGGCTGCCGGGGCAGCAGTTGTTCCGGGAGATTTCATCGTGTTCGAATTTTGAGGCATACCAGGCGAGGCGGGCGAATATACGTTACCGGCCAGAGGGCAAGAACAAGACCGAGTTCGTGCACACGCTGAATGGCAGCGGATTGGCGGTGGGGCGCACCTGGGTGGCGATTGTGGAGAATTATCAGCAGGCGGATGGGAGCGTGGTGATTCCCGAGGCGCTGCGGCCTTATATCGGAGCGGAGCGGATTACTAAGAAGAGCTTCTAGGTCGTAGCTCTTGGCCTTAGGCGAAAAGCCAAGAGGTAAAGGCTAATCACCATTGCCAAGAAGGGAAGCGGTCACTAGACTTGCAGAGTGTGGACATCAGTACGACCAGTTCCGGCGCTCCCGCGCTTCCGATGAACGCCTTTTGGCGCACAATCCGCAGCTACATTCTCTGGCAGCATGAGCGTGGCACGTTGCATTATGACGTGATGGTCACGCTGATCCTCATCTTCATCTTTGCCACACCTTACTGGATTAACTACAACGATAAACCTGTGCCCCGCAACCTGCATCAGACCGATGTGATTGTCGCCGCCGATGCGCAAGGTGGATTGATCTATGAGATCTCCAGCAGCGCGATCACGCCGGGGGACGATGCTTCAGTGCGGGCTCAACTGCGCCGCGTCATCGCGCCGATTTCAGGAGCAGTGACGATTCTCAGATACGAGACTGTGACCGACCGCAAGGGGAAAGCGCAGAGCTACCGGGTTTGGGTGAAGAGAGACGAGTGAGAAACTGCCTGCTGACCATCGGATTGCTCTGGCTCATGTTGCTGAGTTCGTTCGGTGTGGCGCAAAAGCCGGACGTTGCGGCCCTCGATACCGTCCTCAAAAAAATGGACGAAACGGCATCCCACTTCCAGACCGCGCAAGCTGATTTCGTGTTCAACCAATATCAGAAAGTGGTGGATGAAACTGACACGCAGAAGGGTACGGTCTATTACCGTAAGGCAGGCCAGCAGATTGAGATGATGGCCGAGTTCACCGACCCGGACAAAAAGTTCGTGCTTTATAAAGACGGCAAGCTGCAGGTGTATCAGCCGAAGATCGAGCAGGTGATGGAGTATTCAGCGGGCGCGAACCAGCAGGAGTTAGAGAGCCTTATGGTTCTCGGTTTCGGTGGCAGTGGTCAGGATTTGAAAAAATCGTACGACGTTACCTACCAGGGCGAAGAAACGGTTGACGGCATTCCTACGGCGAAGCTGCAGTTGATTCCCAAGAGCGATAAATTACGCAGTAACTTACCGCAAATCATTTTGTGGATCGATCTGGCCAATGGAATTTCCGTGCAACAAAAGCTGATGCAGACACAAGGCGATTATCGTCTGGCGAAGTATTCTGGGATCAAGGTGAACACGAAGATCAATAACGACGTGTTTCGTTTGAAAACCACAGGCAAAACGAAATTTGTCTCACCGCGCGGCTAACTAGTTGCATCTAAAGCAAAAGAATGTTGTTCTGCAAAACGCACAAGGGGCGCTATACTGCCTTAAGAATTCTCACCTGAGTCCAATCATGGCCAAAGTGTTCACCATTCCGATGCCGCCGAAGTTGGGTCGTCCAACGAAAAGAGAACGCACGTCCGATCCGCGCTATGTGGACGGACAGCGATTACTGGTGGAGGCCATGCGATATTTGGCGCAGAGCGACCCGGTGACGAACCGCCCTGCCATCGAACTGATCTCCGAGCACGTGCGTACGCGGTTCAGGATGAGCGACTCGCCCTTGTCGTAACTCTTAGATCGGCCGCCGAATGGGCGGCGCAGAAGTTTCTCTCGAAAATCTCCTATTGCCTACTTGCAACCCGCAACTGGGCGCGCCCTTCAGAAAGACACCCTTCCGGCCAACTGGATGATCCGTGGATCGTAGGTCGAGGTGATTTGGCCGAAGAGCGAGCTATTCGGGTTAGTGCCACCGGCGCCGCCACTGTAGATTCCGTTGCCGCTGTTGATGATGCCGGGGTTGGCGAAGTTGGCGTGATTCAGGATGTTGAAGAATTCCGCGCGAAGCTCAAATTTCACCCGCTCCGTAATCGCCGTCGTCTTGGAAAATGCCAAGTCAAAATCGATATAGCTCGGTCCGCGGAAGAAGTTGCGCGGCAGGGTTCCATAGGTGGCGAGGGCAGGATCTGCGACCACTTGGGAATCGGAAGGAAGTATTCCTGGACCGGGCACGCAGGAAGGATCGCTGCATTGCGCGTTGCTGAGGCTATTCGGATTGAAATAATAGTGGCCGGTATTTCCGTTGATCGTCTGGTTAGTTCGCGGATTGAGCGGGTTCAGCGGACCGACGATGTTGGCATGGACATTGAACGGGTCTCCGGCACCGGATGGTCCCTCGGCGTTATAGGTGTATTGCTCCCCGAGGTTGGCGAACACGTCAAACGGTAAGCCGGAGCGCCAGGTTACGATCGGGAAAAGACTCCAACCTTGCGTCAGGCGTTTGGGGGCGGGTTCAAATAGGCGGTCAAAGGGCAGGTCCCATCCTCCGCTGAAAGTGACTCGGTTGCGAACGTCCTGATCGCTTGAGGCGCGGAACAGGTTGGGGTCCAAAGAGGGAACGGAACTATTTCTCTGCCGGAAGCCGGAGGCATTGTCAATGCTGTGTCCCCAGGTGTACGCCAAAGTGAAATAGGTGCGCCCGAAATAATGGGAATCGACGAGTTGCTGGTTCAGGCTGGCCTGCAGGCTGTTGTAGATGGCATTGCTGATGTTCTTGAACTCCGGCGCGGAGCCAAAGCTGCAGGTTCCAAAGGAATTTGAGCTGGAATTTCCTGATGCATCCGGGCAAGAACTGTCCCCCGCACCGAGATTTACAATGCGGTCAGTGGTGCCCAATACGAACGGGTTGACATCGATCAGCGAGGTCAGTCCGTGGGAAAGGTTGCCTACGTAGCTCATCTCGAGCGCGGTGCTCCGAGCCAGTTCGTGTTGCACGCTCAGGTTGTACTGATAGGTGATCGGAGTCTTCAGGTGTGGGTCAACGAAATAGACGCTTCCGCCGCTATTGATTGGCAGGAATCCAGCTGCGTTGAAATCGAGATTTGAGGGTGGCGTGTGCGATGGGAACGGATCGGGTACGTCGGCGGAATTGGGACCGAACGGATCGCTTAAATAAGGGGAGGGACCATTCGCAGTAAACGTCGGGAAGTTCAAACCTACGCTGGAGAAGAACGGGGGCTGGCCGTTGAACTGCAGATTATCTTCGCCTTTGAGAATGTCATAAAACATTCCGAATCCGCCGCGAATGCTTGTCTTGGCGTCGCCGCGCGGATCCCACGCGAAACCAAAACGCGGTCCCCAGTTCGTACGATCGGGGAAATTCGCTCCTACGGGAGCGCCTCGATCTCCGGGAAAGACCATTCCACGCGGTGCGCCAGTAAAGACGGTTGATTGCAATCCGGGAATGATCGAAAAGGATCGCCCCTGGGTATCTTCTTTGGGGGAATTGTATTCGTAACGGATTCCCAGATCGAGCGTCAGACGCTTGCCTACGCGCCATTCATCCTGCAGGAAGCCGTAATAAGACTTGCTGCGAATATTCGAAGGCGCGTGCGGGTACTGGAAGTACTGCGAGGGAATGCCGAGGATGAAGTCGGCCAGCGAATTATCTGTGCCTGCGCCGCCGGCGAAGAAATCGAATTCCCCGTTGACGTAATAATCATAGACTGTGTTGTTGCGATATGCGGAAATTCCCGCCCCCATCTTCCAATTGTGCGGTCCATGAACGTAGGTGAGTGAGTCGGAGAATCCAAATGTCGTATTTACCAGGTTGGTCGGGCCCTGTTCACTGAATCCAACGTAGAAATTATTGTCGAACCAAAGGTTGGGTGGACCTTGCGGGTCGTCCTGGTGGATTCCGATACCAAGCTGAGAAGCGACTGGTAGCTTCACTCCCGGTTTGTCCTGCAGGTTGTTATTTCTTTGCAGGAAAAGCCGAAACTCGTTCAGCACATTCGGCGAAAACGTATGAGTGTAAGCGACGTTTGTATAGTAGCTATTAATCTGTGAGATATTAGGCGTGCCGGGGACGCTAGCGAATTGGAAAGGATTTACCTGCGGATTGCGAAAGCCGCCGATCGTAGCGCTTACTTTATCTTTGTCACTGATTAAAAAATCATACTTCATGGTCAGTTCGTTACGGTTGTCGGTGTGCGAGCCAAGGAAATTCTCCTGGCCGGCGGGATTCGTCGGGATAAGACCCAGGCCAACATATTCCAGAGCAATCGGATTTATTTTGGTGGGGTCGATAATCGCCTGCTGCGCGAGGGCTGGGTTGGATTGGAAATAGGTATTAGGAGTAACACCGCACGGGGTGCCATTAGGAATCGGATTTCCATTGTCGTCGAGAGCATTTTCGTTCAAGCCGCTGAGAAAGCAGGCAACGCCAGGGTCGGGCCCATTGGGATTGAGGCCGGTGGCGCCAGAATGCGAGAAGTCACCATTTAATTCCGCTGGAGTGAAAACGGTTCCCTCGCCGGTGGATTCCTGCTGGGAAAGCCTTTGTCCCTGATAGCCGACGAAAAAGAAGAAGCGGTCCTTGCCGTTGACGAGCTTGGGCAGGGTGATCGGGCCACCGAAGGTTGCGCCGTACTGATTCCGTTTCAGCACGTCACGGGGAAGGCCGTTGGCGATATTGAAATAATCGTTGGCATTGAAATCATCGTTGCGCAGAAATTCAAAAGCGCTGCCGTGCCATTGATTGGTTCCAGATTTTGTAACAACGCTGATCACGCCGCCGCCGTTTCTCCCATATTCGGCGGAGTAGTTGCTTTCGAGAATGTGAAACTCCGCAATCGTGTCGGGGTTGGGGTTAAAGACGACGCTATTATCGAGCAGATTATTATTTAATCCTCCATCCAGTAAAAACGTAACGGAGTCGGAACGCCCACCGGCGATGCTGTAACTGCCAGCTGCTGTCGAATCGCCGTTCGTTTCCGTTACCCCGGGCTGCAAAAGGGCAAGATCAAGCACGTTTCTGCCGTTAAGGGGCGCGCGCTGAATAGTCTCTCCCGCCACGGTGTCGCCGATCGTGTCACTGATGGTATCCACCTGAGTGACGTCGGCGGTAACCTCGACCACCTGCGAAGCGGCTCCCACCTCAAGCACAACATCAAGGCGAGCATTCTGATTGATCTCTAGCGTGATTCCCCGGCGCACCGATCTCTTGAAACCTTGCCGCTCGACGCTCAACTCGTAGGATCCAATCGGAATGGAGGTAAATAGAAAATCCCCATTCTTGTCGGACTTGGAGACTCGAGAAATGTTGGTATCAGAGTTCCTCAGCGTTACCTTTGCATCGGAGACGACTGCCCCCGAGGAGTCCTTGACCGTTCCCGCGAGCAATGCAGTCGCTTGCTGAGCCGAGAGATTCTTTCCGGAGAACATCACGACACACAATGCGAAGAGCACGACGGTAAAGACGCGGGACACACACGACAACAAGTCGCTAGCCGGCATTCAATTCTCCTTTAGAACGGACCCGAGGTGAGCCAAGCAGACAGGCGGACGAGACCCTGGGGACCTGATGGGGCGCTATTGTGCAACTCCGAGGCCACCGTGTTCAAGCTTAATTTTCAGTATTTTTCTGGCCCGTGAAACGTTTGAATACGGCTTCTCACATACGGGGTACCAGATTCGGGAGTCTGTTTATGCGGGCTTTCGATTGCAGCGATTCGATTTGCCGATGAAAAGCGCGGCGGCGGCCACGATGATCACGGGATAACATTCCAGAGTGTAGCGAGGCTCGGGATTTTCCAGGGTGCCGAGAAACAGCGAGCGCAGCACTAGGAAAGAGAGCAGTAAGCCGAGGCCGTAACATTCACGCCCCCGCACGAACCCTGCTACTGCTGCCGCGACATAAGCCAGATTCAGTAAGCCGAACCCTATACTCGCGGCCAGCCATACGCCATCGTCATTGAACTCCCACCAGCGTGGGTCCGAAGGCAGAAGCTCAGTTCGCGGACGAAGCCACATGTCGGCAATGCGCAGAGTCGGGAGCCAAACGTAGTAACGCAGGGGGGCTGCGTGAATGCGGGCCGCGGCCAGCGCGGCGAAGCGTGCGTCAAGCTCAGGCGTAATATCGTGATCCGAATTGTAATCGGCGAAGAGTTGGGCGGTTTCCCGGCGCTGCTGCTCTGAATCGAAGGCGCGCCGGGGCAGGCGCGTGAAATCGATGGCGTCCCCGGGCACGTTCCAATAGATCTCCTCGACTGACGCATACTCAACGATCCAGGTCTTAGTCCAGTGGTTGAATCCGCTCATTACGGGTTCATCGGAATCGTTGGCATAGCGCGGAGCGAGCGGTTCGAAGCGATGGAAAGTATGCAGGTTTCGTACTGTCCATGGAATGAGAGGAGCAAGCGACGTGATGGCGAGAATAATTCCAGCGCCGAGAATGGGAGCGAGATGAGGCGCGCTGCCACGTTTTCGCTTGATCAGGGCGCTCACAAAAAGTGAGAACAAATATGCGCCGATTGCGGCGAGCAGAATTCCGCCATCGGGGCGGAGCAGAATGCAAGCTGCTATCGAGAGTCCGCATCCGAACCATGCGGCCATCTTCGTGTTCGACTGCGATGGAGTTTGCGAGTCGGTTTCTGCCCGCAAGCTGGCCATCCCACAAATCGCGAAATCCAGGGCGAGGCTTGTGAAGAAAATTTCCAGAGTCTCAGTGAGAACCGCAGCCGAATAATTCGCGAGGAAGGGGCAGAGAGCGGCGAGCATGAAAGCCGCTTTGGCAGCCCGGTCCGAGAAGATGCGGCGCGCGATATCCGCAATCAACCAGCAGGTGCCGAGATCGAACAAGAGCTGAATCAGCAGGACCGCACGAAAATTACTCCAACCGAAGACGTAAAAAATGGCTGCGAGAAAAGCGGGATATCCCGGCAAGCGAGAAAGTGTGGGCATGACATGGCCGGAGTTGGTGATGCCGTAGACGCCATATTGCAGCCAGTTCATGGCGATATCGGCGTAGAGCCGGGAGTCGTCGACGACTCCGGGGAAGTGCAGCAGAAAGACGAGGCGTAGAGCAATCGCGGCCAGGATCGCGGCAAAAAAGAAGCGAACATCTTTAAGCAGGAGTTTCAGCACGCTGAGAATATAGCGCGTTGCCGGTCAACTTGGCGCGTGGCGGGCGCATCTAATCCCCTAACAAGGCTGGGCGTGCCTTATCTTCTGCTTCTTCAAGAATTGACCACTTGCCGTCTGCGGCATACGATAAGCGATTGACCATCCATGGCTGAACCCGTCTTTTATGATCCGCAACGCGCTCGCTGGAAGCGCCTGAGACGCCTGGTCGATATTGTTGTCGCGGCGCTCTCCACACTTATCATTTTCTTTGTATACAGTGCCTTGCGGGACGAACGTTTACCGGAACTGCTGTTTTCCCCGCAAAAGCGCGCCTTCAGGGCATTGAAGGAAAATGAAAGGGACAAGGCGCGTGAGCGCCTGAAGAAGCTAGCTAACCGCTCCCACCGTAAATCGAAGCTGCCCGCCTCTGAGGTGAAACTGAACCAGGAAGAGGGAATTCGTGCGGCGTTTTATGTACCCTGGGATGCGGCCAGTTTTTCTTCGCTTCGCGATTTCGCCCGCCAGATCGACTTGCTTTATCCCGATTGGCTCCACGTGCTCACGCCCGACGGCCATCTGCAGGGAGTGGACGATCAGACCAATAAATTTTTCGACGTCGTGCAAAACAATCATGCGCGTTCGGTCGACGACCGCGTCATGCCATTTCTTAAGGCTGACGACCCGAGCATGGAAGTCTTCCCCATGGTGAATAATTTCAACGGCACCGATTGGGTGGGAGATATTATCGGGTTCCTCAATAACCCAGATGCGAGAGCGGAGTTTCGACGGCAAGTCGGCATATTTCTTTCTTCAGATCACTTCGGCGGCTTGATGGTCGATTTCGAAGCCTTCCCCATGTCGGGGCAGAAAGGTTATGTCGCGCTGTTGAATGAACTCTCGTCGGACCTGCATGCAAAGGGGATGAAGCTCTATGTAAGCGTGCCGGCGCATAACGAAGAGTTCGATTACGCGGCTATCTCTGCGCCCGCGGACGGCGTGATCGTAATGAATTACGACGAGCACTACCCGGGGGCCGCATCAGGGCCGGTGGCTTCGCAAGACTGGTTCGTCGACAATCTCAAGTTTGTTGAAAAAGTAGTTCCCCGGGAAAAACTAATCTGCGCCATCGCCAACTATGGATATGACTGGGTGCTCAAGCCGAAGAAAGGCAAGCTTCCGCCAGATGTGCATGACAGTTCTGTCAGCGTGCAGGAGGCCTGGCTGGCCGCGCGCGATTCCGACGAGGACGTGACCTTCGACGACGACGCTTTGAATCCGCACTTCAGTTATTTAGATGAGCGTAGTCTTCGCCATGACGTGTGGTTTCTGGATGCGGTAACCGCGCTGAATCACATGCGTGCCGCGCAGACGCTGGGTATTCAGACCTTCGCTCTATGGCGGCTCGGCGGTGAGGACCGCTCTCTTTGGCGTATCTGGGACGTTCCGGGTGATGCCGGCGCGGCAGACAAGGTGAAAGATGTTCCTCCCGGCCAGGATGTGGATATGGAAGGCCAGGGAGAAATTCTTCGCATTGAGCAACGCCCCACTCATGGCACTCGCGATCTCACCATCGATCCTAAGACGAAACTGATTACCGATGAGAATTTTCAGAACATGCCGGAACCTTTTCGTGTAGGGCGCTACGGCTACAGTCCGAATCAGGTTGCGATTACATTTGACGACGGCCCTGATCCCACGTGGACGCCCAAGATTCTCGACATTCTGAAGCGCGAGCACGCTACGGCCACGTTCTTTCTCATTGGCATTCAGACTGACAAGTTCCCGAGTCTGGCGAAACGGATCTACAACGAAGGCCACACCATCGGCAATCACACATTTACGCACCCCGACGTAAGCAATATTTCTTCTGGCTACATGAAAGTGGAATTGAATCTCACCGAGAGGCTCTTCGCCAGCCTGATGGGGATTCGAGCCACGTTGCTGCGGCCGCCATATGCGATTGACGAAGAGCCGGACACTGCAGACCAGGTGAAGCCGCTCGAGTTCGCACAAGACATGGGGTACATCACCGTGGGCAACCGGATCGACCCCAACGATTGGAGTGACAAGCCACGGCGGCACACTGCCGAGGAAATCTCTTCTTATGTGCTGGCGCATTTGCCGCCCTGCGCCGCCGGTGATCTGCGCTGTGGCAACGTGGTGCTGCTGCATGATGGAGGCGGGAATCGTGCGGAAACCGTTCGTGCGCTGCCCATGATCATCGATGGGATTCGTGCTCGAGGATATTCGGTGGTACCGGTGTTTCAATTGTTCGGCAAGACGCGGGCCGATGTGATGGCGCCCTTGAGCACCGGACAAAGATGGGCTGCCCGCCTGGATGGGCTGGGCTTCTGGCTCTTCGAGGCCGGCATCGTTTTGATCACGTGGATATTCTTTATCGGCGATTTGCTCATGACTGGCCGTTTGTTATTTATCGGAACTGCCGCAATCTACGACCGGCTGCAAGAAAAAATGTTCGGCAAGCCGGCGGAAGTGGCGTCTTATCGACCGAAAGTGGCTGTTCTTATACCGGCCTACAACGAAGAAAAAGTTATCGTGCGCACCATTCGCGCTGCGCTGAACTCGGACTATCGCAATCTACGCGTGATCGTGATCGATGATGGTTCCAAGGATCGCACTCTTGAAGTAGCGCGCAGTGCCTTCTTTGCGGAGGAAGACGCCGGAAGAGTTCTTATTCTGACCAAGCCGAACGCGGGCAAGGCCGAGGCTCTCAACTTTGGGATTGAACATATTCAAGATGCTGAACTTTTTGTGGGGATCGACGCTGACACGATCATCGCGAGTGACGCGATTTCGCGCCTGGTGCCGCATTTCATCAATCCCAATGTAGGGGCTATTGCGGGCAATGCCAAAGTGGGGAATCGGGTCAATTTGTGGACGCGTTGGCAGGCTCTGGAATACATCACCAGCCAGAATTTTGAACGCCGCGCTTTGGATGTGCTGGGCGCGGTCAGCGTAGTTCCGGGAGCAATTGGAGCGTGGCGGGTTTCCGCAGTGCGCGAGGCGGGCTGCTTCCAGATCGACACCGTTGCCGAGGATGCCGATCTTACGATGGCTCTGCTGCGGCGTGGCTATCGCGTGGAATATGAAGACATGGCTCTGGCCTACACAGAGGCGCCGACCAATGCGAATGGCTTGATGCGACAGCGATTTCGCTGGTCATTTGGAATTCTGCAGGCAGTCTACAAGCACAGCGGAGTATTCGCCCGCAAAGGTGTACTGGGGTTTGTGGCGCTGCCGAACATCGTCATCTTCCAGATTCTGTTGCCGCTGGTCTCCCCGCTCATCGATATCATGTTCGCCTTCGGCGCGCTTTGGTATTTCGTCCAGAAATACTTTCATCCTGATTCCACCGATCCGGCCAGCTTCCACAAACTGGTCGCGTTCTTCTTCGCATTCCTGGTAATTGATTTCCTGGCGTCGGCGATTGCATTCGCGCTGGAGCGACGCAGGCCGGATGATAAAGAAGACGTCTGGCTGTTGAGTCAGGTATGGCTGCAGCGCTTTGCTTACCGTCAGTTATTTTCGGTAGTGCTTTTCAAAACGCTGAAGCGTGCGCTCGAAGGGCGGAGATTTGCGTGGGATAAATTGGAACGGACGGCCGCGGTGAAGCGGGTGGCTTCGGAGGATCGGGAGTCGGTGCATGTGCCCTGAAAGATACCGACTGGTGCCCGCTAGCGTCTCTCGGGCGTCGTTTGCTTAATCAGAGCTCTACACAATCCGGCTGAACTGGAGGGACAGTGCAGCCGCGCGTTTTCGTTGATCTTCGGCGCGTCATGACTCCAGTCAATCGTTTCATCCACGTGGCGGATAACAAACTTTTGGAACTCCTTGTCATTGGACGCAAGCTTGACGAAGTCGCTGAAATGATCCCAGTGGTTCGCGAGTAACTTAGCCACCGCATCGCTGATACCTTCTCCAATGCTGCCGTCGTCGCAGTGTGAGTATTGCTTATAAAATTGGAGGACTGACTGCCACGTTTTGAGCTGGTCGGTCGCTGTTTCCGCTCGCGTTGCTTCTTCTTGGCTGCAGGTGCGGGTCTGACAGATAACAATTCCAGTTGCCAAGACGAAGCACAAAGCGGTCAGTTTCACCAGTATCTTGAGTCTCAAATTCATGTCTGTCCGTCAACTATCGGAATAACAACGGCGCGAACTCCGCCAGATTCCTTCGCCATACCATCCAGGTGTGCATTCCGGGAGTTTCAATGTCGGTGTGATTCACGCCTTTAGTCTTCAGCCATTCGCGCAAATTGCGGTTGATCGTGATCAACTGGTCGTCGGTGCCGCAGGCGATCCACAAGAGATGAATCTGAGCATTAGCCTTCGCGTCGAGCGTGGGAAAATCTTTCTCGAAATCGTCGGGGATGCCACCTGAGCTGAAGGCGCCGATCCAGGAAAACTTGTCGAGATGATTTAGGCCAGTGAGCAGAGACTCCGAGCCGCCCATGGAGAGCCCCGCAATTGCACGTGCGTTGCGATTCTTGTCGATTCGGTATTCGCTTTCGACCTGCGGCATGACCTCCGTGAGCAGGGCGTCAGTGAATTTCTTGAAGTTGGCATCGCGCAGTTCCGGGTGGTTCCATGCGCCCCAAGCCAGACGAACAAAATCCATAGTGCCGTAGCCCAGCGGCATCACCACGATCATCGGCTTCGCTTTATTCTGGGCGATCAAATTGTCGAGAATCACGTTGGCGCGGCCGACGGCGGTCCATCCACTGGCGTCGTCACTGTATCCGTGGAGAAGATAGAGAACGGGATACTTGCGTTTGCGCGCGGCATCGTAACCCGGCGGCGTGTAAACGTAATAATCGCGCTCGTCATCGGCCACCGAGGACCTGTAGAAATGATGATGGATTTCGCCGTGCGGAATGTCATTCACTTCCCAGGGAAGCGATGGTGGCCCCGGAACATGAACGGCGCTTGCGGTGGATAGCAGATTCGGTGTGATCAGCGGGTTTGACGGATCGATCAGACGCACGCCGTCGGCTACGAAGGAGTAGCTGTAATAATCCGGCGCGAGCGGAGCCGTGGTCAGGCTCCAGACGCCTTGATCGTCCTGAACCATTGCTTGCGGCTCGGCACCTTCGCGCTCAAGCTTAACGTCTTTAGCATTGGGCGCACGGAAGCGGAAAGTTACGCCGCCATCTGCGTGCACATCCGGAGAAATCAGCGGAGCGGGAGGAGACGCAGGCGATGAAGATTTATTTGTTTGAGCTGCACAGAAAGCTGCGAGGAAGAACGAAAGAGAAAAGAGGAAAGTTGGAGAGAGTCGCATTCCATCTCCGCGAACGGGAATCAGAGTTCTATTAAGCTTTGCCAGCCACGTCCAGCCGGGTCTCGGCTTTGTGCAGAGCATTCAGCGAGCGCTCTACGTCAACGTTTGTGTCCCCACTGGTCAACCGTTGCTCAGCGCGCTCTTTGGCTTTGCGTGCTCGTTCTACATCAATTTCGGATGGACGTTCGGCGGTTTCGGCAAGTATGGTCACTTTGTCGGGCAGCACTTCCGCGAATCCCCAAGCCACGGCGAGCTTTTGCTCTTCCGCTCCGGCTCGATAGGTGATTTCGCCGACTGACAATTCGGTGATTAGCGGAGCGTGGCCGGGCAGGACGCCAAGATAACCGTTCTTGCCGGGAATCTGAACTTCGGTCGCCGCGGTGTCGACAACTTTCTTTTCCGGGGTGACGATCTCGAGTTGGAAAGTATCTGGCATAATCAGCGCGGCTCCGGGCACCCGGCTTCCGCAGTTCCGGATTTACGCTGCCGCTTTCATCTTCTCCGCGGCTTCCAGCACTTCTTCGATCGGTCCTTTCATATAAAACGCCTGCTCGGGGATGTCGTCGTATTTACCTTCGACAATCGCTTTGAAGCCTTTCACGGTGTCGGCAATCTTGACGTAACGTCCCGCTGCACCGGTGAACTGCTCGGCCACATGGAATGGCTGCGAGAGGAAACGCTGAATCTTTCGCGCGCGCGCCACAGTCAGTTTCTGATCTTCGCTGAGTTCATCAATGCCGAGAATCGCGATAATGTCCTGCAGGTCTTTATAAGTCTGCAGAGTTTTCTTCACTGACTGCGCCACATCGTAATGCTCCTGACCAACGATGCGCGGATCGAGAATCCGCGAGGTCGATGCCAGCGGATCGACCGCGGGATAGATTCCAATCTCGGTCAAGGCGCGGGAGAGCACGGTAGTGGCGTCAAGGTGAGCGAAGGTTGTGGCGGGCGCGGGATCGGTCAAGTCGTCGGCAGGAACGTAGATGGCCTGCACCGAAGTGACCGAGCCTTTCTTAGTTGAGGTAATGCGCTCCTGCAGTTCGCCCATTTCTGTAGCCAGGTTGGGTTGGTAGCCCACCGCGCTCGGCATGCGGCCCAACAGCGCCGAAACTTCCGATCCGGCTTGCGTGAAGCGAAAAATGTTATCGATGAACAATAGAGTGTCCGCACCTTCGGCATCGCGGAAATATTCCGCGACCGTGAGTCCGGTCAGCGCCACGCGCAGGCGCGCGCCAGGTGGCTCGGTCATCTGGCCGTAAATCAACGCCGCTTTCGAGTGCGCAGGATC
The DNA here is from genome assembly GCA_963817305.1 of uncultured Acidobacteriaceae bacterium. Classification (GTDB taxonomy): domain Bacteria; phylum Acidobacteriota; class Terriglobia; order Terriglobales; family Acidobacteriaceae; genus Sulfotelmatobacter. Next base: position 590,611 of record CAWFOD010000004.1, on the reverse strand, counting down.
GCCGGGCTTGATGACGCCGGATTCTGTCATCTCCAGCCAGAGGTCGTTGCCTTCGCGGGTGCGCTCGCCTACGCCGGCAAACACGGAGTAGCCGCCGTGCTGCTTAGCGACGTTGTTAATCAACTCCATGATGACAACGGTTTTCCCCACGCCTGCTCCACCGAACAAGCCGATCTTGCCGCCCTTCAAGAACGGCTGAATCAGATCGATAACCTTCACGCCGGTCTCAAACATTTCCGCAGTGGTGGCTTGCTCGTCGAACGCTGGTGCCGGACGATGAATCGGCATTCGCTCCTTGTACTCGATCGGTCCTAACTGATCGACCGGCTCGCCGATTACGTTCATCACGCGTCCCAGCGTGCCGCGGCCCACGGGAACGGAGATCGGTCCGCCGGTGTCGATGGCCTTCATGCCTCGCACCATGCCTTCGGTGGCCTCCATGGCGATGCAGCGGACGCGTCCTTCGCCCAGGTGTTGCTGGACTTCGAGAATTACGTTGAGGGGGTTGGGCACAGTGAAGCCGTCGCTGACCACGCGAACGGCTTCGAAAATGGGCGGAAGGTGGCCTTCGTGGAATTGCACGTCCACGGCCGGGCCCGCAATTTGGATTACATGTCCGATATTTTCTGGCATATATTTTTTAGCTCGCTACAAAACAGCAGTTAGCAACTGGCAATTAGCAATTTGCAACCTCGCTCGGTTCCCATGAATTCGAGTTCAATGCTAATTGCCAATTGCTAATTGCTTGTCCTTACATTGCCGCCGCGCCGCTGACAATTTCGATGATTTCCTTCGTGATCTTCGCCTGGCGCGCGCGGTTCATCGCCAGAGTGAGCGAGTCGATCATGTCGGTGGCGTTGCTGGTTGCGGAATCCATGGCGGTCATTCGCGCGGCATGCTCGGCGGCCACTGACTCCAAGAGCGCGCGGAAGACCTGAATGCTGACATATTTCGGCAGCAACGCGCGGAACAAGTCTTCCGGCGGTTGCTCGTAGATGTAATCCACATCCTCGGTGCCAAACTTTTCCGCAACTTTGTCGGCTGCACTCTCGCCACGCAGGCCAACACCGGCGCTGATCGCGGCTTCCTTGGCCTTTTTCTTTTCTTCTTCCGTCATCTCTTCAGCCAGGCGTACAACCTGTTCGCCCACTTGCTCGATAGGAAGAATTTGCTCCACGACAAGACGCTGCGCGATCACCGATTTGAATTCGTTGAACACCAGATAGACCGAGTCGATCTCTTCGCGCTGATAACGTTCCATCACACTCTCGGCCAAAGTCCTCGCTTGCGAAAAATCGAGCTTGCCAAGAACTCCGACGTGCTCCCCGGTAATCTGGATCGGACCGGCACGCTCGCCAGCGGCAGCACGAGCCTCAATGGATTCCTCATCCGTGGCCAGACTGCGAGTTTGCACTGGTGCCGCCGGGTAGCGCCTGCGCAAGAAATCTCGCCCTTTGCGTCCAATGGCCTCAATATCAATATTCTTCCCTGCCTTTGAGTCAATAAACCGGCTGGCCGCCTTGGTGATGTTGGCGCTGAAGGCGCCCGCCAATCCTTTGTCGCCGGTCACAACAATCAACAGGATATTTTTTTCTGGACGCTGCGCCAGCAGAGGATGTTTCGGTTCACCAGTCTCAGGATCATAAATTTCAGTCCGCGCCACCAGTGATTTCAGGACATTGGTCAACATCTGGGCATAGGGACGGGCTGCCAGAGTGCGCTCCTGCGCCCGGCGCAGCTTTGCCGCCGAAACCACTTTCATGGCTTTGGTGATCTGCCGCGTGTTTACCACGCTGCGGATACGGCGCCGGATGTCGAGAATGTTTGCCATTGAAAATAAGCTGCGAGCTATTAGCTTCCAGCTCTTAAGCTTGAGCCCTTCTGGCCTAACGCCAAGTCTCGAATGAGGCTAAGGGCTAAGAACTAAAAATTCATTTCGCTACTGCTTCACGCGACGAGACGAACTGCTGCTTCGCCTGTTTGATTACGTCTGCCAGTTGCGCTTTCAGGCTGTCGTCGAGAACTTTTTTCTCCATGATGGCGTGCAGCAGGCCACCGTTGGTTGCGTCCACGTACTCGTAAAGCGTTTTTTCAAAATCGCGGACCTGATTTACCGGGAGATCGTCAAGGAACCCTCCGGTGCCCGCGAATATGATCAGAATCTGTTTCGAGAACGGGAGAGGCGAAAATTGATTTTGCTTCAGAATTTCGACCAGGCGCTGGCCACGATTGAGTTGCGCCTGCGTCGCTTTGTCAAGGTCGCTGCCAAACTGCGAAAAGGCTGCCAGTTCGCGGTATTGTGCGAGTTCGAGCTTAAGTGTTCCGGCAACTTGTCGCATGGCTTTAATCTGCGCGCTGCCGCCCACGCGGCTCACCGATAATCCAACATTCACCGCGGGACGCACACCCTGGTTAAACAGATCGGTTTCCAAATAGATTTGCCCGTCCGTAATCGAAATCACGTTGGTTGGAATGTATGCGGAAACGTCGCCGGCCTGGGTTTCGATGATGGGTAGAGCGGTGAGCGATCCGGCGCCATTCTTGTCGCTCAACTTGGCCGAGCGTTCCAGCAATCGGGAGTGAAGATAGAAGACGTCTCCAGGATATGCCTCGCGGCCCGGCGGACGCCGCAACAGCAAAGAAATTTCGCGGTACGACGCTGCATGCTTTGAAAGGTCGTCATAGATGACGAGCGCATGCCGCTTGGAATCGCGGAAGTATTCACCAATGGCAGTTGCAGCATACGGCGAAATGTACTGCATGGGCGCGGGTTCGGAAGCTGATGCCGCCACGACGATGGTGTATTCCATCGCGCCGTAGTCCTCAAGAATTTTCACAACCTGCGCGATCGATGAACGCTTCTGGCCAATCGCGTTATAAATACAAACCAGGTTATTCCCCTTGCTGTTGATGATGGTGTCGAGTGCGACGGCGGTCTTGCCGGTCTGGCGATCGCCGATGATTAATTCGCGCTGGCCGCGGCCGATCGGAATCATGCTGTCGATGGCCTTGAGTCCCGTTGCCATGGGCTCACGCACGGGCTGACGATCAATGACACCGGGCGCCAGGCGCTCGAGAGCGATGAACTGGTCGGTGGCAATAGGACCTTTATCGTCGATGGGGCGTCCGAGTGAATCGACCACGCGGCCAATCATGGCGTCGCCCACCGGCACGCTCATGATGCGCCCGGTGCGCTTCACTTCGTCGCCCTCTTTGAGTTCAGTATATTCGCCGAGGATCACGACGCCGACCTGGTCTTCTTCGAGGTTCATGGCGATGCCGGCAACGCCATGCGGGAAAGAAAGGAGTTCGCCGGCCATGACTTTGTCGAGTCCATAGACTCGCGCGATGCCGTCGCCGAGAGTAATGATGGTGCCGGTTTCATCCACGGAGATCTTCGATTCGTAGTTCTCGATCTGCTCGCGGATCAGCTTGGTTATTTCGTCTGCCTTGATTTGTGCCATAGAATCAGCTCTTGAACGCAGCTGCCAGCTAAAAAGCTAGGAGCTAATAGCTTCTTTCATTCTTTCCAACTGCCCTTTTACCGAACCGTCGTAAACCGTGCTGCCGACGCGAACCACCGCGCCCCCCAGCAGTGAAGCATCGCGGCCGTAGTGCGCGCGGACCTTCTTGCCGGTTACCTTTGCTACCTGCTGCTCAAACTCGCGTTTTTCCGTCTCGCCGAGTTCGCGGGCACTGGTAATCCTGGCTTCCGCGAAACCCAGGCGTGCATCGAGTTCTTTCTCCAGTTGGCGGAGGACCGCGTGCAGAAAATGGGTTCGCCGATGATCGATCAGGACGGCGACTAGGTTTCGCACTTGCTTTGAAATTCCGTCGCGCTGCGCAATCACATCCAGTACCCGCCGCTTCTGCTCGACGGGAATCGCGGGATTTTCCCAAACCTGGCGCAAATCCGAGCTCTCGCTTAACAGGGTGGCAATAGTGCGCAGTTCGCCAAGGGCGCGATCCACATCAAGATGCGCGTCGAGAACTACATCCGCGAAGGCGTGTGCGTACGTGCTGGCAACGGAAGCCATCCCTTATTGTGTGCCCCTCCCCGGATTCTCCGCTGAGCTTTCGGCGCCCAACTGTCCGGCAAAATTGCGCAGCAGAGCCTGATCGGTGGCGGCGTCCACGCGAATCTGCTTTTGCGCCAGGCCTACGGCCAACTCGGCCGCGTACGCCGTCAGTCCGCGCCGCGCCGCTTTTACCGCTGCTGCAATCTCCTGCTGCGCGGACTCGAGAATCTTGCGCGCATCTTCCTCGGCCGCGGAGCGGATGCGTGCTTCCTCAGCGGCCGCTTCTTTCTCCGCGGCGTTGCGCATCATGCCAATTTCGCCATCCAGTCGCATCAGTCGAGCTTCGATCTCCGCCAGCTTTCGCCGCGCTTCCTCGCTGGCCTTTTGCGCCTCCTGCATCGCCTTTTGAATTGCGGCGGTGCGGGCGCGGAATGCGCCCGGCAAGTGCTTGCGCGTTGCCCAGATTAAAATACCGGCGATCACCCCGAAGTTAAACAGAAAAGATAAGAACGAAGCAGTCTCCGTGCTGATCCCCAACTTATCCGCTATGAATCGCACCGAGGCTGACTGCCTGAACGAGGCCTTGTCTTTTTCCTCTTTATCTTCTCCTGCAGCTTCCCTGGTTTCGCGCGTGAGTTGCTGCGCGAAGCCCGGTTGGTGAGCGGAGTCATCCGACTGCCGGCGGTTCGCGGGCGAGGCAGGCTGATCTTGCGCGCCCGCCCATTTCGCGGGACATATAAAGCTCGCCGCGACTAGTGTCAGCATAATTCCGCGAGCGATTTTTCTTGTGTAAGTCATCGGCAACTTTCTCAACGGCTTGCTCCGGCCGGCTGCAGCACGCGCTGAATGATCTCCAACGCCAAGCTCTGCACCTGGGCCTGTAGACCGGCCTGCGCGGCTTCGCGGTCTTTCTCGATGTCCGCCTTGGCCGCCTGAACCTGAGACTGAGCCCGGGCGCGAGCTGCATGCATTGCCGTGGTACGCGCCTCCAGCGCAGCCTTTCGCCGCGCCTCTTGCGCGAGGAACAGGGTGGCGCGCGCCTCCCGCAAGCGCAGTTCGTATTCGGATGTCCGCGCCTCGGCTGCGGCGATGTCAGCCTTGGCTTTTTCTACCGCTCCCTCGGTTTTGCTGCGCCGTTCCTTGAGCACACGTCCTAAGGGCTTGTGCACGATCGTTGTATAGAGCAAGTAAAGCAATCCCATAAGGATTACAGTCGGCACCGATCCGAGCAGTAATTCGCCTAATTGTCGTAGTGTTTGATCCATGACTAGCGGCTGTACAGGAAAATGAGGGCTCTGAAAACTGTTAAGTCTAACGTGCGAAGGAGTTTATGTCAATGCTGGCAGGCGAAAACCCTGCAATTTTAGTGTTCGGGAAAGGCATCAACGATGAACGGAAAATTCACCCGGGGCTGCTGATTCATAGCTTGCAAAAACTTGCAACTAACCCTTGACTTCCCAATCAGGAGGATTAGCATAGAGGTATCACCTCCGATCCAATTCAGGATCGAATGGGCCGATAGCCAAGGAATGTCACCGCTTCTTGGTTGCCGGCCCATTTAAATTCGGGCGCTTACCACCCAGCCACCCACTCGCCGCACCACTGATTGAGGTGCTTCAATGTCGAGTTCAACCGCGCCATCTTTATACGCGCGCGAATAAATTCTCGCTTTGGCCTCCAGCATGGCCAGCGTCTTCCCTTCTTTCTGCGGGACGCGCAGTTGCACGCGGCTGACTGGGTCTTCTTCGATCAGTTCGTCGATGCGGGACAGCAGACGATCCAGCCCTCTGCCTTCGGCTGCTGAAACGAAAACCGTTTTCGCATCGTCGCGTAGATTTTCTGCTACTTCGATATCCAGCAGATCAACTTTATTCATCACGTGCAGGCGGGGTTTCTTTTCTACTTCCAGTTCTTTCAGAACAATTTCTACCTGGGCATCCTGCTCTGCGGAGAGTCGGCTGCTGGCGTCGGATACATGCAGAATCAGCGAGGCGCGTTGCACTTCCTCGAGCGTGGCGCGAAATGCGGAGACCAGCGTATGCGGCAGATTGCGAATGAATCCCACCGTGTCAGAAAGCAGCACCTTGCGTTTCGAGGGCAACAGGACGCCGCGGATTGTGGGGTCGAGTGTGGCGAACATGCGCGGTGAGGCCAGGACCGCGGCACGCGTGAGAGCGTTGAACAACGTCGACTTGCCGGCGTTAGTGTATCCAACCAGAGCTACCGTCGCCACTGGCGCGGATTCGCGCCGCTGACGCTGCTGGGCGCGGATGCGGCGCACATTTTCGATTTGCTGTTCTACGTGGCGGACGCGGCGGTAGATCTTTCGGCGGTCGGTTTCCAGCTGAGTTTCACCAGGTCCGCGCGTACCAATTCCGCCACCAAGTTGCGACATCTCGACGCCTCGCCCCGCCAAGCGCGGCAGCATGTACCGCAGTTGCGCCAGCTCTACTTGTAGTTGACCTTCGCGCGTGCGGGCGTGCCGCGCAAAAATGTCGAGAATAAGCTGAGTGCGGTCGATCACGCGGCGCTGGACGATTTTTTCTATGTTGCGCTGCTGCGACGCGGTGAGGTCGTGATCGAACAGGAGCAGGTCGGCATTTACCGATGCGGCCGCGCCCGCGATCTCTTCCAGTTTGCCGGCACCGATCAATGTCGCGGGATCGGGCCGGTCGCGGCGCTGCAGGATTTCTCCGACAACATTCGCGCCAGCGCTTCCGGCCAGGGTGCGCAGTTCAGCCAGCGATTCATCTGCGTCGAATTCTGGAATGCTCGGCTTATTGCTGGCCGGCTTGGCCGAAGCGTGAACCGGCACGTCAACTTCTTTATCAGACGCTGCCGAAGCCGCATCGCGCGCAGCTTGCGCCTGCGCGGTGACTCTTGCGCCACCGCGGCCTCGTGTGCGCAAATCAAGTCCGACTAAGAAAGCACGCTCCCGCAAATCTGCAGCGGCCGGCGGCTGTGCGCCGAGAGGGACACGGCGGGCTAAGGACGCACGATCGCGAGTCTTCTTGGGATGAGAACTGCGCAATAACTGAACGCCTTACCCTTCAGTGCCGGAAGCGCTGGCGGCCTGGGCCGTCGTCCCGGTTGGGGACGCCGCCTTCCCTTCAGAATGCACAGGGTGCACGCTATGCGGCATCGTCCGCCCCATTACTACGGTTGAGATGGCGTGTTTGAAAATTAATTGCTCCTGCCCATTAGCCTCCAGTACCACGGAGTACTTGTCGAAAGAGCGAATCCGGCCCGTCAACTTCACGCCACTGAGCAAATAAATGGTGATGCTCAATCTTTCCTTACGGGCCGTGTTGAGGAAGGAATCCTGAATGTTCTGTGCCGGCTTGCTGCTCTCCATAGCCGATCTCCTAAGGTTCTTTGAACTGCGCTAATCCACTTGTGCCCGCGGCAATTGCCTCGGGACAACCAAAACGACAGCGTTTTCCTCGCGACCTTCCGCACAAGGAACACGGGGGGAGAAACCCTGCCTCCTCACGATCCGCTTTTCTAAGACCGTGCGCCCAGCAGGTAGCTGCGAGTACCATACGGCGTCCCTGAAAGCTTTTCAACCGCGAACTTTGCGAACTTGTTTTTTTGTACCCATCAAGCAACGGTTTTCGTATCCCGGCCCCGGCCCAAAGCCGTAGCCTCGTGCGGTTGTGTACAATCCCCGGCGTGGGCATTCCGGCCCGTGTATCAGATTGAAATCTTAGGAGGCATCATGGCGAGCGCCGCGCTGGCAACTTTCTACACTTTTAATTTTGCACCGCAAATCAATCTTCCATCCGATGTACGAACCAACTTCCTGATGCTGCTCCGCTGGATTCATTTCCTCGCGGGCATTACCTGGATCGGCCTGCTGTACTTTTTCAATCTGGTGAACGTCCCGTTCATGAAAGAACTGGATCCCGCTACCAAAGGCAAAGTGATGCCCGCGCTGATGACGCGGGCGCTGTGGTGGTTCCGCGTGTCCGCAGTGGTAACGGTGCTGGCCGGCCTCGCTTATTGGGGAAATATTGTCGCGGCCGATGCGCAAAACGCGATGGCACAGGGCATTCACGCCAGCAGCGGCCCAGCCATGGGCAGTTTCTTTTTGATCTGGACGATTGTCTGGGGAATTCTGTATGCGTGCCTGATCCCAGGCAAAGGGATCTTCGATAACGGCGCATTTATCGGCGTGATCTACGCGGTGGTGGTTGTGGCGGCAGCATGGCTTTTCCTTGACTTGAATAGCCACGGATGGGAAAGCAATCGTCTGCTCGCGATCGGCATTGGCGGCGGCATTGGCTGGGTGATGATGCTGAACGTTTGGGGAGTGATCTGGCGCATTCAGAAACGGCTCATTCAATGGACGCGAGACAACGCCGCCAACGGCACACCCATGCCCGACAAAGCGAAATACATGGCCCGGCAAGCGTTTCTATGCTCCCGCGCCAATGCTTACCTGTCGATCCCATTGCTGTTCTTCATGGGCGCAGCCAGCCACTATCCGATGTTCGGGAAATAAGCCTCGCAGAACAAGCTAAGGCACAAAAAAGTCAGGAGGCTCGCTAGAGCCTCCTGAAAAATACAGACGATAACTTTCCTTTAGAAGAGGAACTTCAGCGCCAATTGCATGGTGCGCGGATTGCTGCTGAAGTTCTGCCGGGCATTGTTGAAAACCGAGTTGTTCGGGATGAAGAAGTTCCTGGCTGCACCAGTCACTCCGTCGCTCTCGACGTCGTTGATTTTCCCGGTGACAAATTGCGGGTGGTTGAACATGTTGAACGCTTGCGCCAGGAAGTCGATACCAAAGCGTTCGCCAAACCGGAAATGCTTGGCAGCCGAGATATCGAAATTGTTGATGGGAGGCGTCTCGAGCGTATTGCGGCTGGACGTTGCTAGCGCGCCCATGCCCGCGGTGATGTACTGGGCGTTCGGATTGACTGCCTGATAGGCAACTGTATAGCCAGCGCTGTTCGTCAACGGGACGATATCGCTGCCTACACCCTTCTGCCCGGCTGGGTTGTAGATGGCGCGATCTGGCGCAGCGTCGGCGTTGAGGTTTGCGTCGTCGGCACTTTGCACTGTTCCCCACTGACCTGACTCCCACGTGTAAACCGGGTCAAACTCATAATTGCCCAGCACATTTCTCTTAACCCAACTTGAGTCATGAGCGAACCACGGCACCTCGTAGATCACGGCCATCGTGACGCGATGAGCGTGGTCGAGAATAGAGTTTGCACGCTCAGCCGGCAGGTCCTGGAAATCCTGAGGACGACGCGGAGAGATATCGGTGGAGTGGAAGTCGGCTGTGCTGTTATCAATTAAGTGGCTCCAAGTCCATGCGCCTTGGAACGTTAACCCGTTGGATAACCGCCGCTGTACTTGCGTAGCCAGACCGTTGTAGGTGGAAGCGCCCCACGGCGCAAATTCGGTGATGAAACTTTGGAATCCTGCATTCAGGTATTGCGGGGAGAAGTACGTCCCGTACCCCGGGTAAGCTGGATTCACACCGTCGTTATAGTCATAAGATAGAGTGCCCGGTACATCTCCGATGCCATTAATGCCGGTGCCATTCGGACCTGCCCAAGCCAATGTGAGCGCATTGAGTGCCGCCTGCCCGGGATTTTGCAGATAGGTCGGAATGTAGGTTCCAGGCGTCGTACCGATGCCGGGAATCGAATCAATGATGTTTTGCACCGGCAGATGGATGCCACGAGATCCCACGTAGCGAACTTCCGCCGTGTATTTCGAGGCGAACACATGCTGGACGCCGAGACTCCACGATTCCGCGTATGGATACTGCACGTTATTCGGCAAGAGAGAAGAAGTATTAGCTCTGGCGTCAGCTTGTTTCAGAATTGTAATGCCGCTAGAGGCTTCGGGCTTAATTCCTCCGTTAGCCAGAAAAGGCGTAGCACAGTTCGCGGGGCAGTTCGCCGTCGAACCGATTTGCGGGGGACGCGAGAGTGTGCCGATGTTGTCATACAACACGTCGTAGCCCATGCTGAAGCCGCCGCGAATTGAGGTATTACCGCTGGTGCCTGGGGAGTAAGCAAAGCCGATGCGCGGCATGAAGTCGGTCTTCGGCGCCTGGGGTGTTCCAAAGGTGATCAGGCCAGGCACATCGGAAATCGCATTCAAGCTTTGCTGCGTCCAGCCAAAAGGAACTGTGAGGTATTCGTAACGCAGTCCAATATTCAGACTGACATTGTGTCTGATCTTCCAGACGTCATTTACATACCATCCGTACATCTGGTCGTTGCCCGAATAACCTGCTGACCCAAAACTACGTTGGCCGAAGGTAGGCTGTAAATCGTTAACAAACGCGTCCAACCCCTGGGCGCCGTTCGGGTTGTTATAGGTTCCGTATTCGTAATCGCCGCGCGCGCGCTGAATAAACAACTGAGGATCAATCTGCTTGCGCAAGTCGATGCCGAACTTGAAACTGTGATTGCCCCTCACCCACGACACGTTGTCCTCAAGCTGGTAGGTGTTCTGTACCGCATACTGAGGAGCATTTGGGTCTGGGCCAACATTGAGGCTACCGAGTTCGTCTATGGTGAGGTTAGGGTATGCGTCCAGCCCGGGGAATTTAGCCAAGTTGCCCCCCGGAACCGTGTAGTCGTTGGCGGTTCGGTTGAAACCGACGCGAAACTCGTTTGCGATGCTCGCTGTGAAAGTATGGTATTCAGCAAGCGTCACCAAATGATAAGGGATGGTCAGGCTGGTGTAAAACTGCGGTAGTTCGGCTCCCGTATCGATCTCCAATACGCGATTGTAGATGTAGCGACCGCGGATTTGGTCCCGCGAGCTGAGATCGTAATCCATGGATGTAACCAGAGCGGTCGTGTTTATGTAGTTAGGAGCAGCGATGGGAATGATGGCCAGCGGGATGATAGAGGGGACAGGTGTTGCGCCGGTGTAGTTGTTGACCACCGCTGTAGCCTCGCTGGGGCAAGGGCCGCCAGTACCGACCGCTTGCGCGGAGAACCCGGCGACGTTGTTTTGATTTACGCCAGGAATTGCCGCAATGGTCTTCCACCCCGCTGCCGTCGGGGCGCAAGCTGCCGAACTGGAAGTTGCTGCCTGGCCGACTGGGTTGTACTCGAAGTTGGCGAAGTAAAACAACTTGTTCTTGATAATGGGTCCGCCAACTTGCCCGCCGAAGCGATTATTGTCGTACCGGGGATTGGTATAAATCCCCTGGTTGGCGAATTCCTGGTCAAGGGCGTTGAGATTTCGGTTTTGGAAATACTCATAAACTCGCCCGTGGATGGTATTAGTTCCGCTCACGAGAACCTGGTTGAACTGGCCGCCTGCGGAGTGTCCAAACTCGGGGCTGAACTGGTTCTGAATCACGGTGAAGTTGGCCACGGCGTCGTTTGGCACATAAACCAGTGGGCCGGTGACAGTCTTATCGTTGTTGTCCGTACCTTCAATGGTGAAGTTATTCTCGCGAGGACGTTGGCCGCCAACGGATGGTCCGGAACCGGCGCCCAAACCGCCGGTGCTGCCTACGCCTGCCTCTAACAGCGAGAGATTTAGAACTCCCGTGCCCTTTGAAGCACTGGCCAGATCCTGAAGTTGCTTCTCTTCATAGGTGGACTGCAGCTGTGAGGTCGTGGTGTCGATGGTCGGGGGAGTGCCGGATACTTCGATGGTCTCGCTGGCAGCACCGGGCGTCAGGGTCAGGTTACGGGTACCGGTCTTGTTGAGTTCCACGTCAACTTGCTCGGTGATGGTCTTGAAGCCGGTCATCTTCGCGGTAATCTTGTAAGTTCCGACCAGAAGATTATCGAAGCGATATTCGCCGGCATTGTTGGTCTTGGTGGTAGCCACCACGTTGGTGGAGACATTGACTGCGCTGACCTGCGCGCCGACAACGGCTGCGCCTTGCGAATCGAGTACCGTGCCGACCACGTTGCCGTCGATAGCCTGGCCGTAGGCCAGACCGGTGCTGATCGCGAGCAGACCAAACAGTGCAATAACCAGACCTGCGAGCTTAAAGCTCGTTGCAAGCTGTCTCATGGCGTTTCTCCTGACGCGCGTTAATTTAGGGTCAACCTGGGTTATCCCGAGCATGGTGTTCTCTCGGGGTGCACGTATGCAGTAATGGAAATGGACAGCGCCCCGAGCAACAAAACATATGCAACTGAAACTCCAAAACAAAACTTTACAAACTGCCATTGTTTTCAGTGTTTTGTTATGTCGACCTTGACGCTTCTCTCCAAAAAACGAATTGCTGGGGCGTCAAATCTATTATTTTTGGAATTCACAACCAGAGGAGGTTGCATCGCCCCCACGGGCGACTGGTGTGAGAATTTGGTTCATCAGCGCGACACCGGGCTATGTGGTCTCTCTTTGGCGCGGAGCTGCGGCGGGAGCCATGCTCGTGATGCCGTCGTCCCAGGGAGAAAGAAAAGGCCGACCTGGCGGTCGGCCCGGATTCGACGCGACCCGCTTAGAAGATGAACTTCAAACCAAAAAAGAGCCGCCGTTGTCCGATGCCATCAGTGACGATATTTCCGGCAAAGGTGGCACCGCCATCGGGGTTGAAGTTGGTATTCTGGAACGAGCCGCTGGCGGCGTCGTCCAGAATTGGGTCAGGAACACCACGGAACATCGTGTTCATAACGTTGTACGCCGTGGCCTGAAATTGAGCCGTGACCCTTTCCGTGATATTGACGTTTTTGAATACGGAAAGATTGGCGGTACTGATGGGAGTTCCGCGCAGTGTGTTGCGGCCGACCCCGGCGAACGGCGTTCCATAAAAAATCGCCGCGTTCGGGTCATTGTGAACCCAGTGCACCGAACTCAGTGTTGTTGGCGCGCCGGTTACGAAATCGGAGAGTGTGCAGGTCGAAGCGCTTGTTCCCGAGCAAGTAAACTGGCCAACGGTTGCAATCGGGGCGGCTGGGTTCGACAAGACCGGCCGACATGTATCGTACTGGCTGCCAAAATCGGTCCCTGGGTCGCAAAGGCTACCGTTACTCGGATACCTTTCAATTGTCGTGTAAGGCTGTCCAGTGGTGTAGCGATAGGTTGTATTTACCTGCCAGCCGCCCAACACGCGACCTGCCGCGCCGTGCTGGTTTTTGTAAAAGGGCAGATCATAGACGATGGCGACGCCCACTATATTTGGGAAATCGGTTCCAGAATTAGCTCGTTCCGGTCCGCCAGTAGCGAATGGATTCTGCGCCTGGGCCAGAGTATTGCCACCAGCGATCGTGCTGAATATCTCGCTGGCGTTATCGATTGCATGGCTCCAGGTATAAGAAGCGGTTGCGCTCACGCCGTGAAAGTTAGCCGCGCGCAGTTCGGTTTGCAGGCCGTTGTAGCTCGAGCTTGCCGTGTTGGCGTCCTCAATTACGTTCGTGAAATTGCAGTTAACATTTCCCGCCGCAAAACCTGGCGCTCCAGGAGTGGCGCAAGGCGTCAGACCTGCCGGAATTACGTTCGAAAATCCCGCGGCGATCAGCGGACCCAATTCGGGGTTTCCGTTCAGTGCCTGAAAAAGATGGACTCCGTGGTTGCCCACGTATCGAATTTCGCTCACAATTCTGCCAGTGAACGAGTGCTGTATTCCGATATTCCACTGTTCCGAATAGGGGTTTCGGAAGTTGGGGCCGACCTGCGTCTGATCGGCGAATCCTGGATTCCCGACGGGCGCAAGCGGTTGCAAGTAAGGGATTACTTGAGTTCCGAAGAAACCAGTGGTTGGAAGGCCCGTCCCGAATAATGTGGCGAGGTTTACTGCGGGAGCTGAAGTGGCTACATTCAGAAACATGTTGTAGAACGCCGGATCGTAGGCGATGCGGAAGCCGCCGCGCACAACCGTGGCCTGACTGCCGTTATACAGGCTCGGTGTCCAGGCGAAGCCTACAACTGGAGCAAAGTTGTGCAGTTCTTGCGGAACTGATGGCACCGTGGTTTGACTCAAAGGAAGCGTCGTCGACCATAGGGGGAGCGGTCCCGTCTCCTGTTGGGTCGATTTCTGGTGCAACAGATTAATGGCCTGCTGATACCAATCCCATCGCATACCGAGGTTCAGAGTGAGGTTACTCTTAACCCTCCAATCGTCCTGCACGTAAAATCCCAAGTCCCATTCACTAAACGGAAGAATGGGGCTGCCAAGTGCAATCTGCGTCTCCTCGGGATTGTTAGCCACCATGTCGCTAAAGCTCCCAAAGACAAATAGCCCGTTATTTTCCGGCAGAAAAACGTTGGGTGAGCGTTGCTGGTCGATCTCAGCACCGAATTTAATCGTGTGATGGCCCTTCAGCATGGAGGCATTGTCCTGCAACTGATACACATTGATGATGCGGCCTTGGGGAAAGCCCGCGGCCACACCAAAGCTGACGATGTCCTGCGGCGCTGATCCTGCCAGAATCATGTCCGCGGGGCACTCAGTGGGGCTGACGGAATTGCACGTGGGAAACGATTGCTCTTGGAAGAAAATGCTGGCGCGGGAGTAGCTGAAACGCACTTGGTTGACGAACGCATTGCTGAAGTTGCGCGCCCAATCCAGGCCAATCTGCTGACTCAGTGAAGGGATGAACTGATAGTCGCCAACGTCGATTCCATTCCCGAAGTTTACGCCGCCGTTGTATTGCTTCTGGTAGACATAGCGGGCAAAAAAGTTGTCCTTATTCGATAACTTGAAGTCGACGCGCCCGGTGGCTTCGTAGTCGTTAAACGGGCTGGGTACGAAACGTGAGATGGCGCCAAATTGAATCGGCGTGCAGCCGTTAACGCCCGCCACGGTGCAAGCATATGCAGAGCCGGTGGTAGGATCGATTTGATTGGTCACCAACACGTTTTGAATATTTGTAAATGTCGGATTACCGGTGGTAATGACGTTGGGCCCAATTGTCGATTCGATTAAACCGATGGGGCTGCCTGGAAAAGCGGCCTGCAGCTGCGAGTCGCCAGTTGGGGTGGGCACGATGCCTTGTCCCGAGGAGTTGGGCTGGCCAGCAGTGCGTTGGCGGTCGATGTTGGTCGAGCCGAAGAACCAGATCTTATTCCTTTTGATCGGTCCTCCGATGGTGCCGCCAAAGCGGTTCTCGACGAACCGGGAAACAGTCGGCGCAGTGCAGCCGGTCGAGGGTGAGATTCCTGGAGGGCAAAAGCCAAACAAGGGATTCTTCTCCTGATTGGTCAAGGAATCGAATGTTGAACCATCCCAGATTTCAAAAGCTGTCCCATGAAACGCGTTAGTGCCAGCCTTGGTGATGTAGTTCACCACCGCTCCGGTGTTGCGACCAAACTCTGCGTCGTAATTCGTGACCACCTGGACTTCGGCAATGGCGTCCTGGTTGCCGAAGAAAATATCGGGGCCACCGATAGAGTTGTCATTGTTACTCTGGCCGTCAATTTGAAAATTGTTTGAGCGGGCGCGCTGACCGTTTACGGAGAGTTCGGCACCGTTGTTATTGCTGAAGCTGGCGTCGCCGGCGGTCGCCACTCCCGGAACAAAGAGAGCCAGCGAGTCGAAGGAGTTTCCCATGGGTAGGTCGGCGACTTTTTCTGCAGTGAAGGTATCTGAGATTTGATCCGTAGTAGCTTCAATCAGCGGTGCAGTTCCTTCTACTGTCACCGTTTCAGCGGAGGATCCTAGTTCCAGCTTTACCGTGCCCAGTGAGGTGTTCTGGCCAACATTTACCGAAACCGAGGTAGCCTGGTAGGTGCGAAAATTCGCGGCTTCAATGCGCAGATTGTAGGAGCCAGGCGGCAGGTCGCGCAGCTCGAGAGCGCCTGTCGAGTTGGTTTGAGACTTGAACTCCCGGTTCGTCGCCAAGTGTCTGGCGGTAACCTTAGCACCGGGTACGACTGCGCCTTGTGGATCTTGGACTACTCCAGAAATAGTGCCAGTAACGATACCCTGGGCCAGGGTGAAAGTTGCGGCAAATATCATTGCGCCGAGAATGATCAGCGATAGAAGTCGAGATCGGATCGAGGGGTAGTTCAAGGTAATTCTCCTTGCAAAATCGAGAGATAAAGAAGCTCAAAACAGCCTGTGATGGCTAAAGCAGCTGCTGTTCCAAACGCCTCACGTGTAAGAGTTTTAATATCATTGACTTGCGTCGTAACTGTATTCGCTTTACAAAAAGACACACGAATTTGCGGATGCTCCCTATGAGTGCTTGTATAGCCGGGCTGTTAATGTTTAAGGACCTGCCTCCGGTCGTACCGATGTGCCTGCTACAATCGGCGTTTCTGTGACTAAATTTTCCACTCATCCCGAATCCTCCAAGCCATGCCAACCGCCGTTGCCAGGAGTCCAGGCGTTCGACCCAGTGCCCATGCTGGATTTGCAGCGCCAATACGTGCAGGTGCGGCAGGAGGTCCTGGGGGCCATTGAGCGAGTTTGCGCGTCGCAACACTACATTCTCGGGGCGGAAGTCGAGGAATTGGAGCGGGAGATCGCAGCCTTCTGCGGCGCCGGTGACGCCGTCGGTTGCTCCTCGGGCACCGATGCTTTGTGGCTGGCGTTGGCTGCGGCTGGCGTGCGGCCCGGCGATCAGGTGCTGACCACGCCTTTCAGTTTTTTTGCTTCGGCGAGCGCTATTGTGAGGGCCGGAGCGCGGCCGGTGTTTGCCGATATCGACCCGCGAACCTGTAATCTTGATCCGGCTCAGGTCGAATCGTTTCTGCGCAGCAGTCCGCATGACAAATTGCGCGTGCTCTTGCCGGTTCATCTCTACGGCCAGTGCGCCGACATGGATCGGCTGCAGCAGCTCGCCGAGGAATTTCATCTGTCCCTGGTCGAAGATGCCGCCCAGGCGATTGGTGCGCGCTGGGTAAGCGGCTCGGACAAGAGTCGGAGTGCGGGGTCTATGGGGGTCTCGGCGGCGTTCAGTTTCTATCCCACTAAGAATCTGAGCGCCTACGGCGATGCGGGACTAGTGGCGACCAGCGATCCGGAGATGGCGGCACATATGCGCCGCTTGCGTAATCATGGCAGCCCGCGCCGCTATGTTCACGAAGAGTTTGGATGGAATTGCCGCCTTGACGCGATACAGGCCGCCATCTTGCGAGTGAAGTTGAAGTATGTCGCGGGATGGAATGACGCGCGGCGACAGCGCGCGGCAACTTACGATCGACTCTTTGCCCAAGCCGGTCTTTCGGCAGCGGGAGATCTGCAAGGTGACAACTTTTCTCCCATTCAATTACCGCGAACCTCCCCGCAGGCGCACCACGTTTTTCATCAGTATGTCGTGCGCGCCTACCGGCGAGACGAACTTCGCGAGTTCCTGACTGCGCGAAGGATCGGGACCGAGGTTTACTATCCGATCCCGCTGCATCTTCAACCTTGTTTCGTCTATCTGGGCCACCGCAAAGGCGACTTTCCGGAAGCCGAACGTGCCGCCGAAGAAGTGCTGGCTTTGCCGATGTTTCCCGAGCTTACCGAAGAAGAGCAGAAGCGTGTTGTGAGCAGCATCGCCGATTTTTATTGCTAGTGGATCCAATGTCGGTAAGGTCTCTGCGCTGACTGCGGAACCGCGGGCGTAACTTTCTGCGGTCGTGCGCATCAGTACTAGACGCGCGGAGATTACACAATGCGAATATTTCCTGATTTAGTTTCCGGTGCTGGGTTAGCGGTCGTGGGTCTATTCCTGGCATTCCATTCCGCTAAAACCTTGCAAGCATCTGCGCCCGACGCCGTCCGCAGTCCAGTAGTAGTCGAGCTGTTCACTTCGGAGGGTTGTTCTTCCTGTCCACCAGCGGATTTGTTACTGCAGAAATTGGTGCAGCAGCAACCGATCGCGGGTGCCGAGATCATTGCTTTAGAAGAGCATGTGGATTATTGGAATCACGATGGCTGGGTCGATCCCTATTCGTCCTCGGAGTGGACCGAGCGGCAACAAGCATACGCCGCCATTTTCAACAACGATCCATACACGCCGGAAGCGGTCGTGAATGGGCGAAGCCAGTTTGTCGGCAATAATCGCGGAGAAGCGGAAGCGGAGATTAAGAAAGCTGCGGGAGGCTTAAAAACGGAGGTGCGAATCACTACTCTCTCCCCGTACCAGAAGGGTTCTGAGCGCTTCCACGTGGCGGTGGAAAACCTTGCGGGGAACGGAGCGGGCGATGTGGCGGAAATCTGGCTGGCGGTGACTGAAGATGGGCTGCATTCGGCGGTGAGCCGGGGAGAGAATGCCGGGCACGTTCTGCCGCATGTTGCTACGCTGAGATCCTTGCGCAAAATTGGGATTGCAGATGCGCACAACTCTTCGGGTGCGTTCTCCGGCGACACTCTCGTTAGATTCAGCCCTGACTGGAATCCAGAAAATCTGCGCGTCACCGTATTTGTTCAGGAGTCAAAGGGCCGGGAGATTCTTGGCGCGGCTTCGACAAAAATTAAAGGCCAAGGTTGAAGATCAGCGCCGACGGCGACTCGATGCTCGGGGCGTTTCTTTCTGCTCTCCCGGTGCCAGAACGCGCCGGACGATGGGAGTATTCAACTTGTACTTTCGTTCGGTCACATTGCCGGCATCGTCTTTCACCCGCAGGATGAAAACCGGCAACGTACCTTCCTTATCGAAATTCTCGCTGGTCACGGTCACGGGAAGCACGCCGTTCAGGCCGTGCTCACGGTAGGCAGTTTCGTAGCGATGCCTGTGCACGTTCCAGGTGTATACGCGAACCTGATCGAAATCGTAGGGCAGACCATCGCGCGGTTCCGTCATGGCGCATAAATATTGTGGGACATTTTTTCCGGTACCCTCTTTGCCGGAATCCTGTACCTGATCGAGAACGAAGAAGGCAACGAAGCGCTGACCTTCGGCATATTGGGCGATATCGAGTGGCACATCGATATCGACCATGCGGGCCAGAACCCAGCCCACGCGGTTTTGCGTATCCCGCACCAGCCACCAATCTTCGAGCACCGGCCCAATGGACTTCGCGCCGGGTTTCGTTTGCACCACCGTTCCCGGTTGTTTCTCCGCGGTCGCGCGCTTGAGGACGGAAACTTTCGCTCCCGCGGAAAGCTGGTACAGATGTTCGGTTTCGCGTCCCGGTGTGAGGTGTAGATTGGTGTCATTGCGCAAAACACCAGGCGCCTGAACGGGATCACTCTGGTTGTCTTGCGTGAGCTTCTGCAGGCCATCGTAGGTGGACTGATCTACCAGATAGCGTTGCTCGATCCAACCCTCAAGGCCGGTGGCGGTGCGCACGCGGGAGAAGCGTTTCTCGTGCTCCAGTACCTCAACTCGTTCGCCATTTTTCACAATACCGACGCGGTTGTAGATAGTGGCCACCTGATCGCGCAACGTGGCCTGCACGGCGGAGACGTAGTTAACTTCCAGCACACGGTGGCGCCCGCGATTGCATGCCGCCAGTGCCAATACCAGGGCCAGCGTAAATGCCACGACGAGCCGTTCAAGACGCGATAAACGGAAAGGTTTCACAATCTTTACGAAGGATGACTCAGACGCACTTTTTACTATATCGCGTTGCCGACTGGCGGCGTGGTGGGGCGCGTTTACGGACAATGCACCTCGGGACGTACGTTTCTTACTCGCCGTCCTTACATGAAGGACCGCGATTCAGTTACCATTAAGAACAAGGGATACATCGCGGCCTTGCGGTTAGCGGCGAGAGTAACGCGGGCCGCATTCTAAATTTCTGACATGCGAATTATGAAAAATATTTCGAGAAGTGTTTTCGTGTCTGGTTTGTTGTTTGCGGTATTGGCTATTTTCTCTTCCGCTTCAGCCCAGCAGGCAGCCGTGAATCCCGCGCTGCGGCCGCCGAAGGGAGCGCGAGTTGCGATTGTGGTGTTCGAAGATTTGCAGTGTCCCGATTGCCGCCGCGCTGCGCCGCTGGTGGAAGAGGCCGCGCGAACCTACAAGATTCCCGTGGTGCGCCACGATTTCCCATTGCCTTTTCATACCTGGTCGTATGACGCGGCCATCCTGGCGCGCTATTTTGATACGCACTCGAAAGCGCTGGGCAATGAATTTCGCGACTATATTTTCTCTAACCAACTGGAAGTGACTCCGCAGAATCTGCGCGGCTACGCTGAGAAATTTGCCGCCGAGCATAAAGTCGATTTGCCTTTCGTAGTTGATCCCGATGGCAAACTCGCTGCCCTGGTGAACGCCGACAAAGAATTGGGCAAGGAAATCAAGCTGCAGCACACTCCCACGCTTTACGTTGTGAGTAATCGGCACTCCGGGAAACCTTTTGTGGAAGTGGTGGACCGCAGCCAGCTCTACGCTTTGATCGACGAGATGATGAAGGAATAAAGCACAATCAATTCTTAAGCGTTGAAAACCGCAGGTTTGCAGCTCGCCAGAGTTTGCGTACGATTTGTAATCCGTTCGACGGCGCGAAATCCACAGCCCGTCCGAATTTGAACGACAACCCATCCCCTCCAGCGCGGAATCAGATACATAACTCTTTCGCGTGCTTCGGAGGCTGCATGGACCAGCATCAGCTCACCATTGTTATCGCAGTTGTCTTGGCGGTGGTGGTGGTTGCCGTCATCGGTTTCATTTTGATTCGAAAGCGCCGCAGTCAGCAATTGCGGGAGCGCTTCGGACCCGAGTATGACCGGGTTCTGAAAAAAGAAGGCGAAGTGCGCGCCGCCGAAGGAGTGCTGGAGATGCGTGCCAAGCGGCGCGCGAAATTTCAGATTCATCCGCTTCCTCCGGACCGCCGCGCCGACCTCGCTGAACGCTGGAGGGTTGTGCAATCGCAGTTTGTGGATGATCCGAAGGGGTCGGTGTCGCGAGCGGACCAACTGGTGATTGAACTGATGGCTGCGCGCGGATATCCCATGGCTGATTTTGAGCAGCGTGCGGCCGATATTTCCGTGGATCATCCCATTGTGGTGCAGAACTATCGCGCCGCGCACGATATCGCCTTGCGTCACGCCCGCGGCCAAGCCAGCACGGAAGATATGCGTAGAGCGATGGTGCACTACCGAACTTTATTCGAAGAATTACTTACTGATTCACTTCCAGAGAGAAAGGAGGCACGAGCATGAGCGTGCCATTGAGGAAAGACGAATTCATCGATGAGAATCTGACTACAGCAGATTTGGCCGAAGGCAAGCGCACTCCGGCTTCGGAGGAGCGGCTGGCATTGAAAGAGCGGCTCAGGAATGATGAGGGTCGGAATGACGATGGTGCCGTGAGTGCCGTAAGTGGAGTTGATGAGGTCCCAGTCGACGATCGGACCGTCAACGATCGAATAAACAACGATCGCGTAAGCAACGAGCGAGTAAACAACGATCGCCTAAGAAACGATCGCCTAAGAAACGACCGGCCCGGGCCCGTACTCGCCGAGCGACGGACCGTTGAGGGCGGGCAGCGCGTCGCAGAAACGCGCGAGGTTACAGAAACTCGCACCAGTGCTGACAGCGAACCGCTGTTTCCAGGTAACGAACTGGAGGAATTGCGCAGCCGCTGGAGCAGTGTGCAGACGGCATTTGTGGACGAACCCCGCCGGGCCGTGGAGCAGGCGGATGGACTGGTCGCTTCCGCCATGAAACGGCTGGCTGAAGTCTTTGCCGAGGAACGTTCCAAACTGGAAAAGCAGTGGGACCGAGGGGATAACGTATCCACCGAGGATCTTCGCGTGGCATTGCAGCGTTATCGCTCGTTCTTTCAGCGGTTGCTCTCAGTCTAGATGTCTAGATCGCTCTGAAGGCCAGCCTTTAGTGGCCAGTGGTGAGCAGACGAGCGAAGAGCAGCAGCGACAACCCGATGGCGGCGATGCTGTTGGCGCGAATTCCGCGATAGCTCGCCGCCCATGGAAACATCAATACCTCGAACACCGGCATCAATTTCTCTGGCCATAGCAGTCCCGCTACCCCTAAAGCCAGACAAAACTGGACAACCACACACAATCCCAAAGTACTCATGGATTTATTTCCAAGTATGAGGTGTACGACGCCTTCCATTAAAACTTGCCTTGAGCTTTTTGGGGGAGATTACGAAAGTACCGCGAAGCCCGTTGCTGAGACAAGTAAAAATTGCGATCCAGTTTCTCCGCATACGGCGCCCATCGCGATTTCGTTCTTAGTCACCGAATCCAATTCCGACCGCGCGAGCAGTGCGCACAATTTCTCCATTCGGATTCACTGACTTGAGGTGACCGATGGCGTGGGCTACGTCGACTGAGACGATGGTATCGCCATGCAGGGCGACCATCATGCCGAAACCTCCGGCGGCGATCAGGTCAACGGCAGCCACGCCAAACCGCGTCGCCAGAATGCGATCGAAGGGCGAGGGCGTGCCTCCGCGCTGAATGTGGCCGAGTACGCTGACGCGAACATCTTTGCCGGAGCCGCGGGCGATAGCGTTGCCCAGCAGATTGCCGATGGAACTGGCGCGGCGATTCTCTTTTAACTCCGGTGGCGTTTTCACGCCTTCGGCCACCACGACAATCGTAAAATCCTTGCCGACTTTTTCGCGGTCGGCGATGTAGCGGCAAACGTGTTCGATGGTGAAAGGAATTTCGGGAATAAGAATGATGTGCGCGCCGCCGGCGATGCCGGCTTCCAGCGCGATCCAGCCACAGTCGCGGCCCATGACCTCGACCACCATCACGCGATGATGCGAAGCAGCGGTGGTGTGAATCTTGTCGATTGCATCGGTCACGGTATGCAGCGCAGTATCGAATCCAAACGTGACCTGGGTCGCGGAAAGATCGTTGTCGATTGTTTTTGGAACGCCCACGATCTTCATCCCTTTTTTAAAAAGCTCGTAGGCGATTTTTTGCGACCCGTCGCCGCCAATGCTGATGATGGCGTCGATACCCAGCTTCCCCGCATTGGCGATCACCTTTTCTGAAATGTCGCGCACCACTTCCTTGCCATGCTCGACTTTTTTGTAGTGGAAGGGATCGCCGCGGTTGGTGGTGCCGAGGATGGTTCCGCCACGCGGCAGAATGCCGCTGACTTCCTTAAGCGTGAGTTCGAAGGCTTTTTCCGGCCAGATCAGGCCGTCGAAGCCATCGGGGATGCCGATGACCTTCCATCCGTACTTTAGGATGGCGGCTTTAGTGGCGGCGCGGATGACGGCGTTAAGGCCGGGCGCGTCTCCGCCACCGGTTGCAATACCGATACAGCGAATGTCAGACATAGGATGAATGGTCAGGAGGCCAGATTAAGGGGTTAAGGCCGTTCATCACGATGATACTGCGGACGCGCAGATTGGCAACTTACGAGTGGCCGTGGACGAGCGTGGCAAACCGGCGTTACGGAGTTACAGTGACGGCCACCGTATTCGACGTAATGGTATTAGTGCCGCTGATGTACTGTGCGATGATCGTCGTTTGGCCCGGTGTAGCTGAGGCCAGCGGGCACATTGGGTCTTGGCCGTTCTGGACCGTGACAGTTGAATTTCCCGCCACCCAGGTCACGCTCGCTGTGACGTCGACCGTTGTTCCTCCTGCGGTGGCCTTGGCGGTGAGGCACTGGGTTGCCGTCGAGCTTACGGTAAGGGTGATCGAACTCGGTTGGACAAGGATGCTGGTCACATTGCCTAAGGTTACAGTTGCTGTGGTAGTGGCGCTGGCAGTACCCGACGCTGCAGTTATGGTGCTGGTTCCAGCTGAAACGCCAGTCACAAGGCCGCCCGCGCTGATAGTAGCTACGCTGGGCGTGGCGCTGGACCAGCACACGGTAGTGCCGGTGCAACTGGTACCGCCAGTCAAGGTGAGCGCGTTGCCGTTGCTATCCGTCCCTGCGGCCGTTAATTGCGTTGTTAGTCCCTGGCTGACCGTCGGATTGGGCGGGTCGATGGTGATACTGGAGACGGTGGGGTTCACGAAGAAGCCTGTGCAGCTTATTGTGAGGGCTAGGGCTGCTAGAAAGGCGAAGGCGCCGGCGAGGCGAAGTTTATGCTTCGTGGATGACATAGTTATCTCAAACCCGTTCGGCGCGCTCTCGCACTAGAATACTGTTTCCTCGCCGCGGCAGTTGTAAAAAATTGTAGCAGAAGAAGATTTCAAGCTGCGCCTGTACCTGCACCTTCGTGCACTCCCGTAACCAGCGCTGACAATGCCATGCTTGGGATAAGAACGTGGCCGCACGGCAGACCTTGCAATAAAAAAGGCCAGTGCCGGAAGGGGCACTGGCCGGTGAATCCAGCCTGGATCGGTTTAGTGTCCCTTGTGCTCTTCCTTGGGAGGAGGATTTTCGTGTTTCGGCGGAGCGGCCTGTCTTTCCGGCTTGGGAGCCGGAGCGCTGTGGGCTGGTTTCGGTGCGCTCTCTCGTGGGGCACTCGCCTTCGGAGCACTTGCTTTGGGTGCGCTCTCGTGAGCTCGCGGCTCGGGAGCCGGCTTGCTGGACGCGTGCGTTTCGGGAGCGGGACGAGGCTTCTCTGCTTTTGGCGCGCTTTCCTTGGGAGCACTTGCCCTGGGAGCAGGCTCTTTGGGAGCGGCTTCATGCGCTCTTGGCGCCGGCTTGCTGGCCGCACGCGACTCTGGAGCTGGACGAGACTTCTCCGCTTTTGGTGCATTCTCATTTGGAGCAGCCTCGTGCGTTCTGGGCTCGGGTTTGCTGGCCGCATGCGACTCGGTGGCCGGATGCGACTTTTCAGTTTTCGGTGTGCTCTCCGCGCGTGGCGCAGCTTCGTGAGCAGAGCTTTCCTTGCGTGAAGCGTTTGAAGCATGCGAAGCCGGCGCGCCGGATGGTTTCGCGGCATGAGTTTCAGTGGGATGGTTCTCTTTCGTGCGGGCTGCATTTTCCGGTTTAGCCGCGTTGTTCCTGGCGTGAGCGGTCGAAGGATGCTCCGCTTTCGCCGATGCATGATTCTCCGCGGGACGCTTTTCCGCTGGACGATTTTCGGCTGCGTGATTTCCCGCCGGCGCTGGCGCGCGCGCTTCCTTCGGCGACATCTTCGGAGGATGATAGGGGGCTCCAGCGGCCTTGGCGGCTACAACGCCGCGTCCACTGAATTCTCCAGGCTTAGCTGTCGCAGCGACTGCTGGACGCCCGTGGTTATTCGACGCGAACAATGCACGATTCTCACGGGCGGCATGGACTTGCTGTACTTGGGCTGCCACTGGTGGAGTGTGGTGCTCGTGCATGTAGGTTTCCTGTTGCGGAGTGGGGCGAGCCTGAACTCCTCCCTGGCCGCCATTGAAAGCCACGTGGGAATTATTGTTTACGATCACCGTCCGGTTTACGTAGACGTTTCTGATCTCGGTGGTGTTCACATTCATGACGGCAGTGTTGTAATAGAAAGCATTGTTGCGCCATTCGCCGCCGTAGAATCCGTTACCGCCGTATCCGTATCCGTAATCGATTCCACCATAAAATCCAACTTCCGGACCCCAGTAGCCATCATTCCAGGCGTAGACGCCATCGTTCCAACCCCAATAACCGGGGGTCCAGAGCAAGCCGGGTTCGGGTGCTTCCACCCAGGTGCCGGGGACCCAGTAGTAACCATCGTCGTCATCCCAGGCCCAGTAGCCGGGAGTCCACATATAGCCTTCACCGGGGCATTGAGGTTGTTCGTAAACCGGCAAGGCTGGGGGACCGATGCGCACCGAAATGCCGATTCCGAATTGCGCCGCGGCGGGGGAGGAGAAAACTGCTGGGAAAACCATCAGCAGTGATGCGAGACCTAAGAGACTTAAAAGACGGGGGAGTTTCATCGTGTTCCTCTGGCCCGGTGGGCTTGCCTTCGCCAGCGGCAGCACCACAGACGGGCGAATCTGGCTCAGGGAAAGTTCCGGCGCGGAGTACTTCCGCAGCCGGCGGTGAGCCTACTACTTCCGGACTATGTAAAACATCAGAGGTTGGAGTAGGTTGCTGGGCCAGAAGTTGTGTGGATTGTAAAGAATTGTGAGCTTTTTTGTGTGGGGGTGATCAGTTGGTCCGTTTCGACCTGGCAATACGCTCGTCGATCCGCTTCCGGCCGGCAAAACCTTCTTCCTGACCATGCCAGTGTGTAATGGATTTTTCCCCCATTTTCCAGCACAGCAGGACCGTCCTGCCTTCCACTTCACAAGGAAAATCAAGGAGCCCGATATCGATATCTTTCACCTGGACGCCGATGGAATCGATCTCAGCGAGGGCATCTTTGGCGCGTTGTTCAGCCTTAGTTCGCTCGGCCTTGCGCCGGGCGACGGCGATAACATCCACATGCGTACCGCCATTCAGAAAGATGCGATGGCTGAGTTCCTGCATCTCGCCCTCGACTTCTTCCATCAGCTGTTTGCCACCAATGGCGTTGCGCAAAAGAGACTCAAGCACGGGCAGGAGCATTTGCGCTTCATCGAGAGTAAAGGTGCGGGCCGACATTTTCTTCCTCCCCTATTCTACCGCATGTGGGTGTGCGCGATATGGCGAATTCGCAACCACTATGTTTTCCGCAATCGATAAGTAGCGGGTGTCTATTCTTGCCCTGGAAAGGCGTCGGGAAGTTAGCGCGTTCTGCCATTTGACGGATCGGGCGACGTCGCCGTGTTGAGGTCGACATGTAGCTGCTGGCTCGGCGAAACTCCAGGAGGGTAACAGTTCCCGTCGCGACTGTAGTTGGTGCAGTGAGCGGCCACGTCTCTGCGCTGCGGAGATTGCGCGAACTGCCAGATTTCGGCGAAGCGAACGCCGCTGCCGGCGGGGCTTGGCGGGCTTGATGGAAATGCACAGCCCGGCGCAGGTGGGCATGCATCGTTGATCGCCCAGTAAACGATCTGCCTTCCACCGGCGCTCTGACGGATATCTTCTGCGGTCACGATGTTCGCATCATCTTTGTTCGGGATGCCGGAGCAGTAGATGCCGGCGCGAAATCCGGCGGCGGCAACGCCATCGACCCAAGCATAGATGTAGGCTTTCTGCTCCGACAACATGCGCCCGCCCTGCTCTTGATCGAGGAAGATGATTGTGTGTGCGGGAAAGCCTTCGCGGCGGGCGGCGACGACGGCGCCTCGCGCGTCAGAGTTACCCAGTTCCGTTGCGTGGGCAACGGATTTGAGTTCGGCGTAGAGGCGTCCGTTGAAGAGCACGAGGAATCCGAAGCCCGCGGATTCTACGCTGGCGCGGTGGCCGAGCCAATTGTTCGCGCGCACGCCTGGAGGATTGTTGAGCCAGTAGCCGGTGTAGGAAAAAGTCTGGCGCAGGGCTTTCATGTTGGCATCGCCGGGATAATCATTACGGTCGACGCCAAGGTAGGAAGAGGTTTGCGCAGGCGCTTTCGCACCAACGTAAAAGAGAAACAGGCAGATGAGCAATCGTGTCTTCACAAGGGCAATGTTAGCGAAACCCGGGGCAGAAGGTGGAGGGGTGGACGCCTTGTCATTCCAGCGATCTTCACGAACCTCACCGGGGAGACTGTGGTGGCGCTGCACCCCGGACGGGGGCGTCCGGGGCTCCAAGAGATAGCTAGCACCCAATCCAATTGAGGGGGGTGCTAACCCCCGATGTGCACCATGGTCCTCGAAGCCGGCATAAAATCCGGTTCACCGATGTGGTGGCGCTCTTCTTTTTTCTGTACGACTCCGCGGATGAAATCCGCCAGCTCATCGTCGCTGGCACCGCGGCGCATTTGCGCGTACAGGTCATGATCCCACACTGAGAATAGACAGGTGCGGATTTTGCCGTCACTGGTGATGCGGATGCGGCTGCAGTGTCCGCAGAAGGGATGCGATACGGGTGCGATGATTCCAATCTCGCCGACGCCGTCATCAAAGCGATAGCGTCGTGCCGTCTCCGAACGCGCTCGCGGGATTTCAACCAGGGTACGATACTCCCCCATGCGGCTCAGAATTTCGTCGAGCGTAACCACCGTATGCGGCGACCAGGTGCGCCCTTCTTCGAGCGGCATGAATTCGATGAACCGCACGGTGACGCCTTCTTCACGGGCGAACATGCCGAAGGGAATGATCTGATCTTCGTTGAAGCCGCGCATCAGAACGCAATTCACTTTCAGCGGCCACAGGCCGGCTCGGCGCGCGGCGCGAATGCCGGCAAGCACGTGATCGTATCCATTGGCGACGCGCGTAATGCGGGCGAAGCGGTCGGGATCGACAGCATCCATGGACACGGTTACGCGTGTCAGTCCGGCATCCTTGAGCGGGCGCGCCAGATCGGCGAGAAGATGGCCGTTAGTAGTGAGGGCGATATCGAGCCGCTCGCAGTTCGAACTGGCCATGGAACTGAGCATGGAGCGGCGGACGCCCTCGTCCGCCGAGGACTGCGTGACACTACCCCGGACGAGGGCGTCCGGGGCTCCATTTTGCGGAGGACGAAGCTGTGAGAGCTCACGAATGAATTCGACCACGCCCTTGCGCAGTAACGGTTCGCCCCCGGTGAGTCGGATTTTGGTCACGCCCATCCCCACCAGCACGCGCGCCATGCGCAGATAGTCTGCAAAAGGCAAGTCGCCGTAGAGGGCTCCCTCATTGCCAGTGCGGCAATAAACACATTTATAGTTGCAGCGGTCAGTAACGGAGATCCGCAGATCGGTAATGGGGCGGCCGAATTTGTCGGTGAGAGGCACGTTAACTTTTATTTCTCGTGGAAGGAAACAACAGGACGGGACTATCCCGGAGGCTGCTTCCTTTCCAATGCGATCCTCGGGGATCGCGGGAGGCGCCGGCGTTTCCACCTGCACCCTCGGAGCAGTTTTTCTCGGCGCTCTCCGCGTGAAGTTCTTTGCGAACTCTGCGAACAAAAAGCCTCGATCACAGAGAACGCTGAGAACTGCCGCGGAGTTCAAGGAGAAAACTATTCCTCGCCGCCACGCCTTGGGTATGCCCGCAGGTCGGGGCGGTCGGAAACTCAGTCATTATAGAGCTTCGGGGGGATGAAAAGGTTTCAGGGTTTCGCTGCGACCAGATCCTTTTCGATGGCGGCCTCCGCCAATGGCGCCATTACTTTGAATCCCGCGGCATTCGGGTGCAAACCATCGTCCGAGAGGTCTTTCTTCATCAGGCCCTTATCGTCGACCATGGTGCTGAAGTAATCGAGATACAGGCAGCCATTCGTAGCGCAATAACTCTTCAACCAGCGGTTGAGTTCGAGAATTTTTGCCGTGGAGCGTTGCGCGAAGAAATCGTGGGACCGGGGAGTGTAGTTGTGGATCGGAAGAACGGACGAATAGATCAGGCTGATCTCGTGAGCACGGGCGAGTTCCGCGATGGAGGCGTAGTTAGCTTCAATGTCTTCAAGCCGCATCGGCCCCGTATTGCCGGCAATGTCGTTGGTGCCGGCAAGGATAATCACGACTTTCGGATGAAGATCGATCACATCCTGGCGGAAGCGGACCAGCATTTGCGGAGTGGTCTGCCCGCCGATGCCGCGGTTAATGTAAGACTTGCCGGGAAAATATTCGTCCAGATGCCAGATATCGGTGATGGAGTCGCCGAAAAAGACTACTCGGTTCTCTCCGGGCGCGACTGGCTTGAGTGCGGTGTCGGCCTCACGGTAACGTGCGAGTTGACCGAAGTCATCGGTATAGACCGCGATGCGCGAGGCGCGGTATTGATCCAGCCCGGCGAAACCGGTGGAGGGAATAGCTGGATGTGCTGTCGCAGAGGTTTGGGCGAAGGCAGAAACAGTTACGAGCACGATTAGAACTAGCCCTACTCCCGATCGTCGAAACATGAGGTTGCTTTTCTCACTCGGTCCCATAATTCACATTCCATCGTAATTCGGACCGCCGCCGCCTTCCGGCGGAACCCAGGTGATGATCTGGTACGGGTCGGCGATGTCGCAGGTTTTGCAGTGTACGCAATTCGAGGGGTTCAAGCTGATGCGTTTGCCGTTCGGCTGCGTGGAGTCATCCACCATTTCGTATACATTTGCGGGACAGAAATTCTGGCACGGGCTGCCATATTCTTTCACGCAGCGGGCGTTGCAAATATTTGTGTCGTGGATGATCAGGTGCGAGGGCTGATCTTCTTCGTGCTTGGTGCCGGAGTGGTAGAGGTCGGTGAGCTTGTCGAAAGTAAGTTTGCCGTCGCCTTTGGCGGGGCCGAGCAGGTGCGCCTCAGCGCCGCCGTCGGCGGGCAGGTCAGCGAGTTTGTGCATGTGCTCGTGTCCGGCCTTCGCGGGATAGCGGTTGCGCAAGCCGCGGCCGCCGGTGATCATCTGCAGGCCAGTGTGGAACATGCCCGCATACATGCCCTGCTCGAATCCCTGGTGCATGTTGCGAACTTTCCAGAGTTCGTCTTTGATCCAGCTGGATTCGATTTTCTTCTGATAACCGGCGAGTGTCGCATCCGATTCGCCTTTATTGAGCGCCTCGTTTCTCAGAACCTCGAATGCAGTTTCTGCGGCCAGCATTCCGCTTTTGATGGCGAGATGAATTCCCTTGAGGCGCGCGGAATTCAGGAAGCCTGCGGAGTCGCCGACGATCATCCATCCTTTGCCCGCCACTGGCGGAATCGCCCACCAGCCGCCATACGGCAGCGACTTCGCTCCGTAGCGGATCATCTTCCCGCCCTCGAGCAACTTCGCGACCATGGGATGTTGCTTGAAATCCTGCAGCACGTGTTGCGGATCGAGCCGCGGATCGGGGTAGTCGAGTCCGGTTACGAAGCCCAAGGAGATGACGTTATCTTTCGAACCGTAAATCCATGCGCCGCCGTATTCCTTTGTAGTGAGCGGCCAGCCCAGCGTGTAAATGACTTCGCCGGGTGCGATGCGGCCGGAGGGAACCTCCCAGAGTTCTTTTACGCCGACGCCGTAAGTTTGCGGGTTCGCGTCCTTCGCGAGATCGAATCGATTGATGAGTTGTTTGGTCAGGGATCCACGCGGACCCTCAGCGAGAATCGTGATTTTGGCCCGCAGGTCGTAGCCGGGCTCGAAGTTTGATTTCGGACGACCTTCCTTGTCCACGCCCTTATCGTCGGTCTGGACGCCGGTGACGCGATCGCCATCGAATAAGAGTTCCGAGCCCGCGAATCCGGTAAAAATAGTGATGCCGGTTTCTTCTACCTTGCCACCTAGCCACTTCACGAAACGATTCAGCGAGATCACATAGTTGCCGTGATCGCGCAGTGGCGGAGGCGTTATGGGAAGCTTGAATTTGCTTTTCTCGGTGAGGAAATAAACAGCTTCCTTCGTGACTTTGGCGTCGAGCGGCGCTTCTTTTTCAAATTCCGGAAGCAATTCGCGCATCGAGCGCGGATCGAGCAATGCTCCGGAGAGGCAGTGCTGGCCGATCTCGCGCGCCTTCTCTAGAACGTAAATATTTTCTTTGCTGAGTTGCGAATCGGGATGCGCGGCGTTGTGCTGGTCGATCAACTGCGACAGGCGCAGTGCGCACGCCATGCCGGCCGGACCGCCGCCGACGATGACTACGTCGGCCGGCATCTGCGGGCGTTCGACACCTTCGATGGGTTTGCGGAAGACTAAGGTCATAAAGTTCAGCGGTTGGCCAGTGACGCGATTTCACCCAGGCCGAGCAACCTTTGGTCCGCAGTAAGCAGGGTTAACTTCAGCACTTTGGCCGTGGCTGCGAGGAACCGATCCGCCGGATCGGCGTGCGGCAAGGCTAATGCGAAGCTGGTGCGCACGATCTCCTGAGTCAGCGGAGCTTCGCGCAGCTGATCGGCCGCTCTCTCGACCCACGCCAAAGGATTCTCCACGCGAATGCGGCCCTTCTGCATGAGCGCGAGAGCTTCCCAAACACTGACCGGAGACAGCCATAGCTCGTTACCGCTCTTCGACAGTTCCTCCGCCGCGCGCCTTCCGATGCGCTTCGGCTCCAACTTGCTCCAGATCCAGATATGCGTATCGATTAGCAGGTTCAATCGCGATAGGCCTCGATATCTTCCAGATCGATGACTGGCGAAACGATATCGCCCACAATTTGAGCGGTGCCGATCATGTCGCCTAAAAACTTACGCTTGCGATCCGGTCCGGCGGGAATGACCTCTGCGACCGGGCGACCGTGACGCGTGATCCGGAGCGGTTGGCGCGTCTTGTGGACTTGTTCAATGAGCCCGAGACACTTGGCCTTGAATTCGGAGATCGGAATATCGTTCATGACCAATATTGTATCTATAGTCAATAAAATGGTCAATCCGTAAGTTAGCCGCTGGCCTTAGCCTTTTTCACTTCCTCAATCAGCGGCGGAACAATGTCGAACAAATTTCCCACGATCGCGTAATCTGCAATCTCGAAAATTGGAGCTTCCGAATCTTTATTGATCGCAATGATGGTGCGTGAACCTTTCATGCCGACGATGTGCTGAATTGCACCGCTGATGCCGAGAGCCAGATAAAGTTTGGGCGCAACCGTCTGCCCGGATGATCCGATCTGGCGATCCATGGGAAGCCATCCCGAGTCGCAGATAGGCCGTGAAGCCGCCAACTCTCCGCCCAGAGCTTCGGCGAGTTGTTTGGCGATCTCGATATTTTTCTGTTCTTTAATGCCGCGTCCGACCGAAACAATGATCTCGGCTTGGGTCAAGTCGACAGCCTGCTTGGCCCCTTTGAAAACTTCCTGTGGCTTGTTACGAATGATGCCATCCGCGATTTCGACGTTTACAGTTTCCACCGGGGCTGGGCTCGCGCCGGGTTCAGCTTTGTCGCCACGGAAAGCTCCGTTCTGGAAAGTCGCGAACCAGGGAGCGTCGCTATTGAACGAGACATCGGCGGCGAATTTCCCTTGAAACATCTGGCGGGTGAAAACCAGCTTTCCGTTTTCAAACTTGAAACCGGTGCAGTCGCTAATTACGGTTCGCTCCATCGCCGTCGCCAGCTTGGGAACGAAGTCGCGCACTTGATAGGTATGCGGCATCAGAACGAGTTTCGGTTGCTTGGTCTCAATGAGCTGTTTCAGCGCGGCCGCGAAAGCGTCGGGAGTGTAAGGCTCTAGCTTGGGCGATTCAACGTCGTAGACTTTCGCGAGTTTCTTGGCGGCAACTTCGGTAGCGATAGATGAAACTCCCGCTCCGACCACGGCTGCTTCCAAACCCCAGCCTGTAGCTGCGGCGATGGCTTGACCGGCGGCGATGGTCTCCCAGGAGACGCGGTTGAGTTTCCCTTCGCGTTGTTCGACGACTACTAAGATCGTATCGGGCATAGGTTCTTCTCAGAAGAGCGTCCGAGCTTTGCTCGGCGGACAGCGGAGGGCCGCTGTCCCCACATTAACAATCACAGAACGCGTAATTCGTTGCGTAGTTTATCGACCAACTTCTTCGCTATCTCTGACGCGGAGCCTTCGATGTGTTCCGTCTTCTTGGTTTTCTCGGGAACATACAGGCGTTCGATTCTCTGTAAGTTGTCTCCGATCGCGGATTGCACCTCCGGCAACATTACTTTGCGTAGCGGTTTGTTCTTTGCCTGCTTAATGCCGATCAGCGTCGCATAGCGCAGCTTGTTGATTCCAGACTGAATGGTGAGCACGGCGGGCAGCGGCATATCGACGAACTGAAAGAATCCTGCTTCGAGTTCGCGCTTCACCCGAATGCCGGATTCGTTTTTGTCGATCTGCATGATGATGGTGGCGTGCGGCCAGCCCAGCAACTCGGCCAGGATCACGCCGGTTTGTGCGTAGCCGTAATCGTCGGACTGCAGGCCGGTAAAGATCAGATCGAATTTTTCATCTTTGATAGCGGCGGCGAATGCCTTCGCCGTGTTTAAAGCTTCGAGTCCTACGAAGGCGTTGTCTTCAAGATGGATAGCTCTGTCTGCGCCTTTGGCGAGCGCTTCGCGCAGCACCTGCTGCGAGCGGGCTGGGCCGGAGGTGATAACGACCACTTCTCCGCCATGTTTTTCTTTCTGGCGCAGCGCCTCTTCGAGAGCGTAGGCGTCGGGTTCGTTCACTTCATACGAGACATCTTCGCGGATCCACGCTGCCGTCTCGTTCAGCTTGAGCGGCGCGTCTTTCTGCGGCACCTGCTTCATGCAAACCAGAATTTTCAAGCGGGACTCCTCGTATCCTTAACGCTAGGGATGCGACAGGGAAACCTGTCAGTATAAACGAGCAATTGGCAATTAGCACTTGGCTGTGCAGGAAGGTCCAAAACCATCAACCACTAAGGACACGAAGGCGCATGAATAGATAACTTCGGCCGTCCTACTCGGTGATCACCGTCGACTGCCCGGTAAGTTCGAAGCGCTTGCGGCAGCGCACGTTCTTGCAGGCCGCCATGTCGTCTTTTCGCACCATGTAAGATCGGAATTTGGCGAACCGGGCGCGATCGCGCTCGTCGGCGCGTCCGCCAAGCTGGCGCTTCTTGGTGCGCACCACCCAAGTGACTTCATACTCCGAGGGCTGGTGGCAGTGCGGACAGTTTAAAGTTGCAGGTTTCTTCTCGGTGCGCTCGTCGAAAAAATCTCGTTCTTCCATGGTCGGTCGCCAGTCGCTAGTCTTGGTCGTCGACCGGATACGTGCTCTCCCGCAACCACGGGCCGGTCGCTTCAACCGCGAACAGTCATTATTGCAGTTTTCCGGCGGACAAAGCTATGGCAACATGGATGTGGCTTGAGAAAAGAAATATGGCCCGCAAGAAAAAAGTGAAGCGGTTTCAAGCCGTCCAGGCGGTGAAAGAGCTGGCGCGGGAACGCATGGGCGCGCCCCCGGCGGCGAAGGTTGTTCCCCACAAAAACAAGAAGACAGAGAAACACAAGGAAACACTAGGCAAGCTATTGAGCGAGCAGGATTAATGCTCGAAGATCGGGCGTTCTCAGTTGAAGGTAGCAGTCACGACCGTATTAAAGTTCAGCACGACGGTACATGTATCGCCGGTAAAGCTGCTGCAGTTCGTCCACGTCACTTGCGAACTCCCGGTAGGGGTCGCAGTGAGGCCGATCGTGCTGCCTAAAGCATAGTCAGCCGAGCAAGTTCCAGGGCATTTAATTACGCCAGTGGAGTCGGTCACACTCCCCGCCGCCGTTCCAGCAATGTTAACCGTCAAAACCGCCTGGTTGCAGGCCGCGGTACCAGCGCCACCTCCGGTAAGAAACGCCGAACCCGTGACCAGGTTCGGACTGTCGTAATAGCTGGCCGTCAGGTTTCCGCTGCCGCAGATGCTTGTTGCGGTGACGAGACTTGTGTTTGTGATCGTGACCAGGTTTTGCGAGTCAACCGACCATGTAACTATGTTGGTAATATCTTTGGTCTCCGGCGGGTGATCATAGGTTCCCATGGCCTTGAAAACGATGCTCGACCCCACCGCGGTAAACGTCGCGCCTGGAGGAACGACTTGAATCGATATCAGGTGTTGATTAAACCCGCAGCTTGACGAATTCATCAACAACGTCGCAGCTGCGATAAGGATAAGGATGCTGAACCACTTCCGGGTCATCAACGACTCCTGGGATCAATGCGATCCGGCTGATCGATTATGTGTTCGGAGGATGGGCCAATTTAGTCAAAAATCGGGGAAAAAGCAATCGTTAATAGGCCCGTCGGACAATGTTGATCATCCCTTCACCGCCTCCGCGACTACCTTCACAAATTCGCGGATATCGTCTTCAGTCGTGTCGAACGAACACATCCAGCGTACGATCGATTCCTCTTCCATCCACATGTAGAAAAAGTAATGCTGTTTGATTTTTTCGATGGAGTGGCGTGGAATCTGTGCGAAGACGCCATTTGCTTCTACCTTCCATACCACTTTTACTCCGGGGATACGGCTCACTTCTTTTTCCAGCAGGCGGGCCATGCGGTTGGCATGTCCCGCGCCGCGCCGCCAAAGCTGGTTGGTCAGCAGTGCTTCAAATTGCGCGGCGATAAAGCGCATTTTTGAAGCCAGTTGCATTCCTTGCTTGCGCAGGTAAAGGAAATTCTCGCTCAAACGCGGCTGAAAAAATACCACAGCTTCGCCGCCCAGGATTCCATTCTTCGTTCCTCCGAAAGAGAGGACGTCCACGCCTAAATCGCGGGTGGCGGCGCGCAGGGTCTGGCCAAGCGAGGCGGCCGCATTGGCAATGCGAGCCCCGTCCATGTGCAGAAACATGTCGTGCGCATGGGCGAATTCTGCCAGCGCCTGAATTTCTTCCGGCCGGTACACCGTGCCCATCTCGGTAGATTGCGTAATAGAAATAACTCGAGGCTGCGAATGATGCTCATCGCCGATGCCATGGTAGGCGTGGCGAACGGAGTCCAGCGTGATCTTGCCGTCCTGCTGCGGCAAGGGAATCAGTTTGCAGCCCGTGTGTTTCTCCGGTGCGCCGCATTCATCAGTGTAAATATGAGCATAATCGCTGCACAGGACTGATTGGAAAGAGCGAGTCAGAGCCTGAAGCCCGAGAACATTCGCTCCGGTGCCATTGAAAGTGAAAAAGACTGCAATGTCAGGACCAAAATGCTCTTCAAATTTGCCGATGGCAGAATGTGTGTACGGATCAGCCCCATAAGCCACTACGTGGCCTTGATTTGCCCGCGCCAGCGCAGCGAGAATCTCCGGGTGCACGCCGGCATTATTGTCGCTGGCAAAGCTGCGGGCAGGCTGAGAGAGAGGTGGCTCCATAGGTCAACAATGTAGCAGAGTGAGACAATGGAAGTGGAGAGCAGGAGTTCTCGATCTGCGGCCTGTTCGGCTTTTTCATCGGTGCGAACGATTATTTTGCGTCCGACCGGGCCATGGATGAATCTTGTAGTAAACGGCGACTAACGCCTGAACCGCGACGCCGTCTAATTTACGTTCAAGGCTTTCCCCGAAAGTCTTTTGTTCGGTATTGTGGTTCTTCGTCATTTCTTGGGGC
This sequence comes from uncultured Acidobacteriaceae bacterium, assembly GCA_963817305.1. Taxonomy (GTDB): domain Bacteria; phylum Acidobacteriota; class Terriglobia; order Terriglobales; family Acidobacteriaceae; genus Sulfotelmatobacter. Next base: position 553,979 of record CAWFOD010000004.1, on the reverse strand, counting down.
GGGTATCGATATTCATGGATGCTAGAGATCATCGAATTTTGCGGGAGAGTCTTCTCCTGTTGGCGGTTGCCTGCACCGTAGCCACCCTCGGATGCTCGGGGAACGGCCCGGCGAACGCGCATGCTAGCGGGCCACAGGCCATGCCGGTGAAAGTGCAAGTGGCCCGCGCCACTCCGGTTAACGACTCCACGGAGTATGTGGCCACGCTGAAATCGCGCGATTCCGCCGTCATTATGCCCCAGGTGGAGGGGCAGATCACGAAGATCTTTGTCCACTCGGGCGAGATGGTGAAAGACGGCGCTCCGTTGATGGAGATCGACCCGTTGAAGCAGCAGGCAACGGTGAAGAGCCAGGAGAGTTCGCGCGCCGCCCAACAGGCCAATCTTAGCTGGACCAAGCAGCAATACGAGCGCGCGCAGGGACTCTTTTCTGCGGGTGTGGTCAGCAAGCAGGATCTCGATCAGGCGAAATCGGCGATGGACGCCGCCCAGGCGCAGATGGACTCGCTGGATGCGCAAGTCAGCGAACAGCAGGTTCAGTTGCACTATTACAGGGTAGTGGCGCCGCGGTGCGGAATTGTTGGAGATATTCCGGTTCGCGTGGGTGACCGGGTTACAAGCTCGACCCAACTTACTACGGTCGATCAACCTGGAAGTCTCGAAGTGTATGTTTATGTGCCGATCGATCACGCTGCCCAGTTGAAGATGAATCTACCGGTGCAGGTCCTCGACAGCAATGGCAAAGTGATGGCCAACAGCCGCATCAGCTTTATTTCGCCGCAGGTGGATAACGCTACGCAAACCATTCTGGTAAAGGCGCGCATCGCGAATAGCAACGACGCGCTCCGTCAGTCGCAATTTATCCGGGCACGCCTGGTGTGGGGCACACACGATAATCCCGAGGTTCCCATTCTCGCCGTATCCCGCCTTGCGGGACAGTATTTCGCTTTTGTGGCCGAGCCTCAGAACGGTGGCTACGTGGCGCGGCAGAAAGCGCTGAAGATCGGGCAGACGGTGGGGAACGATTACGAAGTCGAGGATGGCATTAAGCCTGGAGATAAGGTGATCGTATCGGGAACGCAGTTCCTGCTGGATGGGGTACCGGTGATTCCGCTGGGCTGAGAAGCGAGGGGATTGGGTCGCGGCTTCAGTAGCATAGTCTCAGCGCCATGACCAGACCGGAAGCCGAACGCCGGCGATTGTTGCCCTCTAGTTTTCAGAACAAGTGCGGTTACATTTCTTCACCCGTTGTGTGATTTGGGATTTCTATGTTCGTTGCCTTTTTTATTCAACGCCCGGTGTTCGCCACGGTCTGCGCGCTGCTGATTGTTTTGGGCGGCGCGGCTGTAATTCCTACACTTCCCATCTCGCAATTCCCCAACCTTGCGCCGCCGCAGGTGAGCGTTTCCAGCGCTTACATTGGAGCCAGCGCGCAGACGGTGGAGAGCGCCGTTACCATTCCACTGGAGCAACAGATCAACGGGGCGGAGGGTATGAAGTACATGACCTCCACCAGCGGCAATGACGGCACGAGCGGCATCACCGTCACCTTTGACATAACCCGCGATCCAGACCTGGCTACGGTCGATATTGAGAACCGCGTCAACACCGCGCAAGGGCGGCTGCCTGCTGCCGTAAAAGCGGTAGGTATTACGACCGCAAAGAGCTCGCAGAACTTCGTTTTTGGCGCGGCCATCATCTCCGATAACAACAAATACTCCACGTTGTTCATGAGCAATTACCTTGACATTTACGTCAGGGACGCGCTGAAGCGAATTCCGGGCGTGGCTGACGTAATTATTTTCGGTGAGCGCAAATATTCCATGAGGCTGTGGCTGGATCCGGTACGCATGGCGGGACGAGGGCTGACGGCGCCGGATGTAGTGAACGCGCTTTCCGAACAGAACGTTGAAGTAGCGGCTGGGCAAGTGGGCCAGCAGCCGGCGCCGGAAGGACAGCAGTACCAGATCAGCGTGCGCGCGGTAGGGCGCCTCAGCGAGGCGAGCCAGTTCGACAACATCATTCTCAAGACGAATGCCGATGGAACTTTGGTCCGCCTGAAGGATGTAGGCCACGCTGAGCTGGGTGCCGAGGACTACAGCTCCGACCTGGAGTTTAACGGACAGGACGCAGTTGGCTTGGGTGTAACACAGTTATCGACGGCGAATGCGCTCGATGTGGATCGCCGCGCGATTGCGGAGCTGGCGCGCCTGTCGAAGAGCTTTCCTCCGGGAATGCACTACAAAGTCGCCTTCGACACGACCGACGCCGTCGGCGAGTCGATCCGCGACGTGGTCTACACCGTCGGTTCGGCGATTTTCCTGGTCATCCTGGTAATCTTTCTCTTTCTCGGTGACTGGAGGACGACGATGATTCACTTCATCGCCACTCCGGTTTCGCTGATCGGCACCTTCATATTTGTAAAGCTACTCGGCTTTTCCATCAACACGTTGACCTTGTTCGGCATCACGCTGGCTACCGGCCTGGTCGTGGACGACGCGATCGTTGTAATTGAAAACATCGAGCGCCATATTACTGAAGGCGAACACGACTCACACAAGGCCGCGGCAGCCGCTACCGCCGAAATTACCAGCGCCGTCATCGCCACATCACTGGTACTCTGCGCCGTGTTTGTTCCGGTTGCCTTCTTTCCCGGGACGACCGGAATTCTGTTTCGCCAATTTGCGCTGACCATCGCATTTTCAATTGCCATTTCAGCGTTCAACGCGCTTACCCTGGCTCCAGTGCTGGCGGCGATTTTCCTGAGCGGCCCCCACCGCCAAAAATGGTGGTGGCTGCAAAAGTTTGACGATGGAGTGTCCGCGGTCACGCGCGGTTACCGTCGCGTCCTGCACCACGTTCTGGATTACAAGCTGGCAATGGTGGTACTGTTTTTCGCCGGTCTGGGGCTGACTTATTTTGTGTTCACGCGCGTTCCCGGTGGATTCGTCCCAAACGAAGACCAGGGATATTTTATTGTCGTCATTCAAGCGCCCTCCGGTGCGTCCCTGGAATACACCAAAGCGATTGGGGAACAGGTTTCGAAGCTGCTGAGCGATGTGTCGGAGGCTGAGGGAACATTTTCGGTTGCGGGCTTCAGTTTTGCCGGCAGCGCGCCGAATCAGGGAATTATCTTCGTGCCACTCAAGCCTTATTCTCAGCGCAAGGGCAAGGAGCATACAGCCTCTGCAATTCTGAACCGGGTTCGTCCCCGTCTGTTTGGGATTTCAGGAGCGATCGCATTTGCCACGCTTCCTCCTGCCGTACAAGGCCTGGGACAATTTGGTGGATTCCAATTCGTCGTACAGGACCAAGGGTCACACACGCTGCAGGAACTCTCCGAGACAACGCACAACATAATCCGGGAAGCGGCCGCTCGCAAAGACCTGGTTGGCTTGTACACGCCGTTTACCGCGAACGATCCGCAGTTTCTTGTGACCATCGATCGAGAGAAGGCGAAGAGTCTGCATGTTCCGCTCTCACAGATCACCGACACGCTGGGCGTCTATATGGGATCGTCGTATGTGAACGATTTCGATTTTAACAATCGGTCCTATCGTGTCTACGTGCAGGCGGACAAGCAATACCGCTCCACGGAGCAGGACATGAAAGAGTTCTACGTCCGCTCCGACAGCGGGGCCATGATTCCTCTCGACAATCTGATCAACATTACACAAACCACAACACCGCAGGTCATTAGCCACTACAACCTGTTCCGTTCCGCGGAGATCGATGGCTCGGCCGCTCCCGGATATAGTTCTGGTCAGGCGATCACGGCGATGGATCAGCTGGCCAGCAAAATGCCGGAGGGATTTTCCTATAGTTGGACTGGACTGTCGCTCGAAGAATTGCAGGCGGGCGGAACATCTCTGATTTTATTTGCGCTCGGAACCCTCGTCGTGTATCTCACGCTTTCCGCTCAGTATGAAAGCTTTGTCTTGCCGTTCATCGTGCTACTGGCGGTTCCTATGGCTTTGCTGGGCGCTCTGGGGGCGCAGTGGATTCGCGGACTGGAGAATGACGTTTTCTGTCAGGTAGGACTGGTGATGCTGGTCGGTCTCTCCAGCAAGAACGCCATTCTGATCGTGGAATTCGCCGAGCAACTGCGTGGGCGCGGAGTTCCGCTGGTAGAAGCGGCGGTGCAAGCGGCAGCAATACGCTTTCGCCCGATCATCATGACGTCGCTGGCGTTTATTTTGGGCGTTGTGCCGTTGGTGCTAGCCACGGGCGCGGGCGAGAATGGCCGGCATTCGGTGGGAACCACCGTCTTCGGCGGCATGATTATGTCGACCGTGCTGAATCTTTTCTTTATCCCCGTGTTGTATCTGATTATCGAAGGCTGGCGGGAGCACGGGAAGAACAAGGTGCAGCCGGTTGGGCCTGACACGAGTCCGCAGACCGCTTAAGCACTGGACGAGGCGAGGATCCCGCTTTTCTTCGGGGATTTCCTTCTCGAACCTTCTTTGCGGCCCGGGCCGTCGAGCATCTTTTCAGCCTTCTTTCGAGCCTTGCGCCGCAACTTGGCCATCCATTCCCGCGAATACATAGTCCCGCGGCACTTGGGCGAGCCGCAGTGGCACGGCGCCGGATCATCGTCGTCGTAGAGGTTGTAATCCCACACTAGCTCTTCCCCGGCTGCGATGTTGCGGATGGCGAGAAGCCAAACCCGGTTCTTAATTTCATCGACTTCGCAATTGGGATCGCAGGAGTGGTTCAGGTAGGCGCCCATGCCTTCGCCGTCGATGACCGTTTTGCCGTCATCCAGCCCGTAAAGATAAGTGCGGCTGGCGCCGTCATACAGGCGGTTGGCTTCCTCGGCGGTCAGGCGCGGACCAGAATACTCGACGACGCGCGAGCCTTTGCGGATGGGCCCTGTTGTGAAGACACCGACTGCATGGATCCGTGAGGGACGAATGACTAATGCCATCCGACTAATTTCGCACGACAGTGAGCTTTGGAGGAAGCGCAAACGCGAAAATAAAAACTATCGGACACGCTTCCTGCCATTCTTAGTAGAGAAGAGACCTGCTTTGCTACGCCGGTGCGGTGTCTAGGGGTCGTAAACCGAGCTTCCATAGCCCTGTCTGCGAGCAGACTCCTGCATTTCATCCAAGCGCTTCTTCTGTTCTTCCATCTGAGTCTGCATGCGTTCTACTTGCTGTTGCTTTTCCCGTTGCCGCTCGTTCCAGGACGCGCAATTTGCAACACAGTTGGCGGGGGCAAAGCGGATCGACTCGTTTAACTGGTCGATCTGGCCTTGCAGCGAAGCAATTTGACTTTTTTGCGATTGAATTTCCGACTTCCATTGCTCGGCGGGCACCTTTGGGGCATTTGCGGAGTCTGGTGCCGAAGTTCGTTCGCTGCCGTCCGTCGCCGGGGTGGAGGGTGCCACTGTGTGCGCCGGCAGTTCTTCGTTCGTAATCACTTTAAGAGGCTTGGCATCCTTGCCCGGCGCGGTTTTTGTTTGTTGCTTTTGTTGCCTCTGCTGCCGTGCGAGGTCGCCAAGCGACGGTTCGTCCTGGCTGTTTGCGGTCGCCGCGACTAATGAAATCGCTGCCACCAGGAACAAAACAATCCTGCAACTTACGCGCATGGCAAAACTCCTTCGCAAATGCTATCGGTAAACCAATGCCGAACGGCATTACGAATGGGGCATGAACGTTAGTGATTGTTGTAGTCCGTGGCAGGCTGTCTGAGGAGTGGAGTCGCCGGAGTCTTCGGCGTTGTAAAGAATGTTCGGCATATTCGAGGCGGGAAACGGCGGCTATTGTTGGAGCCGGCTATAGCCCCAGGTTGCCAGCATGAGAGTCCAGTCGAGACAACCTGGTCCCCGTAATCGCCGGCACCAGTTGAATCTGCACCAGGCGCCGCGGAGCAGCTTTTTCTTTTTTTGCCAGCAGATTCACCGAGGGAATGCCGGTACGGGCGAAAGATTTTTCACAATCCGCAATGGAGGGCCCGCGCATGTTGCCCTCCATGAATGCCAAGCCCGGGCAGCGGGTGCAGGTGGAACCGTGCACGCACTGCGAACAGCCAGACAAATCTTTCAAGCGGATCGAGCGGACTTCCTTCAACTGTTCGGAGTCGCGCCAGATATCGACGAAGCGCTGTTGCCGCACGTTGCCGCAAGATAACGGAAATTGCACACAAGGATAAAACTCTCCATAAGGAGAAATGTAGCAGGCAGTATGGCCCGCGCTGCAAGGCAAAGAAGCAAGGATTTCGGCATCGGGCGGGGGCGGCGGTGCGCAGAATTCATCCGCGTCGCCGACAAACATCTCGTCGCGAAAAAGCTCGCGGAGGGCTGGCTCACCTGCGTTCAAGTCAAGAACTGAACGGTCGCCATCCATCATCGGCGTGATCGTTGGATCAAGCGTGTACTCGGCACCGAGTTCGTCCGCCAGCGCACGGACGCCGTGATAGTCCTGCATGTTTTCCGTCATCAGCACATTTGCCATGATGACCTTCAAACCTTGGGATTTAAGAAAGCGGATGGCATTGATGGAGCGTCGAAGTGAACCTTTGACTTTAGTGATTTCGTCATGCACGTCGTGGCGGTGCGAATAAATGCTGATCTGAACGGATTGCACTCCGAGATCGCGAAGGCGCGCGGCCTGCGCTTCGCGGATGAGCACGGCATTGGTCTTGAGCTTGACGCAGAAGGTGAGAGAGCGGGCGTGCTCCAGAATCTCAAAGAAATCTTTCCGCAGAAAAATTTCGCCGCCGCTCAGAGTGAGAATGAAAACGCCAGCCTCCGCCATCTCACTGAGTAGATGCTTGATCTCTACCGTGGTCATTTCACCGTGGTCGTCATGGTCGAGGTAGCAGTGGACGCACTTCTCATTGCAGCGGTAAGTGAGATCAAGCTGCGCGCTTAAAGGGACCCCCAGTTGCAGCGCCCGCTCGCTCATCTCCTGCATCAAAACGCTCATTGTCGTGATTGCTCCGGAGCGGCTGCGAGCGGATTCGCGATTGGCTGATCCGATATCAGCAGAATGCCATGCTGGGCAAGGCTTTCGGCCAACTCTTCCGCGTCCCGCATCGCATCCTCAGGCTTCACTTCGAACTCTGTGCAGATGCGGCGTGCCACAATCTCATCCAGTGGCGTTGCCCCATCCGCGGCCTGCCAAAGAACGGTGGCAGTCGGGTTCAGGGTAAAAAGCGTCGAATCTTGCCCGGACATGACCAGCATTTCCTCGCCCAGCAGGCGGGCGGCGATTCGCGGACTGCGTGCGACATACAAGTTTATTTTGCATTTTTATCCAATCATCTCCCAGACTCGGGCGTCTGGCACAAAGGTAAGCCTGCAAACCGGCACGCGATCGACGAAGTCGCACGCTGCTTGAAATGCCCAGTGAACCATCTCCGGATCCTTAGCAAAGAAAAGCATGTTAGCCAGGAGCGCGCGTCCTGCCTCGGCCGCGGCAACTGGCTCAATGCGATTTTCCGGACCTTGCGCCAGTAAATACACTCCAGCCACGGGAGCCGACACATTCTCGCCCAGCTTGGCTAACTCGCCGGTGAAGGGCGTCCCGTGCGCAATGTAGCGATCTCCATTTCTGCGTACGTAAGAAATTTCGTCAGTCAACAATGTCGCATCAACGGGCGCGAGCCGTGAGATTGTCGTCTTCCCCGCGCCAGAAACTCCGGCAAAAAGGAACGCTTTTCCGCGACGAATCGCACTGGCGGAGTGAAGAAGGAATCCGCCCTGCTTCGCGAGCAAGAGCGTGTGCACGATACGCAGCACGGCGTCGATGGAAAATGGGTTCGCTTTCTGGCGAATGCTGCCTCGGAGTTCCGCTGGTTCCCACTCGGCGCGAAAATCGCCGCGCTCGAGCAACCAGCGTCCTGAATCGTAAGTCACGCGGACATCTGCGTCCGGATTTGTATTCGTCGGCGGAGTCAGCTCTACATCCAATTCGAACGCCGCGGGAGTATTGGTGCTTATGAACCCAGCATAGCGGCTTTGCAGGATATTCAGAAAATCTCGGTCCGTAGTATTCACCCCCACGGCGATACCGCCGATGGTGATTACCGCGTTGTAGCACTCGATTTGTGTGGCTACGCCTGGCACGGAATGACCGGCTTCTCTGAAGTTTGCCGCAGGCGATTCAAATAAATAAGCGCACGCGCTGCGGGAAGGGAGCGCCTGACAACCTTAGCGATCAGACTCTCAGCTGCACTCAAGTCCGCGGAGAGCTCTATTAATTTTCCCCTGCGAATCACATAGGCAATCCGACCCAACAACTCGTTCGGCTCGACAGGACGATTGTCTGGCGCGGGAAGTGCATCTCCTTGAATCATCCACCGCGGATTTTCCGAAGTGCCGCCGACGGCGACGACACGGTGAGCACAAAGCCTCCCCTCGCGACCGACAAGCACGATATCCCCGACTCGCACGTGATCCTGGTCCGTAGCTTTATCTTTATCGTTATCCTTGCCGATGCGTTCGACGACAAGCGTTTCTCCAGGCCAAAGGGAAGGCAGCATACTCCAACCGGTCGCGACGAAGCGAAGAGTTCCGAACGAGCGTAGAACCTGTGCGGCAAGTTCGCACTTTGCCACGCTTTCCTCTTCCACGGTTGCGCCTGTCCGGGTCATGAAGCTGAAGTTAAGCCGTGGCATCCGCTCTGAGTGCTGGTGATCTTGCCGCAAGAGAGCGCCGAAGTCACGAATACCTCTTCGAAGCGAAACGACGGCTTCTGATACGGCTTCTTAACCGTCTCAGTCGATTGCCGCTTGTCACCGGATGAATGTTCTACTTCCATAAGGATCGTCCCTTCAATTATTTCAATGCGGATTGTGAAGCCTGGACCGCGCACCCGCCTGTGGTGCCCGAAGTGGTGCAGGTCTGGTTGCTTAATGTCGAGAAATATACCTGGGAGGCTCCCGCCAATGTCCCGGACCCTACCACGTTGTCGATGATCGTTCCACTTGTGCCCCCCGCTGCAGCGAGCGCAGCGTAGGGCGACACGCCAGCATTGGTCCAGGTAACTCCGCCATCGGGCGTGGTCGTGCCAGGAACAGTGCGCCAGGTCGGCGCTGTGCCAGCGGAAGTTCCCGCGGTAGTCACAATCTCAACGTCTCCATTACTGTCGATGATGCGGGTATTTTTGGTGTAGGCGTGTGTGGCTGCCCAACTCGCGAGTGTAATCGAAGTAGCGCCCTGGTTTATCCACGTGACGCCGCCATTCGTTGTGAAGGCGCCTGCCGTGGCGGGCCATGTGGCGGGAGGCGTTGTCGCCGACGTGCCGGCCACTGTAACTACGTTAATGTAGAGAGTGTTGTTCGCAGGTCTGAGGACCAGGATTTCCTGGCCCACGACGTAGGCAGTGGAGGCCTGCCAGGGCGTGTCGATGAAATTCAGCATGCATCCCTTCGTGGCGCACACCGTTGGATGGCCATTATCTTCCACGCTGAAGAACAAGCGCTCGGTTGCGCCTCCGCTGACATTGGGATTCAAGATGTCGGTGACCGGCGAGCACGCGGGGCTCTTGCCGGCGGGGGTGAGCGCTGCTAGAGACGCGGCTGTTCCCGGCACACCCGCCAGAATCGGAATCCTGTAAACAGTAGGATTAGCGCCAGTATCGCCGCAAACATAAAGGTTCCCCGTGGCGTTCACGGAGCTGTAATAGGCGTTATCAAAAGCTCCTGCGTATAGAGGACTGGGATTCGGCGACGAATCCAAAGCTACGCTGTTGCCGACCGTCACTTCTGTCCCTGTGGAGTTGGCTGCGAAAGTTGTGCTGAGTTGGTAGACGGCGGAGCAGGCGACTCCCGTGCAATTTGTACTGCCATCACTGGATGCAAACACGTATACATGCGCATTGAGTGGATCCAGGACCGGACCATCTACGAGACCAGCGCCGAAATCCAGCTCTCCAGATGCAGTCACCGCCGCTGAAGTGGAGTTAACGCGGTAAAAGTAACCGCTCGCGCTACCGATAAAAACATTCTTGGATATGCGGTCGTAAACCGGGCTGGAAAGAAACGTAGTATTGGCTACCTGAACCGGAAAGCCACCGGTGCTGACTTCCGCGGGAACGCCGTTGAAAACCGGAGTTATCTTGTGCAGCCAGCCGAGAGTTCCTCCCACCCACGCGACATCGTTCGTGTAGTCGTAAAAAGCTGAGGAAGTCGTGTCATCGAGAGGGTTCGAAAACCCGTCATGCAAAAAAACTTCCGTCATACACGGAGCAACACACGTTGGATACGCCGCCGCCGTCACCAGCGTGGGCGTGCCCGGCAGAGCCACGGTTTCGGACGCTGAGGATTTCCACTTCAAGAGAACCAACCCCGCCTGTCCTCCCAAAGTTTGCACGAATCCAACTTGCGAACCGCTTCCGGAGAAAACGGGTGAAGTCAGGATCTGGCCACCTGTGTTGTACGCCCAATAAACCGAAGGCACCGTACCCACCAAACAGCCAGAGTAAAGATTGTCATACGCCACAATACTGGCCTGCGTGGAAGATCCAACAAGTCCAGTACTGTAGACCACGAAATCGGGCTGGGTGGCGTTGCCGCAGTTGGCGGTTGTTCCGAGAAAAGAGAATTTGGCGGGATAATTTCCGGCGCCGACATTGGCGCCGCTACCCATGTTTTCCTGCCAGTCCTGATTAAGCGCTTGATTCTTGTGGGAAGGTGTCGCGTCAGCAAAGGTAGGGGCGGAAGAATCTTGATCAGCTTTTCGTGCGAGAGGAAAAATCGGCAATTCACGGCGATGAAGCTGCTGCCAGTAACGCGGGTCCTGCTCCGCAACCGCCGATTGTTCCGTTGTAGTGGGCTTGGAGAAAACAACGTGGTGGTGGCTCCAATCGGTGGGAACGGGAATGGGTTTCGCGCCAGCCGGATTGGTCTGGCCGAAAAGCGCCGAAGACATGAGGAACACGCCGAGAATTGAAACACCCCAAGTCTGGTTCCTTCTCATTTTTCTCCCCGATCGATTTTCTCGCGGATCGTTGCGGAGGACGCGATCAACGCGACGATATCGCCTGCGAACGAAGCGTTGATCTATTCACGAACTCCCATGTTGGCTGGTTGGAAAATCATCATACACCGGTGAGTTTCTGGAACAACCGCAATTCGGCGGGTATGGAGGCAGATTTCCACAGACATTTCCACGCAACCGGCACCAAACAGAGGGCAACACGACCTGCCCACATGCGAAGTGGTCAAGTTGTAGCAGCCATCAGTCGGGAAGAGAAGCTGTCGGAATCTGCTGCGCCATGTTACGCAGTTCTTCGAACAAGACGGTGCTCAAGTAACGTTCTCCGAATGATGGCAGCACGACCACGATCAGTTTGCCGGCGTTCTCGGGACGCTTCGCTACCTTCAGAGCCGCAGTGACGGCGGCGCCAGAAGAAATTCCTACGAAGATCCCCTCCTCGCGCGGAAGACGGCGGGCCATCTGGATTGCCTCATCGTTGCTGACTTGAATGATCTCGTCAATCAGGTCAGTGCGCAGAATTCGCGGTACGAAACCAGCGCCGATGCCTTGAATTTTATGCGGCCCCGGCTTTCCCCCAGAGAGCACCGGGCTCTCCACGGGTTCAACGGCAATCGCCTTGAAGGACGGTTTCCTGGGTTTTATATATTCAGCGACGCCCGTAATTGTGCCGCCTGTGCCAATACCAGAAACCAGGAAATCGACTTTCCCGTCAGTATCGTTCCAGATCTCCGGCCCCGTGGTTTCGAAATGAATTTTCGGATTCGCTGGATTATCGAATTGTTGCAGCATGTAACCGTTGGGAGTTTTTGCCAGTAACTCTTCGGCTTTGAGGATCGCCCCCTTCATGCCGCGCGGGCCTGGGGTCAGCACCAGCTCTGCGCCGAAGGCAAGCAGGAGCACTCTGCGCTCCAGGCTCATAGTCTCCGGCATCGTCAGAATAAGTTTGTAACCCTTCACCGCAGCAACGAATGCGAGGCCGATGCCGGTATTGCCACTGGTCGGTTCGATCAGAACGGTTTTTCCAGCCTGAATTTTGCCGGCTCGCTCTGCGTCAAGAATCATGCTTGCGCCAATTCGGTCCTTCACGCTGCCTACTGGATTTTGGCTTTCCAGCTTGGCGACCACTTCAGCCACGCAACCTTGCGTAACTTTATTGAGCCTCACGAGGGGCGTGTGCCCGATGAGTTCGATGACGTTGTTCGCGATTTTCATTGCTTCGCTCCGGCACCCTCAGATTTAATTCGAAACCAGGTACTCAGTAGAACTCCTGTGAACCGCTGGCGGAAGCGAATGGGAGTCGAACCCATCGGTGACGGAATTACCCGCCGCCCGCCGGTTTTGAAGACCGGGACGATCACCGGACCGCATGCGCTTCCAACGGAACACTGACACGACGTCCGGTGATCTTACTTGGGCTGCGGCACAATCCTCAAATAGGGCTTCGGCGACTTCCAGCCTCCGGGATACTTCTGTTGCGCTTCCTCGTTCGATACCGAGGGAAGGATGATCACTTCATCCCCTTGCTTCCAGTTCACCGGCGTGGCCACTTTGTGTTTCGCCGTGAGTTGCATCGAATCAATTACGCGGAGAATTTCGTCGAAATTGCGGCCCGTGCTCATGGGGTAGCTGAGCTGCAGTTTGATCTTTTTGTCGGGGCCGACCACGAATACGGTGCGTACAGTGGCATTGTCCGCAGCGGTGCGACCTTCGGATGTGTTGCCGCTCTCTGCCGGCAACATGCCGTACAGTTTCGCGATCTTGAGTTGGGGGTCGCCAATCATCGGATAATTTACTTTCGCGCCTTGAGTTTCCTCGATGTCCACCGCCCATTTGCCGTGACTGCTCACCGGGTCGACGCTGAGTCCAATAATTTTGGTATTGCGCTTGGCGAATTCAGGCTGCAATCGCGCCATATAGCCGAGTTCGGTAGTGCACACGGGAGTGAAATCTTTGGGGTGGGAAAACAGAATCGCCCAGCCGTCGCCGATCCATTGGTGAAAGTCGATCGTCCCCTGCGTAGTCTCGGCGGTGAAATTCGGTGCCGTATCGTTGATGCGGGGAATATTGTTGGTTTCAGTTAAGGTCTGTGTGCTCATCTTTCTCACCTCGCGGATTTAGGTTCTTAAAATTGTCAGCCAAATCTCTAACTTCGCTCGAAATATCCAGATAAAAACAAAACCCACCCGCTTCATTGGGTGGGTGGGAAATTATTCTTGCGGCTCCCTTACCCACACGACTGCGAACACATGCAACAGCATGGGGCGCCGGCGTGGGAAGGACAAAACATTTAACTAGGATAGGAGTCTGCGCGAACCATGTCAACCTTGGCAGGCTGCCTGCGAGGCTCTTGCGGAGTTTTCTTGCATCGCTGGGCGCTTGCCTGCATCTCTTTGCTTGCACAATAAAAGCTGCACAGTGATTTCCTGCTAGAGGCATCACGATGAGCATGACAACCCGGCGTCTGGCGATGGCGCAGTGGGACGTTTTTTCTTCTCGAAAACTTGAGGGGAATTCTCTGGCCGTATTTTTCGACGGCCGGGGACTGACAGACGCTGAAATGCAGTCGATTGCCAGAGAGATGAACCTCTCGGAAACCACTTTCATCCTGCCGCGTGACGCTGCTACGGAGCGCGAACAAGGAATTCGGGTGCGCATTTTCACGGTCCAGGAAGAACTACCGTTCGCCGGTCATCCCACCCTGGGAACCGCGTTCGCGTTGCGCGGCGAAAGTGCCCTGCCACAGATCACGCTGCAGTTGAACGTGGGGAAAGTCCCGGTGCATTTCGAAGATAAAGCTGGAGGGTCTCCGTTCGGCGAGATGACGCAGATCGACCCTACGTTCCTAACGCAACATGATCGCGACGCAGTTGCACGGGCGACGGGATTGAGCGTGGATAGCTTCGATGACACCTTGCCGATTGAGACAGTTTCAACCGGAGTTCCGTTCACGGTGACGCCGCTGAAATCGCTGGCGGTGATTCAGAATCTGCAGGTCGACCTGGAAGCCGCAGCAGAATACCTGGCAAAGTCTTCCGGCAAATTTTTCTATTTTGTCGCGCGGGAAACAGTTGATCGCAACGCGCGCCTGCATTCTCGCATGATTTTTTACAACGGCGAAGATCCCGCCACGGGCTCCGCTGCAGGCTGTGCCGCGGCATGGATGGTGGCGCACGGCGTGGCCCAGCCCGACGAACGCGTGATGATTGAACAGGGTGTCGAGATGAAACGTCCCAGCCGGATTTTCGTGCGTGCGGCGCGCCGCAATAACCGCGTGGTTAACGTGCGGGTCGGAGGACATTCGGTTGAGATCATGCGCGGAGAAGTTTTCCTCTAGTCGAACTCGCGCAAGCATCCGAAATTCATGAATTTCAAACTCGACAAAAAATGTCAATAGCCAGAAGCTGCCATTTGCTTCGGCGGTACTTTACAGTGCTCACCATTGCCGTTAGCATCACTTCGCTCTTCATCCTTCACGAACAGAGAATTTCCGTTTGGCTCCGGAGTACAACCGGGGACTTCGGAACAGGCGGTAAATGAAACCCAAGCGCACGATTTTGTGTGTTGACGATAACGACCAATCGCTTTCCCATCGCAAAATCATGCTGGAGACTCGCGGCTATCGTGTGGCCAGTTATTCCCGCGGCGAGCCCGCCCTGGAGCGCTTCAAGCAGGGAGGTATCGACTTAGTAGTGACAGACATGGCGATGCCGGGAATGGACGGCCCGCAGTTGATCGCGGCCATCAAGGCGATCGCTCCCCAAGTTCCAACGATCCTTATTTCGAGCAAAGTCCGCGTCTATGACCACGACTCTCAAGCGGATGTATTCCTCGCCAGGGGAATGTACGCGCCGGCCGACCTTCTGGAGCGCATCCGTTTGCTGCTTGTGCGCAAGCGCGGGCCCAAGCGAATGCAGCGCTCCTCGCCGCAGCCACGGCAGATTGGTGTTGCCTGACGTCGTCGCAGCCGATAACCTGCAATGCATTTCACTGCCAAGAACCCCAAGGATGCTGAGAAGAATTCTTTGATTCTCGTCTGTAATTAGAGTCTGCGTGCTCGTCGGCAGACGGTCTTGCTCGTGTAAGATCGAGTCTGGCATGGGCGCATTCATTGAGGCTATTGATTTACGCAAAACTTATCGCGTAGGGAAGATCGATGTACCCGCGTTGCGCGGCATTTCCTTCGGCGTGGAAAAGGGAGAGTTTGTCACCATCGTTGGCCCCTCCGGCAGCGGTAAGTCAACTCTCTTCTATTTGCTCGGCGGCTTGACCCGGGCTGACTCCGGCAAAGTGATTATGGATGGCGATGACTTCGCCACGCTCTCCGATGCAGAGCGAACCCGCATGCGCAAGCGTAAAATCGGTTTTGTTTTTCAGAAGTTCAATCTGCTGCCGACCCTCGATGCCCGCTCCAACATCGCCATCGCACAAGAAATTTCCGGGAATGGCGATCGCGATCCAGCATTCTTTTTGCGCATCTGCGATTTATTAGGGCTGACCAAGCGATTGAATCATCGCCCGTCCGAACTTTCCGGCGGTGAGCAGCAACGCGTAGCCCTGGCTCGCGCGCTGGTTAACAAACCGGCGGTAGTTCTAGCTGACGAACCCACTGGCAATCTTGACACTGAGAATTCGAACATCGTCCTGGACATGTTGCGCCAGTCCAACCAGGAGTTAGGTCAGACCGTTTTGATGATCACCCACAATCCGGAAGCTGCGAAGTTCGGCGATCGCATCATCCACATGCGCGATGGACATATCGTGCCGCCCGAAGAAGATCCGCAATGGTCGCCGCACTAGCGATTGCCTCGCCAGAGCGTGCGACCGTTGCTCCCGCGTAACGGCTCATCTATAATCGATTGGTCGAGCGGGAGTAGCTCAGTGGTAGAGCGCGACCTTGCCAAGGTCGATGTCGCGGGTTCGACCCCCGTCTCCCGCTCCAGATGTTTTCATCCCTTCCCGCGGATGGACTTTTTTCAGCCGGAACGCTAACGTATTCAGCAGGGGCGCGGTACCCAAGTGGTAAGGGAGAGGTCTGCAAAACCTTTATGCGTCGGTTCGATTCCGACCCGCGCCTCCAAAATTTATCCCATCAATGCCGCTGGAATCGCTGCACAAACTCTCACCAGCTAAACAGTCAAGCTGCAACATAGTCAGTCATGACCTTCGAGCTTCGATCTCCCCTCATGAGAGTTCGATCCACGCATGCAACGCCTTGATACAATCCCTCTCAAAGGGGAAATTCAATGAACAATTTGAGTGGAATCGTTCGTTTGTTGAAGACTGAACAGGATCGTTTGACCAGGGAACTTCGCGGAGTTGGTGCTGCACTCGCGGCCTTTGGCCATGCATATGGAAAAGCAAGAGGCACCAGAAAGGTGTCCGCATCGGGTCGGGGCCGGACAACGGCGGCACAAAAAGTGGGGCGGGCAAAAGCTCGGGAAGCGAGTGGGGCACAGAAGAAAAACGCGGGCAGGGTTTCGAATCGAGTTATGTCGGCGGCTGCACGAAAGAAGATCGCCGCTGCACAAAGAGCACGATGGGCGAAGGTGAAGGCTGCTAAGAAATCGGTTTAGCGCACGACCCTGCCCCTGTATTTTACCGCTTCGGAAACAAGATTAAAGCCAACCCGTAAGCACTGTAGAGAATCCAACGCCCAACCTGTAGACCTCGGCAAGCCATTCCCTTGCCACGATTAGGGGGTGAGTTCGTGAAAGACGAGAAAACGCCTAAGGTGGCGACGCCTCTCATCGCGGAATCAACGGATGAATCCAGTAAAAGCAAACATAATGGAGTTACCCGGCGCTCTTTTCTTGCGCGGTTTGGCGCCAGTGGAATCGCCATTTCGTCTGTGCCATTATTGCAGACCATCTCTGCCTCAGCCGTTCAGGTAGAAACCTCGCCTGCACCGGCAGGGACGCCAGTAGGGAACTCCCCGCCGGTGCCTATCGTGCTCAACGTTAACGGCCGCGACTACCACCTCAAGCTCGAACCGCGGGTCACGCTGCTCGATACATTGCGCGAGCGTCTGCAATTGTTCGGAACGAAAAAAGGATGCGACCATGGCCAGTGCGGAGCTTGCACGGTTCATGTCAATGGGCGGCGCGTGAATTCGTGCCTCACCTTCGCCATCATGCATCAGGGCGATCAGATCACGACCATCGAAGGGCTGGCAAAAAACGGTGAACTGCATCCGGTGCAAGCTGCGTTTCTGGAGCATGATGGCTTCCAGTGCGGATACTGCACCTCAGGCCAGATCATGTCAGCCGCGGCTTTATTGAAAGAACCCTGCGGCCAGAATGATGATGATGTTCGCGAATGCATGAGCGGAAATATCTGCCGTTGTGGCGCCTATCCAAACATAGTGGCCGCGGTGCAGGAAGCGCGTAAGCGCGCTTAGCCTGGGCTGGGAATACAAGGCGAGGAGCGGAATCCATGCAGGCATTTCATTATCAAAAAATTCACGATATTCCGGGGGCGATCAGCTCCGGCACGGCGCCCCATAGCAAATTTGTTGCCGGCGGGACCACGCTGATTGACCTGATGAAGCTTAACGTGGAACGCCCAACGACCCTGGTGGACATTAATCTGCTCGCGCTCAACAAAATTGAGAAGATGCCGGATGGTGGAGTGAGAATCGGCGCCATGGTGCGCAACAGCGATCTGGCGCACGATGCGACGATTCAACAGGAGTATCCGGTACTTTCCCAGGCGCTGTTGTCGGGCGCTTCTCCGCAACTTCGCAACATGGCGACGACTGGCGGAAATCTCCTGCAACGTACGCGATGCTACTACTTTCGCGATACGGCCTACGCTTGTAACAAGCGCGAGCCCGGTTCCGGATGCGCTGCGCTCGATGGCTACAACCGCATCCACGCGATTCTTGGCACCAGCGAACATTGTATTGCCACTCATCCTTCGGACATGGCTGTGGCCATGATGGCGCTGGAAGCGACGGTGCACATCCGAGGGCCCAAAGGAGAACGGGCGGTTCCTCTGAATGAATTCTATTTTGTGCCGGGCTCAACTCCGAATCGCGAGAATGTGCTGGCGCCGGGAGATTTAATCACACATGTGACGCTACCTGCGCTCGCCAGCGGCACGCGTTCTTTCTATCTCAAACGTCGTGATCGCGCTTCCTACGAATTTGCGCTGGCGTCCGCGGCCGTGGTAGTGCAGATGCAAGGCAGTCGAATGCAAAGAGTGAGGATTGCCCTCGGAGGCGTGGGTACAAAACCTTGGCGATCGATGGAAGCCGAGAGAGCGCTGGAGGGCCAGGACGCGAGCGAGGCGAGTTTTAACGCCGCAGCGGACGCTGCTTTGCGCGATGCGAAGCCTCTCCGCAACAACGCATTCAAAGTTGAACTGGCGAAGCGGACATTAAAAAGGGCGTTGAAAGTCGGGACCCAGAGCACTTAACGCGAACTAAGAATGATTTGCCCGCAGAACTATCGAGGAGAATTGGAATGAGCACCTCAGTAATTGGGCAGCCCGTAACGCGCATCGACGGCAAGTTGAAAGTCACAGGGCGTGCCACCTATGCGGTGGAACATCCGATTGAAAATGTGGCTTATGGCGTGGCGGTAGCCAGCACGATTGGCAACGGCCGAATCAAGAACATCGACACTGCCGAGGCCGAAAAGATGCCGGGCGTACTCGCGATCCTGCATCACGGCAACATTGAAAAACTCTACCATCCGGCAGGCTCCCTGGAGGAGTCCAGCAGGCCCGGCGAAAGCAGACCGCCCTTCGAAGATGAAACTATTTATTACTGGGGGCAGTACGTAGCGCTGGTTGTCGCGGACACGTTCGAGCAGGCGCAGGACGCCGCTTCTCACGTACGTGTGGAATACGACGCGAAGCCGCCGGAGGTAAGACTGGATGCGGCGGCTCATGCGGCCATGGGCCAAGCGCCTTCTAATAAAGGTCAGTCGGGGCCGACGAATTATTCCCGAGGGCAAGCGGATCTGGCATTCGGCCAAGCCGACGTAAAACTCGATGAGACTTACGTGACGCCGGTCGAGACTCACAATCCAATGGAAATGCATGGCACGATTGCGGTGTGGAATAAGGATCAAGACAAAATTACTTTGTACGAAAGCTCGCAGGGAGTTGTGAATCATCACAATGTGGCTTCGCAGGTTTTGGGGATGCCGCTCGAATCCGATCGAAGTAATCTCTCCTTTCATCGGTTCCGGTTTTGGCTGCAAGCTGTTCCCGTGGCCGCATTCATGGGTTGCGGCGGTGGGAGCGCGTCACGTTAAGCGGCCGGTAAAGTTTGCCGTTCCCCGCATCTTGATGTTCACCACCGTGGGCCATCGTCCGACGATTCAGCAGCGAATTCGAATCGGCGCCAGCAGTGATGGCAAGCTGGTCTCCCTTAGGAACGAGATTTTTCAGAGCACATCCAAGGTCGACAGATTTCTGGAAGACTGTGTGGATCCCACCGCGATGCTTTACAGTTGCCCGAACGTGGCAGCGCAGCAACAGGAAGTCGCGCTTAATACCGGCACTCCGACGCCGATGCGTGGCCCCGGAAGAACTCC
Source organism: uncultured Acidobacteriaceae bacterium (assembly GCA_963817305.1). Taxonomy (GTDB): domain Bacteria; phylum Acidobacteriota; class Terriglobia; order Terriglobales; family Acidobacteriaceae; genus Sulfotelmatobacter. Next base: position 534,489 of record CAWFOD010000004.1, on the reverse strand, counting down.
CGCGCTGTTCGCTCTCGAATCAGCAATGGATGAACTGGCGGTGAAACTCAATCTCGATCCAGTAGAAGTCCGCCTGCGGAATTACGCCGAACAGGATGAAGGCTCCAATCTTCCTTGGTCGAGCAAACATCTGCGCGAAGCCTATCAAAAAGGGGCGGAGCGATTTGGATGGAGCAAGCGAAATCCCAAAGTCGGCTCGATGACCAGGAACGGAGAAATTCTTGGCTGGGGTATGGCAACCTGCACCTGGCCAGGCCATCAACGCGGCGCCGAGGTACGCGTGCGGCTTCTGGCCGACGGAACGGCGCGCGCATCCTGCGCCACACAAGATATTGGAACTGGCACCTATACGGTATTTGCGGAAATCGTTTCTGACAAAACAGGTATTCCCGTCGAGAAGGTTCACGTATTTTTGGGAGACAGTTCTCTTCCGCCGGGACCGACATCTGGAGGTTCGTCCGCCACGGCCAGCGTGATTCCAGCGATTGTCAAAGCGACGGAGAATGCGGTCGAGGCTGTGTTGAAAGCCGCCGCGGCCAATCCGAACTCGCCGTTCCATGCGGCGGATCCGAAAACCTTGAAGATGACCGCAGGAAGAGTCCACGCGCAGGATAAAAGCACCTGATTCAGGCATACCTTTTCAGGAAATTCTGGTGGCAGCGAAGTTGGCCGGTTTGGACGGCCATGCAAAAACCGACTCGACTCCCGAGCAAAAGAAATATTCCATACATTCCTTCGGGGCGCATTTCTGTGAGGTTTCCTACGATCCGGAAATTGTGCGTTTGCGCGTAACCCGCTGGCTCACCGTGATCGATGGCGGTCGCATGATCAATGCCAAGACTGCGCGCAATCAGATTCAGGGATCGGTGACGATGGGAATCGGCATGGGCATGCTGGAAGAGACAGTCTACGATCAGCGTAGCGGCCAACCGATCAACAATAATTTTGCCGATTACCTGGTCGCGGTGAATGCTGATGTGCCCGACATCGAGGTTGAATTCCTGGATTATCCCGACACAATTCTGAATGAATATGGTGCTCGCGGAATCGGAGAAATCGGTTTGACTGGATGCGCCTCGGCGCTTACTTCTGCCACCTATCACGCCACAGGCGTGCGAGTACGTGAGTTGCCGATCCGCATCGAAAAACTTTTGGCGCGTAGCTGATCCGAACTTGCGCAATCTTCCGGCGCATGCAGCTTGAACAGCCCTTACGGGATTATTCTCGCAAGTCTACGGCAGTCCTTCGATTGCTCCCGTCCCAACGCAAGCATATTCCTTAGATAACACTCAAAGCGGAAGATATCCAGCGGTTCATAAGCTGCCCGTTCGCGGCAAAAATCATTCAAGGAGAATCCATGTATCACCACATCAAAAAGCTCATGTACACGGTTAACGTTGGCACACCCGATCCCAGATTCGGAAACATGTTGTTGGAGCAGTTTGGCGGAGCGAATGGAGAACTAGCCGCCGCGATGCAGTATTCCATTCAGGGTTTGAACTGTGAGGATCCTGAACGCAAAGACTTGCTGATGGATATTGGTACGGAGGAACTCAGTCATCTGGAAGTTGTGGGCACGCTGGCTCGCATGCACTTGAAACCGATGAAGAAGCAAGTGGATGCTGCGGCGGACGACCCATTGATCGCGATCGCGGGCGGAGGCGGAGTGAGTTTGTTCAATTCCGTGGGCGATGCCTGGACCGCGGATTATTTGAAAATTACCGGCGAACTGGATGTGGACTTGCGTAGCAATATTGCGGCCGAAGCGCGAGCCAAAATCGTTTACGAACGGCTGATTGATTTCTGTGACGATCCCGGATCGAAGGACGCGCTGCAGTTCCTGATGACCCGAGAGATTACCCACATGAAAGCCTTCACCTTGGCATTGGAAAGTCTGGGCAAGGATCCATTCTCCATCGGAAAGATCCAACCGACACCTGTGCTTGTTAATCAATACTTCAATGACTCGACCGGAACGTAGGAGACGAGGGCGAAACCGATGCCCGCGGTCCGTGGAATGAAGGCGGGGATTGGGAAATCGTTCAACTGCCCGAACTTGAACAGGGAGTGGAGAACTTCGAATCGGCTGAGAGCGGCAATGGAAGCGCGCATACCGGCCGCAGTAAAGCCGCTGCGCAGGAGAAACGCGCCAGCAAGGCTCGGAAGCTGGCTTAGCGTAAACAATTCTGGGCCGGCAGCACGATCGAGTTCAGCAGCCCGAGTCTTGACTCGGTCTGCTGTTGGCCCATGAATTATCTCGCGGGACAAAGTCTCTCGAGCATCTCCCTCTGGTTAGAACTCCAATGAGCACGCCACGAAACTCGATCGTCAAATTCCCGGAGGTTGGTCCCTCTGCGGCGAACCGAGGGCTACGCGTCGTCGGTTCACCGCGGGCGGCACGATCACGCCGCAAGTTCCTCCGATTTTTCCCCGGCGGCTTCAAGGATGCGACCTACCTCGACTGGGAGCGGAACTACAAGTGGACTGCGCACCTGCAGTGGAACGAAGTATTGGGATTCACCCAATATCGAAATCTGCTGGAGAAAAGCAAGTTCCGGGAGATTGCGGCGCACGCTATTAAAATCGAGTCGCGCACCAACCTTCTCTTTTCGTTTGAAAAGATGGCGATTCGGGATGCAGTGAAAAGTGCAGGTGGCGCTCGCGCGTTCGCTACCGGTCTCTTTGACTTTTTATACGGAGCCGGTAGCGCCGAATCCAAATTTCAACGCTGGATCGAAGTTGTGGCCGAGCTTCCACGAAAGCAAACGCGGGTGCTGACCTGGCCGGTGCTAACTGTTTTTGGATTTATTGGTCAGCCTGAAACCCACATTTTTCTCAAGCCGAATGTGACCCGCATCGCGGCTCAGGAATATGGTTTTGATTTTCAATATCATTCCCGACCCATCGTGGCAGACGTACGCGAATGTGCTCCAGTTCGCGGAAGTGGTTCGACGTGACCTGCGCGATCTTGGGCCGCGCGACATGATCGACCTTCAATCATTTATTTGGACTTTGGGATCCGACGAGTACGAGGAACGTTAGCGGCCCCCTCCGCCCTGTTCACTTCCTGGAGACTTTCACAAGTTTCCTAGCCTGACCGGGACCTTTCACGTCGAGCACGCGATACTGCCTGTTGGAGAGCCGATGGTAGTCGATGAAAAACTCTTCGAGTTCCTTCAAGAAATGTTTGCCCAAATCATCAAGAGTTTTTATATCGGCCCAGCTGTGTGCATCTTGTTCCACGGCGACGATTCGATCGTTTCGAACTTTACCTTTCTTCCCAACCTGCTCGCCTTCGATCACGCCCACGGCCCGGCAGGTGAGCGCACACCCCGGAAATGCGGGCTCGTCCATCAAGACGAGTACATCGACAGGATCGCCATCATCGGCTTTAGTGGACGGAACAAATCCGAAGTCATAGGGGAACGCCATTCCAGCGGGCAGAACCTTTTTCAGTTCGAAGAGGTGCTCTTTGGCGTTAAAGGCAAACTTGTTCCGGCTGCCTTTTGGAGTTTCGATGACGACCCGCAACATACGCTTGTCGTCGGCATCGAAAGGCTTCAGCCTGGAGGGATTAGCCAGTCCATTCTTCGTACCGTTCTTCCCGGGCATTTGGTCTCCTCAATAACCTTCAGTGGATGCCGCATCCGCACAGCAGGTTTACTATTTGGCTAAGTTCGTCGTGCTCTATTTTTAAGTGGCTTTTTTTTAGCGAACTCCGGGAGGCGACTCATCATCCAAGGGTTGCGCGGAGAAGACCCCAGCGGCGAACCGACACGATGGCAAAACCATCCCAATCCCGAAAAGAAACGAATCGAAAGCGCAGCCGTGACACCGAGCTTAAAGGGTGGCAGCAGATTGCCGGATTCTTGGGCGAGCCTGTTTCCGTCGTCCATCGGTGGAAGGCGGAGGGGATGCCGATCCACCGCGAAGGCCGTCACGTAATAGCGCTGCCTGCGGAGTTAGATGCATGGATGGGGAAGGAATCCGGCAAGCCAGTCCATGTGGCCACCGAAGAGACAGATCTCTCCGTCGAGTTGAAGCGAGGGTTAACTTTCATTCGCCGGAACAGAAAAGCGGGATCGGGATGAAGAGGGCGATGTGGCTTGTTCGAAAATTGCGGAGCACCCACAGGTGAGGTAATTTCGGATTCTAGTCCGGATTCATTTCGTTCTGCCGCGGCGGCAGCGCAGGCAGATCGGGATGATGTGGGTCTCGCCAGATTACGGTAAAGCACTCCCCTTCGCTCTCCGGATGCCATAATGCGCCGTCTTCATACTTGATCGAACTGGGGAAGAAAACCCATCCCAAGACTGTTTGCGAGCCCTCGGATCCGAGGCCCGGCCGCTCCATTTTTTCAACTTGGCCGGGCGGGATGGTCCTGGTCGAATTCCACGTGAGATTGTAGGGCCGCCGCAGATCGTTGGGAGCCAGAAATATTTCAGACATGAGATTCACGCTGGCAATTGCTTTGCTGCTCGTGTTCTTCACATTCAGCGAAAAAGTTTCCGGGTTCTTCCAGAAATCTCCGCTGCCAACAAACGCAATGGGACAGGCGTGCCTGGGGGGCGAATAGATTGTGTACGTGGCCATCATGCCGGCCTCCATATGGTCTTCCACGTGGCAGTGAAACAACCAGGTGCCTGGGTTGTCCGCGATCATGTCGACCGTCTTCATGCTGCCGGGCAGGAGTTCGACTACGTCGGTATTCCTGCCTTCATAGGTAACGGTTTCTCCGTGCCAGTGTGGTGTGTGCAAGTCGATCTCGTTTCCCATCCCGAGCAAATACCAGCGCACGTGGTCGCCTCTCTTCATGATCAAGCCAGGAAGATTGCCGAAAATAAGTCCGTTGATGGAATAGAACAGTCCGGCGGGTTTGCCTGCCATCTCGTCGAAGATCATGAACGAAGCAACGAATTCCTGGTCAACATCTTTAGGAGATCCATCGGGCTTGGCTTTGCCTTTGGCGGTAACAACGATCGGTCCGAGCAGGCCGGCATTGATTTCCATGCCGGGATCGACGTGAGCGTGATACCACCAGACGATTGAACTTGGCTGTCCCGGGCCGGGGCCGCTGGCGGCCGTGGCGAACCAGCGATAGGTGTATTTTCTTCCAGGCGCAATCCGATCTCCTTTGCCGAAAGGAATGTAAAACGAACCTTCACTATTCTTGTCGTAACGCAGGCCATGCGGATGCATATCATGCGGCAAATGCCCGCGATTCAAGAACTCAACATCCACTTCATCGCCCACCTCCGCACGAATGACGGGACCGAGAATACCCAGCCAGTCGGGCTGCGGCTTTTTTGTTGTGAATGTATCGTCTGTGTATTCGATGAAACGCGTTTTCGGCCACTGCAAATGGTTGACCCAGGGTTGCCGGATCGGCAACGCCGTAAGAAGGTTCATACTGCTGGGAGCGTAATTCCAGGTCACATCTTCGGCGGCAATGTAGTAATGCCGCGTTACCGCAAAGCAGGTGGAAACGGAAGACAGGAAAAGACAAAGCCCGAGGGCGCGCGAAATTTTCTTCACCAAGACATTATCCCACTTTGACTGTCTGGCTCATGCCGTTATATCAGCGAAGGACCTATACGTTTAGCCGGCGTCGAGACGCTGGCGAATGCATAGGGTCCTTCGCAATAAAACGACGCGCAGGATCGAAAGCTAACACTCCAGGCGATTCACTGGAAGTTCGCCTGAACATACTGAGCGGAGTCCACCGTAATCGTGCAAGTGGGGGAGCTACCGCTGCATGCCCCTCTCGACCAGCCCGTAAATGTGCCGCCGCTGTTTGGAGTTGCAGTCAGAGTGACGACGGTGCCGCTGGTGAACGTAGCGCCGCACGATTGTCCCTCGTCGGACGTGCAATCAATTCCAGTTGGACTGCTGGTGATCGTGCCCCCGCCAGACACCGCGACTGACAGTTGCGCGGGCTCATGCCAGCTTGCCGGCGGCGTCTGACTGCACGACCCGCTCACATTGGGCGTAGGCGGCGTAGGCGGAGTCGTCCATGGTGGATTGGTGAAATCGAAGAACTCATCCATCTTTGGCTGTGCGCCGTCACGCGCAGTGAGCGGCGTCAGACCAAAACGCTCCTCCACAAAGTTCAGCACGGAAGTAGTGTCGCGTACAGTGTGCGAGACGTAGTTCTTGTTAGCAAAGGGCGAGATCACAATGACTGGGACCCTGTAGCCGGTCCAGGAGAAACTGCACATGCCGTTCCCCAGCTCACCAGCTCCCGTGCATATGTCATGCAGCGTGGGATTAAGATCCGTTGGATATGCAAAGTCTCCCGGAGCCGTGGCTGGCTGCGGCGGGACGTGATCGTAAAGACCGCCCCACTCATCGTAGGTAAAGATAAGGGCAGAGCTCGACCAACTGGGGCTCTGCATCAACGGATTGATCACCATCGTCGCCGCGTACTTCTGACCATCCTGGACGTTAACTGGATATTCGTCAGAATCGGAAGGATGTTCATCGAGCCCTGCACTTGAGGCCGGCTCGATCAGAGCGAATTGCGGAAGAGCATTGTTGGCCGCGTCAATGGCAAACTGCGAAATTGGCTGCACGTTCGCGAGGAGCGCGGGAGTATTGAGGATCGTATTTTCATACTGAAACTCGTTGATATAAGAGTTATCCACCAGGCAAGCCGACAGCTCGCTGCCGGTCATCGACGAGCAACTCTGACCCACGGTATTGCTCGTGCCTGTGGGATCCACATAAATCCTCCAGGTAATGTTGGCGGCCTGTAGTTCCTGGAAGATCGTGGTCGATGAGAGCTGTGTGCCGTTGTTGGTGGAACCCGGGCATTGCGTTGGGGGGCACCCTTGTCCGATTGGATAGGCCTGCCCATGAGATGTCGCGCCGATCATGTACATGCGATTCAGCTGCGTGCGAGACATGATGGGCGAAAACCAGCGATCTGACGTGGCGAAGTTCGAGGCCAGGTAGTAGTAGTAATTCAGATCGTTGTAGTCATAGTAGCCCATGGACCGAACACCTTCGAGGTCCATGAAGCCGTTGCTGCCGGCGTCATACGCGGCGGTAAAGGCGAACCCGTTAAGTGGCGGAGTCGTAATGTCAGTCGGGTTGGTGCCGGCGGGATCGGCATAGTCCCACTGATTGTGCGCTTCATTCCAGAACGGACTCTGATTCTCGATGCAGACAGATTGGAGGTGGAACGAACTGACCGGATTGGTTGGGTCTGGGTGGCAACTATCTCCCCAGGTTCCAGCTGCGCATCCGGCGACCGATGGGGGCGTCCCAGTCTGCGGTAGGCCGTCAAAAGTTTGACCGCTGGTGCCGTAGCCGTTCGCGGCCCAATACGCCTCCATCTGACCGAAATAGTGATCGAGTGAGCGATTCTCCTGGGCAAAGAGAATGATGTGATTGATGCTTTGCAGGCTGCCCGTGGCTGCGGTAAAGGTTGCGGTTACAGAGCTGGTTGCACTCAAAGTGAACGTGCACGCGACTGAACCCAGACACGCTCCACCCCAGGCGCTGAAGTTGTAGTTGGCGGCGGGAGTCTCGCTCAGTGTAATTGCGGTACCCTGCGGAAAGTTTGCGGTGCAGCCGGTAGTCGAAGCATTCGTGCAATTGATTCCGGTTGGGCTGCTGGTGACGGTTCCATTACCCACGATAGACACACTGAGTGCTTGGTTGGGCGGATTGAAAGTGGCGGTCACGCTGGTGGCTGCGGCCAGGGTCACATTGCAACTCGCCGTACCGGTGCACGCTCCGGACCAGCCCGCAAAAGTGCCGCCCGTTGCCGGCGTTGCAGTAAGAGTAACCTTAGAGTTCGGCGCGAAGGCCGCGGCGCAGGTGGTCGGAGTCGCGGAGGAACAATTAATTCCCGCAGGAGAGCTGGTGACGGTTCCGGTACCGGTTCCGGCCAAGACTACGGTCAGTCCGACACCCAGATTGAAGGTGGCGGAAACGGTAGTAGCGGCGTTAATAGGGAAGCTGCATGTGGTGCCGGAACAGCTGCCGCCCCAGCCAGCAAAGTAATAATTCGTCCCGGGAGTCGCCGTCAGTGTCACCATCGTCCCCTGCGCGAAGCTCGCGCTGCATGTGCTCGGGCAACTGATTCCCGCGGGACTGCTGGTGATGGTTCCGGTGCCAGCTTTAGGGGCGGTAACCGTCAGCTGGAAGGTGGTTTGAGAAGTCGGGTTTCCCAGCCCCGCGCAGCCGCTCAGCACCAACGTGGAACCGGCCAGTAACGAGATGAAACACAAAAAAAAACCAGACTTCATGGCGTGCTCCTCGACAAACGCAAGCTTGGATGACCCTTATCCCCCTGCGGTTGGTTTCGCGCCTTGAGGAGGCAAACAAGTGACGACAACGGTGGGCTAAATGGCACAATTTTGCGCATTTAGAGTATTTTCGGAGCGATGCGGAACCTGCAAAGGATCACTGAGCCGGGTCACCGCTCAACTTACCGCGTCTACGCGGCCAGGTGGCTAACCTGAGGAGGGCTACCGGAGATTTCCAACGCGTTCTTTTAGACGGTGCGGCCTGGCTCGCTTCGCCTGGATAGGAACGCTCCAGTTGCAGCGCGATGATTTCACCCACGGCATTCAACCGTTGACCCACAAACAGGGCCAAGGAGGCTGATAAGGACATCAACCAAAACGAACACCGAGACTTCATGGCGCGCTGCTCCCGGGACAGCGCAATCTTGGATGAATTTTTTCCCAGCCCGGTTGTTCTCCGATGTAGGAGAAGGTCTGATTTTAGTTCGGCTTTGCGGGAAAGACGTCGCGATTCGAGCCGACTTCCCAAGCTCGATTTTGGCCTTTTCTAGTTACCCAGAGGCTGGAAGGGTCCGATCATGCTGGAGACTCCTGCGCGCTTGCGCAGTTCGGTAAGCAGTGCACTAGCCGCATTGGTGTAAGTCTTGCTGGGATCGGATGGATCGGCCCACACCGCGTCATAAACAATTTGCGCTGCATCCTTTACGTCCATATGCAACGCAGCTTCGCATATGTCCACGCGCTCCTGCAGGCGATCGTAACAAGGCTTGCAAACCGAAGCTGCCTCGGCGCCCTTTGCGTGATTTTCTCCTAAAGTGCAGATTACTGGCGAATTTGCCACTTCCGCATGAGCGGCGAATAACTGCGATTTGAATTCTTTCAGGAAAGCCTCGCGCTCCTGCTCGACAATGGCAGAATCCGGCGCAGCCTCGACCTCGACCTGCGCTTTCACAACCAGCGGAGCGACGGTGGGAGAAACCCGCTCTCTGGTATTGCAATTCGGGCAAGTATCGAGATTCGCGGGATAGTAAAGCTTGCATTTGATGCAGGGCAGGCCGTAGCCGGAAAACTTGAGCGGAGTTCCGACCGGGGACGCAGCGGCGGCGGCCGCGGGGGTGGCTGGGGTGACGCGATCGAGCGTTGCGGAATTCAGGTGTGCCGGTTGAGGAATGGACTGCGCCGCTTTCGCGCCTGCGGCTTGTACCGATGGCCTTAATTCCATGACGATTCTCCCAGGTTCAGTCTAAGGAAGTCTCCCGTTTACTTAAAATGCCAACAGTACACAGGCCGCACTGTCCTAATGCTACTGAGACTTCGTTTCCTTCATCAGTTTCATGAGCTCCTCGCGCCGGGCGCGATAAAGCGGGCGCTCGGGATCGAGTCGAGCGGCGGCGTCCAGTTCAGCTAAAGCTTCTTCGTAGCGGTCCATGGTCATAAGACAAGCGGCCAGGGAGAAGTGGTTATCGGGCGAAGCATTAAGCCGAAGGGCTTCGCGGAACTCTTTTTCCGCTGCTGGCAGATTTTGTAGCCGGAAAAGCGCCGTCCCCAAACCCCGATGAGCCGCGTCAGAATCCGGATTGAGCGTAACCGCAAGGCGCAACTCGTGCACGCCCTCCTCCAGTTGATCATTCAGCAGGAATGTTTCCCCCAGCATACGGTGTTCGGAGGAACTCGTAGGATTCTGGAGAACTGAAACCCGCCATTCCTCGAATGGCGCTGCCGTATTCCTTCTTCGACATATAGGCGCGGGCCAGACAACCATGACCCTGTTCCCACTCGGGATGTTGCCGGTAAAGTTCGCCCAGTTCGAGAATGGCAGCGTCGAAGTCGCCTTTGTCGCAATAGGTATTGCCAAGGTTGTTGCGGACGGAAGCTTCCTGCGGCGCAAGACGCTTAGCTTCGCGGTATTCGGCGATCGCGTCCTCAAGCTTTTTCTCTTCATGAAAAATCAATGCGAGGTTCGAATGCGCCTCCCAAAAACTCGGGTTCAGATGAATCGCCTGACGATAGGCGGTGATGGCGGCGGATTCATTGCCTGCAGCGTGCAGCGTTATCCCTAAGTCGTAGTAGGTATCGGCATTCGCGGCCTCGCGGGCGAGCGATTCCTCGAAGGCGTGAACTGCGGCGGCGTATTGTCCGCTGGAGTAAAGAGCCAATCCCAGGAACTGGTACGCTTCCGCATTCCGGGGATCCATGCTGAGGGCAGTGCGGGCTTCCGCGATGGCGTTGGGACCATCGTCGAGTCGGTAAAAAATGTACGCCAAACTGCTGTGATTCTCGGGCAGGTCAGGCATCAGTTGCGCGGCGAGGGTGATCTCGTCGAAGGCATCATCCCACTGCTCCTGGCGGATAAGCATATTCCCCAGGGCGAAGTGCAAGGCCGCATTCTTTGGATCAGAGATTAGAGCTGGGCGCAGGTCGAGTTCAGCTTCATGGAAACGCTGGGCTTTGGCGTCCGACGCTGCCTTCAGCAGCGGGGCTGGTAGTGCGGTTTCTGGGGAAGCGTTTGTTGCGGAATGCAGACTGGTAAGCGCGCCAATCAAGTCAGAATCCGCTCCAGCAGTTTCAAATTGGTGAATCTGGTCTTTGCCGGGAAGCGGCGCGATGCCACGCTCTTGAATTATCCGAACCAACCGGTTACTGGGCACTCCCCCCGTGAGCCAAGCCATTAGTTGAACTGGGGTGATCGGCTGATTTTCACCGGCGGCCAGCGCTACCCCAAGAAGAACGAAAAAGACTAACAGTCCCTTGCGCTTCACTCGAATCTCCAGAAACGGTTTGGATTGCAGGTTTGCGCCGGCGGCGTGTGTTGCTCCACCGGTTATAGCGCAGATCTCGAACTGCTCATTCACATTAGCCCGGCCGCTGATCCGAAGGTAAGGTCACGGAAGTAACACGTTCGGGTGACAGGATCCCCGGGATCCAACCGTGGCGCACCGATTATCCGAGAAGCGAGTCACACCATGCTGTGAGCTTCATCACAGAGGCCGCGGGAAGGCAAGCGTATCAATATCAAGTAAGGAAGGAGGATGGCTGAAAATATAGCAATATCGCTAAGATCCGCCGGCCCCGAGTTTGGCCCGGAGTTTGACTTCCCGGTGGCCGTCCGGTAGCGTATAGATAAGTAGTAGTGTGGTTCTGGAGGTTCCGATGCTTGAAGGTTTATTCCAACCAACGCACCTGATTATCATTTTCGCGATTGCTCTGCTGGTTTTCGGTCCCAAAAAGTTGCCTGAACTTGGCAAAGGCCTGGGCGAGGGGATCCGCGCTCTGAAGGAAGGTATGAAGGACACGCCTGCGCCTCCGGCCGATCAGAACAAGACCGTCGAAAATAAAGATACTAAAGCCTGATAGCGGTTCCTTTCGCGGGCAGTAATCTTCTTTGATTGAATCGCCGCTTTATCGTCGTTTCCTGTCTGTTTCATGCAGTTGCGGTTTCCCAATCGTAATAGTGTTCTTTTTCTAGGGTGAAAATTGACTCTGAAAGCAGGAGGTACGTTGTGTTGCGCAAAACTGCATTAATCCCTCTCATTGCGTTTCTGGGTGTAGGCTCGGCGCTTTTCGCCGATCAGATCACGTTGAAAAATGGCGATCATCTGAGCGGGACAGTGGTGAAGTCTGACGGCAAGACTCTCGTGCTGCATACCGACTATGCCGGAGACGTAACGGTGCAGTTCGATGCGATTACGCAACTTACAACCGACAAGGAATTGCACGTGACCACGGCTGACAAGAAGACTGTGGTTGGCCCGGTCACCACCAGTGACGGAAAGATCGAAGTAGCGACCAAGGCCGGTGGAACAGTAGAGATTCCTCCCGCGAAAGTTGTGCTCATGCGGAACGATGCCGAGCAACTGGCTTACGACAAGTCAATGCATCCCGGTTTACTGCACGGTTGGAACGGCGGGGTTAATGTTGGTTTCTCCCTGGCGCGCGGCAACAGCGAAGCCACGAATTTGGCGCTGGGGATCAATGCAGTTCATCCCTCCGAGAACGATACAACCACGATTTACTTGACCTCCCTCAATACTAATAATCAGTTGGCGACTCCCAGCACCGTGGCCGATCTGATCACCGCGGGAATCCGCTACGATCACAATCTTGATCCGCGGTTGTTCGGTTTCGTGTCTGCGGACTTCATGAGCAACGCACTGCAGGATCTTGATCTGCGTGGCATGTATGGTGGTGGATTGGGTGTGCACCTCATTAAGTCCGACAAGACCATGTTGGATGTCCTGGCGGGATTGAATTACACACATGAAACTTATTCGAACGGAGCGGTGGTCACGCCGGTTACGGTTCCTCCGGCGTACGTCTCCTATGGCGTGACAAATCGATTTCTCGCCCTGACTCTTGGAGACCAGTTAGTCGTCAAGGCCGGCAAGTCGACTGTGCTGACGCAAAAGTTTAATTTCTATCCGAACCTGTCAGATACCGGCGAGTATCAGGGAGAGTTCGATTTAGGAACTGTGACCAAGATCAGCAAGTGGTTCGGCTGGCAGAATCAGTTCAGCGATATCTACGTCTCGAACCCACCGGTCGGCACCAAGAAAAACGATCTGATCTTCACTACGGGGTTGAACTTTTCATTTACCCCCGCAAAGTAATCTTCCGGGCCAGTGCAAACCTGCTCGCGAGAGCGATATTTGCACTGGATTGATGTTCTGGATCTAGATTTTTCTCGCGATTCCTCGCTCACAAATACTTGAAGAACGCGTCTACAGCGAGTACAGTACTGTTTCTTGTTTTCCAGCTTTTAAGTTCCTGCAAACAGGAGTCCGCTCGATGCGTCATGCCCTGACGGTTGTGATTGCAGTCTGCTTCCTTTGCACTTTCTCCTTTTCTCAAACCGCGGACGAACTGATTGCCAAAAACATTCAGGCCCGGGGAGGATTGGAAAAAATGAAAGCCATCAAGACGCTGCGCATGGTCGGCAAGTTCGATGGCGGCGACGGATTTACCGCGGTCGTGACTCAGGAAAACGAGCGGCCAGACTTGATCCGCGAGACATTCATGCTGCAGGGAATGACGGCGGTGCAGGCCTATGACGGATCGAGTGGCTGGCAAATTCAGCCGTTCGGCGGGAAAAAAGATCCGGAGTTGATGGGCGAAGATGACCTGCGTGATCTTATTCTTGACGGCGATTTCGACGGGCCTCTGGTTGACTACAAAGCGAAAGGCAGCACGGTCGAGTATCTCGGTCACGACATCGTCGACGGAGACGACGCTCTTCGGTTAAAGGTGACGCTGAAAAATGGCGACATCATCTACGACTACCTCGATCCGGATACTTTTATCGAATTCCGCCGGGAAATTCAGCAGTTTATTCGCGGCTCGATGCGCGATCGGATTCAGGGGCTTGGTTCCTACAAACCGGTCGATGGGGTAATGTACCCGTTCTCCCTTTCTCAGGGACCCAAGAACAATCCTGACGCGCAGACCACCACGGTGCAGAAAATGGAAGCGAACGTCCCGATCAATCCGGCGGATTTCGCGCTTCCCGCATCCCTCAAAACTGAAGAGAAGAAATCCGGCATGGTCGGGGTGCATTAATCCACTTGGAATTTTGGTCCATCCAGGGAACGAAGATCACAAGAAAGAAAACAAGCGTTGGGGAAGAAGGATTGACAACTATGAGAGCATCCGCTCGAAAGTCCAGATTCATCACGCTGTTCAGTATGTGGTTGGTCGGCATAGCATTAACATTTGCAGCGCTGCAGTGCTCGGCACAAGCTCCTTATCGTTTCGATTCGGCAACTGTTTCGGGACTACCTGCCCGAAATATCGGCTCCGCCACTATGAGCGGCCGCATCGCGGCTGTGGATGCAGTGGAAGAAAACGGTCGCATCACCGTTTTTGTTGGAGCAGCGAGCGGCGGCGTGTGGAAATCACTGAACGGTGGCACCACCTACAAGCCGGTGTTCGATCGCGAGGATGTGCAATCGATTGGCGCGGTGGCGATTGATCCTTCCAATTCGAAAACCGTTTGGGTGGGAAGTGGCGAGGCGTGGCTGCGCAACAGTGTCTCGGTCGGCGATGGCGTCTACAAATCCACGGACGGCGGAGAGAACTGGACAAACGTTGGGCTGAAAGATAGTGAGCATATCGCGAAGATTTTGGTAAATCCCAGCGATGGAAACGACGTGGTGGTTTGCGCCACTGGACATCTGTGGGATGACAACGACGAGCGCGGTGTTTACCAGACCAACGACGGCGGCAAGACTTGGAAAAAAGTTCTGGCGGGCGCGAATGGATCCAGCGGTTGCGCCATGATCGCCCGCAGTAAGCAGGAACCCAAAACTATTTATGCGGCAATGTGGGATTTCCGCCGCCAAGGGTGGACGTTCCGCTCGGGCGGCCCGGGCAGCGGCCTGTTTAAATCGACCGATGGGGGCGCGAATTGGACTGAAGTCAGCAACGCGAAGGGTTTTCCGGCCAAACCCTGGGGACGCGTAGCCGTGCAGGTGGCTGAGTCAAAGCCGAACGTTGTGTATGCCAACGTTGAAGCTGAAAAAGGCCGCGGTCTCTACCGCTCCGACGACGGCGGTGGGACCTGGACCAAGCTGGATGCCAGCAACTATATGGTGTGGCGTCCGTTTTACTTTGGCAATTTGATCGTCGATCCGAAAGACGAAAACAAGATTTTCAAACCTGATCTCATTTTGTTACTGAGCAACGATGGCGGCAAGACCTTCAACGTGGTTTCGAACTCGGACCATGGCGATTTTCATGACGTCTGGATCGATCCGAAGAATACCAATATTGTTATCGCTGGCGATGACGGCGGTTTGTGGCGCAGCGAAGACGGCGGCAATCGCTGGAAGCACCAGTTGAACCTGCCGGTCTCGCAGTTCTATCACGTGAGCGTCGATAATGCGGATCCGTATCACGTCTATGGCGGCTTGCAGGACAACAGTTCCTGGGTTGGCGATTCGTCCTATCCCGGAGGCGTGACGAATTCGCGGTGGGAGAACATGTATGGCGGCGACGGTTTCTGGATGTTCGAAGACCCTTCGGACCCGGACTATCTTTACGCCGAAGCCCAAGGTGGCGAAATCGGCCGGGTAAATCGCTACACGCATGAGACGCGCGACCTCCATCCCTGGCCGAATTATGGCGAAAAGAAATTGCGCTTCAGTTGGAACACTCCGATCCACATGAGTCCGAACGAAAAGGGAACGATCTACATCGGTGCTCAATTTCTGTTCCGCTCGCGCGATCACGGTCAGTCGTGGGATCGCATTTCTCCCGACCTGACCACAAATGATCCGGAGAAGCAGAAGCAAGAAGAGTCCGGAGGTGTGACGATCGACAACTCTTCCGCGGAGATGCATACCACGATCTACTCGATTTCTGAGTCGCCGAAGAATGGACAAATCATCTGGGTCGGCACCGACGACGGCAATGTTCAGATTACCCGTGATGGTGCGAAAACATGGACGAACGTAGTGGAAAACATCAGCGGCCTCGGCAAGAATTCGTGGGTCACAACCATCGAGGCCAGCCGCTTCGACGAAGGCACAGCCTATGCCACGTTCGATCGCCACACTTTTGGTGACATGAAACCATACGTTTATAAAACCACCGATTACGGAAAATCTTGGACTGCACTTGCGACCCAGGGGAGCGGCGTGCGCGGGTTTGCACACGTAATCAAAGAAGACACGGTGAATCCGAGCGTTCTTTTCCTGGGTACGGAATTCGGACTCTGGATTTCGGTGGATGGTGGCCAGCGCTGGGCACAATACAAAGGTACAGACTTCCCTGACGTTCCAGTCGACGATCTGGTGGTGCAAGCGCGTGAATCGGATCTGGTGGTTGCGACCCATGGCCGCGGCATCTGGATCGTCGATGATATTTCACCGTTGCGCGCTCTCACGCCGGAAGTGATGACCAATAACGCGACGCTGCTTCCCGGAAGGCCGTCGATTCAATACTTCGACGTGCAGGGCGGGTGGCCGGAAGGGGACGAAACTTTCCACGGTCGCAGCCGTCCCACGGATGCGCAGATTACCTATTACCAGAAAGGCCGGCATATCTTCGGCGACTTGAAGATCGAGATTTTCGATCAGGACGGCAAACTTGTAGATACGGTCGCCGGCGGCAAGCATCGCGGGTTAAATCGCGCAGGCTGGGGCATGCGGGTGAAGCCACCGGCGGTTGCTCCGGCGGCATCGGCGTTGTTCGAAGCCGCGCAGGGGCCGCGGGTTTTGCCGGGCAAGTACACCGTCAAACTCACCAAGGGCGATCAGACCTATACCGAGACGCTCGACGTTGCCATCGATCCGAGAGCGAAATATTCACTGGAAGAACGCAAGGCGCAATTCGATCTCTCGATGAAGGTATACAAAGAACTCGAACATATGACCTACGGAGTGGAGGCTATCGAAGGAGTGCGCGACTCTGCCAACGCGCGCATTGCCAAGTTGGGAGAGAAGGATCCTTTACGTAAACAGCTGCAACAACTAGCAGCGGATTGCGACACTTTGCGTTCGAAGATTGTTGCCACCAAGGAAGGCGGCATGATTACCGGCGAAGAGCGAATCCGCGAACACCTGGGACAGCTGTACGGAGCGGTCACGGGATATGACGGTAAGCCGACGGATTACCAGGTGGCGCGAACCGAATCGCTGGGTCATGAATTGCAGGACGTGATCGACGACTTTCAGAAACTGACTCAGAAAGACCTGCCCGCAATCAACAGTGGATTGAGAAAGAGGAAGCAGCAAATAATTACAGTGCTGGAAGAATCCGACTGGCAGAAGAAAAAGCAGGAATCATCCACGGCGGCGGGCGCCGGAATGAGAAACTCGGAAATCCAAATGCGGGAAATGGACTAGAGTAGCGTGTCCGACATCCCTTAAGATCATGCTGGCTTTAATTCTAACTTCTTCGCTCCGGGATCTAGGCTGATAATCTTGAAGTTGCGAACTTGTCCGACGTGGAACGGTTCGGATTTCGGCTTTTCCCCGGAAGCGACGCCCTTCCACCGCGCCTGCAGCATAGAACCGAGCGAAGAAAGATCAGGTTTCGAAGGCGATACCGCGTCGATAGCTTTTCCCGCTGTAGTGCTTGTTTCATTCACGCGGCAGCTGGCGTGAATCCCTTCACCGAGTTCTACGCTCGCTTGTCCCGCTGAAATCTCCGTGATTCGGCCGGTCACTACATCACCTTGCTTGTGTTCGGCGATGTATTCATCCAGACCGCTCGGCACCAGTTGCTTGATGCCCAGCCGCAATTGACGCTTCTCAGTATCGATGGCCAGCACCTGGGCCTTGACGAGTTGGCCGACCTTCACAACCTCCTGCGGATGGTTGATGCGCTTCTCCGCGCTCATATCACTAATGTGAATCATGCCTTCGACGCCTTCGGCGAGCTGTACGAACGCTCCGAACTTGGTGATGCTGACGACCGGACCTTCGATCACGGTACCGGCGGCAAACTTTTGCGACGCGTCAGTCCACGGATCGCCGAGCGCTTGTTTCAATCCCAGCGACATTCGCCGTTCCGCCGCGTTGATTCCCAGGATGACTGCATCCACGATTTCTCCCGGCTTGACCAGCGTGCTGGCGCTTCTCAACTTCTTTCCCCACGACATTTCTGAAACGTGAATCAGGCCTTCGATTCCCGGCTCAAGCTCGACGAAGGCACCGAACTCTGCGACGCGCGTAACGGTGCCGCGCACGCGCTCGCCTACTTTGTATTTGGCGGCGACCGCATCCCAGGGATGCGGCAGCAACTGCTTCATACCGATGGAAATTCGCCGTTTGTCCGCATCGGAAGAAATCTTCAGCACTTTCGCTTCGATCGGCTGGCCGACGGAAAGCACGTCCGATGGCTTGCTTACGCGGCTCCAGGCAATGTCACTTATGTGCAGCAAAGCATCCACTCCACCGAGATCGATGAATGCGCCGTAATCTGTGAGGCTGCGCACAGTTCCGCTTACGAGGTCGCCTTCTTTCATCTCCGAATAGCGGCGATCTTTTGCGGAGCGCTCCTCCTCCTCGACGACGGCGCGCCGGTCTACTACAACGTCTTCATCGGCAACGTCGAGCTTGATGATGCGGCAAAGAATTTCCTGCTCCACCAATTTTTCCATTTCGGCGGCATCGCGCACTCCGCTGCGCGAGGCGGGCATGAACGCGCGCACTCCCACATCCACGCTGAGGCCGCCTTTGATTACTCCGGTGACTGTGCCGACAATCGTCGCCTTGTCGGCGAATGCCTTCTCCAGTGCCGACCAGTCTCTCGGGCGCTCGACTTTGGCGCGGGTGAGTTCGTAATACCCCTCGGGATTTCGACCCTTCACGGAAACCAGCAGCTTGTCTCCCTGCTTCACTGCGGGCTTTTCAGTTTCGGCCGCATTTTGGAAATCCGCCAGAGGCAGGATGCCTTCGCTCTTGAATCCGATATCGAGAATCACCGAATCGGCGGAGACGGCAACCACTGTGCCTTCGAGTTGTTTGCTGCCATCGTCGCCCGTGCGCTTGCGCGCATGGCTCTTTTCGTACTGCGAGAACAACTCGCTGAATGACTCTGTAGTTTCGGGCGTGGATTGGGATTCCTGAATGCTTTGATTGGAGACGGTTGGATTGGACATGAAAGGGTACAGCCTCGTTGGGTACGGATCCAAACTAGGATAACATTCTAACCGGCACGGATTCACCGAGCGGACTTAGGTGCCCTAAACACGGACCCCGCAAAGATGAGCGCTACAATTCGGTTGACTTGATCCCCCGCCAGTGCTAACGTTCGCCCCGTGCTGGCCACTCCCTGCCGCGCCGCCCGCACTCACCTCGCGGAAGGTATTCCTCGAGATGCTATTAATCAAAACAACCTCATAACCACGAGTTGGAAGCACGTCAGGGCCCCGGTGGTTCGTTACTCGAGGAGGTTTCTCGTGACCAGCCAGCATTCTAGAAGAATAAAGATCCGGGCTCTCGGATCCTACGCTCTTTTCGTCGCAGTACTCACCGTATTGCTTGTCCTATTGAGTCCGGCCCGACAAAGTCTCGCCCTATCGGTGACAGGCGAAAGAGTTACGGTGCTGTCCACCGACAATTCGACGCCGGCAACGGGGTACCCAGCCTTCCTGCCAGCCGTGACATACCCGATCCGTGGTGGCAACTCATCCTCGGTGGCGGTTGCCGATGTCAACGGCGATGGCAAGCCCGATCTGATAACCGTAAGTGGACTGGGGGGACCGAATGGTGATGGCTTAGTCGATGTGCTGCTCGGAAATGGTGACGGAACATTCAAGAGCGGGTCGACATTCGATTCCGGGGGAGGATTTCCCGAGTCAGTAGTAGTTGCAGATTTGAACCACGACGGCAAGCCTGATCTGGTGGTTGCGAACTGTGGCACTTTCATCGGGGGGGGCCTCTGCCCTAGCGGATCGCGCGGAGTTGTATCTGTCTTTCTCGGTAAAGGAGATGGCACTTTTCAAAGCGCCACGACTTACGACGCCGGCGGCTACTCGGCCGTTCAGGTCGCCGTGGCAGACGTGAACCTTGATGGTAAGCTCGATCTGCTTGTGGCCGTCGGACAGGGTGTCACCGTACTCTTAGGCAACGGAGACGGTACCTTCCAGGCCGCCTCCGCTCCCTGGGGGGAGAGCGCAACCTCCATCGCGGTCGCGGACGTGAATTCTGACGGCTGTCCTGACTTGCTAGTGCTCCCCGGCGAAAGTGACAACCTTGAAGCCGTGATGAACGTTTTCCTAGGTAATGGCGACGGTTCCTTTCAGCCGCCGGTCAGCTATCGGGTCCCCGGTGTACTCTCAGCACTCGGGTTGGCAGTCGCGGACATAAACCAAGATAGCAAGCTAGATGTGGTTGCGGTGGGCGTGGGTGATAACGGTAACCTTCCTGGCAAAGTTGGTGTCTTACTAGGCAACGGGGACGGAACTTTCACGCAGGGCGGTACTTACGGGACTGGGGGCCGCTTCGTATTCTCGGTGGCGATTGCGGACGTGAACGGGGATGGTATTCCTGATGTGGTTGTGGGGAACTGTACCAGCACATGCGTTTCCGAGGATGGTTCTGTAGCAGTTCTTGTGGGTACACGCTACGGATTCAGATCAGCTGCGCTATACGATTCTGGATTAACCAGCGCACGGTACGTGGCCGCGGTGGACCTAAACGGGGACGGCAAACCCGACCTAGTCGCGGGTCACTATTTTACTAACTCCGTGAGTGTGCTTCTCAATCAGACCGTTCCTTTTGGGTATCCAACTTCCACTTCCCTCACATCGTCGCTTGACCCCAGTATCTATGGGCAAAGCGTAACTTGGACTGCCACGGTTGCCATTTCGGGCTCCGTCCCGCCAACTGGGAAAGTGAAGTTCGCTCGGGGAACCTACAGCATAGGAACGGCCACTCTTAACGCTAGTGGTGTAGCCGCACTTACCAAGTCCAATCTAAACGCTGGCACGAATCCCCTGACCGCGGTATACACAGGCGACGAGAACAATCTAAGCAGTACCTCCTCGGTGGTAGACCAGGTAATAACCGAAACCACCAGCTCGGCTACGCTCACTTCGTCGCTGAACCCATCAGCCGCAGGCCAACCCATAACATTCACCGCTACGATCACCTCGCCGACGGTCGCAGCGACGGGACCGGTGACATTCACAGCAGGGAAAACTGTACTGGGTACGGCGCAACTCAGCGGAGGCAAAGCCAAGTTCACAATTTCCAGGCTGCCCGTGGGATCGACCACTGTTACAGCGACATACTACGGAGACTCAAACATCGCCAAGAGTTCGGCATCGGTCAAACAGACCGTGCATTAAGGACGCTCAGCAAAAAAGTCCCGCGACCCGAATGCGTGCCTGGTTGCACAACTGTTCGGGCCACGGGACCAATCAGAAAACTCGCCTACATACCCGGCTTGTCTTCGTTCGCAGAAGTGGCATGCATCACGCGGAAGGTCGTTCCACCGTTAGACCACACCAGCACCAATGCGTCTTGTCCCTGCGGTACGGCGGACAGGGCTTTTTGCACGTCGGCGGCACTCTGCACCGGCTTGCGATCGACTTGCACGATCACGTCGCCGCGCTGCAATCCAGCGTCGTCAGCGGAGCTTCCCGGCTGAACCTGCTCCACGACTGCGCCATGTACATCGTTTGAAGCCTGCAATTGCTGACGCAGTTCCGGTGTCATGTCGGCGAGGCCGAGACCCCAGCGAGCTTTGCCATGGCCGTTGCTGGCAACTTCGTTGCCTTGATTGTCACGGCTGCCCATGGCTTCGAGGGTCACCGGAATGCTGACTGGCTGGCCGTTGCGCAGAACTTCCAGCTTGATGGTCGTACCCGGCTGCTTCTGTCCGACGTCGATCTGGAGCTGGCTGGCATCGCTCACTTTCTGGCCGTTGAGCTCGGTGATAACATCGCCGACTTTCAGACCAGCTTTCGCGGCCGGAGAACCGTCTTCGACCTGGCTGATCACGGCTCCTTCATTGTTGTGCACATCGAAGAATTTCGCATTCTCCGGGGTGACATCGCTGATGCCGATCCCCATGTAGCCGTGACTGACCTTGCCATAGCGGATAAGAGCATCCACTGTGGGGCGGACGATCTGCGTAGGAATCGCGAAACCCATGCCGGAGAAGCTATCGGAGTTCGACACCAGGAAGGTGTTGATGCCGATTACTTCGCCACGTGCGTCAACTAGAGGACCGCCGGAGTTTCCCGGATTGATGGCTGCATCGGTCTGAACAAAACTTCCGGGAGCACGGTGATCCTTCGAGAACGGATTCGGGCGGTTCAGTCCGCTGACGATGCCGCGCGTGACGGTGAACTGGAAGCCGAAAGGATTACCGAAAGCAAGCACGGTCTCGCCCGGGCGAAGCGCAGTTGAGTTGCCCCAGGGCACGTTGGGAAGATTGGTGCCATCGATCTTGATTACTGCGAGATCGGTCAGGGGATCGGCGCCGATCAACTTGGCTTTCATGATCCGGCGATCGTTGAGCGTGACGCGAATGTCGACGGCTCCGTCGATCACGTGGTTGTTGGTGACGATGTAGCCATCGGGCGAGATCAGCACGCCGCTGCCGATGCCGTGCTCAATCTGGGTCTGTGGCCGCATTGGATGATTGAAGAATGGAGCGAACATCGGCGGAACGCCCTCGGGCATATCCGGTGATTGACCATCCGCCGTTTCAGCTTTGGAGTGCGAAGTAACGGCAACGTTTACAACCGCCGGCGTCACCCGCGCAGCAAGAGTTTCCATTGCCTGGTCGAGCGAAAGCAATGCGGCCACGCTGTTGTCGTCGAGCGGCGTAGCTGTAGGCGAGGCAATCGGGGCGCGGGCAAACGCCGGCTTGGCGAATTCGTAGGTGGTGAACGACAACACCAGCGCGACTGCCAGGACGGGCAAAATCAGGCGGCGTGTCAGAAGGGCTTTGCCAACCCATGCTTTAGTGAACCAGGTTTTCATTTGCGTTTTTCTCCTTGGGTGCAATTTCTAAACTTGTAACTAATTATTTAGTTTCTTAAGCCGAACAAATATCCTTATCGCGGCAAAGTTGGTTAAGTTGATTTTGGGATAATTTCCTTCTGGATTTGACGATTGGCGGGATGAAATACCGTCAACCGCATGATGCTGATGCTCCAGACTTGTCCGTCACTGTCAACGGCTTCGGTTTGAATCACCAGCAATATTGCTTTCGGAGAACTGACAACACCCCTAAGATTGGAAGTGCTCGCATACGCGTCGATCGTCTTCGCGTCGATCGTCTTTGTATCGACCATCTTTGCATCGATCATGTGCGGAGAGTTGACCCGCGGCGAAGGTTCGCTTTTACGCATGGCGACGTTCTTTGCCGGCGTAGGGTAGTTGTAAACGCTTCGTGATGCTACTTGCCGGGCGCGGCGGGATATTGTTCGCGGCGAAATATCGCTACGCATGTGCAGCGCGACCGGAATCATCTTTGCTCCCTGGCCCGAATCACGGGCTAGAGTGGCAACTCCGCGCGATGCGGATTCTGGAAACCTGGCGCTGCTACCATCAAAGGAGACCAGCCTCGGGGTGTAAGGCAACACAATCAAACATAGTGCGGAGACTGCGGAAACCAAGCCCAGAGCTGGTTTGTGAATCCTGGTCGCCGCAGGACGCTCGGCATCGAGAATTCGCAGGACCCGTTGCGTAGTCTGTTGCATACGTCCCGCCACCGCCTGGGCCAGGGCCAAGCCTCGGCGCAGAAAGCTTTTTTCCGCCACCGATACCAAACATTGCGCATAGGCGCGCGGATTTGAGTTACTGGCCAATACAAAATCGTCACAGGCCATCTCCCGCTCCAGCGCCAGGCCACGTCCGATCCACCAGAACACTGGATGAAAAAAGAAAAGCGCTCGCAGGATTTCCTGGGCCAGGTTCGTCCAGTCATCCCAGCGACGCAAGTGGGCTAACTCGTGTAGCAGAATGGCATTCAATTCGGTTGGAGAGAGATCCTGTAAAGTCCACGGGGGAAAAATGATAGCCGGCTTTAAAAAGCCGATCGCTGCAGGAGTCCGGACCAGTTCGGAAGAGCATATCGTTACAGGGCGGGAAGAGCCGAACTCGGCGAGAGTGTTTCGCAGAACTGGATGAAGCCTGGTTGAATCAATAAGGTGGCAACTTTGCCGCAAGCGGCGCAGCTGCCAAAAACTAAAACCAATCTTGGTTAAGCCGGCAAATGCGATGAGAGCCCATACAAAGAAGATGTCGGCAGCGTAGGATCCGGGTAGCTGAAACGCCGAGTGCGTGGCGCTGGGCAAGCTGGTGCCAGATAATCCGATGCTTCCGAAAAAAGGTAGCGCGCTTATCGCCACCATCATCGAGAACCACACGGCGAACCGGGTGCTGGAATTTTGGCGACCGCTGATGCGCAATAAGGCCGAGGCGAACACTGCAAGGACAATCCCTTCGCCAACGCCGTTCAGCATTCGTTCCGCGAAAATTTGTGCCAGAACCTGCCAGTGAGCTGCGAATCCCATCGGATCACTCGCTCCCTTCGAGCATTTTTCGCAAGCGCTTCAACTCAGACGCGTCCACTGACTGATCCTTGAGTATGTTCAGCACCAGCAACTCGTGAGAGTTCCCAAAGAAGCGGGTCACCAGCCGACGAATTTCGGAGCGGGTCGCTTCCTGGCGCTCTACCAGAGGAGCATAAACATGAGCCCGGCCATCCTTTTCATGCTTCACGTAACCTTTTTTCTCGAGAATTCGGATCGTCGTGAGCACGGAGTTGTAGGCCAGCGGCATTTTTCCCGAAAGATCCTCTAACATCTGCTGAACAGTGGCAGGCCCTTTCTGCCACAAGACTTCCATAAGCCGCAATTCAGCTTCTGTCAGAGTCGGTGATTTTCTTGGAGGCAAAACCCTCCCTCCTTATACGAAGGTTGATCCATAACAATTGGACGGTTCAGATGGCAAACTGTCAACTAGTAAATTAGTTGCATGCGGCCGGCAGATGGTTGTATGAGCCTGCGACGCGGGAAAGTCTTAAGGGTCAATGCCCTGAGAATGCGCCAGAGACTAGGTGAGATAAATGGTAGGCACGACTGGACTCGAACCAGCGACCTCTACCGTGTCAAGGTAGCGCTCTAACCAACTGAGCTACGCGCCTACAACCACTTGCGATTTTAGCATGGAGACCATGGGAACAAGCCCCGTTTTTGCGGTCGTTAACCCGCTTGGGACTTCCCAGGATGAGGTCAATACTTCGAGCCTACCGCAGGCAGGCGCTCTTGCGTTGAGTCCAAACCATCAGGCATGCATCTAGGTGGGGCATGGCGATATTGATGGAATTCAGTTTAGCCGAGGCCACTGCGGTTCTTGCGCGGACTCCCGCAACCCTGCATGCGATGTTGCGCGGGTTGCCGGACAAATGGGTGCAGTGCAACGAAGGAGAAAATACCTGGAGCGCTTTTGACATCGTGGGGCACCTGATTGTCGGCGAGCGCACCGACTGGATGCCCAGGGTGCGGATCATCTTGCAGAATGGGGAAACGCGGCCGTTTGATCCTTTCGACCGCTTCGCACAGTCGAAAGAGAGTCGGGGCAAATCTCTGGAGCAGCTGTTGGACGATTTTGCGCGGCTACGGAGAGAGAATCTGGATGCTCTGAGGGCATTGAATTTACAGCCGGAAGATTTAATTCGGCAAGGCCGGCATCCCGCGCTGGGAGTGGTGACGCTATCGGAGCTTCTGGCGACGTGGGCGGTTCACGATCTCACTCACTTGCATCAACTCTCCCGCATGATGGCGTATCAGTATCGGGATGCCGTTGGCCCGTGGAGAGCGTATTTGGGCGTGCTGCAGTGTACTGGACACAGCGCTCCGTAGACGTGCAGCGCATTTTTCGGGCCCTCGAGAGCGACAGCGGATTCGTGCTGTTCCGCATTTCTGGGTGGATCGTCTTTATCAGTTGCAAAGTTCCCGCTGCGGCGGCGACAATCATTTATGCAGGATAGCTCCCAGCGTCGTGAGCCCACTTCCGCGAATGCGCCACGCGATCCTTTCTTGCCGGGGTGCCTGGTGGTGGTGACGCTAGGCAATCCGCGAGACAAGTTCTGGGGCATGATTCTTTCGCTGTCGCCGGAAGGACTCAGTCTGAGCGGCGTCGAATTGGCATCTTTCGAAGATCTCGTGCTCATGGTGAAAGATGGCGAATCGTTCAGCCCGGCGATCGTTTTCTTTCCCATGCACCGGATTGAACGAGTAGAGCTTGACCTGCCCGATGGAAATCTACCTTCGCTTTCGCAGCGCTTTTCGGCCAAGACTGGGTCCGATCCTGCAACCATGCTGGGTTCTCCGCTGGCAGGCAATCATGCGGTGAGTGCGGTTCGCTCCGCAGTTGCTTCCAGGAAAGAACCAGCATGACGGTTTCGCAAATCTTCACGGCGCCGAATCAACTCACGATGCTGCGGATGGTTTTCGTTCCCTTCATCGTGATCGAACTGGTTGAGGGCCGTTACTTGTGGGCGTTGATTCTGTTCGTGATCGCAGGGTTCAGCGATGGGCTGGACGGCTTGTTAGCCCGTAAATTACACCAGCAAACTTTGCTCGGTCAGTATCTCGATCCGATTGCGGATAAGCTGTTGTTGAGCACGCTGTTTTTAGTGCTTTCGATCCTGCACAAAATTCCATGGAAGTTTACCGTGCTGGTCTTCAGCCGTGATGCTTCCATCCTGGCAGCGAGTGCGGTGCTGTTTGCGATCGCCGGGTTACGGAATTTTCAGCCGAGTATTTTCGGCAAAGCAAACACTTTTTCACAGATTGCCGCCGTTTTTTTCGTGATGCTACTGAGCCTGCGGCCGCAGCGCTGGGTGTGGATTACGCGGACGGTCTTTCTGCGCGCCACCTTTTTCTTCACAATTATTTCAGCGCTGCATTATGTGTTTCTGGTACAACACCGGCTGCGCGCCAACACTCACTTGCTGGCACAACACTCTTCCGCTGATATCTCCGCCAGTTGACCCCCTTTCGCGCGTCCCCCTAAAATTGAAAGTTCGTCTCCAGGCACGATCATCCTATGGCCCTTCGCCTCTATAACACCATGTCCTCACGGATTGAGGAATTTATTCCGCTTCGCGACCGTGAAGTTCGTATGTATGCCTGCGGGCCAACCGTCTACGGTTACGGCCACATCGGTAATTTCAGGACCTTTATCGCAGTGGACCTGCTGCAGCGATTTCTGCGCCAGTCAGGTTACAAGGTCCGTTATGTGATGAACATTACAGATGTGGACGACAAGATCATTGCCAACGCCGCGGGCGAAGGCGTGAGCGTACAGCAATACACCGCCAAGTTTGAAAAAGCGTTTCTGGAAGACTCGGCCATGATCGGCATTGAGCAGCCAATTCTGGTGCGGGCAACGGAACATATTGCGAAGATGGCGGAGTTCGTCGCACAACTCGTCGAAAAGAATCTTGCTTACCGTACAGAAGACGGCTCTTACTACTTCCGCATTGCCGCTTTCCCGCAGTATGGCAAACTCTCGAAGAAGGATTTTGCAGGAATGCTGGACGGCGCGCGCGTGGATGTTGATGAGTACGATAAAGACAGCGCGCGTGATTTTGCGGTGTGGAAAGCACCCAAGGCGGGCGAGGCTTTCTGGGATTCATCGATCGGGCCGGGACGTCCGGGTTGGCATCTGGAGTGTTCGGTGATGTCGATGGAAGAGTTAGGGGAATCGTTCGATCTGCACGCCGGAGGAGAGGATTTAGTTTTTCCGCATCACGAGAACGAGATTGCGCAATCGGAATCCTTGACGGGAAAGACGTTCGCACGTTTCTGGTTTCACGTGCGCTTCCTGCTGGTCGAAGGCGAGAAGATGTCGAAGAGTCTGGGAAATTTCTATACTTTGCGCGACCTGGTGCTGAAGGGACATAAACCATCGTCGATCCGTTATCTCCTGACTTCGGTGCCGTACCGCAATCAGCTCAATTTTACTTTTGATGGTCTGAAGCAAGCAGCCGTTTCCGTGGAGCGACTGCGGAACTTTCGCCAGCGGTTAGCCTCCGGGAATTTTGCCTCTGGCAGCAACGCAGAGCTTCAGGTCCTGGGAAACGAGACCATCGATCGATTGAAGAGTGCACTGGAAGACGATCTCAATACAGCGCAGGCGCAGGCTGCCATCTTCGAAATGGTGCGCCGCGCCAATGCGGCGCTGGATGCGCAGGAACTTAAACAGGATGATGTTCGAGTCTTTCTCACGGCTCTGGAAAAATTCGACGAAATTTTCGCTGTGATCAAAGATGACGATGGTCCCAAGATGAAGCAGGTCTTTGAGTGGGCTCAGACTGAGGGGCGAGAAAGCGATGTTAGTCCGGCACTGCGAGAAGCTGTGCAATCCGGTGAACTCTCCGACGCAGATATCGAAAAGAAAATTAGCGATATGGAATCGGCTCGCAGCGCGCGCAACTTCAAGGTTTCCGATGCTCTTCGCGCGGAGCTCACACGGGGCGGCATTGTCATCGAAAATACAAAAGATGGTGTGCGCTGGAGAAGAAAGTAGTCTGCAGAGTGTTAGGCTGAACTCGCGCGTTTTTATGAAGTCTCTCGACCAATACCTGCTCGATGCCGAACAAGCCCATGGGCATCTGTGCGCCGGACAAGTTCTCGGCGTGCGATTGGCGATGTTGGGTCTGATCAAACTGGGCATCGACGATCCTCAGGGCAAAGACCGGAAGCGTCTTGTCACGTTCGTTGAAATCGATCGTTGCGCTACGGATGCGGTTGCGGTGGTTACCGGATGCCGTCTGGGAAAGCGTGCGCTGAAATTTCGCGATTGGGGAAAAGTTGCAGCGACGTTTGTGGATGTGAGTAGCGGCAAGGCGATCCGGATCGCGGCCAAGGAATCTTCCAAGAATCTTGCGCGTCAGATGCATCCTGAAATCACGGATAAGAATCAACAGCAGATGCTGGCCTATCGTGAGATTACCGACGACGATCTATTTTCCACACAGTGGGTGAAGGTCGAGTTGCCGCCCGAGGAATTTCCCGGATATAAAGGCGAACGCGTGGTTTGCGAAGCCTGCGGTGAGGGGATCAACTTTCGCAGAGAAGTGCGAACGGAAGGTAAGGTGCTCTGCCGCGCCTGTGCCGGGGAATGCTACTACGAAGCGCTCTAGACCGCTTGCTCATACGCGTGCGCTAGCCGCAGTATTGTTGCTTCATCAAAATGTTTTCCCAGAATCTGTAGACCAATGGGCAATTTGTTGTTCGTGACTCCGCAAGGAATTGAAATTCCAGGGATGCCCGCAAGGTCAGCCGTTACTGTGTAAATATCTGCCAAATACATGGCCAGGGGGTCGTTTGACTTCTCACCTAAACGAAACGCGGCGGATGGACTGGTCGGCGTGACGATCGCATCTACTTTGCGGAAAGCTTCTTCGAAATCGCGCGTGAGCAGCGTGCGCACTTTCTGGGCTCTTAAATAGTACGCATCGTAGTAGCCTGCGCTCAGCGCGTAGGTGCCCAGCATGATGCGCCGTTTTACCTCCGCTCCGAAGCCTTCATCGCGGCTGCTGCGATACATTTCCGAAAGTGATTTCACGCCCTCGGCACGATAGCCGTAGCGAACACCGTCGTAGCGGGCAAGGTTTGAAGACGCCTCCGCAGTTGCGATCAAGTAATAGGTAGGGATCGCGTAGGGTGTGTGCGGGAGCGAGACAGGGACCATTTCACAGCCTAAGCTTCGCAGCTTGTCGATTGCCGACTCCACAGCGTGACGAACCTCATCGTCCAGGCCGTCCCCGAAATACTCCCTGGCCACGCCTATTCTTAGCCCGCGAATGTCTTTCTCCAGTTCGGACGGATAATCCGGCACGGGTAAGTTAGCCGACGTCGAATCCATCGGATCGCGGCCGGCGATGGTGCGCAACACGATTGCCGCGTCCTTCACGCTCCTTGCCAGTGGTCCGATGTGATCGAGCGACGAGGCAAATGCGATCAGGCCGTAACGGGAGACGCGGCCGTAGGTCGGCATCAGCCCAACAACGCCGCAGAATGATGCCGGCTGGCGGATCGAACCTCCGGTGTCGGAGCCAAGCGCAACCACCGCCATGTCTGCGGCTACCGCAGCGGCGGAACCTCCGGACGAACCGCCAGGCACGCGGGTTAGATCCCGCGGATTGCGGACGGAACGAAATGCCGAGTTCTCATTTGACGACCCCATGGCAAATTCATCGCAGTTGGTTTTGCCGAGAATCACGGCGCCGGCAGCTTCCATGCGCGCGACTGCCGTGCAGTCGTAAGGCGGAATGTAGTTGCCTAAGATCTTTGAGCCGGCGGTGGTGCGAACTCCGCTGGTGCTCATCACGTCTTTGATTCCGACCGGCACACCAGCCAGGGGTGGCAAGGGATTGCCTTCGGCGGCCATGCGGTCAATGCGATCCGCCTGTTCCAGCGCACGCTCTTTACACAGGGTTAGGTAGGCGCCGACCTGCTCGTCTTCTTTTTGAATGCGTGCATAGTGCGCCTCGGCTAGCGCCAGCGCGGTTGTCTTGCGCTGCTGAATGGAAGAGCGAGCGACGTCGATTGTGAGTTGAGTCAGATCCATCTTGGATGGGCGAATGATCGCAAAATTATGGAAGGATTATTTGTTTTCGTAATTCGATCATCAGCAACCTACGACTATCTTTCAATCACTTTCGGCACGCGGAAGAATGTTCCATCAGCATCCGGTGCATTTACCAGTGCTGCGTCTTGCGTCAACGATTTGCGCAGTCCCTCAGGTACGTCCTCGCGATACGCATAGGCGAATCTATCGCTACCCTGTTTGGATTCGTCGACGCCGTAGTGGTCTGACACTTGCGCCATGGGCTCAACATTCGAAGTATCGAGTTCGTTCAGTCTATCGATGTAATCGAGAATCGAGTTTAGATCACGAACCATGGCCACACGCTCGTCCCCTGAAAGTTCCAGGTTGGCGAGATCAGCGACATAGGTGACATCTTTCTCTGTGACTTTCATTCGAGGTGGCTTATCAGTTGCTCCTGTCGAATTACAAACTCGATTCTTTCCACCTTTTGGCCGGCATAACGGTTCATGGCCGCGACATAGCGAGGAGCGAGATTTTGCATTTCGCGCTTCCATCCAGCATCGGGAACTTCAACCCGTAGGACCGCATTGGAAAACCGCACAGCGCGCGTACGCTCGGCCACGGCGGAGCCACAAGCTAAAGGCCAGGCGAGCAATGGTGCTTCAGCCTGCGGAACGCGACGAAGGGAGTTCAGCACAATTTTTTCTAATCCCGAGCCAGCCTGCTCCACGGACATCCTCCGGCGGAAAGTCAGATTTTAGCATTCCATGGGCCTCAACGTGGCTGTCAGCTTGGCCGCACGGTGGAAAGCGGGAACGTGCGCTTGACGAACTCCAGAGCTGCTCCATGCGAATCGAGCCGCCCTTCGAGTTGGGCATCTTCGACCGCTTCCAGAATCTCGCGGAACCGTGGGCCCGGAATATATCCGGCAGCAACCAGATCGTCGCCTGTGACCAACGCAGGCGGGCGCATCGTCTCCGACTGGATCTCCGTCAGCTTCTTTCGAAGAAATTCATATGTGCTGAGAATACCGTGGCTGGCCAGGCCATCGGCGCGGTGCAGCGCGAGATGTTCATCGAAGCCGGGCAGCCGCATGAATTTTTTCAGCGTCGACTCTTTCATGCGCATGACGTGGCCGAAACGCATGTGATTGTCGACTAAAGCAAGCACCTGGGCGGCATCGTGTTTGGAAAATCGCAGGCGTTCGCAAATTTCCTCCGCAATCTTCACCCCTACTTCCACGTGGCCATCGAAACGGATGCGATCAGGCGCGACGCGGAAAGTTGCCGGCTTGCCGACATCGTGCAGGAGAGTGCCCCAGGCAAGAGTCGGCGGACACGGGTATGGCAGATTGTCGAGCGCCAGCAAGGTGTGAACAAAGACATCCCCTTCAGGATGAAACGCAGCCGGCTGCTGAACTCCCTTCATGGCCGAAATCTCCGGCAAGACTTCTTTGAGCAGACCGGTTTTGTCGAGCAAAAAGAAGGCTCGGCGAGCGTGGCCTTCGGTAAGCATCTTAGTCAGTTCATCGCGAACGCGCTCGCGTGAGACCAAGTTGATTCCATCGGCGAAGCGTTTTATCGCAATCATTGTGTCCGCTTCGATCGCGTACTCAAAGCGCGCCGCGAAGCGAACCGCACGCAGCATGCGCAATTTATCCTCGGCGAAACGCCGCTCGGGTTCGCCGATGGCGCGGACGATGCCAGCTTTCAAATCATCTTGGCCGCCAACGAAGTCGAGCACTTCGCCGGTAACGGGATCGAGCATCAGGCCATTGATAGTGAAGTCGCGGCGTGCGGCGTCTTCCCGCGGATCGTCACTGAATCGAACTTGATCGGGATGGCGCCCGTCGGAATATCCGAAATCGCTGCGGAAGGTCGCTACTTCGACAGCGTGGGCCTGCGATTTCTCGTTTTCGCCCGCAGGCGTTTTCTCTTCTCCCGGAACTGGCACCAGAACAACTCCAAATTGCGCTCCTACGGCGTACGTGTCGGGGAAAATCTTCATCACTTGCGCGGGAGTGGCGCTGGTTGCAACATCGAAATCCGCGGGTTCGCGACTGAGTAAAAGATCGCGTACACATCCGCCCACCAGATACGCCTTAAAGCCGTGCTGGCGTAGGGTTTCGATGATCGAGATGGCGAAGTTCCTGGACATATCCTGCTGCGGTTAGGAGCCGCTATTTGATTGTAATGGGATGTGTGCGGCGCGGCTGAAGCCGCGCCCCTTCGAATCCAGATCGCTCCCCATGCGGGGACACACGCTAACAGTCGTAAACCAGGGGAAAGATCACACAGAGCCGCATTCGATGCCGACATCTTCTTTCTTCACTGTCTTCGATGCCCATGCCATGCGGGGAGTGTTGTGCGCGATGCCGAATTGTCCTTGTGAGTTCAAAATGATGATCCCGCCGTGGCCGTTCAATCGCTGTTTCAGATAGTTCATGGCTTCCTGCGCGGCCCACTCAGGAAGGTTTCCCGCGGACACGCGGTCAGCCGTCCATTTAGCCAGCACCAGCTTCATGATCGGTTCGCCCCAGCCTGTGGTGGAAGCAGCAGCGCTCAGATTATCGGCGTAGCATCCGCAGCCGATCAGTGACGAATCGCCGAGACGTCCGGGAGCTTTGTTCAGCGTTCCACCCGTCGAAGTTGCCGCCGCAATGTTGCCGCTGCGATCGAGGGCCACCGCGCCCACGGTATCGTGCGAGATCGATGGAGCGAACAAGTCGTTTCCGTCGTTGGAAGATTCGTGGGCCGCCTCTTGCTGATATTTGCGTAGACGCTCCACTTCGCGAGGGATTATCAGGTCTTCGTTCAGGCACAGCGGAATACCGTGTTCGGCGGCGAATCTTTCGGCGCCTTCCGCCACGAAATACACGTGCGGACTTTCGCTAAGAATTTTGCGCGCTGCGCGCACCGGATTGCGCAACCGCTCGACGCAGCCGACGCCGCCAGCCCGGAGAGTGGCGCCGTCCATGATGAGAGCATCGAGTTGGACTTTGCCGTCGCGGTTCAGAAAACTTCCGCGACCCGCATCGAAGGTTTCGTCGTCTTCCATAATGACGACCGCTTCCTCGACTGCATCCAGGGCTGGACCGCCACGCTCCAGCACTCGCCAGCCTGCGCCCAGCGCGTTTCGCACGCCGTGCAGATGGGCCTCAACCATGTCATTGGGTATAGCCCAGGCACCGCCGTGAACCACCAGAACTGGATCAGTGGGCAAGAAATAACCTCGAAACGACTGAACAGTCTAGCATTGCACAGGGGGCGACATCACGGCAGGGACCTTGGATCGATTACGCGGCCTGCCCCGCTTTGGTTGCGGCGGCTGGTGGGCCATCCTGAGTACGGGTCCAGGTATAGCGCATACGGTGAATCACAGTAATCGTGGAGAGGACCGCAATCACCCATAAGACAGGCGCCATGCGGTTGAAGAGAGCGCCGATAATTACCAGCACTAGGCGCTCGGGCCGTTCCATAAATCCGACGCGGCAGCTTCCGATGAGAGACTCGGCGCGGGCACGCGTGTAACTGACCATGATGGCGCTCACCATAACGAAGGCGGTGAGCACGACGTAGAAAAAGCGGTCACCGCGGGCATAGAAGACCAGCAATCCCAGGAATTGTGAAGCATCGCTATAGCGGTCGACTACGGAATCGAAAAATGCGCCGAAACGCGTGACCCGGTTGGTGGCGCGGGCGACTTGGCCGTCCACGAGATCGAAGAAGCCAGAGAAGATGATCACCAGGCCGGCTAGAAAAAACATGCGCTTCTGGGTGGCGGCAGTGGCGTAGCCGAATAGAAACGCGGCCCACGTGTTTACTACCAGCCCCATGAAGGTCAGCACGTTGGGATTGATCCGAGACAGGGCCAGCCAACGGACGATGGTATCGAGCAGGACACCGCAAGCGCGTCCGAAGGCGCTGGTCCATGAGTGGCTGGATGCCATCAGGCTTCTGCCTTCTCCGGGCCGGCTTCATCGTGAACTGTGATCAGACTTAAGATTTCGAGTTCGCGCTTGCCGTTGGGCGTGATCACCGTGGCTTCGTCACCAACTTTCTTGTTAAGCAGAGCCCGGCCAATGGGCGAGGTGGTAGAGATCTTACCGGCGCTTACGTCTGACTCCTCACTCGTCACGAGCTTGTATTCTATTTCTTCATTCTTAGTACTGTCGTAGACCTTGACCGTGGAACCCAACCCGACTTTGTCCCTGGGGATGTTGTTCATGTTGGTCAAGGAGAGATCGGCGAGGCGTTTGCCCAGCTGGCGGAAGCGAGCCTTGACGAACTCCTGGCGCTGCTTCGCCATGTGATACTCGGCATTCTCGCTGAGGTCGCCGAGCGCGGCGGCGCGCTTGATTTCCTTGGGGAGCTCGTGAACCAGCTCGTGCTCGAGCGCGTCGACTTCTTCCTGCAATTTTTTTCTAAGTTGATCCGTCATGAATGCGGTACAGCTTTCGAGATTATAACTCGTTGTGAGCTTGCTGGTTAGGGCCAGAGCCACGCGCGAAGCAGGCCGAGTTGCTGGGCTGCCGCAGCCTTCCCAGAACGGTCCTTCGGTGAAATTTGTTGCTTGCGCGAGCATCAGCACTATTGACCGTTTTGAGTAGCATGAAGAGTGGAGACGATTCCCGGTGTTATCCAGAAAAGTTAGTCCGATGCGGAGATTTTCAGGACGTCCTACTCTGGCGCTGCTTCATGTTCTGGACTGGCTGGCTTCGAGGATGCTTCCGCCTGATAAGGGGCCGGCTCACCAGCGCACGGGACGCCGGGGCGAAGAAGCCGCTTACTTCCACCTGAGGAAATTGGGATACACGATGGTGGCGCGAAACTTCCGATCCCCGCGTTGTCGTGGCGAGATCGACCTGATCGGCTGGGAGAAAGACGTTCTTTGCTTTGTGGAAGTAAAGACGCGTACCACGCGGGATGTAAAGACCGGGGAAGCGGCCGTGGATCGCCATAAGCGCCGCGAAGTAGCCGCCGTGGTGCGGGAATATCTGCGCCGCCTTCCGCCCTCGTGCCAGTGGCGCTTCGATGTGGTGAGCGTATACTATGACCGGTCGCCAGCCACCCGGCCGCAGATTGAAGTATTTCGTAATTCCTCCCTGACGGCTTAGAATTATAAATTTGCATCTATCCTATCTAAAGAGGTTCTGAGTGCCTGAGCTGAGAAAAGATCCTATTGTTGGCCGCTGGGTGATTATTTCCACGGATCGGGCGAAGCGTCCCACCGATTTTGCCCGGGAGAACGTTAGGTTGAAGGGCGGATTTTGTCCGTTTTGCTACGGAAATGAAGGCAAGACGCCGCCGGAGATTCAGGCATATCGTCCGGGATCGAACGGGGGACCAACTTCGCAGCGTGATACGCCCGGCTGGACGGTGCGGGTTGTTCCCAACAAATTTCCGGCTCTGGGGATTGAAGGCACTTTAAACCGTCAGGCTGAGGGCATGTTCGACCGGATGAACGGCATTGGAGCCCACGAGGTAATTATCGAAACCCCCGACCACACGGCCAGTCTGGCGACCTTGCCTCCGAAGCGAATTGAAGACGTACTGTGGACGTTTCGCGATCGCATCCTCGACCTGAAGAAGGACAAGCGGTTTAAGTACATCTTGTTGTTTAAGAATCATGGCGAGGCGGCGGGGGCATCGCTGGAGCATGCGCACTCGCAATTGATCGCGCTGCCGATTCTTCCCATCAATGTAGTGCAGGAACTTGAAGGGGCGAAGCAGTACTTCCTTTATAAGGAGCGCTGCGTGTTTTGCGACATCATCCGGCAGGAAATAGAGAATGGGAGCCGTGTGGTGGCCGAGAACGAAAATTTCCTAACCATCGCGCCCTATGCACCGCGCTTCCCGTTTGAAACATGGATTCTGCCCAAGCAGCATGAATCGGCGTTCGAGAACTCGTCCTCGCACATGTTCGAGAATCTGGCCAAGGCGCTGAAGACGCTGCTGACCAAGGCTGATCGCGTGCTCGATAACCCACCCTACAATCTGGTAATTCACACGTCACCGGCGCAGGACCCTACTAATGATCACTATCACTGGCACATGGAGTTCATGCCGAAACTGACCAAGACGGCGGGATTCGAGTGGGGAACTGGCTTTTACATTAATCCGACGCCGCCCGAAGAAGCGGCGAAATTTCTGCGCGAGGCAAGTGTGGAAGAGTCGATTCCGGCGACCGTGGGGTAGATTTGGCTTTAGGTAAAATTTAGCCTAACTCTGCGTGCGATCCTGAAATTCCTCGTGCCATGCCATCTGGATGGCTTCCAGCTTGCCTTCATTGGAAGCTCCGGGGTCACCTTTGAAGTCCGGTAGTTCGGTGACGTAGCGGTGCAGGTCCGTGAAACGAACTGTGAGCGGATCGAGTTCGGGATGTACTTCGGAAAGCAGGATGCCGATATCTTCGGCGTCGTCCCAGTTAAGAGATTTAGGCATTGACGGCTCCTTGCACGCCAGCAATTAGCAGTTGGCAATTAGCAGGTACAGTGCAGCGTTGATGAGGTTAGAAGGCCGACCGGCTAATTGCTAATTGCAGAATGCTAACTTCAGTGGTGTTCTTCCGAAATGTAATTGCGGTTCCAGGCGGGAATCTCGACAACGACTTTACCCGGCTTCGTAATCTGCACCTGGCAGCCGAGACGAGAGTTTAACTGCAAGTCGGCGGCCATGTCCAGACGATCGGCTTCGTCGTCGTCCATGGGAGAAAGATTTTCGGCGCCTTCCTTGATCCATACGTGGCAGGTGGTGCAGGCGCAGTTGCCGCCGCAAGCGTGGTCGAGAGTGACACCGTAATTCAGTGCGATATCGAGAATCGACTCTTCCTTGCCGTGATCTTCATAGGGCAGCTTGCCATGCTCGAACTGCACCGTCTTGCCCTCGGGAAGAAATGTGACTTGAACCGTGTTTTCGCCGGGCGCTTCTTCGGTGATTGTGCCGGCGGATTGTGTTTTTTCTTCTGACATTCTATTGCTCCGAAAAATTTACCAACTAGCAATAAGCGTGTAGTCAACCGCTAATTGCTTACTGCCGCTATTCAAACTCTGCTTTCGCCATGGGATGCGGGGCGGTTGGGCCTTCGCCCATGTCGGCCTCTTCCATCGTCTTGCCTTTCAGCGCGCTGGAAACAGCGCTGTCCATCATTAACTCGGCCAGACGCGTTGTGCCTTGATTGAGCGCGTCGATGGCTTTGCGGATGGCCTGATAGTCTTCTTCGCTGCTGACCGCGGTTAGAGCCTTCTCCATCTTGGCAATCTTTTTCTTTTCGTCAGTGGTCAGATGGCCCCACGCTGGACTCTTCTTGCCTTTGTCGAGCGCGGCCAGGATCGTCGCGGCTTCGTTACGCGCTTCGATAACCTGGCGCTGTCGGAAATCTTCTTCCGCGCTGTCGAATGAGTCGAGGATCATGCCTTCGACCTGCTCGTCGGTGAGGCCATAACTGGGCTGGACCTGAATTTCTGCCTCTTTGCCGCTGCGTTGTTCGCGCGCGGCAACATGCAGGATGCCGTTGGCGTCGATGAGAAATTTGACTTCGATGCGCGCCATTCCCGCAGCCATTGGCGGAACACCCTTGAGATCGAAACGCGCCAGGGAGCGGCAATCTTTTGCCAACTCGCGCTCCCCTTGCAGAACGTGGATGGCGACGTTGGCTTGTCCGTCGACTTGCGTGGTATAGAACTGCGTAGCCGAGGCGGGGATCGTCGAGTTGCGCAGAATAATTTTGTCGGTGACACCGCCTGCTACCTCGATTCCCAGCGACAGTGGCGTGACATCGAGCAGCAGCATGTTTTCTGTGGCTTCGGAGCCGCCGCCGAGAATGTTGGCCTGCACCGCCGCACCAAGAGCGACGACCTCATCCGGATTAAGATCAATGTGCGGTTCGCGCTGGAACAAATCCTTCACCAGAGCGCGCACTTTGGGAATACGAGTGGATCCGCCGACGAGGACGACTTCGTCAATCTGTTCGGGCTTGAGCCCAGCATCTTTCAGCGCCTGCTTGCAGGGCCCTACGGTGCGATCGATGATCGGCTGAATCAGTTGTTCGAATTGCTCGCGCGTGATCTCGCGCAGATACCGCTTCCCGCCGGGCAATTCCACGTTGAGCTTTACTGAAGGCTGCGAGGAGAGAGCGATCTTGGCTTCGATCACGGCCTTACGAATGGCTTGCACGGCTTCGCCATTTCGGCGGAGATCGAGGCCGAGGTCGCCGAGAGTGTCGTCGAGAGCGATGGTGATCAGCAAATTATCGATGTCATCGCCGCCAAGATGCGTGTCGCCATTCGTGGCGATGACTTCGAAGATTCCATCGTGCAGCTTGAGGATGGAGATGTCGAAGGTACCGCCGCCGAGGTCGTAGACGGCAATAATGCCGTTCTGCTTTTTGTCCAGACCGTAGGCCAGCGACGCCGCGGTCGGCTCGTTCACCAGGCGCAGAACTTCAAGGCCGGCAATGCGGCCCGCGTCTTTCGTGGCTTGACGCTGCGCGTCGTTGAAATATGCAGGGACTGTGATGACGGCTTTCGTCACCGGCGCCCCGAAGAAGCGCTCGGCATTGCGCTTAAGCTGACGCAAAATGAGAGCCGAAATTTCCGGCGGCGTAAATGTTTTATCGCCGAGTTTGATCCTCAACACTTCGCCGGGCTGAAGATCTTCGGCCAGACGAAACGGGAAGAACTTCAGCTCTTGCTGAATGTCATCAACGCCGCGTCCCATCAGGCGTTTGATCGAGTAGACGGCGCGGTCGGGCGTTTCGGTTAGATACTTGCGAGCGGCGTTACCGATGACGGGTTGGTTCTTCTCGTCGAGCGCGACGACCGACGGCACCAGATTCAGGCCGTCGTCACCGGGGATTACGACAGGGCTTTTCCCTTGCATGAAAGCCACGAGAGAATTCGTGGTTCCGAGATCGATGCCGACAATGCGTTCCAGTGCCATAGAAAGTTGAATGCTACTGCTCCAGCGCCTCGTTTACATCTCGCACCAAATTGCGGATGTAGTTGCGGCGGTTCAGCAAGTCCACCATCTTGTCTCGTTCCTGCCTGCGCTCTTCTTCTGAGACGGGCTGGCCATTCTGCTGACGCTGGATCATTCCGTCCCACATCCTCCAGTTGACTTCTAGCTCGCGCAGAAGCGCTTCATGTTTCTCTTCGAGTTCCAGCTTCTGCCGGCCGATTTCTTCGATCAGGGCGGGATCATCCTCGCCCATTTTCTTCTGCATGCGCAGCTCTTCGAGCTGCATGTTCAACTCGAAAACTTCTTCCAGCAAATCCGGCGGAACGATTTGCTTTTTGAGCTCTCCGCTGGAGCGCGCCTGCTCCGTGGCTGATTTTGATTGCTCTTCCAGTTCCACGCCTTCCAATTTCAAGAGATACTGCGTGCGTTTGATCGGATCTTTCAAGGTGCGATGCGCGTCATTCAACAGGGAACTCTGTTGCAAGCTCCATTCCTGCTCCTGAGTGCCGGCCCGCGCATTCAAATCAGGATGCAGTTTTCGGCTGAGCAGGTAGAATTCTTTATCCAGCGCGGCCACATCGAGATTCAACTTGCGAGGCAGACCAAAGAAAGTGAAATAGTCCACCGGAGCCGGAGGTTGAACCTTGCCACAGGATTCGCAGAAATGCACCGCGCGCATGGTCCCGCAGGACCAGCAGGATTGAGTCTCCTCGGGGGCGGGCTTTTCTGTGATCGTGGTAAAGGATGAATTCGTCATTTCTGCCTACATTTCTGAAAGCACACTGCACGCGCTAACCTTGAACCGGTGCAAGCCCAGGGCGCTGGTTACTGGGCGAGGACGGTCGCGCCTTGCAAACCCTCGCGGGCAGGAGTGCCCGGGCCGAACAGTCACGCGGAGAACGAAGTCCCGCAGCCGCATGATTTTGTGGCCTGGGGATTGACGAACACGAAGCCCTGCTGTATCAGCGTCTCCTGATAATCGAGAATCATACCGTTCAGATAGATAAACGACTTCGGATCCACGAATACGCGGACGTCACCGAACTGGAAGATGCGATCCCGTTCGCGCGGCTGGGTATCGAAACGAACGTTATAGCTTAGACCAGAACACCCGCCACCTTGCACACCCAGGCGCAATCCGCCCTGCTCGGGCGAAATGCCCTCCTTTGGCCATCGCACTTTTCACTTTGGACAAGGCTTTATCGGTAACCTGAATGCCCTTGCCCGGAGCGGCCTGCGATGGCTGCGTGGTTTGTTCGGTTGCTGTTGTCATTTCAATTCCTGACGCAATCCCTCAGCGGCTACAGCCGTGACTGATGATCCGGCGGCTTTGCGGCGCGGCTGAAAGCCGCGCCCTTTCAGCACTAAGCCACGCAAGACTCATCGCGGTTCCAGCGCGTCACAAGCCCTTACTGCGCCACCGCGGAGGCAACCGGCTTGGCGCTCTCCTGCTTTTTCTTCCAATCGCCGATGGCGGCGCGGATAGCATCTTCAGCCAACACGGAACAGTGGATTTTCACTGGAGGAAGCGAAAGCTCCTTCACGATGTCCATGTTCTTGATGGCGAGAGCTTCGTCCACAGTCTTCCCTTGACCCACTCGGTAGCCAGTGAGGACGAGGCGATCGCGGAGCCGCAGCCGAAAGTCTTGAACTTGGCTTCCTCGATCACGTTGGTCTCGCGGTTGACTTTGATCTGCAACTTCATCACGTCGCCGCACTCGGGTGCGCCAACCAGACCAGTGCCCACATCAGTGCTGCTCTTATCCATTGAGCCGACGTTGCGCGGGTTGTTGTAGTGATCGATTACTTTATCGCTATATGACATTTTTTTCTCCAGGTTTCAACGTTTTAAAGTTTCAAGGTTT
This sequence comes from uncultured Acidobacteriaceae bacterium, assembly GCA_963817305.1. Classification (GTDB taxonomy): domain Bacteria; phylum Acidobacteriota; class Terriglobia; order Terriglobales; family Acidobacteriaceae; genus Sulfotelmatobacter. The sequence continues at coordinate 493,384 of CAWFOD010000004.1, read as the reverse complement.
CAATGACTCCGGCTTCAGAGCTTCGAGGATTTTGAAACCTTGAAACTCTGAAACCTTGAAACCTGCTTTTTTACTCTCCTGCCCACTTCACATCTTTCAGATTGATTCCTTCCTTCGCCATTTCGTAGAGCGGAGAAAGCTCGCGCAGGCGCTCGACGGTTTCAATGACACGGTCAGCCACATAATCGACTTCGGCTTCGGTATTGAAACGACCAATGCCGAATCGAATTGAGCTGTGGGCCAAGTCGTCGCCGGTGCCGAGAGCCTTTAATACATAAGATGGCTCAAGCGTCGCGGAGGTGCACGCCGATCCGCTGGAAACCGCAATATCGTTGATGCCCATCAGCAATGACTCGCCTTCGACATAAGCAAAACTGATGTTCAAGTTGCCGGGCAAGCGGTGCTCCATGGTGCCGTTGATATAAGTCTCATCGAGGCGGTTCATGATGCGATCCCGCAGACGATCGCGTAATGCAGCGAGATGAGTCGCTTCGCGAGACATTTCCTCTGAGGCGATAGCGCAGGCTTTACCCAGGCCGACGATGCCGGGGACATTGAGCGTACCGGACCGCATGCCGCGCTCGTGGCCGCCGCCATCAATAATGGCGGAAATCTGGACCCGCGGATTCTTACGACGTACGTACAAGGCACCTACGCCCTTCGGACCGTACATCTTATGAGCGGAGATCGACATCAGGTCGATGTTCTGTTTGTTCACATCTACCGGAACTTTGCCAATCGCCTGCGTGGCATCGGTGTGAAAGATTACTCCGCGTTCGCGGCACAGCTTGCCAATTTCGGCTACCGGTTGCACTACACCGATTTCGTTGTTCGCGAACATAATGCTTACCAGGATGGTTTTGTCATCCATGGCGCGCTTGAGATCTTCGAGATCGATCAGCCCGTCTTTTTGCACCGGGAGGTAAGTAACGCGATAGCCATACTTTTCCAGGCGCTTGCAGGTATCGAGCACGGCTTTATGTTCCGTAACCGCAGTGATGATGTGATTGCCTTTTTCGCGGTACATTTCCGCGACGCCCTTGATAGCGAGGTTGTCGCTCTCGGTGGCGCCGGAAGTAAAAATGATTTCTTTAGTGGTGGCGCCGATCAGCTTGGCGATGCGCTCGCGCGCAGTTTCCACGCCCTCTTCGCCGGCCCATCCGAACGAGTGATTGCGGCTGGCAGCATTGCCGAACTTTTCCATGAAGTAGGGCAGCATCTCTTCCAACACGCGCGGGTCCATAGGCGTGGTGGCGTGGTTGTCCATATAAATGGGCAATTTCACTCCCTGCGGAGCTGAGTGCTTGGTTACAGGAAGTTCCTGGGGAATCTTTACATCCGTGCTCATAATTGCTTCTCCTACCTGGTTAGTTGCTTCATGCTTGCTTGATTCGTTTGCCGCCGAACTAGACAATCGTCACTAGTTCTGCAAGTTTGCCGGTGGCACTTTCGGCCACTTCCGGCTCTTCTCTCATATGTGAAATCTTGATGCGCTTCAACACCGCTTCGATGCTCTCATTCACTTTGCGCAGAGGCTCGCGGATGTTGCAGCGGTCGCTCTGGCCGCACTCGCCGCGCACCGTGACGCAAGAAGTGATAAAGAGCGGACCGTCGATGGCCTGGATTACTTCGAACGCGGAAATCGTATGCGCCGCTCGAGCCAACCGATAGCCGCCGTAGGTGCCGTGCTGGGATTGCAGCAAACCGGCCTTCGCCAGTCGCTGCAGAATCTTGGCCAAAGCCTCGGGCGGAATGCCAAAGGAATCGGCAACGTCCTTAGCGCTGGCGCTGCCTGTACCTTCCTGTGCATGGTCGGCCAAGTGCTTCATGGCCATCAGTGCGTAATCCGCCTTTTTTGTCAGCTTCAGCATCGGATATAGGAGAGGGTCGTTAATTTCCGACTCTTTAAGTCGGAGATAAATACGACCTTTTCTGTCGTAATTCATTCTACGACCAAACCCGGAATTGGCGCAAGGGCTGGCAGGCAGCGGTGAGAACTGGCATTGGATGGTAAGCAGCCGCATTTGAGCGGCTTAGGCAGGGCGACCATTATAGCCGGGATTTTGTGTTTGAAAGCGTGCCCGCCCATTTCTTGATCACGGGGCGTTTGGAAAATGGGGACTTGACAATGGGCCTAGCAAGGCTAAAATACCGGAAATTCCCGATCGATCCCTCCTGCTGCTTCGATGAGGGCGACGTTTCCTGATTTATGACTTCAAAGCCGTTCTCCCAGCCGACAGACACGAATAAACCTTGCAAACATCCGCGAGTGCAAATTGTGAGTCGCGATGAAGATGCTGAATTCGTAGAGTGCCTGGAGTGCCGGGAAGTCTTCGAGTCGAGCGAACTGAAAGACATGAGCATCGAAGAGAGTGTCGATGCGGACGGCCAGGAATCGTAGTCTCCCGAAACTGCTCACCTTAGTAATCGGACAGGCACGCTTCTTCCTTGTTTCGGTGGAACCACGCTGTTAATCTGCGGGCCGGGGGCGTGCATTCCGCACGTTGCAAACTCATGCCTGCGGTAGCGCTGGTCGTCGACGACTCCATGCTGATCCGCTACACCGTTTGCCGCTCGCTGGAAGAGCGCGGCTTTACGGTGGAGTCCGCCACGAATGGCGTGGAGGCATTGCAGATTCTTGAGCGAGTGCATCCTGATGTGATCGTCACCGATATGCAGATGCCGAAGATGTCTGGAGGCGAATTGATCACCGCCCTGAAGAAGAATCCGAAGACCGCCAATATTCCCATCATTATTGTTGCCGGCCGCGGCAGTGGCTTTGATGAAACTGAAAAGCGCGCTAACTTTGCCATCTACAAAGATATTGATATTCAAAGCCAGCTGGAAAGGGCGCTGGATGCAGTCATGGGAAACAGTCAAGGCGCCAGCAAGTAGTAATTGTTGGAATTTTCCCACTGAGTGTCTCGTGAGCCAGATTCGCGCAAACCCAGACTAGCGCAGGACGAGGCTCGCTTCGGCTGAAAAATCCATTGCCGCAAAATCCTTCGCCAAGAATTTGGGATAAGCAGCCGCGGCGATCATCGCGGCGTTGTCAGTAGAAAGCGCGCGCGAAGGAAAAAAGACGGGGACACCCTCTTGAGCGCCTCGCTGCTCGAAAGTTTTGCGCAATTCGCTATTGGCGGCGACTCCACCGGTCACGAATAATGTAGCCACGTCGTACGCTGCCGCTGCTGCCAGCGTCTTGCCTACCAGATCTTCGACCACGGCACGCTGAAATGAAGCGACCAAGTCGAGGGTCTGCCGATCGCAGGCCGCCAAATAATCTTCGAGTTTGGGCTTTGAGATGTTCGCCAGAACCTTGCGGCGAACTTCGATGGAATCGCGCATGTTGTGGACCTCGACGTAGCGCAGCACTGCGGTCTTGATGCCGCTATAGGAAAAGTCGAAGCGCGGGCGATCGAGGTCGAGTTCCTTCTGTCCGCGGCGTTCGCGGCGATCGGGATGTTTGATTTGCGCGGGAAGAAACTTAACGGCGCCCGGATCACCGTACGGAGCGAGGCGGTCGATGACGGGTCCGCCGGGATAACCCAGGCCAAGCAGTTTTGCAACCTTGTCGAAAGCCTCGCCGGCAGCGTCATCGCGGGTGTGGCCGATGTTTTCGTAAGTCCAGCTTGTGTTCTTTCTGCGTGGCGAGATAGAGATGTGTGTGTCCACCCGAAACCACCAAAGCCAGCACGGGAAACTGCAGTTCGTGATTACCTTTCTGCCGCTCTTCCAACAAAACTGCATGGATGTGGCCTTCAAGGTGATTGACTGCAATCAGCGGCTTGTCGAGGGCGAAGGCCAGCGCCTTGGCATAGCTGATGCCGACCAGCAATGCTCCCGCAAGCCCGGGACCTTGCGTGACTGCGATTGCGTCGACGGAGCTGTAAGTCTGATTGGCCTCAGCCAGGGCTTGCCGTACGACGGGAACGATCGCCTTCAAGTGCTCGCGTGATGCTAACTCGGGCACGACGCCGCCAAACGGCTGGTGGGTCGCGATCTGGGAAGCCACTACGTTGGATATAAGCTGCTCTCCGGAACGCACTACTGCCGCAGCGGTTTCGTCGCACGAGCTTTCGATGCCGAGAATGTAGGCGTCGGGCATGAAACTATACTATTGGATAAGTAGCGTTGCGGGCTGCCTGAAATTATGGAAACGTCATCTATCCGCGAATATGCGACCGAAGCAATCCGATATTGGGAGCCGCGCCGAGCCATCTACAATGTCCTCCTCGCGGCCGTCGTCTGCTTCTACTTCGTTGTCGGCCTGCCGATCTCAAAGCACCTACTCACGGCGGACTCGGTGCTCATCATGTTTCTTCTGGCTGTGGTGGCCAACGTTGCCTATTGTGCTGCCTATTTGGTCGACATCTTCGTGCAGATGTCAGGCTTCCGCGATGCCTGGCGCAAAGCACGCTGGATTCTTTTTGTAGTGGGACTTGCCTTTGCGGCGATCTTAACGCGATTCGTCTCAATGGGTTTTTTCCTGCCGCAGGCTCGTTAGAAAATCAGAGCCAGCCCTTGGTCCTAGCAATTCGCGAGGCTTCGACTCGATTGCTGGCGCCCATCTTGCTGATGGCTTCGGAAAGATAATTTCTCACCGTGCCTTCGGAGAGGCGCAGTTCCGCGGCGATATCTCCGCTTTGCATGCCTTCACCGGCCAGGCGCAAGACCTGGCGTTCGCGATCGGTGAGTGGATCCATTTCCGTCCAGGCTTCCGTGGCGAGATCAGGATGGATGACGCGCAAGCCTTGCTGCACGCGGCGCACGGCTTCGGCGAGTTCCTCGGCGCGCATATCTTTCAGCATGTAGCCGAGCGCCCCCGCTTCCATGGCGCGGCGTAAATATCCGGCACGCGCAAAAGTGGTAAGGATGATGACGCGCGTGGTTAGACGGCGGCGTTTGAGTTCCGCTGCTGTGTCCAGGCCAGTCATGAGCGGCATCTCGATATCAGTAATAAGGACGTCGGGCTTGTGCGCCAGCACGGCATCGACAGCCTCCCTGCCGTTCCGCGCTTGGGCCACGACTGAAATATCGCCTTCGATTTCGAGCAGCGCCGCCAGAGCCCCGAGAACCATTCCCTGATCCTCCGCAAGAACCACGCGAATTGTTTTGCGATTTTCCTTTGCGACAGGATTCAATTGGCGCGGACCTCGTTTTTGGATGCGATCTCTTTGAGTGGAAGGGTGATTGTAAGTCTTGTACCGGCGCGTGAGTCGCAATCGAGCGTCCCGCCTAACATCTCGACACGCTCCCGCATACCGCGAAGTCCGTTGCCTTCGCTCTCGAGCCCACCACGGCCATCATCTTCAATTTGAAGACGGCAGGAGCCATTGTGTTGCGCCAGGTGCAGGGCGCAAGTGCGGGCGTGGGCATGACGCACAACGTTTGTGACGGCTTCCCGAACCGCCATTGAGAGCACAGTCTCGTGCAGTGCGGGCATCTCAATCCGTGCAGCTTCGCATTGAACTGCGACCCCGGCGGTTTCCAGAGTAGCTTTGGCTCGAGCCAGTTCAGCCGGCAAGCCCTGCGAACGATAGCCGCGAATGGCATCGCGCACTTCGGACAGCGCCTGCCGGGAAATTTGTTCCACTTCGCGGATTTCGTGGCCGGCGCGGTTCGGATCCCGCTCCATGAGTTTTCCGGCTAGTTCAGACTTCAGGATAATTACGGAAAGCGTATGCCCTAAAACATCATGCAGATCGCGGGCGATCCGTTCGCGCTCCGCGACGGTAGCGAGATGCTCGATTTCTTCCTGAGCCTTGATCAATCTCTTGTTAGCTCGATTGCGTTGGGCAAAGTGAATATTGCTGGCGCCGACGATGAAAGAGAGTCCGCATCCGAACACCAGGAACCAACCATTGAGGTGAAGCGCCCACCAGGTAACGAGGGCTGCAGCCTCTACCGCCAGCAGTACCTTAATGCCATCGCTCTCACTGTCGACAACAAACGGGCCGCAAGCAGCTGCAAAGATGAAAAAAGTGGTTGCGCCTCCGTTGTACTTGGCGAAGGCCACGCCCATCAGCACCATCGCTGCAAGATGGAGCAGACCCTGGCGGCAACTAATCCAGAACAATGAAAAATAGAGAACTAGAAAGACGGCGGTTGCCAATAGAGTGAAGCACCACACCCGGAGACTGGCGTGGCTGGCAATCGGATCGATGAGAAAGAAGCCAAAGTACAGGACGGAGTAGATTGCCCACGTGTACTCGCTGTCTTTGGGGAGAAGTCTCATTGAGTCATTACTTCCTCGACTATCCTACGTCAGTTCCGGTCCTCTTGAAGTGCTCTCTGGTAGTCGCATGCCAGATCAGTACGGCAGCTGGAATCAGCAGCACAAGCCAGGGCGGGCCGCCATACACGGCCAATATACCCAGAGTTATCAGCGCGATGGTCGATCCGTATTTTCTTTTCGCGTCGGTGCTCATATGCGTCCTTACTATTTGATTTCCCCAATTCACCTTCTACCCGTAGAGTTTCCCCTGATCGCGCTGGAAGCCGATGCGCGCGACACCGAGGCAGATCAAAGTGAAGGCTAATAAGACCTCCCAATGCGTGGATGCCGGCTCGTGCCTTCCTGCGCCGACAACTCCCAGCGCGAGTTGCGACAAGTGATAAGGCGGTAGCGCCAATGCAATCTGACGCACAAGTTTAGGCAGAAACATGTAAGGCACCCACAAGCCGCTGCAGAACGAGAGTGGTAAATAAATCAGATTGATGGCGGCGGGTGCGGAGTTTGGTCCGGCGAAGTAGCCGATGGCAAGTCCCATGGCGGAAAACGGAAGCGATCCTGCCACCAGTGTTCCGAGCAGCTTGGCGGTTTCAGCGAACGGCAAACGAACGCCGCCGAAGAGAACCCCCAGTAGCAGCAGCAGTGAAACTACAACCGCGCTGAAGATCATGCTGAGGACAACCTTAGCGGCGAAGTAAGCGAACGGCGGCATGGGACTGGCGCGCTTCACCTGTAGCCATCCCAGGCCGCGGTCGGAGGCGAGGCCGGAAGCGGTGCCGAACAGCGAGGCTCCCATCACTCCGAACGTGCCGTAGGTCGCGATCAGATATGTAGGGACACCGGTACCGCCGATCATTTCTTTCGCATTCAAAACCAAACCGAAGAGTACGTAAAACATCAGCGGAAAAGTGATCACCGAAATCGTGTAGACGCGAAGGCGCAAGTTCTTGAGGAACTCATACTTTGCTTCTTTCAAGTAAATAGTGGCAGTGTGGCCCGGAGAGCGCGCGATCTGACTGTTGCTGAGTGTCGTTGCAGTAGTGCTCATGGTCGTGTCCTCGCTTGTCTCTGCTATCCGTGCTTATAAAAAAGTTGCGAATTCAGTTTGGGTTATTCGTTCTTACCGTTGTCCCGAGTCAGCGACAGGAAGGCTTCTTCCAATCCGGCGCTGCTGATTTCCAATCCGGAGAGCGACGGATCGCGAGTCAGTAATGTACGAATGACCGATTCGGCCGATCCGGTGTGGATCTCGACTGCCTCGCGATCGAACTTGACATCGGTCACGCCTGGAATTTGAAGCAATGCGGTTACGCTTAACGCGGTGATGCAACGGATGCGCTTGCCGCTGGTTTGCGCCTTGATTTCTCCGGGCGTACCTTCGGCAATGATCTCTCCCTGATGAATCACAGCAATCCGATCGGCAAGAGCGTCGGCTTCTTCCAGATAGTGGGTGGTGAGCAGAACAGTTTTTCCGCGTCCGACCAGGCGGCGAATTTCTTCCCAGAGCGTGCGCCGAGCCTCCACATCGAGCCCGACGGTGGGTTCATCCAGAAATAAGAGGTCGGGATTGCCGCAGATGGCCAAGGCGAACAGAGTGCGTTGCCGCTGGCCTCCGGAAAGATCGCCGAACTTTCGGTTGCTCAGTTTCTCCAGACCGGCCGCCTTTAGCACCTCTTGGAAAGGGAGCGGCTGCGGGTAATAGCAGGAAAATAAATCGATGTGCTCGCGCACCCGAAGAGTCTCCGGAACTTTGCCGACTTGCAGCATGGCTCCGGTGCGCGTGCGATTTACGGGATTCGTAGGATTTCCGCCGAAGACGCGAACGTCGCCGGAGTCAGGGGGCAGAAGACCGAGCAACAGCTTTACCGCTGTTGTCTTGCCCGCTCCGTTCGGGCCTAAGAGTGCGACCACTTCGCCCGCGCGCACGCTGAAGTTCACATTCCGCAGGGCACGCACTTCCCCATAATTTCTGCTGACACCTTCCAGACTGGCAACCACGGACGGATTTGTATGCTGCTTGCTTTGTGTTTCTTCGATAGTTGCAATCATGTTGGTATCTCCGCGGCACCACGCTTGTCGAGACTGTGTTCTGTCCCGGTAACTGCATCATCGTGGAGATGCCACGGAGGCACCAGTGCCGTTCATCACGAAATCGGCGTGACAAATGTCATGGCAGAATCCGACCAGGAGCCAAAGAAAATGACGATTTTGCAATCCTGGCCACTCCTTGTTACGAAAAACGAACAAAGTCCGCACCATCTAAACCTAAACTAGCCTGCGAAGGAATGCCGAGGTCTGAGGGGCAGTAGCGAATTCGCTAGGCAGGACGCGGGGACGGGCTTGTTCGGAAATCGTAACAAAATGCAGAACCTTAAATTTTATTCGTAAAATCATGACACTCGACTCAGCTCCCTGCTATGATTGCGGACACTTTAGTGATCTCCCAGACTTTTATGGAGGCATCCTATGCTCCCGGCCGGTAAGAGCCTTCGTACTCTTCGCGAGAAGCTCGGCTTGACCATGCGCGACATCGAGATGTCCAGTGCACGCATGGCTGAAAAATATCGCAACGAAGAGTTTTCAATTCCGCCCAGCCGTTTGTCCGATATTGAGACCAAAGGTGTATTACCGAGTATTTTTCGTCTCTATACGCTGGCTGTAATCTACCGCCGGGATTTGCGTGAATTACTGGCCTGGTACGGCGTGGACCTGAGCAATATGGCGGCGGATCTCGGCATGATTGCCCCGCCGCGTTCGCATGTCTCCGAGGCCCTGTCGGCGCTGTCGTCAGTGCAAGTGCCGATCCGCATGGATCCTGCCTTTGATGAGCATCGCACCTCCAATCTAGGGCGCATGGTGGAACAGTGGGGTCTGGTGCCGCTGTCCTATCTGGCGCAATTCGCGCACAGCGATTTTACCTACGGCTACATTGGCAATCAGGATTTCACCATGTATCCCATCCTTCCGCCGGGCAGCTTCATCCAGATCGATGAAGAGAAGAATAAGGTGGCCGAGGGGACCTGGCGGTCGGAATACGAGCGCCCAATTTATTTTGTGGAAACTCGCGATGGGCATACCTGCTGCTGGTGCAGCATGCGAAAAGATGATCTGATCCTGCAGCCGCATCCGCTCTCGCCGGTACAGGTTCGAGTCCTGCGCCATCCGCAGGAAGCGGAGATTATTGGACAGGTTGTAGGGGTTGCTATGAAGCTGACGGAGTGGCAGGCTTACGGTTCTTCTCCAGCGCCGAAAGCGCAACCAGCACTGAATTAAGATGGCTGGCGGAAGCTTTGTCTTGCGGTGAAGGAAGCAGTTGAGTGAACTGCTGCTGCATGTCTTCGATGTATCCGGTTGAGCTTTTAGAGCCAGTCTGGCTCGATTCGCGTAAGTCTGCCTCCAACTCCGGGATTGGTGTTCGCAATACTTTCGATAACACTTCTGTGTGAGCCGTTTTAAGAGCGCGCTCGGACGACTCGTCGCCGTAAGTCAGCGACAGACCCCAATGCCTGTAACCACCCTCCTGACGCCGCAAAGAACCTAAATAGGACAATCTCGCAAGCAGTCCGGCGACGGCTGCCAGCGTAGTCTCGCGCAGATCTTGCAGAGCTGATTTCAGCGTCATTTCAGGTTGATGCGCGTGTTACGAATTCCGAACAACTCGCGCTCCACAGTGCTCTTTTCAGCGGAGCACAAGCCATGAAAGTATCACGCTCGATTTTCTAATACAAGGAGAAACCCCATCGTGAAACGCACACTACTTATCGTCGCAGCAGCAGTTCTCTTCCTCAATACACTCGTAGTTCCAACCGTGGCTCGGGCCGATGGAGGAACCGGTAACGGAGGCACCTGTTCTGGTTCTCAGGCCTGCAAGCCGTAGTTCTCGACGGGTCGTTACAAAAAACGAACAGGCCGACAACTATGTTGCCGTGGGGCGCCGGCCGCGCTACAGTGACGAGTTACGTCATGTTGCAGCCCCATTCATTCTTGTGGCATTACTTGTGGGTGGCGCCCTGTGTATTTCTCGCTCTTCTTGCTCTTGAGATGTGGAGGCGGGGATTTACACAGGGAGTTTCCCGCCTTCTTTTGCTACGTTATTATTGAGGCCGCAGGGGGGGTATTCACTTATGTAGTGGATGTCAGCCCGTCGGCTTCAGCTGCGACCTATTGGAGAAGTTCGTTTGCTTTTCTGGTAGTTGAGGCATTCATAAAATTCGTTGTCATTGGTGAGGTTTTCACTCACCTTCTCCGTCGCTACCCTTCGCTGGGTAGAATGGCGAAAGTTCTGATTAGCGGCGTTGGCATCGTTCTCGTATTTACAGCCACGATCATCGCCGCCTTTTCGAATCCCTCGACGTTCTGGCTCATCTCCGCAACCCGCGTGCTGGGCCGAAGTGTGAGCGTAGTGCAGTGTGGGCTGATTCTTTTTCTATTCCTTTTCGCCGCACACTTTCATTTGACATGGGAACGGTCTGTTTTCGGGATCATATTCGGTTTCGGCGTTTCCGCTACCGTCTTCCTCGCTCATTGGGCTCTTATGACCGATTGGCTCTTTGGCCAGAAGAGTTATCTTCTGGATTTCCTTAACATGGCCACCTACCACGTCTGCGTCCTGATTTGGTGCTACTACCTCCTTGTCCCCCAGAAGAATGCCACTACGTCTGCGGTTCTTTTGCCTGAGCATGACCTCGACATTTGGAACCGGGAACTGGAGCGTTTACTCCAACCATGAATCTGGCCATCATTCTCGTTGTCGCTGCCGTAATTGCGTTGGGCGTGATTGTGCGCCTGGCTGTGTCCCGAAGCCTGCAGGCTAAGCGAAGCCTCAGTTCGGCGACAGCGATTCGTTCGCTCGACGTGGAGGCATTCCGCAATCTGATCAACCCAGCGGAGGATCAGTATCTGAGGCGCAGGTTGCCTGCGCGCACAGTTCCGCCAAGTGCGGCGCGCGCGCTTACGGGCCATGGCGGCCTACGTCCAAATCGCGGGAGAGAATGCCGGCGCATTGGTAAGCATAGGCGAAGCTGCATTGGCCAGCGGCGATCCAAAAGTAGCCCAAGCCGCGCGGCAACTGGTAGAGGATGCGCTCCTGCTTCGTCGCAATACCTCCTTGGCTCTGGCTCGGATTTATGTGGCTTTGGCATTGCCAAGCTCCAACTTCGCCGCTGTGCGCGTAGTGGAGCGCTATGAGCAAGTAAGTGGGTCAGCCATGCTGCTGGGCCGCTTGCAGAACCCTCGCACCGCCGTTCGCCTTTCAGCACGAATCTGACCGCACATTTGTGATCTCAATCACAAACCTGCGAGCTTCATGCAGCTATAGCGGACTTCGCGTGACTGCCGGGGTTACTTGCGCACTACCTTCCGATATTCATGCCTTGTTTTCGATACCCCTTCTGGTGTAAAAACCAGCGGAACCTGTCCCTTCACAGAAATCTTGTTCGCAATCAAGCAGCTGCAATTGGAGTTGTTTCGCCCGGCACGGTTAAGGTGTCGGAGGCAAGGAGACTCTATGACCCGCATTGTCGCGTTCCGCAGCATGAAATTCTTTTTTGTCTCTATGTTTGTTGTATTGGTTTGGTCGGGCGCTTTCGGTCAAGGTGGTGCGGCCACCGGAGACCTGCAGATAACCGTAAAAGATGCGAAGGGCAACGGGGTCAGCAATGCGACAGTCACGGTAAGCGACATTGCCAAGGGTCTGGCGCGCACTGCGACCGGCAATGGACTGGGTAACTATGTTGTTCGGCAGTTACCGCCTGGTGTTTACACAGCAACGGTAGAGGCGCCCGGGTTCGCCAAAGCTGAGGCTAAGGATGTGAGCATTACAGTGGGCGGAGTAGTGGAGCTTCCTATTTCGCTGGCGGTCGCTACCGGCAAGGAAGTGGTGGAGGTTACTTCGCAAGCGGAGCTCATCGAAACTTCACGCACCTCGGCAACGGACACGATCGGGCAGCGCCGGATCGATAATCTTCCAATCAATGGCCGCAACTACATCGACTTCACGTTGACGGATTCCCAGGTGGAGCGGGACAACGCGCCGAACACGGGTGCGGCGCCCACCTCCGGATTGAACATGAACGGGCAGCGTGCCCGCGCCAACCTGGTGAACGTGGATGGCGCCGATGCCACCGATAATGCCACGAATGGAGTCCGCTCCACGGTTTCTCAGGAGGATGTGCAAGAGTTCCAGATCATCACCAACAACTATGCGCCCGAGTACGGACGCGCCTCGGGTGGTGTTGTGAATATCATCACGCGTTCTGGATCGAACGAATTTCACGGGGACGTTTATGCCTTTGTACGCAACCGAAGCTTCCAGGCCGTGAACCCGTTCAGCACAGTTCCGAATCCTGCTTATACCCGGGTGCAACCCGGAATCGCTTTCGGCGGCCCAATCAAGAAGGACAAAACGTATTTTTATTTTTCCTATGAAGGGACGCGGCGGCATGAGACGGGGTTCTCTGATATTGGTGCGGCGAACAATCTGTCGTATTACCAACTCCAGAATTTCGACACATCCACGACTGCCGGAGGGTTGATTCCGGTTCCTTTCGGAAACATCCAGGTGACTGGCGCCCAGGCGGCGTTCCTGGGGCCGGGGCTGGCGCAACTCGCCGCAACCAACCCTGCAGCGTTTGGAGCAATTGCTCCAAGCGTGCCGCAATACGAATTCCTCATTGGGGCATCGTCTGGGATGGCGTTGAATGGAGTATGGCCGACCGGACTTACGGGATTCCCCGGCATCAGCGGCTTTGCCACGAGTTGCTCGGCGCCTCCCTGTTTTGTTCCGGCTTCCTATCAAACGTTGGGATCGCAGTCCGGGAATTTCCCCGTGTTTGAGGGAACGAGTCTCTATTCGTTGCGCATCGATCACAACATCAGTACGAATCATCGTCTGATGCTGCGCGCGAACGTAAGTCCCAGCACAGTCACAGGCATTGAAGTCAGCGGTCAGGATCAACCATTTGGCCAGAACGCCTATTCTCGAACCTCAGAGCAGACGTACCGTGACGTTGCTGGCGTAGCGCAGGAAACCTGGACGATTGGAAATAACAAAGTAAATGAGTTCCGTTTTCAATACGCACGGCGTGGTCTCTCCTATTTTTACAACACGGCGATTCCCGGCGGATCGGATCCGGCGGTAAACATTCCGGGATTTGCTTATTTCGGACGCGAACCGTACTCCTACATCCAGCGCGTGGAGCAACGCTACCAGTTCACTGATAATTTTTCCTGGACGATTGGCCGTCACGACACCAAGTTCGGAGTGGATTTCAATTACATTCCCACCTCTGCCACTTTTACCGTGAACTACGGCGGGGTTTATGATGTGGGCTCTATCGCAGCTTTCCCGTCGCCATTTCCCATGCTGAATCCTGTGCAGGCCTATGGGGCGGGCTTGCCTTCGGACTTCATTCAGGGAATCGGGAACCCGCGAGATTCGTTTCCCAACAAGCCGTTGGGCGTGTTCTGGCAGGATTCGTGGAGGGTTCGTCCCAACTTCACTTTGAACTATGGTGTCCGTTATGACATCGAGTTTCCGCCACAGTTCAAATCTCCGACCGCGCTTGCTTTAGCGGGCTACAACTATCTCGGATTGCAAAAAGGAATTCAGACCGACACCAACAACATCGCACCACGCATCGGAATTGCCTGGGATCCGAAGGGCGATGGCAAGACTGTGATTCGAGCGTCCTATGGATTGTTCTATGACCATCCTCTGTTGGGACTTTATTTCCTGGGCGATGCTTCGGACGGATCGACGAGCGGCCAACTCGTTTTCGCTGGCACGGGGTTTTGCACCGGCGCGGGAAATCCGGCGAATTTAAATGCGTTCCCGATCTTTCAAGGACTACAGGGGCAACCGCAATGCGCGCCGTCATTGTCGCCTGCGGCGAATGCCAACCTTGGCTACCTGCCGAATCAGCAACAGTTCAATTCGTTTCAGCCGAATTCCATTTTCCTGAACCAGAACTATTTAAATCCATCAACGTTCCTGCCGCTGGCCTTTCAGCCGTTCGGCTACCCTCAGGCCAAGAACTTTGTTTACGCGTATTCACAGCAAGCTAACTTCAGCATCGAGAAGGATCTGGGGGGTGGCTATGCCTTCAATCTCGGCTACAACTTTAACGGCGGACGGCATCTGAACCGCCCGATTAATGCGAACACGATTCGCGGCGATTTAATGCTCACGAACTATGAAACGGCACTCGCCGCCGGCCAAACCCCAGCTAGCCCATTTACTGTGAGCGGATGCGGTGTCAGTCCTGCGGGAAAACCGTACGTCGATTCCTCTCTCATGAATTTCTTCCGGCCCTCTGGTTTGAATCCATCGATTGCTGGCGCCTATCTTGCCAGTGGCGGAGCCGCGTGCGTGGGTTTGGCGCAGACCATCCTGCAAGGGTTGACCACTCAGGGTTTCAACGCCAACTGCGATCCTACGACCCTTGCGAACTGCATTCCGTTCGGTGACATGGATGCCAACTACTCCAATGGCAGCTCTGTCTACCATGGGCTGACGGCTAATCTCCGCAAGCGCTTCAACCGGCACTATGAGCTGGTTGCCTCCTACACCTGGTCGCACACGATTGACGACTCGACCGATCTGCAGGCGACACTTACGCCGCAGGATAGTTACTACCCCGCTCTGGATCGCGCGAGTTCTCTTTTCGATCAGCGCCACCGCTTTGTATTCAGCGGTGTCTACCAGTCGGGCAAGCTGGGTGGCAGTGGCTTTACCAGCAAGTTTTTCAGTAATTGGACGGTAGCTCCGCTGGTTGAGTTCGATTCCGGAAGACCGTTCAACATCATTACCGGCAACGATGACAACCTGCAGTTATCTTCACTCACGGGGAGACCGAACACCTTTGTCAATCCAGCCTGTACGGCGCTTGGCTATCCGGCAGTTTCCTCGAAGTATTCGCCGACTGGAGTTTTTCAAGAACCTTGCGGTGCGGATTTCAATGGGACTCTGCTTTCGCTGGATGGCAATCTCGGCCGCAATGCCGGAGTTCAGCCCTGGACCGTCTTCGATGACCTGCGCATTGCCAAACGAATTTACTTCGGCGAGCGCTTTAACACTGAATGGATTGCCGACATGTTTAATATAGCCAACCGTTACAATGTGGCCGCAGTCAGCCCGCTCTTTACGAATGCGGGACAGGCAACTGCCGCTTACGACCCTCGGCAGTTTCAGTTTGCGGTGAAGGTGTACTGGTAGTCGGTCCACGGTGAGCTGACGCTTCTGAGTTCGGCGCGCGAGCGGTTCCGATTCTTTAGTCGGGCCACAGCCCGCAGCCGAAGGCTGGTGTTACACTTTCTCTTCACCCATCCTTGGCGCTTGCCCGGAGTTCCTTCTTCCATGTCCCAGCCCTATGTTCCTACGCCGCGGACCCGTCTGGTCCGTGAAGCGGATCGTGCTGTTTATGATCGTGAAGCCGCGTACCGCATCCTCGACGAAGGTTTTCTGTGCCACGTTGGGTTTGTCGTAGACGGCCAGCCTTTTGTGATTCCGACGTCGTACGGACGCAAAGACGACAGCCTTTATATTCACGGCTCGGCCGCCAGCCGTATGTTGCGGCAGTTGAAGGAGAGTGTCCCGGTCTGTGTAACAGTCACGTTGCTCGATGGGCTTGTGCTCGCGCGGTCTATTTTCAATCACTCGATGAATTACAGGTCGGTCGTGATCCTGGGTAAAGCTACGCTGGTGGATGATCCGAAAGAGAAGATCGAGGCCTTGCGTCTGCTTTCGGAACACATCATTCCCGGCCGCTGGGCCGACTCGCGCCAACCGAATGAGCGAGAGCTCAAGGCGACATCCGTGCTGCGGCTGCCAATTGAAGAGTTCTCAGCCAAGGTTCGCAGTGGGCCCGTTGTTGATGACGAGGCGGACTATTCCTTTCCGACATGGGCGGGGGTTGTTCCGCTGAAGATGGTTGCGGGGACGCCGATTGATGACTCGCGGATGGATTGCCAACAATCGGTGCCGGGATACGTGCGAAAGGCTACTCGCGCTAAAGATAGATTTGCCTATTGTTTCCAGGATGGTAAAGAAGTGCTATCCTTACAGTAAAGAGTGATTGGTAAAGATGAGCAATTCAGCACAATTACAAGTAAAGGTCAGCTGACGGTTCCGCAAGAAATTCGGAAACGGCTGGGGCTGGAACTGGCGACCGGGTCGAGTTTGTGATGGAGGAAAATCGCACCGTGATCCGACCCGCTCCGTTCAGAGGTCAACCCCTTCGAAAAGTACATCGGAATCGCAGATCCGTTTCCCGGAGGGGAACAGGAGATCAAAGCCTGGATTGACGACATGCGAAGCGATAAAGACTACGAATGAGGACGGCGCTCGACACGAACATTCTATCCACGATTTGGACGGGAGCACCGTCGGCGCCCACGGTTGCCGCTCAGTTGTCAAAAGTTCACGCAGAGGGAGCGCTGGTGGTAAGCGCTCCGGTCGTCGTTGAGTTATCCGCAATCCCGAGCCTCAACGTCCAGCTAGTTCGGAAAGCGCTTGCGGAGATGGCTATCGCCATTGATTTTGACCTCGAGGAAGACGTCTGGCTGCTTGCCGCAGAACGCTTTGCGGCTTATGCCTTTCGCCGGCGCCGCTCCGGCGGAGGTTCGCCAAAACGTTTGCTTGCGGACTTCGTCATCGCGGCACATGCGCTGTTGAAAGCCGATAGGTTTATGACTCTGGATGCCAAGCGCTACAGTCAGGACTTCCCCAAACTGCGCATCGTCTGACTCTCACGGGATCAGTAACAACTTACCCGCGATCTTGCGGGCTTCCATGTCCCGGTGCGCCTGGGGCGCATCTGCCAGGGGATAGGTCTTCGCAATGCGCAGTTTGAGTTTGCCCTCTGCGATCATGCCGAACAGAGCGCTGGTGCGGGCCAGCAGTTCCTCGCGAGTGGCAGTGAAGTGCGCCAGCGTGGTGCGAGCCATGTAGAGGGATCCTTTTTCCGAGAGCCTTGCCGGATCCACGGGCAGTACCGGTCCACTGGACATGCCGTAAAGCACGAGCATTCCGCGGAGACGCATGACATTCAGGTTCTTGTCGAAGGTTGCTTTGCCCACTCCGTCGTAGACGACTTCGACGCCCTTGCCGTCTGTCAGGTGCTTTACTTCGGTTTCAAAATCCTGTTTAGTAAAGACGATTACTGAGTCGGCTCCGGCCTCGCGCGCCAATTTGGCCTTCTCCTCGCTCGAGGCAGTGCCGATTACCCGCGCCCCGATCGCGCGCGCCATTTGCACCAGCAGAAGCCCGACTCCACCCGCCGCCGCGTGGACCAACGCAGTCTCGCCCGCTTTTAACTTGTGCGCATCATTCACCAGATAGTGAGCTGTCAGGCCGTGAACCATCGACGCGGCAGCGTGCTCATCGCTCACGGCGGCAGGCACGGGCACGAGATGCTCTTCGGGCGACACCACGAACTCGGCGTAGGAGCCTAGCACTCCGCTCCAGGCCACGCGATCCCCAACTTTCACAGTCTTGGCCTGTGAACCAACCGCTGTGACCACGCCCGCGCCCTCTTGTCCTGGGATAAAGGGCAACGGCGTGCGGAATCTGCCGTCACGGAAGTAGCCATCGATCGAGTTCACACCTGCAACGGAGACCTTCACCACTGCTTCGGTGGGTTTTGGCTGCGGCGCCGGAACCTCCGTCAACTCCATTACCTCGGGTCCACCCGTCTTCTGCACGCGGATTGCTTTCATTTTTTCCTTAAGTAGCGCTGTTCGTTCGAGGGCATCTTTCTCGAGCCGAGGCGGGACGCCCTTGGGGCAGCCGGCAAGATGCCGGAGCTACGCGAAAACTTTGATTGAGAAACATTGCCCGGAATTACGGCATCAGCAGCAGTTTCCCGGTCGTCTTACGGCCTTCCAGATCTCGATGAGCGCGCTGCGCTTCCGCCAGCGGGTAACTATGCCCGATACGCAGTTTGAGCTTTCCGCTTCCGATCATGTCAAATACGGCTCCCGACCGTGCCACATATTCGTCCCGCGTCGCAATGTAATTGGCAAGGCTTGGCCGGGTTACGTATAGCGATCCCTTCTGCGACAGCAAAATGAGATCGAATGGTGGCACGGGTCCGCTCGAACCTCCGAACAGAACCATCATCCCCCGCGGACGCAGGACGTTCAGTCCCTTCTCAAAGGTAGTCTTTCCAACGGAATCATAGACAACGTCCACTCCTTTGCCACCTGTCAGCCGTTTAGTCTCTGCTTCGAAGTCGGACTGCGAGTACAGTATGACTTCATGGGCGCCCGCAGCGCGCGCCAGTGTGGCCTTTTCCTCCGTAGACACGGTAGCGATCACGCGTGCGCCGATGTTGTGCGCCATCTGCACGAGAAGAAGACCCACGCCGCCAGCCGCAGCGTGAATCAGCGCGGTTTCGCCTTGCTTCAACGGATAAGCATCATGCGATAAATAGTGCGCTGTCATCCCCTGAAGCATGGCAGCAGCGGCCTGCTGATCACTCACGGCGTGGGGAACTGGAACCAGACGGTCGGCTGGCACCGCCGCAGATTCCGCATAGGACCCTTGCACGCCACACCAAGCCACACGATCTCCCACTTTGAGTGATTTCACCTCCGCGCCGATCTCCGACACTACGCCGGCGCCCTCCTGTCCCGGGGCGAAGGGAAGAGCGGTCTTGTAGCGGCCTTCGCGAAAGTAAACGTCGATGAAATTGACGCCGGAGGCGGACAGCTTTACCACTGCCTCGTTCGCTTTTGGCTGCGGAACTGGAAGATCCACCAGTTCCATTACTTCCGGTCCACCCACTTGCTTAACCTGGATAGCTTTCATGCTTGCCTTCGATTCGTTTCGCAGCCCAAAGGATACCATTTCGTGACTTGCCCGTCGGCAGCTCAAGTAGAAGATCGACGACGATTTCAAAAGTGATCAAGACTGCGATCTGACAAAATGAGGGCTCGGCTTCTGCTACACTTGCCCGTCCTTCTAAGGAGCTTTTCGTCATGGCTGAAAAGAAGCCACAGAACCTGGCAAACCACGCCAAATTTGATCCGCTTTTTCACTTTGTCGTGGGGCCGGTCTTCATCCTTGCCGCCATCGGTGGGACCATTCACTTTCTGTGGCATCCCAGCATCCACTCGGCGTCATTTTTCGTGATCTCGGTAGCGGCGTTAATTGCGATCTTCAAGATTCGCCTTTACGCACTCAAAGTGCAAGACCGCGTCATTCGCCTCGAAGAGCGGTTGCGCCTGACGGCCTTGTGCTCTGAGCCTTTGCGCTCGCGTATTCCTGAGTTGACGGAGGAGCAGCTGATTGCTTTGCGTTTCGCCTCCGATGCGGAAGTCCCGGGCCTGGCCGGGCGGGCTCTCTCGGAAAAGCTGTCCCGAGCGGACATAAAGAAAGCAATCCAGAATTGGCGACCGGATTACTGGCGCGTCTGAGGCTCGCGGCTGGCCGGGAAGAGGTGGAACAATTGCTGCCGGGAATCCTTTTCAAACCTTTAGCTGGCTTCCTTCGTCTGAATATGGGTGAACCGGGTAACCATGGGGAGCGGTGTCGAAAGTAACCGACGCGGTTCTTTTTCGGCGTTGACCCGAGCACGACCGCAAGGTACGATTTTTGATAGAATCCACGGGTCATCGACAGCAAGGAAATCCGTATCTTCTAGAGAACTATGAGAGTTGCAAAACTCCAAATGCGGATCGCGGTGCTGGCGGTAGTGGCCCTGGCGGGATCGTCCTGTCAGACGGCCCAGAAGCCCGTATCCGTTGCGCCGCCCGGCACGCCGCCTCCGCCCGTCAGCGCAAACGCGTCGCCCGCTGCAGTTGCTCCTCAAGCCGGAGCAGAGGCTTCGCAAGCTAAGCAGGACGTGACGCAAGATCTCTCGGCAGCCAGCGCAGCCAACTCCGAAGCTTCGAGCCCGAAGCCTGTTTCTGATCCGGTAGCGGACCTGGTTGCCACCGTTGAAAACGAATATCAAGCCGGCTTAGCGAAGTATCAAGCGGGTCAGGCGGATGCAGCCAAAGAAGATTTTGACAATGCTTTCAATGCTCTGCTCGAAAGCAAGTTGGATATACGCTCCGATGAACGGTTGCAAAAGGAATTTGACCGGATTTCGGAAGGCGTGAATCAGCTGAATCTGAGTGAGTCGACTGCTGACTCCGAAGCCGAAAAATCGGAACCGGCGCCCATCGACGAAACCAATGGCATCACTCCATCCGCCGATGCCAGCATTCGAGCAAAGGCTCAGGCGGAGATCAAATCCACTCACTCCGACCTGCCCCTCATGATGACCGACCAGGTCGCGGGATATATCAGCTATTTTTCCAATCGTGGACGCGGAACATTCGAGCGCGCGTTTGCTCGCTCTGGCCGCTATCACGACATGATGGTACGAATTCTTAAACAAGAAGGCGTTCCGCAAGACTTGATTTATTTGGCGCAGGCCGAATCCGGATTCCAGCCGACAGCGGTCTCCCGCGCCGGCGCTCGCGGCATTTGGCAATTCATGGGTAGCCGCGCGCGTGGTTATGGCCTACAGCGCAGCATGTGGGTGGATGATCGTCAGGATCCCGAGAAGTCTACTCGCGCCGCCGCCCGTCACCTGAAAGATCTTTATGCTCAGTTTGGCGACTGGTATCTGGCCATGGCGGCTTACAACTCCGGTCCGGGCACCGTGCAGGCGGCCGTGAAGCGTACTGGATACGCCGACTTCTGGGAGCTTTACCGGCGCAACGTTCTTCCTAAGGAAACGCGGAATTACGTTCCCATCATCTTGGCCGTGACCATCATGACCAAGAACTTGTCGCATTATGGTTTTGATGACGTGTCGATGGATGAGCCCGCGGCGTTCGATTCCGTCACCATCAATTATCCGGTGGATTTGCGGCTTGTCGCCGACTGCGTGGATGCCACTCTGGCTCAGTTGCAGCAATTAAATCCGAGCCTGCTGCGGCTGAGCACGCCCAGGGACGGGACCTTCGAGCTTCACTTGCCTGCGGGGACGAAGACACAGTATCAGACAACCATCGCCTCGATTCCTACCGGCATGCGCGTATGGTGGCGCTATCCTACGGTGCATTCCGGAGACACTCTGGCATCGCTGGCGCGAACCTACCGGACTACGCCCAAGTCGATCAAAGAAGCCAACCACCTCGACGGCTCAGAGCTTCAGACCGAGGCCAAGCTGATTATTCCTGTCACGCCCGGCAAGCACGTCAGCGACACGGCGACGTATGCTCGCCGGATCACACGCTACAAGGTCCGCAGGGGCGATACAGTGGAAACAGTTGCGGAGAATTTTGGGGTTTCGGCGCGGATGCTTCGGCGCTGGAACGGCCTACGCGGCGACAGTCTGCATGGGCGAACCGTGCTCGCATTGCACCTGCCCGTTTCCCCTGGTGGCGAACTGGCCTCGGCCGCCCCGAGCAAGCGTTCCTCCAAGGCTCACACCGCTTCAGCCAAGACTGGCCCGGCTAAATCCGCGATAGCTTCGGATGAAGATTCCGCAGAGCAAGCCAGCGTGCTGCGCCACAAAGTGAAGTCCGGCGAAACCCTCTACTCGATCGCTACCACGTACAAAACTACAGTGGCTGCCCTCAAGCGCAACAACCAGAATGTCGCCACTCTTCGGCCCGGTATGATTCTGGTCGTCGAACCCGCCCGTTAAGACTTCGCTTACGGCTTTTTAACCAGGCATTTACATCCTGTTCAGCTGCCGTTCATTTTGCTCTGCTAATTCTTCTCTACGTTTCGTAAACCCTTCCAGGAGAAAGATATGAATTTCACTCGCAGACTCCGCGTCGGCGTGCCTCTACTCACTCTGTTACTTGCGGCCTCGGGGGCATTCGCCCAAGCGGCCAGCGGCAAGATCGAGCATGTGCTTCTTATCAGCATCGATGGCATGCATTCTCTCGACTTCGCCAATTGCAGCAAAGGCGTTCCCAGTTCAGGAAATGACACTTACTGCCCTCACCTGGCTGCGCTTTCAGCCACCGGCGTGCATTACCTGCAAGCTTTGACTCCCAAACCATCTGATTCCTTCCCCGGGCTGACCGCACAAATCACCGGCGGAACTCCACGTTCGGCGGGAATTTTCTACGACGTCAGCTATGACCGCGCTCTCTCACCTCCGGCGAAGACCACGCCTTACGGCATCGTCGGCGGCCCCAAGCTTTGCCCCAGCGTAATTGGCACACAGGTTGGATTCGACGAAGAGATTGATTACAACTATTTGAAGCTTGATTCCGGCAGGCCAAATGGCAGCTCCGGAATCAATGGCATCAACCCGGACTACCTCCCGCGCGATCCAAAGAACGGCTGCGCCCCCGTGTATCCACACAGCTACATCCGGGACAACACAATCTTCAACGTGGTAAGGAACTCGGGCGGTTACACGGCTTGGTCGGACAAACATCCATCCTACGACTTTACCAATGGGCCAAGTGGAAATGGCGTGATCGACTTGTGGTCGCCGGAGATTAACTCGATTCCAGTGCCGATCCCGAGCGTTGAAGGATGCAATCCGCTTCCGGACCCAGGCGCTGCGAAACCAACCAACGCCTGGACCGATAGTTTCCAGAATATCCGCTGCTACGACCAGTTCAAAGTTCAGGCAGTGCTGAATTGGATCGATGGCAAGACGCACGACGGCAGCGCCAGCGCACCTGTGCCCACGCTGTTTGGCATGAACTTTCAGACCGTAAGCGTTGGTCAAAAGCTGGTGGAGTCTTCGCTCAGCCTAACCGGGGGCTATTCGGACGCGCTGGGAACGCCGAGCGAGTCCTTGCTCGCCGAGATCCAATACGTAGACGGTGCGATTGGTCAGATGGTTTCGGAGTTGAGGAAGCAAGGGCTTTTAGACTCGACGCTGATTATCGTATCGGCCAAGCACGGCCAATCACCGATCGACCCGAAGCGCGTGCTGCGGATTCCGGCAGACGATGCTTCGGACGAACCACCTTCCCAGATCCTTTCACCCTCAGGAGTGGGACCTGGCCTGCCGGTGGCACAAGCTGATGAGGATGACGTCTCGCTGCTTTGGCTGACCGATCAAAGCCAGACCGAAAGCGCAGTAGCAACCCTGCAGGCGCACGAAGACTTGTTCGGGCAAGGTGAGATTTTCGCCGGACCTTCGCTTACGCTGCAGTTTAACGATCCGCTTTCCGATTCCCGGACGCCGGATATCATCGTGGCCCCGAACGTCGGAGTCATCTACACAGGCGGGAAGGCTAAAGTGGCTGAACATGGCGGCTTTGCCTATGACGATCGCAACGTTTTGCTCATTGTCTCCAATCCGAGGTACAAGGCGGCAACGTTCAATGACCAGGTCGAGACTCGTCAGATTGCGCCTACAATTTTGAAAGCCCTGGGGCTAAATCCGGACTTGCTAAGTGCTGTTAGGTCTGAGCACACAGAAACTCTACCGGGATTGCCCTTTACCCAGCCCTAGAAAAGACTGGTCCGTTCTTGAAGGTAAAGCGGAGAGCGCGCTCTCTCCGCTTTCGCTTTTTGAAGGCTTTTACGGGAAGGAGCCAATTGTTCTTTCTTTTGCTGGCACACTGTGATAACAGATAAATCAGCAATGTTGTAGTCTTGGTCCTTGCAGCCTGCACCAAACGTCGTGCTATAATCGCGCGCCGTTCCAGCACAGAGTTTCTGGTGGTCTTTTAATTTCCCGTTCCAGCCGCCTTGCGTGATTATCTGTTCGCAAGGGGCAAAAATAAGATCAGGAGGAGCAATGACGTTCTACGATCCCACACTCTACGGACGTGATGACGAAGAAGAATTCGGCGACAGCGGCGCCTACAGCGAATCGCTCGAAGAGGATTTCGAAGAAGAAGAGGAGGAGGAAGAAGAAGCGGGAGTTCCCGAACCTGATATGAGCGAACCGGCCGCTCCGCCTCCTCCGCCACCACCCGCACCTAGGCCAGCCGCGCCCGGCGGTGGCGGTCCGAAGAAGCCGGCTGCCAAGAAGAAAGCGCCGGCCAAGAAAGCGCCTGCCAAGAAAAAAGCGCCTGCGAAACCGGCAAAGAAAAAGAAGAAGAGCGCAAAAAAAGTCGCGAAAAAGAAGCCAGCCAAAAAGGTGGCCAAGAAAACCGCGAAGAAAAAAGCAAAAAAAGGGCGTCGCTAAGAGCTGTAATACCCAAATACCAGGACCGCGGCAGGTTAGCCGCGGTCTTTTGTTGCCTGCCTGTTATTCAGTCAGCCAAGAGTAACTTCAGTTAGCGAAGAAAAGAGCAGAGCCTGGTGTGCTTTACTTCTTTCCTCCGACCGCGGCCCTGCACTTCCCGTATAACTCAAGCAAGTGGGCGGCGTATTCGTCTGGCTTGGACGCTGAGCCTGTGCCTTGAAAGCCCACCCCTGATGAGGTGGTTCTACCGTATCCTGTGGTCATTGCAACAAACTTCATCAGGTCAAGCGCGATATCCTCATCGCGGCGGGCGCTGGTATGCAAATTCGATCCTTCTTCCATAAGTCCTTCTCCTGAGCCGGAAATATAAGGGATTGCTTCTTCGTCTTCCATCTCTTCCATACGGTTACTCCAAAAAAGCTCCGCAAAAGATGATAGCAGCCTGCGCAGCATCGCGTCGCTGGTGTTCAAGATGAACCTAGTCGCTGGTGGGCAATTGAAAATCTACACGCGCGGTGCGGCGCAGTCTTATCATCAGCCACAGGGAAGCCGCGAACAAGAACGGAGACGAATAGAATCCCGGCGCCGGCCTGGGGAATGTTACCGGCGATACGGTGCGTCCCAGAATTGAGAAGAGAGTATGACCCACGCCGTTCAAAAACATCACAACCGCAAAAATCCAGGCTAGTGGCCGCAAGCCTTGCATTCCCCGCGCCGCAACCGGAGTCAGGCAAAGCAGCAAGACCCAGGCCACGACGAGCCCACTCAGCCATCCGCGGAAGTCATACGTGGGCAAGGGAAACCACTCCCAACGGGCGCGCAGAATGCTGACGGTTGGGTTGTAGACCGTTAGAAATCCGGTAGCGGCTTCGTCAAAGATATGCAAGCCGAAAGCCACGCACAACGCAAGCCACGGAGTACCAAAGCCCGACGCGGAGAGAGATGGCGGCGCTTGCCTCAAGGAGTGGCCCGTCGCGCTCATTTTCAATCGCCAACAGAGGATTGGCAATGGAAATCGCTGCCGCGCTGCGCACGAAAGTGATCAGCTGGTCAATCTTGCAACTTCACTCATCAGGGCCAGCATATTTCCTTCGGAGTCGCGGAAAAATGTCATCCACAAATCGTGAGTTGGCATTTTCGCGATCATGTGCGGCTCGTCCTCAAAGCGCACTCCGTTTTCTCTTAACCTCGCATATGCGGACTGAATATCGGGCACGGAAAAATATAGAACCGAGCTGGGATGATCGAATTCGGGCTTCTCAGCTCGATCCAACATGAGCCGCACTCCTCCGCAGTCGAAGAATGCGAGGCCGGGCGGAGCCTTGAAGAGCAGCTTCAAGCCTAGTATGTTCTCGTAGAAAGCCGCGGCGCGTTCGACATCTTTTGCGTTAATGGCGATCTGGCCGAGGTGAGTGATTCCGATACCCCTTCCGCCTGCAGTTGCGCTCACAGTTGACCTCCATCATCCATATTAGTTAGCATAGCTAACTATATTCGATGAAGAAAGTCAAGGAGAACAAAAAAGTAGATTCGCACCCGGAAACCATTGCGGTTGCCGATAAGCTTCATTCCGCGGCGATCCATTTGCTGCGCCGCGTGCGCAAGCAGGACGAAGCCTCCGGTGTTGGACCTGCGCAACTCTCTGCTCTTTCTGTTCTGGTTTTTTCCGGACCGAAAACGTTTGGGGAACTTGCGGCAGCAGAGCAGGTGAAGCCTCCCACCATGAGCCGGATCGTCGCCGGCCTCAGGCGCAGCCGTCTTATTGAAATAACCGCCGATCCTCACGACGCGCGCCGCAAGCGGATTCGGGCTACGAACAACGGCAAGCGGCTTCTGCAGCAGGGGCGCCAGCGGCGGATTCAAAATCTCGCGGACCATCTTTCGGCCTTAACGAGGACCGAATTGTCCGAGCTTATGGTTGCCGCCGGCATTCTGGAGAAACTGTTGCACGACTGGCACTGATTCCTGGCGATTGGCCAGTGGCTGTTGCGGTAGAATGGCTGCCCACGGGGCCAGAATGAAAACGACAACTATCATGCGCCAACGGTCGATTCTATTTGCAGCCTGTCTGTTCGCCACCTTCTCTGCGGCGCAGGATCAGGACTTCAGCAAAGTTCAGATGAAGGTCTCAAAAGTGGCGGGCAACGTTTACATCTTGATGGGAGCCGGCGGCAATATCGGCGCGTCAGTGGGCGACGACGGCATCGTTATCGTGGATGACCAGTACGCTCCATTGGCCGATAAGATTCAGGCAGCGCTGAAGGGAATCACCGACAAGCCGGTGCGTTTCATCATCAATACGCACTATCATCCGGATCACACCGGCGGCAACGAATACTTCCAAAAGCAGGCTCCCATCATTGCGCAAGACAATGTCCGGAAACGCCTGGAGAGCGGCGGAGGCGGCGGTAATGGTGGCTCGATACACATGGAGATGAAGGCGGCGCCGCACGACGCGTTGCCCATCATCACCTTCGACCATGACGTCACGGTTCATCTGAATGGCGAAGACATTCGCGCACTCTATTTCCCCGCGGGACATACCGACGGTGATTCGGTCATCTTCTTTCCCAAGTCGAACGTAGTGCACATGGGCGACGATTTCGTTACCTATGGCTTCCCGTTCATTGACGTAGAAAGCGGCGGTAGCATCAATGGCATGATTGACGGCGTGGAGAAGGTGATTGCGCAGGTGCCGCCCGATGTGAAGATCATTCCCGGTCATGGGCCGGTGTCCACTCTCGATGACATGCGAGCCTATGTCATTATGCTCAAAGGAACTCGCGATGCGGTGCAGCAAGCATTGAAAGAGGGCAAGACTCTTGATCAAATGAAGCAGGCTAAGCTGCTTGACCCGTGGAAGAAATACTCCGGAGACTTCGTCACTGAGGATATTTTTCTGGAAACTTTGTACAACTCGTTGACGGGACAGAAGACCGGTAAGTTGATCAAGCATAACTAATCGATCGCAGTTGCGTATTTCTTGAGGAGCCTCCTTTTACTTTGCGCCAGACACGCCGCGAATTTATGCACTCGGTCCTTGCCACCTCTGTGGCAGCCGCGCTGCCAGGAGCGATTTTTTCGGGGTGCAGCGTCTCGTCAAATGCGGCGCACACTTCGACGTCTAACGCGATTTTTAGTCCTCGCCCCAAGCGGTTCGATGCTTCTTCGGAAACCACATTCCCCAAGAATTTTTTGTGGGGTGCGGCTACCGCCGCCTACCAGATCGAAGGCGCATGGAAGGAAGACGGCAAGGGCGAATCGATCTGGGACCGCTTTGCGCATACCCCGGGCAAAATCAACAATGGAGACACGGGGGATGTGGCTTGCGATTCCTATCATCGCTGGGAAGAAGATATTGCTCTGCTACGCGCGATGAATTTGAACAGTTACCGCTTTTCGATTTCGTGGCCGCGCATTCAGCCCGCTGGAACCGGTCCTGCGAATTCGAAAGGCGTTGATCATTACAGCCGCGTGGTAGATTCCTTGCTGGAAGCGCAAATTCGGCCGCTGGTCACGCTCTACCATTGGGACTTGCCGCAGGCTTTGCAAGATGCCGGGGGCTGGCCAAATCGCGATACTGCTTCTCGCTTCGCCGATTATGTAGGGCTGATATCACGGGACTTGGGCGACCGCGTTTCCGATTGGATGCTCTTCAACGAACCTTCCGCATTTGTCGATTTGGGTTATCTTGAAGGCCGGCACGCTCCAGGACACAAGAGCCTTGTCGATTTTCTGCGCGCCTCCCATACCGTTAACCTGGCGCAGGGCGAGGGCTTTCGAGCTGTAAAGGCAGTCCGTCCGTCGGCGCGCGTTGGAACGGCTTTCAGTATGTCACCGTGCGAGCCCGCGACAAATTCCGAAGAAGATCAGTTGGCCGCCGAACGCGCCCACGCAATGACCAATCTCTGGTTCCTTGAGCCAGCACTCAAAAGCCGCTATCCCGATGCACTCGCATTTCTTCCCGACACCGTAATGGGCGTCCAGTCTGGCGATTTCGAAAAGATGAAAGCCCCGCTCGATTTCATCGGAATCAACCTCTACTATCGCATGATCGCGTCCGCACCGAGCGCGTTCGAGCGACTAAGCCACGCGCAGCAATGGCTGTTCCCGGTGAAGATGGCGGGCGGCGAGCAGGGCCCGAAGACAGATATGGGGTGGGAAGTTTGGCCACAGGCGCTTTATGACATGGTCATGCGCATCACTCACGACTACAATCGGCCGGTGATTGAGATTACTGAGAGCGGCTGCGCTTACAACGATGGTCCGGACGCGAATGGCGTGATTCATGATTCGCGCCGCATCGAATACCATCGTCAGTATCTGCAGGCGCTGGCGCAGGCCATGGCCGATGGTGCCGACGTTCGCGGTTACCACGCCTGGAGTTTGATGGATAATTTCGAGTGGGCGGAAGGCTTTAGCCAGCGCTTTGGTCTGGCGTACGTGGATTTCAAAACGCAGAAGCGCACCATCAAAGAATCTGGGCGATGGTACGGAAAGGTAGCCCAGGAAAATCGGATCGCGCCAGCCTAACGAATTCGCAAATTATTTCTGCTGCATCACGAGTTCGCCGTTCTCCACTTTCAAACCACCTACATTCTCCGGAAGTTTCATCCGATCGCGCTGTTCGCTGAGCTTCTTTTGCAGTGCGGGATTTACCAGCGAAACCGGCACATTCAGATCGCCCACTTTAAACTCACTGGGCTCGAACGTGGCATATCCATCTTTCGAAGAAAGATGGCCCGAGACCGTTACCCAGACGTCTTTCCCAGCAATCTCGGTTAGAAATTGCCCATGCACCGTATCGCCATCGAAACTGACTTGCTGATCTTTTATAGTGGGCTGTCCGGTGCCGAGATTCGAATCCGGCGAAAGCTCCGCACCGCCTGCAGTTCCGGTTCCAGCAGCTCCGACAGCTTGAGCCAGGGCGGCCCCTACTTCATCAGAGTTGAGGTGAACCTCCGCCTTCGGTTGAGACTCGGTGGAATCTACAGGCTGGTTCGGGGTTGACGAGGCCTGGTTGTTTCCGCTTGATGCAGGAGTTTTCTGCACTGCCTGCTCGAAGTGTTCCATCTTTTGACCAAACGATTGAGCATTAGCAGCGATTGCCGACGGAGTCTGCGGGGGAGCGACTGGCGCCGGCTTCTTCAACACCAGGACAATGGCTCCAAGCGAGGCCACGAGGGTCGCAATACTGATGATGCGGTCCAACTTGATTTTCATGGAAGCTCACGAACGGTCAGCCCGGGACGGACAGGCCCAACATCATGGTAATGACAATTGAAGCCGTGAATCAGATTGCGGAAGGCATGTCTTGAGATGGTACTTAGGTCACTTTGCTAGAGGTTTTCCAGCTTCTTGGTGAGCAACTCATTCACTAGCTGCGGATTGGCTTGGCCCTTCGAGGCCTTCATCACCTGGCCAACGAAGAATCCGATTATGGATTTTTTGCCGGCGCGGTATTGTTCGAGCTGCTTGGGATTCGCGGCGATGATTTCGTCGATGATCTTTTCCAGAGCAGAAGTGTCGGTGGATTGATGCGGCCGTCCTTCTTGTTCATACACCCTGGGGAAATCGTGGTTACGTTCGAAGCTCAGATCGTAGAGATCTTTGAGCATTTTGCCGGAGATGACGCCGCTTTCCACCAGATCAGCGGATACCGCGACTCCTCCCATTGAGATGGGAGACTGCTCGATCTCGAGGCCTTTCGCCTTAAGGCGCCCCATCAACTCGCCCTGAACCAGGTTCGCCACACGTTTGGGATTCTTCGCAGCTTTGGCTGCCGCTTCAAACTGGTCGACAAGCGTCTTTGAAGCCGTCAGCACCTGGGCGTCGTAGTCGGTAATGCCGTATTCCTTCACCAGCCGTGCGCGCCGCGCTTCTGGAAGCTCCGGCAAGGTTTTGACGATTTCGGCCTTCCACTTTTCGTCTACCACGAGCGGGAGCAGATCTGGCTCGGGGAAGTAGCGGTAATCGTGCGCCTGTTCCTTCGAGCGCATGCTATAAGTCTTCCCTTCGTGCGCATTGTAGAGGCGGGTTTCTTGCGTGATTGTCCCGCCGGCTTCGACCACTTCGATCTGGCGTGCGATCTCGTAGATGAGCGCCTCGCGAATGAAACGGAAAGAATTCACATTCTTGATTTCGGCTTTCGTGCCTAACTCTCGTTGGCCGCGCGGCCGGATGCTGACGTTGGCATCGCAGCGCAGCGAACCTTCTTCCATGTTGCAGTCGCTGACCCCGGTGTAGAGGATGATTTCTTTCAGGCGTGTCAGATATTCGTAGGCTTCGTCCGGGGTTGCAATGTCCGGCTCGCTTACGATTTCGATCAGTGGGACTCCGGTACGGTTGAGATCGATGGCGGTTTTCTCGGTGGCGTCGGGGAAGCCCTCGTGCAGGCTCTTTCCGGCATCTTCTTCGAGGTGGACGCGGGTAATGTCGATTTTTTTCTTGCTGCGACCGGCGGCCACTTCGATGAATCCATGCTCCGCCAATGGCTTGTCATATTGTGAAATCTGATAGCCCTTGGGCAGGTCGGGATAGAAATAATTCTTGCGCGCGAAAATCGAAGTCTCATTGATCTGACAGTTCAGGGCCATCGCGGCCAGCGTGGCAAATTCCACCGCCTTACGATTCAGAACCGGGAGCGCCCCGGGCATGCCCAGGCACACGGGACAAACATGCGTGTTCGGCGGAGCGCCGAAGCGCGTGGAGCATGAACAGAAAATCTTCGAGGCGGTGAGAAGCTGAACGTGTACTTCGAGGCCGATAACCGGTTCGTAGGTGGTGCGAGCGGCGACGGACGTGTCTGCGGTGGTCGACATACATCGTGATTATACGGTCCCGAGTATTGCTTCGCTTCGTGAAACAGTTGCGCGAGAAATCAAAGATCTGAATCGCGGAGAGCACGGAGAACGGCCGCTGAGTTCGCAAAGAAGAGCTCCGCGCGCTACGTTACTTCCCTAACGGAATTTCGAAGTACATCAACTCCGTGCCTTTGGAGTCGTTGACGCCGGTGACGAAGATGCGCGAGCCTTCCAGTGGCGCATTAACGTCTTCCACGTCAAAGAAGAAAAATCCAGATTGCGTGGCGTGGGGTTCGACGGCTTTGGCGACGAATTGAGAAGTTTCGACTTCGTCGCGTTCTTTTTGGCTGAGCCCGCCCTTCACTTTTTTCTGCGGTATCGGAACAGGGATTGGATTCGTTTCGTGAGGATTCGAAAGGCGGCGGAAGATGTCTTCGGGCGCGACGGGCGTGAGCTTGGAGCGATTGGCGGTGGTGAGCGTGACCTGCATGTTGCCGATGGAGATGGGTTGGTCTCCGTCATTGGTGACGATGAAGAAGATGGGGAGCAGTCCGTGTTCGCGAAATTTTATGGAGAATATTTTTGCTTTCTCTGGAGTGTCATAGGGATCGGCTGCGATGGCTACTTTGTCAGCGGTGTGATCGTCGTGGGCGGGATAGGTTTTGGCGGGCTGGGCTGCGGGTTTGACAAAATCTTTTGCGGAGAGATGGTCCGCGAGTGATACGACTGCAAGGGAGAAGATAATGATGCGGACAATCTGCTTTTCCAGTATCGGCTGCATGTTTCTGATTATAGAAGGACAGCCATCTGTTTGCGGCTTGGTCGGAGATGATCTGCTTGAATTCTTAAACACAGGGGGCACAGAGTACACCGGGTAAATCTTTGTTTAGAATGGCTGGACTTGATCTCTTCTCTTTACAGCTTTCTCTACAGCGTGGCGCTGGCAGCAGGGATGTTCGTAAGCCTGCCTTACTGGCTCTTCCAGATGTTACGCCATGGCAAGTACCGCAAGGGTTTTGCCGAAAGGATGGGCCGAGTGCCCGCGCGGCTTCAGTTGCCGAGAGCAAATGATTGTGTAATTTGGGTGCATGCAGTTTCAGTGGGAGAAGTTGCCGCGGTTACCGGTTTGGCGGAGGAACTTCGGCGCGGATCGCCTTACAGAATCGTTGTTTCCACCACCACGGACACGGGACAAGCGCTGGCGCGTAATCGATTTGGCGAAGCCAACGTCTTCTATTTCCCTCTGGATTTCGCATTCGCGATTCGTCCTTACTTGAGGGCGCTGCGACCAGAGATGGTGGTAATTGCGGAGACCGAGTTCTGGCCAAACTTCATTCGATTGACGCATGCCAGCGGAGTGAAAATTGCAGTGGTGAATGCGCGCATCTCGGACCGGTCGTGGCCGCGCTACCGCCGATTCCGTGGATTGATGCGAAGGCTGCTGGCGAGCGTCGACCTCTTCCTGGCACAGACTCCGGAGGATGCCGCGCGGCTGAAGGATATCGGTGCCCCGCCTGAACGGGTGCGGGTCAGCGGAAATTTGAAGTTCGACATTCCTGCGCCTGTTCCGCCTGTAATTGTCGAAAACATTCGGGCTTCGCTCAAAGAGAGCGTTGCCGGTCCAGTTCTGGTATGCGGCAGCACGGTAGAGGGAGAAGAGTCGCTGCTCCTGAAAGCATTTGAGAACGTGCTCGTGCAATATCCGGGAGCGGTAATGATTCTCGCGCCGCGGCATCCCGAGCGGTTTCCTGCGGTGATGGTGCTGCTGGAACAAATGTCGATTCGCTTCTGGCCACGGTCAGCGTGGAACGGCGAAGCTTTGAATGGTGGAGTTTTGCTGCTGGATACAATCGGGGAACTGGCTGCGCTGTATGCGCTCGCCGATATCGCGTTTGTTGGGGGCAGTCTTGTGCCACGCGGCGGGCACAACATTATTGAACCAGCGCAGCATGGAGTGGCCATCGTGGTCGGCAATCACACAGAGAATTTCCGCGACATCGTGAGTTTATTTCAGAGCCGGGACGCGGTACGGATCGTTGGTCCGGCGGAATTGCCGCTCATGTTTCTCGAGTTGCTCGCGAATGAGGAGCAGCGAAGAGCTTTGGGACGGCGTGCCGCCGAGACCTTACGCTTGCAGCTTGGGTCGACGAAGCGAACTGCCGGCGAATTGCAGAAACTTCTGGCGGACGCATGAACCGGAATCCTCTCTCAGCCGCTTACGGCGGCGCGGCTGCTGCGCGCAACGCGCTCTACGACCGGCGCTGGTTGCCCGTGCGCACGCTGCGAGGAGCGGTCATAAGCGTGGGCAATCTTTCCGCGGGAGGTTCGGGGAAGACTCCATTTGTAATTTTGCTGGGAGAATTACTGAAAGCGCGCGGTATTCGTTTCGATGTGCTTTCGCGTGGATACGGCCGTAAAAGCCGTGGCGTGCTCCTGGTTGATCCCAGCGGCCTGCCGCAGGATTACGGGGATGAGCCACTGCTGATTGCGCGGCGACTGCAAGTGCCGGTAGTTGTGGGGGAAGATCGGTACGAGGCTGGCCGGTTTGCGGAGACGCGATTCGGTCCGCAGATTCATGTGCTGGACGACGGTTTTCAACATCGCAGGCTGTCTCGTGATTTTGACATCGTCTTGGTGACGCCGGAGGATGCGCGTGATCGTCTGCTCCCAGCAGGGCGTTTGCGAGAGCCTTTGCAAGAGTTGCGACGCGCGGATGCGGTTGCATTGGCCAGTGGCGCCACAGCGGAATCTTTTCCATTACAGGGCAAGACTGTGTGGCGCGTGCGGCGGGGAATTGTTGCACAGAATATTTCCGCCAGGCCTGTGGTCTTCTGTGGGATTGCGCGGCCGCAGAATTTTCTGCTGCAGTTGCGAGCGGCCAAAGTTGATCCTGCAGCGGAGGCGTTCTTCCGCGATCACCACGCTTACATCGAAAAAGACATTCGCGACTTGCTGAAACTCGCCAAGCGTAGCGAAGCTGACGGCTTTGTTACCACCGAGAAAGATGCGGTTAATCTCGGTGGATATCTCGGTGCGCTGGCGCCGCTGGCTATCGTCCCCGTCAAGATGGAGCTCGCTGACGCAGCTAACGCTGTGGATACCATGCTGCGCGTGATCGGCGAACGGCACGTCCGCTCGTGAGAAAATGCCTTGACGTCCGGCGCCATGCTGGGGCGAATGCTGATGACCAAACATCTAAAGGAAGTTGACCGGCTGCGGAAGATTATCGAAGCCTTCCCCAAGGTCACTATTACGGTGCTGGGTGACCTTGTGGCCGATGAATTTGTTTATGGAGAAATCTCGCGCGTGTCGCGCGAAGCGCCGGTGCTGATTCTGAAACATCGCGAACGAAGCGTAGTGCCCGGTGGAGGCGCGAATGCGGTCAACAATCTGGCGGATCTGGGAGTCAATGTGTTGCCGGTAGGCGCGATTGGCGACGACGAACCTGGACGGCTGCTCACCAGGTTTTTCCGTCACAAACGTATTCCGACCAGCGGAGTGCTGAAAGATAAGACGTACACGACCGTCACAAAAACGCGCATTCTTGCGGGCATGATGCACAATACTCGCCAGCAAGTAGTGCGCGTGGATCGCGAACCTGAATATCCTCCCAACCGGCATTTGACTCGCGAATTGTTTCTGGCAGCGCGGGAATATTTGCGGGCTTCCGATGCCCTGCTCGTCTCCGACTATGGATACGGATCTGCGAGTCCGGCGATTGTGAACGCATTGCGGCAAGCCGGACGCCGAAGGGTTGTTCAGGTCCCGTTGATCCTCGACTCGCGGTACCGATTGCTGGAGTACTCGGGCGCGACCGCAGCCACTCCGAATGAACCCGAAGTGGAAGCGGCGCTGGGTGTTCGAATCGGCCAGGATTGGGATAGATTGGCGCAGTCCGGAAAACAGATCATGGAACGAATGCAGCTGCAATCGCTACTGATTACGCGGGGGCGCGACGGGATGGTGGCATTTGATCAAAAGCATGCGCCGGTAGATATTCCGATTTTTGGTTC
Organism: uncultured Acidobacteriaceae bacterium; assembly: GCA_963817305.1. Classification (GTDB taxonomy): domain Bacteria; phylum Acidobacteriota; class Terriglobia; order Terriglobales; family Acidobacteriaceae; genus Sulfotelmatobacter. Next base: position 458,226 of record CAWFOD010000004.1, on the reverse strand, counting down.
GGATGAAGTCGCCGACGTAACCGGAGCGGGCGATACGGTGATTGCGGCGTTCAGCGCCGCTCTAGCTACCGGAGCCAGCACCGAGGAGGCGGCGCAGTTGGCGAACTATGCGGGAGGAATTGTAGTGATGAAGCGCGGCACGGCGACGGTTTCGCAAGAAGAATTGCTGCGTGCCATTGAACAAGCTCCGCCTTCGACTCGGCCTCACTAACTCGGTTCTCAATGGCAAGCATGAGAGAGAAGATTCTCGGACGACTCGAACTGCGCCAGCGCGTGGAACAGTGGCGGCATGCGGGCGAGCGGATTATTCTGGCGAATGGCAATTTCGATTTGCTGCACGTGGGCCATGTGCGCTACTTGCAAGGCGCAAAAGAACTGGGCGGTCAACTGGTGGTGGCGATAAATTCCGATGAATCGGTGCGGGCGCTGAAAGGGGAGGGGCGTCCGGTGATGCCGGCGGAAGAGCGGGCTGAAATTGTTGCGGCGCTCGCCGTGGTAGACGCGGTCGTCATCTTTTCCGAACTCAACGTGCGTGCTTTGATTCGCGAGATTCGTCCGGATATTCAGGCGAAGGGGACAGACTATACGGTGGACTCTGTTCCAGAGCGCGATGCGGTGGCGGAGTATGGTGGCCGCGTCGCAATCGTGGGTGACCCCAAAGATCATTCCACTAGCGAGATTATTCGCACGCGGCTGAGACCGGGGCAGAAGTGAGTTTTAATCCGCGAGCATCGAATCTACTTTTGAATTCTTCCCTACTATCCAAATGAGCCAGATTGCTCCGGGGAAAAAAGTCGAGCGGCTGTTAATCGTGCGCCTGAGTGCTATGGGAGACGTGATTCACACGCTTCCTGCAGCGGGCTTTTTGCGGCAGGCTTTCCCGCAGGCTCATATCGGATGGCTGATTGAGGAACGCTGGGCTGAACTGCTGTGTGCGCCGGGATCTCCCCGGCATGGAGCGCGGTCCGCTCTGCGGCCGCTGGTGGATGAAGTCCACACGGTGAACCTCAAAACGTGGCAAAGATCTTTTTTCTCGGTTTCGACCTTGCAGCGCATCGCCACGGTTTGGAACGACGTGCGCAGCGCGCACTACGACATTGCCGTGGATTTGCAAGGGGCCATGCGATCGGCCGTACTGTCGCGGTTATCGCGGGCGCGAGTCGTATTTGGTGCTGCGGAGCCGCGAGAGTCTCCGGCCAGCTTGTTCTACTCGCGTAAGGCGGTCACGCGTGGACGACATGTGATCGACCAAAACTTTTCAGTCGCCGAGGCGCTAGTTGAACACTCGATGCAACGTGCTTCAACCGATATTTCTTCTGATTTTCCGCGCGACGCACGAGTTGAGGCGTCAGTGGACCAACGTCTCGCCGAATTCGGCGTCGGCGACTTTGTCATTCTGAATCCGGGTGCAGGATGGGGCGCGAAGCGTTGGCCCACGGAGCGCTATGGTGAAGTGGCACGCGGACTGGAAAAGCTCGGCGTGCGTTCGATGATCAATTATGGCCCGGGCGAAGAGGAAATGGCCCGGATGGTCGAAGCTGCGAGCCGGGGAGCAGCTCGGGCAATGAGTTGCACGATCTCAGAATTAATCGCACTAACGCGGCGGGCGCGGCTTTTCATTGGAGGGGACACTGGTCCGCTACATCTGGCGGCAGCGTTGCGGGTTCCGGTAGTCGCAATTTATGGTCCTACAGATCCCGTGCGCAACGGGCCTTTTGGAACGCACAGCATTGTGCTCCGGAGTTCGGAGAGCGTTACGTCGCATGTGCGGCGTGCGGCAGCCGATGAGGCAATGCTGGGGATTGGCAGCGAGACGGTGGTGGAGGCCGCTAACAGGTTGTTGGCTGGCGCGCCTGGCGGCTGAAGACCAGCTCTCATTTTGTGGATGTTTACGGCGCGGCTGAAGCGGCGCCCTTCAAAACAGAATCGCGGAATCATCGCATGGCTGAGTGGTCAAAAATCGCGCGCCGGATTCGGGTGCCGCTGGGATTTCTGTTTGCCGTATTTTATTTCTGGCTGGCACGACCTACGTGGCAGTCGATGGCGCTGGGTGCAATTTTGGTCGTGCCGGGTTTGGTGATCCGAGCGCTGGCTTCGGGGCATGTGCGCAAGAATGAAGAACTCGCGACTTCCGGCCCTTACGCTTATACGCGCAACCCGCTTTATCTGGGATCGTTATTAATGGGCGTGGGATTTGCCGTGGCGGCGCGGAGTTGGTGGGTGGGGATTGCGCTTGTGGTTATGTTCTTTGCGATTTATCTGCCGGTGATCCGTGATGAGGAGACGTTTCTGCGACGAAAGTTTCCGGAGTTTGACGAATATGCGCGACGTGTGCCGAGGATTGTGCCGCGGCTGACGCCGAACTCCGGCGGCGAGAGGGAAGCTCCATCACGATTTTCTTTGGAACTTTACCTGAAGCATCGCGAGTACAACGCGTTGCTAGGAGTGCTGGCCATGACAGTGGCGTTAATCGTAAGGATGAACTTCGTTGCGTAGAAACGAGCCGTTCCAAAGCTTCGCAAATGAAATTGTTCAGGACAAGACGAACCTTGTTCCGAAATGGGAGTTACTCCTGGTTAGATTTTGGGCGCGAAAGTGTTCGCGCCACATTTCTCGCCTGCAGGCATTTACGTAGGGATCGCTTTCTGCCATACTCGCTTCGTCATGAAAGGTAACTCTAAAGTCCTCGCTGAACTGAACAAGGCGCTCCGTGAGGAGCTTACCGCCATCAACCAGTATTTTCTGCATGCCGAGATGTGCGAAAACTGGGGATATCACAAGCTCTCCGACTTCATCAAGAAACAATCCATTGGCGAAATGAAGCACGCCGAAGTGCTGATTGAACGCATCTTGTTTCTCGATGGCAGCCCGTCTATGATGCCGCTGGAATTGAAGGTCGGCGGGACGGTGAAGGCAATGCTCGAGAGCGATCTAGCGCTCGAAGTGGGCGCGGTGAAGCAGTACAACGACGCTGTCGCGATTGCAACTCGGGAGGGCGACAACGGCTCCCGCGACTTGCTGGTGACGCTGCTCAAGGACGAAGAAGAGCACGTCGATTTTCTCGAAGCCCAGATGCACCTGATCCGCGAGCTCGGATACGAGCGCTACCTATCGCAACAGATGGGCGAGAACGAAGAATAAATTCGGTTTGGTATCTTCTATACGACCGCAATCTGATTGCGCAACTCAGGCGCGAAAAGATTCTTCGGAATCATGGCGTGAACTCCGCGCACAATGTCCACCACCTGCGTCACCCGAAAACTCACGGCGATGCTGCACAGTGCGTAGGCGTCAAGCTTGGTGAGATCGGCACGCGCGGCCAGGAAGTTGATGGCATTACGTGCCGCTAACGTCATGGCTACGTTGAGATCCTTGTCCAACCCCAGAGTGATCCAGTGAGTCGCGGTCTCTGCCACCGGCCAGGCGAAATTCTTTTGCTTGTGCAGCAGGACTTGAATGCGCAGTTCCTGCATACGCGTCTCCAGCGCGGAAAGATTGATTTCACCGTCGCCCTGTACTGCGTGGGAATCGCCGGTGAAGATGAGCGCGCCCGGCTTCCACACCGGAATGAACATGGTCGAACCTTCGGCCATCTCGCTTAAATCGGTATTGCCTGCGTGCGGTCCTGGAGGAACAGAGCTGGTCACTCCCGGAGTTAACGGAGGATAAAAGCCATCGGGAGGTGCCACGCCAAGAGTTCCCTGAAATGGTTTGATCGGGATGTGAATGTTGCGGTTGAATTCCGCAGTCAAGTGCGGGAAGTCGATCTTCAGATATTTGACTTGTCCCTCGGGAAAATCCTGCGCCAGCAAGCCGGTTCCGAGCGATCCCGGGTTATTGAACACTGCTCCCCAATCGAATGGACGAATCCGCTTGTAGCGAACTTCCAGCACGTCGCCGGGTTCGGCGCCGTTGACGTAGACCGGACCGATGATGGAATGCGGTCCGTGGCCCGGATTGCTGACGCGAAGTTTTGCCAGAGTTTCTATGGGCACGCCGGGCTGCATTTGATTCAGGAAGTGCGACCAGGTGTTCGGATAGCTGATCGTATCGCCGGAATCGATTTTGAGGACGGGATCGAGTGTCGTGTCGTAAACGCCGAGGCGCACGGTCTTATCGGTGCTCTCCACTACATGAACGCGGCCCTCGTCTTCTTTTTTTTCCCGCTCGCCTGCGGCGGCGCTCACGTTGGCGACGTCCGGCGTATCTGCTGCCTGCGCAACTTTGCTGAACCACGGGCCGATGCCCGCCAACGCTGCCATGAAGCTGCTTGCTTTCAGCAATCGACGGCGAAAGTGACCACGAGCGGTCAGAAAGCCATCGATCTGTTCCTGATTCATCTCTTCCATGTGCAGGAGCCGATCGGCCTGCTGCCTGGTGAAGGCGGCGTCTTTGATATCTTCGCGGATTACGCCGGTGCCTCGCTCCTCGCCACATCCGAAGAGGTTGCCGCAAGCGTGGCGGTGGGGCTGAGGCGCACTGTTGTCTTCCTGGTGGTCGAGACCGTGTGGCATCGCTTCCTCCTGAATCTTTCCACAAAGAGAAGCTGGCTTGCGACAAGACAACGCGAGAGGAGCAGGAATTATAACGCACACCGCCGAGCGGCGCGCATCTGGATAAGCGCGGTTTGGCTGGAAATGAATTGTCTAAGTGTTCAGAATTCGATACACGGTAATCGCAACTCGGTACCTATTTCACTGTCACCGTGAGCAACTGTGCTCCCGATACTACATAATCCAGAGGAGCGGTTGCGGTTTCGTCCACGTTGGATTCGCCGCTGACAATCATCTCCTGATTGCCTCGCATGCCATCCATCACATTCATGATTGAGATGGGGAGCGTAGGCATTACTTTGTCGGCTACGCGGGCTTCGGGATCGGCTTCGAGCAAGGAGACGTACACGCGGTTGTTGGAGTGCTCTTTGTTGAGCAAGGAAATAGTAGAGGCCAGATCGAGCTTGCGCCCAAAGGCGGCGTTCGAACGTCCGATGTGATCGAGAGTTTCGCCGTCGCTTACCAGAATCCGAAGCGTTCCTTTGCTGGCCGAGGTGGGAATCTTGACCGGAATCTGCTGCACAATGCGCTCACCACGGTAAGGGGCGAGCACGGTCTCCAGCATAATCTCTTCTCCCGGACGAGCTTCCGTTACATCGGTGCGCGCACTCTCCAACCGCGCCCAGCGTCGTTCGCGAACTAAATCGAAATCGAGTTTCACGCCCGCGACGGCCGCGGCAGTGTAAGGATTGTCATAGATACGCTCGAAGCGCTCACCCAGCGAGATTGCAGCTTGCATGGCCGCCGGCTGGGTACCATCCGCCGGAGCGAACATGTTGCGCATCGTGACTTCAGGAAATCCTTTCACCCCGATGCTGCCCTGCAAACGGTAGGTGATTTCTTCCCCGAATTCGTTGACTCCATGCAGCGCATTGAAAACTGTCACCATCAGGGCGACCGGTGTCAGCTTCGGATTATTCAGTACTTCATAGTGAAATTGTTTCTCGCCGGTGCTGCTGTGGATATTCAACGTGACCGGAATCATCTGTGGCTGACGGTCGAACACACCCATAATGCCCGTGTGGCGATCCTGAACGAAAGTTCCAACCGGTTCAGTGGTGTTGACGATCTTGAAAGCGTTCAGAGGCGAGGGCAGAGTAGCCAATACCTCGGCCTTATTCATGGGCAGATCGACGGAGCCGAATTGCAGCAGCGGATGTCCGCAGGCGAGCAATTCTTTAGGATCGACATATGTCACGGTGCAGGTGGCTTCAATATCCATATCGCCGCGCACCAAAATTGCGCTGATAGCAGATCCTGGCACAACGGGTTCGGGCTGTTTGTCGTTGCTGACCGAACCGGCTCCCATCACCGGCACAATTCCGGCGGAGCCAAGTTGTCCGGCGAACAGCTTGATGGCCTGCTCGGAGAAACCATTGAACACGAGAGGAGTTTCGATTGGCTTCAAATAATTAGCAAAGCCGGTCGCTTCGGAATCCTGGCCAGAACCTGGCAGCGGCGAAAACCCACCGGGGGCACTGGTTTTTCCGGCAGCCACCTCGATCGAGGGTTTCACTGCCGCGGTTTCTTCAGCCGGCGATCGATCGAGGGCGTTGATTTCCAGCATATCGGCGATGGGCGTGACCCCGGCAATTGGCTCCTTGGAGAATTCTCCGATACGGAAGGCCAACGCTCCGGCGAGTTTGCCATCGAGATAAACAGGACTGCCGCTCATTCCAGCGACTACGCCCGTGTACTCCACTTTCTGCCCGTGCAACCGCACCAGGATGACGTCTCCCTTCGGCCCATTGACGTTGTGAAGCACGCCGAGGACCTCCACTTCCATGGCTTCGGGCTTCACCCCTTCGAACACGGTGTAAGCCACCCCGCGCATGCCGGCATGAATGTGGCTGACGGGAATTGTGAGTGGATTGGGTGTGGAGCCAGATTTTTGCGCGAAGGCAACCAGGGGGAAAAACAGGCAAACAGCGGAAACTGCGGAAAACAATTTTCTCATGTACGACGCCCAACCGGGACCGCGGAAGCCCCGCTTATGGATTAGATTTCGCCAGATTGTAAGTCGTTGCCAGCGGGGGAGTACGGGAAGCCGGTCAAAACATCCCAATCGCGAATCCCTGCGTCTATACTAGCACAGGGAATTTTCGCTCCCAAGACTCTTATTTGCTTTCCGGGGTTCCTATGCTTTCCCATTTTCTGCTCACCAAGCGACCTTCCAACCGGCCGATTTACAACGGCATTTTCTCGGCGATAGCTCTCTCAGTTTTAATAATGTGCGCGTCGACTCCATCGTCTTCACAGGATCAATCGCAGGCGCCGGCTGCCTCCTCACAGACAGACACCGGCAAGCCTAAGCAGGATGCACCGGCCGATGCCGGCGGCCCCAGCGGCGATATGGGCCCTTACTCCATTCCCAAAAGAACTCCCGAGGAAGCGCCTCCACCGCCTCCGCCGCCGACTCCGAAAAAAGTTGAGGGGATGCCCGACTATTCCATCCGGGTGAACGCGCCGCTGGTCAACGTCGACGTGCTGGTCACAACCAAGAGCGGGCAATTCGTTCCCGGCCTGAAGCAGGATAATTTCCGTTTGTTTGAAGACGGAACGCCGCAGACGATCAGCAGCTTCAACGTCTCGAAGGCTCCGATTACGGCAGTTCTGCTTGTTGAGTTCGCGTCCACAAATTATGCGTTCATGATTCAGGCGCTGCAGGCTTCCTATTCCTTCGCGAATACGCTGCAAAAAGATGACTGGATCGCAGTCGAATACTACGACATGCAGCCGCACTTGCTGGTGGATTTCACCCAGGACAAACGAGCAGTTTACGGAGCGCTGAACCAGTTGCGCATTCCCGGTTTCTCCGAAACCAATCTGTTCGATGCTTTGTACGATACCTTGGATCGCCTGGATCGCGTGGAGGGGAAGAAGTACATCATCCTGGTGACGACGGGCGTCGATACCTTCAGCAAGCTAACTCTCGACAAGATCACAAAGAAAATAAAAGACACGAAGGATGTCACCATTTTCCCAGTTAGCGTGGGATGGATCATCCGAGAATTGTACGAGGCTCAGGGCCGCGCGGCGCCCCACGGTATGGGTATTCCTGTGAGCAACATGGATTATCTGCAGGCCGATAATGAAATGCGGACCTTCGCTGCCATGACTGGCGGGCGCGCTTATTTTCCGCGCTTTGAAGGCGAGATGCCGGAGTTGTTCCACGATATTTCCAATGACATTCGCAATCAGTATTCGATCACCTATCGCCCGACCAACGACAAGCTGGATGGAACTTACCGTAAGCTGAAGGTGCAAGTCGTGGCGCCCGATGGCGGCCCGCTGAAAGTGAAAGATCAGAAAGGGAAAGAGCAGAAAATCGAAGTCGTTGCGCGCGACGGGTACACGGCGCGACACTCGGTGGATTGAAAACTTTCGGCGAGGGGATGAGATCGCTCATTATTGCCGATCATCTCGCCCTTCGATTCTAATTCCGCTCGCGTCGCGGTGAACTGCTCTGCGGTGCGGCCAAGAGCGCACGTCGTGAGGCGTTTTGCGAGAGAAGGATGGCAGCATGGTTCGGAGCGCAAGGGACTGAGATCTGTGGATCGCTGCCCATGCGCTTGCAGCAGGACTGACGTCTGGTTACGAACGACGAGAAGGAATTCCGGCGTGTGCGTGGGCTCAAAGTTCAGAATTGGGCCGGGTGAAGTCGCAGTTTTCATTCCTCGCAGTGTGGACTCAAATAGAGCCCGAATGGTTTTATTTCCCGCCACCGCCAGGTTTTATTCCGGGAACCCAAAATCTGAAGTCTGCCCGCATGTCAGTTCTTTCGTGGCATCCTGGTTTACAATAACTTGTTTCGCGCACTTATCTCGTCTTTGCTTACCTGGAGGAATCTATGAAGCTTACCCCTGGAAAACTTGCCGGTCTGAAAAAGGTTTCGAATGAGCACGGCGTTATCGCGGCCGCGGCTATGGATCAACGAGGCTCGCTGCAGAAATCACTGGCGAAAGAAAAGGGTGGAGAAGTCAGCGATGCCATGATGGAGGAGTTCAAAATCCTGGTCACCGAAGTTCTGACGCCACATGCGAGCGCCATCCTGCTCGACCCGGAGTGGGGCCTGCCCGCCTCGAAGCGCCGCGCCAAGAATGCGGGTCTGCTCCTCGCTTACGAAAAAACTGGCTACGACAAGACCGGTCCAGGGCGTTTGGGGGACTTGCTCGATCACTGGTCAGCGCGGCGACTGAAAGAAGCGGGAGCAGACTGCGTAAAGATTCTGCTGTACTACACGCCGTTCGATTCGAAAGACGTAAATGATAAAAAACATGCCTGGGTGGAGCGCATCGGCGATGAATGCCGCGCCAATGACATCCCATATTTTCTCGAGTTCGTCGGCTACGACGAAGGCGCGGACGAAAAAGGATTGGACTACGCGAAGAAAAAGCCGCAGATCGTCACCGAGAGCATGCGCGAGTTCAGCAAAGACCGTTACGGTGTAGATGTATTAAAAGTTGAAGTGCCGGTGAACATGAAGTTCGTCGAAGGAACGAAGTCATTTGGCGGGCAGAAAGCTTATTCCAAGCAGGAAGCCATCGAACTCTTTCACAAAGCTGCGAATGTCGCGACTAAGCCTTTCATCTATCTTTCTGCGGGTGTGAGCAATGCGGAGTTCAGCGAAACGCTGGAACTTGCCGGAGAATCGGGAGTGAAGTTCAATGGCGTGCTCTGCGGTCGCGCGACCTGGAAAGATGGCATTCCAATCTATGCCAAACAAGGGGCATCCGCGTTCCGCAAGTGGCTGGAGACTGAGGGCGTAAAGAACATCAATAACGTCAATAGCAAACTTAAGGCAGCAACTTCGTGGTACTCCATCTACGGAGTTGAGCCAGTCCTGGCCAACGCGTAAATCGTAGAAGTTCTGGAAGCGCGGGCGAATCGCCCGCGCTCTTTTTGTTTCACGTCACGAATGCTGACGAAGTTTCAATGCAGATGAAACAGAGTCTCGAGCAGAAAAAATACTCCAGTACCTACGAAGACGAGCAGCGCCATCTTCATCGCCGGTTCTTTGTTAACCTCCGGAACCAAATCAGAAGCAGCGACGTAAATCGTTACGCCTGCCGATAGCGGCAACCCAGCAGCCACGTGATGGCGAAATAGCGCCATAGTGAGAACGCCTGCCAGCGTTGCTCCGCCAAGAATGACTGATGCTCCCCACGCCGTTCCTCGGCTGCGCCCGCTGGCCAGCATCACGGAACTCACCGTGAAGCCTTCCGGAATTTTGTGCAGGAAGACTGCGAAGAAGATGATCCATCCCAGAGCATTTGAAACCAGAAATCCAGATGCGATAGCAATTCCGTCGAAGAAGGTGTGAATGATGAGCCCGAGTAATACCGAGTATCCCTTGTGCGAATGCATGAACTCATCTTTATGAGTCTCTTCGCCAAAGTGGAAATGAGGAGTAACGGTGTGCTCAAAGAAATGAATGATCAGGTAGCCGAGCAGAATTAAAAAAGCCGCGCTGCGTCCTCGCAGAGCCAGACTTTCCGGGACCATCTCAACCAGCGCAGTGGCCAGCATGAATCCCGCGCCCAGTGCGACAAAGTAGCGCAGATAGCGGCGCTCCCAGTGCCGCTGTACGATAATTGCCCCGCCGAACACATTGGCGGCCGCGGCGGTAAGGCCGAGCAGAATACTGGTAGCGATGGGATGCATGAAGTATGAAACTACCGAGTACCTGGGACTGAGTCAAATCCTTCACGACACAGGTGCCTGGCTTAGAGACACCCCGGTACCCGCGATTCAAGACTCACCCGCTATGCCGAATATGCATTACGTCGCCATCCTGCACGATGTAGTCCTTGCCTTCCAGGCGCAGAGTTCCTTTTGCGCGGGCGTTGGCTTCGGATCCGGCTTCCAGCAATTGATCCCAGCGAATGGTCTCGGCGCGGATGAAATGTTTCTCCAGATCGGAGTGGATCGCTCCCGCGGCTTCCTGCGCGCGAGAGTGGGCGGGGACCTGCCAGGCGCGGCACTCGTCCTCCCCTGCGGTGAAGAACGAAATCAATCCCAGCAGCTTGTAAGTCGTGCGAATGAGCCGCACCAAGCCACTTTCCGTGAGGCCGTAGCTGGAGAGAAATTCGGCAGCGTCGGCATCGCTCATCTCTGCCAGTTCGGCCTCTACCTTGCCGCAGATGGCCGTAGCCGCGGCATTCGGCCGCGCCGCGATTTCCGTGAGCCCGTATTTGTTCACCGCTTCTTCGAGTTCTTTGCCGAGTTCGGTGGACTCACCGATATTAAGCACATAAAAAATGGGCTTCTCACTCAGAAACATAAAGCCCTTGATGCGCTTTTTATCATCAGCGGTCATCTCCATCTCGCGCAGCGGCTTGTCCGATTCCACCTGAGCTTTGGCGCGTTTGAGCAACTCGAATTCTTTTTCGAGTTCCGGCGTCTTCATTTTCTTAAGATCTTTTTCCAAACGCTCTAGCCGCTTCTCGATTTGTCCGAGGTCACTGACCAGCAGATCGAACTCGACATTCTTGATATCTTTTAGCGGATCGATCTCTCCCGCATGTGGTACCGAGGGATCGTCAAACACCCGCACCACGTGCGCCAGCGCGTCGACATTGCGTAAATGCGCCGCGTAAGCGCTGTCTTTTAGCGCTTCTTGGCCAATCGCGCCAACGTCCACGTATTCCACCGAAGTGTGCGTGAGCTTCTTCGGATTGTAGAGCGCAGCCAGGCGGTCCAGGCGGTCGTCCGGAACCTTGGCCACGCCGATGTGCGCCTCGCGCGGGTTGGCCCGCGCTTGGTCCGAAAGATGGGCTTTAGTCAAAATTCGAAACAACGATGTCTTGCCTACCTGGGGGAGGCCAATAATTCCAGTTTTCATGGGAAAGCTTCTTGCTTCTAGCTCCTGGCTAAAATGTCGAAAAGAGTTCCAAGTGGATACGCACGGCGTGCTTTAGCGACGATGAGACAACACTTCAGCATAAATGAAGGAGTGGATATTACCCAAATGCGATGCAGAGCGCGAATCGGCAAGAAGCTAGAAGCTGCGTGCGGTTAAATACACCACCACCAACCCCAGCAACAGCACCCCGCCCTCCACGCGTGTCGACCAAACGTGTAGCGCATCAAATCGAACCCGCTCGGGATTATCGATGGGAGCGGAGCGCACGTCTCCAAGCGATGCGCGTAATACATCCATACGGGGAATGATGCCGAACTGCGAGATCAGCGTCAGGGCGAGCATCAGGCACAGAAGCACGTGGCGCCACGCGAAAAGATGCACAGTCCCGTCAGTCAAGCGGCTGTAGAGCAGGGAACTGATGAGAAAAACAATTCCGGAAATCAGGCCGATCCAGTGCAGTTTTCCCAGTGCGCGTCCGACAACATTGCCGGCAAGATGTGTGTTCGGCAATACTCCCGGGATTGTGAACGCCGTGGGCGCCAGTACGAAAGCAAAGAAGATGAGGCCGCCAATCCAGACGATCAGCGACAGGAGCATTAGAAAACGCAGGAAGGACATGACGCGAGAATTATATGCTCGCGTCGACTTGTGAGCTTAAAAAGTTGAGAACGGCTTTCCGTTGTTTGATCAGAGAGATCCTTGAGAAACAACTCGTGCGCGGAAGCGCAGCGGACTTTTTTGAGGGTACGCTTGAAGTTGCTCTTCCGAACAGAGTGTATCGAGTCGTTCCTTACACCGGGACGGCGACATTCTCCACAATCTCGCGCAGCACCTGATCTGCCTGCTCTGATTTTTTCAGCGTTGAGGCGTACTGTCCATTGACCACCACGCGATGGGCAAACACGGGGACCGCCAATGGCTTGAAATCTTCCGGAGTGCAGAAGCTGCGGCCGTCGAGAAAGGCCATGGCCTGCGCGGCGCGATAAAGCGCTTGCGCTCCGCGCGGCGAAACGCCCAAAGAAAGATATTCCGACTCTCGCGTTCGCTTTACAATTTCCAGCGCATAGGTGAGCAAAGATTCATCCACGCGAATCTGCTTCACGGCGTCCTGCATTTCCAGAACTTCCGCCCCAGTCAGAACCGGCCGCAGATCCTGCAAGTGGGCTGCTCCCGCTTCCGATCGCAGAATCACACGCTCGGCGGCCGCATCGGGATATCCCATTCTTACCCGCATCAGGAATCGATCCAGTTGCGATTCGGGCAACGGATAAGTTCCATGATGCTCTACTGGATTCTGGGTTGCGATCACCAGAAAGGGCCGCGGCAATTCGTAAGAATGAGCATCCACTGTAACCTGGCCTTCGTTCATCGCTTCGAGCAGGGCCGATTGCGTTTTCGGAGTCGTGCGATTGATTTCATCCGCCAGCAGAACGTTGGTAAATACCGGTCCGCGCTTGAACTCAAATTCCTGTTCCAGTGCCGAATAAACAGAGATCCCTAGCACGTCCGAAGGCAACATGTCGCTGGTAAACTGTACGCGTTGAAAGGTGCAGTCGATCGCCCGCGCCAGGGCCTGCCCGAGAGTGGTTTTTCCAACTCCGGGTACGCCCTCAATCAATAAATGTCCGCGGGCAAAAACGCTGACCAGCGCGAGCCGCACTACGTCGTCCTTGCCGCGAATCACACGGCGAAGCGATTTTTCTAATTCAGCAGCCTTGTGAGATACGGCGATGGCGGTTTCAGGCGACATTGGATCGATTTTACTATCAGGCATGAAAGCGGCGGAGTTACCGATGTCATAGGGCTTATGGCGGTTAACTTTTAGCCTTTAGCCCTCCGCTCGATCTAACCGTGAGAACGCCAGCGCGCCCCGGACTTGCAGGGGGTCTTGCTAAGAGCCAAAAGTTCGCGGCTAAGAGCTTCTCTTTTACTGCAGGAACTGCAGCTGGCCGTCCAGTCAGCCGTTCGATCCTTTTCGCAATCGGAGGGTGCGTTGAAAATAGATTCGCAAAATTCATTCCCAGCAGCGGTTGGATGATAAACAGATGCGCGGTCGATGGACTTGCCGCCATCGGGACACGCCGCGAATATGCATCGAGCTTTTGCAGCGCGCTCGCCAACGCGTAAGGATTGCCCGTGAAATGCGCGCCAGTGGCGTCCGCTTGATATTCGCGCGAGCGCGATACCGCCATCTGAATCAGGGCTGCGGCAATCGGAGCCACAATCAGCATCAGCAGCGCGGCGAGGCCGCCTCCGCCACGCTCTTCGCGGTCGCCCCCTCCCATCCCGCCAAAGATCATGGCAAAGCGTCCCATACTGGCCAGCATGGTAATTGCGCCCGCGATCGTGGCCGCAACCGAACTGATAAGGATGTCGCGATTATTCACGTGCCCCAGTTCATGAGCCAGCACGCCTTCCAGCTCTTCGTCGTTCAGCAGTCCCAGAATTCCATGGGTCACCGCGACCGAAGCGTGCTTCGGGTTGCGTCCCGTGGCGAATGCATTCGGCGACTCGGTAGGGATCACATAAATCTTGGGCATTGGAATGCCAATTTTCTGCGTAAGCCGTTCGACTGCCTCATACGCTCGGGGCAGTTGCTCGCGCGTCACCGGCTGCGCCCGGTACATGGCGAGCGCAATCTTATCGGAGTAAAAATAAGAGACGAAGTTCATTACTGCGGCGAACACCAGAGCCAGCAGCATTCCATTCTCGCCGCCAAAATAGCGGCCAATGAACATCAGCAGCAGCGTTAACGCTGTTAGTAAAAACGCGGTCTTAAAGGTATTTCCCATAGCTTTCGCGGCTCGCTCTATTAGATGTTACGCCGTCTAGCAGGATGCATTTGCCGAAACACGGGATCAGGCAAGCGGTTGCGACCCAATATTCCAGAAAACATGGGACAATAAGTTGTTTACTTCGAACAATTAAATTGGGGAAGCCAATCTGCATATGTTCTATGCGTTGCGAGCAACATTCTTTCGAAGGGTTAGCCTGGCTGTCGTCGTTCCTACCTTATTTCTATTCGTCGGTCTCTCGGCGTACCTGCCTGGTCAGACTCTGCAGCAGGCCCCGGGTTCGGAGATATTTTCTTTGACTCCAGCGCCCGGTCGTTTTACTGAACCGGGGATAGCAATCAATCCAAATAATTCACAGCAGATCGTCGCGGTTTTTCAGGACGACGCGCACGCTTCCTACTCGCAGGACGCAGGCCACAGTTGGCACGCGGCAGGGGACGTGGCGCCGCCGAATTACCGGGTGTCCGGCGACGTCTCTACGACATATGACAACCAGGGTCACGCATTCATTTGCTATATCGCCTTCGATAAGCTGGGGACTTTTAATTACTGGGCGCACGACGCCTCGCGCAACGGGATATTCGTGCGACGCTCGCTCGATGGCGGCAAAACCTGGGAGACGAAACATGTGGCAGTCAGCGAGTTCGCCACAAATCCAGGAATTCCCTTTGAGGACAAACCCTACATTGTTGCTGATACGACAAAGAGCCGGTATGCGGGAAACCTTTACGTCGGTTGGACCCGGTGGACATTAACTGATTCGGAAATGTTGATTTCTCGTTCCACCGATGACGGGCAGACCTGGTCTCAGCCTGTCGAGATCGACCGTCATCCCGGCCTGCCGCGCGATGACAACGGCGCTGCCGAGGGATTCGCTGGTGCCGTGGGGCCCGATGGCCGTGTGTACGCGGTTTGGAGCCAGGGCGATGACATTATGCTCACTACTTCGCGCGACGGCGGCAAAACATTTTCTCGCGCCCGCTCCGTCATTCATACCGCTCCCATTATGTTTGCCGTCGATACGCTGGAGCGGGCAAACGGCTTTCCGCAGATCGCAATCGATCCGAAAACCCGGCGCCTTTATGTAACTTGGACGGATTATCGCAACGGCGACCTCGATGTCTTCTGTTCCACGTCTGGCGACGGCGGGAAAAAATGGAGCGCGCCGGTGCGGGTGAATAACGATCCTGTCCACGACGGCGCCGACCAATTTTTTCAATGGCTGGCAGTCGACCCGGTCGATGGTGCGGCCAATGTGGTTTTTTATGACCGGCGCGGAGACCCCAGGAATCGAAAGCAGACTGTGACATTGGCACGCTCGACCGATGGCGGAGCCAGCTTTCAGAACTATGCCTGGACCAACGAACCATTCGAGGCCGGAGGAGTCTTCTTTGGTGACTACTCCGGCATTGCCGCATGGGGCGGCCGCGTCTACGGGGTTTGGACGGAGAAGCCCGCGCTCGCATCGCCGGAGAAGGAATCAGCCGACAAGACCGCAAACCCGTCGGGCGCAACCCAGACCAAGCCTCACGGCACGGTGATCAAGGTTGGCACCGCCGATTTCACGGGCGCAAAAGCAGCAGGCGCCGCGAAGTAATCCTGAAAAAATTGAAAGGCTCTAAGCCGCCAACCGAGTCGGCGTCTCAGTGATTGCCCTGCGCAACGCCATCGACATAGCGATCCGGGCAACGCCGCTGAAGATCATGCTAATGCCCACCAGAGTTCCTATGGCCCAGACCGAACTCGATGGCCATTGCATATAGATCAACAGGCCCAGCAGGATCGTGATGATGCCGTCGAGCAGCACCCATGTCGATCCGTGCAACGGACGCATCTTGAAAAAAAGCACCAGATTCAAGACGCCTTCAATCACAAACAACGCCGCCAGGGCCAGCGTAAGAGACGCAACCCCAAGCACCGGATGGAGCAGCAAATATCCACCGAAACAGAGATACGCAACTCCGACCAGCAGCTTCCAGATCACGCTGCCCGCCGCCTGCCGGTGAAAAGCAAGAATGATATGGACTACCCCGGCAAGAACGATCAGCCATGCGATGACCACGTTGACCGCGACCGCGGCGAGCATTGGCGAACCGATCGCCATCATGCCAAAGATAATCAGCAAAACGCCCCACAAGATCGACAACGTCGAACTGCGGTGCGCCACCGCAACCGGACTGTTGTTCACCATGGGAGCCTCCTTTCCACAACGGCATAAGCTTACATCAGCTGGCCGATTAGATGAAGTCCGATGGCAAAGGCCGCGGCTAAGCACATGACTCACGCATTCCGTACTGGCCCGGCAGCCGATACTCTGCAGACGAATTAAGCGCTGATCGAAACACCGCTTGAATTGGACTGAGTTGCAGGCTGGCTCGCAGCGCCGGTGCCCTGCGAAGATTGAAATTGCTGCAGCAGCGAACTGTATGCCTGTTGCGCGCTAGAGAGATTGGCCGACTGCAGTGCGGTGCCGAGCTGATCGAGGAGTTGGCTGACCTCACTCGCTCCACCTCCACTTCCATGATGGTGGTGTCTCTGAGTGGATTGCGTCTGTCCCTTCGCCGACTCGCTTTGAAAGTCCTGCTGAATCGTGGAGAAGTCCTGTTGCGCAGCGGAAAGATTGCCGGATTGAAGATCCTTGGCCAGCTGGGTAAAGGCCTGCGCGATGGGACTATTGGTCTGCGACGTGGCCGTCGAGTTCTGCGAACCGAGATTTTGCAGCGTGGCAAAATCTGACTGCGCTGCGGAGAGATTGCCGGACCGCAAATCCTGGCCGAGCTGCTGGAAGGTTTGTTGAAACTGCTGGAAAATACTCTGAACTTCCGAAGTGTTGAAGAGGCTGCTGCCGGAGATGCCTGAAACTGACATACGATGTCTCCTGACCGGAATTCTTGCCGGATACTATCGGCAGATTCTTGGCTCTGCTTGAATTGCCGACGCATACAGCGTTAGGGCAGGTCGCATGCCAAATGAGCGGGAGCGACGGTTCAACGATCGCGCAGATACGACGGCAGTTAGCCATCGATACAACCCGGAAATTCGGGAATGGATTGATTTCAGATCGCGCGATCGGCAAAGTTTGCCGCTTTCACCCGGCAAGAATGATATCTCATCTCACAGAAGAGCAGACTTCAGTTGGAGCTTGTCTTTCCGCGTGATTGAAATAGCGGTGCACCCCAGGCGCTTGCCGCCAAGAAAGCTCCGAACAGAACGATGGCGTCGATGCTGGATCTTCCCTGCGGCGACCAATAGACATCGCGGAGATTCAGCCAGAGAGCAAACTCATCCAGTGTGAGTGCGGCGCCTACGCCGTAGAGAATCGCCATGAGCCGGCTGAGAAGAATCGACGACTTGTCTTCTCCAGTGCCGATATCGGCCAGCCAGCCGTAACCGACCAGAAGCAGAATGATGATTCCGAAAACCAGATGATGAATGTGCCGTCCACCGCGCTCGATGAAATGAAACGGCGGAATATTATGCAGGACGGCGTAAACTACGGCGCGCACCCCGGCAAACGTGAGAAAGAAACTGACGGAAGCCACAAACAGTCGGCGCCGCGGCCGGTCGGGAATTCGTTCGTGAATCATCTTGCCGAACGATGTGCCCTGCAGCAGCAACATGAAAAAAGCTGTTCCTGCGACGATGAGCAGGAGTATGAACCAGGAGTAAGCCATGCGGTATTAAAGCATGGTAGCGATGATTCAGGCTTTCTGCGCTTCGCGCTTCAAAGCTCGTTCCAGGGTTTGGTCGAGAGCTGCTTTGGCCTTGTCATACTCAGCCTGTGAGATTTCGCCTTGCTTGCGTTCGACCTCAAGCTGGAAAAGTTCTTCCTTGATTCCCTCCATCAGCATGGAAGTTGGACGCGCTGAAGTCTGTCCGCGAGAGGCTCCCACGGCGGCGATGTTTGCGGGTTCGTAGTCGTCTTCCTCTTGCATCACGGGCGGCGCGGAATAGCCCAGCTTTCGCCGCTTTAAGGCGCGTGCCGCGGATTGCTGGCGCGATGCCACGTAGAAGCCGCCGATCAAAAGAACTCCGGCGAATCCTCCCAAAATCCACCAGCGATATCTTTGCAGCGGATCGGGAGCATCGATCGGCGGTCCTAAACCTCCACCGGGACGGCTGCTGGACTGAGATGCGCCCGGTCCGGGAGGCGCAGAGGTCTGCTCACCTTCGCCGCCCTGGGCGCCGCCTTCCTGGCCTGCGTCGAGCGTGCCTTCCCCTGAGACTTTGAAGGCAAGGTTCTGGCTGGGCTTGGTGTTCGATGCGACCTGCACGCTGGCGTCAGGCTCATTCGGATAGCTAATCAATTTGAAGCCGCTGGCGCTGGGGGCGGCCGTGAATTGCATCCCCTTGGGCACCATCACAACAAAGTGCTCCAGGGGGTAGAGAGACTTGGGATCAAAATTCGCGCTGCCGCTGTACGGCATTTGGTAAGACACTTCAAAGCGCGTCAATCCCGGACGCAATGGAAAGATAAAAGAGTAGCGATTCTTCTCACCTTCGGGCACGGGAGCGGACTTCAGCGGGTTGCCGCCCTCGGTGGTGGCGGTGGCCGATTCCTCAATAATCTGCGCACCATCAGGAACATTGAACTCAAGATTGTGCTCATTCATCTGCGTGCGCGGAGGATTGGAAGTGTTCTGCACTCCGAATTCTCGAGTGACCAGGACTTGGCCCTGCTGCGCCTGAATGCGCATAATGTCAGCAATCACTTCGATGCCTTCTACTTTTTTGCCGACGTCGTAAACGTCGATCGCCACGGAAGTTGTTCCGGGAGGCGCCATGCGATGGTAGGTCACATCCTGATGGATGGCGCGAACCAGATGTGGAGCCTGTGCGTCGTCAAGCTTAAAACTGAACTGGCCCTTGGCGTCCGTCTTGGTGCGCCCCGCTTCTTCCATGCCTTGACCCAGCTTGAGCAGGACAACTTCGTCTCCAGCAGCAGGTTTGCCCGTAGTGGCATTTTTCACGGTGCCGGTGAGAGTCTGGGACGCGGCGAAGGATGTGAGCAGGATGAGTGCGGTAAAAATGCCTGCACTGCGCTCGATAACATGGAATGAAGATTTCAAAATCTGTGTTCCTTTCAGGGCTTTGCTCTCCGCGATGCCGGCGCAGGCGGTGCTTCCAGACGCGAAATCTCTGCCAGGAGAGTGGCGGCTTCATCCTGCAGGGAGGTTTTCAGCGACGCGTAGTCCGTGTCGGGGACTTTGCCGGCCTTGTACTCGAAGTTGAGATCGCGAAGGTTTTCATAAACCGCATCTTTGCGCTCGCGCAGATATCCCGCCCGAGTTTTTTCCGGACCAAGAAATACTCTTCCCGGCAGATAAAAAACGTAGATCAAAGACGCGATAAGCATGAGGCCACAGATGAGCCAGATCATAGATCAGTCTCCTTGCCGGCCTGCTCCCGAAACTGTTCGAGTTCAGCGCCGCGGAGCGGACGAAGGCCATCGGCAATCGCGGGAGCGGGACGATTCTTCCAGGCGCGAATCACCAGCACGATCAAACCAAAGCCCAGAATCAGGGCGACCGGTGGAATAATGTAGGCGGCGCGGTCGAAACCTCGCATGGTAGGAGCAGCCAGCACGGTGGGGCCATATTTCTGGACGAAAGATTGCTCGACCAAACTGTCGCTATCTCCGCGATCGACCGCTGCCATGAGTTCATTGCGCATGCCATCTGAGGCGGGGCAGCCGACGTGGTTGCATTCCAGAAGAATCTGCTTGCAGCCGCAGATGCACATCATCTGGTGGCCGATCTCGTTGAAGCGCGTAGCGGGATCGCCGGCGCCAAGAAGGACAAAGATTGCGGCGGACAAGAGGACCGCTTGAACTGCCTTGCCACTTCGCGTGCCGAGCTTCGAGAATAAATTCAGACGGCTGGACATCAATCTCCCGTTGCGACCGGTTCGGCGTGTGTGGACTTCAGGCGCTCAGGCGCAGGAACGCGAACCGGCGCAGGCGCATTTGGAATCAGGGCGAGAACCGTGCCAATCAGCATGATCCAGACACCCATCCAAATCCACATCACCAGCGCGTTCAAATGCGCTTTGAGAATGGGATGGCCGTTATCCTGATTTAACCCTTCGAAGACAATGTAAAGATCCTCGTTCAGTGAGGATCGAATGTCGGGCATGGTCGAGGTCTGGCGGCTGGCCTTATAAAAACGGCGCACCGGAGTCATGGTATCGATCTGTTTGCCGCCTTTGTAAACGTCGAGCACCGCCCACTCGCTGGCATAGTTGGGAGCATCGTCGTCTGTGTAGGAGCGACAGACCAGGGTATACGGGCCAATGGCCATCTTGTCGCCGTATCCCATTTCCATTTCTTTATCCTGATTGAACGCGGCCCCAGCGAAACCGATGATGACCACAACCACGCCAAAGTGGACGATGTATCCGCCGTAGCGGCGCGTGTTGCGGTGGGTGAGCTGCACCATGGAGGCGAACATGCCTTGTCCGGTGTGCTTGGAGATTACACGGCCGCCGCGGAAGAACTCGCTGGCTACAGTAAGCGTGACCAGCACGGCAAGCGCGATGGCCATCAGCGAATAGAAGTAGGAAATATCCTGCCATGGTTTCAGGCCGAAGGGCGATCCCCAACTTTGCGGCGTGATCATCAAAAAGACTGCAACGACGATGGCGCCGATCGTCGGCCACATGAAATTGCGCTTCAGGCTTTCGAGCGAAGTCTTACGCCATGCCAGCAGCGGACCAACGGCGGTGAGGATCAGCAGAAGTAAAGCCACCGGGATGGCGACGCGATTGTAAAAGGGCGCGCCCACCGTCACTTTGTTGCCCTGCACGAGTTCAGAAATCTTCGGGAACCAGGTTCCCCAGAGAACCGTGAAGCAAAGCAAAACGAAAAGCAGATTGTTGAACAGGAAACTGGATTCGCGCGAGACCAGCGATTCGAGCTTGTGCTCGCTGCGCAGATGAGACTTATTCTTGAAAAAGAAGAATAGAAAGACGATCAGGGTGATCGCGAGAAACCAGGCAAACCAGTCTCCAATGGAAGACTGCGCAAATGCGTGCACCGAGCTGATGATGCCGCTGCGCGTCAGGAAAGTTCCGAGGATGGCCAGCCAGAATGTGGCGAACACCAGCCACATGTTCCACATCTTCAACATGCCGCGCTTTTCCTGCATCATGACTGAATGCAAAAAAGCCGTGCCGGTGAGCCACGGCATGAGAGAGGCGTTCTCGACCGGATCCCATCCCCAGTAGCCGCCCCAGCCGAGCACGGAGTATGCCCAGTGTGCGCCGAGAAAAACTCCGCACGTGAGGAAAGCCCAGGTGACCATCGTCCAGCGGCGGGTGATGTGGATCCACTTCTCGCCCGGATACTTCATGATGAGCGCGCCCAGAGCAAAGGCAAAGGGGACGGTGAAGCCGACATAGCCCAGGTAAAGCATGGGCGGATGAATGACCATTTCCGGATATTGCAAGAGTGGGTTTAGTCCATTGCCATCGGCGGGAATCGTGCCTTGCACAATCCCAAAAGGATTGGCCGCCAAGTTGAGCAGCAAAAGAAAAAATATCTGCACCCCAGCCAATACCACCGAGGCATAGGCGAACAGCCGCGGATCGGTTTTGTAGCGCAGCCGAAGAACGAACCCGTAGGCGGCGAGCAACAGCGACCAGAACAGCAGCGAACCTTCCTGGCCGGACCATAGCACGGCAAACTTGTAAGCAGCTGGCAGATCGCGGTTGCTGTGGTGGAGGATGTAGCTGACGGAGAAGTCGTTCTGAAAAGCGCAGATGACGAGTATGACGGAAGCGAGAAGAACCCCGCCGAAAGTAGCGATGCCGGCCCGGCGAGCGGTTTCGCCAACGCGCTCCGAACCCTGGCGGAGCATCGTTACGAGGGAGCTTTCTTCGGCTAAAGTAGCTTTACGCGCGGCGCTGCCGACCAGCTGCGACGAAGGCCTGTTCTGAAAGACCAGCGCAACAATCCCGGCAAGGAATGAGTAAAGACTCAACGCCAAAGCGAGGAGGAGTGCGAAACTACCTATTTCCGCCATGTGGGGGAACCCCGGCCTATTTTTTCAGAAATAGTCCCGCGAGGCAACCGTGCCGGCCCGTTGGCGCGTGCCTGCGGGACGAATGTTAGTCCACAATGGACTGGGAGTCTGCAGAACATCGCTTCGGTTCTTCGAACACGCCGGGTACCACGACACGGCTTGTCCACGCAGCCGCACAGGACGTCACCTCGTAGAACGCGCTTAGGCGCTTTGTTGATGGTAACGCTGCATTACTTCACGCTCCGCTGCGAACCAATCGTCGGCCTCGCTGCCCGCTCCGGGCTGGCGTTGCTGATAGAGTTCGTAAGCCCGGCGCCGTATCTCATCTTCGAGATTGATGGGAACCACATTCTTGGTCTTCCGAACCTCGAACATTCTAGTTTCAGGTTTGTTTTCCGAGACCGTGTCGGACGGTTTCGTCGGCTTGGTTGCCGCTGCGATTGCAGCGGTCTCGGGCTTGACCTCTGAGGTTGTGAACTCTGAACTTGGAGCTGCATTTAGATCGGGGATGCTGGTCGGAGCAGGAACCTCCGCTTGCGTTTTGCTAGTACGACCCTTGCCTGAAGTAGATTTTGCTCTCGCCATATTCAAATACTCCTCACATATATCTGAGTCTAGGAATCAATTGAGTTGTTCAGCGACCTGCATACACTTTGGCCTGCAAACGTCTAAGAGAGCGCTGACTTTATTGTAAGAGTTAGTCACGAGTATAAACCCGTGGCGCCTGTGGAAACCGCCTTTCAGGAAGAAATCAGCCGTATCCGCTTTGCTATAATCGAAGCTCTCCGGATGGCGCTATCGTCTAGGGGTTAGGACGGAAGATTCTCAATCTTCAAACCCGGGTTCGATTCCCGGTAGCGCTACCAAGGCTTTCGTCATGCTAAAGATTCCCTGCCTGCCGCTCGGCAAGCTTTTGTATCCGTAATTCCCAAGCCCGTTTGATTCTGGCATTGAGCAAAGTAATTAACGTGAAGCCGACAGACTCGAGCGAAGAACACGAAGAAAACAAAGAAGCCGTTCTGCAATCCGCTTCCTCCGGGCGGTTTTCTCATGCCTGGCGCGCTTTGCGGCACCGCAACTTCAAACTGTTTTTCACTGGTCAAAGCATTTCACTGATCGGTACCTGGATGACCCGCGTGGCCACCAGTTGGTTGGTATACCGGCTTACAGGTTCGGCGTTGTTGCTTGGAGTGGTGGGCTTTGCCGGGCAGATTCCTACATTTCTGCTGGCACCCTTTGCTGGCGTTCTGGTCGACCGGTTGAATCGGCGCAATATGCTGGTATGGACGCAGGCATTGGCGGGTCTGCAATCTCTGGCGCTGGCGGGGTTAACGCTGGCGAAGGTGATCACCATTCATGAAGTTATCTGGCTGAGTGTGGTGCAGGGTTTGATCAATGCATTCGATATGCCGGGCCGGCAGGCTTTTCTGATACAGATGGTCGAGGACAAACAGGATTTGGGCAACGCGATCGCGCTCAATTCGTCGATGGTGAACGTGGCTCGGCTTATAGGGCCTGCGCTGGCGGGATTTGTTATTGCAGGAGTGGGCGAAGGGTATTGCTTCCTGATCGATGGCATCAGTTACCTTGCAGTAATCGCCTCGCTACTGATGATGCGCGTCAATATTGCACAGGCAGAGCGCGCGGCCACTTCGATGCTGGAGCAACTCAAAGAAGGTTGGACGTATGTGCGCGGATTTCCACCGATCCGGACCATTCTTTTGCTCTTCGCGTTAATCAGTCTGATGGGAATGCCGTTCATGGTGCTGATGCCGATCTTCGCGTTGAACGTGCTGCATGGTGGGCCACATACTCTCGGATTTCTATTGGGCGCATCCGGGGTTGGGGCGCTCATCTCGGCTATTTCTCTTGCATTGCGTCGAACGGTTCGAGGGCTGACGACAATGATTCAGATCTCGGCTGCGCTGTTTGGTGTTGGCCTGATCTGTTTTGGATTGTCGCGAATCCTTCTGCTATCGATGTTGCTCATGGTGGTTGTCGGTTTCGGCATGATGCAAGGGCTGGCAGCGAGCAATACCGTGATTCAAACGTTAGTGCCGGAAGATAAGCGCGGCCGGGTGATGAGTTATTACACAATGGCTTTCGTGGGAATGGCTCCCTTCGGCAGCCTGCTGGCGGGTGGGCTGGCGCACCGGCTGGGAGCGCCGCATGCGGTCATGATTACGGGCGCATTTTGCCTTGCCGGGTCGCTCTGGTTCACTACGCAATTGAAATCGATCCGGAAAATCATGCGGCCGATCTACGTCGAGATGGGGATTATCCGGAGCACGATGGAGCCGGCCATGCAGGATCAGGTGGGTAGGTAAGAAGATGATTAATGCCCCCGTCGAGCCGCGCCGATTCGGAGTGATTAATTGACAATTCGCTTCCGCCGCCCGTACCTTTCCGTGGACGGTCGCGGAGGCCGTTGCGCGGTGCGCAAAGCAATCTTGAAGTCTAAATTTTTTGCTCTTCTATTCCTGCTCTGCGTGAGTAGATTCGCCGCCGCGCAAACGGGCTCGGTATCGCTGGGGGTATTCGAGAATCATACGGACGTAGGCACGACGCTGCACTCCGGGTCGGCACAATTCGATGCCGCGCAACATGCCTACACCCTCACCGGCAGTGGCGAGAACATGTGGTTCGCGGCCGACGCTTTTCAGTTTGCCTGGAAACAAGTTTCTGGCGACATCGCATTGACCGCGGACATTGCTTTCCCGGAAGCGGGAGGGAACGAGCACCGTAAAGCGGTGCTGATGATTCGGCAGAGCCTGGATGCCGATTCGCCTTATGCTGACGTGGCCTTGCACGGCGATGGACTCACCTCGCTGCAATATCGTGATGCCAAGGGTTTGACCACTCACGAGATTCAGTCAAATATCTTGGCGCCTCGTCGCTTGCGCATTGAGAAGCGTGGCGACTTCATCTATGTTTTCCTGGCTGCGGCGGTTGGAGAATTGTTGCGGCCTTCGGGAGCGTCGATCAAGCTTTCACTTCAGGAACCGTTCTACGTGGGTATTGGCGTTTGCTCGCATAACAAAGATGTCGTGGAGAAAGCGATCTTCACGAACGTCAATCTCTCAACCCCTGCGCCCAGTGCCGCGCCGCCTGTCCTGTACAGCACGCTGGAGACGGTAGCCGTCGCTTCCACAGATCGCCGCATAGTCTATACCGATGCCAGTCACTTCGAAGCGCCTAACTGGACGCACGATGGAGCGAACTTTCTCTTCAATGAAGAAGGCCACATTCTGCGGCTTCCGGTTGGCGGCGGCACGCCCGCGACCGTTGATACCGGAAGCGCGATCCATTGCAATAACGATCACGGCATTTCTCCGGACTCAAAATGGCTGGCGATCAGCGACAGTTCGCAAGCTGATCACGAATCCAGTGTTTACATCGTTCCTTTCGACGGCGGTACGCCGCGGCGCATCACCAAGGATTCTCCATCGTATTGGCACGGCTGGTCGCCGGACGGCAAGACCCTTGCTTTTGTCGGGAAGCGTAACGGCGACTTCGACATCTACACCATTCCTTTCGCGGGCGGCGACGAAACGCGACTGACGACCGCCAAGGGGCTTGATGATGGACCGGAATATTCTCCCGATGGCAAGTACATCTATTTCAATTCCGAACGCACCGGTCACATGCAGATCTGGCGCATGCATGCGGATGGAAGCCAGCAGCAGCAAGTAACTTTCGACGATTTCAACAACTGGTTTCCGCACATCTCTCCCGACAGCAAGTGGATGGTCTTCCTTTCTTATGGAAATGATGTCGTAGGCCATCCTCCGAATAAAGATGTGCAACTCCGCATCATGAACGTAGCGGATGGCAAGATCGATGGACCGATCAATGTCCTCGCCAAACTTTTCGGCGGCCAAGGGACAATGAATGTTCCGTCGTGGTCGCCCGATAGTTTGAAGCTAGCTTTCGTCAGCTATCAATTGCTGCCCGCCGAAGATACTGCAATAAAATGAACAGCAGTTTGAACTTGAGCCCTTCGCCGTCGTCGAGGAGATAGAAATCGTATGCGGGTTGGAGTTTTCACGCCTTTGCTGTCGCAGCTTCCGCTGGCGGCGGTTCTCAAGAAACTGAAATCGCTTCAGATTGATACGGTCGAACTGGGCACGGGAAATTATCCTGGCGATGCGCACTGCAAGTTGTCGATGCTCGAAGATGCTGCTGCGCTCGCCGATTTTCGCAAAATTCTCGCGGATCACGGGGCCACGATCAGCGCGTTGAGTTGCCACGGTAATCCGCTGCATCCTGATAAAGCCCGCGCGCAACACGACCGCGAGGTGAGCCGCAAAACTATTTTGCTGGCGGAAAAACTCGGGATCCCGGTGGTGGTCGATTTTTCTGGATGTCCCGGCGATTCGCCAAAGCTGCCACGGCTCCGAACTGGGTAACTTGTCCCTGGCCGCCGGACTATTTAAAAGTGCTGGAATGGCAGTGGAATGAAGTGGTCGCGCCGTATTGGACCGAACATGCGAAATTTGCTGCCGACCATGGAGTGAAGATCGCTATCGAAATGCATCCGGGATTTGTGGTCTATAGTCCGGAGACGATGCTCAGGCTGCGGTCGATTGCCGGGCCAAGCGTAGGCTGCAATTTCGATCCCAGCCATCTTTTCTGGCAGAGCATTGATCCCATTACGGCCGTGCGTGTGCTCAAGGATGCGATCTTCCATGTTCACGCCAAGGACACGCAGATTTATCCGGCAAACCTGCCTCGCACTGGCGTGCTCGACACCAAGCCGTACACCGAAGAACGCGATCGCGCCTGGATCTTCCGCACCTGCGGCTACGGCCATGGAGCTGAGTGGTGGAGCGAATTCATTTCCACGCTGCGCATGTTTGGCTATGACAATGTACTTTCGATTGAACATGAAGACAGTTTGCTCTCGCCGGAAGAGGGACTGACCAAGGCGGCGAATTTTCTCAACAGCATCGTAATCCGCGAGCAGCCTGCGGCTGCCTGGTGGGTATAGCGTGAGGCGACCGACGAGACGATGAAAACGATCCGGACGGCCATTATCGGCACCGGCTTCATGGGCCGAGTGCATCTCGAAGCGGTGCGGCGAGTGGAGTACGTAGAGGCTGTTGCAATCGTCGGTAGAAACGCGGACGCTGCGCGACGACTAGGCGCAGGTTTTTCCATCCCTACGATTACGTCGGATTACCGCGATGTTCTTCGCGATTCAACGATCGATGCGGTTCACATCTGCACGCCGAATGCGCAGCACTTTCCTATGGCGAAGGAAGCGCTCGAGGCTGGCAAACATGTGATCTGCGAAAAACCGCTGGCCACCAGTGTCGAGCAGGGCGAGGAACTTGTTGCACTCTCTGAGCGGCAGGGAGTGAGGAACTGCGTGTGCCACAATCTGCGTTACTACCCGATGGTGCAGCAGATGCGGCGGATGAGGGAAGATGGTGACCTGGGCGAAATTCTTGCAGTTCAGGGCACATATTTTCAGGACTGGCTGCTCTACGATACAGATTGGAACTGGCGCGTCGATGCCAACGCCGGCGGGCCTTCGCGCTGCATGGCCGATATTGGATCGCACTGGTTTGACATGGCCGAGCATGTTACCGGATTGCGGGTGACTTCTCTCTGTGCCGATCTGCAAACGTTCCATCGCACGCGCAAACAGCCGAAGCATTCCGTGGAGACATTTTCCAATAAGCTGCTTGGTCCTGAAGACTACACAGAAACAGCCATCGATACGGAAGACTTCGGCTCGGTAATTTTTCGCATGGGCGAGCGAGCACGCGGTAGCATGACGGCCAGCCAGGTTTCCGCAGGCCGCAAGAACCGGCTCAGTATTGAGATCTGCGGTTCGCGAGCTTCAGTCGCGTGGAATCAGGAGCGTCCCGACGAGTTGTGGGCGGGGTATCGCGACACGGCGAATCAACTTTTCGTGAAGGATCCTTCTCTGCTTAAGCCTGCGGCGCGCAGCTACGCGGATCTTCCGGGCGGCCACAGCGAGGGCTACGACGATACATTCAAGCAAGTCTTCCGCCGCTTCTATGCTTCCATCGCTGCCCCGGCTGAAGCACGGGATTATCCTCAATTTGTCGATGGAGTGCGGCAGCTGAACATATTGAGCGCAGAGCTGGAGAGCAATCGGACGCGGGGCTGGGTCGATGTTCGCGCAACGAGTTCCAGAAGCTAAAACGGCAGTCGAAAGGAACACTTGTTAATTCTCGCCGCCATTCTCGCCATCTTCATCTACGGGATGATCGCCGCCATGCTGGGCACAATTTTGCCCGAGCTATCGGATCGCTTCAAGTTGACTCCCAGCCAGAACGGCACGATTGCCTCGGCTCAAGCGCTGGGGCTGATTCTTGCGTCACTTTGCACCGGCCCGATACTCGATAACGAAGGTAAGAAGCTGGGTATTGTTCTGGGTCTTGGCCTGATAGCGGTGGCGCTATTCGTGCTTCCACGAGTGTCAGGCTTTTTCAGCATTGCGTTTTTGCTGTTTCTGCTCGGAGTGGGCGGCGGCATCACGGTAACCGCCGCGAATGCTCTCGCCAGTGATGTTGGTGAGGCACACCGCGCAATGGCGCTGACCCTCGCCAATCTTTTTTTCGGGCTCGGCGCGCTCGCCACACCGTTCATCGCGGCCAATCTTTTCGGACGAAACTGGGTGCGGCTCTGCTACACCATCGCATCCCTGACGGTCGTCACAGTAGTCATCGAGGCTCTTACCAGGATGCCGGGACCGACCGGGGCGGGGCGATTCGTGTTGACTGATGCAGCTCCGGTTCTCGGACGTCCACTATTGTTTTTGACAGCCCTCTTTGTCTTTCTCTACATCACCTGCGAAGTCGGCATGTGGAACTGGCTGCCGCGGCACCTGATTGCGCAGGGCATTCCTGAAACGCGAGCGCTCAACATTCTCTCGCTGGGATTTGCATTGGGAATATTGATTGGGCGGGCCGCGATCTTGCCTGTGCTCAATCACGTGCCCGCTGTCACGGTCACATTGTGGGGATCGGTGGCTATGGCGCTTACGACTTTTTTGTTGTTGCGAATGAAATCAGCCACAGCCGCGGGAGTACTGGTCTTCCTTGCCGGTCTATCGATGGCCCCGGTTTTCCCCAGCACGCTGGCCATTGTGGGCGACGCTTTTCCGCGCATGACTGGAACGGCGATTGGTTTCGTAATCACGTGCGGATGGATTGGCCTCGCCGTGAGTTCACGCGTCATCGGCGCAATCGCGGGCGGCGATCCACGAAGGCTGAAGAAAGCGCTGCTGGTGATTCCCGCCTCTGCCGTTATTATGGTGTGCCTGGATCTGGCAATTCGGAGTGCGCTGCAATAGAGCTGTAGTGCGATCCGAACCTTCGCGGATTAGGCCGTCAAGGCATGCATGTAGTCTGCATCGATTTTCAGCGCTTCCATCATGGGCATATCGAACTGCTCCTGCTCCACAAAAATGTGTTTAATGTTGGCGTTTTTGGCCGCTGCAAAGATGGGATGATAGTCAATCGTTCCGTGTCCCAGTTCCGTTGAAGGCGGAGGATTGGATGCCGTGGAGGAAGGAGTCAACTTGAAATCCTTTACGTGCAGCATGCAGATACGCGTGGGATGGCGAGATAAAAGTTCGGCCGGTTTCTGGCCGGCCACGACCGCCCAGCCGCAATCCAACTCCATGCTCACCTTCGCGGGGTCGGTTGACTTCAACAGTTCGTCATAGAAAAGCACACCATTTTCTGAACGGAATTCCGGCGTGTGATTGTGATAAGCGAAATGCATTCCCGCCGAATTTACTTTCTCGCCGATACGGTTGAACTGCTCCGCATTCCAGCGCCAGTCTTCGAGCGTCATGGACTCTCTGGCCGCGCGCGAGTTGGGATCCTTCACCCGTGACTGGTCCTTCAACATGGGAGAGGCACAGACGATGTATTCGAGACCAAGATCTTTTCCGTATTGAATAGTCTCATCCACCTTCGGCAAAAGATCCTTCAAAGGATAGTGCGCGCTTACGCAATGCAAGCCGGCGTGATCCATGGCCTGTTTCACGTCGCTCGGAGTGCGACCGAAGAAGCCCGCGGCCTCCACTTCCCTGTAACCGAGCGCCGAAATCTGCTTCAGAGTCCCTTCGTAGTCCTTGGGCAGAACGTCGCGAACGGAATACAACTGCAGACCGAGGGGAAGGCCCAGAGGATTGGCCATGAGCCGCGGCACGTGGCTCCATAGCGCTGCACAAGCAGCCGAAGCAGAAGCGGTCTTTATGAAAGTCCTTCTAGAAATCCGACGCATGATGAAATCCCTCATTTCGTTTTTGAGTACAGGATCGCGATTACCCGCGGATCTTCTTCCCGCTTTCGTCCCAGGTTGCTATCGTGTTTTTGAAATAGGCGTAGTTAGCGAGATGGCAGCCAATGGCGGCATGATTGCCGAACACTTCGTTCTCTACTGTAGGTTTGCGAGTTCGAACCGAATCGAAAAAATTTGCCTGGTGCGCCGAAATATCGCTATAGCCCTGCGGCGCGGTGAAAGTCTCGGCCTCGACTGCCTGGTAGTCAAGCGGTCCGGGCTCTGGATGCTCCGCCTTCCACTGTGCCAGATACTCTTTGCGAAGCCGCTCGGGCCAGCCTTTGGTTGAATAAGTCTCTGGCTTGGGAGTTGTATCTTGAGGAGTAAAGGTCAGCGTTTGGCCGATGATCTCCATCGTGCCTTTGGTCCCGTGGAATTTGATGGGTTCGCCGCCGGCGTTGTTCAGATTGCAGCGTAAGACGACGCGGAATTGCGGGTAGTCGTAGAGCGTCTCGATCACATCGGGGAAATCGCGTCCATCCTTCCATCGATAGAGACCGCCGCTGGTTTGCGCGCGCTGCGGCGCTTGATTCGTCCCTGAGACGAAGTAAATTCCGGAGAGCAGGTGCACAAAAAGATCGCCAGCCAAGCCTTCACCATAATCGGAAAAGCAACGCCAGCGGAAGAAGCGAGTCGCGTCAAAAGGACGCTTCGGAGCGCCGACGAGGAACTCGTTCCAGTCGATGGTCTGCTCACTGGCATCGGGCGGGATGGGATACACCCACGCGCCACTGGGTGAATTGCGGTCCGATGCGCCTTCGATGAAGAACACATCGCCGAGGGCTCCGGATGCATAAAGCTCGCGAGCTTTCTCGTAGACGATGGAACTGACGCGCTGACTCCCGACCTGCATGATGCGATTCCCTTTTTGCACGGCGTCGACCATGGCGAAGCCGTCTTCGATGTTGTGCGACATCGGCTTCTCGCAATAAACATCCTTGCCCGCGGCGCAGGCGTCCACTACGACGCGGCGGTGCTGGTGGTCGGGGACGGCGATAATCACCGCGTCTATATCTTTGCGATCGAGGATCTCCTTGTAGTGGCGAGTTGCGGGAACTTGTTTCTGCACGGCCTCCTGCGCGGCCTCGTGCCGGCTGTCATAGAGATCACAGACAGCAACGCATTCAATGCCGGGTACGGCGAGCGAGGCCTGCAAAAGCTCGCAGCCACGAGTACCTGTACCGATCGATGCGAAGCGTATGCGATCGCTCGGCGCAACTGGACGTTCCGCGCCCCACAATGCCGCAGGTTGTAAGAGAGTGAACTTGACCGCGGCTCCGGCGGCGACAGAACCCGAGCCGATCCGCATAAAATCGCGACGCGTCAAAGAATGCATTTCATACCCTAAGTTTTCTGCCAGCGGCTTTCAGTTGGCGAGTTTTATGAATCTGCTACCGCATACTCAGGTCAACGTAGTGGCTGAAGCTCGAGAGCGCGACCTGGTCGTTGCCGGGAATATAAAAACCAAACTTGCCTAGACTAAGATTGCTTCCGGAAGGCGTCCAGCGATCGAGGACGATCCAACTATCTCCCTGTCTGATCTGATGCACAATTTCGTTGGGACTAACTTTGATTTGAATGGTGCGAAAGGTTTTTTTCTCCGTCTTATGTGAAATTTTGATCTCGTCTCCCTTCTGGCCGTTTTTTATCACGGTGCGATAGAAATTATTATCATCCATTTGAAACAGGATGTAGTTGTTCACGTCGGTGCAGTTCAGCACCCACTGCAGTCGGTGTCCCTTATTCAGCATAGCGGAAAAAACGAAAGTGCCCGCGCTGGGCGTGAGGTTGTACATCACGAAATCGCCACCCTTGCGAACGAACGAACCTTTCTCCTGCTTCCAGGCCGAAGGATCATCAAACCTGGAGATACCTTCGGGAGCTAAAGACAGATCCAGATTCCTGGATTGTCCGGCATTTATTTCCACCGTGGCTGATCGGGAAAAATTGTCGCTGGTTCTGGCGGTAATGGTGTAGGAGCCTGCGGGTAGATTTAAGGGGTTGCCGCTGCTTACTTTGGTTGCAGCCTCTCCTGCCTTGGCCACGGTGACCTGAGCGTCCGCGGGCGTAAATGTGATCTTCAACTGTCCTGGTGCGACCTCAAGCGCCACATCGGAGGCAGCTAAAGAGATCGGTGAGCCAACTACGAAGTGTCGCTTGATCTGTTTAGGCTTGAACCGGTCTTTGCGAATCTCGATCGTATGGTCACCGGGGTTGACCGTGGCTATGCTCAGGGAACCGTCGGCCTGGATGGTTCCAGCCGGAGTTTGGTCGATGAGAACGGTTGAGCCCGGGACGCCACCTTGAATCGACAGAGAAGCCAAGTGAGGTACAGGCTGCAGATTAAAGATTAGTTTGGCTCGTTCGCCTTTTCGAACGCGAATTTTTTGTTCGGGAAGATCCTGGAATCCGTTCTTTGAGACGCGTACAACATAATCTTTCGGCTCGAGATTGCGAATGCGTAATTGGCCGTTTCGAGTAAGTTGAGATTCCGGTTTTCCATTGAGGAAAACCTTTGCCTTATCTTGACCCGTTATCACGATCATCGAGCCGACGTCGCCGGAGACCGTTTGTTCTGGGCCGGTCTCTTCCGGGGCGTTCTCCGCCGGTAGCTCGACAGTTGCGGGAGTCGGTTCGGGAGAAGCAGCATCCGGAGCCGGGGAACTGTTAACTGGAGAGGCGGGAAGGGTAGGGAGAGCGGGCGCGGGGGCCGTGGATACTTCCGGAGATCGATGTCTTCTAGCAAGTAGAAAGATTGTAGCGAGCAGGACAACGGCAGCGGCGGAGGCCAAGAACGCTGTAGGGTGCAGTTTCGCTTTCGCAGATGATTTTCCAGCCGAGGGCGGACTGGTGACTTTTGGCGCGGTTAATTCCGGAGCGGGTGTCGAAGTAGAAGCTTGTGCCGGTCGCGAAACCGGCACAACCACGGGCGGAGCGACGATGTCGGTAGCTCCAAGCGCAGGATTAGCAATTTTGCCTGTGGCGCCGAATGAAGGTTGATCAGGGCTGGGTGCCGGAGTGTGATACGTGAGAGTCGCGCTTTCACTTTCCGGCGATGTGGTCGAGACCGTTCGCTCCACCTGCAAAAACCCAAGACGATTTAAAAGGCCGTTGGCCAGAGATAGAATTTCTCCGTCCGTGGAATATTTATTCGCGATGGCTCGCACTCGATCCCCGATGGACTGCTTGGCATCGCCGCTCGCGCCAGAACTAATTTCAGTTTCTATACGGCGCAGCTCCTCCACGTCGCGGCGCCGCGCTTGTCGGCGCTGGGCCTGAAGATCCCGTTGTATCGTTTCCTGGAGTTGCAGCAACCTCGGCTCGCGCGGGTAGCTCGACAAGCCGTCTTGAATCCGCGCTAAGGCTCCGGCAAGGTCTGTAGCAGCTTGCAGCTTACGCGCCTGCGCAACACATTCCTCGACAAATGTTTCTTTCTTGTGATCGAGGATCAAAGTCTTAATCGTTTTGGCCATGGGATGCGCCGGGTTCAACTCGAGCGCTTCTTTGGCTAGTTTCTCGGCTTCATGCCAATCCGTGTCTACTGTCGAGTGAGCCTGTTCCACCAGGGCATTGGCGAGGACCGCGCGGGCCAGCGAATTGTTCTCATCCAGCTCGTAAGCGTCGCGCAACAACCTGATTCCGTCAGCAGATTTCTCTTGCGCGAACAAATCCTGCCCCTCGGCCATGAGGCGATGAGCTTCCGCCTTGCGCCTGACGCCATCCTGAGCGAGCTTTTCCAGTTCTGCTAATTCTGCGTCGTTCGGAAATTCTGCGGCGGATCCTTGCAACAGATCGAGGGCTCTTGCGTAATCGCTGGAATGTAAACAGCTGTCGACCTGTTCCACAAGGCGCGCCTTCGATTCGGTCCGGGCCTGCTGATCGCGCCGCTTCTGCAGGCGTTCGACTTCGAAGGTGAGCCCGGGATACTGGCTGTAGATCGTGCGTAGGATTTCCCAGTCGTTCAACGCATCGCTGTAAGCCCCCTGTTCTTCGTGCAGGTGCGCGCGGGCGACGATGGAATTAACCAGATCGCGCTTATCCTGCACCAGGCGTAAGGCGCGTTCGAAATGCGATTCGCCGGGATGCAGGTCGAGGGCTTCGCGCAGAATGTTTACGCGTTTGTCGAGGTCGGGCTCAACTTCGACTTGACGATCAATAGAGGCGATGAACGCGGAAAGACTCTGCCGTTGCTGCTCCTCAATGTCGTATCGCAAAGCCTGAAAAATGGCATTGTTCGGATACTTGGTTAAGTAGGCCTGGCAGGCGGCTATTGCCTTAACGAAGTTGTGCTCGGTGAGGAGCCTGCGCGCTTCGGCATACGCGGTGTTCATGGCATCGTGCTCGGAGCGAACTTCGTTGTAAAAGCTCTGGTAATTAGCACCGCTCTCGCGATTGACTGAATCCGGGGCGCGCCGGTCGAGTTCCAGCACTACGCCTAGTTTCGAGAGTGCGTTGCTGACATCCCCCTTCTGCCATGCTTCCATTGCGGCGCGATGGATCTGTTCTTTCTCCTGACGAAGTTTTTTATACTCCTGCTCCTGGCGGTCGACCTCGGCAAGAAGTTGAAGAGCGCGGGCTTCCTTGGGTCGGAGCTGCAAAACATTCTGCAGAGCCTCGCGAGCATGTCCATAGGCGTGATTGTCGATGTGCTGGCGCGCAAGGCGGTACCAGTTGTCGATCTGGCGCTCGCTACGGCGATTTTCGATCCGGCTTTTCAGAGACAGCGCAGTGGCATTGTCAGGTTCGATCTGCAGGGCTTCGTGTAATTTCTGGAGCGCGAGCGGATCCTCCTCTTCTTCAAATCGTGCGCGCGCCGCGTCAAGCAATTGGGCAAGAGTTTTTCGGCGGACGGCGCCGTCGAGCTGGCGTCGAAGCGAGCCGATGGAGGTATCCATGTGACCTTCGGCCTCGAGTTCACCCAGAATTTCGCCGGCGAATTGGAAGTCGCCATCTTCCAAAGCCTTGGTTGCGCGCTGCAGGCGGGGGCGAGTGCGCTCGGGGTCGAAAAGCTCGATCGGCTCGTTGCGCAGCGCCTTGTTCAGGGTATCGCCAAAATCGCGAGCGGTGGCGAAGCGATGCCAGGATTGCTTGGCCATCGCTTTGTGCAGCACGCGGCTGACAGGCTGGCTCACCGTGGAATTCAGTTCCGCCGCGAGCGGCGGAATATGGTGGAGAATCGCGTCGACCACTTCATCGGCGCGGGCTCGCTGAAACGGATTGCGCCCGGTCATGGCCTCGTAACAGACAACGCCCAGGGAGAAAATATCTGACGCCGGCGACAGCGCCTTCAATTCGATCTGCTCCGGTGACATGTAGAGCAGCGTGCCTTTTTGCGCGCGCGTGGTATGCGCATCGGCCATGTGTGCGACGCCGAAGTCGATGATCTTGACCGAGTCGTCTTCCATCACGAATATGTTGCTTGGCTTCAAGTCACGATGAACCAGGCCGCGTTCGTGCGCGGCCTGAAGGCCCCGGCAGGTCTGGGAAATGATGTCGATCGTGCGCTCAACCGTCAAACGATGGCTTGCCTTACGAATAAAATGTTCCAGAGTAGTACCCGGCAGCAGCGGCATCACGAAGTAAGGTTTTTTCTTGCCTTCCTCTTCGAATTCGCCGATATCAAAAATCTCGACGATATTGGGATGGCTCATCGAAGCCAGCACATCGCATTCTTTGTAGAACAACTGAAGTGAAGCTGGATCGGGAATGTCGAGGATGGTTTTCACCGCGACTTCGCGGCGCACTACCGTGTCGTAGGCGCGATAGACGAGTCCCATGCCACCCTGGCCGAGGATCTGCCTGACCTCGTAGCGGCCTGCCAGTTTTTTCGGCGAAGAGGGAATATCCATGGCGCACCCCGGTTCGGGGGCCATAGCATCTTAATAGATTTGGGTGAAAAGTATAGCCCGTGCGCTTTCTAGGCCCGCAGCAGGTTGCGCGCGATGAACAGAACGTTGGCTGGTCGCTCACCCAGTCGCCGCATGAAGTACGGATACCACTCGCTGCCGAAAGGGATGTATACACGCACCCGCCAGCCCTCGCGCACCAGGCTTTGTTGCAGGTCGCGGCGAATGCCGTAAAGCATCTGGAACTCGAACGAATCGCGGGAGAGCCTTTCTGAAGTCGCAAAAGCCTGGGCCTGACGAACGATATTTTCGTCGTGCGTGGCCAAGCCGTGATAGACGCCGCTTTTGAGCAGAATCTTCATCAACTTTACGTAGTTGGCATCGACTTCTGATTTCGCGGCGAAGGCGATATCCGCGGACTCTTTGTATGCTCCCTTGCACAAGCGAATGCGGATTTTCTCGGCTAGCAGACTTTCAACATCGCTTTCAGACCGCTTTAGATAAGACTGGATCACTGTGCCAACCGAGTTCGCATTCCCCGGCATGCGATGCAGTTCATGGACGAAATCGAGCGTGCGCTGAGTATAGGGCGATCCCTCCATGTCGACGCGGACAAATCCCGGAGGATTCATGGACGCAGCCTTGGCTACTAAGCCGCTGACGATCTCGCGCGCCAGTCGTTCATCTACATCAAGGCCCATGTGCGTGAGCTTGAGGCTGATATTGGCGTTCAGTTGATTCGCGACGATGGCGTCAAGAATCTGATGGTAGAGCTGCGCGCTGTGGCGGGCTTCCTCAGGATTCGTTACATTTTCGCCGAGGTTGTCGATGCTGACGCTCATGCCGGCGCGATTGATAGCCTGGGTCGCGCGGACAGCGTCGGCGATCTCCGTTCCCGCAACGAAGCGTCCGGAGACCCGGCGGCCGAGGGAAGATCGTTCGGCAAAACGTCGTAAGGATTGGTTTTCGGAGAGACGGACGAAGAACGTTCTCAACATGCCGCACCCAAAAACGGGTAAGCCTCAGACGATGATTGTTGCATGAAGATCACAGAAAGTTGTATCACAGCGGCGATCTGGCGATCGATAGATAGGGATGACGACATCAAGCGAGGCCTCAAAGAAGGAACACAGAAGCTTCTAGAGCCCGAATTTTACTTCGACTGCTTCGTGAGTTGCGTACGGCGCAGGCTCCCATCTCCACTCTCGCAATGCATTCTGCGCGGATTGAACCAGCAGCGGATGACCACCTTTGATCTCGACTGATTTCACCGCTCCGTTGGGCGCGACTAACACATCCGCCTTCACTTTGCCCTGGATTTTCATGGAGCGAGCCAGGCTGGGATATTGGGGGGCTACCTGGCTGATAATTTTACGTGTGCTCTCGGTGTGGTCTTGGGAAAGAAGCCGGCCAGGGGCGAACATCGTGAGTGAAACTAGAACAAAGGCTGAAAGTGCAAACTTGCGAGGCGCGAGTAGTTTCATGGGGGCGACTCACACAGAATAAGAGGAATTTAATTTACGAAGTAGATTACAAGGGTAATTCGCGAAAGGTGCCCGATGGTATCTGGTAGGCGATTGGAAAGAAGTAATTTACTTTCCGTGCTCTTTCAGGATTTTCTTCGCTTCGAGAGCGGCCATGCATACGCTTCCCGCTGCTACAAACCCGCATGATGTATGCTACGCGTCCGCTGACTTCTACCAGGAATAGTGCGCCGTGTAGGTGACAGTCTTTTCTTCGCCGGGGGCAACGGTCACAGGAAATTCAATCGTGTGGCTGTCAGTTTTTTTGTACTCGACCGAACTCGATGCGATATCCCAGTTCGCTGCTCGATAGAGGTGTTCAACAACGCGAACGTCAACCGCGTCTTTCTTGTGATTGCGCAGCTTGACCTCGAAAGATTCGGTGGCCGTCCGCTTGTTGCTGTCGACGATGTAGTCGGTGCGCCGACGCTCGCCGGCAATATCGAAGGCGTTGCCGGTATAGATGCGCACGGTCTCGTCGTGCGGGGTATGGTCAATCGTATTTTCGCCGGTGAATTCAATCTGGCCATCGTCATTGCGGCGATAGAAGCGTACGCGGCCTTTCGGCAGCGGCATGCCAAGATGATTCGCGTCAGAATTGTGAAACTCGCGCATCACCCAGATTTTCGGATTCGATTCCGTGCCGTAGGAGTGATCATTGCGAATATTGTCCCAGTTCCAGCCGTTGTAGCGGTTGCTGTCAATCTTGACGCCGTCGTAAATGTAGATCTGCTTGGTGGCTACCCCCGCTGCGCGAATAAATTCCACCTGCTTGGTTTCGCGGTCGCGCAGCGTGGTCGTGCGTTCCAGCGTGTAGAGGTGGTACTCATCAAAAGTTTTTTCGGTGACGGGAGGGTTAAACACTCCGCCTCCAATGCTCCCATTGACCGCCTGAGCGAACGCCCGGCCATTCATAGACCCGGGCTGAACCTTGTTTACGTCCCCGGCCATCAGCTTGATGCGCGCGTTCTCGAAAGTCTTGCCCGTCTGGTTGTCCATGGTGACCCAGCCCACGATGTCGACGAGGTCGCTTTTCTCGGGCGCGATGATGTTGTAATCCGCCTGCCATGTCATGCCGCCGGTGACGTAGGAAAATTCGGCGGGAAACTTTCCGGCTTTGTCAGTGGCGAGGATCCACTCCAGCCGCGGTTTCAGAATGCTGTCGTCGGTGAGGCTAGGAAAAATCGGCGTACCGGGGAGAGTGAAGCGAAGTTGCCCGTTGACCTCGATGACAGGCTGTTCGGATGCGCCAATCATCTGGTTCTGGTAATACTGCTGGCCGTAGCGGTTCATCGCGAAATAGTCATGTGGGGCATACCCGCTGCGGATAATTTTGCCCTTAATGATTTTGTCCTGAAATTCAAAGTCGATCGTCTTGCCCACGTAGAGTGAGAGAAGCAGAGCCTCAGAGATAGGATCGGCGCGATAGTTTTGCTCCAGCACCCGCACCGCGTGTTTGCCGGTGGGATCACGGAGAACAACGGAGTCAGGCTCGAGGTGATTGGTGATCTCATTCACATTCACCTGGTTTTCGCCGGCCTTCAGATCGAGCGGAAGTTCTTGTCGCACCACGGCGAAATCTTCGTTGTAGATGGTGAGGGAGGGTTGTGAAGACTGTGCGACAAGGCTTACGCAGAGAGCAAGAAAGCAGACGAAGCGAGCGACCATAAAGCCAGACCTCCGCGCGGGAAAACCCGCCGGCCCATCTTTAGCGTTAGACACCGGAAGGCGGCAGTTTGTTTTCCGGACCGACTTCCTACATCTCGGTCAAACTGTATCGACAATGGAACGGGGGCGGAAGTGATTCTTGCGTGACGGGTCAGAATTCGCGGCTAGTTCCCGTGCTCTTCCAGGAACTTCTCGACCTCGATGGCGGCCATGCATCCGCTTCCGGCCGCGGTGATGGCCTGCCGATAGCGGCGGTCCTGCACGTCGCCGCAGGCATAAACACCGTGCACGCGGGTGTGGACGTAGTTGTGCGTCTTGAGGTAGCCGTCGGCGTCGGTGTCTAACTGGCCGGCGAACATTTTTGCGTTGGGATCGTGGCCGATGCCAAGAAACATGGCGCTGGTGGGAAAGTCAGAAACCTCGCCGGTTTTCAGGTTTCGAAGTTTGAGGCCAGTGACTTCGTGTTTTACGGGATCGTAAATATCTTCCACGACAGTATTGGTGAGGAAATGTATTTTGTCATTATGCTGCGCGCGTTCCAGCATAATCTTGGAAGCGCGGAAGCTATCGCGACGATGAATAAGCGTGACTTTGGACGCAAAACGGGTAAGGAACAAAGCCTCCTCCATCGCGGAATCACCGCCGCCGATTACCACGATCTCTTTTCCCGAGAAAAAGAAGCCGTCGCACGTAGCGCAGGAAGAGACGCCATGACCGATCAGCTTTTGTTCGTTAGGCAAACCCAGCCAACGGGCGGAGGCGCCGCTGGCGATGATCAAAGTTTGAGCGTGCACCTGGTGCTTGCCCAGGTGAAGTAGAAAAGGACGCTGGCTGAGATCGACGCTGGTTAGGTGAGCCATGCGGTATTCGGCGCCGAAACGCTCCGCCTGTTTGCGCATATTCTCCACCAGTTGCGGTCCCATAATCCCTTCGGGAAAGCCTGGGAAATTCTCCACCAGTGTGGTCATCGAAAGCTGACCCCCCGGCTCGTGGCCCTCGACTACAAGGGGTTTTAGATTGGCGCGCCCGGTGTAGAGAGCGGCGGTATGTCCGGCGCAGCCGGAGCCGATGATGACGACGTTGCGGAGTTCGCTCATATTTTTGCGTGTTTCGTTAGATTGCGGATTTGAGATTTCGATGCATTGCAGGATCTCAAGAACAAAAGCTTAAGTGCGCGAGGATACACGAAGAATGCTCATTTTTTCTCGTCGGGAGGTTTCGCCAACTTCTGTTTCGTGATCGGCTTTGAGCGCGGCGTCGGGATCTGCGCCAGTTCCGCAGGAACAATGTGCGACGCCCCTAGCAAGCGACGGTAGTCTGACAGAACTTCTGACCCGCTACGGAAAAGCGGATCATAGGCGCTCTGGTCCGGCGCAGGCGCATTGTCCGAACCATTGCAACGTGCGAGTGCGATTGACGACTTTCCAAAACGCTCAAGCCGAATACGGCTGACCGGTGTGTTTGCCGAAACCATGGCGGCCGGGCTGCTGATCGCGGAAGCGCTGTCTTCCATCGAAACCTGAATCAGATCCTTGGGATCGCGCAGGTGCAGAACCAGAGTCTCGACCATATTCTGGCCGTCATTGCTGAACGAATATTGCACGCTGGAAAACAGTGCCTGCGCGGGAAATTCGCGTCGGATTCGTACGTAACGAGCAATCGAAGGCTGGTCAGAAGTCTGAGTGCTTTGTCCGGGCTGAAGAAAATTCGGCGCATCTGTGAGCGTGGACACCCCGTGGGAGATTTCGAAGTCCGAAGTAAACGCCGGCTGTTTTGGAATGCGCGCTAGGGCCGCAGCAATTTCTTTTTGCTCCTGCGCGGATGGCGTGCAAACGTTCAGAACGTTGACTTTCACTTGCGGCTGACCGGACTGAGCTTCGGGTGGTTGCTGCGCCCACGCCGGAAGAGTGCAAAGCAAGCCAGCCAGGAGAAAAATTGTTTTTGGGATCACTGCGGAATTCTAAATGATGACCATCAAAAAACTTAAACCTACCTAGGCGGGCCGAGTTTTGCCCGCGGAGAGAAGACGATTAGAATTCAATTATGGCGAATCTGACATTGGTTTACGGCATGCGGCTGCTGCCCTCGGAAGACGTGGCCGAAGTTGGCCAGGCTCCGGTAAAGCTTACCAACGGACATGAGGCCCATGTCACCATGCACGTGCTTGAGGGCAGCAAAGAAGAAATCGAGAAACAGTTGCGCACCAGTCTGGAAGCGTTTTTCGATCTGTACCCGGAGATCTAGCGATCTCTGGTAGCTCCGGCGCTCGGACACCGGTGCTCTGGGTTCAGAAGCGAGTCCAACCATGCGGGAATTTTACTGGAAGACGCGCGCAAAGTTGCTGGCGGCCGGTTTGTGGCCACAAGGCTGGGTTGCGCGCGGAGCCTTTTATTCCTTGAACCTGGCGATCGGACTCTTCGTTCTCAAATTGTTGTTGAATTTATGGGCTCCGGCAGTCAGCGAAAGCCTCGGAGGTTGGATCAAGTTTCTGATTTTCGACGCAGCGCTGCTGTTTGCCATTCTTGCTTTTCGCGGGCTGAGGCAACGAGTCTTGTGGCGGTTGCGCAATCGGCTGATCGTAACTTACGTTTTCATTGGAGTGATTCCCGCGGTTCTATTGGTAGCAATGGCCCTCATTGCCACCTATCTTTTTGCCGGTCAGTTCGCCAGCTTTGTTGTGACCTCCGAGATTAATTCTCAGTTACGAAGCATGCAGGCGGTAAATGCGGCCGTCAGTAACGAACTTGCGTCGCGGATCGAAAAGGGCGAGCCGCCGACTGCTGAATCGCTGGCAGGATTGCGGAAGCGTGACCGCGCGTGGGGAAGACGCCGAGTTTGCGCCTGGCGCGGTTCGCGGATTTTGCTGTACAGCGGCAGTACTCAGGATTCGTCGGCGATGACCTTTCCTGAGTTCTTTAATAAGGAAGGCGGCGAGTTCGCCAAGGCTGTTCGCGAAGGTCAGCCGTTCAAGGAGATTGTTCGCGATCAGGACAAGTTGTATTTACGTGTGGCCTCGGTGTTTGACGTAGGGCAGGAAAAACTGACGGTTGTCACTGGCGAACCCCTGGATAGAAATTTGCTCTCTGAGATTGCGGCGAATCTGGGGGAAATCACACTTTATGCGGCAGGGATTGGTTTCGATGAGAGTCCGCAGAGTAGCAAGGCGCAGAGCGGTGCGAAGGGAAATGCTCCGCCAGTTTCTCTGTCTTCGAAGCCTGAAAAGAAACAAGATGGCTTCGTCATCGGCGGGAGTGAAGCCGCGGCAAAGGCCCAACCGGGTCAGCAGGTTCTTCGGCCAACATTTACCGTGGGCGCTCTCGCTGCGCCGTCGGGTCTGATGGATCGCGAGATCACG
This sequence comes from uncultured Acidobacteriaceae bacterium, assembly GCA_963817305.1. Taxonomy (GTDB): domain Bacteria; phylum Acidobacteriota; class Terriglobia; order Terriglobales; family Acidobacteriaceae; genus Sulfotelmatobacter. The sequence goes on along the minus strand of CAWFOD010000004.1, from coordinate 415,272 downwards.
TTTGCCACGCCGCTCCCGGTGATCGATTGGAACAGTGGTGACCGGGCACGTGCAGGTGCCCTTGTGCAAGTCCGTACCCGTCCCTCTGTACTCTACAGCCATTTGTTTGCGGCGCTGGGAGACTTTGCCCAGGGAGTGGAATACATCCTGCTGGCGGTGCTGGTTATCTTCGCACTGATTGAGTTGATTGCATTGATCATCGGCACGCGAATGACGAAGACGGTCACGGGCGCCGTGGCTCAACTTTACGACGCAACTCGAAACGTTGATCGCGGTGACTTCAGCCATCGCATTCCAGTGAAATCCGCCGACCAGTTGGCGCAACTTTCGCTGTCGTTCAACTCGATGACCGAGTCGATTGAGAAACTGATTGAGGAGCAAAAGCAAAAACAGCGCCTCGAAGGTGAACTCGCGATTGCGCAGGAAGTGCAGGCGCAATTATTTCCGCGGCAAGTAACGGAGATTGAATCCCTTGAAGTGCATGGCTTCTGCCGTCCCGCTCGCACAGTCAGCGGAGACTACTACGACTTTCTCACGGCTAGTTCCCACAAGTTGATTCTTGCGGTCGGCGATATCAGCGGGAAAGGAATTTCGGCTGCCCTGTTGATGGCGACGATTCACTCCGCGGTACGCGCCTACAGCGTGGAGAGTTTGCCGCAAATGCGAGAGCCTGTCGCCGTGGGCGCCGTTGCCGGCGCAGGCAGGGTAATGGCGGCGTGGCCCGAGGGGGTAGAGATTTCACCCGGCGCATTGCTCGGCCTGCTCAATCATCAACTCTATGAGAGTACTCCACCGGAAAAATATGCGACGTTGTTTTTGGGCATTTACGACGGCCGTTCTCACCAGTTGACATATAGCAACGGCGGGCATCTTCCTCCGATTCTGATTGGCGAGAACGGCGCGGTTCGGCGCCTGGAAGCCGGGGGAACGGTGGTGGGATTGTTCGACAACATGACCTACGACGAGGGATCGGTGCTGATGCATCCCGGTGAAATTTTTGTGGCCTACAGCGATGGCGTGACCGAACCGGAAAACGAATTCGGGGAATTTGGAGAGGAACGGCTAATCGATCTTGTAAGCGCGAACCGGCATCTGCCGCTGGTGCAAATCAGCCAGGCAGTCACCTCTGCTGTGGACGACTGGATCGGCGACAACGAACAACCGGATGACATCACGCTGGTCTTGGCAAGGCCGCGGTGAGTCCTTCGCGGATCATTCCTGTTCCTGGATCATTTCTTGGGAAGCAGCGAGACTCGCGCCGTCACCGCTAAATTGTTTCCCAGCCCTCCCAGAAGCACAGGACCAATCGGGGTATCCAGCAGGCCGCGACCATCGGCGCGAGGATCATCCGTGTTCTGGTTGAGAGTTTCCCACTTGTCCCCGTGCAGATCGAAATCGAAAGTGACGCTGGAAACCTGGGCAGCCTGGCCGTCATACGAAGCACCCTTGAAATCGTGAGGTGTGGTAGTGCCGCCAGAAAAATAAATTCGATGATCCCGGTCTGCGCCGCCAGCGGCGATTCCGAACCGGGCCGTGCCGGGATGCGGCGGGAGCTTGCTCCATGCAATCTTGGTGGGATCCTTACGATCAATCTTGCCCAGCCAGCACTCGTCGGAGCCGACATAACGCGGTCCGCCCTGCGGCCCAGGCTTAGCGCCATCAACGACCACGATCACTTCGTCCGCCACTCCCCCGGCCATCCCGAATGCGGGAGTGCCTGGGAATGGCGTGGCCTGACTCCAGCTATCTCGCTCGACGTCGTAAATTTGCACGTTGTTGACTGGATGTCCGGCGGACCTTCCGCCGATCAAGTAAATAAAACGATCTCGCACTACGCCGGTGACCGCGCTATCGACCGGAACCGGTATATCTTTTCCGCGCGACCAGCGGCGGGCGCCGGGTTCATAAACGTTTACGTCAGGTACTGTGGCCTCAAGACCATGATTATCGACTACAAAGCCGCCCATGAGGGCAATAATTCCTTTGGCTCCGCCGGCTGCGGCGTTCAATCGGCCCGCAGGACCAGGAACCGCGCGGCCTTTGCTCCACTTTCCCGTGTGGGCGATGGTCAGGACGTAAACCTGGTTTGTGACGTCATCCCAGCTTTTCTTTGGGCCGACCCCCATCAAGGAGAAAAGTTGAAAGCCGCCCTTAAGGCTGGCGACCGCATTACTCGAAACTGCAGCCGGCATCGCAGGAAATTTCGGCTGCTCCTGCCCCATGACCAGTGACGCCGAAAGCAAAAAGAAAAAAGCGGGGAATTTTTTCATTGCACCGATATTAACCCACAATGCCGGATCGCGCCGCGATGCCAAGCGCTCTCGGAAAATGAATTGGAATCAAGGATTCAGGTTTCTAAAACCAGGTTTTCTTACGGTATTCGCGGTATGTGTCGCCGAATGCGGCCTCGAGAACCTGAGCTTCGCGGCGCGCGCGAATTGTCTGCGCGATGATGATTACTGGAATAAACAACCACAGGATAGGCCGGTGAATCACCAGCACAAATCCGGCAGATACGAGGGTTCCGAAAACATAGATTGGATTGCGAATTTTTGAATAGATGCCGTGCGTTACTAACTGGTGGGCTTCGGGCCGTACAGAAAAGGATCGACCAAGTTGATAGCGAGCGACCGCAATTCCGGCTAATCCCGCGAGCATCAATCCTATCCCCAGGCAGCGCTGCAAATCCCAGCGGCCGGGCATCATCACTATAAAAGAGAGCGCGATGCAGACGGCTATTACCTGCATTGCCGAGAACAAGTATAAGGCTCGCCATTCCATTGAGTTGTTTTCCTGTTTGACGAGATGTTGTTCGAACAGCATCAGTCGAGTAAACCCTGGCGTACGGCATGTATGAAGTCAGTACTAGCAGGAGCCCCGCCTGCGGCGCGCATCAGGGTGGCGATTTGCCCGCGATGATAAGCCGAGTGCATCACGACATGAGTCAGCACGTCCTGCACGGTGCTGGTCCAGGGTTCGCCCTTACTATTTTTGTACGCAATTTGTTGAGAGAGCGCAGGCAGAGAAAGCTGAGCGAAATATTCTCGCCAAAGTTCAGCGAGTTTCCCTATCCGCACTCTGCATTCGTCCGCTGTGAAGCCAGGCCAGACGGGCGATGTTTGTGGCGTTTGTCTGAGGCGCTCCAGCCATAATTGCTCGGCGGAAAGAATGTGAGCCAAAAGCTGCAGCGGTCGCGTTAGAGATGCGCCGGAGTCGTCAGCTGTTATCGTGGAGAGTACTTCAGCATTCGCCCATGCGTCATACTCAAACTGACGGCGTAGATGTTCCCGCAGATCCATGATCAAGAAATTCCCACTGGTCGAGTCCGCAAAATTCCTTCGAGACCGGGAAGAACCGGTCGCCAACTTACAATCTAGTTGACGAGCGGGCTGGCCTGCAATTCGCTTTTAACCTTCTTTTCACACTTCTGGATTAGACTGCTTCGGGAATGGCGCGTGGGATATCCTAGAAGATTGGCGATCAAGTGATTGCAGGATTCAAGGTGCCGCTTACTATGCCGCGTAAAGATGTCTCAGCGCGACCCACAACAGAAGAAGCTGACGCCCGGCCTGCGAGCCTGAGCCTCGTGGGGAAAAAATCGCCGAAGAAGGGCCGCGCGTCCCTGGATGACCTGTCCCGCACGGCGCTCAAGGCGTTCCTGATCGCGCGCGATGCTGCCTCCAATGTGCCGGATCTGTTTACTTCGTCCTCGCGCATGGCATTTCTGGCCATTAAAGAATGCGAGCAAGAGCTCGACGTGATCGAACGTTACATCGATGAACGTACCCCGGCTGCCATTACGCGCGTGAATGAAACTAGGGCACGCCAGTTATTGACGAGCCTAAAGTGCACGACGGATCTGGAACGCATTGGCGACCTGGTGATGAGCATGGCGATGCGGGTGCAGGCGCGGACCAGCAGGATGGCTGCCTCCGATGTACGCCAGCTGGTGGAGATGTCTGCGATACTGCGCGAGATGCTGGATTTGGTTTATCACGGATTCGTCGAACTCGATCTGGAGCGCGCCCGCAAGGTATTGCAAATGGACAAGGACATTGACCGGGTCTGTCATGGTCTTTTTCAAAAACATCTCACGGCGGAAAGCAATCCATCGAGTTTTGAGCTGCTCCTCATGGCGCAGGCGCTGGAGCGTGCTGGCGACCATACCACCAATCTCGCCGAAGATCTTTACAGCCTGATCGAGGGCCGCAGCCTACGGCATGCACCCAAGAAGCGAGCGGCAACGTAGGCCACGGTTCTTCGTTGATAACTTCAGAAATTCATCGTTCATTCACGAGTTCGAAACATTCCCGCAACATTTCCAAAATACATTCTTAAGAAACCAGATGCGAAAGTGTCTGACCTTTATCTGGCCCAGATAGCCGACCATGCATTTTCCCACGGGATCTTACGAACCGCGCGGCACTGCGGCTGGCGTTGGTGTGCCACGCCCGCTGGTCTTCGTAGTCGAAGACGAGGAAGACATCGCACGTCTGATTTCCCATAATCTGCAGGCTGCGGGTTTCCACGTGCAGAGCTTCGTCAACGGCGCTTCCGTTGTCTCTGAAGCCTTGCGGGAGGGGCCGTCACTCTTTCTTCTGGATATCATGCTTCCGGGTGCGGATGGGTTTGAGATCTGCCGGCAGATCCGCCAGACAGCGAGCCTCTCAGCCACGCCCATTATTTTCTTGACTGCAAAAACTGCGGAAGCCGATCGCGTGAGGGGATTGGAACTGGGCGGGGACGATTACATTACCAAGCCCTTCAGTCCTCGAGAACTGGTGGCGCGCGTTCGCAGCGTACTGCGGGGCGTGCGCCAACCGGCGGAAGTGCCGGAGGTGCTTCGCGTGGGGGAACTCGAAATCGATGCGTCTTCGATGACCGTGCAGGTACAGGGCAGGACTATCCTAACCACCGTGCGCGAGTTTCGCTTGCTGGAATATCTCGCCACTCACCTCGGCCGCGTGCTCACCCGGGACCAATTGCTCGATGCCGTGTGGAAGGAGACGCCCTTTGTAACGCCCCGTTCCATCGACGTCTACGTGCGGCGATTGCGCGAGAAAATAGAAACCGACTCTCGGCATCCGCGCTATCTGAAAACCTTGCGCGGCATTGGCTACCGCTTTGAGGCGCCGAAGTAGACGAACATTTCTCAGTTTTTCCAATACTTCCTTCCATTCCCAGCTGAATTTTGTTTCCAGTTGTCAGGAGAGGGGCGTCGGTTTCTCTGAGAACCGAGAAGCGAGAACTGTTCTTGGTTTATCCTGTCCTCTACTCTCAGCGTAATCAGCCATCAAATGACCCGGCCTAAACCACTGTGGAAAGCGGACAACCAAAAAAATCGTCTGTCCGAGCTTACCGCGCAGTCCGACGATTCTGCTAAGGATCACGCTTTGCGTCGTGATGTGCGCTCGCTCGGCGCTCTACTCGGCCGCGTGCTGGTAGAGCAAGTGGGCCCGGAACTTTTCAATACTGTCGAAGAGATCCGCAAGCTGATGATTCGCCATCGCGAGCGCGTAGTGCATAGTCCCGCCGCCGCTTCACACGGGGACCTGATGGCCAGCGCGCAGGCGATGATTTCGAAAATGGATATGAACCGCGCCCACCAGGTTACAAAGGCGTTCGCCATTTATTTTGAGCTGGCAAACCTGGCGGAGACCAACCATCGCAAGCGGCGACGCCGGGCCCGCCAACTGGATCGTCAATCCGCACCGTTGCCTGGGTCGTTTCATGGAACGCTGATGCGCATGAAGCGAGCCGGGATCTCCGCCGATGCGGCTCTTGCGGCACTTCGCCAAGTCACCGTGACGCCTGTATTCACGGCACATCCCACAGAAGTGGCGCGGCAAACGGTCCTGCTCAAGCGCCGGCGCATCGCCGAACAACTGGAACGGCTGGATCGCCTTCCCTTAACCGTCGGCGAAGCCTTACGTTGCGAAGAGATCATCCATGCCGAGATTACTGCTCTCTGGCAGACTGACGAAGTTCGACAGACCAAGCCCACTGTTGATGATGAGATCCGCATGGGATTGCGTTATTTTCGGCTGTCGTTATTCGAGACGCTTCCTCGAATTTATAGCGAGGTGGCGGAATCGATTCGCGAAGAATATGGGGCTGTGGTTGAAGCGGCTGACTTGCCGAACCTGATCAGTTTCGGTTCCTGGATCGGTGGCGATCGCGATGGCAATCCGCTGGTTAAGTCTGGGTGCGTGAAAGATGCGTTGGAAACGGCACGCACGGTAATTCTCCGCGAATATATCCGCGGCGTCGAATTCTTGAGTGACTGCCTGAGCTCGTCCTCGCGGCAGACAGGGGCTTCAGCGGAGATTCTTTCCAGGTTGGCGCATTATGAGCGATCGATTCCCGGCGCGACCATGTTGTGGGGTCCGCGCAATACGGTGGAGCACTACCGGCGCTTTCTCTCTTTTGTGGTTTACCGGCTGCAGCGCAGCCGCGAAGGGCCGGGCACTCGGGGCTCTTATAAGGATGCAGCGGAGTTCGAATCCGATTTGGCGATGCTGCGAAACAGCTTGATATCGAATCGTGGGCAGAGGCTTGCGGAAGCTTTCGTCGATCCGGTGCTACGTCAAATCCGGACCTTCGGTTTTCATCTGCAGGTTCTCGATATCAGGCAACATGCCCGAGTGCACGCTGAGGTTCTGCAAGAGATTCGTACCAAGAAAATCGACGCAAGAAAATTCGAACCCAGAAGCCCCGAACTTCGAAAAACTAAGGTAAGAAAAGCTGAACTACGGGATACCGGCCCGGCTTTGGCCGCAGGTGCGGCTCTGGCGCAGAGCGAAATGGGCTCTCCGCTGACCCGCGAAACCATCGACACGTTCCACGCTATCGAGGAACTCAAGCAGACCTATCCCACAGGTTCGATCCGTCAGTACGTTATCAGTGGTGCGGAGTCCGAGGAGGACGTACTGAATGTGATTCGGCTAGCGCAAGCTTGTGGCGTGAGGGTGGCGGGCTCAGAGAACGATTCACATTCGAAGGACCCCGATTCGAACGACCCCGGACTCATGCCGGTACCGCTGTTTGAGTCGATCGATTCGTTGCGTCGAGCCAGTGCCGTAATGCGCCGTCTGTGGAGCCATCCGGAGTATCAACCCTTGCTCGGTTCCTGGGGACATTGGCAGGAGGTCATGCTCGGCTATTCCGATTCCAATAAAGATGGCGGAATGCTGACCAGTACGTGGGAATTGTACAAAGCGCATCGGGAGTTGCATCGAGCAGCACAAGAATGCGGCGTGAAACTGCGACTCTTTCACGGCCGCGGAGGCACGGTCGGGCGCGGCGGTGGACCCACGCACTCGGCGATCCTGGCGCAGCCCGAGGGATGCTTTTCCGGGCGCATTCGTATCACCGAGCAGGGAGAAGTTCTCAACTGGAAGTATGCTGATGCAGTTCTGGCGGAGTGGAACCTGGAGTTGATGATTGCCGCCAGCCTGGAGGCGTTGACCCGACCGGGTAAGCAGGCGGTTTCGTCGGAAAATCAGTCGCGCTGGGAAGAAGCGATGAATGAGATGTCCGAGGAGGCTTATCGCGCCTATCGCCGCGACATCGCCGAGAATGCCGACGTACTGGAATACTTCGAACAGTCCACGCCGGTGCTGGAACTGGATACAGCTCGCATCGGCTCGCGCCCATCCCGCCGGACTAAGGGGCGGCGTCTTGAGGACCTGCGCGCCATTCCATGGGTATTTGGGTGGATGCAGAGTCGTCATGCTGTGCCAGCCTGGTACGGAGTTGGTCAAGGTATGCAGAGTTTCGCAAAAAAGGGAAGAAACCACGAACGGCTGCTACGGGAAATGGCGAAGGACTTCGCCATCTTCTCGGACCTCGTACGCAACGTCGAGCTGGGGATGGCCAAAGCCGATTTGCACATTGCCCGAGTTTATTCCGGGCTGGTAAAAGATGCTGCACTGCGGACGAGCGTCTTCGCGATGCTGGAAACGGAATTTCTGCAGTCACGGCGTATGATTCTCAGCATCTCCGGTCAACGCGAATTGTTGGCCCGCAACCGTGTTCTGGCGCGCTCCATTCACCTGCGCAATCCCTACGTAGACCCGATGAGCCTGATTCAGGTGGAACTTCTTCGCCGCAAACAGCAAGGGCATAATCTAACCGAGCTTGAGTATCCGCTGGGGGCGACCATTAACGGAATCGCTGCAGGGTTGCATAATACGGGCTAGATTCAACGATCGAGAGTGTGAGTTTGCTAACCCTGACTCGGCCAACCCGTCTGTAGCATGTTGTTTTTCGTTTTGTGCAGGTCGCGGACATCACTTTTGCCCAGCATTCCTTGGCGGGGCGGAACCTGCAGAGGTTGATGTTCGTATTCAAAATTTGAAGTGAGTGGGAGTATCGTTGATGAATTAGTACCGGTGAGTTAGCGGCCGAAATCTGCCATTGCCATTCTTGCCCCAATTCCGAACCTTTTACAAAAGAGGCCCTATGCCTATTGCGAGAATCGTTCTGTGTGTGTTTTTGACTTTGCCTCTGGTTTTGCCCGCGCAAACCCCAGCTCCACCCACCAACGTCAGTGCAAACGACAGCCCGGATCAGGCAAAAGCTCCGAAGCTCGATCACTTCGACCCGAACCTGGTCGACCGGTCGCTTAATCCGTGCGACGACTTCTACAAGTACGCTTGCACCAAGTGGATTGCCGCCAATCCCATTCCAGCCGACCAGGTTTATTGGAGCACGGGAGGCGGGCTGGAAATGTGGAACGACAATGTGCTGCGCGAGACCCTGGAAGCTGCGAGCAAGAATAATCCCAAGCGCAGTGCCGTGCAGCAAAAGATTGGCGATTATTGGGCCGCCTGCATGAATGAAAGCGGCATTGACGCGGCTGGTATAAAGCCACTCCAGCCGGAACTGGATCGTATTGCTGCGATTAAATCCAAACAGGAAATCACGCTGGAAATCGCTCATTTGCACCGTCTGTTTCCCGGCGCGTGGGAGCAAGGAGATAACCAGACGAACGCGCCGTTTTTCGGTTTCACGGGGCAGCAGGATTACGACGACGCTTCCAAGGTCGTCGCGCAGGTCGATCAGGGCGGCTTGAGTTTGCCCAATCGCGATTACTACATCAATACCGACCAGAAGTCGGTCGAAACTCTGAAGAAATATCAGGCCCACATCCAGAAAATGCTGGTGCTGGCGGGAGAGCCGGAAGCGCAGGCCAGCGAAGACGCAGCCACCGTGGTTGACCTCGAGACCGCCATGGCCAAGGCGCAAATGGATAACATCAAGCGCCGCGATCCCAAAAATGTTAACAACAAATTCAGCCTGGCGCAGCTTCGCGAGCTGACGCCGACTATCCAATGGGACGTTTATTTGAAGGCCGTGGATGCTCCGGCCAGCGAACACTACATTGTGACTTCGCCTGATTTCTTTCGCGCCGAAGACAAGCTGCTGGCGGAGCGTCCGCTCGATCAGTGGAAGACATACATGCGCTGGCAGGCGATTCACCGCTCCGCGCCTTACTTAACCCAGGCGATGGACGAAGAAAACTTCAACTTCTTCGCTAAAACCCTAGCTGGTCAGGAGCAACAACTTCCGCGCTGGCGGCGCTGCACGCATTGGGCGGACCGCGATCTGGGGGAAGCTCTTGGCCAGGCCTATGTCGATCGCGCTTTTCCCCCGTCGAGCAAGGAGCGCACTCTCGAAATGGTGCATGCCATTGAGAACGCCATGCACGAAGACATCGAGAGTGTGAGTTGGATGACTCCCGGGACTAAGGAACAGGCCATCGTCAAGCTGAAAGGAATCGAAGACAAGATCGGATACCCTTCGCACTGGCGCGATTATTCCAGCGTGAAAATTACTCGCGACAACGATTTGGAAAATGTGGAGCATGCCTCCGCATTCGAGTTCGAGCGTTGGGTTGCCAAGATTGGAAAGCCGGTCGACCGCAGCGAGTGGACGATGACTCCACCCACCATCAATGCGTATTACGATCCGCAACTGAACACCATCAATTTTCCCGCCGGCATTCTGCAGCCGCCGTTCTTCGAGAAGAACATGGATGATTCCGTAAACTACGGCGCCATCGGCATGGTGATCGGTCACGAACTCACGCACGGCTTCGACGACCAGGGCCGCAAGTTTGACGCGCACGGCAACCTGCGCGACTGGTGGACAGCGGAGGACGCCAAACAATACGACGAGCGCGGCAAGTGCATTTCCGACGAGTACACGCAGGCAGTCCCGGAAGCCGGTCCCGGGAGTAAAGCAAAATGGTTTATTAACTCAAGGTGAGGATACGGCGGATAACGGCGGCATCCATCTCGCATTGATGGCATTGGAGGCTGATCTTAAGAAGCAGGGTAAGTCACTCGACGAGAAAGGTCCGGATGGCTGGACTTATCTGCAACGCTTCTTTCTGGCCAATGCATACTCGTGGTGCTCGAGCGTGCGGCCTGAAGTGGCTCGGTTGATCGTGACTACCAATCCGCATTCGTTGCCGATCTTCCGCATCGACAATGTGGATTCCAATATGCCTGACTTCGCCAAAGCATTCGGCTGCAAGGCCGGCCAAAGGATGGTGCGGGCCAACGCGTGCCGGGTCTGGTAAACGGATTACAAAGTGAAAAGGCCAGCCGCGGGGCTGGCCTTTTTTGCTGACCTGCGTTTTGAGGATCAGCGATTGATGTCGTCTTTTGATTGCAAGCGCTTGATGTAATTCTGCAAGTTCGATTTGTTAGCATCGTCGGGTACGCCGGGAAGAGCAGCCTGCATCTCTTTGACGGCCCTATCGAAGTCGCCCTCACCGCTGTACACACGGGCCAGGCCTACGTGCGAAGTCCATTCGTCCGGATACTTTTTAGCGGTGGAGCGATAGACGGCGAACGCTTCTTCCTGTTTCTTTTCTCCCTGCAACTGGCGCCCGTAGAAGTAAAGTTGCTGTGGCGAGGCTTTTTCCAACGCCTTGTTGCGGAATTCTATGGCAGCATCTTTGCGCCCCATCGCCTCAAGAATGTGTGATTTGCTGATCAGGTTATCGAAGCGCTCTTCAACTTTAATCGACTGATCTTCATCTTTCAGCGCCTCATCCAGATTCGTTTTGGCGGCCAGGAAATATCCGGCAGCGTCATCCCAACCCTCCCAGTAATACTGATTAAGTCCTCGTATTTGCCGGTGAATACTGGCTTCCACGATGTCGTTGACATTTACTGCAACTTTGAAGGGAACCGCGACCTTGTCCCATGTCAGAGTGATTACGGTGGAATCGGGTTTGACGTCGTCAAAGTCGTAAGTGAGTGCATCATGGAACTCGGCGGCGTGCGGCTTCACCGTAACGCGCAGGGCGTCTTCATCCTGCTTGTAACTGAAGCTGCCCCATGCGGTGGACATCTTCGAGAAAATCACCGTCCAATCATTTTCGCCGGGAATCATGTGCAAGCCGTAGGTTCCTTTGTCGAGCGATTGACCTTCAATCGTCACCGGATCGGTGAATGTGATGGTGGTATTCTCATTGGCCCCAGCGCGCCATACTTGTCCGTAAGGCACCAGTTTGCCCCAAACTTGCCGGCTATTGACCAGAGGCCGGTGGTAGTTGACGGTAATGTCGGTTATACCGATGCGTTGCGTAACCACGGCGTGTTGACTTTGCCGGGGGAGGTCGAGCATCAGGGTTTGCGCGTGGCAAAGACCGACTACCGACAAGAATCCTGAAAGCACGATAAGCAGGCGGTGAGCTCTGTGCATAGAAAACTCCTCTTCGTTTGGTGGGTATCGCCAGCTAACTCGGGCGCAGCCCGGAAGCCTTCGCATTCGGCTTCTGTGTCTGATAGCTGTGCTGGTTGGCTTAGACGGATAGAGGATGGCAAGGTAAGCGACTCGAGATCAATGCACTTTGAGCTCACAGTTTAAAAATCTTGTGAAAATTATTTTGGACTTGAGTTTGCGGAAGCCGGGGTGGGTACAGCCAGCAGCTTCATGCGGTTCAAAATCGTAGTCATCGCTTGATCGAAATTCTTGTCACGGTTTCCCAGGAGGATCGCTCCTCGCACATACTCGGTCAGATTCCATAATGTGACGTGCGTTCCGGGATCGATGATCACCAATCGAAGCTGCCCGAGAACGGGAAGCCTCAGCCCCGTATCAGTAAGAGCCCAACTGATCTCGAGCACCACGTCGGCCTCCGTAGGGGAGGGTACGATTTCAAATCGGCCCCAGTCTTTGATGGCAGCGCAGAACTGGTTGTAAGGGCGGTCCGGACCACCGTCGAATACCGTCTGGCCGATGACGCTCTCGAAGCTTTCTCCACCGGCATTGGAGATGAAAACCTTTTTAGCTGCAGCGATCTGAGGGGGAACAGGCGCCGGAGGCGGAGCTTTTGCCTGCTGCGCGCTCAATCCCGGGATTAGTAACAGCCAGGTAAGTGCGGTGTAGAAGACGGTTAAACATTCAGATTTAAGACTGGTCCGGTTTAAGGTGCGGTTCATGACGCGCAGGTCTTGAATGCAACAGGCTTTAGTGCAAGCAATGGTGGGCGCTATAGGATTCGAACCTATGACTTCCACCGTGTGAAGATGGCACTCTACCGCTGAGTTAAGCGCCCACTATGACGCGGTAAGTTCATCATTATACATAAGTTCCAGAACAGCAAGAAAGCCCCGCTCGCAAGCGAGCGGGGCTTTGAATTGCCGGAACGGTCACGACTGACGGGGAGTTAGCGCCTGCCGCCGTGTCCGCCGCCACTATGACCACCACCACCGCTGGCATGTCCGCCGCCGTGCGAGCCGCCTGAACCTCCTCCATGCGAAGAGAATCCATGCGATGTAGCGCCGCGGCTGCCGCTAAAGCCACCGGCCCGCGGTGCATTTGATCCGCGTCCAGCATAACCCCGGTTGCCGCCGGAGAATCCCCGGTTGCCCGCGTAGGCTCGGTTGCTTGTGTAGGCTCGGTTGCCTGCATAGGCTCGGTTGCTGGCAGAGCCCCGGTTAACTGTCGCGCTGCGATTGCCGACGAAGCCGTGAGATGTTCCCGCGTAGCCTCGAGATGCGCCCGCATATCCATGACCTGCATATCCATGACCTGCATACCCATGGCCTGCATATCCGTGACCTGCGGCCGCGCCATACCCGCGACCCGCAAATCCGTGCGCAGAAGAGAATCCTCGATAATTTCCGTGCACAAATGCGGCGTGGTTATAAAACGCCCCGCCACGATATGCCCAAGGGTGTCCGCCGAAAAAGACTCCACCATGGAAGCCCCAGCCGATTCCCCATCCGTGCCAGCCCCAGCCAAAGCCGAAGAATGGCGCGATCGGGAAGCCGATGCCAAATGAAATGAAGGGGCCGCCAAATCCAACTCCCCACCACGGATAGAATCCAGGCCACAGGCCCACGGGATATCCGTACACATACGCCGGGTTGTAAGTGGGCACATACACAACATCCGGATCAGCGGGCTGAATGTCCACATCCGGCCCCTGCTCGTACACGCGTTCTTGAGGCGTACTGCGCAGATTGCCTGCGTCGTAGGCCTTGTGTCGCATGTACTGTACCGCCTGCATCACGTCATCTGGCTGGTTCTGGTAGGCTTCGCCAAGCTCAGAGGTCCACGACAGATTCTTGTCCAAGTTCGCCAGCACCGTGGGAAACTCCACCAGAGACTTCACGCTCGGATCCCAATCCTGCTGGTCCACTTCCTCGGCCAAATCGCGTCCCTTCAGCCCGGGGTTCTCCCGTGCCATCCGATCCGCCTCGACAATCTGCGTGGGGTACGCGGAGGCGGCGAGTATCTGCGCGACAAGCGCATCAGGATACAACGCAATCGGCGCCACCAGCTTATTCAACTGCTCCGGAGGCAACTGTGAGTACTGGCGTTGATTCGGCCCCGCCGGAGGCGGAGGCGCCTGCACCTGGTCCTGATACGCGCGGTCTTGGTATGCATCTTGATCTTGCGGCGGTGGAGGCGCGACATCCGGTGGCGCGCTCTGGTCCGGCGCATTGTATTGCGGCGCGTTATACTGCGGCGCCGTCTGCTCCGGCGGAGGCCCCTGATCCACCTGTACACTGACACCCGCTGAGGGCTTGTCCATTGACTGGTCCTGCGCCGCCAAGGAAGAGCCCGTCCCGAGCGCCATTGCGCTAGTCAACAGCGCAGTAAGAAACGTTTTGGATAATTTGGTTTTCATAAATGTTCCCCAGTACTCCTGTCACTAGATTGAAACACGGGGAATGTGGGGAAGTTCCGTTCTTTTGATTAACTTACACCGGCTCATTTCGGCCAGGCGGTGGTGGATTTCGACCAATCGATCCGCTGGCGAGGGAGGGGTGTCCTATGCGGACTTTCCGGGGCTGGTCGGTAAACCTCACCTGGCCGGATAGATAGCGTAGCGATTCGCGCAACCGAAATTACTTAGCGCCGGCCGGAAAGTAGAGCTCAGAGTATCAAGATGTCGCGCACCGTCTACAATATCCAGGTTTAAGCTTCGAGGTTAGAGCGCTTGGAAAAAAGAAGCGAACAGCAGAGCCGCAGCGAGTCCAAAACGCGGAGCGTTGAGCAGATTAATATATGCCTGCGTTCGGGCAACTACTCCCGCGCCCTGGATTTGTTGCGAGGCACAGCCGCCGAATTCCCTGACGATGCGGAGTTGTCAGAACTGGAGAAGCTGGCCCGGGATGGCATCCAGCGTAATGCCGACGTCCAACGTCTTATCACGGAAAGCCAGGAATTGTTCGCGCAGCAGAAGCCCAACGAAGCGATTCGACTGTTGCGCGAAGCCTACGAGCTAGATAAAAATAATTCTCTCGCCCGTGCCATTCTGGCGAATGCCCTGGTCGAGCATGCCCATTCAGTCGTAGAAACCGATTGGCTGGAAGCCGAGACGCTGACCAATCAGGCGCTCAAGTTAAACCCTGCGCACCCCACGGCCAAAACCATTCGCAACCTGATCGTAGAACAGAAAAAAGCAAGCTCGGTGGAGGATTGGGTTGCGCGAGCGCGCCAGCTACAGTCGTCGGGCGATCTATTCGCAGCCATGGCTTGGGTTGCAGAAGGGTTGGCCGTTCATCCCGACAATTCCAAGTTGCTTCAGATTCACGATGCGATCCAGCGCGACCAGGCCGCTCGGCGACGCCAGGCCCGCCGCAGCGATGTGGAAGACCTGCGGCGCATCGAGCTTAAAATCGATGAGGCCGCAGACGCGCCAGCAAAGCAAGCATTAGCCGAGCGCATTCAAACGGTGGCCGCCAAGCATTGGACCGATGGAGAAATCTTGGCCATCGCCAATCGACTTCTGAGCCGGCTGGGATTTGTTCCCAAAGAGGGTTCAGCCGCCTCGCCGCACAGCAAAGGCGCTCCCGTTATTTTTCACGTCCCGCGCCCTAGCGCGCCGGAGGCTTCGCGTGCCGAGAGCAGCGAGGTTCCGCCTAGTCCGGCTACGGCAAGCCCTGTTCCGGAAAGTTCCGTCCCACCCCAGAACGTTCCGCCCGGCACTGCTCCGCCTAGCAAAGTTCCGCCGAGCGAAGTTCGTGCGCGCAACGTTCCGCCCAGTATTGCACCGGTGCGCTTAGCCGTCACGACTCCGGCACAAGCCGCCGCCGTTCCCGCCGTTGAACCTTCCGCATCTGAGGCCAAACTCGCGTCTGCCTCATCCCAGCCAAAGGAGTCCACGAAGTCCAACTCGACAGCGCTAATCCTCGTCTCCGCCGCCGCGATCATTCTGGTGGCAGCGACCTTCTTCTTCACGCGAAAACATTACGCTTCGCCAGCGGCGCAAACTTCCGCAACCTCTCCCGCAGTTTCCGCGCCCGCAGTCTCCACACCGGTGTCGGTTCCCGGCGTATCCGCTCCGGCCGTATCCGCGCCCGCAACAACAATTCCCAAACCATCGTTACCTCCGGTGGCTATTTCTTCCGACACGTCCGCTGGAAAAATCGCGAGCGATGATCGGCCGAGCAATGGTCAGCCGGGCAATGGTCAGCCGGGCAAGGATCAGCCGGGCAAGGACCAGCCTGCCGCGGAGTCCGGGCACAACCTGGGCGCGCTCCTCGTCGTTGCCGGTCAAGACGACGCAAATGTTTTTCTCAATGGAAAACTTCAACGGCAACTGACTCAAGGCGGGCAGTTACGTCTACCGAATCTCGAACTTAAAGACTACGTCGTACAAGTCTCGAAGAGCGGCTTTAAGGACCCTCCGCAGCAAAAAATTCGCATTCGCAAGGGCGAACAGGCCACGCTTACCTTTCACTTTCAACCACAGACTCTGCAATCGCAGCCTCGTCTGGCCTCGCTCAGCATCCAGGGTGGCGCTCCCGGAACCACGGTTCTCGTCGATCAGGCTCCGGTCGGCACAATTCAGCCCGATGGCGCGCTTTCCGTATCCACCATTAATCCCGGAGACCATACGGTCGAACTGCGCCATGAGCGGTTTAAATCCCGACAGTTTCAAAAACACTTCGTTGCGGGTGAAACTATATCCTTCGCAGGCGCGGATGCCGCGTTGGACGCGGCTCCAGGGGAATTGAAAATTACTTTCACGCCTCCCGACGCGAAAGTTGCGATCGCGAAAGGTGAGCTTCTGAAAATGGTAAGCAGTGGTGTCCCGCTCAATCTTGCCCCCGGCAGTTACACACTTACGGCGCGAACCGCCGAAAGGTTCACTCGCTCGTCTACGCTCGAAGTCATCGCCGGTCAATCCAAGACGTTGGATTTGGCACTCGCGCCGAGCGGCATGTCGAAGTGGGATAACGCCGGCGCCTGGAGGCAGGAGAAAGGTTCCTTCATTCGCAAAGGAGGAGACTTCGTCCTATACGAAGTAGCTCCTGCCTCGGGCACATTTGTTTTCTCCGCGATGCTTACCAAGGGCCACTCGTTGCAATGGGTGCTCAACTATAGCGACCCTAAAAACTACATCCTTTTCCAAATGGACGAGAACAATTTCTACCGCACCGTCATTCGTAACGGTCAGAAAACGGACCAGATCATAGTTCCCGATAAAGGCGACAAGAAAAGCTTCCGCACGCTGCAAATCCGCGTTAGCTCCACGGAGCTCGTCCACCAGATCAAGCACGGTGACAGTTGGACCATTCTGGATCGCTGGACGCAGCCTGGCGCGAATCTCGGCCTGGGCAAGTTTGGTTTTTACATACCCGGCAACGATGAAGTAGCGCTCTCCAGCTTCGCGCACTATGCTGAACTGAACACCCGCTAGCGGCCCACGGTATAGGCCTTCCATGGCTCTTTTGCAAGAGCATGTGCTGCGAGCGCGCTACGCAGGGGCGTTCGTGCAACCGCTGTTCAGACTGGGGCCACTAGCTCCAGCGCGGTGTAGTCACGATCCTGACGAATCAAACGGAGACAGCCCGAACCATTAAACGGCGAGAAGGCCAGCTATTGTCTGACGGAGTAATTCCGATTGATACCGCCTCGAAAAAAGCGATGGTGCACCATGGTCTGCCCAAGGAGGAGAAAAAGGATCGCCAGAACGAGGACAAACAGGCATTTTCCCACCCCTAACCAGCGAGGTTTTTGTCCCGAACCGGTCGGCCTGTCGGAGTAGTACGCCATCTTCCCGCAGCTCTAAATGCGCGCTCGAGGAGGAGGGAAGTCTCGGTCCATCCTTGAGCGTAATCTTCCGATCCTAAGATTCTCAGAGACGGCCCCAAAAAGCTCTCGAACGTATTCCTCGAACGTATTCTATGACATTCTGTGCTTGAGAGGTTGGATTCTTACGGACCGGAGGTTTGGATACGGGTTCAGAGCGTGGTAGCCTAACGGCGGCAGGGGCGGAGGCGGCGGTCGGGTCGCCAGGCCATTTGTATGCCAAAAGTAACCTTCAATGCCGGACGAAACCAGGCCACTCCAACCTCCCGTATCCCCCACATCTGCGGGAAGTTCCGGGGCTTCGCCAGAACAAGAAAAAGAGCAACTTTCCCGCTATCGCGGGGTTCGAACAGATGTGAGCACTGCCGCCATGAATCCCAGCCCGCTGATGGCTGCGATGGGGCCACATCCAGTTAGCAGCTTTCAGCAGATGGTCGCGTCCGAGAGCTATACAGACGCAGAGGTTATGTTGCGGGTGAAGGCTGGCGACCAGTCCGCCTTCGATTACCTGGTGCAGAAATATCGCAGGCCACTGGTGAGCTTTATGTACCGCATGGCCCGCAACACGGCGGCGGCGGAGGATTTGGCGCAGGAAGTTTTTCTGCGGGTGTACCGTTCGCGACAAACTTACGAAGCCAGCGCGAAGTTTACGACTTGGCTGTATCGCATCGCGACCAACCTCGCGGTGAACCATGCGCGCGATACGCGCCACGAGCGGCCGGAAGTGACAGTGAGCCTGGATGAACCGGACGAAGAAACGGGTACGACTTTGGATGTGGCCGACTCGACGGTGAGCGCCGAAGAGGCTTTAGTGAGGCGCGAGCGCATGCTGGCAATCCGGGCCAAGGTAGAAGGTTTGCCGGAACGGCAGCGGCTGGCGGTCATCATGCATAAGTATCAACAAATGGATTACAAGCAAATTGCCGACGTATTGAAGTTAAGCGAGTCGGCGACGAAATCGTTGTTGTTTCGAGCGTACGAGACTTTGCGGGAACAGTTAAAAGAATTTATTTAAAAGACCGCTATTTTGGTTTGCAAGGTGAGCACTGGCGAAGAAATTAAGGGGAACAGGATTATGAAGTGCGAAGAGATTCGAGAAGTGATGCCGGACCTGGCTTCCGGCCTGATGGAGACGACTCCGGAGATTAGCAATCATCTGGCGGGCTGCGGTGCGTGCGCGGGAAAGATGGAGGAGTTCCGGCAGACGATGGCTCTGCTGGAGGAATGGAAAGCTCCGGAGCCATCGCCGTATTTCGATGTGCGTTTGCAGGCGCGGCTGCGGGAAGAGATGGCTAAGCCCCACGCGGGCTGGTTGGCATGGTTCCGGCGTCCAGTGCTGGCTGCGGCGTTGACGGTGCTGATGGGGGTTGGAGTGGGGTTGTTCTTCACCCGAGACAGCGGCTTCTACGAGTCCGGCAGGAATGTGGTCGCAGATTCCGCTCAGACAGCCGAGCCCGGTACCGCGGTCGGCGATTTGCAGTCGCTGGAAAAGAATCACGATCTGTATGCGGACTTCGATTTGCTGGATGATCTCGAAGTGCAACATGACGTGAAGGCGAACCCGTAAGGCCGGGGTGGAAACGGCGGTTGCGAATGAGTGGAATTTCAGGGTGGGGAGAGAATGCTGCGAGGCAATTTCATAACGGCATGGGTGGCGACGGCGGCAATCGCCCTGGCGACCCTTATGAGCGCTCCCTGTCTGGCGCAACGTAATAGCTTCCGACCCATGCAGGGGCGGCCGGGTATTCAGAATCATCCGCAAGGTCGGCAGGGCCACGCTGGCGATTGGCTGCGGCACTATCAGGGTTTGCCACCCGGAGAGCGGGAACGGGCGCTGCAGAACGATCCTGGCTTCCGGCGTTTGCCTCCAGAGCGGCAGCAGATGTTGCGGCAGCGTTTGCAACATTTCTACAGTCTTCCACCGCAACAGCAGCAGCGCATGTTGAACCGGATGGAAACCTGGGAGCATTTGACTCCGGGTCAGAAAGAACAGGCACGGCAAGTGTTCAACCGGATGCGGCAACTTCCACCGGAGCGGCGGGCCATGGTGCATACGGCGATCCGCGATCTGCGTGCCTTGCCACCAGGTCAGCGGGAACAGATTATTGATTCCTATCGCTTCCGCGGAATGTTCTCGCCGCAAGAGCGCGACATTATGCGCGGCGCCACCCGGCTGCCGCTAGCGCCTGCCGAGAACGGTCGGCCGGAACAATTAAGTGACCGTCGTTGTCGTAAGGTTGGCGTAACATCTCCATTTCACTCATCGTCAGGTCAAAGAGCGCAAACGCTGGTTGCTACAGCTGCCGTGCAAAATGTCCCTAGTTAAATCTGCTCTTCGTCGTAGAGAAAGCTACCGCTAAACCGAAAAACAGTGCGGCCAGGGCGGCCCTTCCGACCGGCCACCCTTCGACAGGAACTCCGGGGTGGTATCTAGAATATCCATGCCCAAAATGCAGCAAGCAAAAAAGCGAAAAGAAACATATCGCGAAGACCGTAAGAAAGTGTCGGTTTTTCGGGGACATTTTAGGGGGTGAAGGGACGACCACACTTCACACCGTAGATCCTTGCGAGTGCGAGGTCAATCAATTTCACCGGCTCAGAATTCCGACGGCCCGTCTTCAATGGAAGTCGTGCGAGACAGTTTCCGCTTTGGTGACGAAAAGCGGCAGCACGCGCTCGGCTTTCACTGAGATCACATTGTCCTGATTCTGCAAAATTCCTTCGATCGCTAAAAACTTTTCCGAAGCCAGCAGCAGTCGGTTGCTGTGAAACAGGTCGGGTGCGATGATCGCGTTGGCCACTCCCGTTTCATCTTCCAGGCTGAGAAAAACAAAACCTTTCGCGGTGCCGGGACGCTGACGCACGATTACGCAGCCTCCGATGCGCAGGCGCTTGCCGCTGGGAATATTGCGAAGTTCGCTGGCGCGGCGAATGCCCATGGCATTGAGCCAGTCGCGGCGGTAAGCCATGGGATGCGGCCCTACGGTGAGGCCGGTGCCGTGGAAATCGGCAACCAGCCGCTCTTCGTAGTTCATGGGACGAAGCGGCGAAGGCGAATCAGGTTCATGGAGATGCTCGAGCAGCGGCCCCGAGCCGCGCACTGCGCGCTCGACTTGCCAGAGAGCGTCGCGACGGTGAAGGAAATTTCCGATTGCCGATTTCCGATTGGCGATTTTGGAAATTGTTGATTGTTGATTGCTGATTGCTGATTGGTTGGGGAGTGGGTTCTCAATTGGCAATTGGCAATTGGCAATCGGCATTTGCCCTACGCCATTCAGAGCGCCGATTTCCGCCAGCGTGTTGAGTTCATCCTTGCGCAGTTCGGGAACACGGCGAGCGAGATCCTGAATGGATGTGAACGGAGTACGTTGTCGTTCGCGTACCAGCGCTTGACCAGCATCTTCCCGCAATCCGCGGACGTAGCGCAAACCGAGACGTAGCGCGGGAATCCCACCGGTTGTTTCTCGCGACAAATTTCTACTGGGCACTGCGGAGTCGGTACTGGATTCTGTTTCCAGCGTGCAATTCCAATCCGATTTCATCACATCCACCGGCAGAACTTTTAATCCATGTCGTTTCGCGTCTGTGACTAAAGTGGCCGGCGAATAAAAACCCATCGGCTGGTTGTTGAGCAGTGCAGCGGTGAATGCGGCGAGATAATGGCACTTCAAATAAGCGCTGGCATAAGCAATTAGAGCGAAGCTGGCGGCGTGCGATTCAGGAAATCCGTAAAGCGCAAAAGAAGTGATGGAAAGAATAATTTGTTCCTGTGCCTCTTGAGAGATTCCGTTCTGCGTCATGCCGGCGCGCAGCTTCGCTTCGATATCCCGCATGCGGGCCTCCGAGCGTTTGAAGCCCATCGCGCGACGCAGATCTTCGGCTTCACCGCCGCTGAAATTTGCAGCGATCATAGCGATGCGCAGCAGTTGCTCCTGAAACAGCGGCACTCCCAGCGTGCGTTTCAGTACAGGTTCGAGCGAAGGGTGCGGATAGGTTACATCTTCGCGTCCCTGGCGGCGCAATAGAAACGGATTCACCATCTGACCGACGATCGGCCCTGGGCGGATGATTGCAACCTGTACAACAACGTCGTAGAAACGTTTCGGTTGCAGACGCGGCAGACAAGCCATTTGCGCGCGACTCTCTACCTGGAACATTCCCACGGTATCAGCCTGCTGCAGCGTGGCATAAACTTTTGCGTCATCGACGGGAAGGTGCGCCAGATCGACTTCTTCATCGTAGTGTTCACGAATAAGCTCGATGGAATCCTTGAGCACGGCCATCATCCCCAAGCCGAGCAGATCGACTTTGATGATGCCCATGTCGGCGCAATCTTCCTTGTCCCACTGCACCACAACACGGCCGGGCATGGATGCGGGCTCGAGGGGGACTACGGAATCGAGCTGTCCCTGGCAAATCACCATGCCGCCGGAGTGCTGCCCGAGATGGCGCGGCATATCCTGCACCGCGAGACATAGCTCGTAATATTTACGCAGGCGCGGATGATTGAGATCGAGCCCGGCATCGCGGAAGCGCCGGTCGAGCGCGTCGTTCTCGTCGCGAAATTCCCAGGTGGCGACCGCAGCGGAAATCTTGCCCAGCGTTTCCAGATCGAATCCAAGAGCCTTACCCATTTCGCGCGCCGCCATGCGATTGCGATAAGTGATGACATTGGCTGTCATGGCCGCGCCGCGCTCGCCATAGAGCCGGTAGAGGTATTGGATAACTTTTTCGCGCTCGTCGCCGCTGGGAAGATCAAGATCGATATCAGGCCACTCGCCGCGCTCTTCCGAAAGAAAACGTTCGAAGAGAAGCTCCATGCCGATGGGATCGACGGCGGTAATGCCCAGCGAATAACAGACGGCACTATTGGCGGCCGATCCGCGGCCCTGTACCAGAATGTTTTGTTCACGGCAGAAACGAACTAGATCCCACACAATTAGAAAATAACCGGCGAGCTTTAATTTTTCGATGAGTGCCAATTCTTTTTCGATCTGGCGCCGGGCGCGGGTTTGCACGTCGGCATTAGCGCGGCCATAACGTTCGCGGAAGCCTACCCAGGCGTGATCGCGCAGCAACGAATTCATGGTCTCGCCTTCTGGCACGGGATAACGCGGGAATTCGTAGCCGAGATCGTTGAGAGTGAATTCAAGACGCGAGGAGAGTTCAAGCGTATTCGAGATCGCTTCGGGCAGATCGACGAAGAGTTGCTGCATCTCCTGCGGAGATTTCAAATGCCGTTCGGAATTGCGCGCCAGCAACCGTCCGGCGGTCGAGAGTGTGCGGTGATGGCGTATGGCAGTAAATGCGTCACAAAGTTCACGGTCTTTCGCCGTGGCATAGCAGACGCCATTGGTGGCCAGCAGCGGAAGATTGAGCGAGCGCGCAATTACAACAGCGGCGCGGTTGCGTGCTTCTTCTTCGCGATGGAAATGGCGCTGCAACTCGACATACACATTGCCGTGACCAAACAATCCAATCAGTTGCTCGACTTGCTGCCGAGCTCTTTCAATTCCACCATGCTGTAAAGCGGCAGCCAGAGGTCCGTCTGCTCCGCCGGTCAGGCAAATCAGGCCCGGGGCATGTTCTCCCAGTTCTTCTTTGTAAACCGCGCCTTCTCCTTTTTTATTACGCAATTTCATTTTAGTGATCAGGCGGCAGAGATTTTGATAGCCGGAGCGGGAGGAAACGAGCAGAGGAAGACGGAAGGTATTGTCGCCCGCCGATTGACGATTGCGAACTTGAACAGGTGCGATTGACGATTGCTGATTTTTGATTGTGGATTGATTGAGGTCGCATGTGACCTCTCCGCCGATATGGGCTTTGATCTTGAGTTTTTTTGCCGCCATGTGAAAACGCGGGGCGCCATAGACGCCGTCAGTATCGAGCAATGCCATGGCAGGCATCTGGAACCGCGCGCAAATTCCTGCTAAATCCTCAGGCAGGGAAGAGCCTTCGAGGAAGCTGAAGGCAGAGCGGGCATGAAGCTCGATATACATCAGTTAAACCTTCACCACAGAGGAACACAGCTCAACACAATCAGTAATCAGCAATCAGCAAATCAAAAATTCTTTGACTCAGTCATACGTGCCTTCCACGAACCAGCCCCCGCCGAGCAGATCGTGCACCAGACGATAGAGTGAGACACTCTCTGCATGCTGCAAAGCGATATCCCATTCATCGCGCGCCCACGCTTCCCTGTCCCACCAGTCGCCGGAACTGCGCCAGGGCCCGGCCTTCCAGAGAACATTGCCCTGTACTTCTTTTTTCTTTGAACACACCACCCGCGACAATTCTCCATTTTCCATAGTTACAGTAGCTCGCAGTGGAGGACGGAACATACGAAGGGCGGCGATTGCGGATTTATCTTCGGACGCCGTTTTTAATGGACGTTTTTCCTGCGTAGATATTTCTTGTGTCGTTCCAGGCGCGAAGCGTCGCATGCGGAAGATTTCCATACGATGCGTATCCGGCAACTCCAGCGAGCCTACGCAAGATTCGCCAACCAATCCGGCAATGCGCGCCAGCGTGAGCTCCAATTTTTCCGGTTCTGGCGTTGGCGGCAGAAACAAACCGCCTTGCGCTGACCGCGGCCGTGCCGGTTCCGCAGCAAGATGAATCTTCAGAATGGGAGCGCCCGGCGGATGCGCATTCAAATCCAATTGCAGGAGCTTGAGAAAAAGTTTGGCATCGAGCATGGGAAGTGGAAGAGTAAGCTTGCGATGAAATTGAAGGGGACAAATTTCCGACTTCCGATTTCCAATTGCCGATTGTGAAGGGGATTGTTGATTGCTAATTGTTGATTGTTGATTGAACCCCGACGAGAAGCTTTGCAGTTCCAGGGTGAGCTGTAATTCTTGCGTATTTAAAGCACGCGAGGCCAAACGCGCACAAATATTTTCCAGCAGGCGATTCAACAGAAAGGCCAGCGGCTCGAGCAGAACGATGGGATATTCCAATTCGATTGCTTCTTCAAATATCGGAGGCGCTTCCACCGGGACCAGAGTACGAGAAGCCGCGCCACGCGCCAGTTGCTGCAGTCGCAGGCCTTCCTGTCCCAGACGCTCGCTTAACGCGATTGCCGGCAGTGCGGCTAACTCTCGCAAATTGCGTACGCCCCAGCGATCCAATGTTTCGAGCAGCGTTCCGAACAAACCGGAGATTTTTTTTGCTGATCGTTTTCCTTCTTATTCCTTTCACATCCGTCAGAAAATAAAACTTCCACGGATAGAGGCCCCAATGTCTCGCTTTCTTGTCCGGAGGGGATTACAGTCATTCCGGAGAAGCCGCGAGCCGCGAGCATAGCCGTATCGGGATTCGAGGCCACGGCAACGTTTCCATCGAGCCCGAGTTCTGCAGCGCGTCGAAAAAGATTGCGAGCGATTTCCGGCAGTGAGCCGAAAAGAGACTCCATACCGGCCAGATCAAGAATTACCGTACCCGCTGCCGCATCTTCCACGCACGGCGAAAACGATTGTGCGCAATCCAGCAAAGCGGCATGTGCCACGGATTCCTGCAGCGGAGAGCGTGGGCGCAGCGTCACTTCGGAACATAATTCAGCCTGAGCTTTCGTCATCCCTGCCGTGATGCCTATGCGCCGTGCGCTTTCATTTACTGCGGAAACTTTTTCCAGCGGAGGTTTGCCTTCGAAAATAGCGACTGCCTTGGCGCGCAACTCCGGTTCGGCGCGAGACAATGCAGCTACGGAAAAATTTGGCACGAAGATGCAGGCAAAAGGCATGGAGGTATAAATTCAGTGAGCAATCAATCATTGACTCATCAAAACCTTCATCCCGCCCAGGCGGTTTTGCTGGTGAATGTGATCTCGGCGGAACGGGACGGTTTACGCTCCATGCGCGATCGCACCAATTCTGCGGTAATTTCCACGTGAGTCAGCAATTGCGTGTGAGTAGGAGAATGTTTTGTAGAATTTTCTGACGCAGCCAGTTTTAACGCTGCCAGCTTAATCAATAACGACGAGCAACTTCCGGCGATGGACTGTCGCTCAACTGCCAGCAGCACGGTGGGTGTATGTTCCACGGCGCGGCGAAAACGGAACCATGTGGCCAACGGAATGCGTCGCGCTGTCTGTGACGGCAGATCGCCTAGATCGAGCGCGATCAATCCAAAGCCTCCGCTTTCGAGCAGCAGATCTGTAACCCGCATAAGTTGTTCCAATCGATGTTCAGCAGAGTGCGAATTTTCCCCGCAACGCACCCACAGTAGCCGGTCCAATTCAAGCCCAGTTGCGGCAGCAGACTGCGGATCGAGAGCGTCACTGGCATCCACGACCGCGCAAAATTCCGCGCGCCGGGTTGCGGCAGCAATTGCGGACAACATCAATGTGCTACGCCCAGAAGATGCGGAACCGCAAATCTCCGTCAGGCAGCCACGAGGCAAGCCGCCGGTAAGACCATCGATGGCCGCAATGCCGCTCGATACCATTTCTGGCATGGGACGGAAAGCCAGCCGCGAAGCTGAAGTGATGCCGGCAAGTCTTGCGTCTTTGAAAGCATCAGGAGAAACAACCCGCTGGGGTGGTCGCGCCTCGCCGAAAAGCTCGTCCCCGGAAGGCTGTGGACAAACTTCTGCCCTATTTTCGCTATCAAATACAAAAGGGCGGCCATGGGCCGCCGAAGTGGAAAACACTGCGGAAGACATATAATTCCTCGGAAGATTTCAGGGAGCGCCGGAGTTGAAACCGGAGGCTATTTCGCTTTTTGTTCGCCTATAAGAATTGTGCTCTTGAGGGTGGAAATTGTCAAGCTATATCCTGCTCATACCAGAACTTCATAAACCACGAAGGTAACGAAGTTGTACAAAATGAAACCTTAATCTCTTCGTGTACCTTGTGTCCTTTGCGGTTACCTGACTTTTCTTATTTTCCGCTGTAGCTGACTCGCCAGATGGAGTTCGATCCGTCATCGCTCACCAGCAGTGAGCCATCGGGAGCCACGGTCATCCCCACAGGACGTCCCCACACGTTGCCATCGGGCAATACAAAGCCAGTAAGAAAGTCTTCATATTCGCCGCTGGCGTCGCCGCTCTGATGCAAGGGCACGCGAATCACCTCATAGCCGACCCGTACTGACTTGTTCCAGGAGCCGTGCTCCGACGCAAAAATGTCGCCCTTATATTCGGCAGGGAACTGCTGGCCTTCATAAAAAGTAAACTCGAGCGAAGCATTGTGCGGCTGCAGCAGAACATCCGGGACGATTACTTTATCCTTCAACTCCGGATGCGTCCCCTGGTGCCGCGGATCCTGATGGCCGCCCATATACCACCAGGGCCAGCCATAGAATCCACCCTCTTGTACATGAGTGATGTAATCCGGCACGAGATTGTCGCCCAGACCATCGCGCTCATTGACCGAGCACCACAACTCTCCGGTCTGCGGATCGATTGCAATTCCGCCTCCCGCATTACGAATGCCATAGGCATACACACTCAACTTGCAGTTGGCGGGATCGCACCAGAGAATGTCCGCACGATCTTTCTCGCGCGGAGTTGTGTCGGGATCATCTATGTTCGATCCCGAGCCCACCGCGACGAACAATTTCTTACCATCCTGCGAAAAAGCTATCGCACGCGTCCAGTGTCCGCCCGGGCCGGGCAGATCAGCGATGTGTTCCGGCGCCCCGCTCGCCTTCAGATCGCCGTTGTGATAGGCAAATCGAACCACTTCGCGTTCGCTGCCCACATATAAATATTGCGGGTCAGGTCCGGGAGGATAGAAAGCCAAGCCATAAGGCCGCTTCAGACCGCTGACGAAAATGGCGGACTGCTCAGGTTTGCCGTCGCTGGTCAGGCCGCGAAACACACGGATGCGGCCGGGATCGCTTTCCGCCAGAAAGATGTCGCCATTCTGAGCTGTGCGCAGCGTGCGCGGGTTATCGAGATCACTCGCATATAAGTCCACTTTAAATCCGGGTAGCGCCAAAGGCCAAACGTTCTTCGGACGTGCCACCAGCTTCGGGCCATTATCCGAGGACTGAGTGGCGTAGGGCGCAGGCAGATCCTTTACTGTTATTTTGCGAGTGGTACCTGGCTTTTCATAGCGGAAGTCGGTGAACGGCGGAGTCGGGGGCGGAGCCTTCAACTTTGATGTGCTCATATCGGCAGGCGCGGGCACGCTTTCAGCTTGTGAATTCGGGGACGTCGCGATCGACTTCACGTAGCTGACAATCTGCCAGCGCTCATTTACCGGCAGAGCAGCCCATGACGGCATGCCATTATCTTTGTCGCCCTTAGTGATAAACCAGAAGACTTCTCCGGGCGCGACTGTCTGCAGTTTGCCGTCGACGAGAGAGGGAACATTGCCGGTGCCTTTTCCCGTCTGTCCGTGGCAAGAGCCGCAGTTGCTGGCGTAGAGCTTCCTTCCCGCCAATGCAGCAGCGGCTTGACCTTCATAAGGATTTTTTGTTGCACGAGCGGAAGCGGGAGCGTTATGAAACGCGGCATCCACATTCTGCGCAGCGAGTGGAGGGCATTCGGATAGGAGAACGGCTGTAGCGATAAGCGTGCAGGTTTGTGCAAATGAGCGCATGGATCCTCTCAGAAACATTTCCATTTCAGGGATTGACTCAACGACTTTACCCGAAACTTTGGATGCACTTACAAGGCGTCAGGATTGCGGAAGTTTTTTAGCGGAGATGCTATCTTGTGCGTGCCGCGCCTGCTCATACGCTTCGCGCGGATCGCGTCCCGTAACTTTCTTGAACCATGCGGGATGGAATGTCCAGGCCCACGCTTCGCTCACCGCGCCGCGTGTCATGGCTTGAAATGTTCCGGGCTCGCCGATTGTACTTAGATAAATGTGGATGAAGATTCCACCCAGCATAATGATCGCAGAGATATCGTGCAGTACATAACTGACGGCCACGGCCATCCCGCCGAAGGTGCGCGCACCCATCCACAGAATAATTCCGGTAATCAGATATACGACACAGCCGACAACGATCTCCCAGAACATCGCTTTCTGACCAGCGTTAAAGAATCCGGTGTCGGGCGATTCAAGCGTCTCCTCGCCGCTGACCACTCTTTTGATATTAAGTATCCATTTCGTATCGCCCGGGCACCACAGCATGGGCCTTAGCCAGTTCAGCATCTGCAAGAAAAAGAAAAAAACGAATGCTACTCCAAAATACGGATGCAGGATTCGGCTCAGCGGACCGCCGCCAAAGATGGGGGTGAACCAGCGGAAGAGCCAGGGCAAATAAATTCCGAAGCCAGTGAACAATGCGAGAAAGAAAAATAGCGCGACCATCCAGTGCAGAACGCGTGTATAGACCGGATGCCGCAGCAATTCCCCGCGATAAACTTCGGTGCGCCCAATCGAATCAAAAGTCCGCCGGGCCTTATCGTCAAAGCGATCAATCGCCGTGGCCATTGGCACCCTCCTTTTCCCGCGGCTCCGGTTGCGGGCGGCGTGGGCCTACAGTTACATAGTGCAATAGCACGCCCAGCCCTCCGAACAGCGCAAATGTGCCTAGAACCGGCTTGAATAGCCATTTCCACACGGTATAGCTCCATGGAATGGTTGGATTCTTCGGCAGTCCGCCGTAGCGTTCGGGATCGGTGGCATCATGCAAAACGTAAATTACATGGGTTCCGCCAATCGACTGCGGATCGTACACACCGGCATTCTCCATGCCGAAATTTTCCTTCAACTGGCGGGCACGCTCATTGGCGATGAACTTCATGTCATCCTTGCTGCCAAACTTCAGACACCCGGTGGGACACGCCTTGATGCATGCAGGTTCCAGCCCTTGGCCAACCCGGTCCGAACACAGTGTGCACTTATAAACCTTCTTCGTGCCAGGATTGAATCGGGGAATATCGAATGGACAGCCGGAAACACAAAACTCGCAGCCAATGCAATTGTCCTGATTAAAATCAACGATCCCGTTTGTGTATTTCACAATGGCGCCGTCGGCGGGACAGGCCGCAAGGCATCCGGGATCTGCGCAGTGCATGCACTGGTCTTTCCTCATCAGCCATTGGATAGTTCCATCTTCGCGCTGGTGCTCATTGAATTTGATCAGATTCCAAAAGTTCCAGCGCGTCTGGGGCATGGTCTGGTAGGTGTTGTCGAAAGTGGTCGCGCCGAAGGGCATGTCGTTCCACTCGACGCACGCCACTTCGCACGCCTTACAGCCGATGCAGGTGGTGGTATCAACCAGTTTGCAGACTTCGTAATCGCGCTGCACCCCGAGGCCAGCGGAAGGTCCGGAATGGCCCGAGATCTTTTCGGCTTGTAACGTCTTGCGGTCGACCATGCTTATTTCCCAGTAGCGCCGGCATCTTGCCGGCTAAGCCGCCGTGACGGCGGCGCTACACTTTCTCTAGCTTTACCAGGAACCCCTTAAACTCAGGCGTGAAGGCATTGGGATCGATCACCGTAGGCGTTAACTGGTTCGCCAAAGTCTTCGCCGTTTTGCCTTCATCTTCGGCAATGCCGCGGAATCCCCAGTGAATCGGAATGCCAATCTGAAATGTTTCTTTGCCGTCGATCTTCATCGGGCGAATGCGCTTTGTCACCATGGCTTTTGCAATGTAGTAGGCGCGGGCACTGGTGACTCTCACTCTTTCGCCGCCACGAATGCCCATGCGGTCAGCCAGTTCCGCTGGAACTTCCACGAACGGCTCCGGTACAAGCTCTACATTCATCGGATTGTTTTTTGTCCAGTAGTGATAGTGCTCAGTCAGCCGGTAAGTGGTGCAGACAACGTTATATCCCTGATCCACCGTGCCGTACTTGTCCATATCGGTCTTATACTTCTTCACCACCGGATTATTTGATTGCGCGGGATGGAGCGGGTTGGCGATTGGACTTTCCATGGGTTCGTAATATTCCGGGAACGGTCCGTCGGCCATCGCGCCGAGCGGGACAAACAACCGCCCAATGCCCTCCGGGTTCATAATGAACGGTCCCATATGATCCTTCGGCGGCGAATCCGGCTTGAAGTCCGGTACGTCGTTGCCTACCCAACTTTTCTTAGCCTCGTCCCACCAGACCTGGCGCCGCTGCGGATCCCACGGTTTGCCGTTTCCGTCGCAAGAGGCGCGGTTGTAGAGTACGCGGCGGTTCATCGGCCACGACCATCCCCAGTTGGGATAGATACCAAGGCCCGAGGGGTCATCGGTTCCGCGCCGCTGTATCAGCGCTCCCGCCTCGGTCCACGATCCGCAATACAGCCAGTTGCCCGAAGATGTCGTACCGTCATCTTTCAGCCACGCGAAGCCGGGAAGCTGTTGTCCCGCTTTAATGGTTACATTCGTCTTCGGATCTGTGAGGTCCGTGAGCGCTTTGCCGTTGATTTCCTTCGCCACTTCAGAGAGAGATGGGTTGTACGGGGTGGTATATGAAAATGCCGCGTTCAGCACTGGGTCCGGAAATTTGCCGCCGTCCTTCTGATAAAGCTCGCGCACTTTTAAGAAGATGGTGGCGAGAATTTCCTGATCGAGTCGCGCTTCGCCCGGCGGAGGCACCGCCACATTCTTCCATTGCAGCCAGCGCGCCGAATTGACGAATGTTCCATCTTTCTCTGCGAAGCCCGCGCCTGGCAACCGGTACACGGTGGTATTGATTTTTTTCTGATCGTCCGCAGTAATGCCGGGCGCGCGCCAGAATTCGCTGGTTTCGTCGGGATAGATTTCGCAGACCACCAGCCAGTCCGCCTTCTTCAACGCGTCGATGTTCTTGTTCGAGTCGGGACCGATCATTACGCCGTTCATGCCGAAGGCGAATATGCCCTTAACCTTGCCTTCGTACATGTCGTTCCAGATATTTACCCAGGAGTAGTTGCGATCGATCTTCGGCAGGTAATGGAATGCCCAATCGTTTTCTTTGGTCGCAGCCGGGCCATACATTGCCTTTAAGAACGAAACTCCGAACTTTGATGTGTTCGACCAGTAATTGAACGACTCCCAGGGATCGGGCTTGGAAACGTTCGGCGTAGTGCGCTTGATGTAGGTTGCGAAGTCTACGTCAGCGGGATTGGGCATCTTCAAATAGCCGGGCAGGATATCGAAGATCCCGGCCATGTCAGTAGCGCCCTGAATGTTGGAATGTCCGCGCAGGGCATTCACGCCGCCACCGGCGCGGCCTACGTTACCCATCAGCAACTGCAGCATGCAGGCGGTACGAATGATCTGCGTGCCGAAGCTGTGCTGCGTCCAACCAACCGCGTAAATAATCGTCGAGACTTTCTTCGTGTCGCCGTCTTTGCGGACCGAAGTATAGAGATCAGCAGCTTTGAGGAATTGATCCTGCGGAATGCCTGTGATGCGCTCCACCATCTCCGGCGTGTAGCGCTCGTACTGCTTCTTCATCAATTGAAACACGCAGCGCGGATGCTGCAAGGAAAGATCGAAGGCGATTTTCGGCGGCAGCGCCGGCGCTCCGGCTCCGCCTTTCGCTCCGGTCGGGCTCGCTCCCTGATGGCCTTGTCCCTGGCCGGTGTCGCTGCCCTTCGCCTCGTGTCCCGACGGCGGCGCGTTTTGCGCTGCGGGAGTCGGCATCACAGGCTTGCCGGTTAAGTCTCCACCTTCTTCGTAATTCCAGGTGGATTTGTCGTAAGTCCTTTTCTCGGTATCGAAGCCGGAGTAGAGGCCGTCTTCGGGCAGTTTGAATCCGTCTTTAATAATGAAAGCAGCGTTGGTGTAGTTGACCAGATATTCGTGCGCGATTCGATTGTTGGCGATCGCGTAATTGATTAAGCCGCCGAGGAAAGCAATATCGCTGCCGGCGCGAATCTGCACATACATATCCGCGTTCGCCGCCGTCCGCGTGAGCCGCGGATCTACCACGATGGTTTTGGCGTTGCGGTGAATCTTGGCTTCGACCGCCCACTTAAACCCGCAAGGATGGTTCTCCGCGGGGTTCCCACCCATGATCAACATCATGTCGGTGTTCTTGATGTCGACCCAGCCATTGGTCATCGCCCCGCGTCCGAATGTTGGCCCCAAACTGGAGACCGTAGGGCCGTGTCAAACCCGGGCCTGGTTTTCCAGGTAGCAGACCCCCAGGCTGCGCATGGTCTTTACGACCAGATAATTAAATTCATTGGTGTCGGTGCAGCCGCCGGTAAACGCAATTCCTTCACAGCGGTTGACAGTTTTGCCTTGACCGTCGGTTTGGACGAAAGTGTCGTCGCGGGTTTTCTTTACCCGCTGCGCAATTTCGGAGTAAGCCTGATCCCAGGAAATATCTTCCCACTCCGTTGCGCCGGGACGCCGCACTTGAGGCTTGAGTAGCCGACGATCATTAAGAATGTCCTGCTCGAGCGAAGAGCCTTTCGGGCACAGCGTTCCGCGATTGATGGGATGATCAGGATCGCCCTCCACATGCACGACCTGCGCAATTGCATTCTTCGCCTTATCGCCCAGCGTGTAGATGATGACGCCACAACTCACCGAACAGTAGGGACAGGTGCTGCGAGTCTCGGTGGCGCGCGAAATCTTAAGGCTTTGAGTCTGCGCGTAAACCGGAGTCAGATCGAATCCGAGGAGAGAGAGCCCCGCACCACCTCCGAGGCTGCCTTTGAGGAAGGTTCTGCGGGAGAGTTCCATTTGCGCATCCTCCGACTGTCTTGATCGGACCCGGAGGGCCGAATCGAAGTGCCAGACTTTTAAACTCAGACTTCGAAATCTGTGAAACCGATTTACTGAAGCTGGTTATTGTTGTCGACCGCAAGATCTAGCTGCGCGGCCGGGCTGCGCCCCAAAATTTTCCAAAACTATATTCTCACCACCGCACCTGCGTCAATGCCCAAGACAGGGGCAAGATCTCCTCCGGTGCAGTTGCTTGCAGACGATGCGAAGCAGCATAATCGCGGCGTGGCTGAAATCCTGTGGCAACAGCGCATCCGGCGCGCCGAATATCTGGCAGGCGAACATCCCTTTGCCAGCCAAATCCTGGCCTTCTACATTCAGATGGCGCGATTCCAGCAGGAGCTTTATCAGCGAATCGAACGCGTCTCCGCCCGCGGGACCTCGGACGGCGGCGCTCGCGCTACGTTCGAGGAAAAACTCAAGGCGAAATGCAGCCAACCCGCCAGCTTTCGGACCAATATGATGCTGGCGCTACAAATTCCGGCCCTCCGGAATTGCCGCAGCTCATGGGTAGCTTTCCTGCGTTCCTCGCGCTGGTCGAAAAGCAAGCGCCGGCCCGTCTGGCACAGGTTGCGCGTGATCTTGGCCATGCCGGGTCCGATTCCTGGCTCGATTTATTGAATAACTTGTGGTTTGCGCCGGATCAGAATCCGGAACCGAGGCCTGAGCTCAACGAGTTTCTTGCTCTTGCTTTTCTTCAGCCTTACGCCGAATTCGTTCGCGGCCGGGTTCCGCTGCATCTCCAGAACTACACTTACGCCTTGTGTCCTTTTTGCAGCCGCAAGCCGGTGATGGGCGTGCTTCGTCCCCTGGGCGATGGAGCGAAGCGCAATCTGCTCTGTGGATTCTGCCTGTGCGAGTGGGAGTTTCGCCGCATCGTCTGCCCCGGCTGCGATGAAAAAGATCATGCCAAGCTTCCGGTTTATACCGCCGAAGAATTTCCCTACATCCGGGTGGAGTGTTGCGATGCTTGCCACACTTATATCAAGTCGATTGACCTGAGCAAAAACGGCCTGGCCGATCCACTGGTCGACGAACTCGCGTCGGTCCCGCTCGACCTCTGGGCGCAGGAGCACGGCTACGCCAAGCTCCATCCCAATCTGCTGGGCATGTAAATTACATTGGTAATAGCGCGACTATTTCGTCAGGACTGGGTTTGTAAATTGCTTGTAAAGATACAACCTTGTCCGTCCGAGACTTGATCAGAGTGCAAGTAAGCCGTATAAGCTAAAATACATCAACCCAACGACCCAACCATTGCTGACGGAGATTTAATGCGATCCTGGAAGTTCCTTCTGCCACTTCTGGCCTCATCCCTGTGCTTCGCCGCCCAGCCCGACCGCATTACCGGACCCATTAATTCCAACCAGATGGTGCCGCTGAAGGGGAATGTTCATGGACTGGCTCAGTCTCGCTTTGATCTAGGCCGCGCCGATGGAAGTCAGGTAATGAGTGGAGTGACTCTGGTATTCCATCCTTCCGACGCCCAACAAAACGACCTCAAAACTCTACTCGCACAACAGCAAGATCGTTCTTCTCCGAACTACCACAAATGGCTGACGCCGGCTCAATTCGCCGACCGCTTTGGGATGAGCAAAAGCGACATAAGCCAAGCCGTCGCCTGGCTGGAATCTCAGGGTTTCACGGTGACCTCAATCGCGAACAGCCGCAATCAGATTTCTTTTGAAGGAACAGTGGCACAGGTTGAGTTGGTCTTCGCCACCGAGATTCACAATTACCTTGTCGACGACGTAATCCACTTTGCGAATGCAACGAGTCCATCGGTACCAATGGCCCTAGCAGCATCCGTCCTGTCGATCGGTCATCTTCATAACTTCAGCCCTAAGCCGAGAGCGATCGTTCGCAAAATAAATTCCAGCCGAGTGGATTCGCATTTTACTTCTCATATCTCTGGAGAGCATTTTCTGACGCCGGGAGATTTCGCCACAATCTACGATCTCGGCCCCCTATATAGCGCGGGAATGGATGGAGCTGGACACGGCATTGCGATCGTCGGACAGTCCACAGTTAGTGCCACTGACCTCAGCAATTTCCGCAGCGCTGCAGGGCTCGCCGCAAAGGTGCCGCAGTACATTCTCTATCCTTCAACGTCCACTGCCACTCGGTGTTCTGCGGACGAGGGCGAATCGGACCTTGACCTTGAATGGTCCGGCGGAGTCGCAAATAGCGCCAACATCATTTTTGTCTACGCTGGTCTGGGGCCAGGAGACACCTGCAATAGCCGCTCGAATAGCGTGTGGGACGCTCTTCAGTATGCGGTAGATCAAAACCTAGCGCCCGTTATCAGTACAAGCTACGGTTTTTGCGAGTCAGGGCTTGGAGAGTCGTTCGTGGACACTGTTCAGGGGTGGGCGCAACAGGCGAACACACAAGGGCAGACGATTATGGCCGCCTCGGGTGACGACGGCGCTGCGGATTGCGATGGCGCAGTCACCTCCGCAACGCATGGTCTGGCAGTCGATGTTCCCGCTGCCATTCCGGAGGTAACTGGTATGGGTGGCGTCGAATTTTTCGGCGATCCTGCCAGTACGTCGCCAACTACTTATTGGAACGCCACAGGTTCGTCCGACGACATCTCTTCAGCGCTCTCTTATGTACCTGAAGAAGCGTGGAACGATACCGCTTTCAACCTCACGCAGTCAGGAGGCACCATTGCCGCTTCGGGCGGGGGGGCAAGCATTTACTTTGGAAAGCCAATATGGCAGGCTGGGACTGGCGTCCCGAATGACAGCAAGCGCGACGTTCCGGACCTCGCTCTAAGCACATCTCCCGATCACGATGGATATCTTTTTTGTTCTGAAGATGGACCGAACAACACAATTGTGGCAACCTGCACGAGCGGTTTTCGAACTGGTAGTGGCGGAGATTTGACGGTGGTGGGAGGCACGTCCGCCGCCGCGCCGACATTTTCCGCCATCTTGACGCTCGTCGAGCAGTATCTAAGCTCCTCAGGATTGGCCAACATAAATCCAAACCTCTACTCGCTGGCCGCCAGCAATCATTCTGCTTTCCACGATGCTACAACCGGCAACAACATTGTTCCTTGTACGAGTGGAACGACAAGCTGCCCGGCGACCGCCCCCTTTCAATATGGTTTCACTACGGGGACGGGCTACGATCAGGTTACAGGCCTCGGCTCGGTTGATGCCAATGCCCTGGCAGTGGCATGGAAGGCGAGCCTGGACCCCGATTTCCAGCTCTCGGCGGGAGCACTAAGTCCCAGTTCGGTTCCTGCTGGTTCATCTACTACGGCAACATTAACCATTTCGGCGATCGCCGGTTCCACCGGGATGGTTGTGAATTTTAGCCCGAGCAGCTGTTCGGGTCTGCCCAGCGGTGCAAGCTGCACTTTTAATCAAAACAGCGTCACTTTTGACGGCACCGATCCAGTGACCACTCAGGTGACGATTTCCACGATGGCCAATATGACGGTGCCGTCAACGGCGCAAACGATAACGATTACACCAACGAATTCCCCGAACACGACGGCTACAGTCAGCCTGAATGTCACCGCAACCAACCAGTCCTTCACTGTCGCTTCAAACGCTAAAACCTACTCCGTGGTGCCCGGCGGAAAGGCCGAGGTTGAGCTCACGCTTGCGGGAGTGAATGGTTTCTCTCCCGCCGCCTTGCCGGTGACTTACACATGCCTCCAGAGCAGTCTTCCCAGTGAAGTGCAGTGCAGCTTCAGCCCCACGGGCGGCGCTGCGGTGAGTGCGACGTCACTTACGCTTGACATCACGACCACTGGCCCTACCTCGCTGATGCAACCGCCCTTAGGGCATGGCAGCCGCCTCTACTATGCTCTGCTGCTGCCTGGTTTATTTGGAATCGTGTTCGCCTCAGGATCGCGTAGACGCGGGGCGCGGCTGCTCGGCTTGATCGTGGTTCTCGGCGTCTCCAGTCTGGGCGTGAGTTCTTGCGGCGGCTCCAGCGGAGGCGTCCAGAAAAATACCGGAACGCCGGCTGGAACCTATGCCATCGTAGTGAATGCAACCACCGCCGGCCCGAATCCGCTCACCGCGCCGCCACTCACCGTAAACCTCACCGTTCAGTGAGCGATTTTCACAGGAAGAGGCGCTCCACATTCTCGGAGCGCCCCTGTTTTTTTCGCGGGAACAACGCTCGCGAATTAGATTTTCCTCACTAACTGATCCCTCACTTTGAAAACAGTGCCGCAATGTCTCGCTTATCTTTCCTTCGGTCTTGCCGATGAGTGAAGTGTGTCGAATTTCTCTGCTGCGTCCGCTCCCGCCCATCAGGACCCCAAGGGCATCAAGCTGCGCTACGTGGCGCGGCAACCCATTTTTGACCGCGACCAGAAGGTCTTCGGCTACGAGCTTCTGTTTCGCGAAGACATGGACAATACTTTTCATGGTCGGGATCCGGACGTCGCTTCCCGATCCACACTTGACAGTTCCTTGCTGGTTGGACTGGATGTTCTTTGTGATGGTCGTCGCGCCTTTTTGAACTGCACTCGCGACACGCTGATTGGTGGATTGATCTCTCTGCTGCCATCGCACTCAACTGTGGTGGAGATTCTTGAGACCGTGCCCGTCGACGACGAAGTGGTAAACGCCTGCCAACGGCTGAAAGAAGCCGGATATCTGATCGCGCTCGACGATTACGTCAGTAATGATCCGCGAGAGCCGCTGGCGGAAATGGCCGACATCCTCAAGGTGGATCTCAAACTCACGACGCTGGAGCAGCGCGCAGCCCTGGTGAAAAAGCATGGGCCGTGGCGCTGCCGAATGTTGGCGGAAAAAGTAGAAAATCAAGCGGAGTTTGCCTCCGCCCGGGATCAAGGCTTCGTCTATTTCCAGGGCTACTTTCTGCGTCGACCGGAAATGATGACCACGCACGATGTGCCCGCCAACGCGATCAATTACATGAGAATGCTGCAGGCGGTATCGGCGGCTGATCTCGATGTGCCCGCACTCGAAAAGCTGATCAAAACCGAGACCTCAATCTGCTACCGGCTGTTGCGCTACATGAATTCAGCAAGGTTTGGCTTCAAGAATGAAATTCATTCCGTCCGGCACGCTCTGGCAATTCTCGGGGACCGCGAGGTGCGCCGCTGGGTGCGCCTGATCGCCACGGTGGGTGCGGGGCAAGATAAAAGCAGCGATCTCGTACTTTGCGCTCTGGTGCGAGCCCGTTTCGGCGAACTGTTGGCGCCGCTTACCCGTCATGGGGACTCCGATTTATTCCTGCTGGGTCTGCTCTCTATGCTCGACGTCATGCTGGAGACGCCGATGCCCGAGATTCTCGATAAAATCCCGTTGGATGCCGCCACCAAAGCGGTTCTCCGCGGAGAGCCCAGCCTATTGCGCCCCATCTACCAACTTATGCTGGCCCACGAAAGCGGCGAGTGGGACGCCTCACATGCGATTTGCGACAGTCTCCATATAGATCCCGATACGGTCGCCAATTCTTATTGGCAGGCGCAGCAGTGGGCCCGCGAAGTGTCCAGCGGCGCGTAGATCGGGCGCCAGCAGTTCGAACATTGCAGCGTAGAGGCATTGCCGAAACTACCGGCGATGTCCTCTTGTGCAAAACCGGGCTACAATGGCACTTGCGCGCGCGAACGCCTGCGAGTACCATAAGTTTGTTCTCATTGGCCTCGTTCCCGCGTAGGCCTTCCGCGCCCCAGGCCGTTCCCGGCGGCGCGACGGATCCGACAACGGATAACCGACGCAAAACATTTATATTTTGTTGCCAATACGAATTTGCTTTACCCGAGAGCGTTTCATAGGGGTTGCGCCAACGATTAGGTTCCCCCCACCTGCAATTCCGCGTGGAATGTGCTGAGTGAAAGGGCGTAGCCAAGCGGGAGCGGCATACCAGGGCAGGAAAAGGTGCTCGGGTGCCAACATTGTCAGAACCGACCGCAACCAAGTGG
Organism: uncultured Acidobacteriaceae bacterium; assembly: GCA_963817305.1. Lineage (GTDB taxonomy): Bacteria > Acidobacteriota > Terriglobia > Terriglobales > Acidobacteriaceae > Sulfotelmatobacter. Next base: position 376,163 of record CAWFOD010000004.1, on the reverse strand, counting down.
ACGTGACTGGGAATAACTGAGATCGCAGAATCTGGACTTGCAGAATCCCGAACCTGGAATCTTAAACAGTTGACCTTTGCGATACGCTGCACCGGACCCAGATCCGGCATGGCAGCTCTGAGAGGAATATGAACGCAGGACCAGGAAGACCCTCCGGTGGCGGAGGCAGAAGCCGACGGCGTCGCGGACGTCGTCCCAACAATGCACGCGGCGCCCGACCCGGCGGCCCCAGCCAGTCACGCCACAATCAGGATGGCATCTACACCGCTCCCATGGATCACAGCTATCGCGCGGCACTGGCCGGCAACGGCAATAATGGGCAAAACTCGCGTCGCGGGCCGCGGCCTGGTTTCGCCGCCCCTTTCGCGCCTGCCGATCCCGAGCCTTTGCCCGCCCTGCGAGAAGACTCCAACTCGCGCATTTTTGCCTTCGTGGATGATTTGTTCTTCCAGGCCAAGATTCAGGAAACCGCGCGCAAGCTCAACGTGAAAGTCGAGTTTGCCAAAAACGACAAAGACCTGGCCGAGCGCATGCTGCAGAATGGCGAAGAAAAGCCGTCGCTCATCATCTTCGACCTCAATAACGCCAACGCCAAACCGCTCACGCTGATTCCGAAATTGAAGAGCAAGCTGAAGAAGGGAACTTCGATTATCGGATTTCTCTCGCACGTGCAGGGTGATCTGAAGCAGAAGGCGCACGAAGTGGGATGTGATATGGTGCTGCCGCGGTCGGCGTTCTCGCAAAACCTGCCGCAGTTACTCCGCCGCCATGGAGCGCCTGAAGAGGAAAATCCTACCGTACAATAAGCGCGTCGAGTGTACGGAACGGCGCTCGGACTGCTTGCCTATCCCGGCGGCCAGCTTAGCGAGCGTCCTCCCAACAAGTGCACGTGGAGATGAAATACTGACTGGCCTGCGCCGGGGCCTACATTGAGCACTGTCCGGTACCCGTGCTCAATATTTCTTTGCCGGGCAATCTCCGCGGCCGCCAGGTGGCATCGGCCGATTGCTTCGGCGTCCTCCGCCTGCGCTTCCTTCAGACCGGCGAAATGTTTCTTCGGAATCACCAGCACATGGGTCGGAGCTTTCGGATCGATATCCTCGAAGGCGAAGACAAGATCATCTTCGTAGACTTTCTTGGCGGGGATCTCGCCGCGAAGAATGCGGCAGAAAAGGCAATTGCTGCTGGAGTCGGTCATGGCTGTCGCTCTGGCGGAGAATAACACCGCTGCAGCTGGGAGAAAAGTGCTCGAAGTTAATCCAGCCTGACCAGGAAGACTGCACCCTCGGGCGTTCGGGTTTCGGCGGCTAATTTTCGTGCCCGCTCGCGATCGTTATCGAGCACGTGCACTCGCACCCACCAATCTCCAATCGGACTGCCGAAGTGCTGCACTTTAGCAGTCTGATAGCGTCGGGCGAGATGGTCGGCAAACTTGGTGGCCTCCTGCTCGTGAGCAAAACTTCCAATCTGCACCGCCCATTTTCCGCCGGTCGCAAGCGGCTCGGGAGTCTGCATTACTTCGACTTTCACTTCTGCAACTCCCGGCAAGTAGACGTCGAGCTTGCGGGCCGCAGCCAACGACAGGTCCAGTACGCGTCCCGGGATGAACGGTCCCCGGTCGGTAATGCGCACCAGGGCGGAGTGGCCAGTCTTTAGATTAGTGACTCGGACAATGGAGCCCAGAGGAAGAGTGCGATGCGCCGCGGTCATGGCGTGCATGTTGTAGACTTCGCCGTTCGACCCTACGCGATTGTGATACGGAGGACCGTACCAACTCGCCAAACCGGTCTCTGTGGTTAAAGGCCTCGCATTCGCTGGAATTGTGGGTTCGGCGAGATCGGCCTCACTTGCTGGATTACTCGGAAGCCGGTCATTTTTCGCCGCACCTTCTGGACGATTCGTCGATTCGCTCGCGGAAGGTTCCGGTAGCGGTGGTGGTGGCACATTCGAGCGCGCCTGCTTGGGATGCCCACAACCGCTCAGAAAAAGAATTGCAAGCAGCAGAATTGGAAGTACGGTGCGTGGGACAATCTGAGCCCACCATCGCTGGTTGCTACAATATTTGATCGCGTCCACGAAAACTATTTCGGAGGATGCGGATTCTTTTCCATGTAATCGGCAAATTCGGAGAGCTTCTCCGAGGCCACGCGCAGGGCTTTCGTCGAGTGTTGCCGAACTGCAGGCACAACTTCGTCGTTGAGATATTTGATGAATTCGGGTATCTCTTTCTCGATGCGTTCGGCGGCATCGGCAACCGTCTTGCTGACGCGCGCCGAAGCATCTTCGACCTTGCGGTTGAAGTCGTTCATGATGCTCCTCGATCCTGCTGGGCTCTAAAAATCTCACTCGATTCTGCGGTGCCTGGCTCCGCTATTATTTCGTGCGGCGGAGTACGGGGTCAATGGTGTTTCATCCTTAAGTAACGGGCTTCAGAGTTTTTTCTGATCAACTAAGATTGCATTCTCGAAAGAATAGAGCATGAATTCGGGGGCCATGTCGACGCATTTCGAATCGAAGGAATTTCAGAGGCGCCTATTCGCCTGGTACGAAATGCATCGGCGCGATCTGCCCTGGCGGGAAAACCGTGATCCCTATCGAATATGGATATCCGAGATCATGCTGCAGCAAACGCGGGTTGCGGCGGTGATCGATCACTATCACATATTCCTGCGACGCTTTCCTACAATCGAGAAACTCGCGACGGCGCGTGAAGCCAGCGTGCTTGCGGCATGGAGCGGTCTGGGATATTACCGCAGGGCTCGGATGCTGCACGCGGCGGCCAAGGCGGTCGTGCGTGAGCATGGCGGAAAGTTTCCAGAGACCGCAGAAGGCTTGCGGACCCTCCCAGGGATTGGCAGATATACCTCAGCCGCGATCGCCAGCATTGCCTTTGATCAGCCAGTCGCTGTTGTCGATGGCAATGTGGAACGCGTGCTGCAGCGCCTGCGCGGAAGCCGGTTGACGGGGGATGATTTGTGGGAAGCTGCCAACGATCTCCTGGATAAAAAACGTCCCGGGGATTTCAATCAAGCGATGATGGAACTGGGCGCGGTCGTATGTACTCCGCGAGGACCCGCGTGTTTGACATGTCCAGTAATCGAGCTGTGCGCGACGCGTGGAGAGTTGGCCACAACAGAGAAATCAACGCCGCAAAAGAAGCGTGAGATTCACTACGCGCTCGATTATCGGAATGCCGGCGGCCGGGAAGTGTTTCTCGTTCAGCGTCCCCGGGACGCGTCGCTCATGGCGGGGATGTGGGAATTACCGGAGGTGAACGGAAAGGATGGAGATGCCAGTCCAATTCTCACTTTGCGTCACTCGATCACCGTAACCAACTACACAGTTCAGGTATGGCGCGGGGTTGCCTCGAGCCATGCAAAAGGGAAATGGGTTCCGCTAGGCCGGTTGGATCAGATCGCCCTTACCGGGCTCGCTCGCAAAATTCTGCGCAGGGCGGAAGCGATGTAACCATAGGGTTTGATGCCTCGTCATAATATGAATAGTATCGATCTCTGTTAAATCGCCATTGGTATCTAGTTTTTATTCGCATCATCTAAAATGTATGTAGGGAATCAAAGCAGCGTATGGGTTGGGAAACTTCAAGAAACGGACCGGGGGATCGTCGATGACGGCACTGACTGCGGGAAAGAAAGCGCCCGATTTCGAACTGAGAGCGATGGATGGTAAGCGCTTCGTATTGCGGGACGAACTGGCGCACGGGCCGGTTGTATTGGCATTTTTCAAAGTTTCATGTCCCACATGTCAATATGCGTTTCCATTTTTGCAACGACTGGAGCAGGCTTATGGGCATAAAGGGGTGAGGATCGTCGGCGTCTCTCAGAATGATCCGCGGGAAACGGCGGCGTTCACCAAAGAATTTGGGGTCACGTTTCCAGTATTGCTCGACGAAACTCACGCATATCCGGTATCGAATGCCTACGGCTTGACCAATGTCCCGACAATCTTTTGGATCGCGGAAGATGGCAACATCGAGATTTCCAGCGTGGGTTGGGTGAAGGCTGATTTTGAAGAAGTTAGCCGAAAGATGGCGAAGGCGGGGAGCATCGCCTCTGCCACGCTCTTCAGGCCGGGCGAAGATGTGCGCGACTTCCGCGCCGGTTGAAGCTCGAAAAACTGATCCCGCGGTCGCGGGACGCAAAAAGTTCGAGATCAGGCTGAAACGCGAAGGGAACTCTCCCAGGTACTAATGTCCGATTGATCTTATGGTCGGTGTACCGGAATGACCTACGGTGCAGCTACGCCGGCCACTCTCTTACTGGCAAAGGCCCACTCTCCGTTACAATTCTTTCAGTCGTCACAATAGCTTTCCTGACCCTTATATTTTCCGCCGCCGTACGCCATTTCGTCGGGGGAGAAAACTGATCTATGCGAGAAGTTGTAGGAAGAAGTGTGGTCCTGATCGTTGCAGCCGCTCTGAGCCTGGTAGCGTCCGCGGAAGGAGGCGCTGCTCCAGCCCCCACGCCGGCCATGCCCAGTCGCGATGGGGTCTCGGTCCGCTTGCCATCGGCCGCGTTTGCGGCAATGGAAACGATCGATCCTGAACATATTCGCTGGCACGTTCGCTTCTTGTCGCACGACCTGTTGGAGGGCCGTGGTACCGGCCAGCGCGGGGGCGACATTGCGGCCGAATATATAGCCACTCAATTTGCCGAATACGGATTGAAGCCGGCCGGGGATAACGGATCGTATCTGCAGAAAGTTCCACTGGTGGGGATTACAACCCTCCCCCAGACGCAGTTTGTGCTGTCGCCCAAGCAGGGTCCACCGATGGATCTGAAGCCGCTGGATGAATATGTCGCCTACGATCAGACCCAGCAGCCGCAATCCGACGTGAATGCCGAAATTGTTTACGTGGGCTACGGCATCGAAGCTCCGGAATATAACTGGGATGACTACAAGGGCGTGGACGTGCGCGGCAAGGTGCTGCTAATGCTGGTGAACGAGCCGCCGTCCGATGACCCCAAATTTTTCAAAGGCAAAGCGCTGACCTATTACGGCCGCTGGACTTACAAATATGAGGAAGCGGCGCGCAAAGGCGCAGTCGGTGTGATTCTTATCCACAAAGAAGACATGGCAAGCTACCCGTGGGAAGTGGTGCGGAACTCAAATTCGGGAGAAAAATCGTATTTGAAGTTGGAAGGTCCGGCGCTCAAAGTTGCTTCCTGGGTACAGCTGGATGTGGCGAAAAAGCTGGCTGCTGGTTCAGGAATGGATCTGGACAAGATGATGGCGCGACGCGCGCTCGCGTGAATTCCATCCCGTCGATCTTGGCGCAAAACTCAGGGCGCACATGGTGAGCAAGGTGCGGAATTTCGAATCGAACAATGTGGTGGCGATGCTGCCGGGTTCGAACCGCAATCTGAAGGACCAAGCGGTAATGTTCACCGCTCACTATGATCATCTCGGCATTCGTGCCGACATGCCGGGCGACAACATTTACAACGGCGCCGCTGACAATGCCACGGGCTGCGGCATTCTGTTGGAGCTGGCGCGCGCTTACAGCGTGGCCAAGGATCGCCCGGGACGTTCAATAATCTTCGCATCGGTCACCGCCGAAGAGCAGGGACTGCTGGGTTCAGAATACCTGGGCAAGCACCCGCCAATGCCAGCGGGCAAGATTGCGCTTGATCTGAATTACGACGACGTGCAGCCAATTGGAGCGCCGGAAGAAGTCGAAGTCACCGGCGCGGAGCGGACGACGTTTTTTCCCTGGGTGCAGGCCACTGCAAAAGAATTCCGCTTGGCGATTCGTCCGGATGCGCGCCCCGAGGCAGGACACTACTATCGCTCCGATCATTTCAGTCTGGCCCGCGTGGGCATTCCATCCTTCTCGATCAACGAAGGAATCAAATTCAAAGGCCACGACGAAGCCTGGGGAATGGCGCAGAATAAGGAATACACCGAAAAGCATTACCACCAACCAAGTGACGAATACCATCCGGAGATGAACTTTGTGGGAGATGCGGCGATGGCACGCTTTGGGTTTGCTCTGGGTTGGGAAGCGGCAAGCTCTGCGAAACTGATCGGCTGGCAGAAGGGCGATGAGTTCGAAGCGGCACGGATGAAAAGTCAGTAGAGTTCGAACGGGCTCCATCATTCCGGGCGCGGAGCTCCTGCCCCGAACGCACTGTTCGCAAGCTTCCCGTTCTGTAAAGAAGAATTCTGAGTGAGAACCATTCCGCTATAACCTCGGTAACTTTAGCCCCCGCCCCGCCCATGCTAGCCTCGATATGTACATGTGTAATCAGTAAGTTCCAGAAAGTCGACTTTATTTACGAATGCCTCGCTTCCCCATCTTTCGCCTCGGCAAGGAGCCTGAAAAAGCGGCTTTGCCCCAGTTGGTTGCGTCGGTCCCGGCAATAAATCTCGAAGGATTGGCAGTCGGAGTAGACAATCTTCGCCACGATGTGGCGTTGAGCCCGCGGTTTGCAGATGCAGCGCGCGCCCAAATCATGCGTTTGATCGTGCGCCACGGCGAGTTGGAAGGCCTGCTGGCCGCCGAGGCTCCGCAGAAAACCCAGGCGCCCTCATGGATGCGGACCGCTGCGGCAGGCGCCGCTCAAGAAAAGGGACGCGTCGCCGCCGATCCTTCCGACTGGAAGCCGCTGCTGGCCGAGCTTCATTTAGCAGCGTTGAATCGCGCAAAAAAAGAAGAAAAACTTTCGCTTGATCTGCTGGCGCGGTTGGCGGTTACGAAGTTTCTGCGCGACGGAAATGTCGTTGCAGTTCTCGCAGGTGCTGGAACGCTGCCGCGTTCTGTTAAAGAGTTATGAGGGCATTCGCCAGGGAAAGGCAGTCGAATATCGCGAGCGTGTTGCCGCCTTCCAGGTGCGCAAAAAAATCATTCTTCGTAAGACCGGCCAGGAGCTGTTCGAAACCCTGCGAGCAATCGAAAAGGAAACGCTGGCGCGCACTCGCCGGTCATTTTTCGGAGAGGCAAAAGCCTCGGAGACAGGCAGTGCGGCTCTCGGCAGCTATGGCTTATTTGTGAATCGGCTGGCTTTTTCCGAAGATGGCCGCGACGATTATCTTTGCGCCGAACATTACGTAATGCTTGGCAACTGGGATCGCGACCCGGATCGCTATCCTCGCCTGCAGGACGTGGTATGGGGTTTCATGCGCTCGCTCTACGGAGAAGAGATCACTACGGAGAAAATCGACTCCTGGCTCTGCGCTCCAGAAAATGCCCGCGCACTGGTCGGCACGGGAACGCCCGATGAGTCCAGTGCAGAGGGCATCGCACAGCAGGAGCGGCTGGCCAACTGGGTGCGCCTGCTGGAAGACGAGCAGGTCATGGAGTGCGTGATCGCTTCGTACCATACAGTGCCGTTGCTGGGTGAATACGCGCCGCGCATCAATCCGCAGCAACTGAAGAACGCGCTGATCTCGCGGCCCGAATGCGACCGTGTGGAGCGCATGATTCAGGAGCACGGCAAACTTTCGCCTGCGAGCCTATACGCCGCGGTGGGCAAGGTAGCCGGCTGTCGCGGAGCAGAGCGCTCTAAAGTGGCAGCGCGATTTCTGCAGGATTTTTCTCACTATCACCGTGATCTGCGACGGTTGGAGACGCTGAACGCGGCGATGGATTCGGTGAACCTGGTTTCGACCGACAAGTTGCGCGAACTCTCGCGCATGAACGGGACGCTCTACGAATTCCTTCTGCCCGATGAGCAACCGCAGCAACCTGAGGAAGAACGAGTTCTGCGGCACGTCGTACTCAAGGCGGATGTCCGCGACTCCACGCGCCTGACGCGCACGTTGATGGAACAAGGACTGAATCCAGCCTCCTACTTCAGCCTGAATTTTTATGATCCGGTGAACAAGTTGCTGGGTAAATACGGAGCGCAAAAAGTTTTTCTGGAAGGCGATGCCATCATTCTCGCCATTCTCGAACGCGAAGGCGAGCCCGGACTCGCCGTCAGCCGCACCTGCGTGCTGGCGCGGGAGATCATCGAGATCGTGCGCGGCTACAATCAGTTGATGAAGCGTTCCGGAATGCCGGAACTCTCGTTGGGGATCGGCATCACTCTGCAAGAATCCGCTCCGCTCTATCTGATGGACGGCGAGCGCCAGATCATGATTTCTGAAGCGCTCAATGAGAGCGACCGCCTTTCTTCCTGCAACAAAAAGGCCCGCAAGATAATGGAGCCGCAAGCCGGACCGTTTCACGTTTACGTGTTTCAGTCCGAAGAAGCCGCTCCACCGTCCGAAGATGCAAATCCCGAGGACTTGGTGATCAGCTACAACCTGGGCGGAATCCGCATGAATCAGGCGGCATTCCGCAAGCTGGAACAGGAAATTTCGCTGGCGCCGCTGGCGGTGAAATTGCCGGCCTCAATGGCATCGGATAAGGGAGAGTACCGACTGTCGAGCGGTACCGTTCCGGTGGACCGCGACATCTTCCGCAAAATTGTCGTGCGCGAAAGCCGCGTCCCGCAGGTCAAAGCAGAGGATTTCTCCGTGCAGGGCTGGACCGATCGCACTTATTACGAAGTCTGCACCGACCCTGCCATTTACGCCGCTCTGGAGAAGAAGAAAGCCGCGAAGGCGTAGGGACTCCGCCTTCACTTATCGCACACGAACTCACTCATTGCCCAGGCCTCGGCCAATTTCCAACGAGTGAAATCGCGCGATTTACAGTAGTTTAACTAGCGTCCAAAATAGCATTCAGTCGTTTGTCCTCGGAGAGCCTGAGTTCCTACTCATCTATCCTCAAGTGGATCTCTTTCATTTCCTTAATTTCCGTGATCACAATCGCATGCGTCCCCGTCCGCTCAAATACGGTCCCGCTGGCCCGCACGTATTTGCCGACGAATGGCATCAGTGCCTGCCGCTGATCCGTGTCAGGCATCTTGTTTGAGATGGGGAAATACAAATGACCATCCTTGGTCAGAATAACCAGCGGCGAACCACCTCTCACGCATGCCCTCACGCATTTGAGGCTTAGGTTCGTCGCAGTTCCGTCCAGGTTCTGAATGGGACAGGCAACATCCCGAACCAAGCCCTCGATTGTTGCTTTCGAAGCGTTAGCCCGGTCGCCTGCCATCGAAGTGCTCTGCAGAGAGTGAGACGCCGCCAGGACCGAGACAATGCAGCAGCCTGCAAGCAAGCAAACACCCAAGAATCGGCTCATCGGTTCTCCTTTTCATTGGCATTGCACTCCCCCGCAGCGAGTGTCGTCAAGATGTGGACTTGCAATTCCAGCGATGGCGAACAAAGTCGCGAGGCCAATCAGGATGTACCAGATAGTGTTTACGACCGCGAAGATCACGATCCCGAGGTTGTTCGCCAGCCCGCTCCAGTGAAAGCTCATAACGCCTCGCACAGAGCCGCAGAACTTGCGGTTTCATTTTATCGGGGGGAAATCAGTTTACACCGCGTCTCGCGGACTTGCGATTCTGGGGAACGACGAGCCGGGAAATCTTACGGGGTCAGACATTTGCCGGGCAGAAAAATAGGGAGAAACCGGATTCAGAAATCCGATTTTATTTTGCCGGGACGGAAGGGAATCCAGAACGTCGCTTCCACAGCAACGGGAGCGCCGTTTTTCATTGCAGGCTGGAACTGCCACTTGGCAATCGCTTCGCTGGCGAATTGGTCGAGGCGATCGTCAATGCTGCGCAGCACGCGAACCCTGCCGATCGTGCCATCAGCGAGGATGACAGCATGCAGTATGACCGTGCCGCTGACATTTTGCTTCATCAGTTCCAGCGGATAAGCCGGGTCAACTTTGAGCGTGGCTACTGGCGACGAAAGGTTTGAGGAAGTACCTTCCTCGCCGGAAGAAATGGCTGCAGTCGATTCCGATTTCAGTGCGGCGAAATGAATCACCCAACTGCCTCCGGCGGAATTCAGATTCGGCATGTTGAGCGTCATGGAATAAATCTTGCGGTCGCCGAAAACTGCGCGTTCGACCTCGGAGAGTTTTACGTCGCTCTGCGGGGTCGTCCCCGATAAAGTGGGGCGTCGCATTCCAGCCAACAAGTGCGGATTAACAGTATTGCTGCTCAGACTGGGCGCAAGATTGCCGGCAACGGTCGACGCGGGATTCGTGGTTTTTCCAATGTAAAGTCCGGTGGGCAAGTTTGCTCCGTTATTTTTGCCGACCGTACTTGTATCCCCTGCGGACGCGCCAGCGTAGCTGCCGGGAGTTCCCGACGCTCCGTGATGTCCTTCTGGAGTAGCGGCGAAACTGCCTCGGCGATTGCCGGCGACGGGTTTCGGGAGGCGCTTCCACCGCGGGATGTAGATTGAGCGCGATCATACTTTCGGCTGTGCGTGAACCGCCGGCGGCGCGCAATGACGGCGGTGGTGCTATTACCTGGGCGGAACGCATGGCGGTGGAACGTCCTCCGGACACGGCACGTTGCTCGTCCAAAGAAAGCTGTGGAGCAGGTGCGATGATGGCGCTGTGTCCGATGGTTAATTCCCCGAAGCTACGCTTGGAAGTTGCCTCCAGAGCAGGCGGAGGAGCGATGACGGATGGCTGTGGGGCTAGCATGCTTTTCTGCGATGTGTCGACCTCAGGCGGAGGAGCGATGACGGACCGTTCCATCCGCGGAGCGAGGCGAGAAATCGCGGAGGCGAGAACGACCGGGGCGGGCGCGATGGGCTGCGCAGGCTTTTCCGACCAGGCTTCGGTATTGGGCAAAGGAATGTCGCGCCGCAACCGAATCTTCGGCGGCGTGACAATGGTTTGCGCATGGTTTTCTGCTTCGGGAGGAACGGAAATAATCGGTTGCGCTGATATTTCAGGATCAGCTTTCTCCGCGTGAGCCGAACTTGCGCGGCGAGTATCGAGTGGTGGTAAATATTCTGACGGAGTGTAGTAGACAACGTCGGCATGGTTGAATGCCGGTTGCGGCGTTATCTGCGGCTGCATTGCCAGGAAGCGCGAACCCATCCAGATAAGAATCAGAGCGACGACGTGATACCCGCCGGACTCGAGAAACCTGCGCCAGGGAAGTTTGCCTTCAACAAATACATCCGACCAGAAAGGTGCGGGAGCAGACTCAACTTGCAGCGGAGAAACGTCGTGCGCATGAAACAGATCTGAAAGATTCTGCGCAAAAATGCGCGGCCATGGTTCGGGTGAAATTAACAGGCGAAGTTCCGGAGAGGAGGATTCGACCTCTTCCAGGATTGACCCTCGAGCATCGCGCATCGGACTATCTTAGCGGAATGCAGCCTCCGTGGGGGGCGCATGAAAGTTGGAATGACACGAGGACGGAATTCGAGCCAATCTTCGATTGGCCGGTTACTGGCCGGCGCGCGCCGGGGTAATCAACAATCTCCCGGTGGCTTTCTTCTTGGTGTCGGGCTTTTCCTGCGCGTAAACCAGATCGAGTCCGCCTTCCGCCGTGGACGATGCCTCCGCCAACGCGGCGGCAAAGGCGCGGAAGGAACGGCTGATCTCCTGGCCTTCCTGCAGGACGACGGGCGTGCCATGATCAATGGCGGGGGAAATTGCATGAAAGGCGTTCGGAAGCTTCCACAGCACCTTGCAGCGTGTAGAGTGTTCGACGTCTTCGTCGCTAAAACCGGGAATCTTTTTGTAACGATTCAGGACCATTCGCAACCGATTATGGCCAGCGCCTTCGTCGAGGAAAGCAGTGGATGCGGCTCGCGCTCCACAGAGACACGACATCGGTCTGCGCGACCATGAGTACTGCATTTGAGAGGTCGGAGAGCAGGCGGGTCGTGGAATCGAGCCGGCTGGAGGCATCGACCACCACGTAGCGGTAGTGATTCACCAACAGGTCAAACAGCCGAGCCAACTCGGCAGGAGTAGGAAGCGATGGATAGGGCTGCTGCGGTCCGGCGAGCAGATGCAAACCATCTTTGGAAGGCGTCATCAAGCCTTCGAGCAATGAGGCATCCAGGCGATGCAAATTCTCAAGCGCGTCCGGCACGCCGAAGTTGGGACGAAGATTAAGGTGAAGCTGGCACTGACCGACTGGAGCAAAATCCACCAGAACCACGCTGCCATGGCTTTGCTGCAAAGCGACCGCGGTATTGACGGCTGCGGTGGTGGCTCCGGCGCCTCCTTTGGCTCCAAGAAAAGTGAAGATGCGGGCTTTGCCCGCGCCGCCACGGGTGCGTGTGCGGTTCGAACTGAAACGCGTTAAAGCTTCCAGAAGGGCTTCGGTGCCAGCGCTATCGTCCAGGTACTCTCCGGCGCCGGCGCGCATGCTGGCCACAATCGTAGTGGGCTGTCGCATGGTACCGTTGGCGAAAATTGCCAGTTGCAAAGTGTTGGCTTGCAGAAGTTCGATGGCGCGAATTGCCGGTTGCGGATTTTCCGGAGAGATGTCGATGATGACCACCTCAGCGCGCAAATCCTGAATCTGGCGCAAGATCGAATCCGTGGACCCGGAAGGAAACCCAACGTTGCTGTATACGGTCCGACCCAGACGCGTAGCCTCTACACGGCGCTGCAGTTCTGATAAATGCTCGCGGTTTTCCGTCAGGAGGGCTACTGCAATCCCATGCATGGTGCGGTTCTCGCTGATTTCTCTTGCTGTTTGCATGTTAGAAAGAGAAAGTACTCTTCGCCAGTGACCTTAGTAACCGGCCTGGAGTATGCTTCTGTGATTTTTGTCGGACAGACGGAAGAGCAGCGATCCGCAGGGCAAAGGAAAACCGCGACAGGCGCACAGCTGGACTACCCCCCGAGCCAATCCGCACTAGTGAAGGAATTCTAAGCCAAGGCGACGAGATTGAAAAGCTCTAAAAGGGCATAACAAAAAAATACCGGTTCCTCCCCGATTTGGAATGCACGCGAACTTCATAGAAGTCTTGCTCGGGAAAAGCGAAAGCCGTCAATGGGCCACGGCACGCGGAACGACCGTCGCCGGTGCGACCGTACGGTCACTCTCGCTTAAGTTGTGCAGAGCTGAAATGCGGCGAAAATCTGGAGAGGGATGCTCTATTTCGGGCAGATATTCGTAACCATTCAAGCACACGGCTACGCCAATCTTGGTCTCCGTCTGTTGCGACCTGGACTCAGCTGTGGCCGGTAATCTCCAGGTTATATCTTTTGCTTTGACAATGCGGAGGACCCTGCCCCGGCAGCGTACCCGCATATTTTCGCCGAGAGTGATTTCGGAGGGCATCTCCAAGGTGAGTTCAATTTCCGTACCCTCGCTCAAAGCCATGTCCGTAAAAAGAAAAGCACCGCGGGAGCTAAGGTCCTGCGTGAAGCCAAGGCCTTCGGCGGCAGTGGCGACGTCTCGCAGCGAGACTGGAAGGTTGAAGGCGAAGCGCTGGCCAATGCGGCGTTCAACACCAACCGAGGAGATAGTCATCGTCGTATCCCTTCCTTAGGGAATCGCCGGGGGGAAAGCAACTGCAACTGTAGCGCAGTCTGACCAGACTGGGAAGCCAAAAATTCGCGAGAGTATGATGCATGGAATTGATCTGAGGCTGCCGATCGCCGCTTCGAAGGCGGAGTTCCAAGCCGATCACCATTTCCGGTTTCGTTCTGAACCTTCCTTTAACAGTCTCCTGATCCACAACGGGCCAAGTTATAGTGATCCAAAAGACCTTTGTCGTCATCAAAAGAATCCAACGTGTCTGAAACAAGAATTCCAATCCAGGCCGATGGCAATTTAGCTCAATCCATTTCGCCTCCGGCATCGCGTTGGCAAGTAGCCTTGCGAGCATTGCGGCACCGCAATTTTCAACTCTTTTTCGGTGGCCAGTTGATCTCGCTGATTGGCACCTGGATGCAGAGCGTGGCGCAGTCATGGTTGGTCTATCGTTTGACTGGATCCGCGCTCTTGCTGGGTTCGGTAGGATTTGCCAGTCAGATCCCCGTCTTCTTATTTGCCCCGTTGGGCGGAATTACCGCTGATCGTTTCAACCGCCGCCACATCGTCATTGGAACGCAGGTCGCATCGATGCTGCTAGCCTTCATTCTGGCCGCCCTCACTTTGTTGCACAGAGTGCAAGTCTGGCATGTGTTTGTACTGGCAGCCTTGCTGGGCGTAGTGAATGCGTTCGATATTCCGGGCCGCCAATCATTTCTGGTGGATATGGTCGGCAAGGAAGACCTGATGAACGCCATCGCCTTGAATTCTTCCATGTTCAACGGGGCACGCGTGATCGGTCCGGCAATCGCGGGAATCCTGGTGGCAAAGATCGGCGAAGGCTGGTGCTTTTTCGCCAACGCGGTCAGTTACATCGCGGTGATTATCGGGTTGTTGATGATGAAGGTGCTGAGCCGGCCACGTGCGTCGATGGCATCACCGTTGGAACACATGATGGAGGGATTTCGTTTCGTCAACCGCACGGCGCCGATCCGAGCGCTTTTGCTCCTCCTCGGTTTGGTGAGCCTGGTCGGAATGCCGTATGTGGTGTTAATGCCGATCTTTGCCGATAAGATTTTGCACGGCGGGGCGCAAGGGTTGGGCATTCTGATGGGCGCGACCGGAGTGGGCGCGCTGCTCGGTGCGCTTACTCTGGCATTTCGCGAAGGAGTGAAGGGCCTGGGCAGATGGGTCGCATTGTGTTGTGCCGGTTTTGGAGCGAGTCTGGTTGTGTTCGCGGTATCGCACACCTTCTGGATTTCCGTAATCCTCTTGTTGCCAGTTGGCTACACAATGATGTTGCAGATGGCTTGTTCGAACACATTAATTCAAGTGATGGTGCCGGATGCTCTGCGGGGACGGGTAATGGCGGTTTATTCGATGATGTTCATGGGCATGGCTCCCATTGGAGCGCTGCTGGGCGGTGCTCTGGCCGACCACCTGGGTGCGCAGTTGACGGTCGCGATTGGCGGAGTAGCGTCAGTGATCGGCGCGGTGTGGTTCTGGGCGCAACTCCCAAAGATTCGCGTGGAAGCGCGGCGCCTGATCATGGCGCAGGCCGCCGCTGGCGGCGAGCCATCGGAGATGGTCGCGCAGGCGGTTGAAGATTAGCTGCCGATGCCCCGGGCCATCGCATCGACTGGAAAGCTGCTAGTCCGGCGTCAAGCCGAGAAAGTCGTCATGTCCTTCGAACACCGAATTGAGCTTGGTGAGACGAAACAGCTGCTGCAGCCTCGGTCCTACATTGATAAGCCTTAGTTGGCAGTGCTGTCGTTTAGCGGAAACGTAGACACTCACCAACGCTCCCAAGCCGGAACTGTCCATGTAATTCACATCGCTGAGGTCCACTGCAATACGCTTCCCCTCAGCGATATGACTGCGAACTGCGGCCTGCAAGGTCCCCGAGGTGGTCGACGTGATTCTCCCAGTACAACGGATAACGGTTTCTTCGGGTGTGGTTGAGGTTTCTAGATTCAATTCCGAAATCGGCAGAGGAGAGACGGCCATGATCGGTCTCCTTTCAAGCGGAAGATTCGAGCGCGACGGTTCGTCCAAACCAGAGCGATTCTGAGAGCGGAGGCCGCCGCTGGATTCAGCCGGAACCGGAATCTGCGGGAGAGAAAACTGCCGGCTGACCGTCACCAAGATACTCCCGTCGGCGGCAATGTCAAGCCAAACAAAACAGCCTGCAACAAGAGGCGTCCGTTATCAGGAATTTTAATCCGACGAATTCGCTGTAAGCATCGATGCGCGACCGGTGCATATTTCTTGAACATCGGCGGAAGATCGTGATATATCCGCATGTTATCTCACCGCATTATTCATCACCCATCGATCCGTCGTTTCGATGGAGAGTGAGCCACTGACCAATCCCGCAAGGAGGACAAGATGAATTCCGTTCGGCGTTTTATGGCGTTCGTTCTTTTCATGGCCGTTTCCACGGGAATAATCTTCGCCCAGGGCGGAGCCACCGGCGCCATCAGCGGCGTGGTGCAAGACGCCACCGGGGCTGTCATTGCAAATGCCAGGGTGAACGTCAAGAACGAGGCAACGGGGGAAGTAGTGCGTCAAGTGACGACGGATGCTTCCGGATTATTTACGGCCACGTTGTTGCCGGTGGGCACTTACGCGGTGGAAGTGACGGCGCCAGGATTTCCGGTTACTACGTTTCCCGACGTGGTTGTGCGCATCACGGAAACCACACGCATGACTGCAACTCTAAAAGTGAATACGGTGAGACAAGTTGTGGAAGTGCAGTCCCAGGTGGAGCAAGTAAATACAACGGACGCCACCACTGGACAATCGCTGGGAGCCCAGACAATTACTGACCTGCCGCTGGCCACGAGAAACTTTCAGCAGTTGCTGACCCTCTCTGCGGGTGCTTCTTCTGACTTGAACGGTGCCGCGCAGCTTGGCCGCGGCACGGTTTATATGCACGTCAACGGAGGAAGAGAAGACAACAATAATTATTTGATCGACGGCATTACCGTAGCCGATTATGCATTTGGTGAGTTGACCTACACGCCGCTGCCCAGCCCGGATGCCATTCAGGAATTCAAAGTCAGCACCAGCCTCTACGACGCTACCCAGGGACGCAACGGCGGCGGCAACATTAACGCCACCCTCAAAAGTGGAAGCGCGAAATTTCACGGCGATCTCTGGGAATATTTCCGCAATACCGTCTTAGATGCCAATGATTATTTTCTGGGCAAAGTCGTCATTAAGCAGAACATTTTCGGCGGCGACATCGGCGGCCCGATCGGACGCGGCGCCAAGCTCGGCTATTTCTACTTCAATCTTCAGGGTACCCGGCAGCGCAGCGGTGATTCGCCGGGCACATTTATCAACAGCCCGAACGTTCCCATCCTGCCTACCTCGCGCGATGAGACTACGCTGCTCAACACTTTCTTCTGCGGAGCGGATTGCGGTAAAGTCACTGCAAAGTCGATCGACCCGGTTGCCCTGGCCCTGCTTCAGGCAAAGGGAACACAGTTTGGTCCGGGTTCGGACGGCGCCGGTTATTTGTTTCCCACAGTAGCCGGCACTCCCGGCTTTACGAATGGTCAACTCAATACTGGATCATTGGTGTTAACCGATCCCGGCAAGTTCTCGGACAATCAGTTCACCGCGAACTGGGATCGCGAATTTCGTGACGGGAAAGACCGTTTATCGGAGCGCTTCTTCTGGTCTAACTCCGACACGTTCCAGCCGTTCGGAGCGGATTCTTATGGAATCCAGACCGGCGGCCAGCCCGGTCCCAACAATCTTAACTTTCCTTTGGATATTCCACTGCACAGCCGCTTTGGCAGCATTACGGAAACTCACGTCTTCAGCAATGTCCTCATCAATGAATTCCGGTTCGGCGTCAACATCATCAGCGATAAGCTGAATAATCAGCCGCCCATCACCAATAAGGAGATTGGTATCAACTTGCCCACGGCAACGGGCGTAAATGGACAGGCTGGCGATCCCAACATCTACCGTTTTCAGTTCGGCAGTTTTGCCTTCGGAGCTTACCCCACGCAGCTACAGTCTGCCCTCTCGAATAACTACACCTGGGTGGATACGGTGAGTTGGAGCCACGGTCCGCATCAACTTCGATTTGGTGGGGAGGTGGACCGGGTAGCCATGCGCCGCAGCTTGCCGATTGCCGACAATGGATTGATATTTTTTATTTCCGGTGCGACTGGCTTCGGATCGGATTTCCAGAGTTTCATGGCGGGCGCCCCGCTTTTAGGTGAAGGCGGGGGCGGCCTCGGCAATCACGATTACCGGATTCCCGGTTATTCCTGGTTTGCGCAGGATGACTATCGGGTGAGCAAGACTCTGACCCTCAATCTTGGTTTCAGAAACGAGTTTCTCGGCGCGCCTTACGACACGCTTTGCCACACCGGCAACACCGATCCCAATCTA
The DNA here is from genome assembly GCA_963817305.1 of uncultured Acidobacteriaceae bacterium. Lineage (GTDB taxonomy): Bacteria > Acidobacteriota > Terriglobia > Terriglobales > Acidobacteriaceae > Sulfotelmatobacter. The sequence goes on along the minus strand of CAWFOD010000004.1, from coordinate 358,419 downwards.
GCTAACACAACCGGACAGCCTTACGTCTATCCCAAATGCATTGATAAATTCGGCCTCTCGGGAATTTCCGGGACTCTGAATCAAGCGGGACTGAACAATGAATATGCCACGGTGCTGGAGCCGCGCATTGGTTTTGCCTATGACGTGGGAGGCCATCACACGACCTCGGTCCGTGGTGGTTATGGGATTTACAGCGTCCGCGAGGACCTGGGCGCGGTAGACAATCTCGCCATCGTGCCTCCTACTTACCCATTCCTGGTTGGCTTCGATCCAGGAGAAAATAGTCTGGCAAACCTGTTTGCGCACAGCGCCGCGTTCCCCAACGGCATTCCAGCGCTCGGCGCCAATCCAACTCAGACATACGTGCCCACGGCGGCGATCCTCCAGGGATTTGCCCCCTGTAAGTTTCCGACTCCACAAGCCTGTTCTCCGGCGTTCAGTGGCAACGTGAATGGCTTGATCCAACTCTCTGTACCCCTGCATTGGGTCGCGGGCACTACGCAGCAGTGGAATTTCACGATTCAGCACGAGCTTGGGCGAGACTGGTTTATGGAGCTCGGTTATGTCGGCACCAAGGGCACGCGTCTGCGTTCTACTTTCGATCCGGACCAGGCTACATTAGCCACTCCACAAAATCCGGTTACCATTTCTGGACCAGGATGCACTAATCTCCAAGCTCAACATTTGTCGTGCACGATTGTGGATTCCACCATAGAGAACGCCTCTGCCCGTGCTCCATATCTAGGTATTGCACCTGGAGATTTCGAGGATTTCGCTCCCAACTCCGATTCGCACTACAGCGCTCTGCAGGCAACTTTAGCCCACCGCTTCGGCAAGGGTTTGTATTTCCAAAGCGCTTATACCTGGTCCAAATCAATCGATGACGTTTCTACCGCGTCGGTAGCATTCCTCACGCGAGTAAATAATCAAACCGATGCCGCCGCTTCTCGCGGGTTGTCCGATTTCGATCGTCGACAACGCTTTGTGACCAGCGCCGTTTATCAGTTGCCATTCTTCGCCGGCACCAGCGGCTTGACCAAGGGAGTATTGGGAGGATGGGAGGTGAGCGGTGTCGTGATTCTGCAATCGGGAGCGCCGTTCACCATTTACGATCCGGCGGGTGGCACGGCTTATGCATTGGCCAGTACTCCCTCTTCCACCGCGACCTTCACTCCAGGCTCCAGTTGCGCCACTGCTGCCACTTCGGGCAGCGTAGAGTCACGGCTGGCGAACTGGGTGAATCCGTTGTCCTACACGCCAGACCCGCTGGCGACTCTTTCCAACGGCACGAGCAGCGATGCTACGGTATACGGCAATACGCCGCGCAACTGCATAATTGGACCACCGCAGAAAAATGTGGATTTCACTCTGGACAAGTCTTTTAAGCTGGGTGAACGTCAGGATTTGCGGTTCCGCGCCGACTTTTTCAATCTCTTCAATCATCCATCGTTCGCGCTTCCGGCGGCGACAACGGTGTCGCCCATCGTGAACGGAACCGGAGGAGGCTCCGCACCGATCACGTCCACCGTGGGCACGCCGCGGCTGATTCAGTTTTCGTTGAAGTATTCGTTCTAGGAATTTGCTGAATTACGTATAGGCTTGCGGCGGCAAGCCCGTGATGCGGATGCCACCGTGCCCTTTGTGGCGGATATTCAAGCCAATCAGCAGGGCTGTGATTTGTTCGAGAACGCGGGCATTTTCCAATTTGCCACCGTCAATGGCACGGACTCCAGGGAGTTTAGCCGCGAGCGCGCGGGCGATCTGACTGGCGTTGGCGTCGTCGCTGCAGACAATGACGTCGCAGTCGAGATCTTCGTCTCCGTTGAGAAGTTCAGCCGACAGATTATGAAAGGCCGCCGCTACGCTTACTCCCTTTGGAACAAGTTCAGCCGCTTGTTGTGCGGCTGACCCCTGCCAGACGCCGATCGTGCGCGAGGCACGCCCTCCGACGCTGGCGGCGAGCGCGACTGTGGCATCAATCAAAATACTGCCCGAACGAATTGCAGGTTTGAGTTCTTTGAGCAGAGTGGCCTGACCCTCAAACGGAACCGTAAGCACCAAAATATTTGCAGCAGCGCAAGCCGCGCTGTTTTCCATGCCTGATACTCGGGACCCTTCGGGGACACTCTTCTTGATCTTGTCAGCTGCTTCTTTTGCGCGCAGCGCATTCCGCGAGCCAATGATGATCGTTTCTCCGGCGCGCGCCCAACGCAGGGCGACACCCATGCCTGCTGGGCCGGTGCCACCAAGGATGGCGATTGGACCCGAATCAGGCAAATTCAGGCTCCAGGGTTTCTTCCGTCGTTAAGTCTGCCAGTGGCAACTTGATTTTAATGCGGGAGTAGGTTGTGTTGCGCTCGGCGGGGATGCGACCTGTCTCGAGAATCAGTGACTGGAAATCTTCCGGGCTGGTGTACTGGCCGGCAGTGGCACCGGCCTCGCGTGAAATGTTTTCTTCCATCAGCGTACCGCCGTAATCATTGGCGCCCGCATGCAGGCAGAGTTGCGAAAGCTGGCGATTCAACTTGACCCACGAAACTTGAATATTATTGATCGATCCAGCCAGCAACAGGCGCGACAGCGCGTGCACCTTCAGATGTTCCGCAAGCGTAGGCCCGGTTCGAGACAGGCCCTGATGGAACAACAGCGTGTTCTGGTACACGAAGCCGAGCGGAACGAATTCGGTGAAGCCTCCGGTCTGGTGCTGAATCTCTCGCAGCAGATACATCTGCCGAACCCAGTGCTCGGGCGTTTCGGTGTGGCCATACATCATCGTGGAAGTGGAGCGGATGCCGAGGCGATGGGCGGTACGAATCACTTCGATCCACTGCGCCGTTGAAAGTTTATTGGCCGAAAGAATGTGCCGAATCTCGTCGTCGAGAATTTCTGCGGCGGTGCCGGGCAGCGTGTCAAGGCCGTTATCGCGCAGCATGGAGAGATAATCGGGCAGCTTCATGCCGGTGAGTTCAACGCCGTAAACAATTTCCATTGGCGAGAAGGCATGAATATGCATTCCGGGCGTCGCCTTCTTCACTGCCCGCAGAACGTCGCGATAATAAAATGGCGGCAAGCCGTGCGGCAGTCCGCCCTGTATGCAGACCTCTCTGGCTCCGATCTGCCAGGCCTCGGCGGCTTTTTGCGCGACTTGCTCGGGCTGCAAGAAATAAGTATCCGATTCGCGCGGCCCACGGCTGAAGGCGCAGAATTTGCATCCGACAAAACAAATATTGGTGAAGTTGATGTTTCGGTTCACGACGTAGGTGACCAGGTTCCCGGAAAGCTCGGCGCGCAGCACGTTGGCGGCGGCAAGTAGACCGAGCAGGTCATCCCCATCGGCGTGGGCCAGTTCGCAGGCATCTTCCTGCGAAATAGCGTTGCCATTTTGAGTTTCGAGAATTTGTTCGAGCGAAGCGCGAACCGCGGGGGTGAGAGTAGGCGCGAGGTCAAACCAATCGAGCGAAGGAAAGTTTTCCAGTTCCGATATTGAAAGATGGCGGGGCACAGATTCCTCCGGACTTTCTACCATTCCAAATTACTCCTGCGGGCTGACTTTGGCGAGGGTTTGGCGCAACAGGGTCAGCGGAATAAATCGCGGGACGCGGGGCGAAGCAGATCACGTGAACGCCCGCGAGCCGGTGCGTATGAAAATCCCCGGATGATGCAGGCCGGGGTCCGGTTGAGTTTGCCGCAGATCAGACCCGCTGCGGCCGCGAGCTCGTCAGCGATAGCTTCAAGACTGGCTTGCAGAGTGTAGCCGTGCGGATCGCGGCGGCCACGATCGTCCCGAAGCGCTTTCATTCCGGCGATGCCAATGCAGAAATCCACAAGCCCTTCGCGCCACGGACGCCCGAAGGTATCAGTAATAAGGACGGGTATAGCGAGCCGAGTGCGCTTCTTCAGCTCCCGATGAAGCTTTCTCGCCGAACGGTCAGGATCGGCGGGCAGTAGCAGAGCGTGGCGGCCTCCATCAACATTGGACACATCCACGCCGCTGTTGGCACAGATGAATCCGTGCTTCGTTTCCGTAATCAGCACACCATTTTTACGTCTGATTACTGCGCGACTCTCTCGCATCGCCACTTCGATGACGCGAGCATCCAGCGAGTATTTCTTTGCCCAAGAGATCGATTCAGCAGAAGGATTGATCGTAGCAAGATTTACGATGCGGCCTTCCGCCTTGGAAACGATTTTGTGTTTGACGACGAGAATATCGCCGGGTGCGAATGCAATTTTGCGTTGTTGCATTGACGCCGTCAGTCTCTCCGGCAAGGAATCGCCCGGTTGGATGTCGTCGGCTAACGGAATTGGGATCAGGCCTATCTCGGCCGGTAGAGGGCTCGATTTCTTCTTCGCGCGCGGCCGCGCAGAAGTTTTACGCTGCTGGCGTCGTGGATTGCTCACCGGGTCTGCGCCTTCGTGACCGGCAAGCGGTCTTCCTGCGTCCAGCGGCGGATCAAGCTCTGCGTACGGGTTTCTCCTGGATGGGCGAGAAGCTGTTGCAAGTCTTCGGGATTGTCCACGTCGACTGCGATGCGTGGCAGTCGCAAAACCTGATAAGGTTTCCCAGTTGCCTGCGCCGCCGCGAGGTGTGGTTTAAAACTATCGTTGCCGAAGCGAAGAGGGAATAAATTTGCGGGGCGGCGGAATATCGCATTGGTTCCGCGGCCGTCGGCAGCTGGAGCCAACACTGAACCCTGATCTGGAGCCGCGTCGTAAATCTGCTCCAGCTCCGCGAATTGAATCAACGGGATATCCGCGGGGATGACGAGCGTCCACTCGACGCCCCGCGCGACGCAAAGGGAAGTCGCCATTTCGATTGCCCCAGTCTCTCCAGGATTTGCCGGATCCGGGATGATCTCGAAATCGTATTGGCGCGCGAGGTCCAGCGCGAACGGGTCGCTGGTGACAAGCGCACAGGCCGGACGACGCGTCCACAGTGCAAGGGCAGTGACAACGTCGTGCAGCATGGTTTGAGCCAATTCCGTGCGCGCCGGCTGGTCCAATACCGCAGCGAGACGCTGCTTTGCCGCCGATAGATTCTTTACGGGGATGAGAATCACGGCTGGTCGACTGTGGCACGAGCAGCAGATTTGTCAGAAACTGAGCGATCAGAGGACGGCGGTTCCATTGCGAAGGAAAGCACGGTTCGAGCGAGTGCGGCTTTGTCTTCAGCAGTACGCATAATGGTTTCGGCGCATTGCACTCGCAACCCGTTTTCGCGCAGCGCAACTGCGGCTCTGGCGTCACGCGTATCGCAGATGAGCAGATCGAGGAAATCTTCGTAAGCTTTAGCCACGCCCGCGATCGAGCAGGGCAATCCCATGGCGGTCATCAGGATGCCCGCTGGCCCAGCCACCGGAGCGTTACCCACGATTGGGCTGACGGCTGCAACTCTGCCGCGTGCCCGCACTAACGCATCGCGAATTCCAGGAACAGCCAGAATTGGGCCGATACTGGTAATGGGATTGCTCGGAGCCATGAGGACAGCGTCGGCGGAGACAATCGCTTCGATTACACCTGGTGCGGGCTCAGCATCGGAAGCTCCAGCGAAACGCACCGAGTTCACGGGATCCTGATACCAGCGCTGCACGAAATATTCTTCGAAACTGAACTCGCCGGAAGGAGTGTCCACGCGAGTCTCAACGCGCGAGTTACTCATGGGCAGAATGCGTGCCTTTACGCCGAGCTTATCGCAGATCGTGGATGTGGCTTCGGAAAGCGTTTTGCCTTCGGCCAAAAGGCGCGAGCGCAGCAGGTGCACCGCGAGGTCGCGATCTCCAGTGTGGAACCATGTGGGCTCACCGAGTTGGCCCATGGCCTGTAGACACAAGAAAGTGTCGCCGCGTACTCCCCAACCGCGCTCTCGGCTGAGCAGACCGGAGAGAACGTAGGTGATGGAATCGATATCGGGCGAGACGTAGAGTCCCCACCACAGCAAGTCATCCCCGGTATTGACGATGAGCGTGATTTCTTCCGGCGGAATCACTTGGCGTAGACCATCGACGAACTTGGCTCCGCCCGTGCCGCCGGTGAGCACGCAGATCATGCGGCCCTCCCCGCCCCGATAAGACCTTCGCCGTCGCAAACGTCATTAAGTCTTTGTGAGAGAAGACCAGCTTTCGACACAAGCGGTGAGAGGAATTCGGGATAGACCGGTAGCCGCTGACGCAACTGGAATCCCTTGCTTTCGGTGCGAAGTCGCAATTGCTCCAAGTGCGGCCAGGGCTTTTCCGGGTTGATATAGTCGGGAGTCAGCGGAGAAATCCCTCCCCAGTCGTTGATGCCAGCGTCTAGTAACTCCTCATAATACGGCGCATTGAGGTTGGGAGGCGCCTGAATATTGACATTAGGCATTAACAATCGAGCTACCGCCACGGTGCGCAGCATTTCACCCTGGCCGGGTTCTGGCGCGTGAGCCATCGGAATATTGGGCTTGGCGCGAAAGTTCTGGACGATCACTTCCTGAATGTGGCCGTAACGCTCGTGCAAGTCGCGAATGGCGAGCAAGGTCTCGACGCGGTCTTCCGGAGTTTCGCCAATGCCAATGAGCAGCCCGGTGGTGAAAGGGACGCGCTGCTTTCCGGCCTCTTCAATCGTGCGCAGGCGCTTGGCCGGGACTTTATCGGGAGCATTGTCGTGCGCCGCTCCGGGAGCTAGCAGGTCGGTGTTCACGGTTTCAAGCATCAATCCCATGCTGGGTGAGACTGCGGCGAGACGTGTAATCCATTCGGCGCTGAGTAAGCCCGGGTTTGGATGCGGCAATAAGCTGGTCTCGCGCAATACGAGTTCGCACATCGCTTCCAGATAATGCAGGGTTGATTTATAGCCGAGATGACGCAGAGTCTCGCGCATCTCTGGAAACAGAAGCTCCGGCTTATCACCCAGACTGAAAAGAGCCTCGGTGCATCCCAATGTTTCTCCGGCCTGGGCGACCGACAGAACTTCTTCCGGAGTCATTGTATGCGCGCCCGGGTCAGCAGGATCGCGACGGAAAGTGCAGTAGCCGCAGTAATCACGACAAAGATTCGTAAGGGGCAAGAAAACTTTGCGCGAATAAGTGATTACGCCGGGCTTGAAGTTTTCTTTTGCCATGCGGGCGGCGGCGAGCAACGCTGGGAGGTCATCGTTCTTGCAGCGGATGAGCCTCAGAGCCAGTTCGCGGGAGATGGGTGAGCCGGGCCGCAGAGTTGCCGCTTCCGCCGCGTATGACGAGCCGCGCGCTGGAGAGGCCGTTCTGATGGCTCTTGGAGTCACGGTGTTCGGTTCCGCGGGCATGCGGATGCATCGAATCATACAACAGCGGCCAGCGATCGGCGTCTTGGCAACATAAGATGCGCACCGAACCCGCCATTAGCAGAGGTCAATCAGCGTAACCGCGATTTATCGGCAATCATGCCAGAGCCCATCTGAAGGTCCGCTAGTTTTGGTGGCGTTCGCGCATTGAAGTTCGTGACTATTCGTAGGCGGCCTGAATCACTTCCTGTTGGCCGACTCATTGGGAGTTGGCTCGGGTTGCATCACAACCAAAAACACCACCCCGACAATGGTAAACATTCGGAACGCCTCTTGCTGCCCATTCCACATTTTCGACTGCCACATTAGAAACCATTCGCCCCCGACATCGAGGAATGCCACCAGCCACATCAGCAGGCTCGTCGTCAGCGCAATCACGGCGACGTTCAGCGCAGCGGCGAATTGGTCTCTCTCCGCACGGTACGATTTCAGCAACCGAATGCCAGCCGACCAGCATAGGAGCATGGTGACTGATTCCCAGGCGATGATGCCGATGTAGGAGACGGTATGAATTAGCGGCGAACTGAATGCGCGCCACATGAGGTGGTTCCCGGCAAAGGTTGAGTCCATCATCAGGACGTGGCGGACAAACTCATAGTTGGAGCCGTAATCCGTGATGTTGTTTAGGACCAGAATCGTGTAGAAAAGTGCGATTGCAAAAACGAGAACGGCTTTCGAAACGCGAAGCGCCATCACATGCCGCATAGGTTGTCGCACGCGGGAATTATATCTCTCGGTGACTTACCGCGAACTTTCCAGGAATGTGCAAAAGTCCTGATTGCCGGGCAAACCGGAAGCTACTTATCGTTAACGGCGATTGCATTCATTGACGTCGGCACGCAGCAGCTGCCGTGCTAATGTAGGCAATCGCGCCACCAAAAACTCCGGGTTCAGCATGACTCTTGGTGCAATCGAATTTCGCAGAGCGATGGGAGCCTTTGCCACGGGAGTGACCATCATCACCGTGGATCTCGATGGTGAGGTTCATGGCATGACGGCCAACGCGTTCGCTTCCGTCTCCCTCGATCCGCCGCTGGTGCTGGTTTGCGTGGATCAGAGCGCACGTACCCACGTCCATATTCATGCCAGAAAGCGATTCGGCGTCAATGTTCTGGCGGAAGACCAGCGGGCGTTATCTGAATTCTATGCTCGGCCGCCGGAAGAACAGACCAAGGAGCCCGTAGCTGGTTTTGATCGGACCGAGCATGGAACGCCCGTACTGCATGGCGCGTTGACGTATCTGGAATGCAGGCTGCAATCGGCTCACGATGCTGGCGATCACACTATCTTCATCGCGGAGGTAGAAGACTTTGTAGTGCGGCCGGGCAATCCGCTGCTATATTTCCGAAGCAAATACCACAAGATTGGAGAGGAAGTTCTGAAGTGATTCATAAAAGGGCCCGACATCGCCTTGAGAGGCGATGCCGGGCCGGAGGGACTCGCAGACGTTTCAACATATTTGACTCCAGAATGGATTCCCGGCAAGGTTAGATGTCACGAGTGAATTGTGACGGATGTCACAACCAGAGCCGTGCAAATAGGGCTCGTCACCTTTCTGGTAATGGAACATCTAATGTTTGTTAAACAGAGTTGTTAAATAACAGAGTTGTTAAATAGAAGAGAACAATTTATTCAGGGGCAAATTCATGGCAGAAAAAGTGGCAAAGAGTGAATCGGAGTGGAAACAACAGCTCACGCCGGAGCAATATCACGTCACCCGCGAGGCGGGAACCGAACCAGCTTTTACGGGCAAATACTGGAAGACCAAGGATGCCGGAACATATCACTGTGTTTGCTGCGGAGAGCCGCTGTTTGACTCGTCTACCAAATTCGATTCGGGCACTGGATGGCCGAGTTTCTTCAAACCGGCGGACGAGGGCAAAGTCGAAGAGCATAAAGACCGCAGTTTCGGGATGACCAGGACCGAGGCTCGTTGTGCCAAGTGCGGAGCGCATCTGGGACACGTCTTTGAAGACGGCCCAGCTCCTACCGGGCTTCGCTATTGCATGAATTCGGCTTCGCTTAATCTGAAACCTAAAGCGGAAAAGTAAGAGGCTGTTCCGGAATCTTGCTAGCCGAGGGCAGTCCCCGAGAGTCACGGTGACTGGCAGAAATGGAAGGCCACGCGTGGGCGTGGCCTTTTTTAATCCCTGTGTCTGGCGTCTGGCTATCAGGCGCCGGCAGTCGCTGCCAGGGCCTTTTGCGGCTCTGCCACCGCGGCCTTCGGCGCTTCAGGAGCTTTAGTCTGGACCGACTGGTTCTGCTGTTTGTGTTCAGCGCTCTTAACCTGAATACCGCCCTTGAGCACAGCGCCATCCTCCACGCTGATGCGGTGGGTGGAAACGTTGCCGTGCACCACGCCTTCGCTGCGAATATCCACGCGGTCACTGCACTCGATGTTGCCGGTCACTTTACCCATGACCACGACTTCGCGGGCCACGATGTCGGCTTGTACAGTGCCGTTGCGGCCGATGGTAAGGCGGTTATCCGCCAGTGTGATCTTCCCTTCGATACGTCCATCGATATAAAGAGCTTCCGCGCCGGTGATTTCGCCCTTGATTACGAGCGATCGCCCGATGGTTGCTTGCTCAATGGGGGCGGTGGTGGTTTTGACGGGGTTATAGGAGTTTGGGTTGGAGGCCGGCGAAGTGGACCTTACGCCGAAAGAGTTCTCAGATGACTGAAGCATGCGACCTTCCTTTGTCCCGCCGCTGCGCGTCCGTTCGCCAGTTCAGGGCGCTGGCGGCGCCAATCGGTACGGGTGGTCTGGGATTTTTGGGCCTCCGGCTGGTTCCTGTCCCTTTGGCCAATCTGACTATCGCACAGAGGTAAGTGATTCTCCGAGATTACGGAAGAGGCTGTACGGTCGCGGCAACGGACGTGGCCATCAGACCGCATCCTGTAAAGACTCGCTCAGATCTTCCCATTCCTTGAGGAAGGCTGCGTGTGCGGCCTTGTGCCGTTCCAGTTCCTGGGCCTGGCGCTGGCTCTCATCGGCGCTGACGAAGCCCTGGAGTGAAGTCTCGTACTGGGCGATTAAGGTTTCCGCGCGGTTGATTTCTCCTTCCAGCTCGCGGATTCGCTCTTCCATCTTCTTGCGCTTGATGGGATTCAACCGTTTCGTCTTGGCCGGTGCAGCATCGGGTGAAGACCCGTTGCCATTGGAGGCCGCCGGAGCGGGCTCAGGTTGAACCTCTTTCAGCTGCTGGCGAATGGCTTCATTTTGCTTGATGTTTCCACCTTGTTTGCGCCAGAGGTAATCTTCGTAATTGCCCGGATAGACCTCAACTTTTCCATCGCCGATTTCGAAAACCCGCGTGGCCAGTTTGTCGATGAAATATCGATCGTGCGAGACGAAAACAACGGTGCCGGTATAGTCCATCAGAGCGTCCAGCAATACGTCTTTGGCGCGAAGATCGAGGTGATTTGTGGGCTCATCGAGCAGCAGGAAATTCGCTGGATGCAGCAGCAGGCGGAGCAGAGCATAGCGGCCTCGTTCGCCGCCGGAGAGCACTCCGATCTTCTTGAATACGTCGTCTTCGGAAAATAAAAAACAACCGAGCAGGCTGCGAAGCTCGGTCTGCGTGGAGCGTGGGGAAGCATTGCCGAGATCGTCAATCATCCGGGCGTTGGCATCGAGTTCTTTGTATTGGTCCTGGGCAAAGTAATCGGCCTCGACGTTGTAGCCGAGTTTGAATTCGCCCTGCGTTGGTAGTTCCGCGCCTGCGAGCAGCTTGATTAGCGTGGATTTGCCCGCGCCGTTTACGCCCACCAGTGCGATGCGGTCGCCCTTCTCGATCATGAAATTGACGTTGCGAAAAACTTCCTTTTCGCCGGTGGTGCGGGAATCGGTCTTCTTTATAGCCGGATAAACCTTGGCGACATTCTCAAACTCGGCAACGATGCGGCCGCTCGGTTTGGGCTGCGGGAAGGAGAAATGAATTGTCTTCTCTTCCGGCGGGACTTCGATGCGTTCAATTTTTTCCAACTCCTTGATGCGGCTCTGCACCTGCTTCGCTTTCGTGGCCTGGTAGCGGAAGCGGTTGATGAATACTTCCAGTTGCTCGATGCGATCGCGCTGATTGCGGTAGGCGGCTTGTAGTTGCTCGTTGCGCTGCGTCTTCTGCGATAGGAATTTATCGTAGTTTCCCGTGTAGAACCAGAAGCGCTTGTTCCAGATCTCGGCGATTTTGTTCACCGTCACATCGAGAAAATAACGGTCATGCGAAATCAGCACAAAAGCGTGCGGATAGTTATGCAGATATTCTTCCAGCCAGTTGCGGGCTTCCAGATCGAGATGATTGGTTGGCTCGTCGAGCAGGAGTAGATTCGGTTTCTGCAGCAGTAACTTCGCCAGCGCCAGCCGCATCTGCCAGCCCCCGGAAAACTCGTCGGTCAGCCGCTCCCAGTCTTCTTTGCCGAAGCCCAGGCCCATTAGAACGCGTCCGACTTCGGCTTCAATCGAGTAGCCATCGCGGGTGCGGAACTCGTGTTCCAGACTGTGATATCGGTCCGCAACTTCGGCGTATTCCGGACTGGTGTGGTCGAGTTCGGAGATGCGGTGAGTCAGAGTTTCCAGTTCCCGCTCCATGGCGTGGAGCTCGGTGAACATCGCCATGCATTCGGCAAACACGGTGCGGCCGGAAAGCGTGAGACCATCCTGCGGAAGATATCCGGCAGTGGTGCCTTTAGCAACAATGAGGGAGCCGTAATCGAGAGTATCGAGGCCGGCGAGAATCTTCATCAGCGTGGACTTGCCGGTGCCATTCGCGCCCACCAGACCGATGCGGTCGCGAGGCGTGATCAGCCAGTCGGTGTTTTCAAAAAGAAGTTTGTGGCCGAAACGTTTTCCGGCGCCGGAAAGCTGAATCATGGGTTGGATTCATCGTCTCACAAAATGAGGGTAAGAGGATGGAGCCTAGGAATGTGCCACAGCCCGGATGCTGCGGCTCTCTTCATGCGTGCCTAACGGGGTGGTGCGTAGCGGAATGCGCTCGAGCGCCCGTTCAATCACAGCTTCCATCTCGTGGGCGTATTTCACTTCGCGCCCTTTTGCCAGCCGCCGCCGGGCCTCTTCCGGGCTGAACCATGTCGGATGGCGCATCACCTCATCCGGGCGTCGCATTTGGTGCACTTCCATCAGGAAAGCCTTCACCACGAATTCCTGAACGCCGCCCGGCTGCCAGAACACGCCCTTGGAGTGAATATAAAGATGAAAGTGTCGAGGCTCGATCGTGCCCAGCGCGCCGGCCTCCTCCGCGGCTTCGCGCTCGGCAGCCTGGCTATGCGAGAGCCGCGCGTCGGTAGAACCTTTCGGGAAGGTCCACTTATTTCCGCCGTTCGTATTCACCAGGAGGAATTCCACACCGGCACCTTGGCGCCGAAAACACACTGCCGCCACTTGCAGCGGCAGCGATTTCGGAACCCGCGCGGAAGCCATGCCAGCAGTCTCCTAAGAAGATGTTACTGGAAAGATATTTCATAAATATTAAATTGCCACAAATATTGTGCAGGCCGAATGGTTACGAAAGGGTGACCGGAATCGGGCCCATGCCACAGTCCACGCCTGTGGACAGGCATCGCGGCTCCGGTGACGCCCTTAAAAGCGCGCGTCCCGCTATTCGGCGGGAGCCTCCAGCGTTTTCACCAGCCAGGGGATAATCACTTGCTTGAAAATCAGAGGATCCGGCCATACCCCCACCTGCCGGCCCAGATGCCCTCCTCGCGGATTGATCCATGCATCTTTGGGCACGTCGCCTTTGCTCAGCAGGAGCCACTCATCGTCGATGGGGACCTGGGTGTCAAGCACGCCCGCGATCACGAGCATTGGCGCCATGGGTTTTCCGAGCAATCCTTCATGCACCAGCGAAAGCTTGGGCATGAACTCCTCCATCTCATCGAGCGTGTGCACGCCTTCCATAATGCTCATCAGCGCAGGCACCTGGTCGAAAAGGTATTCGCGATTTCCCAGAAGCGAGTTCACGATGAAATCTTTTTGAAAGAATTTATCGATCGGGGGAGACTGTGCGCTGCAACCGCGCAAGCGCGCGCGTTCGATGATGGCCATTTTCGTGGCCCAATACGCACCCCAACTCACGCCATGGATGGCGATGCGGTTCTTATCGATCTCCGGACGCGACTGCGCGTAATCGATCACCTTTGACAACACACGATCCGCCGTTTCACTCACTTTAATTGGATTTTGTCCAGTGCCCGGACCGTCGACAGCGAGATAGCCAACGCCAAAGGGAAGAATCGCGCCGAAGCTTTCGGCAAGATCTTCTTTGCGGCTGTCGAGTCCGTTGATCGCGATGACCAGCGGCACCGGGCCTTTCGCGTTTTTGGGGAGCCGCAGGTAAGCGGTGATTTCTTTTCCTTCGAAAGGAATATGCACCACCTCAAGCGGCGGATCCATGAAGCGCGCGTGCGCCAGAAACGCTTCAATGGCTTTTTCATACGAACGCTGTTTGCCCGGAGAAGCGGGAATGGGCCAGCGCCCGAAGGAATAAAGACGCCAGGCGCGAACGTAATCGGCATTCGCTTTCGTGGGATCGGTTTTCTCGAGCGACTTTGCTTCATTGAAGTAACGATCGGCGACGTGCATGAATGCCGCAGCCCATTCGTCCTTATCGCTGGTGTGGATGTTTTCGAAGGCTTCTTTCACATCGGCGGGGTCGAGTCCAATCAGCGGGTACTGGCCGACTTCGGCGCGATGAATGGCTTCGACCCGGATCTCATCGATGTTGCGTTCGCGGCGTTCGGAGTTTTGAGCGAAAGTTGTCATCGAAGTAAGTGTGGAGAATATCAAGACAAAGAATGCAAAATTGCGCTGACTGCATGTTTTCATAGCTAGGCCCTTTTCTGTTTGCAGCAAGAAATATTGCGGTGGTTACAAAAAAGGCCGGACGAAGTGCGTCCGGCCGCATTGGAATTCAAGTGACCGAACGTCTAGAAAGTAAACTTCAATCCCAGTTGCACGGCTCGGCTGCCACCGGAACCGATGACGGGATTGGCGGCGGCGACATCCGGCGTAGCGCATCCACAACCGAAGGGCTGCACGGAGGGATCGTTCAATCCGAATCCATTCTGCCCACCGTAGGGATTTGCAAAGTTCGGATGATTAAGGATGTTAAAAAACTCCGCGCGGAACTGTGCGTGGACCCGCTCGCCGAAATGCCAGTTTTTGGCCACCGAGAGATCGAAGTCGCGGAAGCCGGAGTCGGGAAATGTGTTGCGTGACATGTTGCCGAACTGTCCGAGTGATGGAGGAATCATGATCGAATTGCCCTGCGCGTAACAGCCGAACAGGTTCAGTGCCGCCGTGGCTGGACCGGCCGTGCCTCCATCCACTGCCAACGCCTGCGTAGCACATGTTGGGTTCGAGGCTCCGGCAAAATACGGAATCGGCGTTGGACCTGATTTGAAATCAGAAGGTTTGCCAAAGAAGCTCCAACGAATTGGCTCATTTGCGGGCGGACTTACAGGCAGCGGACCGACGCCGCTGGCGTCAGTACCTAAATCGATCGGTCCCCAGGGTTGCGGGCTTTGCAGCGTCACGATGGAGTTGAGTTCCCAGCCTTCGAGCATTTGACCGTACCCAGTTCGTCCCGGGATAGCATAGGTGAGTGAGAGTGTAAACCGTTGCCGCATGTCAAAGTCACTGTTCCCGTATTCCCGTCCTACGTTGTAGGAATCCTCAGGCAGGCCCGCACCGTAACCAAAGTCCCAGTTTGCTCCCACGTCATCCAGCGCGTGCGAGAAGGTATAGCCGGCAACCATGCTAAGACCGTGATAATTTCGCGAATTCAAGGTGACTTGCAATCCGTCGTAGTTGGATCGGTAAACATTCCCCATTTGGAAGATGTTGCTCAAGTAAGGGAACTTTTTGGCATACGGCTCCGCAGCTACCTCATTCCCACTATCGACGGCGCAATTGTCATAGGCGGGGGCGCTGGCCAGACAGGCGCTGAGGGAACCAACCCCAGTGCCCGTAGTTGTCCATCCCGATCCGACCGGTGGCTGGTTGATATCTCGAATACCTGTGAGATTCCCGCCATGATTCCCCACGTAGGCAACTTCTAAGGAAAGATTAGGGGTAAATGCGTGTTGTAAGTTGAGTGTCCAATTCCACACGTAAGGAGTCGTGATGTTGCGGTCCACGCTCATGATGGGACAGGGATTTAAGTAACAGTTCGGCGTCGCTGTGCTGACGTTGCTTCCATAGATCGGAACACCGCTGTCCCATTGCGGCATGACAGGTGGGATAGCCAGATTGCTCGCCGTGATTGTGCCGCCTGCAGTATCGCCAGCGGCGTCGATAATGGCTCCTGTGGGGACGTTGTTGAGACCGAACGCGTTGTTGAAGGCGAGCAGAGCTTCCCAGTTAATCGTTTCATATACCAATCCCGCTCCGCCTCTAAGGACTGTATCGCCTTTACCGGTCACATCCCAGGCAAAGCCGAAGCGGGGGGCGAAGTCCTTATGATCCGGGTTGTAAGGGCCGCTGACGCCATTCACCCCAGCCTGAATCAATCCGGTCGTCGAATTCGGGTCGAAGTTGCCCAGAAGATTGTGAGCCTCGCTGATCACCGAGTTGAATTCGTAGCGCAGGCCGGCATTGATCGTGAGAGTCCTTGTGGCGCGCCAGTCATCCTGAACAAATCCGGCATATGCCCAGTTGTGAATGGTTCGTCTGGGACTACCGACTTGCACTGACGCCTTGAAAGGATCGCCGGCAAAAAAATCTTCCAGCGCAGTAGATCCGGCTCCGGTCGGGATGGCCACGCCGCCCAGAAAAGTGATGCTGCCTCGCGCGTTGCCAAAAGCGCCCCCGCTAACTTCGTCGCGGTGAATTTCACCGCCGAACTTGAAAGCATGTTTCCCAACCGTACGCGAAACGTGATCGATGAATTGCGTAATCGAGTCCGGTCCCTGGAATTTCGGCCACTTGAATCCGCCCAGACCAGGTACGAACGCTCCAGCGAAACCAATGCGAGGCAGCCCTCCGGTGTCTGGTCCGCTGACTCCAGTATTCAGGCCGTAAGCGGACGCGGGTGTATCCAGGTCACCCGGCAGGGTGGGTTGATAGAGGCGGTTGTAGCCGACTCTGGCCTCATTCACCCACTGCGCATTTGGAGTCCAGATCCAGTTTCCGCCGACCACTTGAGCTCGCGTATGGATGTCAGACCGCCATTTCGATTGCAGCTCCGGAAAATCTTCGACCGTCCCCGAATTGTTGCCGAAGAAATACATGCCGCTGATGCTGTTGCGTTGATTCAGGGAATAATCGACCTTGGCAATTACGTTGTCGACTCCCACATCGTTGGGAAAACCTTGCACCACGTTGATCGATTGCGTGTTGTTGATGGGAAAGCCCGTGCCGTTGCAGGTCACGGCGCCGCTGCCTGAGACCGTGCAGCCGGAAATCAACTGGCTGGCGTGGCTGATCGGAATGTGATTCGCGAGCAGGTCGGCAATTGCATTTGGAATGCTGTTGGCACAATCGCCGGCCACTGACGTACACGTGGGCGTTGCAGGAGTCGGCAGACCCACTGTGGTTGGGGTGCTGACGCTATAGTTGTTTCCCACATCGTAGCGCTGGCCTTCGTAAGCGCCGAAGAAGAAGGCTTTGTCTTTGATAATCGCTCCGCCAAGACTGCCGCCAAACTGTTCCAGTGTTCGAGGAGTCTTTGCGGCGGGTTCGGCGTTGAAATAATTTCGCGCGTCGAGCACATCGCCATCTCGGCCAAAAGCAAAGGCGGAGCCGTGGATCGAATTGGTTCCCGACTTCAATCCAACATTGATGACTGCTCCCGGCTTCCACCCATATTCGGCCGGAGGATTTTCCTGGACATTGAATTCCTGTATCGCGTCGATGGGCAGAATCGTGGCGGAGTCACCGGCGATACCCGCCCCATTGATAATTCCCTGGCCGGAGAATGGCTCGCTGTTAAAGAGCCCATCGATAAAATAGGCGTTGTCCTCAGCGCGCAAGCCGTCAGTACTCGTAGTCGAGAATCCGCCGCCGGGGTAACGCATTACGCCGGGACGCAGTTGCAGCAAGTTTTCGTAATTGCGGCCATTCAGAGGAAGGTCGTTAATTTCTTTATTGCTGAGTGTTCCGCCCAGAGTTGCGGAAGTTGTATTGACGAGAGGAACTTCCTCCTCGACGACTACCGTTTCAGAAACCTCGCCCGGCTGAAGTGTGAAGTCCGCGCGAACGTCGCTGGCGACTTCGATGCGCACATTCGGTCGTTCGACAGACTTGAAGCCTTTCGCCTCCACGTGGATCTTGTAGGTGCCCGGAGTGAGGTCGGCGGCTACGTAGGCTCCGGCTGGATCCGTCGTGAGGGTCCGAGAAGTGCCGCGCTCAATGTCAGTGACTACAACGGTTGCGCCCGTCACAGCCGCACCACTCTGGTCAGAAACGCTCCCCAACACACGCCCGGAGGTCGATTGACTTACTCCACTCGGGCACATGGCAAGAAAAATGAGGAGGGCGACAGCTGCTATATGACCCGCGAACATGGCGGTGCATCGGAATTTCATGGAAGCCTCCGAAAGCTGGTCCGACAGCCATACCACCGTGCTTGGAGGGTGTCAAGAAAATTCGGGATTCAGGTGGCGTGGAAGCCAACACAAAATCGTTGTACAGAGGCCGGATATTCTAAAGCACCTGTACAGAGTGCAACAAAGGGCAATTTGCAAAAACGCGCAAAGGTGGAATATGATTTGTGGTCATACCACTATACCTATATACCAAATATGTCTTTCACCGCTTTCGAACTTGCAGAATCCGATTCCGCGCCTCTGGACCTGCGGTATAGTAGCCAGACCATCGCCAGTTTCCCCCAACTGGTTCGTGCTGGAGTAAGTCCAATGTACAAAGTTGTACGAACTTCAAGGTTGTACGAGCAAATCGTCCAGCAGATTGAAGAGTCCGTGCTGAAGGGAACGTTGAAGCCGGGCGATCAACTTCCTGCGGAACGGGAACTGGCGCAAAGTCTCGGAGTCAGCCGAACCGCCGTGCGCGAGGCCGTGAAAACGCTTCGCGAAAAAGGTTTAGTGGAAGCGTATTCAGGTCGTGGAACATTTATTACTGATGGGACTTCGCAGGCGGCGCGTCAATCCTTCGATCTGATGGTAAAAGTAGGCCAGCAGGAAGGCTCGCCGCACCTGGCGGAGTTGCGCTTGATTCTTGAGCCGGGTATCGCTGCGCTGGCCGCATCGCGAATTCAGGAGCCGGAAATTGCGGCGATGCGTGAAGCGGTTGCGGTGATGGATGCTGCGCACAAAGATCCTGAAGCTTATATCGAAGCTGACCTCGATTTTCATCTAGCATTGGCGGAAGCCGCGGGGAATCCTCTGATTCTTTCTTTGATCGATTCCATCGTTGGCTTGCTGCGCGAACAACGCATCCGCATCTTCAATGTGGAAGGTGGGCCAGAGCGGGGCCAGATCCATCACAAGCGCATTCTCGAAGCCGTCGAGCGGCACGACTCCGAGCTGGCTCGAAGCACCATGCGCGCGCATCTCGAACAAGTGCGAGAAGACTCGAAGGCGCCTGCTGCCCGTCCGTCTTCTTCGCGTGCGCCAATGGCGTCGTCAGGCCCCAAAGCTACATCGTAGTTTCGCAACCGGTTCAAATTTTGAGACTGGAGGTTTGTTACGGATGGCGAAACTCGGATTTATCGGCCTGGGAGTGATGGGCAGTCAGATGGTAAATCGGCTGCTGAGCAAGGGGCACAGTGTCACCGGCTACAACCGTACGCGCGCTAAGGCACAGTGGCTGGTTGAAAAGGGAATGCAGTGGGCCGATTCTCCGCGTGCGGTCGCCAGCGCCTCCGATTTCATTTTTGCCATGGTGACCAACTCGGCTGCCATTGCCGCAATCACCGACGGCCCCGATGGACTTCTCGCGGGTTTGAGTGCGGGCAAAATTTTCATCGACATGAGCACCATCAGTCCTAACGTGAGCCGCGCGTTGGCCGCGAAGGTTCGCGAGAGGGGTGCGGATATGGTCGATTCTCCCGTATCGGGTAGCGTGATTACGTTGCAGGAAGGAAAGCTCTCGGTAATGGTGGGGGGGCGCCGGGAGACATTCGAAAAAGTAAAGCCACTGCTCCTCGATATTGGTCCTAAGGTGACTTACGTTGGCGACAACGGCCTGGCGCTTTCGATGAAAATCGCTGTCAACCTGAGCCTCGCAGTGCAGATGCTGGCGTTTTCCGAAGGCGTGTTGCTGGCGGAGAAAAGCGGTATTGCGCGGGAGACCGCGGTCGACGTACTCACTCACAGCGCCGTCGCTTCGCCGATGATTCAATACCGCGGACCATTCGTCCTGCAGCAGCCGGAAGAGGCATGGTTCGACGTTAACATGATGCAGAAGGATATGGTTCTGGCGATGGAATTAGGCCGCCAGCTCGATGTTCCATTGCCGACGACGGCAGTGAGCAACGAAATTCTGACCGCAGCACGCGGCATGGGCTGGACGAGATATGACTTCGCCTGCATGTTCGATGTGCTGGCGGCAATGTCGGGAGTGACTACGCCGGTCACCAAAGGGGGCAAGAAAATATGACGACGGCTACCTCCAAGCACGACGCGAAACAGGGAGCGACGACGGAAAAAGAAAAATGGCTGCATGCCTACCACCAGATGGTGAGCATTCGGTTGTTCGAAGAACAGGTGAATGAGGTATACACGCGCGCTCTTATGCCCGGACTGGCGCATCTGTACAGCGGTGAAGAGGCCGTTGCCGTCGGGATTTGCGAAGCTCTCCGCATCGACGACTACATCACCAGCACGCACCGTGGCCATGGACACTGCCTGGCGAAGGGCGCATCGCCGGATCGAATGTTCGCCGAGTTGCTCGGGAAAGAAGCGGGCTATTGCCGAGGAAAAGGCGGATCGATGCACATTGCCGATCCCGCAACCGGCAATCTCGGCGCCAACGCGATTGTCGGCGGCAGCGTGGGCATCGCCACCGGCGCGGCTTTTGCCGCCAAAACTCTTGGTACCGATCGCGTGGCTGTTTGTTTCTTCGGAGAAGGCGCGCTTGGGCAGGGTTCCTTATATGAGGTGATGAATCTGGCCCAATTGTGGAACCTGCCGGTAATTTACGTTTGCGAAAATAATCTCTACAACGAGTACACGCATTATCAGGAAACCACGGCAGGCACAATTCTCGGCCGGGCCTCGGCCTTCGGAATTGAGGCCGCCAGCGTCGATGGTCAGGATGTGCGCGCGGTGCATGAAGTTGCCACGCGATTAGTCAGGCGCGCCCGCTCCGGCGGCGGGCCAGCGTTTCTGCAGTGCGATACCTATCGCTACAGCGGTCATCACGTCGGCGATATCAATCGCGAATACTACCGCTCCAAGCAGGAGGAGCATCTCTGGAAGACGGATCGCGATCCCATTCTTGTATTAGCCCGATGGTTGATCGACGAAGGCCATGCGGACTCTGCCGTTCTCGACCGGATCACATCGGAAGTTCGTTCCATCATGGAAGATGCCGTCAAATTTGCCATTGCGGCGCCGTACCCAAACGTCGACGAAGTGGGGAAGCACGTTTATGCCTGAGCGCGAACTGACATTTGCGCAGGCGGTGCGCGAGGCGCTGGCTGAAGAGATGCGGCGCGACTCTCGCGTGTGCATCATCGGCGAAGATGTCGCTGAAGCCGGCACGCCGTTCAAAGTGCTCTCCGGATTGGTGGAGGAATTCGGTGCGAAGCGCGTGGTGGATACTCCTATCTCGGAAGCGGGCTTCACCGGAGTTGCGGTCGGCGCGGCAATGACCGGCCTGCGTCCGGTCGTCGATATTATGTTCGGCGATTTCATCACTCTGACCATGGACCAGATGGTGAACCAGGCGGCGAAAGCGTATTACATGTCGGGCGGCCACTGGAAAGTTCCGATGGTGATGCGCACCACGCTGGGCGCGACCCGGCGCTCGGCGGCGCAGCATTCGCAGTCGCTGCATGCCTGGTTCAGTCATGTGCCTGGGTTGAAAGTGGTTTTGCCATCGACCCCTTACGACGCGAAAGGCCTGCTGAAGGCGGCCATCCGCGACGAAAATCCTGTGGTCTTTTTTGAAGACAAGATGATGTACAAACTCAAGGGACCGGTTCCGGAGGAGGATTACACCATCCCGCTAGGCGTGGCTGATGTGAAGCGCGCTGGAGATGACATCAGTCTTGTCGCAACCAGCAGCATGGTGCAGGTGGCCTTGGGCGCTGCCCTCATGTTGGAAAAACAAGGCATCAGCGCCGAGGTTGTCGATCCGCGAACGACGTGGCCGCTGGATGAGAAAACTTTGATTGACTCGGCGAAGAAAACTTCGCGCGTGATTGTCCTCGATGAAGGCTACGGCCGTTATGGTGTGACTGCGGAACTCGCCGCCGTGATTGCCGAAGGCGCCTTCTACGATTTGGACGCTCCGGTGAAGCGTATGGGAGCGATGCATGTTCCGATTCCGTTTTCTCCGCCACTTGAAGATGCGACCGTGCCGACGGAGCAAACGGTTTTCGATGCCGCACGAGAGCTTTGCGGCAAAAGCAAATGAACCGCCAAGGGCGCGAAGTTACACGAAGCAAAACTTCGATTTTCTTCGTGTACCTTCGTAATCATCGGGGTTGATCGAGGTGTTTTATGGCATTGAAAACTCATGGAACCATGGCGGTCGATTGGGAGCAGCGGATTGATTTCGATCGCCTCCGTCGCGAACGTCTGCAACGCGCCAAAGATTTGCTGAAAAAGTCTCAGATGGGCGCATTGCTGTGTTTCGACATGAATAACGTGCGCTACCTGACTTCAACGCACATCGGCACGTGGGCGCAAGACAAGGCGAACCGCTTCACACTTTTGCCGCAGAATGACGAGCCGATTCTTTGGGATTTCGGATCCGCCGCCAAGCATCATCAATTGAATTGCCCGTGGCTCGGAGAGCGTTCGCGCCCCGGTATTTCCATGTTGCGCGGCACCATGTCGCCAGAGCATGGACGCGCCGAAGATGTCGCCAAGAAAATTCGCATCGAGCTTGAAATGCGCGGTCTGCACAAAGAGCCGGTCGGCATCGACATCATCGAGCTTCCCGTACTTTTTGCGCTGCAACGCGAAGGCATTCAAGTAGTCGATGGCCAGGAACTGATGTCGAACGCCCGGGTCATCAAAACGCAGGATGAAATTTCGCTGCTGAATACTTCTGCCATGATGGTGGACGCAGCCTATGACGAACTCTATCGTGCGATGAAGCCGGGTATGCGCGAGAACGAAGCGGTTGGCTTGGTGAGCAAGGTTCTCTACGATCTCGGTTCAGAATACGTCGAAGCCGTGAACGCAATTTCCGGCGAGCGCTGCAATCCACATCCACATGTGTTTTCCGACCGCGTGTTGCGACCGGGCGATCCGGTTTATTACGACATTCTGCATTCCTACATGGGATACCGCACTTGCTATTACCGCTGCTTTACGGTCGGCTACGGCTCGCACGCCATGGTCGACGCCTATAAACGCTGCCGCGATTACCTGGATGCTGCCATCGAACTGATTCGTCCCGGACGCAACACTGCGGAAATCGCAGCGGTGTGGCCCAAGGCGCAGGATTTTGGTTTTCCGAACGAAGAAGCCGCCTTCGCCTTGCAGTATGGCCACGGCATAGGACTTGCCATTTGGGAGAAGCCTGTGATCTCGCGTCTGGTTTCGCTCGATCATCCGCAGACGCTTGAACCCGGCATGGTGTTCGCGCTCGAGACGTTCTGGCCTTCGACCGACGGCTGGAGCGCTGCTCGCATTGAAGAGGAAATTGTAGTCACTCCGACGGGACATGAAGTGATTACACGCTTCCCTGCCGAAGAGCTGTTGGTCGCGGGCGCGCACTATTTCACCGTCAACGGACCGTTGCCTACGACGCGAGAGACCGAGGCTCCGCCGAGTGCGCGTGTTCTCGACATGATCGAGGTCAGCGCGAAAACTGAGCGTGTCGGAGTTTCGGAGTGAAGGTCACAGCGGCAGCCCTTCTCGGATAAAACACGATGGCCTTCAGCGTAGTTATGCCCGCTCTCGAGATGGCGCAGGAAACCGGCAAGGTCATTGCCTGGCGGAAGCAGGAAGGCGACCACGTCACCAAGGGTGAGCCGCTTCTCGAAATCGAAACCGACAAAGCCGTAATGGAAGTCGAAGCGACCGCCGACGGCATTCTTGCAGGGATCACGGGGCTGGTCGGCGCCGATATTCCCGTGGGTCAGACAATTGCCTGGATCGTTGCTCCCGGAGAGAAGCCTCCTGTTGGAGCGGAATCTTCAACCAGCGTGCCCACTGCGCGAGCCAGTTCCCAGGCACACGCGGGATCGCCGGCAGCGGTGGCAACCGGTGCTGCTCCGACGGCCGCAGGTCAGAGCGCGAAGATTTCTCCGAAAGCGCGACGCCTGGCGAAAGAGTTGGGGGTCGATATCGCTGCAGTGCGCGGGTCTGGGCCGGGCGGTGAGATTCTCGCTTCCGATATCCAAGCGCATGCGACGGCGCCCATCGCAACGAGACCCCAATCTGCGAAGAATCAGGTTGGTCTCGAAGTCCCGAGCACGCTCGGCCGGTTGATGGCGGAACGTACTACGCAGAGTTGGACGAGCGTCCCGCACTTTTTTGTCGGACGTGAAATCGATGCCAGCGCGCTGAATGAGTTTCGCCAAAAACTGGTTGCCGGAACCGAGCGCGGCGCACTGGAGATTCGTATCACTCATACTGATCTACTGGTAGCGCTTGCCTCGCGAGTGTTGCTCAAGCATCCGCGATTGAATTCCAGCTGGACTGCGCAGGGTATTCGTCTCCACGATCACGTGAATATGGGTGTGGCCATTGCGGTGAACGACGGCGTAGTCGCAGCCGTAATCCCCAATGCTCACCTCGCGAATCTCGCGGATATCGCCATCCAGCGCCGCGATGTGGCCGAGCGCGCGCGAGATGGGAAGCTGCGGCCGGCTGACATTGCGGACGCAACATTCACCATCAGCAACCTCGGCATGTATCACGTCGATCAGTTCAGCGCCATCATTACTCCGCCGCAAGCGGCTATTCTCGCCGTCGGAAGCATTGTCGACAGAGTTGTTGCTGTCGAGGGCAAGCCGGCGGTTCGTCCCATGATGACGCTCACGCTCTCCTGCGACCATCGTGTCGCCGATGGCGCTCGAGCCGCTTTGTTTCTGAATGATCTGGCCGAGGCGATCCGGGAACCCGAAAAACTGCTGTCGTGAGTTTGTCTTTTTACTTTCTGGCTAGCCCTACACCGTAAGCTGTATTGAGAATTACGAAAACGTGTCGGTATCCTATAAAGAGAGGTGCGACACTTCGCACACGACTCAGCCAGCTTGAAAGCCGCCATCCTCAAGACCGTTCAACAACCACTTCAGATTGAAGAGACTGCCAAGCCAGAGTTGGCAGCAGGTCACGTGCTTCTGCGGGTTCGCGCTTGCGGTGTGTGCCGCACCGATCTGCACATTGTGGATGGAGATCTGGCGCTGCGAAAGACTCCACTAATTCCCGGTCACCAAATTGTCGGGGATATCATCGAGGGAGCTACTGCCGAGTTGCCCCTCGGCACGCGCGTTGGCGTCTCATGGATCGGCGGCATTGACGGAAATTGTCCCTACTGTCGTCGCGGCCTGGAAAATCTTTGCGACTCGCCGGTCTTTACAGGCTATACGGTTGATGGTGGCTATGCGGAATATGCCGTGGCCCGCAACGATTTTGTGTTTCGGCTTCCTCCCGAGCTTGACGACCTGCACGCGGCGCCCCTGTTGTGCGCCGGTATCATCGGCTTCCGCAGCCTGCGCGTCGCTGGTGTTGAACCGGGCGACCGGGTAGGACTATTCGGCTTCGGCGCGTCCGCGCATCTGGCGATCGCAGTTCTACGTTCGTGGAACTGCGATGTCTATGTTTCGACACGCGGCACTTCGCATCGCAACTTGGCCTCCTCTCTGGGTGCGAAGTGGGTCGGTCAGGAAACCGACAAACCTCCCGTTGAACTCGACCGCGCAGTAACCTTTGCGCCCAGCGGCGACGTAGTGATCGCGGCGCTTGCCAGCTTGCGTAAGGGTGGCATCGTCGCCATTAACGCGATTCATCTGGATCGAATTCCTCAGTTTGATTACGACCACCTGCTCTGGGGCGAGCGCCAGATTCGTAGCGTTGCGAACATGACTCGAGCGGACGCCCGCGATTTTCTACAGATTGCCGCCGACATTAAGCTCCAGCCAAAGGTTAATGTCTTTCCCCTCGAACAAGCGAACCAGGCCCTGGCTGCCGTCAAGAACGATGCCATCGACGGGGCGGCCGTCCTCGTTCCTTAAATCATTTCCCTAGAAGTCGTGAAGTACACTCTTGGGATGAAAAAAATCCACTGCGTTGCCTGTTTCCGGTCTCTGGGCGTATTTTCCCTCCTCTTCGTTATTACGTTGACTCTGGTTTCGGCTTTCAGCGCGAGAGCAACGGCTCAAAAGCTGGCCATCACCCTCGACGATCTGCCGCTGAACGGATCACTACCTCCCGGAGTGACGCGGGTTGAGACTACTAAGAATGTCCTGGAAATTCTGAAGAAGCGGCACGTGCCTCCGGTGTATGGGTTCATCAACGGGAAAAAGCTGGAGGGAAACGAAGATGGTGCGGAGGCTCTGAAAGTGTGGGCAGCAGCAGAGCCGTTTGGAAACCATACTTACTCGCACATGGATTTGGAGCAAAATCCACCGGAGGCTTTCGAGCGCGAGATCGACGAGAACGAACCGGTCCTCGAGTTACTCAGCGGAGAGTCGAAGGATATCTGGCATTGGTTTCGCTATCCGTATTTACATGAAGGCGACACAGTGGAAAAGCGGCGCGCAATAAGAGCGTACTTGAAGGCTCACGGCTACAGGATCGCGCAGGTCACTCTCGACTGGGAAGATTATCTCTGGAACACCGCCTATGCGCGATGCGTGGCGAAAGGCGATAAGCAATCGATCGAGTGGCTGCACTCGAGTTATTTGAGCACGGCCTCTGAGTTTCTCGATCTTGGCCGGGAGCAGTCAAAGCTGATCTATGGCCGCGATATCAACTATGTGCTGCTCATGCATCTGGGCGCCTACAGCAGCACGATTCTGCCAGACGCGCTGGATCTGCTGAAGAAGAAGGGATTCAAGCTGGTGACACTGGAAGAAGCGGAGAGCGACTCGGCTTACGACAGCGATCCCGATGTTGGCTTGCACGATGCCGGCACGCTTCTCGACCAGATGATGCAGGTGAAAGGGCTCAAGTACCCGCAGCACGCCGAGAAGCCTTACAAGCAGATCGAAAGCATCTGTCAGTAGAAAGCGATTCCTCCCAAAAACTAAGTGCAAAAGTTTGCGCAGCTCACAATTTGAAAAAAGAGTCTTGAGACTTATTGTCTTTCTGGAGCGCAGCCATTAGGATGTCGTGACCTTTGGGGAAGGGTCCAGAATCGTCGGACTCGCGCGGCGACACTGGATTCCGGCAGCAGAATTTTAATTCAAGATGCCACTTCCAACGGTGGTTAGCGTTCGGGCCATCTCGAGTGGCCTAGACCGGCTCGCCAGGTTCTGCAAGGCAAAGTCCAGGAGGAACAATGCAGAAGCAACCGAAGTCCTACCCCTCAGCCCACTTCGATCAAACGAGGACGATGGGTCTGAGCCTTGTTGTGCTGACCCTAACGTTATGCGCAGCTCTGCCGGCCGCTGCGGCCAGCGGACAGTTCATTGCACACAATACACCCGGTTACGTGAAGACCGCTAAAAACCTGGGGACAGAAAATCCCTCCAAGATCATCGAAGTGAGCATCTGGCTGAACCCGCACAATCGAGCCGAGATGGATGCAACGGCGCAGGACCTGTACGATCGCACTTCGGCTAACTACCGTCACTTTTTGAACCGATCGCAAATTGCGGCGCGCTTTGCGCCGACGGCCGAAGAAGCAAAGACGGTGCAAACTTTCTTTGAATCCCACAGCCTCAAGGTGGTTAAAGTAGGCGAGAACAATTTCTTTGTGCGCGCACAGGGCACCGTGGGAGACGTGGAAAAGGCATTTCACGTTCAACTCAATAACTACCAGGTGGGAAATAAGACGATCCGGGCTAACGCGAGCGACCCGTATGTAGACGGAGCCGCGGGTCCGCTGGTACGTACGATTTCAGGACTGGACTCCGGTGAGTATGAGCATCCCGCCATGCAGCGCGGAGCGAATCTCCCTGCGAGCAAGTCAGGGCTGACCAGAACAGCAGTCTCGCCTGCCGATTCGAGCTTCTATTCTTCCGACTGCTTCGACGGCGTGGTCTCGCAAACATTTTCTACCAACAACGACGGCCAGTTGCCGATCGGCACCTACACTGGCAATCACTTGAATCTGCAGAGTCTGACCAGCGCCGGTTGCGGCTACACTCCAGAGCCGATTCAGACTGCGTACAATCTGACCGGACTGTACGCGGAGGGATATACCGGTACGGGACAGACCATCGTCATTCTTGACTGGTGCGGTTCCTCAACTATTCAGTCCGATGCCAATGCATTCTCTGCAATGTTTGGATTGCCATTGCTCGGGCCGTCGAACTTCAGCATCATTTACACTCCGACGCCGAGTCTGTGCATTGCCGCGGATCAGACGGAAATCAATATCGATGTGGAGTGGGCGCACGCCATCGCTCCAGGCGCCAACATCGACCTCGTAGTTCCTCCCTCAGCGAGCTTCCAGGATGTGAATGAGGCCGAGTTCTACGCGGTGAACTACGGACTGGGCAACTCCGTCTCGGGCAGCTACGGGTCCGTGGAATCGCTCACACCCGCTTCCGAACTCGCCACCGAAAACCTGATTTCCGAAATCGCCGCGCTCTCGGGAATCTCCACCAACTTCTCTTCAGGAGATGATGGCGACTATACCGCATTCGGACTTCCTGCCACAGTGAATGCACCCGCGGATTCGCCGTGGGCAACCGCGGTGGGTGGAGTGAGTCTGGCACTGAACGCGGATAACTCGATCGCCTGGCAGTCCGGATGGGGAAACAACCAGGTTCTGCTGGCGGAAGCGGGATTCGTACCTGATCCGCCGGAGGATTTTGGATTCTACGCCGGAGCGGGCGGAGGTCCAAGCAATTGTGCTGTGCAAGACAGCAGCGGAGATTGTCTGGCCGGCTTCCCAAAGCCTTCGTTCCAGAAAAATCTCGCTGGAAAGTATCGGCAGGTTCCTGATATTGCCTGGCTCGCGGACCCTTACACCGGAGTGGTGATTGCAATCAGCGTTCCGGGCCAGGTTCCAGAGCAGGTTTGGCAGGTCTGGGGAGGCACCAGCGTGGCTTGCCCCATGTTCGCCGGACTCTGGGCAATTGCTAACCAGGAAGCTGGCGCGCCGCTCGGCCAGGCTGCTCAATACGTGTATTCGATGCCTAAGGGAGCGATTACCGACATTGTTCCCGTGACATCCAAGAATAATGTTAAGGCTTCGATTGTGGAGTCCACCGGAACCAATAAGTACACCGCTGCTCAGGTACTCGGTGGCACAACGCCTGCTACGCCGGCGAACTTCATTAGCGCAATATGGGATTATCCCTCGATCGAAGACACGGCGCTGGTGATTTCATTCGGCATGGATTGCTCGGCTCTACCCGCCAGTGATTTTGACGGAACGCCCTGCACCAGTTCGACTGCGCTGCATACCAAAGTCGGATGGGATAACGTAACCGGCATGGGAACGCCGAATGGGAAAGCGTTCGCCGATGCCTTCAAACCCGCGGCAGCTACTGTGAAATAAGCCTGAAGCGGCTCAAACCTCGGCCTCCGCCGTCCGCAAGGTCGGCGGAGGTTTTGTTTTTTGCCAGGTTCTTCGCCGGAGAAAATGTACGAAGGCCGTGTCCTCTATAATTACGAAACCTTCTATGAGTGCCTTTCTTGATCAAATCGTTGCGGCCACACGGCGGAAAGTGTCTAATGCGAAGGCCTCGGCTGATATGGGAGGATTGGAAGAACGGGCGAGACAGCACGCGCCGCGCCGCTTTCGGCGGACGCTCGACGAGAACAGCCGATCTGGCATCGCCGTGATTGCCGAATTGAAGAAGGCATCGCCATCGAAGGGATTGATTCGCGCCGACTTTTGCGCGGCCGAACTGGCGAAGGAATTGGAAGCAGCGGGTGCGGCTGCACTCTCAGTCCTGACGGATGAGGAGTTTTTTCAAGGTTCTTTGGAAAATTTGCGGAACGCTTCCGCGGCAGTCAAGATACCGTGCCTGCGCAAGGATTTCATTGTGGATGAGTTTCAGTTGCTCGAGGCGCGAGCGAATTCGGCCGACGCGGTATTACTTATTGTGGCGGCTTTGTCGCAGGAAGAGTTGACAAGGCTGGCGCGGGTAGCCCGCTCGCGCGAGTTGGACGTTCTGTGCGAGGTTCACGATGAGGAAGAGTTGCAGCGTGGTTTGGATGCGGGATGCGATTTGATTGGAGTGAACACTCGCGACCTTCGGACCTTTAAGGTGAATCCGGAAACGGCATTCCGGCTGGCGGCCCTCCTCCCGGAGAATATTGTGAAAGTGGCGGAGAGCGGGATTCGCTCGGGAGAAGATATTGCGCGATTGCGCGACGCAGGATATCAGGCTTTTTTAGTCGGAGAATCCGTGATGCGGGCTGAGCGGCCTGGGGCGGCGCTCCGGGAACTGATCGCGGGAGTACCGACTCGCGTCTAAAGATTGAGTGCCGGTGTGACAATTTACGGACAACTTTTTTCATGACTTGGGTAAAAATTTGTGGAATGACGAATCTGGAGGACGCGCTCACTGCGGTTGACGCAGGAGCGGATGCGGTCGGATTTGTGTTTTATGAGAAGAGCCCGCGGAATATCAGTGTCGAGGCAGCGCGCGAGATTGTGCAGAAGCTACCGAAGAAGGTGGATAAGGTGGGAGTGTTTGTGGATCAGTCTGCCCAACAACTCGCCGATATTTCAGATCGTGTCGGATTGAGTGCGGTGCAAGTGTATCTTCTGGATTCGGACGGTAGCCAGTTTTTCGCCGATTTTCCGCCGAGCAAGGAACGCCGTACGTTCCTGGCGATCCCGGGAGAGCGAGTTCGTTCTGGAGAAGCTTTTCCTTTTTCTCGTGAGTTTCTCAGCCATGCCGGCGCTCTGTTTCTTGATTCAGGAAATCGACAGCAGCCTGGCGGTACGGGAAAAGCTTTTGATTGGCGGAGCGCCGCGGACACAGTGAAGGCGATGAGCGAAATTATTCCGATCGTAATAGCTGGCGGACTGTCGATGCAGAACGTGGGCGAGGCAATCGACATTCTGCATCCTTGGGGAGTCGATGTAGCTTCCGGAGTCGAAGCTCTGCCAGGGAAAAAAGATTCGGAGAAGGTACGGGCTTTTGTGGCCGCGGTGCGCAAAGCAGATCGGATGGCGAGTTAGAGATGGCGACTGTTCCACGAACTACGAACGTCAAAAGCCCCCCCCTCTCGCACGGAAAGCGAGAAGGACGGGGTAACCAGCGACTTTCTGCTGTCGCGAGCCAACCGGGACGCTTCGGCGTCTACGGCGGACGCTATGTTCCGGAAACTTTGATGTCGGCGCTGGAGGAACTGGAGCGTGAGTACGAGAAGGCGAAGCGAGATTCAAAGTTCAAGAAACGGCTGGAAGATTTGCTGCGGACTTACGCCGGCCGGCCCACGCCGCTGACATTTGCGCGGCGTCTCACACAAAAGTTGGGCGGAGCGAAGATTTATCTGAAGCGGGAAGATCTGCTGCACACCGGAGCGCACAAGATCAACAACTGCCTGGGGCAGGCGCTGCTGGTGGAGCGCATGGGCAAGCGGCGGGTGATTGCGGAGACCGGCGCGGGACAGCATGGTGTGGCGACGGCGACAGTGTGTGCACTTCTTGGGTTCGAGTGCGTTGTCTACATGGGCACCGAGGACATGCGGAGGCAGGAGTTGAACGTGTTCCGCATGCGATTGCTAGGTGCAGAAGTGCGTGGAGTGGAATCGGGATCGCGGACACTCAAGGATGCGATCAATGAAGCGATGCGCGACTGGGTCACGAATGTGCGGACCACACATTACTTATTGGGCAGCGTACTCGGGGCGCATCCTTATCCGACCATGGTGCGTGATTTCCATCGTGTAATTGGGCGCGAGGCGCGAGCCCAAATTCTTAAGGCGGAAGGAAAATTACCGACAGCGATCATTGCCTGCGTCGGTGGAGGGTCAAACGCGATTGGGATTTTCTTCGACTTCATAAAAGATAAAAAAGTTCGCTTGATCGGCGTGGAAGCCGGCGGTCGCGGCGAAGCGCTCGGAGAACACGCAGCGCGGTTTCGTGGAGGTTCGCCGGGAGTTCTGCAGGGCACCTACTCTTATGTGCTACAGGATGCAGCCGGGCAGATTGCGAATACCCATTCGGTTTCTGCAGGCCTGGACTACCCTTCGATTGGGCCGGAGCATGCCGCATTGCGTGACGCAGGGAGGGCAGAGTACGTGCCTGCATCCGACGCAGAGGCGCTGGAGGCAACCACTTTGCTGGCTCGGACCGAAGGCATCATTCCCGCGCTTGAGTCTGCGCATGCCGTTGCGGAAGTGGTGAAGCGTGCGCCCGGCATGAAAAAGTCGGATGTGGTGATTGTGAATGTTTCCGGACGCGGAGATAAAGATATTGGGATTATGCGGGAAAGCTTAAAACTCGATGATGATTGATGATTCTCAATTGTGATTGAGAAGGGTCAGAACGAAAAGTCGTAAGGTTTTCAATCATCAATCAGCAATCATTAATTAACAATTTTCTCTTCATGCCTTTATCTTTTTACAAGAAGCCGGGTCTGGTCGTATATGTCACCTGCGGCGATCCGGATCTCGCAACGACCCGTGAGATCGTGCTGGGTGCGATTGAAGCGGGAGCGGATGTGATCGAGCTTGGCGTGCCCTTCAGCGATCCGGTGGCGGATGGTCCGGTGATTCAACGTGCCAGTGAGCGCGCGCTGAAGCGAGGAACTACGCTGTCACAAGTATTGACTCTGGCTGCGGAGGTGCGGCAGCAGGCACAGTCGACAGGGCTGGTTGTGTTTTCCTATCTGAATCCTATCTTGCGGATGGGGATAGAGAAGTTCTGCAAAGTGGCGCGGCACGCGGGCGTGGACGGAGTGCTGGTAACCGATTTGCCGGTGGAAGAAGCGAGCGAGTATCTTCGAGCCATGGATGCATTTGACCTAGCGCCGATATTTCTCGCGGCGCCCACAAGTCCAGAGGAGCGTCTGCGGCGAATTGCGCATGCTTCCCGCGGATTCGTGTACGCCGTCTCTCGCACCGGGGTTACCGGAGCACGTCAGCAATTGGCGGCGGACGCCGAAAAGCTGGTAGGTCGCTTGCGGCGCGTGACCAAGTTGCCGGTGGCCGTAGGTTTTGGAATTTCAACCGCAGAACAATTTGCTGAAGTTGGCGAGTTTGCTGATGCAGGCGTGGTTGGTAGTGCAATTGTTGAAACGATTGAACGCAATCGGGGTGGAGAAGCGCAGGCGGTTGGCGAATTTGTGGCGAAGCTTACCGCAACCCACCGCCAGCCTTCGGTTTAGAGATCGAAAATCTTCGTAATTGGCGAAGTAAAAGCAACGCTGATTTTCATGGACATTGCAGATTGGCGAAAGAAAATTGATGAGCTCGACCAGCGGCTGGTGGAACTGCTGAGCGAACGCGCTCGCGCGGCGGTTGAGATTGGGCGATTGAAAAGAGATACGAATTTACCAGTATACGAACCGGAGCGCGAGCGGATTGTGTTTGAGAATGTGAAGCAGATGAACCGTGGTCCGTTGCCGGGGCGCGATCTGGTGCGAATTTATGAACGCATCATGGATGTGATGCGAAATGTTCAGAAGGAAGGAATCGGGGTAAAAGTGGAGGGTTCGAAGGCCGAGACTGAACTGGATTCGGAAGTGAATGATTGAGCCGGTTATGCTCGTGCTCGAAATGACGTGGCGTAGCGGCAGGACGCAAGCCAAAAGCAGAGTATTTCTATGATAGTGGCGATGCAGGAAATAGCGGATGAAACGCAGATTCAGCAGGTGATCGAACATCTGGTGAAGATTGGATTCGAAGTGCACCGCTCTACCGGAGCGCGGCAGACCGTGCTGGGAGCAGTGGGAGCGGGAATCGATTTCGATATTCGCAATCTGGAATTGCTGCCCGGAGTGCAGGAAGTTCATCGCATCAGTTCTCCTTATAAACTAGCCGGAAAAAGCTTTCGTCCGGAAGGGACGATCGTCAAGCTGGCGAATAAAATCGATATTGGCGGGAACGAAGTAGTTGTAATGGCCGGGCCTTGTTCAGTGGAATCGCGGGAACAGCTGTTTGCAACCGCCGAAGCAGTCTCGAGGGCTGGAGCAAAAGTGTTGCGCGGCGGGGCGTTCAAGCCGCGGAGTTCTCCTTATTCATTTCAGGGCCATGGGGAAGATGCACTCAAGTTGATGCGAGAAGCCGGGGAGAAGTTCAAACTTCTGGTGATCAGCGAGGTAATGGAAATCTCGCAGATTTCCATGATGCTTCCCTACGTCGATATTCTGCAAGTGGGAGCGCGCAATATGCAGAACTTTAATCTGCTGCGTGAACTCGGCAAAGTTCGCAAACCGGTGCTGCTGAAGCGTGGAATCGCTGCGACGTTGGAAGAATTGCTGCTCTCGGCGGAATACATCATGGCGGGCGGGAATTACGACGTCATCCTGTGCGAGCGTGGCATTCGTACCTTCGAGACTTACACACGGAACACGATGGATATCTCGGCAATTCCGATTATTCATAAGCTCTCCCATCTGCCCATGACCGCAGATCCCTCGCACGGCACGGGACGTCGCGATAAGGTTGCGCCGATGGCGCGGGCGTCAGTGGCAGCCGGGGCTGACGCCTTGCTGATTGAAGTGCATTGCGATCCCAATAAGGCGTGGTCCGATGGAGCGCAATCACTATTTCCCGAGCAATTCGCCAAGCTCATGGACGAGTTGCGGATGATTGCTCCGGCGGTGGGAAGAAAAATTTCCTAGAGGGTGAAAGAAAGAGAGACGGCAATTGTTGATTGCTGATTGAAATCATTGCGTTGACCGGTTCTAAATCAACAATCAGAAAATCAACAATCAACAATTCCGGCCGGGGACTCTGGTCCGCATGGTCAAATCCTATGCCAATCAGGCAAATCACGATCATCGGTACGGGCTTGATTGGCGGCTCGTTTGCGCTGGCTCTGCGAAAGCGGCGATTCCTCGGGCGCATTGTGGGTTGCGATCGGGAGTCTGCGCTGAAGCGCGCGAAGATGTGCGGGGTGATCGACAACGGATTCTGCGAGCCCTCCGATGCGGTGCGCGGCAGTCAACTGGTAGTTCTGGCGACGCCCGTTCTCGCAATCGTCGATTTGATTGGACGGCTGGGCCCCGCGCTGCCTGCGAGCACATTGCTCACGGACGTGGGAAGCACGAAGGCGGCTGTTGTTCAACAAGCTCTTAACATATTTGGAAAGAATGCCGGGCAGCGGTTTCTGGCCGGGCATCCCATGGCTGGAAAAGAAAACAGCGGCGTGGAGTATGCGGATGCCGACCTGTTTCAGAATGCGGTTTGGTTTCTGACGCCGCTGCCGGGACAGAATCTGCACGCCGGATTGTTCGCGGAGTTTGCGGGATGGATCGATCAGATTGGTGCGCGCATCGCAATGTTGCCGCCAGAAGAACACGACCGGCTCTGCGCCTGGATCAGCCATCTGCCGCAGATGATTTCAACCGCGCTGGCCGCGGCTTTGGTGGAAGAGTTTGGAGACGAGGCGCGATTGCTTCCGGCCGGCGGACGCGCTTTGAAAGAGATGACCCGAATTTCAGCGAGTCCCTATTCGATGTGGCGCGACATTGCCATCAGCAACAAAAACAATCTCGCGGATGCCTTATTCAAAGTGGAGCAGAGGTTGGCGCATATTCGCGAAAATCTTGCGACTCGCCAACTCGCCGAAGAATTTGAACAGGCGCATGAGTTGAAGAAGAGTCCAGGCAGAAGCTAGTGGCAAGAAACTGATGATTATTGATTGATGATTGTTGATTAAGAACCGGCTGAGAGCGAGTTTCAATCAACAATCAAAAATCAGCAATCAGCAGTCACGAATTCGCGCTCTCTGTCTGTGCGTGAGTATTTCATTTAGAATGCGGACGCTATGAATAAAGTTGTGGCCAGCGCAGATGAGGCGATTCGCGATGTTGGCGATGGTTCGAGCATCATGCTGGGCGGATTTGGGCTGTGCGGGATTCCGGAAAACCTGATTCGCGCGCTGGTGCGAAAAGGATCGAAAAACCTTACCACCATGAGCAACAACGCCGGAGTAGACGGCTTCGGCGTGGGGTTGCTGCTGGCGGCGGGTCAGATCCGGCGGCACGTGGGCACTTACGTGGGTGAGAACAAACTTCTGGAGTCGATGGTGCTATCCGGGAAAATTCAGCTCGACCTCGTGCCGCAGGGAACTTTTTCCGAGCGCATTCGCGCAGCCGGCGCGGGCATTCCGGCGTTCTTCACGCCTACCGGCGTCGGCACGATGGTGGCTGACGGAAAAGAGACGCGCGAATTCGATGGGCGTACATATGTGATGGAGCGCGCTCTGCACGCAGACTTCGCGTTTGTGAAAGCCTGGAAGGGTGATCGCATGGGCAACCTGGTTTACCGCAAGACCGCACGGAATTTCAATCCCATGATGGCGACTGCTGCCAGCGTAACGATTGCCGAGGTTGAGCAGTTAGTGGAAGTCGGGGAGTTGGATGCTGACTCTATTCATACGCCTTCGGTTTACGTGAAGCGGATCTTTCAGGGAGAGCTGTACGAGAAGAGAATTGAGAAGCGGACGCTAAGGAAGGCCAGTTGATAGCGCCTGGCATCCAGAACCTGGCGCGTGAAAGATGAGGCAATGAATAAGCCTGGAAAAGATGTGGAGAAGCGCGAGCGGATTGTGAATCGCATTGCGCGTGAATTGCGGGACGGCTTCTATGTGAACCTGGGAATCGGCATGCCAACGCTGATTGCGAATCATGTTCCGCCAGGGATGGAAGTGATTCTTCAATCCGAGAATGGGATGCTGGGCATCGGCCCCTATCCTGCGGAAGGTGAGGAAGACTGCGACTTGATTAACGCAGGCAAAGAGACCGTCAGCGAGATGGCGGGAACGTCCTATTTTTCGAGCGCGGATTCGTTCGCCATGATCCGCGGAGGACACATCGACTTGAGCGTGCTGGGCGCGATGGAAGTGGATGAAGAAGGCAATCTGGCGAATTGGATGATTCCGGGGAAAATGGTGAAGGGCATGGGCGGAGCCATGGACCTGGTTGCCGGAGCGCGCCGCGTTGTAGTGGCCATGGAGCACACCACGCGCGAGGGTGCGCCGAAAATTCTGAAGAGATGCACGCTACCGCTTACCGGCGTGAAAGTAGTGGAGACGATTGTGACCGAGATGGCCTACATTCGGGTGACGGATCGCGGGCTTGTGCTGGAAGAAGTGGCTCCGGGGCTAACCGCGGAAGACGTCCAAAATGCGACGGAGGCGAGGCTGGTGGTCACCGAGGATTTGAAAGTGATGGAGAGTTAGCCCCGGTCCCCAATCATCGCTGGCTGAGACCACCCTGCTTCGTCTAGATCCGGAACGGCGCTGCCAATAACCGGAACGGCAGCGTGATCGCGAGGGAGACGACTTCAAAAACTCCGTGAACCGCGACACCCACGATACGGAAAGGTAACAGCAACAGCCAGATGAACGGGTAAGCGACCAGCGCCAGTAAAGCCAGCGGCCAGCAAAGCACAAACAGTATGCACCACAGGAGGAAAGTAAACATGTGGCGACCTCCTACTCTCTCTTCCAATTAATTGTACGGCGATAGAGCGGGAAAAGTTCCGTGTGAGAACGCCCGACTGCTCGGAGATCGTGCACACGAGTAGGGATCCTTCAGACTGCGGTTGTGCTTCGCCATCTCGAAGCACATTCTTCTCTGGGGTGGCAAATATCGGAAAGCGTTATTCGTAGCGCAACGCTTCGGCAGGGAGGGTTCTACCTGCGGACCACGAAGGATAAAGCGTGGCGATAAATGAAACTCCGATTGCGACCACGGCGACCAGCACGCCATCCATCGGCCGCGGCGCAAACGGAACGTAGTCGATGGAGTAGACCTCGGGCGATAGCGAGATGATGTGGTAGTGACCCCCGGCATAGGAGATGGCATAACCGAGCAATAACCCGATGGCGGTGCCGATCACGCCGATCAAAACTCCCTGCGCAATGAAAATATTTCGCACCTGCGCCTTGCGCGTGCCCATCGACATCAGGACTGCGATGTCTTTGGTTTTTTCCATCACCATCATGATCAGCGAGATCAGAATGTTCAACGCGGCGACGAAGACGATGAGTCCGATGGTGATGAAGGTGACCAGACGTTCCAGGCGTAGGGCGTGGAACAGGGCCTGATTCTGTTGCATCCAGTTCGTGGTCATGAAGCCGTTGCCCGCCGCGTCTTCGAGTTCGCGAGAAACTTCATCGGCTTTGTAGATGTCGTCGATCTTGAACTCGATGACTGAGATGAGATCACCGAGTCCGAACAGGCGTTGGGCATCGGAAAGGCGGGTGAAGGCCCAGGACGAATCGTAATCGTAGAAGCCGGAGTTGAAAATTCCAACCACGCGGAAGCGGCTGTATTTCGGCACCATCCCGAACGGAGTCAGCTCACCTTGCGGACTCGTCACCAGCACCACAGAACCAACGGTCGCGCCCAGATTGTCTGCCATATCTTTGCCGAGAATGATCGGCGGCATGGCAGCAACGCGGGCGTGAACGCCGGCGAGAGAATCAGGGGATTCGTCTGACTCAGTGGCTTCCCCGCCTGCGGAATTTTTCTGCATCTCAGATTCGGAGTTTTGCTCACCTGCAGCAGGTGTTTCATCGAGCGCAGCCGCCGAACCTTCTTTAATTGTGCTGAGCAGATCGCCCACTTTTCGCTCGTCGGCTGGAATCATGCCCTTCAAGACAGCACCGCGGGCGCGAGGTCCGCGAGAGATCAGCACTTGCTCAAAAATTGCCGGAGCGGCAGCGACTACATGGGGCTCTTTGGAAAGGCGTTCCAATAGTGGCGGCCAGTTCTTGATGCCGTCATCGGCCACTCGCAATAAGCTGATATGCGAAGTGGATCCGATCAGGCGCTCCTGCAGATCCTGGCGAAAGCCGTTGTTGATGGCAAGCGCGACGATGAGCGATGCGACTCCGGCAGCTACTCCGACAATCGAAATGCCGGTAATAATGCCGATGAAGGCTTGCCTCCGTTTGGCGCGCAGGTAACGGGTCGCGATGAAGAGTTCGAAGCGCATGCTGGCTTTTATCTGTCTGCTCTTAGCTTTCGGCCAAGTGGATTATAACTACTGCTTTGTGTGCGCGGAGTTCCACATTTAAAAGCTTCAACGCAGAGGCCACTGAGAGCACCCGCAGAGGGCGCAGTGTAAAAACCGCGCGCCGGCAAAATCATATTGTTATTTTCGGCAGCACCGAGGGTACGGTCGATCGATATTGACGATATTTCTCTCCGAATCTTTTCTCCAGTTCTCTGTCTTCCAACTCGATCATGAGTGCGCCGGTGGCGGCTGCAACTGCCGTCAGCCCCCAGCAGACCGCCAATCCCGTACCCACGCTCCAGGCCAGCATTTCACAGAGATGGCCCAGGTAAACAGGATGGCGCACGTAAGCGCGAACGCCGGTGGTGGCGAGGCGTTGCTGGTTTTGTCCGCGGAGCACTTCAGGAAGTCCGCCCAATTGCGCCAGAGTGAATTGGTTGCGAGACAGCTTGTAGAGAACCAGTCCCGTGGCAAACAATCCGATCGCCGGAATCCACATCCAGCGCTGTTCATAAAACAGTACGCCATGCCATGGGGCAGTGATAACGGCACAAGCCGCCCACATCGCGATCCACGTGGGCAGGAGAATCCTATAAGGAGACCGTTTTCGGGAGCGCCAAAAATCTGCTCGCGCATGAATCAGCAGCCAAAATGCTGGGATCGTGGAATAGATCACACAAGCGATCCACGCGACGTTTCGCAACAATAGGAGCACAAATAGATTCTAGCGCCCTGCGGGCCACCGATCATGCAAGTGCTATCGTTCTATGGCACATTAGAACATCACATCGAAATCGATGCCGCCCTCCACAGACTCCAGAGCTGGACGCATAGCATTCACGCATCCTGACTTCTTACTATTCGAAATTGCGCGTTTTCTGATCGTTAGCGCGGTCGAGATGCAGGCGGTCGCCGTAGGATGGCAGGTCTATGACATCACCAAGCGCGCCCTCGACCTTGGCCTTGTGGGGCTAGCGCAATTTCTCCCGGGCATTCTGTTATTTCTTGTTTCCGGTCACGCCTCCGACCGCTTTGATCGGCGCAAGGTTCTTGGAACTTGCTATGCGGGATATGCGATTTGCTCGGGCCTTCTGCTGGCTTTAGCGATGGGCAGCACGCACGCGGTGCTGCCGATCTATCTGGTGCTTATTTTGCTGGGCGTCGTGCGCTCATTCAACGGAACCGCGAGCCGCTCGATTTTGCCGCAATTGGTTCCCGAAGAACATTTTTCGAATGCCGTCGCCTGGAATGCCACGACATTTCAGGCTGCGACAATTATCGGGCCCTCTCTCGGTGGCGTCTTGTATGCCGCGTTTCGTGGGCCATCAGCAGTTTATGCCGTAGCCATGATCACTGCCTTAGGCGCGTTGGTGTCCGCGTTCCGCATCAAAACGCGGGCTCAGGCCCGCCGTCGCGAGCCCATGACGTTAAGAACGGTGTTTGCCGGATTGCACTTCATCTGGCGTGAAAAGTTAATCCTGGGCGCGATCTCGCTTGATCTGTTCGCTGTGCTTCTAGGCGGTGCGGTCGCGCTGCTGCCCGTTTACGCGCGCGAAATTCTGCACACTGGTCCATGGGGATTGGGTTTGTTAAGGACCGCTCCCGGAGTGGGCGCTGCTGTGATGGCCATCGCACTCGCGCACTGGCCGCTTCGAGGGCGAGCGGGCCCTCTGTTGTTGTGGTCGGTGGCCGTCTTTGGCATCTGCACGATTCTTTTTGGCGTCTCGAGCAGCCTGGCGTTATCACTGATTGCACTGATCTGTCTCGGCGCGGCGGATATGATCAGCGTGATCATCCGTGCCACCCTGGTGCAGTTGCGAACGCCCGATGAAATGCGCGGGCGCGTGATGGCCGTGGACATGGTCTTTATCGGTACATCCAACGAACTGGGGCAGTTCGAATCTGGATTGACCGCGCAGTGGTTTGGAACCGTCCCGGCCGTGGTGCTGGGAGGGTTTGGCACTTTGCTGGTGATTGCCCTTTGGGCCTGGATATTCCCTGATCTGCGACGTTTGCGATCGCTCGACACCTTAAAAACTGCTCTCGCCGAAACCGATAGAGAAGAAGGCGAAGGTCTGACGTGAACGCTAATTCATGGACATCCGTCGAGTCCAGCAACTTTACTTACCCTGAATCACGGTTTTAGCGGCGCCCATGTTGTCGTACCGGTCGTAAACGCGGACCACGACTACATGCTCTGAAAAGGCGGCGACATCTTTCGTAGCCTCGGGCGCAGCCTTGAAGTCATAATTTTCCGTCTTCGCATCGGAGAGCTGACCGACCGGTTCCACATACTTCCACTCGCCGGCATCCACAGAGTATTCGGCGCGTTTGATGGGAGAAAACCCATCCACCGCGCGGAAGGTGACGTGAATCTGATCGCCTTCTGCAGTCGCGGACAAATTCTCAATACGCGGTGGCGTCGTATCCACCTCGAAGCGGCGGCTCTCTTTGGAGGCGGTCAAGGCTTCGCCGGGCGAGTGTGACGGAGCATCGGATGCTACCACCTTAACTACGTAGCCGCCATCCGGTAACAGGCTGGCATCGAAGGAGTATGCCTTGTCAGTGATATTGTCCTTCAGCAGCAACCAACGCTTCTGGCCGTCGCCGCGGTAGTAGATGGAGTAAACAAGCTGGTCATCGTTCTCATCATGCACGTTCCACTTGACCCCGATGGAATCGCGATCATGGGAACTCGGAGTGGGAGTTTCGAAATGTGATCCCGACGAGCTCGAGGAATCCGAGCTTAGGCTGGCGCCCGAAATTCTGGGCAGCGGCTGATACTTCACGCCAACCTGCACACTCACGTCGTCAATCACCGGCGCCACATTCTTCGGTAGATAATTGAGAGCCACGCTGTCTACTAGCGGCGCGGGGCTGCCTGTATGTAATACAGCTTTCCATTGTGCATAACGTGCAGCGGGAATCCCTGTCTCGTCGTCCTTCCCCAGGTCGACTTTTTTCCAGGGGCTCCAGTTGCGGTCAGGATTATCTACGTTGCCGCTGCGGGCGAAGAGATCGACGTTGCCAACACCACGAAACTCAACGCGTCCCCAGCGCGAAAAAATCCTGGCATCAAAAACGTCGCTCTCGTAGGTGCCCTGGGGTTCAGGGCCCGGACCCAGCACAAATACCTTTCCCAGATTGCTGGTTGCGGCGTAGATTCCGCCGCCCGGCGCCTTAGCGAAAGCCGTTACCTGTGAGGCGGCAGCTTTGAGCAGGTCAGAAAAATCGTCCAGCCCGGTAATGGCAAAGACGTGGCCACGATTTCCGGTGCCGGCCAGCAAGTGCTCCTGAGAATCGAAGGCCAGCGCGTAAACGATATCTTCGTGAGATGTCCACAGGCGAGTGGGCGAACCATCTGGAGCGATACGGTAAACATCGGATCCGCCATTCGATCCGCCGCCCGGAAATGGAAATGGCCCGGTGATCGCGGGCGCAGCCGGCATTGTCGTGATTGTCATGCCCGGAACTTGGGGCGCACCGGCCCCGGGCGTACCCGGAGCCATCGACAGAAGAGCGGCCATGCCCGAAGAACTGGCTCCGCTTCCGCCCCGCTTTTCGCCGACTGCTGCCGCGTAGATATTTCCCGCTCGGTCCAGCGCCAGGGCTGTGATCTCCTTCTTGGGAGCACTGTAGAGCACGAAGCCCTCACCCGAGGGAGAGATGCGGTAGATCAGACCGCTGCCGTCGGAGCCCGCGATCAAATTCTGTTGCGCGTCGAATGCCAGCACTCGAATGTGGGTTTCATCGCTTTTGAAAAAAACAGAATGTTCGCCTTTGGGCGTAACCCGGAATATTTCTCCGTGATCGCCGGTAGCAACGTACAAGTTTCCGGACTTATCCAGAGCCAGGTCCCAGATATATTTCGTGCCCGGCTCGAAATAGACGGATGAACTCCACGAGGTATCCACGCCGAGCTTTGAGGCGTCATTGTCGGAGGCTGCTGCCTGGGATGCTTCCGTTCTCCCAGTTCTGGAGTCGCGCTTGTGCTCGATCTTGTAAACCTTGCCATCCGGGGCGGTAGCCGCATAGATCGTCCCGGCTGGTCCAATCTGCAGAGTTTGCACTTGCAGTTCCTTGGGTTCAAAAATGATGGTGGCTTTGCCATCCGGTGTGATGCGATACACTCGGGCTGGCGCGCCCGCCGCTGCATATACGTTGCCTGCATCGTCAGCGGCGATCGCCCAGATGTAAGTGGAAGGGGTGGCATAAAGGCTCTTAAACGTAGGCGCCAGTTCCAGGCCACCGCCGCTGCGAATAGCCACGCCGGTGGCGGTACCTTTGATCAGTTCGTCGAATTTTGATTGCTCCCAGGTGCGTGTGCCCTCGGCAAATGCTGTCCGAACCAGACCGGATCCGCTGAAGTTGGAAAGAAGAAAGGCGGTAAGAAGAAGGAAGCAAAACTTTTGCGCGCTGTGCAAAATCAGACCTCGAAACTTCATTGTGACCATAGAAGTGATGCAGTTAAATTCAGGTTACCATGGTCGCCGGTTCCGGAGCGCAAGTCTCAGGCCGGCGCAGGCCCGCGCCGAAGGCCGATTCTCCGTGGTATCGTAGAATTTGATGGATTCTCTGCGCCAGCATCTACTCAGCCTTCTCGCTTACAAATCTTTCCGTTTGGGTGAGTTCAAGCTCTCTTCCGGCGGCACCAGCGACTACTATATCGATTGCCGCACCACCACCCTCGATGCCAAGGGCGCGCGCCTGACCGGGCAAGTATTCTTCGACGAGATCCGACAGCGGGGATGGAAGTCGCAAGCCGTTGGTGGACTGACCATGGGCGCCGACCCCATTGTGGTGGCAGTCTCCGTAGTGAGCGGCGAACTGCAGGGATTTCTGGTGCGCAAAGCTGAAAAGCAGCACGGTACAGGCCAGCGTATTGAAGGCTTCCGCGAGAAAGGCGCCCGTGTGGTGATCGTCGATGACGTTTGTACGACCGGCGCTTCCACGGTACAGGCCATTGAGGCAGCGCGCGAATTTGGATTCAAGGTTGTCGGCGTCATGTGCCTGGTCGAGCGCGAAGAGGCTAAGGGAAGACCAAACGTCGAGACGGCAGCGGCTCAGGCCCCATTCGTATCGATTTTCACTGCGAGTGATGTGCGCGCCGAGCACATCCGACAGACCGACGACACTCAGCCTTCCATCTTTGCCTTGGGCGCCGCGTGCGAAATCTGCGGCCACGCGGCGGTGACGAACAACCCTCGAAATCTCTGCGAGACTCACAAAAATTGATCAGGACCTTGACAACTCTTTCATGATTCAAACTCTCGAATGGACCGACAAAGGCGTACGCTTCATCGATCAGACGAAGCTGCCCACCGAAGAAACTTATGTCGTCTGCAAAACTCATGAGCAGGTGGCTGACGCCATCCGCACCATGATCGTCAGGGGAGCCCCCGCCATAGGCGTGGCGGCCGCAATGGGAATTGCGCTCGGCGCCAAGGACTCGAAAGCTGAGACCGTCGGCGATCTGAAGCGCGATTTAGATCAGATCTGCGACAACATGGGCAAAACCCGTCCAACGGCGGTCAATCTTTTCTGGGCCATCCGCCGGATGCAGCAGAAGTTCGAACGCCTGCGCATTCGCCCCATCGCCCAGATCAAGCAGGAGTTGGTCGAAGAATCGAAACGGATGCACGCCGAGGATATCGCCGCGAACCAGGCCATGGGCCGCCACGGGGCCACGCTGATGCCCAGCGAAGGCGGCATCCTCACACATTGCAACGCTGGAGCGTTGGCCACTGCCGGTTATGGAACCGCTCTGGGAGTCATCCGTGCCGCAGTCGAGCAAGGCAAAAAAATCCACGTCTATGCCGATGAAACCCGGCCATTTCTGCAAGGATCGCGGCTGACGGCGTGGGAGTTAATGAAAGACGGCATCCCGACCACAGTGATTTCCGACAACATGGCGGGATCCATGATGAGACAGGGCAAGATCGGAGCCATTGTCGTCGGCGCTGACCGCATCGCCGCCAATGGAGACGTTGCCAACAAGATTGGCACTTACAGCGTCGCCGTTCTAGCCAAAGAAAATGGAATCCCGTTCTACGTGGCCGCTCCAATTTCGACCGTCGACCTTGCCTGCGCTACCGGCGACAGTATTCCCATCGAGCAGCGTAATGCCAGGGAAGTCACTCACATCGCTGGGAAGCAGATGACTCCCGATGGCGTATCCATTGAAAATCCAGCATTTGATGTCACCCCGGCAAAGTACATAAGCGCTATAGTCACAGAGAAAGGCATCGCCCGCGAACCTTACTCGCAGTCTCTGCCCAGGCTGGCCGGCAGCGAGGTCAAGGTCGAGGCGTAGCGATT
The DNA here is from genome assembly GCA_963817305.1 of uncultured Acidobacteriaceae bacterium. Taxonomy (GTDB): domain Bacteria; phylum Acidobacteriota; class Terriglobia; order Terriglobales; family Acidobacteriaceae; genus Sulfotelmatobacter. The sequence continues at coordinate 313,431 of CAWFOD010000004.1, read as the reverse complement.
GGCCGTTCGGCAGTGACGGTTGTCACATCCCTCCCCGGAAAGGCCGGGTAAAGTTTCAACAGACGCCCCTGAGAAGAGACCTCGGCTGCATCAAAGCTCTATGGACCTTGTCAGCGATGGTTCGAATGGGCCATGTCGAGCCGGAGCTGACTATGAGAAGATGGCCGAGTTCTACTGTTTCCGCCCGGGGACTCCTAGGGCCGCGACGGGATGGACCCGAGTGAGGGCAGAGTGCATCTAAGGATTGAGGCGGCGAAACAGGAAGCGCTGCTGAGAGTGCAAGGATTAAAGAAGGTTTTCCGGTCCGGCGAATCGGAACTGGTGCTCTTTGAGAATCTATCGTTTGAGGTGGAGAGAGGCGAGATGCTGGCCATTGTGGGCGAGTCGGGAGCGGGGAAGAGTACCTTGTTGCACATCCTCAGCGCTCTTGATCACGCTTCCGCAGGTGACGTATACTGCGCCGAATTGAAGCTGAATTCTCTGTCCGCGGACGAAGCATCCGAGTTTCGCAATCGCGAAGCCGGATTTGTCTGGCAGTTTCATTATCTGCTGCCGGAATTTACCGCTGCAGAGAATGTCGCTATGCCCTTGTTGGTGCGAGGGCTTAGTTGGTCGCAGGCCGCTCCCGAGGCTTCGCGCTGGTTGCGCGAAGTCGGATTGGAGCAACGCGCGCATCACCGCTCGGGAGAGCTTTCTGGCGGCGAGCAACAACGCGTGGCTCTGGCTCGGGCGCTCATTAGCGGTCCTAAGTTGTTGCTGGCGGACGAGCCTACTGGCGACCTTGATGGGCAGACGGCGGAAGCAGTTTTCGAACTGATCGCGCGATTGCATCGCGAGCACCAACTCACCTCTCTGATTGCAACCCACAACCTGGCATTTGCGCGGCGCTGCCATCGCGTGCTGCGGCTGCAGCGTGGACGGGTTGAAGAAATTGCCCCGGATTCTTTACCGGGGTAAGCGACGGTTTGAACGGTGGAATGCGAAGGATTAGTTAGACAAAGTGCAAGAAATTGAACTATCGGTAAATCGAGGGATTTTCAACAGGTTCCTTCGGTAACATTACAATAACGTTTCTCCGCTTGGGTTTGGTGGCCGTTTGACTGCATAATGTGAAGACGGAAGACCAGATGCAAGTAAAGAACATTAACGGGCCAGGGTTTCGGTAGGTTTGAGCAGGCAATTGCCTTCTCGGCCGGAAGCACAGGGGGAAGGGCATTATGTTTGAACGTTATACGGAGAAAGCCAGGCGCGTCATCTTTTTCGCGCGCTACGAAGCGAGCCAGTTCGGGTCTCCTTATATTGAGACGGAGCATCTGCTGCTGGGGCTCCTGCGCGAAGACAAAGCCCTGACCAATCGATTCCTGCGTTCGCACGCCTCGGTTGAGTCCATTCGCAAACAAATTGAAGGCCACACCACCATTCGGGAGAAGGTCTCGACTTCGGTGGATCTTCCTCTCAGCAATGAGTGCAAGCGCGTGTTGGCCTACGCCGCCGAAGAAGCAGAGCGGCTGTCGCACCGGCATATTGGAACCGAACATCTTCTGCTCGGACTGTTGCGCGAGGAAAAGTGTTTTGCGGCGGAAATCCTGCATGAGCGCGGTCTGCGGCTGGCTACGATTCGGGAAGAATTAGCCCGAACCAGCCAGGAGAAAGCTCAGCCACAACGGCAGCGCGAGTCTTCGCTGTTGAGCGAATTCTCCCGCGATCTTACTCAGGCGGCAATGGACAGCCAGCTTGATCCTTTAGTCGGCCGTGACGGAGAACTGGAACGCGTGGTGCAGATTCTGTGCCGGCGCACCAAAAACAATCCGGTACTGATTGGCGAGCCGGGCGTCGGGAAAACCGCCATTGTCGAAGGCTTGGCGCAGCGGATTGCAGACGGCGAAGTTCCCTCGTTCCTCGCCGATAAAAGAATTCTGGCTCTCGATCTTTCCTTGATCGTCGCCGGAACGAAATATCGTGGCCAGTTTGAAGAGCGGCTGAAGACGATTATGAAAGAGCTGATGGAGTCGCAGAATTCCATCATCTTTATCGACGAACTGCACACTCTGGTGGGCGCGGGATCGGCGGAAGGTTCACTCGACGCCGCGAACATCTTGAAGCCAGCTCTTTCGCGCGGCGAGATTCAATGCATTGGCGCCACCACGCCGGGAGAATATCGCAAGTCCATCGAGAAGGATCGCTCGCTCGAGCGCCGTTTCCAGGCGGTGAAAGTTCCGCCGCCGAACGAGGCCGATGCCATCAAAGTTCTGTTCGGCATTAAAGATCGGTACGAGAAGTTCCACGCCGTCACCTACACCGACGACGCGATCAACTTCGCGGTTTCCCACTCGAATCGCTATATTCCGGATCGCTTCCTGCCGGACAAGGCGATCGATCTCGTGGACGAAGCCGGCGCGCGCGTCAAGCTGCGCCAGACGTCGCAGCCGGAAGAAATCACTGAAGTGCAGAAGCGGATCAAGTTCATCGTGCACCGCATGGAGAACGCCATCGCGAACCACGAGTTCGAGAAGGCGCGCTTTTACTCGGACGAGGAACGCAAGGAGCGCGAGAACCTGCGCGCTCTGCGCGAGAAATATCATCTTGACGAATCCTCTACCGGCGTTGTTGGCCGCGAAGATATCGAAGATGTCGTTTCACGCTGGACCGGCGTTCCCATCACTTCGATCAAGGAAGAAGAGACGCAGAAGTTGCTGCGCATCGAAGAAGAGCTGCACAAGCGGATCATTTCGCAGGATAAGTCGATCAGCGCGCTGGCCCGGGCGATCCGGCGTTCGCGCGCCGGTTTGAAGAGTCCGAACCGTCCGATTGGCTCATTCCTGTTCCTGGGCCCAACTGGCGTAGGCAAGACCGAAGTTGCACGCACCCTGGCCCAGTTCATGTTCGGGACGGAAAAAGCTCTGGTCCGTTTTGACATGTCGGAGTTCATGGAAAAGCATTCCGTCTCGAAGCTGATCGGCTCGCCTCCGGGATATGTGGGCTATGAAGAGGGTGGCCAGCTTACAGAGCGGGTGAAGCGGGCGCCGTATTCAGTCGTGCTGCTTGATGAAATCGAAAAGGCGCATCCGGATGTGTTCAACATCCTGTTGCAGGTTTTTGAAGATGGCCAGTTGACTGACGGACTGGGAAACACGGTCGATTTCAAGAACACGATTCTGATCATGACTTCGAACATTGGAGCCCGGCACTTGCAGAAGCGCGAGGGCTTCGGTTTCCAGTCGACTGCGGAGGATCAGGTTTCGGGAAAGGTCGAGGAACTGGTGAAGGGCGAAGTGAAGCGTACCTTCAACCCAGAATTCCTGAACCGGCTCGACGAAATCATTCTGTTCCTGGCTCTGAGCGAAGCCGATCTGATTCAGATTCTTGAACTCATGGTCACGCAACTCAACCAGAACCTGGCGCAGAAATCGATCACCGTAACAGTGGCGGATGAAGCCAAGAAGTGGATACTCAGTCAGACGTTGACGGATCGCTCCTACGGCGCTCGCCCGCTGCGCAGGGCTCTGCAAAAATACATCGAAGACCCGCTGTCGGAAGCGCTGATCCAGGGAACAATCACCACGCGTCCGGCATTTATCGAGGTTTTCCTCGAGGACAACAAGCTGTTCTACCGTCCGGTGGACGCCGAGAAAACCGAGGGCGTTCTGCTGTACGAGAACAGCTAAGAGGCGAACATCAATTAAAAGGCCGTCAGCGAGAGCTGGCGGCTTTTGTTTTTCCCACTGTTTTTGCTAACGCTTTTGCGTATTCGCGAATCGTTTCCGGCCGTGACTTGAGATACATGAACTGCCCTTCACGCCGCGTCTCGATCAGATTCGCATCCGCCAGAATCTTCAGGTGATGCGAAATCGTGCCCGGCGTAAGCCGGTATTTCTCAACGATCTGCTTGCAGAACATCTCTTCGGATGCCGAAATTTCTTCGAAAATTCGAAGCCGGGTAGGATCGCTCAACGCTTTCGCGACTCGAACTAAATCTCGACTTTCCATATAAACCTTTAATTTGGCCTCTGTAGTCCGAATAAACTGAAACCTGCTTAGTTTGACGTTCATCAAAGTATACAACTAAAGACACGGTCACGGAGTGACCGGAACAATAATTATTACGGGAGGCCTTTATGGCAAAAAGATTTGCAGGCAAGTCAGTTGTAATCACAGGCGGCAATAGCGGCATCGGCTTGGCCACTGCGAAATTGTTTCACGAGGAGGGAGCGAAGGTCGCCATCTCCGGGAGGGATCAGAAAACCCTGGATGAAGCAGTCAAAGCAATCGGAGCAGACACCCTGGCGGTGAAGGCCGACGTTTCCAATGTCGCAGATATCGATAAGTTATTTACGCAAGCTACCCGGAAGTTCGGCAAGATCGACGCTCTCTTTGCGAACGCAGGCGTCGCCAAGTTCTCTCCGGCAGCCGACAGCGGCGAGCCGCTGTTCGATGAACTGTTTGGCATCAACGTGAAGGGCTTGTACTTTACCGTGCAGAAGGCGCTCCCACATCTGAACGACAATGCCGGAATCGTGTTGAATGCCTCCGTCGTTGGCACAAAAGGTTATCCGGGAACCAGCATTTACTCCGCCACCAAGGCGGCAGTGCGTTCGCTGGCCCGAACTTTCGCCGGGGAGTTGGTGGACCGTGGCATTCGGGTGAATGTTGTCAGTCCTGGCCCAATCGAAACTCCGATTCTGGAAAAAGCCGGAATGCCGCAGGCAGCGCAAGATGATTTTGCGGCGGGCGTCAAGGCGCGCGTTCCCATGAAGCGCTTCGGCACTCCCGAGGAGGTCGCGCATGCCGTTCTGTTTCTCGCCAGCAACGAGGCTTCCTACATCACCGGCGTAGACTTGAATGTTGATGGTGGCACAGGTCAGCTTTAAACTTGTATAGGGCAATAAGCAGGTTTGGCCTGGGAAGGAAGTGCATTATGCACAAAGTCAACATCGCCGAAAAGTTCGCCAAGATTTCTGAATACTGGAAGCCCTACATCGCCGCCGAATTAAACGGCCAACTTGTAAAGTTTGACAAACTGAAAGGCGAATTCGTCTTTCACCACCACGAGCATGAAGATGAGATGTTCCTGGTGGTGAAAGGCCGCTTTCGCATGGAGTTCCGCGACCGCCACGAGTGGATCGAGGAGGGCGAATTCATTGTTGTTCCGCGGGGAGTAGAGCATCGTCCGGTTGCGAAAGAAGAATGCTGGATTCTGCTGTTCGAACCGGCCTCCACGCTGAACACCGGCAACGTCGTAAACGAACGCACCCTGCCGCAGCTTGAGCACGTGTAGGATAAAGAAGCAAGAGATTGGAACCGAGTCTCTTAAAGCACCTGTAAGAATCTATGGACCTAACTGTTTATTCTGCCGCCTGGTGTCCGGATTGCCGCGAGGCCAAGCGTTTTCTGGCCAAGCACAATGTCGCTTATAAAGAAGTGGACGTCGAAACCACGCCCGGTGCGGTGGATGAAATCGTCAAGCATACGGGTAAACGCGCCATTCCTCAATTCGTGATCAACGGAGAATGGGTGCAGCCTTATGTTCCGGGAGAAGGCTTCCTCTACGACGAAATGGCCAAGCGCCTGGGCGTCGGGAAGCCTTAATCTGGCTTTCTAAAGGTTCGGCCGCTCTGTCTTGCCATCCCTGGTAAGCCAGCAATATCCCCCGTACATCGCCTTCCGTACCGTGGAAATGACTCGCCCGGCAAGGGAAGATGGCACTCCCTGGCTTTCAGTTCGCCTGCGCTCCTCCCCGGCGCACGGCTGCAAGCACGGGCGTTTTCCGCATCCATGTCCGAACCAGAGAGTCCACAGGGGTCAAGTGAAGTTACCGAGTGCTGGCAGCAGGCCATTCAGGCTGTCCTCGGGGCGGTGCTGCTGATCGGCGCAGTGGCCATGTTCCACTACTATTCGCCTGCTACGGCTCAGAATCCTCAGCCGGACGATCTGCAAAAGCAGGTACATACCCTCACCCAGCAAGTGGCGGAACTCGAAAAAGAACAGGGTATGCCCGCCCTCGTGCTTAGCCGCTATCGGAACTCCATTGGCTACATTTACGGCGTATACCAGATTGGTTTCGTGAATCAGCCAGCCGCGATCCGGGCGAGGGTTTCCGGCACGGGATTTCTGGTGGGGGATGGATTGCTCGCGACCAATCGGCATGTCGCCGAGCCGTGGTATGGCGACACCGAAGCCGAGGCTCTGATCAATCGCGGCGCAACCGCCATGCTCGAAAGTCTAATTGTTTTCTTTCCCAATTCGACGACGCCAGTCAGCTTACTTCCAGGCGCGGTATCGTCCACAGGCGATCTGGCCGTGTTAAGAATCGAAGATAAGAATTCAGTGCGCGGACTCGCCGTCCTACCGCTGGCCAAGGGCATCGCATTGCCCGGGGAACTCGTTACGGTAATCGGCTATCCCATGGGCATTGCGGGCATGGTGGCCAAGTCGCCCAGTGGAATTTATGAACGGCTAGCCTACCGGCACAACGACATCACGGCGGCCAGCGAATTAGCCGCTCTTTCGCTGATTCGCCCTTCAACCACGTGCGGCCACCTGGGCGATGTGGTGGGAGAAAAGCTGATCTACGATGCGCCCACGGCGCACGGCGGCAGCGGCGGCCCCGTGTTCAATTCCAATGCAGAAGTGATTGGAGTGAACTCCGCATACATCGACGGATTCTCGGGCGGCTCGCTGGGGTTCTCGGTGGACGCTTTGCGTCCTCTGATAGTAGAGGCTGAAAAACGTCAGTAGATTCTCATAACTTCTGACAAAAATGATGGGCCGGGAAAACGAGTTTCCCGGCCCACTGTCTTTAGTTTCCCAGTCAGAATGTCCAGCGCAACGAGAACTGAATCAACCGCGGCGTTCCCGTGGTGCTCACGATCCGGCCAAACGGGTCGGGACCACTCTGTCCGGAACCCGCCCAGGCGAGATATTGTTCGTAATCCGTCACCAACGGCGTGCCGAAGTTCGGATGATTCCACAGGTTAAAGAAATCAGCGGCGAAGCGCAGGTCCTGGCGCTCGGTAAGTCTAAAGCGTTTGATCAGAGAAAAATCCCAGTTCTGTTGGAATGGCCCACGATAAATGTTGCGGCCCAGATCTCCGAAGCCCGTGGTGCAGTAGTTGGAATCGGTTGCGCACTGCGAAGGATAAAGCAAGGGGGCGGTCGTGAACGCAGCCGGATTCAGCCATCCATTAAGCCGCTGCGTAACGCTCCCAGAGCTGGTGCCGCTGGAGATGCTCGCGCCGGGGGCGAGACTCGCGCTCACCGGCGAGGTGCCGGCTCCCAGGAAGGCATTGCCGCCGTTCGAATCCAGAACTGAAAAGGGCAACGAAGATTGGAAGCTGGAAACGCCGCTCACTGACCACTGGGCCAGAACCGCCCGTCTAAAGCCCGTAGCATGAGCGAAGAATGGCAGATCGTAAACGTAACTGATCTTCAACACCTGTGGACGATTGAAGTCCGAAATTCCCCGCGAGGCGTCGATCGTGCTCTCGTCGTTGAAAGCCGTATTATTCGCCGTGTTTCCGGTTGAGGTTGCATCAATATTTTTAGAGAACGTGTAGGCTGCCTGAATATATCCGCGGTCCCACCGCCGTGAAACTGTGGCTTGCAGCGAGTGATAGATGGAATAGGCGTCGTTGGCGAAAATCTGATAGCCCGAATAGCCGTTCAATCCCGGCGTAGGGGTGCGAGCGATCGCGTTGGAAAAAGTATTATCGGTGATCTGATAACTGTGGCCGTTGACATCGGTCACCGTGAAGGGATGTGCTGGGGTGGCGTTGACAGACTGAATCGCGTCGCGAGTCTCACGCAAGTGCGTCCCCTTGGTGCCTACATAGCCAACTTCCAGCACCCACTTCCGGCCCAGATCGCGCTGCACCGTCAAGGTTCCATTGCTGAGTGTTCGGCACCACAAAGTGCCGAGGGACTTCCAGCACAAATAAATTCTGAGTGGAATTTACTCCCGGTCCACCCGTGCAGGCATAGCTACCATCCTGTCCGGTCGGGCTATTGGGAGTGAAGCTGATGAGATGCGCCAGGCATGGCAGCCATGCGCCCGACAATTGTCCGGCTGCAGGCACCGCGTTGGAATTGGTAGCCGGCGTCCCGGTAAAGAAATCGGACATGGTGAATCCGGGAGTCTGCCCGAAAAATACAATCGGGATGAAGGGCGACTGGAAGCTAAGCTGATCCACGGCTCCTACGTCTTCCCGCACATAGAAGATTCCGTACCCACCGCGCACCGTTGTATTGTGATGTCCGAACAGGTCGTAAGCGAAGCCCACACGCGGGCCGATTCCGGTGGAAACGCTATTATTAAAAGTCGATCCGGCTGCGTTCCCGGTCAGGCCGGGAACACCCAGCTTGTCCACGCACTTGGGATAGACGAATGGATACTGTCCCGACTTAGTCAGGTCTGATTCCATGTTGCCGATGTGGCAGGCGTTGTCGGTCCATGCGCCAAAGAACTCGGTGCGGAGGCCCAGATTCAGCGTCAGGTTCTGCGTGGCCTTCCAGTCATCCTGCACGAATACAGCGGAATTTTTCTGGCGGTAGTTGTGGCGGTAAACGCCACCTCCGCCAAAGCTGAATTCGGGAGAGCCTTGCAGAAAATTGCCGACATCGCTGACGGAGCAGGGGGCCGCTGGAGTGCATCCCGGAAGCGTGGTGTTTGTTGAATTGCCAAAATAAAGCTGTCCATTGAACACCTGCGGGAACTGCTTATTCAGAGCGACCGGCGTAAACTCGCCGCCGAAGCGCAAATTGTGTTTTCCTCGAACCCAGCCCAGCGTATCTATAAAATTGAAGTTATTCTGCGCTTGATATTGGTTGGCCTGTGGCGTAGGTCCAAATTGGAATCCCGAACTGACGAAAGTAAATTTGTAAATGCTGTCCGTCAGATTGTTTGTGGGGCGATCAATGCCAGCCTGACTCGCCGTAACCGGCGGAACGTTAATGTCGCTATTGTTGATGCGGATAAAACCAAGCCGGAATTCGTTCACCAGAGTGGGCGAAAATACGTGAGTCTCGGTAAGCGAAAACACTCGATCTCTGACCGGAAGCTGATAGGGAAAGTTGAGGTCCCCACTGCTAATGCTGCCGCCGAGAGAGGCCGTCAGACCGCCTGCGCCAAATGGCACGTTCGACTGAAAATTCTGAAAGAAGAATTGCGCAGATAGCTTGTCCCTCGAGTTGCGGAACTCACGATCCCAGGTCGCAGTGAACTGGTTGTCGGTATAGCTGCCGGGAATGCTGGTGGTGAATGGAACGACGGTGCCAGCGGTGGTTCCAGCAGCAACATTGGGCAAGGGGTAGAGATATCCATTGGCAGCCGAACCAAACTGGTTGCTTCGAAAGGCGATCAGTGACGCGGCAACCGGATCAACGCTGGTCAGGTTAAAAGCGGATTGCAGCTGGGCGTAGCCGGAAGGAACACGATCCGCAGCAGGAATATACGGGATAAGCGTGCTAATGATGGTTCCCGGGGAATCGCCGCTGCGCTGGCGGGTTCCCGAATAATTGAAGAAAAAGAAACCGAGTTTTCCGCCGGTGCCGATCGGCCCGCCCAGATCGCCGCCGAAAATGTTCTGTTGAATCACGGGTCGCGCCTCGCCGGCTCCGTTCAGAAAATAGTCGTTAGCGTCCAGGACAGTATTGCGGAAGAATTCGTAAGCCTCGCCGTGAAATGTGTTGGTTCCGGTTTTCAGAATGGCATTGATGTCGCCCCCGCCGTTGCGGCCCTGAGAGGCGTCATATAAGGAAGTCTGAACCTTGAACTCTTGAATCACCGCAGGATTAGGCAGTGGGGTAGTGGTCAGTTCCGCAACGTTGTAATCAGTGGCGCTGATGCCTTCGATCTGATAATTGTTGTTGTCTTCGCGCTGGCCATTCACTTCGATGCGAACATTGCCGCGCCCCAATTGCGAGGCAGCGTTCAGTTCGCCCTGCGCCCCGCTCGAGAGCGTCAGCAACTGTTGAAAATTCTGCGTGGCCAGCGGCAGGTTCTTGATGGTGCTTGATTCAATAGCCTGCCCGGTCGTGGCATCTGTGGTATCTACCTCCTGCACCAGTGCCTGCACTTCCACCTGTTGCTGCACTGCTTGAGTCTTGAGTTTCGCGATCAGCCGCGTCGTCTCCGTTACGCGCACCTCAATGTTCCGGAAAGACGCTTCGGCAAAACCCGCTCCATGGACGTTCACCGTATACTCCCCGGCCGGCAGCAGCGGGGCGGTAAACGAGCCATCAGCGCCGGAAGTGACGCTGCGTTCCAGCACGCCAGTCTCCTGATTGGTAATGCGAACTTCAGCGCCGGCCACGACTGCGCCGCTGGGATCTTGAATCGTGCCCGTGATCGCTCCCGTCGCGCCGCCCTGAGCGAAGGCCTGAGCCATAAACGCACTCGCCAGAAAACTGATCCAGATCAACCTGCTTTGAAGTTTCGGCATTACCTCTCCCCCTGAGTTCGAGAATCGAATCGTTCGCTATGGCTGAATCGGGTATTTGACGGACAGAAAAGGAGACCGACGACACAAAAGTTTCGTGCTGCCGTTTGGTGCGCCCGTACGCACGAATGAGCTACGCAGACACAGCCGTGATCGTTTGGGTTTAGTCATCGCCATAGATACACGTTTCCTGCGCAGAATGCCCTTGATTCTGAGGATTGCGGAAGGATACTGAAACCGGGAGGCGGTTGGCAATACTAATGCTGGTGCCGCTGCAGTCGAATGACACAGTACAAGTGTCAGTTTGACGCGGAATACGAATATCGAGAATTCGATTTATCGATTCTCACAATTCCCTCACTTTTTCGCCTTCATGCAGACGCTGGTCCCCGGAAGCCGAGGCGTCCCCGGAAGCCGCATAAGCCACCGCCGCTCCAATGAGGGCGGGAATGATAAAGGCGTGACCCCCGGTCGCTTCGGCCACAAATACAACCGCAGCCAGTGGAGTCTTATAGCCGGCGGCGATGAAGGAAGCCATGCCAACGGCGGCGTAGAGATCGACGGTGGAACTGTGCACGACGGATTGAGCAAATGCGGTCCCTATACTTCCGCCAGTTAGAAATAATGGGACAAACATAGCGCTCACTCCTCCCGCAGCCAGCGTAAAAAGAGTCGCGCCCAGCTTCAGCACACTGAAAACCACCAGCTGTGCAGTGCCGTGCTGCGAGCCCAAGATATCTCCTACCGCTTCATAGTTAGGACCAATGGGCACGAGATTGCCTGGATAGATATGCAGGAAAAGAAGCCCGCAAAGTCCCGTCAACAATCCACCAATGGCGAGCTTCAACCAATGCGGAACCGCCCACCCTACAAGAAACGTGCGGGCCCTCCGGAAGGTGATAACAAACACCATGGCCACCAAACCCACAATCAAGCCCAGCAGTGCGCTCCAGTAAAGGTCATGGCGTTCGAATGTCGTGGAGCCGCTAAAATTGAACAGAGGCGTAGCACCCAGAAACGAACTCAGCGTGACAAAAGAAACCACCGAAGCGATCAGCGATGGAACCAAAGCCTCATGCGCCAGATCATCCCGGTATGGCATCTCGAGCGCGAACACGATGCCGGTGAGCGGCGCACGAAAAACTGCGGACATACCGGCGGCGGCGCCGCAAATCAACATGATGCGCCGGTCGCGATCACTCAAACGCAAACGCCGAAGCTTCGTCCAAAGCCAGGACCCAATCGCCGCTCCACCATAAATGCTGGGCCCTTCCAGCGCGGCGCTGCCGCCAAATCCGACCGTAGTGATCGCCGCAATCAACTTCGGCACGAAGAAACGGACATCCACCCTGCCTTCATGCTCGTGGTAGGAACGGATGATTTCTTCCGTGGAATGCTCGTTCGGATCCGGAGTCAGAAACTGCATGATGAGTCCGGTGACAATAAATCCAAACGTGATTCCCGGCACAATCGCCCAATGATGGCGCAGATAGTAACTAAGTATCGGAGGCCATAATTTTCCTAGAATGATTACCACGACCCCGGTAATCACCAGGCCGGTGATCAGGCCGATTATTGGCGCAATAATAAGCCACTTGCGAAGATCGCGTGCATACACTGCGCTAAGATCTTCGTGAACCAGCGAAAAATATTTTCCAAATAAGGGATGGCGCAGGAGTCGGTCGCTTCGCCTCTGTCTTGTCGCTGGTTTGGTCATAAGTACTTTTAGTTTGATTGCCGTTCTGGATGGTTTTCTTGAGTGGCTAAGTCTACGGATTTCCGTCGTTGCCTTCCCGCATGACTCGCCGCAGTGCGGCAACTAATTCGGGTCCGGCGCTGCGCAACTCGTCGTGATGGTGAAGTGCCAGTTCGCTCAAGACTTTCTCACCTCGCGGCGTAAGTGCGAGCAAGACTTCGCGGCGATCGTCCTGCGCGCGCGAGCGATGCACAAATCCGGCAGCCTCCAGACGATTCACCAATTCCACAGCACTGTTATGTCGAATTTCCATACGGCTGGCTAATTCGCGAATTCGCGGGCGCACCCCCGCCGGCATCCCCTTAATTGCCAGCATCAGCTGATATTGGCCACGCTCCAAGCCAGCGCCTTTCACCGCTTGCTCGCTGAAGTGCAGGAATTTCCGAATTTGATAACGAAACTCCGCTAATGCCTGGTAATCCGACAAAGTGAGTTTTTTCATCCCGCTGATTGTATCGTGTCGCGATCCGACTGCCGACGTATTATATCGTAAGGCGATACAACGTCGAGCCCGACGGGATCCACAGTTGCAACGTCGCTGGCCTCTTTTTCCTGCTCCATTTAGAATCCAATGTCCCGCTTCTCAGTCGATAAAGAGGAGGCGCATCCGCCTTGATCCCGCGCTATACCCGCCCAGAAATGGGCCGCATCTGGAGCGATGAGAACCGCTTCCGCACCTGGCTCGCCGTCGAGGTTGCTGCCACCGAGACCCTGGCCGAAGCAGGAATGGTTCCCAAAGCGGCGGCTAAAGCCATCCGCGAACGCGCCGACTTCCGCGTGGAACGCATTCACGAAATCGAGGCCGAGGTGCGGCACGACGTCATTGCCTTCACCACCGCCGTCGCCGAGATCGTGGGACCGGACGCGCGCTGGTTTCATTACGGCCTCACCTCGAACGACGTAGTCGATACAGCTCAGGCGTTGTTGATCAAGCAAGCATCGGCGCTCATTGCACAGGATCTTGCGCGCTTCGCAGAAGTGCTGGAACGCCGGGCGTGGGAATTCAAAGACACTCCCATGGTGGGCCGCACGCATGGCATTCACGCCGAGCCCATCACGTTCGGTTTTAAGCTGGCGAACTGGTACTCCGAAACCCAGCGGAACATTACTCGTTTCGCCGCGGCGGCTGAGGATCTGCGGGTAGGGAAGTTCTCTGGCGCGGTAGGTATCTTCGCTCATCTGACCCCGGAAATCGAAGAGAAAATCTGCGCGCGGTTGGGTCTGAAGGCCGCAGCCGTATCGTCGCAGGTAATCCAGCGTGACCGGCATGCACAGTATCTCTGTACGCTGGCCGTGATGGCCTCCACTCTGGATAAGATCGCTACTGAGATCCGCCATCTGCAGCGCACCGAGGTCCGCGAGGCGGAGGAATTCTTCAGCGAAAAACAAAAAGGATCTTCCGCCATGCCGCACAAGCGCAATCCCATCACAGCCGAGCAGATCAGCGGGCTGGCGCGAGTGGTGCGCGGCAATGCGCAGGCCGGATTGGAAAATGTCGCCCTGTGGCACGAGCGCGATATTTCGCACTCCTCCACCGAGCGCGTCATCCTGCCGGACTCGACGACCTTAATTGACTATCTCCTCAACAAAACTGCAAGCCTTGATCGAAACCATGTTCGTCTATCCCAAGCGAATGCTGGCCAACCTGGAGAGCACGCATGGGCTGATCTTCAGCGGCCAGCTCCTGCTTGATCTGGTAGAGCACGGAGTTTCTCGTGAAGACGCTTACCGCCTGGTGCAGGGCCATGCGATGCGGGCGTGGAAAGAAGGTTTGAACTTCCACGACTTGGTGCTTACCGATAAGGAAATCGCAGGAAAAGTTCCGCGCAAGCAGATTGAATACGCATTTGATCTGCCCCGCCAACTGAAGAATGTAGACAAAATCTTCGCCCGGGTTTTCCAAACTCGCGGCGAGAAATATTCCAGAGCGGCGGCTCGGAAGAAATCAACGCGAAAAAAAAGCTAGGCGCCCACGCCTTATCTGTATTAACCCGAACCAACTCCAAAAGTTCTTATCAGCGCCCTAGCAGTACCGCGCGCTCCCGCTTGTGCATCTTGCATGCTCGTCTCCGCATCGAAGGAATTAACCAGATGGTTAGTTCGTAAAGTTTCGTCAAATTGGGTCGGAGGTGACCTATGAGGATTGCTGCCAGAGCTACAAATAGAGGTTTGCTGAAAACTGCGGGTGCGCTGCTGACGATTGCATTTTTTAGTGCGACGCTCGCCGCCCAGCCAGTGGCGACCCGCAACGACAATCAAATTCAAGCCAGGCTGACGCAGAAGCTGACCGTGAAGAATCAATTCCGCAACATCCACTCCAGCGTGGAGGGCGGCATCGTGACCCTTACGGGTACGGTCGATCTATACCAGAGCAAACTTGACGCAGCCAAGCTGGCCAGAAGAGCGGGCAAGGTGCAAGAAGTGCGCAATTTGATTACCGTGGCCGGCCCCAGCGTTCCTGATGCACAACTGGAACAGAAACTGGCGCAGAAGTTGCGTTACGTTCGAGCCGGCTACGACATCACGTTCGATTACTTTGCCCTGAACGTGAAGAATGGCGTCGTGACGGTGGAGGGCCAGGATCGCACCGGCGTTGGCCGCGATGAAGCGCTCGCTGACATCCAAAATACTCCCGGAGTGAAGGATGTGATCGCGAACATCACCCTGGAACCGGTTTCGCTGATGGACGATGGCCTGCGACTGCGCGCGGCTCGCGCCATCTACCGCGACTCAGTTTTGAGTAAATACGCGATCGACCCGGCGCAACCGATTCGCATCATCGTGGACAACGGGCACGTCACTCTCTATGGCTCTGTAGACAGCTCCATGGACAAGGCGGTTGCGGGAATCAGAGCCAACCAGTTGTTCGGCGCTTTCAGCGTGCAAAATAATCTGGTCGTGGAGAAAGATTCAAGCCAGCCTGGCGCTTAGGCGGTGTCATCGTGAGGCGCGGTTCCGGCCGCGCCTCTTATCTTCATAATCGGTTGATGAGCGACGCGACGTATCCCGCTCCGAAACCATTATCGATATTTACCACGCTCACGTTCGACGCACACGAGTTCAGCATGCCGAGTAGCGCGGTGAGTCCTCTGAATGACGCGCCATAACCCACGCTGGTAGGAACGGCAATCACCGGAACTCCCACAAGGCCGCCGACCACGCTGGGTAGCGCGCCTTCCATGCCGGCACAAACAATCACCACACGAGCTTTGGTCAAAGCCTCACGATTCGCCAAGAGACGATGAATTCCGGCAACTCCAACGTCGTAGAAGTGTTCCACCGTATTGCCCATCAGTTCGGCGGTGACCATAGCCTCCTCGGCAACGGAGATGTCGCTGGTTCCGGCTGAAACCACTGCGATCATGCCTTTCCCATAGATATGTTCGTCCTGCCGCAGAACGATCGCTCTCGCCAGCTCGCGATATTCCGCCGCGCGTACTTTCTTCTTTACCGCTGTGAACTGCTTCTTATCCGTACGCGTGGCCAACACGTTGCCGCCGTGCTTCGCCAGTCGCGAGAAAATCTCTGCAACCTGCGACGCGGTCTTCCGCTCGCCGAAAATCACCTCTGGCATGCCCGCACGCAAGCTGCGATGGTGGTCCACCTTGGCGAATCCAAGATCTTCAAATGGCAGATGCCGCAATCGATCCACCGCGTCATCGGGAGTAAGTTTCCCCTGGCGAACCTGGTCGAATAATTTGCGGATGGATTCGGCGTTCACGTTTGGGAGCGGCGATCCGGCGATCAAGCCGACACTATCTAGAGTAGCATCTGCGCTGAGGCCTGAGCCTTCGAACTCCGGGAGTTAGAGCCGCGGCGCACTTTCGCAATTACAGCTTTGCAGACTTTGCGGGCAATGCCAGTTTCATCCAGATGGGCCAAAAATAATCGTCTTAGTCCACTCGGAGTCACTCGCCCTGCCAGGTAGGCATCGTAAAGCATACTTCCCAGACGATATCCCCAATCCCGGGAAACCGATTCGACCATGTCTTCATCGGAGCGAAGGGCTCCAAGAGCGGCTCTTTCGCATGCTGCATAAGACAATGTAAAAGAGTTCGCCATTTCAGCCGCCGGCCTGGCCGGGTAGAGTACACGCGAGCCGAAGTAAGCAACGCAATTTTCGACGACACGCGCAAAAAATGCGTCGAGCGGCGCACACGGACTCACAGTTCCGGCTAAATGCTCAGGATCCGTGCCATTTCCGACTAAACCCTGCCCGTTAAGACGATGAGGCAGGCCGCGGCAGGCGTGATGCAGAAAACGCGCCGCATCCTCCGCAGCCTGCATCAGTTGAAAGTCACGGACATAAAATGCGTTTACTTCGGGAAAATAAACACTGCCGCGTTCCTCAATGCCGGCGAGGAGGCTTGTCATACGCTGCTCAGAAACCAGTTTGCGCGAAACCAGCCTGCGAAGCATTGCATCTGACGCGTGACCATGTACCTCAGGTAACATATCGACCAAAAACTTCGGCTGCGTCCCGTTATGTGGCGAGTAGCGGTTGATCTCAAGAAAATTAGCCAGACTGTCAATCAGGTTGTAAATCGTAGGAGCGTAATCAGGGCCAGTATCACAGCGACTCCACTGATCGAGAAACAGACGGTAACTTTCATACTTCTCGAGCGGCGTAGCGTTGAATACGCAAACCACGTCATCGTCCACGCGCACCGCATCGACCTTTTCGACAGGCTCGCCAGCGGCCCGCCAGTAAAGGGCATCAACGTTTTGCAGCACGGTAAGAATCTTTGCTTCGGGCAACGCCTTATGCAGGACATAAGGCAAATGTGTCGGAGCCAGGTGCGATTCGCCGAACAGCACGAAGATTACTGCGTCAGGATGATGCTCGCGAATTTCGGCGATCTTCGCCGCCGCGTGCCGGTCGCGTTCCCCAATCTTCCGCAGATTTTCGCGCGGCATGCAATCCAGCCCATAAATGCCTTCGCCATGGTCACGCGCGGCGACCAACAGTTCGTAAAACGGAGCCCAGTCATATCCCCAATCCAGGTCGAAACGGATGCGCTGGCGTAATTCGCTCTCATCAATTTCACGCCGCCACCATTCGTCAAGAATATGCTGATGGCGAGCGAAGATCGTTTCAACCCCGAGCACTACCGGGCGGTCACCAGCCAATGCCCGCTGTTCGATCAAAGATGCGGCGTAGCGTTGCGCGGCGGGAAGTGCGTGATAGTCACCGATTAAAACCAAGTCTGCTGCGGCCAGAGCATTCCGGATCTGCTGCTTATCCAAAAGCGAATCGTAGCTCCCGAAGGCTTGCGAAAACTCGCGAAGATATTTGCGGCGGCCATTCGAATCCTGCGCACGAATCTCCCGCTCTACACTAGCCAGGGCGTGCAATTCCGTCGCGCTCCGGCGAAGCCGCAGATTGTCCGTCGATGCCATAAAGTCGGCTTTAGTCGCTGGCTGCGATATCTTTCCCAGCCTTGACTTCTCGTTCAACAACTCCCTATGCTCCAAGCGCAGGCCACTTGCCTCGCCGGAGAACTCTCGCTGAACCGTCCCCCTCAAAATCTGACCATCGCCACAACCGGAGCCAGCGGATCAATCTTTCTCCGTCAACTCCTACTGGCGGTCGAGCGTGATGACCGCATTCAGCATGTAAATTTCATCGCCTCCGACTCTGGCCTGCGCGTACTGGCCGAAGAACTGGGCATCCAGGGGCGATCAAATCTTCTTCGTCAAATCCTTGGCGCTGAATCCGGCCTCTCGAAGAATTCTGAAAAGAAGAGTTCTGAAAAAAAGAACAGCTCAAACAAAATCTCATCCACTCCCCCGAACGTCTCCTCCAAAATAGAAGAGCAATCGAACGCCGATATCGGAGCCAACGTGGCCAGCGGTTCTTATCTCGCCGACGCTATGATCGTGCTCCCCTGCAGCGTAGGCACATTAGCCCGCGTTGCGAACGGCATCGCCTCGCACCTGATCGAACGCGCCGCCGACGTTTGTTTGAAAGAGAAGCGCCCGCTCATACTTTGCGTTCGCGAAACTCCCCTCAACAAAATCCACATTCGCAACCTGTACCGCGCCGCCGATGCTGGCGCTACTGTCTTTCCTCTCATTCCGGCGTTCTATTACCGGCCGGCCAGCTTAGATGACATGGCCCGCGAGTTTGCCTATCGCCTGCTGGCTCATCTGGACTTGGCGCAGCCCGATGCCTTTCATTGGAAAGGCTGAATTATCAAGTACTTAAACGCCTACGGATAAAAACTCCTCCACCTAGGTGAAGATCGGCGTTAGGGTAGGGGATCTCAAGTGTAGAGACTCGTCGGGGCCGATCCCAGATACCCGGCGGCCATGTACGAAGAGGTAGGAGCGATTTCAGAGAGGCGAAGCTCGATCCTTAGCGTAGAATTCGGCAAAATTCCAGAATAGGTGAGGTATGTGTTTCCCTTGGCATCGATGGCTGGATAAACGCGAATTCGCGAGCTGTTTTCAATGGAGCTTCGTGGTGCTGGCCGCCTGTACCGCGCTGTTGCTGGGCTCGGCAGACGCCAACGCTGCCGACGATCACAATCCCTTTGCTGGCGACGCCAAAGCCGCCAACGCGGGCGAATATGAATTCCGCATCAACTGCGCACTCTGCCACGGACTGGGAGCGCATGGCGGTGGCCGCGGCCCAGACCTCACGCGGGCCCAGAAAAAGCATGCTCACTCCGACGCGGAGATGTTTCAAGTAATCAGCAACGGCATTCCCGGCACCGTTATGCCCGCCAATGGAACCAATGGTCAAGGTGTCGGCATGACTGACGAGGAGATCTGGCAGATCATCGCCTACATTCGCAGCGTTGAAGTAAAGGCGCCAGCCAATCCTGCCGGAAACGCCGCTCACGGCAAGGAACTTTTTTATGGTGATGCGAATTGCTCGCTCTGCCACATGATCGAAGGCAAAGGCGGACGCGTCGGTCCCGACCTTACAGCCGTAGGCGGATCGCGAACCAGAGCAGCCATCATCGACTCGGTACGCAATCCCAGCCGTCGCCTGGCCTGGGGATTGACCGAATCGACCAAGGAATTTCCCCAGGAGTACGAGACCATCAGGGTCGTTACGGCGGATGGAAAGCAAATCAAAGGCGTAGCCCTGAATGAAGACAACTTCAGCGTGCAAATGATCGACGCCAGCGAGCAAATCTATCTGCTGGAAAAAGATAGGCTTCGTTCCTTTCAGAAGAGTCGGGAGTCTTTCATGCCGAAGTACAACCCGGATGTTTTGAGTGAGAAGGATCTTGAAGATATTGTGGCGTACCTGACCAGTGTGGGGGCCAAGTGACAAGTTCGAAGAGTGTGAGATGCCATAATCAAGCAAGCAGCGAACTTGATCAAGCGTCCGCGCGACGGTGGAAGAGCGGCGCTTTAGCGCCGCGTAGAGGTACGCTGAACGATTCGGGCTTCAGCCCTTGCGCTGGACCGGGCTCGGAGGCCGCTTCCTCGCAACTTGGCAGCACGGCATGGAAAGGGCAGCTCTTCTACGGTTGCCCTGAAGTCCCGACACGAATTCTGCTGGTCTTGATGTTTGCTTTTTTTGCACCTACCGCCCGAGCGCAGGTCACCTTCGATCGTCTCCTGAATTCTGGAAAGGAGCCGCAGAACTGGATGACCTATTCCGGCGATTACTCGGGGCGCCGCTTCACTCCACTCGATCAGATCAGCGTCGCGAATGTGCACGGGCTGACGGCGAAGTGGGTATATCAAACAGGTGCGACCGGAAAGCTTGAGACCACGCCACTCGTCGTCGACGGAATTCTCTACGCTACCGCGCAAGACGATCGCGCCTTCGCTCTCGACGCCCGCACCGGCCGCCCGATCTGGATGTATCAACATCAGTTACCGACCGACATCCGTCCCTGCTGTGGCCGCGTGAATCGCGGACTCGCGATTTTAGGCGACAAAGTTTTCCTCGGAACACTCGACGCGCACGTCATCGCGCTCGATAGCAAGACCGGCAATGTCATCTGGGATATCGTCGCCGCGGATTATCAAAAGGGATACAGCTTCACCGTCGCACCGCTTGCTGTGAAAAATCTGATTGTCATCGGAGTTTCCGGAGGCGAGTACGGAGTGCGCGGTTTCATCGACGCCTACGACGCTTCGACTGGCGACCGCCAGTGGCGCTTCTATACCGTTCCCGGCCCGGGAGAGCCCGGACACGAAACCTGGGAAGGCGATTCGTGGAAAGTTGGAGGCGCTCCCGCTTGGAATACCGGAACCTACGATGCGGCGACCAACCAGATTTTCTGGCCCACCGGAAATCCGGCGCCATCGAATCGCGGCGAAGGACGCGCCGGAGATAACCTTTATAGCAATTCGCTGCTCGCTTTGAACGCAGACACGGGAAAACTGAATTGGTATTTCCAGTTCACCAAGCACGATGAGCATGACTGGGATGCCACGCAAGTTCCGGTAATTCTCGACGCCGGCGGCAAGCATCTGATCGCACAAGCCAATCGCAACGGTTACTTCTATGCAATCGACCGCGCGACCGGCAAACTTATCTTGGCCAACGCCTACGGCAAGACAACCTGGAGCGATTCGAAAGATGCCCAGGGCCGCCCAGTAGCGAAGAAGGAAGCTTCACCCACGCTCGAAGGTCACACGGTCTGTCCCGGTGCGTTGGGAACAACAAATTTCATGGCGCCTGCTTACGATCAGCAGACCTCGCTGTTCTACGTGACGGCGCGCGATCAATGCGATATTTTCAGCACCGCGCCGCAGCCTTACGAGGCTGGCCATGCCTATTATGGCAGCGCATATTTTCCTTCCGAAGAAGCCGAGCCCTATCGTGGATTTCTGAAAGCGATCGATCCCTCGACCGGAGAAATCAAGTGGAAGTTCGAACATACATCGCCGACCTGGTCAGGTGTGCTAGCAACCGCCGGCGGTCTGGTGTTCACCGGCGATGCGGAAGGAAACTTCATTGCCCTTGATGCCGCGTCGGGCAAACCGCTGTGGCACTTCCAGATGGGAGGCGCGGTCTATGCCGCTCCCATCGCCTTCGCGGTGGATGGAAAAGAATACGTCGCGATTGCCGCCGGCAGCGCCATCTACGCCTTCGGCCTGCCTTAACAGAAATTCAAAACTTCACAATGATCCCAGCGGACATACGAAAGTTGTTCTCGTGACTTGGCAGACCTTCAAACACCCGGCCCGGAAATGCGCTTCCGTAGAACTGGTTAAAGTTGTGCGTGGTGTGGAGGTCGTCCAATTGCGCCAGCCGGATCGCGAAATGGCGAGACACGTTGAAATCAACGCCGCCTCCCAGTGCCACGGCCGCATCCGTATATGTTATGGCGGCGGAGGTTACCGGGGATGACACGCCAGTGATCGTGCTCGAACTCAAGCTGGCCCGGTCATACCCAAACAGCGCGTGTACAAAAGGCGTGAACTTCGTTTTATTCTTGAACGAAAACACCGGCCCGACCATGAATGTGTAGGCGGTTAGCTTGGGTAGTCCGGAGAGCTGATCTCCCCCTTTGCTGGTGATTGGTTCGCCATAGCGCCCATTCGCATCCACAACGATCCCGAACCAGCGCTTGATGTTGTACTGCCCCTCCGCATTCCAACCCGGGAAAAAGGATGCGATTCCGAACGGACTGTTCTGCTCGCGCAAGTCGAAATCCAGGTTGGCGCCGCTGAATGAGCCGTTACCCGCGTGCACCATGGAATACCCGCCAAACACCTGCACTTTGGGGGCAGCGTCCTGAGCAAAAGCCAATGAAGTCAGGACGGCCAAAGCAATCGTTGCGACCGCCAATCGAATCATTTCTAAGTTTTTTCCTTTCGCAAACAGCCCTGGCCCCGCCCACAAGAACTCAGCGTAACGTTTTGAATTGCCCTCACAGCGGTTTGATCACCAACCGAATAAGAACGTGGAAGCACGCGAGCGGGTTGCAAGTGGACACGCAAAATGTGAGTAACGGTTGTAAGCGTTCAATTATAGCGTGGGAATACATGCTGAGGCTGTCCTATCAAGGCGCGATTTCTGTTGGGATCTCGGTCTCAGTAGTTTAAGGAGACAACCACACCAAAAAAATACAAAGCTTTGACTGCCATGTGACAAGAGCCAAATCGACCGCAAGCTACTCTGCCTTACACCGTGATCCGACGCAGGGAATACGGTTCAGGAGAGAAAATTATGAAACAACTCACACAGGTTCTGGAACGCGCCGCCGACCGGCGCACATTCCTCAAGAACAGCATGGTCGCCGGGGCGGTGGCGACCGTTGGAGCGGGGTTCCTGGGCAGCAGTTTGCCCGCATTTGCGCAGGAAACAAGCAGTTCAAGCATTTCCAAAGGAGACGTTGCGATTCTTCGATTTCTCGCGGCGGCTGAACTCATTGAGGCCGATCTCTGGCAGCAATATGCTGAATTGGGCGGTCTCACGCCCGGTCAACTTCCCGTGGAAACGGCCCCGTTTAAACCGATGAATACCTACCAGTCGGCTTTCATGAACCTCGATTCCGATGGGCCGCAATACATCAGCAGCAACACTCTCGATGAGCAGAGCCACGCGGAATTCCTGAACGCCTATTTGATCTCCAAAGGTGTAGAGCCGGTGGACCTCGACGAGTTCCGGACTCTGCCGAGCAGCCAGGCAAAGGGAGCCGAGCAGATTGGACGCCTCACCAACTTAATGAACCTCACGGTGGACACAAGCTGGTACACACGCTATCGCAGCACGCAAAATCCGGACCTGGGCGCCACTTTTCCGCAAGCCATCGACCTGATGAATGTGACGGCCATCCCTCGAACCAATGCAGATTTCGAGTCGGCGAAACACGTTCAAGCCATCGCCAATACCGCGGCTTTTCACTTCGGAACGATTGAGCAGGGCGGCAGCACTCTCTATTCGGCGCTAGCCCAGAAGGCCCACAACGTGGAAGTCTTGAAGATTGTGCTCAGCATCGGTGGCGACGAGGTTGCCCACTTCCTGGAGTGGGTGGATTTTGCCGGAAATAGTGTGCAACCGCCCATTGCTCCGCTTACCGACCCTGAAACCGGCATCACCTTTCCAAGTTTCGATAAGACGTTCAACCCAGCGCTACAAACTAATCTGATCTTTCCTGTCCCCTGCGAATTCATTAGCCCAAAGCTTCCTCGCTGCGCGGTGATTCGCCCCACCAATCCACAGGGAATTGCCAAGGGCGTGGTCAATTTCCTGACGGACATGGGGCTCTTCATCGGCCAACCTCCTGCATTCTTTAACCAGCTCACGATTCTGGCCAATCAGGCAGACTCGGCTCAACGAGGCTTTTAGACTTGCGTAATCGTGTGAAGGCATTCGAGGGGAAGGCCTGTTACCACGGTTCGCAGTAGCAGTGGGCGCCGTGTCTAAATCGTGAGTCACGGCGCCTGCTTACGGATGGCAACTCAAATTCACTTATCGTCGCTGGAGGAATACCTATGCTCGAAGGATTATTTCAACCCATGCACTTGATGGTCATCGCCGGAATTGTTCTGCTCGTCTTCGGCCCGAAGAAACTTCCCGAACTCGGCAAAGGAATGGGCGAAGGCATTCGCGGATTCAAGGCCGCAATGCAAGGAAAGGAGGACTTCCGAGAACTAAATGTGCCCACGGTGAAAACTCCGGAGGAAAATGCATGAGCTGTCGTTTGACTTGCTGCCGGAGTTCGTTTTAATCTGCAATTACACCGGGAAGGAGGTGGTCGAATGACAAGTTCCGATAGTGGTAGTAAATGTTGTGGGAGTCTAAGACCAGGTGAGGTGGCTGAGACTTAGGGCTGGTTGCTCTAAGCGGGGCTCCAAGGCGCGGATTTCAATTCGCATGCGCCCGGAGCTACAGCCCGCACACTAACCGGTGAGTAGGGATGGAGTTCCACGTTGGTCGCGTCGGAGCTTCGATGAGGAGCGTTAGCTTCTAATCTTTGAGTCCCAGACCCGGGAGTTGCCGTGAGAGGCCACGTAGAGTGACCACCTCTTGGTCAATCCCAAACAGTCCACCGGACGGCCTGCAGTTTTAAAACTGCAGGCCGTTTGTTTTGCTCGGGGCTCAAGCCGGGTGGCTAAGAGTCGAAACAGAAATTGTGGTAGAGACTGCCGAAAAACGTTGAGAGCCGAGCGTCAGCACACGGCCATTGCTTCCAGTTGTGGATTGGCAAACAACGGCCTTTGCACACCGGACTGCTCCAGTCGATAAAGAACGCCGAGTGGACACATGCTGCATGGCTCGAAACGATCCCCTTCAATATGTATCGACCGCTCCACAAGCTTGTGTGGCGTGGAATGTAAAGCGGCATACGAGCCGGACGCTGGAACAAGGTCACCGCTTCGATAGGTATTGAAGAAAGCCATGGCGCCTGACCACCTCGAATCTTTTTCAATTTTCGAGCGATTGAAGGGCAGTCGCAATACGGGTTTCGCCGGAAGAGCGCGTGCGGTTTTGCCCTAGTTCTTTAGCGCGTCTCACTGTAGAGCCGCTCGAATCGGAAGATCCTTGCTAGCGGAACTGGTAGCCGGGTTTCAGTTCGCAACGATAGTTCTTGGATTGATCGCGGTCGACCACCACGTGGCAATCCGCCCAGCGCAAGAAGAGATCGGGTCCCAGGGGAAAAACAATCGGTTCTCCCTGGACCTCAGCTTCGATGCTGGGTCCTTCTGCTGAAGCCGGCAGGCTGAAGTTCAAGGCTCGTCCGAAGATGACCGGGTAGGTCTCCCGCACCATATCGCTGGTCATGGGATGAACCACTTCAGCCTCCAGCAAGAACGTAACCGTGTCAGACCAATTGAGGACCGAGACATTGAAGCGCCGTCGGTCTGGCGAGAAGTTCTCCACTTCGATTTTGGTAAAGGGACACGGTCCGGCAATGCAGGAAACTCTGGCATTGCGAAATTCGTTTCCTTCCCCGGCATCCAGCGACAACGAGCCGGTGGTTGCTTTCCATTTCCCGCCCGGAGCACACGGAGGATGATTGTTGCACGGGGTGTTTCCGGTGTTCACAATCTGGAACGTTTTCACGGCGCTGCCTACGTCGGCGTCGGTCGTTGCTTTTACGGAATATCGTATCCGCGTGTTTGAAATTGCCGACCCGTTGCGCGACTCTGCAACTGTATCCTGATGAAGCGGGATCATACGCGCGATATAAATTTTGTCTCCGATAAAATCGTTCAAGTTCAAAGGTTGATAGCCTTCGTGCCGAAAAGTCAGGACAACCTGTTGACGGCGCCGTAGACCTTTGGGCAGCTTCAGAGTAAAAAAGCCCAAAGAATCGGACTTGGAACTGGCGCTTCCCAGAGTATTCACGGCGGTGATTTGCACATCCGCCACCGGTAATTGCCGGTTGGGATCGTGGTCCTGGCGCAGGACAGCGCCGCGCAGCGTCACGGGCTGACGGTGATGTAACAATGCAATCGCCGCCGCTGCCGCCAGGATGGCCAGTATCAGAACTGTCCATATCGCGATGGTCTTGCGTTTACTCATACGGTCCCTTATGTTCTAACATTCTAGGACGCATTTTTCGCATAGCAAGTTTTCTGGCGGCCCTTCTTTCAAATGCCAGCCGGCATACCTGCAGGCAGTTCGCAAGTGAATGTTGAAGCATCTAAATTTAGCTGATACGCATGGACGAACAGAAATCTGATACAAACCGTCTTTCCCGAAGAGAGATGCTTTTACGCGTGGGCGGCGCGGGTTTATTGGGAGTCCTTGGCCGCCGCAGATTGTTTTCCTTGCCGTTGGAAACGCAATCACTGCAAGTTTCGCAGCCTTCGGCAGTCTCACCTGTTCTTTCACAGGACGATGACGATTTCTTGCAGGAGATGGAGAAGAGAAATTTTCAGTATTTTTGGGACCAGGCTAGTCCGCAAACCGGTTTGATCCGCGACCGGTGTAATGTTGCGAAGAATGATAATTCCATCGTGGCCAGTATCGCTGCAACCGGTTTTGGCCTGACCGGCATTTGCATCGCGCAACAGCGGAACTTCGTTCCCTTTTCTGACGCTCGCGACCGGGTCTTGGCCACCTTGCGCTTCCTCTGGAAAAAAATGCCCACGCATCGCGGCTTCTTCTATCACTTTGCCGACATCAACACCGGAGAGCGCGTCTGGGATTCCGAAGTTTCTTCCGTCGATACGGCCATTCTTCTCTGTGGCCTTCTCACCTGCCGCCGGCACTTCGAAGAGCATTCCGAAATCAGCCTGCTGGCTTATGAAATATTTAATCGCGTCGATTGGAGTTGGCTTTCCGAAGATACTTCGTTGTTGCCGCATGGCTGGACCCCGGAATTTGGTTTTCTTCCTTATCGCTGGGATTACTACAGCGAGATGATGATGATCTATCTGCTCGGCCTGGGATCGCTTCCTTATCCCCTGCCCGCGAGCGCCTGGAACGCGTGGAAGCGCACCCGCTTTGAATACGACGGGATTCGTTACATCGGTTCTTTCGCGCCTCTATTCGTGCATCAGTATTCGCAAGCCTGGTTTGATTTCCGCGGAAAGCGTGATCAGTACGCCGATTATTTTGAGAACTCGATGATGGCCACTGATGCGCATCGACATTTCTGCCTGGAACTGGGTAAGCAATTTCCCGATTACAGCGACGATCTCTGGGGCATCTCCGCTTCCGATTCGCAAAAGGGCTATGTGATCTGGGGAGGTCCGCCGATGATGGGACCAATCGATGGCACGATCGTTCCTAGTGCCTCCGCCGGTTCTTTGCCCTTTATGCCCCAGCCCGTCATGCGCGTGCTGCGAAATATAAAAGATCGTTACGGCCAGGCTTGGGGACGCTACGGATTTATCAATGCGTTTAATCCGCTCAAGAACTGGTATGACAGCGACACGATTGGCATCGACGTGGGCATCTCGATGCTTATGGCGGAGAATGTCCGCACTGGTTTCGTTTGGAACACTTTCATGAAGAACCAGGAAGCGCAGCGGGGCATGGACCGGGCCGGTTTCAAAAAATATCAGCCGTGACGCCGCGTGTGTTCCTTATTTCAGTTCGATCACTGCAAGTCCGTGACTGGGCAGGATGATCCTGAATTCGCCGTGCTCGACGAGATCGACTTCCGGTGCAGGAAGTTCTGCGGCCCGCCGGAGTTCCAGAATTTGTTTCTGAGTGAGGTACCGTGGGCTTCCCATTTTTCCGTACACTTCGTGAACGTCTCCGTGCTCTCCATCAACCCGCGAAATGTAGGCGTGCTTTGCATTCGAATCTTTAAGTCGCACGGTAATCGTTTTCGAAGAACCGGATTGGTCGGGCGGTGCATAATTCCAAATCGCAAGCACTAACGTTCCATCTTTTCGCCGCGTAAGCAGAGCAGAGTCTGAGTCGAGCTGAATTCGCTCGTCCCCAAGCTGATGCAAAAGCTTGAATGCATTGAACGCCGGCTTCGGAATATCATCCTCGGCGATCAGGCCGTAGCCGCCATAAAATGGGGTCTTCACCACGCCCTGCTCCTCAAACACGTCCGAGAAAGTCCAATAAGACATCACATCCACTAAACCATCGCATTGTCGTATCGTATCGGCCATCCACGGGCCCATAAAAATCGAATCGGTGACGTCAGTCTCGTTCTTGTAGCTGGCGTTAAACTCGCTCCAGATCAGCGGCAGATTCGGCATGCTCGAAGATTTAATTTGTCCGTGCACTTTATCGACTGCGCGGCAAACCATCCGATCACGCGGGATGTTTTCTTGCGTTCCGAAGACGTCCTGCGCCGTGTCATTGGCATAGACGTGGGTCGATACATAATCCAGCGGAATCTGTTTTTCTGCGCAGTGACGGATGAACGCATCAACCCATGCGGCCTGCGCAGTGGCAGGTCCGCCCACTCGCAATCGTGAACTTACTTTCTTAAGAGTCGTCGCTGTCTGGTCATACAACTCCCAATAACTCTCCTGCCTTGGTTGTCCAGCCCAAAAATCAAGATTAGGTTCGTTCCAAACCTCGAAATACCATTGCGAGACTTCATCGATCCCGTACCGTTCCACCAGGTGCTGAGCGAACGCCGCGACCAGGTCATCCCAGCGTCCCCAATCTTTTGGAGGAGAAACATTGGGGTGATACCAAAAAGCTTGCAGCGCGTGGCTCGCCGCCAGTTGATTAGGCATAAAGCTGATCTCAACGAACGGGCGCACACCGGAGGCCAGCAACCCGTCATAGATCTGATCGACGTAAGAGAAGTTATAAACTGCGTGTCCCTGGGCGTCTTCGCTGTAGACGCCGACATCATCATCCAAAATGGCATGGAAGCGAACATAGTTGAAATTGGTAATTTTCTTCACCGCGCGCAAGTCGTCGCGATAGTCTTCGCGCAGGCTTAATATCGCGCGTCCTGAACCAAACATTTTTTCCCAAAAGTGCGGGAATGGATGTGCCGTTGCTTTTGCATCAACCACTAATACATTTGCGTTGCCAGCCGCTGCTTGAGCGTGAAGCGGCAGGACTGACGGCGAGAAGAAGACCTGCCAGATGGTCAAAACCACTGCGAGAATGAAGTCCCGGCAACTTTGCATAAACGTTAGGGCTGGCTCAGCATTGGTCTTTACAGCAGGGTTCACGCCACTTCGGCGCTGGCTTTTGGCGCACTCACTCGGGCGGCCGGCTTTTCCTGCAACAGAAGCTCCGTGGCCTGCACTCGCGGATGGCTGTGAAACCAATCTTGTACGACTTCGTCGTGAAGGAAATTCGCCATGGCGAGCAGACTCATACCTTGATGGTGCGCCATCCAGCAACGCACAATCTCAAATCCGCGAGACCGAGACCTGCGACGCGACTTGCTGTAGTCCAACGACTCGTAAAAGCCGTAAGAACCCAAACCTTGCTTGCGCTGCATTCCGCGCAGATTTCGCATCGCAGCCGCGGGCTCAACGTCTAGGGCCAAGAAAGTGGAATAGGGCGAGATTACTGGTCCCTCCTGCTCCGGTTTATGAATCGCCAGTTGGGGAACGCCGAAGGCAAAATAAAAATAATTGCCTTCCGCGTCCATCGTCGCGGAGGCCGATTCAGAAATGCCCCACGGGACTTTTCTTCTTGCGGCATAAACCCGCTGAGCCCGCACTGCCACTTCAGCCGACCGTTCCAGCAGCGTATTGGGATACAAACGCATCCACAATGCGGGCATCAGGTATTCGAACATGGTTCCAGTCCATGAAAGCAGACCCGGAACTCCCTCATCCACCATGGGAGGCCGGCCAAGTTGGAACCAGCTTTCCTGCGGGATATCGTCCTTGGCGATAGCAACAAAGTAAGCGATGCGGGCTTCGCTCGCCAGAAGATCATAACAAGCCGGATGATTCCGCTCTTTCTCCACTTCGTATGCTACCGACAGTAGCTTTCTCCCGGGATTCAGCATAAAGGAAAAATCCATCTCGTCGGCCAGCGCGCCGGCCTGATCGGCAATCGTCTGCAGGTCCTCGATCAGGCGGACAGTGCGGGAGCGAACCTCGGGGAGCAAATCGAGCAATTCACCGTACAGTTTGTTCGGTGTGCCGACGCCCCTGGAATGAATTGCCGCTCCCAGTTGAAGTGCCAGACGATCGATGAAAAGCGGCATCTGTTCGAGCGCGGGAGTTTTATTACCATGCGGAAAAATCGCAGCATCATTTTTCACTGCTGCGAATTCGGGAAGCATCCAGGGCGCATAAACCTGCGCCGCCCGGCAAGCCTGTCGGATGCGTTCTTTCGCTTTCTCCCGCCACCACACGACATCACTCTGTTTCGAACTTCCCTTCGCGGTCGCATCCGGCTGCTGCAGATCTTTGATATCTGCGTCGGGAATGTCCAGAAGATATTGCAGGCTGTCACGTTGCTTGAGCGCCGTTTCCATCACCAGGAATTTCTTTCGCGGCAAAGCTCCCTGGGCGCTCAATACGTAAAGATGATCCAGCAACCCATGTGCCAAGTCTCGCGGGAAAAGGCGCCGTTTCAGAAGATCCAAGCAACCCTGCTGCAGCGTCCACAGTGAAGCGATCAGATTGCCGTTGTCGACACTGGAAACAACCGCCGGAGTGAGTGGCGCCAGTGTGCGCGTGTCATACCAGTTCAGCAAGTGGCCGCGATGCCGCGGCAATTTTAAAACTGTCTCCAGGGTTCGTAGAGTCTGCTGTGCGAACTCCGGCACCGTGAGATAACCGAATTCGCATGCCACTTGCCGGGAATTGAGCAGAAGACCCAGGTTTGTTGTGGAAATGCGAGCCGCGATCTTGGTGTTTTCTTCGTGAACATTATCCGGAATCAGCCAGTGGTGTTCTTCGGTGCTGAACTCATCGAAGTAGCGCCAGGTCCGGAGCGCGGCCTCATGCAACAACCAATAATCGCGATCTGACGTTTCTTTCCGCGGGGCCCGAGGCGGCCGGTTCAGCCACACAGACATCGGCTTGCTGATAGCCCAAAGCAAAAGAATCGGTAACGCCGCTGCAAGCGCTCCACGCCGCACCATCCAGACCAGCAGAAATATTCCCAGCGCCAGCACCGGCGTCCAGTTCAAGTAAATATCCAGAGTCGTACGCTTGTCTCCCGCAAGCTCGGCCTCAGCAGCCGTTTCCCACTGCAACAATCTCTGTCGCGTGATCAGCCGGCGAACCATGGTTCGTACCACGGCGTCCAGCGATAACAATGCCTGGTGGGCGAGAAATGTAATCGTCAACACGTTCGCAATGCTGGCGTTCAGAAATGAGTTGAACGCGTCCCGGACGGTCGCATTTTTCCCCAGCGTCGTCGCCTTTACAAACTCAAATGCGAATTGGCATAGCGCCGGCAGGAACAAAATGATCACGGTCGCTGTAGTCCATGCCCCGGCTTTGCCGGGAAGACACAACCATCCCAATAGAAACAGAGCAAACGTGGCAGGTTCCACCAAACTGCGCCGCAGATTATCGAGAATTTTCCATCTCGAAACCACGGACAGCGGGTTAGGCACGCGCCGACCGGATTCTTCCGGAACCAGCGGAAGTAGCCATCCCGCAATCTGCCAATCGCCGCGCATCCAGCGATGCTTCCGCCGATTGTGCGCGCTGTAATGCGAAGGATAGTCTTCGATCACTTCGATATCGCTGACCAGTCCTGCACGGGCGTAAGCCCCTTCGACCAGGTCGTGGCTGAGCAGCGCGTTGCGCGGGAACCGCCGAGCAAGAACCCGCTGCAGCGTATCCACTTCATAGATCCCTTTGCCGACAAAAATGCCTTCGCCGTAAAGATCCTGATAGACATCCGAGGTCGCGTGCGTGTAAATATCGAACCCAGTCTGTCCCGAATAAATACTGGCAAGTCTTGACCGAGCCGAACTCTGTACGCTCACCCCCACTCGGGGCTGCAGGATTCCATAACCCGCAACCACGATGCCTTTATCAGGATCGATGATCGCCTGATTCAATGGATGCGCCAGCGTCCCAGCCATACGCGCCGCTGATCCACGGGGAAGTTCAGTATCAGAATCCAGAGTGATGACAAAGCGAATATTGGGTAGGAGCGAGAGATTTCCTACCTTCACCGGAAAGCTGTCAAACTTATCGCGCAGCAGATTATTCAAGTCCATCAACTTGCCGCGCTTGCGCTCCCATCCCATCCACAGCCGTTCGCGCGGGTTATACACACGATGGCGATGGAACAAAAAGAAAGAGCCCATCCCCTCGCCCGCATATTTTTCGTTCAGTCTGCGTACCAGATCCGCGGCCAGATCCACCAGGAAGTTGTCTTCCCGCGGCTCAAACGGAGAGTCGGGAAGATCCGAGAGCAGCGCGTAATGAATATTGGCATCCTGATTTCCCAGATACCGAACCTCCAGGTCATCCACCAGCCGGCGCACCTGCTTTTCATTCATGAGCACGGTAGGAATTGCCACCAACGTTACGCAATCATTCGGAATTCCTTCCGAGAAATCCAGCTTAGGCAGAGTCTGCGCCGGCAGCAGCAGAGTAGCCAGATAGTTCATGATCTGGACCGCGCTCTGCGAGCCGGGCAACAACACAGCCAGAATCGCCAGCAAAACCAGCCATAGAGAAGTAGTCGGCGGCGTCAGCAGCAGGACGACGCCGGAAACAATCGCAAAAGTAAGAGCGGCAATCCCGGGCAGGTAAAGCTCATCCGGATGGTGTAGCAAGAAAGTTCGCAAGCGCACGGCAAAAGGAGGGTGGAATCCGGTCCTCTGCCGAAGAACCCCCATTCCCTCCGCAACCAGAAACGACCCCACGTGCGAATCGCGCAAAGTAACTCGCGGATCCGAATGCGGCTGGGCCTGTGCCTCGCGCGCCAGCGCGAGCACTTCGCTGGCAACTCGCATCTCTGAGCAATCGCTGCGATCGGCGATCTTCACCACCTGCTGGCGGTATTGTTCCCGGGTTTCGTAGTCCATGCGGGAATAAGCGCCGGCAGGGTCATCCCGAAGAACACGGTCAAACAGGATCAGCGGCTCGGTCACAACTTTCCACGGAGTTTGTTTAATCTCCTGCAATCCGCGGATCGCATCGCGTATGGCATAAGATCCCGAGGGATCCTCCAGCAGCCGGCGGCCCAGTTCAGCAATGTGCTCCATCAAGACCAGCTTCATCACCGGCACCAGCATCCATATCTCCGCCATCTTGAGCACAGTGACTTGCTGGAAAGCTTGGATATATGCAGCGAAACTTTCTTGACTGAACTGATATCCGACCGCGGCGAGGTAGTCCTCCGCTAACGCCGCTACTCTTGGAATGATGGTGCCATGCGCAGTGCGAACCTGAGGAAGCTTGTGAGGTTCGTTGAAAGTCGTACAAGTCTCTCCCAGTTCTCCCGAAAGCAGATAGATCTGTTCCTGAAGCGCTCGAAAATCGTCGGAGGAAGGTTTTGTGGACGGGTTTTGCACTGAGGCCAGGACTGGCCGAAAAGCCCGCGTCAGGGTCTCGCAACGATCACGAAAATTGCGAGATTCCTGCTGTCCCGGGATCCAGGCCAAATTGCGGGCAAGTTCGGCGGCGCGCAAGCTCAATTTGTCGGGCCCAGTTTCCATATCAACTGCAGCAGCTACACGCAAGGCTTTCCCATCCGATCTCACGAGTTCGAGGTGGCCGCTCTGCGGCGTCATTCCGTATCCTTCCTAGCGATAGCTCGAGGCTTGCATCTCGAACATTTCCGCGTAACGACCCCCCAGTCGTGCCAGTTGGTCGTGGGTTCCTTCCTCTGCAATCCTGCCGTTTTCCAAGACTAGGATGCGGTCGGCTGAACGTACGGTTGAGAACCGGTGGGAAATAAAAAGCGCCATCTTCCCGGCGGTGAGTTCCGCGAAACGGTGAAATACCTCGAACTCGCTGCGCGCGTCCAGCGCGGCCGTCGGTTCGTCGAGAATCAATAATTGCGCGTCTCGCAGATAAGCTCGCGCTAGAGCGACTTTTTGCCACTCGCCCCCCGAAAGGTCCACCCCCTGCTCGAAGCGACGGCCCAGCATCTGGTCGTAGCCTTCGGGCAGGCGTCCTATTGTAAGGTCCGCCATGCTTTTTTGCGCCGCACCTTTTAGCAGGTCAAGATTGTCAATTTCTCCAATGCGCCCGATCGCAATATTTTCCCGCGCGGTCATTTCATAACGCATAAAATCCTGAAAGATAACTCCAATCTCGCGATGCAGGTCTTCCAGGTCGTAGTCGCGGAGGTCGACCCCGTCCAACAGGATTTGCCCTTCGGTAGGATCATAGAGCCGGGTAATCAGCTTGACGATCGTTGTCTTGCCCTGTCCATTCTCCCCGATTAGCGCAAGCCGTTCATTGGTATGCAACTGAAAATTGATCTTGTCCAAAACTCGGCGCGAATTTCCCGGATAACTGAACGAAACATTCCGGAACTCGATTCCTTTCACGATTGGTCGCGGCGCGGGTAGCGCGTTCGGCTTGTTCTGGATGGTCGGCTTCATTTCGAAAAACGCCAGCAGGTCTGTGAGGAACAATGCCTGGTCCCCGATGCCAGCGAAAGTCGAGAAAATTTGTTCGATGTTACTGCTGGCCTGTTGAATCGCCCCCGCCAGCATGGTTAATGTACCAATGGTGAGCGCGCCCGCGATTGTGCGCCAGATCACGAATACGTAAGCCGAGTAGTAACCCATGGTGCCGATCGTAGAAAGCAGTGCACCGGCGATCAGCTTGCGTCGCGAGAGACCGACGTTCTCTTCATAGATGATGTCGGATATACGAGTAAATCTCTCACGCAGAAAATCCCTCAGTCCGAAAAGCTTCAACTCCTTTGCGGCTTCCTTGCTCCCGGCCAGAATCCGTAGATAATCGAGTTGGCGCTTCATCGGCGTCTGGCGGAAATTCTTCGCGTATCCCAGGAAGGCGAAATGGCTCTCCCCCAGAAATGCGGGAACGACACCGGCGACCAGCAACAACATCAGCCAGGGGGAAAACAACATGATCGTGACTGAAAGCGTGATGGTGGTGATTGCCTGCTGCACCAGTCGGCCAATCTGCTGGATCATCACCAGTCGGTCGGTGGCCTGAACGCGGGCCCGCTCCAGGCGATCGTAAAATACGGGGTCTTCATAAGTGATGAGATCAAGGCTTGCCGCATGATTCATCACCCGAATGCTGATGTATCTGGTGTACTTATCGCCTAGTAGCGAATCGGAGTAGTCGATCGTGCGAAGGAGAATGCTATTGAGTACAGCTAGGGAAAATTCCGCGACCACCAGCCAC
Source organism: uncultured Acidobacteriaceae bacterium (assembly GCA_963817305.1). Classification (GTDB taxonomy): domain Bacteria; phylum Acidobacteriota; class Terriglobia; order Terriglobales; family Acidobacteriaceae; genus Sulfotelmatobacter. Next base: position 278,613 of record CAWFOD010000004.1, on the reverse strand, counting down.
CAGAAGCCATGAACCACCGGCTGATGAGCGGAGACGGCATGCACGATGCGATCGATAATGAGCTTGGTGATCCACAGCAGCCCAACTGGCATGAGCGCGGCGAAGAGGCGCGAGACCAGTCCAAAAATCACGACTCCGGGGCCGGAATCCCAAACAATCTTCAAAACAGCCGGCACGTTGCGGAGCGCTGAGATGCGTTCCTGCCAGCCTCCCCAGAAGTTTTGGCGTTCCGTCATGCGTTCTTGCTGCCGTCTTCAAGCGGATTCCATTGCCGGATGCGATAATGTGCCTTGGAGTATGACAGTCTCGCCCCCAGGAACGCAACGGCCCACACAAAAGATGCCGAAAGCTCCTCTAAGGTTTCTAACGCGGGTTTTCGACGTGAGGTTAGCCCATGAAATCAATGAAGTTTGATGCCTGTGCCGCGGCGCTCTTTGGCCAACCCCTCAGCCCAACCGATCAACCAATAAGCGTGTTCCGTTCCACGCTGAACGCCGCTAACCTGCTTCAATCTGTCGTCTGGGCGGTGCTGATCGGCGCCGCGTGCTTTTGCTCTGCGCAAAATAGTCAGTCGACCACCAAGATGCGAAATTCCAGCGTCCAGAACGGAACAAGCCAGGGTACCGAGGCTCGCGGCCAGTATATTGTGGAGGACCTCTCCAGGTGCGGCCAGTGCCACACGCCCCGCGATAGCAACGGTGTTCCCGACCGCAGCCGGTGGTTGCAGGGTGCGCCGGTATGGTTGAAATCCGCCGAACCCGTCGAGGATTGGCCGCTGCAAGCCCCCAGAATTGGGGGAGCGCTGCCCGGAACCGATGCGGAAATGGTGACCCTGCTCACCACCGGCATTTGGCGTACCGGAACCTACTTGCGCCAGCCGATGCCGCAATTTCGCATGAGCCGGCAGGATGCGGAGTCCGTAATTGCTTATCTAAAGTCAGTCAAACACGGGCCGAAATGAATTCGTCTCTCCAGTCTTGAGCAATAAGCCCGTGCCTGACCATGCCAAAGCGGATGTGATCATCATCGGAGCTGGCGCCTCCGGAATCTCGGCGGCAACCGCTCTGGCGAGGGCAGGACTCTCGATCACGCTGCTGGAGGCGAGAGACCGTATCGGCGGGCGCATCTGCACGCTGCAGGATCCTAAGCTGCATGCCCCCATTGAGCTTGGCGCAGAATTCATTCACGGGCGGCCGCATGAAATTCTGGACTTGCTTAAAAACCATCAGGTTCAAATCCGGGAAGTCGACGGCGATAACTGGTGCGTTGAAGAGGGCCGAGTCAGCCCCTGCGACTTCTTCTCAGACGTCGATCAGATTCTGCAAAAAATGAGGGAGCACAAAACTCGCGATGAATCGTTTATCGATTTTTTGAAACGCTCCACCTCCCACTTGCCGGACACTCCCGACCTGCGCCGAGCCAAACAGTGGGCTACTGGTTACGTCAGCGGCTTCAATGCGGCCGATCCCGCCTTGGTAAGTGTGAACTGGCTGGTGCAGGGAATGCGCGCCGAAGAAAAGATTGAAGGCGACCGGGCTTTTCGCGCGGAACATGGATACGCGGATCTGATCGAAATCTTTCAACGGCAGTTGCGCGATAGCGACATCTCGCTGCAGAAAAACACGATCGTCGAGAGCATTCAATGGCGTCCTGGCCAGGTCGACATAACCGCAAGCAGCGCCGACGGAACTGCCACGTTCTCTGCCCCGCGCGTGCTCATCACGGTACCGCTCGGAGTGTTGCAAGCCCAGGAGGACGATAAAGGAGCGATTCGCTTTGTCCCCGAGCTGCCGCAACAGAAACAGAATGCGATTCGCAATATCGCAATGGGAAAAGTGATCCGCGTTACTCTGCGATTTCGCGAGCGCTTCTGGAAAGACCTCCCGCATTCACGTGAGAGCCGTTCCGAATCGATGGACGGAATGAGTTTTCTGTTCTCCCACGACGACTGGTTCCCCACGTGGTGGACGACCGCGCCCATCAAACTGCCGTTGTTGACTGGTTGGGCGCCGTTTCATAGCGCCTCGCGCCTTTCGGGCCAGAGCGAGTCTTTTGTAATTGAGCACAGTATCGCCAGCCTTCATCGCTTGCTGGGCGTCGGTATTCAGGAGCTCGAAGGGCTGCTCGAACACGCGTATTTCCACGATTGGCAAACTGATCCATTCTCGCGAGGCGCGTACAGCTACGTAAAGGTTGGTGGAGGTCAAGCGCCGAAAACTTTGGCCATGCCCATCGAGAACACACTCTTCTTCGCGGGCGAAGCTACGGATGCGAACGGCCTGAACGGAACTGTGCACAGCGCGATTGCCAGCGGCAGAAGGGCGGCGCTCGAAATCGCCAACTCGGCCAAGGTAAAAGTGGACCGGAAATCCGTAAAAGCTTCGTGATTAGCGGCCCAGCTTAGCGTGACTAATTCGGCTACGCAGCCCTGCGTTCTTGAGTCAGATTATCTTTCTGCTCCGCATGGATCTGCACCTGCTCATGTTTGATATCCAGCCGCAGATGGTTGTAGACGCTCATGTACTGGTTCGCTACCCACACCAGGGCGAAGAGCGCGATCAGATAACCGCGCCAGTCGTCGTACAACAGTTTGAAGCGAGTAAGAACGAGAAACGCCGCGGCAACATAATGGCTGAAACAGTATTCACAAGTGAATAGATAGAAGAATTTGCGTCGAGGAAGGCTAGCGGCATTTTTCGATTGCTTTTGGCAATAGTCGCGCGGCTCGCGAAAAACTTCCTCGTGGGTGATCGTCCAGGCCACGCAGGCGACAGGGATCGATAAAATAAACAACCATGCAAATTGGAGACCAACCGACACGCTCGAATTGGATGCAAAACGCCTGACAAAAGGCCGCTCTAACGCAGGAATTAAATGGTTTTGACCTGGCCGTAATTGATGAGACTGACCATCAGTACGCCGCCGCAAATATTCCCCAGCGTAGCCGGGACGAGCCAGCGAAAGTAATCCGCCAGCGGGATCCCACCCGAAACAACGGTCGAGAGGATTTCCGCGCTGCCTGCAACGCAATGCGCGAAGTGCCCGACGCCGACTACGAATGTAAGCAAATACACCATGGCAATCTGGCCAATGGTCCAGTGACTGGCGGTGACCGTCCAGGCAACCAGCGCGATCATCCATCCTCCAATAATTCCACTCCAGAAAAAGTGAGAGGCTGATCCCGTAGAAGCTTCTTGGCCCAGTTGCACCAGTTGCGACAATATGTCCGGGCGTAACGCGGGAGTTTTGCCTGCCAAGAGAGCAAATAACAGAGCTCCAAAAACGTTGGAAGCGAAAACGACGCCCCATAGCCGCAGTGTTCTTACCACATGCTTGCGCTCGTCGAGCACGAGAACAACCGGATACAAAGTATTCTCGGTGAACAATTGCGCCCGCCCAATAATGACAGCGATGAAACCAACGGGATAAAGCAAAAATGGCACAATCTGCTGCCCGGCGCCGTGTACCATGAATGCCCGTATCGAGGCCACGGCGAGGCCGGTCAGTCCCATCGTGAGACCTCCGGCTACGCCAGAAAATGCCAGCTTCTGATTCGAACGGCGCAGTTCGTCGCGCGCATTCTCGATTGCCGCCTGAAAGATTTCGACTGCCGTGAGCCTTCGAGTCTCCGGTGTCGAGTCGTCCGATGGGCCGCTTTTCTGAGCTACCTTAGCTTCCGCCATTCCACTCCAAATCTCGTCCCAAAAGTTTGCGACTGCCAAAAATAACTAACGCCAAAAGCGCACGTTCTTATCCACAAAGACAGATTTGAAGAAACTCGATGGCTCGGTGGCAGCCCTTTGATGCAGAAAAGACTAACTAAGGAAGGATTGATCGCACAATTCAGCGCGGAGATTCGTGAACCTTCTCACGCCAGAAGATGGTCGCAGAAAAACATCAACCCGCGTGGGGTTCGAACGGCGCAGCCAAAACGATTCGTACCAGGAATGAAAGGTTAAATAGAACCGGGGCGGTCGCTTAAGCAGCCACAGCCTGAACCTGTAGGCAACTTTGCAGCGCCCGCAATGCGTACAGAGCATCATCCAATGCCTGGTCTTCTTCGATACTGTCGTTTCCGGCTGCGAAAAGTTCGCGTGCTCGCGCCACGATCGCGTGTTCGGCATCGGCAATCCGCGCCGGGATCTGCTCCCGGTCGGTTTCGAAGAGAGCGGCAGTGTAAAGTTCGCGCCAGCTTTCAGAATTGCGGGGGGAGGGAAGTAAAGTCGTCACAAAACACCTCAGATGCAGGGGCGGAGGCCTGCAGAGAATTCAGGTGAGCTTGAGATTATCTGCGGTCCCTCTGGCTGTCCATACGGCAAATCCTGTAGGTACCTGCCTTTCAGGTCTGCAGGCACAGAGCGAGCGGGAAGTTGAGCAGAGCATTCGAGAGATGGATCGCCGAGCCCGTGTCCGTTTTCTGGACGGCGGGGGTCTCGCCGGTAAACACATTGTGGTAAGTGCTACTACAAACGCACGCGGGCAATTCGATCAGCGTATCGTTCCACACCTCAGGCCCAACCGGAGGACGCTCCGAGCCATTTAGCAGACCACTAACCAGCCGAGGAACGACCACCAGCAGCCTGGTGTTTTCGAACTTCCGGATAAATGCGATGACGTGATTCGCCTTTGTTCCCCGAGCTTCCAAAGGAACATAGTCGCCCAATCGAAAAAGTTCTGGATATTCTTTACGCAAGCAGAGCGTTTTCCAGATCACGTACAGCTTCGAGCGCCCGTCCTCGGGATTTTCCTGCAATTCAGCGGCTGCAGCCGTTTCCGGTTCGCCGCTCAATCTGCGAACGCTCTCAAAAACCTGCTGCCGACTTCCATAATTGACCGGGCGCCGGTTGTCCGGATCCACCAGGCTGAAATCCCATAAATCGTTTCCCTGATAGATATCTGGAACCCCGGGGCACGTGAGCTTGAGCAGTGTTTGAGAGAGGCTATTCCACAAGCCAATGCGCGCAATGCGCCGCTGGAACGGCACAAAATCATCCAGAAAACGATTTTGTTCATCCGGACTCAATAATGCCTTCACAAACGAAGAAACAGCAGTTTCGTATTCGCCATTGCGATTGATCCAACTGGTATTCTGCTTGGCTTCGCGGATCGCCTTCAGCATGTAGTTCTCAATTCGCTTTCTGAAACTCTGCCAGTCGTGTTCAGATTGCAACGGCTCGAGCGGCCACGCGCCGATCAACGTTTGATAAAGCAAGTATTCGTCGTTCGGAGAAGGGGCGGCCTTGTCGTTAACCCGGCTTCGATGGATGCGATTAAATCTTCTCCAGTCCCGCACTCGAAGCCTCCACAATCCCGGCATCTCCGATAGCACATCAATCCTCGCGCGAACATCTTCCGAGCGTTTCGAATCGTGCGTGCTGGTCGCTAGCATGGTGTGAGGCCAGTCGCGCAAACGCTCCCGATTTGCCTTGTGAAAATCCGCGGTCGTGGTTCCAAATTGATGAAGGTCAGCGCCCACGTCATTCAGCGAGACGAGCCGGTTATAGCGATAAAAAGCCGTGTCCTCCAGACCTTTTGCCATTACCGGACTGCTGAACTGCTGAAATTTCATGGCGAAAGTGGTGACAGCCTTCTGATAAGCCGAGTCCTGCCCCTCGGCGATGCTGGTCAGAAGCACATCTCTTACAAAATCAAACACGCTGGTATCGGCAGCAGGACTTCTCCACTTCGCCAGGGCAATTGCGCGGCGAATATACCCCGTGTCATTTTCGGAGATTCCAGCGGGAGTCACGTAGGTGCGATACACCGGAAAGTTGGCAACCACTTCCATCAGCGCGTCGCGCAAACTGTTCAGTGTGAAGTCGCAGGTGTTTCGTTTGGAGAGAGCAATCCGCGTCAACTGATTCGCCAGCACATTTAATTCGCTGGCCAGCGCCACTCGAACAATCAGTTTTCTGCAGCGGTAGGCGAGGTCATCATAACTGGCTTCAACGCCGGTAAAACTTCGGTAAAGGCTGTCGAATCGGGCGACGGCCGACGGGTCGACATACAAGCCATTCACCAGGTTCGAAAAATCGTATCCGGTCGTGCCACACACCGGCCACTGCTTCGGCAGCCGTTCCGAGCCGGTAAGAATTTTCTCGATCACCACATAGCGGGACCCTTCCCCGGTAGGTGCGGAATGCTCCGCGGACTCGTAGTTGTGCGCTGCTTCAACCAGGCCCTGTTTTAGGCGGTTGAAATATTGTGCGGGATCGTATAGCCCGTCGGGATGATCCACGCGAAGACCGTCCACTTTACCCTGAGCCACAAAATCCAGAATCAGACGATGAGTCGCCTTGAACACCGCCTCGTTTTCCATGCAAAGACCCGCAAGGTCGTTAGTATCGAAAAAACGCCGGTAGTTGATGTCATCGGAAGCGACCCGCCAATTCGCCAGACGGAAAGCCTGGGCTTTAATGAGCTCATGGAGTTGCTCAAAACTTGCTGCGTCTCCCGGCGTTCCGTTAATCGACTCGGTTGCTTGCAGGATGCAAGCTGCGACCTCCGGCGACCGTTCGCACAAAGCCGCCAGCCGGCGTTTGTGAATCTCTTTATCGCGATTGCGCTCGGCGATTCGATCGCTGGTGGTTTCCTGCCGCGCGGGCAGGTGGCTGAAAGCTGTGATCAAACTCTGAAACTCCAGCAAGTCAAGATTTTCCTTTTCGAATTGGCCGGCAGGAGAATCCGCGCACGTCTGCAAAATGCGTGGGTACTCTTTTGGATCGATGGGAAAGCGGTGATCGTGATATCGCACATCAAATTCGCCACGATCCGCGCGGAACACAACTTTCAACTCGCCGCTCTCCAGCACCGCGCCGTAATGATCATGAAGAACAGGCACCAGCACTTTTCCGTGCAGCTCTTCTTTCAGTGGGCTCCAGTCAATATCGAAGAAACAGGCATAGGCGGAAGCCTCGCCGTTTTCTAGCACGTCCAGCCACCACGCGTTGTCGCTGCCCATGATCCCCATGTGATTGGGCACGATATCGACAATCAATCCCATATCGTGTTGCTGGAGCGTGGCCACGAAGCGATCAAATTCTTCGAGAGTTCCGATCTCCGGATTGAGCGAGTTGTGATCCACGATGTCGTAGCCGTGCATACTCCCCGGCCGCGCCTTCAGGAATGGTGAGATGTAGCAATGGCTGACACCGAGAGCGGCCAGATAGGGAACGATTGCTGTTGCCTGAACGAAAGTGAAGTCGCGATTTAGCTGCAGGCGATAGGTTGCGCGCGGGATGTAGGAACGCGCTGTCATGATTCCAAGAACCAGACTACCGACCAGGGCGGCAGGCTTCCTTGTTTTATTTCGTCCTCCCGAACTGCGTCACTCTTGTACAGGATCGGAAGGTTCGGTGCCCTTGCTGAAGACAGAGGGTCGGCGCCAAGGTTTGCCATTAGCGCAAGCTTCGAGCCATCCCCAAACTTCCATTCCGCACTCAATCCCAGATCTTGGCGAGCGGTGTAGTTTGCTTCGATTTTGCACGCGGATGGAAGCCGGGGGAAAATGTGCTCTTTCCGCAGTTTCAATAGCCGCCGATAAAATTGCAGCCAATCCCGATGCTTTGGTTCTTCAAGGTCACTCCAGTCAAGCCTGGATGCCTCAAAGGTCGATTGCGCGTTTGGATCAGGTATGCCTTTGCGGGCCTCGGGATCGCTGAACCTTGTAAAATGCGCGAACTCGTTTCTTCGGCCAGCAGTAACTGCCGAAGCCAAATCCTTTTCAAAATCGCAGAAGAAAAGAAATGGAGTTTGGGTTCCGAATTCTTCGCCCATGAAAAGCATGGGTGGAGATGGAGCCAGTAGAAGAATCTCCATCGCTGCTCGAACCGCGCGCACATCCGCAAGAGTAACAATCCTCTCTCCGAACGCACGATTACCAATCTGATCGTGATTCTGCAGAAAAGAGATGAACGCCGTCAGCGGCAATCCCTCTGTAGATTCACCGCGTCTTTCACCATTCTTGTAAAGAGAAACGTCGCCTTGATAGGCGAAACCACTTACCAGGCACCGTCCCAGTTGATCAAGCGGACGCTTTGCATAATCGAAATAGTAACCATCCTTCTCGCCCGTAATGAGTACGTGCAGCGCATGGTGGATATCGTCGTCCCATTGCGCGTTGTAAGTTCGCGGACGGCATTGTTCCGCACGTCGAAGATACTGTGCCTGATTGCGTTCATTTTCCAGAATCAGATGCACGTGCCGCTCAGTTCCGACCCTGTTACGAACCGTATCCGCTAACTCCGTGAGAATGTCAGGAGTGGAATCGTCAAGGATGGCATGCACCGCGTCCAACCGCAATCCGTCGAAATGATACTCTGTAAGCCAATACAAGGCATTCTGGATAAAGAAGTCACGCACTACTCTGTTTTCTGCGCCATCGAAATTAATGCCGTTGCCCCAGGGAGTTTTGTGGCGGTCGGTAAAAAACTGCGGCGCGTAAACGCCGAGATAATTTCCCTCCGGGCCAAAATGATTGTAGACAACATCCAGCAGAACCATGATGCCGCGCTGGTGGGCAGCTTGCACCAACTCCTTCAGATCATCTGGCCGGCCGTAGGTGCTGTCCGGAGCAAACTGGAAAACCCCGTCGTAGCCCCAGTTTCGACCGCCGGGAAAATCAGATACCGGCATCAGCTCAATGGCCGTTACGCCTAACTCTGCGAGATAGTCAAGTTGGTTCTTAACCGCAGAAAAAGTTCCGGGACGGGCAAAAGCTCCGACGTGCAACTCGTAAATAACGGCCTCATTCCAACTCCGTCCTCGCCACGCGTCATCCTGCCAGTCGAACACTCTGGGGTCGATGACTTCACTGGGGCCATGGACATCCTTGGGTTGAAATCGTGAGGCTGGATCGGGGACTTCTTTTTCTCGATCGATTCGAAACCGGTAGAGATCTCCCGGCTTCGCGGCATTCGTGACAAGTTCGAACCAGCCGTGTTCGCGCCGTTCAAGCGCAATCCGTTTTGACTCCTGGGCACCTTCGAGCGAGATCTCCACTTGCTGCGCCGCCGGAGCCCACAACCGAAAACGAACCCTTCCATCCTCGCGGCACTCTGCGCCGAACGGCATGCTATGACGGCGCTTCATTCGATTCTTCCTTCTTGCCGTTCACATGACGCTCCATCAGCACCGCCATAGACCGTGCCTGCATGGGATAAGCGGCCCCGGAATCATACGTCTCACTGGGTCGCAAACCGCCCTCCCGCGCAGTGTCCATCCATCCGATCCAGCGCGACCCTTTGCGGAATGCCGGTAAAATAAACGGCACATCTTCGTGATACGGGTTCAGAAGTACCAGAAAATCTGTATCACTCACCTTGCGGCCGCGTTCGTCAGTTTCCTCAAGTCCCTGGCCAGAAAGAAACATCCCCAGGGCGTGGACAGTGGGATTGCGCCACTCGTCTTCGTTCATCTCATTACCGCTGGGATTGAGCCATAGCACATCTTTTACATTTGCGCCCTTGATCGGCCGGCCCTGAAAAAAGTGGCGCCTTCGAAAAACGGGATGCCGTTTGCGCAGATTGATCATGCGCTGAACGAACGCGAGCAGGTCGCGATCCTCGGGCTTCAGATTCCAATTCAGCCAACTGATCTCGTTGTCCTGGCAATAAGCGTTGTTATTTCCGTTCTGCGTGTGGCCGATAGCATCGCCCGCATACATCATGGGAACACCTTGCGAGAGTAGCAACGTTGCCAGCAGGTTCCGCTTCTGCTTGGCTCGCAAAGCCTGAACATCAGGATCGTCGGTTGGACCTTCTACTCCGCAGTTCCAGCTGCGGTTATTGTTGTTGCCGTCACGATTGTTCTCACCATTTGCTTCATTGTGCTTTTCGTTGTAACTGACCAGATCCTGCAAAGTGAAGCCGTCGTGGGCGGTAATAAAATTCACGCTGGCGTAAGGACGTCTCCCACTATGCGCGTAAAGATCGCTGGAGCCCGTGATGCGATATGCCAAATCTCCCACTACGCCTTCATCGCCCTTCCAGTAAGACCGCACGGTATCACGGTAACGATCGTTCCACTCCGCCCATCCCACGGGAAAATTTCCTACCTGATACCCACCCTCTCCCAAGTCCCATGGTTCAGCAATCAGCTTCACCTGAGAAAGGATTGGATCCTGATGGATGATGTCGAGGAAAGCGCCCAGCCGATTGACTTCGTGCAATTCGCGCGCCAGCGTGGCAGCCAGGTCAAAGCGGAAGCCGTCCACGTGCATTTCCAGAACCCAATACCTCAGACTGTCCATAATTAGCTGCAGTACACGTGGATGCTGCATGTTCAGCGTGTTGCCCGTGCCCGTGTAGTCCGTGTAATAGCGCTGGTTATCCGGCTGCAGACGGTAATATGTGCTGTTGTCGATGCCCTTCAACGACAATGTGGGGCCAAGATGATTGCCCTCGGCAGTGTGGTTGTAGACTACGTCCAGAATGACTTCGAGCCCCGCGGAATGCAAAGTCTTTACCATGGTCTTGAATTCGTTGATGGAGCTTGTCGCCAGGTAACGAGGCTCTAGGGCAAAAAAGCCAATGGAGTTATAGCCCCAGTAGTTGCGCAGACCACGCTCCACCAGTTGCCGGTCGTCAACAAAACTATGCACCGGCATGAGTTCGATCGAAGTCACTCCCAACCGTGTGAGGTAATCGATGATCGGCGCGGTCGCGAGGCCAGCGTATGTCCCGCGCAAATGGGCCGGAACATCGGGGTGGCACATCGTGAAACCTTTTACGTGAAGTTCATAAATCAAGGTCTTGTGCCAGGGAATACGCGGAGCAGCATCCGTGCCCCAGGTAAAGGCAGAATCAATCACCCGGTTCTTCGGCATTCCCGCCGCGTTGTCACGCCGGTCGAAAGATAAATCTTCCTGTTTGTGGCCCACCTTGTAGGCAAAGTGTGAATCGCTCCAGTGGATCGTTCCCTGTATCTGCTTGCCATAAGGGTCAAGTAGAAGTTTGTTCGGATTAAAACGCTGGCCTTGTTCGGGAGCGTAAGGTCCATAAGCCCGGTAGCCGTATAACTGTCCTGGACGGACCTCCGGTAGATAACCGTGCCACACCATGTCAGTCTGCTCCGGCAGGGCCACCCGCGTTGTCTCGCGCTTGCCTAAATTGTCGAACAAACACAGCTCAACCTTCTCTGCGTGTTCGGAGTACAAGGCGAAGTTCACGCCTTCCCCATCCCAGGTTGCACCTAGCGGATAAGGGCGCCCGGGCCAGACGATTGGTTGCGCGCCACTAGCCATCGATTCGTTTCTCCCGAATAAGGTTCGATCTTTTCAGGGAAGTCCAAGGATACAGCTCAAACGCGAACCGCATCGTAGCTGACCTCCGCAAGAGGATTAAGAGAGGATCATCGAAGACGGTGCTCGAGCATTTCCCTGGATAGCTAAGCTTGCAGCGCACGGCCTCTCCGGGCACAAGATCATTCTTCGATGCCAATTATGGCATCTGAGTTTGCCCCTGCGGGGTCATAGTTGCAAAGATGGTCTTACGCGAATACGCGGCCTTTAATCATTCTCTTTCTCTCTTACCAGCTTATTTGCAAGTTTCCTTATCTCTTTTTCCCGCGCGATATTCACAATGCCTTTCGCATCGTCGAAGAGGCTGTCGCGCAAAAGAGTTGCCAGCCTGGCTTTTAGCTTTGCCTGGTCCACGAGCGGCAGCGGAACGCGGATGGTGGGGGCCGTCGATGTTTGGGAACATGCTAGTGAGCTCCCGATGAGGCTGGACTGAATACCAGGATATGAAGCTTTGGACGCTTGGCCGCTGACATGGGGACAGATGAGACCCAAAGCCAGGGTTGCAAGCAGCATAGATTTGTTCTTACCTTGCACATCTCTACCTCTTTCATACGCGGAGTAAAGTGTCCGAATTCTTTCCACCGCGCGAACGGAAGATGAGAAGGTTCCCGTAGATGGTTGCTCGCTAAAGGAAGGTAATGGCGGAGCTACAGAGTCCGCCGTATCAAGGCATTTGCAGCTTCTGCGCCGAAGGCTCAAAAGCGCGAACTTGCGCAAAAATTACATTTAGAGCTTAATTCGGATGGCTAATAAGCGTTGAGGTTCACTTCGTCCAGCCAGACATTGTAGGGCTCTTGCTCATAGTTTCCGTCAAGTTGAAACTGGATGTTGACCCCTTCCTGGTACCACTTGGGCTGGGCGTTATAGTAGACATCCACATTGTAAGTGTTGTCGGCGACACTCAAGCTTATGTAGTGAACCTGGTTTCCTACGCGCTCGAAATTCCACACCAGATGTACCCAGGTTTGCGAGGGGAAATGTTTGCACGGAATAGGGATCGGAACCCACACTGCATGCAGCGGATCCCAGATATTCCACTTTCCCGTCTGATTGAAGTCGCACTGCGTGCCCCATGTCCAGCGGGTTCCGCTGAAGGCCTGGTTGACATCGAACTCCAGCGATTGCGGCGCGTCACCCACGCTAACGTAAAACCACAAATCGTAGCTAAAGTGACTCACGTCATGGCCGCCGCCAAGCGTATACCAATAGAGTTCGTTGGAATATGGGTGAGAACCTCCCATCGTGAACTCCGCGGAGGCGCCATCGAGTGATGGCGAAGACTGACTTTGAATCAGTTGCGATGAGGCCGTGCCTAAACCCGCGGCGCAGGTAAATCCATTCTGTAGTACGGCGGAGCACGATTGCCAGCCCGGAAGATTCTGAATGCCGGTGACGCCGGGCATCTCCTGTGCCACATTCACTTGCGTGGAGGCCGTCGCGATATAGCCGGCAACATCTTCGGCGACTACCTCAATCGTGTGTTGCCCGGGTTCCATGAAAAGGTATTCATTAATGGTCGGCGTGTAAGAGTAATAAACCGCCACATTGTCTACGTAAATTCTCATCCAGTAGAGTTGATCTGCAGGCTGAGCTTGGGCTTGCAAGATTGCTGGAGAGTTTATGCTAGCTCCTTGGCCTGGAGTTGAGATGGTGAGCGGGAATCCGCACAAGGCTGCGGGCGGAGGCTCGACTGGAGCTGGGATCGAAGAAATGTCTGATGAGGCCGTGGGCGTGACCGGACAGTTCGCAATGTATTTGGGCAGCCCCTGACATCCCCTCCAGAGCACGCCCAGTGCAGCCACGCTAATCACGAGCAGAACGGAAAAAAAGACCGGGCTCAGGCGCCTACGTAGACATGCCCCAAGCTCCGCGAACATTCTGCCCCCCCGCGCTTAAGCGTCCTAAATGTTTTGTAGCGGATCAGCATGGGGAGCGGCCCAAATCGCCGTCACTACGAGTTGCGAATCGCTAGCAGCCCTCGCATCTCATCCCGGGCACTGACGATTCGAATCGATGCAGAACAGATGATACTTCTCCCGCCAGTGGTTGCCCTTCAACACCAGCTCCAACAAAAGCAGCACGACTTTAAGCGAAGCGGGCCCAACTCAAGAATGCGCGCGTCTGGTTCTGGCGGCCTTCATCGCAGACTTGCTGCGTGCAGTCTTTCCTCGCTTGGCAGCGGTACGCCGGCTCTGCCGCGACAATGCCGCCGTACCAGCAGAGCTGCGTCCCTCGCGCTTCAAGGCATTCTCCGTCGCGCGTGAACGCTTCTGCGACACTTTGTGTCGTGGATGCTCCGAGGCTTCCTCGTCCTCGGCTGCTTTCCTCCGAAGTGAGGCTGATCCCTGTGGTGGCGGAAGTTTCACACCGGCGCGACGCGCCTTCGATAGCCCAATGGCGATCGCTTGCTGCGGCGATCGGGCTCCGTGTTTCCCTTCACGCACATGGTGAATCTCTTCGCGTACGAATTCTCCTGCTTGGGTAGAGGGAGACTTGCCCTCACGCGCATCCTCACGAGCTCGTTCAATCGTTTCCTGTTCAGGCATTTCATTATCCTCAAAAGTGCTGTGAGTTGATTGCACTTAGTGTTGATCCCCAAGGGCTGGATTGAAAATCAGACGATTACCGTAGCTCGCAGAAAGATTTCTCCTAACATTTAACACCGTAGGCGTTTTTTCTCTCACTGAGAAACTAACAACGGAAGACGAAACCCGAGTTTGAGGCTTTCACGCCTCCCGAACTGACCTCAGATTCCATCAAATCAAGCCAGGACTTACGGTGCTTCCCGTATTGCCCGAACAATGCCGGCCCGTCATAGTTTGAAAGCCTGCACGTACGGTGCCTTGCTGTTCGCCGCTCCGATCCTGGATTTCCCTGCGTCGGCCATTCGTCTTTTTCGGAGGTTGGTATTTATGCGCGCAGCCTGGGCCTTTCTTCGCCGTGGCCGATTGCTTCTCGCGACTTTCTTTTTGTTCGCCCTCTGTCTTGTAGTGGAAGGATGTAGCAGCTCGGGCGCTATGAGTACAACCACACCAACACCCACGCCGCCCACCACTCCTTCGCAGCCCACTTATCCTTCCACTGCTCCTGTGCCCATTACATGGTCTGCCAGCAGCAGCAATTTGCCTGCTCCCACGGCTCAAAACCCGGTTACTGCAGATTGGGGAAGCGGTTCGAACAATTTTCCTCTAACAATTTCCAGTCCCGGCGCCGGCGCCAGTGTCACCTCTCCGATTAACGTAGTTGCCTCAGCAACTCCTAAGAATCCGATCTTCTTTATGCGCGTCTACGTAGACAATGTTTCTGTCTATTACACATCTTCGAATTCCATCAACACTCAGATTTTCGCCACGCCCGGTAAGCACACGCTGTTGGTGATGGCGGAAGAGCTGACTTGTGCCGCACTGCCTTGTTCCACAGGCGATGTATCCGCCATCCCGTTGAACATCACGGTCACCTCTCAGGCGCCTACGACTATCAGCAGTATTCAAAACACGCCCGGCTGGCAATCCTGTTCAGCGGTATTTCCCGCTGGAGTTCAGCGTGCGGGACAACTCTGTGCCGCCGGTGAGAGTCAGTACGTGCCGGTTTCAAGCATGGCCATGAATCAATCACCGCCAGCGCCCGCTCCTCCCATGGATGGCAAGGCGGCGCATTTCAGCATGAGCCCGGGGACTTCCGCCCCGCTATCTTCTGACTACGGCTATTCCAATTATTTGTATTTCAACCCCATCGCCGGGGGAAACGGTGTTACTACGTTTACCTACGACTTGTATTTCTGGATCGACAATGTCGACGCGCCACAGGCGCTGGAGTTTGACGTGAATCAGGGGTACGACGATACCACCAGCGGCGCAGATGGAGCTCCGATGCGTTTTACGTGGGGATCCGAATGCAACTTGAAAGGTGATAATCCTCCCGGTCAGTGGGATATCTGGAATGATGCGGCTGGGAAGTGGGAGCCGACTGGAATCTCCTGCAAAGCCAACGTGGATATTCTGCCCAACACATGGAACCATCTCACCTGGAATCTTCACCAAGCCGGGGGTATGGTTTACTACGATACGTTGACGCTGAATGGCGTAGCCACGCCCGTGAATACTTCCTATGTAAACCAGTCGGGCTGGACTTTAGAAGAGATCGATACGGCTTTTCAAATGGACCTGGCTCAGCCTCCAGTGCCGTACAACGTATGGCTGGATGAGGTAAGTCTCACTGCACAATAAGAATTTCTGGGTGTTCACCTAACCGACTCGGCTACCGGCTTCCTGATCTCGGAGGCCGGTAAGCGGCTTCGGGATGAACCAAGGGTAAAGTAAAATGTTGCTCCACGCTCAACTTCACCGGCCGCCCAGATTTCCCCTCCATGCCGCCGGATAATTCTCTGCACAGTCGCCAGACCGATCCCATTACCGGGAAACTCAGCGGTTGGATGGAGTCTTTGGAATGGCTGAAATAATCGGTCCGCCGATCGGGGATCGAATCCGGCTCCATCATCGCGGACGAAATAAACCGTCCTTCGATTTTCTACCGTAGATCCAAACTCAATGCGGGCGCGTGGATGAGTCGAGGTGTACTTCCATGAATTTCGTAACAGATTCTCCAGCACAATTTTCAGAAGCCGCGGGTCGCCGTCAACTTTTTCCACGTCTGATATCACAAAGTCCACTTTGCGGCCCGGTTCGAGACTCTTCAGCTCTTCTGCCACTGAGCGGGCAATGGCGGTCAGATCCACTGGCTCCGACTGCAACACGCTGCTGGTCACTCGCGAAAGATTTAGCAGGTCATCAATCAACTGCATCATCCGCTTTCCCGAGCTCCGGATATGCTCGATCAGTTCCTTTGCCTTGGCATCGAGTTTGCTTCCGTATTCCTTCAAAAGCACGTAGGTGAAGCCATTGAGCGCGTCGACCGGCCCCCGCAAGTCATGAGAAACGGAATAGGAAAACGATTCCAGCTCGCGGTTCGCGAAGAGCAGTTCGCGAGTGCGCTGCGCTACGCGATCTTCCAGTTCGTCGTGCGCCTTTCGCAGTTCATCATCTCGCTTCTGAATCTCCGCAAGCATCTGGTTGAATGCAGTAATCAGCAAGCCAACTTCATCCGCTTCCTGACTGGGCACGGCTCTCGCGGAATAGTTTTTGTCCTGGGAGACAGCGGCAGCAACTTGTGCGAGGTCTACGATTGGCTGAGCCACCGATCTGCCGAACAGTGCGGAAACCAGCAGGGCCGCAACCAGCGAAAGCAATAACACGGCCAACGCAATGGCGGCATAACGCTTCAGCCGCTGATCGATTTCCCTCAGATCCGCGCGAATGTAGACCAGTCCCACGGGTTTGCCTTGGAACGTAATCTTGCGTACGAGTACAAGATGAGAGTTGGTGAAGCGGTAAGTTTCAATCTGACCGTTCGGAATGTTCGGGATGCTGAGGATGTCTTCGCCGTTCTCACGCGTATAGGTCGCGAACGGTTTTCCGTCGAGCGTAAAAATGCCGGCGCTGGTCACACTCTGCGAACTCTTCAGAGCGGAGAGAGTGTTACTGGCAGATTGAGGGTCGTTGAATAAGATTGCCGAAACACTATTGGAACCTACAATGTCCGCCTGCGCGGATAATGTTCGGACGAGTCCCTGCCGGAAGGTAATCTGATCGTAAGTGAAGAATGCCAGACAAGCTAATGACAGCGCCGCTCCGCTCACCAGCATGTTCATCAGGGTGAGCTTTCTCAAAATCGAGCGGCGGTGCGTCAGGCGCATCTCAATCGCCTCCCACGCGTTTGCGAATTACTCGCAAAGCTACTTTCAGTAGCTCCGAGCTGACGGTCAATCCGGAGTCTTCGATCGGAGTAACATTCACTTCGAATCGAATCCTGTCTTCCTGATTCACCAATCCGATCATTCCACCTCGCTCAGCGAAGTGCGGAATATCACTGACCGTGAGAACTGGCAATCGCTTTGCACTCGCAAGAATGGTGCCGAGATGACTTTCTTCCGACATGCTCACAAACAAAATGTGACAGCCGTCGGCTTCGTGCATGCTGGGGATGTCTCGTGCAGTGACTGGCTTGCCGGAGATCGCCTCCCCTTTTACGGTCGCCTCCAGCACGTTTCCAAACGAATTTTTGCCCAGCACGCAGATCCGTAAGGAATCGACACTATTGGCCATGACAGGCCAACGAACGAATTTTCCGAAGTTAAATAAGTAAGCGGCTTTGACCTGTGATTCGGTTGGGCGGCTCTGTTGCGCTTCAGAGCGAGTAGCAATCGGAACGATGAAGAGTGCGAGCAGAAAAGCGGGGCAAAATCGTAAAACTAAAAATCCAAAATTGCGAGCCCGGCCGCGATGGGCCGCTCCAGGGATCCGACCCATCGATCTCGATTCGTCGACACTGCATTGCAAATTCACCGTGTCCACGTTATTTGCCCGTAGGCGCTTCTCTTGATCCCGACCAGGGGCCCGGGATCGCCACTCGATTCATAATGATAAGGCTGGAAGAGATTGCGTCCCACTATCGACAGTTGCCAATGCTCTTTCACTTTCCATGCGAATCGCGCGTCCGCAGTGGAGTATGCATTCACCATCTCTCCCGGCAAGGCGCTAATGTAGCGGTAGTCCAGATCGAGACTAAATGCCTTCGATAGATCGAAAGCAGATTGGATCATCACCTCATGCTTGGGGCTTGATTTTTCAGTGATGGTAGCTGTACCAATGTCCATGGAACCGGTACCTTTTTTCAGGTCCATCTGCAAGTACGAATAAGAGGCTTGCAGTCGCCACCAATCTGTAACCTTCCACGCGGGCGCGATCTCTACTCCCTTGGTTGTACCGACAAGGCCATTGCCAAACTCTGCCGGGATCAAGATGTGCGGAGGACCCGGAATTGTCTCGATAAAGGGACCGCCGGTAATATCCTCGCTGAAGAGATCGCCGTAATGATTATAGAAAGCCGCCACATCCACATACAGATTTTTGGCGACCAAGCGCCGGTACCCGGCTTCATAACCATTCAGTTCTTCGGAATGGAAATTGGGATTTGCGTTGAATCGAGCCAGCACCGGCAATCCATCCACTACCGATCCCGTATCACCGAGAAGATAAAAATCTCGTTCGCCGTCGGAGGGTGTGCGCAAGGCGTGCGTGAAAGCGGCCCAGACAGATTGGTGCGCACTAGGAGTCCACAGCAGGCGTCCGGTAGGTTCCAACTGCACACCGGTGTAATTTGTTTTGAGCGCCTTTGTTCCCACAGAAAGGGAAAGCTTGTTCGCGACCAGCTCGATTTCATCCTGCAAAAATGCCGTGAACAGCAAGTCGGTCCGATTGTAAGGAACGAATGCGAGGCCGGAGTTTACAACACGATCATTGCCTCGGCTGGAGCGGGCCCCCAACCCCCAGGAAATCTCCTGCCGCCCGGGTAGTTGGAACCGGTTCATAAAATCCACGTCGAAGGTGTTCCGAATGTCGCTGAAGTCCGCTTCCTGCCGGTTCGTTCGGTCGAAATAAGCCTCGAGCTGAATATCATTTCCTTCGCTGAATACCCTTTTCCATTGGCCGGTAAGGTTGGCGCCAAAAAGCGGCGCTGTGGAAGTCACGATCTGCGAGTAAGGCGGAGCGTAGCTGGTCACATCGACGCTTTCCCCGTTCCCCTGGTCGTACATATCACCGTGCAAACTGAAAGTGTCGCGATTGTTCGCCCTCCAATCCACGCGGAATCCGACCTGTGCGGCGCGCCAGCGGTCGAAATTTACGTTATCGGTGTGGTACTCCGGTCCGCGATTGAATCCCTTGGCGTACATGCGATAGTCGAGAGTCTTTCCGTCGCCACCGCCGTAGCGTGCATTGAAAAAACCCTCTTCCACGTTCCCGCCACCGACGTTGACGTAATCACCATGGGTTTCTCTGCTGTTTTTGGTAACAATATTGATAACGCCATTCAGCGCGTTTGGACCCCAGATGGTGCCGCCTGGCCCGCGGATGACTTCGATGCGGTCGATATCTTCCAGCACATAATCCTGAACTTCCCAGTACGTGCCCGCGATCAGAGTCGTGTAGACGGTTCGGCCGTCAATCAGTACCAGCACGTTGCGGCAAAGTCTGCTGCCGAAGCCGCGAATGCCGATAGACCATTTGCTGCTGTCGATTTGCGCCACCTCCACGCCGGGCGCCAGGCGCAATGCCTCCGGAATGCTGGTTGCTCCGGAGCGCTCAATATCGTCATGAGTGATGACATAGACCGCTGCCGTGGTTTTCCAAACTTCTTCCGGCTCTTTGGAGGCCGTTGTCACTTCGACGCTGCCAAGTTCTGCCAGACTCAGATGCTTCAGAGGATTTTCGGATTGATCTGGCTGGGCGCTCGCCGCGAAGCTCGTCGGCGACAAGAGAATCAGAGCCACGACGAATGGCAGGATACTCCTTGCTCCTGCCAATATGCACCGGCTGATCTTGTTTTGCATTTGCGAGAGTGCTCGAACCGAGTTACTCAACCGCTACCGCAACTTACTCGTCGACATAAAACGAGAAAATCAACCCGCTGCATTCTTCTCTATGAGTCTGTTCACTTCGGCCAGCAGTTCGTCTGGTTCCACATCCCGCTTTTGCAGCCATGTATCGACAATGCCAATCGTCTCATCGGGAAGCGAAGAGAATCCTGACAGGACCAGAATTGGTATGTTCGGCCGCAGTTGCTTCATCTCGCGTGCTACCGACAGCCCTTTCATGCGCGGCATCCAGTAATCCAGCACTACCGCGTCCACCGCATGAGTCTGGAACAACTGCAAAGCTTCTGCTCCGGAACGCGCCAGCAGCACGTCAAAACCTGCAGATTCGAAAACCATTTTTCGCGAGGTCAACTGCTCTTCATCATCTTCAGCACAAAGTACGGTCTTACGACCCGGGCTCCAGCTTTCCATTGGTGCGTCCTCTTTGCTGTGCTCCGTCAGAATCTTCAACACGGTCCCGAGTAGCACAGCGGGATCCTGTCCCTTTTGTACATAGCCATCGATCACGGTCAGCAACCCCTGAGGGAGTTGGGCCACGGCAGACACGACGACCACCGGCAGTTGCGGATTCTGCTGCTTCAGTTTTTGAGCGACCTCATCTCCATCCATTCCCGGCATCATGTAGTCAAGAAGCACCAGGTCAATTCCACGGCCTTCCGACAAAACTTGTAAACCCTCCACTCCAGAGGATGCGGTGACCACTGAATATCCGGAACTTTGCAGGAAATGCCGGCGCAGGGTCAGCGTCTCGGAATCGTCGTCTATACAGAGGATTGTCGGAACGCGATCTTGCATGTTCTCTTTGGAAGATAAGAGCCGCACGAGGTTTGGTAATAATTGCAGGGGCTTACCTCACGGTGCCATACAGGATTTACTGTATGAGCGAAGTAACGAAAGGCCCGAATTCCATGGTACGGGAGTTATGGGTTCCCTGACGTAAAACGCTGAGAACGAAGACGCGGACTCCAGAGGAAACAAGGAATCTTTTGCCACAACCAACAACCTGATACGTGTCCGACCCGATTTTCGTCCCTCCCTAAATGGTCCATACTCGAAACATCTGGCCCGCAAGACCCAGACCCACGGATCCTTGGTCTTCTGCGATTAATCCTAAAATTCTGGAGGTTGTTCATGAAAATGAAGGCGGTTACCTATAAGGGCGTTCGGCAAATGTCCGTGTCCAACGAAGCGAAACCAAAAATAAACTCTCCTACCGACGCTATCTTAAAAGTCACAACCACAGGTATCTGCGGCAGTGACCTGCATATGTATGATGGCCGTACTCCTCTCGAGGAGGGCACCGTAGTCGGTCACGAAATTATGGGTGTGATCGAAGAAGTCGGCGACGCGGTTCAAAGTATCAAGAAGGGCGACCGGGTAGTGCTCCCCTTCAACGTGGCTTGTGGCTACTGTTTTAACTGCCATCGCGGCCATACCGAGGCCTGCCTGGTGATGAATCCCGACCAGCCGCACGCTGCCTACGGTTACGCCGGAATGGGCCCGTACAAAGGTGGCCAGGCAGAGTTCGTCCTGGTGCCCTATGCGGATTTTAATTGCCTGAAACTTCCCGGGAAGCCTGGCGACGAGTGGGAAGACGATTTCCTCCTGCTCTCAGATGTCTTTCCTACGGCCTATCACGCGACCGAATTGGCCTGCGTGGCTCCGGGAAAAACCGTCGCCGTGTTTGGCGCCGGCCCGGTAGGTTTGCTTTCGGCGTACTGTTCGCTGCTGAAGGGCGCATCGGAAGTGTATGTGGTCGACAATATTCCCGAGCGCCTGCAAAAAGCCGAAGAGCTCGGGGCTACCCCCGTCGACTTCTCCAAAGGCGATCCCGTGGAACAGATCTTCAAGCTGCGAAAGAAGAACCGCGGAATACAGCAGAGTCTTCGCCCCGGTGAAGAAAAGATGAAAGGCGTTGACTGCGCAATCGACGCCGTGGGCTATCAGGCTCGCGATGACGAGAGTCCAGACAAAGAGAAGGCCACGCAAGTGTTGGAAAACTGCGTCCGCGTAGTCAATCCAACCGGGAGCATTGGGATGATCGGCGTTTACATTGCACCCGACCCGGGCGCCAGGAATGATGCCGCCAAGAAGGGCATCTTCCCATTTCCCCTTGCCGATTATTTCGATAAAGGAATCTCAATGGGAAGCGGGCAAGCACCGGTCAAGAAGTATAACGAATACCTTCGCGACCTCATCGTAAATGGCCGCGCCAAACCCAGCCAGATCGTCAGCCACCGCATCCAGATCGATGATGCTCCGGACGCTTACGACAAGTTCGACAAGCGCATCGATGGATATACCAAGGTCCTGATTAAATTCAACGAAAAAGCTGCCGCATAATCCAGCCCTGATGCCCGCGAGCTCCAACGCTATCCGGTGTGGAGCTTGCGGGCAGGCGGGAAATCTATAGGTCCGACCACATGTTGAAAAGTTCGCTCACAGCTGCCGATCTCAACCATCCGCCTAGCGAGGTTCTGCAACTAAGGGAACATAAACGAGCCGCTGTTTTGGGGCAAATTCTGAAAACGAGGGGAACATGAGCAAAAATTCTCTGAAAGAATTGTATGTCGAAGAGCTTAAGGATTTATTCAGTGCTGAAAATCAATTGACCAAAGCTTTGCCGAAAATGGCCAAGGCGGCGTCATCGGATGAATTGCGCCAGGGCTTCGAAGAACACCTGGAGCAAACCCGCGGGCACGTCGAGCGCCTGCAGCAGATATTCCAACAGCTTGGAGAAAAAGCCACAGGCAAGAAGTGTCTGGGGATGGAAGGCCTGGTCAAAGAGGGCTCCGAGGTAATGGGCGAAGATTTTGAGGATGCCATGATGGATGCCGCCCTGATCTCCGCGGCACAACGGGTCGAGCACTATGAAATCGCTGGTTACGGTTCGGTGATCGCTTATGCCGAGCTGCTCGGCGAGTCCGAGCAAGCCTCACTTCTCAAAGAAACTCTGGACGAGGAGAAGGAAACGGACGAGAAGCTTACCGAACTGGCGAAAGAGATTAATGCGCAAGCCAATGAAGGCGGATCCGAAGCTGAAGAAGAAGAGCCTCGTGATAAACGTAAGTCTCGTAGGGCTGCCTAGTTAATTTGCAGGCGTAATAGCGGGGAGTCGATCGCAGACTCCCCGCATTTTTTGCTGTTTGCAAAACTGTAGGGGCGGATTTAGCCTTTTCGCGTTGCATCTATGGAAAGAAGCGAGTGAAAGATATCCTGTTCAGAATAATCGTTGGAGGCTCGGTCGTCTGTGTATTCGCGCTGATTGGCGAGTTGCTCAAGCCTAAAAGTTTTGCTGGACTTTTTGGTGCGGCGCCTTCCGTTTCGCTGGCTACGTTGACCCTTACCGTCATGAAAGAAGGAAAGGCATATGCCAGCCTCGAAGGCCGGTCGATGATTCTAGGTTCCATCGCTTTTATTGTTTACGCTGCCATCATAAGCCGGTGGATGATGCATCGGCGCATGCAAGTCCTGACGGCGACCACACTCGGGGTTGGCATTTGGCTAGTTTGCGCTTTTGGCCTGTGGTTTGTCGTCTTGAGGTAGCCAATGAAAATCAAAGTCGATACCTCCGGCCTTAAAAACTCGAAGTGGTACGAATTCGCGTTGCGCTTTTCTTTTGGCGGAGCCGTAACCGCGTTTGCCGGCTTGGTTGCGAAGCGCTATGGCCCAGGAGTCGGCGGCCTTTTTCTTGCTTTTCCCGCCATCGTTCCGGCGACCGCTACGCTCATACAGAAGCGTGAGCAGGAGAAAAAGGAACGCGCTGGTTACGAGGGCGCGGAGCGCGGCCGGGCAGCTGCTGCCGTCGATGTCGCGGGAGCTGCCCTCGGCGGATTCGGTTTGATTGCATTCTCTATCATCGTGTGGCTGAAGCTGCCGGAATGGAAAACTCCAGTAGTGCTCGCCGTCGCGACAGCCGTTTGGTTCCTGGTCGCTTTCTCCATGTGGGAGCTTCGCGAAAAGCTCTGTCGGCGACTTCGGGCTCATCGCCCCAACGTTCTCACCCACACTCTGATCGCCCCGGTCGATCGCAAATCCGCGCAGGATCGTCATTAGCCTGTCCGGCGCCATACCTTCAGAATCACGCTGCTTTGCGCTCCTTCGACTTTTTATCTTGCTTAATGCGTTTGGAAAGCAAAGCTTTGGCTTTCTCCAACTCTGCCTTGCGTGTGGCGCTCAATCCACGCCCCGCTCGATTGATAAAGTACGTGAGCATCCTCATGCCTGAGGTCGGTCCCTTCGGGGAAACTTTCTTCGATGCGAGAGTGCGCGCGATGGTAGCGGCCTTTTTGGTAAAGAGCGTCGCGGGAGGATGTGTAGAGTCGGTAGTGACTTTCGATACCCAACGCTTTTTTGTGGAATTTGCCATCTAGTCTCCGCAATAGATTACAGAACGTGAGATGCACTGGTTCGGAAACAGTGGCCTGGCAACTCATCCGGCGCACTACAGTAGCCACCGGATGCCGGAAAGTTATTGTCAACTCTATGTTGGCAGAAGTACGAATTCTGTCACGGCAGTGGAATGGCATGAAGAGTTCGCTCAAATCACAGCGCGTACCCGCCGAAGGTCCTCGGCAGGCAAATAGCCCCCGGTCGAAATCTGCGCCAGGCTCGCTTGCTGCACTGCGGCAGGCGGCCCGGGGTTGTAAAGCCTGCGACCTCTGGAAAAATGCCACCCAAACGGTTTTTGGTGAAGGCCCTACGCATGCCAAACTATTTCTTGTTGGCGAACAGCCGGGCGATCAGGAAGATCTGACTGGACATCCCTTCGTTGGACCGGCGGGAAGGATTCTCGATGAGGCGTTGCAGCAGGCTGGCATCGATCGCGCAAAAGTTTATGTCACGAATGTGGTGAAGCATTTCAAATGGGCTCCTGCGGAACGTGGCAAAAGGCGTATTCACAAGAAACCCCGATCCTCTGAAATCCAGGCTTGCCGCCCCTGGCTTGATGACGAACTGCAAATCGTAAAGCCAGAAGTTCTCGTTTGTTTGGGCGCGACCGCCGCTCAAGCTTTGCTGGGTAGGGAGTTCAGTGTCACTCGTTTGCGCGGCCAGCTGGTTGAATCTCCACTAGCTCCTAAAGTTGTCGCGACGGTCCATCCATCATCCATACTTCGCGCTCCTGACGCGGCTGCCCGGCAATCGCAGATGCAGGACTTCGTCCGGGACCTTACCAAGATTGCCGCGTTGCTGTGAGCGCAAGAAAAACGTAAATGCGACGCAATTTCGAAAGCATCCGAGAATTCGTAAGTCGGGAGAAACAGATGAGTTGCGAAAAGCCGAGAGTCAGCCGAATTCACTCCAGGTTCAAATTCATCACTCCACGCTTGTCGACCGAAACCTGCAGCAGCTTCTCACTTCCGCTCGAGAAGTCTCCAGTCACAGACTGGTCAGAGGAGTTTTCTCCAGAAGTGACCTGCACACGAAGACGGTGGCTTCCAGCCGGGATCGGCATGGCATGAATTTCGTGGCCTTGAACGTGATGGAACAGCACTAAATGTTTCTTGTCAGTTCCTTCCAGAGTCCGTGTATAGCTCAACCGGTCATCCACCCATATCGAGAGCTTGGCTTCGGCGAATTTGTGGTCCACTTCAATATCCAAAGTGGCTGAACCTGGCATCGTCGCCGCAGACAATCCCACCGCGCTCGTGCTGGCCGGCTTTACCGTGGCTGAAGGGTGCGGGACGATCGCAGACTTCCTGATCTTTTTATCGGCGACCTCGGGCTGAGTAACTCCTTGTTTTGTATCCGTCTCCTCTGCCACCGTGTGGAGCTGCTTCGCTTGTGCCAGGTGCGACCCTGGCGGGAGGTGGAGTTTGACTTGCAACCTGACCCGTGAGGAACGACGGCGCGTTAGCACTTTTCTCCGTCTGCCTTCGGCCAGTCGTTTTTGGCCAAAGAACGCGATCAAGGCGAAGGCCGAAAAGGAGCAGCCCCGCTAAAAATACCGCGCCGACAAGCGACGTTCTCCCCATCTTGTGCAGCAGTTTTTCCGCCAGATTCTTTTGCTGGGATGGGATCCGTTTCGGTAAACGAGATTTGACTGCAGCGCCAGCTTTCCCGGTGGCTGATACCTTATCTTTCTCGGTGGCAATCGCCGCGACGCCGCCTGCAGCCCCCGGTTGTTTTGCCTTACTCCATAGCTCGCGACCTTCCCGCAAATCCTGAATATCCAATGCCATTTCCATCCCACGCTGATAGCGCTGGGCTGGGTCTTTCGCCATGGCACGCGAGATGATGTAATCCAACGCCGGCGGCAACTCAGTATCGAGAACCGTTGCCGGTATCGGGTCGCGATTCACTACTTTGTACGAAACGGTGAGCGCGCTGTTTCCCTGGAATGGTCGGTAGCCAGTCAGAATTGTGTACAGGACGACGCCCAAAGAGAATAAGTCGGATCGACCATCGACTGCCTCCCCATTCAATTGTTCGGGCGACATATAGGCAGGGGTGCCCAACGATCGCCCCGCGAGAGTGTGATTGGCAAGGTTGAGTTTGGCCACGCCGAAGTCAGCAATCTTGGCGCGACCATCTTCCGTAAGCAGAATATTGGCCGGCTTTAAATCACGATGAACCACGCCTTGGCCATGAGCGCAATCCAAGGCTTCCGCCAGTTCGTGAGTCAACTGCAATGCAGTTTCAAGCGGCAACTTCCGGTCTTGCGCTGAAAGCAATTTGTCCAACGATTGCCCGCCTACGAACTCCATCACGATATAGGGAGCGCGCGTCTCGGGCTCCTCGCCCACATCAAAGATGGTGACAATACCGGGGTGGGAAAGGCGGCCTGCGGCTTCGGCTTCGCGGTAGAATCGCTCGCGATACTCCTGCTCCTCATCCGCCGGCTGCCCGGCCAGGGAGATGGTTTTTACCGCGACCACGCGGTTGATCTTGGGATCTCGAGCCTTGTAGACCACGCCCATGGCGCCCCGCCCTAGTTCGGCCAGGATCTCGTACCGCCCAAAGCGTTCGCTTCTCCGTTCGTCCATAAGTGACATTTGCGGCTTTTCAGGGTTTCACTGCAAAGTCATCGTGATTGCTGGTCGAATGTAACCAGAATTCTCATGCAAGTGCGGCGCAGCGAAGCATTCCTGCGTGAGCGGTCGCAGGAGGGCGGCACTTATCCATATTGTGTACCGGGACTGGACGAGCACCAAGTTACCGACGTGTTACCGATGGGGAATTCCAGGAACCGAAACGGGTCGTCGGCATATTCTCAATGCTCCTCACAACTGGCCCGTTATTTTTCGCCCAAAAGGCAAATGCGAACCCGCTTTAACGGGTCCGCATCCTTAGTTATAAGTCGTATCCCTCGACATGCCTCTATTCGTAAGAGAAGGTTAGGTCGTCGAGGTATATGTTGTAGGAATCTTGCTTGTTATTTCCATCCTGCTGATAGTTGATGGTTACGCCATACCAGCTGCCTGGTGCTGAGCCATGGCCAAAGGTCCAATTCAAATTATGAGTCTCGCCGTTAAGGGTAATGGACTGATACAGCAGCTCGTTGTTCGAAGTTCGTTGCACCTTGATCGTGAGATGGTTCCACGCATTGTTGTTCGGATGGCAGGGTATGCCGGTCGGAGTCCAGTGCGCCGATTGGTTATCCCATACGTCCCATTCATTCCCGCCCGCGATCCGGCACTCATGACCCCAAATGAACCCCATGCCGCCGAAGAACTGGTTCATGTCAAACTCCAGCGCCTGCGAAAGCCCCAGGTTGCTTCCGAAGAAGTAGACGTCATAGGTGAAATCATGAAGCGTGGGCACCATCGTATGGTTTGAGTCGGGCATTCCTTGCGACGATTGAGGGCCGATCAGATGGTTGTTGAACAGAGCGTCGGAATAAATTTTGCTGCCGCCGACATTGAATTCTGCGGCGTCTCCGCTCATGGAAGGCGATTTAACGCCTTGGGCCATCGAGAAAGAGATTCCGTCACATGGCGAAGGCGAGCAGTCCACAAAGTTTGGCGGTCCCTGCCCATATCTTCCCCAGCCGCCCGCGCGCTGAATATTGGTGAAGCTTTTTCCACTCCCGCCTCCGCTGCCCACTGTCACTTTGACCGGCGTCGTCGAGGCTCCGCCGCAGTAGTCCCATGCTTCGACCACGGTGTCGTAAGTTCCCGAGCCAAGTGCCAGGCTTGTATTCAGCTTTGAGCCGTTCACTACATAAGTTAAAACGCCTGGCGCCGTGTAGATTCCCATGGAAGCAACGCCTTTGTCGCACGAACTCGTCGCGGAGGCTGAATAAGGAACAGATCCGGCGTAGGTAGAACCGCTCGCGGGGGAACTGACCGTTACGCCGGCAAACAACGGTGAAGCGCAAACAGCCAACAGGCACACGATCTGCAACAGATACTTCGGCATCGACGATTCTCCAGATTTTTTATTGACTTGCGGTCTTTCTGGACTCCGTAAGGAACTTCCGCCTGAGCGCGAGCGGGGCGCATCAAGGCTCTGTACTCCAACCTTTAGAA
Source organism: uncultured Acidobacteriaceae bacterium (assembly GCA_963817305.1). Lineage (GTDB taxonomy): Bacteria > Acidobacteriota > Terriglobia > Terriglobales > Acidobacteriaceae > Sulfotelmatobacter. Next base: position 250,352 of record CAWFOD010000004.1, on the reverse strand, counting down.
GTGGCTTGAAGGTGACGCTGGTTTAAAAACCGCCTCGTTCAACCCCGAGTGATCCGGCGAATCTCGAGCTGGGGATCTACCCGAAAGGGATCCAAACTTTCAAGACCATACCAGAAACGCTGTATTCCCTCCAAGCGGAAACCGTGGTTTTCAATACTCAGAAGTACTACCCTGGCAGAGGCCGGAGGTCTCGCCGGTTTCGCGCTCGAGTTTGCTCATCGGCAACCCTGCTGCCAAAAATCACTACTAACCTTTCGATCTTCGTTCTGCAGCGTCGTTCGGCAGAATTACTTGAGAACTGAAAAGAGGTATATTCATGAACACTACTGATCAAAAATGCGCTCATAAAAACTGTAGCTGTCCGGCCGCCCCTAATAGCCAATACTGCAGTCCGGCTTGCGAGAGTGGCAAGGGCTCTGAGAGTGCGTGCGGCTGCGGGCATCCGGGTTGCACCGGCGCCCGGGAAGTTGCTGCTTAGCTCGGACGGGCGCCTGTACGCGGTCGCAGTCGAAAAAATACGCGGGTCTATTTCTTTACTAAGGCCAAATTCTCACTGTGAAACTGGAGTCATACTTTGGCGAACTCAAAGGCGGCTTCAGGCTCTAAATCGCTGGTGCTCATCGCCTTTGTACTGGCGATCGCCGCATTATATTTTGGCCGCGAGCTTTTCATTCCTCTCGCTCTCGCCTTTGTCCTCAGCTTTCTGCTTACCCCCATCGTCTCGCTGCTGGAAAAAACCCGGATCGGACGCGTCGCTTCCGTTCTGACGGTGCTGATTCTTTCTTTTCTTCTGGTCGGCGGCATGACCTGGGGTGTTGCCCGTCAATTAGTTGAAATCATGGTCCAACTCCCCGACTACAAGGCGAATCTGGATGAGAAAATTAAACTGCTCCACGCCTCGAACAGCGGAAATTTCAGTAAAGCTACGGCTACCGTTCAAGAGTTAAACAAGGAACTGGCGGCCGTTCCCGGACAGATCGCTTCGGCTAAGCAGGAAAAAGAACAGAAGTCCTCTCGTTCGTTGCGGCCCATTCCGGTGCAGGTCGCCCAGCCTCCATCGAATCTGGTTCAGGACCTCAGAGCGCTCCTGGGCCCGCTCGCCGGTCCACTTGAGACCGCGGCTATCGTTATCATCTTCACTCTCTTCATGCTGGCGAAGCGCGAAGACTTGCGCAATCGCGCCATCCGGCTCGCCGGACACGGCCAACTCAATCTAATGACCCAGGCTCTGGACGATGCCGGTCGCCGTCTCAGCCGCTACCTGGTTTTACAATTTGCCGTCAACGCCTGTTACGGGGCCATCTTTGGTCTGGCGCTTTACTTCATCGGAATTCCTCACGCGCTGCTATGGGGAGTTTTCGCGGGTGTCCTGCGCTTTGTTCCTTATGTTGGTACGCTCATCGCCGTGTCTCTTCCTGTGGCCCTGGCCTTGGCAGTCTTCCCTGGCTGGCACCACGCCGGATTGGTATTCCTGGTTTTCGTAGTCATGGAAGTAACCGTCGCCAACTTCATCGAGCCCTTGCTTTACGGTTCTCACACCGGCATTTCGTCACTCGCCATTTTGGTGGCGGCGGTGTTCTGGGCCACCATATGGGGACCGGTGGGCCTCATCCTTTCAACTCCGCTCACTGTCTGCTTGATCGTTTTGGGACGCCACGTTCCACAGTTGAATTTTCTCGAAGTGCTCTTAGGCGACGAACCCGTGCTTTTGCCGGAGCAGTGCTTCTACCAGCGCCTGCTCGCCATGGACCAGGAAGAGGCACGCTCCATCGCCGAGAACCATCTGAAAGAAAATTCTTTGGAAAGTCTGTACGAATCCATCATCCTTCCCGCGCTGAAGCTGGCCGAACACGATCATCAGACCGAAGGCCTCGATGACACTGCGAGAAGATTTATGTTCCGCAATGTCAGAGAGCTGATCGAGGATCTGGGAGAACAGTACGCCGAGGAGCACCCTGCCACTGACGCGGAAGACGGTGCATATCACCCACCCGCGCGCATCAACGTTGCCACGTCAAAACCGGGCACCGCCTGCATTGCAGCCAACAGTGGTGCCGATGAACTGGTGACGATGATGTTGGTTCAGTTGCTGGAACAATCGGGAATCCGCTCTCGCCAGTTTCGCGCCGAATTGTCCGACGCAGATTTGGCGGAGCTTGCCAAGAATGGTTACGCGGCCGTTTGCATATCTTCTATATCTCCTTTTGCAGTGGGCGAAGCTCGCTGGCTTTGCCGGCGGCTTCGGGCAGGTGTCTCAGCTTTACCCGTCGTAATTGGACTCTGGAGTTTTGAAAGCAATCGAGCCCGGCAGCGTCTCGGCCCGGCCTGCTCCGGTCTCGTCTCCACCACGCTCGGGGATGCCTTGGCCCAGATCCACCAACTTGTGCATCCGAGTACTCCCAGGGAAACTCCCGCAGAATCTTCCGTCGAGTCTCGGGACGCCCAAAAGACGTCAGTCTAGTTCCGCCAGGGAAGCCTGGTCCAGCGCAGAAAAATTGCCTCCGGTCTTTCCTGTAGCGTCTGGACGACGCTATAATGCCTTCACAGCGATTCTGCCATCGTTGGTTTCCCATTCGACATCAGATTCAGGGAGTTGTATGAGCGAAAAACCCAGCACCACTTTGCCTGCCACCGTGGAAAAGATCATCAAGCCTGTTTTTCCCACCGAACCCGAACGTGCCCAGATCGCCATCCACGGTGCTGATCACCTCTACCGAGAGGTACGCATCGAAAACACTTTGACCGACGAGAACGGGGAAAAGGTTCGCCTGAAGCCGGGCGCAGAAGTGGAAGTCACGATCGAAGCCAACCCAGAAGCCACTACTCCAACCGATTGAGAACCTGCCGCGATTCAAGCCTTGGGCTTGGCCAAGGACATGGAAGCACTTGGCTGGACGCGTCAGTTGAATTGTGAAGTAACGGCGTTGGAAAAGGTAACGCAGAACCGGCGTCTCACGCGTTGAGTTCTGAAGTGTTTCCATCGCTCGTCTCGTCAGGTCCCAGGCAGGCCTCCAGCCAGCGCGTTAAAAAATCCAGAACATCTCGGGGAGGGCGCAGCCAAAGCCTGGCTGCGGTCGGGCGCCACTCGGGACGCACCAGTATGCTCAGCCCCGAGCCGTTAATCGTGGCAAACGCTGCTTCGTCGGTTACATCGTCGCCTAAATAAGCAGCAGGAACCGTTGACTTTATCTCACCGAGCAGTGTGCGGACCGCCGCCCCCTTATTTGCTTTCGTAGTGCGAATTTCGATCCCACCATCGAAATGCAGCAGATCCAGACCATACTGTTGCGCGATTTCTGACCATCCCAGCATGACGCGTCTATGAATATCCTCCGCTTGATTTTCACTCAGACCGCGCCAATGCACCGCGACGCTTCCTGTTTTCAATTCCGCAACTTGCTGGAGTTCCTGAGAAACCAGCCATTCCTCCGCCGCTAGAAGAGCCTTCCACGTCCGTTCGTCGAGCGCGGAAACTTTCAGGTTGCCGCCTACCTTGATTCGCTGAAGTCCATGACATCCCCAAACCTCAAGGTGAGGCTCAATTGCCAGCAGCCGAATGACTTCGTTTGCGTCTCTTCCAGAGACAATTACAATTCGCGTTTTTCCCGTCGCCCGAATTTCTTGCAGAAGGGAAGTGACACCAGGATAGGGAAACGCCGTCATCCGGTCCTTCCGGAACGGCGCCAGGGTTCCATCGAAATCAAGCATCAATAAAGATTGCGGCGCCCGGCTCACACTCAGCAGGAAGGATTGAATCTCGGCTCTCGAATCCTCCACTTTCGAAATGGAAGTTTGCTGGCCGCTCTTGCCATCGCGGGATATCACGCTGCGGTTGTGCTCCCGCGAAATCTGCCTTGTGGCCTGTCCGTTCCATCCAGCCGCAACTCGCACAATTCCGTGATCAGAGTTCCCGCCCACTTGTGAATGTTATTTTCCCGGATGATTCTCCGCATTCGATGTACTCGCATTTGCTTTTCTTCCGGCTCCATCTCCAGCGCCGCACGAATCGCTTCCGCGGTCTGGTCAATGTCGTAAGGATTTACCAGCAGAGCGTCGCGCAATTCACGAGCCGCACCCGTGAACTGGCTCAGGATCAGCACGCCGCGTTCGTCGCGGCGCGCGGCCAGAAATTCCTTCGCCACCAGATTCATCCCATCGTGCAGCGAAGTTACCAGGCAAAGATCCGCCGCCCGGTAATAACGCTCAATCTCCTTGTGACTGTGTTGCTGTTTCAGGAACAGGATAGGTCGCCACTTGCCGGACTGAAACCGCCAGTTGATGCGTTCCGCTTCGGCTTCCAGTTCTCCCATTAAGTCATGATAGCGTTTGATGTGGGTACGGCTCGGCGCCCCGATCTGCACAAAAGTAAACTGACCCTGGTATTTCGGATATTTCTCCAGAAATCGCTCGATCGCGCGGAAACGCTCGTGAATGCCTTTGGTGTAGTCAACGCGATCAACCCCCACTCCTACGAATGCCGCCTCCACGCCCAGGCTGTGCATCAGTATCGATCGCTCGAGATAATCCACTCCGTAACTATCGGGTGCAATCTCCAGATCGTCTCCCAAGTCGACGCTGATGGGGAAAGGACGTACGATCGTCCGATGGCTCTGGCGCGTTACCGAAAAGTGTTCCCAATCGACGCGGGATTCCACTACGCGGTCCACGGTGTGCAGGAAATTATTGCAATGCGACTGCACGTGAAATCCAATCAGATCGGCCCCGAGTAATCCATCCACCAGTTGCCGTTGCCACGGGCAGATGCCGAAAGCTTCGGGATTGGGCCAGGGGATGTGCCAGAAAATGGCCACTCGCGCGTCCGGCCTTTTTTCCTTCAGCATTCGCGGCAGCAGCGCAAAGTGATAATCCTGAACCAGAATCACTGGATTTTCCGTGTCGGCGATCTCTTCGATCACGGCCGCGGCGAACTTGCGGTTCACATCCTGATAGAACTGCCAGTCCCCGGCGCGGAAGATGGGACGCGTGTGCGCGATATGAGAAAGCGGCCAAAGACCCTCGTTGGCAAACCCGTAATAGTATCCTTCTTCCTCCTCTTTGGTTAACCACACTCGCCGCAACGTGTAGTGAGGACTATCCGGAGGGACGCGCAAGCGGTCGTCCTTGTCTACGACTTCAATATCTGCGTTACCGCTCCCGTGAGCGATCCAGGTCCCATCACAAGCGGTAAGTACAGGCTCTAAAGCTGTAACCAATCCGCTGGCCGGCACGATCACTTCAAGAGACTTTCCGTTTCGCTGGTGAATGTAAGGTTCGCGATTCGACACCACAAAAAGGCGCCCACCGTGAAGTCGCTGCTGGATCTGCACGGCCAACCGTTCCGGAGTCCAACTCGATTCTCCAGCCTCCCGCAGACGCGCCTCATTCTCCGCAGCGCTCCTCGCCTGACTCAAGCTCTCGGCCATGGTGACAACTTCCCAGGCCAGCGGTTTGAACAGGTCGAGATCCGGCATTTGCTGCCGCGAGGAAATCCTGCCCGTGCGTAAGGCGCGCATCCACTGCGCGGCTCTCGCGATCGGCCCCGCGATGCTCCAGCGCACGATCAGGACAGTGATGAAAACAATTAAAAATACCTGCACCAGAACGGTGAAAAACGCCTCACGCCAGGTGCGAAGATTTTGGGCGCGAATGTAATCCACGTTGTGGATGACCGCCAACCCTCCGATTACGTCATCATCCCTGTGCAGCGGCAAGGCGAAAATGTGAATGCGGTAATTGTCCAGACGGCCAAAGGAGCTTTGCGCGTGATTTTCGGTAATCGCGCGGGTTACATCATCTGGAGCAGCTCCGATGATGGGTTTCAATTCGGGTGTGATCGCAAGCAACTTGCCTTGCAAATCGTAAACCGCTACACCAAGCAGGTGTTCGCGAGTGCCAAAACGCTGCACCGTTCGCTGGAGCGTTCGGGCCGATTCCCATGATCTCTCCACATTGAGCGCAAAGCTCTCGCCCAGTTCTTCGGAGTTCCGCTCCAGTTGGCTCCGGAGCACACGTTTTTCTCGCAGCACTTCGTAATAAGAAAAGCCCAGGGACACCAGCGTGATACCAACAATGAGAGAGACGATCAGCCTGACGCTTAATAGGCGCATGATAATCCTCCCCCCTTGAACTCTATCACTACGCTGCCAAGGGCCGGGTCGGAAACGGAGATTCACAAGTGCACACAAATGCAAGTACAGGTATTGGATGCCGTTCCCCAATGAAGCGTCGTAACCATGCCCAATGGGAGTGTAAGTAAAATCGCGGTGTTGATCACTGAAAGAAAGGAAAGTAACGTTCGTCCGGTTGGATCGCACGAAATGAATCGTGCGTACGGACCCTTCGGCCACCCTGGCCTACAGTAAAAACCCTAGAGTCAGCCCTGAGTTTTTCGTGTTATCTATCACTATTTGGGACGGAAACTCCCCCTAAGTCGCATCCTAAAGATATGGTCCGGATTTCCCTGATCCCGCTAGAATCGGCTCCCCTCCCAACCTGCGTTGTAACCGGAGTTCGCCCCACTCTGACCGTTTCGACGACTGCTCGTGAAAAATTCGCTCGCGGAAGCCAGAATCCGGATGTCCAAGCCTTGAAAAATCATAAGAATTTTCGCCCAGTTATTTTTCGCTGAGTCTTTTGCATAGTCCAGCTTTGCGTAGTCCAGTTTCGCGCAGTCCAGTTTCGCGCAGTCCAGTTTCGCGCAGTTCAGTTTTGCGTAGTTCAGGAGCCTTGATTTATGAAGAGAAACAACCGCGACGCAACCACAGCCGTTGCCAATGGCGCGTTCGAAGAAGGCGAGAACAACAGCAAGAGCAACGGCGGTTCGAAGAGTGCTCGTGGTTCGGTGGCGCTTGCGCAGCCGCCGGTCGCCGATCTCAGTGTAATTCTCGCCGGCCTGCAGACCATGCGAGATGGAGATTTCTCGGTTCGTCTCCCGGGATCCTGGACCGGAATCGAAGGCAAGATTGCCGACACATTTAATTCCATCGTCGCGGCCAACCAACAGATGGCGCACGAATTGAAACGCGTCGGTCAGGTCGTAGGAAAAGAAGGCCGCACCCGCGAACGTACGCGCTTCCATGAATCCAAAGGCGCCTGGGGCGACATGGAAGTCTCGGTCAACACGCTGGTTGAAGATTTGCTTCGCCCCACCGCGGAAGTTACTCGCGCTATTGCCGCAGTCGCGCAAGGAAATCTGACACAAACCGTTCGGCTCGACGTCGATGGCCGTCCACTCGAAGGCGAGTTCCTGCGCTCTGCCAGCATCGTCAACACCATGATTCAGCAGCTCGGTGTCTTCACCGCCGAAGTAACGCGCGTCGCCCGCGAAGTCGGTACTGACGGGAAACTTGGCGGACAGGCACAAGTGCCGGGTGTCGCCGGAACCTGGAAAGATCTCACCGATTCCGTCAACTCGATGGCCAGCAACCTCACCGGCCAAGTCAGAAACATCGCTGAAGTCGCAACCGCCGTCGCCAGCGGCGATCTCTCTCGCAAAATTACGGTCGATGTACGCGGCGAAATTCTTCAGCTTAAGGAAGCCATCAACACGATGGTCGATCAGCTCCGCTCCTTCGCCTCCGAAGTCACACGCGTGGCTCGGGAGGTTGGTACGGACGGCAAGCTCGGTGGACAGGCAGTCGTGGTCGGCGTGGCGGGGACCTGGAAAGATCTCACTGACTCTGTCAACGCCATGGCTGGCAATCTAACGGCCCAAGTCCGGAACATTGCCGAAGTAACCACCGCCGTGGCCCGCGGCGACTTATCCCGAAAAATCACAGTCGACGTAAAAGGAGAAATTCTCGAACTCAAAGACACCATCAACACGATGGTCGATCAGCTCAACGCGTTTGCCGGTGAGGTCACGCGTGTAGCTCGCGAAGTCGGTACCGAAGGCAAACTTGGCGGACAGGCGCAAGTGCCAGGAGTGGGTGGAACCTGGAAAGATCTCACCGACAACGTGAACTTCATGGCCAGTAACCTCACCGGTCAGGTGCGAAACATCGCTGAAGTCGCCACCGCCATCGCGAACGGCGATCTTTCCCGCAAAATCACGGTCGACGTTCGCGGCGAAATTCTACAGCTCAAAGAGACGCTGAACACGATGGTCGATCAGCTTAACCGCTTCGCTGGCGAAGTAACCCGTGTAGCCCGCGAAGTGGGCACCGAGGGTCGTCTCGGTGGACAAGCCAACGTCCCCGGCGTCGCTGGTACGTGGAAGGATCTCACCGACTCCGTGAACTCGATGGGCGGAAACTTAACTGGCCAGGTTCGAAACATTGCCGAGGTGACAACGGCCGTAGCCCGCGGCGATTTGTCTCGCAAGATCACCGTCGACGTAAAAGGAGAAATTCTCGAACTCAAAAACACCATCAATACGATGGTCGACCAGCTCAACGCGTTCGCCGGAGAAGTCACCCGTGTAGCGCGCGAAGTGGGCACCGAGGGCAAACTCGGCGGCCAAGCGCAAGTTCCGGGTGTCGCTGGCACCTGGAAGGATCTCACCGACAACGTCAACTTCATGGCCAGCAACCTCACCGGCCAGGTTCGAAACATCGCTGAAGTCGCAACCGCTGTGGCCCGCGGCGATTTGTCCCGCAAGATCACCGTCGACGTGAAGGGCGAAATTCTCGAACTTAAAGACACCCTGAACACGATGGTCGATCAGCTCCGCTCCTTCGCCTCCGAAGTTACACGCGTAGCCCGTGAAGTCGGTACTGACGGCAAACTTGGTGGCCAGGCGCAGGTCCCCGGCGTCGGCGGCACGTGGAAAGATCTCACTGACTCCGTCAACTCCATGGCCAGCAACTTAACCGGCCAGGTTCGAAACATCGCCGAAGTGGCCACCGCAATCGCTAGCGGCGATTTGTCGAAGAAAATCACCGTGAACGTCAGCGGAGAAATTCTGCTCCTCAAAGACACGATCAACACCATGGTGGACCAGCTGAACGCGTTCGCCGGAGAAGTTACGCGTGTGGCCCGCGAAGTCGGCACCGAAGGCCGACTCGGCGGGCAAGCCAACGTCCCCGGAGTCGCGGGAACCTGGAAAGATCTTACTGACTCGGTCAACTCGATGGCCGGAAACCTTACCGGCCAAGTCAGAAACATCGCCGAAGTAACTACGGCCGTGGCCCGCGGCGACTTGTCGCGCAAGATCACAGTCGACGTGAAAGGTGAAATTCTCGAACTGAAAAACACCATCAACACCATGGTTGATCAGCTCAACGCGTTTGCCGGAGAAGTCACCCGCGTGGCCCGCGAAGTGGGCACTGACGGAAAGCTTGGCGGCCAGGCGCAAGTCCCGGGAGTCGCCGGAACCTGGAAAGATCTCACCGACAACGTCAACTTCATGGCCAGCAACCTCACTGGCCAGGTCCGAAACATCGCCGAAGTCGCCACAGCAATCGCCAACGGCGATCTCTCGAAGAAAATCACGGTCGACGTACGCGGCGAAATCTTGCAGCTGAAAGAAACGCTGAATACGATGGTCGAGCAGTTACGCTCGTTCGCCGCCGAAGTAACCCGCGTAGCGCGCGAAGTCGGCAGCGAAGGCCGTCTCGGCGGACAAGCCAACGTTTCCGGTGTCGCCGGAACGTGGAAGGATCTCACGGATTCCGTTAATGCGATGGCCGGAAATCTCACGGGTCAAGTGCGTAACATCGCCGAAGTCACGACGGCTGTAGCTCGCGGCGATCTATCCCGCAAAATCACCGTCGACGTCAAAGGTGAAATTCTCGAACTGAAAAACACCATCAACACCATGGTTGATCAGCTCAACGCATTCGCCGCGGAAGTTACCCGCGTCGCTCGCGAAGTGGGTACGGAAGGAAAACTCGGTGGTCAGGCCCAAGTCCCCGGCGTGGCCGGCACGTGGAAGGATCTTACCGACAACGTCAACGTGATGGCCGCCAACCTCACCGAGCAAGTCCGCGGCATCGTGAAAGTAGTAACTGCGGTCGCTAACGGAGAACTCACGCAAAAGTTAACCGTGAATGCGAAAGGCGAAGTTGCCGCGCTCGCGGAAACCATCAACAACATGACGAACACGCTCGCCACCTTCGCCGATCAGGTGACGACCGTCGCACGCGAAGTGGGCGTGGAAGGCCGCCTTGGCGGACAAGCCAACGTGCCCGGCGCCGCCGGAACATGGAAAGATCTCACCGGAAACGTAAATCTCCTGGCCGACAATTTGACCAACCAGGTGCGCGCCATCGCCGAGGTCGCGACGGCCGTGACCAAAGGCGATCTCACCCGATCCATTCAAGTGGAAGCCAGCGGCGAGGTTGCTGACTTGAAAGACAACCTCAACACCATGATCGACAACCTCCGTTTAACCACGGACCGCAACACCGAGCAGGACTGGCTGAAAACCAATCTCGCCCGCTTCACCGGAATGTTGCAAGGACAACGCGATCTGGCAACCGTAGGACGCATGTTGCTGTCGGAACTGGCACCGCTCGTGAGCGCGCAACAAGGTGTCATCTACCAGATGGGCGGCGAGGAATCGGCCGAGATGGTGTTGCTCTCAGCCTTCGCAGGCGATGGCGAGGACGGTCACTTGCGCCGTCTCAAGCTGGGTGAAGGCTTGGTCGGACAATGTGCCGCGGAAAAACGGCGCATGCTTATCTCTGAGCTTCCCCCAAATACAATTTCAATTCGCTCAGGATTGTTCGAAGCAGTTCCGCGAAACGTGATCGTTCTTCCGGTTCTGTTCGAAGATCGCGTGAAAGCGGTCATCGAACTGGCATCTCTGAGCAGCTTTACAACTTCCCATCTCGCCTTTCTTGAGCAGTTGACGGCCAGCATCGGCATCGTGCTGAACAGTATCGAAGCCACCATGCAGACCGAGGGCCTGCTGAAACAGTCGCAACAGTTGGCGACTGAACTCCAGATGCAGCAGAAGGAACTGCAGCAAACAAACGAGCAGTTAGCGCAAAAAGCGCAGCAACTCGCCGAGCAGAACGTCGAAGTGGAACGCAAGAACCAGGAAATCGAGCAGGCGCGGCGCGCTCTGGAAGACAAAGCCAAAGAGCTGGCGCTTACGTCGAAATACAAATCAGAATTCCTGGCCAACATGTCGCACGAGTTGCGCACGCCTTTGAACAGCATTCTGGTTCTTGGACAGCAACTCAGCGACAACCCGGATGCGAACCTCACTCCCAAACAAGTCGAATTTGCCCGCACCATTCACGGCGCGGGAACGGACTTACTCAACCTGATCACCGATATTCTCGATCTATCGAAAATCGAATCTGGAACCGTCTCAGTCGAAGCCGAAGAAGTATTCTTCGCCAGCCTGCTGGATGCGGTTGGACGTCCATTCCGGCACGAGGCAGAGAATCGTCGTCTCAGCTTCGAGGTGCAAAGCGATCCGCATCTCGCACGCAGCGTGGTTACGGACTCGAAACGTCTGCAGCAAGTTTTAAAGAATCTGCTGTCGAACGCCTTCAAGTTCACCGAAGTCGGCGGAGTTCGCATGTCCGTCTCTCTGGCGCGCAGCGGCTGGAGCGAAGATCATCCCATCCTCGGGAAAGCCGCTTCGGTCGTGGCGTTCGAAGTGTCAGATACCGGCATCGGCATCCCATTCGAAAAACAGCGCATTATCTTCGAAGCCTTCCAGCAGGCAGATGCCGGAACCAGCCGCAAGTACGGCGGAACCGGTCTGGGTCTGGCCATCAGCCGTGAACTGGCCAGCTTGCTCGGTGGAGAGATCCAGTTGCGCAGCGCACCCGGCCGGGGCAGCACCTTCACGCTGTACTTGCCGCAGACTTATGTGGGACCGTCCACATCGAACGCTGCTTCGGTGGAAGCCCGAGTATCCTCGGCAATCTCACCCGCCCAACTGATGGTTGCCGGTATCACCGAGCACACCGTTGAACAAATTGAGGATGATCGTGACAATCTGCAACCCGACGATGCCATCTTGCTGATTGTTGAGGATGATGTGCACTACGCCCGTGTCTTGTGTGATCTTTCTCGCGACAAGGGTTTCAAAGTACTCGTAGCCACGCGCGGAGCCGAGGCGCTCGCGCTTGCTCACGAGTATCATCCGACAGCAGTCTCGCTCGATGTGTTTCTTCCAGACATGCTGGGCTGGACCGTGCTGAATCACTTGAAGCAGGATCCCGCCACTCGCCACATTCCTGTACAGATGCTTACGCTCGACGAAGATCGCCACCACGGATTGGCTCGCGGAGCGTTCGCTTTCGTAACCAAACCAACTACTCCCGAAGGTTTGGAATCCGCGCTCTCTCGCATCAAGGAATACGCTACGCCCCGCCGGAAGCGGCTGCTCGTTGTCGAAGACAATCCGGGCGAGCAGCTTAGCATCAGGGAGTTGCTTGGCTACAACGACATCGACGTCACCGTCGTTTCCACCGGCGCCGATGCGATTAAAGCCGTTACCGAAGAATCGTTTGACTGCGTAGTTCTCGACCTGCGCCTACCAGACATTTCCGGTTTCGATGTTCTCGAGCGCTTCGGGAACACGCCCTCCCTGGGAGATTTGCCAGTCGTGGTCTTCACTGGAAAAGAGCTCTCCCCGGAAGAAGACGCTCGCCTTCACTCTCTTGCACGCAGCGTGGTAGTAAAGGGGGTCGAGTCGCCCGAACGTTTGCTGGACGAGACTGCGTTATTCCTCCACCGAGTCGTGGCCGATCTTCCGGTCGAGAAACAAAGATTGCTCGATCGCTTGCATCGTTCTGACGATGCTTTGGTCGGAAAGAAAGTATTAGTCGTCGACGATGATGTGCGCAACATCTTCGCCCTTAGCAGTGTTATTGAACGCCGGGGCATGACCGTAATCACCGCCGGAACCGGACGCGAGGCCATCGCTAAACTCGAATCCACTCCTGACATCGCAATCGTCCTCATGGATATCATGATGCCTGAAATGGACGGTTACGAGACGATGCAAGTGATTCGGCAAAACGCTTCGTTCCGGCGGTTACCGATTATTGCTCTCACGGCGAAGGCAATGAAAGGAGATCGAGAAAAGTGTCTTGAGGCCGGGGCTTCCGAGTATCTGGCGAAACCTGTCAATACGGAGCAACTGCTCTCATCGCTGAGAATGTGGCTCCATCGCTAGATCTTGTAGCACGCAGCTGTTCCGTGAACGCGGAGACTACGAATGGGCAATACTGAAAAAGTTAATATTCTGATGGTGGACGACCAGCCCGCCAAGCTTCTCAGCTACGAGGTCATGCTGGAAGAGCTGGGGGAAAATCTTATCCAGGCCACCTCGCCCAAGCAAGCCCTCGAGGTCCTGCTCAAAACTGAGATTGCTGTGGTGCTGATGGATGTAAGCATGCCGGAGCTCGATGGATTCCAATTGGCTGCAATGATTCGTCAGCACCCGCGTTTCCAGCGTACCGCCATCATTTTTGTCTCCGCCGTCCACCTGACCGACCTCGACCAGCTGAAAGGGTACGAGCATGGCGCGGTGGATTATATTTCTGTTCCGGTCATTCCCGAACTGTTGCGCGCCAAAGTTCGCGTGTTCGCGGACCTGCACCGCAAGACCCGCTTACTCGAGACCCTGAATCGCGATCTCGAGCAGCGTGTTCTGGAGCGCACCGAAGAGCTGGCGACCAAAGCTAATCTTCTTACCCGCCTGAATAGCGAACTCACGGAACGGAATCAGGAACTCGACGCCATTTTCAGCACTGCTCCCGACATTATCTTCAGTCGCAGAGCCGATGGCTCCAGAGATTACGTGAGCGACCGCTTTTATGACTACACTGGAGCGCCAGCCGGTTCGGCGAATGGTTTCGGATGGCTCGACTACGTTCATCCCGACGATAACAATCAAGCCATGGCCGACTGGATGCGTTCCGTTGAATCCGGAGCGGACTATGAAGCGGAATATCGTCTTCGATCGAAGGACGGCGCTTATCGCTGGTTCCGGGCTCGCGCCGTTCCCATTCGTGACGATGGCAAAATTGCCAAATGGTATGGCACCTGCTCCGATATTCACGACAGCAAAATGCTGGAACAATCCATTCGCGACAATGCCGCGCAACTGGAAAAAATGGTGGACAACCGCACCGATGAACTGCGCCGGCTTTCCGTCCGACTCATGACTTTGCAGGATCAGGAGCGCCGCCGCATCGCGCGCGATCTGCACGACGGTCTGGGTCAAGAACTCGCCGTGGCCAAGATGGTCTTAGACAAGATGCTTCTCCAGAAATCGTCGCAGCCTCCGGATGAGGCCTGGTCCCAGGCCAGCGCCATTATTGACCGCGCGATTCAGCAAGTCCGCACCATGTCTCACCTTTTGCATCCGCCGTTGCTCGATGAAGTGGGCCTGCTTTCTGCTCTTGCCTGGTATACAGATGGCCTCACCAAACGCAGCGGCATCCAAACCTCTCTCGATGTGCAGCCCCGCGACTTTCCCCGGCTCGCCACCGAAGTTGAAACCGCCATCTTCCGCATTGTGCAGGAAGCTCTCACCAACGTGTTCCGCCATTCCGAAGCGCATCAGGTGTGGATTACTCTGAGCCAGAACAACGGAGCGATCTCGGTCGCGGTTCGCGACGATGGCAAAGGAATCGCTCAGAAAGTCGCCGAGCTGCGGCCCGATAGCGTTGGCGTCGGCATCGGTGGTATGCGGCAACGCGCTCGCGAGCTTGGTGGCGAACTGAAACTGTCCAACCTGGAGCCGGGAACTCTTCTCGAACTCCAGATTCCTTACAGTTTAGCGACCCGCGACTCGAGCGAGGTTCTTAACGGATGTGCCTCAAATTGAAGTCTTTACTCTGTTCCGACCTTACCCCGAAGCAGCTCTCCTGCTAGAGAGTTTCCCCGATTGGCAGATCGCAACTTTCCCGTCACTCTAGTTATTAGAGCGCCCGGTCGAATCATAAACAGGAGATCACCGATGACAAATAACAAGTCGGTATTTGGAATTTATCTAACGCGCAGCAATGTTGAATCAGCGGTCAATGCCTTAAAGGAGGCTGGCTTTTCCAGCTCCGAAGTGTCGGTCCTGCTGCCGGAGAATCTAAAAAGTGGGGAGTTGGCTACAGAGCGCACCAGCAAAGCGCCGGCGGGTGCGGCGGTTGGCGCAGGCTCCGGTGCAGCCCTAGGAGGCGCCTTGGGTTGGCTGGTCGGCGTCGGAGCTTTGGCAATTCCCGGAATTGGTCCGGTCATCGCCGCCGGACCTCTGTTAGCAGCTCTCGCTGGAATCGGCATCGGAGGCGCCCTGGGCGGATTCGCGGGTTCCCTCGTCGGAATGGGAATTCCCGAATATGAAGCCAGGCAGTACGAAGGAAAGCTTTTGAAAGGTGGAATCCTTGTCGCGGTTCATTGCGAAACAGCCCAACGAGCCGATCGTGCCAAGGAAGTCCTGCAATCCAGCGGAGCTCAGGATATTGCCGTCTCGCGCGAAACTTCCGTCAAAACAAGAGATGCCGCGTGAGCTGTGATTCCCGCGGGCAATCCATAGAGATTTGAGAAAGGCCTATCGGGGACGCTTATTCCTGCTGCTCACAAATCCCCAGTTACCCTACTGCCGGGACTGTACAAGTGCAACTTAAACCCATTACGCCGATGCGAGGGATCGTAATCAAGGCTCCAAAATCTCGGGCTCGCACCAGCTCGAATTTACATGCTCAACCGGATGGAAGCACTACTGCGAGAACGTTACGGTTAAGCTGCGTACGAAAATAAAAACAGTTGCTCGCTTCGAGCACAGAAGAGGTCGGTTTATGGCAAGAATCAGTTCCACACTACCGAGATTTGTCTTGGTGCTCGGCGCTAGTTTCCTCCTCCTCGTCAGCATGGCGTGGTCGCAGGATGAAAAAGATGAAACCAGTATTCAAAAACGCATCGTCGCGTCAGCCCATGTGCTCGACGAGATTATGGGCACGCCTGACAAAGCGATTCCAGACAAGGTGATGCACGATGCCAAGTGCATCGCAGTCGTTCCTTCCATGGTGAAGATTGCGGTTGGCTTCGGCGGAAGCCATGGCAAAGGTGTTGCGGTTTGCCGTTTGGAAAATGGTCGGTGGAGCGCTCCTGCTCCGATCACGATCACCGGTGGAAGCTGGGGACTGCAGCTCGGTGGTCAAGCGGTTGACCTGGTGTTGGTAGTGATGAACCAGGCCGGAATGGACCATTTGCTATCCAGCAAGTTCAAGATCGGCGCCGAAGCGTCGGCAGCAGCGGGTCCCGTAGGTCGGGACGCTGGGGCGGATACTGACTGGAAAATGAAAGCGGAAATGCTGACGTACTCGCGCGCGCGCGGACTCTTTGCCGGCGTCGATCTGAGTGGTGCGGTCGTTACGCAGGATAAAGACGAAACGCACTTGCTGTACGGAAAGTTTGTACCTTTCCAGGATATTTTGACGGGCAAAGTTCGTCCCCCGGCCGGCAGCGGTCAGTTTGAAGCGGCCGTGAGGAAATATGCCAATCAGGCCGGAGATCACGCACACGAGCACGGCAAGTTGGAGTCGTCCTCTACCACTGAATCCGGCAGTCGCTGATCTTTAATGAACGGAAGAAGGCGCGGAGTAATCCGCGCTTTCTTCTGTCAGTTTGCAAATCAACACGCTCGCTTGAGCAACGAAAAGGGGATTTTTTATGAAAAAAGGCAATACCACAATGCCGAGATGTCTTCTCGTCCTCAGCGCCAGCATTCTACTTCTCGGTAGCCTGGCATGGTGCGCGGACGATCAGTCTGATGTAGATAAGCGTCTGGACGCATCCGCCAAGGTGCTCAATGAAATCATGGGAGTTCCTGACAAAGCCATTCCCGACAAAATTATGCATGAAGCGAAGTGCATTGCGGTCATACCTTCCATGGTAAAAATCGCGGTCGGTTTCGGCGGTAGCCACGGCAAGGGTGTCGCGACCTGCCGCACGGAGAGCGGTGCGTGGAGCGCTCCTGCCCCCATCACCATGACCGGAGGAAGCTGGGGCTTACAGCTCGGCGGCCAGGCCGTGGACGTGGTCATGATTGTTACGAATGAGCAGGGAATGCAGCACTTGCTCGCCAGTAAATTCAAGCTGGGCGCGGACGCGTCAGCTGCCGCCGGCCCCGTGGGCCGCGACGCCGGCGCCGACACCGATTGGAAGATGAAAGCTGAAGTCTTGACCTACTCTCGAGCCCGCGGCGTATTCGCTGGAATCGATCTCAACGGCGCCGCCATCACCCAGGACAAGGATGAGACCCGGCTTCTCTACGGCAAGTTCGTGCCTTTCTCCGAAATACTTGAAGGAAAAGTGCACCCCGAGCAGAGCGGCGATGCGTTCCTGGATGCGGTCAGAAGATATTCCGGCCAATCCAATCAGCAGGGAGCAGTCCGGACTCCGGCGGCGAATACTGAGGCCGCCAGTCGATAACTAATGCGGATAGTTAGGCCCGGTTGAGTCGGTCAAGCCGGGCCAGTTTTTTCAAATGAAGTCAAATCAGATCCTCGGAGGTTGGTGATGTCAACAATTCTACTGATCGTTTTGGTGCTTTTACTCGTGGGCGCATTGCCGGCTTGGCCGTATAGCCGAGGTTGGGGCTACTATCCAAGCGGCGGACTCGGGCTGGTGGTCGTAATTCTGCTCGTGCTATTGCTCGCTGGACGGTTGTAGCTCAGACGCCTTTCCGGGAGGAGAATGATGCAGGAAGTTTGCATCATTCTCCTTCTTTTGTTGTACGAAAAGCTCCCCTGAGCTTCGCTCGCGCTCCATCGCCAGCAAGACGGATCATCTTCACCAGCTATTTTTTCTGTGGCTGATTTCCAGAGACGTTATGCGCATCCATGTGTGGCTGCGGGGATTGGGCCGCCGACTTCGTCGACTGTGGATCCGGTTGATTCTTTTGCTCAGCGGGTTTCTGCTCCGGCCGCTCGACCGGTTGGGGCCTCTGTAACTCCGACCAGGCGATAAGTTGAGGTCCAATAATAATGCTGGAAGGAGGCACAGGATCCGGCTGGCCTTGCAGATCCTGCGCGAAAATCGGCGGGGCAATCGCTGAGAGTAAACCTAGGGTCAAAAAGAGGCTTGTCTCTCGTCTCATATTTTTACCTCGAAAGACGAAGCGGCCAGCGGCAGAAACTATCGGAGTTCATTGCGGCCAACGGTGGAACCTGCTAACCGCCCCTAAACGCCGGTACCATGCTCTTTTACAGCTCAGCCCACTCCTCGTCCATACATCGTTTCCTGTAACAGAAGCGGCTCCTTCGGGAGGCCGTGGCTGCGGAAACTCTGGCCTACAAATGAGACGATCGAGGAATATTTTCCCGACTAAATACCAACTTTACGGTATGGGCACCGACGCTATCCTCGGTTTAATCTGCGGTTCTACTCGACAGACGCCCCCATCGAGCAAGTGCCGGTTCTTGGAACTGGCACTTGCTCCCTCCTCTAATAGAATTCAAAACACGGAAATTACAGTCACGGCTCTGTCCAAATACAGAGTCAAAGGGATTCGTACTGCCGTTCCTCAAGCTTATGGTTGAGTGGCAGGATTCACCTTCTAGGAGGAAGCTCATGCTTTACTGGACGATAGTATTCTTGGTGGTGGCACTGATCGCGGGGGTTCTGGGCTTTACCGGCGTGGCCGTGGCAGCGGCAGGGATTGCGAAACTGATATTCTTCATCTTCCTGGTGCTGTTCGTAATTTCTCTGGTCAGTCACCTCACGCGCCGCGGGAGTGTGTAGCGCATCGAGAGTCGGAAGGCGCATTGTCATTACGGAACGGAGGCGTCGACTCAGCGCCTCCTTCCGAGCTTGCTTTTGTCTCTTGAACCGAGTCAGCGGGACTCATCGTCCCATCGTAACGACTGCTGGAGCATGGCCCCGTAGCATTCGCACGCCGCATCTTCCAATCCTTTGGAATCTACGATGTTCACCTGGCCGCGCGTGTAATTGATCAGGTTTGCCTTCTGCAGAATCGAAGCAGCGACGGTCACGCTCGACCGCCGTGTCCCGAGCATGTGCGCCAGAAATTCCTGGGTTAATGGCACGAGATCGGACCCGATTCGATCCCGGCTCATAAGGAGCCAGCGCGCCAATCTCTCATCCACTTCATGCAAGCGGTTACACGCCGCAATCTGCGCGGCCTGCGCGGCCAATACCTGCGCAAACCGATGCAATCGCTTTTCCAGTGTGCGACACTTCGGCAGAATGTTAATTAACGCAGTCGCACTGATGCGATATGCCGAGCCGGCAATTTGTACGATCACCCGCGACGGGCTGGTCTTGAAGCCGACGATCAACGGCAATCCGACAAAGCCTTCTTTGCCTGTCAAACCCACTTCAACGCGTTTTCCGTCTTGCATTACATTCAGAACGGAGGCCAGCCCCGTATTCATGAAATAGGCATATTGAATGGAAGCTCCGTCTTCGTTGAGAACGTCGTGCGTTCTCAAAGGAAGGAAAACGAGCTCGGAATAGACGGCTTGACACTCTTTGTCGGGGAGGTTGAGAAGAAGATCATTTGCCAGCGTATTTCCATCCACCTCCATCACACCTGCCTGGAGGCCGAAATTGCGCACCGTTTTGGCCATCAGCCAGCTCCTGCGAACTGCTTTTCGATTGCTTCCAATCGCCGCCTTTCGGCGCCATCCGGAGTTTCCGGTCGGCTGACGTCAGCTGCTTTTTTTGCCCCGGAATCGGCCTGCGAACCCGAGATACTAAGGCGTGACGTCTGATCTGTCTGTACGCTACAGCGCGCAAATGTGTGCTTTATAGGACATACACGTGTTCCCGAAGAGAGTAGGCTTAAACTGTCTCTTCTAGCACTTGTCCGTTATGCCTCGATCGGTTGACGGTTCCTGCGAAATCGGACGGCTTTATAGCTGTGTGATGGAAAGGAACCGCTCATGGCCCAATTATCCAGGGTCGCACTCAACAAATCTGAAGCAGAGGCTGATGATGGACATGGCATTGGCAACATGATTTTGCGCGCTCTCCCTCGCTCCGAGAGCGCCCGGGTTTTTTCCTCGCTGGAGTTTGTGCGGCTCAGGCTTCATCAGGTACTTCATGAGACCGGCGAAGTCATCAAGTCGGTCTATTTCCTGAACGACGGAATGTCTTCTGTTCTCACCGTGCAGCCCGATGGTGAGAGTGTGGAAGTGGGTCTGATCGGCAGAGAAGGCTTCGTGGGCTTGCCAGTAATTTTCGGTTTCAAGACCAGTGCATTGAGAATCATCACCCAAGGAGATGGAACGGCCTATCGCATCGACGTTGGAATCTTGCGAAGCCTTCTGCCCGAATGCCCGGCACTGGAGCGCCAATTGCAGCGCTATTCGATGATTCTCGGTATTCAATCCACCCAGCTAGCCGCGTGTAATCGATTGCATGACGTGGAAGAACGGCTGGCTCGATGGCTCTTGATGAGCCACGAGCGCATCGGCAGCAAGACTCTCCCCTTAACTCAGGAATTCCTGTCACAGATGCTCGGGACGCGCCGCTCCACCGTCAGCGTGGCAGCCAGTCTTCTACAAAAGGCGGGGATGATTTCCTACACTCGTGGCAACGTAACCATTCTTAACAAAGCTAAGCTGGAAGCGGCTGCATGCGATTGCTACGAAATTATTCGCCAGCAAAGAAATCGATGGCAGGCTGAGAATTGTTAGATTTGCCGGCCTAGCCCGCATCAATCGCCGCTTTCGCCAATATTCGAAACCACAGCCTCGCCGCGATCCCATGCCTCGTGAAATATTTTGTGCCTGCGCTGCGCCCGCGTATTAAGAGGCAACACACGTCTGGAACCAGGAATCAAAGCTCACCATCAATCTGGTTAAGGACGAATCAAATGAAATTCCCCTATCTCCTCGGACGTACCGTATTTGGCGGCTTCTTCCTCTACCACGGAATCCATCACTTCATGGAGCACAAAGCGATGGCGCAATACGTTGACGCGAAAGGGATCCCCGCGCCCGATGTTGCCGTCACGGCTACCGGCGTTGCTCTTACATTGGGTGGCGCTAGTCTCGTACTCGGCATAAAGCCGGAGCTGGGCGCGAGCGCCGTGGCGGGCTTTCTGGCAGGAGTCTCTCCCCTCATGCATGATTTCTGGAAGGTTGAAGATCCGCAAAGGCGCCAGGCCGAGATGATCAATTTCAGCAAGAATGTGGCTCTTCTTGGAGCGGCCCTCGCGTTGATGGGTACTCGAAACGGAAAGCGAAGTTGTCACTAAATAAAAATTTTCGTAAGTCGGAAGCCACCAAAAAGGCGATCACGATTTTCTATTGGAGTGATCTGTTAAATCGCCGCCGGCATTTCTTACAGCCTTAGCCAATCAGGTGAACCACGTAGTGCGCGCAGTAATACTGCTTACAGCACTTTCAAAAATCCCGCATGTGCACTTCTAATCTCTGCGCAGGTAAACCGCTACTTCTTTCGCGGCATCTATACGGCGGTCGGAAAGTTTGTCCAGCACGCCACTTCCATTTCCGATTAATTTTTAAGGAGCGTCAATGTCGAACGAGCACAGTACAAATCAAACTGCTCTATCTCCTCTCTCTTCATTCGACTCGCTCAATCGTCTCTATGTCGCCCCCCGAACGTACGACGGACGCGATCGTGCAGCCAGGTCTATGCAAAGGAGCACCCAGGTGCGAGAACAGAGCCAGCAAGGCCCGGACGCTATCTGGGGTCACTACAACAATTATCGATCGAATGGTCTCGTCGGCTCGGCCATTGTGCATGCCGTAATCCTCGGTGCAGTCCTCGGTGGAACGCTGCTGGGTCATAAGGTAGTTACGCAAATCCAACAGCATGAAACCGTGACACTCATCGCCCCCTCGCCTGATTCCTACGCGCTTCCCGTGGCCAAGAAAGTGGTCAGCGGCGGTGGCGGCGGAGGCGAGCACGACGTGTTGGAAGCTCCCAAGGGAAGATTGCCGAAAACGGCGATGCAACAAATTACTCCGCCTTCCATCATTCTTCGCAACCCGCACCCCAAGCTGGCAGTCGCACCTACCGTTGTCGTGCCTCCGCAAGTTCACCTGGCTGATAACCACATGCCAACTCTTGGTATTCCAACCGCTGCAGCTCCTTTGCCGTCGGCTCCGCCATCGAATGGCACGGGCTCGGGTGCTGGTATCGGTTCAGGCTCTGGTGGCGGCGTTGGCGTGGGGCATGGAGCGGGCGTAGGCGCGGGCAGCGGCGGTGGAATTGGTGGTGGAGTTTTTAAAGTGGGCGGCGGTATTTCCGCACCACAACCGGTTTCCACTCCCGATCCCGAATATACCGAGCAGGCGCGCGTAGCCAAGACGCAAGGCACATGCATTCTGTGGCTGATCGTCGACGATCAAGGGCGGCCGCGCGACATTCGCGTGGTGCGCGGTCTCGGTATGGGTCTCGACGCCAAAGCTATCGAAGCCGTCAAGCAATGGAAGTTCCAGCCCGCCATGAAAGACGGCAGGCCAGTGAACGTGCAAATCAGCGTGGAAGTTGGCTTCAAGCTTTATTAGGAAAATTTTGTCCTTCGAAAATTGCCGGCAAGCCCGCACCAGAATAGTTAGGGCTTGCCGGCAGCCTTTTGGCAGTAAGACTGCAACAAACTTTGAAAACGTTCGTAACACTAATTGCCTACAGAAGTTTCGCTAACTCACAGAAAACATTTCCCTATTTCTCGGTACAGCAAATCTCACATTCAATTACAGGAGCACCCTGATGGGACCGGAGGCGTGGGTCCGCTACTCTCACATTCGACGCTGCATGTTCTCACTTTTCCGGGAACAACAAAACCAGCGCAGCCGATCGTAAGGAGACTAAAGTGGCCACTTGCGTAATTTCCGCGACAGAAACAGATTTGATCCCCGCCCGGACCGAAACCCTGCGCGACGATTCTGAACGCAGTCTGGTTCAACGCGCTCAGCGCGGTGACCAGGAGGCCTTTGCCACGCTGTTCCAACTGCATAAGAAACGCGTCTATTCCGTCTGTCTGCAAATGACCAAGGATGTGGCCGACGCGGAAGATTTAACCCAGGAAGCTTTCCTGCAGGTCTTCCGCAACGTTAACTCTTTTCGCGGCGATTCCGCTTTCTCGACCTGGCTTTATCGAATTGCAGTGAACACTGTCTTAATGAAGTTGCGTCGGCGCAAGACTCCTCCGCTGCTGTCGTTGGACGAACCAGTTTCGCCTGAATCGCCCTCGCTTAAGCGGGATGTAGGCAAAGCTGATCCCAACCTTTCCGGAGCGGTCGATCGCATCGCACTGCGGCGCGCCATCGAAGAGTTGCCCGAAGGATGCCGCCAAATTTTTGATCTGCACGAAGTACAAGGATTTCAGCACCACGAGATCGCGCGCCAGTTGCAATGCTCGATCGGAAACTCGAAATCGCAACTTCATAAGGCCAAGATGAAGATGCGGGACTTGCTTTTTCCAAAGAATGGCTCTGCGCGGCCATCCAGGTCGGGCGCCAGCGCCGCAAGATCCTAAGCCACGTTTCGCCGTCACAAAGTTCGTCGGCGAAAAAGATGAAGCGCCGAAGTTTGACGAGTGCGAGTGTTTAGCTAGGCTTGGGAAATGTAGACGGTTCGCGTTTGGTCGCGGCCGAGAGGGGAAGAAAGTCCGTGGGCTTGGGAGTTGTTTTAACGATTGGCGCGAAGAATCGGGAATGGGCTCAGGAAGCTTCGAGCCCGACCGAACTTGCGGGTTCAAAATGGTTGGGTTTTCTTGACACCCCTTTAGAGTTGATTGAATTAGTCGGGTGTTCAGTTCTTGAACGCCTGATCGAACGTTTTGTAGCGATTGAAGTCCAGTGCATTTCCGTTCTGGCCGAAGCAACTAGCTTGACCCGCATGCCTCTGTTTCGGACGGCTTTTGGAAACGTCACTGTAAAAGCGGTAAAGGACCTCGATTCTGCGATCAGCCAGGAGCTGGCATCGTTTTCGCAAAAGGGAATCACCCACGCATTTGTGAACGCGGCGAATTCTTATACCGAAACAGATCTTCTTGACCTATTTTGTTTTCATCGCGAATCGCGGCAGCCCATCACGCGCACTTTCGACAACGAGGGGCCTCTCGATTTGTGGGTGGTCGATTGCTCCAAGCTGCAGGGTGCTGAGTTCGAGACTTCCCTCAATCACATCGGCCAGAATGGAGCCCCAAAGTATTTCATCCGCGAGTATGTAAATCGTCTGCTTCAGCCCCGAGACCTGCGCCGCCTCGCCTCCGACATTCTTCACCGAAGCTGCGAGACTGCCCCCTGCGGCAGACAGGTCAGGTCCGGAGTTTGGATCGATGATGGGGGTGAAGTGCATCGGCGAGCACGCATCGTTGCCCCTGCCTACATCGGTTGTGGATCCAAAATTCGAGCCGATGCTCTTGTTACTCGCTTCACCGACATCGAAAGAGATTGCTGTGTCGATAGCGGCACTGTGATCGAAGACAGTTCCATCCTGGCAAACACCACGGTTGGCATCTGTCTTGATCTTTGCCACGCCGTCGCCAGCGGAAACCAGTTGTGGAACCTTGAGCGTGATGTAGCGGTCGAGATTGTCGACCCCAAAGTCATGCGTTTCACGACTGCACCTCGCCGCCATGTCGCGCACTCAGTCAGCTACACGAACGAACGGATCGAAGTACCACAAGACGTAGTTTCACAGACACCAACAATGCCAGACACATGGCAGTTCGGAAACAACTTTTCCCAGGAGTGACTTACATGTATACGCGGGGCCCCGTAATTGTGATGGAGTTACCAGAACGGCTAAATCATCAGGAAGCAAAATCTTTCCTGGACGAGTTGCAGCCATTTTTGGAGGGCGATCGTCCCAGCATTGTTCTGGATTGTTCGCAGATAAAGCATCTGGATAGCGCCGGAGTGGAAATGCTTCTTCAGTGTCTGGAGCAAGCCATGAAGCGCGACGGGGACCTCAAGCTGGCCGCAGTTTCGCCCGCCTCGGCGGTGATTTTGGAATTGATGCGCGTGGATCGGCTTTTCGAGGTATTTGCAACTTCTGAAGAAGCTGTACGCAGCTTCCAGATTTTTGCTCCGGCAACGGTTCCTCAAACGCAGCCTTGGTATGCCGCACCTCAGGGGCTTACCGATCTGAAAGCTGCCAGCTGATTTCGTTTACCTGGGGTCGGGAGAGAGGCATGCGAGTATGGAAAAGTCGAGTTGAGC
Organism: uncultured Acidobacteriaceae bacterium; assembly: GCA_963817305.1. Classification (GTDB taxonomy): domain Bacteria; phylum Acidobacteriota; class Terriglobia; order Terriglobales; family Acidobacteriaceae; genus Sulfotelmatobacter. The sequence goes on along the minus strand of CAWFOD010000004.1, from coordinate 225,279 downwards.
GGGCGGCCCGGAGCCTGGTCTTGCTCGGGTTCGTATGTGGGCTGGCCGCTTCGCTGGCCGCGCAACAAACTGCCGGCGGTCCGTTGCCGGACAGTCCGGGCACGACTCTTGCGAAATCGCAACCGGTCGCATTTCCGCAAAGCGTTTCGACAGAATCGCAGAGTTCATCAGTTGCGCCTTCCTCGCAGGATCAAAATGTCCCGCCTCCGCCATCCCAGGCGCAGCCTGCTCCACAGAAGCCGGTGGGAACTGCAGCCGCAGAGCCTACGCATGCCGGCGGAATTGCGGCGTCGCAACCCGCGGGCGTGGCCATCGCTCCCGCTAAGCAACGCCGAACTCGCACAATTGTGATCAGAACGGCCGCGATTATCGGAGCCGCCGTTGCCGTTGGGACCGTGGTCGGCCTTACCGAAGCTACCGGCAGCAAACCTCCGGGAGCTCATTAGGTCGTACTTTGCAACTGCTGAGAAATCAGGTTGAGCATTTGGAGCCAATTTCCTGTGACAATCGTTAGCTTTTCAGGAATCGATGGTGCCGGCAAGAGTACGCAAATTTCTGCTCTCGAAATGTGGCTGAACGAATCTGGGCTCAGCACCACGCTTCTCACATTCTGGGACAATGTCGTCTGTTTTTCCCGCAGCCGCGAGTTCATGAGCCTAAAGGCATTCAAAGGAGACGCCGGCGTAGGTAGCCCGGAGAAGCCCTTGCAACGCCGCGACAAGAACGTAACCTCCTGGCCAGTTACCGCAATGCGTTTCGCGCTTTATTTCGCCGACGCGGTGAATCTCCGTATACGAGTTCGTCAATCCGGAAAAAGTGGCGCGGACGTCGTCATCTTCGACCGCTATATCTACGACGAGCTTGCGAATCTTCCTCTCGACCGCAAGCTCACGGCAATTTTCGCCCGGCTCATACTGAAACTCGTGCCCAAGCCTGACCTCGCCCTGGTAATCGACGCCGACCCGGATGCCGCACACGCCCGGAAGCCTGAGTACCCATTGGAATTTGTCCGTCGTAACCGCGAGTCCTATCTGCTTCTGGCTATACTCTCTGGCACTATGACGGTTATCGAGCCGGATACCGTTGAGGCCATGATTACAAGCATCAGGAACAAAATGCTGGAAACGCTCGAACGAAAGCGCCTCTACCTTGCGGGACGGCATTCCGCAGTTTCACTTCCAAGTCCAGCCAACATCTCCCCCGGCGAACTCATCGAACCTTGATTGCTCGAAGCGCGGATTTTTGGCTTCGATTGCCGTAGCGTGGATTGCCGTAGCTGGATCGGCGACGGTTGATCGACGGAGCCCAGTGATTTTGGATCGACCTCAAGCCGGAGACTGAATGAAGATTTGTCTGGTTACAACCTTCCCGCCCAGCCAGGGTGGGCTCAGTGAATACGGCCTTCATATTGCGCGCGAACTTCAGCGCAATCCATTCATTCGCCTTACCGTTCTCGCTGACACACTTTCTTCGCCTGCGCCTGAATTGCCGGAATTCACGGTCGAGCGTTGCTGGTCTTTTAACGATGCCGCCAGTTCCGCCCGCATTTTGAACGTGATTCGCAAACAGAAACCAGATGTGGTCTGGTTCAATCTTTTGTTCAGCACTTTCGGCCGCAATCCCCTGATTGCTTTCGCGGGACTGTTCACCCCACTGCTTTCGCGTCTGAGCGGTTGCTATACCCACGTCACGCTTCACCACCTCATCGACACCGTGAACCTGCAGGATGCCGGCGTGCGCTACGCGCGCACCTACCGCCTGGCCGGAGCGGTGGCCACGCGCATGCTTCTTCTGGCCAACTCGGTTTCCGTCCTCATGCCCGGATATCGCAAGATTCTGCACGACAAATACGGTCGCGATAATGTGCATCTCCGTTCCCATGGAATTTTGTCTCGCGAGCCACAGTTTCCCGATATGTCGCGGCGCGGCAATCCCGAGCACCGCATTCTCGCTTTTGGAAAATGGGGAACTTACAAGCGCCTGGAGTTGATGATCGAGGCTTTTCAATATATTTCCGAAGCTCTGCCCGATGCGAAACTGGTAGTCGCCGGCGGAAATCACCCGCAAGCCGCGGGCTATGTCGAATCGATGAAGAAGAAGTGTGTGGCAAATCCGAAAATCGAATTCACCGGCTACGTTGACGAGGACGATTTGCCCGATCTATTCCAAAGCTCCTCGGTGGCGGTCATGCCTTACTCTTCTTCCACCGGGTGCAGCGGAGTCGCGCATCTGGCCTGCGCCTACGGGGTTCCAATCGTTTGCGCGGATCTGGAAGATTTTCGCCAGATGTCTGACGGGGAAGGAATGGCGATTGAATTTTACAAGCCAGGCGACGCCAAAGATCTTGCGAATTGTCTGATCGGTTTTCTGTCCGATCGCACAAAACAGCAGAATATGGCGGAGCAGAATTTTTCCGCTGCCCTGCGCATGACCATGCCGAACATTGTCCTGAAATATCTACGCCACTTTGAACTGGAACAGAGAACAGTCGCTTTGCGCCACATCACTCGATTCCGTAAGCTCCCGAGCTGGGTTCCCTCGAAGTCGCTGCTGTTAAGACTGATGACCGGCAAATCTCTTGGCTGGGTTCACCGCTCCGCGCTTCATCGTCCCACGCCCAGCACCCCGAACAATGACCACTCAACCAACAACCACTCGTCCAGCGATCATTCATCCAACAATCCCTCATTGAACAATAACGTTGACGGTGGTGGAAAGCTGGCTGGCGCTCGAATTGCCATGAATGGTAACGGAGTAATGAGCCGGGGCAGCAGTGGAGACGGCGGTTTCGTTTCCCACACTCCTGGCGCTTCCGCACGAAGCTCCCAGCATACCCAAAGCGATGACGGCGCAGAGAGCGATCCCTTGTGTACCGCGCTTGCCCGGCCCCTTCCCCAGAAAACCAAAGCCCACGATCCCAAAGCTCAGTAACAAGCTGCCATACAGGCGAGTCGGGTTGCGCGGTGGAAGCGGATTCGTGCCGCTTGCTGCCTTGGCGGAAATCGTAACCATGGAGGTAGCCATACCGGAACCAGGAGTGATGCTCGCCGGAGAAAAAGAACAGCTCATCGTGCTTGGCATTCCACTGCAACTCAGCGCGATCGAGTTGTTGAACGATCCAGATTGCGGCTTCGCAGTAACCGTAAGACTTCCAGCGGCCCCCGCCAAAATCGTAAGCGAAGCCGGTGACGCGCTGAAAGACAGCGTCGGGGTGGGGGTTGGCGTGGGAGGAGCTGGCGGCGGTTGGGCAGTTGTGCAAGTCGCGGTGTAGGTCGTAGCCCCGCTGATCTGGTTCGCCAACGTGGGTTTGCCGATTGCTTGCACAAACAGTTTGTAATTGCCATCGGGAATCGGGAATCCGCACAGATTCAACGAGTGGATTCCGCTGGCAATATCCGTCAACGGCATCAGATTCTGGCCATCGTCGCTGATGTACACCGTGTAGTGGTCCACCGTGTTCTCGCTGCCGCTGACGTTCCATTGCAAAGAGTTCGCAGCCGCGCTGGCTGAAACTGTCAAACAGTTGTCAATGCCCGACTCTATTTCCGTAGCCTCTTCATAATCGTTCCACGTCACCAACTGAAGATAGGGAAGCGGCTTCCCCGAGTTGTACATGCTGTTGATCTTGGAGAATGTCTCGAGCCAAGTCTGCCCGCATTGCTGATTCATAATGCGGTTCGATCCCCACGATGCCAGCGTGTCGTTAAAACCCTTATATGCCGCCCCGAAAGTTTCTTCCTTCGGATAAGACAACCCCGTGTCATAAAAACTGGTCAGATAGTCCATCCCATAATTACCGGCAATGGGCATTACCCACGAATAACTGCCATCTGTAAGCACATGGGTGAAGCCATTATTATTCTGAAAAATAAATGTGGGATGGGTACTCAAAGCCGCCGTCGCCGCCGTCCAGTCAATCGCCGGATAAGAAAGGTCCACATTGAAATTTGTAACCATCGGCTGACCTTGTATTGTCATGTAAGCCGGCGACGAAAAATATGTGCGTTCCATATACTGCAGCTCGCTCACCAGTTCCTGTTGCGGAGAACAGCCTGAGCAGTCGGCGCGCGCAATCGCTCCCGCGTCGATCATGATCGCGAATGTGAATCCGGGATGAGTCTCCGCTTGCGCCATCACTAGCTGTGTCGCCTGGTCCGTACCATTGTTCGGCCCGTACCAATCGATAATCACTCCATCAATGCCGCGGCTGACCAGATCGTCAATCTGATTCTTCACTTGTACCGGGTCGGTCGAACTGTAACCCACATTCATGTGGCTCGATCCGCCAAACCAACCCATGAAGTGTGCATAAATCTTTGTTGTGGCGCCGGGATATAGCAGGGTATGCACGTCCACCTTACTGATATTGCCCGCGCCTCGATTGTTATTCGACTGTGTCCTGAAGGTGTTTGCCGCGCTGGTGTTGTTTGTGGTCTGAGCGGCGAGGGTTGTGGTTGGTACCACGTAAGACGAGCTGGCCAAACAAAAAGTCGGCGCAAGAAGCACGACGGTTACAACGAAAAGTTTGCGATGCATCGGTCCTCAGGGCGACATAGAGCCGAGGATCTTGCTTCGGATCTGGGACCAGCCCAGGGAAGGCACGCCCGCCTGTAAATTTCCTGCGACTGGGATTTAGCTGGGAACTGCGGTCAGCTTATGAGGAGAAGTTAAGAAACAACAGATAACGTCGGGAGATGTCCTGTTGGATGTTAGTAGGGTGAGAACGTCGCCCAATCGTTGGTAATGCTATCGCCGCTGATCGGCCCAATGGAAATAATCTGGGTAGCTTTGTGAGCGATCAAGTCGCGTGGCCGCGAAGAGGCCGGTATGTGAGAGGCTTACGCCAGTGCGGGGTAGAACTCTGAAGAGACGGACCTTAGCGCGAATTAACCGTTAACGTTCGCGCCACGTAACGGGAGCCATCAAATCGGGCGACTGTAGTAACGTTGGCTCCCGCATGCAGCCCATCGTCGACTGTAATCACCGCAGGATCCAGATAAATTTCGTAAGTTTTTCGATCCGTCGCGGAAGTCAGTACGAGAAGTCCAATATGCAGATCCAGAGATGTGACCACCCCCGCAAAGGTGAAGTCCGTACCAGGCACGGCCAGAATGGAAATTTTCTGCGCGTCCCGATCATCTTTCTGCGAGACGAAATCCACATCCACTAGAGTTCCCGGAACCAGTTGGCTGGCGTACGCCGTGTGGCCGTCCTGTACAACTTGCGTATTCGGCGTCAGACGCAATTTCACCGCCTCGGGTGAAAGCAAATCGCGCAACATTACTTCGCTTTTACCGGAGTTATAACTGATCACCACGCCTTGGCTTCTTCCACCCGCCGTTTGCTTCGCCAGCCGGATGTTACGGGCAAAGATGTTGCCTCCGTCCAAAATCGTATCTACGTACACGCGATCGCCCACTCTCAGGTCGGGTGTTGCTCCCGGCGAGCTTCCGTTAAAAATGTGGGTTCGCGTATCGAAGAGGACTTTCATTTTTCCGCCGCCGAATACTTGCACCGTCAACTGATCGCGTACCCGGTCCACTCGCTGAATCGTCCCGCCGATCAGGCTTGCCTTGGCGGGCGGAAGCGCCGGCAAATCGGGGAGCAAGCTGGCGGGATCAACGGTGATGTCTGCATTCTCCGGTGTCGCAGCAACCGGCGTGACGGAAGATCGAGTGGTTGTCGGCGCCGAGGATGCCGTGTCGGAAGAAACCACCGACTGCGAAGCCGTGGCTTGCGCGTACGCCAGTGACCCCAGAATCGCTCCGGCGAACAAAACGTCGCCCAATCTTCTCCAGAAAAACTTACCCATCGCTATTCCCGCTCTCTTCAATGGTTCAGACGCAATAATGCTTCAGACGCAATAAGTTCAACGCGATTATTCGATGCCGTTTATGGCCTCGGAGGTAGTCAAATCCCTACAAAAATCACCTTAGACGCCGACAAACGTTGAGGTGCGATTGGCATCTCAATAAGGCGCTATTGTGTGCTAATTCTGCAAAGGAGGTCTTCGCGAATGTCCTGGAAAGCCTGGCTTGCCGCTGCAATTGTCACCGTTTCGATCGTAGGCGCAGCGCCGCAAGCTCATGGCGGTGACATTAAAATCACTCTGCCCAAGCGCAGTCACCTGACTCCGGTCCAGCGCCTGAACCGCGAAGGGGTAGAAGCGGTCCGCAAGCACAATTACAGTAAGGCGGAAGCGTTTTTCTATAAGGCCTACCTGCTCGATCCGGACGATCCGTTTACCCTGAATAATCTCGGCTACGTTTCTGAGTTGCAAGGACAAGTAGACCGCGCCCAGCGTTTCTACACCCTCGCCGGACAGGAGGCCACAGACGCCAACATCGCCATCGCCAGTTCCCCGCGCCTGGAGGGGAGCACTCTGAGAGCGGCATTGGCCATTCCAGATGTCCCGCTTCAAATCAACCACGACAACGTGGAAGCAGTGCGATTGCTCTCCCAGGGACGCGGCCCCGAGGCTGATCTTCTCCTGCAAAAAGCTCTCAAGACCGATCCCAACAATATTTTCACCCTGAATAACATGGGTGTGGCAAAAGAGATGGAAGGCGAATCTCAGGAAGCGCTGCGCTACTACGATTCCGCTTCGGCTATCAATTCCGATGCCGCCGCGGTGGTCACGCTCAACCGCTCGTGGAGAGGAAAACCTGTTGCTGAGATGGCCGCCCAGAATGCTCGCAACCTGCGAAACCGCTTGCAGAATGCAATGACTCTCGAAGTGCGTCTCGCCGAGTTGAATACTCGCGGAGTCTCTGCCCTGAACCGCAACGAACCTAAAGCTGCGGAACAGGATTTCCTCAAAGCCTACGCTCTCGATCCCAACAATGCATTCGCCAACAACAATATTGGCTACCTTTCAGAAATCGAAGGCGATCGTGAAACCGCGCAATTTTTCTACGACCGTGCCCAGGAACTTGGCGGCGCGAATACTCCGGTTGGATTAGCCACGCGTAGCTCGGCCGAAGGCAAACGGCTGGGTGCAGTCGCCTCCGATAGCGATAACAAAGTCGAAGCCAAAGTGGCGCAGGAACGTGACATCCGACGCCAGGAGAACGAACCCGTACGCCTGCTGCGCCGCGACAATTCGGTGGTGCAGGAACCCACGACGCCACCCGCGACCGTTCCATCACCACAGTAAATTCGGCAACAGGAAAGAAATAAAGGTGGACCATCATGTCCGCCTTTTCGTTCGCACGCTGAACTTTGCCTACAACCCGCGCTCCTGGAAGCGCCCGATATCCGTCTCCGGGTCGTAAGAAAAGTACCGCACAAAATTCTTCAGATAGCGCAACAGGGTGTTCACGTTTGTGTGGTACCAGCAGCAGCGAATCATGTGTGGCGAGAATCCGCAGATAAATCGAAACCGATCCAGCACCGGAGCCGAGTTCCTCAGCATCGCCGCCGCCATCCGGTGGTTCCCGTCCAGAATCGTCAGCGGTCCGGTACCGTCGACCCCAATCAGCAAAACCGTAGGATTGATCAGATTGTGCTCGATTGACTGGCTTAGCATGTGCAGCTTGCGAAAGAACTCGTCGTCGGTGAACTCCTCCACCTTTGGCCGCATTCTCTCCACCACTTCTTTCATGTGGAAGCTTCCCTCCGCCGCCCTTCGCCATTGCGCCCTGGGGAAAAAACGAATGCGGTCGAGATCGTCCAGCGTCAACTCCACTTCATACCATTTCGTGTCTGCCGGAAGCTCCCGCCACATGGGCCCTCGGCGCAAAAACAGCAGTGCTTGCCGTAACGCATTCTCCCGGGAACTGCCGAGATCGGGTTGCTTCACCAAACCTTCGAATTCATGGCGGTAATCATCGAACTCGGGATGATGAAACTCGCTCCGCAGAAATTCCGACATCACTTCTTCTTCCGTCAACAAGCGCCGAATGCTAAGAGCGCTATAGACGCCGAGAGCTTTCGGCGTTAATTGATGCCGCAGCAGCGGAATCAGCAAAACGAAGAGCAGGATAATCATCAACACCAGCTGGATCAAAATCACTTCGCGCAGCGTATTGTGAAGCACATAAATTCCCAGGGCCATGGCGCCGCTGAAAGCCAGTTGCAGCCAGCTTGTGTTTGCGATCTTGCGCGACATCTCGTAGGTGATAATCACCGAGCTCAACGAATAAATGCCCGCCGTGATGGCATACAAAATCAGCAGCGGAGCCAGCTTTCCAAAGCTGCCCAACTCAAACTGCGCACCAAAAAGTGTTCGCCACAAAAAGCTTGGCACCATCCACAGTCCGAAAATCAGTGCTGAAAGAATCAGAAACACCATCGACAGGGAAGTGAACAATACCTGACTAGCCTCGTGCTCGTCCCCGCCCGCCCCCGCCGAGACGGGAAACATGGTATTCACCACTGACCACGCACACATGTTGACCAGCCTGCCCACCAGCGCAACCGCCGCATACAATCCCGCTTCCACTGGAGGAAAAAAGTGCTTTACCAGAACGATGTCGAAATTATTGATTACGGTTTGTCCCGAGAAAAATACAATCGCCTGCAGGCCTTCGCGGAAAGATATCGCGATGCCTTTAAATCGGAGAGAAGTAACACCGGGACTGGGCAGAGCGGCAAAATAGCTGACGAATACTGCCAACACACTGGCGAGAACTGCCCCTCTTACCCCGAGTCCTACTTCGATTAATACAAATGCTCCGCCTAATCGCACCACTCCTTCCAGCATGAAATTGATGGCCAGCGGGCCGAAGGCGTGAATTCCCTGAATGTATCCGCGCCGAACTCCAAGGGGGACGTAGAAAGTCACTCCGAGCGCCAGCAGCGAGATCAGCACCGGGTCGGGCAGGTTCAAGTAAGCCGTCAGGGGGCCTCTGAACAAAAACAACACCAGTCCAATTCCTAGTCCCGCCATCCATGCGCGCTGGTGCAGGCTGGCAAAAACCTGGGCGCGAGACTCCGTCGACTCAGTCTTGGCTACGTATTTCGCACACACCACCTGGAACGCCAGCGTGATGCACGAAAGCAGCATCAGCATGGTATAGACCGACGTAGCGTGTGCGAACCCCGTCGGCCCCAGCAGCCGCGCTGTGACCACGTTGTAGAGCAGGTTGGTTACTCCAACCAACCCTGACCCCGCAAGCAAAGTCAGACTGCCGCCCAGTAACTGCGACTTTAGAGTCTTCGCCGGAATTCTTGCTGGGGTGGGGTTTGCACTCACCGGCACAGCCACATCGTCTTTTATCGTTTCTGCCATCGCGTTAGTGCCAGTGCAAATTTAGAAAAGAGTGAAGTGAATCACCGGAAGGATCGTGCTCTTTGAACCGCCGGCAAAGCTGTAGAAAGTCTGCTGCTGAACTCCGAAGGAGAAGCGGAACGAGTGATTCATGAGCGCCCCAAATCTGCCTTCATCTCTCGATCCCACTCGGTTCGTGTGGGTATACGCGGCCAGAAACTGGCTTTGCGCGTTGTCGTATTCGTGGAAGCCTTCGCCCCGTGAAAGCAGGAACGATCCCTGCACTTCCCATCGCGGACTGGCGCGAAAGTCGAAGCGCCCTCCCGGCAGAAACGCCTGGGCGATGGCGTAATTCGTATTCTGCACCTGCCACGATCGCAAGTCCTCGGCCAGCACTGCTGCCGTCAAACGGCTGCCGAACTTTTGTTGCAATCCAATATAGGTCGAGGTATTGAAGTATTCCTCGATCAAGGGACGGTACAAAAGATCGCGCACCATATATCCGGTCAGCAGGGAAGTGTGTCCCCATGGCCTTCCCACGGTAAATTCGGCGGTGGCGGCAAGATCCCGCGAATGCAAATTTTGATCGGTGAACGGCCCGGCCTCGCGAACGCCGCTGCCATTGAACGAAACCCAGTTTTTAAACGAACTCGTGGAAATGTATAGAAACTGCCGAAAAAGATTCTGGCTCATGTACACCGGCGAAATCGTGTCGCGGCGGATATCGTATTGCAACCCGCCGTTGAAGGCGATTGAGTTTGCGCCGATATGCAGAATCGGTGTGATTCCTCCGTTGAAATACGTATCGTAAGTATTGCGGTCCTCAATAACGTTCTCGCTGGGGAAGAGAAAACGGCCAGTGGTGAAGCTCTCTCCCACAAAGCCTGAAATCACCGGAAATCCGCCCAGATGGATCCGGTAGTGAGTGTCGGCTAGGTTCTGAAACGAATGCCGCGGTGGTGGCAGGAGCGCAGGACTGTTGGTAACGCGCAGAATTTCAGCATCCAGCGTGTAAACGTTAATATCTTCCAACGCCGGCGCGAATGACGCTTCCGGCGCAATACTCACGTTCTGGTTGATCTCGTGACCTTCCTCGATGGCAACTTCATTTTGTGCCGTCTGCGTCATCGCCTGATTGTCTTGTCCCGCGACCGTATTGGCCTGCACGAATGAAGAGAGCGCATGCACCGTATCCTGTCGCTGCCGGTACAAATTCGCGGCTGCAATCATGTAATCGTAGTCATCGGTAAAATTGCTGACCGGCCCCAGGCTTGCTAGCGCCTCTTCTGCCTTATGCGATTCGCCTTCAGCCACGTAAGTGTTGGCGAGTCCAATCTCCACCAATCGTGGATTGGCTCCCGCCAGCTTTGCCTTATCGAAGTAGGTCTCGGCCAGATCGAAATCATGAATGCCGAGAAAAATATTAGCCGCCTCCAGAATGTCTTCCGGTGATACCGGAGAATTGCCCTCGCGCGCCTCCGCGAAACCCAGTGCCAGTTGCCGTCGCACATCATCAGCATGCCCCTGCCGCATGAACACTTGTGCGATCGCCAAGCGCACTCCGAGACGATCTCCGTTTGGAACATCAAGCGCCCGCGCGAATCTCTGCATGGCGGCGTCGCGGTCGCCCAGGCTCAACAGAGCGTCTCCGGTAGCCATCAGGATGTCGATGTCATCCTTGCCATATTGTTCCGCCAGTTGGATATCCCGCATCGTAGCCTCGCGGTCATTCTCCTTGGCGTGAACCTGCGCCCGCAGCGCATAAACTCGCGCGTCGGTAGGCGCTAACTTCTGCGCCACATCCAAAGCGTTCAGCGCCTGCTGCGGCCGCCGCAATCGGAACAACGTATCCGCATAGGCCAATTCTGTACTTAGATCGTTGGGATCTTCTTGCAGCGCAATTCTGTATTCCGGTTCCGCATGAACGAAATCCTGCTCCTGCCGGTAGGCCTCGGCCCGCGCCAGATGCCACACATGCGATTTGCCCATGATTTTCTGGGTCACGTCCAGCTGCGCCAAAGCAGGTCTCGGCCGGTGCAACTGCAGGTCAGAAAATGCCAGACCGAGGTGGGCGTCGCCATAATCTTTTTGCAACTGAATCGCAGTCTTGAAATCTTCTGCGGCCTTCTCTGGTTGCTTCAGATCGTTTAACACGAAGCCGCGAGCTTCATAGCCGGCCGCCATCTTAGGGTCAAGTTCCAGTGAGCGGGTGTACTCGGTAAGCGCCTCTTGCAATTGTCCGTCATGAGCGTGGATATTCCCCGCAACCAGCGGCAGATCCTTATCATTCGGCAGGATGGGCTCGTACTTCTTCACCAGCGCCAGCGCTTCGTCGTAACGGTTCAAGTAGTAAAGATCGTAGGCCAAATAATCCACGCCTTCGCGGTCATGCGGAAGTTTGCCGAGAACGTAATACCCCAGCTTCGCTGACTCAGCGTAATCGCCCTTCAGCGTGAGATAGCGCTCACGTTCGCGGCTGACCTGAGGATTGTCATTCATCTTGCCCTGCGCGCGATCCAGCCACTGCTTCGCTAAGTCCCGGTTCTGCGCTTCCAGCGCCGCATTCGTGCCGCCCGCAATGATCATGGCGTTCGTCGGCATGCGGCGGTAGGCTTCTTCATAATTATGTTGCGCAGCCGAAAACTCTCGCGCCGCCGTGTACAAATCTCCTAAAGCAAGATAAGGCTCGTAATCTTTCGGATGAGCGCTCACCGCCCGCTTAAAATAGTTCTCCGCTAGCTTCGTGTCTCCCTTATCGCGAGCTAGATAGCCTAGCGAGGCTAGCGCTGTTCGATTGTTGTGATCGATTTCAAGTACTTTTTCGAAAGTAGCCTGCGCTCCATCTTTCTGTCCGATCTTCCATTGCAGACTGGCATAGTTCAAAAGCGAATTCACATTTCCCGGCGCCAGTGATAAAGCTTCCTGCAAATCCTTGTTCGCCGCATCGGTGTTACCGGAGCCCGCTTCAATGGCAGCCCGCAGCCGCAACATTTCAGGACGCGAGGATGGCGGCACGTTCACATGCTGAATCGCCGCTGCCGCCGCATCCAGTTCTTTCTTTGCGGCCGCATCATCTTCCTGCCGCAAAGCCAGTTCGTACAAATTCAACCGAAGTTCGATAGGGTAAAGCGGCCCTTCTTGAACGTGCGCGGGAAGATTGCTGATAGCAAGGTTATATTCCGCACTTGCATCCGCATAACGATTGTCCGCTTCGGCGATCGCACCTTCAATCGCGTGCAGCCGGTAGTTGTTGCTGTCGATCTTCTTCGCGTCATCGAGAAATGCTTGCGCCGCATCCATCTGTCCCAAACCAACCAGGGCTTGCGCCGCACTCAGATCCAATCCGATATTGCCTTTCGCCGCTTTCGCCAGGCGCGTGTACAAATCCGCGGCTTCTTGCTGCTTGCCCGCGAGTTCGTACGTGTACGCCAGCTCGGCTTCAATGTCGGTTGTCTTCTTGGGAATCGCCTTGAGAGTCGCGATCGCTTGATCGAACTGTCCCTGGTCGCGAAACTCACCGGCCACGGCGCGCATTACCTCGGGATCGTTGGGAGCACGGCTTTTCGCCAGATTCAGATAGTGAGTGAATTCATCCGGCTGTCCTAGGCGTTCATAAGCATGGGCAATCAGCAGATCGGTGTGTGCCGAAGCCCTCACTGCATCGGCGCGCTTCAGAAAGTCCAGAGCCTGCGTCGGATCCGAGTTCAGTAAAAGCTCGCCCGCCAATTGCAGGCTGTTCGCATCTTTCGGATTTGCATCCGTGACCCGCTTGAGCAACGCCTCCGCGTCCGCCACCCGGCCCATTCTCGCCAGAGTCTGAGCCAAGCCCGCCATGCCGTTCGTCGAATTCGGTTTCAACTTAAGTCCGCGATTGTAGGCGTCAACCGAAGCCTGGTAGTGCTCGTCCAGCCGGTCGGCATAGCCCAGCAAAAACCACAGCTCGGCATCTTTCGGAGCCGATTTCGCAGCCCGCTCCGCAAACGAGACCGCCGCTGCGTAATCATTTCTCTTCAGCGCTTCGTCCGCCGCTCGCGCCTCGCGTGCCACGTCAATGCTCGATCCCCACCCAAATCCATTTCCATTCTGATCGGAACTGCCTTCTTGCGCCGGCTGCGAGGAGCTTGGCTGACCTTTCTGATCCTTGGGCGCACTACTCCCCTGACTATTAATGTCATACGTTTGAGCGAGAGCCGTACTGAAAAGAAAAACGATGCAAAAGCTCGTGAGCGGAAATCGGCTTTTCACTGAATCACCACGCTAGGCGCAAGTCTTGATTTACCTCCCGCATCACAAAGTTCTGCGGCCACCATCAGATGCCACTCTTCCCGCGAAGGCTGCTTTTCTAATCAAACCCCTACGGGAAAACCCCCAGAAAAAAGTAAACCCTGGCCCGGATTTCCGAATCCAAGCTGTTCGCTGCCAGGTATGGGCGCGGCGATAGGAGCGCACACGAGTGAGCACCGTCCCAAGTAATTACGGTAACTACAGCAACTACTCCCGGCCAATTCCTCTTCTGGCGATTGTGTTGGTGGCGCTCGCCGTTCATGGGCCGCTCCTGCTGATGGAGCTTCCCGCCGGCTCGTTCGACGCAAATTTCCACATGTTTTTTGCCTCGCACTACGCTCACCACTGGTTCAATCCCTGGAATGAAAAGTGGTTTGCCGGCTTCTCTCAAACCACCTATCCTCCATTGACCCACCAATGGATCGCCCTGCTGTCGAACGTGGTTGGCTTGAAAATGGGCTACATGCTGGTGCAGTTGATCGCCGTCCTGCTGCTGCCCGTGGGAGTTTTTCGCTTCGCCAAAATTTGGATCGATGATCGCGCCGCCAGCTATGCCGCATTAGGCACCGTGTTTCTCGGCGCATTAGCTTTCCTCGTATACCAGGCAGGTCAACTCGCAACGGTTGCTTCCGCCGCTCTTTACTTAAACGCTTTGCCATATTTTTACGAATGGATGACGGAGGCTTCCGGCCGCTCTCTTATCAAAGGTGTGGCCGTCAGTCTCACCGCCGCTGCCGCCCATCACGTGACTCTGATTTTTGGTGTCGTGCTGTTCGCCGGGCCCGTGTTGTGGACAGCCTATCTCGACGCTCGCGACGAACGAGTCGCCGGATCAGTGGCTGGAGTTTTATCGCGCGCAGCCGTCTTTGGAGTTCTCGTCGCTGGAGGAGTTGCAATAGTTCTTCTGCCATATTGGCTGGCTCTCATTCAACATCCCATTCACCAGATTCCGATTCCTCATGACAGCCGCGCCAATTTCCTGCTGAACTCCATTACGGCCGTGAATTATTTCCTCATCCCCTATGGCGCTTTAATTCTGGCTCTACCGTTCATCGTGATTCGCGGCGCCTCAAACCCACGCTGGAGGCCCTTGCTGTTCGGCTTCTGGCTCACTTTTATTTTTGGACTGGGTGGCACCACTCCATTGCCCCGCTGGTTACTTGGACGCGCCTTCGAGATTCTGACTTTCGAGCGTTTCACCTTCTGGGCTACTCTGATGGCGATGCCCTTCGTCGGAGTTCTTGCAGTTGAACTCCTCGATCGTTTTCAAGTCAAAGCCGCGGTCGGACTTGCGCTTGCTTCGGTGGCCACCATCGGTGCCGCCTTGTTCTGGCTCAACGCCAATCCCTTCCGCCCCGCCGGCACCATAAATGTGCAACCTGTAATCGCTTTCCTCAACCGCGACGGCCACGACTCGTATCGCTATCTCACGTTAGGTTTCGGGAGTGAACTGTCGAAGGTTTCTACCTACACCGACGCCGGTAGTGTGGATGGTGACTACAATTCAGCTCGCCTTCTGCCCGAAATGACGCACTACGGCTCAGCGCAGCTGACAAATTCCAAGTTCTACGGCACGGCCGGCATGTCTGCTCTGCGCGCCATGCTCGAGCACGCCAACCGCTACGGATTGAAATATATTTTTGTCCACGATCCCTACTACGAGCCGCTGCTCACTTTTGTGGGATGGCGAAAAATTGAGACCTTCAACAACGGCGAGATCACCGCCTGGTCCAAAGAAGATGTCCCTCCCGCTCATCGGATCCCGTCTGACGCCATACCGCCAGTCTGGCAGGGGTTGCTCTGGGGGATATTGCCCATCGGCGTGAGTTTCCTGGCAATCTTCTTCGAATTTTTCTTGCCCCAAACTCGGCGCATCTCCGTTGGCGGTATACCGGTTCATTCCGAAGGCCGCGACCGGCAACAGCAAGGACAGGGACAAAGAGTGGCTTCGTAGTGGCTTTGAGGATTACGCAATGAAATATGCTGTTCCAATTATTCTCGTCGCGGTAACCGTCGGATTGATGGTCGTCGGCTTGTTCATTACTACGCAGGCCGGCGTTCCCGTTGGCGTTACAAAAGGTTCGGCTCTGCACACCGCGAAAGCGACCACGCCACAGCAAGCTGTCGACAATCTTTTACTCGATGTGCAACGTCGGAACTGGGACCGCGCTTTCGCTGCCGTCGATTCTTCCAGCGGAATCACCGAGCAGGCCTTCATCCAGGATTGGACTGGCTCCGATGGCAGCTTGCGTTCCTTCTCCAGTCTCGAAGGTTACGAATCGCGCCCGCTGCACGCTACCAACGACCAGGCTGAAATGCGCGTGCATCTGAATTTCTCCACGCCCGTTGGCCCGCTCGAAGACGTTCGCGATATTCACTTCGTCCGCGAAGGCGACATCTGGAAGGCGGTCTGGCCCAAAGTGCAGGTGGCCAATGTTCCTGCGGAGGTGATTCCGGTTACATTCCTGCGATGGGATCTCGTAACCGGCAGCGCCGGCGACGAGTGGGGAGCGCGAAACATCGACGCGCCTCACGTGCGCATCATTTCCATGAACGCCGTCGACGCCAGCTCAGGCGCCGTGGTCATGGGTGAAGTCACCAACGACGATACGGTGCCAGCCTTCGTCACCGTCAACGCAACCTTGGTCGACGGAAACGGTAACCCGATTGACGAAGAAAGCAGCTTCGACAAAATCGACCACGTCCTGTTGCCCAAACAGGTTTCTCCCTACAGAATCGATTTCCCTAATCTGCATCTGAAAAATGTAAAAAGCGTTCGCATGGATGAGAAAGCAACTTTGGTTCCCGCATCCGCCGATCCCGTGATCGGAGTTATGAATCAGAGAATCGAAACTGATCCTCAAGGTAAGAGCGTACTTCACGGCGAACTGCTGAATCAGGGCGGTCAGACCGTCAACATCCCCCACGTGATCGCCAGCTTCTACGACAACAATGGCAAAGTGGTCTGGGTGTCCGATGGCTATGTCGATCGCGCATTGCTGCCGCAATCATCGCAGCCCTTCGCCGTCGAGATTCCGAAAAACTTGTCTTCGCAAGTGCACAGCTTTCATGTTGTGGTTAATCAATACAGCTTGAACAAGTCATAAATGTCGAGCCGAGTTCAAATTTTGACGTTGATCTTGTTCGCGGCGGCTTCGGCCGGATTGTCTGCCGCCCAGGATTTTCACGTGCCCGCTTCCGCATCCGCAGGCGAAGAAACCACCATCTCAACCACCGGAAGCGGTAAAGCGACTTTTTATCTGGTTGGTCCCGGAGCCTCGCGCAAAAGCGATGTCCCGCTTGGCGAAGATATCCACCTCGCCGCTCAGGAACTGAAGACCGCCGGCCGTTATGTCGCGATTCTCTGCTCAGACACTTGTCACAGTTCGGCTTTCTATGTGAGCGCCGGAAAGCCCGCCAGCCTGAGTTTCATCGTTCATCCCTCGCGCGTCCCCGTCGCGCTGAACAATGCCGTCAGCGGCGTGGCCTTTCCCTTCGATCAATATCGCAACCTGGTACTGACACCAGTGAATGTGAACTTCCAGTTGACCGCGAAAGACGTATCACTTTTTTCTCGCGCGGTTCGTACGCAGAACGGAATTGCATGGTTTCGCACTACATCCGGCAAATCGGCCGGTCCCGTGCGAGTTACGGCCTTCCTGGATGATCTGACTGCGCAACGCGCGCTGCAGCAAGTTGCCTCCGAGCCCTGCAATCTGCGCATTACGGGCGAGCGCACGAAAACCGGGATCACGGTTCAAACCGAACCGGTTCATGATTGCGCGGGAAATGTTTTGCCCGATGGCACTATCGTCACTTTCACCGCCACTGGCCGCGATGGAAAAGATACGGTCGACGCTCCTATTAAACAGGGAATCGCTCGCGCGGAAATGGACTCCGCCGGTGCCACCACCATCTCTGCCGCCTCCGGCGTAGTTATGGGAAACGAAATTCGCGTCGGAGCGCAGCCATGATCTCGGTGATGATGAAGTCAGAAGTGATCCGACTAAAATTTGCGCCGTCCTGCCATTTATTTCTCGCGGCTCTGTTATTTCTCGCACCTGCACTCAACTCGTTCGCAGCCGATGCTTCGGTACAAGTCCAACTCGACGTAAAAAAAGCCGGCCCGCGCGCCGTCGAAGACTTAACCGAGCGTGGCATTCTACGCGACTATCGCGTTGCGTGGACCAGCATGGCGCAGGCATTCGAGTTCAATACTTTTGATCCTCTGGAAGGCCCTTTTTCCGGCGAAGCCAAACACTGGCTGCGCCAAACCGTCACCAGCCAGCAGCAATCCGGCATGAGCCGCCGCTATACCAATCAAAATCACCACGTGGATGCGATCTTCTATTCTCCCGAAGGCGACGTCATCGAATTGCACGACACCGCGCAGTATCACCTTCAGATTCTCGACGGAAGCAAAACCATCGATGATCAGGATGTCACGGTGCGTTACGTCGTTCTCATGACTCCCGGCGCGGATCGCTGGACGATTCGCCAACTGCAGGCTGTTCCACAGTTTTGACCCGCTCCAAAACTCCGGCTGTAGCCTGCAAAGCCTCTCCCCGTACCAACCGCACCTTCCTCCGACGCATCTTATCTAGCTCGGATAGGCCGGAAGAATGGAGCTCCCGTTTGCCGAAGTCGTTGCTCAGTCTGACCATGATTCTGTTCGTGATGGCGAGTGGTTGCACCACGCTCGGCGCCCATCACATGCTGCAGCAGAACTCCATGGCACCAGGAATCTCGCCGAAGCTACTGGCGGTTTACATGCCATGGTTTGGGAACCACACTCATATCGACGTGGGTTACTCCAGCGACGATCCCGCAGTTCTGCGGAAACAGATTCAGCACGCTCGCCAGATGGGCATCTCGGCTTTCGTGGTGGATTGGTATGGCGAAAGCAATCCGTATTCCGATCACAACTTCGCGCTCTTGCAGCAGATCGCCAGTGAATCTCATTTCCAGGTTGCTCTGCTTTACAACGAAGCCCAAGATCAGGATGACGACGCGCAGACCACCGACGCTGAGATCGCATCCTTCGACGAAGCTTATAAAAATTATTTCGGCCCCACCGCAAAGTATCGCGACGCCTACCTTACCTACAACGGCCGCCCGGTTGTCTTTGTCTTTCCAAAAGGTGGCCACGTCGATTGGAACCGCGTTCGCGAACACTTCAGCGAGTGGGACAATCCTCCGCTTCTGATTTACAAAGATCAGCCCCCTGCAAAATACGCCGACGATTTCGCGGGATCCTATGCCTGGGTGCAGCCTGGTCCGGGCGGATGGGCCGCCGATGGCAGCAACTGGGGACAAGCCTATCTCGAGAACTTCTATAAGACGATGCAGAAACAGCCCAATAAAATCGCCGTCGGCGGTGCATGGCCGGGCTTTGACGATTCCGCTGCTTCCTGGGGCTTAAACCGCCACATGCAAAGCGCCTGCGGAAAAACACTTGACGAAACTCTTAATTTTTATGAGCGCTATTACGACAACTCCAGGCCGCTCCCGTTTCTTTTGATCGAAACCTGGAATGACTATGAGGAGGGAACCGCCATCGAACGCCGCACGGAAACCGACTGCGGCGGCAAAGCGGCTGCGCAGTCCAACACGCATTAAGCGCCGACTTATGCCTCGCACCCAACAACCGCGTGGCTGGTTTTCTCATCGAAGAACGGCGGTTAAATTTCGCCGCTCACTAACGCGACATTGCATAACCAAAAAACTATGGACAACGCCAAAAACTTCAATAAATGTCTAGCCCTGCTCTCCCAGTTACTTCTGGAAGCGACTGACAATAACCTCGTCGACCCCGCGGGCAACGCAAATATTTCCACGACCATTTCCGCCTTCACGGCTGAAGACTTCGACGAACTGTGGAGTCTGGCAAATTCTCATCACGTAATCGCGCGCACCTTCCCGCGCTTACATCAGGCAATGGTCGCTTCACGGCACGAACGCGCGGAGTGGGTGGATCAGGCCATTATCAAAGAGCGTGAGCGCATCCAGCATGCGCTGTCATTTCTCGCCCCTATTTGCGACGCTCTGAAACAAATCGGTGACGTTATCGTGATCAAGTCTCTGGATCACTGGCCCGATCTCGGCAACGACCTCGATCTCTACGCCAATGCGGAGTCTTCCGACGTAGTGGCCGTCATGTCGAAGCATTTCAAAGCCCAACCTGACGCTCGAAGCTGGGGCGACCGGCTAGCCAATAAATGGAATTTCGTGATTCCCGGCTTGCCCGAACTGGTTGAGGTCCACATCTCGCGTCTGGGCCAGACCGGCGAACAAGTTGCCATCACTAACTCTTTGGTCTCGCGCTCCAGCCTTGCGCAGTTCGATGGAAGATCTTTCCGCGTCCCTGCTCCGGAAGATCGCCTGATCATTAGCACTCTGCAGCGGATGTATCGGCACTTTTACTTGCGTCTTTGCGACGTTGCCGATAACGCCCGCCTGGTTGAGTCCGGCGCCATTGACTATGCATACCTCAAGAAACTAGCCCAGTCCGCTGGCCTTTGGGATGGTCTCGCGACTTATCTTGTGACGATCTCCGGCTACGTCAAAGCGCATCGCGGAACCGATCTGCCACTGCCCTCGCTGGTAACCGACGCCGCGCACTTTGGCAACGAACTGGTTTATTTCAAGAGAAAGTTCCTGCGGATTCCAATTTTTCCCCAGGCCGCCCGGTTCTACGCCGCAGAATGGAAACGCCTGCTGCTGAACGGCGATCTGCAAAGCACCTTCCGGCTCAGCCTGCTTCCCCCGTTGGCGGCGGCTGCGGCCATTGAAATGAAAATGACTGGCAGTGACAAAGGTATCTGGTGAGTTAAGCATTCATACTGCCATTAGCATCATAGGTGGTAGGGACTTCACGGTATTGCGGTCTAAGCGATGGAATCCTATCTTGTGAGCTTAGACCGGGAAGGGCGGGAGGCTTGGTTCGCATTCTTGTAGTCGACGATAACCCTGCGGTCCGCCACTACTTGCGGGCTTTGCTGGAGCAGCAGAGCACCTGGCAGGTGTGCGATGAGGCTCGTACTGGCGGAGAAGCGCTGCAGCGAGTCAAAAAGAATCCTCCGGACATGATTCTGCTCGATTTCCAGATGCCGGATTTAAACGGTTTAGACGTCGCGCGCGAGATTTCCGGGCTTTTTCCTGAAATCCCAATTTTGATGGTGACCATCCACTTATCCAAGCAGTTGGCCGATGAGGCTCGCCGCGCTGGAATCCGCGGCGCCTGCGCGAAATCGGACGTGGGATCTATCGTTGAGGCGGTAGATGCACTTCTGCATGCTCGAACCTATTTCCCAACCAGCGCTTCGGTCGAGAACTAGGTTTGGTCGAGCAGGAAGCCAGAATACAGGATTCGCTGTATTCGGTCGCATTCGTTGGCATGCTAGCTTCGATAACGTCTGTGTACACGGAATTCGCCTTATTATAGATTCAAACAGCTGAAGTAGAAGTCTGCGGCAGGGCCAACTTAAACTGTAGCCAACCGTGGAATACTTTAAAGGGGTTACACGGTGCAGCAGCGGAGAAACGAAAACAGCATGGCGGTTCGCATCCTGCTGGTGGATGATCATCCTATCGTAAGACAAGGGCTAAGAACTCTTCTACAAGGCCGGGGTGACTGGGAAGTCGTAGGCGAAGCCTCCGATGGAATGGAAGCCGTGGAAAAGGTTGAAAGTTTACAACCAGACGTCGTCGTGCTCGACGTCACCATGCCACGCATGAATGGACTGGAGGCCTGCCGGCTGATCCAGCAAAAGCACAAGAATGCCGGCCTGGAAGTCTTGTTCGTAACTCAGCATGATTCGCCGCAAATGATGCGCGAGGCGCTCGATGCCGGAGCCCGAGGATATGTCGTTAAATCGAATGCGGCCCGCGATCTGTTGGAAGCCGTGGAATCTGTCAGTCAGCATCGCGTTTTTACAGCATTGGCCCGAAGCACGCAGGTTTCGGGATGAAGGCTGGCCGCTGTAGGCCCAGCCCGTCGAACTCAGAAAGGTTTTACCCAGAGGAGATCTGCCATGAAATTGCGAATCCTGTTAGCCGACGATCATGAAATTGTGCGTCGCGGATTGTGCTCGTTGCTTCAGAAACATGAAGGCTGGGAGATTTGCGGAGAAGCATCCGACGGCCGCGAAGCTCTGGAGATGGCCAAGCGTTTGAAACCCGATGTCGTCATCATCGACATCGGCATGCCCAGCCTGAACGGCCTCGACACCACGCGCCAGCTCATGCAGCATGATCCGCAGTTCAAAGTGATCGTTCTAACGATCACCGACTCCGACCAGGTCATCCGCGAGGCCCTGGATGCCGGTGCCCGTGGTTTTGTGCTGAAGTCCGATGCCGCCCGCGACCTGGTGTCCGCCGTCGAAGCTCTGCAGAGCAAGCGGATGTTCTTTACTCCGCGCGTAAACGATCTAGTGCTCGCGGGCTTCCTCGACAAAGGACACGTCGTGGCTCGCAATGAAGCGCCCAGCCTGCCCACCTTGACGGTTCGGGAACGTGAAATCACCCAATTGCTCGCCGAGGGAAAGAGTTCCAAGGAAGTGGCCACGCTCCTGAACTTGAGCACCAAGACCGTGGAAACTCACCGCAGCAACATTATGCGCAAACTCAGCCTGCACTCGATTCGGGATCTGGTGGTCTATGCCATCAAGAACAACATCATCCAGATCCAAATGCCGGCACAAATGCACTCTCCCGCCGAAACCCCCGTCGCTTGATGGAGATTAAATTCGGCGGCTAGTTAAAAGGCGCGGCCTCAGGCCGCGCCTTATTCTTTTACCGTTGTAAGCAATCGTGAGGATTCGCCTCGCGAATCAGCATCAACAGTCCAGCGACCCCTTTCGCCCCAGGACTACCGATTCTGCTCCGGCGGGTAATATCCAGTGCGAGTTCTCACCGTCAGCTTTCCATACCCTGGCTCGTACGCGTCCACTCGAAGCGATCGATACTGCGGTTGCACATTTTGATTATGTGGCCTGAAGGCCAAAACATACTGGCTGCGAATATCCCGAGCCACGGTCCGCGTGATGCTATCCACCTGATCCAGCGAGTCCGGAAAATATGCTACCCCGCCAGTGCTCGAGGCCAACTGCTCGAGTGCATCCCGGCCCTCGCTGCGCAGACCGCTTCCCAAAAGACCGATCGCATAAAGGGTTGGACCGTTCGCCTGCTGCAGCCGGCGGGCTGCGTCCTGCAAAGTTTCACGGCTCATATTGTCCTGCCCGTCCGTGATCACAAGAAGCACCTTCTTGCTGAGGCGGGAATTATTCTCCAAATGCACTGCTGAGGCAACTATGGCGTCGTAGAGCGCCGTGCTGCCTTTCGCAGACACCTGGTGCAAAGCCGCCTCCAGCAAGTTCACATTCGAAGTGAAATCCTGATCCAGATACGGATTCTGGCCAAAGTTCACGACAAAAACCTGGTCTTCTGAATTGCTCGCACGAATCAGATTCACCACCGCCTGGCTCACCTGTCCTCGCTTATCCCGCATGGACCCCGAATTGTCGATCACAATGCCTATCTCCACCGGCACGTCCTCACGGCGGAATGAGGTAATCGTTTGCGGTATTCCATTCTGCGTAATCGAGAAGGCGCTCTTGGGCAGTCCCGTAACCAGGTGTTGGTTCTGGTCGACCACCGTGGCGTGCAGAACTACTTCCTCCACCTGTTTCTTGAACACAAACATGCCCTGATCACTGCCCGAGCCGGGCTGTGCCGTGGGCTGTTGATCGGGCGATGCCTGATTCGGTGAAGATTGGTCAGGCGAGGCCTGTCCAGGCGTGGCCGATTGCGAGGTATCGGGTGCCGTTTGCACAGAAGCCGGCGGCATCGATGTCCGCGGTGGGGCATCGCTCTGGGCCAGGCTTGTCGATCCCAACGCACTGGTCAAAACCAAGGCAAAAATTGTTGAGGCAACGCCCCAGGTAGCGGCTGAGCGCATGAAAATTCCTCCGCCGTGTTGGATGCCATCTCGGCGTGCGGCGAAGGCCTGGTAACACTTTTTCGTCTACCGTAAACACCTGAGGGAGGGCTCTTTCAGTGCCGCTGCAGCCGCTGTTTTATCATCTCGAGCCCGTTCGTGATTCTTTGGCAACCGTTACCACCCGTCCACGCAACTATTTACAAACACAGCCGTGCTCTCGGCGGAAAGGGCGTCGATCAGGGTTCGTGGCTGGCGAAACTGGAAGTGGGAGGCGTGCGCGTGCTTCGAATTCTAATCGCGGATGACCACGAGGTAGCCAGAAAAGGAATTCGCTCAGTCCTCGAAGACCATCCCGGATGGCAAGTTTGCGGTGAAGCCAAAGACGGTCGTGAAGCAGTCGAACTAGCCAACGAGCTCAACCCGGACGTTCTCTTGCTGGATATCGGAATGCCCAACTTGAACGGCCTGGATGCCGCTCGCCAGATCCTCGCCACCAATCCGGATGCCCGCATCCTTATTCTTACCATTCACGATTCCGAGCAGGTAGTTCGGGAAGTGCTCGCCGCCGGCGCCCGCGGCTTCTTGCTGAAGTCCGACGCGGGCCGCGATTTGATCGCCGCAGTCGAAGCCCTGCAAAGCCGCCGCACATTCTTCACTTCAAAAGTTGCGCAAATGATGCTCGACGGTTATCTCCGTCCCCACGAGGAGCACGAGACTCCCGACCAGCATATTCTTACTCCCCGCGAGCGCGAAGTCATTCAACTGGTCGCGGAAGGAAAAACCACGAAAGAAATCGCCACGGCTCTCAGCCTGAGCGTTAAAACCGCCGAAACTCACCGCACTAACCTGATGCGAAAACTCGATCTCCACTCCATCGCCGATCTCACGCTCTACGCCGTCCGCAACGGCATCGTGCAAATCTATTGATGGCATCGTCATCGGGCGTTGTCGCCCGATGTGTCATCGGGGGCGAAGAGTGTGGATTCGTGAAACTAATCCGCCGTCCCGGTCGAAGGACCTCTACAAACTCATTCGCCGCCGTCGCCTTCCCGTGTTGGTCTCGCCTCAATTTAACGACAACAAACCATCTCCCCCTCGCATCCTAATTTTTAACCTAAAAACCTAACCAACTCTGTGAGGTCAAATTATGAAATTCTTTTCCGCAAATCTCGATAGCCTTCGGAAACTCTATATCGATCAACTCCAGCAGCTCCATTCCGCAGAAACCCAAATCACCGAAGCGCTTCCGAAGATGATCCAATCGGCCACCGAGCCCCAATTGAAGAATGCGCTGCAAACTCACTTGCAGGAAACCAAAGGTCACGTCGCGCGGATCGAACAGATTCTCAATCAAGCTACAGGCTCGGTCGAGTCCAAGAAATCCAAAGGCATGGCCGCACTCATCACCGAAGGTGAAGATGTGATCAAGGATGCCGCCGATAATTCCGTCCGCGACGCTGGAATTATCGCAGCCGCGCAAAAAGTCGAGCACTACGAGATGGCCGCCTATGGCACAGTTCGAACCTTCGCCGAAATCCTCGGCCACGATGCCCAGGCCGCACTGCTGGACCAGACTCTCGAAGAGGAAAAGCACGCGGATGCAGTCTTAACCCAGATCTCGGATACCGCAAACACTAGAGCTGACAAGGCCGCGTAAGTTTGCAGTCAGCAAACACGTTCACTTCGAGATCGGCGACAACCAGCGGGCGTTCGGACGCAAAAGGACAAATGTGCGATTCACCTCGCACATTTGTTCCTTTTCGAGGCCCCTGCTACGTCTCCACCTGAAAAAATAGGGCTGCTTCGTCCCTTGCCTACACAATCGACCCGATATTCCCAGTCCTCGCCCTTGACTACGCTGTGAAAGCTAAATAGCTGAACGAACAACAAACGCGCGAAAGGGGATCACGATGCTCTGGACCATTGCGGTAATACTTATCGTTTTATGGTTGCTTGGGATGGTCACCTCCTACACTTTGGGTGGGTTCATCCACATCCTGCTGGTGCTGGCGATCATCGCAGTTCTGGTGCGTCTCATTCAGGGTCGCAATCCCGTATAGCGCGCCGCTCCGCTCAGCGGAATAGTTTTCACAATTCGCAAGGCGAGTGGTCCATGCGGGCCACATCTCAATCACGGAGAGGAGCAAGCATAATGGATAAGGACGAGATCAAGGGAAAAGCGAAAGATGTTGCGGGGCGGGTCGAACGCCAGGTAGGCGAATGGACCGGCGACACTGAAAAGCAAGCTCACGGCGCCGCCAAACAGGCGGAAGGCAAAGTGCAAAATGCCTGGGGTAAAGTGAAAGACTCCGCCAGGAACGCCAGCAATGACACTCGCGACCAGAACGACGCCGATGTCGAAGAACAGCGGAGAATTAACTCCGAAAAGAAAGCCAGCTAGCAGCTGAACCCGCTTACGCGCCGCCCGGCAACCATATCCGGGCGGCTTTTTTCTACGCCAACTTTGTTTCAGCCGTCTACTGGGCAGACCCGTCCCGCGCTCGTCCCTCAGGCGGCATATGCACCTGGATAATGTCGTTTTTTACCGCATACAGAACCAGGTCCCGTATCGAGTGAAAGCCAAGCTTGCGCATAATATTGCTGCGATGGGTTTCCGCCGTTTTGGTGCTCAGGTTAAGAAGCGTGGCCACTTCTTTTGAACTTTTTCCCTCCGCCAGCAATTGAATGACTTCCCGTTCCCGCGGAGTCAAACTAGGAAACTTTGGTGGCGCTCCGCGCGGTGCCGCAGTTCCTTTTTCCAGAAATCCCGCCAGCACCATTTCATTCACTCGCGGCGTGAAGAACATTTGTCCGCGCTGCAGCGCCTCGATGGCGGAGACTAAATCCCGCACCGCATCCGATTTCAGCACAAATCCTCGGGCTCCCGCATCCAACGCCTCTCGTATTACGTGGTCTGAGTCGGTGATGGTGAGTACGATAATCTTGAAGTTGGGATCGTGTTGCGTCAGCTGACGAGTGGCTGCCAGACCGTTGAGGTTTGGCATACCAATATCCAGGATCACAAAATCCGGCTTTAGCAGCTTCGCTTTTTCCACCGCCTCGCGCCCGTCTGCAGCCTCGCCGCAGACTTCCCAGCCTTCCTGTGTCTGCAACAAAGCCGCCAATCCCCGGCGCACAACTTCATGATCGTCAGCTATCAGAATGCGCAGTTTCAACACGTTCCCAACCCTTCCATTAAAGCCAGGAAATAGCGACCTCTTTCTTCCTGCACGAATTCATTGTCTGGAATCGCTACGTTGGTCGCCGGACTGCAAGAGACGGCGGCAACCTGCCTGCGGCGAAATAGGTAATCCGTGTTTAGCAAGCTGTTGCGCACACTCCAGTGCGGAGAAAGGATTATCTTCACCATCCTTGTCTCACTCAAAGTAGCGAAGCCTTCCTCGAAATAGCGAACTCCGTTGACCTCGACTCCGTCGGTCCGTAGCGTGTTTTGAATATAAGCGGCCCTCATGTACGAGCAATCAGGTGTTTGCTGTATTCCAATTCCGGCGTCCGCAAATGTTTCCCGCGAGTCCGCCATGTCGTAGCCTCGCCAATCTCTGGCGCGAAATCGGCTGACACGATACGATAAAAGTGAGTGACGCTAATGCTGGCGAGGGGCCAGAACGCAGTCCATTGCTTGTGGTCGCGAGAAGCCCCAAACCCTCATCTATGTCCCCACATAAGAATGCACAAGCAGCTTTCGTTTCCGCTGTTGCTGTGCTGCTGCTGAGCGCACTCGCAGCCTATATCACCATTGGTCATCTTGAGAGCAGCCAGAAGTGGGTTGTCCATACTTATAAGGTCCAATCCATTCTGGGAGAAATAGATGCCGCCGTGGCTCAAGCGTCGCGCGCCCGCAACAGCTATGTCGCCACCGGCGATGCAAATGCATTGCCTTCTTTTGAAGCGGCAATCCCGGTAGTGCGTCAGAAGTTAGCGGAAGTGAGAAAGCTGACGGAGGATAATCCGAGACAACAGGAACTTTGCAATCACTTGGAGGACCTGACGATGCGGCGTCTCGGTTTCTTCCGGAAGGCCATAACGTTAGCCACCGCCTCCCCCGGGGATGTCGCCGGACAAAGCGAAATCGCCCGCCAGGACCTGGCTCTTGCCTCCGAAAAAGCCTCCGTCGAGCAGGATATGCGCGACGAAGAGCAACGCCTGCTCAAGGTCCGAACTGCCAGCTCGAACCGTTTCTTTTCTTTGACAGTCGTTACACTGGCCATCAGCTTCGTCCTGTCGCTGATATTGTTTTCCATTCACTACCAGCTTCTAACCACCGAACTCGATGCTCGCGCTCAGGCCGAGCAAACGGCTCGCGAAAGCGAAGAATCTCTGCGCCATCTCACCTCCCGCCTGCTGCAAATGCAGGATGAGGAGCGCCGCAGATTTTCCCGCGAGCTGCATGACAGCCTGGGCCAGTATCTGGCGGGTGTCAAAATGAATCTGGAAATGTTTGCCCGTACCCAGCCGGCCGCTGAGCTTTTGGCCGCGATTCAGCTTCTCGATCAATCCATTGCTGAGACGCGGACCATCTCTCACCTCTTGCATCCTCCGCTTCTGGACGAAGTCGGTTTCTCTTCAGCCGCCCACTGGTACGTCCAGGGTTTCTCGGAACGCAGCGGCATCGACGTCAAGCTGGATATGCCCAACGATCTGGGCCGGCTTCCCAAGGATATCGAGCTTGGGCTCTTCCGTGTGTTGCAGGAGGGTTTGACCAACATTCACCGGCACTCGAAAAGCGCCAGAGCTGAAGTCATCCTGAAGTTCTTACCTGGCGAGCTACTTTTGCAAGTGAAGGATTATGGAGGCGGCATTCCTCAAGATCTGCTCAAGAGATTTCGAACCAAGGGCGCAGCTTTTGGAATTGGCTTATCGGGTATGCGCGAGCGCGTGCGCGAACTCCATGGTCATCTGGATATTCAATCGAGCTCCTCGGGTACTCTGATCGCGGTAACGATTCCCCTCGCTGCCGAAATGCGACAGCCAACTTCTTCTGTAGCGAGTTGAAGCCGCACCTCGAAGTTTAGGAGGGTACCGCCACCATGGGCGATGCTGCCAGATGTCGCCTTCGTTTGTCTTCAGCCGGGCCCCGTTTTCTGCCAATACGCTTCTTGCCCGAGGCCAATAACTTCCTCATCTTCAATCTGGCTTTGTGCAATTGCGATTTCGAATTGCCAATCGAACAGCTCAATTGCTCGGCAATCTCGTGATGCTCGTAACCTTCCACTTCGTGCAAGATAAAAATCGCCCGGCAGCCTTCCGGCAATTCGTTCGCCGCCTGGGTCAATGCGACGCGATCCACGGTGCCGATCAGCTTATTATCGTCTCTTCCAAACTCGCGCGGCACAGGGGAATAATCCAGATTACCCGGCTCATCCAGCGAAACCTCGCGCAGATGCCGCTTGCGGCGCGTCATCAGCACCGTGTTCACCACCACCCGGTAAATCCATGTCGAGAATGCGGAGTCACCGCGAAAAGTGCGAATTCCTCGGAAGATTTGTATAAAGGCGTCTTGCATCAGATCTTCGGCATCCGCCACATTCTTGGTCATTAACAAACAGGTCGAGTAAACGCGCCTCTTATGCGATTCGAAAATTGCGGCACAAGCCTCGGGATCGCCATCTTTGGCGCGGGAAATAAGATCAGAATCGGTTTTCAGTTTTCTTGTACCCGGGACAATCGTTCCTGGGGCAATCTTGGTTTCAGGTACCAGCGATGTGGCGGAAGCTGCGCAAGCGCTCACGGGGAAGTCCTTTCTTTTTGCGTCGTTGCCGCGGGCGCGGACGGCATCAACGTCAATTAAGAAGATAAGAGTCTGTTTCCTCGCTCGCTATGGGGTTGTGGCTGTAATTCGCGGTAGGTCGAACCCTAAGGCTGTATACAGCCGAAGCCGCACAAGAATCTAAGCGGTTGCTCCGGCCGCCGATCACACGGAAACGTAATCGCGCATGACGCCGACGGGGCGGCATTTTTTTCAGCGTTTCGCTGCATCGAAATTCTTTTCCATAGCCGGGTGTTCGTCTTTGTGTCCAAAGTCCAGCCCAAAGTGTGGCTCCGATTCCGTTCCTGTAATCTTCACCGGAATCTCGGTACCTGCGCCATCTTTGCTGAAGAATGGATCCACCGGCTTGAGTAGAATGGATTTCCAACCCGTCGTCATTTGCGATAACTTGGCTTCCAGCCGTGCCGTTCCATGAAAGTCGAATGTCCGACCATCCAGACTGTAATCTCCCACCAAATCCACATGCGTTCCAGGAATTATGAAATGCAGCAAGGAAAAGGACAACAATCCATCCTTTAAAGTGAACACGCCGCGCAAATCAGTTGGAACTTTATCTGCTTCGTTCTTCTGCGCTTCTTTCATCTTGCCCTGAGTGCGGAGGCTTAACGAATCCAATCTGGATTGCACTTTCTCGTTCGTGAAGTAGCCGTCGGACACATGGAAGTTGCCCGCCAACTTCAAGCGATCGGCCACGTCGGCATCGCCGGGACGCAGGCTCAGCCGGGTATGCATCTGCACCGGCCCGGTCATTACGGATGGATCGGTCCGCACTCCCAGCTCTAATAGATCTTGAATCTGCGCATGCTCGACCACCACATCCAGTTCTATATCG
The DNA here is from genome assembly GCA_963817305.1 of uncultured Acidobacteriaceae bacterium. Classification (GTDB taxonomy): domain Bacteria; phylum Acidobacteriota; class Terriglobia; order Terriglobales; family Acidobacteriaceae; genus Sulfotelmatobacter. The sequence continues at coordinate 195,224 of CAWFOD010000004.1, read as the reverse complement.
TGGCCGTGCTCATGCTTCATCCGGGTTACCGACCCGGTCGCCGTAAACGACGAGTGCAGCAGCGTTGCCTTCACCGGTGCCAGATCCGTGTCTCCGCTCGTGCCATCCACAATGGCATGAAATTCGGTATGCAGCGGCATCGGGTGCCCGCTGCGCGCAATTTGAAAATCCGGTGTGTCGGTCGACCCATTCACTACGATCTCGCTGAGTGTTCCTTCGTATTTGCCGGTTGAAGAGAGAATTCCTCCAATCCCTTTGAGCGTGCTCAGATCGGCATTGCTGAAGGAATAATCTCCCTGAACCGGCGTCTCTCGCGGATCGTCTTCGTGAAACGGTCCAAACAATCCGGTCGAGTGAATATCTCCTACCGGCTTGGGATTCACCAGTGTCGCGTCAAAGTGCATGGGCAATCCGGCGCCAATGTCTTTCATCTTCAAGTCGCCAATCGCAAACTCCAGCGGCGCTTTTTCCGGATTCGAGTTATTGATCAGCAGGTCTGTATCCTGACAGACGAACTTGTCGACGATTACCGAGATCTTCCTGGTCTGCGATTTCATCTTGCTGGTAAATGCGCGGCGGCTTTCTTTCGGAGGAATATTCAGCTCCATGCCTTTCACGTAGACCGTGTCGACGTGCACTACCGGCCGAAATAAGTTGCGAATTCCGGTATGAAAGTGGAACTCCCGAATACTGATCAGCGGCTGCACCCCGGCTTCGTAAGGATTGGGGTCGGTGGCTCCGTAGATCTTCAACCCGCTGCCATACACTTCCAGCCCGCGGGCTACCGAAACTCCTAAACTCTTCAGCTCCACCCGGCTCTGGAATCGATTCGATAGACTCTCGACCACGCGTGCCCGCAGAATTGGTTCAGCCCGGTCGATCACCATCCGCACTGTTACCACCCCCGCAACCACACAGAGGCACAGAATTATTCCCAGTAATGCCCATCTGCGCCTTTTCCCCGTAGCGTTTGGCGTAGAAACCTGCAAAATTTCCCTCCACCCCTTACATCAGGCCATGGCGCCGAACAAGTCAATACATTAAACTCCTAACCGTACCTCGTTAACGCTACCTATCCCTGTATTTTGTTAGAGGAGTTTCCTCTCTGCGTCGCTCCGCGGAAGTTCTCAGCGCCCTCTGCGTTTCAAGGTTTACCAACCTCACAAACCCAATCTGGCGAGTCGCTCCTTTTCACCGCCCTGCCCTTTCTGCTACTGTTTTTAAGTCCCTTGAATTCTTCTCCGTTGCTCTTTGCAGTGTGACGAGCATCACATCCGCTCCCGCGCTAGATCGATAGTATTCAGTTCAGCTCGCCGAGCCCGAAAAGGAAAACTCTCGTGATTGTTGGAGTCCCCAAAGAAAGCTATCCCGGAGAGCGCCGCGTAGCCCTGGTTCCCGCCGTCATCCCTATCCTCGCCAAAGCCGGTATGGAGGTGGTCGTCGAATCCTGCGCCGGCGAGCAGGCCGGGTATCCCGACGCGGCTTACGTGGAAAAGGGCGGAAAGATCCTCCCCAACCGCGCTGCGGTATTCTCCGCCGCCGACATTATTGTGCAAGTCCTCTGCTACGGCTCGAATGACGTCACCGGCCAGGCCGACCTTCCTCTCATGCGCCGCGGCCAACTCCTGATCGGATTTCTCCGTCCCTTCGGATCTGCCGAAGTCATTCAGCAAATTGCCGCTGCCGGCGTCACTTCATTCTCCGTCGAACTCGTACCCCGCACCACTCGCGCGCAAAGCATGGATGCACTTTCTTCCATGGGAACCATCTGCGGTTACAAAGCCGTCCTGCTGGCTGCCGAAACGTCCATCAAGATCTTTCCCATGATGACCACTGCGGCCGGCACGATCACTCCTGCGCGCGTGTTCGTCATCGGCGCTGGAGTCGCAGGGCTGCAAGCTATCTCCACTGCCCGCCGCCTGGGTGCCGTCGCTTCCGCCTACGACATGCGCGCAGCTTCAAAAGAGCAAGTGCAAAGCCTCGGCGGCCGGTTCGTCGAACTCCCCATCGAAGCCCAGAACGCGCAGGATGCCCGCGGCTACGGCACCGCCCAGGACGAAACCTTTTATGCCCGCCAGCGCGAACTTCTTACCCGCGTGGTCGCCGAGAGCGACGTAGTTATTACCGCCGCGGTGATCCCCGGCAAAAAATCTCCAGTGCTGATCACCGCAGAGATGGTCAAAGGCATGGCCCCAGGCTCGGTCATCGTCGACCTCGCCTCCGAACGCGGAGGCAACTGCGAACTCACTCGCACCGGCGAAACTGTGAAGGCCTTTGGCGTGACCATCATCGGCGCTATCAACCTGGCCAGCAGCGTTCCCTACCACGCTAGCCAGATGTACGCCCGCAACATCGCCACTTTCCTTGCTTACATCGTGAAAGATGGCAAACTGCAACTCAAGCTGGAGGATGAAATCATCCGAGAAACCATGGTCACGCACAGCGGTGAAATCGTGAATACCAGAGTTCGCGAATTTTTCAAACTGCCCGCGCTCGTGGCCAGTAGTCAGTGATCCGGTGGCGTGCCAGAGTGCAATAGCCGGGTCTCAGTATTGTCTGTACCGCGACACGTTGGTGAACCGAGGCAACTGGGAAAATGCAAAGGAGCAATCATGCCAGCGGATTTCATTTCTAATCTTTACGTCTTCATCCTGGCGGGGTTTGTCGGGTTCGAGTTGATCAAACGTGTTTCGCCATTACTGCATACGCCATTAATGTCGCTCACCAATGCCCTCGATGCCATCGTGGTAGTGGCGGCCATCATCATTGCCGGCCGGCATGAGACGCGCCTTACCACGGTGCTGGGCGCAATCGCGGTCGCGGCATCGTTCAGCAATATGGTGGGCGGGTTCCTGATCACCGACCGCATGCTGCGCATGTTCAAATCCCCCAGGTCCAAACAGCAATGAACCCGCTCGAGCTTCAGCAATACCTGGATTTTGCCTACATTGTCGCTGTCGTACTCTTCATTCTTTCTCTCAAGTTCCTGAGCTCGCCCACGACTTCGCGCTGGGGCGTCCTCGCTGGAGAGATAGGCGCTGCTCTGGCGGTCGTCGTAACTCTCTTCAATCCCGAGGTAGTGGCCTACAAGTGGGTTCTGATTCCTCTGATCATCGGCGCTGGGATTGGCGTTCCCTTGGGTCTGGTGCATATGACCGCTGTCCCACAGCGAACCGCCTTAAGCCATGCCTTCGGCGCGCTTTCGGCAGCCATCATCGGCATCGCCGAGTATTACGTCGGCACCGCACCCGTCACGCGCTTTCAAATGGGTGAGATCGCGTTGGAAGTAATTATCGGCTCACTCACATTCACCGGCAGCGTCATCGCCGCGGGAAAACTGCAGGAAATATTGCCGCAGCGGCCCATCGTCTATCGCGGGCAGAATATCGTCAGTCTTTCCGTTTTGGCGGGAGCCCTCGGGACTGGCGGTTGCGCTGGTGGTGAATCCTGCGCACGCATTGCTGTTTCCGGTAATGGTGATCGTAGCGCTGATTTTTGGCATCCTGCTCGTCACACCCATTGGCGGGGCTGACATGCCCACGGTGATCTCTCTGCTGAATTCTTACGCGGGCTTTTCGGCAGCGCTGCTGGGCTTTGTGCTCAACAGTAAAGTGCTGGTCGTAGCCGGTGCGCTCGATGGCTCTTCCGGCTTCGTTCTCTCGGTAATCATGTGCAAGGCCATGAACCGCTCCTTCACGAACGTCATGTTCGGCGCCTTCGGACAAGTGCAGGCGTCCGCAGCCGCCGCGAAAGAAGAGCGAGTGGTGCGCAGCGCCAGCCCCGAAGAGTCCGCCGCAATTCTCTCCGCGGCCAACAAAGTCGTTATCGTTCCAGGTTACGGCATGGCTGTGGCTCAAGCTCAGCATAAAGTCCGCGAACTTTACGACATTCTTACCAAGAAAGGCATCGACGTCCGCTTCGCCATCCATCCTGTCGCCGGACGTATGCCCGGCCACATGAACGTCCTGCTCGCCGAAGCCGATATCCCCTACGACCGGCTCATCGAAATGGATGAGATCAACGGCGACTTCCCCCAAACCGACGTCGCCCTCGTCATCGGCGCCAACGACGTCACCAACCCTGCCGCCCGCACCGATCAATCCAGCCCCATTTTCGGCATGCCCATCCTCGACGTCGACAAAGCCCAAACCGTCATGGTCATCAAACGCAGTATGAACCCAGGCTTCGCTGGTATCGACAATCCCCTGTATTACCTACCCAACACTCTGATGCTTTTCGGCGACGCCAAACAATTCGTCGGCTCCATAGTCCGCGAACTCAGCGGCGGCCATTAAATCGGGATCCGTCTGCTGCTCGTGTGGGGACAGCCGCCCTCGGCTGTCCACGGGCGCAGCCCGGGCAATATCTCAGCCTCCGAAGGCATCGGAACCAGACAGTCGAAAATATTAAAGGCGGAGCATGGCTGCCCCGCCTCAGTCCAATTCAAATAAAGTTCAACACAAACTATGCAGCCGGACGGAATTTCTTCATCCGTTCTTTCATCTCTTCCGGGGATACATCTTCCACGTGCGTGGCTACGCCCCACAGATGGCCGAATGGATCTTGAAAGAAGCCGGAACGATCGCCGTAAAATTGATCCTCCACCGGCTTGAGAATTTTCGCGCCCTCGGCGGCCGCGCGCGCAACCACGGTGTCTACATCAGGAAGATATACATACAAGCTCACCGGGCTGGCGCCGATTGTGGCCGGGCTGGTGTGTCCCAGTCCCATGCTGGGATTTTCATCGGCCAGCATGATGTGCGAATCGCCGATCTTTAATTCGGCATGGCCGACCTTGCCATCCGGACCATTCATGCGAACCGTTTCGGTGGCTCCGAAAACCTTCTTGTAATACTCAATGGCCTGTGCCGCGCCTTTGATGATCAGGTAGGGTGTAACGGAGTTGTAATCTTTGGGAATGTAAGAAACCTTGCTCATAATTTTCCTCCTCAGAGTTTAAGGCTAAGGGTGGATGTTTAAGTCGCGCAGCCGACTGCGGATGCAGTTCCGACACCCTAATGGAAACACAATTTGGGAGCGATCTCAAGGCTTTTGCGTCCTCCAGGTCGCGACCGATCGCACTTTCGGTCTTAAAGGTAAATCTCGTCAAGGCGCTGGAGACACGGATTCACAAGCGCAGTAGTAATATGAAGAAATTGCCACCGCCGCCATCTCGCTGCGCCGAACCGCCCGCCACAATCCCTTGGCTGCGGCAGGAGTAATACTAGTCATTGTTTTCGTAATCTTCGCGCTGTTCGCCCCCTGGATCGCGCCCCAGGATCCCGCGTCCATCAATCTTCCTGCGCGGCTCGATGCTCCTTCTCATGCGCACTGGTTCGGGACGGACGAACTGGGCCGCGATATTTTCTCCCGCATCATCTATGGCGCGCGCATTTCCATGCTGGTCGGAAGCTCCGTGGTATTAACCTCGCTCGGCCTCGGTCTGATCATTGGCTCCATCGCGGGATATTACGGCGGAGGCATCGATCGCTTCGTCAATGTGGTTCTGATGAATGCGTTTCTGTCGTTTCCGGGAATCCTATTGGCCATCGCTTTCGTCGCTTTTCGCGGACCTGGAATTTTTAACCTGGTTCTCGCTCTCTCGCTGGGCGGATGGGTCGGTTATGCCCGTCTCGTCCGCGGACAAGTCCTCGCCGCGCGGGAACGCGAATTCGTCGAAGCCGCGCGCGCTCTGGGGGCAAGCGATTTGCGCATTGTCGTGCGTCATATCCTGCCGAACATTATTCAGCCCGTAGTCGTGCAAGCCGCGATCGGCATGGCCGGTGCAATTCTTGCCGAAGCCACCATGAGCTTTCTCGGACTCGGTGTTCCGCCGCCGACCGCCAGTTGGGGAACCATGCTCAACGACGGCCGCGCGCATTTATTTGACGCTCCGCATCTCGTGCTGTTTCCCGCGCTTGCGGTCATGCTCGCCGTGCTGTCGTTCAACTTTATCGGCGACGCCTTGCGGGATTATCTCGATCCGCGTTCCCGCATCGAAGCCGGTCTGTAGCTGACCTCCGCAATCCCCTCAAAATACGGCTCATACATTTCTTGACATATATCGCACATTGCAATATAAATATCTCGATCTGCTATATGAGACTGGGAGAGAAAATCCGTTACCTGCGCGAGGTGGAAGGCTCGCTGCGCGGATTGGGGCGGCCCATGACGCAACAGGAGATCGTCAAGGCGGTTCGCCAGGAACTGCGCAAGAGCATCAGCCAGTCGTATCTGTCGCAGATCGAAAGCGGTGCGCGCCCGCACATGACGCAGTCATCACGGGCGCTGCTGGCAAAGTTTTTCAAAGTGCACCCAGGCTTTCTGGTGGATGACCCGGAGGGTTATCACACGGAGCTGACCTCAGACCTGCGGACAACGGAAGGTCAGCTTGACGTATGGCTGCTGCAAGGGTCGGAGCGTTTCGTCAGCGATCCGGAGGTGAGTGACGTGCTGATCAAGGCCGCGCGAGAAAAAGACACGCGACGCTCGTTGCTGCTGCTGGGCGCGATTCTCGATACACCCGGATTGGCCGAGCGTTTGCTCGAAGCCTTGCGACCGGAATTGGTTGCGAATGCAGGGCGCCCTCGGACGCGCCGCAATCGCGACGGGGAAGCGGAGCGCGAACGGAGCAGCAGTCGGGCAAGCGCAGAAGGGAGACGAGTTCGATGAATCATTCCATGACCTGGGCAGATTTTTACTTGGTTTGTTTCGCGGTCGGCTTCTGCTTGAGTTTTTTCTCGTTTGTATTTGGCGGGGCGCGGGCGGGGCGATTGCATCTGCCGCATTTTCACGGACACGTTGCCGGCGTGCATTTGCCGACGACGGTTCCGGCGGCTCATGCACCAGTTGCGGCACATGCTCCGGTTGGGGTTAAGGCAACGGCAGGCCACGCCGCGCAGCAGAGCGGGGTTTCGCCTTTTAATTTTGTCACGCTGACCGCATTCCTGGCGTGGTTTGGCGGCACCGGATATCTGCTCACACGTTATTCCGGCGTGTGGGTTGGTTTTGGTTTACTGGCTTCCATTACCAGCGGCCTAGTCGGAGGAGGAATCGTTTTCTTGTTCCTGAGCAAAGTCCTGATCTCTGAGGACGAGAACATGGATCCGGCCGATTACGAAATGGTCGGCGTGCTGGGCCGCATCTGCAGCGCGATCCGCGCAGGCGGAACTGGGGAGATGATCTACACGCAGATGGGAACGCGCCGCGTGTGCGGCGCCCGCAGCGAAGATGCAAGCGCCATCGGCAAGGGGAGCGAAGTAGTGGTCACGCGTTACGAAAAGGGAATTGCCTACGTTCGATTGTGGAGCGAAATGTCCGGCGAAGAGTAAATCGCGCAGTTGTTTCCGGATTTCGAAAAGCAATCAATTCTTTTGCGGGATGAGTATCTAAAACGGTTTTGTAACAGGAGGCGTTATGCCGGAGATGTCGAGGATGGTTGAAATTTGGATTTTTGCGGGGCTGGGAGTGATGGTTCTTCTGTTCCTGATGAGCGGAATGGCCAGGCTATATCGAAAAGCGGGGCCACACGAGGCACTCATCGTGTACGGTCTGGGCGGGACGCGCGTGGTGCAGGGACATGGCACGCTGGTGCTTCCCATGGTGCAGGTCTGTCGTGATCTGTCGCTGGAGTTGATGTCGTTCGACGTGGCGCCGCAGCAGGATTTGTATACCAAACAAGGCGTCGCCGTGACTGTCGAAGCCGTCGCGCAAATCAAAGTGAAGTCCGATCGGGAATCCGTGCTGACTGCGGCCGAGCAATTCCTCACCAAATCAGATCAGGAGCGCGAAGCTCTGATTCGCTTAGTGATGGAAGGCCATCTACGCGGCATCATTGGACAACTCACGGTAGAGGAAATCGTCAAGCAGCCGGAAATGGTTTCCGACCGAATGCGCGGCACTTGCGCCGAGGACATGAACAAGATGGGGCTCGAAGTGATCTCGTTCACCATCAAAGAAGTCCGGGACAAAAACGAATACATCACCAACATGGGCAAGCCCGACGTGGCGCGCATCAAGCGCGACGCCGACGTGGCCACGGCGGAAGCCGACCGTGATACGGCGATCAAGCGCGCGCTCGCGCAGCGGGAGTCGGCCGTAGCCAAAGCGCAAGCCGATCAGGAGCGCGTTCTTGCAGAGACCTTATCTCTGGCCAAGCAGGCGGAATCACAACGCGATCTGGAAGTGAAGAAGGCGCAATTTCTGGAAGTCACCAAACGCCAGCAGGCACAGGCCGATAAGGCCTATGACATCCAGACCAACATCATGCAGCAGCAGGTGATCGCCGAGCAGGTGAAGGTGCAGCAGATCGAAAAAGAGCAACAGGTCAAAGTGCAGGAGGCGGAAATCAATCGTCGCGAAAAAGAATTGATAGCGACCGTATTGAAGGGAGCGGAGATCGAGCGTCAGCGGATCGAGACGCTGGCCGCAGCCGAAAAGCAACGCCTGATCGCCGAAGCCGAGGGACATGCCTCCTCGATACGCGCCCAGGGCGAAGCGGAAGCTGAAATCATTTTCAAGAAAGGCGAGTCCGAAGCCAAGGCCATGAACGTGAAGGCCGAGGCCTATCAGGAATACAACCAGGCAGCGGTGATCGACCGTCTGTTCACTTGCATGCCAGAGGTGGTGAAGGCGCTGGCCAGTCCGCTGGCGAACGTGGACAAAATCACCATCGTTTCTACGGGCAACGGTGATGCGTCCGGAATGAATAAGATCACCGGCGACATCGCCAAGATGGCAGCGCAGGTGCCGGCGTTATTCGAGACGCTTTCCGGAATGCCGCTCTCGGAACTGCTCGGGAAGGTGCGGCAGTTGGGCGACCATACGCCAAAGCCCCCGGTGGTGGATGCAACGAAAAACTGACGTCAGTTGCTTGTGTGGGGACGGGCGCATTCGCCCGTCCCGCCGAGCGCAGCGAGGCGTTGGACTTGGAGTTGATTATGAATCGGAAATCGAAAGGAATGGGTTTAGGAATCGCGTTAGGCGCGGCGTTGGGCGTGGTCTTGGGAATTTTGGCAGGGCATGTTGCTTTGTGGCTGGGGATCGGGGTTGCGATCGGGATTGCCATTGGCAGCACTCTGCGCCGCACGACCTGCGCGCAATGTGAAGCGGCAAAACGAAATCGAGAACTGGAAGCCGGAAGCTAGAAGCAGCACAGTTCAAGAAAAGGAGTCCACCATGGCACTACTAGAGCGTGTTTCCACATTGGTTCGAGCCAACCTCAACGACCTGATCGACAAGGCCGAGGAGCCGGAAAAGATGATCAAGCAGGTGATTCTCGACATGCAGAATCAGCTGCTGCAAGTGAAGACGCAGGTGGCGATCGCGATCGCCGACCAGCATCTGCTGGAGAAAAAGAAAAAAGAGAACGAAGAAAAAGTGGCGGAGTGGATGCGCAAAGCCGAACTCTCCGTCGACAAAAAACAGGACGACCTGGCCCGTGCATCGCTGCAACGCGTAGAAAGTTATCGCGAGATGAGTGAGAGCTTCGCGCAACAAGTTAGCGATCAGAAGGCGCAAGTGGAGAATCTGAAATCAGCGCTGCGGCAACTCGAGCAGAAACTGAGCGAAGCGCAGACCAAAGCCGATCTGCTGATCGCACAGCATCGCCGGGCCCGCGCGATCGGCAAGGCCAGCGATGCGCGACTGGCTATGGGGGATGGGTCGAAAGCCGCAGCCTTCGACCGCATGAAACGCAAAGTCGCGCACTCGGAAGCCTTCAGCGCGGCCAAAGCCGAAATCGCCGGCGACAACATGGAAGACCGGCTGGCCGCGCTGGAGAAAGAAGATCGAATCGAGCAGTTGCTGGCGGAGTTGAAAACCAAGCGTGGAGCATAGCGTGCCGATTAGGAGCGAATCAACGGAGAACCGAAATGAATATCGAATGGCGGAAATTTCAGTCCACTGTTGCGGTCTTTTCGTTATTCATGCTCCTGCTGGGGGTTTGCCCGGTGGTCCAAGCCCAGCAAAAGCCTGAGCAGCTTGCGCAACAAGCCGCGGAGTCGTGGCTGGCTCTGGTCGATTCCCGGAAGTACGGTGAGAGTTGGGAACAGGCCTCGCAGTTTTTCAAGGCCGCCGTCACCAAAAAGCAGTGGCAAGCGGCGCTACGCGCGAGCCGCGAACCGTTAGGCAAAGTTCTGTCGCGAAATCTGAAGAGTGCCGTCTTTACGAAAACCTTGCCCGGCGCCCCCGATGGCGAATATGTCGTTATTCAGTATGACAGCAGTTTTGAGTACAAACATTCAGCCGTGGAGACGATTACTCCCATGCTGGAAAAAGACGGCAAGTGGAGGGTTTCGGGGTACTACATCAAATAGAGAGGAATACAAACCGATCTGTCCGCAGTCGCGCCGCGTACATCCATTGACCGCTCGGCCTGCATCTCTGTAGTCTTGCAATATAATTTCGGTGCGGATTTCCCAAGGTCAAGGAAAATACATGAAGGAATTTGCAGTTCTGTTGCTGCTCGCGCTCATGCTGAACGGATGCGGCGACAACCACGTCCCCAATCCCCAGGTGGCGGCCGGCGGAGTCTGGCAGTCGGAGATGGATGGTGGAGATGGGATTGGGTCCGGATTAAGCTTTATCGCACAGTTTACCGTTGCCAACAACGGCGCGATGAACTTTACCAGCTTTCAGTTACTCACCCAGATTGACGGCGGGTGCCTTCCGGTCACCGGCCCAAGGCCAACCGGAACTCTAGTAGTGACGCCCAATTCCGCCAACCAGGTAAGCGGTACGTTCTCCCTTACAGTGGTTTCGAATGGAAACACGCTAAAACTGACCAGCACATCAGTGACCGGAACGTTGAACGGGACCAACGACACACTGGCCGGCGGTGTGATTATCGGCACATGGACGCTAACGGGCGGTGCAGGCTGCAACACAAATGGCACCTTCACGATGACGCAAACCACGAGCAACTGAAACTTGCCGGTTTCAAAACCAATCGCTGCGGTAGGCAACCCACCACGCGATGAAGAGGCACGGTATCGTGGCCGCAAGTCCCCACCAGATGGGCAGCAGGAAATCCGCCAGCAGGCCAAGTACCGTGAAGACGATCCAGAAGATTTTGCGTTCCATGGAAGATTGTAGGATCTTAAATGGTAGGCCCTCAGGGATGATACGAGGAAATCGAATGGATTGCACGGCTTGTAGTATCCTCGGCTTATCGATATTCTGATGCACGCGTTGCGCCGCTGACTCCACCATTCATGAACGCTAAACTTATCGGTTCTTCGATCGGGCTATATTTGTTGCTGTGGGTTGCGACCGCCTTTGGTCAATCTGCAGTGGCGACCGCGGCCCCTGAAGCCCCACCATATTCGGCGCAGGGCGGTCCAGCCTCCGCTTCACAAGGTGGAGCGGTTTCCTATGCATCAGTTACGCAGTTGAACGAACTGCTGACGGAACTGGATGCTACCTCCAAGACGACGCAGGCCGACCTGGCGAGGTTGCGTATTGAGCGCTGGAAGACTGACGGCTCTACGAAAAAGCAGACGCTGAATGACGTTGAGTCCGTGCAGCGCAATCTACAGAGCGCCCTCCCTGAGATGATTGGCCAACTACGGAATTCTCCGGAAGACTTGCCCGCGACCTTCAAGCTGTATCGGAATCTGGATGCACTGTATGACGTGTTAGGCGGGATTGTTGAATCGGCCGGAGCGTTCGGGCCGAAAGACGATTTTCAGTCGCTGTCGAACGATCTGAGCGGCTTTGAGGGAACGCGGAAGCAATTGGCGGATCGTACGAATAACCTGGCTGCCTCGAAGGAGCAGGAGATTGTGCGCCTGCGGGCGGAACTGAAAACAGCGCAAGCCGCGATACCGGTGGCGCCTCCGAAAAAAATTGTTGTTGACGATAATGAACCGGTGAAAAAGAAGCCGGTGGCCAGGAAAAAACCTGCGGCGAAAAAGCCGGCGACGGCGCCAGGCACTGCTCCGGCGCAGACTCCGCCAACGCAACCAAAACCACAGTAAGTTGGATTCGGGCTCGCGGCAAGCTGGTTTGAGCTCTGGCATCCTGACCAGCTGCCAGCTTATTTCTCGCCCGCCCAGCTCGTTCGAATCTGTTAACCTTCCCTCCACATCAAAATTTCGCTTCGATTATTCTTGGAATCGGCATGAGCTCTCACCACGGAAGCGTCCTCGCAATCATTTTTGGCCTTGTAATCTTGTGGGTAGTATTTCTGGATGCGTTTGAGACCGTCGTGCTGCCCCGGCGAGTGACCCGGCACTTCAAGCTGACGGCCTGGTTTTACCGCCGCACCTGGATTCCGTGGAGGAAGATTGCCGAGCATATTCGCACCCCGTCCCGGCAGCAGAGTTTCCTGGGATACTTCGGTCCGCTGTCATTAATCATGCTGCTGGCTTTCTGGGCCACCACCCTTATCTTCGGCTTCGCGCTGCTGCAATACGGTATTGGCGGGCATGAGCAGTTAGGCAATGAGCCGATCACTTTTGGCAGAATCGTTTATCAGAGCGGGCAGACTTTCTTCACATTGGGTTACGGCGACATTCTGCCCACAACCGGGTTCGCGCGAGCCCTCTCAGTGCTGGAAGCGGGCATGGGATTTGCTTTCCTGGGCGTGGTGATCGGATACCTTCCGGTGGTCTATGGTTCGTTTTCCCGGCGCGAGATTCAGATTTCCATGCTGGATGCGCGGGCGGGATCGCCTCCGACGGCGGCAGAATTGCTAGTGCGGCTGGCGGGGCGTTCCGACGGCCCACTGATCGAACAACTCGTGCTGGATGGCGTATTGCGCGACTGGGAGCGTTGGGCGGCGGAGTTGCTCGAGAGTCACATCTCCTACCCCGTCCTCAGTTTTTTTCGGTCGCAGCACAGCAATCAATCCTGGGTGGGAGCTCTGACCACCATGCTTGATGTCACATCCCTGGTACTCACCGGCATTGAGGGAGTTCACCCCGGACAGGCGAAGCTGACGTTCGCCATGGCGAGGCATGCGGCAGTGGATCTGGCACAAGTGGTGAACGCACGCTACGATCCACTGGCGCCAAACCGCCTCAGCGATGACACTTTCAATGCGCTGCAAGAGGCGCTGGCATCCGTGGGATTGAAATTGCGAGTCGGAGAAGAGGCAAGGCAGAAGTTGGATCGATTGCGGTCGATGTATGAACCTTATGTGCATTCCACGGGAAGAAATCTGATGTTTAACCTGCCGCCGTGGAAGCAGGCCGAGAAAACACGGGACAACTGGCAGGCCGGCCCGTGGGATCGCGCCATTCAGGCAAAAGGCCTTGCGGTGCTTGGCCAAAAGCCCGTACGGCCCGTGAGCATCGAGGACCATTTCTAGTGCCTCTCGTATGCAGCAACGGGCATGCTACGATCCTTGTCCCGGTTTTGCTTATCCCGGTTTTCATGGCATGAAGAATATTGGCGAGAACGTGGTACGCATTGAGGCAGAGGCGTTGCGCGCCCTGGCGGACCGCATCGCGGGGCCGATGGCGCCAGCGTTTCAGCAGGCTGTAGACCTACTTTTTTGCTGCGCTGGACGCGTCGTAGTAACCGGAATGGGCAAGAGCGGGTTGATCGCACGCAAGATTGCCGCAACCCTCAGCTCTACCGGAACACCGGCATTGTATCTGCATCCGGTGGAGGCCTTGCATGGCGACCTGGGAATGGTGGTGCGCGGAGATATCGTGCTCGCGCTCTCTGCGTCCGGAGAAACAGAGGAAATCCTTGCGTTGCTGGCGACCATCAAGCGGCTGAAAATACCGCTGATCGCGATGACGGGAGACAAACTCGTTGAAGGGGATTCCAGCAATTCACGCACGCTACCGCGCAGGTCCACGCTTGCTGCCGCTGCTGACGTAGCTCTGGATTGCTCGGTCGCCGAAGAGGCTTGCTCGTTGGGCCTCGCGCCCACTGCTTCGACAACAACAATGCTGGCGCTGGGCGACGCCCTGGCAGTTACTCTCAGCCAGCAGCGTGGATTCAAAGAAGAAGATTTTGCCAATCTGCATCCCGGAGGAAAACTGGGCAAGCGGTTGGCGCGGGTGGGATCGCTAATGCACACTGGCGACGCGCTGCCCTGCGTTTCGCTGCAAACGACGATGCCTGATGTGATCTATGAAATGTCGCGCAAGAAACTGGGCGTAACCGCGGTCGTGGAGGATGAGAGCCTCGTAGGCATCATCAGCGACGGAGATTTGAGGCGTCTGCTCGAAAAACGCGGGAAAGATGTGCTGGATCTCACCGCAGGCGAAGCCATGACGAAGAATCCGCGGACCATCGCGGCAGGAGAATTTGCCGCGACCGCCCTGGCGCTCATGGAAGAAAAAAAGATCACCTCACTCATGGTCGTGGACCAAGGCGGAAAGCTGGAAGGAATTGTTCACCTGCACGATCTGTGGAGCACAGAGCTAGTGTAGCGCCGGCGTCCCGCCGGTTCGTGCGTCCACGGCGCTACAATAACTGCATGTATCACTACGATCCCAAAACCGCGCTGGAAGAATTGACAGAAGACGCTACCCTACCGAACCCGGTGCACGTGCGTGACATGATCCTGCGCAAGCATCCTTCGACTGACAAGGCTTTGGAGTTGAACCGGCTGTTCGTCGAATATCAGAAATTCTTCGGCGAGACGCAGAAGCTGGGGAAAGATATCCTGCGGCAACTAACATCGTAAATTACCGAGCTGCGCTGCGCGGCACAATCGAGTTAGCGTTACCCCCGCATAATCATTGCTTCGTCCGGGACCTATCAGACAATCATTTACAATAACGGATTCCCAAAGTGATCGGCGGCTGTTGTTCACTCGATACTGCAACTCCGTACACGGTACTCAAATCTTATGCATCGATGGTCAGAACTCTTTATTCCTACCCTGCGTGAAGCGCCGGCAGACGCGGAAGTCGCCAGCCACAAGTTTCTGGTGCGGGCGGGCTACATTCGGCAGCTAGCGGCTGGAATCTACTCATATCTTTTTCTCGGCACTCGTTCGTTCAACAAGATTATGGCCATCGTGCGCCAGGAGATGGACAAGATCGGGCAGGAGTTTTATTTGCCGGCGCTGCATCCCCGCGAAATCTGGGAGGCCAGCGGCCGATGGTCCTTGATGGGCGATGCCCTCTTTCGTCTCAAAGACCGCAAGGGCGCCGACCTCGCGCTAGGCATGACCGAAGAAGAAGTGATGACCGACATCGCGCGCAAGGAACTGCGCAGCTACAAACAGTTGCCGCAGATCTGGTATCAGATTGCCCCGAAGTTTCGCGATGAGCCGCGGCCGCGGTCCGGTCTCCTCCGGGTGCGCCAGTTCATCATGAAGGATGCGTATTCCTTCGACATCGACGCCGCCGGTCTGGATGTTTCTTACAAGAAACACTACGACGCGTATTGCCGAATCTTCGACCGTTGCGGCTTGAAGTACATGGTAGTCGAGGCGGATTCCGGAGCCATGGGCGGGAAGGAATCGCATGAGTTCATGGTGCGCACGCCGGCGGGCGAAGATCAGATTGTGAGTTGCGATGGCTGCAACTACGCGGCGAACATCGAAAAGGCCACTTCGAAGCTTTGGCCAGTCGAAGATCTTGAAGCCGAGGGCGATGGCAAGCCACTCGAAGTGCATACTCCAGGGCAGAAGACGATCGAGGACGTCGCCAAATATCTAGGCGTGTCGCCAAAGAACAAGATCAAGACGCTTGCCTTAATGACGGAAGCAAAAGATGAAAAGACGGGCAAGTTAAAGTCGCGTGCGATTGTCGTGCTCATGCGTGGCGATCATCAACTCAACGAAGCCAAACTCAACGGGGCGGTAGGGGGCGCGACGCGCCCGATGGAAGAAGGCGAGATCAAGGCGTTGTTCAAGTCTCCGGCTGGATATTTGGGCCCGCTCGGAATTGACTGGGCGAAAGACCTGAAGAAAGATGTAGAAGTTCCGGTCCTGCTTGTCGACAAGGCTCTCGAAGGCCGACGCAATCTGATCGGCGGCGCGAATAAAGAGAATTATCACCTTAAAAATCTCACTCCGGGAAAGGATTTCCATCCCACGGCGTACGCTGATTTGCGTGCCGTTGCCGCGGGTGAAACTTGCCCGAATTGTGACCACGCACTGCGCATCGATACTGCGGTAGAGATCGGACACATCTTCAAGCTTGGGGACCGCTACACCCAGAAAATGGGCGCGCGCGTGCTCGACAAAAACGGCAAGGAAATTACCCCGATCATGGGCAGTTACGGCATCGGCATCGAACGCATTCTGACGGCAGCGGTGGAGCAGAGCAATGATGACAACGGATTCTGGCTGCCGCCATCGATTGCGCCATTTGAAATCGTGGTCACTCCCGTTAATGTGAAGGACGAAAGTCTGCTCAAGGCGGCAATCGATATTGCGTCCCGCCTCGAAGCCGCCGGCTTTGATGTAATTCTCGATGACCGCGATGAGCGCCCGGGAGTGAAATTCAAGGACGCAGATTTAGTCGGTATCCCCTTTAGAATCACCGTGGGGAAGAAGGTTACCGAAGGTACTGTGGAAGTGGTTCTACGCTCGACTCGCGAGGTGCGCGATGTTACGATCGCGTCGGTAGTAGAACATTTTCAAGGAGTGCTGCCGGCCCGGAGCTGAGATTGCGCCGGCTGCGGCGCAATTTTCAGATTATGGGAATCATCAAAGCTTGTGTGGGATTTCTCGCGATCGCGGCCGTAGTAGTTGGCCTGTTCCAGGTGGCTCCGCCCTTGCTGGCGAATTACAGCTTTCAGGACGACCTCAAGACGGTTGCGATGATGGACAGCGCTAGTCTGCAGAAGACGGACGAAGACGTTCGCTCCGACGTGCTTCGCAAGGCCCGGGAACATGACCTCCCGATCGGAGAAAAGCAAGTCACGGTCCAGCGCATCAACACGCCTGGACTGTCCGCGGTTTACGTGGCGGCTGACTACTCGGTAACGGTCAGTCTGCCCGGCTATTCCTTTGATATGCACTTTAATCCGACTAGCGGAAATAAAGGCTTCTAGTCCTGCGATCGCCGCGATCTGACGTGCTCCAGCTTAAAACTCTCTAAACCTCATCTTGTCTCCCTCCGTCTGCTTTCCAGCATTGCGAGGCTGAACGGACGAGTAAAACAGTGACATTCGTAACGTTGCCATGACGTTACCTTCCTCCTAAGATCGCCAACAGTGAGAATCTTCTGAGAGTTCGTGCCGTACAACGGGCACAACGAAGTTTCCACCGTTCAGCTTAATTCGAGATTAGGAATGCTTCCGGAACTGCGCAGGCAGAGTGGAGCCGAGGTGAGGAGTTTATGACGATACGACTTCGAGCAAGCTTGATCATGATCGCAGCGCTAGCGATAGTAAGTCTGAGCGGTTGCGACCATTACAACTGTGCCAGCGGCGCCAACTTTGGTTCCGGGTGCACGGCAAGTGGCTCGGGATTGGGCAGCACTGGCACCACAGGCAGTGCCACTGCCGCCTTCGTTTTCGTTTCCGATGCGGCCGGCACCAGCACAACCGGAACTATAGACGGCTATACGCTGAATACAACCACATCCACATTCTCGGCCACTCCTAGCTACGTTGCACCAACGACTCCTCTAGGAGATACGGGGGTAGGCATGGTAGTGGCGCAAACGAAATATCTGTTCACCGGCTTCGGGTCGACCAATACGATCTATGGCTGGTCGATAGGAGCCGACGGCAGTTTGACCACCCTCAGTGGCAGTCCTTATTCAGCCCCGTTTATGAGTTTTGTGCTCTCCGGAGCCGGTACCACAAACGTCGTTACCAATCCGGCAGGGACTCTCATCTACTTTGCGGCCGGGTTTCAGGACAAAGTCTATGGCTATCAGATCGGCAGCGACGGAAGCTTGACGGCGGCATCCGGCTCTCCATTCTCAGTCCCGTTTGGGGGAAATCTGGCTACGGACGGCTTGGGAAAATATCTCTACATTACCCAGGCATTCAGCAATCACACCGGTTCCCAGATCGCGGCTTACTCGATTGGGAGCACCGGCTCGCTGACGATGGTTCCCGGCAGTCCATTTGCCTATCCGATGTGGCAGGTGCAAGGCGAGCCTAGCGGCCAATTTTTGATCGGAACCACTGGCAACAGTGCCGCACCTGGATTCAGTGGAATCGATGACGCTCACCTCTACGTTTTTAGCATTACGCAATCGGGGAGCACCGCGGGGGCGATCGCACCCGTTTCAGGTTCGCCCTTTGCCACCACGAACTCACCACTGAACATCGCGGTGCAGTCGAATAGTGGTGGAAATCTGGTCTACACGTTTGGGATAGCGGATTCCGATCTCGCTTTCAATCCAATTGAGGGCTATTCCATAAGCTCGACCGGAGCTCTGACCATGGTAAGCGGGTCGCCTTTCAGTGGTTTGAGCGAAGGTTCTCAGGGAGCGTTTGACCAAAGCGGAGACTTTCTGTTCGATTACGCCGAGTTTCTGAACAGCGGCACTAACACCATTACATGGCAGATGGGAGCCCTCAACGTGGGCTCCGGTGGCGTTCTTTCGCAACCTACCTCCCCGTTAACTTTGCCCACCGGAGGATTCTTCGCGGTAACTGATCCGCAATAACTGGCATTCGCCAAGGGCTGATGTTGCATTCGAGAGCTTCTGATTACGATTCTGGGACTCGCTCTCGGCGAGTCCCTTTTTATTTCCCGTAAGGACGGTACAATAAGACATCCTCCTGCGGTTTTGACATCTCTGGCCCCTAGCAGGAGATAAGTTTCGGCGAAGAGTGGTCGCCAAACCTTTTCGTGCGTCCCTTCGTCTGACGAGCAGGGAATGTTTTCCGGTGGGCTAAGAGTCTAAATAGTGGCTATCAAAATAAAGATCCCAAAGAGTGGAGAGAAGCGCGGGAAAACAATACCCGGCCTCCCTCGTGATCCCGTGGTGCGTGCAGCGTTGATCGTCTTTTTAGTGGCGGCGATTGCGTTGGGTGGCTCTTTTTCCTATTTCTATATCAAATACGACCGGATTATCGCACAACGCTTTCGCTCTCCGGTCTTCACCAATTCCGCGAAAATCTACGCTTTGCCGCGAACCGTTCATGATGGCGATGAGACCAGCGCCAAAGAGATCGCTGCGGATCTGCGCCGGGCCGGCTACTCCGACAAGGAGGGCGATTCCCCTCTGGGAAGCTTTCGCCTGATCAGTGGCGGCATTGAGATTACTCCGGGGCCGGAGTCCTACCACAGTCCGGAAGCGGCCCGCATCACCATTCACGATGGACAGGTCGACCACATCACCAGCCAGGGCGCCGATCTCTCCGCCTACGAACTGGAACCGCAGCTGGTGACGGCATTGTTCGATGCTGGGCAACGCTCCAAACGCGAGGTCGTGAAGTATAACGACATCCCGAGAGTGATGATCGATGCCGTGCTTGCCATCGAAGACCGCCGCTTCTTCGAACATGGTGGAGTGAATTTCATCCGCATGTTCGAGGCAGGGTGGATCGACTTGACGCGGCAGCGTCACGAGCAGGGTGGATCGACGATCACGATGCAGCTTTCCCGCGGTTTTTTCCTGACACCGGAAAAAACCGTCCGGCGAAAGTTGACCGAGATGCTGATTGCCGAGGAAATGGAACAGAAGTTCAGCAAGCAGCAGATTCTCGAGTTTTACGCCAATTGGGTCAATCTGGGGCAGCGCGGTTCGTTTGCGATCAGTGGTTTTGCCGAGGCCTCGCGCGCTTATTTTAATAAAGAATTAAAGGACATTACACTGCCCGAGGCCGCTCTGCTTGCGGGAATCATCCAGGGGCCAAGCCGGTTGTCACCTTACCGCCATCCTGAACGTGCTTTGGAGCGCCGCAATCTTGTGTTGGACTCCATGGTCGATACCCATGCCATCACCCGCGAGCAAGCGGAGAAGGCAAAGGCATCACCGCTGAAACTCGCGCCGCCCAATGTAGAAGCCAGCGATGCACCCTACTTCGTCGATATGGTGCGGGACACATTAATTAACAAATTCAGCGAACACGATTTGAATGACGAATCTTACCGCATCTACACCACGCTTGATCCAGATCTGCAGAAAGCTGCCGCGCAAGCGGTCGAATCTGGCATCAAGCTGGTCGATGAGCAAGTGAAGAAACTACGCACCAAAAGGAAGAAGGTCGGCAAGAAATTTGAAACGACTGTAGCCCCCGGTCCGCAGGCGCAAGTCGCCATGGTAGTGCTCGACCCGCATACCGGGGCAGTTCTTGCTCTCGTTGGAGGACGCGACTACGGCTTCAGCCAGTTGAATCATGCGCTTTCGAAGCGCCCCACTGGGTCGATATTCAAACCCTTCGTGTATGCCGCTGCCATGAATACGGGAGTGGATGGCTCGCAGACGGTGATTACTCCGGCCTCAACCGTGACCGACGCGCCCACCAGTTTCGCTTACGGCGATCAAATCTATGAGCCGCGCAATTACAAAGAGGAATATCACGGCGACGTAACGCTGCGTTATGCCTTGGCCATGTCATTGAACAACGCCACGGTGAAAGTGGCGGAAGAAGTCGGATATGACAAAGTTGCAGATCTGGCCAAGTCGGCGGGAATTGCTTCAGTCAAGCCCACGCCCGCCATGGCGCTCGGCTCTTATGACGCCACGCCTCTGGATATGGCCGCGGCCTACACATCGTTTGCCAACAACGGCGAGCGCCTTTCTCCAGTACTGGTCAACTCCGTGCGCAATGCCAAGGGCGACGTGCTGGCGAACTTTAAACCTGACCAGCGCCAGGTGCTCGATCCCCGCATCGCCTACATCATGACCAACATGATGGAAGGAGTGATCAACAACGGCCTCGGCTATACCGCCGTTCGCCTGCGCGGTTTCACTCTGCCTGCCGCCGGTAAGACTGGCAGCTCGCATGATGGCTGGTTCGCGGGATATACCTCCAACTTGCTGTGCATTGTTTGGGTAGGCTATGACGACTACAGCGAATTGCGGCTCACTGGCGCGCAAGCCGCCGCTCCCATCTGGACCGAGTTCATGAAGAAGGCGTCCTTGCTTCCCCAATACAAGGACATGAAGCCCTTCTCCCAGCCCACTGGAGTCGTGGACGTGCAACTGGACAAAGTCACAAACCGCCTGGCGACGCCTACCTGTCCTGACGATTACACGGCAGCTTTTGTGGCGGGAACGGAGCCGCGCGAGACCTGCGACCAGCAGAATGGCGTTACGGGATTTTTCTCTCGATTCTTCGGTGGCGGAGAGAAGCCGTTGCCTCCGCCTACCCAGGCTTCTCCCGGCCAGACGGCCAACGGGCAGGAGGTTCAGGATCCGAATAACCCCGATGGTAAGAAAAAGAAAGGCTTTTTCGGCAAGCTGGCAGGCATTTTCAAGGATGACAAATCCTCGGCTCCGCCGCCTAAACCCGCCGAAAACGGGCAAACTCCTCCACAATGAGACAAAAACGCGTTGCAATAAATCTTCGCCGCCGGATCAAAATTGTGGCAGAATAGGCTCGTGGGAAGTGGTCGCTTTGGGGGTTTGTATGTCCTACCGGAAGGCCTGCCTGGTTGTTCTCCTGATTTCCTCTACCGCCGCACTGGCACAAGTTTCACATTCAGAGCAAGTACAGATCGCACCTCCGTTGGTGCGGGCGATCGATCCTCCCGCGCCGGACGCAACCGCCGCCGCTCTCGAACAACAAGCCGACCGGCTGCGCGCTGACAAGTTGTATCTGGATGCTCTCGATTATTATCGCGCCGCCCTGAATAAGAAGAAGAACGATTCGCGGTTGCTGAATAAAATCGGCATTACGGAACTCATGATCCAACGCTACAAGGAAGCGCGACGATCGTTCGAGCAGGCAATCCGCAATGATCGCCGATTCGCGGATGCTTACAACAACCTGGGCGTAATTTACTACGAGAGCAAGAAATATGGCGCGGCCGTCAAGCAGTATGAGAAAGCAATTAAAATCGATGACGATTCAGCGTCGTTCTACAGCAATTTGGGCGCGGCGTATTTCTCCAAACGTGCCTTCGAATCCGCCGTGTCCGCATACCAGCATGCGCTGGAACTGGATCCGGATGTGTTTGAGCGTAGTTCGCGAGGCGGCGTGCAAGCGCAATTGCCCAGCCCCGAGGACCGCGCCCGCTATGATTACACCGTCGCAAAACTTTTTGCCAAGATGGGATTGTCTGACCAATCACTCGAATACCTGCGCAAGGCAAGAGAAGCTGGATACAAAGATCTAAAAAATGTTTACCGGGATGTCGAGTTCGCCCAGTTGCGAAAAAATCCGCGCTTCACCGAACTTATGGCTTCGAGCACGCCAGCAATTTCGAACTGAGCCCGGGGAAGGTCAAGCTACCGGAAGGAATTGTAGAGACATACGCTATTCACCTAGGTTCTCGCGAAAAAACGTGAAGCTCTAAGCAAAATTACAAAGCTTTACAAATTTCGACGGAACTCCGTCAACTTATAGGGTTTAATTATTGCAAATACTCCTGAAAACAACAGGGTGAGTAAGGAGAACGGTAGCCCATCAGACGCTGACCCGAGCACGCCCCAAGCAAGCATCTGGTGGGCTTTTTTGTCGCTTCGATTCTGCTCTCGATATTCTCTTAAGCTCGCAAGTCTGCTGATTCACTCCCCGAGGTAATTCTTCAATACCTGCCGCCATCTTCCTTGTGACTTGAGAATAAATTCGACCGCGTCGCGCAAAGCGCCATCACCGCCTGCGTGCGGTGTAACGTAGTGGGCTTCGTTCTTTACTTCCGCCCGCGCATTTTTCACGGCAATCGCCAATCCTCCGGCACGCATCGCCGGAAGATCGATAACGTCATCCCCTACGAACGCGGCTTCATTCGCTTTCAATCCCGCCTTTTTCACGATCTCTTCGAAGCAGGCACGCTTGTCATCTACGCCTTGATAGACATATTCGAGCTTCAGATCGCGAGCACGTTGCGCAACCGTTTCTGACACTCGCTTAGTGATGAGCCCAGTCTTGATTCCACCGATACGCGCCAGAGATATCGCAACGCCGTCATGGGCGTGGAAACCTTTGAACTCGATCCTGCCTGGGCTGGTGTGGCCTGTTTTAGGCACTTTCTGTCGCAGGCCAGCCGGAGCGGGCAGAAAAAAGAGCTTTCCGTCGGTCAGCACTCCGTCTACATCGAAGAGAAGAAGCTTGATTTTCCGGGCGCGAGATGAAGCAGAAGGTTTCGGCATCGCGGGAATTCTAGCATTCCAAGGAAGCCGATCTGAGCCTGCTTAATCTGAAAGAAAGCGAACATTTTACGAAAATCCACCTTCCAGCTACAATATTGAGATGCCGTCCCTTCCTCCCTCATTAGCTTGGGCCCATCCTCTCGTCGCGGAGTGGTTCGTCCAGCGCTTTGCCACGCCGACTGAGCCGCAGGAGCAGGGTTGGCCGCACATTCTGGCCGGACGCACTACCCTCATTTCCGCGCCCACCGGTTCCGGGAAAACATTGGCAGCATTTCTGGCCTGCATCGATCGACTGGTGCGAAAAGCGCTTGCGGGAGATCTATCAGACCGCACTGAAGTTCTCTACGTCTCGCCTCTGAAGGCGCTGGGCAACGACATCCAGAAAAATCTTGAAGTTCCGCTCGGCGAAATTCTGGCTATGGCGGGCGAGCGCGGTCTGCTGATGCCCGAAATTCGCACCGCGGTTCGCACCGGCGACACGCTGATGCACGAGCGTCGCGCCATGCTGAAACGGCCGCCGCATATTCTGGTGACCACGCCCGAGTCGCTCTACATTTTGCTCACCGCGGATAAGAGCCGTGCGATTCTCCGTGATGTCGAGACCGTGATCGTCGACGAAATCCACGCCGTAGCCGACGACAAGCGTGGCGCGCATCTGACTCTTGTCGCTCGAGCGGCTGGAAGCCCTGACCTACAAGCGTCCCGGTGCGCATCGGCCTCTCAGCGACGCAGAAGCCGATTGAAGAGGTTGCGCACTTTCTCACCGGAAGTGATCGCCCTGCTCCTGTAATCGTCAACATCGGACACAAGCGCAAGCTTGATATGGCGGTCGAAGTTCCCTCCATGCCGCTGGGGCCGGTGGCTTCGAACGAAATGTGGGATGAGGTCTACAACCGTCTCGTGGCTCTCGTCGAGCAGCACCGCTCGACTCTCGTATTTGTAAACACCCGGCGTATGGCGGAGCGCGTGGCCCATCATCTGGGAGAGCGCATCGGAGAAGACAATGTCGCGGCGCACCACGGCAGCTTGTCCCGCAAGCTGCGTCTCGCCGCCGAGAAAAAGCTGAAAGAAGGTCAGGTGCGAGTTCTGGTCGCAACTGCTTCGCTTGAGTTGGGAATTGACGTCGGCACCGTTGACTTGGTCGTGCAAATCAATTCGCCGCGGGCAATTGCAGTCACGCTGCAGCGCGTCGGACGATCCGGCCACTGGCGCGGCGCGGTTCCAAAAGGGCGCCTGTTTGCGACCACGCGCGATGACCTGTTGGAGTGCGCTGCTCTGGTGCGCGCCATCCGCATGGGCGATCTGGATCGATTAATGATTCCGGAGTCTCCGCTGGATGTGCTGGCGCAACAGATCGTAGCCGCCTGCTCCGCCGAAGAGTGGGACGAAGATGCCATGTTCGCGCTGGTGCGTCGCGCCTATCCCTATCGCAATTTGACCCGCGCTACGTTCGACTCGATTCTGGAAATGCTGGCCGAAGGTATCGCTGCGCGGCGCGGGCGCTATGGCGCCTACATTCATCGCGATCGCGTAAATGGCAAGTTGCGCGCGCGTCGCGGAGCAAGGCTGGCGGCAATCACTAGCGGAGGAGCGATTCCCGATAACTCGCTTTACGCCGTAGTCGCCGAGCCCGATGGTCTGGTCGTCGGCACGGTCGATGAAGATTTTGCCGTCGAAAGCAATCGCGGCGACATCATGCTGCTGGGAAATACTTCATGGATGATTCGCCGGATCGAAACCAATGCGGGCCGTGTGCTGGTGCAGGATGCGCACGGCGCCCCTCCCAGCGTGCCCTTCTGGCGGGGCGAAGCTCCCGCGCGTACGCAGGAACTTTCCGAGCACATCGGAACACTGCGGGAAAAAATCAGCGAAATGCTGCCGCATACTTCGCCTGTTGGATTCTCGGCAACGCAACCAGATGTGGCGGCAGCGGTGAGGTGGCTCAAGGACGAATGCGGCCTCGATGATTCCGCCGCCGAGCAGGCGATTGAATACGTGTTGCAAGGCCGCGCCGTGCTTGGCGCAGTGCCCACTCAGGCGACTGTGATTGCCGAGCGTTTCTTCGATGAAGGTGGAGGCATGCAGCTTGTGATCCATGCTCCGTTTGGCGGGCGGATCAACAAAGCTTGGGGGCTGGCTTTGCGCAAGCGTTTCTGCGTCGGATTCAACTTTGAGTTGCAGGCCGCGGCCACTGACAACGGTCTGAACATTGCCCTGGCCGAACAGCACAGCTTTCCCCTGGCCGACGTTTTCAATTTCCTGCAGGCGGCAACAGTGCAGCCGATCCTCGAACAAGCCGCCCTTGATTCCCCGATCTTCGCTACACGCTGGCGCTGGGATGCAAACCGCGCACTGGCCTTGCTTCGCTTCCAAAACGGCAAGAAAGTTCCGCCACAGATTCAGCGCATGCGCTCCGACGATCTGCTGGCTTCAGTCTTCCCCGACGCCGCCGCGTGCTTCGAAAACATTCAGGGCGAGCGTCAAATTCCTGATCACCCTCTGGTCAGCGAAGTCATGAAGGACGTGCTCACCGAGGCCATGGATATTGACGGTTTAAAAGCGTTGCTCACTGGCCTCGCAGACGGACGGATTCGTTGCATTGCCGTCGATACTCCCGTCCCGTCGCAGTTTTCGCACGAGATTCTGAATGCGAATCCCTACGCCTATCTCGATGATGCCCCGCTGGAAGAGCGTCGCGCCCGAGCCGTGCAGATGCGGCGAATGCTGCCCGAATCCGTACTCGAAGAAGTTGGCGGATTGGATCAAGCGGCGATTACGCGGGTCCGCGAAGAAGCGTGGCCCGATGTTCGCGATGCCGATGAACTCCATGATGTTTTACACACGCTGGTGGCCCTTCCAGAAGAATTCATGCGGGGACAGCCGCCCCCGGCTGTCCAGTCGAGCGAAGCTCGACCTGCTCTTGCACCCATAACCTCGTCCGCGAGTGACTGGCGAGGACATTTCGAAAGACTGGTGAATGAAGGGAGGGCCGCAACCGCTTCATTCGAAGGACGACATTATTGGGTCGCAGCCGAGCGCGCCAGGACCTTCTCAACGTTATTTGACAAGGCGCAATTTAACCCGTGCCTGGCGGATGTTGAAACCACGCCTGCGTCTCGCGACGATGCTTTGTTAACTCTGGTTACGGGCTGGATGTCGCATCCTGGTCCGGTCACGGCGACACAACTCGGCGAGGTTCTGGGCATTCCCGGCCCCGAGATTCTGGGCGCTCTTCTGCGCATGGAAGCAAGTGGAGCCGTTCTTAGGGGAAATTTCAGTGGCGCTGTGGGGCCGGTAGCGGGTGTTCCCACACAAGAACGCGAGATCGAATGGTGCGAGCGGCGACTGCTGGCGCGCATTCATCGGCTTACGGTTGCAACGTTACGCAAACAGATCGAGCCAGTCACGGCGGCGCAGTTCATGCAGTGGTTGCTGCAGTGGCAACACGTTGCACCCGGAACGCAAGTCTCCGGAGAACGCGGCACGCTCGAAGTGCTCCGGCAGCTGCAGGGCTTTGAAATTCCTGCCAATGCCTGGGAGCGGCAAGTGCTCGCTCGCCGCATTGTCGATTACGATCCCAAATGGCTGGATCAGCTGTGTCTCACAGGAGCGGTTGGTTGGGGAAGACTATCGCCCCATCCAGCAACACTGGATTATGCGAATGCCAGCGGGAATGCAGAACTCGAACCGGGCGCGCCCGCTCCGCGCCAGCGCCGTGTGATTCCCACCAGCGTGGCACCCATCACCTTCTTCGTTCGGGAGGATGCCGATTGGATGACGCCACGGCATCCCGGCGCGCAACCTGGAGCAAACAGCGGCCTGGGACATGGAGCGCAATTGGTGCTCGATTTTCTGCGGCAGCGTGGCGCGTCATTCTTTGCCGATATCGTCCGCGGCACAGGAAAGCTGAAAGCGGAAATCGAAACCGCTCTCTGGGAACTGGTGGCTGCTGGTCTGGTGACTGCCGATGGCTTCGACAATCTGCGGTCTCTGATCGATCCCAAGCGACGTGCTGGACAGGGCAGCGGCCGTACAACACGTCCGCGGCATAATGCCGGACGCTGGGCCCTGTTGCACGCCGACGAAGTGGTCGAGCGTCCACGTGCCGTCGAGGCAGCTTGCTGGATGCTCTTGCGCCGATACGGAATCGTAATCCGCGATGTCCTTGCCCGCGAAGCGAATCTTCCGCCCTGGCGCGAACTTCTGATGGCCTTCCGTCGTCTGGAAGATCGCGGCGAGATTCGCGGTGGCCGTTTTGTCGATGGATTTCTCGGCGAGCAGTTTGCCTTGCCCGTCGCCGTGGAGTCGGTGCGCGCCATGCGCAAGCTCGACGCTGCGCAGGGAACGATTACTCTATCCGCGGCTGATCCGCTGAACCTGGTTGGAATCCTGGTCCCCGGCGATCGCGTCCCCGCGATTTCAGGTAATAGCGTTACCTATCGCGAGGGGATCGCGGTTCCCTTGCAGGAGCTCTCGGCTTCAACCTCTGCAGCCCTGGCCGGATAAATGTCCCCGAGAAAAAAATCAGGGGTCCGATGAGGGGGCCCCTCGGATCCCTGATTGCGCAGCTCAGCAATCACTGTTTTCAAAAAGCGCTTCCCCCATCGCTTTTTGCTAAGCCGTGGCGCACTTACATAGTTGCAAGCCAAATGCCACTCGCCGAGTGAGCGGCCGAGATGTTTTACCCCTGCAATTTGATGGAACCAAATGGTTTAGTCAGACCACAAACGTCTGTGGCCTTCCCGAGAATCCAGCCCCACTATCTGATCGGATAGGGATACTATCTGTTCGGATATTGGAACGGACTGCGTTCAAATATCAATTTAGGTCGAAAGTGTGATAAGAAGGGCACGAGGTGAGGAAGCTTGCGTCCCAGACTCCTGGCGCTTTCCGGCCCTTTGAAGGATTCCACCATCCCGCTTGCCGAGGGCGAAGTTTCCATTGGGCGAGACGCTTCGAACGGCATCGCGGTGATCGACCCTTCGGTCTCGCGGAAGCATTGCGCAGTCTTGGGTCGGGATGGAAAGTTCCAGGTGCGGGATTTGGAGAGCCGCAATGGAACCCTCGTCAATGGACTGATCGTCCAGGAACATTGGCTACAACACGGGGATGAGATCGCCGCCGGAGATTCTTCTTTTCTATTTTTGCTGGAAGACCATGACGTCCCTACCCCCGGCCGCGTGGAATTTGAGGATGGGCAGCGTACAGCCGAAACCACAGTAATTGATCCGAAGGACGTCGTTTACCTCCAGCCGGACCGGTTACTGCGCGAGTTGCCAGCGACCTCACATCTTGCTCGAAACCTGAACGCCTTGCTGAAAATCAGCCGCATTGTCCATGCCATTCGCGATCTCGACGACCTCCAGGGACAATTATTGGATTTGATTTTTGAAGTCGTGCCCGCCGGACGCGGCGCGATTTTACTGGCCGATCGCGAAGGCCAACAATTCAATTCACTGTTTGCGCGCACGCGTCAGACCGCACAGCCGCAGATGGTGAATGTGAGCCGCACGGTGGCGCGTCAGGTGCTAGAGCAGGGAATCGCGATTTTGGGCACTGACGTTCCCAGCAGCGGCGATCTCCGCGCAGTCGAAAGCCTAGTGGCCTCTCAGGTTCGCTCTCTGCTCTGTGTGCCCCTGACCGTCTTTCAGAGGGTGATCGGATGTATCTATCTTGACAGCAACACGCTGGGCAGCCGGCTGCACGAAGAGCATCTTCAACTGGTGACGGCAATTGCGGGCATATCCGCGATGGCGCTGGAGAATGCGCGCCGCCTGCAGTGGCTCGAGCAGGAAAATGAGCGGCTGACCATCGAGGTCAGCCAGGAACGAAGCCTGGTAGGTGAAGGCGCGCAGATGAAACAGGTCTACCAGTTCCTGAAACGCGTCGCCCCGACTGACTCAACCGTATTGATTGAAGGCGAGAGCGGAACCGGTAAGGAATTGGCCGCTCGAGCCTTGCATCGCAACAGCCCGCGAGCCGATAAGCCGTTTGTCGCCATTAATTGTGCGGCGATTCCCGAGACACTCCTGGAGAGCGATCTCTTTGGTCACGAACGCGGCGCATTCACAGGAGCTTCAGGGCTGAAGAAAGGGAGGCTGGAGGTTGCCGACTCCGGCATTGTATTTCTCGACGAGATTGGCGAACTCGCTCCGGCGCTCCAGGTCAAACTTTTGCGAGTGTTGCAGGAACGCGAGTTCGAGCGAGTGGGCGGAACTCATCCGATCAAGGTGGATATTCGCCTGATTGCCGCCACCAACTGCAATCTGGAGCAGGCCGTGCGCGACGGCACATTCCGCAAAGACCTTTATTACCGCCTGGCTGTATTGAAAGTGACCATGCCTACGCTGCGCGAGCGGCGTGACGATATTCCCATGCTGGCGCGACACTTTGTGCAAAAGCACGCCAAGCGTTGCAAGGTGAAACCGCGTCCAATTTCCCGCGAAGCGCTCTCCTGCCTGGTGAATTACGATTGGCCCGGCAATGTGCGGGAATTGGAAAATGCCATCGAACGGGCGCTGGTGCTGGGATCCTCCGACATGATTCTGCCCGAAGATCTTCCGGAATCGCTGCTGGAGCGTACGCCGCCTCCGGAAATGACTGAGGCGAAATATCATGCGGCGGTGAAAGAACTGAAGAAGCAACTCATTCGCGATGCTGTCGAGCAAACCCAGGGCAGTTACGCCGACGCGGCCCGAATCCTGGGCGTGCATCCCAATTACCTCCACCGCTTGATTCGCAATTTGGAATTGAAAGAATCCTTAAAGGACGCGTTGCGTGATATCCCCGCGCGAGGACTGAGCGGCCTTTCGGGTGGAAACGCTTAAGCAATGAACAGTGAGGTTAACGAATTGCTCCTGAGCTTAAGCCGGGACATCCACTGTAATTGCCAATACTAATTAGTTGTCGCCAGTGCCGGTAGCCGCAGCTGCAGCAGCCGCGCCGGATCAAGATACGTTCCCTGCCAGCGTACCGCGACGTGGAGATGCGGACCCGTGGCCCGACCGGTGCCGCCGCTCAGCGCAATCTCTTGCCCGCGTTTCACCTGTTCTCCTTCTTTAACTTTGAATTCGGAAAGATGCAGGTAAAGCGTAAGCAGTCCCTGGCCGTGATCCAATACCACAAAGCCGCCTTCGAAATAGAGTGGACGTGCCAGAACAACCGTGCCGTCGTTCATCGCCGCCACCGGCGTTCCGCTTGGCACGCGGAAATCCAGGCCCTGGTGTGGACTCGACGTCTTGCCATTAAAAATACGCACCGAACCGAAGACGTCAGAAATCGGCGCTTCTACCGGCGCGGTAAATTGCCCTGACCATTCGCGCTCCGCGGTAACCCGGTTCAGATAATCTTTCTTAATCTCCTGACTTTCCTGGATTTGTTTCACTTGCTCGGGAGTGGGTTCGGTGAACTTGCCTTCCACGCTGAGCTTGACTGCGATCCTGGGATACTTGGCACGGGCAACCGCGAACTTGTGACTGAAAGAGACTTTTGTGCTCGAACTCTTTCCCGCCTTGGTTTCTCCAGTGAGCTCGAGCGCATAACTACCGGGAGCCGTTTCCAGGCTCACGCCAGCCAGCGCGAACCACGTTTTGCTGTTTGCATCGAAGCTGAAAACGATTTCATGACCGAGCCAACTTCCGCTTAGCGATTGCAACTTCTGCGCCGGCTTAATCTGAAACAGTACGGGACCGCCGTTGACCAGACGGGCAGGCTGCGCGTGAATGTTCCAATTCGCCGCCGATGCAGGTAGTACCGAGCCAAGAAAAATCCACACTAAGACCAGGTTGAGCAACGAGGAAAGAAACAAATCAGGCAGCCGCCGGTTCACACGATAAGCCTAGCATTCTTGATGGCGGCAGGTCATTCTGCGTACGCCTTCCACTTCGATTTCAGAAACCCGGCTAAGATGGCTTGCCGGACGCATCTTCTAAGTGCCCTGCTACCGGGAAATTCTGTCAGAGATGTTAAAAAGAGTTTGTCGTGACGCTGGGGAAGTCTGGAGCTGAAATGAGGTGAGCCCAAGTTGATCCGGATAAAAAAATTTTCCAGATTAAGAGTGTTTAAATCTTTACACGCAATGAGTTGGAAGCTTTGGGCTACCGTGGAGTCTGAATAAAATATTGATTCGAAACAATTTTCCGGCAAAATATTGTAAGGACTGCCACTTGAAGCTGCGTCACGACTTTGCCCTTGCTCCATTTGCATTGTGGGGAACTCGAAACTGCTTCCGTTGTCATGATCGCTGGCTGGGGCTGTTGATGACAAGGTTAGATATCACATTTCGTATCGCAGATTTGCAGTGGAGATTTGTATTTGCGGGAACCCCTCGACAAGTCTCCGGAAGAGACGACAGGCGTTCGCGCTCGGAATCCCACCCTTTGCAAAGAGCGCAAAGGGTGGGCCACCCGCGCAATGTTTCCCCGACTTAAGAGTGGGCCGGAGCATAATAAAAACTGGACCAATCGCCTTGTTCTCTCGAATAGCACAGCCTCGGTTGACCCTCTGGCTCGCCATTGCCGGAGCGCTGAGTTTCTGGTTAGCCGATTTGGCTATTCACGTGGCCGCAAGCGTGGACTCGACTCCTGCTCGATGGGACGCGGCATTTGTATTCCTGCCGCCCGGAACGTTCCTGTTTGCATATCTGATCGCAAGAAGAGTTGCGGCGAGGCGCGGCGTCAAACGGGTTGGGGTTGCAATGCTGGTCGGCGTCTGGCTCGCCAGCGGAACATTCATGGCAATCACAGCGACGGCAACGGCAAGGGGATTTGCCCATACCAGTGTTCTGGATTGGCTGGGCACGATATTGCTGTCGATAATCCCGATGGTGATGTTTTACTTCGCAGCGTGGGAAGGCAGCCTGTTCGCATTGCTTGTCTTGACGTTTGGGGCGCTTCTTGTCTGGGGAGCTCGGACTAGCGCGGCAGTCTACTCTTCCCGCCGTTCGAGATGAACTGTTGCAACATCCCGATCTCACTCATTGACGAGACACAAGACTTGATTGCCTTCACAGTACGTACACGCGAAGCATCCACCAGATGAGGAATATCGCGACGATGGCTCCCGCGATGTGCACAATCCAGTCACCAGCAGTTTTCGGTTTCCCAAAATTGAACATGCGGCATGGTAACAGGGCGCCGCGTGGGTGGCGAGATGGCGTGATTTGACTCGTTTACCCTGGATTTTCAAACTTTGCGCGGGTGGGGCCGCAGTTGAGGACAAGGTTGTAGAAACATAGCTGCCGAATTGAATCCCAAATTTCGGCCCTGCCTCAGGCAACTCGATTCCATTCCTGTGGTTCCAACGAGAGGGGCTGGCTAGGGTCGTCAGACCCTTCTTTTAATGTGACTTAACCTTGCTTTCGAGCAACCGGGAGCCTAAAATAGAGCGACAAAGTCGTACCGTTGCAGGAGTCCCTCTCATGGTTCGGGTTGGTTCACGTTATCTTTCGTCTCTTATTGTATTGGCCATGGCGTCGGGCTTAGCCGTGCCTGCTCTTTCCCAAAATGACACGCCGGCAGCATCAAGCTCCGCGGCTTCCAGTTCTCCAGCTTCGACCGCAGTTGCCGCCGATCCACAGGCTCAACCCAACGACCAGACCGATCCACTAAAGCGAAAGCCGAATGAGAAGCAGAAAAAAGCGCAGAAAAGAGCGCTGAACGTCGAACTCAGCAAGACTTACAAAAAGTGGTTGAACGAAGACGTCGTCTGGATTATCACCGACCAGGAACGTGCCGCATTCAAACAGCTTTCCAACGACGAAGAGCGCGACAACTTTATTGAAGCCTTCTGGCAGCGCCGCGACCCCACTCCCGATACCGAAGAAAACGAATATAAAGAGGAACACTACCGTCGCATTGCCTACGCCAACGAACATTTTGCCGCCGGCATCCCTGGCTGGAAGACGGATCGTGGTCGAATCTACATCATGTATGGTCCGGCCGACGAAGTAGATTCCCATCCCTCAGGCGGTTCGTACGAGCGGCCTATGGAAGAAGGCGGTGGCGAGACTTCTACGTATCCTTTCGAAGACTGGCGCTACCGCTATCTGGAAGGCATCGGTCAGGAAGTAATCATCGAATTCGTCGATACCTGCATGTGCGGCGACTACCACATGACGCTGGACCGTTCGGAAAAAGATGCTTTGAAATACACTCCGAACGCAGGCCTGACTCTTTATGAGCAGATGGGTATGTCGAGCAAGGCCGACCGCTTTAATAGCGGAGGCCTGGAGCAGTTGGGTGCCGGACCGATGAGTTCGGACCTGCAGACAAAAGAGTTTGACCGGTTGGAGCAGTACTCTAAGTTGCAAGCTCCTCCGCCGGTTAAGTTCAAGGATCTGGAAGAAATCGTCAACACCAAGCTGATTACGAACCTGATGCCGTTCGATGTGCGTTCTGATTTTGTGAAAGTCACGGGCGATACCGTCTTGGTGCCGATCACGATCCAGGTAAAGTATCGCGACATTACATTTGCCAATAAAGACGGGGTGCAGCGCGGCACGGTGAATATTTTTGGCCGAGTCAGCACTTTGACCGGACGCGTGGTGCAGACCTTTGAAGATACGGCCCAGGTAGACGTTCCGGCGGAATTGCTGCCGCGCACCGCGGAAAACTCCTCGGTCTACTGGAAGGCACTTCCGCTGCGTCCCGGACGTTATAAGATTGAGGTTGCAGTCAAGGATGTAAATGGCGACCGCAAGGGTCTGTGGAGCCGCGGTATTGTTGTGCCCGAGTACTCCGACGACAAACTGTCGACCTCGTCGCTGATTGTGGCCGACCAGATGGAGGCCGTGCCTACCAAGGATGTGAGCACGGGAAGCTTTGTGATCGGCGTGACCAAGGTTCGTCCGCGTGTGGCTCCAGCCGACGGTAAGCCTGCGCTCTTCAAACGCGATCGCGATCAGAAGGTAAATTTCTGGATGCAGGTCTATAATTTGGGCGTCGACGAGAAGACGCACAAACCTTCGGCGACATTCGAGTTCGATATCGTAAATGTCGCGACCAACAAACCCGTGGTGCAGAAAACGGAATCGACCGAACAGATGGGTAATGTCGGCGATCAGGTGACGCTGGAAAAATCGATTGCGTCCGCAAATTTGCAGCCCGGTGTATACCGTATCGAAATCAAAGTGAACGACAACATCTCCAAGCAAACCGTGGATCCTTCAGCGACGTTTGCCGTTGAATAGCGGAATGCTTGTTTCCCCGGGGGTGGGATGAAGCTTCGCCAGCTCGGAAAGTGGGCGGTGATCATTGCGCTGTCGCTTCCTGCATGGTCCTCAGACCGGCCCGGGGCGATCTCCGGATACGTGCGCGATGCTTCCGGTGTGCCGCAGATGGGCGCCGTTGTCGAAATCGTAGGAACCGCGGCGCGTACCTTGACCGTTTTCACTGACGGAGCCGGATTCTACTCGGCTACCAACCTCCTGCCTGGGCTATACACGGTTAAGGTTTCGGCGGCTTCGTTTTTGCCTGCGTGGCGTGACAAAGTCGGGTTGCATCCCGGCTCCAGCACTCATCTGAATATCACTTTGAATACTCTGTTGAATGCCATGCGCGTTGGACCCGTGCGCGGCGCTGCTGACGATGACGATTGGAAGTGGACCCTGCGTTCGGTGGCGAATCGTCCCGTGCTGCGAGTGTTTGACGATCCGACGCTCGGCGTGGAAGAAAAGCCAGAAAACGATGAACTGCAAGGCAGTTTGTCTTTCCTCGCCGGTTCTGCGGCTGGCGGGTACGGAAGTGGCTCCGACATGACCACCGGGTTTTCTGTGGAGCGGAACGTTTTTTCCGTGGACCGGATCGGGCTCAAGGGAAATCTCGGCTACGGTGACGGCCTTCCTGTTGCTGCCTTGCGCGCGATGTATTCACACCGCCTGCCGGATGGCTCTGGCCCGTCGATGGCGATTGCGACCCGCCGTTTCGCTCCTTCGGACCCGAATCTGCACAACGCCTCTCTGCAGTCGATGGCACTTGCCGGAAGAGAGGATTTCGCAATCAGCGATGTCCTCGAGCTACAAGTCGGCAGCGAATTGCAGAGCATCCAATTTCTCGGGCGACTAACTGCCTTTCGCCCATATGGCTCGATCGACGTCCACGTTTCTCCGGACACCATCGTCGGATATAGTTACGCGACTTCGTTGCCCACCCCGCAGGACAAGTCCGCCGACCCCGAGTCGGAAGCCAGCTTTACCGAAGCGAACCCGCGCATCAGCCTGGCAAACTTTGCCACCAAACTTGAAAGCGCTCACCACCAGGAACTGAATGTGTCGCATCGGTGGGGTAAGAACAAGATGCAGGTCGCCGCATTCAGGGACCACGTCGACAACACCGCTTTGCTTGGTACCGGCGAGGTCACGGCTGCTGGTGGAGATCTGTTACCGGATATATACTCGGGCACATTTACCTACACCGGTAACACGCTGGATGCTCATGGCCTTCGCCTGGTCCTCGAGCGCAAGCTTGACTCTGATCTCACCGCTACTTTGGATTTTGCCTACGGCGGCGTTCTCGATCTTTCCAAACCTGACGTCGCAATTCAGAATGCCAGCCAATGGATTACGACTGAGCGGCGCGAAGCTGTAGCCGCAAAGCTCAGCGGCAGGGTGAATTGCACACACACGCGATGGATCGCATCCTACGGTTGGATCAATGGACAGGCGCTGACCCCAGTGGATATGTTCAATGCCTCGCCCGGGCAAAGCGATGCGTTCCTGAATCTGTTTATTCGGCAGCCCATTCCCACCATGGGCTTCCTCCCAGGTCACATGGAAGCGCTGATCGATCTTCGCAATTTGCTGGCCCAGGGCTATGTACCGGTAATGGCGCAGGACGGCCAGACTGTATATTTTGTGCAGTCTGCGCGCTCGGTGCGCGGCGGCGTGACCATCAGCTTCTAAGTTCGCTCGCAATTTGCCGGGTTGTGCCTGCATTTTTTTAAAGATGTGTTCCCGTTTTCCCGTAGAAATCCTCCTTGCTGTGCAATCATTCGTAAAATCTATCCTTCGCATCGCAACTCGATGGTTGACTGTTGCGATCGCCTTTCGATAATGTGCTGTGTGCGGTCGGGGCGCTGCATCTCATTCGCCTGCAAGGAATTGCGTGCCTCCCAGTGAGGGCCAATCAACTTGGCCTGCCGCATCGGAAATCACTCCCGGAATAATCGACTTTAAGGAGATTTTATGAGAGCGCGCATCATCGTGGTGTTTGTGCTACTGGCGGCAGTTTCCCTGTCAGCGCAGACTTTCCGGGGCACAATTCTCGGCACCGCAACCGACCCTTCGGGCGCAGTCGTTGCCGGCGCAACGGTGACGGTGAAGAATGTGGCCACGGGACTGGAGCGCACCACCGAGACCAGCGCGGATGGCAGCTACTCTCTCCCCGAATTGCCGATCGGAACTTATACCGTAACAGTCACCCAGACTGGCTTTCAGACCTTCGCAGCCAACAACGTAACTGTAGATGTCGCCTCCGAGCGCCGCGTTGATGCCAAGATGCGGCCTGGGCAGGTATCGAGCAGAGTGGAAGTGTCTGCGGATGAATTGCCGCTGGTAGAGACGACAAGCGATACCCTCGGCGGCACGATCACGGCATCGGAGATGAAGGATATCCCGGTCAACGGGCGTGATTATCAAAAGCTAATCTACTTAACCCCCGGCATCGCTGGATCTCCCGATCAGATTTCTGACTCGCCCGGCTCCTATGGAGTCTTCTCCATGAACGGAGCCCGAGGACGTTCGAATAACTTTCTCCTCGATGGAACCGACATGAACGACGGTTATCGCAACGATCCGGCCATCAATGAGGCGGGAGTGTTCGGTACGCCAGCTACAATTCTGCCCATCGACGCTGTTGCCGAGCTTCGCGTGCTCTCCAACTTTGAGCCGGAGTACGGACGCAGCGGCGGCGCCGTCATTAACATGGTTACAAAGAGCGGCACCAACCAAATCCACGGTACGGCAATCGAGTATTTCCGTAACGACGCCACGGATGCGCGCAATTATTTCAATCCCTCGAGCCAACCGAAGGCGGCTTTTCACAATAATCAATTCGGTGGCTCTCTCGGTGGTCCGATCATAAAGGACAAAACTTTTTTCTACGTGGACTACGAAGGGCAACGCGAGCGAGTGGGAGTAGTTAGCCTCGGCTGTGTACCTGATCCGGCGAACATCGCCGCCGATGGCGGTCCCACGAATCCAGTGATTGCAGCTTTGCTCGCCCGCAACCCCTGGCCCGCGCCAAACATTCCCGGAGTTGCATCCTCTGACAGCGGTTGCATCACGCCCAATGTTTCTACAACCGCTCCGTCGTATAACAACGTGGATAGCTTGATCGCCAAAATCGACCACAGCTTCAATTCAAACAATCAGATCAGCGGCCGCTACTACTACGGCAACAGCACCCAGGCTTTTCCTTTGGCCTTAACCGCGAGCGGCGGACAGTTGCCCGGTTTCGATACGTATACGCCCACACGGGTTCAACTCGTTTCGCTGTCCTATGTGAAAACGATCGGCGCGAACAAGGTAAATGAGTTGCGTTATGGCTGGAACCGTTTCGCGGAGGGCTTCTTTCCTCAAGATTTGGGCTTCCACCCGAGTTCAATCGGGCTTTGTTCCGCCAGTTCCGTTGCGGACTGTCAAGGCTCTGGCCCTGCTGACTCCGGACTCCCTGCAATCGTAGTGGGTGGGTTCTCGCAGTTGGGCGCCAGCAGTGGCGTTCCACGCACTCGGGTCGATTCCAATAGCCAGGTGATTGACGGGTTTTCGTGGAAGGCGAACAAGCACGACGTTAAATTTGGATTTGAATTTCACCGTACTGCGATTCAACAAGTGTTCTCCCGGAGTTTCCGAGGTAAGTTGGAATTTGAGGGCGGTGGGCTCAGTCCTACTTCGACGCCGCTGCAGGATTTTCTTGCCGGCTACGTCGATGGCGGCTCGGAATATGCGGGCGATGCGCGGAGACATACGTTTGAAAACAGTTACGCTCTCTACATACAAGATAGTTTCCATCTCGCTCCCACGCTCACCCTCAATTACGGGCTACGCTGGGATTACTTCGGCGTCGTGGGCGAAAAGAATAATCTGTTAAGCAACGTCACGAACTACGATTTGAACGCCGCGACCTTCACTCTGACTCAAGTCGGGCAGCCCGGCCTGAGCCAGATGTACAACCCCGATCACAGGAACTTCTCCCCGCGTGTAAGCGCAGCATGGGACGTATTCGGTCACGGCCGCACCGTAGTCCGTACCGGCTTCGGCCTCTTCTACGATGCCATGTCTCAAGACATGGTTCTCGGTCACCTACCTTACCCGCCCGCATTCGATCCAGGTCCGGCCTATAACCCGATCGGACCCGCGCAGGTGCTTCCATCGTCCGCCAACGGTGGTGTAATCGGAGCGGGAGTGCCCACCTTCGGTACGCCTGGCTGCGGCGAGTGCGACTCTTTTGTTTTTGACCGCAATATAAAAACTCCTTATATGGAGAATTACAACCTCAATATCCAGCAGCAGTTTGGCAGCAAACTGGTCTTACAGGTGGGGTATGTAGGATCTCAAGGAGATCGTTTGTTACGCTTCGTCGATCTCAACCAGCCGAACGGAAGCACAATCGACGCCTATGACATCGCCTATGCGCAGGCCAACGTCAACACGTTCAACGGTGCTCCCTGTTATCCAGCTGGCGGTCCCGGTTGTATCTCCGGCTACGGCGTGCCAAGGGTGTACGGTAACAATCCTTACGGTACGTTCTATCTTTTTCAACAACAGTCCTCCGCCAAGTCGAACTACAATTCTCTTCAAGCCAGTCTGCGCTTGACTGGTTGGCACGGGCTAACTTCGATTACGAATTACGTCTGGTCCCGCTCAATGGATACGGCCAGCGACGGAGAAGACTTCCAGCCGAACGCCGCGCAACCCTACGACAGCACTAACCCGCAGCGCGAATATGCGCCTTCCAACTTCGACGTGCCGCAGAGATTCACCTGGATTTTAGGTTACGAGTTTCCAAAAATGAGCGGCGGCATGGAGCGTCTGAAAAACGGATGGGGAATCGACAGCACCGCAACTCTTCAAAGCGGCCAGCCGTTCCAGCTCAATTACAATTTCGAAGGCGACTTCAGTGGCGCCGGAGAAGGCATCGACCGTCCCGACGTAGTCGGACCCATCACCTACAACCAGCATAATCCGCTCGACTTCTTGAACTTGTCTTCTTTCGCAATCCCTTGCACGCTTACTGCGCTTGCCCAAAGTCCCACTGGCCCGGGTCTATCCAACACCGAACAGGACTGCGTCCCGGGAACTCGTCACTTCGGCAACGAGCGGCGTAACGAGCTTCGTGGGCCGACCTTTAAGCAATGGGATCTTTCCATTCACAAAGACACGCCGCTGACCGAACGTGTGAATATGCAGATTCGTGCGGAATTCTTTAACGTCCTGAATCATCCGAATTTCGCGAATCCCTTCCTTCCCGCTTTCATTGCCGATGCCGGCCAGTCAGGCTTTGCGGCTAACGGTAATAATCAGGAGGTCGGCGCAGGCTCCTATGCCATCGGAGCTACTGGCGATGTCGGTATCGGCAATCCATTCCTGGGCGGCGGTGGACCGCGAGGAGTGCAATTCGCGGCGATCTTCCGCTTCTAGCGGTCCTCGTTGATGATCGCGGTCCCTGCCGTTTGCGGCAGGGGCCT
Source organism: uncultured Acidobacteriaceae bacterium (assembly GCA_963817305.1). GTDB lineage: Bacteria > Acidobacteriota > Terriglobia > Terriglobales > Acidobacteriaceae > Sulfotelmatobacter. Next base: position 155,397 of record CAWFOD010000004.1, on the reverse strand, counting down.
GCCATTTGGCGCGAATCGGACTACCAATCTCCACGCGAAGACGTAGTGTCATTCCTCTTCTCCCCCGCCCGTCGTACGACTTCCGTCACTAGGGACATGGTTACCACGATGTTACGCTGCTCTCATATTCTCTCCCCCAAAGCGTCTGTTTCGGAGAATTGAATGCGTCGCTCCATCTGCGCTGTTCTCATCCTTGGCGTGTGCCTTTCCGCGCCAGTTTACGCCCATCATCTAAAGCAGTCGGCTGCGAGAACGCTGCCCGTCACCACCACTTCGGCGCAGGCTCGCGCACTCTACCAAAAGGGCATGGAAGATTATGAAAATCTTTATCTCGAGCGCTGCAACGATGACTGGCGCGCGGCCGTAAAAGAAGATCCCAATCTGGCCGTGGCCTGGGCCTGGATCGCTTTCAACAGTACCGATCCCAAAGAAGTCAGCGCCGCCCGCGAAAAAGCCAAAGCGCTCGCGCCCAAGCTCACGCCAGGCGAGCAGCTCATGATTGCCTGGATCGTCAAAGTGCAGGAAGGCGACTACATCGGTGGAATCTCCGCCATGAACGACATGCTGGAGATGTATCCCAAAGATAAGCATCTGTTTTATCTCGCGGCTAACTGGCTGATGGGAGAAAATAGCGACGACCAGTCGCAGCGCTTCCTGGAGAAGGCGTTGGCGCTCGATAAGAATTTTCCTCCCGCGCTGAACGACTTGGCCTACGTCGACGCGCGCAACCGCGAATTCGCCAAGGCATTTGCGGCGATGGATCGCTACGTTGCACTGCTTCCCAAGGAACCGAATCCTCAGGATTCTTACGGCGAATTGCTGCGCATGTCGGGAAATTTTGAAGGATCGTTGCAACACTATCGCGCCGCATTGAAGATTGATCCTGATTTCGTCACATCCCAGGTTGGATTGGGAGACACGTATGCCCTGATGGGAAATCAGGAGCAGGCGAGGATCGAATATGACAAGGCCATCCGTTTTGCCCACAACGAAGCGGACCGGCTCAACTACACCATGCAGAAGGCGATGACCTGGGTGCGCGACGGGAAGTTTGCCGACGCCGACAAACTTTTCCTGGAAGTTGCCGAGACAGCTCACGCCAAGGAGCAGGACCTACAAGAGGCGCAGGCCTATCGGCACTTAGCCGAGTATCAGACCGATGACAACGCGTCGTTGAAATATCTTCAGGACGCGGAAGAGGCCCTGGAACATCGCAGCGCGGTTACCAAATCAGACAAGGACGAGGAAATCTCCCGCATACTGCGCAACCGGACCGTACGCGCCGCTCATGCGGGAAATTCGGCGCTGGCTGACAAGTCTCTGCAACAGCTGGAGGCGATGGCCTCGGGCAGCCGCAATCGCGTGATTCAAAGCTCCTACAACGGAGCCGCGGGAACTCTGCTGATGGACCAGAAAAAATTTGAGGAAGCCATCGCGCACCTGGAAGAAGATCAGGACAATCCCTTCACCATGGAACTGCTGGTGCAGGCCTACTACCAGACCAATCAATCCGACAAATTGGCGGAGGCGGAGTCGAAACTACGCGGCACCAATGTTCCGACCATGGAGCAAGCGCTCGTGGTTCCTGCGGCGCGTCTGCGGCGGCCGGAAATCTAGGCAAGAATTCATCGCCTCGGCAAATTTGTTCTATACTGACCAACGCCAGCGGAAAGCTAAAGAGCTTTCTGCTGGCGTTAAGTTTTGATTGCTACGAAAAATTAGCAATTGCAAATGAGTGTTTTCTAAAATTGCCTTCTCGGCATGGCAAAAAAAATGACTCACAAGATCGATCGCCGCTCCCGTAAGCGAATTGCCGCGCGGCTGCCGGTGCGGGTTAAGCGCGCGGCAGAAAGCGGGGAACTGGCCGCCCAGACTCGGGACGTCAGCAGCAACGGCGTTTTTCTCTACAGCGCCTCACGCATGGTTGAGGGTTCGGACGTGGAGTTGGTTCTCATCCTTCCCCCAGAACTTACCTCTGGCGAGAAATGCTGGGTTTGCTGCCACGCTCGCGTAGTGCGCGTGGAGGAGGGTCCGGGCAGAGATTTCGGCGTAGCCGCAGAAATCCAGCGGATGGACATGCTGCCCGAGATTCCCATGTCGAGCTAGCTTAGCCGCGATTCCGACCACGTTTTCTGATCCCGTTGCTTCTGATCAGAGAAGTTCGAACAATCCCTGCGGCGGCCTTTCTGCGAAGAAGTGCCACAAGACCTAAAACCTGTGGCGTGGAAAACCTTAACGCAGTGCATTAAAAAAACTTTGATAAAATCCTTTGCTTGGCACCGCCCTTGGTGCCATAATGGCGGCCCAAGAATTGCTCTGGCCAAACTCAGGACTCAGGTGGCCCAGTTATGTGGATTGATAAACTGGCGGACGGTGTGGTGCAAGTGCAGACGCCCATCGGACCGCGGTACGTAATGCCTTCTTTTCTTCAACGCGCTTATTTTATTTGGATGTTTCGACACTTTCCGATTCTTCCTCACGCCGTTCTGAGTTCCTGGCAGCAGCGTCTGGTGGATCGCTTATGCTCCGAGCAGAGATTCGTATCGATGGCCTACGCAGACGGATTGGATGATGCTCCGGTGATTGGCACCGTGGAGAGGCGCTCGGCGATGGGGTCGGAGCCGTTGCCACCGCGTCGCCCTGCGGCGAGCGAAGCGTCCCGGGGTATGGCTGCGGAAGTGCGCCAGCGGTCCTGATCAGTCCGGCCCACGCTCACCTGTCGACGCCTCATATGCGGACTCATGCGCTAGCCTGACTTCCGATTCCCCGGTATTCAGAAGGGCGATTGAGCACGCATGTGTCTTCGTCGTCTTCTACCGCTGGTGTAGATTACCGTTCCACAAATTTCCGTGATAGTTTGCGCGAATGTAGCACCGCGCAGGATCATCAAGCCACCGGAGATGCTACAATCACAAATTGTCCCACCACAAGTTCTTCCACAGTGGGCGCGTAGCTCAATTGGCAGAGCAACTGACTCTTAATCAGTAGGTTGAAGGTTCGATTCCTTCCGCGCTCACCATCTTTTTCAAGCACTTCCGCTGATCTGCCATTCATTGTCCGCGCGTTACTTACTTCTAACGGTGGCGGCTTTTGTGGCTGTTGCTACATTTGGCGCTGACCTTCATTTCAGTGGTGCGGGGCTAACCATGCGGATGGTGACCGGCCCGTCTTTGTCGTCCGACGATCTTGTAATCGCTGGGAACCACGAACAATGAGGGATCCGGCTCGGAAGTGTTAACGTTGCTGAACTTTGTCTGCAATTCTCCCGCCCAAGGGTCCTCGTGCTTGGTCATCACCGTCGCTTGCAGCTCGGGAGAATACCAGCGCTCGGAGGTGACGGCAATCGGCTTGTCGTTTCCCATCTTTCCACTGGGAATGGTAGTGGTTATGCGCGTGCCGGTGACATGGATGCCATCGATTGTCTGGTCACCGAGATTTTCGGTGGCAGGCGCGGGTTCGTTGGAATCCAGTCCCGCTTTTCTGTACAGCATATTGGTGGAAAACCCCGGTCCCGCGGCACCGCCCGAGCTCCGCATGATGAACACTTCTCCGCCCTTTGGCAGGCCCCTGTCAGGAGCGCTCCCCGGCTGCGGAAGAGTCATCTTGTGGGCAACTTTGTTTTCGCTGTCGAGCATGTAGCGCACACCTGCGACCGGATCCAGAATCGTGATCAACTTGGGAGCTGAGGCCTGCGGACCGGCTCCGAGAAGGTTGAGGCTGGCCTCGCGGCGAGTGCGGCCTTCGCTATCACGGCAGATATTGGAATTTTCCGCGGTGTGAATACGGTTGCCGTCGGCGAAAGTCTGTGTGTGCTCGGTGGTAACGGTGGCGCAGAACGGCGCGCCTTTGACGGGAGCAACGTCCATGCCTTCTTCCAAGTGCATGCCGAGCATCGCGCCTCTAGGGGCAGGCATCATGGAAGGTGCCGCAACTGCTCCGGATTCTTGTGGTCCCTGCGCGACGACAGCTGCGCTCATCGCAAGGATTGCGATTGAAACGAAAGCGGTAAGCTTCAGGCGATTCATAGGATTTCTTTTCCTCCTGCAATAGAAAGTTTTCACTGCACGACGCGAATGCCGCGAGCGATCCCGTCGGCGCCAACCAGTACATCCGCATAAATCGCGCCATCGGGTGACCCTGCAGCCGGATCGAATGCCGCTGCAGAAGATGGCAATTGCACGCGGATCAGTTGCATGGCTCCTCCGCAACTGAGCGCGTCACAGTACATCAAGCTGCGAAAGTCTTCGAAAGCTGGACTCTTCATGGTCGCGAGTTGCGGAGCGTGGGGGCGTTGCCGAGAGGAATGCGGTCGTGTTTTCGGCGAGGCAGCAGTGTTTTTCCAAGGAACTCCCTTCGCCCCTTTCTCGGAGGTACTCGGCTGCGCCATCGGCTGCGGCTGCACCAATTCTATGTTTAAGTTCGAAGTTTGCAGTCTCCGCGCGGGATGAAAGAGAACGGCCGCAAGAATCAGCACTCCGGCTACTGCCGCGGTCCAGCAGACGACCGTTAGTCTTCGTGACCTCGATCGCACAAGTAGTGGATGGGTAGCCACCCATCGCCGGTAATTTGCGAGAACAGCAGTCTCGAGCGCAGCAGAAGGTTCTGGGGCTGATTCGCGAACGAGACGCAGAGCGGCTCCGAGTTCGTGGCGCTCTTCGACGAGGCGGGCACATTCGGTACAGCGGGCGAGATGCTCGGCTTCGCCGGGGAACTCGGCATCCATGCTCACGGGACTCTGAAAGTACAGGCGAAGTTCATGGCAGGTCATATGAGACATCCCTCCGGGCCAGTTGCTCCGATTTCCGGTTGCGGGCCGCGAAGCGGCCTCAATTTGTCGGCTAATAGAGCATGCGCTCGACTCAGGCGAGACCGGATTGTTCCCACGGCGCAACGCAGCCGGGAAGCGGCGTCGGCATACGAAAACTCACAAAGATCGCAGAGTACGACAACCTGGCGATAGTGATCGGGCAGCGAAGCCACCGCGGCCTGCACGCGCACGGCGACTTCAGTGCGGATCATCTGCGCGGGCAGCGCATCCGATTCGGAAATGAGTTTGCCGGACAGTGTCACGAAGGCAGTATCTTCTGGAAGCGCCTCGTAGCGCCGCTCGCGGCGCTCGATTCTCCGCACAAAATTGCGAGCGATACCAAAAGCGAACGCGGCGAGATCGCCGCGACCCTGTTGGTAATTGTGTGATTCTTTCAACAGAGTAATGAAAACCTCCTGGGTCACTTCCTCCGCGTTTCCCTTCGAACTGGTCATATAGAACGCATAGCGAAAAATCCCCGCTCTCAGCCTTCCGTACAGTAGCAAGAAGGCTTGTTCTTCTCCAGCTACCGCGAGTCGCAACAGTTCAGCGTCGGTGCGGGTCGAGAGCTCGTGGGAGATTTCCATGCCTATTCAGGTTCGATGCGCTGACCTTCATATTGTTTTCGCTGCGAAAGAGGAAATAGTTCCAGAAAGTTTGCGGAAAAATGACCTGGTAGATTCAGCTATTCAGCTGGCTTGATGCCAACAGCGCTATAAAGATCGGCGCTTTTGTAGAGCACACCGTTCTTCATGACCAGCCGGCAGCGGCGAATGTCGCTGATGTGTTCGGCCGGATTTCCTTCCACGAGTAGAAGGTCGGCTCGCTTTCCCGACGCAATGGAACCCAAGTCTTTTTCCTGCTTCAGAAGCCGGGCAGCGTTGAAAGTTGCGATCTGCAATGCTTTCATTGGTGGGATACCCGCTTCCACCTCGAGTTCCAATTCGCGATGCAACATGATTCCGGCTGTCGCGTCGGTTCCAGCGAGAATGGGAATACCAGCATCGTACATTCGCTTGGTCATGCGTAGCATGGCTTGATAAGAGTCCTTATATAGTTGGTCATTCTCTGGTGTCACCGGCAGACCTCCGGTGTACGCCCCTCGTTGAACCTGAGCAGGAAGCCGATTCAGAACGGGGGCGTAATCTGGAGAAACTTGGCCTGGACGCCCCCTGAACATTCCCTCAAAAGTGGCGAGGGTCACATCCACCGTGGTGTGATGCTGGAGGAGCAGGGCGATGAAATCATTCACTTCCTTCGACTGCAGATCGAGCTTCGCGGCATTTTCGCCCACAGCAGTAAAACGTTCTGGAGTCCGGGTATCCTTCACCTTTCCGGCGAGAAAGTTTAGAAAGATGAAGTTGATGTGTTGTATCTCGTCAGCGCCGTCTTCCACAAACTGGCTCGCGATCATGCCGTTTGGAATGTGCCCGCTCACGCGCAATCCACGGGCGTGGGCCGTCTTCGCGATTCCGGGCACGAACTCAGGATTAAGTGAGCTATAGAGCTTGATCTGGATGTAACCCAGGTCGGCATAACGATTGACGGCAGCCTGCGCCTCCTCGGCTGTATCGGCGTACAAACCAGTTGGGGCTTGAAACGGGCCGTGCCCGTCAATGAAGCCGGCTGGGTTTGCTCGCATTTCTCTTTCTTCTATTTAAAGCACTTGTCGGAAGCCTTCCATCGATCTCAATTCCGCAATTGTGCAGTACAGCGAGCGAAGTAACGGACTGCACCACAAGAACGAAAACATTGAAGTACAAGACGGCGCATGCCCCAAAGACTTAGGCTTTTCTCCAAGTGAGGTGAAGGAAGTAGCGTGCCACAACGCAATCCCGTTATGCCAGTCAACCCCGTCGTGATAAGAAAAATGGCCGTCCAACGCCAGAGCAAACGAATGTTCCCGGGGACGGGAGCAACGGAAGCCTCATATCAAGCTATCGACCTGGAGCTTTCCCACAGTGTAGTCGTCCAGGAAAAACTGCATCGCCATGCATCCATGGCACCAATTCGAATCGAAGCAATTAGAAAAGACCTGTGAGTTGCGGTGTCGCCATCGCAACTCACAGAAGTAGTTACATCGAGGTCAGAAGGCTGCTATTCCGTTGAAGCCACTCAGCGGAGAAATGCCGCTGGCAACTCCAACATTGAGTAGCGCCCCATCTTTCTGGATTGCAAAGATACCGATGGTTCCGCCCGCCGAATTCAACGTGTAAATGAACTTGCCATCGGAGCTTACGGCTATGTCGAGATTGCCGGATCCCTCGGGATTGGTTCCGACGATCGTTCCCGCTAATGCAGTCAGTGCACCGGTCTTAGAAATGGCAAATCCGGAAATGGTGGACGAACCGGCATTGGAAGTGTAGACGAAGCTACCGTTGGGAGTTACTACGTTCCAGCAGTTCGCGGCTCCTAATGTGGGGACGCTGGTGCTGATAGGAGTTAACGTGCCGTTCGGAGCAATCTTATAGGACGAGATAGCCGAACCTGTGGGCTCTGTGGAAGGACCTGTTTCCGAAACTAGAGCATCCCCATCTTGAGCAAAGCTCACTGAAAATGCGCCAGGGCCTGCACTGGGATTTATTGTGATCGGAGACAGAGTGCCATCCCCTTGGATGCTGAATACGTCAATGTCGTTAGTCAAACGCTCGACCACGACCAAAAACCTGCCATCCGGACTGAATGCCAAACCTCCTGGCCCCGACGTGTTGGTAGAAAGGAAGCGAGTGGAGTTTGGGATTTGCGAGAGCGTGCCATGATTTAAGGTGAAGCCTAAGACATTGCTGCTGCCGCCCGCATTCAGCACATACACAAGATTTCCATACTGGGCTATTGCATTCGGTTGGCTGCCTCCTGAGATCACCTTGTCTACCAGCGACAGTTCCGAACCATGAACGCTAAATATGGAAATAGTGCCGCTGCCCGCATTCACTGCAAACAGCAGTGAGTGATCCTGACTCAGTGTTAACGATCCCTGCGATTCCAACGGGTCATTGTTGCCACCACTGCCTCGTCCTCCGGTAGCGAATCTACCACCCTCCTGTAATGTACCGTCGCTCGCTCGACGATATGCGAGCACTTCATTCCTGTCGACTGCATTGGTCATTACAAACACAGCACCAGCACTATCGTTATCTCTGTCTTGTGCGTTGCTGAGACTCGGCGAAACCAAACATATTGCTAGTCCCGCCATCACTAAGGTGCGAATTACTCTAGCCATTGCACTAACTCCCAGTTTGAGTCGCACGCCGAAAACAAGTCACGCGATTGCAGGGATCGCTTCATCATGTTTCGAGCGCCGCGCGCTAATAAGAGTCACTGATCACGAGAAAGTTACAGAGTGAAAAACTTTTCTGAATTGGAGGAATGTTCAGCGTCCTTTGCCGGATCGAGCACGCCATCAGTTTCGCTCTTCGCAGGCAAAGCGTCGAATTCCGCTGCGAGTTGGGACTTGAAGCCACGCGTCGCATTCTCGAGTTCTGCTTTTGCCCGGGCGACGTGGGCCAGTATTGTGTGCAACCGCTTTGGCCCCAAGATCAAAATCCCGAGCACAAGCATGAAAATAAGTTCCATACCAAAGCTCACGATTGCTCCTTTACTTTGTTTCGTTAGAAGTGCTGGTTGTGGTGATGGACGGCTTTTCTTCCTCAGCTTTCATGGCTGACTTGAAGCCGCGGATGCCCTCTCCGATACCTTTCCCCAACTCAGGAAGCTTTTTCGGTCCGAATACGAGCAGGGCGATGCCGAAAATGACCAACAGATGCATTGGTTGAAAAATTCCTTCTAACATTTGCGCTCCTTAATTTTTCAGTGAATCGCGTACAGAAACGGATGATTGGTAAAAGGCAGGCGCCGCAACTCTATGTAAAGTGCAGCGCCTCCATTTGAAAACAGTTAAGAACGTACTGCCGCATCAGCTTCGGCGGCTAGAGTCAGCACAGTCGTTAGAAACTTCTGGCTCTGGCCGATGAAGAGTCCATCTGCGATGAAGCTTTTGATCGTCGCCACTGCGCCTCCAAATCGATCGGTCAGCGGACGAATAATTGAGACATGTGGAAGATTGGGCTTAAACTCCGCGGGAACCGGGAAAATTAAGCTGGGTTGGATCAGCGGGTTGAGCGGATTGAAAAAATTCGGAAATTTCAAGCCGGAGATGGCATCCTTAAAAGGCGCCACCGGGGGCTGCACTCCGTTGCCGGCAAAGTCAACCCATTCCAGAAAGTGAGCGATCTCGTCTCCACCGATGCCAAGAGTGATCCGAAGTACTTCTGGATCCGTGACTTTTTGGCTCATCGCGGCGTAAAGACTCGATCCGCCTTGCTCAATGTATCCGAAGTGAAAGGCGGCTACATTGGCAATCGCCTGGATGTGGTCGTTGCCAAGAAAGTTGGCATTGTGTGCGCCGTTGAAATCGGCATCACTTCTCGGAATTGCGGTAACTCCATTGAGAGTGATTGCTTGTGGGAAGGTTGCGCCGAGGTCCGGATTGGTAGCGCTGCGGTAGCGAACGTACCAACTGGTGTCGACGTTGAGGTTCATGAGGTTGGTGAGTCGCTGGATGCCTGTCGATCCAGTAGCTGTACTTCCTGGCAGAGTTTGGAACTCGTCGAAGTTAACCGGCTCAGCCCCCCTGGACTCGAGATAGGCGTTGAGGAAAGTTGCGTGCGTGATTTCATCCGCCGTATTGCTGCTGATGTATTGCGAAGCATCCCCATCGAGGTTGGACAAGGCCACTTGATAAGGGTTCTGCAGCTGGGTCGGATCAACTTCGGTCGGTGGATTGGTGCCAATCCCGCCGAGTTCTGCATACTGTGTCCAAAGATCGGACTCGATGAGTTCTGCCGCCGCCAAAAATCGGAGGATGGCGACATCGCCAGCATTAAGGGCGCCGCTCTCTTGTGTACTGGCTTGAGCACGTGCCAATGTTCCATTTCCTAGCAAACCGGCGCCCACTGCCGCTGCCGCGCTTCCTGCCAGAAGACCGCTCTTGAGAAAAGAACGGCGGTCAACTGAACGCCTCACATCAGGTGAAAGAAGATCCTTGTTCATCTTGTTGCTCCAATTCCTTTGTTTATGATTTTGTTGAAGCGAAACTGTTGCGTTAGACGCGAAGGTCCACTACCAGATGCGGTGAAAATGTCATTTGATTGTCAAACTTCTTTAGACATTCCAATGACAACGACCCCTGATATATTTGAAACAACAAGTAAGTTGGCAACCGGACGAAGCCCAGTCTGTCTTTGATGTCTGCCCATAATTGCGAGCCATCTGTGTATATAACTGCGATACCATGCGGTTATTCCATGATTCCAGACATTCTTGGCCAAGACGGCCTGACATTGTTAGTCGGGCCGGGCGAAGGTAACCCGCCTCAGCTCTCGATCGCTGTGCTCTCAGATGGGACTATGTTTTCGCTGGCGCCTGGAATTGACGAGCCAAGCTACTCCGATACTAATGGCATAAAGCGCGAGCATGGGCGCGGCGAAAAGACACATGTTCAAGACGTCAGCGGTGGGTGTGACGACTGCTGCGACAGTGAAAATGACAAGTATGGAATACCGCAGATTGCGCCACATCCACCGGGCCGTTACCACACGCATGACAGCCAGAAAGAACACGAGAATCGGTAGTTCGAAGATCAATCCGAGACCGACGATGATTGTGACAAACAGTCTCGTATATTCACCGATCGTAATCATTGGTTGAAAGCGTTGTCCATAGCCGATCAGGAAATCCAGGGATGCTGGGTAAACCAATTTGTAACCAAAAAGACCTCCGGCTACGAACAACCCGACGGTACTGAGTAAGAACGGCAGAACGTACCGCCTTTCCTCGCGATACAGTCCAGGGGCGATAAACAGCCATAATTGATAGAAGACAAACGGAGAGGCCACAAATAGTCCACCTACGAGCGCCACATATAGATAGAGATTGAAGGGTTCCGTAGGATTTAAATAAACCAACCCGCCGGCAATTCCGTGGTGGCGCAGCGCTTGAACGATAGGTTCCTGCATCAAGCCAAAGATGCGGTCTGCAAAGGACCAGCACGAGACAAACCCGATGAGTATCCCTAGAATCGCGAAGATGATTCGTTTCCGCAACTCCTCTAGATGAGCCAGCAGTGGCATGGACCGCGTCGACAATGACAACAGGGAGGGAGGCGCGTCAGCCATAAATTGCTTTTTCTCCAGCGTGATCTCTTGCGTCAAAGGATGTTTCTGCGCCGCCCACAAATGAAACACTCTGCGAGTTTAAGCCTTGGGCAAGGGCGCACCGAAGTGCACCCTTGCTTAGGCTGTGTTGTTAGTTGATGGTGACCGATACTGCACTTGAATGCGTCAGTGAGCCGGATGTACCTGTCACCATTACAGTGGCCTGTTGGGCTGTGGATGCCGCTGGTTTATTCGCACTGTTGCCACCGCATCCCAGAGCGAACACCGAGATAACCAGCAGAATGCCTAGAAGGCCTCCCCACTGGATACTCTTGCGCGTAAGCGGTTTCTGTTTACGACCGGTCAGAAGTGTTCCGAACAGGCCGAGCCCGGGCACCAGCAACGCCACGCCGGGCGAGCTATAGCCCGTAGGGGGCGGAGTGGAAGTGGCGGAGATGGTTAAGGTGGAGGACGCCGCGCTTGATCCGGGTGAGATCGTTGAAGGATTTAAAGCACACGTCAACCCGGCGGGTGCGGAGCAGGTCAGCGTAATTTGATTATTGAAACCTCCGACTGCGGCGGCGCTGATCGTAACATTAGCCGAGCCGCCTGGCGTTACCGTCGCGCTTGCCGCCGAGAGATTCAGAGAGAACCCTGGACTGCCGGCCGCCGCTGCGGGCGCAATCGCAGCGAACACTGCGGTTGCGCTGCCACCAGTCGCCGGGAAATTTGGCTGACCGGCGCTACCTCCCGCTGTGATGTAAAGCGTGCCAGCAGCGCCCGGAGTGTTGTTGGCACCGCCTCCGCCGCCAAACACCATATCCCACAAACCTGGATTCACCAGCGCGGTACCCGACCCATTTGTGACCTGACCGACGAATTTGCCAGTTGTATCAAATGCGCTGATCGTTCCATCGCCAAAATTTCCGACAAGAATGTCGCTCGCAAACGTTCCGAAACTCGCTGGCGCCACGACCACGCCCCACGGCGCGTTAAGGTTATTGTTGGCTCCGGCAGCTACGAGGGTGCTCACGAAGTTGCCGTTGCTATCGAAGATATCCACCTGCCCGGCGCCGGCGCCAGGTACGGCATCGTGCTTGGCGCTATCCTGCATTGCGTATGCGACGTAGACCTGGCTACCGATCACATGGATGCCGTGAGGAGCTAGCCCCGCGGGAAGTTTTGGATCCGTAAACGAGCCGCCTAAAGAAGTGAGATTGTAGGTTGAATCGTAGACATCGATCTTGCCGCTGTTGAAATTGGCGGCCAGCAAATTGGTGCCGAGCAGGGCGAGACCTTTGTACACCGCTCCGCTGGCAGAATTATCCTTACCGACAACACCTGTGTTGCTCGAGCCGTTCCAATAAACGATCAGCCCGTCTTCAGTATCAAAGATAAATGACCCACCAGCGAAGTAAGAACCGTTGCCATTACCCACAGTTCCCGTCGGACAACCCGGACTGCAGTTCCCATTTGGATTGCTGGTGGCCCCGGGGATGGTCACGATCAACCCGGCATCCTTATTGCCATTCTGGTCATAGAGGGTGGAGACGCCGCTGTTGTTGTCGGCGATCCAGAAGTCTTCTCCGGGGAGAACCGAGATTCCCCAGGGATTCAACAGTTGAGAATCGGTGGTAGTGCCTACGCCGGCAATATTGGAGACCAAGTTGGTCTGAGCATAGCCGGCCTGCTGGGCCCACAACCCTGAGGGAACCACCAGGGTCATGAGTAATCCAAACGATAAGAGTGCGGTTTTCACATTTTCCTCCACAAGCTTTTTAGCGATTTGTACGACTCTGAATCCTGTGTTTCTCTTCGCTGGAACGCGCGCAGCACTGGCGTTTCAAACTATTTGCTGCCAGCGGACATTGCAGTGCCGCGATCTCTTACCTGTACTGACATGGTCATTTCGCGCGGAGCCGCGACGATATATGCGTGGTCCGTGGTATCGACTTTGGTGAGAATGTATTTGCCACCTACGCGGTCGAAGCTGAGGGCCGCCGGTTGCGGTGCCGCGGCGTCATCTACGGCAATTGGCAGAACTATCGCACTGCTCCCCAGGCTTCTGACGATCAAGCCGGAATGCGCATCCACAGAGAGGCGGCTAATCCGATAGGTGCCAGCGGGCATTGTCGCGCCCGCAGCCACAAACTCGAATGGAACACTTACAACAACGCCTTCCGGGTCTTGGGCGCTTGCGACACGGCCCATACCGAAGAGACAGATCATTGCCATCACAACGAACATGTAAGACTTATGCATAAGTTCTCCTTATCAACGATAATTTTGTGCCTGTGATCGATAACTCGCGTAACTATCCCTTATTCCATGAACACATCTGTTACTCTCAGCAGGATCAGGTCTAGTGAGGTTACACACCTTAGACGTGTCACAGGCAGGACCAGATGCGCTAAAGATGTCATTTGATTGTCAAGTGTGTGTCGCAGTTTTGTAAGAAACCGCGAGAGACTTGCGGTTTTCGACGACATCGCACTCGGGGAAGTTATGAGTTTTGCTTAGGGCACTATGTGCGCACGCGCGGGGACTTCAGTTGCAGAGAGCTTGCCTGTGATGCTAAGCAGGGGCGCCAGTCCGTGACCCGGAGGGCGGATAATGGAGACACTCAGCAACGAGGCCCAGGATACGCCCAGTTCGGCTGTTCAGCGGCACAGCCTCCGCACGCGCGGATTTTGTACGCTTTCTAAAATACTTGTTGAGACGTTCGCGAAGTTGCAATCGAACCCTCCACAGGCGCGCCTTCACCGCGGAGATGCTCAAGTTCATCGCTAGTCCTGTCTGCTCTAGAGAGAGCCCTTCAACATCTCGCAATATAAATACCGTCCGCGAGATCGGACTCAACTCTTCCAGAGCGCCAGTTAGAATGTCGCGTAACTCGGATGCCCAGTACAGCTGTTCAGCATTGGGAGCCCAATCGGCAACATCACGAGGGAGCAATTCGCCATCCTCGCGTAGGTCGTCGTCAAGAAAGAATTCTTTCGCTGTGTTGCGCTTTCGCAGCTTCATCAGCGACTGGTTCAAGGTGATGCGAATCAGCCAGGTCGAGAATTGGGAGGCCTCCCGGAACTCGGCCAGGTGCTGGAATGCCTTCAGAAAGGCTTCCTGAACTGCGTCCTGCGAGTCCTCTCTGTTATGCGTGATGCTTTGGGCGATTCGGAAGAGTTTGCGCTCATAGCGCTTCACGAGTTCCTCGAATGCGACCATGTCGCCTACCTTGCTGGCGTGCACGAGCTCCATGTCGCCGGTCGCCACAGTCGGTCTTTCAGTTTGTAGTTGTGTGGTCATAATGGTTCCAATTAAGTTGTGACATAACTACTGTTTGAGACAAGCGACGACCGACGTTATTTCACCACGACTTGCCCCGTCATCTTCGGATGGATGGTGCAGTAGTAGGAATACGTTCCGGCCTTGGTAAACGTGTAGGAAAACTTTTCGTCAGTGTCCATCACCTTGGACTTGAACACACCGTCCGTGCTAACCGAGGTATGAGGAATATCGTCACGGTTTGTCCACGTCACTGTAGCTCCGACGGGTACCGTAATGGTCTGTGGGCCAAAGCTGAAATTATCAATCTTCACATCCGCGTTTGTTGCAGAGGGTGGATCAGCCGCTGTCGCGGTTGGTGATCCTGCTGAGAGCAATACCACCGCGATGATTACCGCCGATATAAAGCCTGCAACCCATACATTTTTCGCCAACATTGTTCTACTTCCTTTCTGTGTGTGATGTTTTGTCTTGCCCCAACCTTTTTCTTGGCCCCGGATCCTTAGCAGTCAAACCGAGCGTTGAAATCAACGATCCGCGTCCGGTCCTTCAAGGCTAAGAATTTGAGGCGGCGAGCGGCGAATCGATAACTGCCAAGCTCCGACCACTGACCAGATAATTCACATCAGTGATACCTAGCACCTGTTGCAACTGTTCGGCCGGCACCTTCATCGGTCCGGCCGACGCTGCTGTTCCCGGCGCGGGTTGGGGGAAGGCCGTCGACATCGCTGTGTGGAACGAAACCTTACCTTCTACTTTCTGCATAATCTGGTGAATATGACCGTTCAACACGGTCACGGAGCCGAAACGTTTTACATAAGACAAAGCTTGCTCGCTGTCGTCCGTTCCCCATCCCCAGTCGGGATAGATGGTCCACAGCGGAATGTGTGCGAAGAGCACAATCGGCGTGCTGGCAGAGCGGCCATGGAGGTCGTCTTCAAGCCACTCCAGTTGTTCGTGACCCAGCGATCCCATTCCTCCGGCTTTCAGGTTGGCGACGTTTACTAAGCCGACGAAGTGCACGCCCTTGTGGTCGAAGCTGTACCATCCAGTGCCCTTTGTGCCTTTCCCATATCGCTCGAGAAACTGCTGGCCGTTGTCGGAGAGCATGTCGTGCTCGCCCGGCACAAAATAGATTTGTTTTGGGGATGCGCCTTTTAACACCTGGTCGAGCGTGTCGAATTCACTCGGCTTCGAGAGCTGACTCAGATCACCGGTGTGGATGATGAAGTCCGGTTTCTGAGGCATCGCGTTGATCTTGTTGATTGCGGTCTGCAGAGTAGCGGTAACGTCCGGATTGGCAGGCTTGTTAAAGCCGATATGGCTGTCGCTGATCTGCACGAAGGTGAAGTCCGCGCCTTTGGCGGCGTCCTTCCCGTAGGTTTTCGCGAATGCTCGCGACACCGGAATTCCACCGCTCATAGTCCAGACCAACCCGGTACCGGCCCATGCCATGCATTTCAGGAATCCGCGACGATCGACGCCATCGTTGTTGAGGTCTTGTATGTTTTGATCGATAAGGTCTTGCTTCTTGTCGGGCATTTGTCCTCCGTGGTGTGTGCCGTTCTGAGTTGATAACTGGCGAGAGCTGTTTTTATTCCCGGGCAAATCGTGGGGTGAATGAGAGACGTGTCTGCACTTCACTCTAACCTGGAAGATTTACACCGCTGAGAAAGCCGCCCAGATGCGCGGTCAGCGCCACCGAGGCTACGGCTAGTAATTCGAGACCCAGGCGGAATCCAGGCAAAACTACTGTTTGACGGCGCGCACGGAAATGTACCCACCACACCAGCCAGATCATCATCGTCGACACACCCGCCAGAATGAGGTGTAGCAACAGTATGCCCTTCAGTTTTTGTCCTTCGAGTTGAAACTGCCAAGCGAGTACACCGGTGGCCACAACCGGGACAGTCGAAACTGCGGCAAACAGCAGGTTGTAATATGCCGCGTCCGCTAAGCTGCGACGCTTGCTCCAGTGAGCGATGAAGTCGAATGCCACAGCCGCAATAAATAGTGCGATCGGAAAGTGAATGAGAACAACGTGCTGTGCGTGCTTCGCCAGAATTGCCGTTTTAGGATCAAAAGGATTTATCATTGCCGCTCCCTAATAAAGTTGTGCGAAGGTGAGTGAATACATATGGCCTCATTGCCGATTGCTTTTCTATCTCTCGCCTTCATGGCAGTCTGAGACCATCGAATTCAACGAGTTTGGTTTTTCTGCGGTTCACTGTCACCCATCTCTGAACATGAATCTCTCAGTAGATAACGGATTCTCGGGTTTTCTATTCCGCTTCGAGCAGTGAATTCTGGAGGGGGATAAACCGATGGGCTCGGCGTTCTTACTATTTGGACGTCTCAGGAATGGAGTCGCAGCTCGAATCGTTCGGAAAACTGGACATGCAGCTCGTCGATCGAGTTTTTGCAACGCCGCTTAGCCAGGACTGTTTCAAATAAACGAAAGGGAGCTGTTTGCCCTTGCGGGGATATAGCAGAGACCCGACTACTAAATAAGTGGATTGGGTCAGATATGAAGATCCAGCGACGGCAGGACCGATTCGTGAGCTGACAATCTTCTGGATTTTGCGGGTTTCAGACCACCCAATCGTTATGTCTTATGCGTTAAAATTCTTAAGCGATCACACTCCGGCCCGCAGAACCCGATGAGCGTCCAGGCGTCCATTCCGCAGCGGACAGACGGTCGACGATATGAGGCAGTGCTTCGCCTTAGCGAAGCCCTTTCTCTATGCCAAGAGCCCGAGGACCTGACGAAGATCCTCTCTGGACAGTTGCGAGAATTCCTCGACTTCTTACAGTTTTACATCGTTGTCTACAAGGAGAATTCCACTCAAATCGAATGGGCTGTGGTCGGCCGAGAGAAGAGCCTCGTGTCGGCGTACGCGGATGTGCCAGTTGAACAGCGGCCGTCGTGGCAGGCATATATCAGGCAGGAACCGATTTACATTCGTGACTGGAACACCGATGAAGGAATATCCATCCGCTTCAAGCAAGGGATTGCAGCACAAGGGCTTGAGGTCGGACCGCTCGTCTTTGTTCCCCTCACCACGCCACAGCGCCGCCTCGGCGCTCTGGGCATGTCGGGACAGCATGGGATCAGTTACAGCAGCGATGACATTAGCTTCCTGCGACTCATTGGTCGAGTTGTCGCATTTGCGATTGACGACAATTTCAATCTCAAGCGAGTAGAGGCCGCAAACGCGGAATTGCAACGTCAGAACGAACGGCTGCAGCGCAGTGAACGAGAGCTGCGCGAGGTTATAGAAACCATTCCGTGCATGGCATGGTCGGCCTCAGCCGATGGGGCGGCTCAATTTTTCAACCGCCGCTGGTTGGATTATGCTGGCCTAGCGGCAGATCAAGTGGAGGATTGGGGCTGGACCGTCGCAGTTCATCCAGACGATCTGAACGGGCTCGTGGATTACTGGCGAACCGCGATAGCCTCAAGCCAACCGGGTGAAATCGAGGCGCGCTTGCGTCGTTTCGACGGAGTATACCGCTGGTTTTTGTTTCGAGCGACTCCATCCTTCGACGACACGGGCAAGGTTGCAAAATGGTATGGCACAAATACTGATATCGATGATCGCAAAAAAGCAGAGCAAGCTTTAACCATTCAAAACAGCCGGCTGCAACTACTCCTTAAACTGACTAATCGCATTACGTCGAAATTGGACCTTCGAGAAGTGTTGCGCGTCATTACAGCCACAGTTCGTGAATTGACGGATTCGGACGCTGTACATATCTCTCTCCCTGAACCAGACTCTGCACAATTTCGCGTGTATGCATTAGATTTTCCGGAAGGAAAAGGCCTTGTTAAGGAAGAGATGCTCATTGAGCCGGTGGGGATCGCCAGGAAAGCCCTTGAAGAACTCAAACCACTCGTCCGAACCATAACCCATGCTGAGGAGTTTCCTGCCGATTACTACGAGTTGCTCGTCGCTGAGGGTGTGAAGAGTCAATGTGTGATACCGCTCGTGAATCGGGGCCGAGCCGTCGGAGTTTTGGCGATCGCTCGGACTAGGGACAATTCCTTCACGCGAGAGGAAGTCGACTTTATAGGGGAGGCTTCCGGGCAGATCGCTATTGCCATTGAGAATTCTCTCGCATACCGGGAACTTTTCGAAATACGAGAGAGACTAGCCCAAGAGAATCTTTACCTCGAACAAGAAATCCGCGGGGATATCGATTTTGGAAAAATTGTGGGGAGCAGTCCGGCGCTCAAGCAAGTCTTGCAATTGGTCGAGACTGTTGCGCCCACTGATTCAACCGTTTTGCTGCTCGGCGAAACAGGAACGGGGAAGGAGTTGATTGCCCGCGCGGTTCACGAACATGGCCGGCGCAAGGACCGCATCTTCGTGAAGGTCAACTGTGCGGCGATTCCGACCGGGCTATTGGAAAGCGAATTGTTTGGACATGAAAAGGGTGCATTTACGGGTGCTATCAGCCAGAAAATTGGGAGATTGGAGCTGGCGGATGGCGGCACGCTCTTCCTTGACGAGGTGGCCGACATTCCCTCGGAGATCCAGCCGAAGCTTTTGCGAGCTCTTCAGGAACAGGAGTTTGAACGGCTAGGAAGCACGCGAACGCTGAAGGTGAACGTTCGCTTGATCGCTGCCACCAACCGCGATCTGGCCGGGATGATTGCGAAGGGCGAATTTCGCAGTGATCTGTACTACCGCCTGAATGTTTTTCCGATTCGAGTCCCACCTCTTCGGGAGCGTAAAGAAGATATTCCGCTGCTCGTCGGCTATTTTGCGCAGAAATTCGCGAAGCAGCTTCAGAAGGACATCAGAAGAATACCTCCGTCTGTAATGAAGGCATTCACATCCTGGGAATGGCCAGGAAACATACGCGAGTTAGAGAACTTGGTGGAACGCTCTGTCATCCTGACCCGCGGCAAGTCGCTCGACGCGCCGCTTATGGAAATGAACAAGTTGAGTGTAGAAGTACATGAACGCGAAACTACGGATTCGCGTCACGAGGAAATAGCGGAAATTGTAAGAAGTACCATTCAGGCACTAAGCGGAAAACAGGGGCAGGCCAGCGATCGGGGCAAGGAGATGACCCGTGGCCGTGCGAAGAAAAGCGCTGAACGTGTGAAGAAACAGCAGGAAGAGATTGTGCGAGCGCTCGCGCTCAGCAAGGGCCGCGTGGGCGGCAGTAATGGAGCCGCTGCACGCCTGGGCATCAATCGCACGACACTCCTGGCGCGGATAAGAAAGCTTGGTATTGATCCCAGAGACTACGCCGCCTGATCGGGCCGCTCGGCCCGGCCGAGCCGTGTCAAAACTCATAGATTGACAGCTTCGACTTCATTTCTGCCGATTTCAATACCGTCCTGAAATTTAAAGTAGTTATACCTGCAAAGTTTGGCGGGCGTGTTGCACTCTCGGACACTCCACGGAAGAGTGTGGCATGTTGAAGATCTCTGTCATTGACGGCCCACGCCAACGCCGGCTGGTGGTCGAGGGTACTCTCGTTGAGCCTTGGGTAGCCGAACTCCTTAGCGAGTACACAAAGGCCAAGGAGCATCTTGATGGCCGTGAACTTGTCATCGATATCACAAACCTCAGTGCCATCAGCGCAGCCGGGGAAGATGCTCTCCTGGAACTGATCGTCGATCGTGCCAAATTCCACTGTGGCGTCTTTACGAAGGAAGTCTTAAAGCAACTCGCGTCGAAGCGGCGGTCGAAGTGAATTCTTGGGAAAATCACGGTGTCGACCTACGGCAACGTTCGCCATTAAGTTGGGCTCCGCATTGTCAAAGTTTCGATTTTGACAGTTTTGACACTTGAGCCGCGCGTCGCGGTTTGCCCGCAGCGGTCCAGTTAAGGATCAACTAGTTAGCGAAAAAAAATACTTGGCATCGGGATTGCCACTGCCAATGGTATATGAACGCCAGTCAGATCTTTTAGTCGTCAGCAAGACTTTCTTCGAACGTAGATAACACCCTTCCGAAACTGTGAGGCAGTTGCGGATGTCAACCAGGTGATTGGCAACACTAAAATTGCGAGTCTAATTCGATCCCACGGGACGAACAGAGAGGAAATGATATGAACGCACTTAAGGCGAACTATTTCGATGATTATCGCAGACTGAAACTCACGCGAGATGACAAAGGTGTGCTGGTGGCTGAGTTCCACAGCAACGGCGGGCCGTTCATTATGTCCGCGCAGGCTCACACGGAACTTATCGATGCCTTCTACCGGATTTCACAAGATCGAGCGAACAAGATCGTAATCCTCACGGGCGCAGGTGGGGAGTTCATTACTGACGTCGATTGGTCCTCTTTCGGCGATGTCGCTGATCCCGGCGTTTGGAGCCAGGTTCACGACGAAGGCGTTCAGGCTTTGGAAAACATAGCCAACATACGCGTTCCGGTCATCGCGGCCGTCGAGGGACGCGCTCATGTGCACTCAGACTACGCGCTGCTTGGCAGTGTAATTGTGGCCGCGGAGGGTGCGACCTTTCAGGATGTGGCTCACTTCTCCGCGGGCGTTGCACCCGGTGACGGAATCTTTACCACCTGGAGTTATCGCGCAGGAGCGGGGCGAGCGGAGGCGTTCCTGCTGAACCCGCAGCCGCTGCCGGCGCATACTGCACGCGAATGGGGAGTGGTAGCCGAAGTTGTGCCGAACGGTAAGGCGCTCGCCCGGGCGCGCGAATTGGCTGAGCTGTACCTGAAGGCTCCGGAAGTGACGCGCCGCAACACGCGCATCCACTTCATTCAACCGTTGAAGGAGCGCATCGTGCGAGAAGTCGGATACGGATTGTCACTCGAAGGAGCGTCGTCGGCCGCCCTCGTGAAGGCAATGAAAGCCAACACGGGGCGTACACCTTCCAAAGAACAAGCTGCATGAATTGAACGAGGTACCGTGCGTGCGAAGCAACTCGAAATGATGAGATCAAACTCGTCGCTTTCTGACAATCGTCGTCTCCGGTGCCTGCACTGCCGATAGCGATGAGAGCCACGCCCGCTCGCTCGACGTGCTCCAAAAGTGGTTCGACAAGATACGCATCGCCGACGAGGTCAGAAATCAGGGAACGAGATTACCAACTCGTTCAGCAACGTGGATGCAGGGATGGCCGTGCCGTTGACCTCGCCAAGACGATCTTTTCCGCGATAAGCTGTCAATTTGGTGGACACATGGAGAAATCTGACGCCGAAACCAAATTAGCCTAGAGGACGCAGCCCGTCGCGTTCACCCGGCCACGATGGTGAGGATGCTAAGGAGAGAGGAAATGCCAGTTTCGTTCGAGAGCGACATTAGGCCGCTTTTCAGGCAGATTGATATCGACCACATGAACAAACATAACGTTTTCCTCGACAACTACACCTATATGTCGGATCCTTCAAACGATCATGGCAACGCACGAGATGTCGAGGACAGTCTGACAAACCATTCCATGCCTCCGGGTGGCCCTTACTGGAGCGATGAGCAGTTGGTCCTTTACAGGCAGTGGAGAAGCGAAGGATATCGGCCTTAGTCCATGATGGCCTCCAGCTCGATCAGCGCCTGACAGTTGGGCGCTGAAGGTCGGAGCACACGCATCTTAGCTACCGGCGGCGAAACACCAAGTTCGTAGTCATGAGATGCCGGAACACGATGTTTCCGGCGAATATGTAGATAAACAATAGCCACTAACGTCGCGTTAAAGTTCGCGGTACGGCAGGATTCAATTAAAGAAAAACATTGGTAGCGCAACTTCCTGTCATCGAAGGCCTGAATCTTCCTACCGAGCCTTTCATCCAAAGCAGAGTGTGTCCCCGCCGTCTGTCCGCGGCATCTACCAAAAGCGAGGAGTCCGATGAATGTTTGAGAGCATTCTCTGCCAAGTCACGGAATATGATCCTGACGTTCTAGATTCCATCATTGGGCTCGCAGTCGAGATTGCTCGCGAGGGCCGAGAGGGAAGACGCGTTGGTACTCTATTCACACTTGGGGACGAGAAGGCAGTGCTCGCGAAATCCAGACCGTTGATTTTGGATCCGTTATCAGGGCATCCTGAAGCTTCGCGGCATGTCAATAATCTCAATCTCCGCGGAACCATCAAGGAATTGGCACAGTTGGACGGCGGGTTCGTAGTAAGTCGCGACGGGATTTTCCTTTCCGCGTGCCGCTATCTCGACGCTGTGGCCGCACAAGTGGACGTGCCGTTGGGACTCGGCAGTCGGCACATCGCCGCCGCCAACATGAGCGCAGTCACCAAAGCGGTGGGGATTGTCGTCTCTGAAAGTTCGGTGGTGCGGCTTTTCTGTCATGGACAACTCGTGGGCGAAATCGTTCCCGAGCTTTGGATGATGGATCACGCGGCTCATCTTCGCGGAACCGTCAAGAGGGAACAAGTTGGCGAATTGACGGTGTTGACACCAGGTCTGCAAGCAACCTCGATCGAGAAGTAAGACGGGCTACTTCGGATTTTCGATCGCGACTTTACTGCTGCCACCCTCCGCCGAGCGATTTATAAAGCTGGACCAGGCTCCGATATTCATCTCCCCGCGCGGCTGCGAGCGTGAGTTCTGCGCCATAAAGCGACCTCTGGCCGTCCAGTACTTCGAGGTATGTCGTGGTGCCGCCTTTGTAGCGAAGAGTAGAAATGCGCACCGTTTCTTGCAGGTCAGCGACACTATCCTGCTGGCGCATTCGGACCTGATGAAGCTTTTCGTAACCAATGAGCGCGTCGGAAACATCTCCAAAGGCTTGCTGGATCGCTTGGCGGTATGCGATCAGAGCCTGCTGGTGTTCAGACTCAGCCAAATGCAAGTTTCCTTTCAGGCCCCCTCCCGTGAAAATCGGCTGGCTCACCTGCGCGCCGTAAGACCATATGCCAAGCTGTGTCGTCATCAAGCTCGAAAAGACACTGCTCCGCCCAAACGAACCTCCACCGCCTCCGGTAAGGGAGATTTGCGGAAAGAACTGAGCTTTGGCCACACCGATATTGGCATTCGCTGCAATCAAGATCTCTTCCGCCGCGCGAATATCCGGCCGACGTTCGATGATCGAAGAGGGAAGACCAGCGGGTACTTCGGGTGGAAGTGCCTGCCCAACCAGCGGAATACCGCGCGACACGTCTTGTGGATAGTTGCCGAGGAGGATGCTGATGGCATCTTCTTCCTGCCCGATTTGACGTTCCAGGTCAGGAATCTGCGCGTTCGCAGTATCGAGGACTTGCTGGGCCTGGAGCACATCGAGCTTCGTCGCGACGCCATGGTCGAGCCGCAGTTTCGTGAGTTTGACTGAATCTGTTTGCGTATTGACCGTCTCACGTGTGATCTCGAGCTGCAGATCTAGTTGCAGCAGAGTGAAGTAGTCGCTCGCTACATCGCTAACAAGAGTCAGTACGACGACTTGGCGCGCGTCTTGCGTGGCCAGGAGTTCGGCACGGGCCGCTTCCGTTGCGCGGCGCAACTTTCCGAAGAAATCAACTTGAAAAGCAGCGTCGGCAGCGAGCGTCAGAAAGTTGTACTTCGATTGTTCGAGATTTTCCTTGCCCCCATTGAAATTGGCATTCCCGGAGACCTGCGGAAACAAGCTTGAACGGGTAACCATAAGCTGAGCTCGGGCCGCATTGATGCGTTCGGTCGCGAGTTGCAGATCGTAGTTTTGTTTGAGCGCCGTGCGTATGAGTTCCTGCAGCTTCGGATCCTGAAATACCTGCCACCAGGGGAGATCAGCGTACGATGCAGTCTGCGCCTGAAGCTGAGGATTGTCTGACAAGCCACGATACGCGGTGGGAGTCTGGACGGCGGGACGACGATACTTGGGGCCGACCATACAACCGATCAACATAGTGGATGCCACGATGACGATCAGCAATTTCCCGGTGTTCATAGCACTCGACTCCGTTGAGCCCGCGTTCTCTTCCCAACCTGCAACGGTCAGTCTCCCGGTGTGGTTGAGGGGGCAGTTGGCAATATGCCCCCAGCGGGTTCCTTTCCGGTACCTGCCCATTTTTCAACCATGAAAAAGATGCCAGGAACAAAAAAGATTCCAATCGCGCTGGCAGCGATCATTCCGCCGATAACCGCCGTTCCCATAATTTGTCTGCCGACGGCGCCAGCTCCGCTTGCTGTCCACAGGGGAACGCAACCCAGAATAAACGCCAAAGATGTCATTAGGATCGGTCGCAACCGCAGCCTCGCCCCTTCGAGAGCGGCATCCGCCAGCGGTTTTCCGTGTTCGAATTCGTCCTTGGCGAACTCGACGATCAAGATCGCATTCTTCGCCGTAAGGCCGATCAGCATGATCAAGCCGATCTGCGAGTAGACGTCGCTTTCAATCTGCACCATATAGGGCGGTAGAAAAACCCCGAGCAATGTTCGGCGCAGCCATAGCACCGCAAACGCACCAAACACTGCTACCGGCGTGCTCAGCAATACACTGAAAGGCAATGACCAGCTTTCGTACAGCGCTGCCAAAATCAGGAAGACGAATAACAGCGACAGGCCAAAGATGATCGCGGGCGGCACTCCCTGCCGCGCTTTCTGTTCCAGAAACGAGATCCCGGAGTAGTCGAATCCCATCTCTCGCGGCATGGTTTGTTTGAAAACGTCTTCAAGGGCGGCGCTCGCCTGGTCCGAACTGTAACCTGGCGCGGCACTGCCGTTGATTTGTGCGCAACGGTACTCGTTGAAGCGCATGGTGAATTCGGGGCCGAGCTGTGACTTGACCGTGGTCAGCGTCGAGAGCGGAACGCTCCCGCCTTTGCTATTGCGGACATAGAATCGCCCAACATTCTCGGCGGTCGCACGATCTTCGCTCTCCGCCTCGATGTAAACCTGCCACTGGCGGCCAAAGCGGTTGAAGTAGTTGATAAAATATCCCCCCATGAAGGTCTGAATGGTGCGGTAGACGTCGGAGAGATTAACGCCCTGTTTCAACACCTTGTCGCGATTGACGTCGACGAACTTCTGCGGAACGCTCGGCAGAAACGTTGTGCTCAGGCTGGCAATCTCCGGCCGCTTACGCGCCGCCTCAAGAAAGGTGGCGAGGTTTTGTGACAGGAATTGGATGCTGCCGCCCGAACGATCTTCGAGAATGAAGGTAAATCCACCCGCGGTGCCGACACCCGGAATGGCGGGCGGCGAAAAACTGAACGCGATTCCCTCTGGCAACCTGGAAAGCTGCTGATTCAGATGCGCCTTGATCGCTTGAAACTGTTCTGCCCTTGACGTGCGTTCGTCCCACGGCTTCAGAGTGACGACAAAGAAAGCGTTGTAGCTGGTCCGAACAAAACTCAGTAAACTGAAGCCGATTACGCTGGTGGTGTATTCCACACCCGGCGTCTTAGCCAGTATGTTCTCAATCTGTGTCGCCGCCGCCGATGTTCGCTCCAACGATGCGCTGTTAGGCAGTTGAAGATTGACATACGCGTAGCCTTGATCTTCATCGGGAAGGAAGCTCGACGGTACCCGGCTCGCGAAAAATACCGCAGCGACGCAGAAGACCAGCAAAAGCACAACCATCACTCCTGTTTTCTTGAGCAGCACAGCGCTCCAGCCGACATAGTCCTCGGTGGCTCGTTCAAAAACCCGGTTGAACCAGTCGAAGAATCTTCGCACCAGGCCGTGGCTCTCTTCGCGTGGTCGAAGGAGCAGTGCGGCCAAGGCAGGGCTGAGCGTAAGCGCGTTAAACGCAGATAGAATTACCGAGATTGCGATAGTGACTGCAAATTGCTGATACAGCCTGCCGGTGATTCCCGGGATGAATGCAGTAGGTACGAACACGGCGGAGAGAACCAGCGCAATGCCCACCACCGGACCGGAGAGTTCCTCCATTGCCTTCAACGCTGCATTCTTGGGAGTCATGCCCTCTTCAATATGACGCTCGACGCCCTCGACGACGACGATAGCGTCATCGACCACGAGGCCGATTGCCAGCACGAGACCGAAAAGCGAGAGCGTGTTGATGGAAAAACCGAACAGCGGGAAAAGTACGAACGTTCCTACCAGCGAAACCGGCACAGCCAGCAGCGGGATCAATGTGGAACGCCACCCCTGAAGAAAAAGAAAAACAACAATAATGACAAGGACGAGCGCGATAAAAAGAGTTTTGACTATTTCCTTGATGCCCTGGGTTACCGAAAGCGTCGTGTCGAGGGAAACGGCGAAATCCATATCATCTGGAAAGCGCTGTTTCATCTGCGCCATCAGTGCCTTGACGCCGGCGGCAGCATCGACAGCGTTCGATCCGGGTAATTGGTAAGCGGCAATAATGGCGCCCGGCTTGCCGTTGAAACGCCCGGCAACGCTGTAGTCTTGAGCGCCGAGTTCAATGCGGGCGACGTCGCGCACGCGCACAGTCGCGCCATCAGGCGTTTCGCGAACTACGATATTGCCGAATTCTCCCGGCGAAACCAGGCGCCCTTGCGCGAGCACGGTGTAGGTAAATTCCTGTCCTTTGGGAGCAGGCTCGCCTCCAGCTTTGCCCGCCGGGTTTACGGTGTTTTGCGACTGAATCGCGCTGACGATCTCGGGGACAGTAATGCCAAGTTTCGCCAGCGTGTCGGGCTTCACCCAAAGGCGCATCGCATATTGGCCAGCGCCGAATACTTGGGCGTTGCCGATTCCTGGCGAGCGAAGAATGGGATCGACGAGATTTATATATGCGTAATTCGCCAGAAATCTGGCATCGTACGTTCCATGCGGTGAGTAGAGGGCAACCCACATGAGAGGGGCGGTAACCGATTTTCGAACCGTGATTCCGTAGTTGTTGACATCTACCGGAATCTGAGATGCCGCCTGCGTTTCCCGCGACTGCGTGAGAATAAAATCATTGTTCGGGTCGGTTTTTACGTCGAAGTCCACGATCAAACTGGTGCTGGAGTTGCCCGTCGCATTCAGCGAGTACATATAGTTCTCGTTGTCGACCCCGTTCATTTGCTGCTCGATCGGAGTAGCCACCGCTTGCTCCAGGGTTTGGGCATCAGCTCCAACGTAGGTAGCGATTACTTGAATCTCAGGTGGAGTGATGTTGGGAAATTGCGCGACGGGCAAGCTCAAAACAGTCAGTGTTCCAACCAACACCATGACGATCGAAATCACCATGGCGACAATCGGGCGATTGATGAAGAATTTCGACATGAATCATTCCGCCTTTATCGATTCGCGGGTCCCTGATTGGTGGAACCCGGATTAGCCGAACCTTGACTTAGCGATTCTTGGCTTTGAGCCACGAATGGCCTGGGATTCACGTGTACACCAGTGCGCATTCTTTGAACTCCTTCCACAACGATTCTGTCTCCTGGGTTCAGTCCGTTCGTGATGATCCATTGGTTACCGACCTTATCGCCCACGGTGACAGTTCGCACATCGACCTTGTTGTTCGCGTCCACGACGGCTACCTGATAGCCGCCTTGCAACTCCGCTACTGCGCGCTGTGGAACAAGTAATGCCCCGGGCTGCTGGCGGATTACAGCTCGCACTTTTGCATAACCTCCGGGCCTCAAGATATTGTTTGGGTTGGGGAAGAGTCCCGCGAGTCGAATCGCGCCGGTGCTCTCATCGACCTGCCGGTCGGCGAAATAAAACTTCCCTGGGTATGGATAGGTTGATCCATCCGCCAAAATAAGTTGAAGACGTAGTTCCTTATCGGCTTGTAGGCGGCTCGCCTCCGTGGGAAAACGTTGTCGCCAGGCCAGATACTGAGGCTCTCCCACCGTGAAATAGACCTTGATCGGGTCCACGGTGGAAACGGATGTGACGATCCCGCTTCCGGGCGTCACCAGGGCCCCCACCTGCAGTTGGGCTTGTCCGGCGATGCCATCGATGGGCGCAACGAGGTGAGTAAAGTCCAGATTGATCTTCGCTGTCTCGACGGCTGCCTCATAAGTCTTGATCTGTGCTTTGGCGGTTTCTACAGTTGCAATCGCGGCGAGATTATTCTGAACAGAATTGTCGAGATCTTGCTGGCTTGCTGCCTGTTGCTCTGCCAGGGGCCTGTAACGCTGGACGTCAAGTTCGGTTCGACGCTGAACCGCTTCGGCGTTGGCGAGTGCGGCCTTGGCTTGAGCAAGTTGGCCTTCAGCCTGATCAAGCGCCGCCTGGAACGGCCGCGGATCGATCTGGAAAAGAAGCTGGCCTTTCTCAACAAAGGCGCCCTCCTGGTAGCCTTGCATTTGCAGGTAGCCGGTGACCTCCGCCCGGACGTCTGCATCGACAAGACCGTCAAGCGTGCCAATCCACTCTCCATAAATTGGAACATCTTGTTTCTGAACCTGCGCCACTTCAACGTCGGGAATGATTGCCGGCGCTCCGCTGGCATGTTGATAAGGCCGAACGGCTCCAGCAATCAGAGCGAGCGCGATCAAGCCAAGCCCCCCGCCAATCAAAAGATAGCGTTTCTGGACCTTCCTCATGTTGTCTCCCGTGATTTTGCTGGCGCCCGTGACTGCGAAGCGAATTTCCTGGTGTTATGAATCAACGACCGTGGTCCCCAGCAGCGCGACCGATCAAAACTTATGGATGCGTGTCAACTCAAGAGGTTCTAATAAAATTTTCGACGGTTCATTGAGCTTATGTCTTTGTACGCTCCCCTTGGGTATTTTCTCTCTTTCCGGGAGTATGCAATCTGAGACAGACGCCGCCATCATAGTTTTGGATACATTTGGCTGCAGCGAATCGGGCTGAGACCTCCGCAACCCGCTTCGAGCTTGAGTTAAACCCACGGCACAAGACCTCCATCACTGGTCGGTTGCATAAAGATGAATGGCCGGTCAGTCTGCAAATTGACAAGACTTGCGATCTGCCGTTTGAAAGGTCTGAATCTATGGTTCGTTTTAACTGCTGAAACTGACGGTTTGGCCTCGTTGGATCGACATTTAGGACTATCGTATCTTTTCACTCCGGTGTAGCATCCCATGACACGAGGTTCATAAATGACGACGAATGCAACCTCTCCTCAAAGTGGCGTGAACGCAGGAACCCGCCAACCGCAAGCCGCGAGTGGTCTGGCAATTGTGCGCCTGACGATCGGCGCGATGTTTGTGTGGGTCTTCTTCGAGAATCTCGGGAAAGGCCTATACACACCTGCAGGCTACGCAGGCCTGATCAACTACTACATTGAGCACGATCATGCACCGGCTGCATGGAAGGCGGTGATGGCTCTGGCGGCAAGCCACGCCGCGATGGCGGCTCCCATGCAGGCCGTTACCGAGATCTCTCTCGGTATCCTGCTGGTCATCGGCCTGCTGACCCGGCCGGTCGCATTTGTGGCGTTTCTGTATCTCGGCAGCCTTTGGATTTCGGAGTTGGGCACCTCGTGGATTTGGGAACTGCTGGTTCCGGTGATGGCATCGCTTGGACTGGCAATCGGAAGCGCAGGCCGCAAATGGGGCGTCGATGCGTGGCTGGCGCAGAAGTGGCCATCTCCTCTTCTGTGGTGATGGAGTGGTGATTGGGCCTAGCCCATTCGGAATAAGATCGCTTGAACAACCTTCGCGTGCGAGTTTCCGTCATCATCCCCACCCATAATGAAGCTGGAGCGATTGAGCGCGTTTTAGCGGACTTGCCGTCCGGTCTCATGATGGAGGTCATCGTTGTCGATAGCAACTCGAATGACGGTACGCCCGAGATCGCTGCAAGAATCGGAGCCCGCGTGGTGCAGGAACCGCGCCGCGGGTATGGGCGAGCGTGCCTTACGGGTCTGGCCACGGCAAATTCTCCTGATGTGGTTGTTTTCCTCGATGGCGACTACAGCGATCGCCCCTCTGAATTGCCGATTCTATTAGCACCGATCCTTGAAGGGCGCGCAGACATCACGCTGGGTTCCCGCCTGCATTCGCAGAACTCTGCTGAGGCGTTGCCCTGGCATCAGGTGTTTGGGAATCGTCTCGCCGCTGCCCTGATCAGACTTCTGTATAGACTAGAAATCACTGATCTCGGTCCATTTCGCGCCGCCCGCGCAGATGTACTACGCTCGCTTGCCCTTGAGGAGACCACCTATGGCTGGGCGGTTGAGATGCTCCTTAAAGGCGCTCTCGGCGGATTCCGCGTAGTTGAAGTCCCGGTCAGCTATTACCCCCGCATCGGTAAATCGAAGATTAGCGGCACGCTGAAGGGCACGGTCGGCGCGGGTTGGTTCATTCTTAGCTTAATCGTGCGATATTATTTCCGGCGGCGAAAAGCCGGGGTACCACCGCCAGCGTAGGTGCTGTGTAGAACCCGGCGCTCTATGAGAATGACCGACGAAACCAAGAAAGCACTCTTGCGGATAACCAAGGCGACCTGCGGCGTTTTCGGATTTGTTCTATTGATGTGGACGCCGAAGACTGGCAAGGGCATTCTTGTGTATCTGGCCATATTTGCCATTCTAGCGGTCATCGCAATTGCGTTCGCCCGCACGCGTACACGATACTGGCCTGGCAGACATGACGATCGTTGAAGCATCCAGCCAGATTGTAGAGCCGTCGCGCGACCGTGAGCGTGTGCTGGTGATCATGGCGAAAGCACCCAGGCCGGGCGCGGTCAAGACCCGTCTGGCTCCCAGCCTTTCTCCCGAGGCCATTACTGCTTTCTATTGCTGTCTGCTGGACGACACGCTGGCTCTGGCGCGGTCATTGAGCGATGTGGAAGTTGCCATCATGTGCCCGGACTCTGACGTAAACGAGCTGGCGCAATTGGCCGGTGGTGAAGCCAACGTAGTTGCTCAGCAAGGCGAGGGTCTGGCCCCGGGCCTCACTTCGGTATTTGCGCATTTCACAGAACGTCATCCAAGAGACGCGCATCAACGACGTGTCATTGCCTTCAACAGCGACAGCCCACACCTCCCGCGGTTTGTTCTCGAACAGGCATTCGGAACGCTGGCCGCACATGACGTAGTCGTAGGACCAACGCACGATGGAGGCTATTATCTCGTCGGTGCAAAGGCTTCTCATCCTACACTTTTCGCAAATGAGGGCATGAGCACGAGCACGGCGCTGGAAAGACTTCTGGCGCGCGCACGAGATCTGCAGTTATCTGTAGGCTTCGCACATCCGTTTTACGATATTGATGTAGTCGACGACCTGACTCGCTTGGCAGAGGAGTTGCGTCTGGATCCGGCAAGGGCGCCGCGGACAGCCGCGTGGCTCAAAGAGTGGAACCTTCTGGCGGAGCATTCTCAGCCAGGCTTTCGGGCAAGCTCTCACCCTGGCCCCCGTCGCGCGGGCAGGGAAGAATTGTGAAGATCGCCTCTCTTAAGATCAGCCCGGAGTGGAGGGTGTACCTGCTCGGTGCCACCTTGTGCTTGGCATTAACAATCTGCTCACGCCACTTTGGCGATAGAGGCGGACCGTACTTCATGGCTGCCTTGGCGGTTGCGGGAATCGCATACCTCTTAGCGATTCGCGAGTTTTTTGCCACATCAACATTCCCACGGCGCATGGTCGTCATTGGCCTCATTCTGGCTGCTGTCTGGCACATTGAATTTCTTCGGCTGCCGCCCAGCTCCGATGACGATATCCATCGATACGTCTGGGATGGCCGCCTGCAGCGGCTCGGCTACAATCCTTATCTTGTTGTTCCCAGCGATCCTGCCGTGAAGCGTTTGCATACCCCGGAAACACACAGCTTGAACAATCCGGATCTATCGAGCCCATATCCACCGGGGGCGCAGCTATTCTTCCGCGCCGTGACTGCCATTCACGAATCTACATTTGCACTGAAAGTAGCATTTGTAGTTTGTGATCTGGCCATAGTTCTCGTGTTGCTCGATGTCTTGCGCGCTCGTCGGCAGGGTATGCATCTGGTTCTGGCGTACGCTTGGAATCCGTTGTTGGCTATCGAGGTGGCAGGAAGCGGTCACATCGACATTGTGGGGACGCTATTGGTGTTGGCGTCGGCCGCCGCACTGTTGCGCCGATGTCGCGCAACAGCGGCCGTCGCCCTCGGGCTCGCTATAACTGTGAAATTTCTGCCAATCGTACTCCTGCCTCTTTACTGGAAGCGGGTTCGCATTCGCGACGCGGCGCTGGCGACAGCCGTAGGCGGACTCCTGTATCTCCCGTTTCTTAATCGTTCCTTTTTTAAGCAGCCCCACTATCCCATCGGCTCGCTCGGTGTTTATGTGCAGAATTTCCGTTTTAATGGTCCCGTTTTTGCGGCACTTGCTGGATTCGCTCCCGCATGGTGGGTGGTTGGATTAGCGGTGCTCGCCGGGTTGGCGACAGCAACATGGCTAAGGCGCGCAAGGCCTGAATGGTCTCCGGAGACATTTTCTTGCGAGGTATTTGCGTGGCCCATGGCAGCGTCTCTTTTGTTCGCGCCCGCCATATTCCCCTGGTATCTTCTCTGGCTGCTGCCATTTTTAACGGCGCCCTCGACGCTGCTGCTTGCTGTCTGGACGGTGTGCATTATCCCAACATACGTCCAATGGCACTTGCGCTCCTTGGGACATCCCTGGGGAGCACTTCCGGGCTGGGTAATGCTGCTGGAATACGGATGCTTGATAGTCACTGCGGCGATTATCGTCTTTCGCCGGATCCGTCAGTCGAACCCTCCGCGGTACTTAACGGAGTAAATGATACCGGCCACGCCGGGCCGAAAAAATCATATGTATCCGGGAGCCTTACGCCGTCATCCTACATGGCATTCGTTAAATTCACCGAGGAGCGACTCTATGAGAAATGTTTTCCGTTTCACCCTGAGGGGTCTCCTGCTTAGTGGAATGCTGATATTTGCTGCCGCTTCCTGGGCGCAAGAACGCGCGCCAATTCTCGAACAGATTGCCAAGTCCTATGGTGTCGATTCATGGAACCAGATTGACGCCATCCGTTACACCTGGAATGGTGAAATTACCGGACTCTTCAAAGCTGCGCACAAGTGGGAGTGGGAGCCTAAGACGGGCAAAATCAGCTACGAAGGAACTGATAAAGACGGCAAGCCGGTCAAGGTTTCGTACGACAGCTTGCACCTCGATAGTCAATCCGACCAGGTAAAGAATGAAATCGAGCCTTCCTTCGTCAATGACAATTATTGGCTATTGTTTGTCTTTCACGCATACTGGGATAAGAGCGCGACCGTCACCGATGAAGGTATGAAGAGACTGCCGATCGGCACCGGCTCAGCCGAGCTGATTTCCGTGAAGTATCCCACGGAAGCCGGCGGTTATACACCCGGTGACACGTGGGACCTCTATGTTGGCAAAGACAATCGGGTCATCCAGTTTGTTTACAAGCGTAGCGGGCCCAAAAAGCCGCATCTCGTCATCGCAACCTGGGCAGGCTATAAAAAGGCAGGTCCAATCCTGATCTCAACCGAGCATAAGGGCACGGCGGATGGCAAGCCTTTGCACATCTTTATTTCGGACCTGGCAGTTAAGGTGACAGGTTCGGACAAGTGGATGGCCGCCCAATAAACAACGGACAGGCTGCTTCAGAGAACTGACGTCGTTCTCACAAAGCAGCCTACCGTGCAATCACAACGGTAGTACAGGAGCTGCCCAGCTTTGGGAGATCGCGATTTGCAGCCATGCGAATCTCAAGCCGTCGGTGCTCACCTCGAATGATCGGGCAATAGCAATCCGGCTGCAGCAGTGCGCCCTGCAGGCGTCGGCGCCCGGCACACCCGCCGTGGCACGATTCGCGGAACTCGCACCGCGTGCAGGTTTCAGGAAGCATCCGTGCCTGCGCGAAAGGTGCGGAGGTCAAAATGTTCACCCCCTCGGAGATCAAGTCTGACAGTGGCTCCCCAGATCCTGGCCAATACACGCAAGGCTGTGTGGTAGCACGCGGTGTCACTCGAACGGTGCTCACGCCACAACCGCCTCGGAGCGGTGGCAGTCCCGCCATCGCGCGAACCAACGGCTCGCCAATCGCGATGACGTCGGTCTCATCAAACAGACGCCGGAAGCCCTCCCAATATTCTTCGTAGCTCAGCGCATAAAGGTCCGATCGCACCGCTTGATAAACATTCACGCGCAAAGGAGCGCCAAATTGTTTGGCCACTCGCGCAACCTCCGCCAGACGAAAGCAGTTCGGCTTCATCATCACAGTGACGATGGTCAGGGGAATGCCGAGCCTGAAGCACCGTTCCGCCTGTTGGTGGATAAGTGCCCAATTGCCTTGGCCGCGCTGGGCATCCTGTTCCGCTTGCGTCGAGTAGTCGAGAGAGAACTCGATGTCGTGGAACGCTCGCAGTTCTTTATCTTCCAGGACCGCAATACTATGGCCATTGGAGGTGATAGTGAGTTTGACCGGTTTCGTTCGTAGATAGGTCAGTATGGTCTGGAAGTTGGGATGCATGCCGTTCTCACCGGTGCCGAGATTCACCGAAACCACAGGCAGGCGTTCCATGATGGCCTTTACGTGATCCAGCGAAAGACGATCAGTTCGAGTTGGATCGCGGTAGCAGAAGGCGCAGGCGAGATTACACTCATTCGTCAGTCCGAGCCCGATCGCAACGCCGTCTCCAGGCGTCATTTGCGATCCGGACGAAGAAGACTGGGCCGTAATATTGTCCATGACGCGTCTTTCATGACCGGGCAGCGCCATCCGGATATACGCGATGTGCCAGGCATTGCGTGTATCGGGCAACTGCGGCGAACTCCGGTCGCCGGCTTAGCTTGTACTCCAGCTCCAGAACCCGCTCGTACTCATCCTTTTGTGGCCGCTTCCTCGGCAAGTAATCCGACACGACTCGTATGCCACGCTCCGCGGTTACCGCGAGTGACGATTCGAGCAGCATCGCCTTCAGGATCTCCGCCGTAAACAGCCGCACTCTTCCACCGTAGAGAGACTCATCTCCCCACTCGGCGGTAAGATTGTGTTCGGTCGCGTCCACGTCGCCATTTTTTATCGCCGCCTTTAACACCTCACCTGCCCGGTTACGCACCAGTATCGAAATTATGCTGGACGGATTTCGCAAGCCGCGAGCCGCACTGCGCAGTACAGCGCTTGGATCGTCAACATATTCGAGGATATTGTGGCAAAGAATTAGATCAAACGATCCGGTCTCGATAAAGTTTTCTAATCTGGTGGCATCGCCGTATTTCAGCACGATCCTCTCCCCAACTCCTGCTTCCTCCGCGGTACGCTTCGCAAACTCCAGCATGGCTAATGACGCATCCAGCAGCGTAACCTGAAAACCGAGTCGCGCCAGGCGCACCGCGATGGCGCCGGTACCGCACCCAATATCCAGAGCGAGCAAAGGCTCCGCGGCCTGCGGGAGGAAGTCCTGCAAGTTGGAAAAAGCGAGGTCGAGGCGCAACTGGCCTTCCGGCGTCTCCATGTAGGCGGCGTACCTTGCCGCGCCAGCCCGGAAACGTTCGAGGTCGTCGGTGGTGGCTATTTCCTTCATGCGCCGATCAGGCGACGTCGTTGTGTTGGAGTCGCAGGTGAGTACTAAAGCGTATACCGAAAGGTTTAGGAACGACAAGCCGGTTTCTGGGTCTGACCAACCTTAGATGCCCTCCAACTCGAGTTTATCTTTTACCACATGGCGGAGTCCTCTAATTGCAGACGAATACCGCTCAGCTGTCTCAACCGACACGGGCCCACCAGGCGGATTCCAGGAGAGCAGGAGGTTTATTTCGCGTCGTTGATCAGGGTTGCACGGACCATTTCTCGCGAGGTGGGTTACAAGCAAAAAACGAATAGCCGGGAAGCTCGCGTCCGGCTATTCGTTTGTTTACTCGTGCTTCAGTTAAGAGCAATCAAGACGTCCTTGTTTTTCGATTCGCCAGTGGCGAGCCGCATTTCCTTCTCCAGGCTCTTCTCCTGTTTGGAAGGCGTGATCACCATACCGTTAGAGCCCCCGCCTCTCCAGATTTCCGACAGGAAATACTGGCCACCCACATGGTGGAAGACCAGCTTGGCGCCAGTGTTGCTTTGATAGTTGGCCCTGACCAACGACAAGGCGCTCGCGCTGCCCTGATCGTTCCGGATCTGGATTGCGCTTTCGCCGGCAGCGCTGATTACGTAAGTGCCAGCGGGAAGCTGCGCCGAGCCTACACTGAAGGCGAAGGGCACATTAGCTTTGGCGACAGATTGAGCTTGGGCGGCGGCGTTCAACATCAGCGACAACACTGCCAGCGACAGGATCCCGATAACGTTGCGTTTCATAACATCCTCCTTGGGGCTCCTCGCAGTGGAACCCAAACTGAATTTGTCACTCAAGCTCGTCCGCGTTATCGGTGGATGCTTGCTGTGACGCTTCTAGATATTGCATGCGTCGTGCCAAGCCCAAGTTGAGCGTTTCTCCTGATCCACGTTCACGGTTTTTCAACAACTTGAGGCCGGCATTCTCATGTTGGTCGGGCCAAGTGGTAGTTGAACGGGTACCCACGAGTAGCCTTTTGGTTCCGCAGAAACAAATCGATTCGCCGTCGCTCCTCCTGCTATTTCGACTACACTGGACAACCGGAGAACGAGTTGAGCAACCCAAGGCTGATTTCGGTTTCCGGATTCCCCAAGGAATTTGTTCGGGTGGTAAAGGATCGCCCGCTGATTCTGGGTAGGGATCCCTCCAACCAACTGGAGGTGGGCGACCCTGCAGTTTCACGAAAACATTGCTCGGTGAGTGAGCTCTCTGCCGATGTTTTTGAGGTTGCCGATCTCGACAGTCACAACGGGACCTTCGTCAACGGAGCGCGCGTGAGCCGCCAGACCATCCAGCACGGAGACCGGATTCGTATCGGCAACAGCGAATTTTTGTTCTTCACCGGCCCTGATGAGCAGACCGGCCAAGTGTCGTCGCGCTCCGGCACTGCCGAACTGAGAACGATGTCCCTTGATCGCTCCGGATTGCCGACTGGTGACTCGTGGGTAGGTCGAATGGCGCGCGATCTGACGGCATTTTTCAAGATCGCGAACATGATCAATTCCACGCGCGACGTACAAGCGTTACAGAGCGAATTGCTGGAACTTATTTGCGAAGTGATCCCAGCTTCGGGGGCTGCAATTCTGCTTCAGCCGAGCGCGAGTGAGCGGCCCATTCCGCCCTGTAAGTGGACCAGAAAGGATTTCGCTCCGCAGGACGTGGTTTTCCGGGACGAGTTAGTGCAGCAGGCGATGTGGGAACACTGCGCCGTGGTTGCGGAAGTTGCCGAAACTCCTTCGGCCCAGCATGTGTTGTGTGTGCCCTTGATGGCAGTGGAGAGAGTCCTCGGCGTGATCTATCTGAGCTCGCCCTCCACCTCCCTCGCGTTCGGAGAAGACCACGCCTACTTCCTCAGCGCGGTTGCCCGCATCGTCGCAATCACGCTAGAGAATCTGTCAAAGCTGGATGGCTTGAAGGCGGAGAACCAGCGTCTCCAGGCAGAGGCAAGAGCCGACCGCTCTCTTATCGGGGAAAGCAGACCGATGCGGCGCGTGATTGAGTTCATCGGGCGAGTGGCGAGGGGTGATTCCACCGTGCTCATTCGCGGCGAAAGTGGAACCGGCAAGGAACTCGTGGCTCGCGCCATCCACACCAACAGCGAGCGGCTCGAGAAACCGTTCATCGCCGTCAATTGTGCCGCCATCCCGGAGGCTTTGCTGGAGAGCGAACTCTTTGGCCATGAAAAGGGGGCTTTCACTGGCGCGGTCGCGACAAAGAAGGGCAAGTTCGAGATAGCCGGAGACGGTACGCTGTTCCTCGACGAAATCGGGGAACTCGCTCCGTTATTACAGGCCAAGCTCTTGCGGGTATTGCAGCAGCGTGAATTTGAACGGCTCGGTGGAAATCGCTTGCTGCCGTTTAATGCCAGGGTTCTCGCGGCGACGAACAAGAACCTGGAGGAGGCAATCAAGGCAGGGGAGTTCCGGCAGGACCTTTATTATAGGCTGAATGTGGTTTCCATAGTTATGCCTCCACTGCGCGAGCATCGCGAGGATATTCCCTTGCTGGCTCTTTATTTCGCGAATAAATATGCGGAGAAGTGCCACCGTAGTTTCAAAGGAATCGCTGCAGAGGCGCGCGAGTTGTTGATGAAATACAGTTGGCCAGGGAACATTCGTGAATTAGAAAACGCCATCGAACATGCGATCGTGCTGGGACTAACTGACGAAATTCTCTCGGACGACTTGCCAGACCCGCTGCTGGAGGAACAATCGGCGGGGCTGGCCGCCGCGCGATACCACAACACTCTAAGCCAGACGAAAAAACAGCTCGTTCGGACGGCGTTGGACGAAACCAACGGCAATTACGTCGAAGCTGCTGGCCTCCTCGGTATTCACCCCAAGTACTTGCATCGGTTGATCCGGAATCTGAACCTCAGATCCGACGTAAAGAGACAGGCATAATTCTTAGCGCGCGCGCTGCGGTGATACAGGCCATGCCCAGTGCCTGCGCGATCGCTCTCTTTCCATGTAACGATCGGTTGCTGAAATGCACTACTCAATATGCGGTCGCTGACTGGTTCCATCTCAGGGCGAGACAGCCAGAACAAAATGGAGACAGGCGGCGGTTGAGTGCGGGCGAAGTAAATAGGTTGGGGATAGCCTGAGTGCGTGCAGGCGTAGTTACTTTTTGGGATCAAGCGACTCGAGAGCCTGAACGTGCCAATGTTCATGGCCGAATCTCTGAATCCACATTGTTCTGTACCTCTGCGGCTGCATTGACTTGCCCCCGGCGGCGGCCTACCATGCTCCCCATCCAGGCCAGAATGAGCTTAAATGATCGGTCAAACCATCTCTCATTACCGCATCGTTGAGAAACTCGGCGGTGGTGGGATGGGTGTGGTTTATAAAGCGGAGGATGTGAGGCTCGGACGGTTCGTTGCCCTGAAGTTCCTGCCCGACGATGTTGCCAAAGATCCGCACGCTCTCGTCCGCTTTCAACGCGAAGCCAAGGCAGCCTCAGCGCTGAATCATCCAAACATCTGCACGATTTACGAAATTGGCGAAGAGGAGAGGCATTCCTTTATCGCCATGGAGTTTCTGGACGGCCTAACGTTGAAGCACCGCATCGCAGGCCGTCCACTGGAGATTGAAACAGTGCTGGTGCTGGGCATTGAGATTGCTGATGCCCTCGATGCTGCGCACTCCGCGGGTATTGTCCATCGGGACGTCAAGCCTGCAAACATTTTCCTCACCAAGCGCGGACACGCGAAGGTCCTGGATTTTGGCCTGGCAAAGGTTACGCCCGTACGCAGCAAGGCGGAAGCGGCAGCAGCCACAGCACAATCGACGGTGACTCTAGAAGACCACCTGACCAGTCCCGGGACAGCCTTGGGAACGATTGCCTACATGTCGCCAGAGCAAGTGCGAGCCAAGGAACTGGACGCACGCACAGATCTGTTCTCTTTTGGCGCGGTGCTCTTCGAGATGGCTACTGGCACGCTGCCTTTTCGCGGGGAAAGCACCGGGCTCGTATTCGAATCCATCTTGAACCGGGCACCGGTGTCGCCGGTGCGGTTGAATCCGGATCTGCCCGTCGATTTGGAACGGATTATCCATAAGTGTCTGGAAAAAGATCGGAATCTCCGTTACCAGCACGCGTCTGAAATTCGCACCGATTTGCAGCGCCTCAAGCGGGACTCCGAGAGCGGACACGTTCCTGCGGCGACCTCGAACGCCATAGCCAGGAGCCAGGTCACTGCGGTTCGGCTTGCGCGGGCCTGGAAGATTTTGCTTCCTGTTCTGTTGACCGCCCTGCTGGTTGGGGGCGGGTTTTATTACCGTTCAGGTCGAAACAAACCACTATCTCATAAAGACACCATCGTGCTCTCCGACTTCGCCAACAGCACGGGCGACTCCGTTTTCGATGACACGTTGAAGACAGCTCTGAGTGTTTCCCTACGGCAATCGCCATTCCTCAATGTACTCACGGAGAGCCAAGTGGCGAAGACTTTGCAACAGATGACTCAGCCGCCGGGTACAAGGCTCACGCCGGAGTTGGCTCGCGAACTTTGCCAGCGTGCCGGCAGCAAGGCCTATCTTGCCGGAGCGATTGGCCGTCTGGGCAGCGAGTATGTCGTCGGCTTGAAAGCGGTGAATTGCAGCAATGGAAACACGCTCGCGGAGGAACAGGTTACA
Source organism: uncultured Acidobacteriaceae bacterium (assembly GCA_963817305.1). Classification (GTDB taxonomy): domain Bacteria; phylum Acidobacteriota; class Terriglobia; order Terriglobales; family Acidobacteriaceae; genus Sulfotelmatobacter. The sequence continues at coordinate 115,209 of CAWFOD010000004.1, read as the reverse complement.
GCGACATCCAAGGAAAAAGTCTTGGATAGTCTAGGCGGAGCGGCATCCCGGCTACGCGCCGAACTCGGCGAATCGCTCGCCACGGTGCAGAGGTTCGATACTCCGCTCGAACAAGCGACTACATCTTCCCTTGATGCTCTCAACGCTTATGGCCTGGCTCTATCCACATGGGACAAAAAGGGTGATCGCGAGTCCCTTCCGATTTTCCAGAAAGCCATCGAACTGGATCCAAGCTTCGCTATGGCCCAGAGCGCGCTCGCAACAATTAATCACAATCTAGGCGAAACTGAACTCGCTCGTGAGAATGCCACCAAAGCCTACGAATTGAGAAATCGTGTAACTGAAGCCGAACGCGAGGCAATTGATGCGCGTTACTACTCTTATGTGACCGGTGATTTGGAAAAGGCGGCAGAAGTCTACGCCTTGGCGGTTCAGAATTATCCTGAGTCTGCAGGGGCCTACAATCACCTGGCCATCGACCAGGCGGAGCTCGGCCGCTACGAGCAGTCTGTGCAAAGCTTTCGTAAGGCTCTGCTGCTCGACCCTTCGAGAGCCGCGACATACGCAAACCTGGCAACAAGTCTGCTCGCTCTGAACCAGGTGCAAGAAGCCTCCGCCGTTTTGGCGGAAGCCAGCAGGCGAGACTTGCACACCGATCTGCTACTGCAAATGCAATATTGGATAGCCTTTCTTCATGACGACAAAAGCGAAATGGAGCGGTTGGCCCAACACTCATCCGACGTGCCCGGAGCTCAGTCGCTTCTTCTTTCGGAGCAGTCCAATGCTGCGGCCTACCGCGGACATTTTGAACAGGCCCGTGAGTTTTCGAGCGCGGCTGTAAACCTCATGGAACGCGATGGTAACAAAGAATGGGCCGCCAGCTATCTGGTACAGGCTGCGCTTCGCGAGAGCGAAGTCGGAGAGTTTGCCCAGGCACAGAAATACATTTCGGAGGCGCAGAAGCTCTCTAGCGGGCAGGATGTTGCAACGCTTACGGCTGTCGTTCTAGCTCGAGGGGGAAGCCTCGATCAGGCCAAAGCCCTCTGCCGCGAGCTAGACAAACAATGGCCCGAGGGCACAATTGTACAGAAATACTGGCTGCCCGCGATTCGCGCGGAGATCGATCTGCGAGAAGCGCGACCCTCCAAAGCCATCGATGATCTAGGTGTCGCGACTCCCCTTGAGTTCGCGAATCCTGGATCCACCGCAGTCCCAACGCTGTATCCCGCCTATGTTCGGGGACAAGCCTACCTGGCGGTGGGTGACGGTCAAAGGGCGGCAGTGGAATTCAGGAAGTTGACCGACCGGCCGGGCCTTGTACTAAATTATCCCTTCGGAGCGCTGGCTCATTTGGGTCTCGCTCGCGCCTACAAGTCCTCAGGCGACTTACTAAACTCTCGCCAAGAGTACCAGGATTTCCTCACCCTTTGGAAAGACGCCGACCCCGACATCCTCATCCTGAAAGAAGCGAAGGCCGAGTCTGCGATGTTGCAATGAGGGATTGCTTCTGTGGAGGGTTATTACCAGTACCAAATCGCTCGACAACTAAAATGCCTGATACAAGAGCAGGTTGATGAGCGACGACCCTGTCGATTCCATATGCGGAACGGCTGTGCAGTGGCAAGATCTAGTCTATATCGCGGCTATTCGGAAGCTCGGAAGACATTCCGGCCGGTTCGACTCAAGAGAAATCCTCATCGATGGAACGCTCATCAAGCGCGTCACCTTACCTTTGGTTGAGTCGCCATGCGGTCTCCGTTCCCTAACGCCGGCCGCATGAGAGCCGTCGCCATGGTCAAACACAAAATCAAATCGAACTATTGTCAACGAGTGCCGCGGATTCCAGATCCGAAACTGATTGTGATCCGTCGGGTTCGAATTCTATTCGGTTCCGTCCGTTGCGCTTGGCTGCATACAAAGCGGTATCGGCACGAGTTAAAAGTGTATTCCAGTCAGGCGGCATGGTACCGTGAAATCCGACGATCCCAAAGCTGGCGGTCGCCCGAATGTTCTTATCGCCAACGCAAATACTCGTATTTTCAAATTGCTTGCTTATCCGTCCGACTGCAAGCTTCATATTTTCCTTGTTGGCATGGGTCATTATCAGGAGAAATTCTTCCCCTCCCAACCGGGCACAAATATCGGACTGGCGAGTATGAGCTTTTAGAATATCCGCGAAGGTCTTGAGCACAATATCGCCAGCATCGTGTCCGTAAGCATCGTTGACCTTCTTGAAAAAATCCAAGTCACTCATCACTACCCAAAAAGAAAAGTGATGCCGTGCGGCAGCACTCAGTTGGCGTGACGCCCAAACATCGACCGCGCGGCGATTTGGCAAACCTGTAAGCGAATCGGTCAAGGCCATCTCTTCTAACAAGCGATTCTTTGCTTGGACTTCGCGATGAAGTTCAACGATCCTGCGGCCGACCTCGACCCGCGCAACCAGTTCCCCAGAATGAAAAGGCTTGGTTAGGTAGTCGTCGGCTCCGGCCGCAAGGCCCTCAATGACGTGAGCTTTGTCGGTATTGCCTGTGAGCAGAATCAGGTGAGAGTGGAAATCTTGGAAGTAGCGACGTATTCGCCGGCATAGTTCCAGGCCGCCGATATCAGGCATATCCCAGTCGGTAATCACCACAGCGGGCCGGTGTTCGGCGAACAGGTCAAGAGCTGCTCGCCCATTCTTCGCAAACAATAGGTTATATCGCTCCCGGGGTAGGGAATGCTCAACCAGTTTACGATATATGGTTGAGTCATCCACCGCTAGAACGGTCAATTGTCGCGCGGGAGGATTCATGGTTTCAATCTTATCGTTCACAAGTCGGCTCTCTTTAACGAGCTTCGGCTGCATTAGCCTGCTCAAGTCCACTCACCACGATGTGTTTTGCGGGCAAGCCGGCATTGAAAGCCCGACAAACATCGAGTCCTGACACTTTGGATTAACCGCATATCGAGCAACGAACCGTTCACTGAACCGTTAGCGTCAAGGGTAAAGAGTGCTGCAATGTGCCGGAAACGCCCTTCACGATGATCGTGTAGGTGCCGGGTTGAATCGTCGGCTGCGCGTGTGGTGGCGTAGTACCTGTGCCACCAGCGCAGGCAGCCATAAGCATTAAAGACGCAAGCAGTGCAAGCAGAATCACGAAGCGAGACATGCGGGCTTCCCTCCTGCGCTTGCCTGAGATTACCGCGACTAATCCGATCCCCGGTAGTTGTAGCCAGAGTGCGTATGTAAGACGTGCTGTTGGTTTGTTTAGAGGCGACAGTTGTGAAGTGTTTGCCGTGGTGGTGATTGTTAATGTCGCTTTTACAGGGCTTCCGCCCGGGATTACTGAACTCGGAGACAAATTGCAATCTGCATTCGTGGGCAGGCCCTGACAGCTTAGTCTTACAGTTCCAACAAATGGCCCGTCGACGGGGATAACGGTCAGTTGATACAACACTGCGGTTCCGGGCTTCGTGAGTTGACTGTCGCTAGAACTTATCAGACTAAAGTCAGACCCTACCCCAGTAAGACTTAGAGTCTGAAGATTTCCGGGAGCATTGTCATTGATTGTCAAAGTGCCGTCGTGAGCACCGGGGAGCGTCGGGGTAAACGTTACGCTTATGGTGCAACTGGAACCAGCGGGCACGGCGGCCGAGCAGTTGTTTGTCTGAGCGAAGTCTCCAGTAATCTGGATAGAATTGATGGTTAGACTAACGTTGCCCGTATTCGCCAGCGTGAGACTCTGAGCTGCACTCGAGCCCCCTGCCTGCACACTCGAAAAAGACAAGCGCGAACGATTAAGAACGACGGCGGGGCCTGACCCTCCACCTGTCAGGCTGATGGTATGTGGCGAGCCCGACGCATCATCTTGAATTAAGACGGATCCTGAGCGAGATCCTGATGCGGTTGGAGTGAAAATAACCGTTAAAGTGCAACTATCGGCTGCGGGGAGGCCCGTTCCACAATTGTCGGACTCTGTAAAATCTCCTGTAGTCGAAATGGAGGAAATGGACAATGCGGAACTACCCATGTTGCGAAGGAGGGCCAGTTGAGGCTGGCTGGATGAACCAACATCCTGCGTGCCAAACTGCACGGACTCCGGGCTTATGGAAACTGCCGGTGCTGAGTTCGGCCCCACTTTCATCACAAACGCATCCAACCCGCCTCCTCCGTAGACGCCTTGCGCCGATGATTGCGTCGTTGGAAAGTCGCTTGAGTCTGTCATACCCAACACGAAAGCATTGCCGCCGGGGTCCAGCGTCAAGCCGGCGGCATAGGACTCCAGCGATCCATCCAGATATGTAGCCGATAGCTCAGCAGTGGCCGTTGGGTTTAGTTCTACCAGTATGGCCTCATAAGAGTTGTCTGTATTCGTGTAAGTCTCTATTGGGTTGACAAGACTAAAGGAGTTAGACCACGTCGTCGCCACCACATAGGCATCACCAGCCCCGTCAACCTGCAATGCAGTGGGTTGGGCGTAATTGTTGGGCCCGAGGTAGGTTGAGTACGAAAGCAGCGATCCTGTCGGATCAAACTTGGTAACAAAGCCGTAGTCACATCCTTGCCCATACACGAGTGGATCACAAATAGTCGCCGACGTAAGCGGAAATGTCCCATCGCTCAATGCCATGCCAGTAATATACGCGGAGCCAGATCCGTCTACCGCGATAGCGTCAACGTCCGTCAATGCCCCACTTGCCTCATAGAAGTAAGTAGAATACTGAAGAGCCCCGGCATTGCTGAACTTACTCACGAATCCTACCGTAGCATCCATTGGGAGTGTATCTGTGCTGAGGTACGCGCCGGGCGTCACTGGGAAATCATATGTATTTGTGTTGCCAGCTACATATACGTTATCGGTCCTGTCCAGAGCCAGTCCGAAGATGTAGCTGTTAGGCTGAGGCCAACATTGAACCTCGTTAACGCAATTAAGGATCACATTCGAGGCTCCCGCCAAATAGGTGGAATACACTAACGAAGTTCCATCAGAACTGAATTTTGTAAGAAATCCGTAATTGCCAAATATGCCGCCTGCATTGGCAGCGGCAGTCGCCTGATAGGCGCTCACTACAGGGAAATCGGTGGAGGTGGTGTATCCCGCTACGATGCCACTTCCCGTGCTATCAACGGCAACACCAGCGACAACCTCGTCGGCGCTGCCGCCCAGGTATGTTGAATACACCAGAGAAGAGCCGTCAGGGGAGATCTTACTGAGAAATGCGCTATTCGCCCCGGGAATTGTTCCCTGAAAGGGAGTCACCATGGGAAACTGGGTCGACTGAGTCGTGCCGGCTATGTAAATGTTATCTGTGCCATCCAGTGCGAGGGCATATCCGTAATCCGCATTCTCGCCGCCCAGATAATCGGCGTATACAAGAGTCGATCCTGTTGGGTCAAGTTTTACCACGAACACATGGTCGAGTCCCACGGAGGGTGAGCCCAGAGTCGAAAGTGTAAAATCTGTTGAATCAGTATACCCTCCCACGTAGACGCTACCACTGCCATCAACCGCAATTCCCGTAGCATACTCGGTGCCGCTTCCGCCTAGATAGGTTGAGTAGATCAAAACCGGATCGATGACGAGAGGCTCGCTGGGATCATACTGGTCAATCGCGAACCCGATGTGCGCCGAGTCCTTGACGACATATTTGCCGCTCACTGGTGTATGTAATCCGTTCGAGGTCTGGTAGACGACTGGACTCTGAAACTTGAGCTCGCCGCCACTGATCCTCACAGTGAGATTGCCATCGGAGTCGAGCCGAACGTCACTGGCGCCGTTTATCTCAAACTGAATCAGATTGGGGTTGCTGCCTCTGGAAACCTCGAAGTCGTACTCCAGTTGTTGAGCGTTTCCGTGGTAGACCAAGTCGATTCCGGGGTAGACGTTTTTATAACGAACTCTGCCGTAGGTTGGAACATTGGTATGCCATCGCTTGGGATCTTTCCCGAAGAAGTAGTTGACCCGGCCCGGCCGCAGGTCTTCACCGACAACTGAGGGGTTCTGTGCCGCACCCAAAAGATTAAATTGCAACAGCGTGTTTTTTTGCGACTGCGGCGGAAGGTTAGGCGCCGAGCTCGATGCTTGCGATGGCGCGACTCTGCTCGGCCGCAGTGAAAGTACCATTCCACCCGCAGTCAGAAACGCAGAATACCCCTGACCCCGGGCGATGAACTTAGCTTTCCCAGAGGCCTGACCCTGATTTATCTCAAACGTCACAGGAAGTTTACCGTAAGCCGAGGCGAACTGCGGGCGTTCAGTCATCCCTGCCTGCTGCGCAACACAGGCGGCAATCAGGAGAAAGCTTGTGCCGAACGCCCGGCAAAGAGTTGCTTTTCGCATTCCGTTTCCCTCATCAAGAACGATTTGCAGATTGCACTGGTGGTCAACTGACCCGCAGAGAAGCTTAATCGTCGGCTCGCCAAGAGCTGCAATTGTGGCCGTTGGCTTTGGGGAAGCCATCGGCGCTCTGTTTGGTCATGGAGCCAACCATGAGTTATGCGCCCAACCACGAGTTGACCCCGAGGTCAACTACTGCGTCCACGAGTGCACGTGGAATGCCACGCTCAAGTGCAGAATCTACGACACGATCTTGCCGAATACTGTATTCAAGCTGGAAATCTGTATCTTTCGTAAACGAATATTCAAGGGGGCGAAGATAGAACGGTCAGGTGATCAAGAGACCATTTAGTTGTCCAAGACCTGAGAGAAACAATTGTGAGCTATCAAGTACCCTCGTCTCTGGTGAACTTCAGAGCATAGCGACGGGCTTCTTGACCTGGTTCTTGCGGGTGAGCCAGTCATAAAGAATATTCAGATCGACCGGCGGAATGCGAAGGAACTCACACCCCAGTGCCCCATACTCTCGGGTCCACTGAACACGGGCTTGAATATAAATCGTTCTGTCAGCGCTGGGCAGTGGTAAGCGAAAGCACAGTACATCGCCAACCGTGAATTCTCCTTTAGTGCTTATCCCTACCCCTCCGTCGCCAATATCGAGAATAGTCGCTTCGATCGAGCGGCCCCGTTCATCCGTCACCGTTACTTTGCTCATCAATGCATACCTTGTGTGACGGCGGTGGTCGTAGAGCATTCTGGAATACGCGGCCTTCAGAGATTTTTCTCCCGAGCTGTCTGTGATGGGCTTAGGAAGCACGATATCGGCACCGCGAACGGGATAATCGCCCGGAGAAACCGCAACTACGGTCGGTTTTCGCCACCCGTTAGACTTCCGGATGCTGGTCAGCAATTCCGCTGAGTCTTCGTCCCAGTCGACAATTACTAAATCGGTGTTGCGGCCCGCGAGTTGATCGAAGGCTCTCAAGGTACTCAAACATACTTTTGTAGAGATGGAGAGGTTATCAAGGAGTTTGTTCATGAGGCAAACTACCGCGGGATCCCGAGAGATCAGCAAGCATTCAAAAGCCATATCGGACGTCAAGCGTCACCCCCTTGCTCGTCTACGGTTATGCATTTCAGTTTCCAACCATGTCTGGCCAGAAGCTATGGCCGATAAGTACTTAAAGTGACGTGGGGAGGGCAAGTGTCTAGAATCTGGATTGTGTTCCAGATTCTTGTCGTGAATGGGATCAGCCGGCGGGATTACAGGACAAGCCAGAATTGTTAACAGGTGGGAGTTGTTGTGTCCTGCTCTCTTTATGCACTTTCGCCCCGGCTTTCAAGCTTCATTCTTGAAAGTAGCTGATAGATGGTTGCGCGCCCAACGCCGAGAATCTCCGCAGCGCGTGCTTTATTGCCCCCTACCCGCTCCAATACGCGCATGACATGACGGCGCGAAATCTCTTCAAGAGAAAATAGAGCTTCATCCGTCGGCGATTGTTCACTGGATTGATTCTGGATTCTGGGAGGTAGGTCTGCGATATCCAGGAACTTGCCATCCGTCATCATGCAGGCGTTCCCGATCACGCTCTCTAACTCTCGGATGTTCCCCGGCCAAGGGTAGGTTGCCATTCGGCTTTGCGCCCTTCTCGTAATGCCAGCGATGGGTTTCTCATACTGTGCCGCAAACTTCTCAAGAAAGTATCGCTCAAGAAGCGGAAGATCTTCCCTTCGGTTGGCGAGTGCTGGTAAGTCAATCTCAACTATCGCCAGCCGATAATAAAGATCTTCGCGAAACTTGCCTTCACGCACCATGGCTCGCAGGTCGCGATTCGTGGCTGCGATGACCCGCAAATCTACTTTACGGGGTGAATTCGAGCCGACTCTTCGAACTTTATGGTCTTGCAGTACTCGCAGCAATTTTGCCTGGGCGCCGGGGGAAAGTTCTCCGATTTCGTCGAGGAAAATGGCGCCCCCGTCGGCACTTTCAAACAGGCCAGCCTTGTCCTGGGTAGCGCCGGTGAAGGCGCCCTTCACAAAGCCAAACAATTCGCTCTCCACCAAAGTTTCGACCAAGGCCGAGCAGTTACAAACTACGAAGCGATCTGGCAGGGCGGGACTGAGAGCGTGCAGGGCTCTCGCCACCAACTCCTTGCCTGTTCCGGTTGCGCCGGTAATGAGTGCAGTTCTGAAATGCGGGGCAACTCGCCGCATTTTTGCGAATACTTCAAGCATGAGCGGGCTGCGGCTGACGATCCCTTTAAATTGACAGGTCTGGACCAATTCATGCTCCAGACCCAGTGTCCTCTGGCGTATCTCTGCTTCTGCAAGAAAGCTCGCTATCCGAACACGAAGCCTCGTGAAGTCAATCGGGCGCGTCAGATAATCGCAGGCGCCCCGCTGAATGGCCTCAACCGCAGAATCCGCCGAGTAATGATCCGAAATAAGGATCACGTTGACCGAGGGATCGGTTCGAACCATACGTTCCAGCAGGTCCATCAGCACATTATCCGGCAGGTTCAAATCGAGCACCACATTTCTGGGTTGAGCCTGCAGAAAGAGTTCGAAGCCAGCTTCCGGATCACTCGCGGTTACTATCTCTAACGCCTCCGCAGAAAGTGTCTCTACAATCAAAGCCCGGTTTCGTGGATCATCTTCGACTACTAATAATTTAAACGTGTTCAGCTTATTCATCTGGCCCGGCCCGAGCGAAGGGCTTCCCCCGCCTTGTATGTGGCTAAGTTGTTAGACTGACGAACCATCAATTAGGTGCGCACGACCGCACGAATCTTATTGTTCTGCTCTTGTCATGATCAGTAGCTCCAACCCGATGGTTCAAGGGTTGGGGTATGCGAGAATCGATTTGCTAAACGCCGCGAATCTTGTCTGCACAAAGCCCCCCAGTTTGTGAAACGTTAAAGCGTGCCGCGAGTCAGCTAACCAGAAACTATATGCCGGTTGCAATGCGGCACGGCTCGAAAGCCCGTTCCTTTACGAAAACCGGAAAGTCCTTGTTGCAAACAAGCGCCGATGCGCACTTGGCCGACATATCGGGTCGGGCGATTGGACATTTTGTTACGAAATCCGAACAAGACCCCAAATATCTTCCGGCAAAACTGTCCGTTTCGGTCGGGAGGGATGTTATTGCATGGGACTGGTGCTTCGAAAGCGTCCATTCAGAAAACACTATTCCAAAACTAAAGCACACAGAGACTTCAGGAACTCATTTTCGCCTTCGACAAACGACGGAACGCCAAGATATTGGGGCATTCACATGGTTTGGTCGGCAACGTGCCACAGTTTTTGAGTGATCTTATGAAAGAATATGTTCAACTCGACGGCCTTCTCTTTACTCACGACACGCAAGTAATGTCCGTAATGAATCAGATTCTCGAAAGCTTCGCGATCGAAACCGAGGTTTGTAAAGAATTGAATTCGGCCCTGGACGCAGTCACCCATCGCCGGCTGGATGCTGTGATTGTGGATTGGGATGGCGAGTTCGATCCCTCCCGGATCGTGAGGGCGACTCGTAAGTCATCTCCGAATAGCAATTCCATTATCGTTGCCATGGTCGATGGGCATACAGAAACCCACGCACTTCTCGTGGGTGCTAACTTCATGATTTACAAGCCGACCGATGCCGAGCAGGCCCGGCGATGTATGCGGGCTGCGTACGGAACCATGCTGCAAAACCGCAGAAGGGCGGCTCGAGTTCCAGTCGATATTGCAGTAGCGGCAAGGGTCGCGGAGTTCGGAGAAATTCAAGCAAGAATCAGCGATCTGAGCGTAGGTGGGCTGGCTCTGCAATGTGCTCAGCCTCTGCCAGTCAATCGCGAGATGTTAACGCAATTTTCCCTTCCCGGAAGCGCCGGCATGATTCACGCTGCGGGAAAAATTGTAAACGCGAATGACACGGGGCGCGCCGGGGTGCGCTTTTCATTTATTCCCGAGGACGATCGCAACTTGCTGGAAAACTGGTTGGCAATCGAACTGGCTAAGTTGGAAAACGCTGAGATGCCAAGCGGCGATACGGCGAATTGAGAACAAAGAGATTATAAACAAGCCTCGGTCACTGGAACCGAGCTGCACTCATTACTACCCAGCCTAGCGCTTGCGCACGGGCTGGTTTCCCCCTTACTGCATTCTGAAGCAGTTGAGTATTCCGGTTGAGCATTCCTCTGAAGCCGGTGGCGTTCACACGGCTCTTTGGTGATGCTAGCCCGTCGCCTACATCCGAGGGGTACACAGGCCTTGTCAGGCAGACTGTTCCTCGCCAGCCTCCGCGATGTTTCAGCACAAGACAGTATTCCAGAAAACAGTTACTTCGATTGCAATACGGAAACTATTACTCACCATCATTCGATGGATAACTCATGCGCCATCTTCACCTTAGTTAGATTACTCTGTCGATGTTTAGTCTGGCGTTAGTCGTGCACTGGCAACGATAGCCAGAGGTCCCCCAAATGTGCCCTTCGCAACGATCATTCTGGTGCGGGGCAACATTGCCGCTTCGGACGCAAGACGTCGCAATCTGCGAATCCGTTATTCGATGCGGGTAAGACGCCTGTTGGACTCGAGGACATAGAATGCGCCTTAGAAATCACGTCAGAAAATTGTTCTTGTTGACCGCAGCATTATGTTCAGCGCAGCAGCAGTACTACGCTCCGGCTGAGTCCGCCGGCGTTGTGAGTCAGGTTCCACGAGCTTACGCGAACTATTCGTCACCAATTATCTTTGAGGCAAATCGCGGCCAGACTGACGCACAAGTTAAATTCCTCGCCCGGGGCAAAGGGTACAAGGCTTTTCTGACCTCCGGCGCAATGGTTCTTTCCTTGCACCCGAGCCAAGCTCAAAAGACGCAAACGCCAGCTGCGACCCCCGGTTCCCAGCCGTCCGCAAGCACAACATTACAGTTCAAACTCCTGGGAGCAGCCCAGAACCCAGCCATTGTGGGCGAGGATTTGCTGCCCGGCAAAGTTAATTACTTCATCGGACGCGATCCCACCAAGTGGCACACCGGCGTTCCAACCTATTCCAGAATTCGTTACAAGAATGTATATCCCGGCATTGATCTGGTTTATTACGGAAGCCATCAGCAATTGGAATATGACTTTGCGATTTCTCCGGGCGCAAATCCTAACCAGATTCAATTTGAACTCACGGGAGTCGCTCAGACAACGCTTGACGCAGAAGGAAATCTAGTACTTCAGACCGGCGGTGGCGAGGTTCATTTCCAAAGTCCAGTCATCTACCAGGAATCCGGCGGAGCACGCGTGCCGATATTGGGTACCTACGTCATGAACGATTCGACGCACGTTGCCTTCCGTGTTAGTCAATACGATTCGAGTAAGCCCCTGGTTATCGATCCCGTACTCGTTTACTCCACCTATCTGGGGGGAAGCGGCGACGACGAGCCTGCGGGCATTGCCGTGGACACGGCGGGCAGCGTTTACGTCGCCGGGTATACCGATTCGACCGACTTCCCCCTGGCCGCTCCAGGATCTCTTGCCGCCGGCAACACCCACGTATTTGTTGCCAAACTAGACTCCACCGGGTCGAACCTTGTATATGCGGATTATATCGGCGGCAACAATCAGGATTACGGATATGCCCTCGTGCTCGACAGTGCCAACGAAGTGTATGTGACGGGCAGCACCGCGTCGAGCGATTTTCCTTTAGTAAATCCATATCAGGGCACGTATCCCGGAACTTTCAATGGCTTTTTAACCAGGATTTCTGCCGACGGTTCTTCACTGTTGTACTCAACCTATTTCGGGGGAAATGGTTCGGACTTGCCCGCGAGCATCGCAATCGACAGCTTGGGAAGCGTGCTGATTGCTGGCAATACATCGTCCACAAACTTTCCTGTAGCCAATGCCTACCAGGCAACCGCGCAGCCAAACCAGGACGGACTCTTTGGCAACTATGGATTTCTTACTAAATTCAGCCCCGATGGATCCTACCTGGCGTACTCCACCTATTTTGCGGGTAACACAAATGTGGCGTACAACTGCGGAGGCACTCCCTGCTGGACTTCCCCATATAGTGCCATAAATAGCATCGCCGTAGATGCGAACGGAGATGCTTACCTCGCCGGGGTTACAAATACTTATAATTTTCCGACTACGCAATCCGCATATTTAGCGATTGACTCGACTCAACAAACGAATCCCATAGTCGCCTTTGTGAGCAAATTCAGCAGTTCGGGGACCTTGGATTATTCGACGTATTTTTATGAATCAAGCGCGGCGCTAACTGAGGCTGACGCCATCGCAGTGGATGCTTCGGGTTCTGCATATGTCGCCGGGATCGCCTTTAGCGATGGCACCTTTCCTGTTACATCCACGACAATCTGCAACCCAACCGTATCTCAATTTGCCTGCGACTATGCTTTTGTCACCAAGTTCGATCCTACAGGATCGACGTTGGCATATTCAACTTTCCTAGGGCCAAACAACAACGCCACCCCGCGCGCCATCGCGCTCGACTCTAATAATGACGCCTACGTGCTGTCCTCTACATCGAGTAGCTCGTTTGGGATTGTCAACGGGATCGAACCTTATTCGAACGGCAGCGATCTCTTGCTGATAGAGATCGATCCGCTGGCGAGCACGCAATTATTTGCGACTTACCTGGGCGCAAGTGCGGATGAGTTTGCCGCTGGCATCGCTCTCGATTCCAATGGCAACATCTATATTGCCGGTTCAACGGACTCGACCGACCTGCCGACGACTCAAGGGTCATTCCAAAATGTGCTGGGAGGTGGGACTGACGCATTCGTCATGAAGATTGGGCCGAATTCGGCGCCATCCGTATCGCTGAGTCCCACTTCCTTGCAATTTGCGGCGCAGTCGGTGGGCGCGACAAGTCCAGCGCAAACCGTTCTCCTTCGCAATATGGGTAGTTCGCCGCTAGGGATTTCATCGATTACGCCGAACGGAGACTTCGCGGAATCGGATACTTGTGGAACCAGCGTATCCGCCGCGGGAAGCTGTACTTTTTCTGTGACCTTTACTCCCACTAACGCAGGAACGCGCTCTGGCTCGATCGTGATTCAGGATAACGCCGCGGGAGCGCCTCATGTCATCAACTTGACTGGTGTCGGCAACGGTCCGCTTGCAGTCATTGCTCCTCAAAGCCTGACGTTTCCGACGCAATCGCTTGGAACCACCAGCGCCGCGCAAGCCATTACACTCACCAATGGCGGCAACCAAACGTTAGACATCACCAGCATTCAAGTGACGGGTGACTTCGCTCAGGTCAATAACTGTCCATCCACTTTAACCGCTGGCTCGAGTTGCACAATCAATGTCACATTCACGCCTACAACTTTCGGAACGCGCACCGGCACGCTGGCTGTCAGTAACAATGGTCAGGGCAGTCCGCAAACTGCGAACCTTATTGGAAGTGGTCCAGCGCCTCCCGCTCCTGTGGTTGCACTCGCGCCCGCGAATCTGGCCTTCTCCGCGCAGCCGGTGAAAACTTCCAGCACCACACAAGCGGTCACGCTCAGCAATGCAGGCAACTCTACATTGAACCTCAACGCGATCCAAATCATCGGAGACTTCGCTCAAGCCAACAACTGTCCCTCTACCCTGGCGGCGAACTCGAGCTGCACAATCAACGTGACATTCACGCCCACAGCCTCTGGCACGCGGACTGGAAGTCTCACCTTCAGTGACAACGCGCAGGGAAGCCCGCAAGTGGTGAACATCACCGGCACTGGCGCGGACTTCAACCTCGCTGGTTCTCCCAACAGCGACACCGTCCAACCAGGCTCGGCGGCAAGTTACAAACTGACGGTGTCACCGATCGGCGGAGCATTCGTAAGCGCTGTGAAGTTGACCTGCAGCGGGCTGCCGGCGCAAGCATCCTGCACCCTGTCGCCCGCCGCGGTGACGCCGGGCGCCAACAACGCGACCTCAACGCTTTCGATTTCGACGACTGCAACGGTTGCCGAGGTGACTCCGGGCGGGTCAAGAAGATCTCCGATGTATGCAGTTTGGATTCAATCGCAAGTGATCGGTTTATGTGGAATTTTGCTGATCGGATCAACGGGCCGGAAGAGGAAAACTCGCCTGCGCATTCATTCGGCGCTGTTGGCAATCGCTTTGATCTTGATGACCGGATGCGCCGGCGGTACGGGTATCGCGCCGACCTCTCAGACCCCGACTCCTCAAACCGGTACCTCGCCTGGAACCTATACCGTCACGGTTACCGGCACTTCAGGCAATCTGCAACACTCGCTCCCTGTAACGCTTGTTGTCCAGTGAAACAACCTGCATCGTGCGGTCAAATACGTTGTGGCGGATCCTCGTTCGATGAAATCTTGAAAGACATGCTGCTAGTTGCACTCAATCATGTTCTGCGTTACCCCTTCCAAGCTGATCATCGAATTAGCGATCAACGGAGCACTCCAGAAGCGGCTGTGATGCTTGCGCAGATAATAGGCAGCGAAGATAGCTCCAGCGCTCTTCGCTGAAGCGACGGCATACGCCCGCCCAACCGTGGGGTGAGTTCCGTATAGGTAAGCGGACTGAACTTCAATATTGCAGACGCCCTGCTTGTGGGCCAGCCAATTCTCGCGAGCAAACAGCGTGGTATAAGAATCGGCGAAAGTGCTGCCACTGGAAATGATCGCCAGGCTCACGAATTTCTTATCGAATGTATGCGTTTCAGCCACCTTCTGAACGGAATTCGGCGCGGCAGACGCCACGGCAACCGGAGTCATGGCTGCGTAGATCCGAAGCGAACTGCTAGGCGCTTCGGGCAGTTCGCCCGCCACCGCACTCATGGCCAGAGCAGCCACCATAAATGCGATGACCACGGTTGACTTTAGTAACGTTACGTTGGAACTTCGCTGATGCGAAGGGCCGGCTGTCTGTTTGGTTTTTATGATTACGGTAGGTCATGTCCCAAAACTACGCTCGGACCCTATATCGCACAATCGCAAGAACGTAATGGGAAGTAATACCAGCTGGTAATACCAGGTAATTACCCGTTCGGGCCATGCCCGGCTCGTGCTGACGAAGCGCCCTCTTGAACCTTCGTGCGCCCGGTCGCATCATCCAGCGCCCCTTCTTGCGCGGTGTTGATCTCGAACGGTAAAACGAGCGCGCCCTCTTTTCCGCGGCGGAGCCTGAGCGCCCTTTAAGCGCACTACTCCTGTTCGGTTGTGCTTACCGTATTGTTCGATACGAGACACAACCGTGTGCGCCAGTGGTTAGAGGAATCGCTGTATGGCGCAGCCCTCACTTCGGAGCAAGAATCCTTCGCATGAAAGATACGCATTCGGGATTGCTTCTTAAGCGGATCGTTAGTTTCTGGCCGTACGTATTGATGACTGTTTCGCTTGTGGGGCTGACATATAATTTCTTGCTCCACTCACGATAAGCGCGGAAACTTTCCAAAGGGATCGAATTCGATCCATTCGCGCCGTTCGCTGCTAGCGCTACGAAAGCTCCCTCGTGTCAGAACAGATATGATTTCCCACTCAATCACCTTTGCGATCACCCTTCGGTCGCGTGGTGATCGGTACGTGGAGCAGTCTTGAACATTACCTACGCAGCGAGAAAATATTGCCGCGGCAAAGAGCGAACTCAATTCCCCCGGGTCTCGCTGCATCAGTCCGTACGGTCTTCGAACACAATTCCCAAACTCAGACGCGTCTACTCGGATCACTGCTCGCCCTCGTAGATCCGCGCGCTGTTAAGTCCAATGAGATGCTTGATTTGCATTATTTTCTACTAATCATTCGAGTTCGGCGCGCTCCTTGCAACCACTTGATCTGAAAAGTCGCGGCAGGCACGCCCTTCCCCGGTCGATGTCACCGCGACTACTCCCGGCTAATGTGAACCATCCGGAAAGATAACCACTACACCTACAAGGAGCGCCATGCGCAGCGTCATTCGTCCCTGCAGCAAGATATCGTTTTCTGTTCCTCGACTTTTGCTTGGATTTCTGTTGGCTGGACTTTCCGCCATCACTCTCATCTTTCCTGTGGTCACAGTCGCGGCCCAAATAACCGGTAAGTCGAGTTCGTTATCGAACTCCAGTTCTGCAATACTGCTCCCGCGTCAAGGCAGCGGTCAGACCGCGCTCACACCTTCAAGCCACGTTTCGCCCGCAATGGCAAGACTGCTCCATCCAGCCACCGCGAAAAAAAATTCCTTATTGCCCGAGTTCGGACTGGACGCGATTTTTGATGCGGTGCCAGCCTACGCCTCCGGCGGCGTACAGGCGTCTTCATCCGCAATGGGAGATCTGAATGGCGACGGTTTGGCCGACCTCGTCGTGGCGAACGAGTGTGCGAGCAATTCCAGTTGCGCCGGCAGTGTTGGGATCTTATTGAGCAACGGTGACGGAAGTTTTCAGGCACCCGTGAGCTACAGCACAATCGGTGCCGATGCCTCCTCCGTCACACTTGCAGATGTGAATGGCGATGGCCATCTCGACATATTGGTGACGAATCAGTGCGCGAGCGCAAGCAATTGTGGTTCTACCGGCGTAGTCGTACTTCTGGGCAACGGCGACGGAACCTTCCAGCCGGGAGTTTCTTACGGCGTGCCCGGAAGCAATGCCTTTTCAATCGTAGCGGCAGATCTGAACGGAGACGGCAAGCTTGACGTCGTGGTCTCGGAGCAGTGCTCCAGCAACAATAATTGCAACGCTGGTTCAGTGGCTGTTCTGCTGGGTAACGGCGATGGCACGTTCCAGTCGGCGGTCTCCTACAACTCAGGAGGGCTCTATGCTTTTGGGGTCGCTGTGGCGGACCTGAACGGCGACGGTCATCCCGACCTGGTAGTGTCGAATTACTGTATCTCGAATTCGAATTGTACATACGGGACTGTTGACGTCCTGTTAGGCATTGGCGATGGAACTTTCCAGTCTGCTGTTTCCTATAATAGTGGCGGTTACTACTCGAGATTCGTAACGGTGGCCGATCTCAATGCAGATGGAAAGCCCGACCTCATAGTGATAAGCCAGTGCAACAACTACAACAACTGCGATATGGGCAGCGTGGGTGTGTTATTGGGAAACGGCGATGGCACATTTCAGACCGCTTCCAGTTATTCAGCTGGCGAGCAAAGCGCTTACTCGGCAGCCACGGCAGATGTAAATGGCGATGGCAAATTAGACGTAATCGTCGCCGACCAATGTGATTACAGCAGCGAATGCGGTAACGGAGTCGTGGCCGTACTTTTGGGTAACGGCGACGGTACCCTCCAGACGCCATCAACCTACAACTCGGGCGGAATAATCCTCTCTTCGGTGCTGGTCAAAGACGTAAATGGAGACGGCAAGCCCGACATTCTGGCAACCAATGGGTGCGCCGACAACTCCTGCAGCAGCGGCTCGGTGGGGGTTCTTTTGGGTAACGGCAATGGAACCTTCCAGGCTCCCATCTCTTATAACCCAGGCGGTGAAGGTTCTTTCTCCATGGCCATGGCAGATGTGAATGGGGATGGCAAGCTGGACCTGCTCGTCGCCAATACGTGCCTGACTAACTCAAACTGCACTAACGGAACCGTGGGGGTGCTCTTCGGCAATGGTGACGGCACATTTCAGCCTCCGGTGGCTTACGGCGCGGGTGGCGTGGATACCTTTGCTGTGGCTCTGGCCGATGTGAATGGGGATGGCAAACTCGACTTGCTGGTAGCGAATGCATGTAACAACAACAGTAGCTGCAATAACGGTAGTGTCGGAGTGTTGCTCGGTAACGGCGACGGAACTTATCAGGCGGCAACTGCTTACAGCTCGGCAGGACTCTATGCGGACGCGGTGGCAGTGGGGGATATCAACGGTGACGGCAACCCTGACTTGGTTGTCACCAATGAGTGCAACGGGAATAGTTGCACGAATGGGACTTACGGAGTCCTTCTGGGCAATGGCGATGGAACGTTTCAAACCGCAGTCTCTTACAACTCTGGTGGAGTGACCGCGACTTCAGTGGCACTCGCAGACGTAAATGGCGATGGCAAGCTTGACCTGTTGTTAACCAACCAGTGTTCTGACAATAACTGCACCACTGGCCAGGTCGCTGTGCTCTTGGGCAATGGGGACGGAACCTTCCAGTCACCAGTTACTTATGGCACGTCCGGGTTGTACGCTGGTTCGCTGGCGGTTGCAGACATCAACGGGGATGGTAAGCTCGACCTGCTCGTGACCGACCAGTGCGAATCCAATTCGATCTGCAACACTGGTTTCCTTGCGGTGCTTTTAGGCAACGGCGATGGCACTTTCCAGGCACCTCTCACCAGCGCAGTGCCTTCACCGCAATCTATCTCTCAACTTATGCTGGCGGATTTCAACGGAGATGGACACTTAGATGTTGCCTCTGGCGCAGGAAATTTTCTGTTGCTGGGAAACGGCGATGGCACATTCCAACCGTTCCAGCACCTCGGAGCCGGCGGACAAGGACTTGTGGCGGGAGATTTCAATGGCGACGGCAAACCTGACGTAGCGGCCGGCGGCCTTACTGTACTCCTTAACGTGGCCTCGGCCTTCAAGTACGCGACTGTAACCGCTCTTACTGCATCGGCCAATCCCGCGAATGGCCCGGTTAGCTTCACCGCCACGGTTTCCCCGTCGTTCAACGCCGGCTCCGTGAGTGGAAGCGTCACCTTTTACGACGGCCTGACTTCCTTGGGCAGCGTCGCGCTCGGGAGCAACGGACAGGCTGTGCTCAGCAATATAGGTCTGACTCTCGGCGCACATTCCATTACTGCGACTTACAGCGGCGGTTCAACCTACCTGGCCAGCATATCGCCAGCTCTGAATGAAACCGAAAATCAGTGGACCACGATCGCAACTCTGTCCTCTTCGCAGAATCCCTCTGCCTTCAATCAATCGGTTACATTCACGGCCACTGTGACGCCAAATGGTGGAGCTGCTCTCACCGGAACCGTTGCATTTATGGATGGAAGCACGACTCTGGCAACGGTCGCACTGAGCAACGGAACCGCAACCTACACCACTTCTACTCTCTCCATGGGAACGCATTCGATTAGCGTTTCCTACGCGGGCGCTTCCCTCGACAGCGCCAGTTCCTCGGTGCTGAGCCAGATCGTGCAAAAAGCAAGCACCAGCGTAGCGCTGACCAACAGTTCGCAATCGGGTAGCCTGATCCTGAGCGCAGCTGTAACTCAGTCATCCGCAGGCACCCCCACGGGCACCGTCACCTTTATGGACGGCACCAGCTCGCTTGGGACTTCCGCTTTGAATGGAAGCGGCGTCGCGACACTTTCCACTTCGTCGCTCCCGGCCGGTATTAACAATCTAACTGCGATTTATAGCGGAGACAGCGACTTCGGCGCCAGCACATCGAGCCCGATGGCGGTTTCTGCCGACTTCGCACTATCGGCATCTGCGGCATCGCCTGCTTCGGTGACACCCGGGCCAGCCGTCAACTTCCACCGTCACAATCAGTCCGAAGAACGGCTTTAATCCGTCAGGAGTGGCCTTCACTTGCAGCGTCGCCCCCGCATCAAGTCCGTCGCCGGCTTGTTCGTTTGGCAAGCTATCGGTGGTGAATGATATTGGCAGCGCCACGCTTACCGTTACTCCGGCTGCAACTGCGTCCGCCCAGCTTATCCCTAACCCGGGCCGCAGGTCGCGCGCCATGCTGATATTCGCGCTGTTGCTTCCCGGAATGCTGTTAGGCACAGTGGGAATCGTCAAGCAAGATCGCAGTAAGTTGCTGGGATGGGTGCTAGCCATCGCCGTTCTCGGCTCTTGCCTGTTGCAAGGTGCATGCGGCAGCGCCGGGGGTGTAAAGACGCCATCGACTGACGGCGGTACGCCAGCCGGCTTGTATACGGTAACGGTTACTGGGAGTGCCAATGGGACACAACACTCGACTACAGTGTCGATCAAAGTGAATTGAAGGACAGGCACATGGCAAATCGCTAACCAAACGCAGATCCACGAGCAACGCGGATGCAATATCGTGGTGGGACAAGGACCAGATCAGATGCAGGTACGGACGCTGAGCATTCACTCCGGGACTTAATTGGAATCGACGCTGCCTAAATCGAGCAACGATAGGGAATAAAAAAGCGCCGGGAGCGATGAGAATACTTTAGCGCATTGGGCATACAAATTAGGGGAGAGCTCCATGAAATCAGTTCTATTAGTCGACGACAGCAAGTTTATGCGAATGGCAAACCAAAGGGCGATAACACGAGCGGGATACGAGGTAAGGTGGGCAGGAGACGGCGAGGAGGGGCTACGCTTGGCTCAGAGCAATATTCCAGACCTCATCCTGCTCGACATGCTGCTGCCAAAGCTTGGAGGTAGGGACGTTCTTCGCGCCTTGAGAACGAATCCTCTGACTTCTTCAATACCTGTTGTGGTCTTGAGCAGTCTTCCTCAGAAAAATGCTGCCAGACTCCTACGTGAAGGCGCAACCGCTTATTTTGACAAATCGACTCTTGGACTGGAGCAAAGTTCGGAATCGCTAATCCGAATCGTCAAGCAAATCTTAGATGGAGGGCCTAAGCAGAGGGACAATATTGAAATATCCGGTGTCGGCATGCAGCCCGTTGCCAGAGGGGGAGAAGCATGACACCAGAGATGACATTTCAGTGTTTGCTCGTGTCTCATGATCCGGCCGTGTTCGGAACCATGGACCCCATACTCCGTGATTTTTCTATTAGTACAAGCCTGTGCCCGAATCCCTACAGCGCAGGAGATTTGTTGGAAGAAGGCGGAACTGACCTGATAGTGATTGACGTCGAGAGCGACGGGTCATCGAAACTGATCGACAAGATATGCAAAACCTTCATGCGTCATAAGCCCACCATTCTTGCCATTGCAACAACGGATTGTGCCGCGCGTGGCGTGCACGTGGTTCTGCGGAAGCCTGTGACGCCAGAATCAGGTACCAAGTCGCTAAGAGTTGCTTATTCGAGAATGCTGCATGATTATCGAAAACACACCAGGTTTGCTCTCATGTCCCCTGTAATAGCCCGTGACGAGAGTCAGCGGCCGCTTTCCGTGATCGTCACTAACATCGGGCGAGGCGGGGTTGGCCTCGCTACCAAGGAGAAGCTCGAAATCGGGAGTATCGTATCTTTCGCGGTGCAGTTGCCGGGACTCGGGAATGCCATTCACATTCAGGCACGGGTTCTCTGGACTCGGCAGTATGGAGCCGTTGGCTGCGAGTTCGTACACATTCCTCCGGGTGACCTTCTGATCCTGCATGCATGGCTCGAAAGCCGTTACCGTTTTTAAAAAAGATCAATTTCCTGCCAGCAATCGGAACAGAATATCGGTGCGCAAGAGAATCTTCGGGTGCGGGTTATCGAGCGATAGCGCAAGGTATAGGACAACGCGTTCCCACTATGAAGAAACGGCTTCCCACGATCAACTCGCACCATCCCCACGTTGAGACCCTTCGGCGCAATCAATTGGGTTGCTCCAGCTTGCAGCAGACGTCCCGGTCCTTTTGCTTGAGCCCGGACAGTCGTCCCCAATCATGATTTCGTGTGGTCTTTACACACCGAGTACTACCCACACCAGCGAGAACAAGAGAATCTTGAAAAGAATTTGTGGAAGAGGCACGAACTAAATCCCGTTGACTTATCGCCTCGTCTTTGCTGTACTTAAATTGTTATCAACGGTGAAGGAGTTCACCGAAACCGCTGTTCCCACCAAGCCGGGCACAGCTGATGACTCCTGACAAGCGGGTGAATCCTTGTCGCGGAGTTCATGCCCCGGCAACGATCCCCAGAATGGTCGATGAATGATCTTTGGTGTCACGTCCTCAATGTGGACGGGCATGACGCCATTCGCCATCTCAGCGCGGGTATCCGCATCGATTCGGAGTAGAAGGTCATGTTTTACGATTGCTGCTTGCCGTAACGCGAAAAGAGGCAAGATGAGGTTGACCGCGAACGGAAGCGATGATGCCGGATTTCATTTTCGAGCGTGAGCAGAAAAGGCAACGAATCGACCAGTTGCTGACGAAGAGGTGCCGCCGGCCGAACAACAAAGCACCATTCGTCGTGATCTGCAAGGCTTGGAAGGTGTCCGATCTGAGTCGGCTGCGGCTTCCTGAGTGGTCGCAAGTCTGTTGAAGGGCATTGAAAAGGAAAGGAACTGAGCGACTTGCTGAAATACGTGATGGTAGGCGTGGGAGGTTGTCTCGGTTCGATCTTGCGTTTTTGGCTGGGCAGTTATATCGGCAGCAGGATGGGAACGCGGTTTCCCTATGGGACGTTCGTGGTTAACATCACGGGTTCGTTCCTGATCGGCCTGGTCTTTGCGTTATTGACGACCAGAACTCATTGGAGCCCGAACTGGCGATATCTGATCCCAATTGGTTTCATCGGAGGCTACACGACATTCTCCAGCTTCGAATTTGAGACATTGCGCACCATCCAGGATGGCCAGACTGGCATGGGTCTTCTTTACGTGGCACTGAGCGTGGTGGTTGGATTCGTTGCAGTCTGGGGCGGCGTTATGGCGGGGAGGGCTATCCCATGAAAGCAAAGTTGGAGCGGAAACTCGTGGAACACCTGGCGGAATTCATGAAGGCGGAGGGCTTTCGAGTCTCGCCGCTGACTCTTTGGCGGGTGAAAGAGGACTTTAACGATAGGAGGAAATTGTGCTGACACCAGGGCCGGGTAAGAAGGTCGGCATCTATGTAGCCGAGGACCAGCAGTACCACGGCAGCGCTACCTATGCAGCTATTCTGGATTTTCTGTTTTTCCATGGCGTATCGGGCGCAACCGTGACGCGTGGCATTGCTGGATTTGGTGCGGACCATCAGATGCAGACGACCAGTCTCGTCGACCTGGCCGTCCATCTGCCTGTCAAAATCGAGTTCATCGAAACTGCGCAGAAAGTCGAAGAGTTACTACCAAAATTGCAAGCCATGGCGGGAACCGGACTGATCGAGATGCAGGACACAACAATTGTCAAGCCTGCCGAGAAGAAACAGAAACATCCTGCGCCTGAAAAGCCCGCACTGAAGAGTCAGGGTAAAGCCAAGATGATGCGGATCTACGTCGGCGAAAACGATAAGTGGAATGGCAAGCCGTTGTATGAAGCCATCGTCGACGGTCTGCGATCTAACGACATTGCCGGCGTTACGGTTTACCGCGGGATTCTCGGCTATGGTGCCAATCGGAGGATTCACAAGGATGCGACCCTGAGCCTTTCCCATGATCGGCCTATCCTGCTCTCCGTGGTTGATACTGAAGAAAAACTGAAGGCCTTTATGCCGATTCTTGACCAAATGGTGAAGCAGGGGTTGGTCGTGCTCTCTGACGCGGACGTTATCAAGTACACGCACAACTATGAGAAGGCCGAGCGGCGCCAGGAGACACGAATATGAAGCTGGAAGGAAAAGCCAAAATGTTGCGCATCCATTTTGGCGAAGATGACAAGTGGCACGGTAAACCACTATACGAGGCCATCATAGCCAAGTGCCGAGAACTCGATATCGCCGGGGCCACGGTGTTTCGCGGGATCGAGGGCTACGGAGCAAGCTCCCTCATTCACAAGAAGCATCTGCTGCGTTCTTCCGATCGGCCGATTATGGTTTCAGTGGTAGACACCGAGCAGAACATCAACAAATTGCTTCCGGCGCTCGATGAAATGGTGGATGAAGGCCTGATCGCGATGTCAGAGGTGGAAGTCATCCGTTACGTACACCAGGACGGACTGCGCTCTCCCGCTTCGTAGCGAAGTGCAAAATGCAACGAGAGCCCTCAGACAGATCGCTATGAGGACAGACTCGAAAGAAAACCCGGGATGTGCAAAGCCTGCTTCCCCGCGGTTAATATCCGTCGCGTCCGAGGATCGGACGGCTATCCCTCAGAGTTCTCATGGCGAGTCGGCACTCCTGCGACTGGCGGAGTTAGCTGACGAGTTTGACGCCGGGCAAGTGGCTGCCGATGCGCGGTCCGTGGCAGAACGGGTATCGGAGGGACGCTTCTACGTTGCCTGTATCGGTCAATTCAAGCGCGGCAAATCCTCTGTCCTGAATGCGCTGGTGGGCGACAGCGTACTGCCCACTGGAGTTGTGCCGGTTACCACTGTGCCGACGATCGTCCGCTACGGAAGCCATGCGGCCGCTCGCGTGCGGTTTGAAGCCGCTGGCGGCTGGACAGATATTCCGGTTAAGACCGTCGATGAGTACGTCTCCGAAGAGAAGAACCCTGAGAACGCGAAGCATGTCGCGGCATTGGAAATCTTTGTGCCGAGTCCGCTGCTTGCCACCGGCATGTGCTTCGTCGACACGCCAGGGTTGGGATCGGTGTTCACCGGCAACACGGCTGCGACACAGGCTTTCATTCCGCATATTGATGCGGCCCTGGTCGTGATCGGGGCAGATCCTCCGCTGGCGGGTGAAGAACTTGTGCTGGTTGAGGCAGTCGCGCAGCACGTTCGGGATCTGATTATCACCGTAAACAAGGCGGATCGCACAACAGACGCCGAACGAGCCGAAGCGGTCGCCTTCGCGCGACGCCAGATCGAAAAGCGACTCCCCCAACATTCTGTCGGACCTTTATTTGAGGTCAGCGCGGCGGAACAGATCGAACATCGCGGAACAGGTCGAGACTGGGAGAAGCTGGTCGCTTCTCTGAACTCTTTGATCGAAGGCTCGGGCCGTCGTTTGATCCAGGCAGCCTGCGAACGCGGACTAGAGAGGATCAGCGAACAGCTTCTCGTGATCATCGCGGTAGAGCGCGAGGCCCTGCAACGGCCGATCGAAGAGTCCGAGAATCGCATCGCCGCAATGAAACAAACCATTGCCGACGCGGAGCGCTCGATGAGGGATCTCGGATATCTTTTCATGGCTGAACAACAACATATTTCAGACATGTTTGTCGATCGCCATAAGACATTTCTCGCACGCGTGCTGCCGCAGGCGCACCAGGAGTTCGACGTTTCACTGCAATCGATATCTGGCTGGCTGGGTCCATCGTATCGCCGGCGCACTTTCCACCAGGCGCAAGAACTGGCACGCCGTCATGTCATGCCATGGTTGAAGCCCGAGCAGGAGAAAGCAGAGAACGAATACCGGCGTGTAGCGTTGCGATTCGTCGAGATGGCAAATGAATTCCTGAATAAACTTGCGGATGCCGGCATCCCCGAATTGGCACGCCTGCCGCACGCTCTCGATCCGGAGCACGGATTTCGCGTACGCTCTGAATTCACTTTTTACGAATACAGGGACGTCGCGCAGCCTGCCTCACCAGTGCGCTGGTTGGCCGACCTGATGATTGGCCTGCTAGGCGCGCGGTGGATCATCAGGAACGACGCTCAAGAATTTCTCACCAGGCTCCTCGAAACCAACAGCACTCGTGTGCAGAGCGACATTCTCAACCGGATTCAGGAGAGCCGAGGGAAGTTAGAAGCTGAGATTCGCAAGCTGCTTCATGAGGTAAGCAGGATTGCGGAACAGGCCCTGGTCCGCGCCCGGAAAGTAAAAGAGGACGGCGAGCCGGCGGTTCAGGCCGAGTTGAATCGCCTGGATCAGTTAGAACAGGAAGTGACCGCGCTCCGCGAGTCCACACTGCGGCTGAATGCAGCGCGAATGTGAATCCGATTCCCATTCCCTTGCTCATCGTTGGACCGGCAACAACCGTCTCTTCCTCAACTCCGAACACCTTCTTATACAAGTCTTGGCTGCAATTTCGGGAGAATGCCACCGACTTTGCGGTTGCTCAACCGCCCCTTGCTTGATTCCGGAATCCTGCTCAATACTCCTTGTCAGGATTATCAGCTATCCGGAGCCTCAGTAGGGACAGCGGTGAGCGGTGGAACTCCCCAGTTAAGCAGTTCTCGTGAGGGGATCCTCGGCCCGCACTCCGTGTGGCTGGTCGTGATTAAATAATTGATTCAGAAGTGTGATTGCAATGTACTCTGCTGCTGAGTGTGCGACAACTCTTATCAGTAGGTTTGAGGGTTCGATTTCTTCCGCACCCACCACGCTTTATTCCAGTGTTGTGGCACGATTCGTGCCGAATCTTATGTTACTTTAGGACTCGAGAGCGTCCGTTCCTGAAGGAGATCGCTTGCGTCGCGCCGGAATTGCTTTATTCCTCTTTCCTTTTTTTCTTTTCCTCATCGGCATCGCGCCCGCGCAGGATCAGCCGGCGGTTAATTCCTCGGTCGCGCCCCCGCCACATGCCAAGACAATTCATCTCAAACATATTCTGGTCGTGGGGCAGACTAAGGGGTGGGAGCACGAATCGGTTTCGGACGGCATGGCTGCCATCTACAACATGGGCCATGAGAGCGGCTTATGGGATGCGACGCTGCGTACCGACACCGAACTCATTACCAAGAAAGATTTAGGGAGAAACGCGAAGAACCTCGAATACTTCGACGCCCTGGTTTTTGTCAGTACTACGGGCGAGCTTGACCTGGATGACAGCCAAAAAAAAGATATGATGTCGTTCATCAAGGACGACGGCAAAGGTTTTGTGGGCGTTCATGCCGCCCTCGACACCAATTACAAGTGGCCGGAATACGGGGAGATGATCGGCGGATGGTTCGATCAGCATCCATGGTTCACTTTCAATGCGCCGATCGTCAATGAAGATCCTGACTTTCCCGCAGTCCGTCATTTTCCAAAAGCGTTTGTTAAGTACGACGAGATTTATCAGCCCAAAGAGTGGTCGCGCGACAAGGTGAACGTCCTGCTCAGTCTCGACCCTGCAAAACTCAACTACGCCAACAATCCGCGGATCCACAGAACGGATCATGATTTTGCCGTAGCGTGGGACAAGATGTACGGGAAGGGACGCGTTTTTTATTCGACCCTTGGACACACCGAGGAGGCGTGGGAAGATCCCGACATCCGCAAGATGTATTTTGAAGCGATCAAGTGGGTCCTGGGAATGACTGAGGGCAGCACGGCTTCTCATCCGCGGCCCAGTGCGGGGGCAGATCAACGCTAGCCTTTTCGAACGCGATGAAGGGGAAGGAATATTTCACGGGATGAATTTTCTTGGTTCGGCATTGCGTTTGAGCGTGCTGTCGGCGGCTTTCCTGTTCGTACTTCCTCCAGTCTCTGCAGAACAAACGCCAACCCATCGTGCGTCAGCTCAAACCGGTGCGCCGCACAATGGCACGGTCGTTAGTTATCCACCGGCTCTGGTCCAGAAGGGAAGCGCGCTCTTCCAGCAGGATTGTTCTTTTTGTCATGGCCGCGACGCTGGCGGAGGCGAGACCGGGCCGGATTTAACGCGTTCCAAGCTGGTAACTGAGGACGTGGATGGAGATAAGATCGGCGCCGTCGTGCGCAATGGACGTCCAGACAAAGGCATGCCGCGCTTTGATTTTTCTGATGAAGAGATTGCCGGCCTCATGGCCTTTATTCACACTCAAAAAAATAATGCTGTGACCAAGAAAGGCGCACGCAAGGGAGTGGACGTTTCCGATCTGCAAACCGGAAACGCCGACGCTGGCAAGCGCTACTTCAATGGCACTGGAGGATGTGCGGCTTGCCACTCTGCTACTGGCGATCTTGCCGGCCTTGCATCTCGTTATCAGGGTCTTGAGCTCGAACAGCAGATGCTGTTTCCCAAACATGCGAAATCTAAAGTTACGGTAACACTGGCTTCCGGCCAAACCGTTACTGGCACGCTGGACTATCTCGATGAGTTCACAGTAGGCCTGATTGATCCCACGGGCACGTATCGATCGTGGTCGATCGGCGATGTTCAGTACAAAGTTGATGCGCCGGTGAACGCTCATGTCGATCTGTTGAGTCGATACACCGATGCCGACATCCACGACCTCATGGCTTATTTGCAGACTTTGCGCTAGGCGTTGCGCTGTATTTCGATCGGTTGATACTGAGAGGTAGGCCGCAATCATCATGAATTTACTGAAGGCTGCATTTCTTGTTGCCGCGGGCACAGTGCTCACGATTGCACTGTCCGGCCCGCTGCTGGCGCAAGGAGTGAATGCCGAAATGCTTCTGCATCCTCCTGCCGATAGTTGGCCTGGCTATCACGGCGATTATTCCGGCAGACGTCACAGCGCGCTTACGCAGATCACGCCGCAGAACGTAAAAAATCTAGCTCTGGCTTGGGTGTTCCAAACTGACCAGCTCGCGCTGATCAAATCCACGCCACTGCTGGTCGATGGCATTTTGTATTTCACGGTTCCGGAAAATATTTGGGCTGTCGATGCGCGGTCCGGCCATCAGATTTGGCATTACACCTATCCGCGCAGCCCCGGAGATCACATTGGCCATCGCGGCGTCGCGATGTATAAAAAATATCTTTTCTTCTTGTCTCCCGATGCGCACCTCGTATCGCTGAACAGCAACGATGGAACCGTGCGCTGGAACGTTGAGGTCGCAGACGTCACCAAGGGTTATTGGACCACCATGGCGCCGCTCGTCGTCGGGAACCACGTGCTCGTGGGCGTTTCCGGGGATTTCGATAACCTCACCGGCTACATCCGATCCATCGATCCGGAAACTGGGGCAACCCAGTGGCAGTGGAACTCGACTCCTCCGGCGGGAACTCCGAACCAGCCGACTGGAGGCATGACATGGATGACCGGAACCTACGATCCAGATCTCAATCTCGTCTACTGGGGAACCGGGAACCCGACGCCTGTGCTGAACGGTTCGACGCGGCCAGGCGATGATCTTTACACGTGCTCGATTGTCGCCTTGAATCCAGATACGGGGAAGCTGGTGTGGTCCTTTCAGGCTTCGCCGCATGACACGCACGACTGGGATGCGGTCGAGACTCCAGTTCTGGTCGACGGAGATTTTCACGGCGAGCAGAGGAAGATGCTGATGCAGTCCTCACGCAACGGCTACTTCTTTGTTCTCGACCGCACCAATGGAAAAAATCTTTTAACGGCGCCTTTTGGGCCAGTGAACTGGTCTCTCGGAGTCGATCAGCAGGGACGTCCGATTCCCAATCCCGCCAAGGAACCCGCACCCGATGGCCGCCTGATCGCGCCTGACGAAGGCGGAATGACCAACTATCGCTCCCCCAGTTTCGATAGCAAGAACGGATTGTTCATCGTCGACGCCCATCCCAGCTACGGCATTTATTTTGCCAAGCCGGCTGATGGATTGTATGGCTGGGCCGGCGCGGATTACGGCGTTTGGGGCAAAGGTGTGATCGAGGCCATCGATTACCAAACCGGCAAGATCCGATGGAGCCATGAACTGGGCCCAGGCGGATCGGGCGCGGGAGTGCTGACGACGGACTCGGGTCTCACGTTCACTGGCGACGCCCTCGGCAACTTTCTTGCGCTGGATTCGAGCGATGGCAAAACGCTTTGGCACGCGGGCTCCGGCTCGCGCATCGTGAGTTCTCCGATTACTTACGAACTCGACGGTCGTCAATACGTAGTGACCAGCAGCGGCAGCGTACTGTTCGTATGGACGCTTCCGAAATCGTAATTCGGCAGTTTGAATTCATCGGGATGAAGCAACTAGCCGGGACTGCTGACCGGAAACTCACGCAGTTCCGGTCAGCAATCACCCGACTATGCGCTTCTGCGACTATTGCTTACCGTCTTCTCTTGCTTCCGCAAGGTGGGCCTGATGGCCGGCTTCGGAAACAGCCTTAACGAAGGCGATTCCGCTCGCAGGAGTGGAAGCCTTGCCCGATAGAATGTTGCGGAACATCATGTGATGACCGTAAATGGCGCGCGTCGAGTCATTGTCCTGCTCGATGACTGCGCCTTCCAAAGTTATGCCGGCGAAGATGCCTTTCGAACGCGAATAAGTCAGCACTTCAGTATTCAGTAATACGTCTGTCCCGGCGGAAGTATGACGGCCGACCGGGCCCGCTGCGACCGATCCTTCTCCAGTGAGTTCAAACTTGGTGGATAGCAAATGCTGCAGACCGCGGTCGTTCATGACCAGCATGACCAGATCCACGCCTTCGACGCCGATCTGCAAACCCCAGCTGCCACCACCAACGGATACAAATGCGGGAGCGCTCCAGCCTTCAGGAGTGCGGCAGGAGGCCACGCCACGTCCGTGCTTGCCGCCAAAGATAAAGCCGCCCTTGAGCAGGTTGGGCACGACGACGATGCATTTTGCACCGCTCAATACTTCTTCTGGAATGCCTTTGTCGGGTGTCGACATGATGGATTGCAGAACGTCCACGGATTTCTGCATGCGCTCAATTGTGTCTTCCCGATCTGATCCGGCAAATGCGTACGTTCCAACCATGCCCAGCAAACTCATCAATAAGAGTGAAATTGTCTTTTTCATGAATCTTCCTTTCGAAATTACGAACTAAGGAGAGACAACTTCAGATGGGCTGACTTAGTTCAGAAAACCTGAAAGAGAGAGAAGAAGTGCTCATCTCTGACTACATGATCGCTCATGTCGGAAACAATAGCTGATCTGAATAGCTCACTTTCCGCGCTCGTTATAGAAGGTCGTTCGCTCGGACCTTTTTCTGCCTTCGCAAGTTCTCCAGGATTGTGAGCAATCCTGCACAGCATCGCGGCGCGCGGCCTGTCATGGTTGAATTGCAGAAATGGGAAACGCCCTTCGATTAGTTGGATGTTTTCGATTTACGACGGGCAATGGCCTCCCGATGACAAAAAGCGCGGAGGGAAGGCTGACCGATGACGAAGGCTCTACGCGCGATCGTTTTCGCAAAACGTAAACATTGAAAGTTAAACATCTAAGGAGAACAGACATGCTTTGGACGATTTTTGTTGTATTGCTGATTCTTTGGCTTCTCGGCTTCAGTCTTCACATCGCTGGGGGTCTCATTCACTTGCTGCTGGTGGTAGCGCTGGTGGTCCTGGTGATTAATCTGCTGAGCGGTCGTCGCGCAGTATAAGGTACGAAGGAAGATCAACGAGATCTTAATCTTCCGAGTATCCGACACTACTTGTGCTGGAAAATGGCGCGAAGGCCGCGGCTGGTAAGTTGTCCGACCATGCGGAGAGACGACTGGACAAAGTTGTCCGGGCGGGGAACTTTGGCGGCGGCCACAGTTCGCGCGAGGTGTGTCTTGAGGCATGGATGTCCTGTGCTGAGCGTGCACTGCTGTTTGGGCTTCGCGCGGCAAGTAGGGCAGTAGACAGATAAGATGTGCCGCAACGAGAGTTTTTCAGTCTCCACATCAACCATTATTTAATATCGCCCGCCGCAAGGGATGGTCAATTGTGCTCTTTTGATAGTTCTTTCGACTTTGGCGGCCAAATCGGGAAAATCACATTGTGATCGAACGATGAGAGAGCCGCATGCTTATGACCGTTGCTTACAACCGAGGCGGCTTATATCCGGGATGACCGGCAGACCTTAATCGTGCAGCACTACGTTGAGGAGGGAACTGTGGACTTGCAATGCGCCTTCTGTACCGCCCGCGTAATGAATAAAGCCCAGCTTTCTGAACCGGTTCATGAAGAAGCTGACCCGGGATCGCGTGGTGCCGACCATCTCGGCCAAGGTTTCCTGGCTGATCTTTGGGACCACGGTTTCGGGAATGCCTTCTTTGCCGAAATGAGCGAGCAAGAGAAGTACCCGGGCTAATCGCTTTTCGCTGGAGTTAAACAGTTGGTCGACCAGATCTTCTTCATACCGGATATTGCGCGCCAGCAGATAGGCGACGAACATTTCGGAGAATGAGGGCTCGCGGTGGAGCGCATCCATCATGGTTTTCTTGTCCACGCGCAGGATCTCGCAATCCGTCATGGCGGCCGCAGACCCCATACGCAAGAGCTGGCCTGCAAGTGATCCCTCGCCAAAAAAATTCCCCGCGCTCACGATTGCAATGGTCGCTTCCTTGCCAGACTGGGAGACAACTGTCAGCCTGACCTTGCCTTTCTGAACGTAGAAGATCGCGTCCGCCCCATCGCCTTGGGCAAATATCACCTGCTTTTTTTCGACAGACAGAATCTTCCTGCCCTCGCCGATGGTGGCGAGAAAGACGTCGGAATCGAACGCTGGTTGCTTCTTGCTGGCCGCAGGGGCGCTCATCGTGAGCAATTATATCCGGCGCAAGAACGACAATATGGGAAAAACGCCGTGAATTTCATAGTTAGAACCGTGAGCTGTTTTGAACAGACTTCGAAGAGTGCGGAGGTGATGATAGAGAGTTTCGCTGAGGCGAAGGGCATTCGCCGATCCTTAATCATCCGAAGCAGCCAACCGCCGGTCGCGATGCGGCGCAGTCCGCGGTAGACCAGTGCTCAGTTCACATTTTTCGCCGGGTTTGGCGCCGCAGGTAGGGCACCGAACTGAGAGGGCTTGTTCCTTATGAGCCTTCATAACCGCATATTGAGCCGTCCTGCTGTAGCAGACTGGTCAATTGTGATCACTTTGGGCGTCCTCTTGCCCAAAATCGGGCGGGGCCGCCTCTGTAGTGAGCTATCTTGCTCAGACACGAACTTCTGGACCTGTCATTCTCAATACTCCTGAGTGTGTCGAGGGAGCAGCGGACGCTGATTCGCAGCTCTCATTCTTAGGTCGCGGCCCGGGTCCGATCGAGATCTGGCGAAGCGACCACATCCAGCCACACAGCATTCTTCATCCGTGTCGGCCGCGAACCTGCGGCGAACACGATCGCACCCTAAAAGGCTTACGAATCTGGAAATCAGGCAACGCTTCCAGAGGGTAAAAGGAAGTTGCCTGCAAAAAGGAAGGTCAAAAATCATGCCGTTAATTCAACTCCTGGAAGTTCTTATCGTGGTGGGTGTTCTTCTGTGGCTGGTGAATCGCTTCATCCCTATGCAGTCATCCATCAAGTCAATTTTGAACGGAGTGGTGGTCATCGCCGTCGTTCTTTGGCTGCTAAATGTTTTTGGGATGTTTCATTCACTCTCCCATATCCGAGTTGGAACCTAGAACCAGCTGGCTGAGTTTCCCCCTGCACGAAGACAGTATTCGTAACACGGCAGATGGCTGCCACAAGGAGATAGTGTGAAAACAAAGTTATTGTTAGTCGCCGCAGTCGCGCTGAGTTTGCCAGCGGTAGCTCAGACGAATTCTCAAACCACGATTGAAGTCGAGCACGTGAGTTCGACTCCCACGTTCCGCGTAACCGTCATCAGCCGCAGCGTGCAAGCAATCAACTATGAGCATCGCAGCGGAAGTTCGAAACTGGATTTTGCCGGCACCACTTTGATGCCCGCAGCGAATGGCGAAGCCAAGGTGAACAGCAAGCGCGGATCGATCGAGATTGAAGCGGAATTCGGCAATCTGCAACGGCCCACGACTTTTGGCAACGAATACCTCACCTATGTCTTGTGGGCGATCTCGCCCGAAGGCCGGGCGGTGAACCTGGGCGAAGTATTGGTTGGCGGCAACGAGCGCAGCAAGCTGCACGTGACTACGGACCTTCAGGCCTTCGCTTTGATCGTCACCGCTGAACCTTATTATGCGGTGCGGCAGCCGAGCAACGTGGTTGTGCTCGAAAATGTGATTCGCGAAGACACCAAGGGCACCAGCGAGGCGGTAAACGCGAAGTACGAGCTCATGGAACGCGGTGGCTATATCCCCACTGGCTATAAATTTGACCCGGTAGTTTTGAATGCGAAACTGCCTCTTGAGTTTTTCGAAGCACGTAATGCGCTGCGCATCGCTCAATCCGAAGGAGCAGAGCAGTACGCAACTGACAGCTATCAGCGCGCCGTCAAGTTGATGGATACTGCCGATAGTTATGCCATCGACAAACACATCGACCACAAACCTCTGATCGCCGTCTCCCGCGAAGCGGTGCAGACTGCGGAAGATGCGCGTGCCATCGCCGTCAAAAAGATGGACGAGGTTCGCCTGGCGAATGAACGTCAGGATTCCGCGGATGCGCAGGCTCAGTCGCAAGCGCAGGCGGATGACGCCCGCCGGCAGAAGGATCAGGCCCAGGCGGCCACCGCCCAAGCCGACCTTGATGCGGCCAGAGCCCGCAACGAAGCCGCAGACGCACAAGCAGCAAACGCAAAGGCTCAGTCGGATATGGCTGCGAACCAGGCCGCAAATGCAACCGCTCTTTCCGCGGCTCAAGCCGATGCGGACCAATCCCGCATGGCTGCACAGCAGGCGCAGCTGAACGCGCAACAGGCTGATACAGACAAGGCGGCGATGCGTGCGAAATTGTCCGAGCAGCTGAATTCCATCCTTCAGACGCGTGACAGTGCGCGCGGACTCATCGTCAGCATGTCCGATGTTCTGTTTGACACTGGAAAGTACTCATTAAAGCCGGGCGCACGCGAGAAGCTGGCGAAAGTTGCCGGCATTTTGCTTGCCTACCCGGGGCTCAACATTGAGGTCGGCGGATACACCGATAACGTCGGCGGCGATGCCATGAATCAAACCCTGTCTGAGAACCGCGCCGGTTCGGTGCGCGATTACCTGGTGCAGGAAGGCGTTGCGATAAATTCAGTCAGCGCCAGAGGCTTCGGTAATACTTCGCCGGTCGCTTCGAACGATAACTCCGCCGGACGGCAACAGAATCGGAGAGTGGAACTTGTTGTCTCGGGCGACGCCATTGGCAGTCCGGTAAACGCGACCACAGGCAATTTGCGGTAAGAGCGGTATTACAAATTCCATAAGGAGATAACTCATGATGAAAGTAATCGGAATTGTCGGCACCGCAGTCCTGTCTTTGATCCTCGCCGCTCCAGTGTATGCACAAGAGCAGCACGATCAAGAGCAAGAAAGAGCGAAGCCTGAACAGAACGAGAAAAAGGCACAACCGGAAAAGCCCGCAAGGCAAGAGCAGAAAGAAGCTCAGGAAAGCAAAACTGCCAGACCTGAAGAGGGGAACTCAAGACACGAGGAAACCAAAGCTCAGCCACGCTCCCAGCAGGCAAAGCCGGAAAAGCAGCAGCATGCCGCTGCTGGCCGCATTCCCGCCGACCGTTACAAGGCAAACTTCGGAAGGCAGCATAGCTTTCGAGTCAGTGAAGGCGACTATCGCAATCACCGCTTCCAATACGGCGGCTATTGGTTTGGATTCGCCGCCCCCTGGCCCAGCAACTGGCTCTACACGCAAGATGTTTATGTCGTCGAGATCAATGGTGTGTATTACCTATGCAACCCGGCGTATCCGGGAGTCAACGTGGAACTGAACGTAACACTTTAGCGCGAGCAACTTAAAAATCGTCGGCGCGAGTCTCCTCTTCGACTCGCGCCGATTTAACTTGCGGAAACGCGCCCCCGGCTGAATTCACTTGGCGCTGCCTGCAGATCCACGCTCCCCGGCTCCAGCTTGGGGACTTTCTTCCCCCATACTTTCGTCCACCTTGACAGCGTCTCACTTCGCGAAACAGAATGCTCGGGCTGTTGGCTTATCGCTGTTGGCTATCCCTGATCTGTATCCGCTCAACAAGCATCCGAGGGTCTGGTGGCTCTCAATGTGATCTCAGTGAATTACTTCCAACCAAGGAGAAATTTGTGTCTACACGACGCTACACTCTGAATGGGTTAATTCTTCCGCTCCTCCTCTTGCTGGTAACCGCCGTGGCGCCGCTTGCTTATGGTGCTTCCTCCTCCAACCGAATCGTAAGCGCGGTGAATGAATCGGACTTGGTCCAGCTCAATGGCAGCACCCATCCGCTCGCTCTTCCTAAATATGATCAGGGTCTGGTCGCGGACGGTTTGCGAATGGAGCACATGTTTGTGGTACTGCGCCGCAGCCCCGAGCAGGAACAGGCTTTGCAGCAGTTGGCTGTCGCGCTGCAGAATCCGCATTCTGCGAGTTACCACAAATGGCTCACCGCCGATCAGTTGGGCAAAGCCTTCGGCCCTTCGCAACAGGATATCGAAACAGTGGTCAAATGGTTGGAGTCACACGGGCTTCAAGTGAACCTGGTTCACAAGAGTGGGATGACGATCGACGTATCGGGAACTGCTGGACAAGTGAGTGATGCGTTCCATACTGAAATGCACCGTTACAACGTGAAAGGCGAGCAGCATATCGCGAACGCCAGTGCTGCCAGAATTCCCGCCGCACTCGCACCCGTCGTCGCCGGTGTCGTCTCGCTGAATGATTTCATGCCGAAGCCTCTCACACAAAAACAGAAACCGGTTCCAAGCTTCTCGTTCAAGTGCACCGGATGTCCCGATGGATTCGACGGTACCGAGCAGTATGACGAAGCTCCGCCGGATTTTGCCACAATCTACAACGTTGCGCCGCTTTATAAAGGAAGCAGCCCGATTACGGGAAAGGGACAGACCATCGCGGTTCTTGAAGTCACCGACATAAAGACAGAGGATGTATCGACCTTCCGCAAGGCGTTCGGACTTTCCTCGTATTCAGGAACGTTCCGTTTCGTTCATCCCGCTCCCGGCTGCAGTGACCCCGGCAAGAATGGAGCCGAGGGAGAAGCAGCTCTGGATGCGGAGTGGGCGGGCGCGATCGCACCCGACGCTAACGTGCAGATGGCGTCGTGCGCCAATACAGCTACAAACTTCGGAGCCTTTATTGCGGCCCAGAATCTGCTGGACAGCAAAACTCCACCCTCCATTATGAGTCTCAGTTATGCAGGATGCGAAGCCGATCAAGGGCCGGGGCCAAATGGCAACGGTTATATCAATGCCCTCTGGCAACAGGCGGCGGTAGAGGGAGTTTCGGTTTTCGTCGCTGCGGGCGACGGCGCTGCGGCTGGATGCGATAACTTCGACAGCGCAACATTCGCAACCGGCGGCATTGCCGTAAACGGTCTTGCCTCTACTCCCTATAATTTTGCCGCCGGCGGCACCGATTTTGCCGATACCGCCGACGGAACCAACAGCACCTACTGGAAAAACAGCAATAGCGCCACCGGTGAGTCTGCCAAGTCGTACGTTCCTGAGATGACCTGGGACGACTCCTGCGCCAGCACCGTATTGTTCGAGCTTTTCGGCTACTCCAGTGGCGTTTCCTTCTGTAACAGCTCCACGGGAATGAGCTTCCTCAATATCATTGGCGGCAGTGGTGGCCCGAGCTTTGTCTACAGCAAGCCCTATTGGCAAAGTTCGGTCTACGGCGTTCCGCTCGATGGAAAGCGTGATTTGCCGGACGCATCTTTGTTTGCGTCGAACGGCTTCTATAGTCACGCGATTATCTTCTGCATGTCGGACGCAGCAGAAGGCGGGGCTCCTTGCAACTATTCGGTGCCGCTGGATGTCTTCTTCAACAGCGCGGGTGGAACGTCCTTCACCGCGCCTCAGTTTGCCAGCATTCAGGCGCTTATTAATCAGAAGGCAGGCGGCCCTCAGGGCAATCCGGCCCCGATTTATTACGACTTAGCTGCATCCGAATACGGCGCTCCCGGCAAACCCAACAGCACGAACTTGTCGGCCTGCAATTCCAACAAGGGTAATACGGTGGGAAGTTCTTGCATTTTCCACGACGTAACCTTGGGCAGCAACGATGTTCCTTGCTACGGAACCAACAACTGCTACCTTCCTGGCGGAGAAGAGTACGGAGTTCTTTCCGTGTCAGATAAGACGTTGCAGATAGCGTATCCAACAACACAGGGTTGGGACTTCGCGACTGGATTAGGCAGCCCGAACGTCACGAACCTGGTGAACAACTGGCCGTAGAGTTCGTCACATCGGCCTCACGCGGACGCGGAAGGAACCGGTATGGTTCACAACGTGGCTCCGCGTGGGGCTTTTTTATTCGGGCGCCGGAGCTTCTTCTTTTCTCAATCGGGGACTAGAGACTGTGGCGCTTCGGGGTCGAGATCTGCCACAGCGCCGCCAGGGAACTCGCTGCCGCTTCAATCGCAGCCTTGGAGGACTCGGGTTCAAGGCTATTTGCTAGATTTTGCTTGGGACGCAAAATCGGCTGTTGTGAAATTGGAACGGCGCGGCCATTCAGTCTGTTCAACGACCCTTCGAAAAGCTGCTTCCAGCGTTGCTGGTCAGGCGGCTGCGAAAAAATCGGTTTGCGATTCATATTCAGAATCCTCGTGAGATCTTCATCGAACGACTAGATTGTTATCTATTCCGGTTTTCTTCAAAATAGGGTGATCGCCTGACCGGCGGGATATTCAATCCCTATCCTGTAACCCATTTTGTCTTAGACCTTGCTAAACTATCTCGGCCTTGGAGGAGTCCGATGGACGCCCCGCATGAATATTCTTGATCTGGTCGTTGGCAAGCCCATCAAAACCACCGACGAACGCGCCGAGCAGATCGGCCCGGCCCAGGGCGTCCCAATCTTTGGCCTTGACGGGCTGAGTTCCGCCGCCTACGGCCCAGAAGCAGCCCTGAGCCTTCTGATTCCGCTTGGCCTTCTGGGCGTCCGCTATATCGTTCCCATCAGCGCCGCCATCATCACGCTGCTGGTGATTGTGTATTTTTCCTATCGCCAGACCATTGCCGCCTACCCCTCCGGTGGCGGTTCTTATACAGTGGCTCGATTCAATCTTGGCTCGTCTGCGGGATTGCTTGCCGCCGCTGCGCTGCTTGCCGACTACATTCTCACGGCTGCGGTAGGTATCTCGGCAGGCGTGGGTGCATTGATCTCGGCCGTCCCATCGCTGCTGCCGCACACAGTTTCCCTTTGTCTGGGAATTCTGATTGTTATTACCATCCTCAACCTTCGCGGAGTTCGCGAGGCGGGCACAGTTTTCGCTGTTCCTACCTACCTGTTTGTGGGCACGCTGCTGATTACGATCGTCGCGGGAGTGATGCGGGTGCTGTTCAGTGGCGGGCATCCGCACCCTGTGGTTGCGCCGCCGCCCCCGCCGGCCGCTATCACAGCCGTGACTTTTTGGCTGCTGCTGAAGGTATTCGCGAGCGGCTGTACGGCCCTGACTGGCGTGGAGGCTGTGAGCAACGGCGTGAAGGCGTTCCGCGAACCGGCGGTAAAGAACGCCCAGCGCACGCTAACCGTAATCATTTTTCTTCTGGCAGTCTTGCTGGCGGGGATTTCTTATCTCGTCAAGGTTTATGGAATCGCCGCGACTGACCCCGGCCGTCCCGGATATCAGAGCGTTCTTTCCATGCTCACGGCCGCGGTTTTCGGCAAAGGATTTTTTTACTATGTGACGATTGGATCCATCCTGGTCGTATTGTCTCTGTCGGCTAACACTGCCTTTGCCGATTTTCCCCGGCTCTGCCGCGCTATCGCTCAAAACAATTATCTGCCGCATGTCTTCGGCTACCGGGGACGCCGCCTGGTCTATACCTACGGCATTGTTGTCCTGGCATTGCTATGTGGCGGCGTTCTCCTGCTTTTCGGGGGAATCACGGACCGGCTGATTCCGCTCTATGCCGTGGGCGCATTCCTGGCCTTCACGCTCTCGCAAGCCGGCATGGTGATGCACTGGAAGAAAAATCGCGGCCCTCACTGGCTGAAGAGTGCGCTCGTAAATGGGCTGGGAGCAACAGTTACCGGCGTCACCACTGCGGTGGTTCTAGTTGCGAAATTCGCCGAGGGCGCCTGGATCACCCTGCTTTTCATTCCCTTCACCATCGTGTGCTTCGTCCTGGTCCGTCGCCACTACCACGCGGTGAAAGTCCTCACCAGCTGCAGGGAACCCGTGAATGTTGCCCATTTGAACCAGCATCCGATTGCGGTCATCGCGGTCGATCGCTGGAGCAACATCACCTGCCAGGGACTTCAATTTGCCGCCCGCCTTTCTCCTGATGTGATCGCCGTGCACGTGGAACCCAACGAGCACTCTGAATTGCTGCAGGACGACTGGGAGCAGTATGTCGACAAACCTTTTCGCGAAGCTGGGAAAGAACCGCCCCGGCTGCACCTTCTGCCTTCCCCTTATCGTTTTGTGATCATTCCCTTTGTGCAGTTCATCCTGGATCTGTCGAAAAAAAATCCGGAGCGCAGCATCGTGGTTGTCATACCGGAACTGGTCGAAGACAGATGGTATGAATACTTTCTTCACAATCAGCGAGGGCGGCTTCTGGAGTGGGTACTTCTCGCGCGCGGGAACGAAAAGATCTTTACGGTCAGTGCTCCGTGGTACATCGGCAAGCGAATCGATTCGAACAACGGATCGAAATCGGCAAAGAATTAGTTCTTATTGTGTTTTTGCGGAGACTGGATCGTTTTCACGGTTCTCCATGGTTTTCGCAACTGGCGGCGTCTTCGTTTCGAGACTTTTATAATCTTTATATTCGATGGAGAGATAAGCTACGCCTCCGAGCCGTATGACGCTCTCCGTACGGTTTTCAGCGGGGAGCCAGAAGTTGCCCACTTTCATGTAACTATGTTTCACGTCGGTCTTCTTGATCCAGAAGGATGGATTTTTCCCCGGCTCTCCTTCGATTCGCTTCACCGCAAAATCCTTGGCATCCACCCAGATCTTTCCCCGATAAAGAAATTTATTGTTCGTTCTGGGCGTCAGATTCAGCACGTAGAGTCCGCCGTCCGCCGAATTTTCATACGCGACCAGGCTGAAATCGTAATTGTCCGTTGTCAGAGCGCTTTGCCGCCGGTTTTCTTCGTTGGCGGCCTCTTGTTCGCCCTCGAGCAGTTTCTTGAAAACATGATCGATAATGAATTTTGATCCGCTTTGCGACACCACGCTGAACTGCTTTGAATTCGGAGCGTGATAAACCATACTCACAATCATTTCCGCGCTACGATCGCTCGGAAAACCGCGGTACTGCATGCTGTAGACGCGCGTCACTTCGTACTGCTGCAACGCTGCAGCCCGTTCCGCATTCTTTTCTTGTAAGCGTTTCACCACCTGCTGCACGGTGAAAGGCGCGGCCGCAACCACATGCGGTGTCGAAGTCGACTCGAAGTTCTGACTTACCGGCCGGCACATTGCGGCAAAACTCCAGCCCAGCAAGAGCGGCAGCCCTATCCCGTAACAAAATTTTCGGTTGTTCATGGAGTCCAATCGGAGAGCTATTCCAGTCTACGCCCATATAAGTGACCAAAACGGAACATATGAGGGCGGCCCAACACCTTATTTTCTTGAAATGCTTAGCGGTGACGGGGTCTTGCGCTACTCGATGCCAAGTTGTCTCTGGATCTGCTCCAGCGGCACGCCCTTGGTTTCCGGCACCATCGTCTTCACCCAGATCAACTGGAGAACCATCATCCCGGCAAAGAAGGAGAAAACGTAACCCGGCTGAAAGGCGGAGACCATCTTTGGAAAGAACGTCGTGAGCAACGCGGCGAAAATCCAATGCGTGAAACTGCCGAGCGTCTGGCCTTCCGCGCGATGACGATTGGGAAATATCTCCGAGATAAAAACCCAAATCACCGTTCCCTGGCCGACGGAGTGCGCGGCGATAAAGGCGAAGATACAAATGGGCACCAGCGTGAGATGCCCGGTGAAGAAAGCCCAGGCAACCAAGCCGAGCGAGGCGATGTAGCCAAAAGAGCCGATATAAAGAAGCGTGCGCCGGCCCAGCCGATCAATCAGCCAAAGCCCGACAAAAGTAAACACGAGATTAGTGGCACCAATGCCGATTGACTGCAGCAG
This sequence comes from uncultured Acidobacteriaceae bacterium, assembly GCA_963817305.1. Taxonomy (GTDB): domain Bacteria; phylum Acidobacteriota; class Terriglobia; order Terriglobales; family Acidobacteriaceae; genus Sulfotelmatobacter. The sequence goes on along the minus strand of CAWFOD010000004.1, from coordinate 73,534 downwards.
CGCGGCTTTTGCGCCAAGGCCGGTAAGCTCAAAGATGCGGGGCGCGAAATACAAAATCGCATTGATGCCGGAAAGCTGGTTGAAAAACGCAATCAGGATCGCGAGCAGGATCGGCTTGCGCAGGCGTTTGGTCCAAAAATGTCCGGACGATACTTTTTCGGTAGAGGCGGCAATAATGGAGTCGGCTTCGGCCGCAATCTCGGCTTCTGAAGCCTGCGGTTCGATGCGCTGCAAAACTCGCATGCCGGCCGCGCGGTCGTCTTTTCGGCTCAAGAGCCAGCGCGGGCTTTCGGGAAGCCCGAAACAAAATACAGCGTAAAGAAACGAAGGAAATGCGGCCACTCCCAGCATCCAGCGCCAGGCATCCGGGCCGGTGCCAGCCAGCAAGGCATTCGACACATAAGCGATCAGAATTCCAAAAACAATGTTGAACTGGAACATCCCGGCGAGTTGGCCGCGATGCTTCGCCGGTGCAATTTCCGCAATGTACATGGGAGCGACGACGGTAGAAATGCCGATGCCCAGACCGCCGATCACGCGCGCGATAATAAAGACCGTGACATTGGGCGCCAAACCCGACCCCACTGCACCGGCAAAGTAAAGAACGCCGATCCAAAGCAGCGTGGCTTTGCGTCCGAACCGGTCGGCGGGCCAACCTCCGAGCAGCGAGCCCACCACCGTTCCGTAAAGCGCCGAGGCCATGGCAATGCCATGCAACCCCGGACTTAGACCCCAGAGCGTCTGAATGGTTTTCTCGGCTCCGGAAATAACCACCGTGTCGAAACCGAAGAGAAATCCGGCGAGGGCCGATGTGAGCGACCAGAAGAAGATGCGGCTATTCATAAGTGGGAGGATCGGTGACAGACCGTTGCTTACCAACAGCCGTGCAATTTCACCCGCGATCTATCATGCACTTCAGCTCTGATTCTCTCAACAGACGAAACCCGGCAAGGGACTCGCAATCAGCCTCAACCTTTGGTCAGCGGATACCCTTTTTCCCGCCACTCGCGAATTCCGCCGTCCATCGAGATGACGTTCTTATATCCCATCTTCTGCAAATTGTCAGCTGCCAGCGCCGAACGAAATCCACCTCCGCAATAAAGCACAATCTCTGCATCGAGGTCGGGAATGCGGCTCTCGATGTCGCGTTCGATTACGCCCTTGCCCAGATGAATGGCGCCGGGCAGATGGTCGTTGCAGAATTCGCTTTCTTCGCGAACGTCGACCAGTCGAAACTTCTCGCCCTTATCGATCTTCTTCTTCACTTCATCGACATTGGTCTCGCGAATGCGCGATTTGGCGTCGTCCACAATCTTAAGAAAGCGCGGAGGATGTTGATGCGCCATAAGATCTCCTCATTCCAGATTAGTTAACGATCAGTATCCTACCAAGCCCCGGCGCATCGCGCATCGTTCCAGGTCGTTAACACCTCTCATTAGCGCCTTCCTTCCTCCGACTCAGTGCCGTTCGCGGTTCATCAACTTCTCCGATAGCATGGGGGAGTGAGTAAACATCCGCGTGGTTCTGGCCGGGGTCTGGCGCGAACATTATCCAAACTCGGTTACTGTTCCCGATCGAAAGCAGTAGAGTTGATTCGTAACGGCCGCGTGACTGTGAATGGAAAGCCGACCCGCAATCCGGAAATAGCTCGTTTCTGCAGAGCAGCGATCAGATTGCCGTCGATGGGAAAGCAGTTCAGCCCAGCAAGAAAATCTATCTCATGCTCAACAAGCCGCGCGGCGTAATTACTTCGGCCTCGGATGAAAAAGGCCGCGAGACGATCTATGCGCTGCTGAACGGTGGCTCTCACGCGCGCGGAATTTTCGCGACGAAGCGCTGCCTTGGATTGCGCCCGTGGGACGCCTGGATAAAGCCAGCGAGGGATTGCTGCTCTTAACCAATGATTCCGCATGGGGAGCCCGCATCGCCGCGCCGGAAACACATTTGAATAAGACCTATCATGTGCAGATTGCAACCGTTGCCGATGGGCGATTTATTCAGAGTTTGGTCAGCGGCGTCAAAACGAAAGACGGGAGCGTGTTGCGAGCTCAAGCAGGCTCGCCAGCTACGTGCGGGAGAAAAGAACTGTTGGCTCGAAATTGTTCTGGATGAGGGGAAGAATCGCCAGATTCGCCGCATGATGGAGCACCTGGGGGCAGAGGTGTTGCGATTGATTCGCGTCGCCATTGGGCCGCTGCAGCTGGGCGAACTGGCCAAGGGCGAGCATCGTCCGCTGACTCCGAAAGAGAAACGAATGCTGGATCGCGCATTGCGAGAAAAAATTTGATGAACGATCTGATCTTCCTGCCCGCCGCTTCCATGGCGGAGAAAATCCGTAAGAAAGAAATCTCTCCGGTAGAACTTGTGGATGCACATCTCGCACAGATCGAAAGACTGAATCCACAATTAAACGCGTTTATTCAGGTCGATTCCGAAAGGGCGCGGCAGGCTGGCCGGGATGCGGAAGCCGCTATAAAACAGGGCAAAACCATCGGTCCCTTGCACGGACTTCCGATCAGCATCAAGAGCTCGATTAGCGTGGAAGGCCTGCGATGGGAGGCCGGAACCCGCCTGCGCAAGGGATTGGTTGCGCGACAAGACGCTCCACTGGTCTCACGCCTGAAAAATGCCGGCGCAATTATTTTGGGAGTAACCAATGCACCTGAAATGCTGATGGCGTGGGAAACCGACAACCTGCTCTATGGCCGAACCAACAGCCCCTGGGATTTAGAGCGTACCCCGGGCGGTTCGAGCGGCGGTGAGGCCGCAGCGATTGCTGCGGGAATGTCCGCTGGAGGCGTGGGAAGTGACGGTGGCGGCTCGATTCGCGTGCCCGCCCATTTCAGCGGCATCTGTGGACTTAAGCCGACTCCCGGCCGGATTCCAGCTACTGGACATTTTCCAGAATCCGCCGGCCCGTTTGCCGCGATCGGCGTGGTCGGTCCGATGACGCGCACAGTGGCCGACTTAAGATTGTTTTTCGAAGTCATGCAGGGCCCTGACATCGGTGATACGGATGCCGCGCCTGTTCCAATCCGGTGGCCCAGTGAAAGTGAAGCCAGAAAACTGAGAATAGGTTACTTCGAAGAGGATGGCCGTACACCGGTCACCGCAGAAACTCGCAGGGCTGTGCGCTCTGCGGCAGAAGCCTTGCGCACCGCCGGTTTTGAGGTTGAACCCTTTCAGCCGCAAGGGCTGGAAGCAGCTCGTCAGCTCTGGTGGAAATACTTTGTGGTTGCTGGGGGAATGCTGTTGAGGCCGATGTTCAATGGCTGCAAGTCAGATCTCAGTCCCATCCTAAAAGAATTCCTCGATTGGTGCGCTGGCGAGCCCGTTCACACCGGAACGTCGTTGCTCGATGCGTGGATTCACCGTGATGTTTTGCGTGTGCAATTTTTCGCCCAGATGCAACGATATCCAATCCTGTTGTGTCCGGCCGCCGCTATTCCCGCATTCCGGCACGGCGAACGAAGTTGGCAGATTGAAGGCAAGACCGTTCACTATCTCGACGCCTGGAGTTACACCGAATTTTTTAACCTGCTGGGCAATCCTGCCGTAGTGGTTCCAGTAGGCTGTTCGCCCGATGGCCTGCCCATCGGCGTGCAGATCGTCGGCCGGCCATGGGAAGAGGAGAACGTATTGACAGTTGCCGCTGCATTGGAAAGTCAATGTGGCGCGTGGAAAATTCCCCTGCTTGCTCAAACACAGTCCAAAAGAATCGCTTAGTATTTTTGGACTATTCCATCCATACATTCACCTGAGTAACTTGATTCGCACGATCTGAGTTACTGTGGGATTAGCATCCGCGGAAAACATCGCCCCGGGGCAAACATTCGATTATTTAATGCGCAAGCCATCACAGCCGAAGGGTTTCGTTCGCCGAGCCTTATCTTGGCTGTTGCCGTTTCTCGCGGTTTCGGCCGCCTACCTTTATACGTTTCCTCAGGCGACCATCTTCTATGCCGGAGTGGTGCTGCTACATGCCTTCGCTGGAGTCATCACCGCTGCATTATTGCTGATCGCGCTGCTTCGATTACTTCGCGATGCAAGTTTTCTCGCCCGCGCTGGATGGCTGCTCCTCACTGCAGGCGCGGGTCTCGGTATCGTCCTCATTAAAACGGGTACGCCCCGCGCCGAGTGGAACTGGCTTTACTTTCATATCGTAATCTCGGTGATCGGCGTTGGCCTTTTGCTTGCCGATAATCTCGGAAGCCGGGGTTGGCTAGGTTCCCGCACGGGTGCCACGGCCCTGCGCGCGTGCATCTGCCTCGTTGCCCTTGCAGGCATCGGCTATGGTTCCCGCTACATCCGCGAGAGTTGGCAGACGCACAACCGCATTGAAAATCCCACCATGCCGCCCGACAGCATGAATGGCGAGGGCGACGGTCCCGAGGGCGCGTTCTTTCCTAGTTCAGCGCAAGTCTATGGAAAGCAAAAAATTCCCAGCAAGTTTTTTATGGAGTCTGATTCCTGCAAGCGTTGCCACGAAGACATTTATAACCAGTGGTTCAGTTCGGCGCACCATTTTTCTTCGTTCAACAATCAGTGGTACCGGAAGTCGATCGAGTATATGCAGGATACGGTCGGCACCAAGCCTTCGAAATGGTGCGGCGGATGCCACGACCCCGCCGTGCTTTACAGCGGCTTGATGGATACTCCCATCAAGCAGATCGTGCATCGTCCCGAAGCGCAGGCCGGACTGGGTTGCATGATGTGCCACTCCATAGCTCGCGTGAAGAGCACCATGGGGCAGGCAGATTTTTATCTCGAGTATCCGAAGCTCCACGAACTGGCTGCGACAAAGAATCCCGTGGCGCGTGCGCTCCACGATTTTCTGATCAATCTCAATCCCGAACCGCATCGCCGCGTTTTTCTCAAACCGTTTATGCGCACGCAGACGCCGGAGTTCTGTTCCGTCTGCCACAAGGTGCATCAGGATGTGCCGGTCGACCACTATCGCTGGGTCCGTGGCTTCAACGAGTATGACAACTGGCAGGCCAGCGGCGTCTCCGGAGAAGGTGCACGCTCGTTCTACTATCCGCCTAAGCCCCAGCAGTGCGCCGATTGCCACATGCCCGCGGAACGCTCAAAGGATGCGGGTAACGTCGACGGGTTCGTACACTCACATCGTTTTCCGGCGGCGAACACCGCCCTGCCTACTGCCAATGAAGATGCCGCGCAACTGAAGCTCACAGAAGATTTCCTGAAGCACGCCCTCACCGTGGATATCTTCGCGCTTTCCCCCGCTCAGGCTCCGCTGAAGAGCGGGGCGGCGAGCCAATCGGACATCGCCACCACGTTCGCCGTGGGGGAAGAAGCGGAAACCAAAATAAGCCCGGGAACGACGGCAGAGGCTGCTCCGGTCACTGCTCCCTTGAACCTGGTGCAGCCAGCGTTACGCCGCGGCGATACCGTGCGCGTGGATGTCGTGGTGCGCACCAAAACAGTCGGACACTTTTTCCCCGGCGGCACCGTCGATGCCTACGATACATGGCTCGAGCTAAAAGGGACGGACGACAAAGGCCAAACAATCTTCTGGAGCGGCATGGTTGAGGATGGCGGCAAAGGTCCGGTTGAAAAAGGGGCGCACTTCTATCGCTCGCTGCAGATCGATGCCCATGGGAATCCCATCAACAAGCGCAATACCTGGGCCACGCGCGCTGTCGTGTACGTGCACCTGATCCCTCCGGGCGCCGCAGACACGGTACATTACCGCATGTTCATTCCTGAAAGCACAGGTAACAAGATCACGCTGCACGCGCGCCTCTGTTATCGCAAATTCTCCTGGTGGAATACGCAGTTCTCTTTCGCGGGGCAGCCCGATAAGAGCTCGGGTCGCGACGAGACAGCCGATTTCGACGACCGTCCGTTTGTGTTCACGAAATCGATTGAGGGAGTTTCCGCCAAGGAACAAAAGATTCCTGACCTGCCGATTGTCGCGCTGGCGGAAAATGAAGTGACGCTGCCGGTAATCGCGCATAACGCGCCAGTCGCAGCGGCGAAAACGATCGCTCTCAAAAACGAATGGCAACGCTGGAACGATTACGGAATCGGCCTGTTTCTGCAGGGCGACCTGAAAGGCGCGGCGGCTGCTTTCCAAAAAGTGACGGAGGCGGATCCAAACAATCCGGACGGTTGGGTAAATATTGGCCGGTGCGCCGTGCAGGAAGGCGACATGGAACGCGCCCGCACCGTGCTTGAGAAAGCTTTGTCGTTGTCTCCGAATCTTGCACGCGCTAATTATTTCTACGCCCGCGTGTTGCGCTCGGATGGCAACTATGATGGAGCTGCGGCGCGCCTACGCATTGTGCTTAGTCAGTATCCGCGCGACCGCGTCGCGCTTAACGATTTCGGCCGCATTCTGTTTCTGCAGCGTAAATATCAGGAAGCGGTGAAGACCCTGCAATCTGTGTTGGAGATCGATCCTGAAGACTTGCAAGCGCACTACAACCTGATGCTCTGCTACAACGGACTAGGAAATGAAAAGCTGGCTAAGGAGCACGAATCGCGCTATCTGCGCTTCAAGGCGGACGAGTCATCTCAGGCGATTACCGGCCCATATCGCCAGTTGCATCCCGAAGATAACAATGAGCGGCAAGCTGTGCATGAACACGTTTCTGTTCCGCTCCCCGCGCTCACGACGCACCATGTAGAGAACGCCGCCCTTCGAAAGGCTCAGAGGAGGCTCGTGTCTGTCCGGCCGCTCAAATCCCAGCGTGCTGCGAACACTGCGTCTGCCGGAGCTTCGCGATGATGTGTGCTTCTCGAAGACTTCTTTTTGTCTCAGTATCTCTGTGTCTACTGGCGTGGCCGTCTGCAACGAGCCATGCTCAACAAATCCATTTCCGCGATATCACGAAGCAAGCTGGGATCCATTTCACTCATAACGACGGCGCTTTCGGAAAAAAGTGGCTGCCTGAGACCATGGGCCCAGGCTGCGCGTTCATCGATTATGACAACGATGGCTATCCCGACATTCTGCTGGTAAATGGCACTGATTTCGCCGGGCATCCTCACGCTGGAGCCACCACGCCAAAGCTCTACCACAACAATCGCAACGGCACCTTCACCGATGTGACGCGGCAGGCCGGACTGGCGGTGCCGATGTTCGGTCTGGGAGTCGCAGTTGGCGATTACGATAATGACGGTTTCGACGATCTCTTCATCACCGCGCTAGGCCAAAGCCATCTCTTCCACAACAACGGCAACGGAACATTTACTGATGTGACCAAGGCCGCGGGAATGTGGGGCCCGAGCGAGTTTTCCACGAGCGCCGCTTGGGTGGATTACGATCGTGACGGCAAGCTCGACCTGGTGGTCGCAAATTACGTGCGCTGGAGTGAAGAGACCGATCTCTACTGCACGATCGATGGCGCGCATAAATCCTACTGCACACCGGAATCGTACAAAGGCACGTCTGTCCGCTTGTGGCACAACCTCGGTGGCGGAAAATTTGAAGATGCGACTCAAAAGGCAGGTCTCGGTGATCCAACTTCAAAAAGCCTCGGCATCACCATTCTCGATTACAACGACGACGGATGGCCCGACATCCTGATCGCCAACGATACTCAGCCCAACAAACTTTATCTGAATAAGAAGGATGGAACATTTGAAGAGCGCGGTATTCCTGCCGGCATCGCTTTCAGCGAGGACGGCATCGCTCGCGCTGGCATGGGCGTGGATGCGGCCGACTACGATCGCAGCGGCCATCCCAGCGTCATCATCAGCAACTTCGCCAATCAGATGGTTTCGCTTTACCACAACGAAGGAAACGGTTTATTCGTGGACGAAGCTCCGCAGTCCGAAGTCGGCCGCGCCACTCTGGTCACGCTGGGTTTCGGCTGTTTCTTTTTTGATTACGATAACGACGGCTGGCCCGACATCTTCGTCGCCGATGGGCACATCGAAGATCAGATCGAGCGCGTGCAAAAACGCGTCAGCTATGCCGAACCTTCGCATCTTTTTCGCAATCTGGGCGATGGCAAGTTCCAGGAAGTCACGGCACAGATGGGGCAGGCCTTTGCCGCTCCGAGAGTGGCGCGGGGCGCGGCCTACGCCGATATCGACAACGACGGGTATCTCGATGTTCTGGTCACCACCAATTCCGGTCCAGCTTACCTATTCCATAATGAAGGCGGATTGAATCACAGCCTGCGGCTGAAATTGGTTGGAACCAAGTCGAATCGTGACGGAATCGGCGCGGTCGTTCGTATGACATCCAACAATCTAAAAGACAGGCAGTGGAAGATGCTGCGCTCCGGATCGAGTTATCTCTCGCAGAGCGAACTGGTGCTCACGTTTGGCTTGGGCGCACAAACCAAAGCGGACAATATTGAAATTCAGTGGCCCAGCGGCCAGGTGGATAAATTGTCGAACATCAATGCCGGCCAAACGGTTACGGTACAGGAAGGCAAAGGCATAATCGCGAGCCGGCCCTACGGCAGTTCGCCAGTAGCGCTTAAAAGGTAAGCTTGTCATTCCGAGAAGCGAATGCGACGAGGAATCTGCAGTTCTTGTAATCTGCGACGAGATTCCTGTTTCCTCTGTGTTCCCTGTGCCCACTGTGTTTAAATCTTTGTTCAGATGACATCTAGAATTTCAGCTGCTGTCGCGGGCTTATTCCTGGCCGCATTGGGCCTCTTCGCCACAGCGCCGCAAACTCGAGCCGAGAACGAACCCGGCCGCGGCCGCGCGCCTGAACAATCTTGGCGCCGCTTATATGAACCAGCAGCTGTTCGAGAAGGCTTTGAAATCGTTTCAGCAAGCGGCTGATCTTGATCCTAAGCTCACAATTGCAAAACTGAATGAGGGCATCGCGCTCCTGAATCTGCAAAAGATCGATGAAGCCAAAGCATTGCTGGAAGATGCGCTGAAACAGGATCCCAAAAATCCCTATGCCTGGTACAACCTGGGCCTGTTCGCCAAAAATACGGGTGACGCTCAAGCCGCCATCGTCGCGTTTCAACACGTGGTCGAGATCGACGCGAACGACGCTGACACCTGGTATTTCCTCGGCACGGCCTACGTGCAAGCCAAACAGTTTCCGCAGGCCATCGATGCTTTCCAGCACGCGCTCAAGATAAATCCACTGCACGCCTCTGCCGAGTTCGGATTGTCGCGTGCCTATCAACAATCGGCCGATCTCGACCACGCCCGCGAGCACCTGAAAAAATTCCAATACATCACGCAAAATAAAATCGGCGCGCCCATGAGCCTGGCTTATGGCGAGCAGGGAAAATATTCGCGCGCGGTGGAGTCGCCGTCGGCGGTGTTGAAAGCGCCCGCGCAGATCAAGGTGCGGTTTGTGGATGTGACGGCGCAGGCGGGAATCATGTCGAGGCCTTCTCCTAAGCAAGGAGGCTCTCCTGATAGTCTCGGCAGCGGCGCGTGTTTCTTCGACTACGACAATGACGGCAAGATAGACCTTCTCCTGATGAATAATGGCTCCAACGGTGGTACGACGCTCTACCACAACATCGGGGGAAAATTCGAAGACGCTACCAAAAACTTTTTCGCTTGGGCAATCCCAGTCGCCAATGCTGGGCCGCCTGGAGGCACGAGCTGCGCAATAGGAGACTACGACAACGACGGTTTCGCAGACGTGGCTTATACATTTGGGTCGGGGACTTGGCTCCTCCACAATGAAAAGGACGGAACATTTGATCTCAGATTCGACCTCCATATGGGACTCAAGAATGGAGCAACGGTTCAGGGAACCTCACATAAGAAGGATCGGGAAAATGTGCCCCCGGGAGGTATCGTGGCGGGCGTGCCTGCCGCGATCTACACCGTAATGTCGCTCGGCGCGACCTTCATTGATTACGACCACGATGGAGACTTGGATCTGTACGTTACTCAGCCCAGCATCGTCAAGAAAAAGCCCGAATCAAACGATGGAATGTGTCCACTGTGTCGTTCGCTGTGGCCGAATCCCGACCTGACTTTGTCTTCCAATGTGCTGTGGCGTAATAACAGCGATGGAACTTTCACGAATGTTACTGAAGCCACTGGCGTCAGCGGCTCATTTCGCAATATTGCTGCCATCGGTACAGATTTCAATAACGACCGAGCCGTCGATCTCTTGATCACGGGTGGGGAAACACCGAAGCTCTTCGAGAATCCGCGCGAAGGGCAATTCCGAGACCGGAGCGATCTCACCTCCTCGATGCCGAGCCTCACCAATGGCGTTGCGGTTCTTGATTTCGATCACGACGGCTGGATGGACTACGCCTTTACGCAGATGGGACCTCCAGGGATTACCCTCTGGCGCAACAATCATGGAAATTCGTTTGAGCAAGTAAGTTTGCCCGAAACCGGATGGGTTCGCGCCTACGGCATAGCCGCCATCGATTACGACAACGACGGCTGGGTCGATCTGGTCGCCGTCGGCGAAACGAAAGAAGGCAAAGGCGAAGTGCGACTCTTCCGCAATCTCGGTGCGGATGGTTTCAAAGACGTCACCGCCGACGTTGGCCTCGACAAAATTCAGCTCAAAGAGCCGCGCGCCATCATCACCGGAGATTTCGACAACGATGGCGCGACCGATCTGCTGATCACGCAGAATCACGGGCCAGCCGTGCTTTTGCGGAACGAAGGCGGCAATCAGAATCACTGGCTGCGGCTCTCGCTCAAAGGACTCGCCGATAACAAGAGCGCCATTGGAACGAAGGTCGAAGTGTTTGCAGGCGGTAATCGACAGAAGTTTGAGATCGCCGGCTCGAATGGATATCTCGGCCAGAACTCGCCGTATCTTACGGTGGGACTCGGCGACTCGAAAGAAGCCGACATTGTCCGCATGTTGTGGCCGACTGGCGTCTTGCAAGATGAAATAAACGTTGCCGGAGACAAGCAGCAGAATTTTATCGAGATGGACCGGCGCGGCAGTTCTTGTCCAACGCTTTTTGTCTGGAATGGCGAACGCTACGAATTTGTCGCCGACATGCTGGGCGCAGGGGTTGTCGGACACTGGGTCGGTCCCCACCAGCGCGACGTTCCGCGTCCCGTCGAATACGTCAAGATCGATCGCAATGCCATTCGCGAGAAAGATGGAAAGCTCAGTTTCCGTTTTATGGAGCCGTTGGAAGAAGCTGTCTATCTCGATCAGGCGCGTCTGATGGCGGTCGATCATCCGGCCGATCGTGATGTTTATCCGAACGAATACTTCGCATCCAATCCACCGTATCCAGAATTCAAAGTAGTAGAGAGCCGCAATGCCCGTCCACCGGCGGGTGCATGGGATGAGCACGGTCATAATGTGCTTCCCGATCTACTGGCGCATCGTTACGTCGGCGATTTTGCTTTGACACAGTTTCAAGGATTTTCTAAGCCACATAGTTTGACGCTTGATCTGGGCGAGCCTTATCGCGGCGGTCCGTTGTGGCTGTTGCTGCATGGCGAAGTGGAATATTTTTCCGCGAACAGCATGTATGCCGCGTCGCAGGCCGGCGTGCACGCGATTTCTCCTTATGTCGAAGCGCTCGGCGCCGATGGCAAGTGGAAGCGTGTAGTCGATGACATGGGATTTCCCGCTGGCGGTCCGCGCACCATGACCGCCGACCTCACTGGCAAGCTGCCGCGAGGAACTCAGAAAATTCGCATCACTACTAATCTGCAGATTTATTGGAATAACATTCTGGTGAGTCGAACGCCGCAGGAATCCAACGATAAATCTGAGAGCTTGCGCTTGACGGCAGTTCCATTAACCCGCGCCAACCTCGACTACCACGGCTACCCGCTGAAGATCGAAGGCACGCCGCCGGGGAATGTGCAATACGTTTACGAGAAGACGAGCGCGACCGGACCGTACACACGTCCGGCGGGAACCTACACTCGATATGGCGATGTATTGCCGCTGCTGAACTCGTTGGATGACAAGTTGGTCGTGTTCGGATCGGGCGATGAGGTTCGCCTCGACTTCGATCCGTCGACAACTGCCTGCGTTGCCTCGAGGGTGGGTGCGTGATTATTTCTTTGCCGCTAACGGCTATGAAAAGGACATGGATTTTTACGCAGCCGAAGGCAACTTTGTGGCCCCGCTCCCATTTTTGAAAATGGGCGACTATCCCTATTCTGTTGGCAAGTCATTCCCTCTCGACGATGCGCACTTGAACTATCTTCTGGAATACAACACACGGCAGATGTCAGGGAACGAGCAACGTGGGTACTGGTTCGATTATGGCGCAAAGTAAATTCGCTGATAGGCTTATAAAATCGTTTTAATATTGACAATTTGAGCTCTCCATAATCCAATAGGCGGACCCATGGAAACGACCACCGCTCCTGCTGTTTCATCGGCTCCACGCCTGCGCCGCACGCTCACTCTTTGGGATTTAATTCTCTATGGCGTAATTGTCATCCAGCCAGTCGCGCCCATGTCCGTCTTTGGCGTGCTCAGCAATCGCGGCCATGGCCATGTTGTGACAACGATTCTGATCGCCATGGTCGCCATGCTGTTCACTGCAATCAGCTATGGACGCATGGCGCGAGCTTATCCCAGCGCGGGTTCGGCCTTCACTTACGTTGGGCAGGAGATCAACCCGGCTCTGGGCTACGTGACGGGCTGGAGCATGGTGATGGATTATTTGTTGAACCCGATGATCTGTATTATCTGGATCAGCCAGCAGGCACACGTTTTCGCGCCCGGTGTTTCCTACGCTGCATGGGCGGTTTTTTTCGCGCTGGTTTTTACGGCGCTGAATGTTCAAGGCGTGAAAACGTCCGCCCGGGTAAACACAGCACTGGCCGCGGGCATGGGAGTAGTGATCGCGATTTTTTTCGTCGCCGCAGCGCGCTATATTTTTGGCCATCCGCACGATGGAGCCGCATTCTTTACTCGGCCTTTTTATGATCCGGCGAGTTGGAATACCAAGGCGGTTTTGGGTGGGACGTCGGTTGCAGTGCTTACGTATATTGGTTTCGATGGTATCTCCACGCTCTCGGAAGAAGCCGAGAATCCACGGCGAAACATTTTGCTGGCCACAGTTCTGGTTTGTGTGGTGATCGGAATCTTATCCGCGTTTCAAGTGTATGCGGCACAACTGATCTGGCCGGCTTCTGAGCCATATCCCAACATGGACACGGCTTTTACATTTGTCGCCGGCCGCGCGTGGGCTCCTCTGTTTGCGATTGTGGGATTCACATTGGTAGTGGCCAACTTCGGTTCCGGCATGGGAGCACAGTTAGGCGCGGCGCGGCTGCTATATGGGATGGGCCGCAGCAACGCTTTGCCGAAATCGTTTTTTGGCGCGGTGGATCCCAAACGGCATGTGCCACGCAATAACGTTCTTTTTGTAGGTGCACTGGCTCTGGCTGGCGCATTTCTACTTCCCGCTCTGGCTGGAGCCACAACGGGCTACGATCTCGGAGCCAATCTGCTCAATTTCGGCGCTTTGATTGCTTTCATGGGAGTGAATGCCGCAGCTTTTGTTCGTTACTATTTGCATGAAGAAGAAAAGAAACTCGGAAATCTTCTTCCTCCGGTACTGGGCTTCGTGATCTGTTTCTTTCTTTGGATTAGTCTGAGCCCTAAAGCACTGGTCTTCGGGGCCATCTGGATGGCAGTGGGGATCGCAGTCGGCGCGTGGAAAACGAAAGGGTTCCGCGGCAATCTGGTTGACTTCGAATTACCTCCAGACGAAGCGTAGCCAGCCCGTGCTTGCGCGATGAGGGAGGACTCTATGCTCGGCTCAACAAACATCGTTGCTTTCGTCCCTACGAAAGATCCGGTAAAGGCACGAGCGTTTTACGAAGGCGTCCTCGGACTTCGCTTTGTGAAGGATGACGGCTTCGCGCTGGTGATGGACGCGAATGGGACCATGGTGAGGATTTCAAAAGCCGAATTCACCCCAGCACAGTTCACCATTCTCGGATGGCAGGTGACGGACATCGAGAAGACGGCGGCGAACCTTCAGGCGAAAGGCGTCAAGTTCGAAAGATTCGGTTTTTTCGAGCAGGATCAATTAGGAATCTGGACCGCGCCCGGCGGCGATAAAGTAGCGTGGTTTAAGGATCCCGACGGCAATATACTTTCCGTTTCACAGCACGTTGCCTAATCGGCAAGTGTGCATTTATCCCATCAGCCTCAGCCCTCACTTTACGGTGATATTCACGTAGGAAGTGTGAATCGGTTTGAAGCCGTCATTCGGATTGATATCCATAATCGCGAGTTCGTAGCTGCCTGCCTTCGGCAAAGTGACATTCTGATTCATAAACGCGCTGTTCACTCCCACGCCAGTCGGAGACTCGCCAAGCTTCACTCCATGCGTGTTGTCCCAGACTTCAATGTGATCGACCAGCGGTGTTTTCGCGCCATCCTGCTCATAAGCGTACGCGTTGATCGGCACAGTAGTCGTCGCCCAGGTCGAATTGTTGGCGGGTGAATTGACGTGTACTCCCAAGCTGCCAGCCACGGTGAAGCTGACTTTGGTTTCGTGGAGGCGTACTTCTGAACTGGTCACATCCTGCACGGTCAGGGTGTAGGCACCCGGCTCCAGCGAATACCATTGGCTTACCGCGGTCCCCCTTGGCGAATCGCCGAGTTTGGTGCTGCCATTCCAGACTTCGATGTGGTCGATTCCTGAACTTGTTCGCTCGGCGCCCGCTTCCACGGCAAATGCACTAAGAGGAAACAGAGTAGCCTGCGTGGAACCGTTTGCCGGAGTTTTCACGACAACGCCATAGGTGGAAGATCTGGTGTAATTCGTCACTTCCTTGTGAAGAATTTTGTAAGATGGAGGCCCGCCGATATCCTGAATCGTCATTTGATGTGCGCCATTGCCGCTCACGGCGAACGCCTGGTCGATCTTCTTGCTGAAAACGTTTCCCAGTTTTGTTGCTTTGCCGTTGAAAGTGTCCCACACTTCCATATGGTCGACCTGCGCGCTCAACTCCGACGCGGCTGCGTTGACCAATACGGATGCGCCCTGTGTCGATCCATTCGCCGGCGAATTGATCACCACGCTCCCGGCGGCCGAAGAGAAGAAATCCGCCATGTCGGCTGCGCTGGCCGACCATCCAGGGTAGGTATCGATCCCCAAGGCATCCAACATTGTTCTTAGAGTATTTTCATGCTTATAAGACACATTGGACACGTGCCCGGGCTTAATGTTGGGTCCGATGAGGCCTGTGTACACTTGACCGGCATCATCGCCATTTCCGTTATCAAAAGTCACAATCAGCAGTCCGCTTCCGCCAGCTTGAAAATCAGACGTATTCAGCATCGGTGTGAGGTTGCTGTTCAGGAAGTCGTCGCCGGTGGTGAGGGATGAACAGCCATCGTGGAGGTCCCAACATCCATCCGGCACAATAATCGCAAAGCGTGGCAGTGTTCCATTGGCTACATCAATGCCAAACTGCTCGAAGTCCACAACGTTCCCTTGCGAACCCAAAGTATTGCTCAGAACCTCTTCATACCAGACTGCTGCATTGTGGCGCGCGTAGTAGTTGGTGAACGGCGGCTGATTTGCAGACGTGAAATCGGGAACATTCACATTGCCGCCGGCGTTGAGGTAATTCTGCGCATAAACCTTCCACGAAATCGGCTGGTTATTCATCAAGTGAAAAATGTTGTCGTCCGTGATGGGATCTTTGCTGACCGTCGCTTCACAACTGTTCTGCTTGAAGCAATCATTACCATTGCAATAGAAATTGTGACTGCCGGAGGGGAGATTGCAGGCGGGCGCATTCGAACAGGAGTAATTCGATTCGCAACTCCCCGATGCGAGGTAAAGATAGTCGAGCAGCGACCCGCTATGGTCGGAGTTGTAGTTGTTGGCATATCCGTATCGATTTCCTTGCTTTACCAGCCAAGGCATACCGTTGGGATAGACGGTGCCAAACGAGGTGTTTTCGTCGATCACTAAAACTACGTGTTGCGCGAGAGGGACAACCTGCGCAGAAACCGGCGAGGCTGCGCATACCACTAGCAGTGCTATGGCGCAGCCGACACTAAGAAGAGAGAGAGCGGAGTTGACGAAGTAGCTCTTCGAACGCATATCGGATTTCCTCTCGCAGTTTTCATCGAGCTTTGGGGAGCGTTGGCCAGTGGTGCTTTACCTTTCTCGTTTTTGCGCAAAAAGGCGCCTTGCTTACCGCGATGCTGTTCAGTTGTTTTCTTGGAGTCGAAAGAGACCTGTCTCGCGACCGCCCACAAGATAACCCGATTGCCGAAGTTCGGCAAGATATCGTTAGCTTTAATCCCGCCTACTGTGCGGAAATGGGAAAATGATCGGCGGAATTGCTTAAGCGCTCTGCCATGCCGCCGGATCTCAATCTATATTTCTTTATTCCGCGTTCTCATTCCGCGTTCCAGCCGCTTACCTCTACCACTGGTTTTGCCGTTCCCAGTTCCCTCGTGCGATAAGTGGCCGTGATTTCACGCTTTTCGCCGGGTAACAATGAAATGTAATTTTCTTCCCACACAACCGGCAGGATCTCTTCCCCTTTCTCGCCCTTGCTCACTTTCAAGCGGATGAAGAAAGCCAGATTCTTGCTGGGATTTTCGAGCGTCACGTGCGTGTAGGATTCTTCGCCTTTGCGTTCGGTACGGTCGCTGACTTTGAGCTTGACCTTCGGGAGCTGCGCCAGAGATGTGAAGTCAGCATAGGACTCGGTCGGCGTCATCCACCATGTTGATTTCGCCCAGTCAATCGTTTCAGGCTTGGTCGAGAGCCAGTAGAAGTTCGAGCCCACCTGCTTGCCGGTCGAATCTGCGAGTCGCAGCACGAGAAAATATGCCGGGCTGAGACCGGAGACATCGGGCAACGTGAAAATCTTCGCAGTGCTGTCGGCGCCGGCGTCAAGAGAGTCCTCATGGGAGAACTTCTCGGTCATATCCAGGTTGTAAATCTTGGTCGTCAGCTTCAGGCCTTTCACATCTTCATACTGGCTGCTGACTACCCAGATGGAGTGATCGTCGTAACCGTAGATCGGATGCAGCGCTTCCATGGCTCGTTTTGCGCCGAAATAACCGCCGCCTGGACGCAGATAATAGTCGTACAGATGCCAGATCATCGACGGCCATGCGTTGTTGAGCATCCACTGGATTACGCCAGTCGATTGATACTTATTGCGGCTGTACGCTTCATACATCGCGCGCACACCCTCGTAGGTTTGCAGTTGCGACTTGGAAGCAAAGTCTTCTACGCTATCGGACTTGCCATAACGATTGGCGAGCGCGGTGCTAAATACGTTAATAGTTTTGAATTCTCCGCCGCCGGCGTGGTAGTTCCATACATCGTCGATCGGCCACAGATGATCTTTGCCCACCATCCTGTGGATGCTTTCGATCGGCGGAACCGCGGGTCCCATACTGGTTTCCGTGTTAAAGCCGTAAGCTCCGCCGCAGCCGCCGGCGTTGCATTGTTTACGGTTCGCCTGGCCTTGCAGACTATCTTTCTCCCAGTAACTCGGAGCCACGTACTCGTAAGGCCCGGTCATCTTGACGCCACTTTCTCCAGTAACGGAGGTAGTTTTGCCGGTGGCGGAGGAAACCACAGGATTCGGCCACAGCAGTTGCTTTTCGATATCGAGATACATCTGCTCGACATCCGGCGGCG
Source organism: uncultured Acidobacteriaceae bacterium (assembly GCA_963817305.1). Classification (GTDB taxonomy): domain Bacteria; phylum Acidobacteriota; class Terriglobia; order Terriglobales; family Acidobacteriaceae; genus Sulfotelmatobacter. Next base: position 55,979 of record CAWFOD010000004.1, on the reverse strand, counting down.
GCGGATTATCGCTGCCATTCAGCCACATCACCAGGCTGGGATGGCTGCGCAGACGGTAGATCTGATCGCGCAGGGATTGTTTCGCAATTTCAAAATCCTGCGGCTTCCAGCGTGGCCAGCGCTCCCAGAAATCGCAACAGCACCATCCCGCCATCACCAGAATTCCATCATGATCGGCGAGGTCGAAAAACTCCTGCGTCTCCAGCTTGCCTTCGAGGCGAACGGTGTTCAGGCCCATATCTTCCACGTAGCGAAATTCGTCATGCAATCGCTGCGAGTCTTCGCGCAGCATCATGTCGGGAGTCCAGCCCCCACCGCGAATCAAAATGTTCTTGCCGTTGACGTGAAAGGCGCGTCCGCCGCTCGCATTGATCTCGGAAGTGATTTCGCGAATCCCAAACTCCGTGTGGGAACGATCACTGACGGCGCCATCGATCTCAAACTCCATGGTCAGCGGGTAAAGATTCGGCTTGCCCATTTGCGCCGGCCACCACAGCCGCGCATTCGAGAAGACAAGCTGCGAAAACTGTTCGGGAGTGAAGGTAACGTCTTTCGATTCGTTCGCCGCCAGTTCGACCGGCTGCTCGAATGCAACGTTTTCGATTTGCCCTTTCAACTTTCCTTTGACCGCATGATTGCTGCCGTTCTTCACTTGCGCCGTAACCGTAAGCCGGGCGGAATTATCCTCCGGCAGGTTGAGCTTTGAAACCACCGTGGGATAGCGCAAAGCGACCGGCCCGCTGGTGGTGAGGTAAACCTCGCGCCACAGTCCCATATTTTTGTCGGGCGGCGCGGGATTCCAGTCGACGAAGGTGATGGCAAGATCGTTTTCTGTAGGAGCGAATACCTGCACCGCGAGAACATTTTCCGCACCGGGCTTCAGCGCATCGCTTACGTTAAGTTCATAAGTGCGCCAGGCCCCGGCGGTGTCATTGGAGTTGGCAATCTGCTTTCCGTTAAGCCATATGTTGGCGCGATAATTGATGCCTTTGAAATTCAGCCAGACAGTTTTTCCCTTGTAATCCGCCGGCGCGGCGAATTGTTTCCGATACCACCAGGAGACCGCATACGGACTATCCGTCTGCATCGCGATATTAGAAAAATTTCCTCCCACCGGATAAGTCACGCCCGCAAAGTCTCGCAGGTTCATGGCGAAGAACGGATCGGGCAGCGTTTTGTCCTTTACCAAGGCCGCAACCACCGTCGTCGGAACCGAAACGTTGTGCCAACCTTGAGGGGCAAAACCGATGCTGGAGATGGCATCGCCTTTAGCTTCAACCTTGGCAGAGGACTGCAGCGCCCAATGCTCGCGGAGGACGAGTTTCGCGGCTCCATCTTGCTCCGGCGCCCTGGAAGTAGCGGAATCTGCGGCAAGGACGAAATGCGAAACCAGAAATAGAATTGCCAGCAACTGCAGCGAATTTCCGCTCGAGAACCGTATCCTGAAGATCATGTTGCTCCTTGGATGCCGGCGGCTTACCGGATGGTTATGCGATAAGCCGGGCACAAGATGGATAACACGTCTATTGATACGTTTCAATAGGACACTTTGGGCCGCCAGGAGAGCAGTCTGGAAAGCTCATCCCTTCCACGTCATGAGCAGCCGCGGCGTAGTTTATAATCAATAATTCCGCTGAAACTTCCGGAGTGACAAGAAGATGATTCGATTTCTGCAAACTGAAGGACCGTTCAAAAAGATCGTGCTGAGCGGCCTGTTGCTGCTGATCTGCGCCGCCATGGTAATTGCTTTCGTTCCCGGCATTGGCAGCAACGATTCGTTAAGTAAGCCGGGTGTTGTCGCCAAAGTCGATGGCGAAGATATCACTTCTGAAGAAGTGCGCGAGACCGCGCGCGGCATGTTGCAACAGCAAGGCGCACAATTGGGCGCCAATGCAGCTCTTTTGCTGCCTTTCTTTGCGCAACGAGCTGCTGACCAATTGGTGGACCGCCAGGCGTTGGTTGCCGAGGCACAGCATCTCGGCTTTAAAGCGACGCCGCAGGAAATCAAAGACGAACTGCAACACGGCCGTTATTCCGAGATTTTCTTTCCCGGTGGTAACTTCATTGGCCAGGCCGAATACGAGACCTTGCTGCAGCAGCACAATCTGACTCCTACCATCTTCGAGGATTCCGTAGGCAAAGAAATTCTCATCAGCAAGCTGCAAGCGTTGATTACCGGCAGTGCCTCGGTGAGCGATGCCGCCGTCCGCCACGAGTTTGATAAGCAAAATACCAAGGTGAAGTTCGAATACGCCGTCTTGAAGCAGGATGACATCAAGAAGGGCCTGCATCCCACCACCGAAGAGCTGAAGGCCTATTACGACAGCCATCTGAAAACTTACGCGAATTCGATTCCCGAGAAGCGAAAAGTAAAATACGTCCAAATTGATCTTTCGAAAATCGCCAGCGGAGTGCAGGTCACGCAGGATGAATTGCAGTCTTACTACAACCAGCATCGTGACCAGTATCGCGTACCGGAGCAGGCCAAGGTTAGCCACATTTTAATCAAGACACCATTACCAGGCCCTGACGGCAAGGTCGATGAAAAGGGAGTAGCCGAGGCACAGAAGCGGGCGGAAGACATACTCAAACAGCTCAAAGCGGGAGCCAATTTCGAGGAACTAGCAAAGAAGTATTCCGAAGACCCCGGAAGCGCCAAAGAGGGCGGGTCGTTAGGTTGGATTGGAAAAGGACGCACCGTTCCGGAGTTTGAAAAGGCCGCCTTCTCGCAGCCGATCGGTAAAGTGGGCGACTTGGTAAAGAGCAGTTATGGTTTTCACATTATCCGCGTCGATGCCCGCCAGGACGCGCATATGAAAACGCTGGACGAAGTAAAAGACCAGATTGAGCCAATCCTGAAGCAGCAGAAAGCGCAGCAAATCGCGCAGAAGCAAGCCGATGATTTGCTGCAGCTCGCGAAAACAAAAGGATTGGATGCGGCCGCCGCCGCGAAAGGCCTGCCGGTCGTGACCTCTGATTTCTTCGGCCGTAAAGACATGGTCCCCGGGCTCGGGCCTTCTCCGCAATTCATGGACGCGGTGTTCACGACAGCGGAGAAATCGCCGCCGGAGATGGCTCCCACCACGCAAGGCTTTGCGGTGTTCGACCTGTTGGCCGTGAAGCCGCAATCGACGCCAACCTTCGACGAGATTCGTTCTCGCGTGGAAGAGGAATTCAAGAACGAGCGCTCGAGCGTTCTGCTATCACAAAAAACTCAGGAACTCTCGGACCGAGCCAAGGCAGAACATGATCTGAAAAAAGCGGCAAAGGAGCTAGGTGCTGAGCTAAAGACCAGTGAGTTTGTTGCGCCCGACGGACAGGTTCCGGATATCGGATCGATGACCGGCCAGGCTGCTGTCGCCTTCAACATGAAGCCGGGAGACATCAGCGGTCCAATCACCAGCGGATCGAACGGAGTAGTGATTGACGTAACCGATGTTCAGGCTCCTTCGGAAGCCGACTTTGCGGCAAAGCGCGATCAGATCCGCGACAATCTCCTGCAAGCTAAGGAGCAGGAACTGTTCGGATTGTACGTCACCAACCTGCGCGAGCAGATGGAGAAGTCAGGCAAAATCAAAATCAACCAGGACGAACTAAAAGCGCTGACCCGTTCGGAAAGCGAACCCGGACTCTAACGAATTGAACTTTAGCGAATCTGAACTCCAGCCATCTGGACTCAATCGAACCTGACTCTGACCGAGTGATCGAGCTGCATGTCATTTCCGCGCGCCGCAGGCATCCTGTTGCATCCCACGTCGTTGCCTTCGTGCGGCGGAATCGGTGACTTCGGTCCGGCGGCTTATCAATTCGTCGACTGGCTCGCGGCTTCGCGCCAGGGCTTGTGGCAAGTTTTGCCGCTTGGTCCGCTGGGCTACGGCAATTCCCCGTACTCCTCCATTTCCGCCTTTGCCGGCAATCCCCTGCTCATCAGCTTGGAACGTCTTGCTGGTCATGGCTGGATCGATCGGGGAAAAATCTCCCACATTGCAGCGGAAGCCGGTCCGGTCGAGTACGATCGAATTTTTGCCGCCAAGATGCCGCAACTCTTTGAAGCTGGCCGCGGCTTTATCGCTTCTGCGCCGGCTGGTGCGCGCGAACGCTTTGATCGCTTCTGCGCGGAGAACGCCTGGTGGCTCGACGATTTCGTTTTGTTCGATGCGCTGCGCGCGAAACATAAACTGGCAAGCTGGAACGAGTGGCCGCCGGAATTGGCGCGCCGTGAGAGTGGCGCATTGGAGCGGGCGCGCAAGGAATTGGCGGACGACCTGAAAATCCGCAGCGCGTTGCAGTTCGCCTTCTACGAGCAATGGCATGCCCTGCGCCGTTACTGCTCCGAGCGCAACATTCGCGTCGTGGGGGACGTCGCCATTTTTGTGAACTACGACAGCGCCGACGTCTGGATTCACCGCGATCTCTTTCGGCTGAACGAGAATCTCGAGTCCGAAGTGGTTTCTGGCGTCCCGCCCGATTTTTTCAGCAAGACAGGTCAGCGCTGGGGCAATCCTCTCTATCGCTGGGATGTAATGAAGGAACGTGGATATCCCTGGTGGATTCAGCGCTTGCGCTGGGCAACGCAGAACTCAGATTACATCCGTCTCGATCACTTCCGCGGATTTGACCAGTTCTGGGAGATTCCGGCGAGCGATCCAACTGCCATCAACGGGCGCTGGGTAGATGGCCCGCGAGACGATTTATTTCACAAGCTGCGCGAAGTTCTGGGAGGGTTGCCATTTTTTGCGGAAGATCTGGGCTATATCACGCCCGAAGTGCATGCCTTGCGCGAGCGACTGCAGATTCCGGGAATGGCCGTCCTGCAGTTTGGATTTGGCGATGAGGGCGCGCATATGTACCTGCCGCATCGCGCCGCCGGCAAAGTTATCTATACCGGAACGCACGACAACGACACGACCGTTGGCTGGTTTCAATCCGGCGCGGCCGATCACGAACGCCGCAATGCGGAATGCTATCTCGGCCGCTGCGAAGACGGCATTCATTGGGCATTTATCCGCGCCGCGCTGAATTCAGTCGCCGATCTCGCACTCATTCCTCTGCAGGATGTCCTCGGTTTGGGAAGCGAAGCTCGCATGAACACTCCCAGTCTCGATGGAGGAAACTGGAAATGGCGACTTACGCCCGACCAGCTCACGCCGGAATTGACCGCGAAACTGGCTCAGCTCGCGGAATTAACGGATCGGCTGCCTCAGCCATTTCCCGTCCCGCCGGATGAAGACTTCTCAGCCTGAGGCGGCTCAATTCGAATCCTCCAGGAATCGGTTGTTAATAAATTGTTACAACGCCCTCCCAGCTTTGCGCCGTGCCTCGAATCGTGTATAGAAGTTACGGAGAGTTTTTTCGTTGCCGACCGAACCCATTATCGACGCGCGCGCGATTGAGAAGTCCTATCCGCAACCGGATGGGACGCGCATTCAGGTAGTGGGACTGACCGACTTCGCCATCGAGCCGGGAAAGATTGTTGCCCTACTGGGTGCGTCAGGCTGTGGCAAGTCAACTCTGCTGCGAATTTTAAGCGGTCTGGCCCAGCCCTCATCCGGGGCGCTTTTCTGGCACGGCAAGCCACTGGACGGTCAAGCTCCGAATGTGGCCATTGTTTTCCAGAGCTTTGCTCTGTTTCCCTGGCTCACGGTTCTGGAAAATGTGGAAGCTCCGCTGGAAGCGCGGGGGGTGGCTGCCGTCGAGCGCCGCAAACGAGCGTTGCGCATGCTGGATACTGTGGGACTCGATGGCTTCGAGACGGCGTATCCCAAGGAACTTTCCGGCGGCATGAAGCAGCGCGTGGGTTTTGCGCGCGCTCTCGTTGTCGAACCAGAAGTGCTGTTTATGGATGAACCATTTTCCGCGCTCGACGTGCTCACGGCAGAAAATCTGCGGGGTGAATTGTTGGAGTTGTGGCTGAACAAAAAAATGCCCACCAGCGCTATTTTCATCGTGACCCACAATATTGAGGAAGCGGTGATGCTGGCGGATCGCATCGTGGTGCTGGGCAGAAATCCGGCCCGCATCCGCTCGGATTTCAACGTTCGGCTGGCGCATCCCCGCGATCGCAAGTCGGCACGCTTTGTCGAGTTGGTCGATTACATTTACAAGATCATGACTGAACCGGATGTGGAGCATGCTCCGCCGGATCCCGAGAGCACCGGAGAAATCGTGATGCCGGCCGGGGGCTTGAAACGGCAGCAGGCACAAGTGAGAACAACGAAGTATCAAATTCTCCCCCACGCGCGCGTCGGTGGGATTGCCGGACTGCTCGAACTCCTGCATGATCGCGGTGGGCGGGAAGATCTTTTTCGCCTCAGCGAAGAATTAGTCATGGACGTGGAAGACCTGCTCCCGATCCTGGAGGCGTGTGTGCTGCTCGGCTTCGCGTGGTTGAAGGAGGGCGACGTTCAGCTTTCGCCGCAAGGAGCGCAATTTGCCGACGCCGATATTCAGACGCGAAAGGTATTGTTCCGTCAGGCCGCATTGCAGCACGTTACCATCCTGAAGCAGATTGAAAGCATTCTGAAGCGCAAGTCGGATCATTCGATTGCCGACGAGTTTTTTCACGACATTCTCGACGAACATTTCTCCGAAGATGAAGTGCTGCGGCAGTTGGATACAGCCACGAACTGGGGCCGGTATGCGGAGATCTTCGATTACGACCGCGAGAGTGGGAAGTTGACCCTGACCGAATCAGCGCCGAGCGAAGCCGAAGAGCACGTTATTAAGAACCAGAATCCAACTCCCACACCAAAAGTCTGACCAAAATTCCCATTGAAAGACGTCGAAGCGGCATGAAAAAAAGCATCAGCTGGCGAGGATTCTCGGCCTATCGCTTGTGGTCGCAATTGCCCAGCATTGAAGCCTCGCACCTGCCGGACGTGATCATGTTCGCCGCGGCCCTCGCCTTGTTTTATGGAGTAGCCACGGTCGGACGCGACTGGTTAGGCCCCTTCACGCCATCGGTGGAAATTTCGCGCAGTCCGTGGGCGTTGCCCGCCTACGCGGGTTATTCGCTCTTGCGTATCACGATTGCCTACGGATTGAGCCTGGGATTCGCACTGACTTACGGCTACGTGGCTGCGCATAACCATCGGGCTGAGCGCTTCATGATTCCGTTGTTAGACGTGCTGCAATCCATTCCCGTGCTCGCGTTTCTTCCTCCTGTCATGCTCGCCATGGTCGCGCTTTTTCCTGGACGGCAACTGGGCGTGGAGTTCGGAGCTATCCTGCTCATTTTCACCGGACAAGTCTGGAATATGGCGTTCAGTTTTTACGCCTCGTTGAAGAGCATTCCCAAGGAGATGCGGGAGACCGCGACGATCTACCGCTTCAGCCGCTGGCAACGCTTCACCCAGATGGAATTACCGTTCTCCGCCATCGGGCTGGTGTGGAATTCCATGATGTCGGTAGCCGGCGGATGGTTCGCACTGATGGTTTGTGAAATGTTCGTGCTCGGCCCGCGCGATTTTCGCCTGCCTGGTTTAGGTTCGTATCTGCAAACTGCCGCCAGCGCCGGAGATGCCGCTTCGATCATCTGGGGCGTCGCTACGATGGTTGCACTGATCGTATTGCTCGATCAGTTGGTGTGGCGGCCGGTGATTGCCTGGGCGGAGAAATTCAAAGTTGAGCAGGTAGAGAGCACGGACGCCCCGCGATCCTGGGTGCTTAATTTCTTACAACGTTCCGCGGGCCTTTCCAGAATCAGACAGAAGACTCTGCGGCCGTTGAGCGAGCGCCTGCTTCTACATTTCGCGCGGAAGCACTCGGAAGAGCGTCCGCACGAACCGGTGAGCCCGTGGTGGGAATGGCTGCTCCGAGCGATTGCTTTACTGGCGCTGGTTGGAATTGGTTACGCTGTGGTGCGCGTTGCGATCATTCTCACCGGCCTGCAGGCAGCGGAACTTCACCAGACCGCATTAGGACTGGGTGCCACTTTCCTGCGAGTGAATCTGGCTTTACTCCTTGCCGCGCTATGGACGATTCCAGCAGGAGTGGCAATCGGACTAAACCCTCGACTCGCCCGCATCGCGCAACCACTGGCGCAGATTGCCGCATCGGTTCCGGCTACGGCGCTGCTGCCAGTAATCCTGCTCGTGTTGATCCGCATTGGTGGCGGCCTCGGAATCGCATCCATTGTCGTTCTGTTGCTCGGGACGCAATGGTATGTGCTGTTCAATGTGATCGCAGGAGCAATGGCAATCCCCACCGATCTGAAGGAATGTTGCTCCGTGTTTCAGGTTCGAGGCATCGAGCGCTGGAAGAAGCTGATTCTTCCGGGAATTTTCCCCTATCTCGTAACCGGGATGGTGACGGCGTCTGGCGGCGCCTGGAATGCGACCATCGTCGCCGAATATTTTCACTTTAAGGGACACATCTACACCACTACCGGCCTTGGCGCGACCATAAGCCAAGCAACGGATGCCGGCGATTTCAAGATGCTGATCGCTGCGACCATCGTGATGGCAGCGACGGTAGTGACGGTGAACCGGCTGGTCTGGCGCAAGCTCTTTGTGCTGGCGGAGACGCGCTTTCGGCTGGAAACGTAAGCTCCCGCAAACGCACCGACCTCCTACTGCGCGGGCTTTAATTTGGTGACTTCGCTCGGCAGGATGCAGGCTTGTGGGGAATCTTTGAGCGCCATTTCCAATTGCACGCCGAGAGCTGCCAGCTCTTGAGCATTCATCGATTGCTGCATGCGCTCGAAAAGCTGACGCTCTTCTCTGCGAATATGGGCGGAAAGCTGTTGTCCGAGCGTCGACAGCGTTTGCGCCGACATACAACGCGCCCCCGCTTGACGAAACAATTCGCGGAGCGCGCCATGCTCCACAATCAATTCTTCCACCAGCGGGACTAACTGGGGGAATCCCCGAGCAGCGGGAAAAATCACATCTTCCTCGGCGGCAAAATGAATCCCGATCTCTTGCTGAAAGAGCTGCGCGATCTCAACTTGCCAGACATGCAAATCTTCCGCCGGGATGGGTTGCGCGCGATCAATCCTCACGCATAGGGCTAGCGCCCGCTGATGCTGGTGGGAAAGCGGGATGAGACTCTTGTCGCGCAGCATGATTTTCGGGTCGTTATTTTATCTGATGTCGGACGCGATCAGACATCGTTACACCAAGGGGACTGTCTCCACGGTCTCCGTGACTACGGGTCGCAGTGTGAGCCAGTCGGTGCGAACCCGCTCCCACTCCTGAATCAGCATGCCGTTGGCTTCGAAAAAGCTGCGGATGCGGGCTCGCTCCCATCCGACAATTTCTTCGAGAATGGGCGCAAGCACAGCCAAAGCGCTGGTGCTGAGCACGGTGCGCTTTGCGATTTGCGAAACATGGGGCGACTCCGAGACCGCGATGGTGAGCCCGTCGCGCGCATTCAGCTGCAACATCACGTGAATATCGGAGCTGCCATCTCCCGAATAGATCACGTGGTCGGGTCCGGTGACGTGCTGCGCCAGCAACTGGTTCAGCACCGCAACTTTGCCGTAGCCTGCGGTAGCGCGAATGATCGTATCGATCTCGCCGGAAGCCGTATAGTGAAACTGCGTGCCGAAGATGTGATCGTGTGGCACGATGCCTTCGAGCGCCGAATAAATAACCTCGACTGGCGCCGCCGACAAAATATAAAAATCAAAAAAGTGCCCATCCACTCCAGTTTCCAGAATCTGGTAAAGCAGCTTGATATCGCCTTTCAGGCGAATGCGTTTGCCCACCTCGTGTAGATGTTCTTTACGAACCTTCGCCTTAAACTCCGGATCATGCAGCAGAAGGTAGGCGAGCTCCGCACCCTGCTGCACCAGGTTAATCTTCGCCATGCCTTTGGCTTTGCGTTCGAAATCCGCAGTAGGGATGCCGACCAACTCGGCCAGAACATAGCCGGAATCATTGAAGGTGAGCGTCTGATCGAAGTCGCTCGCAAAAATGTAGCGTTTCAAGGGCTTGTCTGCCATATGATCCTTAGATTCGCGTTGAGATCAGAGGGCCCATTTAAAGAATCGATAGGAATTATAAGCTGCTCTGGTTAAGTCGTTGTTAAGAAATGGAACGCAAATGGAACATCGGCTGTCGCGGCAATGCTCGATGCCACTCAGCCGCGCAACCTTTACTAAATTCTCCGACACGTCCAGAATAGAAGTTCCGCTCACGATATGGAGAGTGTGCGGGACGGGCAGAACATTGTTGACTGAAAACATAAACTATAGGAGCCCTCATGCTTGCATCCGGTGAACTGATTCGTTCGATGAATTACGTGGAAGACATTACTACTACGCTGCGCCGCATCTGCATTGCGATTCCCGCGATGAACGTCGAAGAGCGTAAGCGTCTGGCGGATAGTTTGCGTGCCGCCGGCAGCGCCTTAAATGATGCGATCAAAGATCTGGAAAAAGAGAAGGTGGCGGCGCAGTAGTGACTCAGGTAAACACCATCGCGGTGATTGGCGCCGGCATCATGGGCCGGGGCATTGCACATGCCGCCGCTCTCGGCGGCTATCGCACCATTCTCGAAGATTTATTGCCGGGGGCGCTGCGACGCGCCGAAAGTGAAATCCGGGCGAATCTCGATAAGGCTGTCGAGTTGGGAAAAGCGTCGGCCACCGATGCCGATGCGGCTTTCCGGCGCGTGGAATACGCCGGCTCGGTGGAAGAGGCCGCCCGCGAAGCCGATCTGGTGATTGAAGCCGTTCCGGAAGAGATGGAGTCGAAGATCGAGATTTTCACTCTGCTCGACAAAATCTGCCGCCCGGAGACGATGCTGGCCTCGAACACTTCTTCTCTCAGCATCACGGAAATCGCCAGCGTTACCTACCGTGCGAAAAAATGTGTGGGCATGCACTTCTTCAATCCCGTACACAAAATGAAATTGCTGGAAGTGGTTCGCGCGCTCGAAACCGATGACGACACGTTGGCCACCGCCGTAGAAGTAGGCAAGCGCATGGGCAAGGAAGTTGTGGTGATCAAGGAATCGCCGGGCTTCATCACCAGCCGCATCAACGCCATGATCGGCAACGAAGCGTTTTATATGCTGCAGGAGGGCATTGCCTCAGCGGCAGATATCGACAAAGCGCTGAAGCTGGGTCTGAATCATCCCATGGGGCCGTTCGAACTGGTCGATCTCGTAGGCCTCGACACGCGCCTGAATATTCTCGAATATCTGCACAAATCGCTAGGCGAGAAATATCGTCCGGCGCCCCTGCTGGTGCAGTATGTGAAGGCGGGACGACTGGGACGCAAATCAGGTCGCGGAGTTTACGAGTATCCTGAAGTCTGCCGCCGACGAGAAGGCTAGTGCGCAGAGGCCTGAGAGGTCCAAGACACTCGCCGGTGTTAAGCCCTAGAAAGTTTCGTTCAGCGCGCGATTGTCCTCTGGCCAAAACTCAAACCAGACAAAGATTCGATTGCTTCCTGCCGTACTCCTTTGCCTGCTACCAGCACGTGAAAGCTTTCGCCCATGCCTGCGGGCGTGACCAGATGCTTGAGTTGCAATGCGACTTTTGCCCGCTCCTGCGGTAAGCGGCATTCTTCGAAAGCGTCAGCAAACTGGTTGGCTTCGCCAATGCCCATCAGGAATTGCGATTGCGTGACCAGCTTATGGGCTAACATGCCGTGCTTTTCGGCGGTAGCGGCGAGTGCGGTGAAGTTAACGTCGGCCGTAATGTCTTGTTCTCCAGGAGCCTCATAAGGATTCGCGCTGACCGAGTGCTGGCGAATCGCCTTTCAGCGTCCCGCGATGGCCTCCGGCGAGCTGTTCTTCGCGCGTATAACCATAATCGATCGCAATGATGAATCCGCGCTCGATGCCCGCGGCCAGGCGATCCATGTTTCGTTGCGCAGCCAAGGATGCTTCGATGCGTTCGCCAGGTTCGGGATGGACTGAATAACGGTCCAGAAATTCCAGTTCTTCCGGCGAAGACGGCACCCAGCTCTCGATGAAGCGACCGTCGCGTGCGTCGATGCGCAACGAACCTTTCGCGCTGATAATTTCAACCGGCAGCGCGTCGAAAAATTCGTTGGCAAAGATGATGGTCGGCGTGTCGCGTGGCGATCTTTCATCTGAAGGAAAGAGCGGCGTCAGTTCAGCTTTTCCCGAATCGAGGTGACTCTCTAGAATTTCAGTGATTCGTTCGCGCAATGCCGGCGAGCTTTCGACCAGAACATACCGCAGAGCACCGAAAAAATCGGGAAACTTCTTCTCCGACCAACCCAGCACATCCTGGGCGAACAAGCCGCGGCCGGGCCCGAGTTCGATCAGTTCGAGGCTGCTCGGGCGAACCCAGCGCGCGCCACATCTCCTCGAACTGCCGCGCCAGAAGGCGGCCGAAAACGGCATGCACGTCGCTCGACGTGTAGAAATCGCCGGCTTTTCCGAACTGCTCCGCATTTCGCGAATAGTAGCCGAGTTCGGGATCGTATAGGCAAAGTCTCCATGTAGCGGGAGAAGGGAATTGGACCGAGCGTCGCGAATCTCATCGTTCGATCTTCCGGCGCAAAAGATTCACGATTCCCTCTGTTGCCGGTCGAGCCGATCCTGCGGGGTTCGAATAAACATTTCGACAAAGTAATCGTGCAGCGCGTCGTAAAGCTGGCGCTGGAAGCTCCATTCAAACTGCGGGTGGTCGAGGTCGCGAGGATGCAATTCAAAGTAATAGGTGTGCACGGGAACGGATGTGTCTTTGAACTGAATAATGATTTCCACGCCCTCGCCTTTGGAGCGAGCAGAAAAATTCAGCAGCGGATGTTCGTAGAGACTGAGCTGAGCGAGGACGCGATCGAGGCGGGTGCTGGGAGTTTCGGGCACAGGAGGATTGTAAAGCAGATGGTCAGCGCCGCCTTGTGATCGATTGAACGGGAGCAAACGGCCAAGACTTTATAGGCCGTCGGCTGTGCTGAGTTGCGAGGGATCCTTCGACTTCGTGGTTGCTTCGCTTCGCGAAGCAACCACTTCGCTCAGGATGACAGCGCTAAGGGATTTACTCGTAGCGCAGCGCTTCAATCGGATTCAGCCTCGCCGCCTTGATAGCCGGCAACATTCCGCTGACGATGCCGACGAAGCTGAGAATTACCGTCGACCAGATCAGCGTTGCAGAATTGATATACAAATGAATGTCGCCTTCGCTGGCGTCGTCGATGAAGGCGCTCCACAAGGTTAGCGAGCCTACGCTCCAGGAAACGAGATAAGCAAGCACCACCCCCAACAGTCCGCCCAGCGCGGTAATCACGAGAGCTTCGGCCAGGAACTGAAAGAGAATATGCCAGCGCCGCGCACCGAGAGCCTTCTCCACGCCGATCTCGCGGGTACGCTGCGTCACGGAAACCAGCATGATGTTCATCAGTCCGACTCCGCCGATGCCGAGTGTCAGCAGACCGATAAAGCCCAGCAGAACTTTAATTCCAACCGTAATCACGTTGAGATCGGCGAGATCTTTAACGGCGTCGAAAACGAAAATCGCGCGATCATCCTTGGGGCTGAAGTTGTGATGAAACGCCATGGAATTCCGCACGGCCTGCACCATCTTGATGTGGTCGCCTTCGTAATCCATCATGATGCCGTCAAGATAATAACTATTCTTCAGGTCGCTCATGGCGCTGTAAGGCACATACACCAGGGAGTTCATATCCTCGTCGCCGTTGGAAATCGTATGCCGAAGCACAGCGACAACTTTGTAAGAGATGCCGTCAACGCGAATGCTTTCCCCCAGCGCATTCTGTCCCGAGAAGAGTTTCTTCTTTACCGTGGAACCAATCACCGCGACGCGGGTATGCGTGAAATCCTCGCGCTCGCCAAAGAATGAGCCTTCCCCCACATCAAGCGCACGAATTTTCTCATAGCTGGAATAAATTCCGTGTACGCCGTAGGTCGCGCTGCGCGTGCCAAAGGCCACGAGACTTTGCTTATCCACTTCAGGGGAAATACGCGTGAGCATCGGACATTCGGCGCGGAGGTAATCAAGGTCGTCGCGGGTCAGGCGAATCTGCACGCCCGCCTTGGTGCCACCTGCTTGAACGGAAGTGTGTCCCGGAAAAATCGCGACCAGATTACCTCCGAAGGTGCGGAAGGCGATCATCAGCGCATTTTCAAAGCCGGCGCCATAGGCGAGGAGCAAAACTACCGTTGCAATCCCCCACGCCATGCCCAGCATGGTGAGGACGGAGCGCCTGCGATTATGTCTTAACGCGTTGAACGCCTGCTTGCCTAAGTCGCCAAACATGTTCACTCCAAAACCAACGAAGCCTGAACTTGATTATTCTTGCCGCAATGCTTCCACCGGAGGAAGCAACGCCGCTTTGCGCGCAGGATAAAGCCCGGCGACAATGCCTGCCAGCGACAGCGAAAGAATTGCTACGACCGCGGATGCAGGAACGATGCGCGGCGTATCGAATCCTTCCGGCGCGGGCAACTGCGCTAACAGCGTCACGAAAGCCGTACAGATCGCCAACCCGATGCCGCCGCTGAACGCCGTGAGGAATGCTCCTTCGATAAAAAACTGCGTCATGATGTTGCGATGGGTCGCGCCCAGAGCCTTGCGCAGGCCAATCTCACGCGTACGCTCCGTCACCGATACCAGCATGATATTGATCACGCCGATTGCGCCGAGCCCAAGCGTAACCACTCCCACCACGCCCAGGAACCAATCCATCGCATCAAAAATCTTGGCCACGCGAATGGCGCCATCGATCGTGTCCCAGTCCATGAACGCGTCGTCAATCTTCGGATCGAATCCATGCCGGCGGCCGATGATGGCGTGAACTTCGTTCAGCGCTTCAATGTGCAGGTCTTTTCTGATTGGCCGATAATTGATGAACGAAATCGCATTTTCCGAATTTTGTGCCTTCAGCGGAAAAAGCATTCGCATGGTGTCGAAGGGAACGAAGATGCGATGGTTGGTTCCGTTCTCTCCTTCTTTCCCGATCTTCGGGATGACGCCAATCACTTTAAAATCCATGTCGTTGAGCAGAATGGTGCTGCCCACGGCAGGCTCGCCGGGAAACATATTCTTCAGCAGTTCCCAACCCACCACGGCAACCCGGCGATGCTGCGTATTGTCCTCGTCATTGAACCAGCGTCCCGGCTCGATCGGAGTGTTGCGGATCTGGCTATATTCCGGAGCGACTCCAAAAACCTGCCCGCTGGTCGATCCATAGTCGCTTACCGCGCGAATATCATCACGTTCCAGCACCGGAGAAACGGCACGCAAGAATCTGGATTGATCACGGATCGCAAAGTAGTCGCCGTAGGTCAAATAGTAGGGCTGTCCTGATTGGAAGCTGCCAGCGATGGCTGGGATTCGTCCCGGGAAGACGAACATAATATCCTGGCCGAGTTCGGCGAGATTTTTATCCTGACCGCTGCGGAATCCTTCGCCCAATCCCACCAGCAACAACAAAGACCCTACCCCCCATGCAATTCCAAACATGGTAAGAAATGAGCGCAGCTTGTGCGCCCACAGTGTGGAAAGCGACTGCCGAACGATATCGAGAAGCATGCGCATGGAAGTAAATGTGCCCTCGCGCCTCCGGGGAGGGGCACGAGGGCCCCCGGTAACGTTCAGGCGAGGGGTCTCAATCCCGCCTAACCATCTGATCAGTAGTACGCAGCCGGGCGATGTGAAGTTCCCTGCTGTCGTTAATTCCTTAGACCCTGAGAGTTCAAAAAAGGTTAGCCAGTGCGGGGAAATCTCAGGTTGCACGGGTCGGGATCGGCGCTTCTCAGCCAGCTTCGATTAGAACTCGATATATCCGCCCGAGGCAGCCGAGAGTTGGGCGCCAGCCGTACCCGTCGCTGGCAGCGCACCTAACATCGCACTCAAGTTGTCCCAAGCCGCATGATTCAGAGCGGGATCGGAACCCACTAAATCGCGGATCATCTCCCAGGCGGCCAAATTCAGTGCACCCTCCGGTGGAGGCCCCATGGCCAAAGAGACCGAGCACTGCGGACAGAAGCAGATCCGCTGCGCGGCCGATTTTTGCCGCGGCTTGATTCCCACGGTCTGCGCGAACAGGTAAACCGCCACTGATTTCTGTCCCGGCCCAAGCTCGCGATTGCAGCGCAGGCAATACATATTTTCCACGGCCATCTCCTGTCCCTCAATGCGGCTAAGCACTGATACTGTCTTTCTCCCACGTGGGAATCAAGTACGCAGGAAGATTCCCGGGAACTGGACTCTAGGCAGAATCGTGAAATTGCACGGCGAGAACCAAGTTGTGCTCTAGGCAGGGACAGTTCCGGTCGTGCACTCTGTGGCAATGGGTGTCGGTGCCACAAACGCTCGCGCTTCGCGTCTGACCATGATTTCCTCTGGTTTGCGGATCAAGCATCCGCAGGCAAAAAGCGTTCGCTTGCCGCAAATCAAGAAGATTCGCGAATGTGAACAGGTGGCTGCGGTTTGCTACCGGGTCCGGAAGGCCGCCATCGAATTTCTGCTGGTCCAAACCCGCGGCAGTGGACGATGGATATTTCCCAAAGGCAGCGCCGAACCCGGATTGACGCACGCCCAGGCAGCGGCGATTGAAGCCTTCGAGGAAGCTGGAGTTCATGGCCGCATCGAGGAGATTCCATTCGCCCGATACATCAGCCGGAAGCCAGGCGACAGGAGGAATACTCGAAGATCGCTGCAGGTGAGTGCTCACCTGTGTGAAGTACGCCGTCTCGCCAATCCCAAGGAGTCCAACCGGAATCGAACCTGGTTTTCGGTCGAAGATGCCAAGCAGCACTTACGGGAAGGTCGAAAGAATGACGACGGAGAAGAGTTTGCCCGGATCGTCCAGCAAGCTGTGGCGCGCATTCGGCAGCTGGGCGAGAGGGAGACCAGAGACAATCTCGACGCCATCCGCAACCGGCCCGGCCGGCACGTCCCGCAGCACGACGAACTGTATAAAGTGCAGTTCGAGGCGTCGGCCGAGACGCGCAGATTGCTTGGTCAAGCGGGACGAATCATAGTAGCGGTCGGCCAGGCCCGCGATGAGAAAGTGTTGCCTTGTGAAGTGTTACCCTTCGCCGTGCCGCGGCACGCCAATCGCACACCGCGCCTGCTGGCGAGTGGAGCGAAAGTCAAAGCATTGGGGGCGGGCACAAGAAAAGGCTGACGGCCTTCGGCTATTCCTTGTTCTTCGGCCGTTCGAAAGCTTTCTGCAGATATTTGCGCGCTTCTTCCAGAGCACCGAACGTATCGTCATTGGTCTGGATGGCTTGCCGGTACTCGTTGATGGCGCGCTCGCGCTGGCCCGTAATGTCGAAGATCTTGCCCAGTTGGATGTGGCTCCAGACTTCTGTCCAGCGTGGATCGCCGTTGCCATTAATAGCGGAGCGGTAAGAATTTGCCGAAGACTGGTAGTTCCTCTGCAGGTAGAAAATCTCTGCAATGCGGTAATGGGCCAGCGAACTGTTTTTGTTCTGGTCCAGTGCCTTGTTGAACTCCGCCAGCGCACCGGCGAGATCGCCCTGCTGTTGCAGCGCCTGGCCTCGGAGAATCGACGCGCGCAGCTTCACATCCGAATTGTTGGTGAGGACATGGTGGTCGGGATCGAGCGAGATCCGCCGGGGGCGTCCATAGGTCTCAACGGTGAAGGGCGAACTGGTTCCCACCACCTCGATTTTCTTGTTTTCCGTGTTGCCGTCGGTCTCAATGCGCAGGTCGACGGGCATCCGGAACAGATCGAGATCCTGCGTAATCTCCCCCGTGACGCGGAAGCCTGGAAGCTTCTTTTCTTTCACCGCCGCAGAGGTCGCTTGCACTCCACCCAGACGGTACACCGTGTATTTCAGCTTGAACTCCGGCGCTCCCGTGGAATCGAGCCACTGCGAGAAAAACCAGGTCAGCTGATCGCCATAATATTTTTCAGCGATCGCTTTGAACTCGTCCATCGTAGCGGATTTTCCCCTGTAGGTTTCCGCGAAATCACGCATCGTTTTTAGGTATTTGTCCTCTCCCAGCACCCAGCGCAGCATATGCAGTATCATCGCGCCCTTATCGGTCACCAGCGACTGAAACTCGGTGGAAAAAGGGTCGAGCTTGCTGGCACTTGAGAGCGGCACGTTGTCATAGGCCAGCGCTCCCACCGACATATCCTTCACTACTTCTTCCAGGCCGGCAGCGCCCGCGGCATTCTCTACGTACATAGCTTCGGAGTAACGTGAAAATCCGTCAGTCAGCCACCAGTCATCTTTGGTGGCCGGGCTCACCGAAACGCCCCACCACTGGTGAGCAATCGCGTTGGCCAGTAAACGATAGTTCGTTTTCTCCGTGATCGACGGTCCCGCTAACCCGGCTATTTCCGGCGCCCAGGCGTACGGAACCGTGTCGCCCGGAAGTTCGATCACATTCAGTCTTTGCGACAAGGGCGTGCCGTAGAGCGTGATGAAATAAGTAAACTCCTGGACCGCAGTGGTCGTGTACTCCGGAGCCAGTTTCTGATGATCGGGTTTAAAAAATACGTGCAGATCCATCCCCGCTTCATCGCTTTTGTATTCCTGAAATATGCCCGCAACAATCGTGCCAGGAAAACTCGGCTTGTCATACACGAAGGTAAAAGTCTTGGTCGGCAGCCCGTTGCTATTCGGTTTGTTCGAGGGAGGATTATCGGTAACTGTGGACTTGCCGCTTCCAATCACAAGCATGTGGGCCGGCACGGTAACGCTGATAGTTGCGGTGAAACGGTTCAGGCCGTAGCCGCTTACCGGGAACCAGCGTCCAGAATAGAGCAGGTAGCTGGTATCGTCGCCAATAGAAACCAACTTCAGCCCGGGCACAGGGCTATCGTCGGCATTCTCAATCTCTCCTTCGTATTCGAAGGTCAGCGTAGTGGATGCGTCTTTTGCCAAGCCACTGGGCAATGGCACGCGCACGGTTGAATCCTGCGTCACGCGCTCGGCTGCCAGCGGCTGATCCTTCTCGTCGAGAACTCTGGTGACGCGAAGGCCATTGTGCAGCTCGAATATCGCTGTGTTCAAATCCTGCAGCGCGGTGAATTTGACCTTTGCCTTAGCCGAGATCTGGTGCAGATGCGGAGTGAGTTCAACCTCGATCTGGTAGTCATCCACCCGCAGGCGAGCTTTTTCGGCAGCCCAGGAAGGCATGGCGCCAAAAATCAACAGCAGCGCAGAGGCTCCCCACAGGACGCTCCACCTGCGCCGAAGCTGGATTTGCATTAAGGAGAATCTCCCCGGAATGGGCCTTACCATTCCTATGATGAAGATTCTCACCTAAAAGATGCTGGGAGCACAAGGTTTAGGCGATTCCGGTCTTTGGCGATGGCATAGTGGGTGGAACTCGTGACTCTAAGGTTTGCCCGTATCTGGAGGGGGGACATGCGGAGTGAACCGGCGCACAACGAATTCCTGAAGAATATTCCCGGCTGCTCCCCCACCGATTCCGATAAGCGCGTTTTCAAATGTCAGCGCCACCCCGTTTCTATTTTGGTCCGGATAGTAAAGATTGGAGATTCCTCCGGCGGCCAAACCTCCCATAATGCCCGAGTAATCCAGTTGCCAGCGCCCGTTGTCCCCCTTGCAGACAACTGACATGGCGATGGCATAAAGCAATCTCGATTTCTTGCTGCCGGTTCCCTTATAAAAATAGCGTGGATCTTGCTTAAACAACGACGGTAGTATCGCGCCACCAATAAATGTTCCGGTAACCAGGTCGGCATAAGCGGCGCCGTAGCGTTTGGCATAGCCCTGCGCGCCTTGTCCATATCCGCTGAATGCATTTTCTGCCTGCTCAATTCCGGCGATCCCGCCAGTGATTCCAAACGTGTATGGATTCAGGATTGACTTCCAGGCAAGTTGGAACTTCAGCCTGGGAGTGAGCGGGACTGCGTGGGGCAGATAGCTGACGTAAAAATTCGGAATAACCCCAAGCACTCGCTGCTTCTCCTCCACCTTCACCTCGTCTTCCGCCACTTGTGCCTGTGATTCGGTCACCTCGACATCTACGTTGGCGCGGGCAACCACCAGAGCAATCTGCGGAACCACGAAGTTCTCTCCTGCATGCAGAACGCCCGACTCCTTAAAATTCGCGAAGCCGGACGCTGTAAAAGTCATTTGAAAAGGTCCAGGAATTACGTCGCTGAAAAAAAAGTGCCCGTCCACATCCGAAAGCGTTTCTTTGTTTACGTTGAAACCCTGTACAGCCAGGCTAACTTTCACATTGGGCATGACTGCCCCACTTGGGTCAACCACTGTACCGCTGATGCTTCCCGGCTGCGTTTCAGTCTGAATTTCCTGCGGCGTTAAGGCGGAAGCACTCGGTGTTGATGCCGGCGCCGGCTGCGATTGGCTCGCCGCCGAGGCAACGAATAAGCCAAAAAGCGTGATCCAGCAAGGGAAGCGTCGTACAACTCGAACCAAATGGCGCAGATGGATACATTCTGCGCCATCGAGTAACCTTCCTGGCAAACCCCTCAAACCTGCTCCTTCCGCGTGAATGTTTTCCGTCCGTGTGAAGTTCTGTAAAGACTGGCGCTGGAACTGAATCGGGCTATCCAAAATCCTGGGCTCTGCAGAGAATTCTTAATATCTGTTGCCGCTAATTTTATCCTCTACGTTATCTACTTCTGATGCAGGAATGCAGAACCAGGCTATCCGCCGCTTACGATTCGTTTCCCAAAGGCTATTTGCTCAACGACAGAATAATTTCAGCGGCACGGTCCGCCGGATGTTGCGGCCTGCCCTCGTCCGCATTCTCACTCGCGCGCAAACGGGACTTAACCCGCGCCAGGCCCTCCAACATGCTACTGCGCTCGGTTCCATCCAGAAGAATCTCCTGCAATCGCGCGACCACGTTCGCAGCCGTGAAGTCATGTTGCACTAACTCCGGGACCACCGGTTCGCCGGCGACTAGGTTAACCATGGCGAAGTAAGGCACCTTCACCCGTGGCTTGCCCAGAAAATAAGTGAGAGACGAAACACGGTAGACCATGACAAAAGGAGTCTGCATCATGGCCGCCTCGACCGTCGCGGTGCCGCTAGCGACGATACCGGCACGCGAATGCCGCAGAGCAGGCAACGATTCCGGAACAAGAGTGATGCTCTGTTGATTTATTAAATCTTGCAAAAACGACTGGGCCAGCGTGGGGGCGACCGGAAGCAGAAATTCATATTCGGAGCCGAGCTTTCCGGCCGCTTCCAGAATGGTTGGCAAATTCATGCGTACTTCTTTGATGCGGCTGCCCGGCATAATCGTTATCCAGCGCTTGGCCGCGTCGAGATGGAACTGAGCGGCATAGTCATTGCGCGTAACCGCCGGTTGCGGAAGATCGGCTAGGGGATGTCCCACGAACGTTGCATCCACTCCCCGCCCGCGGTAAAACTTTTCTTCAAAAGGAAAAATCACCAGCGCTTTATCGATGTAGTCGCGCAACAGGCGCACGCGCCCCTGCCGCCACGCCCAGAACTGCGGAGCCACGTAATAGATCACAGGAATGCCGCGCTTCTTCATCTGCCGTGCCACCCGCCAATTAAACGCCGGCGAGTCGATGACGATCGCGAGATCAGGCTTGCGCTTCTCGGCCTCCGCAATCAAACGCCGGTACAGCCCGTAAATCTTGGGCAGGTGACTGAGAATCTCAGTGATGCCGACAACCGAGAGATCTTTGGCGTCGACCACAGTGTCGCATCCAGCGGCGCGCATCCGCTCTCCGCCAACGCCAAAAAATTCAAGCGAGTCTTGCGTGTAGAAAGAGCTTTGTGTGGGGACAGCCGCCCCCGGCTGTCCAGTGGAGCGCAGCTCCGCAGTCTTTCCCACGGCACAACGCTGGAGCGCTTCAATCAGCTGCGCGCCATACATTTCCCCGGAAGCCTCGCCGGCTGAGATCAGTATCCGCAAGAGAGCATTGTAAGGCTCTCGACGCGACTTAGTCGTCACCAGCAGTGACGACTGGTCCCGCTGCAATCTCCTGATCCTTATATTGCAGCTGATAAAGCTTGAAATAAATTCCGCGCTGAGCCAGCAGTTGCTGGTGCGTGCCCATCTCGCGGACCTGGCCTTTATGCATCACAATAATCTTATCGGCGCGCTGCACCGTCGAAAGCCGGTGCGCGATGATCACCGACGTTCGTCCTTCAACCATGTGGCTGAGCGCGTCGCGCACGCGGAATTCCGTCTCCGTATCCACGCTGGAAGTGGCTTCGTCGAGAATCAAGATTTTCGGTTCGTGAGCCAGCGCCCGCGCGAATGAGATGAGTTGTTTCTGGCCGGTCGACAGCGTCGATCCGCGCTCGCGAACTTCTTCGTCGAATCCTTTGGGCAAGGCGCGGATGAAGTCGGCCAGATTCACATCTTCGGCGGCCTGCTCCACATCTTCGTCGCGAATGCGCTTGGTTCCCAGCCGGATATTTCCACCGATGGTCCCGCTGAACAGGAACGGATCCTGGAGCACCACGCCGAAACGGCTCCGCAAATCGGCGAGATCCATTTCTTTTACGTCGACGCCATCAATCCTGATCGCACCTTTCTGAACATCGTAGAAGCGCAGCAACAGTGAAATCAGCGTCGTCTTGCCCGCGCCGGTGTGGCCAACAATGGCAACCGTTTCGCCGGGCTCAATCGTGAAGCTGACGTCACGCAGAACCCAGTCCGGAGCTTGGCCATCTCCTACTTCGTCGTGATAAGCAAACCACACCTGATCGAACTCAATTCGCCCCAAGCCTTCCGGCCGCTTGGTCACCGCAGGTGAAACCACTTGCACTGGAGTATCCAGCAGTTTAAAAATGCGTTCGCTGGCCGCCATGGCCGATTGCAGGATGTTGTACTTCTCGCTGAAGTCCATGATCGGCCGGAAGAAGCGCAGAGCGTACTGAATAAATGCGACCAGCACGCCCAGCGACGCAACCGTCGGCACCAGACGGAATGCGATCAGTGTTTTCCAGTTGAAACTGACGGAGACGCTGGTCGCGCGCACATTTCGCATTACATCGCCGCCGCCGAACCAGATGACGCAGCCAATCGCAATCGCGGAAAGAATCTCGACTACGGGGTAGTAAACCGAGTAGGCCATAATCGCGTCTTTGTAGGCATCCATGTGGTCGCGATTAATTTCCGAGAAGCGGCTGTAGGCCTTGCGCTCGCGGTTGAAGAGCTGCAGCACCACCATTCCGCTGATGTGCTCCTGCAGATACGAGTTGATTCGCGCGATGGCGACGCGGATGCGCCGGTAAGAGTCGCGCACCCGGTCGCGAAAAATCTTTGTGGAATAAACAATGAACGGCAAGACCGCAAACGTGATCAGCGCCAGCTTCCAGTTCATGCACAGCATCACGCCCAGAATGCCGAATAGCACGAAAAGATCCTCGAAGATCGAGACCACGCCGGAAGTAAACATCTCATTCAAGGCGTCTACATCCGTGGTGACGCGCGTCACCAGCCGGCCGACTGGATTTTTATCAAAGAACGCAACGTGCAGCCGCTGCAAATGACGAAATATCTGTTTCCGAAGATCGAACATCACTTTCTGCCCAGTCCACTGCATGAAATAGGTTTGCAGAAACTCGAGCAAAAAGCTGAAGATAAGCAGTCCAACGTAAATCCCCGCGATCTGCGCAATGCCTACACTGGCGCGCGGACTCAGCCAATTCCAGAAGCCGGAGGACAAACCTTTAGCCGGAGCAAGGTAACGATCAATTGCGACTTTGGTGAGATACGGCCCGAGCACGTCTGCGAACGATTTCAGGACAATCGAAATCAGCGCAATCGCCACCTGCCACTTATACGGGCGCAGGTATTTCAGCAGCCGCGCCATCAGGCGGCTGTCATACGCTTTCCCTAATATTTCCTCTTCTTGGGACATCGATATCTTCGACCGAGCCACTGGCGAAACCGCACCAGAAGCGCCGTTAACAGGGTACCGCAAATAGATGTTTCAGACTGTCCAGAGGATGGAAAAGCTTTGTGCTGCCTGCTGGGTTTACAAGCGTTGGGATTACAAGCGGTGGGATAATCAACAGACATGGCTTTGGGCATCTACATCTCAGTGCCGTTCTGCCGCACGAAGTGCAGCTATTGCAACTTCGCCTCCGACGTTTTTTCGCGTGCGTTATTCGAGCGCTACGTGGATCGTGTTTGTGCCGACATCGAAAACTCACGGAGAACCGCAGCGGAGATGGGCGGCGAGTTCGAGCGCGAAGTGGATTCCATCTACCTTGGCGGTGGAACTCCCACCGTGCTCGCCTCTGCGCAACTGGAGCGAATTTTCGCCACCGTCAGGCGTCAGTTCGACGTCAGTGCGGAAGCTGAAGTCACCGTCGAGTGCGCTCCCGGCACCCTCACTCACGACATGCTCGAAACCCTGCTGCGCTGCGGCGTGAATCGCGTCAGCCTCGGCGTGCAATCATTCGTGGACCAGGAAGCCGCGGCCGTTGGCCGGCTGCACAAACGCACCACCGTGCTGGAAGATATTCCCCGACTGCGGACCGCGGGAATATCAAAAATAAACATCGACCTTATCGCGGGCCTGCCGCACCAGACCGCAGAGAGCTGGGACTTCTCCTTGTCAGAAGCCATCGCAACCGGCGCTCCGCACGCCAGCGTCTACATGCTCGAAGTCGACGAAGATTCACGGCTCGGCCGCGAATTGCTGGCTGGCGGAACTCGCTATCACGCTCACTTTGTTCCGGACGAAGATGCCACTGCGGATTTCTATCTGGCTGCGCGTGACCGCCTTCAATCGGCCGGGATTAAGCAGTACGAGATTTCCAACTTCGCCCGCGACGGGTTCGAATCTGTGCACAACTTGAAATACTGGACGCGGCAGCCCTATCTCGGCTTCGGAGTGGACGCGCACTCGATGTTGATTTCAACAACGCCAGAGATCGATGCTGTGCGATTCGCGCGCTCCGATTCTCTTGACGAGTACGTAGTCGGTGCCGCTCCTCAGTTGACCATCGTCTCGCATCAGGCAGCCTTCGAAGAAAGCTTTTTCCTTGGACTCCGCCTGAATCGCGGCGTAAGCCTCCGCAAAATTGCGGCAAAATTCGGCGAAGCCGCAATCAAGAGCGCCCACGTTCAGATTGCAGATTTAATCGCATCTGGACTAATGGAGCAGCGAGAAGATCGAGTATCGCTGACCTCGCGAGGACAATTACTTTCAAACGATGTGTTCGAACGTTTTCTTTCGTTGGCGGCTGAGCCAGCCGAAGAAACCGCTTCGTGAGCCGATTCCCCCAAGAGTCAACTGTTACTTTGGTTCTCTTTTGTTCGATTGAAGGCTTGGTGTCTCATGATCCTGGGAGGCGCTATGGCCGACGAGCAGGTAATAACGCTTTTGCAGGAGATTCGCGAACTTCAGAGAGAACATCTGACACATTACAAAGTCGCCCTGCAGAACCAACGGGAATCCATGGCAATTCAGAAGCGGGCTGTGGAAAGGAGCAAAATTTCCTTTGTGGTTCTGGCCGTGTTGTTCCTCTTCCTTGGGGTCACTTACTTCGTGCCAATCCTCTCCTGGGCTTTGAGCTGGGCCCTGCGCCGCTGACCATCTTCAATGAGTCAAATACCGGGCGGTCGGTTCAATCGTTTCCTGGTGGTCAATTATCATGAGTCATAAGAATTCGCCGCACGTAGGACCCCACGGACTTAATTCTGTGGAGTTTCGACGGAGGGATTTTGGATTTTCAACTGAATGACGAGCAAGAGCAGTTAAAGAAAAGCGTCCGCGAGTTTGCCGAGCGCGAGATAGCCCCCAACGTCATGAAATGGGACGAGGCTTGCGAGTTCCCGCTGGCGATCGTAAAAGAACTGGGCAAGCTGGGCCTGCTGGGAACAGTTTTTCCTACCGAATACGGCGGCGCGGGCATGGGCTATGTGGAATATGTCACCGCCATCGAAGAGCTGTCGCGCGTGGATGGCTCGGTGGGCATCATCGTCGCCGCGCATACATCGCTCTGTTCCAATCACATTTTTCTTGCCGGAAGCGAAGCGCAGAAGAAGAAGTATGTCAGCAAACTTGCTACGGGCGAATTCATCGGCGCCTGGGGATTAACCGAACCTTCGTCGGGCTCCGATGCAGGCAGCGCGCGCATGACCGCGAAGCGCCGCGGGAACACCTGGGTTCTCAACGGTACAAAAACTTTTTGCACCAACGGCCACTATGCCGACGCGATCGTCGTGATCGCTGTGACCGACCGCGCCGCCAATACCCATGGGCTTTCAGCCTTCATTGTCGACAAAGATACAAAGGGCTTCCGTCCCGGCAAAAAAGAAAACAAGCTTGGACTGCGGGCCAGCGATACGGCGGAGCTGATCTTCGAAGATTGCGTAATTCCATCTGAGAATCTGTTGGGCAAGGAAGGCGACGGCTTCATTGACGCCATGCGCGTCCTCGATGGCGGGCGCATCTCGATTGCTGCGCTCTCGCTCGGCATGGCGCAGGGCGCATACGAGGCCGCGCTAAAGTATGCCAAGGAGCGTCGTCAGTTCGGCAAAGCGATTGGCGAGTTTCAGGCAATTCAGTGGAAGCTCGCTGACATGGCCACGGAGATCGATGCAGCGCGCCTGCTCACGATGCGCGCGGCATCCATGAAAGATGCGGGCATGAAGACCACTCTTGAATCTTCCATGGCGAAACTCTACGCCAGCGAAGTCGCGGTGAGATGCGCCAACGAAGGCGTGCAGATTCACGGCGGCTACGGCTTCATCAAAGACTATCCCGCGGAGAAGTATTACCGTGATGTGAAACTTTGCACCATCGGCGAAGGTACCAGCGAGATTCAGCGGTTGGTGATTGCCCGGCAGTTGTTGAAGGATTAGATCTTAATTATTGCTGCAGCGGTTGGCGGCGGCCATGGCGGATATGCAACACGTATACAGTTTGGTCCTCGATCGTGAAGAGAACCCGATACACGTGCGGCTTTCGGCCATAGAGCATTTGGCGAACTTCGAAAGGGAAGACTGCGCTTTCCGGAGCGAGTGGGCAACGCGCCGGAAATTCCGCGAGTGACGCGATGGCGTCCTGTAGGGCTGCAAACCAGTGGACACCGGTGTTTCCGGCGTGTTCGGACAGCAGCCAGTCAAGAATTGCGTTCGCGTCCTGCTCGGCAGTCGCCGTTGTTTCAACGCGGAAGGTCGTTCTTGCGGCGAACGTCGGCGAGAAACTCGGTCGCCGCTCTTGTGCGCCCTTCTCTTAAATCCTCGTAGCCGCGACGGACGCCCTCAACTGCTTCTGCGAAGTCCTGGCGCTCCCATTCGAGATATGCAGCCAGAGCCTCGTCGAGGGCCGCAGCTGGGTCTTGGCCACGCCGTTTGGCGTATTCGTCCAGCTGCGCCTTGCGCTCGGGCTTGAGTGGAATCAGGTCCATGGTAGCCTCAGTTTCTCGCCTCTCATCCTAAGAGGTTCGGCGGCTAAGGTCAAAGGTATCCGCTGATGACAGGAGAACAACGCCGAATCCCAATAGATGGACGGCTGATCTGTGGGTGACGGCTGAAATTCAGCCGCTACCTGATCCGTGGCAATGGTTTTAGTTTCTCTCGCGGTGCTTTACACTGAGCTGTTTGCATCAAGAGACCAAACTCTGGATCGACCAACTACGCTCCGGCGACGTTCGCGCGCTCTCTCGCGCAATCTCAACGGTTGAAAACCGCGCACCGGGATGGTCCGAATTACTGAAGGCACTCTTTCCGCACAGCGGTAAGGCCCGTGTGCTCGGCCTGACGGGCCCACCGGGAGCAGGGAAGAGCACGTTGGTCGATCAGTTGGCTCGTTTTTATCGAAAAGATAATCGTACCGTCGGCATTATCGCCGTCGACCCCACCAGTCCCTACACTGGCGGAGCCATTCTCGGCGACCGCATCCGTATGCAGGATCATTTTTCCGATCCCGGGATTTATATTCGCAGCATGGCCACGCGCGGCTCACTTGGAGGCCTGGCGCGAACCACTGCCGATGTGGCCACAGTGCTGGACGCTTCGGGCCGCGACATCATCATGATTGAGACGGTTGGCGTAGGCCAGGATGAAGTAGACATTGTGCGGCTCGCCGATGTCACGATCGTGATCCTCGTCCCCGGCATGGGCGACGACGTGCAGACCATCAAGGCCGGCATCATGGAAATTGCCGACATCTTCGTGATCAACAAGAGTGATCGTGACGGCGCGGACCATGTCGAGCGGGAAATACGGGCGCTCCAATCGCTGGCAATGCGCCGCGATGGCTGGACACCCCCGATCGTCAAGACTGTCGCCAGCCAGGGAACTGGCATCGAAGAACTCGCCGGCGCAATCTCAAATTATGAAACCTACCTACAAAAAGAAAACCTGGCGCTGAACAAAAGCGTCGAGAACTGGCAGGAGCGTTTAATCGAAATGTTGCGGGACGCGCTGCTCGAAAAAGCTCGCGTGCAAATGGCCGATGGCGGTTTAGCCCGTTTTGCCGCGGAGATAGCCGAGCACAAGCGAGATCCCTACACGCTGGTTGAGGAGATCACCGCCAGCGTAGGAAAGGTATAGCCATCCTTCCGTGGAAATCCCGCCAGACCACCGTAAGCGCGAAGAGACCATTGCGAAATGGATGCTATCTATTGTCAACAACGGCGGTGTTCGCCGGCTCGACGATCTGCACATTAATAGGATCGATTCTGTTTGGCATGAGCGAACTCTTTGGGTTGAGGGTGGGATTGCTGCCTTTCGTATCGCTCGAGTCTTGCGCGATCGAAATAGACTCCCATTTACTGTAGCTGTCGCATTTTCGCTTACGTCCAGCAAGCAGCCTAGAGGTGTTGATTTTCGAAACCTAAGGGAGTTTAGAGATAGACTAGATCGGTCCCCTCCATCGTTGTACCTCTTTGAGCCGGGCGAGGGGCCGAGAAACAAAACGGTTGTCGCGAACGCGGCTCAGGACCTGGATTCCTCATTATTCGCAATTCAGGAGGCCGGAGTTAGTTGTTATTACCTTGAATTCCTACAACATAATGCCGACGAATATTCTCGAAGTGTCTTCATCGAAGATAAGCCAGGAAAAATCTGATGGCGAAAATTGACCACATCGGCATCGCGGTGAAATCGCTCGCGGCATCAAAGGCGATCTACAAGAATCTCGGCCTGAGCATTTCCCCCGAAGAAACCGTGGAGGAGGAACAGGTACGGCTGGTGATGATTGCGCTAGGCGAAAGCCGGCTGGAATTATTAGAGCCGACTTCGGAAAGCTCGACGATCGCAAAGTTTATCGCCAAGCGAGGTGAGGGATTGCATCACGTGTGCCTGCAAGTTCCGGATTTACCTGCGGCCGTGGCGCGCCTGAAGAATGACGGAGTTCGCCTGGTTTCGGAGCAGATCAAGGTCGGAGCCGGCGGACACAGGTACGTTTTTATTCATCCTTCGAGCACCGGGGGCGTGCTTCTGGAATTGGTTGAGGATTAGCGGCAAAGACGGCCACGGATTTCCACGGATCTTCACGAATAGAGCAATATTCTGATTCTTTATGCTTCTTCTCGCTATCGATACCTCCGGCAAGCAAGGCAGCATTGCTCTGGCGCGAGCCGGGGAACCAACTGCCGAGGGCGACTTCGAGGTGATTGAGATTGCGCCGCTGGTCGGCGGCACTTTCTCGGCACAGCTTATTCCCCAGGTCTCGGCGTTGCTCTCCAGCAACGGCTTCATGAAGACCGCCATCGGCGCATTCGCCGTGGTCTCGGGCCCCGGATCCTTCACCGGACTGCGCATTGGTCTTGCTGCTGGTCAAGGCGCTGGCGGAAATCTTGCTCAAGCCCATCGCAGCAGTTTCGTTACTGGAAGTTTGCGTCTTTGCCAGCGGAGCCCAGGGCAAGATCATGGCTGCTCTCGACGCAGGCCGCACAGATGTCTATGTCGGCGAGTACGAAATCTCCGGCGCTACGAATTCAGTTGCAAGAGAGCGCATCTTGAGCCGAAGCGAGTTCCTTTCCCAGGCTGCCGGATGGAAGGTCGTGACTCCGGACTCTGCTCTCGCCGGAGCGGCCGCTGCGGCTGGTTTAACTGTCTCAACTCTTCCGGCGATTTCTGCCGCGGATGTCGCGCGTCTGGGATGGCGCAAGATTCAATCTGGCGATACCGTGGCCCCCGAGCAGTTGGAGGCGAATTATATCCGCCGCAGCGACGCCGAGATGCTGGAAAAGATCGGTTCGTAAGGTGCGCGTTCGATCAGCAAATCGCGCCGATATTCCCGCAATGATTGCGCTGAATCATCAAAGCCCAACTGCCGCGCAATGGTCGGTTCAGCAGTATGAAAGTCTTTTCCCGGACTCCGATCCTCAGTTATCGCCGCGGGTCATTCTCGTGGCGGAGGATGATTCAAGTTCCGAAACGCCGTCCGCAGCGGCTTCAGACCGGCACAGAATCCTCGCATTCCTGGTCGCGCGCCAGATGGATACGCAATGGGAACTGGAGAACATTGTTGTCGGCGCAGGTTCCCGGCGACGCGGCCTTGGCAGCCGGCTCCTCGGCGACCTCATCAAGCAGGCTCGGACCAAAGACGCGAATTCTATATTTCTTGAGGTGCGCCAGTCGAATCTAGGCGCGAGGGCCTTCTACAACCAGCTCGGTTTCGTAGAATTCGGGTCACGAAAAGGTTACTACTCCAACCCGCCCGAAGATGCAGTTCTTTATCGATTAGCCCTTTCTCATAACGAGACTGCACCACAAATATGGCATTGAACCGCTAATGGTGCTGTGGTAGCGTGGGCTTATCAAACCAATTGGAGGTCTGCCTGGATGCTGACTTCGAATAGCGCTCTTTTGACCAACCACGATGAATTTCGCAAACTGGCTCAGGAGCATATGCAATATTCCACCCGTCTTGATTCACTCACCCAAAAACGTTACCTCAGCGAAGATGAAAAGCTGGAGGAAGTCCGGCTCAAAAAGCTCAAACTGCGGCTCAAAGATCAAATGCAGACGATTGAGCGGCAGTATCGGCAGCAGTACGGCACGCACGTAGCGTAATCTCTTTCCACTGAAAACCTCGGCCTTTGCCGCGACAGCATTCTTGTATCCGCGCTCCGGCGCTGGTCAGCCCCTTTCTTTGTCTGAACTTACGATCTGGCCTAGGCCCCGGTCTGATCCGTCTGTCGCTCCTGCTCTATAATTGATTAGCTTCGATTCTTATACGATGGTTCGTGACGGCTACTTTTACGGGCTGGCTCTCGTCGCAGCTGCGATCCTTGTCGGCTGGGTCGCGCGGCCGGCGTGGGGTGTCGTGCCCCTGTTGCTGGCGATATTCTTTCTTTGGTTCTTCCGCGATCCGGAGCGTGCCGTTCCTGATCTCGCGGGAGCCGTTGTTTCGCCTGCCGATGGCAAAGTCACAGATGTCTCATACATTACAGTTGACGGCGATCAGCAGACGCGTATCAGCATCTTTCTCAGCGTCTTTGATGTCCATGTGAACCGTTCGCCGATCGCTGGAATCGTTCGCGATGTACGCTATCAACGGGGAAAGTTTTTGAATGCCATGAATCCGGCCTCGGCGGAAGAGAATGAACAGAATATTGTCCGCGTGGAAGGCGACGGGCAGACCGTGGTCTTCAAACAGATCGCCGGATTGCTGGCCCGAAGAATCGTTTTTCATCCTAAGATTGGCGATCGACTCGATCGCGGCCAGCGCGTGGGACTGATCAAATTCGGTTCGCGAACCGACGTACTGCTCGACTCTACCGCCAGTTTGCAGGTAAAGGTAGGCGATCGGGTGCGGGGCGGGGCTAGCATTTTGGCTTTCCTTCAGCCAAGTGGCCATCTGGCAAGTGCGGGAAGAGTGTCTGCCGACCCGGTTCCTGCGAAACAAGAGGCACGGTGATGGACGACTCGCCGGCAAAAAATCCGCTCGAAGACAGGCGACGCCCGCCGCGTCCCCCACGCCGTATGCGGAAGGGGATGTACATTCTCCCGTCGCTGTTCACTACAGGAAATATGGCCGCGGGTTTCTACGCAATTCTCGAAGTTCTCCACGCGAACGCGTCGACCTTTTGGCATTTGGACAACGCCGCCAAAGCGATTGGGTTTGCCGTCCTGTTCGATGGACTCGACGGCCGTGTCGCCCGCATGACCGGTACCAGCAGCGACTTCGGAAAAGAGCTCGACTCCCTCGCCGACGTCATCACATTCGGAGTCGCTCCTGCAATGCTTGCCTGGACGTGGGGATTTCACCTGATGTCGCCCGTCGCACTCACCGACTGGAACATTAAGCTCACCCAACTGGGGGCCATTGCCAGTTTTCTTTTTCTGATGGCTGGAGCCAGCCGCCTGGCGCGATTCAATATCACCAGCAACCCGCAACCTTCAAATCCCGGGCGGCCCGGCAAGAAATATTTTGTCGGCATGCCTATTCCGGCGGGCGCCGGAGTGATCGCGGCTGTGGTTCATTTTCAGGCAGGACTGCCGCTCGATTCTTGGTATACCGCGATTACCTGGCTGGCGATGGTCGCAGCGGTGGGCTATCTGATGGTAAGCACCTGGCGTTTTTATAGCTTCAAAGACATTGACTTCAGTTCGCGCCATCCCTTTCGGCTGATTATTCTTTTTGGCGCGTTGTTCGCGGGCATCTGGTTTTTCTCCAGGCCGATGCTATTTGCAGTCGCGCTCCTCTATACGTTCTCTGGTGTGTTCTGGCGCTTGCAGTGGATCTTCCGGCGCCGCCACCAGCCTCCGCCGCCCACTTACAAGGAGGCCTCGCAGACTTCATGAGTAGTACGTCCAAAATCACAGCATCGGCGTCTTCGCCTCGCGGACAGATGTTTCGCGTGGCTATCGTGGGCGCCGGCACTCTGAAAGGGAAGGAAGTTGCCGAGATGCTCAATGAGCGCAACTTTCCCGCTGTCGACCTTCGCCTGCTCGACGATGACGAGTCGATCGGCCAGCTCGAAGCTACCGGGGACGAGATCAACTTTATTCAGAGTGTGCGCGCCGAACAGTTCACCAATATTGATTTCACATTTTTTGCCGCCGATGCGGGAACCACGCGTGAGAGCTGGAAACGTGCCCGCGATGCCGGCAGCGCGATCGTCGATCTTTCTGGCGCATTGGAAGAGGAACCGGGCGCGACGGTTCGCTCCTTGTGGGTGGAGCGTGAACGCGGGCAAGTGTGGCAGCCGGAGCTCCAGCCTGCTCCCTGTGTGGTGGCCGATCCTGCTTCGGTCGCGTTGGCGCTCTTGCTTCTACGCGCGCGCAAAGCGGGCGCCATACGAAATGCGATTGCCACAGTGTTCGAGCCTGCTTCCGAACAGGGACAGAAAGGCATGGACGAGCTGCACCAGCAAACCGTGAACCTTCTATCCTTTCAAGCGCTCCCCAAAGATGTGTTCGATGCGCAAGTGGCGTTCAACATGGTCGCGCGCTATGGTTCCAGCTCGAAGCTATCGCTCGATTCGCTGGAAGCCCGCGTGCGTCGCCACTATCAAAAACTTGCCGGAGCGAGATGCGCCCCAGCTCGCCTTGATGGCACTGCAGCCTCCGGTGTTTCACGGCCACGCTCTGTCTATCTTTCTGGAGATGGAACAGCCTGTCGATCCGCAAAAATTGTCGCAAGCACTCAGTGGCGATCACGTGACACTGGCGGGATCCGAAGACGATTCGCAGCCGAGCAACGTCAATACCGCCGGTCAAGCGAACATCATGGTTTCGCTGAAAGCTGAGCCTTCCCGGCCGAACGGAATCTGGCTCTGGGCGGCGGCTAGACAACCTGCGGGTGGCGGCTGTCACTGCAGTGGAATGTGCCGAAAGCATGATCGCAACCCGGCCGGTTGGAAAAATTCAATGAAGGCCTGGCGCGTCCTATGGCTGGTCCCGTTGCTCGCGGCCACCGCTTGCGGATATCACACTGCCGGCCACTCGGTTCAGCTTCCCGAAAATGTCAAAACGATTGCGATTCCCGCATTTACAAACGTAACCACCACATATCGGATTGAGCAAATGCTCACCGCTTCCGTGGTTCGCGAATTTACTACCCGCACCCACTATCACATTCTCAACGAACCCGGTGAGGCCGCCGACGCCACGCTGCGCGGCACCGTGATCTCCACTTCTCAGTCGCCACTCACTTACAATTCCACAACCGGGCAAGCCGCCAGCGTTCTGGTGGTGGTGAGCATGAAAGTTTCGCTTACTGACCGTCAGGGCAAAGTGCTCTATCAAAATCCGTCGTACTTGTTTCGCGAGCAATACGAAGTTTCACAGGATCTGGCCAGCTTCTTCGAGGAAGATACGCCTGCCTTCCGGCGTCTCTCTCAGGATTTTGCCCGAACCCTGGTCTCCAACATTCTGGAGGGCTTCTAGATGCTAGAGTTTGTGACGAGGGTTTTTTTGGTGCCGGAGGATTTTTGATGCGGGCTTTTGCCCAGGCGGAGCGCTTTGTCGGCGAACTCGAGTCCCGCAAGCTGCGTCCTGCCTACGTGTTTGTCGGTGATGAAGCTTTCTTCCGCAAACGCTTTCGCGATGCCATCCTCGAGCACCTTGTTCCCGTCGATCTGCGCGACTTCAGTTTCTTCGAATTCGATCTCACGGAAAACGATCTCGCCGAAGTTCTCGACCGCGCGCGAACCCCATCGCTGATGGCGCCATTCCAGGTATTTTTCGTGCGTGGCGTCAAGAATCTTTTTGGCCGCGGCTCGAACGAAGAAAAGCTCTCCGCTATCGAAGAGTATTGCAAAAACCCTAACCCCGACGCTCTCATCGTTTTCGTCGCCGACCATATCAGCATCCCCGCCGATGTCCGCCGCATGGAGATGCAGGACAAAGAGCGCTACCAGCGCATCCGCGAAACCATGGGTTCGTACTGCGGCATTGTTGAACTGGCTCGCGTGGAAGAAGGTGAGGCTGTTCGCTGGATTGCCGAATATTGTGCCAGCCGCGACGTGCCGGTAAAAATGGACCCCGATGGCGCCCGCGAACTGGTCGATGCTCTCGGCGGCGACATGATGATGATCTCTAACGAACTGGAAAAGCTCATGCTCTACGTCGGCGCGCGCAACCGAATCACGCTCGGCGACGTGGAAACCATGGTGCTGGCGGCCAAGCAGCGGTCGCTCTACGAATTAACCGACGCCATTTCGAGCAAAGACCGCGTGCGTGCGCTGGAAATTCTGGATGCGATGCTCTCTTCCGGCGACGGCGAAGAGGCCGCCATTGGCCACATTTACATGCTGGCCAAAACTTTCCGCCAGATGTTGGTAATTCTCGAACGCAATGTTCGCGACCAGCGCATGTTATGGGCCGCACTGTGGCAGGGCTTTCGCGTGCCGCCCTTCGCCGCCGAGGACATTATCAAGCAGGCTCGCCGCTACAAATCCCGCCGCGATTTAACCCGCGCCATCCGCCTGGTGGCGAAAGCCGATCTTGCCCTGCGTTCGAATCCCGTCAGCAAGCGCATGGTGCTGGAACGTTTGGTAATGGATTTGACCACTGAGCCGAAGCTGGAAACCCCGGGATGGATGCAGGAACAATTGCCGGTGTAGTAGCTTATTCGATCTGCTTTCAATTTTGCGCTTCTGTATCAGGATAACGTTTGACTGGCCGCTACCTCATCGAAGGACCCTGGATCGTCTTCGCAGTCTACTGGGCGATCGGCGCGCTGAAGACTCGGCGCACGGCAAAGAGAGAATCGTTCGCTGCCCGTTACGGAATCATGGCCTTCGAAATTATTGGCTTTGTTCTGATCTTCGACGACGATGCCGGTATAGGCATTCTTGGCCATCGGGTTTTTCATCACATTCCGGCAATTGCTATCGCTGGCATCGTACTCCTCTGGGCCGGAATTGCCTTGGCACTTTGGGCGCGCTGGCATCTGGGACAGTATTGGAGTGGGCGCATCACGATCAAGGAAGATCACAAGCTCATCCGCACCGGGCCCTATGCGCGCCTTCGACATCCCATCTATTCAGGATTGGAACTCGCGGCTATCGGTTCCGCGCTCGCCCTCGACCGGTGGCGAGTGTGTAGTCGGAGTCTGCGTGATTATTCTGGGCTTTTGGATTAAAGCGAAAAGAGAAGAAGCCATGCTGTCGACTCAATTTGGACCGGATTTTCAGGAGCACCGCCGGCACACGGGATTTTTATTTCCGCGCTTTCGATAGGGACAATCGAAACTGCGCGGGGAACTCGCTGAAGAACAAACGGCAGACCCTAGCGGGCCTGCCGCTTCAAATCCCAAAATGCGAACACCTACTTCATCGCATTCACACGAGCGCCCAGCCGCGATTTATAGCGCGCCGCGGTATTCCCGTGCAGCGTACCCTTTTGGATCGCCTTGTCGAGCGCCGACACCGTCTCGCGGTAGGTCTTCTCGGCGGCTTGCTTGTCGCCCTTTTCAATGGTCTCGCGCAGGGTGCGCAAGGCTGTACGCAGGCGGGAGGCGTTGGCGCGATTGGTGGAAGTACGCTTCGTGGTCTGACGGGCGCGCTTGAGCGCCGAAAAATGATTAGCCATGTCTGGTTCGTTACCTTTGTGTGTCTTACGAGATGTTCCGGTGGTCGCGGAATCTATGATTATATGGGAGTAAATCACGACCGGTCAAACGTTTGCGTCACCATTGACTCCCTTCCCGCCGCGGGGTACGCTTTAGGCAATGGTAGTGACTTGCCTCCTGGGCATGCGCATTCCGGTTGTTCCCATCTCCAAGCATAATCCTGTTTTGTCTACACAGTGGCAGAGGCGTAGGTTTTTCAAAGAGACTGAATGAAGAAAAGCATCGGGATTAGCCCAAACATAGAAACCTTATTTGGCACGCGGGATGAGAATGTGCGCCTGTTGGAAGATGGTTTGAACGTCACCATCGATCTGCGCTCGAACGCCATCGAACTTGAGGGCGCGGCCCGCGACGTGGCTCGCGCCGAACAGGTCTTCACAGATTACGAAAGCCTGCAACGCTCCGGCTATAGCTTCAACAATGGAGATCTCAACAGCATGCTGCGTGTGTTGACCGCCGATCCGACCGCGACATTGCGCGGACTTGCTGATGCCGGCCGCCAGCGCTCCCTCGGTCGCCGCATGGTGCAGCCAAAGAGCGTGAATCAGCGGCGCTACGTCGAAGCCATCGAAAAACATGACATGGTTTTCGGCATCGGTCCCGCCGGCACCGGTAAGACTTATCTTGCCGTGGCCATGGCGATTTCCGCGCTGCTAGCGAAGCGCGTGAATCGCATCATCCTGGCCCGCCCGGCCGTGGAAGCCGGTGAGCGCCTCGGCTTCTTGCCGGGAACTCTTCAAGACAAGATCGACCCCTACCTCCGTCCTCTATACGACGCTCTGTATGACATGCTCGACCCGGAAAAAGTGGATCGCTATCTGGAGAAAAATGTCATCGAGATTGCCCCGATCGCATTCATGCGCGGTCGCACATTGAATGATTCTTTTGTGATCCTCGACGAAGCGCAAAACACGACTTCCGAACAGATGAAAATGTTCGTCACGCGGCTGGGATTCAATTCCAAAGCGGTGATCACCGGTGACGTCACGCAGATTGATTTGCCGAACGCCCGCCGCAGCGGCTTGCTCGAAGCGATCGACATCTTGCAACGAGTAGAAGGCCTGACATTTGTTCATTTCGATGAATCGGATGTGGTTCGTCATCACTTGGTGCAGCGCATCATTCGCGCCTACGATGAACATAAAACTCATGTCGCCGAGCAGCAGATGCTGCTCTTGTCCGGTGGGAAAAACGCCGAGAGTTCCGGCGGAAGCTTACGCAACGCCGAGGTTAGAAATTCACCGCCGTCCGATGTGAGACCTCGCGAAGCGTCCGGTGAATAAAATCCGCGCAGGTAAAAGTTGGTTATCCTCCGAAAAAGAATCGCTGGGCTCAGCCGCTCGACGCTCGAACGTTTTTTGTTACGGGCAAGGCGGGCGGTGCGTTTGCCTGGCACCGTGAATGTGCTGGTGACCAACAACCACGAACTCCGTTCGCTTAATTTGCAATTTCGGGGGAAGGACAAGCCCACCGACGTATTGTCGTTTCCAGAATCGCGCATGAATCTGCCGAAAGCCAAACAACCGGCCGGCGATCTGGCGGTTTCCGCGGAAATTGCGCGGGACAACGCCAAGCGCCTCGGTCACTCCGTGGCGACGGAGATAAAAATTCTTACGTTGCACGGAATCCTCCATCTGGCAGGCTTTGACCACGAGCGGGATCATGGCGAGATGGCCGATAAGGAGCGCAGATTGCGCCTGCAACTTAAGTTGGAAACCGGTCTCATCGAGAGGACGCGGCAGCTCGCCTCGGGAGTTTCAAAGAACCACGAACGCCGTAACGGCCATCCGGTAGCAAGGCGGAAGACAAGATGAATTGGCCGGTCGCACTCTCGCTGATTCCTTTGTTGGCGTTGTTGGCCTTGGCCTCCTACGTCGACCGCGTTTATCAGGAGATCGGCAAATTTCTTTCCCGGGAATTTCAGGACAACATCGATGTCTTCGAGCAGAAGGTCGAGCCCCGGCTGAAAGTCAGTCGCGCCCGCGCCGCGCTCTCCATGTCTGTACTCAAGCAGTTGACTACTGCCACGATTTCTCTGCTGGTAGGCTTCGCGCTTTTCAGCGACCAGCGCTGGACCATCTACGAAATCTCACAGGCCGCCATCAGCCTGATCGTCATCATCATCGTATTCAACCAGTTTTTGCCATTTTTATTCTTCTCGCGCACCAATGGCAATTGGCTGATCAATTGGACGTGGCTGCTGAATATCCTCATCTATCTGGTTCTGCCCGTCACCATTGTGCTGGGCTTCCTGCAATCCGTCGCTTCGCTTACCCGCGAAAATACGCGCGAGGAACCAGAAAGCGCAGCCGAAGCGGTGGACGCTCTAATCGAAGCGGGCCAGGAAGAAGGCATTATTCAGGAAGGCGACCGGGATCTCATCCAGTCTGTGGTCGAATTCAGCGGCAAGACCGTCCGCGAAGCCATGAAGCCGCGTCCGGAAATGTTTGCCGTGCCGGTTGAAACCACCGTCGAACGTTTCATCGAAATGCTCCGCTCCAAGCACTACTCGCGCGTTCCGGTGTACGCGCAAAGCATTCACAATATCAAAGGTATCGTTTACGCCCAGGATGTTTTGCAGGTGCCCGACAGCGAAGCCTCGCAACGCACTCTGGAAACTCTGATGCGCCGCGATGTTTATTTTGTTCCAGAGAGCAAGCTCGGCAGCGATCTGCTCCGCGAAATGCAGAAAAACAATATCCGCATGGCGATTGTGGTCGATGAGTATGGAGGAGTTGCGGGCCTCGTGACCATCGAAGATCTGGTCGAAGAAATCGTGGGAGAAATCCGCGACGAACACGAAAGGCCGGAAATCGTTCGCGAGAACGATCACTCCTACATTGTTTCCGGCGGCATGGACGTGGACGGCCTCGCCGAACTGTTCGGGACAAAGCTCGAAGAAAGAGAATCCGCCACCGTCGCAGGCCTGGTCAGCGAGTTGGCGGGACATATCCCACGCCGCGGCGAAACCGTAGACGATGGCGGTCTTCGATTTGAAGTTCTGGAAGCCACCGATCGCCGCGTGGAGCGAGTGCGAATTACCGCAGTGCAGCCTCGGCAGTTGAAGTTGATATAAAGTCAGCTTCTACCTACTGACTTCCAGCCACCGCCATTCTCCCTTCCGTAGAAAATTCTGCTTAGGACGATTCGTGGGATACTGGAAGTGAGATATGAACCCGCCGTGCCAGTAGCTGGTCGCTAGAAGCTTTTTCTTATGCCTTTCCGCTCCGGTTTCGTCTGCATCCTCGGCCGCCCTAACGCCGGCAAATCCACGCTGCTCAATGCGCTCGTCGGCGAAAAGCTGGCCATCATTTCGCCCAAGCCGCAAACCACTCGCAACCGGATTCAAGGCATCGTCAACGTGCCGAAGAGCAAGGGCCAATCCGGTGCGCAGATGGTGTTGATCGATACTCCCGGCGTACACAAGCCAGACAGTTCGCTCGGCCGCAAAATGATGGTAGAGGTGCGCGAGGCGCTCGAGGGCTGCGACGTAGTTTTGCTGATCATGGATGCGACTCGCAAACTCGATCAGCGTGACGAATTCGCCATACAAATGTTGAAGCATTCGTCGACGAAGGTCTGCCTCATCCTCAACAAAGTTGATTTGTTGCGAGGCGGCAAAGAAAAGCTGCTGCCGCTGATCGAGGAGTACAGGAAGCTGTATCCATTTCACGAGATCATCCCCATCTCCGCGCTCAAGCGGGATGGACTCGATATCCTTCTGAAGCAGGTGACCGCGGCATTGCCTGCGGGTCCTCCGTTGTTTCCTGAAGATCAGGTTACCGACCAACCCGCGCGCTTTATGGCCGGAGAGATTGTTCGCGAGCGCGTACTGCTCGAAACCGAAGAGGAGTTGCCTTACGCAACCACGGTTATCGTGGACACATTCGAAGAAGGTGCCAGGCTGACCCGCATTTCCGCCACCATCTATTGCGAGCGCGAAGGCCAGAAGGGAATTCTGATCGGCAAGAAGGGACAGATGCTGAAACGCATCGGCACATCCGCGCGTATACAACTGGAAAAAATGCTGGGCACGAAAGTATTTCTCGAACTCTACGTAAAAGTGCAACCTAACTGGCGCGAATCGCGCGGATTTGTCGAAGAACTGGATTGGAGAAGACAGTTGGAACATTTGACTGGCGGGCAAGCTAATTTGATACAAAACCACACGAATGTCATGAACAAGAAATCATGAAAGAACGAAAGTTCGGAGCGCAATGCTAGAATCAACTATCGCCCTCATTGAATTAAAAACTAAGAATTACAAGCAAACGAGTCCAATCGATGCCACTGTCCGATTCTTCTGAGCAATCTCTTCCCGAAAAAGATTTCGATCCCGATCAGTTGGCATTGGTTTTGCGGGTGACGCTTAGCGCCGACCGCAGAGCCGTCGATCCTGTGGTACAGGAAATCATGGCGGTCGTTCGTCAGATGAAGGACATCGACGGGAAAGACGATGCGATCGAGTTATCGCTGCAGGAGGCGCTGGCCAATGCCGTGATTCACGGCGCGAAAGAAGATCCTACGCAGACGGTGGAATGCGTGGTCAGCAGCGACGCGGAGCGCGGCATCCTGATCGTAGTCCGCGACCCCGGCACCGGATTCAGCCCCGAATCAATTCCCGGTTGCACCGTTGGCGAGAACGTTTATTCCAACCATGGGCGGGGAATTTTTCTGATCAACCAGCTCATGGACAAAGTTGAGTTCAGAAAAAACGGCACGGAAATCCATATGGTGAAGCGCTAGCTTCAATCCGCGGCCGCTATTCTTTTGCGACGATTCCCAAAGTTTTCATTTTCCGGTAGAGGTGGCTTCGCTCCAATCCCAGCACTTCTGCGGCGCGGGTAACGTTGCCGTGGTTTTCGTCCAAGCTTCTTGAGAATAAAATCCCGCTCGTAAGCGTCTCTCGCCTGATGCAACGTGGAGAACTCATTGCGCGCCGCGCGCCGGTGGCCATCGCGGTAGACCAGCGGAGGCAGATGCTTGCGGTCCAGCCGCGTCGTCATAGGATTCATGATCACAATCCGCTCGATCACGTTGCGCAACTCGCGCACATTGCCGGGCCAGGAATAGCGCATCAGTCCATCGATGGCGTCGTCGGTGATCTCCCGAGGGCGTCGCCCGTAGGTCGCCGCCAGATCTTTCAGGAAATGCCGCGCCAGCTGCGGAATGTCTTCTTTCCGGTCGCGCAGTGGAGGCACGAAGAAGGGAATCACGTTGAGCCGGTAGAACAGATCTTCACGGAAATTCCCAATGGAGATTTCCTCTTCCAGATCTTTGTTGGTCGAGGCGATGATGCGCGCATCCACAGTGATTGTTTCATCACCGCCCAGCGGCGCAACCCGCTGCTCTTCCAGCGTTCGCAGCACCTTCGATTGCGTCTTCAGGCTCATGTCGCCCACTTCATCGAGAAACAGCGTGCCCTCATTTGCCTTTTGAAACTTTCCCTCTTTATCAACCGTCGCACCCGGAAACGATCCCTTGTAGTGGCCGAACAGTTCGCTTTCGATCAGATCCTCGGGAATCGCCGCGCAGTTGACCTCGACAAAAGTCTCATCTTTTCGCAAGCTCTGCGCATGGATGGCGTGCGCCACCAGTTCCTTCCCCGTACCCGATTCGCCATAAATCAGCACGCGGCCGTTCGTCGGCGCCATCACGCCAATCTGCTGCCGCAACGCTTTCATGGGGATGCTGTCGCCAACAATTACGCTCTTGGCGTGCAATTGCTTTTTCAGATCGACGTTCTCGTGCCGCAGTTTCTTCGACTCGATCGCGTTCTTGACGAGGATGAGAGTCTTGTCGATCGAGAGCGGCTTTTCCAGAAAATCAAACGCGCCCAATTTTGTCGCACGCACCGCAGTTTCAATGGTGCCGTGTCCGGAAATCATGATGACTTCGGGAGCGTTATCCAGATCGCGAATTTTCTCCAGCGTCTCCAGGCCATCCATGCCGGGCAGCCAGATATCCAGCAGCAGCACTTCGTAGCTGTGCTCGCGGCGCAGCAGTTTCAGGCATTCTTCACCGCTGTCCACTGCCGCAGTTTCATAACCTTCATCCGCTAATACGCCTTGCAGCGATTCGCGAATGCCGGTCTCGTCATCAACAATAAGAATTTTATGCATGCTGAGGCACAGGTGTGACAACAGCGGCTTCTGGAACCACCGGCAGCTCTACGATAAAGCGCGCTCCCACCGGCTGGTTCTCTTCTACGCGAATCGAACCGTGATGCTCCTCGATCACCCGGCTCACAATCGCTAGCCCCAGGCCGGTGCCGCGTTTTCTGGTGGAGAAATAAGGAAGGAAAAGTTTCTCCTTCAGCTCGCGCGTCACCCCGTGTCCCGTATCTGCCACAGTGATTTCAACCGCGTCACGGCTGGCCACCAGCGAGGTTGTAATCTCGATCTCGCGCACCAGCGAATCCTGCATGGCCTCGGCAGCATTGTCCACCAGGTTGGCCAGGGCTCTTTTAATCGCCTCTGCGTCTGCCATAACTCTTGGCAAATCCGTAGCAAGAGTTTTATGCAGGCCGATGCCGTCCGTCCTTCCATTGAACATAGCCAGTGCGCTTTCGATGATTTGGTTGATGTCAGCAGGATGCGGGTTGGACGCAGGGAACCGGGCCAGCGTTGAAAATTCATCTACCAGGCGGCGTACCGTCTCAACCGCGCCTGCGATTGTTTCTGCACAAGAGCGGACAATTTCCAATGACGCTTTGTCCGGCGGCATCGCCCGCTCCAGATGGCGCTGGATGCGTTCGGCAGAGAGCGCGATAGGAGTGAGCGGATTCTTGATCTCGTGCGCAACCCGGCGTGCCACTTCCCGCCACGCAGCCTGCTTCTGCGCTTTTAACAGGTCGGAGAGATCTTCGAACACAATCACGTAGCCCGAGCTTTCTTCCTGATGGCGTAAGAGTGCCACAGTGACTGCCACATTCAGAGATGAGCGCTGCAACGATGTTTCCATCTGGCTGGTGGTCATGCCCATGCGATCGGCGCGGCGCAGCAGCGGTTCGAGATCCTGCAGCACCTCGGGCGGAAATACGTCCGCCAGCCGCGCTCCCCGCAGCAAGTGCTGCCCATCCGCATAACCTTCGGGATGGAACATGCGCAACAAGGCCTGGTTGGCATGGGTCACGCGTCGCGCGGCGTCAACCGATAGAACGCCAGTGGGTATGCTCTCAAGAATCGTCTCCATCTGGCGGCGGCGCTGGTCAAGCTCAGCATTGGCAGCGGTCGCATCGCGGCTGGAAGCTTCGATCTGCCTTCGGCTGGTCTCAAGTTCCTCAGCCATGCGATTGAACGAACGCACCAGATCCCCGATTTCGTCCGCCGCACGTACGTCGATGCGATAATCCAGACGCCCGCGAGAGATTTCCTGCGTGGCCTCGGCCAGAGCGGCCAGAGGACGAGTCACCAGCTTCGAAAGAAACAGTGCCAGCCAGGTGGTCACGAATAGCACCATCAGGGTCAGCAACAGCAGCCACCCCATGTAGGTACGGCGCACCAG
Source organism: uncultured Acidobacteriaceae bacterium (assembly GCA_963817305.1). Classification (GTDB taxonomy): domain Bacteria; phylum Acidobacteriota; class Terriglobia; order Terriglobales; family Acidobacteriaceae; genus Sulfotelmatobacter. The sequence continues at coordinate 12,067 of CAWFOD010000004.1, read as the reverse complement.
CCTGCGCTCATGGGCCAATTCAAAATAGCGCCGCTGGCTGGCCTCCACTTGCTGCACGGTGCGGGAGAACTCCTGAGGAAGAGGGATCGCAACCAGAATCAGGCCATCGTCTCCAACCCGAGCGCTACCTAGAGCGTACTGGGTTTGGTTCCAGGTGAAATGTGCGGGCAGTCCCGCCTCCGTTTCTGCCAGGGGAAGCCTTGGCTCTAAAACAGACCAGGCCGCCGGCACGTTGAAACTGGACTCGGCCTTTCCATTCTGTACGGCTACGGCAAACCCGCCCTGCAATGTGATTTTGTGCTCCTGAAACTCAGAGAGGACAGGGGAAAATCCATGTCCCGAGAAACTTCGCTGTGTATCGCCGGAAGTGGCAATGGCAGTGGCCTCGGCACGCGCGTTCTGTGCGGCGTATTCACCCAGAAGCGATACCATCGCATGTGTGTCAGATCGAACTTCTTCCACGGGCGTGGAGAACCACTTGTCGATGGAACGGTTCATCAAGCCGTACGAGAACCAGTACATCACCATCACCGGAACGAAGGAGAGCAACAGCGCCCCCACCACCATGCGCGTGCGAAACTTTGATCCCAACACTCCCAGGCGGCGTTCCGCGAACAGCTTCAGCAGATTGCGAAACAGAACAAATGTCAGCGCCACAAACAGGAGAAAGATCAGCGCCGAAAGCGCCGCGAATACCACGATTTGCTGATTGTTTCCCGGGCTTAAGAAAGTGAGATCAAACGCGGTTTGCGAAACCAGAATCGCCAAAAGCACGAAAACCGACATCGCGAGCAAGATGATGACCTGCTTACGGTTCGAGGTTTTCGGTCGAGTTAGGAGGGTCTGCGGCACGGGTGTTCGTGGTCCGTCGCGGCGCTCAGCGTACGCTCTGTGGCTGAGATCCGCACAAGGAACAAACCAGAAATCATTATAGATGGTGGAGAAAAGAAGGAAGGTTTCGAACTTGAGCCACCAGCCACGGTTCGCCCGATCAACGGTCCGCCCAATCAACGGTTCGCCCGATCAACGATGGGCAGGCCGCCCGGCTAGAATCTCTTCCAGCAATGCCCGGTAGGCCGCCTTGGGCTGGTAGGCTCGATCGAACGGCAGCGCCTGTCCGCGAGCACCGCGGGAGTGAGAACCGATCCACGAGTACTTGTCGGTAAATCCCCAGGTCTGGATTGCGGTACAACCTGCGCTGTCGAGGCACGCCCTCACGATGCCGCGGTAAACATCGGCTTGACGCGCCAGATCGTCCGCTTGAACCTGCCCACTGGTCTCGAGCGGCAGAGAAACGTCGAGCTCGGTGATGTGAACCTGAACGCCCAACGCGGTTAGCCGGGCAATATTCGCAGCGATCGCAGGAATATCCGCATCGAGCAGCGGTATGTGCATCTGCAACCCCACTCCATCGATCGGAATGCCATGTCTCTTGAAATCCTTGAGCATTGCGTAGATTGCATCCGACTTGCGATTCAGTCCCTCGCCCTCAGCTTCATTGTAGAAAAGCAATGCCCCCGGATCGGCCCTGTGTGCCCAGCGAAACACTTGCTCGATATATTTCGCGCCCTGCTCAGAAAATCCGATGCCAGGCTGGTTGTACCAAAGAGAATCGCGCAGATTTCCATTCTCATCCAGCGCCTCATTCACCACATCCCAGGCAAACACCTGCCCTGCATAGTGCCCCATCACACGATTAATATGTTCGTGAAGAAGCCGCGACAATTGACGCTTTGTAAAATGACCTTGAGTCAGCCATTCCGGATTCGAGCGTCCCCAAACCAGGCAGTGCCCGCGGACTTTCATCCCGTGCTCCCGTGCAAATTGAACCAGTTCGTCGCCTTGGCGAAAGTCGTAGGACCGCGCGTCCGGCCGCAGCACCCACCATTTCATGGCGTCTTCCGGTTCGAGCATGTTGAACTCGCGGGCCAGAGTGGAAGCGTAGGCGGGCTCCGAGAGTTGCTGCGCGCGGACAGCCGTGCTCACCAGCAATCCACTGCGCTCCGCCGCCTGGCGCAGAGTTTGCCCTCGCCATGAAGCGCTGAAAACCGAGAGCGAGATCAAAGCTAGTGCGAAGGCCTTCATGAATTGGCTCAACAGCAATGGCCGATTCACTTAACAGCACGTAGAAAAATCTGTAAAGGACATCCGTCACATTGGGGCTGTGATTTTTTGTCGGCAGGTCTTTCCCACACGATTCAGGAGAGCGAGGTTAGGAGAAGTCTAAAATGTTTGGTCACAGCAAAAGGGTCCCGAATCTCTCTCCCCCATGAGACCAATCGGGACCCAAGTCTTGCATTCGCCGAGAATATAGTCCTGCACCAGTCGCTGTGCAAGAGGGAGTTTTGACGTAAGTGCGGATTCTGGCATTCCAGTCACAAAGCTGTTGCATTCCTAAACAAGACAACGCATCCCGTCAAATTTAGATTGTCGGCCACATTAGTTACCCTCAACGGTGCTAAAATTATGGGTTTCCCATTCCTCCGCCTGAAGGTATTCATATGCCCGAAACCCTCCAGTCCGCTGTTCCCGCGCCACTGACCACGCTTACGGAAGACGAGATTCTTTTTCGCGACAACATCCGCCAGTTCGCCGACGACAAGATTCGCCCGCTGGTCAAAGAGATGGATGAAAAAGCTGTCTTCGAGAAAAATCTTATCCATGAATTTTTCCAGCTGGGTTTGATGGGAATCGAAATTCCCGAACAGTTCGGCGGCGGCGGAGCGAAATTTTTTGAAGCGATTCTGGCGGTCGAGGAACTCTCGCGCGTCGATGCTTCTTCCGGTGTCATCGTCGATGTGCAAAACACGCTGGTCAATAACGCTCTTCTGCGCTGGGGCAGCGCTGACCAAAAGACGCGTTACCTGCCGAAGATGGCCGCCGATACCGTCGGCGCTTATGCGCTGAGCGAAGCTGGTTCCGGCTCCGATGCCTTCGCCCTGCAAACCCGCGCGGAGCTCAAAGGTAGCGACTATGTCATCAATGGCCGCAAGCTCTGGATCACCAATGCCAAAGAATCTGGACTCTTCGTTCTCTTCGCCACCATCGATCCTTCCGCGGGATACAAAGGCATCACCGCATTCTTAATCGAAAAAGATTTTCCCGGATTTACCGTCGGGAAAAAGGAAGACAAGCTCGGCATCCGCGCCTCTTCCACGTGCGAATTAATCCTCGAAGATTGCCGCGTGCCCAAAGAAAATATCCTCGGCGAAGCCGGAAAAGGCTACAAGATCGCAATCGAAACTCTGAACGAAGGCCGCATCGGTATCGGCGCGCAGATGATCGGCGTCGCCCGCGGCGCCTGGGAATTCGCCGCGAAATACGCCCAGGAGCGCAAACAATTCGGCAAGCCTCTCGCCGATTTCCAGGGCATCCAGTTCCAGATCGCGCAGATGGCCACTGAGATCGAAGCCGCGCGCCTCATGGTCTACAACGCCGCCCGCATGAAAGATGCCGGAGTCAACTTCGTGAAAGAAGCCGCCATGACCAAGCTCTTCGCCTCGCAGGTGGCCGAGCGCGTCACTTCGCTGGCTATCGAAATTTACGGCGGCTACGGCTTCACCAAAGATTATCCCGTGGAAAAATATTGGCGCGATGCCAAGATCGGCAAGATCTACGAAGGCACTTCCAACATGCAACTCGCCACCATCGCGAAACTCCTGCTGGCCGGAAAGTAACCAGCGCCAGCCCCTGTTCAGGCTGGGGTGCCCCATTTCTCGCGTCCTTTGCGAGAAGTGGGAACCACAAAAGCAGGTGCACCCGCAGAAGAGCGGCGCTTCGGCGGCAATTTCGCTTGCTCATAATGTGCATCGAATTGCACTTGGACGGTCCCTTCGCGCTGCTTTTTCTCGAGTTAACTCAAATCATCTCAATAGCTTCCACCTGATTCAATTATTGGCTCACAAGCTGCATTCTCCCTTACGCCTGCTATAGCGGGGCAAAGCCCGGGGTGGCGCTTGACAACTTTGTTCGGTAACACAGCGATGAAGCTGGTTGTGGCTCAGAAGCCAGTTCTCGTTCCCAGGAAAAAAAGATCTCTACTGCCGCTGCTTACAGTGGTATTCATGGCTTCTTACGGTTTAATGACCTTGCTTATCGTGGAGCAAGGAGCCGCCATCCAGTCGCAGCGAAATCTGATTCAGGTATTGCTTGCTGACAGCCGGCAGCTTTGGGCGCTGAAGGGCAAAGCATTATCCGACAGGCTGGCCGCGGACAAACTGGCCCAAGCCCAGAGCCAAGCCAAGAAATTTTCTACGCAGACCCCGTTGAGCCACGCGCAAACTCCGTCAACCCAAACTCCGTCAACCCAGACTCCGTCAACCCAGGCACCACGGCACCATGCTCCAGGCCGGGCCGGCAAGAGTGCAAAACCCTACACCCAGGTTCCACCCATGCCCGCTTCAGATTTAGGAGATCAGCGCCGCGAATTGATTACGCTTTAGCCCAGGTTTTAAGAATTGTTTGCAACACGCGAGTTTCAGACGGCAACGAAACTCGCGGACATTAGCAGGAGATTCACCATGAAGGCCCTGACCCTAGCCTTGTTGTTCATGACGGCGTTTTGTCTGACGCCGTAGCACTACGTTCAGCATGACGGTGGCGAACCCTACGCCGCCGCCGCGCCGTCCCACCGGCCACATGGAGCAACACTCCAAAGGCGGACGCTGGTACTTCGCCGCCACCGGGCACGCCGTCTACTGCTACGGACCCGTCATGACTCTTCCCCTCGCCAACGGCGATCTGCAAAAAGTCGCCACCTTCTGCCGCGACGGTCAAGCCGTCGTCCCGCTAAAAGACTAGAAAAAATAAACTGTGGGGTGCCCCATTTCTCGCGTCCTTTGCGAGAAGTGGCAGCCACAAAAGCGTGCAGCGCACGTAGAACGGCACTTTGGCGCTGCGTCAGATCTTCAAAACGACATGTCCCTGATCCTTCCTTGTAAACTAACAACGCATGCCCGAACTCCCCGAAGTTGAAACTATCGCCCGTGGCCTTAATCAGCGCATTTCCGGCGACGTAATCGAATCCATCTGGCTCGGCGAGAAGCCCGAACCATTAAAATCTCCCGCCCCACAAATCGCCGCCGCCCTCGAGAACACGCGTATCCTGGCCGTCCGCCGCATGGGGAAACACATCGTCTTCGACCTGGCTCGTGTAGAGCGGGCGCCCTCGCCCGCTAAAGGCCGGAAATATAAAACACGGCGTCCCGAACCAAATCGCAAAGACTTTTCGCCGCAATCCCAATTCATCGTCCACCTCGGCATGAGTGGCCGTCTGCAAGTCTGCGATCCGCAATCAGAAATCCTCAAACACACGCACGCCATCCTAAAACTCGCCTCAGGCCGCGAGCTTCGCTTTGTCGATCCCCGACGCTTCGGACGTTTGAGCGTCGCCGCCTCCGCAGATTTCGAAGCCGGTGGCATCGAGCCGCTGGAAGCCGATCTCGATCACTTCATCGCTCTTTTCCGCGGCCGCAAGACTCCCATCAAGAGCGCGTTACTGAATCAGAAACTTCTCCGCGGCGTGGGCAACATTTATGCCGATGAATCTTTGTTCCGCTCGAAGATTCGCCCGCGCCGCCGCGCCTCCAGCCTTACCCGTGATGAACTCGGAAGGCTTTTTAGCGCCGTTCAGAAAGTTCTCCGCGAAGCCATCACCGCCGGAGGATCCTCGATCTCAGATTACGTCGACTCCAATGGCGAAGAGGGATTTTTCCAGTTCAAACACCGCGTCTACGGCCGCGAAGGCAAACCCTGCCTGATTTGCAAAACTCCCATCAAGCGAATCGTCATCGGCGGCCGGAGCAGCCACTACTGCCCGAAGTGCCAGAAGTGAAAAGCAATTGCTGATTGTTGATCCATGATTGCTGATTGCTGATTGCTGATTAAGAGCCTTCCTCGTCGAATTTTCCAATCAACAATCAGCAATCAGCAATCATCAATGATTCCCGCCGCCGCAAATCTGCTAATCTTTCTCAGCCATGCCCGATTTTTCCATCGGAGTCGATCTCGGCGGCACCAACCTGCGTATCGCCGCCGTTTCTACCGACGGACATCTTCTCGAGAAAGTCACCCTCGGCACCAAGACCGCTCTCGGCCCCAACCACGTCATCACCGAAATGTGCGACGCGATCCGGCAGCTCTCCGGAAAATATCAGCAGGAAGCAAAATTTCTGGGCGCGGGCATCGGCATCCCCGGCATCGTCGACCTGCATACCGGAATGCTGCGCAAATCCGCCAACCTTCCTGGCTTTGAAGAGTATCCCGTGCGCGCGGAGATCGAGCGCCGTCTCGCCGCCCATGTCGTGCTTGAAAATGACGCCAACGTTGCCGCTCTTGGCGAGCAGTGGCTGGGCGCCGCGCGCGGCGTGCCGAACATGGCAGTAGTCACGCTGGGCACGGGAATCGGAGGCGGCATCGTGCTCGACGGAAAAATCTGGCACGGCATGAACGGCATGGCCGGCGAGTATGGCCACGTCACGGTCGAACCCGAGGGCGTTCCTTGCGGCTGCGGCAACCGCGGATGCGCCGAGCGTTACGCCTCCGCCAGCGCCATTCTGCGCATGGCGAAAGAAGCAATCGCTACCGGCCACGCGCCAGCCCTCGCTACAGCGGCATCATCCGATCCCGAGTTCGGCGCGCAGTCCATCTACAACCTCGCGATGCGCGGCGACGAACCCTCCCGCCGCATCTTCCACACCTTCGGACGCTATCTCGGCATCATGCTCGCCGGCATCGTCAACGTCTTGAATCTCGATATGTATGTCCTCGGCGGCGGTGTTGTCAGCGCCTGGGACGCCTTCGCTCCTACGATGTTCGCAGAACTCCGTGCCCGCTCTTTGGTCTACGCCGCAACCGCGCCAGACGATCCTGTAACAAACGATCCTGTAACAAACGATCCTGAAATAAACAATCCGCGGCTGACCTCCCGCCAAGAAGAAGCCGGCGCTTCCCTCCAAAGAGAATCCAGCACCATCCGAAAAACCATCATCACTCGTGCTCAACTCGGGAGCGACGCCGGCCTTTACGGCGCCGCCCGAGTCGCCTGTCTGCTGGGTTAATCTGTTTCGCTAAATGGTGATGTCGGCCGTTAAGGTTGTAGTCGCTCCTTTTAAAGGCAGCGGTATCGCGGATGTGCGGGTGCTATCGCGACTGGGAGCGGTATTGGTTGTAACCACGGAGGTCGGTACGACCACGTCGTATTCCAGTTGCACCGTATCGCTGGCCGATGACAGGCCCCACGAGTAAGGCACTTTCACCGTACACGTGGCGGTCGACCCGCTACGCGTAGCGGCCACTTCGGCAATCTCCTTGTAGGTTGCGCCGGAGGAATCATTCACCGTAGTCCTCACCGCGCAGGCAACTTGATCGGACGTAGGAAGTGTGGAATCGATGGTAATCGTGAATGTGGCGATGATCGTTCCCGTATAAGTGGATATCGTCGCCGGAATCTCGTTCCCCGCCCGCGCCGCTTTTCCCGAGAACGCAAAAACAAGCGCTAACACTGCAACCAAGCCAAGGGTAAGTTTCGCAATCCGCATGTTGCATCCCTCCAATTTTGATTTTGTCTCACATGATTTGCCTCACCTGGTCTGTCTCACCTGGTCAATGGCGACCCCCGCCGGCGCGGAGGATATCAAAACCCCATCCGCGACACAAGCGGCATACGCTGCCCCGGCAGCGGTGTCGGACTCAACAGCACGGCGCGCCAGATAATTCTTCTTTCGTACACCCTGAGCGGAGCAAAAACAATATGGCCGGCGTGAGGGTCGACTGGCCGCGGACAGGGACAAAGCTGAAGCTGATCGAATGCGCCTATCTGGACTCTTTCAGTTTCAATAACTTACATCGATTGCCTACCCTCTTCGCGATCCCTTGCGTCTTTTTCGCCGCCCCTCGCGTATGTATCAGTAGTATGAACGCGACCGCATTCTATTTCGAGAGCTCGATGGCGCAAGAGAGCACGGAGATCGCTCGTGGACTTCGACGTCGAGATCCCGACCTGTTGGACCGCCTGATCGAGCAATACCAGCATCGCCTTCTTCGCTATCTCCTGTACCTGACCGGACGCCGCGAACTGGCGGAAGACTTGTTTCAGGAAACCTGGATTCGCGTGCTCGAACGCGGTCACCAGTTCAACGACAAGTACGCATTCAGTACCTGGCTCTTCGCCGTCGCGCACAACCTCGTCATCGACCACATGCGTCGCAAACAGCCCGCCAGCCTTGATGGTTTGATGAACGACGAGGATAATGAAGCCCCATTCGACGTCCCGGCCACCGGACAAGCCACGGCTTTTGATCTGATTTTGCAGCGCGAGCAGAGCGAGCACATCGCCGCCGGCATGCAACATCTCCCGGCGGAATACCGCGAAGCGCTCGTGCTCCGTTTTCAGGAGGGCATGTCTCTCGAAGAGATCGCCGGCGTGGCCTGCGTACCTTTAGGAACCGTGAAATCCAGAATCTACCGCGGTTTGAGTTCGCTCGAACAGCGGCTCAGAGGAGCACAGCTGTGAACAGCATTTCGAATAACGATGCCCATGAGCGCGCGCGGAAACTGATTGCATTAGCCGGTCCGGATGCGCTTTCCGCCGCCCATCAGCTTTCCACCCAGTCATCGAATGCATGGTTGGCCGCGCATCTGGAAACATGCGCTTCCTGCCGCGCCTTCGCCGACAACGCCGCTGAGATGGTTCGCGGTCTGCGCGCAATCCCAATCGCAGCCGAACGCAGCCTGGTCTCGATCACGCAGATCAAGGTGCGCCACCGCGCCCTCGAATTGCAGCGCCGTCGAGAACGCTTCTGGCTGGTTTCAGTCTGCTGCGCGGCCGTGACTCTGTGTGCGCTGCTTAGCGCAGTGATTCTATGGCGCGGCTTTGAATGGCTGGGAGCGCGAGCCCACCTGGCTTCATCCGTGTGGCAGGTAGGTTTCCTGGTCTTCTGCATGATGCCAGCTCTGGTCGTGGCAATCCTGCTGCTGGCCAAGGATCGGCACCCTGCGAATCACACCGGTTCCTACCAGGGCTAACCGAAATCGGAAAAGAGTCTTAACGAAGTACGCACTCAGGAGATTTTAGATGACACTCGCAAATCAAACTTCAACCCGCTCCAAAGACGAAATCCGCATCTTTGCCCCTTGGGCTTACTGGTTATTTGGCATCGTGTTTCTGACGATTCTTGTGCTCTTCGTAACCATCGTCGGTATGGATCCCAAAGCACCGCGGCTTCCGATCCGATGCCTGCTGGGAATGCTCGCCGGAGCCGTGCTCGGCTGCTACGCCGTGCTGATCGGCTATATCAACCAGGACGCTGGTCGCCGCGGCATGAGCCGTCTGCTCTGGACGCTGATCGCCATCTTCGTCCCCAACGGCCTGGGCATCGTCCTCTATTTTGTTCTGCGCAAGCCCCGCGCGGTTACATGTCCGCAATGCAATGCCGAAGTAGACCCTGGTTTCAGCTTCTGCCCTCGCTGCCGGAACCGCCTGCGCCCCGCCTGCCCACACTGCCAGCGCAGCATAGACCTCGGCGACAAATTCTGCCCCTACTGCGGCGGCGCCGTGAACCCGGCTGCCGGCATGACTGCCGCTCCAGCCATACCGCCCCAATAGCAGCTTTCAAGGACTAACTGCCGATTTCTCCCATTATCGAGCGATCGGTAAATACCGAACGACGACGATACCGTGGAAGAGCAGCGCTCACGCGTAAAAAGGCTGCGTAAAGAACAAAGACAGGATGGACACGAGTCCACTTATGCCACACGAACTCTGCTGGTGTAGAGCGGACGCCCCCGTCCGCTGCCCTTGACCTTGCTTTTGATTTCGCCTACGTGGGTGCCCCATTTCTCGCATCTTCTGCGAGAAGTGCGATTCCTCTCTTACCGAACGACGACGATACCGTGGAAGAGCAGCGCTTCAGCGCCGCGTAAAGAGCCTGATAAGAAACAGGGCTTCAGCCCGCGGTCGCCCCTCTTTGTCGACGTCTAAATCCCTGTCATCCTGAATGAAGCATGCGGATTCACCTCACGAATCCGCATGCGAAGTTGAAGGATCCCCGCAACCTCAGCGTCGAAGGTATCTGGCCGAGTTCATCCCAAACCGCTGAGGTAACTTTTTGTTCGTCTTTCCTCTTCATTTTGTGTACATTTCGGCACATGCTTACGAAAAGCTGGATGGCCTTGTTCGCCATAATCCTCCTTAGCTCTACGCTCATCCAGGCCGAGAATCTAGCGAAGGAAATTAAGAAGGCAGTAGAACGCAGCACCTTAAATCAGCCGGGGACCAGGCCGTTCCACTTAAGAGCTTCACTAGCGCCAAGCTTTGAGCGCGATAAGGACTCAGGCCGAACCGGCGAAGTAGAAATATGGTGGGACTCGCCCACAAAATGGAAGCGTGAAATAAAATCGCCAGAGTTTCACCAGATTGAAATCGTAAACGGTTCTTGCGACTGGCAGAAAAACGAGGGCGACTACTTTCCGGAATGGCTGCGCGAGATAGCCATCGAGCTTGTCACCCCTGTGCCTCCGCTGGAGGAGGTTCTCGATCACGCGCGCTCCGGCGACGTACGCCAGATGGGTCCGATGACGAATATTAGCTGGACTACAGTCAGCGGAACTCACGATGTCCCCAACATCATAAGATCTTACGTTGCACTGGAGAACAGCACCGGATTGCTGCTTTACGCGGGTGGTTTCGGATGGGGAGGAGAGTTTAAAGACTACGCTAGCTTTCACGGACGTGCGGTACCACGGATCGTCAGCGAAGGAAGCCCCGAGGTGACGGCGAAAATAGTTACTCTGGAAGATCTGGGCGAGCTTCCCGCGGGTTTCTTCGATGCGGACCCGAAAGGCGCAGACGCACAGCCTTTACACACGGTGTTAATTGACGAACCTACGCTGCGAAAGAACCTTCTGCCGTCCGATCCCACAGTGTGGCCTTCGCTTCAGGATGGTCCGCTATCCGGGAATGTCACCACTCAAGTACTGGTGGATCGCCAAGGCAAAGTGCGGGAGGTGGGATTCATAGTCTCGGAAAATTCGGGGGTAAATGACGCGGGCAGAAAAGCCGCAGCCGAAATGCGTTTTACCCCTTTTGTCATAGGCGGCGAGCCCGTGCAGGTGACATCGCAAGTCACAATACCCTTCAAGACCACACGACCGCCGGGGGCCGAGGCCTTCGAAAGTGCCCGCACATATTTTGAGCTGGGACGGAAAGCCAGTTTTCCCGCGGCAGGCAACGGCAGTCCTTATATTTTGCGCGCGGAATTCCAGGCGAACCATAACGGTACGATCGAAAAAGGCAGGTACGAAGACACCTGGTTGAGCGAAACGCAGTGGCGCAGAGAGGCTTGGTTTGGCGACAGTCATTATGTGAGATCGAGAAACGGAGAAATGACCTACCAGGACGCATCGGGCTCTGATGCCGGGCTCTTGAAGTTAGTGCTGAAGTGGATGGAGCCAATTCCAGCGACCGATACATTTGTGGAATCGGACTGGAGAATCAAGCGAGATACGGTAAACGGTGTTCGCACCGTGCGAGTGCTTACGGGGTACGAGAGCCCCGACGGAACGTTCGATAAAGAGCAGGTTCGGGGCTTCTGGTTCGACGATAAAGGATTGCTACTAAAAACATATTCAGGTGGAGTTGAAACACAACGATCACAATTTGAGGACTTCAATGGCGTCATGCTCGCTAGACGCATCGACGTTCTCAAGGACGGCAAGCTTGGAATGCAGATTCGCGTTACGGATGTGTCGCCCGCCGAAAGAGTATCGCCAAAGACTTTTGACGTTCCGGGCCACAAATGGATCCGGGCCTTCACGGGCGAGGTCAGGTGAGTGTGCTCCGCTCCTGCATTGAAAAGCAAAAGCGGGGCAGCTAACGCCGCCCCGCTTCAAAATCAAAAGCAGCGGACGAGGGCGTCCGCTCTACACAAACTACGTTCCCTCGCTCCACCCCGCCAGATACTCTTCCTGCTCCGGCGTCAGCCGATCGATCTTGATGCCCATCGATTCCAGCTTCAGCTTGGCCACGCGCTTGTCGAGTTCGTCGGGAACCTTGTAGACCCGCTTCTCC
>CAWFOD010000003.1:0-33106 GCA_963817305.1 uncultured Acidobacteriaceae bacterium | reverse complement strand
TTCACGGCGGTAACACGGGTTCAAATCCCGTCGGGGACGCCAACCTTATCAGCCACTCGCAAGTCCCCTCCAGAATTTTGTAGGTCCCTTACGGTCCGATAAGCCGTGGTGCTTGGTTTTTCATCGTTCTTGTCGAGCAGTAAGCTCACAACTCGGCTCTGCGCGTCTCGCTTGGTTCGCGTGATTGCTTGCGCGAAGATATTCAGGGTGACCGAGAGGCTTGCGTGTCGCATCAGCTCTTGCACAACCTTCACGTCTTCGCCGTTCCCTTTGATGAGCGTCGCGCGCGTGTGGCGGAACGTGTGCCAACCGAAATGGCCGACGATTCCGACTTCCTTGGCTGCTGGTTCCAAGTGTGCCTTGTAGAACGACCCTGGCCAGTACGGCAGTTTGCCTCCACTGTGCGGGCTGGCGAATACCCAGTCCTCATCGATTGGGTATGGACTCTGCAGTCGCCGCGTCCACAATACATTGGCCAATCGAAGATCGAGTGGAACGGGTTTTCCGAGAGGCCTCCGTTTTGCAGTCACCCACGTGTTGCATGACGATTGAGCGGATGACATGGACTTCCATCTTCTGAAAATCGACATCCTTCCACTTGGGGCCTAACAACTCCCCAACCCGAAGGCTCGTGAACACGGCGAGGAAATCCGAACGCTCGGAAGCTGTGTCTTAATCATCAAGGATGCGCAGCCTTCAGAATTATGTCGCCATGTTGCGCCCGCCCGGGTCCGGTGGTTGGCACGCCGTCAAAAGTATGACACTTCGGGAAGTGCCACAGAGGCTTCCGGCAGTTCCTCCTCGATACGCTATAGTTCGATGTGTTGTGGAGGGTACATTGTGGCTAGGATTCTAATTCCGAGCGAGCGAGTGATTTGATGCAAGTTGGCATTTCGGCGATCGAGTATGTTTTGGGTTCGGACACGGTTTCCGTAGAGGAGCTCGAAGCACGAGGCGCGCTCAACAGCCCCGCGGCTAAGTTGTCCGAATTTGGGTTCAGGTGCGCGCGACTGAGCCGGGAATCGTCATACGCCCTCGCGACTGCTGCCACCAACAAGCTGCTATGCGCCACCGGCGTAGACCGCGCCAGCATCGGTGCGCTCTTTTATGCCGGGGCAACACCGGGCTGCCATGCCGTCGAGACTCCTGATCCGCTTTCAGCTTTCAATTACCCCGTCGCCCAATTGCAGTACGAGTTGGAGCTGACGCACGCAGCTTCCTTCGGAGTGAGCCAAGTAGGGTGTCTGGGCTTGATGGCCTCGGTCACGCTTGCCAAGGACTTCCTGCTTTCCAGCAAGAGTGCGAGCCGGGCCCTTTGCGTGAGTGCTGATGTGTTGCCGGTAAGCTGTAAGCGGGAAATGATCTATAACGTGATTTCCGATGGCGCTTGCGCCGTTCTTCTGGAGAAAGAATGCGATCGCAACCGCATCCTAGCATATCGGCAAGTCACGAAAGGATACTACTGGAACTCGATTGTGCAAAAAAACGAGATCACCGCTGCTTATTTTCCTACTGCGCGGAATATCGTTCGTGACACTCTCGCGGCTGCGGACCTGGATTCTTCAGATATTTCATGCATCCTTCCCCACAACGTGTCGTTGCGTAGCTGGGAGATACTTCTCGGTCTGATCCAGATTGATCGTGAAAAGTTGTTCGCCGAGAATATAGCCAGAATGGCGCATGTGATCGCTGCCGACAATTGGATCAATTTACGGGACGCTGCTGAAACTGGAAGACTGCATCGCGGCGACAAGCTGCTTCTGTTCACGTTCGGGTTCGGGGCAAACTGGGCCTGCATGGTGTTGGAACATTGATGGCACACACCGTCCTAGTCACGGGCGCAACCGGCATGATTGGGCAGGCGCTCGTTCCGCTTCTAGCCCGTCGGGATGACGTTAGGGCGATCTTCGCACTTACCCACACGAGCGAGTATATGGGTTCGTCCTGCAAAGTGACGCCAGTACGCGGCGATGTCACCGCAGGTCCCGCTTTGGGGATAACACCAGAATCCAGTCGGGAAATTCTAGATCATACCAACGTGATCGTACACGCCGCTGCCAACACGCGGTTTTCGGCTTCGCTCGATGAAGCGCGTATCGTAAACCTCGAAGGCACTAAAAACCTGCTTGCGTTCGCGTCGCGTTGCCCACGGCTCAAGGCATTCGCGGCCTTAAGCACGGTCCATGTTGCCGGCAAGCGCACGGGCACAATCTGCGAGGAAGACTTGGAGCATACCTCGGGATTTGTAAATTCGTACGAGCATTCGAAGTATGAGGCGGAACTCCTGCTGCGCGAAAGTATGAGCGCGTTGCCTATCTCAGTCCTGCGGCTAAGCACCGTTCTGGGTTCGACGACCGGCGAAGTCAGGCGGATGGCGGCGATCCATCATGCCCTAAGGCTCTACTACAATTCGCTCGCGCCCATGATTCCAGGAAAACAGGACAGTTTAGTGGATCTGATTGCGGTGGAATATGCGGCCGGGGCTGTCCAGCATTTTGCAGTGCAGGACTTTCTGGCGGGCCGCACCTTCCACATCTGCGGCGGCAAACATGCTCTTACACTGGCTCGCCTCCTCGAATTGACTCGCGAGGCGTTTCTACGTTATCGGCCCTCGTGGAGAAAACGCGCCATTGAGATGCCTGCCATTGTTGACCTGCCAACGTTTGAATTGTTTGCTCGCTCTGTGGAAGAGGTCGGCGATAATATCCTGCGCAGCAGTGTTGCGATCATCAGACACTTCGTTCCTCAGCTTGTGTATTCAAAGATATTCAGCGATATCGAATGCGCTCGCTCGCTGCAAGCGAGGGGGCTTCTCAATCCCAGCGTGCTGGAATTTTACCCGCAGGTCGTCCGCTGGCTGGTGGAGAGCGACTGGGGTGAACACCGGACCCTGGCAGGAGGCGCGGGGGCGTGAGCGACACGCGCGACAAGTTGCTCAACTATATTAATGGCGAATTGTTGACGGACCCCACGCGTCGAGCCGCCCCTGACACACCGCTATTCGAGGATGGTTGGATCGACTCGTTAAAGATCTTGAAACTGATCGCCTTTGTGGAGCTGATGATCGGTCGCAACATCCCGGATGAAGAGATCGTGATGAAGAACTTTCGAACGGTGACAATGATGGTTGAGCACTTCGGTCTAAATAATGAGGACAAGAGAAATCAGCGTTGAGGATCCGATGACGCAGCTAGCGCGCCTGCAGGAGTGGGTGCCTTCTGACTGCGAGGCCGTGTTAGGTCCTCGCATGTCGGCACTTGTCGACTGGGTCGATTCGAAAGTCGTCGAGCTCGCGATCAAAGCGCGCGCCCACGAGTTGCGGGTGCCCTCCCTGATCGAGCGTTCAACTCTGGAACGCGCAGGCTACTTTGAGTCTTTTCCTGGCAGTACCGTGGAGCAGTCGGAGGGGGGCTGCATGCCTCCGGCAGTCTGCTATCACTGCTATGCGAAACTCGCCGCGGCTTCTCTCCCAGAGCCCTGTGTTTGGACGTGTGTCGCGCGCTGCCGGCGCAACGAGGACAACAGGGAGCCGGGCCGCTTGCGGGCATTTACGATGAGGGAGATTGTGTTCGTCGGGTCTGCCGCCTGGGTACGGGAACGGCGGCAGGAATGGATGGATCGCATATTGGCGTTCGCGCAATCGCTTCAGCTAGCCGTGCAACTCGACGTGGCGACTGATTCGTTCTTCGCTGGCGGTGAAGCTCGGGGCAGGAGGCTGCTGCAGCAAATCAAGGGCCTGAAATTCGAACTACGGGCGCAAATGGATGCGGAAGGAACGCAGCTGGCAATTTCTTCCTTCAATCTTCATGAAACCTTCTTTTCGCGCCGCTTCGGATTTAGTCTGGAGGAGGGCACGGATGCGTATTCCGGGTGCGTTGCCTTTGGACTGGAGCGCTGGGCTCTAGCCTTGGCCGTAACTCTCGGGCCGAATGAGGCGTTCAGGCTAGTCGAGCAGGAGCAAAAATGATTTACGACGAATATTTGACGATAGCGGAACTGCAGCGCTGGATCCTTGAAATCGACGTTGCGTGGAATCAGATCGATCGCGATCGTGCTTTGAGTCAGCCTGCCTTGCTCGACCAGATGCACGACTCGGCTCTGATCGAGTCCTACTTTCCCATCTACACGTCCAGCTTGATGCGGTGCATGTGGGACCAACTCGACGTGACCTCAGTGTTTTCCGTGCAACTCTACGAATCCTACAAGCATTTTTACGTGCTGAACCGATACCTGAATCTGGTGGACTACCGGCCAGTAAAAGACGAGGAACTCGTCGCGGTGCGCCAGCGAAACCTGGGAAACGTGATTGCGGACCCACTCGCCGAACTTACCCGCTACATGATCAGCGAGCACTTCGCGGCTTATTTTTTTCTGCGCGCCTCGCGCCAGGCAACGGAACCGGTTTTGGCGCAGATCTGTGCTTTCATCGCCAAGGATGAATTCCGTCATGCGCAATTCGCTTTTGACCTCCTGGAACCGCGGGTGCGGATTGACTCCGGCGCGCGCGAACGCTGTCTCCACGCCGGCCTGAATTTTCGTCACATCGGCACTGACGTCGTAGCCAGCGCACCTGTTTCAGAGAAGAACGACCTGCAGGCCATCTTGACGCTGGATCAGAAAATGCATCGGCTCTGCGGGATTGCACTCTCCGATTTCGCCAAGGCGGGAATGCATGTCGCTTACTAAACGTGATCTCTGGTTGTTGAACTTGTATCGCAACAGCGAACTGCACGGGGCGCTTTTGATGGGCCGTCTGGCTCGAAGTGTCACAAACCCCGATGTGCTGGTAGGAGCGACTCGTCATTGCGCCACCGAAGCACATCACGCCGCTCTTCTCACCGAACTGATCGTGAAGCTCGGTGGTGCTATCGACCCCTCAACCGAGACGATCCAGATGCATTATTCTCAGGACGGTGGCATCCCAAAAGACATGGTTGATTTGCTCGTTCTTTCCGAGATTCTCGAAGCACGCGTCCTGATGAGCTATCGCGAGCACTTGCAGCGCTCTGACGTGCACCCGCACTTACGAGGAACCTTGCAGCGGATTATTGAGGATGAAGAGGCACACAGCGGTGAAAACGGCTGGGCGGAGCAGTTGATTGCCCGCATGCCCCCAGAGCAAGTTGCCGCGACGCGAGCGAAGTGGCGCGACATAGATGAAAAGGTGGCCGAACAGTTGCATTCGCGGCTGGCCATCGATTTCCCTGAGGAAGGTGCGCACCGTGAATGTTGAAGATAAAGTAAGGGAAATCATCAGCCGTGCTTCAGGCGTGCCGGTTGCCGAGATCAAGCCTGAAGGAAAGCTCTCGGATCTCGACATGGAGTCGCTGGAAAAGCTCGAGTGTGTAATGTCACTCGAAGACGCATTCAAGATCGAGATTAACGAAGACGATCTGTGGCGGTTAAAGACTGTGCAAGATGTGGTTGACGCGTTCCGGCGGGTCATGCCCTCTCCCGCATGAACTATGAATGATGACTAACTTCTTCTCTGCCGAGCACGAACAATTTCGCCAAAAAGCGCGCGTGTTTATCGACCAGCAACTCCGGCCGCGCTCGACGGCTTGGGAGCATGGGGGAGAGTTCCCGCGATCGGTCCTTCTGGAATGTGCCCAACAGGGATTGTTCCAGTCCGACCCGTGGCGGAATGGGATCGTTGCCGAGGAGTTGCCGCGTTGTGAGTCTCTGGGATTCGCCCTAAGTTTCCTGGTCCAGTCGAACCTCATCATTCCATTGCTCGAAGACTTCGGCACTGATGAGCAGAAGGCTACGTACGTTTCCGCAGTGAGCAGTGGCAAAATGATGGGCGCTATGGCGGTTACGGAGCCTGCATCCGGATCCGATTTTGCTGCCTTGCAGTGCAGGGCGGACATCTCGGGCGATAACCTGATCCTGCACGGAGAAAAAACGTACATCACGAATGCCGCCTTTGCCGACTTTCTGATTGTCGCTGCGCGAATTCCTGAATTGACTGAAGAAGGGCTGACGCTAATCCTGGTATCGGCGCAGAGCGACGGCGTTACGATTGAGCGGGTGCGAACCCTGGGACTATCCGCTTCAGGCACGGGTCGCATTCGCTTCGACGGCTGCGTGGTGAAGCGCAGCCAAGTCCTCGGCTCCGCGGGCGAAGGCTTCGGACAGGTCCAGCGGGCTCTCAACCGCGAGCGACTTTTTGGCGGTCTTGCCTGTGTTGCCTGGGCAGACTATGCCATGCAGAAAACGCTGGCGTTTGCGCGCGAGAGAAGTGTTTTTGGAAACACCATCAACCAGTTCCAGGTCATACGGCACGAATTTGCCGATATGGCCACCCAGCTTGAAGCTGCTCGCTCACTCAATTACCTTACTTTTTCTCGTTGGATGGCAGGGGAGTCCGTTACCCGCCAGATCTGCATGATCAAGCTCTTCAGCTACCAGGTGGCGCAGCAGGTCATCACGCAGTGTCTCCAGATTCATGGCGGCCTCGGCTACATGGACGACCATTGGACAAGCCGCTTCTATCGCGACGCGCGGGCTCTCACCATCGCGGCCGGAACGCCGGAGGTCATCAGGGAAATGATTGCCGCCTTTATGCGGGTGTAGAACGGCCCCTATGGCTGAATTCCATAACCGAACGCGGCGATCCTCCTCGATCACAGGTAAACTACTGCGCAGTGGGCGAGTGCTGGAGTTGCCAGTCTACTGGCTGCTGCGGACTTCCGATCTCGCACGGGAGGGGTTCGAGAATTCCGGCAGTTACCGTTTCGCAGACCATATTTATCGGGGCCAACCTTCGGGCTCGTACGGAATTGGGCGCTGGTTAGATAAGCGGATTCTGGGGATGCGAGCGGTTGAATCCTTTCGCAGTCGCTTTTTCATGGCTCGCGATGAGCTGTGCGAGTTTCTTCGGGAGCATTCGAAGGGCCAGGCATCCTTGGACGTTATAAGTGTTCCGTGTGGCATTCCTCGCGAGTTCGTCGCTGCGGTGGAACAGTTCCGCGGAACTGGAGGAGTGACAACCAGAATACGATTCCATGTGCTGGACCTGGACGATGATGTCCTGCGCCAAGCTGAGGCTTTTTCCGGCCAGCACGGCATTGCCCTTATCGCACATCATGGCGATGCCTTGGACACCAGGACCTATGCGGGCGAGTTTGATTTCATCACGTCGACGGGGTTGGGAGAGTTTCTGGATGACGAACAGCTTGCCACATTGTACGCAGCTTTCCATCGTGTCTTGCGGCCTGGAGGGGTCATGGTGACGAGCGCGATGCGCTGCCTTCGTTTCTCGGATTACCTTTTGCGGCTGGCGGAGTTGCATGTGCGGTACCGCTCGGCCGACGACCTCGCAGTCATAGCTCGACGTGCGGGCTTTCTCAGGCTCGCCACATCTGCGGATCCGAACGGGATTCAAGGTTTTCTCAAGGCCACGAAATGATTCGGCTACGATTCCTCCATCCGGGCAGGCGCGTTTGGCGAGTCTCGAGGCAGAGTGATGATGCGCTGGAAGAAAGATGGGTTGCGTTCCGCCGCGTTCCTACCCACTGGGAAAAGATTTTCAGTTCAACCCTCGATTTGATATGGTTATCGCACACGCCCCAGCCCGGACATATTCAGCTGAGCGATGAGCGCGGGTTTATTACATGGCACGAACGCCGCTGGGTGACGAGAATTACAATTCGACTGCAGGGGTTTTCGGCGGCCAAACAATCTCTGGTCGCGACCACGCTGCTAAAGGCCGCTCGCTTTCACTTACTTGAGGAGGAATAATGCCTACCGGAAAAGCAACCCACTCAGCAACCATTTCCGCCCCGCCACAAAAGGTTTACGATTTCGTCGCCGAAGCAAGCCGAGCAACAAGCTTCATCCCGGGGCTTTCGCGTATCCACAATGTGCAACCCGCTACGGCGCAACCTGGTCAGACATGGGAGTACGAATTCGACTGGTTTGGTCTGGTAGTATCAGGCAATTCGAAGTGCACTCGAAGCGAGCGGCCGAAGGTATACGAGTTTCAAACGGTAACCGGGAATCCGAGCACGTGGACTTACAAGATCGAACCCAATGGGGCGAACGCGCAAGTGACACTGGATGTGCAATATGAGATTCCGGGCAATGTGGTCGCCCGGTTCGCATCACAGCCCGTATTCGAGAAGATGAACCAGGACCGCGCCCATGAGATCATTTCAAACCTCAAGACTATGCTCGAATCATGAAATACCAGAGTTCATTGATCTTCACTGCACGGGAGCTTACCCTCTTTGGCCAACCCTACCGCCGCCGCGGTTGCGGATTGCTCGGCGATTCCCATGCTGATGCAGCGTTTTTTTTCGCTCCGGCTTGCCGGCATAAAAATCGCTGAGTGTGATTGAACTTGAAATGTCGAGGCCGAGGCAGACAACGCGTTCATCGTCGCCGTTTTGGGCGAGCGCCTGGCCTAACCCCTTCCGTGTGGGCTCCATCTATGCATTCATCACAATCAGGCTGTTCCACCAGTAATCGCGGCCGAAGTGCGGCAGCTTTTCGTTGAGCGCGTGAGTCACATGGTGCTGATAATTTTCCGCGTGCTCTCACCAGCTCGCATAGGGAATCTTTCTTGCCAGCCCGTGCTCCCGCAAACCCTTGATCATCTCCTCGTGGTTGGGAGATTTTCCGCGCCAACCGGCCACGTTCTCCATGAAGCTGACGCCCTTGCCCTTGACCGTCCGACTTTCCGCGATCCGCTCAATGGCCAAAGTCAATCTCCTCACGGTGGAAGGTCGCACGCGCAAATCCGAACCAAACCGCTGTGATCCTGATCACTGAGAGCCGAAACACATCGCAGATACGATAGCCATCAGGGGATTCGATAAGTCAGCAAAATCGCTGTTTAGTGGAGGGCTGGGTTTGGGGCTCTGGTGACTGCATACCGAAACCCTGGCCGCGCTTCAGCACGAACTGCTGGACGCTTTCGAGCATTGGTGGCGCGGAGCCCGAAGGATAGAGTCGGCTTCGGGCGACCCGGTGGGCAGACGATTAAGTCCAGCAGCCTTATGCCAGGAAAGAGATTAGGGAGGCAGCAATGATTACGAAACAACAAGCTTTGGATTACCACAGCAGTCCGAGGCCGGGGAAGATCGAAATCGCTCCGACCAAACCCTGCCGGACACAGCGCGATCTGAGCCTGGCCTATACGCCGGGCGTGGCCGAGCCTTGCCTGGCAATTGAAAAAAATCCGCACGACGCCTTCAACTACACGGGACGCGGCAATCTGGTCGCGGTGGTGACGAACGGAACCGCGGTGCTAGGTCTAGGGGACATCGGGGCGCTGGCGGGCAAGCCGGTCATGGAAGGGAAAGCCGTACTGTTCAAGCGGTTTGCGGATGTAAATGTCTTCGACATTGAAATCAACACCCACGATCCGGATGAGATCATCAAAGTTTGCCAACTGCTCGAACTCACCTTTGGCGGCATTAATCTGGAGGACATCAAGGCCCCGGAGTGTTTCTACATTGAGGAAACCCTGCGCAAGACGATGAAGATTCCGGTTTTCCACGACGACCAGCATGGCACTGCGATCATCACGGGAGCTGCGCTGCTGAATGCGCTGGAGGTTGCGGGCAAGGATATAGCAAAGGTCCGCGTGGTTTTCAACGGCGCCGGCGCCGCGGGCGTTGCCACTGCCGAACATTATGTGCGGCTGGGCGTAAAACACGAGAACATTATTTTCTGCGACACGAAGGGCGTGGTGTTCAAGGGGCGCGCCGAGGGCATGAACAAGTACAAGGAACGCTTCGCCCAGCCAACCGACCGGCGCACTCTGGCGGATGCGATGCGAGATGCCGACGTCTTCGTTGGATTGTCGGTGAAAGGCGCGGTCACCCAGGACATGGTGCGCTCGATGGCGCCGAATCCAATCGTGTTTGCCATGGCGAATCCCGATCCCGAGATTACTTACGAGGAAGCGAAGGCCTGCCGCAGCGACATCATCATGGCCACTGGGCGCTCCGACTATCCCAATCAAGTCAACAACGTGCTGGGCTTCCCCTTCATTTTCCGCGGAGCGCTCGATGTGCGCGCCACCGCCATCAATGAAGAGATGAAGCTGGCGGCCACGCGGGCGCTGGCTGCGCTGGCCAAAGAAGACGTTCCGGATTCAGTGTGCCGCGCCTACGGCGTGGAAAGGCTGAGCTTTGGCCGTGAGTACCTGATTCCGACTCTGTTCGATCCGCGCGTGCTGGTGTGGGAAGCATCGGCCGTGGCCGAGGCCGCGATGCGCACTGGAGTGGCACAGGAGCCAGTGGACCTTGCCGTCTTACCGCGAACAACTGGAGCGCAGGCTGGGCAAAGCTCACGAGATCTCGCGCAGCATGATTCACAAGGCGCAGGCGCATCCCAAGCAGGTTGTATTTCCCGAGGGCGAGAACGAGAAGATCCTTCGCGCCTGCCACTCCCTGGTCGAAGAAAAAATTGCCAAGCCCATTCTGCTGGGCGACCCTGCCGCGATCCACGCCCGGGCAGAAGAACTGGGCTTGAATCTCGAGGGCATCAAGATTGTCGATCCAACCGCATCCACACTGCGAGAGGTCTACATTCAGGAGCTGTTCCGCTTGCGGCAGCGTCGAGGCGTAACCCTGAGCGAGGCACGCTTACTCATCAACGACCGCAACGTCTTCGGCTCAATGATGGTGCACATGGGAGATGCGGATGCGCTGGTCTCCGGGGTCAGCCAAACTTTTCCCGATACTATTCGTCCCGCGTTGCAAATCGTGCGCATGCGCGAAGGACTGCACCGCGTCTCCGGTTGCTACGCCATGATCACGCGCAAGGGGGACGTCTACTTCCTGGCGGATACGAGCGTGAACATCGAGCCCACCGCGGAAGACCTGGTGGAGATCGCGTTGTGCACGGCGCAGATGGCGCGGCGTTTCGACATCGTGCCGCGGGTTGCCATGCTGTCATTCTCCAGCTTTGGCAACGTCGACCATCCCATCTGCACCAAGGTGCGTAAAGCTGTGGAGCTGCTGCACTACGCCGATCCGACCCTGATCGTAGATGGAGAAATTACCGCCGAGGACGCGCTGTCTCCGGATGTGATCGAACAATCGTATCCCTTCAGTACGCTGAAGGGTGGCGCTAACGTTCTCATCTTCCCCGACCTCACTTCGGCCAATACGGCGTACAAGCTGCTCGCGAAGATCGGAGGAGCGGAGGCGATTGGTCCGATCCTGATGGGAATGAGCCGTCCGGTGCACGTGTTGCTCCGGAATGCCCAGGTTGAGGACATCGTGGCCGTGGCGGCGATCGCGGTCGTCGATGCTCAGGAAAACGAAGCCGATGTTCAGCTGCGCCAAGCAGAGCGCCGGGTGGAGCCGGTAACAATATAAGTTAAGAAATCCGGCGGGGAAGGCACTCATGTCAACCGTTTGGAATTCGCGGTATGCTCTGCGTACTTTCCGGATGAAAAGCTCTACGATCCGGGAGCTTCTGAAGATCACGGACCAGCCAGGAATGATTTCGTTTGGCGGAGGCCTTCCCGCTCCCGACGTGTTCCCGGTGCAGAGGTTTGAGCAAGCTTGCCACACCGTGCTGGAACAGCATGGAGCGCAGGCCCTGCAGTATGGAGCCACCGAAGGCTACGAGCCACTGCGCGAGATGATTGCGCAGAACCTGGCGCGCTACGGCATTCTGGCCAGGGCCGAGAATGTGCTCATCACCTCGGGCTCGCAGCAGGCCCTCGATCTGATTGGCAAACTGCTGATCAACTCCGGGGACCGGGTTCTGGTGGAGGCTCCCACATACCTCGGCGCGCTGCAAGCCTTCAATGTCTATGGTGCGCAGTTCGTGTCTGTCCCGATCGATAACGACGGGCTGCGCACGGAACAACTGGAAACTTCGCTGCGCTTGCGCCCGAAGTTCATGTACATCCTGCCCAACTTTCAGAACCCGGCCGGAGTGACGCTCTCTGAGGCGCGGCGGCATCAACTGATCTTTCTGGCTGACCGGTATGGCATCCCTATCATCGAAGACGATCCTTACGGGCAGTTGCGCTACGAAGGCGAGCACCTGCCCTCCCTGGTAGTGCTGGATCGTGACAACCTGCGTCGCGACGACGGGTTTACGCTGGGAAATGTTATTTACCTGAGCACCTTCTCCAAGACTCTGGCGCCAGGAATACGCCTGGCCTGGATCGTCGCTCCTCCCGACGTGGTGGGCAAGTTGGCGACGCTCAAGCAGGCTGCGGATTTGTATACCGCAACCTTCAATCAGATGGTGGCTTACGAAGTCGCAAAAGATGGCTTCCTCGATCAGCACGTCAAGCGCATCCGCCAGGTATATCGCGAGCGGCGCGATGTGATGCTGGATGCGCTGCAGGAATTTTTCCCCGAGGAAATCACCTGGACTCATCCCAAAGGTGGCCTGTTCCTCTGGGTCACAATGCCCGAAGGCAGCGACTGCCGATTACTGTTTCGGACAGCGTTGGCTGAGAATGTGGCTTTCGTTCCCGGCGACTGCTTCTACGGGAACGACCTCGCTGAAGGCTGCCGCCACATGCGTTTGAACTTTTCTTTTTCCGCGCCTGAGCAGATACGCGAGGGTATTCGTCGTCTCTCTGTGGCGGTCAAGATGCACCTGCGAACTACACATGCACCCCTGGTCGCGAGCGGAAAAAGTTAGAAGGGTTTATTTTTCTACCGACGTCCCATCCATTGGGCGCGGTTGTAGATCTGAACGCGGCTTCCCAGCGGCGTAAATCTCCCGGGTTGAGAAGTGCAGAAATTTCCTTGTTTTCTTTTCGATTTATCCGGGAATAAAAAACATACTCGCCAGTTATCCACTCTGAAGTCACAAACGACGGAGCGAGAAATGCCCGACCCGAAGCAAGATCTCATCGATCAGAAGTTACAAGACCTTAACAACGACGGAGTGGATCGTCGCGGATTTCTGAAGTGTATGGCATGGGCCGGCACCGGGCTGGTCTGGACCATGAGCGGGGGCATTCCCGTGTCGCGCGCATTCGCCAAGACCCATGAGAAGGATGCCGGCAAAGGCGCGGACTTTACCTTTGTACAGATCAGCGACAGCCATATTGGCTTCAACAAGCCGGCCAATCCGGACGTCATCGCGACTCTGCAAACCGCGATCAAAAAGATCAACGCAATGACGCCGAAGCCGGACTTCATCATCCACACCGGTGATTTGAGTCAACTGTCGAAACCGAGCGAATTCGACACACTCGACCAGGTGTTAAAAGAAGCGACCGTAAAACAAATCTATTTTGTGCCCGGCGAGCACGACATACTCTCGGATAACGGCGAACAATTTCTCCAGCGTTATGGCAAAGGTACAAAGGGCACGGGGTGGTACAGCTTCGATCACAAGGGCGTGCACTTCGTTGGTTTGGTAAATGTCGCCAACCTGAAAGCAGGAGGAATGGGATCGCTCGGTCACGAACAACTCGAGTGGCTTGAAGACGATCTGCATGGCCGCTCTGCCAGCACACCGATCGTGCTGTTCGCGCACATTCCGCTGTGGACCATTTATGCGGACTGGGGCTGGGGAACCGATGACAGCGAGCAGGCGTTGTCGTATGTGAAACGTTTCGGCTCCGTGACCGTGTTGAACGGTCACATTCACCAGATCATGCAGAAAGTGGAAGGTAAGGTTTCATTCCACACGGCGATGTCGACGGCCTTTCCTCAACCAGCGCCGGGAACCGCTGCATCGGCCGGCCCACTGAAGGTTCCTGCCGAGCAGTTGCAACAGGTGTTAGGGATCACGGATGTGAATTATCTGGTCAGCGGCCGCAGTCTCGCAGTCATTGATTCGCCGCTCCGTAGCACAGGGTCGTAGGGGCGATTAGTAACAATGCAACCTGGCGCACGTTGATGCACGCGCAACTGTTCAGACTCGCATCAGTTGGATAAAACATCAAGCAAAACTCTACCCGGAAAAGGAAAAGACTGTGCGGAAAAAAAGGATGTTACTTGCAAGCGTCATATCATCGGTGATTGTTTTCGTGTTGCTGTTAACGGGGTCACGCGGTGCCACGGCGGGTGACGCGCGCTCGGCAACAAACGCGGAGATAAAGATTGAGAATTTCAGCTTTGGTCCGAAGACGATTACGATACCCGCCGGCGTTACCGTGACTTGGACGAACCACGACGATATTCCTCATACCTCCGTCAGTACAGATCTCTTGTTCAAGTCCAAGGTGATGGACACTGACGAAAGCTTCTCCTACACGTTTACCAAGGCAGGGACGTATTCCTATTACTGCAGCATCCATCCGAAGATGACGGGGCAGGTCGTGGTGAAATAAGCGGCTGCTTTTGTGCAGATATAGCTGGACAGCGGCTGGATCTGGCCGGTATCGCTGACTTTTGTGTTTAGGTTTTTGTAGATCGTCACTTCTAGATGTTCCCGCTCCAGGCCCTCGCATATTCAACCCATCGACATGAGGAATCGCAGCCGGAGAATCCAAGGGGCATTCGTGACGTGCGGGTCTTCCTGGGGATTTGTTGACAGACATCTCTCCTGAGAATAACTTTGGACGCGCGAAAGACGTCGCGACCCTGCTCACTGCAAGCGCGATTCTGGGCTTAGCTACGGCAGGGTCAAAAGGGATCATGCGGACTTTACTCCAAGGAATTCTGTGCGTTTGGCTTCCCCTAGCTTCGATAATTGTTCTGGCGATTGAGCCGCCATCAGCTCCCAACTATGGCGTTCGCATGCAGCAGGAGTGGATTCCGATGAAAGACGGCGTGCGCTTGTCGGCAACACTTTACATGCCTGACGGCGGCAAGGCGGGTGAAAAGTTTCCGGCGCTGCTCGAATATCTGCCCTATCGCAAAGACGATGGCACCGCCGCAGGAGATTATCCCAAGCATGCTTACTTTGCCCGACGCGGATATGTGAGCGTGCGCGTGGACATTCGAGGCACTGGCACGAGTGAAGGCAGACCACCGGATCGTGAGTACTCCGAACAGGAGCAGAGCGACGGGGAACAGGTGATTGCGTGGCTGGCTCACCAACCTTGGTCAAATGGCAATGTTGGAATGTTCGGAATTTCCTGGGGTGGTTTCAGCGCGATGCAAATGGCGATGCGCAACCCGCCCGGGCTTAAAGCGATTATTGCAGTCGATGCCACGGATGAACTTTTCCACGACGATGTTCATTACATCGACGGCATGATGCACATCGACGAATTCGAGTTGAATATGGACATGGCGCCCGGCATTACCGGCGCACCCGATTACACGCTCGATGAAAAAATACTGGGGCCTCGGTTCGATACCCCACCTTGGTCATTGCTTTACATGAAGCATCAGCACGATGGGCCGTTTTGGCGCAGTCCGGTGCATCCGCAGAGCGAAATTCGAGTTCCATGTTTTCTGATTGGTGGGTTTGCCGACGGTTACCGCGACAGCATTCCGAACATGTTGCAGAACGTGACCAAGGTTCCGGTGAAGGCCTGGATCGGTCCATGGAATCACTCGTTCCCTAACGATGCCGATTTCGGACCGCGCGTGGAATGGCGTGATCAGGCAGTACGCTGGTGGGATTACTGGCTCAAGGGTCGCGATACCGGTGTGCTGAATGATCCGAAGTTGATCGTCTTCATGCGCCGGTGGCACCCGCCCGATCCCAACCTGCAAAGTGTTCCTGGCGAATGGCGGGTTGAACCAGGCTGGCCGGTTCCAGAGTCAAAGGATTCGATTCTTTATCTTCAGCCAAACCATACGCTGGCCGAAGCGGCCGCCGCTCAAGTTGTCCACGAATTGAAGTACGTTCCATCGATCGGCGTGGAAGCTGGCTTTTGGTGGGGCGAACTTTTGGCTGATCAGCGCCCGGTCGACGCATTCAGCCTGGTTTACGATTCTTCTCCGCTGCGAGAGGATGTGGCGATTCTCGGCTGGCCTCATGCTCTGCTGCAGGCATCGGCGCCCGTTCCACTGGCCGATTGGTTTGCGCGCCTTTCCGATGTCGCACCCGATGGAAGCGTCACGCAAGTCACCGGAGCCGGACTCAACGGCGCACAGCGCGAATCAATGGCCGAACCGCGCGAGCTTGAGCCTGGCAAAACTTATCCGCTCGACGTAAAGATGCATCTGACATCCTGGATATTTCCCAAGGGTCATCGCATTCGCGTTGCGATTTCGAATGCTCTCTGGCCTATGATGTGGCCGACTCCTTACCCCATGACCACTTCACTAATGCTCGGAGGAAATACGGGTTCACGCGTGATCCTTCCCGTTGTGCCGGTAAAGGGCGACAGTGCAGTTTTGTTTTCTCCGCCTCAACCTTCTGAGCACCGTGCCGACATTCACTCCGTCGGTTATCCGTGGCCGGGTGAGTGGACTTTGCAGCGGGATGAAGGCCGCCAGAAAACAACCGTGGTATGGAAAGGGAAGTCGGAAACCGATTACCCGTGGGGGAAGGAAACGGATTACGAGCAGTTGACCTATGACGCCGACGACGCAAATCCCGCGGTGAGCACGGTTCGCGGCGAGGCGGAATCAGTTTACGAATTAAAAGGGCGCGTGCTCAGTTGGCGAGGGCATTTGTCTGTCAGCAGTGACAAAAATAATTTCTTCTACAAATACACGCGCGAATTGCTTAAAGATGGACAGATGCTGAAGCAGAAGACCTGGAAAGAAACCATACCTCGCGACCATCAATGATGGTGCGTGGTCATAAAACATTCCTGATTCGTTTCGTCTAGAAAAATGCCTTCAGTGCAAACTGAATAATCCGCGGTCCCCGATAATATGGCGAACTGGAAGGCGTGCTGTCGGTCGTAACCTGGCCGAATGTACCGCTGCCGCCCAAGGAACCTCCGCCCAGTGTTGGTCCGAAGAACTGCGTGTGGTTGAAGGCATTGAAGAAGTTCGATTGGAACTGTATCGATTTGCTCTCCGTGAATTTGAAGTTCTTTATTATCGAAATGTCCCAATCGTTGATTCCCGGCCCGCGCAATACGTTTCTGCCCATGTCGCCGTAGCTGAACAACGGCACGCCACCGGGAACCAAACCAATGTTTGCGACGAACGGCTGGCCCGCCGGTTGCGCTACGGAGCAAACCACATTGGTTGGATCGATCCAGAAATGTCCGGTGGTGGTTTGCGAGAGACAGCTCCCGTGCACGCCGTCGGCTCCCGGGCTGAAAGTTTGCATCTGCCGAGGATTATGGAAAATGTGAATGGGCCCAACTACGTCAGGCCGGTCGAGGCCTTCTTCGGATTCACTGGCTCCGTTACTCGAGTAGAGGGTGAACGGATTGCCCGATTGGAACGAGGTGATGGTGGAGACAGCCCATCCGCCGAGCAGCTTTTGCCGCAGAGCGCCGCCGTTGCTGCCGAAGGGGATTTCCCACATGGGGCTTAGCACCAGCCGTTGCGGAGCGTCGAAATCGGCGAGGCCGCGGTCGAAGGCCGGGTCGGTGGGATTGGTGAACGTGGAGGAACGCGCTCGAAATCCGGAACTCACATCGATGGTTTTCGCCAGCGTGTAAGCGACTCGAAAGCCGAGTCCATGGTTCATTCTGCGATCGAGCGTCACTTGCAGTTGATTGCTCGACGAACTGCCTGCGCTGACGTTGGTGAGGATTTGGGTAGCGCCCGTGGGGATGAAATTCGCATTGCAGGCGGCGAGTGGACGCGCGCAATCCGGCGTGATGTAGCTGAGCGGATTCGAGCCGGACGCGACAGCCCCCTGATATTGCGCCATCAAGCTGTTGGGGTTGCTGCCGTTAACCTCGGGATAATTCAGGTTTGTGCTGCTGATAGCTTTTCTGCTCAAGCTGCCGACGTAAACCGCTTCCAGCACTGTGTCTCGGGTGAGTTGGTATTGAAAGCCGTAATTAAAATTCTCTGCGTAGGGAGTGCGGAAGTGCGGTGACACAACATAGGCGAACGGAATCGCGGGGGAAAAGAACTGCCCCAGGTGTCCGCCTGCGATAAACGGATAGGGATCGGGATAGATGCCTTGAAAAGGATCGGCGCTGTAAGAACCGTTTACGGGAAGCAAGCATCCACCCCCGTTGCCCATGGCCACCTGAGCAGCCGTAGTGAAGCATGGATAGTTGTTGGCCACATATCCAAATGGAGGTTGTCCTCCAAACTGCAGGTTGAGCGCGCCATCCTCGATGTCGTAGAAAATTCCGAAGCCGCCTCGCACGACCAGCTTGCCACTGCCCAGCGCGTCCCAGGAGAATCCAAATCGCGGAGCGAAGTTGTCGCGGTTGGGATAGACCAACCCACGATTGGGCGTTCCCGGATCGCCGGGGTACAGGAAATTGGGCGGAGCTCCCGGATAAATGGTGGAGTGCTGTCCCGGATACCAGCCCATAATCTCGTTATGCGGATCTTCCTGGGGAGAGTCGTATTCATAGCGCAAGCCGTAATCGAGACTGAGATTCTTGGCCACCTTCCAGGCATCCTGCCCGAAGAAATACCATTGATGGCTCCGGATGCCGTAAGTCGCGCTGGAAAATTGATAATAGTTGTCGGTGAAGCCGCCTACGAAATCGGCGAGGGCGCTGCCTGTGTTCGTGTAGTAGCTTCCGTAATCGAACGAGCCATTATTGTAGAAGTCATAGTGAAAATTGCTTTGTGCCCAGCGAATATCCGCGCCGAATTTGAGCGCATGTTTGCCGCGGGTCCAGGAAAAAGTGTCCTGGTACTGAAAGGTAACATCATGGTCTTTGGTGGGACCTTGCGGGGAAGGGCCCAGGCTGAACGCGCCCGAGACTGTAACCAATGGGGGCGCAGCGCCATTTGGATCGTCAGGAATTACGGTTGTAAATCCCAGAGCCGATGGCGGGGTTTTATTTGTCGGGACTGCATCCAGAGTTGCCGAACGATTCGTAGAGAATCGTAGCTCGTTCAACATGGTCGGAGAAAGAGTGCGCGTCCAGCTCAGCGACGCGGTTTGAAATCTCTGGCTATTCGTAAAGCCCGAGCCGATGGGTACATCGCCGCCGGTGGATGCGCCTTTCACGACTTCAAATGGAAAGTTCTGCGGCTGATCGTCGAGGATGTAAAAGGCGGAGAAAGTATCGTTGCTGGAGATGTTGTAATCGTAACGGAAAATAAACTGATCTTCCTGCAAACTGGCGACCGGGTCTTCCACATAACCGTTCGTCCCGTAATTCGGCAATGGAAGGTAAGCGTTCATGTAGTTCTTCATCACCGTATCGACCGGCACTTGGTTGTTGGGGAAGAAGCCACTCGCATTAGCCCCAGTTGGATCAATTAACGGGAAGCCTAGCGCGCTGAAATCTCCATTTCTCTCCGCCGGAGTCAAAACCGTAAGCACTCCAGGATTTTGGCCCTCCCTGCGCCGGGCTCCCTGATAGGAAGCAAACAAAAACATTTTGTTTTTTACGATAGGAAAGCCGATTGTCCCACCGAAGATGTTGTATTTGAAGACCGGAGCTTGCTGCAGGAAATAATCACTGGCATCCAGCGCGGTATTGCGAAAGTAATCGAACAGATCGCCGTGAACGGCATTCGTACCGGATTTGATTACCTGATTCACAATTCCACCCGAGGTGCGTCCATACTCCGCTTCGTAATTGTTAGTTAAAATTTTGAACTCGGCGACGGCGTCTGGGTTTGGATCCACGACCATATTGTTGCCGAGGAAATCGTTGTTATCGGCGCCATCAATGAGAAATGTTTCAGATTCGGAGCGTTGTCCGCTCACGGAGAACGGATTGCCCGAGCCATCGTCTTGATCAGGAGCGAACACACCAGCCTGGAGCAAGCCTAATTGCATCGTGTCGCGGGACGCCAGCGGCAGGTTTTGAATCCGCTCGGTAGTCTCGACTTGACCCAGAGTGGCGCTCACGGTATCGACTTGGGTTAAATCTCCCGCAACCTCGACAACCTGGCTGGCCTTGCCGATGCGCAGAGCAACATCCAGGCGCGCGTTCTGGTTGATTTCCAGCGTGATTCCTTTACGAATATAGGTGTCGAAACCGGACTCTTCGATCTTCAAATCATAATTGCCAATTGGGACCAGGTTGAACAGATAGCCGCCATCTTTGTCGGTCGTGGCGGTGCGTGCCGCGTTGGTTTGTGTGTTTCTTAGTGTTACTTTTGCGCCAACAATCACAGCCCCGCTCGCATCTTTGACAGAGCCGGTGAGTACCGCTGTCGCCTCTTGAGCAACCAGCAAGTTTCTGCTCAGAAACGCCAGCACCAAAACCAGGGCTAAAGTGAACGTTGCAGAGGGGGCGAACCGATTGATGGCACAAGAAATGCGCGGTGCGTGAGTGACACGCATGAGGAATCTCCTTGCACACAAGGCTTTACCGTCAACATTAGGGCCCAGGATCACAAGCGGGGTAAACCTGAAGCGCCATTGGGCCGATATTGTGCAGCCAGCGGATGGCGATGTTCAAGATGAATTTTCAGTTTGGGCGCAGCTCATAATTTAATTTTTAGCTGAGTCCGATCGATAGGTCGGAAGCGGGACAGGGCTGCGGCACCAGGCGGGAAGCAAATCAAATTTGCAGGGTCTTGGGTCAGGTGCGGATCAACGAGTCGAACGGCGCTTCCGTTAACCGCCCGCTGCAGTGGTTGGGTGGCTGCAGGGTGGGAGGAAGTGCGACTCTTGAGAACTAATCCGCTGAGAGCGTCCAATGCGGTTACAGCGTGGGTTCGTCGGTGATATTGTCTCTGCTAACGGTGGGTTTCGACGGCGCAAAGCGAGGAGGAATTATGCGAAACGATCTCATTGTCTGGTTCTGTCTACTCATTGTAGGTTTTATGATCGGGTTCGTTCCGCAATACTCGCGAGCCCACCGGTTCGAACAAGAAGTGGCAAATTCGGCCACCCAGCTTGAAACATGTCAGCTACGAGATGAGGCTACGCTTATGTATCTGGAGGCAATGCAACGGAATTACGGAACCTCCGGGGACGATGCTAGCCGTTTCTTCGATCAGGCTCAGCGTGTTGCCAACAGCACAAAAGATGTAGCCTTGCGCAATGTACTGCAACAGATTCTGGGGTTACGAGATCAGATTACATCGGATTTAGCCAAGGGAAATGCGGCAGTGGTTTCCGAGATGGTGCCCTTACTCTTGAAAGTGGAACAAGGGACAAAGCGGTAACATTATTTAGAGTTCTAGGAAGCCGGAATGTTGCAGGACAAATGAAAAGAATCTCTAAGGAGGTAGACGAATGCAGCTCGGAATGATTGGTCTAGGCCGAATGGGTGCGAACATGGTACAGCGGCTTTTGAACGCTGGTCATCAGTGCGTGGTATATGCAAGACATCCGCAGACCATGCAGGAGCTAGTCGAGAAAGGCGCGCAGTCGTCCGCGAGTCTGGCTGATTTCGCAAAGAAACTCAGTAAGCCACGAGCCGTGTGGATGATGGTTCCCGCGGCGGCGGTCGATTCGGTGTTGGTCTCGCTGATACCAGTGCTCGAACCGGGCGACATTGTGATCGATGGTGGCAACTCTTATTACCACGACGATATTCGTCGTGCTGAGCAGTTAAAAGGGAAGGGAATCCACTATGTCGATTGCGGAACCAGCGGGGGCGTGTGGGGACTCGATCGCGGATACTGCCTGATGATTGGTGGTGACGAAGCGATTGTGAATCATCTCGATCCGATTTTTAAATCGCTCGCCCCCGGTGTCGGCTCCGTGGCGCGAACTCCGGGACGAACGGGTGAGCCTTCGACGTCAGAAAACGGCTACCTGCGCTGCGGTGCGAATGGCGCGGGACACTTCGTCAAGATGGTCCACAATGGCATCGAATACGGCATGATGGCTGCCATAGCCGAGGGACTGAATATCATCAAGAACGCAAACGTTGGCAAGGAGAAGCGCGAGGACGACGCCGAGACCACGCCGCTGCGCCATCCTGAGCTTTATCAATACGACATGAATATGCCTGAGATCGCGGAAGTATGGCGGCGGGGCAGCGTAATCGGTTCATGGCTTCTAGACTTGACTGCGGCCGCTTTGCGCGACAATCCCGATCTCTCGAACTTCGCGGGACGAGTGTCGGATTCTGGTGAAGGCCGGTGGACGGTGCAGGCGGCGGTGGACGAAGGCATTCCATCGCCGGTAATAAGTGCGGCGCTCTTCTCTCGCTTCGCTTCTCGTGGAAGAGAAGAATATGCCGACAAGCTACTCTCGGCAATGCGCTATGAATTTGGCGGTCACAAGGAAAAAGCTGCCGAAAAGCCGGAGGCAGCCTGATGTCGAATTTCCAGTCTGACGCATTTGTATTTTTTGGCGCTACTGGCGATCTCGCGCACAAGCAGATTTTCCCGTCCCTGCAAGGACTGATCCGTGATCAAGGACTGAATCTGCCGATTATCGGCGTGGCCAAAGCGGGCTGGAATCTTGATCAACTCAAAGCTCGGGCCAAGGACAGCCTGGAGAAAAACGGCGGCCTCGATCAAGACGCTTTCGGCAAGTTGATGGACCTTTTGCGCTACGTTGACGGCGATTACAACGACCCGAACACGTTCATAGAACTGCGCAAGCAATTAGGCGCGGCAAAACAGCCGCTGCACTACATGGCGATTCCGCCGAGTCTATTCGGCACTGTCGCCGAGGGCCTCGCCAAATCAGGTTGCGCTGACAATGCGAGTGTTGTGGTGGAGAAGCCGTTTGGGCATGATCTGGCTTCGGCCCAGGAACTCGATCGCATTCTGCACCGCTATTTCCCCGAGGAACGAATTTTCCGAATCGATCATTTCCTGGGAAAAGAGCCGGTGCAGAACATTATCTACACCCGCTTCGCCAACCCAATGTTCGAGCCGATCTGGAATCGCAACTACGTTCGCAGTATTCAGATCACCATGGCGGAAAAGTTCGGGGTCGAAGATCGCGGCAAGTTCTATGACGAAACCGGTGCGATTCGTGATGTGGTGCAGAATCACCTGCTGCAGATCCTGACCATTCTTACTATGGATCCACCGACTGGCGAACTCCATGAGGCGTTCCGTGATCAAAAAG
This sequence comes from uncultured Acidobacteriaceae bacterium, assembly GCA_963817305.1. Lineage (GTDB taxonomy): Bacteria > Acidobacteriota > Terriglobia > Terriglobales > Acidobacteriaceae > Sulfotelmatobacter. Next base: position 10,168 of record CAWFOD010000003.1, on the reverse strand, counting down.
CCGCGTTGCTCAAGGCTGTCCGGCCGATCGTCCCGGGTGATGTGGTGCGCGGCCAATACAAAGGTTACCGTTCAGTGCCGGGTGTGAATTCGGCTTCCACGGCCGAAACATTCGTTGCCCTCAAACTCTTCATTGAAACCTGGCGCTGGGCAGGAGTTCCTGTCTACATTCGCGCGGGTAAGATGCTGCCAGTAACCGCGACGGAGATTTTTGTTGAATTCATGCGGCCGCCGATCGAAACATTTGGCGAAATCGTGCCGACCTCCTCGGCGCACTTGCGTATGCGCGTCAGTCCTGACATTGCCATCGGCATGGGAGTACGAGTCAAGACTCCGGGCGAGCGCATGACTGGCAGCGATGTAGAACTCAGTCTCACCGAGCAGGCCGCCGACGATATGCCTCCCTACGAACGGCTACTGGGCGATGCCATGCGGGGACAGAGTGAACTCTTTGCCCGGCAGGACCTGGTGGAAGCGCAATGGCGTGCCGTCGAACCGATTCTCGGCAACGTAACGCCGTTCTATCACTATGATCTGGGAACCTGGGGGCCCGATGAGGCTCAACAACTCATCGCGAAGGATGGACCGTGGATCAATCCAAAGCCGCCAGAATCAGCCTGAAAAGACAATGCGTAATATCTGCGATTAAAGTTCGTCCGCGAAAGCGTCGACCGCTTGACTGGCGTTATCTTTTTTTCATGCCAGCATTTCACCGGCGTGTGAGAACAATGAGTTCCACAGTGTCGGACGAAAGAGAATTCGACAAATTCAAGACGCCGTCCTTCACGGATACGGCATCGACCAGATCGAGGTTTTGAGTCTTACTGATCCGGTAGCGCTTCACGCTGAATGGCGCGGCACCCCACGGCAAATTATTAATTGCGAGATTGTAGCCAGAGTTGTTGCGGTAAACAATGTCGGTGCGCGGCGGTAGGAATTTGACCTTCGACATATCAGGCATAGGCGGCGAGGTCTTTTGCAATTCCGGTGGCATTGGCATAAGGTCCGGTTTGTAGTTTGCTGGAATTGCATAGTTGCTGATCAGAATCTGAACTGTGTTTCCATCTGCCGAGCGGCCCGCAAGCGCAGCGAAGCCGAAAGTGTCGGTGCCCTCGACTGGTAAACGCTGTGGCGTGTCCAGCATTTTGCCCATCGCCTTGAACGTGTAGGCGGTTTTGAAATATTTTCCGTCAAGGCCAAAGAGCCCCATCCACGCCGCATCTCCACGGTAGAAGTGGGCATGGTCGATCGAAGTGTCCTGAAGATAGCTGAGAACGGAGCCGATGTAGGCGGCGTTATGTGCGCCTTGAAGTTCAGCTCTTTCTGCTTCTGTAAAATCAGCGCTCAGATTCCATTCAGAGAGAATGCTTTCTGCGCGCGGGAAGCCATGGGCGTCCAGAATGCCGCGGATTTCCCTGGCGAGGCGAACCGCGTCATAAGGATCGGCCGAACCGTTGGCGTAGGTGTGCCATGAATAAAAATCGAGCGGCACCTGATGCGAGGCGCAATAATCGATGAATCCTTCACGGTAGCCGCCGTCGTCGGATGGAAAAGCTTTGCCGTCACCGCCAACCTTCAGCGTGGGATCGACCGATTTCAAGGCGCGCGCAGTTTTCTCGTACAGAGAATAAAACTGTTGCGGAGTTCCGGACCAGAACAGCCCATCCGGCTCATTCCAAAATTCCCAATAGCGAATGTTGTCGTGATAGCCGTTTGCCCAGCCCTGGTTGTAGTGCATGGCAATGTGCTTCACCACGTTGGCAAACTTGTCGAAGTCCTCGGGAGGATTGACGTTTGCACCCCAACTCCTTCCGATTCGGTAATAGACCTCCGCTCCACTCGCACGAATGGCGGCGATCATCTTATCAGTGGGAAGAAAATTGTAGCTCTCCGGTTTCTCGGGATCAGCACTCCAGTTCGGAAAAATGATACTGGCATTCCCCGCCTCGACTACTCCGGAGCGCTGCGCTTTGCCGGGAATGAGCCAGGCGAGTTCTCCGTTATCGATAACAAACTTCGAATCGATTTCCGAAGGGCCCATCGCATCGTGGGTACGCACCTGATTAATGCGGAGTTCTTTATATTGCTCGACAAGATTTGGAAGTCCTGCCATCACCGGACTCGGCGGACCATTCAGTCCCTGAAACGAGCGAATCTCGCCGATCACCTTCCCGGCATCCACTTGTAAGAATCGATACCCCGCGTGAGTTGTGTCCTGGGCAAATCCAGCAACAACGAGCATCAAGAGGCAGAATAAATAATGCGAAATTCTCTTCATCCGAAAGACTCCCACGTTTAGCGAGGCGATTCTATCGCGCCATAACGACTTTTTCCTGGGTCCAAAACTTTGTGATCTCTTCCAGGGAACGGCCTTTGGTTTCGGGAATCAGCCAGCCGACCAGAATGATGGTTAACAATGCACCGGCACTGAAACACCAGAACGTGCCGGCCGATCCCAGATGTTTCTGCATGATCGGAAACAGTTGATTCCCCAGGTAGCCCACCAGCCATAGCGCGGTAGTAGCGATGGACATGCCGCGTCCGCGAACCTTGGTTGGATAAATTTCCGAGATGATCACCCAGCAGGCCACGCCATTGCCGAAGGCATGACCGGCGACAAAACTCATTACACAAATCAAGACCGCCAGGCCGCTGCCGTGGATGTGATAGAACCAGCCGACCAACGCAAAAGAAACAAACTGTACGGCGGTGCCGGCGAGGATTAAAGTTTTGCGTCCGGCTCGATCGACCAGCCAGAGAGCGAACAGCGTAAACAAAAGGTTGATCAGGCTCACCAGCACCGACTGGAAGAATGCGTCGCTGGTCGCGGTTCCGGCGGAGCGAAAAATCTCCGGCAGAAAAGAAAATAATGGTGTGATGCCGCTGATCTGTTGCAGGCCAGCCAGCATAATGCCCAGCAGCAATGGGCGCCGGAACGTTGTAAATAGTTCCGAGATGTGACCTTCTTCGGTGGCCAGCGAATTCTGAATTTCGGCCGCCTCACGCTTTGCAGCCTCTGCGCCATTGATTTTGGCGAGCACGTCGATGGCCTCATCGCGGCGGCCGACTTTCATGAGCCAGCGCGGGCTTTCGACCGCGGGCAGAATCATCAATCCGAAAAGAATCGCGGGTACGACTCCGGCGAAAAACATCCAGCGCCAGCCCGTGGTTATGTTCCACGCTTCGTCGCCCATGCGCTGAATGAGCATGTTGACGAACACGGCGGCGAGAATTCCGACCACGATTCCGAGCTGGTAAAGCGTGACACAGCGGCCGCGGACCCGGGTGGGGGCAATTTCGGCAATGTAATTCGGAGAAATTACTGAGGCTGCACCGATGCCTACGCCTCCGATCAGCCGCCAAAAAACAAACTGATGGAGACTCGCGGCGAACATGATTCCGACCGAAGACAGAGCGAAACAAATGGCGCACAGCGCGAGACCTTTTTTCTTGCCGAGATAATCGGCAACGGTTCCGGCGGCGGCGCAACCAGCAATGCACCCCACCAGCGCGCAGCCTGCCGCCCATCCGATTCCTGCAGCGTCTAAATGAAAGAACTGGCTTAAATATCCAATTGCGCCGCTGATCACAATATTATCGTAACCAAACAGCAAACCACCCAGCGTGGAGACTGTCGCTGCAATCACGAGTGGGCCGCGTGAGTGCGACGGAACGGAAAGAGTTGTCAGGCTATTTGCCCTCATGAGTGGCTGCCAGGTATGAGCCATGTGGTTGCGACGATTCGATCATAGCCTTTGCGGCAAGCATGAAGCCGAGGGTATGCGCCATGCCGGCGTGCCAAGGCGCGGAGCAGGTCATCTGCGGGGTGTGATCGGGAATGAGTACGCCATCGAATCCGTTGCGGTGCAGGATCGCGAGAATACGGATCATGTCGACGTCGCCTTCGTCGATGAAGGTCTCGCGATAATGCGGCACTTTTCCCACGACATTTCGAAGATGAATGTATGCAATCCTGCCTTGCTTGCTGTATTGATCGATCGCGTCGTAAATATTGCCTTCCGTCATTTCTGCAAGAGTGCCGACACAAAGCTCCAGGGCGTTAGAGCGGCTTGGAGCGAGGTCAATCAGTCTTTGATACATGTGGGGCTGGTAGACGAGGCGCGGCTGCTGTCGCATCGTTGGCATTGGAGGATCGTCAGGATGGGCGGCGAGCTTGACACCTGATTCTTCGGCCACAGGAATAACTTCTTCCAGAAAGTTTTGCAGGCGCCGCCACAGTTCTTCATGCGAGATCGAAGGCAGATCACCGGCGGGCGCGTTGCGGTCATAGATCATGTTCCAGATCATGCCGTTTGGAATGGGCACTTCTTCGGCGGGACCATTCATACCCAGCGTGATTGCGCGGCCACGTCCTTGAGCAGTTGTCACGCGACCGCATACTCCTGCCAAACTGAAGTTGTAGCCGAGCACAGGAATTCTGGCTTCGCCCATGCGGCGAATGATTGTTTTCACGTTCTCAATCTGTTGTGAGCGCAGGGGACCCTCGAGCAAAATATCATGCCAGTGTGCGGGATCGAGATTCTCAACCGCTGCCAGAAGTAGCCCAGCGTTTTCGATCTCGCTGCGAAGGCTCGTCAGTTCTCTTACCGTCCAAAGATGATTGGGATCTCCAGCAACCCCCCAGGCTTCGTATTTTGAGCCGGTGGGCTGATTGTTGCGCGGGTTCGAAGGGCCCTGATTGAAGTAATCGACGAGATGAACCACCACGTGAGTACACCCTGCCTGGCGTGCGAAATCGTAGTAATCGCGCGTCAGCATGTGACGGTAAAGGCCCAGGCCAATTTTCATAACCGATTCCCGATGCCTGCGCCGTAATCCGGGCTGAGAATTTGACCATTAATTTCGCTGGCCATTTGCGAACAGAGAAACACGAATGCATCTGCGATCGATTCGGGACTGTTTCTTCTGCCCAACGAAACTCGAAGGACAAATTCGCGATAAGCGGGATCTTCGTCAAACACTTTCAACGAACTTCCAGCTGCAACGTTCCCCGGCGAAACCACATTTACCCGAATTCCAGTCAGCGCGTATTCCAGCGCCAAGCTGCGGGCGAAGTTTTCCAAGGCCGCTTTCGCGGAGGAGTAGGACGGGATCTGCGTGTGCGGCATTCGAGCCACATAAGAAGAAGTAAAGATCAGATGCCCGGCAATCTTGCGTCGCGTCCAGTGAGCGAGGACGGATCTAGCCAGGTAGGTTTGCGCAAAATAATTAAAGCGGAAGATGCGCTCGTACTCAACTTCCGACGTGCTGGCGAACGGATGCAAACCGCAGCCGCCTGCGTGGCCAATAACCGTATCCATGTTCGGAAATTTCTGGAAGGCTGCGTTCACAACTCGATCCACCTGGTGGGAGTCGGTAATATCAGCGGCCAGATAAAAGTAGGACGACGACGAGATCTGCCATTCGTGCAGCGTCGATTCAGCTTGATCCGCCGCTTTGATGTCCGTGAGAACCAGCGTGGCGCCGCTTTCGACGAGCCTCCGAACCATGTGCTCGGCGATCGCGCCCAGCGCACCCGTAATCAGAATCGCTTTGCCAGAGAGATCAATGGTGATCATGGATGCCGGCCCGTTTCCACTCTGGAAAGCACTTCGCAACCTGTTTCCGTGACGAGCAGATTATCCTCGATCCGTGCGCCCGCGCCACGTTCGGGAACGTATATTCCCGGCTCGATCGTAATAATCATGCCGGGCTCAAGCTTAGCGCTTACTCCGGGAGCGATCAGAAATCCGGGATCGTGATAGCGGAATCCGACATGGTGACCAGTATGGTGGGGGAAAAAAGACGAGAGTCCTTGCGCTGCGATTTTGTCCCTGGCTAACGCGTCAACGTGACCAGCCGGGACGCCGGCGCGTACGCCATCGATCGCGGCTCGCTGCGCAGCTTCGGCAAGAGCCAGTATCTCCGCCGTCTCTGACTTCGGGGAGCCGACCGCGCCGGTGCGCGTAAGGTCACTCCAGTAACCGTTCACGCAGGTAGCGAGTTCGATCAAGACCAAGTCGCCATCTTGTAGCCGCCGTCCGGTTGAGCGATTGAATTGACCGGCGTGCGCACTGTTAGGGCCAGACTGCACCATCGCCCATGCGCGGGAATGAAATATTCCATCGCGGCCAATCTGGCGATAAATGGCTGACTCAACCGCCGCCGCAATATCAGCCTCGGGCATTCCAGGAGTTAGATTGTCGAAGAAGACCTTCAACCCAAGGTTCGCGACTTGGTTCGCCAAGCGGATTGCTTGAATCTCTTCTATAGTTTTTCTTAAGTAAAGATCAGCAAAAGCCGATTGACGCTGTGCATCTGATCCGGCGGTAAGCATTGACAGATGTTTCGCAAAATCTTCAGGAATAGGAATTTGCTCGGCGGCTTGAATCGGAAGAGAAGTTCGCGAGGTGCCGGGATTCATTCCCGCATGTTCGGCCTTGATATTTTTCCTGGCCAGTTCACCGCCGATCGTCGACACCAGCTCTGAATATGGGTCAGAGCATTTGAGATCGCCCCATGGATATTCTCTGACCTGCAGGCCATCGGGAATATGATCGCGCGGTTCGATCTGAGGAATGAATAGCAAAGGCTCCGCATCGGCAAAATAAATCAGCAACGATGCGCCCCAGAAGGGAATATAACCGGAGAGCATCAAGAGTTCGTCGGGCCGCCAGGCAATCCAGGCTCCCAGACCATTTTTCTGAAGAAAACCTTGCACGTATTGTTGGCGAGATAACGGCTTTGCAGTCGATGCGCTCATTATTGTTCACATGATTCCGTACTTCGCGAATGCATCTACCGCGCTGCTGCCTTCTTCAATGGCTTTCCGCACCAGCTTTTCGCCGCGGGCTTTTTCTAGTGCTCGGGTGAACACTTCAGCCTCAGCTTCGGCAGGAACCAACAGAACTCCATCGATGTCACCAAAAAGAATGTCTCCCGGACGGACTCGCACCGCACCAATTTCGACGGGAATGCGGAAGTCGACGACTTTGTAACGGGGAGCGGAGTCTTGCCCATAGGAACCAAAACCAAAGGTGGGGAAATTCATATGCAGAATAGCCTTGGTATCTCTCACGTATCCATTCAATACCGCTCCCCGGCTGCCGAGTTTGCGGGCGCGTGTACTCATCAGTTCTCCCCACAATGCGTTTCGGGGCGAGGCGCCGGTGTTCACATAAACTTCATTCGCGCGGAGGTCGTCGAGCGCTTCCAGCATCAAGCCAAACGGCTTGTCCATCAGCTTGTTTGCGCTGCCGGAAATCTTTTCAGCAAATACGTCTACCGCCAGGACTGGCATGGCGCGTCCGATCACAACCATATCCTGACGAAGAGGTTGAATCTGCGGGGGGAGAAATTGATGTTGAAGCTCAAGTTTATCCATCACGTCGCCCACGACGCAGGTAAACAGCTCGCGCTGCACGATGGCAAACAGTTCATCATCCGAATTCCATAACTTCGCCGTGCTCATTGGCTGCGCGCCTCTTTGACTTTTTCCACGAACTGCTTTGCGAGCCGAGTGATGGAGTCAAAATCACCGCTCTTTGCACCAGCAGTCAGATTCCCTCCGACTCCGATGGCAACGGAGCCGGCCTTGATCCATTGGCTGACATTCTCCAGGCTCACGCCTCCGGTGGGCATCAGTTGTGCTTGAGGAAGCGGACCTCTTACAGCTTTAACGAAGGTCGGCCCGAGGATTTCGCCAGGAAAGACTTTCACGATATCCGCGCCGCACTCCAGTGCCGCAATCACTTCGCCGATGGTTGCAGCTCCCGGCATATAGGGCACTTGATAACGATTGCAGAGGCGCGCGGTTTCGACATTGACCGCCGGGCTCACTACAAATTGTGCGCCGGCGAGAATCGCAATGCGCGCGGTTTCCGGATCGAGAACCGTACCCGCGCCCAGCAAAATTTCTTTGGAACATTTTTTTGCAAGATGCGCGATCACTTCCGCCGCTCCCGGGACGGTGAATGTGATTTCGAGGGCAACTATGCCTCCGAGCGCGCAGGCGTCGGCGATTCGAGCGGCTTGCGCAGGGTCTTCCGCGCGGATTACCGCGATCAGGCCTGAGTCGATGATTCTTCGTAAGATTTCTATCTTCGCCATGGACATAAATTCTCGAACACCTCGCACCCACTCATTCAAAAAACGGCTCGCCCTTGCGAGCATAACGCCGGGCGACATCTTCATTTAATGTGACTCCGAGGCCGGGGTTTTCCGGCACGGAAATGAAACCCTTATGGATCAAGGGTGCAGGCAATCCTTCCACCAGATCATTCCAGAAGGGTACGTCGGAAGCATGAAACTCCAGCGCGAGAAAGTTTGGTATTGCAGCGCAAAAGTGAGCTGCCGCCAGAGTGCCGACCGGACTGCTGATGTTGTGCGGAGCGACCGGCATCGTGTGCACGTCGGCAAATTGAGCGATGGTTTGCGCGACGGCTAACCCCCCAACTTTTTGTAGATCTGGAGTGACAATGCTGAGCGCGTGCTGCGCAATGATTTCCTGAAATCCTTCAAACAGGAAAAGATTTTCACCGGTAGCGATCGGTATATGCACCTTCGAACTCACTTCTTTAAGCGCGGCGGCATTGTTGGGTGGAACTGGATCTTCCAGCCACAAAAGTCGAAAGGGTTCCAGTTCGCGCGCGACTTTTACAACGTCGCTGGCGTTATAGCGCCAATGGCAATCCACCGCAATATCAGTATCGCTTCCCACCGCGTCGTAGACAGCGCCAATCAAACTCACCATGTGGTCGATCGCGCGATTATTCAAAACTCGATTATGAGGATCAGGCCCATCGGTCCCAGGCACATCCAGATCGAACTTAAGGGCAGTAAATCCTTCTGCTCTTTTCTTTAGGGCCTGCCGACGATAGTCGTCGGGTGAGGAAGGCGATCCATCACTAGTTTCTCCAAAGTAATCTCGTGCGGTGTGAGCAGAAGCTTTTTGCTCCCATGAAGCCGGGCGGGAGCGTAAGACTTCGTCAAGGCTTTCCAACGCTTCACCGCCGTGACAATCGGCATAGATACGAACTCGGTCGCGAAACTTCCCCCCCAGCAGGCGATAGATGGGCACATCGAGCCATTGGCCGAGCACATCCCATAGCGCCGCTTCAATGCCGCTGATCGCGTTGTACACGATACCCGCGACCGAGCCGGCACCTGAAGTCGCAAGCTGCAGTTTACGAAACAGTCGATGAATGTCGCGAGGATCTTCGCCGATTAATAAAGGCTCAAGCGAGCGCAGAATGCTGGTTAGCCCGGGTGCGAAAAAACATTCGCCCAGACCGCGGATTCCTTCATCGGTCTCAATGCGGACGAAGGTCCAATCGAAGTTTCCCTCAACTACCGCGGTCTTTAGTCTTAGAATCTTCACTCTCGATTGTTCTTTTGCCGCGATTATACGCTGCCCCGGCTGCCCTCTGTGTTCGATCGATCCATGCAAGTTAGCGCCCTCCAACGGCAGAAGTAAAACAAGCAGCACGCGAAACAGCTAGAATGCTGGGCTATGATCCCGATCAATTTAAGAACGGCAGAAAGCTGCAAGTGGGATTGCGTCAGTCTGGGCGAAGTGATGCTGCGGCTCGATCCCGGTGAGGAACGAATCTACACGACGCGAAACTTTCGCGTCTGGGAAGGAGGCGGAGAATACAACGTTGCCCGCGGATTGCGACGATGCTTCGGTATGCGCACCGCTGTGGTCACCGCATTCGCCAAAAATCCGATTGGGCAACTGCTTGAGGATCTGATCCTTCAGGGGGGCGTCGACACCTCGCTCATCCGCTGGGTACCGTACGACGGCATTGGCAGGACCGTACGCAACGGGCTGAACTTTACTGAACGGGGCTTCGGCGTGCGCGCGGCGGTTGGCTGTTCGGATCGTGGCCACACCGCGATCGCCAATAGCCAGCCGAACGATTTCGATTGGCAAAATATCTTTGCGACAAAAGGTTCTCTCTGGTTGCATACGGGCGGAATTTTTGCTGCGCTCTCCGGATCGTCGGCGTTGGTGGCGATGGCCGCTGTTCAGGCGGCGAAGAATTCGGGCACCGTGGTTTCCTATGATCTTAATTATCGAGAATCTTTGTGGAAGGGAATTGGTGGCAAAGCAAAAGCGCAGGACGTGAACCGCGAATTGGTGTCTCAAGTTGATGTTCTGTTCGGGA
>CAWFOD010000002.1:0-19267 GCA_963817305.1 uncultured Acidobacteriaceae bacterium | reverse complement strand
TGGCGACGCCGATCCGTCCAACACGTCTTCCCTCGTCCGTGGAGCTGAAATGCGCGTTGCCGAGACGCGGGCCGTCAATCGCGCTCTGCGCAAGGCTTACGGGACCGGGCTCTGCAGTGTCGAAGAGCTCGGATCGTTCTCGGCACCGCAAAAGCCCTGCGCCGCAACGACACCCTCGAACGGCCACCCCGGATCGAACGGCGCAAGCAACGGCCAGCCTAGACTGCGGGACAAGCTCTGCCTCCTGATCCGAAAGTACGAGCTTGATCCCAATTTGGTGAAGCGCTATGCCGCTGATTTCTGTGGAACGCAAGAACTGCGCGACGCCGGGCGTGACCTCATCGAGGCTTTCGTTTCGACCGTGGCCGAGGAAGCCGCCAACGATCGTGCTGCTCTCGTTTGCAAGTTGAACAGCTACAGCCAGCCGGAGGAGGTGCGGTCATGAAGCGGCATTTCCCGGGTTTACATGTCGAACCGGCGCAGACGAACGAATTCCTGGAAGGAATCTTCCTTGTGCGGGTGGACCGGGCCTATTATCGCTGGCACCCACAGAAGCCCTTTTTCATCCTTAGCTTTACAGTCCAGGAGCCTACGGAGTTTGCTGCGCGCAGAATTGCGGGGCGACTCTATTGCACCCAGAAGTCCCTGTGGAAATTGAACTGGTTCCTGCGGGATTTCGGCTATGACCCCGATCTGCTCGGCCGAGACGAAGTGGATGAGAAGGCCTTGCTCGGTCTCACGGGCATTCTGCGGACCACACGCAAGTCATTCGCCGGACGTACGTTCCTCAACCTCGAAGCATTCGCACCATCGAGCGAGTGGGAATTCATCTCCAAGGATGCTCGCGAAGGTGTTGTGGCAGGAGGCTCGAATGACATACAGCTTCACGCAGATTAGCCAGTACCTGCGCTGCCCGCGGCAGTATCGCTACCGATACCTCGATGGCTGGCGCGAGAAAGAAGACAAGGCCGCCATGATGTTCGGCCGTAGCTTCGAAAACGCTTTGGCTGTTTATTTCGCTGGGGAAGACTCGACGGCTGCGTTCTTCCAGGAATGGCGCAAGTACCAGGATGCCTCCCTCGCCTATGCCAAGAACGACTCCTGGGACCGGCTCTATCACCAGGGCATTCACCTGCTCGAACGGTTTGCTCAGGAGGATCGTGTTCGGATCGGGCGTCCAAAAGAGAATCTTCAAGTGAAGTTGACACGCTCACTGCCATCCGGGAGCCAGTTCCTTTCTTACATCGATGCGATCGGTGAACTGGACGGGACGAAATGCATCATCGATTGGAAAACGACGACCTGCCGCTATCCGGATCAGCCGCAGGGTCTGTTGGCGCTCGATCCTCAACTGATTTGCTATTCCTGGATGACTGGGATCTCGGATGTCGCCTTAGTCGTCTTCGTGCGCAAGAGCGCACCCGAGATTCAGTATCTGAAGACATCCATTGATGACCAACAGCGCCGAGAATTTGGCCAGCTGGTGGAAACGACGGCCAATCAGATTGAAGCGGGCCAATTCCTTCCGCACAGCGGGATTCGCTTTCCCCAGAACGGTTGCGTGAGCTGCTCACATCTGGGAATTTGCCTGGGGGACCAGCAGCTGCTGGATTCGAAACTCATTCGTCGGCCGGGAGCGAGCGACCTTGATTGGATTGACCAATTTGAGGACTAGCGGGGGGCCACCAATGGCACCCAAGCTGAATCACCGTCGGGCTTTGTTCGTGCTGGAGAAGATCGACGAGATTCTGCACTGGGAACGGACGACGGAGCGGGAGCGGGACACCCGCTTTGTGGAGCTGGGTCGCTATCTCTGCGAAGTTCGGGCAGGACAATACTGGCGGGTGGACAACCTGAAGTCCTTTGATGAGTTTCTGGAGAAGAAATTTCCCGAATCCCGGAGGAAGGCGTATTACCTGATGGCGATTCACGAGCAGTTGCCGCGGCAGACCCATCGCGACCTCAAAGAGATGGGATGGACCAAGGCCCGGGAGTTGGTCAAAGTGGCGCGGGCGGAGAGACAGAACTTCGATTGTGCACCCTGGGTGCACAAAGCGAAGCAGATGCCGAGGGAAGAGTTTAAACGAGAGGTGGAAAGACATCTGACCGGTAAGGAAACCGAGCCTTGGGAGATGCTCTATTTCAAGGTCTACAAGAGCCAACTGGCCGTCATCGAGCAAGCGCTCGAGACCGCTTCGTTGATGCTCGATCAAAAGGCGCGTGGCTACTGTCTAGAGATGATCTGCGCGGATTTTCTGGCCGGCGCAAACCTGGACGCTTCCGGCAACGCCGATTCCCTTCTCTTGGCACTCAGTCGGATTTACCTGCTGCTGCCGAACTCTCAGCGCCAGGAGTTTTTGCTGCGGATTCCGAAGGCATCATGAATTCACCTATTCCAAGACAACCTCGACTGCGCTTGGACCCGGTTTCCTATCACGCTCTTTGCCAGCAAGTACTCCACCGCGATGGCTGGCGATGCCAACGATGTGGAAGTTCCAAGAAGCTTCAGATTCATCATATGCAGCCGCGCGGCCTTTTGGGAGCGGATGTCGAAGAAAATCTCATCACGCTTTGTAGTGCCTGCCATCGACAAATCCACCTGGGTACGGCGGATCCGGATTAGCCTTCAGAAGAGCGCCACAATTCCCGTCGACGATGAACAGGTCAACTTGTGAGTGTAACGGAGGCATTTTAGGTTAGCTGCGAGACGCCGCGAATTCAATGGCATCGTTGCGCGTCGTTGGTGCGGCACGTTGCGCGCGGTTGAGGATCTCCACGGCTGTCGAGCAGATCGGTGTTGGGCCAAAGCAGCAGTTTCAGTTAGAGCTCAGGGTAGTGCGATGGGTCGCGACCTTGTACGTGGATATATCCCACGCCAACGAGTTCGCGAATGAATCCACTTGAGTGAGGGTCATGCCAGGCGGAACCGTCATGAGGCCGGAGCGAACGAAATTGCTTATCGCAGCGGCGAGGCTGCCATGAAGTTCCGTAAGGTTCGTCGTACCGTTCGAGGTTGCGGTGACAATGTATGAATCAATGATGCGCAGCGAAACGCCGGGCGTAAGCAGTTCCAGAACGCCGTTGGCGCCGTTCATAGCATGGGCGACATCCATCGAAAAGTGTTCGAGATCAGTCACAGTAGCGCCCTGCGGTGGCGTCGCGAAGCCCCACCAGGTTGACTGGTTCACAGCTGCGGCGATCGCAGCGTCTTGCGCGGCCTGATTGGGGGTGCCGTCGGCATTGATAGGGGGCAACGCGTCTGCGATGGCACTGGAAATGGCGACGAGCACAACGTAAGTCTGACGCGACTGGAGAATCTGCGAAACGGCGAAACCATAGGACTCGAACTGCGACAGCGTCATTCCGTAGCGGGGTTTGGCTAGATCGGTGGCCACAGCGTTAGCAACGAAACACCTCACGGCAGCCTGTTGGCTCGCGGTACAGTTCGTTGCGGAGCTTTGGGAATGCGCCGCCGGAGCAGCGAGCGCCGCGCAGGTCAGAAACACGACTACGAGAAACAATTTACCAACGTTCATTCGGTATGCCCCCAGTATCGATCGCCGCACACGCCCAGCGCGTAGAGGGGGGTCACGCGTGGACACAGTGTCGTTCGAATTTGCACTGTCTTCTGCTTCCTGGAGTCACTGCACCAGCAAGCGATTCGATGATGAACAGCTTCGAGTAATAGAGCAACTGTACTAAGGTCCAGCCCCAGGAGAGGCGGAGAGGCTGGCCTCGAACAGGATGCAAGACCGTCTTGATCGGCAAAACGCATCCGGGGTCGTTGCACTGCTTCGGCAATCGCCTCCGCTTCGACGTACTCGCTCTTGTTCGTCTTCCGACCGACGTCAGTTCGCGTACCACGCCAGGCTCGTGTGCCAGGTCCGCCCTGGTTGCTAGTTTATCCTCATTCCTTGGCTTCCCGCATGAAACCAGTTTCGGAGCGTTCGCGGGCCATGTACTGGTCGTAAATCCAAGCGTAGGTCTTCTCGAGGCCGGCGCGCAGGGTGGTATCGGGTTCCCAATTCAGATACTTCTGTATGAGAGTGTTATCGCTGTTGCGGCCGTTGACGCCTTTGGGAGCGCTCAGGTCGTAACTTCTTTTCAATTTAATGCCAGCTATGCTTTCCACGATGTCCACTAGCTGATTGATGCTGACAGCTTCCGCGGAGCCCAGATTGATGGGCTCGAGGATTTGCGAGTTGGTGATGAGCTGGATGCCCTTGACGCAGTCGTCGGCGAACATGAAGCTGCGAGTCTGTTCGCCGGAGCCCCAGATCTCGATTTCATGTTTGCCGTGGACCTTGGCTTCGATTACTTTGCGGCAAATCGCAGCGGGAGCCTTTTCGCGCCCGCCGTCCCACGTGCCCCAGGGTCCGTACACATTGTGGAAGCGTGCGACGCGGGTGTAGAGGCCAAAATCCTCACGGAAATGGCGGCACATGCGTTCAGAGAAAAGCTTTTCCCAACCGTAGCCGTCCTCGGCTTGCGCGGGGTAAGCGTCTTCTTCCTTCAGGGAGGGGGCTTCGAAGGTCTTCTGCTTATCCGCGTTGTAGACGCAAGCCGACGAGGAATAAAAAAACTTCTGGCAGCCGTGGTCCTTCGCGGCCTGGAGCATGTGCGTATTGATGAGAACCGATAACATACACAGGGCCTTGTTCTGCTCGATGAAACCCATGCCGCCCATGTTCGCGGCAAGATTGTAGATTTCGTCCACGCCCTTGGACGCGAGATCGCAATTTTCTTTGAGATTGAGATCATATTGCAAATTTTCGACATCGTTGAATCGCTGGTACCATTCATCGAAAGGTTTCACGTCTACAGCGCGGATCTGCTTATACCCTTGCTTGCGAAATTCGGCGACAAGGTGGCCCCCAATAAAGCCGCCTGCGCCGGTGACTAGAACATGATTTTGAGTTTGCAAATTCGCCCCCTTTTTTGATTGCACAGTTCAGACACAATAGTCGTTCATTCAATCGTCGCGATCAATGCAGCAGGCCGTATGCGTACAGGTGTCCGCGCGTACCGAAATATACCTTTCCGTTCGCCACCATCGGCGCGTAGAACTGGACGCCATGTTCGGCAGCATCGCGACCGCTCGGAGCCTGTTTCGCATTGTAAAGCTCCGTGGAAAGATTCGTCGCGTCGAAGGCGTGGAGCACACCGGAATAGTTCTCGAGCGCCCATACGATTCCGTCTGAATCCCCATGCGAAGAAATGACCGGCAACGCGCCGGGATAGCCGAAAACCGTTGGCGTCTGGGAGCTGGCTGTTGGGGACAACCGCCCGCGTGAAAGCGGAAAAGCTTGTAGGGTCCCTTCGACGGACCCCACGTAAATCCACTCGGAGGTTGAGTTTCGCCAATATGCGGCGCTGACGTGAACCTTGGTTGGAAAGACGTAAGGAATGTACTGCACGATCTGATTATTGCTCGAGGACTGAAAATGGCCCATGTCGTCGCGATTGATCAAGTACATTGAACCGTTCTTCCCGGCACCGAACAGTAGATGTGAATGCTGGCCCGACTGATCTGGCAATACCATAGGGCCGCTGGCGCCGAGGTCCACGTTCTCAACATCCAGCTCTCTTTGGTCAAAAGGAGTGAAATAGTCCGTGGGCGCAATGGGGTCGTTTCCGGCGAATCGCAGCTTCAGAAACGTGTCGCCGTAATCAGGGCCGCCATCGTAGGCGTCGAATTCACCATCTCCGGTAACGACGTAGAGATTTCCTTGGGGATCAACGACGGGCGTCCCTCCGGCTTGCCAGATACCGCCGTGACTGCCGTTTGGAGTGGTGAGAAAAACGCCGGTGCGCTTAAGCCTTGAGGCATCATACGCAAACAGCCAGCCGTGAAACGGGCCGCGGTCACACATCGACCCAAAAGCGATGATCACTTGTCCGTTCGTGAGCACGAGACCAGGCCGCTGTAGTTGTGGTCGCGCATCGAAAGTAACCGTGCCATTGCGCTTGCCAGTTCCAGTACCTGGAAGAGTTGCAGTGATTAAGACTGGACTGCCGTCTTTTTCTTTTCCGGAAGCGAGATCGAGCGCGTGCAGATGGAAGGAGGTGCTTCCGCTGCTGAAAGTCTTGGCAGCGACATAAAGTGTCTGAGTGACAGGATCGATTACCGGTGTTCCGGTAATTCCGATTTGTGGACCCATATCGGGGCAGGGCAATTGATCTTTGGGCACGGCGGGACCCAGATTTGAACGGAACAACTCGGCTCCGGAGTCGGCATCAAATGCAAAAATGGTGTCGTTCTCGGTCGCAACGTACACGACGTTGTGAATACCCTGACCGACGACTGCGACGTCACGGACGTAGAGCGGCTGCGCGTAGGCGTAGCCATCAATGGGCGCAGCAAATAGTTTCCCAAACGTGGATGCGTTTACATTCCCGGGAGTAAGCAGAGCCTCAAAACGGTTCTGGCCAGTGCCTGTATCGTCATAGCGATATGAATAGGCACCAGCCAGAGGACTTGTAGTTGAAACCACGTTGAGACGAGTGGCCGTCTGGATTTTGCCAACTGGAGTCATCAGCTCTGCACTAATTGTAGCGCTTCCTTGCGCTTGACCATGCGCCAAGCCTGAGGTCGCAACTTTCGCGACGGCGGGATTGGAGGAGGACCAGCTCGCCTGAGTCGTCACGTCTTCCACACTATCGTCCGAACGAGTTGCGGAGACCTTGAACTGCGAATCTCCATTGACGTCGATGGCTGGGTCCGCAGGAGAAATCGCAAGAGCTACTGCAGCCACGGGAACGACCGACATGGTAGTGGTTGCACTCGCGTGTTGGAAAGTAGCCTGCAAGGTCGAAGTTCCCTCGTTTGCTGCCGTAGCGATACCTTCCCCATCAATGGGCGCAACTGCGGGATTCGATGAAGTCCAAGTGACTTCGGAAACTAATTCGGCCTGACTGCCGTCGCGGTACTGCGCGATGGCTGTGAACTTCTTACGAGCGCCCTTGGGTATGGATGAGGACGATGGAGAAATCTTGATAGCTTTCAGAGTCCGGAATCGGAAGTGAGGGTGAAAATGCTCGATGGGGTGCCTGAATTTGTATAACAAACCAACACAGACCAAGCCAATCGCTACCAGGACGGTGAGTTTCTTCATGGGACCGGATTAATTCTCGCTCGTCGGAGCACCTTACGCAAACCCCCAAATTCATGCGTAGTAGCCGTGTACGATTTACCGCTGTTTGACGTGCAGATTGCAGGGGAGCAACAATTCGCAAAAATAGCAATTAACTCCGCGAATTTTAGCACGCGCACGCACCCGACGGCGCTGCAATTCTCCAGTTATCACAAAGCTTGGTGGTTAGACCTGTCCGCGAAGCCCAGTACTTAACTTGTACGGCCGGCCAGTTGTTCGCGGAAAAAGTGCGGCCCATAGTAGAGAACAGAGAGATACCTGACGGCCTCGACAGAAACCAGCGATGTTGGCGTCACGCCTAGCCACAGAGATGTAGCGGAGGCTTTGAGTTGGATAACCCGAGCAATGACAGCAACTTGAGTCATCCTTTCTCTGATACTGCGCCGGTTTCTCTTTTACTGCCCGTTCCTAGAAAGAGAGAACAGCGGAGCCAGAGGAACAGACTGACGGCCGTATGTTTTGTAGCTCAATTGATTCTTTCGATGCTACTTGCGGCGTGCGCGGGGTATACCAGTTCACACCAAGCGCAGACTTCTGTCAGTCTGAATCTCGATGTGGCCCCAGCCAGCTTGAATCTTGGTAACGTGATGGTCAGCCATCCGAGCCCTGCGCAAACCATAATGGTTTCGAACAACAACACAGGAGCGGTCACCGTTAGCAACATTTCCGTCTCGGGCCCGTTCGCCTTCACCGGCAATTCCATGCCGGTGACGTTGAAGGCCGGCCAGAGCTTGCCGCTCAATGTCACGTTCACACCCAATACCTCCGGGGCGGCTAGCGGGAGCCTAACCATCACCAGCACGGCCGCGAACTCACCCTCGTTGGTGAGCCTCAAGGGAACCGGCATGTCGAGTTCGGGTCCGCTGGATTTGACCATTGCGCCTGCCAGCTTGAATTTTGGAAGCGTGGTGGTAAGCCATCCGAGCCCTGCGCAAACCATATTGGTTTCGAACAACAGCACGGGAACGGTCACCGTTAGCAACATTTCCGTCTCGGGCCCGTTCGCGTCTGCCGGCAGTTCTTTGCCGATGACGTTGACTGCTGGCCAAAACATGCCGCTCAATATCACGTTCACACCCAACGGCACTGGGGCGGCCAGTGGGAGCTTAACAGTCACCAGCACCGCCGCGAACTCACCTTCGGTGGCGAGCCTCACGGGGATCGGCAGTTCGGCTGCGGGCCCGCTGGATTTGACCGTTGCGCCCGCCAGCTTGAATTTTGGAAGCGTGGCGGCCAGCGATCCGGGCCCTGCACAAACTCTATTCGTTTCGAACAACAGCGCGGGACCGGTAACAGTTAGCAACGTTGCCGTCTCGGGCCCGTTCGCTTCCGCCGGCAACACTTTGCCGACCACGTTGAACATCGGCCAGAGCATGACGGTCAAAGTGACGTTCACACCCACTGCGTCTGGCGCTGCCAGCGGTACCTTGACAATCACGAGCGATGCCGGCAACTCGCCGACGAAGGTAGCCCTCGCCGGAAAGGAAGCAACCTGCAAGATCACGTTTAATGCCGGCGACGATTTACCGGGGATCGTTAATGCCAATCCTCCAGATACCACTTTTTGTTTCAGCGCGGGAACCTACCGGATGGCGTCGTATGTAACGCCCAAAAGCAGTGACGCGTTCATTGGCTTATCGTCGGGAGCAATCCTGAACGGATCGCAATTGGTGACTTCCTGGACGCAATCTGGCAACTATTGGGTGGCTGCGAATCAACCTCAGCTAATACCGCAGGGCAGCGATGTCTGCGCGACTGGCGCTTCCTCCGCATGCCAGTTCTCCGATGCCCTGTACTTAGACAACACACCCTTGAGCCGAGTAATGACCCTGTCCGCGGTCGTGCCCGGGACATTTTACCGCGACTATGCGAGTAAGCAGATTTACATCGCGGACAACCCCACCGGCCATACGATGGAGGTGATTATCTGCTCCCTTCCCTTTCTTGCGCTGGGCACCGGGGCAGAAGATGTAACCATCGAAGGATTGACGATTGAGAAGTTTGCCGGGAACGCTCAAGGCGCCGTACAGGGCGGCACCACATGGACTATTCAAAATAACGAAGTGCGCCTGAATCACGGGGATGGGATCGAGGCGAACGGCAAGATCCTGGGAAATTATTCTCACGACAACGGTGAATTTGGATTGGAAGGTGGATTCGCCACTACAGCAATGGATGTGGAGAACAATGAACTCGCCTTCAACAACTGGGCCAATTTTGCAAATGGCGGCGGCGCCAAGTTTGAATACGCCACCGATTTGATTGTTCGCAACAACTTTGCCCACGACAACAATGGAGCTGGGCTGCACACTGACGGTGATTCTGCAAACGTACTCTACGAGTACAACCACACAAAGAATAACTTAAATTTCGGGATCGAGCATGAGATCAGCTGGGACGCGATTATCCGGTACAATCTCGTGGAAGACGAAACCGCCGTATCCGCACCGCATCAGAACAATACTCTTTGGGCTCGGCCTGCCATCGGGATTTTCAACTCATCGAATGTTCAGGTTTACGGCAACACCATCACGAATAGTGCGAATGGGATTGGCGCCGTGTTGGTGAGCCGAGGCTACAGTAACCACGCTCCCCATACGGGGCAGCCGTACCTGCTAAAGAATCTAGACGTGCACGACAACACTTTCAGTGAGATTACATACGAGGCAGCTGGCCTTATCAGAACATCGGATTTCGACACCTCGGTGTACACGAGTTGGGATAATCACTTTGCAAACAACACGTATAATCTCGCCAATTTAAGCGGATTGTATTTCGTCTGGTTAGATAGTTCCGGCAAAAATTCGTATGCCCCGCACACGTGGGTGCAGTGGCAGAGTTTTGGCAACGACGCCGGGGGCACCTTTAACGGAAGCAACCCGTAGACGTCGCCCGCCTCCAGTAATGCGGCCAGCCGCAGGCTGACCACTCATACGTCAAGATGCTATTCAGGAGCGACGACGACCGTCGCGGGGACCCTGGAGAGGATTCTTCGCAAGTATTTATCGATCTCATCCACACCGAGCAATTTCGCCAGGAAAATGATGGATGGGAAGCCAACGGCCGTGACGATCACCAGCAACTCGAGAGCACCCAGCATCCTCTGCCAGGCAAGACGTGCTTCCAGCCATGCCGTCAGCTTATAGCAAGCTAGAGCGACGAGAACGGAAGAGGCCAAGACTTTTGCGAGGCACGAGAGCAGATCTCGCACTTCCTGATTGCGCGTGCGTCGCACCAAGAGCCCGAAGGACACCGCGGCGAACGCAATCGCAATGAAGGAACTGGCAATCGCCAGACCCAAGAAATTCCATCGGCGCGCGCAATACCAGTACAGCGGTAAGCTCAGCAAAGTCACGCCGGTGCCTACCACAGCGGGTGTGATCGTATCTCGCACCGCATAAAACGTACGGCCGATGACGTTTTGAGCCGCCCTGGCAAAAATTCCAATTGAGAAAAGACCCAGCGCCGCGCCGGTAGCCTGAAAGTCTGACGCACTCAAGCGTGTGTGGGAGAATGCGAAATAGATGACCGGTTTGCTTAGCACGACGGCCAGTGCCGAGAGTGGAACGAGAAAAAGAATCAGACCCTTCAGAGTCGAGTTCAGAGTGCGGTTGAGCGAGTCGGATTCGCCCTGCGAATGCAGTTGCGCGAGCAACGGAAAAGATACGATCCCCGCGGCGCTGCCGATCAAAACCTGCGGGAGCCGCATAATTGTTCTTGCATATGTGAGCCAGGTGATGGAAGCCGGTGTGAGATACGATCCGAACCAGCGGATGATCCATTCGTCGGTGATGTCAAAAGAAAGAGCGAGCATGATGGGAATGCTCAGCTTCACAAACAGCCGAAAGCCCGGGTGATTCAAGTCCAGGTTAGGAGTGAAGCGCGCGCCGACGCTGCGGGCTCCGAATAGCTGCAGGACAAAGAATCCGCAGAACGCCCCCACGAGCACTCCGATGGCAAATCCGGCGACTCCTATCCGCGGTGAAAGCAACCATCCTCCCAAGATGATTCCGAGGTTATAGACACCAGAGCCGAGCGCGGGGACCAAGAACTTCGATTTCAGGTTTTGCGCAGAACCCATCATGCTGGCAAGAAACAGGAAGAGTTGCGAGGGAAGCATCAAGCGAGTGAGGAACACGACGCGCGCCTGCTGCACTGCGTCAAATCCCGGCGCAAGTAAGCGAACGATATGGGGAGCAAAAATTTCGCCAACGATAATCAAAACAAAGAGGATCAAGCCCATGCAGCTGATGATCGTGGAATATACGTGCCAGCCTTCCTCCTCGTTCTTTTCCGCCGTGTACTTCGCAAAGACGGGAATGAAAAACATCCCCAGAGTGCCACCCGCAACAAGATAACTAAGGAGATCGGGGAGGGTGAACGCCGCGTAGTAGGTGTCCGTGACCGCGCTGGAACCGAGCTGATGAGCCACCGTCCACTCGCGCAGAAAACCAAAAACCCTGCTGAGCAGCATCACAGCGACCAAGATGCCGGTGGTTTGCAGCAGGTTGTGATTGCGAGTGGAAGGTTTCGTCACGTCGGTAAGTCAACGAAGGACTGGAGCTATCAGCAGAGCCCTAGCCGAGCGGATTCTTGGCCCGGGAGTGAGTTTATTCAAACTTCCTGAGATGAAAAAGCTCTAATGAAATGCTCCACATCGATTGCGGAATCGTTACCAGATAACGCTTCCATAAGCGACGCGGTTCGCTGAGGAGGCGATAAAACCACTCGAGGCCGCTGTCACGCATCCATGCGGGAGCTCTCTTGAGCCTGCCGGAGTTCATGTCGAACGCCGCGCCCACTCCCAATATGACCGGAACTTTCAATTTCAAATGATGATCGGACATCCAGCGCTCCTGTTTCGGAGTGCTGAGGCCCACCCAGAGAACGTCGGGAGCGGCGGTATGTACACGTGCTGTGAGATCTGCTTCTTCGGCCACTGTGAGCGGGCGGAATGGTGGAGTGTAGGTGCCGGCCAGTGTGATGTTGAATCGTTCGTGGAGCTGGCGCGCCAGGTCCTCCGCGACACCGGGAGCGCCGCCGTAAAAGAAATGACGCGGCCGGGGGCCCGTCTCGCGGCAAAATGCGAGCATCAGTTCCGATCCGGTTACGCGCCGGCGCAGTGAATGTCCGTGCCAGCGCCCTAGCCAAACGAGAGGCATGCCGTCTGGAACCACCAGGGCGGCCTGATTGAGGATTTCGCGAAAGTGCGGGTCTTGCCGGGACTCCGCCACGCCGTGCATACCCGTAACCGCGACGTATTTGCCGTTCTCGCGATTGTCGATCCACCGTTTGATTCGCGCCACAGCTTCGGGCAGTTGAACCGCATCGACCCGTACGCCAACGACCCGGAATGCAGGCGTCATCGCGTTCACTTCACAGGCGCCGGATTCAAGCATAGGTGGCCACCGTTTCCTCGTAAATGGTCATTAGTTGAGTGTAGGCCCTCTCTGAGGTGTAGCGAGCTTCATATTCGCGGCGGGCCGCTCGGCCCATCGCTGCGATCTCGGATGGGCGTGTGAAAGCCCACTCGACTTTTCGCGCGAGATCTTCGGAGTCGCCCGGCGTAAAATGCAGGCCGGTTCGGGAGTCGTCTATGATTTCTTCCATGGCGCCCAGCGTTGAGCATATGACCGGCGTTCCGCAGGCGAAGGACTCGGCGATCGTCATCGGAAAGCCCTCGTACCATTCACTCGGCAAGATCAAGAAACTCGCGCTCTTCATCGCGGCGAGTGATTCTTCGTGCGATAGCCGGCCACGAAACTGAATCGAAGACAGGCCACTTCGTTGCGCTTCCGCTTCGAGTTCTTCCCTTTCAGGACCATCACCGATGATTTGGAGCGAGCAACTCTTCGGGAGGCGCTTCCAGGCGTCGAGCAGGGTGTGCAAGCCCTTTTCTTTGGACAGGCGCCCGACGTAGAGCGCGCCTGCGCCGGGGGTCTGCTTCGCACCGGGGTCGGGATCGACGAAATTCGGCTTGACGACAATCTTGTCTGGCGCAAAACCGGAGGCGATGAACTTGTTGCGCGCAAAATCGGTGAGCGCGATGTAACGGTCCACGAGTTCGTCCCAGGTACCGGAGCGCCGGTGCCACGCGAGCATGAGCGCCACCGAAGCCGTGGCAGGCCGCGAGTCACGATAGCAGCCATGCCAGATGCTGCGCAGGAGGCTATGATCGACGCAATCCTCGCAGATTTTTCCATCGCGTAGAAACTGCGCGCCGGGGCAGAGGAGGCGAAAATTGTGAAGCGTCTGCACCACCGGGATGGCTCGCTTGCGGCATGCGCTGTAAATGGACGGCGAAATCATGACGAAGGTATTGTGAACGTGCACAACGTCCGGTTTTTCGCGCTCGAGAAGCGCGCCGAAGTCGTGGTGCGTGTCGCTGGCCCAGACGGTTCGTATCACCAGTGTGCCGCGGCCAATCGCAGAGAGTTCTTGGATCTCATGGTTGCTCCGCCTGTACGTGACCACCTGGTGGCCGCCGCGCTCCAGAATTCGCTTTTCCTGCTCGAAGACAACGTCTTCGCCGCCTGGCTGCTGATATTCGTTGTGGACCAAGAGTATTTTCATGATCGGGTATGCAGCCAAATGAGTTCCGGGGTCCAGGCTCTAATCGAAAGCAAACAACTGTTCTTCCTTTGCGACCACGCGCTGCTCTGGTCCTCCCATCGCCCTGTTGACGAGAGCTTCCAAAGCGCTCGCGGCGGCCTCCACCGTGAACGGAGCGATGGCCTTCGACGAGCGTTCTCCGAATTCTGAAATCAAATGCGGGTTCTCGATGAACCTTGCCATGTAGTCAGCCAACTCCGAAGGGTTGCGAGGGTCGAAAATGAAGCCAGTTTTATTGTGCTCGACCATCTCTTTCGCACCTGCATATTGGGAACACAAAACCGGTTTGGCGAAAGCCATGGCTTCGAGTAGAACGAGGCCCCAAACGTCTTCCAATGTGGGGAAAACGAAAACATCGCAGGCCTTGAAGTAGGCGCCCAATTTTTCGTAGGCGACTGGGCCCAAAGGATGAACCAGTTCCTGAAGCCCTTTTGCTGAGATCTGTTGATTTAGTAGTGCTGCTTCGTATCCTTCGCCCACGATGGCAACGGAGAAGGACTTGAACCCGCGCTGGACGAGGACGTCCACAGCATCAATCAAATATCGCCAGCCTTTCCTGGGTATCAACGAGCCGGCGGAGAGAAAGACGGGGTGAGTCATCGAGTGCAAAACCGCAGGAGGATCTGTGGAACCGAAAACGCTCGGGTCAGGAACTTCATAGGGATGATGCACAAGCTTTGAGCCCGGGATGGAAAGAACGTCTCTGAGGTACTCGCAACCTTCGCGCGCATTGCTAATGCCACCGTCAACATAGTGAGCCATGATGCGGCGCAGCCTGAGCAAGATCGGACGGTCGAGGTACGTGACGTAGGGTGAGTGGCCCTCCCACGCGATGAGCACGCGCGTGCCATGAACTGCCTTCAAAAGCAGCGCGCACAAAGTCCAAACGCTAAATCCGGATGTGAAGATCACATTTGGACGATACTGAAAAAGCTCACGCAGGATGGAGAGAGGAGCCTTTACTAATCCGCGGTCATAGCCTTCCGGAGAACGCTTCAGAGTCAGCAGCTTTACGCCGGGCAGAACCCGAAGCTTGAATGTTCCTTCATATCCGGGCAGGTATCCCGGCCAGAGTCCCACGAAAACGATCGAATTTGGAAAACGTTCTGTGAACGCTTTAAAAACCGGCTGCCAATAGAATCCGCGGTTCAACGATGGAAAGAGCCACGCCACACGCAGGGAACGACCGTCAGGTTCAACGGGACCTGTTTGATCCTGCCGCGACAATTTTGCGAGCCGGGAGCGGTAGCGGTAAATCACGGTAAGGAGAAAGCTAAAAGAAGCAGCAGCCATGCCGACGGCCGCTCCCGCCAGCCCCCAATAGTGAGTCAAACTGAAGCCCGTCACAATCGTGAAGCATGCGGAAACGGCGTAGCCGATGAATACATCGGAGGGCACTTGCATTGCGCGCAAAGCGATGCACGGTCCCTGGGCGGCGGCGACAAATGCTCCCGAGAGCGCCAGCCATGGAAGCAGCGTCGCGAACTGAACGTATTTTCCTTTATAAACGAAACCCACGAGCGGGGGCCCGCCAAGAGAGAGCGCAACGAAATAGACGATGCCGGCAGCGACGAATAGCAAACTGATTCGGGAGATAGTTTGCCGGAACGCCTTCCGGTCATTCGTCGCGAACTTTCCCGAAGCCGCAGGAATGGCGAGAAGGCTGAGCGATGTGACGAATTGCGAGAGGGGTAAGACAAAATTCTGAAGGGCCCGGAGCGCCGCGACATCTTTAACACCGAGCATAGCCGCGACAATGAATGTGTAAGCCTGCCAGGAAAGCCAGTACACCAGCGCCGTAACGATCACCCATCTCCCGTACACCCAGTGCTGCGAGAGAATGGTGCGCATATGAGCGATGGCCGCGGGAGCGTCGAACTCCGGCCGAATCAGGGCCATCATGACGAAGCCGGCAACGGTCCCAGCGGCCGCAATCGTTATGAAGGCAGTGAATGGATTGAGAGAGCGAGTGAAATAAAGAATGAAGAGACTTAAAACGACAACTGCTGCATAAGTGGCGCCGCCGCGTGCCGCCAGAGCAGGCCGATGGTCAAGATAAGCAGATTGCCGCAAAAGCCAGGACAGCAGGACGCAGGGAATCGCGATACTCGCGCCGCACAGAGCGCCGGCGAGCGTCGAGTTTCGTGAAAAAATAAAAACGCCCCCGGCCGCTACCATCATCAGAAACGCGAGACCAAGTGCGACATAACCATGCAACTTGATGAGCTTCGCAATATAAGCGGGAAGATTCTGCTTATATGACGCGGGCCCGATGACACCCATGGGCTCGAGGATCAGAGAATTATGGAAGCTCGATGCAAAGAGAAACACCGAGAAAGCCAATGCGTATGCGCCGTATTGTGCAGGCGTCAGCCAGCGCCCCAGGAGCAAGCTGAGCAGAAATCCCGCACCGGAAAACAAAGCTTGATCTGTTAGCGCGAGGGCGCCTCTTCCGATCCAGACTCGGTTCTTGAGCATTCGATTAAGCATTTCCAAAGAGCACTTTGGCTGTGTCGCAGGCCATAATCTACGGAGCCTCACAAAGCTTCACCGGGTCGGTCGCCGGCGGCTCAAATTTCGAATTTTTGTCTTGGCCGGTCCTCGATTGCCACTCATCGAAATCGACTTCCCGGTTTACGTGGCCCGTTCCGCCTGGATCGTACTGAAACACTTTCTTGTTCCCTGGGCTGTACCAAGTATTTTCATCCGAGTTCAACGTCGAATAGAAAATATCCCCGGTGTCCTTGGCCGTGATGGAAGTTTCGAGCAACAACTGGCCTGGATCGGCTACGACGACGATGTTGTGGAACAGGGTTAACTCGCGCCCATCTACACTAAACGGAGGCGCCGGATTCCCAGTCGATGAAGTCTCGTGACCTGGTTCTCCAATCCACGAAGATTTGTGCGATGTTATTCCCGTAAATCACATTGCGTTTTAAGCTCGTCCGCTGGGAGTTGTTCAAAAACACACCCTGAGAGCCATTCTCGCAAATCCGAGAATTCGCGACGGTGATCGGCCCTTGGTTGGCCTCGAGAAAGATACCGAATTTCTGATTGTGTGAGAAATACGAGTCCTCGACGACGACGTTTCTGGTGTCAGTGTCGAACCAGAAACCCAGTGTCTGGTTGTTGAAGGATCGGATTCGCCTGAAAGTGCTGTCGTGCACCCGCCCGAACCTGCCGCCGGCTTCGTCAAACTGGTAGAAGTTTCCCAAGGCTCCTCGCCAGTTGTTGTAGGTAGCTTCGTCGTCCTCGTAAAGCACGCCGTTAAGACCGTGGCCGCGCAGGCCGGAAGCGCCGTTATGACTTGCCACAACCCGTCGCACCGTACTGTTCCTAACATTATTAAGCAGCATTCCAGCCCAGTTGCTCCACAGAAACTGCGAGTCCTCTACCAAGAGATCCGAGCAGTGGAAAACGGCGAACGCCGCGTCCGACAGATATGGATTTGCCTTATCGAAAATCAATCCACGAATAGTCAGTCCAGAGACCCCGTGGCTCTCAAACCATCTTGGGCGAACGCAAACTTCGATGACCGCCTTGGCCGGGTCGATCCCCGCGTCCGGACGGATCATTAGAACCCCACGCTCGTCATCGACATAAAAGCTGCCCTCCTTCATATCGCCCGCGGAAAGCACCGGGATGAGCGGCTTTCCGTTTACAAAGACCATTTCTCGGCGCCTGACAATTTCAGCAAGAGATGCGGGCCATCTCGCTGGAATAGGGGTTACGCCCCATCGGAACGGCCAGTCGTGCAGATAGCAGCGTCCGTCCCCTGGATCCGCTTGCCAGCCAGTCCACACGTCAGCTCCAGAGATGGTGACAGTTCCGGTTTTTACCGCCTCAAACGTGATTTTCGCGCTCGTCGCTTGAGGCGGATAATCAAGCGAAATGAATTCGCGATATGTTCCCGCCTCAATAAGGACCTTGCTGGAGATGTTCATATTGTAGTCTGACATGGCTATCCGAGCCGCCGCGCTGATGGTCTTCAGCGGTCTGGATTCGCTCCCCGGGTTCGCATCCGAACCCGATGATCCATCGACATAAATCTCGCGCGTGGAATCCGGATTACGCGGCGGCGTCCAGGCAATCGAGACCATAACAACCAATGAGACTACCGAGATGCGTCTGGTGCCTTCTTTTATGAGGCCCAAGGCGGGGCACCATATTTCAAACGGCGTCGCATGAACTCAGCACAGCATAGGAGAGTCAAGAAGGCGAACGCGGGATGAGAAGTGATGTTGCCGCTCACCACGCAGCGCACCGTGATAATCGCTAGAATTGCGAGCGATTCGATCGCTAGACGCTGCTCGTCCAGATTGAGGAGCGGGCTGTGCGACGCCTTACGCATGAACCACCACATCGAGATCAAGGCGATTATGATCAGAAGCGGTCCCCAAATCCCTACATCAACGAGGCTTTCAACAAGACTGCTGTGAACGTCCGGAATCTCGTAGTGGCCCAACGCCGGAAGAATAACGAATCTCCCTCCCACAACCCTCCGAAGCCTGTCCAGGGTCGCTCCTGGAACTTTTGGAATGCGTATTGCCAGAATCCAATTCGACCGGACAGTCCCTCAACTTCACTGACCTGTTCTCCTCGCAACACAAAATCCCAAACGAGGCTACCGAACTTTGTAAATGCGAGCAGGATAATCACCGCGAAGGCGAGAGCCTATGGCGATCGCCGCGCCCAACAAGACTCGCCGAGTGAGAATCCGCAGAAGGATGACAGCCAGGAAAAGGGCCGCGATTGCCGCGCGCGTCTGTGAGAAAATCAAGGTGGCGACAGAGAAGAGAAATAAGAACGAGTACCACGCACGATCGAATCTCCGCTCCGGATCATACATTAACCGGCACAAGGCCAAGATCGCTAGAACCGCGCTGAATTCTCCCACGGAGTTGGCCGATAGGGCGGGAACGACACCGTTTAATCGCACACCGAGCGGCCCAAAGTGTTGGCCAGCCTCGAATGCGTCAACTGGATCTATGATGGCTCCGACCCAAGTGGTCACTAGCATCAAGCCGAGGAGAGTCCAAGCCCAATTCAAATCTCGCGAACTCCTCCGAGGATTTCACGGTTGCCAACACAGCACAGAGAACCGACAGGTCAAGCATGTACTCCATCGACTTGTAGAGGGTCCACGCGGGACGAACAGACCACGTCGTCGAAACGAGGCATAGCGCCGCGTACACCGCCATGATTCCGATCGACCCTCGAAATAGCCAGCGGAGCCAGTGAGTTCTTTTCGAAAGCAACCGCCCCATCAGAATCATTCCCACCAGACCGGCCACCCCGATGCGAAAATATGCCCAACCGTCGATGGCTTCCTCATTAATGTCTTGAAACTGCCGGATGCGAAACACCAACCCGCTCACGAGAACCAGCAGCCACAGGCCCTGATACCACGTAAAGTGTTTGGCGATGCTTCGAGCGCCGACTAACAGGGCTCGCGTCGCACCTGGCAGAACGAAAATGAGAAAGAGAGGAGCAACGAGCAC
>CAWFOD010000001.1:0-11263 GCA_963817305.1 uncultured Acidobacteriaceae bacterium | reverse complement strand
GGCATTCATTTCATTTGCATCGTCGCCAATATCATGCGGCAGTTCGAGTTTGTGCAAAACTCCTGGGTGATGAGCACGAAATTCGATGCGATGACGGAAGAGAGCGATCCGCTACTTGGTAACCGTGAAGCCATCACGGGATGCCCTTTAACTAACACCTTTTCCCAACCGCAGCAAGGGGGAGTCCGTACCCGTGTTACGGATGTACCTCAGTTTGTTACCGTGCGCGGCGGTGCTTATTTTTTTCTCCCGAGCCTCAGTGTTTTACGTTATCTGGCAACAGCCGGGCGCCAATAAATTTGGGCTTCGATGCGCGCCGCATCGGAGATTGTTCGCAGGAGGGAACTTGAAGAGAATTCGTATTCCTTGGATCGTCGATCTTGTTCTTTCATCGGATGCCGACGAGATACAGGCCTTTGCAAATGACACGAAGCTCGATCGCGCGTATTCGGACCGCTCTATCCTTGCGAATGGGCTTATTCTCCAACGCGTGCGAAATACTCTTGAAATTGGCGGGAAGCCATTTCCCACCGTTGCTCCGAGGTGTGCGGAGGGTCGTGCCGAGGCGCAGCAGGCTCTCTGGCATCGATTGAACGCTTTGGCGCCAGCCTATTCCGCCGGGCCGGAAGAGCTTGAAAGCCTGGCGGATTTTGTTCGTGGCGAGGGACCAGTAGAGACGTGCGGCCCGCTCGTTCAGCAGGTGGTGGGGCGCTTGTTCGCGCCGAACTTCAACGCGACACCGGAAAGTTGGAGTGCTGCGTTGGTGCTCGATCAGGCGCCGCGCACCATGAACCTGCCGCTGCTTGCGTGGTGGACACTGACAGGCCGAATCAATCGGGCAAAGCAACTTCTTTCAAGAATGGTTGGGGGCGATCTGGCAGCTGTGCATGCCATCGGCGTAGCGCTCCACAACATCGTGAGCGGAGTGAACCTCATGCGACAACTCTGGAGCGACGCTTCCACGAGAACAGTACTGTCCCCGGAGTTGGCGGGCGGTCAATGCATTTTCGCGCCGCCTACAGTCCTCCGCCAGCCGATAGCGGCCGATGATTCCGCAAGCGGCGCACTTCAGGCTGGAACTGTTGTGATTCTGAATCTCCAGGCTGCAAATGCCAATACACCCGACGCGAATCTGGCATTTCTGCGCAAGACCTGGAGTCAATGTCCAGCGGAGCAATGGGTTCCGGCATTGTTAGAGGGTATTTGGCGCCGCGCGTGCGATGCTCATTTGCATAGTTAGAAGCATCTCAATGCAGCGAATCGCGACGATTGACGTGCACCCTAGAATGTCACTCATACTTAAACCGCAATAGGATGGCGCGAGAGGCCCCGGATGCCAGGGACCGTATTTGACCCAAGTCAATTCGCGATCTGGTCCTTGAGGCCGCTCGTGAATTCCTCATACATTTTGAGCTCAGGTCATGGGCAATGTGGATTTCGATCGGGAATGCTGATGCTCCTGCAAGTGCGTAATTGAGACGAGCCTTAAACTCATCTTCGGATTTCACCGCCTAGCAAGACCGGTTCACTCGTTCGACCGCTATGCTTGGGGGATGAAATTATTCTTGACGAGCAGGGAACTCGCGCTAGAATATGCTGCCGCGTCTTCGATGCTTTTTGCGTGCTCTCGAAATGGCAACCAAACGTATAGGGGGATTGCACAGCTATGAAATTGTCCATGCCAGTCTCGGCGTCCCGCCGTGAATTCATTAAAAACACGGGCAAATTAGCCGCAGTTTCGGCTTTGGCCAACGTGGCCATTCCCGCTGTCCACGCTGCCGGCAGCGACCTGATCCAGGTTGCCCTGATCGGCTGCGGTGGACGCGGCGGCGGCGCAGCAGCCAACGCACTCTCCGTCAAGCGCGGTCCCGTCAAACTGGTGGCCATGGCCGACATCTTCCCGGATCGCCTCCAGAAAGACCTGACCAACTTGCAGACGCAATTTGCCGGCCAGGTGGACGTGCCGCCGGAACGCCAGTTCATCGGCTTCGACGCTTATCAGAAAGCGATGGATTGTTTGAAACCGGGCGACGTCGCCATTTTCGCTACGCCGCCGGCGTTTCGCTGGGTGCATTTCACCTACGCGATCCAGAAGGGTCTGAATGTTTTCATGGAGAAGCCGCTAACGGCTGACGGGCCCACCAGCAAACGCATGTTCAAGCTGGGGCAAGAGGCTCAGGCCAAGAACCTGAAGGTCGGTGTGGGATTGATGTCGCGTCACAACCGGGCGATGCAGGAACTGGCCCAGCGCGTCCACGATGGCGAGATTGGCGAGATCATTCTGCAACGGGGTTATCGGATGCACGGGCCGGGCGGCTATTTCAGCTCGCTTCCGAAACCGGCCGGTATCACCGACCTCCTTTACCAGGTGCAGCGCTTCCACAGTTTCATCTGGGCCAGCGGCGGCTGCTTTAACGACTTCTATATCCACTTGATCGATCAGTTGGGGTGGATGAAGAACGAGTGGCCCGTGAAGGCGCAGGCGCTCGGCGGCCGGCAGTACCGCACCAGTCCTGAAGGAATTATGTATGTGGATCAGAATTTCGACACATACTCAGTGGAATACACCTATTCCGACGGCGCCAAGTTCTTTTTCGACGGGCGCACCATCCCCGGATGCGAGCAGATATATTCCAGCTACCTGCAAGGCACCAAAGGGTCGGGAATCGCCTCGAAGGCAGGCGATTGCGGACAGCCGTCAAGCCTGTATGCAAGCCAGGATCTGACCACCAGGATGTTGTGGGAATCCAAGGTGAACCCGGAGGAGCAGGACCCTTATCAAAACGAGTGGAATGACTTGGTGGACGCGATTCGAGACGATAAGCCCTACAACGAGGTGCAACGTGGGGTGGAAGCGAGCCTGGTTTCGAGCATGGGCCGCATGGCCGCCCACACCGGCCGGGAAGTGACGTTTGACCAGATGCTCAACTGCGACTTCGAAATGTCTCCCAACACAGACAAGTTCACCATGGATTCGCAAGCGCCACTGGTTGCCGATGCTGACGGCCGATATCCTGTGCCGCAACCAGGGATCGTGACCTCACGCGAATATCGAGCTTAGACTTGTCGTTGCGGGCTTCCGTCACCGGCAGAAGTCGGCTTGTCGTCAGAGATTGTCAACTGACGGTAAGCGCGTTTGTCTTGACCGATCCAGATGCTATTCCATAAGGTGCGCTGGATGCGTACATTGGCTCGAATTCGCCGGTCGACCGAATGAATTAGGCCGCAGGCGCCGAGCGTCGCCGTGCGCGGCAGTGACGAGGGAGCGCCGCCAGACGCTCATTGTGCAGGCCTGTTCCTGGCTAACTCCAGCGATTGACTCCTTGCTACTACGCCGTCTCTGTGACAAGATTTCGATATCCCCCGGAGGCCAAGCTCTTTGCGCCGTGCCTGTTTCGTTATTGCATTGGCACTGATCCCGCTCGCCGTCGCGCCGCTCGCTCGCGCCCAGGCGATCGTGACGCACGGCGCCGACGAACCGGCGCGTCTCGACGGTCCCTGGCTTCTCTACGAAGGCGATCCTTCTGGCGGCCAGATCGCTTCCGCCGATCCTCGCCCTGGCCGAACTTACCGGCTTGGCGCCGAACGCACTCCAACCCAGGGCCCCAATATCATCTGGCTCCGCGCCACCGTGTCGTCTGACGAGCCTCTTTCCAATCCTTCCGAGCTGCCAGATTCTAGGGCCATTCGGACCTGCAAGCGGGGCCAGTGTACGTCACAAAACAGGGCAAATTTGCTTTCTAAGGCGCAGGTGCTGGGTAATAGACCATCACGTAAAACTCCTTGGTATTGAAATCCGTGCCTTCAAAGCCATTGTCGAAGTTGAAGCTGTACTCGAGGATCGTTCCGTCGGGACTAATGCTCGGATACAGATTGGGATCGCACGGAGACTGACTATTGCCCGTCTGATCGCGCTCACACGACCAGTAGAAGCCTGGCTGGAGGTTGTAAAAGAGCCCATTCAACGTGTGCGTTTCAAGGCGCGTGTCGCCGACGGCGACATTCAGGTCCTTGTAAAGAGCACTTATCTCGGCGAGGGTGGGAAGTTTCCACTTATCGCTTCCTGCGTAGGTGCTCGCATTCATGTTGGTAAGCCATCCGGTCGAGCTTTCGATGGTAGAGAAAAGCATAGTGCCATCGGCATCAATAAGGGGAGCTGTGAGATAGTCTCCGCTGACTGTCGGCCCCATGGAGGTGTTGCCTTTGACGCCGAACCTCTCAGAGGCGGGAAGATTTGCGTCGACGGGCCACGAGAGTTCAGTGTTCGTGTCATAGACTGCTATGCCCGCGCCCTCGCCGCTGATGTAGGGCACCACTCCGGAGCCCGACGCAGGCGTGCCGAGCATCTCATGGGTCACTGGAAGCACGTGCAGATAGTTGTATGTGGTCGTGTTTGATCCGTTGACTCCGGTGTTGAATGAAAACGTCACTTGTCCGTCAGCGTTTATAGCCGCGCTGTCCGCGGTCCAGTAGAGCCCTGGCTGCAGGTTGCGAAGGTGTCCGACGGCATTGGTGAAGTCAGGCGCCACGCTGTTCGGGATGCGCACGTTGAGTCCCACGTTGTAGAGGTTACCGAGGCCGCTGCCGGAACAGAGCAAGCCGAATGTGCCATTCTTGCTTGAAGAGCAACTGGTAGGGTCGAACTGTGGAGTCGTCGGGAGCTGCCAGTTGTTATGCCCCAGAACGCCGCGGCCATGGTCGAACCTATTCATTGCATCTACCCAGAGAAGGGCGGTCGCGTAATTCATAGTCCCGTCGGGGTTGATGCCGGCGACTGCCATCGCTGCGCGAACAAAGGGATCCCCGGCGAGGTTTCCGTTGGCGAGCCAGCAGACACCTTGATTCTCGTCGTAGATGATGAGGCCCCAATCGGCCGGTATGAGCCCGTGACTTGTATTTGGCGGCCCCGGAATTCCCGAAAATTCTGGACGGTCTGCAGCCAGTGGCCTGACCGCATCGGGCAGCGCCGCGCCATTGGGCAGGGGCGCCGTTGCGTGCGCGCCCGCGTCGCAAGGGCTGGGATTCTGCGGGGCGGGAGGCTGAGCGAAAGCGGCGGTCGCAACGGTCAGAAGCGAGATTGCGGCGAATGCTGCCGGCAGAAAGCGGCGTGCGTTCATGCGTCTCATTTTTTCCTCCCTCGACGAGTCTTAGAGTTTTTGATTTATGGATACACTACGGCTGGTGTCATGGCTGCGATTCTGAATGACATAACGAAGTTCAACAGCACTCTCCCTCGGTGTCATGAATTGCAGTTCGCGCTGCCCGGTGGACACGTGGGCGGGATTGGCGGCTTCGGGTACACGCGTCCGCAGTCTTCCGGATTGGGAAGGTCGCAGCCCGCGAAATACACGGTGACAAAATGCGCGCCCGGCTCGCGCGCAGTGCTGAGGAAACCATTTCCAAAGGAAAAGTCGAACTGTGCGCCGGTATTGGGAACCGGTGTGCTGCCCTTGACGCACGGCTCGCCGACCGCGGACGCTTCGCAGGTCCAGTAGTAGCCGGGTTGCAGATGAAGGAACGGACCCAGCCCAATTTCTGGAATGGGCACGATCGGTGTGCCCGCCTGGAAGCCAAGCTCGGTATAGTACAACTTGCCCATAGGATTTTCCTTGACGCAGTTGTACTGTGGGCATCCGGGGTCTGACGCGGGCAACTCCCACACGAGTTGCTCATTGGTTTCCGCTCCGTAGTTTGCCGCGTTCATATCCGCAATGAATTACCTCGGCCGAATCGTGGTTCATGGAGCCATCAGCGGCAACACAGAACTCCGGCTTCCCCGGAGTCTTGCAAGGCTTCAAGGAGAAGGGTTGCTGTGCGGCCAGGTTGGCGTTGGCTGCCCAGGTAACGTCTGCCACCGGGTCATAGACGGTTAACCCGTCAGGGCTGAGTTCAAGGCCCGTGGCGTTGCGTCTGGCTGCTTCCTCATGGGAATTCGGCCCTTGACCATGGGAAGCACGTAGGAATAATTGAAGCTATTCGTGCCGCCCTGCGCCCCATCGGCGAACGAGAAGTTCGCTATGCTGTCCGTGAGACCTCCGCCCTTCGAACGCGACCAATAGGTTGACGGCTGGAAATTCTGGAACGGACCTACCGTGTTGGGCGGAATGGGAACGGCCGTATTGGGAGCGGTAATGCCGATCCCAACGTAGTAGAGAGATCCCAACGCGCCGGCGCTGCAGCCGAAGCCGAAGCTGTTGTTCGACGGCCCCTTGGATGAGCATCCAGAATCGTTTTGCGGAGTGGAGGGAAGCTGCCAAGTATCGTGCCCAAGATAGCTCGCTCGGTTCATGCGCCTCACCCATTCCTGTGCTGACGTGTAGCTCATCGCGCCGTCGGCCCATACGCACTTATCGGTGCTGTCGGCGTTGCACAGCGGAAGGCCGAAGCGGGGTGGCGCGTCGACGGAATCTGCTGCGTCGTCAGGGCTGTCCCGCATCCAAGGTCGAAGCCAGATTGGCATCCGTGAGCCATGTGACACCATTCACCGCGTCATATACGGTTGTGCCGTTCGGAGATCAAGTAGGGTCGCCAGTCCGGCGAAACGCTTTCCTGGGCGGGGAGTTGCACCCAACCCGCAGCGACAAAAATTGCGAGAAAGGCTCCGATTGCAATGGTGCACTTCATGGTCATCTCCTTTGAGAACTTCAAAAACAGAGAAAACTGAACTCAAGCCTGCCTGCGTGTGATAGCCGAGGGAAAGATGAGGAGTCAATGTCCCCGCGCAAATCTCTTGATATCTATTGATCATCCGTTAAGTTTTGTCCTTGCAATCAATTGAGCGGTCAGATAATCTGTCGCCACCTGGCAAAAACAAGGCTCCGCTCGCGCTGACCGCCTTCCTGCGACAGAGGACAATATGCCCGGCCCCGATCCAAGCTCGCGCAGACGAATCCGGTTCGGTCTCTATGAGCTCGATCTCGCCTCCCGCGAGTTGCGCCGGGAGGGAGCACCGGTCAAGCTCCAGGACCGCCCGTTTGAAGTGCTGTCAATCCTCGTGGAGCGTCCGGGCGAAGTCGTCACTCGAGAGGCGTTTCGGGAGAGGCTGTGGCCCGCCGACACATTCGTCGACTTCGATGCCAGCCTCAACACGTCGGTCAACAAACTCCGCCAGGCGCTCTCTGATAACGCCGAGAACCCGCGCTTCATTGCAACGGCGGGCCGCCGCGGCTATCGATTCATTGCCCCGGCAAGCGCGGAAGAGGTCGTTGAGCCTCCCCAGCCCTCAGACTCAAGCGCACCGATGAGCAAAAGCCCGTTGCGAACCTGGGCCTTAGCCGGGCTCGGCATCTGCATGCTCGCGGCCGTCGCTCTCGGGATCTTTGAACTCCGGCGGTCTGAACCTGTGCCCAAAGTGCTGGAGCTGGTCCAGATTACGCACGACGGGCTCCTCGACCCCTGGGGCAAGCTCACCACCGACGGCGCCCGCGTTTTCTACCTTGACCATGCCAGCAATCACTGGACTGTAATGCAGGCGCCGGCCTCTGGGGGTGAAGCGCAACCTTTTCTACCGCCGGCGCAAAACATCCGGATCGTCGACATCGCCCCCGATCGAGCCGCTTTGCTGTCCTTCACATTTTTTGGCCGCAGCGACGATCTGCCGTTATGGCTCACACCAATCGTTGGAGGTTCACCGACAAGAGTCGGGGATGTGATTGCCCGCGACGCCATCTTCTCCCTAGACGGCCGACAGATCTACTTCAACCGCCCCGACGGTATCTATTTCTGCGAACGTGACGGCACAGGAGTGCAACGACTGGTGGCGCTACGGGGCCGCTCAGACGATCTGCAGTGGTCAAGGGACGGCCGGCGCTTACGTTTCACCCTTCACGGCCCGGGCATCAGCGATTCCTCCATCTGGGAAGTCTCGTCAGATGGAAAGAACCTCCACGAGGTCAACCTCAATCTTCCGCAACCGGGATCGACATGGGGAGGACGATGGTCCAACGACGGTCGCTATTTCTTTTTTACCTTCACCCGGAATGACCTTCACAGCGTCTGGGCCATCCGGGAGAAAGACGGCAGTTGGCCGTTCAAACCCGCGCGCCCCGTCCAACTCACCTTCGGGCCCGATAATTATGGGGGCCTCATTACAAGCGATGACACCGACCGTGTCTTTGTCTGGAGCGGCAACGAGCAGTTTGAAGTTGCCCACTATTACCCATCTTCAGGCAGAATTCAGCCACTGCTCCCAGGCATCTATTCGCTGAACACCCGCCCTTCACCCGATGGGGCCTGGATCACGTTCACAACCAACGGTGAACTTTGGCGAGCCAGACCGAACGGCAGTATGCGTCAGTCCCTCGTCTCAGGCTTTTCTGTTATCGACCAGGTTGAATGGAGCCCTGACTCGACTCATATCCTTTTTCACGCATTGGACAACGCAAAGATCGATCGTTTTTTTATCGTTCCAGCCGATGGGGGACAGCCAACTGTGCTCGATTTGGGCGTCGGGCGAAACGAGCCGCTCTGGTCACCCGATGGCAGGTCCATCTACTTTGCGAAATGGGGAACCGACGGGGGAGTGATTCGAGCGCAGAGCGGAATCTTTATGCTTGACCTCCGAACATCACGCACCATCAAAGTGCCTGGATCGGAAGGGCTTATTCATCCAAGACTTTCTCCCGATCGTCGCTTTTTGGCCGCTGTCACGAACTTCGACGAGAATCCTTCTCAGCCAATCCGAGTCTTGCTCTTCGACAATCAGACTCAGAGTTGGCTGGAGGTCGCCAAGGGTAGGCTCGCCAATCCCGTAGCATGGTCGAAAGATTCCAAAGACTTCTACTTTCAGGACATGCTCGCCGACGGCCAGGCTGTCTTCCGCTATTCAACCGTAGCCAACAAGACGACCTTGTTCGTTGACTTTGAAGCCTTGCTCCAAGACGGCTACGCTCGCTCCTCGTTTCTGGGCTTCGCATCCGACGGCTCCCTCACCGTATCTCTGCGCCGCAACCAAGTGAATGTCTACCGACTCGACCTGGATTTGCCGTAACAGGACGCGTTGATTCGAATGTCGATTCAGAAGCCCCTCTTGAATGAATACATCACGAATTAACTCACGTGGACAATGGGTCGGCGAAGCTCGTCCTTGACCGCGCGACGAAGGACCTCGTGCGTAAGGGGCGCCGTATCGCCCTCTCCGAGAAATATGAATCGCATAATATTTGTCACAGGATTGACCTCCGTCCAATGAAAATACACGCGGGGGACACATCCCGTCGTTCGCTCCAGGTGAATGAGCAAAGCAGCAATCGAGTTGGCATCGAGAAAGCCGCGACGAGTCAATCGGCAGCGATCACTTCTTCGAGTTGCAGGCTTCACGGCAACTTGCTGAAGACACGACGGCACTGGGTTTCTACGGGAAGATGTGGAGCGATCCCTGAGAGCAGTCTGACAGTTAAATAATCAGCTTTGATTTATGGCTGGTAGGGTGAACTGAAATGTCGCGCCGCGCCCAGCAGCAGGCTCGGCCCACAAGCGCCCGCCATGCGACTCAATAATTGAACGGCTGATGCGAAGTCCCATGCCGGTGCCGTGGGGTTTGGTTGTAAAGAACGGGTCGAACATCTGTTCCGCGAACTGCGGCGGAAGTCCTATGCCGGTATCGCTCACCGACACAAGAACCTGCTCGTTTTCAGTTCGCTGCGACTTGATAACCAGCTCTCGTCTTCCATCAACGTCCTTCATCGCTTCGATGCTGTTGACGATTAAATTCATCGCGACCTGCTGCAACTGCACGCGATCTCCGACGATTTGAGGAAGATCGGCTGCCAGCTCCGTCCGGATAGATATGTTGTGTCGCACTGCTTCGCCGCGCAGAAGTGCGACGGTTTCTCGAACTGATCTCGCTCACATCGACTTTCCTCTCGATTCACGGAGCTCTTCTCGAATTGCGAGCGGATCCTGTTCGATGAATCTCAGCAGCACGTTGCGCATCCCTTCCAATTCTGGTGACAGCCGCGTGCACTTCATCGAGATCGGGTTTATCGTTGTCGAGTTTTCGCAGGCAGACGTTGGCGTTGGTGATAGCACCACTGATCGGTTGACTGATTTCATGAGCCAGGGATGCCGCCAACTCTCCCATGGTTGTCACCCGGTTGATGCGTGCAAGATCCCCCTGCGCTTGACGCAAAGCTTCTTCGGTACGCTTCTGGTCGTCGATATCGGTGGTCGTACCGACAAATTTGAGAACCTTTCCTTCGGCATCGCGCAAGGGAACGGCTTGATTGAGATGCCAGCGATAGGTTCCGTCCTGGGCGCGGAGAGACCGGGTTTCCACCGCAAAACCCCGTCCGGAGCGCACTCCCTCCCAGAATGCCCGCGATGCTGTTTCGCGATCCCCGGGGTGAACCGCGCTCATCCAGGCCTCGGGATGCGACCGGACGAAATCGAGGGTCTGCCCGGAGAATTCAAGCCAGACTCGATTCACGAAATCCGGGGTTCCATCCGGCTTGAGCGTCCATGCGGATACGGGAAGGTGCTGCAACAACCCCGCCTGGAGTTGGAGCTCTTCGTTGGCTGCGGCAAGTTCCTTCGTCCGTTCCGCGACCAGCCGCTCGACTTCATCTGCAACCCGCTTTTGCTCATGGAGGCGCTGCGCCTGATCGACTCGCGCACGCAGGATCCGATTCTCATCCTCGATGCGGTCATTCAGGCGCTTGTCCCTGCTTTCTTCGCGGTGACAGTGGAAAGGATTTCGCACTGATCGCTGAAATTCCGATGGCTTGTATGGGACGATCAGGTCGAACTTGGCTGGGATGGCCTGCTCGGGATGGCTGATTAGACTCGAATCAAGCATATTGACCTCGGGTGGAGAAGGTGGGGGCCCGTTGGTTACGATTCGCAGATTCGACGCGCTCTGATTCAACTGCTCAGAAGGGGAAACACATCAAGCTACGAGAATCACTATGCAACTCTGCCAAGAGCCTTGACTACCCCAAATGGTCGGCTTGCTGTCCCCGCATCTCGTAAGGGGCGGAACCCCTACTTTAGGAGGGAGAGGAGAGATGCTAGCGATCACGGATGGTGAAATGTTTTCTGCCGAACAGGCGGGCATCGATAGACCAGGCGCCCGGTCCAATGATGGCCAAAGATCCGCCGAATGTCGCAAGCAGAATAGGCACCAGGGCATCACCTGTGTGCAAAAAAATAATCCAGACTTCGAGCACGAAGATGATTGCTCCAATCACCGGGGTCCAAAGGCCTAGCAGGAGGAGTATCCCTGCTCCAGCCGCAAGCAAGTACGGAATGAGCAGAGTTAACTCAA